>OZ252029.1:3412500-9113711 GCA_965247515.1 Bryobacterales bacterium | reverse complement strand
CTCACCGCGCTCCACGCGCGCGCGTAGGCCGTGGCCGGATCATCCGGCCTAGATCGCCGGCGCGAGATATTTGTTTTCGATCGCATTGGCTGGCGCTGCGCCGGATGCCTCGGTCAATAGCCTGGTGCGCGCCGCCGGCGTCATGCCCATCTCGCGCAGCAGCCGCACGCAAACCTCGCGCTCCTTGGCTAGTATTTGGTACTCTGGCGCGATCCGGCGTGATCCGCCGTCCCCGACCGTCTTCAACTCCCGGCACTCCGCCGCCAGGCGCTCGTAGCTCGCCAGCGTCTCGGCCAGTAGCCGTGTCAAAACCGCATCCGTTTCCCGCAGTAGCCGCAGCGCCTGTTGCTGCCGCGTTAGCCAGCGCCACCAGCGCCGCTCGGCGTGTCCCCTCAGATCCCGTGGCGGCTCGACTCCGAGGGCCGGGTTAACGTCAACGGCCTGGGGCGCCGGCCGCTCCCGCTTGCCCCGTCCGCCCCGCAGCACGTTCAGCTCCACCGGTTGACGATTCGGTCCGCGTGCTCCCATGTCCAAATCCCCCTACCCTAAAAACCTGCGCGAGAGAAAGATCAAGGGGGTAAGATGGTCTACGCTTGCCCCCCCGGTCCTTGACCACCCCCCGGTCCGGCTTCGAGCGGCACGCCGTCCAGGCCCACCCGCTTGAGAGCGGCCGCGTTCTCCCGCGCGCTCTTGGCTTCGTGGCAGGCCCGGCACAGCGGCTGCAGGTTCGCCCGATCCCACTCCTCGCCGCCGCGCCCGATTGGCACGACGTGATCGACCTCCGCCGCCGCGTTGGCGCGGCCCGCCGCCTCGCAGCACCGGCAAAGCGGCTCGCACGCCAGCACCGCCCGGCGCAGCCTGCGCCAGCGACGGGAGTTGTGGATCGTCCTTGAGGCTTGGCCGCTCATGCCCCCTCCCGGCGGGTTCTCTTGTCAGGTCAGGGCTATCGTGCTACGACCTACCAAGATAGTAGCACGATTCACACTATTACTATTACTACTACAGAGACATTCCAACTAAGTTTTTCCCTGGAAAAGTCCGTCAGGAGGCATAGGAGGACTAGCCCCGGCTCCGTTTCGGAACCAGGCTCTCCCTGCCTCCATAGGAGGCCCAGGCAGCACAGCTCGCGCCTGCCTGGTTGGCAGCTACTTATCGACGGACGGCTCCGCCGTGGATCTTGGACTTCTGCCTTTCGGAGTATCCGTGCCGCCGCGATCCAGCCCCACAGTAGCGGCTCTCCGGCTGATGACATCGGGAATGCTCAGGTAACATGCACCATGCGGGCCACGTGTGCGTCGCGTGATGTCTCCAAGATCCATCTTGCTGTTTCTTGAAAAGTCCATATTGCTTTACCTCCTGCCAATCAACCAAAGTGTCTAGTCAATGGACCCTGCCGTCATTGCGACCGACAATCCATGACCGGTTGAAGCGGCTTGTCCTACTCGCCCGAGCCGGTTCCCGGCTCGCAGCTTTCCAGCGGACTCACTACCTCCTTCATCACTGCGTTTCACTTCCACGGCCCTGACGAACCTCAAGCCTTAGGGCCGCTAATTCTTTTCTCAACCTCCATGCCCGCTTACGACAGGCCGCCGAGAAATAGCGCTGGTTCGGCCGCCGCCGGATGAAGGTCTTTCCACACCCGCAAGAGCACCGCAGGAATCGTTTTCTTGGCGTCTCCGCGCCGTTCTGAGCCGTCCTCCGCCGTCGCTTGGCACTCAGGCTCAAATGACGCTTCAGCGCTTCCCGCAGCGCCGCGGAGCGCGCCCGCTCAAGATCGAGTTGGGACGCCAGGGTCATGCCATGCCTCCTCGATGCTCCGCTCGTCCACGTCGCCGGGGGCGATCTGGCCCGCCGCGATCAGGTTGCGCAGCCACTGGGCGGCGTAGGGGTCGTTGTTGTAGCAGGCGGGCATTCGCGCTCTTTTGTCGCCTTCATTCGCGCTTCCTCGTGCCCCCACTACGCCCCCAGCTCCCATTGATTTCTCTGTAATCGACTGATCTGAAGAGCTTTATCTAGTAGATACCCAAGGTCTGCAAAACCTTTATTCGTCGGTTCGATTCCGACCCGCGCCTCCAACCTTCCAATACCTCCAAGTCACTAGAAACGCTAGCCTTAGCGTCTCTTGAGAGAACTCCAAAATGGACGGTCTGGCGGGCGCATGATCACGCTCGAATACCCGAGTGTTACGGTCGTTTCGTCACGGTTTTGTCACGCCTGCGGAGGCTGCGGCATGAGCGAACCGATGATGGGGCACGCGAGAAGTTCGATGACCGAGCACTATCTAGCTCCACTCGAGAAGCAGCGCAGGGCTGAAGTTCCTAACCAACAACTTCGCGCTGCCGGCGCTCGATGGCAGCGGTGTAGGTCGTGGAATGCTCGTCGCGCAGGGGCCGGCCTTCGGCGTCGGTCGTGGTTTGGGTAAGAACGCAGCCGAGCTTGACCTCGCGGGTGCGGGCCGGTTGGCCGGCGGTCTTGCCGGCGCGTCCCGCGGTCTCAGCCGCGACCACGGGCACGCCCGTGCCATCCAATTCGATGTAGAGCACGGGCGCGGCTGGGGCGCAGACGTGCGGCAATTCCAGTTGCTTGGCTCTCTGGATTTCGACTTGCTCGCGGCGGGCGATGTCGGCGCCGAGGGCCTCGGCTTGGCGTTCGACGGCTTTGGCGGTGATGTCCAGCCCGGCTGGCGTAGCGAGCTGTTCGCGGCTTTGTTCGAAAGAGGTTTCGCTGCCCACCAGCGCCATCATCCGCCGCACTCCAGGCGAATAGGCAGTAGCTTCTACGTCGAGCTCGGCGTCGCGTGGGCTTTGCTGCCGCAAGGCGAGGATCTCCAGAGCAGTGTCCTGTCGACTGCGGAAGAACACTCCTGCGGCGGCGAGGGGAGCCAGGATGAATTCAAGCACGAAGCCCTACGTTCTACGATCGGTGTGCGACAAATTTGTGACGGAGGCAACGGGGGAGCGCCGAAGGCGCGTTCGAAATAACAGCCTGGGGCGATTAGCCCCAGGGGATCGTTCCGACTCGCCAAGCCCCCAAAGGGGCGCCCCTTCGCGGCTTGAACCCAACGCTTCGGCTGGTGCTGCTAGCCCGGGTTTCTCAGTGCGCCGTACTGGCGCGAACACCCTGCGGGGTGAAAGGCCCCGCCGATGAAGATGTCGGTCGACATCGAAGCTGGCGAGCAGCGTGGTCCGGTAACGGGTCGAGCTGAAGCCTCGCGACAAAGTCCGGGTAAGCCGGGCGAGCAAGCCGTTAGGCCGTAACGCGCAGTATGCCTGAGCAGGCCTCGAAAGTGAAGTTGCGGACGCCGACCCGCCTGAGAAACGGGGAAGGCCGCAGCAACCGGGAAGCGACCGACGCATGCACCGGTTGGGTCCGCCGGGGTAGTGGGCGCGGCATGACGGTGAAGGGGGTTCGTAGTCAAAGGCGGGAGGCCCGGTGCGGTGGAGGTCGCAACTCCAAACGTCGCCTACAGGGCGGCGGCCGCGGCGGGGAGTCGGACAGGGCCGTAGTAGTGAAGAAGCAGGGTAATGCCTGTGGAGCGAGGGGCCCTGACTTCCGGCATGCTTGTCAACGAGCGAGAGGACGAGGCGATTGGCGATAAGCCTAGCAACGCCGTTAGGATCCGGAAGCTCGGGCGCAAGCTCTGCCTCAAAGCGAAGCAGGAGATGGGCGTGCTGCGCCTGCGCGGGGCGCAACTGGGGCCGCCGCCTGCGACAGCGATGAGGTGAAGCCGGTCGGAGAGCCGGATGCGGGAAATCCGCACGTCCGGTTCGATGAGCGGGGACGGGAAACGGAGCCAAGGCGGAGACTGAGACACTGGCGCAAGGCGAAAGCGGCCAGCAACAGCTACTCCCTCCGCCTAAAGCCACCGCGCCCGTCCTCGACTCCACGCACCTGACGGCGAAAGCACGCAATACGCCCGCCACTACTTCGTTGCGCTTGGTCACCGTGCTCAACGTACTGTCAAGGGTGCGCGACAAATTTGTGACTGCCGGCGGCGCTTGGCCGAACAATCATAGCCCCGGGATTCATCCCGGGGTCAAAAGCGGTATAGCCCGGGCAGATAGGTAACACAATTCCCCGATCACATGGGTAACACATTGGCATCCTAGAACAAAAGGAGGACTTTTGTTTTGGGATGGAAGGAGACGCGTGTGCAAGACGAAAGATTGCGATTCGTTCAAGAGGTTCTAACCCGGGAGGATGCCATGGCCGCCGTCTGTCGGCGCTTCGGCGTCAGCCGCAAGACCGGCTACAAATGGCTCGATCGCTACGCCCAACAAGGCGTCGCCGGATTGGCCGATCAATCCAAAGCGCCCAAACGGCAAGCGCAAGCCTTTCCCGCCGAGATCGAGCGAGAGATCCTGGCCTTGCGGGCGCGCTATCCCACTTGGGGCGAAGACAAGCTCAAAGCGCGACTCGAGCGCACCAACCCTGACATCAATTGGCCGGCGCACTCCACTATCGGGGCGCTGCTGAAACGCCACGGACTCACCCACCCCGGTAAGCGCCGGCGCCACGCCACGCCTTCCAGTAAGCTCACCAGCGCCAAGGCGCCCAACCAAGTTTGGGCGATCGATTTCAAGGGTTGGTTCGACACCGGCGACGGCAAACGCTGCGATCCGCTGACGATTTCCGATACGGCGAGCCGCTATCTGTTGCGTTGTCAAAGGGTCGCGCGCAGCGACACGGCGCACGTGCGGCCGCTGATGGAAGCGACTTTCCGGGAGTACGGCCTGCCCACGAGGATCCTTTCCGATAACGGTCCGCCGTTCGCCTCGACGGGCTTGGCGGGGCTTTCGCGGCTCAGCGTGTGGTGGATCCGGCTCGGGATTCAACTGCAGCGAATCGACCCCGGACACCCTGAGCAAAACGGGCGTCATGAGCGCATGCATCGGACGCTCAAGGCCGAGACGGCGACGCCGCCGGAGCGCAACTTGCGAGCGCAACAGCGGGCGTTCGATCGTTTTCGGCAGATCTACAACCAGGAGCGTCCGCACGAGTCGCTAGCGATGGCAACGCCGGCGAGCGTGTATCAGCCGTCGTGGAGGCCGTATCCGGAGCGCTTGCCGGAGCTGGAGTATCCGGATCGGATGCTGCCGCGGCGAGTGCAGAGCAAGGGCGACATTGGGTTGCTGGGGCGTCAGTTGTTTCTCAGCGAGACCTTGGCGGGCGAGACGGTGGGCCTGGAAGAGCATGAGCACGGCTGGGCGGTCTGGTTTGGGCCGCTGGAGCTGGACTGGCTCGAGCGTAGCCTATTCGAGGGCCCGCGGCCGGGCAGGGGGGAGCACCGACTGCGGCGGAAACGCTCGGGGGGCGCCTCCTCCGCTCGCCCTACGGGCTCGCTCCCCCGGCGCCCCCCGAGCGTTTCCGGGAAGGATTTCGTGCAAAGAACCTTCTCTTGGTTCAACCCTTAAACTGTTACCTATGTGGTTGGGGAAAAGTGTTACCTAGGTGCTGGGCTGTTCAAAAGCGGCCGGTGCGCGACCCAGACCCCATTCGGGTGCGATTCCGCGCCTGGGCGCGGAATCGCACCCGAATGTCGGAAGAAGGGCGCCTAGCGGGTCGGTTTCCCCGGGGAGCGCGCGACCAGCGTCATCGCGCCGAACCTCGAACGCCTATCGGGCGAAGGCGCCACCTTCGTCAACGCCATCTCCAACTACCCCGTCTGTACCCCCTACCGGGCGATGTTGATGAGCGGGCGAGCCCCGTTCAAGACGGGCGTGGTGGAGAACCGCATCATTCTGCATGAGAAAGGCGATTCGTTCGGAGACGTCTTCAACAAAGCGGGCTATCGCACCGGCTACATCGGCAAGTGGCACTTGGGAGGCGATGCGAACCCGCGCCAGGGGTTTCACGGGTTTGAGCACTTCCAGCCCTGGTCCGGCACAAGCAATCACGTGAGCTCAGCCTATTGGGACCTGAGCAAGGGCGACTACACCCGCACCAAAGAATACAACGCGACCACGATGACCGACCAGGCGCTCGAATACCTCGACCGCGTCCGCAACCAACCCTTCCTGCTGATGGTCTCCATGAACCCTCCGCATTCGAACTACTTTGACGCGCCGGACCGCTTCAAGGCTCTCTACGAGGGGCAGGAGCTGAAGCGTCGAGATAACCTTTTCGACACCCCCATTCCCGCGTTTCGACCGATGTTCGACCGAATCGGGACGGCGCTCGAAGTCCTATCCGGCTACCTGGCGCACGTCAGCGCCATTGACCACGAGATCGGCCGGATTTTGGACTATCTCGACCAGCACGGACTGGCCGAAGACACGATCGTCGTCTATAGCTCTGATCACGGCGAAATGTTGGGGTCTCACGGGCGCATCGGGAAGCGGCAGCCCTTCGAGGAGTCGATTCGAATCCCATTCCTCGTGCGCTGGAAAGGCTCGGTTGCCGCAAACGCTCGGCCGGATACCCCAATTGGCGTTGTGGATTTCCTGCCCACCTTGGCCGGACTCGCGGGAGCGCCGTTCCCACCCGATCTCGACGGCAGGGATCTCTCCGGCGTCCTGCGCGGTGAGACGATCGACGAACCCGAATACCAGCCGATCATGCATCTATTCCAGGACCTCGCGGGCGCCCCGAACCACCCGGCGGAGATCTTCCGCGGGGTTCGTACGAAACGTTACACGTACGCAGCGACGATCGGCAAGGACTTCGTACTCTTCGACAACCAGAAAGATCCCTATCAACTCAAGAACCTGGCCACCGATCCTTCCAGCGCCGAGTTGCTGCGGCGGTTGGCGGGCCTCACTCAAAATTGGCTCAACGCCTGGGAGGATCCATTCCGGCTGCCCCGGCGCAGCCCGTGAGCTCGTCTCTCAAGCGCGCCGTCGTTCCCCATGATTGTCGCCCCGTGAGTTATTGGACGCGGTCAAGCTCTTCGCGTTCGACTAGGGCGCGTCAACTACCGCCTGCTCTATTTCTTCAGTGGCTCGACTATCGCAATCCTTGCGCACGCGATCACGAAGGAAGCGGAGATTCCGGCGGTCAAGATCGAACACGCGATCGAGCGCAAGAGCGCCTACGAACAAGATCCCGAACGAAACTTCATTAGGCCACTTTCCCCTCTAAAGGAGAGCTCGCGGACGCATACGCCCGCCTGGCCATGCGCCCCGACTCAAAGGCCAACCGGCCGGCCTGGACCGCGAGCTTCATCGCCTCGGCCATCTTCTCCGCCTCCGCCGCCTCAGCGATCGCCGTGTTCATCAGGACTCCGTCGAAGCCCATCTCCATCGCTACCGCCGCGTCGGAAGCCGTCCCCACCCCAGCGTCCACGATCAGGGGAACCGAGGTGATCATCTCGCGCAGGATCTGCAGGTTATGGCGGTTCTGTATCCCTAACCCCGACCCGATCGGCGCCCCCAGCGGCATCACGGCGGCCGCCCCAGCGTCGATCAGCTTGCGAGCATTGATCAGATCGTCGGTCGTATAAGGCATCACGACGAAGCCTTCCTTGGCTAGCACGCGCGTCGCCTCTAGCAGGCCTTCATTGTCGGGGAAGAGCGTCTGCTGATCGCCGATCACCTCCAGCTTGACCCAGTTCGACAGACCGACCTCCTTGGCCAACCTTGCCGTACGGATAGCTTCGTCGGCCGTGTAGCAGGCGGCCGTGTTGGGCAGGATGAACATCCGCTCACGATCGATGTAGTCGATCAGCGATTCCTTGCTTTTGTCGGTCAGGTTCACTCGCCGTACAGCGACAGTAACGCAGTCGGCCCCGGAGATTTCGTGACAGCGTTTCATCTCCGGGAAGGTGCGGTATTTACCGGTTCCAACGATCAATCGGGAGGCAAACTCCCGGTCGGCTATGCGTAGGCCCATGGGAAACGATTGTAGCCTAGCCCTGGCGCTGTTTACTTCGCGGAACCCGCTCCCTTGCGGTCGCGGCTCTGACGCCCTCCGGCTAACGTTTGACTCACGACGTCAGAGCCGCGACCGCAAGGGAGCGGGTTCCGCGAACTTAGCCCGGCCCGGAAACGGCTTTGTAGACGAGCTCGGCCGCCGCCAAATCTTCAATCGCCAGGCCTTGCGACTCGAACAGCGTGATGTCCTCAGGCGACTGACGCCCTTTGACCGCGCCGCCGACCACATCAGCGAACTCGTGCACGTCGGCCCAGTCGAGCAAGCCTTCGTTGGCGGGTTGAACCAAGTCGCCGCACTCGATCTGGGCCTCTTCCACCGAGTCCGCGGTGATCAGCGCACAACGCTTAACGGCCACGGCGTCGATCTCAGCCCGTTTGACGTGGTTACTGCCCGCCGCGTTGATGTGGCAGCCCGGCGTTAGCCAGTCACCCAATACGACAGGCTCCCTGGCGTTTGTGATTGTCACGACGATTGCCGCATCGCGGACGGCCTCTTCCGACGACTGCACCGCGCGCACGTTGATGCCAAGCCGCGCGCCCATGCGTTCGGCGAACGACTCGCGGCTCTCGGCCTTTCTGCTGAAAACGCGCACCTCTTCAAGTTTCCTTACTGCCGCGACGGCTTCGAGCTGAGTTTCGGCTTGATACCCCGAACCGATCACCGCACAGGTCGAGGCGTCTTCGCGGGCGAGGTATTTCGTCGCGACCCCGCTAGCCGCCCCCGTTCGGATCTGCCCAAGCGCATTCGCGTCTATCATCGCGAGCAAGTCGATCGCATTCGCGTCGAACAAAGCTACGATGAACCGCGCTCCAATCTTTGGGTTCGTCGCGTAAAGTTTCGCCGCGAAGAGCCCGCTGGTATTGTCGCCCGCGTCCATCGCATGCAGGGTCGACCGATTCTCGAGCACGATTCGCCGGCGGGGATGATTCTTCGCCGCCCCGGTTGCCAAACGTCTGAACGACTCCTCGACGACGTCAAGCGCCTTGTCCATCGTGAGGTGCTCACGAACCTGCTCTTCTGTGATGTGGATCATCTATTTCCCCCAAGATTTCTCTCGAGCAGGCAGAAACTCGTCCCCTTCAACCCAGGTCGGCAGCTGGGGTTCTTCGGCGACCCGACGGCCCAGCTCAAAACCAAATCGCACGAGCTTTGCCAGGCCCGCGAAATCCCACGAAGGGTCAAACTCGTCAGCCGGCTGGTGATATCGATGGTCGCGATACTCCTGCTCTTGTTCCTCGCCCCAACCGGCGGGCTTTCCATTAACGTCCGCGCCCAGCTTGAGCGAAAACGCCGGGACCCCCGCCTTGGCCAAGCTAAAGTGATCGGACCGGTAGTAGTAGCCTTGCTCGGGATGAGCGTCCGGATTTAGCTTGTAGTCGAACTCCGCCGCGAGCCGCTCCACCAGCGGTTTCAAGGTCGTTCGCTCGTACCCCGGCAGAGCCGCATCACGGGTCTCGGGTAGCGGCAGCAATCCGTCGTAGTTCAGGTCCACTGCCGTCTGGCCGACTGGGATGACGGGGTGTTGCGCGTAGTATTCCGAGCCCCGCAAGCCGCCTTCCTCGGCTCCAACGGCGGCGAAAAGGATGGTCCTGCCGGGCGGCTCGGGAAGGGCGGCGAACGCCCGAGCAAGCTCGATCAGAGCCGCGCAGCCGGTTGCATTGTCGACGGCGCCGTTGTAGACGCCGTCGGCTTCAGCGTCGTCATCCGTGCCGAGGTGATCCCAATGCGCGGTATAAAGGACGACTTCGTCCGGTTTTTCGCCCGGAATCTTTGCCAAAACGTTGCGTGTGTTCAACGGCGTGACGCGACTGAAAATGTTCATCGACACGGTCGCGTCGAGCGGTATCGGCTGGAAGTCCCGCTGATTCGCAAGCTCCAGAATCTCCTCGACCGTCTTGCCGCGAGTCGTGGCGGATTGTTGGAGCATCTCCAAGGCGGCTGGGCCCTGAATCCATCCCGCCGCGGCCAACGCCGGCTCGCCGTCGCCGAGCTTCACATAGGGATTCTTGCCGCCCCAAGAATTGCGGACTACCGACCAAGGGTAGCCGGCGGTCTCATCCGTGTGAACAATCAATACGCCGACGGCCCCCTGCCGCAGCGCCTCTTCGTACTTGAACGTCCAGCGCCCGTAGTAGGTCAGGCCACGTCCACCGAAGAAGCCGTCGTCGTTTGACGGCGGCTCATTGGTAAACAGAAGGACGAGTTTCCCCTGTACGTCGACATCCTTGTAGTCGTCCCACCCGAACTCTGGTGCGACGATTCCATGTCCAACGTAGACAACCTCAGCCGTGATCGCCGCTCCGTCCAACTGCTGATGGTTGACCGCAACTACGTCGTCCAGCCAAGCGAGCGCGCCGCCGTCCCAGCTCGCCGCCGTTGTGGCAAGCGACTCAACCCCAACCAGCGGAACGGTCTGAAAGTACGACCCATCCTCCGCGGCCGGCGCCGCGCCCGCGGCCCTGAATTGCGCCGCAAGGTAGTCGACGGTTCGATCTTCGCCGGGAGTCCCGGGCCCCCGTCCACCGAATTCGTCGCTAGACAAGACCCTGACGTGCTCAGCTAGGCGCGCTGTGTCAATCGAGACAGAGATCTCCGGCGAACCGCAGCCGATCGCTAGCGAAAGCACGCCAATCCACAAGAGTCTCATCGCCACAGGCAATCCTATCAACTTGCTGCCCCCTGCTCCGCGGAGAACGCTCGATCTAACCCAAGAACCGAGCCGATCGGTTTCCGGAGCCTCGTCGGGGGCGCCTCGGAGCTCGGCCGAGAACCGTTCGTCGAGCGATCGCATCGGGCGCGACAAATTTGTGACTGCCGGCGGCGCTTGGCCGAACAATTGAACAGCCCAGCACCTAGGTAACACTTTTCCCCAACCACATAGGTAACAGTTTAAGGGTTGAACCAAGAGAAGGTTCTTTGCACGAAACCCTTCCCGGAAACGCTCGGGGGGCGCCGGGGGAGCGAGCCCGTAGGGCGAGCGGAGGAGGCGCCCCCCGAGCGTTTCCGCCGCAGTCGGTGCTCCCCCCTGCCCGGCCGCGGGCCCTCGAATAGGCTACGCTCGAGCCAGTCCAGCTCCAGCGGCCCAAACCAGACCGCCCAGCCGTGCTCATGCTCTTCCAGGCCCACCGTCTCGCCCGCCAAGGTCTCGCTGAGAAACAACTGACGCCCCAGCAACCCAATGTCACCCTTGCTCTGCACTCGCCGCGGCAGCATCCGATCCGGATACTCCAGCTCCGGCAAGCGCTCCGGATACGGCCTCCACGACGGCTGATACACGCTCGCCGGCGTTGCCATCGCTAGCGACTCGTGCGGACGCTCCTGGTTGTAGATCTGCCGAAAACGATCGAAGGCCCGCTGTTGCGCTCGCAAGTTGCGCTCCGGCGGCGTCGCCGTCTCGGCCTTGAGCGTCCGATGCATGCGCTCATGACGCCCGTTTTGCTCAGGGTGTCCGGGGTCGATTCGCTGCAGTTGAATCCCGAGCCGGATCCACCACACGCTGAGCCGCGAAAGCCCCGCCAAGCCCGTCGAGGCGAACGGCGGACCGTTATCGGAAAGGATCCTCGTGGGCAGGCCGTACTCCCGGAAAGTCGCTTCCATCAGCGGCCGCACGTGCGCCGTGTTGCTGCGCGCGACCCTTTGACAACGCAACAGATAGCGGCTCGCCGTATCGGAAATCGTCAGCGGATCGCAGCGTTTGCCGTCGCCGGTGTCGAACCAACCCTTGAAATCGATCGCCCAAACTTGGTTGGGCGCCTTGGCGCTGGTGAGCTTACTGGAAGGCGTGGCGTGGCGCCGGCGCTTACCGGGGTGGGTGAGTCCGTGGCGTTTCAGCAGCGCCCCGATGGTGGAGTGCGCCGGCCAATTGATGTCAGGGTTGGTGCGCTCGAGTCGCGCTTTGAGCTTGTCTTCGCCCCAAGTGGGATAGCGCGCCCGCAAGGCCAGGATCTCTCGCTCGATCTCGGCGGGAAAGGCTTGCGCTTGCCGTTTGGGCGCTTTGGATTGATCGGCCAATCCGGCGACGCCTTGTTGGGCGTAGCGATCGAGCCATTTGTAGCCGGTCTTGCGGCTGACGCCGAAGCGCCGACAGACGGCGGCCATGGCATCCTCCCGGGTTAGAACCTCTTGAACGAATCGCAATCTTTCGTCTTGCACACGGGTCTCCTTCCATCCCAAAACAAAAGTCCTCCTTTTGTTCTAGGATGCCAATGTGTTACCCATGTGATCGGGGAATTGTGTTACCTATCTGCCCGGGCTATACCCAATCATAGCCCCGGGATTCATCCCGGGGTCAGAAAACCAGCCGCTGCGCGACCCAGACCCCATTCGGGTGCGATTCCGCGCCTGGGCGCGGAATCGCACCCGAATGTCGGAAGAAGGGCGCCTAGAGGGTCGGTTTCCCCGGGATGAATCCCGGGGCTATGATTGTTTCCGATGGCCTGCGCCCGCGCCTCACGTAGGTGTACGCTCGGACAAGCGTTTCACCATTGCAGTTACGCCTTTCGCTCACATTTATGTCGCACACCCAAGTCCCAGGACCAACCCGTTTATGTCTAGCCGTGTGCTACACTCCACGCTGCAATGAAAAATGATCGGCGGGCAATTTCGGGCGGCAGGCCAGCGATTCCGCAACGAGGCTGAGTCAGAAGGCGGAAGTAGTTGGGAATCGAGGGATTTAGGGGCGTGGGGTGAAGGACGAGCAGATTCGCACGCGGTCCTGACCCGGAAATAGGTGGGGAATCGCAGGGCAAAGACACCCCGGCGGCTCTTGCGGCAGGGCCGCTTACTGGCAGGCGCGGGGTGGGCGGGGGAGTCGACTCGCGTGCTAGGGCGAGGGGCCCGTGGCCGCCTGATACAGCTCCGCCGCCATCACCCGCGCCCAAAAGACTCGCGGTTTGCCGCGCCGCAACGACGGTTTGAGCTTGCGGGCGACAAAAGCGTGGTAGAGATTGAATGCCAGAAACGTCGTCAAGAGAAACGTCTCGATGGCGTGGGGTTCGTGCTTGTAGATGTGGTCGGCATGCCAGCCGTTGACCAACTCGTTGAAGCCGCGGTTCTCGATGTCCCAGCGTTGATGGCCCAAGCGCACCAGCTGCGCCGTGGAAACTTGCCGCGACCCCAAAGTCGTTAGCCAAACCCAATCGCTTTGATGCTCGTGGAGCTCGCCGTCAAGCTGCGAGCGCCGCCGCCAAGTCTCCACCGAACGAACGACGCGCAAGGGCTGGGCGACCTGCGGCCACGATAATAAGCCCTCGTGATCCCACCATTGGCAATCGCGTGAGCGATACTCGCCCGCCTGTGGGGGCTGGGTTCGCCACAGTCCTTGAACGTCTTGAAACAGGTGGCGGCGCTCGTCCTTGAGCACGATGACGGCGTCCTTGCCGTGCGCCAGCAGAAAGTTCACAAACGTCGCGGCGGCGTAAAGAGCGTCGGCCAAGACAACATCAAACGCCCGTGGGTAAGCGGCTAGAACGCGTTCGAGCAAACGTTTGGCGGCGGCCAGCTCGTCCTCGCCGGGGAGTTGCGGTTCGGCGTCGAGCAACAGCGGAAGCGGTTCGCCTTGGATGTTGAATGGCGAGGCGGCGGGCGCGTCACTGAGCAACTGCAGCGTCACTTGGCGGTGATAGTACTGCAGCTGTTCGCCGTCGCTGCGCTGAATGCGGCGCTCGAGACAGCCTCCACAGCAACGGCGGTAGCTGGCGTGAGACTCATGACCGTCGATCACAGCCACCCCTAATCCGCCGATGCCGGGCAAGGCCTTGTTGCGCTTGAGGCGTTCATACAGCTGCCGAATCGCTTGCCGCAGCACGGCCGTGTCGAGCGAGCTGTAGACGCGGCCAATGGTGTCCGCGCTGGGCAGCTTGCGGCCCAGCCATTTCTTCCAAAACGGCGCCCCCTCGAGCGTTTCCAAAGCGTTCAGGCTGCCCAGCCGGGCCCAGAACAGCGCCAGCGTCGACTCGACGACAGCGCGGGTGGGGATGCGCGGCTTGGGGCGGGAATCCGAGACCCCGGCGAGAAGGCGGCTGCGCAGGCCGTAACCCTTCTCCGCGTACTGGATCAGACGTCGAAGAACGTCACTCCTCCCGGCGGTCTTGGAGCCGCTTCCACTCGCGCTCGGAGACCTCTTCGAGCAGCCGCTCGAGCTGTTGATAGTCGGCTACGGCCTGGCGCACGCGTTGCTCCCAGCTGCGCGGCACGAACAGCTGTTGCACCTTTCCCCGGCGCGAGCGCACCAGATAGAGCGAGGCGTGCAGTTGACCCTGGGCGCAGCGACAGTTGGGCTTGCCGCAGACGCGTTGGCGCGGCGCCACGGTGCCATGCAGCAACCAGCGGCCGTGGACCAGCTGGGCGATGCGGGAGCGCAGCTTACGCTCGGCATCGGCGAGGCTGGAGCGAGCCGGGGCTGTCTTCATGACTGATATATATACAATATGCCAGAACCAACTGCGCTGCAACTCCTCAACACGAATGCGAATCTGCTCGGACCACAGGCCCAGCCCCAAACACCCGCTAAATCAATGGTTTCCGACCCTCAGGGAAATTGGATGCGGAACCGCTGGCGGCAGGCAGTGGAGGAGGCGGCGGTGCGGAATAGGCTTGGTTCTCGCCGCCGTCCTCGGCATTCCTCACCTGAGCGCTGTTCCAATCGATTACACGATCGACTTTACGGCTATAGGCGGCAACATCCCCACGTCCGGTTCGTTCACCTATGACAGCGCCACGCCCCTATTTACCAATTTTATGGTCGTTTGGGAGGGATCCTCGTTCGATCTAACCTCCTCGGCAAACGCTCCGTCCATCAGCGCATCCCCCCCACGTGCCTAGGCGGAAGCGTGGGCCCCGATGCGACATTCGACCTCCTTTCCCCCGTTTGCGCCGGAGGCTCCCCCACAAGTTGGGTGGGCGTGGGAATCGACGCGTTCGGGGCGGGGATGAGCTTCAGCCACGTGCAGTTGGTCCCCTCCGGATTCATCGAAATAGTAGGACTTAAAGCGGGCGCCCCGATTCCGATGGAGGATTCGGCGGCCGGCGCGTTTGCGATCCATCCCACCATCCCCGAGCCTTCGACGCTCACCCTTTGTCTATCAGCGCTGTTGGCACTAGCGTTTGTGGGGCGAAAACGCCTTGCGAAGTCGCTTGGACCGCCCAATGGAACGAAACGCTGACGTCTCGCACACGGCCCATCACCCACTGCTTCCAGCGCCCAACGTATAGCTCAATTTGCCGCCGGGTTTCTTCCCGCGGCGCATCCTGCTCATAAAGCCGAGCCAGACGTTCCTGAAATCCTTGCCATGCCGAAGGCGCAACCCCGGTCACGCCTTTCTCGGTAATCCAATACCCCAGGAATGTAAACCCCCGCTCAATGCGGCCCACGAAGGTTTTGTCCGGGTGTTGCTCCAGGCGCAGTTCGTGGAGCGTCTGGTTGACCATTCGAACCGCACGCCTCAGGCTCCAGCGCGTAGGGGCCAGAATCACCCAGTCGTCCATGAAGCGGGCGTAGGTCAAACCGCTAGTGTAGGTCGCCAGAAATCCCGTAACATATTGCAGGGTCCGGGCACGGCGTCAATGCAGAGAGCAACATGTCGCTGAAGCGCCCAAATTGGCCTCTGGATAGTCGGGGTCCGAAGCCCCGTCAGGGGCGGCATAACCGTAGCCCACAGCGCGAGCTGTGGGAAATAGGACTAGCGGGTCCCTTTTACCGTCTTCAGGGCCTTTGTATTCGCGCCGAGGGCGCGAATACAAAGGCCCTGAAGAGGCGGAGCGGAGTCTTGGCGAATCAAAACCCCCAGCTTGCGCTGGGGGCTACGGTTATGCCGCCCCTTGCGGGGCTCGAACACGCCCGGCGCTAACTTGGCCAACTCAGCGACATATTGCACGTCAACGACCCGATGACGCCGTCAGGATAAGTTGCAGTCTGCTTGGCGCACTACACTAGCCTCCAAGCGACGGTCGAGCGGTTCCAGATAGATCGCCGCCATCACCGCTGAGAGCGGGCAGCCCAGGCTGATACCGCGAGTCACCGTTGAGTACAGACAGTCTTGGTTCACCGTTCTGTGGAGATACTGCCCCACCAGATCGAGCACTCGCCGGTCGTTGATGCGCTCTCGAACCAGAGCGAGCAGCACCCCATGGTCCATGCTGTCGTAGAAACTCTTGACGTCGCTGCGGAAGACGAACTGGTTCGACGACAACTGTGAGCAGATGTGCCGCACGGCGGCCTTGGCTCCCCGCTTCTCGCCGTCTCTACCCGGCGCGTGATAGCAGCTTGCCGAGAAAACGCTCAAGTTGTTCCTTCGTCAGCACAACGGCCCGCTCATCGTTCAAGTATCACGTTACCACCACTATCCTGGCGCTCTCGCCAGCCTGCCGGGACGAAGACTGTCGAGAAATCCTGCTTGTCGGAAGCAGCCGCGAGATCCGGCGTTGGGTCATCGGAAACGCCGATCGCTTTGACCCGAGCGGTCACAGCTTCGACCTGACTGTCGCCGTGATCGTAGCCGTACAGCTTCCCGTGGGCTTTAGCAAACTCCGCCCTGTCAGACCACGGCAGAGTAATTTCGAACGACTGACCGCGATAGCGCAGATCGATGTGTCGTTCAAGCCGAAGCTCGTCGAACCCTTCGTCGGCCAATTCCCGAGCCGCCTGTCGCTCAAGCGCATCGAATGCTGCGTTGGGGTCCTTCCCCAACACGCTCTGTGAGTAGTCGCGGGTAAAGTCGGCGCACAGCATGCCCAATGCCGACAGCACTCCGGCGTGACGCGGACACACGACCGTGCGAATGTCGAGACGCTCGGCCAACTGGCAGGCATGCAAGCCGCCGGCCCCGCCAAAGCTGATCAGCGCGAAGTCGCGAGGGTCGAAGCCGCGCTCCACTGAAACGGCTCGAATGGCCCGTTCCATGTTCGAATTGGCGACGTCAACGATCGCGCCGGCGAGTCGTTCGCTGCTCGTCCCCCCGCTCGCCGCGAGTTGCTCCATCGCGTGCGCGGCGCGGTCACTGTCGAGACTCATCCGGCCGCTCAAGAAACGGCTCGGGTCAATCCGGCCGAGCAACAAGTTCGCATCCGTAACGGTAACCTCGGTCCCTTCTCCGTAGCAGACCGGCCCGGGCCGCGCGCCCGCCGAACGAGGTCCCACCCGCAGCGCGTCGCCGGAATCGAGATACGCGATCGATCCCCCGCCGGCGCCCACGGTGTGGATATCGAGCATCGAGACCCGAATCGGACAATCGGCGATCTCGGACTCGCTGGTGTAGCTGAACCCACCGTCGTAAAGGGCGACGTCGGTCGAGGTCCCCCCCATGTCAAACGAGATAAACCGCTCGTAGCCGGCCGCCCGACTGACCGCCGCCGCTCCTTGGACGCCGCCCGCCGGTCCCGACAGCACCGTATGCACCGCCAACCGCGAAGCGCCCTGGGCCGACATCGACCCGCCGCTCGAGTGGAAGACTCTCAGTTGCGCCGCCGCGCCGACAGTCTCTCGAAGCCGCGTCAGATAGCGGCTCATCAACGGGGCCACGTAGGCGTTTACGGTCGTCGTCGAGGCCCGTTCATACTCGCGATACTCGGGCAAGACTTCGTGCGAGAGCGACACCGCCAACCCCGTCCCTTTGAGCGCCTCGCCGATGAGACGCTCGTGCGCTGGGTTGGCATAGGAGTGCAGCAGACAAACCGCGACAGCTTCCGCGCCCGATTGAACAAGCCGGTCCCTCAGCGCCGACAACACTTCGTTGGAAAGGCGCCGCTCGATCGAACCGTCGTACAGCGTCCGCTCGGGAACCCCGAAGCGCAGATCCCGATCGACCAGCGGCCGCCGTCCCCGAGTGGCCCAGTTGTAGAGCTCCGCCCGATTCTGGCGGCCGATCTCGAGCAAGTCCTCAAAGCCTTGAGTGGTAACGAAGGCCGTACGCGCGCCTTTCCTTTCGAGCAGCGCGTTCGTCGCAACAGTCGACCCATGGACAATTTCGCTCCCCCCGGCCCCGAGCCCTTCGAGAATAGCCTCGGAAGGATCGGCGGGCGTCGAGCGCACCTTTTCTGTCCGCCAACTCGACCCGTCCCAAAAGATGAAGTCGGTGAACGTTCCGCCGGTGTCGATTCCTACGCGCACTGAAGTGGCCATTGTAAAGCCCTGTGGTTCACGCGGCCCGGCTCCCCATAGGGAGCCTCAGGTCCCTACATCCTGAGGGTGGTAGTATCCAGTTGTGAGCAGCGAGCAGCGCAAGGTTGACCGAGACGGCTCCAGCGTAAGGGGGCGGCCTTCAGACGTCGGCAACGACGCGTTTCGCCGCAAGGACGTGAAGTTCGTCGTCACAGTGACGGTAGGTGGGGTGAGGGAGATCCGAGAATATCGATGTGACCTGAGAATCCCCAAGCGACCGGCGCCGGAGATGGGTTGTTGGGCGGACGTAAAGTTTCCGGAAGCGGCGGTCCGAACATTGACTTCGGGACCCGCTGTGGACGATGTGAGCTTTGCGGCGTCATTAGGAAACGTCACTGGCGGAGCCGCACTAGAAGTGAAGCCGAAAGTGTTCAACGATTGGTTCCAGGCGCTCATTTTGGGCGGGTTGGCATTTTATTCGATAGTCAAGATGGCAACAGAGCTATGGGCATCCGGGACCTGATCCCGTACATCGGCACGGCATCGGTCGCCTGCGGCGTGGTTGCGTTTTTTGCTGGTTGGATATTGAACCCCATAGGCGATCTCGAAGCCCATCTGGGCAGAGCGCTGGCGGCGGCTGCATTTCCGTCAGGGCTGGTTTTGGTCTACGGGGCAACCTACCCCAAGGTTCTGGGAGAGGTTCCCGGCCTCGAGGCTCCGATACTTGCCGGCGGACTTTCGGTGCTGTATTTGTCCATTAGAGCGACGTTACGGAAGCCGCCGATCTGAGGCTTGTCCGCGCTCGAATCGCTACGAACGATGAGGACGATGAGCGTAAGAGTCGCAACGCAAAACCCCGCGTGGTAACAACCCCTGGCCGGGGTAGTGCGTCGACGAAGGCGGGCGGAGCGCGCCTGGCCCCCCCCACGCTACACCGCCACGCCGAAAACCCCTTTCAGCAAATACGCCGCGACCAGCGAGACCACCAAAAACCACACCAGCCAGTGCAGCCTTAGCGACCCCGTCTCGATCGACGCAGCGGGATAGTTGATCTCCACCGACGCGATATCCGCCGCCTGAAGCAGCTTCTCACCCGGCGCCAGCACCGACTCCAGCGCCGACGCGGTCTTCGCGTGGGAAACGTAGCGTAGACCATTACCCGCCGTCACCGTCTTCGACCAGCTTCGGCCGTCCCAGTCGAACTCGATGTCGCCCGTGCCAGCCTCCACGGCCCTGACGCGCCAGCTAAACACCCCGTCTGTCAACCCGCGCACGACCGGCGTTTCGACCGCCAATAAACTCGGCGCCCGGACGTTTGGCGCCGAGGTCTGCGCGGCCAAGCGTCCATCGACTCGCACCGTCAGCACGGCGCTTTCGCCTGTGGGAATGGGGTCGATCCCATACACAGCGTCCAGGTGAATCAACAAGAACACCATCGGCACGGTCAAATAGATCGCCGGCTTGAACATCAAACCCATGTAGCGCAAATTGCTCTTGATCAGATTCATCTGCGCACTCCACATCAGACCGGGGTCGTCGCCGAACAGCCGCAGCTCCAGCAGATACGCCTGCATCTTCTTCTTAGCGCGGCGAATCGCCTTTTGATCAGAAACCTTCGCAAAGACCCAAAGCATTGCGACGCCAGTCAAAACAGCGAGCGGCACGAGACTCACTAGCGGGTGGAACCCCGCAAACGGCACCAGCACGAATTCCAAACACCAGCGGAGGGCTGAGTTAACGATGTCCACTTGCGGCCGCTACTCGATGTAGCCCAAGCCCTGGAGCTTCTTCAGGATCGCTTCGTCCGACTCGCCTTCTTCGATCTTCGAAAGCTCCCTCTCGAGCACGTGTTGCACGAACTCTTGAGGAGACGAATACCCAGCTGCGTCGGCGCAGCGCTTGATGCGGTCAAAGAGGTCTCTGTCGAGCCTGACGGAGGTGGAGGAACCAAGCATGAATCTCCATTTTAACGTCAGAGGCGTTGCTCGCGATAAAATGCCCGCATCGAGACGAATGCACCCCGACGATTTCGAAGAATGGGTTGATCAAGCCTGGGAAACCATCCCAGAAACCTTTCGCGACCGTTTCTCAAACGTCGAGGTCTTCGTCGAGCCCGAGCCCAGCGCCGAACAACTCCGGGCCGCCGGCGTCGGGCCCGGACACACCCTGCTCGGCCTCTATCAAGGCATCCCCTTGTCCCGCCGCGGTTGGCACTACCAGATGGCGCTGCCCGACAAGGTCACCCTATTTCAAGGTCCCATAGAGCGAGAAGCTCGCTCGCCCCGCGAGATACCCCTGATCATTTACGATACGCTCTGGCATGAGCTGGCCCACCATCTCGGAATGAACGAACGCGAAGTTCGCGAAGCCGAGGCTAGAAGAGGGACACTGTAGAAAAACGCCCCTAGAACAACATGGAAAACTTCGACCTCTCCGCGCACGGACTCAACGTCAAGCGCGTTCTCAGAAACCCCGCGCCATCGACCCTGTACGAAGAGGCGATCCGCGGCGAACCCGGCACGACCATCTCCGACACCGGCGCCCTCATCGCCTATTCAGGTGAAAAGACCGGACGCTCGCCGAAAGACAAGCGCGTCGTCAAGCACCCCGATTCCGAAGCGAACGTTTGGTGGGGGCCGGTCAACTTTGCGCTGGACGAAGCCATCTTCATGGTCAACCGCGAGCGCGCCACCGACTACCTCAACAACCGCGAGACGCTCTACTGCATCGACGGATACGCCGGCTGGGACCCCGAGCACCAGATCAAAGTCCGGGTGATCTGCACACGGCCGTATCACGCGCTGTTCATGCACAACATGCTGATACGTCCAACCGACGAGCAGCTTGAGTCGTTTGGTCAACCTGACAGCGTGATCTACAACGCCGGCGGCTTTCCGGCGAACCGCTATACCAGCGGCATGACTTCGAAAACGA
Source organism: Bryobacterales bacterium (assembly GCA_965247515.1). Lineage (GTDB taxonomy): Bacteria > Acidobacteriota > Terriglobia > Bryobacterales > UBA6623. Next base: position 9,092,809 of record OZ252029.1, on the reverse strand, counting down.
CCGTCGACCTGAGCCTCGAACGCCGAGAAATCGTCATTCTGGGAACCGACTATGCCGGTGAAATGAAGAAAGGCGTCTTCACGCTGATGAACTACCTGATGCCCAAGGAAGGCATTCTGTCGATGCATTGCTCGGCCACAGCGGATAAAGACACCGGAACCTCCTCTATACTGTTCGGACTCTCCGGCACCGGCAAGACCACTCTCTCGGCCGACCCCAAGCGTGACCTGATCGGGGACGACGAACACTGCTGGTCCGACTCCGGCGTCTTCAATATCGAGGGCGGCTGTTACGCCAAGGCCATCTACCTCACGCGTGAGTCCGAACCGCAAATCTTCGACGCCCTACGCTTCGGCGCCGTGCTCGAGAACGTTGTCTACGAGGAAGCCCACCACCACGTCGATTTCACAAATACCCGCATCACCGAGAACACGCGTGGCGCCTATCCGATCGAGTTCATCGACAACGCCAAGACCCCTTGCATCGCCGGACACCCCAGCGACATCATCTTCCTCACCTGCGACGCGTTTGGCGTCCTCCCCCCGGTGAGTCGCCTAACGCCCGAACAGGCCGAGTACCACTTCATCAGCGGCTACACGGCAAAGGTCGCGGGCACGGAAATGGGCGTCACCGAGCCCCAGGCGACCTTCTCGCCCTGCTTTGGCGGACCGTTCCTGGTCTGGCATCCAAGCAAGTATGCGGCTCTGTTGTCAGCAAAGATCCGCAAGCACGGCTCGCGCGTTTGGCTGGTCAACACCGGCTGGACGGGCGGATCCTATGGCGAAGGCTCACGAATCAAATTGAGCTTAACTCGGGCCATCATCGACGCGATCTACTCAGGCGCGCTCTCGGATGCGGTGACCGAAACAGACCCGATCTTCGGCATCGACACCCTCGTTGAATGCCCCGAAGTGCCCTCGGAGCTGCTTCGGCCACGAGCAACTTGGGCCAACCCCGAGCAATACGACGCCATGGCGGAAAAACTGGCCGGCCTCTTCCGTGACAACTTCGCCGCCCACGCCGGCGAAGTCTCCGAAGCCGTTCGAACGGCGGGTCCACACAGCAAGCCAGCGACCGTATGAACAGACGACTCTAATTTGCCGACACTCGGAGCCGCGCGCGTCAGCAAGCGGTTGCCGGACGTTGCGAAAACCGCTCCCTCAGGGGCCGTGAAGAAAACCTATTGTCGCGTCGGCGCGCGGGAGCGCCAAGCGCACGCCAAGCTCAGCGCTGCCGAACGCCGCCCCTGCCGAAACCGCAACTTCTGCGCCTCGACTCCTGATTGACCGCCTGAGCGGCCCGGAAACGGTCGTTTCGGGCCGTTTCCCGGCCCTTTTCGCCCCCCGAACCGCCGCTACGCCGCCGCTTGCGCCGCCAGCCCGCACTCCGGCCCACGACGCCAGACCAGCCGGATCCAAGCCGCAATGTTGTACGCCAAAACCCCCCACAAAAGCTCCGATCGCGCCTTCCGCAGCCCTCGTACTCGAAACTTGCGCACCCCCAATCGCTCTTTCAACCAGGCGTTCGGAAACTCCGCCGTCTCGGACCGCTTGCGATACGCCGCCCGCCCACGCTCGCTCTCCATCCAGCGCCGATGTTTCGCCATCACCGCGTTCTCTTCGCTGCGGCTCAACGTTCGATGACCGCTCTTGGGGCAGCACTTGTGTCGCTGTGCGCATTCGCGACAATCAGATGCTTTTGCCTGATACTGCCGATATTTGCGCTTCCGCTTCAGCGACGATCGCTGATACGTCAAGGTCCGCTGGGCCGGACACAGAAACGTGTCCGTCGCCTCGTCGTAGATGAAAAACTTCGGCGCGTAGCGCGGCCCAATTCCCGCCGCCTTCAACGCCGCCTTCGAGCCCTTGTCCGGCGCCGGCGCCGGCGTCGCGTATTCGATTTCAGCGGCTGCCAGCGCCTCGATGTTGGCCTGGTTGGCGTAGCCCCCGTCCGCTAACACTTGCTTCGGGGTTCGCTCGAAGCGCCCTTCCACATCGTCCAGCGTCGGGGTCAGCTGGCCCGCATCGGAGGCGTTGTTGGTCAACTCCACGCCGACCACGATCTTCTCTTTGGCGTCGGTCGCCAGCTGCGCGTTGTAGCCGAGTCCCCAACCGCCGTTGGATTCGTGTTGCGGGCGCGCTTCCGGCTCGCTCTCGCTCACCCGCGCCTGGCGTCGTTGCTCTTCGTCGCGCTTGCCCGCTTCGACCTTGGGCAGTTCCTCCAGCGCCTGCTCCATCCGCTCGACTCGCTCCCGCAAGGTCCGCTTACGCGCCGCCTGACGCCGCCGATTCGAACCCTCGTCGTCGGCTTCTTCCGAGAGTTGACGCACCGCTTCGCGCGCTTGTTCGAGATGCCGCTCGAGCGTCGGACGCCTGCGTTGCGACCCGCCCGAGGCTTGCGCCCGGATCCGCGTGCCGTCGACGGCCACCTGCTCGAGATCCACCAGCCCCTCTTGACTCAGCAGCGCCAATACCTGTGTCAACAAGTTCTCGAGAGCTTTTGAGTGGAATACCCGAAAATCCGAAAGAGTGTGATGATTGACGACCGCCATGCCGCACAACCACTCCAACTCCGGCCGATAGCGGCTTTGACGCGCGATCTCACGCGCCGAGCTCATCCTTTCCGAATACGCCCAGATCCAGATCGCGACCAGCAACCGCGGATCCCATGCCGGCCGCCCGGCGGACTCCTTGCGGGTTTCCAGATGAGCAGCGAAGCCGGACAGGTCGAGCATGCCGCTCAGCTCCCAGACGGCGCGCACCAGATGGTCGGCCGGCACGAGCCGTTCGACGTCGATCGCGGCATAGGTGAATTGGTCGCGATTGGGCTGTCGCAGCTGCAGTTGGTCAACGGGCACGGCTTGGCGCGGCTTGGCGGGGCGTTGCTCGAGCTCGACTAAGACCTGTTGTTCGCCCATATAATAAGGGCGTTGGACGCCGCCGCCAAGTTATCCGAACATTCGTTTGCCCTCATGTTTTATCCCATTTTGATCCACTCGCGCCATTCCGAACCGCCCCAGGGGAGCTTCGGCGGCCACGACGGGTTTATTTCACAGCCCCTCACGGTCGCGGCTCCGGGAGCAGACCGTGCATCCGGTTGATCTGCTTCTCGGTCCAGCGGCAGTCGCTGGGGGCTTCGAGCGCCAGCTGCCGCGCGTCCTGTTCGCGCCCATGAGCCTTGCGAACCAGGATGAGGTTGTTCCTGGCGTCAAACGAGCACGGATCCCGATCGAGACCCTCCGCTAGGGCCGCCTCGCCCTCGCGCTCTCGCCCCAACATGATCAGCGCCGCCCCTCGATTGGCGGCGATCTGAGAAAGCCCCGGCGCTATCGTCGACGCCAAGTCAAACTCCGCAAGGGCCCCAGACGAATCCCCCGCCTGGAGCCTGGCGACTCCAATCTCCAGTAGGACGTCAACATTCTGGGGCTCCAATGCTCGCGCCTCCCCTAGTAACGTCGCCCGCTCGCTGCCGGGGCCAAGAGCGCGAGCAAGCTGCAGTTTCGGGCGAACTTTCCGCGGCGATTTCTCCACCGCGTCCCGCCAGAGCGCCTCGGGACTCCGCCAAACCTGGTTTCTCTGGAACGTCAGCAAAGCCAAGACGACCGCCAGGACGACCCCCGTCGCCCGGCTAGGAATCTTCGCCGCCAGCCCCCCGAGCAATAGCGTCAGACTCACCAGCGGCAGCATCATGCGACGCTCCGCCGCCAGATCCGCGAGAGGCACGATTGACGAAGTAGGCGCCAGCAGGATCAGCGCGCCAAGCACCCAAAACCCCTCAGGCCCCTTGCGCAGCGACCAAAGCGCACCGCCGGCGATCATCAGCAGGGGGATCCAGGCGAGCACTGAACTGGACAAATCGTGGTCAAAGTTGAGTCCAAGGGGAAAAACCGCGAGCTTCGAATACAGCAGCATCGCCCGCCCCTGACTCGCCAGATACCCCAGCGGCGACAGCGACTCAACCGCGAACCCCGCCCCCGCCCCCTCAACCACTGTCGTGGCAAATAGAGCCTGCGCCCCTGCCGGCATGGAAACGGCGAACATCGCCAATAACGGTCCCCGGAATTGCAGCCACTCGGCCCCCGCGGCGCGGCGAAACAGCAGCTCGTACGCCGCAAGGAACACCGGGAAAACCACCGCATCCTCTTTCGACAGCACCGCCGCGATAAAGACGCCGGCCGCGGCCCACAGCCGGCCGGCAATCCACAAGCGCCACACGACCAGGCAAAACAATACTGACAACACCCCAGCCCTCGCGTAGGAATACCCCACCGCCTCAGTCTGCAGCGGATGCAAGCAAAAAATCGCCGCCGCAATGCCGCCGCCGCGCGGCCCAATCAGCCGAGGAAACAAGTCCGCCGCCACCAAGCACGCCAGCACGAAAAACGCAACGTTCGCCAGGTGGTAACCGAACGGCTCGAGACCGCCGAGCTGATAGTTCCCCCAGAGCGTCAGATACGTCAGCGGCCGCGTTCTATCGAGCCCGAATAGCAACGCCGGTCCATCCGCGCGAATGACCGCCGGGTCACTGAACAACGCGAAGTCGTCAAAGTAGAAATCTCCCCCAAGCGTAGGCGAATACGCCACGACGACAAGCGCCAGAACTAAGAATCGAAAAGCCAAGGCCCGAACACCCCGAGCCGCGGACGGAAAGTCCGCGCCTACTCCCCTTGCTTAGCGTACCTGGGCGCAGACTTTCCGTCCGCGGCTCAGCGTGGGGGACATGGGCAACTAACCTACAGCTGTGACTTGAGTCTGCCGAACCCGCTCCACCGGTCGAGTGCGTCGCCGCCCCGGAGCCGCGCGCGTCAGCAAGCGGTTGCCCGCGGTTGCGACAACCGCTCCCTAACCCGGCCGAGCCGGAACCAAAAGGTCAAAAGTTCGGCGCTTTTTCCGAGCACCCTGCGTGAGCGTGAGCGGGGTGTCTTCCGCTTACAGTTGTGGCCGTCGCCAGGGTTGTTGCAAGACACCCCGCTCACGCAGGGTGCTCGGAATTCCTGCCGGATTTGTGCAGGAATCGTTTACGGGCGCGGCTCCGAGGCCGACCTCCCACCTGGCCCCCAAATACCGTAGCCTGAAATCATCGGTTTCTCGCTCACTCGAACTTGCTCCGTCGCAGCCAAGGAGTTTCGCCAACTCCGCCGCGACCCCGTCAGCCTGACCCTGGCCGGCCTCATGCCGGTCTTTCTCCTTCTACTGTTCGGCTACACGCTTTCCCTCGACCCCGACCGAGTCCGCCTCGCCGTCGAAGACCTCGACCAGACGCCGCTAAGCCGGAGCTATGTCGACGGCTTCACCGCCAATGGCGAATTTGACTTGGTCTCGAGCTCTCCGATCGAACCCGCCGTGAACCTCCTCTCGCGCGGCATCGCCGAAGTGGGGCTCACCATCCCCCCGGGGTTCGCTCGCGACCTGCGCTCCGGCCGCGGCCCACAAACTCAAGTCTTGCTCGACGGCACAGACTCAAACACCGCTCTGGTCCTACGGCAAAACGTCCGCGCTATTCATGCGAACTTTCTCCGCGAGCTCAGCGGCGGCGCCCCTGCCGGCGCCGATGCGCAGATCCGCTACTGGTACAACCCCGGCCTCTCCGATGCCAAGTTCTTCGGAACCGGAGCGTTGGGCATGGTGCTCATCTTCTTTCCCGCGCTGCTAGGGGCCATTGCCTCCTCGCGGGAGCACGAGCTCGGCGGCGTGGTCCAGGTTTATGCCTCGAAGCTCACTCCCCTCGAATGGACCCTCGGCCAAGCGGCCTTGTACATCGGCGTCGGCCTGATCGAGCTCGTGCTCGCTTTCGGAGCCGGGGTCGCGGCCTTCGGCTACGAGCTGCGTGGATCGCTGGCCGTCTTCGTCATCGCCTCGTTCTTCTACATCGCCGCCGGCGTCTTCTTCGGAATCCTTGTCGGCAATGTCGCGCGAAACCAGAACGTCAGCATGCAAGTGGTCCAAATGGGAATCATCTTGCTGTCTCTGCTGCTTTCGGGCTACCTTGCGCCGCTGAAAAACATTCCCGAGGGCATCCGCTGGATGTCGACGATCATCCCAGCGCGATACTACGTGCCGGTCGTACGCGACGTGCTGCTGCGCGGCGGCGGCTGGTCCACCGTCTGGTGGGAAACTTCGATGCTGGCGCTGCTGGCCGCGATCGCTCTAGCTCTCAACTGGCGCGTCGTCCGTAAGATGCAGCTGGCCGGGTAGCCTCAATCCGGGGGTGGACCCGGAGCCGCGACCGGGAGGGAGCGTGAATAAATGTCGACGACTCCGGGAGAGCGGGCTGAGGCCCCTTCAGGGGCCCCTGGGACGGGTAAAATATGTAGAAACTCCAGGGGCGTAGCTTGCTACGCCCGCGACCAATGCCTCAGCGGAGTCATCAACCAATGAACCTTCTCTCATTACTCGGCCTTTCACCAGCGGCGACCGACGAGACCCCCTCTTCCGAGGCCGACGCCCTCCGCAGCATCGCCGCCGCTCTTGACCAGATGGAGCCCGAAAAGGCTCGCTACATCGCCTGCTTCGCCTATCTGCTCGGCCGGGTCGCCAACGCCGATCTCGACATCAGTGACGACGAGACCCGCGAGATGGAACGCATCGTCGAGTCACGAGGCGGCCTTCCCGAGGCGCAGGCCGTGCTGGTTGTCCAGATAGCCAAGAGCCAAAACAAGGCCTTCGGCTCGACTCAGAGCTTCAGCGTCACCCAAGAATGCAACAAGCTCGCCACTCGCGATCAAAAGCTGGCGATACTAGACTGCCTATTTGCCGTGTCGTCCTCGGACCAGTCAATCTCAACCGTCGAGGACAACGAGATCCGCAATATCACGCGCGAGCTCAGGCTTGAACACTCGGAGTTCATCGCCGCCCGTTCGGCCTATCGCCAGTACATCGAAACCTTGAAGCGCCCGGGCGGGAGTGCTCAGTGAAAAACGTCGGCGCTAGTCGAAGGATGAGCCGGCTCCTTGAAACCAAGCCCTGACCCGGAGCCGCGACCGGAAGGGAGTGGTTGCTAAAGAGCGCGAACATTGGTTGCCTACTCGAGCAACCGCTACCTTCCGGTCGCGGCTCCGGGCGCTGCCACTGTCGCAGATTCCTGCCATGTTCGCGCAGAAAATGACTACCGAGGTACTAAAGGGCTAGATTAGAGAAGACCCGTGAACGGGCCTCAAAGGCATCGCTAAGCGGGTTCCGGCACAACAAAGTCGACATGGTAACAGCGGCCAACTGGTGGTTCTTGGCCTTCGCCGCCGCGACGTTGTTGACCCCTCCAATCGCGCTGGGGTTCGCCGGCGGAACCCCACATGCTGCTATGGCGCTCGGCCTGGCCGGGATCTGGGTCGGCGTCGCGCGGCGGCAGGACTGGCGGATCAGCTTCCGGCCCCCAGCCGCGGCGATGCTGGCGACCGTCGCCGTGTTCACCGCTTCGTGTGGACTGGCCCTGCTCTACTCCGGCCCCAAAGTGGCCGCGGGGAGCCTCGCTCGCGCCCTGCTGTTCGGACTGGCGATCTACACCTTCCTCTACTTTCGCGACGGCCCGGGGGCGAAGTCTGATCCTGGGCCCATCCTGAAATGGATGCTAGGCTGCGCGGCGCTGAGCGCTTGGTTCGGCTGTCTGGACTTCGTCTTTCAGTGGGACCCGCTAGCGCCGTTCGCCGATCAGTTCGCTTGGGAGTTTCGGCTGCGCCGGGCCCAGGGGCTGTTCTACGAAGCCGGCCATTTCGGAAACTTCTGCGCGTTTTTTCTCGTCGGGGCCGCCGCGCTATGGACTCAACGCGGACGGCCTTTCTTATCCCCGGTTTTGGCGACCTTCTTGGCGCCCGCGCTGCTGGCGGGGTTGGTGTTTTCGTTCTCGCGCTCGGCCGTGCTCAATTTGGCGGTAGGTCTGCTGACGTTCGTGGCGCTCTCGTTCCGCCGAAACGGCGGCGCGCGGCTATTGTGGGCTCTAGTCCTTGGAGCGGCGCTCGGATGGGCGCTCTTTGCCTGGGCGCCCACGGTCGCTGGGCATGCCGCGGACAGGCTTGCGGGAACGGTCGCTCAGGCGTTCGCTGATCCAACGGTTTTGCTCGGCGAGAGGCTTGAAGCGTGGAAGCTAATCCTTGCTTTTCTCGTCGACCACCCTTGGCATTTGGCTTTCGGGCTAGGGTTTAAGACCCTACCTCATTCGGAAGTCATCGGACAGCGAGTCGTGGCGGACAACACATTCGTGAGCGTATTGGCGGAGACGGGAATCGTGGGTGTCATGGCGGTCGGTTGCATGCTGGCCGGCATCCTTCGTACGTCGTACAGGTCTTCGTTGTCGGCCGACCCAACCACCGCCACGCTGGGGCTGTGGTCGTTCGCCTTTTGGGTCGGCCAACTCGTACAAATGTGCCTGGTCGACTCGCTCACCTATTGGAGGGTGTTGCCGCTCTACCTGGTCGTGCTAGCCTTGGCCGCCAGGGATGAAGATTCTCGTCCTCGACCAGTTCGCTGAGCTAGGCGGCGCGCAGCAGTGCTTACTCGACCTGGCGCCGGGCATCCTCGACCAGGGTTGGGATCTGCATCTAGCGGCCCCCGCCGATGGCCCCTATCTCGAGCGCGCCGCTGAGCTAGGCGCAACCGCTCACGAGCTGCGGGTAGGGAAGTACTCGAGCACTCACAAAGGCTTTGGCGAACAAGCGCGCTTCGTTGGCGAAACGATCGGCCTCTCGCGTCAGATCCGATCGCTTGCGGTCGAGCACGACCTGCTCTACGTCAACGGCCCGCGCGTGCTGCCCGCGGCCGCGCTTGCCGCCAGCGCGACTCCGGTCCTCTTCCACTGCCAGAGTCGTTTACTTCAAACCTCGGCAGCGACCGCCGCTCGCTTGGCAATCCGCTCATGCGCGGCCAAAGTCGTCGCGTGTTGCGAATACGCCGCCAAGCCGCTAGCGCTTGATCGCGGCCGGCTCAGGATCATCTTCAACCCAGGGGCGCGCAAATCCGAGCACCCTGCGTCAGCGGGGTGTCTTGCCGCTACTCATTCGTCTGACGCAGCTGAAACTGGAAGACCGCCCGCTCACGCAGGCGGCTCGGAAACCGCCCGCGGGCCGCGGATCGGCGTCCTTGGGCGCATCGCCCCGGAAAAAGGGCAGCTCGAGTTCGTCCGCGCGGCCAAGATCATCAGCCGTTCCGCGCCCGAGACGACATTCATCGTTTGCGGCGACGCCCTCTTCTCCGACACGGCCTCGCTCGCCTACCGTGATCAGGTTCATCAAGAAGCTCGGGACTCTTCAGTCGAGCTGCTAGGCTGGCGTGACGACGCGGCCGGCATTCTCGACAGCCTTGACCTTGTAGTCATCCCTTCGACTCGCGAGCCGGGCACAACCCGCGTGATCTTCGAGGCCTACGCGCACAAGAAGCCCGTAGTCGCCTTCGCCACCGGCGGAATCGCAGAGGTGGCCGAACATGGTCGAACGGCCCACTTAGTCTCAGAACCTACTCCTGAAGCCTTGGCTGCTGAAATCCTCGGGGTCCTGCGCGACCCGCAAGGCTCTCGGTCGATGGCCGACGCCGGGCATCGCCTCTGGCAAGAGCGATTCACCGTCGAGCGCTATCGAGCTGAGATGATCGACGCGATCAAATGGGCCGCCGGGAGAGTCCCGTGACGGCCGTGGTCGGAGATCTCTCGACACGTCAACTGGTCATCCTGTGGGGCGTCCTCGCGGGGGCGCTCATCCTGCGCACCGTGTCTCTTGATTGGGGGCTGCCGCCAACCGATCCGATCACGTCGTCGTCGGGCATCCGAAGTTCCTACGCCTTTGACGAAGCGCCGGCCTTGCACGCGCTGGCACAAACCAACCCCGCCGCTGGAGACATCGACCCGAGGCGATACGTCTGGGGTACATTTCACCTCCAGGTCGTGCTCGCGACGCTTGAGATCGCCGAGTCGATCGGCGTTTTCCGCGAGCCCTGGCGGCAATCATTTCTCGAGATGACTCCCGGGGAGTTCGAGCGCGTCTACGTCGTGAGCCGCTTGCCGTCGGCCGGCATTGATGTGCTAACGGTGTTCCTGGTCTACCTGCTCGGTCGACGTTTGGCGGGAATCGCGGCCGGCTTGTGGGCCGGCGCGATCTACGCCGTGGCGCCTGGGGCGATCGTGCATGCTACCCAACTCCGCGTCGACGTATCCGCCACGATGCTGGTCGCCTTGACGTGTTTGTTTGCGCTGAACCGCGAGCGCTTGATTTCGCTCGGCGTGGTCGCGGGCCTGGCGATCAGCGCCAAGTACTCGGTGGCTCCCATGGCGCTGGCGATTGTCGCGTGGAGGCTATGGCACGGGTCGTCTCGGCAAGATATGGCGGCGGTTGGACTCGGCGCGGCGACCGGTTTCCTCATCGGCGAGCCGGTAATTTTGACCAACGGCGCCGAGGTTCTTCGCCAGCTGTTGGGTCAGCTCAGCAGCAACGTTGAGACACCCGAGGCGTTACGCATTTCCGCCGGATTGAAACTGCTCGAAGTGCTACATGGGTTGGCGCGATTCTCGCTCACGCTTCCCGCCGCCGTTTTCGCCGCTCTCGGACTCTACGGGCTGGGCCGCCGGCGTGGGTTTGAGGGTTGGCTCATCCCGATCGCGGTTGCTGTTGGTTGGTTGAGCATTCTCCCCTTGACGTGGCCGCTGATGCGCTACCACCTACCGCTGGTTCCTCTGTGCGCGCTAGCCGCGGGACTGGCGATCGCGAACCTGCGGCGGAGTGAGGCCTTCGGCGCCCTTGCGCTCGTTTTTGCGCTGGCCGGGTCCATCGCCCAGATTCGCTACATGCTGGCGCCGCACACCGCGAACCTGGCGATCAGCATGCTTCACAAGGTCGCCCGCCCGGGCGGCGAGGTGGCCAGAATCATGCCCGAGATGCCGCCGCTTCCGGTCGACCTTTATCCCATGGGCCCGAACCCCCTGCTCGACGACTTGAGGCCCGCCCGCCCGGAGTGGGTGATCCTGGCCGACCTTCCCGTAGTGGACTACCCACAGCCGAATCTCGACTACCTGGCCGAGCACTACCAACGTATCGCCGTATTTCGCAGCCGCAGGCTCTTCTGGTGGGCGACCCTCGGTGAAAAATACTCGCCCCACGATTGGAAATACAGCCATCCGGAACTGACGCTATTCCGCCGCGGCGACGGGCCGGCTACTGAGTAGGCTCAAAGAAAGACCGTTCTTCCGTGTCCCCGTGGAACGTGGAGACGGGATGGTCACGCCAAAGCCAACGCAGCATACCGGGTAGGATCATGCCGCCATGCTTGCTCGAGTGCGGACCGATGCCCCAGGTGTAGTTGACGTCGTAGCCGCGGGCCGTCAGCTCTTTGGCCATCCGGACGTTCTGGTAGAACCAGTCGCGGTCCTGCCGATACTCGCCGTTTCGGCGAACTCCGCGGTTGTCGTTGCGGCCGTCCTCGAGGAAAACGCGCAGCGGTTTCTTTGGCGAGTCTCGAATCAGATCCGGGTAACGATCGCCGCCCCGTCCCGACAGGTTGACATACGTCCCAATCAAGCTCAAAACTTTGCGAAACTCATTCGGGCGCTCCCAAGCCACGGTGAACGCCGCGATTGCGCCGGAGCTGGAGCCGCCAATGCCGCGATGCTCGGGGTTGGGAGAGATGTTGTACTGCTTCTGGATGACAGGCAGCAGTTCGTCCACGATCACTCGCGGATAACGGTCGTCGAGGGAGTTGTACTCATCCGGACGGTTTGAAGTTTGGTCTCCCCAGCTCCTCAGCGTGGCCATCGGCTGCTCCGGGCGTCGGCCGGGATTGATGAACACTGCGATCATCAGTGGGATCTCGCGGCGGTAGATCAGGTTATCCATCACATTCTGCGCCCGGATGTCGCCTTCCGGATGCATGTAGGCTTGTCCGTCGTTGTAGACCATCAGGGCGGCCGGAGTGGTCGGCTCGTATTGTGCCGGCACGTAAACCCAGTAGTCGTGTTGATCGCCGGGAAAGACCTCGCTGGGAAGGACAAACGGTCCGCGTATCTCGCCCTTGGGCACGCCTTCCCGGGGCAGGGAATCAGGGCCGAGGGTGTAGTAGGCGTTGGTGTCCGGCTGTTGGCCGAAACAGACGGCGGCGAGGGTGAGAAATAGGGGAAGTAGGCGAGTCATGTGTATCGGTCCGAACCGACGGGCGGATGCCCTTTCCAGACTAGCCCATCGAGCGGGCCCAGGTTCCGTTGACCGTTGACCGGAAGAGGGCTACCCGATTGAGGGCCAATAGGGGACGGCCAATGAGATATTGTCAAATGTTGTGGACGGGCGGGTTAGGCGGCGCGTTTTTCGATTAGTTCTCCATCCTTGAATTTCTTTCCTTCTAAGACGTGGACAATGAGCTCCGAGCCGTTGAGTCTGCGCCAGCGAGTCTCGGCTTGGCGGGCCAACATGAAGGCCATCGTCAGCGACGCTTCGCGGCTCCCGCAGCCCTTCGTTCTGCGTTGCCTCAGGCGCACTGTCGCGAATGTCGATTCGATCGGATTCGTCGTTCGCAGATGCCCCCAGTGCTCGGACGGAAAGTCGGCGACGCCCAGTTCGCGCTGTACGTGACCAACCCGACCCTGCCGGCGCTGATCGAGATGTTGTTCCCGTCGGCTCGAGCGCCCACGCGTTTCCCCCGCGGCGACTTGGTGGCGGCCTTTTTGAGCGGTCTCGACGGCGTCAACGCCAATGGTTCGACCGCCGAGATGTTGCGACTGAACACGTCGATTCCGCCGGTCGATTCCGCGCGGCAAAACAACCTGGGCGTGATCGCGGGCGACAACGCCGGCTTCCCCAACGGCCGCCGGCCCGGCGACGACGTTGTGGACATCGCTTTGCGCGTCCTGATGGGACGCCTGTGCCATCTCGGTTTGGGGCTGTGCGACCCGGCCGACGCGCCGGCGGGAATGTTGGACTTCACCGATCAGACGATTCAGAATGCCGCGCAGTTTGACGACGTGTTTCCGTATCTCAAGACGCCTCTGCCGGGGTCCGTCCAATGACAAACACGAACCAGCGCCGCCTGTTCCGATGGAGCCTCCTGGCCTTGGCCGCCGTTTTCGGCGTGCTCTCCGCGGCGGCCTCCAGCCACCGCGAAGCACCGGGGATTCTGAGCTCACCGCAGGTCGATGGCACCGACTTCTACATGTTCCGGAGCTACGAAGAGGGCCGCGACGGTTTTGTCATGCTGATCGCTGACTACAACCCACTGCAAGACCCCTACGGCGGGCCGAACTACTTCCCTCTAGACCCCAATGCCGCCTACGACATCCACATCAACAACAACGGAGGCGACAACCCCGACGGCCAGATCACCGAGGACATCACTTTCCGTTTTCGCTTCACCCAAACGAGCCCCTTCCTCACCGTTCCCGTGGACGGCCAAGACATCGCCGTTCCTCTATCGAACATTGCTCCATTCGGCGTCGGGTTTGGCGGGATGTTGAACCAGAATCGCATCTACACCGTAGAGCTCATCCGGGGCGACGTCACAAATCCGACCTCGCGTACGCTCGCGACGAACCGCGGGACGGGTGGAACTTTTTTTGGATATCCCTTCGACAACGTTGGCGAAAAGTCGATTCCCAATGGTTATGCGGCCTACGCCGACACGTTCATTCATCCCATCGGCATCCCCGGTTGCGACGACGGCAAGGTGTTCGCCGGCCAGCGCAATGAGCCCTTCGCGGTGAACCTTGGAGAGGTTTTTGACCTGATCAACCTGGATCCCGTTGGCAACCCTGACGCCGAACGCTCCGACACGGCCGACAAGAACATCACCAGCCTGATTCTGGAAGTACCCACCGACTGTCTTACCGGTGGCGGCTCCGGCATCATTGGCGGCTGGACCACTGCACGCCTGCCCCGCGATCGCACGCTCACTGATAACCCGACCTACGACGACCCCGACCAACAGTCCGGCGATCTCGTGCAGGTCTCGCGTCTGGCCAACCCGCTCGTGAACGAAGTCGCCATTGGGCTGCCTGACAAGAACCTGTTCAACGCCTCCCACCCGCGGGATGATGGGGCGAACTTCCTGCAATATGTCACCAACCCGACGCTGCCCGTCCTGATTGAGGCTCTCTTCGGGGTCCCCGCGCCGACCAACATCCCGCGCAACGACCTGGTCAAGCTGTTCCTTACAGGCTTCCCGGGGCTGAACGCAGACGGCTCGGTGGGAGAGGTCATGCGCCTGAACACCGCCATTCCTTTCACGCCGTTCTTCTTGCAGAACAACCAGGGCGTGGCCGGCGGCGACAATGGGGGCTTTCCCAACGGTCGGCGGCCCGGCGACGATGTCGTGGACGGTACGCTGCGGGCGGCAATGGGCGCTTTCTGTTTCGTGCCCGACCCAAACGCGCCGCCCACTGGCGACGAGTACAATGCCACCCTGTTGGGCCCCAACGTCGTGCCACCGGTCAATACCAACGCCATGGGTACCTGCGTGGGCGGGCTCAACGGGAAAAACTTTTTTGCCACCTGTAATCACAACGTCCGGAACGTCATCCGCGGTTCCTTCCGCCAGGGTGCGCTCGGGGAAGAAGGGCCCGAGATCTGTAGAGACGCCACGGGGCCGGCGCCGGTCGTGTTTGCTAATTGCTTCCTCAGTCCGGAGGAATTGGCTGCACTCCTGAGCGACGACACTTACATCGAGCTGAGTACCATCAACAATCCGAACGGCGAGGTCCGCGGCCAGGTGATGGCGCCGAGGCCCCCGTCGCTCGGCATGTGCGATCCCGCCGACGCGCTTGGGGGCAACTCGCCGCTAACGGACGGCGCCTACCAGGGCCCCGACCAGTTTGATGACGTCTTCCCGTATCTGAATACGCCGCTCCCCGGCTCGCCCAACGAACGTAACGAACGCACCGCCAACCTGATCGAGGATTGGGTGGCCGACCCGCCAGTCGGTGATTTTCGAGGTTGGGCTTCAATGAAGCGCACAGAGAGCGAGGACCCCGAATTTGAAGTGATGGTACGGACTAACGTCGACCCTCCTTACACGGTCAATATCCTCTCACCCTGGGCGGCCCGTTGGGTGATAGGCTATGGTTCTTCCGGGTGGACCAGCCGGGAGAGCAGGTCAAACTCCTCAAACAGGAGGATTACGTGGGAACCGACCCACTTCCGATCTTCGCGGACGGTTTCGAGTCGGGCGACATAAGCGCCTGGAGCAGCGTGACCCCTGGCACAGGCTCTCTGCGCGAAGAGCCGAATCGCGTGGACCAACTAGCGCCGGTCATCGCGGGTCCGTTCCGTTAAGCTACGTGAGTGCGGTTCCGACTCGCGGTCTTTCCTCTCTATCTGACGTCAGCCGGCGGCTCATGACTCGTGCGCAAATAATACGTACTTCCTTGTTTCCAAGGGCATGGGGCCTTCGCCGGCCTCATTGCGTATTGCCCCGACAGCCCAACAACCGCCGTCCTGCTGCCTTGCCGTTGCTGGCCTTGGTTGGCGTCTCTTATCGCATTCACCTGCGACAGGCTGAGCAAGCGGCTCACCATAGTTGCGAGAGTCAGATCGGAGGTGTTGGCCGAAGCCCGCTGTTGGCAAGTCTTCGTCCGATTCGTTGAGAACCGCCACGAATAGCTGGAGCTCGGCAGCGAGGCTAACCCACTCCAAAAAAACGAGTTAGAAGTAGGTCAAGACGGTTCCAAATCCCCTTGGATCCTTCCCCCCACATCCCCCATCCCCCCCTTCTCGACTCGATTCCACGGCTCGAATCTGCCCCTCGAAGGCGATTCAGGAAAGATGTTGTAAATTAATTTACCGCTGACCCAACCACCCCTCGAAACTGCCCAAATCTCCTTGAATCAGGCCTTTAAGCCTTCCAGAGGGGGTTTTGGGAGGCCCAGAATAGGTAGTTCATTGGAACGTTTGTTTGCGGCAGCTATCCGGCATCAAGCTCCTGGGCGCTAGGATCGACGCATCTTGGTTGGCCAAACCATCAGCCACTACAAGATCCTCGAGAAGCTGGGCGAGGGTGGCATGGGCGAGGCCGAGCTATGGGTCGCACCTTTCTCTTTAGACGACTTGACGCTAGAGCGAGAGCCCTTTCCGATTGGAGCAATCGGCACGTATCCGAGCGCCTACTTTCCAAATACCCAGTTCGCCTGCGGCCGCACGCAGACTGATGCCAAGGAAAACGTTGTTCGGTACCGGCCATTCGACGCTGGCTCTCCAAAAGCTGTCGATACAGCGTCCCGTCCCCAGCTCGCGGTGATTCGCCCGCAAGGTCAGCGAATGCGCAACGTCCCCACCCGGAGTCGGCTGCCCCTGCATAAGTTGTTGATTCTGCTCAACGACGAAGTTTTGTCGACACACAAGAGACTCGGTGCTCCGCGTACAGCAAAAAGGCCTTTCCGCTGAGGGCGGCGTAGCTCTGTTTTTGGCGTACCGCGGCGCAGTTGAAGCGTTGTTCGAGAAAGCCGCGGGTCGAAGCATTCGTGTTTCCATCGTGGAGGTTTTACACGTAGAGAAACTCTTCGACCATCTCTACTCGACCCCCCGCGAGCTCCAGCAGGGGGTACACGATGGCTAGGTCGGTTGCTGACGTGTAGTATCGACCGCTGGAATCCCTGAAGTCAGCGGGATCGATGTGCTTCCACAGGACGACCCCATGGACGCTGGGGACCCCATCCGACGGCAAAAAGGGGGTGGGGCTAATCGACTGGACGCCGGGGGGTTTCGCTTTCCAAGTCGTCGCCGGCGGACGCTTCAAGCTCATCCAGTGGAAATCGAACTAGCCTGCCAGCACAGGGGCGTCAACGACGTCTGACCTCGGAAGCTCGTCGCCTTCGCGCCAGGGTCCGGTATGCGGCGTGACGATGATGCTCGAAATGTCGATCATGCCAGGACGCCGAGCGGCGTGCTCGTTATCCCAAGTCGCCTCTCGCTCGGCTTGCGAACGCAACTCCAACAGGCCCTTCGCTTGTCCGATTGCGCTGAGGGCATTACGCCAATCGCCGTCCGCCTCAGCCTTGTCGAGAATGTCCATCGCGCGGACCTGAAGGGCTTCGAGCTGTTCGAGCAGAGATTTGCCGTGTTGCAGTTCGCGGGCCTCCAGAGCATGACTCAAAGCCGTCGGAATATGGTCCTGCTTGTGGCGCAGCAAGGCGCTGATTGTTTTTGGCAACTTCACTTGGCCCACTTCGGCGGTTTATTTTGGCCCCCCTGTAAACGGGCCTCTAAGTCATTGATTTCAGGTCACCTCCTTTCGTTTTTGGGGACGTGGTCCGGAGCGGAGCCCGAAGGGCGAAGCGCAGGACGATGTCCCCAAAAACGAGCGCCCTCCTTGCTACCGCCCTCGCTTCTTCTTCGCCAGCGTCCTACGAAAGCGGTAGGACTCCTCGCCCGTCTCGATGATGTGAGCGCGGTCGGTAATGCGATCCAACAGCGCCTTACATAGCCGAGCGTTCGGAATCACCTTCGTCCACTCGGAGAACGGCAGGTTGGTCGTCAGCATTAGAGCCGCCTTTTCCGCGCGATCAGCGATGACTTGGAACAAGAACTCTGCTCCCACCTCCGCGAGCGGGACGTAACCCACTTCGTCGATCGCAATCAGCTCGTAGCGGGACCAGCGTGCGAGCACTCGACTCAGCTGCATTTGCTGCTTGGCTTCGACGAGTTCGTTGACCAGCGCCGACGCCGTGGTGAAGCGCACCCGCCGTTCCTGCAGGCAGGCCGCCACGCACAGGCCCGTCATCAGGTGGGTCTTGCCCGTGCCGCAATCGCCGAGAAACAGGATCGGTTCCGAACTCTCGATGTAGCCGCCTTCGGCCAACTCGGTTAGCTGCGGGGCCGAGACCGCCTTCGTCTCGGAGAAGTCGAACTCCTCGAGCGTCTTCATGCGAGGCAGCCGCGCTTCGCGTAAGCGACGATCCACCGTACGTCGCTCGCGCTCTTCCAACTCCGCGCTTAGCAGCGCTTCGAGATAGCCGACCGGCGTTTGTCTCTCGCGTATGGCTTGTTTGGCCAACGTCTCGAATTGCGCGCCCACAGTCGGCAGCCGCAGCAGCTTGCACTGTTGTTGGATGGCCTGCGCCGCCAGGCTTTCGTTGGGGGCGCTGGATTTGCGGGCGCTCATTGCACCGCCTCCGCCGCCAGCAACTGATCGTAGTTCGTCAGCGTCGGCAAGGGCCGCTCAAAGCGTTCCAGCTCCGGCGCCACCAGCGGCGGCTGAGCTAGCCGTTCGAGGCACTGCGAGGTCAGCAAGTAACGCACCGCCGCCTGATCGCAGCAGCCGCACTCGAGCGCTTTCTCGATCGCCTCGCTCAGCTTGTCCCAACCGTGGCGTTTGCCCTCTTGCAACAGCTCGATCATCTGTTGCGTCCCCGCTTGCTTGTCATGGCGCTGGATCAACTTCGCCCATAACGTGTCGTAGCTCGCCGGCCAACGCCCGGCTTGGCGCCATTGTTCCAGCGGCGTCGAGCCCGCCAGCGCTCCCGGCTTGTGGGCCAATACGTCGAGGTAATGCTCCAAATTAAAGATCTTCTGCTGCCGAGAGTAGCTGCGCTCATGTCGCGCGATGCGACGACCTTCGTGCCAGACCTCGACCGACTCGGCGTAGATCTTCGCCTGCGCCCTGGTTCCCGGACGCAGCGGCGTCGAGTAGAAGTTCGTGCGCACCTTGACGCAGCCTGTCGCGTCAACCTTCGGGAAGCTCGACACTTCGATCTCGAAGCCTTCCGCCGCCAACCCCAACAGCCGCTCGCGTTCGATCAGCATTCCCTCGCCGACCGTTTGCGCCCGTCCGGCGACCGTGCGCGCTTCGTCTTCGCGGCAGCCTTCGAGCAGCTTGCTGTTGAGCTCGTCCAGCGTCTTGGCTTCAGGCAGCGGCACCGGGGTGGTTGCGGCGGTAACGTCTCACCTCGCCTTCCACGCCCCCTTTCTCGTTGCCTTTCCCCGGCGTGCAGAACTCGGAGGCGAAGCGCCAATGCGAACGAAAAGCCACGAAGCGCGCCGTCTCCTCGCGTCGCGCGCCGCGCAGAATCCGCTTCACCGCCGAAGAGAGATTATCGTACCTCAATGTCCGAAACACCCCGCCAAAGTAGGCCAAGGCCAGCTCGTGCGCTTCCAGAAACGCCTGCTGCGTCGCGCGCCGATAGGCGCGATGAAAGGCCGCGCCGCTCGCCATCGAGCGCATCGTGAACACTTGCAGCTTCACGCGCTCGCCGTCCATCTCGGCCCACGACTCGTACCAGTCCACCTGCGCTTCTTGGCCCCAGTCGTAGCTTTGCGGCACGAACGTCTCGCGCTTCTCCAATCCCAACTCGCGCTTGCGCTCTTGAACGTACTGCCGCACCGTGCGCTCGGCCACTTCGCAACTGGTTTCCTCCCGTATCCGGTTCCAGATACGGTGCGCCGTGTGACGCTGCTTACGCGGCGCCTTGCGGTCCTCTTTGAGAATGCGGTCGATGAACCCCACCGCCGGCGCCAGCTTGGCGCGCCGTCGCGCCGGCTTCTTGCGCGGCGGCGGCAGCGCGCTGGCTACCGCCTCGCGCACCATCCGCCGGTGCACGCCCAGCTTGCGCGCCACCCCCTTGATCGTCCCCACGCCGAATTCGTACTCGCGTCGAATCTCTTCGAATAGTTCCACTTTGCTCCTCCAGTCCAATTCGTTCCTCCGTTGCGGGCGATTCCCGCAAACAGAGTATCCGTTGATTGTTCTAGGGGGGCCAAATCAGAATGCCAAACTCAGCCGCTACGGTCGCTTCAACAGGAGATGTCGCATTGAGGGCCACCGTGGCAATCCGCGACACCCTCGGCCTTTCTGTCGCCGCATGCTTTCCAGCGACATATCCGCCTGGGTCAGGAGCTGTCCGCAACCGATCGTTGCGTCCAGCCATGCCCCGAGAGCGCTTCAGGGCGGTCATCGAAGCCTTTCTTGGGTAGATGTTGAAAATTAATTTACCGGCCGGCAACAAGTGCTTCAAAAGGCTCAAAGCACTGTCTGGAGGGCCTTAGAGCGCTCTGGGCAGGGGTTTTGAGGGCTCTGAATAGATAGTTCATTGGAACGTTTGTTTCCGCCACGTATCGGCGGAGCGGTAGAATTCGGGCGTCGTGGTCGGCGCCACCATCAGCCACTATAAGATCCTGGGGAAGCTCGGCCAGGGCGGCATGGGCGTGGTCTATAAGGCCGAGGATACAGAGCTCGGTAGGCTCGTCGCACTCAAGTTTCTAGCCCCACATTTACTGAAAGACGGAGAGGCTCGGCAGCGGTTTGAGCGAGAAGCTCGGGCCAAATCCTCATGCCAGTTTTCAAACGGCATCTTCATCTGATGCGGTCGGACCGGCGGAGGCGCCCTTCCGTCGGCCTTTGGGACAGATCCGATACGAGCAGTGGCGATCTCCAGCGAGCAAGTGCGAAACGCGGGTGACCTTAGCGTTGACCAGGTTGCGGACCAGACACAATTCCTCGTCACAGGCTTCAGGGAAGCGCTTGGCCACGTCGCGAATGGCACAGTTGCCCAGTGTTAACAAGAACTCGTCCGGGTTCACGCACTCCACCTCGGCCATGTAGCCGCATTCGGCTAGCACAGTCGCCACTGCCTGCACCCGTTGCTCAAGTTCTTTTCCTTTCGTCCGTCCCCTGTAGCTAGCCTCCATGCTGCGCCGCCGCTGCCGAAAAACTTGCTTGACCTTTTCCGGACCGTCGAGCTGAACCAGGCTGGCAAGCACCTCGGTGGCCACCCCTGCATAGTCGCGTGGGAAGTGGCCATCTCCCTGTTCGGTGAGCGAGTGCACGGCTGCCGGCCGGCCCTTGGGGCGCCGGTCCCATCGGGCCTGAGTCAGACCTTCGCTGCCGAGCTTCAGCAAATGCCGTCCCACCGCCATGGTCGTTAGGCCGCAGAACTTGGCAATCGTCTTTGCATCCGCTTTCCCTTGCCTTTTCAGGAATTCCAGAACGAGCTGCCTGGTCGATTCCTCTCGAGATCTCAACGTGTCGATGTTGTTAGTCATTGGTTGGGGTTTCGGCTCAACCGCCGTTCGAGTTCTTTGGGAACTGATAGGCTTCAATCTCGCAACCCAAGATCTGGGTCCGGACGATGAGCGCATATCCCCTGGCCGGTTCTCTCACGGGCGTTTCGGTCATCCGGGGGGTGCCTTCTGGACCCTTTTCGGCGCTGAGAGTCCGGTGGATTTGCCACGAGCCAGCTTCTCTGCTTCCTGTCCCCGGTACCATTATACTAAACTTAACAAGCATTTATGTTGATCAAATGCCGGCAACCTGCTAGAAGAGAGGCTGAGGAGCGGGTCCCGCCACAGACCCCGGGACCGCGGGACCCATCTGTCTTGCAACAGTCGGCTTGGACGGATGAGCATGATGAAGACCCCCGCTCGGGAGCGCCGGAAGAAGCGTCTCCGCCAGAGGACAGCGTGGGCTTGTACTTCGAGGAAATGGGTGCGATACCACTGCTGCATCGGGACGACGAAGTCCGGCTGGCCAGGAACATGGAGGGCGGTAATCGACGAGTAAGGAAGACGCTCTCGCGGACTCCGTGGCTTTGGAAAAAGGTACTTCGACTCGACGAAGAGCTGAGCGAGAACCAACGGAGCCTCCGGTCCCTCGACACCGGGGACGGTTCTCTGTCGGCGAGGAAACGATCGCAGGCAGGGCTCCACAAGAAGCTTATGGTGGTCGCCGGATTGGTTCGAGAGTTCGAGAAACTGGCCGCTCGGAAGCACCGCAGTGCGTATGCTGGCGTCGCCCTTCGTCGCAGAGGCATCTGGCGCCGGGCAAGGTGCAAAGTCGCGATATCGCGTGCCATTCGCGACATTCCCTTCCACCTGGATGCCTGGAGGGGATTTGCGGTCGAGTTCCTAGACACGGCAGAGGAACTCCTCGGCGTTGAGAAGAAACGGGCGAGGCGTCCACAGGGTAGAGACAGGGGTGTCGGCGACAGGAAACTTGGCAAGATCAGCCGGCGGCGAGCTGAGATCGGCATGACAGCAGCGGAGATCCAGTGCGCCCAGCAGCAGATCCGGGCGGGCCAGGCCAAGGCCGAACAGGCCAAGACGGCCCTGGTCGAGGCGAACCTACGTCTGGTCATCTCGGTCGCCAAGAAATATGTGAATCGAGGCCTGCATTTGCTGGATCTCGTCCAAGAAGGCAATATCGGGCTGATGCGCGCCGCCGAGAAGTTTGATTACCACCGAGGCTTCAAGTTTTCGACGTACGCCTACTGGTGGATCCGCCAGGCTGTGACCCGCGCCCTGGCGGATCAGTCCCGACTGGTGCGTCTTCCCGTCCAAATGAACGAGCAGCTCAACAAGTTCGTGCGGGCTGTACGGCAGCTCGAGAAGGAGCTGGACCATGCGCCAATCAATCAAGAAATAGCGCAGCGAATGGAGGTGACAGTCAAGAGAGTGGAAACGCTGCGTGGAGTTTCCCGGGGCCCCCTCTCGCTGGAAACTCCGGTGGGTCGGGATGGCAACGGGACCCTTGGCGACTTGCTCGAAGATCGCCGCCTGTCCTCCCCGACCGAGCAGGTCGTGGCTTCCGAGTTGGGGGCTAAAACCGCCCAGGTACTGGCAAGTCTTTCGCCCAAGGAGGAGAAAGTCATCCGCATGCGGTTTGGGATCGGTTTTGACGACGAGCACACGCTGGAAGAAATTGGCCGCAAATTCAGGCTGACCAAGGAACGCATTCGTCAGATAGAGGCCCAGGCCTTGGAAGGACTACGGGACTCCCGCCGGGCTCCGCTGTTGCGGCAGTTACTGGCGTCGAAATCGTGAGAGCGCCTTTGGGAGAGGCGCCGCTGAGATTCGGCGCCTTCACGGAGGCGCAGCAAACTCGGAGTCGGCCCAGAAACGGTTGTTGAACTGAGTCGAGACAAAAAGCTCAAAAGGAGGTCGGGAAGATGCCCTACATTATTGCCGAACCATGTATCGGTACGAAGGACACAGCTTGCGTCGATGCTTGCCCGGTGGATTGCATTCACCCGACGACGGACGGGACGTACGAAGATGGCCGTCCAAGTTTCGACGATGTCTCCCAGCTCTACATCGATCCCTCAGAGTGCATTGACTGCGGGGCGTGTGTGCCGGTCTGTCCAGTCGAGGCAATCTTTGACGAAGGGGACCTGCCGGAGAAATGGCAGCACTTTGTTGAGATCAACGCTAGCTACGTTGATGGCGCACAATTTCAGCCAGACAAATATCAAAAAGACGGGGAGGCATAGCTTGGTTCTCAATCCGATGTTCATGACTGCTCTGTTGCGCGGTTTTGGGGTTACCTTCCGCAAAAACACTGCGCAGCCATGCGGGCCGACCAGTTGCGAAGTCTGGTGGCTGACGTTCCACAACATGGCGTTGGGCGGCGGCGCGAGTCCGGGGATGGCGGTTCGTTGAGCCGGTTGGAATTGATATGCTGGCCTGGCATGCCCAATCGTGATACCGAGAAAGGCTGGCAGTACCATGAGCGCACCAAGCACTCCTCTTGGAGCATCCGCAATAATCCTCATTTTCTCGACTGGCCCAACCGGCCTGTCCCATTCAAGACGTACACGGGCTTGAAGACGATTGCGTTGCCGCAAGGTTTTGAACATTCGACCATGGCGGCGTTGGCCGCCGTGAGTGCAAATACGGGCAACGGAGATGAAGCTGCCGCCGACCGTATCCCGACGCTCGCGGAACTTGCCCGGATTCTGCACTTCGCCGGCGGTATCACACGGCGCCGGAAATACGCCGGCGGTGAGATCCTATTTCGGGCGGCTGCTTGCACCGGGGCGCTGTATGAGATCGAGCTGTACGTAGTCTGTGCTGACCTGGAAGAGTTGCCGGCCGGCGTCTATCATTGGAGCCCGAAGGATTCGTCGTTGCGACGGCTGCGAGACGGCGATCATAGGGGCATCCTCAGCAAAGCAACGGCGGAGGAGCCGGCGGTTATGTCGGCGGCGGTTGCGATCATTTGCACCGCCACTTACTGGCGAAACTCCTGGAAGTATCAATCTCGTACGTATCGCCATTTTGGCTGGGACAACGGAACATTACTCGCCAATCTATTTGCCGTCTCGGCGGCTCACGGGATACGGGCGACGCTGGTACAGGGGTTTGCCGATCGGGCCTTGAATCGGCTGCTGGACGTCGACACAGCGAAGGAGGTCAGTTTTTCCATCGTTACTTTGGGTGGCAGCTCACGCCCGGTCCCGCACGAGCCGAGTGATTTGCCGCGGCTCGGTTACCGTGTCGAGCCGCTTTCGAAGACGGAGGTTGACTACCCGCTGATGTGGGAAATGCATGAGTACGCGTCGCTGGCGGACAGTTCCGAGGTTGCTGCGTGGCGTGGCGCTCCTCCGTCGAAAAAAGTCCAGGAGCCCATTCGGAATCTGATTCCGCTGCGGCCGCTGCTCGGAGAGCGTCTCCCGCCCGAGCCGATTGAGAAGGTAATTCAGCGGCGGGGCTCTACCCGGCAATTTGATCGAGCCCCGATTTCGTTCGAGGAGTTGTCGACCATTCTGGAACGGGCGACGCGGGGTGTTTCGGCTGACTTTCTCGATCCATTCGGATGCCAACTCAACGACCTCTACCTGATTGTGAACGCGGTGCACGGTTTAGCCCCTGGGTCTTACTTTTTTCACCGCGAGCAGCGGGCGCTCGAGTTACTCAGCGAAGGGGACTTCCGAGACCAAGCGGGCTATCTTGGACTGGAACAGCGCCTTCCGGCCGACGCATCCGTCGCGATCTTCTACTTGGCAGACTTGAAAGCGATCTTTGAGCGATTTGGAAACCGCGGCTACCGGGCCGTACAAACCGAGGCCGGGATCATCGGGGGCAGGGTTTATCTTTCTGCCTACGCCCAGCGCTTAGGGGCTACCGGGCTAACCTTCTACGACGATGATGTGGTCAAGTTTTTCTCACCTCACGCCGAGCGAAAGAGTGCGATCTTCCTGACAGCGGTGGGTAGGAGCGTGAGGAGGCGGAGCTGATCCGTTTGCTCGACGAAGCGCCGCAGGGCTTTTGCAAAGGAAGACGGGAATCACCGAAACGGGTTCTGCGCCTCCCTGATCTGGCGCACGCCCGGACCATCAGCTCCATCATCTACTCAATATCACCGCCAAGCTCGTTGAGGCGGCGTGAAAGCCCCCACATGGTGAAACGCCTCAACGCGGCGCTCCGGCAGATAGATGTTGTTAATTATTTTCACAGGGACCGTCGGACTGAGGTACGACCGCCTTCGCACGGCCCGACGCAAGTCCCTCTAGCGCATCGAACGCGACGACTTCCTCGGAGCCGCAAAGCGCGAGCGCGAGAATGCCCGCACGTTCCGCGAGACCCTGGCCTACTGATCTTTGCCAAACGAAACGTGAGCAAAGGCTCGGCTCCTGAGATCCGAATCACCGAGAATTGGTACGAAGAGTTGCGCGAGCGTGAGCAGGCTAACGAGCGGATCAGAAAGGGCTTAGGGGTCAATCGCATGATTCCTGTCGTAAAATCTCGCTGGCTTGAGTGATCCCGCGTTCTGAGCCGGCCACGGAGCTCGGCGGTACAATCTTAACGTCGTGATCGGCAGCGCCATCAGTCATTACAAGATCCTCGCCAAGCTCGGCGCGGATGACATGGGCGTGGAGTCTCGCGCTGTGTGGAGGAGCACCAACGATGAGTGATTCACAGATGAATCGACGCCGGTTTCTCGGCGCTTCCTCGGCCGCCGGACTGACTCTGGCCTCAGCCGGAACGTCCTCACTGGCGCAGAGCTCCAACGACCGCATCCAGGTCGGAATCATCGGTGCAGGCGTGCGCGGCGCCCAGCTGACCAAGCAGTGCATCGAGTACGGCAGCAACTACAACGCCCGCGTCGGGGCCGTCTGTGACATCTGGAACAAGCGCCAGGAGGCGGCCGTCAAGCTCGTCGGCGAATCCTACGGCGCCGCTCCCAAGGCATTTGGCAACTACCGAGACTTATTAGCCGCGGACGAAATCGATGCGGTCATGATCGCTACGCCCGAACACACTCACGCCAAGATGATGAAAGACGCGATTGAAGCCGGGAAGCACGTCTACGTCGAAAAGCCGATGGGGAACGTGCTCTCGGAGGTCAACGCCGCGTTGGCGGCAGCCGAGAACTCTGACCGTGTCGTGCAAGTCGGCACTCAGCGACGCAGCTGGCCGGGCTATCTCGCCGCCGCCGATGTCGTCAAAGAAGGCCGCATTGGCGATATCGTCAAGGCCGACATCATCTGGAACATGTACAGCCCTTATCGCTGGGCGAAGCCGCCGGAAGACCTCAACTCGCTGAAGGAAAGCGACATCGACTGGGAGGCCTTCCTGATGGGCAAGCCGCGCCGCAAGTTCAACCCAGAAATCTACCGCTCGTTCCGGCTGTTTCGAGACTTCTCGAGCGGCATCATTGATCAGTGGCTGTCTCACGGCAGCGACGCGCTTCACATCCTGACGGGCCAGCCCTACCCGCGCAGCCTAATAGCGCAAGGGGGTCTCTACCTCTACCACGACTACCGCGAGAACCCCGATACGGTGCAAGTTGCGCTGGAGTACGGAGAGGGCGCCAAGAGATTCCCCGCGAGCTTTTCCGTCTGCCTGGGCACTAGCGCGGGCCGAGCCACCCAGGTGATGGGTACGCTGGGAACCCTTGAAGTCAGCGATGCCTACCCAAGCGTTGACGCCGTCACCGCTCGCATCTCCGGGGAAGGCAGCGAGCACCCGAACGCCTTAACCGAACAGCAAGAGATCCCGGAAAAACCTGGAACGGTCCACCACATGGCGAATTGGCTCGACGCGATTCGGCGAGGAGATCCCGAAGCGGTCTACGCGCCGGTGGAGGTGGGCTACGGGCATTCGATCGCATGCATCATGGCCGCCGACTCGCTCTGGAGCGGTAGGCGCAAAGTTTTCGATCCTGAGACGAGACAGATCATCGACGGCTAGCCGGCTACGGCTGTGGGACAGAAGAGACAAGCTGTCGCCCGCCGCACCCGCTGAGCACGCAAGGAACGCGCAGTGACCACGACCAGACAGCGACGATTAGGGAGGCGCGAGTTTTGCTTCGTCGTGGCTGCCCTACTGGCGATCGGCGCGGCGTGCGCGCCGGACCCAAAGCCCGAAGTCGACCAAACGGCCCGTCGTCTTCCGCTGCCGATGATCCATCACGTCGGACTCAATGTAGTCGACCCACAAGCTTCAATGGAGTGGTATCAGCTGGTCTGGCCCGAAGCCGAACCCGCCACTCTGGACGGCAAGCCTGCGCTGCGGTCCACGTTCCTCGGCGGGGATTCGGAGCACGAGTTCTTCCACGTCTTCCGTCAGGTTGACCAAACCGCCCCAGGCAAGTGGGACTTCGAGCGACATCGAACGATCCCGCAGAGCGCGTTCTGGCATATCGGAACCTTCGAGGACATCACAGAGCTCAAAACGAGATTCGAAGAGCTCGCCATCACGATGGCGCCAATGTGGGAGACGCCCGATGGTCGACAGTTGTGGCGATCAGGGGAATCCCGCTTTCGAGGGATGAAGACCATGGAGCAGATCCAGGAGATGGATCCTGAAGAGGCCCGCCCGGGAGGTTTCGCATACCTCATCGGGCCGGACGGCGAACTGGTCGAAGTCTCGGGAGGTCCGACGGCGCGCCGCGGTTTCGACCACGTCCACTTCTTACACGAGCAACCCTGGTGCGCGGCGAAGTGGTATGTCGAGCGCCTCGGGATGCGCCCGCCATTAGAACGTGATCCGTCAACGAATGAAATCGGAGAGATGGAGATCCCGAGTCCGTGCGAGGTCGAGTTTGGTCCGCCGAGCTTCCCGTCTCTAGAGCCCCACGGCACGCTGCGAGCGCCGCGTATGACGCTGCGATACGGAAACGGCTCGATGTCATCCTACACTCGACAGTGCCGATTCGGACGCTGCGGAGAAGACCAGCCGCTGGTGAGCTCCAAAGGCCAGATTCTAGAGCACGTAGGGTTCTCGATACCAGACCTCAACAGCCACGTCGAGCGCCTTCGCAGCGAGGGCGTTCAAATCATTGAAGAGATCCACCCGTTCGGGAGGACCAGGGCCGCTATGATCGCAGACCTCGACGGGCTACTGCTCCACCTTGTGGAGCAAGAGTGATCGACCGAGATCCCACAAGTGGGAAAACTCAAAACCAAGCGTTACTCTCTCCAATCAACCCACACCGGGCTGGTCCAGGCGTACATCTGATCTTTTTGCCGAACTCGCAGGTAGTAGTACGAAGCCTTGCCGTCGGGTCGCGGGCCGCCTTGGTCGACGAAGCTGAACTCTTTCGACATCCCCGAACCGCGCGCCGCGTGGATCACCTTGTGGTCCTTCACCACCTCCAGCGCTTCGAGGTCGGCGTCGCCTTCGACCGAGACCTCCACCTTCACCGGTCCTTGCGGCAGCTCAATCTCTTCGCCCATGAACGCTCCCTCGACCCGGAAGTCGATCAGCATCCGGGCTCCGGTCGAGGCGAATACCCGCTTCGAGCGAATCGCCTCGAAGACCCCTTGCCGGTCGAGCTTCTCAACGTAGGCGCCGGTGATTCCGTAGTCCTCGCCCGTCCCCATCCAGTGCGAGTCCCCGGAGCCGACGAACCCAATCCGATAACCGCGCTCGAGCGCCTCCCAGACCGACGCGACCGGTCCCTGGGTCCTGAAGGCGGTCGCCTCTTCGCGGGCCTGCCTCCAGGCTGAGGTGATCTCGAAGACCGGCTGCAGCTCCGCGTCGTAGCCGGTCCAGTTGTTGTGATGGGGCTGCAAGATCGCCCCCCACGGCCGGATCAGCGAATACAGCTTGTAGACCGTGTTCGAACCCTTCGTCGTCGAGCGAAACAATGGCACGTCGTCGGTCAAGAAGTACATCGCCCGGTGCCCGCCGCGCTCGTCCTGGCTCGAGGTCGTCCACTCCCAGCCGCTCAGCGCGGTGCGTCCGGGGATCTGGTTGTAGATCGAGGCGATCGCCTGCACCTCGGCCCATTCGGACTGCGTCAGGAAGTCCGGTGTGAAGTCGTGGTTCGACGAAGCGACGAAGTGCATGCCCGTGACGAACAGCCCGTGCGCGTAGTACATGTCAAACGTCCCGATGCCGTCGTTCTCGGTATGCCCGTGCATATCGCCCCAGACGAGCTCATAGGTCTTGCCGTTGAGCTCGAGCGTGCGGGGCTTCTCGTTGCGATAGGGCGGCGGCTCGAGTGCCGCGATCGGCGATTGATCGTCGACTGCCTGCTGGAAGCGCGTCGTCTTCTCATCGAGATCCACGCGGTGGGAATAGATGTCGGCGCCGTACGCCCCGGGCCGCTCGATATAGTCGGGGCTCCAGAGGTTGTCGGTGATATGGCGCTTGCGCGGAACCTCGTAGGCCATCCACAGGTCGCCGGCGCGGTCGTCGATGAAGAGCGACATCTGGTTCGCGAGGGGAGTCTGATAAGGCCCGCGGCCGGTCGAGCGCAGGTCGACGCCCCGCCGGGCGGCAGGGAGCTGGAAGGACGAGTAAGGATTCGGGTCGTGGAAGACGAGCTTCGGTTCGGACCACTTGTCGTCGCGCAACACTCGGCCCGTGAACGATACCGACGACATGCGCCCGCCGCCGAGCCACAGCAGCCACAGCTCGCCGTTCTCTCTCGCCAGCAACTGTGGGTAGCGTTCTTCCGATATCGCGTGCGCCGCCCAGAACCTTGAATGACGCGTCAGCCTGCCGGGATCCGCCGAGCTCTCGAACGGTGACGGCGCCCATACCCAGCGATCGGCTTCGTGGCTCTTCGCGAAAATGCTACGGCCGCGGTAGGTGAACCGCCCGCCGATCGGCTCACGCCTTTCCCAAGCGATCCAGGCCCGGCCGTCTTTGGCAACGGCCTGTGTCGGCGAGGTGTCCCAGAGCTTGGAAGTCGTGATTCGCTCGATGTCACCATCTGCCGCCCGCGCATAAACGTCGTAGTTCCCGTCGCGCTCTTCGTCCCAAGCGACCTGCCAGCCGCCGTCAGGCAGGGCCAGCAAATGGGGCCGGTGCGCTCGTCCCTCGCCTTCGTCGAGCTGTGTCGCGGCGCCCCACTGGTTTCCGCGCGCGACCAGGGCGTGCAGTTCGATCCGGGGGGCGGCCATCTTTCGAACGACGGCGAGGACTGAACCGTTGTCGAGCCGCCGAGCCCGAATCTCGAGGACATCGCCGGTCCCGGGAACTTGTCGCTCCGCGGACCACGAGCCGCTCGACCAGCGTCGCTCGTAGGCAGCCCAGCGGCCGTCACGCCTGGCGGTCCAGAGAATCCGAACCCCGTCACCGTCGGGCACGGCCGCCGGCTTGTGGTTGACGCCCGGCAGGGCGCTGACGATCATCTCGTCGTGCCAATCCCGGCCATCGAACCGTCGCGCGACGATGTGGTCTTGGCCGTCATCCGGCCACATCCACGACTCGATCCGGGCGTCGTCACTCGGCCAGTCGTCGGTTTCCGGGCGGCACGATGACCAAGCGACCCAGACGTCGCCGTTGTCGGCGCGTGCGATCGAGGGATACTCCGCATCCTCGAAGCGGTCCGCCGAGACCTTCGTTGGATGTCCCATCAACGGGTGCATCCATTCTCGGGCAGGTTCGCGCTCCGGCGTAAAGAACTGTGCGGCGGCAAGCCCCGGCAGAGCCAGGAACGCTAAGAGTCGTGGGTGCATCATGCACTTGAGATTGTAGGACCCTGAAGGTGAAAGTGGATGCAAACCAACATCATTCTGCTGTGTTTCGCCTTTCCCTCGCTGGTCTCGTTCTTCAATACGGGTGTGCGAAGTACGGAATCCGATGCCTCCGATCTGGACTATCGAGAAGGAACTCGAAGCCTTTGGCAACATCCGCCTTCCTTACGAAGAGCGACATAAAATCTTCCAAGCGCTCGTTGACCACAGAGGTCCACTCCCATGCGCGATGAACTGCGATTCGCGTACAGCCGGCACTGGTTCTGGGAAACGGCAAGGACGATATCGGCAACCAGGGGGCGCCTGTCCGGCGCTGATCGAATGCTAAACTTGGATGTGCCCAGGGCGCAAGGCCATCGCGGGCGCCAAGGTTTGCGATCCTCATATTCGCTGAGGATGACCGTGAAGGCCGAGTCTCCCTACACGCTCAAAACGGGCGCCTACAGCAGCCATTCGCTGATGATGGATCGGCTGTCTAAAGTGAGCTCGGACGACGAGCGTGTTCTCGACGTTGGAGGTGGAGAAGGGTACATCAGCCGCGTCCTGGCTGAGCGCGGTTTCGCAGTGACTTGTCTCGCACAGCGCGGTAGCGTTGCCCCAGGCTTGCCGGCCGAGATCGAGATTGTCGAGACCGACCTGGACTTCGAGCTTCCACGATTTGGCTCGTTTCGATACGTGATCTGCGGTGACGTGATCGAGCACGTCCGCGACCCATCTCGCTTGCTCAATTGGCTGAACGGCTTGCTCGAGCCAACCGGACGCTTGATCGCATCGCTCCCGAACAGCGGTCACTTCTATTTCCGCGGGAACGTAATGTTGGGTCGATTTCCTCAGCATGACCGAGGACTGTTTGACCGAACTCATTTGCGCTTCTATACGTTGGCGGGCTGGAAACGGCTTTTTGAGAGCAGCGGTTTTGTTCTCGAGTCGGTTGCGCCGACCTCACTGCCGCTGGGATTGGCGACCGGTCTCGGTCATCAGAACCCGATCGTACGGGCCGGCGAAGCCCTAAACTACCTTCTAGCCCTGGCATGGAAGCGGATGCTGGCCTATCAGTTCGTCATTGTCGCGCGGCCCGAAAAGTAAACTTAGCCATGCCGGCCGAAGCCAACCGCCAAAGGTCATCGTCGTTATGCTGGCCGACGATGCCGCGGACACGCTACGGCTGACGTACCAAGATCTGGCGACCGCTCACGTCGACTCCGTCATTCTGGTTGCCGATGGCAGCCGGGACGACACGGTCCAAATGACGAAGCCGGGAAAGCGTGCGCGGCCATCACATTCCTGGCCCACACCGCAGACCGGAACAAGACTCGCATCCCCGAGGGAATAGGCGTACTGATATACTATCCAGCTCATCGAGGTTGGCTATGCACTGGCTTTTACAGGCTCTACTGGCCGTCGTGGCGACGGTCGCAGCCATTACCGACATACGATACCGTCGGATTCCGAATTGGCTAACATTCTCGGCCTTGGCTAGTGGTCTCTGTACTCATACAGCCCTAGATGGGGCTCGCGGTTTTCTCTGGTCGGGCCTCGGAACAGCGCTGGCAGGGTTAGTTTACCTAGGGCTATATGCCCTGGGGGCTATGGGAGGAGGAGACGTCAAGTTGATGAGTGCGACGGGCGCTATCGCCGGTCCTCAGATTTGGCTGCGGCTATTTTTTTGGGCTTTGGTTTGTGGCTGCGTTCTCGCCGCGGTGGTGGTGCTACGGCGGCGGCGCGTGAAGACGTCCCTGACGAATTTACGGCAAGTGGCTCGAGACCTGTTGCGGCTGCGGTCGCCAAGAGCGTCAAATCCCGAGCTTGACATACGCCATCCGAAAGCCACAACCACGCCCCACGGCGTCGCAATCGCGCTCTCTGTCTTGATCGTGCTCATGTCGATCTGAGGTTCCGGCTTGAGTCGCCTTCGGTAAGGCTGTGATGCAACCTCTTACTCCATGGGCCGACACCTCACGCAGCACGGCAGTGACACGCTCCCGAGCACGTTAACGCCCGAACGCGGAGAAGGACCAAGATTGCCAGCCCCTTATCAGGCGAAGTTTGGAGCAGTATTGTGGATCGCTGCTGGAATAGGGGCGTCTGTCTTTTGTCTGAATTGTTTTGTGGTATCCGAAACAGATTCCTTCGGCATGTGGCACGATGCCACGCTGCTGTTCTCATCCGCGAAGGCTTTAGCTGAAGGCAAAGGGTATATCCTTCCCAGTTGGCCCGGGACGCTGCCGCAGACAAAATATCCTCCGCTTTATCCTCTGCTGTTGTCGTTTGTTTGGCAACTGAACTCGTCGTTTCCTCAGAACCTGACTGGAGCCCATTTGCTGACAGCCGTGTTTAGTATCGCGTACCTGGCCGGTTGTTGGTTTTGGTTCGCTACGCTGCGGATTCCACAGCGCCACGCGGCATGGATGACAGCAGTTTGCGCCGCTCATCCAGCGCTCGGACTGCTGAGCGCTTCGCTGCTTAGCGACATGCCATTTGCGGCGCTCGCTATCTGGTGCGCCATTGCGGCGGACCGTGCTCTGCTGTCGGCTGGCCAAACGCGGGCTCGCCTTTGGGTCGGAGCTTGTGTCCTGGCGGCGCTCGCGATCCTCACTCGAACCTTGGGCCTTGCTCTTCTTCTGGGACTGATATTCGTAGCATGGCGCCGCCGCCTCAATGCTCGAGAATGGGCGGCTCTAACCCTCCCCGCGGCCGCTTTCGTTGCCTGGACGGTCTATACATCCTCCACCGTGACAATCGATCCCGAAACACCACGAGGATACTTTCAAACGGTCACGTTTTACTCAAGCTATCTGCGCTTCTGGGGCGTCAGCGTCACCGATACCGAGATCTTTCTCGCCATGGTGCGGAACAACCTACTTCTCTACCTGTTCGAGCCTGCCGTGATGACGCTGCAGATACCACTTCGGACGGCTGCGGCGGCTATCGGCTCCGCGATATTCAGCCTTTGGATTCTCATCGCTGTTATTCGCCGAGTCGTGACTGGCAATGCGTCCCTTCTACACTTTGCCTGGATTCCCTATAGCGCGGCGGTGCTGCTTTGGAACTATTCCCAAATGTGGCGCTTCTTGTTAGTGTTTCTTCCACTGTTCTTATTAGCTCTATCCGAACAGGCTGGACGTCTGATTGATGCCTCGGCCCGCGCGCTTCAGTCTAACTCCAAGCCGCTGAGAATACTTGGCGGCGTCTACATCGGTCTCATTGTGGTCGTCGTCGCCTGTTCTGGTTACGGTTACCTTTGGCGCGTTCCCCAGGAACGCTTGCAGGCCCTTCAGGCAAGGCAGGCGCTGTTAGCTCAAAAGCAGGAGGCCTACACTTGGATTCGACAGAATACCCCAGAAAATGCGCGGTTCATCGCGTACGAAGATGTACTCGTGTATCTCTATACCGGACGCTCAAGCGCCCGGCCTGTTGCACTTACTCATCCGTTTCGGACCGAAGAGCTCGATGCCCAAGTCGGTCTTATTGAGGACGTAGCCGCCTATACGGGAGCCGACTATTGGATTACTTCCAAAGATGATTTCGAATATGAGCCGCCCGAGCCCGCGGAGGCATTGCGATCTCGGACACAGCGGTTGTTTGAAGAGCGACGGCCAGTCTTTGCGTCCGCGGATGGAAGCGTGAGGATCTATGAGCGGCGACCTTGACTGTCCGTGGGGGAGTAAGCTGGCCTAATTGGCCGCTAAGAACCCGTCAACGAACATCGGCGGGTCGCCGGATTTCCGGACGCGAGACCACGTCGGTCGAATAGCGCAGTGACAAGCTATCTAACGCGGGTGAATGAGCCAGTCCCCAGTCGTGAAGAATATAACGAAGGAGGATGCCGAGAATGGATAGTCCGTAGCGGCAACTGGCTGCAAACGAAGCAGACGACGCTTCAGGGAAATAGCGGGTCGGCACCGCAATCTCTTCGATTTTCAGGTTGCAGCGAACGAACTGCGCAATGATGTCTTGGTCGAAGCTGAACGAATCGGAGTTCATCTCAAAGTTGACGGCTTCGAGCGCCTGTCGGCTGTAGGCGCGGTAGCCGGTGTGATACTCGGATAAAGATAGTCCGAATACATAATTTTCAAGAGTAGTCAGAGCGCGATTCGCGGCGTATTTCCACCACGGCATCCCCTGTTTCACCGGGTTAGCGCCCAGCAGTCGAGAACCCAGTACGACGTCCGCCTGACCGTCTTCGATCGGACGGATCATGTCGGGAAGCAGCGTCGGGTCGTACTGATAGTCCGGGTGCAGCATGACGACAATCTCTGCGCCCTGTCGTAGCGCTTCCCGGTAGCAGGTCTTTTGATTTGCGCCATAACCGTAGTTGCGGTTGTGCACACATACCTGGAGCCCGAGCTCGCGCGCCTTTTCGACGGTATCATCTCGGCTGCAGTCATCGACCAAGATGACGCTTGTTGAGGAGTCCTTGGGGATCGCTTGATAGGTTCGGTGAAGAGTCTGAGCGGCGTTGTATGCCGGCATCACAACGACAACTCGGGCGTTACGATCTGAGTTTGGCTTCTGTTCCATGGTCATCCTCATGTTTCGCCTGCGGTTGTATCGTTTCCGTGCGCTCGCTCGAACCGAAGAAGTACCATCCCGCGGCCGGCGTCTAACCGATCGACTTTTAGAACCTCACTGGACGAAAGGTAGTCGGCCAGCCGCACGTCGTATCCTTGGCTGGCGCGGTCGGTCGCGCAGTCACACGACAAGTAGTAAAAGACCGGCTCATTGGCTAGCGCCGGAATGACGTCTCGCTGCAGTATCCCAGCATCGACCAGCTTCGGCCATCGAAAGGTCAATGGGATAAGACGCTTTGCCGTCTCAGCGGTCCCCGGGCTGCGCAGTGGCGACATCGTCGCAGTCGACACGAATCCGTTGCCCGCCCTAGCGTCGTCTTCGATGAATCCAGACCGGTATAAGACGGGCGCCTTCCCACGGATTGCCAGCTCTTCATCCAGGGCGGCCACCGCAGTGCCTCAATCCTGCCTTCCTGCGCCCGTGAACGTTCCCGTTTGTTCGAAACGAGCGCCGAGCGACAGGCAAGTAACAACAAGCACGATCAACACCGCCGAGCTCCCGAAGAGGAACTGGCTGCGAGCGATGACGTACCCCGCTGCCAGGGCGGCGATTGCCAACGATGGAGCGATGTATCGTGAAACGAGAAGGTCGACGCCAAAAACTTCCTTCAGCGCGATTATCGTAGACAACGGTAGGAGCATCATCAGAACCAACGTGAACGCATGCCTGACTAGCCGCCTGTCCTGTTGGCTGTCGGTCCACCGTAGAAGACGGATAGCGCCGCAAGCGCGGCTGCCATTAGAAGCGGTCCGATAAGTTCCACCACGACCGTCCAATGACCAAATCCCAGCTCCAATGAATCCCGCCTCGCCCAGAGGTCCAGGAGGTGCGGCAGGGAAAAGCCGGCAACGAGGATCTGGACCAACACGTCCTGAAAGAACTGATGGGACTTGTAGCGCTTGCCTAGCTCTGGAGCCAGCAGGTAGGCCGCGAGGACCCCCAGGCCCAAGAGCGCGAGAACGTAGCTACACCAAAAAACCCCGATTCCGCCCAGGATGAAGAACGTGCGTCCAAGACGATCCGCCTTGCGCACCGACCGGAGGAAGCCCCAGATCATCGCACTCGCGAACATTAAAGCGAGGCTATAAGGCCGGGCTTCGACACTCCAGCGAATGGCTGCCGGCGAGACCCAAAACAGAACAGCTGCCAACTGGCCGGCACAGCGACTTCCGAGTTCTTTCCCGGCGAAATAGAGGAATACCGGGGTCGCAATGGCGGCGGCTAGTGAGGGCAAGCGGAGCGCGTACTCGAACTCGCCGAGTAGGGTCCGCGACAGCCAAACAATCAGATTGGAGTGAACCCCAAGCGTGAGACAGTCGAAATCGGGACAGGTTACGATTCACCGCAAAACGCTTGCCTTCTTCGCTGTATCGTCGCACGCTGGTCCTAGCCGGGGAAGCGGAAGCGGGCTCTGCTGGAGAGCAACCCGCCAAGGAATACCCGGCCGCAAACTCATCAAGACGATGAGCGCCGGGGGCGGCCGCCAAGGTCGCTCCCGGCTTCTCCAACGCCGGCGATGTCTCCCTGCCCGCCCAGGGCCCATCGGATTGATAGATTTGCCTATGCCTCTCAAAACTCATACTTCGGATTCCTCGCTGCTGTTGCCGCCGGCCGCGCCAGCGCTTCAAACTCCGCCGGCGGACGATATCCCAACGCCGAATGCAGCCGGCGTTGGTTGTAGATCTCATCAATGAACTCGCCGATCGATGCGCGCGCCTCGTCAAGCGTGCGATAACGCTGCAACCAAACCTCCTCCGCCTTCAACGTCTTCATGAAACTCTCCGCCCGCGCGTTGTCGTAGGGGTTGCCGCGGCGGCTCATCGAGATGATCGCGCCGTGCTGCTCCAGCAGCTCGACATAGGCGCTCGAAGCGTACTGTACGCCTTGGTCGGAATGATGCATCCACCCCGCGGCAGGGCGTCTGAGCTCGAGCGCATCGCGCAACGCCCCTACAGCCAGCTCAGCTTTGAGCGTCGTCCCCAGCCGCCAGCCGACCACGCGTCGCGAGTAGGCGTCCAACACCACGGCGAGGTAGACGAACGCCTCGCGCAAGCGAATGTAGGTGATATCGGATTGCCACAACTGATCGACGCCGTCCACATTCAGGTGCGCCGCTAGATTCGGATAAACAGGTAAGAAGTGGTTCGAATCCGTTGTTAGCACGAAGCGCCGCTTGAGTACCGCCAGCAAGTTGTCCTTACGCATCATCCGCAGGACCTTTTTGTGATTGACGAGGAAGCCTTGGCGGCGCAGCTCGGCCGTCACGCGGCGGTAGCCGTAACGACGATTCTCGAGCGAAATCCGCTGCATGCGGTCACGCAATTCCATGTCGCACTCGGCGGGCGACGACACGGCGAGCCGGCGATAGAACCCGGCGCGATTCACGCGTCCGAGCTCGCAGGCGTGTTCGACGCTGAGCGAGCCTTTGGCGCTGATCTGCTCGACGATGGAGTAGATCCGCTCGCGCCACCGGCGTCGTTGGTCGGGGCTGCGAGGTTCAAGGCGCGAAAGGCTTGTCCGAAAAAATCGAGCTCTGCGGCTTGTTTGCCGAGCAGTCGTTCGAGCTCTGCGATGCGTTCGTCGCGCGGATCGCGAGGGATCTTCGGCGGCGCCGAGCGGCCGGGTTTCGGCCGGCCTCGCCGCCGGCTCAAGCCGTTGACGCCTTCCTGGCGATAGGCGTCCCGCCAGCGGTACAGCAGGCTGCGCTTGACGTCCAACTCGCGGCTTAGCGCTGTGCCGCTCTGGCCGGCTAGGAGCCGCCTGGCGGCGGCTTCCTTGAACTCCACCGTGAACTCCCGCGGCTTGCGCGGCTTGAGACTTTCCATCCTGGACTCCTTTCCATTCGCTGAAATTCGTCCCGAATTTCAATGTCTCATTTTTAGGGTTCACTCCAGATAGTAAAAGGGAGTCTGTCCTTGAAACTCACGGCTGCGCTCAAACACCGCCTTCAGGTCTGACTCGACAACCCAAAGAGTCCCAAACTCGTCGAGCCACAGGCTCGTACCAAACCCATAAAACCGTAGCGCAAGACCGAGCGCGAGCACAGCTACGCCCACGAGCACTTCGGCTCTCCGTCTGACCGAACCGAGGAGATCGGCGGCCGTATGGCTGCGAGACGGCTCGATCGCCCCGATCGGCAAGGTGGGTGAAGCATTCGTCATAGAGCTGCTATAGAAACACTAGGCCAGCCCCAAGAGAAACGGCTAGGGGCGGACGGGAGGAGTCCGGAAGAAACCTCACGCCGCGCCCCAGATACCGGAAAAGGCCAGGCGAACTGTGCTAGTCTTCGAACTCTTTGTTCTTCCGCCGGCGGCGACGCATGATCAATAAGAGCAAGATTACTCCAGCACCGACCCAGAGCAGTATGTTGATAAATTCACCGTCCATAAGTTACCTCCTTAGACTCCTTGAAAGCTCCGTATGATGGGGAGCAGGTGTTTGACCAGTTGCAGAACGCCGGAGCCGGCGGCTACAATAAGCATCGAGGGCAAGATAAAGAAGAAAATCGGAAAGACGAGTTTTACGCCTACCTTGTTAGCCCTTTCCTCGGCCTCTTGACGTCGCCTCAAGCGCAAGAAATCAGAATGCGTCCTGAGGGCTGCGGCCATGCTAGTACCGAATCGATCCGACTGAATCATGATCCCTGTCAACTGGCGAACGCTTCTTTCTCCGGTCCTGCGGCTCAGGTTGCGCAGCGCCTCGGCGCGAGACGTCCCGGCACGCATTTCGAGGTTCACAATCTTGAACTCGTCGGAGATATCCGGATGCGCGTCGTACAATTCGGTCGCTACCGTTTTCAGCGCTTGATCTAGTCCCAAACCGGCTTCCACGCCGACGACGAGCAAGTCCAAAGCGTCGGGCAGGGCAAACCGGATCCGCTCGCGGCGTGCGGTAACTTGATGATCGAGCCATAGGCTTGGACCGAAGTACCCCAGCAGACCGGCCGCTGTCAGCCAAACGATTCCCGATATAGCGCCGTCGGTTACCAGAGGCCGGCTAATCGTGGCTAACACGAGAAGGGTCAACGCCAGTAACAATCGCACACCGAAGTAGACCGGAAGCGCATGGTCGGACCGATAGCCCGCCGCCGCCAGAATCCTACGAGTAAGGCTGGCGTCGCGGGCGGATATCGGAAGCTTTTCGCCAAGCTCTTTGAGGATTCGGATTGTTTCGTTTTGCCTCGCCCTTCCGTCGGCCGGTTGGCCAGACACCGTCCCGTCGGCCGACACTTGCTCGTAAAGGCGTGCGGGCTTGGCATAGCCACGGTAGCCATAGACGGTGATAGCCGCCATGAGAAGCATGAACAAGATGGCTGAAACGGCAAAAGCCACGATACACTCCCTCTAGCGCCCCTAGATCTTGATCCTTACAATCCGCCGGATGAAATAGATTCCGACGAACTGCGCTGCGATTGCGTAGATGATCAGATACTGGCCATGTTCGTCTTCGGCCAGTGTTTGGAGATACGACGGGGCCACGAACATGAGGCAGGCCAGCAACCCGAGCGGCATGATCACGAGAATCGTGGCTGTTAGGCGGCCGTGAGCGCTGACCGCACGCACGTGACCCTTGATTCGAAAGCGCTCTCGAATCACCTCCACGAGATTGTCGAGGATCTCAGCGAGGTTCCCGCCGACTTCGCGCTGCATCAGGACGGCCGACACGAAGAATCGGACATCGATCAGCGGCACCCGTCTGCTCAAGCCTCGTAGCGCTTCTTCAGTCGCGGCGCCCAGGTTTTGCTCGTTGTATGTCTGTCGAAACTCAGATCCCAAAGGTTCTGGAGCGTCCTCTCCCGCCATTCCCATGGTGACGTTGAAGGCGTGGCCGGCTCGCATGGATCGGGCAACGAACTCCAAGGCCTCAGGGAACTGCTCTTCGAAGTAAGCCATCCGTGCGCTCCGCTGGTGCATGACATAGAAATGGGGCGTCAGGCAAAAGAGCGCTGCCGTGATCGCCGCGCTAAGCGAAGGATAAACGAAAATCGGGAAGTAGTAGCCGATGATGCCGCCAAGCATCGCTAGGACGAGGCTTGAAATTAGAAAACGGCCAATGCTCCACTTCACACCGGACTGCTCTAGGCGCGTTCGTGCGCCCTTGAAAACGCCGAGATTATCCACGAGACTGTCGACGCGCTCGTTAGACTCTTGTTTCTTGAGACAACTTTGCGCTTGTTTCTTGATGACAACTTTGCGCCGCCTGCTGCCGGTCGAATCCATGTCGGTGGTTTGCAGAACTTCCCGTACGCGCTGTTGACCGCGCTTTTCGATCGCCTGGGTCCCGAGAGCGACGGCCAGCAGCGCTATTGCAAACAGGACCAGGAAAATGGTAATGAAGATCCCCATCTTTTCCGCCTACTCGATTTCCACGATCGTACGATATATATCTTCCGGGAGCTCGATTCCGCTCGCTTTCAGGACGGCGTCAAACTTCGGGCGCACTCCGGTGGCGCAGAATCGACCTTTGACTCGATGGTCTTTGCTAAGTCCGGTTCGCTCGAAGATGTACAGGTCCTGCAGGGTCACCTGATCGCCCTCCATCCCGGTGCACTCCGTGACGTGGGTGACGCGTCGGCTGCCGTCGCTCAAACGCGCGACGTGCACAAAGAGGTTGACCGCGGACGCAATTTGTTGGCGAATGGAGCGTACGCCCATATTGGCGTTTGCCATGCCGACCATCACCTCGAGGCGGCTGACGGCGTCCCGTGGGGAGTTGGCGTGAACCGTCGTCAACGATCCGTCGTGCCCCGTATTCATCGCTTGAAGCATGTCAATGCACTCCTCGCCACGAACTTCGCCCACGATGATGCGGTCGGGGCGCATGCGCAGCGCGTTGATCACAAGGTCCCGGATTCGAACCGCGCCTTTTCCTTCGATGTTGGGAGGACGCGCTTCCATCCGGCCGACATGCACCTGGCGGAGTTTCAGTTCGGCGGCGTCCTCGATTGTGACGATCCGTTCGTCGCTGGCGGCGTAGGATGACAGCACATTGAGCAGCGTTGTCTTTCCGGAGCCCGTTCCGCCGCTGATGATGATGTTCAGGCGCGCCTCGACACTCGCTTTCAAAAGCGCTCGCATCTCCTCGGTGATGGTCAGATTCTGGACCAACGCGTCGTCGGTCAGGGGATCGCTGCCAAAGCGGCGAATCGATAGCATCGG
The DNA here is from genome assembly GCA_965247515.1 of Bryobacterales bacterium. GTDB lineage: Bacteria > Acidobacteriota > Terriglobia > Bryobacterales > UBA6623. The sequence goes on along the minus strand of OZ252029.1, from coordinate 9,051,488 downwards.
CCCGTCTAAAGCGACGGGCGCAACGACGGCGTTGACCCGAGATCCGTCCGGGAGACGGGCGTCAACAAGTGGAGACGATTCGTCGACTCGCCGGCCGACGCGGGACACCACTTTCTCGATGATCCTCGACAGATGCCGGTCGTCCTTGAACCGCACGCCGGTACGATGTAGGCGCCCGTTGCGCTCGACGTAAACCAGATGCGCGCCCGTCACGAGAATGTCGGATATGGTCTGATCTTGCAGCAACGTTTCAAGCGGCCCAAGGCCAAAGACTTCGTCCAAAACCTCCGAGATGACCCGTTCCTTCTCAGGCAGACTCAGCGGAGCTTCTTCGTCTTCAACCAACTCGGCCAACATGCCGCGGATCTGCGCCCGGATCTCATCACTCGGCAACGAGGAGATGACTTCGAGATCGACCCGATCGAGTAGTTTTCGGTGCAGCGTGAACTTGAGCTCCTGATATTCCGTCGAATAGACTTCTTGGGTTAGAAGTCGGCGGACCCAGCTCGTTTCTGTGTCGGCCGGCGCCGCGGTAGGTGCGTGGGGAATAGATACGTTCATGTTGTGGTCTTCATCCGAACAGAGAGAATCTTTTCTTCGTCGTCTCAATCCCGGCCAGCTTGGAAGCAAGGCGCCCGAACTCCTTGCGGAGACGACTCTTTTCAGGCGCTAGCATGCGTTCCGTGTACGCGTCGTAGAGAGTTGGGTAATCGTTTGGAATGGATTTGAAGACGGGGACGCCGATCATCTTTTCCAACTCTTCATGCGTCAATTCCGGTGTTCCGGGGGCCCGGTTCAAGATCACCTTCAAGCGACCCTTTTCGAGCCCGCTAGCGAGCAACGCGCGTGTGATCCGCCTGGCCCGGTGTAGGCTGGTGATCTCCGGCGTGATCACCATGAACAGCTGGTCGATTGCATCGAACATCTGGGAGATCACGGGGCTCACTCCGCTGCCCAGGTCGAGTACCGTCCAGGGGTAGAGCGATCTCGAGAAACTCAGCACTTGCCGAAGCTGGTCGAGAGTTGGAGGCTCTCCAGCGGGCTGCTCTGGCGCTTTGATGATCGACAGCCCGGGGAGACCGTTGGAAACCACGCCCTGCCAGTAGCTCTGGTCGAGGCGGTAAAGATTGCGTGTCAAGTCGAGTACGGACCGATCGCTTTGGACGCGCATCAGGAAACCGACCAGCCCTCCGTGCAGATCCCAATCCGCCAACAGGACTTTTTCTTTCGTGCGCTGGGCCAATTCCGCCGCCAGATGGCAGCAGACCGTGGTCCCGCCGCAGCCTCCCTTGGCTGAGAAGACGCCGACCACCTGACTCTTGTCATCGGCGCGGATCTGATGACGAGTAAGTTCTTCGGAAACCTTGAGGAGGGCGGCCTGCAGACCCACCGCGACCGGGGGACATAGGTATTCGCTGGCGCCGGCTCGCATGAATTCAAGAATCCGTTGTGGATCCATTTCCGTGTCCAACACGATCACAGTCGGGCGCGCGTGAGTTTCCCGCAGGCGACGAACCGCGTTCTCGGGCGCGTCTGGGAGTTTCTGGACGTCAAGGATAAAAACGTCCGGGCGCAAAGCGTCGACTCTCTCCAGCAATGCTGTCCAGTCGCCGACCTCGTTTTCATCCATCACGTTGCGGACCGGAAGATCGCACAACACGCTTTCGACTTCGGCAGCCAGCCGGCGGTCCTGAATCAACATTCCGATGGTTAGTGGATACACGTATGATTTCCTTGAGACCCTTCTTGCTACTGCTGGCCGCCGGGCTCAGTCCCGCCCGGCGCCGGCGGGGCGGCTGGGCTCGACGCGCCTGGCTGCGCTTCCGGCGGCCCAACCGGCAACACCCAGGGGCGCTGAATCGGCTGCAAAAGCACCGGGGCTCCCTGCTGGCGTTGCTCGACTTCACGCAGTTGTTCGATCGGAAGCGACTCGTGCGGTGGTTTGATCGGAACGGGCCCGGTCTCGTCGAGGCCTGGCGTCCGGGGCATCACCTCGACGCCGCCAGGTAAGAACTCCTTCACCATCGGTACGTCCGGGCGCTCGGCTTCGGCTGAGATCGGCCGAACGATTTCAGGCGTTACGATAACGATCAGCTCCGTACGTTTCTTATCTAGCGAGCGGGCTCGAAAGAGCCGCCCAAAAAACGGGATATCACCCAGCCCCGGGACTTTGCTCAGTTGCTCCGTTACTCGGTTGTCGAGCAAGCCGCCGATGGCGAAGCTCTGGTTGCTCTCCAACTCGACCTCGGTGCTCACGCGCCTCGTCGACAAGGCCGGGATAGTGAATCCTTGGAGCACCAACCCGTTAGCGAAATCCAATGAGCTGACCTCGGGCTCGACCTCGAGTCGAATTGTGCCGCGCGCGGTGACATGGGGCGTAAAGTTGATCCGCACGCCGAACTCACGGAACTGAATGGTCACGGCTCCGCCAAACCCGCCGCCCTGAATAACTGGGAAGGGAAACTCTCCCCCAGCCAGGAAGCTGGCGGGTCGGTCGTTAATCGCCAGCACATTCGGCTCGGCCAAGATCTGCAACAAGTTCTTCGCCTGCAAAGCCCGGATGGCCACGCCGAAATCCAGATCCGGACGAAAGACGAAGATGTTCAGCGCATCGGAAAGGCTGACGCCCCCTGAGCCCGAAATCGCGTTGCCCGCGGCGGCCGCCGCGTCTCCTGTAATGTTACCGAATCGCTGCGTCGAAATCGCTCCGGCGGTGTTGAAGGCGCCCGTGAGAATGTAGTTGGCTCCGAGCTCTTGCAGGGCCGTCCGATCCACATTTGCGAATCGGACCTTGAGCAAGATTTGGGTTTCCACTTCAGGGACATCAACATGGAGCAGATTCACGAGGCGGCCGGAGAGGGAGCTGACGATCATCTCCGCCCGATTGGCTGTGCCGAGGTCTGGTACGTGGCCGCGCAAATATACCTCTCCTAGCTCTTGCTCAACCTCGATGTCGAAATCTCCAAACTCACGAGACAGCTGCCCGCGAATCAGTTCGAGCTTTGTCGAATCGGGCAAGACATGCAGGTCAAAGATCATCCGGTTGCCGTTCTGCTGCCACACGATCATGCTTGTCTCGCCCGCATCGCGGCCGTTGACCAGGACTTCACGAGGGGTTACCGCGACCGCTTCGGCGACAGAAGGATTGGCGACCGCGACACGCTCCACGGGAACTCGGCTGTCAATGATCAGAGATTTGCCGGTTCGCACAAACAGTTCGCGAGCCGCCGTTCCCGAAGTTACTTGAGCGGAGGCGCTAATTCCTCCAATCGCGGCGACCGCTAGTGAAGCCGTGACAAGAGTCGATGAGATAGGTTTCGTCAAGGCCGCATCTCCTCTTCTTGCAACTCAAACTCGGTCTGAGATTTTTCGATGCCATGGAACATTTCCACCACAAACGGCCCCCTCGTGACCGGAGAAAGCGGCGGCGGCAACCTTGAAATCCTCGTTCTCGTTGATGGAGCTCGCCGCGGACGCGGGGGCGGGTTCAAGAACGCGATATTCTCGAACAATTTGGACTTCGCCGTACCCGGCGTCTTCGTCTCAGCGGTGTCAACGGGATTGCGTAGAACCAACTGAATGCGGGTTTCCGTGCTCGCCAAGCTCATGATTTCAGCGTGTTCCGGCGTTAGCAGCAGATTGATCACCGGGACGCTGACCGGCTTGCCCTCTGCGTCTTTTTCGATGCTTTGACCCGCGGAAAGAACTTCCACGTTTTGCAGTAACGTCTTGGTCAGCGTTCCCAAATCCGAGCGTGCCATGTTGGGCGGAGTACCCGAGATGAGTACATCCACGCGCTGTCCCGGCGTAACGAAGCCAGCGACTCCGCTGACTTGATTCACCGGCAGCGCAACGGCTCTCATGCCGGGCGGGATCGTGGCGGCCAGCCCCGCACCCGCTCCTTTGGGCGCTAGCCGGTTTTCCAGGAAAGGTTCGCCCGCATATACGTTCTGAACGATTCCGCGGCCGATTAGATCTTCTGCCTTCAAAACTGAATTTTCCGGCGGCTCTCCGATCCATTCGCCGGCACTGACGTCTGTCTCCCGAATCAGTTCGCCGATCGGCAAATCTCGCGATGCAACCAAGACCGGTTGGGCGTCGGTGCGAGCTCGCAGCTCGAGTTGACGGCTGACGAGCTGATAGATAACGATGCTCGCGACCAGTGAAACCACGAACGCAAACGCTAAGACTGCAGCCATCCGTTTATTCATGTTTCTTGGTTCTCCGACTTAATTGATGACTTGGTTTGCATCGCTCAGTCTTGAATTGACGGCCGTCCAAATCGAGTTCACGCTTTCCGACATACCGAGGTACGAAGCCGCGCCGGCCAGCACGATGAAGGCCAGCAGCAGCGTGTATTCGATTAAGTCCTGACCGTCTTCGTCTATGCATAGATTTCGCCACATTTCGTTTGCTTAGCTTTTCTGACGGAAAGGGAGAGCGAGGGGACTTCGCTCGCTCTCTCCGTCGACTTGCCTCCTTTTCAGCTACGGTATCGATGCGGCAGCGTTGGTGAGCACGCTGTTGGCTGAGCTCCAAATGGTGTTGACTTCTCCGCCCGCTCCGATGAAAAGAGCAGCCGAAGCTAGTGCTACGAAGGCGAGGAGAAGGGTGTATTCGATGAGGTCTTGTCCCTCTTCCTCGTCTCGCAGCCGGCGCAGTCCAAGCCTGGCCAGATCGAGTAAGTGTTTTGCGTAAAGCATGTGTTGTTCCTCCTTAGGTTTGACTAAAAGACCGCCTTGCGAGCTAAGCTTCGACCGCTAGGCGGAAAACTATTCTCGGCTCGACTCAACCGCCCGAGAAGCGCTTCTGGCTGGGTTGGGACAGACCGGAGGCCCAGTGAACCGCCCCAACGCCGAAAGATCACCGCGACGCCGTCGTCGTACACGACCCGCCACGCCGCGCTCTCCTTCAGCGCACCGGCCAGAGAGGCCAGAGAGGCCTTTATTGACAGCAGAATGGTATCCACTTCGTAGCGATCTAAGTTGCTCTGCCAACCGGGGACTACCGACATCGTGTCGAGGTAGCGCTCTCCAAACTCGGCGCCGTAAAAATCGCTACGGCCGTCAATGAAAACTCCCGGCGACCCCTGTCGCCGATAAATCAGGTAATCGCCCCACTCGTCACTTGTAAAAACCCTTTCGGCCGGAAGCGATTCCAACGCCGCCAGGGCCGCGTCAGGGTATCGCTTCGGGTCGTACTCAACGCGGAACTTGCCGGCGGCGTCGGGCGCCGTCACAAGTAGCGCGACCATAGCGAAGGCCGCGACGCTGACGAGATGTAGTCGAGCCGGAGCGTCGACCCGGCCCATGTCGCGGGCCAGATCTTCGAGCCCTCCAAGGGCCGAGCGTATCCACTTGGAGAGTTGGGCTTTCCTCAAATGCGACAACCCCTCAGTCAGCGCTTCCGCGGCCAAGGGGGCGGCAAACAACGCAAAGATCGGGATGTTACGAGCCGAGACGAGAGCCAGATGGGCCCAACCAGCCAGCAAGAACACGTAAGCGAACCGCCTACGCTGTAAGTTCCACGCAACGGCGCCGGCGGCTAACACGAGCAGCATCTCGAAGTACACCGCCGCGGGGCTCTGAAAGCTCAAGGACTGGAATTCGCTGATGAACCGGAAGTGATACGATTCTGTCAGATAGGCGTAGATATGTTGGTGCAACTTCCAGCCGTAGGGATTCACGAAGCTGGCCGCCACGCAAAGCGCCAGGGTCAGTCCCCAATTCCCCGCCGCGCGCCGAGCATCACGAGCCTCTACCCGAGAGGGGGTCGTCAGCGCAAATGCAATCTCTCCGGCGAGATAGCAGCCAAGCAGCAGAAAGCAGACCAAGAATCCGCCATGCAGGTTGACCCACGGCAGCATCAGCACAGGGGCCCAAGCCAGACGGGCAAAGCGCCCGTCTTCGCGCGTCCGTTCGCATAGGCCGTAGAGGCAGACGGCGAACAGCAACGTAAATAGGTGCGGCCGGGCTAACCAGTGGATTGACATTGCGGCTGCCGCTACCAAGGTGACCGCGATCGCAATCAACACGTTGCCCGCGCGGCGCTGGACGAGCCGGTAAAGCAGGGCGCAGGTAAAACAGATCACGAGCTGACTTGCCAGCACTACGGCCTCGAGACCTCCAAGGCTGTGCAACCAGGCGAACAAGGCGTCCCACAGCCACTCCCACGCAAACCATTCCTGGCCGGGCATGGTGAAGCTGAATATGTCTTGTCGCGGAGCGGCCCCGTTCGCCAGAATCCAGTCGCCGGTGCGAATGTGCCAGCCCGTGTCTCCGTCGCTGAGCAGCGTCTTCGCGCCGTCTTGTTTGGCGAAGATGAAAGCGAGCGGCATCACGAACGCGATGTCCGTCAACGACGGGAACAGGCGCAAGATTGGGCTTGTGCGCCGTTTTCGTTTCGTCGTCATGGTGTTGCCGTGCGTCATCAAGTTTCCTAGTGCACTAGCGCCACGAGGCGGGTGATGATGGGGTTGTCGAGCAGGCCGAGATCGACTTCCGCCGTACCCTGCAGGTTGAACGCTCCCGTGACAATTTGAATCGGGCCGGCATACCCTCCGCCGCCGGCCATGGTGACGAAGGAGCCGCGGGGCTGGTAGATGACACCGTAGAGGCTGATCTGCGGACTCGCTTGGACGACGAGCTCGGTGTCAGCGGGGTTCCCTGAACCTTCCGGGTTGTCATACTCACAAGACCCAGCGATTCCACTACCGTTCGTCTGGCAAGGATATGTACCGTCGTAGTTGTAGTCGAACGTTGAGTTTCTGCGGTCTTGCCAGATGGTGAATCGGCGGTAGGGCTCGAGCTCAGGCGGCAGCGAGTCCCCGGTTCCGAGAAGCGGCTGCAGGCCATGGAGGCGGATGAGACCGCTCTCGGTAGCGCCGAGGTGAAACCGGCTAGGGGCGTATTCCACCCTGCGATTGGGAATCACATTGCTGAGATCCGCGGTCGCCGCAACCGTCGAGTTGACGAAGTTTGTGATCGAACGCTGGTCCGCCCCCGCCCCCCCGACATAGTCTGGTCCGGCGAGAATGTGAAGTTGCCCGGCGTTCCCGGAGGGGGCGGCTTGTCCCGGGTCCAGCGTGTCCGTTACGAAAGCATTCGTGTCAATGTTGAGGTTGTAGCGCTGCTGCCCGCCGCCGCCCGGCGAGGTTCCGGCATAGACGTAGCGGCCCGGTCCAAACTCAACATTCGTGTTCCCGATGTCGAGTCCTCCGACGAAGGTGTACTCCCCGAAACCGGCACCGCAATTTCCGCCGTTGCCGCACAGTCTCCAATAGGTGTTGGGGCCGCTGAGCCGGATCGGATCTCCGGTCACAACAGGATCGTCCGCAATTATTGTGTACCCGTAATAGACGCCTTCGGGCAGGATGTAGGGGTCAGCCTCCGTGCCGTCTCCCGAGACGCCTGTTGACACTGTTCCGCCTGCAATGGGCTGAGCGAGCTGGCCGTTGGGCGCGAGCGGCGGATTTGGCCTCGGGGCCGTTGGGTCCAGGAAGAGTTTGCTATTTGCGGGCTGTTGCTTGGGCTTGACATTGAAGTGATCTTGCCAAGCGTGATTGCCAGGCATATCGTAGTCGCCCGCCCCTCTCATGAAAACCCCCTTCGTCTCGACAAAGGCGTTTCCGTTGTTGATATCGACTGAGTAGTCGTAAACACCGCTCCCGTCGGCGGCCGACGACGACAGCACCCGGCCGGCCGCGCGCAGGGAATAGTCGGGATTCGCGTTCGAGTTCACAAACAGATCCGTTCCCTCGCCGAACCCGAAATCTCCATCGTCCTCGCGGTTCAGCAGAAAAAGTGAGCCGGTTACAACAGAGTCGACAATGGCCGCGGTGGCGGCCGAGGAGACGATGCCGCTGGTGTTGCCAAGCATGGCCGAGAGCAGTTGTGGCGGCTCCTGCGCAACCAGTGCGGTCGTCCAGTAGAAAGCGTTGACCCCAGGCGCGGTCGGCGGCGTGATCGTCGCCCCTACCGCGGCCGCATCGGCGGCCATGCGCACGTTTTGGTCCAGATCGGGGTTGCCGAGCCAGAACCCGTTGCGGCGTGCGTAGACGCATCCGGCTTCCAGACTGCTATTCGGGTCCGCGCCAATCGTTGGGTTGGCAGCGCACGCGACCGGCGAGGTGCTACAGAATACCTCCGCAAGGGTGCAATCGTACGGCCCGAGATTCCCTCCAACCTCAAGGACTTCAAGCGCCGCCGCCATGGCTGCCGCATCGGCGGCGGTCTGACTTGTTTTCTCCAAGTAGAAGGACCATCCGATATCGAACGTCAGCCCAAGCAGACCGAACATCGCGAACAGCGCGATGCCGACTGCGATGACCACCTGGCCGCGTCGGGAATTAGTCAAGTTCATCGACTTCCTCAAAACTGCACCATCTCCCGGGAAACCGCCGGCAGCAAGATCGACGGCGAAGCGCTCATCCCCCCGGCGCCAGGCCAAAACATTGCAAAACCTGTCTCGAACGGGTATCTAGCGAGAACCTCGATCGACTCGAATTCCGGAGCGCCAAAGTCCGGCCAGACGGACCCGTCGGTTAGCAGGCTTTGAAGCGTTCCAGTCTTGAGCGAGGCGCATGCGACCTGGTCGTATTTCGCTGACGTTACGCATCCCGCCCGCAGCTCCAGCTGCACTTTGGCCGGGTCGAGTCCAGCTCCGGCGTTCCGAAATTGCGCCACCACTTGGGAAACGCTCACCGAACATGCCTGCGCGCCGGAGTTGCAATTGTCCCCGTGGACGACCGCAAAGCGTGTCGTTTCCCGCACTGCATGGCAAAGAGTGGTGTAGTACCACATGCCCCGGTTGGACCTTGTCTGGTGAAGTTGGCCTGTCCACCGCGGCTGCGATTGCGGTGGCCGATCGCGGGAAACGCGTGAAGTCGGGCTTCGCGATGGTGGCGGCGACCCCGATTCGTTTAATCAGCATGGGGGTCGATCTGGTGGTCGGCGCTCGCTACTTGACCGATTTGGCGACGGGCAACCGCAACTGGAGGAAATAGGTGAAAGCTACACATTTTACTCTACTTGCTGTATTTCTGGCCGTGGCTTCGAGCGCTGTTGTGGGATTCGTTTGGACAAGCCTGGGGGCTGATGCGCCGGTCACGGTCACAGAGTCTTCGCCGACAGTGACTAAATCCGGGAACGCTCAGCTCAGCGGCGAGCCCGAGGTCGATAGTTCGACGACTGAGGTCCCGACCATGGGGCTGTCGGGGATGCGCCCGAGCGTTTCAAGCGAGCGCCAAACTAGCCCTATTGAATCTGCGGAAGCGCTCGCCAGACGGTTCCACATGGCGGGGGCGCTGGCTCAGATCCAGACGGTTTCAATCACTGATTCAAACCGCGAAAGGATTTGCGCTGTCTACGGCCTCTTGGAGGGAGAGATTGCGCCATCAGTCTGCCAGCTGCGCTCAGTCGATGACGAGGTTTCTGAGATAGCTACAAGTCTAGATTTATCAATCAGTAAGAGTGTTGAACCTGTGTATATAGATGATCTTTATACATATACGGCGGAATCGAGCTCCAATCCGATCCAACGTCAGGCCGAGGTCATCGGAAGCGAGGTCGTATTCAACCTCGGCTCAGGTCGCATCATTGCCGGGCGCTCGGGCAATCTTTATCGTTGGGGCGCTGAGAAAGTCCCAGCGGTCTGGCGACAGGCTGCTCTGGCCGAGAAAGGCCTACAGCAGCCCGAGTCCGGAGATCTGATCCAACCAGGACAGCAACTGCTGGCGCAGGCGCACCCGAGCTCAGAGACGGCTCGCGGCTCGAGCGGGCGGACTCAAGATCGCGATGCTCAATCAGGGCTCCGACCGCGGGCCGTAAGTGGTGACTCGGAGAGCGGCGAATACGAGATGCTGCTCGCGGAGCTCAGGACGGAGGTGGCTGTCCATCCTAATGACATCGACGCAAGGCGAGCGCTAGTGGACTCCTACGCAATGGGCGCTCGCTACGCTGACGCCATTGAGTCTCTGAGGGGACTCATGGATCGCGGCGAGGCGGAGCAAGGTTCGGACCTCAGATTGGCGAAGTTATACAGCTGGAGCGGCGATCAGGACAAAGCGTTGGCAATTCTCTCTGAGATCCAGGGTCATGATCCGGAAGTTCGTGAGCTCGAGTGTCAGGTCCTAGGATCGTCCGGAAAAGCGGAGAAGTCCGCCGATTGCTATCGAAATCTGGTCTCTTCTCCCGAGCAAGCCGAACGGCCGGAGCTTTGGTTGGCCTTGGCAAGGAACGAGTCTTGGGCTGGAGAGAAAAAGGATGCAGTGCGCGCGTACCGCAGTTATCTCGACCGGCAACCCGAAGATCGAGAGGCCATGATTGAGCTGATCCGCCAGCTTCGATTCCGCGGCAGCTACGGCCAAGCGATCGATCAATGCGACGACCTACTCCAACAGAACCCGGACGACGCCGAGGTGCTGGCCATAAAGGCCGAGATTCTGCACTGGGCGCGAGACCGCGGTTTTGAGGCGAGAAAGCTCGCCACGAGAGCCGCCGAGCTGGACCCCGTTTTGCCTGACGCAAAGGTGTCGAAGGTGTACGCACTGAGAGATTTGGGTCGCCGAGGTGATGCCAAAGATCAGTTTCTGACGCTCGAAAAGCAGGTGGAAGACGACGGCGGCGTCACGATACATGACTCGTACGGCGACGCGTACAACGCCCTTCGCGAGGATCTTTCACGCCCAACGACGGTCCACGCGACCGTACCATTCTCCGTTTATAACGATTCCGACGGGATACACGATGTCTCTACGGGGCTTGAGGCGGCCATCCCGATCCTCGAGGACCACGACCTGAAACTGGCCTTCACCCGCTATCGATCTTCCGCGCCCTCCGGTAGCGTCTTCACGCTCGCAAACGGAATCGCAAACATGAGCTCGTTCTCGCTTGGCGGATCCGTTCGAGCCGGGTCGGGTATGCGATTGACAGTGAAAGGAGGCGGGACGACGACGAATCTCGCCGAGAGTGTTCGGCCGACATTCGAAGTCGGGCTCTCAGGTTCCCGCTGGGACCGCTGGCACTTCGATCTTTCGTTTGGGCGCGAATTCTTGGCGATCACACCGCGCGCGATTGACCTGGGGATGTCCAACTACAAAGCGAGCGCCGGAGCCCGCTACTCGTTCAACTCACGCACATCGGTTGACGTTAACTTCGATCGACGGTTTTGGAGCGATTCGAACCGCAGCTCACATGTCAGGACGTCTCTGCGGAGAATCCTGAGGTACTCGAAGGGGGTGATGGTCGACACCGGCGTCCAATCGCGATTCGAGACTTACGAAAGAGATACGAATCTCCAGGCAGGTTTTTTTACGCCCACGAACCTGTGGCGTCATGAGGGGTTCCTGGGACTGTTTGGCGAGATGAACCGGCCCACAACCTATGAGGTGCGCAGCGCATTCGGCACTCAGCGGGTCACGGCCGGAGCCGGCTATCAGCCCAGCTGGGAGGTCAAGTCGACCGTTTCGGTTCGCGCCGCGGGGCCGTTCTACGTGACGGGCGCCTACTTGAGAAGGAACTACAGCCTCGTGAACCGCAACGGCTGGTACCAGGCGTTTTTTGTGGGTCTCAGGATCGGGCGATGAATCCAGAAGTACATCACCGATATCTAGTGACCGGCGGCGCCGGTTTTATCGGATCTCATCTGGTAGAGGCGCTGCTTCGACAAGGGCGCGACGTGGTGGTATTTGATGACTTTAGTACAGGAACTCGCACCAACCTGTCCAGCGTGGAGGATCACCCACGACTGCGAATCATCGAAGGAACGGTTCTGGAGTCCTCGGCGCTGGACTTCTTAGTCAATCAGGCCGATGTGGTCGTGCATTTGGCAGCGGCGGTTGGGGTCGAGCAGATCCTGAGAAACCCTCTGTCTAGTCTGCGATCAAACGTACGGGGCGCCGAGAACGTCTTCGAGGCGTGTTCTCGAGAGGACAAGCTCGTGCTCTTTGCGAGCACCTCGGAGGTATACGGCAAGAACACGGACCCGCGGTTGTGCGAGGATTCCGATTCGGTGCTGGGCTCGTCGAGCATTTCTCGATGGTCTTACGCGACGGCCAAGAAGCTGGATGAGTTTTTCGCAGCGGCGTACGCCGGCGCGGAGGGGCTGGAGTTCATCGGGGTCCGATTCTTCAACGTCGTGGGGCCTCGCCAGGCCTCCCGTTACGGAATGGTCCTGCCAAAGTTCGTTCGCGCAGCCTTGTCGGGCGAACCGCTTCGTGTGTACGGTGATGGGCTGCAAAGCCGCAATTTCACTCATGTTGACGATTGCGTCGAGGCCATGCTCGCTCTGCTCGCGGCCAAGTCGGCTATGGGAGAGATCGTGAACATCGGTGGAAGGGAAGAAGTCAAGATCGTTGAACTGGCGGAACGCGTGAAAAGACTAACACGCTCGAACAGCCCGATCGTTTATGTCCCGTACGCGGAGGCCTATCCGAATCACGATTTCGAAGACATGCGAAAGCGAACGCCTTGCCTGTGCAAGATCGAGCGGATTGCTGGGTGGCAGCCTTCGAAGACCGTCGACGATGCGATCTCCGAAACGGCTGCATATGAACGCCGCCGGATGAAGCGGCCTATTCGACTTGCGCCCCCCGCGCGCCCCCTCCAGCTCAGCCGAAAGGCGAGCTACGCGGCCGCGGGCGAAGCCTCCTGAGCGTGATTCGTCCCTGGACGCTAAGGGCCGCAGACGTTCGCGCAGCCAGGGCTGCTGGGGTTGATTGAACAGAACATCGTGTCGACCAGGGACTGCGGGTGATCCTGGATGTCACCGCTAAGTTCCCAGAACATAAAGCCGCCGAGGTCTTGCTGCTGAATGTATGAGCCCTTTGCGCAAACGGACTCGGGGTCATCGTAGCTCATGAAACCGTGCCCACGCTTTCGCCCCAACGACCAGAGTAGCGACGGGGCTTGCGCCGCCGAGTCATAGGTCCGCGTGGCGTTCGGGCGCACATTGAGGACGATATCTTTGTAGTCGAAGATTCCCGTTTTCGAATGTTTCGTGTCCCAGGTGCCCTGAGGGAGGCCGCTGAATGGCTGGAATAGTCCTGGTACTGGCGGGCTGCCTCCAGGCGTGGTGTTTACGTTGGCGTAAGAGCGGCCGTATGTAGGCACTCCGAGCACGATCTTGCCGCGGGGAACGCCGTTGTTCATGTGGCCTTGCACACATTGCCCCCCGCTGATCGCGGGGATCAGCCCGCTAGGTTCCGCATTGTTGCGGAAGAGCTGGCTGTGGTGGGCCGTAACCGGTTCCCACGAACCGTGCAGGTCATAGCTCATAAGGTTGACCCAGTCGACCCAGCCGACCATATTCGGTAGATCCAACTCGTCGCTGTACAACCTTTGGTTGCAAGATGTGGTCACCGTAAGCAACTTGCCGGCGTTTTGGAATGCCGGACCACACTCCTGTAGAAACTGGACATAGTTGACCCGATCGAGGCCAGGGCGGTAGCTATTGCCCGCACCGGGGTCGCCTGGGTACTCCCAATCGATGTCCATGCCGTCGAAGTCATACTGGCTGACGAAGTCGAGTCCGCTTTGGCAGAATGCGTTTCGGGTCTGAGGATAAGCGAATACGTCGGAGAAATGATCGGACAAGGTCCACCCGCCTACTGAAATGAGGGTCTTGAGATGCGGGCGCCGGCTCTTGAGGATGTTGAGCTGCTGAAAGTTTCCTTTGTACCCGACTGAGGGGTCTTCATTGCCGAATACCTTTTGCGTGTCGGCAAACGGATCGAACAGGCCCAGCGTTCCATCGGGAAGCAGATCAGCGAAGGCGTAGTTGAGATGGGTGATTTTCTCCGCGGGGATATCGCTCACCAAATAGTCGCGGACATAGATGCTCCAAGAAGTGTAGTAGCCGACGATCCGCTTGTCGCTCGTAGGCGTGGGAGGAGGGGGCGGCGGCTCCGAGGTCGCCTCGACGCACATACTGTCTACGCTCAGGGTTGCGTGATTCTTGTGCCTCCTGGTCCTGTCGGTGTCGGAGGCTTCAACGAGCAGAAACCCACCTACGTCGGTGACGAAGGTGTACTCGAGAGTGACGAGACTGTCGTTGTTTACAGTTAACATTGGATTCCAACTGGCTCCGCCATTTGTGGAGTACCGGAACAAGAAGTCGTCTCCGTCGTTGCCCGAGTCGACGCGGGAAGCGCGCAGGCGGAAGGCATAGCTCCCGCCCGGCGGGACGCTGAAACCCCAGGCGTGCTGCAGCAAGTCCGCTCGCTTCGGGCGCGGCCCGGAGGTCGCGTCCTGTTCTTGGATCGTTTGAACGATTCCATCAGCTACGGCGGTGTCGAGGAACGACCCCACCAAAACAAATCCTGCCTGTGTTGCCTCGGACGGATCTTCCCCCCAGCGGAAGGCTCGTTTGACGGGCTTGACGGGCTAACTGCTTGGCTTGCTTGGCTTTAACACGTCTGGGGGCGCTTTTAGTGTACCCATGTATTATGCTATTGTATCGTTTATTCATTGTGTTGTTTGTGATATAATATACCCATGTATGTTGAGTCCGTCCCCAATCGCAACTCGCCGCCCGCCGTCTTGCTGCGCGAATCCTTCCGCCAAAACGGCAGAGTCAAAAAACGCACCCTCGCCAACCTCTCCTGCTGGCGCCCCGTCCGCGTCGAGGCCCTCCGGCGCGCCCTCCGCGGCGAGTTCGATCAGCTTCCCGCCACTCCCGTCTGCGGCCCCGTCTTTGGCCTGCTCTTCGCGCTCAAGCAACTCGCCGATGAGCTGGGCCTGACCGCCGCGCTGGGTCGAACGCGGGCCGCCAAACTCGCCTTGTTCCTGGTGCTGGCGCGCCTGGCCCACCAAGGATCGCGGCTCTCGGCCGTGCGCTGGGCCGCCGATCAGGCCGTCGCAGAAGTGCTGGGTCTGGGCGCCTTCGACGAAGACGACCTCTACGCCGCCCTCGATGATCTGAGCGCCCGCCAAGTGAAGATCGAGCAAGCGCTATACCGCCACTACCTCGAGCGCCGCGGAGCCCCGCCCAGCTTGCTGCTCTACGACGTCACCAGCTCGTACTTCGAAGGCCTGCACAACGCGTTGGGCGAGTACGGCTACAATCGCGACGGCAAGCGCGGCAAGAAGCAAATTGTGATCGGACTGCTGGCCGATGACCAGGGCGAGCCGCTGGCGGTGCGGGTGTTTGCCGGCAACCGCAACGATCCGACGACCGTGCCGGATCAGATCCGCATCGTCAAAGAGCAGTTCGGAGTCGAGGAGTTGGTCTTCGTCGGCGACCGCGGGATGGTCAAGAGCAAGGGCAAGCAGGCGCTGGGGGAGGCCGGGCTGCGCTACATCACGGCGCTGACCGATCCCCAGATTCGGCGGCGCTTGAGCGAAGGGGTGCTGCAACTGGAGCTGTTCGCTGAACAAGTCTGCGAGGTCGAAGCCGACGGCGTGCGCTATGTGCTGCGCCTCAACGAGTCCGAAGCCAAACGGCAACGGCAGCGGCTCGAGGACAAGCTGGCCAAGCTGGGAGGCAAGCTCGACCGACGCAACCAGAAAGTCACGGCCTCTTCCCGTTGCGAGCCCGCGGCCGGACTGCGCCAGCTCAAGCCCTGGCTGGCGCGTCACAAGCTGACAGAATTGGTCGAGTTGCGCTTGCAGGGACGTACGCTGGTCGTCGAGCGCCAGCAGGCGGCGATCGAGCAGGCGCTGGAGTTGGCGGGCTGTTACGTGGTCGTGACCGATGTCGCCTCCGAGCGCATGAGCGGCCAAAGAGTGCACGACCATTACGTGAGCCTGCAGCGGGTGGAGCGCGACTTTCGGCAGCTGAAGACGGGCTTGCTCGAGGTGCGGCCGATCTTCGTGCGCAAAGAAAGCCGCACCCGAGGACATGTGTTGTGCAGCATGCTGGCGTTGAAGCTGAGCCGCGAATTGGAACGGCGGATACAAGCGGCGTTTGGCACGACCGACGACGACCCGCACGCGATCACCTTGCCGGACGCGCTGGCGGCGTTGGGGCGACTGTGTCTATTGGAATATCGAGTGGATGAGCAGACCAGCGTCACACGGCTGCCGATTCCCGACGCCCGCCAAACAGAAATCCTCAATGCGTTGGGGGTTTCGCTGCCGCACAAGTAACCTGTAGACAGACGCCGATCGCCCGATCCATCCCATAACCGACGCGAATTCAGGAAGTTGGCGGCGAAACTCTGCTCGCTGGCGGGGGAAGATCCGTCGGAAGAGGCCACGGCGAACTCGCCCGAACACAGGGCTTGGCCAAAACTGGTCGACGCCGCGCCGGTAAGCGTGAGCAAACAGGCTGCGAGTCGGAGATAGGGTTGCGGTCGGAAAACTGTCATGGAAGATCCTCGGATGCGGACATTCAGGAGCCTCCCGGGAGGCGCTGCCTCCCTCAGGGCTAAAACAATGCTAGTATAGCGTTTCAATAAAACATATCTATCCCGTAACGTTTCCTGCTAGGCTGGACGCATGCCGGGAAAATCAAAGCGTCTCAAACTCGTTCTCGCGCCCCAAGAGGTGCAACATCTTCAGCGCCTGCGTGCTTCGCGGACGGCTCCGGTTAGGGAGGTGCAGCGGGCTGAGATTCTGTGGCGTTATCATTCCGGCGAGACGATCGCCGAGATTATGCGAGCGGTCAAGATGACGCGCAAAAGCGTCGGCAAATGGATCAACCGAGCCCTCGCCATAGGCGTGGAAGCAGCGCTCAAGGATGCCTATCATCGTCCCCGGCCGCCCGGCATCACCGCCGATGCCAAGGCCTGGGTGGTGCATTTGGCCTGCAGCAAACCCACCCAACTCGGTTACGCCGCCGAGCTGTGGACCCGCAGCGCGCTCGCTCTACACGTGCGCCGGCATGCCGTGGAAGCGGGCTATCCGGCCCTGGCCCAAGCGGCTAAGGCGACCGTACATCGTATTCTGGCCGAGCAACCTCTGCATCCGGAGAAGGTGAAGTACTACCTCGAGCGTCGCGATCCCGATTTTGAGTCCAAGATGCGGCAAGTGTTGCTGGTCTACCGCGAAGTGGCCTTTCAGAATGAAAGCCTTCGCGACGGCCTATCGCCGGGCGTGATCACGGTTTCGGTCGACGAAAAGCCCGGCGTGCAAGCGATCGCCAACGTCGCGCCGGACCTGCCGCCGAAGCCTGGGCGGCATCCCTGTGTGGCTCGCGACTACGAGTACAAACGGCTGGGAACGTGCTCGATTCTGGCGGCGCTGGACTTGCACTCCGGCCGGGTAACGGCGCGGGTGGAGCGGCGTCACCGCAGCCGGGAATTCATCTTGCTGCTCAAGGATTTGGACCAATTCTACCCGGACCAATGCACGATCCGATTGATCTTGGACAATCACTCCGCCCACATATCGAAGGAGACGAAAGCCTACTTGGCGACGCGTCCGAACCGCTTCAAATACGTGCACACGCCGACCCACGGGTCCTGGCTCAACATAGTCGAGACGCTGTTTGGCAAGATGGCGCGCACGTTCTTGAAGCGTATCCGAGTCGCGTCGTGGGAGGAGCTGCGGGAACGAATTCTGCAGGGGATCGCGGAGATCAACGCGGCTCCGGTGGTTCACCGCTGGAGGAAGTTCGAGGCGCTTGAGGTCGCCTAGAGAGGATATGTTTTAGTGAAACGATATACTAGTACAAAATGTTTTATCCGGAGCCGGCTGCGCGTAGTTAAAACCGGATGTGAAGCCGCGAGACCCGTCCTGCGAAGCGACAACTCGTCGATTTCCGAGGCCGAGTCGATCCTCCGGAGGCTCAGGGATGATCGTTGGGCAGACGGGCGTCGAGCTCGGCGAGGATTTGTATTCCGAGTTGAGCGTTGGGCCTGCTGGTCTGCGGCCCTCCGCGCAAACTTGTGGTCGGTACGGTGAAGAAGTCGCACGCCACCGCGACCAGACACGGCGCCAGGCGATCTAGAACAGCCGGTCCAGTGGGCAAATCACGACCGTGAGAGAGGCGGCGCAGATGTCATGTGCCAGTTGCGCTGTGTTGAACGGTCCGGAGCCCTTGACCCGCCCCGTCCGACTGGGCCATCATAGACGCGCGCAATCGGGAGGCGCGGGGATGAGAATCCAAATCAGTGTCAATGGCCGGAGCGTCGAGCGGGATGTCGAGCCGCGCATGCTGCTGGTCCACTTTCTTCGGGAAGAGCTAGGCTTAACCGGCACCCACATCGGCTGCGAGACAACGGTCTGCGGAGCGTGTACGGTCACGATAGAGGGCCGCACGGCGAAGTCCTGCACGGTACTGGCGGTCCAGTGCAACGGCAAGCAGGTCGAGACGATCGAGTCGCTGGCCGAGGGCGGGGAATTGCACGCCGTGCAGGAAGCCTTCTGGAATGAGCATGGGCTCCAATGCGGCTTCTGCACGCCGGGCATGATCATGTCGGTGGCGCAGTTGCTCGAGGACAACCCGAATCCGTCGAAGGCAGAGATTCGCCACGGCATCGAGGGCAATCTTTGCCGCTGCACGGGCTACCAACACATCGTGAACGCGGTCGAGGCCGCGGCTCAGGCGAAGGCGGAGGGATAACAGATGCCGACTGTAGCAGCGACAAAAACGAAGACGGGCAAGTTTGTCGGCGAGCGTGTCAGGCGAGTCGAGGACCCGCGACTGATTACCGGTACGGCGACGTATGTCGATGACATCCAGAAACCGGGGATGCTGTACGCGGCGATCCTGCGGAGCCCCTATTCGGCGGCTAAGATCACGAGCATCGATACGTCGGCGGCTAAAGAGTTCCCTGGCGTCAAGGCGGTGTATGTAGGTGCGGACGTTGCCGAGGTCGGGTCCGTGCCTTGCGCCGGTTCGATGCCGGATCTGAGGATCCCGGACCACAAGATTCTCGCCCAGGACCGGGTCTACTTCGTGGGGCACGCGGTCGCGGCCGTGGTGGCGACCGATCGCTATGTCGCGCAAGACGCGGTCGACTTGATCGAGGTCGAGTACGACCCGACGGACGCCGTTTCCGACCCCGAGGAGGCGATCAAGGAAGGGGCGGTCAAGGTTCACCCTGAATACGACAACAACGTCTCATTTACGTTCGGCCAAGAAGGCGGCGACGTCGACAAGGCCTTCGCCGAAGCCGACATGGTCGTCAAGGAAAAGATCCACGTCCCGCGCCTAGCCCCCTCGCCGATGGAGACACGCGGCGTCGTGGCCGACTGGGACGACGGACTGCAGGAGCTCACGGTCTACTCGTCCACGCAGATCCCGCATTTACTCAAGACACAGCTCGCGTTAATGATGAGCATGCCCGAGCACCGTCTGCGGGTGATTGCGCCCGAAGTTGGCGGCGGATTTGGCGGCAAGTGCAACGTCTGGGCCGAGGAGGGCGTTTGCTGCTTCGCCACGGTGAAACTCGGCGTGCCTGTGAAGTGGATCGAGACGCGGCGTGAGTCGATGATGGTGTTGGCGCACGGTCGCGGTCACATTGATACTGTCGAGCTATCCGCCAAGAGCGACGGCACGTTGACGGGCTTGAAGCTCCACATCCTGCAGGACAACGGAGCGCATCACCAGCTGTTGACGCCGATCATCCCGACGCTGTCGGTGCTGATGCTGCCGGGGCTCTACAAGTTCCGCAGCTTCAAGGCGGACTTAGTGGGCGTGTTCACCAACCGTGGGCCGAGCGACTTGTACCGCGGCGCCGGCCGGCCCGAGGCGACCTACGTTATCGAGCGCATGGTCGACAAGATGGCCGACGCGCTCGGTATGGATCCCGCCGAGATACGCCAGAAGAACTTCCCGGCGTCCGAGGAGTTTCCATTCGAGTCCGCGACGGGCCTGATGTATGACTCAGGCGACTATGGCGGGACGTTCGACAAGGCCCTTGCCATGGTCGACTACGCAGGTGCACGCGCAGCCCAGAAGGCGGCCCGCGACGAAGGCCGTCTGGTCGGCATCGGACTATCGACCTACGGCGAGATCTGCGCGTTCGGCCCTTCGCCGGCGACTCCCGCCGGCGGTTGGGAGAGCGCCACCGTCAACGTCGAGGCGACCGGCAAGGTGACGGTGATGACCGGCATCTCGCCGCATGGCCAAGGAGAGGAGACGGCCTTCGCGCAGATGGTCGCCGACCGTTTTGGGACCGCGCTCGAGGACGTTCTGGTGGTCCACGGCGACACCGCCAAGGTGCACTACGGCATCGGAACCTTTGGCAGCCGCGGCATCGCCATTGGCGGAACGGCGCTTCATCTCGCGCTCGATGAAGTCGAGGCGAAAGCGAAGAAATACGCCGCCCATCTGATGGAGGCGGACGCCGACTCGGTGCAATTCGCCGACGGAGTTTTCTCGGCCGGCGACAAGACCATCACGTTCACCGAGGTTGGCCTTGAGGCGCACTTGTGCCTGAATCTTCCGCCGGACACCGAGCCTGGGCTGGCGGCGACCCGGTTTTACGAACCGGCGAACTTCGCGTTCCCGTTCGGGGCTCACATTTGCGTCGTCGAGGTCGACAAAGAGACGGGTGAGATCGATATCCAGCGGTATGTCGCGGTGGACGATTGCGGCAAGGTCATCAACCCGCTGCTGGTCGACGGGCAGGTGCATGGGGGAATCGCCCAGGGTCTCGGCCCCGCGTTGCTCGAAGAGGTCGTCTACGACGACTCGGGCCAGCTGTTGACCGGGACGTTTATGGACTACGCGATCCCGAAGGCGAAGCACATGCCTTGGATTGAATCGGACCGCACCGAGACGCCCGCCCCTGGGAACCCGCTGGGCGCGAAGGGCGTCGGCGAGGCCGGAACGATCGGTTCGCTGCCGGCGTTTGTGAACGCGGTGGTCGACGCCCTGTCACCGCTCGGCGTCAAGCATGTCAACATTCCGATGACGCCGCAGAAGATCTGGAACGCGATACAGGAGGCCGCATGATTCCCGCGCAATTCGAATACACAGCCCCCGAGACCTTGGGTGGGGCCCTTAGCGCCCTCGCCGCCGGCGGCGAAGCCAAGTTGTTGGCTGGCGGGCACAGCCTGATCCCGACGATGAAATTGCGCCTGGCGCAGCCGGACAAACTCGTCGATTTGGCGAACATTCCCGAGCTCCAGTTCATCGCCGAAACCGACGGGGTGATCCGGGTCGGGGCGATGACGACGCACTACCAAGTCGAGTCGTCGGAGCTGCTGGCGGAGAGATGTCCGTTGCTGGCGAAGTCGGCCGCGAGCATTGGGGATGTGCAGGTCCGAAATCGCGGAACGATTGGCGGAAGCGTTGTCCACGCGGACCCGGCGGCGGATTATCCCGCGGCGTTGCTGGCGCTCGAGGCAAAGGTGAAGTTGGTTTCCGCCGGCGGCGAGCGGGTTGTCGACTACGAAGAGTTCCTGGTGGACGCGATGATGACGGCAATCGAGCCGGGTGAGATTCTGACCGAGGTGCACGTGCCGGTGGATACCGCGGGGACGGCGTATCGCTCGATCGTCCAGCCGGCCTCGGGCTACGCCATCGTTGGTGTGGCGGCCCGGGTTGGGGATGGCCTGGTGCGCGTCGGCGTGACTGGCGCGGGTCCTAAAGCGTTTCGAGCGAGAGCGGTCGAGGCGGCTTTGCAGGGCGGGGAAGTGACCAAGGAAGCGATCGCCGCGGCGGCGGCTTTGGCTGCCGACGGGGTCGAGTTGCTTTCGGACCTTCACGCGAACGAAGCGTTTCGGGCGGCGTTGTTGAAGACGGAGATGCGTCGAGCGCTGGAAGAGGCGGCTGGAGTTTGATATTCGACGTGGCGCACGGCTGCGCCGTGCCGCCTTCGAGCTGTGCTCGAAGGTCTGGGCCCGGACCTTGCAGCACAGCTGCAAGGCGGCACGGCGCAGCCGTGCGCCACGTCGAACGCAACGATGAATTCTCTGGCAATCGTCGAAACTGCGATCTTCGTGGAAGACTTGGCGCGTTCCGCGACCTTTTACCGAGATGTGCTCGAGCTCGAGCAGGTCGCCTATTGGGATCGTCTCGCTGTTTTCAAAGCTGGCGACTCGCAAGTACTTCTGCTCTTCACCAAAGGCGGCTCGCTCGAACCGATACCAACGCCGGGTGGGCTCGTGCCGCCCGGCGAAGCCGACGGAATCATGCACGTGGCCTTCGCGGTGTCTGAGGCCGACCTGCCCGCCTGGGAGCGACGGCTCGCCGAAAATGCAGTTGCGATCGAAAGCCGCGTCGACTGGACGAAAGTTCCGTGGCCCGGTCCAGTCAAACGGCACTCCGGCCAGAGCGTCTACTTTCGCGACCCCGACAATCACGTGCTAGAGTTGGCGACACCGGGCCTCTGGCCTGGGACTTACTAGTGAAGATCAACGGCGAGTACGAAGTCCACGCCCCACGCGAGCGCGTCTGGGAGGCCTTATTGGACCCGGCGATCCTCTCTAAGACCCTGCCCGGCTGCGAAGAGCTCACGCCCATCGGTCCCGACGAATACGAGATGAAGATGAAGCTCTCGATGGCGACGGTCGCTGGCGTCTTCAAGGGCAAAGTCAAGATCACCGACAAGCAAGCGCCGGAAAGCTATCGCCTGGACTTGAACGGAACCGGAAAGATCGGCTTTATTAAGGGAGGAGGCAAGTACAGCCTGGCCGACGCGGGCGAGTCGCTCACTATCGTGACCTACGAAGGCGACGTTCAAGTCGGCGGGATGATCGCCGGCGTCGGACAGCGCCTGATGAACATGACGTCGAAGATGATGATCAAGCGGTTTTTCACCGCGCTAGACGCCGAACTGGCCTCATGAACTGCAATCGCTTTTCGAACTTCACCTCTAGGCGGGAATTTCTCGCCAGGACGGCCTACGGTCTCGGCGCCGCGGCCCTGCACGGGCTTGGCGACGACGCACGAGCGCAGGTGAATTCCAGGCCGAGCGCCAAGCGCGTCATCTTTCTCTTCCAATCCGGCGGGCCGTCGCACCTTGACCTGTTCGACCACAAACCCCAGATGGCCGAGCGCTTCGGCGAAGATATCCCCGAGTCGATCTTTGGCGGTCAGCGGGTGACAGGCATGGTGGCTCATCAAGAGCGATTTCCGGTCGTCCCGACCAAGTACAGCTTTCAGCAGTACGGCCAAAGCGGCCGTTGGATGAGCGAACTGTTACCCCACACGGCGCAAATCGTCGACGACCTGGCCTTCATTCACACCGCGCATACTGAGGCGATCAACCACGACCCGGCGATTACCTTCTTTCAAACGGGCAGCCAATTGCCCGGACGGCCGAGCATCGGGGCCTGGGTCGACTACGGGCTCGGCAGCATGAATCGCGACTTGCCGGCCTTTGTCGTGATGACGTCGGTTGCTAGCGAGGGGGCCGCGGGGCAGGGGCTCTTGGCGAGGCTTTGGGGATCTGGCTTCTTGCCGTCGAAGCACCAGGGGGTGCGGTTTCGCGGGTCCGGCGACCCGGTGCTATACCTTTCCGACCCTCCCGGCATCACTCGCGAGTGGCGGCGTGACATGCTTGACGGGATCGCGGCGCTGAACGCGAAGTTGCACAGCCGGGTTGGCGACCCGGAGATCGAAGCTCGCATCGAGCAGTACGAGATGGCCTACCGCATGCAGGCTGGCGTGCCCGACTTGATGGATGTCTCCCAGGAGCCGGAATCGACTTATGAGCTCTACGGACCAGACTCGCGCAAGCCTGGAACTTTTGCTGCTAATTGCTTATTGGCAAGACGGTTAGCTGAGCGTGATGTACGATTCATCCAGCTCTACCATCGTGGTTGGGATCATCACGGGGCGCTCCACCAGCGGCTCCCGGTCTCCACGCGAGACACCGATCAGCCGTCAGCCGCCTTAGTGAAGGACCTCAAGCAGCGCGGCCTGCTCGACGACACGCTGGTCGTCTGGGCGGGTGAATTTGGCCGGACGCCATACGCGCAGGGCGATCCCAAGCCCGACGCCTACGGCCGCGACCATCACGGGAGGGCCTTTTCGCTCTGGATGGCGGGAGGCGGAGTCAAAGCGGGCTACGCGCATGGCCAGACTGACGACTACGGGTTCAACATCGCCGAGGGTCCGGTGCACGTGCATGATGTCCAAGCGACGATCTTGCACTTGCTTGGGATCGAGCACACCAAGCTCACCTACAAATACCTAGGCCGACGGTTTCGGTTGACCGATGTGCATGGTGAAGTCGTCAAGCCGCTGCTGGCGTAGCCGTATTCCGAGCACCCTGCGTGAGCTGACGTAGGGTGCTCCGAATGTCGCCGAGGAGGCTGCCTCGAGCAACACCCTGCTGACGCAGGGTGCACCGAACATACCCGGTAGCACGGTGCTGGCGTATGCTGGGGCGGTTTTGGCGGCTCCAATTGACAATGCGGGCTGGAGGCGAGAGCCGCAAGCATACCTGGTCACTTTCTCTTGCTATGGAACGCATCTCCATGGCGACGAGCGCGGCTCAGTCGACCGGCGCCACAACGTCCCTCACACCCCTTATCTCGAGCCGCAAAGAGGGCGGGCTGTCGTCGCGCGCGTCGTCATGAAGAGTCCGCCGTACGCCCTCGATTCCGATCGGCGCGGTGTAACGCTTCGTGCGCTTTGCGAGACCTGCAATTACCGCGGCTGGGGCCTGCTCGCGGCTCATGTCAGAAGCAACCACGTCCATGCGGTAGTGGCGACACAGGCCGATCGTGCTGCGGTTCTGAGGGATCTCAAGGCGTATGCTAGCGGGGCGCTGAACAAGCGGTTTCCCGAAGACCAGCAGCTCAAGAAATGGACCCGGCACGGGAGCGCGCCAAGGCTGTGGGGCAATGCCGAAGTCGTTCGGTCGGTCAACTACGTGCTGCACGGGCAAGGCGAACGCATGGCCGTGTATTCGCCCGAAGAGTTTCGGCCGCCTTCGGAGCCGCCCGCGTGAGCGGGCGGTTGCTTTGAGCGACACCTTGCTGGTGCGGAATGTAGTTGGTGGTGGGTGGTTTTAAGCAACACCCTGTTGACGCAGGGTGCTCCGAATACCGCAGGCGGCCCGGAATCACGCCACGGTCAGAATGCCTACAGCCGAAAGATCGCAATAAGGTCATCCTCGAACCAGGCCTCACCGCAGCGTTCTTCGAGCTGCTCACGAATCGACGCCATCGTCTCATCGGGGACGCCGCCGAGACGCAGGGCGAGCTTCCTTTCGAGGAGCGCCGACGCCCGAACCCCCGCGACTGCTCGGTCACCGTAGCTCGCCTCGCGGTACTTGTGGAGCACCACCCATGCGAACCCCAACTCGCGGATTCGATCGAGGTCGACCGGCCGCTCAAGTTTCGGGACTCCCGCGAGGTCCGCTAGCGCCGCCTCCGACGCGATGAGCTCGTCCGGCTCGGGAGGATACGTCGTCAAGTACCCCCCGCCAATCGGCTGGCCGTGTACCGTCTGCGCCGCCATGTTATGCACCGTGCGGTTCCTTTGGTGGAAGGGAATGTCGAGCACCGCCCCGCGGCTCGCGTCTACGCGAAGCCGCTCGTAGCCGGAGGAGAACTTCACGTCCTGCACTGGATAGGGGAGCCAGAGATACTCGAACAGGATCACGCTCGCGAGCCCCAAGAAAAGCGGCGAAGAAGGCTTTCTCAGCGACGACCATCCCATGCCCGCCAACACCGCTAGAGCCAGGCTCGTCAGGATCAGGAAGCGGTTGGCGACGTTCATCTCGCCAAACAGCGGAATGGGATTGAGCAGGCCGAAGGGCAGCGTCACGCCCTCGACTAAGTCACCGTCCCAAAATGGATTGAGACCTAGCGCGAGAATGAATGCCCCTAGTCCGATCACGACCCAGAGCGCTGATCTCTTGCGCCGGCGCACGGCGGCCACCAGCGCCAGACCGAGAGGCGCGACGCCGAGGTAGCAGATGAAACCCGCCGCTTGGTAGGCGCGGTCCAGATACCGCCCAAGCACCAGTGGGCCAAAAATCGGATGCCTGAATTGTGGCGTGAGGATATACGTCGGGTCGATCCCCCGCGGGACCTCCGGCTTGTGAAAGTACTCCGCGCCGGTCGCCATTTCAATCATCAATGGCCCCACGAATGGCGCGATTAAGACCGTGGCCAGCGCGCCCGCCAGAGAAAGATCGCGCAAAGTCGCTTTCGCGGGCCGCTGCCGTCTGAGCATTAAGACGACCGCCAGCGGCGCCATTACGAGTATCAGCTTGAGTCCTAGGTGCCAGCTACACAGCGCGTTGAGCGCAAAGCAGACCCCGAGACGAATCACGTTGCGTCGGCCGCCAACGCGGCAGAGCCTGATGAGATAGGCCAGGCTCCATGGGATGAACTGCACCGAGAACAGGTTCAAGTGCTCGAGCGTCTGCTCCATGTGCTGGGGGAAGTAGGCGAACACGATCCCGGCGAGGACCCCGGCGCGCACGTTGCCTGTCAGTTCGACGACCAGTCGATGGGCGCCATATCCGGAAAGAGTCAGCGCCAGCAGCACGCAGAAGTTGTAGGCGGCTGCCGGCCCCAGCAGCAGGTTCAGCGGCATTGCGATGATCTGGTTGAACGACGAATGGGTGTAAAAAATGAGGTCCGTGCCGCCCGGGAAGAAGAGGTCTCCGGTGTGATAGGGGCTTTGGCCGAGCTCGAATATCGCCCGCTTCCACCACCAGAAGTTCCAGTAGTTCTGCCAGAGATCGCCGGCGCCGGCGGGCAGGGAAGTGCTGAACCGCAGTGCCAGAGGGTACGTCATCGCGACCGACAAAGCGGCGAAAATCGCGATGACGATAGGAGGCTTGGCGAGCGGATCGCTCGGCTGATCGGGCCGAACCGAGGGCAAGGCCGATTGTCGCATAGCTGCCAGCCTTGCCAGCGGTACAATAGGCCGCAACCGGTCAAGAACATGCTGCGCCCCGACACCCACAAATCTGTTGAATACCGCGACGGCTGGCGGCGACGCGATTTCCTGCATGCCGGGTCGTTGGGCATGCTCGGACTGGGGTTGAATGCCCAAGCCGCGGTCAAGCCCGACGTCAACGTGATCATGCTTTTCCTGGTCGGCGGCCCGAGCCAGCTCGATACATGGGACATGAAGCCCGATGCGCCGTCGCATGTTCGCGGCCCGTTCCGGCCGATCAAGACGAATGTGCCGGGAATCGAGATCTCGGAGATCTTCCCTCGCATGGCTCGTCACGCCGACAAATGGTCGTTGCTGCGGACGCTGAACCACGACGGTCCGGCCGTTCACGACACGGGCCACCAGTTGATGCAAACCGGCAGGGCGTTTCGTGGCGGCGTTTCGCAACCGCACATGGGCTGTGTGCTTGGGGCTCTAACCGGCGCGTCGAACATTATCCTTCCGCATGCGATCGGTAACACCGGCGGCAACCTGCCGCATGGGCAGGACGCCGGCTACTTAGGCTCGCGCCACGATCCTTTGACGCTAACGGCCCTTGACCTCTCGGCTGAGTCGGAAAATACCCGCCGGCGATACGGGCTGAATCGTTTCGGCCAAAGCTGCCTGCTTGCCCGGCGGCTGGTCGGCTCAGGCGTGCGCTTCGTCACGGTCAACATGTTCGAGACCGTTTTCGACGAGCTCACCTGGGATATTCATGGCTCTAGCCCGTTTAGCCCGATCGAATGCTACCGCGACCTGTGCGGTCCGAACTTCGACAACGGCTTCAGCTCGCTGATCGAGGACCTTGCCGCGACCGGTGAGCTAGACAAAACGCTAGTCGTCGCGACTGGAGAGTTCGGGCGCACGCCGAGGATCAACCCGGCCGGCGGCCGCGACCATTGGCCGCAATGCTGGTCGATGGTGATGGCGGGCGGCGGAGTGCAAGGCGGGATTGTCGTCGGCGCTTCCGACGCCACCGCGTCTGAGCCCAGAGACCGGCCGGTCTCGCCGGCGGAAGTTTGCGCAACGATCTATCGTGCGCTCGGAGTCGACCTGGCGACGACTCTGCCGGGGCCCGAGGGAAGGGCGATTCCGATCGTGGACACGGGAGCGGCGCCGATCCACGAACTTTTCGCTTAGCTGTTGCATTCCGCGCGCTATAGTGAGGACGCTCATGCGAATCTTCGCGACGGTCCTGTGCCTATTTGCGGCTGTGTCGGCCGACGCCCAGCCCAGGCCCAAGCCTGACGCAAGGCTCGGAGCCGGCGGCGTTGCCCGGTCGGCCGGGAACATCGTCCTGCCGGGCACGCCTACTCGCGCCAGCCTGGGAAGCATTCCAGGGCCGGGCTTGCCGATCATTCAAAGCACCTCCCGACCCAGCTCCCCCAAGCCCGCCCCGGCTGTAGATCCGTCGCTCGCAGACTCGAATCACCTGGTTTTCGTACCCATTTACGTGCCCGTTTACGGCATCGAAGCGGGCTCTGCCTTGGTGGGCGGGCTCGAATCGCGCTCCGAGCACAAGGTAGATCCGGCTCCCGAGGGCGACCGGGTCGTCTCCGCTCGCCGCGACCGTGACCCAGTGGAATATGGGCTTATAGCCCTGCATGGCGGGTTGATCTATGCGGCGTCTGAGTATCGCGTGGAAGGGCAAACGCTGCGCTTTCTGACGGTCCAGGGCGACCAGTATGTTGTGGCTTTGGACGAGGTCGATGTCGATTTCAGCAAGCGCCTGAATCGCGATCGGGGCTCGGAGTTTTCGCTAGAACCGTAGGAAGCGGGCAGCGACGTCCTCTACCGGCATTTGCTCGACATCGACTTCGCGATTCAGCGCGCGCATTTCGTCCTCGGTGATCGCTCCACTCAGCTCCGCCAGAGCATTGCGCGACCCTGGAAATCGTTCGAGCGCCTCGCTCCGCACCACTGCCGCTGCGTCGTAGGGTGGAAAGTAGCCGCGATCATCGTCGAGCACTCGCAGCCCGAGGCGCTCGATCAATCCGTGAGTGGAATTGCCGACGGCGACATCGACTTGGCCTTGCTCGAGGGCCTGGTAGACCAGGTTGAGGGCCATCGTCTTAGGCTCGGCCGCGAATTCGAGCCCGTAGGTCGATTTCATTCCGTCATATCCATCCTCGCGTTGTTCGAACTCGAAGTTGTAGCCGATCACGTAACTGCCGGCGACACGGGCTAGGTCCGATATGGTCTTGAGGTCGCCCGGCTCCGAGTCGCGAACCATCACGGCGAAGGTGTTGTTGAATCCGAACGGCTCGAGCCACTCCGCCTGAAACTGCGCGCGGTAGGCTTCGCGGACCGATTCTAGAGTCTTGAGTGGATCGCGTTGGACAGGCTGATCGAGGATGGCCGTCAGCGCCGTGCCGGTGTACTCGGGGTAAACGTCGATCTGGCCCGAGATGAGCGCCTGGTGGCAAAGGAATGTGCTGCCGAGGTTCAGCCGGCGGTCGACTTTGAAGCCACTGGATTCGAGCTTTTGGGCGATCAGCTCCCCCAGTAGGACGTTCTCGCTGAAGTTCTTCGAGGCAACGACGATCCGGTTGGAGCCGCCGCAGCCAAGCGTCAAAAGGCTGAGGGTGAGTATCGCGACAATCTGATTTGGTTTGTCCAAGGTGAGATGAATTTCCCGACCGCGGCAAGGGGGCCAGGCATGCCTGGCCCCTACGCCGACAGGTCATTTGAGTGTAAGCGGAAGCCGGCACCGCGGTAACGCCGAGCTCGCATTGCTAGCCTTAAACATTCAGGTGTTTGAGCAATCTTTTCTCGACGATGTGGTTGGCCCGAGCCGCTCATGGACTCTCGTGGCCAGCGTCGTCGGGCAATCGGCGCTGCTGGCGCTCGTGGCGGTGCTGCCGCTGATCTTTACGTACAAGCTGCCGCTCGAGGAATGGGGCCTCCACACTGTCCTCATCGCGCCTCCCGCTCCGCCGCAACCGGCTCCCCCCCCTGCTGCGCGAGTCGAGCAGGTTGCGAAGCCTGAACGCTACGACGAAATCCTGATGCAGCCGAGGTCGATTCCCGACCAGGTCACGATTATCGACAAGACCCCGATCGTTGTCACCAGCGTTCCTGCTCCAGGCGGAGTCGTTGGCGCGGTGACAGGGGTTTCGCAACCGATGCTGAACGGGTTCATCCCGATGCCGCCCCCGGTGAAGCCGATTCGGGTGGGCGGGCGGATCCAAGCAGCGCGGCTCGTAGAGCGATTGCCTCCGACTTATCCCGAGCAGGCGCGCGAAGAGAACATCACCGGCGTCGTCATTCTCGAGGCTATCATCGACAAGGAGGGCCAGGTTCGGAACATCAAGCTCGTCGGAGGGCACCCGATGCTGGCGCCAAGCGCGATAGAAGCGGTGAGCCAATGGCGCTATCAACCGACGTTGCTCAACGGACAGGCGGTTGAAGTTATCAGTCGTGTTGAAGTGACCTACACTCTGAGCGCGCCGATCGATCCAAGGGAGCTCAGGAAGCAGCAGCGTCGCGAACGGCGGGAGGCTAAGCCGTAGAGGCGACGCCACATTCCGAGCACCCTGCGTGAGCGGGGTGGAGTGAACCCCAAGCGTGAGACAGTCGAAATCGGGACAGGTTACGATTCACCGCAAAACGCTTGCCTTCTTCGCTGTATCGTCGCACGCTGGTCCTAGCCGGGGAAGCGGAAGCGGGCTCTGCTGGAGAGCAACCCGCCAAGGTCGCTCCCGGCTTCTCCAACGCCGGCGATGTCTCCCTGCCCGCCCAGGGCCCATCGGATTGATAGATTTGCCTATGCCTCTCAAAACTCATACTTCGGATTCCTCGCTGCTGTTGCCGCCGGCCGCGCCAGCGCTTCAAACTCCGCCGGCGGACGATATCCCAACGCCGAATGCAGCCGGCGTTGGTTGTAGATCTCATCAATGAACTCGCCGATCGATGCGCGCGCCTCGTCAAGCGTGCGATAACGCTGCAACCAAACCTCCTCCGCCTTCAACGTCTTCATGAAACTCTCCGCCCGCGCGTTGTCGTAGGGGTTGCCGCGGCGGCTCATCGAGATGATCGCGCTGTGCTGCTCCAGCAGCTCGACATAGGCGCTCGAAGCGTACTGTACGCCTTGGTCGGAATGATGCATCCACCCCGCGGCAGGGCGTCTGAGCTCGAGCGCATCGCGCAACGCCCCTACAGCCAGCTCAGCTTTGAGCGTCGTCCCCAGCCGCCAGCCGACCACGCGTCGCGAGTAGGCGTCCAACACCACGGCGAGGTAGACGAACGCCTCGCGCAAGCGAATGTAGGTGATATCGGATTGCCACAACTGATCGACGCCGTCCACATTCAGGTGCGCCGCTAGATTCGGATAAACAGGTAAGAAGTGGTTCGAATCCGTTGTTAGCACGAAGCGCCGCTTGAGTACCGCCAGCAAGTTGTCCTTACGCATCATCCGCAGGACCTTTTTGTGATTGACGAGGAAGCCTTGGCGGCGCAGCTCGGCCGTCACGCGGCGGTAGCCGTAACGACGATTCTCGAGCGAAATCCGCTGCATGCGGTCACGCAATTCCATGTCGCACTCGGCGGGCGACGACACGGCGAGCCGGCGATAGAACCCGGCGCGATTCACGCGTCCGAGCTCGCAGGCGTGTTCGACGCTGAGCGAGCCTTTGGCGCTGATCTGCTCGACGATGGAGTAGATCCGCTCGCGCCACCGGCGTCGTTGGTCGGGGCTGCGAGGTTCAAGGCGCGAAAGGCTTGTCCGAAAAAATCGAGCTCTGCGGCTTGTTTGCCGAGCAGTCGTTCGAGCTCTGCGATGCGTTCGTCGCGCGGATCGCGAGGGATCTTGGGCGGCGCCGAGCGGCCGGGTTTCGGCCGGCCTCGCCGCCGGCTCAAGCCGTTGACGCCTTCCTGGCGATAGGCGTCCCGCCAGCGGTACAGCAGGCTGCGCTTGACGTCCAACTCGCGGCTTAGCGCTGTGCCGCTCTGGCCGGCTAGGAGCCGCCTGGCGGCGGCTTCCTTGAACTCCACCGTGAACTCCCGCGGCTTGCGCGGCTTGAGACTTTCCATCCTGGACTCCTTTCCATTCGCTGAAATTCGTCCCGAATTTCAATGTCTCATTTTTAGGGTTCACTCCAGAGTGTCCACGAAGGCGTCGCCGTAGAGCTCGCCTACCGATACACAAGCGCTGCTGGATGCGGCTCGCCAGACCCTCCAGCTGGGGTGGGTGACTTGGTACTCGACGGTTCGGCCGTTGGGTTGGGCGGCGTAGCCCCAGTAGTGCTCGGTGATGAACTGCTCTTGAGAACCCGGCCCCGGCGGGTAGGGAGCGCCTGAGAATTCGACGGCGAGGTTGTTCCAGTTGCGGTCGAGCTGCCAGGCGTATTCGACGCGGGTGTTCGAGATTTGGTGGCGCATAGGTAGCGCGATGTAGCGTTCGCCGTAGAAGGTGCGGGCGACCCAGGCGATGGCTGCGCGGGGGACGATCTCTTTGATGAAAACGACTCCGCGCCGGAGTTCGTCGCCGGCTTGGCGGCGGACGTAGAAGCGCAGGTTGACTTCCTCGAAGTTGCGGTGGAAGGGGATGGGGAGTCCTTTCACGCGAGTGTCGCGGAAGATGAAGCCGACCAGGCTAAGGTAGGTGCGCCCCTCGAAGAAGTCGATTTCGGTTCCTCGCGGGGCGAGCGGGCGGACGAGCTCGGGGTCGACTTCGTAGTTGAGCATCGCCAAATGCTCCCAACGGGCTTCGAGAAACGGCATCTTGAGGGTTCGGTCGCGCTATCTCGCGATACTCGCCTGGTAGCGCTCAATCGCTTTTTGAACCCGCCCAACGATATCAGGATTATCCTTCGCAAACGACCTCGACAACATCTGCTCTGCCGCGGTAGATAATCGAGAAAGGAAAACGGTCCAAAACATACCGCCGAGACCCATGTGTGTAGCTCGGCCAGCGATGCGGGGCGGAGCGTATGCTCTCGAAGCCCGCGTCCAGTTCCCTTAAGAATCGCTGCGCAGCGGCCGGACTCCTAACTTCGTACCAATCCCGAGCTTCTTCGGCCTCTTCGACAGCCTGCGGGTGGAAGCGCAGGTCGAACTTGGCGTCCACGGTTTACTGGCCACGAGACCGAGCCAACCGCGCCCGAACCTCTTCCAGCGCAACGGTCCGCACCTCACCAGCGTCCAATTCGTCGATCCGCCGCCTGACTTCAGCCTTCCAGGCAGCCTCGATCTCGCCCTCTTGGACGCCATCGAGGCTATCGATCAGCAGTGACGCCAGCCGACCCCGTTGCTCGTCAGGCAGCTCCAAGGCCTTGTCAAGGATCTCGTCAGCAGTCAGTTCCATCGCGTACTCGGATTCTAGCAGTTCATCTCATCTCGCGATAGCCGCCTCATACCGCTCGATCGCCTTCTTGATCCGCCCAACCACATCAGGATTATCCTTCGCAATATCCCACCGCTCGGCAACATCGTTATCTAGATGCCCCGACGAGCCGCCCAAATCGTAATACGTCCGCCAGGGGCCATTGTCACTGGAAGGGTTTTGGGGTTCGGTCTCCTCTGAACAGCCCAGCACCTAGGTAACACTTTTCCCCAACCACATAGGTAACAGTTTAAGGGTTGAACCAAGAGAAGGTTCTTTGCACGAAACCCTTCCCGGAAACGCTCGGGGGGCGCCGGGGGAGCGAGCCCGTAGGGCGAGCGGAGGAGGCGCCCCCCGAGCGTTTCCGCCGCAGTCGGTGCTCCCCCCTGCCCGGCCGCGGGCCCTCGAATAGGCTACGCTCGAGCCAGTCCAGCTCCAGCGGCCCAAACCAGACCGCCCAGCCGTGCTCATGCTCTTCCAGGCCCACCGTCTCGCCCGCCAGCGTCTCGCTGAGAAACAACTGACGCCCCAGCAACCCAATGTCGCCCTTGCTCTGCACTCGCCGCGGCAGCATCCGATCCGGATACTCCAGCTCCGGCAAGCGCTCCGGATACGGCCTCCACGACGGCTGATACACGCTCGCCGGCGTTGCCATCGCTAGCGACTCGTGCGGACGCTCCTGGTTGTAGATCTGCCGAAAACGATCGAAGGCCCGCTGTTGCGCTCGCAAGTTGCGCTCCGGCGGCGTCGCCGTCTCGGCCTTGAGCGTCCGATGCATGCGCTCATGACGCCCGTTTTGCTCAGGGTGTCCGGGGTCGATTCGCTGCAGTTGAATCCCGAGCCGGATCCACCACACGCTGAGCCGCGAAAGCCCCGCCAAGCCCGTCGAGGCGAACGGCGGACCGTTATCGGAAAGGATCCTCGTGGGCAGGCCGTACTCCCGGAAAGTCGCTTCCATCAGCGGCCGCACGTGCGCCGTGTTGCTGCGCGCGACCCTTTGACAACGCAACAGATAACGGCTCGCCGTATCGGAAATCGTCAGCGGATCGCAGCGTTTGCCGTCGCCGGTGTCGAACCAACCCTTGAAATCGATCGCCCAGGTTGGGCGCCTTGGCGCTGGTGAGCTTACTGGAAGGCGTGGCGTGGCGCCGGCGCTTACCGGGGTGGGTGAGTCCGTGGCGTTTCAGCAGCGCCCCGATAGTGGAGTGCGCCGGCCAATTGATGTCAGGGTTGGTGCGCTCGAGTCGCGCTTTGAGCTTGTCTTCGCCCCAAGTGGGATAGCGCGCCCGCAAGGCCAGGATCTCTCGCTCGATCTCGGCGGGAAAGGCTTGCGCTTGCCGTTTGGGCGCTTTGGATTGATCGGCCAATCCGGCGACGCCTTGTTGGGCGTAGCGATCGAGCCATTTGTAGCCGGTCTTGCGGCTGACGCCGAAGCGCCGACAGACGGCGGCCATGGCATCCTCCCGGGTTAGAACCTCTTGAACGAACCGCAATCTTTCGTCTTGCACACGGGTCTCCTTCCATCCCAAAACAAAAGTCCTCCTTTTGTTCTAGGATGCCAATGTGTTACCCATGTGATCGGGGAATTGTGTTACCTATCTGCCCGGGCTATACCACTCCAGTCCCCGGGATGAATCCCGGGGCTATGATTGTTCGGCCAAGCGCCGCCGGCAGTCACAAATTTGTCGCGCACCCCTGCGATCCCTGCGATCAGCCACGACCGCTCAGTATGTTAGCATCTACTAACATGGGTGGCGCCGGCGAGCGAGTTTCTTTGGCCTCACCGTCGACCTCCGGTGAGCGGCTCCCCTGGGCTCGCCGCCACACAGCCATCCTGGACGCGGCGATTGAGCTGTTTTCAGAGCGTGGTTTTCAGGGAACGACGACTCGTTCGCTGGCGGCGGCGGCAGGCGTGACGGAACCGGTTCTCTATCGCCACTTCCCGACGAAGCAAGATCTGTATTCGGCGATCATCGAATACAAAGCCGAGGCCGCCGGCGCTCCGCTGGAAGAAGCGCTGTCGGCGGAGTTCCGGGCCGGCGACGATCGGACTTTCTTTTTGGGGTTGGGGCGCTACATCCGGGCTCGTTATGAAAGCGACCCCGCGCTCGTCCGTCTGCTCCTGTTCAGTGCGCTAGAAGGCCACGGTCTGGCACAAACGTTCTTCGAGCGCCGAGTCCTTGTCCAGTACCGTTTTGTTGGCGACTACATCTCAAGAAGAGTCGCCGAAGGAGCTTTTCGGGACGACGTGGAGCCGGTGATCGCTGCTCGGTCGTTTCTCGGCTCCGTTCACCACCGATGCCTGATGACCATGACGTTCGCTTTTAACGACGGTCAAAGCTGTGAGCCGGACGCCTTTGAGGCCTTCGTCTCGATCTTTCTCAGGGGGATGCAATCCGCATGAAATCATACGCAATACTCTGTTTTTCGCTCTCGGCGCTCGCGGGGCTGTCATCCTGCTCGTCGGAGGCTCAACCCTCGGCCGAAGCGGCCGAGCCGGAAGAAGCCGCCCCCTTGTCGGTAACAACGGCCTCGGTCGCGGAGCGAATGATGGATCAGACCATTGAGGTCGTTGGCTCTCTTGGAGCGAGGGAGAGAGTCGAGCTATCGTTCGAAGTCGCCGGCCGTCTTCAGCAGATCGGGGTTGATTTCGGCGATCGCGTTCGCGAGGGGCGGACTGTCGCTCGGCTTGACCCGGCCGAGTACACGCTGAGAGTCAAGCGCACCCAGGCGTCGCTGGCCCAAGCCCTCGCCCAAATTGGCCTATCGGCCGACGGCGACCCTGAGGCTGTCGAAACCACGCCGGCCATGGAGCAGGCCCGCGCTCAGCTCGAGGACGCCGAATCGAAGTTCGAGAGCGCGAAGGCGTTGGCTGAGACCGGTGACATCTCGCGCAACCGATTCACCGAAATCGAAAAAGCCTTCAGCGCGAGACAGGCGTCCTTTGAGGCGGCGCAGCACGATCTTCGCCGCCGGCAGGCCCAGGTTGCGGCGCTGCAGGCGGATCTGGAGCTCGCTCAAAAGGATCTTTCTGAAACGGAGTTGCGGGCTCCGTTTGCCGGCGAAATCCTCGAAAGGATGGCTTCTCCCGGGCAGTATCTAAAAGAAAATACGCCGGTCGCCACCCTGGTCAAGACCCGGCCGCTACGGCTGCGTGCGCTCGTTCCTGAAACGGCCGCGGGTTTCGTGCGGGAGGGTCAGGCGATCGTCTTTCGTACGGATGCCCTCGGCGCCAAGGAGTTCGGCGGAACGATCACGAAGGTCAGCCCCTCGCTCGACCCCGAGGCGCGCACTTTGGAGGTCGAGGCCCGAGTGCGTGACAGCGACCCCCGATTGCGGCCGGGCATGTTCGCGAAGCTCTCGATTGTCATCAACAAAGACGCTCCGGTCCTGATGGCGCCGGAGGAGGCGATCTACAGCATTGCGGGGCTAAACAAGCTCTTCATCGTGAAGAACGGAACCGTCTCGGAACAACGGATCAGTCCTGGAAAAAGGGCCGGCGGCTGGGTGGAACTTCGAGGGGCCGGCCTCTCGCCTGGCGACATCGTCGCTACTTCGCAATTAGACCAGCTTCACGAAGGGCGCAAAGTGCGGGTCCGGGGATAGGCCATGCATCGACTAGCCGCACTCTGCGTTCGCCGGCCCGTCTTCGCCACGATGCTGATCATGGCATTCGTGGTGATGGGGATCTTTTCCTACACCCGCCTGGGAGTCGATCTTTTTCCTAAGGTCGAGTTTCCGACCGTTACGGTGACGACGACTCTAATCGGAGCCGCGCCCGAGGAAGTCGAGACCGAAGTCACCGAGAGCATTGAGGAGGCCGTCAACACGATCAGTGGGATCGAGGATCTCAGGTCGGTCTCGGCCGAGGGCGTTTCACAGGTCTACGTCACCTTCGTCTTGGACAAGGATCCCGATGTCGCGGCTCAGGAGGTTCGCGA
This sequence comes from Bryobacterales bacterium, assembly GCA_965247515.1. Classification (GTDB taxonomy): domain Bacteria; phylum Acidobacteriota; class Terriglobia; order Bryobacterales; family UBA6623. The sequence goes on along the minus strand of OZ252029.1, from coordinate 9,014,486 downwards.
CCGCGTCGACCGAATTTTGCCCGATCTGCCCGACGACGTGGATCCGCCGGTAGTGGAAAAGCTCGATCCCGACGCCACGCCGGTTCTCTCGCTGGCCGTCGCCGCCGACCGCGAGCTAAGAGAGATTTCGAAAATCGTCGAGGATCGCATCAAGGAGAACATCGAATCTCTCCCAGGCGTCGGCCAGGTGCGCATGATCGGCGACCGCGGGCGCCAGATCCAAATATGGCTCGATCCCGAGCGACTCGCGTCCTATCGCATCAATGTCGAGCAGGTGCGCGCCGCTTTGGCGTCGCAGAATGTCGAGATTCCCGGCGGAAGAGTCGACGCGGGAGTCCGCGAGCTGGTCGTCCGCACCCAAGGGCGAATTCAAGAGCCGGAGGATTTCGGACGCATCATCATCGCGATGTCGAGCGGCTCCCCGGTTCGCATCGAAGACGTCGCTCGTGTCGAAGACGGGGTAGAGGAACCGCGGGCGCTCGCGCGCCTCGACGGCCGGCCGGCCGTTGTACTGGAGGTCCGCAAGCAATCGGGCACGAACACCGTGGAGGTGATCCACGGCGTCAAGGAACGCATCGCCGAGATTGCCGGATTTCTTCCGGCGGACTTCGAGATCGTTTTCGCGCGAGACCAGTCTACTTTCATCGAGGCGTCGTTCGAAGCTGTCCAGGAGCACCTCGTCTTAGGGGGGATCTGCGCGGCGCTAGTGGTTCTGCTGTTCATGGCGAATATTCGAACCACGCTGATCGCGGCGGTCGCGATCCCGACCTCGATCGTCTCGACCTACACCCTGATGTATTACCAGGGCTTCACGCTCAACCAGATCACGATGCTGGCCCTTGTCTTGGTCGTTGGCATTGTGATCGATGACGCGATCGTCGTTCTCGAAAACGTCTATCGCTTCGGGGAGGAGAAAAAGCTCAACCGCCGTGAGGCGGCTATTGAGGGCACGCGAGACATCGCCCTGGCGGTCATGGCGACGACGCTGAGTCTGGTGATTATCTTCCTGCCGGTCGCCATGATGGGCGGCATTGTCGGCAGCTTCATGTCAAGTTTCGGCTGGACAGCCGCGTTCGCCATCATGATCTCGCTCTTGGTCAGCTTCACGCTCACGCCGATGCTTTGCTCTCGCTACTTGAAGATCGATAGGAGCGAAAAGCGCACGGATTCGAAAGACACCTGGCTGTTTCGAGCGCTCGACCGCCGCTACAGCAAAATGCTGCGCTGGTCGCTTGGCCACCGTTGGGCGATTGTTCTTCTCGCCGCCGCTGTGATCGCGAGCTCGGTTCCGCTCTTCAATGCGGTCGGAAAAGACTTTCTGCCCGTGGACGACCAGAGCGAATTCGAAGTGACGGTGCGCGGCGCCCCGGGCTCCTCGCTGGCGGGAACGAACCTCGCCATGCTGGAGGTTGAGAAAGAGCTGCGCGCACTGCCGAACGTTCGCTATCTGCTCACCACGATCGGCGCGGACGCCCAGCAACAGGTTGACCGCGGATCGGTCTACATCAAGCTTGACCCCATCGACGAGCGCGATCTTGACCAACGCGACCTGATGGACATGGCTCGCGAGCGGCTCACCCGCTTTCATGATCTGACCACTAGCGTCCAGCTTCCCGCTGTGATTTCGGGTATGGGTTTCGCGAACAAGGATCTGCAGTTCTATCTGCAGGGACCGGACTTCGCACAACTCAACGAGTACTCCGCCGAGATCACCGGCCTGCTTGGCTCGATGCGGGGCGTAGCTGATCTTGAGTCGAGCTACGAACCGGGCAAACCGGAGGTGCGGGTCCACATCGATCGCGACAAAGCCGCGGACTTGGGAGTGACGGTCAGCTCAATCGCCGGCGCGTTGCGCGTCTTGGTGGGAGGAGACGATCAGGTCACGACGTTCCGTGAAGGCCGGGACCGTTACGACGTGCAACTCCGTGTCGTCGAGGAATTTCGCAATTCGGCCGAAGTCCTGCGTCGGCTCTATGTCCCCTCCTCCAAGCTTGGGAGCGTTCCCCTTTCCAACGTCGTGACGATCGAAGAGGGCCAGGGGCCGATCCAGATCGAGCGCTACAACCGACAGCGCCAGATTACGCTGACCGCCAACATTCTTCCCGGCCAGTCTCTCGGCAGCGCCCTCGCGGCGGTCGAGGGGCGGGTCGCCGAGCTCGCCATGCCTCCCCAATATCAGACCGGACTCATCGGGCGAAGCAAGGAGTTCGGGCGGGCCGCGAACGAGTACATAGTGGCGTTCTTGCTGGCGGTCGTCTTTATGTACATGGTGCTGGCGGCTCAATTCGAGAGTTTCGTTGATCCGCTGGTGATCTTGCTGAGTCTGCCGCTCTCGGCGCCTTTCGCGCTGCTGTCCTTGTACGTTGTGGGCGAAAACTTCTCGATCGTCTACACCTCGCTCGGCATCTTGATGCTGTTCGGCATCGTCAAGAAGAATGCGATTCTCCAAATCGACCACATCAAGAGCTTGCGCTTCGGAGAAGGCTTTGAGCGCGGCCAAGCCGTTTTCGACGGGTGTCGCGACCGTCTCCGTCCAATCCTGATGACAACCGCGGCCCTGGTGGCGGCGATGATTCCCATGGCATTGGGCGCGGGACCCGGCTCGGGATCGCGCCGGACGGTCGCAATCGTCGTCATCGGCGGCCAATCGCTCTGTCTGCTGCTGACTCTGCTAGTGACCCCGGTGAGCTACACCCTGTTTGACGACCTGGTCACGGCGTCGGTTTGGGGACGGATGCGCGACTCGATTGGGGCGGGCGCGGCCTCGGTGCGGCGTGCCGGCACAACGATCCTCGGCCTGCTTCTCACCGTTTTTCGAAAGTGAGGTGTTATGCGAGCTCCAATTCTTACAGTAATCTTCATCACGTTCTGGCCACTGCCTGTCCTCGCGCAGGATCCCACCCGGTCCCTGTCTTTACCTGACGCGATCAGGGAAGCGCTGCAGCACAATCCTAATATTGAAGTCGAGCGGATCAGCGTCGACATTGCCGAGGAATCGGTGGATTCGGCCCGAGGGTTCTACGACACAACGTTGTCGTTCTCGCCAAGTCTGGAGGATCGCAACGTGCCGGTTAGCTCGGTCTTGCAAGGCGCGGGCGGCAAGCTCAGCGAAGACCTCTTTCGAGTGGACTTCTCCGCCGTGAAGGCGCTGCCGGAAACGGGCGGGCGGATCTCTTTTCGGTTCGAGAATGCTCGGACGTCGAGCACCAACCTGTTCGTCAACCTGAATCCATTTGTCCAGAGCCAATTTGTCGCGGCCTTTGAGCAGCCGCTGATTCGGAACCGCTCGACCGACACGGCCAGGAACCGGGTCCGAGTCAGTCAAAAGACGGTGGAGTTGTCCGAGTCCGTTTTCGAAGAAAGAGTTGTCGAAGTCGTTTCGGAAGTTCAGCGCGCGTACTGGAGTCTTGTCTTTGCGCGGCGGGACCTAGAGGTGCGTGAGGAGGCCGTAGTATTGGCTCAGCGCCAACTGGAGATGAATCGCCGCATGGTGAGCGCCGGCGCGTTGGCCCAGGTGGAGATCTCGGCGGCGGTAGCGGAGCTCGAACGGCGCAGGGGCGATTCGTTTGCAGCGCGGAGCCTAGTGACTCAGGCTGAAAACCGAATCCGGTCGCTGATCTCCCAAGACCGCGCCTCGTCCTGGTGGTCGGTGCAAATCATGCCTGTCGGCCGGGACCTGCCGGCGCCGCCGCTGACGCCGCTGTCCGACGCGGTCGAGTCGGCGCTGCAACAACGGCCTGAGCTCCGGTCGATGGAATCGCGGCTCGAGATCAACGGGATCAATCTGCAGTTGCGGCAAGACCAGACGAAACCGCGCTTGGACCTAGTCGCCTCCTACGGCCAGACGGGCTTGGCGGGCAGCCTCCGCGCGGAGGAAAACCCTTTTTCATCGCTGAACGACCCGCTGTTTGAACGAGTGAATCAGTTGTCTCAGGCCCAGGGTCTCGGCCCGATTCAACCGCAATCGTTGGGAGTTTTGCCGTCGTTCTTGATCGGCGGATATGGCTCGACGCTGTCAAACCTATTCGACACGAGCTTCCGCACCGTCCAGGTAGGCGTGAAGTTTGACTTAACGCCCCGGAATCGCACCGCGCAAGCCGAGCTGGCGAAGGTGTCGCTCGAGCGACGGCAGTTACAGTCGCAGCGAAAGTTGAGCGAGATGCTCATCGAGGCCGACGTGCGCAATGTCGTGGATGCGCTTGAAACGGCTCGACAGCGACTTGAAGCGTCCCGCGCCGAGGCCGGGGCCCGGCAAGAAAAGCTGGCGAGCGAGACCCGTCTCTTCGAGAACGGCGAGTCGACGAACTTTCTCGTCCTGACTCGACAAAACGAATACTCGGAAGCTCGTGTCAGCCAGGTACGAGCTCGTGCGGACCTGAATCTGGCGGTCGCTGAGTACCACCGGGCGGTAGGCGGCCTTCTTGAAACGTGGGGAATCAGTCTTCAATAGCCGCGGGACTGGTAGGAGTTACCCGGAAGTATGTCGTCGCGGCCGCTGGGCGTTTCGTCATGATCGAGGACGTACTTGCCGCACCCGAGCAGAGACGCTTGCGTGCCATCCACGGCGGGGCATAAAGTCATCCCGCTTCCGAGCGCGAATTTGGTTTTCCAAATCCCAATGATCTCGCGCTTGGTCAGCCAGTTTGGCCTCGACGTCCACGCGGTGATTCGGCCGGATCCGTCGCTGATCGTCGACCTCGAACAGAAAAGCTACAACGCTTTCCACGTTCCCGAGGCGGTTGACCAAGGCTCGCTGGGCAACGGTGTATACTGACGGCGCGGCCAGACTTCCGGCTCCTGGTCGGGGAGGTTTCTGTCATGGCCCCGAGAATATACGCGACCACAAGCGGCATCGTTTTTGCTCTGGTCGCCTTAGCGCATCTTGTGCGTGTCGTTGCTCAAGCGGACTTTGTCGTCAGCGGCTGGAACGTGCCGTCCTGGCTGAGCCTGATTGCCACGGTCGTGGCAGGCTACTTGAGCTACTCGGGACTACGCATCGCCACCGCATCTCGCTAGTTCTGTGACCGCCTGATAATTGGTCTTTCCGATCGAACATGGGGGCTGCCGAACAATAATCTAGTTCTTTGACCGGATGATAGGTACACATTGATCGATGACGCCGCACCCTGCGCCGCTTCAGAGCCGCGCCCGTAACGGGCTGTGAAAAAATCGCCCGTTGAGCACGAAAGACGGTCGAGGCATGCCTCGCCCCTACGGACAATCGTTTGTTTTCAACGACGTAGGGGCTTGGCATGCCAAGCCCGTCTTGCTGGAATTGGATCCCCGACATTTTTTCACAACCCCTTACGGGCGCGGCTCTGAAACGCGGCAACCCGACATTCCTGGGTCAAATCCCAAATGATCATGCGGTCACGGAACTAGCCCAGGGAATCTGAGAGGCGTCACCGCGATCTCACCCCCGGGGGTGTAGCCGTCGGTCTTTGATTCAGACGTTACCGGGGGGCTTCAGAGCGACTGGCCCGGCCGCGCGGCCGGAGCTGGAGGGAAAGGAACATCACGAGAGCAACGGCCTTGACCGCCGATGTTATTCTGGACTTAGCAATGCTATTGCAAATTCCAGACGTGCTTCGCGCGTCCTAGTACTCACAGAAAACGAGCTTCGTTTCTAGTACGAAATACAAAACGAACCCAATTTTGGGCGCAGTCTAGAAGAACGCCCGCGCATACATATACTCCGGGGCGAAGATCCCCTGAAACGCGATGCTCTCGGGGCGATGAATGACTTCAATGACATAGACGAACTGGTCCTCGAGCAGACCCGTGACATTGTTCGCTAGAACGGCGGGAGCGCCGGTCGCAACCGCCGACGGTTCGTCGAAATAGTTGTCCACGTCGCCTTCGGTCCCATACACAAACGTGGTTGGCGTGCCAACACGGCTGCTCATGTTCGAGGTCGTGCTCGCCGTGTCGCCGATCTCATATCGCTGCACGATCACGATTTGGTCCTGGTTGGCGCACGGCGCCGGGCCACTGCCGTCATCGTAGATCGCCGTTGCGGGCGCCCGTGTTAGGAGGCTCAGGTACACCGCCGTTTTGCCGCCCGTGAGCTGGAAGTCCAGCCCCGGCCCGGAGTCGATCAACAACTGTTTGTTCTGCGTCGAGTCAAACTTGACGCCGCGGGCGTACATGTTGCCGCCGTTACGAACGACCTGTCCGACCGTAAGATAGCGATCGACCACAATTCCCACGGCGAACGTCCCAACCGTCATTAAGACCAAGAAGGGCCACGCCACGGCGAGCTCGACCAGCGACTGGCCGCTATCGTCGGACAAACGTCGTCTCGTCATAGTCGAGCTCCCGTAGGGGCGCAGCTTGCTGCGCCCGCCCGCGGACTACCCCTCCGCGGCCCAGTTAGATGCACCCTAGTTACATGCCGTCGCATTCGCCGGCGTGACGGCTGCATTCGAAGCGGAACCCGCTCCCTAGCGGTCGCGGCTCTGACCCCTCGCGACAAACGTTAGACCCGCGGCGTCAGAGCCGCGACCGCAAGGGAGCGGGTTCCGCGAATGCCGGCACGGGGTCTCCAACGACGGTAGAATTCGACCATTGATGTCCAAGGCTTTCGAGCAGCTCGATCGGCTACCCCGCACCCGGCTCGGGACTTCGCCGACTCCCCTTGAAGGGCTACCGAACCTAAGCCGACGCTTCGGCGGCGCCAACCTCTTCGTCAAACGCGACGACTGCACCGGACTCGCCTTCGGCGGCAACAAAGTCCGCCAACTCGAGTTCTACCTTGGCGAGGCGCTTGCGAACCGAGCCGACACCGTACTCATCACCGGCGCCGTGCAATCAAACTTCGTGCGCTCGGCCGCCGCGGCCTGCGCCACCTTGGGAATCGAGTGCCACGTCCAGCTCGAACAGCGCACGCCAAAAAACGACCCAACCTACCAAGCTTCCGGCAACGTCCTGCTCAACAAGCTGCTCGGCGCCACTCTCTACTCCTACCCCCATGGTGAAGACGAAGACGGCGCCGACCGGCGCTTGCTCGAACTCGCCGACCAGCTCAAAGCCCAAGGACGCACTCCTTACGTGATCCACCTGGCGCCCGGTCAGAAGCCCCTGGGCGCGCTTGGATATCTCGTCGCGGCGCGCGAGCTGCTCGGGCAACCCGGCCCGGAAATCGACGAAATCGTGGTCGCCTCAGGGAGCGGACATACCCACGCAGGCCTCCTGTTCGGACTCCGCGCGCTAGGCTGCTCGACTCGGGTCACGGGCGTATGCGTGCGGCGCGACGCGAAACAACAATTCGCCCGCATCAGCAATCGCTTACGGGAGATCGCCGACCTACTAGGGGTCGACCCGGCTGCATCCGACAGCGACATACGGCTTACGGACGAGTTTCTAGCCCCCGGCTACGGCCAGCTCAACGAGCCGACGCTCAGTGCCATCAAGGCCGCCGCACGCCTCGAAGGGTTGCTGCTCGACCCCGTCTATACGGGCAAAGCCATGGCCGCCTTCCTGCAACGAGCAACGGCGGTCGCGGCCGGCAAGACTCTCTTGTTCATCCACACGGGCGGCCAACCCGCGCTGTTCGCCTACGAGCAAGACCTCTCCGCCGGATCCCATTGAGCCCGGCGCCGGTGGCGCCGGGGAGGATATCGCTCATGCGTCTCCCGCTGGAAGCAACCTCCAGACGACCGGGTTGGATCCTTCCCGGGGCCACCGGCGCCGGCTCAATGGGATGCCCTCAACCGCGCTGAAGTACCATAGGCCGAGAAAACTATGAGCCACCTGCTTCGCTCCAATTCTGACGGCCCGATCGCGCTCGACGTCACCCCCGAATCCGCCGGCTGGAAGGGCCTGCGCTTCCGTGTCAACCAGCTCAAAACCGGCGAAACTTGCGAGCTCTCGACCGGCGGCAATGAGCTCGCCGTCGGCGACCGCGACCTGGTGCTGGTGACGAAAGGCTTCCACGCCACCGCCGCCGTCCCGAACTCAAAGCTCTACTTCCTCAACTACCTCGCCGGCGAGCTCTACGACGACGAACGCGCCCGCCCGCCTCACGACGATCCCAAATTCGCCTGGATCCGCCAAGACTGGGAAGCCAATCCAACGACGCTCCCGCTGTTCGGAAAGGGCGAATGACCGCCGGAAAGGCGCGGCGCATCCAAACCGTCGCGGACTCGCACGGGGTCTTCAAGATCCTCGCCGCGGATCATCGCGACTCGATGCGAGCGCTGATCGACCCCGACCACCCCGAAGCCGTCCCCGCGTCGACGCTGACCGAGATCAAGCTAGCCGTCATCCGCGGGGTCGGGACCATGGCGTCGGGCGTCTTGCTCGACCCGGTCTACAGCGCCCAACACGCAATCGTTTCCGGCGCCCTTCCAGGTCAAGTCGGCTTCCTGTGCGCCATCGAGGAGCAAGGCTACGAAGGCGACCCGCACTCCCGGCGCACGACACTTCTTGAAGGCTGGAGCGTCGAAAAGGCCGCTCGCTTGGGCGCTTCAGGAATCAAGCTGCTGCTCTTCTACAACCCGAACGCCCGCGAGGCCACAGACCGCCAACACGCGCTGGTCTCGGGCGTGGTCGCCGACTGCGCTCGCTACGACATCCCACTGTTCCTCGAGCCTATCGGCTACCCGCTCGACTCGGAACCCTACGACCGCGCTCGCGTCACGATCGAAACAGCCCGCCGCTTATCGGCGCTAAGCCCGGACGTCCTCAAGCTCCAGTTCCCCGTAGACGGCCGCCAAGAGAGCTCGCGCGAAGCCTGGCGCGAATCATGCGCCGAGCTCGCCGAGGCCTGTGCAGTCCCCTGGGCGCTGCTTTCGTTCGGCGACCCCTACGACATATTCAAGGCCCAACTCGAAGTCGCCTGCGAGGCCGGATGCTCCGGCTTCATGGCCGGCCGAGCGGTCTGGCGCGAGGTGATCACGGCCCCGGCTGCCGAACGCGCCGCAGTGGTCGCGAAGACCGTTCTGCCTAGATTCGAAGGCCTGTGCGAAGTCGTCGACCGCTGCGCCTCACCCTGGACCAGATCGGCAAGTACCATAATCTAGCCCACGGCTTCAGCGTGCGCCGAACTGGCGCGAACACCCTGTGGGGTGAAAGGCCCCGCCGATGAAGATGTCGGTCGACATCGAAGCTGACGAGTGGCGAAGGCCGGTAACGGTCGAGCCGAAGCCTCGTGACAAAGTCCGGCTTGGCCGGGCGAGCAAGCCGTTAGGCCGTAACGCGCAGTATGCCCGAGCAGGCCTCGAAAGTGAAATCGCGGACGCCGACCCGACGCTGAAGTGGGGAAGGCCGCGCAAACCGGGAAGCGACCGACGCCTGCACCGGTTTGGTTCGCCGGGGTAGTAGGCGCGGCATGACGGTAAAGGGAGTTCGTAGTCAAAGGCGGGAGGCCCCGGCGGGTGGAGTTCGCAACTCTAACGTCGTCTATAAGGACGGCGGCCTGGATGGGGAGTCGGACAGGGCCATAGTAGTGAGGAAGCGGAGTAATGTCCGTGGAGCGAGGGGCCCTGCCTTCCGGCATGCTTGTTAACGAGTAAGAGGACGAGGTGATTGGCTATGAGTCTGGCAACGCCTGATAAGATCCGGAAGCTCCAGCGCAAGCTCTATCTCAAAGCGAAGCAGGAACCTACGTTTCGCTTCTATCAGCTCTATGATAAGATTTGGCGCGACGACATTCTCGCCCATGCTTACCGGTTGGCGAAAGCTAATAAGGGTAAGCCGGGAGTGGATGGTGAAACTTTCGAACAAATCGAGTCGGCGGGCCGAGAGGAGTGGTTACGAGGACTGCAAGAAGAACTTCGTATGAAGACGTATCGGCCACAGCCCGTGCGGCGAGCAATGATCTCGAAGCAAGACGGCGGCGAGCGTCCGCTCGGGATTCCGACCATTCGGGACCGTGTCGCGCAAACCGCCGCCAAGCTGGTTGTGGAGCCGATCTTCGAAGCGGACTTCGATCCGGAAGCCTATGGTTACCGGCCGAAACGGAGCGCGCAGGACGCGATCCAGAGAGTTCACCAGCTGTTGTGTCAAGGCTACGCCGATGTAGTCGACGCCGATTTGTCCAAGTACTTCGATACGATTCCGCACGCCGAGCTGATGCAATGCGTGGCGCGGCGTATTTCAGACCGCTGGGTCCTTAAGCTCGTGAAGATGTGGCTTGGGGCCCCAGTGGAAGAGCGGGATGATGACGGGAAACGACGGATGACGGGTGGCAAGAGGACGAAATGCGGCACGCCACAAGGCGGAGTTGTGAGTCCTTTGTTAGCTAATCTGTATATGAACCGTTATTTGAAGTATTGGCGGCAACAAGGGAAGGGAAGCGAGTTACGAGCCGTGGTGGTCAACTATGCCGACGACTTTGTCATCCTTAGCCGCGGTTGCGCGGCCGAGGCGATGAAGTGGACGGAGCAAGTGATGACGCGGATCGGGCTTACCCTGAACCCGGTGAAGACGAAGTTAGTTCATGCCAAGACCGAGAGCTTTGACTTTCTCGGATATACGTTCGGCCCGCATCGATTTCGTAAGGACGGCCATTGGTATCTGGGGGCGAGTCCGTCTAAGAAGAGCGTCAAGCGGCTTAAGCAGAAAGTGCGTGAGCAGCTGTGGCCGAGCAATGTGGACCCCTGGGAAGAGGTGCGCGACCGGCTGAACCGCACGTTGCGGGGCTGGACAAACTACTTTTCTTACGGGACGCGCATGCCGGCCTATCGCGCCGTGGACAACTTTGTCTACGAGCGAGTGCGAGGATTCTTGCGGAGGCGGCACAAAGTACAATCGCGAGGTACGCGCCGGTTTTCCGGCGTGGTTGTATTTGGCGCGAGGGGCGTTTTGCGTCTGCGCCAGGTGCAACTGGGGCCGCCATCTGCGACAGCGATGAGGTGAAGTCGGCCGGAGAGCCGGATGCGGGAAATCCGCACGTCCGGTTCGATGAGCGGGGACGGGAAACGGAGTCAAGGCGGAGACTGAGGCACTGGCGCAAGCGAAAGCAGCCAGCAACGGCTACTCCCTCCGGCTAAAGCCACCGCGCCCGTCCTCGACTCTACCATGGGAATTCGAACCGCCAAGACCGACGGCTACGCCCCCCCGGTTCCTCTTTCCGCATCGCCCGGAAGGGCGATGCGGAAAGAGGAACCGGGGGTGGGATGGCGATGACGCCCCTCTCCGATTCCCACGGCTGAAGCCGTGGGCTAGATTATTGTTCACCGGCCCCCGTGTTCGATCGGAAAGACCGTCCCTCGCCCCCCGAGAAGCTTCAGGAGGCTTTGGCCGCGCTCGGCCTCCGCATCACAGTCGCCGTCGATGCCGCTGCCTAGGACGTCAAAAGTCGATCAGCCGGCCCGCGCTTGGATTTTTTCGCTGAACGCCCCGAACGACGGCTGGACGTATCCGCCACCCAGCGTCGATCGCAGCCGATTCGCGCGCGGCCCGGAACATTGCATTGCCACTCCAAATCCGGCGCAGCCCGCTGGACCGGTCCAGCGGGCCATTCGAGCAGTACGACGGATAGATATTTTAAATTATTTTCACACTGATCCAACCACCCCTTAAAAGCGCTCGAAGCCCCTTGAACAGGGCCTTAGAGCGCTCTATAGGGGCTTTTAGGAGCCTCTAAGCCGGTCATTCAAGCCAATGTTTGTTCCCCCCACTAAACTCCTGGACGATAGAATTGGCGGCGAAGCAGTCGTGGAATCAGGCAGTTCAAGCACCGTGCGCTTTGGTGTCTTCGAGTTGGACGTCACCAGCGGCGAACTGCGCAAGAGCGGGGTTAAGGTTCGTCTTCAAGAACAGCCTTTCCAGCTGCTCAAGGCGCTAGTGGAGCGTCCGGGTGAGGTTGTCAGTCGCGAAGAGCTTCAGCAGCGTCTCTGGCCTGACGAGACCTTCGTCGACTTCGAGGACGGGCTTTCGACGGCCGTGCGGAAGATTCGCCAGGCCTTGGGAGACTCCGCAAGCAATCCGAGGTTCATCGAGACGCTACCCAAGCGGGGCTATCGGTTCGTCGCGCCGGTTAGTGGATTGAACGAAACGACTGATCGATCGGGCACAGATCTGGAGTCCGGTCTACAGGTCCGGCGAGACAATCGAAAGTGGTTCGTTCTCGTCGCGCTTGGGGCCGCGCTAGCGGCAATCGCGGTGTTCACCTGGACGTCGGAGTCCAGAGAAGAACGGGCGGTCAGCTGGGAACTTTCTCGGGTGACAGTCGATTCCGGCCTCACGTTCCAGCCGACAATATCGGCTAACGGTCAGCTCTTGGCTTATGCGTCGGACCGTGCTGAAAGCGGGAACCTTGATATTTGGATCCAGCAAGTCGAAGGCTCTCAACCCCTCTCGTTGACTTCGGATCCGGCGGATGATTACTACCCGATGCTTTCTCCCGACGGGACTGATGTCGTGTTCGTCTCCGAACGGGAGCCTAAGGGAGCCTACATCGTGTCCGCCCTGGGGGGAGAGCCCACATTCTTGGGCGAAGTCCGAAATCGGCCGCGCTTTTCGCCGGATGGGAAATGGGTCGCGTATTCATCGCGGCCCGGCCCAGTAATTCGATTACTGCCGGTGGAGGGAGGGCCCGCCCGAGAAATCGTAATGGAAGGTTATCGAAAGAATGGCGTCGATTGGCCGGTGTGGTTTCCCGACAGCCAGCGTCTGCTCATCTTCGGCTACGCTCATGGCTGGGCAGTCTCGTCGCCTGACGGCACATGGTCCGACACTGGAGCCGGAGACGTGTTTCGCCGGCACGGCTTAGTCGGACATCGGCCAGAATTCCTGCCGTACCCCGGGGCTTGGCTATCTCATTCGGGTCGTGACTCCGTCCTTTTTTATGCCGCCTCGAACGACAACATGAACCTTTGGTCGATTCCAATCTCGACCGAGACCGGACAGGTCAGCGACGATCTTCAAAGGATTACCCAGGGGACCGGAATTCATCAGGAGCCAGCGGCTGCGCGAGACGGCACGATCGCATTCACAAGCCTGGAAACCACTGTTGATCTGTGGCGCCTGTGCATCGATCCCAATACCGGGGTCGTCTGCGGAGAGCCGGAGCGCACCACAAACGACCTTGCAGGCGAGTATGATCCAACCCTCTCTCGGGACGGGAGCAAGCTACTGTTCACATCTGACCGTGGCGGGAATCGCGACGTTTACATTCGTGACATGGCGACCGGTCAGGATCGGCGTCTAACATTCACGGACTACGACGAGGACACCACGGCCGTGCTCAGCCCGGACGGAATGCAAGCGATCTACCGAGACCGCACCAACGGGAGAAACATTTTGATCCCGACCGACGGCGGAGCCGGACGCGTCATTTGCGACGACTGTCGCCGCCCTCGGGGTTGGTCGGCCAGCAAGAACCTTTCTCTACACGTAGTTGAGGGTTCGACGATAGCGGCGGTCGATCACGATCGTGGAACCAAGCGGCGTGTGCTGGGCTGCGAAAACTACGGTTGCTTCTTTGCACAGTTATCTCCAGATGACCATTGGCTCGCCTTCAGTGCGGATCCCTCCGGAGAGGGCAGCTTGATTTTCGTCGCTCCATACTCAGACCGTGAAGTCATACCGGAGGAAGCTTGGATTGCGATCACCGAACCCGGCGAAGCGGGCCAGCCGTGGTGGTCTCCGAACGGCAGGTTGCTTTATTTTGTGTCATCGGCTGACGGCAGCCCCTGCATTTGGGCTCAGGAACTCGATTCCGAGACCAAAGTTCCGGTTGGCCCCGCGACGGCGGTTCAGCACTTCCACGCCTCGCGCCTGGCACTGGGGTTGGGTGAAGGGTTCAAGGTAACAGTGGGCGGCGAGCTGATGGTATTCAATCTAGAGGAAACTCGCGGCAACGTATGGCTGGCAAAGCCGCAGCCCTGACACTTGGTAGCGTCAGGACGAGAGGGTATAGACCGTTCAAGACGAATGGATAATCGTCGTTCACCGCATCACTGTCGAAATATCACCTTGTCTTGAGAAATCCTCATGGCCCAGGGGAGCCCGGAGAAGCGTTCGAACTGCCCGAATCTGGACCCAAGTCATCACACTGTGTGAAATGGAAATCGAGGGGCCTTTATTGCACACTTTCAGCTGCAATATCCCGCGCCGCAACATGATTCCGAGCGCGCCCATCAAGTGGTGACTGTCAGCGATCGCCGCCCAGGTCTTGGCGGAGCTCGGCACAAGCCCGAGCGCTTCCTCCTACTGCTCGACGCTTCGTTCGAGGCTTGATCGGGTCACACGAGTCCACTGTTGGCGGCCTTGATCGATCATCCTTTAGTACCTCTGTAAGCGATTCCTGAACAGATCCGGCAGGAATTCCGAGCACCCTGCGTGAGCGGGGTGTCTTCCGGTCGCCTAGCTGGAAGACACCCCGCTCACGCAGGGTGCTCGGAAAAAGCGCCGAACCTTTGACCCCTTGGTTCCGGCTCGTCCGGGTCGGGTTTAGGCAAACGCCAACCACGGGCGTCGGAGCCGCGACCGCGAGGGAGCGGGTTCCGCAAGACTTAAGCCACAGTCCTCTAGATCGACGTTTTCTGGCAGAATCTACGGGATGGCAAGAATCTTCGTTTTGGGAAGCCTCAATGCCGACCTGGTGATTGAGGTCGCGCGTCCGCCTCGGCGCGGCGAGACCCTCTCAGGCGGAGAGCTCCAAGCGCACCCCGGAGGCAAGGGCGCCAACCAGGCGGTCGCGGCGGCGAAGTTGGGTGGAAGGGTGTTGATGGCCGGGGCGTTGGGATCTGACGGCTACGGCGACCTACTGCTCGAGAGCCAGCGCAGCGCGGGCGTTGACACGACTCACATCGAACGCTCGCATTCTCCCAGCGGGGTTGCCGTGATCACGGTCTTCCCGGATGGCGAGAATTCGATCGTGATTTCCCCAGGCGCCAATGCCACCTTGACGCCCAAGTTCGCGCGCGCGGCTCTGGCCGACATTACCAAGAGCGACTACTTGCTCTGCCAGCTCGAGAGCCCGCTCGAGACGGTCGACGCGGCGCTGCGGCAGGCCAGGTCCGCGGGGGCGACAACAATCCTCGACCCGGCCCCGGCTCGGGACTTGCCGCGGTCGATTCTGAGCCGCGTCGACATTCTCACGCCGAACGAGATCGAGGCCGCGACATTGCTGGGGGAAAAGAAGCTCCGCGACCCGGAGGCGACCGCGCTCGACTTGCTGACGTTTGGGCCCAAGACGGTGATCCTCAAGCTGGGCTCGAAAGGGAGCTTGACGGTGACCAAAACGGGCACGCGATTGAGAACGCCGGCGTTCCATGTGGATGTCGTCGACTCCACCGCCGCCGGCGATACGTTCAACGCGGCGCTGGCGGTGGCCTTGTCCGAGGGGCAAGGGCTTGCGGAGGCGGGGCGGTTCGCGAATGCGGCGGCGGCGCTTTCGGTGACCAAACCGGGCGCTCAGCCGTCAGCGCCGACACGGGCGGAGTTAGATGAGTTCTTGAGCCAGCCGGCGGGGTGAGCGGAATCGGTTGAGCCGCCAGAGGCGCCAAGGCGACCCAGAGCACAGTCCAAACAGCGAATCGACTCACCTACCCATGATTACGAAACAGGGCGCTTTTGTTTCGAAAAAATCCGAGCACCCTCCGTCAGGGCGGTGTCTTCCGGTCGCACCGGCGGAATAACCGTCCGGTCCCGACTAACCTCGACGTGTATCCTAAGGGCGTATGGGGATTGTTGGCTACGAAGTCAAACTGCGAGTCTGGTTCCGGCGTGATGGTCGCGAGTGGATCGCGTGGGCGCCGGCCATTGACGTGATCACCCAGGCCCGCACGAAGAAGCAGGCGTTTCTAGGGCTTCGCGAAGCGATCGAGCTCTGGTTCGAGTCTTGCATTGCGAGGGGCACGTTGAGTGAAGCGCTGGGCGAACTCGGCGTACAGGAAGCTAGCGAAGAGGAAGCACTGGCGGGCGATCAGTACGTTCGTGTGCTCACGATGGACCGCAACGTCGACCGCGTTTCGCTCTCTCCCGGTCGCGAGTCGGGCTCTGATTATATTGAAGGGATCGTCCCTGCGTACATCGCAGCGGACGGATTGGATCGGTTGACCGGTGCGCCCGCTTAAGTGGACCGAACTGCGCGATATCTGTGAGGCGGAAGGCTGGAAGCTGGATCGTCAGCGAGGCGACCATTAGGTCATGGTGAAGGCCGGCGCTCCCAGGCCCGCCGTGATCCCGAAGTACAAGAGCATCAAGGAAGACATCGTCCTTCGGGTCATCAAGACCGTGGGCCTGACGAAAAAGGAACTCCTGGCGAGGCTCAACAAGGGCAAGAAACAAACCTAGCGCGCAGGAAGGTCCGCGGCCCTAACCGCCGGCGAAACGGTCAGAGCCGCTATCGAAACTTCGATTCGCTCTTGGTCGGAAAATCCGCGGAGACCTTCTGCGTCACCTTCCCCGTCGCGGCCCATTCCGCGCCTCGTTGGATCATCGTGATAAACCCCGAGCATTCCATCGCGGGCCAGGGGCCGGATCCGGGCTTCGCGCCGCTGCCGACGTGCCCCATGGGGGTTCCAAACACGCGCCCCTTGCCGTAGCGAATCGTAAACGCCATCGGCTCGTGCTCGCCTGTGCCGTGGCTCATCACTCCCCAGTGGGCTTCGCGCTTAGGGTCGGAATAGGCGGTCGCCAGAACGGTCATATTCCGCGCCGGGCCGCGTTGGTTACTGTAGAGCTCGTCTTTGCCGTGCAGCCACACGGGCGGCAGTCCGCGCATGATGGGGTGGTCGGGCTCGCGCGTGACGACTTCGAATTCGTGGGCGTCGATGCACTCGCCGGCGTGGCCGGGGCGGTCGTCAAAGAAGAGTTTCCCGTCGCGATAGTGAACATAGGGCCCTTGCTTTTCGTTGCGGCCGCCCCAGCCGCCGATGCCGATCATCAGGTTGAACTCTTCCCAATCGGCGAAGGTGTGATTGACGGCGTGACCATAGACCATCCCGCCGCCGTTCGACAGGTACTGCTCAAAGGACTTCTGGGTCTGGTTTGACCAGTAGTCGCCATTGTATTCGAGGACCACGACGTCGTAGTCGGAGAAGTTCGGGTTGAACTTGCTCATGTCGCCGCCCTTTGGGGGGCTGACGACCATGTCCACGTCGAACAGGCCGGTTTCCTCCAGGATGGTCTTGTAGTGAGCGCTGAGGGCTTCCCAGCCGTGGTTGTTTTGGCCGGTCAGGACCATGGCTTTGAGCTTGTCCGCGGCGTGGAGGGGGCTGGAGAGCGCCGCGGAGAGGCAAATCAGAAGTACTCGACGTCTCAACATGGTGATGCGATTGTAGGCGCTAGTCGGGGACGTAGCAAGCTACGCCTGGCGGCTACCGGTAGTTCTCAATCAGTAGCACGTCGCCGTAGTCCTCGTCGTGGTCATAGATATACATTGACCCGTCAGGAGAGAACGAGCCGCCATGCGTGTGCCAGACACCTTCGCCCCGCGTAAGGGTCTGGACAGGACCGGCGGGCCTCGGCACTCCGCCCTCGGCTCTCGGTGGAGCGAGCGGTAACAACGAAGTCCGCTTTGCAACGTGGCTCTTCATATCGATGAACGCGACAGAACGGCCGTCTGGCGCGACGTCGATTCCTGTGAACGCCCCTGTGCCCAGCAATTCTTCCTCGCCAGTGTCGAGATTGACAACCCGCAGCTCGCGTCGACTCGAGGTCGGCGTCGTGCTGTAGACGACGGTGCGCCCTGACTCGTCATACCAGTCGAACGCAGAGACCCCCTCGAGCAGTCGCTTGGGGTCGCTCCCGTCTGGTCCCACGCTCCACAGCTCCGGACCGTTCTCTCCGAGGCCGACATATCCGATTCTGTTTCCGTCAGGTTTCCAACGCGGAGGACCCGAAGGTGCGTCCGACCCAACCCCGATCCCTGGCGGCAGCGCGTCGGCTTGGCGCTCGACTCGCCGGCTCGATCTGCCTGCCCCGTCCATAATCCACAACGCCGGCGCCCCGTCTCGATCGGAGAGAAATACGATCTCGTCCGACACTGGCGACCAGTCCGGGTAGCGGTCTTCCGCTTCGTTGTCGGTAAGGTTTGTGGTCTCTCCGCTGTCAAGATCGAACTTCGAGAGTGACCGGGCGTAGCAAGCTACGCCCGGCGTATAACAGCCCAGCACCTAGGTAACACTTTTCCCCAACCACATAGGTAACAGTTTAAGGGTTGAACCAAGAGAAGGTTCTTTGCACGAAATCCTTCCCGGAAACGCTCGGGGGGCGCCGGGGGAGCGAGCCCGTAGGGCGAGCGGAGGAGGCGCCCCCCGAGCGTTTCCGCCGCAGTCGGTGCTCCCCCCTGCCCGGCCGCGGGCCCTCGAATAGGCTACGCTCGAGCCAGTCCAGCTCCAGCGGCCCAAACCAGACCGCCCAGCCGTGCTCATGCTCTTCCAGGCCCACCGTCTCGCCCGCCAGGGTCTCGCTGAGAAACAACTGACGCCCCAGCAACCCAATGTCGCCCTTGCTCTGCACTCGCCGCGGCAGCATCCGATCCGGATACTCCAGCTCCGGCAAGCGCTCCGGATACGGCCTCCACGACGGCTGATACACGCTCGCCGGCGTTGCCATCGCTAGCGACTCGTGCGGACGCTCCTGGTTGTAGATCTGCCGAAAACGATCGAGCCCGCTGTTGCGCTCGCAAGTTGCGCTCCGGCGGCGTCGCCGTCTCGGCCTTGAGCGTCCGATGCATGCGCTCATGACGCCCGTTTTGCTCAGGGTGTCCGGGGTCGATTCGCTGCAGTTGAATCCCGAGCCGGATCCACCACACGCTGAGCCGCGAAAGCCCCGCCAAGCCCGTCGAGGCGAACGGCGGACCGTTATCGGAAAGGATCCTCGTGGGCAGGCCGTACTCCCGGAAAGTCGCTTCCATCAGCGGCCGCACGTGCGCCGTGTCGCTGCGCGCGACCCTTTGACAACGCAACAGATAGCGGCTCGCCGTATCGGAAATCGTCAGCGGATCGCAGCGTTTGCCGTCGCCGGTGTCGAACCAACCCTTGAAATCGATCGCCCAAACTTGGTTGGGCGCCTTGGCGCTGGTGAGCTTACTGGAAGGCGTGGCGTGGCGCCGGCGCATACCGGGGTGGGTGAGTCCGTGGCGTTTCAGCAGCGCCCCGATAGTGGAGTGCGCCGGCCAATTGATGTCAGGGTTGGTGCGCTCGAGTCGCGCTTTGAGCTTGTCTTCGCCCCAAGTGGGACAGCGCGCCCGCAAGGCCAAGATCTCTCGCTCGATCTCGGCGGGAAAGGCTTGCGCTTGCCGTTTGGGCGCTTTGGATTGATCGGCCAATCCGGCGACGCCTTGTTGGGCATAGCGATCGAGCCATTTGTAGCCGGTCTTACGGCTGACGCCGAAGCGCCGACAGACGGCGGCCATGGCATCCTCCCGGGTTAGAACCTCTTGAACGAACCGCAATCTTTCGTCTTGCACACGGGTCTCCTTCCATCCCAAAACAAAAGTCCTCCTTTTGTTCTAGGATGCCAATGTGTTACCCATGTGATCGGGGAATTGTGTTACCTATCTGCCCGGGCTATACCACTCCAGTCCCCGGGATGAATCCCGGGGCTATGATTGTTCGGCCAAGAGCCGCCGGCAGTCACAAATTTGTCGCGCACCCAACCTCGAACGTGCCGGAACCAAGAGGCCCGCTTGCGGTTACAATCTGACGGGAGGCCATGGCGAGCTCGAAGCCCAGCACTGAATTCCGGGTCATCGGCGTGGCGCTGTTGTGTTGCGCGTACTCGGCGACCGCCCAAGCGCCGGAAGAATTCTCCGCTCGGCTCACGATGATGCCGATCGAAGTGGCGACACGGGCGCGGGTGACGGGGTCGGGATCGAGCTACGCCAAGCTCGAGGGACGGCGGCTTTCGGTCAGCGGTTCGTTCGCGGGCATGCGCGGACCGGCGACCGTAGCGCGCCTGCACCAGGGCCCCGCGATGGGGGTGCGCGGGCCGGCCGTTGCGGATCTCGAGGTTACGCCGGCGCCGGAGGGCAAGTTTTCAGGCGAGCTTAGCCTGACCGCCGAGCAGGCCCAGAGCCTGCGCAAGGGCTGGTGCTACATCCAGATTCATAGCGACAGCGCGCCGGCCGGTAATCTATGGGGTTGGCTGTTGGCAAAGTGATGCTCGATCGTACGACGTATAGCGTTTTAGTTGCGGTGGCCGGAGCGGCGCTCGCACTCGGCGGCGCCGGCGCCCAAACCCCGCTTCAACCAGGGCCGTTCACCGAGCAGCAAGCCGACGCGGGCTTCGCCGCTTATCAAGCGCACTGCGCGAACTGCCATCGGGCGGACCTGAGCGGGCTGAACGAAGCGCGCCCGCTCGTAGGCGCCGACTTCATGTCCCAGTGGCGCGAGCGCAGCGCACAACAGCTCATTACCTATACAAAATTGACCATGCCGCTGCCGCCTGGCGTCCCCGGCAGTCTGGGTGAGCCGACCTACGTTGACCTCGTGGCGTTCCTGCTTCGAAGCAACGGCGCGGAGCCGGGCGACGCCGCGCTCACCCCGGCCAGCGAAGTCATCATAGGCAGCGTCGCCGACGGAGTGATGCCGGACGCGGTTCGCCAAGCCGTCACCGCGGCCGCGCCGAACGCCCAAGCCGGCGCGGCCGTAGGGGTCACCGGTCTGACCGTTGAAGGCTCCGTCGCGGACTATTCCCCCGTGACCGACGCGATGCTGCGTAGTCCCCCGGCCGACGACTGGCTGATGATCCGCGGCAACTATCAAGCCTGGAGCTACAGCCCGCTCGATCAAATCAATCTAGAAAACGTCGGCGAGTTGCGCTTGCAATGGGCCTGGGCCATGACCTCGGGCGGCCGCAGCCAGCCCGCGCCGATCGTCCACGACGGCGTTCTGTATCTACACAACAGCGGGAATGTCATACAAGCGCTCGATGCTGTCGCGGGCGATCTGATCTGGGAACATCGCGTTGGGCCCGGCGAGGGCGGCTCGGTTCGCGGGATCGCCATTTATCAGGACAGGGTCTTCGTCTCGACGACCGATGCTCGCCTGGTCGCCCTCGATGCGCGCAGCGGGGAGCTGCGGTGGGACACGACGATTGGCGATCGCAGCGAGGGCGACTACCGCAATTCGAGCGGTCCGATCGTGATCAAAGGCAAGGTCGTCTCAGGCCTGACCGGCTGCGCCCGCTTTCGCGAAGAGAAGTGTTTCATCAGCGCCTACGATGCCGACACCGGCCGCGAAGCTTGGCGAGTCTACACCGTGCCCCGAGATTCCGAGCCGGGCGGGGACTCCTGGGGCGACCTGCCCAACCTCTTTCGCGCCGGCGGCGAGACCTGGATCACGGGCAGCTACGACCCGCAACTCGAGCTCACCTACTGGGGCGTCGCGCAGGCCAAGCCCTGGATGCCGGTGAGCCGAGGCAACAGCGCGCTCGACGACGCTCTCTACACCAGTTCGACTCTGGCGATCGACGTAAACGACGGGAAGATGCGCTGGCACTTCCAACACGCGCCCGGCGAAGCGCTCGATCTTGATGAGGGTTTCGAGCGCGTGCTGGTCGAGACCGGCGGCGAGAAGGTCGTGTTCACCGTCGGCAAGCCCGGCATTCTATGGAAGCTGAATCGCGTGACTGGTGAGTACATAGCGCATCGCGAGACAGTGTTTCAGAACGTCTACGACTCCATCGACCCAGTCTCAGGCCGGCCGCGCTACCGCCAAGACATCATCGATAACGCACGCGGCGAATGGGTGTCCTCGTGTCCCAGCACAGAGGGCGGCCACAATTGGCAGGCGATGAGCTACCACGCGCCTACCGAGCGCCTGATCATCCCGCTGAGCCAGAGTTGCATGGAGATCCGCGGCCGTATCATCGAGTTTGTCGCGGGCGGCGGCGGCACGGCGGCGGACCGGCGCTGGTTCGAGATGCCGGGAACGGACGGGAACATCGGCAAACTCGCGGCCTACGACGTGAGCACGATGGAAGAGCTGTGGGCGATCGAGCAGCGCGCCCCGTTTCTGACCGGGGTCCTCTCGACCGCCGGCGGTATCGCGTTCGTCGGCGATCTCGACCGCAAGTTCAAGGCGGTCGACGTCGAGACCGGCGAGCTGGCGTGGGAGACGCGTCTCGCTACCTCCGTACAAGGCTTCCCGATTACGTTCCGGGTGGATGGCCGGCAGTATCTCGCGGTGACATCGGGGCTGGGCGGCGGCAGTCCACGCGTCGTCCCGGGCCTGATCGCGCCCGACATCCGCCATCCGGCGACGGGCAACGCGCTGTACGTGTTTGCGTTGCCTGATTAACCGCCGGCTGGAGGTTAAGTCTTGCGGAACCCGCTCCCTTGCGGTCGCGGCTCTGACCCAGGAACGCTAAACCTTTCGTCGTCAGACGGATCTTCCCCCCAGCGGAAGGCTCGTTTGACGGGCTAACTGCTTGGCTTGCTTGGCTTTAACACGTTTGGGGGCGCTTTTAGTGTACCCATGTATTATGCTATTGTATCGTTTATTCATTGTGTTGTTTGTGATATAATATACCCATGTATGTTGAGTCCGTCCCCAATCGCAACTCGCCGCCCGCCGTCTTGCTGCGCTAATCCTTCCGCCAAAACGGCAGAGTCAAAAAACGCACCCTCGCCAACCTCTCCTGCTGGCGCCCCGTCCGCGTCGAGGCCCTCCGGCGCGCCCTCCGCGGCGAGTTCGATCAGCTTCCCGCCACTCCCGTCTGCGGCCCCGTCTTTGGCCTGCTCTTCGCGCTCAAGCAACTCGCCGATGAGCTGGGCCTGACCGCCGCGCTGGGTCGAACGCGGGCCGCCAAACTCGCCTTGTTCCTGGTGCTGGCGCGCCTGGCCCACCAAGGATCGCGGCTCTCGGCCGTGCGCTGGGCCGCCGATCAGGCCGTCGCAGAAGTGCTGGGTCTGGGCGCCTTCGACGAAGACGACCTCTACGCCGCCCTCGATGATCTGAGCGCCCGCCAAGTGAAGATCGAGCAAGCGCTATACCGCCACTACCTCGAGCGCCGCGGAGCCCCGCCCAGCTTGCTGCTCTACGACGTCACCAGCTCGTACTTCGAAGGCCTGCACAACGCGTTGGGCGAGTACGGCTACAATCGCGACGGCAAGCGCGGCAAGAAGCAAATTGTGATCGGACTGCTGGCCGATGACCAGGGCGAGCCGCTGGCGGTGCGGGTGTTTGCCGGCAACCGCAACGATCCGACGACCGTGCCGGATCAGATCCGCATCGTCAAAGAGCAGTTCGGAGTCGAGGAGTTGGTCTTCGTCGGCGACCGCGGGATGGTCAAGAGCAAGGGCAAGCAGGCGCTGGGGGAGGCCGGGCTGCGCTACATCACGGCGCTGACCGATCCCCAGATTCGGCGGCGCTTGAGCGAAGGGGTGCTGCAACGGGAGCTGTTCGCTGAACAAGTCTGCGAGGTCGAAGCCGACGGCGTGCGCTATGTGCTGCGCCTCAACGAGTCCGAAGCCAAACGGCAACGGCAGCGGCTCGAGGACAAGCTGGCCAAGCTGGGAGGCAAGCTCGACCGACGCAACCAGAAAGTCACGGCCTCTTCCCGTTGCGAGCCCGCGGCCGGACTGCGCCAGCTCAAGCCCTGGCTGGCGCGTCACAAGCTGACAGAATTGGTCGAGTTGCGCTTGCAGGGACGTACGCTGGTCGTCGAGCGCCAGCAGGCGGCGATCGAGCAGGCGCTGGAGTTGGCGGGCTGTTACGTGGTCGTGACCGATGTCGCCTCCGAGCGCATGAGCGGCCAAAGAGTGCACGACCATTACGTGAGCCTGCAGCGGGTGGAGCGCGACTTTCGGCAGCTGAAGACGGGCTTGCTCGAGGTGCGGCCGATCTTCGTGCGCAAAGAAAGCCGCACCCGAGGACATGTGTTGTGCAGCATGCTGGCGTTGAAGCTGAGCCGCGAATTGGAACGGCGGATACAAGCGGCGTTTGGCACGACCGACGACGACCCGCACGCGATCACCTTGCCGGACGCGCTGGCGGCGTTGGGGCGACTGTGTCTATTGGAATATCGAGTGGATGAGCAGACCAGCGTCACACGGCTGCCGATTCCCGACGCCCGCCAAACAGAAATCCTCAATGCGTTGGGGGTTTCGCTGCCGCACAAGTAACCTGTAGACAGACGCCGATCGCCCGATCCATCCCATAACCGACGCGAATTCAGGAAGTTGGCGGCGAAACTCTGCTCGCTGGCGGGGAGAAGATCCGTCAGAGCCGCGACCGCAAGGGAGCGGGTTCTAAGTGAGGAGTCAAGTTTGCTAGATTGCTTACAAAGTTCCGATCGGAGGCGAATGGAAATGCAACAGCGCTTGGCGGTTCTATTGGCGATGGGGATTTCGGCGGCTCCCGCGGCGGCCGAGATCCAAGACGTCCTAAAGAGCGAGCAGATCGACGCGATGTTCGCCCAAACCCGCGACTCGCTTGTCGCGCACCAGGATCCCAGGTACGCCGTGGTGTTCAAAGTCAGCGAGGGCAAGCCGGGCCCCTACACGATGAGCTCGAACGCCGACGAGGTTTGGTTCGTACGTAGCGGCAGTGCCCGCCTGACGATGGGCAGCAGCCTGACTGACGCCACTGAGTCTTCGCCGGGCGAGTCGGTCGGATCGGGCATAGAAGCCGGGCGACAACACGAGATCGGCGCCGGCGACGTGGTCAATCTCCCCCGCAACACGGCTTATCAGATTGACCCCGGAACAGGACGTTTGGCCTACGTCGCGGTCCGGGTTTTTCCGCAGGAAGCTCACCCGGACCGAGCTCTCGCCGAAGCCGCGCCAATGGGAGACCTGCTCAAAAAGTCCGTCAGAGACGCGGTTTTCGCCAATAACGACAGCAATCAGCCGCTGCACTCGGTTCGCAACATCGGTGTCAACTACGTGATCTACAAAGGGCGGCCCGGGCCCTGGGAAGCGCATCGCGGTTGCGTCGATATTTACTTCGTGCACACGGGCGGCGGCATCGCTCATCTCGGCGGCGAGATCGTCGACCCGACCGAAGAGGCGCCCGGCGAGATTCGAGGAACGGGCGTGACCGGGGCCCGCACGCACGAGATCGGCCCGGGCGACATCGTGCTGATTCCCCACAACACGACGCACTACATGGTCCCCACAGCTGAGAAGCTCGGCTACAACCTTGTCAAAGTCTGGGCCCAGTAGTAGACAAAGACCGGGTGCGCGAGGCCGCGCAATGAGCCCCGAACGCAAGTGAGGGGTACGGTGTTCGTGGGTGGTCAGGCGCTGTACCGCTCGTCTGAGACCGCTTTCGTGAGTGGCCAGGGTTCAGGCCGCCGCGGATTCGCTAACAAGGCGATAGCCAAGGCTTTTCACGCCGGCTCGCAAGCTTTGCAGGCGGGCTTGCTGATAGCGCCTCTCGTAGGCCTCTGCTCCTTCGTCGAGATAAGGTTTCCCCCAGCGCAGCAAGCGCTAGATGTGTTACGCCGGCTTTCTCGCCGTCGCAAAAACCGCCACGTCCGCAGCGATGCGCCGCGCGATCTGGCGGTAGTAGGCGCCCAGGGCGGTCTTGGAGTGAGCCGGCGCTAACGCCGCCATGCGAAGCGCCGCCGCGACGCGAGAGCTCGCGCTCCCGTTGAGTCCGGCCCCGCCGGTCGGCGGAGCTCACTTGCGTTCGGGGCTCATGGGCAGAGCGCGTTCCTGTCTTTGCACTAGAATTGTCCACATGCGCCGCCTCTGCCTTCTCGCGTTAGTCTCCGCCACGATCCTTTCCGCCCGAGTCGTCCGCGTCGAGATCACTGGTCAGCCCGGCTACGATGGCGCCACCTCCGGCCTCGCGGGGTCCTACCGGCAGTTTGCCGGCAAGCTCCACTTCGCGATTGACCCCAAAAACCCCGCGAACCGAAACATCACCGACATCGACCGCGCGCCTGTCAACGACAAGGGCGAAGTCGAGTTCTCCGCCGATTTCGCCCTGCTGCGTCCGGACAACGTCGCCCGCGGCAACGGCGCCCTGCTGCTCGACATTCTCAACCGTGGGAACAAGGTCGCTATCCGCATGTTCAACCGCAACGCCGACGGCGGCGACGGATTCCTGATGAAAAGAGGATTTAGCGTCTTGTGGGTCGGCTGGCAGCACGATGTTCCTCAAGGCCCCGGCAAGATGCGAATCTACATCCCATTCGCGGCCGGGGGCGACGAACCGATCAGCGGCCTAGTGCGAGCTTGCTTCACCAATCCCAAGCGAACATCTCGGCAGTCACTCGGCGACCGCGGCCATACTCCCTACTCGGTCGCCGACCGCGACGACCCGCGCAATCAGCTCGCCGTCTATGAGCCCGACGGCTCTCGCACGGTGCTCACGACTTGGGACTTTCACAACGACTACACCATCAAACTCGAAGGCGGCTTCGACCCCAACAGGATCTACGAATTCGTCTATGTTGCGAAAGACCCGCCCCTGATCGGACTCGGGCCCGCCGCCATTCGCGACGCCGCCTCTTATTTCAAAAACAATCCCGACCCCAAGCTAGGCCTCCCCGCCGGCGTCATCAACCGCGTGCTGAGCTTCGGCTCCTCGCAAAGCGGCCGCTTTCTGCGGGGATTTCTCTACCATGGCTTCAACCGCGACGAACAAGATCGCATCGCCCTCGACGGCGTTCTCCCTCATATCGCCGGCGGATCTCGCGGCGGATTCAACTACCGCTTCGCGCAGCCCTCCCGCAGCGGCTCACACCCCAACCAGTACTTCCCCGCCAACATCTTCCCCTTCACCGACCTCGAACAAACCGACCCCGAGACCGGGCGCAGGAGCGGAATCCTTACACGCCTCGCCGCCAAACATCAGCCCA
The DNA here is from genome assembly GCA_965247515.1 of Bryobacterales bacterium. Taxonomy (GTDB): domain Bacteria; phylum Acidobacteriota; class Terriglobia; order Bryobacterales; family UBA6623. The sequence goes on along the minus strand of OZ252029.1, from coordinate 8,987,771 downwards.
AGGTCATCTACACCAACACCTCCAACGAATACTGGCGATCCGGCGCCGCCCTCACCCACACAGTTCTCGGTGAAGGCAAAGACGCCGACCTTTCGTCCAACACCCGCATCTACTACATCGCCGGAACCCAGCACGGCTCCGGCAGCATGCCCCCCAAGAAAACGATCGGCCGACAATTCGGCAACACGATGACCTACAGCTGGCCGATGCGGGCCCTATTGGTCGCGCTCGATAACTGGGTCGCCTCGGGAGTCGAACCGCCAGCTAGCATTTACCCCAGAATCGACCTGCAGCAACTCGTCACTCGCCAAGACCTCAACTTCCCGAAAATTCCCGGCGTCAACGTTCCGGCCGGGCCCAGGCCCATCCGCGTCTCGGACTACGGCCCCGACTTCGCCAAGGGGATCATCTCCTTTGAGCCCCCCAAACTCGGCCCGAAACGGCTGATCCTGGTCCCCGCCGTTGACGACGACGGCAACGAAACTTCCGGCATCCGCCTACCCGACCTCCAAGCCCCGCTCGGAACCTACACCGGCTGGAATCTTTATGACCCCGAACACGGCATGCCCGACCAGATCAACCTGACCGGCTCCTACATCCCCTTCCCGGCCTCAGAGTCCGACCGCCAGAAGTCCGGCGACCCGCGCCGTTCGCTCGATGACCGCTACCCCAGCCGCGCCGATTACGTTGGTCGAATTGCGGAAGCGGCCTTGAAGCTAGTCGACGACGGCTACGTGTTACCTCAAGACGTACCCGCAATCATCGCCTCATCCAGCGAACGCTGGGACCACGCCCACAAACGCTGAGCTATGTTGACAGGTCATGACCCGCGTTCATCGAAGTCCCCAAGGTCGTCGGTCCGGGCGTCGAGCTCGATCCAGATATATTCAAGGCTTGGGGGTAAAAGCCCTTAGGAGGCGCCCTCCATAAAGTTTTCATTAACTTCCAATACGCCACCTCGCATTGCCGGGGGCAAATCAATCCGGATAACTTGCTGTTCGTACGAGTCTTACAGGCCTTGTCGTTCCGCTAGCGAGTCTTTTTTCTTTACCAAAACTTTATGGAGGGCGCCTCCAAACTCTCCAAACTCCTACGATGGCTTCGGAAGTTGGGTCCCACAGCGCGGCTATCTTAGCTACCCCCCAAGCACGTGACACCGAAGGTGAGTGAACATGCATCTAATTAGAACGCCTAGATGCTAACATCGCACCTTACAGTGAGTACCAAAATGCCGACCAATAAGCCCGACGAGTGCCCAATATGCGGCGAGACGCTTGGCAATGACCCTCGCCATCTTGGCACCGTCGATGCATACGAATACTCATGCCGGGTTTGCGGGGACTACAGGCTCGATCGCAAACTGACTCGCACCCCGCCGTTTCAAATGCACGCCGACCTTACCCCGTACCTATCCGCTTATATACGCCAATCGAATAAGAAGGGAGTGATCCCCGAACTCAGTTTAGGAAACTGGAAGGAACTCGCGCACTCGCACGCGCAGACACCAATTGAGGCCAAGATGTCGCTGGTTCTTGGGGAACTCGGCAAACGAGCACCGAAGCCTGGAACTGCCTCATCATTGAACAGCAGAATCGACTATCCCCTTTTTGACGCCTCAGGTCACGACGAGGTCGACTTCCTCTTGGACACAATCCGCGCAAAGGGATGGATTCGGGAGCCGTCACCTTCAATGGGAAGAAACTGGGAGCAACTGGTTATGACGATTGAAGGCTGGACACACCTGGAAGACCTGAACGCCGAGAGTCAGCTTTCGAACACTTGTTTCGTGGCTATGTCTTTTGGCGCAGCCATGACGCCAGCGTATGAGGAGGCTATCTGCCCAGCGATCGAAGTATGTGGCTTTCGCCCAGACCGGGTCGACAGACGACAGTTTAATAACAAGATCTGCGACGAGATCATAGCTGGAATCCGCAAGTGTCGGTTTATGGTGGCCGACTTTACAGGACATCGAGGAGGCGTCTACTTCGAGGCGGGATTAGCCCAAGGTTTAGGCCGGCCTGTGATCTTCACTTGCCGCGACACCGACATCGAAGACGCACATTTCGACACAAACCACTACAATCACATTGTCTGGACTAGCCCAGACGATTTTCGGAGGAAATTGTCAGCGAGAATCGAAGCCACAATAGCATAGCAGCCCGTGGTGGAAGTCGCACTGTGAAACAAGAGGTGATAAACTTGTTTTATGGCAATGGGACGGCGTAAGCGACGCGAGCGGCAGAAAGACCTATGGGTCGCCACCTCGGAGTTGCCCAAGAGCGCTGGGCATCCGTTTTATCTGCGGCTCAGCGAGTTATTTGACGAGCACGAGTTCGACGCCTTCGTCGAAGGCCAGTGCGAGCAGTTCTACGCGCCGAGCTTGGGACGGCCGTCGCTCACGCCGGGCATCTATTTCCGCAGTTTGCTGATCGGGTATTTCGAAGGCATCGACTCGGAGCGCGGCGTCGCTTGGCGCCTTGGCGACTCACTTTCGCTGCGGCGATTCCTGGCGATCGAACTCGATGAACAAGCGCCGGATCATTCGACGATCTCGCGCACGCGGCGGCTGATCGACCTCGAAACGCATCGCGCGGTGTTCACCTGGGCGCTGCAGCTGCTGGCCCGCGAAGGCCTGTTGTCCGGCGGAACGATCGGGGTCGACGCGACGACGCTGGAAGCCAACGCGGCGATGTGCTCGCTGGTGCGTTGCGACTCCGGCGAGGGCTACGAAGAGTATTTAAGACGTCTAGCTCTGGAATCGGGAATCGAGACGCCGACGCGCGAGCAGTTGGCCAAGATCGACAAGAAACGTAAGAAGAAGGCCTGCAACAAGGATTGGAAGCATCCCTACGATCCCGACGCCAAGGTCACGAAGATGAAAGACGGCCGTACGCACTTGGCGCACAAGGCCGAGCACGCGGTGGATTTGCAGACGGGCGCGGTGGTGGCGGTCACGCTGCAAGCGGCCGACGAAGGCGATACCACGACGATTGAAGAAACGCTGGTCGAGGCGGCCGAGCAGTTGGAAGCGGCGGCGGAAGAAGCCGCTGGCGCGGTCGACGAGCTGAGCGAAGTGGTCGCGGACAAGGGCTATCATTCGAACCGAGTGCTGACGGATTTTGCCGAGCTGGACGTACGCAGTTACGTGAGCGAGCCGCAGCGAGGGCGACGCAAATGGGGCGGCCGAACGCGGCAACGCGACGCGGTGTACTCCAATCGGCGGCGGATCAAAGGCAAGCGCGGCAAGCGTCTGATGAAGTTGCGAGCGGAGAAGGTTGAGCGCAGTTTCGCGCACTGTTACGAGACGGGCGGGATGCGGCGATTGCACTTGAAAGGCCGAGGAAATGTTTTAAAGAGGCTGCTGATTCACGTGGGCGCGTTCAATTTATCGATCGCGATGAGGGGTAAACTGGGCGCGGGGACGCCGCGCGGGCTGGCGGACGCGAGGAAAAGGACAAAAGTGTCGGTTTTGGGGCTTGTATTGGCGTCTTGGGCGGCCTTGGGGCGGTTGTGCGGGGCCCTGGGGGCGGTTTTCAGGAGATTCCCGGCGAAGGTGCGAGATTCAGCCGGCGCGCCGCTGGCCACGCCGATGCTTCTCGCGGCCTGAAACGGGGTGTTTTGCCACGGGCTGATAGGAGTCCAATGGGACCTGGGGAACCGGGATGGACCGGAGCGGAGCCGGGATCGTAAATCCTCAGAAGCAGCAATTCACCCCTGCCCGAAAGGCTCGAACTCCCCAACCTGGGTTATTGCGCCGCGTAGGCCGGGATCTTGACGTCGGCCTTTCCGCGGGTCCTGACTACGATTTCGATGTCGCTTCCCAAGCTCGATAGGCCGCGCATGAGGCGTTCGACCGAATAGCCCCGAAAGCGCCCCCGTAGGATGTTGGAAAGGTCCGGTTGGGCCAGTCCCATCTGTTTTGCCGCTTCCGTCTGGCTCAGTTGGCGTTCGTCGATGCGATCCTGGATGCGGCTGACCAGGCGAGCTTTGAGCAGATGTTCATCGGCGTTTTCTAGCCCTGAGTCGGCAAACAGGTTGCTGCTGCTGACTTCGTGATCGGGCTGGTTCTTGGTCATGCTATCGTTCCTCTGCGTTCCTGGCTTGCTCAATGGCTTCGGCGTCCTGCAAGCGCTTCTTGATCAAGTCGATCTCTCTTTTGGGCGTCGCGGCCGCGGTATTCGATTTCTTCTGAAAAGCGTGCAAAACGTACAGCGCGGTGTCGAAGCGGACGGTGTAGACCGCTCGGTAAGTGCTTCCGTCATAGGCCGCGACCAGTTCTAGAACGCTGCGCCCACCGAATCCCTTAAGCGCCTTAGCGCTCGGATGCTCCTTGCCCTGCTGGGCCCGGAAGAGGGCGTATCCCATATCGTCCTTCACGGCTTCGGGAAAATCCCGGAAGGCCCCCAGACTCGATCCTACCCACACTAGGTCCCGGAGGGGCGTGCCTGACGCCACCCCTAGAATATAGCAATATCACTATATGTAGGGGCGGTATCGCTCTTAGGGGAAAGTAGTCCTCGGGCCCGCTGGTCCACAGGTCGCCCTGAAGACTGCAGCGCGCACTCTACCCGCCCCCTTTTCGCTATCGTAGGAAAACCGCCCCCGTGGCCACCTCCGAAGCGAAAAACCAGTCCGCCCGCGAGCTCCTCGAGCCGAAGTATCTCGACGTCGACGAGCTTCTCGACGACCTCGAGAAGGATGTCGTCGTCCAGGCCAGCGGCCTTTTCGGCCGCGCCTCGCTCCAATCCAGCCCGATCGAGCCCGAAAAACGCAAGATCGCCCTCTCGATTAGCGGCGGCGGCGCCGGCGGGGCATACAGCGCCGGGGCCCTGGAAACCCTACGAGGGCGGATGCGCAAGCGCGGCATCCCGATTGATATTCTCGTCGGCACCTCCGCTGGCGCGCTCAACTCCTACGGCGTCTTTCTCGAAGAGCTCGGCCTTTCCAACCCTCAACTCAGCGACGACCCGCACCTGCGCCAGCCCTACTCTACCTTCATCGCGTCGATCTGGTCGTACCTCGACCGGCATCGGCGCAGCTCTCGATGGGTGGTCGGACGCCGCGCTTGGATGATCGACCTCGCCACGCGAGGACTCAATACGCCGCTACGGCGCTGGGGCTTCACGACATTGACCATCCTCGCGGTGATCGTGCTCAACCCGTTCCTGTTCATCTCCATCATGATGCTCTCGGGGCTGGAGAACCTGCTGCCTGAAGCTCTGGTTGATTGGACCCGCCAGGGCGACCACGTCCATCACCTGGCCATGCTGGGCCTACTCTCCCTTGGAGGACTCTGTTTCGCGATCGCGTTCACCATCAGGACCTTCGGCGAAAGCCTCTTTCGCGACACCCCCATCCTGAGCTTCCTCGCCAACACGGGCCCCAAAGGCGACCTCACCGTCCCGCTGCGCTGGCCGCGCGAGCAGACCGAGGACCGCGCCCGTGTCCTGAGCCGCGACATCGTCGCCGAATGGTACTCCCGCCGCGACCAATACCCCGAGCTGATCATCACGGCCACCGACATCACCCTCGGCGAGGAATGCTTGTTCACGCTGGTCCATCCCGAAACCTATCACAAGCTCGCCGCCAACAACTGGCTAACCGTCCAGCTCGACAGCCGCACCGACACCTCCAAACGCTACCGCGAACGCGATGACGCGCTGTTCACTCTGTCGGAAAATCTACTGCACTGCATCGTCGGATCCGCCGCCGTCCCCAGCGCCTTCCCAGCCCAAGAGATCGGCATCTATGGCGCGGGCCGCAAAGAGGTTCGGCACCGCTTTGTCGACGGCGGCGTGCTCAACAACTCCCCCGTCCACCTGGCGATCGACGCCGGCGCAACCCACATCATCACCCTCGAGCTCGAGCCGATGGAACAGGCCGAGCCCCTTGACAAGAACGACAAAGGCCGCCGCTACAACCTGATTGAAGCAGGCGTGACCACCTTCACGACGCTGCTGCGCCGCTCAATCGACAAAGACATCCGCCGCACCGTCACCTGGAACCGCTTCCTGTTCGACCACCCCGAGGCGCTCGACCAGCCAAAGCGTTCCAAGAAGATCCCAAGGCACGACAAACGCGTCATCCACCTCTACCGTGTCGCCCCCGCCGAACGAGAAATCGGCACCGTGGACTTCGACGGGCGCTACGTGCGGGGCAAGCAGATCACCACGCTAAGGGACGTGTTGCGGCGCGGGGTCGTCGACCTGCAAGGCAAGCACATCTGGCGCGCCACGCTGCAACACAGCCCGCACGCAACCCGATCAGACCATGACGCGTCTTGAGGTACAAATGAAAGTACGAGCGCCGAACCGCTTGCTTAAGCGCGCGTCACGGTAAGAGACTCAAAACCAATGAAGCCGATTCGTAACCTTCCCCTCATCGCCCTCCTGTTCGCCCTCCCCTGCCTCGCACAGCTCGACCCCGCCGACAACCAAATCTGGGTCCAAGGCGCCTTCGGAGTCCCCGGCGACGCCGAAGGCAATGACTCCTTCGGCTCCGACCTCGCCGCCGGCGACGCCAACAACGACGGCGCCATGGACCTCGCCGTCGCCTCCGTCGGCGAGAACAACGGCCGCGGCCGCGTCACCATCATCCACGGCGGACGCATGGGCCTTACCGGCGCGGGTAGCGTCGAGTTCGACCAGGACAACAACGACATTGAGGGCAACGACGAGGCCAATGACAACTTCGGGTCGGCAATCGCGTTCGGCGACTTCAACGGCGACCGCTTCGACGACCTCGCAGTCGGCGTCAGCGGCGAAGACAACTCCACCGGAATCGTGCATATTCTGCCAGGGTCGGCGGCCGGCATTACCGCCAGAGGCAGCCAAGTCCTGAGCCGGCGCAGACAGCAGGGCGACCTCGAGGGCAACGACGATAGGAACGACCTGCTCGGCCGTAGTCTTGCCGTCGGCAATTTCAACGGCGACGCCTTCGACGACCTCGCGATTGGAGTCCCCGGAGAAAACGGATTCGACGGCGCGGTCAACATCGTCTTCGGCTCGCCCAACGGCCTCAGCGGAAACGGCAACCAGCGCCTGCGCCAAGGCGACAACGGCCTCGACGGCAACCGCGAAGACGGCGACGGATTCGGTCTCAGCGTCGCCGCCGGAGACTTCAACAAAGACGGCATCGATGACCTGGCCATCGGCGTGCCCGGAGAGGACGGCGGCGACGGCATTGTGCAAGTCGCCTATGGCTCACGAACCGGCATCACCGGCAACGGCAGCCAGGTTCTTTCCCAAGGCGACCGAGACAACAGCTTCCCCCTGCCTGACCGGCGTGAAGGCGGCGACGGCTTCGGTGAAGTCCTCGCGGCCGGCGACACCAACAACGACGGCTACCAAGACCTCGCCGTCAGCTCCCTCGGTGAAGACGGCAACGAAGGCATCGTCATCGTCGTCCTCGGCTCCGCCGGCGGGCTCGCGCAAGCCGACAGCCAACTCTGGCGCCAGGGTCAAGACGGCCTCCCGGACCGCCCGGAGAACGGCGACCGGTTCGGCTCCGACCTCAGCTTCGGCGACTTCAACGAAGACGGCTTCCAAGACCTCGCCATCGGCGTGCGCGGCGAAGACGGCAACCGCGGCATCGTGCACGTGCTGAATGGGGGGCCCAACGGCTTGACCGCCGACGGGAACCAACTCTTCGCCCAGGGCACGGACGGCATCCTCGACGAACAAGAGAGCAGTGACAGCTTCGGCTCCTCCCTCGTCGCCGGTGACTTCGGCTACGACTTCGCTGACGACCTCGCGATCTCAGTCCCGCGCGAGAACGGCGACCGCGGGCTCGTCCACGCCATCTACGGCCTCTCGAGCCGGGCCCCGGTCATCTCGGGCGTCCAAGGCGCGGGCCTAAGCGAACCACAGGTCACAACCGCATCGTTCAACGCCATTTTGACCCTCTTCGGGCAGAACTACCCCGCCCCCGTCACCGGCCGCATTACCGGCTCAGCCGACCTCGTCAACGGCCGCCTGCCGACTAAGCTCGACGACGTCTGTGTCGACATGGACGGCGCGCGAGCCGGACTATTCCACATCTTTCCAGGGCAAATCAGCATCCAAGCCTTGACCCTTCCGGGGCAGACGACAGCCCAACTTCAGGTCATTCTCAACTGCGACTTGCCCAACGAGATTCGCAGCAACCTGTTCGAAATCGCCGTTGCCTCGGCGAGTCCGCAGTTCTTCTTCTTCGTCAACAACCTTGATGGCGTCAACCCCATTGCCGCGGTCAACCACACGACGGGTGCTTTCGTCGGCTCACCAGGTATCCGGCCTGACATAACAACCCGCCCGGCGCGGCCCGGCGACACGGTGATACTATTCCTCACCGGTCTCGGCGAAACGGCCCCACGCTTCGAACCGGGCGTTCTCCCCAATGAAGCAGGTCGCACGGTCTTCCCCGTCCGAGTCATGCTGGGCGACCGTGAAGTGCAAGCCATCTACGCCGGCGTCACCCCTTTCAACGCCGGCCTCTATCAGCTCAGCTTCACCATTCGCGAGGGCCTGCCGCCCGGCAACTATCAGGTGACGGTAACAGTCCTCGACCCCTCCGGCGCAATCACTTCCCCCGTCGGCGGCTTCATCGTGGTGGAGTAACCGGCCTAGAGGCGTGGACGGAAGTCCACGCTCGCGTCCTCGCCCTCGACTGGGGCAAGCGCGGCGAAACACAGCGCCCCGGGCAAGATCGCCCGCAAAGGGCTCGTGGAAAGGCGCCGCGAAGGTTCGTGTGCTACGGCGGCAGCGGACTATCGCCGCGATGGCTACAAAGACCAGCCGTCGCGATATTCCGTATGCAGATACTGATTCGCCTCGGGCTGACGGGGAAACGTCATGTTCTTGCCGTCCCACGTCAACCGGGTTCCCAGCATCCGGATCCCGATATTCCCTAGCATTGCGATTTCCGCAAGCGGCGCCCCGTAATCAAAGTTCGAATTGGCTTTCTTCCAACCCTTGCAGGCGGAAAGCCACTCGGCCAGGTGCTTCTTGTTCGGCGGCGGACCGGGCTCCAACGGCTCGGCCACTTGTTTTCGACCGGCCATGTACTCCTCCATCTTGCCTTCCCCGAGGATTCGCCAGTTCCTCGCTCCGTGCGATCCGTACACGATTGTTCCCTTCTCGCCGACGACCATTCCGCCGACTTGTTTTCCGGCTCGCCAGCCGGGTAGGGGAATGGTTTCCTCGCCCTCCGCCACCTCTTTTGGATGCGGCGGCTTGTAGTCGTCGCCGTCATACCAAGTGAGCGTCACGGGAGGCAGCCGGCCCCGCGCCGGAAACTTGAACGTCACCTTGGTCGACGCCGGAAACGTCTCGCCGTGGAGCTTCGGGTCGTACCCTCGAGCCTCCGCGACGACCGATTCGGGGGCGCCGAGCCGCAACGCCAGAAATACCGGATCGACGATGTGGCAAACGAAGTCGCCCATGTTGCCGCCGCCGAACGCCGTCCAACCGCGCCACGCGCCGGGATGGTAGGCCGGGTTATACCCGCGGAACTTGGCGCCGCCAATCCAGGTGTCCCAATCGAGCCCTTTGGGGACCGCGTGATCGTCATTGATGCCCGGCAACAGACTCAACCGTGAGTAACCGAAGGCCGCCTGGACACAGTGCACCTCGCGAACCTCTCCAATAGCCCCGGACCAAATGCATTCGGAGAACTCTTTGATCGAATGAAACGACCGGCCTTGGTTTCCCATTTGCGTCGCGACCTTGTTGTCGCGCGCGACCTGCGCCATCTTGCGGCATTCATACACGGTGTGCGCGAGAGGCTTTTCGCAATACACCGGCTTCCCCATCTCCATGGCCGCGATCGCAATCGTCGCATGCGAATGGTCGGGAGTAGCAATCATGACGGCGTCAATGCCTTTCTCTTTTTCGAGCAGCTCGCGGAAGTTCTTGGATGTTTTGGCCTTCGGGAAATCCTTTGCCATTTCCGCCGCCTGCGCGTCATCGACGTCGCAGATGGCAACGATGTTGGCGCCGGCCCGCGCCGCGTTCCGGGTGTTGAAGCGACCTTGCTTGCCAACTCCGATCGTCGCAACGTTGAGAGTGTTGCTTGGCGCCGCCGCGTTAGCCAGTCCAGCAACGTGCGGGGCCAGGATCATGGGGAACCCGGCAGCGCCCTTGAGCGCCTGTCGCCGGGAGATCATCTTGCTTCGCTTGGTCATGGGCAACTCCTCACTTGCTGGGCACGATCATACGCCAAAGCCGGCGATCGCGCCACGTTGGGTCGAGCCCCGCGAATCGGCGCTAAACTGAACGCACGCAGGTCAACAGCCCCGGTGGCCACGATCGCTTCATACGACGCCCATATCGATCAGCTCTTCGAAGTTGCCGAACGACTCAAGGCGGCACTCGATGGCGCCGGAATCGAATATCGTATTGTTGGCGGGCTGGCAGTGTTCCTGCACGTGCGAGATCGCGACCCGCTGGCGGCCCGGACAACGCGTGACGTTGATGTCGCAGTCCGCCGGGACGACCTCGAGAGAATCCGCGCCGCCGCGGCTGGATCAGGATTCGAGCTCCGGCACGCGGCCGGCGTGGACATGCTCATCGACCGCGAGTCTCCTTCCGCCCGCAGTGCGGTCTACTTCGTGTACCTCGATGAGAAGGTTCAACCCGACGATCTGGAGCCGGTCCCCGCCATGCGCGACGCGGTCCGTACCGACGACGGACTGATGATCGGCTCAGTCGCGGATTTGGTGAAGATGAAACTCACCAGCTATCGGCTGAAAGATCAAGTTCACATACAAGATATCGATGGAGTCGGACTCATCACCCAGGAGATCGAGCAAGGCCTCTCCGCGGAAATGAGGGCGAGGCTCGGGCAGGTGCGCGCGCAACGCTGACCGGTTCGGAAGTTGTGGAAACAGGGGGCAATCGATTTCCGCTCTCACTCCACTTCGGGAGCAAATGGATGCGGAGCGAATTCAGCCGGGTCTTGACCCCACTCGACGTTAATCATGAGATTTGTCGGTTGAATTCGGGCTACGTCCCCGATTGATGGTCTGGAGTGAACCCTAAAAATGAGACATTGAAATTCGGGACGAATTTCAGCGAATGGAAAGGAGTCCAGGATGGAAAGTCTCAAGCCGCGCAAGCCGCGGGAGTTCACGGTGGAGTTCAAGGAAGCCGCCGCCAGGCGGCTCCTAGCCGGCCAGAGCGGCACAGCGCTAAGCCGCGAGTTGGACGTCAAGCGCAGCCTGCTGTACCGCTGGCGGGACGCCTATCGCCAGGAAGGCGTCAACGGCTTGAGCCGGCGGCGAGGCCGGCCGAAACCCGGCCGCTCGGCGCCGCCCAAGATCCCTCGCGATCCGCGCGACGAACGCATCGCAGAGCTCGAACGACTGCTCGGCAAACAAGCCGCAGAGCTCGATTTTTTCGGACAAGCCTTTCGCGCCTTGAACCTCGCAGCCCCGACCAACGACGCCGGTGGCGCGAGCGGATCTACTCCATCGTCGAGCAGATCAGCGCCAAAGGCTCGCTCAGCGTCGAACACGCCTGCGAGCTCGGACGCGTGAATCGCGCCGGGTTCTATCGCCGGCTCGCCGTGTCGTCGCCCGCCGAGTGCGACATGGAATTGCGTGACCGCATGCAGCGGATTTCGCTCGAGAATCGTCGTTACGGCTACCGCCGCGTGACGGCCGAGCTGCGCCGCCAAGGCTTCCTCGTCAATCACAAAAAGGTCCTGCGGATGATGCGTAAGGACAACTTGCTGGCGGTACTCAAGCGGCGCTTCGTGCTAACAACGGATTCGAACCACTTCTTACCTGTTTATCCGAATCTAGCGGCGCACCTGAATGTGGACGGCGTCGATCAGTTGTGGCAATCCGATATCACCTACATTCGCTTGCGCGAGGCGTTCGTCTACCTCGCCGTGGTGTTGGACGCCTACTCGCGACGCGTGGTCGGCTGGCGGCTGGGGACGACGCTCAAAGCTGAGCTGGCTGTAGGGGCGTTGCGCGATGCGCTCGAGCTCAGACGCCCTGCCGCGGGGTGGATGCATCATTCCGACCAAGGCGTACAGTACGCTTCGAGCGCCTATGTCGAGCTGCTGGAGCAGCACGGCGCGATCATCTCGATGAGCCGCCGCGGCAACCCCTACGACAACGCGCGGGCGGAGAGTTTCATGAAGACGTTGAAGGCGGAGGAGGTTTGGTTGCAGCGTTATCGCACGCTTGACGAGGCGCGCGCATCGATCGGCGAGTTCATTGATGAGATCTACAACCAACGCCGGCTGCATTCGGCGTTGGGATATCGTCCGCCGGCGGAGTTTGAAGCGCTGGCGCGGCCGGCGGCAACAGCAGCGAGGAATCCGAAGTATGAGTTTTGAGAGGCATAGGCAAATCTATCAATCCGATGGGCCCTGGGCGGGCAGGGAGACATCGCCGGCGTTGGAGAAGCCGGGAGCGACCTTGGCGGCCGCCCCCGGCGCTCATCGTCTTGATGAGTTTGCGGCCGGGTATTCCTTGGCGGGTTGCTCTCCAGCAGAGCCCGCTTCCGCTTCCCCGGCTAGGACCAGCGTGCGACGATACAGCGAAGAAGGGAAGCGTTTTGCGGTGAATCGTAACCTGTCCCGATTTCGACTGTCTCACGCTTGGGGTTCACTCCAATGTGTTAACGCGTACAGTAGCCGATAAAGTTGAAGACTTGCAGAATCTGCTGGATGCTCTTGAGACAGCGGGGGCGGAGTCCGTGACCGGGCCCCGCATGAGGGAGCTACTCGAATCCGTGCTGAAGGAGAGCAAGGATCTCAAGGATGAAAACGAAAGACTCAAGAGTAGAGACGCCGAAAGGCTTGAGTTGCGGGCAAGAGTAGACGCTGTGCAGCGACTTCTGTCCGATCGAGACGCACCATGACCGAAGAAGGCAACAATCGGCACGCAGTCCACGGCGGTCAAGTCACATGGAACACTCCGGCGGAACCGGCGGGAGCGGTACGCTCCGTTGTCCTGACGAAGCTAGGCAACACCCTCATGGAAAATGGACGCCTTTCCGGTGCAGCGCGTTCGTTCCGAGAGGCTCTGGATCTTCGCCGCAAGTTGACGGCAAGTGACCCAAGTAATACTGGTTGGCAGCGCGATCTCAGCGTGAGCCATAACGATATCGGCAACGTATTCAGCGCCCAAGGCGACCTGACCAGCGCTTTGGCGGCCTACCGCGCAGCGCTGGAGCTGAGGCGTCCGCTCGCCGCGGCCGATCCCTCGAACGCTGGTTGGCAGCGCGACCTCGGCGTCAGTCACGGCAAGATCGGCGACGTGCTGAGCGCCCAAGGGGATCTGACCAGCGCTTTGGTGGCCTACCAGGAGTCGCTGGAGCTGAGGCGTCCGCTCGCTGCGGCCGATCCCTCGAACGCTGGTTGGCAGCGCGACCTCGGCGTCAGTCACGGCAAGATCGGCGACGTGCTGAGCGCCCAAGGGGATCTGACCAGCGCTTTGGCGGCCTACCAGGAGTCGCTGGAGCTGATCCGTCCGCTCGCCGAGGCCGATCCGTCGAACGCCGGTTGGCAGCGCGACCTCAGCGTCAGTCACGAAAGGATCGGCGACGTGTTGAGCGACCAAGGCGATCTGGCCGGCGCGCTGGCAGCCTATCGCGAGTCGCTGGAGCTGAGGCGTCCGCTCGCCGAGGCCGATCCGTCGAACGCCGGTTGGCAGCGCGACCTCGGCGTCAGTCACGAAAGGATCGGCGACGTGTTGAGCGACCAAGGCGATCTGGCCGGCGCGCTGGCGGCCTACCGCGATGCGCTGGAGCTGATGCGTCCGCTCGCCGAGGCCGATCCGTCGAACGCCGGTTGGCAGCGCGACCTCAGCGTCAGTCACGAAAGGATCGGCGACGTGTTGAGCGACCAAGGCGATCTGGCCGGCGCGCTGGCGGCCTACCGCGAGTCGCTGGAGCTGAGGCGTCCGCTCGCCGAGGCCGATCCGTCGAACGCCGGTTGGCAGCGCGACCTCAGCGTCAGTCACGAAAGGATCGGCGACGTGTTGAGCGACCAAGGCGATCTGGCCGGCGCGCTGGCGGCCTATGGCGAGTCGCTGGAGCTGATGCGTCCGCTCGCCGAGGCCGATCCGTCGAACGCCGGTTGGCAGCGCGACCTGTCGTTCAGCCTCACGGTGATGGCTCAGTTGCACGAGCAGCAGGGGGATCGGGCCGAGGCGCGGCGGTTGGCGGAAGAGAGCCTCGCGATCGATGAGCGTTTGGCTGCGCTCGATCCGACCAATGTGATCTGGCAGAGTGACTTGGAGCTTAGCCGGGCGATGCTGGCGCGGTTGAGGGGCTGAGGGCTTTTGAGCCCCAAAGGGGACAGGCGCCATAACAACATTCGCCTTCGATAGATGCTGATTCAAACCGAGTTACGGCGCTACATAACGCCAGTCTAGTGTAGTGCGTCACTCAGATTGCACCTTATCACTGCGGCGTCATCTGGCCGTAGGGGCGTGACATGTCACGCCCCTACGATCCTCCTGCTTCACGAGGCTCACTCCGTCATGTCACGGAATTTCTGGCGACCTACACTAGTTGGGTTTCGGATTCGAAGCCCGACGGGCGTGGCAAGTGACAGCCCAGGTCTTTGAGCCCGCTGCTCGCCAGTGAGCCCGCGTAGCAACGCCGAGTTGAGACGCCGCACTTGCGTTCGGCGCTCGCCTCCAACCGACCGAAATCCGAGCGAAGTCGCTACCCCGGCGTGCTACGCGGGCTCACTCGCGGGTCGTTCATTTGGTCGCCGCTGTTATTCTGGAATCAGAGATGGCAGCCGAGACCACAATCGCCCCTAGGAGCATCCACGTCCTAGTACTCACAAGAAAAATTGGCTTCGCGTTAGTACTAAATTCAAAACGAACCCAATTGACCGACTGAAGCAGACGGGGCCTAAGTCCCGCGGAATCAACCGTGATCGCGCTTGGCACGCGCCGCCAACACCCGCGAGAGCCCAGTGCCCATGCGGCCTTCTAGCATTTTGGCAAGTTCGGTCTCGGTCTTCTCGTGAGCGAAGCGCGCCAGCATTTTTTCCTGTGCGGCAAAGCCGGCGCGGGTGACCGCCTCGGTGTCGACTTGAGCGTTCAAGATCCCGCGGAGCTCGGCTAGGACGTCCTTGGCGGCCGGGTCGTCGATGCGGTTGTTGAGCTCGCCTGGGTCGTCGTCAAGATTGAACAGCAGGTCGTCGTACCAGCTGAAGTGAATGTATTTCCACGGCCCCTTGCGAATCATGAATGATCCGGTCGTGTTGCCCTCGGAGTGGCTTTCTGAATAGACCCATCCGGGGTGGTTGCTCGAACCGCCGCTCATCAAGGGGATCAGCGAATGGCCGCGAAGCTCGGGGCCGCGGTCCGCCCCGCCCCATTCGAGCAGGCTCTGGACCATGTCGACGTGGCTGACCGGCTGGTCGATGCGTTTGCCCTTGGGCACGCCGGGGCCGCTGATCGTTAATGGAATGTGGGCGGCGGGTTCGAGCAGGTTGTTCTTGAGCCAAAGCCCGTGGTCGCCGAGCGCCTCGCCGTGGTCGGAGGTGTAGATGAAGATCGTGTTTTCGAGTTGGCCGGTCTCCTCGAGGGCGTTCCAGACCATGCCGATGTGGTCGTCGAGCTCGCTGATCAGGCCGTAATACCCCGCACGCGCGCGTCGGATTCGCTGCTCGGGGATGGGAGTGGCGATGCGTTTGAAATGGCGCATCTCCTGGAACATCAGGTGCTGGGTCTCAAGGTACTCGGCCGACACTTGCGGGATGTCGACCTGGTCGCGCGGGTACATGTCCCAGTACTTGCGGCGGGCGACAAACGCTGGGTGCGGCGCCGTGAATCCGACGTAGTAACACCAGGGCTTGTTGAGCCCCGGCGCCTTGGCCCGCAGGAATTCGACGCAATTGTCGGCCCGCGACTTGTCGGAGTGGTCGGTGTCGCGTGGTCGCCCATTCACTTGCTCCCGCTCTCCGACGCGGTACGCAACCGGGCTCCGGAATAGCGACGTGATGTCGGGACCGGAGTGATGGCCGTGGTTGGTTGCGTGCTCTTCGAAGCCGATCTCGTGGTCGGGGTTGAGGTCGAACTTTCCCGTGGCTTCAGTGTGATAGCCGGCGTTGCGGAGGCGCATCCCCCAGGTGGGGTGGCTCCCGTCCCAGACGGTCGAGTTGCAGAACGAGTTGGTCTCGTGCGGGTAGAGACCGGACATCATGCAAGCCCGTCCGGGAGTGCAGACCGGAGAGCCGCAATAGGCGTTGTCGAAGATCACGCCCTGGCTTGCGATGCGGTCGAGGTTCGGGGTCTTGACGATCGGGTGGCCAGCGTAGCCGGTGTACTTGAAGCTGTGCTGGTCTGAGCAGATGAAGACGATGTTTGGACGTTGAGAGGTTTGGCCGGCCGCGGCCGCCACGGCTCCTAAAGTCGCGGCGAACTGGCGGCGGGTGGTTGAAGTGCTCGGCATCTCGGATGCGAGCATACCAGGAATCGCCGGCCCCAATAGCCGCGACCGCAAGTACCTCTGTAAACGATTCCTGCACAAATCCGGCAGGAATTCCGAGCACCCTGCGTGAGCGTGAGCGGGGTGTCTTCCCACAACCCGGGCGACGGCCGCGACCGTAAGCGGAAGACACCCCGCTCACGCAGGGTGCTCGGAAAAAGCGCCGAACCAGTATTGCGGCTAGGCCGGTTGGGCGTCTTCCAAGAACGTTGACGCCGACGAGCACCCGGCCGAACGCAGCGCCACGTTGAGCTTCTCGAGCGCGGTCTCGTGAATCTGCGATACGCGGCTTTCGTTGACGCCCAACTCGGCGCCAATCTGCTTCATCGTCTGCTCCTTGTTGTAGTAGAGACGAATGACCTTCTGGTAGCGCGGCGGCAGGGTTTCAACCGCCTGATCGAGCGCTCCCCTCAACTCACCGTGCGCGAAAACACAGTCGGGAGCGCGGCCGGAGTCCTCGGTCGGCTCGGTAAAGACAGCCTCGGTGATCTCGATCCTTTGCGGCTGTCCGACCTTGAGCCCGGCTGATTGCAGGTCGCGTTTCTGCTTCTGGAGTTGCGGCTGGCTTAGGCCCATCGCGTTGGCCACCTCTTCTTCGGTCGGCGCGCGCCCCTGCCGTTGAGCCTCTTGCTGCTGGATCGCCTCGATCCCCTTGTAGCGCTTGCGCAGGTCACGGGAAGCCCAATCAAGCTGGCGCAGGCTGTCGAGGATCGCGCCGCGGATGCGGTGCTTGGCGTAGAGGTGGAAGACAACCCCCCTTGTCAGGGTTGTACTTGTCGACGGCGTCAAAGAGTCCCATCACGCCGGCGTGAGCGAGGTCGTCGAGCTCGACCTGAACGGGCAGACCTTCGCGGACGCGGCTGGCGATCGCTCTCACCAGCGGCAGGTGCTTGATGATGCGCTCTTCGCGCGTAAGTTCCTTATCTTGTGTTTCGGGTGCGCGCTTGGTGGCGGCTCCAGTAGCTTGTGTGGGCATAGTCGTTGTCTCCTCCTGACAAATCGAACAGTTGCTTGTGGTCGCCGCCCCCGAGGCGTCGCAAGGCAATATGCACCCTTGGGGCCAGACCGCCTATTGCTCGTAAGTTGTTGTGAATACTCATATTTCCCTTGGATCTGACCGATCGAGAGCGTCAAAGCTTTGACACCCGGCGACGGGATCTTGCCAGCCAGGGGCGCGATGCCGAGCCGTTTTGGAACGGACGGTTTCATTTTGGGATTGGCTATGACTGGGGCGGTAACCGGTCTATTACCAATGACATAGGGCTAGATGAGGTGGAGTCGCCGGGGTTCGTTCTGACAATTCAGCTAGACAGCGCCAGTACCAGAACTCCATGTAAACTATTTAATCTAAACGACTTGTATAGAGTTCAAGCATGTGGCCCGTCGATTGCCGTAGATGTAGGCGCGCCCGTATGGAAAATCTATCGCGGCCCCCAGCGCCCGACAGGGTTCTGCTGATCAACTTTCAATCCGTCTCGGACGGCCAACTCAAAGCGGCCATGGAGTCCGAAGGCCTGCGCGTCATAAGTTTGGCGAGTTGGCCCGAGGCTTTGGCAAGAGCTCAGCTGCTGCGGCCGAAGCTGATTGTGGCGAAGGTGGCTGACGATGTCGATCACGACTGGTCGAGCTCGCTGCTGTCTGAAGCCGAGATCTTGGCGGGGGCGGCGCCGCTGATCCTGATTGGCGATCGCGCCGCGCTTGATCTGGCGGACGGCCTGGTGCGCGCGGGAGCGGCCGAGACGATTGCGCTTCCGGTCACTACCCATGCGCTATTAGATTGCGTTCGACAGCGGCTGGCGTACCCGTCACGAGCGGATTCGACGAAAGGCGGACTGGTTGGGGAAAGCCCGGTGTTCCGGGAGGCGCTTGAACAGATCGACATGGTCGCCGGCCGCGACACGACGGTCTTGATCACGGGCGAGACGGGTTCAGGTAAGGAGTGCGTGGCGCGCGAGCTGCACCGCAAGAGCCAGCGCTCCGGGCGAGACATGGTTTCGGTTAACTGCGCGGGCATTCCGGCTGCGCTGCTGGAGGACGAGTTCTTTGGTCACGTGCGCGGGGCGTTCACGGATGCGCATCAAGATCGCCAGGGACGTTTCGAACAAGCGCATCGCGGAACGATTTTCCTCGATGAGATCGGCGACCTTCCGCTCGAGCTGCAGCCGAAGCTCCTGCGTGTGCTGCAGGAGCGCGAGTTTCACCGCGTAGGAGGGGTCGAGACGATTTCGGCTGACGCACGCGTGATCGCCGCCACGAATGTCGACCTGTGGGGCCAGGTGCGGGATGGCCGCTATCGCGAAGACCTGTTCTATCGCATCAATGTGTTCCCGATTCATGTGCCGCCGTTGCGGGCGCGACGGGAAGATATTCCGTTGTTCATTGAGCGGTTTATTGAGAAGTTTTGCAAGCGCGATCGGGTGGCGACGAAGATTGCTCCGCCGGTGGTTGAAGCCGAGCTAATGGCGCGGTCGTGGCCGGGGAACATTCGCGAGTTGGAGAATGCGGTCGAGATGGCGGTGATTCGGTCGCGGGACCGGCAGGCGCTCGAGGTGACAGACTTCCCGACGCCGATGGAGGCCCCGGGGAAGCGGATTCCGACGCAAACGGGGGATTTCAAGGACCTGGTGTCGCGCTTTGAGCTGGATTTGATTGCCCAGGTGATGCGCCGCACGGATGGGAATAAGACGCGTGCGGCCGATGAATTGGGAATTAAGAGGACGACCTTGGTGGAGAAGCTGAAAAAGCTCGAGCGGGAGTTGGGCGATCCGGTTGCTGTTGGTGTTTAGATTCCGAGCACCCTGCGTAAGCGGGGTGTCTTCCCTTTCGACCAAACCGGAAGACACCCCGCTCACGCAGGGTGCTCGGAGCGGGCCAAGTCATTCTACGATTGCGCCCAGGGGCGCTTGGGGGTTTTCGCTGATGGCCTGCTGCTCGGCCTCCGCGAGCTTTACGGCCCTTGCGGAGGCTTCGGCGGCCAACTCGGTTCTGCCTAGCGCCGTGTAGACGCGCGAGAGCTCGTCTTGAATCTTCGAAACGGTGGGGTTGAGTTTGAAGGCTCGTAGTAGCGAGGTTTCCGCTTCTTCGTAACGGCCGGTCGCCTCGAGCAGGACTCCCAGCGAGAAGTGCGATTCCCAGAAATCGTCCTGCATCGACAGCGATTGACGCAGCAGCGTCTCGGCCTGCTCGACGGCGTCAGGCGCAAGGGCCGCGATGAGTCCCCGCGCGTAGAGGAACGGGCCAAGGTGGCTCTCGGGCTGAGCTTTGCGGAAAGCGTCGAATCGCCGCAGGATCGCCTGGGCGTACTTGGACGCGTGAGGCAACATCTGGCCGAGAAAGTAGTGCGGTTGAGAATCGCCGGGCGCGGATTCTGAAGCGCGCAGGAACGACTCGATCGCCTTGTCGAAGTCGCCCAGCGCGTAATGCGCAATGCCGGCGCCGAGCTCGATGCGGGGGCTCCTGTCGAAGATCTCGCGGCTCTGGTTGAAGGCCGCGATGGCGTCGTCGAATCGCCGCACGCGGAGATAGGCGTAGCCGCGGTCGTAGTGAAACACCTCGTTGTAGGGGTCGAGCTCGATTGCGCGGGTCAGCTCGCTGGCGGCATCGTCGGTGCGTCCAGCTTCGGCGTAGGTCTTTCCGAGCAGGTTATGGACGGGGGGCGAGTCGAGCTGTGCGAGGGCTCGCTCGGCGAATTCGACTGCCTTGGCGGGCAGGTTGGCCTGAAGGTAGTAGGACGCTGTGCGGGCGAGCGAATCGGCATCGTCCGGCCGGGAAAGGGCGAAGCGGGCTTCCCATTCGGCGGCTTCTTTGAACTGGCCGGCTTGCTCGAAGTGGATGGCGAGCGTTCGGGAGATCTCGGGCTGCTGGGGGGCTAGCGAGGCGGCCTTTTCGAGGGAGTCTTCGGCCTTGCTGGCGTTACTTGAGAGCTCGTAGATGCGGGCGAGGGCGAGCCAGATGTGACCGTCGTTGGGGTTGAGGAGGGAGGCGGCTTCGAGCTTGTCGCGGGCCTCGGCGTATCTAGCGTCGCCGAGGGCCTGGACGCCGTCGCGGACGATTTGGTCGACATCTTGGGCGGCGGTGGGCAGGGCCGATAGGAGGACCGATAGTGCGCACAGTGGGATTGGGATGCGAGTCATTCCAGCGAAGCCGGCTACAGAATACCTCGCCCGACACGACAGTGTAGTGCGTCACACAGATCGAACGTTAACGCTCTACCCCTGTTCGTGCGCCGCATCTACGCGGAGGCGCGACATGTCGCGCCGGCCCTTACCTCCTATTCCGCGGACGGAAACTTGAACCCAATTTAGGCCGCGGAGCTGCGGGTGTGCGACATAAATGTGAGCGAAAGGCGTAACTGCAATGGATAAACGCTTGTCCGAGCGTACACCTACGTGGGGCGCGGGCGCAGGCCATCCGAAACAATCATAGCCCCGGGATTCATCCCGGGGAAACCGACCCGCTAGGCGCCTAGCGGGTCGTGAACAGCCCAGCACCTAGGTAACACTTTTCCCCAACCACATAGGTAACAGTTTAAGGGTTGAACCAAGAGAAGGTTCTTTGCACGAAATCCTTCCCGGAAACGCTCGGGGGGCGCCGGGGGAGCGAGCCCGTAGGGCGAGCGGAGGAGGCGCCCCCCGAGCGTTTCCGCCGCAGTCGGTGCTCCCCCCTGCCCGGCCGCGGGCCCTCGAATAGGCTACGCTCGAGCCAGTCCAGCTCCAGCGGCCCAAACCAGACCGCCCAGCCGTGCTCATGCTCTTCCAGGCCCACCGTCTCGCCCGCCAAGGTCTCGCTGAGAAACAACTGACGCCCCAGCAACCCAATGTCACCCTTGCTCTGCACTCGCCGCGGCAGCATCCGATCCGGATACTCCAGCTCCGGCAAGCGCTCCGGATACGGCCTCCACGACGGCTGATACACGCTCGCCGGCGTTGCCATCGCTAGCGACTCGTGCGGACGCTCCTGGTTGTAGATCTGCCGAAAACGATCGAACGCCCGCTGTTGCGCTCGCAAGTTGCGCTCCGGCGGCGTCGCCGTCTCGGCCTTGAGCGTCCGATGCATGCGCTCATGACGCCCGTTTTGCTCAGGGTGTCCGGGGTCGATTCGCTGCAGTTGAATCCCGAGCCGGATCCACCACACGCTGAGCCGCGAAAGCCCCGCCAAGCCCGTCGAGGCGAACGGCGGACCGTTATCGGAAAGGATCCTCGTGGGCAGGCCGTACTCCCGGAAAGTCGCTTCCATCAGCGGCCGCACGTGCGCCGTGTTGCTGCGCGCGACCCTTTGACAACGCAACAGATAGCGGCTCGCCGTATCGGAAATCGTCAGCGGATCGCAGCGTTTGCCGTCGCCGGTGTCGAACCAACCCTTGAAATCGATCGCCCAAACTTGGTTGGGCGCCTTGGCGCTGGTGAGCTTACTGGAAGGCGTGGCGTGGCGCCGGCGCTTACCGGGGTGGGTGAGTCCGTGGCGTTTCAGCAGCGCCCCGATAGTGGAGTGCGCCGGCCAATTGATGTCAGGGTTGGTGCGCTCGAGTCGCGCTTTGAGCTTGTCTTCGCCCCAAGTGGGATAGCGCGCCCGCAAGGCCAGGATCTCTCGCTCGATCTCGGCGGGAAAGGCTTGCGCTTGCCGTTTGGGCGCTTTGGATTGATCGGCCAATCCGGCGACGCCTTGTTGGGCGTAGCGATCGAGCCATTTGTAGCCGGTCTTGCGGCTGACGCCGAAGCGCCGACAGACGGCGGCCATGGCATCCTCCCGGGTTAGAACCTCTTGAACGAATCGCAATCTTTCGTCTTGCACACGGGTCACCACTTTTCCAGCCGCGAACTTTTGTGGCTCCTTAGTTAACGCCAGACCCCGATGGGAGGCTTCCTCGGGGTCTTGTCGTATCTGGTGCTTTTTCAATCACTTGCACCGCCCGACACATTTCCCCCGATTCTCCGTTTCGTAAATTCATCCGGTGTACCGCTTGCAACCATGGGGGGTTGCGAACGCTCCACCGGAATTTCCGTTACGGATTCTCTCGTTCTCTATTTAACATCCCGCGTTGTTTAATAGCCCAGTTGCTAGTGGTCCACCGCCCGACACTTTCGAACTCGCGCCGGTATGTATCCAGTAGAAGCCGGGCCATAGGGGTCCGGCGGACCACCAGACAGCGGCAGCGGCCGTAGGAAACGGAGCCCGTTGTGGGTGCCGACGGCATCGCTTTCATGCGGTGTCGACGGGGCTTCCAACGGCTCACGTTGACCGTTTCGTCCCGCCGGCATCCACAACACGACCTCTTCCGGGCCTCTCCGCGAAGGAGGATCGGATGCCACCGAGCACGCACGTCTCCAATACTGTCGATGAGGTAGTCGCGGAGATCGCCTCAATCCTGGCCGAAGGCTACCTGCGCCACCGCAAGAGTCGAGAAATCTCGTCCACATCCGAGAATGAACGCAAGAAAGTCAAACATTCTCAAGTGTTTACAGAGAATCCACTTGATCCTTCGGGCCACCGAAGCGTTCATGAATGAACGAGTTAACGCCCCGAGACGGCGAGGTGAATGGAACGTCGGCCACAGGGCAAGTCCATGAGAAGGAGGAATTTGGATGGAAGCAAGTACGTATCAACAGATCCAGGAGCTCTCCCGAATGACCGTCGGCCAGCTGCGGGAGAAGTACCTGGACGTCTTCGGTGAGGAGAGCCGCTGCCACCACAAGGCAGCCTTGCGCAAGCGAATCGCCTGGCGCCTGCAGGCCCTGGCAGAAGGCGGCCTGTCGGAGCGGGCCCGCCGCCGTGCCGAGGAGTTGGCCAACGACGCCGATCTCCGAATGCGCGCTCCGCGTGATCCGATCCGGCCCGGCTCGGCGGAGGTGCGGGCGCGGACGACAAAAAGTCGAATTCCGCCCTCGTGTGATCCGCGACTGCCCGTGCCCGGCACACTACTGGTGCGGGAGTTTCGGGGGCGCGACGTGGTGGTCAAGGTGCTCGATGAGGGCTTCGAGTTCGAGGACCGGCGCTATCCGTCCCTGTCGGCCATCGCCAAGGAAGTCACAGGCACCAAATGGAACGGGTTTCTGTTCTTCGGACTCGCCGGCAGTGGCTCACCCGCGAGCG
Organism: Bryobacterales bacterium; assembly: GCA_965247515.1. Taxonomy (GTDB): domain Bacteria; phylum Acidobacteriota; class Terriglobia; order Bryobacterales; family UBA6623. The sequence continues at coordinate 8,964,237 of OZ252029.1, read as the reverse complement.
GTCCTACGCACCAGGAGGTGAAGGAATGATCGGCAATCTCCAACCGGCATATTCGATGAGCCAAGCAGCTCGGTCGACTCACAACGCGGCCATCCGCTGCGCCATCTACACCCGCAAGTCGACCGATGAAGGGCTCGACCAGGAGTTCAACAGCCTTGACGCCCAGCGGGAATCGGCCGAAGCCTACATCGCCAGTCAGCGACACGAGGGCTGGAGCTGTCTTCCCGAACACTATGACGATGGCGGCTTCACCGGCGGCAACATGCAGCGGCCTGCTCTTGAGCGCCTGTGCGCCGACATCGAGGCGGGTCAGGTCGACTGCGTGGTGGTCTACAAGGTGGATCGTCTCAGCCGCTCGCTGCTGGACTTCGCCCGCATCATGGAGCTCTTCGACCGCCACAAGGTGAGCTTTGTCTCGGTCACTCAGCAGTTCAACACGACCAGCTCCATGGGCCGGCTCACGCTGAACATCCTATTCTCCTTCGCCCAGTTCGAGCGGGAGCTCATCTCCGAGCGAGTCAAGGACAAGATGTCGGCAGCACGGCGCAAGGGCAAGTGGGTTGGCGGCCCGCCGTCCCTGGGCTACGACGTGGCTCCGGAAGGTAGCAAGCTGATGGTCAACGCAGACGAAGCCGCTCAGGTGCGGGCCATCTACAATCTGTATCTCGAACACCAGGCCGCCCTCCCGGTCGTCCAGGAACTCAACCGCCGGGGATGGGTCACTAAACACTGGGTCACAAAGAAAGGCCGCGAACTTGGCGGCAAGACCTTCACCAAGAACGCACTGTACCGAATCCTCACCAACGTGCTCTACGTGGGGAAGGTACGGTTCGAAGGAATGCTCTACGAGGGCGAACACGACGCCATCGTGGATGCCGAGCGTGTGGCAACAGGTCCAGGAGGTGCTGCGCAGAAACGGCCTCTCGGGAGGACGGAAGGTGCGCAACAAGCACGGTGCGCTGCTCAAGGGTCTGCTGTATTGCACGCCCTGCGAATCCAGTATGGTGCACGCCTACACCCGTAAGCGGGAAAAGCGCTACCGCTACTACGTCTGCCGGAACGCCCAGCAGCGGGGCTGGTCCTGCTGCCCGAGCAAGTCACTCAACGCTCACGAGATTGAAACCGCCGTGGTGGAACACATTCGCGGGGTCGGGCGCAACGAGGAGATCGTCCAGGCGACGATCAAGGGGGTGCGTGAGCAGAGCGACCGGCGAATGACGGAACTGGAGGTCGAACGGCGCCGACAGGAAAGCGAGCTTAAGCAGCTGTACTCCAGCGTCGAGAAGCTGGTTCACGGGGCCGGTTCGGAAAGCTCCAACGGCCGATCCACGACCGATCAGCTGGCCGACCTGCAGGATCGAATCCGAGCCTCCGAGCAGCGGATCACTGCCATCCGCGAAGAGGTCATTGCGCTGGAGCGGGAAACCGTGGGCGAAAGCGAGTTGACCCAGGCCCTGGCGCACTTCGATCCGGTGTGGGAGTCGCTGTCGCCTCGCGAGCAGGCGCGAATCATCCGGCTGCTCATTGAGCGGATCGGGTACGACGGGCGGGACGGCAGGGTCACAGTGGCCTTTCGCTCGGTGGGCATCAAGGCGCTCTGCAGCGAAGGGGACATCGCCGGAAAGGAGGCGACAACATGAGAACAACCCCATCCAGCTCAACGAACCCGGGGCCGAGTTCTGTTGAGGTCTCCTTTACCTTCCGCACCGCCAACGGCCGGAACGGCAATCATGGAGTCAAGGACCAAGTCGTCGAACCGGGAAATGTGCCCCGTGTATCGAAAATTATGGCCTTAGCCATCCGCTTCGACGGGTTGGTCCGGCGCGGCGAGATCCGTGACTATACAGACCTGGCGCGACTCGGCTATGTCACGCCGGCTCGAATGACCCAGATCATGTGCCTGCTGCACTTGGCGCCCGATATTCAGGAAGCGTTGCTGTTCCTGCCTCGCACCCTCCAGGGACGCGATCCCATCCGCGAGAAGGACCTTCGCCCCATCGCCGGCGTGCCGCATTGGAACCGTCAGTGCAAGATGTGGGCGCGGCTGGTCGCACAGCGGCTGAAGTAGCAAGCAACCCTCGGGTCGGGCCAGATTATCGGCCCTTGCCCTTGCGCTCCTGTTCGGTCTCACCTCCGCAGGCTTTTGCGCTGTCCACACACTCCTGCCATCAGGCTGCCTCCGTCCGGTGAGCTGCCACCGGCATCCTATTATTTCTGTCCATTGACTTCTTATATAGGAGGTTTATATACTGTTCTCTTCGACCCGTTGACCCAGGTGAGCCGCGTTGTCCGATAGGCCGGACTGCTCGACAGTCCTGGTCTCCGGTCCCTGGGCATAGCCACTGTAATCTCCCCTGAGAGAGGATTTGCCATGAGCAGTCAGTCGAGAGGCAGACCACGCGTTGAGGAAATCACCGGCCCGCAGCGGCGCACATTGGGCGAGCTGCGCCGTTTCACCCGCCGGCAGGGGTTTCCCCCGACCATCCAGGAACTCGCGGACATCCTCGGGATATCGACCCCGAGCGTGCGCGACCAAGTCAGCCAGCTGGTGCGCAAAGGATACGTCAAGCGGGAGGCGAGGAAGGCGCGCGGCTTGACCATCTTGCGGGAGCCGACCGAGGAGGTGCTCAGCCTGCGGACCGTCCCCATCGTCGGCAGAGTCGCTGCCGGCCAGCCGATCCTGGCCGAGGAGAACATCATCGGCGAAGTGCTGGTCGACAGCCGGGTCGCCCGCCATGGACGCTGCTTCGCACTGGAAGTCCAAGGCGACAGCATGATTGATGCCGGCATCCACAACGGCGACCTGGTCGTGGTTCGGGAACAGCCCGTGGCGGAAAGCGGCGACATCGTGGTCGCGCTGCTGGACCAAGAGGCCACGGTCAAGCGGCTCTTCATCCGTGAAGAACGAATCGAGCTCCGGCCCGAGAACCCGGCGCACCGGCCCCTGCCGATCGGCCCGGACGATGGACTGCGCATCCTGGGCAAGGTCGTGGCCATCAGCCGGTCCGGAGTCAGCGGGCCAAGCACAGGAGCAATCCAACAAGAGTAGATAAGGAGAGTCCGACCCATGGCAACCTACAACCTCCGGCGTTTCGGCCAGCCCGCCGTCCTCAAGGCCATCGCGCCGCAGCGTCTCCACGAATTCCTGGGGCCGTACCGGTCCTACTTCGAAGGCCGAGGGTTGAGGTTGCTGCCGGCGTCCGCCTCGAATGGTCTGGACCACGAGCGGCTGGTCGAGGTGCTGATGAGTCCGGACTCGGACACGCCGAAAAACCTGGTCGACGCCCTGTACTTCGTCAACGAGATGTCCACTGACGAATCCATGGACCTGCTGTTGGAAGAGGCGGAGACGAATGGCCTCTCATTGGACGGAAAGCCCGACCCCACGGCGGCGGATGTCGCGGTTCAGGTCTTCCTCCAGGACCGGCGGCTCCTGGAACGCAAGCATGCCGAGCAGTATCTCACCCGGCCGCGGTCCTTCGAGTACTTCCAGACCGAAACGCGGCCGGTCCCCACGTTCAGACAACCCTCACGGGAAACGCTGGCCGCTCTTGAACGCGATCTGGACGCCTGGTTCGAGAGGAAGAAGCGTGGCCGGGGATCGCGCGTGTTCGTGTATCCGAAGGACGATTCGATCTGGTTCCTCGTGCGCCACGGCGATCCGTTCCGGCGTGAAGGCAGCCTCGACGGCGCTCGGACGTCGAGCGTCTTCTACCGCCCGGAGAAGCATGACGTGCTGGTCTACGAACCGGCCCCCGGTGAACTCCGGATGAATGCCTGCAACAAGGGAGAGAAGGAGACCTACCGCAGGGAGTTCGGCCGCCATCTCTTCGGCGACGAGGACTTCTTTCCCGGTACCGGCAAGTACACGCTCGAACCGCTCCGGACGGCGGGACCGGCGTCCATCGTTTGCACCGACATCGATGGCATGGACTGGGTGCGGCTCAAGGAGGTCCAGTTCCTGTGGGGCGGCGCCGAGCGGGAGATCGAAATCCGCAAGGCGAACGACATCTTCGCCGCGCTCGAGGCAGCTGGGCGCAGCATGCCGTCCAGGGCACGCATCATTCGAGCGAGCTTTCACGTGAAGTTCACCGATGCGAAGAATCCCCGCACGGTGACGATCCGCCCCTCGAACATCGCCCAATACACCAGGGACAGCGACGCCGACGTCGTGGAGGACTGGCTCACCAGGCGCGGCTTCGTCGAACAGGATGAAGATGAGGAATAGTCCGAGAGGCTTCTGGCCGACGCTGGAGACGGTTCCCGGCTTGTCGGCCGTGAACGCGGAATGGCGCACGCGGTTCGGCGATGAGTACGCGGCGGCCAAATCGTTTATTCGGCCCAACGGCAAGCGGGCCACTTCGCATCCCTGCACGGCGCGTCCCGGTTGCGGGTGCGCGCATGAAGTCGTTGAGCATGGGCCGAACGACATCGTGGCGGTCTGCCGGTGCGGGCGTGGTTGCCCGACTTTCCCGCTCAAGCGTTCGGACATCGCCCTCCACGAACTGGACCGCCCGGCCTTCGATCAGGCGCTGGTCAGAGCCTTCAGTCTGATGGAAGAGCCCGACCCGACAACCGGGCTTCATCAAACGACGCGAATCGGCGCCTATTCCCCATACGCCGGGTTTCGCTTTCCGGTCTACCTGACCATTCAGCTCGAACCCGACGACTTCGACTCCATCGTCAGTGGTCTCGTAAGCCGGACCGACGAGCCGTTTGTTCTGCTGGCTCCCACGCGCGAGCACTGCGCGGCGGCGACCGAAAGGCTGCTGCGAAACCGGAAGTCGGCATTCGTTCCGCTGGTGGAAAACACCGAGCTTGTCGGGCGCCGAAGACCACGCCTCCTGCGGCCTGTCGACGACATCCTGTGCGCATTTCGAGCCGCCAACTTGCCCGCTCCCGAGGCCGACGGTTCGATGGTCTTCTTCCCAACCCCGCCCGACTCGACCTGGGGGGACGTTGCGATCCGGTTCGTCGACGGCCACACCGTTTCGGTTCAAGTCAATTCGGAACAGGGGGTGTTCAACTACACACAGATGGGCATGTCCAACCGCAAGAATGGCGACCGGACCAAGCAATGGACGCTGCTGGAAAGCTTCGCCGACTCCCGTGGTCAGATCGACTGGCAGGGCAGGCATGCGGCCCTCAACGTGAAGAAGCAAAAGCAGGAACTGTCGAAGCGGCTGCGCGAATTCTTCCGGATCGACGAGGAGCCCATCGAGTGGGTGAAGGACACAAAGAGCTACAGGTGCAAATTCGAGATATTTCCCGAAGGAGCTGCGGATTACGACATCGCCTTTAGCTCCTCGTCAAGCATTGATTGTTAGGTGATTTCCGTGCCCAGGCAGTCGATCAAACCACTTTGGCCAAAGACTCTCAGCGTACCAACGCCTCCGCCGAAACTCATCTACCTGGATCTCAACCACTGGATTCAGCTTTCCAAGGCACACGCCGGCCATCGCGACGGCAACAATTACAAGGAGATCCTCGCTGCTTGCCGCAAGGCAGTGATGGATGGAACTGCTGTGTTCCCCCTCTCTCTGCATACCTACATGGAGATCTCAAGAATAAAACACCGCCAACGCCGTGACCTCTGCGAAGTTGTCGAAGAAATTTCCCGTTTCATGGTAGTAACGCCACGACACGTCGTCGCAGAGCACGAGGTCGAAACCCTCTTAGATCAAATCGTTGGCCCCAGCCCCCAACCAATCAGCACGATGAACTACCTCAATTCCGGTGGCTATCAGGGATTGGGCATAGTCGGCGGCATCAAACTAGAAACGGCAAGTGGGAAAGATGCAACCTCCGGATTGCAGCGATTGCTTGATGACCCACAAGCGTGGGATACGCTTCTGCAAGAGGTGGGATTGCACTTGAATCGGAAAGAGATCGAGGGCCCCACACCCAAGGAGGAACTCAAACTTCAGGAGCAAGGATGGAATCCGGACGCCATTCATAAGGCATATGTACGGGAGGCCAAAGCAGAAGCTAATCTAGCCCGGAAACTCAGTCGCACGACAAGACAGCGACCGGACGATCTGCGCGGTGTGATTTCTGTCAGTGAACTAGTAGACGGGAGTATCTTTGCAACTATCAGCCTCAAGAAGGGCCTTGCCAATCGAGGCATCGATTCTATGGAAGAGTTCCTTGAAGAGAGTCCGTATGGTTCTAATCTCGACGTATTCTCTTCCATGTCCAGTTTTGACGTCGCAGTGACATTGAAGACGTCATACCATCGAAATTCGAACCACCGATGGACAAAGAACGACATCTTCGACATCAACGCGGTGGCGGGAACGCTCCCGTATTGCCACGTCGTGGTATCGGATAAATCGGTGTGGCATCACGCGAAACGGAACAATCTGCACAAGCGCCTAAACACGATCATCCTCGCGCACCTATCAGATCTCCCCGAATACTTGTGATCACGGCTCAGGGGTAAACACTGATCTGAGGGAATCTCAGGCGTTCGTCCGTGCTGTTCAGCGAAATTTCGCTGGGCCTGCGGAAACAAAATCAAAAAAAGTTCCCCTCCTTAAGTCTCCTATCTGACTGAATCCCAGCGGTTTACTTGTTCTGTCGCCCGAACCTCTGCGGGCGCTCGCCGCCTTTCAACGAAATTTCGCCATTGAGGGGTGAAGGCTCCGACGAGAGCTCTTCCCCCGACGGCCCCGCCCGGAAATCCGGGCATCGCCCCCTGGGAGGAACCCTCGCCGGACCCGCCTCCCAGGGGGCGATTTCGTTGATGCGCCCAAGCGCGAAAGGAGGTCCGGAAATGACGGATGTGACCAAGGCGGCCCTGACTCCTGCCAGGCGACGCCTCGTCGAGCTGATGCAGGAGGTGAATTACGGGCGGATCGAACAACTCGAAGTGCGGGAGCGGGAGCCCGTGTTCAAGCCACCGCCCGGGGTGGTGCGGCACATCGTGTTCGGGAAGGACAACAGACCGAACGCCCGCCACGCCACTGACGGCTTCGCCCTGAAGAAAAAGGGGGCGGAACTGTTCGAGGTTTTCGACCGGGAGCGGTCGCTGCAGATCCTGGAACTCGTGATTGACAACGGGCTTCCCGTCCGCATGGCCGTGGCGGACGGGATTCGGGTCTGAGCCCGAGCCCGAGCCTGACAAGTAACAAACACGGTCCCTACACCAGACAGCTGGCTGGCCGCAGAGCGGAGGTCGTTGTGGGTGTCGCCGAAACCGGCGTCCTCCATAGCGTTTTTCGCTCTTTTCGTTTGAGAGCGGCCGACCCGGTACCGGTCGACACCCACGCGATCCCCTCCTCGGCCCCGAGGAGGCTCGATGGGGCGCAACAAGTACGACGACGTCAATGCATATGCCGTCGAGATCATCCGATTCAAAGCAAGGCAATTAGTGGGACAGGCGGGTTTTACGGTCGCGGATCGTGACGATCTGGAGCAGGAATTGATCCTCGATCTGCTGCGCCGGCTGCCGAAGTACGACCCCAAGCGGGCGAAGCTGAACACCTTTATCGCCCGCGTCGTCGAGCACAAGATCGCCACTCTCATCGAGAAGCAGACGGCCCACAAACGGGATTACCGGCGCTGCCCGTGTTCGCTGAACGAGCGCTTCGAGGAAGAGGAGGAGGGCCGCTCGGTCGAGCGGGCAGAGACCCTCGACCAGGAGGATTACCTGCTGCGAATCGGTGTCGAGCCGAGAGCGCCGGAGGAGCTGCGCGCGCTGGCCTTCGACGTAGCCGTGGTGCTGGAAACGCTGCCGTCCGAGCTCGGCGAGTTATGCCGCCGCCTCAAGGCCGAATCGGTCACGGAGATCTCCCGCGACACGGGCGTTCCGCGCGCAACGCTCTACCAGTCGGTCAAGAAGCTGCGCGAGATCTTCGAGGACGCCGGCTTGAAAGATTATTTGTGACGGCTGCCGACACTTTTCGTTCGCCGCCGGTAGGTATCACTTGAGGGCGCCCTCCTAACGGATCAAGACCTGAAGGAGGCAAAGCAATGAAACGAGAACTGTATCGCTACCACTTCGCCGCGACGGTGCCGCTCGGGGAAGTAGAGCAGTCGCTGCTCCTGGCCGTGCTGGCCACCGAATGCCTGCACGGCCGGTCCCTGGTGCGCCTGGACGCATCCTTTTGTCTGGACAACGACAAGCGCTCCTGCGTGGTGGATGCGGCCACCGAGGTCGGCCGGGCCATCGCCCGTATTTTCACCGGCTTTATCACCCGCGAGTTCGGCGAGAGGGCCTTCAAGGTCGAACGCATCGCGGGCGCGCCACCGGTCTCGCCGGCGATGAGCGCCAGGGGGACCGTCTGATGGGCACCCCGGCGATCTCGACCTATTCGATGTGGAGCCTGTTCCGCAACTGCCGCAAGGCTTTCGAGTGGCGTTACCTCGAGGAGCTCGTCCCGCTGGAGCGGGATCGCAACTTGGCCTTGGGGACCGTGATCCACCAGTGCCTCGAAGTCTGGCACTCCACCCGGCAACTGGACGCGGTCCTCGACACCATCGACCGGGCTTATCCGAACCGAGACCAAGAAGCCGACGAGAAGCGCGACTGGCACTTGGCTACCGCGATGATGCGAGGCTACGCCACCCGTGACACCGACGAGGAGTTCGAGGTTGTTGCGCTCGAGAAGACGTTCGAAGGAAAGATCGTCAATCCCGCAACAGGCGCCTCTTCGCGCAGCTTTACCTTGGCCGGGAAGATCGATGGCGTCGTCCGGATCGGCGACGAGCATTACCTGCTGGAACACAAGACCGCTTCTCAGCTGGGCGGCGACTATCTCGAGCGTCTGTGGACCGACTTTCAGATCGTCCTCTATTCCCGCTACATCGAGCAGACCCTCGGCATACGGCTCGCCGGCGTCCTCTACAACGTGCTCGTCAAGGCACGGCTGGTGCAGAGCCTTGGTGAGACCGAAGTCGAGTATGAGGCCCGCCGGGCGGCACTCGTCGCCAAGTCGAAGACCGGCAAGACCTCGGCCAAGCGCAAGCTCCCGGAAAGTGACGAAGCCTTCCAGGAGCGGCTCGCGGCCAAGTACTCCGACCCGCAGATGTTCCACCGGGAGCGGCTCTACCTCTCCCGCGACCGCTTCGAGGAACTGCAGGCCCAGCTCTGGGAGCTGACCCAGGCGTATCTCGAAGCGCGCCGGCGCGGCGTCTTCTACCAGAACACGGCCTTTTGTTTTCACTACCGCCGCCCTTGCGCCTACCTGCCGTTGTGTCAGGCGGGCGGCAGTCCAGTCGTTGCGGAGAACCTCTACCAGAAGGTCCCGCCGCATGAAGAGCTACGGGAGGCCGTCGGCGGAGACGAATCCTCATCCATCGACGACCTCCCATTCTGAGAACCCAGATGAAAGGAGAACACATCGTGTTACCCAACAAGACCACACCCCAAAAACAGAACCTGGCCGACCTGACGGTGCTCGTATACGGCCGATCGAAGATAGGCAAGACGACCTGGTGCTCGCATTCGGAGGGCGCGCTGTTTCTGGCCACCGAGCCGGGGCTCAACGCCTTGGACGTCTACCAGGCGCCGATTCAGTCCTGGGACCAGCTGCTGGCCGCCTGCAGCGAGATCGCCGAGGGCAAGCACTCGTTCAAGACCATCATCATCGACACCATCGACAACGCCTACCGGATGTGCGCCGAGCACGTCTGCGCCAAGTTCAAGATCGAGCACGAGTCCGATCTCGGCTACGGCAAAGGTTGGGCGCTGATCAACAACGAGTTCCACCGCGTTCTCACCAAGCTGGCGTTTTTGCCCTACGGACTGTTTCTCGTCTCCCATTCGGTGGAGCGGGAGATCGAGACCCGCACGGGCAAGTACACCCGGATCGTTCCGACCCTGCCCGACAAGGCCCGCAAGATCGTGCTGGGGATGGTCGATCTCATTCTTTACTGCGATCTGGAAGCGGTGACCGACGAGGAGGGCAAGACCTCCTACCGCCGGGTCATGCGCACCAAGCCCAGCCCGCACTACGAAGCCGGGGATCGGACGGGCCGGCTGCCCGAGACCATCGATCTCGACTTCACCAAGTTCACCGAAGCGTTCAATCGGCCCGCCGCCCAGGCCACCAAGCCGGCGGCCGCGGCCAAGGCTGGCGATCCGAAGCCCCAGCCCAACACACCCCGAAATGGAGGATAAGGACCATGCCAAACAAAGAGTACGAACAGCACACCCCGCCTGGCGCGGACATCGATCTGACCGACTTCGCGGACGACTATACCGCAGCCGAAGTTGAAGAGAGGGAGTTCGAGCCGGTCCCGGACGGCAAGTACCAGGTCAACGTCGACCAGGTGGAGCTGGTCCGGGCGAAGAGCTCGGGTAATCCGATGCTCAAGTGGACCCTGCGCATCCTCGCGCCCCGGTTCCGGGGACGCCTGCTGTGGCGCAACAACATCATTGCCAGCCGCGAAAACATCAAGTGGCTCAAGACGGATCTGCACACCTGCGGATTGGATCTCGACAAGCTCTCCGATCTGTACAAGCACCTCGGCCAGCTCACAGGCGTGAAGCTCGAAGTGACCAAGCGGACGAATGGGGATTTTGAAAACGTCTACCTCAACCGGCGCCTGGTGATTGAGGACGACGAGAACTCCGAGGCTGGGGCCCAGGATGCGCTCGCCCCGTTCTAACCGGCTTGCGCCGGGTCCTGAGCGGCAGGCAGGGACAGATCGGATCACGGTCGTTGTCGATACGCGGGAACAGGAGCCCTACACCTTCGATTCGGAAGGCGTGACGGCCACGCGCCGGGCCCTGCCCGCCGGGGACTACTCCCTCGAAGGATGGGAGGCGGCTGTGGCGGTGGAGCGCAAGACGCTCGAGGACTTGGTCTCGACCGTCATTCGCTCTCGAAAGAGGTTCCGCACCGAGCTCGAGCGTCTGGCCGGTTATAAGGCCGCCTGCATCGTGGTCGAGGCCAACCTCGGCGACATCCTCGCGCGATCGTACCGCTCCGGAGCGCACCCCAACGCCGTGCTCGGTTCGGTCGTGTCCATCGTCGTCGACTTCCGTATCCCGGTCTTTTTCTGCTCCGACCGGCAATCGGCCCGGGCATTTGTCGAAGGCTACTTGCGCCGGGTCCACCAAATCGCGTTAACGCAATGGCAACCGCAACCTTAACGTCAACAGTCACTAAGATTCGCGGACGGATCGACGCCGTCTACTACGCCGGCCCGCGCTTCTCCGCAGGCCGGCTTGTTACGACTGACGGCGATCCAATCCCGTTCGCCGGCAAGCTCTACGCCCGCGAGCAGGATCAGGTGATCCTGGAAGGCCATTGGGTCAGGCATCCCAAGTACGGACAGCAGCTCGAGGTCGAGACCGCCGTCTATGACCTCGAACTGGACGGGGAGGGACTGGCGCACTACCTGGCTCACCACCCGGACATCAAGGGGATCGGACCGGTCAAGGCGAAGCGGATCGCCGAACGCTTCAGCAAGGATTTCGACCGGGTCATCGTCGAAGAGCCGGAGGCCGTCGCTAAGGCTGTGAAGTTGCCCCTGGCCACGGTCGAGCGGCTGCGGGAGGAATGGCTCAAGACCCGAGAGGTCAACCGGGCGTTGACTCAGCTGGCGGCTTACGGCCTCACCCACTATCAGGTGACGAATCTCGTCGAGAAGCTCGGCAACGATGCCCTCGGCCTGCTCCAAGACGATCCCTATCTCATCGTTCGGGAAATCCGAGGCTTCGGCTTCAAGCGGGTCGACAAGATCGCCCGCCGGATGGGGACGGCCAAGGACGATCCGTCCCGCATCCGGGCCGGCATCCTCGACTGCGTTACGGCGGCGCTCGCTCGGGGGGATTGCTGGATTGAGTTTGAGGAGCTGATCGAGCAGGCCAACGCCTTGCTCGTCATGGACACGCTCGACAGCCGGGATCAGATTGAGACCTCACTGAGCGCACTCATCGATGAAGGCACGCTCACCTGCGCGTCCCACGGCGGCCGATTTCTCGTCGCGCGACCGGACATCCGCCGGATGGAAGAGGACCTGGCTAAGACGCTCGCCCAGGGCAAAGCGCCCAACCCGCATTTCCCTGAGCCGGAGGACCTGCCCGATCTCATCGACGAGCTGGCGCCGACGCTCCTTCCGGGCCAACACGAGGCCGTCCTGACGGCACTCTCGTCCACCATCACGTTGATCAGCGGCGGCGCTGGGAGCGGCAAGTCCTACACAGTCGCGGCGCTGACCAAAATCTACGGGGAGGAGGACCTACGAGTCGTCCTGGCCGCACCCACCGGCAAGGCGGCCCAGCGGATTGAGGAGCTTTCCGGCCGCCGGGCCAGCACGATCCACCGCCTTCTCGGGTTCGACGGCAAGTCGTTCGCCCGCGGCCCCGAGGACCCCATCATTGCCGACGTCGTCATCGTCGACGAAGTGTCGATGGTCGACGTTCCGCTGGCCTGGCACCTGTTCCGATCCATCGATCTCGAGCGGACCGCCGTGGTGCTGGTGGGGGATCACAACCAGCTGCCGCCGGTGGGTCCGGGCAATCTGCTGCGCGATCTGATCGAAGCCCGGACGGTGCCCACGGTGGTGCTTGACCAGGTGGTCCGCCAGGCAGGGGTGCTGAAGGAAAACAGCATTGCCGTGCTGGCCGGCCAGGTTCGCAAGACCAGTGAGTTGGAGGCCTCGGGCCGACGCGCCTGGTACCTGGTCGATCAGTTCACCGAGCTAGCCGACGCGCAGCACTTCCTGCTCAAGCTGTTCGAGACCGTGCTCTCCGAGCGACTCGGGTTCGACCTGCGGGACGACATCCAGGTGCTGACCTCGACTCACAAGGGTCCGCTCGGCACCCGGGCGCTCAACCTGGCGCTGCAACGGCTGATCCAGGCCAAGCTCTGGGGCGTAGAGGCGCCCATTCCAAAGCCGGGGCGCCGACCCCAGTTGTTGGTTCACGACAAGGTCATCCAGACCCGCAACAACTACACCCTTGGGGTGATGAACGGCGCGGTAGGCACCGTCACCGAAGTCGCCACCGATGGCTCATTGCGGGTCACTTTTGAGGGCATGCCGGTCAATATCAAATCCGGCTCGCCGAACCGGTCCGATATCGAGCTGGCCTACGCGCTCACCATCCACAAGGCACAAGGCTCGGAGTTCCCCTGCGCCGTCGTCGTCGTGCACAAGTCCCACTCCTTCATGCACCACCGCAATCTCTTCTACACCGGCGTGACCCGGGCCAAGGAAGCGGTCGTCATCGTCGGGGATCACTGGGGCATCGCCAACTGCGCCAGGAAGCGCCATCTCGACGCGAGGAGAACATTTCTGTCTTTCCTTCTCGCAGATTACGAGGACCCGATATGAGCAATACACCACCGGGCAACGTCCAGGAATACTACCGGCAGATCACCGAGGTCGACATCGGTCAGGTGGCTCGCGAGCTCCTCGGTCCCCGCATCGTCGCTGAAACTGACCGCCTCCTGCAATGCGATTGCCCCCACCACAAGAGCACGAGCCGCCTCTCGCTTCACGTCTGGCTCGACAAGCAAGGCTTCTTTTGCCATGCCTGCCGCAAGGGGGGCGACGTGCTACAGCTGGTCGAGTTCATCCAATCCAGGACCGTCACCGCCGGGCGATCCGGTCCCATGCCCGAGACCCATAAGCGGGCCCGCGACTTTCTGGCCGCCAAGGTCTCTTTGCCGCCGCTCGGTCAGTACGGACTTTCCCCCGAGCAACTGCAGAAGATCGAGGCGGAGCGCAAACTGGAGGTGCGGGTCCAGGAAGCGCTGACCGCCCTGGCGGAGTTCTATCACCGACGGCTCAAGGAAGCACCGAAAGTCTTGGACTGGCTACACACCCACTACGGGATCTCCGACGACACCATCGATTCGCTCCAAATCGGCTTTGCCGCCAATGGCGCCTGCCAAGACAACGGAACAGAATACCGTGGCGTCCTCTCCGCCCTGACCAAACGAAAGGACCCCTTCACGCTGCGCGAGCTCGGCGCCACCGGCGCGTTTAATCCAACCAGTCAGGACAGCTTGTACCCCTTCTTCGATCGGCGCATCATCTTCCCCTACTGGAGCCGTGGCCGCGTCGTATTCATGATCGGACGCCAGACGCCCTGGACTCCCGACAACGACTATGAGCGGGGCAAATACAAGAAGCTTCGGGTCCACAACGACCGCAAGAACCACTACATCGCGCCCTCGATCAACAACAGCCACCTCTATAACGAAGACTGCCTGCTCACCCGGCCCGAACGCGTCATCATCACCGAGGGCGTCACCGACTGCATCGCTCTGATGGAGCGCGGCTTTCCGGTTGTCTCTCCGGTCACAGTGCACATCCGAGAATCAGACTGGAGTCGCCTGTTGCCCAAGCTCGGGGGCGTCAAGACGGTTTACATCTGCCAGGCCAACGAGATCTCGGAGGTGGGCTTGAACGGCGCACTCAAGACCGCAAGCGTCCTCACCGGGCACAAGATCGAAACGAAACTCGTCGTTCTGCCTCTGGATGAGACCCAGCAACAAGCCCGGCGCGAGCTACGGGAACGCTTCGATCTGGATGCGGCTGTCGGAGCGGGAGATCTCCCCGAAGACCTCAACGGCCGGGGCTCCGAAGACATGGAGGAAGCCGAAGGTCTGCTCGCTGCGGCCAAGATCGATGTCAACGACTACTTCGCCTCGGGCCACACGGCCACGGAGTTCGAAACCCTGCTCGATAAGGCCACCACGCCGCTGGAATTCGGCATCGACCGGCTGCCGACCGATGTCGCCGAGTCGGTACGCAACCAGCTGCTCGAGCCGATCCTGAATGAGGTGGCGTTACTGTCGCCGCTCGAACAAAACCGGCATCTGAAGCGCATCCAGGAGCGCTTCGGCAAGTCAAACCTGTCGCTCACCACGCTGCGCCAGCAGGTGCAGGCCGTGAAAAAGGAGCTCAAGGAACAAGCCCGCCAAGAGAAACATAGCCAGAATATCCGCAAGAAACATCTCACCAATGCGCCAGCCGGCTCCTGCCGGGCCCGGATCAACGAGGTGTTGTTGGAGACCCCGGACGGGCAGGCCCCCGACTACACCCTGGTCGCCGAGGCCGCCTACCAGTGGTTCACCGATCACGGCGCCGCGCAGTTCTTCTTTACCCGCCATGGAGAGCCGTTCGTTTACTTCGACAACACCATCTACTGGATGGATTCGGCCGACCGGGGGCGCAAGCGCCAGTACGCGGCCATGCTCTACAAGCAAACCGGTCTGGTGCCGCCCACAGGTAGCGGGCGCATTTTCTTCGAGGTCCTGTCCAGCCTGGCCCTGATCCACGGGCAGATGCGGGACCACTTCTCCTGGCTCCACACCGATGTCTCGAAAAACACGGTCTACTTCAACCTCAACAACGACGCCCACGAGATCGTCAAGATCACGCCCGACGGCATCGAGATTCTCAAGAACGGAGGCAACGCCGACGGCGTTATTCTCGAGGGTTCCCGGAAAATGAAGCCGCTCCGGTTCCTGCCCGATGCCGATCTGAAAAAGGCCGAGCGGCTGCTTTCGACGCTGATCGTTGACAACATGACCTGCGCCCCAGGGGAGCGCGCATTGATCCTTTCGTGGCTGTCCTGCTTCCTCCTGATTGATTTCGCCGGCACCAAGCCCATGACCCGTTTCGAGGGACCCGCCGGATCGGGCAAGACCACCGCCAGCAAACTCATCTCGGCGCTCGTTTACGGTGAACCCCAGCAGAAGAAAAGCACCGATGCGGCCAACTACACCGACGGCTCCCAAAACCCGCTCATCGTGCTGGACAACATCGAGGTCAAGCAGATGACCGACGACCTGACCACCTTCATGCTCACCAGCATCACCGGCATCGCCAAGGAGAAGCGCAAAAGCGGCACCGACACCGAGACCGTCATCGAGAAAACCAAGTGCCTGCTCAATACCACTGGCATCGAGCCGCTGGGCGGGGAGCTCTCGGAGATCCTGTCTCGCTCCTTCATCATCCGCTTTGACATGGAGGAGCGGGCCGGCAACAGCTTCCTCGAGGCCAATATTCTGGCCGCTATCGCCGAGCACCGTGATCTGATTGTCTCGGCCCTGATCCGACGCACCAGCCAAGTGCTGGCCATGCGGCGTGCCGACGCGCAGGGGAAGGTCATGGATCTACTAGCCAGTACCCTGGGTGATCACGACAAGCGTCGCTCGAATGATTACCTGAGCCTGATGTACCTGATGCTGCTGGCTGGGGAACCGTCCGAAGTAATCAATCAGGGGTTCGAGGAAATCCGCCCGACGTTTCTCACGCAAATCGTCTTGCTCAACCGGGTCAGCTTGGAGACGGCGCGGGAATCGAATCCCATCGCAACCGTTCTGGTGGCGCTGTTCAACGCCTACCGCCGCGCCGTGGAGATCGACCGGGAGAGCACGGTGGCAAACGACAGCAGCCACAAGGCCAAATTCCTGGAGCGCTGCCTGATCGACTTCCAGGACGAGACCCACATCGAAGGCGTTCTGGCGCGAGACCTCTACATCGCGCTCAACAGACAGGCCAAAGAGTCCAACCTTACCTTCCACCTTCGATCCGTCCAGCAGTTCGCCCAGCGATTCGCCAACGATCTGGACACGATCCAACAGGCCGGGTTCCAAATCACCGTGAACCGTGTCGAACGGGCCGGTCACTCCACGGCCACCTACGACATCGCCTATCTCCTCTAAACCGCAATCACCGTTTTCGGCTCGGACTCAGCGGGAAGGGTGGGAAGGTCCCTCCCAATTCAGGAAGGTACCTTCCCAGCTGTAACTAGCTGTATTTACGGGTGTTATGAAGACATTGGGAAGGTGGGAAGGGTTTCAGGAGTCTCCCCCCTTCAGACAAAGATAAAAAACACACACCGCGATGGGCCGGTAATTCGATGTACGCCCCCCCACTTATTTTTTTGGCCACACGAGGAGTAATATTTCCTATACCCTTCCCACCTTCCCATTATTTATTTATATCTATATTAATATCAATAGGTTATAGGCTTGGGAAGGGTCCTGGGAAGGTTCAAAACATGGTGGTGACCCTTCCCACCTTCCCAGCCTGGCGTTACGGTTCGCGCTTCGACATGGGCCAGGGGATCGGCACCGGGGACCAGCAGCGCCTAGACAGCAGCCATCGAATTCCCCCGGCACAAAGCTTCGATCCGACATTATTTGGTTCGCTCCGGTAAGTATCTCCCAAGGGAAACCTACGAACTGGAGTGCCGGACGTGAGCCTTCTAGAAATACTCGAGAGACAGACGGTTGGGGAAAACGATGTTGCCGACCCGGACGCAAGCAAGCGGGAAACCGCGCTCTATGCAGCTACGAGCCTGAAGTCCTGGGAGACCGCCGAACCCGATCACTTCGCAACGGACATCGGGATCGACGGGACCTGCTTTCGCCGGCTCGATCCGGACTACTACGCCTGGCTGCGGCACCGGATGGACCTGGCCAAGAAGAGAGTGGGCTCAGGACGTCTCTCGGCCCAGGCCTTCGATATGCTCCACACCCGGTTCAACGAGATTCACGCCTGGGCCATCGAGAACCTGGGCGAAGAGGCACTCCGCTCGGCCGTCCAGTCGCTCGAGCCAAAGACCTATGCACCGCCTCGGATCGATAGGCTCGATGGCCGATCTGATCGTGTGCGCCCTCCAGTGAAGGAGACACCGGCCGTCCCCCCGTATCTTTTCCCCGAAGACGGCGACTGGCGGTTTATCCAGCGAGTTCGGTCCTCAGCCGTGCCCCAGGTCGATGCCATCCGAGACCAGGAGCGACGAACGCGGGGGGATCCTTCCCGAAGCTCGTGGAGGTCGTAAGGAAACCCTCCCAGGGCCGCCTCTCAGCCCCCTGTGGGTTTTCCACAAACCGCTGTGATTCCGGGGACCACCCCAAATCAGAGGGGGGCGGGGACGAGTGCTCAGGTGGCCTTTGTGTTCATGCTGGCTTCATGCCAAGCTCACCACATGGCTAACTTACAGGTGAGGAACATATCCGACGACCTGCACGACCGCCTACGCCGCCATGCCCGTGAGAACACTGCACCATAAGCGCGGCTGTGCTTACCGCCGTGGAGCGGGAATTGGCAAGGTGGGAGTGGCGCAAGCGTCTGGCCCAGCGCCCTGAGACCGACCTGGGCGTAGAAGCGGCGGCGCTGCTCGTGGAAGAACGCTCCCTCCGAGACGTGGAGATGGAGTGACGCACTTCGTCGTCGATGCCTCGGTTGCGGTCGAGTACCTCCTGAAACACAACGGACGTGTGAAGCGTCGATATGCCAACGCCAAGGATGTGCTGCCGCCGGAGCTGTTCAGCGAGGTCCAGCAACACTTTACGGGCCTGCTGTGGGTCCCGGCCAATACGCAATTCTATGAGACGCGTCGCAAGCTCGTGCTGGCCCTGACGGATCAAGGCGTCTCCACCCGCGAGATCGGCAAGCTGGCCGGGGTCACCCCGCGCCGCGTGCGTCAAATCCTGGCCGAGGACCGCGCATCACCGCCGACACATTCCGAAACTTTCCGGTAAGTAACCAAAGACGGCTTTCTCGTTTTGGGGGCGAAATTCATCTTCCCCCCCCGAACCCCGAGGTGGGGAAGCCAGAGAGCCCGTCGTGAACACATCGTTGGAGCCGAATCGGTGGCATTGAACAAGAAAGACCAGCAAAACCTCGACACTTGGCACGGCGCCGAGGGGAAGGCCCAGCCGCCCAAGCGCACCGGCCGCCACAACAACCTCAATCCTATGACCCGCGGCATCTGGGCCAATCAGTGCCTGGACGATGAGGAGCGGGAGCTTTTCCGGGAGATCATCGAGCGGCTGCAGAACGACTTCGTGTTCAACAAGAGCTCGGATTTCATGCAGGTCGAGCTGGTGGCGGTGTACTCGGTGAAGCTGGTACGTGCCCAGATCAACGGGGACATCGACGCCTCGGAGAAACTCGACCGGATGATCCGCTGCCATCTCAAGGATTTAAAGGCCACCAAGATCACCCGCGAGGGCGAGGTCCCCAGCGGTCCCGGAACCACACCGGCCGAGTGGGCCACGACCCTGCTGGAAAAGCTGGCCGAGTCGGAGAAGAAACCGGCCCGAAAGCGGGGCAAGAGGCGGAAAACGCGAAAATGATTGAGGATAACACCAGGTGGCGGGAGGACCCGGCCCCGAAGAACCAAAGACTTACGGCGATCCGTTCTGGCGGAATCCAGCATAAGACGTGTTCTTCCGACTTCTCCCGTAGGCGTCCAACGAGCATCACGCCCAGCCCTCGGTTGGAAGCGGGGAATGGGATACCGCGTCCGCCACGTCGCGGACCTGGCGAGCAAAGGCGGCCACCCCGGAGGCGAGGAACGATTGACGCTTCCATGGCCCAGTCCCGGCAGCTGCGGAGACGATCCCGTCGGCTCGGCCCCCAGGTCGAACCGCCTATCCGGGACCTCCCCCGCGAGGCCTTGCTGGCGCTCACACGCAAGTGGGCTGTGGCGACCGGCGACTATCGGCGTCACGCCCCCAGCAGGTCCGGCAGAGATGCAGTGGACCTCCCCGTGGCGGTTGGGAACCGCTCGCCGGAGGCGGTCTGTCGCTTCGCTCGGGGGTTGGATGATTTGTGTCCCCACTGGGCGCAGAATCGCAGGAAAAACGATGCAAAAAGAGGTCGATTGGGTGCAAAAACCGGCCCAAAAGTGTGCAAAACGGACCCTCGCGCGGACAAATACGGTCGGGTGCTGGCCATGGAATCCCACGCGGCGGAAACTTTCGTCAATCAATCCTTCCGGGCCTCACCGGAAGGCTCCGCGGCTCGCCAGCTCACATTCGGCGATTGTGTTCAGGGAGGCCAGCGAGCGGACTGTCAGCTCACTGTCTCCAGCTTCTTGGGAGTGCTTGTCTGGAGGCAAGGAACGGAAAAGGCGGTCCCTCATCGTGACCGGGTGGCAGCCGCAATACAACAGGGTGAGGCCGCACGCCGGGCTGGCGGGCATGCTCCGGGAGCGGCAGGACTCTTACACCCTGGAACACACTTTTACAAGGCTCGGGCTGTGACCTAAACTATCTCTCACAACGATGAGTATATAACCTCGTCCTGATCGGGCGAGCCAAGGGGTTACGATGGGAAAAGTCATGCGAGAAATGCATCAGGTTGTTTTCGTAGGTGTTGTCTTGCTATTGGGTTTTTCCACCAGCACGTTGGCCCAGGGGAACGCCACATTGAGTGGAACCGTGACCGACAGCACGGGAGCCGTCATCCCCGGTGTTGTCGTCACGGCGACTAACGAAACGACCGGGATGGTCACGACGCGCATGACCAACGAGAGGGGAACTTTCGAGTTCACTCGTTTGCCACCCGGGCTCTACACGCTCACCGCCGAGGTGCCCGGCTTTGAAACGGGAATCTACAGCGATGTTGAACTGAGAGCAGAGGAACCGGCCCTGCTGAACTTTACCCTCCAGTTAGGCGCGGTGGACACGGTCGTCGTGGTTGGAACGCGGGGGGAGCCACGGTCGGTGACCGAGTCGACGGTGCCGATCGACGCCATCGACATCCAAGAGCTGGGCAGTCAGGGCGTAACCGATCTGAGAGATCAGTTGCGGACGCTCGTTCCCTCGTTCAATGTCAACATCCAACCGATCAGCGACGCGTCGACGATCGTCCGGCCGGTGATGCTGCGCAACCTGGCGCCCGATCACACGCTGCTGCTGGTCAACGGGAAGCGCCGCCACCGCTCGTCGATCATCGATTGGCACGGGGGTAACGGCGTGGCGTTCGGGTCACAGGGTCCGGATATCTCGTCCATCCCGTCGATTGCCCTGCGGCAGGTGGAAGTGTTGCGGGACGGCGCGGCGGCGCAATACGGCTCGGACGCCATCGCCGGCGTGATCAATTTGCTGCCCAAGGACAATCGTTCCGGCGGCAGCCTCGAATTTACCACGGGGGCCTACGGCCAAGGGTGGGACGGCAAAGCGTATACCGTCGCCGGCAACGTCGGATTGCCGCTCGGCGAGACCGGCTTCGCCAACCTCAGCCTCGAGTATGGGAGCTCGAATCCGACCGACCGCAGCATCCAGCGCAGCGACGTGGCGGCTCTGATCGCAGCCGGCAATAACGATGTCCGACAGCCAGCCCAGATCTGGGGCTCTCCCGAGATTGACGACGACCTCAAGTTCTTCGGCAATTTCGGCTATCTGTTCGGCAATGGCCTGCAGTTCTACGGACACACGAACTATGCCAGCAAGAAGGTGACCGGCGGCTTTTTCTTCCGCAACCCCAACACCCGAGGGGGTGTCTTCAGCGCCGACGGCGGCCGGACCCTGCTCATCGGCGACGTGCTAGCGGCGCGCAATGAGGGCTCCGCCAACTGCCCCACGGTGAGGATCACCAACCATGTGCCCGATCCGGACGCCCTGGGACGGGTGCGCTCCGACCCGAACTGCTTTTCCTTCCAGGAACGGTTCCCCGGCGGGTTCACCCCGAACTTCGGCGGGGACGCGACCGATTCCTCGGTGGTCGCCGGCCTACGCGGGTTTATGGCCAGTGGCCTCGTTTGGGACGCGAGCGTCAGTGTCGGCGCTCACGAGACCGACCTGTTTATCGTCAACACGGTCAACGCCTCGCTGGGCCCGGACACTCCGACGGACTTCAATTTGGGGAGTAACCGGCAGCAGGAGACGAGTCTCAACTTGGATGTCTCCTATGCTATTAGCGACCGGGTCAACATCGCGGGCGGAGTTGAGTGGCGGCAGGAGCAGTACGAGAGCAGGCTCGGCCAGCGCGAGTCGTGGGACATCGGCCCCTACGCCGCACAAGGCTTCAGCGTCGGCTCCAACGGCTTCAGCGGCTACAGCCCGCTTGCCGCGGGGAAATGGAGCCGCAGCAGCATCGCGGCCTACGGCGATGTCGAACTGTCTGGGCCCCAAGACCGGTGGACGATCGGCACAGCGGCGCGCATAGAAAACTTTGAGGATTTCGGTACTACGGTTAACGGCAAACTGTCGGGCCGCTACCGGTTGGTGGATGCCTTCTCGCTTCGCGCCAGCGTGAGCAGCGGGTTCCGCGCACCGACGCCCGGTCAGCAGAATGGGTTCAACTTGTCCACGATTTTCGACCCGACGGTCAATGACCTGGTGGAACGGGGCACGATCCCGTCGATCTTCCCGATGGCACGACTGAGAGGCGGGCAGCCGCTCGACCCCGAAAAGTCGGTCAACTACGCCGTCGGCGCGGTCATCGAAAACGGGCCGTTGATCTTCACGGCGGACTACTTCCACATCGATTTGTCCGACCGCCTCGCCGTGACGCAGGACTTCACCCTCACACCGGAAGAAGTCGATCAGCTTGTGGAAGAGGGGGTCGAGAACGCCCGCGGCCTGTCGAGCTTCCGGTTCTTCACAAACGAAATCTCCACCCAGACGCAGGGGGTCGATCTGGTCTTTAACTACGCGCCACCCCGCTTAAACGGCAACACCGTGTTCGGCGCCGTCTTCAACCACACCACCACCCAGGTGAAGCAATTCAATCCGGAGTTGCTCAACGTGTCGCGGCGAATCCGGGAGCTGCAGGAAGCCCTGCCTAAGAACCGCTGGAACTTCAGCGTCAACCAGAAGGTGGGCCGATTGGATATCCTCGGGCGCGTCAATTATTACGGCGCCTGGTTCGACTGGGACAACTCTCAGACCTTATTCAGCGGCAAGCCGGTCTTCGATGTCGAGGTCAGCGTTCCGCTCTCCGAGGCGACCAAGCTGGCGGTCGGCGCCCAAAACGTGTTCAACACGTTTCCCGATATGTCGCCCAACGCGAGGAGTGTTGGAGAGCGGTACAGCGAGTACACGCCGTGGGGTTTCAACGGCGCTTACTACTACATCCGCCTGGGCTACACCTGGAAGACGTCACCGTAGGCGATCTGGCAAGACCGCGCCATCTATTTCCGGTTCGCCCAAAGGACACCTTCAGGGGGATCTCACGCAGGGGAATCTCTCGTCAATCGTTCTTTCCCGATCCTCCCCATCACGATTTCCAATCTATCTCAATATCAATGCGTTAGGTCCGTGGGAAGGTTCGGACCTGCGGCTTCCTCGACCGTCCCAAATTTTGAGGCCGACACTTTACGGCTCGCTCCGGTAAGTATCTCTTGAGAACAACCGGATGGGGGAGGCTCCGATGATCGACAGCTCACATTCGGCCATTGTGTTCAGCGAGGGGACTCTCGGCAGACGGTCTCCAGCTTCTGTGAGTACCCGTCCCGGAGCCGAAATAGGAAAGCGGCCCCGAAGGACCGCTGGGGTTCTGGATGGGCGTGTGGCCTAGAGACGTTCGAGGGCGTCCTCGAGGGCGTCGTCGACCAAGTGGGTGTAGATCTCGGTGGTCGAGAGGTCCCGGTGCCCGAGCGCCCGCTTGACCACCAGGATATTGCCGGTTCGGCTGTAGAGGTGGGTGGCGAAGGTGTGCCGCAGGCTGTGTGGACTGATGCGCTTGTTAATCCGTGCTTTGCCGAGCCAGTGCTTGACGCGGTTGGCGATCTGCCCCGCAGACAGGCGCGAGCCGCGGTTGGAGAGGAACAGCGCCCGGCAGTCGCCGTTGCCCTGGCGGCGGCGCTCGTTCAGGTAAATGCGCAGGAGGGAGCGCAGCGTGGACTTTAGGAACTTCACCTGCGGCACGCCGCCCTTGGCGCGGACCCGGAGATGTTTGGCGTCGAGGTCCACGTCGTCCAAGTCAAGGCTGACCAGTTCCTGCAGCCGGACGCCCGTGCCCAGGAACAGCTCAACGATCACGCGATCGCGGCGGGCGAGCTTGGAGGAGCTGCCTCGGAGCTCTTTCGACAGCCGCCGTTTCTCGGCCTCGGTCAGGAAGGTCGGTGTGGTGCGCGGCAGCCGTCTCAAGGTCACCGAGCGCGCCGGGTTCTCCGCCACCTGCCCGGTCTCCTCCGCCCAGGCGAAAAACGACCGGACGGCCGCCTTGAAGCGGTGCAGCGACGCCGGGGACCGGGGAGTGCCGGCGGCCGCGTTGACGACCGCCGGTGAGGTCAGCGCTTCGTCGAGCAAGGCACTGGTCACGCGGCCCAGGGTGAGCCCGGGGTGGCGCTCCAACAGGACGGATGTGAGCTGCCGGAGGTCCCGCAAGTACGCGCTGATGGTGTTCGGAGAGCGACCCTCGGCAGCCAGCCTTCTGGCGAAGGCCTCGACCGCTTGCTCGAAGGGCTCAGGCCTTGGCAGGAGCCGAAGCGCGCTCGTCGTCATGCTGCTAGTCTCCTTCCTTTTTCACGTTCCGGCCCATGGCTGTCCCCTTGGGCAGGGGCAGCTTGTCGATCCGGCCGGTCTCGTGGGCCCAGACCAGGAACATGCGCAGCACCCGCATGGTCTTCTTGACGGTGGGCTCGGCGCGCTGCTTGCCGCTCGCGAGTTTCAGAAGCGCGTCGGAGCGGAAGAACTTGCCTACGTGGGGGGCCAAGATGCCTTTGAGCTTCCGGTCGGCCCCGAAGAAGGCTTCGATCTGCTCGAAGTCCTTGCCGTAGGTATAGACCGTGCGCTCCTTCTTGCCCTGGCTTTTCAGGTGTTCGAGGTAGGCCTGCCCGGCCTCGTGCAGTGTGTCGGTCATGATGTGACTCTCCTTTTCGGTGGGTTGAAATGGTTGATCTACAAACGCTTATGCGCTCGACACCATGGACGCTTCGTGTCGATCGGAAGTCAAGGCCATACACGCGGGCGGGGAGGAATCTCATGAAAAGACCGATTGAAACCGTGACCCGGACGGTGCTGGTCCTCACCCTGGCGGCCTCCCTGGCAGGCTGTGCAGCGAAGCGGCCGCCGCAGCGCATCCAGCACGCGATCCAAACCATGAACCGCCACATGCCCGAATACGTGGCCGAGGCCAACCAGACCCTGGAGGAGGCGAAGCACCCCGAGCGGGAGCGGCTTAAGGGAATCGGCGAGCGGCTGGCCGAGGCGTTGGCCGCCTTGGACGCTTGGGCGCAGGGTGAGAAGCCGCCGCAAGAGCGGAGCGAAGCGGAACCGCAGAAGAAGAAGGAGAAGCGATGAACACGATTCTCGAAGAGAACCGGGAAGCCGTCCGCGCGGTCGGGCGCCGGCTCATGGAGATCGGCGCGGTGCTGGCGGCCGGAAAGATGGACGAGGTGCGGACCCGGGCCGCAACCGCCCGGCGGACCTACCGCGCCTGGGAGGAGCTGGACCAAGCGCGCGCTGACATCGAAGGCGTGATCCGGGACCGGCAGCGGATGCGTGCCACGCGGCGGGAGTTGGCCGAGTTGGTGGGGACCGTCATCCGGGCGGCGCTGTTGCCGAGGCTGCCCTGAATGGCTCCGCTATCCGCCAAAGAACGAAAACTGGGCCGGACCCTGGCAGACCCAGTGCTCTGGGGCCAGGCGTATCTACGCAACCGGGACGGCCAAGAGCGGGTCTACTGGCCACACCAGGTCGACGACCTTCGGTCCTCGGCCCGCAACATCATCCATCTGGACGGACGCGACGTCGGCAAGAGCGTGTGCATCAGCACCGATGCGCTGCACTTCGCCTTCACGCACCGGGGCAGCCAGGGCCTCGTCGGCGCGCCCCACCAGGGGCACCTGGACACGCTGATCGAAGAGTTCGAGTTCCAGCTCGACGCCAACCCGGACCTAATGGGCAGCATCGCACTGAGCAAGTATGGAAAACCCAAGATCCACCGCAAACCCTACTTCCGCCTGGAATTCACCAACGGCTCCATCCTCTACTTCCGTCCGGCGGGCGCTTATGGCGACTCCTTCCGGTCCCTGCACGTGGACCGCGTCTGGGTGGACGAAGGCGCTTGGCTGACCGAACGGGCCTGGAAGGCCCTGCGCCAGTGCCTGAAGGCCGGCGGGACGCTGCGCATCTACTCAACACCCAACGGCCTGCGCGACACCACCTACTACCGGCTGACCAGCTCGACCCAGTTCCAAGTGTTCCGCTGGCCCTCCTGGTTGAGTCCGACCTGGAATGAAGAACGCGCAGCGGAGCTCGAGGAGTTCTACGGCGGCAAGGACAGCGCCGGGTGGCAGCACGAGGTGGCCGGCGAGCACGGCAAGCCCTCCTACGGGGCATTTAACGTCGAGCATTTGAACCTCTGCCGCCAGGACGTAATCGAGTACCAGAAATGCGTGATCACGGGAGAGGAGCTACGGGGCTGCGAGACCGAGGAGGCCTCCCACGACCGGCTGGAGATGCTGCTGAACCTGATGCCGCAGACCGGCGTCTTCTGGATCGGCGGCGACCTGGGCTACACCAACGACCCCACCGAGATCGTGGTCTTCCAGGAAGTCGAGCTACCGGAGCGTCGCGTTCTGAAGCTGATCCTTCGCGTGCGCATGGAGCACGTCGCCTATCCCCACATCGCCCAGACCCTCGGGCTGCTCGACCGCTATTACGCGGCCACGGGCATCGGCGTCGACAACGGCGGCAACGGCCTTGCAGTTGTGCAGGAGCTACTGACCCTGGACAAATACCGGGACCTACAGCTGGACGGGCGGCTGCGGGGCTACGACTTCGGCGGCATGACCACCCTGGCCGTCCGGGACGGCAAACAGGTCCGCAAGCGCACCAAGGAGTTCATGACGAGCCTGATCAACGGCGCGCTACAGCGCCGTCAGGTCGTGTTCCCGGTCGAGGACCTGGAGATCGAGGACCAGTTCACCACCCACACCTATACGCTGCACGACGGCCGGGTGGTCTACGCCAAGGGCAACGACCACATCGTCGACGCCGTACGCTGCGCGATGCTGGTCCGCGAGCAGGCCAACCTGGATCAGGTGGGCGAGGAGACAGTTTCCCTGGTTCCCGTGATGACCAACCCGGTGTTCATCTGAGCGATAAACCACTGGCATCCCCTGCGATTTCCGTAGTCCGCTCCGTTCGCAGACGGGTTACCGCCGTGGGGGTGTCCTCCATTCCCCCATGGAGTGAACCCCAAGCGTGAGACAGTCGAAATCGGGACAGGTTACGATTCACCGCAAAACGCTTGCCTTCTTCGCTGTATCGTCGCACGCTGGTCCTAGCCGGGGAAGCGGAAGCGGGCTCTGCTGGAGAGCAACCCGCCAAGGAATACCCGGCCGCAAACTCATCAAGACGATGAGCGCCGGGGGCGGCCGCCAAGGTCGCTCCCGGCTTCTCCAACGCCGGCGATGTCTCCCTGCCCGCCCAGGGCCCATCGGATTGATAGATTTGCCTATGCCTCTCAAAACTCATACTTCGGATTCCTCGCTGCTGTTGCCGCCGGCCGCGCCAGCGCTTCAAACTCCGCCGGCGGACGATATCCCAACGCCGAATGCAGCCGGCGTTGGTTGTAGATCTCATCAATGAACTCGCCGATCGATGCGCGCGCCTCGTCAAGCGTGCGATAACGCTGCAACCAAACCTCCTCCGCCTTCAACGTCTTCATGAAACTCTCCGCCCGCGCGTTGTCGTAGGGGTTGCCGCGGCGGCTCATCGAGATGATCGCGCCGTGCTGCTCCAGCAGCTCGACATAGGCGCTCGAAGCGTACTGTACGCCTTGGTCGGAATGATGCATCCACCCCGCGGCAGGGCGTCTGAGCTCGAGCGCATCGCGCAACGCCCCTACAGCCAGCTCAGCTTTGAGCGTCGTCCCCAGCCGCCAGCCGACCACGCGTCGCGAGTAGGCGTCCAACACCACGGCGAGGTAGACGAACGCCTCGCGCAAGCGAATGTAGGTGATATCGGATTGCCACAACTGATCGACGCCGTCCACATTCAGGTGCGCCGCTAGATTCGGATAAACAGGTAAGAAGTGGTTCGAATCCGTTGTTAGCACGAAGCGCCGCTTGAGTACCGCCAGCAAGTTGTCCTTACGCATCATCCGCAGGACCTTTTTGTGATTGACGAGGAAGCCTTGGCGGCGCAGCTCGGCCGTCACGCGGCGGTAGCCGTAACGACGATTCTCGAGCGAAATCCGCTGCATGCGGTCACGCAATTCCATGTCGCACTCGGCGGGCGACGACACGGCGAGCCGGCGATAGAACCCGGCGCGATTCACGCGTCCGAGCTCGCAGGCGTGTTCGACGCTGAGCGAGCCTTTGGCGCTGATCTGCTCGACGATGGAGTAGATCCGCTCGCGCCACCGGCGTCGTTGGTCGGGGCTGCGAGGTTCAAGGCGCGAAAGGCTTGTCCGAAAAAATCGAGCTCTGCGGCTTGTTTGCCGAGCAGTCGTTCGAGCTCTGCGATGCGTTCGTCGCGCGGATCGCGAGGGATCTTGGGCGGCGCCGAGCGGCCGGGTTTCGGCCGGCCTCGCCGCCGGCTCAAGCCGTTGACGCCTTCCTGGCGATAGGCGTCCCGCCAGCGGTACAGCAGGCTGCGCTTGACGTCCAACTCGCGGCTTAGCGCTGTGCCGCTCTGGCCGGCTAGGAGCCGCCTGGCGGCGGCTTCCTTGAACTCCACCGTGAACTCCCGCGGCTTGCGCGGCTTGAGACTTTCCATCCTGGACTCCTTTCCATTCGCTGAAATTCGTCCCGAATTTCAATGTCTCATTTTTAGGGTTCACTCCACCACGCGTGTGCATACAGTCCTGGCATTTTCGAGATCGCGTCGTCTCGGGGCTTGGTGTTATCCTCAATCACCTCTGTGTTTTCCGTCCCTTATGTGGGATCAGCTATGGATGGTCAATCCACCTCGGGGGTTAATTCTGATTCTTCCACTGGCTGTAAGCAACTCGATGTAGGCTTGCACCACATCGGAGCACGCGGCAACGAAGTCAAACAGTGCGGGCCGGACGAAGTCAAACAGATCGTCAATCGAAAGCTCTGCTCTATCGCCACCGCCTATACAGAGCCCGTGACCCTTTCCGGAGGGTAGAGGATTCCACCGAGGCCCACGTTTATATTGAATACCCAAACCTTCAACTAAGCGGGGCTGCCTGTGAACCCATTCATTACGATAGTTGAAGGTTTCCGTCCACGCCTCTGACTTACCAAGGCTACAGATTGCACTTGTAACTGGATGATCGGCTTTTTCCTTCTTTAGATACTTGCATATGGCTACCTGGCGACTGGTACGCCTACCTTGATACTTCCCGATTTCGTCGTTCGACACTTCAAACATTGCGATAATCGCTTCAGCCAAATGTTCACCGGAGGAGTACAAACGCAAAGCCGTATCATCAGTGTAGAATCGAGAGAAGAAGACCGCCGCCTTTTCGTTCTCAGGCTTAGTTTTCTCCATATACCAAATCCGGTGAGCTAGCGCCTCCTGCATCGCGTAACACGCCTCGGCCAGCGTCATCATCGTGTCCTGTAGACACACCGCCGTTCCCGGAACAGTAGATTCAGGCGGAAATGATGTCGAAATCAAATCGGCGGTCAATTCCAGTACCCGTGCGTCCAACTCTGCAATATTTGGAAGCTGCTCTGTAATCGATTCCATCGACAGATGGTCAAGCATTCCTCTACTCATCGGGACACCTCAGAATATCGTGACAAATGGATGGACTTGACGCGCCCCCGCCAACCAGGCCACCTACTTAAGTTAGACTCGGGACCATTTGAAGTTCACTTCAGCGGACGCGAGCCAGGGCTTGGGATCTTGGGAATCTGGCCTCCGGCGCCGGCGACAGATAGGCCAAGGCGCTGTGACGCCGTAGCTGGTTGTACGCCCCACCCTGACAGTCTGTCTATTGTTCTGCGACTCCGCTAGAGAGACGACATCTGCGTCATTGAGATACCACGGCGACAGCTATCCAAATGGCCACTCCCACGAAGGGTGTCAGTAGACACCAGGCTATCCATGGCCGGCGGCGCCTGACTGCGTAGGCAGCGGCAACCAATGTAAACGGAATGACAGCACCGACAGTTGCAACCCAATTATTCCCCCCGCTGAGATAGAAGCTGAACGGAGCCGCCAACACAGCCGACACGACGAGTACGATAGGTTTTCTACCCACGATCCCGACGGCAGCCAGCGTCACGGACACAATAACCGCGGGCCAGCCGAAAACCACTGCTGGCCACCACTCAGGCATTCCCGTCTCTCCATTGATCGTGTTTCTCTACCGACATTGAATTCTTCCTGACAGTTCTCCAGTCCTTGATTCTATTGAGATTCTTCCTGACTCGTCGATTTCTGTCAAAGGCCGAACCCGCCCTCCCCGACACTTTTCCCCTGCCTCCGGTAAGTAACCCCTAAGGGCGAGGTGTTCTCGCCACGCGGCGCGAATGTCGCGCCCTCAAGAGCAACACACGACCGGGAGGACCCTGATGGAAACAAGAACCGACCCACAACCCGCTACTTCGGCCGCAGCGGCGGGCAGCCATCCCCCGTCGCTTGCAGCCGACGCCGACGTGCTCGTCCCCCTGGCCACGGCCGCCGCTCTGGACGCATCGGCGTTCCATTCTATCAACGCCACCGAAGCCGTTCCCGCCTCCTGGGAGGACCGGGCCCGCAAGGCCTGGGAATACTACCTGGAAGAACCGCTGGTGAAAAACTGCGTCAACTCCTGGCGCACCTTCGCCGTGGGCGACGAGATCAAGATCGCGAGCGACGACGAGGAGGTGAAGTCCGGCGCCGTAGAGTTCGCCGCCCAACTGGGGGTCTTTGCCTTCGTCAAGGACATGGTGCTGCAGTTGCTGGTCAAGGGCGACGGGGTCGGGTTCAAGCGCTACACCAAAGACGGCAAGGCGCTGGAGGAACTGGTCTCGGTCAATCCCGTCTCGGTCAAAGTCAAGTACGCCCAGGGCGAGCTGGTCGAGGCGCGCCAGTTCCCGGAGGAGCATCCTGGTGCGGGCGAGGGTCTCGATCTCCCGGTCGAACAGGTGCTGCATCTCAAGTGGGACGCCCCGTCTTTTTCGCCACGGGGCAACTCGCTCGTCCTGCCCGCGTTTCAGTCCATCGAACTGCTCAGGGACTACCGGAGGGCCGAGCAGGCCATCGCCAAGCGCTGGGCCACGCCGTTTCGCCTCATCAAGGTGGGCGGGGCCTTCGGCCAGAAGATGGTCATGCCCGACCAGAAGATGCTCGAGCAGGTCCGCGAGCGGGTCAACAAGATGGACCTCAAGAGCGGCCTGGTGGTGCCCTTCTACGTCACGGTCGAGACCCACGGCACAGACGGCCAAGTGCTGAACGTCGAGGACAAGGTCAAGGAGGTGAAGGAAGACATCGTGGTGGCGCTGGGACTCTCACGGTCCCTGGTCACCGGCGACGGTCCCAACTTCGCCACCGCCTCGGTGAGCCTCAGGAAGATGCTGGTGATGATCCGGGAGATCACCCAGACCGCCAAGACGATTCTCGACTGGGTGTTTGACGACTGGCTGGAACTGAACGGGTGGAAGGACAAGACGCTCCAGTTCCTGTTTAACGATCTCGATCCTTCCGATGCGGTCGACTTCAAACGTCTGCTCATCGAGTTTTACGACCGCAAGCTGATCAGCCGCTCCAGCCTCCAGCTCAAGATGGACCTCGACCCCGACATCGAGGCCGCCAACCGGGACAGCGAAAGTCAATCGGTGGACCTGTTCGACGCCAAGCAGGTCAAGCCGATGGTCGACATGGTGCTGGCCGGGATCATGAGTGTCGAGCGCGCCCAGAAGATGCTGGGCCTGGACCCCGAGAAGCACACGCCAATCGGGACGGAGGCCGCCTGGGGAGGACCCAGCGCCCGCGGTGACGTCGGCGATGCGGTCTGCGACGACTGCGTGCACTTTGAAGAAGCGCGCAACCACTGCCGGGTGCACCGCAGCGAGGTGACGTTCGACACTCCAGCCTGCCGTTTCCTCGATCCCAAGACCCCGACGCTCGACAGAGGGGCGTAGGGCATGCTCGATGCACTTGCCGCCTCCACACCACCCCTGCCTCAGGCCGAGGCCATTAGGCAAGCCACGGCTAGGAGCGTCCGCCACCGGAATCGTTACACGGGAGCAACGGTCGCCGAGCTGACCGGCATGCTCTCCGGTGCCGAGGACCAGGTACGAGGCGCCATCCTGCGCTACAAGAGTCTCGGCTCGCTCCCCGACAATCAGCTGGCGGCGCTCGTTGGCCTCAAGAAACTCCAGACCGACATCCGCGAGACCATGACTCGCCTCGGCCGGGAGCAGACCCTGCGCTTTCGCCAGGCGGCCCGGACGTCCTTTCGCCAGGGCATCTCCGGCGGCATCGAGGATTTCGCCACCGCCCAGCTGCCCTTCTACCGCAACCTTGCCCCCGAGGGGATCGACAAGCTCGCCACCCGCGCTTTCACCCTGGTCGACACCGACGCGCTCGACTTCATGAGCCAGTACAACCTGGTGCTGGCCGGCGACGTCCACCGCGAGTTGGCCGACGGCATCCGGCGCACCGTGATGAGCGGCATCGCGACGGGCAAGGGCGTCGAGGGCATTGTCCGCGACCTCGGCCACGTGGTGAAGGACCCGGAATCGTTCCGGCACGCCGGCTCCAAGGTGTTCCGCAAGGCGCAGTACCGCATGGAGGTGATCGCCCGCACCGAGGTGCTGCGCGCCCACAACCAGGGCCGCATCAAGTTTCACCAACAGGTCGGTGTCGAGAAGCTCGAATGGATGACGATGGAGGATGAGCGGGTCTGCCCGGTCTGCGGTCCACTCGACGGCAGGCGCTTCGCTACGGGCCGGTTCCCGCCACAGCCCGCCCACCCCAATTGCCGCTGCAGCAGTGTGGTGGCCTGGCCTCTGGAGATCTGCGGCGGCGAGCTGGGCGCGAAGGCGTCGCTCGGTCCCCTGAGGGCGATCGCGGCCCCGGCGAAGTCCAGCCCCGCCTGCATCCTGCCGCCGCAAACCATCGAGGAGCAGGCCAAAGCCAAGTCCCAGGAGACGGCCCAGCTCAAGGCGGCGTTTGAGAGCGGCCAGATCGGAGGCCTTTCCGACCTCACGGTCAAGCAGCTTCAGACCCTGTCGAAGCAAAACGGCGTCTCCATCGCCCGTACCAAGGCCGACTTCATCCAGCTGCTCGACCAGGTCGAGCCGGGCATCCCCCACACCGACCTCTCGGGAGCGGCGCTCAAGGCCAAGCTCAAAGAACACAAGATCGGTCTGCTACGCAGCAAGCAAGAGCTGGTCGGACTGCTGGCCGAGAAGCAGGCGGCACTCAAACACGCCCAGCAGCTGGCCGAGCAGTTGAAGAAGGTCCCGGCGCCAGGTGGGCTCGACCAACTCACCGTGGTCGAGCTCAAGGAGATGGCCAAGGCCAAGGGTGTCTCGCTCAACCTGACCAAGCAGGACGTGATCGCCCTGCTCGACGAGCTGGAGCCGGGCGTGGACCACTCCGGCCTCAAGGGAAAGCTCCTCATCGAGGCCAAAAAGAAACACCACATCGGGCCGCTCAAGAACAAGCAACAGCTGATCCAGGCCATCGAGAAAGCCGCCGGCGAGGAGCTGGCTGAGCAAGCCGGCCAAGATGCCATCGAGGCCGCCAAAAAGGAGGCGCTGGGCAAGGCCAAGGATGCTCTGGTGCAGGCCACTGCCAAGGTGGTCGTGCCCGAGTCACCTTCGGGTTACGCGAACTTCCTCTCAGCCGTGAAGGATGCCGAAGCTGCGCTTGCCGGAGGCACCGGTTTGCCCCAGGAGCTGCTCGGAGCCCAGGCCAAGGAAATTCTCCTCAAGAAGCAGCTCTTCCACGATCAGGTGGCGGCCCTCAAGGCCGCCCAGCTCAAGAACCTGGCCAAGGAAACCCAGCTCAAGCACTGGCAATGGACCAACAAGAACGAGCTGATCACGATCTTTACCGAGACCGATCCGGCCACGGTGCAGGCGGCGCTCGATGGCATCGAGAAGAAACATGCCGCGTGGCTGACAAAGCACGGCGGCAAGAAAAAGGCCGCCAAGCCCAAGGCGCCGAAAACGCCCAAGCCCGCGTCCAAGGCGCCCGAGCCCTCCGCGCCGCCCGCCTTCACCAAGAAGGGCAGCGAGTTCGAAGCCGTGGACGCGGCCTGGGCCGACAAGGGCAAGCCGGACAGTTTCACCTACGCCGGCAAGGCCAAGGTCGGCGGCGCCCACAGCAAGGAGTTCTGGACCGACGATGCAGGCGACCGGTGGCTGTTCAAGCCGCAAGAAAGCGCCGCTGATGCCTTCATTGCCCACGGAGAGGAAGCGGCCTACAAGATCGGCCGTCTCATCGACCCCGACGCTATTGAGGTTCGAACCATTCGGCTCAACGGGCGTGTGGGCTCCATCCAGAAATGGCGCACCGATCTCAAGCGCAAGATCGACTTCGACGGCGTGAATCCGGTCGAGCTGACGACACTCGACATCGAGCAAGTTCAGCGCGAGCACGTGATCGACTGGCTGACCGCCAACCACGACGGCCATGCCAAGCAGTTCCTGCGGGCCCGCGACGGCACGGTCTACGGCATCGACAAAGGCCAGGCCTTCAAGCACCTGGGCGAGGACCGCCTGTCCATCGACTACCACCCCAACGGCGGGTTCGGAGAGAAGGAGCCCTTCTACAACACCCTGTTCCGCGCCGTGAAGGACGGCGACGTCGAGGTTGATCCGGCCGTGACGCTGCGCACGATCCGTGAAGTGGAGAAAATTCCCGACGAGGACTACCTGGCCATCCTTCGTCCCTATGCCGAAGGCCGTTTCGGTCGTAACGAAGCCCAAAGACGGGCCTTCTACGACACGGCTCTGGAACGCAAGCGGAACCTGCGCCTGGACTTCGAGGCCTACTACGCCGACATGTTGAGGAAGAAGGACTTCCGCTTCGACGACGTGGTTGAGACCCTCGCCCAGGGAAAGCTCGGGCCGGCCGAGCAAGAACTGCTCGAGGAGGTGCGCGACCTCGGTTGGCAGGGCAAGGCCATGAGGTTCGATGAGGGCGACATCGAGGACCAGAACGCGCTTGTCTTCGCGGAGACCTTCGGTGGCCGGCAGCGCACCGTCGTCAAGATGAAGGTTCGGCCCGAGGCGGAGGAGAAGCTGCTCGGGGTCCTGCGGCAGGCCGGGATCGAGACGACGCCGGCCAAGGTCGGGCAGCCGATCCCGGAGGATGTGTTTGCCAACGATATCCTGGCCGCGGTAAAGACCGTCAACCACCACACCAACGACGCGCAATACAACCAGACGACGCTTGGCAAGCTCGCTGATCACATGGCGGCGCTCAAGCGCTTGCGCCAAGCCGACGACGCGGACGTCAAGGAGATGGCCAGGACCTATATCGCCTGGATCGAGAAGGTGCAAAAGGCGGCCCGTGACAAGACGCCTATCGAGGAACATTTCGAGACCTATCTCAAGAAGCGTGCGACCAGGAAGAAAAAGCGGAAAGATGTCCCCTTCACGGTGAGACGGACGAAGGTGCTCCATACCAAACGGCAGCTCAAGGGCGGTGACCTGGTCGTGGTGGAGGAGGCTGCCGACAACAAGGCACTGTTTCAGGGCGCATCGCTCAAAGCCGGCGAGCAGTACGAGATCGACTTCGGCGACGGCGTGCGCGCCGTGTACCGGCCTTCCTCCGACAAGAACCTGTTCGCACAACGGGGCGAGCTCGAGCTGATGCTGCCGGATCGTCCCGACGCCAAGAGCCTGAACCGGGCGCTGGAGCAAATGGATTCCCTGGGCCTCAAAACCGGCGCGGCTACGCCCCAGGACGCCGAGTTGCTTTATCTCCACAAGCAGGCCTATCTGAGCAAGGTGGCTCGAGAGCCGGAGTACCAGCGCCTGGTCGCCGAGCTAGACCGCCGCGCGGCGGGCAAGGAGGAGCGTATCCAGACGATGCGCGGTTTCTGGGAGCGGCGCCTCGGTGTCAAGGACCTGACCCGCATGCCGGGGTACGAGCCGCTGGGCGAGCACCAGCTGGCCTTCCGCGCTCCGGGCAAGACCGCCGGCTACCGGCATCAGTACAGGTTCGATCTCTCGGACGAGGACCTGGAGAAGCAGATGAAGGGATACGGCCTCCACCACGCGCTGACGAACGGGCAAGACCTGCCGTCGTTCATCGACTCGGTGCTTGCAAATAACGGCGCCATGGTGAGCACGGTGGAGAAGATGCGAATCGGTATCCCCGTGCGGGGGATGTCGCCGGCGGAGGACATGGGTACCGGCGGCGCGTCCTACGTGTTTATGCGCATTCGCAGACTCCCGACTGCTGGGCGTTCAAAGCAGCCCGGACTCTATTTCAAGAAGCAGTTGCTCCGGCGCCAGGACGCCATCAGCTACAACCACGATGCGTATGGGAAAGTGCAGGACGACTACGTCCCCAGCCATCGCGGGAGCACGTCTGCCCAGTGGAAGCAGTTCGCCCGAAATGACAGCAACGAGACGATCCTCAAGCATTCCATCACGCTGCTGGACAACATCGAGCTAATCGTCGTCAATACTGACGAGCAACGCCGCCGGCTGCTGGAGGTGTTCCACAAGCGTCAAATCTCCAAGCTCCCCGCTGGCCGCAAGGTCGAAGACATCGTACTGGTGAGGTGACCCGATGAACGAACTCGTCAACCAGGAAAAGACCCGATTGCAAGCTCTCTTCGATCCGTTCAATGAGCGCGGATCGTGGATGAGCCTGGCCGAGGGCCGGGAGCAGCCGCTGCGCCTGGGCATCATGGAAGGCTATTTGGTGACCCGTGTAGCGCCCCATTTCGACGCGGGAGGGAACGTCACGCATGTGGACTTCTGGTTGTTCCACAAGGCGCTCGGCTATCACGAGGGTTTCCAGCACGCGCACACCATCAAGGTGCTCCGCTGGTCCCAGGAGGACACCTACCTGCTGGATCTGGTGGACGACCTCGATCGGCGTTTTCACATCGAGTTGATCTTCCCCGAGCTGGAGCGGGACCTGGGCGCCGACTGGAAACGCTGGAACGAGTACAAGGCGGAGAATCGGGAGATGTTCGAGCGGATTGACGCGGAACTGCTCGCTGAGCACATCAAGATCGCGGAGAACTGGCCATCATGAAGCTGCGCTACATGATCGAGTATGGGTTACAGGACAGCATCCGGGAGCCACGCTACGACCCCATCGGCGTCTGGGTCCAGGGGCCGGGCCCCGGCCTGGATCTGGTGATTGAATTCGTGCCTGGTCACGCCGAGGCCCAAGAGGAGGCCGAATGGGTGATCAACCGGCTGGTGGAAAACGACGTCCGCGAGCTGCCCGAGGACTTCCTGGACTACCACCAGGCGAGTCTGTCGCCCTATCGTGGGATGCACGGGTCCGTGGTCGAGACCGACGAGTACCCGTCGGCCGAGGCCTGCGCC
This sequence comes from Bryobacterales bacterium, assembly GCA_965247515.1. Taxonomy (GTDB): domain Bacteria; phylum Acidobacteriota; class Terriglobia; order Bryobacterales; family UBA6623. The sequence continues at coordinate 8,927,144 of OZ252029.1, read as the reverse complement.
AAGTCCGTACTGGACCGGATCGCCTCCGGCCGCATCGCCTGATGTGTCCTTCGACCATCCAGGACAGGGCCAGCGGTAATGGTGGACTCAAAGGTTCTCTTGCCAGCCCCGGTCGATCTCCGGCCAGATTTCTACGGAGCTTACAAAGTCTGGAAGCAGCTGAATAGTGAAGGACAGAGTCAGAAGCTCACGCTCAGGCCGACGCCGAACGCCGGGTCGAACCGGCCCCGGAAAAGGTCGGAGTAGTCCTTGGTGACGCAGGCGCCCAGATCGACCTCGAGGCTCTTTCCTTGGCTCAGTCTGGCAGACACCGCCTCAACTTGACAATGTCTTCTCGCTGCCCAAGCTATGATCAGTTCCGTCATCGTATCGAAGACCGGAGTACAGGGATTACGCTGCCCGATTCAATCTTCAGGACTTCGTGCGATCGACTCTCCCATCCATCATCCTCAGTAATCACATACGTCCCATCTTCGAGAACCAGCAACCCCATCGGTGTGGTAAAACGAGCACCCTTGAAGTCACAATCAGTGAGTCCCAACCGCGCATTGACCACTCTCACTTCCTGGCCCCTGGCCTGCACAAACCATCCGCGAAACGCAGAGATGTTGTCGCACCCACTGTCATTAGAACCGGCAGGTATTGCATAGCTTCGGTTTGCCTCGATGTAGTAAATCAGTTCGCCGGAATCCAAGATCGTTCGCCAAGCTCTTTCAACTCTTATCGGCACAGCTGTGCGCGAATCCGCGTCCGGAGGCCTCAGATACTCAAGTCCCGATGGGACCCTCCTCAACGGGGAGATCTCTCGATCTTCTGACTCTTTGAAAGCATGTTCAAGGGCGCTAAATGGTAGTTTGCTATGATTGGCTGGCAGCATCGGTTTCAGGGGCCGATCCGAACTCAACGCAATGCCGATCGTCGGATGTGGGCAATTGTTGGGTTTAACATTGAGTGACTTTGGGAAATCCGTGCTGAGGCCCCAGTTTCCGTCGCAGCCAGTATCGGCATATTGCAAGTCGAGAACCCTAACTGCGTGAGTGCTTCCAGCGGGCAGCCAAAGCCTCCAGTTCGGGGTCAGATCATTACCACCTAACCATTCCCGGGGAATCTGTTCCAGCGGTGCTGGCGTCCGATAAACCGGCTCCGGCCAAGAATTCGCCCAGTGGGTACCGTCATACCTGGCAAAAGGAATAATGATCCCGTTCGCTCGTAAGACTCCGACGATGAATTGATCTGCGGCGACTTGTCCGGCCGCGACTGGAGCCCAAAGTGCCATGAGGCACCCCAGTAGGCAGACTCGTGTCAGGAAGGAGGTCAGCATTCCGCAATTATATGCTAACGGCGGCCACCAAACTGTTCGACGACCCATTTTTTGGGCTTCCTGACCTTTCCTTCCGACACTTTCCGTCAACCTCCGGTATGTATCCAAGTGACGGGACCTTTGCGCCGTCCGACGGGCGCCCGGCGCGTGGACGGGACGTGGGTCCATCGCCGGCACGTGCCGGTGAATGGCGAGGACACCGGAGACTGGAATGGAGCTTTTTTCAAACGACCGTGACCGGCTGGCCTTCCTGCTGGAGACCGATGCCGCACTGGATCTGGACTTCGAGGCGCTCGAAGCGAGAGGACGCGAAGCGGCCGATGAAGATCCGGCCAAGCGGCCGAGTTACATCACCAACTACATCGGCTCCAAACAAAAGCTGGTCGACTGGATCTGGAAGCACACGCCTGACGGCGTGACCTCGGTGCTGGACGCCTTCTCCGGCTCGGCGGTCGTGGCCTACATGTACAAGAGCAAGAGCCTCGCGGTCACGGCCAACGACCGGCTGCGCTACTGCCACCACGTGGCCCGGGCCATCATCGAGAACCGCAGCGTCCGAGTGAGTGAAGAGGACCTCGAAGCGCTCGTCGCCGACAACCCCAAGGCGGGCAGCTTCGTCCGGGACCACTTCAAAGGAATCTTTTTCGCCCGGGGCGTGCACGGTCTGATCGATACCGTTCGTGCCAACATCGACCGGCTCTCAGGCTTCAAGAAGGACATCGCGCTCTTCGCCCTGGGCAGGACCTGTGTGTCGGGCAAGGGCGGCTTCGGGCATTTTTCCTCGACCACGCCCTACGGCAAGCGCGAGGACACTCCGGCCGAGTTCAAGGAGCGATTCGCCCAGAACGTCCGGCGCATCAACGCCCTGGTCTTCGACAACGGCGCCCCCTGCCGGGCCAGGCGCAGGGACGTCAACGATTTCCTCCCGGACGCCAAGGCGGACCTGGTCTATTTCGATCCGCCCTATGCCACCGAGTTTTCGACCACCAACTACGAGAAGGCCTACCACTTCGTGGAAGGCCTGATGACCTACTGGCGCGGCTTGAAGTTGGTCGAAGGGTCCAAGACCCGCCACTACGAGACCGACCACAAGACCATCACCGCCGCCACTGCCAAGTCGTTCTTCGAGGGATTCTTGGGCCATGCCAAGCACATCCCGCACTGGCTGATTTCCTACCGGGATCATGCCCATCCCAACGAGCGGGAAATGCGGGCGCTGATCGCGGCGCACGGATTCGCCCCGGCGATGCGTTCCCACGATCACCACTACTCCATCACCTCGCGTCACGGCGAGGCGTCCCACGCCACCGAAAGGCTCTTCATCTGCAGCTCCGGCAAGGGGCAATCCGCTACGGCCGATGCGGAGGCTTCGGACGCGCTGCGTTCGGAGGCGGTCTGGGAAGAGACGGCCAATGAGATTCGGTACCGCGTGCGCGACCCGAAAGAATTCGAGCCCGACAGCTTCCGGCGCAAGGCGCTCGAGGGCATCGAAGGCGTCTCCATCCTCATCGGACGGCTGAAGGAGAGCCACGTCCCCGAGGGGGCCGACCCGCGAGCGCTGGTGCTCCAGGCCTACCGCTTCGCCCGCAAGACCACCGAGCACCCGGGCGGCTGGACGCTCGAAAAAGCCAAGGAGTGGATCGAGAAACACGAGTCGGAGCCGGTGGTCGAAGCTGCCCTGCGGGTGGAAGAGAACCTTCACGCCTTGGCCGAGGCGCCGCTCGGCGAAGCGGTCGACCTGCTGTCGTGTCAGGCCGGCAAAGCGGACACGGTCCGCGTCACCGGGTTTATGGGCAGCAAATACCTGATGCTCGACTGGATCGAACGCCAGGTTCCCAAAGACGCAACGAGCTTCCTGGATGCCTTCTCGGGCGGCGCGAATGTCGCCTACCACTTCAAGCGCAAAGGGATGAAGGTCATCGCCAACGACCTGTTGCGGTTTCCCTATCACCTGGCCCGCGCCGTGATCGAGAACTCCACTGAGATCCTGAGCGACGAAGACATCGAGATGCTGCTGGCGCCCAACCCGCAGGCCGGCACCTTCATCGCCGATCACTTTCACGGTTACTACTACACCAAGCCGGTGCTCGCTTGGCTCGACCGGGTCTGGTCGAACATCCAGCGCTTGCCCGGCTACAAGAAAGACTTGGCGTTGGCCGCGCTCGGCACGACCGTCAAGGCCAAGAGCGCCTTCGGGCAGTTCTCCCGTTCCAAGAAGGCCCGGGCCGATCTGGAATCGGAGGCGAGCCTGGAGCAGTCGCAGCTCTCCAACCCGCCGCTCTCAAAATTCATCGAGTCGTTCCGCCGTTCGGTCCGCCAGCTCAATCGTTTGGTGTTTGACAACGGTCAGCCCTGCCAGGCATTGCATCTCGACGGGGCCGAAGCGGTTCGTCGTTTCGGCGCGGACGTGCTCTATCTCGACCCGCCCTACGTGACCGAGTTCGGCACGAACGACTACGAGGACGCGCTGCACTTCGTCGAGGGTCTGATGACGCGTTGGGCCGACAAGACGCTCCGGTCCAACCCGCGCCGCAACTTCCCCTCGCGCACCCGTTTTTCCAAGGAATCGATCCGGAAGCTGATGGAGACGCTGGCCGCCGACGCCCGCGACCGCTACCCGACCGTGCTCCTGTCTTACCGGGACCGGGCGTTCCCGCGCGAGCAAGAGATCCGAGACATCTTCGGCACACACTACGGCCGCGTTCGTGTGGCCGGCCTGGAGGTGGATTACAACATCGCCAAGGATATTGGCCGCGAGGGCAAGCACGCCCGTGAGCTGCTGTTCGTCTCGTCCCGGCCCCGGCCTGCTCCTCGATCCGCCGCCGCGAGCGCCACGGCGTCGTGTCACACCTCGATTCCCGTGGATCTGGTTCCTTCCCCGCCCGGAGCCCTGAGCGCCGCGGCGCTCGATCGGGCCCGGAATGGAGGTGACCCGCAGTTCAGCTTCGTGCTCTGCCGCAGCGGCACCAACAAGAACGGCGATCACTTCACGCCGGATGAACTGGCGGCGCGCTACCAGACGGCGATCCACAAGAAGATCGATCTGAAACACTCGCAGGACTTCACCGACATCGTGGGCAGCATCGTGGCGGCGGACTTCGTCGAGGAGACCGAAGGCGGGCGCATCGAGTGCACGGGCGAGCTCTATGTCGGCGACAGCCCACACGCGCAGCTGGCCTACAAGCTAATCCGCAAGGGGATCATCACCCAGGTCTCGATGGAGTGCGATTACGAGGAGGGCGAGTGCTCGATCTGCCACAAACAGGTGGCCTCGAAAGACGACTACTGCCTGCACTTGCGCAAACACAAGGGCGGCACGTTCCAGGGCCAACCCGTGTTCGAAATTCTGCACGGGGTCACCTTTTCTGGCCTGGGACTCTTGGATCGCAAAGGGGCGGATGAGGACGCCCGCATCATTCAGGTTGCCTCCGAGCGAGGCGAGGAGATTTCAAACCAAGGAGGTTTAACGATGGACGAAAAACAGAAAGCCAAAGACGAGGCGGCCGAAGCCGCCAAGAAGAACGACCCGGGCGAGGGCGGGGGTGGAAACGCACCCGAAGACAAGGCGCGCGTCCAGGAGCTGGAAGCCGAGAACAAGGAGCTCAAGCAACAGGTGCTCGCACTGCAGAAAAAGCTTGAGGAGATCGAGGCCGAACAACAGGCCGCGGCCCACCGCGCCAAGGCGACGAAGCTTCTGGCCAAGGTCGAAAAACACGGCGTCGGCTTCACCGGCGACGAAGAACGTGAGAAGGAGCTGACCCGTCTGGCGGGGCTGTCTGAGGAGGCCTTCACCGCCACGGAAGCTGCCTTCGATCGGATGATCCAGGTGGAAGCCGACAAAGCCAAGAAGGGCGAGACGAAGCCCGAGGAGAAGTCCGGGAACAAGGCCAAGGCGGACGAGACGTCCCAGGACAAGGCGCTCAGAAGCGACGCCGGCGTCCGTCCCCAGGACGTGGACGACAAGAAGACGAGCCTCGAGGACCGGCTCACCCACGGCCTGATGGCCGCCTACCAGCAGCGGGTCGGGATCGCCCCGGAGCAGCCAGGGACGCAGGCGTAAAGAGGAGAGAGTGTTCCACGAGATATCCATAACGTGTGGAGAAGAAACGACTGACCTAAAAGGAGGAACCAGACATGTTCATCAACACCCACCATCGGGGCCTCGCCTACGGCGACGGCCATCTGCAGGGGGACGGGAAGCTCGGCCGGTTTGTCAAGCTCGTCGGCGATGACCTTTTCGCCGTCAACACCGAACCGGGCGACCGCTCCTTCGGCGTGCTTGTCACCGACTACAAGGATGGAGAGATGCCCGGCATCTATTGCTGTGGCGGCGTCTACGAAACGGATGTCTTCGAGGGCACGATCAACGCGGGCGACGAGCTCGAGATCGACACCTCGGGCGTGCTCATCGTCGCGGGCACCCAGCAAGGCGCCCACGTCGTCGCACAGGCCATCTCCGTCTCGGGCGGAATCCTGAAATTCCGCCTGCTTATCTGAAATCGAGGAGGCTGAAATGGAAAACAAAACAGTCAACGTCGACAGCCAGCAGTACATGGAGACCATGGCGCGGCTGATGTCGGAAGCGCTGGAGTCGCCGGACGGCATGCGCGCGCTGGCCGCCGCCATCGCCCGGCCCATCGAACAGGAGATCAAACGCAAGGAGATCTCCTCGCTCTTACTGACCCGCCACACCCTGCCCAAGGGCGAACGGCCGCTCTACCAGAAAAAACCCAAGGTCAAGGCCTACTGGATCAGCAACGAAGGCGATGCCCAGGTGCAGGATCTGGGACAAGAAGAAGTGGAGTTCCCCACCCACCGGGTTCATTCGGCGCCCATGGTCGATGTCTCGGTGCTCAAGAACGGCAACATCGGGAGCCTGATGGACATCCAGACCTCGGCGGCCGATGAGATCCGCAAGACGATCGACAAGCGGACCATTACGGTCCTTTCGGCCGCGGTCCCGGCCGCCAACACCGTCGAGGTGACCGGCGCCACCCTGACCGAGGAGGCACTCAATGAGGCGATCTCCATGATCGAGGACCTGGAGCTCTCGGTGAAGACCATCGTCATGCGAGGCCGGCGCTTCAACGATCTGCGCGGCTGGAACCTCGATCCCCAGACCAAGGCGGACCTTCGCGCCAAGGGCGTCATCAAGAACTACGGCACGGGAAGCATTCTGCTGACCGCCGCCCAGGCGCTGGATGAAATCCTGCTGGTCCCGGACCAGGAGGTGGGCAAGATGCCCGAGCGCGAGCGGCTCAAGACCGAGGCCATCGAGCAGAAGACTCGGTTTAAGACCGGCTGGCTGGTGTGGTCCGAACTGGGTCACGGCGTCACGCGGCCCGACATCCTGGCCAAGATTCGGATTCTCGGTTGACGGAGGTGATTGATGGCGATTCAAGTGAAGCATGTCCGTCCGGGCATCCTGGTCGTGGCCGACGCAGGCCTCCGATTCGGACCGGGTCAAGTCCTGGAAGTCAAGACCTTGACACCGCAGATCGAGCGCGCGATCTCGGCCGGAGTGCTGGTCCAGGGTAAAGGGAAACAACGGACTCGAACCGGCTCCCAGCCCGAGGGTTCCCAACCCGAGTCGGCATCGACCGCCGAGGTCGACGATTCCGCTGGAGGGGAAGAGACCGAGGAACCGGAGATCGATCTCTCCAAGCTCCGGGTGCGTGAGGCCATCTCGAAGGTCGAAGCGGAGGACGATCCCGTCCGGCTCAAGGCCCATCTTTCGGGCGAGCAGCGCCGCACGGTGATCGCCGCGCTGGAAAAACGGTTGACGGAGGTGGATGCTGACGAGGGCTGATCTCCTATCCTCGCTGCGCCTGGATCTCTCCGACGCGGACGGCGCTCTCTTTACCGACGAAGCACTCACGCGCTGCCTCGAGAAAGGCGTCTACCGTCTGGGTCGGGACCTGGACACGCCCCTGTCCGTCGTCGACGGCGAAATCGATCCGGAACCGGAAGGCGACACCCGCGAGCTGCTCCTGCTTTTGGCGCAAATCCATGCCTGTCAATTCATGCGGGCCAAAACCGCCAACGCCTTCTCCTTCTCGAGCGGTGACAAGCGGGTCGACAAGACCAAGCAACCCGAGCACTGGGCCAAGCTCGAGGGAGACCTCAAGGCCCTCTACAAGCAGCACCTGAGCAGAGTGCGGCCGGGGGCCGCCTCGAGTCTGGAGGACACCATCGTTTCCCCGAACCTCAAGCCGGTCATCTACGAGCAGGGAGGCGATCTGTGAGTCTGTTGACCCAGGGCGAGAAAGCGCTGGCCGCCGGCGATGTCCGGGACTTGATCTTGGCGTCAGATCAGGAGGCCGATCTGCTGCGCATTGAGCCCGGCGAGCGGCTCTACGGTTCCGATGATGCCAGCTACGCGAAGGTGGGATCGTTTCGGCTGGAGTTCGTCGAGATTCCGCCCGAAGATCTCAGCCACAAAATCGATGCGGTGGCCTGCGTCCTGCCGGAGGTGGACGTCCGTCCCGAGGACCACGTGCAGGAAAACGAGGTCACATTCCGCGTCCAGACCGTCCAGGACGAACGGCTCTTCGGCGTCCTGACCCACAAGGTGTTGAAACTGGTGCGACTTCATGGGAGTTAGACGCACGGGCGACTGGGGCAAGGCACGGGCGAAGCTGGCCGCCGCTCCGGGTGCGCGCCTGACCCTGGCGCTCAAGCGCGCGACCCTGAAGAACACCGTCTTGCTGGTCCGTGAGATCAAGCGCGGCATTCGCTCCCAGGCCCCCGGCGGCAAGCCCTTCGCCAAGCTCGTCGAGAGCACCATCCGGCGAAAAGGTTCGACGAAGGCCCTGATCGATACCGGCTTTCTGGTCAATGCCATCACTCAGAAGATTCTGGCCGAGGGCGCCTTCGTCGGCCTCGTGCGCGGCACCCTCAACAAGGAGGGCGACGATTTGGTCAACATCGGGGGCGGTGATGGAGTACGGCGCCACCATCCAACACTCCAGCGGCGCCACCATCATCATTCCGCCGCGACCGTTTTTGCATCCGGTGATGGCCAAGCACCGCAAGCAGATCGTCGAGCATTACCGGGAGGCCATCCGTGCGACGCTCTAAACCTAGTCCCGACACTTTCCGGCGCTCTCCGGTAAGTATCCAAAGAAGCACTGGAGGTGCGCGACTTTGCAAACGACTGTTCGGCCCGTTGTGGAAACCCTGATTCGCCTGGTGAAGGCCGAGATCGACCCAGACGCAGTACTGGTCGCGGCGGACGATGTGTTCGAGGTGCCCAAAGTCCCGAGCCTCATCCTGCAAGGTCCGACGCTGGTGGAGGACGGCGACCGCCGCACTCAGGCCCGGATGGTGGAAAAGGACGTTCCGAACCTCCGCTATCAGGCCTGCCGCCATCCGCGCCTCTATCACCTCGACTTCGACGTCATCGTCACCGCCGCCCACGAGGGCAAGCTGCTCGATCTCGAGGAGAAGGTCGCTCGTTTCTATCAGCTGCACCAGGATCTGTCGGTCGCCGATCGCGGATCGCTCCCTCTCACCGAACTGGTGCCGCTGGGAGGCTTGCGGCGGGTGAACCTGTCGAATCTGCGGCAGAGCTCGGGCCGCTGCCGGATCGAGGACTGTCCCGTCTACGACGGGCGTATCGAAGTCGGAGGGCTCATCAAGGACCGCCGGTTCCAGTTCCGGGAAGGAGTCCACGAGGATCGCCTCTACACACCGTAAGTGAGGAGGAAGCAAAAATGATCGCCATCAAGAATCTGCTGTTTCAACCCCTGACCTTGGGGCTCGCTACCCAGGGCCAGGGGCTTCATCTCGGCCCGCGTGAGAGCCGCCTCGTCAGCAAGAAAGACGTCTCTGAGGAACTACGAGCGGCCGAGACGCGCGGCCTGGTCACGCTCAGGGAAATCTCTCGGCCAAAGGCGGCCCGGCCCAAGGCCGTCGCGGATTCCAAGACCCGATCCAAAGCGAGCGCTAAGGCCAAGGAAACTCCCGGGCCTCAGAGTCGCAAGCGCGGAGGGAAATCATGACGAATCTTTCACCGGGCGTCCGGACCCGCGAAATCGACTTCTCCTACTACGTCAAGCATCTGTCCACCTCCTCTGCCGGCATGGTGGGCGTGGCCGAACGCGGCCCCATCAACCAGCCCCTGCTGGTGACGAGCTGGGAGCAGTTCCTCAGAAAGTTCGGCTCCTACATCCAGGCCGGCTATCTGGCCTACGCGGCGCGCGCCTTCTTCGACAACGGCGGCTCGGTGCTCTACGTCAACCGGGTCGCTCATCTGGCCGATCCGACCGACCGGAACAGTCTTGCAGCCGCAAAAGCCTTGGCAATCCTCCCGGATCGGGGGATCGCCGCAAGCCTCGAGACCGGCACCGCCGGGACGGACCTGATCCGATGGGTCGCCCGGGAGGTCGGCGTCCAGGGAAACGATATTACTGTCGAACTCCGTGCGCAGGGGACCAATACATCGATATCCACGGACCGCCCGGAGGACGCCTTCCGGGTGGAGATGGCCACCGACAGCGACGGCAATCCGATCAGTACCGTGCCCCAGGTTCTGGGCATCGGTAACGGCATGCCGAGGCCGGCGGTCGAGGGGTTTTCCGAGGACAGCGGCATCGTCCAACCGGCGGCGCCGGCGAATCTGGCGGGTGGCCGGGACATCCGGAACGCGCTGCGTGTTCTTGCCATCGACGAGGGCCGCTGGGGTGACGAACTCGCCGTTCGGATCGAAGACGGCGCGCGTGATCCGGTCGGCCGCTTCAATCTGGTGGTCGTCTACAAGGGCGAAGACGTCGAGATTTTTCAAGACCTGACGATGGACGAATCGGACCCGAGCCACGTCGAGCTGGCGATCAACGGCCGCTCCGAATTTATCACCGTCGAGGACCTGAACCCGTCGTCCGGAACAGCGCATGACCGTCCACAGGTCAGCATGTTCCCACTGCACGGCGGCGACGACGGATGGGCTGGTCTCACGGACACCGACTACATCGGAGACCCATCCGCGCACACCGGCTTCTACGCTTTCGACGAAATCGACGCCCTTAACCTGCTGATGGCCCCCGGCGTCACCACGCCTGGGATGATCCATGGCGGCATCGCCTACGCCGCGCGGCGCAAGGACCTGATGTATCTCGCCGACGCGCCTCTGCATCTCGAGCCGCGGGAGGCGGTCGAGTTCCGAAAAGGAAAGGGCATGTACTCGCACGCGGCCTTCAACTCCTCCTACGGCGCCCTTTACTACCCGTGGATCGAGGTCACAGACCCCGTAACCGGCAAGCGCAAGCGGGTGCCACCCTCCGGAGCGGTGGCGGGCTGCTTTGCCCGAAGCGACCAGAAGGCCGGCGTCTGGCAGGCCCCGGCGGGCATCGATCGCGGCCGCATCGTGGGCGCCCTCGCGCTCGGTTATCCAACCAGCCGCGGCGAGCGCGACGTGCTCTATCCGGAGGGCGTCAACGCCATCGTCTCCTTCCCTGATTCGGGCATCCATGTCTGGGGCCAGAAGACCCTCCAGAGCCAGCCCTCGGCACTCGACCGGGTCAACGTCCGGCGGCTGATGATCTATATCGAAGAGGCCATTGCCGAGTCGTCCCGGTTCGTCGTCTTCGAGCCCAACAACCCGCAAACCTGGCGGTCACTGGTGCGGTTGATCCACCCCTTCCTGGAAGAACTCCGGGGCCAGGGCGGACTGGTTGACTTTGCCGTCCAGTGCGACGAGGAGACCAATACGCCCGCTGCCATCGACCGCAATCAGCTGGTGGCCCGGGTCTTCGTCAAACCGACCCGGACGGCGGAGTTTATCGAGCTCCACTTCGTGCTCACCACAACCGGAGCCGACTTCCGGAAAATCATAGAGATCACGTAAAGGAGACAGATCGATGCGCAGTGGAAACATGCCCAAGAGTCTTTATCAGAACTGGCAGTTCGCCATCGAGGTCAACGGCTTCGACGTGGCCTTGTTCCGAAAAGGCCAGGAGCCGAAGACCGAATTCGAGGAAGTGGCCTTCGCTCCGGCCGGGTCGATGTTCGATCAGAAGGTGGCGGGCCGGGTCAAGTTCGAGGACATCACGCTCGAGAAAGGCGTCCTGCAGGACGGCTCGGACGAGGCGGCCCGTGACTGGATCAAAAAGCAGGTCGATGTCAACGCCGTGACGGGTGGCCTACCCAGCGACTACATGCGCGAGGTCGACGTCGTTCGCTACGACCGCGCCGGTGACGAGACCCGGCGCTGGACCCTGCACGGGGCCTGGATCAAGTCGCTCGAGTACGACGAGCTCGAGGGGGCCAACACCGACAATACCATCGAGAAGCTGACCCTTAGCTTCCAGTACTGGACCTGATCCAAGGAGGGAGACGATGCACGTGTTCGAATTACCGAGCGGCCAAGAAGTCGAGCTGCGGGAGATGACCGGCGCCGAGGAGGAGCTGCTCACCAATCAACGCCTCATCCGCACGGGCGAGGCCGTCAACCAGGTGTTCCGAAACGGCATCGTGCGGCTCGGAGAAAACGAGGAACCGTCCATCCAGGACGTGCTCGATCTCTTGTCCGGGGACCGGCTCTTCATCCTGGTCAAGCTCCGTCAGGTCTCACTCGGCGACGAGGTCGAGCTGGAGCTGACCTGCTCGAGTCCCGCCTGCGGCGCCGTCAATCCAGTCACCATCCACATCGACGAGCTGGAGACAACCCCCTACCCCAAGGAGCGGGAGTTCACTTTCGAACTGCCCGGATCGGGACGCACCGTCCGGTTCGGGTACCTCGACGGGCACAAGGAGAAGCGCCTGTCGGCGCTCAAGGAACCCTCCATCTCCTCGGCCCTGCTGATCCGCCTCGTCGACATCGACGGCTCCCCTCCCAGCAAGAAGCTGATGAACGAGATGACGCTCGGGGACCGCAGCGCCTTGCGCCAGGAGATGGTGCGGGTCGATGCCGGGATCGACACCACGGTCGAAGCCCACTGCGAGTCCTGTAACGCGCCGCTGCGCACGCGCCTGGAGGCCGAGCCGAGTTTTTTATTCCCCGGAGTTCGCTTGTAAGCGACGCCTTCTTCCTGGCCTACGGCGGGCTCCACTGGAGTTTTTCCGAGACCCGCGCCCTGCCGCTTCGCATGCGCCACGAGTTTGTCGTGGCGCTCGAGGGGCAGCTTGATTTTGAGCGCGAGCAATTGGAGCGGACACGAACGTGAGCGAAGACCTCGGACTGGGCGTCGTTGTTTCGATGAAGGATGCGTTCTCTCAGAACGCGGGCCGCGTGCAGTCGTCCATGCAGTCGCTCGACCAGACAGTGGCTGCCTCCTCCGAACGCATGACGCGCAACATGGACCGCATCCAGAAGGGAGCCATGCTGATGGGCGCCGGCTTGGCGCTAATGGCCCTGCCGGTGGGCCTCGTCGCCTCCACGGCCGCGACACAGAAGGCGCTGGGCGAGCTGTCCTCGCTCGGGGTCCAGGACCTGCGGGCTATCGAGGATGCGGCCGAGTCCTTCACCAACACCTGGGCCGGATCGAGCAAGGCCGAGTTCATCACCGCCTCCTACGATGTGCGCTCGGCCCTCTCAGGCCTGACCGACGAGGCCGTGGGGTCGTTTACCGCCATGGCCGCGCTCACCGGCAAGGCCACCAAGGCGACCACCGAGGAGATGGTGGGCACCTTTACGACGGCCTACGGCATCTTCAAGCCCATCATGGCCGAGTTCTCGGATGCCGAGTGGGCGCAAACCTTCGCCGGGGCCATGGCCCAGACCGTGGCCTCGTTTAAGACCAACGGTCGCCAGATGGCCGACGCCATCAAGAACATCGGCGCCGTAGCCGCCTCCTCCAATGTGCCGCTCGAGGAGCAGTTGGCCATCCTCGGTCAGCTGCAGACCACTATGCCGGGGTCGGAGGCCGGAACGCTCTACAAGGCCTTCATCATGAAGGCGGCCGAGGCCGGCGAGAAACTCGGCCTCTCCATGGTGGATTCGAGCGGTCGTCTCAAGGGCATCATTCCCATCCTTAAGGAGATCCAGGGCAAGTTCCCGGATCTGTCCCAAGCCGCTGCGCAAGTCGAAATCAAGAAGGCCTTTGGCTCGGACGAGGCCGTCAAGTTCCTGCTGCAGATGTCCCAGGGCGTGGCGGCGCTCGAAACCAATATCCGCTCCGTCGAGCAAGCCATGCGCACCGGCACCGCCGTGACCGAGGAGATGGCCCGATCCATGAATCTCGACATCGGCGCCCGCCTCAAGCTCGTCGGTCAGCAGATGGGCAACCTCGCCGAGATTCTGGGCCGCACGCTCCTGCCGGTCGTGACCCCAGTGCTGGACGCCATGTCTCGTGCAATTGTGTTCTTCCAGGACCTCGCTCGGTCTGTGCCCGGGCTGACCCGCGTGCTGCTGACGCTCTCGATTGGGCTCGGCGCGGTGCTCACGGTCGTGGGCGGCGCGATCGCGGCGGTCGGAACCATCGGCCTGATGTTGCCGGCGATCAAGGCGGGGCTGGCGGCCATGGGGTTGAGCATTGCCGGGATCGGCGCGGCCTTTACGACCTACTTCCTGCCGGTGGTCGCCATCATCGGCGGCGTGGTGCTGGCCGTCTATCTGCTTAAGCGCGCCTGGGAGTCCAATTTCGGCGGTATCCGCGACATGATTCTCGGCGTGTGGGGGCGCGTTAAGCTCGTCTTCGGCGCGGTCCGGGCGCTGATCTCCTCTCTCACTGGCGGCATGGGCGAGATGTCAGCCGAGCTTGCCCGAAAGCTCGAGCAAGCCGGCCTGCTGGGACTGGTGGTTGCGGTCTTCCGCGTCTACTATCGGGTGCGACAATTCCTGGGGGGACTCCGGGAAGCCTTCGCCAGCGCCTTCGGGAAGATCCGGACGATTCTCGAACCACCCGTCGGCGCGCTTGTCGCGGCCTTCGGCCGACTCTTCCAGGCCATCGGTTCGGTCACGAGCATCTTCTCGCTGGCGGCGGACTCCGCCGACGCCTCCTCGTTTCGCACGCTGGGGGCCACCCTGGGGGTGGTCCTGAGTGTGATTGCCAAAATCGGGGCCTATCTCCTGAAGTTCGTGGTCTACGGGCTGGTGGGGGTCATCGAGGTCATCGCCTGGGTGGTCCAGGCCTTTATCGGGCTGGGTAAAGTCATCGTCACGGCCCTGGTCGAGGCGGGACAGTCTCTCTACAAGTTCTTCCTGCCGCTGCGTCTTCTCGTCCAGGCGCTGCTGCTGGTAGGGCGCTTTGGGGAGGTATATGCCGGTTGCAGCCTCCCAGCAAAGCTGAGGCGACGAGGCTGGCGCCACTCCGAGGTAGAAAAGTCCTTATTTTCTCCGACTCGCGGCAGACAGCCGCGCGGCTCGCGCCAAACCTCCAGAAGTACTCCACTCAAGACGCGCTACGGCCACTGATTGTCTCCGGGTATGCGCGCTTGGTGCGCTCACCAATAATAGCGAACCTGTTGTCGCTGGAAGATCTCTATCTAGGCGTGTTGATCGCCGCGAAGGAATTGGGAGTCCGGCTTCGCCCAGAGCTGAAGAGCGGTGAGAGTTTCCAGGATGAAACCGTCGTGGAGGAGGCAGTTGTTAGCGGCTCCCTCGAAGGAGACTCGAACCTACTGCAGTTGCTCGTACGGCTTCGAAGTTCTGCTCCACCCGAATCGCTACTCCGGGCAATCACAAACTCGCTTGGTGATCGGTATTACGGCTTAGAGTCACTCGCGCTTGCGTCGCTTGTTGAACGCCAGGAACACTCTTCGAAGATTGCTGACCTGCCTGAAATCCCGGGCTCTGCACAGTCCCATGACGAAAAACTTGCCATAGCTCGCACTTGGCTCCGTTGTTGGACGCGCTCGGGAATTTGGCTGAGTCGCATGCCCCCAGCTTGGTGGAGAGACGTGCGGTCTCGATCAGGAAAGTTTCAAGCTATGCATCGACTTCTTAACGATAGATCGGCTCGGGTCCTCTTTGACAAGGAGTGGGTGCCTCAGCTGTTGAAGTTCTTTGCGGAGCTCACTGCACCAAACAAGTACCGACTTAAAGGAGGAGAGCTGTCGCTTGAGATTGGTGGTGACTGGGCTTATTGCCAATCCTGTAGAACGGCACAGCGTCCATTCCCTGGACGGACCATCTGCGTCAATTGCGGCCAAGATACTGCTACGCGTATTGATCCGGTTACAGATTCTGTCTTTGTGGCTCGTAAGGGATATTACCGGGCAAGCACACTCGATGCATTACAGACGCCGCCTGTGCCTCCGATGGCGCTCATCGCCGCCGAGCACACGGCTCAACTTAACACCGCGCAAGCGGACGAGGTGTTCTCAACAGCCGAGGAGCATGAGCTTCTCTTTCAAGATGTGGATTTGGGACCCGGGGACACGGACGGTGAAAGGCCGGCAATCGACGTACTTTCGTGCACAACGACGATGGAAGTCGGTATCGACATCGGTACTCTTTCAGGGGTCTCTCTTCGCAATATGCCGCCAGCTCGTGCGAACTATCAGCAACGGGCTGGCCGCGCCGGCCGTCGTGGGAATGCAGTTGCTACGGTGACTGCCTTCGGCAGCGCCGACAGTCACGACGATCACTATTTCCAGCATCCTGATCAAATGATTCGAGGGGCGGTCGATGATCCGACGTTGACACTCGACAATGTCGAGATCGCACGGCGTCATGTCACAGCGTATTTGCTGCAGCGGTATCACCAGGAAACACTCCCGGAGATCACTCCAGAGGCCCAGCCGCACTTGTTTGCTGTCCTTGGGACAGTGAAGGACTTCAAGAACCCGAGAAAGGCATTGAACCGTGCCGACTTTGAACAGTGGATGACCTCGAATGAAACCATGTTGCAGGGAGATGTCGGCGCATGGCTCCCAACGGAGATCGACGCCGCCGACCGTCGGCAACTTCTAGCAACACTCATAGAGGATACGCTACGTCTGCTCGATGATGCGATTGAATATGACCCCACCGAACCGACCAGTAGTGGCGTCCAAGGCAACGATTCTGAGGGGGAGTCGACGGGCTTCGAGGCACAGGAGGAGCAGGGCGAGGAGCAGCCAGGCCGAGATTCGGCCTCCGAGAACCTCCTTGACCGCCTCCTCTACAAGGGTGTGCTGCCCCGGTACGCCTTCCCGACGGATGTCGCCACGTTTCATGTCTTCGACCAGGAACGTTCAACGTACTATCGTCCGGCGTTTAGATTCACACCGTCGCAAGGGCTGCCGGTCGCGCTCTCGCAATACGCACCGGGCAAGGAGGTGTGGATCGCCAGTAAGCTGTGGACGTCCGGTGCTATCTACTCGCCGATGCGGAACGATCGGTACCGTTCTTGGCAGACTCGGCGTTTTTATTACGAGTGCAAATCCTGCCGCTACGCTCAGACAACCTCACTTGAGGAAGGCGCGAGGGGAGAAAGAAAAGACTGCGAAGCATGCGGCGGTGTAGGTACGTTCGGTCCCGCCAGGAACTGGCTTCGGCCGCCTGGATTTGCACATCCTGTGGGCAAAGAGGAAGGCACTTCGCCGGACGACCAACCCGCGAGGAGCTACGCCACACGGGCGAAACTTACAATGCATACCCCGACGGATCGCGCCAAGTGGACGAACCTTGGGGATCATCTTCGTGTGTACTACACGCGTCAGCACCTACTTGTCACAAACCGTGGCCCGCGCGAAGAGGGTTACACGTATTGCACGAAATGCGGTCTTATAGAACCTACGGCATTGCCAAAGGGAAGTGTAGGCGCAGCGCACCGAAAGCCATACCCTGATCCCAATAACGAAAATTGCCCGGGCGGCGCTGCGACCAAGGGACTCGTGCTCGGCACGGATTTCATCAGCGACGTACTTCTCGTCTCCATTAGAGTAACCCCACCACTCACGCTTCGCCCGAATGTCTTGTCGACAGATGTCGCATTACGCACCATCAGCGAGGCACTCACCAAGGCCGCTTGCGAGAGATTGGAACTGGAGTCGAACGAATTGCAGGCCGAGTACCGGCCCGCGCTCACCGCCGCAGGACGCGAAGGTCGGGAGGCGGAGATCTACTTGTACGACACCTTACCTGGCGGTGCCGGTTTCGCCCAACGCGCAGGGAAACTAGGGTTAACGCTCTTCGAGGACGCTCTAGAGATTCTCGAGGTATGCCCCGAGGACTGTGATCGGTCGTGCTATCGCTGCCTGCGAAATTACAGGAATAAGCTTGAGCATGACCTTCTTGATCGTCGCCTTGGCGCGAGTCTGTTGAGATTTCTCGTTCGTGGAACCTACCCAACACTAGATTCGGGTCGGCTGGCATCTTCCACAGACTTGCTCTTCGAAGATCTCCGCAGACAAGGGCTCGAAGGTGTGACCATTGAACGGAGTTACCCCTTAACGCTTCCCGGATTCGGCGCGCTAACGGCTCCGCTATACGTGAAACAAGCGGCGGGCGCCGAATTCATCATTGGTCTCCATGGACCGCTTACACCTGACGACCCGCCTGATGCTGCCCTAAGAGAAATTAAGGAGTTTTGCCCTTCAATTCCGGTATTGCTTTACGACGAAATAGCGGTACGGCGAAACCTCCCGGCTGTTACCAGCCACCTAATTGCAAAAGTGGGACAGGTATAATGCCTCAAGACAAGGCAGGGAGTCCTTGGCAAGTATTCCGGCCGTCCGCGTGGCCAGAAGCGCCGGCGTGGATGTCCTACTCTACACTGTCATACCTGGAGGCTTGTCCACGTCGATGGGCTCTGAGCACTGCCGCGTATCCGAGCGTGTGGGAAGAGTCCGGCTACCCCCGTCCCCCACAACAGGCAGCTCTTGAAGGCACGGTCGTCCATTTGAGTCTTCAGAAGATTACGCGTGCCCTTGTAGAACGTCGTTGTCCTTCGTTAATCGACGAGAGTGCGATCTTGGCGCTGAGGGAACTTGGTGGCTATACAGCGGTCGTTGTGGGTAGTCTGCAATTGGCGCTTCAGCCGTATGAAAGGAACCCACGAGCTGCTCCGTTACTTGAGGGAATTCATCGTCGACTGTCTGCGAAAGTTCCGGAATTCCGCGCAAGAGTACAGAGGTTGCTGACTCGCATTCGACCTGCGGAACGTCGGGCTGGTGGATTAGAGCCGGCTGTGAACCATCCCGGGGTCGAATCGCGATCTCAGCTGGTGCATGGTTCCTATGCAGAAGTCGAAATTCGAGCAATCGAATTAGGGTGGCGTGGTTTTGCCGACTTACTCACGCTTTCAAGCACGGAGTGCGAGATTCGCGATTTTAAGACCGGAGTTCCAAAAGAGGAGCATGTGTTCCAAATTCGTACATATGCACTGCTGTGGGCCCGGGATCGTGCTTTGAATCCGACGGGTAGGTTAGCGGACAGATTGGTTCTTTCTTACGACGAAAGCGATACTGATGTTCCGGCGCCAGACGAGGGAGAAATCCGTCAGTTAGAAAATGAACTGCGGAGACGAACCGCCGGGGCGTTCACTAATCTCCAGGATGACCCTCCTGAGGCTCGGCCTAGCCCGCAAAACTGCGAGCACTGTCATGTACGACACCTATGCGAAGAGTATTGGCACCTGCATGCGAGACAAAGAGCCACCAACGAGTCGGCAAACAGCGGATTTAGAGACGTCCAGATAGGTCTTACTGGTCAGCACGGGCCTAGTAGTTGGGATGGTGTAATCCAATCCGGTCCAGACTTGAAGGTAGGTGAACCAATCTTGCTGAGGACCACAAATCTCCAATTTGAACTGAAATCAGGTCAACGGGTTCGTCTGCTAAATGTCCACATTCGTGTGCCTGATGAAGACTCAATTGAAGAACAACCGCCGGCATTTGTAGCTACGATGGGAGCGAATTCCGAGGCGTTTCTGCTTTGAGGAATTACTCGTCTGCATTGTGGTCCGGACTGATCGACGCAAGAACGAGACTCGATCATGACGCCTGAACAGATCACAACGCTGGCCATGACAGGCGAATCCGAGACGCTGGAGTTCAAGAGCACCACTGGTACACGCCGCGAGGCGGCCCAAACCGTGTGCGCCATGCTCAACCAGCGCGGCGGACACGTGCTGTTCGGTGTCACGCCGACGGGAGATGTGGCCGGCCAGCAGGTGAGCGAGCGGACGATTGAGGAGGTGAGCGCCGAGATCCAAAGGATCGACCCGCCGGCATTTTCGGCGGTCGAGCGGATTCACATAGCCGGAGACCTTGAAGTGGTGGCGGTTCGTGTGAGCCAGGGTTCCGTGCGGCCGTACCAGTGCCGGGGTACCGCCTATCGACGGGTAGGCAACACCACCTTGGCGATGTCGGCCGATGAGTACAACCGGATGCTCTTTGAGCGCATGCACAGCGAGCAACGCTGGGAGAACCAGCCCGCCACCGGATGGTCGGTCGAAGACCTCGATGTGGCGGAGATCCGACGCACGGTAACCGAGGCCGTCCGGCGAGGCCGGTTGGAGGACCCAGGAACTCAGGAACCGGCCGAACTGTTGCGCGGCCTGGGGCTGTTCCGGGACGGTGTGCTGTGGCGGGCGGCGGTGGTGCTGTTCGGCAACACCGAGCGCATCGAATTCGAGATGCCGCAGTGCCTGCTCCGTGTGGCCCGTTTTCGAGGTGTCGACCGCACGGAGTTCCTGGACAATCGACAGTTCCACGGCAACGCCTTCACGCTCCTCGCGAGTGCCGAACGCTTTCTACGCGACACCCTACCCATCGCTGGTCGGATCGAGGCGGACCGAATCGAACGGATCGACCAACCGCTCTACCCGCCCCTGGCGACGCGGGAGTCGCTGGCGAATGCTCTGTGCCATCGTGATTACTCGATTGGTGGCGGCTCCGTGGGCGTGGCGGTCTACGACGACCGTCTGGAGGTGACCTCCTCCGGCACGCTGCATTTCGGGTTGACCCCGGAGAAGCTGTTCGCGCCGCACGAATCCCTGCCCTGGAACCCGCTCATCGCTCGCACGTTTTATCGGCGCGGCATTATCGAAGAGTGGGGGCGCGGGACGCTCAAGATGGCGGAACTGGCGACCTCCGCGGGCCTGCCACGTCCAGAGATCGAGGATGCCGGAGGGTGCGTTACGGTGTGCTTCCGACACGGTCAGTTTGTGCCGTCCCAGCGCAGCGGAAACGAGTTGATCGAACGGCAAGAGGCGATTCTCACCCTGTTGGATCGTGCGGCTGACGGCTTGGCGCTGCGCGAGATTTGTACCCGGTTGGTCCCTCGCGCCAGCGAACGTCAGGTAAGAAGGGCCTTGGCGGTTTTGAGGGACCGTGGGCTGGCGGTGTCCACCGGTCGCGGTCCAGCGGCGCGGTGGAGGTGCGCACACAAGGCTATTGGGGATGAATAAGACCCCTTCAAGCCTCCGGGGTCTTATTGGGGTCTCTTAGGGGTCTTATTGGGGTCTTATTCTTTGCTCGAGCCAAGCGCCGCAGCTGAGGCAAGGAGCTCGAGACGGAGGACCCGGAGATCACGCAACCATGTGTGGCCGTTTCACCCAGCAACTGACCTGGCGTCAGATTCACGATCTCTACAGCCTGACCGGACCGGGGCTGTCGCTGAATCTGCAACCTCGCTATAACGGCGCTCCGGCGCAGGACTTCGCGGCCTGCCGCCTCGACGAGGGCGGAAACCACGCGATTGCCCACCTCTGCTGGGGGCTGGTGCCCTCCTGGGCGAAAGACAGCAAGATGGGCACCCGCCTCATCAACGCCCGGTCGGAGACCGTGCACACGAAGCCATCGTTCGGCGCCGCATTCCGCTCACGCCGGTGCTTGGTGCCAGCCAACGGATGGTTCGAATGGCAACGGACCGGGCACGGCAAACAACCCTTCTTCCTGGCGCTTGAGGACGGATCGCCGCTGTCGTTCGCCGCGCTCTGGGAGTGCTGGGACAACGACGGAGGCGCCCTCGAGTCCTTCGCCATCATCACCACTGCGGCCTCAACGGCGCTAGCCGACATCCACCATCGGCAACCGGCGATCATCGACCCCGACCGGTTCGACGACTGGCTCGATCCGGAGTCGCCAGCGTCACGGCTACTCGAGCTGGTGCGTGAACCTAATGCTGGCCCTTACGAGCGGCGCACCGTCAGCACCAGGGTGAATAGCGTCCAGAACGACAACCCGGATATCCTGGTCGCCATGTCTCGACAGGCACTTTTTTGACCTGGAGGGCGGAAATGTCATTGACAACGCTTCCGCCTCGATTTTGCCGATCGGAAAAGAGGAAATCGGCGGCAATCGCCCTTCCGCCTTTTCGGAGCGGCCAGGATTTCCTAAGTCTTTCAAATATAAGGGCTTATTCTCCAGCCCCTATCGGTGAGTGGTTATGAAGAGGGTTGCAAGCGGCTCTCCTTCCATCCCAAAACAAAAGTCCTCCTTTTGTTCTAGGATGCCAATGTGTTACCCATGGGATCGGGGAATTGTGTTACCTATCTGCCCGGGCTATACCCTTTCTGACCCCGGGATGAATCCCGGGGCTATGATTGTTCGGCCAAGCGCCGCTGGCAGTCACAAATTTGTCGCGCACCCCGGAGCTGCTGCCCATGAACCTGACGGCGGGCGGATGTGCTAGGACAATCTAGTCCGACTCGAACAAGGCTCTGGGGAAACCCGACTGCCGAATGACGCTCGAAAGCGTTCCGCGTTTGAGCGCGCGATGGAGCGGAACGGGAACGGTCGTCCGCGACTCGAGAATCCGACAGAGCTCGTCTCCGGAGAGAACTCTAAGCCGACCCAACCGGAACCTCGACTTGACTGATATAGATGTCCGAGCGCAGCCGCTCGTCGACTTCGCTCGTTGGCGCAACCTCGAGAAACAGTGTCAATGCCTCCACCAGGTTGGCGCGGGCCTCCTCGACGGTGTCACCTTGGCTGGCGACGTCAAGCTCTGGGCAGTGCGACACGAACCCGCCGTTTTCCCGGTGAATAATCGCGGTTAGCTTGCGCTGCTCAACCATGTCTGTATTCTAGCGGCTCGACATGTCGCGCTCAGCAACACCGAGCCGACGTGTTCACACGCAACGGCAAGGTAGCAGTCGCACGGAGGCAGCCACTCCAGCGGCCTAGAGGCCCCAGACACGGAAGTTGCGGTAGCGGAATTGGGACCACTGCATTTGGCGGAGGGCGATTTTGCCGGCCCCGTAGGCTGGGCCGAGGATCGCTGCACGGGCGGTCCAGTCGATGATGGGACGGTTGTCGACCCATAATTGGATATGGGCGCTACGTTTGAGGAGCTGGACGTGATGGATTTCGGTCGAGCCGGCGGGGATTCCGGCGGGGCCTTCGTGGACGATGTTGGCGCCGGGGTTTTTGCGCAGGCGCGCGATGGGGCGGGCGGGGACGTTGGGCGTGTTGGCGTAGTAGGAGATGTGGTAATTGGTCATCTGGCCGCGGTTGTATTGGCGGAATGTGCCGTCGCGGGGTGGGAGACAGGGGTCCATGATGTCTTGGCCGGCGAGCCCCGCGGCGCAGAAGAAGACGATGCAGAGGCCGGCTTCGGGGTGGAGGTTTTGGAGCTCCCACTCGGCGGCGAAGTTGGCTGGGAATTTCTGCGGGCACCAGTAGACGTGGTGCATCTTTTCGCCTGGAGAGCGCATGGTCATCCAGCCGCCGGAGAAGGAGATCTCGCCGGGGCCTTCCATCTTCCAGCCCTGGACGCTTGCGGGCGAGTGCATGGAGCTCGAGTAGAGCAGGCCTTTGCGGCGTTGGTCGAAGTCGGTTTCGGCGACTGGGAGTGTTGTGGCCGCGGTGGCCGCGAGGAGGAACTGTCGGCGGTGGATGTTGGCTGGCACGTATAGGATCTTAGCGAACCGGTACAATCTCGCCATGGGGCGGCTGCTGTTTCTCTTGTTGATCGGGATGGGTTGTGCGGCGCAGGAGACGCCACAGGCGTTTATTGGGGCGCGCTTGATTCCGATTAGCGGGCCGGAGGTGGAGTCGGGCGTATTGGTTGTTCATCGGGGGAAGATCGTTGCTGTGGGGGCGGATGCTGAGATCCCGGCGGGGGCCGAGAGGCATGAGTCGGCCGGCAGGGTGATCATGCCGGGGCTGGTCGATACCCATAGCCACGCGGGCGGGGTTGAGGGCGGCGACCGAAGCGCGGCGCTGCATGCGGAGGTTCGGACGCTTGACTCGATCAACGTGCGTGACGCGCGGATCCAGAAGGCCCAGGCGGGGGGAGTGACCACGGCGAACATCATGTCGGGGTCGGGACACTTGCTCAGCGGGCAGACGACCTATGTCAAGTATCGCGACGGCAAGACGATTGACGACCTGGTTATCCGAAATGAGGATGGCACTGTCGCGGGCGGGATCAAGATGGCGAACGGGACGAATTCGCGGAGGGATCCGCCCTTTCCTGGGACGCGGGCGAAGGCGGCGGCGATGTTGCGCGAGAAGTTGATCAAGGCGGGGGAGTATCGGGATAAGTTGGCCGAGGACGAGAAGCCGGATCGGGATCTCGAGCTGGAGTCGTTGGTGGAGGTGCTCGAGGGCAAGAGGGTGGTCCACTTCCATACGCATCGGCATGACGACATCATGACGGTGCTGCGTTTGCAGAAGGAGTTTGGGTTTCGGGTGGTGTTGCAGCATGTCAGCGATGCGCGGTTTGTGGCCGACGAGATTGCGGCGTCGGGGGCGCCGGCGTCGCTGATCTTGATCGATTCGCCGGGCGGGAAGATTGAAGCGAAGGATAACGATTTTTCGAATGCTGTGGCGCTCGAGCGGGCGGGGGCGAAGTTTGGGTTTCATACCGACGACTCGGTGACGGATTCGCGGCTGTTTTTGAGGATGGCGGCGTTGGGGGTGAGGGCCGGGCTGTCGCGGGAGGGGGCGCTGAACGCGCTGACGATGGCGGGGGCCCAGATGATGGATCTCGAGGATCGGGTGGGGTCGTTGGAGGTGGGCAAGGATGCGGACATCGTGGTGCTGGATGGGGATCCGCTGAGTGTTTATACGAAGGTTCGTGAGACTTGGGTCGATGGTGTGAAGGTGTTCGACTACTCGGACCCGAAGGATCGCTTGTATGCGGTCGGAGGCTACGGGGCGAGCCATGATCAGACTATGAATCTGCACGCGCTAGAAGCGGAGGGGCATCAGTGAGGGACTTTACGGCGGATGAAAGGCGCCCCGGAGCCGCGACCGTGAGGGAGCGGTTGCCCGAGCGTGCAGCGGGTGTGGCTCACTCAAGCAACCGCTCCCTCACGGTCGCGGCTCCGGGGCCCGGCATTCACCGACCGGTCGGGATGCCTGCGCTACTGCTGCTGCTGCTGCTTATTGCTCCGCTGCATGGACAGGTAGTGGTGCGGGGTGAAACCGTCTATACGATGGCGGGGGCGGCGATCGAGGATGGGGCGGTGCTGGTCCGCGACGGGAAGATTGCTCAGGTTGGTCCTCTGTCTCAGGTTGATGTGCCGGACGGGTTTCGTGTGTTGGAGGCGAAGGTCGTCACTCCCGGGCTCATTGACGCGCATACGGTAATGGGGTTGTCGGGCTATCTCAACCAGCCGCACGATCAGGACCAGGTCGAGCGCTCCGACGCGGTTCAGCCCGAGCTGCGGGCGATTGACGCCTACAATCCGCGCGAGAAGTTGGTGGAGTGGGCGCGCGGCTACGGCGTCACGACGATCCATACGGGGCATGCGCCGGCGGCGCTGATCTCAGGCCAAACGATGATTGTCAAGACTCGGGGGAACTCGGTGGATGAAGCTGTGATCGAACCCCTGGCAATGATCGCGGCGGTGATTGGCGAACGGGGGAGGGGTGCGGGCGACAAGGCGCCGGGGACGCGTGGGAAGGCGGCGGCGATGTTGCGCGGGGAGCTGCTGTCGGCGCGGCAATATGCCCGCAAGGTTGCCGACACGGATGAGGATAAGAAGCCGGAGAGGGATCTGAAGCTCGAGGCGTTGGCGAAGGTGCTGTCGCGCGAGGTTCCGCTGATGGTGACGGCGCACCGTTCGCGCGACATTCTGACGGCGATTCGGATTGCGCAGGAGTTTGAGGTCGACCTGGTGCTGGACGGAGTGGCCGAGGCGCAGGAAGTGCTGGAGCAGATCAAGGCTTGGGGTGGGCGGGTGATTGTCCACCCGACGATGTACCGAGCCGGAGGCGAGACGGAGAATATCAGCTTCGAGACTCCGTCGAAGCTGCAGGAGGCCGGCATCGAGTTTGCGCTTCAGAGCGGGTACGAGACGTATGTCCCCAAGAGTCGGCTGGTGCTGTTTGAGGCGGGGTTGGCGGCGGCGAATGGGTTGGCGTTTGAGGATACGTTGGCCTCGATTACGATCGGAGCGGCGCGGGTACTGGGGGTTGAAGACCGGGTGGGGTCGCTCGAGGTCGGCAAGGACGGGGACTTGGCGCTCTATGACGGGGACCCGTTCGAGTACGCCAGCCACTGCGTCGGGGTGGTGATTGAGGGCGAGGTTGTGAGTGAGGAGATTCGATAAGTGAAGCTTGTGATTCATCCGCCGGTTGACGAGGACCGGCTCGCGAAGATCCAAGAAGCGGCTGGGGAGATGGGGGTCGTGAATTGCGCCGACGAGGCCGCTGCTTTGGCCGAGATGCCTGAGGCTGATGCGTTTCTAGGAAAGCTGACTCCGCCGATACTGGCGGCCTCGACGCGGCTCAGTTGGGTGCAGTCTCCGACGGCGAGTCTGGAGCACTATGTCTTCCCGGAGTTGGTGGAGCATCCCTGCACGTTGACGAACATGCGGGGATTGTTTTCAGACAACATTGCTGACCACGTGTTTGGCTACCTGCTGTGCTTTGCGCGGAACTTCCATACCTACGTGCGGCGGCAGATGGAGTCGCGCTGGGCGCCTGTTGGCGGCGAGAAGGCGCGGGTGGCGTTTGCGACGGGGCCGGCGTATGTGAGTCCGATCGATCTGCGGCACCAGAACTTGGCGGACCAGACCTTGGGGGTCATTGGGTTTGGCTCCATTGGACGGGAAGTTGCGCGTCGCGGGGCGGCGTTTGGGATGCGGGTGATTGCGGCGGATCCGGTTCCGCAACAGGCGGGGGAGGGGATTGAGCTTTGGCCGTCCGAGCGGATGGATGACTTGTTGGCCGAGAGCGACTACGTTGTGATCTGCGCGCCGCATACCCCTGACACGGAAGGATCGTTTGGGGCGGAGCAGTTCCGCCGGATGAAGTCGGGCGCGTACATGATCAACATCGGGCGCGGCGCGATTGTGAAGTTGGCGGATCTTGTTGCCGCGCTCGAAGCGGGTGAGATTGCCGGCGCGGGGTTGGACGTGTATGAGACGGAACCGCTGCCGCCTGAGAGTCCGCTTTGGGGGATGGAAAATGTGATCTTGACGCCGCATGTCGCGGGGTATTCGCCGAGGATTGCGGAGCGGCATTTGGGGGTGATTTTGGAGAATGTGGGGCGGTTTGTGCGGGGGGAGCCGTTGAAGAACGGTGTGGATAAGGCGAATTGGTTCTAACTCCGAAGATGCAAATATTGAGGCGCAGCTGGCGACCGGCTATGTTGCCGATATGGATGTAAGTCTCAGCGCGGAGCAAGAAACGAAACTTGGCTTTCTGG
Organism: Bryobacterales bacterium; assembly: GCA_965247515.1. Classification (GTDB taxonomy): domain Bacteria; phylum Acidobacteriota; class Terriglobia; order Bryobacterales; family UBA6623. The sequence goes on along the minus strand of OZ252029.1, from coordinate 8,900,352 downwards.
CTCAATCGACCGGTCGAGACCAGGACGACCTTGTGCGGGAAGCTGTCGACCGGTTCCTAGACCACGATCGCTGGTTTCGTGAGCAAGTCCAGATTGGCGTGGACCAACTCGAGAGAGGCGAGTTTGTGGAAGACGAAGAAGTACGGGCTCGCGTCGGCTGAATACTGCTGCTCGGTGACCGTCTCGATAGTGGCAAGAGTTCAGCCGACTGCCGATCCGCGTCAACTTGAGCCCGCCGCCGGTGGCGGCGGGTTGGGATGTCGCTCGGTCGTCTTCCGCTAGATGTAAGGGACGGATGTCCGTGTGAGCTCTCAACCCGCCGCCACCGGCGCCGGGCTCAGGAGCGCCCCCCGTCCGACGACTAACGCCCCAACCAGCCGCCGTCGACGGGGAACATGGCGCCGTTGACGTAGTTCGATGCTGACGACGCGAGGAACACGACGATGCCCTTGAGGTCATCCGGCTCGCCCCATCGCCCGGCGGGGATTCGTTGGACGATCTGCGGGCCTCGCACCGGGTCCGTGCGTAGAATTTCGGTCATCTGAGTGGAGATGTACCCCGGTGCGATGCAGTTCACCTGTACGCCCCTGGACGCCCACTCGTTCGACAGCGCCATCACGAGCTGCGGGATCGCCCCCTTGCTGGCGGCGTAGCTCGGGACCATCAGGCCGCCTTGGTAGCTCAGCATGGACGCTGTGAAGATGATTTTCCCGGAGCCGCGCTCCACCATTTCGCGGCCGAATGCTCTCGCCAGAAAGAATTGGGCATTGAGGTTGACGTTGATCACGTCGTCCCAATAGTCATCGGGAAACTCGGCGGTGGGGGCCCGCCGGTTCGTGCCGGCGTTGTTGACCAGGATGTCGATCGCCGGGTGATTCGCCTTGGCACTGTCGATGAACGAGTTCAGTGCGTCGCGGTCGCGGAAGTCGCAGCGGTAGACGTTGAACGAGCGTCCCGTGGCGCGGACATCCGAGGCAACTTCGTCCTCTTCTGACAGGCTTTGGCTGACCCCGATGATGTCGGCGCCGGCTTCGGCCAGGGCTACGGCGAAGGCCCGCCCGATGCCCCGCTTGCAACCGGTCACGAGCGCGGTCTTCCCGCTGAGACTGAACGCTTCCAAGATGCTCATTCTTGTTTAAACCTTTCGCCCAAGGATGCGGTCCAGCGCATCCGAGGTCTGATAGATCAACGCCTCGGGGTAGTGCTCGAAGGGGTGGAAGTATTCAAAGGTCAGGTAGCCGCGGTAACCGACGGAGTCGAGCGCTTCTACGACCGCCGGCCAGTTCGTCGTCCCATCGAGCAGGGTGCGGAACGTGTGCAGGTTGAACTCCTGTGTTCGCTTGTCCCACTCTTTGAAGTGCACGTTGCGGATGCGGTTGCCGAGGATGGGCGGCCAATGTTCGGGGAATTGGTACTGCATGATGTTGCCGGTGTCGAAGTGCACGGCAACGGAGTCGCTGCCGAAGCTGTCGACGAACTCGGCCATCTCTTGCGGGCTGAACAGGAAGCCGTTGGCGAAGATGTTCTCGATGTTGACCGAAACGCCGGCCTGCTCGGCGGCGGGCAGGATTCGACGTACGGCTGCGCGGGCCCTCTGGTCGCAAACGTCGTTGGGAACAGGGTCGAAGTCCTCGACCCAGGGTGCGTAAACCGCGCCGGGGACGACCAGCAGGTTCGGGGTCTCGAGCAGGCGCGCGGCCTCCACCATCTTCAAGGCAAGGCCGATGCCCTGTTCGCGGCGCTCGGGGTCGTTCTGGGTCATCGAGTAGGGCCAGAAGAGGAACGAGCAGACGCCGCTGATGTCGATTCCGACATCGTTGGCGAGAGCGCGGACGCCGCGGATTTCATCGGCGCTCGACTCGGCTGAGAGCTCGCTCTCGAGATTGAAATTCACCTCGACGCCCTCGAAGCCGGCGTCGGCGGCGATCTCGAAGCACTTGCGCAGCGACCACTTGTCCGGGTAGGGGAAGGCCCAGAGGTTGATCGACTTCTTCATGTCGTATCGCTTGGGCGCGCCCGCTGAACCGGCCGGTGCTTGAGTGGGCGCCGCTAGGCCTTGGCGCGCCATGAACGCCGACCCGAAGGCCGTTGAATAGGCCATGAGCTCACGTCGATCGAGTCCCGGCGGTTTCATCTAGCCCCAATACTCCTCATTTACCCGTCGAGACCGCGAGTCGGAGCCGTGACCGGGAGGGAGTATCTGATGGCCTTGCAGGCCACCCATGAGGATGAAAACGGCCGCCCCGGAGCCGCGACCGTGAGGGAGCGGTTGTCGCAACCGCGGGCAACCGCTTGCTGACGCGCGCGGCTCCGGGGCGGCGACGCATTCGGCCGGTGGAGCGGGTTTTCGAGTGAGTATCCGATGGCGCTGTGCGCCACCCATGAGCATGAACCCCCCGATTGCAGCGCTCTCTCGAACAATTGTGGCCTGTCCTGTTGTTCGTTTGAATTCAGCGAGTTAGGGTGGATTTTCGGCGGAGCGGTTGCTTGAGGACCCGCAAATTGCTCGCATACTCGAGCAACCGCTCCCTCCCGGTCACGGCTCCGAGTCCACCCGCCTGGCTAGCGTACCTTAAATGGACAGTATCTCATCTAACCGGCAACCTCCTCCAGAGCCTTCGCGATTCGCTGTTGGGCTTCGGGGCCGGCGGATTCGAGCGGAAGCCGGGGCCGTCCGCCATAGTACCCCCGCAGGTCGGCCGCGTGCTTGAGCCCTCCGGCGCCGAGCTCAGCTACGGCGCTGACCAGGTCGGCGGCGATCGCGGCGAGATCTTTGGCGGCGGCGATCTCGCGTGTGCGGATGGCCTCTTCGATCGACAGGAGGAAGAACGGTGCAGCGTTCGTCAGGGGAAGGATCGCAGCGGTGGCGCCGGCTTGGAAGCAATCCACCATCCCCGGCGCCGAGCTCGTCAGCAGTTGCACGCGATCGGGCAAAGCGGCGCGGAGCTGCGAGACGTCGTCAGGCGAGCCCGGGCAACAGACAGCTACAACGTTTGGATGGGCGCCGAGCTCGCCCTGGTCTCCCCCCAGCCCGGCTACGACGGGTAGCTGCGAGCGATCGGCAACAGTCGAGAAGTAGACCCGAGGATTGCCCATCAAACGCGAGCCGCCAACAAACACACAATCGTAACCCGCATCGGCGGCCTCTTTGGCTAGGAGCGTGGTTTCGTGGACGCTTGGGGCGCTCACATCGGCGATCAGCATTCGGCCTTCCGCGGCCTGCCCCCTGACCTCCCCAAAGAGGCGAATCCGTTCATCGAAGGTCAGCAGGGGCGCTTCGCCCGCGTCGCCCGACACGACGTAGCCCGCTAGCGTGGTTTGGTTCAGGCGCCCGACGTTGTGACGCACCTTGGCTAGGTAGAGCTCTCCGCGATGATCGAACGGCGTCAACAGCGGACAAAAGATTCCGCGGAATTTCAGCATGAGGACCCATTGTATCCGTGGGCCGGCTAGGCAAAATCGAACGCGGGCTGAATCGATTCCACTGCCTCTTGTGGCGTCATCACGCGGTTGCGGCCCGCGCGTTTGGCCGCGTAGAGGGCCTGATCCGCGGTTTGGACAAGCCGTCGCCAGCTTTGTGAACCGTCTGAGTTGTCGGGAAACGCCGCCACTCCGCAGCTCAGCGTCGCCTGGTAGGGCAGGTCCCCGCCCTCGATTTCGAACTCCAGCGATTCCACTTGCCGCCGGATTCGCTCCGCGACCCGATACGAGCCGCTAAGATCTTGTCCCGAGAGGAGAACGACAAACTCTTCGCCCCCATAGCGATAGGCTCGGTCGGTCGATCGAATCGAGAGTTTTAGGGCGGCCGCCACGCGCCGCAGCACATCGTCGCCGACGCTGTGGCCATAGGTGTCGTTGCAGCGCTTGAATCGATCGATATCGCACATGATCACGCCGTAACGCAGGCCTTCACGCATCGCCCCTTCGTGAATGGCTTCGGCGGCCTCCTCGAAAGCAAAGCGGTTTCCAATTCCCATTAACGAATCGATCCGAGTCGCATTTTCGAGCTGAAGGTTCACCGCTCTGAGCTCTTCGTTCGTGCGCCTCAGCTCTCGCTCGAGCGCAACGATGCGGCGTCCGGCCAGTAGACGAACGCGGAGCTCTTGGGGGTCGAAGGGTTTGCCCAAGAAATCATCCGCTCCGGCGTCGAGAACCTCGAAGACGTGTTCGCGGCCCTTTCGGCTCGTCAGGAAGATGATGTAGGTGTAGCGGGGAAGGTTGGAGTCGCGGATCGTACGACACAACTCCATGCCGTCCATCCCCGGCATCGTCCGGTCGGTGATGACGATTGAGATCTCTTCGGCCTGCAGCAGCCGCCAAGCCGAGGCTCCGTCGGGCGCGGTGTCGACGTTGTAGCCGAAGCTGCGAACCGACTCGGCCACGGACCGAACCGTTGAGGGCTCGTCGTCGACTACTAGCACTCTCACGAGAAACTCTCCTTAGACTCGGCCGGCCTTGACGTCTTCAAGAAAGCCTGAGACTCGGGCGAATTCGGAGTCGACGCGTTCCATCATGGCGTCGAGGCTGACGGTGTGGCCGCTGCGGCCGTCCTGCTCGAGGCGCGCGCAAAGAGCGGCCAAAGAGTCGGCGCCGAGATTTGTGGATGCTCCTTTGATACGGTGGGCCGTGCGGAGTACGGCGCCGGAGTCTTGCCGTTCAATAGCTTGACGCAGGGATTCGACTTGGCGTGGCGCGTCGTCCAGGAAAATGCCAATCAGCTCGCACATGAATTCGTGATCGTCTAGGGACGCCTCACGCATGCGATCCATATTGATTGGGGGTTCCATGGCAATACCTCGCTAGCCATCTCATCGGCCGATGCCGGCAAGATCTGAGCCGGGAACCTGGTGAGTCGCAAACCGTGGTTAAGTGGGCTGGCGGCGACCCAGAGCCGCGCGCGTAAGGGGCCGTGAAGAAAACCTATTGTCGCGTCGGCGCGCGGGAGCGCCAAGCGCACGCCAAGCTCAGCGCTCCCAAACGCCGCCCCTGCCGAAACCGCAACTTCTGCGCCTCGACTCCTGATTGACCGCCTGAGCGGCCCGGAAACGGTCGTTTCGGGCCGTTTCCCGGCCCTTTTCGCCCCCCCGAACCGCCGCTACGCCGCCGCTTGCGCCGCCAGCCCGCACTCCGGCCCACGACGCCAGACCAGCCGGATCCAAGCCGCAATGTTGTACGCCAAAACCCCCCACAAAAGCTCCGATCGCGCCTTCCGCAGCCCTCGTACTCGAAACTTGCGCACCCCCAATCGCTCTTTCAACCAGGCGTTCGGAAACTCCGCCGTCTCGGACCGCTTGCGATACGCCGCCCGCCCACGCTCGCTCTCCATCCAGCGCCGATGTTTCGCCATCACCGCGTTCTCTTCGCTGCGGCTCAACGTTCGATGACCGCTCTTGGGGCAGCACTTGTGCCGCTGTGCGCATTCGCGACAATCAGATGCTTTTGCCTGATACTGCCGATATTTGCGCTTCCGCTTCAGCGACGATCGCTGATACGTCAAGGTCCGCTGGGCCGGACACAGAAACGTGTCCGTCGCCTCGTCGTAGATGAAAAACTTCGGCGCGTAGCGCGGCCCAATTCCCGCCGCTTTCAACGCCGCCTTCGAGCCCTTGTCCGGCGCCGGCGCCGGCGTCGCGTATTCGATTTCAGCGGCTGCCAGCGCCTCGATGTTGGCCTGGTTGGCGTAGCCCCCGTCCGCTAACACTTGCTTCGGGGTTCGCTCGAAGCGCCCTTCCACATCGTCCAGCGTCGGGGTCAGCTGGCCCGCATCGGAGGCGTTGTTGGTCAACTCCACGCCGACCACGATCTTCTCTTTGGCGTCGGTCGCCAGCTGCGCGTTGTAGCCGAGTCCCCAACCGCCGTTGGATTCGTGTTGCGGGCGCGCTTCCGGCTCGCTCTCGCTCACCCGCGCCTGGCGTCGTTGCTCTTCGTCGCGCTTGCCCGCTTCGACCTTGGGCAGTTCCTCCAGCGCCTGCTCCATCCGCTCGACTCGCTCCCGCAAGGTCCGCTTACGCGCCGCCTGACGCCGCCGATTCGAACCCTCGTCGTCGGCTTCTTCCGAGAGTTGACGCACCGCTTCGCGCGCTTGTTCGAGATGCCGCTCGAGCGTCGGACGCCTGCGTTGCGACCCGCCCGAGGCTTGCGCCCGGATCCGCGTGCCGTCGACGGCCACCTGCTCGAGATCCACCAGCCCCTCTTGACTCAGCTGCGCCAATACCTGTGTCAACAAGTTCTCGAGAGCTTTTGAGTGGAATACCCGAAAATCCGAAAGAGTGTGATGATTGACGACCGCCATGCCGCACAACCACTCCAACTCCGGCCGATAGCGGCTTTGACGCGCGATCTCACGCGCCGAGCTCATCCTTTCCGAATACGCCCAGATCCAGATCGCGACCAGCAACCGCGGATCCCATGCCGGCCGCCCGGCGGACTCCTTGCGGGTTTCCAGATGAGCAGCGAAGCCGGACAGGTCGAGCATGCCGCTCAGCTCCCAGATGGCGCGCACCAGATGGTCGGCCGGCACGAGCCGTTCGACGTCGATCGCGGCATAGGTGAATTGGTCGCGATTGGGCTGTCGCAGCTGCAGTTGGTCAACGGGCACGGCTTGGCGCGGCTTGGCGGGGCGTTGCTCGAGCTCGACTAAGACCTGTTGTTCGCCCATATAATAAGGGCGTTGGACGCCGCCGCCAAGTTATCCGAACATTCGTTTGCCCTCATGTTTTATCCCATTTTGATCCACTCGCGCCATTCCGAACCGCCCCAGGGGAGCTTCGGCGGCCACGACGGGTTTATTTCACAGCCCCTAACGCAGGCGGCTCGGAAACCTCAGCGCTCGTACACGAAGTGCAAGACCTTCTTGAGGTCCTCCCAGGCCATCTTCTTGGCCTCTTTGTTGTACGCCCGCAGCAAGTAAGACGGATGAAACGTCGGCATCACCGGAATCTCTCCCCACTTATGCCACTGCCCGCGCATCTTCGTGATCCCCACCGTGCTCTGCAATAGCGCCTTGGCCGCTGTTGAACCAAGCACACAAATCGCCCTCGGCTGGATCCCCTCGAGCTGCCGCGCCAAAAACTGCCCGCAGATCTCCATCTCATCCGGCTCCGGCGTACGATTCCCCGGCGGACGGCACTTCACCACATTGCAGATATAAACGTCGTCGCGCTTGATCACAATCCCCTCGCCCTCGGCCGTGCGCTCAATCATCTGCGTCAACAGCTGTCCAGCGCGCCCTACGAACGGCAGTCCCTGCACGTCCTCATCCGCCCCCGGCCCTTCGCCAACAAACACCAGCTTCGCCTCCGGGTTCCCGCTGCCAAAGACGATCTTCGTCCGGCCTTCATGCAGGCGGCAGCGTGTGCATTCGCCAATGTCGGCCTGGATGCTTTGCAGCACGTTCAGCGCGCCACTGGGCTCGGACTGCTCCACAATCACCTCGGAAACGTACAAGTCGGTGATCCCAAGATCGCGATAGAACTCAAGATAGGGCGCAAGTGGCTCAGACATAGCAAGGACAGAAGCAGACCATCCTAGCAGCTGGCCCAAAACTCTTCACTTAGTTCTTTGGGTGGTGGGCTATGCGCGATCTGAATGCGGAACCCGCTCCCTCGCGGTCGCGGCTCTGACATCCAGGGTTAAACGTTAACCGGCAGGCGTCAGAGCCGCGACCGCGAGGGAGCGGGTTCCGCAAACTTAGGCTACAGCCGGCTGTTATGTAACGAGTATTGGGGCTAAACCAACGCCCGAACGATCCGCTCGCGGATGTCGTCGAGCATGTCGCGAGTCTTGCTCACCTTACCCTCCGCGACTTGCAGCTGCTCCATCGCCCCGCCAAAGCTTTCGACCAGCTCATAGCAGAGTTGCTCGCTGTGCTGATGAAAAGCTCTGAGCTCGCCTCGGGCTGTTTCGTACTTGATCGCGGCGAGCAGTAAGCCAGTACGATCGTCGGGAGAGGTCGCTCGGGATAAACAATTGAACGCCCCAGCCGCGAGAGACTCTTCACGCCAACTGGCAACGCTGGTCGGCCCCACGACCAGGACGGTTGCCTGTTCGCCCACACGCCCAATCAAGCTCGCCGGAACATCGCCGGATGCGTTCAGCATCACAACCACAATCGCGGCGCCGTCAGCAGCGAGAGCCCACGAGCGGTCGTGCGCCAGCCAGTCTGGGAGCGACGCGACGCTGCCGTCCGACGACAACGTGGTGACGGATTGGGGTTCGTTCGTACTCGTGCGCGCTTGCATCGCTTTTGGCGCACGCCGCCGGAAGGTGGACAGCCTCATTGAGGTACGCTTGTGGGTCGGTTCCGCTCGAAGGAATTGCAACATGGTTAGTCTCCAGTAACGCGGTCTTGGGTCGGGCAGCGATCGAGGATCTGATCACGCCGGCAAAGCAGAGATCGGATTTCGCGGCTGGTCAGGATGTCTCCCAGCTCCCGCTCGAGTTGCTTCCGGGTCATACCTTCGAGAGCAACTCGAAACTCCTCGTCCAGTTGGGTCTGGTCTGCGACGCCCGTCACTGCTCTGCTCGCGGCAAACGCTCCGGCGAAGGTCCCGTCGCTGTCAGCCACTAGCGCTCGAAAGACGGTCGCTCGGTTATCTTGGCGGGAGTCGGCGGAGCTCCAAGCGGTCACCGACGCCGGCTGGCCTTTCACCCGCCTTATTACCGTACACGGCACGACTGCCGCGCCGATCAAGCGGTCGAGCTTGTAGGCCGCCAGGTTATACCTGTAGCTGTCACGCGATTCGAACCAGCCATATTCATAAGGCGTGAGCGTCTGAACGAGCGCCGTTCGGGTCGTCTCTCCATCGCTCATGGTCACGAAATAGGCTTGGTCGCCGCCGGGCAGGCTCTGCCCGCGCTCGGTGATCACGGCCTGCTGCAGGAAAGCTTCCTTTTCCGACGGATGCCGCTCGGCGAGTCCAGCCTCGGTCGCTATCAGCAAACCAACAGTCAAGGTCAAGATTCTGGTTCGGGTCATCGTTTGTTCTCTCCGCCACTTGCTAAAGCAACCCGCGGGCCAAACTAGGAAGCGGAAGCACAATCGACGTATAGTATTGACGAATCACGGCTTAGATCGATTGCGAAACGAGCGCGTCAAGTCGCACCGATAACGAGGGAGACCTTCCGGCGGGGCAAGTGTTAACGCCGGTTATCACACCAGAGCTACACTAATAACGCCTTGCTGGGATTCGGAAAAAGTGACGGGGATGCAGCCTCCGAGAACGAACGCCTTCGGCGGGCCCTTCACGAGCTCGAGGTACTCGAAGACATCGCAGCCGAGACCGCTTCCGATCAGCCTCTGCAGGCAACCATCGATAACATCACCAATCGCTGCGTCGAACGCTTCAACGTAGAAGAAGGCGTAGTTCATCTGTTCGAGCAGGCGCAGCCGAGCGAGCAGTGGAGAACGATCGTGCGCCAAGCCGGCACAAGGTTCGGCGGGCAAGCGTTTCGGCCTACGGACCAGCTGATCGGCTGGGTCCTCAAGCATAGGCGCACCCTCCGCATCAACAACCAGGAGGAGTCGCCAGTCTCGAATCTCATTTCCGCGGAGCTACGGTCACTGCTGAGCGCACCGCTACGATTCCAGGGGAATCTGATCGGCGTCTTAAACCTGATCAACCGGAAAACCGAGGACGGCTTCAGCGAGGAGGACGAAAAGGTGCTTTCGATCATCGCCGCCCAGGCCGCCCACCTGATCTACACGGCGCATCTCATCGGTGAACTTCGGGAGAGCCGAACCGCGTTACAGGAGGAGAACAGCGCCCTGCTCAGCCGTCTGCAGGGGGAACTGAAGACCCAGATTGTCGGCTCTAGCCCATCGCTCATCCGGATCTTACGGCTGATCCGGCAGATTCGGGATACCAACGTCGACGTTCTTATCAGCGGTGAAAGCGGGACCGGAAAGGAACTGATCGCGAAAGCCGTCCACGAGTCGAGCTCCCGATCCGACGGCCCGTTCGTCGCGCTCAACTGCGCCGCCCTGCCCGAGACTCTTCTCGAGTCCGAGCTGTTTGGCATCGAGAAAGGCGTCGCCACTGGAGTCGACCGCCGCGCCGGACAATTCGAAGCGGCCGACGGCGGCACCTTGTTCCTCGACGAGATTGGGGAGCTCGACTTGGCCGGTCAGGCCAAGATCCTGCGGGCGCTGCAGGAGCGAGTCGTCCAGCGAGTAGGCGGCCGGGTGACGTTTCCGGTCGACGTCCGAATCGTGGCGGCCACCAACAAAGATCTCGAGGCCGAGGTCAAGAAAGGCGAGTTCCGCGAGGATCTGCTCTACCGCCTGAAAGTGATTCATTTACGAGTACCGGCCCTAAGAGAGCGGCGCGAGGACATTCCCCTGCTGATTAGCTATTTCGCTGAGCGCTATTCGCGGGAGTTCCAACGGCCGGCGGTGCGCTTCGCTCCAGACGCACTCGCCGCGCTATCGTCGCGGGACTGGCCAGGCAACGTTCGCGAGCTGCAAAACGAGGTCAAGCGACTGATCATTTGTTCCGCCAGGCCGTTGATCCGATTGCGAGACCTCGCCGACGAATTATCGCTGATGACCGCGGACTGCGATCAGGACGGGCCGGAGGCGACCCGTCCAATCGAAGAATCCGTGGCGGAGTTCGAGAAGAGACTTCTGATAGAGGCCTTGCAGATTCACTCCGGCAACCAGACCCAAACGGCCAAGGCGCTCGGCCTTAGCCGTCCCAGGGCTGTTCAAGAAGCTGCGGCGCCATGGGGTTCGGGCTTCCGGAAGCACTGGGGCAGGCGACGGAACCTGATCGTAGGCGAGTGGTTCGTAAGCGTTGCTAACCGGCGTTAACAGCCGCGAGTCTGGCCCGTTCCACCTGTTATCTCCCGGCTGGTCAACGCTAGGGTCCGAATGCCCGCTTAGTTCTTGTTTTTCAGCGCTTTACGCTCGGAAACTGTCTTCCCCCTCTGTTTGGCCTCCCGCGTGCACCTCTTGTGGGCATCGGAGGAGATAACAATGTTGACTCGATTAAGTAGCAAACGAATTGCGGTTGCCGCAGTCGTCGCTCCCCTGCTGTTTGCGGCAGTCATGACGGCTGCACAAGAGCCCAACTTCACTCAGTGGACGGACGAGCAGAAGGAAGACTTCCTGCGATCCGCTGAAGTCATCGCAACAAAGGAGCTCAAGATCGGCGTGACGAACTCGAAGCGGGCGACCCTGAGCCGCAGCGGCGTGGTGCACGGCGGACACTTCCAGGCTATTGACGAACACAAGCCAATATTCCAGGGCGCGAGCGGGACGGAAACGAACTTTACCGACTCGTACAAATACAACGTCGCCGCCTACCGCCTCGACCGGATGATCAACCTGAACCTAGTTCCAGTGTCGGTCGTGAGGAGGATTCGCAGAACGACCGGGGCGATGACCTGGTGGATCGAAGATGTTCAGATGATGGAGCTCGATCGCCACAAGAAGGGCATCACACCACCGAATCAAGACGCCTGGAACGATCAGATGTACAACATTCGCGTCTTTAACGAACTGGTGTATAACGTCGACCCAAACCTGGGCAACGTGCTCATCACGGACGACTGGCTGCCAAGACCTATTGACTTCACTCGAGGCTTCCGTCGGATGAAGAACCTGCGAGCGCCGAAGAACCTGAAGCGTGTCGACCGCCGCGTCTACGAGGGGCTGAAAGGCTTGACGGCCGAAGCATTGCAGTCCGAGCTGGGAGAGTACATGCCCAAGAGCGCCATCCGCGGAATCCTTACGCGGCGAGACCTGATTGTGGAGTTCTTCGACAAGAGGGTTGCAGAGCTTGGCGCGGCGGCGGTGATTTGCAGTCGGCCGGGGCACTAGTTCTAGAAATCTCAAGGGCTCTGCCTCATGGGATTCGCTCTATGCCGGCGCGCTTCTCTCGGACCAACGCTGACTCCACTTGATCAGCGAGCCGAAGCGCCATTGGCATCGGTACATCCTTGAAGCGCCCCGATTCCTGCCGCTCTTGGCCATGCAATTGGGCCGGGCTCACGCCATGCCCGCGAAGCGAGTGGCGCGACGTTTACGTTATACTCGGCTTGAGGCAAGCGTCGCCACCGGTCGCCCGCAATGGGTCAGGCACAGCTGCCTCGGAGCCACTCTTCTTGGCTGCTTGGACAAGAGTGGGCGCGTAGCTCAATTGGTAGAGCAAGTGACTCTTAATCACTAGGTTTGGGGTTCGAGTCCCCGCGCGCTCACCACTTGTTTTCAATAACTTACAGGTGATTGATCACTGCTGACTTGTAGGTCGTGTCGGCATAATGTCGCCATTTGATCGGTGAACCCCGCCTGATCCCGAGCCACGCTTGCCTCGGTCATGTGGGCTCGTCGAGAACTGGCAACCCCCAACCACAGGATCTACCGCTGGTCACTCAACTCTTTCTCAAGGCCCCTCAAGAACTTCGGCAGGGGCCACACCAGGGCCGAGCAGAACGCTCTCAATTCAATGATGTCGAGCCGGCGCTCGCCTCGCTCACACTTACTGACGAACGACTGACTTTCGCCGAGTTTGCCTGCCAGCTCCTCTTGCGTCTCCCCCAAGCTGCGGCGTGTAGCTTTCAACAGCCGCAGCATGGCAGAGTAGTTCCGCGAGTGAATCGAGCTCTCCACGCGACCGAGGGGCCACTCTACAGTCGATCCTCGAATAGTCCAAAATGGACTAGTGCCGCGCAGCAGCCTTTGGAGGCCCCTGACGCCCCAGTCTGAAGTGCGCAGCCGCTCGATCGTGGCGTCGCCACCTCGGGCACCGAGATCCAGAACTGCAATCGGAGCGGCATCAATTTCGTTCAGCGACGACTGACTTCCAGACGTTCTGCGTGGCCCTATGAGGTGCAGCCTTCATCAAATTTTCGTACCGAGTGTTACGGGTTCGAGGAGTTCTCGCGTTACGCGCTCGGAGGTCGGCAACTCGACCGAAATCAGTTAGGTGCGAGCGCCTCGCAGTCCGCGCTTGGGCGTCCCCGGGGCGCGGTACAGGGCGGGAGCGACCCCGGTTTTTTGGCGTCTGGTACGCCCAAAACCTTCTCAGCTCGCTCTGCTCGCCCACGAGGCCGCTCCCGCCCTGTACCTGAAAACTTCGAAGTCCAACCTGTCCAGCCAGCGTATCCGCCGCGTATCAGAACACGTCAGCGAGGTCATTTCTGATGAATCACTTGACAGAATTCCGAATGCAAGGGACAGACCGCCGCTCAGGACCAGTTTGGGTGCGGATCCTACCGCTGGTCCAGCGCAACAGAGCGGCAGTTAGCGCCCCGTGATGGAAATCGAAGCAACGGTCGTGTCCCACGACAGTTTCAGCGTCGCGAAGTTGTCGGACTTGGGCTCCAGCGCAATCGTGAATTGCTCAACTTCGGCCCCCGAAGAAACTTCCATCGCGACTCGGCCCAGGTCTTGCGCGTCGTCGTACACGAAGGCTCCCCACTGCTTAGCCGTCTTATTGACGATCAGCTTCCATCCGGAGTCCGTCGGAAGCGTGAACAGGCTATAGATGCCGGCAGGTACGTGAAGAGAGCCGATCATCAGATCTCGATCGCTCGCGAGCGTAGTGGCCTCATCCGCGCCGGTCCTCCACACTTCGGCATGCGGCACGAGGCCACCAAAGATCGGGCGGACCTTCTTATACGGCCGGCCGTACGTGATGGTGATGTTCGCCTCACCCGCTTTCCCTGTCGCTGTTTCATGGGGGCTTTTGCGGATTTGTCCGGAGGCCGTAGGGAGCGCTGAGAAGGCGAGTATCCCGACCAACAAAAGTTGCGCTATCGTCACTTCATCTCCTAGTCTGCTCGACCCTGCCATAAGAATTTCTTCACATCAGAAACGGTGGGCACGCCCCAGCGAGCCAGGAGAACGTCGCCATCTGAGTTGACTAGTATAGCGTTTCAATAAAACATATCTATCCCGTAACGTTTCCTGCTAGGCTGGACGCATGCCGGGAAAATCAAAGCGTCTCAAACTCGTTCTCACGCCCCAAGAGGTGCAACATCTTCAGCGCCTGCGTGCTTCGCGGACGGCTCCGGTTAGGGAGGTGCAGCGGGCTGAGATTCTGTGGCGTTATCATTCCGGCGAGACGATCGCCGAGATTATGCGAGCGGTCAAGATGACGCGCAAAAGCGTCGGCAAATGGATCAACCGAGCCCTCGCCATAGGCGTGGAAGCAGCGCTCAAGGATGCCTATCATCGTCCCCGGCCGCCCGGCATCACCGCCGATGCCAAGGCCTGGGTGGTGCATTTGGCCTGCAGCAAACCCACCCAACTCGGTTACGCCGCCGAGCTGTGGACCCGCAGCGCGCTCGCTCTACACGTGCGCCGGCATGCCGTGGAAGCGGGCTATCCGGCCCTGGCCCAAGCGGCTAAGGCGACCGTACATCGTATTCTGGCCGAGCAACCTCTGCATCCGGAGAAGGTGAAGTACTACCTCGAGCGTCGCGATCCCGATTTTGAGTCCAAGATGCGGCAAGTGTTGCTGGTCTACCGCGAAGTGGCCTTTCAGAATGAAAGCCTTCGCGACGGCCTATCGCCGGGCGTGATCACGGTTTCGGTCGACGAAAAGCCCGGCGTGCAAGCGATCGCCAACGTCGCGCCGGACCTGCCGCCGAAGCCTGGGCGGCATCCCTGTGTGGCTCGCGACTACGAGTACAAATGGCTGGGAACGTGCTCGATTCTGGCGGCGCTGGACTTGCACTCCGGCCGGGTAACGGCGCGGGTGGAGCGGCGTCACCGCAGCCGGGAATTCATCTTGCTGCTCAAGGATTTGGACCAATTCTACCCGGACCAATGCACGATCCGATTGATCTTGGACAATCACTCCGCCCACATATCGAAGGAGACGAAAGCCTACTTGGCGACGCGTCCGAACCGCTTCAAATACGTGCACACGCCGACCCACGGGTCCTGGCTCAACATAGTCGAGACGCTGTTTGGCAAGATGGCGCGCACGTTCTTGAAGCGTATCCGAGTCGCGTCGTGGGAGGAGCTGCGGGAACGAATTCTGCAGGGGATCGCGGAGATCAACGCGGCTCCGGTGGTTCACCGCTGGAGGAAGTTCGAGGCGCTTGAGGTCGCCTAGAGAGGATATGTGTTAGTGAAACGATATACTAGGAACGCGGCCGGCACTGCATCGGTACGAAGCTCTGCTAAGGTCGCTTCGTTTACCTGGTCCACTTGCGAGCGGTCGATCCCCACGGCGATATCGTAGGGAGGATTGTGCCGTTCGGACCACGCCGACAGCATCCCGGCGGTGTCTTCGGTATCGACGGGCACTCCATGAATGGCAAGCGCTTCGTCGGAGAACGCTTCGCGAAGCGCGCGAAACTCCGGCATCTCCTCCACACAGGCGACACACCAGGTCGCCATCGTGGCGATCAGCGTAACGCCCGTCTTAGAGCTCAGAGCGGACCCACCGAGAGTTAGCTCGAGCTTGCTTTTCAGCGGAGGTTTGGGAAGCCAGCGCTTTTTCCAGAAGTCCCCAGAAGCGAGCTGCGACTTCAGCCGTTCCGGAGTGCGCTTGGCGTAGTCTTCAACGACGAAAGCATCGCCGGTCGGCGATTGTTTCGGATTCTCGTAGATCGTGACCAGCTTGCCCGCCGGAATGTCGTCAAAGGCCTGACGCTTACCGGACAGCCACCGCACTTCGACGCGGTTCACTGCCTCGCGGTCGCCAATCCCAATGATCATCGTATTACTGTTCTGACCGGTGTAGCCGCGTTCGGGCTGGTGTTCGCGGTAGAGCTTGGCGCCTCCCACGTCCAGCGAAATCGCGGTCCCATAGCCATCGCGGGCGCTCCAGTCGCGCGACTTCTCCGCTTTGTGGTTCCCGCCGACCAGCCGCACCGCGACGAATTGATGGTTCTCGCCAACTCGGTCTCCGATGCCGTTTCGCAGCAATCGCAGCATCGGTTTCCCGGGACCGCCCAACGCGATGTCCGTTCGGCCGTCGCGGTCAAAGTCCAATAAGGAGAACGCCCGGCCGTCGGCGGGGTCGTCGATCCCCGAGATCCCCGAGTAGTCCTCGAAGGAGATCTCTGGGACGCCGCCAAAGAAGACGTGATTCCGTTCGTTTCCGCTCCAAGGAATGCCGCTCGCAACACCCTCGAACACCTTCTGAACGGAATCGAACATCAGTTGCCACAGATTCTGATCACCACCGTTGTCAGCCTCATCGACGCGTGCGACCGCACGCCAGAAGGCGCTTCAACTATCGCCGATTGTGGCCACCTCGGCTGGCATCGAGAACGCGCCGGCGGGCACGTAGATATCGAGGTTTCCATCGTTGTTGAAGTCGGCGAAGTCCCCGCCCCATCCAAAGTCGGCAGCTTCAACTTGGATGCCCGATTCATCGAGCGCCGAGACCTTGATGAAGCCATCCGCGGTGTTGCGCATCAGCGTATTGCCGCGTGCGGATTGCGCCACGGACTGGCTCGAGCTCATCAGATCGGCGACACGAAGGCCGGCCTTGCTAAACATGTTGGTGGTGTAGAGATCTGGTCGACCGTCTTGGTCGTAATCGCCGACGCCGGCGCCCATGCCGAATCCGATCTCACTCGTGACGGCATTCGAGACATCGGTGAACGTGCCGTCTCCGTTGTTTCGCATCAGCTCGTTGGGGCCGACCTCATTGACGACGTAGAGGTCCATGTCGCGGTCGAGATCGAAGTCGGTCCAGGCCGAGGCGAAGGCCCGATGAAGGCCCCAGTCTCCACCGGTGTCGGTGGCGCGCACGAAGCCGCCGCCGGTATTCTCGAGCAGCCAATTGGTCGCCCCGTAAAGGTTCGAGATGGGGTGGCCGTCTTCTCGGCTGCGGCGCAGGATCTCATGGGATTCCTCGTCATCCATGAAGGCGATCTTGTCCGAATATCGACCGGTTTTCTCCTTGATTCGCTCGTTTGCCAATACCGGGCCCATCGTGCCCACGATCCGCCCAAGGTAGACGTCGAGCAGGCCGTCGTTGTTGTAATCCCCGACGGATATCGAGAGCACCCAATTCGGCAGCTTGAAGCTGAGCGACTCGGTGCGATCGAAGAAGCGACCTTCTTCATTGACGAGGTAGCGAGTGGCGTTTGGTCGATTAAAGTGGCTGATGATCAGATCCGGATCTCCGTCGTTATCGAAATCGCCGAACGCCCCCGCGACCACGCTCGCGATATCGAGCCCCAGCTGTTCGCTGATTTCTTCGAATGAGCCGTCTTGTTTGTTTCTGAAGAACGACGAGGGCGAGCCGGGCGCGATCACATAGAAGTCATCGAAGCCGTCGTGGTCGATGTCGACGACCAGAGCTTGCGTCGCATCGACGCCGCCGCCGCCAAAATTGCCGGTCTCAGCAGCCAGGGCGCCCATCGAGAGGAACTCTTCCATCTCTGCCGCGCCGGAACGGATGGAAAGTACGGTGTTGATGATCTGCTCGTCGCGCACAGACTGGGCGAAACGCTTTTGATCTTCAGCTGAGAACGCCAGATCGCCGACGTCAGCGAACAAGGGCTCGGGGCCATCGGCGAAATCGAGGCTCTTTGTGGCAAATCGTGCAATTCGCCAAACGGTCTCCTCTTCGTCGCCCGCGGGATCTTTCGAGCCGGCCCAGTCCAGCGAGAGCTTGCCCTGGAAGGAGCGTAGCGAGCCAGACTTGAGCTGCGCCAGTCCTTTGAACCCGGTGTCGGTGTGATAGACGTCATCCGACTCAAATCCGCCCCGAATGTTGTAGAAGCTGACGTGGTGGAAGAAGTCGACCGTCTCGAGAAACTCGCTCCAAAGATTCAGGTCCGCCTTCGCTACCCGTTGCGCCGACTTGCGCGGCGCCCAGCGGCCCCGCTCGAATCCTAAATCGAGTAGTTCTTCTCGGCCGGCCTCCGGCGAGGGACGCAAGTCAACAACATCGACGTTGTCGGCGAAGACATCGCGCGCCCTCGCGTCGGGCAAGCGAAGATTCGCCGCGGCCTTCGACAGTGCCGCGAGCGGCGGCCGTAGGCTCTCAATCGTGTCTTCGCTGCGAATCGTTGCTTGGACTCGGCTGCTCGTTGTCGTCCCTTGTTTGTTCTCAGATGCTGGAGTAGCGGCGAGTCCCGAACCAGAGAGACCGAGAGCGAGCGCGATGGACAAGTACGGGTGTTGAATCAACTGCATGGGCGCACCTTTTCTACTTCTAAATGCGAAATTAACTAACCGTCGGGGCCAACAACGGTCAAGATCGCCACGGTCTTGCGGGTCGTCGGCCGATAACAAACCTTGTCGGAACAAACCTGATACTTCAAAGTGGCTTCAATCCGGTACTCGCCCGGCGCCAGCTGTTGGCCTGCCTTCAGACGGGCGCCAATGACGAATTGCTCTTCGTATACAGAGAGCGGCTCCTTCGAAAACGATGTCTTGAGCTCGTGCGGTTCCGGGTAGTCGATCGACTCGACGGTGATGCCGTCGGGCGTGTCGAGCGAAAGCTGGGTGGGCCGCAGAAACTCGTCGCTTGGGGTGTTCGAGTTCACGTGAAAGCCGCTCGGTAGAGAGACCGCGAAGAGGGCCGAGGCGCTTCCACCAGGGCCCACGGACGTCTCATCCAACTGGCCGCTGAACTGAACCTGAGGCGACGATGATTGGGAGAGTACAGCCGTACTCGCCGCAATGAGCCACCATGAGAGCCGCACAAACCTCGTCGGTAATCCCACGTTGAGTAAGACCCGATCACGGCTCGCAGATCAACACCACGAAAAAGGGCGGTTCTTACGGTAATGTCACGGTTATGCTTGGGACCGGGAGCCCTTGGCGCCCAAGCGAGGACGGAGTTCAATCGGGCAGGTTCAAGTTGCGCAGCAACTCTGTAAACCGGGGATCGTCGCGGATGGGGTCGAAGCGAGGATAGGATTTGAGCAGGCCGAGCTGCGGATCGCGCTCTTCATAAGCGGTCTCCAACCATCTCAACGCCTTGTCGGTGTCCGGCAGATCAACGTAGACGCTCGCGATCAGAAAGGGGCTGAAATAACTCTCCTCCCGCTGTCGCTCAAATCCTCGCACGATCTCGAGCGCCTCGTCGCGCCGTCCCGCTCGTCCGTAGTAGCCCCCCAATATCATTCTTGCGGTTACCGAATTAGGCGTATCAGCGACGACCGCCTCGATCCCTCTGGTGCCTTCGTCCACGCGCCCCAGCTCAAACTGGGCCGTCGCTAGGTCCAGCCGAGCGTTGAAGGCCCCGGGCGAAAGCTCCAAGGTGCGTTGAGCCTGCCGAACCGTATCTTCGTACCGCCGGGCGAAGCTGTACATCAACCCGAGACGTCGATTCACGCTGGGGGAAAGCGGGTCGGTGTCAACAGCCTGCTCGGCCTGCCTAACGCATTCTTCCGTGCGCCCCATACTGCAGAGAAACGACGCGTAGCTGCCCCTTGTCTCCCCGTCGTTCGGGTTTAGCTCGAGCGCTCGAAGATAGGACCGTTCCGCCGCCTCCCAATCCCACTCAAGGAACCGCGCTACGTAGGCTGCAGCTGCATGCGAGCGTGCCTCTGCGTCATCAAGCTCTAACGCCCGAGCGGCCAGTTCGTGCGCGCGGCCTGATACCTCGGCCGTCGGTTGCACACCGAAGATTGCGATGTTCGTGTAAGCGCGCGCCAACCCCGCGTGGGCGCGCGCGAAGTCGGGATCGAGCTTGAGTGCGCGCTCGAAATGCTCGACGCTCCTAACCGCGCTGGCGCCATTGAGCTTGAAGTACTCGAACTCGCCGCGCAGGCAAGATGCGTAAGCCTCTACATTCTCCGTGGGCCGCTTGACCGGCGAGCTCCCCTGGCCGCCGGCGAGCTCGACCCGTAGATGCTTCGCGATTTCAGAAGCCAGCTCATCTTGGATGTCAAACACGGCCTCCATTTGGCGGTCAAGTCGCTCTGACCAAAGTTCGAAGCCGTCTTCGGCGCTGATCAACTGCGTGTTGATCCGCAGCCTGTCGCCCTCCCGTCGGACCAGCGATTCCGCAACGAGGCTGAGTCAGAAGGCGGAAGTAGTTGGGAATCGAGGGATTTAGGGGCGTGGGGTGAAGGACGAGCAGATTCGCACGCGGTCCTGACCCGGAAATAGGTGGGGAATCGCAGGGCAAAGACACCCCGGCGGCTCTTGCGGCAGGGCCGCTTACTGGCAGGCGCGGGGTGGGCGGGGGAGTCGACTCGCGTGCTAGGGCGAGGGGCCCGTGGCCGCCTGATACAGCTCCGCCGCCATCACCCGCGCCCAAAAGACTCGCGGTTTGCCGCGCCGCAACGACGGTTTGAGCTTGCGGGCGACAAAAGCGTGGTAGAGATTGAATGCCAGAAACGTCGTCAAGAGAAACGTCTCGATGGCGTGGGGTTCGTGCTTGTAGATGTGGTCGGCATGCCAGCCGTTGACCAACTCGTTGAAGCCGCGGTTCTCGATGTCCCAGCGTTGATGGCCCAAGCGCACCAGCTGCGCCGTGGAAACTTGCCGCGACCCCAAAGTCGTTAGCCAAACCCAATCGCTTTGATGCTCGTGGAGCTCGCCGTCAAGCTGCGAGCGCCGCCGCCAAGTCTCCACCGAACGAACGACGCGCAAGGGCTGGGCGACCTGCGGCCACGATAATAAGCCCTCGTGATCCCACCATTGGCAATCGCGTGAGCGATACTCGCCCGCCTGTGGGGGCTGGGTTCGCCACAGTCCTTGAACGTCTTGAAACAGGTGGCGGCGCTCGTCCTTGAGCACGATGACGGCGTCCTTGCCGTGCGCCAGCAGAAAGTTCACAAACGTCGCGGCGGCGTAAAGAGCGTCGGCCAAGACAACATCAAACGCCCGTGGGTAAGCGGCTAGAACGCGTTCGAGCAAACGTTTGGCGGCGGCCAGCTCGTCCTCGCCGGGGAGTTGCGGTTCGGCGTCGAGCAACAGCGGAAGCGGTTCGCCTTGGATGTTGAATGGCGAGGCGGCGGGCGCGTCACTGAGCAACTGCAGCGTCACTTGGCGGTGATAGTACTGCAGCTGTTCGCCGTCGCTGCGCTGAATGCGGCGCTCGAGACAGCCTCCACAGCAACGGCGGTAGCTGGCGTGAGACTCATGACCGTCGATCACAGCCACCCCTAATCCGCCGATGCCGGGCAAGGCCTTGTTGCGCTTGAGGCGTTCATACAGCTGCCGAATCGCTTGCCGCAGCACGGCCGTGTCGAGCGAGCTGTAGACGCGGCCAATGGTGTCCGCGCTGGGCAGCTTGCGGCCCAGCCATTTCTTCCAAAACGGCGCCCCCTCGAGCGTTTCCAAAGCGTTCAGGCTGCCCAGCCGGGCCCAGAACAGCGCCAGCGTCGACTCGACGACAGCGCGGGTGGGGATGCGCGGCTTGGGGCGGGAATCCGAGACCCCGGCGAGAAGGCGGCTGCGCAGGCCGTAACCCTTCTCCGCGTACTGGATCAGACGTCGAAGAACGTCACTCCTCCCGGCGGTCTTGGAGCCGCTTCCACTCGCGCTCGGAGACCTCTTCGAGCAGCCGCTCGAGCTGTTGATAGTCGGCTACGGCCTGGCGCACGCGTTGCTCCCAGCTGCGCGGCACGAACAGCTGTTGCACCTTTCCCCGGCGCGAGCGCACCAGATAGAGCGAGGCGTGCAGTTGACCCTGGGCGCAGCGACAGTTGGGCTTGCCGCAGACGCGTTGGCGCGGCGCCACGGTGCCATGCAGCAACCAGCGGCCGTGGACCAGCTGGGCGATGCGGGAGCGCAGCTTACGCTCGGCATCGGCGAGGCTGGAGCGAGCCGGGGCTGCCTTCATAACTGATATATATACAATATACCAGAACAAACTGCGCTGCAACTCCTCAACACGAATGCGAATCTGCTCGGACCACAGGCCCAGCCCCAAACACCCGCTAAATCAATGGTTTCCGACCCTCAGGGAAATTGGATGCGGAACCGCTGCCGTCGGACGGTGCCCTCCAACACATTCGCGACGCCTAATTCCGCAGCCACGGTCTTGAGATCGTAACGCTCTCCCTTGTAGCGGAACACCGAACTCCGCGCGACGACGCGCAACCCTTCGACTTGCGAAAGCGCGCTGATCAGCTCATCCGTCATCCCGTCGGCAAAGTACTCGAAGTCAGCGTCTCCGCTGGCATTGACGAACGGCATGATCGCGACCGAAGTCGAGTCGCGGTCTCCCGCAGGTTGGCCGGTTTCGACGCCGCGGCCGAATCCGTACCAAATCCCGGCCGCGATTAGGACCGCCGCGACGGCCGCGCTCGCCAGCCACTTGGGTCCTCGTTTCGCTTCGACTTGGCTGGCGGCACGGATGCGGCTGCCGCTCGCGGCGCTCGCCTTCACTAGGTTGTCGAGATCAACCCGCACGTCGTCAACGTGTTGGTAGCGCGACTCGGCGTCCTTCGCCAAGCACTTGTTGACGATACGTTCAAGCTCTTGAGGGACGCCCGTCCTCACCCCGGTGAGAGGCTCGGGCGGTTCGTTGAGGATCGAGTAGACCACGGCCTGGTCAAAGTCGCCCTTGAACGGCGGCCTGCCGGCGGTCATTTCGTACAGGACCGCCCCCAGCGCCCATATATCGGAGCGATGGTCGACGTGTCCGCCCTCGGCTTGCTCGGGCGACATATAGGCCATCGTGCCCAGAGTCGTCCCGTCGCGGGTCATGTTCGAGGCGCCGGAGAGTTGGGCGAGCCCGAAGTCCATGATCTTGACAAGACCCCTTGACCCCTTAAGAAGCATCACGTTGTCTGGTTTGATGTCGCGATGGACTACCCCGTGTTCGTGAGCCGCCGCGAGTCCTTCGGCGAGCTGGGCTCCGACCGAGAGAACTTCCTTGATCGCCAGCGGCCCTTCGGTGACCTTCTTAGCCAGCGATTGTCCTTCGACGAAGGCGAGGACGATGAAAATCCTGCCTTTGGACTCGTCGATTTCGTGAATCGTGCAGATGTTGGGATGGTCGAGCGAAGCCGCGGCGCGCGCCTCGCGTTCGAAGCGCTTGAGAGCTTCCTCGCTCCTCAAAAGGTGGGGGGCGAGAAACTTGAGCGCAACGGTACGCCCGAGTTTCATGTCCTCGGCCTTGTAGACGACGCCCATGCCGCCCTCACCGAGCTTCTCAAGGATCCGATAGTGACTGATCGTCTCGCCTATCACGACTATGCAATTCTACCTCTACGGAAAGCCAATGCGGAACCGCAGGTCTTGGTAACGCGGATCGGCGCGGGTCTCGCTGAACATGTGTGAGGAAGCGATCAGTTCGATCCCGGGCTGGTGTTCATCCACGGCGAGGTTCAGCCACTTGAATACCGAATCAAGGTCACTCAAGCCCGCGTAGATAATCGCGATACGGATGCAGGAAACCGGCCGCGTGGCACGCAGATCCTCTCGTGTTCGCGACTGCGAGCGCGTCCTCCCGGCGGCCCACACGTCCGTAGTAATAGCCCATATTGTGGCGTCCCACGGCATCGTGGAGGCCTTCGAGAGCCTTGATGCCCTCTTCGGTTTCACCGAGCTCTACCCTTGCTCCGGCCATCAGCGCGAGACTAGTCGTGGATTTGGGATCGAGCTCCAAAGAACGCTGAGCTTGGCGGATAACGTCTTCAAACCGTGCGGCGTGGCTGTACTGCATAGTGAGACGGAGGTTGACGCTCGGGGAAACCGGTTCTTGCTCGAGCGAACGCCGTGACTGGGCCATCCCCTCCTCAGCCCGGCCCATGCCGACCAAGAAGCTGGCATAGCTGCCTCGCGTATCCGCATCAGCCGGATTGATCTCCAGCGCCCGGCGATACGAAGCCCCCGCCGCGTCCCAATCCCAGTCGATCATTCGCGCCACGTAGGCCGCCGCTGAGTGCGCGCGGGCCTCGTTGCCGTCGAGCTCCACGGCTCGCGCGGCCAGTTCCCTGGTTCTGTCGGCGACTTCGCTCACGCGCTTGACCCCAAACACAGCCAGGTTGGTGTAGGAGCGTGCCAGGCCGGCGTAGGCGCGAGCGAAGTTCGAATCGAGCTCGATTGCTTTCTCGAAGTAGCCGATGCTCTTTTGAACTCCTGGCGGGTCCAATTTGAACTGCTCGAACTCTCCCCGTAAGCACAAGTCATACGCCTCGACGCTCTCGGTCGGGCGATTTGTCGGCTGATTCTCAACCTCTCCCGACAGCTCCGCGCTCAGGCGCTTCACCATTTCCGCCGCAACCTCATCCTGAATGTCGAATACCGACTCCATTTCCCGATCGAAGCGCCCTGCCCAAAGCTCGAACCCGTCCGACGCGCTGATCAGTTGAGCGGTAATCCGCAACCGCTCGCCGTCGCGCCGGACTGTGCCTTCGAGGACATTGTCTACACCCAGCTGCGATGCCACTTCCTGAATGTCGTAGCGCTCGCCCTTGAAGCGAAACACGGAGCTGCGAGATGCAACCCGCAGGCCCTCGACGCCGGACAGCGCGTTAATTAACTCGTCCGTCATTCCGTCAGAGAAGTACTCGAAATCCGGTTCGCCGCTGGTATTGACCAGCGGCAAGATCGCGATCGACGGGATCTCTTGGTTCCCGCCGCTGGACGAGCTCGGTCCCCCGCCGCCCTTTCCCAACCAAAAGCCGGCTCCCGCGACCGCCAGCGCGGCAACGACAGCCAGCGCAGCCCTCTTGGCCGGCGTTGTCGCCTTCGCGATCGTAACCGGGGCGGCCGGGCGGCTCCCGCTTTGAATCCTTTCTCGGTTCAGGTTTTCGAGATCAACACGCAGATCCTCGGCATTTTGGTAGCGCGTCCCCGGATCTTTTGACAAGCATTTGCGACGATGCGTTCGAGCTCCAACGGGACGCCGGCCCGCACCGCCGTCAAAGGGTCCGGCTGCTCATTGAGGATGGAATAGACGATGGCTTGATCAAAGTCGCCACGGAACGGCCGCCGCCCCGCGACCATTTCGTAAAGCACCGCACCAACCGACCATAGGTCAGAGCGATGATCGACAGCGCCGCCCTCGGCCTGCTCAGGGGACATGTACGACACCGTCCCGAGCGTCGTCCCCTCAAGGGTCATGTTCGACGAATCAGACAGCCGCGCCAATCCGAAGTCCATGATCTTGACCAGACCCCGCGAACCCTTGATCAGCATGACGTTGTCCGACTTGATATCGCGGTGGACAACGCCTTGAGCATGAGCGGCCGCGAGCCCCTCAGCCAGCTGAGATCCGACCGAGAGCGCCTCATTGAGAGCCATGGGCCCCTCGGAAACCTTGGAGTGAACCCTAAAAATGAGACATTGAAATTCGGGACGAATTTCAGCGAATGGAAAGGAGTCCAGGATGGAAAGTCTCAAGCCGCGCAAGCCGCGGGAGTTCACGGTGGAGTTCAAGGAAGCCGCCGCCAGGCGGCTCCTAGCCGGCCAGAGCGGGACAGCGCTAAGCCGCGAGTTGGACGTCAAGCGCAGCCTGCTGTACCGCTGGCGGGACGCCTATCGCCAGGAAGGCGTCAACGGCTTGAGCCGGCGGCGAGGCCGGCCGAAACCCGGCCGCTCGGCGCCGCCCAAGATCCCTCGCGATCCGCGCGACGAACGCATCGCAGAGCTCGAACGACTGCTCGGCAAACAAGCCGCAGAGCTCGATTTTTTCGGACAAGCCTTTCGCGCCTTGAACCTCGCAGCCCCGACCAACGACGCCGGTGGCGCGAGCGGATCTACTCCATCGTCGAGCAGATCAGCGCCAAAGGCTCGCTCAGCGTCGAACACGCCTGCGAGCTCGGACGCGTGAATCGCGCCGGGTTCTATCGCCGGCTCGCCGTGTCGTCGCCCGCCGAGTGCGACATGGAATTGCGTGACCGCATGCAGCGGATTTCGCTCGAGAATCGTCGTTACGGCTACCGCCGCGTGACGGCCGAGCTGCGCCGCCAAGGCTTCCTCGTCAATCACAAAAAGGTCCTGCGGATGATGCGTAAGGACAACTTGCTGGCGGTACTCAAGCGGCGCTTCGTGCTAACAACGGATTCGAACCACTTCTTACCTGTTTATCCGAATCTAGCGGCGCACCTGAATGTGGACGGCGTCGATCAGTTGTGGCAATCCGATATCACCTACATTCGCTTGCGCGAGGCGTTCGTCTACCTCGCCGTGGTGTTGGACGCCTACTCGCGACGCGTGGTCGGCTGGCGGCTGGGGACGACGCTCAAAGCTGAGCTGGCTGTAGGGGCGTTGCGCGATGCGCTCGAGCTCAGACGCCCTGCCGCGGGGTGGATGCATCATTCCGACCAAGGCGTACAGTACGCTTCGAGCGCCTATGTCGAGCTGCTGGAGCAGCACGGCGCGATCATCTCGATGAGCCGCCGCGGCAACCCCTACGACAACGCGCGGGCGGAGAGTTTCATGAAGACGTTGAAGGCGGAGGAGGTTTGGTTGCAGCGTTATCGCACGCTTGACGAGGCGCGCGCATCGATCGGCGAGTTCATTGATGAGATCTACAACCAACGCCGGCTGCATTCGGCGTTGGGATATCGTCCGCCGGCGGAGTTTGAAGCGCTGGCGCGGCCGGCGGCAACAGCAGCGAGGAATCCGAAGTATGAGTTTTGAGAGGCATAGGCAAATCTATCAATCCGATGGGCCCTGGGCGGGCAGGGAGACATCGCCGGCGTTGGAGAAGCCGGGAGCGACCTTGGCGGCCGCCCCCGGCGCTCATCGTCTTGATGAGTTTGCGGCCGGGTATTCCTTGGCGGGTTGCTCTCCAGCAGAGCCCGCTTCCGCTTCCCCGGCTAGGACCAGCGTGCGACGATACAGCGAAGAAGGCAAGCGTTTTGCGGTGAATCGTAACCTGTCCCGATTTCGACTGTCTCACGCTTGGGGTTCACTCCACCTTGTCGGTTAGCGTCTGTCCCTCGATAAACGCGAGCGCGATGAAGGTCTTTCCGTCACACTCGTCGATCTCATGAACCGTGCAGATATTCGGATGATCGAGGGCCGCGGCCGCACGAGCCTCACGTTCGAAGCGTCTGCGCGCCTCGCCGTCCCTTAGTAGATGAGGCGCCAGAAACTTGAGCGCCACCATGCGCCCGAGCTTTGTGTCCTCAGCCTTGTAGACGACGCCCATACCGCCCTCGCCGAGCTTCTCGAGGATCTTGTAGTGGCTGATCGTAGTTCCGACCAAGATGCTGAGATTGTACCGCTAACCGCCGCCCGATCGAGTTCGAGCAAACTACACCGTTACGGGGAGTCTGCCAGTAGGGTTGACTCGCGCGTCCCGCCAGCTGCCAATGTCTTTCCCATCTCACGGAAGAAGACTTTACCTTCGGTCGCAGCCGTGAACGACTCGAACATCCCGTCGATCCGCTCTAGCGGCGCCCACTGAGTCATGTGGCATCGCATCGAGTCCAGCGCCTGTGCGCCATATTTGGATCCATCGACCTCGGCCGTAATGAAACGGTCGTCGATCCTAGCGATTCGTGGATGGAGCCCGGGATTGTCGGGTTGTTCGGTGGGGAGGGACGCCGGCAACGCTACGAAGTAGAGTCTCGAGATTCTGTGTTGCCGCTTGGCGGCGGCGTCTACGCAACCATTCCGCCGCTGGGCGTGCTCAAGGCGCTCTATGCGTTCTGGGGCCTCACAACCATTCTGCTGTTTTGGGCGGCGCTCATCCGGGCCACTCGCGAGTGGGGCGGACCAACCGGCCCGGGACGCGCCTATGGGATTCTCGATGGCGGACGGGGTCTTGTGTCCGCCCTGCTCGCTCGGATGGCGGTGACCATCTTCGGCGCCTGGCTTCCGGCCGAGGCGGCCTCCGCGACGCTCGCGCAGCGGGCTGGCGCGTTGACTGGGATCATCCGAATCTTCGCTGGCCTGACTCTCGGAGCCGCCGTGCTGGTGTGGTATTCGGTCCCAGAGGCGAAACCCGATCGCCTCTCGGGCCCCAAACGAAGGCTCACACTTGAAGGAGCTCGCACCGTGTTGCGAATGCCCGCCGTTTGGCTACAAGCGGCGATCGTGATCTGCGCTTACGCCGCTACAAGAGTACCGACGATTTCTCTCTTTTTGCCCGCGATGCTTTCGGATAAGACGATGTCGCGGCCGCCCGGATCGGCGCCATTTCGTTGTGGGTACGGCCCTTCGCCTCGGTCGGAGCCGGGCTGCTTGGAGATCGCATCAAGGCGTCGCGCGCCATTGTATTAAGCTTTGTCATTCTGGTCGTCGGCAGTCTCGCGATCGCCCTGGGCGGTCTTCAGAACGGGACCCACTGGGCGCTTGTCTCCGCGGTCGCGGGCGCCGGCGTCGGCATCTACGCCCTGCGGGGCATTTACTTCGCGCTATTCGAAGAGGCCCGTGTGCCCTTGGCATCCACTGGCAGCGCGGTCGGCCTCGTCTCGGTGATCGGATACACCCCCGAAGTCTTTATGGCGCCGCTGATCGGTTACCTGACAGACCGCTCGCCGGGCGCATTGGGCCATCAGCACGTTTTCGGTGTAGTCGGCGCATTCGCGCGGGCGGCGCGACATCGATCAAGTCATCAGCAAGACTCTGGCCAAAGGGCGGGACGATCGAGGATCGTTACCAACAGGCGTCCTGATGATGACAACGGCGGTTAATCAGTAGCCGCGAACGATCTCGACAAGCCTGGCTTGTGATCGCAGTACTGACAAATTAACGGTCTCCCTGGCATTATGTCTGAATGAACAATCGCTACAAACGATTTCTCTTCCCGCCTTCAATCATTCGACATACCGTTTGGCGCTACAATCGCGGCGTGGCTCCGTTTATCTCGATGGCAGCATGGATTGTGATCGCCGGCATTTCGATCGGGTCCGCCCAAGCGGGTGAAGGGACCGCTGACGGCGAGTGGCGCGCCTACGGCGGCGACAAGGCGGGGAGCAAGTACTCGCCCCTCGATCAGATCGATCGAGACAATTTCGGCGATCTCATCGTCGCCTGGCGCTGGCAGTCCGTCGACGGCTTTCTGAGCAAGACCACGGCCAATGGCGGCGAGTGGTGGTCGTCCCGCGATGCCGTCGTCGAGCGGCTGGAGCAGGAAACGCCGAATCTCTATCGCGAGCGGAACACGCCGAATTGGTCGAGTTTTCAGGCCACGCCGCTGATGATCGGCGGGGTCCTCTACTTCAATACACCGCTTTCCCAAGGTGTGGCGGTGGACGCTCGCACGGGCAAGACCCTCTGGGTCTTCAACCCGAAGAGTTACGAAGAAGGCACCACGTCCATGACGGTCACCTGGCGCCAGCGCGGCGTGGCCTATTGGACCGACGCCGACTCGGACAGCCCTGAAGGCGCCAAAGAGCGGATATTCTGGGGCACCGGCAGCGGTGATCTGATCTGCGTGAATGCCAAAAACGGTCACCCCTGTGAAGACTTCGGCGTACATGGTCGGATCGACCTCACCCAGCGACTGCCACGCGCCGACCGCGCCGACCGCGACTATCTCAATGCGATGCTCTACTCGGTGCAATCGCCGCCCATTGTCGTGGGCGACGTTTTGATCCACGGCTCCTCCATCGCTGACCGGCGCATTAACAAAGAGGCCGTGCCGGGTTGGGTCCGGGCCTGGGACGTGAGAACAGGCGAACACAAGTGGGATTTCCACACGGTGCCTCAGGCCGGAGATGAGGGCGTGGAAACCTGGGAGAACGACTCCTGGACCTATTCCGGTAACAACAACGTTTGGACCTACTTGAGCGCTGACGAGGAGCTCGGTTACGTCTACCTGCCGACGGGCACGGCGACCAACGATTACTACGGCGGCCACCGGCCCGGCGACAATCTGTTTTCCGAGAGCATCGTCTGCGTGGACGCCAAGACCGGCAAGAAAGTCTGGCATTTTCAAGCCGTTCATCACGGCCTGTGGGACTACGACTTTCCAACCGCCCCGAACCTGCTGGACATCACGGTTGACGGCAAAGAGATCAAGGCGCTGGCGCAGGTGAGCAAGCAGGGCTTCCTCTACGCCTTCGACCGCGTGACCGGCGAGCCGATCTGGCCGATCGAGGAGCGGCCGGTCGCCACCGACACCAACTTCCCCAAAGAGAAGCCTTCGCCGACGCAGCCGTTCCCGACACGGCCTGCGCCCTTCGATTACCAGGGCGTGGTGAAGGAAGACTTGGCGGACTTCACCCCCGAGATACGGCAGATGGCCCTCGAGGCGGTCAAGGGCTTCCGGCTTGGTCCGCTGTACACGCCGATGATGCTTGCGGATGGCACGACGAAGGGTCTTTTGTTCAGGCCGACGGGCGGCGGCGCGGCCAGTTGGTCGGGCGCCGCCGTCGACCCGGAGACCGGCATACTCTACGTGCCGTCGCGCAACAGCTCGGGCGTGATGTCGTTCTACACACCTGAGGGCGGAACTCTCGACTATACCCATGGCTCGCCTGAGGCGGACCGGCTTACCGGCCGAGCCGGGCGAAGTGGGCCAAGCATGCCGCACGGCCTGCCTTTGCTGAAACCGCCGTACTCTCGGATGACCGCCATTGACATGAATACGGGAGAGCATGTCTGGATGACGCCGCTCGGCAATGGCGATCGGATCCGCAATCATCCCATGCTGCGAGATCTCGATCTGCCGCCTCTCGGCGGCGACGGCCGCGGCAATCCCTTGCTGACGAAAACTCTCCTCATCACGGCGCTTTCGGCCGGAGGAGGCGGCGGCGGAGCGCGATTGGTCGCGTATGACAAGTCGACGGGCGAAGAGCTCGGGTCAGTGAACCTGCCACGTGGCGCCATTGGCACACCGATGACCTATATGCAGGACGGCAAGCAGTATATTGCGTTGACGATCGGAGGGTCTCCGCCTGAGCTCATTGCCTTGGCACTGCCTGAAGGTCCCGACGCTGTCAGTGGCTTAACGCAGGATCAGGCCACGCTCGGGCGGAGAGTGTTTGTTCGCTCATGCGCCTCCTGCCACTCCGACAAGCCAGGCGAAGTTGCCGGGGAGGGCGCCGCGCCGGCGGTGATCGGCGAGGGCTTCAGGCGCCGCTGGGCTAACTCCCCAACGAGGAATCTCCTTGATACCGTCAGGCAGACCATGCCGCCCGCCGCACCGAACAGCTTGAGTGCCGAGGAGTATGCGGCTGTGACCGCTTACTTGTTGCAGCTCAACGACTAGCGGCGCCGCGTTGCGGTTGGGCGTCAATCAACGCTTTAATCGTGGGTTCAAGCCATTGACCAGTTGCGGGAGAGCGGTGTATAGGCCACTAAAGACCGGCAGACCTTGGCGCGAAACGCTGAGGTCTTCTAGCTGCGATGGCCTTGTAGCGGTCCCGTTTCTCAGCGCCGTTCTCAGTCTGAAACTGAAATGGTTCGCGTTGTTCTCTCGCTGAAGGAGGCTCGTCGCGTTGGGTCGTGCGTCGACGAAGGTGTCTAGCTACTTCCCGGCGCAAAACGCCCGCCTAAGTCCCGCATTTTCAGTGCCGGCTTGTCGCGCAAGCGTCCCGAACGCACATTTTCTATAGGAGTTTCAGGCCTATTTATGCTATAATAAGCCATGACCACACGGCGCCGCCCCCAACGCTGCCTCTTCGAGCCCCTCTTCCCCGAAGATCCCCTCGATCTCTACGAGCCCTGGATGCGTCACGCCGACCGCCTGCTCGACGACGATCAGCTGCTCGACACCGTCTATGACGCCCTCGGCAGCCGCCATCCTCAATCGCGCCGCACAGGCCGCCCGGCCACTCCCGCCGAGGTCGTCTTGCGCCTGCTCATCCTCAAACACGTGCGCAATTGGAGCTTCGATGTGCTGGAACGCGAAGTGCGCGCCAACGTTGTCTATCGCCACTTCAGCCGCATCGGGTTCGACAAAGTTCCCGACGCCAAGACCCTGGGGCGCATCGCCCGCGCGCTCGGGCCCGAGGTGATCGCGCAGTTGCACGAACGTTTGATCGAGCTGGCGCGCGAAGAGCGTGTGGTGACCGGCCGCAAGTTGCGCATCGATACGACGGTGGTCGAAACCAACGTGCATTACCCGACCGATTCGAGCTTGCTCAACGACGGCCTACGCGTGCTCACGCGGACGATGCGCAAGATCGAAGAGGCCGCCGACCACGCCGGCGAGAGGTTGCGCAACCGCCTGCGCAGCGTGCGCAAGATCGTGATGCAGATTGGCCGCAGTGCGCGCTCCGAGCAAGGCGCCGAAAAACGCCGCACGCTCTATTCCAAGCTGCTCGAGACCGGCGGGCGCGTGGTGGCGCAGGCGCGGCGCTTTGCGGCCGAAGTCGCAAGCGGCGTCAAGCGGTCGGCCGAACCGCTGGGCGATGCGTTGCTCCAAGGCTTGCGGAAACAACTCGAAACCATGCTCGATCGCGTCGAACGAGTGCGGCGGCAGACCAAGCAGCGGGTGTTCGGCGGCGACAAGCATGTGCCGGACAAGCTGCTGAGCGTCTTCGAACCAACGACGGAAGTGATTCGCAAAGGCAAGTCGGGCAAGCCGAACGAGTTTGGCAAGATGCTGAAGGTGCAAGAAGCGGAGAATCAGATCGTTACCTCCTATGACGTGTATGAAGAGCGGCCGGACGACCGCGCGATCTTGCTGCACGCGGTCGCAGAACACGAGCGGCGCTTAGGACGCACGCCGCGCCTGGTGGCGGCGGACGCGGGCTTTTCCTCGGCGGCCAACGAGCAGGCCTTGGAGCGGCGTGGCGTGGAGCGGGTGTCGATTCCGAACTACTCAACGCGCGATCCGGTGCGGCGCGGACGGCAGAAGGAGCGCTGGTTCAAGCGCGGGCAGAAGTGGCGAACCGGTTGCGAAGGGCGCATCTCGGTATTGAAGCGCCGCCACGGACTCGACCGCAGCCGCTATCCGGGCCTGGACGGGATGCGGCGCTGGGTGGGATTGGGGGTGATCGCGGACAACCTGATCAACATCGGGGCCTGCCTGGAGGCGCGGGCGACGGGTTGAAGGAGCGGGGCGAGGCGGCGAAACAGGATCGAAACCGCGATCCGACCGGAACTAAGAAAACGCTTTCCAATCGGGCTTGGCTCGCGATAGCGCTTTTTGCGCCAGAAAGTAGCTAGCTAGACGCTCTCCGGGGTCGGGTGCACCCAGGGCTTGCGATAGGGCCGCGCTAATTTCGCATTCGCCTCATCGTCGCCGATGACCTGGCGCTTCACCGGATCCCACCTTAGGGCCCTGCCAACCACGCGAGATACGTTCGCCAGAATACAGCTGGCCGATGAGATGTGGCCTTGCTCGATATCTCCGACAGGCTTTTCGCGACTGTCGATCGCCGCTAGGTAGTTCCGCATGTGAGCTCGCAGCACGGGGAACTCAGCCGGCGGCAGCCTAGACTCAACCGTGTCGATTTTGTCGATGTCGTATTTCCACATCTCAGTGTAGGCGGCCTGGCGGATCTTCTTTTCCTTCGGGTCCCAAGGGATGAATTCCCACTGCCGTGTCGACGCCTTCAGCACTCCTTTTTCGCCGTGAATAAAAAACGCCCAGGGATACTCCGGGTCGACCGGACGACCCCAGTTGCGGTGGGTCCATAGGACGTCCATGTCGTCGAATGAAAACGTCGCGTTCTGCGTATCCGGCGTGTTGGCTTTGCTCTCTTTGTCTTGCAGGATGCCGCCGGTGGAGTAGATCGTGTGCGGCCAGCCCAGGTCGAGCGTCCAGCGAACGAGGTCGAGCATGTGGATGCACATGTCGCCGATGACGCCGTTGCCGTATTCCATGAAGTAGCGCCAGCGGCGGGGGTGCGTCCAGCTCTCGGTGAATGGCCGCATCGGCGCGGGGCCGGTCCACATTTCGTAGTCGAGGTGGGCGGGCGGATCGATGTCGGGCGGGTTGCCGCGCGGCCCCTTGTAGACGTAACAGCAGACCTCGGCGTGTGAAACCTTGCCGAGCATGCCGCTTTGGACACGGTCGCGGGCTTCGATCAGATGGGGCGCCGAGCGTCGCTGGACGCCGACTTGTACGACGCGTTTGTACTTGCGGGCCGCGGCGACCATCGACTGGCCCTCGATGACGTCGACCGAAATTGGTTTTTGGACATATACGTCCGCGCCGGACTTCATGGCGGCGATGGCCGGGAGGCAATGCCAATGGTCGGGCGTCGCGACCTCGACCATGTCGGGCTCTTCCTGCTTGAGCAGGTCGCGGTAGTCGCCGTAGAGGTTCGGCCGCTTGCCGGACTTGTGGCGCGTCACGCAAACGCCGGCGTCGCGCTCGAGCTGGTGCTTGTCGGGGTCGCAGAGGGCGACGATTTCGACGTCTTCGACTTGGACGAGGCGGAAAAGGTCGTTCTTGCCGTACCAGCCGGAGCCAATCAGCGCCACTCGGCGGGGCTTGGCGGCGGCGCGGGCGCCGGGAAGGAACATGGCTCCCGCGGCGGCGGCTTGAACGAAGGTGCGACGGTCGATCGGGTTGGCTGCCATCTTGAAATCTCCGATATCGACCCTAACACAAACTGCTGTCTTGGACCCAACAGAACCGGTCTGGGTGCGGTCCACAGGGCGTTTTCCGACGGAGGTATACAGCCGAGGACTAACTCGGAATTATTCACCAATAGCTACGATCACCGCTGGAACTTCAGTAACATGTCCCCACCTGACGGCGGGTCGGAGACTTAGTTCCGTGACCGCCAAATTGTTCGACATATCAGCCAGACCCTCTTGAGCCCGTAGGGCGAAGCAATCAATAGCCCCGGGCGCGAGCCCGGGGATGCGCCCCTGCCGCGCCGAACGCATCCTACCAAGCCCCTGTGTAGCGCCCCGGGAACGTCGACGCAGTAGAGCTCGGGCTCATCGAGCGGGTCGATGAGCTGGATCAGTCCTTCGGCCGCCACAACTGGGATCGCAACAAGGATAACGAGGGCAAGTGGTTTGAGCATTGGGGTCGGCGCAGGCTTACTGGAACAGATCGTCGGCGGTTAGCGTTATGCCGAACTCGGGCAACTCGAGTTGGAGAACGTTCCGCATTCCGGCTTCGTCGTAGACTCGCAACTCGCGGGCGTGGGGGTCGGCTACCCACACGTGTTCGACGCCCCAGGCATGATATTCCTTCAACTTCTTGTTCAAATCGGAGTAGCGTTCATTGGGCGAGACCACTTCTACGGCCAAGAGTGGCGGGTTAGTGGGAAGCTTCTCGGTCGGCCGCTCTCGATAGGCGCAAAAGTCAGGAAGCCGGATTTTCTCTGCTGTGACCCGTACCCCGAGTGCCGGTCCGACCCAGAGTCGTTTCGCTCGATGCAGCGATCCGAAGGCGCCGATGACGTCCTGGACCGTTTCAGCGTGTTCGCGATCGGGTCTTCCACGCTCAACCAACTCGCCGTCGACGAACTCGGGGTCGTGCTCGAAGGACATCCGCAGATACTGCTCAACCGTCAGCGCTACCTTGGCCAGAGTAGCAGGCGGCAGCCCTAAAGCTCTCGCTCCATGCGCCGCCGGTAATACGCCGGCTGATCAATGTCGTCGCCGACCATCTCGGCCACCGGCTCCATTTCGGGCTCTGTTGGGAGCCGGGGAGGCTGGCCTTCCTGGGGACGGATCGGCGGCTGCAACCCTGAGTCTCCAGCGGCAACCGCGTAGCGGCGGCGCCTCGCCTGATCCTCCCGATTCGGCATCGTCCGCACGTTCGAACGATCGGTCGTCTCGGTGGTGTCGGTGCGAGTTCCTGAGTTGAGTCCGTTGAAGCCGGTCGCGATGACCGTCAGCTTTACCTCTTCGCCCATCTCTTCGTTGAGCACGCAGCCGAAGATGATGTTCGCGTCGGGGTCGGCGGCTCGCTGGATGATCGATGAGGCTTCGTGGACCTCGTGTAGTGAAAGCCGCGAGGAGCCGGTGATGTTGATCAGGATGCCCCGCGCGCCTTCGATGCTCGCGTCCTCGAGCAGCGGAGACGATACGGCCTTACGTGCGGCTTCGACCGCCGCGCTCGAACCGCCGGCGACCGCGGTACCCATCACGGCGTAGCCCATGCCGTGCATGATGGTGCGGACATCGGAGAAGTCGCGATTGATGATTCCGGGGATCGTGATGATGTCGCTGATGCCTTGGACGGCTTGCCGCAGGATGTCGTCGGCTATCCGGAACGATTCGAAGAAACTCGTCCCGCGGTCGACCACTTCGAGCAAGCGCTCATTGGGAATCGTCACGACGGTGTCGACGGTTTCCGCCAACTCCTTGAGGCCCGCTTCGGCCGCTTTCAGGCGTTGGTGGCCTTCGAACAGGAACGGCTTTGTGACGACAGCAACCGTCAAGGCGCCGAGCTCTTTGGCCAACGACGCCACGATCGGCGCCGCGCCGGTGCCGGTGCCGCCGCCCAGGCCGGTGGTTACGAACACCATGTCGGAGTCGGATAGCAACTCGATCAGGCGTTCGGTGTCCTCGAGCGCGGCCTTGCGGCCAATTTCGGGGCTCGATCCGGCGCCGCGTCCCGACGTAAGCTTCGCTCCGATTTGGAGCTTGATTTGGGCTCGCGAGACGCGCAGGGCTTGTTCGTCGGTGTTCACCGCGGCGAACTGGATGCCCTCCACGCCGGCTTCGATCATGCGGTTGACCGCATTGCAGCCTCCGCCGCCGACGCCGATCACTTTGATCCGGGCGCTCGGCCTCAGGTCGTCTTCGAACTCATAGGAGATCCCGGAGTCATCGCTGCCGGACTCCTGATCCACAACTTCTTGGTCTCGGGTGCTTTCACTCATGACTTTGTCTCCTCAGGTCATTCGAACAGCGTTTTCAGCCACTCGGTCACGCGGTCTTTTCGTCGTCGTTGATGCACTTTCAAGCGTTGGGCGTAGAGCACGAGGCCCCAACCGGTCGCCCAGCCGGGATGGTCCAGTTCGTCGGGCAGGTCTTCGAGCCGGGGCGGCAGGCCGATCCGCGCGCTCGAGTCCAGAACATGTTCAGCAAGATCGCAGGCGCCGGCCAAGCAAGCGACGGACCCGGTTAGCACGGCTCCGCCCACGAGCCGCCCTTCGAGTCCGGCACGCCGCAACTCGCGGCCGATCAGCTCGAAGATTTCTTCAGCGCGGGCGGAGAGAACCTCGCCCAGCAGCCGGCGCGGTTGCTGGACGAAATCGTCGCTATTGACGCTGGGTACGGCGATCATCGAATTCTCGGGCGTCTGCTCAGGCAGTACCGACCCGTATTGCTCAATCAGATTGGCCGCGGCTTCGCGAGAGGTTCGTAGGACGCTCGCGACGTCGCTCGCGAAATGCTCCCCGCCGATCGGCAACCCGGCGACCAAGCGCAGGTCGTTGTCGAGGTAGCAAGCGATTTCGGTTGAACCGGCGCCGATGTCGACTGTTACGACGCCAAGCTCGCGCTCCTGCTCTTCCAGCACGGCGTAGGCGGCAGCGAAACCTTCTGAGATCGTCTCGGCCGCGACGACGCCCGCGCGATTCACAACCGCGCGGATGTTGTCGTGCGCTTGCGCGTGCGCGGAAACGACTTGGACGTGAGCGTCCAGGCGCTGGCCCGCCATCCCGAGCGGGTTGCGTTTGCCTGACACTTGGTCGACAGAAAACTCTAGCGGCACAGCCTGCAGCACGGTACGGTCTTCGCCCAGCGGGCCCTGCGCCGCGCGCTTGACGACGTCGTCGACGTGGCGCTGCTCGACTTCCTGTTCCCAGGAATTGAGCGCAACGCCGGCCTTGCAAACGTTGCTGCGAACGTGGGGGCCGCCGACGCCTACGACGGCCGCGTCGACCGTCATTCCGCCGTTGCGTTCGGCGGCTTCGACCGCCCGCTCGATCGAGTCGAGCACGGGCTCCTGGTCGGAGATCACGCCGCGCTTCCAGCCGCCTTCGAGCGCGGCCACGCCATGGGCGATGAAGCGGAGGCGCGAGTCCTCCTCGATCGCGACAATGCATCGCGTGACGCTGCTGCCCAGGTCGAGCCCGACTAGATAGTCTTGTCTAGTTGGCATCTGCTGTAGGTCGGCCGGTCTGCCGCGCTTGGTCGAACGGCTGAACGACGACCTGCCCCTTAAGGCTGAGGTCGATCCATCCGATCGCGCCGAACTGCTGCTTCCAACTTTCGGCTTGTTCGAGAAACACACTGAAACGGTGTCGAAAATGCTCTTTACCGATGATCAACTCGATCACATCCCCTTGATGAAGCGTCGTGATCCGGGCGTTGTGCGGATCAGAAACATTGATTTGAGAAACCAGCGGGCTGTAGTGCGGCTCTTGAGAGTCGAGGTCGTCGAGCAGGCGAAGGTAAAGGCCTACGCGCGGAGCTCGCTCGCTGAGGCGCATCTCGGGCCCGATCCCGTCGATCACGGCGAGATCCAAGCGCATACCCGGCAGTCGTTCGAGCAAAACGCCATCCGCGTCGACGAGCCGAGTGGCGCGCTTGCCATCGGGCGCAGGCGGGAAACGAGCATACGCGACGGGCTGGCGCTCTTCGATCGCAACCCAGAGACGATTCGGCCAGAGACGCGAAATCGTCGCTGTGCGAACCCATGGAATGGCAAGCATTTGCTCACGACGCGCGGCCACGTCGACATCGAGAAGGCTTAGGCCGAAGTCGTCGTCGAAAAGCTTGGTGATCGACTCCTCGGGCAGGCGCTCCAAGCCGCTGACGCCGAGGGTATCTGAGTCGAAACGGAAGTCCTCCGCCCGCCGCATGAAGCCGTCGAGTGCATAGATCGTCGATACGCTGAGCGCGGCGGCGGCGGCCCCGATGACGATCTTCCGCCAAGGCCAGCTACGCCAATCGAGAACGCCACGTCGCACGCGCACGGGACGCGAACGGCGCCGATAGGCGGCCGATTCGTCGACTTCTGTCTCTCTTGGTTTACGATTCGCCATCGAATATTAGGCGCCTGCCTCCACGCCCAAAGCTTTCGCCTCGAGCTGCTCGAGGATCGTGTCGCCGGCTCGCCAGATGTTGCCGGCGCCCAGCGTGACGACCGCGTCGCCGGGTTCAGCGCACTTCACGGCGGAACGAATTGCAGCTTCGGTAGAAGGCTGATACTCCGCCGACGGATGGCCGGCTTGCTGGATTCGCTTCGTCAGCTCGACGCTATTGACGCCGGGAATCGGGTCTTCGCTGGCCGCGTAGATGTCGACCAGCGACAGCCGGTCGCAGTCGCCGAAGCAAGTTGCGAACTCATCCGCCAACAGTTGCGTACGCGAGTAGCGGTGCGGCTGGAAGATGACATGGACCTTCGAGAAGTTGCAACTCCGCGCCGCCTTGAGGGTCGCGCGAATCTCGGTGGGATGGTGGCCGTAGTCGTCGACTACGGTTACCCCGCCGCGCTCGCCGCGAACCTGGAATCGGCGATCGACTCCAATGAATCCTCGCAGGCCTTCGCGGATCGTATCGACCGCGGCGTCAAGCTCGAGCCCGACCATGGCGGCCGCCGCGGCGTTCATGACGTTGTGGCGGCCGGCGCTGTAGATCTCGAATTCGCCCAGGTCGCGGCCGCGCAACATCAGCCGAAAGCGGCTTGCAAGATGCCCGCAGGCGACTTCGCTGACGACGAGGTCCGCGTCGGGAGACTGTTCAGCCGACCCATAGGTCCGAATTTGGCCTTTCATCGACGGCATCAGGCGACGGAGCGTGGGGTCATCAATGCAGATAATCGACGAACCGTAGAACGGCGTCTTGTCGGCGAATTCGACGAAAGCAGCCTCGAGCGCGTGGAGCGACTCGTAGTGATCCATGTGCTCGCGATCGATGTTCGTGATCACCGCGATGATCGGCGCGAGCTTCAAGAACGAGCCGTCGCTTTCGTCGGCCTCGACCAGCAGCAAGTCGCTCTTGCCGAGCCGGGCGTTTGAGCCAAGCGAGGCGACGCGGCCGCCGACGACCACCGTTGGGTCGAGGCCGGCTTGATGGAGAACCGCCGCGGTAATCGAAGTGGTCGTGGTCTTGCCGTGGCTGCCGGCGATGGCGATGCCGTACTTGAGCCGCATCAACTCAGCCAGGAGCTCGCCGCGCATGATCAGCGGGACGCCTCGCTCGCGGGCCGCGGCGAATTCGGGGTTCTGCTCGTTGATCGCCGAGCTATAAACGACGGCGTCGGCGCCGCGGACGTGTTCGGCCGCGTGTCCTTCAAAGACCGCCGCGCCCATCTTGGAGAGCCGGTCGGTGATGGGCGAACGTCGCAAATCGGACCCGCTGATCTTATATCCTAGGTTCAACAGGATCTCGGCGATCCCGCTCATACCAATTCCGCCGATCCCGATGAAGTGGATCTTGCGGCGCCTGACGATGGGTTCACGAAACAGCAAAACTAGTTCTTCCTAACCACGACGACGTCTTCCGAGCACCCTGCGTAAGCGGGGTGTCTTCCCGCTTGGGCTGCGAGCGGAAGACACCCCGCTTACGCAGGGTGCTCGGATTCCGATTCATGACACGATCTCCTGTAGACAATCCGCTACCCGGCTCGCCGCATCGGGCGCCGCCCGCCGTCGCGCCGCCGCCTGCATCGCCTCCAGATCGCTCGGCGACGCGAGCAGCGCTTCGATTTCAGCGACCATCCGTTCGCCGGAAAACTCCTCGTCGACGATCACGCGTCCCGCCCCAGCAACGGCGTGCGCCTCGGCGTTGCGGAGCTGATGATCGTCAGCCGCGTAGGGATAGGGAACCAACAAGGATGCCCGACCCGCCGCCGCCAATTCCGCCAGCGCCGACGCCCCCGAGCGGCAAACCACCAGGTCCGCGCGGGCGAACGCGGCCGGCATGTCGTCGATAAAGGCGGCGGCCTCGACACGAATGCCGGGAAAACCTCTAAGCGATTTGTAGCGGGTCGTCATCCCATCATACGAATCAGGGCCGGTTTGGTGAATCAGCTCGAGCTTGAACGGCCCGCCCTTGGCCGCCCAAAGCTGAGCCGCATCGAAAGCGGCTTGATTCAGCGTGCGTGCGCCTTGACTGCCGCCTGTAACCAGAACGGTGAACCACTCAGATCTCGGCTTGGGCTCCAACTTGAAAAAGGCGTCGCGGACCGGCGTCCCAATCGTCTGGACGCGAGAGTGCGGGAAGTAGCGCCGAGCTTGATCGAAGCCGACCAAGGCCACCTTGATGAACCGCGCCGCCAGCCGATTCGCCAAGCCCGGATAGGCGTTCGGTTCAAGCGCGACGATCGGGATTCCACGCAGCGCCGCGGCAGCCGCGGCCGGGCCGGCGGCATATCCGCCCAAGCTCAACACCGCCGCCGGACGAAGACGCCTCATCAGCCGCCAGGCCTGAACGATACTCAGCGGCAGCAGCGCCAACGACCTCAGCCAAACCGCCCAGGAGACCCGATTGAGCGGGCCGGCGTTGAGGAACTCGACCTCGAATCCGGCCTGCGAGGCCAGCCTTCCTTCCATGCCTCGCCGCGTCCCGACGAACACCGCTCGCCGGCCCCGCCGCCGCAACTCTTGCGCGACTTGAAGACCTGGAAACACGTGTCCGCCCGTGCCGCCGGCGGCGATCAGAAAAACCCCGGCCGCGGCCTCGGCGGCGGATTCCGTCAATGTGTCAGGTTCATCCACGACATAGGTCAGCGCCGACGCCAGTGAAGCGGCCAATCCGCCCGACATCGCTCGCTGTTCCAACTTCACACGGTCTCTCGATGCTGACTCACGTTTAGCAACAGCCCCGCGCCGGCGAGGCAAATCATCAACGAGCTGCCGCCGTAGCTAATGAACGGCAGCGTCATCCCCTTGGTGGGCAGCATGCCCAGCACGACGCCCATGTTGATCATGGCCTGGAAGACGATCATCGCGGTCACCCCTGTCGCCAAGTAGCGGCCGAATGGATCGGGCGCGCGCACCGCCGCCAGCAACCCGCGCCACAAGATGACGCCAAAGGCCAGCACGACCAACACGCAGAACAAGAAACCCAGCTCCTCGCCAATCACGGCGAAGATGAAATCCGTATGCGCCTCGGGCAAGAAGCGCATCTTCTGCCGGCCCAGCATCACGCCGTTGCCAAACAACCCGCCGCTGCCCACGGCGATCTTCGACTGAATCACCTGGAAGCCCGCTCCGCGCGGGTCGGCTTCCGGGTTCATGAAGGTCATGATGCGCTGCATGCGAAACGGGGCAAAGGTCACCGCGAGCCAGACCAAAGGGACAACCGCCAAGACCCCCGCGGCGAAGTACCGGAACGGCACCGCCGCCGACCATAGAATTGCCGCCGCGATTAGCATCAACAGGATCGGAGTCCCCAGGTCGAGCCCGCCGTAGACGAACAAGCACAAGGCGGCAACGACAAGACCCGCGCCACTGAGCGAACGCCATTCCTTCAGCTCGTCCCGGCGACTCTCTAGGTAGAACGCCAAGAACAAGATCAACGCCAACTTGGCCAACTCAGATGGCTGAAAAGAAACCAGCCCGCCGAGGCGCAGAAAGCGGGCAGTCCCGGCGCCGCCCCCGAAGAAGGCGGCAACGATCAACAACCCCATCACGCTGGCCAGCGAGAAGAAGACAAGCTTCTGATTACGCCAGTCGCGATAGTCGC
Organism: Bryobacterales bacterium; assembly: GCA_965247515.1. Lineage (GTDB taxonomy): Bacteria > Acidobacteriota > Terriglobia > Bryobacterales > UBA6623. The sequence continues at coordinate 8,858,063 of OZ252029.1, read as the reverse complement.
GGAACATCAGGTAGCGCATCGCCGCCAGTCCGATCCCCGCCGCGGTCAACTGCTTGACGATGAAACGGAGATTCGGGTCCTCGCGCGCGGTGGTGGCGCTAAAGACCATCAGGAGCCCGAAAAAAGTCAGTCCCAAGATCGCGGCGCACAGCAGCCGATCATGCCGGAGGGAAAGAGGCATCGTATCTATTAGAGCAGTTCTAGAACAGTTTTTCGACCAAACGTTTAAACATGTTTCCGCGTTCTTCGTAGTTTTCGAACTGGTCGAAGCTGGCGCACGCGGGCGCTAGTAGAACCGTGTCTCCTTCCGTGGCCCGAGACTGGGCATATTCGACTGCATCGCTCAAGGCCTCGAACTCGCGAATCACGGCACCGTTAAGCTGGGAACGAATCTTCGAAGCCGCCTCCCCGATCAACAAGACCTCGCGGGTGCGCCCTCGAATGGCATTGGAGAGGGGGCGGAAGTCGCCGCCCTTGTCGCGCCCGCCGAGAATCAGCCAGAGCCCTTGCTCGAACGATTCCACGGCCTTGATCGCCGCGTCGACGTTGGTGGCCTTGGAGTCGTTGAAGTAGGCGACGCCTTTCAGGCTACGCACGAGCTCGAGCCGGTGCTCGACGCCCTGAAAGCCAGCGAGCCCCGCGGCGATGTCTTCGTCTGAAATCCCAGCGCAGTTGGCCGCACAAACAGCGGCGAGAGCGTTTTCAAGATTATGCGGACCAGGGAGCGGAAGTCGGGTCGAACAGATGCGCCGGCCGTTCAGCACGATCGTGTCGTCTTCCACCCACGCGCCGTCCGATCGCTTGTCACGGCTGAAGAAGACGGCGCTTCCGTGCACCTGGTTTGTGAAGGCTGCCGTGTTCGGATCGTCCGCGTTCAGCACGGCCGTGTCGCCGGACTGCTGTGCAACGAGGATCCGCGCCTTTGCAGCAGAGTACGTCGCCATATCGCCATGGCGGTCTAAGTGATCGGGTGTGATGTTGAGAATCGCGGCGACGTGACAACGGAACGATTGCATGGCTTCCAGCTGGAAGCTCGAAAGCTCGAGTACAGTCCACTGGTCGTCACTCGACTCGTCGACGATCGAGAGTACGGGGGTCCCGATATTGCCGGCGATGCGGACCTTGACCCCTGCGCGCTCGAGGATGCGCCCGATCCACGACGTCGTTGTCGTCTTGCCGTTCGTCCCGCTGACCCCGATGACCTTGCCCTCGAGCTCGCCGGCAGCGATCTCGAGCTCACCGCTGACTTCGACTCCGCCCGCGCGAGCGGCTTGGAGCTGAGGCAGATTCCAAGGGACGCCGGGGGAGGGCACGATCAAGTCGTGGCTCGAGAACAACGAATCAGGGTGTCCGCCCAGGTGCAGCTCGACGCCAAGGCTCTCCAGCTCGAGGGTCTCCAGATCCGGCCGGGTATCGGTCGCCGACACCTGTGCTCCGCGAGAGACGAAAAACCGCGCCGCCGCCCGCCCGGATTCCCCGAGCCCGACGATCAGCACTCGCTTGGCGTCGTACCTCATCGCAGCTTCAACGTCGCCAGCGCCAGTAGCGCCCAGATCAGCCCGGCAATCCAAAACCGCATAACCACCTTCGACTCCGGCCAGCCCAGTTGCTCGAAGTGGTGGTGGAGCGGGGCCATCTTGAACACGCGTTTCCCGCGCATCTTGAAGCTGCCGACCTGGATGATCACCGATAAGGCCTCGGCCACGAAAACCCCGCCGACAAAGAGCAGCAGGATTTCCTGCTGGATCAGCACGGCCATCGTGCCCATCCCGCCGCCGAGAGCAAGAGAGCCGACATCGCCCATGAAGACTTCCGCCGGGTGCGAGTTGTACCAAAGAAACGCCAAACTGGCGCCCACCATTGCCCCGCCGAAGATCGTCAGTTCCGCGGCCTGTGGCACCCGCGCAACATCAAGATAGGTTGCGATCTCGCGGTGACCCGCGACGTAGGAAAGAACTGTGAGCGCGCTGGCGCAGATGACCGTCAGCCCGGTCGCCAACCCGTCGAGCCCGTCGGTCAAGTTGACCGCGTTCGATGAACCGACTAAGACGAGAAACAGAAAAACGAAAAACAAGACGAAAGCCAGCGGCAAGGTCAGCGGACTGCTCAGCAGCGAGTCGAAGACCAGGTTTGGCCGAAGCTCCTTGATGAATGGGAGAACGAGCTCGGTCTGATAGCGCCCCTGGAGGTAGAGCCAAGCCAGCAAAGAGCCAATCGCCGTCGTCACCAGAGCTTGCAGCAGAAGCTTGCTTCGAGCGGCCAGGCCGAGGCTACGGCCCTTGCGGATCTTCGAGTAGTCGTCAAGGAAGCCGATCGCACCGAACCCCACCAGGCCCAGCAGGGCGATCCAAATATAGGGATTGCGTAAATTCGCCCACAGCAAGGTGGGCACGACGATCGCGACATTGATCAGAAGGCCGCCCATGGTCGGCGTCCCTGCTTTTAAGTGATGGGATTGGGGGCCGTCGTCGCGGATGTGCTGGCCGATCTCGAAGCTCTGTAGCTTGCGAATCAGCCAGGGCCCGAGAACCAGGCCAAGGGCGAGTGCTGTGAAACTCGCAAGGGCCACGCGAACCGTGATGTAGCTGAAGACCCGGAACGGGCTAAACAAAGGGAAGAGCTCTTCGAAGAGCAGGTGGTAGAGCATTAGTCGCCGCCCTTTCTGAATTCACATCCGCCTTCGCCGCTACAGAGCCCCGGACGGAAGTCCGGGGTCCCAACGACAGCGTGGCTAGCAAACATCGGGACCCCGGACTCCCGTCCGGGGCTCTGTAGCCCGTCACGCAAACTTTCAAGAGCCCTTTCCAACTCAACGCCTCGCGAGGCCTTAAACAATGCGACGTCTCCCTCACGCAACAGCTCCGGCAAATGGCGCCCCGCTTCGGCGCTGTTCGCAAAGAAATGAACCGCGCTAGCATCCATTCCCGACGAAACCGCTCCGTCCGCAATCGACTTGGCATCGCCCGACACGGCAATCAGCAATTCGACGCCGGCCTCAGCGACCTGAGCCCCGACCCGCCGGTGCAATGTGACCGATTGTCCGCCCAGCTCGCGCATCTCGCCCAATACGGCGACGCGCCGCCCACCCTCGATCGCGGACAAGTAGGAAAGCATCGCCTCAACCGCCGCCGGGTTCGAGTTGTAGCAGTCGTCGAGAACCCGCACGCCGCCAACATCCTTCCACACCCCGCGGCTCCCGGCAGGTTCGAGCGTTGCGACAACGTCTACCAAGGCGCTCGGGTGGATCTTGAACACACCCGCTGCCGCGATTCCAGCGAGGACGTTTCCGACCGCGTGCCGGCCCGCCAGCTTGGTTCGAAAGCGCACTCCATCCACGCGAAACGATGAGCCGTCCGCGCCGACCTCAATATCGGTAGCCCGGACATCAGCTCCCGCCTCGAGGCCAAACGTCACCGCCGGCCCTGTGTGGACCCCGGCAAAGGCCGCCACACGAGGGTCGTCCGCGTTGAGAACAGCAGTCCCGTCCAGCTCCTCAATGAGCTCCCTTTTGGCCAATGCAACCTCGCCGACGGATCCGCACATACCAACGTGCGCCTCGCTGACGTTCGTGACGATCCCGACGTTCGGCCTCGCGGCGCACGCCATTCGCCGGATTTCGCCAGAATGATTCATCCCCATCTCGACGACGGCCACCTGGGCCCCGTCGTCGATCCGCAGCAGCGTCAATGGCAACCCGAGCTCATTATTCAAATTGCCCTGGGTGCTCGATACGAGCATCGCGGACGACAGCATTGCCGCCGTCGCGTTCTTCGTTGTCGTCTTGCCATTGCTACCGGTGATCGCGACGATCGGACGAGCCCAACGAGCCCGCGCGGGAGCGGCCAACCTCATCAGCGCGTCTTCCGGGCGCTCGACCTTCAGCAACGGCCCCGCCTGGTCGAAATCGGCGCGCACGACCGCTCCGACCGCGCCCTTTTCAAACGCCGCCGAAACGTACTCGTGGCCGTCGGCCCGCTCGCCATCAATGGCAAAGAACAAATCCCCCGGTTCAAGCGTGCGCGTGTCGATCGAGTACCCGGTCGCGGCTCCACCCCCTGGGAACTCGACTCCCAGCCACCGCGCTACCTGTGACAGCTCCAGCTTCACGCCCGCACTCTCCCGCGCCGCAAGTTTCGTAGCACTTGGCGGGCCGTCTCACGATCGTCGAACGGCAGCTTCTCACGTCCCACTGCCTGGTAGGTCTCGTGGCCCTTACCCGCCAGCAGCACAACGTCTCCAGGGCCGGCCTCTGAAAGGGCCTGATGGATCGCAGCCTCACGATCCGGGGCTCTCGAGTAGTTCGCATCGACCCGCTGCAGCCCGATCTCGGCATCGGCGATGATCGTCAGCGGGTCTTCCGTCCTGGGATTGTCAGAGGTAAGAATTACACGATCGCTCAGCCGTCCCGCGACCTCCCCCATCAAGGGCCGCTTGGCGCGATCTCGATCGCCGCCGCACCCGAATAGCGTGATGATTCGCCCCCTGCCGCCGGAAAGCGCGCGCGCCGAGCTGATCAAGTTCTCCAGAGCATTGTCGGTGTGGGCGTAATCGACGACCACCAGAAACTTCTGCCCTTCCCGCACGGTCTCAAACCTGCCAGGGACGCCCTCGCAGGCCTCAACCCCCGCGGCAATCGTTTTCGGCGCAACATCGCAGGCCAACCCGGTGCCGGCCGCCGCAAGGATGTTGTAAACGTTGAACAGCCCCATCAAACGCGAACGAATCGGGATGTCGGACCCTCCCTCGACGCGCACTTCGAATCTCAATCCGTCAAAGTCGGCGCGAATCTCGCGAGCACGGACGGTTGCATCGCGGTCAACCGCGTAGGTGATCGCCTCGAATTCGTTTCCCTGAGCGAGCTCCCTGCCGACCTCGTCGTCGACATTGACGACCCTATACTTCGGAGGCCGAGCCCCGGCGCCCTCGAAGAGTCGTCGCTTTGAGCGAGCGTACGCCTCCATGTCCCCATGAAAGTCCAGGTGGTCTTGGGAAAGGTTCGTGAAGACCGCTGCGTGGAGCTCCAACCCATGGATGCGGCCGATCTCGAGCGCATGCGACGACACTTCGAGCGAAGCGTGCGAGCCGCCAAGCTCGACCAGCTCTCGCAGCATTCGCACGACGTCAAGCGATTCGGGCGTCGTGTTGATCGCTGGGATCGACTTTGAACCGATGCGGTGTTCGATCGTCCCAAACCTCGCTGTCGTGAAGCCCGCTTCGCCAAGTATCGAGTCGATCAAGTAGACGGCCGTCGTCTTGCCGTTCGTGCCCGTGACGCCAATCAACTTCAGGCTTTCGTCCGGGCGGCCGTAGAAGTTGCGAGCCGCGGCGGCCATGGCTCGGCGACCATGCTCCACTTGGGCCCACACGACGCCACAACCCTTGTCGCGCTCACGCTCGCTGATAACCGCCACCGCACCGCGTTCGACAGCTTGGGGAATATACTGGTGGCCGTCGACAATCTCGCCAGGGAACGCAAAAAACGCCGTCCCAGGCTCGACCATCCTCGAATCGTACTCCAGCCCGGCAATCTCAACCTCTGGTGGAATTCCAATCGTCCGCGCGTCGCCTAGAGCCTCGGCCAGAGTCATTGCACGCGAGCCGCGGCGAGCACGCCGCGGAACTCCACTCGAACGGTTCCGCCGGGCAGAACGGCATCCCCCGGGACCGGATGCTGCTGGACGCCGACGCCCTCTCCACGGGCATCCAGTTCAACCCCAGCCGCGGAGCTCGCCGCTAGAGCTTGCCGCATGGTAAGGCCCAAGAAGTTCGGGGCCTTGATGCCAGTGACCCGCAATCGGACCGGGCTAGCCGATGCCAGAGGCAGAACCGGCCCTACTGCCTGGCTTCGAAAACCCGACACCAGAAACGCATCGCTCGCGCTCAGGGGATGGGTCGCACCGAATGCGGCAAGATCCGGCAGATCGGCCAAGTCGGCGATCCGAGGCGCGCTCGCCACAACCGGCATGGGGCCGATCGGCATCGTCGGTTGAACATCACGGAATCTCAACGAGCTGCTGGCAATCTCAGCGAACACAGGCGCCGCGACGCGCCCGCCGTAGTACTGCCCAACCGGCGCCTCAAGCACGATCAATGAAACAATCGACGGATCGTTGACCGGAGCGAATCCGCCGAAGCTCGCAACGTAGTGGTCGTGCGAATACTCCCCCGTCTCGGGGTCGATCATCTGCGCGGTTCCGGTTTTGCCGCCCACTCGGTACCCGGGCGTTTGCGCCAGAACGCCGGTCCCGTCCGCCACCGTCCGCTCGAGAATAGCGCGCATCGTGGCCGCCGTCTCAGCCCGAATCACCCTTTGCGGTTCCTCCGTCGCCAATTCGCGGATATCGCCGTTGGGTTGGCGGATCCGCAAAACCATCCTCGGCTTGACCAAGTAGCCGCCGTTTGCGATAACGGCGAAGGCCCGCGCCATCTGGAGCGAGGTCACGCCAACCTCGTGCCCCATCGAGATCGACGGCGCGGAACCGTTGTTCCACTTCGCGAGAGGGCGCAGGATCCCCGCCGCCTCGCCAGGCAACCCGAGGCCCGTCGGCTGGCCAAACCCAAAGCGGCCGACGTAGTCATGTAGTCGCTCGCGGCCCAGCCTTTGGCCGAGCTTGATCACGCCCACATTGCTCGAGTTCGCGACCACGTCGGCCATGGTCAAGTAGCCGTACGCCTTGTGATCGCGAATCTTCCGGCCGCCGATGAAGATTGAACCGCCCTCGCAATCAATGATTTCCTCGGGAGTCGTGAGACCCAGATCGAGCACCGCCGCCGCCGTCACGATCTTGAACGTCGACCCCGGCTCGTAGGTCGATTCTATCGCCAGATTGCGGCGGGTCTCTAGCTCCGCCGGCGAGCGTGGGGATTCATTCGGGTCGTAGGGAGGCCAGTTCGCCAGCGCCAGCAGATCCCCGTTCATCGGATCCATCACGACAATCGACCCCCTTCGGGCCTGCGTCGTCTCGACCGCCTTGGCCAGCTGAGTCTCCGCCACCGCTTGGATACGCTCGTCGATTGTCAGCTCGATCGAAGCCCCTTCCTGTGGCGCCTCGATGACTTCGCTCTCGTACCGCCTTCGAAGCGCGTCGTACTGCACGTGACGCCTTCCTGGCCTGCCGGCTAGAATGCTGTCATATTGCAGTTCGAGCCCGGACAGACCGTCGTGATCGACGCCTACGAAGCCAACGGCGTGCGCCGCCACGGAAGCCTTGGGGTAGTACCTCTTACTTTCCTTCTCGAAGTGAAACCCTTTGAGGTTCAGACTGCGCAGGCGCTCACTCTGACCCGGCTCGGCAAACCGCTTGACCCACTGAAAGCCCTTCCCCTGTAGCTTCGCGGCAACCTCGCCGGGATCCATGTCGAGAATCGCCGCAACGATAGACGCCGTCAGCGCCGGGCTTGTAATCTTGTCGGGGAAGACGCCGATCGAGTCGACCGGATTGCTCAGGGCAAACTCAGCCCCGTTGCGATCGAGGATAGATCCCCGCTTGGCGGAGATCTCGATGCTACTCTCCTGCTGCTTCTGAGCCCTGGCCCTGAGCTCAGGCGATTCGACCAGCTGCAGTTGGCCCAAACGGCAGAGAACCCCGACGAACCAGAGACTACACAACAGCCCGAGGAAAAAGATTCGCCCAATCCTCGGGGAGTCGCCGCTCAAACTTCGTTTCGAAGAGGCCCTCGGCATACCCGTCGCCTACGCCGCTAAGGGCGCGAAAGGTCGCGCCCCTGAAGACTAGCCAGTGTGGCGGCGGGGACATCGACCGTCACCGGACCCGTCTCCCAGGCGTAACGGCTCGCCTCGGGACTCTCGAGGCCCATCGACGAAGCGACGATCGATACACGCCGCAGGTCGCTCAACTGCGCGTGCCGCACCCGCAGGTGTCGCTCGATTTCCCCTAGCTCTTCGCGCTGCTCGTTGAGCGCCGCTAGCTGGTAGCCGTTGTTGCGCAGCCAAGCTCGCGGACCAAAGCACAAGGCCGCCAGGGCAAGCGCCCCCAGGCCGGCGGCGACCGTCCGGGTCCAGTTGCGCCGGTCTTTCGGGTCGCTCGGCCGCCTCAGCTGCGAGTTGTCGATCGGCTTGACGTAGAAGCACACCTCTTCCATTGGAAGAGCCCGCCCGTAGGCGGATCTCCGGGAGAGTCCGGCCCGCAACGCACGCCCCGCGCGAACCCCGTCATAGACGAAGCCGTCCGAGCGGCTGTGGTGCGAACCAGACTCATCCCGGCTGCTTTGCTTCTCCAGAGCAGATCGATTTTCCCGCGCTTCCCGCCGTGCTTCCTCTTGGATCTCGTCGACCAGACGAGCTGCAATTCGTGCCGATGCCGCGCTCATGACTCCCCCCTGCTCAAAACACGCAGTTTCGCGCTCCGGCTAGCCGGGTTGCGCTGAACCTCTTCATCCGAAGGGCGAACCACTCCCTTGGTCAGCGCTTCGAATCCTCCCCGCCGCGCCCGGTCCCGAAACGACCTCTTGACCCGAGCGTCCTCGAGGCTGTGAAAACTGACGATCGCCAGTCGCCCGCCCGGCTCCAACAGCCCAGGCCCAACCTCTAAGAGCTTGTCCAACTCAGCAAGCTCGTCATTGACCGCGATCCTCAACGCCTGAAAGGTCCGCGTCGCGGGATGGATTTTCCGCCCCTTTCCCCGCCGCACGGCGCTCTCCACAACTTCAGCCAAATGCAATGTCGAGCGAATCGGCCGCGCCCGCATCACGGCATGAGCGACCTGGCGGCTCCTGCGCTCGCCGCCGAGCGAGTAGAACAGGTCCGCCAACTCACGCTCGGAGCGGTGGTTGAGAATATCCGCCGCCGTTTCGCCCTGGCTACGGTCGTAGCGCATGTCGAGCGGACCGTCTTGCTGGAAGCTGAGACCTCTTTCCGGGTCCTCAATCTGGGTTCGAGAGAAACCCAGGTCCGCGACGATTCCGGCGAGCGCCGCCGCCGCCGCCGCCTGCTCGATCTCGCCGTAACTGCCGTGGTGGTAAGTCACTTTATCCCCGAACGACTTCAGCTTTTCCTTCCCCGCCTCCAACGCCGTCTCGTCCCGGTCGATCGTGATCACGCGGCCGCCGCGACTCAATATGCGTACTGCGTACCCAGCAGCGCCCAGAGTGCAATCGCAATACACCCCGTCTTCGCGAATCGCCAGGTAGCGCTCGACCTCATCGAGTAGGACTGGCTGGTGTTCCATTGCTGGGTCATAGTCCGAAACTCTCAGCCAGCTCGACAACGGACTCGTCAGCCCCCGTGGTTCGCGCGAGCTTCTCCTGGTAGCGCTCGGCGCTCAATACCAGGATGTGATTCGACTGCCACACCATCTTCACCTCGCCCCTCATCCCCGAGCCCTCCCGCAAGGTCCCGGGGACGAGGATGCGGCCTTGGTTGTCCAAGGATTCGTCGGCCCCAAAATGGTTGGCCAAAAACAAAAGATCGTTTTTCTGCTTGCCGTGGTCGGACTTTTCCGATAACCTGCCTTCAACGGTCTCCCACTCCTTGAGCGGGTAGATCTTGACATCTTCGCCATTGAGACTCGTGATGAAAACGTCAGAGCTTTTGTATTGCTCCTCGAGCCGCTTGCGAGCCATAGCGGGAAATTTAAGCCTGTGCTTTTCATCGACCCGGCCTGTTTGTACGCCTCTGAACATGTCTCAAGTGCGGATCCGGAGGGCGCTTTGCTGAAATCAGCCACTTTTGTCCTCAATCGGTCCCACATCGACCACTTCTGACCACCATATGGTGCAGCAAGGCCCGAGGGCGTGTCAAGCCCTTTGGAAACAAAAACATATAACTTCTTAGGTCACCCTAGATCTTGGGGTGTAAGGGTGTCGGGGCCCAATATCTAGCAGCAGTCCGGGAACCGGACGTTGTGTGGCAGTCACCGATCTCTTGAGCGAGCGGAGGGGAGAGTCGCCGACGACCCGATAACCAACGGCCGTACTCCTGAGCAGCGCATCGACTCGTTTGGCTTCCTCATGGGTTCGGCGTTTCGGTTGCCGCCCGATGGTCGATCGTTGCTCACGTTCGGATCATCGTTTGTCTCCTTGCTGCCGGAAGTCGCTTGGCAGTTCTCGCAAACTACATCGCGAGAGGAGATAGGAGGATGGTCGGGGGGCGGGGTCCTGCGAGTCGAACGTGGGCGTCTCGCGATCTTTGGCGAACTTAGGATTCTTGCAACTGTACCGAGGAAGCGGCGGCAGCTGAGTCGTTCAGATACTGGAGTTGTCTCTGGTCGGAGGGGCCTAATTTTCGACACCACGCCCCGTAGCGGCTGGATGATCCGTCGGCTATTCCACCTCTACCGTCGCCCGGCCATTGCTGGAAACCTCATCCACCGTAATCAAAACCGCATGCGAACCGGTCTCCAAGCCCTCTGGAATCCGAAGGTTCCACTGCGTGACCCCGTTGACGAGCCCAGGACTCGACCCCGAATAAAGCACCGCAGCCGGCAAACCCCCGATCGTCGCGGACGTCGACCCCGCCAGCGGCAACGGATTCGGGCCCGCCACCTCGCCGTCAGCCAACCCCGGCGCCGTCGGGCCCGCGCCTGAGGCGAACAGCATCAGCGCGGCGCCGACCGACGCCGGTCTGCCCGGCGAGTTGATGGACCCGTCGGAGTTGAGCGCCGCTGCGGGCCCTCTGCCGGACGCGTCTAACGTGAAGAGGTTCGGCGCCAGCGGCGCGGCCGGCAAGGGGAACGACACCGAGACACGACCGTTGCGCACGATCGTTAGATCGGCATCCTCTCCGCTCACTCCTTGCGGAACGATCGTATTGATCTGCCCTGCGATCGCGCTCAATACGGGCCCCGGCAACCCGTCAAACAAGACGATGATCCCGTCCAACTCAGTTGCGACCCCATCGGGACCGACCTCGAATACCACCAGATCGTTCGGCCCGAGCGACTGTCCAAAGATCGACACCAGCTGCCCCGGCGCGATCGCACTTTGCTCGAAGCTCGCGCCATCGGTAACCGCCTCGGCGATGATCGGCTCGCTCTCCTCTTCGTTGCCCTGGACCCCGATTCGCACCCCGAGGGGCGGCCCGAACGTTCGCCGGTTTCCCCCTGCGCTTCGAACGTGGATCGTACCCGCGCAGGGCTTGTCTAGCTCTTCGAGCGCCGCAAGCAGCGTCACTTGGAAAGCCGTGACCGCGTCAGCAGGCACAGATTCAAATTCGCCGCCGCCGGTCACCTCCAAGCACCGACGCAGCCCGCCGCTTGGAGCGAATGTAGGCTGCGCTGAGGCTCCGACAAATGACTCGTCGGTCAGGAGATCGGGATCCCAGGTAAGCTGCGCCTTGGGGCCTGCGCCTTGGACGCCTCCCTGCCCGTTGCCGCCGTCACCTTCGTCAGGCATTATCCGCCGCAACGAAACCGACAGCGGCTTGGCAAGATTTCTGCCGTCTTCCTGGACGCGTAAGACACCGCCCAAGCTTCGGCCCGCCTCATCGGGCGTCTGACTAAGCTGCAAAGTCACCTGTACGGCGATGTCGGCCGGAGCCGCGATCGGCCCAACAGGAGAGACAACTGTGAGAAAGTCTTCGAGCGACGCACCGACCCGCACCACCGCCGCCGCCAATTCCCGGTCGCTGACAAACTCTACGACGACCATATTGCCGCCGCTAAAGTCGTCGATTTCGAGACGAGAATCCGACCATTCCACTTTTGCGGGTTTGCCCATCTCAGGGCCCGAATTTCCCGCTGCCCGACAAACCGACAGCAGCGACGCAAGGAAGAAGGCAACGGCCAGGACCAGAAATCGCACGAGCATTGATGGCGCCGCCGCTGTGAAGCGACCAAAAGTATTGTAACCCCTAACGAGTTAATCTAGCTAGAGGCTCGCGCCACGTCTAACTCAACTGAGTCAACGGGCCCGTACTATCACCAAACGACTCGCGCTTGATGCCCATCCTGTGAAGCATCGACAAGTGCAGATTACACAGTGGTGTATCTGGCGCAAAGCGCAGTCGGCGACCGGGTTTGAGCATTCCTTTGGCGCGTCCGGCGAGGATCAGCGGCAGGTCCTTGTGGTCGTGCCGGTTGCCGTCTTTGAGCGATGACCCGAATAGGATCATCGAGCTGTCGAGCATCGACGTTCCGCCTTCGTCGAGCTCTTTGATGCGGCCGAGGAAGTAGGCGACGCGATCGATGTGCCAGTTGATGATTGCTTCGTATTGATCGCGCTTAGCAGCAACATTGCGGTGATGCGAGATGCCGTGGAAACTGCCCTTGATTCCCTCGAGGAATGAGAAATCCTTGCCTGACTGGGCGTCGCCGAACATGAACGTGGCGATGCGCGTGGTGTCGGTCCAGAACGCCAGCAGCAGGATGTCAAGCATCAAGGTGACGTGCTCGAGATGCTCTTTCGGCATGCCCGGCCCGGGACGCTCTAACGGGAATTGGCCTTCGTTGATCCAACGCTTTTGGGGTTTGAGGGTCGCCTCGATGCGGCGCTCGACCGAGCGCACGGAGTCAAAGTACTCGTCCAGCTTGACGCGATCGGCCGCGCTGCCTTTCTTGCGAATGCCGTCGGCTTGCTCGGCGACCAGGTCAAGGACGCTGGCCTCATCCCGCTGGAGGGATGACAACAACGACGGGCTCGTCGAGTCGGTGATCACCGGCGATCGTCGGTTGCGAAACAGCCTGTCGAACGCCAGCTGCGGAACGATTTCCTTTGGGACCGGAGTATGCGGGTCACGCCACGAGATGAATGAGCCGACGATTCGCGCGAATCCGCCGCCGATGTTGTCGACGCCCAGGCGCGGCTCGTCGATTCCCAGCTCCAGCGACGGCAGGGGCGTCTTCGTACCCAACTGCTCGGCGGCAACCTGGTCAAGAGAGACGCCGCCGGTGTTCAGATCCATGCCCGTCGAGCGCTCGACGTAGCCGCCGGCGAGCCACGCCGGAACCTTGGCCCAGTGGCCGTTGCGCCCGGTCGTCTTCTCGTGCCAAAGGTTTTCGAGCAGCAGGAAGTCGTCTTTGAACGGGGCCAGCGCCTTGAGATGTGGGGTGATCGCGTAGTCCTCGCCATCGCCGGAGGGAGTCCAATGATCGGGACGCACCCCGTTGGGCATGAACAGGCAGGCCATGCGGAGAGGCGGTTCAGCCAGGCGTTGAGAGCCAATCGGGGCAGCGGTCGACTCGAGCCAAGGCAGCGCCATTGAGACTCCAAGTCCTCGAAGGATCGTTCGCCGCGAAAGTCGTTGCTGCATGGTTTTGCCCCGTGGTTATAGTATCACCGGTTGCCATCTCCCGCCGAAGCTACTTGGTCGGGAGCCGGCCCCTGCTTGTAGCGGAAAGGCGTACTGAGAACGACCTCACGGATTAACGTCCGAGCGCGATAGTCGTCCTCTCCGAGCCGATCGGCCAATCGCTGCACCAAGCACTGGTCGGCGTCATCCAGAGACCGGCCTAGCGCATAGCCCAAGACCTTGCGGACGAAGTTCCTCAGGAACTCGTCCTTCTTCGACAGCAGCACCCGGCGCAGCTCCGCCGGGCTGTCAAACGATTCGCCAGACGGAAGGACTCCGTGGGTATTGACCGGCTTGCCGTCTTCGGCGGTCTCTCGCCAGCGCCCCAGCCAGTCGAAGTTCTCCAGGCCAAAGCCGATCGGGTCGATCAAGTCGTGGCACGCCGCACAGGTCACATCCTCGCGGTGCTTGAGGAGCTTTTCGCGAATGCTCAATCCGCTCTCGTCGTTCTCGCCGGTCTCAAGCGCCGGGATGTCGGGGGGCGGCGACGGCACGGGCGTCCCCAGCAACGTCTCGAGCACCCAGGCGCCGCGCAGTACGGGACTGTTTTGCTGGAAGTGCGACGTCATCGCCAGTACCGCTCCGAGCCCGAGGACCCCTCCGCGGCGGTCGTCCGCCCAGTTGATCCGCTGAAAACCATTGCCGCGAATGTCGACCTGATCCTCGACTTGATAGAAACGCGCCAGGCGCTCGGTGAGGAAGGCGTAGTCGGAGTCGATCAGCTCCAGAACACTGCGGTCCTCGTCGAGGATGTGATGAAACAGAACGACCGGCTCCTCGCGCATGTCGGCGGCGACCCGCGGGGTGTAGTAGTGCTGGATCTCGTTCACTGTCGGGGCAACGCGGCCGCCGACATCCTTGGTTCCAAGCCACTGCCCCATAAAGGTGCGTGCGAAGATGCGCGAACGGGGGTGGTCGAGAAGGCGGTCGACCTGCTGTCGTAGCACGCCGGGGTCTTGCAGCCGCGCTTCGTCGGCAAGGCGCTGCAGTTCTGCGTCGGGAGCGGTCGACCAGAGGAAGTACGAGAGCCGAACGGCAAGCTCGTGGTCGGTCAGCGGGTGCAGCCCCGGCTTGGACGGCGCCTCTTCAACGCGGAACAGAAAGTCGGGCGAGACCAACACGGCCTTCAGCGCCAGCTTCACGCTCTCTTCGAAAGGATCGCCGCGCTCAGCCGAGCGATCGTAAAGGCGCATCACGAGGTCGACTTCGGACTTGGACGCCGGCCGGCGATAGGCCTGCCGCAAAAGCCTCGTCAAAAACGCCCCGACCGTTTTGCGCGGCTGGAGCGGGGACTCCCCGGGTTCGAGGCCCAGCAGCCCATAATGAAGCGCCCGGTGAGCGGCGCTTGGCTGCTCGTAGGTCTCGGCGATCTCGACTCTGAACACATCCAGCGGGTCGGAGCCTTGGGAGACTTTCAGGGCGAACCTGTGCGGCCCGCGCGCCAGGTGAATCCGCTTCTGACGCGATGTCGCGCTGCCGAACACCTCGATGTCCATGGTGAAACGCTCGGCCTCTTCGCCGTCGATCTCGAGGACAAACTCGACCGGTTTCAGCCGGGCGCGGTCGACCGTTATCAGGAAGTTGTAGTCGGCTTCGTTGTAGAGCAGGAACTCTTCCGAGATGCGCTCGCCCGGCTCGAGCCGACGCGCTTCGTCGACAGGCGCCGGCTTTGCCGGCTGCATGTCTTCGGCGGCGAACGAGCGCTCGAAGGGAGGGCTGACAATCGCACGCGAGAGGATTTGCTCGGCGGCGTCGAGGTAACGCTCCATCATCAACGGTGGAACGAACAACGTCTCGCCGTTGGTGTCGAAGCCCTCGCCTCCCGAGCCATCGGCCGGGAATAGGTCCTCGACCGCGAAGTTCACTCCCATCATGTCGCGAATGGTGTTGCCGTAGTCGCGCCGAGTCAACCGACGCAGGGTGACGATGCCCGCCGATTCGCCGAGGTCGCAGGCGGTCAGACGAAGCTGTTCATTGATCCACGACGAGACTCGGAAGCGGTCTTGCTCGGTGAGCGGGGACTCCGCCGGCGGCATCGTGCGGTTGCGGAGTTGAGTGGCAACGTTCCGCCAGAGGCTCCGTTGCTGGGAAATGTCAGCGGTCGTGGTAGCTTTCAGGAAGTCAACGCGGCTCGCCTTCTTGCCGGGGTCATGGCAGGCCGAACAGTGCTGATCCAAGACGGGACGAATCGAATCTGAAAACTCGTCGGCGGCCGCGGCCGGGCAGACAGCCAACAGGACGAAACCGAAGGCAAGGACCACGACCCCGTGGAGCGGCGCCGGACGGCGGGCGTAGCAAGCTACGCCCCTCCACACTTTGGCTGACACCCCGCCAAACATCCTCCTGAGTATACCTCACTACCGCGCCTGCACTTGGATGAAGAAATGGTAGCAAGACAGGTAGATCGCCAGCAGCGCCCCGGTATACATAAACGCCGACAGGAACTTAAAGTCGAGCGGCACCCGCCAGATCGGCACGCCGTCCTCCAAGCGCTTGACCGCCACGTACGAAATCAGAAGCAGCCCCAGCGCGATCGGCCCGAAAACCGGCGCCGCGGCCGCGATCATCTCCGCCGTCGTTGGTTCGGGATCCATTGGCGTCCGCGCTCTTCAGCTTACAGCCCGACGGCGAAAACGTGGTGTAGATCGCTCACTTGAAAACCCGGTCTGGCATGGCGGCGACCTTGAGCCGCGACCGTTAGTACCTCTGTAAACGATTCCTGCACAAATCCGGCAGGAATCTGCGACGGTTGCAGCGCCCGGAGCCGCGACCGGAAGGGAGCGGTTGCTCGAGTAGGCAACCAATGTTCGTGCTCATCGGCAACCGCTCCCTTCCGGTCGCGGCTCCGGGATCGCAGTCCGCTGGATGTGGCTTTTTGGTTCCGGGTCGTCCGGGTCAGGGAGCGGTCGGATACAGCGGCTGTAACCGACGGCTCCCCTTACGGACGCGGCTCAAGGTTATCTCCGCCCAAACGCCTCTTCCGGATCAATATTCTTCATCGTCGCGTCGGCCAGCGAGAACCCAATCCGGCACACACCGTCATCCCGCGAGCGGCAATGCGTCACACGGGCCCGGCCTTCGATCGCCAGCGCCCCGTCCTCGCCAATGAACTCGCCCGAGATGCCGACTTCCGAACCGACTGGGAGTGGGGAGAGAGCTTCCACTCCCAGTCCTTTGTTCGAAAAGTCGACCAATCGGGCCCCTAGCAAACGACCGTAATAATCTAGTCGTAGACGCCGAGCCTGAAAGTCATCCGACCTCCCCGCCCCGCGACGATCTTCGTCAGGGCGCCCCAACGAATCCGGCGCCACCTGCGGATTCAGGAACGGCGCCAGCGGATCGTCTTCGGGAGCGAGGTTAGCCATCGCCACGGCTTCGAATTCCTCCTGCTGTGGGTCAAGCGGGATGATCGGGGCCTCCTGGGTCACATCGACCGGCGTCGGCGCGGCCACGGCCGTCGCGGGTCGCGGCGTCGAAGCCGGCTGCACCGGCGCCGCATCAGTGAGTTCGGTCTCCCATTGTTCCAGTGCGCTTTCGGCGGTCAGCTTGCGTTGCTGCGGCGCGAATTGGGACCCCGGCTCCATCGCATCGAACAGATCCGCCCACGAAACATCGGCAACCTTGCCGCTCGAGACGTCTTGGCAAACGACATACTCAAGTCCGGTAGTCGAATCGACCGCCATCCGCGTTTGCAGACACACGACGTCGACCTGATAGCGATTCCTGAGCCAAGCGGCGGATTTGAGCGTCTCAGCGCCGAACCTTTCGGCGATCAGCAGTACGCCCTGCTCGCGGTTGAGCTTCTGGACCGGGCCGTTGAGAAACCGCTCGAGCTCTGCCGCCCGATCCGCATCAAGCCGTCGAAGCAGCCCGCGCCAACCCCAGGTCGCCGTGATGCTGGCGTCCTCTAAAGCTGTAATCAGGTCGGCTTCGCGGTCCGCTTCGCCAACCAGGCCGGTATAGACGCGTCCATCAACGCCGGCGGCGACGAGATCGAGCCTGCGGCTGGCGCCGTCCGCAATCAGGAGCTTGGTCGCCAGCGGCAACAGCTCGCTGTTGGCCTCTTTCAAGAACGCTTCGGGGGAGTTCATAACCAGGTCGCGCAAGCGGTAGCGCTCACCCAGCGAGGCTGGACGCAGACTCCTCTCGCCGAGCGAAACTAGCTTATGAGACTGTGGATCGATCTTTAGCATTCCCTTTAGTACTGCCCAGAAGTTTGCACTTTACGGGCCATCCAGTCAAGGGCCGCGGAAAGTCGCGCGATCAGAGCTCTATGCGGTTCAAAACAAACAGGTTCGAATGGTTCCAGTACGAATCGGATTCGTAAAGCCGGCCCTTGGGTCCTGGTCGCTGGGGTCTAAGAACCCTGACTCAGAAGTCAGGGAAAAACCTTAGACGGGTTGGCGAACGTCTCGGAGCCGCGCGCGGGAGCAAGCGGTTGCTCGCCAATGCTGCTGTCGCCGCTAGCTCAGGCAACCGCTCCCTTCTGGTCGCGGCTCCGGGGCCTGCGGGCGCCCCTCTCCCCGGCCGAGTGAATCTGCTACATTCCTCGAACGCTCAATGAACGTCTCGGAGCCGCGCGCGGGAGCAAGCGGTTGCTCGCCAATGCCGCTGTCGCCGCTAGCTCAGGCAACCGCTCCCTTCCGGTCGCGGCTCCGGGGCCTGCGGGCACCCTCTCCCCGGCCGAGTGAATCTGCTACATTCCCCGAACGCTCAATGAACGTCTCGGAGCCGCGCGCGGGAGCAAGCGGTTGCTCGCCAATGCTGCTGTCGCCGCTAGCTCAGGCAACCGCTCCCTTCCGGTCGCGGCTCCGGGGCCTGCGGGCGCCCTCTCCCCGGCCGAGTGAATCTGCTACATTCCTCGAACGCTCATGGACGGAATCAACACGATCGGCGGTATCGTCCTCGACACCCTGGTGCGCCCTTTGGACGAGCTCCCTCCTTGGGGGACCGCCCACAACGTCGAGTCGATCTCGACGCACCTCGGTGGAAACGGCGCCGCAACGGCCTACGCGGCCGCAACGCTGGGCGTGCCGACGCGGTTGGCGGGTTTGGTCGGCGACGACTCAGCCGGAGACTGGGTCATCGGCCGCTTACGCTCGTCCGGCGTCAACGTCGAGCTCGTAGCCCGCCAGGATGGCGTATCCACGGCCCAGACGATCGCTGTCGCGCGCTCGGACGGTGAACGCATCCTTATCCAAGACATCGGGGCGAGCGCCGTTTGGTCCATCGACGATGTCGACCTCAGCCCGGCCGCGACCGGCGGCTCGCGCTTTTTCCACTACGGTTCGCCTTTCAACTTGACCGGACTCAGGGGCGACGCGGCGGAAGTCTTGCGGCGAGCGAGATCGGCGGGCCTCGAGACATCCCTCGATGTCGACTGGGACCCTCGCGGGGAATGGATCACCGCCTTCGAGCCTCTCTGCCCATATCTCGACTACTTGTTCCTCAACCAGCTCGAAGCCGAGAAACTGACCGGCTCACAGGCGCCCGCTGAAATCTTCGCTTTCTTCGCCGAGCGCGGGGTGGGGACCGTCGTCCTCAAGCGGGGCCGGCAGGGTTGCGAGATTTTCCATGACGGCGGACGCTTCGTGGCGCAAGGTTTCGAGGTTGAAGTCGTCGACACCACCGGCGCCGGGGACTGTTTCTGCGGCGGATTCCTGGCCGGACTCTGTCGGGGACTCCTTCTCGCCGAAGCCGCGCAATTGGCAAACGCCGCCGCCGCCCATTGCATCCAGCGCGCGGGTAACTCCGAGGGCGTGCCCGACTACGACGCGCTGCGCACGTGGTGCGAGCGTTAATCGTCGTCACGGTGAACCGTGTCCATCGAAAACGCCGGGACGCAGACCGCGAAATACTCCGCCCCATCGTCGCCGGGCGTGGAGTAGCGCACCCACTCGCCCTTGTGCGCGATCACCGCTTGGCCGGCTCCAACATCGAGCGAGCCGCCCTCATGCTCAACGCGCAGAGTCCCCTTGACGACGACGGTGAGCTCGTCAAACTCGGGCCGCTGGCCCGGCTCGACCCAGCCGCCGGGGCTCCGCATGTGGGCGACGCTCGTTTGCGTGGTTTTAGAATGGACCCGCCCGATGTACTCGTCAATCAACTTCGGCTTGTTGCCGGCGGCCTCGACCCGGGTCGGAGAGGAGATCAGGGTTGGCATGGGTTGAGATCCAGCATAGCGGTCTGAGGCGCTCGGGCTAGGTTCGACTGCTGCGTGCCGGTACTATCACCTCAACGTAGAGGGTGGCGTTTTGCGCCCAATAGGCGTAGTACACGACCATGTGTTTCACGAAAAATCTGCGCAGGCCGGCCCAACGGCCGAATGTCTCGACCGCGTACATCTCAGGGAATACCGCGAGTTGTTCAGTCAGCTCGAGGATCTCCGAACGAACAGGCTTAGGGAGACCTTGGAAGGTTCGCCGAGCTTCGTCAGCCCAGACGATTAGGCGTGGTCGCGATGCCACCGCAGAACGTCTTCGTGTGAATGAACTCTGCCGGCCCTGATGTCGGATTCGGCGCGATCTAGCGCTGCTTGCCAGTCAGGGCGGTTTTCGAGCAACGCCTGATCCCCAAGGTCCCGCTCGGTCTGGCGCTGGCGTAGCATCTCAGCTAGGTAGTCTGACGGGCTCAGCGCGCAACGCTGGGCGTCGTCTAACAGGCGAGCCCCGACATCGTCGGGAATCTCGAGCTGAAGCGTCATACGGGTGTCAGTTTATCACTCGAGGGGCGCCGGGGGGGGACAATCGCTTAGTGGCGCGGAGCCGCCGCAATGCGCTGAGATGTTGGCATGACCCGCCACCTCTGTCTCCTCGCTGTCGTGATGGCCGCCTGCGCCCCGACTCCTCGGCCCGCGCCCGTCGCCGAAGATGCGGGCGGCGAATACTGGGTCTACTACGGGACCTACACGCGAGAAACCAGCAAGGGGATCTATCGCAGCCGGTTCAGCCCCTCGACTGGAACGCTGAGCGCGCCAGAGCTCGCGGCCGAGCTACGCGAACCGTCGTTCCTGGCCATTCACCCGAACCAGAGCTACCTCTACGCCGTCAGCGAAGTTGACGACTTTGACGACGATGGAAGCGGGTCGATCAGCGCCTACGCCCTGGACCGCTCAAGCGGCGCGATCCGCCTTCTCAACACCGTCTCCACCGGGGGCAGCGGACCCTGCCACCTTGACATCGACCAAACCGGCAAGCAGGTCGTCGTCGCCAACTACCACGGCGGAAGCGTGGCCTCGTTCGCAATCAACGCCGACGGGAGCCTGGACGAGTCCTCTTCATTCATTCAGCACCAGGGATCGAGCGTCCATCCCCGACAGGCCGATCCGCATGCACACTCGGCCGATTTTTCGCCTGACAACGGTTTCTTGATCACGTCCGACCTCGGGATGGACCAGGTCTTGGTCTACCGCGCCAACCCCTCCGACGGCACGATTACGCCCAACGATCCGCCGCACGTCAACGTCAAAGCCGGCTCGGGCCCGCGGCACTTCGCCTTCCACCCCAATGGCCGTTTCGCCTACGTGATCAACGAACTGGCAATGACCGTCACCGCCTTCAATTGGAACGGTGAAGCAGGAACGCTCGAGCCGATCGAGACGGTGTCGACCCTGCCTGATGGGGCCGAAGGCGACAATTTTTCCACGGCCGAGCTCGAAGTTCACCCGTGGGGGAAATTTCTTTACGGCTCAAATCGCGGGCACGATTCGATCGCGGCCTTTTCGATCGATGAATCGACGGGGAGGATCATGCTGATTCAAAACGCGTCGACCCAAGGCATGACGCCCCGGCACTTCGCGATCGGACCTGAAGGACGCTATCTCTTCGCGGCGAACCAGAATTCCGACACCGTGGTCCTTTTTGAGGTTGATCAGCAGAGTGGAAACCTCAACCCAACGGGCGATGTCGTCGAGCTCGATGCGCCGGTTTGCTTAAAGTTCGTGCCGGTTGCCAAGCCGAGCTACTAACGTTTGAATCGCGACGTCAGAGCCGCGACTGCGAGGGAGCGGGTTCCGGGTTCGTGTCAAGTCTCAACCACACCGGCAAAGGTCTAAGTGAAGAGTATTGGAGCTAGCCCCGACTTATCACCACCTGAGGGCGTAAGCACGCGATAGGCCCGGCATTGCCTCGTTGCGCTTGACTGTCGTGCTCAACTGCGGGCCGGTTCGGCAAGACGGGTCAGGCATGCCTGACCCCTACGTCCGCCTGTAGGGGCGAGGCATGCCTCGCCCGTCTAAGAGCTAGCGGCTTTGGGGCAAGGGCTGGGCGCCGGCGTCCGGCTCGGCGGTCGACGGGGTGCGGCTATATCCGAGTGCAAGCGCGAGCGGCCAGGCTGTGAGCCAAAACGCGGCCTGAAAGCGCTTTGGCATCTTTTCCTGCCACTCGTAGTCCGGGCGGAAGCGGAGCTGCTTCGAGAACCGGACGCGGTTCCCGGCTACGTTGTGGCCAACCGCGAGCTCACCCGCTTGCTGAACGGTTCCGATAACGCGGGTAAGATCCTGCCCGGTGAACTCGCTGATTCGCCTCAGCGTCTGGACTGGCGCTTCGCAAAGATCTTCATAGCGAACGCGCAGAACATTCTTCGACCCCATCAACAGAGCCGAGACACAGGTCAAAACATTGGAAACAACCCAACAGGCAACCGTCTTCCAAAAGCGCATCGCCTGGCTGTTGAAGCGCGGCACGCGTTCTTCCGAGCCCGTCCGCTTCATCTCCGACCAAGCCACTCCACGGCCGTCGCGAGTGAGGAAAATGCCCTTGACGTCAAACCGCGTGTATCGACTCAAGGAAAGCGGACGGCCAATCAACGGGGTCGAGGTTTTTGATGAGTCAACGACCCAGCTCGCTTTCGACCGTTCGAAGACCTCTCCGAAAAGCGAGTTCATCTGCTCGCCATAGTTAGCGACGGTATCGCGGCCGAGCAGGCGAAGGGCGATCAAGGGGAACCTGCGATGGCTCTCGACGCGACGTTGGACCTGGACAAACTCGGCGCGAGAGCGGCCTTGGGCATGCTCGAAGTGGCTCTTGAGAATCGGTTTCCAAAAACCACACTGATCGAGCGCTGAGCCACAAGCGCACGGCAACCCCCGTTCCGCCCACGTATAGACATCCGCGACTTCGCCCACACCCGTCGTGTCGTCAGCGTTCGACAACAGGATGTCGAGGATGGTCGAGCCCGACCGTCGATAGCCCATGATGTAGACGATCGTCTGCCGGCCGCCGCTCGTTCGCGCCATTTTTGGGTAAAGGTAGCCGTCGGCCGCGATGCGGCCAAGCAGCGATAGGAGCAATTAGCGCGCCATCGAGCCGCCAAGGAAGACGCCTCAAAGTGCTTTATCTTGAACAAGTTACCAGACGGCGACCACGTCACCCGAGACATCTACCGTCGCCGACATCAGGAAATCCTGACGTAAGTATCAGGTGTTCGCCCTAGGCGGATCTAGGCGCCTCGCCTTGAGTCGGCCCTGTGCCGCCCGATCCGCTCGTCGAGAGTCGTCGTGCGCGCCCCAGCCGCCACGGTCGCTGGGTTACAACGAGCCGCGTCGCCTCAGAGCTCTGAGTCCTCGGGCAGGCCCGCGAAGATGTCGTCGACGGCAACCTTCGCACTCACCAGCACGGCCGGCTCGCCGATCTCGGACCCCGCGGGATAGTTCGTGATCGACCCGTCGTTGCGGTGAACCACCACATGGCGCGTATCGGGATAGACGATCCAGACCGCCACGCTCCCACCGTGGAGGAATTGCTGAACCTTGCGGTCGAGATCTCGAGCCTTGTTTCCCGGCGAGACGACTTCGATGGCCAGGTCGGGCGCGCCCTCGTACCAACCGTGGAACCGCTCCATCGATTCCAATGCGGACTTGCGAATGACCAGGACGTCTGGGATACGCATCGTTTCGCGCCCCACTCGAAACCCTGATCCCTCCGCGACCCAGCAGTCCGAAGTCGGTCCGAATATCGCGCTCAGCACGGCCCCGAGGCGCGTCACCACAATGCTGTGAATCATTAACGGCGGCGGCAATTCCAATATCCTCCCCTCGTCGAGCTCGCGGATCACGGTCTCGTCGGGTGGCAGCGCCAAGAACCGTTCCAAGGATGTGAGAGCACTTGCAGCCATTAGTCGCTCCTCTGCCGGTCATACTATCAAAGGCGCGGGGTTGCGAACTTAGTCGGGCGTCTGTCGCTTACTTTTCGCGGGATCATTCGGTGCAACTTTTCAACCCGCCGGCGCCGCCGCCGGCCTCACCGGAACAGTCGCACTATACTTGATATCGATGCGCTATATCCCGTTGTTTGCCGCGCTCGCGCTCTCGCCTGTCGCCCTGGCGGCCTCTGAGGAAAGCGCCGACTCAGCCAAGCTTCCCGAAATCTTCAACGAGCCTATCCCCCTCTTTGAAAAGGGCATGGGCGAGTTCACCCGCAAGATCTCGTCAAAGAACAAGGACGCTCAGGCCTACTTCAACCAGGGCTTCCAGATGATGTACGCCTTCGCCAAGCAGGACGCCGCCCGCTCGTTCCGCGAAGCGCACAAACGCGATCCGAACTGCGCCATTTGCTTCTGGGGCGAGGCCTGGACCTGGGGCTCGTACCTCAACGGCCCGATGCAAAAGCGGGAAGCTCCACACGCCTACGCCGCCATCCGGAAAGCCCTCGAGCTAGCCCCGAAATACGCCTCCCAGCGAGAGCGCGACTTCATCGAGGCCATGGCGCCGCGCTACGTCGAGGACTTCGACCCCGACAAGCGCCGCGATCAGGACCAAGCCTACGCCGACGCCATGCGTGAGCTAGCGAAGAAGTACCCCAAGGATCTTGACGCTGCCACGCTCTACGCCGAGGCCCTGTTCGTCATGGAGCCCCGCCGCGGCGAACGCTCGCTCGATGATCCCAACGTCCAGCGCATCCACGGAGTGCTCGAGGGGATTTTGAAGAAAGATATCCGCCATCCCGGCGCTTGCCACCTCTACATTCACGCCACCGAGTCAACCCCCGACCCAGGCTTGGCCGAGCCCTGCGCGGAGTTCATCGGCAACTCGATCCCTGGCGCAAGCCACATCAACCACATGCCGTCGCACACCTGGAATGAAATTGGCCGCTGGCCGGATTCGGTTCGGGCGAACCTTCAGGCCTGGCATTCCGACATGAAGGCCGAAGTCGACGAAGGCTTCGCGATCTACCCCTCGCACAACCTCCATATGCTGCTGTTCGCTGCTTCGATGGACGGCCAGGGCGCGATCGCCATCCAGGCTGGGAAGGACTACGCCAAGCTCACGGGCAACAATATGTTCCACGCCTTAACGCTGATCCGCTTCGGGCGTTTCGACGAAGTGCTGCAGCTCGAAGACCGGCCCAAAGACACGATCCCAGCCGGCTATTGGGACTTCGCCCAAGGCTACGCGCACCTACGGCTGGGCGAACCGCACCTTGCCGCCGCGTACTTAGGCCGTTTGCGAGACGCGACCGGCGTGCCGGACGTCTTTCGATTCCACTCGGCGTGCTATCTACTGGGCGCGCTGGCGGAGATTCTCGATGGCGAGATCCGCCGTGAACGAGGCGACCTGGACGGGGCCATCTACTCGCTCGAGATGGCCGTCGAATTCTACAATTCGCTCGCCTACGACGAGCCGGAGCCGCTGCCGTTCGCGGCGCAACATTGGCTGGGCGCGGCGCTGCTGGAAGCCGAGCGCTATGCCGACGCCGAGCGAGCGTACCGCGAAGAGCTGAAAGAGCACCCGCACAACGGCTGGTCGCTGTTCGGCCTACAGCAGGCGCTGGCCGGCCAGGGCAAGACATCGCTGGAAGTCACCGCCGACTTCGAAAAAAGCTGGGCAAGGTCGGATACCTGGATCCGAGGGTCGCGGTTTTAATCGGAGCGTCTTTTCCGAGCACCCTGCGTCAGCGGGGTGTCTTCCAGCTGGTGTGCCGACTCGCGCTTGGGCAGCTGGAAGACACCCCGCTGACGCAGGGTGCTCGGACGGATCTTCCCCCCAGCGGAAGGCTCGTTTGACGGGCTAACTGCTTGGCTTGCTTGGCTTTAACACGTTTGGTGGCGCTTTTAGTGTACCCATGTATTATGCTATTGTATCGTTTATTCATTGTGTTGTTTGTGATATAATATACCCATGTATGTTGAGTCCGTCCCCAATCGCAACTCGCCGCCCGCCGTCTTGCTGCGCGAATCCTTCCGCCAAAACGGCAGAGTCAAAAAACGCACCCTCGCCAACCTCTCCTGCTGGCGCCCCGTCCGCGTCGAGGCCCTCCGGCGCGCCCTCCGCGGCGAGTTCGATCAGCTTCCCGCCACTCCCGTCTGCGGCCCCGTCTTTGGCCTGCTCTTCGCGCTCAAGCAACTCGCCGATGAGCTGGGCCTGACCGCCGCGCTGGGTCGAACGCGGGCCGCCAAACTCGCCTTGTTCCTGGTGCTGGCGCGCCTGGCCCACCAAGGATCGCGGCTCTCGGCCGTGCGCTGGGCCGCCGATCAGGCCGTCGCAGAAGTGCTGGGTCTGGGCGCCTTCGACGAAGACGACCTCTACGCCGCCCTCGATGATCTGAGCGCCCGCCAAGTGAAGATCGAGCAAGCGCTATACCGCCACTACCTCGAGCGCCGCGGAGCCCCGCCCAGCTTGCTGCTCTACGACGTCACCAGCTCGTACTTCGAAGGCCTGCACAACGCGTTGGGCGAGTACGGCTACAATCGCGACGGCAAGCGCGGCAAGAAGCAAATTGTGATCGGACTGCTGGCCGATGACCAGGGCGAGCCGCTGGCGGTGCGGGTGTTTGCCGGCAACCGCAACGATCCGACGACCGTGCCGGATCAGATCCGCATCGTCAAAGAGCAGTTCGGAGTCGAGGAGTTGGTCTTCGTCGGCGACCGCGGGATGGTCAAGAGCAAGGGCAAGCAGGCGCTGGGGGAGGCCGGGCTGCGCTACATCACGGCGCTGACCGATCCCCAGATTCGGCGGCGCTTGAGCGAAGGGGTGCTGCAACGGGAGCTGTTCGCTGAACAAGTCTGCGAGGTCGAAGCCGACGGCGTGCGCTATGTGCTGCGCCTCAACGAGTCCGAAGCCAAACGGCAACGGCAGCGGCTCGAGGACAAGCTGGCCAAGCTGGGAGGCAAGCTCGACCGACGCAACCAGAAAGTCACGGCCTCTTCCCGTTGCGAGCCCGCGGCCGGACTGCGCCAGCTCAAGCCCTGGCTGGCGCGTCACAAGCTGACAGAATTGGTCGAGTTGCGCTTGCAGGGACGTACGCTGGTCGTCGAGCGCCAGCAGGCGGCGATCGAGCAGGCGCTGGAGTTGGCGGGCTGTTACGTGGTCGTGACCGATGTCGCCTCCGAGCGCATGAGCGGCCAAAGAGTGCACGACCATTACGTGAGCCTGCAGCGGGTGGAGCGCGACTTTCGGCAGCTGAAGACGGGCTTGCTCGAGGTGCGGCCGATCTTCGTGCGCAAAGAAAGCCGCACCCGAGGACCTGTGTTGTGCAGCATGCTGGCGTTGAAGCTGAGCCGCGAATTGGAACGGCGGATACAAGCGGCGTTTGGCACGACCGACGACGACCCGCACGCGATCACCTTGCCGGACGCGCTGGCGGCGTTGGGGCGACTGTGTCTATTGGAATATCGAGTGGATGAGCAGACCAGCGTCACACGGCTGCCGATTCCCGACGCCCGCCAAACAGAAATCCTCAATGCGTTGGGGGTTTCGCTGCCGCACAAGTAACCTGTAGACAGACGCCGATCGCCCGATCCATCCCATAACCGACGCGAATTCAGGAAGTTGGCGGCGAAACTCTGCTCGCTGGCGGGGGGAAGATCCGTCCGAGCCGCGACCGCAAGGGAGCGGGTTCCGCCTTCCCGACGTACCCAGTTACGCGGTCGGATGCGCTTACGAAACGCACATCCCCCTTGCGAGGGAAGAGCTAGAATCATATTGCGATGAAGCATCGCCGCGGCCCTGCTCGACGCCTCGCTTCTAGGTTTGCTGCACTCTATATCTACGTAGGCCTGGGCCTCTGCGCCTGTCTGGTTGTGAGAGTGGCTGCGGCGGCGGAGGCGCGGCCCATTCTGACCGCGCTTGATGTGCGAAACGGGGCCGACTATAGCTCCGGCGGCGTGGCCGCTGGCGAGGTCGTGGTTCTTTTCTCTTCCGACGCCGGGCCGTTCGAAATCGTTCCTTGGGGCCTCGAAGGCAATCTAAAAGAAACGATATCCATCGGCGAGACACGCGTTCTTTTCGATGATGTCGCGGTTCCGATCGTCTACACGGTACGAGGGCGAATCAGCACCTTCGTGCCCTATTCAGTGGCGGGCAGGGAGACGACCACGGTGGTTGTCGAGTACCAGGGCAGACGTTCGCCCGCGGTAACGCTGAATGTTGTTCCCAGTGCGCCAGCCATTTTCACCCTGGATGCAACGGGCAAGGGACAGGCGGCGATGCTCAATGAAACGGGCTGCTGCAACTCGGTCCGCAATCCGGCGGTCCTCGGAACCATCGTTTCCCTCTACGCCACCGGCGAGGGCAAACTCGAGCCAGGAAGCATCGAGAAGGAGGTCTTCGTGACCGTAGGCGGAATGCCGGCCCCGATTACGTTCGCGCAGAACTTCAAGGCGTTCCAGGTGAACTTTCGCGTGCCAGCCGACGCGCCAGTCGGCGACGCGATCCCACTGGTCTTGACCGTCCGCGGCAGGCAGAGCTCACCGGACGTGACGATGGCATTGCGGTCGCCGAGACAACGAGTGTTGTTGGTCCACCCGAGTGCCGCGATTCGGAGCGCACTTGGCCGAATTCTCGAAGGCAACGGGTATCAGGTAATCGCGGCCAGGGAATTCGAGGAGATCGGCGTCCAGTCAGCACATCGGCTCGCCTTGCTGATCCTGGATGTCGAGGCGCCAAAAGACAAGGCCTTGGAAATGCTTGCCAGGATCAGAGAAACGAATCCCCAGTTGAGGATCATGGTCATCGCGGCGGACCTGAACCCACAAGCTCTCAAAAAAGCCGATCTGCTGGGGGCGCAGTCCGTGCTGATGAAACCGCTAAACGCCGACAAGGTCCTCACGAGCGTTCGGACGCTGCTGCGTAAGCGTCCCGCGGTCTATTAGCGGAACCCTAAATCGCAACCTCACCGGTGCTGTCTCCGATACTGCGATGCTCCATTCCGAGCTTGCGCAGGATCGTAAGCAACAAGTTCGTCTGCGGTGTTCCGTCCTGGCAGACCCGATGCAGGTTGCCCTTCAATTGGCCACCAGCGCCACCCGCCAGGAATAGTGGGACGCGCCGGTGGTTGTGGGTCTCCGAATCTCCCATCGGGCTGCCATAGAGCACCAGCGCATGATCCAGTAGGGAGCCATCGCCGTCAGGTGTATTCTTGAGTTTCTCGAGAAAGTACGGGACCAAGCTTACGTGGTAGCGGTTGAGTTTGGCAAATTTCGCAAGCTCGGCGGGCGCCTCCTTATGGTGAGACAAGGTGTGGAAGGGAGCCGTCACTCCACTCTTGGGAAAAACTCGGTTGCTAACGTCGTGGCTCATCTTGAAACTGGACACTCGCGTAACGTCCGCGGCAAAGGCCAACGCCTGCATGTCGAACATGAGTTTGACGTGGTCTTCCCACGAGTCCGGAACTCCGATCGGAGCTGTGTATAGTTCTCTTGTTTTGCCGCTGGCGTTGTGCTTCTCGATCGCCTGAATCTTCCTCTCGACATCCCGAACGTCCTGTAAATACTCGTCCAGCCGGTTTCGGTCGCCCGCTCCGACGGTCTTCTTAAGCCCGGAAGTATCGGGCAAAGTCACGTCCAAGACGCTTTGGCCGTTCCGCGGCTGGGCGGGGGCGTCGCCAGCCGCCCATTCGCCGCTCCCAAACAGCTGTTCAAATACCGAGCGCGGTTTGATATCCGGTCGGAGCGGCATGGTAGGAGAGGCCCAACTGATGGCATCGCTGTAAATGCAGTTGTAGTTGAACGCACAGGAATTCGTCGCATCGATATGTTCGATGCCAAGTTGAATCGACGGAATGCGGGTGTCTTGCGCGAACTGCCGCGCATACAGTTGGTCGATGGAAATGCCGTTCCGAAAATCGGACCCGGCGGTCTGCTTCGGACGCGCACCGGTTAGGAACGCGGAGCTCGAGCGGAAGTGGTCGGCGCCCACCTCACTGGGCGCGAACGCCTCCGCCTGACGAACATCGCAGCCGCTCACAATCGTCAGGTAGTCACGAAATGGCGCAAGCGGTTGCAGCGTGTATGAAAATTCGAAATCGGATCCTTCCTTGGCGGGACTCCAGAGGTGTTTGCCGGCGTCCGAACTGCCGGCCGCGCCGTGGACCATTTCGATGCAAGCCAGTCGTGATCTAGCGGGGGTATTGCTCAGACGTGTTTGCGCCGGCGCCATCGAGTCTAGGAACGGCAGCGCCAAGCTCGCGCCGATGCCACGAAGAACCAGGCGACGCGCAATGTGCTTTTTCGTGATGAACATCTCCCGCCTCCCTCGCGAATTTTGCCGCAGCCTTACCTAGTGCGATGAGTATATCCACAAACCTTCGGCTATCCTTGGGTGGATGCCGCTCAGCCCGCAACTGCTTGAACATTATCGCTCCAACCGTGACGCCCACCTGGACGGCCTGAAGCGCCTGCTTCGCATCCCCAGCATGAGCGCCCTGCCACTGCACAAAGAGGACGTTTACCGTGCCGCCGTGTTCATCGCAAACGAGCTTCGCGGCATGGGACTCGATTCAGTCGGCCTGATCGAGGGTGAAGGTCATCCGCTCGTCTATGGCGAATGGCTCCACGCCGAGGGCAAGCCGACGGTCCTGATCTACGGGCACTACGACGTCCAGCCGCCGGACCCCCTCGATGAATGGATCACGCCGCCTTTCGAGCCCGATGTCCGTAACGACAACATCTACGCTCGAGGGGCCGTTGACGACAAGGGGCAGACTTATCTGTTGCTCAAGGCGGTTGAGGGATTCTTCAAAACTCATGGCGCCCCCCCGCTGAACGTGAAGTTTCTCATCGAAGGAGAAGAGGAAACCAGCGGACAAGCGATTGAGGCCTATGTTCACCAGCACGCCGACCGGCTCAGTTGCGACGGCGCGCTGATCTGCGACACCGACATGTTCGCACCCGGGCTGCCCACCCTGACCACCGGTCTTCGCGGGATGATCTACACCGAAGTCGAGGTCGTTGGCGCCAAGACCGATTTGCACTCGGGAATGTACGGGGGAGTCGCACCGAACCCGCTAATGGGGATCGCCGAGATGCTCACCGCCCTCAAAGGCCCGGACGGGCGAATCTTGATCCCCGGATTCTACGACGACGTCGAGCAGCCCAGCCAGAAGGAGAAGGACGCCTGGGCGAGCCTGCCGTTCGACGAGGACGCCTACCGCGAGGCCGAGATTGGATCGTCGCAATTGACTGGAGAACCCGGCTTCACAGTCATCGAGAGGACCTGGTCGCGGCCGACGCTCGAAGTCCACGGGATTCGCGGCGGGTTCGTCGGCGACGGGGCGAAGACCGTGATCCCCGCCAAGGCGAGCGTGAAAGTGAGCATGCGGCTAGTCCCGAGCCAAGACCCCGAAAAGATCGCAAAGGCCTATGTCGAACGGGTCGCCGAGGTCACCCCGGCGGGATTACGGTCGCAGGTAAACGTGATGGCCAAGGCGCCGGCGTCGGTCGTAAGCGTCGACCACCCATTCGTCTCCAAGGCCGCGGCGGCTCTCGAAGAGACATTCGGGAAAGAGACAGTGTACATCCGCAGCGGCGGCTCCATTCCCGTGGCGGGTCTGCTGCAGGAGCAGCTCGGCGTGCCGGTCGTGCTGATGGGGTTTGGGCTGCCTGACGACAACTTACATGCGCCGAACGAGAAGTTCCACTTGCCCAATTTCTATAGCGGCATTGAAACGGTCGGTTGCTACTTGGAGCTACTGGGCGGCTGAAGCCTTCGAGATTGCCGAAACTCGCCCTAGCATCGATAATGATGGTGTGCTCGCACGCGACGAACTGATAGTCGAAATCGAAGGAATGTCGGACGCGGACATAGCGGCAGTTCTCGATCACGCACGTCGACTGAAGTTGGAACGAAATCCAGTCGAACCGGTTGAAACAGCAATCCTGAGCGAAAGCGCGCTCGCCAAAGACTGGCTCGATCCAACGGAGGACGCCGCTTGGCGCGATTTGTAGCTGGCGATGTCGTCGTCGTCCCGTTCCCGTTTTCCGATCTAAGTCAGGCAAAGCGCCGTCCGGCTATGGTTATCGCCGAGCTACCTGGCGACGATTTGGTTCTTTGTCAGATCACCAGTCGCTCTCGCCCAGATTCTCATGCCATTTCGCTGGCGATCGGCGACTTCGAGTCGGGTTCGCTGCACCGCGAGAGCTTTGTCCGGTGCGGTCGAATTTTCACCGCCGACCAGACGATCATCCTCCGGCGCGCCGGGCGCGAGACGGCTGTGAAGCGGCGCCAGGTCATTGACGCGGTGATCTCGCTCCTGCGGTCGGGGCGGTAGCCTCCCTGTCCTTGGCAAGCGGTGCGGCTTGCCAAAACAAGCAAACCCGATACAGTTGAAGAAGGGTGCCCGGTGACACCGTTTTCGAAGCTCGTAACCTGACCAAGGTCTACGAAATGGGCGAGGTACGCGTTTCCGCCCTACGCGGCGTCGATCTCGACCTTTACGCCGGCGAGCTGGTCGTCCTGCTGGGGCCCTCGGGGAGCGGCAAATCAACCCTGCTGAATATTCTCGGCGGGCTCGACACCGCCAGCGGCGGAAGCGTTCACTATCACGACAAGGAGCTCACCAAAGCCTCCGACCGCCAGTTGACCGAATATCGCCGCTCGCACGTCGGCTTCGTTTTCCAGTTCTACAACTTGATCCCCAGCCTGACCGCCCGTGAGAACGTCGCGGTCGTGACCGAGATCGCCGAACGTCCGATGAAGCCCGAGGACGCGCTTAAGCAAGTTCAACTTACCGAAAGACTCGATCACTTTCCGGCGCAGCTCTCAGGCGGCGAGCAACAACGTGTGGCGATCGCCCGAGCGATTGCCAAGAACCCGGCCGTACTGCTGTGCGACGAACCGACCGGGGCGCTCGACTGCGCCGGCGGCGTGGTTGTGCTCGACGCCTTAGAAGGGATCAACCGCGAGCTGGGGACAACGACGGTTATTATCACGCACAACGCCGACATCGCGAGCATGGCTGATCGCGTGATCCAGCTCAGCGACGGCCAAATTGTAAGCTCAAAACGCAACGCGACTAAGAAGAAAGCTTCCGAGCTGAGCTGGTGACCTCGTGACGTCACTCAACAAGAAGCTCTTCCGCGACCTGTGGTCGATGAAGGGCCAAGCTCTCGCCATTGGGCTGGTCATGGCAAGCGGAGCGTCGACCTTCGTGATGGCGATTAGCACACGCGATTCGCTCGAGTTCACGCGTGTGTCCTACTACGCCGAAAAACGCTTCCCCGACGTGTTCGCGTCGCTCAAACGCGCGCCCGAGAGCTTCAAGGGCCGGCTGCGGGCGATTCCCGGCGTGCAACAGGTCGAGACTCGGGTGATCGCCCCCGCGAACCTCGAGGTTGAGGACTACCCCGACCCGGTGACCGGCAGGCTCGTGTCGATCCCCGACTTCGGCGAGCCGTTGTTGAACGGTCTTCACCTGATGAGGGGCCGGCTGCCGGATTCAGTTCGCGACGACGAGGTCGTGGTTCACGATAGCTTCGCCAGAGCGCACGAGTTCGAGCCCGGCGACCGCATCGTCGCGGTCATCAACGGACGCCGCAAACGCCTGCGCATCGTCGGGATCGCGCTTTCGCCCGAGCACGTCTTCCCGATTCAGCCGGGAAGTTTTATCCCCGACGACCAAAGCTACGGCGTGATGTGGATGGCGCGCACGCCGATCGAGGCCGCATACGACATGGAAGGGGCGTTCAACGACGTTTCACTGTCATTGGCGGCCGGGGTGCAGCTCGAAGAGGTCATTGATCGCGTCGACGAGCTACTCGACCGCTACGGCGGCCTGGGCGCCTACGGCCGCGCGGATCAGCCCTCGCACCGCTTTCTGAACGAGGAGATGAAACAGCTCAATCAGATGGCGACGCTCTACCCGGTGATTTTCTTGGGCGTCGCGGCGTTCCTGTTGAACGTAGTAGTGAGCCGGCTGATTCGTACACAGCGCGAGCAAGTGGCCACTCTGAAGGCCTTCGGGTACTCGAACGCGGCGGTCGGCTGGCATTTCATGAAGCTGGTGCTGATGATGGTGGCTCTCGGGGTCGGCGCGGGCGTATGGCTGGGCGAGTGGTTCGGGCAAGGGATGAGCGCGATGTACATGGATTTTTATCGCTTCCCTTACCTTCGCTACGAATTGGAACCCCACGTCGCCATCACCGCCGCCGCTGTCACAGCCGGGGCCGCCATTGCCGGTACGTTCTATTCGGTTAGAGAAGCCGCGAGGCAGCCTCCGGCCGAAGCGATGCGTCCCGAGCCGCCCGCGCATTATCGAGAAACTCTGTTCGAGCGAATCGGATTCAAGCGCTGGCTCTCTCAGCCGGCTCGCATGATCGCGCGAAACATCGAGCGCCAGCCGGTGAAGTCTTCCCTCGCCGCCGTCGGGATCGCGCTCGCCTGCGCGATCCTGATGATGGGGTTCATGTTCAACGACTTGATCGAAAACATGATTCTGGTGCAGTACGGCTTCTCGCAACGAGACGACATGACGGTAACGTTCGTCGAGCCGACATCGATGCGGGTGATGAACGAGCTGCAGAGCTTGCCCGGCGTCAAATATTTGGAGCCGCTGCGAGCTGTTCCGGCGAGGCTCACCTCCCAACACCGCGGCTATCGCGTGGGTATCCAAGGCCTCAGGCCCGGCAATGATCTGTATCGCCTACTCGACCAGCAGCTCGCCACGATCGATGTTCCGCCCGAGGGGGTACTACTCACTGACTGGCTTGGAAGCTACCTCGATGTGCGGGTTGGCGACACGCTTCGGGTGGAGACCTTGGAAGGCGCGCGGCCGGTCAGGGAGGTCGTCGTTGCGGGTCTTGTCAGCCAGTTTGTCGGGGTTTCGGCCTATATGCACATTGATGCGCTCAATCGAATGATGCGTGAAGGGCGCGCGATTTCAGGGGTCTTCGTGGCCGCGGATTCGCGCTACGAGGAGTCGATTTACGATTCGCTCAAACGCATGCCGCGCGTAGCCGGAGTGACCGTGAGGACCAAGGCTCTCGCCAATCTCGAAGAGACGATGGCCCAGCAGATGTTGGTGTTCGGCTTCTTTATCACGCTACTGGCAAGCACGATCGCCTTCGGGGTGGTGTACAACACCGCCCGGATTTCGCTCTCGGAGAGGAGCCGTGAACTGGCTAGCCTAAGGGTGCTGGGGCTGACTCGGGGCGAGATATCGTTCATCCTGTTGGGAGAGCTGGGTGTGTTGACGCTGGCGGCGATCCCTCTGGGTTTCGTGTTTGGGCGGGCGTTGTGCGGCTACGTGACGGCGTCATTACAAAACGAGCTGTTCCGCTTTCCAGTGGTGCTCGAGCCGAGCACCTACTCGTTCGCGGCAACGGTGGTGATGATTTCGGCGTGCGTCTCGGCGTTGATCGTGCGGCGTAGGCTCGATCATCTGGATCTGGTCGCCGTGTTGAAGACCAAGGAGTGACGGGCGTGAAAAAGTGGGGACGCAGGCTCGGTTGGCTGCTCTTTGCCGCGGCGATTGTATTGGCGCTGGCGTGGGGCTATCGGCCACAACCGACGGTTGTTGAAGCGGCCCCCGTCACGCGCGGCCCGATGCAAGTCGTTGTCGAGGAAGAGGGTAAGACTCGCGTTGTCGATCGCTTCGTGGTGTCGGCGCCGGTGGCGGGCTTCGCAACGCGTGTGAACCTGGAGGTCGGTAGCCAAGTTCGGCGCGGCCAGACGCTGCTGACGTTGGATTCACTAGGCTCCCACGCGGTCGACCCCCGCACGAAGGCCCAGGCCCAGGCTCAAGTAGCGACCGCCGAGGCCGCGGTTGCCCGCGCCCAAGAAGAAGTCGAGGTGGCCAAGACCGATGCCCGTTATTGGGAGTCGCTTCTGCCTCGCCGTCACGAGCTCAACAAAGAAGGCTTGATCTCTGACGAGATGCTCGAGCAAACCGAAAGCAATGCCGAACGCGCGACCGCCAATCTGAACACAGCTCAATCGGCGGTCAAGGTTGCCATCGCCCAGCTCAATGCCGCGCGGGTAACGCTTGAGAACACAACGGCCCAGGAGCGCGGCAAATCGGGCGAGACGGTAGCGGTGCGGGCGCCGGTGCCCGGTCGGGTGCTCAAGATTTTTCGCGAGAGCGAGGGCGCTGTGAATGCCGGCGAGGCGTTGCTCGAGATTGGCAATCCGCTACTGCTGGAGGTCGAGGTCGAATTGCTGTCGGCGGATGCGGTTCGGACCGGTCCGGGGACGCGGGTGATCCTAGAGCGCTGGGGCGGGGAGTATCCGCTCGAAGCGGAAGTGCGCTCGGTCGAGCCGTTCGGCTTCACGAAGATCTCGGCGCTCGGCGTCGAGGAGCAGCGCGTCAAGGTGATCGTCGACATCACTTCCCCGCGCGAGAAGTGGGAGAGGCTCGGCGATGGGTACCGGGTCGAGGCGAAGTTCGTTCTGTGGGAGCAGAGCGGAGTGCTGCAGGCTCCCAGGAGTGCGCTATTCCGCCGGGGCGAGGAGTGGGCGACGTTCGTGGTCGACGGGGAGCGCGCAGTACTGCGGAGCGTTCGCCTTGGGCGGCAGAGCGGCCTTGTGGGGGAAGTAACCTCAGGCCTCAGCGACGGGGAGCTAGTGATCACACACCCCGACGACGCGATCGAAGACGGGGTTGAAGTGCGCCTCCGGGAGCCCTAGCAGTCTGACTCAAAGCTGACCGATTGAGGAACCCGCTCCCTTGCGGTCGCGGCTCTGACGCCTGCCGTCAAACGCTGGACCGACCGGCGTCAGAGCCGCGACCGCAAGGGAGCGGGTTCCTCAAAGCCCCGCGAATGCCGGTCTGGCGGACCAGCACATTGGTATCGCAAACGACTCTCAACGCCGCGATCCGTACCGCACCTCGTGGCAAGGGTGCGCCCGAGCATATCTTCGATGGCTTGCCTTGACTGCGGGGCCAGATCTTCTACGCGGCGAAAACGGTTTTGCATATGTATCGCGCTCCCAACGCTTGAATTATAGCGGCACACGGCGACGGTCAGGCGTCAGGCACAGGATCAATCCCCCACCCCGGCGCGTCGCTCAGATGCAGCAGCCCGTTCTCAACCCGCTCGCCTGTAAGTCTCCTCGATTGGGGTCGATCGAAGGCAAACTCGATCGACCGAACTGTCTCGGCATGAAGAGCCGCGGCATGCAGGCTCGCCGCCGTCGAGATCGGCCCCGATGGATTGTGCGGCGAGACCTCGATTTTTCCCTTCGACCTCTCGAGAACGCCAAGCAGCGGCCCGAATCCGCCGACGTGTTTGACGTCGGGCATGATCACATCCGCCCACTTTTTCTCGGCGATCTTGGCGAAGATCGAATCGCCCCAAAACAGCTCTCCGGCGGCGACCCGCAGGCTCGTGCGGCTCTTGAGCTCGGTATAGTCGTCCCCCATCTCGAAAGGCTCTTCAAGCCAATCCAGTCTGAGCTTCTCGAATTCGGGGATCAACTCAAAGAAGTCCTTTGGGACAAACCGCTCGTGGAAATCCACCCGCATGCCCATTTCAGGAAACTGCTCCCGAATCAGCCCCAAGGTCTCGATGCCGAACGCTGCCTTGGCGACAGCATTGTCGGGTCCGTCGACGCGCTCAAAGGGGGCGCATTTGAACGTCTTGAACCCTTGCTCGCTCGCCTCGCCGACGATCTCCGCATATTCCTGGTTCGTCCGCTTGGTCAACGCGCGGTTGATCGTCGTGTAGAGCGGCAGACTTTCAAACCCGGGCTTGTCCGCGAAGAGTCGCCAGACCGGGACCTGCTCACGCTTGGCCAGCAGGTCGTAGAACGCTTGGTTGAGCCCCGATAGGGCGGTAGCGCTGACAAAATCCGGATCGAGCGAAGCCAACTCATCTTCGGCGGCCTGCAAGTTTTCGAGCGTCGGCCTGAAGTCCTTGTAATGCTGCTCGAAAAGCGTCGTGGCCGCCTTTTTGCAATCCTGGTCCTGCTTGCTGTGCGAAGCCTCGCCGTATCCGGACAAAACGCCATCGCTGATCTTGAAGATCAGCCAATCCCCCTTGAGCCGCAAATGCGGGTGCCAGCCGTCGGGGTCGGGAATCGTCAGAAAGCTCAGAGTCAGCATGTCGGTCGAGCAAGCAATGGCCGGAAAACCCACCGCGCCCGCAGCCAGGAAATCTCGTCGAGTAAGGTAGTCGTTCATCTCAGGCCAGCGGGCAGAACCCAATTCTACTGAGCTACTGCTCTTGAAGCACACCGACCCCCGCCGCGTTGCTCTTGCGCTCCAACTTGGCGCCCGAGTAGCGTGCGATCGTAACCTCGGCGCGATAGAGCACCTTACACCCGGGGTCGAGGTGCCCGCCCATCGCCACGCCGTCTTTGTCCGACAACGTCATGTGCAGGTGCGGTTCACCAGCGGCGATCATGCCGTTGACGTTGAGAATCTCGAGCGGGCCCATCTTGTGGATGGCGTTCTGTTCGGGCGACTCCGCGAACGACATCACCGTGTGGAAGTTGCACTCTTGCAACGATCCGACCGCCGTTAGCACCGCCCCGTCCAGCACGTTCTTCGTCTTGATGACATCGAGGATCGTCTCGAGCAACAGGTCCCCGCGGTCGAGCCGGACTCGAATGACTTCCTCGACCTGGGATCCGCCGAAGACTTTGTCCATCTCGGCTGCCGGCATCACCGTCGAAAAGAGTAGGAATGCGATGGTGCAAAGTCTCATAGCGCAGTTCTCGAGTAGCATTGTAGATCGTTGCCAGTAGACTAGCGAAGTCTGCGACCCCAAACCGACGAGAACAGGCGTAGCTCGGAGCCGCGACCGTGAGGGAGCGGTTTTCGCAGCTTCGACCAACCGCTTGCTCACGCGCGCGGCTCCAAGCGCTTCCGAGCCGCCTGCGTCAGGGGCTGTGAAAAAATCCCTAGGGGAGGGCGAAAGACGGGCGAGGCATGCCTCGCCCCTACGGACGATCGTTTGCTTTCAACGACGTAGGGGCTTGGCGTGCCACGCCCGCCTTGCCGGAATCGGATTGCCGACATTTTTTCACGGCCCCTGAGGGAGCGGTTTTCGCTACTTCAGGCAACCGCTTGCTCACGCGCGCGGCTCCGGGGTGTCACCGCAAGCTTGACTCGTTTGTTCAGATGCTCGCGGCGTCAGTCGCCTAGAATGTGTTCCGACGATGACGCGAAGTTTAGCAACGATCGGATACGAGCTGCGACACGCCGTTCGGAGCTTGAGCAAGGTCGCGCGGTAGCGGTCTCGCCCGCTAGGGTTCTGCGGCTCGACTCATGATGCTACCCAGACTCCTGCCTCTTCTCCTGATCGTCTGCGGTGGACTGCAAGCCGCGGACTACAAGACCAAGAACCTCGTCCTGGTCACCGCCGACGGTCTGCGCTGGCAAGAGGTGTTCCGCGGAATCGATCCGCAGCTGATGAGCCGCGAAGAAGCCGGCATGGAGAAGGCCGAAGCGCTCCGCGACTCCCTCTGGGCCGACTCCGCCGAGGAGCGCCGCCAGCTGCTGCTGCCATTCCTTTGGGGCGAGCTCGTACCCAACGGAATCATCTTCGGCAACCCCGACCGCAACTCCGCCGTCGTCCTGCTCAACCGGCATCACTTCTCCTACCCCGGCTATTCCGAAATCCTCACGGGGCGCCCTCAAGATGACCTGATCGACAGCAACGACATGCGTCCGAACCCCTCGGAAACGGTGCTCGAGATCCTGCGTCGCAAGTGGGCCCTTCCACCCGAGAAAGTCGCCCTGTTCGGCTCGTGGTCGGTCTTTCAGGGAATCGGCGCCCACAACCCAAGCTCGATCTTCATCAACGCCGGCTACCAGGCCATCCCATCGCCGGCACCATCGGACCGTCTCCGGCAACTGAGCGAACTTCAATTCGAGATCCTCACTCCTTGGCCCACCGTCAGGCACGACTACATCACCTTCGAACTGGCGCTGGAATACCTCAAAACCGTCAAGCCGCGTGTACTCTACGTCGCCCTAGGGGAAACCGACGACTGGGCCCACGACCGGCGCTACGACCGCGTCCTTGAAACCGCGAAGTCCTTCGATGCTTGTTTGAAACAGCTCTGGCAAACTATCCAAAACGACCCCGCCTACCGCGGCCAAACGACGTTGCTGGCGGCGACTGATCACGGGCGAGGGGCGACGCCGGACGATTGGCACGGGCACGGCGCGAAAGTCGAGGGCGCCGAGCGCGTCTGGCTAGCGGCGATCGGTCCCGACACCCCGGCCCGAGGCGAAGCCGCGGACGCCCCGAGCCTGACTCAGAGCGACATCGCGCCAACCATGCTCGAGCTGGCCGGCGTCGACTACCACGAGCTCGCAGCCGTCGAAGGGCGCCCGATCGACTGGATTACCGGCGCAGTGGACTAGTCGGTCGGCGCCCCGGGCATCGGAACAAACGAGTCAAGTTTGGCGCACCACGTCTCGTCGGTTTGAGGTCACAGACTTCTAGGTCTTTGCCGGGACTGCGCTCGCTAAGCAAGGCGCCCGCACGATGCGAGTGCCACGAATCTGAGCCCCGAGCTTTAGGTGCGTGTTTCAGCGTTCTGCTCGGCTGGACCGACCGAATGCACGGCCGACCTGGGCGCCCACTAACCCCCAATCCGCGGCAGCAACCCGTAAGGCCGAATCGACGGCCCGCGATACGGAGTCTTCACGATAAGGAACGCGACCGGGCCGGCCGAAATTCCGGGGCCGGCAGCGCGGGCGCCCGGCTCGTCTTGGAACTTTCGAATCGTCTCGATGGCTCCGTTCAGCACCATCCCCAGAGCGTCATCGTTCGCCACCAGGACCATCCTGCGGACCAGCGCGCTGTCGCCGTCCCGCGCGATGAATCCGACTCCCCCTCGCTGGATTCGCCTGTCTTTCCAGAAGTCCACGCCGAGCCCGTTGACCATCGTCATCATGCGCTCACCCTTGACCTGGACGAGGATGCGGTTGAACCCCGAGGCCTTGAGCAACCCGGCCGGTGCCTCAATCGTTGTTGCTTTCTGAGGCTGGCCCCCGATCACGGCGTAGCGCTTCAGCCGGTTGGCCGTGTCGAATTTGAAAGCGTAGTGGTCGAATTCGTCCGCCGCCCGCACAACCCAACCGATCCCGCCGGTCTCGGCTTTCGCCTCGAACTCGAAGCGATAGTCGTCCAGTTCGAGAGTCGATTTGCGCAAGGCAAGGCCGGAGGTCACCCGCAGACCGCCTTGCACGACTTGCAGCGGGCCCGAATCGGTCCAGTCAGAGAGCCCGTCACGGAATTGGTCGACGATGTACTTGGAGGCTCGCCGCTCGATCGGCCGAAGAAGCCGCCCAATCCATGACGCGGGTTCGTCCACGATCGCGGAAGCGCCCCTTGGCATGATCGCAGCCACGGGCTCACTGACTGCCGTTGGCATTTGGACGGCTCTGGTTGGGACGAATTTAGGCCCGATGTCGAGCGCGTTGAAGATGGCTACCCCGGTCACGAAGGCGAACGCGGTGGCTACGACAGTCGTGACACGTCCGTCAAGAAGCAGTGTCTCCGCCGCTTCCCAAATACGTTTGTGCGACGGCTTCCGCTTGGCACGTTTGCGATTTTTCTTCACGAGGGGCGCCGTTTTGAGAGCGGGCTTCAACGCGGCCGCGCGCGCCGACCGAGCCGGCCGGCGCGGGACCCGAAGCTGCGTCCGCACCGTCGCCTCAGGCGAGGCCGATGGGCCAGGGGAAAGCGCCTCCACGAGCAGATTTCGCTTTACCTTCGCCCGCAGGTTCGCTCCATCATCCTCAGGCCTTCGTGTCTTCTCATTGCTTGCCGCGCTGGGTCTACCCAATGACGCTTTAGGCTGAGACGGGGACCCCGATGCCACCGGCCGAGACAGAAGTGAGTCCCAGAATAGATACTGCTTCGGCGCGGAAGCCGGACTCAAACGGTCCGCAATTCGACTCAGTTCTGGCTTCGGCGCCGGAGTTAATTCGGCCGGGCTTGGAACTTCGACGGCGTCGGGCTCCCGAATCAAGTTCAGCGGCCTACGTCCCGCTGCCGGCATGTGTACCGAAGCGGTCAGCGACGGTTTGCCCTTCGCCGGCAGCGCCTCAATCCGTGCCGCCGGCTGGCCGGCCGCGGTGGGATGGACGCCAATCAGCTCGACGCTGGCGCGTAGGTCGAGCGGCCGTTTGTCCCTTTTTGACTGCGTTGTGCCGGGCATGGTTCGGTACTAGTCCCCGCGGATCGAAGGGCATGATGCCCTGAGTAATCATATGTATTTCGATCAGATCAGACAATCGGGCATTCCTTCTACGGCAACCTAAGGTGAAATCAGTAGAACCGCTGGACCACTAGTTTTCTTAACCAGAACCTTACAACTAGGCAGTACCGACCTCTAACCATGGGGTGGTTGGCGTTCAGCTAGCGCTCTCGGTACCAGTCGGCTTCTGTGATCGTTGAACACATCGCAAATTCCATGATTCTCGTATTCGCGAAACCTCGCTATGTGACTCGGTTAGCTGGAGTTAGCGCTGCCGCATCGAAAACAAAGATTCTTGGCGGCTGCGCTCTCGCGGATTGCTCAAGGGGGTTCAATCCTCTTCGCGGCTGCGAAACTCCTCATACCAATTCTGAGCCAAGATAAGGCGACTTCTTGCTTCCCTGAGCGTTTCGACCACCACAAAACGTTGGCCGTCGGGCGCGACGTCGTATTGCGGACCGACCGGGACCGTTTTGTGTCGTAGGCACGGGATTTGGTTCTGGCGAGGGATCGCTATGTCGCCCCCGACGGGGCTTGTAAGACCTTTGCAGACACTACACTAGCGATTCGAATAGTCGTAGAAGTCGCGACCCGATTTACGGCCTAGCCACCCCGCTTCGACGTGCTTGCCCAGCAGCGGACAGGGCCGGTACTTCGAATCTCCGAACCCGCGGTGGAGCACTTCGAGGATCGCCAGGCAGGTATCGAGGCCAATGAAACCCGCCGGCGTGAGCGGGCCCATCGGGGGTATAGCCCGGGCAGATAGGTAACACAATTCCCCGATCACATGGGTAACACATTGGCATCCTAGAACAAAAGGAGGACTTTTGTTTTGGGATGGAAGGAGACGCGTGTGCAAGAC
Organism: Bryobacterales bacterium; assembly: GCA_965247515.1. Taxonomy (GTDB): domain Bacteria; phylum Acidobacteriota; class Terriglobia; order Bryobacterales; family UBA6623. The sequence continues at coordinate 8,815,589 of OZ252029.1, read as the reverse complement.
GAAAGATTGCGATTCGTTCAAGAGGTTCTAACCCGGGAGGATGCCATGGCCGCCGTCTGTCGGCGCTTCGGCGTCAGCCGCAAGACCGGCTACAAATGGCTCGATCGCTACGCCCAACAAGGCGTCGCCGGATTGGCCGATCAATCCAAAGCGCCCAAACGGCAAGCGCAAGCCTTTCCCGCCGAGATCGAGCGAGAGATCCTGGCCTTGCGGGCGCGCTATCCCACTTGGGGCGAAGACAAGCTCAAAGCGCGACTCGAGCGCACCAACCCTGACATCAATTGGCCGGCGCACTCCACCATCGGGGCGCTGCTGAAACGCCACGGACTCACCCACCCCGGTAAGCGCCGGCGCCACGCCACGCCTTCCAGTAAGCTCACCAGCGCCAAGGCGCCCAACCAAGTTTGGGCGATCGATTTCAAGGGTTGGTTCGAAACCGGCGACGGCAAACGCTGCGATCCGCTGACGATTTCCGATACGGCGAGCCGCTATCTGTTGCGTTGTCAAAGGGTCGCGCGCAGCGACACGGCGCACGTGCGGCCGCTGATGGAAGCGACTTTCCGGGAGTACGGCCTGCCCACGAGGATCCTTTCCGATAACGGTCCGCCGTTCGCCTCGACGGGCTTGGCGGGGCTTTCGCGGCTCAGCGTGTGGTGGATCCGGCTCGGGATTCAACTGCAGCGAATCGACCCCGGACACCCTGAGCAAAACGGGCGTCATGAGCGCATGCATCGGACGCTCAAGGCCGAGACGGCGACGCCGCCGGAGCGCAACTTGCGAGCGCAACAGCGGGCGTTCGATCGTTTTCGGCAGATCTACAACCAGGAGCGTCCGCACGAGTCGCTAGCGATGGCAACGCCGGCGAGCGTGTATCAGCCGTCGTGGAGGCCGTATCCGGAGCGCTTGCCGGAGCTGGAGTATCCGGATCGGATGCTGCCGCGGCGAGTGCAGAGCAAGGGCGACATTGGGTTGCTGGGGCGTCAGTTGTTTCTCAGCGAGACCTTGGCGGGCGAGACGGTGGGCCTGGAAGAGCATGAGCACGGCTGGGCGGTCTGGTTTGGGCCGCTGGAGCTGGACTGGCTCGAGCGTAGCCTATTCGAGGGCCCGCGGCCGGGCAGGGGGGAGCACCGACTGCGGCGGAAACGCTCGGGGGGCGCCTCCTCCGCTCGCCCTACGGGCTCGCTCCCCCGGCGCCCCCCGAGCGTTTCCGGGAAGGATTTCGTGCAAAGAACCTTCTCTTGGTTCAACCCTTAAACTGTTACCTATGTGGTTGGGGAAAAGTGTTACCTAGGTGCTGGGCTGTTCACGGGTGCTTCATGCCGAGCTGCATGATCTTGTCGATCGCTTCCGTGCTCGCCACGCCCTCGTACAGGGCATAGATCGCCTCGTTGATCATCGGCATCAGCACGCGGTTGCTGATGAACCCCGGGAAGTCACGACATTCGACCGACGTCTTCCCCAGAGTCTTCGCAAGCTCGTGCACTTCGGACGCGGTCGCGTCAGATGTCCCAAGCCCGCGGATCACTTCCACGAGATCCATCACAGGGACGGGGTTCATGAAGTGCATACCGATCACTCGGTCGGGACGTCGGGTCGCGGCGGCGATCTGCGTCACCGCCACCTTAGACCGTCTGGATCGCCATCGCGACCGCGTTGCCGCCGCCCAGGCATAGCGAGGCGATACCGCGCCTTTGTCCGCGCTGCTCGAGCGCGTGAAGCAAGGTCGTGAGCACTCGCGCGCCCGAGGCGCCGATCGGATGACCCAGCGCGACAGCACCCCCGCGAACATTGTGTTTCAACGGGTCGATTCCCAGCGTCCGGCCAAGCGCGACTTGCTGTACGGCGAACGCTTCGTTGATCTCGTAAAGGTCGGCGTCGTCGACGCTCCAGCCGGTCTTTTGCCAGATCATGCGGATGGCGGGTTCCGGCGCCATCATCACGAGCTCGGGCGCCAACCCGCTGGCCGAGTAGGCGAGGATCTCAGCCCGCGGCTTGATTCTCAGCTCCGCGGCGCGCTGTTGGGAGGCCACGACCACGGCCGCGGCGCCGTCGTTCACGCCGGGCGCGTTGCCGGCTGTTACGGTTCCGTCGGGCTTGAAAGCCGGGAGCAGCTTCGAGAGCCCCTCCATCGATGTGTCTGCGCGCGGCGACTCGTCTGTATCAAAGACGATCGGGTCCTTTTCAGGTCGCGGGATTTCGACCGGAACGATTTCGCCGGCGAACTCCCCGGCCTCAATTGCGGCGACCGCTCGCCGGTGGCTCTGCAGGGCCCACTCGTCCTGCTCTTGGCGAGTCACGTTGTAACGCTCGGCAACCACCTCCCCGGTGCAACCCATGTGGAAGTCGTTGTAGCAATCCCACAAGCCGTCGTGAATCATCGAGTCGACGGCTTCTTGGTGTCCCATCCGGAACCCGTCGCGGGCGCCCTTGAGCAGGTAAGGAGCGTTCGACATCGACTCCATCCCGCCGGCGACGATCAAGTCCGCGTCGCCGCACTTGATCGACTGGGCCGCCATCATCACGGCTTTGAGTCCGCTCCCGCAGACCTTGTTCACCGTAACAGCGGGGACCGTATTCGGAACGCCGCCGTGGATCGCCGCTTGCCTGGCTGGATTCTGGCCAAGCCCGGCGCTGACGACGTTGCCCATAATGACTTCGTCGACATGATCAGGCGGCACGCCCGTTCTCTCGAGCACCGCTGCGACAACCTTGGCTCCAAGCTCCGTGGCGGAAAGCGGAGCCAATGTGCCGCGAAAACGGCCGATCGGCGTCCGAACCGCGCCGAGGATCACGGGGTTCTTCATAGCGACAGAAGGTAATTCTATCGCGGCGGTTGCCGCCCGAATACTGAGCCGCGGACAGAAAGTCCGCGCCTACTCCCGTTACTCGCCGTCGGTGGGCGCGGACTTTCCGTCCGCGGCTCAGTATCGCTCCCTCCCGCTTGGGTTCGAGAACCGCGCCCCCCTGGCGGGACGAGCCGCTCTTTCAGTGACCCACCCGGCCGTCGACGACGACTTCGATCAGGTTCGGCCCAGCGTGCGACAGAGCCCGGGCGAGAGCAGCTTCAATCTGGTCGGGCTCGCTGACCTTCTCCGCCGTCACTCCCAACGAGCGGGCGAGTTGGACGAAGTCAATCGGCGGGTCTTCGAGATCCATGCCGATGAATTGGTCGTTGCCGTGGAAGGCGAGCAGACGCTGCTTGAGGATGCGATAGCCGCCGTTGTTGGGGATCACGTACGTCAGCGGGAGCTTCAGGTGCGCGGCGGTCCAAAGCGATTGGAACGAATACATCGCGCTGCCGTCGCCGATCACCGCACACACCGGCCGAGTCGGGTGCGCGAGTTGCACCCCGACCGCCGCGGCGATCCCCCAGCCAATCCCGCCGCTGGCTAGACCGTGGTAGCTGTAGCGGTCGCGGTAGGGCAGCAGATCAGGGAGCTTCCAACCGGCCGTGAGCCCCTCGTTGACGACGATGGCGTCGTCGGGCAAGGCCTCGGCCACGCGCAGCATCAGGTAGTCGGGGTTGATAGGCCGTTGACCGGCGGCGTCGCGCCGAATAGATTCGGACAAGCAAGTCCGTTTCGCCGACCAGTTGTCCTCAAAGGTCGCTTCCCCGCCTTTGTCCGGCAACAGCGGCGTCAGCGCGCACAACGTCTCCCTCAAGTCCGCACGCACGGCCATCTCGACAGGAAAATTCTTGCCCATCTCCCAATCGAGTTGCCCGATGTGAATGACGGGCATGCCAATGGGCAGCGGATCCGTCTCTGACCAAACCGACATCCGCAGACCATCCCCGCCGAGCATCACGAGCAAGTCATGCCGCGCCAACAGCTCCCGGACCTGCTTCTGGTCGCGTGTTAGCCCTCCCATATAGCAAGGATGCTCGGAAGGGAAATGCGACCCGTAAGGGATGCTTTGCTGGTAGACCGGCGCCCCCAAGGCTTCAGCGAAGTCGGCCGCTTCGGTAAGGGCGTCGGACTTGACCAACTCGTCTGAAGCCACGATCACGGGCGAGCCCGCCCCGGCCAGCCGCGCCGCCAGCTCCGCCAGCGTTTCATCCGACGGCCGTGTCCGGGTATCGACGCGCGTGTTGGCCCCGAGGTCGATCACGCCTTCGTCGTTGAGAATATCCCCCGGCAGCGAGAGGAACACCGGCCCCGTCGGCGGCGTGGTCGCAATCTTCGCGGCCCGCCGGACGATGCGCGGCAAATCCTCGAGCCGGCCCACCTCCACCGCCCACTTCACCAGCGGCTCGGCCATCGGCGCCAGCGGATTGTAAAGCATCGGCTCGGTCAGCCCATGGCCTTGCTCCTGCTGGCCGGCCGTCAAGATCATCGGAGTTCCGGTAAATCGTGCGTTGAACAGCGCCCCCATCGCGTTGCCAAGCCCGGGCGCCACGTGGACGTTACAAGCGACGAGTTGGCCGCTCGCCCGCGAAAACCCATCAGCCATGCCGACCACGACCGACTCCTGCAGACCCAGCACGTAGGTCAGCTCGGGATGATCCGGCAGGGCATGCATGATCGGCAACTCCGTCGTGCCGGGATTGCCGAACAAGTGAGTGACGCCCTCGTCTATCAGCAACCGAAGGAACGCCGACCTCCCAGAAATGAGTCGCGAGTCGTTAGGCATGAGCCAATAGGGTACGACGTGGCGCAGGCATTCTTGCCTGCAGCAGCGACATTCCTGTCGCCGTCTCTTTTTCTTACTGACCCGCCGTCTTTGGCGTCAGCAGCCAGCTCAGCGCCGCCCGCAGCTGCGGCCCCGCCCCATACACATCCAACGCGGCGAGACCAGCCTTCTTCATCTCAACCCCGTACCCCGAACACCCGATCGCCCCGCTGACAAACGCGCTCAGCTGCGGGTTGTGCCCCACCAGCATCGCCGATCCCGACCCCGCCAACACCCGCACCTCGTCCCAGAGCTCGGCCACGCCGACGTGTGGTTCAAGCCTATCCGTCTCAATCAACTCGCCGCCAAACCCAAGCTCCTCCGCCGCGATCACCGCCGTTCCGCGGGCTCGCACATAGGGGCTAGTAATGATCCGTTCAGGCCGCACGCCAGCATCCCGAGCTCGCCCAAGAACGCGGCGAAGCTTCCGCTCGCCCTCCTGGGTCAGCCGCCTTTCTGAGTCCGCCTGCCCCAATGCAGCCTCTTCGGCGATCGCATGTCTCAGGACGTAGAGTGTCATCGCAGGCCAGCGTAGCACTACACTCGAAAGCTTGAACAGCAAAGTTTGGCTCCTCCTCATCGCCGCCCAATGCGCCTGGGCGGGCAGCTACGTCGCCATGAAATTCGCCGGCGCCGAGTTGCCGGTCGGCGCGGTTGTTGTCTTGCGATACACGATCGCGGTCGCCGGCTTCGCGCTATTGGGCCGCTTGCCGCGCTTCCACCGCGAGGACTGGCTCCTCATCCTCACCCTGGGAACGCTGAACTTCGCCCTCTCACCCAGCCTGCAGGTTACGGCCCTGCGATACACCCAGGCCGCCGACGCCTCGATCCTGATTGCGCTCGAGCCCCTGGTAACCGTCGCCGCAGCAGCCGTAGTGCTCCGCAACCCGCTCGGGAGCAGAACAGTCTGGGCGTCCATCGCCGGATTGGCCGGCGCCCTCGTGCTGTCCGGTGTGGGGGCCCCGGCCGGCGACCTCACTCGAGAACGCCTGATCGGCAATGGGCTATTTCTGTGCTCAATGTGCTTCGAAGTTTCAGTCACGGTCGCCGGCGGAAGACTGACGCGCAAATACGACCCGCTGACCGCGATGGCCTCACTGAAAGCATGCGGCCTGCTCGCGTCTGCTCTGATCTACGCACCCGTCTTGGTCGGAACCGACTTCGCAGCGGTCAGCCCCCGGGCCTGGCTTTCCGTGGCCTACCTCGGCGTGTTCGCTTCCGTCGTCGGATACGGAATCTGGTACCACGCGATTCGGCAGGCGCCGGTTAGCCAGGTCGCGATGAGCCTCTATTTGCAGCCGGTTGTCGGGGCGGCCCTGGGCGTCGCGTTAGCCGGCGAGACGGTCGGGATTCACACTGTCGTCGGCGCCACGGTGATCGTGGCCAGCCTGCTCTGGTGGCGGATGGGTTTGAGTAATCGCGCTTAGCAGCGACCGGGCAATAATGTTACATTGGGCCAGCGCATTCGGAGTGCGATTGGGATATGAACGAAGCCGCTAAAGCGGCAGACGCTGTCGCGTGGTAGGGTTTGGCAGGGCAATCGCAATGAAGGGGCCAGGAGTAGTCGATGTTATGCCGCCGCTAGAGTTGAGCCCTGCAAGTCGCATCGAGGCGAACAAACGGTAGATGATACAAAACCCTTCTTGAGAGCAATTGCCCTGCCAAACCATAAAGGGCGGCTTCCTTCATATATTTTGGGGCCAAGTTTTCCGGCGGTAGTACTTCTGGTACGTTGACCTTGCAGTGAAGGCGTTGCGGCGATTGGCGGCGGAGACGAGGCAGCGGCTGGAGCGCTATTTCGAGCCGCATATGCGGCGTTTGAGGGTGCTGCTGTGAGAGCCATTTCTGTCAAGCCCCCCCTTTGGTGCGGGTAGATCCGGGCGAATCCGGGTGTTGGAGCGCATTTGCGGCCGGTCGGGTCTGAGCCAAGCAACGTGGCCGGCCGGTTTTCCGAGTGCGCGGTGAGCATCCAAGGGAAGTGTAACATGGGGCGGGCCGGTTAGCTGGATCTTTGTGTCTCTAAAGGCTGCCACATCAACAACTTGCGTTGTTTGATCGATTGTGATGGCTAGCCGGCGGCGACCTGGGAACGGGTTCGCTTCGGGCCGGGCTTTGGCAATCGGGGCAATCGGGGACGGGCAATCGGGGACAGCCTGGAGTGAACCCCAAGCGTGAGACAGTCGAAATCGGGACAGGTTACGATTCACCGCAAAACGCTTGCCTTCTTCGCTGTATCGTCGCACGCTGGTCCTAGCCGGGGAAGCGGAAGCGGGCTCTGCTGGAGAGCAACCCGCCAAGGAATACCCGGCCGCAAACTCATCAAGACGATGAGCGCCGGGGGCGGCCGCCAAGGTCGCTCCCGGCTTCTCCAACGCCGGCGATGTCTCCCTGCCCGCCCAGGGCCCATCGGATTGATAGATTTGCCTATGCCTCTCAAAACTCATACTTCGGATTCCTCGCTGCTGTTGCCGCCGGCCGCGCCAGCGCTTCAAACTCCGCCGGCGGACGATATCCCAACGCCGAATGCAGCCGGCGTTGGTTGTAGATCTCATCAATGAACTCGCCGATCGATGCGCGCGCCTCGTCAAGCGTGCGATAACGCTGCAACCAAACCTCCTCCGCCTTCAACGTCTTCATGAAACTCTCCGCCCGCGCGTTGTCGTAGGGGTTGCCGCGGCGGCTCATCGAGATGATCGCGCCGTGCTGCTCCAGCAACTCGACATAGGCGCTCGAAGCGTACTGTACGCCTTGGTCGGAATGATGCATCCACCCCGCGGCAGGGCGTCTGAGCTCGAGCGCATCGCGCAACGCCCCTACAGCCAGCTCAGCTTTGAGCGTCGTCCCCAGCCGCCAGCCGACCACGCGTCGCGAGTAGGCGTCCAACACCACGGCGAGGTAGACGAACGCCTCGCGCAAGCGAATGTAGGTGATATCGGATTGCCACAACTGATCGACGCCGTCCACATTCAGGTGCGCCGCTAGATTCGGATAAACAGGTAAGAAGTGGTTCGAATCCGTTGTTAGCACGAAGCGCCGCTTGAGTACCGCCAGCAAGTTGTCCTTACGCATCATCCGCAGGACCTTTTTGTGATTGACGAGGAAGCCTTGGCGGCGCAGCTCGGCCGTCACGCGGCGGTAGCCGTAACGACGATTCTCGAGCGAAATCCGCTGCATGCGGTCACGCAATTCCATGTCGCACTCGGCGGGCGACGACACGGCGAGCCGGCGATAGAACCCGGCGCGATTCACGCGTCCGAGCTCGCAGGCGTGTTCGACGCTGAGCGAGCCTTTGGCGCTGATCTGCTCGACGATGGAGTAGATCCGCTCGCGCCACCGGCGTCGTTGGTCGGGGCTGCGAGGTTCAAGGCGCGAAAGGCTTGTCCGAAAAAATCGAGCTCTGCGGCTTGTTTGCCGAGCAGTCGTTCGAGCTCTGCGATGCGTTCGTCGCGCGGATCGCGAGGGATCTTGGGCGGCGCCGAGCGGCCGGGTTTCGGCCGGCCTCGCCGCCGGCTCAAGCCGTTGACGCCTTCCTGGCGATAGGCGTCCCGCCAGCGGTACAGCAGGCTGCGCTTGACGTCCAACTCGCGGCTTAGCGCTGTGCCGCTCTGGCCGGCTAGGAGCCGCCTGGCGGCGGCTTCCTTGAACTCCACCGTGAACTCCCGCGGCTTGCGCGGCTCGAGACTTTCCATCCTGGACTCCTTTCCATTCGCTGAAATTCGTCCCAAATTTCAATGTCTCATTTTTAGGGTTCACTCCAGCCCGTCTCCCAAGATCTACTCTGGCGGATGTTCAATGAACCCGGAGTCCTCTTTGGCGGTTGCTCGTAACGAGGCTTCCGACTGATTGCCCTGTCGGTGTGGTCGCATGCGCGACGTAAACCAGGGCACCCGCACGCTCTTTGCCCCTCAAGCGCCCTCAGACGCGCGTTCGCCGCAGCTTTCCGGGCAGTCAGCCTGGACGGACGGCAACCAATTTGGGGCCGCTCGAACCCCGACTGCCCTCGCCAGATCCTCCCTTGTCGGCCAGTGTTGATCCAGCTCCCAAATCGAGCGGATTCCGTCTTCTTCATCGTTTGGTGGTGAAAAACAAACGTTCGCTTGAGTGACCGTCTGAGAGCCTCCGAAACACCCTCCTAGAGCGCTCTAGGCCCCTGTTTAAAGGGTTCTGGGTGGTTTCAAGGGGTGGTTGGGTCAGCGGTCAAATTAATTTTCACTAGTTGTCTGGAGGAGCACTAGGAAGCACGCTCTCGACCGGTTCACGGGAGGGCCTCTCAGGCCCCAGCCAGCCTGTGCAGTTCAGCCTGATCGACGGCGTGCCGCCAAATCGCGTACCCGCGAGTTTCCAGTTCGGCCGCCTCAGTCAAGCTCCCATCATGGCGCCCCTGCTAAAATCCTTCACTGAGCGCCCATGTCTCAACTTCGCTTCAGTTTGTCTGTGTTAGCGGTTCTCGCCCTGCCCGTCTCAGCATCCGCCCAGGATCTCGCCGACCAGGCCTACACGATCCTCAAGGAAAAATGCCAGGTCTGCCACGGCGCCGCCATGCAACAGTCGCGCCTCGACCTGCGCACGCGCGACAAGGTCCTGCATGGCGGCGAGCGCGGTAAGGCCGTCACCGTCGGCAACCTCAAAAGAAGTTGGCTCTGGAGACTCGTCACCCATCAGTCCAAACCCACCATGCCGCCCGGCGGAAAGCTCCCCGACGACGACATCGAAGTCCTGCGGCGCTGGATCATCGGCGGGGCCCCCTTCCCCGAAAACGCCGTCAGCGACGAAGAGGCCGAACGCCTCTCCGCCCTCAAGAAGCTCGAAGAGCGCCCCATCACCGAGGAAGAAAAATCCTGGTGGGCGTTTCGACCGGTCAAGGACGTCACCCCCCCGGCCGCGGACAACCGGATCGATGGATTCCTCGCCGCGGCGATTGAGGACAAAGGCCTCAAGCCCGCCCCGGAAGCGGGCAAGCGCGAGCTCGTCCGGCGCCTCTACCTCGACCTGCACGGTCTCCCGCCAAATCCCGAACAGGTCGACGCGTTCGTCAACGACGACTCGCCCAGAGCCTGGGAAACCCTTGTCGACGAGCTGCTCGCCTCCCCACACTACGGCGAACGCTGGGGACGCCATTGGCTCGACCTCGTGCACTACGCCGACTCCGGCGGCTACGAACGCGACTTCGATTGGCCCAGCATGTGGCGCTACCGCGACTACGTCGTCAAAGCCTTCAACTCCGACAAGCCCTACGACCGCTTCATCCGCGAGCAGATCGCCGGCGACGAGGTCGACCCCGGCAACCCCGACGCCCACATCGCGACAGGCTTCCTGCGGATGGTCCTCGACAACAACATCAAAGACGAGCGCACCCGCATGGATGAGCTCGACGACAACGTCGCGACCACTTCGCAGACCTTCCTCGGCATGACCGTGCAGTGCGCCCGCTGCCACAACCACAAATTCGACCCTATCCCGCAGAAAGACTACTACCAGATGCAGGCCGTCTTCTTCTCGACGCTGGAGACCGACTACCCGCTCGTGTCCGACGAAGTCGTCAAGGAATACGAAGCGGCCGACAAGGCGATCGACAAACAAATCGCCCCGCTGAACAAACGTCAAAAGGAGCTCGAGAAGCCCTACCGCGAACAGCTCTTCCAGGAAAAGCTCAACGAGCTGCCCGCCTACTATCGCGAGGCCTGGGAAACGCCCGCCGACAAGCGAGATGAAGGCCAACGTCTCAACGCTCGCCAGGTAGAAGCGCTGTTCGGGCAAGTCACGCTGCCGGAGGTCTTCGCGCTGATGACGGCGGAGGAACGTAACGAGCACGACGAGATCGGGATCAGCGCCAAGGACCTTGAATCCCAGCGCCCCGTCAAGTATGAGACTGCCCGCACGATCACCGAAGAGAGCGCCGATCCGCTCCCGTCGTACTTCTTGCACCGCGGCGACACCGGTAGCAAAGGGTCGCTACTCGAGCCAGGCTCCCTAACCGTCGCCAACTGGCAGCCCGTCAGCTATCAGCCCCCTCCCAGCGGCGCCCGCACGAGCCACCGGCGCCGCCAGTTCGCCGACTGGATCGCATCTGATAAGAACCCGCTGACCGCCCGCGTCATGGTCAACCGCATCTGGCAGCACCATTTCGGCGAAGGCTTGGTGCGAACGGTGAGCAACTTCGGCACGACCGGCGAAAAGCCGTCCCACCCGGAACTGCTCGACTGGCTCGCGGCCCAGTTCATCCGCTCGGGATGGTCGATCAAGCACATGCACCGGCTGATGTTGACCACGGACGCCTACCGCCGCTCGTCGGACGACCTTGCCGAGAACCTCGCCAACGACGCCGACAACCGCTACGTCTGGCGGATGCCCCGCAAGCGCCTGGAAGCCGAGATCATCCGCGACCAGATTCTGGCCATGGCCGGCACGCTTGATCGCACCCAAGGCGGCCCGTCGGTCAGACCGTTCATCGACCCCGACCTGTGGCAATCGTCGACCTCGCGGGTCTGGGGCGGATCCCCGATAGGCTCCCCCGACACTTGGCGACGCAGTCTCTACGTGTTCAACAAGCGATCAATCCGCTACCCGATGTTCGAAGCCTTCGACCAGCCCGACATGATGGCGCATTGCTCGACGCGAACCAGTTCGACCGTCGCCCCGCAAGCGCTGCTGCTGATGAACAACCCCGAAATCATGATCCAGGCGAAGTATTTTGCCCAGCGCCTGTCCTTAGAAGCCGGCTCGGACGCCGCAACGCAAGTGAAGCGCGCATTCCAGCTGGCCCTCGCCCGAACGCCGAGCAGAGATGAGCTAAACCGCGCCGTCGAGTTCATCGAATCGAGCCCGACCGGCCTAGTCGACTTCTGCCAGACCGTCTTCAACCTCAACGAATTCATCTACCGCCATTGATCCATTTTTGACCCGACCCCTTATACTATGGACGTGATGATGAAGGCACTCAGCATCTTCCTCGCCCTGACCCTAGCATTCGCCTTCCCGGCCGGCGCTCTGGCCAAAAAGAAGGGCGGAAAGAAAGACCCCGACTCCATCGGTGAACGCAAAGTCGGCGGCGGCGTCAACTTCTACTCGCTCGAAAAGGAAATCGCTCTCGGCAAGGGCATGGCCCAGGAGATCGAACGTCACGCCAAAGTCATCGACGACCCGATCGTCTCGGAATACGTTAACCGCGTCGGCCAAAACCTCGTGCGTAATTCAGACGCACAGGTCCCTTTCACCATCAAGCTGCTCGATAGCCAAGACGTCAACGCCTTCGCCCTGCCCGGCGGATTCTTCTTCGTCAACTCGGGGCTGATGATGCGCGCGGAAAACGAATCCGAGCTGGCCGGCGTGATGGCCCACGAGATCGCTCACGTCGCCGCCCGCCACGGAACCAAGCAGGCCACCCGCGGCCAGCTGATCAACTACGCCTCGCTGCCGCTGTTGTTTATGGGCGGCTGGGCGGGCTTCGGCATTCGCCAGGCCGCGGGCTTCGCGATCCCGATGGGCTTCCTGCGCTTCTCGCGCGGCATGGAATCAGAAGCCGACCTGCTAGGCCTGCAATACATGTACAAGACCGGCTATGACCCGACCTCGTCGGTGGACTTTTTCGAAAAGCTGCTGGCCGACCAGAAGCGCAAGCCGGGCACGCTGACGAAGCTGTTTTCGAGCCACCCGCCGACCGGCGACCGCATCACGAAGACGCAAAACCGCATCAACGAGATCCTGCCCGACAAGCCGGAATACGTGGTGACGACGTCGGAGTTTTTGGACGTGCAAGCGCGGCTAGGAGCGCTGGTGCGGCGGACGAAAGGCACGGAAGAAGACCCCGACCGTCCGCGGCTGCGACGGAATCCGACCGGCGGCACAATCCCGGCCGAGGACTCGGAATCGGGCGATGTTGAAGCCGGTGAGGATGAGCGGCCGACGCTGAAGCGGCGCTAGGGGCGCCTTGATTCGATACCGCCCCCGGCCTATACTGGGGGTGGCGTTCTTCGGCTGCGGCGCTATCGTCTAAGGGTTAGGACAGGGCCCTCTCAAGGCTCAGATACGGGTTCGAATCCCGTTAGCGCTGCCATGTCTTACAAAGTCGCCTTGAACCGGGGGGTGGCTCCGTAGGCCCCCTGAGCCGCGACCGTAAGTACCTCTGTAAACGATTCCTGCACAGATCCGGCAGGAATTCCGAGCACCCTGCGTGAGCGGGGTGTCTTCCAACAACCCTGGCGATGGCCACAACTGTAAGCGGAAGACACCCCGCTCACGCAGGGTGCTCGGAAAAAGCGCCGAACCTTTGACCTTTTGGTTCCGGCTCGGCCGGGTTAGGGAGCGGTCGGGTGAGGCTACGTTAACCGACCGCTCCCTCAGGGGCTGTGAAATAAACCCGTCGTGGCCGCCGAAGCTCCCCTGGGGCGGTTCGGAATGGCGCGAGTGGATCAAAATGGGATAAAACATGAGGGCAAACGAATGTTCGGATAACTTGGCGGCGGCGTCCAACGCCCTTATTATATGGGCGAACAACAGGTCTTAGTCGAGCTCGAGCAACGCCCCGCCAAGCCGCGCCAAGCCGTGCCCGTTGACCAACTGCAGCTGCGACAGTCCAATCGCGACCAATTCACCTATGCCGCGATCGACGTCGAACGGCTCGTGCCGGCCGACCATCTGGTGCGCGCCATCTGGGAGCTGAGCGGCATGCTCGACCTGTCCGGCTTCGCTGCTCATCTGGAAACCCGCAAGGAGTCCGCCGGGCGGCCGGCATGGGATCCGCGGTTGCTGGTCGCGATCTGGATCTGGGCGTATTCGGAAAGGATGAGCTCGGCGCGTGAGATCGCGCGTCAAAGCCGCTATCGGCCGGAGTTGGAGTGGTTGTGCGGCATGGCGGTCGTCAATCATCACACTCTTTCGGATTTTCGGGTATTCCACTCAAAAGCTCTCGAGAACTTGTTGACACAGGTATTGGCGCAGCTGAGTCAAGAGGGGCTGGTGGATCTCGAGCAGGTGGCCGTCGACGGCACGCGGATCCGGGCGCAAGCCTCGGGCGGGTCGCAACGCAGGCGTCCGACGCTCGAGCGGCATCTCGAACAAGCGCGCGAAGCGGTGCGTCAACTCTCGGAAGAAGCCGACGACGAGGGTTCGAATCGGCGGCGTCAGGCGGCGCGTAAGCGGACCTTGCGGGAGCGAGTCGAGCGGATGGAGCAGGCGCTGGAGGAACTGCCCAAGGTCGAAGCGGGCAAGCGCGACGAAGAGCAACGACGCCAGGCGCGGGTGAGCGAGAGCGAGCCGGAAGCGCGCCCGCAACACGAATCCAACGGCGGTTGGGGACTCGGCTACAACGCGCAGCTGGCGACCGACGCCAAAGAGAAGATCGTGGTCGGCGTGGAGTTGACCAACAACGCCTCCGATGCGGGCCAGCTGACCCCGACGCTGGACGATGTGGAAGGGCGCTTCGAGCGAACCCCGAAGCAAGTGTTAGCGGACGGGGGCTACGCCAACCAGGCCAACATCGAGGCGCTGGCAGCCGCTGAAATCGAATACGCGACGCCGGCGCCGGACAAGGGCTCGAAGGCGGCGTTGAAGGCGGCGGGAATTGGGCCGCGCTACGCGCCGAAGTTTTTCATCTACGACGAGGCGACGGACACGTTTCTGTGTCCGGCCCAGCGGACCTTGACGTATCAGCGATCGTCGCTGAAGCGGAAGCGCAAATATCGGCAGTATCAGGCAAAAGCATCTGATTGTCGCGAATGCGCACAGCGACACAAGTGCTGCCCCAAGAGCGGTCATCGAACGTTGAGCCGCAGCGAAGAGAACGCGGTGATGGCGAAACATCGGCGCTGGATGGAGAGCGAGCGTGGGCGGGCGGCGTATCGCAAGCGGTCCGAGACGGCGGAGTTTCCGAACGCCTGGTTGAAAGAGCGATTGGGGGTGCGCAAGTTTCGAGTACGAGGGCTGCGGAAGGCGCGATCGGAGCTTTTGTGGGGGGTTTTGGCGTACAACATTGCGGCTTGGATCCGGCTGGTCTGGCGTCGTGGGCCGGAGTGCGGGCTGGCGGCGCAAGCGGCGGCGTAGCGGCGGTTCGGGGGGGCGAAAAGGGCCGGGAAACGGCCCGAAACGACCGTTTCCGGGCCGCTCAGGCGGTCAATCAGGAGTCGAGGCGCAGAAGTTGCGGTTTCGGCAGGGGCGGCGTTCGGCAGCGCTGAGCTTGGCGTGCGCTTGGCGCTCCCGCGCGCCGACGCGACAATAGGTTTTCTTCACGGCCCCTGAGCGGGCGGTCTTCCTGTTCGAGTTGCGACGCTCGCCAGGGTGATAGGAAGACACCCCGCTGACGCAGGGTGCTCGGATTACGCCCCAAATAGGTAGTAGAATTGAGCCGTCGTGGTTGGGCAAACCATCTCGCACTACCGCGTCCTCGAGCAACTCGGCGAGGGCGGCATGGGCGTGGTCTACAAGGCCGAAGACACCAAGCTCGAACGCACCGTCGCGCTCAAGTTCCTCGCCGCCCATCTGCTCAACGACGACGAGGCCAAACAGCGCTTCTTGCGGGAAGCCAAGGCCGCCGCGGCGCTCGATCACCCCAACATCTGCACCGTCCACGAGATCGACGAGGCCGACGGCAAGACCTTTCTTGCGATGGCCTTTCTCAAGGGCGAAACGCTGGAAGACCGCATCGCCAAAGGGCCGTTGTCACTTAAGGACGCTCTCGATTTCGGCCGCCAAGTGGCCGAAGGCCTACAGGCGGCGCACCTGGAAAGCATCGTCCATCGCGACATCAAGCCCGCCAACATCCTGATCTCGCCAGAAGGGCGCGCCACGATCATGGATTTCGGGCTGGCGCGGCTGACCGAAGCTTCACGACTCACCCGCAAAGAGCAAACGCTGGGAACGGCGGCCTACATGTCGCCCGAACAAATGCAAGGGGCCGAGGTCGACCACCGGGCCGATGTTTGGGCGCTGGGCTGCGTGCTCTACGAAATGGTCGCCGGCGCGAGGGTGTTCAAAGGCGAATACGCCCAGGCGCTGGCCTACGAGATCGTCAGCGAGCAGCCCGAGCCGCTAACAGGCTTACGCACAGGTGTCCCGATCGAGCTCGAACTGCTGGCAGATAAATGCCTGGCAAAGGACGCGGACCAGCGATATCAGAGCACGGCCGACCTGATCGTCGATCTCGGGAGCCTTCAAGAGAAGTTGAAGTCGGGCAGGTCGACTCTCCTGCGCTCCCAAGTCGCCGCTCTGCCAAGCCAGGCGGGTGGCGAGCCCGCCCACATCGCCGCCCCCGAAAGCGTCCCGACGAAGCGCCGGCGCCGCATCTTGCAGGCCCTACTCGCCGTAACTACAACACTGGCGCTGGCGCTCGCCTTCGTCCACTTCAGTGAGACAGCCCCCAAGCCGCCCTTACGCCGATTCGCTTTCACACCAACAGACGCATTGGACACCACCGCGACCGGCTCCGGTGTCGCCATCTCCCCCAACGGCAAGCACATCGCCTATGCGACCGCGGACCGCAAGCTGTGGATTCAGGATCTTGACCAGTCTCAGCCGCGGGCTTTGGAAGGGACCGAGGGCGCCTACCTGCCATTCTGGTCCCCTGACAGCGCCTACATCGGCTTTGCTACTCCCGGGGAGCTCAAGAAAGTCTCGGTCGAAGGGCGGTCTCTCCGCATATGTCCACTTTCCGCGAGCGTCTTTGCTGGCGGCGCCTGGAGCGCCGACGGTGAATCAATCGTCTTCGGCTCCAGTGGTTCGATCTACGAGGTCCCTGCCCGGGGCGGTACAGCCGATCTGCTGATCGAGCCGATCGATGCTTCATCAGACGCGCCGACCGGCATCTTGGGTCGACCCCACTTCTTGCCGCCCGAAGCCGGAAAGCGAGTCCTGATTTACACGTTCGGTGCGGGAACAGAGCGGACTATGATGGTTCAAGATCTTGAGAGCGGCAAGCGTGAGGTCTTGGGGCCAGGCACACATCCGTTCTATTCACCGAGCGGCCACCTGATCTATCAGGCCGATCTGACCGTTCACGATTTGTGGGCGATGCCGTTTTCGTTGGATACCTTACAGGCGACGGGCGAGGCTTTTCCGATAGCGCGGAACGGCCGAGGGCCAACAGTTGCATCCGATCAAACACTGGTGTACGTCGACGGCTCCGGCTCGGGCCGGCAACAACTCGTGTGGCGTGACCGGGCAGGACGGAAGCTCGGCGAAATCGGGCAGCCCCAATCAAATATTCTATTCCCGGCGCTCTCTCCCGACGATCGCAGCGTAGCCGTGCGGTCGTCCGAGAACGGAAACTTCGACATCTGGGTGCACGAAGTCGAGCGGCCGATAAAGCGGCGCCTGACGTTTGACGAGGGCCTGGACAGCCGTTCACAGTGGTCGCCTTCGGGGCGCGAGATCGCGTTTCACTCGTTGCGCGGAGGAACCCGTGACATTTACCAGCGAGCCGCGGACGGCAACGGCACGGCGGAGTTATTGTTTGGCGCCGAGGCCGAAGAGCGCGCTTACGGCTGGTCTCGCGATGGGCAGTACTTCATCTACACCGTCCAGCAGACGGCGAACACAGATGTCTGGTTCCTGAAACGCAAAGGTGACGAGAGTGGATACGAGTCGGCGCCGTTTCTGGAAACGCCTTTCAAAGAAGACACGCCTACTTTGTCCCCCGATGGCCGTTTTCTGGCCTACTGTTCAGACGCCTCGGGATCTCGCGAGCTCTATGTACGGCCGTTTCCCTCGGGAGACGGGCAATGGCAGGTTTCCACGAACGGCGGTTGCCAGCCGCGTTGGAGCCGGGACGGCAAGGAACTCTTCTACGTAGAGGCCGGCACGCTAATGGCGGTCGAAATAGCGACCACCCCAGCCTTTGCGCCGATCTCAACCACGCCTCTCTTCACCGATTCAAGCCTTACCGTCGCAAGCGCCGTCGCGTTAGGCGCCTACGACGTATCCGCCGACGGGCGCTTCGTGATGACGGAACCGGCTGGGAGTGTGGAGGGAGCGCTGCCGTCGATTCGGTTAGTCGAAAATTGGTACGAAGAGTTCCACGACCGTTAGTCCCAAATCGACCGACCCTGAGCCGCGGACGGAAAGTCCGCGCTTCCACCGGCCTGGAAATGGGAGTGGAAGCGCGGACTTTCCGTCCGCGGCTCCGGGTCGCTAGTCCAGGTCCTGGACGATCTTTTTGATAAGGCTGGGGACGTAGGCGTTGTAGCGCCGGTCATAGCCTGACGGCAAGTCGGTCGGAAAGCCCGCGATCTTCGACTTGGCGCCGGCGGCGCGCGCGTCCATCGCGTCGACGGCGTTGAGCGCCATCATGGAGATGAAGAGGCTGTTTTTCTCGGTCGAGGAGTATTTGAGTAAGACCGGCAGAGCTTTCTTGGCCTCGGCGTCACTGCCGTATTGGCCCAGGGCTTGTGCGGCGATGATCTGGACGTAGGGAGAGGAGTCTTCCAGCGCTGTGTTGAGTTCGGCGTTGTGCTGGTTGACGCCGGCTTTCTCACGCATAAGGGCGCCCATAGCCGCCCAATAACGGACCGCGCTGTCTGAATCTGTGAAACCCCCGGCGACGTCTTCACCCATCGAAGCTGCCTGCGCCATCTTCATGACGTGCGCCATGGGGTAGCGGATGTCGTCGTGGCCCATGTCGTAGGGGGTTGAGCCCTTGGAGCGCTCGTGGATCTCGCCTTCGGGTAGAAAGCCCACGTCGCGGATGCGCATTTGCCAGGCGACCATTTCCTTACGCATCTTCTCGAGGGTTTTTTGGTGCGTCGCGGACTGGACTAGGTCCACCGACTCGTCGGGATCCTCCACTAAGTCGTAAAGTTCCTCGGCGGGCTTGGTTTGCCAGAAGAGCGCTTGGACGGGGTTGAGCTTACCTTGGTCGTAGAGGTCCTTCCAGACGCGAGTCGTCGGCGTGACGAACATGTAGGCGATGTACTGGCCCCAGGGTTTGTGGGGCTTGTAGTTGCGGATATATATATAGCGTTCGTCGCGCATCGAGCGGACCATGTCGTAGCGCTCGTCCATGCGGTCGCGGAAGCCGAAGAGGTAGGGCTGGCTGGGGGCGACATACTTGCCGGCGAAGGCGTGGCCCTGCATGTAGGACGGAGGCTCGATGCCGCAGATGCTCAGCAGGGTCGGCGCGAGGTCGATGAATCCGACAAGGCGGTCTGATTTGCCGCCCGCGCTGTATTCGGGCGGCGCGAGGTGTTTCCACTTTTCGGGGAAGTGGACGATCATTGGGACGTGCTCGCCGGAGTTGTAGGTCCAGCGTTTGCCGCGCGGCATGCCCGAGCCGTGGTCGGCGTAGTAGAACACAATGGTGTCGTCGGCTAGGCCGGCGGTTTCGAGGTCGTCGAGAATGCCGCCGGCGAGGGTGTCGACGACAGTGATCTTGTCGTAGTACTGCGCCCAGTCTTGGCGGACTTCCGGGGTGTCGGGGTGGTAGGCCGGGACGCGCACTCCGGCGGGGTCGTGGACCTGTTTGTGCGGGCGGGTGCGGATTTGGCTTTCGTGGCTCTGGGTGAAGTTGAAGATGGCGAAGAAGGGTTGGCCGGGTTTGCGGTTGCGGTAGTGGGCCTGGCGGCTCGACTCGTCCCAAACCTGGCCGGGTTTGGCGAGGTTGTAGTCTTCTTTTGAGTTGTTGGTGACGTAGTAGCCGGCTTCCCGCAGATATTGCGGATACATCTTCATATACGACGGCATCGGGACCTTCGAGCGCATGTGCTGCGCGCCGAGGGCAGGGGGGTAGATGCCGGAGATGATTGTGGTCCGAGCGGGGGCGCAGACCGGCGCCGTGGACCAGGCGTACCTGTAGGTGAGGCCCTTGGCGGCGAGAGCGTCGACGTTGGGCGTGGTGGCGTATTTGTCGCCGTAGGCGCCCATGTGAGGGCCGTGATCTTCGGCCGTGATCCAGAGGACGTTTGGGCGATCTTGGGCCACGGCGGGGAGGGCGAGGGCGACGAGGAAGCAGGCGAGCTTTTGCATGGTTCCGCGTAAGGGTAGCAGGAACGAGTCCTAAGCGGCGTTGCCTCCAGCGAGCCCCGAGCGCAAGCGAGCGGGTGCGGAGTTCGTGGGGCCGTCGAAGTCCGTACCCGTCACTTGCGTTCCGGGCTCACTGCCGTTCGTGTAGGCTGAATCTCAATGTACGACGAGCCACCGATCGATGAGGCCGAGCGCCCGTTGGCGTACTTCATCACCTTTTCGTGCTACGGCTCGAGACTTCATGGCGATGCGAAAGGCTCTGTCGACAGGTTTACGAACTCGCCCGGGCAGAGGTTGGTCGAGGAGAGCCTCGGGCGTGTCGAGTACCAGCGGCGGTTGATGAAGGAGGCTGCGTTCGCAATGGACGAGGCGGCGAGGCGGATCGTTCTCGGCGCTGTAAGGCAGCACTGTGAGTTTCGCCTTTGGCTGTTGCATGCCGCTCATGTTCGCTCGAGCCACGTCCATGTCGTCGTAGCGTCAGACCGAACGATCGAAATTGTTATGTCGCAGTTGAAGGCGCGGGCTTCGCGGGGTTTGCGGGGTGCGGGGTATGCACGGAAGAAGTACTGGGCGAATCATGGGAGCACGAAGCAGCTTTGGAAGACGGAGCGGGTTGACGACGTCGTTAAGTATGTCGTGTACGGCCAGGGTAGCGCGATGGCTGTCTATTGCCACCCCAATTGGAGGCAGTGAGCCCCGAACGCGAGTGAGCGGGTGCGGCGTTGGTGGGGCCGTCGGAGTCCGTACCCGTCACTTGCGTTCCGGGCTCGCTGGAGGCAACAGCGATCGACGCGGTGGCAGGGATTCGATGGGTTATCGTGGCTCTTCGCCGCCGACCCAGATTGGCGACGACCAAGCCATGGCGCCGTTGAGTTGTTTGACGCGGATGTAATAGTAGTCGCCGTGGCCGGCGGCGCCGGTGTCGACGAACTCGAGGTCGTGGTCCATGGGCTGGTCGTCGTTGATGAGCTGCAGGGTGACGCGGTCGGAGTCGGGGGCGGCGGGAAGCTCTCTTTCGAGCAGCCCGTCGCGTAGGTCGGAGAAGGGGAGCCGGACGGTCTGGGCCGGGTGGGTCGCGTATCCGCGGATGTGGATGGGGGCTTTGCCGAATTCGGTGGACTGTTCGAGGTGGACCACGATTTCGGTGGAGGGCGTCGCGCCCTCGAGCTTGAGAAGCACGGAGTCGGCGCGGCCGCGGGTGACGGTCTTGAAGTCGATGCGGGCTCCTGAGTGTTCCCAGCTTTCGAGATAGCGGTTTTCGGCGTGGGGAACCTGGTAGCCGGCGAGCTTGGCGCCGCGGACTTCGATCGTTCCGGCCCAGGGGCGGACGCCGCGGGGGTTTTCGCGGATGAAGGGTTCGGTGGAGGATTCGAAGGCGATCTCGGCGGTGACCGTTCCGCTGAGGTTGGTCTGGAGCGGGCGGCTGCGATAGACCGAGTCGCCGTTCTTGACGACGGCCACCTCGGAGATTGCGGCGGTCCCCATGACGCGGGCGCGTAGGCGGCGGTCATCGCTGTAGGGGATGCGTTGGCCCATGCCTTCGCCGTTGAGCTCGAAGTCGACGATGATGCGGTCGGCGCTGGTGGCGGCGTAGGCGCGGCGTTGTTTGAGGGCGTCGAAGATGGCGTCGTTGGTTTTCTCGGGCGCCAGCGCCGCTGCGAGTCCGCCGAATTGGGTCATGCCGCGGGGGCGTGTGCCGGTGTAGCCGGGGTGGGTGCGGTGGTCGTCCGAGGCGGCGACGAATCCGATCTGATGTCCGTTGCGGAGGTAGTAGTTGCCGAACCACTCGAAGGTTCCGTGCATCGACATGATCTCGACAACCGTTTCCATGTCGGGGTCGTTCTTGCGCCAGTCGCCGGGCTGGTGGGCGTGCGGGATGATGACGACGTCGTTGGTGTCGTAGCGTGCGCGCAGGCCTTCGTAGAGGGCAGCAAGGTTGGGCGCCATCTGCGCGCTGACGCGCGTCTCGAAGGGCCTGCGGAAGAAGACATTGTGGTGGCCGCCGTAGCGGCGTTGGACGGTCCACTCGTAGCCGAGGAAGGCGATGAACTTGCCGGGGTCGTTGTAGCGCTGGACGCCTTCCCGGATGTTTTTCCATTCGAAGTCGTCCATGGCGGTGTCGTGTTCGGACATGCCGTAGAAGTCGAGGCGGGCGTCTTCGCGGGCGTGGCGGTAGGCGCCGGCGATGGAGCCTTGTCCTTCGGCCATGCCGGCGTGGGAGTGGGTTTCGCCCCAATAGATGCGGTGCGGGGGATTGCGGCGAACCCAGACGGGGTTGCTGGAGCCGGTGATTTTGCCGTCGGGTGAGCGGAGCCCGAAGCGGTAGACGCCCTCTTGGTCGAGGCTGACGTCGTTGAGGACGTTCACAGCGGGGCCGCCGGCGGGGAGGCTTCGGAAGGGTTGGCCGTTGAGGGTGAGCTCGTATGCCGGGATGGGTCCGGTGGCGCGGTTGTAGCCGATGTCTTCGGTGCGGATCGCTAGCTCGAAGGTTTCGCCGGGTTCGACCACTGAGGGGGCGAAGCCTTTGACGGCTGCCGCGCCCGAGCCGGTCACGGTGAACGATGGCCAATGGTGGGTGGGGTACTTTCCCTGCCCGGAGTGGTCAACGTGGACGGGCAGGAGGGTGAGGTCGTTCTCGTAGGTGTGCACGCGCCAGCCGCGTCCGCCGCCGGTGCGGTCGCCGAAGACTAGGGTGAAGGTGTCGCCGGCGGTGAGCTCGCCGGCCTTGAGCTCAAAAGCCGGCCGGCCGCCTACTGTGCTGTTGCGTTGCGTCCCGCGGGGAATCTTGATCGTCTCGAAGCGGGCGTTGGGGCGGGAGGATTTGCCCGAGGACCTGATCGTGACGTAGCCGTCGCCGGGGGCGTCGCTCTGGAAGTCGTCGCGATCCCACTGCGAGACTCGTCCGACGACTACGCGGGCGCCGGTCTTCATGGGCAGCTCGCCGACGGTGTAGGTCTGCTCGATGGTGATCCAGGAGTCGGCGGTGAACGGGCCGTTGGAGCTGAAGGTGAATTTGCCGAGGGCGGCGCGTTGCTCGTCTTTGAGGCGCAGCTCGTCGATGATGCGGTCGAAGCGGGCGTCGGCGTAGAGGGCGCGGCCGTCGGAGCGTTGTTCGAGCGAGAGTCGGGGCTCGCGCCCGTCGCGCTTGGCCTCGACGAGCTCGCGGAAGGCGGCTTGGAGGATTCCGGTCGCGGAGGTTGGGACGGGACCGCCGCTGAGGGCGTAGGCGTTGATCCAGTCCCAGAGGACGGGGGTGCGTTGGGCGAGGTTTGAGCCGTCGGTCGGTTGGCGCTGGACGTCGGACTTGAGGGCTTCGACCTTGTTGCGGAGGTCGGCGGACATGTAGTCGTCCTGGCGCGGGCGCTGGGCTTGGGTTGTCTGGAAGAGGACGGCGAGCAGGGCTGCGGCGCAGAGGGTGAAGGCGCCGAAACGGCGGAAGCGTGGGAGAGTTGGCATCGGCGTGGGCAGTATAGCGAAGGGTTGCCACGCCGACAAGAATGTCGGCGCTGCAGGCAAGAACGCCTGCGCCGCGTGCGGAGGACTATGATAGGGCGCATGACTCGTCGAACCTTTTTGAAGTCCGCGCTGGCCGCTTCTGTCGCGGCGCCTGTGGTTGCGAATCCGCCGGAGATTCGGATTACCGGTTTCGGGTTCCTGCGTCTGAAATTCCCGGAGAAGATGCCGGTCAAGCGTAATGCCACGATCCGCAGTGGCGGCGGGCAGGCGGGGATGACGCAGCTCGAGCTCTACACCGACGCTGGGATCGTCGGCAGGAGTCTGCCGAAGTCGGCGGGGTTAATCGAAGGTTTGTTTCACCGGGTGAAGGGGGAGAACCCGTTCTACGTCGAGCGGATCTGGGATCGGATGTATCGCGACAACCGCAAACCGGTCGCCAAGGGTGCGTATATCGATGCGATGGGCTCGGTCGACATTGCGGTGTGGGACATCATTGGCAAGGCGCTCGACATGCCGGTTTATAAGGTGCTTGGGGCGTACAGCGATAAACTGCGCGTCTATGCGGCGGGGGGGTACTACCGCGATGACAAGACGACGGCCGACCTGGTCAAAGAGATGGAGGGGTACGTGGATGAGGGTTTCCGGGCGGTCAAGATGAAGATTGGCGGGGAGCCGATGCGTCCTGACGCTGAGCGAGTGCGGGCGGTGCGGGAGGCGATTGGGCCCGATATTGATTTGCTGCTTGACGCCAACAACCGCTGGTTGGCGTATGACGCGATTCGCTTTGGGCGGATGGTGGAGAAGTATGAGCCGTATTGGTTTGAAGAGCCGGTTGTAGCGGACGACTTTCAGGGGTGCGCGGAGGTCAAGCAGGCGCTCGACATTCCCGTGGTTGCGGGGGAGAACGAGTTTACGCGCTGGGGGGCGCGCGATCTGATCGAGCATCGTTCGTGCGACATCTTGAATCTGGACACCGTGAAGGCCGGCGGGATTACCGAGCACCGCAAGATCTCGGCCTTGGCGTCGGCGTATCACATTCCGGTGGCGCCGCATGGTTCGCCGCATATGGCGTCGCACTTGTTGGCGTCGACGCCGAATGCGTTGATTATGGAGACGTATCCGGGGGTGCAGAGCCGCTACAATCCGGCGTTGGAGTTGTATCCGGTCAAGGATGGGTTTATTGAGATGCCGCAGACGCCGGGGATTGGGATTGATCCGGATCCGGCGATGGTGAAGAAGTACAAGGTTTCGTGAGAGGGCGCTGTGCCAGAATGATCGGGTGAAAGGGGCTGAGTTCGTACGCCGAGTGAGGAAGGTGGCGAAGAACAAGGGCGTAAGTGTTGAACTCGTGGAGTCTCACGGAAAAGGAAGACATGCGATGCTTTACCTGGGTGGAGCGCGGACGACGATCAAGGATCGAAAGAAGGAAATCGCCGAGGGGCTTCTTGGCGCGATGTGTTCTCAACTAGGAATCACGAAAAGCGACTTGATGGGCGCGTGATGAAAATTCTCAGTTTCGCGGCTAGGCTCGAGCCCGATGGGGAGGGATGTCTAGTGCGGTTTCCAGATCTGCCCGAGGCCCTGACCGGAGCGGACTCCGAGGGCGAAGCCCTGCTCGAGGCCGAAGATTGTTTAGGCGAGGCTCTTGCGGCTCGGCTGGAGCGGGGGGAGTCCATTCCCGAGGGGTCTGCGACGACGGAGGGGGTCAGGCAAATAGCCGTTCCGCTCTACCTTGCCCCGAAGGTGGCGCTTTCTCGGGAGATGCAGAGTCAGGGTGTCAGTGCTGCCGAGTTGGCGCGCCGGCTGAAATGGGACACGGACGAGATACTCGATCTGCTGAAGCCCCGCGCCGCCTCATTGCCAGAGAGGTTGCAGCAGGCGCTATCGGCTCTCGGGCTTAGAGTCACCGTAGTGGTCGACGCTGCGGCGTAGTCCTCGCGCGAAATGAGCTTGCGGTAGAATTTGGGCCACGATGGCACTTACTCGGCGAGGTTTTCTCAGTGCGGCGGTTGCGGCCCCGGTTCTAGCGTCGGAGGCGGACCGCGCCAAGGCTCGAAAGAAGTACGGGGGCTACCCGATGGGGCTGCACGGGGCCTCGGTCGGGTCGTTTTCGGCTGAGGAAGGGGCGCGGATGTGCGCTGAGCTGGGGCTTCACTGGATGGAGTTGACGGCGGCGCAGATTCGGATACAGGAGCTCAAGCAGCGCTATCCGGGGCTGGCGGCGTCGATCGAGGAGATTCGGGCTTTGCGGGGAATGCTCGAGGCGTTGGATATTACGCCGACGGCGTTTGGGCCGATTCGGTTGGCGGAGGATCCTGGGAATCGGGTGATCTTTGAGAGGGCGAAGGCGCTGGGGGTGAGGAATCTGAGCTGTATCCCGGAGGTGAAAGCGCTCGATGGGCTCGAGAAGCTGGCGGACGAGTTTGGGGTGCGGTTGGCGATTCACAACAATGCGCCGGGGTCGCCGTTTAGTGCGATCGCGGATGTTGTCGAGGCTTGCGAGGGGCGGGGGCCGAATGTTGGGGCGTGTCTGGATATTGGGAATGCGATTCGGGCGTCGGAGGATCCCGCGGAGGCGCTGCGGAGTCTGGGGTCGCGGCTGCTGGGCATTCACTTGAAGGACGTTGACGGCCGGGGCGCGGATAGTGAGGTGATTGTGTTGGGTGAGGGGTTCCTTGACGTGAAGGGGTTCTTTGGGACGCTGGCGGAGCTGGGGTTCCCGGAGGATGGGGCGATGTCGCTGGAGTACCTGGAGAAGCCGGATGATCCGTTGCCGGGGATCCGGAAGGGTTTGAAGATTGCGGCGAAGGCCGTGTAGGCCCCCGATTGAGCCCCGATCCGGTGGATCGGGGTAGGGTGCCGGCGGCCAGGCTGGAATCAACTTTGGGCGCCTGTCTCTTGCACGATCACTGTACCCCGCGACACCGTCGCGGGGCTCAACTTAGTTGAGATTGCAGGAGTCCAAGTAGCGCCTGGGGGTCAGGGACGGCCACCACTTCCAGGCCGGCGGCGGTGCCGGAGGCGATGCCTGAGTCGGAGTCCTCGAAGACTAGGCAGTCGGCTGCGGTCAGGCGGGGCGCCCGCTCGGTCATTTGGCGGACTGCGGTGAGGTATGGCTCGGGATGCGGTTTGTGGTTGGAAACCATGTTGCCGAGGACCATGAATTCGAATCGTTCGAAGAGGCGCGAGCGCTTCAGGATCGGTTCGACATCGCTGGTGGGGCTAGAAGAGACGACAGCCAGTAGAGTGTTTGGGATCTCGTCGAGGAGGTAGCGGCGAAGCTCCTCTTCGATGGTGAGCGTAGTGACGGCGTGCGAGCGGAAGTGGGCGTGCTTGGCGGCGACGACTTCGGCGACTTTGTCGGCGGCGGGTTCGTGGCCGGCTTCTGAAAGGAAGGTCTGGCCCGCCCAGGTATCGGTCTTGCCGACGAAGCGTTCCTTGTAGTCATCCCAGTCGGCGCCGGCGTTGTATTGAGCGACGGCGGCGAGCCAGGACTGGTGGTGGAAGGTTTCGCTATCGACGAGTGTGCCGTCGAAGTCGAGGAATACGGCTCGGGTTGGGGTCTCCAACCATCATGGTAGCGCGAGCCGCCTATAATGCCCGCATGCGCGCTTTAGCTATTGCCCTGTTGGCCGTTGCTTGTTGTCTAGGAGGCGTTCCCGAGAAGCCGAACATCTTGTTCATCATGGCCGACGATGTTGGCGATCAGGCGATCGGCGCCTACGGCGGGACGAGTTTCGCCACGCCGAGGATTGACACGCTGGCCGAGGCGGGCGTGCGCTTTCGGCATGCCTACTCGTTTCCGGTTTGCCACCCGACGCGCATCGCGATCATGACGGGCAAGTATCCCTTTCGCTCGAAATATCCCGAGTGGGGGACGTTCCCGAAGCAGGAGGAGGCCGCGGCGATTGGCAATGCTCTGAAGGAGGCGGGCTATGCGACCGCGGTCGCCGGCAAGTGGCAGTTGGCGACCTTGCGCGACGAGCCGGATCATCCGCATCGGTTGGGCTTTGACGAATACTCGGTGTTTGGGTGGCACGAGGGCCCGCGCTACTACCAGCCGATGATTTATCAGAACGGCAAGGTGCGGACGGATGTCGCGAACCGCTACGGTCCCGATGTGTATGTCGAGTTTTTGATCGACTTCATGAAGCGCAATCGCGATGAGCCGGTCTTCGCTTACTATCCGATGGCGTTGGCTCATGATGTGACCGATGACATTGGCGAGCCCGTCCCGTTGGGGCCGCAAGGGCACTACGACAGCTACAAGAACATGGTGGAGGGGATCGATGAAAGGGTTGGCCGGCTGGTCGATACGCTTGATGAGATGAGTTTGCGCGAAAGGACGCTGGTGCTGTTCACCGGCGACAATGGGACGCCGAAGAGCAACTACTACACCGCCCAGGGCGACAAGCTGTTGAGGGAGAAGATTTACTTCGAGGCTGACGGGGTGGCTGTGGAAGGAGGCAAGGGCGAGCCGATCGATGCGGGCACGCGCGTGGCGCTGATCGCGAATTGGCCGGGCGTGCTCAGCGCCCAGGTGGTTGACGACCTGGTGGACTTTACGGATTTTCTGCCGACGTTTGTTGAGCTGGCGGGGGGCTCGAAGCGGCGGGGTCTCGATGGTGTGAGCTTTGCGAGTCGTTTGACGGGCCAAGGCGCGGGGCCTCGGAAGTGGGCTTTTACCGATCACAACGGGCGGCGTTGGGTGCGGAACCGGCGCTGGAAGCTGTATGACGATGGTCGACTGTACGACATGGGGCAGGGTAGGGAAGAGACCGAGCCGGTGATGTTGGGGGTTGGGAATGAAGCCGCGCGGCAGGCGAGGGAAGAGTTGACGCGGGTGTTTCGGGAGCTTGGCGAGTAGGGGCTGGCCTTGGTAGAACCGGGCGTAGCGCGCTACGCCCCCTACGTCGATTTGTCGGCATTTATTCGCTTAAACATTTGATATATAATATGACTTAAATAATAATTCTTCTGTCGGATCTTCCCCCCAGCGGAAGGCTCGTTTGACGGGCTAACTGCTTGGCTTGCTTGGCTTTAACACGTTTGGGGGCGCTTTTAGTGTACCCATGTATTATGCTATTGTATCGTTTATTCATTGTGTTGTTTGTGATATAATATACCCATGTATGTTGAGTCCGTCCCCAATCGCAACTCGCCGCCCGCCGTCTTGCTGCGCGAATCCTTCCGCCAAAACGGCAGAGTCAAAAAACGCACCCTCGCCAACCTCTCCTGCTGGCGCCCCGTCCGCGTCGAGGCCCTCCGGCGCGCCCTCCGCGGCGAGTTCGATCAGCTTCCCGCCACTCCCGTCTGCGGCCCCGTCTTTGGCCTGCTCTTCGCGCTCAAGCAACTCGCCGATGAGCTGGGCCTGACCGCCGCGCTGGGTCGAACGCGGGCCGCCAAACTCGCCTTGTTCCTGGTGCTGGCGCGCCTGGCCCACCAAGGATCGCGGCTCTCGGCCGTGCGCTGGGCCGCCGATCAGGCCGTCGCAGAAGTGCTGGGTCTGGGCGCCTTCGACGAAGACGACCTCTACGCCGCCCTCGATGATCTGAGCGCCCGCCAAGTGAAGATCGAGCAAGCGCTATACCGCCACTACCTCGAGCGCCGCGGAGCCCCGCCCAGCTTGCTGCTCTACGACGTCACCAGCTCGTACTTCGAAGGCCTGCACAACGCGTTGGGCGAGTACGGCTACAATCGCGACGGCAAGCGCGGCAAGAAGCAAATTGTGATCGGACTGCTGGCCGATGACCAGGGCGAGCCGCTGGCGGTGCGGGTGTTTGCCGGCAACCGCAACGATCCGACGACCGTGCCGGATCAGATCCGCATCGTCAAAGAGCAGTTCGGAGTCGAGGAGTTGGTCTTCGTCGGCGACCGCGGGATGGTCAAGAGCAAGGGCAAGCAGGCGCTGGGGGAGGCCGGGCTGCGCTACATCACGGCGCTGACCGATCCCCAGATTCGGCGGCGCTTGAGCGAAGGGGTGCTGCAACTGGAGCTGTTAGCTGAACAAGTCTGCGAGGTCGAAGCCGACGGCGTGCGCTATGTGCTGCGCCTCAACGAGTCCGAAGCCAAACGGCAACGGCAGCGGCTCGAGGACAAGCTGGCCAAGCTGGGAGGCAAGCTCGACCGACGCAACCAGAAAGTCACGGCCTCTTCCCGTTGCGAGCCCGCGGCCGGACTGCGCCAGCTCAAGCCCTGGCTGGCGCGTCACAAGCTGACAGAATTGGTCGAGTTGCGCTTGCAGGGACGTACGCTGGTCGTCGAGCGCCAGCAGGCGGCGATCGAGCAGGCGCTGGAGTTGGCGGGCTGTTACGTGGTCGTGACCGATGTCGCCTCCGAGCGCATGAGCGGCCAAAGAGTGCACGACCATTACGTGAGCCTGCAGCGGGTGGAGCGCGACTTTCGGCAGCTGAAGACGGGCTTGCTCGAGGTGCGGCCGATCTTCGTGCGCAAAGAAAGCCGCACCCGAGGACCTGTGTTGTGCAGCATGCTGGCGTTGAAGCTGAGCCGCGAATTGGAACGGCGGATACAAGCGGCGTTTGGCACGACCGACGACGACCCGCACGCGATCACCTTGCCGGACGCGCTGGCGGCGTTGGGGCGACTGTGTCTATTGGAATATCGAGTGGATGAGCAGACCAGCGTCACACGGCTGCCGATTCCCGACGCCCGCCAAACAGAAATCCTCAATGCGTTGGGGGTTTCGCTGCCGCACAAGTAACCTGTAGACAGACGCCGATCGCCCGATCCATCCCATAACCGACGCGAATTCAGGAAGTTGGCGGCGAAACTCTGCTCGCTGGCGGGGGGAAGATCCGTCTGTGAACACAAATAGATATCATTGTTTTATCAAAGTGTTATCAACCCCGAGAATAACGACATTATTGGAGCATAATGTTGTGACGTGCTACCTGCTGGGTTGGCCCTTGCAGCGGCCGGCTAGGCGTCTTTCGGTGTGCCCCAGTGCTTGCGGTAGCGGCGCTGGACGTAGAGGTTTGCGGCCGGGTCGTTGACGATGGTTTCGGTCTCGGCGTCGAACTGCAGCGTGCGGTTTGTACGGGCGACGATGTTGGCGAGGTGGCAGTGCATGGCGGAGAGGTGGCCGATGCCGATATCGGCCTGGGGCGGCTTTCGGGATTTGACGGAGTCGATGAAGTCGCGGGCGTGAGGGGCCGCCTGGTTTCCCATCGCATCTTCTTCTTCCATAAGGACTTGGACTCCTTTGGAGTCGAAAACCTTAAAGCCCCAGTGGCCCTTTTGGGGGCCGATGTGGACCATGCCTTCGGTGCCGTAGACGGCGACGCCGTTGTCGATTCCCTCCATGGGATAAGGCGTCCAGATGCGCATCTCCCAGATCAGGGTCTTGTCGCCGTAGTCGAATGTCACGTTCATTGTGTCGGGCGTCTGCTGGTCGTCGTCGAAGAAGAGTTTCTTGCCCATGCCGGAGACGGTCTTGGGGTAATCGACCCCCAGGGCCCAGCGGGCGATGTCGAGCTGATGGGCGCCGTCGTTGCCGGCGTCGCCGGTTCCGAAGTGCCAATGCCAGTGCCATTTATAGTGGAAACGGTTCTCGTTAAACGGGATCCAAGGGGCGGGACCGAGCCAGGTGTCGTAGTCGACGCCTTCCGGAACCGGGCTATTATCCTTGTGACCGATGTTGTCGCGGAGCTGAATATTCCAGGCTTTTGCTGCGAGGATTTTACCTATTTTGCCGGATTTGGCGTATTCGACCGCGCGGACCGTCGTTGGGCGCGTGCGGGCTTGGGTCCCGTGCTGGACGATGCGCTTGTGGTAGCGAGAGGCGTTGACGAGCAGCCGGCCTTCGCGGATGTTGTGCGAGCAGGGTTTTTCGACGTAGACGTCTTTGCCGGCTTCGCAGGCGAGTAGGGCCGCGGGGGTGTGCCAGTGGTCGGGGGTCGCGATGACGACGGCGTCGACGTCGCTCGAGTCGAATGGGCGGCGCATGTCCGAGCTCGCCGGGGGCTCGGAGACGTCGAGGTCGCGGAGTCGCGCGAAGGCGCGTTCGAGAGAGGCTTGGTCGGCGTCGACGAGGTGGGCGATGTTGACTTCGGGTTGCTTGGCGAATTCGCCTAGAAGCCCGCGGCCGCGGCCGCCGACTCCGATGAAGGCGACGTTCACCTTGTCGTTGGCGGCGACGGCGCGGCGTGGGGTGGAGGCCGCGGCTAGGGCGGCTGCACCGAGGAAGAAGTGGCGGCGTTTCATCGACGGGTAGTGTAGCGCAGCGCGCGGGTGGATGGCCGTCCCCTATACTAAGCTGGGATTAGTGGCTTCATCACGCCTAATCACGTTGGCTTTGATCGGCGTCATCCCTCTCGCGGCCCAATCTCATGGGTGGCTCAGCGGAACGGTTTCACTGAGGGAGACCGGCGACCCCCTGCATGGCGCGAACGTCCTGATCGTTGAGTTGGAGCTGAGCACTCTGTCGGAGGACGACGGCGGCTACGAGCTCAACGATGTTCCGGCGGGCGACTACCATGTCGTCTCGCATCTCGACCACATCTTTACTGAAGCCGCCAAGACGGTCACGATCACGCCGGGCAGCGCGGCCGTCTTGGACTTTTCGCTCTCGGTGACGGGTGAGAAGTATGAGATTACGGTTAGCGCTTCAGATAGGGAAGAGACCGCGTTCGAGTCGTTCCAGGATGGGGAGTCGCTCGATGCGTCGGAGCTGAATGAGCTTACGGCTGCGTCGCTGGGCGAGGCGCTGGACCAACGTGTCGGGGCCGGCATCGCCAAGCGCAGCTTCGGGCCGGGGTCGTCGCGGCCGATTATTCGGGGGTTTGACGGCGACCGGGTTCTGATCATGGAGGACGGTATTCGTACCGGGACCCTTTCGTCGCAGTCGGGCGATCACGGCGAGGTGATCAACACCGCGCAGCTCGAACGGCTGGAGATCGTGAAGGGGCCGGCGACGCTGCTTTATAGCGGCAAC
Organism: Bryobacterales bacterium; assembly: GCA_965247515.1. GTDB lineage: Bacteria > Acidobacteriota > Terriglobia > Bryobacterales > UBA6623. Next base: position 8,783,563 of record OZ252029.1, on the reverse strand, counting down.
GTGATGGGCGGCACGGTGAATGCTGTCAGCCGGCACCATGAGCATCATCGTCATCCTCACGAGGGCTTGAGGGGATTCGTCTCCGGCTCGGGCGGCACGGCCAACAGTCTAGGCGGGGGCAGTGCGGGATTCGAGCTAGGCGCGGGGAAGTGGATGATCTGGGGGCAGGGGGGAGGCGTCCGGACGGGCGACTACACGGCTCCGGTCCAGGGGAAGATATTCAACTCGCGCTCAAGGGTGGCGAATGGCGGCGGGGGGTTTGGGTGGTACGGCGATACGACGTTTTTTAGCTTCGACGCGAAGGTCGACCGCGGGCAGTATGGCGTCCCGTTTGCGGCGGAGCTCGAGGACGAAGAGGGGTTGGAGCGCATTTCGCTGGATACGCGGCGGGAAAGCTATCGCGTGAATTGGGGACTGCGGAGCCTGGGTTCGGCGATCGAGAGTTTTGTGTTGAAGCTGAGCTATGTCGACTGGGAGCACGACGAGGTTGAAGTTTTTGAAGGGGGCGGAACCGAGGTCGGAACGGCATTCGCAAATAACCAGTTCGTCTACCGGGGAGTTTTCGAGCAGCAGAAGGCGGGCGTCCTCAGCGGCCGGTTTGGGTTCTGGGGGCTTGACCGTGGGTACGACGTCGCCGGCGCGGAGGCCTTGTCGCCCCCGATCGACCAGCGGGGGTTTGCGGTATTTGGGCTGGAGGAGCTCGAGTTCGACCGGGTGAAATTCCAGTTCGGGGCGAGGTTGGAAACGCAGCGCTATCGGCCGGTTCGTGAGGCGATTGACAGGGATTTCACGGGCGGATCGGCGGCGGCGGGCGTCCACTTGGACTTGTGGAAGGGTGGGGCGTTTGTGGCGAACTATGCGCGCAGCTACCGTGCGCCGGCGTTGGAAGAGCTGTATAACTTCGGCCCTCACGTGGGGAACCTGGCGTTTGAGGTTGGCGACTCGGCGCTCGGCGCTGAACGGGGGAATGGCGTGGATCTGTCATTGCGGCACAAGGAGGGGCGGGTCCGGGGCGAGTTGAATCTTTTTCACTACGACTTTGGGGATTTTATTTTTCCTTTTGCGACGGGGCGGGTCGTGGGCGGTTTGCGGGAGATTGAGTTTACTCAACGGGACGCGCGGTTCACCGGGGCCGAGGCGAACGTGAACGTGGGGCTCGCTGATGAGGTTTGGCTGAATCTTGGGCTCGACTTCGTTGACGCGCAGGATACGAATTTTGGAACGCCACTGCCGCGGATTCCGCCGCTGCGGGGGCGTGTGGGAGTGGACTATCGCAAGGGCGGATTGCGGCTGGCGCCGGAGGTTGTGTTGGCGAGTCAGCAGCACCAGACGTTCACCGATGAGACGCGGACGCCGGGCTACGTGGTGGTGAATTTGAAGGCGTCGTATACGTATGCGCGCCAGCATGCGGCCCATCAGTTCTCGGTGAATGTGTTTAACGTGGGCGACCGGTTGTATCGGAACCACTCGTCGTTGATCAAGGACCTTGCGCCGGAGATTGGGAGGGGGGTGAAGGTTTCGTATATGGTGCGGTTCTTCTGACGTGGCGTACGGCATAGCCGTACGCCACGTCATGTACAATTCACTCCAGCGTGATGCGAACAATCTTAGTCCTCCTGCTGGCTGCCCAACTCGCCTCGGCGCAGGGCACAACCCAGGACTGGCCCAGCTATGGCGGGCTGTGGAACGCCTGGCGGCATAGCGAGCTCGAGCAGGTCAACGTCGACAACGTTCGCAAGCTCGCGGTGCAGTGGGTCTTCCAGACCGGGGACGACGCGGAGGGCTTGCAGACGACTCCGATTGTGAAAGACGGGGTGATGTACGTTTCGACGTCGTCAAACCAGATCTTCGCGATCGATGCCAAGACCGGCGACGTGCAGTGGAAGTATGACGCCAAGCCTGGGGAGCCGGGCGTTTATCGCTACCAGAATCGCGGTGTTGCGGTCGGGCATGGGCGGGTGTTCATGGGCACGGTCGACAACCGCGCGGTAGCCGTCGACGCGGAGACCGGCCGGGAAGTCTGGCAGGTGCAGGTGCAGGATCAGAAGCAGTGCGGTTGCAATATTACGGGCGCGCCGCTGCTGGTGAAGGACAAGATTGTCTTTGGCGGGACCGGCGGCGACTTGGCCTACCGCGGCAGCATCACGGCTTTCGATGCGAAGACGGGCGACTTTGCTTGGAGGTTCTACATCACGCCGGCGCCGGGCGAGCCGGGCAATGAGACTTGGGCGGGTGATTCGTGGCGGTATGGCGGCGGCGCCCCTTGGATGACGGGGTCCTTCGACGCGGAGCTTGATCTGATTTATTGGGGCACGGGCAATGCGGCTCCTGATGTGGACGGGTCGGTTCGGCTGGGCGATAACCTTTACACGGCGAGCGTGGTGGCGCTGGATCCGGACACGGGCGAGCTCGTTTGGTATTACCAAGAGGTTCCGCACGATGTGTGGGACTACGACGCCTCCTTCGAGATCTTGCTGGTGGATCTGCCGGTGAAGGGCGAGATGCGCCAGTTGTTGTTGCATCCGACCAAGAGCGGCTACACCTGGGTGCTCGATCGGACCGACGGGGAGTTCATCGCGGCGTGGCCGATGGTGGAGACGACTTGGGTTGCGGGGATTACCGAGGACGGCAAGTTGGTGGGTCGTGTGGAGCCGAAGGCGGGCAAGCCGGTGACGGTGTGTCCGAGCGTTGGAGGAGGGAAGAGTTGGAATCAAGCTGCCTTCTCGCCGCAGACCAATTGGATCTATATCCCGACACAGAGCTCCTGCAGCGCCTTGCACGTGCGGACGCAGGAGCCGACGCCGGGGCAGGGCTACATCGGCGGTTTTTGGAAGGGGGAGCCGTCGGGTAAGGAGAATTACTCGGCGCTGACGGCGTTTGATCCGCTGACGGGGGAGAAGCGTTGGGAGCAGCCGTATAAGTACTCGCTGTTGTCGTCGATCTTGTCGACGGCGGGGGGGCTGCTGTTTTACGGGGATGCCGAGGGGCGCTTCATTGCGCGCGATGCGCGGTCGGGGGAGCAGGTCTGGAGCTTTCAGACCGGGTCGGGGCATCGCGGCTCGTCGGTGACGTATGAGATTGACGGCCGCCAATATATTGCGACTCCGACGGGTTGGGGATCGATGGCGGCCGGGGGCCGGGGCCGGTGGCCGGAGTTGAGGAAGCTGCCGACCAAAAGTGCGTCGGTGTTTGTGTTCGCGCTGCCGGAGGAGTGATGATGACGCGTTTCGCGCTTTTCCTTCTGCTCACGCCCGCGCTCTTTGCCCAACCCGACATCCAACTGGGGTCGGAAATCTATGGCAAGAATTGCGCGAATCAGTACTGCCACGGGGCGAATGGAGAAGCGGGACCGGCGCCGGCTCTAGCGGGTCGTGGCATGCGCTACCGCAATATTGCTCGACCGGTGATCTACGGGGTCAGCAACACCAATATGCCGCCTTGGAAAGACACGCTTTCTCAAGAGGAGCTCGACGCGGTGATCGAGTATGTGTTGAGCTTGCAGGGCCCGGCGAAGATTTCAGCCGCGAAGACGCATCCTGAGCAGCAGCAGGCGGCGCTGGACCACCCTGGGCGCGACTTATTTTTCGACCCGGGGCGGCCGGGGGCTTGTGGTTCGTGTCATGAGTTTGCCGGGCTCGGTGTGGCGGTGGGCCCGCCGATTGAGAGCGTGCCCGCCAGCATTGCGGCGTTACGGGACGCCCGTGCTTCTAGGGTCCAATCCGTGATCCCGGCCTCGGGACGGCCGTTCCAAGGGCTCGCGATACCGGAGCGTTCCGAGGGACTGCGGTTTTATGACCTCGGTCCGACGTTGCCTGTGCTGCGAACGTTCACGAAGGACGGCGCCGCGGTTAAGGCCCAGAGTGATTGGACTCACGCAGCTCGCACGGATCTATACACAGAGGCGGAACTAGGCGCGATTCTCGAGTACATCTCCGCCGAGCTCGACAGACCCTGAGCCGCGGCCGGAAAGTCCGCGACCAGTGACGCTTGTGTAACGGGAGTCGGCGCGGACTTTCCGTCCGCGGCTCAGGGTCGGGTTGCCGGGCGGTAGAATGAATGCGAGTTTCGACGCTAGTGCCAAAGCACGTTCTCGTACCGGTGGCCTCGGTTGTGTTCGTGGCGGGACTGTCGGCGGCCGCTCCGGACGCAGGCTCATTCCGTGGCGCGGTCGAGCCGGCGTTTTCGACTTGTAAAGCCTGCCATAACGCGCAGACGGCTTCGGGGAACCTAGACCTTTCTGGGTTTGAAGAGGTTGCTACTGTCGCCTCCGACCGGGAGCGTTGGGAAAAGATTGTCCTCAAAGTTCGCTCGGCGGAAATGCCTCCGCCTGCGATTGGGCCGCTTGATGCGGCGGTCCGAGACGCTTTTCTCGATGCCGCCCGAGCTGAGCTCGACCGCCTCGACGCGGCCGCGCCGCCCGACCCTGGGCGCATCACGGCCCGGCGCCTCAACCGAACCGAATACTCGAACACGATCCGTGACCTGCTTGGGCTGCGCTTCGATGCGAGGGGCGAGTTCCCGTCGGATGACTCGGGGCATGGCTTCGACAACATCGGCGATGTACTGACGATCTCGCCGACGCTGATGGATAAATACGTCTCGGCGGCGGAGACGATCTCGCGGAGGGCGCTGGCTGCTGATCCGCTTCCGGCGAGGCCGGTTGAAGCGATCTACGAAGGCAAGGCGAAGACGATCCGCCGGCTCGGCCCGGGCATGATCGAGGCGCGGCACCGGGTGGAGTGGGACGGTGAGTACATCGTTCGCATTGGCCTGCAAGGGGAGCGTCCCGAGGGCGCGGCGCCGGTGCTGCTGCGCTTTGCGCGCGATGGCGAGACGCTTCACGAAGAGGAGGTCGCGACGGGGCCGAGCGGGTTGGCGTTTTTTCAGCCGTACTCGGAAACTGAGTTTCGGATCTACTTATACTCAGGAGATTCTACTTTTCGCGCCCAGTTCGTGGACGACGACTTTCCGACAAGCTTGGACGCCGAGGAAGTTTTCAACAAGCGGAAGAACAAGCATGTCGACGCGATTGCGTTTGTCGGACCTTTCGAGAGCGACATCGAGCCTCCCAGCCGCAAGGGAATTCTGATCTGTGAGCCGTCGACCGGTCGCGATTGCGTCCGGCGGATTGTGTCGAGGTTGGCCCGGCGCGCCTATCGCCGGCCGGTGTCGCCGGATGAAGTCGCCTCGCTGCTAAGGTTTGTCGAACTTGCCGAGAAGGAAGGTCTCTCCAGCGAGCAGGGGATCCAGTTGGCGATCCAGGCGATGCTGGTTTCGCCGCATTTTCTTTACCGCATCGAGCATGACCCCGACCCGACCGACCCTGGCTCGGCGCATCGGGTCTCGGAGTTTGAGCTGGCCTCGCGGCTGAGCTATTTCCTTTGGTCGTCGATGCCCGACGATGGGCTGCTCGACTTGGCGCAAGCGGGTCGCTTGGCCGATCAGCTCGACGGGCAGGTCGACCGTATGCTGGCGGACCCGCGCTCGGCCGCATTTGCCGAGAGCTTTTCCGGCCAATGGCTTGAGACGCGTGCGTTGGATTCGGTCAACCCCGACCCTGAGCTTTTTCCCGAATGGGACGACTCTCTGCGCGAGGCGATGAAGGGTGAAACGACGCGTTTCTTCGACGCGATCTTGCGGGAGAACCGGCCGATATCGGAGTTCCTCGACGCTGACTTCACGTTCGTGAACGCGCCCTTGGCGAAGCACTACGGCATTGACGGCGTTCGCGGTGAAGAGTTCCGGCGGATTGAGCTTGATACTCCGCAACGCGGCGGAGTGCTCAGCCACGCCAGCGTCCTGACCGTGACGAGCTACCCGACGAGGACTTCGCCGGTCATCCGCGGCAAGTACGTGCTCGAGGCGATCCTCGGGCAGCCGCCGCCTGATCCTCCAGATAATGTCCCGGCGCTTGAACAGTCCGACGCTGGGCCGGCCGCGACGGTTCGCGAACAACTCGAGGCGCATCGCGCCGACCCGGCTTGTGCGAGCTGCCACTTGAGGATGGATCAGCTCGGCTTCGGCCTCGAAAAGTATGACGCCATCGGCCGCTGGCGCGACGTAGATTCGAGAGGTGAGCTTCCCAATGGAAGAGTGTTTCAATCGCCGGACGAGCTGCGGAGGATACTACTCGACGATACCGACCTGTTCGCTCACGCCCTGACCGAGAAGATGTTGATCTACGCCCTGGGGCGCGGGCTTGAGCCATACGATAGGATAACGGTCAGCAAGATTACGAAACGCTTGGCGGCGGAGGACTACCGATTTCAGACCTTGATCCGCGAGGTCGTCCGCAGTCTGCCGTTCCAGAATCGCCGCGGCGAACGGACAACGGACAACGGACAACGGACAACGGAAAAATGAAAGCCCTATCAAGACGAGCTGTTCTGAGAGGCCTGGGGGCGGCGATTGCCTTGCCCGCGCTTGACGCGATGGCGCCGGCGCTGGCCTCGAGCACGCTACCGGGAGGGTCTCCGGTGCGGATGGGCTTCGTGTACGTGCCCAACGGCATTAACAAGCAGTGGTGGACGCCGGATTACACGGGCGAGCTCAAACAGCTGCCCCGCATCTTGAAATCGCTTGAGCCGCTCAAGCGCAAGATGACGATGCTGAGCAACCTGACCAGCAATCCGGGGCGGAAGTGGCTCGACGGCGCGGGAGACCATGGGCGTTGTTGCGCGGCGTACCTGACGGGCGCGCATCCGCTCAAGTCGGCGGATGTGCTGCGTAACGGGGTTTCGTGCGACCAGATCGTGGCGGACGAGGTAGGGCGGAAGACACGTTTTCCTTCGATCGAGATTGGGATCGAGGATGCGCGCCAGGCGGGGAATTGCGATTCCGGGTACTCCTGCGCCTATACCAACAGCCTGTCGTGGCGGAGCGAAACGCAGCCGATGCCGCCGACGCTGAACCCGCGGGATTTGTTCGAGCGGCTCTTCGGCAAAGACGCACACCTCTCGCCCGAGGAGCGCGCCTTGAGGAGCCGGTTCCGCAAGAGCATCCTCGACTTTGTGGCTCAAGACACGCGCAAGTTGCGTGGCGATCTGGGGCCGACCGACCAACGCAAGCTTGACGAGTATCTGTCGTCGATCCGCGAGATTGAGCGCCAGATCGAGTTGAGCGAGCAGCAGAACGACGAGGTCGATCCAGGGCTGAACAAGCCGTACGGAGTTCCGGCGGATTTTGCCGAGCACTTCAGGCTGATGAGCGAAATGTTGACGGTCGCGCTGCAGGCGGACATGAGCCGCGTGTTTACCTTCCTGGTGACGCGCGAGGGCTCGTCCCGGCCGTATCGCGAGATCGACATTCCCGACGGGCATCATCCGCTCACCCACCACCGCAACCAGCCCGAATGGATCGAGAAGGTGACCCAGATCAACACCTATCACGTTGAGCAGTTCGCCAAGTGGGCGGAAAAGCTCGATGCGATCGAGGAAGGGGACTCGACCCTGCTTGATAACTCGATGATCGTTTATGGCGCCGGCCTCGGCGATGGCAACAAGCACACCCATGACGACCTGCCGACGATTGTGATAGGCTCGGGCGGCGGGACGATCCAGACGGGGCGCCGGGTGATCTATCGCCGCGAGACGCCGGTGACGAATTTGCACCTTTCGTTGATGGATCGGATGGGCGTCCACCCCGAGCACTTCGGCGATTCGACTGGCCGGCTCGACCGACTCGATTTGAGCTGATGGTTCCGGTCATTCTCGACTGCGAGATCGGTCGCACGCTTGACAACGTTCTGACGCTGGGGCTGCTCTACGGCCTCAGTACGCTCGATGAGCCCGAAGCTGAAGTCGTTTCGGTGAGTCTGACGAGGTCGAACATGCAAGCGGCGGCGTTTGTGGATGCGGTCGGGCGCTACTATGCCGAGCAGCACTTGCGCGACTACCCGGAGCGCTTTCGCCGGTACAGGGGGCTTGCGCCAGGGCTCGACGACACGGGCGCTCCAGGTGCAACGGCAGCACTGCCGGGGGGCTATCCCCACGAGGTTCGTGATCGCTGGGAGACAGCGGATCCGTTGGCTTTGATTCGCAATGCGTTGACCGCCCAAGAGGATGGGTCGGCTGTGGTTGTACTAGCCGGCGCGGCGACGAACTTGGCTGGGATGATGGGGCTCAATGGGGCCGTTGAGCTGATCCGGGCAAAGGCGAAGCAGTTGGTGGTGGCCATGGATGGGGAGCAGCTGGAGGCGGACCGGGCGGCCGCGGAGACGGTGCTGGGGGGGTGGCCGACGCCGGTGGTGACGGTCGCGGCGACGGATGTGCGGTTTCCGGCTGACGCGGAATTTTCGTGGACCGACCGCCATCCGATAGCGGATGTATTGGGAGCGTCGAACTGCGAGCTTGGCACGCGGGGGTTGGCGGCGGCGTTGTTTGCGGTGAGGCCGGGGCATGAGTTGTTCGGGCGGCCGGATCCGGCTAGGCTCGACGCGACGAACCCTGGGCTTGCGGAAGTCTATCGTCAGATTGTGACTGCCCAGCCCAGCGCCCGCGAACCTAGGAGGCGCTGACGTGGCGCACGGCTGTGCCGTGCCGCCTTGCAGCTGTGCTGCAAGGTCCGGGTCCGAATCCGGCTACGACAGACGCTCGCAATCCCGGAGACCTTGCAGCATAGCTGCAAGGCGGCACGGCATAGCCGTACGCCACGTCGGGTGCTATGATTTCCCTCGACTGTGGATCAACATCGGCGGCGGTTGCCGCATCAGTACCCCGAGGGCAAGGAGTTGTTTCTCACTTGGCACTTGATCGGGAGCGTGCCGCCCTCGCGCTTCCCCCCACCGGACAAGAAGCTCAGCGCCGGTGAGGCGTTCGTCTGGATCGATCGCTATCTCGATACGACGCGGACGGGGCCGTTGTGGCTGCGCGATCCGCGCCTGGCGCGAGTGGTCGAAGATTCGATCATGTATTCGGCGGAGGAACTCCGGAACTATGAGTTGCACGCGTACGTTGTGATGGCGAATCACGTCCATATGTTGGTGACGTCAATTGCGACACCGACACAGTTCTTGCGGTCGCTCAAGAGCCATACTGCTCGCTTGGGGAACAAGCTGCTCGGTCGGAGTGGCCAGTTTTGGCAGAAGGAAACTTACGACCATTGGGTGCGAGACGCTCGGGAGCACGACTGTATCAAGGCCTACATCGAAAACAATCCCGTCAAGGCTGGACTGGTAAACCGCCCAGAAGACTATCGTTGGTCGAGCGCTTATAAGCGCTGACGTGGCGTACGGCTGTGCCGTGCCGCCTTGCAGCTGTGCTGCAAGGTCCGGGTCCGAATCCGGCTACGACGAAACGCTCGCACTCCCGGAGACCTTGCAGCACAGCTGCAAGGCGGCACGGCACAGCCGTACGCCACGTCAGGGCCCTATGGGCATCAGTGCGTCTTGGCTTGGGATCCCGTCAGCTACCACGGAAATCTTGCGGTTGCCTGATTGGGGGTTTAGCAAGACTTTGAAGTTGATCTGGTAGACGGTCAACAGGTTGGGGGCGAAGTAGGAGCCGAGAACTTCGGCGCCTTGATCATCGATTCCGACGACCGGGTGGACGACGGTCGCGGCGGCGGGGATCGGTCCGACCTGATTCGTCATTAAAGGAGTTTCAGTTGGGCCGAGGCCGGTCACAAAGAGCAGGATCACCTCGCCTGGACGGGCGGGGTTCGCCGGGGTGACGAGGTTGAAGTCGGCGTGGAGAGCGGCGACCAAGCGTCCGCCCTCGACATCGATTTCGAAGATGCCCGGTTGCACCGCGGTCAGGGGTATCCCTGGGAATGAGGCGCTGGAGCCATTGTTTTCGATCGTGACCGTCGTGGGTCCCGCAGGGAGGCCGAAGGGAACCTGGATGCTGACTTGCTCCTCGCCGTTGATGTTCGAAATCGCAAGGATTGGTGAGGCCTCGCCGTTGACGAAGACTCGGACGCCGGCCAGAGTCGTTGGGAACGGCGGCGCTCCGCCCAAGACGACGCCGATAACTTCGGTCAGGCCAACGCCGAAGATCGTTCCAAGGCTCCCGGGGGTCCACCCCGGGCGATAGCCCGCGGAAGCCCGTCCTTGACTACCTGAACGACCAAGGGGATAGTGAGGCTCGCCAGCTGCGAAACGACCTGATTGTCGCCCGAGACCTTGGTCACTCCTTCGGCGTTCTCGAACGAAAACGGGGTAACCGTGGCGGCTACGGGCGGACTCAAAGAGCGGCCTAGAGCGTCTGTCACGTTGATCTGCGCGAACGTGGTCGACTGGACCGAGAAGCTCTTGCAGATGAAGCTCCCGTGGCCGACCGAGTCGGTCATCACGGTTCCGGGGCACGCAACGACGCCGGGCGGGGACGTCCTGACGAAGAGGCTCGAGCGAATCTGGGGCACGCCGTCGACTGTGCTGCGGATCACGATCGCCGAGCGGAAGTCGGCGTTCGGCATCACGGTCTGGTTGTTGCCGGCGATGACCGTTAGACCTTCGCTGTTGGAGGCCGACGGTGAGACCGAAAGGTTGAAGGGCGAGGCAAGACCTTGCCCAAAGCCGTCGGTGACGAAGATTCTCACCTGTGTGGGGACGCTGACCTCGAGCGTGCTACAGGCGATGCTGGCCAGGCCATTCGCGGCCGTCGTGAGGAAGGGCTGGCAAGCGATCGCAGAGGCCGGAGTGGCCGTAACCTGAACGGACGCGCCGGCTTGAGGAAAGCCGTTGAGGGTGACGCTGACGACTAAGGCGTTCGGGACGACGCTGTTCATCGGAACGATTTGGTTGTCGCCCGAGACTTTGGTCAGGCCGCTGGCGAATGAGGCCGACGGGGTGACGGTGGCGTTGAAAGGCTCGTCGAGCGTGTTCCCCAACGAATCGCTGACGTGGACTTGAACGACGGTCGGGATGAGGATGGCGTTCGCGATGCAGTTGATCGGGCCGAAACCGTTGCTGTCGATCGTGCCGGCGGGTTGGCAAAAGACGGCGCCGGGCGGCGACACGTTGACCGACAGCATCAGACCCGTTTGCGGGCCTGAAGGATCGAAGTCGCTGACGACGAGGGGCAGGGGGAAGGCTGCGTTGGGCGCGACGACTTGGCCGTCGCCGGAAACCTTGTGAAGTCCCTCGGCCGGAGGGCCCGGCGGCGTGATGATGATCGTGAACGGGGGCTGGGTCATTCGCCCGAGGTTGTCGCCGACGACAATGGTGGCGACGGGCTGCATGGTGACGGTTCCGGCGGTGCAGGTGATGACGGCGAGTCCGTCGGCCGACGTTGAGATCGAGGCCGACTGGCAGGCAATGGCGGGGCTGCCTGGGCTGATGGCGGCGACGCTAACGTCGACCCCTGGCTGAGGGTGGCCGTCGGAGTCGGTGGCCTGAACGGTGATCGCGAAGACGGTCCCGGTCGATACGGTGACGGCGTTGCCGGAAAAGATGTTGAGTTCCGCTGCGAGCGGGGCGGTGGACACTAACGCCAGAAGTAAAATGCGACGGGTGAGCATCCGTGTGGACCTCAGTTTCTCATTGTTGCCGCAGTGGTATGCTGGCGCGCATGCGATCTCGCATTTTTCTGGGATGCGTGGCGACGGCGCTGGCGTCGTGCGGAGGCTCGGAACCGCTGGCTGAGCGGCTGCCCAACTTCGTCGTCATCATGGCGGATGATTTGGGGTACGGGGATACGGGCGTCTACGGGAGCATGCGGAATGAGACGCCGCATATTGATCGCCTGGCGCGCGAGGGGCTAACCGCCCGTGGTGGAAGTCACGCGGGCCGCGTTACGCGCTGTCCGGCCGACACGGCTTTGGATCGGCGTTCTAGGCTGGTGCAGATCCCAAGACCTTCAGAAGGCGTGCAGGCGCGCGTAACCCTTTGGGCGACAGTCATTTGCGGCCGTCGGCTTTGTCAGTCGTCGGAGAAGATCAATCCGGGTCATCGTCCTCCTCCTTCCTCGCCGAGCGACCGCAGGAGCCTGTCGCGCGACCCACGGGACTTCCACCACGGACTGCTAAGGTTCACTGACTTCCATTCGAATGGTCCGATGTGTACGCCAACGAGGGCGGCGTTGCTCACGGGGCGATATCAGAACCGGTTGGGTCCGGATTTTGAGGGGCCCTTGAGCGGCGTGTCTGGGCACGACAATGGCATGCCGCACGAACAAGTCACGATTGCCGAAGGGCTGGCCGAAGAGGGGTACGTTTCTGGCGCGTATGGGAAATGGCACTTGGGGTACAAACCGCCGTTCTTGCCCACTTCGCAAGGGTTCGAGGAGTTCTGGGGGTTGGGAAGCGGCGATGGAGATCATCATTCGCATGTTGATCGCTCGGGACGCCGGGATTGGTGGCACAACGACGAGCAGGTCGCCGAAGCTGGCTATACGGCTGAGTTGGTGACGAACCATGCGATTGAATTCGTCGAGCGAAATAAGGATCGGCCGTTCTTCCTTTATGTGGCGCACTTGGCGATCCACTTCCCTTGGCAGGGGCCCGGAGATGAGGGGTTTCGCGAAGAGGGCGGGGATTACAACTCGCTAGTGAAGTTGGGTTACTTCGAAGAGGATAAGGACCCCAGCGGGAAGGTCAAGGAGATGGTTGAGGCGGTTGACGCGAGCGTCGGCCGGATCGTCGAGGCGCTCGAGGCGAACGGGCTGGCCGAGGATACCCTGGTCGTGTTTACGTCGGACAACGGGGGGTATCTCACTTATGAGGGCGGGTATCACAATATTTCAAGTAACGGTCCGCTGCGGGGGCAGAAGGCGCAGGTGTATGAGGGTGGGATTCGCGTTCCGGCGGTAGCTTGGTGGCCGGGACGAATTCGGCCTGCGGTGACGGACGAGATCGCGGCGTCGTTTGATTGGTTCCCGACGTTTTTGGAGTTGGCGGGGCTTGCGGCCCGGGACTTGGACGGGACGAGTCTGGCGCCGCTGCTGTTTGAAGGCGGTTCGCTGGCGGAGAGGACGTTGTTCTGGAGGATGCGGGACCGGCGGGCGGTCCGGCGGGGGGAGTGGAAGTTGGTCGCTATTGGAGAAAACGATCCGGAACTCTATGATTTGGGAGAAGACGTTGGAGAGGCGATTGATTTGGCGGGAAAGAGACCGGATGTCGTAGACGGGTTGATCGGGGAGCTTGAAGCATGGCAACGCGAAGTCGATGGGAAATGATCGCCCGCTTCCTTGCCGTCGCGGCTCTGACGTGGGGACCTGTGGCGTCGGCTGGTGAGCTGCAACTAAGGGCCGTTGAGGACGGCAGGCCCGTCTGGGCGCGCTTCGAAGTCCGCGGGGCGGATGGCCAGATGTATCGGTCCGAAGGCGCCATCGTTGATCGACGCTTTCGCCCGCGCGAGGGCAATGAGCCTTGGTACGGGGGCAGTTGCGTTGCTCGCGAGCCGGCGCCGATCCCGCTCGATGCGGGTCGCTATACCGTCGTCGTTGAGCGCGGGACAGAGTTCGAGCGCTTCGAAGAGTCGGTGGAGGTTGCCGACGGGGAGCCCACGGAAATCGAAGTCGAGCTCGAACGCTGGACGGACATGCGCGCCAAGGGCTGGTACTCGGGCGATTTTCACGTTCACCGGACGATCGAGGATACGCCGGCGCTGCAGCAGGCCGAGGACTTGAACCTTGCTGTGGTCTTCACGATGTGGAACAAGCGCGACCTATGGCCCGCCGGGCGTTTGCCGCGAGAAACCCTAAGCCAGACGTCGCCGCGCCATTGGATGACGGTCCTCAATGCCGAGGACGAGCGGGGCGGCGGAGCATGGATGTTCCACGGGCTGTTTGAGAGGTTGCCGCTTGCGGCCGGCGCGCGCTGGTTTCCGATTGGGATCGAGCTGATCGAGCGGGCTAGGGCTCAGAAGCGCCCGGCTTGGGTCGAGGTGGAAAAGCCCTTCTGGTGGGAGGCGCCGGTGGTGATGGCGCTGGCCCCGCCGGACTCGATCGGCCTGATTCACAACCACTTCAACCAGTACGGCGCGCTGGCGAATTCAGCTTGGGGGCGGCCGCCGGATGAGAGCCGGCCGGACGGTAGGGAGGGGTTCCTGGAGTATTCGCTGAGCCTCAACTATCGCTTCTGGAACTTGGGGTTTCGGATGCCGGTGACGGCTGGGTCGGCGAGCGGAGTGTTGCCGAATCCTGTGGGGTATAACCGCGTCTATGTGAAGTTGGATGAGCCGTTTAGTGAGGAGGGGTTCTACCGTGAGTTGCGGTCGGGGCGGAGCTTTGTGACGAACGGGCCGATGCTGTTCTTTGAGGCGAATCAAGAGGGGCGGAAGATTCACCTAAGCGTCGAGGCGGAGGCAAGATCGCCGCTCGAGAAGGTCGAGATTGTCGCGAACGGGATTGTTGTTCGCACGATCGCGGTTGGGTCGGGCGAGCGGCGGGTTTCGGAGGAGCTTACGCTGCCCGCCGGTAACTATTCGTGGATTGCGGCGCGGGCCTACGAGCGCAATGAGTCGACCGTGCGGTTGGCGCACTCACAGCCGGTTTGGCTGGACGGTGATTGGGACGCCTCGGACGATGCAGCGTTCTTTGTTGGCTGGATGGACGAGTTGATCGAGATCACCAACAGGGAGCCTGACCGCTTTGAGCGGCCTCGTGAAAAGGAGCAGATCCTAGAGGCATACGAGAAGGCCCGCGTCTTCTACGAGCAAAGGCGGTAAGGACGTGGCGCACGGCTGTGCCGTGCCGCCTTGCGCCTATGGCGCAAGGTCCGGGTCTCGGGTCGTCGGTGGCATGAGCGGACCCGGACCTTGCAGCACAGCTGCAAGACGGCACGGCGCAGCCTCCGTGCGCCACGTCCTATGCGTGAGAGAATTGGGGACTCGTGTGGCGGTTCGTTCTATTGATGATGCTGGCGGCGTTGTCCGCTCTTGGGCAGCAGGACGAGCCCGCTCCGAAGAAGACACCGGCCGAAACCCAGCAACAGCCGGTAGAGGAGGTGGATCGCACTGAGCTGAACCTACTCGGGGAGGTCGACGCCGAGCGGGGCGAGGGGCGTCGCAATGAGAACGTCCGGATCACGCTGATTGATAACGAAGTCCTTCGCGAGCTCACGACCAGGATGGGGACGACCGCCACGGTTACCTCTGAATTCAAGGTCGATGAGAAGTACTTTGCAACCGAGTTCGGACAACCGGTCAGACGCCCGCCCCATCAGAGGCCGTCGCCGGCGGACGCGGTTCACGGGAACCTGAATTGGAGTCATCAGAACAGCGCAACCAGCGCGCGGTCGTTCTTTCAAGTGGGCGGCGTCAAGCCGTCGCGCGACAACAACTATGGCTTCACGGTTGGGGCGCCGTTGTGGGCTGGCGCGGCTTTGACGGTTAACGGATCTCAGACGCGGTCGCGCGGCAACGTGAACGGGAATGTGCTGGTTCCGGCGGCGGACGAGCGCACGCCGTTGACGAATGACCCAGAGCGGCGCGCGATTGTCGAGCGGTTCTTGGGAGCGTTCCCTGATGAGCTGCCAAACCGGACCGACATCAATCCTCGGGCGCTCAATACAAACGACATTCAAAAGATCAACAACAACCGGGGCGCGATCACGCTTGACCAGGCTTGGGCGGACTCGAACAATCTGACGTTGCGCTACAGCTTCGTCGGGCAGCAGGTCGAGGCGTTCCAACTCGTTGGCGGGCAGAACCCGGACACAACGACCAAGAATCACGACGCCCGGATCACCTATAGCAAAGCGTGGGCGCCGTCAACGGTGAGCGACTTCACGGTGCGGTATGAGCGAGTGGGGTCGCTGATCGTGCCCGAGGAGACGGCGGTTGGGCCGCTGGTGCTTACGGGCTTTGTCGTGGAGTTCTTGGGCCCGAGCTCGAATATCCCGATCAACAGGGCGCAGAACAGGTACCGCTATGCGGCTCGGACGCGCCATACACGAGGCAATCACGAATGGACCTTCGGCACCGAGGTTTTGCGACGACAGTACAACGGGTTTGAGGCGGAGAGTCACCGCGGGTTGGTTTTCTTCCGAAATGATTTTGGGCGAAACGCAATCACCAACATCCGCATGGGTACGCCGAGTGTGTATCGCGTTGCGATTGGGAATGCGCATCGCGGGTTTCGTAACTGGGACTCGCAGTTCTACGTCGGTGACAAGTGGCAGGCGAGTCAAAGGCTGACTCTTAACTTGGGGTTACGTTATGAGCCGGTGACGCGGCCGTCCGAGGTCAATGGACTGACCGATGTTCCTTATGACTGCGACTGCAATAACTTGGCGCCGCGCTTTGGGTTCGCTTATCGATTAGGGAACCGCTGGGGAGTATTGCGCGGGGCTTATGGCATTCACTATGGGCAGATCTTTAATGTCACTTATGGGCAGGCGCGATTTAGCCCGCCGCATAATTTGAATATTACGATTCAGGCGCCGGATTTGGTCAATCCTTTGGGTCGGCTTGGGCCCCAGGACTTTGATCCCGATGCTCGCTCGACGGTGTTTACGATGGACCCCGAGTTGGCGACTCCTTATTCCCATCAATACAGTTTCGATTGGCAAATTCCACTGGGAGGTGACTGGCTGCTGGATCTAGGATATGTCGGGAGTCGCACGCACAAGCTGCTGACGCTTTGGTATACGAATCGGGCGCAGCCTTTGGAGGGGATTCCTCAGACAACTAGGACGGTAAACCAGCGCAGGCCGGATCCTAGGTTCTTTGATAACAGGCTGGTGGTGAATGGTTCGCGGGGTTACTTTGACGCGGGGAAAGTGGCGTTGCGCATTCCGAGTTGGAATGGCGTAACCGTCAACGCTTCGTATTGGTGGAGTAAGGCGATTGATTTGGGGAGCTCGTTTTCGAATACGGCGTCGGGTCGTGATGCTCGATTGGGAAGAAGCCAGTCGGAGTTCAATTCCCATGAGGAGCTGAAGGCCGTTAGCTCGTTTGACCAGCCCCATGCGGCGTTGGTGCGGGTGAATTGGGCGATGCCGTCGTTTGAGTCGAAGTGGAGCGGGCTGTTTGGCGGGTGGGAGTTGGGTGTGGTGTTTCTTGGTAAAGCGGGAACGCCGTTTGATGTGTCGTCGGGGTCGGATGGCGAAGGGTTTGGGAACGTCGATGGTTCTCCAGGCGACCGGCCCAATATCTTGAACCCGAGGCTGATCGGGCGCTCTTATGATGATCCGGACACTTCGCTAAGCGAGTTCCCGGTGAGCGGTTTCGCGTTTATTCAACCCACAGACACTGCGGGGAATCTGGGGCGGAATGCGTTTCGAAAGGACGGGATCTTTAACTTTAATGCGGCGTTGTCGAAGCGCTGGGCGCTTGGCGGGGATGGGTCGGTGACGTTTCGCGCGGAGTCATTAAACGCGCTGAACCATGCACAGTTTGCTGAGCCCGGGGTGCAGTTGACTTCACCGAACTTTGGGCAGATTACGAATACGTTGAACGACGGGCGAGTGTTTAAATTTACGCTGCAGTTAGGGTTTTAGCTGATCTCCTCTGGTTCCGGAGCGATCGGCAGCGACCGCATTCGTATGCGATCCTGCTCAAACACGACGATGCATCCGTTCTCGAGCCCGAGGGCGATTGCCGACAGGCTGTCTTGAATCCGTTGGAAATAGTCGGCTACGCGTATGGGCTCGATATCCCGCAGCAGGATAAAAGACGGTTGTGCTCGCTGCGCCGTAGCGATAAGGGCCGCGAAGTCGGTGTCCGCCGAGATCAGGACTCGGTTCTCGCTAGCCGCGCGTTCCAGGATTTCGGGGTCTGCGGCCGCTCCCATGCCGTAGTCGCGAACGTGGACGGCATCGTGCCCCGCCGACTGGAGGAGGGAAGAGAGTCTTGGTGAAAGCGCGTTGTCGATCAGGAATTTCAAGCTGAGCCTGGGAGCGG
Source organism: Bryobacterales bacterium (assembly GCA_965247515.1). Classification (GTDB taxonomy): domain Bacteria; phylum Acidobacteriota; class Terriglobia; order Bryobacterales; family UBA6623. The sequence goes on along the minus strand of OZ252029.1, from coordinate 8,765,781 downwards.
TATTTGGCGCTCCATGACTGAGACGGCTGCGAAGCGTAGGCATTCCCGCAGATCGTCAGCTTCGAGGTCGGGGTAGTCAGAGAGGATCTCCTGCTCGGACATGCCTCCAGCCAGCATGCGGAGGACCGTAGCAACTGGGATGCGCAAGCCACGCACGCACGGGACGCCGCCCATCTGGTGTGGGTCTACGGTCACGCGCCGAAAGTTCGTGGACGACATACGTTGTCCCTTCAGTCCTATGCTAGCTCATGAGGTCCACTCGCAATCCTCCCGAGTCGAGGCTCTCGCGGCCGCCTTCGAGGATGGCGGTGACGAGTGCGGTGTCCTGCACGGTGGCGAGCTTGCCGCGGAAGGAGGCGGGGTTGGCGTTGCCGGCACGGATGGCGATGGCGGCTTCGACGAAATCTTCGATCGAACGATAGCCGTAGCCGGTTTGTCCCGCGAAGAAGCCGTCGGCGTCGGGGGTGTATTTCATGAACAGCGGGTTGGCGGAGGCGTATCCGGAGTCGTCGGTCGCGACGGTGTAGCCGCGGTGGGCTTGGTCGACGGTGATCTCGCCTTTGCTCCCGGAGTAGAACCAGCGTTGCTGCGAGTGGACGTCCGATTTGGGGGCGATCCAGGAGGCAGTGTAGCCCCTGTGGCGCGGGCGCCGGAGTGGTTCTCCCAGTCGACGGTGAGGGTGATGGTGTCTTCCGTGTCGATTCCCGTCGCTTGTGCGAAGCCGGTGGAGGCGGAGGCGCGGACCGAGACCGGGCGGGCGAAGTCGCCGACGGCCCAGAGGTTGAAGTCGATGTGGTGGGAGTTGAGGTAGTAGCTGATGTCGCTAGACTTGCCGGCCCAGGCGCGGAAGGTCTCGAGTTGCGACTTGGGTTGGCTCATGTAGGAGCTGAAGAAGGAAAAGTCGCCGAGCGAGCGGATGCGGTCGCGGGCGTCGACGTAGATCGGGTCCCAGCGCTTGTGGACCTCCATGGCGACGAGCGCCTCGTTGGCTTTAGCGGCTTCAATCAGCGCCAAGTGCTCGGCGTGGGTCTTGACCATGGGCTTGGCGACCAGGACGTGGCAGCGGGCTTCGACTGCGGCCAGGGCGATTTCGAAATGGGTGTCGTCGGGGGTGAAGACGCAGACGATGTCGCCCGGGGACATCGCTGTTAGGGCTTGGCGGTAGGCTCCGGGGTCGCGTTCGACGTTGTCGGGGGGGAAGCTTTCGAACGTCAGATCCATGTCACGGTAGGTTTCGCCGATGGCGCGCGCGAGGTGCCGGCGGATGCCGGGGAACTTTTGGCCATTGGTCCCGGCCATGGAGAGCCGGTTGAGTCGTCGTCGCCGGCGCAGATCGAAGAGAGTCAGGCCGATAACGCCGGCCCCTTTGTCGGAGTCGGCGGCGGATCCGTGGACGTAGCCGGTGGTGTATTCACCGGTTCCGATCATGAGGGCGTTCATGGGAGGAGGGTAGCAAGAACCCGCTCGCTCGCGGCCAGGCGTCAGAGCCGCGACCGCAAGGGAGCGGGTTCCGAATCGGCTAAGCTATGACTTCTCGTGATGGCGACTACCCCTATCGACGATTCGCGGATCGAGCCGCTCTTTGGTGAGGCTCGAGCCGTGCGGGCGATGCTCGAGGTTGAAGCCGCCTTGGCGCGCGCGCAGGCTTTGGTTGGCGTGATCCCCAAAGCGTCGGGCAGGGAAATCTCGGCTGCTGTCGATCGGCTCGAACTTGATATGCCGGCGATTTCAGCCGGGACGAGGAAGACGGGCGTTCCCGTCGTTGCATTGGTCGAGCAGCTCAGGGCCGCGGCCGGGGAGTACGTCCATTGGGGGGCGACGAGCCAGGATATTGTCGACACCGGGCTGGTGTTAAGCCTGCGCGAGGCGTTGGCGCTGCTCGATGGGCGACTGGAACGGGTGATCGCCAAGTTGCGCGAATTGGCGAAGGCGCACAAGCAGACATTGATGGTGGCGCGGACGCGGTCCCAAGCGGCGGTTCCGACTACGTTTGGCGCCAAGGTTGCGGGGTGGATTCGGCCGCTGGTCAGGCATCGGGAGCGGTTGAGGCAACTAAAGCCCAGGCTGCTGGTGGTGCAGTTTGGCGGGGCTGCTGGTACGTTGGCGGCGCTGGGGAATAAGGGTCTGGAGGTCGCCGAGGCATTGGCCGCCGAGCTAAAGCTCGGGGCTCCGGCGGGGCCGTGGCATACCGAGAGAGACTCTTTTGTGGAGTTGGCGGGCTGGTTGGCCCTGGTGACTGGGACGCTCGGCAAGATCGGAGAGGATCTGATCCTGCTGGGCCAGACCGAAGTGGGCGAGGTTAGGATGGCCGGCGGCGGCTCGAGTACGATGCCGCAGAAGTCCAACCCGGTCGCGGCCGAGGCAATGGTGACCGCGGCGCGGATGAATGCGACGCTTGTCGCGGGGATGCATCAGGCGATGCTCCAGGAGCATGAGCGGGGCGGCAGCGGGTGGACGCTCGAGTGGTTGACCTTGCCGCAGATGGCGGTGATGACGGGCGCGTCATTGTTGCGGGCGTTGGAGGTGTTTGAAGGGTTGGAGGTTCGTGCGGATCGTATGCGTGAGAACCTTGCGGCAGCGCCGGGGGTCCTGGCTGAGGCGGCGGTTTTCGCGCTGGCCGAGCACATGCCCCGGAGCGAAGCGGCTGCGTTGGTGAAACGGGCGGTAGGCGGCGATCTGATTGGGGAGTTGAGGCGGTTGACGGATGCGCCGGTGGATTGGGATGCGTTGGCGGATCCGGGGAACTATTTGGGAGTGGTTGAGGCGTTGGTCGAGCGGGCGTAAGAAGCTTCGCCCTACTAGAGGGGCTCGATCTCGATGCCTGCGAAACGCGAGAAGTCCCGATCGAGCGTCAGCAGCTTCGACACGCCTTGCTCCAGACACACTGCCGCGATCTGAGCGTCGAAGGTGAGGTTGCCGCGAGCGTCGCCTTCCCGCAACGTGGCTAGGAACAACGCCGGAAACCGTGGCCCAGGATAGAGAACGCGCAGAGTGTCGCTTTCGATGAGAGACTCGATCGCACCATGGGCCTGAGCGATCGTCGAGGGCGGGTCGAAGATTTTGGGATGCGTGACGACGCGAACGAATTCAGCGAGACAAAACACGGGGACGGCCCACGCGTCCTCCCCAAGCGCGAACTGGGTGAGGCGTTTTAGCGCCCGCGTGTGGGTTGGTGACTCTTCGCGGTGAGCAGAGACAAGAATGTTGGTGTCGATGGCGATCACACTCGGTCTTCCATGACGTCGTACAACGAGCCCCGATCCGTGAGATCGACGCCGGGCAGGAGTCTGCCCTTCACGGTGACCCAGTTGAAACGACGTTTTGCCGGAGGCCTGGAATCCCGATGTAGCAGGTCACGTAGCGCTGCTTCGACGGTTGCCGATACGGTTTGATTCTTCTCCACCGCGCGGCGCTTGACCTCGCGCACCAGGTCCTCGTCGAGGCTTAGTGTGGTGCGCATGCATATAAGCATACGGGCCATGCATACATATGTCAAAGATTCCGTCTTCGTTTACGGGCGAGCCGCGTCAGGTTGTCAAACGTTGGGCTAGTTCAGAAGCAATTGTATCGGCGCGGGCGGCGATTTCTTCCTTGGTTTGGTCTTGTATGGGGTGGGGGACGTAGACCGCGTCGAAGTCGGGGCGTCCAAGGGCCGCGGCTTGGGCTCGGGCGGCGGTGCTGAAGACGTGAGTTGCGATCGGGACGCTGGGGATTCCCAGGCTTTCGAGGCGCGCCGTGTCGTGCAAACTGCACGTCGTACACGACCCTCAATCAGCCAAGGCTTCGATAACCGCTTGGATGTTGGCGTTGCGGATGCGGTCGATGACTTCCGGCGGAGCGGGCTTGGCGAAGGTCGGTTTGGCTTCGCGGATAATGGTCGCGACACCGTAGGTTTCCTTGAGGATCGTTTCGAGGCGGTCCAGCAGGACGCTGCCGCCTGGTTTCGAGATGTCGAGCAGCGCGACTGATTTCCCGTGGAGGGAATCAAGGCGTGGGGCCGGGGGCTGCGGCGGGGCGGTGGATTCGTCGCGGGGGTTTACGAGAGTCGGCATAGCTAATCGATAGGATACGTCACCATTTGGCTGCCGCGCGGGCCTGAGGCCCAGGAACCGAGTACGGCGGAGAATTTTCCCGCGGGGCCGCCGGCGACGAGCAAGTGGATACGGTCGGGCTTGGCGAATTTGCGGTAGCAGGCTTCGCCGTCAATCGAGACTTCTTTGTAGTGCTGGCGGGCCCCGGGTTGGGCTCCCTCAGCTGCCGGATCGTCGTAGTCGCGTAGCGGAACGCCAGTGTTTTCGAAGAGAAACTCGCGGACTTCGGCTTTGGTCATTCCGCTGCGGCTGAGCGTCGCGGCGTGCTCGGGGCTGAAGATGACAAGCGCCTCGTGCGTGCCACAGAGTTTGGGGGCCCAGACGTTTCGTAGAGCGTAGGTGATCGTTCGCAGAAGGGTTTTCCCGTCGCGCGCTTTATGTTCGCTGACGCTTCGGGGGGGCTCGGCGGCGTAGAGCGTTAGCGCGCTTTGGGACGCGTCAAGGCCCCGGTCGACTTGGAAGGGTTCCCAGGGGCTGGCCTTTTCGTGCTCGGCGATGCAGTAGGAGAAGTGTCCCGGGCTGCCGAACGTCGACATGTCAATTTCTCCCGGACGGGCGCCGCCGAGGTTGCGTGCGATCAGGCGTAATGTGCGGCCGACGGTAGCGTTGGCGCGTACGCTGTTGCTAAACACACCAGCCTGGTAGTTGAAGGCGAGCTCGTCGCGGACCGGTCCGTTGATGATGATCAGCGGCATGGCGATGTGCGTCGTGGCTTGCAGACCGTGGAGGTCGAAGCGTTCGTCGCACATGGCGCGCACGAGCGGGATGAGGACGCGCATCATGGCTGGTTCGCAGCCCGCCATGACGGCGTTGGCGGCGATTTTCTCGACCGTGGCCGCGCCGTAATTGGGTCCGACGCGGCCGATGATTTCGTCCGGCGGCAGGTCGGTTGCGGCGAGCAGGCGGTCGACGCGTTCGACGGTCGGGGGCACGACCGGGAGCGGATCGTCGAACTGCCGACGGCAGTAGTCGTCCAGATCGGTTTCAGGGGACAGTTCGATGCGCTCAGCTCGGGCGCCGCGCCTCGAGCTGAGGTCGAGCGCGGGAGCCGCGGCCCCGACGGTTTCCGGCTCCCGGTGGCGTGACATGCAGCCCGGCTTTTCAGCGGGTGCGCCGTCGTTCGGATCGGCGATTGGGGCCGAACCGAGCCGACTCGCCAGCTCGTTGAAGTCGGTTTTCGAAAAGCCCTCGATGGTGCGCTCTATCTGGTTGTTTTCGTCGACGAGGTAGAGCGTCGGGACCGACACCGGGTCGAACTGGCGCGAAACCGCGAGGTCGGCGTCGAGCAGCACAGGGAAAGCGAGTTCGAGCCGGTTGGCGAGCTCGCGTGTTGGTTCGGGGGCGTCTTGTGAAACCGCGACAACGTTAGCTGAGCCATTGAGACGGTTGAGGTAGGGCAGCGCTAGGGCGCAGGTCGGACAGTCGGTTTCGATGAAAGCGAGCACTGTGCGGCCGGACCGATGCCATCGAGTTCCGTCTAGGGCCGGCAGTGAAAATTGAGGGGCTTCGCGCATCCGGGTCTGGGCGGAAGTATAACGCACTGGGACGTGCAGAAGGCTGAGCTTTTGCGTTCTTCGCGAACTTTGCGCGAGATTGTGGGGATGCTGCGGTCTCTCGCCAAGGCGGTCTACTACCCGCTATATCGGACCGGTGTCCGCGTGCAGTGCTTGGGACATCGGATCGCGGATGCGGCCGCCGGGCGCGCCGGGACGTTGCCTCCGCCGGAGCTGCGGTTCCGTGTCGCGGGGGATCCGTCGGCAGAGCGGTTTGTTCGAGTGGGCCGCGAGACGGTCGCGAATTTGGAGGCCTGCCTCGAGGCGGCCGGCCGGCCGATCGAGTCATTTGAGTCGGTTTTGGACTTCGGGGCCGGGTGCGGACGGACGCTGATGCCTCTATCGCGGCGTCTGCCGGAATCGCGGTTGCACGGGGCGGACACCGATCGAGTGGCGATCGAGTGGTGCGGGAGCAACCTGGCGGGAGTCGACGCGCGCCCGAATTCGGCCGAGCCCCCATTGCCTTTTGATGTGGACTCGTTCGACCTGATCTACGCCGTATCGGTCTTCACGCACCTGAAATGGAGGCGCTGTGGCTAGCCGAACTGCGGCGGGTGCTCAGGCCCGGAGGGGTGGCATTGTTAACGGTGTATTCGCGGGAGTCCGTGGATGGGGCGGGGGAGTTGGAGGAGGTTGAACAGAAGGGGATTGTTTTTCGGGAGTCGCGCAAGCTGGAGGGGTTCTTCCCCCGCTGGTACCAGACCTGTTTTCGGAGCGAGGCGTATACGCGGGAGAAGTTTGGTCAGTACTTTGACAGCATCGAGTATTTGCGGCGCGGCATGGGGGATCTGGATGCCGTGGTTTGCCGGGAGTGAAAAGAGGTTCGCGCAAAGGCGCAAAGAGCGCAAAGCTTAGCCGCCTGATGCATGGTGTTATTCACGTGTACTCAATCGCCGCGTCGATGGTCAGCCACGACGGGCTTGGCGTGCCAAGCGCCTACCCTCCGGCCAATAACGCACCAGCCGTAGGGGCTAGGCATGCCTAGCCCTCTGTGCACTTGAGATGCTGATCAGAAGTTGGAAAGATCGAGGGGCGTCGTGAGACCAGCCGCGCGTTCCGCCCTGGCCTCGTCGGCCATCCGCTCCAGTTTCTCGGGATTCCTAGCGAATGCTTCATCCCATCTTCGATCGTCCTCGAGCTCCTTCAGGATGAGTGAGCCGATCATGTCTTGGCAGTCCTCCGGCGCCTCAGTCACCCTGGAGATCGCTTCTTCAAGCAGTTTCGTCATGACATTCGCACTATTAGGATCACGGCCGCGTCGCATGGATCGTCTCGGCGTAGAGCAAGTCGCCCGAGAGCCCGTCGTAGTACTGAAACGTCACATGCGGTCGCGCATAGGCCGCCCAGACGTTGAGCTGGTCGCCGATCTTCGGGATACGGAAAGCGTTATTCACGCGGACAACCGTATAAATCGGACGTCTTAGTCCTTTTCCAGCGTCGTTGGGGATAAACGTCGACCAGCGGATGTCCACCTTGCGGCCGCGCGACTCGAAGGGGCCGTTCGAAGGCCGGTCCCACTCTTCTTCGAGGATGTGGTTCGACGAGTTGTGCGGGCCGGACGCAAACTCCCAAACCCGGTCGGTGAGCTTGATCGCAAAGCTGTTGTGCAGGTCGCCGGTGAGAACGAAGACCGGCTTGCCGACCGAATCCCAGAACTCGATCAGCTCTTCGCGCTCGGCCGCGACGGCGGTCCAGGCTTCGTCCTTGTTGCGCTTATCGGGGCCGGCGAGGATGTGCGGGACCATCAGGTTTACTGACGAGACGATGAACAGGAAGTCGGCCTTGCTCTCGGACATCCCCTTCTTGAGCCAGGCCTTTTGGGCTTGGCCTAGGATCGACACGCCCTCTTCGAAAGGGTCGTTGATGTCGTGCATCTGCCGATGGCTACGCGTGTCGACGAAGAAGTATTCGGCGTTAGCTACCGTCATCCGGAAGTGCGAGAGACGTCCGATCGAATAAGAGACTTCGCTATCGGTTTTGGGGGTTGGCGATATGCGTATGCGGTTGCGGTCGAGGATTTCCTTTACTTCGTAGACGCCGGCGTTGGGATCCCCGCCAACATTGTCGAGCGAGATTTGGTTCACGCCGGCGTCCGCGGTCCCCCAGTGGACGACGAGCGTGCCTGCCTCGTTGAGCATGAGCTCGCGAAAATCGGCTGAAGTGTCCCGCAAGATATCGCTACCGGCTGCCAGCCGGGTCTTGCCGAAGTGGATGCCCTGTTTCCAGCCCACCGGGTTCGACCAGCCGAGGTAGTCGTACCAGGCTTGCGTGCCGATGTCGCGGAACGTGGCACGGCGGCTGCGCAGGCCGACCGTGCCGGTGCCGTTGACGTCGTTGAGCATTTCGTGGTCGTCGAACATGAAAAACGACGGCATCTCGCGATGCCAGTCCGCAAGGGGCTTGCCGCGCGAGAGGTAGAGCTTGTAGTTCTCCCAGACGCCGACGATTGTGGGGGCGAGGTCAACAATGCGCGGCGCCGTCGACGCTCCTACCTGCGTGCGCCATTCGGCGGGGGTGTATTCGCGCTTTTCTTCATACAGCCAGTCGCCGTCGAGGATCGCGAAGTCGACCTTGTCTTCGATCTCCCGGAGCATGGTCGTGAAGGTCGGCAGGTCGTGGCGCCCTCCTCCCTGGCTGTTCCCGCAGGCGTATTCGAAGCTGAAGTTGAAGAGGCCGTCGGGGTTGTGTTTGGCGTGGCGGTAGGTGTCACGATCCGGCAAGGTCTTGAAGTCGCCGTACAGCTTGTCGGGGTCGCGCAGCCCGGCGTCTCCAATGACCTTGTAGAAGTACTTGGTGTTGGGCTTGAGTCCGGTGATGTGGGCGAACCCGGCGTTGTCGTGGTCGAGAGTGGTGCGGACGGTCGCGGACTTCTGGTCGAGGTCGGTGGGACGTTCGCCGTATTCTACATGGAATTCGCCGGGGCGGGCGGTGCGAGCCCAGACGCCGATTTCGCTCGACGAAAGGCGGCCGAGGATGGGGCCGTGGGTGATTTCGGCGCCCGAGGCGGAGAGGAGTAGGAAGGGCAGAAGGGCCGCGGGTCTCATAGCATTGAGAGGATATCACGCAGGTTTTTGAGTACGTTGGTCCCTGGGTAGACGTACGGGTCCATATTTCCTGTCGTGCAGTTCGTCGATGGCCGCGCCCATCTCGGCTTCGGTCAGTTCGCCATCGACATGGCGCTTGAAGATCGCCGCGGCTTCAGTGGAAGGTTCCAGCCCCTCAAGGCGCACGCTGGCCAGAGCGTTTCCATCTGCTCAGCTCGACGCGCACTATCTTTTTGGATTAGTGTGCTCATTCGATAACCCCTGCATTTTCAGCCTAACTATATCACGAATATGGTGCAGGTGAACGCGGTCGATGTTGAGCTGACCGGCGCCTACTACGCTCGGATTCGGGCTAGGTAGCCCGCGGCGGCGCGGTAGGCTTTGATGTGCCTTCGGACATAGACACATCGCCGAGGCCGCGCATCGTGAGCCCCGAACGCAAGTGACGGGTGCGGAGTCCGTGGGGTCGTCAATCGCCGCACCCTTCGTTTGAGACCGCCCTATGAGCTCTTAACGCGGGCGTTGGTCGACCCCAACCTGACGGTTGGGGCACGTGGTCGACGAGCTGCGGGCTTCCTGTACTTCCCGGCCCGTAAGGGTCGGGTCGACAAAACCCGGGCCGAGAGGAACTCGAAAAAAAGGTCGCATCTTGGTTCTGTCCGGCCCTGCCGGAGGCCCAGCTCACTCGCGTTCGGGGCTCACGAGCGGCCGGCGAAGGTCCAAAAGGCGTTACAATGCCCGGCGTATGCGACTGACACTCCTGTTTTGCCTGTTTTCGCTGCCGCTGGCGGCGCTCGATTGCGGGGCGCTGAAGGAGCTAGCGCTCCCCGACATACGGATCGTCGACGCCGTGGCTTCACAGGGGGATCGGGCGCGCCCCGCGACTGCCCTGCCTGACGGAGTTCCCGCGCGCGGGTCGGCAGTGACCGTCCCGCACTGCCGAGTGGCGGGTGTCGTTGGTGACGAGATCAACTTCGAGCTGGTGCTGCCCGACGACTGGAACGGGAAGTTCCTACAGGGCGGCGGGGGCGGCTTTGTCGGCAGCGTCAGCCGCGGCAGCAATTTCGTTGTGAATCGCGGCTATGCGACCGTCGCGACCGATACCGGTCATCAAGCAAGCGGGATCCGCGCCGGCTGGGCGCAGGGCCATCCCGAGCGGCTGGTCAACTACGGTTATCTAGCTGTCCACCGCACGGCGGAGACGGCCAAGGCGATTATTCGCTCCTACTATGGCGATCCCGCGAAATACTCCTATTTCTACGGCTGCTCGAATGGCGGACGCCAGGCCCTGATGGAGGCGCAACGCTACCCCGAGGACTTTGACGGCATCGTGGCCGGAGCGCCCGCGCACGATTTCACCGGTGTCATGGCCGGGTTCCTCTACAACACGCAGCGGATCTTCCCCGACCCAGCGGATGTAGAGAATCCGGTCATAACACCTGAAAATCGGAAACTGCTGCAATCGACGATTCTCGAACGCTGCGACAAGCTCGACGGTCTCGAGGACGGGATCCTCGACGACCCCCGCGAGTGCGGCTTCAAGGTCGAAGATCTGCCGCTGTGCATAGGCGAAGCGGCCGCGCACTGTGTGACCGTTCAGCAACGAGAGGCGATCCGGGCCGTCTATGAAGGGCCGCGCAATCAGGATGGTCGGATCTACCCCGGCTTCCCGCTGGGCGGCGAAGCCGAGCGGGGGGCTTGGCAGGGCTGGATAACCGGACCGAGCCCCTCGCTGATGAAGGCCTTCCACGAGCCCAGCTCGCAGTACGGCTTCTCGACTCAAGCCTTCAAATACTTAACGTTCGATGACGCTGAATGGGACTACCGAGGCTACGACTTCTCGACCTTCGAGAAGGATTCGGCGCAACTCAGGTCCGTGGCGGACGCCACCGATGCGGGGCTCGAAGGACTCAAGAAAGCCGGCGGCAAGCTGATCCTATGGCACGGCTGGACCGACGCGGCGCTGACGGCCTACGGCTCGATCGACTACTTCGAAGAAGCGGAGAGAAGAGATCCGAATATCCGCGATCACTTCCGTCTGTTCATGATGCCGGGCGTTTTCCATTGCGCCGGCGGGCCCGGGCCGGATCGCGTCGACTGGGTCACCGCGATCGAGGATTGGGTGGAGAATGGCCAGGCGCCCAAAGAGCCGCCGGCCTACAGAGTCGCGGAGGGCACGATCGATCTGGCGCGGCCGTTGTGTGTGTATCCGGAGAGGGCTGTCTACACGGGGTCGGGGCAAGGAAGAGAGCTGGGTGATTTCGAGTGCCGCGCGCCTTGAGGCCGCGCTGACCTTGACATCTTGCTAGAATGCTCAAGCCATGACGAAGACCACCACAATCCTCCTCACGCTAGCGTTCCTAATCAGCGCGCCGGCTTTCGCTCAAGAAATGAGCTTCTTTCTCACCAGCCACGGGCCCGGCGACGGCGCGAAGCTGGGCGGGCTCAACGGCGCTGACGCCCATTGCACGATGCTCGCTAAGGCCGCCGGCTCGACCGGCAAGACTTGGCGGGCCTATCTCAGCGCGAAAGGCGTGAACGCCAAGGACCGCATCGGCAAGGGCCCTTGGGTCAACGCCAACGGCGTGACCGTAGCTACCGATGTCGCCAACCTGCACTCGGACGACAACATGCTCTCGAAGGAGAACTCGGTGACCGAACGCGGTCACATCATCAACGGGCGCGGTGACACTCCCAACCGGCACGACGTCCTGACCGGTTCGCAATTGGACGGAACCGCGTTCAGCGGCGGGGATGACCACACCTGCGGCGATTGGACCAAGAACGGCGAGGGCAGCGCCCAACTCGGCCATCACGACCGCCAAGGCGGCGGCGACAACCCCACCTCCTGGCACTCGGCGCACGGTTCGCGCGGCTGTTCTCAGGCGAACCTTCAAGCCACCGGCGGCAATGGCCACTTTTACTGCTTCGCCGAATAGATCCACATGAATCTACTTGAAACGATCATGTCCGCCCAGGGTGGCGGTGCAGTCGGCGGACGCCCTACTCGGCATGGCCGGGAAGTTCTATCGCCGCTGATTTCGGCTTGGGCTTGAGCCCCGACCTTTAGGTCGGCGGTTTCGGGTCACGAAGTGAACGCGGACCCCGTAGGTAAACCTCGGGGCTCAGGAGGAGGCCGGGATGTCACAGGATCAGGGAACCGAGCCGAGGCCCGGCAGCGGTCCATACGCCTACCTGATCACGTTCACCTGCTATGGCCAACGACTGCATGGAGACGAGCGGGGCTCGGTTGACCGGTTTCACAACTTGCCGGGCCGCCGCTATGTGCCGGCAAGCCCAAACCGTGCGGCGTACGAGCAATCCCTGATGAAGGGAGAGCCATATGAGCTCGATCGCCGGCATCGCGAGAGGTTGTGCTTGAATCGCTGCGAGACACCTGCGCGCGTTGGGGTTGGCGGCTGGAGTCGGCTCACGTGCGGCCGACCCACGTGCACGCGGTCGTAGCCGGCGAGGACGAGCGCCGCAAGATGCTGGGGGCGCTCAAGGCGAATGCGTCGCGGTTCGTTCGTCAGCGGCTCGGCGAGCCTGAGGGTGTAAAGCGTTGGGCGGCCGGCGGCAGCCGCAAACAACTCTCGACGAACAAGGCGCTGCTCAAGGCCGTTGACTATGTCGTCTTCGGACAGGGCGGCCAAATGCAGGTCTACGCGCCCGATTTCGGATTGGGCCTGAGCCCCGACCTTTAGGTCGGCGGTTTCGGGCTACGAAAGTGACGCGACCCCTCAGGGGGGCCAAATTGTCAAAGGGCGACAGTCTCTGGAAGATCGCGTCCAAGTTCTACGGCAACGGCACGAAGTGGGAGGCCCTGTTCGAGGCCAACCGCGAGGTGATCCAGAACGCGGATCTAATCTATCCGGGGCAAGTGATTCGCGTGCCGGCCAGCGCTGAGGGTAAGGGCGCAAGCGGCTGATCTGCCACTTGGTGGTCTCATAACTGCTAAATGGCAGTACCGGCAGCTTTCGGCATTGGCGACGCTCTCGGCGGCGCTGCCGGCGTGGGGCGGCGCGCGATTCATGCTGGTCCCGACTTGGTTGACATCGTGCGAGATGGCCTCCCCCACGCTGCTTTCGAATCGATAAGGAAGTTGTTGGGTCTATCTGTCGAGTCGATTTCGGCGGCCCTGGGCCTTGCTCCCAGGACGTTGGCCCGCCGCAAGAAGCAACAGCGTCTCACCTCCGAAGAATCAGACCGAGTGATTCGATTCGGTCTGGCGGCAGCCGCGATCGAACTGTTTGGGAACCCCGAGAAGGCGTCCAAGTGGTTGCAGCAACCCAACCGAGCCCTAGGGGGCGTCACTCCCCTTTCGCTGATGGACACCGCCGCCGGGGTCAAGGCCGTCGTTCCCCCCCGATCTGTCGTCTGTACGTACGACATACTCTCAGACCTGCTTGAAATCGTTGCTCTTGCGCCTTTCCTCCACATTTGTGTCGCGCACCCGGGAAGGGAGTGGGGCGAAGACGAAGACGAAACAATTGGCCGCCCACGTGATACACTTAACCTTTGTGAAGCCTATCGGAACGCCGTCGGTACACCTGCGTCTTCAACACGCCGAGATTGCCCGCCGTTGTGCGGTTGCGCTCACTCTCGTCCTCCTGCTCGCGGGAGCCGGGGCCGGTCAAAACGTCGTGGCCGAAGGGCTTCGCCAGGATTGGCGGAAGTGCTTGACGAATCAGTGTTCGCTTCGCTGTTAACCGGGGCCCCGGTAGTCGACGATCCCGGGGGAAATGAGGCCTGCGGCCTTGTTGCGTCTAGCCCGGGCTTCTCATCACGTGGGGAGCGGAAGTGCGTGAGAGGCCCGTCAGTACGAGGCGCGCGACGATCAGCACGCGCAGGCGTACTCGACAGTACGTTGAGCCGCAGGCGAACCAGCATGCACAGCAATGGTGATCGAGCGCAACGAAGCAATGACGGGCCTATCGCGTGCTTACGCCCTCAGGTGGTGAGAAGTCCGGGCTGGGCGGTCCGAGCGCCTTAACTGAAGGCCACTAGCTAGCTACTTCCCGGCGCAAAACGCCCGCCTAAGTCCCGCATTTTCAGTGCCGGCTTGTCGCGCAAGCGTCCCGAACGCACATTTTCTATAGGAGTTTCAGGCCTATTTATGCTATAATAAGCCATGACCACACGGCGCCGCCCCCAACGCTGCCTCTTCGAGCCCCTCTTCCCCGAAGATCCCCTCGATCTCTACGAGCCCTGGATGCGTCACGCCGACCGCCTGCTCGACGACGATCAGCTGCTCGACACCGTCTATGACGCCCTCGGCAGCCGCCATCCTCAATCGCGCCGCACAGGCCGCCCGGCCACTCCCGCCGAGGTCGTCTTGCGCCTGCTCATCCTCAAACACGTGCGCAATTGGAGCTTCGATGTGCTGGAACGCGAAGTGCGCGCCAACGTTGTCTATCGCCACTTCAGCCGCATCGGGTTCGACAAAGTTCCCGACGCCAAGACCCTGGGGCGCATCGCCCGCGCGCTCGGGCCCGAGGTGATCGCGCAGTTGCACGAACGTTTGATCGAGCTGGCGCGCGAAGAGCGTGTGGTGACCGGCCGCAAGTTGCGCATCGATACGACGGTGGTCGAAACCAACGTGCATTACCCGACCGATTCGAGCTTGCTCAACGACGGCCTACGCGTGCTCACGCGGACGATGCGCAAGATCGAAGAGGCCGCCGACCACGCCGGCGAGAGGTTGCGCAACCGCCTGCGCAGCGTGCGCAAGATCGTGATGCAGATTGGCCGCAGTGCGCGCTCCGAGCAAGGCGCCGAAAAACGCCGCACGCTCTATTCCAAGCTGCTCGAGACCGGCGGGCGCGTGGTGGCGCAGGCGCGGCGCTTTGCGGCCGAAGTCGCAAGCGGCGTCAAGCGGTCGGCCGAACCGCTGGGCGATGCGTTGCTCCAAGGCTTGCGGAAACAACTCGAAACCATGCTCGATCGCGTCGAACGAGTGCGGCGGCAGACCAAGCAGCGGGTGTTCGGCGGCGACAAGCATGTGCCGGACAAGCTGCTGAGCGTCTTCGAACCAACGACGGAAGTGATTCGCAAAGGCAAGTCGGGCAAGCCGAACGAGTTTGGCAAGATGCTGAAGGTGCAAGAAGCGGAGAATCAGATCGTTACCTCCTATGACGTGTATGAAGAGCGGCCGGACGACCGCGCGATCTTGCTGCACGCGGTCGCAGAACACGAGCGGCGCTTAGGACGCACGCCGCGCCTGGTGGCGGCGGACGCGGGCTTTTCCTCGGCGGCCAACGAGCAGGCCTTGGAGCGGCGTGGCGTGGAGCGGGTGTCGATTCCGAACTACTCAACGCGCGATCCGGTGCGGCGCGGACGGCAGAAGGAGCGCTGGTTCAAGCGCGGGCAGAAGTGGCGAACCGGTTGCGAAGGGCGCATCTCGGTATTGAAGCGCCGCCACGGACTCGACCGCAGCCGCTATCCGGGCCTGGACGGGATGCGGCGCTGGGTGGGATTGGGGGTGATCGCGGACAACCTGATCAACATCGGGGCCTGCCTGGAGGCGCGGGCGACGGGTTGAAGGAGCGGGGCGAGGCGGCGAAACAGGATCGAAACCGCGATCCGACCGGAACTAAGAAAACGCTTTCCAATCGGGCTTGGCTCGCGATAGCGCTTTTTGCGCCAGAAAGTAGCTAGGGAATGTCTCCTGACCCCACCGAGTCCGCGGCAGCGAACCAGACGCACCTAAGCACACACGCCGGCATCGTCGTCTCAGCTGGAATCGTCAGTATCGGAGTTCTCGCCAGCCGACTCACAGGCCTGCTCCGCGAGGTCGCATTCGCGAAGTACTTCGGCGCCGGGCTCGCCTTTGACGCCTACGTCGCGGCGTTTCGGATCCCCAACCTGATGAGGGACTTACTCGCCGAGGGGGCGCTGTCGACGGCTTTTGTCACCGTTTTCTCCCAGTGCCTTTCAACCAAAGGACGCGAAGAGGCCTTTCAGCTGTCGAATCGAATCGTTTCCGTCCTCGCTCCATCCGTAGCGCTGATCTGTCTCGCTGCCGCTGTGTTTGCGCCCCAGATCGTCGACGTGATGTTCCCAGGCTACGCAGAAGTTCCTGGAAAGAAAGAGCTTACGGTGACGATGGCGCGGATCATGGCGCCGTTCCTGCTGATGATGGCCCTAGCCGCGAACGCTATGGGCGCCCTCAATGCCATGGGGCGGTTCGCCGTCCCCGCACTGGCATCGGGCTGCTTCAATGTCACCTCCCTGGTATGCGGTCTCGTGATCGGATTTGTCGTCGGTCCGGCCTTCGGCTTCGAGCCGATCGTCGGCATGGCCTGGGGAACTCTTCTTGGCGGGGTCGTCCAGTACGCTGTTCATATCCCGGGTTTACGCGCGTTGGGTCTTCGTTTCCGTCCCAGCTTCGACTTCTCGGATCCGGACTTGCGGCAGGTCTTGAGACTGGTTGGCCCGGCTGTGATCGGGTCTGCCGCGGTTCAAATCAACGTGGTGGTGAACAGCAATTTTGCGTCCCAGATCAGCGATGCCGGCGGAGCCGTGATCGATGGGCCGGTCGGGTGGCTGGGGTACGCCTTCCGGTTCATGCAGCTGCCACTGGGGCTGTTCGGCGTCGCTGTCGCGTCGGCGACCCTTCCCAACGTCTCGAAAAGCGCCGCGGCCGGGCGAATGGACGAGTTTCGGGAGACTCTCTCGCGTTCGCTCGGCCTTGTCTTCCTGCTCACGATCCCGTCGGCGGTCGGTTTGATCGTTCTCCGGAAGCCGATTGTGGGCGCAATCTACGAACACGGCGAATTCACGTCATTTGACACCGAGCAGACATCGCTGGCGTTGGCCTGCTACTGCCTTGGGCTAACAGCGTACGCGGGCCTGAAGATAGTGACACCGTCCTTCTACGCCCTCAACGACGTGCGGACTCCGGCAACGGTAGCGGTCGTGTCGATCGCCGCAAATTACGGGCTCAATTGGACCTTCTTGCGGGTCTTCGGATGGGGCCACGCCGGTTTAGCGTCCTCGACTTCCGTCGTGGCGACATTGAATTTCTTGGTCCTCTTCTTCGCGATACGATCTCGCTTGTCGGGCGTCCATGGCCGCCGATTGCTACTAGGACTCTTGAAAATCGGACTTTCGGCCGCCGCGATGGGTGTGGCCTGTCACTACTCCTCGGCATTGATTCAGCACTCGTTTGGGGCCGGATTCGTGGCCCGGCTGACTGACATCGCGGTTTCGGTACCGCTCGGGGCCGCTGTTTTCTGGGGGCTCTGCTCGACGTTGAAAGTTCCCGAGCTGGCGTTAGCGACCGAAGCTGTAGTCGGCAAGACGCTCGCGGCCTTGCGCAGAGCCGGCTATGCTAAGATCGGGCGAGGCGGAGCTTAGTGCCGGCGACCTCGGACCTCGCAACCATCCTTCAAATTCAGGTCGTAGACTCTCGTGCGGCGGAGTTGCGCGCCGAGATCGACAAACTCCCCAGATACGTGGCGGAAATCGAGCGGAAGCTCGCGTCCCACAAAGCTCAGCTGGCCGCCGAAAAGACGGCCGTTGCCTCAAGCGACAAGGAGCGCCGCCAGCTCGAGGCCGCGATTGCCGCTCATGAGGAAAAGGCCTCGAAGCTTCTTGCCCAGATGAGCGAGGCCAAGACCAACGACCAGTACCGCGCATTTCGCAACGAGATCGCCTTCGAGCGCAAAGAGGTCAAGAACGCCGAGGACCGCATCCTCGACATCATGGAAGAGTCCGAAGCGGCCCAACAGCGGGTCTCGACGGCCGAAAAGGCGCTGGCGGCCGAAAGCGAAATAGTCGGCAAGGAAGTCGAAGAGGCCAAGACGCGAGTCTCCATAGACCAAGAGCAGCTGGCCGAGGTCATGAAAGAGCGCGAGAGCTTAGCCGCGATCGTCAAGCCCGGCCTTCTCAAGGCCTATGAACGCGTCAGCAAGCGTGGCCGCGGGGCCGCGGTGTCAAAGCTCGAGAACAACCGCTGCGAATCGTGCAACATGCTAGTCCGCCCGCACCTCGTGCAACGCCTCAGGCAGGGTGATGAGATCATCTCGTGCGAGTTCTGTAGCGCGATTCTCTACGAGGCCGACGAGCCCGTGACGCTTGAGGACCCGGCCGGCGAGGCCGAGATCGTCTAGCGGATTGCAAGCCTAACAATCTCAAGTTATTGTGTAGATGTTGCTATATAAGTTATTGGAAATAAACACCTTGAATACTCAAGTGCGCCATACGCAGGGCCACCGGGATTCATCCGTGGGTCCGAGCACGCGCTAGCGCCATTCCTTTCCAGGCTTCCGGAGCTCGCGAACTGGCATTCTTGCGGCTTTCGGGCTAGCTGAGTGAACATTGGGATCGCGGGATCGTCGTAGGGGCGTAGCGCGCTACGCCCGATAGCCTGCAGCCAAGGCGAGCGCCTACCTCGCCAAACACAGAGGCCGGTCTTGTTCACGCTCCGTCCCCTTTGGCCCCTCTTGGCCTCGAGGTCTGCGCGCTACCGGATCGGTTGCCGCGAGCCAGCGGCGGGTCTCGGATCCGGATCGACCAGCTCCAAGAGCCCATCGACCGCGTCGGCCAAAACCTGACCCGAAAGCCGAGTGATTCGCTCTCCCATCCTCTCGACCGAAAGATTCCGGATCTGCGAAATCTTGAGCCAAGACGATTTTGGCAATCCGTCGATGGGCAGGGCCAGCGGGAAGCCTGCCCGCTGAGGGCGCGACGTGATTGCCATCGCGATCACGGTCCCAGATCTTCGGTTGAACTCCTCGCCGCTCAGCACGAGCACAGGCCGCTGACCGCCCTGCTCATGCCCGACGACCGGCTCGAGACTCGCCCAGATGACGTCACCCCTTAGTATTCGGGCCACGGTACGTCCCCCAGGTTCTCCTCGGCGAGCTGCTGTTCCTCCTCCGGGTCGAGCTTGGCGAGCTCTCGCGACAGACGAGCTCGGCGATCGTGGGCCAGCATGAAGTCAGCCGCGTTCTGCAACGCTCGGCTACGGCTAGAAAAGCGGCCCTCGCGGACCCAGCGGTCCAACCTGCGGACTGTTTCCTCTTCCAGCGTGACTGCGACTTTTCGAACCATCGCGGGGCTCCGTGGGTATGACATATTATACTACCGGCGATGGGCTTGCGGCCAGGGCTTAGCTGTCGTCTCTCCCACGCCGGCGGCGGTACGATCTCCTGGGTTGGAGTGAACCCCAAGCGTGAGACAGTCGAAATCGGGACAGGTTACGATTCACCGCAAAACGCTTGCCTTCTTCGCTGTATCGTCGCACGCTGGTCCTAGCCGGGGAAGCGGAAGCGGGCTCTGCTGGAGAGCAACCCGCCAAGGTCGCTCCCGGCTTCTCCAACGCCGGCGATGTCTCCCTGCCCGCCCAGGGCCCATCGGATTGATAGATTTGCCTATGCCTCTCAAAACTCATACTTCGGATTCCTCGCTGCTGTTGCCGCCGGCCGCGCCAGCGCTTCAAACTCCGCCGGCGGACGATATCCCAACGCCGAATGCAGCCGGCGTTGGTTGTAGATCTCATCAATGAACTCGCCGATCGATGCGCGCGCCTCGTCAAGCGTGCGATAACGCTGCAACCAAACCTCCTCCGCCTTCAACGTCTTCATGAAACTCTCCGCCCGCGCGTTGTCGTAGGGGTTGCCGCGGCGGCTCATCGAGATGATCGCGCCGTGCTGCTCCAGCAGCTCGACATAGGCGCTCGAAGCGTACTGTACGCCTTGGTCGGAATGATGCATCCACCCCGCGGCAGGGCGTCTGAGCTCGAGCGCATCGCGCAACGCCCCTACAGCCAGCTCAGCTTTGAGCGTCGTCCCCAGCCGCCAGCCGACCACGCGTCGCGAGTAGGCGTCCAACACCACGGCGAGGTAGACGAACGCCTCGCGCAAGCGAATGTAGGTGATATCGGATTGCCACAACTGATCGACGCCGTCCACATTCAGGTGCGCCGCTAGATTCGGATAAACAGGTAAGAAGTGGTTCGAATCCGTTGTTAGCACGAAGCGCCGCTTGAGTACCGCCAGCAAGTTGTCCTTACGCATCATCCGCAGGACCTTTTTGTGATTGACGAGGAAGCCTTGGCGGCGCAGCTCGGCCGTCACGCGGCGGTAGCCGTAACGACGATTCTCGAGCGAAATCCGCTGCATGCGGTCACGCAATTCCATGTCGCACTCGGCGGGCGACGACACGGCGAGCCGGCGATAGAACCCGGCGCGATTCACGCGTCCGAGCTCGCAGGCGTGTTCGACGCTGAGCGAGCCTTTGGCGCTGATCTGCTCGACGATGGAGTAGATCCGCTCGCGCCACCGGCGTCGTTGGTCGGGGCTGCGAGGTTCAAGGCGCGAAAGGCTTGTCCGAAAAAATCGAGCTCTGCGGCTTGTTTGCCGAGCAGTCGTTCGAGCTCTGCGATGCGTTCGTCGCGCGGATCGCGAGGGATCTTGGGCGGCGCCGAGCGGCCGGGTTTCGGCCGGCCTCGCCGCCGGCTCAAGCCGTTGACGCCTTCCTGGCGATAGGCGTCCCGCCAGCGGTACAGCAGGCTGCGCTTGACGTCCAACTCGCGGCTTAGCGCTGTGCCGCTCTGGCCGGCTAGGAGCCGCCTGGCGGCGGCTTCCTTGAACTCCACCGTGAACTCCCGCGGCTTGCGCGGCTCGAGACTTTCCATCCTGGACTCCTTTCCATTCGCTGAAATTCGTCCCAAATTTCAATGTCTCATTTTTAGGGTTCACTCCAGGGTCTTGTTCGGGGTCCGTCCCCTTTGGTTCCCCTTTGGTTCCTTGGTTCGCTTTCTAGCGGCATCCCCGGCCGGCTAAGCCTCTTCGTGCAAAATTGGGTTCGTTTTGCGTTTGGTACTATTTTCGGCGTGATTTTTCTGCCAGGTACTTGCAGTACTGCGAACCGGAGTCGGCGTTACGGTTGCGGCGGATCCTCATACTTTGATGATACGGCGGCGAGTCAAGCCCGAGATCCGACCTGCTGCGGCCGAAAGCAGGCTCCGAGAAGGTGGGAATGAATGCTGGACGACACGGGCACAGAGGGCGAGGCATGCCTCGCCCCTACGTCGATACTCTTTGTTTCCAACGACGTAGGGCCATTGCATCGCAAGGCGTTCCCGCCAGCCTGACCCCGAACGCCGCCTTTTCCCTTTTCAGTCCCCGAACTGGTGAACGCTCCGAGAGCGTCGCGGCGGGCCGAGGTTTCCCGATCCAACAGGGACACCCAGAAATGTTTGATGGATTGGTCGCGAATCTCGGAGCTAAGTCGTTTGTAGTGAAGTAGTTATGCTAAGACATTCGCGCATTGCGAACACAGTGGCCGTCAGAGGAAAAACGTAAGCGTATTAGAATCAACAGTCCAACGGGAAGCAGGTCGAATTAGGTGCCTGTCACTTTTCACTTCATCGCAGTGTGATATTATTCCAACAATAATTACATCGAGGTACTTTGATGGCGGGCGAGCGAAAGGGCTATGTCGAATATGCCGGAAAAGCACGCGACTTGCAGGACGCGCTTGATACTGCGCTCTCTAGGTTGAACAACCGTACTCGATAGGAAGGTGCCGACCCGGAGCTTCTTATGCAATGTCCCATTTGCAGGTGCGCATTCGAGAGAAAATATTGCCGTACCTGCGGCAACGATTCTACGAATCCGTCTGATGCAACAACACCCGGAGTTACGCATCTCGTGGAAGCGTATGCTGCCAAGAACTATCCGCGCGAAGACTATCAGGCAGCGGTAGCAGCATTCAGCGAAGCAACCAAGTACACCTCGTCGTTTTCACCTGTGCTCGCTATGGTCACGTGGTTTGAATACGCCATGGCGATTTGTACCGTGAACGATGGTGGCCCTCTCAAGAAGCTGTCACCATCCGCCCTGAGACAATTCGTCCAGACACTCGAACAGAGTCAGTCGATCTACAATTCCCTAGCGGATGCCAGTAAACAATCTCTGAGTCTGGAGGATTATCCCAGCCTGTTCCGCTCAAACCTAAATGAAGCCCGGCGCGTTCAGGAACAGCGAGGGGAGACGGAGCGGTTGACAGCGGTTCTCGAAGGAGTCACCGCAACGCCACCGAAAAAACCACCCAGTCCTCGACTAAGTCAGCCTGCTGAGGGAGAGGACAACGGCGATAACTACACCTACGCGCATCCATATGGAGCGGAGGGGCTGGAAGTCGGCTCGGTCGGTATCCGTTGTGTGAAGTGCACCAACCATGTGATCCCGTTGTCCCCATGCGGCAATTGCGGTGGAGTAGTATACCTCTTGGGTACCGACAAATGGAACGTCCGTCACAGGCCTTGCATGTCTTAGATGCAGCAGCGGGTTCACGTCGGTAAGGTGTGTGTGCGGATGCGAGAACCCGATACGGGCCGATACCATAATGCGGCTAAAGAAAGCGAAGTCAGGGGGCGGATGCTTTATCGCCACAGCGGCCTGCGGCAATCCCGTTGCGCCTGAGGTCGTGGCGTTGTCCGCATTCCGGGACCAACGGCTTTCTAGAAGTCGGATCGGTCGCGGGCTGATACGCCTATATTACGTACTGTCACCGCCGGTTGCTCTTGTGATCGGCCGATCCCCAGTGCTTAGGCGGGCGGCAATGTCCGTGCTCATTCAACCAGTGGTTCGCCGGATTCAACGCGAGGCGGTACGGGAACAATGACTGACCCGAAAGGATGAACTTGCAATGACCGAAATGGAGAGAGAGGAAGCTTCTCGCCGGTTTGAACTTGGATGCACGTGCCGAAAGATGGGACGGAATCAGGAAGCCATCGCCAATTTCAGGAAGTCGTGCGACTCGACCCGGAGAACTATGTGGCGTGGTTCAACATGGGGAACGCTCTCAGCGACCTGCAAGATATCCCCCAGGCGATCCAGTGCTACCGTAACTCAGTCAGAGCCAATCCTGCCTATGACAGAGCATGGCACAACCTAGGAGACGCTCTAGTCAAGAAGTCGCAGTGCGAGAACGAAGAGGAAGTTAGCGATGCGATAGCCGCCTACCGCGCCGCACTGAAAGTCAAGCCGGACAAGCAGGAAACGTGGGCCAATCTGGGAGCGTTGTACAACGTTCTCGGCGATGTGCAGGAGGCAACCGACTGCTTGGTGACAGCCCTCAAGATCAACCCCCAGGATGCCGGTGCTTGGCACGTGTTGGGCCTCGCATACAAGAAGACTGGAGAACTCAACAAGGCGGAAACGTGCTTGCGGGAAGCGACGAAACTGGGCTGGCGTTGACACTCTCGCCGTCTCGTTTTCCGCCCGCACTCCAGCCCCGTGAGCCTGCCTGTCACCATGAGCCAAGAACCACACCTGGCCGGTGCAGCTCACTCCGCGACGCGAGGGTTTGAGGTCGCACGACTTCGATCGCTCCCTCGCCTGGTAGGTTAGTCGGAGAGATGAGCGAAATCCAGATCCGGCCGGGCGCGCCGAGAAATAGGGGACGTGAGAAATAGGGCCGAAGGTGCCGAAGGTGACTGCCGAAGGTGACTGCCGAAGGTGACGGGACCGAAGGTGACAGGCACCGAATCAACAATCCAAAACCATCAGGCATTGAATCCAAAGGGGTTACTTATTGGCCATGTTAACCCCGCCTTCGAACGCCGTATCGCCCAATCCAACCTAACCAGCTGATTCTAAAGGCTCTGAACCCCATCCGGCGCGCCAGCCTGATAGAACATTCCTGGGTGTCCCCGCTTTTGAAGGGACCGAAGGTGACAGGCGCCGAATCAACAATCCAAAACCATCAGGCATTGAATCCAAAGGGGTTACTTATTGGCCATGTTAACCGCGCCTTCGAACACCGTATCGCCCAATCCAACCTAACTAGCTGATTCTAAAGGTCCTGAACCCCATCCGGCCCGCCAGCCTGATAGAACATTCCTGGGTGTCCCTGCTCGGCCACTGCGTCAACCGCCGTCACAAGCCTCCCGTCTAGCGAACCGCCATCGAATCAACAACTTCCGCCAACCCCCAAAGCCTAACCCGCCCCCCAGCGTGTATTCTGAACCCAACAAGGCCGAACCCGCCGACAGCGAGCGGGACGGCCGCTCTGGCCAGAGCATTTCTCAAGTCGAATATTGGCGTACTTCACGCCTGGGGACTCCGCAGCAGCATCGCGGACGAAACAGGCTTCCCGAGCTCCCAACGCCCGGCCTCGGCCGGGACAGAGAGGAGCGCGGGCAAGACGAAAACGTTTTCGCAGTAAGGTTTCGTTGCAGCCTCTGGCTGCGTCGGTTGGGTGAACGCGATGTCGGGCATCCTGAGTCAACGCTTCGTCGACGAAGCGGCGGCCAACCCGTCCGCCCCTCTCTGAGGCGCGGCCCGCAAAGAGCAGTAACGAAAAACCTTCACGCCCCGCCGGGCGTCCGCTTGATCGAAGGCGCCCGGCGGCTCGACTCTTTTTCCCATCTCAAGCCGCCGCCGACGTGCGCCCGCCGCACGGCCTCAGCGCTGAGCTCTGGGAGCGGGCGCGCCGCGAAGAAGACCCTCCGTCGAGAGGTCTTCGTCGAGCCTCGGCCAATGGATTCCGTGGCCGCCGGCGCACACTTGCCAGTCCGACAGATCCTCTGGACTGGCGTTTAGGAGCCGCGGATACCAGGCCAATGGAACAATGATCGTCCTGCCGTCGTACAGGTCGACGCTGAGAGTGTCGCTGTCGCAGCGAACGTCTTGAACTCTCTCGTCAGCCGCGATGCTTAACGTGCTCATGCCACGCCTCCAGGAAGTCTTCTCTTCGCTCTTCGACCATTCGTTGTAACGCCCTCAATTCGCGCGCCGGGAATCGAATCGATTTCGCCAGCTCAACCGGCTCGAGCCAAAACTTGGCGGAACAGTCGTCCCGGTCGACATGCATAAGCTTAGCTAGCATATAGCCACAAACGAGATCGGGGAGAAACCGGGACAGGAGCCGCTTGTCATCTCTGTTTCTTGAATCGGCTCGAGAACTGGCTCTCCGTTGTCAATATCACCTTGACTGGAATCTTGAAGGGTTCGAGTCGGTCCTTGCAAAATCTCCTGATCTCGCGCTTAAGCTCGGAGCTCGTCATCGGAGTTGAGAGGTTCACTCTGGCTGCGACAACCTGGCCCGTGATCGGGTTTGGCTCTGAAAATACTGTCGCGTCGCTAACTCCCTCCATCTCGAGCAGGACGCTCTCGACTTCGGCTGGGTACACCTTCTGTCCGCCGACGTTGATCATCTCGCTGCGCCGGCCCAAGATGCGAAAATGGTCTCCGTCGACTTCGACGAGATCGTGTGTGTTGAACCAGCCGTCTTGGTCGAATGGCGAAGGGTGATTCAGGTATCCCAGCATGGCCGTCTGGGAGCGAATCCAGAGGACGCCGTCGACGACTTTGGTTTCGACTCCCTCGCCGCCCAGCTTGACCCAAAGCGAATCCGAGCTCTTTGACTTGGCTCGCAGAATGCCTGTCTCGGTCAGCCCATAGGTTTGCAGCAGCGAAGCGTCGGGCAGCGCGGCGCGGAGGCGGCTCAAAGTGCTCTTGGGCATCGGTTCGGTCCCGTAGGTGACGGTCTTGAGCGAAGACAGATCGAATCGCTTGTAGGCTTGCGACATCAGCAATAGGTTGAGAAAGGTTGGCGATGTCGGGAGCAACTCGACGCGATGGCGCTCGATCGTCTCGCAAACGGTTTCGGGTTGGCGGCTCTCGAGGGCGACGACCATTCCGCCGTTTGACAGTGCGTAGAGCAGGGTGTTGATCCCGCCAATGTGATCGAGCAGCAGGAAAGTCACCGTGCGCAGACGGCGCCGCTCGACCTTGAACTTTTCAAGTAGGGACGAGAAATCGTGCAGCGCCGCCTTACTCTTGCCGGTCGACCCCGACGTGAAAAGCACCAGCCCGGGCCGGCCGTGCTCAACTAGACTGCGTGTCAGCTCATGTGAGGGAGTCCCAGGCCGGCGCCCGACGTGCGATTCGTCGTGCTCGTCAATGGAGATTTCCGTCTGAGCTTGCGCGATGTCCAGAAACTCGGCCTTGTTGTGGTGCACCGATTCGGTCAGGGGGACAACGATCGATCGCCGCTGGATTAGCGCCAGCAGCAATGCGCAAGCGCTGGGCGAATAGTCGCCTTCGAGCGCCACGACCTGACCTGGCTCGACGCCTTCGCGGTCCAGTCGCGCCCCCCATTCGCCGATCCGCTCGATCAGGTCTCGGTAGGTGTCGACGTCGTCGCGCCAGGCGATGGCGGGCTCGTCGGCCCAGTGGCGCATTCGATCTAGCAGCCAAGTCGCCGGCATCAGACCCCGCCCAGGTAGATCACCTGGCCCGTCACGTAGTCGCTTGCGCGATCGGCGAAGAAGTCCACGACCTGAGCGACATCTTTGAAGGTTCCGAGTCTCTTGATCGCCTGACGCTCGACGATGGCGTCGATCTTGTCCTTGGGGACGCCTCGAATCAAGTCCGTGTCGATCGGCGTCGGTCCGACGACGTTGCAGGTGATGCCGAACTCGGCCAGCTCGCGGGCCATCACGCGGGTCAGGGTCACAATGGCTTCCTTGGAGGCGGCGTAGGCGGCCTCGCCCTCGAGTGCGAGCGGCGCGGCGATCGCCCCGAGGTTGATAATCCGCCCGTAACGGTTGCGCTGCATCAGCTTGGCGGCCTCGCGAGAGACTACAAACGTTCCACGAACATTGGTCGCCAGCATTCGATCGAGCGACGAGGCGGGCGTCAGCAGGAAGTGGTTCATGGAGGCCACGCCCGCGCAGTTGATTGCTACATCCAAGCGCTTGTGGCGTTTGCGGATGTCGTTGACCATCCGGCGGACCTGACCTTCGTCGGCGACATCCGCCAAATGGTGACGGTAGTTGTCGTGGCTCCAATCCGCCTCGCGCCGGCTACAACCCTCGACAAGAGCGCCCTGTTCGAGGAAGTGCTCGGCGAGCGCACGGCCAATCCCCTTACGGGCGCCGGTGACGAGGACGACTTGGGGGTCCTCAGGCATCTTGCGATTCGCCGGCCAAGCTACAGGCGTATTCAGCCAAGGTTCCGACGGTCCGGAAGGGACTGTGCTCGAGCGACATCGCCCGCTCGTCGGCCAGGGTCACCTCGACATCGAAATCATCGAGCAGCCTCGCTTCAAGGTCAACGATCAGGTTCACCAGGCCCAGAGAATCGAGCGTCGCGGCCTCGCCCATCAGCGGAGTCGACTCGGAAACCGGCTCGGCGAGCGACCATTCGGACTGCTCGGCAAGCTCGGCGAGACACTCCGAAATTAGGGCAACGATTTGGGTTCGTTCCAGCACAATGCTTCAAGTAATTATGAAACCACGTATATTCAGGAAATCGTGGTTCGAGCTCTTTTTTCGAAGCTTTGCCTGGCCTCGATCCGCTGGTTCCCTCTGACGCGTGCGTACCCTACCAAGCGCGCTTTGCTTCGGTTGGCTGGGGTCAATATTGGGCGCAACGTTCGGGTCGTGAGCACGGCCCGCTTCATCACCCCGTTCGTTGACATTGGCGAAAACACCTTCATCGGCTACGAATGCCTGATCATCGCGGCCCACGGCTCGCGCATTCGCATCGGGAAGAACGTCGACATCGGCCCCCGTGTGACGATCACGACGGGCAACCACCATATCGGCGGGCCGGAGCACCGCGCTGGGGAAGGATATGTCCGCGATGTCGAAATTGGCGACGGCGCCTGGGTGGGTTCGAACAGCGTGATTCTGGGCGGCATGAAGATCGGAAAGGGGGCTGTGATCGCCGCCGGCTCGGTCGTCACTCGCTCGGAGCCGGACAACGTGATGGGGGCGGGGAACCCGTTGCGGATATTGCCGATTCCCCGAGAAAGCGGGTAGTGCGTCTGATGCCGGATTTTTTGGCCCCGTGGGGGCGGGAACCGGCGAAAACTGGCGAACTTCTCCGGCGGCGGTGTGGAGGCCGGCTCCCGCTTTCAGGTTAAGCCATGGATTGTCGACTGGTGGGGGGCGGAGGGCTAACTTGTTGAAAAAACTTGAAGTATTCCTTACGGAATTGCGTGACAGAGCTGGATGTTGGGTTTGAGCGCTCCCGCGGGCGAGACGATCATAGCCCAGGGATTCGTCCCTGGGTTGGCGGTTTGGGCGCCGCAGGTCCGTTCCCCCTCTGTGCAATCCGCGCCCGTTGGGCGCGGATTGCACAGAGGGGTGTCAGTCGGGCCGCTGGCGGTTCCGATCCCAGGGATGAATCCCTGGGCTATGATTGTTTCGCTCCAAGCGAACGTTTATTTTCACCACGGGCTGTTAAGCGGTAGAATTTGGGGGTCTTGGTAGGCCAAACAATTCCCCACTATAGAGTGCTGGAGAAGCTCGGCTCCGGAGGCATGGGCGAGGTGTGGAAAGCCGAGGATACCCAGCTCCGGCGGACCGTCGCCCTCAAGTTTCTCTCGTCCGAGACCGTCGGCGACGAGGAGATCAAGGCTCGCCTGATTCGAGAGGCGCAGGCGTCTGCGTCGCTGGACCACCCCAACATTTGCCAGGTCTTCGGCATCCACGAGGAACGGGGTGAGACCTTCATCGCGATGGCCTACATCGGCGGGCCGTCGATAGCGGACCATGACCGCATGATCAATTTGCATTCCGCATGGAGGCGTTACAGAGCCGCGCCCGTAAGTACTTCTGTAAACGATTCCTGCACAGATCCGGCAGGAATTCCGAGCACCCTGCGTGAGCGGGGTGTCTTCCAACAACCCTGGCGACGGCCACAACTGTAGGCGGAAGACACCCCGCTCACGCAGGGTGCTCGGAAAAAGCGCCGAACCTTTGACCTTTTGGTTCCGGCTCGGCCGGAGGATGTTGATGTTGAGAACTTTTTGCTTGATCGCGGTTTCCGCGGGACTCGCGAGCGCGGCTGAGCGGCCGAACTTCGTGTTCATTCAAGGCGAGGGGCAGGGCTGGAACAGCACTTCCGTGCGTATGGACCCGGACATCCCCGAGTCGTGCAACGACTACTTCCAAACGCCGAATCTGGAGCGCTTGGCCGAGAGCGGCATGCGTTTCGCGAATTTCTACGCTCCGTCGCCGAGGTGCACTCCTTCGCGGGCGACCTATTTCACGGGCAAAAGCCCGGCCAAGCTGGGTATGACGTTTGTGACGTTTCGTGCCGGATCGAACGTCAAGCTCAATGAGCCCCGGCCCGAGCTGGAGATGCCTCTCGGTGAGACGACGATCGCGGAGGTCCTGCGCGACTCCGGCTACGCGACGGCGCACTTTGGCAAGTGGCATGTTGGTCGCACGACTCCCGCCGAGCATGGTTTCAGCGAGACCGACGGG
Source organism: Bryobacterales bacterium (assembly GCA_965247515.1). Classification (GTDB taxonomy): domain Bacteria; phylum Acidobacteriota; class Terriglobia; order Bryobacterales; family UBA6623. Next base: position 8,736,857 of record OZ252029.1, on the reverse strand, counting down.
GCGAATAACAATGGCGGTCCCGAGAACGTCGCTAGCCCGAATCCGAAGCAAGCCTACGGGATCACCGACAGCGGCTTGCGCTTTATCGAGAAGCACGCCGGGGCCGACACGCCGTTCTATATCCAGATGTCGCACTATGGCGGCCGTGGCTCGGAGAACGCCCGCGAGAGTACAAACGAAATTGTTGCTTCGTGGCCCTCGAGCCGAGGACGCAATGAGCGGGACACAGGCGCGGCGGCGGTGATCTACGACATGGACATCACGATCGGGATGATTCTTGACAAGCTGGAAGAGCTCGGCATCGACGATGAGACGTATGTCTTCTACACCACCGACCACGGCACGGGGGGCGGGACCAATCGTCCGCTGACGCTGGGGAAGGGAAGCGTCTGGGAGGGCGGCTTGCGGGCGCCGCGGGCGCCGCTGTTCTTTCGCGGACCGGGGATCGAGCCGGGGTCGGTGTCCAGGGTGCGCACGGTGGGGATGGACTTGGTTCCGACGGTGGCGGAGCTTGCGGGGGTATCGGAGAAGCTGCCCGGCGATGTCGAGGGCGGTAGCTTGGCGTCCGTACTCGCTAGCGCCGGAGACGGCAAGGTGGGCCGTCCACGGGAAGAGATCGTCTTCCACTTCCCGCACTATGACTTTGACCCGCTCGGGCCGGCGACGGCGATGCTGCTGGGGGACTACAAGCTAATTCGGTTCTACGAGGAGCCGGACAAGCCGCGGCTGTTCGACATCAGCGCGGATTTCGCTGAGCGGAATAACCTCGCCGCGGCTAACCCTGGTAAGGCCGCGCAGCTCGAGCGTCGCATGGATGCGTATCTGGCGAGCGTTGGGGCCTTGCTTCCTGAGATCAACGCGAACTTCGACCCCAGTAAGCCGGTTTCACGCGCTGAGCGAGGCGGGCGTCAACGGCGAAGAAACCGTTAGCAAGCCGCTCGCAATCCGAGCACCCTGCGTCAGCGGGGTGTCTTCCGATTCGGGTTGGCTGCTCTTGTGAGAGTGACGGGAAGACACCCCGCTGACGCAGGGTGCTCGGATTGCGCGCTAACGGCTGAGCTCGGGTCCTCGGCGGGCTAGAATGGAACGGCTTATGTCGCAGCCGCTCACCCAACTCAGCGAAGAAGAGCAGTACTTTTTCGATACCGTCTTGAAGTTCGGCCGTGAGCGCATCGCGCCGCACGCACGGGAGATGGACGAGAAGGCGGAGTTTCGCCCTGACTTGCTTGACGAGTGCTTTCAGTTGGGGCTGATGGGAATCGAGGTTCCCGAGGAGTACGGGGGGCAGGGAGGGTCGTTCTTCAACGCGTGTCTGGCGATCGAGGCGCTGGGGCAAGTCGACCCTTCGGCCGCCGTGATCGTCGATGTCCAGAATACGCTCGTCAACAACGCCCTCTTGCGCTGGGGGACCGACGAGCAGAAAACGAAATACCTGCCCCGGCTGTCGACCGACACCGTCGCGTCCTACGCTTTGTCGGAGGCCTCGGCCGGTAGCGATGCGTTCTCGATGCGCGCCAAGGCCGTCGACAAGGGCGACCATTACGCGATTAGCGGGGGCAAGTTGTGGATTTCGAACGCGGCCGAGGCGGGTGTGTATTTGCTTTTTGCGACTATCGACCCCGAGGCCGGCTATCGTGGCGTGACGGCGTTTCTGGTTGAGCGGGAATTCGACGGCTTCCAGGTCGGCAAGAAGGAAGACAAGCTTGGCATCCGGGCGTCGTCGACCTGCGAGCTGATCCTCGAAGACTGCCCAGTCCCGAAGGAAAACGTAGTCGGCGAAGTCGGCCAGGGATACAAGATCGCGATCGAGACCCTCAACGAAGGCCGCATCGGGATCGCCGCGCAGACCCTAGGGATCGCCGAGGGAGCCTTCGAGCACGCTCGCAAGTACACCACTGAGCGCAAGCAATTCGGCCAGGCGATTGGCGAATTCCAAGGCGTGCAATTCCAGCTGGCGCAGATGGCGACCGAGATTGAGGCAGCAAGACTGCTTGTCTACAACGCCGCGCGGTTGAAGGATGCCGGCGGCGAATACCTAACCCAAGGGGCGATGGCCAAGTACTTCTGCTCGGAGATGGCCGTTCGGATAACCGCCAAAGCGGTGGATCTGCACGGCGGCGTCGGGTTCACCAAAGATTACCCGGTTGAGAAACTCTACCGGGACGCCAAGATCGGCACGATCTACGAAGGCACGAGCAACATCCAGCTACAGACGATCGCAAAACACCTGTAGCGGATTTCAGATCCACGAATCCGCGGCTTGAACACTTCTGCAATCGCCGCCGCAATGACCCGGAGCCGCGACCGGAAGGGAGCGGTTGCCCGAGCAGGTAGCCGATGTTCGCGCTTTTGAGCGACCGCTCCCTTCCGGTCGCGGCTCCGGGGCGTTCGCCTGCTTTGATGAGGGTGGAAATCCACCTGGTGTTCGTGCGACACTGACGACCGTCTGAGGATTACCCCAATGAACCGACGAAGTATCTCCACCTGTGTGATCGGCGCCTGCTGCGCGCTTACGTTTGCCGCTTGCGAGACCGAAGAGCCTCCGGGCGGACGTCCAGGCACCGCGAAATATCGCTGGATGAGCGCGATCGACTATCAGAACCGTTCCCAATTCAGCAAGATGGTCGGCGAGATTCAAGCCCTCGTGGACCGCCGAGACGAGTATCAGGCAAGCGCCGTCATATGGCGGACGGCTGTCCTGCACGGCTTGTGCCAGGGCCTGATGAAAGTTGGCGACGCCTATCGCGCGGTCCTAGAGAGAGAGGAAGAACTGAACGCGGACTATCAGAGCGCGCTGCAGCAAGGGAATCGAAATGCTCGTACGTTTGCGATCCAGCTGGCCGAATCGTTGGGAGAAGTTGAAAGGCTACTAGAAGGCGAGACGTTGACGCTCGAGTTCCCGTTCCCCGAGGGAGAGCATGCGCCATCGCCTGTCGTTCAGCAGATCGCTGACTCCCAGCCGGTAGAACGCCGGGAGGTGGTCGCGGTGACGATCCATGAGCAAAACCGTGGCATGGTCCTGGCTGCGACTCAGCTAGCCGGCGAAGAAGATCCGGAGAAGGCGCGGGCGAAGTTCGAGGCGGGGCCGGTGCAAGTCTCGACGACGGACGCGAAGTTCAGAGTGGCCACGATGCTGCTTGACACCGGGCTGCTGTTCTCGAAGGCGCGGCTCTATGACCCGAGAATTCGGAACATCTTCGTCAACGCCGCGGAGAAACTGATCGAACCCTTCGCCGAATCGGAAGACAACGAGTTGAAGGCGCGCGCGGAAGAGTTCGCGAAAGAGGTTGACGACGAGCGGCTCGACATTGCCGGCAAGGCCCGCCTCTTGGAGAAGCGCGAGTAGGGGCGTAGGGTGCTACGCCCGTCGTTTGGCGGAGCCGATCCGACGAACCGCGGAGCCGCAATGATGCAAACGAGACTTGCCGCCGCCCCGGTCCTGGCGCTCGTCTGGGCGCTAGGCTGTAGCGCACCCCCTGAAGAGCCCGAATTCGATGTCCTCGAGCAGTCGATCCCTCAACTGCGGGAGGCGATGGAAAGCGGCGTCGTCACGTCCCGCCAGATCACCGAGCAGTATCTAGCTCGCATCGAGGCCTTCGACCAGCAGGGGCCGAGTCTCAACTCCATCATCGCGATCAACGAAAGCGCCCTCGATGAGGCCGAGGCTCTCGACCGCGAGCGCGCCGAGACGGGCGCGCGCGGGCCGCTGCACGGCATCCCGGTCGTGGTGAAGGACAACTACGACATGGTCGGCCTGCCGTCGGCGGGGGGCTCGATCGCGCTGGCTGCTTGGCTTCCGCCGGATGATGCATTCCAGGTTGCCAAGTTGAAGGAGGCGGGGGCGGTCATCATCGGCAAGACAAATATGCACGAGCTTGCCTACGGCATCGAGACGATCAGCTCGCTCGGCGGTCAGACGCGGAATCCATACGACCCGTCGCGCAATCCCGGCGGATCGAGCGGCGGGACCGGCGCGGCGGTGGCGGCGAATTTCGCGGCGGCAGGTATGGGAAGCGACACCTGCGGCTCGATCCGCATTCCGTCGGCGCATCACGCTTTGGTTGGGTTGCGCGGAACCCGCGGACTGTCGAGTCGCGACGGCATCATTCCGCTCGCGCTTACTCAGGACATCGGCGGGCCGCTGACCAGGAGCGTCGGCGACCTTGCGATCATGCTTGACGCGACGATCGGGGTCGATCCCGCCGACCCGACAACCGAGCTGAGCCGGGGCCACATCCCGCCGACTTACACCGCGTTCCTTGAAGATGGCGCGCTCGACGGTGCGCGCATCGGCACGCTCGAGTTTCTGCTTGGGACTGATCAGGCGGACCGGCCGGTGCGCAACGTGATTGAGGCCGCGCTTGCCGAGATGGAGCAGGCCGGCGCCGAGGTGGTCGAGATCGAGATTCCCGATCTAATAGATTTGCTCGACGCCCCGGCACTGTCGCGGTACGAATTCAAGCCGCAGTTGGCCGAATACCTCCGCGCGCCCGGAACGCCCGTGAAGTCGATCGGCGAGATCCTTGATGCCGGGCTGTATCACGAGGCGTTGGAGGGTCGCTACCGTCGATCGGCGGAGGCCCCGGGGCTTGACGACCCGGAGTATCTCGAAGCCGTCGCACGGCGTGACGTGGTGCGGCGGAGCGTGCTCAAAGTGATGCAAGACCAGCGGCTCGACGCCATCGCCTACCCGACCATTCGACGCACAGCCGCGCTGATCGGCGTCCCGCAGCAAGGGACGAACTGCAGGCTTGCTCCCGTGTCGGGGCTCCCGGCGATCGTCGTCCCGGCGGGGTACGCGGCCGATGGGATGCCTGTTGGACTCGAGATGCTCGGTCCGGCGTGGGGCGAGGGCGCACTGATCCGGCTGGCGTACTCTTACGAGCAGCTGACCCGCCAGCGGCGCCCGCCGGCCTCGACTCCGAGCCTGTATGTTGACCCGACGATGAGCGAGGAATGGGTCGCGACCGGCGCCGAGCATGTGCCGCCTGTCGACAGCGAGGTCACTGCCCGCCTGCGGGTCGACTGGAATTCCGCTACCGCCCAGCTCAGCTACGACGCGCGGATCTTGGGGGTCCCAGAGGCGCAAGTCCTTTTCATGCATTTGCACCGCGCCGAGGCTGGCCATAATGGGCCTGTGTCGGTGATACTTTCAGGCCGGGGGGAACTGCGAAGCTCGGGCGTTGTCACTCTGACTCCGGCCCAGAGGATGGCGCTAGGCTCGGGAGCGCTGTACTTCGACGCGCACACGACCAAGCATCTCGCCGGTGTGGTTCGGGCCCAGATCGCACTTCCTTGACCGCAAAGCCGCGATCCGGGAATGGAGGGGGCTGTTGTATCCACGATGGGCCGACATTTCGAAGACACCGTAGCGGGTTACCACGGTCCCGATCAAGACGCTGAGATTAACGTCGCGCGTTCGTGAGCTAGGCCCAATACTCTTCACTTAGCGATGCATTCGAGCAATAAGCGTCCGCTCAAACGTCCACAGGGCGCGACAATCATAGCCCAGGGATTCATCCCTGGGACTTGGAAGCGCCTGCGTCCCCTCTGCCACCCCTCTGTGCACACAGAGGGGAACGAACCCGCGGCGCCCAAACCGCGACCCAGGGATGAATCCCTGGGCTATGATTGTGACGCCCGTAGGCGGGCTCGAACCCAACTTTTGGCCTTAAGTGAAGAGTATTGGGGCTAGGTAGGCTGACGGAATTACCAATTCCCGCTATCATCGATTCATGCTAGATCGACGCGGTTTTCTCCAAAGCTCGTTCGCCGCGGCCGCGGCCGGCTTCCTCCCCGAATTCTCCCAAGTCCTCAAGGCCTACCCCGCCGCTGAGAGCCAGCTCGGCAAGGTAAAGATCACCGGCATCAAGACCGCTTCGGTGATGATCAAGTACCCGGCGCACTTGGTCAAGATTGACACCGACTCTGGGCTCTCGGGGCTCGGCGAATCTTACAACAGGGACGGCATCCTCGACCACGTCCATGCCTTCGAAGACCTCCTGATCGGCGAAGACCCATTGCAGGTCGACTACCTCGCGGTCAAGATGGCCGAGGCGAAACTCGGACACGGCTCTTGGACCGGTTCGATCCCGAGCGCAATCAGCGGCATTGAAACCGCGCTCTGGGACCTCGCCGGCAAGATTCTAGGCGTGCCCGTCTACGTCCTGCTGGGCGGGAGGTTCCGCGACAAGATTCTGATCTACCACGACACAGGGTCCCCCAAAACGCCCGACCCCGCCGCCTGGGTCGAGGAAGCGGAAAAGTCCCTCGACTACGGCTTCATCGCCACAAAGTTCGACATGGACTGGGAAGGCCGCGCGATGACGATGGCCGGCGAACCCTACCGCTATCGCCAAGAACTGTGGAACCGTGCCATCACCACGGTTGAGATGGAGCAGTGGCGCAACATCCTCGTCGCGATCCGCAAGCGCATCGGCGAACATTACCCGCTTGGCATCGACCTGCACTTCAACTACAACTATGCCGACGCGCTCAAGTTTTCGTACATGGTCGAGGACCTCAACCTGTGGTTCATTGAAGACCCGATTCCACCCCAGAACGCCGACGCCATGGCGCGGTTTACGCAGGAATGCAAGATCCCCACATGCACTGGCGAGAACCTCTACACACGGCACAGCTTCCGGCCGTTCATCGAGAAGCAGGCGGCGGACATCATCCAGCCCGACCCCCAGAAGTCGGGCGGCCTGCTCGAAACCAAGCGCATTGCCGACTGGGCTGATCAGTACTACATCACCTTCGCCTGCCACAACATGTGTACGCCGGTGGGGACGGTGGCCAACGCGCATGCGTGTGCTTCGATTCGGTCGTTCGTGGCGCTTGAGTCGGACTCGGTTGAGCTTGAACACTGGGACGATTTGATCTTGCGTGATGCGCCGTTCTATCAGGATGGATATTACGTGCTCACGGATAAGCCCGGCTTGGGAATCGCGCTCAACGAGGAGGTTTGTCGGCGGAATTTGGCGGAGGGGTCGACGTTTTTTGGCGCGTAGATATCAGGCTCAGGGTGCAGCGATCCCATGAACGCCGTGTCGAGTCCATCCCAAAGGCGCTCCCAGAGCGCTCTAAGAACTTGTTTATGGGCCTCCGACGGATTTCAGCCGGTCGCCTATTCAGCGTGAAGATCTTTATGGCCACGCTGTGGGCTGCTCCGACGGGTGCTCTGGAACGGTCGGGGAGGCTACGTCAGATTTGGAGTGGCAACGCGATTTCACAACAGTCTTCTCAATTCTGCCCGTAACTGACTGCCGCAGCAAGCCTTAGCTCTGCTCACGCCTGGTGAGCTTAGTTGCGCCTTCCCGGCGGCGTTTAGCCTATCGCGGCAGGCGCCAGTTCGTCATCACCGTCACCTCGTTGTCGGGCTCGTCGGGCTGAGGCACGACGAGGATTCGTTGCCCGTCCGGCGGATCTTCCCCCCGCCAGCGAGCAGAGTTTCGCCGCCAACTTCCTGAATTCGCGTCGGTTATGGGATGGATCGGGCGATCGGCGTCTGTCTACAGGTTACTTGTGCGGCAGCGAAACCCCCAACGCATTGAGGATTTCTGTTTGGCGGGCGTCGGGAATCGGCAGCCGTGTGACGCTGGTCTGCTCATCCACTCGATATTCCAATAGACACAGTCGCCCCAACGCCGCCAGCGCGTCCGGCAAGGTGATCGCGTGCGGGTCGTCGTCGGTCGTGCCAAACGCCGCTTGTATCCGCCGTTCCAATTCGCGGCTCAGCTTCAACGCCAGCATGCTGCACAACACATGTCCTCGGGTGCGGCTTTCTTTGCGCACGAAGATCGGCCGCACCTCGAGCAAGCCCGTCTTCAGCTGCCGAAAGTCGCGCTCCACCCGCTGCAGGCTCACGTAATGGTCGTGCACTCTTTGGCCGCTCATGCGCTCGGAGGCGACATCGGTCACGACCACGTAACAGCCCGCCAACTCCAGCGCCTGCTCGATCGCCGCCTGCTGGCGCTCGACGACCAGCGTACGTCCCTGCAAGCGCAACTCGACCAATTCTGTCAGCTTGTGACGCGCCAGCCAGGGCTTGAGCTGGCGCAGTCCGGCCGCGGGCTCGCAACGGGAAGAGGCCGTGACTTTCTGGTTGCGTCGGTCGAGCTTGCCTCCCAGCTTGGCCAGCTTGTCCTCGAGCCGCTGCCGTTGCCGTTTGGCTTCGGACGCGTTGAGGCGCAGCACATAGCGCACGCCGTCGGCTTCGACCTCGCAGACTTGTTCAGCGAACAGCTCCAGTTGCAGCACCCCTTCGCTCAAGCGCCGCCGAATCTGGGGATCGGTCAGCGCCGTGATGTAGCGCAGCCCGGCCTCCCCCAGCGCCTGCTTGCCCTTGCTCTTGACCATCCCGCGGTCGCCGACGAAGACCAACTCCTCGACTCCGAACTGCTCTTTGACGATGCGGATCTGATCCGGCACGGTCGTCGGATCGTTGCGGTTGCCGGCAAACACCCGCACCGCCAGCGGCTCGCCCTGGTCATCGGCCAGCAGTCCGATCACAATTTGCTTCTTGCCGCGCTTGCCGTCGCGATTGTAGCCGTACTCGCCCAACGCGTTGTGCAGGCCTTCGAAGTACGAGCTGGTGACGTCGTAGAGCAGCAAGCTGGGCGGGGCTCCGCGGCGCTCGAGGTAGTGGCGGTATAGCGCTTGCTCGATCTTCACTTGGCGGGCGCTCAGATCATCGAGGGCGGCGTAGAGGTCGTCTTCGTCGAAGGCGCCCAGACCCAGCACTTCTGCGACGGCCTGATCGGCGGCCCAGCGCACGGCCGAGAGCCGCGATCCTTGGTGGGCCAGGCGCGCCAGCACCAGGAACAAGGCGAGTTTGGCGGCCCGCGTTCGACCCAGCGCGGCGGTCAGGCCCAGCTCATCGGCGAGTTGCTTGAGCGCGAAGAGCAGGCCAAAGACGGGGCCGCAGACGGGAGTGGCGGGAAGCTGATCGAACTCGCCGCGGAGGGCGCGCCGGAGGGCCTCGACGCGGACGGGGCGCCAGCAGGAGAGGTTGGCGAGGGTGCGTTTTTTGACTCTGCCGTTTTGGCGGAAGGATTCGCGCAGCAAGACGGCGGGCGGCGAGTTGCGATTGGGGACGGACTCAACATACATGGGTATATTATATCACAAACAACACAATGAATAAACGATACAATAGCATAATACATGGGTACACTAAAAGCGCCCCCAAACGTGTTAAAGCCAAGCAAGCCAAGCAGTTAGCCCGTCAAACGAGCCTTCCGCTGGGGGGAAGATCCGTCGGGGCTGACTTCGTAGTGGTACGCGAATTGAAGATTGTGTTGCGGTTTTGAACGGCGGTTTCGGGACGCCGAGTGTCAGGCCGCCTCTGGCCCTGGGCTCGACCGTCCCACCATCAGTCGCGATAGAAGGTCGTCCGGTACTCGATGGACGTCTGCGATACCACGCTTCTGTCAACACCCGGCGTCTCCAGGATCCCCAACTCCTCCACTCCGATGAGCATAAGAATGCCGTCCTCGAAGACCCGGCCATCCGGCAGGTTCGCGAGCACGTAGGTTGGAACTTGGAGCGAGCCGGCCCCTGCGTCGGCCGTGCACGCAAAGCTCGATTCCACTCGCGCGATGCCATTCGTGCTGTAGCCCAATACAGCGACGACTTCTCCGGGGTTGCCCCCTTGCCAGCGGACCTCGAAACCAGATCTGGAGACGCGTCCTAGCTCGGCCCGGTTGGACCACACGATCGGAGTGGGAATGTCGACGTCAAGGTTGAACGCTCCCACCTCAGCCCCGCCGTCGGTTGCGATCCGGTACGTGCCAGGGTCAAGGAACAGCTGCAACTGCTCGTCACCTGGGAACCCTCCGCCGAGCGGGCCGCCTCCCTCCAGTAAATCCACTACCCGCTGCTCTCCGTCCGAGCGCGTGAGCGTCATCTGGGTTCCGGCGTCGACGTTTGGCGCAAGGCCGGTCAGCACACCGTTCGCCTCGGTTTCCGGATCAAGTGCGCCGCCCAAGACGCATGACCCAGCCGGCGGCAGATTCGTGAGAATGCTAAACCCTAGCGATGGCGGAGGGTCCCTGACAAACAGGCCGCCGATCTGCTCGAGCATGAAGTCCGTGAACGGGCCCTCAAGTGATTCACGGCTATTGCCAATGACTCGGAAGATGTTGATCGAGCCAAGCACTCCTTGGACGTTTTGGGGAATCGCGAACGCCGTCTCGACAGGCTGACAAGGGCTGCCGTCCGTGGCGGTGGCTAGCGTGACTCCGTTCGAGGGTCGTGCGTTGGCGACGACGATGATCGGTGTGTAGCAGCCCAGCTCCACGTCAGCCGGAATTTGGAACACAATCTGGTCGAGCCCAGAAAACTCGGCGCTCCGCCCCGCATAGAAGATGTTTGTGACCCGGCGGCTACCGACATAGATCTCCAGCTGGATTCGGTCACGCACATCGACGACAGCTCCGATATCGATCGGACGCATGTTGTCGGGACCGTCCACGGCTCCGAGTCCACTGACCCACAGAGTGATGAAAGAGCTCGGCGACGTTGGGTTGTTGATCGTATTGAGCGGCTGTTCGGCTTGCGAAACAAAGTTCGTGACACTGCCTGGGCCGTCACCCGTACCCATTGCTGTGAAGATGCCGACGGCCGCTTCTACGACCTGGACCGGAGCAACGTTGCTCGTCTGGCCCTGGAACCTGACCTCGACCGCCACGAAGCCCAGCGGCGCGTCGGACGGCATAATGGCGTTGATCTGGCCGGCGGATACGAACAGCGGAATCGCTTCCACCTCACCGTCGAGCGTGAAGACGCGGATGCGTACTCCGCCAAGCTCGGTCCCCAGCGGGAACGACGTCACCGCTACACCGACTGCGGGACCGATACCACCACCGAAGATCGTGAAGATCGACCCGCGCGCGATGGGTCCCGCAGCCAGAATCCGATTCATGAAGCTGGCAGAGTTCACGATGCCGTTCAACGGGATCTCCGGGCCGCCAGCCTGACGGATGCGAGAAGGTTCGGCTTGGGACTCGTCCGGGTTTGTCCCTTCTGAACTCAGCAACGCAGGTAAAGGCATCGGCCTATCCCGGTACTCGGTATAGCCCCAGCATTTGGGGTCTCGCCCGTCTATGTCCCGGCAGTCGCATGCGAGCGGGTCTTTTGTGACCTTCTGCCCATCTGCGTCTTCCACGCGCGCCTTGCACGACTCATCGGCGCTGTCGGGGTCGCGCTCGCCACGGCTTCTATTTATGGTCTCTAGGACTCCACAACCGCAGAAAACGACCAGAACAGTGAGGCCTATGATCGCGCCTGTGCATTTCATGGGCCGAGAGTAGCATGCTATCCGCTACGTCTTTCTCGTAGACAGTGCAGACGTTGGAGTGGTCCAGGGCAGCAGCCCTTGCTTCGCGCTTGAAGCGCTTTTGACCTCCTCGTCACCGAGTAAGTGAGCGGGGAGGAACTTGAGAGCTACGAGCCGGTCAAGCTTGGTGTCTTCAGCCCGATAAACCACACCCATGCCGCCTTGACCAAGCTTCTCGAGGATCTTGTAGTGACTGATGGTCGAGCCCACCAAGATGTGCCGATTTTAGCGCTCAGGGACTTGACTCGCATTCGTGGTGAAAACAAACGTTCGCTTGAACGACCGTCTGAGGGCCTTCCAAAAGCCCTTCTAGGGCGCTCTAAGACCCTGTTTACAGCCCTTCGGGCGATTTCGGGCGGTCGTTGGGTCAGCGTGAAAATAATTTAAAATATCTATGCGCCGACCACCCCCGATGCGAGCCCGCCGGCGGTCGCTGGACAGCGTTCATGACATGGCGCCATTCCAACACTTACCAACACTTACCGTTCGAATCACTCTAGTCCATTGATTGTGGGGCGCCATAGTCCTGCTCCCGCTCGCGGAACTCTTCGTACCGATTCTCGACGATACGGATCGAAGGTTCGGGCCTCTCCCCCAGCGGCTCATGGACCAGAAACCTTTCTCCGTCGGGCGAGACGTCATACTCTGGCGCAACAAAGCATACTCCGGCGCAACAAAGCCGGATAGGCTGGCATGGGCAAAGAGGCGCTCCTCGGAATTCACCACAAATCCCGACTCCGTAGAAACGGACGGAGCGACGACCGCCTCGGCGCCGTCGGGTTCGGCCCCGCCGTAGTACAGTTCCCCTCACTCGAAAACCCGCTCCACCGGCCGAATGCGTCGCCGCCCTGGAGCCGCGCGCGTCAGCAAGCGGTTGCCCGCGGTTGCGACAACCGCTCCCTCACGGTCGCGGCTCCGGGGCGGCTGTTTTCATCCTCATGGGTGGCCTGCAAGGCCATCAGATACTCCGTCGCGACTCCCACTCGAAAACCCGCTCCACCGGCCGAATGCGTCGCCGCCCCGGAGCCGCGCGCGTCAGGGGCTGTGAAAAAATCGCCCGTTGGGCGCGAAAGACGGGCGAGGCATGCCTCGCCCCTACGGACGATCGTTTGTTTTCAACGACGTAGGGGCTTGGCATGCCAAGCCCGCCTTGCCGGAATTGGATCCCCGACATTTTTTCACAGCTCCTCAGCAAGCGGTTGCCCGCGGTTGCGACAACCGCTCCCTCACGGTCGCGGCTCCGGGGCGGCCGTTTTCATCCTCATGGGTGGCCTGCAAGGCTATCAGATACTCCGTCGCGACTCCAACACGGCTGACTCGAACGAATCCCCCCTCCATCGTCCGCGACGATCAGCCGGCGTTCACCGTTTTCAGGATGAAGTCGCCATCTCCCTTGTCCTGGCCCGTTACGTAGGTGGATCGATCTACCGTCGCGCGACCAACTCGTCGTCCTACGCAGCCTATCGCCAACCCAGCTGCGGCTCTCCGGTCTCTCGCCATTCAACATCTGAGAACTCGAGACCCACACGGAACAGGTCGTCTTCCGTGGGCTCGCAGTACACCGTGGTGGCTGAGCCTTCCAACTCCATCCAGTCGTCGCCCACTTGGACGGTGCCGCTTACAGAAACGACAGTCTTCAACGCAAACGGCTCAAAGGCATGGATTCCCAGCCCCGTGCTGCTGTGGTCGACCAGCAGAGCGACCAAGAATCGGTCGCCCGCTGTTATGGTCAGACAATGTGTCCGGAGCGGCTTATTGCGCGGTTCAGTCCGGCGGCGCGGAGACTCCCCGGCCTGAACCGGTTCGGGGGTTGGATCTGATGTGATTGGTTGTTTGGTCATATTGGTCATCAAGTGTTTACCCTCGGGCGCTCTTGCTTGCCGGCCGCGAGCCGCTCCGGCGTAATCCACGATACCCGAACGTTCACCGACGCCCAATGGAACGCAAGGTTCAACTTCTCCTTAGGTGATTCCCCTACGACCTCCCATTGGCGGTAGACGGTACCGCAACCCAGCCTAGGAATATTCCTAGCGAAGCCGGCCTACACGAGAACGATGCCGGCCGCGTAGCAGCAGTTGGAATTGGAAGACGCTGATCGCGGCGCCTGCTCAGTAGCCCTTCTGCTTGTCCACGATATTGAGCAGAGTCGCGCCTGCCACAAAGCGCTTTGTGTTCTCCTTGAGCAACGCCTGCCGCCGCTCCCCGATGCGGTCCGACTGTCCCGCGATGTGCGGGGTGATCACGACGTTTTCGAATTCCCATAGCGGGTCTCCCTTGGGCAGCGGCTCGGGATCGGTGACGTCAAGGCCGGCGCCTGCCAGGCGCTGTTCATCCAGAGCCTTGACCAGCGCGGCTTTGTCATAGGTCTTGCCGCGCGACACGGCGACAAAGTACGAGCCCTTCTTCATCATTTCGAACTGGGCCGGCCCCATCATGCGCTCGCTCTCGGGCGTGTGCGGCACGGCCATGAAAACCACGTCGGCGCCGGGCAGCACTTCGTCCAGCTGATCCGGACGCACGGTCCGTTCCACGAAGAACAAGAAAGGAATGTCCTTGGGATCGACCGCGATGACTTTCATGCCAAAGGCGGCGGCGCGCTGCCCGATCTGCGTGCCGATGCCTCCGAACCCGATCACCACCGCCGTCTTGCCGTTGAGCTCGATCGGGCGGCGCGTCGTGCGGAACTCCTCAATCGGCCACTCCTGGGCGGTTCGCCGGGGAATGAGGTCGTTCAGCCTGCGTGTCATCGCGAGCAGCAAGGCCATCGCATGGTCCGCGATCTCGTGCCCTTGCAGGATCTTGAGATTGGTGAGCGTGATGTCGCTGTTGAGCAGCTCGGGGAAACGGTAGCGCTCGACTCCCGCGCTGTAGACCTGAATCCAGCGCAGCTTCTTGCCCGCTTGGACCAACTCCTGGCTGCAGATCCCCAACAGGGCGTCCGCGTCGGGAATCTCGCGAAGAGCCTCGCCGGGGTCGGACACCGCGACGAAGTCGGCCCGAGCCCCGGCGCTGAGCTCCGCCACCTCCGCGGGCGATATGCCGGTTACGACAATCTTGGGTCTCGGCTGGGACCAAGCCGTGGCCGCCAGAATCCCCGACAATACCCACAAGACGGCAAAGTGAAGTCTCTTCATCGCGAACCTCCTGCTTCCGCAAGCACGCTAGCACTGATAGGCTGGCGGCGCAAGCCGAAGCCCGGGGGGGGGGTGTGCGACATAAATGTGAGCGAAAGGCGTAACTGCAATGGTTAAACGCTTGTCCGAGCGTACACCTACGTGGGGCGCGGGCGCAGGCCATCCGAAACAATCATAGCCCCGGGATGAATCCCGGGGCTGTTCAGGGTATAGCCCGGGCAGATAGGTAACACAATTCCCCGATCACATGGGTAACACATTGGCATCCTAGAACAAAAGGAGGACTTTTGTTTTGGGATGGAAGGAGACGCGTGTGCAAGACGAAAGATTGCGATTCGTTCAAGAGGTTCTAACCCGGGAGGATGCCATGGCCGCCGTCTGTCGGCGCTTCGGCGTCAGCCGTAAGACCGGCTACAAATGGCTCGATCGCTACGCCCAACAAGGCGTCGCCGGATTGGCCGATCAATCCAAAGCGCCCAAACGGCAAGCGCAAGCCTTTCCCGCCGAGATCGAGCGAGAGATCCTGGCCTTGCGGGCGCGCTATCCCACTTGGGGCGAAGACAAGCTCAAAGCGCGACTCGAGCGCACCAACCCTGACATCAATTGGCCGGCGCACTCCACTATCGGGGCGCTGCTGAAACGCCACGGACTCACCCACCCCGGTAAGCGCCGGCGCCACGCCACGCCTTCCAGTAAGCTCACCAGCGCCAAGGCGCCCAACCAAGTTTGGGCGATCGATTTCAAGGGTTGGTTCGACACCGGCGACGGCAAACGCTGCGATCCGCTGACGATTTCCGATACGGCGAGCCGCTATCTGTTGCGTTGTCAAAGGGTCGCGCGCAGCGACACGGCGCACGTGCGGCCGCTGATGGAAGCGACTTTCCGGGAGTACGGCCTGCCCACGAGGATCCTTTCCGATAACGGTCCGCCGTTCGCCTCGACGGGCTTGGCGGGGCTTTCGCGGCTCAGCGTGTGGTGGATCCGGCTCGGGATTCAACTGCAGCGAATCGACCCCGGACACCCTGAGCAAAACGGGCGTCATGAGCGCATGCATCGGACGCTCAAGGCCGAGACGGCGACGCCGCCGGAGCGCAACTTGCGAGCGCAACAGCGGGCGTTCGATCGTTTTCGGCAGATCTACAACCAGGAGCGTCCGCACGAGTCGCTAGCGATGGCAACGCCGGCGAGCGTGTATCAGCCGTCGTGGAGGCCGTATCCGGAGCGCTTGCCGGAGCTGGAGTATCCGGATCGGATGCTGCCGCGGCGAGTGCAGAGCAAGGGCGACATTGGGTTGCTGGGGCGTCAGTTGTTTCTCAGCGAGACCTTGGCGGGCGAGACGGTGGGCCTGGAAGAGCATGAGCACGGCTGGGCGGTCTGGTTTGGGCCGCTGGAGCTGGACTGGCTCGAGCGTAGCCTATTCGAGGGCCCGCGGCCGGGCAGGGGGGAGCACCGACTGCGGCGGAAACGCTCGGGGGGCGCCTCCTCCGCTCGCCCTACGGGCTCGCTCCCCCGGCGCCCCCCGAGCGTTTCCGGGAAGGATTTCGTGCAAAGAACCTTCTCTTGGTTCAACCCTTAAACTGTTACCTATGTGGTTGGGGAAAAGTGTTACCTAGGTGCTGGGCTGTTCAGATTGTTCGGCCAAGCGCCGCCGGCAGTCACAAATTTGTCGCACACCCCCGGGGGGGGGGTCGTCGCGACGAGCGGATTTGCCTGCTGCGGACGCTGGCGCGCGACAAAGCGACGCTGGTCGACGAAGGCGCGGACTGGCTGCGGCGCATGCAGAAAAGCTTGGATCAGATGAACGTTCGGGTCCACCGCGCCGTGGCGAAGTTGCGGCATCGGCGTTGCAAGAAGAGCGAGCAGGAAATCGCCGAACAGCTCAGCGGGCGCTGGCGCGATGACCACCTGTTCAGCCTCGCCCAAGCCTTGAAGATGTACGCCCTCATCAGCGAGAGAATGCAAGAGTATGAGCTGGAAATTCAGAGCCGGCTGACGCAGATGGAACCGCCCGCGCTGCGCATGGCGGCGTTATCGCCGGCTCACTCCAAGACCGCCCTGGGCGCCTACTACCGCCAGATCGCGCGGCGCATCGCTGCGGACGTGACGGTTTTTGCGACGGCGAGAAAGCCGGCGCAACACATCTAGCGCTTGCTGCGCTGGGGGAAACCTTATCTCGATGAAGGAGCGGAGGCTTACGAGAGGCGCTATCAGCAAGCCCGCCTGCAAAGCTTGCGAGCCAGCGTGAAAAGTCTTGGCTATCAGCTTGTTAGCGAATCCGCGGCGGCCTGAACGCGGGCCACTCACGAAAGCGGTCTCAGACGAGCGAGTGCTGCAATCGACGACCCCACAAGGTTCGTACCCCTCACTTGCGTTCGGGGCTCATGGGTGTTGGCCTGAGATCGTTTCACCGGACTCTTTGTTTGTCCAGGTGAAGGTTTCTGGGTCGAAGTCGAAGGCGGCTTTGGTTGGTTTTGATTCGGCCCAGTCTTTGGCGATCCAGTTGGCGAGCTCGGCTTTGACTGGCGTGTGCTCGGCGCTGTCGGCGAGGTTGTTCCACTCGTGGGGGTCGGTCTGGTGATCGTAGAGCTCTTCGCCGCCGTCGCTGTAGCGGATGTAGCGGTAGCGGTCTGAGCGTACGGCGGAGTTGCCCTTGTGGTATTCGACGACGGCGGGGCGGTCCCACTCGGCATGGGGGTTGCGTAGTAGCGGCGTGAGGCTGACGCCGTCGAGCTTGCGGGCGGGCAGTTCGCAAAGCTCATTCAGTGTGGGGTAGAGGCTGAGCAGACTCACGGGGCGGCCGCAGACGCCGGGTTCGTAGCCGGGGGCGCTGACGATGAGCGGGACGCGGGTCGACTCTTCCCATAGAGTCGACTTGTGCCAGTGCTGCTTCGAACCCAAGTGCCAGCCGTGGTCCGACCACAGCATGATGATGGTGTTGCCGGCGTGCGGGCTCGCGTCGAGGGCGTCGAGGACGCGGCCGATCTGGTGGTCGGCGAACGTGATGCCGGCCAGGTAGGCTTGGACGGCTTGCTTCCATTTGCCGGCGTCGCGGATGGTTTCAAAGTCGCTCCGCCTGGCGCCGGCGAGCTCTTTGCCGCGGATCTTTCGCGAGGCGGGATATCAGACGTTCATGATGGGCAAATGGCGCCTGGGGCGGCATCACGTGGATTTCTTCCCGACGGGGCGGGGGTTTGAGCACTTCTATGGCTTCTTGAACGCCGGGATCGACTATGAGTCTCACATCGCCCAAGGCGGGCTCGACTGGCAACGCAACGGCAAGACGGTTCGCGAGAAGGGGTATTCGACGGACCTGCTGACGGCTGAAGCGGTGAAGATGCTCAAAGGGCGGGATAAGTCGAAGCCGACGTTTCTCTACTTGACCTACAACGCCGTGCACACGCCTTTACGAGCGCTGGATTCGGCGCTCGACGGTTATGCGAACGTTTCCGATACGGCCAAACGCACCTACTATGCGATGACGTCACGGATGGATGACGGCATTGGACGGGTGCTCAAGACGCTCGACGAGGAGGGGATGGCCCAGGACACAATTGTGGTCTTCGTGAGCGACAATGGCGGCGCGCGGACGGGGGATAATTCGCCGCTTCGGGGTGCGAAGACCTCGTCGTTTGAGGGTGGTGTCCGGGTGCCTGGGGCGCTTTATGCGCCTGGGGCGATCGAGGGCGGCGAGACGGAGCAGTTTGTGACGGTGCATGATTGGCTGCCAACGCTGGCGGCGCCGGTCGGGTCGTCATGTCTAGGAGGGGGATATCCAAACGGAAAACGCGAAATAAACGCGGGTCGCATGAAACCGACGTTTCGGAGCGGTCTGGACTCTCCGACTAACCCAAGTCGTTACACACAGTGTAATGAGATTCGGCTATCTTTCGAGGTGCGGGTCGCCGGGGCGCTTCTGACGACGCTGACGATCCTCGACGGGCGGACGGTCTTGTCCCAGGCCGTCCTCGGCGGGGACCTGGGACCCATCGCGGCTGGCGTCGAGCCGACCGTCGACTTGCTCAGCGTCGGAACGATGTTTCCGGGTGCGGACTTGGCCGCAGTGGTGCGAACGTAGGATTTTTGCCGCCCGGCGGATAAATACTCAAAACTATTTTCACACTGACCGAACCGCCCCTTGAAACCCTCAAAGCCCTGTAAATAGGGCTCTAGAGCGCTCTAGGAGGGCGCTTTGGAGCCGTTCAGGCGGTCATTCAAGCGAACGTTTGTTCGCGACACCTATCTGGGCGCGGGGGCAAGATTGGGCCGCTGTGATTCGCGAGACGACCCGCTACTGCCGCGTCCGGGAGGGGCGCGGCGACATCGAAACGGTTCGCACCTTTAGTCCTTGACTGGATGTGCCGCAATGAAGGCCCTTAGAGATTTGAGGAACTCCGGCGAGCTGACCGTCTGTGTACCGTGCGCGGCGCCTTCGATCACAACTAATTCGAATGACCGAATAACGCCCTTGAGTGCCTTCAACCCGTCGAGGTTCAATTTCGAGTCCTCGCTTCCGACGATTGCAAGCACCGGCACATCCAATGCTCCCAACTGTTCATACGTAGGTAGTTCTCGGGTTAGAGCAGCCTCCGCACTCGCCGCCAAGGCGGCGTAGTCCTGCGGGTCGGAGTCAAGCTGCGTGAGACTGCGCTTCCGAAAGGACGCGATCCGCTCCTTCGTCACTTGCTCATCTAGTTAGCCCCGGAAGCGGAGTGCTTCCGCCCAACGTTGCAGATACGAAACGCGCTGGGTGGTTCGCCAACAGATATCCGGTCAGCCGTGCCCCCATGGAATAGCCGACAATATGCGCCCTGGGAATCTCTAGATGATCCATGAGTCGAAGAACGTCCAGAGCCGAGTCCGTGCCATATTGCTCGGGCTCGTGCGGTTTGTCGCTTTTTCCGTGTCCGCGACAGTCCAGAGCGATAACACGGTAGTCGCGCGAGAGAGATTGAAGAATGTCGCCACGATTCCAGGATTCCAGCGTGCTCGTGAAACCGTGGACTAGAACGACTGGCCCTCCGCTGCCGAGATCTACGAAGCGGATACGCACACCATCCGAGCCGAAGAACTGGTCGGGAGGAGCGGCCGCCGGCGATGCTACCGTTAGGCAGCAAACCGCGAGAAGGCCAAGAGCAGCGAGCCTAAGCGTACTCATGGACCAAGTAGGACCAAGTCTATCCGAGTGGGGCACTCAAAGGTGTTGAAAAATCGCCTTGCTACTCCGAATCTGCAGGCCCAGAGAAGCTTGGAAACGGCCCGAATCTGAGCCCAGATCATTACACTGTGTGAAATGGAAATCGGAGGGCCTTTATTTCAGACTTTCGCCGAAATATCCCACGCCGTAACATCGTCAATCACCGCACCCCTCACTGGCGTTCGGGGCTCATGGGTTCTTGGGCGGGGCTAGGGCAAACGATGGCCGGTGTGGACGGTGATGGCGGAACCTTCGGCGACGAACGCGGAGGACGGGGCTTCGGAGAGAGTGGAGTGAACCCTAAGCGTGAGACAGTCGAAATCGGGACAGGTTACGATTCACCGCAAAACGCTTGCCTTCTTCGCTGTATCGTCGCACGCTGGTCCTAGCCGGGGAAGCGGAAGCGGGCTCTGCTGGAGAGCAACCCGCCAAGGAATACCCGGCCGCAAACTCATCAAGACGATGAGCGCCGGGGGCGGCCGCCAAGGTCGCTCCCGGCTTCTCCAACGCCGGCGATGTCTCCCTGCCCGCCCAGGGCCCATCGGATTGATAGATTTGCCTATGCCTCTCAAAACTCATACTTCGGATTCCTCGCTGCTGTTGCCGCCGGCCGCGCCAGCGCTTCAAACTCCGCCGGCGGACGATATCCCAACGCCGAATGCAGCCGGCGTTGGTTGTAGATCTCATCAATGAACTCGCCGATCGATGCGCGCGCCTCGTCAAGCGTGCGATAACGCTGCAACCAAACCTCCTCCGCCTTCAACGTCTTCATGAAACTCTCCGCCCGCGCGTTGTCGTAGGGGTTGCCGCGGCGGCTCATCGAGATGATCGCGCCGTGCTGCTCCAGCAGCTCGACATAGGCGCTCGAAGCGTACTGTACGCCTTGGTCGGAATGATGCATCCACCCCGCGGCAGGGCGTCTGAGCTCGAGCGCATCGCGCAACGCCCCTACAGCCAGCTCAGCTTTGAGCGTCGTCCCCAGCCGCCAGCCGACCACGCGTCGCGAGTAGGCGTCCAACACCACGGCGAGGTAGACGAACGCCTCGCGCAAGCGAATGTAGGTGATATCGGATTGCCACAACTGATCGACGCCGTCCACATTCAGGTGCGCCGCTAGATTCGGATAAACAGGTAAGAAGTGGTTCGAATCCGTTGTTAGCACGAAGCGCCGCTTGAGTACCGCCAGCAAGTTGTCCTTACGCATCATCCGCAGGACCTTTTTGTGATTGACGAGGAAGCCTTGGCGGCGCAGCTCGGCCGTCACGCGGCGGTAGCCGTAACGACGATTCTCGAGCGAAATCCGCTGCATGCGGTCACGCAATTCCATGTCGCACTCGGCGGGCGACGACACGGCGAGCCGGCGATAGAACCCGGCGCGATTCACGCGTCCGAGCTCGCAGGCGTGTTCGACGCTGAGCGAGCCTTTGGCGCTGATCTGCTCGACGATGGAGTAGATCCGCTCGCGCCACCGGCGTCGTTGGTCGGGGCTGCGAGGTTCAAGGCGCGAAAGGCTTGTCCGAAAAAATCGAGCTCTGCGGCTTGTTTGCCGAGCAGTCGTTCGAGCTCTGCGATGCGTTCGTCGCGCGGATCGCGAGGGATCTTGGGCGGCGCCGAGCGGCCGGGTTTCGGCCGGCCTCGCCGCCGGCTCAAGCCGTTGACGCCTTCCTGGCGATAGGCGTCCCGCCAGCGGTACAGCAGGCTGCGCTTGACGTCCAACTCGCGGCTTAGCGCTGTGCCGCTCTGGCCGGCTAGGAGCCGCCTGGCGGCGGCTTCCTTGAACTCCACCGTGAACTCCCGCGGCTTGCGCGGCTTGAGACTTTCCATCCTGGACTCCTTTCCATTCGCTGAAATTCGTCCCGAATTTCAATGTCTCATTTTTAGGGTTCACTCCAGAGGCAGCGAACCACCTTGACCCCGAGTTTTGCGGGCGTCGTCGCGAGGCGGCGCTTGAAGCGTAAACAGGGGTATCGGCGGGCCGGGCTATTGAGCTTCGAAAAAATATTGTTCCAGGGCGCCGACCACGTGTGTGAGATGGGAAGGCAACACGGGCGCTTGCGTCATTCGCGAGTGAGCGCTCGGCCCTGCGTAGTCAGAGAACCTGAGGACGTCGAGAAACAACATGCACGAGACCGGGAGACCTCTGGAGTGTCTCGACCCGTTAAGGGTGGAGACCGGTCCGAGAAGGCGCTGAGCCGAACGGCGGACATGTACGTTCCAGAGGGGTCTGCCAGGCATGCTCTCATCGCGATGGAGCTCGTTGAAGGCGAGGACCTCCGTGCGCGCCTGGAGCGCGAGCCGCTCTCGCTGGTAGACGCCGTCCGCATCGCCGTCGAGACCGCCGAGGCGCTCAAGGCCGCGCACGCCGAGCAGGTCATCCATCGCGACGTCAAGCCGGCCAACGTCATGCTCACGTCCGACGGGCGCGTCAAGGTCCTGGACTTCGGCCTCGCCCAAAAGGCTGGCGCCACGCGCATCACCAACTCCGGCGTCCGCATGGGCACCCCCGCCTACATGTCCCCCGAGCAGGCCTTGGGCGAGACCGCCGGCCCGCGCACAGACGTCTGGTCGCTTGGGGTCATGCTCTACGAGATGGTCGGCGGGGAGCTGCCGTTCAAAGGCGAAGTCGAGCTCAGTCTGGCCTACTCCGTCATCAACGAAGACCACGAGCCGCTCGCCGACCTGCGCCCTGGCGTCCCCGAGGAGCTCGACGACCTTATCGACGTCATGCTCGCGAAGCAGGCCGAGCATCGCGCCGACATCGACGAAGTCCTCGCGCGGCTCCGAGCCCTGCAGCGCGAGTTGCAGGACGCCCCCAACGCGCAGACGAAGACCCCCGTCTTCAAGATTCCTCCGCGCAGCCCCAACCTACTGCCCACGCGATCCCGCCTCAAACGCATCCTGCGGCGCAGCTCGCTCCGGTCGCCAATGGCGGTAGGCGTCGCGGTCGCGTCCGCGCTCTTGCTCCTCGTTCTGACGGTCGTCCCCACGAAGCGCTCCCTCGAACCCTCGAGCGAGGCGGAGGGGAGATCCCGATCGAGCGTCACCGTCCTGCCGATATCCGCCTCGGGCGGCGGCGAAAGCCTCCAGGTTTTCAGCGACGGCCTGATGGAAACCCTGACGCGTAGGCTTTCTCAGTACGAGCATAACAACGAGCACCTTGTCGTCGTCTCGCCTAGCGAAGTACGCCGCCAGCAGGTCCAGTCTCCCGCGGACGCCCTCGAGAAGTTCGGCGCCCGCTATGCCGTCGAGGGCAGCCTGCAGAGCGAAGGCGACGCCGTCCGCCTCGTGCTGACCCTGGTCGAGACCGCCACCGGAAAGCAGCTCGACACCAAGGTCATCAACGGGAGCCGCCGCGCGGCGCTCCGCATGCAGGACGAGAGCGTCACCAACCTCGCCGCGCTGCTCGACCTCAGGGTCAGCGAAGGCTACGCGGACGAGCTCGCCCGCCCGCGGCCCGCCGTTCCCGGCACCTATATGAGCTCTACCTCACGGGCCGCGGCTACCTCCAGCGCAACGACCGGCTGCAGAACATCGACAGCGCGATCGAAGTCTTGAGCATGGGCGCGAGATGTCGCGCCCTGCGACCCCAAACGCGCGCGGCTCAATACGGGAAGAAGCCAATCTCCCGCGTATCTCCGTCGACCCACAGGTTCGGCTGCTTGCGGCCGTTGATGTGGACTTCGATGATTACGCCGCCCCGCTGGGTGTAGGAGCGACCCAGGTGGTAGCTCGTCACTTGACCCAGGGCGCTTTCAGGCCCCCAGTCTTCCATGAATTCGCTGTAAGAATAGAACTCGCAGGGAGTATCCTCGGTGCAGCCCCAGGCCGTGTACGCCGTGCTGTAATTCTGCTCTTGGATCAGAGCCAAAAACTGCTTGGCTTGTCGCTCCTCGACCCAGTTGCGGAAGAATAGCCAGTAGAACGATCCCAAGAGGATGGCGGACAACAGGACGTAGATCGCAATCCGTAGGATGTTTTCAAACAGCGGGTAGCCGGTCTCGTAATCCTCCAGATACCCCATTTTGTGTGGATTACTCGGCTGGATGCGCTGTGTTGTAGGCTGCCGTCACGTCGGCGGAGATGTCGAGAGCGGGTTCGAACGACAGCGTCGAGCCGATCTCGACGATGAGGTCGAGGCCCTTCGCTTCGCGCACCGATTTGACGATCTCGCGCATTTTTCCAGCGCCGGCTTGCAAGATCACGTTTCGCTGGTAGTCGACTTCCGATTGTAGGTCCTCGGTCATGCGCTGAGCATCACGCTGAATGCGGGCAAAGTCGGCCTGCATCCGGGCGGACTCCTGCTGATCGGTGGAGCTCTCGATCTTCGTTTGAAGATCCCGCAGCTCGCTGGCCTTCTCGTCGAGCTCGGCTTGCTTCGACTTGAATTGCGCCTCCATATCCGCGGCCTTCTTCGTCATCTCCGCAGTCGCAAGCAAGGCGTTTTGGAAGTCGACCACGCCGATCTTGGTCTGCGCGGATACAGGTGGAACCGCCGCGCTACAAGCGAGCATCGCCAGCGAGGCCGCCGTCATGACACTAGTTGTTTTCAGTTGCATCAAACCCTAACTCTCCTAAAATAAGGCCCTGTTGAGAGAGCCTGTTCATATTCTACATAGACGAAAGACCACTAGCCCCGGTTAGCCGCCGCGATCTCAGCCGCTCGACAGGCTCTTGAGGATATCGTTGTACATCACGAAGGCGAACAGGATCGCCAGGAATACCAGCCCGGCTTGTAGGATCCGCTCCTTGATGGCCATCGAGATGTCACGCCGCATCGCTGACTCAAGCAACAGCAATACGATCACGCCGCCGTCGAGAATCGGAATCGGCAGCAGATTGAAAATCCCAAGCTGCAGGCTGATGATCGCCATGAACCGCAGCAGGGCCGCCGGGCCTTGGCGGGCCGCTTCGCCTGACAGTTGCGCGATGCCGAGCGGGCCCGTCAGCGATTTTGCCGACATGCGCTGCTCGAAGAGTCCGCCCAAGAAGCGGAAGATCAGGGTCGCGTTCTCGACATTCTCATCGACCGACTGCGTCAACGCCTCTGAGAAGCTCAACTGCGTGATCACGGGCTCGTGCAGAGCTCGCAGCCCCACGCCGATCCGCCAGGCATCGCCGTTCTCTTCGTCCTTTCTGAAAACCGGACTGAGCCGGGTTTTGACCCTCGCCCCTTCGCGTTCGAGCTCGAGCTCAATTTCTGACCCGCCTAGGCGTTGCAGTGTGTCGACGACTTGCCCGACAGCCCGGATTCTTTCGCCGTTGATCGCGACGAGGGTATCGTTGTCGACGATTCCCGCCTTCTCGGCGGGCATGCCAGGCTGTGTGGAAAACAGCCGCACCCGCGCATCTTCGGTCCAACCGCCGTAGCCCATTCCGATATGGTCGGCCTGAATCGGAACATTGAACCGCTTGCGTTCGCCGTTCCTCATCACGACGACATCGATGTCGCGGTGAACCGCCGCGATCTCAACCAAGCGAACACTCTTCCATGTAGGAGTAGGGTCGCCATCCAAGCCGACGATCTCATCGCCGACCTCGAGCCCCGCCCGAGCGGCCCCGGAATCGGTCTCGATGTACCCCACCACGGCAGGCTCGCTCATGAAGGCGTAGCTTTCGTAGTGGAACGTGTAGAGGCCCGCGAGCATCCCAACGGCAAGAATTCCGTTGAAAGCCGGGCCCATAAAGACAACGACAAGGCGCTGCCACCTCGGCTTGGCCAAGAACTCGTTCGGGTCGCCGCTCGGTTCGCCGAAGTTTTCGCCGGCCATCTTCACGTAGCCCCCCAGCGGCAGCGCGCAGATTTTGTAGTCAGTATCTCCGCGTTTGAATCCGAACAGCCGAGGACCGAACCCGATTGAGAAGGACTCAACTCGAATCCCAAAGTACCGCGCGGCTAGGAAGTGGCCCAGTTCATGGAAAAGCACCATGACCCCGAGAACGAAGATAAATGCGGCAATCGATGTCATGCGCTATTTGCTCTACAGACGTTCCTGAGGGGAGCTCATTTGCTTCTCCGTGCGAAGCTCCGGGCCACGAAGTCGACGGCGACTCGGCGGGCTTGGCGGTCGGTTTCCATCGTCTCGGCGATCGAACGCGCGTTACTGGCCGGCATGGCGTTCAAAGTGCGGTTGACCGTTTCAGCGATTCCGAGATAGGGAATCCTCCCGTCAAGGAAGGCGCTCACCGCAATCTCATCGGCTGCGTTGAGTATGCAGCCGGCGGTTCCTTTCGCCTCTGCCGCCTGGTAGGCGGACCTCAACAAGGGAAACTTCCCGACATCGGGCGCTTCGAAAGATAATTGTCTCACACGATCCCATTTCAGTCGACGGTCGGCCAATCCGACCTCTCGAGCGGGGTAGGTCAGGGCGTAGCGGATCGGAAGCTTCATGTCGGGCGGACATAGCTGTGCGACGACCGATCCGTCGCGGTATTCAACCATCGCGTGGACGATCGACTCAGGGTGAACCACGACATCCACCTTGTCAACGGGGAAGTCGAACAGCCAGCAGGCCTCGATGACTTCGAATCCCTTGTTCATCAATGTCGACGAGTCGATCGTGATTCGCTCGCCCATCTTCCAGGTCGGGTGGTTGAGGGCTTGCTCCGGAGTGACGTTGGCCAGTTCCTCGGTTGGAGTCTCGCGAAATGGGCCTCCGGAGGCGGTTAGGATCAGGCGGTCGACCTCGTCGCGCCGGCCCGCCCGCAGGCACTGATGCATGCCGTTGTGCTCGCTGTCGACCGGCAGCAACTCGGCCCCGGATTTGGCGGCCTCGGCCATTACCAACTCGCCGGCGGCCACCAGGGTTTCCTTGTTGGCGAGCGCTACGCGTTTCCCGAGCTTTACGGCTTCAAAGGTGGCCTCAAGCCCGAAGACCCCAACCGCGGCGGACACTACGGTGTCGGGGTTAACTTCTGTGACTGCGGCTAGATTTCCTTCAGGGCCGCTCAGCACTTCCGGGCGATAGCCGTTTGCTCCGCCGCGAAGGCGCTTCCAGAGGGCATCGCGTGTCTGGGAATCAGCTACCGACAGGATCTGGGGCTTGAGCTCCAGGGCCTGGTCGACGAGTGCGTCAACGTTGCGGCCGGCGGTAAGCGCAGTGACGACGGCCGGTTCTTCCAGTTCGCGAATGACCTGGACCGTATTCCTGCCGATCGAGCCGGTTGAGCCCAGAATCGAAATCCGCATCGAAAGACGAAGCTAAGTTAACACACAGCTCGTCAGGGCGAGCTGTGTGCGGAGATGAAGTTGGGGTAAAGAGGGGGCGCCGGGGGGGAGTTTCAGGGGTCTTTGGTTGAGGTTAGTCTCGCTTTGGTGGGGTTGCCCCCCCGGCTTTGATATAAAGATACCAAAGATCATAGATTTTTGCAAGCAAATATTCCATTTTTTGAAATTGTTTTTATCGAAGACCAGGGTCTTGATGCGTAACACACTTCAAATCATACGGTTACAGATAATTATGAAAATCCGCAAAGTCGCTTTCGGCTTCGGGAGTAGCCGCTTCCTAGCGCGGCTGGTAGGTTTTCGCGTACCCGTTACGGCTGTTGCTCACCGTGAAGCTGCCGTCGGGCGCGACGGACGCCTTGATCCAATGCCCCTCACAGCCTTCGGTGTCGGTGAGATTGGCGATCTTCTTCTCGTCGGGGTTCGGCGAGTCGCCTTCGTGCATGGCGGCGTGGACCTGCCAGAGATCCTCGAGGCTGGGCGTCGACGTCAAGGCGCGGTAGGTTTGCGGCGTCCCGCCCTTGTGGGGGCCGTTGTTCATCACAGCAACCTTGGGCTTGATCGCGTTGATGTGCTGCGGGGCGCCGGACATGTGCATCCCGTGGTGGGTGACTTGGTAGAGGTCAATCTCTCCGAACAGGTTTTGCGGGCAGGCGGCAGCGTGTTCCCAGTTCCAAGTCAAGTCGCCCAGGTCGAGGAACTCGAACTTCCCGACGCGGACGATGAATCCCACGCTCTTGCCGTTCTCTAGATCGTCGGGATCTCGCAACTCGGCGCCGGCGCAAGCCGGGTTTGGCATCGCCTTGCCAAGCAGCGAGTCGATGAACTTGTTTCTGGCGGCGACGAATTGGAAGTCGGCGCCCCTGAGCGGAAGGCGATCTCCCGGCTTGACCTGCATCCGCTTGCCCTTGGCGACGCCGAGGTAGGCGTCCCAGAGCTTCTTGCCGCGCTCGATGTGCTGCTCGACGCTGTCGCCATGATCGACGTACTTCTTGATGTTGACGAGTTTGGCGAGCGCCGGCACTCCGCCGACATGGTCCATGTGGAAATGAGACGTGATGAAGTAGTCGAGCTCGTCGGTCTTGAGCTGGTCACGCAGCACCGCCGCGATGCGTTTGGGGTCGCGGTCGTCGTACCCCGCCCAACCCGAATCCATCAGCGCGGTTTCGCCGCTCGGGCTGACAACGAGCGTCGCGGCGCCGCCTTCGACATCAATCCAATAGATGTCGAGGTTTTGGGCGCTCAGGGGGAGGGCGAGTGCGAGGGCGAGAAGCAGTTTCACGCGGATCAGTATAACCGGTTGCCCCCGGAGGGCCGCGCGCGGGAGCAAGCGGTTGCCGAGATCTCGGGCAACCGCTCCCTGAGGGGCTGTGAAATAAACCCGTCGTGGCCGCCGAAGATCCCCTGGGGCGTGTTCGGAATGGCGCGAGTGGATCAAAATGGGATAAAACATGAGGGCAAACGAATGTTCGGATAACTTGGCGGCGGCGTCCAACGCCCTTATTATATGGGCGAACAACAGGTCTTAGTCGAGCTCGAGCAACGCCCCGCCAAGCCGCGCCAAGCCGTGCCCGTTGACCAACTGCAGCTGCGACAGCCCAATCGCGACCAATTCACCTATGCCGCGATCGACGTCGAACGGCTCGTGCCGGCCGACCATCTGGTGCGCGCCATCTGGGAGCTGAGCGGCATGCTCGACCTGTCCGGCTTCGCTGCTCATCTGGAAACCCGCAAGGAGTCCGCCGGGCGGCCGGCATGGGATCCGCGGTTGCTGGTCGCGATCTGGATCTGGGCGTATTCGGAAAGGATGAGCTCGGCGCGTGAGATCGCGCGTCAAAGCCGCTATCGGCCGGAGTTGGAGTGGTTGTGCGGCATGGCGGTCGTCAATCATCACACTCTTTCGGATTTTCGGGTATTCCACTCAAAAGCTCTCGAGAACTTGTTGACACAGGTATTGGCGCTGCTGAGTCAAGAGGGGCTGGTGGATCTCGAGCAGGTGGCCGTCGACGGCACGCGGATCCGGGCGCAAGCCTCGGGCGGGTCGCAACGCAGGCGTCCGACGCTCGAGCGGCATCTCGAACAAGCGCGCGAAGCGGTGCGTCAACTCTCGGAAGAAGCCGACGACGAGGGTTCGAATCGGCGGCGTCAGGCGGCGCGTAAGCGGACCTTGCGGGAGCGAGTCGAGCGGATGGAGCAGGCGCTGGAGGAACTGCCCAAGGTCGAAGCGGGCAAGCGCGACGAAGAGCAACGACGCCAGGCGCGGGTGAGCGAGAGCGAGCCGGAAGCGCGCCCGCAACACGAATCCAACGGCGGTTGGGGACTCGGCTACAACGCGCAGCTGGCGACCGACGCCAAAGAGAAGATCGTGGTCGGCGTGGAGTTGACCAACAACGCCTCCGATGCGGGCCAGCTGACCCCGACGCTGGACGATGTGGAAGGGCGCTTCGAGCGAACCCCGAAGCAAGTGTTAGCGGACGGGGGCTACGCCAACCAGGCCAACATCGAGGCGCTGGCAGCCGCTGAAATCGAATACGCGACGCCGGCGCCGGACAAGGGCTCGAAGGCGGCGTTGAAAGCGGCGGGAATTGGGCCGCGCTACGCGCCGAAGTTTTTCATCTACGACGAGGCGACGGACACGTTTCTGTGTCCGGCCCAGCGGACCTTGACGTATCAGCGATCGTCGCTGAAGCGGAAGCGCAAATATCGGCAGTATCAGGCAAAAGCATCTGATTGTCGCGAATGCGCACAGCGACACAAGTGCTGCCCCAAGAGCGGTCATCGAACGTTGAGCCGCAGCGAAGAGAACGCGGTGATGGCGAAACATCGGCGCTGGATGGAGAGCGAGCGTGGGCGGGCGGCGTATCGCAAGCGGTCCGAGACGGCGGAGTTTCCGAACGCCTGGTTGAAAGAGCGATTGGGGGTGCGCAAGTTTCGAGTACGAGGGATGCGGAAGGCGCGATCGGAGCTTTTGTGGGGGGTTTTGGCGTACAACATTGCGGCTTGGATCCGGCTGGTCTGGCGTCGTGGGCCGGAGTGCGGGCTGGCGGCGCAAGCGGCGGCGTAGCGGCGGTGGGGGGGGCGAAAAGGGCCGGGAAACGGCCCGAAACGACCGTTTCCGGGCCGCTCAGGCGGTCAATCGGGAGTCGAGGCGCAGAAGTTGCGGTTTCGGCAGGGGCGGCGTTCGGCAGCGCTGAGCTTGGCGTGCGCTTGGCGCTCCCGCGCGCCGACGCGACAATAGTTTTTCTTCACGGCCCCTTCCGGTCGCGGCTCCGGGGCATAGCGCCCCTACTCGCTAACGTCGTAGCATCGCAGCAGATCTTGGTCGCGAATGTAGAGCCTGCCGTCGGCGATCACAGGCAAGGTCCAGGTCGGGTATTTCCCGCGGCCGACCTCGAATCGCGAGATCTCCTTGTACTCACCGGGGTCCGGCGTGACTAGGCCCACTATGCCGTCCTCGCCTTGGAGGAAGAGCTTCCCATCGGCGAAGATGACCTGCCCCTTGCCGACGCTGCGGTCTTTCCAGCCAACCTCGCCGGTCATGAAGTTCATCGCGGTGAAGATGCGGCTCGAAAAACCGTAGAGATACTCGCCCACCAGGACCGAGCTCGAGTAGTGGTTGCGCATGTCGCGGCTGAAGTACACCTCGTCGGCTCGCACCCCGGCGCCGTCGCGAGAGAGCTTGAGCAACGCGCAACCGGTACCGTAGTCGCTCGAGACGAACACGTGGTTTCCCTTGACGATCGGAGTGGCGATGTTGGCGGTGCCGTTCGCGACCTTCGAGTAGCGCCATAGCAGCTCGCCGCTGTCAGCCCTGAGCCCGATCGCCGCGTCGCCGGTCAGCAGGACGTACATGCGCACGCCGCCCGCTTCGGCGACCACGGCCGAGGAGTATCCCGCCTCGTCGCTTTCCGACTTCCAAATCAGCGACCCGTCGCTCTTGTTGAGGGCGACGACCGCCGCCCCCCTTCCACCCGGGCTAACGATGATTTTCTCGCCGTCGATGAGAGGGGACTCGCTCAAGCCCCATCGAATATTTCGGGCGCCGTACTTGCGCAGCAAGTTGACCTCCCAAACCTGTTTGCCGCTAGCGGCATCGAGGCAGAGCAGGTTCCCGCTCGAGCCGAGCGCGTAGAGGCGCCCGTTGTCGAGCGTCGGGGCGCCTCGCGGACCGCCGCCGCGGCCATCGGCGTAGGTGTCGCCGTTGGCTGTTTGCCAGATCAGTTTGCCGGTCGCCGCATCCAACGCGATGACGAATTGCCGCCCATCCTTCTGCCCCTGCGTGTAGAGCCGGCCGCCGACAACCGCAAACGACGCGTAGCCTTCACCGAGGATTTCAGCTTGCCACAGCAGCGCCGGACCGCCCGCGGGCCATTCCGCGGCGAGCCCCGTCTCGGCGGAGCGCCCGTCGCGGGCGGGCCCTCGCCATTGCGGCCAGTCTTCGGCGGCCAAACTCAGCGATAGGACCAATAGCAGGGCCAGGGAACGAAGCATCTTGAGGGTCAGTATAACGGGCTTGACTTGTTACCGCCGTATTTCAGATAACGTGGTATGGTTATCTTGTTATGTTGTATTCCAAATCCGTCGAATATGCCGTCCGGGCGCTGGCCTCTTTGGCGGATCTGCCGGACGGGTCGTTCCGCATGGCGCGCCAGGTTGCCAACGAAGAAGGTATGCCCGCTTTCTTCCTAGCGAAGACCCTACAGACGCTTGCCCGGCAGGGGATCCTCAACTCGGTCAAGGGACCTTCGGGCGGATTCGGGCTGGCGATTCCAGCAAACAAGATCCGGATCATCGACATCATGACCGCATTGGACGGCGCCGGTGGCGTCGTGTCGTCTCACGATGAGCTGCCCGGCTTTCGTCCTGTCCGTGCGTCGATCGTGAGTTATTTGAAAAACACCACGGTTGCCGACGTCGGGGCCAAGCGAACGCGAGAGAAACGCGCGGCGAGCCGGAAGAAAGCGGCGAAGAAGGGACGGAAGAAGTAGGCGACCCAGTGAGCCCCGAACGCAAGTGAGCGGGTGCGGAGCATGACGGCCCCACGAGCTCCGCACCCGCTCACTTGCGTTCGGGGCTCATGATGCGCGCCGTGCGCTGGTCAACGCAGCCTAGCCGTGGCCGAAGTACATCACCCAGCCCAGGACGAAGATCGCGACCACGAAATATCCAAAGCAATAGAGCCCATAGCGGACGCGGTCATGGTCGGTGTCACGGCCGACGACGCCCATCACGATCGACGTGAAGAAGGCGAACAGTATCGCTGCTTGCAGGTGAGAAAGGGCGATAAACATTACGGCTTGTCTCCCACGGCGATCTCGTAGGCGTCGACCATCGCCAGGATGTTCAGCAACCCGGCGCAAACGAGAAACTTCGTGCCGTAGTCGGCCGACGGGGCTGCCAGGTAACCCTGCTCGTACCCCAGCCAGGTAGCGAAAAAGTAGAGCATCCCGCTAGCCAGGTCGCCGATATAGCCGCCCCAGGTGACGATCGTCGTGAACAGGTCGCCTCCCTGCGGTTCAAACATCCGGCCCCGCATCATCAGGCCCAGAATGAACATGCTAGCGACCGAGAACAGCAGCAGGCCGCCGTGGTTCCAGCGTTTGAGGTAGAAATGTCCGCCGCCGGGGACGAGCCACCCCGCCAAAACGGCGGGAACCCACCTCTGGAGCGAGCGATCCGGCTTTGAACGTGCTTTCGCCACTTCCTCTAGATCCTACCTGAGTTGGACGCTGATCCGCCGCTGCGGTGAGGCGCGGCCAGACGCGTGACGCTGCGAACGCCTGAACAAACGGACCCCCAGGCCCCCATCTCTCCCCCTGGATGTCGGCCGTGAGCAGCGCCTAGACACAATGCTCGTTACTTAACAGCCGGCTGTAGCCTAAGTTTACGGAACCCGCTCCCTCGCGGTCGCGGCTCTGACGCCTGCCGGTTAAACCCTTCTAAGCCTTGATGTCAGAGCCGCGACCGCGAGGGAGCGGGTTCCGCATTCAGATCGGGCATAACCCACCACGTAAAGGCCCTATGTAACGAGTATTGGATCTAAACACGTTGTCCGCGGGCCGTGCAGAACTTCTTGCCTGGGGCGATCGGCTGGCCACATTGGGGATTGGGACAAACAAGGGCCTTCGGCTCAGGGGGCGCCGGCTCGGGTTGCGGTTCGGCGGGCTTGATGAACGTGACTCGGGCCTAATCATAGCGAGTCGGCCGCAACGCGGAGCGCGGTGTTATTCTAAGCCCCGGGCGGCGAGTGTTTTCGCAACTCAAATTCGGTCTTGCGTTCGTCGCTCTGTCGCTGTCGGGGTGCTCCTCGTCCAGCTCAGGTGAGGCGCCGGTTCAGCGCCAGAACGGATCGCTTCAAATCACCGATTCGGGCGAA
Organism: Bryobacterales bacterium; assembly: GCA_965247515.1. GTDB lineage: Bacteria > Acidobacteriota > Terriglobia > Bryobacterales > UBA6623. Next base: position 8,703,590 of record OZ252029.1, on the reverse strand, counting down.
CCGGTTCCAGGGCAGGGGACATTAACGTCCGAGCCGATTCCTCCGGCCGGGCGCCCCGCCGGGCGTATCAATCCGCCTGAAACCGACGACGAGAACCCTACGATCGTGAACCTGGCGGCCGCGTCGGATCCGCCCCCGGCTGCGGTGTCGAAGCCCCAACCGAAGAAAGCCGCCCCCGTAGAACTCGCTGTCGTCCGGAGCGAGCCTGAACCTCCTCGGGAGATCGTTGACCTCCAGCGCCCGCGGCCGGAGCCAACGCCGCAGCCTCAGCAGGCCGCCCCACCCCCTAGGCGAAGGGCGGGCGCCGTCGTCGGCCCGTCCGGCGGCCCGATGCGCGAGCGCTTTCCTCCTAGTGCGGAGGGGCCGCCCATCGAAACCCTTCCTCCAGCCCCCGAGCCTCCGCCGCCCGCCCAGCCGGAGCCGCTGAGGGGCGACATGTTTTGGACCGGCCGCTTGCAGAAGAACGAAGTCATCGAAATCAACGGGATGACGGCCAGCCTAGGCGGCATTGGCGGGCGTGCCATGCCGGGCAAGCGCGTGGAAGTGCGCAGCTTTTCTCCCAATGTGGAAATCATCCGACAGCCGTCGGGGGCCGACGGCTGGTCTCGCCTGGAGTTCCGCGCGCTGCGCAACACCAAGGGCAGCGTGACCGTCAACCTGCGCTGGTATCGCACCGAGTAAGCGAACCCTCAGAGCTCGGCCGGCGCCCCCACCGTCTTCGCCGACTCACGCATCCGACTCAACGTCTCCCGATTCAGCGGAATGCCTTCCCGCAGGTAACGCTCCTCGGTTTCGAATTCCAGAGCCCCGGGCGGGTAGATGCGCTCCACCCCGGGCTTCTTGCGACTCTCGCGAATCAACTGAACCACTCCATCCGCGCGGAGCTTGAATTCATCGACTGGTCCGAAGGCGTCGACCCTGAGCGCCAGAAAGAAATGCCCATCATGCCCCGGCTTGGCTCCCTCGGCGACACTTCCCAGTTCCGGCCCGAAGGCCGCCCCAGAAAGCAGTGTCGACAAGATTCCCATCACGACGGCAAGTCCGACGCCTTTGAATTGTCCGATCGGCTGCAAGAGGCCCTCGATCGCCTTCGCTGCGTCGGTGGTCGGTTCGCCCTCTTTGTCAAACGCCCAGTGAGGCGGGATTTCCAGACCCTTCTGATGGAAGACGCGAATCTTGCCGTGAGCCGAGCCGGCGAACGCCGTGTCGAGCACAATCGGTCTTTCCTTGTCGGTCGGAATGGCGACAGCGAGCGGGTTGATGCCCAAAATCTTGTCGAGTCCTCCCCACGGCGCCATCGTCGGAAGAGCGTTGGTCGTCGCAACCCCAATCATGTCGTGGGGGATCGCCTTGAGCGCGTAGAAGGCCATCGCCCCGCAGTGGTTGCTGCCGCCCACAGCCGCCGCTGCAATACCGGTACTTGCAGCTCTGTCAATCGCCCGCTCCATCGCGAATGCGGCCGCGATCTGTCCCATGGAGTTATCGCCGTCAACGACCATCACAGCTCCAGAGTCCCGCGCGATTCTGGGCCGCCCATTGGGGTTCACGCCACCGTTATTGAGCTTAGAAACATACTCCGGCACCCGCATCACGCCATGGGAATGCACGCCCCGCAAGTCAGCCGCTAGCAATGAGTTAGCGAGAAGCCGCGCGTTCGAGACGTCCATCTCGCAATGCTCAAAAATGCTCTGGACGTAAGCGCCAAGGCGCTCCGAATCGACCCGGCGGTCGTCGGCGGTGGTCGGGTAGCCGGACATGCCGCGCAAGTATACCTGATCTGGACTAGCCCAAGTCCCTAGGGCGCGTAGTACTAAAGTGCTAACACGGGCGCCCTGCGATAGCCGTTTGGCACCGATTTTTCCGCGGATTCTCTGAAGCCGGCGATTCCGTGTTGCACACAGAACCCTAGTGCGGTATCATCTACGTAAGCAAAGATAGGTCATTCTCCGATTGATGCGCCGGGAGCTCGTCGGGTCGTCGAGCGGATAAGGCTGCAGATTGAGGCGAACAGAAAACAGGGGAGTCATGGCACTACGACTACTAGTATATCGTTTCACTAAAACATATCCTCTCTAGGCGACCTCAAGCGCCTCGAACTTCCTCCAGCGGTGAACCACCGGAGCCGCGTTGATCTCCGCGATCCCCTGCAGAATTCGTTCCCGCAGCTCCTCCCACGACGCGACTCGGATACGCTTCAAGAACGTGCGCGCCATCTTGCCAAACAGCGTCTCGACTATGTTGAGCCAGGACCCGTGGGTCGGCGTGTGCACGTATTTGAAGCGGTTCGGACGCGTCGCCAAGTAGGCTTTCGTCTCCTTCGATATGTGGGCGGAGTGATTGTCCAAGATCAATCGGATCGTGCATTGGTCCGGGTAGAATTGGTCCAAATCCTTGAGCAGCAAGATGAATTCCCGGCTGCGGTGACGCCGCTCCACCCGCGCCGTTACCCGGCCGGAGTGCAAGTCCAGCGCCGCCAAAATCGAGCACGTTCCCAGCCGTTTGTACTCGTAGTCGCGAGCCACACAGGGATGCCGCCCAGGCTTCGGCGGCAGGTCCGGCGCGACGTTGGCGATCGCTTGCACGCCGGGCTTTTCGTCGACCGAAACCGTGATCACGCCCGGCGATAGGCCGTCGCGAAGGCTTTCATTCTGAAAGGCCACTTCGCGGTAGACCAGCAACACTTGCCGCATCTTGGACTCAAAATCGGGATCGCGACGCTCGAGGTAGTACTTCACCTTCTCCGGATGCAGAGGTTGCTCGGCCAGAATACGATGTACGGTCGCCTTAGCCGCTTGGGCCAGGGCCGGATAGCCCGCTTCCACGGCATGCCGGCGCACGTGTAGAGCGAGCGCGCTGCGGGTCCACAGCTCGGCGGCGTAACCGAGTTGGGTGGGTTTGCTGCAGGCCAAATGCACCACCCAGGCCTTGGCATCGGCGGTGATGCCGGGCGGCCGGGGACGATGATAGGCATCCTTGAGCGCTGCTTCCACGCCTATGGCGAGGGCTCGGTTGATCCATTTGCCGACGCTTTTGCGCGTCATCTTGACCGCTCGCATAATCTCGGCGATCGTCTCGCCGGAATGATAACGCCACAGAATCTCCGCCCGCTGCACCTCCCTAACCGGAGCCGTCCGCGAAGCACGCAGGCGCTGAAGATGTTGCACCTCTTGGGGCGTGAGAACGAGTTTGAGACGCTTTGATTTTCCCGGCATGCGTCCAGCCTAGCAGGAAACGTTACGGGACAGATATGTTTTATTGAAACGCTATACTAGCATTGCTGCTCACAGGGATACTGCCTTACGCTTCGGCCTCGCTGATTCTAGGCCCAGTTCTCGTGGACATAGGCACTCTGGGCGAGCAAACTCCCAACCCGCTCATAGACGCGGTAAATATGGCCGGCATCAATGCCCCCAGTTTCAGTGTCGGCGACAACTTCGATGCCGTCGTTGCAAACATCACGCACGATAGCAATTCAGGGCTTTACCAGTCTGATCCATCGGGAGGCGCGGATCCCAACGGGTGGATCGGGTTTAACTTTGGCTCCGTCTTCCTTGTCGAACGACTAGCGCTATGGAATCACAATGAATCCGACAGTCAGGGGATCAACAATTTCATGGTTTTTTCGGGCGATGCGGGGTTTACGAATCTGGTATCGCTGGGGCCGACGTTTATCGCCGATCAGTCGACTGCAGGCGAAGCGCAGGGGTTTGACATTACTGATGCTTTGACTCAGTTCATCTATATCGTGACTACAGGCGGAACCGGTGTGGCGAACCACGGTCACCCAAACCAGGTTGGCTTCGCCGAAATCGCGTTTGAAGGCCGAACGCCCCCCCCAATTCCTGAGCCCTCGACCTTCATCCTTTCGCTAGCGGGTCTGGGTCTTCTGGCCCTTGGGAAGCGCTGGAGCAACGGTCGACGTTAGTCAGGAACAGGCTACCCGCCAAACCACAGCCGCCGGGCCGTTCCGCCGAGAATCATGTCGCGCGCTTCCGTCGACAAGGGCAGGTCCTCGCGAAATATCCGTAGCGCCTCGCCGTAGCTGACACGCGGCGTCCAGAGCTCGCACGGGAAGTCGCTCCCCCAAACGCAGCGCTCCGGGCCAAACCAGTAGATTACCTGTTGGCACGCGCTATGCATGTCCTCGCAGGGGTAGCCCTTCTCGCTGCCGGTTGCCACGAAACTGAGCTTGGCGTGAAGGTTTTCAAAGCGAGAGAGCCGCCGCACCGCTTCAAGAATGTCTTCCATCCGGGGGCCCGCCTTGGGATACAAGGTGTGATCCAAGACCACCGGCGTCGAACGAAATTCGGCAAGCAGCTTTTCGCCCTGCTCGGCCAACTCGCGCTGGATGTGCAGGTTGATCACCACCCCGGCGTCCGCGGCCGCCTTCCACAAGGCGCGCACGCCGGGATGGTCGATGCGGCCATCCGCCGCCGGATTCGATCTTACTCCCTTGATCCCATAATCCCGTACATACCGCGCGAGCAGATCCGGAGACCGCGGGTCGTCCGGGTCAAGCGTGCAAACCCCTGCTGTCCACTCCGGCGTACCCTTGGCGCTGTCTAAGATGTAGCGGTTGTCGAAACGGTAGAACGAGCTGGTCTGGATGATGCACGCCGCGCTGACTCTGACGGCCTCGATCTCCGCGCGCAAATCCTCGAGCGAACCTTTCCCTCCCGGCGGGCGAAGCGGTTTCGCGATCGGCGGGTAGCGCCGCTCGTCCGGCGCGTAGATATGAGCATGGGTGTCGACGATGTCCATCGCCTGGCCTGTAGTGTACTCGAGCTTCCCGTGTAGCTGCCGGCTAGCCGGGGGCTGACGACCGGGCTACGAGAAAACCAAGACAACCCGACCCAGAGGCGCAGACGCCTCTGGGTCGGGTTGTTGAACTTGGTAGGACGATTTGGGTATGTCCTGCAAGGGGCGGCAGGAGGTCCTACAACTTCAAGGCCTCTGCCGGACGCAGCTCTATCAGTCCTTCGACGGGGGCTTGTCGACGCCGTTCCGGAGGGCGCCGATCACCACCGGGCGGCGTATGTCTCCCTGCGAGAACCCGGCCAGCACTTCGTCATCGACCTCAGGAAGGACGCCGCCCGCCACGCCGCCGATTTCGCTCTCTTCTAATTCGTCGTTTGGGGGCGTTGGGATTACCCAGTGATGACGCTCGGGAGTGTCGGCTACCACGCGTAGCTCGCTGCCCGGCGCCAGCTCAGCTCCCAGCGCTTTGAGCGCCTCGGCGGGGCGGGCAAGCAGCTGGGCCCTAAACTTGGGGTCTTCCCAGGCCCTTGCGATCGCCGCGCTCTTGACTTGATTCTCTTCCGGCGTATTCATCCTCGCTCCCCTCAGAAGTATAGCTGCACCATCTGACCGTGGATCTTATCGAGCGTCGAGCGCCGGCTGAGCCACATCGGGTCGACCAGCTCGGAGCTCCACGACTCGAGCGCGGCTTCGAGCTTCTCGACGATCTCGGGATGCTCGCCGGCGAGGTTCGTCTGTTCGCTGATGTCGCTCGACACGTCGTAGAGCAGCGTCATCTGACCATTCGGCGAAACGGGAGGATAGTCGACCTCGGGTAGCAATCGGGCGCCTCCCATAGCATCCTCGCCAAGGTTCGATTTGTCGACCCTCCACAGCTTCCACTTTCCCCAGCGCACCGACATGTTCGGGTTCGATCGCCAGAACAAATACTCATGCGGAGTCTCGTCGTTCTCTCCGCGCAGGTAGGGCAGCAGATTGACGCTATGTAGGGCGGCGCACGCTAGAGAACGGGCGACAGTATGGGGATCACGCATTTGAGACATATATTCGCAGCTTTCTCCAGCGTGCGCGAGCCGCTTGAGGCCCGTTCACGGGCCTTCTTTAATCTAGCCCAGTCCTTTAGCTTTCGGTGACAGCTTTCGGTGACAGTCTGGAGTGAACCCTAAAAATGAGACATTGAAATTCGGGACGAATTTCAGCGAATGGAAAGGAGTCCAGGATGGAAAGTCTCAAGCCGCGCAAGCCGCGGGAGTTCACGGTGGAGTTCAAGGAAGCCGCCGCCAGGCGGCTCCTAGCCGGCCAGAGCGGCACAGCGCTAAGCCGCGAGTTGGACGTCAAGCGCAGCCTGCTGTACCGCTGGCGGGACGCCTATCGCCAGGAAGGCGTCAACGGCTTGAGCCGGCGGCGAGGCCGGCCGAAACCCGGCCGCTCGGCGCCGCCCAAGATCCCTCGCGATCCGCGCGACGAACGCATCGCAGAGCTCGAACGACTGCTCGGCAAACAAGCCGCAGAGCTCGATTTTTTCGGACAAGCCTTTCGCGCCTTGAACCTCGCAGCCCCGACCAACGACGCCGGTGGCGCGAGCGGATCTACTCCATCGTCGAGCAGATCAGCGCCAAAGGCTCGCTCAGCGTCGAACACGCCTGCGAGCTCGGACGCGTGAATCGCGCCGGGTTCTATCGCCGGCTCGCCGTGTCGTCGCCCGCCGAGTGCGACATGGAATTGCGTGACCGCATGCAGCGGATTTCGCTCGAGAATCGTCGTTACGGCTACCGCCGCGTGACGGCCGAGCTGCGCCGCCAAGGCTTCCTCGTCAATCACAAAAAGGTCCTGCGGATGATGCGTAAGGACAACTTGCTGGCGGTACTCAAGCGGCGCTTCGTGCTAACAACGGATTCGAACCACTTCTTACCTGTTTATCCGAATCTAGCGGCGCACCTGAATGTGGACGGCGTCGATCAGTTGTGGCAATCCGATATCACCTACATTCGCTTGCGCGAGGCGTTCGTCTACCTCGCCGTGGTGTTGGACGCCTACTCGCGACGCGTGGTCGGCTGGCGGCTGGGGACGACGCTCAAAGCTGAGCTGGCTGTAGGGGCGTTGCGCGATGCGCTCGAGCTCAGACGCCCTGCCGCGGGGTGGATGCATCATTCCGACCAAGGCGTACAGTACGCTTCGAGCGCCTATGTCGAGCTGCTGGAGCAGCACGGCGCGATCATCTCGATGAGCCGCCGCGGCAACCCCTACGACAACGCGCGGGCGGAGAGTTTCATGAAGACGTTGAAGGCGGAGGAGGTTTGGTTGCAGCGTTATCGCACGCTTGACGAGGCGCGCGCATCGATCGGCGAGTTCATTGATGAGATCTACAACCAACGCCGGCTGCATTCGGCGTTGGGATATCGTCCGCCGGCGGAGTTTGAAGCGCTGGCGCGGCCGGCGGCAACAGCAGCGAGGAATCCGAAGTATGAGTTTTGAGAGGCATAGGCAAATCTATCAATCCGATGGGCCCTGGGCGGGCAGGGAGACATCGCCGGCGTTGGAGAAGCCGGGAGCGACCTTGGCGGCCGCCCCCGGCGCTCATCGTCTTGATGAGTTTGCGGCCGGGTATTCCTTGGAGGGTTGCTCTCCAGCAGAGCCCGCTTCCGCTTCCCCGGCTAGGACCAGCGTGCGACGATACAGCGAAGAAGGCAAGCGTTTTGCGGTGAATCGTAACCTGTCCCGATTTCGACTGTCTCACGCTTGGGGTTCACTCCAGTCAGCCATTTGTGGCAGTCTGACCACACTTATCGAAACTCCGACCAGCACGAACAAGGCAAATGCTTTTGTTATCGCCGGTGGAGCCGGCGGACGGCGCCCTCGGATTGCAGGGCTTCTGATGCTACGATAGCGCCGGCCTATGCCGGTCTCTCTGACATCGCTCGATATTGCGATCTTCTTGGCAAGCCTGATCGCCGTCATGGCGATCGGACTCTGGACCGGACGAAAAGAAGAGACCTCGGAGGATTTCTTCCTCGCCGGAAGGAGCGTCCCCTGGTGGGGCGTGGCCGGCTCGATCTTCGGGTCGAACGTCAGCGCGGAGCACCTGGTCGGCATGCTCGGGATCGGCTATTCGATCGGGTTTGCCCAGTCGCACTTCGAGTTTGGGGCGATCTTCGCGCTGCTGATCTTGTGCTTCGTGTTCTTGCCGCTCTACCGCAAGATGGGCGTCTACACCCTGTCGGAGTACCTCGAGCAGCGCTACGACGGACGCAGCCGGACGCTTTACTCCGGACTGAACATTCTCACCATCGTCATCGTGCGGATGACCTTGGGGTTCTACATCGGCGCCCGCGCGCTCCGGTTTCTGCTCGAGGGAACGCCGCTCGAAGTCAGCTATCTCACCGGCGTCATGATCTTCGCCGTCGTCACCAGCGTTTACACCATCTTCGGCGGGCTCAAGGCGGTCATATGGACCGACGTGATGCAGTCGGTCATGCTGCTATTGGCTGGGGTTTTCGTGGCGGCGTTGGTGTTTGACCAACCTGAGATCGGCGGCCTCGGCGGCCTGTTTGCGAAGGACGCCGCACTCCCCGCCGAGGATCAGAAATTCCACCTCTACCTGCCCGCCGACCACCCCCAGCTGCCTTGGCCGGGAGTGGTCTCGGGGCTGATGATCACACACATCTTCTATTGGGCGACCAACCAGTTCATCGTTCAACGCGCTTTGGCGGCGCGCAGCGACTTCGACGCCCGGCTCGGGATCGTGGCCGCCGGATACCTCAAGCTACTGATCCCGTTCGTATCGATCTCGGCTGGAATCGCGGCCGCCCACGTTTTTGAGGCGCGCCTCGACGAGGGCTTGATCGAGTCACTTCCGTTGCCTGACGACGCCTTCCCGATGCTCGTCAAACTCGTCGTCCCGGCGGGGTACGGTCTCGTCGGACTGATTACGGCTGGGCTGATCGGCGCCATCCTGTCGAGCATCGATTCAATGATGAACTCGGGAGCAACCTTGTTCACCTTCGATTTCTACAAACGATTCATCCGTCCCGAGGCCAACAACCGCCAGCTCATCCTAGTGGGGCGACTGTCCATTGTGGTCTTTGTCGTGATCTCGGCGGCGCTTGCGGGCGTGATCTACACAGAAAACGAAGCGGACAATTTCTTTCTCAAAGTGCCGGCCCAGATCGGGCACGTGGTCCCCGGAATGGTCGCGGCGTTCATGCTTGGAGTCTTCTGGAGAGGGGCGAGTGCGGCGGGCAGTTTCTGGGCCATGCTGCTGGGGCCGCTGTTTTCGTTTGGCCTGCAGTACGGATACAACGCCTGGATGAGCGGCTCCTCGCCGATCGCGGAAGCCGTTCGGAGCGTGTTGGGATCGGAGCTGAACTTCCTCCACCGCATAGCGATCACCGCACTGTTCTGCGTCGGTGTGATCGTCTTGTTGAGCCGACGCGGCCCGGACCGGTCGATTGAACATCTATTGTGGCGTCCAGGTGGCGACCCGGCGTCCGCGGCCGCCTTCTGGCGAAGCGAGCGTCCCTGGGCTTGGCTGCTGGCGGCGCTGACCACGGCGATGTTGATCTACTTCGCCTGACTGGGTAGGGGCGCGACATGTCGCGCCCTTCAACTCGCCCTGGCGGCAAGAGCGGCTCCCTGTTTCGATTCGGCCCCTGTACAAGGGCGCGACATGTCGCGCCCCTACGCGCCCGTCCAGCGTTTCGTGTCCCCCGACGGTATCCCCAGCAGGTCAAGCAGTCTCCCAACCCCTTGCTCCACCATCTCCGACACCGTCTCGGGGCGGTTGTAAAAATCCGGCATGGGCGGAGCAATGATCGCTCCCATTTCGGCCAGCGCCGTCATGGTTTTCAGGTGGCCCAAGTGGAGCGGCGATTCACGTACGAGCAGGATGAGGCGCCGCCGCTCTTTCAGCGTGACGTCCGCGGCTCGGGTCAGGAGGTTGGCCGTCTGGCCATACGCAATCGCAGACGCCGTATTGATTGAACACGGGGCCACGACCATCCCATCAGTCAAAACCGAGCCGCTTGCGATGCTAGCGCCGATCTCCCCAATCGGGTGGCAGTGTGCGACCAGGGGCTTGAGATCCGCGACCAGCATGCCGGTCTCATGGTGGAGCGTCTTCTCACCGGCTCGCGTTACGATCAGGTGAGTTTCAACGCCGCTAATTTGGGCAAGCCTCTGAACCAGCGTAGCCCCATACACGGCCCCGCTTGCGCCGCTGATTCCAACAACGAGGCGTTTCACTTGAGCAACGCCTTTCGGCAGACAGAACGGATAGCCGTGGTCCGTTCTGATCGCGGAACAACCCTAAGAACGCTGCCCTGGAATCGTCTGACAGGCGCATGTCGACCGGCCTGGGTTGTTGAAAACAAAACATTTGGACCCGGCACGCTCGTCTCGGGGGAACATCCCTTCTTGGATTCGGGCCCCACTTCCGCAGTATAATCGAGATGAGGCTTTCTGTAACGGTGCTGGGGAACAAGAAGATCGAGCCGGGGCTTCGACTTAAAACCATTCGGGAGAAACTCGGGCTGCGCTTCCGAGAGGTCGAGCACGCCAGCAACCTGATCGCTCAACGCCACGGACGTCAGGACTTTGTGATTGGATTGAGCCGCCTGGCAGATATTGAGAACAAAGGGGTTGTCCCCAATATTCATCGAATCTACACGCTCTGTGCGCTCTACCGACTCGACTTCCAGGAGGTCCTGAGCTGGTACGAGGTTCCGCTGGACGACATCTGGAGAGACGCCGCACATCTCAAACCCCCGAAGTCTCACCCGCTGCAAATACGCGAACCCGGGAGCCGGGCCGTGTCTCTTCCGATCGCTCTCGAGCCCGGCGCGGACTTTTCGCAAACGACTTACTTGAGCCGAGCGATTCAGGAGTGGGGTCGGGTTCCGCTCTCCTTGCTTGAGAGCTTGAACATGGAGGACTACCGCTACGGTCTGGTCGGCTACGAAGACCGTCGCATGTATCCGCTGCTGCAACCGGGGGCGCTGGTCCAAATTGACGAATCTCGCAACAAAATTGTGTCGGGCGGCTGGTCGGGCGAATTCGACCGGCCTATCTACTTTCTCGAACTGCGCCAGGAATACGTTTGCTGCTGGTGCAGTTTGCACGAAGGCAAGCTCATTTTGCAGCCTCATCCCTCAGCCCCCGCAGGTCTGGAGATCCTTGATTTTCCACGAGATGTCGAAGTTGTGGGCCAAGTCGTGGGGGTGGCCATGCAGCTCGAAGTCACGCCGAATCCTCAAAGGAAGTCGCAGAAAAAGAAATCTCACTCCGCAGTAGCTCTAAGATGATCTCCAAATCGGAGATGTAGAGCTGGCGCTCGGCAGGGCCCGCCGCGACAGGGGGCAGGTTCCGGTAGGGGGTCAGACGGTACCAGGTCACGAGTATCGTCCCGCGATCATTTCGAATCGTTTCCAGGTGTGATTCGAGGTCGGTTCGCTGCTCATCGAGAGGAAAATTGAGCCACTCGGTGAACGCCCGCTCATGACAGGCTTTCAGCACGCGGTCCGCGGCTTCCTCGCCGTACACCTGATCCAAGCCGAAATGCCGATACCGGCCTGAGTTGTCGTCGCGCAGCGAGGCCAGGTACACGATCTTTCCAAACATCGACTCGATCTTTGAAAGAGTCCGCGCCCAGAAATCGTCCATCGCTTCAACTTCAGGTGCTGTCATGTCGCGCTCCCGCCGAGCAGGTAAGCATTTTACCTCCGCGGGGCGGATTCGCACAATGGCAGGGGCTCGCTTTTTTTTCGATAAATCGCCCCCAATTGTCACAAAAAGTCCGACTATCACATGCGGTAGAACCAAAATATTCGGCTAGACCGCCCCGCTTCCGGAACCGCTTTTACACACGCCGCGGGCTCTCGTCCTCTCGGGCGCGGACCTGCGCCGCTCTCCGCGCCGGTCCCGCCGCTCCGCCCGGCTGTGACGACGAGGAACCGCATAGGGCGGGGTTTGGTGAGATCCGGCCACCGCTCGGCGGCTCGGTCCGGCTGAGTCAAGCTGTCTCGCAAGCGAAACATTCCGTCTGCACAGACGGTGCCGGCCCGACCCCAGACTCCCGCCGAGACCACTGCTCCTTTTTGGCCGTCGCGGAGCAATTAGGAATTTGGATTTTTCGTTTTCAGAACACCATCCTTGGCCTGGCGGAGCCCACTTTCCGGCGCCGCGGCCACCGGTTCCCCCGAGTCCAATCGGGGCGCGCCTCCCGGCGATCCGCGTTTCCAATGCGGTCCGCGGTTTGGCGTGTGAGACTTGCCGTGCCGTTCCAATCATGGAAATTGGATCGAGTCGATCCCTTGTGGCAGGCCCTGCACGCTAGTCTGGCTGTGTCAAAACGCACAGATCTGTAAGCCAGGGCCCACTAGGCTAGTGAGCCGGCTTACGAATCGTGCTCGCGGTCACTCCAGTCAAGAGGGTGAGCGCTGTCACAGGAGGAAAAAACTATGCTCAGAAAATCAGCCGTTCTGGTGGCTCTGACCGCCAAAGCCGCCCTACTTTCCATCGTTGCTTTTGCCGCGACGGGGGCCAATGACGCGGACATCAGCGATGCGCCAAGTTGGATGCCGGACCCGGAATGCTACCCCGATGAGCCGTGTGAGGAGTCTTAAGAGAAGTCGGGCGTCAATAAATTCGGCGAAGCGTCCACAATTGTTTTGCTGTAAGTGGTAAACTAGGGAAGTTCTGGAAAAAGTCTGGCTTTCGGACCAATTCCAGGGGCCGGACCAACAATGGATCGGACCCTGTACGTTGCCCTGACAGTGCTGCTGGTAGTGGCACAAGCGTCTCTGCTGTGGAGGCTTTTCCGAGTTGGCGTCGCTCGGGAATATAGCTTCTTCGTAGCCCTGATCGTTTGGGTGCTGGCTGCCAGCGGCGGCTTGTGGGTCGTTTTGCAGGTTGAGGGAAACGGGCTTATCTACGGCAAGGCATGGCTCACAAACGAGTTTTTGATCTGTGCCGCCGCCTTGTGCGCTCTGCTCGAGATCTTCAACATACTGCTGGCCGACTTTCGCGGGTTTCAAGGACTGGGCCAGCAACTCATTCGTGGCTGTCTGGTTGTCTCCGGCGTGATGGTCGCGCTGCTCTGGGTTCCTTTTGACGGCCTGGGCAGCTGGCGAGGATTTAGCACGTTTGAAGGGCGGACCGCGTATTTGTCGCTCGCCTTGACGGCCGCCTGCTTCGGTCTATTCGGCGCCTATTTTCGTCTTCGCGCCTCGCTGAACACACAGCTCATCTATGCCGCCTTGGCCGGGATGTTGGTTGGCCGCGGCGCGTACTATACTTTGCGGTTGTATCTTCCACAGGACTGGAACTGGTCCATCCTTGTGTCTACGGCTTGCTGGGAACTGCTCTGGGTTGCGCTGGCGGTAGCGTTGGTAAGCCGAAGCGGCAGCGTGCTCGCAAGACCGGCACTGACTGTGGCGACTCCCCAAGCGGAACTTGCGGCCACCAGACGTCTCGAAGCTATGAACGACGCCCTGATTCGAATGCTGCGACAGTGAACGGGAAACAGGATTGATCGATATGAACGGATTTCTCATCTCAGTGGTAATCCTCCTGGCGTGCGCCGCGGGAGCGGCATTCGCCATTCGCCGTCTAGGTCGGGCTACACAGTCCGGCCGCGACAGTTATCTTTACCCGGACGCCCATCGACTTGCGTACCGGGCGATTGGTCGACTGCACCATGTTGAGGACGAACGCTTCCTGAAGCTTCAATCGGGCGTAGGAGAGCGGCTGCGACAGCGCCTTCGTGCTGAACGTAGCCTGGCGCTAGGACTCTATCTCGACCAGATCCGAGACGAATTTGGACACGCTTGTGGCCAGGCTCGAGAGTTTGCGGCACGCAACGAAGACCCCAACGCAGCGTCCGCCATCTTTCGTCAGGAACTCCAATTTCGTGCTCTGTACTTCATCGTGAGATGCCAGAACGCCTTCGGGTGGTCACGGGGCGGGCGGGCGGCCAAGCTGCTCGACTTCGTGGAATCGATACAGCTGTCTGGCGCCGAAGCTAGCGCCGCGGCCCCGACGGCGCGCCTGGGCTAGAATCGCGCCCCGACCTTTAGGTCGGCGGTTTCGGGCCGCGCAGTGAGCGGACACCCCGATCGAAAGATCGGGGCTCAGAGCCTACTAAGACAGTAGAATAGGGTCTACATCGTTGGGTTGCGCCCCATGGTGCGGGACCGTGTGAAGATTTCGGCCACGTTGATCACCCTAAACGAGGAAGAGAACCTTCCTCGAGCCCTTTCCAGCCTTTCTTTCTGCGACGAGATTCTTGTCGTGGATTCGGGCTCAACCGACCGAACGCTCGAGATAGCTGAACAGGGCGGCGCCAGAGTCATTCAGAATCCGTGGCCAGGATTCTCCGCGCAGAAAAACTTCGCGGCCGAGCAGGCGACTCACGATTGGGCGCTTGCGCTTGATGCCGATGAGGCCGTGACCGACGAGCTTCAAGAACAAATCCTCGCGCTCGCGGCGGGCTCTCCAGCCCACGCAGGCTACGCCTTTCCCCGAAAGGCGCGCTACCTCGGCCGTTGGATCCTACATTCCGGGTGGTATCCGGACCTCAAGGTACGCCTCTACGATCGCCGCCGGGCGCGCTGGGTGGGAGACTACGTTCACGAGTCAGTCGCTGTTGACGGGTCGGTCGGACAGCTTGACGGCGACCTGCTTCACTACACCTGCGATTCGTTTTCCGAGCACATCCGGACTCTGGATCGCTACACCACGCTCGCGGCTCGGGAGCACGCGGCCCTCCGCCTCGGGGTGGGCTGGCATCACCTGACTCTGTCGCCAATATGGGCGTTCATCCGGAGCTACTTGCTCAAACTCGGCTTTCTCGACGGGTTTCACGGTTTGCTGATCGCGCAAGCGGCGGCGTTTTACGTGTTCGCGAAGTATGCCAAGGTGCGCGCCGGCCAGCAATCCGGATGAAGGTCTTGCAGGTGGATAGCGGACGCGAGGTCCGCGGCGGCCAACGTCAGCTGCTGATTCTCGCCGAGGGTCTGCGGTGGAGAGGCATTGATCAGACGGTCTTGTGCAACGCCGCCGCCGGCATCAGCACCGGGCGGATGCTGAACATCATCTCCCCGGTCAGCGGTTTCCGGCTTCGAAAACAAGCGCGTGAGTCCGACCTCATCCACGCTCACGATTCCCACAGCCATACGCTCGCGCTGATGTGGGCGCCATCGACGCCCTTGGTGGTCTCGCGCCGCGTAAGCTTCGCACCTGGCAAGGGACCCGCTTCTCATTTCAAGTACTCGCGCGCGGCCGCGTATGTGGCCGTGTCAGGGCATGTTCGCGACGCGCTCATTTCAGCCGGAGTGCCGGGTGAGCGGATCGCGGTCATCCATGACGCGGTCAAGCCGCCAAGCGAGGAACCCTTGTTTCGGCCCTTCGGGGAGCCCGCAAAGGTAGGGGTACTCGCGACCGACGACCCGCTAAAACTCCAAGAGCTCGCCCTGGCGGCGATCGGACACGTTGGCGCCGAGGCGCTCGTGTGCCGCGATCTGCTACGCGACCTGCCCGCTGCCGACCTGCTCCTCTATCTCTCGGAAAGCGAGGGCCTCGGGTCCGCCATTCTCGCTGCCGGCTCGCTAAAAAAACCGGTGATCGCCAGCAATATCGGCGGGATCCCGGAAATCGTCGCCCACCAACAAACGGGCTTGTTGTGCGGGAACGGCATTGAGTCGGTCAGCGCCGCCTTGACACGTTTCCAGCGAGAGCCCGAGCTCGCCGCCGCCTGCGCCGAAGCGGCCTACGCTCAGGTAATAGAACGTTTTAGTGATGATATGATTGTAGATCGAACCCTTGAAGTCTACCGCTCGGTGTTGTCGTGAGGTTCCGTTCTGTTGAAATAGGAAGCGTCTCGTGGTCGCTCTCGCATTCCTCTTCGGGCTCCTGATCGGGAGTTTTCTCAACGTCTGCATCTCCCGTTGGCCCGACCGCTTATCGGTCGTATCGCCCCGTTCACGCTGCCCCAAATGCGAGGGGGCCATCGCGTGGTACGACAACGTTCCGCTGTTGAGCTTTTTATTGCTTCGCGCGCGTTGCCGGAGCTGCAACGAACCGATCTCCTGGCGATACCCCGCCGTGGAGATCCTCAACGCCGGTGTGTATGCGCTGCTGGCCTACCAACATGGGCTCCAGCCGTTCACATTCAAGGCCGCGCTGTTCAGCTCGATGATGATTATTCTGATCTTCACCGACCTCGAGGAGCTGATCCTGCCCGACGAAATCACGCTCGGCGGAATACCAATCGGGCTTGGGCTCGCGCTGTGGGTGACCGTACCGCCTACCTTGACCCGGCTGATTTGGCTGGTTCGAGACGAGCAACCGACCGACCTAGTCTCTTCGCTTGTCGAATGCGTGGTGGCCGCCATCCTATTCGGCGCCCTGTTGTGGACCATGCGCGAAGCCTACTACAGGCTTCGCGGCGTGGACGGGCTCGGCCTCGGCGACGTCAAAATGGCCGCGATGATGGGGGCTTTTTGGGGGATCGGACACACGCTAATGATCCTCATCGTCGGCTCGCTGGCCGGTGCCGTAATCGGTACCGCGTTGGTTGCGCTAGGACGATCGGGCTGGCGCCAAGAGCTGCCTTACGGTTCGTACCTGGGCGCGGCCGCGCTGATCGTGACGCTGTTTGGCGACCACATGCTCGGGGCATACTGGGACTTGGCGCTCCCGGCCGGCTCGTGACACCATGACCCTCAAGCGATGACACTTAAGGAGATAGCCGACAAACTCGGCGCGAAAGTTCACGGTGACCCCGAAACCGAGATCACCGGGGTTGCGGGACTCGAAGAGGCAACCGAGGGCCAGCTCACCTTCCTTTCGAATCCAAAGTACGCGCGGCTCGTCGCCGGCGCCAAGGCGTCGGCCATTATCGCGGAGGAGGTATTGAGCGACGGTCCGTCCGCCGTGCTGATCTCGTCGAACCCTTACCTGGACTTCGCGCTCGCGCTCGAGCTGTTTTACGCCGCCCCCACTCCGCCGGCCGGGATTCACCCTACGGCCGTTGTTTCCGACTCAGCGGCGGTGGGTCCGGATTCGAGCGTCGGAGCCTACGTGGTGATCGGCGACGACGTTGTGATCGGACGCGGGGCCATCCTGCATCCGCACGTCACCGTTTACTCGGGCGTCGAGATTGGCAGTGATTTCGTCGCTCATTCCCAATCCACCATCCGCGAAGGCTGCCGCATCGGCGACCGCGTCATTCTTCAGAACGCCGTTACGGTGGGTTCCGACGGTTTCGGCTTCGCTCAGCGGGCGGACGGATCGCACCATAAGATCCCACAAGCCGGCATCGTGGTCATTGAGGACGATGTCGAGATTCAGGCGGGCGCGTGTATCGACCGCGCCGCCGTTGGCGAGACGCGCATCCGGCGGGGGACGAAGATCGACAACCTCGTCCAAATCGGCCATGCGGTCGAGGTCGGCGAGGATGCGATCTTATGCGCTCAGGTTGGCATCGCTGGGTCGACGGTTCTCGGGGACCGCTGCATCCTGGCTGGACAGGTTGGCTTGGTCAATCACCTCAATATCGGCGACGACGTGCTGATTACGGCGCAATCGGGAGTGAACCGCGACATCGAGGCCGGCAAGCGATACTCGGGCTACCCCGCGATCGAAAACCGTCAATGGTTGCGCTGTACGGCCGCCTATAATCGGCTGCCTGACTTGGTTCGTGAGGTGCGTTCGCTGGGGAAGAAACAACAGAAAGGCCGCTAGTTGTATGAACGGATGCTCGCGCTCACGCAGGGTGCTCGAAATCGGGCCAAATACCCGCTAAGACGGCGCCGGGCTCTGCTCTCGGATCACCGGCGCCGTCCTAGCGAACGACAGGGCGACATTCGCCACCAAAGCGCTCAGGCACATCCCGGCGCCCGTGGTAGCGAGTGTGCCGTCGTGAACGATCCCGATGACCGTCCCCAGTACCCCTCCCAGGGCAAACTGGAAGCTGCCTGAGACGCCCGACGCCGTCCCGCGAATCTTCGGGAAGTGCGCGAGGAAGCACGCAATCGAGTTGCCCACCGCCAGCCCCAGCACCCCTACCGAAACCATCAGCAGAGGCGCCACAACGTACAGCGACGGCTCCATCGTGGTCACGTGGATCCAGAACAGGGTCGCCGCCGCCAGCTGAACCCCGCAAGCAACCGGGATGATCCGCGCCGCCTCGATGGTCTTGAGCAGCTGACGATTCAACCGGTTACAAGCCCAGATCGAGGCGATGTTTGCGCCAAACAGCACCGTAAATACGCGCGGGCTGACCCCAAACTGATCCATGTAAACGAAAGCCGAATCGGTCAGAAACACGAACATGCAGCCCATCGTGAAGCCCATGCAGAGCGCGTAACCCATGGCCTCGGTGCGGCTAAAGACCTGCACGAACCCCCGAAACGCTTGGCCAATCAGCGAGCCGTCGCGCCGGGCGTTCTGCGCTACCGTTTCCGGCAGCTTGCGCGACATGAACCAGGCCAAGCCGGCGCAGTAAAGAAGCAGAAAGACAAAGACCGAGTGCCAGTCGAAGAACTCGATCAGCGCCGCCCCGATCACCGGCGCCACCAGTGGCGCGAGCACCGTGATGGCCCCAATCGAGTTGAACGTCCGAGCCGCGTCCTGGGCGTCGAAGAAGTCACTGACGATCGCTCCCACGTTCACCACCGCGACTCCTCCACCGAGAGCCTGCAGGAAGCGAAAGATGAGGAATTGATCGACCGACCCGCAAACCAAGATCAGCAGGGATGAGACACCGAAAATCGCGAGGCCCGACATCGCCATGGGCTTGCGGCCGTAGCGGTCCGACATCGGCGCCCCCACGATCTGCCCCAAAGCCAGCCCGAGTAAGAAGATACTTATCGAAGCTTCGATCAGCTGAATGTCAGCCGAAAAGTACTCGCCGATTCGAGGCAACGCGGGCAGATAGGCGTCGATTGCGAACGGCGGCAACGCCGCGAGAGACGCCAAGATCGGCGCCAGACGCTGTCGGGAATACTTTCGCATGGACGGGCGAGCCAGACTTGGGTCCAGCTCGGTCTTGGGGGGGCCGGGAGTCGCAGGCGAGGACTGACCCTATGGTACCGAGATGGAATGAGGAGGCTGCCCTCGGAGCCGCAACGTCGTAGGCTAGCGGCCACGCGCTTCTAAGTAGGAAGCGCAATCTTTAAACCAAAAAGGAGTGAGAGCAGCCATGAAGAAGACTACCATCCGGAACCAAATGCAGCAAGTCCTGATCGCCGACAATTCGCGAATCGCCGCCGTCGTCGGGATCGATCTGGGGGACCGAAAAAGCTGGCTGTGCCGGCTCGAGCTCGACGGCCAAGTCTCCGACGACCGTTCGATCAAGACCACCCGCGAGGCGCTCGTGCGCGAGTTCGAGGGCAAGCCGCGGCTGCGAATTGTGATCGAAGCCGGCGGCCAATCGAACTGGATCGCGCAGCTGCTGATGCGGCTCGGACACGAAGTCATCGTCGCCAATTCGCGGCAGCTGAAGCTGATCAGCGCGTCGATGTCGAAGAGCGATCGGCGCGACGCGTGGAAGTTGGCGGAATTAGGACTTACGAGTCCGAATCTACTGGCGGCGACCGAACCGCGCTCCGAGCAAACGCTGGCGGACCGCGCCGAGCTGGTCTCGCGCGACTTGCTGGTGAAGCTTCGCACGGATACGATCGGCTCGGTGCGGGGACAGCTGAAGAATTTCGGTTATCGGGTGACGAAGGGCTCGGCCGAGACGTTCGCCAAGCGGGCGTTGCCGGAACTGCCGGCGCTGCTGCGGTCGGCGCTCGAGCCGCTGCTGAGGATGATCGAGTCGCTGACCGAAGAGATTCGCAAAGCGGATAAACGGATCTTGAAGTTGTGTGAAACGCGATACCCGTCGACCCAGCTGATGCGGCAAATCAAGGGGGTGGGGCCGATCACGTCGTTGGCGTTTGCGTTGGCGCTGGACAACAAGCCGGAGCGGTTGAAGAAAAGTCGCGACGCGGGGGCGTTCACGGGATTGAAGCCGAAGCAGCGCGACTCGGGCGAAAGCGCGCCGGAGCTGCACATAACGAAGCTTGGGGATCCGATGCTGCGGCGTTTGCTGGTGCAATGTGCGCAGTACGTTTTGGGGCATTGGGGCGAGGATTGCGATACCAGACGTTGGGGTCTGAAATTAGCGGGACGGGGCGGCAAGAACGCGAAGAAGCGCGCGGTGGTGGCGACGGCGCGCAAGTTGTCGGTGCTGATGCACGTGTTGTGGAGCCGCGGCGAAGTCTACGATCCGTTGTATTTGGCGAACAAAACGGCGGCGTAGAAGAGGACGCGCTCGCGGCGGACCGCATCGCGTTGAAATTTCTTTTAGTGAAAAGACTTTGAGGATAGATCGCTTGAACGAAACGGCAGTAGGGAGGAGAAATCACACCGAAGGGATGGAAGACCGCGTCGTGATGACTGCGAGTCCGCGGCAGGCTCAGCTGGCCGAAAGGCCGGCGGAAGCCGACCCTGAGAAAGCAGCATCAACAGGCAGGACACCAACAAGCACAGCGTCAGATTCGGCGCACAAACAGTGCGGATGCAAGCCCGGTCAGCGTTCCTGAAAGTGCAGATTTCTGATTCGATACGGCCGCGACGGACAAGCGCGAGCTGAAGAAGCAGAGAAGAAGAAAAGAAATAGACGAACAAAATGGGGCTTGACAAGGGGAAGCCTCCTCATGCAAGCCTCCTCATGCAAGCCGCGGACGGAAAGTCCGCGCCGACTCCCCTTGCCTGGCGCCAGTGGGCGCGGACTTTCCGTCCGCGGCTCAGGGGCGCGAGGACGAACGCCGGCCCGGTCCCAGCACTACGCTAGCGGCAACGAGCGGCGCACCTCGCCCGTGGCATCATAGATCGCGTTCGCGATCGCCGGAGCCACCGTGATGATCGGCGTTTCGCCGCCGCCGGCGGAAGGAATGTCTTTGCGGTCAAGCAAGACGACCTCTATCGGCGGCACATCCCGGAAGCGCGGCATCGGGTATTTCGAAAACAGGCCGCTCGCGAGCTCGCCCTCTTTGAAACGCACCCCCTCGCGCAACGCAACGTTAAGCCCCTGAATGACCGATCCTTCGACCTGAGCCCTGAGGTTGTCGGGATTCTGAATCGCCCCGCACTCAAAGGTTTCAACCAAGCGCCGCACGGTCGGGCCGGTCGCGCCAATTTCGACCTCGGCGCAGGTCGCGACGTAGCCGCCTTTTTCCGTGCCGACCGCTAGCCCGCGCCCAAGGCCTTTACTCGGCCGCCAATCGTCCCAGCCGAACGCATCGCAGGCTGAAATGAGGACCGCCTCGAGCCGCGGGTCGGTGAGGTTTGCCAGCCGGAACTGGCGAGGGTCCTTGTCGGCCTCGTTGGCCAGCTCGTCCATGAACGCTTCACGCGCGAAGGTGTTGGTCCCCGCCGCGATGCCTCGATACGACCCCTGCCGCATCGGAGACTTGCAGGGGAAGTACTGCTCCAGCGTGTTCTCGACAGCGTAGGGCGACCGCAGCCCCGCGGTCCCGGCGTTGTAGGTCGCGAGCTCCCAGGCCAAGATGCGACCTGCTGAGTCCAATGCTGCTCGCATCTCAAAAAGACCCGCCGGACGGAAATAGGCCCAGGTGAACTCTTCTTCACGGGTCCAGCGCAGCGACACCGGCTTGCCGGCCGCTTTGGCTAGCCGCGCCGCTTCGATCGCGCATTCGCCGGTGTGCTTGCCGCCGAATCCGCCGCCGGTATCGGGCACGATCAGGCGAACTTTGTCTTCGGGAATCCGAAAAGCCTCGCTGAGCTGTTGACGGACTCCATAGGGCCGTTGAGTGCCCGTCCACACGGTTAACCGGCCGTCAGCCCACTCTGCCACGGCGGCGCGGGGCTCCATCGGGCCGTGCTGGATATAGGGAACCCGGTAGGTCGCCTCGATTGTCTTCTTGGCCGCCCCGAAGCCCGCATCGGTTGACCCTTTCGAGAACACCTGAGGCCCTTGTCTGCCGGCGCCGGAGCGGACCGCGGTTTGCTTGAGGTGATCGTGCAACTCGTCGCTCGAAGGGTGGGACTCGAACTGCCACTCTGCTGTCGCGGCGATGCGGTCGAGTGTTTGTTGCGCTTCGCGGGATGTGGACGCGACGCAGCCCACGAAATCTCGGTCGCGAATCACGCCTTCGCCGTCGGCGACGCCGGTCAGCCTGGCCCCGTAGCGCGGAGGGCGCAAGACCTTGCCGTAGAGCATCCCCGGCCGGACGATGTCGGAGCTGTAACGATGCTCTCCCGTGACAATCGCGCGAGAGTCAAGTTTAGTGGCAGATTGGCCAAGCGTCTTCCAGTCTTTGATGGGCGTGAGGGCTGGATCGGCCTGCTCGGAGTCGGTCAGCTCGACCCCCGCAAGCTCCGCGTACGTAAACCGCCTTTCGCCCGAAACGGCAGCTCCGTCGACAACAGCGATGTCCGCGGCTGGGGTCGCCCACTTTTCGGCGGCCGTCCTGGTCAACAACTCCCGCGCCCGGGCCGCGGCCTCACGGACAACCGGCACGGTCCGCGGCGTCGTCCGGCTCCCGGCTGTCGATCCGTCGTCGGGCGACACGTCGGTATCGGCCATCCGCAGAGTGATCGCATCCATCGGGACGCGCATTTCTTCGGCGATAGCTTGTGTGAGCTGGGTTCTCGAACCCTGCCCGACTTCGACCTTGCCGGTGAACACGGTGATCTCACCGCTAGGCGAAATGTGGAGCCGCGTCTTGCCTTGCGCGGCTTCGGCCTTGCCGCCACAGGCCACCGAACCCGACGCCGTGATGATCAACCCGGCCGCGGCGATGAACTCGCGGCGGTCCAGCTCGAACCGGTAAGGGGACTTTTCGTCGAGCTCGAAGCGTTCCGGCGCGAGGTCTTCTTCGTCGGGTCTACGCATCTCGACCTGCCGTGGCCGCGAGCTTGACGGCCTTCACGATGTTCGGATACCCGCAGCAGCGGCACAGGTTGCTGTTGAGTCCGCGCTTGATCTGGTCGTCGCTCGGGTCGGGGGTGTCCTCGAGCAGCGCCGCGGCGGCGAGGATCATCCCCGGGACGCAGTAGCCGCACTGCATCGCGCCCGCTTCGATGAACGCCTCTTGGACGGGATGTAACTGTTGGCCCTCAGCCAGCCCCTCGATCGTTTGAACTTGCTTGCCCCGAGCCATTGAAACAGCCGTCAAGCAGGACGGAACGGGGTGTCCATCCAGAAGAACCGTACACGCGCGGCACTGCCCTTCGCCGCAGCCGTACTTCGCGCCGGTGAGGTGAAGGTCTTCGCGGAGGACTTCAAGCAGCGGCCGATCGGAGTCGGTATCGACTGTGCGCGACTGACCGTTAATCGTGAGTTCCAAGTCAGCGTCCGAAGGCAAGCAAGATGCGCCCCACCGCCCATTCTAAGTCATCCTTACTGGTCACGAGCGGCGGTGCGATGCGGATCACAAATTCGTGCGTCTCTTTGCACAGCAGACCCAACTCCTTGAGCTTCTCGCAGTAACCGCGGGCCGGCACGTTGAGCTCGAGCCCGATTAGAAGGCCGCGGCCTCGGACCTCCTTGATGTCGGCATGCTCGATGGCGCGGAGCTGATCCATGAACCACGCGCCCAACTCGGCCGAGCGCTCAGCCAGCCGCTCTTCGCGCAGGACCTCCAACGCGGCCCGCGCGACCGCGCAGCCCAACGGGTTCCCACCGTACGTCGAGCCGTGGCTCCCTGGGGTGAACACGCCGAGGACTTGCTTCGATGAAACGACCGCCGAGACGGGGTAGAAACCGCCTGAGAGCGCCTTGCCCAGGATGAAGGCGTCGGGCTTGACGTCTTCGTGGTCAGCGCAGAAGGTCCGTCCCGTTCGCCCCAGTCCGGTCTGAATCTCGTCGAGCATCAGCAGGACGTTGTTGTCGCGGCAGATGCCCTCGATGGCCTTCAGGTAGCCGTCGGGCGGGATGTTGATGCCCGCCTCACACTGGATCGGCTCCACCAGCAACGCACAGGTATTCGGCGTAATCGCCGCGGCCAAAGCGTCAGCGTCGCCAAACGGGATCATCTTGAAGCCCGGCGTAAACGGACCGAAACCCGTCCGGCTATCGGGATCGGACGAAAACCCCACAATCGTCGTCGTGCGCCCGTGAAAATTGTCCTCGCAGACGATGATCTCGGCCTCGCCGTCAGGGATCCCCTTGCGTTCGTATCCCCAGCGGCGCGCGGCCTTAATCGCGGTTTCTACCGCCTCGGCGCCCGTGTTCATCGGCAACGCCATTTCCATGCCGCACAGCTCAGTCAGCTCGTCGTAGAACCGAGGCAGCTGATCGTTTCGAAACGCACGCGAGGTGAGCGTGACCTTGCGCGCCTGCTCATAGAGCGCCGCCAGGAGCCGAGGATGGCAGTGCCCTTGGTTGACAGCCGAGTAGGCGCTCAAACAATCCATATAGCGCTTGCCGTCGATGTCGTACACCCAGGGACCCTCAGCCCGCTCGACGACAACGTCGAGGGGATGATAGTTGTGCGCTCCCTTGGCGTCTTCGAGCGCGATGAGCTGATCGGTGGAGCTGATCGTGGCGGCTTCGGTCATGGACTCTTAAGTGTGCCAAACCGCGCGACGTGGCGAGGGCTGTGCCGTGCCGCCTTGCAGCTGCGCTGCAAGGTCCGGGTCCGGAGACCTTGCACCACAGGTGCAAGGCGGCACGGCATAGCCGTACGCCACGCCACATCAAAGACGAAAGCTGATATCCGCCGCCCGTGCGGAGTGCGTTAACGCCCCAGCCGAGACGAAGTCCGCCCCCGCCTCGGCGAACGCTCGCACCGTGTCGAGCGTGATCCCGCCGGACGCCTCCACCTTGGCCCGGCCGGCAATGTGAGCCACGGCATCCCTCAGGCGCTCGGGAGTGAAATTGTCGAGTAGGATGTGGTCCGCCCCGGCCGCAAGCGCTTCATCCAACTCAGCAAACGACCGAACTTCAATCTCGACCGGAAGTCCCGACGCTTTACAGGCCTCAAACGCCTGGCGCACCCCGCCCGCCGCCGCAATGTGGTTGTTCTTGATCAACACCGCGTCGAACAAGCCCATCCTATGGTTGAAACATCCCCCTGCTTTCACAGCAAGCTTTTCCAGCCGCCGCAAGCCCGGGATGGTCTTGCGAGTGTCCAGCACCTTGCAGCCTGTTCCAGCTACCGCGTCCGCGAACCTCCGCGCCTCGGTCGCGATGGCGCAGGTCCGTTGGATGAAGTTCAGTGCGGTCCGCTCTAACGTCAGCAGCCGCCGAGCCGTTCCACGCACCCGCGCAAACACCGTCTCGGCGTCGAGCCTGTCGCCGTCCTGTGCAAGAATGTCGAGCTCTTCGGTGTCGTAAATGAGCGGAAGCAGCTCGAGCCCCGCCAAAACCAGCGGCTCGCGCGTCAAGAAGACCCCACGCGCCGGCTGGTCCGCGGGGACGCAGGCCTCGGTCGTGACGTCACCCGTACCCACGTCCTCAAGCAGGGCGCGCTCGATCGCTTCTCGAATTTCGGGATGATCCCAGCTCATCGGCTGGCGGGGCGGGCTAAACCTTTTCGCCGCGCTTGCGCAGGTCGGCCAGCACGCTGTCGATGCCGCGCTTGTTGATGATCTTGATCGCCTTCGCGCTGACCTTCAACCTGACCCAGCGATCTTCGCTCTCGACCCAAAACCGCTTCGATTGCAGATTGGGCTCGAACCGCCGACGCGTCTTGTTGTTCGCGTGAGAGACGTTGTTTCCAAACATCGGGCGCTTGCCCGTGACAATGCAAACCTTCGACATGACTAATTCATTTGAGGTTAGCATAGGCCGCGACGTTGCGCCCAACCTTGATTCTGGCGTCAGCATTTCAAGACTAAGGGGTCAACCCTACTACCACCGGCGGTTCCACTCTACGACTTGCACAAAGCCCCTCTCTAAGTCCCTCACAAACTCAGAGGTCGCTTGTTTTCAGACAAGTAGCCCATCTGGACCCCGGCGGAGTCCGAGGGCGGGACTTGGGCCGTCCACGTGCCTTCGTGAAGACCTCGATGGCGCACCCACTCCCGCACACTCCACAATCCAACATGATTAGCGGATCCAGAATCGCTTCGGTGAAAGGGCGCCTGCTCGCCGTCGGCGTGTCATGCCTTGTCGCCGCGCTGCTGACCGAAGCGGCGCTTCGGATGATGGGCGTAGCTTATCCAATCTTCGTCCAGGCTGACCCGGTCCTAGGGGTCGACCACATCCCCAACTCGGCGGGCTGGCTCGACGGCGAAGGTCGAGCCTACATTCGCTACAACAGCGACGGGCTCCGCGGCGGCGAGTACGCAGTGCCAAAGCCGCCCAACACCGTCCGCGTCGCGTTGCTAGGGGACTCCTGATAGGCCGTCGTCGGACGGATCTTCCCCCCGCCAGCGAGCAGAGTTTCGCCGCCAACTTCCTGAATTCGCGTCGGTTATGGGATGGATCGGGCGATCGGCGTCTGTCTACAGGTTACTTGTGCGGCAGCGAAACCCCCAACGCATTGAGGATTTCTGTTTGGCGGGCGTCGGGAATCGGCAGCCGTGTGACGCTGGTCTGCTCATCCACTCGATATTCCAATAGACACAGTCGCCCCAACGCCGCCAGCGCGTCCGGCAAGGTGATCGCGTGCGGGTCGTCGTCGGTCGTGCCAAACGCCGCTTGTATCCGCCGTTCCAATTCGCGGCTCAGCTTCAACGCCAGCATGCTGCACAACACATGTCCTCGGGTGCGGCTTTCTTTGCGCACGAAGATCGGCCGCACCTCGAGCAAGCCCGTCTTCAGCTGCCGAAAGTCGCGCTCCACCCGCTGCAGGCTCACGTAATGGTCGTGCACTCTTTGGCCGCTCATGCGCTCGGAGGCGACATCGGTCACGACCACGTAACAGCCCGCCAACTCCAGCGCCTGCTCGATCGCCGCCTGCTGGCGCTCGACGACCAGCGTACGTCCCTGCAAGCGCAACTCGACCAATTCTGTCAGCTTGTGACGCGCCAGCCAGGGCTTGAGCTGGCGCAGTCCGGCCGCGGGCTCGCAACGGGAAGAGGCCGTGACTTTCTGGTTGCGTCGGTCGAGCTTGCCTCCCAGCTTGGCCAGCTTGTCCTCGAGCCGCTGCCGTTGCCGTTTGGCTTCGGACGCGTTGAGGCGCAGCACATAGCGCACGCCGTCGGCTTCGACCTCGCAGACTTGTTCAGCGAACAGCTCCAGTTGCAGCACCCCTTCGCTCAAGCGCCGCCGAATCTGGGGATCGGTCAGCGCCGTGATGTAGCGCAGCCCGGCCTCCCCCAGCGCCTGCTTGCCCTTGCTCTTGACCATCCCGCGGTCGCCGACGAAGACCAACTCCTCGACCCCGAACTGCTCTTTGACGATGCGGATCTGATCCGGCACGGTCGTCGGATCGTTGCGGTTGCCGGCAAACACCCGCACCGCCAGCGGCTCGCCCTGGTCATCGGCCAGCAGTCCGATCACAATTTGCTTCTTGCCGCGCTTGCCGTCGCGATTGTAGCCGTACTCGCCCAACGCGTTGTGCAGGCCTTCGAAGTACGAGCTGGTGACGTCGTAGAGCAGCAAGCTGGGCGGGGCTCCGCGGCGCTCGAGGTAGTGGCGGTATAGCGCTTGCTCGATCTTCACTTGGCGGGCGCTCAGATCATCGAGGGCGGCGTAGAGGTCGTCTTCGTCGAAGGCGCCCAGACCCAGCACTTCTGCGACGGCCTGATCGGCGGCCCAGCGCACGGCCGAGAGCCGCGATCCTTGGTGGGCCAGGCGCGCCAGCACCAGGAACAAGGCGAGTTTGGCGGCCCGCGTTCGACCCAGCGCGGCGGTCAGGCCCAGCTCATCGGCGAGTTGCTTGAGCGCGAAGAGCAGGCCAAAGACGGGGCCGCAGACGGGAGTGGCGGGAAGCTGATCGAACTCGCCGCGGAGGGCGCGCCGGAGGGCCTCGACGCGGACGGGGCGCCAGCAGGAGAGGTTGGCGAGGGTGCGTTTTTTGACTCTGCCGTTTTGGCGGAAGGATTCGCGCAGCAAGACGGCGGGCGGCGAGTTGCGATTGGGGACGGACTCAACATACATGGGTATATTATATCACAAACAACACAATGAATAAACGATACAATAGCATAATACATGGGTACACTAAAAGCGCCCCCAAACGTGTTAAAGCCAAGCAAGCCAAGCAGTTAGCCCGTCAAACGAGCCTTCCGCTGGGGGGAAGATCCGTCGGACGGGAACGACGGGTGATGTCAAATTGCAGATTCGCTGACGCGGTATTTGTGGCGTGCTTGAGCTTTGGTTGTGCGACGCGAGGTCCGCTTGTCCAGGGCTACTTGGCGCCGCAAGGGGCGCGGCGCTTTCCGAGCCGCCTGCGTTAGGGGCTGTGAAATAAACCCGTCGTGGCCGCCGAAGCTCCCCTGGGGCGGTTCGGAATGGCGCGAGTGGATCAAAATGGGATAAAACATGAGGGCAAACGAATGTTCGGATAACTTGGCGGCGGCGTCCAACGCCCTTATTATATGGGCGAACAACAGGTCTTAGTCGAGCTCGAGCAACGCCCCGCCAAGCCGCGCCAAGCCGTGCCCGTTGACCAACTGCAGCTGCGACAGCCCAATCGCGACCAATTCACCTATGCCGCGATCGACGTCGAACGGCTCGTGCCGGCCGACCATCTGGTGCGCGCCATCTGGGAGCTGAGCGGCATGCTCGACCTGTCCGGCTTCGCTGCTCATCTGGAAACCCGCAAGGAGTCCGCCGGGCGGCCGGCATGGGATCCGCGGTTGCTGGTCGCGATCTGGATCTGGGCGTATTCGGAAAGGATGAGCTCGGCGCGTGAGATCGCGCGTCAAAGCCGCTATCGGCCGGAGTTGGAGTGGTTGTGCGGCATGGCGGTCGTCAATCATCACACTCTTTCGGATTTTCGGGTATTCCACTCAAAAGCTCTCGAGAACTTGTTGACACAGGTATTGGCGCAGCTGAGTCAAGAGGGGCTGGTGGATCTCGAGCAGGTGGCCGTCGACGGCACGCGGATCCGGGCGCAAGCCTCGGGCGGGTCGCAACGCAGGCGTCCGACGCTCGAGCGGCATCTCGAACAAGCGCGCGAAGCGGTGCGTCAACTCTCGGAAGAAGCCGACGACGAGGGTTCGAATCGGCGGCGTCAGGCGGCGCGTAAGCGGACCTTGCGGGAGCGAGTCGAGCGGATGGAGCAGGCGCTGGAGGAACTGCCCAAGGTCGAAGCGGGCAAGCGCGACGAAGAGCAACGACGCCAGGCGCGGGTGAGCGAGAGCGAGCCGGAAGCGCGCCCGCAACACGAATCCAACGGCGGTTGGGGACTCGGCTACAACGCGCAGCTGGCGACCGACGCCAAAGAGAAGATCGTGGTCGGCGTGGAGTTGACCAACAACGCCTCCGATGCGGGCCAGCTGACCCCGACGCTGGACGATGTGGAAGGGCGCTTCGAGCGAACCCCGAAGCAAGTGTTAGCGGACGGGGGCTACGCCAACCAGGCCAACATCGAGGCGCTGGCAGCCGCTGAAATCGAATACGCGACGCCGGCGCCGGCGCCGGACAAGGGCTCGAAGGCGGCGTTGAAAGCGGCGGGAATTGGGCCGCGCTACGCGCCGAAGTTTTTCATCTACGACGAGGCGACGGACACGTTTCTGTGTCCGGCCCAGCGGACCTTGACGTATCAGCGATCGTCGCTGAAGCGGAAGCGCAAATATCGGCAGTATCAGGCAAAAGCATCTGATTGTCGCGAATGCGCACAGCGACACAAGTGCTGCCCCAAGAGCGGTCATCGAACGTTGAGCCGCAGCGAAGAGAACGCGGTGATGGCGAAACATCGGCGCTGGATGGAGAGCGAGCGTGGGCGGGCGGCGTATCGCAAGCGGTCCGAGACGGCGGAGTTTCCGAACGCCTGGTTGAAAGAGCGATTGGGGGTGCGCAAGTTTCGAGTACGAGGGCTGCGGAAGGCGCGATCGGAGCTTTTGTGGGGGGTTTTGGCGTACAACATTGCGGCTTGGATCCGGCTGGTCTGGCGTCGTGGGCCCGAGTGCGGGCTGGCGGCGCAAGCGGCGGCGTAGCGGCGGTGGGGGGGGCGAAAAGGGCCGGGAAACGGCCCGAAACGACCGTTTCCGGGCCGCTTGGGCGGCCAATCAGGAGTCGAGGCGCAGAAGTTGCGGTTTCGGCAGGGGCGGCGTTTGGGAGCGCTGAGCTTGGCGTGCGCTTGGCGCTCCCGCGCGCCGACGCGACAATAGGTTTTCTTCACGGCCCCTTACGCGCGCGGCTCCGGGTGACGGCGAAACTTGACTCGTTTGTTCAGATGCTCGCGGCGCCAAGCCTAGTAACATTCCGGGGGCTTGGCCTGGCTCCCGTCGACCCGAGTGCGCATGGTTGGACGAGACTGTCGTCCACGCAGTAGGATTCAAGTGATGAGCCCTTTATTCAATCGAGCGATGGGCCTGGTTCCGCTGCTGAGCATCCTTCTGTTCGCCGCCTGCTCCGGTGACGACGGAGCCCAGCAACCCTCGTCCGAGTCTGACGCGACCGCGGCGCCGAATCCGAATCGTAACGCCTACTTCGGCGACCTCCACGTCCACACGCGCTACTCGTTCGACGCCTTTATGTTCGGCGGGACGGCGCATCCGGAAGACGCCTATCGATTCGCCAAGGGTGAGGCGATCCTACACCCCGGCGGCATGGAGCTCCAGCTCGACCGCCCCTTGGACTTCCAGGCCGTGACCGACCACGGTATGTATCTCGGGATGCTGCCGGCGATGACCGATCCCGAGTCGCCGCTGTACGCGCGTCCTGAAGCCGAGGGGGTGCGCACGGCGGAGACGGTGGACGAAAGGCGGGCGGTCTTCGGGGGCTTGTTCGCCGCCGGCAGTAAGGCGTACCTCGACATGGATGTCGTTCGCGCGGCCTGGGGCGTGATCGTGGCCGCCGCCAAGCGCCACAACGATCCGGGCAAGTTCACGGCTTTTATCGGGTACGAGTACACCTCGGACGGCGGCAGCGCCGACAACCTGCACCGCAATGTGATCTTTCGCGGGTCGGAACATCCTCCAGCGCCGTTCAGCCGGCTCGATTCGGTAAACCCCGAGGACCTTTGGGCCACGATGGACCGCTGGCGGGGCGAGGGCATCGACGCGCTGGCCATTCCGCACAACTCGAACGGCTCGGGCGGACGCATGTTCGAGATGAATGACTACAACGGCGCGGCGATTGCCGGCGCCTACGCTGAGAACCGGATGCGCAACGAGCCGTTGGTGGAAGTGACCCAGATCAAGGGGACGTCCGATACGCATCCCGCGCTGTCGCCCAACGACGAGTGGGCCGAGTTCGAAATCTCACCTTACAAAATCGCGACGAAGATCATCAGCGAACCGGCGGGAAGCTACGTCCGCAACGCCTATCTGCGGGGCCTGAAGATGGCCGACGGCGGGGTCGGGAATCCCTACAAGTTCGGGCTGATCGGGTCGAGCGACACCCATGTCGCCGCCGGTTCGTTCGACGAAGACAACTACTGGTCGAAGGTCGGGCTCCTGGACGAGACGCCGGAGCAGCGCGGGTCGATTCCAGGGAGCGGCTCGCTGAGCACGATTGGCGATCCGTCGCTGGTCTCCCCGGCCTCGATGCGAACGCAGGACGGCTCCGGGCGGACCTATCGCGACACCTTCTACCACCACTGGGGAGCGTCCGGGCTGGCAGGCGTCTGGGCCGAGCAGAACACCCGCGCGGCGCTGTTCGACTTGGGACGCGATCCGCGCGGGCGTCGAGCCGCGCCAGGACATGCCGGCGACCATTCAGGAGCGGGCCTGGTCTTCGCCGATTTGGTACAGGACTTTGTTGAAAACGCCAGACTTACCCTCCGAGCTCACGGGGCGCAACCTCCGCCTGGCGCTGCCTGCCTGATAAGTGGTTTTATCCATGCACGGCGTTCTGACGATTAAGCAAGACGGGCTTGGCATGCCAAGCCCCTACAAACCGAAGACAAATGCCATGGCCGTAGAGGCGAGGCATGCCTCGCCCGCGCTGAGCCTCACCATGCTGATGTGCAAACAACTTGGCGGTGTTC
Organism: Bryobacterales bacterium; assembly: GCA_965247515.1. Classification (GTDB taxonomy): domain Bacteria; phylum Acidobacteriota; class Terriglobia; order Bryobacterales; family UBA6623. The sequence continues at coordinate 8,671,776 of OZ252029.1, read as the reverse complement.
GTTCTCGTGATTTGGACGCCGATCTCGCTCTACTGGAACAAGGCTCGCGGGCCGCTGTCGCACACAGCGGCGCTCGCCGGAGGGATCGTCGTGGGGTTCTATGGGGAACATGAACAGCGATAGGGTGAGCGCGAGGCCGTCGAATCCTATGGGGTTCTTGCCCAGACCGTAGCGCACGAACGCTATGTCGCCGATCGCCGTCACGAACCCGATGACGCCGGCCGAGACCGCCCCGAGCACGTAACCCATAATCCGGGATTTCACTTGGCGTTCTTAGCGATTCTTTCGGCCGTTCGCTTTGCCAGGCGAACGCAGTCGGGAATGCCGATCCCCTCGTAGGCGTTCCCGCAAAGGTACAGGTTCGGGTGTTGGGTCAAGCGGCCGCGAATCCAATCCAGATTCCGGGCGTGATCGGTCTCGTATTGCGCCATCGCGCGCGGCCAGCGGAAGACCCGATTTGACATCGCACGGCCCTGATACCCCATCATCTGCTGCAATTCGGCTTCGCAGTCGCCTGCCAGCTGTTGGTCGGAGTGTGACATTCGGGCCTCAGCCTTCTCCCCGGCAATGAATGCTCGAAGTAGCGCCCGATCGGCCGGGGCTCGATTGGGGAATTTCCTGTGTACCCATGTGCACGCAGCCAAGGTTCGATTCTCGGAGCGCGGCACGAGGAAGCCGAAGCCGTTGGTGGGGTGGTCGAGTTGGTCCCGTCGGTAGGCGAACCCAGTGACGATCGACGAACTGTATGGTATGGCTTCCAAGCGGTCCGCCAAGTCGGCGTCCGCTGACCTCAACAGCGCCCCGGCGCGATACGCTGGGATTGCAAGCACGACCGAGTCTGCCTTGGCGCTTTGGGCGCCAAAATGGACCTCATAGCCATGTTGAGTGCGGCGGAGCCCGGTCGCTAGCGCGGTTATCGGTGTTCGAATCCGCCCGGCCAGAGTTTCTGTCAATTGCTGCATGCCGCCCAGTATGCTCTGGAACAAAGGGCCGCCGGACGGTTTCGCCGAGCGCAGCAATCCGCGGGAGACGCTGCCATATTTTCGCTCGATTTCGGCGGATCTTGGAACCACGCTTGCGAGACGCATGCGCTCGGGAGATCCGCCATAAACACCTGATAACATGGGCTGTACGAGTTTTTCATTGACTTCGTCGCCAAAGTGGTCGAGCACGAATTCCGCCACCGAACGGTCGGGATTCGGCGCCTCACGGGGAGGCTGCCGCAGGAGCTCGATCGCCATCTTGAGCTTGGTCCGCCAGGAAAACAGAGGAGACCTCAGGATCGGTAGGGCGCGGGTCGGCGCGAGGAACTGAAACCCCTCCGGGATAGGAATAAGGCGGTTCTCGAGGGAAATGTAGGTCTTTCTCTGATGATCATATGAGCATATAATCTTGTCGCTCATTCCAAGCTCGTCGATCAACTCCCGGGCCCACGGCTTCTGTGCCAGGAAACTATCAGGCCCCCCTTCGAGCAAACAGTCGTCGAGCGACTCCGTCCGAATAACCCCACCTAGGCGTGGCGCCTCTTCGATGAGTAGAAAGTCGACCTTCGCCTTCGAAAGATAGTAGGCGGTTGCTAGGCCGGAGATGCCGCCGCCAACGATCGCGACCGCCATCGTCAGTCAACTCTGAATTCGCGCACGATCTCGACGGCAGCCTTGACGTTTTCGACCCGAGTCTCGGGGATGATCCCGTGTCCAAGATTGAAAATGTGCCCTGGCCGGCCCCCGGCGCGCTTCAAGACGTCCTCGACGCGGCTGCGTAGCTCCGGAAGAGGCGCTAGCAGGGCCAGAGGGTCGAGATTTCCCTGGATCGCGGGCGCATGATCGACCCGGGACCAAGCCTCATCGAGTCGGATCCGCCAGTCGACGCCCAAAACGTCACCTCCTGCCGAGTTAAAGAGCGGCAGGAAGGAGCTGACACCTGTCGCGAAATGGATGACCGGGATCTTCAGCGTCTGGATCTGGCGAATCAGCATGCGGGAATACGGTAAGGCGTAGCGCTCGTAGTCCCCCGGGGAAAGCGCCCCAGCCCAGCTGTCGAATACCTGGATCGCGTCGGCCCCGGCCGCGACCTGGCTGGCGGCGAACGGCGTTAAGGTTCCGATGATGGCCTCCATCAGGGCCTGCCAGGCGTCAGGCGCGGAGTGCATCATCCCCTTGGTGTGGACGTAGTTTAGGGAAGGCCCGCCCTCGATCATATAGCTAGCAAGGGTGAAAGGCGCTGAAACGAAACCAATTAGCGGAACGCGGCCGGCGAGTTCAGCCTTGACCCTAGTGATCGCCTCCCCGACGAAACCGAGGTCCGCGGAGTTCAAGGCGTTGAGGCCCTTGATATCGCCGATGGAGCGAATCGGGTTGTGGATCGAAGGCCCTTCACCGGCGATGAACTCGAGATTGAGCCCCATCGGCTCGAGCGGGAGCAGGAGGTCCGCGAAGATGATCGCGGCGTCGACATCCAACGCATCGATTGGCTGCAGGGTGACTTCAGCCGCTAGCTCAGGCGTCTTGCAAATATCCAGAATAGGGTGTGAGGCGCGGATCTTGCGGTACTCGGGCATGTAGCGCCCCGCTTGGCGCATGAACCAAACCGGAGTGCGGTCAGTGGGTATTTTTCTGCAGGCTTGCTGAAAAGGGAGCATTTGTCGGCTGAAAGGAATCCTACGTCGGAACGTTCCACCATCCCAAAAAACGGTCGAGCAGGCTGGTTGGCGGTTTCGGCCCGTGGGTGTCGCCGAGGATCCTGAGCGGAGTCGGAAGCGCGGGCGGCGCGGGCCCTTCCGACTCGAGCAGGACCTGATCGCCGCTAATCGTATAGCTGCGCCTCCAACGAGAGCCGCTTTGTTCCACGATCAACGAGAACCCGCTCGCTTCGGCGGCCGGAGTTCCTCCGATCCTATAAATCGTAACAGGCAAGAACCCGATCAAACCGTTTTTGATCCAGATGGTCTGATACACGCGTCGTTCGGAATCCCAGCGGAAGACGCGAACGACATCGTAGTCGAATGGCAGACGTGAGCGCGACAGCTGAGTCCAGAGCCAGGTCGGCCGTTCCGCCTGATCGAGAGCGTCGTAAACGGATCCAATCCGAAAGTAAGAGGTGATTTGCCGGCCTTGGGCGTGCTGCCCGATCTCGTCGGGGATGCCAGAATATGCGCGGCTCGCCAGAAGCCATCCGGCCTGACCTCCCGACTGTCGCACCAGCTGCCAATCGTCGAACCTGCGCGATGGCGCGCCTGCTTTGGGACTGGAAGTGGGTGGAATGCGCTCGACCAGCTGCCGACGCAGAAGGTCGGCAGACTCGTCTCGCTGGAGCTGATAGAGAGTTGGCGAGTCACGTTCGGGCTCCAGGTGAACGTTCGTCAACTCGAAAACGTGGACGTCCCCCTGGGGTTGATAACTCTCGGTATATGAGCTCAGTAGGTCGGCTTTTGACTTGACCTCGGCCGACATCAGGGAAGAGCTTTGTACCCAGCCTGCGCGGCCGCTGGGGTCGCGAACAAAGACCGCGCTGCGACGCCGCTCAACGATCCGAAGCTTCAGGCCCCAGTCGAGGGTCGCGGTTACTTCGGAATCGGGGGCTAGATCCACGCGAAGGTTAGTGGAAGAGCGCGCGACGTGCACAAACTCTTCAGGCGTGGCCTGAGCGCAGCCGATCGAGCCGAGAACGGCCGTCAGCAAGACCAATAGTGGGAGCACAGAGCGGGTCCTACAGGCCAACATCCAATCAACCGCCCTCGGTAAGTGGCCAAGCGGTTCGGTCAATATGTCTAGATTAGCTTACGTGAACACTACGATCGGGTGATACAGTCCGGGCAGGCGCAGTTCGCCTATCGCGACTAACCTTCCGGCGTGGCTGACGGCCTTCACGCGCTTCGCTGGGGTTGCCGTGGGAAACGATGCAACCCGAAAGTCGCGGCCGTGCGAAATGCGGGCGGCGGAAGTGTCATCGACGTACTGCACGGGCATTTCGGGGAGCAGATCACGCGCCGGCACAAGCGCCTCCTCCAGGCGGGCCTCATTCGCCAGCTCTTCTAGCTCTGGCAGGGAGCGCGCTTGCGATAGGTCGAACTCCCCCATTGTGGTTCTGCGCAGTTCGGCGACATGAGCGCCACAGCCAAGCTTGGCTCCTAGGTCGTGCGCCAAGGACCGAACATAGGTGCCGGCGGAGCACAGAATTCGCAGCCGGAAGGAGTCCCGGTGAACCTCGAGAAGTTCCAATTCATAGAACTGGATCGGGACCGGCGCCAATGCCACCGGTTGCTTCGTCCGCGCAAGCTTATAAGCGGGAACTCCGCCTATCTTCTTAGCGGAAATTGGAGGAGGGGTCTGGAGGATCTCCCCACTGAATGCAGCTAGAGCGTCGACAAGCTCACTCGGTTGCAGCGCAACTGAGACAGGCTCCGTCGCCGGCTCGCCCTCGCGATCATACGTCGAAGTCGCGAATCCGCAGCGAATCGTCGCTTCGTACCCGCGATCGTGTTGAAGGAAGAACTGTGCCAGGCGAGTGGCCTGCCCCACCACGACGGGCAGGACGCCGGTACCCAAAGGATCGAGAGTTCCGAGGTGCCCGACTCGCTTGATTCGGCTTATCCGCCGCACCCGCTGGACGACATCGTGCGACGACATCCCGCTGGGCTTATCAATTACGATGACGCCGTCCACAGGCCCATTCTATCGACGTTGATTTGGGGACCCTTGGAGGCCCCTATAGCCGAATCGTTACCGCCAAATCGCTGCCAGGGAATCCCACTCCAACCGAGACGACGTCCAGACTCAAGTCAGCCCCTGACTGAAGTACTGGCAGCTCCGCTCCGTTAACGACGGAACTGAGCGATTGCCCGTCCAGGATCGTCAGCGCCGACACAAGAGTACCGCCTTGGCGGACCTCCAATTGCAGGTCCGCACCGGTTGGAGCATTCTTGACGGAGGCGAACATATCCCTGATCGACAGCCCTTCCTGAACCGTCAAAGTAGCCGCGGCGTCTTGCTGAATCGCAAGGGTGCCATCGACTTGGAGGCTGAACTGACCGCCTCGGAGAATCCTTAGCCCCTTGTCTAACAGCTCAGAGAAGTTCGAAACGCCGACCGGACTCTCGCCAAAGGCATTCTCGACCTGCAACTCCGCACAAGCGAGTCGGGCGTTGGGCAACGACGCCGTATGCGCCCACGCTGCACTGGCTGGCGTACCGAAAAACGCCCGCTCAAACGACACGCTCTCGGTGCGGGTGTCCAGTACAAATAGCGGAGCATTGAGGGCGTGAGTCGTTGCGAAACTCTCACACTGCGCGCGGTCGACGATCAGGTGAAGACCGCCCCCTTGCACGTCGGTGACAAGCATTACCTCACGGTCGACCTGGACGTAGTCGCCCGCGGCCGCGATGCTTGCCGTCCCCACCGTCAGGGTCGTATCGCTCACAGAAGCCGCCGCCGTCAGCGGGACCCCGTTCGGACCGTCGAGCTCGTCGCGATAGCGCAAGGTCAGCGTCCCAACCGTAATCGTCTGAGTATTCTCAAGGACAGCGAACCCAATTCCATTGAGCTCGACCGTCCCGTCGCCCCGCGCATTCATCGCGAACGAAGGTATCGGCGGCACATCGAAATCAGCAACTCCGAGCCCCCCGCCGCCCACTCGGTAGTGTGTCACGATGGCCAGGCCCTCGAGCGACTCCACGTTCTGCGCGTTCGCCGACCGCCCGGTGATCTGTACCACTTTGTCCCGCAGATTCGGGATTTCGAAGCGCGCCGGACTCGTTCGCGCCCGCCCGCCGAATCGCCAAGTGTTGTCTGAGATGACAAATACCGAGCTCTCATCGGGCTCAACCACCCAGTCAGGGGCGACGAAAGCGGTCGTCGCCGTGTTCGTCGTGACTGCCCGCTCCTGTCCCGCACCCTTACCACGGACGAGACGCACCGCGTGGCCAATGAATGCGTCCGGAGTCATTGCAAGGACGCTACTGCCCACCGAATCCGGGCTAAAGACGGAAGCAAGCTGCTCATCCGTATCCTCTAACCGCCAGTAGAAGTTTGCGTGGTCGAAATGAGGGTCGGGAGCGCCATCAAATACAGGCGCCAGTCCAGTATCGGAAAACGACGTAGCGAGCGCTTGCCCAGTTGCGATCTGGCGTAACCGAGACGGTAACGAACCTCGGTACACGCTGAAAGTAGCGGTTGCAGCAGTGAAACTAAGTCCGTTCAATTGAACCTGATTCGTATCCACACCCGGCGGGATAATCGCCCGAACAACAAACGAAGGGTTACTCTCTAGCCCGTCACCATCGGTAGCGGTCACGGCGTAGTACAGCGCCTGGCCGCCCTCAATCGTCCCGCCGGTCGTCAGAACGGTGGGCTGCAGACTCACGATCGGGATCCCGGCCGAAAGCGACCGACCCGCCGAAGGCGGCGTGAAGCCGACCTCAACCTCGGTCAGAATCGTCCCATCCGTCCCCTGAATCTGGAACTCTTGAATACTAAACTGCGGCTCCCCAAAGGGATCTAACTCATCGCCAAAGAGTGATGTTGGAATCGACGGCTCCGATCCAGGCAGTCTTTGAGTGGAAGGTATTAGACTCAGCTGACCATTTGTATCGTTGTACCAATTATCATTATGAAGCTGAGCCGTAATACGCAACGAGCGATAGTTCGGCCCCGGTTCGAGTTTCAATATGCGGAAAGGTTGATCCACCAGCCCTTCCCTTATATAGGTCACGACAACGATATCGCCGACCCTCTGGCCCATCCCCTTGACGGTCGTCTCGAACTCGATGAAGCGGTTTCCCTCGACTGACCTATCTAAGAAGAACTTCAGCAGGCGTGCGCCCTGATCAAACGTCGGCAAACCATCGATAATGAGGCGTCCAGTGATCTCCTGCCCGGTGCGCGCTATGTCCTCGCTATCGACCAGAGCCAGGCTGTCTTGCTGATACTCATTGAAACGGTCGGCGAACTCCACCGAAAACCGATTCGGCGTATCCGCGATCGGCCTTGAAAATAAGCGGAGAGCCGGCGCCCCGTCCTCTCGCCGCTTGATCGCGGATGGCAAGCCCGGAACCGAAGCATCGGCATACACGTACGCGGGCCATCCGCCGTTGATCTGGGTCGGCGCGTTCGAGCCCTCGGGCTTCGTCGGCTGCTGAAGCAACAACGAGTTCTCGACGAACACCGCCAATCGGCCGTCATCGCGATACGTCAGCTGCAAACGTGCGCTGTTACGAATGCCACGGATCAGATCCGCCGCCGTCCTCCGCGAACGCACCACCAAGTCACACTGGAAACGCTCCGTCGAAATCTGGTTCCCCAAGTTATCCGACGAAGCAATCGTCTCATCACAGAACGCTGCGGCGTCCGCGAAGCTCGCCAATTCCATCTCATCCAGTCGCCAGCCGCTACGCCGCAATACATCCAGCAACACCCACGAAGGATTGCTCGAGAACGAGAACCCCTGAGAGGCGCCGCTCCCGTCGAACGTCTCGACCTGAAGCCCTTCCATCAACACCCGAACCTGCGGCAACACCCGGCCGTCATGGATCTGATTCGGCGTAACGATCGAAAGCGCGGCCAGACTGCCATACGGATCCCCTAGCGGCGTGCCATCCGGCGCAGTGAAATTGAGGTTAAAGCCGCCCGTGCGACCGCCGTCGGCAAATATATTCCACCACCCGCTGGCAGTCATATCCTGCCCGGCGATGCCGATCGGAATCTCGATATTGTTCACCAAGACCGTGAGAATCTCATTGATCTTCCCAGCCGCCAGCAGCACCTCCATCCGTGTAAGGTTCCCGTCATTACGCGCAAACACAACCGGAGGCTCCACCCACGCCGTTCCATACACCAACGGAACAAAGTCGTTATAACGAGCCTCATTGAGCGCGACAGGAGAATCCTTAAGGTTCCTTTCCCCGTGCGTACGCACTCGAATCGTCGCCGGAACAAACTCGACGCCCCCAAAACGACGCGTATCCGCGGTGCTCGAATCCTTGTCGAACATCCCGCGCTCAACGCAATCGGCCCGCGTGAAGTTGCAGTCGGCAAACGGCTGTCCCCCACCGTCGAGGTTGCCGACTCCGCCGACCTCGCCGGCCGAATATCCGCACGGGAAGAAACGCGAGTACTGCCCTTCCGTCCCCCCAGAAACCGCTTCCTGTCTTTCAGTGGCGGTCGACGGGAACGCCCACGGGCACCGTCTTTGAATTCGAACCGGCGGCAGCAGCACTCGCTGCATATTCATCCGATTGATAGCCGATAATCGGATCGTCGACTCCGTAATCTCGTCTGGTGGATTGAGGATCCCTTGAAAGACGACGATCGACTCGCTCGCCTCCACGTCTTGAATCAGGTCGTAGAAGAGAAACGTCGCCCGAACCCGCGCCCCCTTGAACCCCACCGCCGAGTCGATCTGCGAAAACTTGGAGTCCTGATTCGCAAGCGTGACCGTAATGCGCGGAATCGCGTCGATCCCGCTCTCACTCGCCGCTTGGACTTCGAAGAAGTTGTGGCGCGCGACGCGCGCCTCATATGCTTCCAAACTCACCGTAACAGCGTGAGTGCTCCAACGCTCGGTTTGGCCATTCGCGAGATCAACGTCGAAGACCAACAGGGGCGTCTGCGCGACGGCTTGTTCTTTTAGGTTTGCGACGGTGTCCATATGATTCGAACCAACCCTGCGTGTCGTCCCTTAGCGGTCTGTTGATCTCCCAAAGCGTCCTGATCAAACCTCGCGTTCGAATACGCGCCGGCCTGCAGCTGCGTCTTTTTGTAGGCCGACGCGCTGACCTGAGCCTCGAGTTGCGGACCAAACACATCAATGGCGGCCCCGCTGGGTTTGCTCACTAGCCAGCGCACCTCCTCCGAGGCCGACGCAAAACCCGACGTTACTTCGTAGCGACGCCACTGACCGTTGGAATCAACCGCAACCGCGACCTCGGCGCCGACCCCGTCGGTGATCTTCAACTCCACCCCAGGGATCGAGCTTTTCACCCAAGCGCTTGCGACGTAACGAAACGCCGCCGGGCCCACAACCGCCTGCCAAAAGTCTCCGGAACCACTGACCTGGACAGCCCCCGATCCCCCCAAAGGATCCGCGCCGCCTCCAACAAGCGTCACCCCCGACGTCTGCCAGACCGCTTCATCGAAGTCCTCCGACCAGGTCAGCAAGTTTGCCCCCGGCTCCAGGAAAACAAACGTCTGCAACCGACCTTCGACGGTGCTAAACAGGTCCGCAACCCCCTGCCACTCCGAGTCCGTAAGATCGGCCGGCGCCAGCTCCCACCTTCTCTCCTCAAAATCGACATCGCTGACCCGAATCTCCGAACCATCGGCCAGCGGCTCCCCCAACGTTCGAAAACGCCGCTCACGGCGAATGGGGAACTGCGCGGTAGCCCCCGTGGACGACTGTGGAAACGCGTTCATTGAACTTCAACAACCGTGAGACTCGCACTGCTGTCGAGCTCGCCGTCCTGGCGCATGGGCAGCAAGTCTTCCCCGAACCGGCACTGCGACACGAGCGCCCCATCCCACGGGTCCTCGAATTCGAATTCTCCAAAGGAGCCGCGCATATCGACAAAAAACTCAGCCAGCCGACTCAACTCCATCTCGTCCAACAGAGAAAGATCCACAAACCAGCGGCGCCGGCTGGCGCTGTAGTCCCGAAAGCGCTGCTCCGACATGTCCAGAAAACGATGCGCCTCAGTCGCGAACCGTAGCTCGCGAGTCGCCGGATGCTGCGCGACCGCGCCAGTCTTCAGCTTTGGGAATTCAGTCATCCTCTCCGCCTATTGCTACTTCCTCTACCCGGACACCCGGGTCGGCCCCAAAGGCCACGATCCATTGCCTGTCCACCGCGGCAAACGGGTGCGATACTACGACGCTGCCATCCGACAGCGGCACTGGCCGCCCCAGTTTCACGGGTCCAACGCCAGATTCGATATAGGCAGTCACGTCAAGATCTGCGATCACCCGTAGTGCCGTGTCCTCGTCCTGAAACACCACGCGCGTCATGAATTGTCCAGGCGCCCCAAAGATTGCGCGCGCCAAGCGCGTCGTCTCACTTCGCGCAGCTGCTCTCGAACCCCCAGGTCCGAAATCTTCCAAGCCTGCTCGCGAGCGATCTGAGCGTCCGTCTCGCTCAGCCCCTCTCCAGGGTCCTCATCCGGTAGCGGCTCCCTCTCCCCTCGATCTAGCCCACTGACGGGCCAGTCGATCAGAAACGCCCCAAACTCCGGGAACGTTTCCGGCAGCGGATCGGTCACGACATTCCGCCCCGCGGGCGCCACCGCGCTCCACCCCGTCATGGGAATCGCCGCCACGCCGTCCACGCATGTAGCCCAAGATTCTTGCCACAGATTCTGGACCGGCCGAATCCTTACTGTTCCTTCGGACGGCAAGTGCCCCGCGGAAGGCAACTCCGATAAGTCAACCTCGATCATCTGTCTCCCGTCCCAATTCACTACCGAGACGTGCGCGACCGCCCGGTGGTCCCACGCATCAGGCAGGTAGCGGTTCTCGCGCACTTGTCGCCAGACGCCCGACGGCGGGCGTTCCGTGTCTTCGAAGTACTTATTCGCCGTGAACCTCCGACGGAACTCGGCGCCGCTGACCGAGACCTCGCCATCGAAGCTCGAGTATTCAACTCCGCCCACAAACCGGTTGCCCCTCAGCCGCTCACCGTCGCTACGCTGAATCTTGACTGCCTCTCGCCCGCGATGTGCAAACACATTACGGCTGAACCGCACACCATGTGAGCCGCCGTCTCCGCCGAACAGATTGAATTCGTGCCCCTTGGCCTCACCCTGAGGAAAGTACGCCACGTTCTCTTCGAACACCAGGTCCCGATGGTCGTCTGACGCGTTACCGAACATCATGTTGCGATGAAAGCCACTCCGCCCGATGCCGTTGTTAAAAAACACGTTTCCCACCACGTCGACATTCGCGAACGGCGTCGAGCCAAAGCCCTGTAGACCCTGCCGCCCGTGCTGGAACACAAAGTTGTTCTCGATCCGTTTCCTCGGCGCCCAGGCCGGATTCCGCACATAAAGCCCCGGACCATGAGACCGATCCGGGCCATCCCAATACGAGTTAAAGAACAAGCACCCGTGAATCTCCAACCCATGGGGCTGAGACTCGAACAGCGACGTTCCAAACTCGTGCACGACCAAGTTGATCAGCTTCGTCCCGGGACCGGCCTCGCTGAACACGCCGGTACCCCGAGGGTCGCCAAGCGCGCTGGCCGTGTCGGTCCACCGAGCCGGACTCGAGTTCGTCAGCTCGAGCCCCCAAAACCAGGCGTCCCGGCCTTGCAAGTTCAGCCCCCACCGATCACCGCTGCCGGCAAAGTCCAAAACCGCGGCATCATCCTCCGGGTCCGCCCTAACAACGATCGGCCTCCCAGGTTCGCCCACCAGTTGGCTTTCGAGAGAACTATCAAGTTCGTACCGTCCGCCTCTTACCCAGACAATGTCTCCAGGTTCCACCTCCACCGGGTGCGCAAGCGCCGTAGCCACGTCCCATGGCCGCTCGCGCGTACCATCCCCCTTAGCCGACCCATCCGGCGCCGCATACCAACTAAGACCACGAAAGCTCACGGAAGCGTGACTCGACCTTCCAGCGTCGCCTTCGCGAACTCTCTCATCTGCTCCTGCTCAGCCCCCGACAACACCCGGCTGTGAAGCGAGAGGAACGCGGTTTCCCCTTCCGCAAAGTAGACTGTTCCCGCCGCTCCAAGCCGGCAAGACGTCTTCGCCGCCCCGGCCTGCGTATTCGTCGTGCTGTTCACAGCCTGTGCCTGCCCGTCGACAGCCAATTCAGCATTCAAAATGTCCGCCGCCGCATTGCCCGGACACGTAAACACGAAGAAGTGCCAATTCCCATCCCCGACATCCACCGGATTGTTCTTCTCGAAGTACCGAAAACAGTTACCCGCAAGCCAAATCAACGGACGGTTGTTGTTGAACGGCGCCGCTCCGAACACCGCCGGCACATGCGAAGTCGCCGACCACCCGAGCGCCGGCATCGTCTGAAGCGGCGTCATCTTCATCGCCGCACAAACCGTCCAAGCGTCCGAATGAAGCTCAGCCGAAGTACCGCACTCGACAAAGTCGTCCGTCGTATACGCCAGCCCTGCCGCGTTCCACAGCGGATCATTCGTATCCGCGCCGGCCGTCGAGCCAAGCGTCGCCGTATGACCGTTCCCCGACAGGTCCGCCAACGTCTGCCCCGACCCCTCGTCAAACGCGTACATCACCTCCAGGCCGTTAGCAACCGCCTGCAGGCCCACGTCGCGCCGCACCAATAACAGAATTGACATCGCGACCTACTCGAAACTGCGGAAAATTGCCGAGAACTCGCGCGACGCTGATTCGTTCACGCCGGCGCCACCTGCATTCAAATGAGCAATCCGCACATGAGCGGCCCCCAGCAGCTTCGATGCATCCAGCGCAATGTAAGCGTCCGTATCAGCGCTGACCGCCAGCGGACTCCCTCCGTCGACAACGTCGAAGAACGTCTGCCCATCCTGGCTCGCCTGCAACTTCAACTGAGCCGCATCCAATGCGCTCGGCGTATAGAAGCCCACCAACGTCTCCGTCACCAACTCAATCGCGCTCGAGACTCCCTGCCCCGATTGCGTCACCCAGCGTCCTTTCTTGATCTGCGCCATCTAAGCGACCTCCTGTTGACTCTCTTCGTTCGGCCACATATGAGGAGGCACAAACGGGTGCTGTTGCGCGGGAATCGTCCCGCTATCCACTAATCGAATCTGGTACTGCGCCACAACCAGGTGCGGGAAATTGATCACCGTCCAAGCCGCCGAGTCATAGTCCAGAATTTCCGAATCCACAAATCGCGCCATCCAGTCATAGCGGCCGAGATAGTACTTCGGCTCTCCCATCTGCCAACCCCGATACACCTGAGCGGCAGCCGCAATCTCACGCGCGTCCGTCCAGGGCGGCGTCCCCGCCTCGCGGAAATACTTCAAGTCCTGCCGCCATAGGATCAGAGCCGTCTGGAACGCGCGACTCAGGTTGCGCTGCCCCACGAAATCCGCCGCCTTCGGCCGTCTGCCAAAAAGCTCGGCAAACCCCTCCGGCAGGACCTCTTCTTTCCTCTTCGCGTTCTGCTGCACCCACGGTTCGTCCGAGGTAAACGGGTTGATCAACCACCACTCGCCCCCGTGCTCCTCAGGCGCCTGAACATACGGCCCATACGGCCTCTTCCAGTGATCCGGAACGTTTTCAAATCGCGGAACCATTCATCCCTCCATGACCTAAACCTCTCCAATCACGTCATTCACAGGATGCATGTGCAACATCGCATCCCTCACCGCCGCCGCAATGTCGCTCGACCGATCCATGAACGACTGCGAATCCATCGCACTCACATTCACCACGACCTGCGGCGGTTCGCGCCGATTTGATTGAACCGTTCGCACCTCATCCCTCTGACCTCTCACCACCCGCGGGAAACCGCCAAGCACGCGATCCGTGTTGGCAGCCTCCAGGCTCAGGCTGGGAGGCAGAGAGAACGGCTGAGCCTCTGTCGGCTCCTCCCTTCCCCCGCCGCGAAACAGCCCCACCAACCCGCGAACCAACGGCGAAAGCCCAAACCCACTCCGCAGCAAACCACCCAGGCCGCCGCCGCCACTGCCGGAAGCCAACCCTCCGACCAGCGACTGCAGCCCGCCACGAAACAATGCTCCTGTGTCTAACAGCGCCCGGTTGTTCCTCGCGAGCCCCGCGCCCACGTCCCGCAAAGCCCGCGACGTAGATGTCAACGCTCGCTCAACCGACTCCGTCTGCCTCGTCCCTCCAAGAGGGCCCTCTACAGAACGCGCCGCCGCGGTAACGCCAGCAAGTTCAGCCGCGACCGCCTCGCGCACCGCCCCCGGCGTCGCCGCCGCCTCACGAGACGCCGTCGGGCGCCGCGCCTCATTCACCAGAGTCCTCAGCGCCCTCACCGTCTCTCGCTGCCGCGCCTCAAAGTCCTCAAACGCACTAGGCATCCCGCTCGCCTCCTACCTTCGCCGCCTCGGCCGCCAACACCGCAAACGCATCCGCCTGCCTCGCCGACAACTCTTCAACCCTCGACGACTCGCCAATCAGCCGCCTCATCTGAAAGTCCTCGAGCAACTTCCAGCTCTCCGCTCGAATTCCCGTCACCGGACACTCATTCGTCGCCAACCGCGGCTCTCCGCGAACCGCCAGCGAGCTCACCCAAACGATCTTCGGCTCACCCTCATGCTCCAACCACCCACAACGGCGTTGCCGTTCCAAGCCTAGGCGGCGACAGTCGTCGCACTTCCACGCGGCTTGGCGCCCGTGGACAAAGTGGAAGGCGACTCTGAGTTTTTTCTTTCTTCCTCGCTCAAACCAGCCTCGGCTCGAACAGCTTCCAGCGCCTCCGCCACAAGCTCCTCGGGCCCCGAATCCACCAGCGCCTCGGGCGTCGCTTCGGCGCCGTCAATCTCGAGCCCCTCAACCGCGGCCAGTCCCCAGCTCAGGTAAGCCCGATCGACCTCAGCGCCAAGCACCGCGGCCTCAGCCTCATCCTGCGGCCCGCCTTCGCCGGCCCTCAAGAACTCCATCCGTCCCACCAGGTTCTTCACCTGGCGAGTGAGCTCCAGCCGCCGGCCAAACGACATCCGACGCACTCGCAACCGCACCCCGGGGTGCGACCGCGACTCAACCTCGGTCGTGCTTTCGTAGTTCATCTGTTATCCAAAGGCCACCACGATTTCGTCATTCACCGAACCCTGCGCCCGCGAATCGCTAAAGCGCCACTGCAAGATCCGCTCACTGTCATCAAACTCCGGCACTTGCGGAACAACATTGGGCAGGTACACCCCCAACATCTGACCCGTCGCCTGCCCCAGCTGAAACATCACCCCAATCGGAGTCTCATTCCGCGCCGCCGCATACAGCCCTCGAGTCGCCTCGTCATCCACCTCGAACAGCTCAATATCCGCCGTCACCCGCCGCTGCCCCGCCGCAATACACTGCGGAGTCGTCGTCCCAAACTCCCGATTGCGCAGATCAATATCGTTATCAACCTCAATCAGCGCGCTCGTCACCGTAAAGAACTTCGTCGAGGGAGAGCCAAGCCACGCTTGCCCCAAATTACCCGTCACCGGCGCTCCAATACTTCCCGTCACCGCCGGCTCCACTGGAAACGTGCTCAGCCCCCCCTCTCCCGCCAAAAACGTCACCGAATCAATAACGCCCTGCGCCTGACCAATAAACTCCAACTCGTGAAAATCACCATTGATACGAATCTGCGTCCGATCCACCGACGCCCCACTCAATATCCGACTCACCACCGTCGACGGATCCCAATAGTCAAAAACCGACGCGCTCGGCAACTCATCCGCCGGGAAGTAACTCACCGCCGCCGTCAACGACGCCCCCGACCCCGGCGCCGCCGAGAACGGCGCGTTCACACTAACCGCGGTCGTGCTATTCACCGTTTCGACAAAACGAATCTCTCCGTTAAACCCAAACGCCTGACCAACAACGAGCCCGTGCGACGAGCTAAACTCAATCGCCGTAGTCGTCGACCCCGTCCCAGCCGTTCCACCCGAATACGCCAGCGGCGCCGCGCCCAAACCCGCCTCCACCATCGGCCCAATCGGCGGCGCGCTGCTCGGCGTCAAATTCTCGATCAAGTAAGTAACGAGGTTAAAGTCCGTCGTCTTCCGACTTCCCGGCAACACCCCGGTAAAGGTTCGACTCCCGGTCTTATCCCTTCGGTCAGGAACCTCCCTCGTCTGCCGAATCCCCAACTGAACCGCCGCAATACGATCGCCCGCCGTGACTACGGGGACCTCACCGTAGTCGGCCTCAATCTCCACATAAAAACGGTTCTGACTAGAAAGTACACAATCCGGCATCTTCGTCCCCTAACGCTTATGCGCAACCAATCAACTCGATCCTGAGCTCCGCCGTCTGCAGGTAGTTCACCCCGCCCAACCGCACCGGCGAAAACGTCACTTCAAACTTCCCGTCAAAAGCCAAGTTATCCGTCCACTTACCAATGTGGTCGGCCAACACTCCCGTCACCGCTTCCACAATCCGCGCCGCGTCGCCGTCAATCTCGGCAATCTCTTCACCGCTAACCCGCACATCGGCAACCAAGAAGACCCGCCCCGAGAAGTCCGTAAACTTCCTCTCCAAGCGGTTCTCGATCGAATCGCAGTAAAGAAACACCGATGGATAAACCGCCGGCGAACTCGTATCACTCAAGTCCGCCGAAACATGCCGCAAGATTACGTTGTCTTCCGTCAGCTCCGGCAAGTCCACGCAGTCACGCACCATAATCTGGTACGCCCGCGAATTGAGCCCATCCGGCTCCAGCAGAAAGTCCCGGAGCGCCAGCGGCGCCGCTATGCACAGATTCGCCACAGCCGTCTAACCCCTCTGCAAGAACCGCGGCGCCGTTCGAAACAACTCCGGCGGCTGCCCATCGCCAATCAGCTCGCCCGCAAGCGCGCCCACCGTCGGAACCACGAAACTCTCAGTCAGCCCAAGAGGAGTCGCATTCTGCCTAGCAACGCTCCCCATCTCCGACCCCAGATAGAGGTTCCACCCCGAAACCTCCTCCGGCGCCGCACCAACGCTCACTTGCAACGTCTGCCCCGAAGGCGACGAAAACGGCTGCTCTGCGCTTCCGGCCCCCTCGCTCCCGTCCGACCTCGTCCAGGTCACCCGAACGAACAGTGCCATCGCGTCCTGCATCGCCGACACCAGCGACAACGTCGGTTGCGGCGCCCGCGGAATCGGCTTCGACACCAACCCCACGCCCGTCTGAAATAGCAACTCCGAGGCCCACCGCGAAAGCTCCCGATACTCCCGCCACTTCACCTGGAACTTGTCATTCACCTGCCGGCTCGACGCATCCCGATAGACCAACGACAGCGCCTGAAACGTATGCCACAACTTCAACGGCGGCGTTACGACAACCTGACTTAAGTCAAACCGCGGCAAGCTCGCCTCGCCCGACGTCGACTGAAACCCAACGCCCCTCGCGAAGAACACATGACCCGGCCTTCGCGAAGACCCCTCGAGCTCAGCGATTCCGCAACGAGGCTGAGTCAGAAGGCGGAAGTAGTTGGGAATCGAGGGATTTAGGGGCGTGGGGTGAAGGACGAGCAGATTCGCACGCGGTCCTGACCCGGAAATAGGTGGGGAATCGCAGGGCAAAGACACCCCGGCGGCTCTTGCGGCAGGGCCGCTTACTGGCAGGCGCGGGGTGGGCGGGGGAGTCGACTCGCGTGCTAGGGCGAGGGGCCCGTGGCCGCCTGATACAGCTCCGCCGCCATCACCCGCGCCCAAAAGACTCGCGGTTTGCCGCGCCGCAACGACGGTTTGAGGTTGCGGGCGACAAAAGCGTGGTAGAGATTGAATGCCAGAAACGTCGTCAAGAGAAACGTCTCGATGGCGTGGGGTTCGTGCTTGTAGATGTGGTCGGCATGCCAGCCGTTGACCAACTCGTTGAAGCCGCGGTTCTCGATGTCCCAGCGTTGATGGCCCAAGCGCACCAGCTGCGCCGTGGAAACTTGCCGCGACCCCAAAGTCGTTAGCCAAACCCAATCGCTTTGATGCTCGTGGAGCTCGCCGTCAAGCTGCGAGCGCCGCCGCCAAGTCTCCACCGAACGAACGACGCGCAAGGGCTGGGCGACCTGCGGCCACGATAATAAGCCCTCGTGATCCCACCATTGGCAATTGCGTGAGCGATACTCGCCCGCCTGTGGGGGCTGGGTTCGCCACAGTCCTTGAACGTCTTGAAACAGGTGGCGGCGCTCGTCCTTGAGCACGATGACGGCGTCCTTGCCGTGCGCCAGCAGAAAGTTCACAAACGTCGCGGCGGCGTAAAGAGCGTCGGCCAAGACAACATCAAACGCCCGTGGGTAAGCGGCTAGAACGCGTTCGAGCAAACGTTTGGCGGCGGCCAGCTCGTCCTCGCCGGGGAGTTGCGGTTCGGCGTCGAGCAACAGCGGAAGCGGTTCGCCTTGGATGTTGAATGGCGAGGCGGCGGGCGCGTCACTGAGCAACTGCAGCGTCACTTGGCGGTGATAGTACTGCAGCTGTTCGCCGTCGCTGCGCTGAATGCGGCGCTCGAGACAGCCTCCACAGCAACGGCGGTAGCTGGCGTGAGACTCATGACCGTCGATCACAGCCACCCCTAATCCGCCGATGCCGGGCAAGGCCTTGTTGCGCTTGAGGCGTTCATACAGCTGCCGAATCGCTTGCCGCAGCACGGCCGTGTCGAGCGAGCTGTAGACGCGGCCAATGGTGTCCGCGCTGGGCAGCTTGCGGCCCAGCCATTTCTTCCAAAACGGCGCCCCCTCGAGCGTTTCCAAAGCGTTCAGGCTGCCCAGCCGGGCCCAGAACAGCGCCAGCGTCGACTCGACGACAGCGCGGGTGGGGATGCGCGGCTTGGGGCGGGAATCCGAGACCCCGGCGAGAAGGCGGCTGCGCAGGCCGTAACCCTTCTCCGCGTACTGGATCAGACGTCGAAGAACGTCACTCCTCCCGGCGGTCTTGGAGCCGCTTCCACTCGCGCTCGGAGACCTCTTCGAGCAGCCGCTCGAGCTGTTGATAGTCGGCTACGGCCTGGCGCACGCGTTGCTCCCAGCTGCGCGGCACGAACAGCTGTTGCACCTTTCCCCGGCGCGAGCGCACCAGATAGAGCGAGGCGTGCAGTTGACCCTGGGCGCAGCGACAGTTGGGCTTGCCGCAGACGCGTTGGCGCGGCGCCACGGTGCCATGCAGCAACCAGCGGCCGTGGACCAGCTGGGCGATGCGGGAGCGCAGCTTACGCTCGGCATCGGCGAGGCTGGAGCGAGCCGGGGCTGTCTTCATGACTGATATATATACAATATACCAGAACCAACTGCGCTGCAACTCCTCAACACGAATGCGAATCTGCTCGGACCACAGGCCCAGCCCCAAACACCCGCTAAATCAATGGTTTCCGACCCTCAGGGAAATTGGATGCGGAACCGCTGCCTCGAGCTGCGCCCCCACCTCGGTCTGCGCCAGTGTCAGCTTCGTGTCAAGGTCGATCCCTTCCGACGACGCCAACTGCGTCAAATCCGACTCATAAGCGACCAGGTCGAAAACCTCCGACACCAAGTTGTCCGTAAACAACGCCATCGCCTACTCCTTGCCCGGCCGGCCCGCCAGCGCCTGCAGATCTCTCTCCGAAACCAACGTGAACTGCACTTGCGACGCTTGCCGCCTCTCGAGTTCCGCCTTCCGAGCCTTCTCCGCCTCGCTCCGGAACCGCTTCGCCTCAGCCGCCGTAGCAGCCTCCGCAACCCCGTCCACAATCATCCGAGCCGCGACGCCCCGAGCGGCCTCCGTCAGCCGACCCTTCACGCCGCCGGCCTCAGTCGCAAGGCTCTTGAGGACAACAAACTCATCCTCAAACGAAGCCTCAACCTCTCGCATCTTCCGGTAATAACCCCTAAGGTCCATCTATCACTCCGTACGCGCCGCCCGTAGGGGCGCGACATGTCGCGCCCTTAACTTCGCAATGACGTCTTAACTCCCTAACAACGTTTTTCAAAAAAATGCGGGCGAGCCTCCCCCGAGAACCCGCCCGCTAAACATGCGTCGCTCCAACTCGTTTGTTGTTGTAGGGGCGAGGCACGCCTCGCCCTCCCGCGTCCAGCCTAAGACTCCACCTGAACGCCAAACTCCGGACGAATCACCGCCGCGCCATAAAGCACGTCAACAGTGAACTGCTGCGCAAGCGTATCCGGCTGATAGCTCATAACGATCCGCATACCGAAGTTACCCAACTCCGCGTACTCGGCAATCGCGCCGGTACCCGGCAACGGCGAAGGCAGGCGACGAATCACCAGCCCAATCGAATCACGGCCAAACGCCACGTTGTGGGTCGTAACTGGCGCACTACCGGTCTTCGCCACAAACTGCGACCGGAAAACCGTAAAATCCTTCAGTCGCCCAACAGTCCGGCTCACAAGAGCATTCACTCCCGCTTCCCCGGCCGTCTGAAACTCGCTAAAGCGCGGAGCCTGACGCAACGCCGAATAAGCATCCGCGTCAACAACCAAGTGCTTCGGCTGACTCTGCGGCATCTTCGCCCCAAACAACGCCGTCTCGGCGCCATCGATCGATCCCTCGGTCAGCGCCGTACCGGGCGTCCCAACCGTAGAGTTCGCGGTGAACTGCGGGTAAAGACCCAGCAGATCGCCCTCAATCTTCTCCGCAATAGCAACAACCGCCGGCTCCATGTAAACCTTCAACAGGTCGGGAACCGCCAGTATCTTCGTAACATCCGGAACCTGGAAAGTGGCTTCCGCATGTGTATTCAAAACGATCTGCGCGTTCCCCAAGAATGGGTTCTGCGTCTGAACCGTTCCACCCTCGGCGATGTTGTTAGCCGTCATCGCCGGCGCGATGGGAATATTGATCGTGTCACCCGCCTGAGCCAGGACCGGCTCATAATTGCGGTTAACCAAGTTCCCCATTATCAAATTGCCCATCAAAGCCGGTAGCGCATCAGCCGCCACGAGTTTGACGATGGCTTGCGCGACATTTGTCGATGTAATCGCAGGCATTCAGTCTTTCTCCTTTTTTGTTCAAATCGTGTGAAAACGATTCAACTTGATCGAACAATCTCTGTATCTCGCGGCGCACTCAAGCCCTTCGACCTGATTTGAGCCGTTTTCACACAGACTTGGTACCGCGGGCCCGAACGCCCGCTTCCTCAAATGGCGGCGCCCAACCAGAGCGCCAGCCCGTCCGCCGCTTCCGGCGACCCCTCGAGCGCGGGACACTAAACAGGACCCCCGCCCTGTCCTATCAACCGCGCAACCTCTTTCCAAGCTTGTTTCGACTCGTCCTCACTCATCCCAGGGCGAATGCTTTCAAGCTCAAACCCCGAGCTCGTCCACTCCGGCGAACCGCTCGAAGCCCCAGAACCCGCAGTAATCCTCGGCGGCAAAAACTCCGGATTATCAGCCAAGAACCGGTTCAAATAATCATCGACCGATACCCGCTCGCCGTCGTAGTCAGCCACCAGCTGCCCATCATCCGACCGCCGGACGTCATCTTTGACCAACCGAAGAGCCAATCGAGTCTTCTGAACCCCGCGTTCCTGAAGTCCTTCCCTCAGCCGCGAAACCCGTTCCGACTCTTCAACCTCCGCCTTCCGACGTCGATTCTCGGCAGCCAGATCCTGAACCCTTCGTTCAAGCTCCTCACGCCTATGCCGCTCAGCCTCGAGCTCAGCCGCATAGTCTTGAGCAGGCTCATCCCCCGCCCCTTTCTGTAAAAAACGTCCAGCCCCCATCCAAGCCCCTCCATCCAAAATTTCTGACGTGGCGCACGGCTACGCCGTGCCGCTTTGCGCCTGTGGCGCAAGGTCCGGGCTCTTACCGCCCATCAATCTCAGCCAATACCGCGTCCTTCGTCTCCTGGCCCATACCCTCCAGGTACTTCAACGCAACCCTCTTATGAGCCTCTTTCTCCAGCCGCTCCGAACCAATCCCCAACTCCCGGATCCCTCGAGCCGCATCAATCTCATCCCCAAAGTCCGGCTTATCAAAGTGATCCAACCCCGTCACCTCGACCCGCACTTCATCCCTTCGCGCATCAGCAACCGACCTCAACACCGCCTTCAAGAAATCCTTCACCAGCCGCCCGTAGCTACGCAGCACTTCATGCGTCACCGCAAAGTCCCGCAGCTTGCTTACACCCGACTGCCCCAGATTCCGCGCCTCACGCCCGCCCGCCTGCGTCATCAAGAACGAAACCCTGAAAATCTCATCCTTCAGGCGATCCAAGTTCTGCGCCGCAATCTCAAAGACTTTGCCCTCCGGCTCCGTCCACCCAAACCGATCGTCTGGCCCCAACTGGATGTAGTAGGCCTCGCCAACAATCTGCTGCCACTCCCTCTCGGAGTAGATCACCGGCATCGCGAACAGCCCCATATGGAGCGCCCACGACAACGCGTTCGACTTATTGAAGTGCTCCTGCGCGATCGAACCTGCCTTATTCGCCAGCCACAGCCCGTCCGAAACCCCCATCCGAATCAGCGGAACCCGGCCAACCTCAGCCAGCCCATGCCGGCCCTCGGCAACAACCTCAACACCGCCGCCCACCGGAGTCCCGTCCGACTGACCGCCCTCAGCTCCCTTCCTCGAGAAAATCCTAAAATTCTCCCGATCGTAATAAGCCCAGCGCTCCTCGGTAACCAACCCCGCCTTATCAAAGCTCTCCTGGAACGTCTGCCGACTCTTGAGCACAACCCACTCAAAGGAGCCGTTCCGGTCCTGCTTCCAATTAATCAAGTCCAGCGGCGAATAAGGGACCAAATACGCCCGCGACTTACCCAGCGCATCCTCTTCCGCCCGATTCGTCACTTCCCCCTCAACCCGAGGAAAGTCCACCAGCACAAAACTCTCGCCAAAAACCAGCGTCTCAATAAACGCCCGCCGAGTCAGGTCCAACAAATGCGTCTGCCGGCAATCGCAGTCTTCAACAAACCGCCCATAAAACTTCCGAGCGTTCGCATCGTCGGTATCAAACGCCAGTCCCGGCCGACTCCGAAACAACGTCGCCGCATACCAATCAATTGCCGACCCCAGGTAATTCTCATAGAACACCCGGCCCAGCCGCTCGTTGTAGACGTCATTAGGCTCCTTCTGCCGCCGAACCATATACAGCCCGGCATTCCGCCGCAACTGTTCGCCGCCGACATAAAAGTCCCAATATCGCCGCCACATCTCCTCGCGATCTCGATACCGCGAATGTTTCTGATCCAGTACCTCGACCACAAACCCCTCCATATCCGCGCTTGCGCCACTTTATCCACGCGCCATACCCGTCAGGGTACGGTCGGACGAAACTTACACTCTCTACAAACTCGCCAACCACAACCGCCGCTCTCGGTCAACGGTCAACGGTCAACCGAGCCTAAACCAACCGACCCGACCGCTCCCCAACCTTCCCCACACTCTTAAACTCCATCCAAACCAGATAACCCAGCGCATCCGACAAATGCGTCCGCGCCGAATCCCGGTCCTTATCAATCACGCCACTATCAGGCTTATAACAAACCTGCTCCAGGTCCTGAATCACCTTACGGCAACGCCTTCCAACCAGCAACCGCCTCTCACCATCCGCCCCAGCCAACTTCGAGTTGACAAGGTTCACCCGATCCCGCACCGGCGGATTCGCCTTCCCAACATCGACCACGCCTTTCAGCTCCGGGTGCGCCTTCAAGAACCGCCGTATCAGCGCATAGTCCGAAAACGAGCTCACCGAATACCGCCGCTCCCCCGTCGCATCCCCATACACCCTCACACCGCCGCGATGATCTCCATATCGCCCTAGAAACTCCTCACAAACCTCCTCCGTGGAAGAAGTCGTCAAGTAAATCTCGTCAATGACGCAAACCCGATCACCGCGCCTCTGCGCAATCACCGAAGCCATCGGATTCACATTGAAATCCCACGACCACAATATCTCCGCGCTCGGTTCAACCTCAAAGTCCCCCACGCCCCCGGTCGAATCAAACGCGTAGTAAACCTGACCCACCTGCAGGTTCCGGTAACTTCCCAGAACCTCTTGCTCATAAAACCGCTCGTCGTAACTCGCCTTCAGCCGTTCATAAAAGTCCGGCGTCTTCTCGAGCAAATACCGATTCTCAAACGGCTTTGCCTCGACCAGCCCGTAGCCCGCAACCGGCTCAGCAAGAAACCGCCGATAGACCCAATCGAAGCCCTTCGGCGTCCAAACCGCGAAACCCGAAAGCACCGTCGCCTTCGGGTCCCGAAGTCTCGCCTCCAGCCTTGTCCAAGCCTCTTCAGCGCAATAGGTCAGCTCATCAATGCCAAACCACGCTAAATTCGACCCACGCAGCCTCTCATACTCATCGAGCGATCGAAACAGAACCTTCGATCCAACTTCCGGGAACGTAACCGTAAACGTCGACCGGTTCAACTGGTAAGGAAACCCATTCTCCTCAACCATCTCCAGAAACGACGGCAACGTCGCATCCCGAAGCATGTTATACGTCGGCGCCCCAATCAGCCCCGTACGCCCTTGGTTCCGATACGCCGCCCGCAACGCCTCAAAACAGAGCGCCGCGCTCTTACCCGATCCCACCGGACCCGAGAAACCCTTAAACCGCTTCTTAGTCCGGTGAAACCGCGACTGCGACCGCAGCGCCGTGTACTTTACTCGTCGCTGGAATTCTCGTTCGTCGATTCCTCCCATATCACCCGGATCAAATTCGGCTGATCCTCATCTCCACCCATTTCTTTCCGAACCTTATAAAGCTTTTCGAAGTTGCCAACGTCATCCTTCTCAGCTTTTCCGTCGGCTACCTTCTCCGCCAACTTCCTCAACGCCTCGTCGACCGATTCCTTTATCGACCGCCTAGACGTCTCAACAGGCCTGCTCTCGCTCTTCGGGGCCTCAACGTTCGCTGTCTTGGCTACCTCAGTCTTGTTTGTCGCCCTCTTCTCCGATGCTTCCTTCTCGGCCACCCTCTGTGGGGGTGGTTCCTTGCTTGCTCGTCCCGCCATAGTGTTTTGCTCCCCCAAAACGAAAGGCCGGTTGCGACACCCCGCAACCGGCCAAGCAAGCGCGCTTACACTCAATCGATCTCGTCTGACCCCAGACTAGCAGCCGGCCCCGGACCGATCACCAACAAAACAACCTAACTACTTGAAAACTCGACGGTTATAAAATTCTAACCGCCGTGACAACACCCTGCGCGCATCCTTATACCCCGCCTCAATCATTCGCTCGGTAAACCCCCTCGACCACCGAAACGCCTCGAACGCCGACCCCAACACACGATCATGCTCAATTCTTACAACCTTCACCCCACTCCTGTCCTCCACATCCTCCCCAAACAACCTCCCATACGCCCCCAGCAAAACCCCCTTCAACCACCGCGCCCCCACGACCGGATGATGCGCCATCAAATCCACACAAACAATCTCCGTTCCCCCAGCCTCAACCGCCTCCCGCAACGGCAAATGTCTCACCACCCCGCAATCCATCAACCACCCGCCATCAACCCTCACCGGCGACAACACCCCCGGCAACGCACAAGCCCCGAGCAACTCCGCCGCCCCAACCTCTCCCATAACCCGCGTCCCCAGCCCGGGCAACCCCATCGCCACTGCACGGTACCCACAAACCAGCGGCCTCGCCGAATACCTCCCCTCAATCAACCCCACCCACGCCCGAAACCTCTTCGACTCAAACCACCCTCCCCGCTCAACCACCTGCCCAGCCTCCTCCAACCAAAGCCCCTCCACCTCCTCCACCCCAACCCCACGCGCCAACACATACCCATTCACCGCCCCAATCGAAATCCCCACAATCACATCCGGCTTCCACCCCGCCTCCGAAAGCGCACGCCAAGCCCCAACCTGATACGCCCCAAACGCCGCCCCGCCCGACAAAGCCAGTACCCTCATCGCCATCTACCCAATCTTAGTCAGTAGCTCGAATCCGCGCGCAGTGCGATGTAGCACGGTTTCCAGAGCGTGGCCCCTCTTCCGGCGGAATTTCGCCGACAATCCGTGACGACCGTAAGGTCCGCGCGCCCAAAGCCAAAAATTGAGCGAATTACGCCAATTCTTCGAAGATCTCGTCTACCGAGGCGTCCAACGCTTCACCCAACAGTCGCCCGTAATGCCCGATGTCTGGATCGAATACGGCCTCCGCCCGTCTCAATCTTGGGCTCTCTTCATTGCGTCGCGTGCAACCAGCTGGTGTAGAGTAAAATCGCGGAATGATTGGAGGAGAACTACCATGACTCGCCCCCCTTGCCTGCTTCTATTAGCTCTGGCCCTATGTACATCCAGTCTGAGCTCGCTAGGCGCCGAAGCGCGAACAGAATCCAACGTCATCTACGGCATGTACTCCGGCGCCGCCCTCTTGATGGACATCCACCACCCCGGCACTCCCAACGGATACGGCCTGATCCAGATCCCCGGCAGCGCCTTCCAAGCGCCGCTCGCCTACGCCGCGAGGCCTCTCAAAGCCGCCAGCGCGGCAGCCCACTTTGGGACCGCTCGCTTGGTCGATGCCGGCTACACCGTGTTCACCGTGAATCATCGCGCCGCTCCGCGCTTTCGTTACCCCGCCGCGGTTGAAGACGTTCAGCGCGCCGTCAGGTTCATTCGCCGGCACGCTCACGACTATGGAATCGACCCGGAGCGAATCGGCGCGACCGGCGGTTCCTCCGGCGGCCATCTAGCGCTGATGCTCGGCGTTCTCGACGGCCACGGTGACAAAGACGATCCCGATCCGGTCAATCGTGAAAGCGCCAAAGTGCAAACCGTTGCAACCTTGTTCGCTCCAGTGGACATGGTGCTCGAGGCCAAAGGCGTCGCTTCGGGTAGCGGAGCCGCCCCGACTACTTGGGCGTTAGGCCGCCGCGCACGCCACGCCCTGGCCGGCCCGCCAGTGGAGGCCACCTCGAAGCCAAGCTCTATCGCGAGGCGTCGGCCGACACCTACATATCCGCCGACGACCCGCCGTGTCTCTTGGTGCACGGCGACAACGATCAGGCCGTTTCGTTCGAGCATTCCGTCATCATGGAGCGCAAACTCAAAGCGGCCGGCGTCGAGGTGAAGTTCATCAAGATGCCCGGCGGAGGCCACGGCGGATCAATTTCCGCCGGCAAGAACCCCGCGGACTACGTCGGCGCAATGATCGAATGGTTCGACCGGCACTTGCGCACCCAGAAGTAACTGTTCACCATATAGGCGCCATGCCACCCGAGCCGACGCCCTCCGCCTACCCAGCCATGAAATACCTCGTTACCGTTACCATCCTTGCCTGCGCGCTCTGCGGGTTGGCGTCCGCCCAGTCGCAGCGTCCGAATATCATTCTGATCCTCGCCGATGACCTGGGCTGGAGCGACATCGGGCCGTACGGAAGTGAGGTCAAGACCCCGAACCTTGACCGGCTAGCGCAGGGCGGCCTACGGTTCACGCAGTTCCACAATACGTCGAAGTGCTTCCCGTCTCGCGCGACGTTGCTGACGGGGCTCTATGCGCAGCAGGTGGGCATGGACCGCAGGGCCGCCGTGATTCGCAACGGCGTGACCCTTGGCGAGGTGCTGCGCTCCGGCGGCTACCGGACCTATTGGGCGGGCAAGCATCACGGAACAGAAAACCCATACGACCGGGGCTTCGATCACTACTACGGACTGCGCGACGGGGCGTGCAATTTCTTCAACCCGGGCAACCAGCGGCCGGGCGAAGGCAAGCCGGCGCAGAAGCGTCCGAACCGCGCCTGGTGCATCGATGACAAGCTGGTCCAGCCCTATACGCCGCCAAAGGATTTCTACACAACCGACTACTTCACCAAGTACGCGATCCAATACTTGGAGGACGACAAGGACGACGAAAGGCCGTTCTTCCTTTACGTGGCCTACACCGCCCCGCACGATCCCTTCTAATGGCGTGGCCGGAGGATATAGCGAAGTACAAGGGCAAATACAAAGAGGGCTATGAGGCGATTCGGCAGGCGCGCTACCGCAAGCAGGTCGAGATGGGACTTGTCGACGATACCTTCCCGCTGTCGGCCGCCGATCACAGGCCCTGGGATTCGTTGTCGACTGAGGAGCGAGAGACCGAGGAGCTCAAAATGGCTGTCTACGCGGCCATGATCGATCGCATGGATCAGAACATCGGCAAAATTCTGGACAAGGTTCGCGAGCTGGGACAGGAAGAGAACACGCTAGTGATCTTCGCTTCGGACAACGGCGCGTCGTCCGAGACCGTGACAAGCGGCCTCAACATCCCGGGCGACGGCGAGATCGGAACCCTGGAGCGCTGGACTTCGCTCGAGCGCGACTGGGCGAACGTCGGCAACACGCCTTATCGGTTCTATAAGAACTACAGCTACGAGGGCGGCATCTGTACGCCATTCATCATTTACTGGCCTAAGTTCATCGCCTCGCAGGAGTCGGCGTACAAGCCCGGCGATATGATTCACGATTACCCCGGCCACCTCATTGACGTTATGCCGACTCTTGCCGAAGTTGGCGGAGCGCCGTATCCCAGCGAGTTCAACGGGCAGACGATTCATCCAGTGGCCGGTGAGAGTTTGATGCCCGTGCTCAGGGGTCAGAAGACCAAACGGTCCAAGCCCCTTTACTTCCAGTGGGCTCGAGGCCGAGCCCTGCGGCGGGACAACTGGAAGATCGTTTCGTGGCAGGATCGGCGCGGCGCCGACGCGCCCTGGGAATTGTACGACCTGGCCACCGACAAGACCGAGACGCGCAACCTGGCGGCGGAGAAGCCGGAGTTGCTACAGGAGATGGTCGAGCTGTATGAGAGCTGGTATGCGCGGGTTTCGTCCTCGCCGAGTGATTGAGTGGCGGGGGGCTTGGCAGGATGCGTTCGGCGTGACGACCGTTCTTTCTCCCCCGGGCTCGCGCCCGGGGCTATTGATTGCTTCGCCCTACGGGCTCAAGACGGTCTGGCTGATGTATCGAACAATTTGACAGTCATGGAACTAGAGAAGTCTCACGACCTCAAACCCACGAGGCATCGCGCACCCGGAGCCGCGCGCGTTAAGCAAGCGGTTGTCGGTATCTGGGCAACCGCTTGCTTAGGGGCCGTGAAGAAAACCTATTGTCGCGTCGGCGCGCGGGAGCGCCAAGCGCACGCCAAGCTCAGCGCTGCCAAACGCCGCCCCTGCCGAAACCGCAACTTCTGCGCCTCGACTCCTGATTGACCGCCTGAGCGGCCCGGAAACGGTCGTTTCGGGCCGTTTCCCGGCCCTTTTCGCCCCCCGAACCGCCGCTACGCCGCCGCTTGCGCCGCCAGCCCGCACTCCGGCCCACGACGCCAGACCAGCCGGATCCAAGCCGCAATGTTGTACGCCAAAACCCCCCACAAAAGCTCCGATCGCGCCTTCCGCAGCCCTCGTACTCGAAACTTGCGCACCCCCAATCGCTCTTTCAACCAGGCGTTCGGAAACTCCGCCGTCTCGGACCGCTTGCGATACGCCGCCCGCCCACGCTCGCTCTCCATCCAGCGCCGATGTTTCGCCATCACCGCGTTCTCTTCGCTGCGGCTCAACGTTCGATGACCGCTCTTGGGGCAGCACTTGTGTCGCTGTGCGCATTCGCGACAATCAGATGCTTTTGCCTGATACTGCCGATATTTGCGCTTCCGCTTCAGCGACGATCGCTGATACGTCAAGGTCCGCTGGGCCGGACACAGAAACGTGTCCGTCGCCTCGTCGTAGATGAAAAACTTCGGCGCGTAGCGCGGCCCAATTCCCGCCGCTTTCAACGCCGCCTTCGAGCCCTTGTCCGGCGCCGGCGCCCGGCGTCGCGTATTCGATTTCAGCGGCTGCCAGCGCCTCGATGTTGGCCTGGTTGGCGTAGCCCCCGTCCGCTAACACTTGCTTCGGGGTTCGCTCGAAGCGCCCTTCCACATCGTCCAGCGTCGGGGTCAGCTGGCCCGCATCGGAGGCGTTGTTGGTCAACTCCACGCCGACCACGATCTTCTCTTTGGCGTCGGTCGCCAGCTGCGCGTTGTAGCCGAGTCCCCAACCGCCGTTGGATTCGTGTTGCGGGCGCGCTTCCGGCTCGCTCTCGCTCACCCGCGCCTGGCGTCGTTGCTCTTCGTCGCGCTTGCCCGCTTCGACCTTGGGCAGTTCCTCCAGCGCCTGCTCCATCCGCTCGACTCGCTCCCGCAAGGTCCGCTTACGCGCCGCCTGACGCCGCCGATTCGAACCCTCGTCGTCGGCTTCTTCCGAGAGTTGACGCACCGCTTCGCGCGCTTGTTCGAGATGCCGCTCGAGCGTCGGACGCCTGCGTTGCGACCCGCCCGAGGCTTGCGCCCGGATCCGCGTGCCGTCGACGGCCACCTGCTCGAGATCCACCAGCCCCTCTTGACTCAGCTGCGCCAATACCTGTGTCAACAAGTTCTCGAGAGCTTTTGAGTGGAATACCCGAAAATCCGAAAGAGTGTGATGATTGACGACCGCCATGCCGCACAACCACTCCAACTCCGGCCGATAGCGGCTTTGACGCGCGATCTCACGCGCCGAGCTCATCCTTTCCGAATACGCCCAGATCCAGATCGCGACCAGCAACCGCGGATCCCATGCCGGCCGCCCGGCGGACTCCTTGCGGGTTTCCAGATGAGCAGCGAAGCCGGACAGGTCGAGCATGCCGCTCAGCTCCCAGATGGCGCGCACCAGATGGTCGGCCGGCACGAGCCGTTCGACGTCGATCGCGGCATAGGTGAATTGGTCGCGATTGGGCTGTCGCAGCTGCAGTTGGTCAACGGGCACGGCTTGGCGCGGCTTGGCGGGGCGTTGCTCGAGCTCGACTAAGACCTGTTGTTCGCCCATATAATAAGGGCGTTGGACGCCGCCGCCAAGTTATCCGAACATTCGTTTGCCCTCATGTTTTATCCCATTTTGATCCACTCGCGCCATTCCGAACCGCCCCAGGGGAGCTTCGGCGGCCACGACGGGTTTATTTCACAGCCCCTTACGCGCGCGGCTCCGAGGACCCCCGAAACTTGATTTGTTTGTTCAGATGATGCCTCCGTAAGCTGCGCTAGGAGTGTGTCCGAATATTCAAGATTCGCCTTCGGCAACCACCATATGCTGTAGGTGCAGAGATTCGAAACACTACATGCAGGCGCAGATGTCAATACTCGGACAGACTCCTAGTGTGGAGCCAAGGCAGATCACCTTATCGCTTAGGGCTCGTAACAAAATAACATTGTCATATATGAATGTTTTGGCCTATCCTGG
Organism: Bryobacterales bacterium; assembly: GCA_965247515.1. Taxonomy (GTDB): domain Bacteria; phylum Acidobacteriota; class Terriglobia; order Bryobacterales; family UBA6623. Next base: position 8,641,001 of record OZ252029.1, on the reverse strand, counting down.
AGAGGATGCTAGACCTCGCTGCAATCACACGGCGTTTTGCGGCAGTTCGCCCAGTTCTCGATGAGCGTTCCCGGCGGCTGGTGGCGGCGTCCGAGAGTGCGGCGATCGGGCGCGGCGGCATCTCGGCGGTCTCTCGGGCGACTGGCGTTTCGCGGCAAGTCATTCGCCAGGGGATGGCCGAACTGAGCGAGACGGGCGTCCGCCCGCCTGGTCGCATTCGCCGTCCCGGCGGGGGACGCAAGAAAACGGCGGCTGGGGATCCTGCGCTCGCGCGGGATCTGGAACGGTTGGTCGAGCCGGTCACTCGCGGTGATCCGGAATCACCGTTGCGTTGGACCTGCAAGAGCTTACGGAAGTTGGCCGAAGAACTGCGAGGAATGGGACATCAAACCAGCCACTCGATGGTGGGCCGAATGCTGCATGATCTGGGATACAGCCTGCAGGCCAACAGCAAGACCATGGAGGGAACCAAGCACCCGGACCGCAATGCCCAGTTCGAGTACCTCAATCGTCGAATCAAACGCCAACTCCAGCAGCATCTACCCGTCATTTCGGTGGACGCCAAGAAGAAAGAATTGGTGGGAAACTTCAATAATAATGGGCGGGAATTGCGTCCGCGGGGCGATCCGGAGAAGGTGCGCGTGCACGACTTTATCATTGCGGAACTGGGGCGAGCCAATCCCTACGGGATCTACGATATCGCCCGCAACACCGGCTGGGTGAGCGTGGGCGCGGATCACGATACGGCGGCGTTCGCGGTCCAGAGCATCCGGCGCTGGTGGAGCTCGATGGGGCGGGCGGCGTATCCGCGGGCCACGCGACTGCTGATTACGGCGGATGCGGGCGGCAGCAACGGGGCGCGCGTGCGGCTTTGGAAGTTGGAGCTGCAGAAGTTGGCCGACGAAACTGGCTTACGAATCGCGGTGAGTCACCTGCCTCCGGGAACCAGCAAGTGGAACAAGATCGAGCACCGTTTATTTTCCTTTATCAGCCAGAACTGGCGTGGCAAGCCGCTGATCAGTCATGAGGTGATCGTCAACCTGATCGCCGGCACGACGACCGCGGCGGGTCTCAGTGTCCACTCGGAGTTAGATACCGCCAGCTATCCTCGGGGCGTCAAGGTATCGGATCGCGAAGTGGCGCAGATTGATCTCCGCCGAGACAAGTTCCACGGAGACTGGAACTATACGCTGCATCCCAGGCGGCACTGAGATATTGCATAGGTTATTTTGTTACGATCCCTAAGCCCGCACTTCTCAGTGCGCCGTACTGGCGCGAACACCCTGCGGGGTGAAAGGCCCCGCCGATGAAGATGTCGGTCGACATCGAAGCTGGCGAGCAGCGTGGTCCGGTAACGGGTTGAGCTGAAGCCTCGCGACAAAGTCCGGGTAAGCCGGGCGAGCAAGCCGTTAGGCCGTAACGCGCAGTATGCCTGAGCAGGCCTCGAAAGTGAAGTTGCGGACGCCGACCCGCCTGAGAAACGGGGAAGGCCGCAGCAACCGGGAAGCGACCGACGCATGCACCGGTTGGGTCCGCCGGGGTAGTGGGCGCGGCATGACGGTGAAGGGGGTTCGTAGTCAAAGGCGGGAGGCCCGGTGCGGTGGAGGTCGCAACTCCAAACGTCGCCTACAGGGCGGCGGCCGCGGCGGGGAGTCGGACAGGGCCGTAGTAGTGAAGAAGCAGGGTAATGCCTGTGGAGCGAGGGGCCCTGACTTCCGGCATGCTTGTCAACGAGCGAGAGGACGAGGCGATTGGCGATAAGCCTAGCAACGCCGTTAGGATCCGGAAGCTCGGGCGCAAGCTCTGCCTCAAAGCGAAGCAGGAGATGGGCGTGCTGCGCCTGCGCGGGGCGCAACTGGGGCCGCCGCCTGCGACAGCGATGAGGTGAAGCCGGTCGGAGAGCCGGATGCGGGAAATCCGCACGTCCGGTTCGATGAGCGGGGACGGGAAACGGAGCCAAGGCGGAGACTGAGACACTGGCGCAAGGCGAAAGCGGCCAGCAACAGCTACTCCCTCCGCCTAAAGCCACCGCGCCCGTCCTCGACTCCACCCACGTGGCGGGCGAAAGTGCGTGAGAGGCCCGTCAATACGAGGCGCGCGCCGGTTAGCGCGCGGAGGCGTACTTGACAGTACGTTGAGCACGGTGACCAAGCGCAACGAAGTAGTGGCGGGCCTATTGCGTGCTTTCGCCGTCAGGTGGTGAGAAATGCGGGTTAGCCACAATGCTGTCGACTTAAGCTACGCCATCCAGGCGGGTGGGTCGCGGTCTTGAAGCCTAAGTCGACAGTATTGGGGTTAGCCCCAATACTGTTTACTTTTAAGGTATTCCAGCCGGGGGTGGACTCGGAGCCGCGACCGGGAGGAAGCGGTTATTCGAGAACGCGAGCAATTTCCAAGCTGGGTATCCACTTCATTCAGGTAACCACAAGATGTTGTAGTCCGCGAACGGCACCTCCCAAGACTCTGGCCGACAGGCCCCACTCGCCGGGGACTGGAAGGCTGCGACGGGTCCGGGGCCGCGAATCGCGCCAAACCAGCGAGTTCGCGGGTAAATCGCATCCAGACAGCTCCCCGCCCCGCCAGGCGTCCATCGCGAACACCCGTGTCGCTATGCCCCTCAGAAACCAAACCACAAGAGGTTGGGCCTACCTGAATGAAGTGGATACCCAGCATTTCCAATTCGTCAAGCAACCGCTCCCTCCCGGTCGCGGCTCCGAGTCGCGGTCTCGAGGCCTAAGTCGACAGTATTGGGGTTAGCCCAGGTCGGCGATCGCAGCCAGCTGACCAAGAGTGGGACGACCCTAGGCGCCGCCGCCTACATGTCGCCCGAGCAAACGCAGGCGCAATCAACCGACCGCCGTACCGACATCGAACTCGGTGCAGACAGCTCTTTTAGATCCAGATGTCGTGAACAATGTCCCAACACTACGTCAGAGCGCGCATCGGAGCCGTCTGCGAATGGATGTAGTGAACCTCTCGCATGTGGCACGTCATCACCGGGACTTACTCCTGCCTCAACGACTCGGCCGGGTCAGTCATGGCTGCCCGAGCAGCGGGCACGATGCAGGCGAGCAGTGAGACAAACGCCGTCACGGTTAGTACCCCCAGGTAAGTGTAGGGATCGCTGGCCTTCACGCCAAACAGCATCCCGGAGAGGAACCGAGTCGTGGCGGCGGCCATCGCCAATCCAATCACTGAGCCGATGCCAGTAAGCAGCATCCCCTGGCCCAGTGTCAGCTTCAATACGTCAGTCCGCTGCGCGCCAAGCGACATACGGAGACCGATTTCGGATCGGCGGGAGCTTGTCCGCTAGCTCATCAGCCCATAGCAGCCCGTGGTGGAAGTCGCACTGTGAAACAAGAGGTGATAAACTTGTTTTATGGCAATGGGACGGCGTAAGCGACGCGAGCGGCAGAAAGACCTATGGGTCGCCACCTCGGAGTTGCCCAAGAGCGCTGGGCATCCGTTTTATCTGCGGCTCAGCGAGTTATTTGACGAGCACGAGTTCGACGCCTTCGTCGAAGGCCAGTGCGAGCAGTTCTACGCGCCGAGCTTGGGACGGCCGTCGCTCACGCCGGGCATCTATTTCCGCAGTTTGCTGATCGGGTATTTCGAAGGCATCGACTCGGAGCGCGGCGTCGCTTGGCGCCTTGGCGACTCACTTTCGCTGCGGCGATTCCTGGCGATCGAACTCGATGAACAAGCGCCGGATCATTCGACGATCTCGCGCACGCGGCGGCTGATCGACCTCGAAACGCATCGCGCGGTGTTCACCTGGGCGCTGCAGCTGCTGGCCCGCGAAGGCCTGTTGTCCGGCGGAACGATCGGGGTCGACGCGACGACGCTGGAAGCCAACGCGGCGATGCGCTCGCTGGTGCGTTGCGACTCCGGCGAGGGCTACGAAGAGTATTTAAGACGTCTAGCTCTGGAATCGGGAATCGAGACGCCGACGCGCGAGCAGTTGGCCAAGATCGACAAGAAACGTAAGAAGAAGGCCTGCAACAAGGATTGGAAGCATCCCTACGATCCCGACGCCAAGGTCACGAAGATGAAAGACGGCCGTACGCACTTGGCGCACAAGGCCGAGCACGCGGTGGATTTGGGGACGGGCGCGGTGGTGGCGGTCACGCTGCAAGCGGCCGACGAAGGCGATACCACGACGATTGAAGAAACGCTGGTCGAGGCGGCCGAGCAGTTGGAAGCGGCGGCGGAAGAAGCCGCTGGCGCGGTCGACGAGCTGAGCGAAGTGGTCGCGGACAAGGGCTATCATTCGAACCGAGTGCTGACGGATTTTGCCGAGCTGGACATACGCAGTTACGTGAGCGAGCCGCAGCGAGGGCGACGCAAATGGGGCGGCCGAACGCGGCAACGCGACGCGGTGTACTCCAATCGGCGGCGGATCAAAGGCAAGCGCGGCAAGCGTCTGATGAAGTTGCGAGCGGAGAAGGTTGAGCGCAGTTTCGCGCACTGTTACGAGACGGGCGGGATGCGGCGATTGCACTTGAAAGGCCGAGAAAATGTTTTAAAGAGGCTGCTGATTCACGTGGGCGCGTTCAATTTATCGATCGCGATGAGGGGCAAACTGGGCGCGGGGACGCCGCGCGGGCTGGCGGACGCGAGGAAAAGGACAAAAGTGTCGGTTTTGGGGCTTGTATTGGCGTCTTGGGCGGCCTTGGGGCGGTTGTGCGGGGCCCTGGGGGCGGTTTTCAGGAGATTCCCGGCGAAGGTGCGAGATTCAGCCGGCGCGCCGCTGGCCACGCCGATGCTTCTCGCGGCCTGAAACGGGGTGTTTTGCCACGGGCTGATAGAGGCCGACGGCCGCCAGTATAAGGGCCATCGCGGCGAAGGACCCAATCAGGAACAGGCTGAATCGTCTGGGCCGGAGCGACTCCGACAAGAAGTGCTTCATCGTCGCGACCTGGCGGAGGGGCAATTCCGTCTTCGTTTCCCGGATGGCGCTCTTGACGGCGGAGACCAGCGCCGCGGGATCGTCTTCAGTCCCCACCACGAACGTCATCAGCGCGACCGGGACCCGGGCGTAGGGCAGATAGAGTTCCGGCTCCGGTTCTCTTTCCAGTCCACTCGGTCTCACGTCTCCGACGAATCCCACGACTTCTGCTGTCCCACCAGTTCCCAAGACTTCCGCCGTACCGCTCCCTGGGAAGCCGGGAGTTACCCTGGCTCCGATCGGATCTTCACCAGGCCAGTATCGACGGGCCATGGTCTCGTTGATCAGGATCGTGGGCGGGGAATCTCGGTTGTCCCGCTGGCTGAAAAAGCGGCCTCTCAGCAGAGGAATACCCATCACCTGGAAGTAGCCCTCGGTGACACGGTATGGTAGACCTCCGGCCGCGCAGCCAGCCGCCTCTGTTTGCCCTCTATCGTGATCTTGGCGCGATAGGCTGCCGGACTCGGGTGGAAGGGCATGCTGCATACAGCCCCAGCCCCTGTCGCTCCTGGCAGTGTTGCCAGGCGCGCCAGTGACCCAGGCGGCCGCTCAGAAGACCATCACGAGAAGGCCAAGGACCTCAACAAGAGTTTTGATGCAGACGCGGCTCAGTGGGCAGAGCGGTTCGAGCATGAGGGCCGGGCCATTTACGACCAGCGTTTCGCGATTCTCGACGCGATGGAGCTCGAGCCGGGCATGGACGTGGCCGACATTGGCGCTGGATCCGGTCTGATCGCGCGACTCATCGCCCAGAGGGTCGCGCCGGGCGTCGTCGTGTATGCGGTGGATATCTCGAAGAATATGATCGACCGCATTGAGAAGACCGCCCGCGAGGAAGAGATCCCGAACCTCAAGGCGGTGCTCGGCAAGCCTCGCTCGCCCTCCCTTCCCCCAAACTCGGTTGACGTGATCTGCATCATCGTCTCGTACCACCACTTCGAGTATCCCGCGGCTATGTTGGCCGAGATCCGCAAAGCGCTCCGGCCGGACGGGTTGCTGATGTTGATCGACTTCAAGCGGATCGAGGGAGTGTCGCCCGATTTCGTCCTGGAGATGGTCCGCGCGGGAGAGGGCACGTTCACCGACGAGTTTCTCGACGCCGGCTTCGAATTGACCGAACGGCGGGGTGACATGTTCCCTGAACATTACCTCCTGAAATTCAGGCGCCGGCGGCCTGAACCTGAACCTGCGCAGGCAAACACCCGTCGTTAGCCGCTACAAGATCCTTGAGAAGCTCGGTGGGGAGCGTCGCCCTGCCGCAATCCGCATAACAGCGAACTGGTACGGAGAGCTCCGCGAGCGCGAACAGGACTAACGCATAGAGCAGAAAGGGCTTAGGTCCCAATCGCCGGTTACATGTCGGTAAATCTGAGTGTTGTACCGCTGGCGACCCGACGGGAAGAATGGCGCCAAACGGGCAAGGGTGACGCAAAATCGCGTTGCTACTCCGAATTCGGTGCCGCTGCCAGTCCCTTCGAGGTCGACGCTTCACAGTTGCCTGCAGTTGGCGCCGCCGACGGTGAAAGTTAGCGGCGCTCCTCAGAACGGGCGCCCCTCAAGGAGTTTGGCACCGAGTAGTTCCCTTCGTGGCAGGCGTATTCGTACTGCTGGTACTCGCCGTCGCGCTTGTAGTTGAAGGCGACGCTCCAGGCGTCGGCGTAGGTCCCCGGATCGTCGACTTTGAGCTCATAGCGCAGCGTCTCGGCATCGATTAGCGTGAAACGCTCGACAACGCGGCGCTTCCTGGTCTGAGGAGCCCTCGAGCCGGGGCCACGTAGATTAGCTACGGGGCGGAAATTGGTCGACTCGACCACCAGCGTGTTGCCCTCCCAGTGGCCGCGCGGATCTCCCTCCCATAGCTCGATGTTTTGGTTGACATGCGGTCCGGCATCGATCGGAATGATGCGGGCGTTATGGATCATCTCGCTGAGAATGACCAGGTGATCGGGAGTCTGGAAGAACATCTTCCCGTTGTTGTAGGCGGTCGGCATCATCAGTCCGTAAATGCCGCGGGAGATGCAGCGGTCTCCTGTCTCCATCGTGGCGTAGGAGTCGTGCAAGTGCTCGCGATGGTAGGCCACGCTCTCCTGTGCCCGAGGGGTCATTGCGGGCATCATGCCGGAGCCGGGCTCGATCAAGAGCTGGGGCGCATCCCCGGCCAACGGCTCCTCCCAGTACCAGTCGAACCAGTAGTTGGCGTAGGCGCCGACCCCAAGGCTCTTTTCGTGCCCTTCCCATTGGGCAGCCTTGCGAAGATCCGAGCGCTTCTCTACCAGCGCCTGGCGCTCCTCAAGGCTGAGGCGCTTGCCGCGGAGCTCCTCCGGAAGCTGGAGAGGGATATGGGCAGCGCGGACGTTATTCCAGGTTCCGCTGATGTCGGGCTGGCCATCGGCAAGGCGCGGTGGCGTCCACTCCTGCGAGTCCTTGGCCGCTGCGTCCGCCGCGAAACTCGGAGAAGCAGAGACCAGGAGAGCCGCGGCGCAAGCTACGGCCGTGGAGACAGATGTTCGCGAAGTCATTAGGTTCTCTCCTTCGGCTTCTATAGTACATTCCCCGTGCTCTTCTCGCTTGGAGCGCCACCCCATGGGCGTTGGGGACGGTTACCTAGGTGCCGGCAAGCACAACCCCATCCCGCGTGAAAAGTGGGTAGGGGGGCTATCGATTGGTTGCCCGTCCCCTGTGAGGGGTGGAGTGAACCCTAAAAATGAGACATTGAAATTTGGGACGAATTTCAGCGAATGGAAAGGAGTCCAGGATGGAAAGTCTCAAGCCGCGCAAGCCGCGGGAGTTCACGGTGGAGTTCAAGGAAGCCGCCGCCAGGCGGCTCCTAGCCGGCCAGAGCGGCACAGCGCTAAGCCGCGAGTTGGACGTCAAGCGCAGCCTGCTGTACCGCTGGCGGGACGCCTATCGCCAGGAAGGCGTCAACGGCTTGAGCCGGCGGCGAGGCCGGCCGAAACCCGGCCGCTCGGCGCCGCCCAAGATCCCTCGCGATCCGCGCGACGAACGCATCGCAGAGCTCGAACGACTGCTCGGCAAACAAGCCGCAGAGCTCGATTTTTTCGGACAAGCCTTTCGCGCCTTGAACCTCGCAGCCCCGACCAACGACGCCGGTGGCGCGAGCGGATCTACTCCATCGTCGAGCAGATCAGCGCCAAAGGCTCGCTCAGCGTCGAACACGCCTGCGAGCTCGGACGCGTGAATCGCGCCGGGTTCTATCGCCGGCTCGCCGTGTCGTCGCCCGCCGAGTGCGACATGGAATTGCGTGACCGCATGCAGCGGATTTCGCTCGAGAATCGTCGTTACGGCTACCGCCGCGTGACGGCCGAGCTGCGCCGCCAAGGCTTCCTCGTCAATCACAAAAAGGTCCTGCGGATGATGCGTAAGGACAACTTGCTGGCGGTACTCAAGCGGCGCTTCGTGCTAACAACGGATTCGAACCACTTCTTACCTGTTTATCCGAATCTAGCGGCGCACCTGAATGTGGACGGCGTCGATCAGTTGTGGCAATCCGATATCACCTACATTCGCTTGCGCGAGGCGTTCGTCTACCTCGCCGTGGTGTTGGACGCCTACTCGCGACGCGTGGTCGGCTGGCGGCTGGGGACGACGCTCAAAGCTGAGCTGGCTGTAGGGGCGTTGCGCGATGCGCTCGAGCTCAGACGCCCTGCCGCGGGGTGGATGCATCATTCCGACCAAGGCGTACAGTACGCTTCGAGCGCCTATGTCGAGCTGCTGGAGCAGCACGGCGCGATCATCTCGATGAGCCGCCGCGGCAACCCCTACGACAACGCGCGGGCGGAGAGTTTCATGAAGACGTTGAAGGCGGAGGAGGTTTGGTTGCAGCGTTATCGCACGCTTGACGAGGCGCGCGCATCGATCGGCGAGTTCATTGATGAGATCTACAACCAACGCCGGCTGCATTCGGCGTTGGGATATCGTCCGCCGGCGGAGTTTGAAGCGCTGGCGCGGCCGGCGGCAACAGCAGCGAGGAATCCGAAGTATGAGTTTTGAGAGGCATAGGCAAATCTATCAATCCGATGGGCCCTGGGCGGGCAGGGAGACATCGCCGGCGTTGGAGAAGCCGGGAGCGACCTTGGCGGCCGCCCCCGGCGCTCATCGTCTTGATGAGTTTGCGGCCGGGTATTCCTTGGCGGGTTGCTCTCCAGCAGAGCCCGCTTCCGCTTCCCCGGCTAGGACCAGCGTGCGACGATACAGCGAAGAAGGCAAGCGTTTTGCGGTGAATCGTAACCTGTCCCGATTTCGACTGTCTCACGCTTGGGGTTCACTCCAGGGGATGTGATGAGTCAGTTCCCAAATGTCCTAGACGGCATTCACCCGATTACTGTCAGAAATCGCCTAGTCACTTGGTTCCGTCGCTCCGGCGAGTCCACCCGAAAACGGCTCATCGCAGCCGTCTGAGGGATAGATGTTTAGAATTATTTTCCCACTGACCCAATCACCCTTAGAAACCGCTCGAAGTCCTTCAAACAGGGCCCTAGAGCGCTCCAGGCAGGGGTTTTCGAGGCTCTTGGCGGGTCGTTCGTGACAACGTTTGTTATAAACAGCTGTCAGAACCAACAACTAGAATCATGGTTGTTCTGCAGCCTAAAGTCCTGCTTGTGGTTGGCGGAGCTATTCGTGCCAATTCTGCCACGGGCGGCTAAGTGTTGACGGGGCCGGGCGGCCGGCCCTTTGCCGAGAAGGTAGGGACTGGCACACCAACCGCCGCGAGGATTGCGCAAACATCGCGCCTCGCGTTTGGGTTAGGTCCCGTACGGGACTGTCCGTGCGTGATCAAGAGATAATATTAGATAATATCTTTCGGTTCCCGACTTGGCCGCGGGGCGGAAGTCGTCGCAGAAATAGCGGGGAGCCAGGCAGACCTTTGACAGACCGTCGAAAAGATCATGATCGGGCGCTCGAAGCGGTCCACCGTGCCGCGCCGGGGCAAGCTGAGTTCCTAGCTGAAGAAATGGAGGGCTCCATCTCCTTGCGGTTCGACCGGATAGCGGCTTCGCACTCATCCGGCGTCGCGTATCGCTCCGCCTCGGAGCGTTGCAGCTACGGCCAGTTGAGCGGGCTGGCGGGCAGAGTCACATCGGCAATTTCAAGTCGACTGCCAGGTGGCGGGGAGCGGATAGCCGTAGTTCTGCCGACCAGCGCTCGCTTCCTCGGTGCAGCGCTTGGGGTCATGAGGGCCCGACACGTGTTCGTACCGATCGATCCGGCGTCCGCCCCGGTGAGAGCGCGCTACATCGCTCGCGATGCCAGATGCCGGCTTGTTCTGGCGGAGGAGGGCTCGCGAGACTTTGCGCGAGAAATCGCCGGAGACGTTGTCGAGATGCTACTGATCGAGGATTTGCCCCCCGGTTCCGCTGCCGCCGCGCAGCCCGTAGCCGACGACCTATGCTGGATACTCTACACGTCCGGATCGACGGGAAACCCGAAAGGCGTCATGCAGACGCATCGAAGCGTGCTTTCTTACGTCCGTAGCTACGTGTTGGGTGAATGTATCAGCGACCAGGACCATCTCGCACTCATCGTACCTGCGAGCACGAACGCTGGAATGCATGAAGCGTTGACTGGGTTACTTAACGGCGCTGAAATTCATCGCTTCGACTTCCGCTCGCAAGGTTCACGAGCTTTCGCGAAGTGGATCAGCGAACAGGGAGTGACGATCTGTCAGCTCCCGCCCACGCTATTTCGCACCGTTTGCGACGCGCTTGACGGCAGTGGGGATTTTTCCAGCCTCCGACTCATCAAGTTTGTCTCGGAACCTTCTTTCCGCACCGATTTCGAGCTCTTCCGATCCCATTTCCCAAGGAGCTGCACGCTGCTCAACCGATATGGCTCCACCGAAACCGGCACGGCCCGCTGGCATTTCCTAAACCACGAATCACGTGTTGAATCCGAGCTTCTGCCGATCGGCTTCTCTGCTCCCGACCATGAGCTTCGCATCGTGCTCGAGGATGGCTCCGAGTGCCCTGCGGGCGAAGTCGGCGAAGTTGAGGTTCGCAGCCCCTATCTCTGTTCCGGCTACTGGAATCTGCCAGAGAGGACGGAAGCCGCATTTCGCGCACTGCCCGAGGCCGGCCTGGCATATCGGATGGGAGACCTGGCCAGGATGGATCGGGACGGGTGTGTGACTCCAATTGGCAGGTTGGGCGACCGGGTCAACATCCGGGGATTCTTCGTGGAAGCTGGCGAAGTGACGACGCAGCTCCGTGCCCTGCCGTATATCGATGAATGTTTGGTGGTCGCTCGACACGACTCCTTTGGCGAGACTTGGCTAATTGGATACTACGTCGCTGCCGAGAGCGAGCAGCCGAGTGTAAGCCGGCTACGTAAGGACCTGGCGGAGCGGCTGTCCGAGCACATGATCCCCGCGCGTTTCGTCGCAATGGCTGAAGTGCCGGTCAGCGACAACGGCAAGGTCTTGCGATCCGCTCTACCGGAGCCCGGCGCGGAGCGACCTCGATTGAAGAGTCCGTACAGGCCGCCGGAAACGCCGCTCGAGGCCGAAGTCGCGGCCATTTGGTGCGAAGTTCTGCAGTTTGACACGATCGGTTGTGAGGATGATTTCTTCGAGCTTGGCGGCGATTCTCTTAAAGCCGCGCGGACGGCGGTTCGATTACAAAACGGCTACTCGTTAGACATTCCCTTGTCCGTTCTGTTTGAAAGGCCAACGGTGGCTGGAGTTTCCTGCGCTCTGGTGGACGCCGAATTCGCGTCAATGTCGGCTCAGGAGGTCGCGGGGCTACGATCCGGGGAAGCAACCCGAGATGCCGCCGGCGATAGAAACGCTCCCAACTGAGGGGCGTGACAACCCGCTCCGAAATTAGTTTTACTAGCTGATCTATAAGTGATGCTGCTGTGAACGAGCTGCCTAGTCAAGGTCTCACCGCCGATCAAAGAGCGGCGATCGAACGCAGACTGACCCGCCGCGCAGCGGAGTCACCGCCGCTGAGCAGCGCCCAGATCACAGCCCAAGAGCCGCGGGTCGAATATCCTCTGTCGTTCGAGCAGCAACGATTATGGTTCCTGTATAGGCTTGAACCGGGCAGTTCGGCCTACGTCGTCGCGCACGCGTATCGTGTGCATGGCGACTTGCAGATCGATGCCTTGCGCCGGGCGACTCAATCTCTTGCCGAGAGGCATGCGCCGCTCCGAGCCCGGTTTCGCGAGCGCGACGGTGTTCCGAGTCAGTCCTACCCAAACGACAATCTGCCGGGATGGGCCGAGATTCGAACTGAGGGCCCACCGGAAGCGAGTGCACGGCGGGTTCGGGAGATCCTCCACAGAGAGCGCTCGCGGTCCTTCGATCTCTTGAGGGAGCCGCCTTTTCGGGCGCTAGTGATTCACGTCGGTCCTAACCATCACGTCTTTTTCTTCGCGCTTCATCACATCATTACGGACGGTTGGTCCACCAACATGGTGAACAGCGAGCTTCGGAAGCTCTATGAAGCGGATATCTCCGGACGACCCGCGGCGCTCGCTCCCTTGCCTATCACATTTGGGGATTATGTCTTGTGGCAGCGCGAGCAGTCCGCCGATGCCGAGCATGCCTCGCATGTCGATTATTGGGCCAAGCAGCTGCGGGGCTTTCCTCTGTTTGTGGATCTGCCTATTGACCGGCCACGCCCCCGCAGGCCATCTACGGCAGGCGGATCTGTTCCAGTGGAGATCGGAGCTTCCATTTATGAACCGTTATTGAGTTTCTGCGCCCGCAATCACGTGAGCCAATTCATGGTGGGGCTGGCCGCTTGGCAATGCCTCCTGAGGCGCTCCGGGGCGGAATCAAGATTCATCGTTGGCGCTCCAGTCGCTGGGAGGAGACAAAAGGAAACCGAGCCCTTATATGGTTTCTTCGCCAATACAGTTGCGCTCCGGGCGGACCTCGACGGCGATCCCAGTTTTCTCGCGCTCGTTCAGAGATTGAAGCGCACTGTTCTAGACGGACTTCAACACCAGCAGGCTCCCCTCGAAGAGGTTGTCCGCAAGCTAAAACCGGCTCGATCACTTGGACACGCCCCGGTCGTACAGACGGCTGTCGGCCTGCTCGACCGGCCGACCGGCTCATTCAGTCTTCCCGGCGCCACCGTCGAGGAGCTCGTGATGCCTGCCGCGGATGTCCCCTTCGAACTAGCGCTACTCCTCGAAGCGGGAGGCGACGGCCTAGTCGGGCGACTCGAGTTCCAAACCGACCTCTTCGATCACGACTCAGCCAAACGCCTCGAACGTTCCTATCGATCCCTTCTCGCGAGCGCCTTGGCCGATCCCTCACGCCGGATCAGCGAGATCGGGTTCGGGGCGGTCTCTCCGGCAGCAGGCAGGCGGAAGCGGCCCTCGGCGGAACGTCAGGCGGGGGATGGTGCGAGCGACGCTCCGCGGCGCGTCATCGAAGCTGGGATGGGCGCTACGAGATCAATACCTCCGCAACCTGTTCATCAACTGTTTGAGTCTCAAGCTCGCCGATCGCCGGAGCGGATCGCGGTGATGGAGGGTGACAAGGCGACCTCCTACTGGGAGCTCGACCACAAAGCTCAGTGCGTTGCGACTTCGCTGCGCAGACGTGGAGTCCGGCAGGGCTCGATCGTCGGTTTGGCCTTACCCCGTTCAACCCAACAGGTCATCGCTGCGCTGGGCGTGCTGAAAGCGGGGGGAGCGTACTTGCCGATCGAGGAGGGCGAGCCTCCCGAAAGGCTGCGGCAGATTCTGGAGCAGAGTTCTCCCGCCGGAGTTATCTGCTCAACCGCCAACCTCGATCGGCTCAGGGGCTGCCAATGCGAGCTGCTGCCGATCGACGACGTGATGGCGGGCGACGCTGAAGACGCCCCCGAGTGGATCGAACCAGTCACGTCACAGGATGCAGCTTACGTGATGTTCACTTCCGGCTCGACCGGAAAACCGAAGGGAGTCATCGTGCCGCATCGTGGCGTCATTCGATTGCTCTTTGGGGTTGAGTACGTAAGGCTTGGCGCGGAGGAGACCATTCTGCATATGGCATCTCCCGCATTCGACGCTTCCACGTTTGAGGTCTGGGGCGCTCTCCTGCATGGCGGAATGTCTGTGATCATGCCCGTCCGGCACCCTACGCCACGGGAAATCGGTCAAGTGATCGACCGCCATCGAGTGACAACCGCCTTCCTGACGACGTCTCTCTTCAACGTCATCGTCGACGGGCAACCTTCCGCTCTCCGTGGGCTGCGGCAACTGCTGGTCGGCGGCGAGGCGCTGTCGGTCGCACACGTTTGCCGGGCGCTCGACGCATTGCCAAACACCAAGATCATCAACGGTTATGGTCCGACGGAATGCACCACACTCGCTGTTGCGTACACCACGCCCCGTGACCTGCCGACGTATGCCCCGTCGGTCCCGCTTGGGCGACCGATCGCGAACACGGAGGCCCACGTCCTTGACGAGCGCCGTGAGCCGGTGCCCGCCGGGGATTCCGGGTGAGCTCTATCTGGGAGGGCCAGGTTTGGCGCTGGGTTACCTGAATGAACCCGAGTTGACGAGGGAGCGATTTATCCCGCACCCATTCTCGACTTCCCCAGGGTCGCGGCTTTATCGCACGGGCGATAAAGCTCGACGATTGAACGACGGAACGATTGAGTACCTGGGCCGCCTAGATACGCAGGTAAAGATTCGGGGCTTTCGAATCGAGCTCGGCGAGATCGAACAGCAGCTCGTTGGACACAGCTCGGTTGAACAAGCCGCCGCCGTCGTTCAAGAGTCTGAAATCGCTGGAAAACGAATCGTCGCGTACGTAACTCGAGCGAAAGGGATAGGCGCGAGCCCGACCGCACTAAGGGATTATCTGCGCCCACGGCTCCCGCAGCGATTCCGCAACGAGGCTGAGTCAGAAGGCGGAAGTAGTTGGGAATCGAGGGATTTAGGGGCGTGGGGTGAAGGACGAGCAGATTCGCACGCGGTCCTGACCCGGAAATAGGTGGGGAATCGCAGGGCAAAGACACCCCGGCGGCTCTTGCGGCAGGGCCGCTTACTGGCAGGCGCGGGGTGGGCGGGGGAGTCGACTCGCGTGCTAGGGCGAGGGGCCCGTGGCCGCCTGATACAGCTCCGCCGCCATCACCCGCGCCCAAAAGACTCGCGGTTTGCCGCGCCGCAACGACGGTTTGAGCTTGCGGGCGACAAAAGCGTGGTAGAGATTGAATGCCAGAAACGTCGTCAAGAGAAACGTCTCGATGGCGTGGGGTTCGTGCTTGTAGATGTGGTCGGCATGCCAGCCGTTGACCAACTCGTTGAAGCCGCGGTTCTCGATGTCCCAGCGTTGATGGCCCAAGCGCACCAGCTGCGCCGTGGAAACTTGCCGCGACCCCAAAGTCGTTAGCCAAACCCAATCGCTTTGATGCTCGTGGAGCTCGCCGTCAAGCTGCGAGCGCCGCCGCCAAGTCTCCACCGAACGAACGACGCGCAAGGGCTGGGCGACCTGCGGCCACGATAATAAGCCCTCGTGATCCCACCATTGGCAATCGCGTGAGCGATACTCGCCCGCCTGTGGGGGCTGGGTTCGCCACAGTCCTTGAACGTCTTGAAACAGGTGGCGGCGCTCGTCCTTGAGCACGATGACGGCGTCCTTGCCGTGCGCCAGCAGAAAGTTCACAAACGTCGCGGCGGCGTAAAGAGCGTCGGCCAAGACAACATCAAACGCCCGTGGGTAAGCGGCTAGAACGCGTTCGAGCAAACGTTTGGCGGCGGCCAGCTCGTCCTCGCCGGGGAGTTGCGGTTCGGCGTCGAGCAACAGCGGAAGCGGTTCGCCTTGGATGTTGAATGGCGAGGCGGCGGGCGCGTCACTGAGCAACTGCAGCGTCACTTGGCGGTGATAGTACTGCAGCTGTTCGCCGTCGCTGCGCTGAATGCGGCGCTCGAGACAGCCTCCACAGCAACGGCGGTAGCTGGCGTGAGACTCATGACCGTCGATCACAGCCACCCCTAATCCGCCGATGCCGGGCAAGGCCTTGTTGCGCTTGAGGCGTTCATACAGCTGCCGAATCGCTTGCCGCAGCACGGCCGTGTCGAGCGAGCTGTAGACGCGGCCAATGGTGTCCGCGCTGGGCAGCTTGCGGCCCAGCCATTTCTTCCAAAACGGCGCCCCCTCGAGCGTTTCCAAAGCGTTCAGGCTGCCCAGCCGGGCCCAGAACAGCGCCAGCGTCGACTCGACGACAGCGCGGGTGGGGATGCGCGGCTTGGGGCGGGAATCCGAGACCCCGGCGAGAAGGCGGCTGCGCAGGCCGTAACCCTTCTCCGCGTACTGGATCAGACGTCGAAGAACGTCACTCCTCCCGGCGGTCTTGGAGCCGCTTCCACTCGCGCTCGGAGACCTCTTCGAGCAGCCGCTCGAGCTGTTGATAGTCGGCTACGGCCTGGCGCACGCGTTGCTCCCAGCTGCGCGGCACGAACAGCTGTTGCACCTTTCCCCGGCGCGAGCGCACCAGATAGAGCGAGGCGTGCAGTTGACCCTGGGCGCAGCGACAGTTGGGCTTGCCGCAGACGCGTTGGCGCGGCGCCACGGTGCCATGCAGCAACCAGCGGCCGTGGACCAGCTGGGCGATGCGGGAGCGCAGCTTACGCTCGGCATCGGCGAGGCTGGAGCGAGCCGGGGCTGCCTTCATAACTGATATATATACAATATACCAGAACAAACTGCGCTGCAACTCCTCAACACGAATGCGAATCTGCTCGGACCACAGGCCCAGCCCCAAACACCCGCTAAATCAATGGTTTCCGACCCTCAGGGAAATTGGATGCGGAACCGCTGCGGCTCCCGGACTATATGCTTCCCTCGCAGTTCGTCGCGCTCGATAGACTGCCACTGACGATCAACGGAAAGATCGACCGGAAAGCTTTGCCTTACCCCGCTGAGCCAGTCGGAAGTTCGACACCGGAGGAGCCTACGGATGACCTGGAGGAGCAGCTCATCAGCATATGGAGTGACACACTTGGAGTTCGTCGCGTCAACCCCGTAGACAATTTCTTCGACCTTGGCGGCCATTCCCTCCTCGCGATCAAACTTGTGAGTCGAGTATGTAGCCGACTGGACAAAACCGTGACGATCGCCGCCCTATTCGAGGCGCCAACTCCTCGGCAGATGGCAAACCTGATTCGCGAAGGAGTCTTGCCTGGTTCTTTCCAGGCGCCGGTCCAACCAGAGGGATCCCTGACGCCGTTCATGTGTGTCGGCATGGGACCTATGTTCCGACCTCTCGCGGCACGGCTTGGCGAGAACCGCCCGTTCTTCGGTATCGGTTTGACCGCTAGTGATATAGCGCAGCTCGATCCGCCGTACACTTTCGAGAAACTCGCTGGGCGGCTCGCGGACCTTCTGATTCGTCACCATCCCAACGGAAACTACGTCCTGGGCGGCTGGTGCCTAGACGCGATCCTAGCGTATGAGACGGCTCGGCAGCTCCAATCCCGGGGCCGCCCCGCTTCCCTCGTCGTCCTGTTCGATTCCTCTGACCCGCAGCGACTGGGGCAATTGGCGCGTCCTTTGGGCCCGGGCCGCCTCTGGGAACGGTTGCGGCTTCATGCACGCAGATTGAAGGACCTGCCCTTACGGCAGGCCCCGCGCTACGTCGCGGAACGGGCGGGCGGACTGCGCAAGCACTGGCAACGGGCATCCTGGGTAGGGGCACACGCAAACAGGGATCGATCGCAGGGCCATATGGCTGCGGTTGTATACAGCGCCGCCTGCTCATACGAGCCTCAACCCCTCGACGCTCCTGTCGCATTGATCATTCCCGACGACTCCCCTTCCGAACGCACGCGAGACCTCCCTGCGTCGTGGCAGCCTCTTGTCGGCTCACGACTGCGGGTCTATGAGACGGCCGGAGACCATTCACGGATGTTCGAAGAGCCTTATGTCCAAGTATTGGCCGAGCTGCTTCACAAGATCCTTGGCGACCAAAGCCATCGAAATGGACGCCGCGATGTGGTCTAGCTCTGCAGCGCCATTCTCAAGCTTTGGCGTAGCGACAGCAGCGAGTTTTATTTCGTCGAAGGCGCGACGTTGATGGCTGTGCACGTCTCAACGGCGCAGGGATTCGCACTGGGGTAGCCGAGCGCACTCTTTTTGCCCCCAGATCTGCGCCGCGCTAGCTCAGCGGATTCCGCCGTCTCCGGCGACGGCCAGCGCTTCCTGACGATCTCGCCGGTCGAAGACGCCGAGGCGGCGGTGGCTCCCGCGATCCACTTCGTCCAAAACTGGTACGAAGAGTTCCGTGACCGCGAGCAGGACTAGAGCTTACTAATCAACCACCTCGCGGGTATCGACCGGAAGATGGTGAAAAATCTCGATCGCACTCCGAGTCGCATTCCCTGAAGCAGAAGAGTTTGCCGGACGGTACAATCTAGCCGTGTCTGGTGCTAAGACAATGTGCGCTTCAAGCACAACACCAGCGCCGCTGGGAAGGCGAGGCTGGCTCCTGCGATGCTTGAGCGCTCTTGGTCTGCAGCCTGCTGGTAATGCTCAGCAGGAACAATCGGTCCCCGCCTTTGTCAGGCTTAAGGAGCCGGTCATAGTGCCACTCAGCGATCTTACCCGGACTTGGAGCCCGGTCGAGTTCACTGCCCGCGGTGAGAAGGAGGCGAAACCGCCGCATCCGGCCGGTGAAACACTCCTGAAGGGTGTGTTGCTGCGCTTGCCGCGATCCGGCGGAGACGGTACGCACGTCAAAAGTTTCTGCCTGACCTGCCCGCACGAGATCTGTCAAGTTGAGCTCACCGAGAAGACCCAAGGCGTCGAAGTGGAAAGCGGCAGGATGCCGGAGCATCCGGTCTTTGTCTGCTCCTGCCACTTCAGTGCTTTCAACCCGCTGGCGGACGGCGCGCGCATTGCAGGCCCGAGTCATCGCGGGCTATATCGCTTCAAGCTCGAGGTCCGTGGTAAACATGTCGAAGTGAACGAGGTGGAACGGGCGGCGTTGGTCTAGCCAGACCACCGACATCGCGAACTATGGAGGTGAGCCATGAAGCAGTTGTGTTCATTCCTGATTCTTTGCACAGCGGTGTTGCCGCTGGTTCAGGCAGCCGGTTCCCCCGGCCACCTCGAGAAACTCTACATCCTGAACAGCGGGAGCGACGACATGACGGTGGTCGACGTGGCGACGAACAAGATCATCGGCTCGGTCACCGTCGGGGCTCGGCCACACGGGATCGCCGCCCCCAAATCGCAAAAGCTGCTCTACGTTGCCACTGAAGGTGAAGACCACGGTCTGACGATCGTTGATACGGTCCAGGACAAGGCGATCAAGAGAGTGCATGCGATCGGGAAGCGTCCCAACGAGATCGACGTGACTTCCGACGGACGCTACGTCTACATCCCCATCAGGAGCGAGTGCCGGTACGAAGTGTTTGACACGGCTGAAGAGAAAGTCATCGCCAAGATCCCTGTCATGGGTTTTCCGCACAACGTTGTCGTATCGCCCGACGATCGATTCATGTATCTGTCGGCCTATGACCGGGGCGGCAGGTCCGTCGAAGAGGCGCGGCAGGCAGGCGAGTGCACCACGCTGAACAAGAAGATCTACGTGGTCGACACCGCCAACCACAAGGTCGCCGCAACGATCGGGACCGAGGAGGCTCCTCGGCCGATCGCAGTTAGCGCCGACGGCAAACGTCTGTACGCCAACACCGATAACCTGATGGGCTTCGTAGCCCTCGACCTAGAAGAGCGCAAACTGTTGCACCGTGTCGTTTACGAGCTGAGCGAGGACGAAAGGGCCACACCCAGTCGCTCGCATGGCATCGGCGTTACTCCCGACAACAAGGAAGTCTGGTCAACCAACATCAACCATGGCTTCGTTCACGTCTTTGACGTGACGCAGAATCCGCCGAAGCAGATCGCCAAGCTTAAGACGGGCCGGACGCCGTTGTGGCTGACGATGACCCCGGACGGGAAGACCGTCTATATCGCAAATACCGCCGACGACACGGTTTCTGTGTTTGACGCAGCCGCCAAGAAAGAGCGGACACGGATCCAGCTTCCCAAAGGCAAAGCGCCCAAGCGCATGCTTGTGTTGCGGGTGCCCCAGGGGGCCGGGACTGCGGACGGTCAACTGTAACCGGCGTCGTTCACGTCCGCAAGAACTCGTACAAAGAGATCGCGATTCGCGAGCAGGACTGAGCCAATCCGCACCAAGGAGTTAGCGCCCACCGGCGCTTAGCTGTCGTAAAATCCCACGAACGATCCCGCCGCAGCTCCGAGACCCGTCGAAAGCGCCCATTCGAGCCGCCCGAGGGATAGATACTCAAAATTAATTTACCGCTGACCCAACCACCCCTCGAAACCCTTTAAACAGGGCCTTAGAGCGCGCTGGAATGGCTTTTCGGAGCCTCCCAGAGGGGAGTTTGTGGCAACGTTTGTTCCCATTAGCTATCCGAGCGGCAGCCTCCGAGCTGTAAGATCGACACATCTTGATCGGGCAGATGATCAATCACTACAAGGTCCTCAACAAGCTGAGCGTCGGCGGCTTGGGTGCCTGCGAGTTCACAATGCGGGTTCTCGATGCGAGCTAGTATCCCCCGATTCCGCTCAAACGCGGTCCTCCGGGACCGAGCGTTTGAACTGTTCGGGAGCAGAGCCGCTTTTGACCAGAATCAGAATCTCGTCCTCATGGGTTGGGAGCTTCAGCAGCGAGCCGGCCAGATCCTCGATCTGTCTGCCGTTTCGGTACAGCGTCGCCCCGTCAGAGACCCAGGGATTGCGTATTCTGCATTCACCTCCAAGCTGCGAGCGTATCTCGACGAACTCGATCTGCCCGCGTCGCATGGACGAAGTGACCAGAAACCCTCCTTTGGCCAGCAGCTGAAAAGCGGCATCCCACTCGGTTGGCCACGCAGGAAAAACTCGCAGGACGGGGTCGCCGCCTGGCTTCGGGGCCAGGCACTGCAGCAAAGCCTGTTGGAGGGCGTCTGAGCACGTGCCAAGGTACTGCATCGAACCGCCGCCTTCTAGTGTCGAAAGCCCATTCGGAAGCAAGGTCGGCCACGGCTGGTTCTTCAGGTGATCCAGCAGGTACTGCTTCATGTCGTCGGTGCGACCCAACCGCGCCGCGATCACGGCGTAGCGCATTGTCTCGTGCTCGGGGCGTTCGGGAACCGGCCGATACAGGTCGAAAGTCGCATTGGCCATCTTCCGGTCTTCAGGCGCATCGCTCTCCAGAGTCATGACGTCGTATTCCAGCACGGGCCGCAGCAAGGCGGCGTCCGGCCCGTCGCCCCGAGTGGATGCGGACGGCTGAAGCGCCGGAGCCCAAGTTCTCAGGCCGTCCTTGTGCCTCCGCCTGACGATCGCCCCTGGGGTGTCACTCGCCGGGTATGGAGCGAGATTGTCGAGCACCTCGCGCCATAGTGGTCGCATACCCGTATCCACTCCTAGCAGCTCGGAGACCCGAATTGCGGTAGGGAAGAGCCCTCGCATGAGAGCCAGATCGTCCAGCACATCCTTGGCGCCCCAGTGGTGCTCGTGCGAGTTCGTCCGGTGGAGATGATATTTTCCATCAGCCTCTTTCTTCAGGTTCGGAAAGTTTCGGTACAACTCCGCGGCGCCGCGCAAGATCGGGTAGGCCCGTTCTCGCAGCCAATCCCGGTCCATCGTGTATTCATATCGCAGCCGGAACAGATGTGCGATCTTCGCCGCCACAACCAGCGTGTGCGATACATGCGCGTAGATCCCGATGCCATCGTGTCCCGGCAGCCCGCCCGGTTTTGACAGGTGCAGAAAGTTCCAGCGCGCCGAAGCATGATGTTTCCGCAGGGCGACCTGCCTGAAACGCGGCGACATCTCCTCAAACGGCTTCCGCTCGAGGTACAGTTCTTGGAGCTCCGAAGCAATGTCGTCGGGCAGTTCCTCGATGCCGTCAAACCATTGAGTCCCCGGAATCCAGATGCCCTTGCTGCCCCACTGCTGTCGCGCCGCCGTGTGGTAGGCGCGAAGATTGCGGGTAGTCATCGCGAACAGCGGATCGTTGAGCTCCAGATGATTGGAGGCGTACACCGAGTGGTGAAGGCTGCTTTGGTTCCACCACCAGAACTGGCTGCCCCAGTCGTGGTGGTCGCCGCGGGTGTTCCAGAGCCCTCCGTTGAACTTCGGCGGCATCGGGCCCCTTGAGGAAGACGCCATCAGGTACAGGTACAACGTTTCCGTGCGCTCGAGCTCCTTAAACCCGGGCGCCGAGATGAACGACTTCGACCAGAACTGCTTCCACCAATTCTGATGTGCCTCGAGCACACTGGCGAAGCCGGCGGCGGAGGCGTCTTCCAGTTGGCGCAGAGCCGTTGCCGCGGCGTCCACCCCGCGCTCAAAGGTTGCGGCGCTGGCAATGAAGACGGTGACCGGCGCCTGGCTGGCGTCGAACGTCAGCTGGATGGACATGTCGGTGCTCCAGTCCACGACGCCCTTCCCGCCGGCGAGTCCGATCGCGACCGCCGAGGAGCAATAGTGGTCCCCCTCTTCGAAGACCTGCCGCAATACGATACGACCGTCGTGCTCGGTGAGCGTCGATGTCGCGGTGTGTTTTCTGGTCACAACCAGCGGCGCCCGAAGCATCCGCAGCACGGCCTGCACGGTCGAGACGCCCGCTAGTGTTTCCAGGTGGACCGCCATGACATCCTGGTTGGCGCTCGCAATGACCTGGGCCTTGCAACCCTCTCCCTCTACGCTCGCCATGGCGTCGTAAACAGAGAGGCGCTGGCTGTCGGCTTGAGAAGGGAATGGCCATGGCATGCCCCTGAGCCGGGGCGCGTACCCGTCAAAGGCGATATCGACGAAGCCGCACCCGCAACAGTAGTCCTGGTATCCCTTCATGTAAGGCCCAACGCCAGCATCGGGCGGGGCGTCGATGAGACTCTCGGTGTGACTGTTTACAGGGAATACGTCGGCCCGGTTGATTTGTAGTTTGATCGCGTTCTTGTGGATCCATACCAGGCTCCCCATACGGCCATTTCCGACCGGAAGACCGTGTTCGCCTCGGGTAATAGGTTTGTCGAAATCGAGGTTGGCGCGAGAGACAAGTCGGCGGTAATCCACGTCGAGAACCGTCGAGCCTGCGCCCGCGTGTTCAGAGCCGCGGGAAAACTTCCGGCCGTGGCGAGAAACCCTCGGCGCGAACAAGACTGGGCGATTTCATCTTTGTCTTGCACGGGCGTCCGCCTCAATGGTCGGACGGCTTCATGCCCACGGGCGCTTCGCGCGCCAGTTGAAAAGCGTGCCAAGACCCGATGCTCGCCCTCACGAACGCTGCCGCTGCCTTCGGATCGCCCTTCCGCATGACGTCGACGACGGCTTGATGCTCTTCCGCCAGCGGTCCGTAGCCGACCTCCTGCACGGTCCGAAGCCCGCCCAGTATGAACGCAATCGGTGCGATGCTCAACGATCTCATGGCCTGCACGAGAAAATCGTTGCCGGTCAGCTCCGCCAAAGTGGAGTGGAAACGGACATCGGCTTCGTAGAACGTCGGAAGGTCTCTGTCACGGGCCGTCCTGCGCATGATCTCGACTTGGGATTCCAGTTTCTCGAGCCTTTCGGGGGAGTTCTGGGCAACGACGAGTTCCACCGCCATCGGCTCGAGCTGAAACCGAACCGCTTGCAGATCCCGCACGGCACGGCCGTCAAGATGACGGACCTTGGTGTGGCGGTTGGCTGCCTTGACGAGCAAGCCCTCGCTGGCCAGATCGAGAATCGCTTCCCTGACCGTGCTCTGCGCCACGCTTCTTATGACCGCTCAGATGCCACTTGCCGACCAACGCCGTGCGATAGCCGGCCTTTTGGAACAACGCCGGCAACAGAGTCGCGCGAAGGAACAGTCGGACCTTGTCTTCGCCGTAGATGTTGTCGTAGATCCCGAACCGCTGTTGGTATTGGCCCGTCATCAATCCCATGCGCGACGCCACGCAGATCGGGGCGGTCACATAGGCATTCGTAAAGAGCGTGCCCTCTTCGGCAATCCGGTCAATCGCGGGCGTCGGGATCTCGGATTCTCCGAACTTCGGCAGATCGGAATAGCCCATGTCGTCCGACAGGATGAGGATGACGTTGGGCTTGGACTTGTCCGCGGACTCTGCGCTGGCAGGGGCCTCCGGCGGCTAATCCGGCCAACGTGAAAGCCAACAGGCAGGTCCGCCCGATTGACGATGATGGCCGGACGCGCATGCTGATCGTGTGTCGTGACAAGAGATAGGTTATTTTAATCAGTAGATGAACTTCAGTGCGACGACACGCTCGAGATTGAGGCCTTCAAGTCTACTCCTCCTGCTCTTCCTCACAGCCTCACTGCATGCCGACGAATCCAGCTTCGTTCCACTGTTCAACGACAGCGATCTCGAGGGCTGGGACGGCAAACCCGGCGCCTGGGAAGTCCGCGACGGCGAGATCTGGTCGACCGGGGCCTCCGAGGAAAGGAACTGGCTCATCTGGCGCGGCGGCGAGCCCGCCGACTTTGTTCTCCGCCTGGAGTTTCGTTGGGACAAGGGAAACTCCGGAGTCCAGGTCCGCAGCGACGATCTCGGCGAATGGCAGGTTTTCGGATACCAGGTCGAGATTGCCCGGCAGGACGTCATGGGACTCTGGCACCATTCTCTACTCGACCAAGAACACGCGAAGAGAGAAGCGCGACACCTCATGACCACTGCGGGCGAAAAAGCCGTCATCGAGAAGGACGGCGGGCGCTCGAACACGAAACTCGAAGAAGCCGCCGAGGTCCAGGCCCACTACAAAGAGCATGAGTGGAACACCATGGAGATCATCGCGAAGGGCGACCGGATCGTTCAAAGAATCAACGGCGTCCATTTTGCCACCCTCATCGATCACGATACGGAGATGAGTCGCGCCAAAGGCTTCATCGCTTTCCAGGATCACGGCCAAGGCTGCATCGTCGCTTTTCGCAACATTCGCCTCAAAGAAACCGCCGCAAAGGAATCGCCGCGCTAGGCCTCTCTACTAACCCAGGCCCTAGAAAGACCCTCACGGAAGACGGCGAACGCCCAAGTAGTAAGCTCCCAGGGTTTCGCCGGCGCCCGTCTCGAACCACGTTTCGATATCTGCCTCACCGGCTTCCAGCTCGACAGCAAAAACGACCGACACCGACTTGTCCGAGACCGGCTTTGTTTGATCGAACCGACCCACCGCCAGGCGGGCCGATCGAATGTCCAATGCCTTGGACTGGGAAGCCCAGTTTCCGCCCCACAACTGAAATCCTGCTACCCGTTCGCTCGGCTTGGAGCGGATCGGCAGATCGAGCTCCGGCGGCCATCGTCGCAGAGTGAACTCGAGTCTGCCGGGTTTCGTGACCTCTATGGGGATGAACCCATTCACGAGCTCGCCTTCGGTAATGATTTGCTGACGAAAGAATCCTCGCCGGTCGTACCAATGATGGATGGTGAACTCCTGGCGGGGATGTTCGGCGGGGCCAACTTGGATTCTCGGGATGACCGTGTAGTCGTTTCCCCTGTTCTTGTTGAGCGCTTCGCTGAACTGTCTGACCAAGTCGGGATGACCTTTCGCGACGTCGTCCTTTTGGGCCGGGTCCTGTTGAATGTCGTAGAGCTCCTTGCCAGCCACCAATCGCCATCGCTCCGTCATAACCGTTCCTGAGTAGGACTCAATGAGGATCCGGTTCAGCGACTCCGGTTTCTCCGCTCCCGTCAAGAGTGGCTTGAAGCTGACCCCGTCAAAAACGGTCCCCTCGTCAACCGCAAGTCCGCACAGGTCAACCAGAGTTGGCAGACATCGATATGGGCAGTCAGCGTATCGATGTCCCGGCCGCCGGTGATCCCGCCTCGAGGCCAGCGAATCATGAACGGGACGCGATGCCCACCGTCATAACCGCTGCCTTTCGCGCCTCGCATCCCGGCATTGTCACCAAACCGAGGAGCGCCATTGTCGGTGAGAAAGATCAAGATTGTGTTTTCTTCCAAGTCCGAGGTTCTCAGGAAGTCCATGAGCCTTCCCACGTTCTCATCGATGTTGCTGATCATCCCGAGGCGATCGGCATACTGGCCCGCCGTCTTTCTGTAAGGCTCGGCATATTCTTCGGGAACGATGAAGGGGCCGTGCGGCGCATTCGTCGGCAAGTAACAGAAAAAGGGCTTGCCGTCATCCCGTGCACGTTTCATGAACGCCATCGATTCTCGGAACCAGACGTCTGTGCAATAGCCTTTGACCTGTTCCTTTTTACCGTTGCGCCAATAGGTGTCATCAAAATAGTCGTTGCCCCAGATGTCGCCGGTTGTGCCGATTGCGCCATCGCCGTGCACGAGCGTCTGCTCGAAGCCGCGATCCTGTGGGCGGAACGGGTAATGGCCTCCGAGGTGCCACTTGCCGAAGATTCCTGTCGCGTACGAATTGGCGGAAAAGATTTCGGCCGCCACGGGGAATTTGGTCGCGATGAGATTGCGGCCGTTATCCGGCCGACGGACCCCGACATGCCTCGAATGCCTGCCGGTCATCAACGATGCGCGCGTCGGCGAACACAACGAAGAGACGTGAAAGTCCGTGAGCCGGACGCTCTCTTCCCGGAGTTGATCAAGGTTGGGCGTCTTGAGATAGGGATGCCCGTGGCTGGATAGTTCGCCGTAACCCTGGTCGTCGGTCAGAACAACGATGACGTTGGGCCTAGACTTGTCCGCGGACTCGGCGGCCTGGGCCGGGAGCGTCAGCGCTAGCAAGCAGGCCCAACGGAATGACGATGATGGCCGGACAGGCATCGCAGTTGTGCTGGGTCGAGGATACAGTATGGGAATGCGAAAGACGGGCCTGCTGTCGGTGCTGCTGTGTTGCTCGGCGGGCGGGGCGAGTGATCTCGAGTGGCCGGTGTATCTCGGGGGCAAGGACCGGTCGCATTATTCGACGCTGGACCAGATCAACAAGAGCAACGTCGGCCGACTCGAGGTGGCCTGGACGTTCGATACCGGCGACCGCGGGGAATTTCAGGCAAACCCGCTGATCGTCAACGGCCTGCTCTACACCGTTTCGCCAAAGCGGAAGGTAATCGCGCTCGATGCGGCGACAGGCAAGGAGATCTGGCGCTGGGATCCGGCGAGCGTCTTCACGGGAAGGATCGGCGCACGCCAGCGGGGCGTCGTCTATTGGGAGGACGGTGAGGATCGGCGCATCTTGACGGGCGTGGGGACGTATCTGTATGCGCTTGACGCCGACACGGGCAAGCTGATCGAGAGCTTCGGCAAAAGCGGCTCGATTCACCTCGGCGAGGGCGTGGAGACGCAGGACCGGCCGGGGCCGCCGAGCGTGATGATCAACACGCCGGGGGTGATCTACGAAGACCTCTACATCGTCGGCGGCAATACCAACGGGCCGGGCACGATTCGGGCGTATGACGTGCGAAGCGGCGAGATGGAGTGGATCTTCTATACGATTCCACGACCGGGCGAATACGGCTATCACTCTTGGGAGCCGGACTCGTACAATACCGCCGGCGGGGCGTCAAACTGGTCGGGGCTGTCGCTCGACGAGGAGCGAGGCATCGTATATGTGCCGACCGAGACCGCCTGGCCCGATTTCTGGGGAGGCGACCGCCACGGCGCGAATCTCTTCGCGAACTCAGTGATCGCACTTGACGCCAAGACCGGCAAGAGGATTTGGCATCAGCAGCTGGTTCATCACGACTTACTCGACAAAGACCTGCCGACACCGCCCGTGCTGCTGACGGTGACGCTTCACGGGCGCAAGATCGACGCCCTGGCGCAGGGAACGAAGAACGGGCTGCTGTTCGTCTTCGATCGCGTGACGGGCGAGCCGCTGTGGCCGATCCATGAGAAGCCGGTTCCCCAAAGCAGCTTGCCGGGCGTGGAGACCTGGCCGACGCAGCCGTTCCCGACGAAGCCGCCGCCGTTGACGCGGCAGATCTATACGGCCGACGACGTTTCGAATGTCTCGCCCGAAGCGGCGGCCATGACCAAACTGCGTTACGAGCTGGTCGGTTCGTACGGGGCGTTCCCGGCGCCGAGCTTGAAGGAGACGATCATCTTTCCGGGGTTCGACGGAGGCATGGAATGGGGCGGCGGCGCGGCGGACCCCGACGGGATCTACTACGTCAACGTGAACGAAATGCCCTGGATCTACAAGTTGGTTTCCACGCGGGGCGAGGACGGAGAGCTGCTTTCGCTGGGCGAACGCGGTTACCGCATTCACTGCGCCTATTGCCATGGGGCCGACCGTGCGGGCATCGTGGATGCGGGCATGCCCTCGTTGCTCAAGATCGCCGAATCGCGAACGGACGAGTATGTGGCCGGAGTGGTGAAAGACGGCGGCGGGGGAAGGATGCCGGGGTTCGGCTCGATCGGGGCGGGCCAGCGGCAGGCGATCGTGGACTACTTGTTCGGCCGGGAAAAGCCTGAACCGGAATACGGCGGCCTCGGACGCCGAGAGCGGGGCGCCCGCTTGGCAGACCCGCCGTATTCCTACGCGGGGTTTCGGCGTTACCTGGATGACGAAGGGTATCCGGCAATCAAGCCGCCCTGGGGCACATTGAACGCGGTGGATCTGAACACGGGCGAGATCAAATGGAAGGTCGTCCTCGGCGAGTATCCAGAGCTGACCGCGCGAGGGATTCCGCCGACGGGAACGGAGAACTATGGAGGGCCGGTCGTAACGGCGGGCGGCTTGATCTTCATCGGGGCCACGGCGGATGAAACGTTCCGGGCGTTCGACAAAGAGACGGGAGAGATTCTGTGGAAGGCGCAGTTACCGTTCGGCGGGAACGCGACGCCGAGCACCTATATGGCCGACGGCAAGCAGTATGTGGTGATTTCGGCGGGCGGAGGCAAGTCGGGCCGGCCGGCCGGCGGTAGTGTCGTCGCGTTCCGATTGTCGGATTGAAGGGCTGGATCGTAGGTTCAAATGAGCGTTCGAAGGGGCATATAGGCAGCGATGGAGGCGCAATTGACGCAACGGCCCACTGTCTCGCTGTCGCTCTGCTTCTTGCGACAACGCCCTCTTTTCGCACCCAATTTTGGTCCAACCCGATTCCAACTCACTTGCCTACGACGCTCAACCCATGGACGCTGGGGACCCCCCGATTGCGAAAAAGGGCCATGGGTGTGGCAACCTGGGAGGCGACCAGCGCTTCAAGGCGTCGATCCAGGGGCAAACGAATCAGTTCCCAATCGCGCTGACGTCGATCAGCTGTTGAGGCTCGGGATCGCCTTCCCGTAGCAGGCCGGTGTGCGGCGTGATGATGAGGCTAGAGATGTCGATCCGTCGAGGGTCCTGCTCGTGATCCCAAGTCGCCTCTCGCTCAGCTTGCGAACGTAGTTCCAACAGCCCCTTCGCTTGTCCGATCGCGCTCAAAGCGTTGCGCCAATCGCCGTCAGCCTCAGCCTTGTCGAGAATGTCCATGGTCCGAGCTTGAAGCTCCTCGAGCTGTTCGAGCAGCGAGTCGCCGTGTTCCTGCTCGCGAACCTGTAGGGCGCGGCTCATTGACTCGGGGATGTGATCGCGTTTGTGGCGTTGCAACGATGTGGTCGACGTGCCGGTACGTGACGCGATTATCACCCCATGGGCGTCGGGGACCCCCCGCCGCAATAAAGGAGCATGGGGGTAGCTTAGGAGTAGGAGGGCCCCTGCGCCAGTGTCATCAAGCTGTCAATCACGAACCTCTGTCCACCGCAGCGCGGCTCGCCAACTCCGTATCGTGCTCAAAGCCGTCGATCAGAAGATCCTCGACGCCGACTCGACTCCGGTCCACTCCCCCCTTCTCGACTCGATTCCACGCCTCGAATCTGGCCCTCGAAGGCGATTCGGGAAAGATATTGTAAATTAATTTACCGCTGACCCAACCACCCCTCGAAACTGCCCAAACCCGCTTAAACAGGGGCTCAGAGTGCTCTGGAAGGGCTTTTGGGGGCCTCGCAGACGGTCACTCAAGCGAACGTTTGTCCCCAACAGCAAACGACGAAGATGACAGAATCCGCCCGATTCTCGAGCTGGATCAACGCTGTGGAACTAGCCAAGATCTAGTCGCAACTAAGATCGTTTCGAGACTCCCGATCGGCCGAGCGCTAGCGGTCCCACCGCAATGCTAAACTGGCTACGTCGTCGATGCGTCTGGACTGCCGATCGAGAACCGTTGCGCGGGCCTTGGGAACTTGCTTCGCGGTCGGCCTCGGCGCCGTCGCGACTTGCTCGGCCGCCCCGCCGACGTTCACGCCACTGCAGCGAGCTTATTGGGCTTTCCAGCCGATCGTCGTCTCCGAGGAGGGTCGTTCGGTCGACTCTTTCATCTCGGCGAAGCTCGCAGCCAAAGGCCTCGACCTGGCGCCTCGGGCCGGCAGGAGGACGCTCATCCGTCGGGCGACTTTCGACCTGATCGGGTTGCCGCCGACGCCGGAGGAAGTCGAGGCTTTCATCGACGACGACTCGCCGGAAGCGTTCCGCAAGGTCGTCGACCGCCTGCTCGCCTCGCCCCACTATGGCGAGCGCTGGGCGCGTCACTGGCTCGACGTGGCGCGCTACGCCGAGAGCGACGGATTCGAGCATGACGTCTCGCGCCCCAATGTCTGGCGCTATCGCGACTACGTCATTGACGCGTTCAACTCCGATAAGCCCTATGACTGCTTCGTCCAAGAGCAGATCGCCGGCGATGAGATGTGGCCGGAAAGCTTCGAAGCCCGCATTGCGACCGCCTTCAACCGCCACTACCCCGAAGAAGGCAACCAGAAGGACTTGATGCTGGCGCGCACCGAGACGCTCGCGAACATCACCGACGTGGTCGGGTCGGCCTTCATGGGGCTGACGTTCGGGTGCGCTCGCTGCCATGACCACAAGTTCGACCCGATCCTGCAGCGCGACTACTACCGGCTGCAGGCTTTCTTCGCGGCTGTCAGCCACGTGGACCGCTTCCCCGTCGTCCCTGATCGAGAGCTGGCCGAGTATGAACGGCGGCAGGCGATCTGGGAGCGCGAGACGCGCCCGATTTGGGATGAGCTTGCGGAGTTGCTCGACACGGTCCGCCGCAGGACGTCGGAGTTCCTGTTGAGCCGCTATCCGGACTTCGTGATCGAGCTCATGGAGAAGCCCGATCACGAGCGCACGTCCGCCGAGAAGTGGATGGCGTTCTTGCTCGAGTCGAAGGACTGCAACACCTGCCCGATCCGCCCGGAACCATGGCGCGACAAGAGCTTCTTCAGCGTCGCCAAAGATCTCGACGAAGAAGGCAAGAAGCGCTACAACGAGCTGCGGGCGAAGCTCGAGGAGCTCGAGCATCTCAAGCCGCCCGACATCGCGCGCGCGTCGGGAATCGTCGACGTGAACGATGACCCGCCGGCGACGTATGTCCTCGGCGTCGGGCAGTACGCTTCTCCGGGCGAAGAAGTGCAGCCCGCATTCCTGTCGATCCTGGAACCGGGCGAGGCGAGAATCGAGCAGCCGCGTCCCGGCACGACCGGCCGGCGCACGGCGCTCGCGAAATGGCTGACCGATCCGACAAACCCTCTGACCGCGCGGGTGATGGTCAATCGGA
Source organism: Bryobacterales bacterium (assembly GCA_965247515.1). Taxonomy (GTDB): domain Bacteria; phylum Acidobacteriota; class Terriglobia; order Bryobacterales; family UBA6623. The sequence goes on along the minus strand of OZ252029.1, from coordinate 8,609,558 downwards.
TTTGGCATCACCATTTCGGTCGCGGTATTGTCGCCATGCCCAGCGATTTCGGCGTGATGTCGGGCGGGCCGAGCCACCCCGAGCTGCTGGACTTGCTGGCGAAAGAGTTCGTGGAGAGCGGTTGGAGCGTCAAGGCGATGCACCGGCTGATCATGAATTCGCACGCGTATCAGCAGAGCTCCGCGCCGCGACCCGAAGCAGCCCGTGTCGACTCTGAGAACAGGCTCCTGTGGCGCTTCCCACCACAGCGGCTCGAGGCCGAAGTCCTGCGCGACTCCGTCTTGTCTGTGGCGGGAACGCTCAACCCCAAGGTCGGCGGCGAAAGCGTGATGCCTCCCCTCCCCGCGGGCATGCCGAAACCCCGCGGCGGCTGGGCGACGAGCGCAGACCCCGCCGATCACAACCGTCGCAGCGTCTACATCTTCATGCGCCGCAACCGGCCTTACCCGATGCTCGACGTATTCGACTTCCCCGACTCGCATGAGTCCTGCGCCCGCCGCAACCAGACCATGACCGCCCCGCAAGCGCTGACGCTGCTCAACAGCGAACAAACTGCCCGGTGGGCGGAAGCGTTCGCCTCGCGCGTCCTCGAGCAAGCCGGCAACTCGTCTAGCGCTCGCGTCGAAACCGCTCATCTGCTCGCCTACTCCCGCCCGCCCGACGCCTGGGAGAAGGACGCGGCGTTGAGCTTCCTCGAGCGCCAGGGGAACATCACGGGCGACGAGGCCGCCGCCTGGGCGGACTACTGTCTGATGCTGCTCAACTCGAACGAGTTTGTTTATAGGTTCTAGATGATGACGGACTGTCTACCGCCCCGCTCCCGCCGCGAATTCCTGGCCCGCACCGGCAGCGGTCTGGGGGCGCTGGCGCTGTCTCACCTGCTCGCCGAAGACGGCGCGCTGGCCTCGCCGCTCGATCCCAAGACTCCGCACCATCCGCCGAAGGCCAATTCCGTCATCTTTCTGTTCATGGAAGGCGGCCCGAGCCACATCGATCTCTTCGACCCCAAGCCGGCGCTCGAGAAACTGCACGGCCAGCTCATCCCGGAATCGTTCGACATCCCCGAGACGACTGCGACGGGCTCGCATCGCATGCCGCTCATTCCGTCCCAGCGGACGTGGAAGCAACACGGCGAGAGCGGCCTGTGGGTTTCCGATTGGTACACGCACGTCGCCCAACATGTCGACAAGCTGGCGGTGATTCACTCCTGCGTCTCCGACGGCGTCAACCATGTCGGCGGAGTGCGGCAGATGAACACCGGCTCGATTCTGGCCGGCCGGCCTTCGCTCGGCGCCTGGACCACTTACGGCCTCGGGGCGGCCAACCAAAACCTACCGGCCTTTGTGGTCCTCACCGATGACAAAGTGGTCAAAGGCGGGGCCACCAACTGGAGCTCGGGCTTCTTGCCGGCGACCTACCAGGGAACGCGATTCCAGAAGGACGGTCCGCCGATCCTGCATCTCGAGCCTCCCAAAGGCGTCAGCGACCGGCGCCAGCGAAGCCGGCTCGATCTGCTCCAAGCCCTCAACCGGCGCCACGCCGACCGGCGCCCGTCGGACGAAGAGCTCGACGCGCGCATCGAATCCTACGAGCTTGCCTACCGCATGCAGCAGGCTGCGCCCGAAGCGGTCGACCTCGGCAAAGAGACCGAGGCCACCAAGCGGCTCTACGGCATGGATCACGAGGAGACCAAGAAGTTTGGGGCGAATCTCTTGCTGGCGCGCCGCCTGGTCGAGCGCGGCGTGCGCTTTGTGGAGGCGTATTGCGGCAGCGGCAGTGGTTGGGACTCCCACACCGATCATGAAGAGCGCCATGCGAAATACTGCAGGATCTCCGACAGGCCCATCGCCGGTCTGCTCACCGATCTCGAATCGAGAGGCCTGCTCGACGACACGCTAGTCGTTTGGGGCGGCGAGTTCGGCCGCACGCCCTTTTCCGACACGTCCAACGGCGGCGTGCACTCGATCGACAAATTCGGTCGCGACCACAACCCCTGGGGCTTCACGATGTGGATGGCCGGTGGCGGCGTCAAAGGCGGACAGGCAATCGGCGCGACCGACGAGGCCGGCTTCCGCGCGGTCGAAAAGCCCTACCACGTGCTCGACATCCACGCCACGATCTTACACCTGATGGGGTTGAATCACCTGTACGTCAACTACCTGCACAATGGGCGGCTCGAGCGGCCCACGGTGAACGACGGCAAGCTGATCGAAGAGGCGCTTGCTTAGAGGTCGTCCGCTAGACGCGAGGCCCGAAAACGAGTTATCTGGCTCCAGCGGCCTACGGTCCGGGACCTCCAAGTCCGTATTAACGCCGCAGCGGAAATCCAGCCGCAATTCGGAGGTAGTTCTGAGACCCACTCTACGCCCACGGCCGTTGGTTTCTTGCTCTAACTAGCTGCAAACAAGGATGATTGGGGCGTTGCCGCTGAAACCTAGCGAAAAATCCGGTTGCCACTCTCGACCGGGACCTCAAGACCTCTCCCTCAACCGACGCTTCAAAGCCGGCTCCTTGGGCGTCCTGCCCTGTGAGGCGACGTTGGTGAGGGTGAGCAAGAATGCTGTGTCCTAGAGGCACAAGGACATGCCAATCGAGGCGGGCCGGAGGCTCGACGCTAATTGGCCGGCAAGCCAAACAACGACTCGAGCTTGGTGATGTGGAGCACTCGGCGGGCTTTGCCGTGGACCCTTCGGAGCCGGCTTGCAGGAGCAGGCTTCAAACAGCCGTAAGCTGCTTCAGTCAAAAGCTGCGGTGGTGAACGTTACGGTAAAAGGCGCGGCAATGATCGCGTCATGTGTGGGTTAGAGAGACGACTGCAAGCGAATCACTGGTGAGGCGTCGAAACAGATCTAGAGATGACACCAAAACCGGAGCGCCCCCGCTCTCCGGGATGAGCATGGCGGCAACCTGCCTACTGGCCATGTGGTGTCCGGCGTACAGGTGGCGTGACTCTAACCTGGGCTCTCGTGCGGAACCTGAGAACCTGTCTGGCGATGCTAAGGGAAAAGGCGCAAGCGGCAGAACCGCGAGGCCGAAAGTACCGCTGCGCCAGCCAGGGGAGGACTGCTTCGTAGTAGTGAGGAAGCGGGGTAACTCCCGTGGCGCGAAGGGAGCGGGTCACCCGCGTCGAGATCGACCCAGGTCAACTGGCAACAGGAGGAACCCGCTGATGTCGGCGGAAGGCGGCAGCCTTCAAGGGGTGGCACGAGCCGGATAAGTCGAGAGGCTTACGTCCGGTTCTGTGAGAGCCTCGGGGTGAAATTCCCCGGGGCTACTCGGCGCCGTCGGGCGACCGACGTCCCTACCGCGACCTTGCACACCTCTCCTGTGCGTCGCCGGCCCAAGAAGACTCCGAGAGTGTGCCAGCGGCCGAAGACGACCCGATGTCCGACGGCGCAAAGAACGTGCGGCTCGTGGGCTACAACGATCTGCAGGGGCCGCGAATCACTGCAATTGGTGACCCGCTCGGACCGGGAGAACGGAAACTGACTCTATGTTGGTCATCAACCGAATGCACGCGGCGGCGACGAAGAGGGGCTGTTGAATCCCATCACGGGGGAGCTGGAGATCAACGGGACGTCATTGATCGACATCTCGGACCCATCCAAGCCAACCACGGTGTGGCACATTCCCGGCGTTTCGAAAGCGAACCACCGCTCGGTTTCGGTCGTCTACGACTACGCGCACGACGGAGAAGGCAAATACTATCTCGCCCGCAGCCTAGACCGGCTCGCCGCGCTGCCGCTGCCGGGAGGGTAGCGCGACGTGAGCCTCACAGCAGCCGAAGCGGGTAGTTCCCGAGAGTCAAGGTCGGAGCGCTGCGCTTCGGGCGGCCCGGAACGAGCCCAAAAGCGTCCCTGGTGTGCCGCTGCCGTACCGCAGGTGGCTGAACAGAGAAGGAACAAGGTCGGACGTGGCAGGAAGGACAGAAAACCGTTGCGCTGCAGGCTCAACCTCGGCTACCATACACCCGTCGGGATGGTCAAAACGGAAATCCCGGTTTGGTGTCGGTTTGGTGTCTAGATTCGGAGAGGACGAGGGAGAACCGGACGGATCACCGAGACTAGGAAGAAATTCGCAAGTGATTGAAGAGGTACAAGTTAAGACATATCTACCGAAGAATCAGTCACTTACATGGCGACGCGAATTCGAATCCCTCTCTCTCCGCCACTCATTGTTGATTCTTAGGGACTTAAAATATAGAATTAATTTCAGCCTACAATCCAACCACCAGTTGGAACGGTGCTTGGAGCGTTATCGGTCCTACACCGCCCATTCCCGGCTGAGGGTCTCAGATTGCTCCAGCACCAGTTCGGCGGCGCTCGCTTGCTTGTCGGGCGGGTAACCGTGCCGGCGCAGAACGCGCTTGACCATTACCCGCATTTGGGCGCGAACGTTCTCGCGCACAGCCCAATCGATCGCCACGTTGTTCCGCACCGTCTTGACGAGGTCGCGCGCGATCGCCTGCAGGGTCTCGTCGCCCAGCACTTTCACGGCGCTGTCGTTGACTTCCAGGGCGTCGTAGAACGCGACTTCCTCTTCCGTCAGGCCGAGCTTCTCACCCCGTTGCCCTGCCTCACGTAAGTTTCTCGCTATCGCAATCAACTCCTCGATCACCTGCGCCGTCTCAATCGCCCGGTTCTCATAGCGTTTCAGCGACTTCTCCAGCAGCTCCGCAAACGAGCGGGCCTGAACGACGTTCTTCTTGCTCCGAGTTCTGATCTCGCCTTCGAGCAGCTTGCGGAGCATCTCCACTGCAAGGTTCCGGCGCTTCATGCCCCGTATCTCGGCCAGGAACTCGTCGGAGAGAATCGAGATGTCCCGCTTCTTCAGGCCCGCTGCCGCAAAAATATCGATCACGCCGTCCGGCGCGCCGCCGTACAATTCCCCGAAGACTCCACACCAATACCAGCGCGCCAAGCCGTTGCGACAACATCCTCCTCGAACCGGTCCCCCAGAACCGCGCAGATGACCGACAACGGAATGAGCTGCGTCGAGTACGGCAGATTGGAGCCGTCGAAGATCTTCTGTCGGGCAAGAAAACGAGTGGCAGCAATAAGGCCTCCCTCGATCGCATCGGCAGTGTCGCGGTACTCGCTCAAGCTCAGCCGCAGGACATCTTTGCGTTTGCAGGATACCGGGGTGCCCGACGAATTGCCGGGTTGCCTGGCTGTTTCATGTCTGATCACGCAGATTTATCAGCCGATTCATGGCCGCGTCTGGCGGGCTTGCCCGATCTCTTCTCCCCGCACAGCTTCCGGGTGACAGTCGGCACCGATCTGCTCAGCCAGGACGTGCCGCTGGAAGACGTGCAGTACCTGGTCGGGCATTCCGATCCTTCCACGACTCAGATCTACGATCGCCGCCAGCAGAAGGTCAGCCGGAATTTGGTGGAGCGAATTTCGGTCTGAGAACATAGCATGGGCGATGCGAGACAGATAGGGCTTGGCCCCTGACCGCTCACTTTGCTTCTATACATCTTGCCCTCTTGCCGCGCTCTCAATCATGCTGATGTCGTTCTCGCTGAGCCCGTACAGTTCATAGACGTTCCGATCTATTTCAGCTTCGACCGCTTTCGTTGATCTTCCGGTACGGGCTATGTCCATCGCTGTATCGACATGTGCGACAAGTTCATCGTGAGCGGCTTTTTCCTTCTGAACCGAAAAGTCGATTCGAATCACTGGCAGCCGTTTTAGAAACATTGTTTTATAGATAAAGAAGCCGTTTGCCTTGGGGACTGTCGTCTTTTTGAACAGGTATTCGATCAGGGAAGAGTTAAGAACCCCAAGGACAAACCGCAGGTCTTCGTCAACATCCTCTCTCAGAGTGATGCCGCACACCGTGTCCCCATAGAAGTATTCTTCGCTCGCGATGCAAAACCTATTGCTCTCAGCTAGCTCGGCTACAAGTATCTTCCGCGAGCTCAACTGCGACATGTCTCGCTGACACCACAGTTCGTACCATTGCTTCGTGGACTTTTCGAAATATCCCCTCCCACTCAGCTTCGACCTGTTTTCCTCCAGGTATTGCCACAAGCGTTTGTGTACTTTCAGCGCCTCCTCAGCGATAGCCGCCGTCTTTTTCCCTTCAGTCCTGTAAGGGTAGATAACTTCTTCCGTTACCTCTCCGAGTGCAAAACGACGGATCTGGCGACCTCGTATGCAGAGTCGGATAAGTTCTGTCTCAAGCCCCAGATCCGACACCTTTTCCTTTGGTAGGAGAAACACCTCGTTCTGGCCAGTGACAATCCCTTCGGAAATGCCCCGGGACATGTCTGCAAGGTGTGACACATGCTGCGACTGGATTCTGTCAATAAGTTCCCAGGGAAAGAGGATCTTGGAATACCCAAGGAGAGCTTGAGAGGAGACGTTGTGGCACTAGAAGCTCGTTGCTATCTAGAGACCTCCTCCTGAAAGACACTCGGTGGTCTATAGATGGTTTCGTCTTCTGTATGAGGAAGATTCCGGTATAGTTCAGTGCCCCTTCGAATATCTGATGATCTTCGAAGTCGCACACCTGTCCAATCGACGCATGATCCACGAGTAGCTTCCTCAGCGCCTCTCCATAGCTACGCTTCATGAAATTCGTCGGACAGATAAGGCACAAGACTCCATCCGCCCGGAGGCATTCGAGGCCTTGCTCTACGAATGGAACGTAGTAGTCGAACTTCCCCTTGGCAGTTTTGAATAGGCGAACCAGTACATCTTTCTGGTCCATGAACCCCTGGAACCCAAGATATGGAGGGTTCGCAATCACGACATCGAACCCAGGCGTATTGCGAAACACCTCAGAGAAGAACAGGCGATAGTCAAAATCGACACGATATCCGAACGACTTCAGCGACTGTTCTAGGTGCCGGTCAAGTTTCCGGTCTATCTCCGCCTTATAGTAAGCGAGAGTTTGCGGTCATGATCCGGCTCATCGAAGTACTCATGCTTGAGCTGTTCGAGTTCCGTCAAGCCCTGCGACTTAAAGGGGAACCGGAGCAACGAGTTCCCGACGACAATTTTGAAGTCGAGGTTCGGTAGCGGCCTTATCTCTTGCGGGTCCTCCTCGTCCACTACAAGGGACAGCCATAGGCGCAACTTCGCGATCTCGACCGCGCCCGAGTCAATGTCCACACCGTAAAGGCAGCTTTGAATTGCGTGCCGCTTGAAGATATACGCGGTTCTCTCTTCAGTGCTCTCGAAGTACGGGTTGAGTGCAAGGCGAGCGCGAACAATCTCCGTCATCATGCCAACGGGGAATGCTCCGGAGCCGATTGCCGGGTCGCAGACCGTGATGCCCTGGAGAGCGACGTCAAGTTGCTTGGAGTGAACCTCAATGGACTTGGGAAGACGCGGCCTCGCCTTTTTCCCGTAGCTGGGCGTACCGGCCTTGAGCGCCGCCTCGTAATGAGCTGCCTGATCGCCAAGATGGACCAGAGCAGCCAAATCGTCTCTGGGAACAGTGTCGTCTATGGCCGGTTCGCTGAGTACAACCTGAACCGGCTTTGCTGCCCCGAAAAGCGCGCCCTGAGTGGCCTCCTGCGGAAGAATCGGTTTAGAGCCGATATTCATCGCTCGGTACAAGTAGCTAATGAGGCTCTCCTGGCACATGTAGTGAACGATCTCTCTGGGAGTGTAGAAAGTGCCGAGGGACTTACGGGACTCAGCCTCGAGAAGATTTTCAAAGACTTTCCCGAGCATCTCGGGATCGATGGCGACTTCATGCTCTAAAGGCTCAGCCTCGTTGACGGTGAAGTTGTAGCGGTCGAACACATCGAGGACGCCCGTCCCCTTGTCGCCTTCCACTGTCACCTCGTCGTTAAGAAACAACTCATTCGGCAGGGCAATCTCGGTCGCCCTCCAGTCATAGTCGGAGATCGGCTCAAAGAGCCCGCCGTTCAGGAATGGCATGCGGGCGTTGAAAGTCGAGCACCAGGCCTCCGCACCGCGATCCGTCGCCAGGGTGTCGTAGAACAGGGGCTCGAATATGTCAGTGAAAATGTTATTAAACTTGCCGTAGTCGCCTCGTGCCAATCTGAGCAGGAAGTCTCGTGGGCCTGTGCCCCATTCCTGACTTTTTTGAACTCCCAGCCATCCTTTCTTCTGAACGAAGTAGAGAAACACGACCTGACCGAGAAGCTTCTTGGCGAAATCGTCCGAGTTGATGTCCTTGCTCCGGAATACATCACCTACAACTTTGTCCGTTGCAGCGATTCTTTCAACCGCCTTCTTCAGTCCCTGAAAGAGCGCGTAGTAGCGGTTGAAGAATTCCTTGGTGACCGTCTCGACGCTGAAGCACTCGGCGATCTGGTCAAGAGTGGGCGGCTCACCGGTCTCTTTGAGGAGTGCCAGGAACCGACTCTGTGCCGTATGGCAGCTTTCGCCCTCCCCAACGAGGTAGGAAAATCGCCGGGCTGAGGTGAGATTAAGCTTGGCCTGCGCGACGCCAGCTTCCGTCAGCTCTGTTTCGTACTCCATCCGGACCAAGGAAAACCGCCAGGTCTGCTCGCTCGGCGAGACGAAGGCCACAAGGCCTGCGTCCTTGTCGTCCCTGCTCTTGAGGTGATGGGCAACGAAGTTGCGAAGCGCTGTTCTTGCCCGTTCGAGCTTCGATTCCTTCGTCAGGTAAACGATCAAGATGTCGAGCTTATCTCCATCCGGGGCGCTGTAGGTTGCCACCCGCTCATAGCGGTCGATGTGCTCCTTGAACGCATCTAAGATGTACTGCCTGCTCCAGATCTGAGCTTTACTCTCGTCGTAGCGATTGACCAGCTCTTTGGCGAAGCGCCGGAACTTGTCCCTCTCAAATGCATGCGTGAACGTGTCGCGAACGAGTTCTCTGGATTGTTCGCGGTTCATAGCTTCAGCTCACGAATGAGGACAGTATGACTTCACGGGGGCTAACGCTATGCCGTGCCAGGCCACTCCGCATCTCGAAGAACTGGCGAGGGATGTTACGCCGGAGAACGCCCAGGACCTTGAGGGGATCGACGGTGCCCTTCTTGAGCGCGTCAGCGACCTTCTTCGTCGTCTGCTTGGGAAGCGCACCATCCTCGAGCAGGCGCATTACGTGCTGGATGAAGGCCTCGTCGTCATCCGTGAAAACTTTGCAGCGCTTGATTTCTTTCGCTTTCAGGCGCTTCAGGATGTAGCTGTCGTTGCCGCGGCTGATTGAGCGGCTGCTCACAACCTCGGCATCCTCTGTAGTCGCCGCAATGAAGGACTTCTTGTTGTGCTCTAGCAGGGCGTAGAACGCTTCGGGGATGGCCCGCCGGGCCTCGGCGGCGTCTACGGGTTTGAGAACCTTAACGGTTGTGAAGAAGTCCAATTCCTTCGTTTCACCTGCGGTGCCGCTCAGATAGAACTTGTCGAGCTTGCCTTTGCGGAAGTAGCTGAGCAGGGTTGGCAACCTAGCAACGAGGCCCGCGCTCAAAGCTTCTGCGGAACGTGTCGAGCGGGCCTTTTTGGGTAGGCGTTTGATGCGCTCGAAAAGGTCCGGTTCTTCGTCGCGGATGCGGCGGATCTCGGTCAGGTACTCCAGCTCGCTCTCCTCTTCCCCGTCCTCGCCGGTGATCGTTTGCCTGGAATTGAGGCGCACGAACAGGTCGTGAGACTTGACGTCCTCCCCTTCCGTCAGCAGACGGGCGTCCGCACCAAGCATCTCAATAAAGGCCTGGATCTTGGCCTCCGCAGATTCCTTGAGCTTGATGAGGTCGTTGCCCTGCTCCGAAGGAAAGAAGTTGAAGGTCTGAATCTTCTCGAAGGGCGTATCCACGCGGTTCACCCGGCCCACCCTCTGCATCAGGCGGGTCGGGTTCCACGGGATGTCGTAGTTGACGACCGTCGCCGCGCGGTGGAGGTTGACGCCTTCCGAGAGGACATCCGTCGTCACGACGATGCGGTAGTCGTCGCGCTTCTGAAAGGACCTTGCATCAAAATTTTCGATGATCGCCTGCCGCGTTGCCCTATCCGACTGCCCGCTGAAGCAGATTACTTTAGGCTCGACGCTCGCTCCGATTTTCACTCCGAGATACTCCGCCGTCTCCCTAGATTCGGTGAAGATAATGACCTTCTCTTTGAGTCCACTGTGGGTGCTTAGGTATTTCTCGAAAGCGACCCATTTTGGATCGCGGCGCACGCCTCCCCAAAGATCTCTGACCCGCCGGAGAACGCTCAGGTCGCCTTTGAGGTCGCGGAGGAATTCGGGCCGAAAGTCCGTTGAGGGAAAGCGCTCGGCTTTGTCCTCGTCGATGAGGCGCTGCACCGCATCTTCGTCGCCGGCTTCCAGGTAGTCGAAGAGCTTGCGGATGTGCTTCTTGCTGATGTAGACAGAGCCCTTCTTCGCCTCCGCGATGAATCGCTCGTAGGAGGTGATGAACCGATCAAGGGTTAGTCGGAACGCGTGGAGGCTGCTTTCCAGGCGTTTCACGAGCAGAATCCGCATGAACTTGGCGAGGTTCACCTGGCGTTGCTGATCGAGTTGATCAATGTCCCCCTTGTAGTATTCGCCGCTCAGCGGCTTGTAGCGGGCGTACTTGAACTCCACTACGATCAGGCGGATCGTTTCCAGAAACGCTCGCTCTTCGCGATCACTGAAGGTGTAGAAGAACGGCTCGGGGTCGACAACGTCCGGGAAGCGCAGGCCCTGCTGCGATAGGTTGGAGTGAACCCTAAAAATGAGACATTGAAATTCGGGACGAATTTCAGCGAATGGAAAGGAGTCCAGGATGGAAAGTCTCAAGCCGCGCAAGCCGCGGGAGTTCACGGTGGAGTTCAAGGAAGCCGCCGCCAGGCGGCTCCTAGCCGGCCAGAGCGGCACAGCGCTAAGCCGCGAGTTGGACGTCAAGCGCAGCCTGCTGTACCGCTGGCGGGACGCCTATCGCCAGGAAGGCGTCAACGGCTTGAGCCGGCGGCGAGGCCGGCCGAAACCCGGCCGCTCGGCGCCGCCCAAGATCCCTCGCGATCCGCGCGACGAACGCATCGCAGAGCTCGAACGACTGCTCGGCAAACAAGCCGCAGAGCTCGATTTTTTCGGACAAGCCTTTCGCGCCTTGAACCTCGCAGCCCCGACCAACGACGCCGGTGGCGCGAGCGGATCTACTCCATCGTCGAGCAGATCAGCGCCAAAGGCTCGCTCAGCGTCGAACACGCCTGCGAGCTCGGACGCGTGAATCGCGCCGGGTTCTATCGCCGGCTCGCCGTGTCGTCGCCCGCCGAGTGCGACATGGAATTGCGTGACCGCATGCAGCGGATTTCGCTCGAGAATCGTCGTTACGGCTACCGCCGCGTGACGGCCGAGCTGCGCCGCCAAGGCTTCCTCGTCAATCACAAAAAGGTCCTGCGGATGATGCGTAAGGACAACTTGCTGGCGGTACTCAAGCGGCGCTTCGTGCTAACAACGGATTCGAACCACTTCTTACCTGTTTATCCGAATCTAGCGGCGCACCTGAATGTGGACGGCGTCGATCAGTTGTGGCAATCCGATATCACCTACATTCGCTTGCGCGAGGCGTTCGTCTACCTCGCCGTGGTGTTGGACGCCTACTCGCGACGCGTGGTCGGCTGGCGGCTGGGGACGACGCTCAAAGCTGAGCTGGCTGTAGGGGCGTTGCGCGATGCGCTCGAGCTCAGACGCCCTGCCGCGGGGTGGATGCATCATTCCGACCAAGGCGTACAGTACGCTTCGAGCGCCTATGTCGAGCTGCTGGAGCAGCACGGCGCGATCATCTCGATGAGCCGCCGCGGCAACCCCTACGACAACGCGCGGGCGGAGAGTTTCATGAAGACGTTGAAGGCGGAGGAGGTTTGGTTGCAGCGTTATCGCACGCTTGACGAGGCGCGCGCATCGATCGGCGAGTTCATTGATGAGATCTACAACCAACGCCGGCTGCATTCGGCGTTGGGATATCGTCCGCCGGCGGAGTTTGAAGCGCTGGCGCGGCCGGCGGCAACAGCAGCGAGGAATCCGAAGTATGAGTTTTGAGAGGCATAGGCAAATCTATCAATCCGATGGGCCCTGGGCGGGCAGGGAGACATCGCCGGCGTTGGAGAAGCCGGGAGCGACCTTGGCGGCCGCCCCCGGCGCTCATCGTCTTGATGAGTTTGCGGCCGGGTATTCCTTGGCGGGTTGCTCTCCAGCAGAGCCCGCTTCCGCTTCCCCGGCTAGGACCAGCGTGCGACGATACAGCGAAGAAGGCAAGCGTTTTGCGGTGAATGGTAACCTGTCCCGATTTCGACTGTCTCACGCTTGGGGTTCACTCCAGGTCCTCCTCGTAGTACTTGGCGATCTCGCCGCGTGTGCGGCGGATCATAAGGTACTTGAGCACGCGCTCGCGGATCGCGCTCGCGTTCTCGCGGACGACCCTGAAGAATTCCTCTCGGTTGACTTGTCGGTCCAGCTTTTCGAGCTTGCGCTGCAAGCCGTTGAAGAACCCCTCCAGGTTGCGCAGATTTGGGATAGTGCTGTTCTTACCGCTCTGAAAGAGCTTGATCTGGCTCAGGATGTCCGCCGGATAGTTGTTGAGCGGTGTGGCGCTGACCAGTATGACCCGCTTTCCCCGGCAAATCTGTGCAAGCTTCTCGTAGGTCTGATTGCTGTCAGTGCGGAACCGGTGAGACTCATTGATGAACACGTTGGCGTAGCGGCTTGTATCGCTGCTCAGAAGATCATCGAGCTTGCCTACTGACTCGAAGCGGCTTTGCCGCGCGCCGAAATCGCCGAACACGTTCGGCCACGAGCCGGGATTGTTTCGGTCAAGAAGGGCGGGTGGAGCGATCACCAGAGTGCGGCCTTCCAGCTCCCTGGCCAGCAATGCGGCCATGTAGGTCTTGCCGAGACCCACGACATCTGAAAGAAAGACGCCATCATACTCTTCGAGGATGCGTTTGGCGCTCAGGACTGCCTCTTCCTGATAGCGCAGCTTCATGAAACCGTCCGGAAGGAACGAGTCTTCGAGCTCGTCCGGCCTGTTCAGAGAGTCCTTGAAGTACTCGTAAAGAAACTTGAGGTACAGCTCGTAGGGCGTGAAGTGCGCGTAGGGCGATTTTCTCTCTATCGTGTCGACGAATGTCTGGTTCAGCTCGACCCCTTGATCCCAAAGCTCGTTGAACTTGGCGATCGAAAAATCGTAGTCCGAGCGCTGCTTCAGCTCCACGTTGAACTCAAGATTGTCCTGAAGACCCGATCGGGTAAAGTTGCTGGAGCCCGTTATCACCCGCCCCTTGTCACGGTCCTTCTCGTGGAAGGTCATGATGTAGAGCTTGGCGTGTAGCCTCTGCGAGGGGTAAGCGCGAACCTCAAGTTTCCCGGATCTGATCCACTCGATGAACTTGCGGATGCCAGCTTCAATCGCGGCCGTGTCCGGCGAGTCCTGAAGCTCCTGCGTAATATCCCCGCTGAGTAGCTTCCTTGGCTTCGGCCTGCGAATGGAAATCGATCTCACCCTGCTGTTCCTTCGCTTGCTCGATCAGGTCAACGGTGGTCCGGTCTGCTCTTAGCCCGACAAGGATCCGGATTGTCTCGGTTTTCTCTAGTGACGGATAGAGCTGGTGGAAGCCGCTGACGAAAAAATAGCCGACAAGTACATCGAAGAACCGTGTGTTGTGGCCCAGCAGAACGCCGAAGCGATCGCTGAGGGCGTTGCCAGGCTCATTGGTCAGGAATGTGAGGTCAGACGACATCCAAAAGGTCCATTATCCGACGGGCCGCAGACTTGATGCATAGGAAAATCAAAAACTCGTTTCTGATGCGCGTCGGGATGAGTCGAGCACAGTCGGCTGGCATGCGGCGGAGAAGTCGCCTTGGTATCGGGATGTGCCGCCGTCAACCACGCTGTTTATCGGCAGCGGGCGTCGGCCCATTGTCGGCTGTGAATATTACCCGTAACGGTCCGGAAGGTGGGGGCTAGGGTCAAATCTCTGCAGCCCCAGCCGCTCAATCAGCCGCGGCAACGACAGCTACATCCTCAAGCGTCTGAAAGCGAAAGAAATCAAGCGCGGCGAAGGACAGGGCGGCGGTCCGGGCCCTGGGCCCTGTTTTAACGTGGACGGTACAGACGGCGCGGACGTGCCCTCTGTGCGGGCTAAAGCGAGCGACAGCGCACGGCTTGCGCTTTAGAGATCCCCCTCCCCCAGTAGGCAGCGCAAGCGACGATCGTCAGCCGATCATTGAAATGTACCTTCATGAAGATGGCACTTCACACTATCGCTATTCGAAAGACGGCAAAGAGGTTATTACCGAAGTAGATCCCCAAGAGACCACATGCGATCAGTGATCTCCGCTTCCCGACCGCCGCGCGATTCAAGCATGGGCGAGATCGTCAACGCAGATCTAGGACACCACCAGCGGGGGAAGGGCGGCGGGCGCGGGAAAGACTGGGTCATGCGCGGTCCTCACCATCCGGGGCTGGGCCATCCTCCCCGCGAATGCGGCCCGGTAGGCAGCGTTTGAATGCGAGGATCGAGCGCACTGCGTCCGGGTCGGCGACTCGCACCAGCTCGCGCGCCTCTGAGCGTTCCAAAACGACGTCACCGGCCTCGACGCCGCTCCGGCGGAGCTTGGCCGCGTCCTCGGCATCGGCGACGATCCATAGGCGCGCGTCGTCCAGGGTCTCGCAGACCATGAGCACGGCCGAGCCCTTGAGGGCGTCATCGCCCGGCGTCGGAGGGTCGGGTTTCCGAAGCAGCTCTAGGGCCGCATTGCGGTTTCGTCGGATGGCTTCGAGCGCCGCCGCCAGCCGCTCGGAAGCGTGCTCGGGGCGCAACACTTCAATACGCCCGCCCTCGATGATGGACAGCGCGGCCCCCTCGGACCGGGCCGTCTCGATAGCTTGTGCCACGGCCTGCATCTATAGCACCTCCCTGACGGTCGCCCCTATCCGATCCGGCACAGCGTCACAACTGTTTGTTTTGAGTCGTTTAGCCGCGTTTCCATCCGTCACGCCAGACCCGGCTGTTACGGATGGATTTCCCGCTAAGTCAGTGATAGTAAAGGCTTGTGACGTTGTGCCGGTTTGACAAGGCAGATAGCGCCCGAAGGCGTCCAGTAGGTGTTCCAAGTAGTAGCCCTTAGCGGTCTTGTTATCGGAGAGTCGGATACTTCTGGGTTCTACTTTGAAGGGCTTGAGCAGTGCCGAGAGCTGCCGCGGGGTCATCGGCTTGCCTTGCCTCCATTCCGACCAGGGCCGCTCTTCCATCGCTCCCAAATGCTCGACGATCACCGATGACGGTAAGCGGTCCTCGCCGCGCTCCTCGAACAAGTCGCGCAGGTCGGCCAGCAACGCCGTAGTGACAGCGTCGTCGTCGCCCTCGGCTCGCGATCCGGCCAGAGTCTCCGCCGCCGCCCGAGCCCTCGCCGGCCACTCGCCGCCCGCCGCGTCTGCGATGGCCAGGAGGTGACGCCAGTTGTCAGCCGTGCGGCCGCGTAACCCACCCGGCATGTGGGGCTCGGACTCACTCAGCTCGTCGACGTGATCTTTGGCCCACCGCCACGCCTGCTGCCGAAGTAGGTCGAAGTCGGCGGGCGGCCGATCGGAGCGGAAGGGCTCGACGGTCTCATCGGGCGCCAATCGTCTCAGCTCGATGTGGATCGAGCGGCTAGCCAGCGTAGCGGGAAGCCGGCCGATAAGCGCTATCGTCTTGGGCGCCCACGTTCCGAACCTGCGGGGGTCATGGTCATCCCCGACCGTGCGAACCACAAAGGCGCTCGTGCGGCTATGGCCACTGTTGAGAATGCCTCGAAGATCATCCGACCCTTTAAGGAACGTGTCGGCTTCGTCGATCAGCAACGTCGGCGCCCACTTCTCGACAGATCGGAAGAGGGCCGCACAGGTGATGTTGCTTGCCGGCAGCGGGCGCGGGACGAGAGCGCCCAACAGCCCGACCGTGGTCGTCTTGCCACATTCGGGAGCCGGCGAGGTGATAGCCAAGATGGGCGATATCGCAGCGGAGTCGTGGGCGTGGCTGTGGACGATCCATAGTGCTACCGCGTCGGCAGCGGCTGCGAACATCATCACGTGACGGCGCACCCGCTCCGCCAACTCCGAAAGCAACGCCGCGCCATCGACGGGCGAGGGCCACGGTTCAGGGTCGACGATCTGTAGGGTGGAGCCGCCGCGTTCCTCAGCCCGTCCGCCGTCGTCGCGCCTCGGTGCTACCTCGCGGTCAAGGCTGCTTATTCGGCAGCGGAGTCGCTCCGCCGCCTTCTCTCGCTCGCGGTCGTACTCGATCGGGGACAGCGCGGCAAGCCGGTCCAGTTCGTCTTCGTGCTGCTGCGCCTTCGAAAACTCAGTCGTGGCCGCCTGTTGGAATTCCTGGTTAGTCAAGCCGCACCCCCTGCCGCTCCCGCTCCGCCGCCAGCTCTTGCGGGCTCATCCGCTCGAAGCGCTCCAGCTCCTGCGCGTAGGCGTCTCCGATGTCGAGGTCGTGGATGAAGCAAAGCGAAGCCGACCAGCGCCAATCCGTTGGGCGCTGCCCTTGGTTTCTCAAACGCCACGTCTCGGCCATGCGGTAGCCGTCCCACTTGGCGTTGCGTGCCTCCCGCAGCTCATTCAGCCGAGCGGCCCGCCACCGCGTGAGGTCGGCGGCCCGGCGTTCCGCTGCCGCCCTCCGTACCGCGAAACCACGGCGGCTTTGTCGCGAGGAGCGCAACAGCTCGACCCCCTGGTGCGCAGCTAACCAATCACACGCTGCTCGCCTGTCGCAGTCGAGCGCTGTTTGAATCAAGTCGAGCTTGCCGCCGCCGCGTTGGGCGCCGTGATCGTACCAGCAGCCGCGCGAGTCTTCGATCGCCAAGGAGGTCGAGGACCGGCCGTCGCGATACCACGCCCTGCAGCGACCACGTCGGATGGGTCCGCCGCCGAGCGTGACGACCAACTCAGAGACGGTGATGCGGTCCAGCAACTCAGCTAACGAAACGGCTCCCGAAGAGGGCGACCGTAGCCCTCCCCGCTGAGACCGTGTTCCGTGTCCAGCAATCGATAACTGCGGGGCGCTCATCGTCCACCCCCTTCCGCCAGAGGACGGGAACCGATCCACCTCGTAACATCTGATTCGCGCCAGGCCACTGCGCGAGCGCCGATTCGGACAGGCGGCGGGAAGGAGCCCTCCGCCATGCGAGCATAGATCGACGAGCGGCTCAAGCCGACGCGCCGCTCCACTTCTGGCCTGCGAAGTAGTAAGTTCGGGCTAGGTTGCGTGTTCGTATTCGTAACCATGTTAGGCTGCTGCATCCGCGCTGACCTCCGACTGCCGCGTGTTCGCCTTGATCCACGCCTCCAAGGCGCTAGAGGGTACTCGGACGGACCGCCCGAACTTGACGGTCGGAACAAGATGCGCCGCCATCATTGCGTACGCTTTCGATCTCGAAAGCCCCAGCATCTTCGCGACCTCCCCCGCTCTAAGCAACGTCAGCCTGCTGTTCTCCCACTCGTTGATCCGCTCACTCCGTTCTGCTGCTTTTGCCATCTTTCCTCCATCTCTCATCTCTGTCCCAACAGAAAGGGCCCCGGGGAACATTTGCTCCGGGGCCCAACTCTAGGCTGCCGATCAGCCGATTCGATCGGCCCGCATATTTTTATCGAAAAGCGGGATAGGGTCATATAGGATTCGGCGGACGAGTTGGGAGGTATAGAATCTATGGATCTTGCGATAACAGCTTGATAAATCAGAAGATAGGGAAGATTCTGGACTCAGAAAAAAAAGTTCCGAAGAGCGAAAAAAATTGGCCGTGGGCTGGATAAAAAATGGCCTTCCGGCCGGGAATATTCTCGGGCGTGGGGCCGATCGGCGAGTCTGCGCAGCGGGCGGACTTGATTCGATGACATTCCTACTCGCCGACGGCCTACCGCCCGTCATCCTCCTGCATTTTTCAGGTAGGCATCCTGTCTGATTTACGAAATTTTTGCTGGAGCACGACCTAGAGGTTCGCATTCAGAAGTGTTGTGGCTTCGGCGGGCAATGAAGCGGCTGCCGATAGAGCCCGACAATCGCTGAGGGTATTGGGTGCGGCCCCTTGAAGCCGTCGAAACTCGACGATCTGTCGATTGCTGTGATCTGCCGTCGGGCTAGCGGGCCATCCTTTGCGAAAGTCCAGGGAAGAATTAATTCTCCGAGCGGCCATTCCCGCAGATCATCTACAAGGGCCACGTGCTGCGGCAAGAGCCGCTATGCCAGAAGGGCCTCTTCTTCGTCTGCCCGACACCCGTGTACAAGAAAATCAGCGAGCGGCTGGGCGGCAGCCTCCGCCCGTATCAGATGCAGCCGGGCTCGCTGACGATCATGTGGTACGACATCGGTGACCCCGCGCCTGTTGGAAGCCGTCGGGCGCTTGTGAGCGTCGGGCAATTCACCACGACGATTGACCAGGTGGCGCTTGCTTTCACCGCGCCGAGCAACCTTCCGCCAGCGCAAGTCTACGAGAACGCGATCCGGGCGTCTTTGGTGCGAGGCTGATGGACCGTAGCGCTAACATGCGGGCGATCCGGAGCAAGGATATGAAGCCGGAGCTGGCGGTGCGGAGCCTGGTCCACAAGCTCGGTTACCGGTTCCGGCTTCACCGAAAAGACCTTCCCTCGTCGGTGGACACACGGGCATAGCCGATTTTCATCATCCGCACCTCCACTGCGTCGTTTCGGGAGGCGAGTTCGATGGGGCGACTTTCATTCGGTACTTCGAAGAGCAAGGCAAAGTGTTGGTTGGTCAACCAGACCGCTACACACCATCGAACAGAGCCAGGCTTTCACAGATCACTGAAGCGACCGAGGATAGTGTCAACCAACAACTTCGCGCTCCCGGCGCTGACCATCACCCAGATCTACAAGTCGCGTTGGCAGATTGAATTGTTCTTCAAGTGGATCAAGCAGCACTTGCGGATCAAGAAGTTCTACGGCCTTTCCGAAAACGCCGTGAAGACACAGATCTGGATCGCCGTCTCGGTTTACGTGCTGGTCGCGATCGTACGCAAGAGGCTGGGCCTGGAGGCCAGTCTCTACCAAATCCTACAGATTCTCAGCGTTACCCTTTTCGAGAAAACGCCCATTTTACAGGCCTTGCAGCCCTCCGACTCCCATGAAAACCTACTCGATGACCCTAACCAGCTGATTCTATTCGACTTTTAACCGGACAGTAGTGATGTGCTATTGTCAACCGTGTATCTAAGTCATGCTGTACCACACGGTTTTCGCCGATCCAAGGTCGAGGTTCGGCATTGAGAACGATGAATGGGTGCCGAAACCCGGTGGTAATACCTGCGGGTCGTCCAGATCAACGATCAGCGGAGGAGTGGTGAGCACAGCCTTAGTCTGCGAATGGAATTTCCAGGCGCAGCGCCATGCAAGAGGATCAAACAAAGGGAGGCGGGAAAAATGTACGGTTTCAAGACGTTCGCTCGTTGGCTCGTGGGCGGAGCTGTCCTTCTGCTCGCGACGTCTTCCCTGCCGGCTCAAGGAGTCGGCACGATTCACGGCACGGTCACCGATCCAAGTGGAGCGGCGATACCGGGCGTCGCGGTGGAGGCGACTCTGGTCGAGCGCGGCCTGTCCCGAACTGCCGAAACCAATGTTCAGGGCGACTTCGTGCTGCCGTTGCTGCCGATTGGCGGCTACAGCGTCCGCGTGGAGGGAGACGGCTTCAAGTCCTTCGTTCGTGACGATATCACGCTGACCGCGAGTGAGAACGTGCGGGTTGACGCCAAACTCGAAATCGGCAGTGTCACCGAGGAGATTACCGTGACGGCTGAAGGGCCGCAGGTTGACAGCCGTTCGTCCCAGGTAGGCACGCTAATCGACGACCGCCGGGTTGTTGAACTTCCGATCAACGGCCGCAACATCGTGAACCTGGCAGTTCTGCTGCCCGGCGTCTCCAACGTGAGAGCCCCGCAGACTTTCACCGGTGACCGCAGCGGCCCCACCCTCTCGGTATCGGGCGCTCGCACCAATCAGAACCTATTTCTGCTCGACGGCGCGCACAACAACGCGCTGTTTCGAAACACGGGCCTGTACAATCCTCCGCCTGACGCGCTACAGGAAGTCAAGGTTCTGACGAATGCCTTCAGTGCTGAGTATGGGCGCAACGCCGGCGCGATCTTCAATATGGTCACTCGTTCCGGGACAAACGACTACCATGGCTCCCTGTGGGAGTTTCTTCGCAACGACTCGCTCAACGCCCGCAACTTCTTTGCCGGGTCCGAGATCCCGAAGCTGATTCAGAACCAGTTCGGTGCGGCCGTTGGAGGTCCGATCATCCAGAACCGACTGTTCTTCTTCGGCTCCTACGAGGGACTGAGAATCCGGCCGGACGCGCTATCCGCGAGCGCTTTCACCCTCACCGAGGCCGAGCGCAGGGGCGATTTCTCGCACCTCGGAAAATCAATCGTGGATCCCGATACAGGGGACGTCATCCCGAATAACCAGATTTCTGCCAGCCGCTTCGACACGGTAGCGGACAACGTCTTGAGCAGGGGCCTAATGCCAGTGCCCAACGCCCCGAATGGCCGGTATCTAGAGACTTTCCCGACGCCGGTTGACAGCGATCAGCTCCTGGTGCGAGTCGACCATCACAGCGGCAACCACACCACGCACGTGCGCTACAACTTCAACTCTGCTTTTTCCACGCAGGGTCGGGGCCAGATTCCCTCCTACTACTCCCGCGACACGAATGTGGACATGCACTCGGTCACGGTGGGCGACACGTACACGATACGGCCGAACCTGCTGAATATGTTTCGCATCAGCGCCTACCGCAGTTTCTCAACCGCTTCGACCGAGAATAAGGTTCACCTCACCGATCTCGGCGGCATTTTGCCGGTCTTCGGGCCGAAGTATCCACCCTCCTTCCGAATCTCCGGCCGGGTCACGCTGGGGAACAACGGCGGGCCGGTCGAGCCGCTGGTAAACGAGTCGTTGCAGATCGCCGACAGTGTTAGCTGGATCAGTGGAGACCACAGCGTCAAGGCTGGTTATGAATTCATGCGCATGAGGTATCTCAACCGAGCATTCTCCAGGGCGAACGGTGATTTTCGGCTCACGGGCCAACTCAGTGGCGACCCGGCCGCCGACTTCCTGCTCGGCCGGCCCGCCCGCATGGACCTGCGCACTCCAGCATCCGAACAGGGTGGTATCCAGTACGCCCACTACTTCTTCATCCAGGACGACTGGCGCGTCCACCCGCGCCTGACGCTGAACATCGGGCTGCGATACGAGGGGCGTGTTCCCTGGTTCCACGAGAACGATTGGTGGCAAACCTTCCGCCCTGGGCAGCAATCGCAGGTCATTCCCAACGCACCGGAAGGCATCGTCTTTCCCGGCGACCCCGGCATTCCGCGGGGCACCGTGGCGATGGACAAGAACGACTTCGCTCCTCGCTTCGGCTTTGCATGGGATCCGTTCGGCAACGGGCGCACCTCGGTGCGCGGTTCCTACGGGATTTTTTATGAGACTCTCAATGCGGACATGATCCAGAACGATGGCCAGCCTTATCGGTATACGTTTACCTTTAACCGCCCGCATAGTCTCACCGATCCGCTGCGCGGCCAAGCGGAAATCCCACTCACGATCAACACGGTCGACCCCCAATTCGTCGGGCGCCAGCAGCTCTCATTCCTTGAACCAACGATGCGCTCACCATACGTACAGCAGTTCGGTTTGAACGTGCAACGGGAGATTGTCCCGGATCTCATGGTTCAGGTCGGCTATGTGGGCAGGCTGTCTCGCAAGGGCTTTCTGGTGGTAGCGGGCAACCCGGCCCCTTTTCAGGAGGGGGCGACACTGCGCAATATCAACGCCAGGCGAATTCACCAAGGCTTCGGTAACAACCGGGAGATTTCCGCTCAGGCCAACTCTAACTACAACGCGCTGCAGGTCGAGGTCAACAAGCGCTTCAGCAAAGGCTTCTCATTCCAGATGGCCTACACGTGGGCCCGTTCGATCGACATGGATTCGGGCATCACCACCAGCATCAACCGATCGCCGCCGAACCCGTTTAACATCCGCTCACAGTTCGGCCTCTCCGAGTTCTACGCCAAACACATCTACTCGGCGTCGTGGATCTGGGACCTGCCGCGACTGTCTGACCAGTCTGCCGCACTCCGGGGTATAGTCGGCGGCTGGCAGCTCAACGGCCTGATCACGGCCCGCTCGGGCAACCCGTTCGACGTAATTACCGGTATAGACAACGCCCTGATCGGCACGCGCAACCAACGTCCGAATGTGACCGGCGATCATCAGCTCTCAGGCGACCGTTCTCGAGGGGAGCAGATCCAAGCTTGGTTCAATCGGGCTGCGTTCGCGAACCCCGCCGCGGGGACCTTCGGTAATGTCGGTCGCAACTCTCTGATCGGTCCCGGCGCGTTTCAAACCAACCTAGGCCTGTTCAAGAACTTCAGCATCCCCGGACGCGAAGGCATGCGCTTGCAGTTACGCAGCGAGTTCTTCAACGCTTTCAACAACGTCAATCTCAACAACCCCAATGGGGCATTAAACGCCGGGAGCCGTATGGGGCGTATCACCGGCGCCCGCGGCGCCCGCGTGATTCAGTTTGCCCTGAAGTTCCTTTTCTAGGACGAACCCCTTGGGAGGCCGGGACCCTTCCGGCCTCCCACACGTGTTTCCCCATGGATTTCGTTGATCGCAGACAGTTTCTCGCCGCGGCAAGCTTCGCTTCGGCGGCGGCGTCCGTCTCTCGGGCCCAGTCCTCCCCGGCGGCTGGTGCGGCCAATCGGCCAAACATCCTACTGATTCTCGGCGACAACATGCAATCAACGACGATTGCCGATCGCTCGCCGTGCCACACGCCGAATATCAATCGCTTGGCGGACGAGGGCCTGCTCTTCAACCGGTCCTATACTTCGGCGGCCGTTTGCAGCCCCGCCCGCAACGCCCTGTTGACGGGGGCGTTCAACTGGGAGTTCGGCACCTACAATCAGCCTGACAACTCCTCCGCCATCTCGAACGACCCGTTCCCCGACATCGTCACCTATGCGCAGCGTCTCAGCGCAGCCGGCTATCGTTTGGGCTACAACGGAAAGTGGCACACGTCAACCAAGCGGACGCCTCTGGACTTCGGCTACGACGAGATCGGCGCGCCTGACCGCTACCGCGGCGATGTCGCCGACACCCCCGAGAGGCTCGGCCTTGCCCGGCCCGGCGAAAGCGAAACCCGTGTGCCGACGAAGACGATCTCGTGGCCGGGCAGCGAGCCGTTCGGATTGTGGGGCTACTCGGAATGCGAAAGCGAGGACCGGACCCTCTACGGCGAAGTGGCGGCGGCCGGCATCGATATGATCGAGCGCTTCAGCTCCGGCGCGCAACCCTGGATGGTCGAGGTTCACTTCCCAGAGCGGCCGCGCGGATGGCCGTTGCGCAAGTATCTCGAGCGCTACGACCCCGACGAGCTGCCGGTGTCGCCGAACTTCCACGACACCTTCGAGGGAAAGCCGGGGCTCCAGAAGCGCGATGCGGAAACCTATGGAGACATGAACGAGGCTGACTATCGGGAAGGCCTTGCCCACTACTACGCCTCGTTCGAACAACTGGACGCACAAGTCGGCCGTGTGCTCGACGCCCTCGACCGCAGCGGTCAGTCGGAGAACACGCTTGTTATTTTTACGGCGGACCACGGCGCCCCCTACGGCGCACATCACATGTGGATCCCAAACTTTGCGCCCTACGAGGAGCTCTATCGCATCCCGATGGCGATGCGTTGGCCGGGCCGGATCGAGCCCGGCGGGCGCACGGACTGCTTGGCCCAACTCCATGACATCGGCCACACGCTGGTGGACCTGCTTGAACTAGAACCTTTGCCGCATGCCCACGGGGTGTCTCTCAAGCCGCTGTTTGAAGATCCGAGCCGCGGCGATTGGCGCGACATGGTCTTCGCTCCCTGGTACGGTCAAAATTTCCCGCTGATCCATCGGATTGTCGTTACTGAACGCTACAAGTATGTCTTCAACGGTTACGACTACGACGAGTGCTACGACCTGCAGGAGGATCCTCACGAGCTGGTGAACATCGCCTACGACAAATCGCGGCAGCCCGAGACGGACGACATGCGAGCACGTCTCTATGAGTTAATGAACCGTTTTCGCGACCCGTTCGGAGAGAATGCGCGCGCCTCGGGAAATCCACGATTCCTCGCGCAACGCTACCTGCCGCAGGGCAGGAGGCTATAGTACGCCGACATCGTATGAGGGCGTCCACTGCGCAGGTCAACGAATAACTTTCGCTTCATCTCAGAGTTGGGTCTGTCGGCGGCGCGTTCGTTCGAAGAAGGCCTGGACGAAAACGGTCATGGTGAAACGAGCGCCGCTCAAGACTTGGCTGCATAGAGTTAAACGTTGCCGACCTACTCTGCTGCTGGCGTTCTGTCTCGCATCCCAACTGAACGGTTAGGAAACGATACGTGTAGCGGAAAACCTCGATGCGATGGTCGATCGTTATCTCACTGACATCGCGCGCACGGACTGGCGGTCGCATAAAGAGCGGCTCGAGCGGATCCGAACCCCGGAAGATGTGGCCCAGCAGCAGGCGTACGTTCGGACACGTCTGGAACAGGCGCTTGGCGGATTTCCGGAAAAGACTCCTTTGCGCGCCCAGGTCCTAGGCTCGCTACAACGGGACGGCTACCGGATCGAAAAGCTCGTATTTGAAAGTTTGCCTCGCCTTTACGTCACCGCCAATGTCTATGTCCCAACAACCCGCAATCCGCCGTTCCCAGCAGTTCTGGGTACGGCTGGCCACGACGGAGACGGGAAAGCAGCTGCGACATATCAGCGAGCTTGGATATCAATGGCTAAGCGAGGAATCCTTGTCATAGCCTACGACCCTCCAAACCAAGGCGAACGTATTGAGGAGACAACGGATGGCTTGCAACTCCGAAGGTCCTTTGGACACACCATGGTCGGCATCCAGTGCCTACTTACGGGAAGCAATATTGCGCGCTACGAGGTTTGGGATGGCACCGGCAATTCCGGCGGCGGTCTTCAAACTACCTACCTCGCGGCCCTCGAGCCTCGGCTGAGCGCCGCTGCTCCTGGCTGCTACATCACGTCCTGGGAGCGGCTTTGGATGGAACTTGGGCCCCGCGCGACAGCGAGCAAAACTTGGTTGGGTTTTTAGAACACGGTTTGGATTTTTCCGACTTCCTTATCGCCGCTGCACCTCGGCCCGTGCGGATTCTATCGGCCCTTCAGGATTTCTTCCCAATAAAGGGCGCTCGTGAGACCTTCGATGAAGCCAAACGAATCTATAGCATATTAGGGGTTCCCGATCGCCTTGATCTTTTTGAATTCAACGATGTTCACAATTGGTCGCAGTCCAGTCGAGAGGCCGCATACTCCTGGATGCAGCGGTGGCTGCTGGGGGAAACAAGAGCCACGCCGGAATCTTCACTAGAGATTGAAGAGCCGTCGGAGTTGAATGTGACCCGGACGGGCCAGGTAACAAGTTCGTTCGACGCAGAAACCATCAGGTCACTAAATCTGGCAGAGGCTGAGCGCTTGAGAGCGGAATTCAAGATGCCGTCCCCTGCCGAGTTACGTTCGCGAGTTTCGCAGCGGATTCGTTTGCAGCCCAAGCGGGGCGTGCCGGAGTCCAAGCAGTATGGCGAGGCAGAAACACCAACCTATCGCATCGAGACTGTGGCTTTGAGCATTGAGGACGGGAATTCTCGTCCCCGCTGCGGTGATTGTCCCGAAGGGGGGCGCCGCACGAAAGCCTGCGGTACTGTATGTTCAGCCTAAAGGGAGGACCGGGGACCTAAAAGCGGGTGGAGATATAGAGGCGCTCATTCGTGCCGGCCACCTCGTCTTGGCCCCTGACCTACCCGGGTGGGGGGAAACCAGGGGCTCGATGCCCACTGCGAAGGAACCGATCTCAGGCCGCTTTGGCCTCGAGTATTTGACGGCTCTTCGCGCAATGCTGGTCGGCAAGACTCTAGTTGGAATGCGTGTCGGGAGTCTGCTCCGTTGCTTTGACTATCTGCAGTCGCGGTCCGATGTTGACCCGGAAAGGATTGCAATGTTGGGTAAGGGCCACGGCGGTGTTGTCACCCTCTACGCCGCTGCGATGGAACAAAGGGTTTCCAGGGTTGCCTCCGAGGGGGCCATCACGTCTTACATGGAGATAGTTCGAGCCGAACACCACGCGAATGTGATTCAGAGCGTTGTGCCCGGGGCGGTGCGTGATTTTGATCTACCGGACCTGATGGCGGCCATACTGCCCCGGCCGGTTTGGGTCGTGGCTCCACGCTCAGCTGTTGGTGAGCCGATGCAGGTGGACGAAGCGCTCCGCGAGTACGACGTTCCCCCTTCGGCGGTGCTTGCTCGGAGTTCACAAACCGCCTTTGAGGAAATCTACAAGGACTGGATTAGTCAATGACTCGTTTACTGAAAGGCCCGAGGGCTTCCGTAAGGCTCCTCATTGAGTCGCTTGGATCGTGGCTCGGATCGATCCTACGGTCCACAATCGTTAACATGGTAGCGACCGAAGCGCGCCTACGACCTTGGCGACACCGCGGTGGAACTGTTCTTTCAGGCGTCTCCCTTGCCAAAGGCCAGTTCCCAGGGCCTCTTTGTTCTCTCCAGTCACTCATCGAGAGAACTTCTCCGAGTGAACTGATGAGACCCGCCCTGGAATGGTAAAATACGCTTAGCGACTTTCGGCTAATGACTGGATACGTTCATCGTTGATTTTCAGGATCATAAAACTGTCGTCGGACTGACAGCTCACATAAAGATGCCCGTCCCGGTAAATCAGGTCATGGGCGTTGTCAGTCTTTCGTTTGCCGTTCGCATAACTTGAATCTGGATTGATGTTGCTGGCTGGAAGTTTCTGACTGCCTAACTTGATCGGATGCCGCGGGTCTGTGATATCCACAGCCTCGATGGTTTCACCGCCGGCGAGGAAGGCTGTTTTTCCTGCAATGGTTAAGCCGTTTGGTCCATGGTTGCCGTCAAAAGGAACGGAGGCCGCAAAGCGCGGAGAATGGGGATTGGAAATATCGACCACGCCCAGCATCGGGGCGCGGATGGGCCGGTCCGGCCCATAACTGGATGCTGTGTAGGCAAATGAACCTGAGACCTGTACACGGTTGGCGCCATTCAATTGCTTGTTTTCGATTTCCCCGGCCAGCACCCATTCATCCGCTGGGAGAGCCTGGCCCGAGGCTCTGTCGATTGCCTTGATAATGGCGATTTTCCCTGTTCCGGTGGGAGAGCGTCCGAACTTGCGGGGATCGACGATGATCACGAATTCGCCAAACGAATCAATGTCGTGCGGACTCATCAGATCGTATTCTTCGGCCACATTCAGAGAGCCTGACAGGGACGGGGCTTTGATGTCGCGTATATCGAAGGCATTTATCCACCCGGATTTGTTAGCCGCGAAGACCGTGTTCCCTCGTTTGACCATGCCGTTGATCTTATCGATTCGCATATCTGTCGGCTCCGATAGTTTTTTTAGGAACACCGGCCTTTTCGGATCGCTTATGTCCACGGAATAAAAGTCATTCGTGCCTAACAGAAGATGATACCCGTACAGAAGCACCGTCTCCGAATCTCCCAGGCCCGCCTTATACCACAAAAGTTCAGGATCCTGCGGTTGCGCGATATCGATAATCGCGATGGCTCCATCCTTACCCGGCACAAAGGCCAAATTGCCTGACAACCCGACGTCGTGGGCACGACCCAGCGCCTCCTTGTGCTTTAATATCGAAACAACCGAAAACCATTTATCGGAAGCCTTTTGGGCCTTAAGATGACCAGAAATGACAGTGGCGAATAGTAAGATAAGCCCTGCTGTTAAGTATCTTATTGCGGGGAAGTTGCGCATGCTTGATTTCAATCCGCTCGAAGTGGTTATCAGTCCGTGGTGCAAGTCCCGTGGGTCGCGCTGAGCGCGCAATCGTGGCCCTGCCGGCAGGCTCCTGCGGTCGCTCGGCGAGGAGCGAGGAGGCGGGCGATCCGGGCCGACCTTCTCCGACGAGCGACAAAGCCGACGACCGCGAATGACTGTCGCCCGTAGGGTTGCGCGCCCTTGACCGCCTATCGATGCCAAACTGGCCCAACCGTGTCTCTCACCTTTGTTCATCTCAAATCACTCCCAAAAAGCGCGCAACGCGACCCGCGTGACTTCTGCCACGGACTGTTATACTGGTCGAGGGGGTCATGGAAACTCCTATTTGAACCAAGCAAGGATCACATCACCAACATGAGTATCTCACGACGTGCATGGATTCGCAAATCCGTTCTTACAGCCAGTGCCGCGGCGCTGCCTTCCACATCGTTACTGGCTGCTGATTGGGAACCGGCAGTCATCCCTGTCGCCTTCTTTGAGAAGCCGCTCGAATTGTTGAGTGCTGACGAATTGGCAGGCCAACTGGCGGCGATCGGCTTCGATGGCGTAGAGGCGACGGTCCGTGAAGGGGGACGCATCGAGCCGGAAAGAGCGAAAGACGAACTGCCCGCGCTGGTGGAAACGTTGAAAGAGAGTGATCTGAAGGTCCTCGTTGTGGCCGGCAGCATCAGTCGATCGGATCAAGCGTACGCGGAAGAAACGCTGAGAACCGCCGCCCTGCTTGGGATCAAACGCTACCGCCTTTCCAAATTCCAATATGACTTGAAGAAACCCGTCATCCCCCAACTGGACGCTCTCAAGCCTCAACTGCGCGATCTTGCCGCGATCAACCGTGAACTCGGCTTGACCGCCGTTTACCAAAACCACGGCGGCGAAACGAACGTCGGTGGCCAGGTATGGGATCTGCACTACCTGATGAAGGATTTTGATCCCCGGGAAGTTGCCGTTGCGTACGATATCCGCCACGCCATGGTGGAAGGTATATCTGCCTGGAAGATCAACTTCCATCTGATCCGACATTGGATTCAGGCCGCGTATGTGAAAGATTTTGTTTTTGAGAAAGCGCAAGCAGTGAATGTACCCATGGGCACGGGACTGGTGGGAGACGATTTTTACCAAAGCCTCAAGCAAACTGCTTTTCGAGCACCTGTCTCACTCCACGTTCCCTACCTGCAGCCCAAAACAAGAGCCGAAGCGCTGGCTGGGATCGAGCACATCAAAAAAGACTTTGCCTACCTGAAGAAACAACTCCAATAAGACAATGATTGATCTCACCACCACGCGTCAGCACATCGCGAGCCAGGTGTTCGCACTGCTTGTTTTGTTTGTTGCGGTTCCACAAACACAGGCACAAGTCCCTCGCGAATTGCGTCCCTGGCTCGAATCACCTCAAGCCTGGCAGCGAGACACCGACGGGCCGGTGCTATCTCTTGGTAAGAAGGGTCAGTTCGACGCCGAACACATATTTGCTCCGATGGTGGCACTGGAGAACGGTAAGTTCACCCTCTGGCATTCCGGCTCGACGGGCGCCGTGGCTGAACGCGTTTTCCAACTCGGCATGTCAAGCAGTACTGACGGACGCAACTTCACCCGCGATTCCCGAAGCCCGGTGTTCCGATTTGGCAAAAACCTGAAATCCGTGCTCACTCCCACTCTGCTGCGTAATCCGGATGGAAGCACGCTGCGCGATAACGGCAAATTGCGGATGTGGTTCAGCACTACCGACTTCACCGACAAATCCGGACGGCACACCCTTCACGCGGCGAGCAGTATTGATGGCGTTGTCTGGTCGGAACCGTCCCCCATTTTGCTGGAGGGGGCTTATGCTCCGTCGATCATCAAAATCGGCGAGCGGTATCAAATGTGGTACACCGATGTGTCAGGCAAGCCCTGGATGATACGCCAGGCCGACAGCGCGGACGGTATCAAGTGGCGTGTTTTTCCCGACCCGGTTATCAAACTCGATCAGGCATGGGAGAAAGGCAATCTCTTCTACCCCACCGTCGTCAAAATCGACGACGCCTACCTGATGTGGTACGGCAGCTATTGGACCGCGCGCCCTGACACGACTGCACTTGGACTCGCGGTCAGTATTGATGGCCTGAAGTGGTACAAACATCCGCAGAATCCAGTTTATCGCCCTGCCCCGATGAGGCCGTGGGAATCGAACTACACAACCAGCCAATCGATTATGCGTCTGCCGAACGGCTCTCTGCGAATCTGGTACGCCAGCCGGAAAAAGCCCCCCTTTCTGAATAAGTATTTTGCCATCAACACCGCGATTTGGAGCAATCCGAAACCTGCACTGCCTGAAAGCAAGATAGATCCAATCACCTCCGTGCCGACGGAGCCGGCCGCGTTTAGAAATTGGCAAGCCGGTACGCGCGAAAAACTGCGCAAGATGCTGGGCATCCCGCAAAAGCGCGGCCCGCTCAACGCGGAAAAACGCGGACAGTTCGAATGGGATGGAATCGTGGTCGAAAAATGGGTATTCAACTCGGAAGCGGGATCACGCGTGCCGGCGGTTCTCTACCGACCCAAGAATCCACCGGCAAAGATGCCTGCCATCGTGTTGACCTTTGGCCACGGAGGAAGCAAGAGTCAGTGGTATTACAACTTCAGCGGTCAACTCTACGCACACATGGGACTTGCTGCGCTCACGATTGACCCGATGGGAGAAGAAGAGCGACATAAGGATGGCAAGCTGGGAACCCGCGCCCACGACCACAAATCCGTCAGCGACCGTGCCGATAAGGCCGGCCGTTTGATAATGGGAAAAATGCTCTTCGACACGATGCGTGGCATCGATTTTGTGATGGAACGCGATGACATCGATCACGACAAGATAGGCGTGGCCGGCAACTCCCTCGGCGGCGCCACGGCAGGATGGATGGCCGTGCTGGATCCACGCCTCAAAATGTCCATCGTGTCCGGTTGGACTTTCCAAAACATCAACATGCGCACCAAGTATTGTACAAGTCTGCCCAATCAGCGAATGCGCGAGATGCTAACCTGGCCCGAGTATCTGGCACTCGCGGCGCCGGATTGCGCGCTAAAGATCGTGAACGGTGATGCCGACTGGGTCATTGATAAGGAAGACGACGATAGCGCCTGGAAAGGCATGGATAAATCGGTCACCCACACAGCCGGGATTTACGAGCAACTCGGGGCGACGGGGAAAATCGAAACCTGGTATGAAGCTGAAGGAGGCCATCGCCCTTATATCGCTTACAAAGAAGCACTGGAATGGATTCACAAACACCTGGGAACACCGGCGATGGCGCTTGAACAAATTCGTGCTCTGCCGACGATGAACGCAGGAGACTACTGTGACAAAAACGGAATCGAACTTGAATCACACTACGGCACTGCTCTGCATTCCAGGGGCGCAACACTGCCGGACATTGGCATCCGCCGAACGCCACGCGACAAACTCTCCTGCCTGAAACCCGGCGAACTCGGCAGCGACGATTTCACTGTCGAAGGATGGTTGAAGCAGATTGAAGCGGCCAGGGTTTCCGCGGAAGAGTAAGGCGAAGTGAAAGACTAAAGGGGACGCAGCTCATTTTGACGTCTCCATCCGTATCGTCGTATTTTTCGGTTGGCCATGTGGACGCAGGGTGATCCTACGTCCGTGAAACGCTCGATCAGCTCCTCGGTCCCTGGCCTGAGAAGACGCCCCTCAACGCTCGCACGGTCGGCGTCATCCAGCGCGAAGGCTATCGGATCGAAAAGGTAATATTCGAGTCGTTGCCCGGTTTCCACGTCACCGCGGCGCTCTACGTGCCCGAGCGCGAGGGCGGGCCCGTCCCGGGATCCTCTACATCCCAGGTCACGGCCAGAGCGGTTTCCGCTCCGCGGACTACCAGAATGCCTGCCTCAACCTCGTCCACAAGGGTTTCGTCGTGCTGACCTACGAGGGTAGCGACCACATTGGTGTTGAAATACAACATAAGGACCCGTCGCTAGCGGACGCCCGCGCGATCGGGGCCGTACTGGCCGCAGAGAACGACGCTGTCCCATTCGATCGGCCCCACGTGCTGCTGCAGCGCCTGATTGAAGCCCTTCCTAGGCGGCATCAGGCCGAGCGCACCGTCTTCGGCTCCGGGTGGCGGGCTGGGTGTCTAAAAAAACGTCCGTCTTGATCGACGCTATCCGCCTAAAGAATGGTCTGGATTCTATAGTCAGTAATCGTCTAAAAAGACTGTGTTTCACCTTTTCTTGGACGTCACGAGGATGGCCGTCTCCGCTTGAGCGCCGCACCGAAGATTTGCTGGGGAGGCTTCAGACCGGCACGATGGCCTGCTAGGCAGCGATCTGTCGCTGCTCGGCCCGCGCAGAGGCACTAGGAAGACCCAATCCGGACGGCAAAGAGCTGACTCGAAGGTTCGCCCAGAGCTTATGTTGTATTTCAACACCAATGTGGTCGCTACCCTCTTGCCGCCCCGAGGGCCGATCTGCTGGTACTGTCCCGAGTTCGGCGCTTTTGTGCCGGGTCGGAATCCACTTTTCTTTGACATCTGAAATCTCCTTGTCTTGGCGTTCTACGCCGTCACAACGCAGTACGGTTCGCTCGGCGACTTGTCGCTCTTGAACCGATTGTTTTCCCATTGGAGGGGCTGCAGATTGCTGAGATCGTCTGAGCCACCGTTGGCGACCGCCACGATATGGTCAATTTCCCAACCATACGTCGTGGTCTCGCCGTAGGAGGCCCTTGCGATGAGCGCACCGCAGGCATCCCGCCGGTAGGAACCAGGGTCATAACCTGAGGCGATCCGGCCCTTCTGCCAAACCGCTTCGACGGTTGCGGCGCTGAAGCGCGTATCCCCCGTGGTAGTGTTTCGATGTCGTGTCTGAACTAGCATGTTGTGTAACCTCAACAGTTTTCGGATTGGTGATCGGGGCAGCATTGCCCCGTCACCTATAAGTGCTGAGAAACGCCGAAATTTTGCCGTTGCTGATCAGCACGATGGAAAATTTCAGCAGCGCTTCCGCATAAGTAAGTGGGTGGCGCTGACAACTCGATGTCGTCAACGACCGATCTCAGCCGCGTTCGGAAGCTACTCGAAGAGCAGCTCACCGAGGAGATCATGCAGCGGCTCATGGCCCACGCTGTGAGAAAGGCTCAACGTCTTTACTGGCAAGGAATTCGTAATGGGCCTATGCCCGGAGGAGATGCTCACGATGTTGTGATCACCGCTGTCGAGAAAGTGTGGACTGGACGACGGAACTGGGAACTGGACCAACAGCCCGACCTATTCCTATATCTGAAGGGCGTTGTTGACAGCGAGATCAACAACCTTGTGGAGAGCAAAGCTAACCGCAGATTACGTGTTGCCCTTCCCGACGTGAACACCGAAGACCAGCCTGATGATCTCGTCGTTCCGTCGGTTGAGGAGGAGGAGAGCCGTCGCGAGGAGGAACGTCGAAGCGACGACTTTTTCTGGGGCTTCTACGACTACCTCAACGCGGAGCCGGACCTGCAGAAGATCCTGGACTGCTTCTTCGATGGCATCGTGAAGCCACGGAAAATTGCCGCTAAGTTGGACGTGAACGCCAAAGACATCTACAACGCTCGAAAACGGCTCGACAAGCGCCTTAAGGCCTATCGAACCGCCCAGCAGAACGCAGCTGCCGTCGGAAAGGAGGCTTCCGATGCCTGAGAAGCCAGAGCGAACAGCGACCGACATCCTCAAGGACCTGCACGAGTTCATAAGCGAGCCCGAAGAGGATTTCGCGACGCTACCGATGAACAAGGTCGAAGCCGTCCTTAACGACTCCGGCATCAACGCTAAGAGTGCTTTCCAGGAGGTCCAAGACCTCTTCGCAAAAACTCGGGCTGATGAAAAGCTATCGAAGGCTCGACAAACGCAAGAGCTTTTTGACCGGCTCCTTCGCGCATACAGGGACCGGAATCCTCTGGGCCCTGCCGGAGCGAAGGGCAAAGAGGTACTCGATCGCTTGACCGTATTCAGCCCAGGCCAACCGGCCGCAGCATTCTACAAGCTAGAGGAGGCGACCGAGGAGGACCTAGCCAGTCTGGCTGAAGACCTTGACCTTCTTGAAGAACTCAAGCGGAGCGATGCAGAATCGGACGAAAGCTAGGATCGCAGAAGCCAAGATCGCCGCAGCGAAGCTGGTCAACGAGTTCGTCGTCCGTGAACCCAAAGATATTCGCGTCCGAGAAATCGCGGTTTCAAAAGGCGCTTTGGTCCTTGAAGAGGGTCTTCGGGGAGCAGTTGCTCGACTGACTCGAGGCGGTGGCAACAAGTTCGGCATCATCCGAATTCGCGCCGATATTTCTGAGCTTGGTCGGCGGCGCTTCGCACTCGGCCACGAGCTTGGGCATTGGCTCTTACACGCAAACCTGTCCCAGATTGAATTTTGTACACGCAAAGATATCGAAGGCTACGTGAACAGTGATCCCGAGTTGGCTGCCAGCGCTTTCGCGGCGTCGCTTCTCATGCCAGGGAAGCTCTTTCGCCCGCGATGCTGGAACTCCGATCCAGACCTTGATTTGATCAAGGATCTGGCTAGCGATTTCTCAACGACACTGACGGCCACAGCAGCTCGTTTCGTTGAAGAATGCAAAGCTGACTGCGTCGCCGTGTTCTCAGAAAACGGCATCATCAGGCGATGGGTAAAACGCGAGCACAATGCTCCGCCCGTCTGGTTTCGTAGCCAGCAGCCGTTATCGGAAGCGGCGCTAGCTTGGACGTGCATGTCGGACGGACAAGGTCCTGCAAAGATGACAGCCGTTCCCCCAGACGCTTGGTTTCCGGAGATTCCCCGCGTACGCGAAGTGTACGAGCATTCAATGAAGCTCGGAAACTACCCCACAGTCCTGTCTTTGCTCTGGATACGGGGTATCGAGAGCGCCCGCATGCTCGCGTACCGACTCACCTAGGTCTCAAGGTGCAGGGCGAAAAGGACCCTTTTTGACCCACGCTGACGATCCCGAACCGGTCACAGATTGTAACCTCAAGGCTTCGAGCGCTTGGGCTGTCTGCGCAGATCGTCTAGGTTGACCGGTTTCCCACCGCGGGTAACGCCGGCCAGCCGGTCTGGCTGCGGTGCACCGTCGATGTCGAGCTTTTGCAGTTGCTGCTTGAATTGAAAAAGCTCCCGTTCGGCTTTGACGGCAGCTTTGAGCACAAGGGATCTGGACGAAAACTCTCGACGCAGTTTGAAGGCGATCTCTGAGACGTTCGAGTGGGCTTCAACCACGCTCCCTACGAACCGTTGTCTCTCGTCTTCATCCATCGCGCCCCTGACTCTAGCGCAGACATGCTTCGGGAGGTGATCCCGTGAAGCTCGTTTCAGATCAAAATCCGCTCGCCCTCGTCGTCGAGCGTTATCCCGCCCCCCTTCGAAGAGGGGAGGGTTCACTCCAGTTGGGCCTGAGGGTCTCGTCTACATAGCAACTTTGAGCTCAGTCTATCGAGTCGACGATGATGGAACCTTATCGAGGGTCGCGGGCCAGCAGGGAGTTCCAACCTGCCGATTTTTCCGCAACGGGTGCGGGGAAGGCGGTCCTGCCGTCGATGCGCAGCTCGGGCTACTCCGGCAGATCGTGTTTGACTCCGACGCGAACCTCTACATCCGGCATGGCGACGGTAGCGGCCGCGAGACCCTCAGGAAAGTTGGCCCCGACGGAACAATCGTATCCGTCCCTAGCCTCGAACAGAGGTTTGCTGACGTAACCGCCATTGCAGAGGACGGGAACGGCGGCCTGCTCGTCGCCACGGGCGGGCGGACGGAGGAAGTTGTGGCCAGGCGGCTCAGCCCCGACGGTGCACTCACCCCAATTGAAGGTCTGACTGGCTTCGTCAATCGCATCTCGTTCATCGCCGGCGATCACCTCGGCAACGTCTATCTGAACGATTTCGGTGCGAACATCCGCAGGCTAACTCCTGACGGCATTCTCGAAACGTTTATTGCCCCGGGGCCCGATCGAGGTGAGCCTCGGGTGGGGATGCCCAGCGGCGACGTCCTCCCGACCCGCGTGATCGGTCTTGCGACCGATCAAGACAGCAACCTGTATGTCGCGACCCTGCGCGAAGGAGTACTGAGAATCAACCGGCCGGGCGAATGCGAGGTGCGCGGAGCGCCCTTGCTCGCCCTGCGGGGACTGGTGAACGGAGCATCGTTCGGCCCGAACCTCGCCCCAGGCACGATCGTGTCGATCTTCGGCGTCCGTCTCGGGCCAACGGCCGCGGTCGGAGCGAGGATCGACAACGGTCGGCTAACGACGGAGCTAGGAGGGGTCCGGGTCTTGGTCGACGGTGTTCCGGCGGCGATGATCTTCGCGCTCGACAGTCAAATCAACGCTATTCATTCCGCACCAGACCCTCGTCCAGGGCCGATTCTCGTCCTTCGGACGCACCACGACCTTCGTGAGCGGCCGCCTGGCCCGGCTAACGGTCGAAGTCGACGGAGTCGCCTCCGACGTAAGGCGTGTCGCGCTAGCTCCGACCGCGCCGGCGCTGTTTGCTAACGCGGGCCTGGCCGCCGCCCTCAACGAAGACGGGTCGGTCAACGGCCCGCTCAATCCCGCCGCTCCGGGGTCGGTCATCGTGTTGTTTGGGACCGGCGCGGGCGTCACCGACCCGCCCAGCGTGGATGGAGAGATCACCGGCGCTACTTTGCCGCGCCCAATCGAACCGGTCGAAGTCACCTTCGGCGAGCAGCCGGCCGAGATCCTCTATGCCGGTGCCGCCCCGGGTCTGGTCGCGGGGGTGATACAGATCAACGCACGTATATCAGGTGACCAAGCGGCTGCGGACGCCGTTGTGACGCGTCTCAAAATCGGCCAGC
This sequence comes from Bryobacterales bacterium, assembly GCA_965247515.1. Lineage (GTDB taxonomy): Bacteria > Acidobacteriota > Terriglobia > Bryobacterales > UBA6623. Next base: position 8,572,909 of record OZ252029.1, on the reverse strand, counting down.
TGTCGAACACCGATCAAACCGTCACCGTGGTGATTGGTGAATAGGCCCGTGCGGAAGATCGCTTCAGTTTTCTTGCTTACAGCCCTGCCGGCGTTCGGCCAATCCGAACCTTGCACAATCGAACTCTTCGTCGGCGGGACCATCCGGTCTTTCGGTCTTTCATCGAGGCTGTCCCGGTCTTTCGGTCTTTGGACTCCGGTCTTTGGACTTATGGTGGAGTACTAACTGCGCTTCCCCCAGCTCTCTGTCTTACGACAAGCGACACGCAAACCCCAGATAATAGGGGACAGACTAGCCCCGGAACTCGGCCCCTGAACTCGTAAGTCCATTTAAATCAACGATCGCCTCACTCCGAACTGTGGCAGTCTAGCCACACTCGCTCCTGGCCGACAACCTTCCGCCCCGTTCATCCGATCCTCGCCGCTCGCGTGTTTCCCGCATGCCCCGCATTCTCGTCACACGCACTCCTACCAGCCCAACCGCCGCCGAATCAACACTTTCGATCCAAATCGGGCCGCCAACCCACCCCCTATGCCTCATCCTGAAATCGAAGGTCCGCATGGCCAGTGCAGCGCAAATTGCCGCCAACCGCCGCAACGCCCTCCGCCCCACCGGCCCCAGAACTGCCGCCGGCAAAGCCCGCTCCTCGCGCAACGCCCGCAAACACAGCCTCTACGCCTGCGACGAAGCCCGCTCAGGCGAAGACGCCGAGGCCCTGGGCGACCTGACCGAGGCCTACCTCGAAACCTTCGATCCCGAAGACGCAGCCGATGCAAGCCTCGTCCGCCGGCTCGCTCTCACTCAACGGCGACTCAGCAGGGCCGCCGCCCCTCGAAGCCGAGTTCCTCAACCGCGGCATCGCCCGTGCAACCAGCCACGGCGCGGACCCCGAGCGCGCCCTGGGCCGGGCGGTCAGAGAATCGATCAGCGCACTCACCAAGCTCTCCCGCTGGGAATCCCGCCTCGACCGTGCACTCTCAAGACACTCCTAGCGCGGTGCCGCCGGCGCCAAAAAGTGACGGAACGAACCCAATTGCCGCCGCCTTAAAGGACTTTCCTAGCTTGGGAAGGTCCATGAACGGGCCTCGAATTGGGTGGCGTCCCGCCTCGCAAACAATCGCAAGACGGCAAGCCTGGCGGCTCGCGCCACGAAGCCTAGCTGGGAAGAAGTTTCGCCGCTCGGGAGGTCATGGCTGGTTCGCTGGTTCGCTCAGGGGCGGGCAAGTCGCCCGAAAGCACCGACAGCGTCCTCGCCAGCGACTCGATGTCCGCACCCTCTTCGATCGCGACTTCCTGCTCGACCCAGCTGCACAGAGGAATGTTGCGGAAGTAGATGCGCTCCTGTAGCACCAGGCACTTGCGGTTCGCGAAGAGCATCTTTTGCTCGCGGATGAAGCGTCGTTGCTCGGTCCGCAGATCGGCCAGGAATTCGTCAAGAGACTCGCGCTTGACGGCCTCGGCTCGCAGACGCGTCAGTTCTTCCATCGTGGAGTGCTGCGCCTCGAGCGTCGCCCGGGCTTCGCTGAGGCTTTGGCGCTCGCGGGCGAGCTGGACTTCCATGCGTTGCTGCATGATGTAGACCGCGATCATCGCCGAACCAACGGCAATAAGCACCGGGAGAACTACCCATAAGATCGCAGTCATATATCCGCCTCGCTCGATACATTATATCGGCGTTTTGTTTGATATGTGAACCGTCCGCTTCGCTGAGCCGTTAACCGTGAACCGTGGGATACCCCAACCGGAAGGGGTAGCCCACGGTTCACGGCTTAGCGCAGCGGACGGTTGAGCGAAGCGGACGGCTCACGATCCTAGATCGTCTTGATGCGAATATCGCGGAACCGCGACTCGATCGGGGGGCCCGAATGGACTTGGGTTGCCAGTCGCCCTTCCAGGGGAATCGAGTCGTCCTCTTCGGTGTAGTCGACTGTTGTGATGCCGTTGAGCTTGAGGACGATTCGCTTGCCCTCGGCGTGGACTTCGTAGTCGTTCCAATCGTCTACTTTCAGGGCGCGCTCAACAACCTTCTCGTCGGCCTGCTGGAGAACGACCCGGCGGCGCGACTCGTCGTAAAGACTCCCCCAATACGTTTGGCCCACGTCGGCCTGGTAGCCGATCATTTCCATGGAGCCCTTGATGCGCTGCGAACGGATCTGCATCCCACTGTTTCCTGAATGGTTTACAAGATGTATCTGAAAGCGAAGTATGAAGTCTGAATAGCTCTTTTCACTCGCCAAAAAGTCGTTGTAGGGGATGCCTGGGTGCTTGCCGACGAGATCTCCATCTTCCACTTTCCAGATGAACGGGTCGCCCTCCCAGCCGGTCAAATCCTTGCCGTTGAAGATGGGTTCGAAACCGTCTTCGGCGGCGGGCAGGGAAGTGGCGGCCACCGCCCCGGCGGCGAGTTTCAAAAGCTTTCGGCGAGAGTGGTCCATCAGTGTGGCGATCGTATCAGAATTTCGCGCGCGCGTGTTGTAGCATGTGGGCTATGGCTGCCCCGGACCAACGTACCCGCAAGTTCACGAAATTTGCCTTGGTCGCAGTCGCTCTGGCGATTCCATTTGCTGCCGCGGACGCGGCGAAGAAGCGCAAGAAGGACCCCAAGCCTGGCTTCAATCTTTTCTCGGTCGAGCAGGACGTTCAGCTCGGACAAGAGGCTGCTCAGCAGATCGAAAAGGAGGTCCAGCTGGTCAGCGACCGCCGGCTCACCGATTACATCGCGGGAATCGGGAAGAAGCTCGCGAGCGTCTCGCAAGGTCCCGAGTATCCCTTTACGTTCAAGGTAGTCGCCGAGGATTCGATCAACGCGTTCGCGTTGCCTGGAGGGCCGATCTATGTTCACACGGGTCTGATCAAGGCGGCCGACAACGAGGCGCAACTGGCCGGCGTGCTGGGGCATGAGGTCGGACACGTCGTCTTGAGGCACTCGACCAACCGTGCGTCGAAGGCGTCGTTATTGCAGCTTCCGGCGGTGCTTGCTGGGCAGATCGCTGGGAAGAAAGGCGGGCTGCTGGGGGCGATGGCGGGGATCGGGGTGGGTTTCGGGCTGAACTCGGTGATGTTGAAGTACTCACGCTCGGCCGAAAACGATTCCGATATCGTCGGCGCGAGGATGCTGTACGAAGCCGGCTATAACCCGGTCGAGATGGCGACGTTCTTCCAGAAGTTGCAGGAGGCGCGTGGAGGCGGCGGGCCGCCGGAGTTCTTCTCGAGCCACCCGGATCCGGGCAACCGTGTGGCGAAAGTCAGCGAAGAAATCAGCGACTACCCCCGGAAGCGTTTTGTGACAAACACCAAGGCGTTCCCAGAGATGAAGCGCCGCGCTGAAAGCATCAAGGTAAAGAAGCCCGCCGAGGTTCCGCGGGGGCAGGGAAGCTCTGAGGCGACCACGCCGGGAGGGGGCGCGACAGCCGGCGGCGAGGGAAGGGCGCCTGCCGGCAGGTCCCCGGCGAGCCGTCCTGGAGAGTATGGGGGGGACGGATACCGATTTGGGCACCCCACTTCGTGGCTGCAGCATCCGGTCGAAGGTACGGTCACGATTGCGCCTGAGAACGGGGTCATCAAGAACCGAGACGGCTCCACGGCAATTGCACGCGGGCTGATGGCGGGCTATTTCGAAAACTCGCCCGATCAGACTCAAGGGACAACGCGCTGATCAAGCAGCTCGAGACTACAAACTCCGGGCTCAAGGCTCTACGTGGACAGCGCAAAGCAATGAGAATCGGCGGCGCCCAGGGCGAGAGCGTGTTCATGGAAGGCATCTCGCCGTTACGTGGGCAGTACGAATACATCTGGCTGTTAACGAGCCAGCAGGGCGACCGGATGTTCTTCATCGCGTTGATCTCACCCGAGCAGGAGTACGATCAGCTAAGGGGAGAGTTCGAGGACATCGTCAGGTCAATCCGCTTTGAATAGCACGCAGGGCGAAGTTGACATAATATTTCTTATCCGACAAATTTGAAGGCTGAACTTTGACACTAGTGTAGTGCGCCAGAAATAGGCTGATCTATCGTCAGACACCCAAGCAGAGGCTAGCCGGCGCAGGGGCTCGACATGTCGCGCCCTTCAACCTGCCCTTTCGGCAAAACCTTGGTGAAACCCAAATGCAGGCACGTCGACGGCTCCATGTTCTCGTCTCGGCCACCAGCATAAGGGCGCGACATGTCGCGCCCCTGGAGTTTCTACATTTGCGGACGGGGGAGGGCCATGGTTGAGGTAGGTCGGTAGATAGTTATTGACATACCGACAGGATTGAGCTATTCTGTTCTTGGCCCCGCTCGGCGCCGCTGCCTATGCCCGACGATCTCCGCGATACTCTTCTGGAAACCCTAGAATCAGCCCTCGATGCTCAGCTGCGCGCCGTTCGTCGGCTGCGATCGAAACCCCCTCCCCGGCCCAAGCGCCCTTCGCCTCAAGGTATGTCTCAGGTCGATATGGCCCATGACATACTCGCCGGAGCCGAGCGTCCGCTGCATATCGCGGAGTTGATCGAGGGCATTCAGGCCAGGTTTTCCCGTGCGGTTGACCGCGAAAGCCTCGTCTCGGCGCTGTCGAAGAAGATCGCTCGCGGCGACCGTTTTGTGCGCACCGCGAAGAACACTTTCGCGCTGCGTAGCCCGGATTAGCTACGCGGCCCGGATTAGCTGTCCCCTGGAGGTTCCCATGCTGCTTCCTCAGTTCCTGTCGATCAGCGCTGATTGGAGGCGCGCCTTTCCCCAGCAACGCACGCATCGACGCGCGGTGCGCCAAGGCCTGGGAGGCCTGGTTTGCCTGGGCCGCCGCACGCTTTCGCGCATTATTTGGACCAACGGCGGCGAGCAAAACAGCTGGAGCGCGGACTATTTTTTGCACGAGCGCTGCAAGTGGCGTCCGCAAGAGTTGTTCGCGCCGGTGTGGAAGCGCGCCTTGGGGTTTTGCCGCTCACGGTTGGTGGGCGTGGCGATCGACGACACGCGCTTGCGCAAGACGGGGCGTAGGATCAAGCAGGCGTTTTATCAACACGATCCGCTCTCGCCGCCGTTTCACGCGAACTTGATGCTGGGGTTGCGCTACTTGCAAGCGTCGTTGTTGGTTCCCTTCGATCGCGGCGGCAAGACCGGCGCGCGGGCCTTGCCGGTGCGTTTTGAATGTGCGCCGGTTCCCAAGCGTCCCGGCAAACGCGCCGGCGACGCCGAGCGAGAGCAGTACGAACAAGCGCGCAAGCGCTGTCGCATCTCGCAACGTTTAGTCGACATGATGGCGCCGCTGCGGGCTGCGCTGGATGCCGCCGGCGGGATCGCCAAGAAGATGGTGTTGTCGCTTGACGGCAGTTTCAGCAACCGCACCGTTTTCCTGGCGCCGCGCGATCGCACCGAGCTCATCGCTCGCACGCGCCTGGACGCTGTGCTGTGCAAAGCCGCGCCGACCGGCTCGCGACGCTTCTATGGGGTCGAAAAGTTCCGCCCCGAACAGGTGCGCCGCGACGAGACGATCGTCTGGAAAACGACCAAGCTATTCTACGGCGGCAAGCGCCGCAAGATCCGTTATAAAGAGGTCAACGAGGTGTACTGGCAGGGCGGGGCGCGGCGCACGCCGTTGCGTTTGTTGGTGGTCGCGCCGACCCCCTATAGCAAGCGCCTTTCGAGCAAGATGTACTACCGCCAGCCGGCGTATTTACTCACGACGGACCTCGCCAGCCAGGCGCGCGAGCTGTTGCAGATCTATTTCGACCGTTGGCAGATCGAGGTGAACCACCGCGAAGAGAAGGACACGTTGGGCGTGGGACAGGCGCAGTTATGGAGCGAGACGGCGGTCCCGAAGCAACCGGTATTGGCGGTGGCGGCGTACAGCGCTTTGCTGCTGGCGTCGTTGCTGGCGTATGGTCCGGGGCGCGGAGAGGCCTATGCGCCGCTGCCGAAATGGAGGAAAAAGGCAAAGAGGCCTTCTTGTCTGGATCTGGTGGCGCTGTTGCGGAAAGAAATGGTCGAAAACCCCGATTTGCTGGCTCCGCTGGGGCTCAAACCCTCCTGGCAGGCCTTCGGCGCCGCCGCTGACGGGTAAAATATGTAGAAACTCCAGGGGCGCGACATGTCGCGCCCCTGCGACGCCCCGCCGTGGCTCGTGGATAAGGCGCGAGAAAATAAGTTGCGATCTGCTTGGCGCACTACACTAGAATGGACCGGCGGAAAAGCAGTCAGCCGGCATGCGGCCGACTTCACCCTCAATTAAGGGCTCGAAATCCATGCGCTCGAGCACGTCGCGCCGGAGATCCACGCCGGGAGCGATTTCCGTCAATTTCAGACCTCCTGGGGTCAAACTGAACACCGCCCTCTCGGTGACGTAGAGCGCCTCTTGGCCGGTCTTGAGCGCCTGCTTGCCGCTGAACGTAATCTGCCGAACGCATTCGACCACCTTGCGAACCTCGCCGTGCCGAAGGATCTCCAAGCGCCCTTCGCCGACTTTGAGGTTGGACCCTTTGGCCTCGAACGTCCCGCAAAAGACGACTTTGCGAGCGTTCTGGGCTATATCGATGAAGCCGCCGGGGCCAACGGCAAGTCCGCCGAGCTTCGACACATTGACGTTGCCTTTTCGGTCGAGCTCCCCCATGCCGAGGAACGCGATGTCGAGCCCGCCGCCGCTGTAGAAATCGAACTGAGAGGGAGAGTCGATCATCGCCGTGGCGTTGCGCGCGAAGCCGAAAAGCGCGCCGTCGAGGAGCTCCCCTCCGTACGTACCATGCTCGATGGTTTGGTAGTAGCGGCCGAGGTCTCCCTTCGCGGCGACGTACTTGGCGACCGCGTCGGGAATTCCGAAGCCATAGTTGATCACAGCGCCTTCGCGCAGCTCCATTGCGGCGCGCTTGCCAATAACTTCACGCTCAGTGAATCGCGTCGAGCCAACGTTGGAAGTCTCGACTCTCATCTCTCCGGAAAGCGACGGGTCGTAGTCGCCTTCATAGCTCTGGCGCTGGTTCGAATCGACCACAACCGCGTCAACCAAAGCGCCTGGGATGCGCACCGATCGCGCAGGCAAGGCGCCCGCGTCAACCGCCTCGCGCACCTGCACCAACACCTTGCCCCCGGAGTTGTGGGCCGCCAGCGCAAGGGCAAAAGCGTCAAGGTTCGCGCCCTCTTGGTCTAAGCTGACATTGCCCTCCGGATCGGCAAAGCTCCCCCGCAAACACACCGCCCCGACCGGGAACGGTTTGTAGTGCAGCAGTTCCCTGCCCCCAAATTCGACCACTTCGACGAGGTCCTGTTGCGCCCGGGCGTTCAGCTTGCCGCCGTCAATTCGGGGATCAACAAACGTCCCTAGCCCCACGTGCGTCAGAAGCCCAGGCCGGCCGGCGCCGATTTCGCGCATGAGTTGCGTAATCACGCCCGCCGGCAGAACGTAGGCTTCGATCTTGTCGTCCGCGGCCATTTGCTGCATGCGCGGCGACCACACCCAATGCCCCCCGATCACCCGCTTGGTCATACCCTCATGGGCGAAGCGGTTGACGCCGCGGGATTCACGGTCGCCAAGGCCGAGGGCGTGAACCAGCGTCAATCCACTGGGAGATCCGGTGTCCAGGAAACGGCTCTCGATCGCCTCCAGCAACGTGTCCGGCTCTACCAACCCGCCCCCTCCGCCGGTGACTCCGACCGTCGAGCCATCCACGACAAGAGAGGCCGCCTCAGCCGCCGTTACGAACTTATTCCACGCCACCGAACCCCGAGTGTACCGAGGCCCGATCTGGCGCGTCTCGGACCGGGCTAGATCCGAGATTGACACCCTTCAATTTGCGCTTGATACACTGACGACTCGGTCCATGCTTGTACCTCGGCAGTTTATTCGGTTCGTGTCCAAAGAGCTCGCGAAGCGCCTCGCTAGGGGCGCCTGCTCGTTCAAGAGCCCCGAAGTGGTCGAGGCGGCCTTCGATCAGATCATCCTCGACGCCGTCGCCCTCGAGGAAGAAATCAACGCCGAGGCGCGCGAGTTGCTGAATCAATATAGCGACTACATGCGCAAGAACCAGATTCCCTATCACGAGATGTTCTCGAAGGTGAAGCGCCAGATTCTAGCCGAGCGCCAGGTCGTCTCCGCGCAGGCCAGGGGCTCATCGGGAAAGATCTCGCGCGAGAAGGTCACCGAGCTCTCGCACCAACTCGCCGCCAAGCTCCCTCGCCTCAGCGGAGTCAGAGTGCTGAAGGGTTGGAACGAAGTTCGCCTCGAGATCGCCCGCGAAATGACGGCCATCTTGCAGCTCGAGGAGCAAGCCAACGAGCGCGCCCGCGACATGATCACCAACCAGAAGCGCGACATCACCGAGGGCGGCGAAGAATTCCAGGCGCTGCACCGTCGATTCTACGATCAAGAGATGCAGCGGCTCGGTGTCGACATGTCCGTGCCGATGGCGCCGGAACGGTAGGTCTTTCGGATCGTCGCTTGTGGTCAACCCTGTTGGGGCTGTCGCGTAGGCCTTGAGGATGGTTTTTCTCCAGAGTTGATCGCGCAGATCATGCCTGAACCCCAGAAAGTCGAAGGAGTGCGGCTTCCCCGCCCCATCGTTTGAGCCGATCGCCGATCGCCCCCTGGATCATCGGACGACATGTCGTCCGACATCAGCTTGACTGTGCTCCGCGCCCGCCCGTGAACGGCTCGGAGCACGCCAACCCGAAGAGCGCAAGAACGGTCAGGAACCTAACTCCAACAACCTTCCGCGCGTCTGGGATAATTAAGCGTGCCCGATTCGACTGAATCCCTACCGGGTTGGAAGAGCGCCATCGGCTGGACCTGCGCCATCGTTATGGCGATCGTCTGGCTCGTCGCCGGCATCTGGAAGCTGACCGACATCGCCGGTTGGCAGATCAAACTCTCGCAGCTCCTGGTTCCCACGTCGTTCACTCTGATTGGAACAATGGCCGTTTCGGCCGGCGAGGCGCTCGCCGGCGTGCTGCTGCTTCGCCCGGCCTGGAGGCGCCTCGGCGGCCTGATGTCGACCCTGCTGTTGCTGGTCTTCATGGCCTATATGGCGATCAACTACACGGCTCTGCAGGGCGAAGACTGCACCTGCTTCCCTTGGCTCGAGCGCGCGGTCGGGCCGGCGTTTTTCTGGAGCGACGCGGCGATGGTAGCGGTTTCGCTGCTGGCGGCGTGGTTCGCTCCAAAGGTCGGCGAGCTCCGGCGAGCCGGGACAGCATTGGTCGGCGTGGCGCTGCTCAGTACGGCCGCGCTGGGCTACCACTGGTTCGGCCCGCAACCAGGGACGGACGTTCCCGAGACGATCACCGTGGCCGGCCAGGAATACAACCTGCGCCAAGGCAAGGTCTTCGTGTATTTCTTCAACCCCAGCTGCATGCATTGCCTTGACGCCGGCATCCTGCTGTCTGAGCACGAATGGAAAAGTGACTTCGTTGGCGTCGCCACCGAAGAGCAGGACTTCGCGGACGACTTCCTCAAGGATGCTGGGCTCAGCGACACAGCCAAACTGTCGCCGGATCTAGAAACTCTACGCGATACGTTCCCCTTCGACCTGCCTCCCTACGGCGCGGTTGTCGACAACGGTAAGGTCCTCGAGCGCATCGGGATCTTCGAAGAACCGGCGCTGGGCGAAACCCTACGTGGCCATGGGCTGATCGAGTAGCAATCCCGGCGGCGCGTATACTACTACGAAAGCCTGCGCTTCCCTTCCCCCTGAGATGATTAGCTCTGCACTTGTGCGCGTGGCCCTGGCCGCGCTGCTGACGCTGTCGCCCTGCTTTTCGGCGGGGCAGTCTTCGCCTGAGGCGACCGAGGAAACGCCAGAATCCGCGGTCGAGGCGCCCCAAGTCGAAACCGTGGACGACGCAAGAACCGCTCTCAACCTACTCGGTCAAACCGACTCCGAAGCCGGCGAAAGCCGCCGTAACGAGAACGTCCAGTTCAACTTGGTCGACAACAACGCACTAAAAGAGCTGAATCTCCGCTTGGGGACCACCGCGACAATCGTCGACGATTTCAAGGTCGATCGTGGCTACTTTGGCTCGGAGTTTGGCGCGAGCCCAGGCAAGGTCGTTCACGCCTCACCGGGCGGAGGCTCGGGCGTCCACGGCAACGCCTTCTGGAGCCACAACAATAGCCTGTTTTCCGCGCGATCGTTCTTCCAAGTGGGTAACGTGCAGCCGGCTCGTGAAAATCACTACGGCGGCACGATCGGCATGCCTTTGTGGGACGGCGGCCGGCTGTCGCTGAGCGGTTCGCAGAACAAGATCCGGGGCAACGTCAACGGTAACATCCTCATCCCGCTGCCCGAGGAGCGCATTCCGCTGACGAACGACCCGCAACTCCGTGCGATTGTCGAGCGCCTGATCGACGCTTATCCGGCGGCCGCGCCCAACCGGCCCGACATCGCGGCTCGCGCCCACAATGCGAACAGCCTTCAAAGCATCAACACCGACGTCGGCAGCGCCCAATTCGATCAGCGTTTTTCAGACCGCGATACCGTCGTCGCGCGCTATTCATTCACCGGCCAGAACGTCGACGCCTTCCAGTTGGTCAAAGGGCAGAACCCCGACACCGACACCAAATCCCACAGCGCTCGGCTGACCTGGAATCGCGCCTGGTCGAGCCGAACGATCACCGACTTCTCGATGGGATTCGACCGCCTGGGCTCGTTACTCGTCGCCGCCGAGGGCGCTGTCGGACCGGTTACGCCTGGACGAGCGCTCTCAAGCCTGGGCCCGCGTCCCTTCATCCCCATCGACCGCGTCCAGAACCGCTTCCGCTACGCCGGCTCGGTCAGACACACCGCCGGGAAGCATGAGCTAACCGCCGGGTTCGCCCTCACTCGCCTGCAATACAACGGGGAGGAGACCGAAGGCCACCGGGGCATCCTTTCTTTTCGCAATGACTTTGGACGCGACGCCATAACGAACCTTCGCATGGGGGCCGCCAGCTTCCTCATTCAGGCCGTCGGCAGCACCTATCGCGGCTTTCGTAGCTGGGATATGGGGTTCTTTATCGGTGATCGCTGGAAGGCGTCGTCGAAACTGACCCTCAATTTAGGCTTGCGCTACGAGCCTATCCTTCGTCCTCATGAAGTCACTGGCAAGAGTGACCTTCCATACGACTCTGACTTGAACAACTGGGGGCCCCTTTTCGGCTTTGCTTATCGCCTAAAAGAAGGCTGGGGTGTCATCCGGGGCGCCTATTCGCTGAACTACGGTCAGATCTTTCCAGTGACCTTCGGCCAAGATCGGCTCAATCGGCCGCATGTTCTGCGGGTCAACATCCCATCGCCAAACCTAGTCGATCCGCTAGCCGGCCTGCGTCTGGAGGACCTTGATCCCAACAGTAGATCCTCGATCATCGAGATTGGGCCGGACCTGTCGACGCCCTACTCGCACCAATACAACTTCAGTTGGGAATTAGAGCCCTTCTCAGATTGGAAGCTCCAACTCGGCTACCTGGGAAGCCGTTCCCATAAGCTCTTCTTGACTTATTTTCTGAACCGGGGCCGGGTAATCGACGGAACTCCCCTGACCAGTCGAACCGTAAACGATCGCCGACCCGACCAAAACGCCTTTGAACACCTGTTCGGCCACAACGGCTCGCGCGGTTACTACGATGCCGGACGCGTATCGCTGATCGCCCCCAACTTAAAAGGGATGACGATCAACGCTTCTTATTGGTTTAGTAAGGCAATCGACCTGGGCAGCTCGTACACCAACACCGCCTCGCCGATGGATGCCCGGAATGCAGTTGCTCAAACCGAGTCGCTATCCCAGCCCGACATCAGGAGCTTGAGTAACTTCGATCAGCCGCACTCTTTCTTGCTGCAAGCCGCTTATGAAACTCCCGAGCTTGGCGGCGGTCTGGGTAACTCCATCTTCGGCAAGTGGACGATCTCGACGGTGACGTTGCTCAAGTCGGGGACGCCGTTTACCGTCCAATCAGGCTCCGACGCCCCCGGCCGCGGAAACGTCGACGGCCGGAGCGGCGACCGGCCGATGATCCTCGACCCGTCGATCCTCGGGCGCACGATTGGAGATCCCGATACCTCGTCCCTGCTCCTACCTGGGTCGGCGTTCCGCTTCATCAACGCTCCGCTCGAGCTCGCCGGCAGCCTCGGGCGCAACACTTTCCGCAAGGGCAAGATCGCCAACGTGAACGCCTCGATCTCGCGCACTTGGGCTCTCGCCCGAGACACGAGCCTCACATTCCGCGCCGAGTCGATCAACTTCTTCAATACCCCCCAATTTGCCGAGCCGGGGAGCTCGCTGACCGCTCCGAACTTCGGCCAGATCAACAACACGTTGAACGACGGACGCACATTTCGGTTCACTATGACGCTGGCGTACTAAACCAGCGCTATACTATAAGGCGAGTCGAATCCAGCCTGAGGAGGCACAGCCATGCTCAACATTCCCAACCAGTTTTCCGCGCGGTTCTGCGACGGTTCCAGCCGGAGAGATTTTCTCAAAGTGGGCGGGCTCAGCCTTTTTGGCCTAGGCCTCCAAGACGTCCTCAAACTTCAAGAGCAGGCCAAAGCCGCTCCGTCCCCCCGCTTCGCCGGCGCCACCGGATTCGGGTCGGCCAAATCGGTCATCCTGTTGTTCCTGCAAGGCGGTCCGTCGCATATCGATATTTGGGATCCGAAACCCGACGCCCCGTCGAACATCCGCGGCGAGTTCAAGCCGATCAAGACGAAGGTTTCCGGAATTCAACTCTCTGAAACGATGCCGATGCTTGCCGATGCGGTCGACAAGTGCACGCTGATCCGCTCGATGAGCTACACGCCGGCTGGGCTGTTCAACCATACGGCGGCGATCTACCAGATGTGCACCGGGTATCCGCCCAGCGAAGTTTCGCCTTCGGGTCAGCTCGAGCCGCCCTCGCCGAACGACTTCCCGAACGCGGGTTGCTGGGTCACCAAGTTCCGCCCGCCGGAAGAACCGGTTCTGCCGTTCGTCGAGCTACCGCGGCCATTGCAAGAATCAAGCGTCATCGGCAAAGGCGGCGCCGCCGGATTCCTGGGCAAGGCGCTTGATCCGTATCGCCTCTATCAAGACCCCAACAAGCCAATCAAGCTCGACGACTTGGAGCTGCGTCGCGAGACCCCGGCCGAGCGCCTGGAGAGCCGTTTTGAGCTACTCAAGGGCATCAACGGCTCGATGCCCGAGCTCGAGAAGGCCGTCGAGAAGGCCGCGCTGGGCAAGTACTACGAGCAGGCGTTTGACGTGGTGCTTTCCGGTAAGGCGCGCGACGCCTTCGACCTCACCAAAGAGACCGACAAGATGCGCGAGGGGTACGGCCGCTTCACCTTCGGCCAAGGCGCGCTAATGTCCCGGCGTTTGGTTGAAGCCGGAACGCGCTTCGTCCAACTCAACTGGCCCTCGGTGGCGAACGGCAACCCCGAGACGACCGCCTTCGACACGCACGCCGCGAACTTTGGCCCACTGCGCGACCTGCACTGCCCCAAGCTCGACCGCACGGTCTCGGCTCTGCTGACCGACATGGACGACACCGGCCTGCTCGACGAGACGCTGGTGGTCGCGGTTGGCGAATTCGGCCGCTCGCCGCGGCTCGGCGTGTCAACCTCGGGCAACTCCAACAGCCCCGATGGCCGCGACCACTGGCCGTATTGCTACACCTCGTTGGTCGCCGGCGCCGGCATTCCGGGCGGGCGGCTCTACGGTGAGTCCGACGAGACCGCTTCGTCGCCCAAAGAAAAGCCGGTTCACCCGAACGACCTGCTGGCGACGATATACTACGCTCTCGGCATCGACCCGAACCAGGTGATCTACAACCACCTCGACCAGCCGCGTGAGTTGGTCAAGGGCAAGCCGTTGGCGGATCTCTGGGTGGGGTAGGCAGGTCCGAGCGTGCGGCGCCTGCTGATCCTGTTCGGTTCCTTAGCCGGCGCCCTCTATCTTTCCGCGAATCCTCCGATGCCGGTCGTGGGTTGTCCCTGCGATCACAGTGCTCCCGAAACTCTCAAGGCTCGCGTCTGCAGCCTCTGCGGAACCGCCGAGAAGCAGACGGACGACGTCTATTTCCTAAAAGACATCAACCCCCACAAGCCCAACCGTTACTTGGCGTTGCTGCGAGCGCACGACATCGAGTTGCAGCACATCGGCGGGCTTAGCGCCGCGAACCGGACGCTGCTCTGGTCGCGCGCGATCGAGCGGGCGGAGGAGCTATTTGGTCAGCGCTGGGGGCTGGCTCACAACGCCTACTTCTTCCGCACCCAGTGCCATGTCCACCTCCACATGGGGCCGCTGAGTCCTGAGGTCGAAGATGTCGGCGGGAGGCTTTACGACTCCGTAGCTGACTTCCCACTCACTGGCCCCGACGAAGGCTTATGGGTCCACTCCAAAGGTGAAGAGTACTGCGTCCACCGAGATCGGGATCTGGCGGAAGTGGTGCTGATCCGCTAGCCGCTAGTGGTATGCCTGGGACCGGTGCTTAATGCTTCGAACCCCTATTTCCGACTGCGCCATTTTTCTAAAGAGGATCCGGTAGTCGCCGACTCTAAACCGAAACCCCGAGCTCGGCGGGCGCAGTTTTTTCACATCGCCGACGCCAGTGAGCAAGTAAGCGTCGATCGCTCTCAAAATTCGCAGCGCGTCCGTACGATCGATCGCCCGAAGCTGGCCTTTGGCTGCCGGAGACCAGCGGACTATCCTCTTGGGACCGCTCACGAACTTGGTGTCAGCCCAAACTCGCGCATAATCTCTTCGTGAGGGATTCCCTCGCTAGCGTCCAAAGAGGCGTCGGCCCGCTCGATTTCGTCGACGTCCTCGGGAGTCAATTCCTCGTCGTCATATGGCGCATTCGCAAGGGAGCGGGCCACGGGGTCGACCATGGTCTCGAGCAATTGGACGACCGCGGACACTTGTTCTGGTGGGAGATGCTCAAGCAATCGTAAGGCCCGTGACTGCTCGACCGCCGGTTCCAGCGTCATTTCTGCGCTCATAGCCCGTATTATACGGCCTGCCTCCAAGGTGCACTTGTTTCGGGCGGCCTATAGCGGCTCCCCCAACGCCCGGTCCAGCGCCTCGCAGAAGAAGTACTCCCCCCACATCACCGACTCGCCCACCCCCAGGTCCTTGTCGAGGTGGTAGATTCCTTCCTTGAGGATCCCCTCCCAGCCCGGCGTCTCCGAAGCCAAGTAAGGCGGCCGGCACAAGGTCAACAAAATCCGTCGCGCGGCCCCAAGATAGTACGCGCCCTTAGCCTGATCCGGCACGGCATCAGCCAAACGAAACAACCCCGCCGCCGTTATCGCCGCGGCGGACGACTCAACCCGTTGGTTGACCTCCGGCGGGAAATCATAGTCCATCAACGGGACCCCGCCGGCCGGCGTGTTGAGCAAGTAGTAGTCCGAGCAAGCCTGCGCCGTTTCGAGGAACCGCACGTCGCCGGTCGCCTGATACACCGACGTAAAGCCGTAGATCGCCCACGACAACCCCCGCGACCAACACGAGTCCGAGCGATAGCCCTGCTGCGTCGACTGCCTCAGGAACTCGCCGGTCTCCATGTCGAAGATGCCCTCGTGGGACGCGCTTCCGTCGCCGCGGATCAGCCGCTTTCGCGAAGTCAAGCAATGCTTGATCGCCACGTCGAGCAGCGCCTGATCCCCTGTCCGCTGCGCGGCATAAACGATGATCCCGATATTGGCCATGATGTCGATGAACAACGACTCCGGCCCCATGAACGAGCTCAAATATTCGCCCTTCTCCTTGAACCGCAGCGCCAGCGTCCGCCCCGCTTGGATCACAACATCGTCGAGCTCCTTTTCCCCCGTGAGCTGATGCCAGCGGTGGTAGGTCGAAAAGAAGATAAACCCCAGGTCGTGGATGTCGCGGTCCATCTTGCGATGCTCGAGCGGACGGCTATAGCGCTCGCCGAGCTCGAACCACTTCGGGTCCTCGGTGCGCTTGGCGAAGATCCACATCATCCCCGGCAAGAAGCCGTCGCACCAGCAGGTCCAGGCTTCCTTGTTGTGACGCCACTTCCCTTCCTCGGTGTACATTGGGTAGAAATCGGGGTCTCGCTCGACCAGCGCGGCAACTTGCGATTGAGCGAATTGGAGTGCATGCTCGGCGGCGGGGCGCCATTCGTTTTCAGGGCAAAGCTCAACCATTGGAAGGGGTCTAGTTTAGCGGGTTGAGCGCCGCCCTGGGATTGCGGGCGATCTTCTCAAGGATCGTGGGCTTATTTAATATAGCCGAGACTTCAGACGCTTGGTCGTTTCCGGATCCATCTCGATCGTGCTGTGTAGCAGCGTTTCCTTTTCATTGAGGCGATCTAGGCGATCGGTCAGAGCTTCCGTCATTCGTAGCTCGACCTCACCCTCGGCTTTTCCGACGAGGTTGACAGACTCTGCCGGGTCGCTCTTGAGGTCAAATAACCCCCATGCCCGATTGGGAAACTCCCATACCAACTTGTAATTCTGATCCTGAATAGAGGTGATTCGTGGTCCACGGGCCACGGCGCCCGAGAAAGCCCACTGCGGGGCCGGGTCCGCCTCAGCGCCGTCAATATTCAGCAGCACGCGCCCTTCGAGCGCCTCGGGGCGCTGGACCTGTCCTGCAAGGCTCAGAAGTGTCGGCATGAGGTCCAAAAGACTCGCCATCGTGGAGTCGCGTCGGCCGCCGCCGGCTCCTCGAGGCAATCGGATCATCAGGGGCGTCCGTGTCGTGTGCGTGTATAGCAGCCCGTGGCAAAACACCCCGTTTCAGGCCGCGAGAAGCATCGGCGTGGCCAGCGGCGCGCCGGCTGAATCTCGCACCTTCGCCGGGAATCTCCTGAAAACCGCCCCCAGGGCCCCGCACAACCGCCCCAAGGCCGCCCAAGACGCCAATACAAGCCCCAAAACCGACACTTTTGTCCTTTTCCTCGCGTCCGCCAGCCCGCGCGGCGTCCCCGCGCCCAGTTTGCCCCTCATCGCGATCGATAAATTGAACGCGCCCACGTGAATCAGCAGCCTCTTTAAAACATTTCCTCGGCCTTTCAAGTGCAATCGCCGCATCCCGCCCGTCTCGTAACAGTGCGCGAAACTGCGCTCAACCTTCTCCGCTCGCAACTTCATCAGACGCTTGCCGCGCTTGCCTTTGATCCGCCGCCGATTGGAGTACACCGCGTCGCGTTGCCGCGTTCGGCCGCCCCATTTGCGTCGCCCTCGCTGCGGCTCGCTCACGTAACTGCGTACGTCCAGCTCGGCAAAATCCGTCAGCACTCGGTTCGAATGATAGCCCTTGTCCGCGACCACTTCGCTCAGCTCGTCGACCGCGCCAGCGGCTTCTTCCGCCGCCGCTTCCAACTGCTCGGCCGCCTCGACCAGCGTTTCTTCAATCGTCGTGGTATCGCCTTCGTCGGCCGCTTGCAGCGTGACCGCCACCACCGCGCCCGTCTCCAAATCCACCGCGTGCTCGGCCTTGTGCGCCAAGTGCGTACGGCCGTCTTTCATCTTCGTGACCTTGGCGTCGGGATCGTAGGGATGCTTCCAATCCTTGTTGCAGGCCTTCTTCTTACGTTTCTTGTCGATCTTGGCCAACTGCTCGCGCGTCGGCGTCTCGATTCCCGATTCCAGAGCTAGACGTCTTAAATACTCTTCGTAGCCCTCGCCGGAGTCGCAACGCACCAGCGAGCGCATCGCCGCGTTGGCTTCCAGCGTCGTCGCGTCGACCCCGATCGTTCCGCCGGACAACAGGCCTTCGCGGGCCAGCAGCTGCAGCGCCCAGGTGAACACCGCGCGATGCGTTTCGAGGTCGATCAGCCGCCGCGTGCGCGAGATCGTCGAATGATCCGGCGCTTGTTCATCGAGTTCGATCGCCAGGAATCGCCGCAGCGAAAGTGAGTCGCCAAGGCGCCAAGCGACGCCGCGCTCCGAGTCGATGCCTTCGAAATACCCGATCAGCAAACTGCGGAAATAGATGCCCGGCGTGAGCGACGGCCGTCCCAAGCTCGGCGCGTAGAACTGCTCGCACTGGCCTTCGACGAAGGCGTCGAACTCGTGCTCGTCAAATAACTCGCTGAGCCGCAGATAAAACGGATGCCCAGCGCTCTTGGGCAACTCCGAGGTGGCGACCCATAGGTCTTTCTGCCGCTCGCGTCGCTTACGCCGTCCCATTGCCATAAAACAAGTTTATCACCTCTTGTTTCACAGTGCGACTTCCACCACGGGCTGATAGCTCATTACCGTGGTTCCAACCGCCGTGGTCGAGTAGCTCTTCCCTGTGGTCGCTGGCAAACACCACAACGGTTCGATCCCATCGGTCCGAAGTCCTCAGCCAGTCGAGAAGGGGTCTCAACCGGTCGTCAAAGAGGCGTATCCCCGCCGCGTAAGCGGCCCGCCAATTCTGGAGGTGGCGTCCCCTCTCCTCGTCTTTCCATGGTACGAGCTCGCCGAGGTAGGATATTTGCGCTATCTCGTGCTCGGTTAGGATTTTGTCATCTCCGATCGATGGACTTTGCGCGAATTCTTCGACCAGCTCATCAGTGGTTTGGTAGGGACCGTGGATATCCATAAAGTGCAAGTAGAGGAAATACGGTTTGTCGGCTTCCTCTCCCTTGCGGAACTCCCGTAGCCAGTCTTGAGCCGAGGCCCCCATCAGTCCCGCTGTTATTTCGACAGGTCTTTCCAAGTGATCGAAGTCATCGAAGTGGTCGAAGCCCTGGGCAAAGCCCCACTCCGAGTTGACCCACTTGTTGGCCACCCACGCGGCCGTCACATACCCTTGCTCCTTTAGAGCCTCCGCCAAAGTCCACGCCTCCTCCGCGAGCGCATCAGTGCGGAGGCTCCGATCGTCGGGAACGTTCGGCCAATTTTCCCAACTCCGGTGGAAGTGGTTCTCGTGGTCCATAACTCGGTGCGTGAGCGGGTCCAATGATGTGAACAGGGAGGCAATGGAGGGTTTTGTCCAAGGGGCTGGGGCAATCGCGTTTTCGAATACCACCGATTCTTCAGCTAGAGCGTTGATCGTTGGGGCGGTATCGCCCTGAAATCCGTAGCACCCCAGATAGTCCGCCCTTAGCGTGTCCGCCAAGATGAAAATGATGTCGGGACGCTGATGATCACTCCCTGATCCGCAACCCGTATTGAGCAAACCGCCAACGATGACGAGCGCCAGAGTGGCGTACCCGCCGATTTGATGCAGGCGACGCGGGGAAGCTTTCGTGTGCGGCATACACTCTTAGACGGGACTGGGCATGGCTGCCCCGGCTCAAGAATCACGCTCCCGCGACTGGTTCAGCAGGGCGGGGAGTCAAGGGTGTGCGACAAATTTGTGACGCTCAGGCCGCCCGGGCACGATTGTCCCAGTAGTCGTCGAAACGGCGGCGGGTGAGCCGCGCGCAGCGCAAAGCCACAATCGCGTTCGCGCCGCGCACGCTCCAGAACATTCCCGAACGCTTCAGCCGACTCGCAATCACCGTGCGACAACCCGCCTCGATCACCCCCGAACCCACAAATAAACCCTGCCGTCGAAACTCGTCGTATCTCATCCGTTCGGCGTTGCGCTGGAAGTAATCCGCCTCCAGCAACAGTTGATGCGCCAACTCGGCGTCTTGAGTTTCGAAGCTTCGCAACGCCGCCACCAGCGGTTCGATGCGCCCCGCGTCGAGCTTCTCCTTCAGCCGCCGCGCCCAACCGCAGCGACGCTTTTCGTCCCGCGGAAACAATTTCGCCGCCAGCCCCCACAGGTGTTCGCGGGCGTGATACAAGTCGACGATCTCGACCGCGCCAGGGAAATATTCATGCGAAAGATTCCAGATCCACGAAGCGCCGTCGCCGATGACGACCTTCTTGCGCGCCCGGCGCCAGCCCCGCCGCAGGGCCTCGCTCCAGATTCGCCGGCCGAAAGCGGCAGCGTCTTCGATCGCGCCGGTGTAGCTGGTTGAGTCCTCGTCGCGGAGGGCCCGTCCGTTGTCGTCACAGCTTGTTTGAGTGAAGACGCAGCCCAGCTTCACCTCGCGGGTGCGAGCCGGACCGCCGGCTTTGCCTTTGCGCCCTGCCGTCTCAGCGCCGGTGACCGGCACGCCCGTGCCATCCATCTCGATATAGAGTATCGGAGTATCTTCTCCTAATATCTCAGGAAGCTCGAACTGTACGGCGCGGGAGATCTCGGCCTGTTCGTGGTCCGCGATGTCGGCGCCGATCGCCTCGGCTTCGCGTTCCACCGCCTTCGTCGTCAGTTGCACTCCAGCCAACTCGTCGAGCAGCGCGCGGCCGCGATCGAACGACGTCTCGGAGCCGACCAACGCTGTCATGCGGCGTACGCCCGGCGAATATTGCGTCCCTTCAACGTCCAACTCTTGGTCGCGAGGCGCGCAGCCGGCGCCGCAGCGATTGCAGTGATAATACGGCCGTTCGACGACGACTTCGCCCAGCATTGTGACGATCTTCTTGCGGCGGCGGCCGGCCAAGCGCGCCTGTTTGCCACAAGCGCACAGCTGTCGCGATTCGCTCGCTTGCTCCTCGTTCAAGAGCGTCTCGATCAGCCCCGCGCCGGCTTGATGCAGGGCGTCGCGCGTCGCTTGTTCGACCGCTTCCAGGTCCAGCTTCCCGCTCTTGCGCCGATCGGCGAAGACGACCCGCAGGAGCCGCCCTACTTCTTGGCCGACTTCTTGCTGGATCGCTTTGGCCGTTTTTTTCCCCGCGGACTCAACTCGGCGTCCTCTTCCACCGGACGCAGCCGGCAGATCTGTTCGTTGACATCGAGCAATTGTCGGCTCAGTTCGCGGAAACGCTGGAAGTTGTCGACCTCGCGTTGCGCCTTGCGGCGTTGGGCAGGCGCAGCGAAGGTTTCACTCACGGTCTTGCCGTTGACCTTCCTTGTGAGGCGGAAGTTTGGGCCATGAGCCGGCTGGCCGGGCTGATGGCAGCGGCAGTCGGGTTTGCCGCAGCGACCGCTGATGGCGCTGATCGATCCACTGCGGAAGTCTCCCAGGTCGATGATCTCAGACAGGACGGCACTTCTATGACGTTCGAGCGCGGCGAGGGATTGGGACACGGCGCACCTCCTATCTCCTAACGTATCACCACGTTAGGATTCATGCGCAAAAAAAGAGAAACTCGCAAACTGCCACTTTCTTGTCGCGCACCCGGGAGTCAATCTCGACTTGGCCGATCATACTATGTCGGGAATCACATACGGCGCGCGATAGTCCCGCTTGAGCAAATCGTTCGCCCCCGCGTCGCCGACAAACCGCTCGTTGGCCGGGTCGAACATCACCTTCCGCCCAACGCGATAAGAGACGTTCGCCAGGTGGCATAACGCCGCCGACTTGTGCCCCTCTTCGATGTCGCAGGCCAGATCAGAGACCTTGCGACTCTTCACCGCCTTCAGGAAGTTGTCGACGTGAGTGTAAGTCGAGTCGCCCTCGGCCTTCATCATCGGGCCCGGCTCGCGCTCTTCGCCAAGGTAGGTCCAGAAACCGCCGCCGTTACCGATGGTCATGTATCCCTTGCTGCCGAAGAAGAGCGTCCCGATCGTGTGGCCGCCGTTGCCGGTCTTCTCGAGCAGGCCGCATTCCCCGCCGGTGATCAGCCCGCGCACCTCGAACTGCAGGTTGATGCCGTTGTAGTCGAAGACGCAGTGCTGGGTATTGGGCGTCTCCTGGTCGTCGTTGTAGACGAACTTGCCGCCCGCTGAAAAAGCGTTGTCGGGCAAGGCGTCTTTGCCGAGGCCCCAACGGGCCACATCCATCTGGTGGACGCCCTGGTTGCCAAGGTCGCCATTGCCGAAATCCCAGTACCAGTGCCACTTATAGTGGAAGCGATTCTCCTTGAACGCCCGCGGCTTGGCCGGCCCAAGCCACATGTCGTAGTCGACCCCCGGCGGGACGGCGCTGACCTCGGTCGAACCGATGTCCTTGCGGCGCTTAAAGCAGAGGCCCTTCGCCATATAGACGTCGCCGATCACGCCCTCGCGCAGCAACTCGATCGCCTTCAGCTTGTGAGGCGTCGAGCGGCTTTGGTGACCGACCTGCACCATGCGCTCATACTTGCGCGCCGCCTCGACCATCTTGCGGCCCTCCCAAATACTGTGGCTGGCCGGCTTTTCGACGTAGACGTCCTTACCGGCCTGGCAGGCCCAGACGGTCGTGAGGGCGTGCCAGTAGTTTGGCGTGGCGACCGACACGGCGTCGATCGACTTATCGTCGAAGGCCTTGCGCATGTCGTTAAGCTCTTTCGGCTTGCGGCCGTCTTGCTCCTTGGCGGCCTGCGCGGCGGCGCGTTCGTTGATCCCC
This sequence comes from Bryobacterales bacterium, assembly GCA_965247515.1. GTDB lineage: Bacteria > Acidobacteriota > Terriglobia > Bryobacterales > UBA6623. The sequence continues at coordinate 8,550,712 of OZ252029.1, read as the reverse complement.
TGATCGATATCGACGACCGCGACAACATCAGCCCCCGGATTGGCGGCGTGCGCCCGGATGTGCGACTTTCCGCGTCCGCCGACGCCAATCACGGCGACCTGGACGCGCTCATTCGCGCCAAGTACGCGAGAGTACTGAGCGGCGGTGAGGAAGGCCAAGCCGTGGCCGGCGGTGTTGAGGAATTGACGACGTTCCATGTCGCGTAGATTAGCACGAGCGCTAGTCGGTACGGAGCGCCGTCAGCGGATCGAGTGCAATCGCCCGCCGGGCCGGCAAGTAGCAGGCGGCCAATGCCAGCGTCACCAGCAACACCGGAACCCCGACGGGTAGCCACAGGCCTTCAGAGCCCGCCTCCACAATCTGCGCCATTGTCGATTCCATGGCGATCAGGGCCCGTGATAGCGCGAAGGCAATCGCCCAGCCCAAAACAGCGCCGACCGCCACCATTGCGATGCCTTCTTTCATCACGCTGCGCAGCAGGTGCACGCGGCCGGCGCCGAGAGCCATCTCGATGCCAATCTCCTTGCGCCGCCTTTCCACCGCCTGAGAGGTAACCCCAGCTAGGTCGATACAAGCCAGAATCAGCGCGAAGACACCAACGCCGGTGTTCAATGCGGCCATCGAATCCCGGGTTCGTTCGAACCCCGAAGCGTCCGTGTCGAGCCGTGCAAGATCGAACAGGGCGAGGCGAGAATCGACCTGGTCCAGCGCGCGATCGACGGCCGCGACATCCAGCCCTCCGCTTGAACGTACGACCATGGCCACACCGCGCGGCAAGGCGTCAGGGGACATGCGAGTGAACACGATCGACGGCGGCTTCCCGCTGAATGGCTGGGGCGCCCCGTAGCGCACCACACCGACGATTTCCAATGAGTCTCCGGACACCTCGACGCTCCTGCCCAGGGGGTCCTCTTCGCCGAAAAGCGTAGTCGCCGCCTCGGCGCTGATGACCGCTGGCTGGACCGTGTTGGAGGAGAGGGCGCCAGACGGGTCAAGGTCGACTCCGCGTAAGACGGTCACTCCCAACGTCGAAAAATATTCTGGCCCCACGATTCGCCGTTGAACCGAAGCGATCTCATCGCCGTCGGAGTCGCTAGCGACGACGGCGCGCACGGTTTGGGGCGTCAGCGCAAGCGGCCGGGTTCGGGCGAAGGTGACGGCCTCCACTCCTGGAAGCGTCCTGAGCCGATCGGCCACCGCTTGCGGAACGCGTTCGCTCTCTTCAGCGCTCAGGCCGTTCCGGCGCGGGTCGAGAGAAAACACCTGGATCGAGGAAACATCAAATCCCGGATCGGCGGTCGCGCCCTGGCGCGCCCCAACCACCAACGTTCCAACCACCAGGATCAGTGACATCGATGCCGCCACCTGCGCAACCACGAACAAGTTGCGGACCCCGAACTGCTTGTATCGCCGTTGCCCCCCCGATACGTCGCCCTTGAGCGCCGCGACAACGTTAGGCCGTGTCGAGCCTAGGGCCGGCAGCAGCCCAAACCCGAGTACCGCCGCCACCGAAACGGCAAGGGTGAGCAGCACTACAGTGAGATCGGGGCTGATATGTGAAGGACCGGTCGCGCCCGCCCGAGTTGAGCTCGCCACATAGCGCGTCAGCGCTTCGAGCATCACGAAAGCCGCCCCAAGGCCCGCTGTCCCCCCGATCAGAGCCAGCACGGCGCTTTCGGTTAACAGCTGTCGGATCAGATGAAGCCGACTCGCTCCAAGAGAGAGGCGAATCGCCACCTCCTTACCGCGGGCCCCGCCCCGCGCCAGGACGAGCCCCGCAAGGCTTGCGCACGTTAGCACCAAGATCAGGCCGATCAGAACGATATAGAACGCGGTCACAAATGAGCGTTGCTGAGCCGAAGCCATGACCTGGCTCCCCGCGGGAACGAGGCTGATCCTGCGACTCTTCTTATCGCGCTCATCTCTTGGCTCAACCAGCTGGTCATCCAAGCGCCGCGCGATCGTATCGAGCGCCGCCCCGGCCGACGCTTCTTCACCACGCTCCAGCCTGAGCAAGACCCGAAAATGTTCCAGCGCCGCGTCGTCGAGTCCGCCGTCCAACTCGGGAGCCAGCTCGGGCCCAGCCGCCGCCGGTACGAAGATTTCCGCTGGAGCCGCCGGAAACACCCCGTGGAACTCCGCAGGACCCACGCCGATGATCGTCACGCGATGGCCGTTGACTAGAAGGCCGTTTCCGACGGCATCCGGATCGCCGCCCAAGCGCGCCCGCCAAAACCGATCGCTCACCACTACCGAGCGGGCGTCGAGGTCTTCATTCCCCGAAGCATTAAAAAAGCGCCCCAGGCTCGGCTTCACGCCGATCGTCGAAAAGTACTCGGGGGAAACGATGTGACCAAGGACCCGGCCAGGCGTCACATCATCGGGCCCCTGTGGAGCGACATTGAATCGTGTGGGACCGATCCATATCGCCATTTGGGAGCCGATGCCGTCTTCCTCGGCGAATGCGCGGAAATACGGGTAGGAAACTTTCTGCTCGGTGGCAAACAAGCGGTGGGGATCATCCACGTTAGCCAGCGGCCGCAAAATGGCGCCGTTCATCACCGAGAAGAAAGCGCTGCAGAGGCCGATGCCGAGCGCCAGCGTCGCGGCTGCCACAAGCGTGAAGCCTGGGCTGCGCAGAAGCCCAGGCACCGCGTGTCGAACGTCTCGTAGCGGCCCGTCGATCATCGGGAGCCCGCTCTGGTCCCGTACCTGCTCGGTGGCGCCGTCGATCGTACCGAAATGAACGGCGGCGGCGCGGCGCGCTTCTTCGTCGCTCATGCCCTGGCGGCGGTATTCCTCAATCGCAATTTCTAGATGAGCGGCGATTTCTTCCTGAAGCTCTTCCTCGGGGCCGCCACGGCGGAGCCGCCCGAAGGTTCGAGCCCAAAGCTCGCGCGGCGTCCACTCCTCTCCCCCAGTTGAAGGTGCAAGCATCCGGCCCATCACGGCGGCGATTCGGTTCCAGTTCGAGGTCTCTTTCGCGAGCTGCTTTGTGCCGGCTTTGGTGATCGAGTAGAACTTCGCGCGTCGGTTGTTGTCCGAGGTGCCCCATTCGGCGCTGATCCAGCCTCGTTGCTGCAGGCGAACCAGCGCGGCGTAGATCGTCCCTTGGTTGAGCAGCACCTCGTTCCCGCTGACCTGTTCGATTCGCCGGGCGATCCCGTAGCCGTGCTGAGCGCCCAGGGTGGCCAACGTTTGTAAGACCATCAGGTCTAACGTTCCCTGCAGCAAGTCGATTTTCGAGCCCATCCCGGAACCTCCTGTGGCGTACCCACATGAGACTAGGAGGACTCCTGTGCAATGTCCACAGGAAAGTTCGCCGACACCCGGAGCCGCGCGCGGAAGCAAGCGGTTGCAGGTCAACGCTGTTGTCGTCGCTGACTCGGTCAACCGCTCCCTCCCGGTCGCGGCTCCAAGTGGACCACCCGCTGTCGGTTTGAGGTCGCAGACTTCGCGAGCCGGAATAGGGTAGGATGCGACCGATGAAACACCTCCCATGCTCGATCGCGCTCGTTTCGATTGCCTTGCTCGCCTGTTCCACCGCTCCGCCCGAGCCCGTCGCTCAAGTCGAGCCCGAACGCAGCCCGCGCACCCAGCCCGGGACCGAAATGGGACTCTACTCCCCCACCCAGCACGACCTCTACGACGGGCGCTTCATCCTCTCGGGGACGAAGATCTACCAAACCGGCACGCTCAACGACCCCAGCCCCTGGGACCACATGGGCAACGACGGAAGCAATACTCGCCCGGTCGGCGGGAGCGTCGAATTCGATGTCGACGAGATCAACAACAGCGGCGCCTTCACGGCTGAGCTCGAGCTCCCCGAAGGCCGCTACGTCATCACAATGGACGAGGTGAAGGAGTTCTCGCCCTGCCAAGACGGCGGCATCGCGGCCTGGCTATTCGAGCACGGCGATTCGGGCTGCGGCGACGCCAACTGGCCCAAGAGCCTGCTCTACGTGGCCGGCTGGGGCATGGGCTCGGCGACGCTCGACGGCAAGCCGCTCTATGAGAACTACGAGCTGCACTTTATGGTGACCCAAGGCATGCGCGACCGGAATCTGGTGGCGCATTACCCCTATCAAGACAAGAAAAGCGAGGCCGGCGCGGTCAACCCCGCTCTGCAGCAGATCGACTTCTACATCCGCAGCCCCGAGAAGAACGAAGCCAACCACCCCGACCGAGAGGTCTTCGACCACTTCTTCGCGATGGAAGTAACTTGGAAATAGTCGCCGATCGTGGAGCTGCCGGATTTCGAAGGAGCCGAACAGAGCAGCCCAAGCTGTTTGATCTGAGCAAAGACCGATCGTGCGGGAACTTCAGTCATGTGATCGCAACATCGCCCGCATACGCTCCTCCCATGACGGCGTAGACGTCCTGGTCACCGTCGTTGTCGATGTCGGCATGAGATCCCATGTCCTTTTTGTAGATGGCCAAAGCCTCCCGATTCGTGACGTTTTGAAATCGTTTCCCGTGGGCGTTGCGATACATACGATTTGGAACCAGCGTGTGAAGGTTTGGCTCGCCGGTTCCCAGGTAGATGTCTAGGAAACCATCGTTGTCGAGGTCTCCGAAGTTAGCCCCCATAATGAGCATCGGCTTTGCGAGACCGACTGCGCGCGTTACGTCCGCGAATGCGCCGTCTCCCAAGTTGCGATAGACCCGAGGGTAGGGGCCCTTGTGTCGCGCACCCGGGCAAGAACTTGGGTGTGCTCCACAAATGTTGCGTCCGTGTAAAATTGGAATCCCAAATGAATCGAGCGCTACCAATCTTAGTACTCATCGCTTGCCTATGGGGCTGCGCCGCCGAACCGCCCGCCGCACCCGAGCCGAGCTTCGAGCAAGTCGACGTCTTCGAAGGCGAGGTCGGCGGATACTTCCACTACCGGGTCCCGGCCATCGTTTCCACCGCCAAAGGAACACTGATCGCCTTCGCCGAGGCCCGCAAGAGCGAACGCGGAGACTGGGGCGTGCAAGACATCATGATGCGCCGCAGCAGCGACGGCGGCGTCAGCTGGGACGATCCTCGAATCATCTCGCGAGTCCCCGGCCCGATCGAGAAAAACCCGGCCGCGCTCGCACAGAACCTCGGCGTCGCGGGCGAGGTCACCTACAACAACGCCGCGCCCATCGTCGACCGCAAGACGGGCGCGCTGCACTTCCTCTTCTGCGTCGAATACAACCGCTCCTTTTACATTCGCAGCGACGACGATGGTGAGACTTTTAGCGACCCGGTCGAAATCACCGCGACCTTCGAGCGCTTCCGCGACGAGTACGACTGGATGGTGATCGCCACCGGCCCCGGCCACGGTATCCAACTCGACAACGGCCGCTTGATCGTGCCGGTGTGGATGTCGGATGGAACCGCCGGCCACGCCCATCGGCCCTCGATCGTGTCGGTCATCTATAGCGACGACTCGGGGAGCACTTGGGAGCGCGGGGAGGTCGTCGTCCGACACCCGGATCTGATCAACCCCAGCGAGACGTTGGCGATCCAGCTCCAAGACGGTCGCGTGGCGCTGAACATCCGCCACGAATCGCTCGAGCACCGCCGCGCGATTTCAATCAGCGACGACGGCGTTAGCGGGTGGAGCACGCCTGAGTTTCACGACCAACTGCTCGAGCCGGTCTGCATGGCGAGCCTGATCCGGCACCCCGACGGCCCGATGGTGTTCGTCAACCCGCACAGCTCGGAGCCGCTGGAGGGACGCGTCAACCACAAGCGTCAGAACGTCTCGGTGAAGATCAGCGACGATGACGGCACGACCTGGCCATTTTCGAGGAGCATCGAACCGGGCATCAGCGGCTACAGCGACCTCGCCGTCGGTCCGGACGGGACGATCTACTGCATTTACGAGCGCGGCTCGCCGACCGGCATCGGCTTCACGGTGAAATACCTCACCGTGGCGCGGTTCAACCTCGACTGGGCACGAGCAGGGGACTAGGTTTGCTTGAGCACAAAGCTTTGGCCGTGGGATTTCGAAATCCCACATCGTTATGTCTTTGAATTGAACCGAAGCGGCCGCATCGCTGGGATAGCGGCCGGCTCCCCCAGGCTGTTGCGTTTCTGTCGGCGGCGCCCTAGCCCTGCCGGACTGAAATCGTGATGATGGGTCTTGTAGGAGTCGAGCGTACTCGACCCGCGGGCGTAGCGCGCTACGCCCCTACTAGAGTTAGGTGGAGTAGCGAAGTGTTTAAGAGAGTCCACTAATACTTGTCGAGGCCTTCGGTCAGCTCCATATAAACGCCGGACGGGTCGGTGAAGAACGCCAAGCCGAGGCCAAGCTTCGGCGCCTTGCGGTAGGGGACGTCGAACTTGATTCCCTTGGCCTCGAGCTGCTTGCAGAAGGCTTCAAGGTTCTTGACCTCGAATCCGATGTGGTCCATGGAGCGGCCTTTCGTACCAGGGCGAGGCTGTTTGGGCGTGTTGTAGGTCAGGTTGATGCCGGGCACATCGGCGGCGTCGTGGTGTCCGCGTTTGCGCTTGAAGGCTGAAAAGGTGTCGACGTACCAATCCAAAAGCGTCATGTGATCCATGCCGTAAAAATGCAGATGGTAAGCGATCGCGGTGTGAGGCAGGTCGACGTCTTGTTGAATCTCGATCTTCACGCCGTCGGGCGCGAGCAAATAAGCATTTGGGAAGCCCTCCGTACCGGTGAATTCCGAATGCACCTCGAGACCCGCAACCCGCCAGGCCGCCAGCGTGTTGGCCGTGTTCGGGACTTTCAGCCCGAAGTGATCGAGAGCCGTGCCTTCCATTCCTCCGGCGGGCTCTTTCTTTCGGAACAGGATCAGCATGCCGGGGATCTTTACGCCGGCTAGGCCTTCGCGCGAGAGAGGCTTGGCCCCGAAGTGCTCCATCCAGATCTTCTTGTGCTCGTCGACATCTCGGACGTTGAGGTGAACGTGCCCCATGGAGACGCCGGCCTCGTTAGGCGGGTGGAGTTGGGCGCGCGCGGGGGCGAGGAAGGCGGCGAGTAAGGCGAGTCCGGGAAGTAGTTTCATCACTGCACTGAGATTGTACCGCCTGTGTTGCGTTGAAAACTGGGTTCGTTTCCGAATTTGGTCCAGATTTTGGGCCAGGTTTTCCGGCGGTAGTACTTCTGGTACGTTGACCTTGCAGTGAAGGCGTTGCGGCGATTGGCGGCTGAGACGAGGCGGGGCTGGAGCGCTATTTCGAGTCGCATATGCGGCGTTTAAGGGTGCTGCTGTGAGAGCCATTTCTGTCAAGCCCCCCCCTTTGGTACGGGTAGATCCGGGCGAATCCGGGTGTTTGAGCGCATTGGCGGCGGGTCGGGTGTAAGCCAAGCAACGTGGCCGGCCGGTTTTCGGGTGCGCGGTGAGCATCCAAGGGAAGCGTAACATGGGGCGGGCTGGCCGGCGGGATCTTGCGTCTCTAAAGGACTCCATATCAACAACTTGCGTTATTTGATTGGTAGTGACCGCTAGCCGGCGGCGACCTGGGAGCGGGTTCGCTTCGGGCCGGGCTTTTGGGGCCGTAGCGGCCGGTCGAGGCGTTGCTCGAGGGAGGCGATGAAGGCGTCATCTCCGTAAGGCAGGCCGCGGCGGACGGCGAGGCGCAAGGCTCTTGAGGCACGTGGAGAGGGGTCGGCGGCAGCGAGTCGGTCGGCCCATTCGCGGTTGGGGTCGAGGTTGGACCAAGCCCACAGGTCGAGCAGGTCGGCGGAGTCGTCGTGGCGGACGTGCGACGCGGCGCTGCCTTGAAGAACAGTTGCCGCGGCTGGAACCTAAACGCCGCGCTGAAGCGCGGGGCTAAATTATTTGCGCCGCGAACGGCTTACGACTCAGCGCCACGTTCGCGTCCGTGCGTAGACCGAACTCTCGGAACGCATCGGACACATTGAGGTTACGATTCGCGGTCCCATTTGTGTCGCGCACCCATGGCGGCGCAGCTCGACGTTTGGGATCGTGTAGCGCGCTAGAATCAATCCCATGGGCGCAATTGCGGCAAAAGACTACGTCACCGTCGAGGACTACGCCAACCTTCCCGACGGCGAGTGGCAGAAGTGGGAATTGAGCAACGGGCAATTGGTTCCGCGTTATGGAGAGGATATGGGCGCCAGAACAGATCACAACCGTCTGCGCGCTGAGCTGACGACCGAGCTTGGGATCTACCTGCGCTCCAATCCGCGGGGCGTGCTGCTTGGAGAGCAAGACTACGAGCTCCTCAACGGTGTCGTCCGCCGCCCGGACATCTCGATCGTCCTGAGTGAAAACCTAGGCCTGCTAGCCGAAAAGCCCGCGATCGCCGTCGGCGCCCCCGATATCGCCATCGAGATCGTCTCGCCTTCGAACACCTTCGACCATGTCGAGGAGAAGATCGGCCAACTTCTCGAGGCCGGCTGCAAAGTCGTCTGGATCATGCAGCATCGCCTCGAGCGCGGGATGATCTGCGAGCCGGGCATTCACCGTGAGGTCGACGCCCTCGAAGCCCCCGACCTGCTGCCCGGCTTCCGCCTGGAGTTGAAGGACCTGTTCGAGCGATCCGGCATTACGTCTTGAGCCCCGAGCCGGTGGCGTCGCTAGTCTTCCTTAGCAGCCCGTGGCAAAACACCCCGTTTCAGGCCGCGAGAAGCATCGGCGTGGCCAGCGGCGCGCCGGCTGAATCTCGCACCTTCGCCGGGAATCTCCTGAAAACCGCCCCCAGGGCCCCGCACAACCGCCCCAAGGCCGCCCAAGACGCCAATACAAGCCCCAAAACCGACACTTTTGTCCTTTTCCTCGCGTCCGCCAGCCCGCGCGGCGTCCCCGCGCCCAGTTTGCCCCTCATCGCGATCGATAAATTGAACGCGCCCACGTGAATCAGCAGCCTCTTTAAAACATTTCCTCGGCCTTTCAAGTGCAATCGCCGCATCCCGCCCGTCTCGTAACAGTGCGCGAAACTGCGCTCAACCTTCTCCGCTCGCAACTTCATCAGACGCTTGCCGCGCTTGCCTTTGATCCGCCGCCGATTGGAGTACACCGCGTCGCGTTGCGCGTTCGGCCGCCCCATTTGCGTCGCCCTCGCTGCGGCTCGCTCACGTAACTGCGTACGTCCAGCTCGGCAAAATCCGTCAGCACTCGGTTCGAATGATAGCCCTTGTCCGCGACCACTTCGCTCAGCTCGTCGACCGCGCCAGCGGCTTCTTCCGCCGCCGCTTCCAACTGCTCGGCCGCCTCGACCAGCGTTTCTTCAATCGTCGTGGTATCGCCTTCGTCGGCCGCTTGCAGCGTGACCGCCACCACCGCGCCCGTCTCCAAATCCACCGCGTGCTCGGCCTTGTGCGCCAAGTGCGTACGGCCGTCTTTCATCTTCGTGACCTTGGCGTCGGGATCGTAGGGATGCTTCCAATCCTTGTTGCAGGCCTTCTTCTTACGTTTCTTGTCGATCTTGGCCAACTGCTCGCGCGTCGGCGTCTCGATTCCCGATTCCAGAGCTAGACGTCTTAAATACTCTTCGTAGCCCTCGCCGGAGTCGCAACGCACCAGCGAGCGCATCGCCGCGTTGGCTTCCAGCGTCGTCGCGTCGACCCCGATCGTTCCGCCGGACAACAGGCCTTCGCGGGCCAGCAGCTGCAGCGCCCAGGTGAACACCGCGCGATGCGTTTCGAGGTCGATCAGCCGCCGCGTGCGCGAGATCGTCGAATGATCCGGCGCTTGTTCATCGAGTTCGATCGCCAGGAATCGCCGCAGCGAAAGTGAGTCGCCAAGGCGCCAAGCGACGCCGCGCTCCGAGTCGATGCCTTCGAAATACCCGATCAGCAAACTGCGGAAATAGATGCCCGGCGTGAGCGACGGCCGTCCCAAGCTCGGCGCGTAGAACTGCTCGCACTGGCCTTCGACGAAGGCGTCGAACTCGTGCTCGTCAAATAACTCGCTGAGCCGCAGATAAAACGGATGCCCAGCGCTCTTGGGCAACTCCGAGGTGGCGACCCATAGGTCTTTCTGCCGCTCGCGTCGCTTACGCCGTCCCATTGCCATAAAACAAGTTTATCACCTCTTGTTTCACAGTGCGACTTCCACCACGGGCTGCTAGGCGTGTAGGGCCGAGCGGGTGAGCCCCGAGCGCAAGCGAGTGGGTGCGCGATGTTCGCCGGGTCGTGGAGCTCCGCACCCGCTCGCTTGCGCTCGGGGCTCATTGGCGGCGCGGGCAATGGGACGTGGGGGTGTTCGGCGGCGATGTCGTTCTGCCCGAGGAGATCGGCGCCAAGGTCGGCTACGGCGAGTAGTGCGTCTGGAGATCCCCTGCGAGCGGGCTTCGAGCGGGGCGCCGATCGCCGCTCCTGATTCGACGCAAGTTCGAGGGGACTCCCGAGGATATCGCCGCGTGCACCCAATCGCATACGGGTCGCTTCTTGCTCGAGGCGCTGTGCCGGTGAGCCCCGAGATTGGGCAAATCGGGGCAAATCGGGGACGGAGCCCAATTGAGAAGCCAGGTAGGACGGCAGTTTGAGGATAACCTCTTATTATTAAATGACTTTGGCCGATTCGACCTTGCGATCTTGAGCGTCGAGCACCGCTACCGAAGAGTTCGCCGGGGAGAGTATCCAGTCATTCTGCGGAGGTTAACAGGAGATCAGTGACAGGCGCCGAACCTCCTCAAGCGGCCCCCACAGCCTGGCTGCGCACGCCCGGCGCGGGCCCAGGCGGCTTCCGACGCAGCCTCCGCCCCAGGCGAACTTCCATATCCTCCACAAACTTCTTGTCGCCCAACGGCAGTCCAGACTCGGTTGCTCGTTGTAGCTCACGGTTCCGATCGCCCCTGGATTCGCCCGCTAAACGCTCGCCCCAATCGCCCTGTAAGCCGATCTCGCTCCAGGCCCAGGCGTCGATCAGGCCATCCTCTGCGTCCCCCGAGCCGTGCGCCGCCGCACTCGACCAGGGGTACTGTCCCGCCAGCCCGACCATCCCCGCGCGCACCGGATTCAGGTCCACATAGGCCAGCGCCGTGACCAAGTGGGTTGGCCCTAAAGGACACGAATAAAAGCGGTTCTGCCACAAGTGCCCGCGTCGGCGGTACTTCTGGTTGAAGCGCATCGTGTAATGCCAATGGGTCTGGCCGATCGTCAGAGCCAGCGCAGTCGCCCGCCGCGGAATCGCCACTAGATGCACGTGATTGGTCATCAGGCAGTAGCCCAGAATCTGCAGGCCGTGCCGTTGGGCTTTCGCCCGCAACGTTGTGATGTAAAACCGTCGGTCTTGGTCGAGCAGGAAGACATCCTGACGATTGTTGCCCCGCTGGGTGATGTGATGCGGAACGCCCTCCGCTACCACCCGGGCTTTGCGTGACATGCCGAACTGCGGTTAGACTACCACAGTTCCGTGCCTGTCACCGATCTCCACCGGAGCGGGCTTCGAGCGGGGCGCCGATCGCCGCTCCTGATTCGATGCAACTTGCTTGGCGACAAATCCGGAATCAGTCCAAAAGCCAGCGGCGGCCGGATCGTCATCGAGGGGACTCCCGAGGATATCGCCACTTGCACCCAATCGCATACGGGTCGCTTCTTGCTCGAGGCGCTGTGCCGGTGAGCCCCGAGATTGGGGACAGGGGTAAAACTAAGTAAATCTTTATGCACCAGTCGTTTACAGCGATCTCAATGTAGCAATAACTTGGCTCCTGGCTCCGCAATGACCAGAGAGAGCGGGATGGGGAGCCTGAGTCGCGACATCGCGTGTATCACTGGAGACCGCTGCTAGAGCGTGCAAGAAAAAGCCGCGGGGCTCCGCGAGGTTGCGCTACGGGGGGCTGGGTGATTCTCGGTGTGATGGCGAATCCTAACCCGGCCGAGCCGGAACCAAAAGGTCACATCCAGCGGGCTGCGATCCCGGAGCCGCGACCGGAAGGGAGCGGTTGCCAATAAGCACGAACATTGGTTGCCGACTCGAGCAACCGCTCCCTTCCGGTCGCGGCTCCGGGCGCTGCAACCGTCGCAGATTCCTGCCGGATTTGTGTAGGAATCGTTTACCGAGGCGCTTACGGACGGATCTGGGGCAATCGTTCCGCCCGCGCCGTATACTGGTGTGTCTCAATATGGCCTATCCACGCGTCGCCAAGATGCGGACGGTCGAAGCCTTCCGGGAGCGGTTAGCTGAGCTCGAGCTCCCGATCCAAGCTGAAGATTCGATCGAGACCGCGCCGGAATCCCCCCTTGCCCAAGCGCTGGATGTCGACGGTTTCCGGGTCGGCAATCGCTTCGTTATCCACCCGATGGAGGGTTGGGATGCGGGGACTGACGGGATGCCGAGCGACTATGTGCGCCGGCGCTGGAAGAATTTTGGGCTTAGCGGCGCGAAGTGGATTTGGGGCGGCGAGGCGATGGCCGTCACTCCCGACGCCCGCGCGAACCCCCACCAGCTGATCATCAACGAGTCGACCCGAGACGAGCTGGCACGGTTGCATGAGATCTTGCGTGAATCGCACCGCGAAACCTACGGCAACGACAATGACTTGCTGGTCGGGTTTCAGCTGACCCACTCGGGCCGCTTTTGCAAACCTCGCGAACAGGACAAGGCTGAGCCGCAGATCCTCTACAAGCACCCGATCCTCAATCGTAAGTTTGGCCTTGGGGACGACTACCCTATTTTGAGCGACAACGATATTCGGGGGATTGTCGAACTGCTCGTTCGTGCGGCCAAGATCGCCGAGTCGTGCGGCGCCCAGTTCGTCGACATCAAGCACTGCCACGGCTACCTTGGGCACGAGTTCCTGAGCGCGCGTGAGCGGCCGGGGCCCTACGGCGGGTCGTTCGAAAACCGTACGCGGTTCTTGCGCGAGGTCGTCGAAGGGATTCGCGGAGCCACGTCGCTGAAGATCGGAGTCCGGCTGAGTGCGATCGATATGGTCCCCTATCGCCCGGATCCTGAGCAGAGCGAGGGCTTGCGGTTGGGGCCGGGAATCCCCGAGCCGCATGAGCTGCCGTATACGGCGGCCTTTGGCGTTGATGCGGCTGAGCCGACTTCGTTTGAGCTCTCGGAGCCGGCTCGGTTCTTGGCGCTGCTCAACGACCTTGGCATCAAGATGGTCAACCTGACTGGCGGGAGCCCGTACTACAACCCCCACAGTCAGCGGCCGGCGCTGTTTCCGCCGTCTGACGGGTATCAGCCGCCTGAGGATCCGCTGGTTGGTTGCGCGCGGCTCATCGACGCACACGGCCGGCTCAAGGCCAACGCGCCTGACCTGGTGACCGTCGGGACCGGCTACAGCTACTTCCAGCAGTTTCTGCCGCATGTGGCGCAGTGGGCGGTGCGTAGCGGGAAGATTGACGCCGTGGGCCTTGGCCGCATGGTGCTGCCTTATCCCGACCTGCCCAATGACGTGCTGACCGACGGCGCTCTGGTCAAGAAGAAGCTGTGCCGGACGTTCAGCGACTGCACGACCGGTCCGCGGAACGGGCTGATTTCGGGCTGCTACCCGTTGGATCCGTTCTACAGGAAGCTGCCTGAAGCGAAGATTGTCTTCGAGATCAAGTCACAGCTTTAGTGGCCCGTGGCGCGCGGCTCTGCCGTGCCGCCTTGCGCCTATGGCGCAAGGTCTCCGGGACTGCGAACATTTCTCGCGGCCGGACCCGGACCTTGCAGCACAGCTGCAAGGCGGCACGGCACAGCCGTGCGCCACGTCAGGTATGATGGAGCGTCGCCCGACACGTTAATGCCGACCCCGTTGCGAATCGGCGTCAATGCGCTCTATCTGATTCCAGGGGGCGTTGGCGGCACGGAGATCTATCTCCGAAACCTCCTTGCGGCCCTCGCCGAGGTCGACAAGCGCAACCAATATTTCATTTTCGTGAACCGTGAGACGGGTCCGGAACTGTGCCCTCGGACTGTCAACTTCCACCCGGTCGAGACCGGCGTACGGGCCAAGTTTCGCCCCGGGCGCTTGATCTGGGAGCAACTCGGTTTGCCGCTGGCGACGCGTGAGGCTAAGCTCGACGTGCTTTTCAACGCCGGGTTCACGGCGCCCTGGTTCAGTCGTGGGGCTCGCGTGACCGTCATCCACGACCTGCAGCACAAGCGCCAGCCGGGCAACTTCGGGTTCTTCGAGCGCATGGCCTGGAACGCTTCGGTCGGGCTGGCCGTTCGCCGCTCGTCCCACTTCGTTACGGTTTCCGCCAATTCGAAGCGTGATATCGAGAAGTTCTATGGCGTTGAACCCGAGAGGATTCACGTCGTGCAACACGGAGTCGAGGAGAGCTTCAGAGGCCTGTTGAACAATCGAGCGTTCGGCCCCAGCCTGTTGCACGAGGCGGGCATGCCGGAGGCCCCCTACCTGCTGGCGGTCTCGACGCTGCACCCGCACAAGAACTGGGATCGGCTGCTCGAGGCGTTCGAGCGCCTGCGGAGCCAAGGACATCAGCTCGACTTGGCCGTGTGCGGGCTGCCGGGCAAGTCGTGGGACAAGATTAGCAAGCGCCTGAGGGGGAGCGATCTTGAAGGGCACGTCCACCTGCTCGGCTGACAATCCCGACGCTGCGTGATCGGACTCTTCAAATACGCTGAAGCGCTGGTATTCCCGTCAACCTTCGAAGGCTTCGGTATGCCGGTAGCCGAAGCGTTGACAGCCGGCGTGCCCGTCGCTTGCTCGGACATCGCCCCGCTAAGGGAGGTTGCGGGCGACTGCGCGACCTACTTCGAGCCGACCTCGAGCGACGCGATCGCCGACGCGATCCAGCGGCTGCTCGGCAACGCCGGGGTGCGGGCGGACATGGCGGCCCGAGGCATCGAGCGGGCCGCGCAGTACACCTGGAGACGGGCGGCCAAGCAAACGCTGGCGGTGCTTCTGGAGGCGGGCAGGTACTAACCCAGGGCTAACGCCGCGCGGGAATGTCTGCCGGCGCCGCGTATACTGAACCGGTGCAATTGGACCCGAAAAGCCAAGAAACGGGCGCGATGCCTCCGTTCGTGGTGCTCACCGGACTAAGCGGGTCGGGCAAAGGCACCGTCTTGCGGGTGTTCGAGGATTTGGGCTACTACGCGGTCGACAACCTTCCGGTCGAGCTGATTCCCACCTTTGCGGAACTTTGCCGGCATTCGCCTGAGATCGAGCGGGCCGCGTTGGTCGTTGACGCTCGCGAGGGCAGCGGGCTCGAGCGCTTTCCGGCAATCTACGAAGAGCTCAAGAGTGAGACCGAAGCGCACATGATCTTCCTCGAGGCCGGCGACGAGGTGCTGCAGCGACGCTTCAGCGAAACCCGGCGGCCTCACCCGGTTAGCGGAGGAGGAGCGGTTCTCGACAGCATTCGTGAAGAACGGCGGCGCCTCGAGCCGATCAAGACTCTCGCCGATCTCACCGTCGACACCTCGAAGTACGGCATTCACGATCTGCGGCGGCTCATCATGTCCCGCTTCAGCGGCGAGTCCGAGGGGCCCCTGCTCTTGCTGACAGTCGGCAGCTTCGGCTTCAAGCATGGCCTGCCGATCGAGAGCGACCTCGTCTTCGATGTCAGGTTCCTACCGAACCCTCACTACCTCCCTGGCGGCAAGGACCTCACGGGACACGACGAACGGGTCATCACCTACTTGAACGCGTTTCCTCAAACGGCCGAATTCATCTCGCGTGTCAGCGGGCTACTCGAGTACCTCTTGCCCAGCTACGCCGCCGAAGGCAAGAGCTACCTGACAGTGAACTTCGGCTGCACCGGCGGACGGCATCGTTCGGTGATGATCGCCGAGGCGATCCGGCGGCGCCTCGAAGACGCGGGATACAGGGTGCGCCTGACTCACCGGGACATCCATAAGACCTAAGTCGGCTCACCTTCCCCGCCGGGCTGGCGCGTCTAGTTCGATATACTCAAGGAAGGTCCGTATGTTTCGTTTTCTCACCTTATATTTAGCTCTGGCCGGCGTTGCGCTTAACGGGCAGGCGCTGTCGAAAGCCGTGCCTGAAGAGATTGACGGCGCCCTGCGTGAGAACGTAAACACGTTTTACGAGCACTTTAAGCGCGGGCAGTTCCGGCAGGCCGAGGCCTTTGTGGATGAAGAGTCGAAGGACACCTTCTACACAGCGCAGAAGACTCGAATCATCGACTTCAACCTCAAGTCCATCAACTATGCCGAGGACTTCCGTAGCGCGAGAGTCCTGACCGTCTGCAAGACCATGATTCCACTGTTTGGATCGCAGTCGGTCGACCTGCCGCTAACTAGCGAATGGCGGCTGATTGACGCCGAATGGCAGCTGCATTTCGAAACGAATACCGGTGGCGAAGACAGCGATGCCAGCACGCCGTTCGGGGGGATGTCGTTCTATCCCAATAGCCAGCCCTCTGGCGGCGCCCCGTCCATCAAGCAGCCTACGCTGGAGAGTCTGCGGGAAATGTTTTCGGTGAGCGAGGAGTCACTCAAGATCGAGGGCGCGGCGGACATCCAAACCGCCAAAGTGAAGAACAACGCCACTGGAAAGCTGATCATCGAGCGCGTGGGACGTGAGATTGCCGGCATCTTGATTGAGATCGACAAGCCCCAGTTGGCGTCGGGCGAGGAAGCGACTCTGAGCTTCAGCCGCGCCCCGGACTCCGAAGCCCTGACCGGCCGCTATCGCGTCGAATTCATGGTGATGCCGATCAGCCAGCGGTTTTCGATCGACGTGGAATTTTAGGCCGCTTCTTGCGGAACCCGCTCCCTTGCGGTCGCGGCTCTGACCCCTGTGATTCGAATGTTGACCGCGGTTGTCAGAGCCGCGACCGCCAGGGAGCGGGTTCCGCATCCAGATCGCGCATGACCCACCGCTAGTCTAGCGGACCGTCACTTGAGCCGATAGACGTCAATCGACTGGTTGTTCTCGGGCTTTGGGAAGCGCTTGACTAGCTGGGCGGTCGGCTGACGGACACGGACGGCTTCGGGTGGATTGTACTCTGTGTCAGTGATGTAGAAAACCCTGCCGACTTGCCGGAAGTCGATCTCTCCCGACTTGGTTCGCTCGTAGTGGGATTTGATGAGCTCGGCCTCCCCGAACGGCATGATGGGGTGCGTGCCCGAGAGCTGAGTCCACCAGGACTCGAACACGCGGATGCCGTGCTTGCCGTTGAGGTAAGGGGCCATGACGTCGGAGGGGGGGCCCAGATGGGGTCGGTTAGAAGGATGAATCCGCCGTTTTGTTCGGCTTCCGCTTCTAGGAAGTCGATCGCTTCGGCTATGCCGTAGCCGACGTGGCCGACCGAGCGCGTGAAGAAATACTGGTCGCGCTCGTGCAGATGATCGCGCGTGTTGAACAGGAGTCCGAAGTCGCGATAAAGCATGGGAAGGGCTACAAGAGCTAGCGCGCCGGCCAGCATCGGCTTGCGGCGTTCGGCCGAAGCGCGTTCCCACACCTCAACGGCCGCCATCGCCATCACGACGAGCAAGGGCCAGAAGTGGGGGTAGGGGTAGCGGGTCGGATACATCAGCTTGAGCAAGAAGAGCTGCACTAGCCACGGGGCAAACGTCAGACTGAGGATCGCGCCGGCGGCAAGTGATTTGCGCCATGCCAGGTACACGATGGCGGCCATGCAGGCCAGCAAGCCGGGCCAGGTTAGGCAGGTCGTGAGATAGCCGCCAAGCTTGGCGATGTTGGTGCTGAACGGCCCGAATGGGTCCGCGAGCAGTTCCTCGGGCGAGGCGAAGAAGCCTGTGTGGTGGAGTACGGCGTCGTGCGTCTCGAGCATCGGGGCGTCTGGGGTCATCACCGCGCAGAAGACCACGGCGGCGATCCCGCAGGCGTAGATGACGGCCAGCGGCGCCAGCGAGCCCCTCTCGCGACGGTAGAGCAGCGCCGCCAGCGCGGGGAAAAACCAGATCAGCAGGAGCGTCTGCTTGGTCAGCATGGCAATCGCCATCGCGGCCCCGGGAATCCAGGCTGCTCGCGGGGATAAGCGCTCGTCTAATATCCAAAGGCAAGTCAGAGCGAGGAAGATTCCGCAGGCGTTGACGAACCCTTCGGTGTAGGCAAGGCGGTCGTAGAGCATCGCCAGCGGGAAGATGGCGTAGAGAAACGCGGCGATGATACCGCCGAGCTCGTTCGATAGCCGGCGGCCGATGGCGAAGATTCCGATCGTGCTCCCCAGTCCGGCTAAGGCGGATAGAAAGCGCCCGCCGAGCAAAGGGTCGCCGTCCCAGGCCATGCGCTGGAACGCGAGAAACCAGGGGTGCAAGGGTTGTTTGCCGTCGAGCAGCGAGATGAACCATTGCCCCTGGTTGTCGATGATTTCGGCCCAGCGCAGGTAGATGGACTCGTCGACTAGAACCGGGAACATGCCGAGCAGTTTGACGCCGCGCAGAAGCAGGGCTAGGGCGAGGACACCCAGCAGGGCGCGTTTGCCGAGCGCAGTCTCGGGCACGAGCTCGTCGAGAAATCGCGGTTCGCGGGGCGAGGCGGGAATGGGCGCGGGTTCCTGCCTTTTCCGCGCCTTAGCTTGTTTCTTCGAGGAAGGCGCTTTAGCCATCGGCGAGAGACTCGATTATCCCACGCTAGCCGGGCCGGGCCCAATACTCTTTACTGGGTCCTGGCATTGAACCGCTTGCTCAGGGGCCGTGAAAAAATGTTCAAGCCGGCGAACGAGGCGTTCGAGGCCCGTTCACGTTGTTTAGAAGACTCCGAAGCGGCGCTTGGCTTTCTTAGGCGTGCGGGAGGCGGCTAGCGTTTCTTCGATCGCTTTCTGGGCCAGCGGGGCCATCAACTTGTAGCCTTCGGCGTTGGGGTGAAGTCCGTCGTCGGCGAGCGCCGCTGAGAGCCGGCCTTGATCGTCAGCCAAGGCGAGGAAGTAGTCCAGGTAGCGGTATCCGCGTTTCTGGCACAGGCCCCGCATCCAAATGTTGAGCTCGGTGATCAGGTTCGGCCTGCGCGCGGGCGTGCGCTTGAAGCGGGGGTCTTTGTCGGCGTGGTGATCGCTGACCGGCAAGATCGACCCGAGGATCGGCCGGATGCCGTGCGCCTCGGCGAGGCGGGCGATCATCTCGATGTTGTTCTTGATGGCGTCCACGCTTACGCCTCGCGCTAGGTCGTTGGTCCCGCCGAGTAATAGAACGGCTTTGGGCTGCAAGGCGATGACGTCGGCCTGCAGGCGGCCGAGCATCTGAGAGGTGATCTGGCCGCCGATCCCGCGGTTGATGAAATCCTTGCCGGGGAAGTATTGGTTGATCTGCCAGCCGTCGGTGATCGAGTCTCCGAGGAAGACGACCCGCTCAGCTCCTGGAGGGGCTTGGCCACGCCGGTCGTTGTCGTCGGCGTAGCGGGCGAGATTATCACGGTCGGGGGCCCGGAGCTGGAGCTCGCGGCGGTCGAGCAAGGTTCGAAAGTAGAGCTCGATGCTGTCGACCTTGGTGCGCATTGATTCGACTTGAGCGCGGACATCGGCTGAGAAAGCCGGCGGTTTGGGCAGGGCGTCGAGTAGTTGGAGGTAGACGCGGGCGTTGGTCAGCAGAGAGTAGATCACGCCGACATGCTCGCGTCCGGGGCTGACTTCAAGTGTGCGAATCGACTGGCGGACGTTTTCGGCCAGAGGGGCGCCGGCGCGGGCCATTTCAGGGACGACAATGGCTGAGGCGTCCATCAAGTCGACAATCTCGTCCATCAGCGCGGCTGCCTCTTGGCGGGTCGGTGGGTCCTGTTGGGCCCCGAGCGCGCTGGTGAACAGCAGGACGCAAACGGCGAATCTCTGGATCATGCTTGGCTCCTTAACCGGCTACGATTTGCAACTTTGCGGGACGATCGAGCTTTTCACACAGGGCGGACCAAACCTGCTCGGGCTCGACGGCAGCCATGATGGGATCGATCTGCTGGGCGCGCTTGTATGTGGTGACCGCGTCGGCCGCTCGAAGGACCGTGATGGTGTCGCCGTAGGGGCCGTTCCGGGCGGGGTCGGTTTGGCCGAAGATGGCAACTCCGGGCACGCCGAGCGCCGCCGCAAGGTGCAGGGGACCGCTATCCACTCCCACAACCGCGCGGGCGCGGCGAGTTGTCGCGATCAGCTCGGAGAGGCTGCTGGTCTGGACGGCACAGGCCCCATTCGGCGCTCGACTGGCGATGGCCTGGGCGTAGTCCTGATCCCCGGGCGCGCAGTCGAGCAGCAGAGGCAGCCCGAAGTCTCGCCAACTCAGGTCGGCGAGCTGAGCGTAGTTTTCGCCCGGCCACTGCTTGCCGCCCCAGCCGGCTACAGGGCTTGCGAGCAGGAAGCCGTCCTCTGGTAGCTTGGCCGGGACTCGCCCCTTAGGCAGTGGAAACTCAGCCGGCGCGGTTTGGCGCTCGCCGGTCACCCAGCGAGTCAGGGCTAGGTTCTTCTCGACGACGTGGTGACGGTTGATAGTGACCGAGTGGGTGTAGAAACGCTCGGCAAAAGGCTCTCGCAGGTTGCTGGGCTCAAACCCCACCCGCACACGGGCGGCGCTCACTTTGGCGACCAGGGAAGACTTGATCAGGCCTTGAAAGTCGATCGCGAGGTCGAGGTCGAGCGGCTTTAGCAGCGCCGCGAAGGCCCGAGCCTCACGCCACGTTCCAGGCGAAAACCAGCGGCGCCGCCAGGCGTTGAGCGGAATCTCGAGGACCCGGTCGAGATGCGGATTCCCCTCGAGCAGCGCGGCCCAACGCGGCTCGATCGCCCAACTGATTTCGGCGTCGGGAAACGCGCGCTTGAGCCGGCTGACCGCCGGCAGGGTGTGGATGACGTCGCCCATCGCACCCAACCGAACGACGAGGATTCGGTTTGGGGTGGAGTCAATCCATGGCGCTGTGTTTGGCGAGGACATCGCAGACAACGTCGCGCGTGACTTCGGCCTCGATGTCCACCGTGGTGGCGGGCTTGAAAGAAGCGACAAGCTGTTGTGATTGAGCTAGGTCACAGATTATCACGCGGTCGACCGAGCCTAGGGCGGCGACGAGCTGCGCGCGTGACACGGCGTCGAGAATCGTGGGGCGGGAGGGGTCGTCGGCGGCGACGAGGGCGATGGTTTCAGCGGCTGTGGAGGCGAGGTCCGAGAGCGCACGACAATGGTTGGCGGTGAGGACGTCGAAGCGTCCACGGGCGATCGCGGCGTCTGAGGAGGGCGGGTTGGCGAGCGCCTGGTCGAACGGCTGGATTTTGGTACGGGTGTCCATCGACGGACGGCGGGCGCAGCAAGCTACGCCCGCGTTCGGTTACCGCCGCTCCTTCCAAAGCTCGATGTAGGGCTTGATGTCTTCCATCATCGCCGCGAACTCGCCAAACGTCAGCGATTGCGCGCCGTCGCTCCAAGCCTTCTCGGGATCGGGATGGATTTCAACCATCATGCCGTCGGCGCCGACCGCCACGACCGCGCGCGCCAACGTCGGAATCAAAGACCGTTTCCCCGACGAGTGAGCGGGGTCGAGCACGACCGGCAGGTGAGTCATTTCCTTGAGCACGGGGACCGCCTGAATGTCGAGCGTGTTGCGCGTCGCGGTCTCGAAAGTCCGGATGCCGCGCTCGCACAAGACGACATTCGGATTGCCGTTGGAGACGATGTACTCGGCCGACAGCAATAGCTCTTTGATCGTCGTGCTCAGGCCCCGCTTGAGGAGGACGGGCTTCCTCGAAAGCCGGCCGACTGCCTTGAGCAGCGGGTAGTTCTGGATGTTGCGCGCGCCGACCTGGAGAATGTCGGTGTAGCTGTCGACCAGCTCGACGTTGGTCACGGTCATGATCTCGGTCACTACGGCCAATCCCGTCGCGTCACCGGCCTTGCGCAACAGCTTCAACCCGTCTTCCTCGAGGCCTTGGAAGCTGTACGGCGATGTCCGCGGCTTGTACGCGCCGCCCCTAAGGAACTTTGCGCCCGACTTGGCCACGGCCTCGGCGCAGGCCATGATCTGATCCTCGGTCTCGACCGAACACGGGCCCGCCACGATTCCGAACTCGTCGCCGCCAAAACTTCGCCCCTCGCCGGCGGAGACGACCGTGCGGTCCTGCTTCACTTCACGGCTGACCAGCTTGTAAGGAGCCGATATCGCCACGGCGCTCTCCACATAATCGGACGACTTCAACGACTCGATCGCGTGCGTGACGTCATTCATGCCTACGGCCGCGATAACCACGCGTTCGTCGCCCTCAATGGAGTGAACCTTGAAGCCCAACTCTTTGATCCGTCCGCAGACACGATCGACCTGCTCTTGTGTCGCCCCCAACTTCATTGAAATGACCATGGCTGCTATCAAAAACGCCCACTCGCGATGAGTGGGCGGTTCCTTTCGATTGTGAGATTGATGAAAGAGAAACCTACGCCACTCTGATTTGTCGGCGGATCCTAAATCGGCCGCCTGGATATGCGTAGTTCCTCATGCGCGTAAGAACGTTAGTTCTACCATGACTCTAGCGCGCGTGTCCAGTCAGACCGTGGCGCAGATCCCTAGCTAGATCTGCCGCGTCGCCCCCCAGGGTCGACGCTAGGGGCGTGCTTGCGATCGACACTGGATGTGTCGACGTAGGCGTCGACACGGGAGGCGTGGGCGCCTGCGCCACATCGGCCGGCTAGCTCGACTTTTTCTTTGGGGACCTTCGGGGCGGTAGAATCGACGTGTCGTGGTCGGCCAAACCATCAGCCACTATCGCATCCTCGAAAAGCTCGGCGAGGGCGGTATGGGAGTAGTCTACAAGGCTGAGGACACCAAGCTCAACCGCCTCGTCGCGCTCAAATTCCTGCCCGCCCACCTGCTTGGGGAGGCAGACATCCGCAAACGGTTCGAGCGTGAAGCCAAATCCGCGGCGGCGCTGTCGCATGCGAACGTCTGCCGCGTCTACGAGATCGACGAGGTGGACGGCAAGACCTTCATCGCTATGGAGCTTGTCGAGGGTGAGTCGCTCGACCGCAAGATCGCCCAGGGTCCCCTGAAAATCGAGGAGGCTATCGACATCGCCCAGCAAGTCGCAAAGGGTCTCGGGGCCGCGCACGAAAAGGATGTCGTTCATCGCGACGTCAAGCCCGAGAACATCATGGTCGCCCCAAAGGCCACGTCACGGTGATGGACTTCGGCCTCGCGCAGCTCACTCAAGCCAGCCGACTCACCCGCGCCGATCAGACGATGGGCACCACGGCGTACATGAGCCCGGAGCAGACCCAAGGCTCGGGCGTCGATCACCGTAGCGACATCTGGTCGCTGGGCGTAGTGCTGCACCAGATGGTCACCGGCCAACAGCCCTTTAAGGGCGACTACGACAAGGCGGTAATGTACTCCATCCTCAACGAGGAGCCGGAGCCCATCACGGCGCTAAGAACCGGGGCGCCGATGGAACTCGAGCGGATTATTGGCAAATGTCTGGCGAAGTCGCCGGAGAATCGCTATGCGACGGTCGGGGACCTGTCGGTCGACATTGTCAATCTCACGCAGGGTCTTCATTCGAACGCGCTGACAACTCCGAGGACTCCCGCACGGGCGGAAACACGTGTCGCGCCAGATGCGGGGAGGCCTAGTCTGGCATGGGCCGCCGCAGTGATCTTCGCAGCGCTGGCGCTAACCTTCGGTGGGCTCTATTGGCTTGACAAAACAGACGCGCCCGGCGCAGCGCCGATGCGCTTCCGAGTCGCTCTGCCAGAGAATGCGCGTCCGTCATCCTTTGCGCTTTCGCCAGATGGACAACGACTCGCGTATTCGTTTCAGGACGATCTTTGGATCCACGACTTCAGCGCGGATTCCTCTGCGCGTATGGGGCCGGCTTCCGACCAGGGCGCCCCGTTCTGGTCGCCGATGGCCGTTTACTGGCCTTTGCCCAGGGGGGCGAGCTAAAGAAACTCGATATCGCCCGCGGCATCACGGAGACGCTCTGCCCGCTGACCCAAACGCTTCGAGGCGGGTCCTGGAGCCGCTCCGAGTTCCTGTTGTTTGCCGACCAAAATCAAACGTCTCAGGGTATTTTCCGTGTTCCGGAGACGGGCGGTCGCGCGGTTCAGTGGGAAGGTTCCAAGACTGAGGACGGACTTGGACACCAGGATTTCTGGCCTCAACTTCTACCCGATGACGGACACTTTATCTACTTCAGGAATGGCGAGTCCGCTCTTCGAATCGGATCTCTGAGCTCAGGCGAGCACCGTGAGCTGGTGGAGTCTGATACCGGCGCCCAGTACGTCTCCTCCGGCCACCTGCTGTTCGTTCGGGACGGCGTGCTCCGGTCGCAAGCGTTCGACGCCGAAAACCTATCTCTGGCGGGCCCGCCCGTGTCTCTGGCTGACGGAGTCCAGTTCATAACCGGCCCCGGTCGGCTGCCGGCCACGGCGTCCGAAGTCGGCACACTTGCTTTTCTAAGCGCCGGGTCTCGCTCGCGCCTAACATGGACTGACCGATCCGACCGCGAGCTGAGGCCGGCGGGACGGCCAAGGGAATACCATTCCGAATTCCGCCTGTCGCCCGACGAAAGTCAGGTGGCAATTGGCGTGCGCAACTCCTACGGGATTGATCTTTGGCTCTTCGACAGCACCACCGGCATCGGGCGAATCTTGACTCCAAACCAGCGCAACCGTGTCGCGCGAACGCCGGCCTGGTCACCGGACGCTCTTCAGGTCGCGTTCTCCTATGGGCCTCCTCACCTAAACGTTAAACGTGTGAACACCGCGGGCGACGCGACCCGCCTGCGTGATCCGGCCACGGGTAGGAGCCAGTACGCCACGGACTGGTCGCCGGACGCTGCATTCATCTTGTTTCAGGAAAGTGAATCAACCGGCACTGATCTGTGGGTATTTCCGACTTCCCCGGACACTCAACCCTTCAAAATCTTCGATACGGCGTTCAACGAACGTGAAGGAAGGTTTTCCCCCGACGGCCATTGGATCGCATACTCATCCGACGAGTCAGGCGAACGACGTGTGTTCGTTCGCAGATTCGACCCCTCGCAGCCTTCCGAGCTAGGTTCAGCCGAGCTGGTGTCGACTGACAGCGGCGGCGGCCCGGCCTGGGGACCGCTCGGCAAGGAGCTGTTCTATCGACGGTCCGACGGTATGCTGATGGCCGTGCCGGTCAGGCTTGAGCCAACCTTCGAGGCGGGACCGCCAGTTGAGTTATTTCAAGTCCCCGGTAACTACGATACTCGCGACGGCTGGCGTTTCTTGACCCTTGAGCCAGTCGAGGGCGAGCAATCTCCGTTGAATATGGTCGTGAACTGGCCGGCCTTATTGAACGAAGACGAGTAGGAAGACGAAGTTGCGGGCCAGTCCGCTACGCCGGCGATCCGAATCGAACAGAAGTTGTACGAAGGGTTTTGCGATTGGAGCCTCCGATCCGACTTGGCCGTTCTGCGCTGGTGGCACTACAGGCGCTAGAATTGGTCGTCTTGATCGGCCAAACCATCAGCCATTACAAGATCCTCGGCAAGCTGGGCGAGGGCGGCATGGGGGTCGTTTACAAGGCCGAGGACCTAAATCTCCAGCGGGTCGTCGCGCTGAAGTTTGTGTCGCCCGGCGTTGCCGGCAGCGAAGAAGTCAAAGCGCGATTTCTGCGGGAGGCCAGAGCCGCGGCGGCGCTGCAACATTCGAATATCTGCACGGTTCACGAGGTCGGCGAGGCTGACGGTCAATCGTTCATCGCGATGGCGTTTGTTGACGGCGCGGAATTGGGCGCGGAGATCCTCAACGGCCCATTCGCGGTTGAACGTTTGATCGATGTCGCCGCGCAGATGGCGGAAGGGCTCCAAGAGGCGCACTCCAAAGGCGTCGTCCACCGCGACATCAAGCCGGCGAATATCATGCTCACGGCCTCGGGCCAGGTCGTGTTGATGGACTTCGGGCTGGCGCAGGTGGCCGCTCAAGCGTCGAAGCTGACGCGTGAGGGAACGACGGTCGGTACGTCGGCCTACATGTCTCCCGAGCAAACGACTGGCGAAGAGCTCGACCACCGCACGGACATTTGGGCCTTGGGCGTCGTGCTTTATGAGATGGCCACGGGCCAGCTACCGTTCCAGGGCCACTACGAGCAAGCGGTCCTGTACTCGATTCTCAACGACGCACCCGAGCCGATCACGGCGGTTCGCACGGGAGTTCCCCGCGAGTTGGAGCGCATCGTCGACAAATGCCTGGCGAAGCGCGCCGACGAGCGTTATCAATCCGTCAGCGAACTGTTGACCGACTTAAGGGCGTTGAAGCGCCGAACCGAATCCGGCGATATCACGCAACCTTCAGCCGAAAAGACCGACGAGCGGCCCTCGATCGCCGTGCTGCCTTTCGAGAACCGCGGCCGCGGCGACGAGGACGAGTATTTTAGAGACGGCATCAGCGAAGACATCACCAGCGCTTTGGTCAAGCTGGAACGCTTGCGCGTGGCGCCACGCAGCCAAGCTTTCCAGTTCAAAGGGAAACGCCCGACTCTCGCAGAAGTGGGCCGCAATCTCAACGTCGGGCACATCCTCGAAGGGAGCGTGCGGCGCTCCGGCGACCGCGTGCGGATCAACGTGGAGCTGATCGCGATCGCCGAAGGCTACGAGGTCTGGTCCGAGCGCTACGACCGAGTCATGGAAGACATCTTCGACGTGCAAGATGAGATCTCTCAGGCGATCGTCGAGCAGTTGAGGATCCAGCTCGTCGGACAGGAAACAGAGTCTCTGACGGATCTTCCCCCCAGCGGAAGGCTCGTTTGACGGGCTAACTGCTTGGCTTGCTTGGCTTTAACACGTTTGGGGGCGCTTTTAGTGTACCCATGTATTATGCTATTGTATCGTTTATTCATTGTGTTGTTTGTGATATAATATACCCATGTATGTTGAGTCCGTCCCCAATCGCAACTCGCCGCCCGCCGTCTTGCTGCGCGAATCCTTCCGCCAAAACGGCAGAGTCAAAAAACGCACCCTCGCCAACCTCTCCTGCTGGCGCCCCGTCCGCGTCGAGGCCCTCCGGCGCGCCCTCCGCGGCGAGTTCGATCAGCTTCCCGCCACTCCCGTCTGCGGCCCCGTCTTTGGCCTGCTCTTCGCGCTCAAGCAACTCGCCGATGAGCTGGGCCTGACCGCCGCGCTGGGTCGAACGCGGGCCGCCAAACTCGCCTTGTTCCTGGTGCTGGCGCGCCTGGCCCACCAAGGATCGCGGCTCTCGGCCGTGCGCTGGGCCGCCGATCAGGCCGTCGCAGAAGTGCTGGGTCTGGGCGCCTTCGACGAAGACGACCTCTACGCCGCCCTCGATGATCTGAGCGCCCGCCAAGTGAAGATCGAGCAAGCGCTATACCGCCACTACCTCGAGCGCCGCGGAGCCCCGCCCAGCTTGCTGCTCTACGACGTCACCAGCTCGTACTTCGAAGGCCTGCACAACGCGTTGGGCGAGTACGGCTACAATCGCGACGGCAAGCGCGGCAAGAAGCAAATTGTGATCGGACTGCTGGCCGATGACCAGGGCGAGCCGCTGGCGGTGCGGGTGTTTGCCGGCAACCGCAACGATCCGACGACCGTGCCGGATCAGATCCGCATCGTCAAAGAGCAGTTCGGAGTCGAGGAGTTGGTCTTCGTCGGCGACCGCGGGATGGTCAAGAGCAAGGGCAAGCAGGCGCTGGGGGAGGCCGGGCTGCGCTACATCACGGCGCTGACCGATCCCCAGATTCGGCGGCGCTTGAGCGAAGGGGTGCTGCAACTGGAGCTGTTCGCTGAACAAGTCTGCGAGGTCGAAGCCGACGGCGTGCGCTATGTGCTGCGCCTCAACGAGTCCGAAGCCAAACGGCAACGGCAGCGGCTCGAGGACAAGCTGGCCAAGCTGGGAGGCAAGCTCGACCGACGCAACCAGAAAGTCACGGCCTCTTCCCGTTGCGAGCCCGCGGCCGGACTGCGCCAGCTCAAGCCCTGGCTGGCGCGTCACAAGCTGACAGAATTGGTCGAGTTGCGCTTGCAGGGACGTACGCTGGTCGTCGAGCGCCAGCAGGCGGCGATCGAGCAGGCGCTGGAGTTGGCGGGCTGTTACGTGGTCGTGACCGATGTCGCCTCCGAGCGCATGAGCGGCCAAAGAGTGCACGACCATTACGTGAGCCTGCAGCGGGTGGAGCGCGACTTTCGGCAGCTGAAGACGGGCTTGCTCGAGGTGCGGCCGATCTTCGTGCGCAAAGAAAGCCGCACCCGAGGACATGTGTTGTGCAGCATGCTGGCGTTGAAGCTGAGCCGCGAATTGGAACGGCGGATACAAGCGGCGTTTGGCACGACCGACGACGACCCGCACGCGATCACCTTGCCGGACGCGCTGGCGGCGTTGGGGCGACTGTGTCTATTGGAATATCGAGTGGATGAGCAGACCAGCGTCACACGGCTGCCGATTCCCGACGCCCGCCAAACAGAAATCCTCAATGCGTTGGGGGTTTCGCTGCCGCACAAGTAACCTGTAGACAGACGCCGATCGCCCGATCCATCCCATAACCGACGCGAATTCAGGAAGTTGGCGGCGAAACTCTGCTCGCTGGCGGGGGGAAGATCCGTCTGACAACACGGCGTACAACTTGTGCTTGCGTGGTCGTTATGACTGGTATAAGCGTACCGGTGGAGGTCTCGCGAAAGCCATGGGGTACTTCGAGCAGGCGCTTGCCGAAGACCCCAACTATACCCTCGCCCATGTGGGGCTTGCCGACTGCTATATCCTGGCGGGCTTTTACGGCTCGATGTCGGTCCCTGAGTTGCTTCCCAGGGCCGAAGCGGCCGCTCTGAAGGCGCTTCAGATCGACCCTGATCTGGCGGCGGGACACGCTTCGCTAGGTGGCATCAAGTCCTTGTATTACTGGGATTGGGAGGAGGTGGAGCGCGAGTTTCTGCGGGCCATTGAGCTCGAGCCGTCCTATCCGTTGAGCCATCTGTGGTATGCGGTTGTCGTCTTGACATCAACGGGTCGCCTCAATGACGCGTTTGAGGAGTGGAAGCGTGCGGCTGGCCTGGACCCGATCACGCCGATCGTCAACTTGGGGCCGGGCGCAATCCTGTTTATGCAGCGGCGCTACGACGAAGCAGTTGTGGAACTGCGAAAGCTTTGGGATCTCGACCCGAACTACTTTTGGTTTCATCACATGTTGGGCAGGACCTATCTTCAGTTGGGCGACTATGAGAAAGCGATTCCAGCGCTGGAACAGGGGAGAAGCGCCCCCTTCGGAGAAGGACAGTTGGGATACGGATACGCCGTATCCGGCAATGCAGACAAAGCTCGAAAACTCATCGCAGAGCTTAAGGCGAGCTCGATGCCCGAACACCGACTGCCCTATCACCTCGCGATGATCCACTTCGGCCTGGGAGAACACGAAGAAGGTCTTGATTGGCTTGAACAAGCCGTGGAGCAACGAAGCGCGCAACTGCTTTGGATACTTCCTTCCCCCGAGGTTGACGATGTGCGTGACAACCCAAGGTTTCAAGCCATCCTGCGGAGGATGAACCTAGCCGACTGATTGCTATCCGAGCACCCTGCGTGAGCGGGGTGTCTTCCCATTGCACAGACGTTCGTCACAACCTCAACGGGAAGACACCCCGCTGACGCAGGGTGCTCGGAATGGATTGTACGATGAGGCGTGCCGATCTTCGATCCGGCGGGCTGGCGTCGTGAGCCTCAAGCGTATCTGGTTACGTTTTCATGCTATGGAACCCGCGTCCACGGAGACGAGCGCGGGTCCGTTGACCGTGAGCACAGCGCCCCCGGGACTCCTTACCTCGACGCTGCACCCGGACGCGAGTACGTCGAGAGGAGATTGATGAGGAGTGCGCCTTATCGGCTCGACCGGGCGCGCCGCGAGATCGTTCTCAAGGCTCTGATTGAAACGTGCCGGCGCCGAAAGTGGGGCCTTCACGCCGCACACGTCAGAACCACCCACGTGCACGCCGTCGTGTCGTCCACAACTGATCGGGATACGGTCCTTCGCGACCTCAAGGCTTACGCGAGCCGTGCGTTGAACACACAGATCCCGCAAGAAAGGGATCGCAAGAAATGGGCTCGCCATGGAAGCGCACCGGCGCTTTGGACCGACGATCAGGTCGTGCAAGCAATCTACTACGTCTTGCAAGCACAGGGTTCGCCGATGGCCGTTTACTCCCCCGGCGAAATGCCTCCGCCGTCCTCCGAGCACCCTGTGTGAGCGGGGTGTCTTCCCATTGCTCAGACGTCTGCCGCAACCTCAACTGGAAGACACCCCGCTGACGCAGGGTGCTCGGAATGGATTGTACGATGAGGCGTGCCGATCTTCGATCCGGCTGGCTGGCGTCGTGAGCCTCAAGCCTATCTGGTTACGTTTTCATGCTATGGAGCCCGCGTCCACGGAGACGAGCGCGGGTCGGTTGACCGTGAGCACAGCGCCCCGGGACTCCATACCTCGACGCTGCACCCGGACGAGAGCATGTCGAGAGACGATTGATGAGGAGTGCGCCTTATCGGCTCGACTCGGCGCGCCGCGACATCGTTCTCAAGGCTGTGATTGAAACCTGCCGCTACCGACAGTGGGGTCTTCACGCCGCACACGTCAGAACGACTCACGTGCACGCCGTCGTGTCGTCCACGACTGATCGGGATACGGTCCTTCGCGACCTTAAGGCTTACGCGAGCCGTGCGTTGAACACGGAGATCCCGCAAGAAAAGGATCGCAAGAAATGGGCTCGCCATGGAAGCGCACCGACGCTTTGGACCGACGATCAAGTCGTGCAAGCAATCTACTACGTCTTGCAAGCACAAGGTTCGCCGATGGCCGTGTACTCCCCCGGCGAAATGCCTCCTCCCTCCTCCGAGCACCCTGCGTGAGCGGGGTGTCTTCCCATTGCTCAGACGTCTGCCGCAACCTCAACGGGAAGACACCCCGCTCACGCAGGGTGCTCGGAATGGATTGTACGATGAGGCGTGCCGATCTTCGATCCGGCGGGCTGGCGTCGTGAGCCTCAAGCGTATCTGGTTACGTTTTCATGCTACGGAGCCCGCGTCCACGGAGACGAGCGCGGGAAAAGGATCGCAAGAAATGGGCCCGCCATGGCAGCGCACCGGCGCTTTGGACTGACGATCAAGTCGTGCAAGCAATCTACTACGTCTTGCAAGCACAGGGTTCGCCGATGGCCGTGTACTCCCCCGGCGAAATGCCTCCTCCCTCCTCCGAGCACCCTGCGTGAGCGGGGGCGATGATGGGGTGCGCGACATGAGAGTTACTTCAAAGCGTAACCGCAATCGTTTCAAGCCGGTCTGAACGCTGGAGGATGCTCAGATTGCCCCGGAGCGCCAAATGCGCGCCACGGGCGGGAATCTTGCCATGTCTCATCGAGATCGGTACGAATATGTCGCGCACCCACGACGATGGTTCAAAGGCGCCCTGGGGCTCAACGAACCCGCCGGATTCGGACCGCGAAGAAGCCATCCCCGGGGTCGCGCCCGGGAAGCCGCTCCAGGCGCTTATCCAATTCGAATCCCGAGCGCTCCGCTAGGACCTGATCGACGACCTGTTGGTTCTCTTCATCCTCTATCGAGCAGGTCGAATACACCAACGCTCCAGCCGGGGCGAGAGCGTCCATCCCCGTGTTCAGAATCGCCTTCTGCAGTTGCGCGAGGTGCTGGATTCGCTCGAGCGAGAGTCTCCACTTGATCTCCGGGTTGCGGGCGAGCGAGCCCGTGCCCGAGCATGGCGCATCGACCAGAATGCGGTCGAACTCGCCGCGAAGAGGCAGTTCCTTCGTCGCGTCGAGGACAACATGGCTCCCCGCGGCGCCGAGGGCGCGGGCGCGCCGAATCCGGTGAGCGTGTACGTCGGCCGCGATGAGGTCTCGCTCGCCTCGTATCTCCGCAAGCTGCTGTGTCTTTCCGCCAGGAGCCGCACAAAGATCCAGGCAGCGGTGGTCAGCGCTCGCGTCTAAAAGGGGAACAATCATCTGCGAGCTGAGGTCCTGGATTCGAACCCGCCCCTCAAGCCAAGCCTTGGTCGACTCAGGTCTGCCGCTGACCAGTCGCCGGGCGTTGGGAGACTCGGTTGGCTCGGTTACGACGCCCGCGGAGGCGAGCTGCTCGATGGTTTCACCGGGCGGGTAGTTCAGGTTCATCCGCAGGTAGGTGGCGGGCGCCGATTGGTTAGCCCTCAGGACTTGCGCCGCCGTTTCGGGGCCGTAACGCTCGCGCCATCGTTCGATCATCCAGACGGGGTGCGAGAGCTCCAGCGACGGTTCGGTTTGTGGGAGTCGGCGAAGAACGGCGTTGACCAGCCCGGAGGCGCCGCGCCTGGGCCCGTACTTGATCAACTCGACGCTTTCTGAAACGGCTGCCCGAGTGGGAATCCGCTCGAGATGTCGGATCTGGTAGGCGCCCAGCCGCAGTGCAATCCGCACTTCTAGATCCAACGCGCCGACCTTGCGCTTCAAGGGCTTTTCGAGGGTTGCGTCGAGGTCTCGTTGCCAGCGGAGCACGCCCATGACCAGCTCGGTGACAAGGCGGTGGTCGCGTGACGGCAACTGCGAGCGGTGCAGTAGCTCGTCGGAGTAGGCGCCGTCACGCTCGATCCTGAGGAGGATTCCGAAGGCGGCCTGTCGGGCGGGAGAGATCGGCATCCGACTCAACCCAGACCCGGCAGCGGACGCCTCGCGGTCGAGATATCGGACGAGTCGAGCACTCGACGATGGTAAGGCAAATCAGTTGTTGGGCAGGGCTCGTCCGATATACTTCGGAGTCGCTCGGCCGCTTGCGGCAAACCCCGAAGCGCCAGGAAGTCCGTGAGCTCGCTCCGAATCTGCGCGACCTGCACGGATCTTGTTAAGATTCGATTCGACCGCCACGAACAAGGGCTCAGGGATGTTGCGAACCTTCTCGGCTTGGGCGCTGACAGCGGCGCTCTCAATCTTGCCTGGGAATAGCGCTGATAGCGCTGATCCAGCGCTTCTCTACTCAGCCCCGCAGCCGAAAGCGGACGGCTACCGCGGGATTTGGTATTTCAACCAACCCTCAGACGACCAATACAAGTACAAATACAGCGGCGGCTTCGCCACTTATCCACAACTGACGCCGAACAGCGAACGCAATCACACCTACGCGCGTCGCCCGGTGAACGCCCACCCCGACTTCTACGCCATCTGGGCCGACGGTGACGCTTGGCAGCCCTCGGAGTCAAACCTTTACTTCACCGATCGCGCAGGAAGCCGGGTTTGGCGGCTCCCGGGAAAGATGACGGCGGACCTCGAGAGCCCGAGGTCGCCTGGTAAAAGTCATGGCGTCAAGCAGTCGACGACGGTTCCTGAAGTCGGCCGCGGGGCTCACAAGCGCTTTTCACCTCGGCTGTCCCTCGCCAAAACTCCATAGCCGATCGAAAAAGGACCGGACTCGTAAACGATCCGGTCTTTTTCGTGTCGTCGGGCTCGGCGTGCACTACGATCTTGCCTGGGCGACCAGCACAAACTTGCTGTGCGCGCATTTCTGTACGTAGTTGAGCATCCGCCGCCGTGCGGCTGACCCATCCAGTTGCACAATCGACAACCGGCCCGGGAGTCGGGCTCTTGACGCTGCTAGGCCGCGCGGCGTTCGTAGCGATGGTGCAGCCCGCCGACTTCCGGAAACTCCACTACTTTGCCAAGTTCGGGACCTTGCGCCTCCCGCTTGATAGGAGCGTCCTTGTCCAACCCCAAGTGGGTTCTCGATCGATGGTAATACCGGAAATAGTTCGTCAAGATCCGCCTCAGGTGTTTCCGGTTGAGCACAATGACATGGTCCAAACACTCGCGGCGCATCGATCCGATCAGACGTTCGGCGAAAGCATTCTGCCAGGGACTGCGCGGGGCCGTCAGTACCTCCTTGATCCCTATGCCTTCTACTCGCTCGCGAAACTCGTTGCCATAGATCCCATCGCGGTCGCGCAGCAAATAGCGCGGCGCCGTGTCCTCCGGGAAGGCTTCGATCATCTGTTGGCCCGTCCAGAACGCCGTGGGATTGTCGGTAACGTTGAAATGCACCACGCGCCGGCGCTCCAGCGAAAGGACCACGAATACGTACAAGATGCGGAAACTGATCGTTGGGACGGTGAAGAAATCCAGCGCCACCAAATCGCTGGCGTGATTGGTCAGAAAGACCCGCCAGCTTTGCGACGGAGACTGACGGGTCTTGGGAAGTAAACGCGAGATGGTGCGCTCTGAAATCTCGAAGCCCAGCTTGAGCAGCTCGCCGTGGATGCGCGGTGCGCCCCAGAGCGGATTCGACTGTTTCATGGTGCGAATCAGCTCACGGATCTCTTGGGTCACACGTGGTCGCCCGGACGGATCTTCCCCCCAGCGGAAGGCTCGTTTGACGGGCTAACTGCTTGGCTTGCTTGGCTTTAACACGTTTGGTGGCGCTTTTAATGTACCCATGTATTATGCTATTGTATCGTTTATTCATTGTGTTGTTTGTGATATAATATACCCATGTATGTTGAGTCCGTCCCCAATCGCAACTCGCCGCCCGCCGTCTTGCTGCGCGAATCCTTCCGCCAAAACGGCAGAGTCAAAAAACGCACCCTCGCCAACCTCTCCTGCTGGCGCCCCGTCCGCGTCGAGGCCCTCCGGCGCGCCCTCCGCGGCGAGTTCGATCAGCTTCCCGCCACTCCCGTCTGCGGCCCCGTCTTTGGCCTGCTCTTCGCGCTCAAGCAACTCGCCGATGAGCTGGGCCTGACCGCCGCGCTGGGTCGAACGCGGGCCGCCAAACTCGCCTTGTTCCTGGTGCTGGCGCGCCTGGCCCACCAAGGATCGCGGCTCTCGGCCGTGCGCTGGGCCGCCGATCAGGCCGTCGCAGAAGTGCTGGGTCTGGGCGCCTTCGACGAAGACGACCTCTACGCCGCCCTCGATGATCTGAGCGCCCGCCAAGTGAAGATCGAGCAAGCGCTATACCGCCACTACCTCGAGCGCCGCGGAGCCCCGCCCAGCTTGCTGCTCTACGACGTCACCAGCTCGTACTTCGAAGGCCTGCACAACGCGTTGGGCGAGTACGGCTACAATCGCGACGGCAAGCGCGGCAAGAAGCAAATTGTGATCGGACTGCTGGCCGATGACCAGGGCGAGCCGCTGGCGGTGCGGGTGTTTGCCGGCAACCGCAACGATCCGACGACCGTGCCGGATCAGATCCGCATCGTCAAAGAGCAGTTCGGAGTCGAGGAGTTGGTCTTCGTCGGCGACCGCGGGATGGTCAAGAGCAAGGGCAAGCAGGCGCTGGGGGAGGCCGGGCTGCGCTACATCACGGCGCTGACCGATCCCCAGATTCGGCGGCGCTTGAGCGAAGGGGTGCTGCAACTGGAGCTGTTCGCTGAACAAGTCTGCGAGGTCGAAGCCGACGGCGTGCGCTATGTGCTGCGCCTCAACGCGTCCGAAGCCAAACGGCAACGGCAGCGGCTCGAGGACAAGCTGGCCAAGCTGGGAGGCAAGCTCGACCGACGCAACCAGAAAGTCACGGCCTCTTCCCGTTGCGAGCCCGCGGCCGGACTGCGCCAGCTCAAGCCCTGGCTGGCGCGTCACAAGCTGACAGAATTGGTCGAGTTGCGCTTGCAGGGACGTACGCTGGTCGTCGAGCGCCAGCAGGCGGCGATCGAGCAGGCGCTGGAGTTGGCGGGCTGTTACGTGGTCGTGACCGATGTCGCCTCCGAGCGCATGAGCGGCCAAAGAGTGCACGACCATTACGTGAGCCTGCAGCGGGTGGAGCGCGACTTTCGGCAGCTGAAGACGGGCTTGCTCGAGGTGCGGCCGATCTTCGTGCGCAAAGAAAGCCGCACCCGAGGACCTGTGTTGTGCAGCATGCTGGCGTTGAAGCTGAGCCGCGAATTGGAACGGCGGATACAAGCGGCGTTTGGCACGACCGACGACGACCCGCACGCGATCACCTTGCCGGACGCGCTGGCGGCGTTGGGGCGACTGTGTCTATTGGAATATCGAGTGGATGAGCAGACCAGCGTCACACGGCTGCCGATTCCCGACGCCCGCCAAACAGAAATCCTCAATGCGTTGGGGGTTTCGCTGCCGCACAAGTAACCTGTAGACAGACGCCGATCGCCCGATCCATCCCATAACCGACGCGAATTCAGGAAGTTGGCGGCGAAACTCTGCTCGCTGGCGGGGGGAAGATCCGCCGGACGTTCGCCCCAGCGGTCGGCTCTTCCAACGCCAGTAGCGCCGGAAACCCTGACGATGCCAGGCTAGGACGGTCTTGGGTCGGACGATGTCGATGACCGAGCGCCAACCGGCCCAGCAGCGGGACAACCAGACCCAGAAGATACGATCGGTTTGACGCAGCCGAGGGCGTTTGACGCTTCGCTTGTACACAGCGAGTTGCTGACGAAGAGCGAGATTCTCAAGGATGAGGCTCCGGCGGCTCGGCACAGCCAGGTTCAGCAGCCTAACGAGACGGAAAACAAGAGGGATCACTGTTACCAGAGTGCGCGCATCGCGGGACCGGCTGTCAAGGGAGCCTGGACGCCAAGCTCCTCAATCTAAACGGCTACGTGGTTTTGGCGAGGCACCCCGGGTACATCGGCGTGAATCTTGAATGCGTTGGACCGCTGCGGATCTCGATCCCTTACGAGGACTACAACTGGGACGCGGTGGGCGTCCTGGCTCATGAGATCGGACATCTGCTCGGCGGACACACTGTGAATTCGACCAATGGCCACCGCGAGGAATCAGAAGCCGACGAATGGGCGGGCTGGGCGATGTACCGTCTCGGCGCGTCCATGCCGCTAGCCTATAGCCACTTCGCAAGTGGAAGCCGTGAGGGATCGAAGACGCATCCACCCCGCGCGACCCGGATTGCTTCTGTCATACGCGGCTGGAGCCGTGCGCGAGAAAGCGAAACCGCCCCGATCCGCGTGCCTGTGGCCGTTCGCACACCGATACCGGTGAGCATACCGGTGCTGATCACCGCTCCTGCGCCGGTCACCAAGCAAGAGCCGGCTACTAAGCCACCGCCCAAAGAGAAGGAGGCAACCGGCTGGGCGGCGCGCCTTCGCGCCCCGCTACCGTGGGTGAGCGGTATGTAGACAGAGAACCGATCAAAGAGCCGAGTCTCACGCCCCCAAAACCAACCACATCAACAATTGACGTAGTGATCATAATAATATACACTAACGCTATTAGAGGTAAGTATTATGAACATTACAACTCTACCAATACCGCTCAATCGGGCCCTGCGTAAGCTTGGCCACGACGTCCGTGATGCTCGTCGTCGCAGGCGGGTTCCGACGACCATTCTCGCTGAACGCGCCTCGATTAGCCGAACGACACTTAATAAGATTGAGAAGGGTGACCCTGGGGTGTCAATCGGGGCTTACGGCATGGTCTTGTTCGCGCTCGGCCTTGTTGACCGTTTGGCCGAGCTGGCCGATCCCAGGTTCGACCGGGGCGGCGCGCAGCTGGAAGAAGAGCATCTGCCCAAACGCATCCGGCTCCCCTCAAGGGCGAAGCGCGCTAAGCCAACAACCAGCGAGCCGGGCTGATGGAACGCGAGATCCTCGTCTTTGTTGATCTTTTGGGCGCGCCCCACCTCGTGGGCCGCCTCTGGCGGATCTTCCCCCCGCCAGCGAGCAGAGTTTCGCCGCCAACTTCCTGAATTCGCGTCGGTTATGGGATGGATCGGGCGATCGGCGTCTGTCTACAGGTTACTTGTGCGGCAGCGAAACCCCCAACGCATTGAGGATTTCTGTTTGGCGGGCGTCGGGAATCGGCAGCCGTGTGACGCTGGTCTGCTCATCCACTCGATATTCCAATAGACACAGTCGCCCCAACGCCGCCAGCGCGTCCGGCAAGGTGATCGCGTGCGGGTCGTCGTCGGTCGTGCCAAACGCCGCTTGTATCCGCCGTTCCAATTCGCGGCTCAGCTTCAACGCCAGCATGCTGCACAACACATGTCCTCGGGTGCGGCTTTCTTTGCGCACGAAGATCGGCCGCACCTCGAGCAAGCCCGTCTTCAGCTGCCGAAAGTCGCGCTCCACCCGCTGCAGGCTCACGTAATGGTCGTGCACTCTTTGGCCGCTCATGCGCTCGGAGGCGACATCGGTCACGACCACGTAACAGCCCGCCAACTCCAGCGCCTGCTCGATCGCCGCCTGCTGGCGCTCGACGACCAGCGTACGTCCCTGCAAGCGCAACTCGACCAATTCTGTCAGCTTGTGACGCGCCAGCCAGGGCTTGAGCTGGCGCAGTCCGGCCGCGGGCTCGCAACGGGAAGAGGCCGTGACTTTCTGGTTGCGTCGGTCGAGCTTGCCTCCCAGCTTGGCCAGCTTGTCCTCGAGCCGCTGCCGTTGCCGTTTGGCTTCGGACGCGTTGAGGCGCAGCACATAGCGCACGCCGTCGGCTTCGACCTCGCAGACTTGTTCAGCGAACAGCTCCAGTTGCAGCACCCCTTCGCTCAAGCGCCGCCGAATCTGGGGATCGGTCAGCGCCGTGATGTAGCGCAGCCCGGCCTCCCCCAGCGCCTGCTTGCCCTTGCTCTTGACCATCCCGCGGTCGCCGACGAAGACCAACTCCTCGACTCCGAACTGCTCTTTGACGATGCGGATCTGATCCGGCACGGTCGTCGGATCGTTGCGGTTGCCGGCAAACACCCGCACCGCCAGCGGCTCGCCCTGGTCATCGGCCAGCAGTCCGATCACAATTTGCTTCTTGCCGCGCTTGCCGTCGCGATTGTAGCCGTACTCGCCCAACGCGTTGTGCAGGCCTTCGAAGTACGAGCTGGTGACGTCGTAGAGCAGCAAGCTGGGCGGGGCTCCGCGGCGCTCGAGGTAGTGGCGGTATAGCGCTTGCTCGATCTTCACTTGGCGGGCGCTCAGATCATCGAGGGCGGCGTAGAGGTCGTCTTCGTCGAAGGCGCCCAGACCCAGCACTTCTGCGACGGCCTGATCGGCGGCCCAGCGCACGGCCGAGAGCCGCGATCCTTGGTGGGCCAGGCGCGCCAGCACCAGGAACAAGGCGAGTTTGGCGGCCCGCGTTCGACCCAGCGCGGCGGTCAGGCCCAGCTCATCGGCGAGTTGCTTGAGCGCGAAGAGCAGGCCAAAGACGGGGCCGCAGACGGGAGTGGCGGGAAGCTGATCGAACTCGCCGCGGAGGGCGCGCCGGAGGGCCTCGACGCGGACGGGGCGCCAGCAGGAGAGGTTGGCGAGGGTGCGTTTTTTGACTCTGCCGTTTTGGCGGAAGGATTCGCGCAGCAAGACGGCGGGCGGCGAGTTGCGATTGGGGACGGACTCAACATACATGGGTATATTATATCACAAACAACACAATGAATAAACGATACAATAGCATAATACATGGGTACACTAAAAGCGCCCCCAAACGTGTTAAAGCCAAGCAAGCTAAGCAGTTAGCCCGTCAAACGAGCCTTCCGCTGGGGGGAAGATCCGTCTGGGCGCGCACGCGCAAGGCAAGAGAAAGCGCGAGCTTTGAATACGACCCAAGCTGGTTAGAGCACCCGCAGCGGTTTTCTCTCGAGCCAGCGCTAAAGCTTGGCCCGGGGCCGTTTCACACGTCCGCTGACCGGGCTTTGTTCGGCGCGATCGGCGATTCCGCGCCGGATCGCTGGGGCCGGGCGCTGATGCGCCGCGCCGAGCGCAGACGGGCAAAGCGCGAGGGCGAAACACCACGGACGCTGCAAGAGATCGACTACCTGCTTATGGTGAACGATGAAGCCCGGCAAGGGGCGCTGCGCTTTGCCGCCAGCGAAGACGGGCCATTTCTGGCTGAACACGCAGAGAACAAGATCCCGCCCTTGGTTGACCTGCCCAGGCTACTTTCCGCTGCGGATCACGTCGCTAATGAGTCTGATACCGATGAAGACTTACGTCTCTTGCTCGCGCCGGGATCGTCGCTCGGAGGCGCGCGCCCAAAAGCCTCGGTTAGGGATACCGGCGGCGGGCTAGCGATCGCTAAGTTCCCGAATAGCAGCGATGAGATCAACGCGGTTCTTTGGGAAGCGCTCGCGCTTTCCCTTGCGGACTCGGCCGGTATCGAGGTTCCGCGCTGGCGGCTCGAGATTGCCGGTGATCGGCCTGTTCTTCTGCTGCAGCGATTTGACCGCCAGGACGGAGCGCGGATTCCCTTCCTTTCGGCGATGAGCATGCTCGGAGCCAAAGACAACGAGCAGCGCAGCTATCTCGAATTCGTCGATTCGTTTCGCCAGTTCGGCGCAGAGCCCAAAGCGGACATGCGCAACCTGTGGCGGCGAATCGTCTTCAACATCCTGATCTCGAACACGGACGATCACTTGAGAAACCATGGGGTTCTTTACGCTGGGCCTGCAGGCTGGCGGCTCTCGCCAGCCTATGATCTGAATCCGGTGCCAACCGACCTCAAGCCCCGAGTCCTCAGCACGTCGATCAATCTTGACGACGGGACGGCCTCGCTTGATCTCGCCTTCGAGGTGGCGGAGTATTTTGGGCTGAAAGCTGGGGCGGCCCGCAAGATCGCCGGCGAGGTCGGCAAAGTCGCAGCCACTTGGCGCTCGGAAGCGGCCACCCTCGGCCTCTCCCGGTCTGAGATCGATCGCATGGCTTCAGCGTTCGAGCACGAAGACCTGCGCAAAGCTGCCAGCTAGCAACGGCACGCTGCGGCTCGTACCGTCTGTCCGTTCACGCACGGGGATGTAGGGACGGTGATTCGAGCCTGCGCCTCCCCGCTGGCCTGCTGTGGATTGAGGGCCGCCGCTTCATTGGCGGGATGTGCCAATCGGGCTGCCAACGGGAAGGGGTAATCAAAAGCGGCCCGGCGACATGAACCGTCGGGCCGTTTTGAGCTGGGCGACTTCTAGAACAGCTCCAGTTGCTCTGATCTCCCAGGGACGAGAACTACGGGCGGGCCGCAAAGCACCAGCGAGCGATTGGCGCGCGTCACCGTCACGCCGTGGTGGAACCCGTTTGGATCGGCGCGGGATGCGTCGCCGCCCCGCACTCTCTCGCCGTAGGTGGTCGCTGTTTCCCCGAAGACTTGGCGGTCGATCAAGCGATAGGCCTTCCAGGCGAGGCCTTGGCCGCCGGTAGAGACCCAGGCTTCTCCTCGCCAATCGAAGGGTTTACGGATCGGTTTGTTTTCGGCGATCCGGTCGGCGCTGTAGGACGCCGAGACGTCGCCTCTTCCGAGCATCTTATTGCGCCGGTGGCACCACTGGCCATGCGCGAGACGGGCCGGGTCCATCTCAATCACTGTGGGCTCGGAGACGATCGGTTCCGGTCGATTTCCTGTCCCTTCGGCGTGGACGGCTTCGGCTTCGGTGGTGATGCGCTCATTGCTCATCGCGCAACCTCCGTCGCGAAGGCTGGCTGCGTCGCTTGCGCTGGGGGCAGCGACGGAAGGGAATTCGAAGCGCTCTGAAGAGCTTCTTCGCTAGAGGAGGGTTGCAATCCCTGCAAGTAATCGACGGCACGCTGCGCGTGTGCGGCGGCATTGAAGATCGCGCGCTTGTCCTCTTTCAAGACCCGCAGCCATGAGGCGAGGTAGGAAGCATGATCCTCACGAATTTCGGGCGTGACCTCGAGATCGGCGCACAGAAACGCCGCGCCCAACTCAGCCACTAGTTCCTCTCGGGCATAGCTTTGCGATCCGAAGCGCTTGCCGCCGAAATCGCGGGCCAACCTGTGCGGAGCCCCTACCCAATGCGCCGCCTCGTGCCCAAGAGTGGCATAGAACGACTCGGCGTCCCGGAACGCCTCGATTGGCGGCATCTGGATGTGATCGGTGCTGGCCGCGTAGTAGGCGCGAGCGCCTCCATAGCGAATATCGGCGCGGGTCGCCTCGAAGAATGTCTCGGCGTGCCCGATCCGCTCAACAGGAGTGAACCGGGGCTCAGGCCTGGCGTAGTAGCGCTGAGGCAGGCCATCGATTTGCTCGATGTTAAAGACGCTGTAGGCCTTCAAGTAAGGCACTTCTCGCTCCTGCTCTTCGCCCTTCGCGTTTTCTTCCTTGACGCTCAAGCGGTTGGCGTAAACGACCAGCGAGCCCTTCTCGCCTTTTCGCACTTGCGCTTCCAACTCGCGAGCTTGCCGGTAAGTCATCCAAGTCGGCGAGCCGAAGCCGCGCTCGATCGATGCCGACCAGAGCATGAGCACGTTGATACCGGAGTAGGGGAGTCCATTGTGACGCTGAGGGCGTATGATCCGGCCTTCCATGTGATCGGCGCTCCAAGGTCTGATCCACGGCCGAGCGCCTCTTTCGAGATCAAAGATGATGCGATCGGTAACGCGGGCGTAGACATCCTTGGTCGTTTTCTGAGTATTTTGCTTTCTTGGCATTTCGGGTCTCTCCTTTAATGGGCGTGCGGGTTGCACATGCAACCCGACTAGCCAAGCGGCAATGAGCGGGGGAAAGACCGTCCAGCACCGGCCGCGGGGAGGGGGATCACCCAGCCTGCACAAGCCGCGGTTCAAGCGATTGATTCAACAGACCTTTTCAAAGACCAATCAATCGCGGGCGGCGCGGAAGGTTGGGGAGACCCTGCGGACGCAAGCTCTGCTTGCTTGGTGCTTGACGGTCCGGGGGCAAGGCCCCCCAAGAAGATAGCGTCAGCCGAATGGCTGTCCAATGATCTATGTCTAAGCGTGAGGGATCGTCACCGAATGGCCGAGACCCGCGAGGGGCTCGGGGAGACCGCCGCATTCTTTTGCGGCGGACGAGTAGAGCGCGGTCCGGGCGCCAGCCCGGACACGCCCATCCTGAGGCCTCTGTCAAAATAGGTGTCCATAGCGGACTTCTAAGCGGACATTCGAAAGGACTAGAAGGTGCTTGCATCGGAATCATATAACTGATATACATGCACTTATGGAGGATTCGAGCACGGATATAAAAGAGGACATAGAACCCCTCGAAGACCGCGCGGAGCTCGTATCGCTCATGGAGCCGCTGGTGATCGGTCAGGACTCGCGCCATCGCGCCTTACTGACGGACCTGGCGTTCGAGCTGGCCCAGAAATCCGCGGGTTTTAGGCGCAGTCTGCCGGACAGTCTCGTCGCTTCGCTGGCAACCCTGGTCCGCGCGATGAACTGCTACTACAGCAATCTGATCGAAGGCCACGATACTCACCCCATCGACATCGAACGTGCGCTGACGGGCGACTATAGCCGCGATGCCCGCAAGCGTGACCTGCAGCTTGAGGCGAAGGCGCATATCGCGGTCCAGAAATGGATCGATGATGGTGCACCTAGCGGGAGCGCCACTTCCGTAAGCGGCATCTGTGAAACCCATCGCCGCTTCTGCGAACACCTGCCCGAGGACTTGCTCTGGGCCGAGGATCCAGACACCGAAGAGAGGGTTCCAGTCGTCGCAGGCCAGCTTCGCCGGCGTGACGTCAGAGTTGGGCGTCACCTCGCTGTCAGCCCGGGCGCGCTGCCCCGGTTCCTTCAGCGTTTCGAAGAGCTCTACGGCGGCCTGAGCAAGACCGAGACGATCCTCTCCGTTGCG
This sequence comes from Bryobacterales bacterium, assembly GCA_965247515.1. Classification (GTDB taxonomy): domain Bacteria; phylum Acidobacteriota; class Terriglobia; order Bryobacterales; family UBA6623. The sequence continues at coordinate 8,507,462 of OZ252029.1, read as the reverse complement.
GCGGCGCATCACCGCTTGCTCTGGGTGCATCCCTTTCTTGACGGCAATGGACGCGTCGCGCGTCTGATGTCACACGCCACCCTGCTGGAGACGCTTGATACCGGCGCGGTTTGGTCGGCCGCGCGAGGCTTAGCGCGGGGTGATCAAGCCTACAAACGCCACCTTGCCGCTTGCGATCAGGAGCGCCGGAACGATCTTGATGGACGCGGGAACTTAAGCGAGGAAGCGCTGGCGGAATTCACGCGCTTCTTCCTTGAGATCTGCATCGATCAGGTGAGCTTCATGGAAAGCCTCGTCCAGCCGGATCGCCTGCGCACCCGCATTCTTCTTTGGGCCGAAGAAGAGATGCGGCTAGATAACTTGCCGCCGCACTCGGACGCCATTCTTCAGGCCGTTCTCTATCGCGGCGAACTGCCGCGCGGCGATGCAGCTGCCGTGGCTGGAGTAGGGGTCCGTCATGCGCGCCGTATCGTCTCCGCCCTACTGGGCAAAGGCGTGCTGACCTCCCCTAGCCCGCGCGCGCCGCTGCGTCTCGCCTTCCCAGCCGCGCTCGCTTCGCGCTGGATGCCGGGCTTATTCCCGGACAAAACCGACTAACCGGCGAAACGATACGTCTCGTATCCAGGCCGATCCACGCCTGAGCATGCGGGTGTGATTTCCCCTTGCCAATCCCGGGCAGTCTGCTATGGATACAGGGCCGCCGATCTCAAGAGAATCCGGCAATCGTTAACCAGGTGGAAGGACTTGCTATGCAAGCGCCAACACAAGCCAGCGCCAGAACCGGCACATGAGCGCCGGACGAGCTGAGCAAGTCGCAGTCCTAAATGACCTGTTCCGCGCCGCCTGCGGCTCGGGCGACCCGCCTGTTCCGGGACGTTACGTGATGACGGCCGGCGTGGCCGCCCTTGCGCAGCGCTTTCAGATCGCGGCCCTGGAGCGGGTTCGGAGCTTCGATGATTTCAGCGTGGGCAATGATCCACACGCAGAGCACGACTTCGGCGCCTTCGAACTCGAAGAAGCCGACGAGAAGCTGTTTTGGAAGATCGACTACTACGCCGATCAAGAAATGACGTTCGGCGCTGAGGACCCCTCAGACCCTGCCGCCAGCTACCGCGTGCTCACGCTCATGCTGGCAAGCGAGTACTGATGCGCATGGATAGGAAACGAAAGGCTCAGTGCTGGGGAGAAAGAGGCATGCCGCGAGCCTCATCGGCACCAACAAGACGACCGGTTCTTGACAAACCGATCCCCCAACTCTCAGTAGTTGACCCATGAGCCCTTTGCTCGCCGAATTCAACGCCGTGCGGCTGGCGCGGCGCTTGAAGCTACAATACCGGCCGCGTCCTCGTCGCAAGCCTCGACACCGGCGGCGTGCACGGCCAAAGCGCTGAGAGCGAGGGCGCGGCGTGCCAAGAATTTCCAATACCGTGCGCCACTCCAAGCTGGGCTGCGGACCCTCGATGTCTGACCAAGAAGAGCCTTTTCCGTCATGGTGGAACGAGTTCCGCGAACGAACGGCTCCTGTCAAGGCCTTTAATCCGTGCTCTGCCGGATCGGAGCGAAGCGCAGGGCCTTTACTGGGGCCGAACGGCGCGGACAATCATCGCTCCAACGGAAAAGGATCTACCGGCCGGCACGTTCTTCTGCGTCCTTCAGCGCCCAAAAGCCCACTGCGCCGTTTATCAGAATCTGGCTTGTCCAATCGCAGGAACCGGCCTAGCAGCCTGTGGCAGAATACCCCGTTTTCAGGCCGCGAGAAGCAGCGGCGTAGCCGTAGGCGCGCCGGCTGAATCTCTCACCTTCGCCCGAAGTCGTCCGAAAACCGCTCCAAGCGCTTCGCACAAGCGGCGCAAGGCCGCCCAAGACGCTATGACAAGCCCCGCAAGCACCGCTTTTGCCCTCTTCTTCGCATCCGCCAGCCCGCGCGGCTGCCCGCGCCCAGGCTGCCCCTCATCGCCAGGGACAAGTTGAACGCGCCCACGTGAATCAGCAGCCGTTTTAAAACATTTTCTCGGCCTTTTCAAGTGAACCCGCCGCATCCCGCCCGTCTCGTAACAGTGCGCGAAACTGCGTTCCACCCGCTCGGCTCGCGACTTCATCAGCCGCTTGCCACGTTTGCCTTTGATCCGCCGCCGATTGCCGTACACCGCATCGCGTTGGCGCGTCCGGCCGCCCCATTGCGCCGCCGCGCTGCGGCTCGCTCACGTAACTGCGCAGCTCCAACTCGGCCAAATCCGTCAGCACGGGGTTGGAACGATAGCCCTTGTCGGTCACCACTTCGCTGAGTGCTCGGCCTTGTGCGCCAAGTGCGTGCTCCCGTCCTTCATCTTTGTGACCTTGGCGTCTCGATCATAAGGATGCTTCCAATCCTTGTTGGAGGCCTTGTTTTTGCGCTTCTTATTGATCTTTGCCAACTGCCCGCGCGTCGGCGTCTCGATCCCCGATTCCAGAGCCGGACGTCTTAAATACTCTTCGTACGCTTCGCCGCTGTCGCGACGCACCAGCGAGCGCATCGCCGCGTGGGCTTCTAGCGTCGTCGCGTCGACGCCGATCGTTCCACCCGCCAGCAGGCCTTCGCGGGCGACCAGCCGCAGCGCCCAGGTGAACACTGTGCGATGCGTTTCGATGTCGATCAGCCGCGTCCTCGTCAAGTTCGATCGCCAGGAATCGCCGCAGCGATGGCGAGATCGCGAATCTGACCTGCGTGACCATGAAGAGGATACTTTACATGTCGAGCAGAGCTTAAAGGAGATGCACGCTCACGAAACTTGTCGGTTGTTTCAGCCGTTGACCGGTCAGGAACCAACTATAATTCGCTAGGTCCATGACTGACGACTCCGATGTGGTGACCGCTGTGAGGCTGAGCGCACTCGCTGACTCGAAACAGGCCCAGGGGGACTACGCAGCGGCCCGCCCGCTGCTCGAGGAGGCGCTAGCGATTCGGCGCCGGGTCCTGGGTGCCGACCACCCCTCCACAGCCGACTCCTTGAGCGCTCTCGGTTCGCTGGACTACGTGCAGGGGAAGTACCAAGACGGGCGTCTACATCATGAAGAGGCGCTAGCGATCCAGCGCCGGCTCCTGGGTCCCGACCACCCCGACACCGTGGCTTCGCTAAGCAATCTAGGAGTGTCGCACTACGCCCTAGCAGCCCGTGGCAAAACACCCCGTTTCAGGCCGCGAGAAGCATCGGCGTGGCCAGCGGCGCGCCGGCTGAATCTCGCACCTTCGCCGGGAATCTCCTGAAAACCGCCCCCAGGGCCCCGCACAACCGCCCCAAGGCCGCCCAAGACGCCAATACAAGCCCCAAAACCGACACTTTTGTCCTTTTCCTCGCGTCCGCCAGCCCGCGCGGCGTCCCCGCGCCCAGTTTGCCCCTCATCGCGATCGATAAATTGAACGCGCCCACGTGAATCAGCAGCCTCTTTAAAACATTTTCTCGGCCTTTCAAGTGCAATCGCCGCATCCCGCCCGTCTCGTAACAGTGCGCGAAACTGCGCTCAACCTTCTCCGCTCGCAACTTCATCAGACGCTTGCCGCGCTTGCCTTTGATCCGCCGCCGATTGGAGTACACCGCGTCGCGTTGCCGCGTTCGGCCGCCCCATTTGCGTCGCCCTCGCTGCGGCTCGCTCACGTAACTGCGTACGTCCAGCTCGGCAAAATCCGTCAGCACTCGGTTCGAATGATAGCCCTTGTCCGCGACCACTTCGCTCAGCTCGTCGACCGCGCCAGCGGCTTCTTCCGCCGCCGCTTCCAACTGCTCGGCCGCCTCGACCAGCGTTTCTTCAATCGTCGTGGTATCGCCTTCGTCGGCCGCTTGCAGCGTGACCGCCACCACCGCGCCCGTCCCCAAATCCACCGCGTGCTCGGCCTTGTGCGCCAAGTGCGTACGGCCGTCTTTCATCTTCGTGACCTTGGCGTCGGGATCGTAGGGATGCTTCCAATCCTTGTTGCAGGCCTTCTTCTTACGTTTCTTGTCGATCTTGGCCAACTGCTCGCGCGTCGGCGTCTCGATTCCCGATTCCAGAGCTAGACGTCTTAAATACTCTTCGTAGCCCTCGCCGGAGTCGCAACGCACCAGCGAGCGCATCGCCGCGTTGGCTTCCAGCGTCGTCGCGTCGACCCCGATCGTTCCGCCGGACAACAGGCCTTCGCGGGCCAGCAGCTGCAGCGCCCAGGTGAACACCGCGCGATGCGTTTCGAGGTCGATCAGCCGCCGCGTGCGCGAGATCGTCGAATGATCCGGCGCTTGTTCATCGAGTTCGATCGCCAGGAATCGCCGCAGCGAAAGTGAGTCGCCAAGGCGCCAAGCGACGCCGCGCTCCGAGTCGATGCCTTCGAAATACCCGATCAGCAAACTGCGGAAATAGATGCCCGGCGTGAGCGACGGCCGTCCCAAGCTCGGCGCGTAGAACTGCTCGCACTGGCCTTCGACGAAGGCGTCGAACTCGTGCTCGTCAAATAACTCGCTGAGCCGCAGATAAAACGGATGCCCAGCGCTCTTGGGCAACTCCGAGGTGGCGACCCATAGGTCTTTCTGCCGCTCGCGTCGCTTACGCCGTCCCATTGCCATAAAACAAGTTTATCACCTCTTGTTTCACAGTGCGACTTCCACCACGGGCTGCTAGGGGACTACCAGCGCGCGCGATTGCTCTATGAAGAAGTGCTCGCAATCGAGCGCCGGATCCTTGGACCCGACCACCCTTCCACGACTACAACGCTGAACAACCTCGGCATGTTACACGCCGACCAGGGGGACTTCGTAGAGGCGCGGCCGCTTCTCGAAGAGGCGCTGGCGGCGCGGCGCCGTGTTTTGGGCGCCCGTCACAAAGACACTGTCGGCTCGCTAAACAATCTTGGAATGGTACTAGCCGACCAGGGGGACTACGCGGGCGCCCGCCCGCTTATGGAGGAGGCGGTAGAAATCCGACGTCAGGTTCTGGGCGACGATCACCCCGACACTGCTACCGTTCTGTTTAATCTCTCGTTGATTCGCAGGGATCAGGGCGACTATCTGGCAGCCCGCCCGGGTTTCGAGAAGGCGCTGGCGACCTGGCGCCGTGCGCTGGGAGCAGACCACCCCCATACGACGGCCGTCCTGAGACAGCTTGGGCGGTTCCATTGGGAGTTTGGGGACTATGCAGCGGCTCTTCCAATACTGGAGGAGGCTCTGGCCGCCCAACGAAGGATTGTGGGCTCCATCCAAACTGGCGAAGGCACACTGTCGACTGGTGCACCTAGCATAGCAGCCCGTGGTGGAAGTCGCACTGTGAAACAAGAGGTGATAAACTTGTTTTATGGCAATGGGACGGCGTAAGCGACGCGAGCGGCAGAAAGACCTATGGGTCGCCACCTCGGAGTTGCCCAAGAGCGCTGGGCATCCGTTTTATCTGCGGCTCAGCGAGTTATTTGACGAGCACGAGTTCGACGCCTTCGTCGAAGGCCAGTGCGAGCAGTTCTACGCGCCGAGCTTGGGACGGCCGTCGCTCACGCCGGGCATCTATTTCCGCAGTTTGCTGATCGGGTATTTCGAAGGCATCGACTCGGAGCGCGGCGTCGCTTGGCGCCTTGGCGACTCACTTTCGCTGCGGCGATTCCTGGCGATCGAACTCGATGAACAAGCGCCGGATCATTCGACGATCTCGCGCACGCGGCGGCTGATCGACCTCGAAACGCATCGCGCGGTGTTCACCTGGGCGCTGCAGCTGCTGGCCCGCGAAGGCCTGTTGTCCGGCGGAACGATCGGGGTCGACGCGACGACGCTGGAAGCCAACGCGGCGATGCGCTCGCTGGTGCGTTGCGACTCCGGCGAGGGCTACGAAGAGTATTTAAGACGTCTAGCTCTGGAATCGGGAATCGAGACGCCGACGCGCGAGCAGTTGGCCAAGATCGACAAGAAACGTAAGAAGAAGGCCTGCAACAAGGATTGGAAGCATCCCTACGATCCCGACGCCAAGGTCACGAAGATGAAAGACGGCCGTACGCACTTGGCGCACAAGGCCGAGCACGCGGTGGATTTGGGGACGGGCGCGGTGGTGGCGGTCACGCTGCAAGCGGCCGACGAAGGCGATACCACGACGATTGAAGAAACGCTGGTCGAGGCGGCCGAGCAGTTGGAAGCGGCGGCGGAAGAAGCCGCTGGCGCGGTCGACGAGCTGAGCGAAGTGGTCGCGGACAAGGGCTATCATTCGAACCGAGTGCTGACGGATTTTGCCGAGCTGGACGTACGCAGTTACGTGAGCGAGCCGCAGCGAGGGCGACGCAAATGGGGCGGCCGAACGCGGCAACGCGACGCGGTGTACTCCAATCGGCGGCGGATCAAAGGCAAGCGCGGCAAGCGTCTGATGAAGTTGCGAGCGGAGAAGGTTGAGCGCAGTTTCGCGCACTGTTACGAGACGGGCGGGATGCGGCGATTGCACTTGAAAGGCCGAGAAAATGTTTTAAAGAGGCTGCTGATTCACGTGGGCGCGTTCAATTTATCGATCGCGATGAGGGGCAAACTGGGCGCGGGGACGCCGCGCGGGCTGGCGGACGCGAGGAAAAGGACAAAAGTGTCGGTTTTGGGGCTTGTATTGGCGTCTTGGGCGGCCTTGGGGCGGTTGTGCGGGGCCCTGGGGGCGGTTTTCAGGAGATTCCCGGCGAAGGTGCGAGATTCAGCCGGCGCGCCGCTGGCCACGCCGATGCTTCTCGCGGCCTGAAACGGGGTGTTTTGCCACGGGCTGATAGCCGAGTGTTTGGGCCTTTTGGCTCAAGTGCACTTGGATGCAGGTGATTACTCCGCAGCCCGACCGCTTATGGAAGAAGCTCTCGAGATAGACCGACGCGTGCTTGGGAGTGACAACGCAAGAACGGCCGTATCGTTAGCGGAGCTCGGGCGTTTTTACGCCGCGCAGAGCGACAGTGCGGCGGCTGTTCCTTTCTGCGAAGAGGCCCTCGCGATATTTCGGCGCACCCGAGGGAACGATGACCGCAATCGTTGCTCCACGTTGAGCTTGCTCGGCACCCTTTACCTTGACATGGGGGAATACACTGCCGCACGGTCTCTCTTTGAAGAAGCCATCGCCATTTCCCGTCGCAGCAGGCCTGAGAGTTACATGATGGCTAACGATTTGAACAACCTCGGAGCGTGGCACAACAAACGGGGAAATTACGACGAGGCCCGCCTACTCCTGGAGGAAGCTCTTGCACTCTATAGGCGTGTCCTGGGAACCGATCACCGCCTGACGGTCATCGCTTTGTCCAACTTGGCTACTACGCAGGTAGCGACCGGCGAGGACAGGGCAGCGCTGACCACGCTCGAGAAGAGTCTGCGAATGCAGGGACGAATGATACCTCGAATGCTAGAGGTCGGTTCCGAGCGGCAACGGATAGCCTATTTGGAAGGCATGCACGGGGTGTTAGATTTCTTTCTTTCGTTGGTCCGGAGTCGATTCTCCTCCGATCCAGATGCGGTGCGATCGGCCCTCGATCGAGTACTCCGTAGAAAGGGACTCCTCGCTGAGGCCCAACATGCACAACGGGACGAGATACTGGGCAAGCGCCATCCCCACCTGCGGGAGCAGCTTTCACAACTTACTGCTGTGCGAATGCAGGCGGCACGGAAGCATCTGGCCGGTCCCGGTCCCGAGGGGATAGAACAGCATCAAAGGCTGGTCGCGGACTGGGATGAGAAACGCGAAGAACTGGAACGTGCGTTGGTGCGTGAAATCCCGGAGATGAATCTAGGACGGCGACTGGACGCTGTTGATCACCAAGCGATAGCAATGGCGTTGCCCGAGGAATCGGCGCTGGTGGAATTTGTCCGATTCCGTGTGGTCGACCTTGAGGCCATTCCTCTCCCCCCTAAGTTGCAGTCGAAACCCGAGCGGTATGTTGCGTTTCTCGTGCGTGCCGGACAACCGGATGCGGTAGAGATGGTGGATCTGGGGGAGGCCGCACCGATTGATGCCCTGGTGGCGACGTTCCGACTGGCGATGACGGGCGACACCGGCGGCGGCGTGACCCCCACCGACACGGGAGCCGGTGCCGTGCACATCGAGGCACAGTTGCGCAAGGCGCTTGTTGATCCGATTCTGGTCCAGTGCCCCGATCTTCGTGCAGCCGGCCGCAATTCCGGGCCGCGACCGTTGATTCTTGCCCCTGACGGGGAATTGACCCAGCTCCCGTTCGAGGTCCTCTTGTTTGAGGATGGCCACCGGCTCATCGATGACTATCAGATGAGTTACCTGAGCACCGGGCGAGACCTCCTCCGCGCGAACGATCTGGGCGGGCAGCCTGGCGCGCCGATCATTGCCGGTGATCCGCAGTTTGACCTCGGTACGGCTGCATCGGAACGTGACACAGCGTCCGCAGCGACGCGGCTCTCCCGTGACTTGGACCGTGGGATCCGTCTGGCGCCATTGCCGGGCACGCGGGAGGAGGCGACGGCCATCGCGGTGCAGCTAGGCGTTGACCCGTGGTTGCAGCACACCGTGCTGGAAGCGGAGCTCAAGGCGCAACGGAGCCCGTCCATCCTGCATCTGGCGACGCACGGGGTCTTCGTCGAAGACCAGCCTTCCTCCCCGTCCATGTGGACATGTTCGATAGGCGAAGACATGGGCCGGCTCACGCCGTCCCAGCTCGAGAACCCGATGCTCCGGTCGATGGTGTGGAGTGAACCCCAAGCGTGAGACAGTCGAAATCGGGACAGGTTACGATTCACCGCAAAACGCTTGCCTTCTTCGCTGTATCGTCGCACGCTGGTCCTAGCCGGGGAAGCGGAAGCGGGCTCTGCTGGAGAGCAACCCGCCAAGGAATACCCGGCCGCAAACTCATCAAGACGATGAGCGCCGGGGGCGGCCGCCAAGGTCGCTCCCGGCTTCTCCAACGCCGGCGATGTCTCCCTGCCCGCCCAGGGCCCATCGGATTGATAGATTTGCCTATGCCTCTCAAAACTCATACTTCGGATTCCTCGCTGCTGTTGCCGCCGGCCGCGCCAGCGCTTCAAACTCCGCCGGCGGACGATATCCCAACGCCGAATGCAGCCGGCGTTGGTTGTAGATCTCATCAATGAACTCGCCGATCGATGCGCGCGCCTCGTCAAGCGTGCGATAACGCTGCAACCAAACCTCCTCCGCCTTCAACGTCTTCATGAAACTCTCCGCCCGCGCGTTGTCGTAGGGGTTGCCGCGGCGGCTCATCGAGATGATCGCGCCGTGCTGCTCCAGCAGCTCGACATAGGCGCTCGAAGCGTACTGTACGCCTTGGTCGGAATGATGCATCCACCCCGCGGCAGGGCGTCTGAGCTCGAGCGCATCGCGCAACGCCCCTACAGCCAGCTCAGCTTTGAGCGTCGTCCCCAGCCGCCAGCCGACCACGCGTCGCGAGTAGGCGTCCAACACCACGGCGAGGTAGACGAACGCCTCGCGCAAGCGAATGTAGGTGATATCGGATTGCCACAACTGATCGACGCCGTCCACATTCAGGTGCGCCGCTAGATTCGGATAAACAGGTAAGAAGTGGTTCGAATCCGTTGTTAGCACGAAGCGCCGCTTGAGTACCGCCAGCAAGTTGTCCTTACGCATCATCCGCAGGACCTTTTTGTGATTGACGAGGAAGCCTTGGCGGCGCAGCTCGGCCGTCACGCGGCGGTAGCCGTAACGACGATTCTCGAGCGAAATCCGCTGCATGCGGTCACGCAATTCCATGTCGCACTCGGCGGGCGACGACACGGCGAGCCGGCGATAGAACCCGGCGCGATTCACGCGTCCGAGCTCGCAGGCGTGTTCGACGCTGAGCGAGCCTTTGGCGCTGATCTGCTCGACGATGGAGTAGATCCGCTCGCGCCACCGGCGTCGTTGGTCGGGGCTGCGAGGTTCAAGGCGCGAAAGGCTTGTCCGAAAAAATCGAGCTCTGCGGCTTGTTTGCCGAGCAGTCGTTCGAGCTCTGCGATGCGTTCGTCGCGCGGATCGCGAGGGATCTTGGGCGGCGCCGAGCGGCCGGGTTTCGGCCGGCCTCGCCGCCGGCTCAAGCCGTTGACGCCTTCCTGGCGATAGGCGTCCCGCCAGCGGTACAGCAGGCTGCGCTTGACGTCCAACTCGCGGCTTAGCGCTGTGCCGCTCTGGCCGGCTAGGAGCCGCCTGGCGGCGGCTTCCTTGAACTCCACCGTGAACTCCCGCGGCTTGCGCGGCTTGAGACTTTCCATCCTGGACTCCTTTCCATTCGCTGAAATTCGTCCCAAATTTCAATGTCTCATTTTTAGGGTTCACTCCAGTGTGTCTGGCGGGGGCGCAAACGTTCTTGGATGGGGGCACGTTGCCCGAGGCGGCCGAAGACGGGCTGCTCACGGCGGAGGACGTGGCCGGTATGGATCTGACGGACACGGAACTGGTGGTGCTGTCAGCCTGCGATACAGGCCGGGGCACCGTGAAGGTCGGCGAGGGTGTGTTCGGCCTGCGCCGGGCGTTTGCGATTGCCGGGGTCCGGACGCTCGTGATGTCGCTCTGGAAGGTACCCGACGACTCCACCCGCTTGCTGATGGTTCACTTCTACGAGGGCCTGTGCTCGGGCCAACCGCGCGGCGAGGCACTACGGACCGCCCAACGGCAGGTCCGTGACCGCTACCCTGACCCGTACTACTGGGGGGCGTTCATCCTCCAAGGTGACGCCGCTCGCCCGCTGCACCTCCCAGCCTGACGGCCGGTCCGTCCTCGGTGCCCGAAAGTGTCCACACGAAGTTGCGTCAACCAAAGCTTCGCCCCGGACGAAGCCATTCGGACTGCCAGATCCACCCTTGTCGGCCAGGGTAGATCTGGCCCGGCTTCGTGAATGTCACTTCTGATCGACGGGATCGTGGGCGACTGCTCTCGATGTCGAACCGAGCGAAGCTACCCGGCAATCTGGCGCAAGATCTGGAGGATCGCCTCCTCACGCGAAAGGTTCTTGTGTCCGGAGGCCCGACCGCGTCGAGCGTGGCTCCGATACACGTCGACGGCTTGCAGGTCCTCGGGTTCGAGTGAAATCTTCAGTGTTTGAGGACGCGCAGGCAGGAGAGGAGGCTCCTCGACACCTGCGAAGCGTGCGGCGTCGCGATCGATCCGCTTCGCTCCGCGCTGCAACGCCTGCTCGATCTTGCGGCCGACGTAGTGCTTTGCTCCGCTTGTCATCTTGCGCGGCACCGGAACAGCGTGTTTGCGCATCGTCTCATGCGCCCAGCGTTCGGCTTCGTATTCTTCCCTATGACGGGATTTTCCCGAAGCGCGAAGATGACCAAGCACGCGATGTGAGCGCATTCGTGGAGGTAGATGTAGAGGGCCTTACGAGTGAAGGGCCGCGGCGCCTTGAGCTGATACCCGCCGCCAAAAAGCCGGCTCGCCGCGCCACTTAGGCTTGAGCGGGGAATGATGAACCGCACATCTGGCGGCGTCTCGGCGACAGCGATTTCGATAAAGCGTCTCTTGGCCGTTCGGCGGGCGTCCTGGAGGGCCTGTGGTCCTGCGTGGTATTGGGGAAGGGATCTCATTGCCAGAACTCCTGTAGCACGGCGTTGCCGATCCCGCCCGCCGACTGCGTCAGCCCAGGGCCGGGGCGGCGTAGGTCCCAGACTCCGAGGAGCACGAAGCACAGGAAGAGGACGATCGCGAGCTTACGCCCGTGGTCCCACGCACCAACTACCAGAAAGACGAGGGCGACGCCAATCAGAACCATGAATCTTGATGTATCACCCGAAGAGAAAACACGGTCCGCTGGACTGCGGCAAAACACCACATGTCGAAGCCACAAGGAATAACTCTGGTGCGGGCGGGGGGACTTGAACCCCCACGGGCAAATGCCCAACGGATTTTCGTACCACTACAGCTTTCGCTGCCACGCATCCCGTGTTCGTGGTCTGGACTATCCCTTCGCCGTGCCACGTAGTCGATTCCGACGCGGTTTAGGCGCTGCCCGTCTAGTCTCTACACCTTCCTTCGGTTCGAAGGCTTGGCTCGGGATTGCCATCTGACAGGTTTCCCCGAGTTTGAGCAGTTCTACGTCTCCGGTTTTCCGAAGCGCACTCAAGCTAATCGATCAAGTCCGCAGCGTCTACCATTCCGCCACGCCCGCACGACAGCAATCTATACCTCAAATCAAAGCCCTAGCCAATCAAAAACCACCCTCTGGCTTTCGCTCTCCAGAGCTGCGGCTCTCGACCGGCTACGACTTCGGTTTGCGCACATTGATTGCCGCCGCGTCGAGCGTGTTCTGGATGTGCGAAGCGTAGTATTTCTCGATGATCTCTACGCTCGTACGGCAGTTCTTCGCGATCTGGTAGATGTCGGCGCCCTCCATCAACCGTAGGCAGATGTAGGTGTGACGCAAACTGTAGGCGGTCCTTCGGTTGCCGTCGCGATCGAACCGAAGATCCTCTTCTTCAAGGATGCGATTCAGAAGCCCGCGGTGATGGACGGGAAAGAGTCGGTCCGTTCGCTCTGGATTGTTCCTTTCCTGCAGGCGCCGGAACGGCGTGACCGCTCCCGGCATACTCTTGCAGTAGCCCACACCGCGTTTGCCCCGAACCTCGATCACTAGAATCGTCTCGGCTGTCGCTCCGTCCTCTACGATCTCCACATCGCGATACTCCAACCTAGAAGCCTCATCTGGACGCAGCCCAGTGTTGGCCATAAAGAGAACGTAGTCGTGTAACTGTTGGCATGACCATTTCCAATTCTTGCGAATAGGGCCCTTGGAGCGTCTTCGAGTCGCCTCGTAGAGCCGCTTGTATTCTTCCGGCGAGAACCAAGCCCGATGGGTGATTTTTCCGGAAGTGCGATAGGGCGGGGATAGATCAGGAACGTGTTTGAGCCAGCCGTGTCGGTTAGCCGTCTTGAGCACCTGCCGGAGAGTAACGATCTCTTGGTGCATCGTGCTGCGCGACGGCGGCTTAGCATCTTCGGGCTTCTGCCATGGCCGAACGGTAGGGTTTTCGGCGCGGTGAATACGGTACTCCTGAACATCTCCCGGCGTGATCTCGGCGAGTACGCGGTCGCCGAAAAACGGGAGCAAGTGCAGCCGCAGGATTTCTTTCTTGCGCGTCACGTAGCGAAGACTGCACTCGCCGTCGGTGATGACTTCGTACTCGCGCTCGAACTGTTTCGCGGCTTCGCGAAAAGTGCGGCCGTCCTTGAGCACACCAGCCTGATACCTTCCCCGCAACTCGAAATACCACTGCTCGGCAAAAGCTCTTGCATCGGAGAGCCCTTCGGTTCTCGTGCTCGTACGGCGATTGCGTCCATTGAGATAAGTCGAGCACTGCCAATGGCGGCTGTTCTCGCGTTTGTAGATATTGAGATTGCCTCCCATCAAGCGATGCTGTTCGGCCATCGCGTTTCCTTTCGTTCGGGTTGTCGACTGTGTCGAAATGTGTAAGACCTGTGGAACTCTAGACCGGCTAAGAAACGTTGTCAAGAGCCACCTAAGTGCTTGAAATTGTTCGAGAGATGAAGGGGAGAGAGATAGAAGGACGTGCTTTTAAGTCTGCTTGGGCTTGGGCTAACTCCTTGATTCTGCTTCCATATTCCGGCTCGAAAATTGGCCTGTGTAAGAAACTGTGTAATTCCTCTGGGAGCCGTCATGCGATTGACTGCGCGATGGCCAAAAAGATTGCCATCGGTCTCCCGTGTGTTACGAACTGCAGAATGTGCGAAGAAGATCACCAGGACTTAGAGCTCACTCTGGAAGAGCAGGCCTCTGGGCCCTTCCCAATCGAATGCCTGCTGCCCATCTTGGATGCGGACTTCCCGGAGCTTGTTGAGCGCGCGAGAGCCGTCAGATAGCGGAGCTACGAGCCGAAGCGGGTCTCAAGCGTTTTGACAAGATAGACACCGCGTACACTCGAACCGGCACCAATCCTAATGTCGGTAATGGCGCTCGTCGGGTTTTCGAGCGGTACAAGAGCAGGTTGCGGGATTCGAAGCAGATCGACTATGACGATGTACTCTTTATCGCCTACCGGATGCTCACCGAGAATACGGAAATAGCCGCGACGCTCTCATCTATCATGCGCCTCGTTTGCGTCGACGAAGTTCAAGATATACAGGATCTTCAGTACGGCATCCTAGCAGCCATCGCTAAGGCGGCAGTGTCTCCAGTCAGCCTCTTTTTCGTTGGAGATGCCGACCAGTCGATCTACGAATCGCTTGGGGCACTGACGAAGACACCCCGGGAGATCGCAGAAGAGTTTGGTCTCGACCAGATGAAACATTTGGAATTGACCGGGAACTACCGGTCCACTCAGCGAATAATCGACTTATATCGACAGCTTCGCCCCGGAGTGGCCGAGATAGAATCGCGCACGGACTATGCCCATGCCGCTGGCGTCGTGACGCTTGAGGACCAAAGCATCTCAAAGGACGACCTGCCGGATACGATAGCAAATCTCATATCAAGTGCCATCGGTTCTGGCGTGGCACCGAACGAAATCTGCGTCCTCGCACCACACTGGTGGCATTTGAGGCCGCTAGCTCGAAGGCTTGTCGGGCGACTTCCTGACGTTGACCTTGACGCGCCCGGACTATCTCCGCTCTATGGCACACGAGACAACTTCTGGTTCAAGGTTACTCGGTTGTTTCTGACCGGCCCGTCACCCTCTCGGAGCCGCAGTCGAATTCGCTGGGCCAACGAGGTTATTGCCGACCTAAACGTCGTCGGAGGTGTGTCACTGCCAGAAAAGGCCCGGACCCCGCGGCGCTTGCTTCGCCTGATCAACTCGATCTCTTCGAGCAAAGTCGACGGTGCCAGCTACCTGCGAGATGTGTTTGCGCAGCTGCTGCTGGAGGTCGAGTTGGATATCGATTCAAGGGGCGCGTTGAAGGGAGCGTGGGACGCCTTCTTCGAAAAGATGGAGAATCGCATGGCGTCTGCAGAGGGGATGCCAAGCGATGTGCGGAGCTTCCGGAAGCTGTTTAGTCATCCCGCAGGTGTGGTAGTGAGCACCTGCCATGGCGTGAAAGGTGAGGAGTACGACACTGTGATAGCGTTCGGCCTCCTGAGAGGGTATGTGCCAAATTGGTCTGTGATTTTCGACGGTACCGACGATGAGGCCTTCGAGAGAGAATCGAAACTGCTGTATGTGATCTGCTCTAGGGCTAAGCGACATCTGCACCTGATAGCCGAAGCCGGGAGAACGACCCAAAATGGTGCTGCCTACGAGACTGCCGGACTATTGCGGCGGATGAGCTTCGATTATGATCGCGGGGGCTGAGTCGATCGCCGGTCTCACGGCCAAGCTCGACCGCGAAACCGAGATGAACGAGAAGCACGCCAAGTCCGTGAACTAACCGCGACATTCTCGGACAGCATTCGCACCCAAAATGCGGCACTTTTGCGGCGGAACCTAGCTATAGCTAGACGGAAAAGGGCCGTCGTTGCGTAGCCCAGCTGCAGCCGAGAGGCCGTACCTAGTATATCGTTTCACTAAAACATATCCTCTCTGGGCGACCTCAAGCGCCTCGAACTTCCTCCAGCGGTGAACCACCGGAGCCGCGTTGATCTCCGCGATCCCCTGCAGAATTCGTTCCCGCAGCTCCTCCCACGACGCGACTCGGATACGCTTCAAGAACGTGCGCGTCATCTTGCCAAACAGCGTCTCGACTATGTTGAGCCAGGACCCGTGGGTCGGCGTGTGCACGTATTTGAAGCGGTTCGGACGCGTCGCCAAGTAGGCTTTCGTCTCCTTCGATATGTGGGCGGAGTGATTGTCCAAGATCAATCGGATCGTGCATTGGTCCGGGTAGAATTGGTCCAAATCCTTGAGCAGCAAGATGAATTCCCGGCTGCGGTGACGCCGCTCCACCCGCGCCGTTACCCGGCCGGAGTGCAAGTCCAGCGCCGCCAAAATCGAGCACGTTCCCAGCCGTTTGTACTCGTAGTCGCGAGCCACACAGGGATGCCGCCCAGGCTTCGGCGGCAGGTCCGGCGCGACGTTGGCGATCGCTTGCACGCCGGGCTTTTCGTCGACCGAAACCGTGATCACGCCCGGCGATAGGCCGTCGCGAAGGCTTTCATTCTGAAAGGCCACTTCGCGGTAGACCAGCAACACTTGCCGCATCTTGGACTCAAAATCGGGATCGCGACGCTCGAGGTAGTACTTCACCTTCTCCGGATGCAGAGGTTGCTCGGCCAGAATACGATGTACGGTCGCCTTAGCCGCTTGGGCCAGGGCCGGATAGCCCGCTTCCACGGCATGCCGGCGCACGTGTAGAGCGAGCGCGCTGCGGGTCCACAGCTCGGCGGCGTAACCGAGTTGGGTGGGTTTGCTGCAGGCCAAATGCACCACCCAGGCCTTGGCATCGGCGGTGATGCCGGGCGGCCGGGGACGATGATAGGCATCCTTGAGCGCTGCTTCCACGCCTATGGCGAGGGCTCGGTTGATCCATTTGCCGACGCTTTTGCGCGTCATCTTGACCGCTCGCATAATCTCGGCGATCGTCTCGCCGGAATGATAACGCCACAGAATCTCAGCCCGCTGCACCTCCCTAACCGGAGCCGTCCGCGAAGCACGCAGGCGCTGAAGATGTTGCACCTCTTGGGGCGTGAGAACGAGTTTGAGACGCTTTGATTTTCCCGGCATGCGTCCAGCCTAGCAGGAAACGTTACGGGACAGATATGTTTTATTGAAACGCTATACTAGTTTAGTTGCCCGTGGGGCTAGTCGCTGTGTTCGTTCGTCCGCCACTCATAGATCTAGATCCTACCGCGCGTGGTCTGACTGAGAAGAAGCCCAGCAAGTCGGTGGAACACTCGTCCCAATACGGGTTTCGCCGTCGGCCTGCCGACCATGAATCGGATGCCGCCGCACCCCCTCGACACCACTTCAGTCCGGCTGCCAGATCCCACCAAACGGTGGGGCGTAGATTTGTGCAATGGCGGAAATCGACCGATGTGCCCGTGGCTGCGGCTCGCGTCCTGCTGTCGGACTTCAGGCGAGGGTTGTTGGGAAGGAGGGTCAGGACCCCGACCCTCTGCCGGTCTGGCGAAGAACGGGGGTAGCAAGCGCAACAAGAATTTTGTCTCGCGAGGAATGGCCCTCAGGGCCAGGGGAACATTGTTGTTGCGGGCGCGAGGGGCGGAGCCCCTTAGAAAGGTCCGGCGCGTCGCACGGCGATCAAGAGCGGTGACTCGCCCATACGCTGGCAGAAGGAGCGCTGCGAACGATCCGGTCGCTAGTAGATTCGGACCGGGCGGCGACTGACCGGTCGGGGTGCGACGGCACTCAAGGTGTAAGTATCTCAATTGGCCACGTTCCTCTCTTTGCGGAAAACGGCTAGGGTTAGTGCCTTGTTTCACGCAAGCGACGCTCAGCGAACTCTGCTCACTGGGGAATATGTCCAGCGCATCTATCCACTCAACTATCGGAGTCGGGGCCGCCACGGCTTCAGCTGCGGCGCCGTGCGGCTTCTTGGGCACGAACCTAACGAATGGCAATGACCTTCGGCTTCGGTTTGTCACTGAAAGCTTCTCGGAGAACGGTCGTCAACCGCTCCTGCCTCTCCGGCACCCACGCCGCGTAGTGGCGGCGTACCACGTCCTCCGTGTCGCCGAGCAGTTCGGCGACATCGCGCACCGTCACGTTCGATCGTTCCAGGAGTATCCGGGCGAAGGTGTGTCGAAATCGATGCGGAGTCGGTTTCTCCTTCCACGGACCGCACAGAGCCCAGAGCCTTTTGAGCTTGCGGCGCCAGACGTCTGTAACGACATTCGTGTCATCCGTGGTGTGCGTTCCGAAGATCAGGGGGCCGTGCTGTTCTGCCCGAGTTCGCACCCGGCTCTGGAGCCATGGCGGCAGCCATGTGAACACCCTTCGACCGTTTTTTGCCGTTCGAACGTGGCACTCGCCTGAAGGCAACAGGCGATCAATGTGAAACGTACAGACATCGGAGATCCGCAGTCCTGTATAGACCGAGACAGAGATGAAGTCCTCGAGGTCTTGCCCTGTCCAGCTGTAGCGCCACCGAGCGTCTTTCGCGTACCGTGAGCGGCACGCTTGGAACATTCTCTCCAGTTCGTCATCGGAGAATGGAAGTCGCTGGCTGTGGCGAGCACCGTTTTCCGAGCGGCTCCGAGGCGGTTTGACCAGCCTGGCGGGATTGCGATCGACCCACTCGTTACTGAGTGCGAACTCGAAGAACGCCTTGACGACACCCATGTTCTTCGAGGCGGTGAGAGGGCTGACGTTCCAGGAGTGGCGGAACTCTCGGACGTCGATAGGCCTCAGCTGCTCGATCAGAACGTACCCTTGAGATTCGGCGTACGTCATCAACTTCTTCATGATCAGCGTGTACTTCTTCAGCGTGTTCGGAGCAGACGACTCCGCGTGTTCTCTTAGAAAGGAGGAACTCGCCCTTCGCAGTGTGACCGTTTCCGCGCTGGGGTTGAACTCCATCAGCACCGATTCGTGTTGGGGCGGCGGCGGAGTGGGTTGCCCCCAGTAGCCGAGCCCCTCCCAGCGTGCGGCGGCGGCCCTGGCCTCGTCCCAGGTCAGCTTGTCGGTGTTACGACGCTTGAACGACCCGCCAAGAGTCCCGTCGGCGTAGATCGGGCAGAGGCATTTCTTGCGCTTGCGGCGCAGCTCTTCCGGCTCGTACGAGCGGGAGTCGGGCGGGTGCCCGCCCAGGCATTTGCCCGGCTTGCGGTAGTGCCGACGATAGAGATTGAGGGCCAAGGCTCTGGTCGGACTCTACCGACCATTGCCCACCATTGCCCACGGGAAGCGCGGCAAACCGCTAAGTTGTTGAAAAGAAAATGGCGGAGATAGAGTCCGCCATCATGTATTCCGAGAATATCCTGAGTGGTCTAGATAATCCTTTTGTTTCATTGATTTGGTACAACTAGTCGTCCAGTGTGTTCCAGTGTGTTCCCATAAAATCCATGCTATAATTGTAGGCTGAACTGTAGTCACATGGTCCCGCATGCTGTAGGCTGGCCCGAAGGATCGGCCCAATGGCCGCAGGGCTGACGAGAGGGCAGCCGGTCGCGTTAGAAGTCGGTCGAGGCGGTTCGGTGGAGCGCTGAGGCGGTGTGGGCCAAGTCCTTCGCAACCATTGGCGGATGCGTCGAGCCTACAACCGGAAACCCGACCGAACCTACATTTCGAGGTGGAGGAGATGGCTGATCGAAAACGGTTTACGGCTCGGACGGTCGAGGCGCTCAACAAGCCCGGCCGCTATGGCGACGGCGACGGCCTTTGGCTGCAAGTCACGGCCGCAGGAACGAAATCCTGGCTGCTACGGTATCAGCGCGATCACCAATCGCGGCACATGGGGCTCGGACCCTACCCGGAAGTTTCGCTTGCCGAGGCGAGACAGCTCGCGCTCGAAGCGCGGCGGCTGCTGCTGAAGGGCACCGACCCCATCGAGCAGCGCAACGCGGAACGGGCCGCCAAACAGGAACGCAAAACGGCGCTCAGCTTCGAGCAGTCGGCGCTCCGCTACATCGCCGACCATCGGGATGGCTGGAAGAACGAAAAGCACGCGGCTCAGTGGGAATCGACGCTGAAGCTCTACGCCTTCCCGCTGATCGGCAAGCGCGACCCAGCGACCCTTGATCCCGTCGACATTGAGGCGATCCTACGGCCGATCTGGACCGACAAGCAGGAAACGGCTTCGCGGCTGCGGGGCCGCATCGAGCGTATCCTCGACTGGTGCAAGACGCACGGCTACCGCTCGGGTGAGAACCCGGCTCGTTGGCGCGGCAACCTCGACCACCTGCTGCCCAAGCCCTCTAAGGTACGGAAGGTGCACCATCATCCGGCTCTGCCGTGGCGCGAGCTGCCAGAGTTCATGCACAGGCTCGCGGAAGTCGAGGGCATGGGTGCGCTGGCGCTGGAGTTCGCCATCTTGACGGCGGCTCGATCGGGCGAGGTTCGGGGGGCGACTTGGGAGGAAATCGACTTTGCCGAGAAGGTATGGACAGTTCCGGCGGAGCGCATGAAGGGCGGCCGGACCCACCGGGTCCCATTGACCGACGAAGCGCTGGAGCTGCTGCGCTTGCTGCCGCGCCTGGAGGGATCACCGTTCGTGTTTTTCGCGCCGCGCGGCGGCAGGTTGTCCGACATGACGATCAGCGCCGTCTGTCGGCGGATGAAAGTGGCCGCAGTGCCGCACGGGTTCCGCTCGACGTTTCGCGACTGGGCGGCGGAAACAACCGCTTATCCCCGCGAGGTCTGCGAAGCAGCTCTCGCACACGTTAACGCCGACAAGGTCGAGGCGGCCTACATGCGAACGGACCTTTTCGAGCGACGACGGGAGCTGATGACGGAATGGGGGCGGTATGCCCTTCGCGGCTGAAGCACTGAAATAGGCTCCGTGCTGTTCGTGCTGCCTCGACCCCCCAGATTCGCTTCTGGGTGCCGGAATGGTTCACTGAGGACCTCTCCGGGTTACGCTCCGGCGTCTTGGTCTGGCCTTTCTCGACCGGGCCGCAGCGGAATGCCGCAATAGCCATCTGGGCGTTGAATTGGACATTACAGTCCAAAACCGTCCCCCAGTTATCCACCCCAACCCCTTGAAAACACTGGGCGGCTACTTTACCATTCTGGACAGAACAGTTATTTTTGTCTCGTTCTCAGCGCCGCCCTTCTGGGGCGGCTTTTTTGATGCCCCCCGCCGCCTTCGCTACCCTAGGTCCATCCGCTCCACCCGACTATGTGGAGTGAACCCTAAAAATGAGACATTGAAATTCGGGACGAATTTCAGCGAATGGAAAGGAGTCCAGGATGGAAAGTCTCAAGCCGCGCAAGCCGCGGGAGTTCACGGTGGAGTTCAAGGAAGCCGCCGCCAGGCGGCTCCTAGCCGGCCAGAGCGGCACAGCGCTAAGCCGCGAGTTGGACGTCAAGCGCAGCCTGCTGTACCGCTGGCGGGACGCCTATCGCCAGGAAGGCGTCAACGGCTTGAGCCGGCGGCGAGGCCGGCCGAAACCCGGCCGCTCGGCGCCGCCCAAGATCCCTCGCGATCCGCGCGACGAACGCATCGCAGAGCTCGAACGACTGCTCGGCAAACAAGCCGCAGAGCTCGATTTTTTCGGACAAGCCTTTCGCGCCTTGAACCTCGCAGCCCCGACCAACGACGCCGGTGGCGCGAGCAGATCAGCGCCAAAGGCTCGCTCAGCGTCGAACACGCCTGCGAGCTCGGACGCGTGAATCGCGCCGGGTTCTATCGCCGGCTCGCCGTGTCGTCGCCCGCCGAGTGCGACATGGAATTGCGTGACCGCATGCAGCGGATTTCGCTCGAGAATCGTCGTTACGGCTACCGCCGCGTGACGGCCGAGCTGCGCCGCCAAGGCTTCCTCGTCAATCACAAAAAGGTCCTGCGGATGATGCGTAAGGACAACTTGCTGGCGGTACTCAAGCGGCGCTTCGTGCTAACAACGGATTCGAACCACTTCTTACCTGTTTATCCGAATCTAGCGGCGCACCTGAATGTGGACGGCGTCGATCAGTTGTGGCAATCCGATATCACCTACATTCGCTTGCGCGAGGCGTTCGTCTACCTCGCCGTGGTGTTGGACGCCTACTCGCGACGCGTGGTCGGCTGGCGGCTGGGGACGACGCTCAAAGCTGAGCTGGCTGTAGGGGCGTTGCGCGATGCGCTCGAGCTCAGACGCCCTGCCGCGGGGTGGATGCATCATTCCGACCAAGGCGTACAGTACGCTTCGAGCGCCTATGTCGAGCTGCTGGAGCAGCACGGCGCGATCATCTCGATGAGCCGCCGCGGCAACCCCTACGACAACGCGCGGGCGGAGAGTTTCATGAAGACGTTGAAGGCGGAGGAGGTTTGGTTGCAGCGTTATCGCACGCTTGACGAGGCGCGCGCATCGATCGGCGAGTTCATTGATGAGATCTACAACCAACGCCGGCTGCATTCGGCGTTGGGATATCGTCCGCCGGCGGAGTTTGAAGCGCTGGCGCGGCCGGCGGCAACAGCAGCGAGGAATCCGAAGTATGAGTTTTGAGAGGCATAGGCAAATCTATCAATCCGATGGGCCCTGGGCGGGCAGGGAGACATCGCCGGCGTTGGAGAAGCCGGGAGCGACCTTGGCGGCCGCCCCCGGCGCTCATCGTCTTGATGAGTTTGCGGCCGGGTATTCCTTGGCGGGTTGCTCTCCAGCAGAGCCCGCTTCCGCTTCCCCGGCTAGGACCAGCGTGCGACGATACAGCGAAGAAGGCAAGCGTTTTGCGGTGAATCGTAACCTGTCCCGATTTCGACTGTCTCACGCTTGGGGTTCACTCCAAACCGCAACGTCGGTCAGTCCTAGAAAGCCGCTGTCGAGGGCATGTCCCCCTTCGGTCGGACGCGTCAGTGCGCCCGTACCCGCGAAAGCTTCAATCACGCCGCCGCGAACAATTCGAACCCGACCTACGTCGGCGATGTAGATCTCGCCGTTTGGGCCGGGAGCGACCGCGAGCGGCCGTCGAATCGCCGCCTGGAGCGCCGGTCCGCCGTCTCCTCTGGGTGTCTCGAGTCCGACTCCGGCGACGAGCGTCTCGTCCCCGTCGCCCAGAATCTTGAGGACCTGATCGGGCCGCGTGCGATAGATCGTGCCGTCGGGAGCGACGAAAATGTCAATCGAGCGGCTCGCGCTCTGCTTGGTCCACAGGTTCTCGAGGCGGTCGTCGAGACCGATTCTGCTGATGCCACGTCGACCTTTCCAGTAGAGACGTCCCTGGTGGTCAATCTCGATCTGCCCAAGACCCTGATAAAAAACGTCGGTGCGCAGAGTCCCGTCGACGACGCCTGTTCCAGGGACGGTAAGATACGAATCGATCGTCCCGTCGGCCGATATTCCTCGGACGACCGCGCCGCGCCTGTCGACAAAGTAGACGATTCCGCCTGAGTCGACCGCAATGTCTCCGGGACGGTTCAACTCGGCCTCGATGGCGGGGCCGCCGTCACCGGAGAATCTTCCCAAGCCAGACGGATCGGCCACCCCGGCGAATCGCGTTGCGGCGCCATCAGCGCCGATTCGCCAAATACGATGGTCGAGCTGAGAGACGACAAATATCGAACCGTCCGGACCCGCGGCGATTCCCGTTGGCGAAAACCTTCCTCCGTCGCCAACGGGGCCGCTGACGACCGAGGAGATACGACCGTCGGGCGCAATGCGGCGGAGTCGAGAGTTTAGGTCGAAGTCCAGGAAGTAGAGCGAGCCGTCCGGCGTGAATGCCATGGACCGCGGTGAAGCTAGCCCCGCATCAATCGCCCGTCCGCCATCGCCGCTGATCTCGTCCACTCCCGTTCCAGCGAATGTCTCGATGACACCGTCGGCTCGGATGCGGCGAATGCGATGGTGCCCGGTGTCGGCGATATACAAGAGTCCGTCGGGTCCGACGCGGACATCGCGCGGGTCGAACAGTTCAGCCTCGACGGCCGGTCCGCCGTCGCCTCGAGCTAGGGTCCCGCCACCGGCGACCCGTTCAATCGTGCAAGGCCCCAGCTGCGCCGAGAGAGTGGAGGCGGCAAGGAGGAATAGGAGTGTTCGCATTGTTGACCACCGTCCAATCACGATATTGACTTGCTGTTCAGCATTTGAAGCTGACCCGACCCGATCTGACTACCACCGGTACGACGCCGAGCGCCGGCTGATCACGAGAGATTCGCGCGGTGATCTGCAGCACGCCAATATTATCGTCTGCCGCTCTTGGCCGCCAGGCTTGCCGTCTCGCGATTCCTTGCGAGACAGCTGCGGCGGTCGTCGCTCGGTCTCGCCAAGCCTAGCGGCTAGCGCCCGGTCGGCGGTACAATCTCAGCGTTGTCGGAGCGGACTCCTTGATCTCCCTACTCAGAATCGTCATCTGCGTCGCGCTGGCCGCGACGCTCGCAGGGCAGGTGGAGCCTAAACCCGAGGGACACTTGTCCCCCGCCGAGGGGTCGCGCGGAGCCGCCGAGTCCCCTGCCCCGCCCCCGCGGAAAAATCCGTTCGCATCCGCCCAACACGTCGAAGAGGGCGACGCCCTTTTCCAGACTCACTGTTCCTATTGCCACGGAGCTTTCGGCGAGGGCGGCCGCGGCGCGGACCTCACCACCGGGTTGTATCGTCTGGGCGGCTCGGACGCCGAGCTGTTCCACACGATCAGCAGCGGCATTCCGGGCTCGGAAATGGGCCCCCCACGCCTGGAAGACGACGACATCTGGCGGATCGTGGGTTTCGTGAAGAAGCTCGGTTCGGCGCCCCCCGAGCAGGCCCCGGGCGATCCGGCGGCCGGTAAGACGGTCTATGAGCAGACCGGCTGCGGGTCGTGTCACATCCTCAACGGCGCCGGCGGGACCCTGGGGCCGGAGCTGACGACCGTGGGGCGGCGACGAGGGCTAAAGTTCCTAGAAGAGTCCGTCCTTAAGCCCGAGGCGGAGCTGCCGACAACCTACCGCGGCGTTCGCTTGCTCACCAAAGCCGGGCCGACGGTGGCCGGAATCCAACTGAACGAAGACGGCTACTCGATTCAGATCCGCGATACAGACGGCAACCCGCGGTCGTTCATCAAGGATGAGCTTGAAACAATCGACCGAGACAAGCCATCGCTGATGCCGGGGTACGGGTCGGTTCTTAGCGAGAGCCAGGTCGAGGACTTAGTGGCGTATTTGGCTTCGCTGAGGGGGACGCAATGAGGTTTGTCCAATGCCGAGAACACGTCGTCAGAGCCGCGACCGCAAGGGAGCGGGTTCCGAGACCGGCCAAAGCCGGAACCCGCTCCCTTGCGGTCGCGGCTCTGACGACGTGCTGTTTGGCTATGGGTCTGGCGGTCGCGGCGGCTACTTTGAGCGCGCAGGGTCTGCCGATCACCTCCGAACGCTTACTCAACTCCGACTCCGAGCCCGGCAACTGGCTCACCTACTCGCGCAGCTACAACGGCTGGCGCTTCAGCCCGCTCGATCAGATCGATCGCGAAAACGTCGACAAGCTAAAGGTTAAGTGGCTATTCCAAGGCCGCCACCAGGAGAAGTTCGAGACAACGCCCCTGGTCGTGGACGGGATCATGTACCTCACCCGTCCCGAGAACGACATCTTCGCCCTCGACGCCGAGACCGGCCGCACTCTGTGGACTTATAGCCACCGAAATCCGACGCAAACCTATAACTGCTGCGGTCGGGTCAACCGGGGATTGGCCATCCTGGGCGACACCCTGTTCATGAACACCCTCGACATGCACGTGCTCGCTATCGACGCAAGATCAGGGCGCGAGCTGTGGAAGACCAAGATGTACGACCATACGGCGGCAGGCGGCTATGCGGCAACCGGCGCACCGCTCATCGTCAAAGACAAGCTAATCGTCGGCATGGCGGGCGGCGAGCGGGGCGTGCGCGGCTTTCTCGACGCCTACGACACCAAGACCGGCGAACGCTTGTGGCGATTCTATACGATCCCCGGTCCCGATGACGAAAACTTCGGCACCTGGGCGGGCGACTCCTGGAAGACCGGCGGCGCGGGCACCTGGAACAACGGCTCCTACGACCCCGACTTGAACCTAATTTACTGGGGCACCGGCAACCCCTGGCCCGACTACAACGGCGATTTCCGCAAGGGCGACAATCTCTACTCGGCCTCCGTGATCGCATTGAACCCCGACACGGGGAAGCTCGCCTGGCACTTCCAATTCACCCCTCACGACCTGCATGACTGGGATTCCACACAGATTCCGATCCTGCTCGACGCGGAGTTCCGAGGCGCTCCGAGAAAGCTGCTGCTTTGGCCCAACCGCAACGGCTTCTTCTACGCGCTCGACCGCTCCGACGGCGAGTTTCTGATGGCCAAGGCCTACGTCAAGCAAACCTGGGCCGAAGGCATGGACGATCATGGCCGACCGATCCTGGTCCCGGGCCAGCTACCGACCGCGGACGGCAACACCGAAGTTTGGCCCGGCATCGACGGCGCCTCCAACTGGATGTCGCATAGCTATAGCCCGCTGACCAAGCTGCTCTACGTATTCGCGCGGGAAGAGCGGCGGGTTTACACCAAGAGCGGGCCGCCTCGCGTCCCAACCACCGACCCCAGCGACGCGGATATTGTTCAGCGCAGAAGGCGCGCGGCCTTCCGCGGGGTCCGCCCGCCGCGGTTTGCACCGGAAGAAAGCTGGGGAAAAGTCATCGGCATCGAGCCCCACAACGGCTCGATCAAATGGGAGCATAAGGTGATCAATCCACCTTGGGGCGGCGTGATGTCCACTGCGGGGAACCTCGTCTTCGGCGGGACCATTGAAGGTAACGTATTTGCCTTGGACGCCGAGACAGGCGAGCTGTTGTGGCGATTCCTTGCTAACGATCGAGTTTACGCCAGCCCGATTAGCTTTCTCAGCCGCGGTCGGCAGCATGTTTCGTTGGCTGTGGGCGACGTCCTGATCACGTTTTCGATTGACGGCGAGTAGGGTCGCTTCGGTTGGGTTGTGACCAGATATCAACGTCTTCAGCAAGCTCATTGGACACCATCGCGGGTGCGCGACAAATTTGTGACTGCTGGCGGCGCTTGGCCGAACAATCATAGCCCCGGGATTCATCCCGGGGTCAAAAGCGGTATAGCCCGGGCAGATAGGTAACACAATTCCCCGATCACATGGGTAACACATTGGCATCCTAGAACAAAAGGAGGACTTTTGTTTTGGGATGGAAGGAGACCCGTGTGCAAGACGAAAGATTGCGATTCGTTCAAGAGGTTCTAACCCGGGAGGATGCCATGGCCGCCGTCTGTCGGCGCTTCGGCGTCAGCCGCAAGACCGGCTACAAATGGCTCGATCGCTACGCCCAACAAGGCGTCGCCGGATTGGCCGATCAATCCAAAGCGCCCAAACGGCAAGCGCAAGCCTTTCCCGCCGAGATCGAGCGAGAGATCCTGGCCTTGCGGGCGCGCTATCCCACTTGGGGCGAAGACAAGCTCAAAGCGCGACTCGAGCGCACCAACCCTGACATCAATTGGCCGGCGCACTCCACTATCGGGGCGCTGCTGAAACGCCACGGACTCACCCACCCCGGTAAGCGCCGGCGCCACGCCACGCCTTCCAGTAAGCTCACCAGCGCCAAGGCGCCCAACCAAGTTTGGGCGATCGATTTCAAGGGTTGGTTCGAAACCGGCGACGGCAAACGCTGCGATCCGCTGACGATTTCCGATACGGCGAGCCGTTATCTGTTGCGTTGTCAAAGGGTCGCGCGCAGCGACACGGCGCACGTGCGGCCGCTGATGGAAGCGACTTTCCGGGAGTACGGCCTGCCCACGAGGATCCTTTCCGATAACGGTCCGCCGTTCGCCTCGACGGGCTTGGCGGGGCTTTCGCGGCTCAGCGTGTGGTGGATCCGGCTCGGGATTCAACTGCAGCGAATCGACCCCGGACACCCTGAGCAAAACGGGCGTCATGAGCGCATGCATCGGACGCTCAAGGCCGAGACGGCGACGCCGCCGGAGCGCAACTTGCGAGCGCAACAGCGGGCGTTCGATCGTTTTCGGCAGATCTACAACCAGGAGCGTCCGCACGAGTCGCTAGCGATGGCAACGCCGGCGAGCGTGTATCAGCCGTCGTGGAGGCCGTATCCGGAGCGCTTGCCGGAGCTGGAGTATCCGGATCGGATGCTGCCGCGGCGAGTGCAGAGCAAGGGCGACATTGGGTTGCTGGGGCGTCAGTTGTTTCTCAGCGAGACCTTGGCGGGCGAGACGGTGGGCCTGGAAGAGCATGAGCACGGCTGGGCGGTCTGGTTTGGGCCGCTGGAGCTGGACTGGCTCGAGCGTAGCCTATTCGAGGGCCCGCGGCCGGGCAGGGGGGAGCACCGACTGCGGCGGAAACGCTCGGGGGGCGCCGGGGGAGCGAGCCCGTAGGGCGAGCGGAGGAGGCGCCCCCCGAGCGTTTCCGGGAAGGATTTCGTGCAAAGAACCTTCTCTTGGTTCAACCCTTAAACTGTTACCTATGTGGTTGGGGAAAAGTGTTACCTAGGTGCTGGGCTGTTCAAAAGCAGCCGCTGCGCGACCCAGACCCCATTCGGGTGCGATTCCGCGCCTGGGCGCGGAATCGCACCCGAATGTCGGAAGAAGGGCGCCTAGCGGGTCGGTTTCCCCGGGATGAATCCCGGGGCTATGATTGTTTCGGATGGCCTGCGCCCGCGCCCGACGTAGGTGTATGTTCGGACAAGCGTTTCACCATTGCAGTTACGCCTTTCGCTCACATTTATGTCGCACACCCCACCATCGCGCCTCGCCGCCATTGGGCGCTCGCTACAATTACAATCTCTCAAAGCGCTTGTCCTCATCTCCGTCTAACCGCGAATTGACCATCGTCTGCGGCGCCGCCCCCAGCGGAACGACGCTGCTTCACGCACTCGTCGGAGCGCACCCCCACATCCACGACGCCGTTACAGAGCAGTTTGGATGGGGCTATCACCAACAACTGATCGCCCAGGCTGCCGGCATCTCTTCCCCTGATACCCCCGAGCGGATGCGGCGAATGCTTGAAGCCGCCCTCACAAAGACCCGCATGCGCCAGTCCGGCGCCAAACTCGACATCGCTCTTTCGCTGGTCGACTCCTATCCGAGCGACTGGGATCACCTCATGCTGATCGTTGTCGAGGCGATGCGGCTTTCGGCCGGGATCGACCACATCGCCGTCAAAACGCCCTTCATCGAGTCGGACATATTCTTTGTGGACGAATTCTTCCGTGGACATGGTTGGACCACCCGATGGCTGTACAGCTTTCGCCACCCGTTCGACGTCTATTTGTCGTTTCGAGAACGGTCCCCACATTGGCGTCGCACGTTGTCGCACTGCGACACGTTGCGCTGGTGCGCCGACTGGCTCGACTCGACCAGCGCTTCGTTCGAAGCCAGCCGAATTCTTCCTGTCGACCGTTTCCGCATGCAACGCTTCGAAGATCTGCTTGCCGAGCCGCGCGAAACTTGCCGAGAACTATGCCAATGGATGGGACTCGACGACGCCTCCGAACAGATGATCCTCGGACAAAGGAAGGTAACAAACACAGCCTATCCCGGCCGCGACGTGGCCTACAAGACAGGTTCGGTGCGCGACCTTCGGCAGAGGACTCGCGTGGACCTCAGCGACGCCGAAGCCTCCGCTATTCGGCTCGCTTGCGGCCTAAGGGCTCGCGCATTCGGCTACGACATCGGACCGTTGCCTCGACCCCGCGACAAGGGCTTCGTGAAGCAAAGCGCCACGGTCGCGCAACTGCCCGCCCGCGAGTACGTCCGTTTCGTGATCGGAGAGCTTGCCCGGCGCGCGATGGTGACCACCCGGACCGGCTATTCGTTCTTCACAGGTAGAAAAACCGTTTCGCACCTGTGACAAGGGCAGTTGGCGTTTCTCGGCTAGCTCACCGCATTGCCCCAACCGTCACCCGGCGTGTTTCTGGTTCGCCAGAAGCCCTCCCCGGCAACCCTGGAATTCCTGAGCTGATTAGCCTCGACTCGCCGCCATGCCTAAGCTCGACGTTGAAGCCCTGCGCAAAGCAGTTGGCGAAAACCAGTACTTCATCACTGCACACGCCAAGGAACGCATGGGCGCGCGGCTCGTTTCCGACGACGAGGTGAAGCGAGTGGTCACAACCGGCGACGTGATCGAGCACT
Source organism: Bryobacterales bacterium (assembly GCA_965247515.1). Lineage (GTDB taxonomy): Bacteria > Acidobacteriota > Terriglobia > Bryobacterales > UBA6623. Next base: position 8,477,905 of record OZ252029.1, on the reverse strand, counting down.
ATCCTAACGACCAACCATTTCCAAAAGCCTTATTCATGGCGCACATCGGAAGCGATCCGCTTTACGTCTCCTGCTCCTTCGACGGGACCAACGGCTACATCATCACCGTTCACTGGTATGATCCGAGTATCTGGATCGACCCGTGGACGCGTAGAACGGACTAGATCGATGCCCCTCAAAAACGCCAACATTTGCGCCGAGTGTGGCGGAACTCTGCGAGCGAAAACGATTACCCACACTCAGCCGTGGGGTGAGGAGATCCATCGGTTCGAGCATGTTCCGGCCCAAGTCTGCGAGCAGTGCGGCCAGGCCTGGCTCTCCGCCCAAGTTTCACAACAGATCGATCGCCTAATTAAAACTGGCAAGCCGACCGGGAAGGTCGAGACGCCGGTCTACGATCTTGCCGTGACTGCTTGAGTCCTCGGCGCCCCGTTGAGCGGGCCCCGGTAGTAAGGCGGGGTCTCCGATTCGGGTCGGGTTGAGTTACGACCAGATATCAACCCCCTCGGCAAGCTCATTGCACACCATCGCGCCGCGCCGCCATTGGGATGATCCCCCCTTAACCCCCTCGACAAACTCCAACCGTACGATTTTCGCCCGCCGGGTCACGACCCCGTCGGCTTCGGTTCTCAAATACAGTCCCTCCATCAGACTGTCGGTCCGTTTTGTCGCTGGATTCTCAAACCGGCTGTCTAACTTCGACGGCCCAACCAACGCTTCGAGGCCGGACCGATTGAGCGACCCGGAGTGAACCAAGGGTACGCTTTCGATTCCGGCGTCTTCGAGCAACCTCAGCTGCCCCCGCCGATCGAGAAACGCTTCGTCCGCCTTGTCGTAGACGTCGAACCCGAAGAAATAGTGCGGCAGTCGCCGGTAGAAGATCGAATGCCGCGCGTAGACCCACTCGCCGAACAGGATGAACCGCCCGTCGAGTCGCTGCTCCAGCACGCCCCGCTTCACTGCCGCCCAACGCTTGAACAGATCGTACTGCGGGTGCATGCCCTCCGCAAGAAGACGGCCGCGGCCTTGCAGAACCATTTCCCCATCGTCCGCGAAATGAATGCCGACGTTCGTGCCGTCGATCTTCTCCTCGACAATGAGCGACTCATCAGCGATCAGCTCCGCGGACTCAGCTTCGCCGAGATGCCTGTCATCGGCCGTCCCCGTGGATCCGAACAAATGTGGAGTCCGCGGGTACTTGATGAAGTTGCCGTGTGATCTTCCCATGATCCGGACCCGGGCGTCCGCCGTCCAATTGGACAACTCTCCTGGCGGCCCGATTGAGCCGGTCCACCGTGAGTGTGACGGATCGTTAGTGTGACGGATGGGCGCGCGTAATGCGCCGGACGCGAGCCTCCGAACGCCGCTACAATCTCTCAAGGCGCTTGTCCTCATCTCCGTGTAACCGCGAATTGACCATCGTCTGCGGCGCCGCCCGTAGCGGAACGACGCTGCTTCATGCGCTCGTCGGAGCGCACCCTCGGCGCTACCTTGCCGCGCGCGTAAGGGGCTGTGAAAAAATGTCGGGGATCCAATTCCGGCAAGACGGGCTTGGCATGCCAAGCCCCTACGTCGTTGAAAACAAACGATCGTCCGTAGGGGCGAGGCATGCCTCGACCGTCTTTCGCTCAACGGGCGATTTTTTCACAGCCCCTAAGCAAGCGGTCCTTAGTCCTCAACCGTGTGCGCGTTGAATTCCTCTCGGTATGACGCCCATTTGCGCTGGTCGAACACGCCGTTCTCGAGACAGTCAACGGCGCAGTAAGCCATGTACAAGGCGTGGTGAGTATTGTCGTGGGCAAAAAGCCCCTGGCGGCCGTAGCTTAGGAATCGAGGAAGAGCGCTTGTCCAGCGATCGAGGATTTCGAGCGGTTCTTCGTAGCCGTTCAGATAGATCGGGTAGGCCTGAGCGAGACGACGGCTAACGACGGAGACGGGTGGGCTCGAAAGCGGTATGCCCGCTTTCCGCATACTCTCGGCTGTCAGCCGGCCCAGCGACTCGTCGTCCATGTTCCAGATGTCATCGCCGACCGCACACGGGATTTCGGCGCACAAGGTCGTGCGCCCGCGCGGCTCCGCCGCCCCGAAGTAGTTCTTGGGCTCTGAGAGCCGCGTCATCGCGATGTTCTCTTCGGGGAAGTAGTGGGCGTCGGTCGAGCTGAATCGATCCACGGCGAGCTCGAGATAGACGAGGACCATCGCTCGATACTCGGTTTGGACCGCGGCCTCGAGCACTTCGGCGGGCGCCCGCGGGGCGATCATGCGGGCCGCCAGCGTAACCGGAATCGTGGACCAAACGTAGTCCGCCTCGATCGAGCGTTGGGTTCCTTGGGCGTCGACGGCCTCCACCTTCCAACGCCCCTCGCTTTGGGGACGGCTCAACCTCGAACATGACCACCCGCGAAGCATCTCAGCGCCATGCTCCCGGGCGGCCTTCCCGAATGCTTCACTGATCTGGCCGTAACCCCGCCGGGGATAGTAGAACTTGCCCGCTCCGGGCGGCCTCGTCACGCGTTGCAGGAGTTTGCGGAAAGTACCCGCGGAGACTCGTTTCCGCGCCTGCATCCCGGAGAGTTGTTCTGGTTCCCTTCCCCAGATTTTGCGGGCGTAGGGAAAATAGAAATGCCGGCAGATGGTTGGCCCCAGATTCGTTCTCAGGACTTGGGCTAGGGTGTCGGCGCCCCCGCGCAACTCGCTCGGCGAGGCTGCCGGAAGCATTCCGCGAAACATGTCAAGCGCGGCGCCCAGAGCGAAAGATTTGTCGAGACGCAGCAACAGGTCAAGCGGCTTGAGCGGGAACTTGAGCCAAGCGCCTCGTAGCCGAATTCTGCCGTTTCTGGGACGATGGGCGAGATCGTCCCCCAATAGAAGTCGAATGTCAGCGAGAATCCTCGGATCACAAGAGGGGTGCAAGCGGTGACTGCCGTAGTCGAGATACTGCCCGTTTTCAAAGAAGCTTCCGGCGTTGCCGCCAAACGCCTGGTTCCTCTCGAGCAGCGTCACACTGGCGCGGCCGGTCCGCCGCAGTTGATAAGCAGCTCCTACGCCGGCTGGTCCGCCGCCGAGAATGACTACGTGAGGTTTGGAGTGAACCCTAAAAATGAGACATTGAAATTCGGGACGAATTTCAGCGAATGGAAAGGAGTCCAGGATGGAAAGTCTCAAGCCGCGCAAGCCGCGGGAGTTCACGGTGGAGTTCAAGGAAGCCGCCGCCAGGCGGCTCCTAGCCGGCCAGAGCGGCACAGCGCTAAGCCGCGAGTTGGACGTCAAGCGCAGCCTGCTGTACCGCTGGCGGGACGCCTATCGCCAGGAAGGCGTCAACGGCTTGAGCCGGCGGCGAGGCCGGCCGAAACCCGGCCGCTCGGCGCCGCCCAAGATCCCTCGCGATCCGCGCGACGAACGCATCGCAGAGCTCGAACGACTGCTCGGCAAACAAGCCGCAGAGCTCGATTTTTTCGGACAAGCCTTTCGCGCCTTGAACCTCGCAGCCCCGACCAACGACGCCGGTGGCGCGAGCGGATCTACTCCATCGTCGAGCAGATCAGCGCCAAAGGCTCGCTCAGCGTCGAACACGCCTGCGAGCTCGGACGCGTGAATCGCGCCGGGTTCTATCGCCGGCTCGCCGTGTCGTCGCCCGCCGAGTGCGACATGGAATTGCGTGACCGCATGCAGCGGATTTCGCTCGAGAATCGTCGTTACGGCTACCGCCGCGTGACGGCCGAGCTGCGCCGCCAAGGCTTCCTCGTCAATCACAAAAAGGTCCTGCGGATGATGCGTAAGGACAACTTGCTGGCGGTACTCAAGCGGCGCTTCGTGCTAACAACGGATTCGAACCACTTCTTACCTGTTTATCCGAATCTAGCGGCGCACCTGAATGTGGACGGCGTCGATCAGTTGTGGCAATCCGATATCACCTACATTCGCTTGCGCGAGGCGTTCGTCTACCTCGCCGTGGTGTTGGACGCCTACTCGCGACGCGTGGTCGGCTGGCGGCTGGGGACGACGCTCAAAGCTGAGCTGGCTGTAGGGGCGTTGCGCGATGCGCTCGAGCTCAGACGCCCTGCCGCGGGGTGGATGCATCATTCCGACCAAGGCGTACAGTACGCTTCGAGCGCCTATGTCGAGCTGCTGGAGCAGCACGGCGCGATCATCTCGATGAGCCGCCGCGGCAACCCCTACGACAACGCGCGGGCGGAGAGTTTCATGAAGACGTTGAAGGCGGAGGAGGTTTGGTTGCAGCGTTATCGCACGCTTGACGAGGCGCGCGCATCGATCGGCGAGTTCATTGATGAGATCTACAACCAACGCCGGCTGCATTCGGCGTTGGGATATCGTCCGCCGGCGGAGTTTGAAGCGCTGGCGCGGCCGGCGGCAACAGCAGCGAGGAATCCGAAGTATGAGTTTTGAGAGGCATAGGCAAATCTATCAATCCGATGGGCCCTGGGCGGGCAGGGAGACATCGCCGGCGTTGGAGAAGCCGGGAGCGACCTTGGCGGCCGCCCCCGGCGCTCATCGTCTTGATGAGTTTGCGGCCGGGTATTCCTTGGCGGGTTGCTCTCCAGCAGAGCCCGCTTCCGCTTCCCCGGCTAGGACCAGCGTGCGACGATACAGCGAAGAAGGCAAGCGTTTTGCGGTGAATCGTAACCTGTCCCGATTTCGACTGTCTCACGCTTGGGGTTCACTCCAAACTGACCCTGTCGGGGGCCGGCGCGGGGGGCGCTCTCACGGCCGCGAAATACCTGGCTGAGCGCGGCGGCCGCGATGGCAACTTCGTCCAATTGCGGCGGCAATCTCTACGCCCCAAGAGCGGGACCGTTGACACCAGCGGAACCACGGTCACCCACGTCTCGGGCGACCAGTTCGACACCCTGACCGCCGACCGCTACATCACGATCAACAGCGTCGACTACGTGATTTCGTCGGTCGATTCGGCGACTCAGATCACGCTGGCCGCTTCGGCGGGAACCCAGTCATCGGTAGCCTACGCGGCGACGCAAGAGGACAACCCGGAGATCACCACGACGCAGCAGACGGTTCAGCTCGCCGGTGGGGACTCCGACGTCACCTGGACCGTCTCGATCGACTTCAGCGCCCTCGGCGTCGACGCTCTCTTCGAGGCGTGGTTGACTCTGGCGCCGCCGTTGACCTTCGGCGCGGACTTCATCGACACCGAGTTCGACGCAACCTTCTCGAATTGGAGCGTCACCGATCCCGGGGGAGTCCGTCCGCTGAAGATTGCCGGCCCAGGGTCGGTCCGCATCGGCAATCGCGAGGCGGGCGTAAGCTTCGAGGGCTCTACCTGGAATGAAGAGTCGGGCTTTTTCGACTTGGGCTTTGTGCGTGCCAGCGCGACGACCAGCGACCGAGCTCGGGTCAAATATTCCTGCCAGTTCACCCACGACCTCTATCTCGGCACGCAGCTGGTAGCCGACGGCGGCATCGCCGAGATCAGCTTGGATTCCGACACGACCACCGACCTGGACACCTACTTTGACGTTGAGCCAGCACCTGTGACGGTCCGCCCGGTGCGCAGCGCGGTCCCGGCGGGGACCCATGAGCTGACCGTGACCGTGAGCGGGCGCAAGAACGCCGGCAGCTCGGGTTTCGTGGTCTATTTCGATCACATTGAGGCCGTGGTCGCCTCCGATGTCCAAGACCCCGCCGTTAGCTACCCCAACTACTCAGCCGCGACCGACTACGACACAGACGCGACTTACAAGATCCCGCCACAGCGGCTGCGATTTCAGCTCGAGCGCCTGGGATTCTTAGGAGACGTCAACCACTTTATCGGCAACTTCTTCCACTACCAGCGGCGCAAGCGCGCGGCTACGGGGAAACGCAACGAGCTGACGATCGACTTCGGGGGCGTCTGGAAGAATGGCGACTCGGCGTTCGTCGACATCGGCGGGGTCGTGATGGGCAAGAGCGTCTTCCCCGGCGAGTCGTCCGCGGACATTGCCCGCCACTTCGAGTTTTTCGTGAACGAAACCTTTGTCGGCGTCTTTGCCGAGCGGACCGGGGCCCAGTTGGTCGTCAAGAATCGCGCGAATCTGTTTGGGTTCACGCACTCGGTCTCGGTCACATCGGCCCAGGGAACGGCCACCGCGGCGGGGTCTCTCGCCAAGGGCACGGAGGGCATCTGGGAAATCGATGACAGCGCGACTCTCAAGCTCAACCACGCCGCGCGGAAATGGCACGAGGACTTCTTCAGCGAGCTTCAAGCCGGGGGACTCTCGACGACCGTCGCTTACAACATGGAGGGCTACAACCCGCCGGAAACCGCGACCGCTCGATGGGCGGCGCGATATTTCGACTCTAGCCCGGTGCGGACGGCGGTTGGCTTCGGCACGGAAGGCGAGGGCGCGGTCCTCGACGCGACAAACGCGACGCCGATCGAGATCCGTGTCGACGGGCATGGGTTTGGGACAGGCGACGAAGTTCTCATCGCCGACGTTCTAGGGAACACGGCGGCCAACGGAACCTTCACCATCACGGTCGTCGACGCGGATCGCTTCACGCTCGACGGCTCGGTGGGATCGGCCGGCTACACCAGCGGCGGCGAAGTTCGCCGGACGCTGAGAACGACCCACCTGGCGCCGAACACGCCGGTGACCGATTTCCTCAAGGCGGTCTACCTCGAAACGGCCGACTTGGCGCAAGCGAGCACAGTCGACCTCACCCTACAGTTGGGCGAGGCGCTGTGGTGGTTCTTCTCCGACTCCGCGCTGGACATCGTATCGGCGACAGCCACGACGCCGATCCGGGTGACGATTCCCAACCACGGATTCACCACCGGCGACGAGGTGATCGTCGCCGGCCTGGCGGGTCTGGACGCTGGTAACGGCACCTGGACCATAACGGTCATCAACACCAACGAGCTCGACCTCGACGGCTCGGACGGCTCGACGGGCGCGAACGTATCCGGCGTCGGACGCGCGGTTTGCGGCTCAACGGCGTTCTATGACGAAGACACCAAGGCGGCCGCCAGCGTGGCCCTGGGGCGCCCATTGGTCAAGTTCACCAGCCAGGATTCGGACCCTGCGGTGAACTCCTTCGCCGACGCGGATTTGTTGCGCGATAGCCTCGAGACACACCTTGAAGCGATCGTCTCGCACGTGCGAGCCACATATGCGAATCAGAAGTTCGAGCTGCTGTACCCCTACGACGTGCTGCACCCGGACACTTATCACACTAACGCCCTGCCGTTCCCTCAAGGGGGCCGGCTCAACCACCACGTCTCGACCCCGCCGATTTGGAAGACCCAGGCGGACGCGAATCGGCGATTGAAGATCGAGGCCTTGAGCTGGGGCGCCTTCTACCGAAATCTCACGCGCGCTCAGCAGTCGATCGAATTGTGGAAGGGCCCGGTGCTGAGCTGGCCGGAGTCGGCGGTGACGTACCTGGTGCCTTGGTTTAACGGCGGGGCGCCGTGGGAGCGCGAATACTTGACCGCGCTTCGGGACGGTCCAATGAAACTGACCTTCTGGGCGCTCGATCACAAGCGGCTGCTGGAATGGCGCGAGCTGCCTCGGCCGAAGACGAGAAGCTCCTTCCAGGGGGGATGAAAGCCTCCAAAAGCAACAACGGCGGGCGTTCGACGTGGCGCACGGCTGCGCCGTGCCGCCTTGTGCCTGTGGCGCAAGGTCTCTGGGATTGCGACCATCTGTCGTGGCCGGATTCGGACCCGGACCTTGCAGCACAGCTGCAAGGCGGCACGGCAAAGCCGTGCGCCACGTCAGCGCCCGCGCAATTCCGGGAACTCCAAACTCCGCCAGCAATACCAGCTTGCGATCGTCGCATAAGGCCGCCAAGGCTTGGCCAGCTCAAGGCACTCGCGCTTGCCTGGCAACTGCTCTAACCCGTGAAGGTTCCTGATCGCCTGCTTGACGCCAAGGTCGTCGTAGGGAAGAACGTCCGGACGGCCAAGCGAAAACATCAGGAACATCTGGACGGTCCAGACGCCGATGCCCTTGATTCGCGTCAGGTCCTCGATGATGTCTTCGTCGGAACGCCCCGCAAGTCGCGTGAGCCGTACCGTTCCGTCCAGCGTGAGCGAGCCCAGGCTCTGCAAGTACTTGGCCTTGGGGGCGGACACTCCGGCGGCCCTGTAGTCCTGATCGGAAAGCCTCGCCAAGCCGGCGGCGGTGATTCGCCCTTCCGGCAGCTTGCCTTCGAGCTTGCGTTGTATCGCCCTCGCCGCGTGCCCGGAGATCTGCTGCGAAAGAATCGACCGCGCCAACATCCCGAAACGGTCGCGTCTGAGCTTCAGCGTGCAGGGCCCGACTGTTTGGATCACGCGCCGCATGTGAGGGCAGCGGCGTTTGAGTCGCTTCGGCGCGACTTCTCTCAGCTCGCTGATCGTCACGGGCGCCCTTCCCCGCCTCCCGAACCGCCGGGCTTGAGATAGGCGAAGAATCCCAGGTCCTCCCCAGTCATGCGTTTGACCGCCCAGAGGATCTGCCCGGTGTGTTCGCCGAAATGCTCGACAACGTGATAGATGGCGTGCATGACGGTTACGTCGTACGCCTGGATGTGTTTTTCGACCAACAGGTCTTCAGCCGTAACTTGTACCAACACGCCGTCCGCTTCCTGTAGTGTTTGCTCGAGGTGGTGCAGGAGCTCGTCAAGCGCAGCCCCGTCGCGCTCGGCGTCGCGGTCGCGTCTGTCGGGCGCGCCGCCGACTCCCGAGATGATCCATTGCCGCACGTTGCCGGCTATGTGCAGCAGCAGGTTGCCGATGGCGTTCTCGGCTTGGTGTTGGCGGCTCCACAATTGGGCGGCGTTGAGACGCTCGCCGGCAGTCCGTATCTTTTGGAACGACTGCGTGAGCTCGTGCCGCGAAATTCGGATGAACTCCCTCGAGAAGGCTTCTGAGCTACTCATAAATGTACGATCGAGCTTTTGCTCGGCCGCTCACAAGTTAGAACGCCACTCTCAGCAAGAACCGGAAGGTACGGCCGTCGTTGACGGTGTTGGTGATCTGGCCGAAGTTGTCTCCGGTCAACTCCGCCCCGGGCTCGGCGAACTGGGCCGTGTTGAAGAAGTTGATCGATTCAGCTCGAAACGTCAGCGTCTTCTCGGAAGCGATTTTCCAATTGCGCGACACGGCGAAGTTGACGTTGCGGATGCCGTCCTTGCGAAACGTATTGCGGCCAAGGTTGCCCGCTCGATCGCCGGGCTGAATAAAGGCGAACGCCAACCTTGGCAGCTGCGCCTGGGCGGTATCAGGATGGTCGACGCTGTTGCCTAGGATCGAAGGATCGAGGATGTGCGGGCGGTCTCCGAACGCACCGTCGACATTGCCGAATCCCGGGCCGTCTGAACCCGAGCGAACAATGAAGGGCGTCCCGGCTTTGAGCAAAACCACGGAAAACAGCTCCCATTCGCCGAACGCCTTGTGCAGCAAACCTTGCGAGCGGCCGAGCCCCGGAGTTTGATACGTGAATCGCAATTGCGTGGCGTGCGGCTGATCGAAATTGCTGATGCTCTTGACGTCGCCGTGAACGTCAAACTCCGTCTGGCTGCGGCCGTGGAAGCCGTCACGAGTTCCGCCGTTGCTGGCGTAGTGCGCGCCCAGGTCGATGGCCTTGCTGAACCAGTACGACAGATCCATCGAGAGCCCGCGCCAGTTGCGAACGTTCAGGCTGGCTTTGGCGGCGTCGTAGTATCCCCGCGAGCCGTTGAGAATCTGACGAATGTCGAAGAATCGTGCGTCGGGCCGGCGCTCGTTCACGGTGCTCGTCGTGAACGGGATCCCCTCGACGGGGCGCGCTCGGTTGAGATTCCACACGCTGATTAAGCGGTGCGAACGACTGCCGAGGTAGCCGAGGCTCAGCATCCAGTCCTTGGCCGGCTCGAGCTCCCAACTGAAGTTGTACTGATGCGAATAGGGCGAGACTAAGTCGGGATCGAGCTGGTAGATGCTGCTCCTCGCGTTCTGATCGAGCGATGTCAGAGCAACGCCCGCCAACGGGTTGATCAGATCGGGGGCCGCGACGCGAAGGTTCAGGTTCTGCGGCGGATTGAAGCGCTCCTGCGTGTACGTCGCGGCGAAGACCTCGCCAAAGTGGATTCCATACGCGCCTCGCAGAACGCCCCAGTTGTCGCCCAGCCGATACGCAAAGCTGAAGCTCGGCGCGACATTGTTGCAGTCGCATTGATAGGGGACTTGCGAGAGCTCATTCACCTCTGAGGGCCGAGTGGCGAGCTGGTAGCGCAAGCCGAAGTTCAATGTCAGCCTGGAATTGGGTTTCCATTGGTCGGAGAGGAAGTACTGCATGCGCCAGCTTCTAAAACCGCGATGAGTGTTCCCGATGCCCTTGCGATAGCCGCTCGGAGTGCCAAGTCGGAGATTCGTAACAGCGGGCCGCCGTTGCCCGAGCTCGTCGAGGAAGTCGGCTCCGAACATAAAGCTTCCGATGTGGCCGGAGCTTTCAACGCCGTTGAGTTGCTCGCGCATCGCCTCAAACCCGGCGGTCCAATTGTGACGGCCGCGGGTGTGACGGACGAGCGCGGCGTAGCGAAATTGATTCTGAGCGCGATTGAAGGGAACGCTCGAACCGCCCCCAAGGCTTGCCAGCTGCCTGCCGGTGTAGATCGCGGGGCCGAGTGCGGTCTCGTCCTGCACGATTAGCGAGGTGACTCGATTGAACCCGACCGAGAGATCGGACGTAGTGGTCGCCGACCAGACCCGGCTCCAGGTGACGCGAGCGTCGTGCGAACGAGTCGTCGTGTTGGGGTTCTGGCCTTGAACGAGCTGAAACGCCTCGACGTTCTGCGTCCTGAGGCGGTAGCTGGTCAGCAAGCTGTCAGCGTCGCTGAGAGCCTGATCGAGGCGCGCGCTGATCGCGTCGTTATTGATTTGCTGGGGGGCGTTGGTGTTGAGCGCCCGCGGGTTGATGTCGGTGCGATTCGGCGGTGTGTCGGGGTATGAATCGATAATCTGTTGCACGAACGCGCGCGTGGCCGGATCGGTGGCAAGGGGTGTTCTCTCGTCGGGAGCGAGCACCAGCACGTTGCCGTTGACGTTGCCGCGATTGCGTTGCTGGCTGCCGTCGAGGGTGAGGTTCGCCCCTTTCCATAGCGGCGCCCCAACGGTAAAGCCGTAGTCGTTCACACGGGCCGGCTGAACGTCGCCGACCTGGAAGAACGACCGCGCCGATAACAGGCTGTTGTTGTGAGACTCGTAGACGTTTCCGTGAATCCCCGAAACCCGGGAGGGTGCGAGGTGCACCTGTCCCACAGGCGCTCCGCCGAACTCTTTGCCGAAGTAGCCCTTGTCGGCGTGGAACTCCAAAACGAGGGTCGCTGTCGGTCCCATTCGAGTATTGAGCTCTTTGAGAACATTGTTGTCGGTGAGGGTGATTCGGACGTTTTCATTGCGGCGGCTTTCGCCTGATGACGAGTCGACCTGGCCGAGCAGGTTGAGTTTGGTCCGTTCGTCGTCGGCAGTGTCGGCAACCGCACTTGCGGGAGCGCTATCGGCCGGGGCGGGTTCGGGCGCCTCGTCGCTTGCGGGCGGAGTTAGTCGACCCGCGACGGGTGTCTCCGCGGCAGGGTCCGCGGCATAGACCGCCGAGGCGCACAAAACCAGCAGTACGAGGAGCCTACACATTGCGGACACGATCGATCAGTCGCCACCCCAAGGTCGCGACCATCGTCCACTTAGAGTACCGCGTTCGCGCCCCAAACGTCGGGTTTCTCCGAGCACCCTGCGTGAGCGGGGTGTCCTCCCGTTGGACTGGCGGGAAGACACCCCGCTCACGCAGGGTGCTCGGATTCCTGCCACAAGTGCAGCAGAGATCGTCGTGCTAGCGACCGCCCTCAACCCCCGCTGATAAGATGGAGCTTCAGGTGAAGATTGGTTTCGTCAGCCTAGGGTGCCCCAAGAACCTCGTCGACAGCGAGGTCATGATGGGCATGCTAGAAGCCCGCGGTCACGAGCTGACCACTCAACCCGACGAAGCCGAAGCCATCGTCGTCAACACCTGCAGCTTCATCGACCCCGCCAAACAGGAATCGGTCGACACCATCATCGAGATGGCCCAGTACAAAAAGACCGGCGCCGCCAAGCGCCTGGTCGTCGCCGGCTGCCTGGTCGAGCGCTTCCGCGACGACATCCAGCAGCAGATCCCCGAAGTCGACGCCGTCCTGGGCACCAACCAACTCGAGAGCATCGTCTCCCATTGCGAAGGCGGCTTTGATTCGCCCGACCTGACGAACGAGCCCTACCTCTATCACGACCTCACCCCGCGCCGCCTAGCCACTCCGCGCCGGATGGCCTACGTCAAGATCAACGAGGGCTGCGACCATCCCTGCACGTTCTGTATCATTCCGCGGTTCCGAGGCGGCTTCCGCAGCCGCCGCTTCGAGTCTGTCGTCACCGAGGCGGAGAACCTTTTTCGTTCAGGCGTTCGCGAGATCAACCTGATCGGTCAAGACACGACGATGTACGGCGAGGACCTCGGCCTCAAGGACGGCCTGGCTCACCTCCTAGCGCGTCTCGCAAAAATCGAAAATGGCGGCTGGGTGCGATTTCTCTACGCCTATCCGAACCGCGTCACCCAGAAGCTGCTCGACACCATTGCCGAGCACGAGTCGATCTGCAACTACATCGATATTCCGCTGCAGCACGCCAGCGCGCGCGTGCTCAAACGCATGAAGCGCGGAGCCAACGGCGATATCTTCTTGAAGCTGATCGAGCGCATGCGCCGTAGCATCCCCGGCGTCGCGATTCGGACGAGCTTTATCGTTGGCTTCCCCGGCGAAACACAGGCGGACTTCGATGAGCTGATCGCGTTCGTCGAAGCCGCGGAGTTCGACCGCGTCGGCGTCTTTCGATACTCCGACGACGAAACCAGCGCCAGCTATCACCTCGACGGCAAGGTCAGCGCACGCGACAGCTACAATCGGCAGCGGCATCTGATGGCCGTCCAGCGAAAGATCTCGCGCCGCCGCAATCGCGCTCTCGTTGGAGAGCTCCACCCGATCTTGGTCGCGGGCCCCTCCCAAGAAACCGAGCTGCTGTGGGAAGGACGCCTCGCGACGCAGGCCGAAGAGATCGACGGCAAGACCTTCCTGACGGACCTCACCGACCAGCCCCCGCAACCCGGCGACCTGGGGCTCGTGCGAATCGAGCGCGCGACAGACTACGATCTATTCGGTAGGCTTGAAGCGGTGACGTCGCGCGCGGGCCAGAGCCTTGCCACGGCGGCCCAAGCCTTAGTCGTACTTCAGTAGAGGACAAGCCTCGTGACCCCAACCAAGTCTGGGCGATGCCCAATTTGCGCCAAGCGCGCCCTTCGTCAATCCGCGGACTACCCCTTCTGCAGCCCGCGCTGCAAGACCATCGACCTGGGCGCTTGGTCCGCCGAAGAGTACGTCATCTCCAGACCTCCAAACGAATCCGACGAGCACCTGCAACCCGAGGCTGGCGAACGCCCCTCCGCTGATGAATAACAACTCAAGCTTGCGGAACCCGCTCCCTCGCGGTCGCGGCTCTGACTCCGGCCCACCAGCGTTTGAATCGCGGCGTCAGAGCCGCGACCGCGAGGGAGCGGGTTCCGGGGTTCAGGTCTAAGTGAACAGCACTGGCCGTTTGGCTTGGTTCATCGCTACGCTCGGCGGCGCTGGACATTTTCCGATTGCGCCGGGTACGGTCGGATCGATTCTGGCCGCAACCCTAGCATGGTTCGTAATTCAAGCCACCGGCGCGCCGACTTGGACCTGCGCGGTCGCGGCGGCCGTGTTCTTTTGCCCGGCCGTTTGGGCCGCGGGGAGACTCGAGGCCGATAGTGGCGAAAAAGACCCCGGCCGAGTGGTGGCCGACGAGGCCATCGGACAATGGCTAGCGCTGACCTTTGCCCGCCCGGACGCGCTCGTCGACTGGGTCCTGGCCGTCGCTCTGTTCAGAATCTTCGACGTCCTGAAGCCCTCGCCAATCCGCTCGTTGGAGCGGATCCCGGGGGGCCTCGGCGTGGTTGCCGACGACGCCGCCGCCGGGGCCTGCGCTATGATAATTCTCGCAATCGCGCGGCTGGCGGGTTTGCCGGCCTGACGCGCCGGGATGTCGCCGGACGCGCGTCCCGATCATGAGCTCCGAGACATCCAACGGCAGTCAACGGCCGGTTATTGAAAGCCTGCATCCGCCCGCGGCAATCAGCGGAGGCGACCTCGAGATTCGCGGCACGGGTCTCGGCTCGCGCGATTCCGGGCAACCCGTCGTTCGCTTCGGCGACACCGCCGGCCGGCTGGTAGTCGGCGGCAGCAAGCGCGTCGTCGTGCAGGTCCCCGAGGAGGCGATCGATGGGTTGATGACTCTCGAGAGCTCCGGTGTTCGCAGCGCCCCCCATCCTTGCGCTATTGGGCTCTCGATCGCCCAAAACCTCCACCCCGTCACCAATCCGGCTGTCGACGCCGACGGCGTGATCTACACCACCCGGAGCGGGGCGCGCGGCGAGAAAGTTCCCGTGTCGGTCTTTAAGATCGACCTGAATTTCAACATTCGCCCACTCGTCTCCGACATTGTCAATCCGACTGGACTGCTCATCGACAACGACGGCAGGTTGTTGATCTCGGGCCGCAACAATGGCACGATCTACCAGGTCGACGACGCCGGCTCGATCGAGATTTACGCCGAGGGCATGGGAATCGCCAGCGGCATGGCGATCGATCACGACGGGAACCTCTTCGTGGGCGACCGCACCGGCACCATCTTCAAGATCTCCCGCGACCGCCAGATCTTCGTCTTCGCGACGCTCGAACCATCGATTTCGGCCTACCACCTCGCCATGAGCCCCGACCAGAATCTGCTGGTGACGGGCCCCACGACCTCGAGCTTCGACAACATCTATCGAATCGACGCCAACGGTGTCGTGGATGTTTTCTTCCGTGGCCTCGGGCGCCCTCAGGGGATGGCCTTCGACGTCAGCGGCGACCTATTCGTGACGGCGTCGTATCGCGGCCGAAAGGGTGTTTTCCGGATCACTCCGGAGGGCAATCCGACGCAGGTTCTTTCCGGACCCGGAATCGTCGGGCTGGCCTTTTTGCCCTCGCGCGAGCTGGTCGTCGCAACGACCGATTCGCTGTTCCGGGTTTCAACGAAAGGCTGGATCGACGCCTAGGCCCGCGGGACTTTGGACGTGTCGACAATCGCCTCCGATCCAGGCTGCGGAGCCGCGACCGTAAGGGAGCGGTTGCCCGAGTCGGCCGCAACAGCTGGGTTGTCGGGCAACCGCTTGCTTACGCGCGCGGCTCCGGGGCATTCGTCGGTTTCGACACACGTACCTCTCATGGCAGTCCGCTAGTGCACGCCGAGATCATCGCGGTCGGTTCCGAGTTGCTGACCCCGCAGCGCGCCGATACGAACTCGCTCTTCCTCACCGAGCGTCTCAACCGCAGGGGCATCGAGGTGGTTCGCAAAGTCATCGTGGGCGACGACGAAGACCTGATCGCGAACGAGATTTCGCGCTCGCTCTCGGCGTCGGACATCGTGATCCTCAGCGGCGGTCTTGGACCCACGCTCGACGACCTCACTCGCCAGGCTGTAGCTAAGGCCCTGGGTCGGGGCATTTCACGTGACCCCGAGATCGTGGAGTGGATCGCCAGCCGGTTCCGTAGCTTCGGCCGCGAGATGGCCGAAAACAATAAGCGCCAGGCCGACGTCATCGACGGCGCCGAGATCTTGCCGAACCCCAACGGCACAGCGCCAGGCCAGTGGATTGAGGCCGACGGCAAGATCGTGATGATGCTCCCTGGGCCGCCTCGAGAGATCAAGGCGATGTTCGTCGATCAGTGCGAGCCGCGCCTCGATCGTATTCCGTCTGAATGGAGGTACTCCACCGTTACCCTGCGGATCAGCGGGATGGGCGAGTCGGACGTCGATCATCTGGTCGGGCCCATCTACGCCGCCGAGACCCGCGTCGCCACTACGATTCTTTCCGCCCCCGGGGACATCTCGCTGCACTTCCGCGGCCGCGCCAAAGTAGAAAAAGAAGCTCGAGAATTGGCCCAAGCTCTCGCTGAGAGAGCCGCCGAAGCCCTAGGCGATGTTGTCTACTCATGGCAAAACGAGAGCCTCGAGGCGGCCGTCGGCAGGATGCTCCGCGAGCAGGGCTTGACGTTGGCCGTTGCCGAGAGCTGCACCGGGGGGCTCGTCGCCGAGAAGATCACCTCCGTCCCTGGGAGCTCGGAGTATTTCGCCGGCGCCCTGATCACTTACAGCGAAGGCGCAAAGGCGGATTGGCTGGGAGTTCGGGCCGAAACGATCAAGCGCGAAGGGGCCGTCAGCGAGGCGACCGCCGCCGAGATGGCCGAACGCGCCCGCGAGCTGGCCGGCGGCGTTGGCCGTGGAATCGGCGTCTCCACCACGGGAGTCGCCGGTCCCGGTGGCGGCACTGAGGAAACGCCGGTCGGGACCGTCTTCTTCGGCATCGCCGGCCGTAACTCGACCACGGTCAAGCGCCGCCAGCTCGGCGCCAACCGCGACCGCAACCGCCGCTTCGCCGCCCAGATCGCCCTTGAACTGCTCCGCCGCGAGTTGATGTAGCCCGCAAACTTGCACCCGGCGTTTTCGAGCAGTGCAGTAATGAGCCCCGAGCGCAAGCGAGGGGTGCGGCATTCGCCGGGTCGTCTTGCTCCGCACCCCTCACTCGCGTTCGGGGTTCACTGCGGCTAGCGTTGGGCACGACGGGCCCGTTGCGTGCTTTCGCCCTCAGGTCGTGAGAGATGGGGCTAGGCGTCCTTGGGTTATGATTGTGGCGCCTGGAGGCGGAGCATGAACGATCCGAATTCTTTGATTGCCGAGCATCGCGAGCTGACCCGCAGGTACTTCGTGCGCCTCGGGGCTGGCGGCGCCGTCCTGGCCAACCTGGCCCAACTGGCTTGCTCTGACGATAGGCGCGCGCCCGAGCTGCAAGCACTGATTGAGGAGCTGGAGTACCTGACTCGCCCGGAAGAGTTTGAGACGGTCGAGCGCGGGGATCCCCTGCCCTACACGCTTCCGCCGGATCAGCTTCTCGAAGCCGGCCTGGTGCGCGAAGCATGGAAGCTGGAAGTGGTCGCCGATCCCGCCAACGACGCCGTGCTCGAGAACCCCCTTTCAAACGAGCTCGGCACGGCGCTTGATTGGAAGACGCTGATGGGTCTGGCCGAGAGCAAGGCCGTTCGTTATATGAAGGTGATGACCTGCAACAACCTCAACAAGCCCTTGGGCATGGGGTTGTGGGAGGGAGTGCCGTTGCGCGACGTCATTTGGATGGCGCGTCCCGATCGAAACGTCCGCAGGGTGTTCTATCACGGCTATCACAACCGCGATCCCGAGCAGCTGTTCCAGAGCTCATTGCCGATTGGGCGGGTGCTCGAGGATCCGCCCGGCGAGCATCCCGTCATGCTCTGTTACAAATTGAACGGCGAATGGCTTTCCGGCAAGCGCGGCGGCCCGGTTCGCATGCTCGTGCCCGACGCCTACGGATTCAAGTCGATCAAGTGGCTCACGCGGGTCACGCTGACCAACCTGCCTCACGCCAATGACACCTACGCGCTCAAGAACAACGACATCGACAGCCGCATGAAGACCTTCGCCCGCTTCATCCATGCCCCGAAGGAGTCCCCCGCCGGAGAGCCTGTTGCGCTGACCGGCGTGGCTCAGGCGGGGATGTCGGGGCTGAGCAAGGTGCAGTATTGGCTGCAGTCGCAAGACGAAAGATGGCCGGCGGACGATCCCTACTTCAGCAAGGCCGGCTGGAAAGATGCTGAAGTCCTCGCGCCGCCAACCAACTGGGGCGGCGGATTGCCGGACGGCAAACTTCCCGCGGCGCCGCGGCAGTTCGACGCTACGGGAAAACCGATCGAATGGCCCATGCGCAACTCGATTGTCCATTGGGCGGCGCTGCTTGAAGAGGTTCCCGTGGGCAAGTACTTGCTGCGGTGCCGCACGATCGACTCGTCCGGGATCGCGCAACCGTTGCCACGCCCATTCCGCAAATCTGGGCGAAATGAGATTGAACGCGTCCCGCTGGAAATTGTCGGTTAGCCGCTTAAAGGGCCAATACGTCGACTTAGGCGTCGAGACCGCGACTCGGAGCCGCGACCGGGAGGGAGCGGTTGTTCGAGAATGCGAGTAATTTCCGATTCGTCAACCAACCGCTCCCTCCCGGTCGCGGCTCCGAGTCCACCCCTTGGCCGGCGTACGTTAAGTAAACAGTACTGCGGTTACGGCGCGATCGCCACTGTCACGTCCGCACGGCTAGTCGCGCCGCCGATGTCGATGACGATCGGCACTGCGTCACCCGCGGGCGTACCTGCTTGTGGGATTACCACAACTTG
This sequence comes from Bryobacterales bacterium, assembly GCA_965247515.1. GTDB lineage: Bacteria > Acidobacteriota > Terriglobia > Bryobacterales > UBA6623. Next base: position 8,459,581 of record OZ252029.1, on the reverse strand, counting down.
ATAGACCCCGACGAACTCCGGCGAGAGGATCGAAGCGAAGACCTGCGAGGGAACGCCGCCAATCGTCACGGTCGGCTGGGCAACGGTGTTGCGCAGCACAAACGTCCCGCCGACGGAGCTGCTGTCGCCGGTTACCGAAGGCGGGGCGGTTGGCCCCATGCCCGTCGCTAGGACCGAGAAGGCCTCCCCGATGGCGGCCGGCCGGGCGGCCAGTCCGAAGCTCCCCACCGGTTGAATGATCGTTCCGTCGTTAAAGAAGGCGACCGCTCGGCCGGCGCCGGAGTCAAAGCTGAAGATGCCTGGGGCGAATTCCGCGATCGCTATGTTGACCGGGTCGCTTGCGACACCAGCGGCTGTGACCACGACCGAGGCGATGCCGGGCGGGATCTCCCACGGGATCTGCAAGTTGATCTGATTGGCCGGGCCTGAAACGAACACAAGGGGCGCGGCGACTCCCGCGCCCTGCTCCTTCGTCGCCGCCGACGAGCTGCCTTGCGGAGTGAACTCCACTGTCGTTTGCGCGAGCTGCGCCGACAGCGGGACGGTTGAGGCGACCGCGGTGGCGTCCACGAAGTCGCTGATGCCAACGAAGAGCGAGCCAAGGCCACCTGTGGCCGCCTGCCCGAACGATGCCGCTCCGAGTAGCGAGTTCGGCCCAAACTCGGGCTTCGGCTCCGCGGCTTGCTCAGGGGTCACGCAAAAACTGGACACGAACATCGTGCTTGGCGCCCCACTTTCCTCCAGGCCGAAGGGCTCCTGGGCGCACAGCATCTCGCCGGCGTTGATCGGCTTGCGGCTGACGTCGACGCTGAATTGGATTCCCGTCGAGCCGCTCGGTAGAAAGAACAGCCGCTCTCCGATGGTCAGAACGAGCGCCCCCGCCGACATCTCCAGTCGGCCGGTTCCCTCGTTAGTAAACGGAGGCATGTCGAGGAAGCCGCTTCGAACGTCCGTCGACTCGAGAACTCGTCCACCGAAAGCGGAGGAGCTCAATGTCAGCCTTACCGCCCCCATTGTGCTCGTGCCCGACAGGCTAACGTCGCCCATCACACTGGCAAAGTCGGCCGGAGTGCCGGGGCCGGTCCGTCCGTCCCCCAAAATCCCCGCGACGAATCGCGAGTAGCCGGTGAGCTCGACAACTTCGCCGTTGAGGTTGATCGAAGCGACCGAATTGGGATAGTAGTCGACTTCCGGCAGCACGCATTTGAGCGCGTTGATGTTGTCGTCGTCGATCAGCCCAAAGGCGTCGAACGACGCGAACGCGAAGTCGCCAGGCGGAATCGGGACGATGTTTGACAGCACGTCGGCAGCGCTGCGTGTGCGCGACGAAACCAACGACGACATCGGGTCGAGTGAATAGGCGACTCGCCCGCCGATCGCGTCGACGCAAATGGCGTCGATGTAGTTGAACTCGGGGAGCATTAGCTGTTCGTGCGACATGAAAACTTGTACTTGGCTCCCGTCCGTCACAAGGATGTCGCCTGGCGTGGCATTGATCAGCCCGAGCGTTGCGGAGCCGTCTGCAAGGGTAAAGTACACAGGCCGGTCGAGCTGCCCGTCGCCGTCGGGATCCACAAACGAGGCGGGATGTTCGGTGAGGGCGACGATATCGTCTCCGATCATGAGCGGGAACGGCGGGGCGGTGTCGCCGTTCTCGTCAAGGATCTGATACTGCACTCGATTCGCCGCCGCCCCCACGCCCACGACAGGTGAAACCTGAAACTCATCCCCGTGCGCCTCGGGCGGGCCTTTGGTCGCCTCCTCGTTGACCTTCGTGCCGGGTTGCCCCACGGTATTCGGGTCCACCGAGAAGCGCACGTCCATGTAGCTTTCGACGTAGTCGACACCGAACGAAAGCGAGGTGATGTCGTCGTCGGGGGTCAACCCAAGAGCCGCGCGGTCGAGCCGTTTGGTGGTGGGGACGTCGTACAAATCCGCGCCGTGGAATCCCGACGGGTTGCTCGAGGGCAGCGAAAAGGTAGGGTGCTCCCCGAAGCACAGTTCGATGGACGTGAGTGAACCGACCTGTTCATTGCTGTCGTTCAGCAAGGGTATGGACTGAAACGGCTCAGCGGGAACGTAGCAAGACTGCAACGGCAGGATCTTGTTGACCACCGCCGTCAAGGCAACGGATCGGTTCGCGATCAGGCGATCACCGCCCACCACGACGTGCAACAGGAAGCTGAAGCTGGAATCGGCCGGGAAATCCTGACCGGCCTGTTGTTGGCGGAAACTCCCCGGGGCTGCCTGCCCAAGCCGTAAGGCGATGAACAAGTCGTTCGCGAGATCGCTGCCGTCTCCGCTGCGCCCCTGTAGATCGATGTCTGTGATGTCGGCGGTCTGCTCCTCGCGGCCGTCGGCGCCGGTCATCGGGTCTTGACGCTCAATCTGAAGGGGTCCGGCCACGGTGAGCTCACTCAACAAGCCGTCGAGCTCCAATCCGAAAACGGCCTTAGCGTCGACAAGATCATAGCCGCCGGGCGTAAACCCTGAGGCAAGCGGGGTCAAACTGAGCGCAATCGCCAGCGAGACGGTTAACGAAAGCCGTGAATGGAGAGTCGTCGTGTTCATTGAGTATTTCCTGCCCGTGAACTGTTCTTGAGAGCGTAGCATCGACGAACCGCTGGTTCACAACAACGACAAGGTCTGTGATATTACGTCCAGACTCGACGCCCGCCGCCGCCCTTCGGCGCTTTTTCCGAGCACCCTGCGTGAGCGGGGTGTCTTCCAGTAAGTTCAGCGGGAAGACACCCCGCTCACGCAGGGTGCTCGGAATTCCTGCCAGACTTGAGCAGGAATCGTTTACAGAGGCACTTCCGTCCGCGGCTCAGAGTCGGGTTGGGCTCGCTTCTTGTAGGCCAGGCCCCAAAAGTCGGACCGCCGACCTAAAGATCGGGGCTCAGCTCGGCTAGGGGACAAACCAGATCGGCGACGACCAGGCGCGCTCTTGAATCGTCTTAGCGATTCCCTCGCGAGGCGCGACGCCCGAGCGAATGGCATCCCATGTCGACCAGCGGCAGGTGGGGTTTTCTAGGATCCGCACATAGTAGAGCGCGCGTTGCGATGCGTTGAAATCGGGGTCGGTCCACACCGAGCGCAACTCCGCGTCGCCGTTGTCGTCGCTGATGCTGCAATCGGAAAGGTCGACTTGGGCGCCGTTGTCCGGGCAGCGATGGGTGGCTGTGTCCACGGTCCCGCCGTCGGAACAGGCAACGTCATAGACCTGCTCTTGCGCCTTGTCTGAATCGACCCAAACCGTGATGATTTGGGCGCGCTGCAGGGGGGCCCCGTCGGGGTCCTTCAGGGCGTGGACGAGAAAACTAGGAGCGCCGCCGCCTTTCGGCAGGTCGCCGCCCATCGGAACGCCGGCATCATAAGCCTTGCCCACCATCTCGGCGTCGTCGACCAGCCCGGGGTCTAGGCCGTAGCCGCCAAAGAAGCGCAGCTTCATCCGCGGACCCGTGGTCGCAAATGTCTCCTTGCGGCGGAACGCGTCGAAGATCGACTCGCGGGTGTTTTCTTCCGCCCAGACCCCTGCCAGTCCGGAGGCCCCGAAGCGCACCGTGCCCTCGGCCGCCGCCAAATACCGCTCGCCGTCCGGACCCGGCTCTTCCAACGGCACCGACCCGCGATTGATGGGATCGGAATCCACCAAGGCGAGCTTCGAGAAGTAGTTCGCCTCATCCTCCGCGCCCGAGGCGTTGTGGGTGTCGCTCGATCCGATGAGTCCGAAACGGTAGGGGTTGAAGCCCTGTGTCTCTTCCATCTCGAGGCCGTGACCGTAGGCCTCACGGACGTAGCTTCCTTGGGGCTTACTCGGAAGACGCTGGCCGATGCGGTAGGGGTAGATCTCAAACTCCGCCCATTCGTCGTTTGGCGACAGCGCCGGGTGAGTGTCGGAAGTTCCTTTGACTTGGGTCACTTCCACGATCGTCTCGTTGCGCATGCGCTGGTCGGCGTAGGCGGCGTCGATGACCTTGCCTTCATAGCCGAGCTTGCTGAACATCAGCCCGTTCGATCCGTTCGAGTTGTGGGGAATCGAAATCGTGTCCATACCCTGCGTGCGAAGGTCGTCCATCCACGACCAAAGCGCCTCCGGGTCGTATGAGTCCAGCCGCGAGAAAGGCAGCTCGGGTGCTTCGGAACCGCGAAAGATCACATTGCGGTGCATGTTTTGCGACTGCGGGCTCGAGGTGTATTCGTAGCCGATGAACGCCGTGAAATGCCCAGGGTCGTTGTTACGGTTGGCCGATTCGACGATGCGCGCCCAGGCCGAACGCGTCTCGTTGATGTCGAGCAAGCCCGTCTTGGTTCCGCGCGCGTAGGGCAGCGCCTCGGCGAAGGCCTTGCGGCGGGAAGCCGCATCGGTAAGGCTCTGGAAAGGCTTCGCAATCGGGTGTTTCGAGATCTCGGTCGTCGGATCGGCCATCGCCGTGAAATTCCCCATAAAGGTGGCGTGGTCGGTCACCGCATAGAAATCGAGCGGTCGCCGAAGCTTCATCTCAAAGCCCGCCGCATGAGTCAGCGATTCGCCGCGCGCGTAACCGTAAGCGTCGTCGGGGCCCGCCGTCGTTCCGTAGACAAACGCGTCATAGGAGTATTTCGTATGGACGTGAAGGTCGCCGAAATAGGCGTTGCGCTCAGGGTTCGGCTCGGGCCGGGCGCTTGGGCTTGAAGAGTCAGCGGCGTCATCCATGGTCCCCCCTGAACAGCCAACGCTAAGGGCAACGATCGCGAGCAGAGCCGTCAAACGCATAGTTGGCAACGATTCTACAGATTTCCGCGACGTCGTGGAGCCAGCGGCGCTGAGCCCCAAGGTTTACCTTGGGGTCTGGAGTTTCTACATTTGTGGACGGGGAGGGCCATGGTTGAGGTAGGTCGGTAGATAGTGATTGACATACCGACAGGATTGAGCTATTCTGTTCTTGGCCCGCTCGGCGCCGCTGCCTATGCCCGACGATCTCCGCGATACTCTTCTGGAAACCCTAGAATCAGCCCTCGATGCTCAGCTGCGCGCCGTTCGTCGGCTGCGATCGAAACCCCCTCCCCGGCCCAAGCGCCCTTCGCCTCAAGGTATGTCTCAGGTCGATATGGCCCATGACATACTCGCCGGAGCCGAGCGTCCGCTGCATATCGCGGAGTTGATCGAGGGCATTCAGGCCAGGTTTTCCCGTGCGGTTGACCGCGAAAGCCTCGTCTCGGCGCTGTCGAAGAAGATCGCTCGCGGCGACCGTTTTGTGCGCACCGCGAAGAACACTTTCGCGCTGCGTAGCCCGGATTAGCTACGCGGCCCGGATTAGCTGTCCCCTGGAGGTTCCCATGCTGCTTCCTCAGTTCCTGTCGATCAGCGCTGATTGGAGGCGCGCCTTTCCCCAGCAACGCACGCATCGACGCGCGGTGCGCCAAGGCCTGGGAGGCCTGGTTTGCCTGGGCCGCCGCACGCTTTCGCGCATTATTTGGACCAACGGCGGCGAGCAAAACAGCTGGAGCGCGGACTATTTTTTGCACGAGCGCTGCAAGTGGCGTCCGCAAGAGTTGTTCGCGCCGGTGTGGAAGCGCGCCTTGGGGTTTTGCCGCTCACGGTTGGTGGGCGTGGCGATCGACGACACGCGCTTGCGCAAGACGGGGCGTAGGATCAAGCAGGCGTTTTATCAACACGATCCGCTCTCGCCGCCGTTTCACGCGAACTTGATGCTGGGGTTGCGCTACTTGCAAGCGTCGTTGTTGGTTCCCTTCGATCGCGGCGGCAAGACCGGCGCGCGGGCCTTGCCGGTGCGTTTTGAATGTGCGCCGGTTCCCAAGCGTCCCGGCAAACGCGCCGGCGACGCCGAGCGAGAGCAGTACGAACAAGCGCGCAAGCGCTGTCGCATCTCGCAACGTTTAGTCGACATGATGGCGCCGCTGCGGGCTGCGCTGGATGCCGCCGGCGGGATCGCCAAGAAGATGGTGTTGTCGCTTGACGGCAGTTTCAGCAACCGCACCGTTTTCCTGGCGCCGCGCGATCGCACCGAGCTCATCGCTCGCACGCGCCTGGACGCTGTGCTGTGCAAAGCCGCGCCGACCGGCTCGCGACGCTTCTATGGGGTCGAAAAGTTCCGCCCCGAACAGGTGCGCCGCGACGAGACGATCGTCTGGAAAACGACCAAGCTATTCTACGGCGGCAAGCGCCGCAAGATCCGTTATAAAGAGGTCAACGAGGTGTACTGGCAGGGCGGGGCGCGGCGCACGCCGTTGCGTTTGTTGGTGGTCGCGCCGACCCCCTATAGCAAGCGCCTTTCGAGCAAGATGTACTACCGCCAGCCGGCGTATCTACTCACGACGGACCTCGCCAGCCAGGCGCGCGAGCTGTTGCAGATCTATTTCGACCGTTGGCAGATCGAGGTGAACCACCGCGAAGAGAAGGACACGTTGGGCGTGGGACAGGCGCAGTTATGGAGCGAGACGGCGGTCCCGAAGCAACCGGTATTGGCGGTGGCGGCGTACAGCGCTTTGCTGCTGGCGTCGTTGCTGGCGTATGGTCCGGGGCGCGGAGAGGCCTATGCGCCGCTGCCGAAATGGAGGGAAAAGGCAAAGAGGCCTTCTTGTCTGGATCTGGTGGCGCTGTTGCGGAAAGAAATGGTCGAAAACCCCGATTTGCTGGCTCCGCTGGGGCTCAAACCCTCCTGGCAGGCCTTCGGCGCCGCCGCTGACGGGTAAAATATGTAGAAACTCCAGTCCCCAAGGTTTACCTTGGGGTTAGACCCCGATCTGAAGATCGGGGCTCAGGGCGGCCCCAGCCGGCACAACGGATCGCCGCCGACAACGTTCATCCAGCTCAGCTTCGAGATTGCGAGGTAGTAGCTTTCGGCTAGAGTCCTGCCTTCGTAGTAGGCCGCAAAAAGGTATTGCGGGCGCGGCGTCGCATCGAGATAAGGCTCATACACGTGCCCCGAAGCGCCGGTCGCGCCCTCGCGAATGAGGTCGCCCGTCAACGACTGCGGCGCGCCTCCATGGTAGAGCTCCTTTTCGTCCCAGCCAGCGGGATGCCAGTCCAGGGGCGGCTCCTCGAACGTCCGCCCGTTCGTCGAAACATACTCGGTCGCGATCGCCCCGGGCAGCCACTCGAACCCCAGCTCGCGACGCTTGTCTCGGATCCGCTGTTTGTCGTTCGAGCCCCACGAGGCATATCCAATCACCCCCTTGGCGTTGTACTTCACTGCCCGTTCGCGATCGATTTGGACCCGCGTCGCCGGTAGAGCTCGAGCGGCTGCCTCGAGCCATTGATTTCCGGCGGCCATCCCGTCGGGTGTCGAGTCGACGACAAAAAAACCGGCATTTTTCGCCTGCAAAGACCGGTCAATCATGCGCTTGACGTCGTCCAAGGTGTATCCGGTCAGGCGGGTGACCAGGAGCATCTTGAAGGCATCGGGGTCGAATTCGAGGAATTGCTTGCCAAAGAACGGATTACGCAGGCCGCCTGGCAACGGCGGGTCCTCGCCCGCCAGCCGCCTTGGCAGTAAGGTCAGCTCCGAGTCCACCGCGGCCGCATCACCGAGCTGGCCGCCGCTGCCACGCACGCGCAGCGGCACTCCCTTCGTTGTCGCTATGTAAATAATCCTGTGGGTCTTAGAAGCCTTCGCCAAGCATTTCTCGACAGGCTTGGCGACCCCGATCTCAAACGTCTCGCGGGTGATCGTCTCGTCCGGATCGAGTGCAAGTCGGCATATGTTGCTCGACGGAACCTTGCGGCGGTGCTGGTAGTACTCGCCAATCTCTCGCGAAATCGGCGAGAATCGATTGACGACAAGCAGGACGTTATTGCCCGTCTGGCCGCTGGCGCTTGGCGCGGCGAGCACGGCCAGAAACAGGGCCAGCCAAAGCACCTGCTTATCATAGTCCCCAGTTGAGGAATGAAGATTGCCTGCATTGGTGAAATCCTATGGGACGTTTTCCCCGACCGGGAACGGCTCGGCGGGGCGCCGTTCAATTTCGCCTACCACGCCGCGCAGCTGGGTCATCAGGTCGAATTCATCAGCGCCTTGGGGGACGACGGCCGCGGACGCCGGGCTAGAGATGGCGCCGTCAAGTCGGGCGTGTCGACCCGCAATGTGCAAACGACGGACCAGGCGCCAACCGGTATGGTCACCGTGGAGCTAGACGCCTCGGGCGAACCGGATTATGAAATTCACCGTCCGGCGGCGGCTGATTTCATCGACGGTGAACGGGTAACGGGGCTCGAAGGCTCGTCGTGGTTCTACTACGGCACGCTGCACCAGATGGCCCCGGCGGCGCGAGCCGCGACCCTGCTTCTCACCGAGACCCTTCCGAAGGCGAGCATTTTTTACGACGTCAACCTGCGCAAGGACTCCTACACGTCCGAGTTGGTCAGGAGTCTGGTTGAATCCGCCGACCTGGTCAAACTCAACGAGCATGAGGCCAGGGAGTTGGGCGCTCTCTTTGATCTCCCCGGCGACCCCGAGTCTTTCTGCCACGCCGCCGTCGAACGTTTCGAGCTACAGGGCGTCTGCGTCACGCGCGGAGCCGAGGGATGCGCCCTGCTGCTGGACGGCAAGTTCGGCGAAGCGCCGGGTTTCGAGATCCAGTGCCGGGACGCGGTCGGCGCCGGAGACGCCTTCGCGGCCGCGCTTCTCGACGCGATCTCCCGAGGCGCGGGAGTCGTCGAAGCCGGGGAATTTGCCAATCGCGTCGGCGCCCTGGTCGCCAGCCTGCCTGGCGGGACGCCCGCTTGGCGCCGCGAAGACGCGGCTCGACTGAGGACTTAGCTTGTGACCCGCCGCACCGAGTTTGCCGTCATTCCCACCGCCGACGACATCGCCGCTCTCAACCGCGACTTGCGTTTCTGTCCAGCCGAGAACTCATCCCCGGGCACGCTGACGCGCGAGCTGATTGCCGAGTACAACCGCCACGGTTACTTAAAGGGTTTTCGGATCTTCTCCTCCGAAGAGATCGCAGCGATCCGGAGTACTTTCGACGATTTGCTTGCACGGTATTTGGCTGAAGGCAAGGACAGTTACTCAATCAGCTCCGCGCACCTTCGCCACCGGGTCGCCTACGACCTGCTGACCCACCCCCGAATCGTCGCCTACGTCGAAGACCTGCTCGGACCCGATGTCGTCGCTTGGGGCTCGCACTTCTTCTGCAAGATGCCACACGACGGCAAGCGTGTCTCGTGGCATCAGGACGCCAGCTATTGGCCGCTGACTCCGTCAAAGACCTGCACCGTTTGGCTCGCGATCGACGACGCCGACACTGAGAATGCGTGCATGCGATTCCTGGCCGGCTCGCATCTCGGCGGTCACCTGGACTACGAAAGCAGCGCGGGGGACGAATCAAACGTGCTCGACCAAACGGTGACCGACATCGAGAAATACGGCGACCCCGTCGATGACGAGCTCCAGGCCGGACAAATCTCCATCCACAACGACCTGCTGCTGCATGGGTCCGAGTCGAATGACTCCGACCGCCGCCGGTGTGGACTCACGCTGCGCTATTGCGCCGCCGATGTCACTGCCCACCTCGGGTGGAACGAGAAAGGGATCGTCGTCTTGGGCGAAGACCGTCGCGGCCATTGGGGGAATCCCCCCCGGCCGGAGTAATCGGCCAGGGCGCCCGGCGAATGCCCCGGAGCCGCGCGCGTGAGGGGATGTGAAAAAATGTCGGGAATCCAATTCCGGCAAGACGGGCTTGGCATGCCAAGCCCCTACGTCGTTGAAAACAAACGATCGTCCGTAGGGCGAGGCATGCCTCGACCGTCTTTCGCGCTCAACGGGCGATTTTTTCACGGCCCCTGAGCAAGCGGTTGCCCGTAGATACAACAGATGTCGCTCACTCGAACAACCGCTCCCTTCCGGTCGCGGCTCCAAGTCGCGGCCTTCAAGCCCTAAGTAACGGGTATTAGGGCTATCCGGCCTCCACCCGAACTTCACTCGACCGCAATCGCTCCAGCGCATCCAGATCGTCGATGTGCCCGACGACGTTCACCGGATTCGCCGCCCGGCACTCATCTCCCTCGCTCGCCGGCGTCGGCCCCCAGAAGATACACAGGCAATGCCCCGGCGGCCAATAGGCGACCGCGCCGGGTTCGACAACGTCGCTAGCTCCCGGCTCGGGGCCCATCCTAACGGGAGTGTCGAAGTAAATCTCTCCACCCCAGTACGAGCCCCGCGCGTCGAGTGGAAGGGCGGCGTAGAGCGCGTCCGCCGTCGGGCTGGCTCCCCACACGGCCTCCACTTCGATGTCGCCAATCGTAAACCGAACTGTACGATTCATCGCACAGAATTGTATCGCGCCCCGCGGTTGAAACCCCGTGCGAGAGCCTCGCGTCCAAACCATGCACGCCGAATTTCATCAGGAGGGGCCCGATGCATCGACGATCTTTAGTTCTTTTCACGCTAGCCGCCGTCTTGGCGCTGGTTCCGGCCGGATTCGCTGAGGTCAAGACCCCGGCCAAAGACACCAAAATCGACCAGAGCAAGCCCCCCAAGAACGAAAAGCATGACATCGACAAGATCGGCGAACGCGACGTCGACGGCAAGGTCAACTTCTACTCGATCGAGAAGGAGATCAGGCTAGGCAAGCAGCTCTCCCAAGAGATCGAGCGGAACGCCAAAATCATTGACGATCCCGTCATCGCCGAATATGTCAACCGCGTCGGCCAAAACCTCGTGCGCAACTCCGACGCACGCGTCCCCTTCACGATCAAGGTGATCGACGCCCCTGAAATCAACGCTTTCGCCCTGCCCGGCGGTTTCTTCTACGTCAACTCCGGGCTGATCGTCCTCGCGGAAACCGAGTCCGAGCTCGCCGGCGTGATGGCGCACGAGATCGCGCACGTCACGGCGCGCCACGGCACACGCCAAGCGACAAAGGGGCAGATTGCGAACCTAGCCAGTATTCCGATGGCGATCTTTCTGCCCGGCGGCTGGCTCGGCTACGGCATCTACCAAGGGCTGAACTTCGCCATTCCGATGACCTTCCTCAAGTTCGGCAGGAGCGCGGAGGCGGAGGCCGACTTCCTCGGCCTGCAGTACCTCTACAAGACGGGCTACGACCCGACCTCGATGGTCACCTTCTTTGAACGCATGTTGGCCCAGCAGAAACGCAAGCGAGGCGGAGGGCTCGCGGCCGCGTTCCGGTCACATCCGCCAACGCAGAAGCGCATCGAGGCGATCTCCAAGCACATGGGGACGATCCTGCCCGCCAAGCCCGAGTACGCGATCTCCACTAGCGAGTTCGACACGGTCCGCGCGCGGCTGAGGAAGATGACTCAGAGGGACAAGCGCGAGGAAACCGATCCCGATCGGCCAAGGCTTCGGCGCAGCGCTCCCAACGACCGCATCGACCCGAACGGCGGCGAGGGCGAAGGAGATGTCGACATTGAGGACGAGCGCCCGACGTTGAAGCGGCGGGTGCTCACCGAGAACGGTTCGGCGGCTGGACCGGGAGCTTAGGGCCTAGTTGTCAGTCTGTCCGCGGAACCCGCTCCCTTGCGGTCGCGGCTCAGCGACGGACCGGTATTTTGGCGGCCCGGCGAAGCGCAGAACGGTTTCGACTTCTACGGGGTGTTGCCTCGATTGACCGAAAAGGCGACCAGCTTTATCTCCGGCCACGCCTCGAACAATGCCGGGCAGCCGTTCTTCTTGTACTTTCCGCTGCCGGCGCCGCACTGGCCCTGGGTTCCGACTCCCGAGCACGAGGGGGCGAGCGAGGCCGGGCTCTACGGTGATTTCGTGCATCAAGTCGATGCCACGGTCGGCGCGGTGATGGATTCCCTCGATCGCAATGGGATGGCCGAGAACACGCTGTTCATCCTGTCGAGCGACAACGGCGCCGAGTGGGACCCCTCGCACATCGAAGAGTTCAACCATCACGCGAATCATCCGGACCTAATCGGAAAGAAACGCGACGCCTGGGAGGGCGGCCACCGCGAGCCCTTCATCGCCCGCTGGCCAGCGCGCATCGCGGCCGGATCGAGCAGCGGCCAGACCGTCTGCCTGACTGATCTGACGGCGACCGCCGCCGAAATCACCGGCTACGAGCTGCCCGACGACGCAGCCGAAGACAGCTACAGCATCCTGCCGGCGCTGCTGGGCCAAGACAGCGGGCCGATTCGCGAGGCGACGGTTCACCACTCCGTTGACGGAACCTTCGCCATCCGGCAAGGCCACTGGAAGTTCATCGACGGCCAAGGCCCAGGATCCAATCAATGGGATGGGCCCAAGCCAGGCGACCCGCCCGGCCAGCTCTACAACCTGGCTCAGGACCTGTCCGAACAAGACAACGTTTACGCTGACCATCCGGAGATCGTTGAACGGCTGTCCGCCCTGCTGCAACGATATAAGGACCAAGGATACAGCCGCCCGATGTGACGTGGCGCTCACGCCACGTGAGCCCACAAAACTGTGATCCGGGCTGCCCAACCCGCCGACCTCGAATCGATCCAACGGATCCGGCTGCAATCCCCGGAAGCCTTCGGCTGGCCTGTTCAAACCAACGATTGCCTGGTTTACGAAACGGATGGAGAAATCGCCGGCTTCCTGGTCTACCGCCGGATCGTCGACGAATCGGAAATCCTCAACCTCGCCGTCGCGTCCCCTTTCCGCCGCCAAGGCGTCGCCGGCGCCCTCATCCGCCGGCTCGCCACAAACCACACCGGCGACATCCTGCTTGAAGTCCGCGCCTCCAACTCCCCCGCCCTGGCCCTCTAACGCTCCCTCGGCTTCATCGAAGACGGCTGGCGCAAGGCGTACTACCACCGACCGGTGGAGGATGCCATTCTTCTCAGACACCCGGCCAGGGGTGTTGAAATCGATTCGCAACCGTGCTAGTCTAACCGTGCCAGTGGTTTGGAGGACCCCAATTAAGCAACCCATCCCCACGCTGGCTTCCTCGTTCACTCGTGAACCCGGCGCGCCTTTGGCGCGCTTTTTCTTTTTCCACCTCGGAGGCGCAAATGGAGACCGTTCCGACCGCACAGTTGCAAGCCCAGCTTATGGAGACTAACGCGGAATTCCGCGAGCTCGCCGAAAAGCATTCCAGTTACGATCGTAGAATCGAAGAGCTGGGCAGCAGACGCTTTCCCTCCCAAGACGAGCAAATCGAAAGAGCTCGCCTCAAGAAGCTCAAACTTCACCTCAAAGATCAGATGCACTCGATGCTGCGTGAGCAGCTCGAGCCGGCAGCCACCTAGTGTATTCGCTTCATCCGGGGGCGTAGCCTGCTGCGCCCCCTCCTTCAAACCTGGGCCCCAAAGGCGGCGATCTTTACGGTTGCGGCTGCGTTCAGCGGGGTTTTCTTCATCGAGTGGTGTGATCTGATTTACAACTGTGGTTGCCGGCTCGCATGGTTCGGCGGCGCGGCGCAGTGCAATATCCAACAGGCCGGCGATCCCGATTGCCCTTGGTGCGCGAGCCCGACTTATGGGGGGATCGCCTGGTTCTCGACGATGGGAGTTCAGGGGGCGATTGCGTTGTGGCCGGGATCGGCGGGGTTTGGCCGCCTGGCTCTGGCTCTAGCCGCATCCCCTGCTGCTGCTCTCGCCGTCGGAATCCCGATCGGACTGATAGCCGGCTATTGGCCCTGAGGCGCGGACTTTCTGTCCGCGGCTCAGGGCCGGGCTGTAGGGCTTCGTAGGCGACCTGGCAACTGGCGCGCGATCCCGATCTGGGGATCAGCGTTCAGAGGCGCTAGTTCCCGCTCAGCGTCTCAAGGTTGATGAACGGCACGGCCCCGCCGCCGGTCACCTGGGGCAGTTTGCCATCCCACTTCTCTATCGCCCTGAGCTGCAAGACGTTTGCCGAGATCGTCTCGCGTTGCAACCGCTGGCTCTCGGCCTCGGCCGTCGCTTGGGTCACCAGCTGCTCGGCTTCGATTCTCACGCGGTCTAGGTCGCGCTCGGCTTTCAGCGCCTGCTGCTCGGCGGTTTGCTTGGCCTCGATCGCCGAATTGAACTGATCGGAGAAATCGAAATCGACGATCGAGAATTCGTCCACGGTGAAGTTGTGGTCGATCAGTCTCGCCGCGAGAAAGTCTTGGATCTGGTTCGAGACCTCAGCGCGGCGAGTGATCAGCTCTTCGGCCGTGAATTGCGCCGCGATGGCCTTCATCGACTCCTGCACCGCTGGGTCGATGAGACGCTCTTTGTACGCCAGGCCTACGTTCTGATAGACCGAGCTGGCGGCTTCCGGGATCACGTGGTAGTTGACCGCGATTACCGAGCTGATCGTTTGCAAATCCTTTGACGACGCTGTAGCGCCGGTTTCGGATTTGTGGATCTTTACGTCCATCCGAATGATGTCTTCGATGAACGGAATCTTGAATCGCAGTCCCTCGCCGAGCACGGCTTCGCGGACGCCGCCGAACTGCGAAAAGACGACGCCGCGTTCTCCGGCGCCGATCGATTCGAATGAATTCCAAACCAGCACGAGTACCGCCAGCCCGGCAAGCAAGTACTTCAGGTTGCCGGCCAGCCCCCCCAAAGCAGCATCGAGGTCAAGCGTGGGTTTGTCGCTATGGTCACCAAAAGCCATCTTTAGTCTCCTTGGGGGTCGGAAGGCTTCCGGCCCCACTCAAGTGTACGTGGAATCCTGAGACTGTGTGCCGCTGAGCCCCGATGTTTGCATCGGGGTCGGACCACCGACCTGAAGATCGGGGCTCAACTGTAGCGCTCGGCCCAGCCGTGTGAGACTTTTTGGCCGAGGGCAAGGACAGCCGCCAGTTCCTCGTCCGAGAACGGCTCGGTCTCGATGGCGATTTGGATGTTCTTCTGAATCTCGTCAGCGTCAAAGGCGCCGATCACCATGCCCGTGACGCCATCGAGAGTCTTGGCGAAGCGCTGCGCATCCCGTAGCGCACTGCTATCGAACTGGACCTCCATCTGCGAGGGGTGGCGAACCGGGTCATTGTAGAAATGGAACCCCCCGGTCGGCCCGGCCTCCAAGCCGCCGTAGACTTTCATCGCCATCACGCCGACGTTCTGCTTCCTGGCCAAAGGCAGTACGACTTCGTCAAACGAATAGGTATGGTGATCGACAAAGTTCATCAGACACATCAGGACGTCTATCTCTTCGTTTTCCAAGACCCTGACGAAATTAGGCGGGTTGTTGTGTCCCGTGATGCCGCAAAAGCGCGCTCGTCCGGCCTTTTTCTGCTCCATGATGTAGGGCCAAACTCCGTCTTTGGAGAGAGCTACGTCCAGATTGCGCTGCCCGGCGCTGTGCATGTGAAGCACGTCGACATAGTCGGTACCGAGCCGCTGGAGCGATCTTTCAAACAAGCGCTGAGCGTCTTCCCTGGTATTGGTCGAAAGCTTGGTGGCGACAAAGACCTCGTCGCGGCGGCCACGCATCGCCTCACCCACCGCCTCTTCGGCCCGGCCGTACCCGGCCGCCGTGTCCATGTAGCGTATCCCTTGGTCGATCGCAGAGGTGAAAGTTCGGGCCATGTGCGGGTAATCGTAAATCGGGCCTTTGAACAGCCCCAGCTTTGAAGTTCCAAGACCCAAAATGGGGATTCGAACGCCCGTCTTACCGAGCACGGCGGTGGGCAGACCCTCGCCGGGTGCGGGGGAAGGCGTCGCTTCGCTGCAACCTGGGAGGAGTCCCAGCGCCGAAGCCGCCGACAGCAGCCCTCCCTTCAGGAGCGTTCGTCTTTCAAAACTCTGGTCCTTCATGTGATTCCCTCTCGTCGAGTGACGGGTAGATTATGTCACAGGCGCACGGAATCCCCCCACTGACGTCTGAGCAGCTTATAGTATTAGCAAGTACGGGAGGTTCCAAATGAGTGACCGATTTCTCACTGCCCTGTTCGCGACGACGGCCATGCTCTTGCTGGCGCCGCTGTCCGCCGTTGGGCAGTCCGAGCGCTGGACTCCCCCGCAAACCCCGGACGGCAAGCCTGACATCCAGGGCGTATTCACCTTCCGCACCATCACGCCATTGCAGCGTCCCCAAGAGCTAGCGGGGAAGGCGAAACTGAATGCCGAAGAAGCGGCGGCCTTCGAGGAGTATCGCAATCGACGCCTCAATCGCGACCTGTTCGACCCCGAGACCGGGGCGCCGTGGGCGGGTTACGCACCGAATGCGGAAGGCGGCGTTTTGTCGTACAACGAGTTCTGGTACGAGCGGGGAGTTGAGCTCACCGAGGACAAACGCACCTCGCTGATTGTCGATCCGCCGGACGGGAGAATCCCTTACGCCCAGGCGACGAGAAAAAGGCTCTCGGCGCGGCGAGCGATTCTGACCGCGGGCCTGGGCGATTCCCACGAGGCCCGCAGCCTGGCCGACCGCTGCATCATGGGATTTAACTCCGGACCGCCAATGATTTCCGGGTCCTACAACAACAACGTTCACATCCTTCAGACTCGCGGGTACGTCGTGATCTTCAACGAGATGGTCCACAACACTCGCATCATCCCCACCGACGGGCGTCCGCATGGAAAGCTCCGCCAGTGGACGGGCGACTCGCGCGGCCACTGGGAGGGCGACACTCTGGTCGTCGATACGATCAACTTCCTGCGCGAGACGAGCCTGTCGGGGTCCACCGCCGACACCCACTTGGTCGAACGCTTTACACGCGTCGACGCCGACACGGTCCTTTACGAGTTCACGGTCGAAGATCCGACGGCGTACACCCGCCCCTGGTCGGCGGCGATGCCACTGAGACGGACCGACGGACCGATCTTCGAGTACGCCTGCCACGAGGGCAACTACGGCCTTTACAACATCCTTGCCGGGGCCCGCGCAAAAGAAAGAGAGGCCGAAGAGGCGGCGCGAAAATGACGGCGGCCGGGACGCCGGTTGTATCTAACGATGTCGGTCGGGAGGGTCTCGAAGCGGAGCCGTTCGAGCACCTCCTGGCGGCGGAAAGCCCTGCCGAGTGGATCGAGGCGATGGGGGCTTGAGCGCGTCTTCAGGTCACGATGCCCCTTGGGGGGCGTGCGCCTCGCGCTTTGCCAGTGCGAGATCATGTTCAACCATCTCTGAAATTAGTTGACGAAAGCTGATCGTTGGCTTCCAGCCCAAGACTCGCGCAGCCTTTGAAGCATCGCCAACTAGCACATCGACCTCAGCCGGCCTATAGAAAGCCTCGTCTACCTTTACGTGATCCCGGTAGTCCAGGTCGAGCTCCCCGAAGGCCAATTCGCATAGGCGCCGGACGCTGTGCGTTTCACCGGTCGCGATCACGTAGTCGTCAGGCTCCGGTTGCTGCAGCATCAGATGCATTGCGCGCACATAGTCCTTCGCGTGTCCCCAATCGCGCTGGGCCTCCAAGTTGCCTAGCCGAAGCTCGGTTGACAGCCCGCATTTGATACGAGCCGCTTCGCTGGTGACCTTGCGAGTAACGAACTCAAAGCCCCGTCGTGGGCTCTCATGGTTAAAGAGTACGCCCCCTACGCAGTACATCCCGAAGGCTTCACGATAGTTCCGCGATAGGTCGAAGCCGGCCACTTTGCTAATCCCGTAGGGGCTGCGAGGGTGAAACGGCGTCGTCTCCTTCTGCGGAGTTTCCCTGACCTTGCCGAACATTTCGCTCGATGCGGCAAAGTACAATCTGCTGTCTGGTTGCGTCTCGCGCATGGCCTGTAACGCGTAATGAGTGCCGTTAATGTTCGTAGCCATTGTCGAGAAACCGTCGTCAAAACTTTCCGCGACAGAACTCTGGGCCGCTAAATGGTAGATCTCGTCATATCTGTTGCGGCTTAAGAGATGAAAAAGACTCGCGTAGCTATCCATCGTGGCGGGGTGAAGCGTTAGGCTTGGCAAGACGGCGCGGATCCTTGCGAGCCTGCGGTTGGGGTCCTCCAACGCCACTCGGCGAACGACTCCGTGAACCTCATAGCCTTTCGCTAACAACAGCTCTGCCAAGTAGCTCCCATCTTGGCCGGTGATGCCCGTAATGAGGGCCTTTTTGACATCCATTCGAATTTTTTCCTGCGTCTTTCAACCTGCGTCTCACGCGGTGGCTATTATTGCCCTACTGGACACCAGCTTCGCCGGGCTACACAGCTACGACGATACCCGATTATATCGAGGTCGGTCGGAGGTACGGCGACCTTGGCCCTGATTCCGGCATGAGGGATCGTGAGGGCCGTCGCGCCCGGCTAAGCGCATCGTTTCAGAAGTTCGCTAAGGCGCTCTTCGACGATTTCGGACCCGTGCAGGGGGCCCCCGCGAGCCATTCTCCCGGTTGTGGACCGTGCGGTCATGCGGTCATACGGTCGGGCTGGTTCAACCGTTCGCCGTTCCACGGTATCCAGCGTTTCGGCCCTGGCGTCGGGAGCCCATCCATTAGCGGAATGCGATTTCCTGTCAGGAATCAAGCCATCCGCGCCTTCGCGGCCGCGGAACTCTGCGTACCGATTTTCGGTCGCGTGGGTAGCGGGCTTCTTGGGGATCGATCCGCGGGGCGTGGTGTTGTGGCGTGAACTGTCGCACGTAGTAAACTCGCTCCAATGTCTCCCGTCCAGGACCTAGAGAGCCGCTTGTGGGCCGCCGCCGACGAGCTGCGCGCTAACTCCAACGGATCTTCCCCCCAGCGGAAGGCTCGTTTGACGGGCTAACTGCTTGGCTTGCTTGGCTTTAACACGTTTGGGGGCGCTTTTAGTGTACCCATGTATTATGCTATTGTATCGTTTATTCATTGTGTTGTTTGTGATATAATATACCCATGTATGTTGAGTCCGTCCCCAATCGCAACTCGCCGCCCGCCGTCTTGCTGCGCGAATCCTTCCGCCAAAACGGCAGAGTCAAAAAACGCACCCTCGCCAACCTCTCCTGCTGGCGCCCCGTCCGCGTCGAGGCCCTCCGGCGCGCCCTCCGCGGCGAGTTCGATCAGCTTCCCGCCACTCCCGTCTGCGGCCCCGTCTTTGGCCTGCTCTTCGCGCTCAAGCAACTCGCCGATGAGCTGGGCCTGACCGCCGCGCTGGGTCGAACGCGGGCCGCCAAACTCGCCTTGTTCCTGGTGCTGGCGCGCCTGGCCCACCAAGGATCGCGGCTCTCGGCCGTGCGCTGGGCCGCCGATCAGGCCGTCGCAGAAGTGCTGGGTCTGGGCGCCTTCGACGAAGACGACCTCTACGCCGCCCTCGATGATCTGAGCGCCCGCCAAGTGAAGATCGAGCAAGCGCTATACCGCCACTACCTCGAGCGCCGCGGAGCCCCGCCCAGCTTGCTGCTCTACGACGTCACCAGCTCGTACTTCGAAGGCCTGCACAACGCGTTGGGCGAGTACGGCTACAATCGCGACGGCAAGCGCGGCAAGAAGCAAATTGTGATCGGACTGCTGGCCGATGACCAGGGCGAGCCGCTGGCGGTGCGGGTGTTTGCCGGCAACCGCAACGATCCGACGACCGTGCCGGATCAGATCCGCATCGTCAAAGAGCAGTTCGGAGTCGAGGAGTTGGTCTTCGTCGGCGACCGCGGGATGGTCAAGAGCAAGGGCAAGCAGGCGCTGGGGGAGGCCGGGCTGCGCTACATCACGGCGCTGACCGATCCCCAGATTCGGCGGCGCTTGAGCGAAGGGGTGCTGCAACTGGAGCTGTTCGCTGAACAAGTCTGCGAGGTCGAAGCCGACGGCGTGCGCTATGTGCTGCGCCTCAACGAGTCCGAAGCCAAACGGCAACGGCAGCGGCTCGAGGACAAGCTGGCCAAGCTGGGAGGCAAGCTCGACCGACGCAACCAGAAAGTCACGGCCTCTTCCCGTTGCGAGCCCGCGGCCGGACTGCGCCAGCTCAAGCCCTGGCTGGAGCGTCACAAGCTGACAGAATTGGTCGAGTTGCGCTTGCAGGGACGTACGCTGGTCGTCGAGCGCCAGCAGGCGGCGATCGAGCAGGCGCTGGAGTTGGCGGGCTGTTACGTGGTCGTGACCGATGTCGCCTCCGAGCGCATGAGCGGCCAAAGAGTGCACGACCATTACGTGAGCCTGCAGCGGGTGGAGCGCGACTTTCGGCAGCTGAAGACGGGCTTGCTCGAGGTGCGGCCGATCTTCGTGCGCAAAGAAAGCCGCACCCGAGGACATGTGTTGTGCAGCATGCTGGCGTTGAAGCTGAGCCGCGAATTGGAACGGCGGATACAAGCGGCGTTTGGCACGACCGACGACGACCCGCACGCGATCACCTTGCCGGACGCGCTGGCGGCGTTGGGGCGACTGTGTCTATTGGAATATCGAGTGGATGAGCAGACCAGCGTCACACGGCTGCCGATTCCCGACGCCCGCCAAACAGAAATCCTCAATGCGTTGGGGGTTTCGCTGCCGCACATGTAACCTGTAGACAGACGCCGATCGCCCGATCCATCCCATAACCGACGCGAATTCAGGAAGTTGGCGGCGAAACTCTGCTCGCTGGCGGGGGGAAGATCCGTCCAAGCTCAAGTCCTCCGAATACTCCACCCCCGTGCTCGGCCTCATCTTCCTGCGCTTTGCCGAACACCGCTTTCAGCACGCCCACGACCAACTTGTCGGCAAGACCACCGGACGCCGCGCCGTCGGCAAGCTCGACTATCAGCAGCAAGGCGTGCTCTACGTCCACGAAAAAGCCCGCTTTTCCTGCCTGCGCGACCTGCCCGACAACGAAGACATCGCCAAGCGCATCAACGAGGCCATGAGCCTCATCGAGGCCGAGAACGACTCGCTCGCCGGCGTCCTGCCCAAGAACTACCAGCGCATCGACAAGTCCCAGCTGCTCGAAGCCAAGGCCGTCGACGTCATGATCGCCGTCGGCCCTAACTTCTTCTACGGCGGCGGGCGGGTCGATGTTCGCTTTGGGGCTTCCTGAAAAATAGCGACCTGGAGGCGCGGACGGAAGGGGCGATTTGGACCTTGGGAGTAGGTTTGGCGAAAAAGAAGAGTCGAGCCGCCGGGCGCCGTCCGGTAGTCGGACGCCCGGCGGGGCGTGAAGGTTAACAATCTGTTGCGGCCCTTAGCAGCCCGTGGTGGAAGTCGCACTGTGAAACAAGAGGTGATAAACTTGTTTTATGGCAATGGGACGGCGTAAGCGACGCGAGCGGCAGAAAGACCTATGGGTCGCCACCTCGGAGTTGCCCAAGAGCGCTGGGCATCCGTTTTATCTGCGGCTCAGCGAGTTATTTGACGAGCACGAGTTCGACGCCTTCGTCGAAGGCCAGTGCGAGCAGTTCTACGCGCCGAGCTTGGGACGGCCGTCGCTCACGCCGGGCATCTATTTCCGCAGTTTGCTGATCGGGTATTTCGAAGGCATCGACTCGGAGCGCGGCGTCGCTTGGCGCCTTGGCGACTCACTTTCGCTGCGGCGATTCCTGGCGATCGAACTCGATGAACAAGCGCCGGATCATTCGACGATCTCGCGCACGCGGCGGCTGATCGACCTCGAAACGCATCGCGCGGTGTTCACCTGGGCGCTGCAGCTGCTGGCCCGCGAAGGCCTGTTGTCCGGCGGAACGATCGGGGTCGACGCGACGACGCTGGAAGCCAACGCGGCGATGCGCTCGCTGGTGCGTTGCGACTCCGGCGAGGGCTACGAAGAGTATTTAAGACGTCTAGCTCTGGAATCGGGAATCGAGACGCCGACGCGCGAGCAGTTGGCCAAGATCGACAAGAAACGTAAGAAGAAGGCCTGCAACAAGGATTGGAAGCATCCCTACGATCCCGACGCCAAGGTCACGAAGATGAAAGACGGCCGTACGCACTTGGCGCACAAGGCCGAGCACGCGGTGGATTTGGGGACGGGCGCGGTGGTGGCGGTCACGCTGCAAGCGGCCGACGAAGGCGATACCACGACGATTGAAGAAACGCTGGTCGAGGCGGCCGAGCAGTTGGAAGCGGCGGCGGAAGAAGCCGCTGGCGCGGTCGACGAGCTGAGCGAAGTGGTCGCGGACAAGGGCTATCATTCGAACCGAGTGCTGACGGATTTTGCCGAGCTGGACATACGCAGTTACGTGAGCGAGCCGCAGCGAGGGCGACGCAAATGGGGCGGCCGAACGCGGCAACGCGACGCGGTGTACTCCAATCGGCGGCGGATCAAAGGCAAGCGCGGCAAGCGTCTGATGAAGTTGCGAGCGGAGAAGGTTGAGCGCAGTTTCGCGCACTGTTACGAGACGGGCGGGATGCGGCGATTGCACTTGAAAGGCCGAGAAAATGTTTTAAAGAGGCTGCTGATTCACGTGGGCGCGTTCAATTTATCGATCGCGATGAGGGGCAAACTGGGCGCGGGGACGCCGCGCGGGCTGGCGGACGCGAGGAAAAGGACAAAAGTGTCGGTTTTGGGGCTTGTATTGGCGTCTTGGGCGGCCTTGGGGCGGTTGTGCGGGGCCCTGGGGGCGGTTTTCAGGAGATTCCCGGCGAAGGTGCGAGATTCAGCCGGCGCGCCGCTGGCCACGCCGATGCTTCTCGCGGCCTGAAACGGGGTGTTTTGCCACGGGCTGTTAGGGGTTGCGCCTCAGAGAAAAGCGGGCGGGTTGGGTCGAACGCTTCGTCGACGAAGCGCCGACTCGGATAACCCACCAACCGCGGCCCAACGAGCGCGCCGCAATTGGCTTGAAGCCAAGCGGACCGCGCAACGACTGCCTTGCTGCGAAAACGTTTTCGTCTTGCCCAGTTCCCTTCTCTGACCCTCCGGAGAGGGCGTCGGGACAGCTGAGAAGCCTGTTTCGTCCGCGATGATGCCGCGGAGTCCCCAGGCGTGAAGTACGCCAATATTCGACTATAGAAATGCTCTGGCCAGAGCGACCGACCCGCTCGCCCGTCCGTAGTACTTCGGGGCGGCGGGTTCGGCCCTGCTGAGCTCAGAATAAGCCACAGCGGGCGCGCTTGAAGTTGCGACCGGGGCCACGGCGTTGATTCGAAGGCGCTTAGGGTCACTGAAACCGTGGTGACAACGTCGACGAGGGCTGCGGTAGGCTCGATTTCCGCGGCGGCTACCTTGAACGGCGACTGAGTGCCGAGTGTAGTGGTTTTGTGCCTGTCACCCGATCGTCGGGTTGTCGGGTTTGTCGCTGGAGCCGCAATATCGCACCAATTCGGCAGAATTGGGGTGTGGCGGCAAGAAAAGCCGCAGGTCTCGAACGAGCCCTGCACTACGGGACTAGAGAAAGATCGTCTGCCCGATCGCAGCTTCTCAGCGATAACCCTCGATCACGTAGATGTCGCTTTGATCCGTGTCGCGAGTGTACACGAGGGATTTCCCATCGGGCGACCAGCCGCCGTTGTGGACATGCCAGATCCCTTTCCCATCTGTAAGTTCCCGGGCTTGTCCCAACGATCGCGGCAACTCGCCCTCGGCGGCGGGAGGCGCCAGACGCAACAGATAAAGGCGCTGATTGAAATGACTCAAGGAGTGGCTGAAGCTGACCGCGCTTCCGTCAGGCGCCACGGCTAGCTCAGTGTGAGGTCCGCGATGCAAGATGGCTTCTTCTGCCGTGTCCAGGTCGGCCACAAGCATCTCGTGCTGGTCCGAACCGTCTGTCGCCATGCGTGCGTAGATCACGTGGCGGCTGTCCTTATACCAATCGAAACTAATCAGCGACCCGGATATTCTGCTGGGAACGGCCTTCCCGTCGCGATCCGTCAGCCACAAGGCCGAGCCGCCTTCCGCAGGCGCAAGATAACCGATCACTTCGCCGTCAGGGGACCACCGCGGCGCGCCGTTTGAGTTGTTCACAGCGTATTGTCTTCCCAACGGAGGAATGCTCTGCTGAGTCAGTCGCCGTTGCGAGCCGCCGTCGGATCCCATCACCCACAGATGCAACTCCCCGTCACGGCTCGACAGGAAGACGATCTGTTGTCCGTCCGGCGACCAATCGGGGCGCAAGTCTTCCCCAGGATGGTCGGTGAGCTGCCGCTCGGTTCTGTTCTCTAGGTCCAGCAGCCAGATCTCGTTGTTCCCCGTACGATTCGAACGGTAAACGATGCTCTTCCCATCAGGCGAAACCCGTGCGTTCACGTTGATTTCGTTGTGAAAGGTAAGCCGCTCCTCCTCGCCGCTTTCCCATTGCACCAAGTAAAGATCCAACCGATGCGTAAAGTGCGCGTAGGCGACCGACCCGCTTGTGGCAACCACCGGTTTTCTGTCCGAGCCAGGCCCGGTCGTCAGTTTCCGCAACCTGCCGGGGTCAATGTCGAGCTCCCAGATATTCTGAGGGCCGCCTTGGCGCGCAGAAAAGACGATGCGCCGGTTGTCCGCTGACCAGGCGGGATATTCCCCGCCTTCTACCAACAAGCGCGGCCCGCCTCCGCCGGCCGTCATCACTCGCACGCCGGTCTTTCCGTCGCGGCTGCCGGCGAAAGCGATCTCGGCGCCGTCAAACGACCATGAGGCGTCCCAGTCTTCGCCGTCCGGCGGCGGAAATGTCACTTGCCCTTCCGCCCCAGTGGCCAGGTTGATTTTCCATAACGCAATCCGCCCGTCCGGGAGGCGCCGGGAGAAGAGCAGTTCGCGACCGTCGGGAGACCAGGGCTGCGCTCCGAGGCCGTTGTTGAGGACCAGATCGCGATGCAGATTCGTCTCGGCCAGCTTTCGCTCCGTACCGAGCGGGCCCAGTGACGAAATCACATACACGTTCGCCCCTCCGCCGCGGTCGGACAGAAACGCGATGTTCTGGCCATCGGGCGACCAGCGCGGCTGGTTGTCGTCCGCTGCATGGTCGGTCAGGCGAAGCTGGTTTCCCCCGCTCGCCGGTTCCACGAAGATGTCTACGCTCCCGTGGGCTGTTCCCGCGTAGGCTATCAAACTTGCGTCAGGCGCCCAACTTGGTTGCCATTCCGTTCCATCAAAGGTGGTCAGCGGCCTGATCGTCCAAGCTGGGTCCGGCGGGGAGGCTTCACGAGATACAAGCGAATAAATAGCCCCAAGCGCCGTGGCCAGCGCCAGCGCCGTTACGACGGCAACACGGTGATTCGTACGGCGCTTCGGCTGACTCCCCTTGCCATGATCGACCTCCGCCCCTCGCAGCGTCCGCAAATCGACGAGCATGTCTTCGACGTGCTGGTAGCGCTCCTCGGGCTTCTTGGCCATCGCCTTGCCGACGATGCGGTCCAGTTCGACCGGCAAGCCCGTTCGCAGGGCCGTCAACGGCTCCGGCTCGGAGCTGACGATGCCGTAGAGTATCCCGTGCTCGTTCTCGCCCACGAACGGCAGCCGCCCGCAGACCATTTCGTAGAGCACAACGCCGAGAGACCAGATGTCGCTTCTTGCATCGGTCGGCTGCCGTTGCGCTTGCTCGGGCGACATGTAGGCCGGCGTCCCCAGAAACGTCGTGGTCTTGGTCAGGCGCGATTGGTCGGCAAGTTGGGCCAAGCCAAAGTCCATCACCTTGACCTGTCCCTCCTCAGTGACCATCAGGTTGGCGCTCTTGACGTCGCGGTGATTGATCCTCTTCCCGTGGGCGGCCTGTAGCCCTTGAGCCGCTTGGACAGCGTAATCAAGCGCCTCATCGAGCGGCAGAGGCCGCTTGGCTAGCTTTTCCCGAATGCTTTCTCCGTCAACGAACGACATCGCCAGGAAGGTCCGGCCGTCCTCCTCGTCGATGTCGTGCACCGCACAGACGTTGGAGTGGTCGAGCGCTGCGGCGGCACGGGCTTCACGCATGAAGCGTGTCTTGGCTTCCTCGTTGTCGAGAGCGTCGGCTTTGAGGAACTTGAGGGCGACAGTGCGTCCGAGTTTGAGATCCTCGGCTTTGTAGACATCGCCCATGCCGCCGGAGCCGAGCTTCTCCAGGACGCGGTAGTGACTGATCGTACGGCCGACCACGACGGTCGAATTCTACCGCCTCTCCGCTACCTGTCGGGAACAAACGTTGCCACTTGCTCTCCATCAAGACCATGCCAGAACCCTCACCAATACGCTCTAACGCCCTGTTGATAGGTCTTGGAGCGATTTCGGACTATCGCCAGGTCAGCGTGAAAATAAATCTAAACATCTACCCGTCGAGCTGCTCGAATGGGCGCTTTCGACGCTTCCCGGCGGCGGCGAGATCGTTCGTGGGAGAGAGATCTTCTGCCAGTCAAGTGCGATTCGGCGCTAAGTTGCTGACCTAGGTTCAACTGAGTTGTCTCAACCTTGACACTCTCGCGTTTGTCTTGCAGAATCCAAACAAAAGAGCATCCCGATGGAATCTCAAATGACGCATTACGGAAAGACCACCCGCCCGCGCTTCCACCGATCAACCCTATTTCTGCTGTCACTGACTCTACCTTTGGCAGTCCACGCCGAAGACAAGAAGATCGCGCTGGAAGAGCTTATTTCACGGCATCTCGAATCCATCGGCCCTGCCGCGGCACGTCAACGGCTACAGACCAGAGCTTACGCCGGCGAAGGAATTTGGCGCGTGCTCGTTGGAGGTGTCGGCCAAGTATCGGGACAGGTGTTCTTCGGCTCATCAAGGGACACCTGTGACTTTAGTTTCGACAGCGACGCCAACCAGTCCTTTTACGGAAAGCGATTTAGCTTCGACGGCAAGAAGGCCTACGTGAAGCGAGCCTTTCAACGCGAACACTCTGTATTCGGCAGGTTCATGCAATCCAATAGTCACATCTTGGGCGAAGGCCTCCTCGGAGGAACCGCTAGCCTCAGTTGGCCACTGCGGGATGTAGCTGCCAGAAGAGCGAAGGTCAACTACCGCGGCTTGAAGGATGTCGAAGGTCGCCGCCTCCACCGTCTCGACTATCAGCCCAGGAAACGCAAGGGGGAGCTCAAGATCGAGCTGTATTTCGACCCCGAAACCTATCGTCACGTGCGGACCTAATACCGCGACAGCGTTCCAGCGGGAATCGGGGCGGACCCAGACCCCGCTCGGTCGTTAGTGCCTAATTCCCCAGACGATCCGTCGATCTCTCGAATGCAGCACAGCATCATCCGATTGACCGAAACGTTCGACAACTTTCAAGCGGCGGAAGGAATCATGTTGCCGGTGCTTTGGAAGCTGCGATTGGACATCTACAAGGAGGGTCGGATCGGCAACTTACCGAACGTGTCGGAGATGGAGTTGACATTTCAACAGGCACATCACAACGAGCCGATCGATCCCGAGTCGATCCAGAGCCAATAGCACGGGGTGAGAACCTCGCGCGCGACGGGGCGCTCGAGCTTCGCAGCTTGGGCTATACAGACGAGACCTATGCCGCTTCGCCGAGCTTGTACTGGCTGACGGTCGGGCCGACCAAGATAGGCCAATTCTAATGGTTCACGGCACGGCACAGCCGTGCGCTGGAGTTTCTACATTTGTGGACGGGGGAGGGCCATGGTTGAGGTAGGTCGGTAGATAGCGATTGACATACCGACAGGATTGAGCTATTCTGTTCTTGGCCCCGCTCGGCGCCGCTGCCTATGCCCGACGATCTCCGCGATACTCTTCTGGAAACCCTAGAATCAGCCCTCGATGCTCAGCTGCGCGCCGTTCGTCGGCTGCGATCGAAACCCCCTCCCCGGCCCAAGCGCCCTTCGCCTCAAGGTATGTCTCAGGTCGATATGGCCCATGACATACTCGCCGGAGCCGAGCGTCCGCTGCATATCGCGGAGTTGATCGAGGGCATTCAGGCCAGGTTTTCCCGTGCGGTTGACCGCGAAAGCCTCGTCTCGGCGCTGTCGAAGAAGATCGCTCGCGGCGACCGTTTTGTGCGCACCGCGAAGAACACTTTCGCGCTGCGTAGCCCGGATTAGCTGTCCCCTGGAGGTTCCCATGCTGCTTCCTCAGTTCCTGTCGATCAGCGCTGATTGGAGGCGCGCCTTTCCCCAGCAACGCACGCATCGACGCGCGGTGCGCCAAGGCCTGGGA
Source organism: Bryobacterales bacterium (assembly GCA_965247515.1). Lineage (GTDB taxonomy): Bacteria > Acidobacteriota > Terriglobia > Bryobacterales > UBA6623. The sequence continues at coordinate 8,431,841 of OZ252029.1, read as the reverse complement.
GGCCTGGTTTGCCTGGGCCGCCGCACGCTTTCGCGCATTATTTGGACCAACGGCGGCGAGCAAAACAGCTGGAGCGCGGACTATTTTTTGCACGAGCGCTGCAAGTGGCGTCCGCAAGAGTTGTTCGCGCCGGTGTGGAAGCGCGCCTTGGGGTTTTGCCGCTCACGGTTGGTGGGCGTGGCGATCGACGACACGCGCTTGCGCAAGACGGGGCGTAGGATCAAGCAGGCGTTTTATCAACACGATCCGCTCTCGCCGCCGTTTCACGCGAACTTGATGCTGGGGTTGCGCTACTTGCAAGCGTCGTTGTTGGTTCCCTTCGATCGCGGCGGCAAGACCGGCGCGCGGGCCTTGCCGGTGCGTTTTGAATGTGCGCCGGTTCCCAAGCGTCCCGGCAAACGCGCCGGCGACGCCGAGCGAGAGCAGTACGAACAAGCGCGCAAGCGCTGTCGCATCTCGCAACGTTTAGTCGACATGATGGCGCCGCTGCGGGCTGCGCTGGATGCCGCCGGCGGGATCGCCAAGAAGATGGTGTTGTCGCTTGACGGCAGTTTCAGCAACCGCACCGTTTTCCTGGCGCCGCGCGATCGCACCGAGCTCATCGCTCGCACGCGCCTGGACGCTGTGCTGTGCAAAGCCGCGCCGACCGGCTCGCGACGCTTCTATGGGGTCGAAAAGTTCCGCCCCGAACAGGTGCGCCGCGACGAGACGATCGTCTGGAAAACGACCAAGCTATTCTACGGCGGCAAGCGCCGCAAGATCCGTTATAAAGAGGTCAACGAGGTGTACTGGCAGGGCGGGGCGCGGCGCACGCCGTTGCGTTTGTTGGTGGTCGCGCCGACCCCCTATAGCAAGCGCCTTTCGAGCAAGATGTACTACCGCCAGCCGGCGTATTTACTCACGACGGACCTCGCCAGCCAGGCGCGCGAGCTGTTGCAGATCTATTTCGACCGTTGGCAGATCGAGGTGAACCACCGCGAAGAGAAGGACACGTTGGGCGTGGGACAGGCGCAGTTATGGAGCGAGACGGCGGTCCCGAAGCAACCGGTATTGGCGGTGGCGGCGTACAGCGCTTTGCTGCTGGCGTCGTTGCTGGCGTATGGTCCGGGGCGCGGAGAGGCCTATGCGCCGCTGCCGAAATGGAGGGAAAAGGCAAAGAGGCCTTCTTGTCTGGATCTGGTGGCGCTGTTGCGGAAAGAAATGGTCGAAAACCCCGATTTGCTGGCTCCGCTGGGGCTCAAACCCTCCTGGCAGGCCTTCGGCGCCGCCGCTGACGGGTAAAATATGTAGAAACTCCAGGGCACGGCACAGCCGTGCGCCGCGTCAGTTGTACGTCTCGCCGAAGTCCGTCGGAGCGAATTCCTGCTGCCGCGGTCGGCGCTCCTTCTTCTTCTTCGGCGGCTCGGCGGCGTATCCGACTTCTTCGGTGCGTGTAAGCCTGCGATGAGCATACAGACCCTCCAGCACGAACTCGCAGGCCGAGGCCCGCGCCTCGGGTTCTTCGCGGTCCGTCAGCATCGTCGCCGCGTCGGCGAGGCCTTGGATCTGGCTAAGCTGTTCGAGCAATGCCTCGGCCGACGCTTCTCCCAAGAGCTTCAGCGTGCCTCCCATCTCGAACCATTTCACGATCTGCTGGCCCTCATTGTTGACCTTGTAGACACGCGCTACGGCCGAGCGAATCAGCTCATGCGCCACGCGCTCGGCGCCCTTGAGCTCGCCCTCGTACTCCAGCTCGAACTTGCCCGTAATCGATGGCATCGCGGCGTAAATGTCCGATACCCGGGGTACGGCCAGACTCTCGCCAGAGAGCATTGCGCGGCGCTCGGCGTTCGATAGGACGTTCTCGAAGCACGAGATGGCGAGACGCTGCGAGACGCCCGAGCGATTGTCGATACGGCTATCCTCGCGGGCGACGAAGGCGATCTGTTCGACGATCTCTCGGATGTAGTCGGGGATGTAGAGGCCAGTGCTCCGCTCCGACCACGCCTCCGCGGCGGTGATTTCGATGCCTTGTGAAACCTCCAGCGGATAGTGCGTACGAATCTCGCTACCAATACGGTCCTTGAGCGGCGTGATGATTTTTCCGCGGGCGGTGTAGTCCTCGGGGTTCGCCGAAAACACCATCAACAGATCCAGCGGCAATCGTACAGGGTAGCCCTTGATCTGCACATCCCCCTCTTGCAGGATATTGAACAAGCCCACCTGAATCTTGCCTATCAGGTCGGGCAGCTCGTTGATCGCGAAGATTCCTCGATTGGCGCGCGGTAGCAGCCCGAAGTGCATCGTCGATTCATCGCCGAGCTCACGCCCCGCCTTGGCGGCCTTGATGGGGTCGATGTCGCCGATCATGTCGGCGATGGTGACATCAGGGGTCGCCAGCTTCTCAACGTAGCGCTCGTCGGGAGACAGGAAGGCGACCGGAAGATCGTCACCGAGCTCGGCGGCTTGCTCTCGTCCAGTCTTTGAAACCGGCCGGTAGGGGTCGTCATGAATCTCACTGCCGGCAATGACGGGCAAGTGCGGATCGAGCAAAGTCGTCAGCTGGCGCAAGATTCGGCTCTTGGCCTGTCCCCGCAAGCCGAGCAGGATAAAGTCATGCTTGGAGAGCAGAGCGTTTACGATTTGCGGGATGACGGTGTCTTCATAGCCAACGATGCCGGGGAAGAGTTGCTCTCCAGCACGTAGCTTGGTGATGAGGTTGGCGCGGATCTCATCGCGAACGCCGCGTCCGGCAAGTCGCGTTTCCGGGAACGCTTCACTGCGGCGCAGTTCACCGAGTGTCGAAGGAAGAGGCGGCTGCGGCACGCAGTCCATTGTAGGCTAACGGCTGTGCTCAACGATCGCCTTGATGCACTGTGACGTTCGCGCGACCCAGAGCGCTCGATCGAGCTGAGCAGCGTCGAAGCGGTGGGTGACCATGCAGTTCGCGAGCTGCCGCAGCGGTGCGCTGGATTCAATCAGTCGAATCGCCTCGGCGAAATCCCCGCATCGTGAGCTGCTCAGGCGTAGGCCACGCCCCACGATCGCCTGGCACAACGTGCTGGCCTGCCAGTGACCGTCAGCTAGATAGATCGTCCCGCGAGGGCGCACGAGAGAGACTTCCCTGCCCCGCACCGGCCGGATCGCGGCGTCAACCCCGGCTGGGCTGTCGACGACGGCGGCGTCTGCTCGCGGCAGCCCGGGCCTGGCTTCGAGTTGGGCGAGAATCTCCGCCGGCGCGCCACGAACGACTTCGAGCCCTCGCGGCGGGGCCTGGTCGCTGAGCCAGGCGATTACGCCGCTACCGTTACCCGGCTCGAACGCTTCGAGGTTCAACTCATCGACCACCAAAGCGGTGAGGTTCGCCAACCCCGCGGCGTGCCGCCCGTGCGTCGACTTTAGGTGGACTTCCGATCCGAGCGGGCGAGCCGCAGCGCCGTTTCGAGCCCGTCGGGATTGCCTGTCGTGTCGATGACGATGTCGGACGGTTCAAGGGGTTCGCCGGCAATTTGAGTGGAGTCCGCTCCAAGTTGGCTGGCCATCTCAAGCAGGTCACGCCGGCGGGAAATCGCTGCGATGTGGAAATCCATGCCGCGCTCGGCGCGGTATGCCGCAAGGGCTGCGATCGTGAGCATTCCGAGCTTGCGCGGGCCCAAGACGGTCACGCGCCGGCCGTCTTGAAGACGTACGCTCGTGACGCCATGCAGAGCGGCGGCGAGGGGTTCAATCAGCGTGCCGGTATCTGAGTCGATGCCGTCCGGCAGCGGGTGTAACGAATCGACCGGCGCAAGGATATGAGAGCCAAAACCGCCCGGGAGGTCGTGGATCCCTAGAACGAGCCGCTCAGGGCAATGATTGGCCAGCCCGGCGAGGCAGAATTCGCAGGTCTCGTCTAGCCGTCGCGCAGAGTGGGAGGCGTTGATCTCGACGGCGTAGCGTCGGCCGTCTGAATCGGTCGCGACGACCTCGTGCCCAGTCACCTGAGGTAGAGGGAATGGCAGGTAAGCGCGCGCAAGGTCGGTCGAACACACTCCGCAGCGATCGCTTCTCAGCAGTCGGTAGCCGGGGCCGAGCTGGAGCCGAAGACGCCCATCAACTTGGACTTCCCAGCCGGTCGAGGCGTCTCCGTCGAAACGATACTCAGCCGCGCAAACCGTCTCGTCCGCTTGATACTCGAGGGCTTGAAAGCTGGTGGGCATTGCAACCGCTCAAGAACCCGCTCCCTTGCGGTCGCGGCTCTGACGTCGCGTGTCAAACGTTAACCGAAGGGCGTCAGAGCCGCGACCGCAAGGGAGCGGGTTCTTCACCGCACCAACCCCACGGCTCGCTCCGCAAGCCAGCAAGTTCTACTGTCGGGCAGTTCGCCATGCACCCAACCCGGTCTCACTTCGAGAACCTGGAATTCCACACCGGCGTGCAACGGCTCGGTAAACGCAGGCGCGTAACTCTCACCGTCGCCCTTACGCGCCACCGTCTCGGGCGCCAAGATCACCCCTGGGCGCTCGTCTGGTCCGAGCATCGTCTCGGCAAGCACTGACCCGAGGAACATCAAACCAATGCCGCCAGCCAATACGAGCAGAGCTCTCGACACCCGCTGCGGTTGAAACAGCCGCAGCGAGAGCAGTCCCCACAGCGCGACCCAACCCAGCGCGAACAAAGCCAATCGCCAACCCAGAGGCACGTCATAGTGCCAGAACAACAGCGTCCTGAGCACGCGCGTTTGAGTCTGCTCCTCGAATCTGTCGAGACGGCGCGTGCGTGCGTAGCACAAATTCTGGCGCAAGTTGGCGTCGCCGGCGATGTATTGCTCCGCCTTGCGATAGTTCAAGATCGCTCGGCCTATGTCGTTCATCCTGAAATAGGCGTTGCCGAGGTTGTAGTAAAGTCGCCCGTTTTCGATGCCGCCCTCGTCGATGATCCTCTCGTAGCGCCGGGCCGACCGCTGGTAGAGATCGAATGCTTGCGAAGGGTCCGCGGCAGCGATCTGGTTCGCCTCGCGAAAGAGGTCGTTGGCTTCGCGGAACGTGGTTTCGAGTTCGGCCGGTTCGAGTGCGAGCGCCATCGCCGGCAGCAACACTAGGGTGCTGAGCAGCCTCATCGCACTCCCTCGATCTCAGCGACCACGCGCCGCGCGCTTTCGGCAACGCCCTCTCCGCCACCCACCGAACCTCCAGCGTAACGGCTGGCCTCGCAGGCATCGAAGAGCGCCTTGAGCCCCTTCAAAGTCACGTCGGCCACACCCCTCCGCCGCAGCAAATCGGCAACATCATCGAACGTCAGCGCCCCAGGCGCAACCCGGAGTCGCGCGCCTAGGTACTCTCGCGTCAGCTTCAACACCTCGTCGGGCTCTTCGCCAACCTGGCCGAGCTCGCGGACGGCCTGCTGCGCGGCTCGAGACGACAAGTCTCGCTTGCCGACAAGTCCGGAAGTCCACAGCAGCAGCCCGAGGAAGCTCAGCGGCGGCGCCAGTAGCAATCCCATCCACAACGGTGACACGAAAGCATTCCGCGAGACGATAGCAGACTCCTCGAGTGCATCCGAGTCTTCGTAGTTGTAGGCAATCCCCTCCTCTTGCGTCTCGAGCTCACTCTGGATAACCCCTTGATCGCCCAGCCCCTCAACGTCGTTCGCCGTTATGATTCGAGTCGCTTCAACGACCAAAGGAATCGCCTCCGTACGGGCGGTTACATACTGTCCTTCACCTGGGTGGAAGTAACTGATCTCCAGCGGAGGCGCCTCGCTGATCTGCGAATGCTTCGCCCGAATCGTCTGTGTAAACACCTTCGCGCCCCGGCGAATCTCACCCGGCGCCATCTCCTCGGGAATCTTGAAATCCGCGGCCAAGCGCATCTGTTGCTGGAGCGGCGGCAGGCGCACATAGTCCAAGAAACGCGGCCCCGAAATCCGCACGGTCAAGGTAATCGGATCCCCAACATTCACATGGGTCGGCGACGCTTCAACTTCAAATTCGAACTCGCCGATCAAGCCGCTGAAATTCGCCGGCCTGCCCGCCGTGGGCAATGGAAGCACCTCAATCGCCGGGCGGTTCGATGGAACGGCCAGCGACTCGTAGCTCCTTCTCGACCCGAAAAAACTATCCCCAAAAAAATCGCCAAACTGGCTGCGGCCGCGACGATCTTCCCTCAGCGCCCGAAACGACACCGTCGACGATGGCAGCCGGATCGCCCCAGCCGTCTTGGGGATGAGCGCCTTTTCGAATCGCACCGTGACGAACTCGCGCCCATCGAGCGCCTCGCGCCCCTTCTTCGCCGTCGCCCGCTTGTCTCCAATCAAGACGTCGAGATAGTCGCTCTGCTGCGCCGGATTCACATAGATCCGCGGGTCGATCACTTGAAAACGGTCGTCCTCGAGGACGGGCATGACGAACGAAAACTGATCCACGTTGCGCCCGATGAACCAGGTCGTCGCCAGTACGATGGGCTGGCCGACGTAGGCCTTGGTCTCGGAAACCGTCATTCGGAGCTTAAAGTCTTCAATCTCCGCCGGCGGACTGACGAACACCTGCTGGGGATTCGTCTGCGTCGTACGCCCCTCGGCTTCGACCGTCACCGACGGGATCACGAGCGTCCCGGCTCGCTTTGGGATGAGCCGGTACGAGTAGGTGTAGCCCTTTCGAACGACCTGGCTCATGCGGCCATTAATGATCGTGACCGAGCTGCTGTTCTGCGCCCCTCCGCCGGCGTCCTGGATGGTGAAGTCCTGCTCGAGCGCGCTCAGGTCAGGCTTGGAAGGCTGGTCGCTTCCTTGGATTTGAACCTGATAGACGAACGCCTGTCCGACGAAGACGCGTTGACTCTCGATAGCCGCCAAGGCCTGGAACGGCTGCTCCTGCGCGGCGAGGGAAGACAGTGCGAGGACCCCGACGATGAAAATCCTGGCAATCAAGGCTACCAATCCTTATCCACCGGCTTGAGCGTGCCGAGGACCTGGAGCTGGCGGCTTTTGCGGCTCGCCTTCTCCTCGTCGATGATGTCTTGCGGCGACAACTGCAGCGCCTGCGCCGCCGGCTGCTGCTCTCCGCCCGGCGGCGGTTGTTGGGCCTGCTGATTCTGATCGCCCTGTTGCTGCTGCTGGTCCTGAGCTTGCTGGGGCTGTTGTTGGGAGTCCGACGGTTCCCCCTTCATTGCGTTGAGGGCCTTCTGAAGCTCCTCGCTGGCCTTTTCTTGGGACGACTTGGCCTCCTCCAGTTGGTTGTTGTCAAGGTCTTCGGCCGCCTTCTGTTGTTGGTCGGCCGCGTTGTCGAGGTGTTCTTTGGCTTGCTGGGACTGCTGGTCTTGCTGAGACTCGAGCTCTTTTGAAAGGTTTTCGTTCTCGGCCTGAAGCTGCTCCTGCTTCTTCGACAACTCGTCGGACTTCTGCTGAGCTTCCTCAGAGTCTTGGTCTTGCTGCTTCGATTGCTCCTCGCTCTCTTTGTTGAGCTCGTTCTGCTTTTCGAGATTCTCCTCGAGCTTCTTTTGCAGGTCGTCCTTATTATTCTCTCCCCCGCCCTGGGGTTGGTTCTTCATCTGCTCGCGAAGCAGCTGGATCTGCCGTCGAGCAAGCTCGAGGTTGTGGGCGGCTTGGGTGAAGGAGCGATCCTGGCGCAGCGCCTCCTTATACGACCCGACGCTTTTCTCGAGCGCGGCGAGGGCGGCCGCGGGGTCTTGACCGCCCGAGCCGACGCCCTGTTGGTAGAAGGCGTTACCGAGGTTGTAGCGGCTGCGGGCTTCAAGCGTCGGACGCTCGGCGGCGCGGGCGAGCATCGCCGCGTCTTGGTAGGCCGAGACGGCGTTGTCGAATTCGCCCTTGCGGTAGTGGGCCGCGCCTTCGTTGAAGCGAGCATAGGGGGATTCGGGATCGGATTCAACGGCTTGTTTATAGGCTGTCAGGGCTTGCTCGTAGTCTTCCTGGCTGTAGGCTTGGTTGCCCTCGGAGACCAGCGAGCGCGCGGAGGCGGCGAAAACGGGGGAGGCGATCGCCAGCATTGTCAGCAGCACGAGCATTCCCGGAACCCGCTCCCTTGCGGTCGCGGCTCTGAAGCCGGGTCCAGTGCCGCTGGCCGCCACGTCAGAGCCGCGACCGCAAGGGAGCGGGTTCCGGGAATTGCTAACGCCGCCCATCATCGTTTCCTCTCGCTGATCGCAATCTCGAAACACAGCAACACAAACGCCAGCCCCAAAAAGATCTGGAACTTCTCTTCATAGCGCTCAATCATCTGAGATTCAAGGTCCCGGCGCTGGGCGCTCGCAATCAACTGTAGGTACACGTCGCCGAAATCGATCGCTCCGGTCGCGACGTTGAGGTATCGTCCGCCCGGGGTCGCCGCCGCCATCTGACGCAACGAGCCGGCATCGAGCCGCGACCAAACTTCCTCCCCTTTGTACTTGAGAAAACCCATCTCGCCATTCGGATTCGACACCGGAATGCGACGACCGACATTCTCATCCCCAAGCCCAATCGCAATGATGCGAATCCCCCGCCCCCCAGCCGCCTCAGCCGCTTCCACCGGGAAACTCTCATGATCCTCGCCGTCGGTGATCAGCACAATGTCGCGGTATTGGCTCTGCTGCTCGTCGAAGACCTCTTGCAGAACCTTGCGCAGCGAGTCTCCAATCATCGTCCCCCCGCGGGCGACGCTCGATGGCGAAATGTCCTCGAGCGCCATGCGGAAGAACCCATAGTCCAGCGTCAACGGGCACTTAACCGACGCCGTGCCCGCGAAAGCAACCAGACTCACCCGGTCGCCCTCGAGCCTGTCGATCGCATCAATTATCGCCAGCTTGGCCCGTTCCAGGCGATTCGGAGCCAAATCCTCGGCCAACATGCTGCGCGACACATCGAGCAAAAAGACGACATCCCGCCCGCGCCTCACTACTTCTTGCGGAATCGGGTTCCAAGCCGGGCGCGCGAGTCCGATCACCAGCAGCGCGAACCCGCACACGACCAACCCCGCCTTCCAGCGCCGCGCCGTCTGGTTGACATTGCGACTGATCTGCTCCAACAAGCTCGGTTGCGCGAACTGTCTCAGGGCTTGCATTCGGCGGCGGCCGGCGTAGTAGTACAGCCCGACCAGGAGCGGTGAAAGCCACAGCAAGTACAGCATGTCGACGTCATGCAGCCGGAGGTCGTTCACGGGATCCTCCTGAACCATGTTCCACGTAGAACATTCTCGAGCCCCACCAAGCACAACGCTGTCAGCGCGAACGGCGCGAAGAGCTCGCGGTAGTCCAAGTACCTCAGCGCCTGAATCTCGCTGCGCTCCAACTCGTCGATCTCCGCGTAGATGTCGACCAGCGACTTCGCGTCGGTCGCCACACGATAGATTCCGCCAGTCTCTTCGGCTAGGGCCTTGAGCGCCTTGTCATCAATCCCAGGCTGCTTCGGAACCGTGAAGACGCCGAACCCCGTGTTCATTTGACGATCGTCACCCACGCCGATCGTGTAGACCTTGATCCCCCACTTCTTGGCCAACTCCCCGGCGTCGGCGACGCTTCGCTTACCCGAGTTATTCTCGCCATCGGTCAGCAGGATGATGATTTTCGACTTGATCTCGTATTCCTGCGTCTCGCCCGTCTTGCGTTCGAGCGATTCCTCGGCGGTGCGGAGCCTGGCCGCCGCTAGAGCCACCGCGTCGCCGATCGCGGTTCCGTCCTCGGGCCGCTGCTGGACCAACTCCACTCCACCGATCAGCTCCCGCAGCGTTCCATGAGAAAGCGTCAGGGGACAGACCGTGTCGGGAAACCGCGCGAACGTGATCATCCCAATCAGGTCGTTCGGCCGGCCGGGCAGATCGCCCTCGCCGGCGACGAACTCCTCGAAGACCTTCTTCACCACTTCGAGCCGATTCGAGCCCCGGCCCCGAAAACCCATGTCGGCGCCCATGCTGCTCGAGCGGTCAACCACCATTTCGATCGCGATCCCACGGCTGACGTCGCGAACCCGCTCGGTCCCCATCTGCGGCCGAGCCAGTGCAACGGTCAACAGCACCAACGCCGCGATTCGAAGCACCGTCGGGACCAGTAACAGGTTCTGACGGAGCGAGGTCCCCGCCGCCCTCGCCGCCGCGGTCGACGAAAAGCGCACTGAGGCCCGCCCGCCCCGCTTCCAGCTCCACAGCATGGCCAACGGAATCGCAAGCAGAAGAAGAAACATCCACGGGGATTCGAAACGCAACATCCCTATACCCCCATTTTAGAGACGCCGGAAAACTTAAGTGGTTAGGCTGCTTGACGTGGCGTACGGCTATGCCGTGCCGCCTTCGAGCTGTGCTCGAAGGTCAGGGGTCTGAGACCTTGCGCCCCAAGCGCAAGGCGGCACGGCATAGCCGTACGCCACGTGGTACCTAGGTGCCGGCAAGCACAACGTCACCGGCTGGCGAGTGCAATCAAAGCGACCACCAGCACCGCCGCCAACACCAAGAACAAGATCTTCCAGAAGCTCTTGGGATACTCCCCGGCAATCTGTCCCGTGTGGCCGTTGACCGCTACTTGGTACGATTTGGCTCCAAACTGGTAGCTCAGCAGCCACACCGGAACCAAGATGTGCTTGAACGTCTCCCCGGCGTAGTTGGCTTGGATCTGAAGATTCCGGTAGGTGTCGCCGGGGACCTGCGTCGCACAAATCCGCCGCATCTCAGCGCTCATCGACTCCCTAGCTTGGCGAGCCGCGTCGATCAAAACCACCTGGTAGTGCTCGACCACGAATCCCGACAGGTAAGCCGTGTCGTAGGGAACCAAGTCGTTCGTCGGAAACGGCTCGATCGCGCGCAGCAGCTCCGGATGCACGCCACGCGTCCCCGGAATCGGCGTGTCGTCGAAAAAGTGCTGTGCGGTCCCCGATTCCGGCCGCCAACGCACATGCCGCACCTGCCGAGTCTGAATGGCGCCCTTCCGGTCGCGATACTGTTCGTGAGTGTAATAGTACGTGCCCGACTCGGCCGTCCAGCGGGCGAAGCCCTTCGCGTCAAAGGTCCAGTACGGCAGGTAGACGCCCTTGACCGTGTCGAGCATCGCCGCCGACTTGAACCTGCTAGGCGCAAGCCACTTCGAGCGATACCAGCGCCGCATCGACTCGCGAACTTTCGTCTCATCGACAGTGAACGCAGCACGCTCTGAGGGCGTAGGGGGGACTTGATTTCTTCGTAGTCAACCAGCTCGGGAGATCCGCAGAAGTCGCAATTCTTGCCAACCTTCTCCGGGTCGAAGACCGAAATGGCGTGACAGCTCCGGCACTTGACCGACTTCTTCTCCGAGCGCCAGCCGCGCAGCTCCTCGGGCATTTCGCGGAGGGTCTTGACCAGGTCGATCTCGCGGATCGCACCCGAATCGGCGTCGATCTGACCAGGCGCCTCGGTGCCGCAGAAGGGGCAAATCAGCGCCTGCTTGCCCGGGTTCCAAACCGCTTGCGCGCCACAGGCCGGGCAGGAATCCTTTTCGATCGCACTGATTTCGTCGGTCATTTCGCCATGAGCCGCGACCGTAAGGGGCCGTGAAGAAAACCTCTTGTCGCGTCGGCGCGCGGGAGCGCCAAGCGCACGCCAAGCTCAGCGCTCCCGAACGCCGCCCCTGCCGAAACCGCAACTTCTGCGCCTCGACTCCTGATTGACCGCCTGAGCGGCCCGGAAACGGTCGTTTCGGGCCGTTTCCCGGCCCTTTTCGCCCCCCCAACCGCCGCTACGCCGCCGCTTGCGCCGCCAGCCCGCACTCCGGCCCACGACGCCAGATCAGCCGGATCCAAGCCACAATGTTGTACGCCAACCCCCCCACAAAAGCTCCGATCGCGCCTTCCGCAGCCCTCGTACTCGAAACTTGCGCACCCCCAATCGCTCTTTCAACCAGGCGTTCGGAAACTCCGCCGTCTCGGACCGCTTGCGATACGCCGCCCGCCCACGCTCGCTCTCCATCCAGCGCCGATGTTTCGCCATCACCGCGTTCTCTTCGCTGCGGCTCAACGTTCGATGACCGCTCTTGGGGCAGCACTTGTGTCGCTGTGCGCATTCGCGACAATCAGCTTCTTTTGCCTGATACTGCCGATATTTGCGCTTCCGCTTCAGCGACGATCGCTGATACGTCAAGGTCCGCTGGGCCGGACACAGAAACGTGTCCGTCGCCTCGTCGTAGATGAAAAACTTCGGCGCGTAGCGCGGCCCAATTCCCGCCGCTTTCAACGCCGCCTTCGAGCCCTTGTCCGGCGCCGGCGCCGGCGTCGCGTATTCGATTTCAGCGGCTGCCAGCGCCTCGATGTTGGCCTGGTTGGCGTAGCCCCCGTCCGCTAACACTTGCTTCGGGGTTCGCTCGAAGCGCCCTTCCACATCGTCCAGCGTCGGGGTCAGCTGGCCCGCATCGGAGGCGTTGTTGGTCAACTCCACGCCGACCACGATCTTCTCTTTGGCGTCGGTCGCCAGCTGCGCGTTGTAGCCGAGTCCCCAACCGCCGTTGGATTCGTGTTGCGGGCGCGCTTCCGGCTCGCTCTCGCTCACCCGCGCCTGGCGTCGTTGCTCTTCGTCGCGCTTGCCCGCTTCGACCTTGGGCAGTTCCTCCAGCGCCTGCTCCATCCGCTCGACTCGCTCCCGCAAGGTCCGCTTACGCGCCGCCTGACGCCGCCGATTCGAACCCTCGTCGTCGGCTTCTTCCGAGAGTTGACGCACCGCTTCGCGCGCTTGTTCGAGATGCCGCTCGAGCGTCGGACGCCTGCGTTGCGACCCGCCCGAGGCTTGCGCCCGGATCCGCGTGCCGTCGACGGCCACCTGCTCGAGATCCACCAGCCCCTCTTGACTCAGCTGCGCCAATACCTGTGTCAACAAGTTCTCGAGAGCTTTTGAGTGGAATACCCGAAAATCCGAAAGAGTGTGATGATTGACGACCGCCATGCCGCACAACCACTCCAACTCCGGCCGATAGCGGCTTTGACGCGCGATCTCACGCGCCGAGCTCATCCTTTCCGAATACGCCCAGATCCAGATCGCGACCAGCAACCGCGGATCCCATGCCGGCCGCCCGGCGGACTCCTTGCGGGTTTCCAGATGAGCAGCGAAGCCGGACAGGTCGAGCATGCCGCTCAGCTCCCAGACGGCGCGCACCAGATGGTCGGCCGGCACGAGCCGTTCGACGTCGATCGCGGCATAGGTGAATTGGTCGCGATTGGGCTGTCGCAGCTGCAGTTGGTCAACGGGCACGGCTTGGCGCGGCTTGGCGGGGCGTTGCTCGAGCTCGACTAAGACCTGTTGTTCGCCCATATAATAAGGGCGTTGGACGCCGCCGCCAAGTTATCCGAACATTCGTTTGCCCTCATGTTTTATCCCATTTTGATCCACTCGCGCCATTCCGAACCGCCCCAGGGGAGCTTCGGCGGCCACGACGGGTTTATTTCACAGCCCCTAAGCAAGCGCTCGGTTACAGCCGCCCTATCCGACCACTCCCTCACGGTCGCGGCTCAATCCGCCAAATACTCCTCCAGCGCCGACTTCTTGATCCGCACACTCGACCCAATCTTCTTCGCCTTCAACTCACCGCTGTCCACGACAGCCAATACATCGGCTTCACTGACCCCAAGCGCCTGCGCCACCTGGGCCGGGTCGAGCAACGCAGGCAACCCAGCTCCGCCCGATCCCCCCGGTTGCGACATCAGGCCCCCCCCACCCATCAGTCCGCCATGTTGTTGCATCATCTGCTGGGCGATCGTGAGCCCAACCGCCATCTCGGTCGCCATCCCGCCGGCGCCCGAACCGCCCTTCTCCATCCCCTGAGCCATCTGGAATTTCACGTAATCGTTCAAGTTCCCAACCGCCGCCATCGACGAACGCTTATCGATCGCCTCCTCGACATCCTTGGGGACTGAAACGTTCTCGACAATGAAGCTGGTGATTTCAAGCCCGTACTTGGCGCCGACCACCGGATTAATCAGCGGCAGCAAGGCATCGCCGAGCTCGCCGTACTTCGTTGCCACGTCGAGCACGGGGACGCTCGAGGTCGCCAAGGCGTCCGAGAACACGCTCACGATCCGCGATCGCATCGTCTCGGAGAACTCGCCGAGGCGAAAAGTGTGATCGGATCCCGCGACATCACGCAAGAACGTTTTCACGTCAACGATCCGAAAGTCGAACGTCCCAAAAGCCCGCGCCCTCACGATCCCAAAGTCGTCGTCGCGCATCATGATCGGGTTCGACGTCCCCCACTTGTTCCCCGTGAACAAGCGCGTATTGACGTAGTAGACGTCGACCTTGAAAGGCGACTCCAGCCCATAGTTCCACGACTTCAACCGGGTCAGTATCGGGATATTCTCGGTCGAGAGCGTGTGCTTGCCCGGCCCGAACTGGTCGCCGAGCTCACCGACGTAGATCAGCTGCGCGACCTGCGACTCGCGGCAAATCAACTGGGCGCCGTTCTTGATCGCCTTGTCTTCGTCGGGATAGCGATAGGGCAGAATGTCCCGCGAATCGTCCGTCCACTCGATGATTTCAAGGAGCTCGCCTTTGAGGAAGTCAAGGATGCCCATGGCCAGTTGGCTATTGTACCGAGCGGCCAATCCGAGCACCCTGCGTGAGCGGGGTGTCTTCCAGTAGGCGCAAGGGAAAGACACCCCGCTCACGCAGGGTGCTCGGATTGGCCGCTTGCCCGGCGGCGCCGTTCCTTGCGACAATCGATCTCCCACGCAGGGAAACCGGTCCGTGAAGACCTCAAGCATTGCCTATCGCGTCGCCGATTTCCTCAAGCGGCATCCGCCCTTCGAGTTCTTCAGCGAGCAGGACCTGCTCGAGCTCGCGGCGAGCGGGCGTGTCAAGTTCCACGAGACGGACGAATACGTTCAGCGCCAGGGTGAGGACTATTCGCCCTATGTGTTCGCGATCCAACAAGGACGCGTCGATCTACTCGACGAAACCGCCGAGCGCGAGGTCCTCCGCGACGTTCTCGGCGAGGGCGACATCCTGGGCGTCCACCGGCTGATCGGCTACAACAAGTTCGCTTACTCGGCCCGAACCGCAAGCGACGTTATCCTCTATGCGCTCGACGGCGATCTGTTGGCGCAGCTCATCGACAAGTACCCGCGGGCCTCGCGCTACATCTCGGCATACTTCTCTGTCCGGGAAAGTTTCCACGATAGCCGCGCCGGGGGAGATGACCCGCTGCGACGCCGCGCCTCCTGGTTAGACCTGCGCGAAGGGGTCGACGACGTCTCCCATCGCAATCTGATCACCTTGCAACCCGACGATCCGCTACGAGTCGCGGCCGAGCAAATCGCTGACCGTCGCGTAAGCGCAGCCTTGGTCGTCGACATCGACGGCGCCCCTCTCGGGCTGGTCGGCGCTCATGAAACCCTGGGCCTGTTAGCCTCTGGACGGGCAACGCTCGACACCCCGGCCAAAGACGCCATGCACCTCGGCTTTGGCCGCGATGAAGCCGGACTCTCGGCCGGCCACTACCTACTGACAATGATGCGCGGAGGCACGCGCTGGGTCGCAACCACCACCGGCAGACGCACGAGAAAGAAGGTCGTCGGGCTACTTAGCCAATCCGACCTCAACGCGCTGCACGGAGAGAACCCGGTCCCCATCGTCGAGCGTATCCGCACCGCGGAAAGCGTCGCCGAGCTCAGGCGCTGGAACGAGCGCGCCCGGTCGTTGATCGTCGAGGGTCTCACCGACCGTTCCGACGTCCGCTGGTACGCCGAGATCGCGACGGAGTTCAACCGCGCCGTACTCGGGCGTTGCATTGAGCTCGCCGAGCAGGAGCTGGCAACCTCCGGTCATCAGCCGCCAGCCATGCGGTCATGCTGGCTCTTCTTCGGCAGCGCCGCGCGGCGCGAACTGTTGACCGCGGCTGATTTGGATTTCGGCCTGGTCCATGAGAACCCGCGCGAATCCGACCGACAAGCCGTCGAGGAGTACTTTGAAAAGCTCTGCCTGTGGGTCGTAGGCGCCGTCGAAAGCGCCGGGTTCACCTTTGCGAAGTCGGCCATCCGCCCCGACAATCCCCGCTGGCGTCAGTCGATAGCCGGCTGGACCAGTAGCTACGCCGGTTGGATCGAAGACCCGATCCTCAATCGAATCTACGAGGGGCGTCCCTTTTTCGACCTCACCCCGGCCTACGGGCACCTCGATGTCGCCGAACGGCTACAGGAGAACCTCGGGCTGCTGCTAAAAGAGAATCCGGACTTCGTCCCCCTACTGGCGGTCGATTCCTTCGGAAACCTGCCACCGCTCACCTTCTACCAGGGCCTTGTCGTTGACGATTCCGGGGCCGGAAGCGACTCCCTCGACTTGAGGAGGAGCCTGATCTATCCCCTGGTCGACGTCGCTAGAGTCTTTGGACTCGCCCACGGTTCAATCGAACGCACCTCCACGATCGAGCGACTGGCCACCGCGAAGAGTGATTTCCCCGCTCATTCAACTCTCCTCGACGAGGCCTCGGATGCGGTGCAAGTGGCGCTCTATCACCGTGCCCACTCAGGGCTCCGCAACAACAGCGACGGCTCGATCGTCGCCACTGAATCGCTGAGCCGCCTCGATCAACAGCTTCTCAAGAACGCCTTCCGGACCGTGCTCGAGCTGATGCGGTTCGGCGCGGAAGTGTTCAACATTCGGCCCCGAGCATGACACCACCCTTCGCCGAGCGATACCAGGCGTTGTTCGAGTCCGCCGACTTGGTCGACGAATCGCCCGCCGACCAGATCCGTTTTGTGGTCCTTGACGCGGAGACGACGGGATTGAACCCCAAGACGGATCGCCTAGTAACAATTGGGGCTATTTCTGTTCTAAAAAACGAAATCCGACTAGACGATTCATATGAATCTATGCTCAAGGTCCGTTTTAACACCGCTTCGGTAACCGTCCACGGCGTCACCAGGCAAGAATCGCTCGAGGGGCAAGACGAGCCCGCCGCCCTTGAAGAATTCTTGGAACATCTGCGGGATGGCGTCATCGTCGGACACCACATTCTGCACGACATCGAGACGCTCAACGCCGCCTACGACCGCCACTTCGGCTTCACTCTCGAGAATCGCTTCATCGACACGATGTCGTTGATGCTGCACCTGGAACAGGACGGGGCCTTCGCGGGCAGCGAGCCTCTAAAAAGCTTCTCGCTCGACTCGCTGTGCGCCTTTTTTGGGATCAAACCCTATGGCCGCCACACCGCCCCTGGGGACGCCTTCTTAACGGCGCAGATTTTTCTGCGGCTGCTCAGCCTCGGCCGGCGCGTCGGACGTACTACCCTGGGAAGTCTTGCCGAGCCCTGGGATCCGCCCGAATCCTTATGAAAACGGTGAAGCCAGTTAGCAGCACGGGCGAGGCATGCCTCGCCCCTACGGGCAAACGGCGCACGTTTCGCGGCGTAGGGGCCAGGCATGCCTGGCCCGTCTTGCTCAACTCTACTACCAAAGTGACCCGAGGACTTGAATGTCGAAACCGTTGATCGTTATCCCCGATGACTACCCGCCCGTTATGGGACCCAGCGACGCCTACCAAGGCCTGCTCGAGCGGGCCGAAGTGAAATACTACGACAACCTCCCACCCAACCACGACGTTCTGGTCGACCGGATTGGCGACGCGAAATACGCGATCAGCATCCGCTCCTCGATCGATTTTCCGCGTGACATCTTGGCCGCCTGCAAGTCGCTGGAGTTGCTTTCGATTTGGGGTACAGGCACCGATCATGTCGACCTCGAAGCCGCGTCCGAGCATGGAATCAAGGTCGTGAACACCCCCGCCGTCTCAGCGGTCAGCATGGCCGAGCACACCCTGGCCCTAATGCTGTCGCTGGCGCGCGACATCCCGCGAATTGACTCGAAGACCCGCCGCGGCGGCTGGCCGCGCGGCTTCGTGACGCAGCTGGCGGGCAAAACGCTCGGCGTCATCGGCCTAGGCGCTATCGGCCGTCAGACGGCTCGAATCGCAAAGGGAATCGGCATGCGCGTGATCGCCTGGACGATGCACCCCAATCAGGAACTAGCCGACGAGCTCGGCGTCGAACTGGTCGAGTTGGACGCCCTTTACGCCCGCGCCGATGTGGTGAGCTTACACCTGCGTCAATCACCGGAAACCGTTAACTTCGTCGACGCGGCGGCTTTCGAGAGGATGAAGCCGACAGCATACTTTATCAATACCGCGCGAGGAGCGATCGTCGACGAACCAGCCATGGTCCGAGCCCTCGAGTCGGGTCAAATCGGCGGCGCCGCCCTGGATGTTTTCTGCCAAGAGCCCCTACCCGAAGACGATCCGCTGATACGCGCGCCCAATGTCGTGATGACGCCTCATTCCGGCGGAGTAACGAAAGAAGCCCTAGAAGCCGGCCTCGCACTTTCGATCGAGAACATCTTCGCGTTCATCGACGGCCAGCCTCAAAACATCGTCAACCCTTAGGCCTGCCGCGTCATCTGGAGCCGCGACCGGTAAGGGAGCGGTTGCTCGCTTTCGCGACGTTATCCGCAGTCTCGGGCAACCGCTCGCTTCCGCGCGCGGCTCCGAGCATCAGCCAAACTTGACCGATCACTGTGCCCGTGTCCCCTACGTCAGGTCAGAACTCGAATCGCTCGCGCAAAACATCACCCGCCTCATCGAACGCGATGTTGCACGCGAACCCAACCCTGCCGAAACGGTAGAACCGAAAGTCCGACAGCGTGACCTGGTTGCCGTCAACGCGCACCAACGGATACCGCACGAACTGAGCGTACGCCAGTCCGAGCCGCGTCTCCCAAGCGCGCTCGACCAGAGCGGGCCGTTTCGGGCGGTCATGAAACTCAGCTTCTGATAAGTCCGGGGCCCTTAGATCGATCGGGACCCACACATCCTGGCCGTCAATCTCGGCCCAACCCACCCACAGGAAGGGGTTCCACGGCGCGGGCCAGGCGGCCGTCCGGGCCGCGGTCGCGTCGAGCCGCTGGACGGCCTGTAGCGCCTTGGCGTGCCAGTGAATACTTAACATGAGATAGAACCCAAAAGCCGCTAAGCCAATTCCAGCAGCCAGCCGGGCGCGCTTCCGCCAGACATACGCCCCGATCGCGCCGGCCAGCAAGATCCCCATACGTAGAAGTCAACAATGAAAAGCAGGTCGAGGCTCGTCCATTCCGCTGAAAACGGCAACCACGGTCTGAGGCCGTACGAGTTCGTCCAGTCGAGCAGCGGATGCGACGCCGCGGGCAGAAGCGCGGCGAGCCACGCTCGCTTGAGCGGAAGTGCGACTGGCCTTCGCCGGAGTATCTTCGCCAGAACCCACACTCCCGCCCAAGTCACCGCAACAGCCACGGCGGCCATCAAGGGGATCGCCGCAAACCCGTGCGTCAAGTGCCGATGCCAGACCAGGTAGGCCGCCGGGTCAACGCCGGAAACGATATCGAGGTCAGGCGCGTTCGCAGCGGCGACACACAACGGAGTAGCATACGGCGTCAGCTTTTCTAACCCCGCCTTGGACAGCAGAGCTCCGAAGAGCGAATGGGTAATGTTATCCACGACCGCGAGGCGTGGACGGGAGTCCACGCTCAATTCTACAAACCCAAACATTTGAGAGTTTGCGAATCCGCTTCCCCACTGCTCGGTGCTGCGTACCCCCGCCAGACGTGCTACGGTGGGTCAAGTGGAGCTAGAGCTACATGCTCGGCGGCTACAAGACATTGGTCTGAACGCCTACGAATCGCGGTCGTACCTTGTTTTGATCGGCCATTCGCATTTCAAGGCCCTCGAGGTTGCGGGCCGGGCCAATATCCCTCGTCAAAAAATCTACGAAGTGCTCGACAGCCTCGTTGAGAAGGGCTTCGTGCGGGTCGTCCAAGGCAAGGCGAAGCAGTTCTCAGCCGTTGAGCCGCAGCTCGCGCTCGACGGCTTTCTCGACCGGCGCAAGCAGACCTTCGAGCGCGAGTGGCAGGAGCGGAGCCGACTAGCCGGACTGCTAGGCGGCGACCTCGAAAGCGTCTTCCACAGCGGCAATCAGGGTCGCGGGCCGCTCGAATACATGCGAATCGTGGCCGACACCGGCCAGATCGCCGAAGAGTACCGCCGGCTGCTGTTGCAGTGCGAGAGCGAGTATCTGGAATTCGCCCGGCCGCCCTACGGTGTGGACCCCAGTCGCGAGCCAATCGTCCAGAAGCTACTCGACAAGGGCGTCACCTGCCGGCTGCTATTTGCCGCGGGTGCGGCCGAACCCGACTCACTCGGCGGGCTGCAGAGCGCGGGCGCCAAGGTCGCGACGGCAACCGAGCTGCCAATGAAGCTCGCGATCTTCGACGGTCGCCGCGGTATGATCTCGCTCGACGATCCCGTGGTGAGCCATCCGCAGATCACCGCTCTCGTCTTCGACCACGAAAGCCTGGGGTCGGCCATGCAGAGCCTGTTCGAGGACTTTTGGACCCGCGGCTCCAGCGTCTAACGCAGGTGACCGGTAGTGAGCGCCCGATCCCGGTTGGGTGCGCGACAAATTTGTGACTACCGGCGGCGCTTGGCCGAACAATCATAGCCCCGGGATTCATCCCGGGGTCAGAAAGCAACCGCTGCGCGACCCAGACCCCATTCGGGTGCGATTCCGCGCCTGGGCGCGGAATCGCACCCGAATGTCGGAAGAAGGGCGCCTAGCGGGTCGTGAACAGCCCAGCACCTAGGTAACACTTTTCCCCAACCACATAGGTAACAGTTTAAGGGTTGAACCAAGAGAAGGTTCTTTGCACGAAACCCTTCGCGGAAACGCTCGGGGGGCGCCGGGGGAGCGAGCCCGTAGGGCGAGCGGAGGAGGCGCCCCCCGAGCGTTTCCGCCGCAGTCGGTGCTCCCCCCTGCCCGGCCGCGGGCCCTCGAATAGGCTACGCTCGAGCCAGTCCAGCTCCAGCGGCCCAAACCAGACCGCCCAGCCGTGCCCATGCTCTTCCAGGCCCACCGTCTCGCCCGCCAAGGTCTCGCTGAGAAACAACTGACGCCCCAGCAACCCAATGTCGCCCTTGCTCTGCACTCGCCGCGGCAGCATCCGATCCGGATACTCCAGCTCCGGCAAGCGCTCCGGATACGGCCTCCACGACGGCTGATACACGCTCGCCGGCGTTGCCATCGCTAGCGACTCGTGCGGACGCTCCTGGTTGTAGATCTGCCGAAAACGATCGAAGGCCCGCTGTTGCGCTCGCAAGTTGCGCTCCGGCGGCGTCGCCGTCTCGGCCTTGAGCGTCCGATGCATGCGCTCATGACGCCCGTTTTGCTCAGGGTGTCCGGGGTCGATTCGCTGCAGTTGAATCCCGAGCCGGATCCACCACACGCTGAGCCGCGAAAGCCCCGCCAAGCCCGTCGAGGCGAACGGCGGACCGTTATCGGAAAGGATCCTCGTGGGCAGGCCGTACTCCCGGAAAGTCGCTTCCATCAGCGGCCGCACGTGCGCCGTGTTGCTGCGCGCGACCCTTTGACAACGCAACAGATAACGGCTCGCCGTATCGGAAATCGTCAGCGGATCGCAGCGTTTGCCGTCGCCGGTTTCGAACCAACCCTTGAAATCGATCGCCCAAACTTGGTTGGGCGCCTTGGCGCTGGTGAGCTTACTGGAAGGCGTGGCGTGGCGCCGGCGCTTACCGGGGTGGGTGAGTCCGTGGCGTTTCAGCAGCGCCCCGATGGTGGAGTGCGCCAGCCAATTGATGTCAGGGTTGGTGCGCTCGAGTCGCGCTTTGAGCTTGTCTTCGCCCCAAGTGGGATAGCGCGCCCGCAAGGCCAGGATCTCTCGCTCGATCTCGGCGGGAAAGGCTTGCGCTTGCCGTTTGGGCGCTTTGGATTGATCGGCCAATCCGGCGACGCCTTGTTGGGCGTAGCGATCGAGCCATTTGTAGCCGGTCTTGCGGCTGACGCCGAAGCGCCGACAGACGGCGGCCATGGCATCCTCCCGGGTTAGAACCTCTTGAACGAATCGCAATCTTTCGTCTTGCACACGGGTCTCCTTCCATCCCAAAACAAAAGTCCTCCTTTTGTTCTAGGATGCCAATGTGTTACCCATGTGATCGGGGAATTGTGTTACCTATCTGCCCGGGCTATACCACTCCAGTCCCCGGGATGAATCCCGGGGCTATGATTGTTTCGGATGGCCTGCGCCCGCGCCCCACGTAGGTGTACGCTCGGACAAGCGTTTCACCATTGCAGTTACGCCTTTCGCTCACATTTATGTCGCACACCCATCCCGGTTCAGCCGTTTGACGTTCAGTTGCATCAGGCCCGATACTGAATGCCTTGGCGCCCTCTCTCGCAAACCGCGATTCGTCCGTGTTCCCCCTTTCTGACTTGGCGTTCGGCGCCGCGGCCGTCGTCGAACGCCTCGATCTCCCGGATTCGGACGCTGACCACTTGATGCAACTCGGTTTCCTTCCCGGCTCAACCGTTACGTTCCATCAGCGTTCACCGTTCGGAGATCCGGCGATTTATCGCGTCGAGGGCGCCGACGTGGCTCTGCGCCGAGAGACCGCACAGCAGGTCTACGTCTCGCGCCCCGGGGATTCAACGAAATGACGACACGGGCGTCCAGCGGTATTGCGGCTGGGCGGCGCGATCGGCTCGTCCTGCTGGTCGGGCCCCCGAACACCGGCAAGTCTACCCTCTTCAACCAACTCACCGGCTTGCGCCAGAAGGTCGCCAACTACCCCGGCGTGACTGTCGAGAAGCGCATCGGAGTCGTCAGGGCTGTGGGACAAGACGTGCGGTTGGTCGATCTGCCCGGGGTCTACAGCCTGCATCCACGCTCCGAGGACGAGCGCGTCGCCAACGACGCGCTCAACGGCGAACTGGACGACCTCGGCAGACCAGACGCCGTGGTCTTCGTGATCGATTCGACGAATCTCCACCGCCACTTGGCTGTCGCCGCGCCGGTAATCAGCCTCGGGCTGCCAACCTTGGTCGTGCTCAACATGGCCGACGACCTGCGCGGCCGTGGCGGGGCCCTGGACCCAGCGGCTCTTTCCAAAGAGATAGGCTCCCAGGTCGCACTAGTCAGCGCTCGCACGGGGGAGGGACTCGAGCCCGTTCGACAATTTCTCGAGGGGCGCTCTCAAGCCCCGCCAAAAGTCGAGCTCCCTGTACTCCAGGACGTGCCGAGCTGTCACAGCTGGGCGCGCCGGGCGGGCTCCGGGGCCGGTTTCCAATCCCCCGCCCCGCCCGAGACAACCCGGCGGCTCGACGCGATCTTCCTCCACCCCATAGCCGGACCCCTGATCTTCATGGCCGTCGTCGTGGCGGTCTTTCAGGCCGTCTTTACACTCGCGCAGCCTTTGATGGATGGCGTGGACGCCGCGGTCGGGGCTTCCAGCGGTTGGCTTGAAGCATCGCTCCCCGATTCCTGGTTCCGCTCCCTGCTCGTCAATGGCATCTGGGCGGGCGTTGGCTCCGTTGTCATTTTCCTGCCGCAGATCCTGCTGCTTTTCTTGTTCATTGGCGTGTTAGAGGACTCCGGTTATCTGGCCCGAGCCGCCGTGATTGCCGACCGCACAATGGCCAAGGTTGGCATGCAAGGCAAGGCCTTTATTCCGCTGCTGTCAGCCTATGCCTGCGCCGTCCCAGCCATCATGGCGACCCGCACGATCGAAAACAAACGCGACCGCATGGCGACCCTGCTGGTGGCTCCGTTTATGACATGTTCCGCGCGGTTACCCGTCTACACCTTAGTGATCGCCGCGTTCATCGAGGAGCGACCGCTGCTAGGCCCGTTCTTGGGGACACGCGCGGCAACTTTCTTGGGGCTGTACGTACTCGGATTCGCCGCGGCCGCGGCGACAGCGCTCGTTCTCAAGTCGTCAGTTCTCCGCAGCGTCGGAGCGCCATTCATGTTGGAGTTGCCGCCCTACCGAGCGCCCACCTTGAAGTCCCTAGCGCTACGATTACTCGATCGTTCGAAGGTCTTCCTGCGGCGCGTGGGCACAGTGATCCTCGCGACGACGATTATTCTCTGGGCCTTGGCCAGCGTCCCGCTCCAAGACGGCCGGCCCCCGGCGATTGAGGACAGTATCGCCGGGCAATTAGGGCACGCCATCGAACCATTGGTTGAACCATTAGGATTTAATTGGAAAATCGGCATCGGCCTGATTAGTTCCCTGGCGGCTCGGGAAGTAATCGTGGGCACTCTAGGCACGATTTACGGCATGGAAGCCGACGAAGGGTCGCCCCAACTCCAGGACGCGTTACGCAAAGATTTAGATTTCGGCGGCGCCTTAGCGCTGTTGATCTTCTTCGCTTTCGCCATGCAATGTATGTCCACCGTCGCCGTCGTCCGCCGCGAAACAGGCGGCTGGAAGTGGCCCGCCATCCAATTCGCGTATATGACCGGCCTGGCCTACGTTTGCGCCTTCGCCGTCCGCGTCATATTCTCCTAGCCGCTCGCTGCGCGACACACGTCCTTTTGATACTTCCGTAACAGTTGTTAATCAAAAACAAACCGTTCCAGAATTATGGCCGCTGTTGTGTCGTCTTTCACCCTTGATCCGGGCTCAACCGCGAAAACTCGGCACAAACGCTGCGGAACTATGGCACAATAGTTTCGTCAGGTAATCTCAAGGTTGACCGCCTTCGGCGACGTTCTTCTCAACCAATTTTTCCGACCTAGGTTCACCCTGTTCGTGTTTATCGAAGCACTTGAGAAGGCGCGGGGCGCTAGAGAATGAAGGTCAATTTCACACGATGTTCTAGCCCTGGCTGACGACGACCCTGACATCGATCGGCCGGGCAACTAAGAAAGGAGAGCCTCAAGGTGAACGAACGAGGCAGTGTAAAGTGGTTCAACGCAGCTAAACGCTACGGTTTCATCAAGCGTGAATCCGGCGAGGACGTTTTCGTCCACTACTCCGCGATCCAAACGTCGGGATATCGTACGCTGGAAGAAGGCATGGATGTCGAGTTTGAGGTCGTTGACGGCCCTAAAGGCCTTCAAGCTCAAAACGTAGCCGTACCAGCTTAACGGCGCTAAGCTGGTAGCATCCGGGCCGGGCCTTGGCGCCGGTTGCAGGCGGAGCGCGCCCAGTTGAAGAACTTCAGCATCGTTGCACTCGCCGGATTGCTTTGGCTCGGGTGCATCTCAACCCCAGAGCCGGCCAACGACACCTCAGCCGCACAAGCGTCGACGCCGACCGTGGACTTACGCGGCGTTGTGGTCGGCCTGGTCGGCACCGGCATCCTCTTACAGAATCATTCGCCCGAAGCCTTGCTCGAAGTCGATATTGTGATCAACGAGCGATCCGGTGGCGGGTTCCGATTTCACGTTGCCGAGATCGAGTCCAACAGCACGCAGACCTATCTAACGCAGGTGTTCCGGAATTCGGCCGGGACACGCTTCAACCCGCAAGAAACCAAGGTCGATGGGTTCTCAGTCTATGCCGACACACCGCGTGGCCGCGGCGCCTGGCAAGGCCAATACCGCTAAGGCGGGTCAGCACTATCCTCAAAGCGACCGGATCCAAATGTTCCGGAATCTGACCGGATTGTGGTGTCCGCCCAGTAGCAGCGGCCCCGTGGTCTTGCCCGGTTCGAGCTCCTTCGGCAGCCGCCGGTGAGAAACTCCTCCATAGATTTCCTGGTTGTGGTGCATCAGCACGCCGTTGTGCAACAGCGTGACCCGCGGACGCTCGACGAGCTTGTCACCGTCGTATTTAGGCGCGTAGAAGACGATGTCGTAGCTCTGCCACTCTCCCGGCGCGCGCGTCACGTTCACTAGAGGCGGCGTCTGACCATAGACCGCGGCCGCTTGCCCGTCAGGATTCAGGTCGACGCTGTACGAGTCATAGATCTGGATCTCAAAGACCCCCATCAGATTCACACCGCTATTCCCCCTGTTCATCACCTCACCCGTCGGCGGCTTGGGTGAGCGCCACTCCAGGTGGAGCTGGCAATCTCCGAACTCCCGCTTGCTGACCAACGGCCCGTCCGTTACCTCGACATAGCCATCCCCGAGGCGCCACTTCGACGGCTGCCACTGCGACAAGTCGGTTCCGTCGAAGAGCACGACGGCGTCCGATGGCGCTCGTCCGGCGCCGCCAGGGTCGACCTTCGGGGGAGCCGGCCGATCCGGGTCGTGCACGTGATAGCCCGACCAGGGTTGCACCGGCGTGTCGCGGTAGCCGAAGACGCCCGAGCCATCCTTGGCGAAGACTTGACCCGGCTTGGGCTGCGCGCCGAGCCCGCCACAGCTCCAGGCGATCAGAAGGACCAAACAGACTTCTCTCGACATCTCGAAGCCTAGTTTAGTGCAACGCGCACAATCCGAGCACCCTGCGTCAGCGGGGTGTCTTCCTGTTAGGGCTGGCGACCGTCGCTTGTGAGCAGCTTGAAGACACCCCGCTGACGCAAGGTGCTCGGATTGCGGCGCCGATCAGCCGCAACCGCAGCCGCTCCTCTTCCCCACGCTGGAACTTCAGCGTCCCCTTTAGCAATTCGCCCAGCTCGGCGGGACTCCACGGACCGCTCATGACGCCGCTCTTGCCGTGATGCACGCCAAACAAGTGTCCCAGCTCGTGAGCAAACACGTAACCCAGAATCCGCGCTTCCGTCAGCCTCGTCGTGGCAGTGTGCAGGCCTAGGCTAACGGTTCGCGCGCGCCCAACCGCAAGCCCCTAGACCCTATCCCAATAGATATCCGCAAAGGTCCCGCGGGACGCGTCGTCCGCCAGCATCGCGCGCCCGAATTCAATCCCACCGTGAGGCATCCCCGCCCTCATCGACCTGGGAAGGATGCGCAACACCCGTGTCAGGCTCGACCGCGCCGCACGGCAATTCGAATCCATCTGGAGACTCCCGGGCGTGCAGTCAACCCAACGTAGCTCCACGCCGGCCCTCTTGAACACTCGTCCAGCCGTGCCGGTGGCCATTTCAATCAGGCCCCGGTTGAGACCGGCGTAGTCCTGCAAACGAACCTCGAATGAGAGGCGAGCCCCTGATCCGCCTCGGTCCTTCGCTCCAAGGGTGGGCCCAATGAGGGCTGGAACAAGTAACAGGACTGTCGAACGCAACATAGGACTCGCCTCCCGCGCCGCTGTGTGGCGTGGGAGCGAGCGTGGGAGAAAACGGCAGCGCGGTCGATAGACGGAAGATCGAAGTTCGGCGGAACATTCCTAGATTTCACCCAGACGTCTAACCGACTTAAAACGCGGTACTTGTGGGCGAACCTCGAAATCGAAACAAGGCCTTTTTTCCTGATCCGCGCCTGTACTAGGTGAGAAGAGCGGGGCGGCCCATGACTTTTCGCTTCAGCGCATACGACCTTGATTCAGCAACCGGCGAGCTGCACAAGTCCGGCGTACGGATCAAGCTGGGCGGGCAGCCGATCGACGTGCTGACGTTATTGGTCCAGCGCCAAGGGGCTCTGGTCACCCGCGCGGAGCTCAAGGAACTGCTGTGGACCCAAGAGTTGTTCACCGATTTCGACCACGGGGTCAATACGGCGATCCAACGCATTCGCAGGGCGCTGGGTGACTCCGCTCAATCGCCCCACTTCATCGAAACGATCCCCCGCAAGGGCTACCGCTTTTGCGCACCGGTCACGGCTATGAGCCAGCAGACCGGCTCGAGCCGCGGGCGAGTCGTCCCTCCGTGGGCCGCGACCGCCCTGGCCTGGGCCATGGCCGCCGTCCTGGCCATGAGCTGGAGCTTTGGCAGCCAGACCGATCCGCCAAGGCTGCTGAAGCTCGCCCTCGCGCCAGGCGAGGAGGTCCATGATGCCGCGATCTCGCCTGACGGTCTTCGAGTAGCGTATGTGACGCTTGAAGACGGCGGCTTGTGGATTCGCGACTTGGCCGAAGAGCAGTCCCGCGGGATTCCCGGCAGCGAAGGCGCGCGGCGGCCTACCTGGTCGCGTGATAGCCGGTCAGTCGTTTTCGGAGCGGGCGACTCACTGTGGCGCATCGCGGTTGATGGCAGCGAGCCGCCCCAAGAAATCTGTAAGATCGGTGTCAGCTATTAAGGCGGAACCTGGAGCCAACACCTAGCCCTGAACCGTTTCCTAGCGTATCTTCCCCTCGACAAACGGCACTTCAAACACCTTATCGTGCTGGATCGGCCCATGCCCGAAATACCCCTCTTCCCCGAAAAGCTCGCCATGATCAGCTGTGATCGTGATGTAAGTGTTCTCCGGGACCAAGTCGAATAACTCCTCCACCACCCGATCCAAATACCTAACCGCTTCAATCTGGCGATCTTTCAACTGATCGAGCTTGTTCTGGTCGAAGAACTTCTCCTCTTGCTCGACGAGCTTGCCGCCGACGACGTGATCATCCAAGTGCTTAAACACGCCATGGACGCCCGAGACCCTCGGCCACTCGTTTTTCGGCTCGTCCGGCAGCGCGTAAGGGTAATGCGTCTCGCCGACGTTGAGGATGTAGAACGAGGGCTTGTCCTCGAGGAACGTCATCTCCTTCAACATCGCCCGCATGTCGTTGTGCGAGTCCATCAAGCGGAAGGTGTCGAAGTTCGTGTTGATGATCGTGCGCGGGTTGAGAACCGGCAGCGACATCATGGCGTGGGTGCGGTATCCCAATTTCTTTTGCAGAAAACCAGGCAAGAATAGTTGCGGCACGAAGGACTTGAATTCGATATCTTCTTGCCCAAGCCGCTCGTTGAACTTCAGGAAACCTTTCTTGTAGTACTCCGACGCGTAGATGTTTTTCGGGCTCTCGTGCGGCAGCAGGCCCATCAGGAGGTTGTAGTGCGACGGCGCGGTCCACGAGGCGTAGGACCAGCGCTGCTCGACCTCTCCGAGCTTTTTGAAGGTCTTGGGTTCGGCGGCGAGCCAGGTATCGTAACGGCAGCTGTCGAAGATGACGAGGACGTAATTGTTCGCTTTGTATTCCGACATCTGGGGCGAATCCCCAGTCTATCAACGCTTCAGTGATGCGCCGCCTCGATGATCTCGACCGCGCGAGCGACTCCGTCTTCAGCTTCGATGCCAGCGGCGATTTGGCTGGCGCGTGCGCGATAGGACTGGTTCCCGACGAGCTCTTTCACCCCAAGGGCGAAATCGTCAGCCTTGAGTCGCCGTAGCGGCCGCGGCTGCGGCCCGCAGCCCAGCGTACCCACACGTTTCGCCCAGAAAGGCTGGTCGACCGTCAGGGGACACACCAGCGTTGGGCGCCCCGCCCGCAGCCCCGCGGCGGTCGTCCCCGCTCCGCCGTGGTGCACGACCGCGCTGACACGCGGGAACAGCCACGCATGGGGAGCGCCGTCGATCTGGTGGACCGAGTCAGGAACGTCGATCTCTTCCAGCCCACCCCATCCCTTGGCGACGATCGCTCGGACTCCCGCCTGACGGACCCCCTCGACGATCTCGCGTGCGAGCGCCTGTGGGTCCTTGTAGGTCATCGACCCGAAGCCGATGTAGACTGGCGGTTCGCCGGCTTCGAGAAACGCCGCGAGCGAAGGGTCCGGACGCCAGTCCGGGTCATCCTCGAGAAACCAGTACCCGGTCATATGGTCGCCCTCGCTCCAGTCGCTCGGGCACGGGATGACAGTGGGCGAGACCGCGCACAAGCGTGTCCGGACCCCTCCGCCCTTCGGAGTAAACACAGGCCCACGACCCAACCCGAGCGACTCGGCGCGCCAGCGGTTAAACATTCGCACGTAAGGCGCTCGGGCCAACGAAAAGGCGATGTAGGTGAAGCGGTTGATCCAGCGCCCATAGTCCCGCGTCAGCACAACCAACGGAAAATCGCCAGTCGGAAACAGTGGAATCGGAGACGCTAAGATTGCCGTTGCCCCCGTGGCTTCGGCGACATCGACCGCTCCGCTTACTTTTGGGTGGAAGATAATGACGTCCGCGTTGCGCCCCGCCTCCCAGGTCGCGGTCAGCATCGCGCGCAGCAGCGGCAGGATGGTGCGGTTCCAAATCTTGGCCAGCTCGAGCCACCTTCCAGACAGCGCTCGCCGCACCTCGGGCGATTGAATGAAGGCCTCCATGTCGATCCCCAAAGGTTGAAACGCGAGTCCATGGCCCTCGACCCACGACGCGAAATTGTCGGGACCGGCGAGCAGCACGTCGTGTCCGCGGGCCTTCAGGCGCTTACCCAAGGCGACATAGGGTTGGACATCGCCGCGCGTGCCGATCGTGAGGATGGAGATCTTCAAAGTTCTGGCGGCTGACGAACTTGTGCAGATTGTAGCGCTCGTCTCGCTCCTGCTACGCTATCCCTCGATGGCACTCACCAGACGACAAGCACTAGCAACGCTAGGGGGCGCGGCGGCCTCCGCCGTAGGATGCGGCTCCGAGCCGGAAGCTCCGGCCAAGCCGCCGAACATTCTGTTCTTCCTGATCGACGACCAGCGCAACCACACCCTCGGTTGCGCCGGGCACCCCATCGTGAAGACGCCAAACGTCGACCGCCTGGCGCAGAATGGCGTCCGCTTCACCAACGCCTTCGTCACGACCTCGATCTGCGCCGCGAGCCGTGCGTCGATCTTCACCGGTCTGGTCGAGCGCACCCACGGCTACACCTTCGGCAAGCCCCCGGTCTCGGCCGAACACTTGGCGAACGGCTACCCCGCCCAGCTCAAGAACGCCGGCTACAAGACAGGCTTCTGCGGCAAATACGGCATCCAGCCGCGGCAAGAGCAATACTTCGACGGTTACAAGGAGATCAACCGCAACCCCTACTTCCACGAGCAGCCCGACGGCTCCCTGCGCCATGAGACCGAGCTCAACGCCGACTTCGCCGAAGACTTCATCGCCAACACCGACGGCCCCTTCTGCCTCTCAGTGAGCTTAAACGCCAGCCACGCCGAGGACCGCGACCTACGCCCCGCGATCGGCCACTTCCCCTGGCCAAAGGCCATGGACGGCATGTACGAGGATGTCGAGATCCCCGAGCCTGATCTGAACGACCCGCGCTTCCGCGACGTCCTACCGGAGTTCTTCGGCGAAGGCTCGATGAACCGCCAGCGCTACTACTGGCGCTGGGACACTCGCGAAAAATACGTCGCCAACATGCGCGCCTACTACCGCATGCTCAGCGGTATCGACAACGCCATCGGCCGCGTCATCAAGGCGCTCGAAGCCAAGGGCGTCGCCGACAACACGATCATCGTCTACACCGCCGACAACGGCTACATGATGGCCGACCGCGGCATGGCCGGCAAATGGAACCACTACGAGCAGTCGTTGCGCGTTCCGCTGATCATCTACGATCCCAGAGTCGATCAAGGCCAAGAGTTCCGCACCGAGGACGAAATGGTTCTCAACATCGACCTAGCGCCGACCTTCGTCGACTTCGCCGGAGTCGAAACACCGAGTCAATATCAAGGGCGCAGTCTAACCGGCTACGTCCGGGGCGAAGCGGTCGAGGGTTGGCGGAACGACTTCTTCTGCGAGCACCTGATGGAGCGCGAGGAGATCCCGAAGTACGAAGGCGTGCGCGGCGAACGCTATGTCTACGCCCGCTACTTCGAGCATGGCTACGAGTTCCTGCACGACCTTCAAGAAGATCCTCAGCAGATCGTCAACTACGTCGATGACGAAGGCTACGCCGACGTGCTCGCGCAAATGCGGGCCCGCTGCGACGAACTAAGGGATTCCTACGGCGGGGTCTATGTAACGCCGGCGCCTGCGTGATCTTCCCTGGCGCATCGGTGACGCACCCGTAGCGCCCGCGCCCAACCGCCTTAACGCTACAATCCCGTCTAGTGACGATCGGCTCCACCATCAGCCACTACCGCATCGGCGAGAAGCTCGGCGAGGGCGGCATGGGCGTCGTCTACAAGGCCGAGGATACCCAGCTTCGTCGAACCGTCGCTCTCAAGTTTCTCTCGTCCGAGACCGTAGGTGACGATGAAGTCAAGGCCCGACTGATCCGCGAAGCGCAAGCTTCTGCTTCGCTCGACCACCCCAATATTTGCGCGGTCTACGGAATTCACGAAGAGCAAGGGCAGACCTTCATCGCGATGGCCTACATCGACGGCCCGTCATTGGCGGACAAGATCAAGGAACGGCCGCTGCCACTCGATGAAGCGCTAGGAATCGCTGTTCAGATCGGCGAGGGCCTGCAAGAAGCCCACGAGAAGGGCATCGTCCACAGAGACATCAAGCCTCAGAACGTCATGCTGACCGCCAAGGGCCAGGTCAAGATCATGGACTTTGGGCTAGCGGCGCTAGCCGGCAGGTCAAAGCTGACGAAGAGCGGGACCACCCTGGGGACGCCGTCGTATATGTCGCCTGAGCAACTCGAGGGGAGACAAGCGGATCGGCGCGCCGACATCTGGTCGCTCGGGGTTGTTCTGTACGAGATGCTTACCCAGGTTACGCCGTTTGACGCCGATTATGCGCAGGCTATTGCCTACGGGATTCTCAACGAAGACCCTGAGCCCGTCACAGCAAAACGAAGCGGCCTATCGACCGAGCTCGACCGCGTGATCGCAAAAGCGCTGGCGAAAATGGCGGCAGAGCGCTACCAGCACGCAGACGATTTGGTCGTTGATCTCCGACGGATCGAAGCCAGCGGAAAAGAAACGCCACCCAATACGAATCGAGTCGGACCAGTCAGCGGTCCTCAAGACCGCCGTCGGCCAGTCGACTCCAGCGGCGACGGCGACGAACCAGACAGTAAGGGCTGCTCGGGCGTGGCTGTGGCCTACCGTGGCGGCGTTACTCGCGATCGCGCTAGCGTTCATGGCTCTTCGCCCGGAGCCGGGAAAAACGTCTGCTCGCTTCAACATCTCTCTTCCGCCAGGGCAAGAGCTCACCAGCAGCCCGGCCATTTCCGCCGATGGCCGGATTATCGCGTATACGGCACAGCTGGGGGCCGATGAGCCGCAGCTCTATTTGCGGCATCTGGATTCTTTCGAGGCACGCCTGGTGGCGGGTTCGAACGGCGCCGAGCAACCGTTCTTTTCGCCCGACGGGAAATGGGTGGCGTTCTTAGCCCGAGGACAGCTTCAAAAAACGGAGGTTGCCGGCGGTACGCCCATCCCTCTCGCCGAAGTCACCTTTCCCTTTGGGGGGACCTGGTGCCCGGACGACACGATCATCTTCACTGCGTCGATCGGCTCAGGCCTGCTGAGGATTCCCGCAAGCGGCGGAGCTCCTGAGTCTTTGACCAGGCCGGACGGAGCGGCGGCAGGGTACCATCACGGCTTCCCGCAGGTACTACCGGGGGGACGAACTGTTCTCTTCGATGTTCAGGGACAAACGCAGGGAGGCGCGGTGCTCTCGCTAGATTCGGGCCAGTGGGAGATCGTCTTGCCTTTGACGATAGCGGCGCCCTCGATTTTCGACGCTAGCACCGGTTCTCCGGGTCGCTTGCTGGTGTCCGACGGGGCCGCCGGCATCAGAGCCGCGCCTTTCGACGCCGCGCATCCAGCGCGCACCAGCGCCGATGTTTCGATCCCGACCGACGTCTACCAAGGCGACGAGCACCGGAGCTGGCTCGCTGTGTCGAACACGGGCACGGCGGTCTACGCGCCAGGCAACCCGGCAAAGTCATCGTTAGTGTGGGTCGACCGCGAGGGCACGACCGAATCGCTAGGGGTAAATCAGGGGCCGTATCTCGGCGTGAGGTTGCCACCCGATGGAACGAAGGCGGCCGTCAAGCTGGGTCGTGACCTTTGGATTCTCAATCTTATACGCGGGACCCGTATTCGTCTGACGCCGGCGGGCACGACGAATCACCTGCCCCTATGGAGCAGTGATGGTACGCGGGTTATCTTCGGCTCAAATCGGGGAGGCGACTGGGACATTTATTCCCAACCCGCCGACGCATCCCAGCCCGCGGAAGCCTTGCTCGCCCGGCCTTACGACCAGAGCCCTAGTTCTGTCATGACCGACGGCGCCCTGATCTTCGAGGATGTGAACCCCCAAACCGGTTTTGACCTTTGGACCCTGTCGCCAGGCGGCCTGTCGCAAGAGCGAACCGCGTCGCCTTTGCGGGTAACGCCATTCAATGAACGCGATGCCGAGATCTCGCCGGGCCCGGTGCGCGGGTCACGCTGGGTCGCGTATGCGTCCGACGAGTCGGGGCGAAGTGAGCTGTACGTGCAGTCGTATCCCGGTGGAGCGAACAGGATGCCGATCTCTACGGGAGGCGGGTTGGCGCCCAGGTGGTCGCCCGACGGCAGGGAGCTGTTCTACATAACCGGAGACGCCGTAGCCTCCGTGGCGATTCGGTCGGATGGGTCGTTCGGCGCTCCTCGCATGCTATTCGACCGTGCAAACTTCTTCTTTGAAACTCGCAAGCCCGCCAACTACGATGTTTCGCCGGACGGCAAACGATTCTTGATGGTTCGCCGTGATCCGGGTTCCATACCTCGCCAGCTCAATGTGATTCTCAATTGGACGGATGAACGCTGACGATGAGAACGGGGTCCTTGAGCCGCGGCCGTGCGCTGGAGTTTCTACATTTTCGCCAGAGACCGCTGACACGACAATATTGCAGCCGACGGCTAAGGAGCCGCGACCGGAAGGGAGCGGTTGCTCGAGTAGGCGACCAGTGTTCGCGCTCTTTGGCAACCGCTCCCTTCCGGTCGCGGCTCCGGGCGCAGCCACCGTCGCAGACTCCTGCCATGTTTGCGCAGAAAATGACTACCGAAGTCCTACATCATCCGCTTGATCACGCGCTCCGACTCTTCTTTCGTAATCCCAAGTTTCCGCCGCGCCAACGGGTTCCCTTTTTCCGAGACCGGCTCGCGCTCGTCCAGCGTCGGAGTCCCCTTCTGCAAGAACAGGCCGGTGTAAATCTCGTCGCCCCAGAGCAGCGCCTTTTCGCAGGCCGCTTTCCAGTCGGTGACATCGTGGTCTTCATCCTCGAGCCTTTTCACTCGCGGCTTGAAGAACACGTAGTCGTTATCGTGGTTGAACGTCACGCAGGGGCTGAAAATGTCGACCAGGGCGAAGCCGCGGTGCTCCAGCGCCCTCTGCATCAGCATTTGCAAATGCTTCGGGTCGCCGCTGAACCCGCGGGCGACAAACGTAGCCCCGTTCATGATGGCCGAGGTGATCGGATTGATCGGCATCTCGACGCTGCCGAACGGCGTGCTCTTGGTCTTCATCCCGTCGCAACTCGTGGGCGAGACCTGCCCGGTGGTTAGACCGTAGATCTGGTTGTTCATCACCAGGTACGTCAGATTAATGTTGCGGCGGGCGATGTGGGTAAAGTGGTTCCCGCCGATGCCGTAGCCGTCGCCGTCGCCGCCGGTCACGACCACGTCGAGGTCCGTGTTCGCCAACGCGGCGCCGCTCGCCACCGCCAGGGACCGGCCATGGAGCGTGTGCATGCCGTAGGCGTTGAAGTAACCGGGAAAATTGGACGAACAGCCGATCCCGCTGATCACCAGCATCTCGTGGGGCTTCTTCCCCATGGCGGCGCAGACTTTCTGCAGGCTGGAGAGAACGCCAAAGTCGCCGCACCCCGGACACCAGTCCGGGTCGACCTTGCCTTTGAAGTCTTTCGCCTTCAGCTGAATGAGCGGTTGCCCTTCGGCGAGCTGTTCTGAGACGGTTCCTGCACTCATGTAAACTGGGCTCCTTTTAAACCATGATTTCCTGTTCTGGAACGAAGTGATCCGTTTGTCCGGCAAGCTGCTCCAGAACGCCGTTCACGATGTGATGCGGCATGAAGGGCTCACCGTCGTACTTGCGGATGTGGCCGTCGACCGTGAATCCGGTCTCACTGCGCAGATAGCGGTGGAACTGACCCGAGTAGTTGTTCTCGACGATGATCGTTCGCTTCGCCGCGGAGAGGATCTTGACAATGTGATCGCCGTGGAAGGGCACGATCCACTTGATAGCGAGCTGGTTGACGGCCACACCCTTGTCGGCTAGCTGCTGAATGGCTTCGGCGATCACGCCCTCAGTCGATCCCCAGCCAACCAACGTGACCTCGGCGTCCTCGGCGCCTTCCAGCTCCGGCGGAGCAATCTGGTCGAGCAGACCGTTGAACTTTCTGGCGCGTTTTTCGACCATCTTGCGGCGCTTGATGGGATTGGTGAACTCGTCACTGATCAGAACGCCGTCTTCGTCGTGCTCGTCGGTGGCGACGACATGGACATGACCTTCAAGCCCCGGGATGGCGCGCGGCGAGACGCCGCTTTCGGTGTAGGCGTAGCGGTTGTAGCCGTTGGCGCCCGTGGACTCCATGATGAGCGGGCCGCGGTCGATCTCGGGCTGCATGTTGATGTCGCCGGGGGGCACGCTGAAGGTGCCTTCCGAGATCAGCAGGTCCGTGATCACGATCCCCGGGCACTGGTGTGTATCACACAGATTGAACACCTCGGGCACCGAGTTGTACGCATCGAGCGCATTCTTGGGCGCAACAATAATCCGTTCGAAGTCACCCTGGCTGGCGCCCAGCACTTGCCAGAGATCCCCTTGTTCCGTCTTGGTCGGGACGCCCGTTGAGGGGCCGGCCCGTTGCACGTTGATGAACACGACCGGGATCTCCATCATGCTCGCGGCGCCGATCGCTTCGGTCATCAGGGCGAAGCCGCCGCCGGAGGTGGCGCACATCGCGCGGCAGCCGGTGTGGGCCGCGCCGATGGCCATGTTGGCCACGCCGATTTCATCCTCGACCTGGCGCACCATGATTCCGAGCTCGCGCCCGTTCGCGGCCATCCAGTGCAGCACGCCGGTCGAAGGGCTCATCGGGTAAGCGCAGTAGAACTTGACTCCGGCCGCCGCGCCGCCCATGGCGAGCGCCTCGTTGCCGGTCCAGACAGCCTGAGGGTTTCCCGTGCTCGGCATCGGTTTGGAGTAGGGCTCGAAATTGGAGGCCGCGTAGTCGAAGCCGGCGCGCGCAACGCCGACGTTCTCGTCGACGACATCCTGGCCTTTACGCTTGAACTGCGCCGCGAGGATCTCCTCGAGAATCCCGAAGTCGAGGCCAAACAGCGAAGCCATGGCGCCGAGCGCCACCGTGTTCTGCACCAGCTTGTTGCGATTCTTGTCGGTAAGAAACTCGATCGGCAAGCCGCACAACTGCGCTCCCGCGGCGCCGTCGCCGGGCTTGATCGTATCGCTGTTGAACAGCACCCGCGCGCCGGCGCCCATCAACCTTTGGTGCCGGTCCATGGTGTCTTGGTTCAGACAGTGCAGCAGGTCCAACTTGTCGCCGTGGCAGGCGACCGGCTCGTCGCTGACGCGAATGGTCAGAAAGATGTGCCCGCCGCGAATGATCGATTGGTAGGCGTTGTAGGCGTAAATGTGCAGGCCGCGGCGCACGAACATACGCGCCAGAATGTTGCCGGGCGTGGCGATCCCTTGGCCGGCGGCCCCTCCAATGGCAAGAGCGAGATCAAATTCCCGCGCCGGGGAGGCGTTCTGCGAGGAGGGTTCCTCGGCTGGCCAAGCCCCCCTTTCAGCCTCAAGGCTTGGCGGAACCGTAGTGGTCACTGCACCCATTCGCATCCTCCCTGACTCTGGTAATCCTCTAGCGCCGTCTGAGCAAGACTAATGAGTCTACGCTTTAATCCCGTCAGGCGCAACAATCGGCGTCCGACAGCAGCGATTCCGCAACGAGGCTGAGTCAGAAGGCGGAAGTAGTTGGGAATCGAGGGATTTAG
Organism: Bryobacterales bacterium; assembly: GCA_965247515.1. Lineage (GTDB taxonomy): Bacteria > Acidobacteriota > Terriglobia > Bryobacterales > UBA6623. Next base: position 8,394,411 of record OZ252029.1, on the reverse strand, counting down.
GGGCGTGGGGTGAAGGACGAGCAGATTCGCACGCGGTCCTGACCCGGAAATAGGTGGGGAATCGCAGGGCAAAGACACCCCGGCGGCTCTTGCGGCAGGGCCGCTTACTGGCAGGCGCGGGGTGGGCGGGGGAGTCGACTCGCGTGCTAGGGCGAGGGGCCCGTGGCCGCCTGATACAGCTCCGCCGCCATCACCCGCGCCCAAAAGACTCGCGGTTTGCCGCGCCGCAACGACGGTTTGAGGTTGCGGGCGACAAAAGCGTGGTAGAGATTGAATGCCAGAAACGTCGTCAAGAGAAACGTCTCGATGGCGTGGGGTTCGTGCTTGTAGATGTGGTCGGCATGCCAGCCGTTGACCAACTCGTTGAAGCCGCGGTTCTCGATGTCCCAGCGTTGATGGCCCAAGCGCACCAGCTGCGCCGTGGAAACTTGCCGCGACCCCAAAGTCGTTAGCCAAACCCAATCGCTTTGATGCTCGTGGAGCTCGCCGTCAAGCTGCGAGCGCCGCCGCCAAGTCTCCACCGAACGAACGACGCGCAAGGGCTGGGCGACCTGCGGCCACGATAATAAGCCCTCGTGATCCCACCATTGGCAATCGCGTGAGCGATACTCGCCCGCCTGTGGGGGCTGGGTTCGCCACAGTCCTTGAACGTCTTGAAACAGGTGGCGGCGCTCGTCCTTGAGCACGATGACGGCGTCCTTGCCGTGCGCCAGCAGAAAGTTCACAAACGTCGCGTCGGCGTAAAGAGCGTCGGCCAAGACAACATCAAACGCCCGTGGGTAAGCGGCTAGAACGCGTTCGAGCAAACGTTTGGCGGCGGCCAGCTCGTCCTCGCCGGGGAGTTGCGGTTCGGCGTCGAGCAACAGCGGAAGCGGTTCGCCTTGGATGTTGAATGGCGAGGCGGCGGGCGCGTCACTGAGCAACTGCAGCGTCACTTGGCGGTGATAGTACTGCAGCTGTTCGCCGTCGCTGCGCTGAATGCGGCGCTCGAGACAGCCTCCACAGCAACGGCGGTAGCTGGCGTGAGACTCATGACCGTCGATCACAGCCACCCCTAATCCGCCGATGCCGGGCAAGGCCTTGTTGCGCTTGAGGCGTTCATACAGCTGCCGAATCGCTTGCCGCAGCACGGCCGTGTCGAGCGAGCTGTAGACGCGGCCAATGGTGTCCGCGCTGGGCAGCTTGCGGCCCAGCCATTTCTTCCAAAACGGCGCCCCCTCGAGCGTTTCCAAAGCGTTCAGGCTGCCCAGCCGGGCCCAGAACAGCGCCAGCGTCGACTCGACGACAGCGCGGGTGGGGATGCGCGGCTTGGGGCGGGAATCCGAGACCCCGGCGAGAAGGCGGCTGCGCAGGCCGTAACCCTTCTCCGCGTACTGGATCAGACGTCGAAGAACGTCACTCCTCCCGGCGGTCTTGGAGCCGCTTCCACTCGCGCTCGGAGACCTCTTCGAGCAGCCGCTCGAGCTGTTGATAGTCGGCTACGGCCTGGCGCACGCGTTGCTCCCAGCTGCGCGGCACGAACAGCTGTTGCACCTTTCCCCGGCGCGAGCGCACCAGATAGAGCGAGGCGTGCAGTTGACCCTGGGCGCAGCGACAGTTGGGCTTGCCGCAGACGCGTTGGCGCGGCGCCACGGTGCCATGCAGCAACCAGCGGCCGTGGACCAGCTGGGCGATGCGGGAGCGCAGCTTACGCTCGGCATCGGCGAGGCTGGAGCGAGCCGGGGCTGTCTTCATGACTGATATATATACAATATACCAGAACAAACTGCGCTGCAACTCCTCAACACGAATGCGAATCTGCTCGGACCACAGGCCCAGCCCCAAACACCCGCTAAATCAATGGTTTCCGACCCTCAGGGAAATTGGATGCGGAACCGCTGTGAGCGGGGTGTCTTCCCATTGCACACACGTCTGCCGCAACCTCAACTGGAAGACACCCCGCTCACGCAGGGTGCTCGGAATTGCTACATCCCGTGGGAGATTCGCCAGACCTTGTTGGCGCCGTCGTCGGTGACCAACAGCGAGCCGTCCGGCATCTGCATCAGGCCAACCGGGCGTCCCCAAACTTCGCGGTTGTCGGGGTCAAGCATCCAACCCGTCAAGAAGTCCTGCGGACCCGACTGCGGCCGGCCGTCTTTGAACGGGATGTAGGTGATGCGATAGCCCACGCGGTCGGCGCGATTCCAGGAACCGTGGAAGGCCATGAACAAGGCGTCTTTGTATTTATCGGGGAACTGGTCGCCGGTGTAGAAAAGGATGTCGAGCACGGCCACGTGGGCGCCGAGCAAGACGTCGGGGTATTGGGTCGCCTTCACCTTGTCGGGGGCGACGCCCTTGTGACGGGGCTCTTCGTGCGGGCCGGAGTAGGCGTAGGGCCAGCCGTAGAACTTGCCCTGCTTGATGTTGACGAGGTAGTCGGAGACCAGGCGGTCGCCTAGGCCGTCGCGCTCTTGAACCGCGCCCCAAAGGTCCTCGCTGCCCGGCCGCCAGGTGAAGCCGATCGTGTTACGGAGTCCTTCGGCGAAGATCTCCGGATCCGAACCGTCAGGGTTCATCCGCATCACGGTGGCGCGCTCTTTCGCCTCGCCGGTATCGACGTTCGAACCGGAGCCGACGGTCCAGTAGAGCTTGGAATGGTCCGGAGTGAACAGTAGCGAGCGCGTCCAATGGCCGCTGCCGAAGTCCTTCATCGAGTAAAGCTCTTGCATGTCGCCGGTCACCTGGACCTTCTCGGCGTTGAAGGGGTAGCGCCTGACCGAAGTTGCGCCCCCGACATAGAGCCAATCCTCATACAGCTCAATGCCGTAGGGCCGATCAATGCCGCCCACGACCTTTTCGATCTTCTTGCCGTCGGGGCTCATCTTGTAAATGGCGCCATTGGCTTCGTTGCGGTCGCCGCTGTCGCTGAGCAGGATCTGCTCGTTCGGCAGCAGCTTCATGAAGCGCGGGCGGATGAAGTCGGCGTGGGTGGCAAACTCTTCGACCTTGAATCCATCGGGCAGTCCAAGGCCGGCGCCGTCGGGACGGTCGACAACCTGGGGTCGGTTGCTCGCTGACGGGGTCGCATACGGCTCGGGCAGGTCGTTCCAGTTAACCGGCTTCTCGTTGGGTTCGGCCGGCGACAGGGCTGCCATGCCGACCAGCAGCGCCGAAAGTGCGAGGAGAGTGGTGAGGCGTTTCATAACCGAGTCATTCTAGCGCAGATCGCCAAATGCGGACCAGAGTCGAGCCCCGGCCTAGCACGCGATCGACCAGCTCTCGGTGGAAACAGATCTCACGCTGATACGATGAATCTCACTGGGAATTCACCTTGGCCGGTCCGCGGCGGTATCGACCCCGACTGAGAAGCTGACGTGACAGCACGTCTCCGATGGCCACTTCGCAAACAAATTACAACCCCAAGCTGCCGGCGCTTTGGGAAGCGGCGGACGGAATACGCGACCCAGGCATCACTGTGTTCGACGTTGGAGCGAGCGGCGGAGTCGACGGAACATTTAGCGCCCTTGGCCCGCTTCTTCGGGCAGTCGGATTCGACCCTCTGGTTACTGAAGTCGAGCGACTCACCGAGGAAAACAACAACCCGAACATTGAGTACATTGATGCGTTTATCGGCGGCGGCGAACACGGAGATTTGCCCGACCGCTTCAGTCAGCCGACCAACCATTACTTCGAGCGTTCCAGCGCTTCTGAAGCGTCGCGAATTGTAGGCAAGAACTACGCAACCGAGGTCTTCAACCGTGGCGCCCCCGAGGTTTGGTCCGAGCGCAGGATGAGCCTCGATGAATTCGTCACCGAGCGGAACATTGACTCGGTCGACTTTATCAAGATCGATACGGACGGCGGGGACTACGCGGTCTTGCTCGGCGCCGAGAAGATGCTGAAAACTTGTTCCGTCCTTGGGCTCGTTGTCGAAGTTCAGTTCCACGGGAGCTACGCGGACGGGGCCAACCTGTTCCCGAATATTGACCTTTTTCTCCGTCGAGAAGGGTTCACGCTATTCGACTTGGACGTGTACCGCTACTCGCGGGCCGCGCTGCCGGCGCCCTTCGCCTACGACCTTTTTGGCCCCACCACGGCGGGCCTGACGCGTTACGGCGATGCGGTGTACTTTCGAGATCTGGCCGACCCCAACTACTCGAATAATTTTGAGCTCAAGCTGACGCCCACAAAAATCCTCAAGTCCGCGTGCTTACTTGAGATCTGCGGCCAAAACGACTCCGCCGCCGAGCTATTACTTCGATTTCGGCGGGAGCTCGAGCCGCACATCAACGTCGACGACTGGTTGGACCAGCTGACGCCAGGGGCGGAGTCTTACAAAGAGCTGCTCAACCGTTTTAGGAGCGACCCCCGCTCGTTCTGCGCCTCGAACAACTAGTGTGGTTCGTCACCCAGAATGCACCTTATAAGCGGGGAGCATTGTCGGAGGGCGCTGATCTGAGGTTCGCGCGAAGGCGCAAAGTACGCAAAGGAAACGCCAAGAAGACCCGAGCCTGCCTTTCCTTTGCGCGTTCCTTGGGCACTTTGCGCCTTTGCGCGAAATCCGCGTTGCCAGGAGTCCGGATTTTACGCTACGGATAAGTGAGCTTATCCTACCGAATCAACGAAAAGAACACCATTTACGGCCGCCTTTCGCTGAATCGAAACCCGTCTCGCAGGGATTCTTGTCGTCACGATACCGAGAATGGCGTCGGGCCGGTCACGAAGATACTCGCCGCTCGCGATCACGACCGCCGGGCGAGCTTTCGTTTCAACGACGCCCGGCAGTAGGCCGATCACGACATCTCCGGGTTTCACTCGCCCTCTGCGTTCTCGAGGCGCTCAAGCGATCGCTCCGTGTATTGGCGTAGGTCTTCGTCGGACCATGAATCGGCCCAATCGATCTTCGTGCCCCGCAACGTCGCTAATCGGCGCACGAGCGCGCCAACCTCTCCCGCCGTTGACTGCGGAAGCTGGCGGAATGCCTCGACTAGATGCGCCAATGTACCGGAGCCGCGCGCGGAAGCAAGCGGTTGGCCGTGGGTGCGACAGCTGTCGCTTGCGCGCACAACCGCTCCCTTCCGGTCGCGGCTCCAGGTGGCGGCCTTCAACCCCGAAGTAAAGCACGCCGCGTTCCACACGTACAATAGGCGCCTATGGCGCGTGTGTCACTCGCCCTCCTGCTTTTCTCGCTCGCATGCAGTGGGCCCGACCGAGGCTCTCTTGCGGATCGCGCCGTTAAGTTGGCCCAAGAAGCGATTGTCGTCGACACCCACATCGATATTCCCTACCGGTTCTATGAAGGGGTTCCCGAGGATCTTACTCGACGTGCGACGCGCCATGACTTTGACTACGTTCGTGCGAAGGAGGGCGGCCTGAATGCGGCATTCATGTCGATCTTTACTCCGGCCGGCTTTCAGGACACCGGCGAATCCTACGACGTCGCCAATGCGCTGATCGACATCGTTGAGGACTTCGAGCGTCGGTGGCCTGAGCACTTTGCGATTGCACGATCAGTGGCGGAGGTCCGGGAGCACTTCGGCCGCGGCGTGGTTTCGCTGCCGATGGGGATGGAGAACGGCGCGCCCGTGAGGGATCTCGGGGCGCTCCAGCATTTCTATGACCGCGGGGTGCGCTACATTACGCTCACCCACTCGCGAGAGACGGGCGGCTGAGTTGCGGAGATGAAGCGACTGATCCGTGGGTTCAAGACGCGGCTTGCGGCCGAGCTTCACCGCGATACGCCGCTTGAGAGGTGGCCCGGATGGGCGGGCAAGGCGCTGGGGATCAATGTCCCGGCGAACGTCGTTCCTCGGCCGGAGGCGAGCCCACGGGGTGGGCCCACTTGAGTTGACACCCGACTGGAGCTTGAGTCTTGCGGAACCCGCTCCCTTGCGGTCGCGGCTCTGACGCCCTCCGGTTGACGTTTGACTCGCAACGTCAGAGCCGCGACCGCAAGGGAGCGGGTTCCTTATTCACATCCGAGTTAACGGCGGTGGAATGACGAGAATGCCGCGCGCGCGTGCTTCTGCAATGGACTCCCGGGTGCGGCCGTATTCGCCATGTTCCGAAAACGATCTTCGGCCTTCGACTCGACGATGTGAATCAGCATGTCGAGCGGCGAGCGCTTAAAGTACTCCCAGAAGTAGCGCCGGATTTGCTTCTCGCTCTGTGCTAGCCCGTTGTCGGCGTATTTCGCGACGATTGGGCTGAACTTCTTGTTCAAGGCGCTAAACCCGTGCAGGGTGGTCTTCATGAAGTTGCCGAGCAGCATGTCGTCGAACACTTCATACTCCACCGCCGTCATCAGGGAGTTGCGTGGGGCTTCGAACGTGATGCCGATCTTGCGGTCCCCTTCGAGGTCAATGTTGAAATCGCGCCCGCCGACGCGAAAGCCGACGAACCCGAAGTATTTTCGGATGCGCTCCTTCTTCTTGACATAGGCGGCGATCTTGGCTTGGTCTTCATTGGAGAGAACGTCGGACCAGCTATCGCCGAACTCTTCGGGCTTATAAACCTTGCGCGGGTTCGGCTTCGGGTTGAGCGGAGTGGGCTCGCCGCCGTTTTCGCAATCGACGCGCACGAACGCCGGCAGCAATTCGCAAACGTCGCTTTCAAAGCCGTCCCCCAAGGCTTCGACCGGCGCGGTGTATTCCGACGCCCAGATCGAGTCCTCGCGCTCGTAGCGGTGGAACGAGCTGAACGGGATGACGTAGCGCGCGCTGTAGCGTTGCCCAAACGCCGCCAGGCGCCAGCCCAACGGTTTCTTGTCCGCGCGCCGGTGCGGGATGCGGCTGCCGTCCGGAGCGAACAGGTTGATCATATCCCCGTCCCAGCCGGTGATTCGCATCACATAGGAGTCCTTATAGCCGTCGGAGATGTTCTTGACGGTTTGACGCCAGCCTCGGTCGCTGGTGTCGTTGAGGTTGATGACCAGCTTGCCGTTGACGTCGGCGAGTAGGATCGAGTCTTGGTTGTAGTCGGCGATCGTGAGAACCTTGACGCGGCCGGTCAGTGGAAACCAGCCGCGGTCTGGAAGGGTGCGGACGTTGTGGCCAAGGTTGCGGAGATCGGTCTCGATGCGGCGTCCGACGTGGTCGGCAAGTAGGATCTCCTTGTCCTGGAGCAGCTCGAGCGACTCGGCGTTGAGGTGGTCGGGGTGGGCGTGTGAAAACCAGATGTATTTCGCGCGCTTAATCGCGTCCAGCTGCTCGGGCGGGATCTCATACGGCCGCCCCCAGCTGCCGAAATAGGCGTTGCCGTGGATCCAGGGATCGGTCGCAAGCAACGGCTCGCCATCGTAAAGGATGAGAGTTGCGTTGCCAATCGTCTCGAACCCAAGCATGATCCGGATAGGTTATCACCGCAATTGTCAAAAACGTGCTAACGCATCAGAGAAGACACCAGCCCGATGTCGTCAAGCTGTGCGAACTGCACTAGGACGAAGGCCCATAAGTAGCCCTCCTTGGCGTCGCCGTTTCGCTCACGGCACTGCGCGAAGCCCATTACGACCAGGACAAAGCCGAACCCGGTGATCGGCGTGAGCGTGTAGGTGGCAACGCAGAAGGCGATCAGGATCCAGTCCGACAGGTCGGATTTCGCCCCCGACAAACTCCACCAAAAGGCGAGGGCCACCGCTCCCTCGATTGCGATTGTTCCGTACGACATCCACAGAGCCAAGGTCCGAAGCTGATCGTTCGCGGTGAGATCGAGGGAGAGTCCTTCGGCCGGGAAGGCGCGCAGGAGCTGCGACGCTTGACGGTTGAGCTCAAGCGCGTTGGGGTCCATTCCAACAAGCGCGGCAAGACTGCTGAAGCGTTCGTCGAGCAGAAATTCGAACAAGAAGAACGACCCGTCGAGGTACTCCCCGCCATGCACTTTCCAGAACGTGGCGAAGGTAAACGCTAGGGCGATGATGCAGCGGCCGTTCCAGGCGAGTGTTTTGCGCGGATCGCTCGACCAGGTTGAGAGGCAACACGCCAACGCCCAATAGGTGATGAGGAACTTGTGATTGTCGACGGGCAGCCAGTTCGCCCCCAGGTCCGCCAGAAGCACCGCCGCGAGCAGAGTCCACAGCCAACGCTTTTCGAGCGTATCGCGATGCAGCAGCATCACCAGGCACAAGATTCGAACGGTCATCGTCGCCCACGAATCGCGCCCGCCGTGCAGCAAGAACAGTAGCAGCGAGAGCTTCAGCGCGATCTCAATGTGCGCGTTTCGAGGACGCGCTCCCAAGCGCGAGATGCGCCTACGCTCGCTTTCTTGAGAACGCTCAGCAGGCGCCTCTCATAACCGGCTCGGTCAAGCGCTCACTGGTTAGCGAGAGCCGTTCGGAGTCGAACCGCAGGCGCCACGCCGCGGTTTTTACGGCGATCGGGCTGACTCGGATACCGCTTTCGCCGGCCCGAGCATGACGCAGTGAAAGCGTGTCGTCCGCGGGCAGTCGCGCGAGTGCGCCGCCCAGGTCGATTCGCGCGGCAAACGCCGGTCTCGAATCGGCAACCAGCGGGCGGCGCTCCACGAAGTCAAGAATCTTGTCCAACTCGGCGGGCCGGGGCAGGGTCCGAAACTGCAGGTCAATGCGAGGACCGGGCGATCCCTCGTCCTTCTGCGGGATGTGGATGAGACAAGGCTGTCCGGATTGATCCAAACAATCAATCCTCCAGGAACGCATTGCCGTGACGTCAGTGACCGAAAACATTCCAAAGCCGCCGCCGCGCCATGGAGAAAGGGGAGTGGTATGGGCTAGGTAGAGATGTTGGAGGGCGATGAAAGTTAGCAGAGCCGGGGCGGCCCACGTCGCAAAACGGTCGAATAAACGCGTGGACGGGAATTCCATTGAGTGAAATTGAAGTACAAATTGGGATTCGCGGTTGGAAATGTGCTCGGGCCGCCATCTTTTCCCAAGCGGCGCTGACGGGAATTCCGAGCACCCTGCGTGAGCGTGAGCGGGGTGTCTTCCCACAACCCGGGCGACGGCCGCAACCGTAAGCGGAAGACACCCCGCTGACGCAGGGTGCTCGGAAAAAGCGCCGAACGATCCCCCACAGTTCGATAGAGTGATGTTTGCTCAGCGAACAAGACGCTCGATCGGCCGCAGATTGCATCCGGCGGCATTGGCTCGGAGGCTCGCAATGCCCAGCCCTGCCCCAAGAGCTAGCTCCGGCCTCGCGCGCCGAGGGCTACGCGATTCAAGCCCAGCTTGGCGGGGACGTTGCGGGTTGGAAGATCGCCGCGACGAGCCTGGCGGGTCAGAAGCATATCAACGTCAGCGGTCCGATCGCCGGTCGACTTTTCTCGGACAGAGTTCACTCCAGCGGCTCCGAGATTTCACTGGGGGTCTATCACATGGCCGTCGCCGAGGCGGAATTCGCCTTTCGACTGGCGAGAGATCTGGAGCCGCGGCCGGCGCCGTACACGCGGGAGGAAGCCCTGGCCGCCGTCGAAACGCTCCATCCAGCGATCGAGCTGCCTGACTCGCGATTCGACGATTTCACTTTGGTTGGCGAGGCGCAGCTGATCGCGGACAATGCTTGTGCGCACGAGTTCGTGCTCGGACCCGCGACGGGATACGACTGGCGTTCGCTGGACCTTTCCAGACACGCGGTCGTCGCGGCCGTGGCCGGAAAGCATACCGAGACCGGGGTAGGCGAGAGGGTGCTGGGCGGGCCGGTGATTGCGTTGACCTGGTTAGCCAACGAGCTTTCGGCGCTCGGCGTCACGCTTGAAGCCGGTCACGTAGTCACCACGGGGACTTGCGTGACTCCGCTGCCGATCGTACTCGGAGATCACGTAACGGCGGACTTCGGGGCCCTGGGGGCGGTCGAGATCACTCTGGTTTAGGGCGGGCGTTCGGGCGCTTTCCCGAACCCGCTCCCTTGCGGTCGCGGCTCTGACGCCGTTCGATTCGAACGCTGACATTAGGCGTCAGAGCCGCGACCGCAAGGGAGCGGGTTCCGGGAAGTCTAGCCTAGGCCCCGAACAGCCCGCCCGCCAGCGCTTCGAAATCGCCGAAGTCGAACTGGCCGTCGCCGTTGAAGTCAAACTGCGCCAACGGACCCAGCCCTTCAAGCGTCGCTTGCCGGCCTCCAATCCCCGCGCGAATCGGCTCGACGGGTTCGACCGGCTCCGACTGGGCATTGAGCGACAAGAACCGGACGTTGATCTCAATCCGCTGCGAGCTGGCGCTGATCTGCGTCTCGCCATCGGTCGAGCTGAACTCGAGCGAGTCGCTCTGGAAGCTCAGGCTCAAGTCCAAGCGTGTCGCCTGAACCCCTGAGCCGCCTGGGCCGAGGACTTGGGCCAGGCCGGACAAGCCCTGCTGAATCCGTTCAAGGAAGCCCCCCGAGAGGTCGCCATTGAAGCCGGCCAGGGCCTCGGCAACCTCGAAGACTTGGCCGATCACGCCAGGCTGATCCTGAAGCGAATTCGCGATGCTCTCGAGCCCCGAGGTGTCGCCGCCGCCCAGCGCGAACTGCGAGATCCGTGACTGGAGCTGGCCGTCATAGCGGTCGAGCGCCCTCAACCGCGGGTCGGCCTGTTCAACCCTTGACCGGCGAGCCGAAAAGCTCTGCCTGAAATGATCGACCGAAGCCGAGCGTCCGCCAGATTCGAGTGCGCCTATCATCACTAGCCTCCGACGCTCTTATCGTGCACATCCGCCAAACGTCGCCGCGAGGGAACGAGTACGGCAAGACGTGCTTGTGCTCGTAGAATATACCGAGTAGCGGCCCGGCATGCCTGGCCCGTCTTGAGATGGGCTAAACCACGTACGGCTCGCGATAGTCCCGCGTCAGGAGCTTCGTCGCCTCAGTGTCGTTGACAAACTTTGGCCCTTCCTCCAGCGTCAACTGTCGCCCGACCCGATAGCTGATATTCGCCAGGTGACACATCGCCGCGCTGAGGTTGGCAATCTCGATCTCGTCGTGCAAGTCTTGGTGGTTCCTTGACCGCACGGCGGCCAGGAAATTTTGCATATGCAGAGCCGTCGGATCGCCGACTCCCCGGTCGCTGGTCTCCTCCATCACGAGCTCATTGCTTTCGCCCTTGAAGGCCTGGAATCCCCGGTCGTTCATCGCCGCCCAGCCTTCCGAGCCGTAGAACAAGTTTCCGATCATGACGTTGAGAGGAGCGCTCGTCTTGGGCGCCGTCACTTCCGGCGACGGAGCATCCGAATCGCCCGGCCGGCGCCGGCGGCGGCGCGGCGGCGGGACCGCCCCCTCCGTGCCCGTCAGCAATCCTCTGACTTCAAACACCAGCTCCCCGCCGTCGAAATTGAAAGCCGACGTCAGCGTATTCGGGGTCTCCTGGTCGTCGTCATAGGCGAATTTGCCGCCATGCGCGTAGACCGTCTTGGGCCACTGGGGTTCAGACATGCCCCATCGCGCCACTCCCATTTGATGCACGCCCTGGTTGCCGATATCGCCATTGCCGGTGTCCCAGAACCAGTGCCAGTTGTAGGCGAATCGCAGCTCGTTAAAAGGCCGCAGCGGCGCGGGTCCTAGGAACATCTCCCAGTTCAGGCCCGGCGGCGTCGGCGTATCAGGCTTCTTCCCAATCGATCGACGCCGCTTGTAACACAGTCCCCGTGACTGATGGATCTTTCCGATCAAGCCGCCCTGCAACGCCTCGATGGCCCGCATCTTGAACGGCGTGCTGCGATGTTGCGAGCCGATCTGCAACATGCGCTTGGTGTCGCGCGCCACCTTGACCATCGTCAGGCCCTCGTGGATGTTGTGCGAGGCCGGCTTCTCGGCATACACATCCTTGCCCGCCTGCATGGCCCAGATCGCTGTGAGCGCATGCCAGTGATTCGGAGTAGCGACCGACACCGCCTCGACGTTGGCATCGGCGAAGGCGTCACGCATGTCCGCGAACTCGGTCGCCTTCTCGCCGGTGCTCTTCAGCAGAGTCGCCTGCGCCCGCTCGCGCGCCTCTTGGTTCACGTCACACAGGCCCACAACGCGCGCCTCGGGCAACCCTGACAAGGTCCTGAGATGGGACCCGCCGCCACGGCCGCCCAGGCCGATGATGGCGACGCTGATTCGATCGTTGGCGCCCCATACCTGCATGGCCGAGGCAGCCGTCGCCGCTCCCATGAAAAACCGCCGCGTTGTGTTGTTGGACATGTCTTATTGATCGCTCCTTTCTTGCAGAACGAGCATAACAGTTCATGCCGGCTCGTCCGGGTTAGTACCTCTGTAAACGATTCCTGCACAAATCCGGCAGGAATCTGCGACGGTTGCAGCGCCCGGAGCCGCGACTGGAAGGGAGCGGTTGCTCGAGTAGGTAACCAATGTTCGTGCTCATCGGCAACCGCTCCCTTCCGGTCGCGGCTCCGGGATCGCAGCCCGCTGGATGTGACTTCTTGGTTCCGGCTCGTCCGGGTTAGGGAGCGGTTGCTCGAGTCGGCAACGACGTGGCGTTGGCGGACGGCCGCTTGCTCCCGCTCGCGCAGCCGGCTCGGAGAACGCTGCTCGCTTTCCACTCCTTCCGTTCCGGCGGATCACGCCGCGCCTATTGTTTGAGCCACTCCTGGCGGCGCGGCCATTTTGGGCCCTCTTCAAAGAACCGCGCCCCGGTCCCGATGCGGTCGTGGTCGCCTATCTCGTTCCGCCCCCTCTCGGCCAACGCGGTAAGACGCTCGACGACATCCGGATGGTCGGCCGCGACGTTCGTCGTCTCGCCGATGTCGGACCGCAGGTTATAGAGCGAGAGCTCCGTGACCGGGTCGAGGATCTCACCCAAAAACGCCCCGCCCGTCGAAAGCCTCCAACCCTGCTCCATGCGTCCGGGCCGCGGAAACACGAGCTTCCAGTCACCGCTCCGTACCGCGTCCAGGTGCGTCTCGTCGTAATAGTAAAACGCCTCGTGCGGACTCTTGGCCCCTTCTTCGCCAAGCATTAGCGCCGAAATGTCGCGGCCGTCGAGCGTGCGATCGGCCGGCAGCTGGGCCCCAGCCATCTTGATAAACGTCGGCAGCAGGTCCATCGTGCAGGCGACCTCGCCCGTCTCGGTCCCAGCGCGGATATAGCCCGGTCCCCACATCACCGTCGGGACTCGAATACCGCCCTCCCAAGTGGTCCCCTTGGCCCCACGCAGAGGGCCCGAGTCGCCGGCGTGCGCCTTGATGTCCGAGATGTACGGCTCCGCTGAGTGATTGCTCCAGGGCCCGTTGTCGGCGGTGTAGACGACAATCGTGTCCTGATCGAGGTTGAGCTCTTTGAGCAAGTCGACAATCTCGCCCGTGCTCGCGTCGAGCTCTTCAATCGCGTCTCCGTAAAGCCCCCGCTCCGAGCGGCCCTTAAACGCTTTCGTCACGCCGAGCACTACGTGAACCATCGTGTGGGCGATGTACAGGAAGAATGGTTCGTCCTTGTGCTCGCGGATGAAGCCCAGCGCTTCGTCGGTATAGATCCGTGTCAGGTCGTCAACGCCGTGTTCCTCTTCAATCTGCTCCTCGTTGCGATAGACCCAGAAGACCTTGCCGGCGTCATTCGCACCGACCACGCCATAGAAGAAATCGAACCCCCGCCGCACCGGGTTGACCTCGGGCTTCCAGCCACGACGGCGCGCCGTAATGTCGACCTTCCCCACCATCCCGGTCGCGTAACCGGCTTGCTGCAACATCTTCGGGAGCAAAATCTCCTGCTCGTGAACGTACGGGAAGTTGTTTTTTTGATTTCCGTATTCGCCCACCCGAATTGGGTAGCTCGCGGTGAGCAGGGCCGTGCGCGAAGGACCGCAAACCGGCTGCGCGTAGAAGTCCGTGAACTTCATGCCCGCGCGCGCCATCTGGTCGATTCGCGGCGTCTTGAAATCGGTTGCACCGAAGACGCCAAGGTCGCCATAGCCTTGGTCGTCCGCGAACACGATGATGAAGTTCGGCTTCCGCCGAGGCTCTTCCGGCGCGGGTGCGGCGCAGGAAAGAAGAAGGCTGAGCAAGATGGGCAGTGCTAGGATTTGTCGATGGCGCATAGCTTTTTTCGGTGTTCAAACGTTGGACCGCTTGTTTACGCGCGCGCACGCCAGGACCGCCACGCCGCGACGATGCTGCTATCGTACCGCGCGCGTAAGCAAGCGGTCCAACGATAGAGTAAACGATTTCGCTACACTCGACGGATTCCCCGCATGGCGTACACCGACCTACGTGAATTCATCCAGGCCCTCGAGCAGGCAGGCGAGCTTAAGCGGATCTCCGACGAGGTCGACCCCGAGCTCGAGATCACCGAGATCGCCGACCGCGCCGTCAAGGCGGATGGCCCTGCCCTGCTTTTCGAGAACCCCAAGGGCTCGAACATCCCGGTCCTGATCAACTCGTTCGCCGGTATGAGCAAGATGCGGCTGGCGATGCAAGTCGACTCGATCGACGAGGTGGCCGGCCGCATTGCCGAGATGATCGAGATGAAATCCCCGCAAGGGCTGGTCGGCAAGCTGAAGATGCTTCCCAAGCTCGCCGAGATGGGGAGCTTCTTCCCCAAGATGGTCAAGACCGGCCCCTGCAAGGAAGTCATCAAGCGCGACGAGTTCTCTTTGCATGACTATCCGGTGCTGAAATGTTGGCCCCAAGACGCCGGAAAGTTCATCACATTACCGCTCGTCTTCTCCAAGAATCCCGTCACCGGAAAACGCAACTGCGGCATGTATCGCCTGCAGATTTATGACGAGCGTACGACAGGAATGCACTGGCAAACGCACAAGCAAGGCGCCGAACACTACCGTAGGCGTCTCGCAGAAGGGGCCCAAGACCGCATGGAAGTGGCCGTGGCCATCGGCGCCGATCCGGTCACAATGTTCTCCGCCATTTTGCCCCTGCCCCCGGATCTGGACGAGATGATGTTCGCGGGCTTTATCCGCTCGAAGCCGGTCGAAATGGTCAAGTGCGAGACGGTCGACATCGAAGTCCCCGCGCAAGCTGAGATCGTACTCGAGGGCTACGTCAAGCTCGGCGAGACGCGCACCGAGGGACCTTTCGGCGACCACACCGGCTTCTACTCGCTCGAGGACGAATACCCGGTTTTCCACGTTACTTGCGTCACCCAGCGCAAAGACCCCATCTACCCGACCACGATCGTCGGCCCGCCCCCGATGGAAGATTTTTATATGGGCAAGACGATCGAACGGGTCTTCTTACCGCTGCTGCGATTGCAGATTCCCGAGGTGATCGACATGTCGATGCCGGCCGAGGGCATCTTCCACAACCTGATGCTGATTTCGATCCGCAAGTCCTACCCAGGGCAGGCGCGTAAGATCATGAGCGCGATTTGGGGGCTCGGACAGGCCATGTTTACCAAGTGTATCGTTGTGGTTGACCACGATGTCGACGTCCAGAATTACTCGGAAGTCGCCTGGAAAGCGCTCAATAACATCGACCCCGAGCGCGACATCCAATTCACTCTGGGACCCATCGATTCGCTCGATCATTCGAGCCGCCTGCCTAATTTTGGTTCGAAAATGGGCATCGACGCGACGCGCAAATGGCCCGAGGAGGGCTTCCAACGACCCTGGCCCGACGTCATCGAAATGGACGAACGCGTCAAGCAACGAGTCGCCGGCATCTGCGAACAGTTGGGATTCTGAGCCGCGCGCGTAAGGGGCCGTGAAGAAAACCTATTGTCGCGTCGGCGCGCGGGAGCGCCAAGCGCACGCCAAGCTCAGCGCTGCCGAACGCCGCCCCTGCCGAAACCGCAACTTCTGCGCCTCGACTCCTGATTGACCGCCTGAGCGGCCCGGAAACGGTCGTTTCGGGCCGTTTCCCGGCCCTTTTCGCCCCCCCAACCGCCGCTACGCCGCCGCTTGCGCCGCCAGCCCGCACTCCGGCCCACGACGCCAGACCAGCCGGATCCAAGCCGCAATGTTGTACGCCAAAACCCCCCACAAAAGCTCCGATCGCGCCTTCCGCAGCCCTCGTACTCGAAACTTGCGCACCCCCAATCGCTCTTTCAACCAGGCGTTCGGAAACTCCGCCGTCTCGGACCGCTTGCGATACGCCGCCCGCCCACGCTCGCTCTCCATCCAGCGCCGATGTTTCGCCATCACCGCGTTCTCTTCGCTGCGGCTCAACGTTCGATGACCGCTCTTGGGGCAGCACTTGTGTCGCTGTGCGCATTCGCGACAATCAGATGCTTTTGCCTGATACTGCCGATATTTGCGCTTCCGCTTCAGCGACGATCGCTGATACGTCAAGGTCCGCTGGGCCGGACACAGAAACGTGTCCGTCGCCTCGTCGTAGATGAAAAACTTCGGCGCGTAGCGCGGCCCAATTCCCGCCGCTTTCAACGCCGCCTTCGAGCCCTTGTCCGGCGCCGGCGTCGCGTATTCGATTTCAGCGGCTGCCAGCGCCTCGATGTTGGCCTGGTTGGCGTAGCCCCCGTCCGCTAACACTTGCTTCGGGGTTCGCTCGAAGCGCCCTTCCACATCGTCCAGCGTCGGGGTCAGCTGGCCCGCATCGGAGGCGTTGTTGGTCAACTCCACGCCGACCACGATCTTCTCTTTGGCGTCGGTCGCCAGCTGCGCGTTGTAGCCGAGTCCCCAACCGCCGTTGGATTCGTGTTGCGGGCGCGCTTCCGGCTCGCTCTCGCTCACCCGCGCCTGGCGTCGTTGCTCTTCGTCGCGCTTGCCCGCTTCGACCTTGGGCAGTTCCTCCAGCGCCTGCTCCATCCGCTCGACTCGCTCCCGCAAGGTCCGCTTACGCGCCGCCTGACGCCGCCGATTCGAACCCTCGTCGTCGGCTTCTTCCGAGAGTTGACGCACCGCTTCGCGCGCTTGTTCGAGATGCCGCTCGAGCGTCGGACGCCTGCGTTGCGACCCGCCCGAGGCTTGCGCCCGGATCCGCGTGCCGTCGACGGCCACCTGCTCGAGATCCACCAGCCCCTCTTGACTCAGCAGCGCCAATACCTGTGTCAACAAGTTCTCGAGAGCTTTTGAGTGGAATACCCGAAAATCCGAAAGAGTGTGATGATTGACGACCGCCATGCCGCACAACCACTCCAACTCCGGCCGATAGCGGCTTTGACGCGCGATCTCACGCGCCGAGCTCATCCTTTCCGAATACGCCCAGATCCAGATCGCGACCAGCAACCGCGGATCCCATGCCGGCCGCCCGGCGGACTCCTTGCGGGTTTCCAGATGAGCAGCGAAGCCGGACAGGTCGAGCATGCCGCTCAGCTCCCAGATGGCGCGCACCAGATGGTCGGCCGGCACGAGCCGTTCGACGTCGATCGCGGCATAGGTGAATTGGTCGCGATTGGGCTGTCGCAGCTGCAGTTGGTCAACGGGCACGGCTTGGCGCGGCTTGGCGGGGCGTTGCTCGAGCTCGACTAAGACCTGTTGTTCGCCCATATAATAAGGGCGTTGGACGCCGCCGCCAAGTTATCCGAACATTCGTTTGCCCTCATGTTTTATCCCATTTTGATCCACTCGCGCCATTCCGAACCGCCCCAGGGGAGCTTCGGCGGCCACGACGGGTTTATTTCACAGCCCCTAAGCAAGCGGTTGCCGGTTATTCCAACAACCGCTTGATGACGCGCGCGGCACGGCAGGACGCGCCAAAACGCCGCCAACGCCCTACTCCACGACCTGCCACGGCGCGCGAGCTTTGGACGGAATTCCCCACTCCTTTTGCCGCTAGCACGACCTCAACGCGGCGTTCGCCCGGCCGGAAGCGATCGATCTTACGCTGGAGCGCCGCCCACCACTGACGCCCTTGTCCGCACCCAGCGCCGTCGTAGCCAAGGCAACCAGAGCGAGCAGCGCCGGCCATTGACATGGGTTACAACACAGACCTACCCGAAGTGGTAGCGGCCTTCTTCCTGGTCCCAGTAGACCTTCTTGTTGTTGCGGTACGACGCTGTCGCCAGATGCCCAGTGACCGCCGCCTGTTGTCCAAGGATCGCCGGGCAGTTCAGCTCTTCTTTACCAAGGATCGCGTCAACCCAGTTGCGCAGGTGAGCATTGGTCGGGTTGCCCTGATCGAAGTCCTTCTTTGTATTGAAGTGCATCTCCGGGGCCGCCTTGGCGCCCTTGCTGATCGCGCGTTCAGGCTCCGGGTAGACGTACAGGTCCGTCAAGTTCTTGATGACAATCGTCCCCAGCCGCCCCATCAACTCTTCGCCATAGCCGTGATACATATTGCTGAAAGCCACCGAGTAGTTCACATGGAAGTTGCCCGGATACTCAAAGCCCGCCGTAATCGTATCGGGCACCTCGCGCCCGTCTTCCCAAGCATGAACGCCGCCGGTGCACATCACGCTCTTGCAGTGAGTCCGGCCGGTGATCATGTGCAGCGCGTCGGTTTGGTGGACCAGCAGGTCCGTCGAGATGCCGCCGGAGTAGTCCCAGAAAAGCCGCCACTGGAAGTAGCGCGCCTTGTTGAACTCGGTCGGCGGCGCCTCGCCTAGAAACTTCTGGTAATCGGTGTTATCCGGCTCGGCGTCGGCCGGAATGTTGTAGCGCCAGGCCGGATTGTCTTGCGGAGAGTTGCGATACCAGTAGCCACGGGCGTAGACGACTTCGCCGATGACGCCCGACTCGTAAATTTCCTTGGCCTTGTGGTAGATCTTCGCGCTGCGGCGCTGCGTGCCGACCTGGAACTTCTTCCCCGAAGCCTCAACCGCCGCCAAGATGTCGTTGCCTTCCTGGATCGTGTGCGCCAGAGGCTTTTCACAATAAACATGCTTGCCGGCCTGTAGCGCCGCAATGGCCATATCGCGGTGCAGGTGCTCGGGCGTCATGATCGCGACCGCATCGATATCGGGATCGCCGAGCATCTTGTAGAAGTCGTTGTAGCGCTCGGGCGCGGCGCCACCGTCGGAAACCAGCTTGTCGCTGGTGGTGGCCATGCGCGGAGAGTAGGTATCGCAAATCGCCTTGATATTGATGTCGGCGCCGCCTTCCTTAAACAAAGTGTGGATGTGGCGGCCGCCGCGATTGCCAAGGCCGGTGAAGCCGACCTGGATCTTGCTGCCGGTCGATTGGGCGCTCAAAAACGCCGGCGCGGCGAGAGCGGAGGAGCTAGCGACGAAGCTACGACGAGATACCGAAGATGCCATGCCTGTGAGAATATCACCTCGCGGCTATCACGCGCGCAGTTGCGAAACGCAGAAAACACGGATTTCGCGCAAAGGCGCAAAGTACGCAAAGGAAACGCAAAGAAGACCCGAGCCTATTCTTCCTTTGCGCGAACCGTTCTGCTTGGCGCACTACACTACTCGGTCAAATCGTCTGCAACGAACGTCCGCGAAATCCGGTCGTGCCAGGTCAGATGCTGCTGGTCGGCGACCGACCACAAGAGCCCAAAGCCGGCGGAGACCGTGCTCAACACCGCTCCGAGCGCGCGCGAGCGGCGCTGCCCCGGCGTCGGGGCAGCGCCATCGAAGTTCACAACCTTCAGCGCCATCCAAGTCATACCGGCGGTGCGGCCGATAAACCCGTAGTAGAAGACCCAATAGAACAACAGCATCAAGCCAAAGCCGGCCGCCATCACCTGCCACGCCCCAGGGCCGGTGACCACCGATTCCTTGATTTGGAACACTACGGCGACGAAAATACCGAGCGCTACCATGACCACCGCGAGATCCATCAGCCCGGCAATCGCGCGCGAGCTGACCGCGGCGGCCGTAGGTCCTCTTTTGCCGTCCCGTCCCTGGGTCTTGATGTGTCGCGTAGGCAGATCGGCGGCCAACTCCTCCGCTTCTCGGCTCGGCGCTGGCAAGGGCAACGGGTCGATCCCGTCGAAACGGTTGACTGGCGCGAGCTCGGCCTCGGCGTTCGAGTCTTTGCCGGGCGTCGACGCAACCTTGCGCTTTCGCTTCGGTTGGCGGGCATGCAGCGCGGGCTCAGCTTCGCTAGGGACCTTTCCCAACTTCCGCCGGCGGTACCCGTCGAGCCTCTCGGAGAGCTCACGCTTCCACTCCGGCTCCGGAGCAGGAGGAGCGGCCAGCGGCTCGAGATCCGGTAACGATTCCGAATCTTCGAGCTCGCGGCGGCTCGAGGCGCTTCTGGAAGGTCGGCTCAGTTCGTGGCCGCACCTCTCGCAGCGCGAGTCCATCGGGTCGTTCAACCGTCCGCACTCGATGCAGCGCAGTTGACGAATCTCTTCGGTCTTGGGTTCGGTCGATCCTACCACCGCAATCCCTCCTCGCTTACCGGCTCTAAGCGTTTGCAGATCAGGGCGCTTCACCCAGGCTAGCGCTAAAACATATCGGAGTGCAAACGGTTTACTACCGCTGTCGTGGCAGCCGCCGCCCTTGGCCGGTTGACGCTTAAAAATCGGCGGTGTTAGCATGAAACTTCAGTCGCCAGTTGCCGATCCGTTCCGCCTCGCCCCAAAAACCTTCAGTGATCTGATTCTCGAACGCGCCGGCTCCCCAGCGACGCCCGGGGTGTAAACAGACTGCACAGGTCGAGCGGGGCGCCTGCAATACCGAATACCCATGGCCCTCGCCATCGCTCAGCGTTACTCGTCAGCCTTAGCTGAAGCCCTTACGGGGCCGACAGCTTCTGGCGACCTCAAACAGGCTCTGGATCAACTGCGCGCCTTTCAGGCGACCCTCAACGAGTCCGCCGATTTGCGGGCAGTGTTCGCCTCCCCCGCCATCGCGATCGCGGATAAGCACGACCTTGCGGCGAAGGTCGGGGAGCGGCTGGGATTCTCAATCGCAATCCGCAACTTCGTCTATGTACTGCTCGATCACAACCGCATCCCAATCCTCGGCGATGTGATCGAAACGTTCGCCGCATGGCTCGATGAACGTGAAGGGTTGGCCAAAATCGAGGTCACCTCGGCCGCGACTCTCGATGATGCAAAACGTGCAGAGATCGTCGATCGTTTTTCGAGACTTTTGAGGAAACGCGTCGAAGCGCGCTACAGCACCGATGGTCAACTGCTGGGCGGCGTTGTGGTGCGTGTCGGCGGAACGCTTTACGACGGTTCGATGATCTCGCAACTTCGCGACCTGAGCCGCACGATGGCGGGAAGGGTTTAGGGGCCGGGCGAGTTTAACTCAAGAAACATAAGAAGATGGCTCAAATTAGCGCGGACGAAATCACACAACTTATTCGCGATCAGATCGAGAACTACGATCGCGCGGTTCAGGTGGCCGAAGTCGGCTCAATCATTTCCCTCGGTGACGGCATCGCCCGGCTGCACGGGCTCGAGCGCGTCATGGCCGGCGAGATGCTGGACTTCCCTGGGGACGTCGCCGGCATCGCGATGAACCTCGAAGAGGATCAGGTCGGCGCGGTGTTGCTGGGCGACTACACTCAGCTCAAGGAAGGCGATGAGGTCCGCCGGACCGGTAAGATCATCTCGGTCCCTGTGGGCGAGGCTATGATTGGCCGCGTGGTCGACGCGCTCGGGCGGCCCATTGACGGCAAGGGCCCGATCGCAACGACCGAGTTAAACCCCATCGAGAAGATGGCCCCCGGCGTGATTGCCCGTAAGCCCGTCACCTCGCCCATGCAGACGGGCATTAAGGCGATCGACGCGATGATCCCGATCGGCCGCGGCCAGCGCGAGCTGATCATCGGTGACCGCCAGACCGGCAAGACGGCGATCGCGATCGACTCGATCATCAACCAGAAGGGCGGCGACCTGATCTGCATCTACGTCGCCATCGGGCAGAAGCGCTCGACCGTCGCTCAGGTAGTCAAGACGCTCGAAAGCTACGGTGCGATGGAGTACTCGATCGTGGTGGCGGCGACGGCTTCCGATCCTGCGCCGATGCAGTACTTGGCGCCTTACGCCGGGTGCGCCATGGGCGAGTACTTCCGTGACTCCAAGCGCCATGCCCTTTGCATCTACGACGATCTTTCCAAACACGCCGCGGCGTATCGCGAAATCTCGCTGCTGTTGCGGCGTCCGCCAGGCCGCGAGGCCTACCCCGGCGACGTTTTCTACCTGCACTCGCGCTTGCTCGAGCGCGCGGCGCAGTTGAACGACGACCTGGGCGCCGGCTCGCTGACGGCCCTGCCCTTCATCGAAACGCAAGCCGGCGACGTCTCGGCTTACATTCCGACCAACGTCATCTCGATTACCGACGGCCAAATCTACCTCGAGTCGGATTTGTTCAACAAGAACATCCGCCCGGCGATCAACGTCGGACTTTCGGTCAGCCGCGTCGGCGGTTCGGCTCAGGTCAAGGCGATGAAGAAGGTTGCCGGCACGTTGCGGCTTGACCTGGCGCAGTTCCGCGACCTGGAGGCATTCGCGCAGTTCGGCTCCGAGCTCGACAAGGCTTCGCAACAGCAACTCGATCGAGGCCGCCGCCTAGTCGAGCTGCTCAAGCAGCCCCAGTACGTTCCAATGTCGGTGGAAAGGCAGATCTTGATGATCTACGCCGGCACCAAGGGTTACCTCGACAACTTGCCAGCCGAGAACGTTCAGCAGTTCGAAAAAGAGCTCTACGACTACGCCGAGCGCCAAGAGAACTCAGTCCTGCCGCAAATCGCTGAGAAGAAGGCGCTTGACGACGAGCTCGAAGCGGCGGTGAAGTCGACTCTCGAGACCTTCAAAGCGCGCTTCGTGGAACACCACGAAATCACATTGGAGACCGCGGCGTGATAGGCGTTCGCTATAAAACGCTTAGGCGAGTCTGCGCTTACGGGCAGGAATCCGAGCACCCTGCGTCAGCGGGGTGTCTTCCCCTTACGCTGGCGAGCGCCGCAACTCGAGCGGGAAGACCGCCCGCTGACGCAGGCGGCTCGGAGAACGCGCCGCGCTTTGAACCTTTCGGTTCCCGTTGTTCGTCAGGGTCAGGTCGCAGCGCCTTGTAGTAGACCATGCCTTCCCTAATCGACCTCCGCCGGCGGATCCGCTCGGTCAAGAACACGCAGCAGATCACCAAGGCCATGAAGATGGTCTCGGCGGCCAAGCTTCGCCGCGCCCAGGAGTCGGTCATCGCGGCCCGCCCGTTCGCCACGCTACTGCGCGAAATGCTCAGCAGCGTACTCGCGAACGTCGGCGCGGGGGAGCTCGACAACCCGCTGCTTGCGAAACGGCCCGAAAAGCGCGTCCTGCTCTTGCTGCTCTCAGGGGACAAGGGCCTCTGCGGCGGCTTCAACACCAAGGTGTTTAAGGCTTCCGACGAGTTCTGCGCCGAACACTCCCAGCAGGATCTCGAGCTGAATGCGATCGGCCGCAAAGGCCGCGATTACTACAAGCGCCGAGACGCCAACATCAGCGCCGAATGGATCAACGTCTTCTCATCCGTGAAGTTCGAAACCGCGGCAGAGATCGGCGACAAAGTCATCGAGCGCTTCTCCAACGCCGAGGTCGACGCCGTCTACTTGATCTACACACACTTCAAGAGCGCCCTTTCGAGCGAACCCGTGCTGCAGCCGTTACTTCCGGTGGCGCCGCCGGCGGCGGGCGAAGCCGCGGCCGACTACATCTTCGAGCAGTCCCCGCGGGAGATGTTTTCGGCGCTCCTGCCGAGATACGTGCGAAACCAGGTTTATCAGGCGATGCTCGAGTCGTCGGCTTCAGAACATTCGGCCCGCATGGCGGCGATGGACGCGGCGACCCGCAACGCCGGCGAGATGATCGACAGCCTTACGCTGCATCTCAACCGCATTCGCCAAGCGAGTATCACGACGGAAATCATCGAGGTTGTCAGCGGCGCAGCCGCCCAGGAGTAGTTCGCTGTCCGCTGTCGACCATTGGGTAACCCTCTTCCGGTCAACGGACAACGGTCAACGGAAAATCACATGTCCAAAATCGGGAAACTCATCCAGATCGCCGGCCCGGCGATCGACATTCAATTCAGCGGCGGGCATCTCCCCAATATCTACAACGCGATTCGCGTCACCAGTGAGGGCTTCGACGCCCCTGAGCCGATCGACATCATTTGCGAGACCCAGCAGCATCTTGGTGAAGGCCGAGTTCGCACGGTCGCCATGCAGCCGACCGAGGGTCTCGTCCGCGGGATGAAAGCCGAGGATCTCGGTGAGGCGATTTCCGTGCCCGTCGGTCCTCAGGTGCTTGGGCGCGTGCTGAACGTCTTGGGCGAGCCGGTCGATGAGAGGGGCCCGGTCAACACCGAGCAGCGCTTCCCGATCCACCGCCCCGCCCCGTCGCTCGAAGACCAGTCGACCGAGTCCGAGATGCTCGAGACGGGCATCAAGGTGATCGACCTGATCCAGCCCTTCCTCAAGGGCGGCAAGATCGGGCTGTTCGGCGGCGCGGGCGTCGGTAAGACCGTCATCATCATGGAGCTGATCAACAACATCGCGCTCCAGCATGGCGGCGTGTCGGTGTTCGCCGGCGTTGGCGAGCGGACCCGCGAGGGGAACGATCTCTGGCGCGAAATGCAGGAGTCGGGCGTTGTCGATCCCGACGACTACACCAAGTCGAAGGTGGCGTTGATCTATGGTCAGATGACCGAGCCGCCTGGCGCGCGCCTGCGCGTTGGACTGACCGGTCTGACGGTGGCCGAATACTTCCGCGACGTTGAAGGGCAGGATACGCTGCTCTTCGTTGATAACATCTTCCGTTTCACGCAAGCCGGTTCGGAAGTATCGGCCCTGCTCGGCCGCATGCCGTCCGCGGTTGGCTATCAGCCGACCCTGTCGTCCGAGATGGGCGCCATGCAAGAGCGCATCACTTCGACCAAAAAGGGCTCGGTCACCTCGGTGCAAGCCGTTTACGTCCCCGCGGACGATTACACCGACCCGGCGCCGGCGACGACCTTTGCTCACCTCGACGCGACGACGAACCTTTCTCGTGCGATCTCCGAGCTGGGCATCTACCCGGCTGTCGATCCGCTGGCGTCCACCTCGCGCATCCTTGACCCGCAGGTCGTCGGCGAAGACCACTACAAGACCGCGCAAGACGTCAAACAAACCTTGCAGCGCTACAAAGAGCTGCAAGACATCATCGCGATCCTCGGCGTCGATGAGCTATCAGAAGAAGACAAGCTCATCGTCGCCCGGGCGCGCAAGATCCAACGCTTCCTGTCGCAACCCTTCCACGTGGCCGAGCAGTTCACCGGCCGCCCGGGCGCTTACGTTAAGGTCGCCGACACGATCCGCAGCTTCCGCGAAATCGTCGACGGCAAGCACGACAACCTGCCTGAGCAGGCCTTCTATATGTGCGGCGGGATCGAAGAAGCCATCGAGAACGGCAAGAAGATGGCCAAGGCGGCGTAAGTATCCGTTGGCCGTTGACCGTTTTCCGTTGACCGGAAGAGGGTTACCCCAATGACGGGGAACGGACAACGGGGAACGGACAACGGGGAACGGAAATGGCAACCATTCAGCTCACAGTCGCGGCCCCCGACCGGCAATTAGTCGACGAAGCGGTCGACCACGTCGAAGCTCCGGCGGTCGACGGCTACATGGGAGTCTTGCCCGGTCACGCACCGCTGCTTACGTCACTCGACCCGGGCGTGTTGACCTTTACCAAGGACGGCGAGAACACCCACCTAGCGCTCGACTCGGGCTTCATGGAAGTCCTGCCAACAAGCGTGCGCGTGCTGGCGAATGGAGCGTCGTTTGCCAGCGAAGTCGACATCGAACATGCGCGTGTCGAACTAGAGCGCGCGACCGACCAGTTCCACGAACACGAGCACGAGGCCGATATCGAGGCCGCGCAAGAGGCGATCCGGGTCGCGCAGGCCAAGCTCGAGGCTTATCAGCGTTCGAAGAAGTAGGCCGCCCGCCCTGCTGATCAGCTTAGAATAAGAGCCGGCCCTAGTATGGCAATAGCCCTCGACATCCCCGCGGACATTCTCGAGTCGCTCCAGAAGCGTGGAATCGACGTGTCTCGTCGAGCCCTCGAGCTCTTTGCTGTCGACGAATACAAATCGGGAGAGCTCTCTCGCGGAGAAGTAGGTCGCATTTTGGGCCTCAACTATTACCAGGTTGAGGAGTTCTTGAAGGCCGAAGAGGCGTATCTCGACTATGGCGCCGCTGAACTAGAACAAGATAGGGCCGCGCTCAATCGGACTCTGAGTGAATGATTGCTGTCAGTGACACCTCGCCGATCAACTACCTGGTTCAGATCGGCGAAGGCGACCTGCTGGGCCTTTTGTTCGACTACATCACGATCCCTTCGGCGGTAGTGAACGAGTTGACTGCAGTTGGCGCGCCGCAAGAGGTTCGCGCCTTCACGCTGTCTCGCCCGGCTTGGCTCAAGACGCAGGGCGCCCCAGAGGGCCCCGAAAGGCTTCCAGGACTGGGCCCAGGCGAGACCGGGGCAATATCGCTGGCTGTCGCGACCAAACCTGACTTCGTTCTTCTGGATGACCGTCGAGCGCGCCAAGCCGCCGAACAGCTGGGTATCCCTGAAGAAGTCGTGACCGCCCTTGAACATCGGGGAGTCGACGTTTCCCGTCGAGCCCTTGAACTGAACCCGCTCCCTTGCGGTCGCGGCTCTGACGTCCTCCGGCTAGCGTTTGAATCGTAGGCGTCAGAGCCGCGACCGCAAGGGAGCGGGTTCCGCAAGACCTAAGTCACAACCTGGGTGAAGTAAACTGTATTGAGCCTAGCCCACAACCGTCGTCGCCTCGCGGCCAAGCTCGACCAAACTCAAGCCGCCCTCGTCCACTCGAATCTTCGTCACCGACCCGTTATCCGGGCGGAACGACATCATCTCGTCGACACCCGTCGCCGCGCCGACGATGACGTTGATCGCAATGAAGTGGCAAAAGACGACGCTGTCGGTGGTGTAGCCGCGCACGCAGTCGATCATCGCCCGGCGCCACTCCCTCAGCTCGGAGGGTAAGTTCGACCAGCGATCCCGCGTGATGCCGCGTAGGCAACGCCCCCGCCTGGCCGGGTCTTGCGACGGCGACGGAATCTCAGCCACTCTCGGCTCGATCACGGGGGTCACATCCCACCGCACGGCCAAGGGCGCCGCCGTTTCCCGCGCCCGCGCCAGCGGACTCGAGTAGATCGGCAGGGGCCCGAGCGGCGCGAGAAGCTCGGCCGCGGCGTCGGCCTGATTGCGGCCCAAGTCGTCAAGGCCAGGGTCGCGGTGCGAGTCGAACGACGCCGCGGCTTTGCCGTGACGAACCATGTAGATCGTGGCCAAGCGGCTATCCTAGCAAGTACCCTCCGAGTTGCCCGTATCCACTGCATTCGCCCTGGGAGCCGGCGCCGCCTTGATCTACGGCGTCGTCGCGTTTCTGCCCGGCTCAACCGCGCTCGACAACGACACCCTCAGCCTTGTTCTCGCCTGGAAGCTGATTCGCGAAGGAGTCATTCTCGATCAGTGGACGATCGCCACCCCCAAGCCCTTACTCATCCTGGTCGACGGCCTGCTTTGGCAACTGTTCGGCCCGAGCGCGGTGGTCCTCCGGTCCATCTTGACGTTCGGCGCGCTGGTCGGGTTCAGCGCGCTGCTCGTCGGACGCTATTGGGGCGCGGCCACGGGGGCGGCCGTAGCCGTATTCCTCGCCGCTCACCGAGAGCTGCTGACCTCAACCATCAGCGGCAACTCGACGATCGCGTTCACCACTTGTCTTGTCGCGGCGCTGGTTCTACGAAGACGCCCAACAGCCGCCCTCTTAGCAATCTTCGCCGCCACGCTAGTCCGCGGCGAAGGGCTAGCCTACCTGGGACTCGCTCTCGTCGCAATACCGTTCTTCGCCCCGCCGGAAGCCAAGCGCAGAGCCGCGGCGCTCGCGATTCTGCTGATCGGACTCGCCCCTCTGATCGACGCTATCGCACCCTCGGTCATCAGCGGCCGCCTGAGAAGCAATTTCGAGGTCACCCGAGAAATTAGCGAAGCCAGCGTCATCCGCGCCAGGCGAGCGGCCGGCGAAGACTACTACCTCGACCACTACCGCCGATTGGAGTCGTCCTACGCCGAGACCCTGACGTTGCTACTCGGACGGCATCTGCGACCCCTGCCCTTCTACATTTTCGGGATCCTACTTGGCGTTTGGGCCTGGCGTCGGCACTCGCCGTCCGGGCTTAGACTCATCCTCTACCTGGGGATTCCGCCCCTCATCTACTGTTGGGCGTTCCACTTGGTGGGCTTTGCCGTTTTTGGCCGGTTCTTGCTACCCACGACCGTCGCCGCTTTGATTCTTACCGTGACGGGGCTTGTTTGGCTCGCGCAGCAACTATCCCGTTGGCGTTTCGCTAGCGCGGGCGTTGCACTCGTTGGGGCCGTCGCCCTTGTCGTCATCCTCAGGGACGCCCGCAATGACCAGCGAGGCTATCTAACCCAAGCCGCTCAAAGCCAGGCGAACTTTCAAGAGATGCTCGAGCCCCTGGCCCATATACCGTTGCAAAACAAGCGGTTGCTAGTGAGCGGCGCGTGGTGGCCGCACACGCACCTTGCGCTGCGGACCGACATGAATCGATCCGTCCGAACCGACGACCTCATTGATCCGCGAACGGTTGCCGAGATGGACTACTTGATTGTTTCGAGCGACGATCCGGCTGCGAATCAGCCGGGGTTCCAAGTCGAAAGCAGCGCTGAGTCTGGTCGATATGTCATCCTCGGGCGGATCTTCCCCCCGCCAGCGAGCAGAGTTTCGCCGCCAACTTCCTGAATTCGCGTCGGTTATGGGATGGATCGGGCGATCGGCGTCTGTCTACAGGTTACTTGTGCGGCAGCGAAACCCCCAACGCATTGAGGATTTCTGTTTGGCGGGCGTCGGGAATCGGCAGCCGTGTGACGCTGGTCTGCTCATCCACTCGATATTCCAATAGACACAGTCGCCCCAACGCCGCCAGCGCGTCCGGCAAGGTGATCGCGTGCGGGTCGTCGTCGGTCGTGCCAAACGCCGCTTGTATCCGCCGTTCCAATTCGCGGCTCAGCTTCAACGCCAGCATGCTGCACAACACATGTCCTCGGGTGCGGCTTTCTTTGCGCACGAAGATCGGCCGCACCTCGAGCAAGCCCGTCTTCAGCTGCCGAAAGTCGCGCTCCACCCGCTGCAGGCTCACGTAATGGTCGTGCACTCTTTGGCCGCTCATGCGCTCGGAGGCGACATCGGTCACGACCACGTAACAGCCCGCCAACTCCAGCGCCTGCTCGATCGCCGCCTGCTGGCGCTCGACGACCAGCGTACGTCCCTGCAAGCGCAACTCGACCAATTCTGTCAGCTTGTGACGCGCCAGCCAGGGCTTGAGCTGGCGCAGTCCGGCCGCGGGCTCGCAACGGGAAGAGGCCGTGACTTTCTGGTTGCGTCGGTCGAGCTTGCCTCCCAGCTTGGCCAGCTTGTCCTCGAGCCGCTGCCGTTGCCGTTTGGCTTCGGACGCGTTGAGGCGCAGCACATAGCGCACGCCGTCGGCTTCGACCTCGCAGACTTGTTCAGCGAACAGCTCCAGTTGCAGCACCCCTTCGCTCAAGCGCCGCCGAATCTGGGGATCGGTCAGCGCCGTGATGTAGCGCAGCCCGGCCTCCCCCAGCGCCTGCTTGCCCTTGCTCTTGACCATCCCGCGGTCGCCGACGAAGACCAACTCCTCGACTCCGAACTGCTCTTTGACGATGCGGATCTGATCCGGCACGGTCGTCGGATCGTTGCGGTTGCCGGCAAACACCCGCACCGCCAGCGGCTCGCCCTGGTCATCGGCCAGCAGTCCGATCACAATTTGCTTCTTGCCGCGCTTGCCGTCGCGATTGTAGCCGTACTCGCCCAACGCGTTGTGCAGGCCTTCGAAGTACGAGCTGGTGACGTCGTAGAGCAGCAAGCTGGGCGGGGCTCCGCGGCGCTCGAGGTAGTGGCGGTATAGCGCTTGCTCGATCTTCACTTGGCGGGCGCTCAGATCATCGAGGGCGGCGTAGAGGTCGTCTTCGTCGAAGGCGCCCAGACCCAGCACTTCTGCGACGGCCTGATCGGCGGCCCAGCGCACGGCCGAGAGCCGCGATCCTTGGTGGGCCAGGCGCGCCAGCACCAGGAACAAGGCGAGTTTGGCGGCCCGCGTTCGACCCAGCGCGGCGGTCAGGCCCAGCTCATCGGCGAGTTGCTTGAGCGCGAAGAGCAGGCCAAAGACGGGGCCGCAGACGGGAGTGGCGGGAAGCTGATCGAACTCGCCGCGGAGGGCGCGCCGGAGGGCCTCGACGCGGACGGGGCGCCAGCAGGAGAGGTTGGCGAGGGTGCGTTTTTTGACTCTGCCGTTTTGGCGGAAGGATTCGCGCAGCAAGACGGCGGGCGGCGAGTTGCGATTGGGGACGGACTCAACATACATGGGTATATTATATCACAAATAACACAATGAATAAACGATACAATAGCATAATACATGGGTACACTAAAAGCGCCCCCCCCAAACGTGTTAAAGCCAAGCAAGCCAAGCAGTTAGCCCGTCAAACGAGCCTTCCGCTGGGGGGAAGATCCGTCGGAGCTGGTCGTTAGCCGCGAAAATTGGGTTCGTTTTGCGTTTGGTACTATTTTCGGTCTAAGGGGATGGCATGGAACTTATAGTACTGATTTCCGGATTTCACGCTGCCGCAGGTTCGCCATGCTCTGTAATTAGAATAACATTGGGCTCCAAATTCGGGGTTTCTTGGAGGGAGCCCGGCGTACCCACTGCTGGATAGCCCCGATCTTTGTATGGCGGTAGTGGAGTCTGGACATTCTACCGACGTTGGACTCTGGCGCCAATCCCAACCGGCCGTCTACGGAGCCGCGACCGTGAGCGCCTCTGTAAACGATTCCTGCACAGATCCGGCAGGAATTCCGAGCACCCTGCGTGAGCGGGGTGTCTTCCAACAACCCTGGCGACGGCCACAACTGTAGGCGGAAGACACCCCGCTCACGCAGGGTGCTCGGAAAAAGCGCCGAACATGTCAGCACTCATGCCGCAGTGCGTTGAGCGGGTCGACTCGACTTGCCCGGAGCGCCGGAAGTGCGACCGCCATCAGGGCAACCGCGGTCAGTACCAACGGGGCGGCGACGAATACAACCGGGTCTCGTGTCTCGACACCGAAGACGAAACTGCTCAACAGCTCAGCGAGGTAGAACGCTCCGGCCACGCCGACCGCTATCCCCAAGACGGTCAGCTTCAGGCCCTGTGCTAGCACGCCTCGCCAGACGTCCGCTCGACTCGCGCCGACCGCCATGCGGACGCCGATCTCCGTGCGGCGCTGTTGAACGCTGTAGGCCATCAGCCCGTAGATCCCGATTGACGCTAACAACAGCGCCGAGCCGGCGCCAAGCGTTGAAACGAGTGGGGGCGCCGCCTGACGGTCCCTGGCCTTCGCGCGCAGTGCCGAAGACGACGATGCGGTCAGCGTCCAGCGCATTTACAGGCTTGAGCAGGACGGTGTTGACGACCGAGAAGACGGCCGTGTTGACGCCAATGCCAAGCGCCAGCGTCGCAATGACGACGACGGTGAACCCGGGGTTCTTCAGCAGCGAGCGGATGGCGAAGCGGAGGTCTTGGCGGAAATGGTCGAGCAGGGCCACGTCAACCGCCCAGGTATTCGGCCACCGGCCCAACGACCGCTCCAGCAATTTCTAAATTGCCCGCGTGCGACAGATTCGACACAACATACCCCAGGTAGTCGCCGGTCTCGAACCCAGCCACTTCGAACTCACCCGCTCGCGTGCCGTATACCGGAACGCCCGCCGCATCGAGAAGCGGCGCCAGATCATCCCGACCAAACGACTCGCCGTCGACGCGGGGTGTAATCACCAGAGACAACAACTCCTCATCCCGCTTGAGCGCAAGGTGGATGAACTGCCGCCCGCGATAGCGACACTGATGCCCCAGCATCGTCCTAAAGCCCTCGGGAATGTGCTCGTTCACCAGCGCCGGCAAGCCCTCGTAGCGCGAGCCCAGCAGCTTGGCCATCTGCGCCGCCGGTACGCTCTTCTCCAGGTTCCGGTAGTACGCGCAGTGCACGTGATCTCCCAAGCCTACTCGGATGATCGGCGGGACCAGCTCGTACAGCGAGTCAATGTAGGATTCCTGCTCGGCCAGCGCGGTTTGCCAACGCTGGGACTCCCCGGAACCGGTCCACAACAGCGCGGCGATCAGCATTGAAGCCGCTACCGCCAGCGGAACCGTCCACGAACGAAAAAGCGCCTTGGATTGTTCTTCACGAAGACGGTCGCGAATCCGCTCCTCAACATCGCCCGCCCCTTCTTGGCGCTGAACGGCCTGCTTTACCGCAGCCCGCAGCTCGATCCTCGCCCGCACTTCTCGAGAGCACGGCTCGCAGCTCTCCAAGTGCGCGACAAGCTTGTGGGACGTCTCAACGGTCAGCTCGTTGTTGACGTACGAGTCCAGGTACTGCTCGAGCTTTTTGCACTCGGCCTGGCCGAAGTCGATCACCTTCATCGAGGCTGGCCTCCTTTCGCGGTTCCGATCCCGTATTCGCCGGCGACGCCCGCCAGCGACGCACGCAGCAACTTCCGTCCCCGGCTGAGCCTCGACATCACCGTGCCCATGGGGACCCCAAGAATGTCCGCGGTTTCTTTGTAAGACATCTCTTCGACGTCAGTTAGGCTCACAACCGCTTTGTAGTTGATCGGCAGCTCCTCGATCGAGCGGAGCACTTCGGTGTCCGTCAACTTGTCCGGGATCGGCGGGGATTAAGTGAGCTTGCGCTCGAGCGTCTCCTCCTCGGCGGCGACCATGTTCAGGTTCATCCAGCGGCGGCGGTGATCATGAATGCAGTTGAACATGATGCGAAACAGCCAGCCCTTGCAGTTCGTGCCGGCTTGGTAGCTATGGAACGACTTCCACGCTCTCAGATAGACCTCTTGCAAGACGTCGTCGGCGTGAGCTCGGTCGCCGAGCAGGCTGGTGGCCGCCCGCTGCAGGTCCGGCAGATGCGGCAGGGCCTCCGTCTCGAACGCTTCCAGGTTTTTTTTGCGGCCGAACAGCAACTTTCTCGTGGCCTCGATCATAGAACGATCGGGAACTCTACCCTTGCAAACCGGCAGGGGCCGGGGTTTATTCCACACTGCTCCAAAATTAACAGGCGGCTGGAGCTTGCGGAACCCGCTCCCTTGCGGTCGCGGCTCAGACGCCTTTTGGTTAATGTTTGACTCGCTACGTCAGAGCCGCGACCGCAAGGGAGCGGGTTCCGCGGCCAAACTCCCACCTCGGCCTTACGTGAAAAGTGTTGGGGCTACCGACTCCCGCTCCAGCCCGGGCCGCGAATGACCTGCCCGGGTAGCGCGCCTGTGTGCTCGCCCTGGTCGATCACGATTTCCCCGTTGACGATCACGTACTCCACTCCTACCGGGTACTGCTGGGGCGCCTCAAACGTCGCCCGATCGATCACCGTTCCAGGGTCGAAGATCGCAACGTCCGCCCAGTAGCCGCTTTCGAGGCGCCCGCGGTCCCGGATGCCGATCTTGTCCGCATTCATGGACGTAATCTTCGCGATCGCCTCCCCTAACTCCAGTGTTTTCAGTTCACGGACGTAGCGGCCGAGTACTCGCGGAAACGTCCCAAACCAGCGCGGATGGGGATGCAGGCCCTCGGTGGGGCTGATCGCCGAGCCGTCCGACCCGACCGACACGTAGGGCTGCTTGAGCGCGAATTGCATATCTTCTTCCGAGTGATGGAAGAAGACCGTCCGCACCGAGCCGTTCTCTTCGAGCAGCACGTCGAGCAGCACGTCGACCGGGTCGCCTCCGCGGCCGGCGATTAGCTCGCTCATGCGCTTGCCGACGTAGGGCTGGTTCTTGGGCTGCGAGAATCCGACCAGAAGCATGCGGTTCCAATCCGATCCGACGGCGAGGTAGTGGTTGTACCATCCGGAGATCCCTTCGAGGATGTCTTTCCGTATCCGCTGTCTGGCGTCGGGGGCCTTGAGCCGTTCGAGCATCGCCCGGTTGCCGCCATCGTGCGCCCAGGGGGGGATAATCGACCGCAGATTGTTCTGTCCAGCCGTGTAAGGGTAAACGTGCGCGCGGATGTCGTGCCCTTGCCCGCGAGCCTCGTCGATCATCTCAATGATCTCAGGCATCCGACCCCAAAGCTTCTCGTCGGCGATCTTCATGTGGATGATGTCGACACGGATCTCGACGCGCTTGCCGATTTCAATGGCCTCGGCGATCGAGTCGAACACGCCTTCGCCTTCGTCACGAATATGGGTCGAGTAAATCCCGCCGTGCTTGGCGGCGACCTGGGCCAGCTCGACCAGCTGATCCGTCGTTACCAGACTCGAGGGCGGCATCAGGAGCGAGCTCGACAGCCCCATCGCACCTTGCTCCATCGCCGCAGCGACTTCCTGCTTCATGCGGGCGATTTCGGCGGCCGTCGCGGGCTCGAGCTTCTCGCCCTTGACGTGCGTCCAGATCTGCGTCTGGCCGACGTAGGAGCAGATGTTGGCGGCGACTCCTTGTTTTTCGACGGCTTCGAAATAGCCGCCAAGGGTTGTCCAGGAGCGTTCTCCGTCGCGTACCGGACCGGCCGAGCCGCCCTCGCCCAACACCATGGTGGTGACGCCCTGGCGGACCATGCTTTCGCACCTCGGCTGCTCAATGAGCGTGTCGTCGGAGTGGTTGTGCATGTCGATGAAACCCGGAGCGACGATCAGGCCGGAGGCGTCAATGACCCGCGCGGCTGAGGCGCTCGACAGCTCGCCGATCCCCACGATTCGGCCCTGGTAGACCCCAACGTCGGCCGCGTAGGGTCCACCGCCCCGGCCATCCGCGAGGAGCCCGCCCCGGATCAGCAGGTCGAACTCCCGCTGAGCCGTCAAAGGCAGGCAAGCGAGCAGGACGAGCAGTGTCAGGCGTTTCATTTCAGCTGCCTAGTATTGTAGAGCCGGTCCCGCGAAAATCCCGTCCGATCCGACAAGAATCTGACTGTGTAGGTACTCCCGGTCGCGGCGCCGGGAGCCGGATCGTGATTGCCGAAATGTCCCGAGCCGAATGGGTGCGCGACAAATTTGTGACTGCCGGCGGCGCTTGGCCGAAGGATGGCCTGCGCCCGCGCCCGACGTAAGTGTACGTTCGGACAAGCGTTTAACCATTGCAGTTACGCCTTTCGCTCACATTTATGTCGCACACCCGAGCCGAATAGCTTACGATTCTGTTCGGTGCTAACATGAGCATATGAGTCATCGACTACAAGTGCTCATCCCCGAGGAACTTGAGATCAGCCTCAAGAAGGCTTCCCAGCGATCGGGCGTTTCGAAGGGCGAATTCGTGCGGCGAGCGATCGAAGAGGCGCTGACGCGCACTGCCGTCGACGCTGACGACAACGATCCTCTGTCGCGACTGGAGATCTTAGGCGCGCCGACATCGTCCATTGAAGACATGCTGTCTGACACGCACAGCGGAATTCAATAAGGGGAATTCCATGAGGGGAGTCTTATGACGGTCTTCATCGATTCCAACATCCCGATGTACGTCGCCGGACGCGAGCACGCGAATCGCGACCCGGCGCGCCGTTTCCTGGCGCAGGTGAGGGACCGCGAAGTTGAGGGGTGTACGAGCACGGCGGTGCTGTTTGAAATCCTGGCGCGGTACTCGGCCTTGGGACGGCCCTGACCTCGCGCGGAAGGTCCATGACCTGTTCGTCGCGATTTGTCCGATTGTGTTCGACCTCACCTTGGCCGACACGGATTTTGCCCGCGAGCTGCTGCTGTCGGCGAAGGGCGTAACGGCTCGCGAGGCGGTTCACGCCGCCGTGATGTCGAACCGCAAGATTGAGCGAATTGCGTCGTTCGACCGGGGATTCATCGAAGTCCCCGGGATCAAGCGTTACGACCTGGACTGAGTCTGATAGGGTGCGGCTTTTCGCAGCGATTGAAATCGACCCGGCCGTGCGCGAGGAGTTGGCCGCGATCCAGAAACGCCTTTCGCCGCATTCGGCCGTGCGCTGGTCTCCGCCTCAGAACCTTCATCTAACACTGCGTTTCTACGGCTCTTGGCCGAAGGAGCGGCTCGCGGAGCTGGAGGATTCACTTGCCGCGCTAGAACAGCCCGCCGGGGTTCAAGTCGATCTGGGAAAGTTGAGCTTTTTCCCCAACGAGCGCGCGCCGCGGGCCCCCGTCGTGGTCGTCGACCCGGCCGATGACTTGCTGGCGTTGCAGGAGCGGATCGAGGCTGCCGCGCAAGAGCTTGGGTTCAAGCGTGAGCGACGCGCTTACACTCCGCACATCACCTTGGGGAGAATTCGTCATCCCAAAGGGGCTGCTCAGTTGGTCAAAGCTGTAAGGGCGGGGGAATGGAAACTCGGGGCGTTCCGAGCCCAGGGCTTTGCGCTTTTCGCGAGCGAAACGACCCCTGCCGGATCGATATACCGCAAGGTGACCAGTTTCTGACGACGTGGCGTGAAGCTGTCTCGCAAGGAATCGCGAGACGGCAAGCCTGGCGGCTCGCGCCACACTAGCGGAATACGACTAGGTCCGAAATGGTCACGTCCGCGCCGGCGGAGTCGCCGTAGGGTTCGCCTTTTACGACTAGACGAACGGTGTGCTCCGCGTCGGCTAGGCCGAACTTGTGCCAGATCGACTCGCTGCGCTTGGCCCCGGTTTCGTCGGAGTAGGAGTCGACGGTCCGGTCCAACTCGCCGTCGACGTAGACCTCGGCTTGGCCTCCGGTCGGAATGAAAG
This sequence comes from Bryobacterales bacterium, assembly GCA_965247515.1. Taxonomy (GTDB): domain Bacteria; phylum Acidobacteriota; class Terriglobia; order Bryobacterales; family UBA6623. Next base: position 8,357,954 of record OZ252029.1, on the reverse strand, counting down.
GGCCGGAGATGATTGCGCCGGTGCCGCTGAAGGTGATCGAGGCTTCAGCGCCAGCGGCGCTGGCCGAGGCAAGAGTGCTGTCCGCGCCGCGGCGCGATCGCTGGGCTTCTTCTTTCCAGGCGCCCTTCCACTGCCATCGTGTGTCGCTCCAGGAAATGCGTTCGACCGGCGAGCCGTAGTCGTCCCAGAGGTCGAGCTTCGCCGGGATCGCGGGCTGGTCCTTGATCATCAAGCGGTCGCCGTCCATCCGGCCGCCATCCTTTTCCGCTTGAGCGATCGCTCGTTTAACGGTGCTGTCGACGATTGTGTCGAACGAGTAGTTGGTGTAGTTGAACTTCTGGTCGGAGATTCCGTTGATGGCTTCTTGCCAGCTCTGCGGCAACGCCTTGTAGCCGAGCATGACGCCGAGAATTCCGAGCGCGTTTGACGGGTTGCAGTCGGAGTCCTGGCCGCAGCGGGTTGAGATATTGAGGGTCTTCTCAAAGTCGCTCTCGCCGTAGAGCAGGCCGAGGGCGATGTAAGCCCCATTGAGCTTGGCGTCGATGTTGAACAGCTTCATTGCGCCCGACGGGCAGGGCTCGCGCTTGTTCCACTTGTCTTCGATCAACTGCCAAACCTTCATCCAGTCGTCAGGATGCTGGGCGTACCACTCGAGAGTGTCTTTGATCAGCAGAGCGTAGGGGCTTTCTTGCGGCATGCACGCGAGCCCGGCTTCGACTACCTTGACGGGATCGGTTTCAAAGAACCCCTCGGCGTACATGCAGCTCACGAACATGCCGCCATAGATGCCGTCGCCGTGGTTCATCACGCGTCCGGCGCGCTCGCATAGATCGTTGACCGCCTGCGGCATGCCGGGACACATCAGACCGACGAAATCCGCTTCGATCTGGAAGTCGATGTCGTTGGCGTGGGCGTTGAATTCGGGCGTCCCGCTCTTGGTGGCGGGGACGCCGCGACGCAAGGCGCGCCTAGCGCTGAGATTGGCGTGCCAAAGGCGGTATTCGGCGTCGCGGAACATCGCGCCGAAGTCGTCCGTTGTAGCGTCGAGCCCCTTTTCGTCGAGGACCTGAGCGAAGGTCATGTCCACGTAGAGATCGTCTTGGTCGAGAGCGTTGTCGACCATCTTCGCCTCCCATGTAGGGAGCTGGTCCTCTGGGATTATCTCTTCGAGGTGCCGGAACTCCGTGGGCCAGCCGTAGCTGACGCCGATCATTTGACCGGCCCAGCCGCCGGCGATCTTGTCTTCGAGATCGGCGGTTGAGATGGAACGAAAACCTTCGTCGCCGCAGCTGAGTGCGAAGGATAGGACCGATAGGAGAGCGATACGCATGACCAGATTGTAACCTTCCGGCCAAGTTAAACTGAACCCATGAACAACGTGCGCTATGTCTATTGGCTGGAAGACGACATGTGGCTTGGCTACATTGAGGAGTTTCCGGACTACCAGACGCAAGGTGAGACGCTGGATGAGCTGAAAGAAAACCTTGCGGACATCTACCGAGAGCTGACTAGCGGGACCATCCCAAACGTTCGCCGCGTCGGCGAGTTGGCCTTGCCGTGAAGCGAAGTGATCTGATTCGGAAGATCAAGAGAGCCGGCTGCGAGATGATTCGCCACCGCGGCAAACAAGACTGGTATCAGAATCCGCAAACGAGAATCGCTCAGCGATCCCGCGCCACCGCGAAATCAAAGAGCCGCTAGCCAAACACATCCTGAAAAAGCTGCACGATTAGCGTATACTCCCGGCGTGACGGAATTCTCACGACGCGCTTTTTTCGCATTGTCCGCGGCCGGAGTTTTGCGAGCAGATATGAAAGACGTAAAAGCCCTAACGTTCGATGTTTTCGGGACCGTTGTCGATTGGCGATCGAGCATCATTCGCGAGGGCAGGGAACTCGGCCGCCGCAAAGACCTTGAGGTCGACTGGGAAGAGTTCGCCGACGCCTGGCGCGGCGGCTACGGCCCGTCGATGAACCGCGTCCGCAAGGGCGAGCTGCCGTGGATGAACATCGACCAACTTCACCGGTTGATCCTGGACGGGCTGCTCGAGAAGTTCGACATCAAGGGGCTGACCGAAGCGGAGATCCGCCACTTCAACCGAGCTTGGCACCGGCTCGCGCCCTGGCCCGACGCAGTGGAGGGTTTGACCCAGCTCAAGGAGAACTACATCATCACCTCGCTGTCGAACGGCAACGTCGCGTTGTTGGTCAACATGGCCAAGCACGCGGGGCTCCCCTGGGACACCGTCCTTTCATCCGAGCTAGCCGGCCACTACAAGCCCGACAAAGAGGTTTATCTCAAGGCCGCCCAGTTGCTGGGGTTGGAACCGGAGCAGGTGATGATGGTCGCCGCGCACCAGGGCGATCTTCGCGCGGCGGCTTCGGTGGGCTTCAAGACGGCGTTTGTGCTGCGACCGTTGGAGCGCGGACCGAATGGCAAGAAGGACCTGACGCCAGATCCGGATTTCGATGTCGTGGCGGACGACTTTTTGGACCTCGCGAGGAAGTTGAGGTGAGCCCCGATCTTCAGGTCGGGGTCGGACCCCAAGGTAAACCTTGGGGCTCAGCGCCGCTAGCTACCTACGGCGAGATTAGCCAAGCGCCTTGACGCGGGCGTTCAGACGAGACTTCATCCGCCCAGCCTTGTTGGCGGTGACAACGCCCTTCTGCACGGACTTGTCGATCGCGCTGGTCGTGGCCGTGTAAGCGGCCTTGGCGTCATCGGCGCTGCCCGACGCGATCGCCGTATCGAGCTTCTTGACTTGGGTACGCAACTGCGTGCGGTTACGCTGGTTGACATCGTTGCGACGTTCGGTCTGGCGGATGCGCTTGATCGCGGATTTGTGATTGGCCATGGGGTAAACAAAAGGCCCGTCCAGACGGGCCTACTCGTTTGAGAATAGCCAAGAAGGTTCGATGCTGTCAAACGTGTTGACTTCGTAATCGGCCTCGTATCCCGGCTCGGGCTCGAGACCGACGTAGAGGCCTCCCGGGCGGCGGACGCGGATCGTGCGCCAGCCAAGCTTTCGCGCCGGCCTGAAGTCCTTCCGGGGATTGTCCCCTAGGTACACGTAGGCGCCCGGTCCCAGTGCATTTTCGATCTCTTGGAAGCCGACCGGCGATGGTTTCCAGTACTCGCGGCCCCAGGCGTCGGTGAAGACGACTTTAGTAAATCTGTCGTCCAGGCCAAGGGCCCGCAGTTTGCGGGTCTGGGACGGGAGGGGGCCGTCGGAAATCAGCCCCTCGATTCGGACGGCGTCGAGAAAACGCCGGGCGTCGGGCGCGAGGTCGATGGCAGGCTCGTGAAGTCGATAGGCCTTGGCCAAGGCGTCGACGGTTTCGGGATCGTCTGGGATTCCCAGCTCCCGCAGCGTGGCGTTGAAGACGTCGCCGCGCCGGCCTGATGCGAACATCTCCCAGGCCGTTTCGGCGAAGCGTTTGGGCTGAGGGGTCAGCTTGGCGGCCGCGTGGAACCCGCTGCGTACGTAGTCGCGCTCGAGGTAGAGAGTGTCGTCAAGGTCGACGACGATGTGCGTCAAGTGTTGCAAGGCGCGGTGTCGGCTTCGACTTAACACGGCATCGTCGAAGCGCAGCATCGTAAGACCGTCCATCCACTCATCAAACGCGGTCTCGACCGGGAGGCCCAGCGTCTCTTCGATCATCCAACGACAGAACGTCGCGCCGGCCCGGTCGGCTAGCGGATATCCTCCGCCAAGGCGAGGATTGATCTCGGTGACGCGGATCGACCCGTCGCCGGCGAGAAAACACTGGATGTTCAGCGGCCCACATGCCCCTGGGAGTTGTTCGCTGATGTCGCGCGCGAGCTCCATCATGGGCCGGTGCTTCACCGTGACACCCTTCGATACCTCACCCGCGCGGACTTCGAGCCGTTCACACGGGACAGCAATGCCACAACGGCCCTCGACGTCCACGTAGGTATGAATGGTGAATTCGCGGCCCGGCGCGACCTCTTCCGCGATCCACGGGCCGGGCAGTGACTCACAGGCCGCCAGTCCATCTTCGGTGTCGGCCCGCCGTACTCCTTGCGAGGCGCTTCCTCGGGCCGGTTTCACGAAGAGCGGCAGCGGCAGCCGGCCTTGTCCCAACGCGACCTGGCGGACGGTCGGGAACTTGTGGTCACGAAGCCAGCGGTTGGTCTGACGCTTGTCGCCGCACAACTCAACGCACTCAGGTGAGCTGACCCAGGCGCGTACGCCGGCGCGTCCGAGCCGTCCTCGAAGCGCGCTAACGACCGGCAGCTCGGGATCGAGGCCCGAGACCACCGCGCTGATTCTCTCGGAAGCGCAAAGGCTCATCAACGCCTCTCCGTAGTCAGGGCTGTCGCAGCGAGGGATGAGGTGAGTGCGATCCGCGACCCGCAGCGCCGCTGCGTTCGCCGACACATCCGCCGCGACGACATTCCCTTGGAGGCCGAGGTCCGCCAGAGCCGGTTGCAGCAGCCGCACGCGCTCGACCCTGCGCCCCGCGGAGAGTAACAGGAAGTTCATAGCGGTTTCCTTGCCAAGGCGAGGTAGCCTCCAGGGAGGCGATGCCGATGCGGGCCGGTCATCGTGAAGCGGTCGGCGAGTCTTAGCGGGGCGCATAGCACGGCCGCCAGCCCCTTCGCCGGTAGATACGCGCGGCGCCAGATCGAGCCCGCCATGACCGCGGCAAACTCAACCGCGATGAGATAGGCGGCCGTCCCGGCTCCGACCGACTCTTCGACCCGTTCGACCTGCAAGCCCCCGTTCGCGAGAAACCTCTCGATGCCATCGCGAGTGAAGCGCCAGTAGTCTCGCGGACCGTCGTGGTATCCGATGACGAACGGCGTCTGAAGGTAGAGCACCCCGCCCGGAGCCAAAACTCGCACGGCTTCGTTCAGCGCTCCCGCCGGGTCGGCCAAGTGTTCGAAGACCTCTTGCGAGACCACGGCGCCTAGCGAGCCGTCGCGAAACGGCAGAGCCTCGGCTGAGGCTTTGGTTTGAGGCCGGCCGGCGGGGTCGCAGTCCAACGAGATCAGACGCGAATGCAAGCGCGACCCGCCCGCGCCAATGTCGACGCCAAGCCCGCCCGCCCGTTCAAGCTCGCGAAACACCTGCTGTAGGGCTGTCCGCACCGCGGCCGATCGGTTGTGCCGCGCGTAGACGAGCCTCACGAACGCTTGTTTGCATCCTGCACGGTCCACCTGTTGGAAATCGGCGGATCGGAGCAGCATCATGAGCCCCGAGCGCAAGCGAGCGGGTGGGGTGCCACGAACGCCCCACCCGCTCGCTTGCGCTCGGGGCTCATGGTAAACTCTTCCGACTCATGGGGCTACCTTTAGATGGAATTCGCGTGGTCGATTTCGGCCGGTATATTGCCGGGCCCTATGCCGCGATGCTGCTCGCGGATATGGGGGCCGAGGTCATCCGCGTCGACCGCCGCGGGGGGAGCGAAGACCGGTATCTCGGCCCGCTAGCCGAATCGGGCGAGGGCGGCATGTTTCTCTCGATCAACCGCAACAAGCGCGGCCTGACGCTTGATCCGTCCAAGCCCGGCGCCGATGAGGTGATCCGCCGTCTGGTCAAGAACGCGGACATCGTCGTCGCGAACCTGCCGATGCCGGTGCTCGAGAAGATGGGCATCGACTACGATTCGCTCAAAGCCCTCAAGCCCGACATCATTCTGATGATGGTGTCGACGTTTGGCCCCGACGGCCCCTATGCCGAGCGAGTGGGCTTCGACGGGGTAGTACAAGCGATGTCGGGCGCAATGTCGCTGACGGGGTTTCCAGGCCCGCCTGTGCGGGCGTCCGTGCCGTTTGAGGACTATGGGACCGCCTTGCACGGGGCGTTCGGGGTGATGACGGCGCTGTTTCACCGGGAACGAACAGGGGAAGGGCAATGCATCGACGTGTCGCTGCTGGCGACCGGGGTGACGTTCATGGTTCCGTTGCTCGCCGAGCGCGCGGTGAACGGCATCAGGCGCGAGCAGTGGGGCAACCGCGCTTTTTGGGCCGCCCCGTCGGACTGCTACAAGACCAAGGACGGTTGGCTATTGGTGGCGGTCAATGGACGGCCGATGTTCAAGCGCTGGGCCCGCGCGGTCGGCGGCGAGGATCTGATCGACGACCCGGACTTGAACGAAGACCTCGAACGCGCCGAAAACGCCGACAAGATTGACGCGGCGATGGTCCCGTGGTGCGAGCAGCGGACCACCGACGAAGCCATCGCCGCACTGGAGAAGGCCAGGGTGCCATGTGGACCCGTCTTCGACACCGGCCAGGCGCTCGCCGACCCGCAAGTGAAGGCGCGTGGGCTGCTGAAAAACGTGGCATTCCCCGGGGCCAAGAGTGATCCGCCCATCGCGGACACGCCAATGCGCCTATCAGCAACGCCCGGCGGGATTCGCCACCGCGCGCCGCTGCCCGGGGAGCACACCGACGCGATACTCGACGAACTAGGTTTCTCAGCCGAGGAGGTCGAGGGTCTCAAGCGCTCCAACGCCGTGTAGATGCTAATAGCGCTCGAGCTAGGGCCGGTGCCGACACGCCAGGTCCCATGATTTGGCAGGGGCTAGCTGCCCGAAGCTACATCCGCGCAAAGTGAGCCCGGAACGCAAGTGACGGGTGAGGAGTTCGTGGGGGCGTCGAAGTCCGTACCCGTCACTTGCGTTCCGGGCTCACCTCATGCTGATCTCCGTTTGAATCAAGGCCCCAACAATCTCGTGCAGGGCTTCGATGTCTCGCAGGTCCGCCGTCTCGACCGCCGTATGCGCGTAGCGCAAAGGAAAGGTCAACGGGATGTTGGCCGCACCCTTCACGATGAACCGCGAGCCGTCATTTCCGCCGGCCGTCACCCCTGGCCGCAGCGGGATGTCGAACGCCCTAGCCAGGGCTAGGACGCGCTCGACCTCGGCCAGCGGAGTCAAACTACTGTTGTCAACGCCGCGGATGACCGCCCCCTCGCCCAGCGGCGTGTAGGCGAAGCGTCTTTCCTCGAGCGGCGAATCCGACGTCACGAAGCTGTCAATGGCATAGACCCGTTTTGGCGAGGTGCGCGAGGCGATGGCCTGTGCTCCAACGAGTCCGGTCTCTTCGCGGACGCTGAACACGAGCCACACGGGCCGGCCCTGACTCGGTTCGAGCTCTTGGATCGCCGCCAACAAAACCGCGCAGCCTACCCGGTCGTCGAGCCCGCGCCCGCTGATGCGAGAGCCCAGCAGCCGGCGAATCCGCTTCGGAACCGACGCTTTCGCTCCGACATCGACGCCTAGCTCGCGGACAGCTTGCGGGGAGTCAGCGCCAACGTTCATCGAGCCGAATTGCTCCATCACGCCGGCAAGTGGCCCGTTGGCCCCGTAGACCGTCAGCGGATGCCAGGCGAACAGCTCCTCCGCGCCGCCGCCCAGCGTCTTCAGCGCCAGTCGGCCGTCGCTTTCCATGCGGGTGACTTCGAAGCCGATCTCGTCCATGTGCGCGATAAAGACGGCTGTGGGATCTCCCGGGCCGCCCAGTTTCACGATCAGGTTGCCTGTCTGGTCGGTCTCGGCTCGCTTTCTGGCCCAGTCTGGGAGCCTCGACTCGATGGCGTGGCGGACGGCCGACTCATCGCCGCTGATTCCGGGGATGTCGGCCAACTCGCGGATGAGTCTTTCGAGCCCTTCCGCCGCGGGGGGAACCGCCTGCGGCGCCGGACGGTCAATCGTGAGGCTGCGCCGCCAATCTTCGCGCTCGCCCAGCCCTACCAGGTTCGCCAGCAGCGCCGCCGCGGAGGCGAGCTGCGAATACCGGACGATCTCAACCGGCGACCCAGCGTTTTCGACCCCTAGGGTCATCAGGGCAACGTCGCCGTTTGACGTCTTCTCCGTCTCAAAGGGCCCGAAGCGAAAGCGTCCAGCCGTTCCGCGGCGGAAGCCAAGCGGCTCGCCTTGCTCCAGAAGAGAGTCCATCAGCTCCGTCTCGCTGCTCAGCGACATGATCTCGGGCTTGGAGGCGCCGCCGCTCCGGATTAGGACGGTTTGGTCCGATTCCACCGATAGCGCGCTGAGAAACCCCGTGTTGTGAAAATGTTGCTGCGCGACAAACCTTAAAGTCACTGTCCCCTTCGGCTGGTCCGTCCGGAGGCGGTCGGCAAGGGAGAGGAGGACGGCGGCGCCGGAGTAACTCGACACCCATGGTCCGGCCAGCCGTTCGTCATCGAGCGCGATCGGGTCGGCATCAAGTACTACCCGGTCGAGCGGGCGAATCCCGGCGGCTCGCGCCTCGTCTGGATTCGATGCGCCGACATCGACGAAGAGTCGGTCGACGCTCGAGACCTGCGACCCGTACCCGCGGTCGGAGGCGAAATGCACCGACGGCGCCGCGATGACCCCGGGTAACGGGTCATGGCCCGCGCCGGTAACGATGACTCGCCGGCCCACCCAAAAGGAGTCGAACTGGTATTGCGGGGGAGTCTCGGCCAGCCGCTGCAAGCGCAAGTGGCCCTCATCGGTGAAGCCAGAGACGACGAATCCTGGCTCGTCGATGCCGGCGGCGATGAGCGTCCTCGGGCTCCCACTACCGAACGAAATCGAAACTCCCAGGGCGTCGGGTTGGGCGCCGGCGCCGAGGCGCTCGACAAGGTAGCTCCAGTCCTCAGCCCCCGCGACCGAATGCATCGCGGCGAGGCGCTCGAGATCCGTCGCACCGACGACCGCGCATAGCAGCAGGGGCGCGACATGTTGCGCCCTTATCATTGCCTCACGGAAGGACATCTCGCGTCCCTAGCCCCAATACTCTTCACTTAGGGCTGGAAGTTGGGTTCGAGCCCGCCCGCGGGCGACACAATCATAGCCCAGGGATTCATCCCTGGGTTCGCGGTTTGGGCGTAGCGGGTTCGGTCCCTTTCTGTGGAATCCGCGCCCAACAGGCGCGGATTCCACAGAAAGAGTGTCAGAGGGGTCGCTGGCGCATCCAATCCCAGGGATGAATCCCTGGGCTATGATTGTGTCGCTCCACGGACGCGTCGCTGAGTGATCCATAGATAGGGTGACGTAAGCCCGCGGGCAGGAGCGGCAGGGCTTTGCGCGAACTTCCGTGCGTTCTCGGCGGGCGACGGCCATCATCGAAACGCAATCACGTCGATCTCGACAAGCGAATCCCCAGGAATCCCACCGGCGGCCGCGCCAACGGCGAGAGCTTTCCGTCTGGTGGTCTTCATCGCTTGTCCCATTTGAAGTAGTAGAACAACAACGACGCCGACTCGCCGGCGCGCACGCCGTGAAGCTTGTCGGCGGCGCAATACATCATCGAGCCCGGCCCGACAGGTGTGATCTTGCCCTCGACCGAGATTTCGCCGTGGCCTTCGGTGACCAGCATAATCTCCTCCTCGGGGTGCTTGTGCGGCGGATGCGGCTCCATGCCGGCCTTGAGCCGAAGGTTTCCGCCCTCGAAGACCTTGAGCTGATCGGTTGGCCCTTGAAAGTAGACCTGTTGTTCACCGAATGGGTGTTTGAGTGACTCGGCCCCGCCGCCGTTGCGCACCTCATCCGGTATTGCCGCGTTGGCCGAAGCCCCGGCCCCAGCTGTCAACGCAGCGCCCATCATTGCGAACAGCTGCCTGCGATTTTCCATCTGTTTTACCTCGCCCATCAATTGTAGTGCCAATAGCTCTCCGGGGCGCGAGAGGAGCGTCTCCCGTTGCCGGCCCCGGACCTTGCAGCATAGCTGCAAGGCGGCACGGCACAGCCGTGCGCCACATTGTTGCAGTCCCAGCCTCACTGCGCGATCATCAACGCTAGATGGCTTGGTTTCAGAAAGACAAAGAGCCGCCCGTACGCCCAGAAGGAGTCCGCACCGAGGGCCTTTGGATCAAGTGCGACTCCTGCGGCGCCACGGTCTGGAAGCAAGAGCTCGAAGAAAGCCACAACGTCTGCCCCAAGTGCGGCTTCCACTTCAAGATCACCGCGCGGCAACGGCTGGCGCTGCTGTTTGACGACCAACAGTTCACGGAATTTTCGGTCGGCCTGCGCTCGACCGACGCCCTCGGCTTCGTGGACCAAAAACCCTACCAAGAGCGGCTTGCCCAAGCGCGCGAGAAGACCGGCCTGTCCGACGCGGTGATTTGCGCCGATGGGTTGATCGAGGGTCGTCCAGCTGTCATCTGTGCGATGGAGTACCGCTTCATCGGGGGGAGCATGGGCGCCGTCGTTGGCGAAAAGCTCACCCGCGGCGTCGAACGCGCGCTCGAAAACACCTGCCCGCTGGTCATCATTTCCGCTTCCGGCGGCGCGCGCATGATGGAGGGCATGGTCAGCTTGATCCAGATGGCGAAGATCTCGTCGGCGCTGACGAAGTTGTCTGACGCCAAGCTTCCGTACATCAGCGTCCTGACTGACCCGACTACGGGGGGAGTCACTGCTAGCTTCGCGATGCTGGGCGATCTCAATATCGCCGAGCCCGGCGCGTTGATCGGCTTTGCGGGTCCGCGCGTGATCGAGCAGACGATCAAGCAGAAGCTGCCGAAGGGTTTTCAGCGTTCGGAATTTCTCCTCGAGCACGGCATGCTCGACGCTGTGGTCAAGCGTTCGGAAATGAAGGCGTTCCTAGCGAAAGCGTTTGACTTTTTCTGCGGCCGCCGAGCAGCGTGACCTACGACCAAGCGGTCGCCTACCTTTTCTCCTCGCTCGGCGACATTCGCGGGGCGAACTTCGGCCTAAGCCGGATCGAGGCCCTTGTTGAGCGCCTGGGGCGCCCAGAACGGTCGTTCAAGGTCGTCCACATAGCCGGCACGAACGGGAAAGGCTCCACCGGCGCCATGATCGAGGCGGGCCTGCGGGCCGCTGGACACCGTACGGGCTTCTACTCTTCGCCCCACCTTTCGAGCATCAATGAGCGCTACCGGATCGACGGTCAGCCGATCGACGACGCTGGTTTCGTGAAAGCGGTCGAGAGGGTGCGCGAGGCCTGTGAGGCGCTGGCGGTGGAGGATCTACACCCGACGTTTTTCGAATCAGTCACCGCCTGTAGCTTCTGCGCGTTCGAGCACGCGAAGGCGGAATACGGTGTGATCGAAGTGGGGCTGGGGGGGCGGCTCGATGCGACGAACGTGGTGCGGCCGGAGGTCGCGGTGATCACTCGAGTCGATCTCGATCACGAGGCCTGGTTGGGAAGCCGGCCCGAGGTCATCGCGGGCGAGAAGGCGGGGATTCTCAAGCCAGGTTGCCGAGCCGTCTTCGCCAAGCAAGATCCGCGCGTGCAAACCGTCCTAGAAAAGCGTGCGCGGGCAATCGGCATCGCGGTCGCCCACAAGCGGATCGCACAAGACGTTTCGGCCGACGGGGCGGGGAAGCACTCCTTCGATGTTGACGGCATGACGATTCGGTTGAACCTCGCCGGCCGACATCAGGTCGAGAACGCGCTCACCGCGATCGCAGCCCTTGAAGAGCTCGACGTGCCGGCGCCGGCGATCGAGCGCGGACTCGCGGCCGTAGAGTGGCCGGGGCGTCTCGAGACGCTGCCCGGCAAGCCCGAAGTATTGCTGGATGCCGCGCACAACCCGTCCGGGGCGAGGCAGCTGGCAGCGTTCTTGGAGCATTTTCATTCCGGCCGACGAATTAGGCTGGTGTTTGGCGCCGCGCGTGACAAGGCCGTCGACGAGATGGCGGGTTGGCTGTTTCCGGCGGTTGATCGGGTGACGTTGACGCAGTCGCAAGTGACTCGCTCGGTGAGCCCCGAAACATTGCGGGGGATCGTCGATCACCATCATGCTAGGATCGATTGCGCGCCGACGCTCCAGGCGGCGTTGGAGGGCGACGACGACTTGGTGGTTGTCGCGGGGTCGATCTTTCTAGTGGGCGAAGCGCGGGAGCTATTGACCTGCTCTGGACGTGATTGCAACTTACGGACGGGCGGCCCTGGGACCGCGCCCCCACCTGCTCCGCACGCTTCGAACTGAATCGCGAAACAGAGAGTGCCACGGGTAACTCCGGGGGGCTACAATCTAAACCATGCGCTGCATCGTGCTCACTCTCGTCTCCGGTCTCGTCCTGTTCGCGGCGAACCTACCGTCGGACAATCAGCTCAGCGCCGAGGAAAAGGCCCAAGGCTGGCAAATGCTCTTCGACGGCAAATCCTCTAACGGTTGGGAGGGGTTCATGAACACTCCCTTCCCAAAACAATCCTGGGCGATCGAGGATGGCGCGATACGCACGCTCCCCGACAGCTCGGGCGGCGACCTGGTCAGCGTGGAGCAGTTCGACAACTTCGAGCTCTTCTTCGAGTGGAAACTGCTCGAGCGCGGCAACAGCGGCGTGAAATACATGGTCCAGAAGGCCTGGGCGGGGCCCTCCTTCCGGCCCGATTGGCCTGAGTCCTTCAAAAAGCGCGCCCGGCTGCGCGCGACCGGGCTCGAGTATCAGTTGCTCGACGACAAGACCCTAAACTCCAATAACCCCCATTCCGCCTACTCCCAGTGCGGTTCCCTTTACTTGCTGGTCCCGCCGCTCAATCGGGCCGAACCTCAGATAGGCGAGTGGAATACTTCGCGCATCGTCATCTGGGGGACCCACGGTGAGCACTGGCTCAACGGCAAAAGGGTTCTGTCATTCGAGCTCAACTCGCAGATGCTGCTCGACCAAGTTCAGAAGACCAAGTTCAAGAACGTTCCGGGCTTTGGGATCAAGGGACGTGGGCACATCGCGCTGACCCACCATAACTCGCCCGCGTGGTTCCGCGGTATCAAAGTGCGGCGGCTCAAGTAGGACGTCCCGACTCTTGTAGGGGCGTAGCTTGCTACGCCCGGACCCTCAGGCCGGCAGCGCCAGCGGCGCTGAGCCCCAAGGTTTACCTTGGGGTCGTCTACTTCGTTTGAAAATGTAGAAACTCCAGTCCCAGGGATGAATCCCTGGGCTATGATTGTGTCGCTCTTCGGGCTCATGCTCCCGAACTCGGTGGCCTCTGACCGATTCCTCCATCCGGCCTGCCCTCGTCGCTCGAATGCGCCTGGAGCCTAAGTGAAGAGTATTGGGGCTAGCGCGCCACAGCGGCATTGGACGATCCGTTGGCTGCTCAGGATCCCGCCGGTGCGAGCGTTTGTGGAGCTCATCTACGAGCTCGGGGTGAATCGCATTGATACGTTGGCATCGCGGATCGACAAGCTTGACGAGGGGTTCAAGGGTTTGGCCGAAAACGACTGCGCGCTGCTCGAAGCGGCGATCCAACAGCAGCGACAGAACGCAGAGATCTTGCGGCGCTTGGATGAATTGGACGCGAAGCTCACGACCGGGCGGCGCGATTCCGAGCCGCCTGCGTGAGCGGGCGGTCTTCCAGTACGTGCGATGGAAAGACACCCCGCTCACGCAGGGCGCCCGGATTTGAGGCCGCGGCGTCGATTCGCGTCGTCTCCGACCAGGTGTGGATCACTCTTTGCAGCACGGTCCAGTTGGAAAGCACCGCAATAACCCAAAGCACCGGCGCAATGCGACCGGACAAGGCCCCGATGATGATCAGAAACGTCCGCTCGGGGCGTTCCAGAAACCCGACCTTGCATTTCTCAATCTCGTTCTCGGAACGCGCCCGCGTATAGCTCACCATCACCGAGCCCATCATGGCGATCGCCGTGAGCACGATGTAGTTGAAGCGGTTGATCGAGGCGTAGTAGACCAGCAGACCGACCATCAGGATGAGGTCCGAGTAACGATCGATCACCGAGTCGAGGAATCCGCCGAACCGAGTGACCTTGTTCGAATAGCGCGCAACCGGGCCGTCAACCAGGTCGAAGACCGCCGCGAAAATGACGACGTATCCGGCCTTGCTGAACTCTCCTTGAGCCAGCAGCCAAGCCGCCGCCGCGCTGATCACGAGTCCCAGACAGGTGAAAACGTTCGGGTGGATTCGCGTAAAGCTGAGCGCTCTCACGAGACCGTTCAGGATCCGCGAGCAAACCGCCCCAATGGCGCCGGTGAAAGACATGACTGCGGGAGGCGAACTACTTTTCGTGAACCGTCTTGAAACTAACGATCTCGAACTCTTTCGTGCCGCCGGGCGTTACGACCGCGGCGGAGTCTCCATCGACCTTCGACATCAGTCCCCGGCCAATCGGGGAAGTAGTAGAGATTTTGCCATTGGGCACATCCGCTTCTTCTGATGCGACCAGCTCGTATGTTATCTCGTCACCCGTGTTGACGTCCACGACGACGACGGTTGAGCCGAGCCCAATCGCGTCTCTGCGGACCTTGCTGAAGTCGATCATACGCAGGTCCGCAAGGCGCTTCTTGTACTGACCGATCTGCGCGCTGACCAAATCTTGGCGCTCTTTTGCCGCGGCGTACTCGGCGTTCTCGCTGAGGTCGCCCAGCTCGCGGGCGCGCTGGATCTCCTTCGGCAGCTCGTTGGTCAGCTCGAATTCAAGGACCTTGACCTTTGCTTCGAGGTCGCGCACAAACTGCGGGATCATGGGTGCAGCCACGGGGACAACCAATCAGGCCTATTATAAACCGGAGGCAATTCGCCTGGGCCCAGAAACAGCTGCGGGTCTCTTCGAGCGACCGCGCTACGAGGGGCTTGGAAATTGGGTTCGTTTTGAATTTCGTACTAGTTTGAAGCCGGTTTTTCCGTGTGAGTACTAGGACTTGAAAGTCACTTGGGCGGCTGCGGGTTGGAATTCCATCTCTAAGGCCAGAATAACACGGGCGGTCAAGCCCTGGGGAGCTCGGCTGTAGTGGGCTGACGTGACCGGACTCAGACCGTTGTGCGGGCGGCTACGGTTCGGCTACCATTGCAGAGCCGGGGCCCGGGACGGATCTCTCGGCTGAGGAGTCATGATGCCTGAATGTAAATTAGATTTCCTTTTCTCATACTCGCTTGACCTGAAGCTTCCGCCAGAGGTCATTGGGCCACTCCCGGAAGGAATTCGCGCCAACTTCTACCTCGCGGGAGGCTCCCTCGAAGGGCCTCGACTGAAAGCCAAGGCACTGCCGGTTGGGGCGGACTTTCTGCTTTTACGCAAGGACGGAATCTGTGTGCTGGACGTCCACGCCACCTTCGAGACGGAGGACGGCGCGTTGATTTACACGCACTACTCGGGTTTGGCCGACGCTGGCCCTGACGGTTACGAGAGGTTCCTAGCGGACGACTTTCCGACAAAGTTGCCGCTTCGCAACGCACCGCGGTTTCAAACGGCGCACCCAGATTACGCCTGGTTGAACCGGCTGCAGTGTTTCGGGGTTGGAGAA
This sequence comes from Bryobacterales bacterium, assembly GCA_965247515.1. Lineage (GTDB taxonomy): Bacteria > Acidobacteriota > Terriglobia > Bryobacterales > UBA6623. The sequence continues at coordinate 8,342,763 of OZ252029.1, read as the reverse complement.
GCCGACTTGGCCAAGAGTCTCGTCTCGTACGACGTCTTCGCCGCCCTCTAAGAGGCTCCCGCCAGTTCTTTGACCGCCTGATCCGTTTGCAAATGATAGGGGAATAATCTAGCCCACGGCTGAAGCCGTGGGCTAGATTATTGTTCGGCAGCCCCGATGTTCGATCGGAAAGACCAGGTATCAGGCGGTCACAGAACTAGCGAAGTCTTCGACCTCAAACCGACGAGGCATCGCGCACCCGGAGCCGCGCGCGTAAGGATGCGGTTGTCGGTATCTGGGCAACCGCCTGCGTTAGGGGCTGTGAAATAAACCCGTCGTGGCCGCCGAAGCTCCCCTGGGGCGGTTCGGAATGGCGCGAGTGGATCAAAATGGGATAAAACATGAGGGCAAACGAATGTTCGGATAACTTGGCGGCGGCGTCCAACGCCCTTATTATATGGGCGAACAACAGGTCTTAGTCGAGCTCGAGCAACGCCCCGCCAAGCCGCGCCAAGCCGTGCCCGTTGACCAACTGCAGCTGCGACAGCCCAATCGCGACCAATTCACCTATGCCGCGATCGACGTCGAACGGCTCGTGCCGGCCGACCATCTGGTGCGCGCCGTCTGGGAGCTGAGCGGCATGCTCGACCTGTCCGGCTTCGCTGCTCATCTGGAAACCCGCAAGGAGTCCGCCGGGCGGCCGGCATGGGATCCGCGGTTGCTGGTCGCGATCTGGATCTGGGCGTATTCGGAAAGGATGAGCTCGGCGCGTGAGATCGCGCGTCAAAGCCGCTATCGGCCGGAGTTGGAGTGGTTGTGCGGCATGGCGGTCGTCAATCATCACACTCTTTCGGATTTTCGGGTATTCCACTCAAAAGCTCTCGAGAACTTGTTGACACAGGTATTGGCGCAGCTGAGTCAAGAGGGGCTGGTGGATCTCGAGCAGGTGGCCGTCGACGGCACGCGGATCCGGGCGCAAGCCTCGGGCGGGTCGCAACGCAGGCGTCCGACGCTCGAGCGGCATCTCGAACAAGCGCGCGAAGCGGTGCGTCAACTCTCGGAAGAAGCCGACGACGAGGGTTCGAATCGGCGGCGTCAGGCGGCGCGTAAGCGGACCTTGCGGGAGCGAGTCGAGCGGATGGAGCAGGCGCTGGAGGAACTGCCCAAGGTCGAAGCGGGCAAGCGCGACGAAGAGCAACGACGCCAGGCGCGGGTGAGCGAGAGCGAGCCGGAAGCGCGCCCTCAACACGAATCCAACGGCGGTTGGGGACTCGGCTACAACGCGCAGCTGGCGACCGACGCCAAAGAGAAGATCGTGGTCGGCGTGGAGTTGACCAACAACGCCTCCGATGCGGGCCAGCTGACCCCGACGCTGGACGATGTGGAAGGGCGCTTCGAGCGAACCCCGAAGCAAGTGTTAGCGGACGGGGGCTACGCCAACCAGGCCAACATCGAGGCGCTGGCAGCCGCTGAAATCGAATACGCGACGCCGGCTCCGGCGCCGGACAAGGGCTCGAAGGCGGCGTTGAAAGCGGCGGGAATTGGGCCGCGCTACGCGCCGAAGTTTTTCATCTACGACGAGGCGACGGACACGTTTCTGTGTCCGGCCCAGCGGACCTTGACGTATCAGCGATCGTCGCTGAAGCGGAAGCGCAAATATCGGCAGTATCAGGCAAAAGCATCTGATTGTCGCGAATGCGCACAGCGACACAAGTGCTGCCCCAAGAGCGGTCATCGAACGTTGAGCCGCAGCGAAGAGAACGCGGTGATGGCGAAACATCGGCGCTGGATGGAGAGCGAGCGTGGGCGGGCGGCGTATCGCAAGCGGTCCGAGACGGCGGAGTTTCCGAACGCCTGGTTGAAAGAGCGATTGGGGGTGCGCAAGTTTCGAGTACGAGGGCTGCGGAAGGCGCGATCGGAGCTTTTGTGGGGGGTTTTGGCGTACAACATTGCGGCTTGGATCCGGCTGGTCTGGCGTCGTGGGCCGGAGTGCGGGCTGGCGGCGCAAGCGGCGGCGTAGCGGCGGTTCGGGGGGCGAAAAGGGCCGGGAAACGGCCCGAAACGACCGTTTCCGGGCCGCTCAGGCGGTCAATCAGGAGTCGAGGCGCAGAAGTTGCGGTTTCGGCAGGGGCGGCGTTTGGGAGCGCTGAGCTTGGCGTGCGCTTGGCGCTCCCGCGCGCCGACGCGACAATAGGTTTTCTTCACGGCCCCTTACGCGCGCGGCTCCGGGTGACGGCGAAACTTGACTCGTTTGTTCAGATGCTCCGAGCGTCAGCGGGCCAGAGGGGCGTGAATACGCTCCGTAATGGCAAAGTGCTTCGGCATACCCAGCTCTCGGTATTGCGCCATCGCCTCAGTGAGCATCTCCGTGGCTCTCTCGGGATCGCCGGATTCATTCCGATCCAAGAGCATCTGGGCGTACCAGCGTCGAATGTCAGCTTGGGCGATGGGATGGGGCATCTCTTGGGCTTGGCGAAGGCCGGTCTGGTAGTGCTCTTCGGCAGCGGCCCAGTTGCGGCCGCAAGCTGCGGAGATACCGGCGGGCAGCTGCGGCATGACAGTAGAGAAGAATTCCACGAGGGTGCCCGTTTCGGTGCACAGCTGAGCCAAAGGATAGAACTCGGCGGCTTCTTCGCGGCGACCCATCACGGCCAGGCCCTCGATCGTGCGCATGAGGGCGATCCACTGGCCGTTCGTGTTGTACGGCCTGACCTTCGGGAACATGGATCGCTTCCTCTCGAGAAGCTCCAGCGCGCCAGGGTTGCCGGCGTAGGCCATCGCCATGAAGTAGTTGCCCCAAGAGTACCAGCCGGATGCCTGACCTTCCTCGATCTCGAGTCCGCGCTGGAAGTGCTTGTGGAAGTCGTCCCAGTTCCCCCTCCAGAACTCACACAGGCCAAGGTGAGCGTGGGAAATGAACGACCAGGGGTAGCCGGCGGCCTCGTTCCAGTCGCGGTACCACTCGGCGAAGTGCTGCAGCTCGTCGATATTGCCCGATCGAATGAATCCCCCGAACTCTCGGCCGATTCGAGAAGTGCCCTGGGCGGCGACGTGGCCGAGTTGCTCGGCGACGTCGTCCCCCTCGGTGCGTTGACCGGCTTCTTTCAGTCGGCCGGCAAAAACGAGACCGACTTTCAAGTAGCTGGCAGCGGCGGCAAAATGCCAAAGATCGCCCGCGCTCCGCAGAGCGTCTCGTGCGCGTTCCCCGTCCTCGACCATCTGCGGGCCGGTCATGAACGCCCAGTTAGAGACAATCTTGTGGTGCAGCACTTCTCCCAAAAGCGCCGAATCACCAATCCCTTCAGCCACGGTCACCGCGTCTTCGAGCAACCGCGGGGTCGAGTCGCAGTCCCCGAAGCCGGAGAGAAAGGCGCCGGCGGCCGCCATGATCAGGCAGCGCTCGGGTGTTGCGTCTCCTTCCGTCATCGCGAGGGCTTCGCGGACAACCTCGGTCACACCTTCGTACTCAGCTCGCCACATCGCTTCTAGGAAGATTTCACCGGCACAGCGGGCAACCCCTTGCGCGTCTCCAAGTCGTGTGTAGAGCCTAGACGCTTCGATGCGACTGGCCAGCGCCTCCTTGGTCCTGACCAACGTGTATTCGGCGCGTCCCTTGAGAAAGAGCAAGTCGGCGCGAATCTCGGGAGACTCGTCCTCCAACAAGCTGAGCTCGGCGTCGACATGTCCAAGCGCTTCCTTGCATGCGCCCGTCTCGACTTCGCGCTCGCCGGCCAGTTTCAGATAGTGAATCGTCTTGTCTAGATCCGCGGCAACGCCGGCTTCATAGAGGTGATGCGCCAGACTGCTGACGTTCTCGGCGCCGCGTTTCTCGAGGGCGTCGGCGATGAACAGATGCGTGCGCTGCCGCCTGCGAATCGAGAGCCCGACGACCAACGTGTGCCGAATCAGCTCATGCGTGAAGCGGTAGACGGCCTCGCGGCCCGCCGCAACCGGGGCGACAAGCTTCGCAGCCTCGGCCTCCTCGATCGCATCGAGAACCTCATCAGGGTCGAAGCCCTCGAGCGCCTCCAGCGTCCCCAATTCGAAGACCCTCCCGATGATCGCCGCCGCGCTGAGGATCTTGGGCGTCTCAGGACTGAGCCGCTCGAGCCTGCGCCCGATGACCAGGCGGACGCCTTCGGGGACCTCCAAATGATGGGCGCCGAGGTCGCTCTTCCAGCGACCTTGCTGGTCGAAGAGCTTGTCTTCTTCAGAAAGGTGCTGAAAGACCTCTTCGACGAAGAACGGGTTTCCCTCGGTCTCGTGGTAGATCGCTTCGACGAGCGATTCCGGCGGCGGGGCCCCGCCGAGACTCTCGAGCAGCTCAGCCACTGACGCCTGAGGCAATCGCCGCAGCGCGATGCGTTGCGCCAGGTGCTGGCGAACCAGCTGCGACAGGGCTTTCTCGAAGGGCTTGCCGACCTCCAGCTCGACATCGCGATACGTGCCCAAGATCAGCACCGGCAGCCGTTCGACGCTCTGCGCCAAATGGTGCAGCAGCAGCAAGCTCGAATCGTCGGCCCAGTGCAGGTCGTCGAGCAGCCAAACGACGGGCGCCTGCCGGCTCAGGCGCTGCAGGAATTCCCTAAACCCGTTGAAGAGATAGCGCTGTTGCTGTTCGGCCGGCAGCTGAATCGGATCTGGGATGTCGTGGAAGATGCGTCGCAGCTCCGGCATCAACTTCGCGATCTCCGGCGCGGCGTCGCCGAGCGCCGCGCGAAGGCTTCCGCGAGAGACCGCTCGTGAAGCCGCTTCCACGCTTTCTACAAATGGAATGAAAGACTGGACTCCCTCGCCCTCGTAGCTAGCCCCGGTGAGAACCAGCATTTGTTGCTCGCCGGCGTCAGCCAGGATTTCCTCGCAAAGTCGCGTCTTCCCAACGCCGGGCTCGCCGCCGATGAGAACCAGGCTCCCGCTACCCCCACGGGTGCGCTCTAAGAGCTGCCTCAGCTCCGTCGTTTCAGCTTCGCGCCCAACGAACGCTCGTCTCGGTTTCGGCGCCCGGGCCTCGACCGCCTCAAGGTCTGACGCCGCGCCCGACTCGACTTGCTGCTTCAGCGTGATAAGCTCGGCCGGCAAATCGTCGGCGGTTTGGTAGCGCTGATCCGGCTGCTTTGCGAGGCACTTGCCGACGATCCGCTCGAGCTCTTGCGGGACGCCCGCGCGTACGGCCGTCAGCGGCTCGGGGGCTTCGTTGAGGATGGAATAGACGACCGCTTGGTCGAACTCGCCCCGGAACGGCGCTTGCCCCGCGACCATCTCGTAGAGGATGACGCCGAAGGACCAGATGTCGGAGCGATGGTCGGTCTCGGCACCCTCGGCTTGCTCGGGCGACATGTACGAGATCGTGCCCAGCGTGGTCCCTTCGCGGGTAAGCTTCGAGGCGCCGGTCAACTGAGCGAGGCCGAAGTCCATGATTTTAGCGAGGCCTCGCGAGCCCTTGACGAGCATCACGTTGTCGGGCTTCATGTCGCGGTGGATGACGCCTTGCTCGTGGGCGGCGGCGAGTCCTTCGGCGAGTTGCGTCGCTATTGACAACGCTTCGGGGATTTTTAGCGGTCCCTGGGCGATCTTGGCGCTGAGAGTTTTGCCGTCCAAAAAAGCCAGTGCGATGAAGGTTTGGCCGTCGAACTCGTCGATCTCGTGGACCGTACAGATGTTGGGATGGTCAAGCGCGGCGGCGGCGCGGGCTTCGCGTTCGAAGCGGGTACGGGCGTCTGGGTCCCGGAGTAGATGGGGCGCGAGGAACTTGAGGGCGACGGTGCGGCCGAGCTTAGTGTCTTCGGCTTTGTAGACGACGCCCATGCCGCCTTCGCCGAGTTTGGCGAGGATCTTGTAGTGGCTGATGGTTTGGCCGAGCAGGATGTGCCAATTCTACCGCCTCGGGGCTGGATGGGTGCACCTGAGGGGACGAAACGGCAGCGATTCCGCAACGAGGCTGAGTCAGAAGGCGGAAGTAGTTGGGAATCGAGGGATTTAGGGGCGTGGGGTGAAGGACGAGCAGATTCGCACGCGGTCCTGACCCGGAAATAGGTGGGGAATCGCAGGGCAAAGACACCCCGGCGGCTCTTGCGGCAGGGCCGCTTACTGGCAGGCGCGGGGTGGGCGGGGGAGTCGACTCGCGTGCTAGGGCGAGGGGCCCGTGGCCGCCTGATACAGCTCCGCCGCCATCACCCGCGCCCAAAAGACTCGCGGTTTGCCGCGCCGCAACGACGGTTTGAGCTTGCGGGCGACAAAAGCGTGGTAGAGATTGAATGCCAGAAACGTCGTCAAGAGAAACGTCTCGATGGCGTGGGGTTCGTGCTTGTAGATGTGGTCGGCATGCCAGCCGTTGACCAACTCGTTGAAGCCGCGGTTCTCGATGTCCCAGCGTTGATGGCCCAAGCGCACCAGCTGCGCCGTGGAAACTTGCCGCGACCCCAAAGTCGTTAGCCAAACCCAATCGCTTTGATGCTCGTGGAGCTCGCCGTCAAGCTGCGAGCGCCGCCGCCAAGTCTCCACCGAACGAACGACGCGCAAGGGCTGGGCGACCTGCGGCCACGATAATAAGCCCTCGTGATCCCACCATTGGCAATCGCGTGAGCGATACTCGCCCGCCTGTGGGGGCTGGGTTCGCCACAGTCCTTGAACGTCTTGAAACAGGTGGCGGCGCTCGTCCTTGAGCACGATGACGGCGTCCTTGCCGTGCGCCAGCAGAAAGTTCACAAACGTCGCGGCGGCGTAAAGAGCGTCGGCCAAGACAACATCAAACGCCCGTGGGTAAGCGGCTAGAACGCGTTCGAGCAAACGTTTGGCGGCGGCCAGCTCGTCCTCGCCGGGGAGTTGCGGTTCGGCGTCGAGCAACAGCGGAAGCGGTTCGCCTTGGATGTTGAATGGCGAGGCGGCGGGCGCGTCACTGAGCAACTGCAGCGTCACTTGGCGGTGATAGTACTGCAGCTGTTCGCCGTCGCTGCGCTGAATGCGGCGCTCGAGACAGCCTCCACAGCAACGGCGGTAGCTGGCGTGAGACTCATGACCGTCGATCACAGCCACCCCTAATCCGCCGATGCCGGGCAAGGCCTTGTTGCGCTTGAGGCGTTCATACAGCTGCCGAATCGCTTGCCGCAGCACGGCCGTGTCGAGCGAGCTGTAGACGCGGCCAATGGTGTCCGCGCTGGGCAGCTTGCGGCCCAGCCATTTCTTCCAAAACGGCGCCCCCTCGAGCGTTTCCAAAGCGTTCAGGCTGCCCAGCCGGGCCCAGAACAGCGCCAGCGTCGACTCGACGACAGCGCGGGTGGGGATGCGCGGCTTGGGGCGGGAATCCGAGACCCCGGCGAGAAGGCGGCTGCGCAGGCCGTAACCCTTCTCCGCGTACTGGATCAGACGTCGAAGAACGTCACTCCTCCCGGCGGTCTTGGAGCCGCTTCCACTCGCGCTCGGAGACCTCTTCGAGCAGCCGCTCGAGCTGTTGATAGTCGGCTACGGCCTGGCGCACGCGTTGCTCCCAGCTGCGCGGCACGAACAGCTGTTGCACCTTTCCCCGGCGCGAGCGCACCAGATAGAGCGAGGCGTGCAGTTGACCCTGGGCGCAGCGACAGTTGGGCTTGCCGCAGACGCGTTGGCGCGGCGCCACGGTGCCATGCAGCAACCAGCGGCCGTGGACCAGCTGGGCGATGCGGGAGCGCAGCTTACGCTCGGCATCGGCGAGGCTGGAGCGAGCCGGGGCTGTCTTCATGACTGATATATATACAATATACCAGAACCAACTGCGCTGCAACTCCTCAACAGGAATGCGAATCTGCTCGGACCACAGGCCCAGCCCCAAACACCCGCTAAATCAATGGTTTCCGACCCTCAGGGAAATTGGATGCGGAACCGCTGACGAAACGTTGGGTCCTTTGAGCCGCGCGCGTGAGCAAGCGGTCGGATAACGCGGCGGTAACCGACCACTCCCTCACGGTCGCGGCTCAGGGTCGCGGCAGCATCGCGTACGCCATCGCTAAGCCCCGAGGTCGAAATTGACGCCGACAGGAATGCCCGCGCCACGTCAGGACTTCAGCGTTTCGCGGAGAAGGTCGTTTGCGGGGTAGGGGTGGCCGACGTGTTGCCGGAAAGCTTCGGCGAAGTCGACGCCGGCGCGTTTGCCTAAGTCGGCGGCCCAGCGGCGCATCTCGTCGACGTAGTGGTCCATGCCGTGTTGGGCTCTGAGCCATTCGCGTTGGCTTTCGTGGCAGCTGAGGATCTCGGCCTTGAGGTCCATGACCGGGCTGACGTCGACGAAGGTCGAGAACTGGGCCGGTTGTCCGAAGATATCGCTTCCGCCGGCGGGGCTTGCGTAGTAGAGGTGTGGGATGGCGGGGGTCCCGGGCGCGGCTGGACGCCGGCCAGTGTCGAAATTGACGGCCGGGGCGGCGAAGCAGGCTGCGCGGGCGACCAGGCTGGTGACTTCGTGGTCGGGCATGTAGTCGTGTGGCGGATGGGAGAAAACGATCCGCGGGTCGACGCTGCGGATCAGCTCGACGGCCGCTTGGACGGTTGGTTCGTCGTAGAACATCCGTAAGTCGCGGCGGTCGAGGCAGTGGTAGGCGGCGCCGAGCTTGGATGCGGCTTGCTCGCCTTCACGGCGGCGGATTCCGGCGATTTCCGAGGGCGAGTGGGTCATACTGCCGCAGTCGCCGGGGGTCATCGAGGCGATGTGGATCTCGAACCCCTCTTGGTGCAGTAGGGCCAGCGTCCCGCCGCAGAAGATCTCCGCGTCATCGGGATGGGCCATCAGTGACAAAGCTCGCTTTGGGGACGCCATAAAAGGGAAGGATACAATAGCCGAGTTTGGGGCCGGGTCCGTTTCGTGCGTCGTTTGGCCCCCGCCCCGCATCTAACAAGCAATGTTTCGAGGACTCCGCGAGCAGATCGATACGGCTTTCCGGCAGGACCCGGCCGCGCGTAGCGTGCTCGAGGTGCTGATCTGCTATCCGGGCGTGCAGGCGATTATCGTCCATCGGCTGGCGCACCGGATCTACGGGGCGAAGCTGTACTTCATCGCGCGCCTGATTTCGAATTTCGCCCGCTGGATGACGGGGGTCGAAATCCACCCGGGGGCGCGGATCGGGCGGCGCTTCTTTATCGACCACGGCATGGGCGTTGTGATCGGTGAAACGGCGGTTGTTGGCGATGATGTGTTGATTTATCAGGGGGTTACGCTTGGCGGGACCGGCCACGAAAAGGGCAAGCGGCATCCCACGATCGGCAATCATGTCGTGATCGGGTCGGGGGCGAAGGTGTTGGGCGCGATTGAGATTGGTGAGTGGGTGCGGGTTGGCGCCGGGTCGGTGGTGGTCCGTCCGGTTCCCCAGCATTCAACCGTGGTCGGGATTCCCGGCCGCGTGGTGAAGGTCAAGGGTGTGGCCGTCGGCCAGGACGAATGGGAGATGCTCGAGCACGGCCATCTGCCTGATCCGGTCGGGCAGACGCTTTCGGATCTTGCTGAGAGAGTCGGGTTCCTCGAGGAGCGGCTTGGGGCGGAGCGTAAGGAAAAGACTGATTTTAGTGGGGCGATTTCGGGGGGGTAAGGCGGATCGCCGCTGTGCGGGCTTCGGAGCCGCGACCCTAAGAGAGTATCTGATGGCCTTGCAGGCCACCCATGAGGATGAAAACGGCCGCCCCGGAGCCGCGACCGTGAGGGAGCGGTTGTCGCAACCGTGGGCAACCGCTTGCTGACGCGCGCGGCTCCGGGGCGGCGACGCATTCGGCCGGTGGAGTGGGTTTTCGAGAGAGCGGGTTCCGCATGCACGTCGGGCTAGCGATCGACGACCCACCCATCATCGGCATCGTAGCTCTCGGCGGGGCGATAGTCGTGTCCTTCCATCGAAGCGACGTAGTCGTCGTCTAGCTCGATCCCGAGGCCTGGTCCGGTTGGCAGATCAAGGTACCCCTCGCGTATCGTGAACGGCTTCTTGAGATAGCCCTCGCCGAGGCTGACCTGCTCCTGGCAAAGGAAGTTTGGGATCGATGCCGCTAGCTGCACACCGGCCGCGAGCGAGATCGGGCCGAGGGGATTGTGCGGCGCCATTGCGGCGTAGTAGGCTTCGGCCATCCCGGCGATCAGCCGCCCTTCTGAGATTCCGCCGGCATGGCAGAGGTCAGGCTGCAGGATCGTTGCGGCGCCGGATTCGAGCACCTCGCGGAAGCCCCATTTGGTAAACACGCGCTCGCCGGTGGCGATGGGCAGGTGCGTGGAGCGCGCAATGTCGGCCATCACATTGTGGTTCTGCGCTTGGCAGGGTTCCTCGATGAACATCGGCTGATAGGGCTCGAGCGCCTTGATCAAGAGCTTCGCCGACTGCGGCGGGATCGCGCCGTGGAAGTCGATTCCGATGTCGGAATCCGCGCCGGCGGCTTCGCGCAGAGAGGCGAACGAGTCGGCGGACTTTGCGATCGCGGCGGGGGTTTCGACGATTCGATAGGCGCGGTCTTTCGCAACGCCCGTCTTAAAGGCGCGGAAGCCTCGGGCGTAGTCTTGCTTAATCTGGTCAGGGGTGCGGGCGTGGGAGTAGACGCGAACACGGTCGCGCGTCGGGCCGCCGAAGAATTCATAGACCGGGATGCCGAGCGCCTTGCCCTTGATGTCCCACAGAGCGATATCAATGCCTGAAAGAGCCGATGTCAGTATCGGCCCGCCCCGGTAGAAGGCGTGACGGTAGCCCGCCTGCCAGTGGTGTTGCACGCGACGGGGGTCTTTGCCGATGAGGTACGGCTCTAGTATATCGTTTCACTAAAACATATCCTCTCTAGGCGACCTCAAGCGCCTCGAACTTCCTCCAGCGGTGAACCACCGGAGCCGCGTTGATCTCCGCGATCCCCTGCAGAATTCGTTCCCGCAGCTCCTCCCACGACGCGACTCGGATACGCTTCAAGAACGTGCGCGTCATCTTGCCAAACAGCGTCTCGACTATGTTGAGCCAGGACCCGTGGGTCGGCGTGTGCACGTATTTGAAGCGGTTCGGACGCGTCGCCAAGTAGGCTTTCGTCTCCTTCGATATATGGGCGGAGTGATTGTCCAAGATCAATCGGATCGTGCATTGGTCCGGGTAGAATTGGTCCAAATCCTTGAGCAGCAAGATGAATTCCCGGCTGCGGTGACGCCGCTCCACCCGCGCCGTTACCCGGCCGGAGTGCAAGTCCAGCGCCGCCAAAATCGAGCACGTTCCCAGCCGTTTGTACTCGTAGTCGCGAGCCACACAGGGATGCCGCCCAGGCTTCGGCGGCAGGTCCGGCGCGACGTTGGCGATCGCTTGCACGCCGGGCTTTTCGTCGACCGAAACCGTGATCACGCCCGGCGATAGGCCGTCGCGAAGGCTTTCATTCTGAAAGGCCACTTCGCGGTAGACCAGCAACACTTGCCGCATCTTGGACTCAAAATCGGGATCGCGACGCTCGAGGTAGTACTTCACCTTCTCCGGATGCAGAGGTTGCTCGGCCAGAATACGATGTACGGTCGCCTTAGCCGCTTGGGCCAGGGCCGGATAGCCCGCTTCCACGGCATGCCGGCGCACGTGTAGAGCGAGCGCGCTGCGGGTCCACAGCTCGGCGGCGTAACCGAGTTGGGTGGGTTTGCTGCAGGCCAAATGCACCACCCAGGCCTTGGCATCGGCGGTGATGCCGGGCGGCCGGGGACGATGATAGGCATCCTTGAGCGCTGCTTCCACGCCTATGGCGAGGGCTCGGTTGATCCATTTGCCGACGCTTTTGCGCGTCATCTTGACCGCTCGCATAATCTCGGCGATCGTCTCGCCGGAATGATAACGCCACAGAATCTCAGCCCGCTGCACCTCCCTAACCGGAGCCGTCCGCGAAGCACGCAGGCGCTGAAGATGTTGCACCTCTTGGGGCGTGAGAACGAGTTTGAGACGCTTTGATTTTCTCGGCATGCGTCCAGCCTAGCAGGAAACGTTACGGGACAGATATGTTTTATTGAAACGCTATACTAGTTCCCGAACAGCCTCCATGACGGTGCGGCCCCGCGATTCAACGATAGGCTCGCCAAGGCCAACGACTCCGGCGTCGGTGTGCACTTTGAGGAAGGTCCAACGCGGCTTGACCCGAGTGAGCTCGAGTTTCGTGATGCGGAGCTTCTCGCGCGGTCCGACGGGTGAATGGGCGCCGGCTCGTTCTTGCGCGGCGAGGAAGCTTCCGGCGGTGAACAACAACTCTCGGCGGGTGAGTGTCGCGGACATCTTGAGATAGACGCTAGCATGGTTTCTCAGTGCGCCGTACTGGCGCGAACACCCTGCGGGGTGAAAGGCCCCGCCGATGAAGATGTCGGTCGACATCGAAGCTGGCGAGCAGCGTGGTCCGGTAACGGGTCGAGCTGAAGCCTCGCGACAAAGTCCGGGTAAGCCGGGCGAGCAAGCCGTTAGGCCGTAACGCGCAGTATGCCTGAGCAGGCCTCGAAAGTGAAGTTGCGGACGCCGACCCGCCTGAGAAACGGGGAAGGCCGCAGCAACCGGGAAGCGACCGACGCATGCACCGGTTGGGTCCGCCGGGGTAGTGGGCGCGGTATGACGGTGAAGGGGGTTCGTAGCCAAAGGCGGGAGGCCCGGTGCGGTGGAGGTCGCAACTCCAAACGTCGCCTACAGGGCGGCGGCCGCGGCGGGGAGTCGGACAGGGCCGTAGTAGTGAAGAAGCAGGGTAATGCCTGTGGAGCGAGGGGCCCTGACTTCCGGCATGCTTGTCAACGAGCGAGAGGACGAGGCGATTGGCGATAAGCCTAGCAACGCCGTTAGGATCCGGAAGCTCGGGCGCAAGCTCTGCCTCAAAGCGAAGCAGGAGATGGGCGTGCTGCGCCTGCGCGGGGCGCAACTGGGGCCGCCGCCTGCGACAGCGATGAGGTGAAGCCGGTCGGAGAGCCGGATGCGGGAAATCCGCACGTCCGGTTCGATGAGCGGGGACGGGAAACGGAGCCAAGGCGGAGACTGAGACACTGGCGCAAGGCGAAAGCGGCCAGCAACAGCTACTCCCTCCGCCTAAAGCCACCGCGCCCGTCCTCGACTCCACCCATGGTGTTTCAGAAAATGCTGGGCATCCGCTTCGTCGAAGCGCACGATGACGGCATCACGATTGAGCTTCCGATCAAGCCGGAGTTCATCAACGGCGCGGGCGTTGTCCATGGGGGCGTTTGCGCGACGCTCGTTGACGCGGCGGCCGGGGGCGGCATTCACAAAGTCATTGGCCGGACCAGCCGGATGACGACGATCGAGCTGAAGATCAACTACCTGCGGCCGATCGGCAAAGGCACGCTCACGGCGAGGGCGAGGGTCGTCAAGGCGGGCCGTACAATTTGTGTGGCCAATGTGGATGTGTTCGACGACGGGCGGCGGCAAATCGCCGTAGCGCTGGTGACGTATATGCGGCTAGGGCCGATGACGCCGGAGCAGGTTGAGAGGCGCAAGTCCGAGCCCGAGGTTTTTGGCAGCGGCTGGGCTGAGGATGATTCGATCGGCGGAAGCTGAGGTTACAGAGCCGCGCCCGTAAGCGCCTCTGTAAACGATTCCTGCACAAATCGGCAGGAATCCGCGACGGTTGCAGCGCCCGGAGCCGCGACTGGAAGGGAGCGGTTGCTCGAGTAGGCAACCAATGTTCGTGCTCATCGGCAACCGCTCCCTTCCGGTCGCGGCTCCGGGATCGCAGCCCGCTGGATGTGACTTCTTGGTTCCGGCGCTTTTCCGAGCACCCTGCGTCAGCGGGGTGTCTTCCGCTTACGCTTGCGGCCCTCGCCCGGGTTGTGGGAAGACACCCCGCTCACGCAGGGTGCTCGGAATTCCTGCCGGATTCGTGCGGGAAGCGTTTATATTTCAGACCGCTGAGTCCGATTTCGATACGTCAGCCAGCCTTGCCACAGCAGCGCGAGCACGATCCCAGCGTCCATCATATGCTCGAGGGGCGAGACCACTCCGGCGTAGTAGCGGCGGTCCCAGTAGCTGATAGGGCTCTCGAAGCGCCATGCCCAATCGAACGGAAACAGCAGCAAAGGCCCGTCATCGTGGTGTGTGGCGATGTCGACGATCGAATGAAGACCGCATCCCAGGCCGAACCACCACGACGCCAGCGCGAGCGAATTCGAACCTCGCACGCCGAACCAATATCCCGCCGCGAGCAGTGCCAGCAGGGGCGGCGGGCTATGCAGCATGTTGTGCGACGCCACCCAAACGGCGTCGTGAAAGTACAGCTGATCGTATTCCGGGCCGAACAACCGCGCGCCTGAACCGCTAAAGATTCCGCGTTGATGAAAGTAGTTGAGCGTCAGCACGACCAACGGAAGATCGGGCGCCACCGAGCCGATCATCAACGACCAATGCGCTTTGAGCCCCTGTTTATGGGCCTGTGAGCGCAACCACGCGGTCATCAGGAAGTGTGAGTAGGTTTGCACGCTGCGGCTTCAGTCTAACTTTTCCGTCAACATCAACTCGCATATTGTTAACGTTCGATGATGTTTCATGCGATGATGTATATGCAGAAACGTTCAGGGTAACGGGTTAGTCATCGCAAGAGGAACCGTTTCCCTCCCCACAGAAATACCGACAGACGGAGAACTCTACAGAATGGCAAAAAAGGCAAAAAAGAAAGCGGCTCCCGCGAAGCGTAAGCCGGCTCCGAAGCCAAAGGCTGCACCGAAGGCCGCGAAGAAGAAAGCGGCGAAGAAGGTAGCGAAAAAGGCTGTGAAGAAGGCGGCGAAAAAGGTCGTCAAGAAGGTCGTGAAGAAAGCCGCGAAGAAAAAAGTGGCGAAGAAGGCAGCCAAGAAGCGCCGCCGCTAGCGTCCGCTAACGGAGCCGGCGTTGTCGGCTCCGTTTTCCTCTCCCCTCCCCTACTGAACCCGCACGCGAGCGCTGCTCCACGGCGTCTGAAGCGTCGGCATGTTGGCGTAACGGCGGGTTCCCAGTTCAAGCGTCGAACCGGCGCCTGGCGCAAGCAGCACCCTTATATCTCGGCCGCTGATAGAAGCGGTCTTGCCGCCCATCGCAAGGCTTGTGAGCTCATGTTCGCCGTAGCCCCCTGCTCGGATGACGACTTCGCGCGCCTCAATCTGATTGGTGTTGACCAGCGTCACCGTCACCGAATCGTCGGTTAGCTTCGTCACCAGCGCTGCTACGTCCTCGGGTAAGCCCGCACGGCGAGCGACGGGGTCGAAGTAGCGCAGACGTGAATGCAACACCCAGAGGCGTCCGCTCGCGAAGTAGCCGCCTGTTGTGAGTCGCAAAAGCGTCTCGGTCGTTGCCGGCACTGCGCGCAGCAGGTAGTCGGCGAGCCGCGTATCGGCCGAGGTCGGGTCGTTGCGGATGAACTCGATTCGCTCGCGAATGTGTTCAAAGTCGGCCGCCATTGCCTTCGCCGGATACTCCGGATTCTTCCCTTCCAGGAAGCCGATCCAGCCTTCGTCAGCGGGGATGCGATCGAGGTCGTCGCGGTCCATCGACCAGAGGTAGATCTCGGTGAGCCGATCAGTGAACAGGTTGTCGGTGTAGCGGTAGAACTCGGGTTCGCCGTTGTACTTGTAGCCGCGCGGGTCGCCGTACATCTGCGGTAGCAACGTCTTACCGTTCTCGGTTCTCTTGTGCTCGTAGATCAGGTCGAGCTGCTTGCGTAAGACGTCAACATAAGACTGATCGCCGGTGAGCAGCAGGGCGTTGGAAAAGCCCGCCCACGACGCGGCGGTGAAGTAGTTGCGGTGCGCGGTGGCCTGCAGCTCGCCATCGAAGATCGTGAAGTTCCAGCCGTAGGTGCCCTTCCACCACTGGCCGTCGTGCTCGCCGCCAAGGGAACCGTCGAGGCCGATGTTTGACGGGATCATGCCGTTGGCTTCGGCCGTGCGTTGCTTCCACGCGTCCATGTATTCGAGGGTCCAATCGCGGTATTCATCTTTGCCGGTCAGGGCGTAGGAGCTGACGCCAAGCAGCGTCGCGCCCATGTTGAGGAAGTTGTCGCCGACCGAGTCGAGGTACTCATCGCAGTGCGCGAGCATACGCGGGTACCACTTTTCGAGGTCAAGCATCTCTCCCATGCGCGCGGGGTTGTGCAGCAAGTGGTACAGACCCGGGACCGGATCGCCGACCCAGTCGTACGTGGTCGCTCGCCGAAGCATCGGCCCAAGCGATCCGTTCCAGATGCTCTTGATGATTTTCTTGTCCTTGTCGTAGTTCGGGGCGTGAGGGTCATCGCCCATGTACATGCGGGTGAAGCGCTCCATGCGTGTGACCAGGGCCGGGTTGTCGGGTTCGGAGAGTCCCCAGAGGAAGAACGCGCGCATCCCCTCGCCGGTGTGGAACCAGTCCGATTGCGTGATGAATTCGCGCTTGTAGGCGCCGTTGCGCGCAAGCGGAGTCAGCTCGGTGCGCAGCTCGTTGTACTGCTTGAGGTGGCCTTCTAGGCCTTTCTTATAGAGCTCCAGCACGGAGTCGGAGCCGCCCAGGGCGTGGAGCAACGTCCAGTTGTAGTAGGTTTCGATGGCGTCGTCGGGGCCGTCGAGAGTGCCCCAGCGGGGCGTGTGCAGAAGGTAGCCGCGTTCGTCAATGTATTTGTCGGCGAACTCTTCGACCGCACGCGAGTTGGCGTCGAGTAGTGCACGTTCCATCAAAGCCCAGTCGGGCGGGGCCATCGGCGTATCGATGACGACGGTGGGCTGTTGAGCCGACAGCGTCCCGATGCTAAATAGCGCGATGCTGAATAGCGCGATGCTGAATAGGGCTAGGCAGAGTTTCTTCATGGATTTGTGAACCTGGTGACGTGTCGGGCGGTGTTACCTTATCAACTTCCGACGGAGAAGACAAAATGGGAAAACTTGACAACCGTGTTGCGCTGGTCACCGGGGCCGGCCGTGGCATCGGCCGCGCCATCGCGATCGCCTACGGGCGAGAAGGCGCGCGCGTCGCACTTTCTGCTCGGACCAACAGCGAGCTCGATGAGGCGGCCGGCGTTATTCGCGCAGGCGGCGGCGAAGCGATCGCATTCGAGGCCGACTTATCCGACCCCGCGGCGCCCGTGGAACTCGTACGCCAAGTCGAGCAGGCGCTCGGCCCAATCGAGATCCTCGTCAACAACGCCGGCGTCGGCAGCAGCGGAAGCCCGAGGCCGTTCGTCGACTATGACGACAATCATTGGGACCTCACGATGCAGGTGAACTTGAATGCGCCCTACCATCTGACCAAGCTCGTCATGCCCGGGATGATCGAGCGCGGGATGGGGCGAGTCGTCACGATTGGGTCGGTGAATTCGCGGCGGCCCTCGTTCCACGGGGTCGCGTATGCTGCCAGCAAGCACGGGGTGTTGGGCCTGATGAGGAGCATCGCCCTCGAGGTCGCGCCGCTCGGCGTTACGGTCAACTGCATCCTGCCCGGGCCCGTGAAGACGCTGATGAACGACCAGCGGATCGCATACGACGCCAAGAGGCTAGGGCGCGATATCGCCGAGCACGAAGCGCAGGTGACGCCGATCGGGGGGCGGTTGGTCCCGGAGGATATTGCGCCGATGGCGGTCTACTTGGCGAGCGACGAAGCGCGGATGGTGACCGGGCAGGGCTACAACATGTGCGGCGGAATCAACATGGCGTGAAGCTTTTGCCCGGCCTTGCCGAACCCGCTCTCTGACGCCCGCGCGAGTGAAGTTTGAATCGTGACGTCAGAGCCGCGACCGCAAGGGAGCGGGTTCGGCTTTTTACTCCAAAGCTTCGGCCAGCGCCACGCCTTCAACGTCGTCCAACTCCAGTCCCAGCAGCTTCGCCACCGTCGGCGCGATGTCCAGATTTCGGGCGTGCGGCAGCGTCACGCCGCTCTTGACTCCTTCCCCAGAAAGCACCAACGACGGATACATCCTCGGATGACTCGGCAGGTACCCATGCCCGTGCGAGGGTCTTCGCTTGGGCCGCCTTTCCAGCGACGATGACGAATCATCAAGGATAAGGTGCGTGTCGATATCCGGAATGATCAAGTAGTGGCCGTAGGCGTAAGGGCTCTCCGCGAAGCGCGGTTGCCCCAGGCCGTGAATGTCCTCCTGGCTAACGATGCGAGCGATGTTCGGATGTTCGAGCAGACGATAGAACACCCCCTCGAGCGCCGCTCGGTCGGAGAATTCCTCCGGCAAGACAACCGAAACCGCCCAGCCCCCGCCTTCGAGCTTTACCTTGCCGAGCAGTTCCGCCTCGGCGAACACCGGCCGAATGTTCATCTCGTGATACACGCTATGGAAGCCATGGTCGGCGGTCACGATGAAGACCGTCTCATCCTCGATTCCCGCTTTGCGGGCGGCCTCACGCAGCACCCCGACGCAATAGTCGGCGCGGCTTAGAGCCCACTGGGACTTGTAGTGATGCGGCCCGTACTGATGCTGTGTCTTGTCAGTGACGAGCAGATGAATCGCCAGCAGGTTCGGCTTGTGCTTCTCGATGGCATACGCAGCGGCCTCGGCGAGAACCACGTCCGCGGCGCCCGCAAGCTCCGTCCCATAACGCTCGAAATACAGATCGATGTCGACGCCCGCCTGGCGCAGCTCCGAGAGGATGGCAGGCGAAACCGAGTTGATATCGCCTCTGCTCTCAGGGGTGAAGACTTCCGGGATGTTGAAGTCGATCGACGGGTCGTCCCTTGTCTCCGGCCAGAAGAAGGCGGCGGTCTTGAGTCCCTTCTTCTTCGCCGCATCGAACAGGGTCGGAACCTTCACGATATCCGTCCGCGCCTTGTTCGTCGGATGAAAGCTCTCGCCCGTCTCGCGATTCTTCATCGAGTTGCTCAGCACGCCGTGCCGCCGCGGCGAGACTCCGGTGACGATGGTCGTGTGCGAAGGGTGCGTGACCGAAGGAAAGACCGTCTCGCTCGACCCGTACCAGACGCCCGCCCTGGCCAGCGCCCGAATGTTGGGCAGCTCGAGCGCTTCGTTGGTCAGATGGTAAGCGGCAAAGCCATCGATCGAGATCAGGACGACATGTTCAGCCGCCGACACGGGAAGGATCAGAAGAAGGGCGATGGCGAAGACTCTCACTCTCAGAGCATAAGCCAAATCCCGTAAACCGGCTCAACGTTTGGCCGCCAGCGCCGCTTTCGAGCGCGGCGCAAGGTTGAAAAGTTGGCAGCCGAGCAGAGCGCCGGCGCGCGATACTCGGCACCGGGAAAGCTCGAAGAACTCGCAGACGCAATCAGCATGGTCGCGTACAATCGCCTGACGTTCGAGGTTGAAAATCCGCACGACCGGCGGTTCTCCGGGCCGGGTGTGCGGTTGGAGACGATTCAACGTCACCTTGAGAGCGAATTCGAGCGAGCCGTCCAACAGCTGTGAGTCAATCTTGTTCGCCGCTATGTAGTGGGCTTCAGCCTGCTCGACCTGCCCCAGGCGCCCGTAGGCCGCGACAAGGTTGACGTGCGCCTTCACCATGTTGGGATCGAAGTCGAGCGCTGATTGGTAGGCGTCGACGGCTTCCGCGAGCTTCCCGCGCTCCTCTAGACTCTGGCCCAGATTCAGGAAGTAGTGCTCGTTGGCGCTCAGCTTTTTGACTGCCGCCAGAGTAGGGTCGTCAATAGGCGGCTTTGTCTGGGAATAAGTCTGGGCTAAGCCCAAGTAACGTTGCGCTGAGACCTGGTCGCCGCCGTCACGATAGACGAGCCCGAGCGCATAGTAAGCCGCTCCCGACTCGGGAGACAACTCGGTCGCCCGCGTCAACAACGCCATTGCATCCTGTGTCTCACCGAGCTCGACAAGCGTGCGCCCTAGAGCGTAGTAGGCGGCCGGTTGATTGCGGTCCATCTGTAAGGCGTCTTCAAGGGCTTCTCGCGCCTCTTGATAACGTTCGAGCGATGCCAGAGCCTCCCCGAGCCGGATCGCGGCGGGAACGTAGGAGCGCTTTGACAGCGACTGACGGAATGCCTCCGCCGCAGTTTCGTAAGACCCGCTTTCTTGCGCTACAACTCCCAGCAGGTAGCCCCATTGAAACTCCCCGGCCGATAGCGCCGCGGCTCTGCGGTAGCAAACGCTGGCCGACTCGAATAGTTTGTGGGCATGCAGGAGCATGCCAAGCTCTCCGTTCAACTGGGAGTCGTCAGGATTGCTTCGGGCGGCCTCCAAGCGCTCATCCGCGGCTTCGCGGGCGCTTGCCGGAAAATCTTCCGCCACGATGGCGGGCATGTCTGGAAGACTCTGCTTGCGGCTATCAGAGCAACCGACCGCGGCTGCGAATAACACCAAGGTCCAGAGGGCGAATCGTTCAGCCACGTCGCTAATGTTACAGCTTGCCGAAAAAGGGACGCCCCGGCCAAGGAGGCCGAGGCGTCGTCGCTGAGAAAAGAATCACTCCTAGAAGATCACCTTCAAGCCCATTTGCATAATGCGGCCAGGCGCGGCGTTCGAGATGATTCCGAAATTGCGGTTCCCAACTTGCGGGTTGGGCCTGTCGAAGATCGGACGGTTGAACGCGTTGAAAGACTCCGCCCGGAACTGGACGCGTATCTTCTCAGTCGGCTGGAAGTTCTTGTGAACCGCCATGTCCCATTTGAACGTACCCGGCGCCTCCAGGACGTTGCGACCGGAGTTGCCGTACTCGAACCGGTTGTTCTTCACGAAGGCGTCGGTGTTCCACCATCGCGTCAGGCTGCGCTCCGAGCCCGGCAGCCTCCATTCTCCGACTACGTTGGGACGATCCACTCCCCCCACGTTCGAGGGGTTGCCCTGAACGCTAGGAGTGACGGGGAAGCCCGTCAGCGCGCTCACGATGCCGCCGATGGTCCAGCCGCCGAGCACGGCGTTCACGAACTTGTTCGCCCCGGAGCCGTACTTGCGTCCTTTGCCAAAGGGCAGGTCGTAGAGATAGTTGGCCACCAAGCGGTGCTTGACATGCTGGTTCAGCAGAGATCTCTCGGCATGCAGATCGAGCGGGTTCTGAACCCACCAGTGAGCGCCGTTCGCGCGGTCTTCTCCCTTCATGTAGGAGTAGTCGCCGATTGCTTTCGACCAGGTATACGACATCAAGAAACTCATGCCGCTCCCAAAGCGCTTCTCGAGCTTGGTTTGAAGCGCATGGTAGTTCGAGTTGGAGTCGTTCCGGAAGTTGTGCATGAACGACAGCGGCACCGTGACATCGGTGCCTGGGAACAACGTCGTCAGCCAGCGGCGCCGGGCGTTGGGATTACCCGGACCGGGCAGCGCGAAATTGAGGTTGTAGTGCCGCACGATGTGGGTGCCCTTGGTGCCGAAGTAGCCGATCTCAAACAGCATGTCTTTGGGCAGTTGGCGCTGGATATTGAAGTTCCACTGCCCGGCGTAGGGCCATGGCGGATCGATCTCAAACGAGCCGCCCGTGATGGCCGGCACGTTTTCCGGCGACAAGGCGTCCGAGCCCAGCCCTGCCTACAAGCTGATCACCGGGTCGATGCGGCCGGTGTCGATTTGCGTCTGGACGTGGAAGGGGGGGTTGGTTTCCATGAACTCGCCGCCGCCTGTGTTCATGATGTTGGCGTAGAAGAGGCCTCCGCCCCCGCGCAGCACGGTCTTTTCACCAAGTCGGTACGCAAAGCCCACGCGCGGCGCAAAATTGTTGCTGTCAGTCTTTACGAGCGCTCGCCGAAAGCGGCCGTCGCCGCGCTCGCCGGGGCTGACGAAGGCCGGCTGACGGAGGTCCGTGTCGACGTCTAGGTTGGAGATCTTGTCGTACTTGTCAACCCACGGCAGGCTGAGCTCGTAGCGTAGGCCGAGATTGATCGTCAACCTGTCGGTGACACGCCAGTCGTCCTGGACGTATTGGTGCGCCCAGGGCGCCCGCAGACCCATGTGGCGATAGTTGGAGTTTTGCGCGGCGATCGGATTGCCCAACAAGAAATCGGCCATCGATTCGCCGCCGGCTCGGTTGGAGGGGTTCTCGGTGAACCGCCCGTCGAAGCGGAACCCGCCGAGGACGAGGCCCGCGTTGAAGATCTGGCTCTGCAGCCAGTAGGTCGTGTGCCCGAACTTGAGCGTGTGCTTGCCTTTCGTCCAGGTGAGGTCGACCGCGATCTGCCGAGTTTGGGATTGGATGAAGTTGAAAGTTCCGGCGCCGATGCCCGTAAATCCGGCGGGATTGAACCTGGAGCTGCCGAGAGTGCTGATGTCGAGGCCGTTGCCTTTGTTGAGACCGATGATCGGATTGACGGGCTGCTCGGTGGGATTGCTGATGGCGGTATCGATGAAGCTCCAGCCGGCACGGATCGATCCGACCAAATTAGGCCTCCAGACACCGTTGTAGACCAGCGCCATTTGGCGGTTGGTAATGTCGCGGTTGTTGCCATGCTTGAAGAGCCCGTCGGTGCTGTCAGGCAACACCGGCACGCGGCCGACGTTGGTCCGCTGGCCGCTAAAGCGGAAGTAGATGTTGTTTTCGTCGTTGATGTTCTGGTCGTAGCGCACGTCCCAGCGGTTGAGATCTTGGTTACGGGGCGCCACGAACTGGTAATTATCGCTCATAATAGGCGGGCGTGTCAAGTATTAAAATGACTTCGTTTAGAGGTATCTATAGGCTACTCTATAGAGAGTGAATACGAAAAGGAGGTTCCACCTGAACAGCGAGAAGAAATCACGGCCCCGCTATCGAACGCGGCAGTTTGACGCCCGTGTGTCATTCCCGATCACGTCCGATCTGCGCAAATCGTTGGAAGAGGAGTCGGGGAAGGAAAAAAGATCGATGGCTTCCCTGGCCCGTGAAGCCATCGCCGACTTTATCCCCCGGCTCCGTGACCGTAGGCGGAAACGGTCCCGGAAGGGGACCGCATGAGCGGCCACGCGGCGGTATCTGCCTACGGGCGGCTGACCGGCGATCCCCGCGCCATCGAAACCCGAACGGGCAACCCGATGACGGTGGGGCAGCGGTGTTCTTTGGCCTGGTGGCGTTCGGCGAGCTGGCCGAATCCCTGGCCCGGCATGTGAAGGGCGACACGGTGGGCGCGTTCGGGCGCATCAAGATCAACCGCTACACGAACCGGGACGGCGAAGCGCGGGAGGAACTGAGCATTATGGCCGACAGCCTGGTATCGGCCCGCACCGTCCGGCCCGGCGGCGGGCGCAAGAAGCAGGCGACGGCGGCTCCCCGCACCCTGGAACCGTTGCTGTGGGTCGAAATCGACCGGCCCGAACAACCCGAACCCGAACAACCCGAACCCGTCCCGGCGGGACCGATCACCGATGCCGATATACCGTTCTGACGTGCGTGACCCACTCCCCGGCGTTGAGGAATGGACGGATACGCTAGACCTGACCCGGCGCGGTCGGGAGTGGATCGGCCCCTGTCCGCTGTGCGGCGGCGATGATCGGTTTCACGTCCGGGACTCTGGGGGCCGGGCGGCGGTCGGTTGCCGCGGCTGCATTGACGGGCAATCCAGCGGCGAGCGGGCGAAGCGGTTCGGCGAATTACTGCGGGCGGTGTTCCCGGTTCGGGCCGTCACTCCAGCGCGTTTCCCGGCCAGCGTGCCCCGCACTCCCCCCGCCCCCGTTAACGGCCATGAGACAGCGCGTAGAGCGATTGCCGGGCGGTTGTGGGCGGCGGCGGTGCCCGCCGATCACACCCCGGCGCGGACATACATGGCCGGGCGCGCGGTCTGGCCCCCGGACGATATCGGCCCCGGTTTGCCCGCTTCGGTGCGATGGCTCCCCCGCGGCGCGGTGGGGCGTGACGTGGCGGCGGACTGGTACGACGTGCCCGAACACACGGCGGGGGCAATCGTCTACGCCTTCCGGCAACCCGGCGGCGCAACGATTCGAGCGGTCGGCCTGGACGCCCTGGACGCGGACGGGCGGCGGCCCGGCAAGCGGTGGCGGCGCACCTTCGGCCAAAAGAAAGGCGCGGCGTTCGTGGTGGGTGCGGTGGGCGGCGATCCCCTCGTGATCGTCGAGGGCGAAGTAGACGCGCTCGCTTCGGTGTGGCTCTATCCCGGCGCGGAAGTGTGGGCGGCGGGCGGCGGCGGTGGCGCGGTCCTGGCCCCGGCCATCCTCGATACCGAGCGCCGCGTTGTGATCGAAGCGGACCCGGACGGCCCCGGACGCGTTGCTGCCCTGAAATTGGACAAGGCTCTCGGCGGGCGGGCTGAAATCTCTTACAACAGTGGCGGCGATCCTGCGGACGTGTGGACAGGCACCTTGATCGAGCGGGCGGCCATCCTGGAATCCGACGGCGGGTTCCCCCGCAATGAATCCGAACAGCGGGCGTGGGAGCTCGCAATCGAAAGGCGGTGAACGCATGAATACGGACAGACTCGGCAAGTTGCTGGAAGCCTGGCGGCCGGCGGATGAGAACGCAGTCAACGATGGAGGTGTGGAACGCGCCACGCATGAAGGGGAAATTCGGGCACTCATCGGCGGCGGCGAAGCGGCCCCCGACCCCTGGCCCGATGCGGTGCGCTCGGCCAGCAAGGCCCCGGACATGGACGCGGCGTGGCGGTTGTTGGTGGATGCCTTGCGCTTGCCCGTGGTGCGCTCTTCCGGCGAATGGCGCGATGAACCGGACCCCGACCCCGTGATTTGGCGCGATCATGCACAGTACCCCGATGCGGTCCTATCGTCGGGTGAAGTGGCGATTTTGAGCGGGGCGGGCAAGTCCGGGAAATCCTACATCGCCCTGGCGCTGGCTGTTGCGGCGGCTCAGGATGAGGCGAAGGGGCGCGGCTACGGGGAAGCCTGCGGGCTGCGGGTTGCGCCGCGGCCCGTGGTGGTCCTGAGCTATGAAGACGCGCCCAAGCGAATTGACCAGAGGGTGGCGGCGCTGGATACGGGCGCAAGCGTCCGCCTGATCCCCGATCCCCCGCGGCTGTTTCGCTTCGACCGGGACGCCCGGCAATGGGGCCAGTCGGAAGAATGGCCCCTCGTGTGGGCGGCGATCCGCGAAGCGGCCCCCGGCCTGGTGGTTGTCGACACCGGCCCGAAGGCGATGGGCGGCGAGACAAACGACGGCGGCGCAGTGATCGCTCGCGGCGTTGGTTTGTCGCAGGATCGCTTCGTAGTCCGTCATCCCCTTGACCTCCGCAAAGAGCTCGGGGTACTGTGCGTCCTCGAGCGCTGAGAAGTTTGGGAACTCGGTAAAGATCACGTACTCGTAGTCCACCGATCGCCCCGGAAGGTGGACCCCGTAGAGAGACCATGACCAGATCAGCCCCCGGTTCACGCGTTCCTGGTGAATCGGCTTCCAAAGGTCTCTTTCAAGGCTGCGATAGGTCCTGCCTTGTGCGGGCTTGACCTTCATGTACTGCACCTGCATGTAGCGTTTTACTTCCGCCGGCGGTCGTGGGGTCGGGGCTTGTCGGCTGACAGAATAGTTGGCCCGGATGCACGAGTTGGATCGAGCCGGGACCTACGGTCCTCAATGACGTCAGAAAGGCGGTGAGTCAAGCGTGACCGTCCGTTCTGCGTTTGGCCCACTCCACCCGCACTTGACGTTAGCCGCCGCAGCCGTGGCGGGAATTCCGAGCACCCTGCGTCAGCGGGGTGTCTTCCCGTTCAAGTTGCGACTGTCGCCTGGGCAATCGGACGGATCTTCCCCCCAGCGGAAGGCTCGTTTGACGGGCTAACTGCTTGGCTTGCTTGGCTTTAACACGTTTGGGGGCGCTTTTAGTGTACCCATGTATTATGCTATTGTATCGTTTATTCATTGTGTTATTTGTGATATAATATACCCATGTATGTTGAGTCCGTCCCCAATCGCAACTCGCCGCCCGCCGTCTTGCTGCGCGAATCCTTCCGCCAAAACGGCAGAGTCAAAAAACGCACCCTCGCCAACCTCTCCTGCTGGCGCCCCGTCCGCGTCGAGGCCCTCCGGCGCGCCCTCCGCGGCGAGTTCGATCAGCTTCCCGCCACTCCCGTCTGCGGCCCCGTCTTTGGCCTGCTCTTCGCGCTCAAGCAACTCGCCGATGAGCTGGGCCTGACCGCCGCGCTGGGTCGAACGCGGGCCGCCAAACTCGCCTTGTTCCTGGTGCTGGCGCGCCTGGCCCACCAAGGATCGCGGCTCTCGGCCGTGCGCTGGGCCGCCGATCAGGCCGTCGCAGAAGTGCTGGGTCTGGGCGCCTTCGACGAAGACGACCTCTACGCCGCCCTCGATGATCTGAGCGCCCGCCAAGTGAAGATCGAGCAAGCGCTATACCGCCACTACCTCGAGCGCCGCGGAGCCCCGCCCAGCTTGCTGCTCTACGACGTCACCAGCTCGTACTTCGAAGGCCTGCACAACGCGTTGGGCGAGTACGGCTACAATCGCGACGGCAAGCGCGGCAAGAAGCAAATTGTGATCGGACTGCTGGCCGATGACCAGGGCGAGCCGCTGGCGGTGCGGGTGTTTGCCGGCAACCGCAACGATCCGACGACCGTGCCGGATCAGATCCGCATCGTCAAAGAGCAGTTCGGGGTCGAGGAGTTGGTCTTCGTCGGCGACCGCGGGATGGTCAAGAGCAAGGGCAAGCAGGCGCTGGGGGAGGCCGGGCTGCGCTACATCACGGCGCTGACCGATCCCCAGATTCGGCGGCGCTTGAGCGAAGGGGTGCTGCAACTGGAGCTGTTCGCTGAACAAGTCTGCGAGGTCGAAGCCGACGGCGTGCGCTATGTGCTGCGCCTCAACGCGTCCGAAGCCAAACGGCAACGGCAGCGGCTCGAGGACAAGCTGGCCAAGCTGGGAGGCAAGCTCGACCGACGCAACCAGAAAGTCACGGCCTCTTCCCGTTGCGAGCCCGCGGCCGGACTGCGCCAGCTCAAGCCCTGGCTGGCGCGTCACAAGCTGACAGAATTGGTCGAGTTGCGCTTGCAGGGACGTACGCTGGTCGTCGAGCGCCAGCAGGCGGCGATCGAGCAGGCGCTGGAGTTGGCGGGCTGTTACGTGGTCGTGACCGATGTCGCCTCCGAGCGCATGAGCGGCCAAAGAGTGCACGACCATTACGTGAGCCTGCAGCGGGTGGAGCGCGACTTTCGGCAGCTGAAGACGGGCTTGCTCGAGGTGCGGCCGATCTTCGTGCGCAAAGAAAGCCGCACCCGAGGACATGTGTTGTGCAGCATGCTGGCGTTGAAGCTGAGCCGCGAATTGGAACGGCGGATACAAGCGGCGTTTGGCACGACCGACGACGACCCGCACGCGATCACCTTGCCGGACGCGCTGGCGGCGTTGGGGCGACTGTGTCTATTGGAATATCGAGTGGATGAGCAGACCAGCGTCACACGGCTGCCGATTCCCGACGCCCGCCAAACAGAAATCCTCAATGCGTTGGGGGTTTCGCTGCCGCACATGTAACCTGTAGACAGACGCCGATCGCCCGATCCATCCCATAACCGACGCGAATTCAGGAAGTTGGCGGCGAAACTCTGCTCGCTGGCGGGGGGAAGATCCGTCGGAGGACACGCCGCTGACGCAGGGTGCTCGGATGTGCGGCGCGAGATCCCCGCGCGAAAAAAGTTGACAAGCGTAACGAAAATCCTTCACGCTACGAATCATCAGGTGAGGAGCAAATGATGATCAACTTGACACGGCGAGATCTACTGCTGGGCGCGTCGGGCGCGTTCGGAGCCAGTTTGATGGCCGGCGAGAAAGGGTCTGGGAGGTTCGAAGTGACCTACACCGACGAGGAATGGAAGAAGCGACTCACGCCTGAGCAGTACTACATCCTCCGCAAGCATGGCACCGAGCGGGCGTTCACAAGCCCCTTGGACAACGAGAAGCGCAAGGGAGAGTTCATCTGCGCCGGATGCGATCTGCCGGTTTATTCATCGGAGACGAAGTTCGATAGCGGGACGGGTTGGCCGAGCTTCTGGCAGGAGCTTGACGACGCCGTGGGGACGACCACCGACCGGTCGTTTTTCATGACTCGCACCGAGGTCCACTGCCGGCGTTGCGGCGGGCACCTGGGACACATATTCGATGATGGGCCGCGACCGACCGGCAAGCGGCATTGCATCAACGGCGATGGGCTCAAATTCGAGCCGGCGGCGTAACTTCAATTTCGGGACCGCTTGCTTACGCGCGCGGCACGGCAAGGAGCGTTTCATGTTCTATCGTTCATTCGCATTGCTACTGGGATTGGCCACCGTCGCCATGCCCGCCCCCAAGGACGGCGAGGCTGCCGTCGCCGTGTTCGCCGGAGGCTGCTTCTGGTGCATGGAGCCCCCTTTCGACAAGCTCGACGGTGTGCTGGCAACAACGTCCGGCTACATTGGCGGCTCGAAGCAAGACGCCACCTACGACAAAGTTTCCTATACCGACACCGGGCACTATGAGGCGGTCGAGATCCGCTATGACGCGGCCAAGGTCAGCTACGAAAAACTGCTCGAAGTCTTCTGGCGCAACGTCGATCCGCTCGACGGCCGGGGACAATTCTGCGACAAGGGGACGCAATACCTAACGGGGATCTTCGCCATGGACGACGAGCAGATGAAGCTCGCCGAAGCGTCCAAAGCGAAGCTCGAAGGCGCGGGGACCCTGCCGGGGAAGATCCAGACCAAGATTCTACCGGCGATGACGTTCTACCCGGCGGAAGACTACCACCAGGACTACTACACCAAGAATCCGATTCGGTACAAGGTGTATCGCTGGAACTGCGGGCGGGATCAGCGGCTGGAGCAGTTGTGGGGAAAGGCGCCGAAGTAGGTGGGTGTTGGACCCGCGGGCGTAGCGCGCTAAGCCCCTACAGCGCGGTGTCAGACGCCTGACCCTGGAGCCGCGACCCGAATCGCCGACAACCGCTTACTTACGCTCAGCGCGGCTCTTAACGCATACAATGGACGGCTATGATCCATGTTCCGATTTTGCGCTGGGGCGAGCCCTACAAGAGCCTCGAGGTCGACACGGTCGTCCACTTTGATACCGGTGAGGAGATTGCCGAAGTCAGCCAGTCCGGCAGCGGGCTGATCCGGCGCGACATGCGCAAAGCCCAGCAGGCGCGCGACGCTCTGCGCGAGATCCCGTGCAGAGAGCTTGTCGGGATGATTCAGAAGGCGGCGGACTTGTTCATG
The DNA here is from genome assembly GCA_965247515.1 of Bryobacterales bacterium. Taxonomy (GTDB): domain Bacteria; phylum Acidobacteriota; class Terriglobia; order Bryobacterales; family UBA6623. Next base: position 8,313,834 of record OZ252029.1, on the reverse strand, counting down.
ACGGCTGAGCTTCCCCTGGGCGAGCATACGCAAACGCCTGAAGAGTTCGTCCGCCAGCAATCGGCCACGACGGGGCTGCCTGAAAAAATGGCGGCCGGGAACATGGAGAAGATCCACTTCGTCTTGACGCAGATGGATCGCATCATGGACTCGCTGACGCGCGGTCTCGACTTGCAGATCCTCAGCGATGGCTACGGTGAAGACGCCGCGGGCCGGCAGCTGAGCTACCAGGCGCAGTCCGACGTGGTCGGCATGGTCTTGCCGTCGAATTCGCCGGGCGTTCACACGCTTTGGATGCCGGTCATCCCGATGCAGATCGGCCTTGTGCTCAAGCCGGGTCCACAGGAGCCTTGGACGCCGTATCGCATGGCGCAGGCGATGTTTCAGGCTGGGGTTCCCAAGCAGGCGATTTCGTTATACCCAGGCGCAATTGAGGCGGGCGTGGCGGTGCTCGAGAACTGCAACCGCACGATGCTGTTCGGCAGCCAGGCTACGGTCGACCAACATGCCGGCAACACGAAGGTTCAAGTGCATGGGCCGGGCTACAGCAAGATTCTGGTCGGCGATGACCAGGTCGACGATTGGGAGTCGTTCCTCGACGTGATGGCCACCAGTGTGGCGATCAACAGCGGGCGCGGGTGCATCAACTGCTCGTCGATCTGGGTTTCTCGCAACGGCCGGGAAATCGCACAAGCCCTGGCGGAGCGGCTCGCCAAAATCGAGCCACTGGGCCCCACCGACCCGAATGCCGAGCTTGCGGCATTCACCGTAGCCGGCGTCGCCGAAGCCATCTCCACGGCCATGGACGCCGACCTCGAGACGCCGGGGGCGGTCGACCTGACGGCCCTGGTTCGCGGAACGCCTCGCGCAGTCAACAAAGAGCGCTGCTCGTATCTGCTGCCGACGGTCGTCTTTTGTGAGTCGCCCGAGCATCCGATCGCGATGAAGGAATTCATGTTCCCCTTCGTGAACGTGATCGAGTGCCCGCAGGAGCAGATGCTCGGCAAGATTGGTCCGACGTTGGTCGGGACAGGGATCACAGAGGATGCACAGTTTCGGCGGGCGCTGCTTGATTCGACCGACATTGACCGGTTGAATTTAGGGCCTGTACCGACCACGAAGCTCGACTGGCTGCAACCCCACGAAGGCAACATCGTGGAGTGGTTGTACCGGGCGAGGTCGTTCCAGTCGGCTGCGGCTTAGGCCGTGACGGGCTGCCGGTGCGATTGGAGGCAAGAAGGGCTTGGCATGCCAAGCCCCTAGGCTGCCTCGTACCTTTCGCGGTACTTGAGGCTCTCGCGGTAGTAGACCATGCCCTTCCACAGCAGCCACGACGACGCAAGATGCGCGGTTATCGTCGTCGCCAGCAAAGAGTAGCGAATGCCCTCGAGCCCGAAATCCGCCTCGGTGAATACATAGTCCGTCATCAGCGCGAGTGTTAACGGTCCGACCGCCAGCCCGATCATATTGACGATCAACAGATAGATCGACGACGCCTGCCCTCGCATGCGGTTGGGCATCATTTCTTGGATCGCGGCGGGCGCAACGCCGTGCGGCATCGACGAGGTGTAGACGGAGCCCGCCAGCAACACCATGGCCAGCCAGGGACTGTCGAGCAGCGGGTAGACGATGCCAAACGGGAACCAGATCCAGGCGGCGACGAAGCCCACGCGAATATTGCCGTCCAGCTTGCCGCGGCGTCGTAGGATGTCGGCGAACCAGCCGCCGGTGAAGATTCCCAGCGCGCCGAAGACGCATACGATCATGCCGTAGGGCAGGCCGAACTCACCGGCGCTCCAGCCATGGATGCGGTTATAAAGCGTCGGCAACCATGCCCCAGTTCCGTAGTTCGAAAACGACAACAGCGCGAAACCGACGTTGTGGCATAGCATCGTCTTCCAGTTGTCTTTGAGATAGGCAACGACTTCGGCCACCGGAACCGCCTTGGCTGCGCCTTTCGCCTTGCTCACCCCGCGCCTAAGCGGCTCTCTCACGGTAAGCAGCAGGATCGGAACGAAGATCAGCCCGGGGAGTCCGACCAGGAAGAAGACCTTTTGCCAGGGCTGGACGAGCCCGAAAATCGGTAGGTTCCAGGGGGCCGTTTCACGCACCAAGTCGACGGCCGGGCCGCCCACCATATAAGCCATTCCGGAGCCGAAGTAGATCCCCATGGTGTAGAAGCCAATGGCTGTGCCGAGCTTTTCGCACGGGAATGAGTCGGTGATCATCGAGTAGGCCGACGGAGACAACGAGGCTTCACCCACGCCCACGCCAACACGCAGCAAGGCCATCTGGGTGAAGTTCTTGGCCACGCCGCAGCCTACCGTGAACATGCTCCAGAGGGTCAGGCCGATGGCGACGAGCGTACGGCGGGTCATCTGGTCGGCGAGTCGTCCGAAGGGAACGCCGCAAAGGGCGTAGAAGACCGCGAACGCCGGCCCCATGAGAAAACCCGCGTGCCAGTCTCGGGTCAAGTTGAGGCCGGTCTTGAGGTCTGAGACCAGCAGGCTGAGGATCTGACGGTCTACAAACGAAAAGATGTAGACGATCATCAGGATGCTGACGACGTACCAGCTGTAGCGTGCGGGGGGATAAGGTTCTTCTTCAGTCGGAGGAGACGCTTGCGACATGAGGGTGCGCCGGATTGTCTCTTAAACGGACCGGAAAGTCGAGCCGGGGATGTGCGGCTACCGAGTGGAGCCGTTTGATGAGCCGCCCGATGCAGATGAGTCGGGCCCCGGATTCCGCCGCTTGCGCTCTTCACGGCGGAGTTGCTGCCGGCGCAGGCGCTCGCGGCGCGCCTCGGCCAATAGGGCCCGACCCTCGAAAGTGAGGAACATATCGCCTCTTTGAATGTTGTTGCTGACTTGGTCCAGCATCGCGTGATTCTGCGTGGACCTCGCGTTCTCGTAGTCGGGATCGATCCGTGGCCGCTTGGCCGCGGCTCTCTGTGGCTCGAGATCGTCCATGGCCTTCTGGCTTGCCTCGATGAGTCGCTCCAGCTTGTCGTCGATCGAGTCGAAGCGCGCCTTGTGGCCGGCCCACTCGGTCCTGAGCTCAACCGGCCATCCGCGAGTGCTGGGATCCCTCTGCATGTCGTTATTCTAAGCTCAGTCCCTCGCCTGAGTGGCTGTCAGGCGGAGCCGCTCGACGAGCCGTTGCCGGAGGTAAAGCGGCGCTCGACCGCTCGCTCGATGCGAGTCAGTCGGGCGTCTGATTCTTTCAGGCGCTCAGCGTGTTCCTGCTGGCGCTCAGCCTGTTCCTGCTGGCGCTCAGCATGTTCTTGCTGGCGCTCAGCCTGTTCCTGCTGGCGCGCCAGCATTTCGCGACGGAGTTGTTGCCGACGTACACGTTCCTGTCGCGCCTCCTTGACTCCCAAGCGAAGCGCACGGACAAAGTACGAATCAAGCTGGCGAACGCTGGTGATGAGTTTGTTGATATCATGCCGCGCCTTCTGACTCTCCTCGACGAGCTGACCCAACTGGTCGTCGATCGAATCGATGCGGGCTTTATGCATCGCCCATTCGGCTTTCAGCTCGTCGGGCCATCCGGTGGTGTCAAGATCTCTGCCCACGTCGTTATTATTATCCCTATTCTCGCGGTTGGTTGGGGGCGTTTTCCTTTGGCAGCCAACGCGCCAACCGGTCGATCTCGGCCTTGTATTTCGCGTCCCCGGCCAGGTTCTTCCACTCGAGCGGATCGACGCGGTGGTCGTAGAGCTCTTCGGCGCCGTCGGCATACTTGATGTAGCGCCAGTTGGGATCGCGCACCGCGTGATTGAGCCGCCCGTGGGTGGTGACGGCAGGACGCTCTCGTTTCGCCATGGGGTCTTTGAGTAGCCCGACTAGACTCTCGCCGTCCAGCCGGTCATTCGGCGTCAGACCGCACAGTTCGATCAGCGTTGGGTAGATGTCCAACAGGCTGACAGGCGCATCGACACGCGCTCCCGCTGTGGTCCCGGCGCTCATCCCAGGGACGCCCTTCGGCACGACCCACATCATGGGGGTGCGCGTGGCCTCTTCCCACAGAGCGAACTTGCGCCAATGCTCCTTCTCGCCGAGGTGCCAGCCGTGGTCGGTCCATAGGACGACGATGGTGTTGTCCTTATGCTCGCTTTTATCGAGCGCGTCGATCACGCGTCCGACCTGCTCGTCCGCGAACTTGATCGACGCCAGGTAACCCCGCACCGCCTTGCGCCACTGGTCGTGTTGGATGACTCGGGCGTGATCTCTCGTGGGGTTCGCCATCTGTATCCCCGCGGCGGGTACGTCTCCGAGGTCTTGATAGTTGAACGCCGGCAGCTCGATTTTGTCCAGCGGAAAGTCCTCGAAGTATTCCGGCGGGACGTACCAAGGCAGATGCGGGCGAAAGATCCCACAGGCAAGGAAGAAGGGCTTGTCGTGCTCCTTCGCTAGTTGACCGGATACCCAGTCGACCACCTGGTAGTCGCCCATCTCTTCGCGGCTAGCCTTTACAGGCCCCCAGTCGAAATGCGCCGTGTCCGGAATCGTGTTCAACGGCCGCCCTTCGGGCATGGGGTCGTCGGGCTTGTTCTTCTGCTGGTCGGGCCAATACTGCTGCCACGACGCCGGGTCGGGAAATGCTCCATGGTAGATCTTCCCCGAGCCGGCCGACCAATAGCCGTTCTTGGTGAAGTGCTGCGGGATGGTCACCGCATCAGGCATCGCGGGCCGCCATGGCTGCGGGTTGATGTAGATGCCCGATTGATAGGGTGCAATGCCGGTCATCAGCGAAGCTCGAGACGGATTGCACGCCGGAGCCGCCGTGTAGGCCTTTGTGAACAGCACGCCGCGCTGAGCAAGCCGGTCGATGTTGGGCGTCTGCGCTTGGGGGTGCCCGCCCAGCACGCCGATCCAGTCATTGAGATCGTCGATCGCAATGAACAGGACGTTGGGTTTCTCCGCCCCGAACAGGGGAGCTGTGAGCAGAAGGAAGAGAGTGAACAACCGCATGGCCAAGATTGTACGACGATCTCGAGCCGCGGACGGAAAGTCCGCGCCGACTCCCCTTGCCGAGCATCTCTAGGCGCGGACTTTCCGTCCGCGGCTCGAGATCGCGCCACGTCGGCTAAACTCAAGTCCACCATGCTCTCTCGCCGCCAATTCCTCCTCTCTGGCCTAGCCGGCCCGCTGCTGACCGCCCGAGCCCGGGCCGCCGTCGAAGCCGCGGGCCCCCAACCCATCGAAAAGATCGAAACCTTCATCATTCGCGACCCGCCCGTACGCGACAAGCCTGAATCGTATTTCGTCTCGATGCCGCCGGTTGGGCAGATGAACAACCGCAAGGGTATGTCGAGCCGAATCGACCGCGCCGAAACCGTCCGCCAGGGGGGCTATCGCCAGACCCTGCTGGTCAAGATCACGACCAAAGATGGAATCCACGGCTGGGGCGAAGGTCACGCCGTGATGACGCCGCGCGTCGTCAAAACGGTCATCTCCGACATGTTCGTGCCTATCCTGCTCGGGGAAGACGCCCGCAATGTCGAGGTCTTGTGGGAGAAGATGTACTCGACGCAACGCCTACGCGGCTATTCGACGGGCTACTTCACGCGCGCTGCCGCCGGTATCGACATTGCGCTGTGGGACATACTCGGCAAGATCGCCGGCCTGTCGGTATCCCGACTACTGGGCGGCAATTACCGCACGACCATTCCCACCTACCAAGGCGTTGGCGGGGACGATGTGTCAAGCACCCGAGAGAACGCGCAAGAGCTTCTCGATCTCGGCTACAGCGTAATGAAGATGGGCTTCAGTAAGGGCCGTGGAGCCCAAGCTTCGAACTTCAATCGCGTCATCGCCGCCTCTGAGGCGATTGGGGACAAGGGCGAGCTGCTGATCGACTCGCTCGGCGCCTACAAGCTCCACGAGGCCACCAAGGTCGGCCGCGATATCGACGCCCTCGGCAACATCGGCTGGTGGGAGGACGTTCTCATCCCCGAGGATATGGACGGCTACGCCCGCCTCGCCGATGCGATCGACACGCCGGTCTGCGCCGGTGAGCAGTACTCCAACCAGTTCCAGTTCCGCGACCTGTTCGCCAAGCGCGCGGTCGATATTATCAACCCCGACATCGCCCGCATCGGGCTGACGGCGTCGAAGCGTATCGCCGTGATGGCCGATATTCACAACGTTCTGCTCTCTCCACACTGCTCGATGGGGACCGCGCCCTACCGCGCCGCGTCGATTCACCTCTGCGCCTGCTCGCCCAACTCGGTCATTCTCGAAGGCGGCGAGACGTACAAACAGAACTTCGGGAACGCGCTGCTGCGCAAGCCCTTGAACTACAAAGGGGGGTCGGTCGAGACGCCCCAGGATCCCGGGCTAGGGGTCGACTTCGATGAGGACGCCCTCAAAGAGTTCATCGTCGGGTAGCGGTGATTGCGGAACCCGCTCACTCGAAAACCCGCTCCACCGGCCGAATGCGTCGCCGCCCCGGAGCCGCGCGCGTCAGCAAGCGGTTGCCCGCGGCTGCGACAACCGCTCCCTCACGGTCGCGGCTCCGGGGCGGTCTCGCTAAGGGGCGTTTCCTGGTTTCGAGAGCTGGCGGGGTGTGGGATACTGAGCCGCGTAGGCTGGCCGATAAGGCAGTTAGGCGAGCCGATGGCGACAGATAATATCCTCAAGGTGAGTGGATCTCATCCGCTTCCGCCGCTCATTCTGCATCCCTTTACAGAATCCGCCGCAACAGTGCAGGTCCTCGAGAACGCCAAGGCGACTCTGTCGGCCCTGCGCGAGGGCGTGGCGAGCGAGGACGACGAATTGCAGCGTCGTCTGCTCGAAGGGCGATTTACCGAGTTTCGGATGCTCTTCTATGTTGGCAAGGACGTTTGCCGCTGGCTCGAGCAGTGTGTCGATACCTGCGGGCGTTCCGATACGCTCGAGACGAATATCCCAGCGCAAAGCTTTGCTCAACTGTTGATCGACCAGACGCCAGAAGAGGCCGCCGAGAAGCTCAGAGACTGGGGTGTGGTCGAGTATTCGCGAATCTTCTCTCGCTCGATTGGGATCTACAACCAATTCCGCGAGCCGCCGGAAGTCCACCTGTTGCAACCGGACTACCTTCGGTTCTACTATCGCTACGCCGACTTTGCCTATGCCGCTTGGCGCGATCTGAATCGCGCGCCGAAGCTAGAGGCCCAGCACTTTCCGTTTTCGCTCTATGCCTCGGGGGAATACACACGGATGCTCGAAGAGCAGTGGAAGGAAGCGTAGATCGTCCGTAGGGGCTTGGCATGCCAAGCCCGTCTTGCCTTTGCGGCTGCCTCCTCATGCCGCCTCTGATACCCTTCTCCAATGAAACGACTTGCCGTCATCGCTCCGCTGATCTGGCTTGGCTGCTCCTCGCCTGCCCCTGAAACCTCGACGCCTCGTTATTCGGCCACCGAATCTCAAACTCCCGACGGCGTCGGCCTCATCGTCCTGCACGATGCCGAAGCTGGAGTCGAAGCCTCCGTCGCACCCTCCAAAGGCGCGAACGTCAGCAGCATCAAAGTCCGTTTCAAGGACCAGTGGATCGAGACCATCTACGGCGCCAACAACTTCACGCCCGGCGAGAACTACGAGGGCAAGTCCCCCACGCTGTGGCCCGCCGTGGGACGCAACGTCCCCGACGACATGCGAAACCCCGAAACCCTGGGAGGGTCCCTGCCGGTCGGGGGCTACGACTACGACGGCAAGCGCTACAAGATGCCCGGTCACGGCTTTGCGCGTGACTACGCCTGGGAAGTGGCTGAGTTCGGGGCCGACCAGGATGCTGGAGCTTGGGTCAGCATGTTCTTGGAAGACAACGAGCAGACGCGGGAGCTCTATCCCTTCGGCTTTCGCCTCATGCTCGAAGTGCGACTCTCGGACGGCGTCGTCGAGATGGCCTACGGCGTCACCGCATCGGAAGCCAACGACGACGACATGTTTTTCTCGATCGGCAATCACATCACCTTCAACACGCCGCTGGTTGCGAGCTCGGAGCTGGCCGAAATGCTGTTCGTCTCGCCATCGAAGACCGAGATCATGAAGGAAGCGGGCATGCCGACCGGGGAGCTCCGGCCGCGGTCGCACGCGGAACCGTTCGAGCTCAAGGACTGGGAAGTCCGCAACGCCGTCTCGCTCGCTGAATACGACGGCGACCCGTGGATGGAATTGCTCGACCCGTCGGGCCTAGGGGTTCGCATGTCGCACACGGCCTCCCAATGGCCCGAACAACCGCTGATTCAGTTCAACGTCTGGGGCGACGTGATGGATGGCTTCTTTAGCCCCGAGCCCTGGGTGGGGCTGCAGAATTCGCTCGTTCTGAAGCAGGGGCTGGTGTACGTCAAGCCCGGCGACGACTTCGACTGGACAGTCCGCATTGAATTCCTAAGGTAGGGGCGAGGCATGCCTCGCCCTGGAGTTTCTACATTTTCGAGGGAAGTAGACGACCCCAAGATAAACCTTGGGGCTCAGCGCCGCTGGCACTACTGGTCTGAGCCCCGATCTTTAGATCGGGGTTTGGGCGATGCGCCTCGCCCGCCTGGTCGAATCGCCATGAAACCCGTTCGCGCCCGGAACGCCTCAACGGATATACTCGATGCCAGTGCCTTCCGCAGCGGACCAGCCGCTCGAGTTGCTCCAGGGGAAACGCTTTTCGTTCTACCCGGCGATACGCGACCTAGAGCACAACGAGTGGGAGATCAGAGAGGAGACCTGGTCGGAAATCCTCGTCTGGAATGCGCATGAGGACCGCGAGATCTGGCTCCCGCGCAGCTACTTAGGGGACATTTCCAGCTCCGACTCGCCTCTCCTAATCGTCGGCCTGAAGACCGAACTGCAACTCAAGGCGGGTTCGGTCGTTCCCTACCGCAATCCAGTCGTGTCGATGCCCGGACCGCGTATGGCGACGCCCGAGCGAGCGGCCGAGAACGAACCGGAACAGCCGGAGCGCGAAGACTCGGGCACCGAGACCCAAACCATCAACCTGATCGGGCGGGCGGTAGCCGTTTCGCTGATCCTTGCGTTCGTCTCCGTCGTCGTTATCTTTAAAGGGCTACCAGGACCGCTTGCCGGGTTGTTTCGCGCCGATACCTCGACCAACGATCAGCGCTACCTCGGCCTGACCTCGGCTGACAGCTACTTCATCGTGGTGGAAAACCTAGGAAAGCCCGAGCGCGAGCAATGGCTCTCGGGTGAAGAGGCCGAGCTACAACTGCGGGTGCTTTGGTATCCCGACCGGCGCTACGCGGTGGTCCTGATGGGCGGGACGCGCGCGGATACGCGTTATATCGGAACCGTGCACGACCCCACCCGCAAGATCCTCGACTCAGCCCGGCTCGGGGGCGGCGGCGATACATCGTCGATGATGAAGAACTTGCCCGAGTTCTAGGGCGGACGCGTTCAATCCGAGCACCCTGCGTGAGCGGGGTGTCTTCCAGTTAGCGCGACAGGAAGACACCCCGCTCACGCAGGGTGCTCGGAAAGGCTCACCGAGCCTTCGTCCGGAACGGCGAAGCCGGCAAGCCCGTTGAATTGAACAACCTCGCGGTAGGCGCCGCGCTCCACGCATAGCGCGCCTCAACAGGATGGGAGACCTCCTCGCTCGTCAGCACCACACTCGCCCCTTCGATCAACGCCTTCGCCGGCTTGAATTCCCCATCACCGTCAGCGACCTCGAAATCGACCAGCTCTCCGTCGCGGGCCTCCAGCCCCGAGCCAACCGAGTCAAACCAGACCCGGAGCCGCGATCCCTCCCTTGTCGCTTGCCGAAACACCGGCCCGGAATAGACGAGATTCCCTTCGCCGTAGACGATCGCCCGGGCGGCCAGCGACAGCCGCAGCCCCACCGCCTGCTTGTTCTTGGGGTGGATGTTGTCGGGATTCCCGACGTCAATCGTCACCGCCATCGCCGTATTCCGCAGGCCCAGCGCGTCGGCCTGGGCTTCGCGCACCTCGGGCCAGGTACTTGCCTCCGGGACTCGTCCATAGTTGGCCAACTGCACGAACAGGAACGGCAGATCTCCGATGCCCCAGTCCCGCCGCCAGTCTTCGATCATGCTTCGAAACAGAGGCGCATAGGACGCACCGTGTCCGCGGCTTGCATTATTCTCGCCCTGGTACCAGAGAAAGCCCTTGATCGGGAAGGGCGTCAGCGGCGCGATCATGGCGTTGTAAAGACCAGCCGGCGAATGAGGGTGACCCGGGCCACGAGGAGCCGCCGGCCGCCGGCCTTTCTCACCCGACGCTTGGTACTGCGCGAGTTTCTTGTCGTAGGCGGCCTTGGCCTTGGGGTAGGCGTCCAGCGTCTGCCGCCATTCGGCGAGAAAGCGCTGGAGTGAGGGATTCGAATCGAGCGTGCCCCGGGTCGTCCAGGCTTCGGCGGGAGTTCCCCCCCATGCCGACTGGATGATCCCGATCGGGATATTCGTCCGCTCGTGCAAGTTGCGTGCGAAGAAGTAGCCGACCGCCGAAAAGTTCTCAACCGTGTCGCCATTGCAGGTCAGCCACTCGCCTTCGACATCGTTCTGGACTTCATCTGTTGTCTTAAGAGCTACTTGGAACAGCCTGATTCTAGGGTAGTAAGCCTCGGCGATTTCACGGTCGACATTGATCGATCTCGCTACCGGCCATACCATGTTGGATTGGCCCGACCCGACCCACACGTCGCCCATTCGAACGTCCTTCAACGTGATCCGGTTCGACCCGGCGATGGTCAGCTCCAAGGCGTCGCCAAGCCCTCGCGGAGGCAGGTAAACCTCCCAGTCGCCCGAGCGGCCGGCAGCGGTCGACGCGGAAGCTTCGCCAAGCTGAACCTCGACTTTCTCGGCCGGATCGGCCCAGCCCCAAATGTGGATCGGCAGGTCGCGCTGCAAGACCATGTGGTCGCCGAGGAGGCTGGGCAGCTTGACCTCCGCTACTCCAATCCCAGCAACGACCGTAAGCAAAAAGAGGAGTCGAAACTTCGCCATAGCGCCAGTATTTTCGCACACTCGCCCCGGCCGGAAAAGGGCCAGTGGCGACATTCAGTAACCCAGTTAGAGCCCCATCCAGCTAACATAGTCGGGTGCCGGACGAGCTCGCGCCAAACACCCCCGAACAACTAGCCGACTCCCTTCGCGAGGCGGCTTCAAACGAGCAGGTGATCGAACTAGGCGGAGCGTTCTCGAAACGACATGCCGGCGGAGAAATCAGAAATTCCGATCTTAAGACCTCAACCTACCGGCTCAACCGGGTCCTGGCCTATGAACCCAAAGACCTCACGATCAGCGTGGAAGCCGGAATGCCGTTCGCTGAGCTCGAGCGGACACTGGCCGAAAACAATCAAGCGCTCCCGCTCGATCCCCCCTACGGCGACCGAGCGACTGTTGGTGGAGTCATCGCGGTCAACGCCAGTGGTCCGCGCCGGCGGCGCTACGGGACGGCGCGTGACATGGTCATCGGCATGAGCTTCGCTACCGTTGACGGGGCAATCGTCGACTCCGGCGGCATGGTCGTCAAGAACGTCACCGGGCTCGATATGGCGAAGTTGATGATCGGTTCCTACGGCACTCTTGCCGCGATGACGAAGGTCAACTTCAAGGTCTTCCCCGCCCCGCCCGCGACGGCGACCTTCGTTTTGCAAGCGCCTTCGATTGAAAGCGCGGTTGATCTCCGCGGCCGCATCCTCAAGAGTCAGCTTCAGCCCATCGCACTGGATCTGCTCAACCGGGCGGGCGCGCGGGCTTTGGGGCTCCAAGAGGACTCGAACTTCCTCATGCTGGCCGAAGCCGCCGGCAGCGAGGCGGTCATTTCGAGGTTCAAGGGCGCCTACGAAGACTTCGCCGTCGCCGCTGGAGCCCAGATGTGTTCGCTGGACGCCGCACAGGCCGAGTTGACGTGGGCGAGCGTCCGGGACTTCCGAACGAGCGTCCGGTCGGATGACTCGGCGTTGTTGCGGGTCTCGACTACTCCGTCGAGGCTTGTCAGTCTGGTTCAAAAACTCGATAGCGAGCTGGCCTTACTGGCGCGGGCGGCTGAGGGGGTGCTTTACTTAGGTTGCCCGAACGTCGAGCGGGCTGCCGAGGCGCGGCGCGAGCTTCAGGCCGCAGGGTTCCCCGCCGTCGTCGAAGAGGCGCCGGTTGGGCAACGAAAAGACCTTGAAATGTGGCAGGCCGGCGGCACGCAGTTCGACGTATTCAAGCGTCTGAAACACTCGCTTGACCCATCGAATGCCTTGAATCCCGGGCGACTGTTCAACCTGCTGTAGCCGTCAGCCGTGGCGCAGACATTCTTGTCTGCAGCGGCGACGTTGAGCAGGTCTTCGACGGAGTATCTGATGGCCTTGCAGGCCACCCCATGAGGATGAAAACGGCCGCCCCGGCGCCGCGACCGTGAGGGAGCGGTTGTCGCAACCTCGAGCAACCGCTTGCTCACGCGCGCGGCTCCGGGGCGGCGATGCATTCGGCCGGTGGAGCGGGTTTTCGAGTGAGCGTACGAGCCCAAGATCAGGTACGGAAGCGGTCTGAGCTATGGGAGTGGCGGGAGCTATGGCTTCGGAGGAAGATGACCTGAGGTTCGCGCCAAGGCGCAAAGGAAGCGCAAAGAAGACCTGCTAAGGCCCAGGCCTAGCGCGCGTGACTTAAGTTTTTCGGAACCCGCGACCGCAAGGGAGTATCTGATGGACTTGCAGGCCACCCATGAGGATGAAAACGGCCGCCCCAGAGCCGCGACCGTGAGGGAGCGGTTGTCGCAACCTCGAGCAACCGCTTGCTGACGCGCGCGGCTCCGGGGCGGCGACGCATTCGGCCGGTGAAGCGGGTTTTCGAGTGAGCGGGTTCGGCGATTTGGCAGCTTCGTCTCCCCGCCTCAACGCTACTCATAACGCAACGCCTTCATCGGGTCAACCCGTGACGCCCGCCAAGCCGGAACCAGACTCGCCACCGCCGTCGCAGATAACAGGACCAGGACCGTTCCCACGAACGCGGCCGGGTCGCTCGGCGAGACGCCAAACAAGAATCCCGACGCAAGTTGCGAAGCGCCTACGGCCAGCACGAGGCCGACAACAGTCCCGATCAGCGCGAGCGTCAATCCCTGGGCCACGACCAGCCGCACGACGTTTTCCGAGCTCGCCCCCAAGGCCATGCGAATGCCCACTTCACGCGTCCGCCAGCTAACTGAGTGAGAAACGAGGCCGTAAACTCCAACCGCCGCGAGAGCCAATGCCAGCAGCCCGAACCCGCTCAGTAGGGTTGTAATGACCCGCGGGCCCTGTAGCGCGCGCCCAAGATACCCTTCCATCGTGTTCAGGCGAAAGAGGCTCACCGTCGGGTCGAGGCCGCCGACCTGCTGTCGCACGGCGCGGAGCATGCTTTCGGCGTCCCCAGTGGCATGAACGATAAACGTCAGCGCGGTTCGCGTACGTTGGTCCAGGGCGAAATAGAAATAGGGTTGTTCGACATCCGTAATCGAGTCGTACTTCGAGTCCGCCGCCAGACCTACGACGCGATAGAACATCGACGGCTGCTTGGCGCTCCCGAGTATGCCAAGCCTCTTCCCAAGCGGGTTTTCGCCAGGCCAGTACTTGTTCGCCAGCGCCTGATTGACCACGATGACCTTCTCGTTCGTCAGCCGGTCGGAGTCCTCAATCCCACGCCCCGCCAGCAAGGGGATTCCCATCGTGCGGAAGTAGTCGGGAGCGACCTGCGCGAACCAAGCCCGATAGCGTAGATCAATCCGCGCTTCGCCCTCGATCTCGGGGGCGTGCACTAACGTCGAGCTGTTCTCATAGCCGAAGGGCGGCGAATGGGAGATTGTCGCCGAACGAACGCCGGGGAGGCCGCGGATCTGATCGAGCGCCTGTCGGACGAACGGCCGAGTGCGCTCGTTGTCGTAGCCGTGACGACTCAAGTCGAACGACAGCAGCAAGCGGTCCTGGGTTTCGAAGCCGACTTCCAAACGCGTCATCTGCTGAAGGTTTCTAACAAAAAGCCCCGCTCCTGTTAGAACCACAACACACGGCAAGCACGGAAAACAGCGCGCCAGGGTCCTCCACAGCTAGCGGACGAAACAGGGCCGCGTTCACAAAACTGAAGATCGCGGTGTTCAGCCCGATCCCCAAACCGAGCGTTAGGACCGCGACGACCGTAAACGCAGGCGCTTTCGCCAGACTGTGAATCGCTTGGCTAAGATCCTTCATGCGGACACTGGGAGCAATCGGGCAGCCATTCGCGTGGGGCGCAGCAATTCGAAACCGAGATGAAAAAGCCGCACCGCACCGATCAGCGCAGGGCGGTTCGTTAGGGCATTGAGACGGTTGTGACAATCATAGCCCAGGGATTTATCCCTGGGACTTGGGCGGGAACGGGTGGTCGCCGGGTCGTTCGGGAACCCAGGGATGAATCCCTGGGCTAGGATTGTGCGCGGCGGACGTAGCTGTGGAACAATCGAGGCTTCGTGCCTGCCTATAATCTGACCCCACAACCCGTTCCTCGCGTCGAGAGCGAGTTTCGCCGGATCGTCACCGACCTCCCGGTTCCTGAGTCGGTCTCGCTACTCGAAAGACTGCACGCCGCCGAGCCGGTAGCAATGCAAGGTCAGCCGCCGGTGATTTGGGATCGCGCGGAGGGATTTCAGGTCTACGACCGTTGGGGGAATTGCTGGATCGACTGGTCCTCCGGAGTCGTGGTGACCAACTCGGGCCACGCAGCCGACCGGGTGGTCGCGGCGATCCAGAAGCAGGTCGCCTCCAAGTTGCTGACGTCCTATTGCTTTCCGAATGAATCTCGACTCGCACTAGTCGAAAAAATCATCGAACTGCTTCCCGATCCACTCGAGAAGGTTTTTTTGCTCACTACAGGTTCCGAGACCGTCGAGTGCGCGGTGAAGCTCTGCCGCACCAACGGAGCCAAGGTCGGCGGCCCGAAGAAGAACATAATTGTCTCGTTTGAGCACTCCTTCCATGGCCGAACGCTGGGCTCGCAGCAAGCAGGAGGAATCCCAGCGCTCAAGACCTGGATCGGGAATCTGGACCCGGGGTTCGTTCAAGTAAAGTTCCCTGATGGCTTTCGTTGTCAAGATGTTAGCTTCGAATACTTCAAGCAATCTCTTAAAGATTTGGAGGTCAAGTTCGATGACGTGGCAGGAGTGATCCTCGAGACTTACCAAGGGGGTGACGCAGCATTCGCGCCAGCCCGGTACATGCAAGAGATGCGCGAGTGGTGCGACGAACATGATGTGGTTCTGGTCTGCGACGAGGTCCAAGCCGGTTTCGGCCGCACCGGCAGGTTATGGGGGTTCGAACACTACGGAATCGTGCCGGACTTGGCTTGTTTCGGCAAGGGGATCTCGGGCTCGCTGCCGCTGTCGGCCGTCGCGGGGAAGGCCGAGCTGATGGACCTGCATCCGCCCGGAAGCATGACCTCGACGCACAGCGGGAATCCGGTTTGCTGCGCCGCCGCGCTGGCGAGCATCGAAACGATCGTCGAGCAAGACCTGGTCGGCAATTCGCGCCGTCTCGGGGAGATCCTGCACGCGCGCCTGAGCGAGCTCGCCGGTCGGCACGAGGCTATCGCAGCGGTCATGGGCCGCGGGCTGGTCGCCGGAGTCGTCCTCGTCGACCCAGCCGGCGGAGCCCCGGCCGCGGACCAAGCGTTCGAGGTCGTACTACGGTCCTTGCAAAAGGGCCTACTTATGTTCAGTCCCGTCGGATTCGGGGGAGGGACCGTGAAGATCGCGCCTCCGCTGAGCACGACGAGGGCCGGGCTCGAGGACGGCCTGGCGGCATTCGAGGAAGCCGTCAGGGAAACGCTGCCCTCGTGATCGCACGCACCGAATCATTACATTTATTATTATCAATGGTTTATCAACATTACTTGAAGTATAATATTAGATATTATACCAATCCTGGCCCAACAGAGAGGCTTGCACTACAAGCGTCGCTGTGGACATTCGCTCCTCGACGAGCCTTATTTTGTTGCGGATAGCCCTGTCTTCGTGGTAAAACATCTAGTGACAAATTGTTTTGAAAGGCAAGCTGAACCCTGTAGCCCTGTGGTACCCTTGCTGATAGGCCACAGTAGGTAAGCACACCTAGTACCTGTTAGTTGGCTGACGAAATTGGACTGAATTCGTCAGCCACTGACAATATGCGTCATGTCTAAACGAACTCCCATACTTCTGGGATTAATCGCTTTCGCCACGACCTCCGTCTTTGCACAGGTCTAGAAACCACGGCAAAGAAGGACGACTGGGAAGAGATCAATTTCGAATTCGACTCCGACATTCTGACCGACGGCTATCCGAGCCTGCTGCGGCTCGCTGACCTGCTCAATGAGAATGGCGACTACACGGTAGCGCTGGTCGGGCACACCGACTTCCGCGGGAGCGACAATTACAACGTCGGTCTCGGCCGACGTCGGTCCGAGACCGTCAAGGCGTTCCTCGTCAAGTACGGAGCCGGCGACAACCAGATCGCGCTCGAGACCCAGGGCGAGTCAACCCCCAAGGTCCCGAACGAAACCGACGAAGGCCGTTTCATGAACCGCCGCGTCACGATGACGCTGAGGGACGGCGATGGCAACCTGGTGAGCGACGGCAGCGTCGGTGACGCCATCAATGGAATCGAGAAGCTCATCGCGGCTCAGGAAGACTGCTGTAACCAGATTCTCGAAAAACTTTCCAAGCTCGACGACATCATTGAACTGCTCGGCGGGCTCAAGGCCGAGAACGATCGGCTGCGGGCGGACGTTGACGCCCTCAAGGGCAACATAGCGACTCCGTCACAGGTTGAAGAAGTCGCCCGTAACATCCCGACGACAACCGAGATCGCGGATGAGGTCGACAAGCGAATTCCGAAGATCGGCGACAAGTACACGACGGTCAACGCCAACATGGGACCGTCGGACCCGAGCGGAAATATCTCGGGCACGGTTTCCGCACGGACGTTTGTTCCCTTCGGCGGCCGTCACGCGGTCCAGGTGCAAGGCGAATACCTGCACTACTTCGGCCGCGACGAAGGTCAGTTCGACGCCGGTCTGGTCAGCCGCTTCGGCGACGTCCAACTCGGCGGCTTCTCGAGCTTCAAGCACGTGAAGTTTGACGAGTACCAGAGCGGCGGCACGATCGGCCAGGGCGCCTTCACCTTGGACTACATCTTTAACCGCGGCCGCGTCGGGTTCTTTGGCACGAAGGCGCTGCTCGACAACGCGATTGTCAACGTGGCTCGCTTGCGGCCGTCGCTCCTGGAAGAGACTTACCTGAGTGTTGTCGACCAAGTCGGCTTCTCGACCGCGGTCGCGGCTTGGGGCGATTCTTGGTTCGAGGGCAACCTGGGCGCCCTGTTCCGTAAGGGCGGAAGCAACAAGCCGGGCGGCACGATCCGCTACATTCACCCCTTCAGCAAGGGCGTGGCTCTGACACTCGAAGCCGGCGTCAACGAAACACTGGTCACCAACAACAACGACATGCGCTTCGTGGTCGGCATCCAAGTCGGCAACTGGCTCTCGCCCAAGGGGTACAAGGACACGGGCAAGAAGCCGGTGCCGGTTGACGTGCCGCGTATCCGTTACGAAGTCTTGACGCGCCAGGTGCGAGACGGCAACACCGCTCCGACAGCCGATGCGGGTCCGGACCAGATCGGCATCGAGCCGGGTCTGATCACCCTCGACGGTTCCGGTTCATTCGACCAAGACGGCGACGCGCTCACCTTTGAGTGGACGCAGATCGGCGGAACGTCGGTCTTCCTCGACGGCACGGAATCGGCCGTCGCAAGCTTCACGGCTCAAGAAGGCGAAACGTACCACTTCCGTCTGACGGTCCGCGACGACCCGCCTGAAGGGCAGCCTTTGATGGCGACCGACCGGGTTACGGTTTCGGCTAGCGATCCGATCATGATCAAGCGCTTCCGCGCTGATCGCAGTCAGGTCAGGCCGGGCGAAGAAGTCACCGTCAGCTGGGAAGTTGTCGGCGCCGATTCGGTTGAGCTGATCGCCACTCCCCATCAGGCGAACCTGGGCGCTGTTGGAGCCGTTGGCGCCAGCGAAGTGCCTCTGCAAGAAACCACGCGCTTCACACTGACCGCGCGTAGCGGCGACCGGGTTGTCAGCGACAACATTACTGTAGAAGTCACTCCGAACCCGGACCCGATCATCACCGAGTTCACGGCAACGCCGTTGACGATCAACGAAGGCGATACGACAGTCCTGCAATGGATGACAGTCAACGCTGATCAGGTAACGATTGCTGTCCAGAACCCGGCCGGCCCGGGTCTGGGTTCAGTGGGCACCAGCGGTTCGGCAACGGTGTCTCCGCGCGAGACTACCAGCTACCAGCTCACCGCGACCAACGGCGATGGACGATCGATCAATCGCTTCATCACGGTCACCGTCGTGCCGCCGGATGCTCCGCGCATCATCAGCTTCCTGGCGAGCCCGCAAGAGATCTTGCCGGGCGACTTCAGCAACCTGAGTTGGGTCGTGGAGAACGCTGACAATGTGAGCATCTCCAGCGTCTCAACCAACCTAAATAACCTAAACCTGACAGACGGCAACGCGGACGTGAATCCGGGAGACACGACCGAATACACCCTCACGGCCACCAACGAGGTCAGTAGCGTCACGGCGGTTGTAATCGTCACCGTCCTCAAGGCGCCACGCATCCTCACATTCCAAGCCAACAAGGTCGCGGTGAAGAACTCGGGCGAGCCGGCTGTATTGAGCTGGACGACCGACGGATCTTCCCCCCAGCGGAAGGCTCGTTTGACGGGCTAACTGCTTGGCTTGCTTGGCTTTAACACGTTTGGGGGCGCTTTTAGTGTACCCATGTATTATGCTATTGTATCGTTTATTCATTGTGTTGTTTGTGATATAATATACCCATGTATGTTGAGTCCGTCCCCAATCGCAACTCGCCGCCCGCCGTCTTGCTGCGCGAATCCTTCCGCCAAAACGGCAGAGTCAAAAAACGCACCCTCGCCAACCTCTCCTGCTGGCGCCCCGTCCGCGTCGAGGCCCTCCGGCGCGCCCTCCGCGGCGAGTTCGATCAGCTTCCCGCCACTCCCGTCTGCGGCCCCGTCTTTGGCCTGCTCTTCGCGCTCAAGCAACTCGCCGATGAGCTGGGCCTGACCGCCGCGCTGGGTCGAACGCGGGCCGCCAAACTCGCCTTGTTCCTGGTGCTGGCGCGCCTGGCCCACCAAGGATCGCGGCTCTCGGCCGTGCGCTGGGCCGCCGATCAGGCCGTCGCAGAAGTGCTGGGTCTGGGCGCCTTCGACGAAGACGACCTCTACGCCGCCCTCGATGATCTGAGCGCCCGCCAAGTGAAGATCGAGCAAGCGCTATACCGCCACTACCTCGAGCGCCGCGGAGCCCCGCCCAGCTTGCTGCTCTACGACGTCACCAGCTCGTACTTCGAAGGCCTGCACAACGCGTTGGGCGAGTACGGCTACAATCGCGACGGCAAGCGCGGCAAGAAGCAAATTGTGATCGGACTGCTGGCCGATGACCAGGGCGAGCCGCTGGCGGTGCGGGTGTTTGCCGGCAACCGCAACGATCCGACGACCGTGCCGGATCAGATCCGCATCGTCAAAGAGCAGTTCGGAGTCGAGGAGTTGGTCTTCGTCGGCGACCGCGGGATGGTCAAGAGCAAGGGCAAGCAGGCGCTGGGGGAGGCCGGGCTGCGCTACATCACGGCGCTGACCGATCCCCAGATTCGGCGGCGCTTGAGCGAAGGGGTGCTGCAACTGGAGCTGTTCGCTGAACAAGTCTGCGAGGTCGAAGCCGACGGCGTGCGCTATGTGCTGCGCCTCAACGCGTCCGAAGCCAAACGGCAACGGCAGCGGCTCGAGGACAAGCTGGCCAAGCTGGGAGGCAAGCTCGACCGACGCAACCAGAAAGTCACGGCCTCTTCCCGTTGCGAGCCCGCGGCCGGACTGCGCCAGCTCAAGCCCTGGCTGGCGCGTCACAAGCTGACAGAATTGGTCGAGTTGCGCTTGCAGGGACGTACGCTGGTCGTCGAGCGCCAGCAGGCGGCGATCGAGCAGGCGCTGGAGTTGGCGGGCTGTTACGTGGTCGTGACCGATGTCGCCTCCGAGCGCATGAGCGGCCAAAGAGTGCACGACCATTACGTGAGCCTGCAGCGGGTGGAGCGCGACTTTCGGCAGCTGAAGACGGGCTTGCTCGAGGTGCGGCCGATCTTCGTGCGCAAAGAAAGCCGCACCCGAGGACATGTGTTGTGCAGCATGCTGGCGTTGAAGCTGAGCCGCGAATTGGAACGGCGGATACAAGCGGCGTTTGGCACGACCGACGACGACCCGCACGCGATCACCTTGCCGGACGCGCTGGCGGCGTTGGGGCGACTGTGTCTATTGGAATATCGAGTGGATGAGCAGACCAGCGTCACACGGCTGCCGATTCCCGACGCCCGCCAAACAGAAATCCTCAATGCGTTGGGGGTTTCGCTGCCGCACAAGTAACCTGTAGACAGACGCCGATCGCCCGATCCATCCCATAACCGACGCGAATTCAGGAAGTTGGCGGCGAAACTCTGCTCGCTGGCGGGGAGAAGATCCGACCGAGAACGCCGACCGTGTGGTGCTGGTGAACTTTGGCGAAGTCGAGCCGAACGGTTCGATGACGGTAAATCCGAGCGGCCAGACCATCTACACCCTGATCGCCTACGGCGAGCAAGAGGAGGTTGTCGCGACTGTCGTGATCGGCGTCGAGATCCCGAACCGCTCGCCTAACGCGGTCGCCGAAGCTCCTTGGGTCATCTACGTTCCAGCCGGAACCGAGATGGGCCAAGGCCAGCTCGATGGCTCGAAGTCGTCCGACCCGGACGGCGACAAGCTGACCTACGAGTGGCGTGCGCTGGGGCCGCTCAACGCCACCGTCGAAAACCCCGGGGCGACGAAGCCGACCGTAACCTTCATGGGCGGCTTCGGCGAGTACAACTTCGAATTGATGGTCACCGACCCGGATGGCTTGATGGCGTTCGATACGGTCAAGGTGTTCTGGGTTGACCCCTAGACATCGGGTGAAGTACTCAACTGATAAGGGGCGTGGCTTCGGCCGCGCCCCTTTTCGTTTGCATCTTGGCGATCGGTTGGCGTACGGTGTAGCCTGCTGAGTGCCCGAAACAATTCACCAGCTGTGCGCCACTCATCCCGACCAACCGGCTGAGGGCAGGTGTGGGAACTGCGGCAAGCCGTTTTGTTCGGCCTGCCGAGTCACTGCAATTGCTGGCGAGCAGACGTTCTGCTCCCTCCAGTGCGCAAGCGAGTTCGAAAGAAAGGGCGGCGCCACATCGCGCCCGAGCAACCGTGAGCTCGCAGAGGCGTATCGAAACCCGACACGAAACGGCTGGAAGCTATGGGCGCGTTCCATCGGACCGCTGAGCTTATACACCGCACCACTGGCGTTTGCGATGGCCCTCGTTGCCATCAGCACGGCCGACAGCGCGGAGGGGACGGTCTCCGATCTGGGAGCCGGAATCCTCATCGTGGCGTTCGCTATCGGGGCCGCAATCAGCCAGGTCATCTTGTCGAACAACTATGTGGCGCTCTCGCCGGGCGTGCCCTATGCCTGGGCGCTGAAGCGTTTCGTTCCCTGGGTCGTCACAGTCGTCTTAGCGTTCGCGATCATGTTCCTGGGCTTATTCGCCCTGATCATCCCTGGAATCTACTTGAGCTTGCGGCTCTTCTGGGCGGACGAGTTCGCGTTGATCCATGGGGCCGGTCCGATCCAAGCCCTCAAGGAAAGCTGGATGCTGACCGAGAGCAGCGCCGGCGCGATCTTCAGCTTCCAATTCCTAGCTGGGCTGGCGGCCTACGGGGTCATCATCGTCGTGGGACTGGTAATGGGTGGGGTCCGGGTGCTTCTAGAGTCGGCCAGCGCGTTCCTCGATCTGGAACTGCTCCAAATGGCGTTTATCTACTGGGGGATTCTGCTCGGCTACAGTGGGCTACACGCGCCCGAGATCGTCTACCTGTACGGGATGCGGGCCGAGGCGGAAACGACAGCACATGAGCTGGGCAAGCCGCTCGGCGTATAGCTGGTCGCACAGAATCTTCCCGGAGCACTCGGGGCGATCAGCCCGTACGTTTTCGCGGTGGCGCGGGGGCTCGATGGGGACGGCTCGATGGGGACGATGGGGACGGAGCCCGAATTCGACCGAATTCGAACGGCCAACCGCACTCATGTCAACATGATCACACGATCCTGCGTCGCGCTGCCGCACTCGCTGGGAAGGGTAAGTCCCGTGGAATGAGTAATCAGTCCTATTCGGGCTCCGTCCCCTTTGGCCCCGTCTACCCCGGGCCCGGAAAGTAAACCTTGTCGAGGTGCGTCAGCCTTACCGACTTGCCGTCGAGCTCCAGGCGCACCGACTCACGGGTCCCTCCAAACAGCTCCGCCTCGATCTCGGCCGGCTCCCGAAGCGTCGGCAGGGAATCGCGCGGCGCGCGCGACACGGCAGGAGTCGCCGGCTGTTCGCTCGGATCGACGCAGTCCTCAACGCCAATGTCGGTTCTCAGCCCCATGTAAACGGGGTGCCGCAGAACGCCGTCGTTCGTCCATGCGCCGAACTTGATCCGCGCGACCAGCCTTGGTTCAACCCAATACGCCTTCTCCTTGTACCGCGGCTCGACGGCAAACGGACACACATCCGTCTCGAGCGGCATCATCCGCCCCGCCAACATCTCGAGCGTTGACGAATCGAACCCCGTGCCGACCCCGCCAATAAACCGCAAACCCTCCGGCCCATGCAGCCCAACCAAAATCGCCCCAAAGTGAGAACGTCCCCCTCTGGGTTCGGTGAAGCCGCCGATCACCGCGTCGATCTCACGAACCACCTCGACCTTCACCCAGTCGCGACTCCGTCCCGAGACGTAGGCCCCGTCTCGAGCCTTGCCCACAATCCCCTCAGCGCCATGCTCCCGCGCCAGCTCGAACAACTCCTCCCCCTTCTCCGACACGTGATCGGAGTACCGCAGCGGCCCGCCCGCGGAGAGAATCTCCTTCAGATGCCCCTTGCGCTGCTCGAGCGGAACCCGCCTGAGGTCGTACCCATCCACACTCAACAAATCGAAGATGTAGAAGACGGCCGGGTCCTGCTGCAGCAAAGCATACGACGGCTCGGCCGCATGCATCCGCGACTGCAAGCGCCCAAAGTCGGCCTTGCCCAGCTGATCAAGAACGACGATTTCACCATCGAGCACCGCCGTCGACCCACGAATCGCCCGGGGCAAACCGCCCAGCTCGGGATAGTGCGACGTCACGTCGTTACCATTGCGCGAGATCAGCTGAACCTGGTCCCCGTCGACTCTTGCCTGAATCCTAACCCCATCCCACTTGAGCTCGAACAGCCAATCCGGATCAGAGAACGGCTGATCCAGCGACGAGGCCAACATCGGCGGGAAGTCAGCCGGCGGGTCAGCAAGCACAGCCCCCTCGAGAGTCGCGGCCTCGGCCCCACCGCCCTGATCAGGCGGCAACCCATCACGAAGCTCTTCAATCGTCCGGCCGCTTACGATCGACTCGACATGTTCTTCGATATCCCAATCCGGGTCGGCGGCAGCGTCCCGGTGCTTGATCAGCAGCCAATCCTCACCCTTGGACTTCTTGTCCGCCGGACCTCGTGTCTTGATCAGGACAAAGCCCCCGGAAAGCCTCCTTCCGTGAAAAACAAGCTTGAGCTCCCCCCGCTCGAGCTGCTCCAGCGGCGCCGCCTCGCCCTCACACTCGAACGTTCCGTTGTCCCAGATGATCATCGTCCCCGCCCCGTAGTTGCCCGCGGGGATGACCTTCTCAAAGGTCAGATATTCGAGCGGGGCCAAAGGGGACGGAGCCCGAATTCGACCGTCGAAACTCTGGAGTGAACCCTAAAAATGAGACATTGAAATTTGGGACGAATTTCAGCGAATGGAAAGGAGTCCAGGATGGAAAGTCTCAAGCCGCGCAAGCCGCGGGAGTTCACGGTGGAGTTCAAGGAAGCCGCCGCCAGGCGGCTCCTAGCCGGCCAGAGCGGCACAGCGCTAAGCCGCGAGTTGGACGTCAAGCGCAGCCTGCTGTACCGCTGGCGGGACGCCTATCGCCAGGAAGGCGTCAACGGCTTGAGCCGGCGGCGAGGCCGGCCGAAACCCGGCCGCTCGGCGCCGCCCAAGATCCCTCGCGATCCGCGCGACGAACGCATCGCAGAGCTCGAACGACTGCTCGGCAAACAAGCCGCAGAGCTCGATTTTTTCGGACAAGCCTTTCGCGCCTTGAACCTCGCAGCCCCGACCAACGACGCCGGTGGCGCGAGCGGATCTACTCCATCGTCGAGCAGATCAGCGCCAAAGGCTCGCTCAGCGTCGAACACGCCTGCGAGCTCGGACGCGTGAATCGCGCCGGGTTCTATCGCCGGCTCGCCGTGTCGTCGCCCGCCGAGTGCGACATGGAATTGCGTGACCGCATGCAGCGGATTTCGCTCGAGAATCGTCGTTACGGCTACCGCCGCGTGACGGCCGAGCTGCGCCGCCAAGGCTTCCTCGTCAATCACAAAAAGGTCCTGCGGATGATGCGTAAGGACAACTTGCTGGCGGTACTCAAGCGGCGCTTCGTGCTAACAACGGATTCGAACCACTTCTTACCTGTTTATCCGAATCTAGCGGCGCACCTGAATGTGGACGGCGTCGATCAGTTGTGGCAATCCGATATCACCTACATTCGCTTGCGCGAGGCGTTCGTCTACCTCGCCGTGGTGTTGGACGCCTACTCGCGACGCGTGGTCGGCTGGCGGCTGGGGACGACGCTCAAAGCTGAGCTGGCTGTAGGGGCGTTGCGCGATGCGCTCGAGCTCAGACGCCCTGCCGCGGGGTGGATGCATCATTCCGACCAAGGCGTACAGTACGCTTCGAGCGCCTATGTCGAGCTGCTGGAGCAGCACGGCGCGATCATCTCGATGAGCCGCCGCGGCAACCCCTACGACAACGCGCGGGCGGAGAGTTTCATGAAGACGTTGAAGGCGGAGGAGGTTTGGTTGCAGCGTTATCGCACGCTTGACGAGGCGCGCGCATCGATCGGCGAGTTCATTGATGAGATCTACAACCAACGCCGGCTGCATTCGGCGTTGGGATATCGTCCGCCGGCGGAGTTTGAAGCGCTGGCGCGGCCGGCGGCAACAGCAGCGAGGAATCCGAAGTATGAGTTTTGAGAGGCATAGGCAAATCTATCAATCCGATGGGCCCTGGGCGGGCAGGGAGACATCGCCGGCGTTGGAGAAGCCGGGAGCGACCTTGGCGGCCGCCCCCGGCGCTCATCGTCTTGATGAGTTTGCGGCCGGGTATTCCTTGGCGGGTTGCTCTCCAGCAGAGCCCGCTTCCGCTTCCCCGGCTAGGACCAGCGTGCGACGATACAGCGAAGAAGGCAAGCGTTTTGCGGTGAATCGTAACCTGTCCCGATTTCGACTGTCTCACGCTTGGGGTTCACTCCAAAGAATAAATGGAGGGCGCCTCCAATTCCTCCAAAGTCTGAGCGCGAATCCGAGCACCCTGCGTGAGCAGCGATTTTCGAGGCCCCAATAATTAGACGAGGTTCGAATCAGCGGAAGCGGAAGTCGAGCTGGAAGCCGTAGAGCCAGGGCATTCGCGGGTCGACGCCCTCGGCGGCAAGCTTGGCGGGCAGATTCTCATAGTGTCGACGCAAACGCTCGGCATGGGGCGGATTGTAAAAGGTGACCACAACCGTGTCGTCCCGCACTCTCACGTCGCCGTCGAGCCCCTGCAAGACACGCCGTCCAAACTGCCCAGCTTCCCAGTGCTCGAAGGGGTCGCCGAGGCGTTTGCGCAGTTGATCAACCGCCGCCTGGGCCACCAGCGCCAAGCTCATCTGCGCGTAAGGAACGTTGAGATTGGTCGTGCCGGCGCGCTTCCAGCCCAGCGCCTGATAGGCGTTGAAGAACTCTTCGATGCGCCAGCGCTGGGGGTAATCGCGGCAAAGCTGATCGAGCTCGTCGCTGTCACGAGTCGACAGAAACGCCGAGTACTGATAGGGCGGGCGCTCGCCGAGGCGTTGCACGATCTGCTGCAGGGGAGCGTCGGAATGGCGCAGGCGATAGGGCAAACGGCCGCTCGCCAGGCCGGGCCAATGCGTGCGAAACGCAGCGTCGGGCAAGGCGGCGAGCTTCGCCTGCAAGGCCTGCGTGCGCGCCATCGGACACAGCAGATCAAAGCCCGGACGGTCGTAGACTGTTTGAAACAATTCGGCGCTGAAGTGCTCAGCATCGGCCAGCAGCAGCACCGCCTCCGAAGCCGGCGTCAGCATCTCGTCGAGCATCTCGAGCAAGTCGGGAGTGGCTTGCGCGACGCTGCGCGAGGAGCTGGCAAGGGTCATCGCAAGCGGCTGTTGGGTGTCGACGTCGAAGCCGAAAAATGTCTGCAAAGCCTTGACGGGAATTTGCCCGGGGCTCAGCACGCGGCGGCGCATCTGGCGCTGGGAATAGCTGCGCAGGCGGTGCGGATCCAGCGCCACCAGGCGGGGATCGAAGTGTCCGGCTGCGCGGCGCAAGCGTCCCAACTCGATCTGCATCTGGCGGCTGTGTTGGACCGTCAGCGGCTCGAGCAGCTTGTGGACGGCCTGATCGCTCGCCACAAAAGGCAGTCCGTTGGCCAGCTCAAAACCCTTCTGGGAAAGCGACCGGCTGCGCCTGACGCCGCTGACTCCGAGGGCGGCTTCGTGGACCATTTGCAGCGCCAGGCGAGGTTCGACGCGCGCCGACTCGCGGCGCTGAAGCCGCACAACAGGTCCCACGTGCCGAGCCGAAGATGCTCGGCCAACAGCAGCCAGACGCCGACCATCGTGCCCGAGACCTTCTGCGCCAGCAGCTCACGCACGCCGCGCTCGACGCTGAGCGGGTCGGCTGGCTCGCTGCGTCGGACCAACGCCGTGCGCTGCGTGCCGACTTGCTGCGGCTCAGCCAGCGGCCGGAAGGCGTGGAGTTTTTTTTTGTAGGCCGAACTCGGCAACGACGCGTTCGACGCTGCGTTTGGAGATCTTCCAGCCCGCCTGAGTCAGCTTTTGGGAGATCACGGCGGCCGACGCGTCAGGATCGAGAAAGCGTTGACGAACGACCAGCTGGACCAACTGCGGGGTGCGGCGATAGTTGGTCTTGGGGCCGCGCTTGGCGCTCTCGAGAGCAGCGCCGCCGCCTTGACGATAAGCCTTGAGCAGCTGGTAGTAGCGTTGCTTGGAGTAGCCGTACTTGCGGGCCGCGGCGGTGGCGCCGAGACCGTTGCAATGGCCTTCGAGCAGCATGGCAAGCTTGCGTGTGACTTGATCATCAGCGGCCACGGGCAGCTCGCCGGCCGGTCCGGAAAGGACCTCGCGGTGGGGATCGAACTCGATCATAGGGGGAACCTCCTGAAGACGACGGTAGCAAGAAGCGGGGCCGAAGGGCAAATAAACTATGGCGGTACCGAGTCGAGGAAAGAACAGACGGCCAAGCGGTGCAATTCCAGTGAAGAGCGATTGGGCTGGCATACTAGCGTCAACCGGGCGTGTCAGGCGGAAGGTCTCGGCGACCATTAAGCGCCATAGTTTATTTACCTACAAACCGCCCCGGCCAAAGCTTTTCCCAGCCAAACTCGGCCCTCGACCCCCGCCTCTGTAAAATCAAATCAGCCCGGGAAATCGCTGCGTGAGCGGGGTGTCTTCCCCTCGCATTGACGGGAAGACACCCCGCTCACGCAGGGTGCTCGGATTGCGCAGATTTCCGTTGACCCGAGAATAATTCAAACGTATAATTAAAACGATAGTTTGAATCCCCGACCATGTCTGTCGACACCAAGACCCAAATCCTCGACGCCGCCGAGGCCCTCATCGCCGAGAAGGGCATCGACGCCGTCTCCCTCCGCGCGATCACCGCCGCCGCGGGCGTCAACCTGGCTGCCGTCCACTACCACTTTGGTTCCAAGGAAGCCCTGGTCGGCAAAGTCTACGAGCGCCGGCTCGGCCCGATCAACAAGCTTCGGTTAGAGATGCTCGATGCCGTCGAGTCCGCCGCGGGGGATGGCGCGCCGGATCTCGAGGGCGTTCTTCGGGCTCTGATCGAGCCCCCGATTCGAATGTACTGCGAGCATGACAAGGCCTCTCTTTACATGCAGTTAGGCGGAAGAATCTATGCTGAGCCCGCGGATTTCGTACAGGCTATGTTTGACGACCTATTCCAGGAGATCGTCGGCCGCTTCTTGCCAGCCTTTGAACGCGCGCTCCCCGGGCTTGCAGACGTTGAGCGCGGCTGGCGAGTGCATTTCGCAATCGGGTCGATGATCCACACCCTGCTCGACAGCAAGCGCCTGGGGCGCTTTACCCACGGCATGTGCAACCTCAACGACAGTGAAGCCGTGATCGAACGCCTCGTAAACTTCACCGCCGCCGGTCTGCGGGCGCCCGCCGAAAAGGTCGCAGCGACGAAGTCGCGCCTCGCACCGGTAGCAGCCGTCGTGGCATTGTCGGCAATTGTGCTGGGCTGCTCACAGACTCTCGACAGGCCCGGGCGGGCCATGACCGTCCAAGCGCAGGCGCCTCAGGCTTGGACGGCTCAGACCGCTGACCCCGGCAAAGTCCAGGACGACTGGTGGACCAATTTCGACGACCCCAAGCTCGACGAGGCCGTCTCACACGGGCTCGAGCACAGCAAAGATCTCTCAGCGGCGCTGGCTCGCATCGAGGCCGCTCAGGCGCAAGCGCGAATCGCAAGAGCGGCGGAACGACCTGAGGTCCAGGCCTCGTTCAGTCGGTCTCGCGCGCGGCAAAACTTTGTCGGTTTACCGTTTCCAGGCCTGGAAGGCAATGTTCTGTCGACAACCAACACGAACATCGGTTTGAATTTCGGTCTCAGTTGGGAGGCCGACGTCTGGGGCCGCGTCAAAGCAGGAAAATTGGCGGCTCTCGCCGATGTCGACGCCGCCCAGGCGGATTTGACGGGCGCGCGGCTTTCTTTGACTGGGCAGACCACAAAAGCCTGGTTTCAGGCGATCGAGGCGAATCGTCAGGTCCAACTGGCGCGGGTGAGTCTGGAGAGCTATGAGCTGTCGTCCCGCCGTGTACGCGACCGCTTCCAAGCCGGCACGACCGAGTCTCTCGACGTCCGCCTGGCTTTAACGGAAGTCGAGCGCGCCAAGGCCTCCCTGCAGCAACGGCTGCAACAACGCGACGCGGCCGTCCGCACGCTCGAGGCGCTGATCGGCAAGTACCCCGCCGGCGAATACGCTCTTGGCGAAGACCTGCCCGAGCCACCCGCCGTCGTCCCGGCCGGGCTGCCCTCCGAGCTCGTCCACCGGCGTCCCGACCTGATTGCGGCCGAGCGCCGACTGCTCGCGGCCGACGCTCGAATCGCCCAAGCCAAAGCCGACCTAAAGCCCCGCTTCGACCTCACCAGCTCGACCGGAACGCTGACGAACAAGTTTCAGCAAGTGCTCTCGGGAGATGTTTTCGTCTGGAGTCTGCTAGGCGGGGTCACCCAGCCGCTGCTCAACCGCGCCCGCTTGAAAGGCGCCGTCTCCCAAAGCGAAGCCATCGCTCACGAGATCGCCGCGCAATACGAAAGCGCGCTGCTCAACGCCTATCGCGAAGTCGAAGTTTCACTCGCCGCCGACGGGTACTTGATCGCCCAAGAAAAAGCTTTGGAATCGGCGACTCGCCAAGCGCTGGCGGCCCAGACCCTGGCCGAAGACCGCTACCGCGCCGGTTTGATCGACGTCATTGCGATGCTCGCCTCCCAGCGAACGGCGCTCGACTCCGAGAGCGGCTTGCTGACCGTCAGGCGAGCGCGGCTCGACAACCGTGTTGATCTGCACCTGGCGCTAGGCGGCGGGTTCAATCCGGGAGGGCACAGTCGATGATACGCAACATCCTTCGAGTCATTCTTCCGCTGGTAGTACTCGGCGGCGGCGGATACGGCGCCTACCGGCTGGTGGCGTCGTATGAGGCCCCAACCACAGCCCCCCCTGTAGTCGAAGTCCCCTTCGTGCGCGTGATCGAAGCGGAGTCGCAAAGGATCAACCTCGTCGTCAATACCGAGGGCACCGTGACGCCAAGGACCGAATCCACCCTCGTACCGGAAGTTTCCGGCCGCGTCATCGAAATTTCCCCATCGCTTGCCGCCGGCGGATTCTTCGAGAAGGGCGAGCCCCTGCTCCACATCGATACGCGTGAGTATGATCTCGCCGTCATACGAGCCCGATCAGCCATCGCGCAAGCCAAGCTACGCCTCGCAACCGAACAGCAGGAAGCCGATGTCGCCCGCAAAGCCTGGCAAGAGCTTGGAGAGGGCGAGGCGAATCCCCTTGTACTGCGTGAGCCGCAGCTCGAGGAAGTGCGCGCCGCGTTGGCCTCCGCCGAGGCGTCGCTTGAACAGGCGGAATACGACCTCGAACGCACCGTGGTCGTGGCGCCCTACTCAGGCCGGGTTCGTCAGAAAAGCGTCGACCGCGGCCAATATGTGCAGAAGGGCGCTCCGGTCGCGACGCTCTATTCTGTCGACGTGGCCGAGGTTCGCCTTCCGATTCCCGACGAAGAGTTGGCCTACTTGTCCCTGTCGCTGGCCTATCGCGGCGACGACGGCGCCAAGCAGACCGGCCCCAGGGTCAAGCTGACCGCGCAATTCGCCGGGCGCAGTCACAGCTGGATGGGCCGGATCGTGCGAACCGACGCCGAGATCGACCCTCAAACGCGAATGATCCAAGCCATCGCACAAGTCGAGGATCCCTATGCCCCGACGGCAGGCCGAGGCAAACCCCCGCTGGCGGTGGGCATGTTCGTACAGGCGGAGGTGTACGGAAGGTCGATGCGGGTGATTCCGCTCCCACGCGCCGCTATCCGGGGCGAGAATACGGTCCTGGTCGTCAATGACCAGAACAAGATCGAGTTTCGCGAGCTGACGATCGCGCGCCGCGAGCGCGACCGGGTTTTGGTCACCTCGGGGGTGAAGCCCGGCGAAAAGATCTGTGTTTCAGTACTGGAAACCGCCGTCGCCGGCATGCCCGTGCGTTTGCTACAGAGCCGCGACCGTGAGGGAGCGATCAATGACTGAAACCATGACCTTGATTGCTCCCTCACCCGGCCGAGCCGGAACCAAAAGGTCACATCCAGCGGACTGCGACCCCGGAGCCGCGACCGGAAGGGAGCGGTTGCCTATGAGCAGGAATTGGTCGCCTACTCGAGCAACCGCTCCCTTACGGTCGCGGCTCTGTAGCCCGGTTCTTAGCGCCGCCGCGTGTGAATATGCATAGCCTAATTTCATGGTTCGCGCGCAACGGCGTTGTCGCAAACATCTTGATGTTTACGGTCGTCGCCGGGGGCATCGTCTCGATCCCGGAAATCAAGAAGGAAGTCTTTCCCGAGATCTCCCTCGACATGGTGCAGGTCCAGGTGTCCTATCGCGGCGCCGCACCGGAGGAAGTCGAGGAGGGCGTCTGCGTCCGGATCGAGGAAGCCGTTCAAGACATCGAGGGAATCGACAAGATCACCTCCACCGCGAGCGAAGGCTCCGGCATGGTCAATATCGAGATCGAGGTCGGCTACGACACCCGCGACCTGCTCGACGACATCAAGACTCGCATTGACGCCATCGACACTTTCCCCGAAGAAGCGGAAAAACCGGTCATCCAACAGCTCACCAACCGCATGCAGGTGATCAACCTGTCGATCTCGGGCCAGACCGACATGATGACCCTCAAGCGCGTCGGCGAAAGGGTTCGGGACGAGCTCTTGAACCATCCCGAGATCACTCAGGCCGAGCTCAAGAGCGCTCCTCTCTACGAGATTTCTATCGAAGTTTCCGAGGCCGATCTACGCCGCCACAACCTCACCTTCGACTTTGTGGCCAATGCCGTGCGGCGCGCCTCGGTCGATCTGCCGGGCGGTTCGATCAAGAGCGCGTCGGGCGAAATCCTACTTCGCACCAAGGGGCAAGCCTACGTCGGCAAAGAGTTCGAGCAATTGACCCTGCTCAGCCGCCCCGACGGCACACGCCTGGCATTGTCGGATGTCGCGCACGTCGTCGACGGCTTCGAAGAATCCGACCTGTTCGCACGCATGGACGGCGAGCCGGCCGTACTCGTGCAGGTCTTCCGCGTGGGCGATCAGAGCGCGCTCGAGATCGCCGAGCTTGTCAACGGCTACGTGGTCGAGACCCAAGCGCTGCTTCCGGAAGGGATTCGACTCACCGCATGGGGAGACTCCGCGCGCATCCTGCGGGGCCGCATGGACCTGCTGCTCAAGAACGCCTTGAGCGGTTTGCTGCTCGTCTTCACCGTGCTGGCGCTCTTCTTGCGCTTGAGGCTGGCCTTCTGGGTCACCCTCGGCATCCCGATTTCGTTCCTCGGCGCGATCGCCATGATGCCTATCTTGGACGTCTCGATCAGCATGATCTCGCTGTTCTCGTTCATCCTTGTGCTCGGGATCGTGGTTGACGACGCAATCGTCGTCGGCGAGGCGATCTTCGCCAGACAAGAGGAGACCGGCGAAGGGCTGAACGCGGCGATCGAGGGGACCAACAGCGTCGCGGTTCCCGTCATTTTCGGCGTCTTGACGACAGCGGTGGCCTTCGCGCCGATGCTCTTCGTCGACGGCTTCATGGGAAAGATCTGGCAAGTGATCCCGTGCATCATCATTCCAACGCTGCTGTTCTCGTTAGTCGAATCGAAACTCGTCTTGCCCTACCACCTGTCGCACTACAAGCCGCCGAGACAAGACGACCATCCGCCCTTCTACAAGCGCATCTGGGAGGGATTCTTCGGTTTCTTCGGCAACGGCTTGGCTGGGTTCATTCAGAGGATCTACCGGCCGGTCCTCGGCTTCGCCCTGGAGTGGCGGTATCTGACGCTCGCGATTTGCCTCGCGACGCTGATGTTGACTATGGGCCTAGTCAGCGGCGGGTACGTAAAGATTATCTTCTTCCCCGACGTCGAATCCGACAACGTTGCTGTCGACCTCACCCTGCCGCAGGAGACTCCCGCCGAGGTCACCTCGGTTGCTATCGCGCAGCTGGAAGCCGCCGCTCAGGAGCTCGGTCGTCAACTCGAAGAAGAAGAAGGCCGGCCGATTTTCATGCGCATGATGACATCGGTTGGCGAGCAGCCGTTCAAGGCCCAGGGCGCGGCGTTCGCCGGCGGCGGTCCGGGCGCGGGCGGCCAGCCGAATTTGGGCGAAGTGAACATCGAGCTTGCCCCGACCGAAGAGCGCACCATCACGGCCAACGCCATCGCTCAACGCTGGCGGGCGCTGGCGCCGCCGATTCCCGACATCGTCGAGCTGACCTTCAACTCGAGCATGCTCGAAAGCGGCAAGGCAATCGACATCGAGTTCTCAGGCGACAGCATCGAAGAGCTGCAGGTCGTCGCGGCGAAGACCAAGCAACGCCTGCGCGAGTACCCCGGGGTGATCGACATCACCGACTCGTTTCGCGGAGGCAAGCCGGAGATCAAGCTCGACGTCACCTCGCGCGCCGAGTCTCTGGGACTTTCGCGGCTCGATCTGGGCCGGCAAGTGCGGCAGGGCTTCTTTGGCGAAGAGGCGCAGCGCATCCAACGCGGCCGTGACGACGTGCGCGTGATGATCCGCTACCCCGAGAGCGAGCGCAAGTCGCTCGGCGATCTGGAGCAGATGCGTATCCGCACTCCAACCGGCGACGAGGTCCCGTTCTCTGCCGTGGCGAGCGCCAGCATGGGCCGAGGATTCGCGACCATCAAGCGCGTCGATCGCCGCCGGACAATCAACGTAACCGCTGAGGTCGACGAGACGATCACTGATGAGAACAAGGTCCTCGCCGACATCCAGGCCGGCTTCCTCCCCGCCCTGCTCACCGAGCATCGAGGAGTGCGCTACAGCCTGGAGGGCGCCTCCGCCAACCAAGCCGAGGCCATGGAGGCTCTAGCAAAGGGCTTCGTCGTCGCGCTGTTTGTGATCTACGTGTTGATGGCGATTCCCTTTGGGTCGTACGTTCAGCCGCTAATCGTCATGTCAGCGGTGCCCTTCGGGGTTGTTGGCGCGATCTGGGGACACATGTTTATGGGCATGTCGATGAGCATGCTTTCGATGTGCGGCGTGGTGGCGCTATCGGGGGTCGTTGTGAATGACAGCCTGGTGCTGGTCTCGTTCATCAACAAACGCCGCGCGGCGGGCGACGTCCCCTTGCGCCAAGCCGTAATCGAGGCAGGCGTATCACGCTTCCGGCCGATCCTGCTGACGTCTCTGACGACAGCGGCAGGCGTCACGCCACTGATGCTCGAACAGAGCATGCAAGCCAAGTTCCTCATCCCAATGGCGGTCGCACTGGCTTACGGCGTTCTCTTTGCAACAGTGATCACCCTCGCCCTAGTCCCCGCGATCTACCTGATCCTCGAGGACTTCCGGAGCTTCTTCCGCTGGCTCTGGTTCACCCCGCAAGTGGCCGAGGAGCCCACCGTCAGCGAAACCACCGACGAGCCCGAGCCGCAACTGCGGGCGGCCCGCTCACCCGTCGACCAACCCCAGCGCTGGCCCGACACCGAGCGAATCGGCGCGGACTGAGAGCACTGCCGCTGGTCGACCCAGCCCGTTCTCAGAGCCGCCTGCGTAAGCGGGCGGTGAAAAAATCCCTAGGGGAGGGCGAAAGACGGGCGAGGCATGCCTCGCCCCTACGGACGATCGTTTGCTTTCAACGACGTAGGGGCTTGGCATGCCAAGCCCGCCTTGCCTCGATCCAGCCGAGCCGGGTCAGGTGCTGGGAGATCGGTGACAGTCAGGGAATTCTACCAAATTGCGGAAAAGACCGGTCCGAACCGGTCCCGAATCCAGCGATTCCGCAACGAGGCTGAGTCAGAAGGCGGAAGTAGTTGGGAATCGAGGGATTTAGGGGCGTGGGGTGAAGGACGAGCAGATTCGCACGCGGTCCTGACCCGGAAATAGGTGGGGAATCGCAGGGCAAAGACACCCCGGCGGCTCTTGCGGCAGGGCCGCTTACTGGCAGGCGCGGGGTGGGCGGGGGAGTCGACTCGCGTGCTAGGGCGAGGGGCCCGTGGCCGCCTGATACAGCTCCGCCGCCATCACCCGCGCCCAAAAGACTCGCGGTTTGCCGCGCCGCAACGACGGTTTGAGCTTGCGGGCGACAAAAGCGTGGTAGAGATTGAATGCCAGAAACGTCGTCAAGAGAAACGTCTCGATGGCGTGGGGTTCGTGCTTGTAGATGTGGTCGGCATGCCAGCCGTTGACCAACTCGTTGAAGCCGCGGTTCTCGATGTCCCAGCGTTGATGGCCCAAGCGCACCAGCTGCGCCGTGGAAACTTGCCGCGACCCCAAAGTCGTTAGCCAAACCCAATCGCTTTGATGCTCGTG
The DNA here is from genome assembly GCA_965247515.1 of Bryobacterales bacterium. Taxonomy (GTDB): domain Bacteria; phylum Acidobacteriota; class Terriglobia; order Bryobacterales; family UBA6623. The sequence continues at coordinate 8,278,526 of OZ252029.1, read as the reverse complement.
GAGCTCGCCGTCAAGCTGCGAGCGCCGCCGCCAAGTCTCCACCGAACGAACGACGCGCAAGGGCTGGGCGACCTGCGGCCACGATAATAAGCCCTCGTGATCCCACCATTGGCAATCGCGTGAGCGATACTCGCCCGCCTGTGGGGGCTGGGTTCGCCACAGTCCTTGAACGTCTTGAAACAGGTGGCGGCGCTCGTCCTTGAGCACGATGACGGCGTCCTTGCCGTGCGCCAGCAGAAAGTTCACAAACGTCGCGGCGGCGTAAAGAGCGTCGGCCAAGACAACATCAAACGCCCGTGGGTAAGCGGCTAGAACGCGTTCGAGCAAACGTTTGGCGGCGGCCAGCTCGTCCTCGCCGGGGAGTTGCGGTTCGGCGTCGAGCAACAGCGGAAGCGGTTCGCCTTGGATGTTGAATGGCGAGGCGGCGGGCGCGTCACTGAGCAACTGCAGCGTCACTTGGCGGTGATAGTACTGCAGCTGTTCGCCGTCGCTGCGCTGAATGCGGCGCTCGAGACAGCCTCCACAGCAACGGCGGTAGCTGGCGTGAGACTCATGACCGTCGATCACAGCCACCCCTAATCCGCCGATGCCGGGCAAGGCCTTGTTGCGCTTGAGGCGTTCATACAGCTGCCGAATCGCTTGCCGCAGCACGGCCGTGTCGAGCGAGCTGTAGACGCGGCCAATGGTGTCCGCGCTGGGCAGCTTGCGGCCCAGCCATTTCTTCCAAAACGGCGCCCCCTCGAGCGTTTCCAAAGCGTTCAGGCTGCCCAGCCGGGCCCAGAACAGCGCCAGCGTCGACTCGACGACAGCGCGGGTGGGGATGCGCGGCTTGGGGCGGGAATCCGAGACCCCGGCGAGAAGGCGGCTGCGCAGGCCGTAACCCTTCTCCGCGTACTGGATCAGACGTCGAAGAACGTCACTCCTCCCGGCGGTCTTGGAGCCGCTTCCACTCGCGCTCGGAGACCTCTTCGAGCAGCCGCTCGAGCTGTTGATAGTCGGCTACGGCCTGGCGCACGCGTTGCTCCCAGCTGCGCGGCACGAACAGCTGTTGCACCTTTCCCCGGCGCGAGCGCACCAGATAGAGCGAGGCGTGCAGTTGACCCTGGGCGCAGCGACAGTTGGGCTTGCCGCAGACGCGTTGGCGCGGCGCCACGGTGCCATGCAGCAACCAGCGGCCGTGGACCAGCTGGGCGATGCGGGAGCGCAGCTTACGCTCGGCATCGGCGAGGCTGGAGCGAGCCGGGGCTGCCTTCATAACTGATATATATACAATATACCAGAACCAACTGCGCTGCAACTCCTCAACAGGAATGCGAATCTGCTCGGACCACAGGCCCAGCTCCAAACACCCGCTAAATCAATGGTTTCCGACCCTCAGGGAAATTGGATGCGGAACCGCTGTCCCGAATCGAGGCGAGCCATCGTCCGGCATTGATAACAAAGGGATCTGCCCTGATCGGGCTGATCGGAATTTCGACAAGTGTGGCCAGATTACCACATATCGCTGACTGTCACCGAAAAACCTGTCTCGGCTCGGCTGGATTGGCATGAGCCCGGAACGCAAGTGACGGGTATGGTGTTGGTGTGGTCGTCATTGCGCCCCTACCCGTCACTTGCGTTCCGGGCTCACTGGAGCGGTGCCGCGTCTCGCGGCTATTGAGAGCGGTAGGAGCGGACGCGCTCGAAGAACGCATCGGCGTCGGCCGCGTCTTCTAGGCCCAGTGACGGCGTCGCCACGGCTCCTTTTGTCGTGAGTGCGATCGCCTTGCGGGAGTGGTTGAGCACCACATCTTGAGAGGTGTAGGGGTTGGTCGCGACGAAGTAGATGCCCTGCCAGAGGCCGACGGTTGGGCCCATGACGGAATCGGACTGTGAGTTTAGGAACAGGATGACGTCGTCGCCGGCTGCCAGCTGTGGGACCCCTTGAATCGACACGCGTTTCCCGTCAAGCTCGCCGCCGATCATGCGGAAGGTGTAGCGCTGCCCTTCGAGCGTCGACGGCTCCGCTCGGTCGACGTCAATCGTGACGTTGGAGTAGATGTAACCGCTGTCGGAGTCGCGTTCAGCTTCCACGGAGACGACTTGACCGCCGACCACCTTGTTCGCGGCTTGGCTCAGGTCGGCGAGGTCCATTTTGACGGCTACGGAGCCGCCCAGCTGGGCTGCGACGAAGAGAGTGAGTACGAGGGGAGTTCTCATGTCTATTGCACCGCGATGAAGCCGGTTCCGCTTGTTTGACCGTCCACCGTCACTCGCACGGGCAGGTTGCCGGTGATGCCGGCGGGCGCTCGGACGTTCGCTTGCGCCAGGCCCGCGAAGCCGGGAGTGAGTCCGAAGAACTCAACTTCCACCGGGCGGCCGCCGATGACGATTTGGTGTTCGGAGATGACTTGTGACAGATCCGCCGATGAAGCGGCTTGGCCGGACGGCGGAGTGGGGTCGACGGCTCCTGGGCCGGTCAAGAAGAGCGTGACGACGGTTGAGCCCGAGGCCGGCGTGTCGGTCGAGTTCAATGAGCCATCTTGGTTGAGCGCCAAGGCCTGCTGGTGGTCGAGCATGAACAGCTCCGGCGCGGCGGACATGAATTCGACCGGGGTCCCGCGGTTCTGGCCGACGGGCGTGCGGATGATGACTCCGCCGCGGCCTGGACGAGTTTCGTAGGGGACAATGGCGTTGATTTGGCCGCTGGAAACGTACAGAACGGGGGCGATGCGGCCGTTGATGATCACCTCGGTCCCGCCAAGCCGGGTCGGTAGCGGAAAGGCTTGAGCCTGGGCCGTTTCGGTGGCTAGGTTTTGGCCAAATAAAGTCACCAGGGATCCGGGTGCGAGTCTTGCATTGCCTTGGTTGGCTCCGTTGACGACACCGGTACTGGTCAATACTGGCGTTTGACTGGCGCCGCCCTCGGGAGACACCCTCAGGCGGACCTCGAAGGTCACGGCTGGACCGGGGCGGGTCTCGTCGGTGACGTCAATGAAGCCGACGTAGGCTCCCGGCGCGAGGCCGCGCTGGTCGACATCGACTTCGAACTGCGAGTCGCCGTTGAAGAATCCACCGGGCGGGTTGGCGGTGAGCCAGTCGCCGGCGTCGGTCCGAGTCGTCGCGCTCCAACGGTGGAAGCTCAAACCGTAGATCCGGGCGATTTGACCGAACGGGAGGAATCCGCCGGATTCGGCCTCGAAGGTTAGAACCCGGTCTTGCTCGTAGATGCGGACGGGCGATGAGGCGTCATCCGGGTAGAGGAACTTCGCGCCCTCGAGCTCCTGCGACGTGAGCGTGCGTTTGCGGTCATTGACCCCGACCACCGACTCCATGATGGTCGGCTCGGAGGTGCAGTTGTCGTTGTGGTCGAGCCCCATCGAGTGACCTAGCTCGTGCAGGAGGACGGTTTCAAAGTCGAACTGCCCGTCACCGGGGTTCACCTCAAACGGCAGCCCAGGATTGAAGTAGATGTCGCCGTCGATGACTTTTCGCTGAGCGGTCAAGTCTTCGACGATGAACGTCACGGCAAGGGCGCCGGATTGGAACTTCGGGAAGAAGTCGATATCTCCCGAGCCGGGGTCGGCCGGCGGATCAGGAGGTGGCGATCCGGGACAGTCGAAGAACCCGCCGCAGGCGGAGATGGTCAGCTTTCCGTCGAAAAAGTCGGCGGGTTCGCTTGTTTGTCCGATGACGTTGAAGTTCCACCTGGAACCAGGGATTCCGTTCCATTTTTCGACGGCTTCGAGGATGACGGGCAACCAAATACGCTGCTGTGTCTGGAATTCGCCTTGAAAGCGCTCGTCGATGAAGACGTCGAAGCCGCTGCTCTCGACAGGACCGACTTCATCGGGGTAGTTGACGACGGTGAACCCGCCGGGCTTGCAGGCCTCGACCGGCGACTGCCCTTCAGTTTGGGCGTTCAGGAACGCGCAGTTGAAGATTAGGCAAGCGATGGCTTTCCAGGGGGCTGGGAACCGAGACATATTTGTGTGTCTCCGGCTAGGAAGACACCCTCGCATGTATCTAACGATGGATTCCAATGGAAGAGCGCTCGGCGGTTCGTCGCAAATCGCTGGGGAATTCGCCCTAGGGTGCGGCGCCGAGAATGGCTTGACATCCGCCGGCCGCACGGTTTCGCGCAAAGGCGCAAAGTACGCAAAGAAGCGCCAAGAGGTCTCTTGCATTCTTGGCGCTCTTTGCGCCTTTGCGCGAAACTCCGGCTTGCCATTGGCTCGGGCGAACACGGAAATGGCAACAAACGGCCGTCGAGACCCGTACCTATAATGAAAGCGGAGGTTTTGAATGTTCTTCTTCGACCCGACCTATTTGCTGTTCGTCCTGCTTCCTGGGATGGCGCTATCGATGTTTGCGAGCTGGCGCACGAAGTCCGCGTTCAACAAGTACTCGAAAGTTCCCTCATCGACAGGGATGACGGGCGCACAAGCGGCGCAGGTGATGCTGCAGCGGGCGGGACTCCACGACGTGAAGATTGGGCGGGCGAGCGGGTTCTTGTCCGATCACTACAACCCTGCGACAAAGAGCCTAGCGCTGTCGGAGTCGGTTTACGACTCAGCCTCCATCGCGGCGATTGGAGTGGCGACGCATGAGGCGGGTCACGCGATTCAGCATGCCCGCAACTACGCGCCGCTGTGGCTACGGTCGGTCCTCGTGCCTACAGCGAATATCGGATCGTCGGTCGGCTACTTCGTGATGATGATCGGCTTGTTCATGGGCATGATGGGGATGTTCTGGATTGGCGTGACGCTGTTCTCGTGCGTACTGCTCTTCCAGGTGGTGACTCTACCGGTTGAGTTTGACGCCTCGGCTCGGGCGAAGGAACTTGTGGTGGCGAATGGGATCATCTCGCGGCACGAGCGCGAGGGAGTCGACAAGGTTCTCAATGCAGCGGCGCTGACCTATGTTGCCGCCGCGGTCAGCACTCTGCTCACGCTGGTGTACTTCCTGATGCGGGCAGGCTTTTTGGGCGGGAGCGACGATTAGCCCGGAGCCGCGACCGTGAGTGCCTCTGTAAACGATTCCTGCACAAATCCGGCAGGAATTCCGAGCACCCTGCGTGAGCGGGGTGTCTTCCAACAACCCTGGCGACGGACACAACTGTAAGCGGAAGACACCCCGCTCACGCTCACGCAGGGTGCTCGGAAAAAGCGCCGAACCTTTGACCTTTTGGTTCCGGCTCGGCCGGGTGAGGGAGCGGTTGTCGCTACTTCGGGCAACCGCTTGCTGCCGGGTGACGCGCGCGGCTCCGGGGCTGCAGTCGCCTAGAGGGCGGGCATGCCTCGACCCTCTTGCTTGGTATCATCAGCGACAGGGTCGCGCCCGTCCAGCCGTGCTTCGCGCAATCCGATTCATCCTGGTATTCGCCGTCGTCGCGGTGTCCGCGTTCGTGGCACGCGACTACTTCAGTGCGCGCGAGTCGAGGGCCGAGTCGAACTTCGTTCCTCCCGATGCGATTGAGCCCGAGCTCAACTCGCGTTCGCGCGGCTGGACATTACGCCAGCAAACCGCCACTTCGCAGACCGTTGAGATCAACGCACAGGACGTCAAGCAAGACAGCAAAAACTCCCGCATCGAGTTGACCGGGGTCGTCCTGCGCATCTTCCACAGCGACGAATCGACCTTCGATCACGTAGCGACCGCCGCCGCGGTCTTCAACCTAGAGAGCTCAACATTCGTCAGCGACGAAGAAGTGACAGTCACGCTGGGACTATCCGCGGACAACCCGGACCCCGACGACCCATCGCTCACGCGAATCGTCACCTCGAATGTGCGGTTTGACACCGAGAAGGCGATCGCGACGACCGACTCCCCTGCCCTGTATCTCTTCGATGGCGGCGAGGGCCGATCGGTGGGAGCGATTTACGACTCGAGCAATCGAACCTTCGAGATGAAGCGCGATGCCGAGGTCGTGCGATTTCCCTCAACGCCCGATGGCGTGACAACGTTCATCCGCGGAGGACGTCTGCTCTACCACGAGGTGGAACAGCGAATCGACATTAGCGGGGGCGCCGAGCTGGAACGGGGATCGCACCGTATGAGCGCAAGCGACGCGGTGGTGCATCTGAAGGACGGCCGGCTGAAGCGAATTTCGGCCCTCCAGGCGTCAGGCGTGGATTCGCAGCCCGGCCGAACGGTGCGGTTTGAAACGCCTGAGCTTGACGCCTTTTATTCCGACGATGGGCAACTCGAGAAAGTCGGCGGGGTGGGCCTTTCGAAGCTGATTTCCGAGTCGCCGGCCTCGGTCATGGAAGCGGTCGGGAATCAGGTCGACTTGCACTACGTTCCTCCCCACGGCGGCGGGGATAGCCTGCTCGAGCGGGCGTTCCTACGACACGGCAGCCGCATCGAGGTGACGCCCGCCGGCGGGGCGGAAGGCCAGGAAATACGCCGTGTTGCCGCGGAATGGATTGGCTTGAAAATGCGATCGGGCGGGCGCGATGTTGAGAGCTTGGAAACGCTCGCTCGGGGTTCGCTCGAGATGCTCGACCCTGATGGCCAGACGCTGAAACGTAGACTCGAAGCCGACCGTATCCAGCTTCTTTACGGCGCCAAGAGTCGCATGGAGAAGCTTCACGCAACAGGATCGGCCGAGTTGATAAGAAACTCGCCCGATGGCCCCCCCTTGTTGAGCTGGAGCGACTCTCTCGAGGCCGATTTCGACGGTCCCTCCGGCGAGCTGACCAAACTCCGCCAGTGGGGCGGCTTTCGCTTTGAACAGGGCCCTCGCAAGGGGAGCGCGGACACCGGACTATTCTTCGCTTCAACGAATCGGCTCGAGCTCGAGGGTCAATCGGAGATGGACGACGGCGGCGCCCTCGTTCGCGCGCACAAGATCACCCTTGATCAAGAGCCCGAAATCCTGACTGCCGAGGGAAGCGTGACTTCGGTCTACAGCGAGGCGGAGCCTGGCGACGATACGGCCGCGGTCTTCGATTCGTCGGAGCCTGTGTACGCCTCGGCGATGGAGATGGCGTCCAACCAAGAAACGGGCGAGATCCGCTACTCCGGCGGGGCCCGTATGTGGCAGCAAAGCAACCGAATCGAAGGCGAGGAAATCCGCATCGATCGCGTCAAACGCACCTTGGCGGCATCTGTAAATGTCGCCAGCCTGTTAACCGCTGACGATCAGGCAACCGATATCCGCGCCGAGTCGCTGTTCTACGAAGACGACAGCGACCGCGCCCGTTATGAGGGGAGCGTTCGGCTCAAGCGTGACGGGTTGCGGGTTTGGGCTGAGTCGCTCGACGCCTGGTTCGAGCAAGACGAAGAGGGCGGAAACCGCCTCAAGTCCGCCCTGGCTCGCGGCGAGGTCGAGGTGGCCGAGTCGAACTCCAAGACCGGCCGCCGGGGTTATGGCCAGACGGCGGACTACCGGCCGGACGAGGATATTGTCATTCTCAAGGGCTCTCCGGCGAAGGCCGTCAACGCTCAGGGCGAGCAAACCCGCGGCGCCGAATTGACCTACCAAATCGACGGTGATAGCCTGCACGTCTCGGGTGGAGCGCAAGACCGCGCCTACACCTACCGCAAAGAAGGTCTCAAATAGGGCCTCCTCGCCGCCAATACTTAACGTGCCAGAGCTGCTTCGCACCGAAGAGATCACCAAGAGCTACCGCGGCCGAAGGGTTGTGAACGGCATCTCCCTTGCGATTGAGCCAGGCGAAGTGGTCGGACTGCTGGGGCCCAACGGAGCCGGAAAAACCACGTCGTTCCGGATGATTGTCGGGCTCATCTCGCCGGATTCAGGCCGCGTCCTGCTGGGCGACCGTGACATTACCTCCACCCCGATGTATCAGCGGGCCCGCCTCGGGATCAGCTACCTGCCCCAGGAGCCGTCGGTCTTCCAGAAACTGACCGTTGAGGAGAACATTCTCGCGATTCTGCAGACGCTGAGCCTGAGCCGGAGCGAGAGGCGTGAACGGCTTGACGACCTCATCGCCAGCCTCGGACTTTCGACCGTCAGGCGCAGTAAGGGCTACCAACTGTCCGGCGGCGAGCGTAGGCGCGTCGAAATCGCCAGGTCGTTGGTCATTTCGCCTCGGTTCCTATTGCTAGACGAGCCGTTTTCGGGCATCGACCCAAAACAGGTGATTGAGTTACAAAGCATTATCAACCAGCTCAAGCGCTCCGGGATCGGCATTATCATTACCGATCACAACGTTCGCGAGACGCTGAGCGTCACCGATCGGGCCTTCATCATCCACAACGGCGAGCTGTTTCGGTCTGGGCCGCCGGAAGAGCTGCAGTCCGACCCCGAGGTTCGTCGAGTTTACCTTGGCGAGAACTTCATGCCGATCGCACCGGTCGCGCGGGACGACGGATAGCGGGCCGAACCCGCTCCCTTGCGGTCACGGCTCTGACGCCCTTCGGTTAACGTTTGAATCGTGGCGTCAGAGCCGCGACCGCGAGGGAGCGGGTTCCGCTGGGCTAGATCTTCGTAAGGTGTTTGTTTTCAAATAGTAAGGGATACCCCCTACTCCTGGATGAGCATATGAGCATATGCTCCTCACCTAATTCGATCAGCATCCAGCCACACACCCGTAATCTAGTTTGGTATACTAATTGCTACGGCTGAGCAACTACGCCGAAATCAATGATGCAAATGCAGCAGCGACTCGGGCTCAGGCTGGCCCAAAAGCCGGTCTTGACCCAAAGCCTCCGGCAGTTGGTCAAACTCCTGGCTCTCAACAAAGTCGAGCTTAAGGAAGAGATCGAGCAAGAGCTCGTCGAGAATCCCGTTCTCGAGATTGGGGTCGATGGGCCGGCCGCGGAAGGCCAGGAGGCGGCTGAAACGGCGCCCTCCGAAGCGACAGAGACGCCAGAGGCAGCCGAGGAGCCGGGCGACGCCTTCAAAGAAATCGACTTGGCGGCCTTCTACGAGGACTATCTTGACCCGGGTCCGGGCCGCCCGGCACAGGAAGTCTTCGAGCGCCCGAGCTTCGAGACCTTCCTATCGAGTCCGACAACTCTGACCGACCATTTGCTCTGGCAACTCAGTCTTGCCTCTGAGCCCGACGGGGTGATGGCCGCGGCGGAAGCCGTCATCGGCAATCTCGACGACGACGGCTACCTGGCCGCTTCTCTCGAGGAAATCTGCGTTGGCTCCGAGGCGAGCGAGCAAGACTGTCGGACGGCGCTGGCCATCGTGCAGCACTTCGACCCAGTTGGCGTCGGCGCGCTGGACCTGCGGGAGTGCCTTCTGATTCAACTCCGTGCGGCACAGGAAGACGACGACATCGCTGGGGCGATCATTCGTGAGGCCTGGGATCTGCTTGAAGACAAGGCCGAGGCCTCCGTGATTGCCGAGCGCGTCGCTGAAAGGGTCGAGGACGTCGTGCACGGCCTGGAGATTATCCGCAGTCTCGATCCCAAGCCGGGCCAGCGCTACAACGGCTCGGAAGTGCGCGCGGTTGAGCCCGATGTCGAGTTCGCCAAAACGACCGACGGGTTCCGCGTCGTACTCAACGATGACGACATGCCCGAGCTGCGACTCAACCGCAGCTATCGCGCGCTGCTCAAGCGCGGCAAGTCCGACGCCGAGGTGAGAAACTACGTCCGCGACCGCTATAACTCAGCGGTCCAGCTGTTGCGGAATATTGAGCAGCGGCGCCAGACCATCCGAGGCGTGTGCGATGCGGTTGTGCGTCGCCAGACCGGCTTTTTGGCTGAAGGCATCGAGTATCTGCGCCCGATGATGATCAAGGATGTAGCCGAGGAAATTGGGGTCCACCCATCAACAGTATCTCGTGCAGTTGCAAACAAATACGCACTAACTCATCATGGAGTTTATGAGCTTCGATTCTTCTTCTCGGAAGGCGTTCAAGGCCCGAGCGGGGACTCGATTCCGCTACTGTTGCTCAAACGCAAGGTCAAGAAGATCATCGAAGAGGAGGACCCCCGGAAGCCCTTGACCGACGACAAGCTCAGCCAGATTTTACGCGAGGACGGCGTTCACGTGACGCGGCGGACCGTGGCGAAATACCGTGAAGACCTCAACATCCCGTCTACCCACAAACGGCGCAAGAAGGGATAATAGAAGTTCGCATGAAAGTCGTTTACACATGCCGGCACGCTGACATCTCCGACGGGCAGAAAGCCAAACTGCAGCGCAAGTTCGAAAAGATCAATCGTATTCTCACTCACGGACGCGACCTCGAGGCTCACGTGGTTTTATCCCGAGAACGCCGCGGCTGCGAGGCGGAGGTCACGCTGCGCGCTCTGCATCACACCTTGGTTGTCAGCGGCCAGAACGCTCAGGCTTTTGCCGCTGCTCACATCGCGGTCGACAAACTCGTGAGACAGGCCGCGAAGAACAAGCACAAGTTGGTGGACGTGCGGCGGCCGCTACGGCATCGCGACGAGCCGAAGATCCCTGTACGAGAGGTGATGGCGGCCCAGGCCAAAGCCGAACCCGAGCCGGCCGCTGCCCCAAGCGGGCCCGTTCGGAGCCACAACCTGGCGCCGAAGCCCCTAACGCTGGAAGGCGCGCAAATGGCGCTCGAGTCCAACGGCGGCCACCAGCTGACCTATCGCGATGCGGACAGCGGCCGGATTTGCGTGCTGTTTCGGGGACCTGACGGCGGGCTTCAGGTCGTCGAGACGCCGGCGTAATTCGTGCAACCTCTGTCGGCGCCTGGACAGTCGCTCCACGGAGCCGCGACCGGAAGGGAGCGGTTGCCCGCCAGTGCGACTATCGTTGCCCACTTGGGCAACCGCTCCCTTCCGGTCGCGGCTCCGGCCCCTGGATCGGCGGTGATTGTCGAGCTGGCGAAAATCCAGGGGGCATAGCGTGCTACGCCCGCGTCCAACCTCGTGGGCGGTGCGCCACGCCATCGTCGCAACGGGTCCGGGCTCGACCAATGCCGCGCCGCTGCTTGTCGACGACGGTCGAGTCAGCGACACAACCTCGGGTCAGGCCCTCGACTTGAGCGGCTGCCTGGTTCTTCCAGGGTTCATCAACGCGCACGAGCATCTTGAGTTCGCGCTCTTCCCGAGGCTCGGTAAGGGCCCCTACCGCAACGCCGGCGAGTGGTACGCGGATATCTCCAAGCCCGACGAGCCGCCGATCCAGGAGCATCTGCTCATCCCTAAGCGAGATCGGCTTGTGTGGGGCGGCCTACGCAACCTCGTGTGCGGAGTCACTACCGTCAGCCATCACAATCCCCCCGACGGGGGGGTATTCGGGTGGGATTTTCCTGTCCACGTTCTCCGCAGCCAGGGGTGGGCGCACTCGGTTGGGCTCGACCCCGCGTTTGCGGAGCGCCATGCCGCCACGCTCGCCCACGCGCCGTTTATCATCCATCTCGGGGAGAGCGTGGATGGCTCCAGCGGCGACGAGCTGTCAGCCTTAGCGGCCGCGGGGGCGCTGACCGCCCGTACCGTGTTGGTACACGGGGTGGACCTCTCCCCTGCCCTGCTCGCGCAAGTTCGCCGCGCCGGCGCTTCGATCATTTGGTGCCCGTCTTCCAACGACTTTCTACTGCGAAAGACGATCGGCCGCAACGCGTTCGCTGTAGGGATTCCGATCTGCCTCGGCTCGGATTCGCCGCTCACCGCGGCGGGTGACTGGCTCGACGAAATCCGCAGCGCGGCCGGCACGGGCTTGCGTTCCCCCGACCAGATCTATCGCATGCTGTTCGACGACGCGCGCAAGGTGCTGCGTCTACTACGTGGCCGTGGGACCCTCACGAGCGGTGCGCTGGCCGACTTGATCGCCATCGCCGACACCGGCGCCGCCCCGGCTGATGCTCTCGCGAACCTCGAGCTGCATCTCGTGATGCTCGCCGGGGAGATCAAGTTGGTTTCCGGCGAGTACGCCGAGCGCTTGCCGCGGGCCGAGGTCGAGAGGCTCGAACCCCTACGCTACCGGCAGCGGGACTTTCTGGTCGACGCGCCCGTCACCAGGCTACTGGCCCAGGCCAAGTCGATTCTAGGCCAAGTAAGATTGAGCGGAAAAGAGGTCTCCAGTGGCGTTTCCGAGCACCCTGCGTGAGCGGGGTGTCTTGCCGCAAGTGCAAGCGGAAGACACCCCGCTCACGCAGGGTGCTCGGAAACGGGGAAACTGTGGTTGTGGACGCGCGCATCACCAAGCTCCCGATACTGATCCTCTACCCGCACAGCCGCTGCAATTGCCGCTGTGTGATGTGCGACATCTGGAAGGTCACCGACTCCCAGGAGATCAGCGAGGCCGACCTGCTCCGGCACCTCGACGACATCGAGCGCCTTGGCGTCGAACAGGTGGTCTTCTCCGGCGGCGAGCCGTTGATGCACAGCGATCTGTTTCGTCTGGCGGCCCTGTTGCGGGAGCGGAGCGTCACGACTACGCTGCTCACGACAGGACTCCTGCTCGAGCGTGACGCCGACAACGTGGGCGAGTCCATCGACGAAGTCATCGTCTCGCTCGACGGCCCCGCGGCGATACATGACGATATTCGGCGCGTCCCGAATGCCTTCTACACAATGGCCGCCGGCGTTAGCTGCCTGACGGAACGCTTTTCGACGCCGGTTCACGCCCGTTGCACCGTTCAGAGACGGAACCGCGAAGCCCTTTGCGACACGGTGGAGTCCGCCGGGATAATTGGCGTCGATTCCATCTCGTTCCTAGCGGCGGACCTGACATCGGAGGCCTTCAATCGGCCGGCCGAGCTGCCTGCTGATCGTCAGACGGACCTCGCTCCGAACGTCGACGAGCTGCAAGAGCTTGAAGAAGAGATTGAAACGCTAATCTCTGAATATGAAGACGACATCGCGGACGGCTTCATCCGCGAGGACGCCGGCAAGCTCCGCCGGATCGTCAAGCATTTCCGCGCCCACCATGGGCTCGAAGTTCCGGTCGCTCCGCGCTGCAATGCCCCCTGGGTATCGGCGGTCGTGGAGTCCGACGGCACGGTTCGGCCGTGTTTCTTTCACAAGCCCATCGGCAACGCCCGCGATGGCTTGGCCGCCGCTCTCAACAGCTCGGCTGCGCTGAGTTTTCGTGAGGGCCTTGATGTCGCGTCGAACCCCGTCTGCCGGCGCTGCGTGTGTTCATTGCACTACGAAGCGCCCCGGAGCCGCGACCGGGAGGGAGCGGTTGCCCGTGTGAGCGATCGCTGAACGATCCTCGGGCAACCGCTCCCTCCCGGTCGCGGCTCCGGGGCGGGCATGGCGGACGATCGCAGGCGGACTATGATAGTCGGAATGCGCGCTACGTCCATGATCGCCTGCCTCGCTCTGGTCTCTACGGCCTGGGCGCAAGACGAAGTCGACCGCGCCGTCATCCACCGCATTAAGCAAGAAGCGTTCAAAAAGTCACAGGTAATGGATCACCTGTTCCAGCTGGTGGAGGTCTACGGGCCGCGTATCACCAACTCCCCGGGCTTCCATGGCTCCGCGAAATGGGCGGCGTCGCAGCTCGAGGACTGGGGTCTCGAGAACGTCGCGACCGAGAAGTGGGGGCCGTTTGGGCACGGCTGGTCGCGGAGTTACTTCTCCGCCCATTTGGTTGAACCTCAATACGAAATGCTGATTGGGGTGCCTCTGGGATGGAGCCCCAGCACCGACGGCGTTGTCAGCGGCGCCCCCATCATCGCGACAATCGAGCGTGAGCCGACTCCGAAGGCCGACGAGCGCGTGATTGACAACTTCATCGCGGAGCACAAGGGCAAGCTGCGCGGAAAAATCATCTTGATTCAAGACAAGAAGGAGGTCGATCCGCAGAAGGACGCGGCGCTCAAGCGCCTGTCAGGGGACGACCTCATCGAACGCGGCCAGGCGCCGGAGCCGCGGATTCCGATCGACTTTACCGATCTCGAGATCCCCGAGAGCCCGCGCAAGCTCTACGACGAGCTGCTGCCACAGGCGCCGCTTTGGTGGCGTATGAAGTGGATCGAACGGATGCGGGAGACTCAGGCCAAGCTCAACCAGTTTCTGGTTGACGAAGGCGCGGCGTTGGTGATTCATCCGGCCTTCAAAGGCGACGGTGGGACGGTCTTTCCGCCGCGGACGGGCAGCTACAAGGTCGGCCATATAGCGCCGCCTCCGTCGATTGCGCTGACCCCTGAGCACTACAACCGGCTCTACCGGCTGGCGGAGAAAGAGGTCGCGACGACGATCGAAGTCGAGGTGCGAACGGCGTTTCACCGAGAAACGACGGACTCGGTCAACGTTGTCGGCGAGATCGCCGGGGGCGCCAAGAAGGACGAGATCGTGATGCTCGGCGGGCACCTTGATTCAACCGAAGCCGCGCTCGGGGCGACCGATAACGGCGCCGGTTGCTCGGTGATGCTCGAGGCGGTCCGGATTCTCAAGACGCTCGACTTGAAGCTCGACCGCACCGTGCGGATCGTGTTGTGGGGCGGCGAGGAGCAGGGCCTGCTGGGGTCGAAGGCATACGTCAAAGAGCACTTCGGCGACCCCGACACGATGCATCTCACCTCAGAGCACGCCAAGCTTTCGGGATATTTCAACGTCGACAATGGGACGGGCAAGATCCGCGGCGTCTACTTGCAGGAAAACGACATGGTGCGGCCGATCTTCCAAACCTGGATGGAGCCGTTCACGGACATGGGAATGACGACGCTGTCGATCCGAAATGCCGGAGGCACGGACCATCTCTCGCTCGACGCGGTTGGGCTGCCCGGCTTCCAATTCATTCAAGACCCGGTGGAGTACGAGACGCGCTCGCACCATTCGAATATGGATGCGTATGACCGCGCCCAGCCAGGGGATCTGATGCAGGCGGCGGCGATCGTGGCGTCGTTCGTGTATCACGCAGCAAACCGCGAAGAGAAGTTGCCGCGCAAGCCATTGCCGGAGGTGCAGTCTCGCTAGCGACGCCTACATGGATATGACACAATGTAGGCAGAGAGATGATTCAGTACACCATTCGTGGGGTGACCGACCACATGGACGACACTTTGCGCCGACAAGCTGCTCGCGAGGGGACGTCTCTCAACTCTGTTGTTCTCGACATCCTCAAGAGGGGGCTTAGTCTCATTTCCGAGCCGGTGAGGTATGACGACCTCGACGACTTAGCTGGGACTTGGGTGCACGATCCCGAGTTCGACCGAGCGATCGAGGAGATGGATGTCGTCGACGAGGAAATGTGGCGATGAGGCTTGCCATCGACACGAACCGTTACAGAGATTTTTGTGAAGGCGTCCCGGAGGCGGTTGAGCAGCTGGCGCTTGCCACTGAGATCCACCTCCCGTTGATTTCTCTCGCCGAGCTGCGGGCTGGTTTCCTACATGGAAGCATTGCAAGACGGAACGAAGCGGTGCTCACACAGTTTCTAAATCGACCCCGGACTCGGGTTCTGGCGCCAGATGTGGAAACGACCCACCACTACGCCCGGATCTACGCACAACTTCGGGCGCAAGGAACGCCGATACCCTCGAACGACATTTGGATCGCCGCCTTGACCCTACAGCACGATCTGTCTTTGTTCTCACGGGACGGCCACTTCGATCACTTGCCTCAGCTGGCGCGGGTTGCCATTTGAGACGTGGCGCGCGGCTGTGCCGTGCCGCCTTGCAGCTGTGCTGCAAGGTCCGGGTCTTGGCGCTGCTTCGGCCTCGGGATAGGTTGTTTCTTCGAAGTTGAGTGCATCCGGGAAACCTTGCGCCACAGGCGCAAGGCGGCACGGCACAGCCGTGGAGCCACGTCGGGCTCAGCTATGATGTCCGCATGCGTCATGCCGCTCTGATTCTCCTTGCCGCGTTGCTTGGTTGTGCTTCCCCTGAGCCGGTTCCAGAAGCTCCCGAAAAACCCAACATTGTCATCCTGCTCGCGGACGACTTGGGTTACGAGGACGTCAGCTTCAACGGCGGCGACATCAAGACGCCCAACATCGACCGCCTGGCCACGGAAGGGGCCAAGCTCGAGCGCTTCTACGTCCACCCGGTATGCTCGCCGACGCGCGCCGGTCTGATGACCGGCCGCTACCCGATCCGCTTCGGGTCGATGAAGGCGGTGTATCCGCCCTGGCGCGAAGGAGGCATGGATACTGCTGAAGTCACCATCGCGAATATGCTGGCAACCGCAGGGTACGAACACCGCGGGATCTTCGGCAAGTGGCATTTAGGACACGGCGATGTGAAATACCATCCCATGCGCCGAGGCTTCACGGAATTCGTTGGGCACTACAACGGTGCGATCGACTTCTTTACCCACGAACGCGAAGGCGAGCTCTACTGGCACCGCGGCTACGAAGCCAACCACGACGAAGGGTATTCGACCGATCTGATCGCCGACGCGGCGGTGAAGTTCATTGAAGCGAGGGCGAGAGAAGAGGCGCCGTTCCTGTGTTACGTGCCGTTCAACGCGGTCCATAGCCCGTTCCAAGGCAAGGAAGAGCACTTGCCGATTTACGCCGACCTTGCGCCGGTGAAGGGCGACTGGGGCGGCGCGACGAGCATCAATCCGGGGGCCCCGCGGGCTGAAGCGCAGCTGGCGAACCGGCGTATCTTGGGCGCGATGAACCATTCGCTCGACGAAGGAATCGGCCGTATCCTCGACGCGCTCGACGCCGCCGGCATCGCCGACAACACGCTGGTGCTTTTCTCCTCGGACAACGGCGGCGTGGGCGGCGTCGGATCGAACTACCCGTTGCGCGGCGCCAAGGCGTCGGCGTTTGAGGGCGGGATTCGGGTGGCGGCCGCGGCACGCTGGCCGGGCAATATCCCAGCGGGCTCGACGGTGTCGACGCCCCTGGCGAACATCGATGTGATGCCTACTCTGATGGCAGCCGCGGGGGTCGAAGACCACGGCGGCAAGCCGCTCGACGGGATCAATATGCTGCCCGTGCTCAGCGGCGAGAACAAGACCGTCGAGCGCGAGCTCTACAACTACATCGGGCAGGCCGGCCCTGAGACCGAGCAGATTTCCTATATGACCAATGAGTGGAAACTGCTCGTCACCGGTCCGCTGGTGACCGACGATTCGGCTGACGACTCGAAGCGGACACGCTATCTGTTCCGCCTCAGCGAAGATGTCGCGGAGAAGACGAACGTGGCCGCCGAGCATCCGGAGCGGGTCGCCGAGATGTACGAGATGCTCAAGGCGTTTCGCGCGTTGCAGCCCGCCGACGCGATCGTGCCCTACAACGTCGGCCGCGACGCGAATTGGAAAGCCCCGAAAGAATGGCTCATGCCCGGTTCGTAATCTTCTAGCAATTTTCTCAATTTCAGGCTGCTTGGTCCGATAAGACCCTTGGCGAGAGCCGACCCGATCGATTCGGGGCGGCCTCTATAGGAAACTCAGCCCAAGGAGGGGCAGCCATGACCATTGGAGCCGTCCAAAGCGCTCAAGACCCGTCGGTCAGGGCTCGTTCCGGAAACGGACCCGGCACCGACCAGGCGTCTCAGAATCGCGAGTTGGCCAAGGCCATTCGCACCATCAACGAAGGGGGCGGCGTCGGACCGAATAGCGAGCTTCGCTTTTCGATTGACGAAGGCACCGGGCACGCACTCATAAAGATAGTAGACCGGGTGACGGACGAGGTCATCACGCAGTTCCCGCCGGAGATCGCATTGCGAGCCGCGGAGCTGCTGAAGTCTCTGCAGTCGGGCGAACGAATCGCCTAGGGCCGTTGTAGGAGTCGAGCGTGCTCGACCCGAAGGCGTAGCACGCTACGCCCCTACCGGCGCGTAGTATTCACCAGTAACAGGGAAGGAGCCCATGTACGCGGAAAGTTACGTAGAAAACGACGTTCTCAGTCAGGACCCGGTGGAGCTTGTCCGGCTGCTTTATTCGAAGGCGATCGAAAGGGTTCGCGAAGCTCGAGGGCATCTCGAGGCCGGGCGAATACCGCAGCGGGCGGACACGATCGCTCACGTCATGGAGATCATACTCGAGCTGCAGGCCACTCTTAATTTGGAAGAAGGCGGCGAAATCGCAAAGAATCTGGCGAAACTTTACGATTACATGCAAGAGAGGCTGGCTGAAGCGAATGGCCGGCAATCGGCGCCTCCTCTGGAAGAGGTGGAGGGCCTGTTGGGAATTCTCTACGAAGGGTGGAGCGAATGCCGCTCCGAGGCGATAGGCGTCCCGGAGGCGGTGGTCGTCGCGGAGGGAGCAGCGGCGGGAGGGCCACGAGCCTGGACGCTTTAGTGGTTAACGATCATGGGCTTACCTCCTCTCAGCTTTGTCGGCATCAGCGAATTCTCGGAGAGTTTCCAGACCCTGCTGGAGCGCTCGTTCACGGTCGCGAATCTGCCGATCCAAGGGCTTCAGACCGAGCAGACGCTACTACTAACGCGTCAGACCGAGCTGGCGACGCTCGAGGCCGATCTGCAGTCGCTTCAGAGCGTTTTCTCGACGCTTGGCATTTTGGGCGCGCAGGGGGCGGTGACGGCTTCTTCGTCCAACACGTTGGCGGCAACGGTTTTGGTGACGGGCACGCCGACGCCGGGGAGCTTTGAGCTTGATGTCACCTCCGCCGCCAGCGTCGCGCAAGAGACGTCGTTAGCTGGGGTATCGGCGCTCACCGACCTGCTTTCGGCTGATGGCATCTTTGCGCTGACTCTGGGTGCGACGACCACGAACATCGACCTGTTGACGATCGGGTCGGGCCGCACGGCTGGCCCTCCAGCACGCCCGATCCGAAGGTTAGCGTCCAGGTCGACTTCACGAACGGTCTCACTGGCAGCATTACGGCGGAGCTCGAGAGCTTTTTCGTAGCGAGCGCGGGCGTCTCGGGGGCGGCGTCGGGCGATAGCGTGTCAGTGAGCTTCACCAGTACCGACGGGCTAATCAGCGAAACGATCGACACCGGCGCGCTCACTGGCGGAGAGGACGCGGCGGCCTTGGCAATCGCGCTCAATACGGCGATCGCAGGCAACTCGAACCTCACTGGCAAGGTCAGCTTCCAAGACGAAGGCGGCTTTCTCAAGCTCGTGGTCGCCGATACCGCAGGAACAGGATTCGATTTCACCTCAACCAGCACGGGGACTGTCGTGTCGGGGCTCGAGGCTGGCGGGACCGCCGGGGGGCATTCGGCGGAAGAGATAGCCGCGGCGCTCAATACCCAGGTCGCGCTCGACACCGCGCTGACCGCGGCGGGCGTAAGCTTCGTGGCGGAGAACGGCGAGGTCCGCGTGAAGGGGAACCAGGCCTTCGACGTCACCACGACCGACAGCGCGCAGGGTACGGGATTCGTCTCAGGGCTTGCCGGCGCGCAATCGGTCTTAGGGTACGACAATTCTCTTCAAGGGTTGACGGACTACGTCAACGCGAACAGCTCGACGCTTGGGGTGAAGGCGACGATCATCAACACCAGCAGTGATCCCCTAAACCCCGACTATCACCTCACGCTCACCGCGAACGATACCGGCGCGACGACGCTGACGCTCGAAGATAGCGGCAGTACGGATCTGCTTGGGTCGAGCAACCAAGGCACGGACGCCGTCTTCACTGTAAACGGACTCTCGGTGACCAACAGCGGGAACAACATCGTCGACTTCGCTCCCGGCATCTCGTTGACCATTGTTGGCGCGGGTCAAACGACCGTAGCGGCCTTGGATGACCGTACGGGGATCAAGAATGCGCTCAACAGTTTCGTCGTTGAGCACAACGCCACAGTAGCCCGGATCGGCAGCCATATTGGCGACGGCGCGGGAATTCTGTCAGGGGACATTCTGATCCGAGAATCTCAATCGGCGCTGCGCGACATACGAGGTTTCGCTGGGACGGGAACGATCAAGTCGATGGTGGAGTTGGGCCTGGAGCTCGACGAGAAAGGCCAACTGAGCTTCGATTCGGTCGTCTTCGACACGCTGGCGAACGCGGATTTCGATGCGATCCGAACCTTTCTTGGTGACACGACGAGCGGGTTCGCGGGCAATGCGTTCAGTCGCGTGAAGGACCTTTCCGACCCGGTGGTTGGGCAGATCCAAACGGCGATTGGTTTTATCGAGGAGTCGGACGCGCGGCTGACGCTACAGATCCAGTCCGAGCAAGAGAGGGTCGATCTGCTGATCGCGAATCTCGAGCAGCAATTCGCGGCGGCTGATGTGCTGCTTTCGCAGCTCGAGTCGCAACAGACTCTGTTGACGGAGTTGTTCAAGGACCGGAGCAACAACTTCTTGTGACCTGGGACGTTCGCAGCAAGCTCGAGGATCTCGCGGCCGTGAGCCACTCGTTTGCGGCGGCGGTGACGGCGAACGATCTGGAACTAGCCGGGTCGCTCTTGGAACGGCGAGGGAAGCTGCTTCGCGACGTTGCCGAGGCCGGTCATGGGCCGTCGGTCGTGGACGCGGCGTCAGAGAGTGTGGAGCGGGCGCGGGCGGCGTTGGCGACTCGGCGTGAGAACTTGCGAGACCAGCTCGCATCGGCGAGGAAGGCGCGTCAGGCGAGAGAGGCTCTGAAGCCGGCGAGCAGCGTGGTCCGGTAACGGGTCGAGCTGAAGCCTCGCGACAAAGTCCGGGTAAGCCGGGCGAGCAAGCCGTTAGGATCCGGAAGCTCGGGCGCAAGCTCTGCCTCAAAGCGAAGCAGGAGATGGGCGTGCTGCGCCTGCGCGGGGCGCAACTGGGGCCGCCGCCTGCGACAGCGATGAGGTGAAGCCGGTCGGAGAGCCGGATGCGGGAAATCCGCACGTCCGGTTCGATGAGCGGGGACGGGAAACGGAGCCAAGGCGGAGACTGAGACACTGGCGCAAGGCGAAAGCGGCCAGCAACAGCTACTCCCTCCGCCTAAAGCCACCGCGCCCGTCCTCGACTCCACCCACCTGACGGCGTAGGCGCGGGATAGGCCCGTCATTGCTTTGTTGCGCTCGGTCGTCGTGCTAGACATCGCCAGCCAAATTGGGTTCGTTTTGCGTTTCGTACTATTTTTGGGCCTAACAGCCCGTGGTGGAAGTCGCACTGTGAAACAAGAGGTGATAAACTTGTTTTATAGCAATGGGACGGCGTAAGCGACGCGAGCGGCAGAAAGACCTATGGGTCGCCACCTCGGAGTTGCCCAAGAGCGCTGGGCATCCGTTTTATCTGCGGCTCAGCGAGTTATTTGACGAGCACGAGTTCGACGCCTTCGTCGAAGGCCAGTGCGAGCAGTTCTACGCGCCGAGCTTGGGACGGCCGTCGCTCACGCCGGGCATCTATTTCCGCAGTTTGCTGATCGGGTATTTCGAAGGCATCGACTCGGAGCGCGGCGTCGCTTGGCGCCTTGGCGACTCACTTTCGCTGCGGCGATTCCTGGCGATCGAACTCGATGAACAAGCGCCGGATCATTCGACGATCTCGCGCACGCGGCGGCTGATCGACCTCGAAACGCATCGCGCGGTGTTCACCTGGGCGCTGCAGCTGCTGGCCCGCGAAGGCCTGTTGTCCGGCGGAACGATCGGGGTCGACGCGACGACGCTGGAAGCCAACGCGGCGATGCGCTCGCTGGTGCGTTGCGACTCCGGCGAGGGCTACGAAGAGTATTTAAGACGTCTAGCTCTGGAATCGGGAATCGAGACGCCGACGCGCGAGCAGTTGGCCAAGATCGACAAGAAACGTAAGAAGAAGGCCTGCAACAAGGATTGGAAGCATCCCTACGATCCCGACGCCAAGGTCACGAAGATGAAAGACGGCCGTACGCACTTGGCGCACAAGGCCGAGCACGCGGTGGATTTGGGGACGGGCGCGGTGGTGGCGGTCACGCTGCAAGCGGCCGACGAAGGCGATACCACGACGATTGAAGAAACGCTGGTCGAGGCGGCCGAGCAGTTGGAAGCGGCGGCGGAAGAAGCCGCTGGCGCGGTCGACGAGCTGAGCGAAGTGGTCGCGGACAAGGGCTATCATTCGAACCGAGTGCTGACGGATTTTGCCGAGCTGGACGTACGCAGTTACGTGAGCGAGCCGCAGCGAGGGCGACGCAAATGGGGCGGCCGAACGCGGCAACGCGACGCGGTGTACTCCAATCGGCGGCGGATCAAAGGCAAGCGCGGCAAGCGTCTGATGAAGTTGCGAGCGGAGAAGGTTGAGCGCAGTTTCGCGCACTGTTACGAGACGGGCGGGATGCGGCGATTGCACTTGAAAGGCCGAGAAAATGTTTTAAAGAGGCTGCTGATTCACGTGGGCGCGTTCAATTTATCGATCGCGATGAGGGGCAAACTGGGCGCGGGGACGCCGCGCGGGCTGGCGGACGCGAGGAAAAGGACAAAAGTGTCGGTTTTGGGGCTTGTATTGGCGTCTTGGGCGGCCTTGGGGCGGTTGTGCGGGGCCCTGGGGGCGGTTTTCAGGAGATTCCCGGCGAAGGTGCGAGATTCAGCCGGCGCGCCGCTGGCCACGCCGATGCTTCTCGCGGCCTGAAACGGGGTGTTTTGCCACGGGCTGCTAAGCGGGGCAGGCAGTACTAATAGTACCTGCCGGTCCGTGTTTGGCGCTTGGAGAGCTCACTCATTCCATTAATAGAATAACCCCGCGGACCAAATCCGGCGTGGCCTGGGTGATCGGATTGCTGCGATAATGGCGCCGGACGGCTAGCGTTGATGCCTGTTATTGAAACTCTTCTGGCCACGGTGACGGTCGGCGAGTTGGTCAAGAGCGTCGCCGGCGCGCGGACGGATAGGGCCATATGTGCGGCGCTGGGCGTGGCCTGGGGCGGGTTTCGGCGGTACAAGAAAGTCGATTCGGATCGGCTCCAAACGGCGTTGCGGTGGGCCTATGTGGAGTCGTGCGCGGAGTTGGCGGCGAGTCTGCTGTTCCCTGAGGTTGCCAAAGAGATACGGGGGTCGGACTGGGTTCCCGGTAGGTTGCTGGGGGAGATGAGTCAGCTCTATGCCGAGCCGGACCCGGACAACCCGATTGACGACAAGCTGCGCGAGGCGGTGCTGAAGGACTTGGAGCTTGACTTGCGGGTGTGGGCGCCCCAGGGCGAGCAGCGGGAGCAGATTCTGATTGGGGCGCGGCAGGGCTGGGATGGGGCGAGGTCGTTGCGGGAGGCGATTTCGACCAAGTTTCGGGCCGAGGTGGATCGGGACGACTCGACGGTTGGGACGCTGTGGCTGCGGGATACCTTGGCCGGGGCGATGAAGGCGCTTTATGAGCTGAAGGACGATCACGTTGCGATTCTCAAAGCCCTAGAGAGCCTTTCGGCGCAGATCGTGGCTCTGGTGACGAAGCTCGAAAGGCTTCGCGAGCGAGCGGGCGAGGCGGAGCGGCCGTTTGTGAGAATCCATGAGGCGCCGCCGCCGGGGTTCGTTGAGAGGCGGGAGCTGTCGGGGTGGCTGGACGAGCGGTGGTCGAATGGCGTCGGTCCGTCGCTGCTGGCGGGCGATCCGGGGGCGGGTAAGTCGACCTTGGCGCTGGCGATGGCGTGGCGGATTGCGGTGACGGATCGGACGGTGGTGCAGCAGTTTTGCGGCAAGGGCCGGGAGCTCGAAACCGTCGGGGCGGAGTTGGCGAGGCGCTTGCCGGGTTGCGACCCCAACGCCGATCCCAAGGTTCAGATCGAATGCGCGCGTGACTTGCTGCGCGAGCGGGAGGCGCTGCTGATTCTCGATGACGTTTGGGACGAGAAGTTGAGGGGTCTGGCGCCGGGGCCTCCGGCGAGGGTGATCTACACGTCGCGGCGACGGGATCTTCTGGAACTGCCCCAGGATCAGGTTGGTGAGGTGGGAGGGTTCAAGAGCGTGGAGGTCGACATCATGCTCGACAAGCGCTTGCCCGAGTGGGTCGACACGCACGGGGAGGAGTTGCGGGAGCTGGCGAAGCGGGTCGAGTAACTACCCTATGCGCTCGATGTCGCCGCGGGTTTGTTGCGGAGGTCGCGGCGCCCCAAAGGCAAAGCGATCGAGCATGTGAGAGGCGCGCTGGGCGGCAAGTTCGAGCTTTACCGGGACGCCGCGCGGGCGCATACGCCCGAGGCGCAACGGCTGCTGCGCGCGGTGGCGTTGTGCGCGCAGGAGGGGGTTTGGTTGCCGTTCGCGGCGGAGTTGGCGGGGCTGGAGGGGGAGGCGGTTTGGGACGCCGTGGAAGCGCTGGCGGATGCGGCGTTGTTGCGGACGGTCGATCGCGAGGAGCGGGTGTTTGGGATGCACGCCGTGATGCGGACGGCGTTGGCGGAGGAGTCGAAGGGGCTGGAAGAGGCGCGGGTGCTGGCGTTAGAGCGGATGTTTGGGGAGTGGGATGAAGACCGGAGCAAGTGGAAGGATTGTGCGCGAGTGTTGGCCGAGGGTGAAAACGCCGTGGAATGGCTGGCGCGTGGCGGGGACGAGGCGCGCTTCACTCGGCTATCGCATCTGGCGTTCGAGTTGGATACCTAACCGGGCGTCTACCCATTGCGAAGCGGTTTCTCGAACGGCAAGAAAGACTGTACGAAGCCAGCGGCGATCGGGCGGGGTTGCTGCGCAGCTACGGGAACCAGGCGCTGATCCTGAAGGCCTGGGGGCGGCTCGACGAGGCCATGGAGCTGCACAAGCGCCAGCAGGCGATCTGCGAAGAGCTGGGCGATCGGGCGGGGTTGCAGGTGAGCTACGGGAACCAGGCGGTGATCCTGCAGGTCTGGGGGCGGCTCGACCAGGCTATGGAGCTGCACAAGCGCGAGGAGAAGATCTGCGAGGAGCTGGGCGATCGGGCGGGGTGGCGGGACAGCTACGGGAACCAGGTGCTGATCCTGAAGGACTGGGGGCGGCTCGACGAGGCCATGGAGCTGCACAAGCGCGTGCAGGCGATCTGCGATGAGCTGGGTGATCGGGCGGGGTTGGCCAGATGTTACGGCAACCAGGGTAACCTCTTGCTAGAGATCGGTCAGGTCGAAGAGGCGCGGGTGGCTATGGGCAAGTCGCTTGAGATCTTCACCTCGCTAGGGATGCCCCGGGAGAGGGATCAGGCGCAGCGCTTGCTGGATGAGATGGGGTTGGGAAGTGGGGCGGCGGGGAGCTGAAGGGCGGCAGGAGGGCCCTCCTAAAGCCCCGTAGGGGCGACATGACCGTAACCCACAGCACAAGCTGTGGGTGCAGATTGCCCCCCAAGCCAAGAGTCCGTCCACCCCCTGTTTTTGCGCTGTTGGCGCAAAAACAGGGGGTGGACGGGGGAAAAGGGAGGTCGCGGTCCGTTTTCCCACAGCTTGCGCTGTGGGCTACGGTTATGTCGCCCCGACGGGGCTTAAGAACAGCGGTACACTAGCGGTCGCGATGGCGAATGGATTTGTAGCGCGGGCGCTCCAATGGGTTGAGCGGGTTGGCAATCGGTTGCCGGATCCGGCGGCGCTGTTTGTGGTGGCGTTGTTTGTGGTTTGGGTGGCGTCGGCGATCCTGGCGGGGTATGAGTTTACTGTGCCGGCCAAGGATGGGGCGCGGACGCTAGCGGTTGTCAATCAGCTCTCGGGTGAGAGTTTGGCGGCGTTCTTGGCGGGGATGGTGACCACGTTCACTGGCTTTGCGCCGCTGGGGGTGGTGCTGGTGGCGCTACTTGGCGTAGGCGTAGCCGAGCACACGGGGTTTATCAATGCGGGGCTCAAGGGGTTGATTTCGTTTACTCCACAGAGTCTGCTTTCGCCGATGTTGCTGTTGGTGGCGATTGTCAGCCATACGGCGGCGGATGCGGGGTATGTGCTGGTGATTCCGTTGGGGGGAGTGATTTTTCATGCGGCGGGGCGGCATCCGCTGGCGGGGATTGCTTGTGCGTTTGCGGGGGTTTCGGGCGGGTTTAGCGCGAACTTCATTCCGTCGGGGATCGATCCGCTGTTGCAAGGGTTTACCCAATCGGCGGCGCAGATTCTTGATGCCGGGCGGGAGGTGAATCCGCTGTGCAATTGGCTGTTTACGAGCCTGTCGAGTGTGTTGGTGATTCTGGTGGGGTGGTATATCACTGACCGGGTGATCGAGCCGCGTTTGACGGGGACCAAGGTCGATGGGGACGACACGGGCGCGAGCGAATCGGCGGGGCTAACGAGTCAGGAGCGCACTGGGGTGTGGGCGGCGCTAGCAGCCATGGGGTTGGGTGTGGCGCTGCTCGTGGTTGCGGTTTGGCCGGTGGATTCGCCGTTGCGCTCGGCCGATGGTCAAGTGACGTCGTTTAGCGCGCCGCTGATGCAGTCGATTATCCCGCTGATCTTTTTGTTGTTTCTGATTCCTGGGGCGGTGTATGGCTATGTCGCGGGGACGGTCACCAGCCACCGCGACATCATCAACGGGATGAGCAAGTCGATGTCGACGATGGGCTATTACTTGACGATGATCTTCTTCTGCGCGCAGTTTACTTCGGCGTTTGGGAAGTCGAACTTGGGGGCTCTGCTGGCGGTCGAGGGGGCGGATTTCTTGAAAGCGCTGGGGCTGCCGGGGATGCTGACGATTGGCGGGATCATCGTTCTGAGCGCGTTCGTGAATCTGCTGGTCGGGTCGGCTTCAGGCAAGTGGGCATTGCTGGCGCCGATCTTTGTGCCGATCTTGATGCAGGTTGGGCTTTCGCCCGAGCTGACTCAGGCGGCCTACCGGGTTGGGGATTCGACGACGAATATTGTCACGCCGTTGATGCCGTATTTCCCGCTGGTGGTGGCGTTTTGTCAGCGCTGGGTGAAAGGGACGGGAATTGGGACGGTGACGTCGATGATGCTGCCGTATTCGCTGAGTTTGCTGGTGCTGTGGACAGTGTTCTTGATGGTGTATTGGATGTTGGGGATTCCGCTGGGGTTGCAGTCGACGTATACGTACCCGTAGGAGTTTGGAAGGAAATCCGAGCACCCTGCTCACGTCAGCGTCAGCGGGGTGTCTTGCAGCAGGCCCAGGAAAGTTAACTGGAAGACACCCCGCTGACGCAGGGTGCTCGGAAAACGCCGCGGCGGATCAATCGTGTCCTAGGCGGCGTGGTCTTGGCGGGGGTGTGGTGAAGGCTTCGCCCACTTGACCGAGGCCGCTCATGCCGCCGGCGACGGCTTCGAGATCGGCTTCGAGGAGCTCTTCGTCGGATTCGACGGGAATGACCCAATGCAGGCGTCCCGGCGTGTCGGCGAGTACGGTCACTTTGAACTCGGTGGGCGGCTCGACGCCCAACTCGAGCAGGGCCTCGCCCGGATTCTTCAAGGCGAGCGCTTTGAACTCGGGATCGCTCCAAGCTCGCGTGATGAGCTCGTTCTTCAGTTGTTCTTCTAGCGTTGGGCTCATACTGCAGGCCCCCGGTCAGCCGTTCGTTGTGAATACTCAGAATATCCCGAGAACGCCGATTCTTCAAGAGCGGGTTGCGTTGGAGGCCTGTCAGGCCCACATAGGAGGGCGTCGGACGGGCGAAATCTGACAGGAACCCACGTGTTTTCAGTCCTTTAGCGAATACCTGGGAATTCGACGGAGCCGCACAGTTGGCGACCCAAGGCGCGCGGGCGGTCAGCCCAGCCCGATTACGGAGGGAGGCGCGGGCCGGAGCAGTATCGATTGCTTGTGGAGAGCTAGGCTCGCGGGACAGTTGGGCCACAGCTCATGAATGCGCCCCATCCAGCGCCCCACGAGCCGTCTAAAGTCCCGCCGCCGGCTGTACTCACCCTTCCACAACCGGGACTGTAGGCCGGCTTCGCCTTCGAGCGGCACCCGCAGGACGCGCCCCGGACGGACAGTCGATGAATAGAGCACCAGCCACTGGTAAAGGTCGAGCACCGCCGGCGCTCTGGCCAACTCCCGAACGATGCCGGCGTCGAGAGGGACTACACCGGCGGATAGAGCTTTCCAGAGCTTGTTGGGAATTCGCAGGATGTCGCTGCCATGCCCGGAGTCGTCGCTTCGCGTAGCTTTCTCGAGAAAACGGTAGCGCCAACGCCGGTCGTCTTCATTCAGGCTGCGTAGCTCGAAGGTAATCTCGCTGCGCTTGACCCTGACGATGCGTTCGTCGAGGCGACGGTAGGTGCGTCCGTCAAGGCCCTGGCCGAACGCGTTTAAGACGGATGATCGTCGCCCGATCTCGATTGTCGGGGAATCGTTGCGAATCGCCTCGGTCGCAATGAGGATGAATAGCAGGCGGTCTTGCCCGTAGGGGAGATCGCCCGATTCGGTGGACATGCGGACGCGCAGATTGGCGGTTCCGGCGACCCAGCGGAGTTGACCATCGGGGAGCTTGCGAATGGGAGGCGGACACAGAATAAACGGGCGGAAGGAGTAGAATGTTTCTCCGCCCGAAGGCGCCTGAATCGCGGAGTTCACCTAGATTCGAGCCAGCCTGTCTTGGAGCTCTTTGAATCGCGTGCCGGCCATGTAGACGTTGTCGAGCACGTCTAAGGCAAGCTCGTCGGCTTCAACACCGACTTCGTCGATGTCGGCTCCGTCGCTGTAGCCGAGGCCGGCGACGGTGCTGCGGTAGCGGTTGGCGAGGAAGACCGCGAGGGCGCGGTAGAAGCGCGAGGCGAAGCCGGTGTCGGACTCGAGCTTTCGTTGGAGTAGGGTGCGGTCGATGGAGAGAACGGCGGAGTCGGTCTGGACTTTCACGGTGGCCGTTGGAGGAAGGGAGTCGACGAATGACATTTCGCCGACGACTTCGCCGGTGAGCAAGCGCGCGACTTCGACTTGGCGACCTTGCCGTCCTGAAATGATCACTGCGAGCTGGCCGCTCAGGACGATGAACAGGCTATCGAGCGGAGTCCCTTGTTTGACTAGGATGTCGCCCGAAGAGCACCTGCGCTTGCGGCCGTTGGTAATCATCCACTCGAGGTCGGAGTCGTCGAGGATGCCGAGGAAATAGAGCGCCTTGCGCATGGCCGGAGCCTAGTATAGCGGGATTGGAGCGCGGCGCGACTGAAGACGCGCTGGAGCAAGTTGCCGTCTGCACGACGTGGCGCACGGCTGTGCCGTGCCGCCCTGCACCTGTGGTGCAAGGTCTCTGAATTGCGACTGCCTGTCGTGGCAAGACCGGACCTTGCAGCAAAGCTACAAGGCGGCACGGCACAGCCTTGCGCCACGTCGCAGCGCAGCGTGTAGGCAGGTGAGGGCTGACGGTTACCAGGTGTCGATGTAGGGGCGCTTCTTGCCTGTGCGGGGGGGCGGCGGCGGTACGGAGGCGAACATTTTCGAGATCCAGCGGCGGGAGTCGGCGGGGTCGATGACGTCGTCGAAGGCGAAGGAGGCGCCGGCGTTGATGGCTTTGCCTCGTTCGTAGGCGGCGGCGACGAGCTCGTTGTAGCGGGCGGTGCGGGCTTGGGGGTCGTCGATGGCGGCGAGCTCGTTGCGGAAGCCGAGTTTCATTTGGCCTTCGAGGCCCATGCCGCCATGTTCGGCTGTTGGCCAGGCGACCGCGAACATGGGAACCTTCATGTGTCCGCCGGCCATCGCTTGGGCGCCGAGGCCGTAGGCTTTGCGGATGACCATGGTGACCAGCGGGACGGAAAGGTTCGCGCCGGTGACGAACAGGCGGCTGCAGTGGCGAACCAGGGCGGTACGTTCGATCTCGGGGCCGACCATCATCCCGGGGGTGTCGCAGAGCACGATGATGGGGATGTCGTAGCAGTCGCAGACTTGCAGGAAACGAGCGGCTTTGTCCGAGCCCGGGGTGTCGATTGCGCCGGAGAGGTGCTGCGGGTTGTTGGCGAGGATGCCGACGGGGCGGCCTTCGATTCTGGCTAGGGCGGTGACCATTCCGGGACCAAACTTTGGGCGTAGCTCGAGCACGCTGCCGGTGTCGGCGAGAGTATCGACCAGCTCCTTCATGTTGTAGATACGTAGGCGATTTTCGGGGACGATGCGGCGCAGCAGGCGCTGGTCGGCGCAGTCCCACTCGCTTAACGAGCCTTGGAAGTAGGAGAGGTATTTCTTGGCGGCGGCGACGGCTTCGGCTTCGTCTTTGACGGCGATGTCGACGACACCGTTGGGGACTTGGATTTCCATGGGGCCGATTTCTTCGGGACGGAAGACGCCGAGTCCCCCGCCCTCGATTAGCGCGGGTCCGCCCATGCCGATGCTGGAGTTTTCGGTGGCGATGATGACGTCGCAGCAGCCTAGGAGCGAGGCGTTGCCGGCGAAGCAGTAGCGGGAGGTGATGCCGACAAGAGGCGCGAGGCCGCTGAGGGTCCCCATGGTGGCGAAGGTGGGGGTGTCGAGCGGGCGGTACATGTCGTCGGCGCGGCCCTGTCCGGCGCCGGTGGTGCTTTCGCCGCCTTTGCGTTTGCCGCCGGTGCCGGCGCGGCCGCCGCCGCCTTCGGCGAACAGCACGACGGGGCGCTTCCAGTCACGGGCGAGCTCGAGCATGCGGTCGGTCTTGACGTGGTTGAGGACGCCTTGGGTGCCGGCGAGGACGGTGTAGTCGTAGGCGAGCACCATCACGCGCGAGGCTTCGCCGGGGAAGTCGGCGCCGTTGATCGTCCCGACGCCGGTGACCATGCCGTCGGTTGGGAATTTTTTTATGACCTCGTCCTTAGGCAGACCGCTGCCGGGGGTGAGGACGAGGTTTCCGTATTCGACGAACGAGCCGGGGTCGCAGAGATCGTCGATGTTTTCGCGCGCGGTGCGTTGCTTGGTTTTGCGGCGCTTGGCGACGGCGTCGGGGCGGGCGGAGTCGAGGGTTGCCTGGTGGCGTGCGTGGATTTCAGCGAGATCGGGCCGGAAGTAGTCGAGGTCGACTTGCTCTTCGCTGTCGTCGGTCTCGGCGGCGACGTCTTGTTCTTCGACGAAGACCAGGGCGTGACCTTCGTAGACCGTGTCGCCGACCTCGACCGCCAGCTCGCGCACGAGGCCGCTGACGCTGGAGCGGATTTCGTGCTCCATCTTCATCGCTTCCATCACTAAGACGAGGCGTTTGGGGTGGATCTCGTCTCCGGCGGCGACTTCGATGCTGACGATGGTCCCCTGCATCGGGGCTTTGATGGCGACCGTGCCGTCGGGGGCTGCATGGTCGGTGGTGGATGACTCCTGGTCGGTCTCTTCCTTGCCGTAGGCGAGGACGGCTAGAGGGTCGCCGGCATCGACCTTGGCGCCGGCGCGGCGGCCGGCGGGTTTGCGCTCTTCGGGCTTAGCGGAAAAGAAACGGCCCTTGGCTGGGGTGGCGTTGACGAGGTCGGCGGCGTGTTCGTCGACGAAGCGGGTGTGGACGTTCCAGTCGACGACGCTGGGGTGGGCGAGCAGGGCTTGGAGAAATCCGATGTTGGTCTCGACTCCTTCGATGCGGAAATCGCTGAGCGCGCGGACGGTTCGCTTCAAGGCGGCGTCGAGATTGCCGGCGGTGGAGTGGGTGATCACCTTCGCCAGCAACGAATCGAAGTTGGGGCTGGTTTTGTAGCCGGCGTACCCGAATGTGTCGACTCGCAGCCCGCGGCCCGACGGTGGCTCGAACGCGGCCAGCTCGCCTCCGGAGGGCTTGGCGGATCCGTCGGCGGTCATCGTTTCCATATTGACCCGGGCTTGAATCGCAATACCCTGGGCCGGCGGGACGGTCTGCTGCGAAAGGCCGAGCTTGCCCAGCGACTCGCCGCCGGCGATGCGGAGTTGGAGCTGAACCAGGTCGACGCCGGTGACTTCCTCGGTGACCGTATGTTCGACCTGCAGGCGTGCGTTGGCTTCGATGAAGGAGAAGCGCGATTCTTCGACCAGGAATTCGAATGTTCCCAGGCTTCGGTAGCCGGCGGCCTTCGCTAGGGTTACCGCGGCGTCGGCAAGCCCCTCGCGGATGTGGCCGCCGAGCTTGGGGGCCGGGGCGATTTCGACGATCTTTTGGTGGCGGCGTTGAAGCGTGCAGTCGCGGTCGCCGAGTTGGATGACCCCACCGGCGGCGTCGGCGGCCACTTGGACCTCGATGTGGCGGGCGTTTTCGATAAAGCGCTCGACGAAGACGTCGGCGACGCCAAACGACGCCTTGGCCTCCGAGCGGGCGCGTTCATAGGATTGCTTGAGCTCGGCGGGGTCGGAGACGACTCGCATGCCTCGCCCGCCCCCGCCGGCGACGGCTTTGATGAGAATTGCTGATCCCGCGGGGAGGCTGTCAAAGAAGCCCCGAACCTGTTTGAGGGTTGCGGCCGCGGAGATGCCGTCCACGATGGGGACGCCGTGCTCGGCGGCCAGCGCGCGGGAGCGGGCCTTGTCGCCGAAGAGCTCAAGGGCTTCCGGGGAAGGTCCGACGAAGGTGATTTCCGCGGCGGTGCAGGCGCGGGCGAAGCGGCCGTTCTCGCTTAGAAAGCCGTAGCCGGGGTGGATGGCGTCGCAGCCTTGCTCGCCGGCGATGCTGACGACTTGGTCGATGTCAAGGTAGGCGCGGGCGCCGACGCCGTTCAGCGCGGCGGCGCGGTCGGCCTTTCGAACGTGTAGTGACTTGGCGTCGTCTTCGGAGTGGATAGCGACGGTTTCGATGTCAAGGTCGGCGGCGGCGAGGGCGATTCGAATCGCGATTTCACCGCGATTGGCGATCAGGAGCTTCATGAAAGACGGTTGACAATGATAGCGTCTCGATTCGGGGGTTGTCGAAATGCTTGTGGCTTCCGGGCAAGCGCGATGATGGTTGTTTGGAATGGGCGGAACGGCCTGAGGGAGAGGAGTTTGAGCACAAGGACTTCGGGGAGTCCGAAGGGGCCGAAGGCCTGAAATGAGCCGTTCGAGCCGACGGTCTGAAGCGATTCCAGGCGAAGTCCAGCGGCGGGCAGGCTCCGGCGTATGCGGTAGCTGGTGTTCAAGCTATAGTAGGCCGGGAAGACGTCTTGCGGGTTGCGGCGTTCGAGGGTTCCCACGATTGGGGCGATCATCGAAGAGGGCGCGAAGGACGCCAGGAAGAATAGGTAGTAGAGGTAATTTGGCGTGTGGAAGAGGAAGGCGCCCCCCGGGGCTAGGACGCGGGTCACTTCGCGCAAGAGCTGGGCGGGGTCGGCGATGTGTTCCATGACCATCGTTGCGGTGATCAGATCGAACGACGCGTCGGGGAATGGCATGGCGCAGCCCGAAGCGATTGCGGCCTCGCGAAGGATTGTGTGGTTTCGAATCTCGCCCTCGAAGTCGATTCCCACGAATTGGCGGCTGCGAGCGACCCAGGCTGTTTGGGTTGGCTCGTCAGCGGCCCAAGGTGGAAGGATCTGGCGGCCGCAGCCGATGTCGAGCCAGCGCAAGCCATCGCCGACTTGGGCGCCAAGCACTTTGGCGTAGCGCTCTTGGGCGGGGGTGAGCGTGAATCCGATGGCGCGGGCCAAGCGGTTTCTGATGCGAACCCAACGTCGACGGTCAAACAAGGCCACTAGGCTGCCACAAGTCCTGGGCTAGAGGGCGCGAACATTGGTTGCCTACTCGAGCAACCGCTCCCTTCCGGTCGCGGCTCCATGCGCAGCCGCTGGCGCGGATTGCCACTAGCCGCATCTCTCACAACCCCGAGCCACGCTTCTCTACCAGTCGGGCTCCCAGATCGGGGCGAGCTCGAGGACGAACCCGGGCAGCAGCGGGTCGCCTGACACCTCATCGGGATTCTCGAGCTTCCGCGCGCCTTCCGATGAATAGACGTAAACGTGGCGCCGGTCGGGGTCGATCATCCATCCCAGGCGCACGCCGCTGTCGATCCACATTTGCATCTTTTCCAGGGTTTTGGAGACGCGGTCCGACGGCGACATCAGCTCGATGATAAAGTCCGGCGCCAACGGGAGCATCTTCCGCTTTTGCTCCGGCGTGAGGTCGGCCAGCCGCGAGCGAAGAACCCACGAGGCGTCGGGACCGCGCTCCCCGCCGCCGGGCAGACGGAAGATCGTATCGCTGACAAACACGACACCGGTTCCGTCGCGTTTGGCCCAACTATGAAGTTGGACGGCAATCTCTACTTCTCGATATCCGGTTTGGCCGACCGAAGGGGACATAACGATGATCTCTCCGCCGGCCTTACGTTCGATGACGAATTCGTCGTTGAGACAGGAAAACTCGAAGAACTGATCGTGATCCATCTGCGCGCCGGGCGGGAATCGGAGGACTACGCGCAGATCGTCGCTGATGACGGAATCGGGTTGCGGCCCGGAAGCGGCTTCGGGCAACGGCTTAGCGAGCGTGGCCATCGGTCCTTAGCGTAACAGTCGTTCTAGCCCCAATAGTCTTCACTTAGGGCTTCCGCAGTGTGGTGAAACACGATCTGAATGCGGAACCCGCTCCCTTGCGGTCGCGGCTCTGACGCCCGCGATTCAAAGGGTGAGACGCAGGTGTCAGAGCCGCGACCGCAAGGGAGCGGGTTCCGCAAGACCGGAGCTACAGCCGACTATTAAGTGAGGGCCACGTCGGAATAGACCCTCTGCTCACGTCGGCAATCGCGGACGGTTGCCGATGATGCCTTCGCGCTTGAGCTCGGATAGCTCGTCTTCGCTCAGGCCCAGCCGGTCGACTAGGACCTCGTGATTGTGTTGGCCCAGGGTTGGAGACGGCCATTCAATTTCAAGCGGCTCGGAGCTGAGTCGGTAAGGGGCGCCGGGGTTGGGCTGTTCGCCGACGTGAGCGCGGTCCATGAGTTTCCAGAATGCTCGCGCCTTGAGTTGAGGGTCGTTTGTTAGTTCAGCGGCCGAGCGCACCTCGGCTGCCGGCACGCCGGCTTGCTGGAGGGCGGTCATGGCTTGATGGGCCGAGCGCTGTTGGGTCCAGGCGTTGATCGCGCCGTCGAGCTCATCATTGCGGGATAGACGATCGTCGAGATCTCGGAAGCCGTTCAACCCGAGCAGAACGCGTAGGGCCTCCCATTGGCCTTCGTCTTGAACCTGGATCACCACCCAGGCGTCGTCTCCCTGACAACGGTAGACGCCGTGCGGTGCGAAGTGGCGGGAGCGGTTGCCCAGCCGTTCGGGGGAGCGGCCGGTTAGGGACTGTTCGACCATGCCGTGCGCGGCCATGGGGAAGAGGCATTCCACTTGGGACATCTCGAGGAATTGGCCCTCGCCGGTTTTTTTGAGATGGCGTAGGGCGACTAGCAGACCCGCTAACCCGTTGAGCCCGCCGACAGCGTCGCCCAGGGCGATGTGCACCATCGTGGGGCCCCACTCCGGGGCGCCTGAGAGGTGGGGGAGCCCGGAGGCCTGCTCCATGGTGGACCCGTAGGCGCGGTAGGTCCGCCACGGTCCGTCGCTGCCGAAGGCTTTCATTGAGGCCATGACGATGTTGGGTTTGGCTTGTTTAAAAACTTCGTAGCTCAGGTTGAGTTTGGGTAGGACGCCGGCGGTGGAGTTTTCGACAACGGCGTCTGAAATGGCAACGAGCTTGAGTAGCAGGTCGCGGCCACGATCGGTCAACAGGTCGAGTGTGACGTCGAACTTGTTGCGGTTCATGGTGTTGAACGGCTCGTGAGTTTCGGCGCCGTTGCGGTCGATCCAGTCTTGGGTCGCTTCCCAGCCGCGCCACCAGTCAAAGCGGGTGCAGGATTCGACCTTGATGACTTCGGCGCCCAGGTCGGCGAGGTGGCGGGTGCAGAGCGGGCCGGCCCAGCCCATTGAGAGGTCCACGATGCGGAGACCCTTGAGGTATGTAGCCCGCCGCCCGCGTTCCGAGCACCCTGCGTCAGCGGGGTGTTTTGCGCCTGGTTTACGGGGAAGACACCCCGCTGACGCAGGGTGCTCGGAAAGAACGGCCTCGGTGTCGGCGCCGAGGCGGGACACCTGGCCGCCGGGCTTGGCGGGGGTCGCGAAGAGACGGAACGGCGTTGCTGGGGCTTGGATGGCGCCGAGGTCGGGGTGTGAGACTTCGACGAAGGCCCCGCGGGAGGCGTATTGGTCGACGTTGAACACTTGCTCCATCGTCGGCACGATGGTGAGCGGGATGCGCATTCCCTGCCCTTTGTGGAAGAGCTCGTCGGCGGAGCGGTCTTTCAGGCGCGAGGTGATGAGAGCTTCTAGCTCCTCGGCGTCATCGAGGCGGCCGAGGGTCTCTTGGTACTTCTCGACATCGGCGAGGTGTTCGAAGTCCAAGAGCTTGCAGAAGCTTTTCCATTGGCTTGGGGTGAGGACGGTCACTCCCAACCAGCCGTCCTTGCAGGGGTAGACGCCGAGCGGGTAGGTTGGCGGGAAGCGGTTGACTTCGAGGCGCTTTGGGGGCGGGTTGCCGTTGTAGCCGCGGACGCCGCCGACTTCGGTGAAGCACAGGTTGGACTCAAAGATCGAGACGTCGAGGTGGGCGGGACCTTGGGCGTTGCCGAGCGCGCGTGCGAGGACTTGCGCCAGGGAGGCGTTGAAAGCAGTCAGTCCGGCGGTGATCTGGGCTTGGTAGCCGCTTGGAATCAAAGGGGGCTCGTCGGGCCGGCCGAGAACTTTCATCTGGCCGGTGAGGGCTTGGCACACGCCGTCCGAGCCGGCGAAGCGGCTGTAGGGGCCGTGTTGGCCGAACCAGGTGATCGAGGTAAGGACGGCTTGTGGGGAGACCTCGGCGAGCGGCGAGAGGGAGAGCGGGCGGTCGTCGCCGACGCCGTTGTCGATGACGAGTGTCACGTCTTTGGCCAGGTCCGGCAGGCGGCTAATGTCGGAAAGCACGGCGCTGCGCTTGTTGGCGCTGAGGTAGGCGTGCATCCCGCCGGCCTCTGGGCCTTTTACGTCAGCGGCGAAGGGGGCGAGGCGGCGGGTGGGGAAGCCTTCGGAGGGCTCGACGAGCAGGACGTCGGCGCCGTAGTCGGCGAAGAGCTTGCCGCAGTAGGCAGCGGCGACAGTTCCGGCGAGGTCGAGGACGCGGATGCCGGCCAAGGCTTGGGAAGTGGGATCGTGGGAGGGCAGGTCCATAGTCTGACGATGTCGAGTGGGGGATTCAAGGGCGCGACCTTTCGCGCCCCTACGCGGCGTGTTCGGTTAGCAGTGGAGGTTGGGGCTTGGTTTCGAGGATGAACTTGCGGCACGCCGCTACGGATGCGTCGGCGTCTTGCCCGCTGGGCTCCATTTCGGCGAATTTCACCATGTCGCTCAACGAGAGGAAGTCGCCCAGCATCGCTTTGTGGCCGGGCTGAAAGTCGGAACTGTTGCGGAGCTCGACCAGGAACTCTTCCGTCGTCCGTTCAGGGGCGCGCAAGCCGAAGCGGCGCTCGATGTAATGCCGCAGGATGTTGGACAGCAGTAGGTAGAAGAGCTTGGATTCGCCTGCCCTGATCAGATTGCGCGCAAGTAGATCCTCCAACTCGCTCAAGGCGATGGCGTGGGGCTCGGGCGGCGGCGCGGCCGGTTGCATGGCTGCTCGCCGGCGGCGTTCGCGTATCCAGTAGAACAGGCCCGCGGCGATCAGGGCCAGCGCGATTCCGCCGGCGACCCACCACCAGGTTGGGATGGGGACGTCGAGCGGATCGGCGATGTCGGCGAGCTCGGGGTTGGCCTGGTCGGCGGCGATGGCGGATTCGATGCTGACGTTGAAGGGCTCGGTCTCGAGGACCGCGGGGCTGCCGGGGTCGTTGCGGGCCCAGTAGGCGACTTCGATCGCCGGCAGCTCGTAGTCGCCTGGGAGGAAGGCTTCGAGCTCGATGATGCGCTCGGTGAGCAGGCTGCCGCTCTCGACGAGGCGGGGTTCGAGGGTTTCTTCGCGTGTTACGTCGAAGTTTTCGATCTCACCTTTGAGGTCGCGGAATGCGGCGTCGTGCGATTCCGGGGCCGTCAGACGGAGCGCGATCTGGACAGGATCGACGAGCGCTACTTGGTCGTGTTGGACTTCGAGCTCGAGCTTGACGGCGCCGCGTTCGAACGTCCGATGTATAGCCGGCGGCGGTTGATCGGGTGCATTGGCGGCGCAACCGGAGAGGATCAGCAGAAGAGGGACGCAGCTGTTCACAAGCGGCGCTCCCGGTTGCGAAAGAAGACCATGAGATCGCGGACGTAGTCCTCGCCGGCAACGACTTGAACTTCGTCGACTCCGTTGCAGCGGAAGAGCTCCCGGCGGGCCTCGGTACGGCGGCCGGCTTCGACTTGGTAGCGCTTCTGGACCTCCGGGCTGCCGGTGTCGACGGTGATGAGCTCGCCCGTCTCGGCGTCTTCAAGCTCGATCAAGCCGACATTGGGGAGTTGTTGTTCGCGGGGGTCGGCGACGGAGAGGGCGACCAGGTCATGGCGCCGGCCGACGATGCGCAAGGGCTTGTCGTAGCCTTCATCGAGAAAATCGGAGACGAGGAAAACGATCGCCTTGCGTTTGGTAACGCGACCGAGATAGTCGAGCGCCTGCGCGATGTCGGTGCCCTGGCGAGTGGGTTCGAATTTGAGGAGGTCTCGCACGAGGCGCAAGACGTGCGCTCCGCCTTTCTTGGGTGGTATGAATTTTTCGATGACGTCGGTGAAGACGATCAAGCCGACCTTGTCGTTGTTCTTGATGGCGGAAAAGGCAAGCAGGGCGCAAAGCTCGGCGGCGACTTCGTTCTTGAGTTGGGTCTGAGAGCCGAAAGTTCCCGAGCCTGACAGGTCGACCAGGAAGAGGACGGTTAGCTCGCGTTCTTCGACGAAACGCTTGACGAAGGGTTTGCCCATGCGGGCGGTGACGTTCCAGTCGATGGTGCGGATTTCGTCGCCGGGGGCGTACTCGCGGACTTCGTCGAACTCCATCCCAAGGCCTTTGAAGACGCTGTGGTATTCGCCCGCAAGGAGATCGTTGACCGCTCGATTGGTGGTGATTTCGAGCAGCCGGATTTTCTTGGCGAGGTCTTTGGAGATCATCGTCGTGGGCGAATCAAAGGCGCTACATGTCGCGCCCCTAGGGGACTTCGACGGTGTCTAGTATGCGCTTGATCAGGTCCTCGGAAGATTTTTCCTCCGCCTCGGCCTCGTAGGTCACGATGATGCGGTGACGCAGGACGTCGTAGGCGATCGACTTGACGTCCTGCGGAGTGACGTAACCGCGGCCCTGCATCATGGCGTTGGCCTTGGCCGCCATGGCGAGGAAGATCGTTGCGCGCGGCGAGGCGCCGTAGCGGATCAGGTCGCCGATGTCGAGCTTGTAGGCCGCCGGGTCGCGGCTGGCCTCAATCAGGTTGACGATGTACTCCTCGATTTTTTCGTCGATGTAGACGTCGTCGGCAAGGGCGCGCAGGCGCACGATGTCGTCGGGGGCGATCAGGGGCTCGACGTCCGTGTTGGGGTTGGCGCGCGCCATCTTGCGCAGAATTTCAAGCTCCTGCTGCTTGGAGGGGTAGGTCACCTTGAGCTTGAGCATGAAGCGGTCAACTTGCGCTTCTGGAAGGGGATAGGTGCCTTCTTGGTCGATTGGGTTTTGCGTGGCGAGCACCATGAAGGGCTCCGGCAGCGGGAAAGTCTCGTCGCCTATGGTGACTTGACGCTCTTGCATCGCCTCGAGCAGGGCGCTTTGGACCTTTGCCGGCGCGCGGTTGATCTCGTCGGCGAGGACGATGTTGGCGAAGATGGGTCCCTTCTTGGTGGTGAACTCGCCGTCTTTGGGGCTGTAGATTAAGGTG
This sequence comes from Bryobacterales bacterium, assembly GCA_965247515.1. Lineage (GTDB taxonomy): Bacteria > Acidobacteriota > Terriglobia > Bryobacterales > UBA6623. Next base: position 8,239,299 of record OZ252029.1, on the reverse strand, counting down.
CCGATCAGGTCGGCGGGCAACAGATCGGGCGTGAACTGGATGCGTTGGAACGAGGCTTGAATGGCGCGGGCCAGAGTGGTGATCGAGAGCGTTTTGGCCAACCCAGGCACGCCTTCGATCAGCACGTGGTTGTTCGACAGCAAGGCCAGGATCAGGCGATCCACCAGCTCGCGCTGGCCGACGATGACATGGCCGATCTCTTCGCGCAGGCGGCCGAGTAAGACCGCTTCCAGCTCGACTCGTTCGTTGATCGCTTTGACGTCTACGGACAATGCTAGGACTCCTTACAGGGGGTGAACTGGAGTGAACCCCAAGCGTGAGACAGTCGAAATCGGGACAGGTTACGATTCACCGCAAAACGCTTGCCTTCTTCGCTGTATCGTCGCACGCTGGTCCTAGCCGGGGAAGCGGAAGCGGGCTCTGCTGGAGAGCAACCCGCCAAGGAATACCCGGCCGCAAACTCATCAAGACGATGAGCGCCGGGGGCGGCCGCCAAGGTCGCTCCCGGCTTCTCCAACGCCGGCGATGTCTCCCTGCCCGCCCAGGGCCCATCGGATTGATAGATTTGCCTATGCCTCTCAAAACTCATACTTCGGATTCCTCGCTGCTGTTGCCGCCGGCCGCGCCAGCGCTTCAAACTCCGCCGGCGGACGATATCCCAACGCCGAATGCAGCCGGCGTTGGTTGTAGATCTCATCAATGAACTCGCCGATCGATGCGCGCGCCTCGTCAAGCGTGCGATAACGCTGCAACCAAACCTCCTCCGCCTTCAACGTCTTCATGAAACTCTCCGCCCGCGCGTTGTCGTAGGGGTTGCCGCGGCGGCTCATCGAGATGATCGCGCCGTGCTGCTCCAGCAGCTCGACATAGGCGCTCGAAGCGTACTGTACGCCTTGGTCGGAATGATGCATCCACCCCGCGGCAGGGCGTCTGAGCTCGAGCGCATCGCGCAACGCCCCTACAGCCAGCTCAGCTTTGAGCGTCGTCCCCAGCCGCCAGCCGACCACGCGTCGCGAGTAGGCGTCCAACACCACGGCGAGGTAGACGAACGCCTCGCGCAAGCGAATGTAGGTGATATCGGATTGCCACAACTGATCGACGCCGTCCACATTCAGGTGCGCCGCTAGATTCGGATAAACAGGTAAGAAGTGGTTCGAATCCGTTGTTAGCACGAAGCGCCGCTTGAGTACCGCCAGCAAGTTGTCCTTACGCATCATCCGCAGGACCTTTTTGTGATTGACGAGGAAGCCTTGGCGGCGCAGCTCGGCCGTCACGCGGCGGTAGCCGTAACGACGATTCTCGAGCGAAATCCGCTGCATGCGGTCACGCAATTCCATGTCGCACTCGGCGGGCGACGACACGGCGAGCCGGCGATAGAACCCGGCGCGATTCACGCGTCCGAGCTCGCAGGCGTGTTCGACGCTGAGCGAGCCTTTGGCGCTGATCTGCTCGACGATGGAGTAGATCCGCTCGCGCCACCGGCGTCGTTGGTCGGGGCTGCGAGGTTCAAGGCGCGAAAGGCTTGTCCGAAAAAATCGAGCTCTGCGGCTTGTTTGCCGAGCAGTCGTTCGAGCTCTGCGATGCGTTCGTCGCGCGGATCGCGAGGGATCTTGGGCGGCGCCGAGCGGCCGGGTTTCGGCCGGCCTCGCCGCCGGCTCAAGCCGTTGACGCCTTCCTGGCGATAGGCGTCCCGCCAGCGGTACAGCAGGCTGCGCTTGACGTCCAACTCGCGGCTTAGCGCTGTGCCGCTCTGGCCGGCTAGGAGCCGCCTGGCGGCGGCTTCCTTGAACTCCACCGTGAACTCCCGCGGCTTGCGCGGCTTGAGACTTTCCATCCTGGACTCCTTTCCATTCGCTGAAATTCGTCCCGAATTTCAATGTCTCATTTTTAGGGTTCACTCCAAACAGATTACGGTAGTACTTTGAGGCCGAGGGCTGTAGCAGCGTCGCGGAGCCGGACATCGGTTGCCACGACGCACTCCGCCCCATCGGCAATCGCACACCCGACGTGGATAGCGTCAAGAGCGCGGAGCACCCGCTTCGGCGCTCCCCGGGCGACCGCTCGTATCACTTGAGCCGCCGCACGTCTGGCTATGGCGTCAGGCGGGATCAACCTTAGTCGCCCCGCCGCGATATAGGCTTGGAGGGCGCTATATGCTTGCTCCGCGCCGCCGGCAACCAGATCCCCATTGGACTCCTTCCTAAAAAAGGTGCTTAAGAGCTCAGTCAAAGCAATCTCCGATGATGCGATCGCAGCCGAAGTGCTATCCGCCAATTCGAAGAAATATTCGGAGTCCTGCTCAGGCGTGTAGAGCTTGACCAAAGCCGAAGAGTCCCAGTAGGCCACAGCCTAAATCCTGTCTTCCCTTATTTGATCGAGGATTTCTTGGCTTGACTCGGTGAACTTACCAGTGCCAATCTCTGCGTGCAGCCGCTCCAATCTTTTTCGCCAGGCCAGCCGTTCTTCCAAAGTGCTCATTGGCGCCGCGGTCAACCGCGCCTTGACCTCGCCGTCGACGGCAACCAAGACATCCTCTCCATCCCCGGCCCGATCCACATACTCGGAAAGCCGCTCTTTCGCGTCATCTAAACTGACAACCATACTTTCCATTGTAGTCGGCGTCTAACCGTCGCAAAAGTCATGCTCGAAGACATCCGATACGCCCTCCGTCTGTTGGTCAAGTCCCCGGGTTTCACCGCCGCGGCGGTACTCTCTCTTGCCCTGGGGATTGGGGCCAACACAGCCATCTTCAGTCTCATTGACGCAGTAATGCTGAAAACGTTGCCCGTCCCCGCTCCCGAACAGCTGGTCATTCTCGGCCCTGGAGACGACAGAGGCGTCTCGGTCAGCACCAACCCCATCACCAACAAATTCTCATACCCGCGCTATCGCAGCTTGCGGGACGGGAACACGACGCTCGCAAGTCTAGCCGCGATCGGCAGCAGCGACTACAACGTCTACGTGAAGCAAGACAGCGGGCCTCGTCGTACAGCGTCGGTTCGGATGGTCAGCGGGAACTACTTTTCCACCCTACAGGTCTCGGCGGCCATGGGTCGTGCGCTCAACCCCGGGGACGATCAGGATCCGGGCGCCCATCCGGTTGTGGTACTCAGCGATCGCTTCTGGCGAACCCGTTTCGCAAGCGACCCCGAAGTACTGAACCGCGAGCTCCTGCTCAATGATCTGCCCTACACCATCATCGGGGTCGCCCCACGCTGGTTCGAAGGCGAACGGCGAGGCGACGACGCCCAGATGTGGGTTCCGCTGGCGATGCAGCCGCAAATCATGCGCGACGAGCCGTGGTTCGAGCGCCCGCGACACTCGTACATGAACCTGCTCGGCAGGCTTGCACCCGGTGTCACGCTCGAAAAGGCCGAGGCGGAGCTTGCCACGCTTTGGCAGCGGATCATCGTCGCGGAGGAAGGCGAGGGGCTCAGCCAAGAGCGTCGCGAGCGGCTGGCCGAAGCCGTTTTGACGGTGAGACCCGGGGCCCAGGGTTACGACTCACTCACTCGCTTTCGCGACCCGCTCACGCTGTTGATGGCCATCGTCGCGCTAGTGCTGCTGATCGCGTGCGCCAACGTGGCCAACCTGCTGCTTGGCCGGGCGACGGCTCGCCAGAAGGAGATCGGCGTTCGGCTCGCCCTTGGCGCGGGAAGGGGGAGGCTAATGCGGCAGTTGCTCACCGAAAGCCTGATCCTGGCCGGCCTAGGTGCGGCGGTCGGCCTTGTGTTCGCATCGTGGGGTCGAACGCTGCTCGTCTCTGTCATCACTTCGAACCCTGGGGCGCTGGCGGTTTCACTCGAAACGGACTGGCATGTGATCGGGTTCACCGCAGTCGTCGCCGTCATCACCGGAGTGCTGTTCGGATTACTGCCCGCCGCCCGCGCGAGCCGCACCGACCTGGTCTCCAGCCTCAAGGTGAACAACCGAGGAGTCGTTAAGGGCGGACGGTTGGGTCCCCAACGCGCGCTAGTCGTCGCCCAAGCGGCCTTGTCGCTGGTGCTGCTGGTTGGGGCAGGCCTGTTTTTGCGGAGCCTCGATTCACTACTCCAGGCCGATACCGGATTTCGCAAGGAATCGCTCTTGGCCTTGCGAATCGACCCTCGCGGGGCAGGCTATGTCCCGGAGGAGACATCGCCGCTTTACCAACGGATTCTCGAAACCGTGGGAGCTGTGCCCGGCGTCTCGGAAGCAACGGTTGCCGTCGACCCGCTCGTCACGGGTTCGCGGCACATGAGCACGATCGATGTCGATGGATACGAGCTCGCCGACGGTGAAGACAACGATTCAGGGATGTTTTGGGTCACGCCGGGTTACTTCAAGGTCGTCGGCACTCCGATCGTCAAGGGGAGGCCATTCGACCGAGGAGACCGCCAAGGCGGCGCGCCGGTCGCAATCGTCAACGAGACGCTGGCGAATCGATTCTTTGGCGGCCGCGAAGCCATCGGCGGCCGGATACGGTTCGGGGCTGACGCATTCGAGATCGTTGGCGTTGCCAAGAACGCCAAACACTACAGCCTCAACGAACCCGAACGTCCGCTCACCTATCTTTCGGTCGAGCAGAACCCCAAGTTCCTGCGGGCGGTGATGGTACGAGCCGAAGGAGAGCCGGAAGCGGTCATGGCCGCCACCCAGCGAGCGATCGAGCAGTCGGAGCCGACTTTGCCGATCCGGGGGGCTGAGACGATCGAGCGGCGGATCTACAACAATGTTCGAATGGACCGCGCCCTCGCCAATCTGACCGGCGCCTTCGCCCTGCTGGCGCTCACCCTGGCGTCACTTGGGCTTTACGGAGTGATGAGCTATGCGGTGAATCGGCGGGTCAACGAACTCGGCGTGCGAATGGCCCTCGGCGCCCAGCGAAGGGATCTGCTCTGGCTGGTGCTGCGCGAGGCGATGGTCTTGGTAGCCGCGGGCGCGGCGGTCGGCTGGGTGGGATCGTTCGCGGGCGGACGATTGATCGCGGGGCTCCTCCACCAGGTTTCGACCGTTGCCCCGCCGGCGCTAGGTGGAGCCACTCTCGGGCTACTGACAGTCGGCGCCCTAGCCGGACTCGCTCCAGCGGTGAAGGCCGCTCGGCTTGACCCGCTTGTCGCCTTGCGAGACGAATAGCCCCTACGCTTTCGGCTCGATTTTGCCGATGAAGCATGGGAATGATTGACCCGAGCCATATCCCAGACGAGAGCGTGATCCACTTTCCCGACGGCGTGCCGGGACTCGATGACGCGAAGAGATTCGTTGTCCTCAAGCCCAAGAATCTCGAGCCGGTCATTGTTCTCCAAAGTCTGGAGTGTGAGCACATTAGCTTGCCGGCGGCCCCGGTGCGGGCGGTCTGCGCGGACTATCAGCTCGCGTTGCGCGAGGAAGACCGCGCCGCCCTTGGGGTGGATGAGCACTGGGACCCTTCGTCGCTGCTTTGCTTGGCGGTCATTACGCCGGGGACCCTGAAGGCGCCGCCGGTGTGCAACCTCTTCGCGCCGATTGTGGTGAATCCGCAAAAGATGTTGGGACGGCAGGTCCTCCAGATTGGGGCGGACTATCCAACGATTCATCCGCTCGAGGGATAGCGGAGATGCTGGTGCTGCGACGACAGGTCGGCGAATCGTTCCGGGTGGGGAGTGATGTCGAGGTTCGAGTGCTTAGCGTAACGCGCGGCCAGGTAAAGATTGGGGTGATCGCTCCACGCCGGATCGAGGTCTATCGAACGGAACTGGCTGAGATGAATCGTAAGGCTATAGTTGAGGATTGGTCGAGCGAGTCGAACCGGGCGTCGCTCGAGAGTGTGGCGGAGAGGTTGAAGAGCTCGGTGGGACGCTAGCCCCAAACGTTAACCGGAAGGCGTCAGAGCCGCGACCTCAAGGGAGCGTCCCATGGGCCTGACGGCCCACCCAAAGGGATGAAAACCGCGCACTCCGAGCACCCTGCGTGAGCGGGGTGTCTTCCGGTTTGGTCGAAGGGAAGACACCCCGCTCACGCAGGGTGCTCGGAAAAAGCGCCGAACCTTGGCGGTTCATCTGCTAGATGCGTCCCAGCGGCCACTCGCGGACGTACAGGGACGCCGCGTGGGCCATCGCGTCATCCATTCGCACCTTCTTCTTCCACTCGATGCGCTTGAAACCGTACCAAAGGACTTGAGCGCTCTTGCGCTTGAGGAGCCAAAGCTCGGCTTCGATCTTGGCGGCCCCGCTGACGGTCGGCATCGCATTGAAGACGCGACCGTAGACGACCAGGTCCGTGTCAGCCGAGTTGGCGAGGATTTCCCGTCGCCGGCCTGGAGTTAGCTTGCGCGCGCGGTGCTCGAGCCAATCCCCCCAGGGCAGATGGGTGCGATACACGACCTTGTTCGCGCCAAGGTCTTGCATCAGGTCCAGCGATACGAAGCGCCCGACGGATCTTCCCCCCAGCGGAAGGCTCGTTTGACGGGCTTGACGGGCTAACTGCTTGGCTTGCTTGGCTTTAACACGTTTGGGGGCGCTTTTAGTGTACCCATGTATTATGCTATTGTATCGTTTATTCATTGTGTTATTTGTGATATAATATACCCATGTATGTTGAGTCCGTCCCCAATCGCAACTCGCCGCCCGTCGTCTTGCTGCGCGAATCCTTCCGCCAAAACGGCAGAGTCAAAAAACGCACCCTCGCCAACCTCTCCTGCTGGCGCCCCGTCCGCGTCGAGGCCCTCCGGCGCGCCCTCCGCGGCGAGTTCGATCAGCTTCCCGCCACTCCCGTCTGCGGCCCCGTCTTTGGCCTGCTCTTCGCGCTCAAGCAACTCGCCGATGAGCTGGGCCTGACCGCCGCGCTGGGTCGAACGCGGGCCGCCAAACTCGCCTTGTTCCTGGTGCTGGCGCGCCTGGCCCACCAAGGATCGCGGCTCTCGGCCGTGCGCTGGGCCGCCGATCAGGCCGTCGCAGAAGTGCTGGGTCTGGGCGCCTTCGACGAAGACGACCTCTACGCCGCCCTCGATGATCTGAGCGCCCGCCAAGTGAAGATCGAGCAAGCGCTATACCGCCACTACCTCGAGCGCCGCGGAGCCCCGCCCAGCTTGCTGCTCTACGACGTCACCAGCTCGTACTTCGAAGGCCTGCACAACGCGTTGGGCGAGTACGGCTACAATCGCGACGGCAAGCGCGGCAAGAAGCAAATTGTGATCGGACTGCTGGCCGATGACCAGGGCGAGCCGCTGGCGGTGCGGGTGTTTGCCGGCAACCGCAACGATCCGACGACCGTGCCGGATCAGATCCGCATCGTCAAAGAGCAGTTCGGAGTCGAGGAGTTGGTCTTCGTCGGCGACCGCGGGATGGTCAAGAGCAAGGGCAAGCAGGCGCTGGGGGAGGCCGGGCTGCGCTACATCACGGCGCTGACCGATCCCCAGATTCGGCGGCGCTTGAGCGAAGGGGTGCTGCAACTGGAGCTGTTCGCTGAACAAGTCTGCGAGGTCGAAGCCGACGGCGTGCGCTATGTGCTGCGCCTCAACGCGTCCGAAGCCAAACGGCAACGGCAGCGGCTCGAGGACAAGCTGGCCAAGCTGGGAGGCAAGCTCGACCGACGCAACCAGAAAGTCACGGCCTCTTCCCGTTGCGAGCCCGCGGCCGGACTGCGCCAGCTCAAGCCCTGGCTGGCGCGTCACAAGCTGACAGAATTGGTCGAGTTGCGCTTGCAGGGACGTACGCTGGTCGTCGAGCGCCAGCAGGCGGCGATCGAGCAGGCGCTGGAGTTGGCGGGCTGTTACGTGGTCGTGACCGATGTCGCCTCCGAGCGCATGAGCGGCCAAAGAGTGCACGACCATTACGTGAGCCTGCAGCGGGTGGAGCGCGACTTTCGGCAGCTGAAGACGGGCTTGCTCGAGGTGCGGCCGATCTTCGTGCGCAAAGAAAGCCGCACCCGAGGACATGTGTTGTGCAGCATGCTGGCGTTGAAGCTGAGCCGCGAATTGGAACGGCGGATACAAGCGGCGTTTGGCACGACCGACGACGACCCGCACGCGATCACCTTGCCGGACGCGCTGGCGGCGTTGGGGCGACTGTGTCTATTGGAATATCGAGTGGATGAGCAGACCAGCGTCACACGGCTGCCGATTCCCGACGCCCGCCAAACAGAAATCCTCAATGCGTTGGGGGTTTCGCTGCCGCACAAGTAACCTGTAGACAGACGCCGATCGCCCGATCCATCCCATAACCGACGCGAATTCAGGAAGTTGGCGGCGAAACTCTGCTCGCTGGCGGGGGGAAGATCCGCCCGAAGTCTGGCGGCAACGGCCTGGTGCGTTGGAGCGTCTCGAACGGAAAGACGGCGACGCTCTTGTCGCCTAGGAAGAAGTCCGAGTCGGAATGGTAAGTTTCATCGACGACTCGGGGGTCTTTTGATCTGAAGACTCGCAGGAGCTTGCGCGTGATCGAGGCGGATGCCAGAGGCGTCGCGGCGGCGCCAAGGCAGGCGGCCCTCAATAGGTGACGGCGGTTGAGTTGCTCCACACCTACACGATCGGATGAAATGGTCTCGGCGCATTATGGTGAGGAGATCCTCAGCCCCGCCAGGACCATCCACCGGCTCACTGGTGTTGCGGCGCGGGAGATTGCAGCTGAAAGTGTGCAATAGAGGCCCCGCGATTTCCGTTTCACACAGTGTAATGACTCGGGTTTAGGGTCGGGCCGTCTGAACTCGTCTCCGGGAACCTCAGGGCCATGAGATTTCTCAAGACAACGAGATATATCAACACGAACCCGCTGAATGCGCCCTAAGTCCTTTCTTATCTCTCCGTTAGTCCCGCTCGCGGCCACTCAACCCTTTGAACGAATTATGAACAATGTGGATCCGGTTCCGGGCCGGCGGCCGACTGCGGCGCACGTAGTAAATTCGTTGGCCGTCAGACGGATCTTCCTCCCGCCAGCGAGCAGAGTTTCGCCGCCAACTTCCTGAATTCGCGTCGGTTATGGGATGGATCGGGCGATCGGCGTCTGTCTACAGGTTACTTGTGCGGCAGCGAAACCCCCAACGCATTGAGGATTTCTGTTTGGCGGGCGTCGGGAATCGGCAGCCGTGTGACGCTGGTCTGCTCATCCACTCGATATTCCAATAGACACAGTCGCCCCAACGCCGCCAGCGGAGGTCGGCTGGCGGCTGGAGCAGCACGGCGCGATCATCTCGATGAGCCGCCGCGGCAACCCCTACGACAACGCGCGGGCGGAGAGTTTCATGAAGACGTTGAAGGCGGAGGAGGTTTGGTTGCAGCGTTATCGCACGCTTGACGAGGCGCGCGCATCGATCGGCGAGTTCATTGATGAGATCTACAACCAACGCCGGCTGCATTCGGCGTTGGGATATCGTCCGCCGGCGGAGTTTGAAGCGCTGGCGCGGCCGGCGGCAACAGCAGCGAGGAATCCGAAGTATGAGTTTTGAGAGGCATAGGCAAATCTATCAATCCGATGGGCCCTGGGCGGGCAGGGAGACATCGCCGGCGTTGGAGAAGCCGGGAGCGACCTTGGCGGCCGCCCCCGGCGCTCATCGTCTTGATGAGTTTGCGGCCGGGTATTCCTTGGCGGGTTGCTCTCCAGCAGAGCCCGCTTCCGCTTCCCCGGCTAGGACCAGCGTGCGACGATACAGCGAAGAAGGCAAGCGTTTTGCGGTGAATCGTAACCTGTCCCGATTTCGACTGTCTCACGCTTGGGGTTCACTCCAGCCCTCTGAGCGCTTTCAACCGCGACTACCGGCGGCGGTCGAAGATCGTCGCCGATCCCTCATCGAATCATGAATCCCCGCCGCAAGAACCGCTGCTTGCCCGCTCCGGAAGCCCCCGGGCGCTTGCGCGACGCGCCCGTCGGAAAGCTCTCGTAGAGCCCTCGCTTGCGCGGCGATGTTTCCTCGCCTACGAAGCTGAAGGGCCGTCTGATAACTCACTGACTCGTCTTGCCGTTCGCGCCCAGACTGCGCCCCTGTACCGCCAGGCAGCAGCCCGCGGCTATCGACGGTGTAGAACGAAACGCGGTAGCGAGCCGCTTCGCCGGCCAGGCCCTTCCACCAGTCCTGCGAAGCCGGCTCCATCGGCAACCCGTCTCGGAAGAGGATCACGACCTTCTTGCCTGGATACGCTGAGAGCTGACGAACGATGTCGCGATATCTGAACACGCGATACTTCGTGATCCCCAAGGTCTCGTCGAACGTGGGCGGCAGGTACGAGGTCGGATCGATGTCCTGCTGCATCAAATCGCTCTCCCACTCACCCAAGAAGCTCTCTCGTTGCGCCTCACCTTCGGCGGTATAGTCCACCATTCCCGTTCCACCGGCCTTGCCGGATATCAGTAACTCCAGCGTGCTAAGCAACTGCTCGCGGTCGTCGGTGAAGGGCATGCCTTCAAACGCGACGCGCGCGCCCTCCGGCCATGACTCATTGAGAAATTTCTTTGCTGACCGGTAGACATACGGCCGAGTGGCAAAGGTAGCTTCCGGGAGAATAAGGACGCGCGTGGCAGCTGCCTCGACCGCTTGTTCGCTCTGACCCGGCCCGGCGATCAGAGGGACGCCGTCCTCAGGGACATTCTTCGCTTCCGGCCGTAGAGCCGGCGTGGACGGGCGCTCGACATAGTCGACGGACGCGATCTCGATAGTTTCTCCATCGATTCGTAGCTCGAAGTCGCTCGTGCCAAGCCCTCGAACCGGCCGCAGCTGCTTGTCGTTTACGCGGACTTCCACCTGCCGCAAGCGAGTCTCGCTCCGGAAGACGATCTCCTGGGCGAGCCCGGAGAGCGTACACCCAACGAAGAAGCCAACGACAATACGCCCTATTCTGCTGATAGTTTGTCATACGCGGATCCGGCGCTTTGTCGTGAGCTGCTGACCAGAGATCGCGAGAATCACAATTCGACAACCGATACACTGGACATACTCGTGCGCCTACTCAGCAACTCGATGACTCAGTGGGCAGGCGCGGCGACAATCCTTGCTTGTTGGGCTCCCCTGCTTGCCGCCACCGAACCACAGCTCTCCCAGCGAGTCGACGACGTCTTCGCCGATCTCGATCGCACGGACTCGCCCGGCTGCACGGTGGGGGTGGTCCAGGATGGTCGAGTTATCTACCAACGGGGGTATGGCATGGCGAGCCTCGAGTTGGGCGTGCCGAACTCTGCGCAGCTGGTCTACTACGCCGGCTCTGTGTCCAAGCAGTTTGTAGCGGCGAGCATCGTCCTCGCCGCCCAACAGGGCAAGCTTGGGCTCGACGACGACATCCGTTTGCACCTCCCTGAGATCCCCGACTACGGCCACAAGATCACCATCCGTCAGATGGTGCATCACACCAGCGGCCTGCGCGACTATCTCGGCCTGATGGATTTGGCCGGCATGCGGCATGAGGACGTTCACAGCGATGAGGAAGCGCTCCAGCTAGTCGCCCGCCAAAAAGAGCTCAACTTCCGCCCCGGCGATGAGCACCTCTACAGCAACACGGGGTACTTCCTGCTCTCTGAAATCATCGAGCGCGCCACCGGTCAGACCTTGCGTGAATTCGCGGCGGCGAACATATTCGAGCCGCTGGGCATGGTCCATTCGCATTTTCACGATGACCGTAAGAAGGTAGTACCCGGTAGGGCCGCCGCCTACTCCCGCTCGAAGACGGGGGTCTTTGAGCTCGACTGGTTTCTAAACTTCGACAAGGTCGGCAGCGGCGGCCTGATGACGACGATCGAAGACCTCGCCCTTTGGGATCGGAACTTCTATGACAACCGCCTCGGAAGGAAAGGGTTTCTCGAACAGATGCACGAGAAGGGGAGGCTGAACGACGGTACGGAGCTGGACTACGCCTTTGGTCTCGGAGTTGGCGGATATCGCGGTTTGAAGCGGGTGTCCCACAATGGCGCAATGATGGGATTCCGGTCCGCGTTTCTCCAGTTTCCCGGCGAGCGCTTTTCCGCGATCGCGCTTTGCAACCTGGCGGACGCCAACCCAGGCAACCGCGTCGAGAAGGTCGCCGACATCTATCTGGCCGACCGCTTTAGCCGGCCCGCGCCGGAACCGGAAGATGACGAGCCTGAGTCAGCCGCGAAGGCTTCTGCCTGGAAACCGTCCGCGGAAGTCTTGCAGAGACTTGCGGGGACCTACCGCAGTGACGAGCTCGCGGCGACTTATCATTTTGAGCAGCAGGCTGCTTCCCTCAGGTTCAGCGGTATCGGAGCAATTCCGCCCATGTCTCTGCAGCCGGTGTCGACGAACGTGGCTTCTGGGAACGTGTTTACCGGGAGCGGAATGCAATTCGTCTTTGCGGCAGATGGCTCGGCGTTCGAGCTTCACGCCGGCCGGGTGCGGAATATCCGTTTCGCTCGGTCGCGCTGATAGAAGTATCGACTCGAGCAAGCACAGGCCAATCGTGTTCAACCGGTTGGGGAGATGCCTGGAGCCGCGATCAAATTGGGGCTCCGTCTCCCGTTCGCCTCCCCATTCGCCAGGTCCGATCTCCCTTGTCCCGGACCTCCCGATCTCCAGCGATCGCCGGCCCGACCGCGACGAAAGTGTCGAGCCGGCAAGGCTGGAGCTCGGCGTGCGCTTTGCGCTCCCAGCGCAAGGCCCGGGCCCTTGAGGCCGACCCTCGCTCGAAGACCCCAAGCCCTACGCCGAGGGCGCAAAGCGGCACGGCACGGCCGTGCGCCACATCACTCAACAACAGACGTCGAGCCGGACCGCCTGCTCAGCGCTACAGGCGCGTCCGGCAGGCTAGACCGACGGGTTGCCGTTGGGGCCGGTCTGGTTGCGGATCCAGTTGTCAACCGTCGCCGCCAACTTGTCGACTCGCGAATCGAGGGCCGCCACGTGCTCGTTGACGCCATTGACGATCGTCGCCAACTGGTCGATTGAATCGGTAAGCGTGAGGATCGCCTTGCCGACGCGCAAGTCCATCTGAGCAACCTCACCGCGTAGCTCGGCGTGTCTCCGCCCCGCCCTGGCTTGCTCCGCGGCAAATTTGGCTTGCTCCGCGGCCATCTTGGCTTGCTCCTCGCGCATCTTCTCGAAGGCGGCCTCGCTGTGCGCCTGGGACTCGAGAATGAACTGAATCGATCGTTCGATCTTGTCTTCGTTCACGCGGCTAGTTTAGCAGGCGCCACGTCTGAAATTGCCTGCCTAGTCGATTGCGGCCAGAACCTTCTCGATGAGCTCGGCGATCTTGCCGCCCTGAATCCAGCGCGCCACCACGACCAAGTCGTTCTCAGAGTCGATGTAGATCACGTTCGTCCCCGATCCGCGGTGGGAGTAGGCCGACTCCGGCGCGGCCGGCATTGATTTGCGGCCGGTGTTGAGGAAGTAGTTCATGAAGCCGTAGCCCGAGTTCGCTGGGCCTGGCGTCGTTGCCATCTCGAACCATCGGTCGGACAGAAGCCGCTCGCCCTTCCACTTGCCGCGGTGCAGGGTGAACAACCCGAATCGCGCCTGGTCACGGGCCGAGAGGAACATCCCCCCGCCGAAGTGGCCGCCGCCGCTCACCGACTGCACGCGCAGGCCGTCCATCACCACCCATGAATTCTCGTAGCCGTGCCAGCGCCAGGTGTTCGATGCTCCGATCGGGTCCATGACATACTCCTTGAGCACCCGCGGCAAGGGACGCCGCCAGACCTCCAGCGCGGCAAGCGCCAGCACATTCACCCGCGCGTCGTTGTACTTATAGACCGTTCCGGGCTCGTGCCGGTCGCGGTTCATATACTTTTCTAAGCTCCCCTCTTTTGGCGGGCGGTCGGCCCAATCAGGCTTTCCCCACAATTCGCCCTGCCAGTCGCTGGTCTGGCGCAACAAGTCGTCCCAGGTGATCTTGCGATTGTGCTTGGACGAGAAATAGTCATTCGGCATGTAGGGCTCGACCTTGTCTTTGACGTCGCGAATCAGGCCTTTGTCCAACGCTAATCCGACGGTGGTCGAAAGGAAACTCTTGGTCACCGAGAAGGTCATGTCGACGCGCCTCGGCTGCCCCCACTCGGCCACCAGATAGCCGTTCCGGACGATGACTCCGGTCATGTCCCCGCGCGGTTTAAACGGGCCGACCGGGTCGCCGTGGGGCTCAAGCCCAAATGAGAAAAAGTGGCGCTGCCGCAGATCGCGCGTTTCTTTCGACTCGCTCGCCTTGGCGAACGCAATAGCCTCCTCAAGGCGACTCTTATCGAGCCCGACTTGATCGGGAGTCCGGCGTTCCCATTTGTCTCCCGGGGCGGGGAAGTAACTCGTTTGGCCGAGGGCGGCTCCGCTGAAGACGATGATGAGGGATAGGGCGAGGATTGGGCGCATCACGTCGCATAGTCTACCGCGCGCGCCGCTACTTCAGTTGGTAGATATCGATCGATTGAGTCTTACCGGGCTTCTCGATCCTCATCAGAAGCTTGGCCGTCGGCTGTCGCGCCAACACCGCGGGCTGCGGGTTGTAGTTCGTGTCGGTGAGATAAAGCACTCGGGGCTCGCGCTGGAAGTCGATCCAGTCAGCCCGAACCCGCTCGTAGTGTGATCGCATCAGCCGCACACGCGCGTTCGGCATGATGGGATGGGGCGCCGACTGTTGAGTCCACCACGCTTCGTGTACGCGGATACCATGCTTCTGATTGAGATACGGGAAGATAGCGTCCGCCGGCACGTTCCAGATCGGATCGACCAACAGTACGAAGGGCCCAGTCCTTCGCGCGATCTGAGTCAGGGTTTCGACCGCTTCGCGCACGCCAAACCCGGCGTGTGCGTAGTCGCCAAACAAGTAGCTCGAATCGTGAGGAGATATTTCGTTCTTTGGATCGTTGAGGATGCGCCAGCTTCGCCACAGCATCGGAGCGACCGCCAGGACCGCGACCAGTGCCGCCGCCGCGGCCTGCTATCGCCGCAGCCCAAGTCGTGGTTCAAATTCACGCTTTAGCCGCCCCGCCGCCAGCGCAATCAGCAACAGCCACGGCCACAGAAACGGGTAGGGATAGCGCGTCGGCAGGAACGTCAAGATGAAGAGCTCGAAGACGAGCGGTCCTACCGCAATTACTCCAACGACGATTCCTGGAGCGGATCTGCGCCAACCCAAATACAGCAGCGCAGCCAACGCCGCGAGAGACGCCGGAATGCCGGCCAGGTACGGAAGATACTCGCCAAACCGAGGCGCGTTCTCCACGAGTCGGTAGAACGGGTTCTCCACAAGCTCAGCTGGACTGGCGAAGAACGTCGTATGGTGTAGCAACAGATCCTGGGTCTCAAACGTTGGCGCATCCGGCTTCATCACCGCTGAGAACGCCGGAAAGACCGCCGCAACCAAGAAAATCACGGCCCAGCGCTTCAACAGGCCGACATCCAAGCCCTTCTGCCACAAACCGACCGCAGTCGGGATGATCCCGAACAAAGCCGCCGGGCTTTTGACGAAATACGCGACTCCCAACGCCAAGCCCGCCAGCGCCATACGATGCCACGCCGCCTTGTCGGCGGCGAACGCCCACAAAGTTGTCCACATCAACGCCAGTCCCGCCACGTTCAACAGACCTTCGGTGTAGGCCAGCCGGTCGTACATCATCGCCCACGGGAAGACCGCAAAAAGCAGCGCCGCGATGGTACCCGTCAGCTCCCCCGCCAATCGCCGGCCGGTTAGGTAAAGCAAGTACACCGAGCCCACGCCCGCAACCACCGACGCGAGCCGAGCCGGCAGGAGAGGGTCGAGATTCGGCCAGATCATCCGCTGGAGGGCGTAGAGCCAGATGCTTAAGGGTTGTTTGCCGTCAAGCAGCGAGATAAACCACTGGCCCTGGTGGTCGATGATCTCCGCCCAGCGCAGATAGATGCTCTCATCGCTGACGATGGGGTAGTCGTCCATCAAGCGGTAGAGACGCAGCGCCGCCGCCAGCGCGAGCACGCAGGCAATCGCAAGGGCCGGCGCCCACGATCGCCCGGGGCCTTCGCCTTTGTCGGCCTTGGCTTTCTTCTTGGAGTGGCGAGGAATCCTTCCAGTATTATCGATTCGAGCTATTCGCCGACTAAGGTGACGCGGGCTGCCCGCGACGCTTGGGGCTAAGGCTCCTCGATATATTCCGCGGATCAATAGCGAGGGAGCACGAGCCCTCATCGAGGCGCACGCGAAGCTCGATTTTCTTGAGTTTTTTCAGCCGCCGTTGGTAGCTGAAGTAGACGTATCCGGAGGTAGGCCGGTCCATCAGGTGGCGCGGCAGGGCGTTGGCAATCACAGTGTAAGCGGCTTCCTGCATCCCCCCATCCGACTGCGAGGTTCGTGGCGTCGGGTTTGGAATCGGCATGGGGCGATCGCTTTCCGCTCGGGGATCTCCCGGAAATCGCGGGCCACGGATATCAGGCCCGAGAATCACTGTTCCGGCCCCGGCCCCTATGACTCCAATCAATTGAGGCTGGTTCTCATACACCCATTCCGGATGCAGCATCGCGGCCTTGACGAACTCCGGATCAGTCGGAACCTCGCCGTAGGACTTGCCATTGCGGACGAGCTCGAGGTTTGACGTACCGACTCGCACCATCTGCTCGTCCGCCGGAAAGACCCCCAGCTCGAACACCAGGATGTGTGGCAGAAAATATGCGCCGCGTTGAGTCGGTAATTGCCGAGCCAAGTATTCGACCCCAATCGCATGTGGGCCTAGCCGGCAATGGAGTCGGAGGCCGCCCCCGGCAGCTCGATCTGCCCGTAAGCGCTGGCGCTCCCAAGCACAACGCTGAGCAGCAACCCCAGTCGGACCGTCCACAGCACGGCCTCAGGATACAGACGCGACCCCGAGGAGCGGACGGAAAGCTCAGGCTGCCATTTCATGTGCGACGCGAATTCCTCGTACGAAGGTGAGCAGAAAATTGGGTTCGTTTTGTAAATTTGGTATTCGTCTTCGGCTTGGGTTTCGGGGCCAATAGCTACTTTCTGGCGCAAAAAGCGCTATCGCGAGCCAAGCCCGATTGGAAAGCGTTTTCTTAGTTCCGGTCGGATCGCGGTTTCGATCCTGTTTCGCCGCCTCGCCCCGCTCCTTCAACCCGTCGCCCGCGCCTCCAGGCAGGCCCCGATGTTGATCAGGTTGTCCGCGATCACCCCCAATCCCACCCAGCGCCGCATCCCGTCCAGGCCCGGATAGCGGCTGCGGTCGAGTCCGTGGCGGCGCTTCAATACCGAGATGCGCCCTTCGCAACCGGTTCGCCACTTCTGCCCGCGCTTGAACCAGCGCTCCTTCTGCCGTCCGCGCCGCACCGGATCGCGCGTTGAGTAGTTCGGAATCGACACCCGCTCCACGCCACGCCGCTCCAAGGCCTGCTCGTTGGCCGCCGAGGAAAAGCCCGCGTCCGCCGCCACCAGGCGCGGCGTGCGTCCTAAGCGCCGCTCGTGTTCTGCGACCGCGTGCAGCAAGATCGCGCGGTCGTCCGGCCGCTCTTCATACACGTCATAGGAGGTAACGATCTGATTCTCCGCTTCTTGCACCTTCAGCATCTTGCCAAACTCGTTCGGCTTGCCCGACTTGCCTTTGCGAATCACTTCCGTCGTTGGTTCGAAGACGCTCAGCAGCTTGTCCGGCACATGCTTGTCGCCGCCGAACACCCGCTGCTTGGTCTGCCGCCGCACTCGTTCGACGCGATCGAGCATGGTTTCGAGTTGTTTCCGCAAGCCTTGGAGCAACGCATCGCCCAGCGGTTCGGCCGACCGCTTGACGCCGCTTGCGACTTCGGCCGCAAAGCGCCGCGCCTGCGCCACCACGCGCCCGCCGGTCTCGAGCAGCTTGGAATAGAGCGTGCGGCGTTTTTCGGCGCCTTGCTCGGAGCGCGCACTGCGGCCAATCTGCATCACGATCTTGCGCACGCTGCGCAGGCGGTTGCGCAACCTCTCGCCGGCGTGGTCGGCGGCCTCTTCGATCTTGCGCATCGTCCGCGTGAGCACGCGTAGGCCGTCGTTGAGCAAGCTCGAATCGGTCGGGTAATGCACGTTGGTTTCGACCACCGTCGTATCGATGCGCAACTTGCGGCCGGTCACCACACGCTCTTCGCGCGCCAGCTCGATCAAACGTTCGTGCAACTGCGCGATCACCTCGGGCCCGAGCGCGCGGGCGATGCGCCCCAGGGTCTTGGCGTCGGGAACTTTGTCGAACCCGATGCGGCTGAAGTGGCGATAGACAACGTTGGCGCGCACTTCGCGTTCCAGCACATCGAAGCTCCAATTGCGCACGTGTTTGAGGATGAGCAGGCGCAAGACGACCTCGGCGGGAGTGGCCGGGCGGCCTGTGCGGCGCGATTGAGGATGGCGGCTGCCGAGGGCGTCATAGACGGTGTCGAGCAGCTGATCGTCGTCGAGCAGGCGGTCGGCGTGACGCATCCAGGGCTCGTAGAGATCGAGGGGATCTTCGGGGAAGAGGGGCTCGAAGAGGCAGCGTTGGGGGCGGCGCCGTGTGGTCATGGCTTATTATAGCATAAATAGGCCTGAAACTCCTATAGAAAATGTGCGTTCGGGACGCTTGCGCGACAAGCCGGCACTGAAAATGCGGGACTTAGGCGGGCGTTTTGCGCCGGGAAGTAGCTAGCGGGTAGGCGAGTTGTGTAGGACCCGTACCTTGCAGCACAGCTGCAAGGCGGCACGGCACAGCCGTGCGCCACGTCAGAGCGACTTCAGGTAGGCGACGACGGCTTGGGCGTCTTCCGCGGACATGCGGAACGGCGGCATCGGTGAGCGCGGGGCTTGGCCGTTGCGGCGTTTTCCTGATGTCAACAACCGGACCGCTTCCTGCTCGCTCCAACCGGTCAGGCCCTTGATCGAGGGGGCTTGGAACGCCCACTTGGGTCCCTTCTGGAAGGGTGAGGTGAATGGAATCGCCCCACCGGTCAGCTCGCGGCCGGCGATGATGTCAGCGGCGCGGTCGCGCGGGGAGTGGCACTGCACGCACATCGACGCCTTGTGGACGATGTACTCGCCTCGGGCGACGGGAGCATCAGGCGTCGCCGGCATCACTTCCGCGGCTGTTGAGCCGACAATAGCGAGGGCTAGAAGGGCAAGGATGGAACGTTTCATCGGAATTCCCATTGTATATAACGTATCGGCCCGTTGGGGTCCCGAATCCATCAATTGACGATCGCGGGGGCGGCTCAAGAGGGTCTGCTGAGCGAAAACTGTTGTGCGCTCCGCAATGTGGGAGTAAACTGACGCCAACAGGAAGCGAACTCGGGAACCCCCGAGGAGCACGTCTGCTGGAGAGGATCGGACGATGAAATCAACCGGGACCGCACTTCTGTTCTACCTAGGCCTGCCGCTGATGGCGCTGTTTGGCAGCGAGCTGCCGCCCGCCGCCGACATGCGGGTAGACTTTGACCAACACGTCAAGCCGATTTTGGCCGCCAAGTGTCACGCTTGCCATGGCACGAAACAGCAACAGTCGGGACTTCGCCTCGATATGCGGCAGAATGCGTTGCGAGGCGGCGACTACGGGCCGGTCATCCTTGCAGGCAAAAGCGCCGACAGCAAACTGATCCTGCGGCTCGTCAGCGGAGACGGTGGGATGCAGATGCCGCCGACCGGTCCGTTGGCGGCGGAAGATATCGGAGTCCTACGCGCGTGGATCGATCAGGGCGCGGAGTGGGGTGAGATCGAGCTTCGGCCGCGGGAACCCCCCAAACCCCTCGATCCCCGGCTCAAGGCGCTGATCGCAGCCGTGCGGGGCCAGAAATCGGCAGCCGCGAAAAAGCTTCTACGGGACGATCCCGAGCTGGTCAACCGGAGAGACCACAGCGACTCGACGCCGCTTCATCATGCCGCCGGCTTCGGGGACATCGAGACCATGAAGCTCTTGCTTGCCAACGGCGCCGATGTCAACGCCAAGAATCGGCTCGACGGGACGCCCCTGCACTGGGCCGCGCGAAGCGCCGAAAAGACGCGGCTACTTTTGGAGCGCGGCGCGGAAATCAACAGCAGGACCCACGACGGCAGCACGCCGCTCTACCTCGCCTCCCGCCGCCGCGATAGCCATTCGGCACTGCGGCTGCTTTTGGATGAAGGCGCCGATCCCAATATCGCCACGCTGAACGGACGCACGCCGTTGATGGCCGCCGCGCGGGACGGAGATGTGCCGGCAATGCAGCTGTTGCTCGCAAAAAAGGCCGATGCGACCGCCCTGAGCAGCAGCGGGGCTGGGACGCTCACGGACGCGGCCCGCAGCCGCAGCCTCGACGCTGTCCATTTGCTGCTAGAGAACGGCGCCGATGTCAAGGCCCGAACGAAGCGAAATCAGACCGCCCTTGACATGGCCGCTCAGCAGGGAGCAGAGCGCATAGTCGAGGTTTTTCTGGAGCAAGGGGCCGAGCCGAACGGGCAGGACTACCGAGGCTATTCGCCCTTGATGTGGGCGGCGTACTCGGAGGAGATGCCCGCCCGGATCGTGAGCACGCTGCTCGACAGGGGCGCCGACACCGAAGTCAGCGGAGAGGGCGAAACTCCGCGGACTCTGGCGGGCAAGCGCGGCGACAACGAGGTGGCCCGGCTGTTGGGCGTTTCAGAGAAGCTGCGTCTGGGCGGAGGCATTGCCGTCGACGCACCTCCTTCTTCCGGCGAGCAAACCATCCCAGAGGCGGTAAGAAGGGCGATCGCGCTGCTCGAGAAACAAAGCCCACAGTTTGTCAGGAAGGGAGGCTGCAACTCGTGCCACAGCCAGTACCTGCCTTCCGCGGCCGTGGCGTTGGCGCGTGAGCGTGGCATCGCAGCTCCCAAACAGCTGACGCAGATTCCTTTGGGTCTGCTCGAGAGAAGCCCTGAACGCACGATGAACATGGCGGCGCCCAGTCCCAATAGCCTTGGCTACGAGATGTTCGACTTCGCCGCCAACCGCAGGCCGGCGGATGAATATACCGACGCGCTGGTCCACTACCTCAAGCTGCAGCAGCGGCCCGAAGGTCACTGGGCGACCACGGGCAACCGTCCTCCACTGACCTATGACGCCTACATCACTACCGCGATGGTGATCAAAGCCCTGCAACGTTACTCTCCCTCAGCCCAGAAGAAGGATACGGAAAAACGTTTGACCCGAGCCGCTCGGTGGCTCGATTCCGCAAAACCGGTGACTACGCAGGAACGCGCCTTCCACCTGCTCGGGCTGAAGTGGGCGGGAGGCGACGAGGCCATGATCAAGAAGTCGGCCGGCGGTTTGGCTGGAAAGCAACGCAATGATGGCGGCTGGTCACAGCTACCCACGATGGGGAGCGACGCCTACGCCACTGGCGAAGCCCTCTATGCGCTCCACCAGGCCGACCAGATGAAGATCACGGACGACGTCTACCAACGGGGCGTCCGCTACCTTCTGCGAACGCAAGCAGCCGACGGATCGTGGCATGTGAAGACACGGTCGTTCCCGGTGCAGCCGTACTTTGAAAGCGGGTTCCCCTATGGCCATGATCAGTGGATCTCCGCCGCGGGAACGAGCTGGGCGTCGATGGCGCTATCACTAGCGGTAGAGCCGGAACCGTTGAGCCGCCGGTAAGCCTCAAGGCCGAGGGAGACTTCTCCCTGCGAGAATAGGCGAGGCGACGTAGTTCGATGACCGGGCGGCAGTTTATTCAACAGTTGAAGAAGGATGGGCCGCTAGCGGGCTACCTGTTCGTCGGCGCGGAGTTGTTCTTGCGCGACCGTTGCCGGACTGCCCTCAAGGATGCCGTCTTGCCCGCGGGCTCGGCGGATTCGCTGATCGAAATCGACCTGAAACAGGAATCTCTCCCGCGTCTGCTGGACGAAACCCGGACGCTGTCGCTGTTTGCGAGTGAGCGATTGGTCGTCGGCGTGAACGCTGAAGGCGCGCTGCCTAGGGCGGGTACGAAGGCGGCGAAGGAGCTCCAGGCGCAGATGGCGGAGTATTTCGCTAAACCCACGCCGGGGGTGACGGTGCTGCTCGAATGTACGCGGTTTGATTCGCGCGAGCGCGACGACAAGGCGAAGATCGAGCGGGTGGTGAAGTTCTATAAACCCGTCCCCGCGACGGTTGAGCTGGACCGGTTGAGTGCGGCCGATGCGTTGCGCGCGTGTACCAAGGTTGCGAAGGATCTTGGGCTCGATGTTGGGCAAGACGTACTGGGTGAATTGGTCGAGATGCTGGCGGCGGACATGGGCCGGCTCGAGCGTGAGCTCGAGAAGTTGAAGGTTTACAAGCCCGACGAGCCGATCACGCGGGCGGACCTGGATGAGATCGTGCCCGAGGCCCGCCAAAGCGGAGTGTTCGAGCTTTCAGAAGCGCTGGCGCGGAAGGATCGGCGCGGGGCCTTGGAGACGCTCAATAACCTTGCGTCGGCGGGGACGTATTGGCCATTCCAGTTGTCGTTCTTGGGGTCGCTGTTTCGGCAGGCGCTGGCGGTGAAGGAGCTCAAGGTTCGCAACGCGAATGCGGTGACGGCGGAGTTGGGGAGGCGCGGGGTGAGGGTTTGGCCGAGTCGAGCGCGACAGTTGTTGGATATTGCGGGGATGTTTTCGCGCAAAGAGTTGGGGGATGCGTTGATCGGGGTGTTCGAGGCGGACCGAGATCTGCGGCGGGAGAGACCGGAGGACCGGATCATCATGGAGCGGTTGGTCGTGCGGCTGACGCGATAGGACCGGGTGCGCGACAAATTTGTGACTGCCGGCGGCGCTTGGCCGAACAATCTGAACAGCCCAGCACCTAGGTAACACTTTTCCCCAACCACATAGGTAACAGTTTAAGGGTTGAACCAAGAGAAGGTTCTTTGCACGAAATCCTTCGCGGAAACGCTCGGGGGGCGCCGGGGGAGCGAGCCCGTAGGGCGAGCGGAGGAGGCGCCCCCCGAGCGTTTCCGCCGCAGTCGGTGCTCCCCCCTGCCCGGCCGCGGGCCCTCGAATAGGCTACGCTCGAGCCAGTCCAGCTCCAGCGGCCCAAACCAGACCGCCCAGCCGTGCTCATGCTCTTCCAGGCCCACCGTCTCGCCCGCCAAGGTCTCGCTGAGAAACAACTGACGCCCCAGCAACCCAATGTCGCCCTTGCTCTGCACTCGCCGCGGCAGCATCCGATCCGGATACTCCAGCTCCGGCAAGCGCTCCGGATACGGCCTCCACGACGGCTGATACACGCTCGCCGGCGTTGCCATCGCTAGCGACTCGTGCGGACGCTCCTGGTTGTAGATCTGCCGAAAACGATCGAACGCCCGCTGTTGCGCTCGCAAGTTGCGCTCCGGCGGCGTCGCCGTCTCGGCCTTGAGCGTCCGATGCATGCGCTCATGACGCCCGTTTTGCTCAGGGTGTCCGGGGTCGATTCGCTGCAGTTGAATCCCGAGCCGGATCCACCACACGCTGAGCCGCGAAAGCCCCGCCAAGCCCGTCGAGGCGAACGGCGGACCGTTATCGGAAAGGATCCTCGTGGGCAGGCCGTACTCCCGGAAAGTCGCTTCCATCAGCGGCCGCACGTGCGCCGTGTCGCTGCGCGCGACCCTTTGACAACGCAACAGATAGCGGCTCGCCGTATCGGAAATCGTCAGCGGATCGCAGCGTTTGCCGTCGCCGGTTTCGAACCAACCCTTGAAATCGATCGCCCAAACTTGGTTGGGCGCCTTGGCGCTGGTGAGCTTACTGGAAGGCGTGGCGTGGCGCCGGCGCTTACCGGGGTGGGTGAGTCCGTGGCGTTTCAGCAGCGCCCCGATAGTGGAGTGCGCCGGCCAATTGATGTCAGGGTTGGTGCGCTCGAGTCGCGCTTTGAGCTTGTCTTCGCCCCAAGTGGGATAGCGCGCCCGCAAGGCCAGGATCTCTCGCTCGATCTCGGCGGGAAAGGCTTGCGCTTGCCGTTTGGGCGCTTTGGATTGATCGGCCAATCCGGCGACGCCTTGTTGGGCGTAGCGATCGAGCCATTTGTAGCCGGTCTTGCGGCTGACGCCGAAGCGCCGACAGACGGCGGCCATGGCATCCTCCCGGGTTAGAACCTCTTGAACGAATCGCAATCTTTCGTCTTGCACACGGGTCTCCTTCCATCCCAAAACAAAAGTCCTCCTTTTGTTCTAGGATGCCAATGTGTTACCCATGTGATCGGGGAATTGTGTTACCTATCTGCCCGGGCTATACCCTGAACAGCCCCGGGATTCATCCCGGGGCTATGATTGTTTCGGATGGCCTGCGCCCGCGCCCCACGTAGGTGTACGCTCGGACAAGCGTTTCACCATTGCAGTTACGCCTTTCGCTCACATTTATGTCGCACACCCAGTAGGACGTGGCGCGAGCCACGTCGTGTAAATTAGTAGTCGCATGAGGCTCCTTTTACTCGTTATCGCGGTTGGCGCCGCCGCCCAAACGCCAGACTGGCCCGAGGCGAAGCAGGAGGCCTTGATGACCCTCCAAGGGCTCGTCAAGCTTCCTACCGAGCAGCCGCGCGGTGACGAGATCCTCGCCGCGAAATTCTTGAAGGAAAAGCTCGACGCCGAGGGGATCGCGTCTGAGATCTTTGAGCCGGAGCCGGGGCGGGCGAGTATCGTTGCGCGGGTCAAGGGGAATGGCGGCAAGAAGCCGTTGCTGCTGCTCGGGCACCTTGACGTCGTAACCGTCGAGCGGCATGAGTGGTCGTTCGACCCGTTTGGGGCGGAGATCAAGGACGGCATCATCTATGGCCGCGGGACCGGTGATGACAAGGGCGTCGTGGCCGGGTCGTTCCAGGTGTTGCTGATGCTTCACCGGCTCGAGGTTCCGCTC
The DNA here is from genome assembly GCA_965247515.1 of Bryobacterales bacterium. GTDB lineage: Bacteria > Acidobacteriota > Terriglobia > Bryobacterales > UBA6623. The sequence continues at coordinate 8,214,671 of OZ252029.1, read as the reverse complement.
GATCGCGATGTGATCTTTCTGGGAGTTGCGGACGAGGAGGCGGGGGGGCTCAAGGGCATCACCTACATGCTCGAGAATCACCGCGACGCCATCGACGCCGAGCTAGCGATCAACGAGGCGGGCTACGGCGTATTCGATCGTGACTTCAACTACACCCGGTTCTTGATCCAAACGGCCGAGAAGACCCCGCGCGGGATCGACTTGCTGGCGAAAGGGACGTCGGGTCACGGTTCGGTGCCCACGAAGGACAACCCGGTCGGGACGCTCGCACGGGCGGTCGGGCGGTTATTCGACTACGAAACGCCGGTGCAACTCAACGATACGACTCGCGAGATCTTCACTCGGCTCGCCGAACAGGCACCGCCGGAAGAGGCGGGGGTCTATCGCGAGATTTTGACCGGCGACCCTTCGGCTGACGCGCAGGAGAAGCTGCGCGAGATAGCGCCAGTGTACTATTCGATGATTCGGACTTCGATCGTTCCAACGATTTTCGAGGGAGGATACTTGAAGAACGTCATTCCGTCCGAGTCGAGGGCCACGGTCGACATTCGTGCGACGCCGCAGGAGGACCCTGAAGAGCTGTTTTCGCGTCTGAAGCGCATCATGAACGAGCCGAACGTTGACCTGACGCCGCATGTGGTGACACGACCAAGGCATCAACCGTCAGGGACGCGGACGGATGTCTTCTTGGCGTTTGAGAGCGTGCTGGGCAGGAGGCATCCGGATGCAATGGTTTTGCCGTGGATGTCGACGGGCGCGACGGATTCGGCCCAGCTGCGTGCGGCTGGGATCGAAAGCTACGGGTTTGGGCCGGGCGCTCCAGAGTGGGACTTGTTTAGCGGCATCCACGGCAAGGATGAGTATTTGTATGTGAAGGCGTTTGAGGATTATGTGGAGGTTTTGTGGGAAGTGGTGGTTGAGACGGCGGGGACGAGGTAGAGCGCGCTCTTCAGCAACCGCTCCCTGACCCGGACAAGCCGGAACCCGCTTTTTCCGAGCACCCTGCGTGAGCGGGGTGTCTTCCGCTTACGGTCGCGGCCGTCGCCCGGGTTGTGGGAAGACACCCCGCTCACGCAGGGTGCTCGGAATTCCTGGACACATCCACGTCGAGGACTTTTTGTAGGCGGCGCTGGTGGCGCTCTTCGCCGGAGTAGGCGGCGGAGACGAAGCTGGCGACGATTTCTTCCCCCAATGACTGGCCGATGATGCGGCCGCCCAGGCAGAGGACGTTTAGGTCGTCGTGCTCGACGCCTTGGTGAGCGGAGTAGGTGTCGTGGCAGATCGCCGCGCGGACGCCCTGAACTTTGTTGGCGGCAACTGAGGCCCCGACTCCGCTGCCGCAGACCACGATGCCCCGGTCGCCTTCACCGGCGGCCACGCCTCGGGCGACCGCGAGCGCAAAGTCGGGGTAGTCGTCAGCCGAGTCGTAGTCAAACGCCCCGAGGTCGACGACTTTATGCCCGCCGGCGGATAACTTCGCCGCCAGGGCTTGCTTGAGCTCGAATCCGCCGTGGTCGGCGCCGATCAGGATCTTCATTTCGCTTAGTCGAGGTCGATGTCGCGGATGGTCGGACCCGCCGACTTGCCCTTCTGTTGCTTGAGAAGACTGTCGAATTTGCGGTCGAGAATGTCGTCGTGTTTGCGTTGGGCGTCCATGTGCTTGTCGAACGCCTCGCCACGCTTGCCGGCTTGTTTCTTCAAGTCTTTGACGGCCTTGCCCAGGTCGACCTTTCTTGCTTTCGGCTTGGGCGCCTGGTGCTCGAGGACGAATCCGCTGCCCGGGTCGACCTGGAGCTTCGCGCCGCAGCAGGGGCATTCCACGTCGAGAATGCTGTCTTTCATCGGTCCCATCGTACAGTAGATTGCGGCCCGTTCTCAGAGGTTTGCCGGTGGTCGGGTCGAACGAGGTGGAATCTACAATTCACTTGAGGCTATGGCTTTTCAAATCGGTGATCGCGTCAAGGACTACGAATTCGTCGATCTGGTTGAGACGACGGGCTCGTCGGAAACCTACGAGGTCTTTAATCACGGCGAGGGCCGCGGGGAGATTCTCAAGGTGCTGCCGAGAGAGGTCCAACGGGATCGGCGGGCGGTGGATCGCTTTCTACGCGAGGCCAAGATTCACGCTCGGCTGGCGCACCCCGGGATCGCGGAGTTTTACGGAGGGATGCAGCTGGCCGGACAGTTGGTGATGACGTTCGAGGCCGTGGAGGGCGAGTCCCTGGAGGAGCGGCTGCGAGAAGGGCCGTTCTCGCTCGAAGAGTCGATCGCGATTTGCCAACAGACCCTCGAGGCGCTCGAGTACGCTCATGCCTGCACGATTGTGCATCGCGACGTGACCCCGCGGAACATTGTTGTCGCCGACGATGGTTCGGTCAAACTGACGGGGTTTGAGCTCGCCAAGCAGGCAACCGACCAAACGCTGACACGTCCTGGCGAGATGCTTGGATCGGCGCACTATATGTCCCCCGAGCAGGTCAAGGGGGTTGACGAGATCGATGCGCGCAGCGACATCTACTCCCTTGGCATCGTGCTCTACGAGCTGGTGGCGGGGACGAAGCCGTTCGATTCGAAGAGCCAGTTCGACATCTTTCAGGCTCATGTGCTACAGGCTCCGCCGGCGCCGGAATTGTCGCGCGAGGATCTGCCTCACGAGTTGAGCTCGGCCATCCTGCGGTCGCTCGAGAAGGAGCCCGACGAGCGGTATCCGGACGCTGGGTCGTTTCGCGAATCACTCGAGGCAATCGCCGCCGAGGTGAGCAGGGTCGAAGAGCAGCCGGCCGGAGGGGACATCCGTGCGCCGATCGACGATCTAGATTTCGATGAGGCCGGAGAGCTGGTCGATATTTCTCGGATGGGTCTGACTCGTCCGGCGGAGCCGCCAGAAGGGGAACCTGACGCCGAGCGGAGGCGTCCTATCGAACAGGATATCGAGGCCGCGCGGCCTGAGGCCGGGACCGGGCGGGAAACGAACCGCGAGGCGCCCAAGCTCGGCGCGTTGTCAGGCTGGAAGACGCGTGAGTGGCTGATGGCAGGCTCGTTAACGGCGCTGATTATCGCGGTAATCGCGGCGATGATGGTCTTGATTCAGGGAGGTTGAGGCTAATGACGGGGGGTTGTTGACCGATACGCGGTAGTAGGCGGCCGTTGCACTGGCTTGACGTATCTGGTTGAATGAGTACGAAGTTGACGGCGAGGCCGATAAGATAGGGAAATCGAGTGGAAGACCACCTGAAACAACTCATGCAGCAACTCGGGGCGGCGATCAACGAATCGCTGTCGGAATCCGAGAGCATCGCCGAGGTGATCGGCGAGATCAAACAAGAGGGTTACGACGTCTTCCTTGTGCTTGAAGCCACCATTGGCTTCAACAAGCGGGTCGAATTCGACGATGCGGACTTCAATGCCGAGCCAGTCGAAGCCGGCGTAAACGGCTTCTCTGAGCAGGATGAGGCTTTCTTGAAGGCGTTGAAGATTACGGTCGACGACTAGCGGGCTGGCTGTAACACTCGTTACTTAAGGGTAGAGTTGGGTTCGAGCCCGCCTATGGGCGCCACAGTCATAGCCCAGGGATTTATCCCTGGGTTCTCGTTTTGGGTCCCGCGGGTTCGTTCCCCTCTTGGTGCAATCCGCGCCCGTTGGGCGCGGATTGCACCAAGAGGGGTGTCAAAGCCGGCGCCGGCGCTTCCAAATCCCAGGGATAAATCCCTGGGCTATGATTGTGTCGCCCCGTGGGCGTTTGAGCGGGCGCCTGTTGCTCGAAAGCATCGCTACGTGACGAGCATTGCGGGCTAGCTGACTTCTTTCAAGAACGCCTTCGCCTGTCGCACCCACGGTCGTTCCTGGCGCCTCAAGTAACGCGGGAGTCCGGTCTGCTTGGAAACGATCTCCCGCATCAGCTCCCGAGCCTCCTGCGTCTCGCCGCGCTCGTGCAGCAGACGACCCAAGTGGAAATACGCTTGTGCCACGGTCGTCCGAGCCAAGATCGTTCGGTAGCAAGCAATTGCCTTGTTCTCCTCGCCGGCCTTCTCATACGCCTCGGCGAGCGCCAGCTGGGCGCCGTGGAACTTGTACGCCGGGTCATGCTTGACCACCCGCTCCAGGTCCTCAACCGCCATCCGAGGCTCTCCCATCCGAAGCCGCACCGTGCCCCTCCCGTAGTAGCTCTCCCAGTCCTCCGGATCGCGCGCTACAGCCTGGTCGAACAACTCCGCCGCCGCGGCGTTCTCGCCTTCGAGCGCGCGAATCTGGGCGAGCTCGGTGATCGCTTCGACTGACGGGCTTTCGGGCACCATCGCCTCGAGCCACTGCTTGCGCCGACGTCGCTCGAAGCGCTCGAGCGCCGGCAACTTCCACTGGAAACCGGGCAGTACCTCAACGAAAAAGTAGATCAGCGCCCCGATCGGCCCCAGGAAAATGATGATGAAAAACCAATACCCCTCCGGGCGCGTCCGGAAGAAGTGGACGAGCATCAAGATCTGGAAGATCAGACCAAAGGGGTTAAATATCCGGAACAAGAGAAGTACCGACAATTATAGGCGCGTGGCCGGGTTGCCCAAAAACTCCGCCATCGTTCTAGCGAAGAACGCGTGGCCTTCCTCGTTCCAATGCCCGTCATCGGGATAGGAGAACCATGGGTAGGTCAGGCCCCGTCGCTTGACTTCGCGCCGAAAGGGGGGAGTTAGATCCAGCGCCGGGATTCCGAGCGACTCGGCTAGCGCAAGAACCCGCTCGTTCGGGTAATCCCAATCGAAGTCCGCCGGAAGCTCCCGCTCCCGGGCGACCCTCGCGGTGTGCTCGTCGGGACTGTAGGAGGAAGGCAGCACCGCCAGCCTCAGCTCCGCGCCGTCAGCTTGGGTCACTTGATGGAGCTGCCGGAGCGCGAACTCGGCGTTCTCCCAGGCTGTCCGCCACTGGGGTGACTTCGGCGGGTGGAACCCCGACGGCCAGTCATCGGGCTCGGGATCATGTGATTGCACAGAACCGGACAAACCGCGGAAATAGGCGTAGGTGCGATAGATCGCGGAATGCCTCCGCGCGTAGCGTCTCGCGCGAGCCCGGAATCCAAGCTCCGGAGTCCAAACCTCGAGCTGATAGAGCCCGTCAGAGTTTCGCTCGAAAAAGGCATGGGGCCCCGAACCTTCGCGCTCGACGTAGTAGTCCCGCAAGCGATTCGGCGCGCTGTCGGAGATATCGTTGAAGGGCAAGACGGCGAGGATCACAATGTCGGGGCGAAACCGGCGAACCTTCTTCAAGTAGACCTGGTATTGGGTGCAGGTTCCGATGCCGATCTTGGAGAAGTTTAAGACTTCCACTCCCTCTAGGCGATCCTCCAAGAGAGCCAGTCCGGTCTCGTCGTCGTCGACTTCCAGCGATTCCATGAAGGAGTCGCCAATAACCGCGATGCGGGTGATTCCGTCTGTCTTTTCGAGCGCTCGGGGCTTGTCGCGCATCCCGAACGAATTCCACGTAAGGTAGTGCGGTTCGCCCCAACCGTCCCGCGCTTTCACCCGTCCGGGGAGAGTCCAGGGGCCGACATCGGGGTCGCGGTGGTGCAACAGCCAACGGGGGTTCCAGGGCCCCGCGATCGATTGTAGGCCGAGCTCGAGCAAGGTAACCGAGCACAGCCCGCCGGCTACTAGCGTGAGGGCGATGAAGAGTCTACGGCGTATTGAGGGCACTCAGGACAGGAGACAATTATAAGCGGCCCGATGCTGACGAAGGCCGTTATTTTCGATCTCGAAGGGGTGATCATCGACACCCAGCCGCTCTGGGAGATCACCACGCGCGAGTTACTGGCGCGTCGGGGGCTCGAGTTCGACCGCGACCGCCTTACACCCAAAATGGCGGGGTGCTCGCTGCCGCGGGGCAGCGCGATCCTCAAACAGCACACCAGGATCGCCGACGAAGTCGACGACATCGTGGCCGAACGCCTCCAGCTGAATGCGCTCGATCGGCGTCGCGACGACCTTCCGAGCCGAGCGCCTTGCGGACGCGGATTTCGTCGTTGCTAGCTTCGACGAGATTCCACTTTAGGGAATCCGAGCACCCTGCGTCAGCCGGGTGTCTTCCAGTCATGGTTGCAGCCGTCGCCCGGGTAACGGGAAGACACCCCGCTCACGCAGGGTGCTCGGAAAACACGACCGTTACTTATTCCACTCGGTGTGGAAGACGCCGTCGCGATCAAGGCGTTTGTAGGTGTGTGCGCCGAAGTTGTCGCGTAAGGCCTGTAGCAGGTTCGCCGGGAGAAACTCGCTGCGGTAGCTGTCTAGGTACGACAGGCTGGCTCCGAGGCAGGTTGCCGAAACGCCGTGCTCGACCGCGACACCGACCGCACCGCGCAGCTCGGGCAAGGTGCGATTGACCGTATCCGCGAAGATCGGGTCGATCACCATGTTGGTCAGCCCGGGGTTCTGCTCGTAAGCCTTCTTGATGGGGTCGAGGAGCTTGGAGCGGATGATGCAGCCGTCTTTCCAGATGCGCGCGACCTCAGCCAGATCGGTCCCGTAGTCGTATTCGCGCGAGGCTTCTTGGATCAGATGCATGCCCTGCGCATAGGAAGCGATCATCGCGGCGTGGAGCGCGCCGTAGAGTTTTTCGACGAGCGCGGCCTTGTCGCCTGAGTAGGTCGAACCCGGTCCGGTTAGGATCTTGGAGGCTTCCACGCGGCGCGGCTTGAGGCCGGAAAGGATGCGCGCTTCGACCGACATCGACAGCGTCGGGATGGGCACGCCCAAGTCGAGGGCCGATTGCGCCGTCCATTTGCCGGTGCCTTTTTGACCGGCCGTATCGAGGATGTGCTCGACTAGGCGGTCGCCGGTGAGGTCGTCCTTTTTGGCAAGGCAAACGACCGTGATGTCGAGCAGGAAGCCGCCGATTTCCTGACTCTTTGTCCATTCGTCGAAGATGGCGTGGATCTCGGAGGTCGGCATCCCGCAGGCGGTGCGAAGGATGTCGTACACCTCGCAGATCACCTGCATGATGCCGTACTCGATGCCGTTGTGGACCATCTTGACGTAGTGCCCGGCCGAGGTTGAGCCACAGTAGGTTACGCAGGGGCCGTCGTCCTCGGTCGTGGCTGCGATCTTCTCGAGAACAGGGGCGATACGCTCATAGGCGTCGCGATGGCCGCCGGGCATGATCGAGGGTCCCCACAAGGCGCCCTCTTCGCCCCCAGAGATGCCGCAGCCGACGAAGTGGTAGCCCTTTCGCTTGAGCTCGACGTTGCGGCGGTTGGTGTCGGGGAAGTGCGAGTTGCCGCCGTCGATGATGATGTCGCCCTCTTCGAGATGCTCGTCGAGGGCTTCGATGACCTTGTCGGTGCCGGGGCCGGCGGTGACCATCAGCAGGATGCGCCGCGGCGGCTCGAGTTTCTGGACGAACTCTTCGATCGACTGGGTGACGACGACGTTCTTGCCCTCGCCCTTGGCGCGCATTTCGTTGGCGCGCTGGTCCGAGCGATTGTAGGCGATGACCTCGAATCCGTTGCGTTCGATATTGAGGGCCACATTTTGGCCCATGACGCCGAGCCCGGCGACGCCGAAGTTTCCTTGAGACATAACTTTTCCTGGGGGTGTGCGCGGGACGGGCGTCCCGCGGAATCTTTGATTCTACCAGTGGGGCCCGGGAGATCAGAGGAACTCGAGAAACTCGTCGGAGGTCAGCGCGGCTCGCCTGGAATCGGAGTATCGATCGGGATCGGCAGCCCGTCTTTCTGAAGGCTTTCCAGATACGCCTGAATCGCCTCGCGAACACGGTCTCGGGCCTCCTCGAGGCTGTCGCCTTCGGTCACCAGGCCTGGCAAGGACGGGCACGTCACGACGTAGCCGCCTTCTTCTGCCGGCTCGAATAGCGCGGTGAAGTTGTAAGCGTCCTGCGTTTGCATGGTTACGGCCTGGCGTCGTCTTTGATTTTACAACGGAGGACACAATCATAGCCCTGGAATTCATCCCGGGGCGCTTTAGCCCCGCTAGGGGCGGCATAACCGTAGCCCCGGGCGCAAGCCCGGGGTCCTGGGTGAACAGCCCAGCACCTAGGTAACACTTTTCCCCAACCACATAGGTAACAGTTTAAGGGTTGAACCAAGAGAAGGTTCTTTGCACGAAATCCTTCCCGGAAACGCTCGGGGGGCGCCGGGGGAGCGAGCCCGTAGGGCGAGCGGAGGAGGCGCCCCCCGAGCGTCTCCGCCGCAGTCGGTGCTCCCCCCTGCCCGGCCGCGGGCCCTCGAATAGGCTACGCTCGAGCCAGTCCAGCTCCAGCGGCCCAAACCAGACCGCCCAGCCGTGCTCATGCTCTTCCAGGCCCACCGTCTCGCCCGCCAAGGTCTCGCTGAGAAACAACTGACGCCCCAGCAACCCAATGTCGCCCTTGCTCTGCACTCGCCGCGGCAGCATCCGATCCGGATACTCCAGCTCCGGCAAGCGCTCCGGATACGGCCTCCACGACGGCTGATACACGCTCGCCGGCGTTGCCATCGCTAGCGACTCGTGCGGACGCTCCTGGTTGTAGATCTGCCGAAAACGATCGAACGCCCGCTGTTGCGCTCGCAAGTTGCGCTCCGGCGGCGTCGCCGTCTCGGCCTTGAGCGTCCGATGCATGCGCTCATGACGCCCGTTTTGCTCAGGGTGTCCGGGGTCGATTCGCTGCAGTTGAATCCCGAGCCGGATCCACCACACGCTGAGCCGCGAAAGCCCCGCCAAGCCCGTCGAGGCGAACGGCGGACCGTTATCGGAAAGGATCCTCGTGGGCAGGCCGTACTCCCGGAAAGTCGCTTCCATCAGCGGCCGCACGTGCGCCGTGTCGCTGCGCGCGACCCTTTGACAACGCAACAGATAGCGGCTCGCCGTATCGGAAATCGTCAGCGGATCGCAGCGTTTGCCGTCGCCGGTTTCGAACCAACCCTTGAAATCGATCGCCCAAACTTGGTTGGGCGCCTTGGCGCTGGTGAGCTTACTGGAAGGCGTGGCGTGGCGCCGGCGCTTACCGGGGTGGGTGAGTCCGTGGCGTTTCAGCAGCGCCCCGATAGTGGAGTGCGCCGGCCAATTGATGTCAGGGTTGGTGCGCTCGAGTCGCGCTTTGAGCTTGTCTTCGCCCCAAGTGGGATAGCGCGCCCGCAAGGCCAGGATCTCTCGCTCGATCTCGGCGGGAAAGGCTTGCGCTTGCCGTTTGGGCGCTTTGGATTGATCGGCCAATCCGGCGACGCCTTGTTGGGCGTAGCGATCGAGCCATTTGTAGCCGGTCTTACGGCTGACGCCGAAGCGCCGACAGACGGCGGCCATGGCATCCTCCCGGGTTAGAACCTCTTGAACGAATCGCAATCTTTCGTCTTGCACACGGGTCTCCTTCCATCCCAAAACAAAAGTCCTTCTTTTGTTCTAGGATGCCAATGTGTTACCCATGTGATCGGGGAATTGTGTTACCTATCTGCCCGGGCTATACCTGGGGAGAGCCCACGCCCGAGACAAAAAGAGACATTTCCGTCTGCTTTCCCACAGCTTGCGCTGGGGGCTACGGTTATGGCGCCCCTGTCGGGGCTCAAGACATTTCTTCACACCCCCTGAGCGGGCGGTCTAGTGAGTGTCGACTGGAAGACACCCCGCTCACGCAGGGCGCTCGGAACGCTGCTGCCGGCCTTTTAGCCCGAGGTCTCGCCGATCGTTCCGCCGCGGCTGATGTGGTCGTCTTCGTCCGTTGTCGGCTTTTTCGCTGGTCGCGGCGCCGCGCGCTTCTTGGCCGCCTCTGGCTTGGGCGGTTCCGCGGCGCGCTTTTCCGCCGCCCGCGCGGATGTCCTGCGCCCATCCTCGTAGCCGACAATCGTGTGGTAGATCGCGCGATCGAAGAACTCCGACACGGCCAAGATCAGCTCGGTTTCCAGGTCCCTCTCGGAAGCGTCGCCGGATAGTGACCCGCGGATGAAGTCAAGCAACAGCGTCTTGGTCGTCGTGAGCGAGAAGACAAGCTGCTCGAGCGGTAAATCGCCGTGGAAGCGCTCGCGGCCCTTGCGCTCATACACCGTGCGCAGCTTGTGCCAGGTGTGACTCTGCAACCACTGCCCGAGGTTGCTGTACAAGTCAATCACAACCCCCTGGAATTGGGCGTCCGAGAGGTTTTTGTAGGCCTCGGCCCGGCGATCGTTGCGGACCGTGTGAACTAAGTCCACGGCGAGCTTACTGGCATTCTTCTCAATTGCCTTGACGAGCCGTTTCGAAATCACTTGCGCCTCCTTCGACTGGGGCCTCAAATTATCGCAGATTGCTATTGGCCCGATCTCGTCCAGCCGATAAGCGGAACAGAGGGGTCCTCGCCCGCCATAGGCCAAAACGGGGCGCCGCCTTAGGTGAACTCCCGATACCTGGCTTTCGGACGGCCGATCCATCATGAGCCGTAGGTTGCGATGAATCCGTATCGATTTCCCCCGAATCGCATGCGCCCGGCGCGGCTGCTGACACCCGCCTTGCCGCTGCTGCTGGTTGCGCTGCTGGCGCCGGCTCTTGGCGCGACGAACCTGCTGACTAACGGCAGCACTTTTTACTTTGAGCGCCCCGAGGCGCCTTTCCGCACGATCTACCACCAAGAGAACGGCTTTACCGTCTTGATCCCGCCCGGGGCCGAGTCACTGGTGGTCGAATGGAAAGGGGCCCAGCCGAACCTCGAAGTCGAAATGATGGTTCGCGGAGGGCTCGATGTCGGGTTCGATCCGCTCAGGCCGGATAGACTGACGCGAGGTTCTCGGAGAACGGACTTCTTCGAAAAGCCCAATCCGAAAGTCGTCGCCAGGGTCGAGATTCGTCGAACCGGCGTACCCGCCCTCGTCCCAGGGCATCTACTACATCGGATTCTTCGTCCGCGGTGATCCTGGCGTGCCGCGCTTTGGCGGCGAAATGACCGCAACGTACACCGGCGGACCGATTGACAATCTGTTTCCCGTGGCGGAGTCGGCATTCGACAGTGATGCGGAGGGCTGGACTCGAAATGCCAGCGCTAGCGGGCTGCCTGGGGCCACTGTCGGCAGCCCCTTGTCGGGGCTGACTTATGCCGATACCAAGGGCAACCCTGGCGGTCACGTTCGGATTTTTCACAGGTCTAACAGTACTAGCGAATACTTTGTCGCGCCTGAGAAGTTTCTGGTCAACCTCTATGGCTTGGCCGACGGCCGAATTGAGTTCGATCTGGCGCGCTTTGTTGGAGCCGGCGCAAACTATTTCGCTGAGATTCGCGTGATCGGCGATAAGACCGCTTGGAAGTGGCTGGGCCGGCCGCCGCCCGAGATACAGGGCGAGCTCAATTTCTTCGCGCAAGAGTTTGTGCCGATTTGGCAGACGAACTTTGCGCCGATTCGACAAGACCATTGGGTCAAGGTTGCCGGCACGGGGACTTTCGAAGAGGCTTTCACCAACCCGCGCCGCGTTGAAATCCGGGCCAGCTACGTCGTTGGCTCCGGAACCGTTGGAATCGACAACGTACGGGTCATGGAGCGCGGCGACACCCCCGCGCGCCCGGTGTTGCCCGCGATCTCTGGCTTCTCGGGAGGGTTTGACGACTGGAGTCGCAACGACCGGCCTGACGGCGATCTCGCCGGCGCGCCCGTCGGCGCCTCCGACTCGCGGTTGCTGTGGTCGGAATTCGGCGGCAATCCTGATGGTCACATCCGTATCGCGGAAGATCTCGAGAACCGCGACCCGCAGCCGGATGTGTTCATCGCGCCCTTCGCTTTTCTGGGCGACTACACGGCGCTCGAGGATCCGCGGTTCGAATTCGACTTCCGCATGGACGCCTTCTTGGAGGCGACTGAGCCCGTCAAGATTCGCCTGTATGGAGCGGGATCGGTATATGAATGGTCGGGCGCCAGGCCTCGCAATATCTGGGGTCATCAAGTTGCGCCGATCCGCGAGAACGCCTGGCAGTTGGTCTCGGGCGTAGCGTCGTTCGAGGAAGTGCTCGGGCTTGTCGTGCGGGTCGAGGTGACCGCTCAGCATTCGCCTGACCGGGAGCGCAGCGCGCTTGACAACTTCGAGCTGGCTACGGCTGACTCTCCGTCGGCGCCGCAGATCATGACCGTCGCGCCGGAGGAGCTGGCGTTCAACGGTGAGCAAGGCGGGGAGGCTCCCGACGCACAAACGTTACAGGTAACCGCTAGCGGCGGGACGCTGCAGTGGGCGGTTCATCCGATGGGTCCGATGGCGGACAAGATTGGGCTGTCGATCGAGCAAGGCACAGCGCCAAGCGAGCTCGAGGTCAAGGTCGACACCTCGGCGCTGGGTCCCGGCGAATTCGCCTTCGACATCATGTTCGAGCCGTTGGGGACGACCCTGCCGGCCAAAATGGTGAAAGGCCGCGTGTCGGTCAGCCCGCAGCCGAATGCGACGCCGCAAGTCATGACCGGCGGCGTTGGCAACGCCGCGAACAACGAACCGCGCTTGTCGGCGGGCGGACTGGGCGTGCTCTACGGCGTTAACCTTGGCGGTCCCGCTGGGGGCATTACCACCAGCTACGGCGGTCAACTTGGCGACCAGCTCCCAACCGACGTCAACGGAGTCCGGATCCTCTTCTACGAAACCTACGACCAGCTGATCGCCGAAGGCGCGATCCTGTACCTGAGCGACGAGCAGATGAACTTCCAGGCGCCGGTGGAGATCCGGGGCCGCGCGGCTGTTCGCATCGTGGTGGCAAATGGTAACGCCCGCAGCGACTACTACACGGTCCAGGTCACGGAATCCTCGCCCGTAATCTTCACTTGGGGCGCTGGCCGCGCGGTCGCGCTCAACTCCAATGGCTCGCTCAATACGGCGGAGAACGCCGCTGCTCGATCGAAGCTCCTCACGTTGTTCGCCACCGGCCACGGCGCGACTTCACCCGAGTGGGCAACCGGACGCGCCGCATCGGCCTTCCCGCTGATCCACGTCCCGGCCGAAATCAAGGTTTTCATCGGGGGCGTCGAGGCGAGAATCCAGTTCGCCGGCCTCACGCCGGGCACGGTCGGGGTGCTGCAGCTCAATGTGGAGCCGGCGTTTGGAACGCCGACGGGCGAGCAGCCTGTGGTGGTGACGATCGGCGGATTCAGCTCCCAAACGGCGACGATTGCGATTCGGTAGCGGTCGGGGCCACCTCGCGATTCAGGCCGCCGGTTTTTTCACGCCGTCGCCGCCGAAGTTCGCACCTAGTGTCGTCTTGCGGAGAAGTCCTTGTTCCAATCGTTGCGCCACTCGTGCGTAAAGGTCTTCTGCTCCGACGCGGCAGGCTACGGCGCTCAGGAGGAATTGGTTCAGGCTAACGCCGTCGCGCTCCGCCAGCCGGGACGCCCGTCGATGAATGCTCTTTGGCAGCCGCAGAACGATCTTCCCGCTATACCCCGCGTTCGCGGATGGACTGGGAATCTCCTGTCCCTGCTCTTGGCAAGCCTCAATCCAGGCGTAGGCGGCTTTCTCCAAGTTCGCGTAGGCTTCGTCCGCTGAATCCCCCTGGGCAAAGCAACCCGGAAACTCCAGTATTTCGGCGTGGAAGCCATCTTCAGCCGGGATGACGATGCGCGCGTATGGCTGACGCAGATATTTTCCCGGAGGCTGCGCCGCTGTCTCAGTCGTCTTTTTCGTCATTTCTCAAGTTCCTCAAGGCGAGCTAGGTCTTCCTCGAAACAGTCTAGGATGCTGACGGCCGTATAGGTCTTGATTGACTTGTGTCCGGGAATGCTGATCGGACGGCTCTCTGGCAGCACGGAGCTGATCCACTGGGGCTCGCTTGCTGACCTGCTCGATCTCCGCCGCCCCAATCGTTTCGCGAACGCTTCAAGTTTTTTTTGTCCCAGGCCACTCTTCTGCTCCCTGAGCCTGCCAAGGTCACGGCGCAGCTTCTTGGTGTTCATGATACCATATTTAGTACTATATCGTTAATATTGCGAATGCCCGCTACGTCGTTTCGGTCCCGCACCTTCTTCAATTTCGGTTCGAGTCGCCATCGCCGGAGTTCAGGATACCAACGGCCAGAGGTGGCGGCGAACGCTAGCGAGCCCCAGGCGCCACCCCAGCCCGACACGCAAGTTTGTCGGACTGTCGGACCAGCGGTTCCGCATCCAATTTCCCTGAGGGTCGGAAACCATTGATTTAGCGGGTGTTTGGGGCTGGGCCTGTGGTCCGAGCAGATTCGCATTCGTGTTGAGGAGTTGCAGCGCAGTTGGTTCTGGCATATTGTATATATATCAGTCATGAAGACAGCCCCGGCTCGCTCCAGCCTCGCCGATGCCGAGCGTAAGCTGCGCTCCCGCATCGCCCAGCTGGTCCACGGCCGCTGGTTGCTGCATGGCACCGTGGCGCCGCGCCAACGCGTCTGCGGCAAGCCCAACTGTCGCTGCGCCCAGGGTCAACTGCACGCCTCGCTCTATCTGGTGCGCTCGCGCCGGGGAAAGGTGCAACAGCTGTTCGTGCCGCGCAGCTGGGAGCAACGCGTGCGCCAGGCCGTAGCCGACTATCAACAGCTCGAGCGGCTGCTCGAAGAGGTCTCCGAGCGCGAGTGGAAGCGGCTCCAAGACCGCCGGGAGGAGTGACGTTCTTCGACGTCTGATCCAGTACGCGGAGAAGGGTTACGGCCTGCGCAGCCGCCTTCTCGCCGGGGTCTCGGATTCCCGCCCCAAGCCGCGCATCCCCACCCGCGCTGTCGTCGAGTCGACGCTGGCGCTGTTCTGGGCCCGGCTGGGCAGCCTGAACGCTTTGGAAACGCTCGAGGGGGCGCCGTTTTGGAAGAAATGGCTGGGCCGCAAGCTGCCCAGCGCGGACACCATTGGCCGCGTCTACAGCTCGCTCGACACGGCCGTGCTGCGGCAAGCGATTCGGCAGCTGTATGAACGCCTCAAGCGCAACAAGGCCTTGCCCGGCATCGGCGGATTAGGGGTGGCTGTGATCGACGGTCATGAGTCTCACGCCAGCTACCGCCGTTGCTGTGGAGGCTGTCTCGAGCGCCGCATTCAGCGCAGCGACGGCGAACAGCTGCAGTACTATCACCGCCAAGTGACGCTGCAGTTGCTCAGTGACGCGCCCGCCGCCTCGCCATTCAACATCCAAGGCGAACCGCTTCCGCTGTTGCTCGACGCCGAACCGCAACTCCCCGGCGAGGACGAGCTGGCCGCCGCCAAACGTTTGCTCGAACGCGTTCTAGCCGCTTACCCACGGGCGTTTGATGTTGTCTTGGCCGACGCTCTTTACGCCGCCGCGACGTTTGTGAACTTTCTGCTGGCGCACGGCAAGGACGCCGTCATCGTGCTCAAGGACGAGCGCCGCCACCTGTTTCAAGACGTTCAAGGACTGTGGCGAACCCAGCCCCCACAGGCGGGCGAGTATCGCTCACGCGATTGCCAATGGTGGGATCACGAGGGCTTATTATCGTGGCCGCAGGTCGCCCAGCCCTTGCGCGTCGTTCGTTCGGTGGAGACTTGGCGGCGGCGCTCGCAGCTTGACGGCGAGCTCCACGAGCATCAAAGCGATTGGGTTTGGCTAACGACTTTGGGGTCGCGGCAAGTTTCCACGGCGCAGCTGGTGCGCTTGGGCCATCAACGCTGGGACATCGAGAACCGCGGCTTCAACGAGTTGGTCAACGGCTGGCATGCCGACCACATCTACAAGCACGAACCCCACGCCATCGAGACGTTTCTCTTGACGACGTTTCTGGCATTCAATCTCTACCACGCTTTTGTCGCCCGCAACCTCAAACCGTCGTTGCGGCGCGGCAAACCGCGAGTCTTTTGGGCGCGGGTGATGGCGGCGGAGCTGTATCAGGCGGCCACGGGCCCCTCGCCCTAGCACGCGAGTCGACTCCCCCGCCCACCCCGCGCCTGCCAGTAAGCGGCCCTGCCGCAAGAGCCGCCGGGGTGTCTTTGCCCTGCGATTCCCCACCTATTTCCGGGTCAGGACCGCGTGCGAATCTGCTCGTCCTTCACCCCACGCCCCTAAATCCCTCGATTCCCAACTACTTCCGCCTTCTGACTCAGCCTCGTTGCGGAATCGCTGCATCATCGTTACCGCATAACCCCTTGCCCTCGAATGCGTCTAGAATAAAAAGGCATTGCGTGTTCGCGCACGCACTACGCGTTCGGATGGAGAACCACGAATGAACACCAAGATCCTAACCTTTTGCCTGCTGGTCGGACTCGCTGTGTCGGGCGTTGCCCAAGAAGCCGCCGGCCCCGAGCCGAAATCCCAGGAAGAGCTTGACGCTCTGATGGCCGTCCAGTCGTCCACGACGGCTGAAGACCGTATCACCACGGCGACCAAGTTCCTAGGCGATTTTCCTGAGACCGAGTTCAAGGAGTTCGGCAACTACATGCTGATGCTCTCGTATCAGCAAACCAATGACTTCGAGAACATGCTGCTCTACGGCGAGCGCACTCTCGAGCTCAACGCCGACAACGTCGGCACGCTGTTGCAGCTGGCGTTCGCGATCCCGACCCGTACGCGCGAGTTCGATCTCGACAAGAATGAGAAGCTCGCCAAGGCTGAGGATTTCGGGAAGAGGGCGCTCACGTTGATACCCAACATGCAGAAGATGGACCCCAGCTTGACCGATGAAGCCTGGTTGATGACGAAGAAAGATTTCATGTCGCAAGGCAACGAGTCGCTCGGGATGATCGCCCTCAAGCGCAAGGACTTTCCGCTGGCGGAAGAGATGCTGCAAAAGGCGCTGACGCTGGCGGGCGAGCAAACAGGACCGACGTTCTACTACCTTGCTGAGTCGTTGCATGGTCAGGGCAAAAAGGATGAGGCCATGAACGCGATTGACAAATCGATCGCCGCCGGCGGCCTTCCCATAGGCGACGGCTCAAATCTGGCCGACGAACTGAAACAGAAGATCGCAGCCGGCAGCTAGGGCGGATTCGTTAGCGAACGGCGGGCGAGGCATGCCTCGCCCCTACGGCCGATCGCTTGTTCTCAACGACGTAGGGGCTTGGCATGCCAAGCCCTCAGGCCCATTGCCTTCATTGAATGCCTTCTCTCGAAGAACTCCAGCAGCGCATCGGATACTCATTCAACGACGGCGCCGTTGTCGTCGAGGCGCTGACCCACCGCTCCCACGCCAACGAAGAGGGCGTTGGAGCCCACAACGAACGCTTCGAGTTTCTCGGAGACGCGGTCCTGGGATTCGTCGTCAGTGACCGTCTGATGAAGCTGTTCCCCCACTACGCCGAGGGCCGCTTGACGAAAGTCAAGGCCCAGCTCGTCTGCGGCAGCGCCCTCTATCGAGCCGCCCAAACACTCAACCTGAGCGACTACATCCTGCTCGGCCAGGCTGAAGAGCGCAATGGAGGCCGTACCAAGAAGGCCCTCCAAGCCGATACGGTCGAAGCCCTTCTCGCGGCGATTTATCTCGACGGCGGACTCGCCGCGGCCTCCCGCTTCATCGAGGACTTCTTGCTGCAACCGGAGCAAATCGCGAGCGCCGACGAGAACCTGGAGCTAGACAACGCCAAGTCCACCCTGCAGGAGTTGCTTCAGTCGCTCAAGCTCGAGCTGCCCGTCTATGACGTCGTCGCCGAGGTGGGTCCGCCCCACAGTCGCGTATTCTCGGTCGAGCTGCGCATTGGCGACCTCTACCAAACGAGGGCGGAGGGCCTGACCAAGAAGGAGGCTGAACAAAGCGTCGCGGCGACGGCTCTAGCGGCCCAAGACTCATGGCTGCCCAAGCGGGCCAACGGAACTGACAAGGCGGCGTCCACCTAGAATGGAACAGCGAGTATGACGCTTCGCCGCTTACTTCTGATGGCCGCCGCCCTACCGATTACGATGTGCGCTCTAACGCCCGAAGCCAGTATCGCCGCGCGCGACAAGTTCAACCGCATCGTCGAAGACCAAATGGAGCCCGGCGAGACGATCGTTGTCAGCGAAGACGAGCTCAACTCGTACCTGAAATACGACTACGCCCCTTCGATTCCGGAGGGCGTGCGCGACTTGAAAGTCAGGACCCACCAAGGGACCTCGGTCATCACGGCGGTCGTGGACTTCGCGAAGGTCTCAGCCGGCGGAGCGGGCAACTTCTTGATCCGGATGCTCGGTGACAACAAAGAGGTGCTTTCGCGGGTAAAGTTCGCCTCCCGCAACGGCATGGTGCAGGTTGACGTCGAGTCCATGAAGGTAAACAACACCGAGATGGCGGGAATGCTGACCACTTGGCTGGTGAACGCGTTCGTCGCGCCCGAGACCGACGGTTTCGAGCTGGGCAAACGCGTGCCGCTACAGCACAAACTCGGTCAACTAAACCTCGAGCCGGGCCGCGTCGTGTTCGTCGCCAAATAGACGGTCACCTTGGGCCGACCGACACGAACACCCCCTGCTGTGTTTGTTCGGTCCCAATGCGCAAAACCAACGCGTGGTCGCCATCGGGCAGGCTCGGGATGCGCAGGTTGAACTGTTGGAGCCCGGCGAACCGCGGCGCCGCCCCAGCGTAGAGCACATCGTCCTGCGTCAGCTCGACGCCGCCAATCGACCCGCTGACCGGACTCGTGAGCCGCGCCGCGTCAGCCAGTTCGCCGGGCGCGAAATCCGGGTCCGTGGCTCCGAAGCCGCTGCCAAAGACCAGCAGCACGTCTCCGGGCCGCGCTCGAATCGAGTTGGGCGCCCCCGCGCTAGGCGGCGCCACGAGCCGGCCTGAGACGCCGTCAACCGCTGCCGCATGGCCGACGCCCGACGAGTCCAGGGTAAACAACCCCGGCGATGTCGGTGCGATGGCGAATTGCAACTCGTTGCTCCGTATCTCGTTCGCCCCCTCGCCGCGATGGATGACCGCTTGGATCGTCGCCACGGCGCCTCGCAGATTCCCCGGAAAGTCGGGCGCCTGCAGGTTGACCTGGTTGTCTCCGACGAACACGATCCGGCCGAGCCGCGTCGACTCGCGGGGGCGCCGGAACTCGACGCTCAGGCGGTGCAACTCCTCCGGCACGTGGCCTCTGATGTCGAAGTCCTCCCGCCTCACGGGGATGAAGGTTCCGGGCGCTGAAAAGTTGATTCCGAACAGGGTCAGCAGCTGCTTTGGCGCGATCGCCTCGGTCTCCCGTTGCAAAAGCCGCGGCGTGGCGCACTCCGGCGTTGCTGAGCCGCGGCAGATGCGTCGGAGCGTGGAGCGATAGCTGCGTGGTGGTAGCGGTAAGGTCGCTCGCTCCCCCTAGGTTGCCGTCGGCGGCGACTCCCGCGGCGGCAAAGATGACGTCACCGACGTCGCTGCCCGGCGCTGTCCAGTCGACGGCAAACAACTTGCGGCCCGACTGCCCTCCCCCGCCGGTTCCGACCGAGGTATGAGTGGCGTATTCGACTTGGGTCTCGGCGCAAGGCCCGAACCGGCCGTCCGGACAGCGCACCGCGGTGAAGAAGTTCCTCGCCGCGAAGCGGCCGGCTGGCTGAGTCGTGTCGTCGGCTCGGCGGGCGGTGAGTTGGAAACCCCAGCGCCGCGCCGAGGTGCTGAGAATCTCGACCAAGATCAATTGGGTCGCGCCGGGAACGTACGGCCCGACCTGGATCGAAATACCGGCTGAAAGTCCGGTGTTCAGCGGTTCGGGAACGTGACAGAGAGCCCCAGCGCAGGTTCTCTCGCCAAACGCCCCGGTACTGCCCACCGGGAGCCCGCTCTCATTCGCAAAGAGCGGAAGCGAGGCCCACAGGCCCGCAACGATAAACACACCTATTCGCATGGTCACCTCGTTCGGGCGCGAGGTCGGGACGTAGCGCGCTACGCCCACTGGACTTGAACATTCTCCCACAGGCCGCGGCTCTGACGCCCGCGATTCAAAGGTTGAGACGCAGGCGTCAGAGCCGCGACTGCAAGGGAGCGGGTTCCGCGGCCAGACTCGCAACTCGCCATTAAGTAAACAGTATCGGCGAAAGCCCAAGGGTCAGGCATGCCTGACCCCTACGACGTCATCCGCTGAATTACAGAGTAGCCCATCATCACCGCCATGACCAACGCGCTCACCCACAGCGCCAGCGTAATCCAACCCTTCGGCGCAATCCGCGAAGGCAGCTGCTTGTACCTCAAATAAAGCGTTGCGAACCCGATAATGGGCAACATGGTCGCCTGAGCGATCCCGCCTATCTTGACCATTAGCACCGGCTCGCTCAGCAACATGAAGTAGCACGAAGGGATGAATAGCAGGATCACGACAAACATCCGCGTCACTTTCAGCCTGAGGCGGTAGTTGGTGCGATCGTACACCCCCAGCATCCCCACGAAGTCGGCGTAGATACGGATCTGCGCCGCCGTCGATGCGAACACCGTCGAATACAGCACCGCAATGGCCCCGATCAGGAAGATTGGGAGCGACCATCCGCCGAGCGTCTCGGTGTAAATGCTCGAGAGCGTCGAAACCATCTCCGAGCCTATGGGGACGACGCCCATGCTGTGCAAGACGCCCGCCCCAAGCAGGTAAAAAGCAATCGTCGCGAAGGTGTAGATCACCATCGAGTTCAGGACATCAGCGCCCATCACACGGATCCAGCCGAACGCCCGCTTGGTCCAGGCGTCGGAGTCGTCACGAGGCCCTGTTGAGCGCGCATAGCCCTTCTCGATGCACCAATAGGGGTACATCACCAGCTCGGTCGCGCCAACCCCCGTGATGCCGAACGCCGCCACCGCCGTCGCCAGACCGCCCTCGGGCGGACGGAACGCTAGGCCGCTTGCCACCTCGCTCCACGAGAAGTACTCAGGCAACTTCAACAGCACGAAGGCGCACATCACCGTCAGGACCGTGAACGTCACGACCAAGCCCATCGAGATCTTCTCGACCATCGAGTATTTCCCGCCGATCAACAGAAACACCGTGATGATGTTGATGATCCAGACCCAGGTCACGATCGACGCGCCCTGATTGGCGTTGAGAGGCAGATAGCCGTGCAAGACCTCGGAGATTCCCCCGAGCATCCCGCCGATCTGCATCATGGTAAACAGCACCATGATGAACCAGCAGATGACCATCCAAGAGACGCTCGGGAAGCGCTTGCCCAGACCGAAGCGCGGGCCTGGGATCAGGTCGAACGCCTCGAGCGTCGTCTTGCCGGTGCCGATCGCGTAACGGCCCAGCTCGTTCTGGACGACGACCTTGATGACGCAGCTGACGATGATCAGCCACAGCAGGATGTAGCCCTGCTCCGCTCCCAGTACGGTTGTGGCGATCAACTCGCCCGAGCCGACGATTGAACTGGCTAAGATCAGCCCAGGGCCGATCTTCTTCATGATCGCGACGAAGGACTTCGGCGGCTCTTGAATTTCTTCGGGCTTGAGCTCGTACGGATTGAATACTTTCTCTTCAGCCATCTGAGTCACGCAATGCTACCCCAGCGGGTGCTGGAAAGCAACCGGCGGGGGGGCGTATGGTGCAGCGGGCATGCTCACGAGTCTGTGTGAATACTCCGAGAAGGAGCTTTTGTTGGGCGAGGTTATCCTGGCGGGTGTAGCACGCTACGCCCTTAGACCAGCCACAGGTAGAGATCGAGGCCCAGCGGAGAGCGCTTCATGGCCTTGAGGGTGTTCATGTCGAGCGGTACGGGGTGGCTGATGATTTCGTTGAAAAATGCCTCACCTAAATAGATCTTGCTCTCCCACAAACTCGGCTCGTGGGGCCGCTTGGGGTTCCACCAAAACACGGCTCGGTCCGCCACCAAGGAACTCACCCTTGCCTTGACCCCCTCCTCCTCATAGATCAGCGAGACTGTGGCGCTAAAGAGCCGATCCATCTGATTGCGGAGCCGCGTTTGAACGCCACCGCGTCCGCCGCTGTTGTGGTAGATCCCGAGCGTTCGCATGAACTCGGCAAGCGAGCGGCCTAGAACGAGATCGCGGCTCTGTGTCCGTACCGCTTCGGTGGTGACCCAGGCCAGCAACAGCCGGGGCAGGTTCCCGAAGGGCAGCTTATTGTTAAACCCGGAGGTCATCACCAGCGTGTACGGGCCGTTGCGACGGACATACTCTTTCCGGTTGCCGGGGTTGGAGCGCGGCAGGCTACACAGCGCCATCAGCCGCGCCATGAAGCCCCTGTCGGGGTCCGCTTCGCTGGCCGAGACAAGCTGGTGCACCTGATCGGCAAGGGTGAAGTGGCGTTGTGTCGGGGGCGAGGGTATGAGCGCCTGGACCGGGCCGGGCAGATCGGCCAAGGCTTCGGCAACGGGAACCAACTCGCCGCGTTGACGCTGCATGGCTTTTATTCTCCCATGTGGGCGTTGGTGCATGAATCGGTGTAAGCGAGCACGCTAGCGGCGGGGGTGGGGTCCAGTCCATCATAGAGATCGGGGGGGGTAACGTCGTGGTCGCAGCGAAGTCGAGCCGAGTCAACCGCCAGTACAAGAAGAAGTACAGAATCCGGAACTGGAGGGAGTACGAGCGTGGCCTCAGGAGCCGCGGCGACGTCACGATCTGGCTGAGCGAGGATGCAATTGCCGCGTGGGTACCACCGAAGAACGGTCTTCGCGGAGGCCAGCGGCGGTACTCGAACCTCGCGGTCCGGACCGCGTTGACGCTGCGGGTCGTCTTCAGCCTGCCGCTCCGCCAGACCGAGGGGTTCCTGGACTCGCTGCTCCGCTTGATGGGCCTCAACCTCAAGGCCCCGGACCACACCACACTCTCGCGCCGGAACCAAATCGTTGCGGTGCCGCCCCTGACCCGATCCTACGACGGCCCGATCGACTTGATCGTCGATTCCACAGGGCTGAAGATTCTGGGTTGCGGCGAATGGAACGCGCACAAGCACAAGGCATCAAAGAAACGCCGGGATTGGCGGAAGCTTCACATCGGGGTGGATGCCGAGGGGTTCATTGTGGCGGCCGAACTCACAGCGAGCAGCCGGGACGACGCCTCCACACTCCCTGCTCTTCTCGACACAATCGAGGTTCCCATCCGGCGTTTCACGGCGGACGGAGCCTACGACCACAGGTCAGTCTACGATCAACTCAGCGCGGCCGGTACAGAGAACGTCGTGATTGTGATTCCCCCTCGTCGCTCCGCGGTGTCGGCGGGGCCAACGGACGGCCCATGGGCGCAGCGTGACACGGCTCTTGAGAGGATTCGCCAGGTCGGGCGACGAGAGTGGCAGAAGGAGTCGGGCTACCGACAGCAGGCGCGCGTTGAAAACAGCTTCTTCCGATACAAGTCCGTGCTCGGAGGCGGATTGAAGGCGAGGCACGGCAAGGCACAAAGGAGAGAAGTTGCGATCGGGTGTCACATCCTCAACCGGATGGCCGAGCTGGGTAGGCCGAAATCCTGCGCTGTGGTATCCTGAACGAGAAGTTGGAAAAGCGCCCCCACTCGCGCCGCAGTTGAATCATGCAACAGCGCCGTCGATAGTTGCCATGGACCTTCTACACTCGCCCCCCTTTCCCCTCGCCCTGGATGATTTCGGATCGGTCCTCGCCGTCAAGGGTTCGCTTCGCCGCTTCGCGCCCTGGACGGCTCCGGGCCGATCCGAAGGGATGACTGTTTATGAGGGGAAAGGGGGGCTCCGGTCGTGGGGTTCGGAGGGCGGGAGCTAGTGCATGATAATATCGTTTATCATAAGAAACTGCCGCTAACAGCCCGTGGCAAAACACCCCGTTTCAGGCCGCGAGAAGCATCGGCGTGGCCAGCGGCGCGCCGGCTGAATCTCGCACCTTCGCCGGGAATCTCCTGAAAACCGCCCCCAGGGCCCCGCACAACCGCCCCAAGGCCGCCCAAGACGCCAATACAAGCCCCAAAACCGACACTTTTGTCCTTTTCCTCGCGTCCGCCAGCCCGCGCGGCGTCCCCGCGCCCAGTTTGCCCCTCATCGCGATCGATAAATTGAACGCGCCCACGTGAATCAGCAGCCTCTTTAAAACATTTCCTCGGCCTTTCAAGTGCAATCGCCGCATCCCGCCCGTCTCGTAACAGTGCGCGAAACTGCGCTCAACCTTCTCCGCTCGCAACTTCATCAGACGCTTGCCGCGCTTGCCTTTGATCCGCCGCCGATTGGAGTACACCGCGTCGCGTTGCCGCGTTCGGCCGCCCCATTTGCGTCGCCCTCGCTGCGGCTCGCTCACGTAACTGCGTACGTCCAGCTCGGCAAAATCCGTCAGCACTCGGTTCGAATGATAGCCCTTGTCCGCGACCACTTCGCTCAGCTCGTCGACCGCGCCAGCGGCTTCTTCCGCCGCCGCTTCCAACTGCTCGGCCGCCTCGACCAGCGTTTCTTCAATCGTCGTGGTATCGCCTTCGTCGGCCGCTTGCAGCGTGACCGCCACCACCGCGCCCGTCTCCAAATCCACCGCGTGCTCGGCCTTGTGCGCCAAGTGCGTACGGCCGTCTTTCATCTTCGTGACCTTGGCGTCGGGATCGTAGGGATGCTTCCAATCCTTGTTGCAGGCCTTCTTCTTACGTTTCTTGTCGATCTTGGCCAACTGCTCGCGCGTCGGCGTCTCGATTCCCGATTCCAGAGCTAGACGTCTTAAATACTCTTCGTAGCCCTCGCCGGAGTCGCAACGCACCAGCGAGCGCATCGCCGCGTTGGCTTCCAGCGTCGTCGCGTCGACCCCGATCGTTCCGCCGGACAACAGGCCTTCGCGGGCCAGCAGCTGCAGCGCCCAGGTGAACACCGCGCGATGCGTTTCGAGGTCGATCAGCCGCCGCGTGCGCGAGATCGTCGAATGATCCGGCGCTTGTTCATCGAGTTCGATCGCCAGGAATCGCCGCAGCGAAAGTGAGTCGCCAAGGCGCCAAGCGACGCCGCGCTCCGAGTCGATGCCTTCGAAATACCCGATCAGCAAACTGCGGAAATAGATGCCCGGCGTGAGCGACGGCCGTCCCAAGCTCGGCGCGTAGAACTGCTCGCACTGGCCTTCGACGAAGGCGTCGAACTCGTGCTCGTCAAATAACTCGCTGAGCCGCAGATAAAACGGATGCCCAGCGCTCTTGGGCAACTCCGAGGTGGCGACCCATAGGTCTTTCTGCCGCTCGCGTCGCTTACGCCGTCCCATTGCCATAAAACAAGTTTATCACCTCTTGTTTCACAGTGCGACTTCCACCACGGGCTGCTAAACCCGCTCCCTGAGACAACTGGCTAAGCATCTTTTTACAGTGAACGGAGAGAGATGCTATGACGTTGTCAAGACGGAAGTTTTCTGCGGAGTTCAAGGTGCAGGCGGTACCGTCTCGATGCAAGTCGTCCTCCAGTAGAGCCAATGCCTCCCAACGGTGCGTTCCAAATGGACAGCGTCTCTCTCCGGGCTGAATTAAACATCGGGACAAGTGCAGGCTCGACTCTGTATCGCCTAATGAATAAAGCGAAAGAGAGCGTCCTCGTGGTTTCGCCCTACTTGAGCGAGCATCTCGTGGACTGCCTGCTCGAGCTGCACGAGCGGGGTGTGGTGGTGGATCTTGTGACAATGGATGACCACGTTAGGCGACACAAGATCGCGACGAAGCTCGTCGCGCAAACATGTTCCCGCGATGAGGCGGCAGTCACTCGCCGTGGGAGGGGGATGCTGTGGTCCGCGTTGGGCGGAATCGGCGCGGTAAGCACGGCCATCGGCTTGAACGGTTTGTCTCCTTGGGCGCCCCTGGGGTGGTTCCTGTTACCAGTGGCCGCGATTGTCTTCGGCATCTATTGGAACCGCGGGATCTACCGCTACAAGTACGCGTGGACGCTTAGTCGCACAACAGTCCTGCCATCACCCTACCGATACGATACCGAGTGCCCGTTAGTTCACGCGAAGCTGTATGTGATCGACAAGAAGGTTGCGTTCCTGGGTAGCCTGAATTTCACGAACCAGGGACTGTTCGACAACTTCGAGACTTGCGTTCGCGTGGACAAGAGCGAGGACGTTCGTAACCTAGAAATCCTGATCAATGGACGGTCCCCGAGAAGAGCATCAGTAACGATCATGAGGTGGGTACTACGGATCTCACTCGCGCGCACTATTACGGCTGATCAGGACCGGTAGGTCTGCCCTGTCCAACATCGACCTGTTGGATGCGGTCCGGAACCACAATAGCTTGCTCCAGCCTTCGATCCATTTGAGCGGATCAGCGTCGATCACCGTAACATCAAATCCCACTGGCCTGCCACGGCAAGGCGCAAGAGTCCATCGAGCGGATCAGGGAGATGCGCCGGGGATGCGAGCAGGAGTACGGGCTGCTGCGCTCCCTGCTCTCGGACTCGTACGGTCGCTACCGGCGCATTACCCACGTGGGGGGGCGTTGGTGCATGAATCGGTGTAAGCGAGCACGCTAGCGGCGGGGGTGGGGTCCAGTCCATCATAGAGATCGGGGGGGTAACGTCGTGGTCGCAGCGAAGTCGAGCCGAGTCAACCGCCAGTACAAGAAGAAGTGCAGAATCCGGAACTGGAGGGAGTACGAGCGTGGCCTCAGGAGCCGCGGCGACGTCACGATCTGGCTGAGCGAGGATGCAATTGCCGCGTGGGTACCACCGAAGAACGGTCTTCGCGGAGGCCAGCGGCGGTACTCGAACCTCGCGGTCCGGACCGCGTTGACGCTGCGGGTCGTCTTCAGCCTGCCGCTCCGCCAGGCCGAAATTCTGCGCTGTGGTGTCCTGAACGAGAAGTTGGAAAAGCGCCCCCACTCGCGCCGCAGTTGAATCATGCAACAGCGCCAACATGGGAGAATAAAAGCCATGCAGCGTCAACGCGACGAGTTGGTTCCCGTTGCTGAAGTCATCGCCGATCTGCCCGGCCCGGTCCAAGCGCTCCGCAAAACCCCACCACCGGCGCGGCGGGGCTTCACCCTCGCCGATCAGGTAAACCAGTTGGTCGGGGCCAGCGAAGCGGACCCGGATCTCGGTTTCATGGCGCGGATGATGGCGCTGTGCTCCCTGCCCCGCACCAACCCCGGCAACCGCCTTCAATACAAGCGACAGAACGGCCCCTTCACGCTCTACATGGTCGCCGGCGGCGGAAACAAGCTCCCCTTTGGCAACTTCCCCCGTTTGTTGTTGGCTTGGGTCTCGACCGAAGCGGTACGGACCCAAAGCCGCGAGCTGGTTCTAGGGCGCTCGCTTTCCGAGTTCATGCGGGCGCTGGGGGTCTACAGCAGTAGCGGCGGGCGGGGGGGCGCTCCGCAACCAGATGAACCGGCTCTTTGGTTGCACCGTCTCGCTGATCTATGAGGATGAGAACGGGCGAGCCACCGTGAACTCGCTGATCGCCGACCGCACCGAACTCTGGTGGACCCCGAACCGGCCCGATCAGGCGGAACTATGGGAGAGCAAGATCGAACTCAGTGAGAAGTTCTTCCAAGAGATCATCCGCCATCCCGTGCCGATTGACATGAACACCCTGACGGCGATCAAACGCTCTACGTTGGGTCTCGATCTCTACCTGTGGTTGGTCTACCGCACCTTTGCCCTCCGCGCTCCGCTACGGCTCGAGAATGGCAGCCTGACGGTCGGCAATTACTACAGCCAGTTCTCGCCCTTCGGGTTCAACGGCGCGAACTTCTACGTGCGGCTCAACTATAGCTGGGGCATGAGCCGCCCCGGCGACGCAAAGATCGTCTTAGATCAAGCGGCGCCCCAACGCGATCCGGAACGGGTGCGCCAAGAGGTTGCCGAGCAGATCGCGGAGCTCGAAGTGCTGCACGATGAGTTGATCGGCCACCTGAAGGCGATCCAAGAGGCTCAGACCTATTTGTGGTTACAACGCTGGGCTGGAGACCGGGTAGCAAAGGCGCAGATGGCGAAAGAGCGAGACCTGGAGATATTGCGGACAAATTTTGCAAGAAGAGCCGCCGGTCAAGACGTCGAGCCGCTAGGAAGAAGCGCCGAATCGAAGCAGCTACTAGTCAAGGATCAAATCGCCGATCTCCGCTGGAAGAATTCAACCCGTTTAAGCGCGGGAGGCGTGGCAGACAAGTGGGTGACCCAGCTCCTACGGGCAAAGTGATGCGAAGGTGTTCAAGTCAAGAAGTCTTCAGACCAACGCCAGATGGCGATTTCAAGAGCTTCGTTCTGGCAGAAGAATAGTTTCCAGTAGGCAACCAACTGTGCGGTAGTCGGTGTGACACCAACGTAGCCTCCCTTGCGCCACAATGCGACGCGGCGATCACTGAGGTCAAGGCCGAGATCAAAACTCAGACTTCCCGTATTGGGGTAGACCCAACAGTCGTGCTCTGAGCCGCCATTTGGATCATTCGAGCGGCAGCCGGGCATTCATATCGAGCTCGAAACGGCCGTACGGGTTCACATGTTCCCAGATCAGTGGCGTCAGGGCTCTCAGGTCTCGTGGGGTGAGCTTGTCGACCCAGTTCGGCTGTGCCAACACTTGCTGAAGCATGAGCGTGTTGATATAGACCATGCAGTTCTGCAGCAGGTGCAGCGCCAGCATGCTGACCTCGTGATTCTCGCGGCGATTGCTCGCCAACTCGCCCCGGCGGGCAAAGAAGACGAAGTCGTTGGCGCCGTTCCATTGCTCGATCACGTTCAGCCCTTCATTGATCTCGCGGCGCAGCGCCTCGCTGTGAAGATATCGGCAGAGGAAGATCGTCTTGCTTGCCTTGCCGAGTTCGGCAAATGCCTTGTAGGTCGGGTGTTGCACGTTGGTACGGGTGAAGCGGCGCAGGATCGCTTCCGTCTCTGCTGTGCCGAGGCGGAGCGCCGTCGTGTATTTGACCATCTGGTCGTACTGCTGGTGGACCAGTTCCCAGTCGATCGGCTTCGTCAGCACCCCATTCTTCTGGCGCGCTTCATCGCGGATAGCCCTCATGCGGCCCAGGTCGGCGTCCGACAGGTCCGGTAAATCCACCCCCGTCATGACCTGTCCAACCCAACTCGCCGATGCGTGGAGGCAACGATCAGGCAAGGCTTATCGAGAATCACGGCCCCCGCCGCCGCGCCGTCCCCCGTCACCCCACCGGGTGACCGAATCCGGGCCAAGCTTGCTAGGCACGGCCACACGTCCGCCTATCTTGATTGATAACTGAAGCCCCGCCGCGCCGGTGGTGGGGTTTCGCGGAACGCCTGGACCGGGCCGGGTAGATCGGCGATGACTTCGGCAATCGGAACCAACTCGCCGCGTTGACGCTGCATGGCTTTATTCTCACATGCGCCTCAGACAAGAACCACACAGAAACAAACCGACCACAAGTGGGGAGAAAGAAAGTTAAGCCCGCCCACCTAGCAGGTTGTCTCACTACAGGGGTCCACCCCAGTTCCGTATTCTCGTCGAGCAGGGTGACGCCAATGCCCAATTCAACCTCGGCTCCATGTACGACTTTGGCGAGGGTGTGCCGAGTGCAAGAGAGTCGAACCGCGATACAGGGCGAGCACTATTGACGCAAGACCTCACGCAAGTCCTCGAGGACCCTGATAATCTTCGGATCAACCTCCATCTGTATTTCATCTCCCAATTTTTCCACAGCTTCAATTTCGGCTAATTCTGCTTGAGCCGCCGTAGTGTTGGGTTGCGCCCGTTTCAGTGAACTCAGGGTACTGGAACTCGTCCTCGCCCCTGTCATGGGGTAGCACCGCGAAATGGAATCATCACTCTTCAGGATCTGGTGGTAGCAGCCGGAGACTGTGTTCGAGCCAACGAAGTCGAAGATGAAAAACCGGTCAATGATTGTACCTGGGTCTAACAACGAGAAAGCTTCAAGATCCGGTGAGTATCCCGCTATGACTAAATTGTCAAACTGATCGGTCCCAAAAATGTTCCACTCACCTGGCGTACTTGGACTTTCCCGAACATCGTTCAGTCTGTAGGTGTCTGAAAAATCGAAAGAACCGATACTGTAGGAGAAAATCCATGTTCCAATAAGGCGCTCCGTCTGCTGGCGATTAAAAGTCCCAGACGATGCCGGAGTAGTCGAGAGAATCGCCGGTGGCAGCGTGCTGAAGGTGATGATCGTTCCGTCCCGCAGCTCGAAATGCAGTCCGATTATCGCGACCTGCTGATCGCACGAAACGGTCGCCGACCCTCCGAGGAATGTTCCCGGAATGGAGATGGAGTCATGGAGCATTTGTGCCCGGTTGGACTTCGCGGGCACCGACAGCGTGGCTTCCCCCAGATTCGTCCGTTGACCGTCTTCAAGAACAATGCGGCAGGAGGCCTCGGCGTTGGTATCGTTTGCGATCGCAAATCCGAGTGTGGCCGCTGGCTGCAGCACCGGAAACTGGAAGACCGTTCCAGCCTGTGAACTGAATACCGTGGCCATTCCCGTCGGCTCCCCCGAGCCGCCGAACCACGCAAACATGACTTGTGCAACGACAGGAGCAGAGCAATCGAGAGTCGCGTAGCCGGACGCCACCGCCAATTCGTTCTTGGTGCGCCATATTAGATAACCGCCGTTTCCCTCCAGTTGGAATGTTGCAGTCGAACCAGCCGCCGTACCGAAGCTGCCTAATTCACTGAACCTGTTCAACGGCACACCGTACACGTTGAAGGTACAGCTGCTCGCTGACTGCGAAACATTCGTGACCAACAGGACAGATTGCCACCCCCCGCCGTCGGCGAGATGCGGCAGGAGGTGAAAGCTCTTCGCGGTTTCGTCGGATTGAGCGATAGCGGGCAACGCGCACGCGATGGTTGCCAGAAGTGTAGCGAGTATCTTCATGCTGAGTTTGGCATTCTGAATTGGCCCCTTTCGGCGCCCTGATTTGGCCCCCCTAGAACAATCAACGGATACTCTGTTTGCGGGAATCGCCCGCAACGGAGGAACGAATTGGACTGGAGGAGCAAAGTGGAACTATTCGAAGAGATTCGACGCGAGTACGAATTCGGCGTGGGGACGATCAAGGGGGTGGCGCGCAAGCTGGGCGTGCACCGGCGGATGGTGCGCGAGGCGGTAGCCAGCGCGCTGCCGCCGCCGCGCAAGAAGCCGGCGCGACGGCGCGCCAAGCTGGCGCCGGCGGTGGGGTTCATCGACCGCATTCTCAAAGAGGACCGCAAGGCGCCGCGTAAGCAGCGTCACACGGCGCACCGTATCTGGAACCGGATACGGGAGGAAACCAGTTGCGAAGTGGCCGAGCGCACGGTGCGGCAGTACGTTCAAGAGCGCAAGCGCGAGTTGGGATTGGAGAAGCGCGAGACGTTCGTGCCGCAAAGCTACGACTGGGGCCAAGAAGCGCAGGTGGACTGGTACGAGTCGTGGGCCGAGATGGACGGCGAGCGCGTGAAGCTGCAAGTGTTCACGATGCGCTCGATGGCGAGCGGCGCGGCCTTTCATCGCGCCTATCGGCGCGCGACGCAGCAGGCGTTTCTGGAAGCGCACGAGCTGGCCTTGGCCTACTTTGGCGGGGTGTTTCGGACATTGAGGTACGATAATCTCTCTTCGGCGGTGAAGCGGATTCTGCGCGGCGCGCGACGCGAGGAGACGGCGCGCTTCGTGGCTTTTCGTTCGCATTGGCGCTTCGCCTCCGAGTTCTGCACGCCGGGGAAAGGCAACGAGAAAGGGGGCGTGGAAGGCGAGGTGAGACGTTACCGCCGCAACCACCCCGGTGCCGCTGCCTGAAGCCAAGACGCTGGACGAGCTCAACAGCAAGCTGCTCGAAGGCTGCCGCGAAGACGAAGCGCGCACGGTCGCCGGACGGGCGCAAACGGTCGGCGAGGGAATGCTGATCGAACGCGAGCGGCTGTTGGGGTTGGCGGCGGAAGGCTTTGAGATCGAAGTGTCGAGCTTCCCGAAGGTTGACGCGACAGGCTGCGTCAAGGTGCGCACGAACTTCTACTCGACGCCGCTGCGTCCGGGAACCAGGGCGCAGGCGAAGATCTACGCCGAGTCGGTCGAGGTCTGGCACGAAAGTCGTCGCATCGCGCGACATGAGCGCAGCTACTCTCGGCAGCAGAAGATCTTTAATTTGGAGCATTACCTCGACGTATTGGCCCACAAGCCGGGAGCGCTGGCGGGCTCGACGCCGCTGGAACAATGGCGCCAAGCCGGGCGTTGGCCGGCGAGCTACGACACGTTATGGGCGAAGTTGATCCAGCGCCATGACAAGCAAGCGGGGACGCAACAGATGATCGAGCTGTTGCAAGAGGGCAAACGCCACGGTTGGGACAAGCTGAGCGAGGCGATCGAGAAAGCGCTCGAGTGCGGCTGCTGCGATCAGGCGGCGGTGCGTTACTTGCTGACCTCGCAGTGCCTCGAACGGCTAGCTCAGCCGCCGCTGGTGGCGCCGGAGCTGGAACGCTTTGAGCGGCCCTTGCCGACGCTGACGAACTACGATCAGTTGCTGGCGGCGGAGGCGGTGCAATGAGCGCCCGCAAATCCAGCGCCCCCAACGAAAGCCTGGCGGCGCAGGCCATCCAACAACAGTGCAAGCTGCTGCGGCTGCCGACGGTGGGCGCGCAATTCGAGACGTTGGCCAAACAAGCCATACGCGAGAGACAAACGCCGGTCGGCTATCTCGAAGCGCTGCTAAGCGCGGAGTTGGAAGAGCGCGAGCGACGTACGGTGGATCGTCGCTTACGCGAAGCGCGGCTGCCTCGCATGAAGACGCTCGAGGAGTTCGACTTCTCCGAGACGAAGGCGGTCTCGGCCCCGCAGCTAACCGAGTTGGCCGAAGGCGGCTACATCGAGAGTTCGGAACCGATCCTGTTTCTCGGCGATTGCGGCACGGGCAAGACCCACCTGATGACGGGCCTGTGCGTGGCGGCCTGCCTGCAGAAACGGCGGGTGCGCTTCACCACGGCGTCGGCGCTGGTCAACGAACTCGTCGAAGCCAAGCAGCAAATGCAGCTGAGTCGAGTGCTCGCACGCTGGTCCCGCTACGAGCTGATTGCGATCGACGAAGTGGGTTACGTCCCGCTCGCGGAGGTGGGAGCGGAGTTCCTGTTCCAAGTCATCGCTGATCGCGCGGAGAAGGCGGCGCTAATGCTAACGACCAACCTGCCGTTCTCGGAGTGGACGAAGGTGATCCCGAACACACGGCTATGTAAGGCGCTGTTGGATCGCATCACCGACCGCGCTCACATCATCGAGACGGGCGAGGAGTCCTACCGCTTTCGTAGGACGCTGGCGAGGAAGAAACGCGGGCGGTAGCAAGGAGGGCGCTTGGAGTGAACCCTAAAAATGAGACATTGAAATTTGGGACGAATTTCAGCGAATGGAAAGGAGTCCAGGATGGAAAGTCTCAAGCCGCGCAAGCCGCGGGAGTTCACGGTGGAGTTCAAGGAAGCCGCCGCCAGGCGGCTCCTAGCCGGCCAGAGCGGCACAGCGCTAAGCCGCGAGTTGGACGTCAAGCGCAGCCTGCTGTACCGCTGGCGGGACGCCTATCGCCAGGAAGGCGTCAACGGCTTGAGCCGGCGGCGAGGCCGGCCGAAACCCGGCCGCTCGGCGCCGCCCAAGATCCCTCGCGATCCGCGCGACGAACGCATCGCAGAGCTCGAACGACTGCTCGGCAAACAAGCCGCAGAGCTCGATTTTTTCGGACAAGCCTTTCGCGCCTTGAACCTCGCAGCCCCGACCAACGACGCCGGTGGCGCGAGCGGATCTACTCCATCGTCGAGCAGATCAGCGCCAAAGGCTCGCTCAGCGTCGAACACGCCTGCGAGCTCGGACGCGTGAATCGCGCCGGGTTCTATCGCCGGCTCGCCGTGTCGTCGCCCGCCGAGTGCGACATGGAATTGCGTGACCGCATGCAGCGGATTTCGCTCGAGAATCGTCGTTACGGCTACCGCCGCGTGACGGCCGAGCTGCGCCGCCAAGGCTTCCTCGTCAATCACAAAAAGGTCCTGCGGATGATGCGTAAGGACAACTTGCTGGCGGTACTCAAGCGGCGCTTCGTGCTAACAACGGATTCGAACCACTTCTTACCTGTTTATCCGAATCTAGCGGCGCACCTGAATGTGGACGGCGTCGATCAGTTGTGGCAATCCGATATCACCTACATTCGCTTGCGCGAGGCGTTCGTCTACCTCGCCGTGGTGTTGGACGCCTACTCGCGACGCGTGGTCGGCTGGCGGCTGGGGACGACGCTCAAAGCTGAGCTGGCTGTAGGGGCGTTGCGCGATGCGCTCGAGCTCAGACGCCCTGCCGCGGGGTGGATGCATCATTCCGACCAAGGCGTACAGTACGCTTCGAGCGCCTATGTCGAGTTGCTGGAGCAGCACGGCGCGATCATCTCGATGAGCCGCCGCGGCAACCCCTACGACAACGCGCGGGCGGAGAGTTTCATGAAGACGTTGAAGGCGGAGGAGGTTTGGTTGCAGCGTTATCGCACGCTTGACGAGGCGCGCGCATCGATCGGCGAGTTCATTGATGAGATCTACAACCAACGCCGGCTGCATTCGGCGTTGGGATATCGTCCGCCGGCGGAGTTTGAAGCGCTGGCGCGGCCGGCGGCAACAGCAGCGAGGAATCCGAAGTATGAGTTTTGAGAGGCATAGGCAAATCTATCAATCCGATGGGCCCTGGGCGGGCAGGGAGACATCGCCGGCGTTGGAGAAGCCGGGAGCGACCTTGGCGGCCGCCCCCGGCGCTCATCGTCTTGATGAGTTTGCGGCCGGGTATTCCTTGGCGGGTTGCTCTCCAGCAGAGCCCGCTTCCGCTTCCCCGGCTAGGACCAGCGTGCGACGATACAGCGAAGAAGGCAAGCGTTTTGCGGTGAATGGTAACCTGTCCCGATTTCGACTGTCTCACGCTTGGGGTTCACTCCAGCTCGTTTTTGGGGACATCGTCCTGCGCTTCGCCCTTCGGGCTCCGCTCCGGACCACGTCCCCAAAAACGAAAGGAGGTGACCAGAAATCAATGACTTAGAAACCCGTTTACAGGGGGGCCAAAATAAACCGCCGAAGTGGGCCAAGTGAAGTTGCCAAAAACATCATGCGTTTCATAGCTCCTCTTACCTGTGTTTTTCTGGTAATTCCGGAGGCGCGGATGCCTGTCGTTTCGATGGATTTCTTAACGCACCGAAGCCACCGTATGGATTTCGATTCTGTTTTAACCAGGATTTCCTTGTGCGCCCCAACGGCGCAGATTAGCTGGCCGCGATCCGTCCGGCAATGGCCTCGCGCAATCCTTCCAGCAATCCTTCCAGATGCGCCATGCGCTCGCGCAGTTCGCCGAACTGATGCTCCATCGCATCAAAACGCGATTCCAACGCACTGATCTTCCCATCCAGCCGCGATTCCAGCCGCGCCATGTCTTGCCGTATGTCCTGCCGCAACCCGCGATTGCCGGTCAGGATCAACCCACCCAAGGTCGCTCCCACCGCCAGCACCGCAATCAAGACGCTGATTAGCTCAACGCTCATGCTTCCTCCCAATCCGTTCGACCCATTCTCTCACGCCCCATGAGCACGACCAAACTAGCGGCTGGGTGCCAAAGTCCCGTTCCGGCCCACGGCGCCCGGGCGGCGGTCGAGCGGGTAGGGGAGATGGTGGCGAGGTTGCTGGCCGGGGAGAGGGAGTGATGGCCAAAACCTCGAAAACGTCCAAACGCTAGTCGGCCCGCCTTTCGAGGACGACGACGATCTCAGTGGCTGCTGTCATCGCCCTGTGCAGGCTCGATCTCGATTGAAATACCGAGGAAGCGGGGGCACAGGGACGTATTCCTCGGTAGCATCAGTGAGATGATGATGTCCTCGCGCGAGATGATGTGGAGGTCAAGGCCATACGTCTTCCGGATTTTGGCGGCCCAATCGCTCTTCTTCTGATTGCCCACCTTGCCGGACGTGACGAAGATCAGGGCGCTCAGATCGTTGAAGTTCTGCGTCGCTGTGTGCGCGTCGTCCGAGATCTTCTCCAGCTTCGCTGTGATTGATGACGCCAGCCGTCGATTTGTGCTCGCATGCCGTCGATTTTCTTGGCGTTGTGCTCTGTGAAGTACATTCGTGCCACCCCACAGCGTCCAGCCGAAGCGGGGCTGTATTCACGCCAAATGAACCCGGCGACCGACTCCCCGGCATTCAACTCCGCAATCGCGTGAGAGTAGCCGCCGGTCCCGGCGAACGCTGCCTGAACGGTTGACGTCACCCTTGCGAACGACACCATCGCGGCCGAGATCAGGTGATCGTTGACGTCCACCTTCCATCCTACTTCGGAGGCTGCCTGCGCGACCGCTCCTGTGCCCGAGAATGCGTCGACGAAGGTCCCTCCATTCGGCTTGCCAATGCGCTCAAGAATCGCCTTGACGACCCGGGCCTTCGAACCGATATATCTAAAAGCGAATCGACGAAATGGCCGTCTGGCTGCAAGCCGGTGCAGCGTTGCTGATGATCTTCGCCATCCTGATCGCTGCGTGTGAAGGAGTTCTCAAGGTCCGTAGAGACCGGTCCGGCAATGAGATTGGCAGGAGGATCTTTCAGATCAGAGTTTCAGCCGAAGAATCCGTGGCTCGCCTCATGGCAATCCAGAAGGAGATCGACGAGCGGATCAGGAAGAGATGGTGGAAGACGGCAGAGATAGACAAGACCCGATGGGGGAGGCTGAACGAACTCATCCAGAACCGAGTCAAAGAAGCTAAGGATAAGCGCACGCGGGCGTTGCTGAGCGAGATTCGAGCAGCTAAGTACGAACAAGGTGTCGATGAGGAAACCCGCCAGGAACACTTGTCCAAGCTGGCAGAGAGGGCGTGGAGTTGCTTGGAACAGGGTGAGCTTGGCGAGACCGACCACTCCCTTTTGCTGAAGGTGATTGACGAGAACCCTCCACACGTCACTTGAAGTCAACCTCATCGCCTATGGTCGGGTCAGTAAATCGGGTCATGGAGTTCGAGGACACGGTCCCCGTGGAACACTCTGTATTTCCGCTTTAGCGGCCGGAACCCGCCGCGGCTGACCAGTCGATCTCAGCGATGATCCGGCTCGCATTGTCTGAGAGAATGGCTTGCCACAACGCCTCGCCGTCCGGCGTTGAAGTATCGATCAGCATCCGCAATGCCTGATTCTGTTGGTCGAGGGTCTTGCGGTAGTCATCATCGTACGCCGCGTGTACCAGGACACCATCGACCCGCAATTCGTCATATCCCAACGAAACTTGGTCGGACCCAAAGAGCAGTTCGTCGCGGTGCTTGCTCAAGAAGTCCGCGTAGAGCTGTTTCTCGGCTTCAAAGTCGCGCTCGATGGGCCAGCCCCGTTGGTCTGTCGAAAGCGCTTCTTCGTTCAGACGACGATAGAAGCCATCGGGCCACGACAACTCGATATACCTCCTGCCTGGCGATGTCGCGAGAAACGCTTCCATCATCGCGATGTGTTCTTCCGCGCTCAGCCGGTTCGTAACCTCAGGAGCGATTCCGCCGTGCATCCAGATGATCACGTTGCGACGATACCGCGAGCCGAAGCTCAACAGCGTTCTTTTGTAGGAACGACCGCGAATGTCCATGATGTCCAGATGCACGCCGATTGGCCGATTTGAGCGGGCGATGTAGTTCATGAGCCTTCGGGAACATCTCCTCCAGCCGTCCAGGGACGGCTTGCAGGAATTGTGCGAGTACAAGGCGAGCTTGTTCAAATTGTGTTCGGCGAAACCGAAAATCGACCGGGGGTACTTCTCGTCCATGCTCTTGACGTATGCAAGATTTGCGGAACCGCCCTCGGGTGAGCGCGCGCACGGATCGCCAAAATTGAGATAACT
Organism: Bryobacterales bacterium; assembly: GCA_965247515.1. GTDB lineage: Bacteria > Acidobacteriota > Terriglobia > Bryobacterales > UBA6623. The sequence continues at coordinate 8,177,181 of OZ252029.1, read as the reverse complement.
CAGAAAGGGCTTAATGCGGCCCTTAGCCTCGTCGCTAAGTCCCGCGTGCTGACCAAAGATCCATTCGTCCGCACGCCTGTTAGGCGCTACCGGCCAGCCGGGCTTAGCGCAAGGATCGTTGTAGTGAAATGGACGTTCCCCCCCCAGTTGAGCGTGAATCTCTTGGCATTGCTCGATAGACGGCTGTGACTCGTCGAAGGAGCCAGGGAATATCATCGGTTCCACGGGCGCGCATGCTGCTTGTGCCGGCCAGTGCCCAATGTCGCCCGGGTTGCTCACCAACTGATGTTGAAGACCGAAAACCCAGACCGTTTCTACGCCCGATTCGTCCATAACCGGAAGCATCTCGGATAGCGCTACGCATTGGTCGCTTTCGCCGAATGGGCAGGCGTGAAAATGGGTGTCGGTCACCTGCGCTGCCGGAGCGGCGAGGGCGTACGCGAGAGCAACTAGGCTCTTGAAACGTTTTGTCAATGGTTCGCGAACGGTCATGCCTTGAAACTCACCGACGGCGTGTGTCTGCAGCAACCGAATAGCATAGCGCCGACTATCGCTAGGCGCCCTCTCCGGCGATCGCCACGCTCATCCGAGTCGTACGCCACCCAGCGGCTGTCTGGTGAAAACTGGGCTCTCGCAGCTGCAATCCCTTCGGAGTCCACGACTGCGAACGGCGAATTGTTACTTTCTAAGCTCATCGCCCAAACTGATTTCCCATATCCGGTTCCCACCAGCAATCGGCGGGCCCGCGCCGCCCCGCCATTTCAGGGATGCCTCAGAACCCGCTGATCGGGGTATGCACTTGACTCCCGAGACCCCAACATATAGCATGCGGGGCTGTGGAGGACTACCCGCGGACGCTGGAGGAGTTTTAGGGGCGTTTTGCCACTGAGCAGGCGTGTCGCGAGTATCTGATGCAACTGCGCTGGCCACAGGGTTTTGTGTGTCCCCGCTGTGGAGGGCGGAGAGCTCGGCCCAGCCGGCGGGGCCTGCTGCGGTGTGGGCAATGCGATTATCAGGCTTCGGTGACGGCGGGCACGATTTTCCAGGACACGCGCCTGCCGCTGCGCACCTGGTTTCGGACCATGTGGTGGGTGACCAGCCAGAAAAACGGGGCGAGCGCACTGGGACTGCAAAGCATCTTGGGTCTGGGAAGCTACCGTACCGCCTGGGCGTTGCTGCACAAACTGCGGCTCGCGATGGTGCGGCCCGGCCGAGAACGGCTCAGCGGTCGCGTGGAGGTCGACGAGACCTATGTGGGGGGCGCAGAAGAGGGACTGCGCGGACGGCAGACGCAGAAAAAAGCACTGGTAGCCATCGCCGCCGAGGAAGACGGCGCGGGGATAGGAAGGATCCGTATGAAGCGCATCCGCGGAGCGTCCAAGCAACAGCTGCACGGCTTCATCCAAGAGGCTGTCGAGCCCGACAGCACGATCCACACCGACGGCTGGGAAGGGTACGTCGGCCTGGAGGCGCACCTCGGGCTTCACCGCGGACGAGCACCGGCACATCGTGGAATGGCCCGACGGGCCGCGGCTCTTCGAGTTCTTCCGCGACCTGCCGGGACCGCTGCGCATCCCCGACGTGCCGGCCTATGTCCGCGCGCTGGGCTTCTCGCCCGACGACCGTCTGCCCTCGAAGACCTTCCAGGGCACGCCGATGCGCCACCTCGGCGTCCATGTCGGCAACTTCTACCTGGTCGAGAAGGCGGGCGGGGAGGCGTTCACGGACGAGGACGAGGAGCTCCTGGTGCTGTTCGCGGCGCAGGCCGCGACGGCGATCGCCTACCGCGCCGGGCGGCGCGCCCGCGCCGACCTCGAGGCGCTGATCGAGACCTCACCGGTCGGCGTCGTGGTGTTCGAGGCGCGGACCGGCGCCCTGGTCTCGCTCAACCGCGAGGCCGCACGCATCGTCAAGAGCCTGTGCGACCCCGGGCAGTCCGCCGAGCAACTGCTCGGGGTCATCACCTGCCGGCGCGCGGACGGCCGCGAGATCGCGCTCGACCGGCTGCCGCTGGCGCGGGCGCTGGACCGCGCCGAGACGGTGCGGGCCGAGGAGGTCGTGCTCTCGGTCCCGGACGGGCGCAGCGTCACGACGCTCATCAACGCCACCCCGATCCGCGACCCGGACGGCCCGGACGACGCGCTCGCCTCGGTGGTGGTGACCCTGCAGGACCTGGCGCCGCTGCGGGAAATCGAGCGCATGCGGGCGTTCCGTAAATACAGCACCGCCGGGGACAGGGCGGGCGGCCTCGGAAGCGGGCTGGGCCTGGCCATCTGCAAGGGCCTGGTCGAGGCCCAGGGCGGGCGCATCCGGGCCGAGAGCGGCGGCGTCGGGCTCGGGGCGCGCTTCACCTTCACGATCCCGGTGGCCGAGGCGGCCGGCGATAGTCCCGCCCCGGCCCGCCCCGGCCCGCCGGGCCACGCCCCCGAAGCGGTGCCCATCCTGGTGGTCGACGACGACCCGGAGACGCTGCGCCAGGTCCGCGACACGCTGGCGGAGGCGGGCTACGCCCCGCTGGTCACCGGCGACCCCGGGGCGGCGGCGCGCCTCATCCGGGCCGAGAAGCCCCGGCTGGTGCTGCTCGACCTGATGCTGCCCGGGACCGACGGCATCGAGCTGATGCAGAGCGTTCCCGAGCTCTCCGACCTGCCGGTCATCTTCATCTCGGGCTACGGGCGCGACGAGACCATCGCGCGGGCGCTGGAGGCCGGGCGCCGAGGACTACGTGGTCAAGCCGTTCTCGCCGACCGAGCTCACGGCGCGCATCCGGGCGGCCCTGCGCCGGCGGTCTAAGCCCGTCCCGTTCGTCCTCGGCGAGCTCGCCATCGACTACGACCGGCGGCGGGTCACGGTGGCCGGGCGCGCGGTGACGCTGACGCCGACCGAGTACGAGCTGCTGCGCGCGCTGGCGCAGGGCGCGGGCCGGATCCTGACCCACGAGGACCTGCTGCGCCAGGTCTGGGCCGGACGCGGCCACGGCAAAGTCAAACCCAAGATCGTGCGCGCCTACGTCAAGCGGCTGCGCCACCGGCTCGGCGACGACGCCGCCCGCCCAGCCTGGATCGTCAACGAGCGCGGGGTCGGCTACCGCATGCCCCGCCCCGGCGAGGCGGGCGAGCCCTGACCGCCGGCCCCGGCCGGTCGAGCCGACGTCGGTCTCGCGTGTCTGAGACCGTGCGTGACCGCCCGGCGCCCGCACGTGGGACATCACCGATCACGACCCCGCCAACGCCTGCTCACCGACTGGTGGTCCAGCGCCGCCGGGTGCGGTCGGCCGGCGCGGCCCCGCGGCGGCAGTCGCTCGCCTGGGTGGTGGCGTGGCGGGCGAGCCGCCAGGTCCGGTGTTGAGGGCTTGCAACAGGTCGGCCGCTTCGGTGCCGCGCACTTCGCCGACGACGATGTGATCGGGCCGGTGCCGCAAGGCGTGGCGCACGAGGTTGCGGATCGTGAGCGCTCCCTGCTGTAACCGGCGCGCCTCGAACCGGACGCGGTTCGGGGAGTCGATGCGGATCTCCAAGGTGTCCTCGATGGCGACGATCCGCTGGTCGTCGGGGATGAGGGCAATGAGCACGTTGAGCAGCGTCGTGTTGCCGCTCGCGGTGCCGCCGCTGACGAGGATATTGCGGCGGGTGTGCAACACCCGCTCGGCTTCGTCACGGATGTGCGCGGGCAGCGCGCCATGTGCGATCAGCTGCGCCGCCGAAAAGGATCGTGTGCCGAAGCACCGCACGGTGATGGCCACGTGCGGGCTGGCGGGGGGCACACAGATGGCCACGCGCGACCCGTCGCCCAACCGGGCGTCGAGGATCGGCCGCGGGAAACGCGCCGGGCCACGTCCAGGCGCACGCGACACTGACGCTGCCGCCGACCAGGAACGCGCGGATGAGTCGGTCAAGCATCGCGCCGCTCGTCGCTGCCCGTCTCTCCCCAGCCGCCTTGAGCCGCAGCCGAGGGGCGCGGTCACCCGCAGGGCCGTAGCGCAGCGTAGGAGCCGCGCCAGCGGCTTGACTCGCCCCTTGGCGGAGGCTATCCGGGGTTTTGGGTTGGGTTTTGTTGTCGTCCCGTTTCCTTCGTTCCGCCGCGGTTTGCCGTAAGTCTTGTGTTTTCAGTTTTTTACCTATAAGGAAGGTTTTGGTTTTGCCTTTTGCGGGGGGCGTCAGCCCCCCTCTTCCGGTGGTTTCTCTTTTTTTTCAGTGAGTTATCCACAGGGTCGTCGCTCCTACTACTTGTTCTTTACTACATGAGTGGTGGGGTGAATAGGCGCAATAGATCGAAATGGTGGTGGGGTGAATAGGCGTGGATAACTCTCCCGAATCACGGGTGCCTGTGGATAAACCTCACGGCGCTGGTCGTTTAGAACACCGTAGGACGCCCCAGGCGCGGCTTTCAGCCGGTCAAACACCTTAGAGGGTGCCCGCGACTCGCGGGGCGCACCTGGGGCGGTCCTTGCGGCGTAAATGGGAAGACTAGCAGCTTAGCTGGCTTTGATTGAGCGGGGCGATAGCCGGTGTCGAGGGATGCAGGATCAGGACGCCCTTGGCCGTCGAGTACTTCAGCTCCGGCCAGGCCAGCTTGATCTTCTTCAACTCCCGTAGGCAGTCCTTGCGAAAATCTTGGACCGTGCGGTTGTCATTTGCCCTTGACGGGTCCACTCCGAACTGCTGGTACAGCTGCGGCCAACTGAGTCGTAGCGGGCGCGTCAACGCGAAAGTCCGGGCCCAGGGATTCATCCCTGGGACTTCGAAGAGCCGGCGCCCCCTCTGCCACCCTTCTCGGTGCGATCCCCGCCCGTCGGGCGGGGATCGCACCGAGAAGGGAACGTGCACGTAGGGAACCAAACCATGAACCCAGGGATGAATCCCTGGGTCTGGAGTTTCTACATTTGTGGACGGGGAGGGCCATGGTTGAGGTAGGTCGGTAGATAGTGATTGACATACCGACAGGATTGAGCTATTCTGTTCTTGGCCCCGCTCGGCGCCGCTGCCTATGCCCGACGATCTCCGCGATACTCTTCTGGAAACCCTAGAATCAGCCCTCGATGCTCAGCTGCGCGCCGTTCGTCGGCTGCGATCGAAACCCCCTCCCCGGCCCAAGCGCCCTTCGCCTCAAGGTATGTCTCAGGTCGATATGGCCCATGACATACTCGCCGGAGCCGAGCGTCCGCTGCATATCGCGGAGTTGATCGAGGGCATTCAGGCCAGGTTTTCCCGTGCGGTTGACCGCGAAAGCCTCGTCTCGGCGCTGTCGAAGAAGATCGCTCGCGGCGACCGTTTTGTGCGCACCGCGAAGAACACTTTCGCGCTGCGTAGCCCGGATTAGCTACGCGGCCCGGATTAGCTGTCCCCTGGAGGTTCCCATGCTGCTTCCTCAGTTCCTGTCGATCAGCGCTGATTGGAGGCGCGCCTTTCCCCAGCAACGCACGCATCGACGCGCGGTGCGCCAAGGCCTGGGAGGCCTGGTTTGCCTGGGCCGCCGCACGCTTTCGCGCATTATTTGGACCAACGGCGGCGAGCAAAACAGCTGGAGCGCGGACTATTTTTTGCACGAGCGCTGCAAGTGGCGTCCGCAAGAGTTGTTCGCGCCGGTGTGGAAGCGCGCCTTGGGGTTTTGCCGCTCACGGTTGGTGGGCGTGGCGATCGACGACACGCGCTTGCGCAAGACGGGGCGTAGGATCAAGCAGGCGTTTTATCAACACGATCCGCTCTCGCCGCCGTTTCACGCGAACTTGATGCTGGGGTTGCGCTACTTGCAAGCGTCGTTGTTGGTTCCCTTCGATCGCGGCGGCAAGACCGGCGCGCGGGCCTTGCCGGTGCGTTTTGAATGTGCGCCGGTTCCCAAGCGTCCCGGCAAACGCGCCGGCGACGCCGAGCGAGAGCAGTACGAACAAGCGCGCAAGCGCTGTCGCATCTCGCAACGTTTAGTCGACATGATGGCGCCGCTGCGGGCTGCGCTGGATGCCGCCGGCGGGATCGCCAAGAAGATGGTGTTGTCGCTTGACGGCAGTTTCAGCAACCGCACCGTTTTCCTGGCGCCGCGCGATCGCACCGAGCTCATCGCTCGCACGCGCCTGGACGCTGTGCTGTGCAAAGCCGCGCCGACCGGCTCGCGACGCTTCTATGGGGTCGAAAAGTTCCGCCCCGAACAGGTGCGCCGCGACGAGACGATCGTCTGGAAAACGACCAAGCTATTCTACGGCGGCAAGCGCCGCAAGATCCGTTATAAAGAGGTCAACGAGGTGTACTGGCAGGGCGGGGCGCGGCGCACGCCGTTGCGTTTGTTGGTGGTCGCGCCGACCCCCTATAGCAAGCGCCTTTCGAGCAAGATGTACTACCGCCAGCCGGCGTATTTACTCACGACGGACCTCGCCAGCCAGGCGCGCGAGCTGTTGCAGATCTATTTCGACCGTTGGCAGATCGAGGTGAACCACCGCGAAGAGAAGGACACGTTGGGCGTGGGACAGGCGCAGTTATGGAGCGAGACGGCGGTCCCGAAGCAACCGGTATTGGCGGTGGCGGCGTACAGCGCTTTGCTGCTGGCGTCGTTGCTGGCGTATGGTCCGGGGCGCGGAGAGGCCTATGCGCCGCTGCCGAAATGGAGGGAAAAGGCAAAGAGGCCTTCTTGTCTGGATCTGGTGGCGCTGTTGCGGAAAGAAATGGTCGAAAACCCCGATTTGCTGGCTCCGCTGGGGCTCAAACCCTCCTGGCAGGCCTTCGGCGCCGCCGCTGACGGGTAAAATATGTAGAAACTCCAGACCCCGGGATGAATCCCTGGGCTATGATTGTCCGCCCCCTCTTGCGAGGTGAGTTCTAGAGCGACCGGAAACCCGCCGGCGCCTAAGTGAAGAGTATTGGCGCTAGGCGACATTGCGCGCCTCTCGCAAGTCTGAGCGCGGCATCAGATCTTCGAAGCGGCCGTCAGCAGGCGCCCACAGCCATTCGCTGACACCTTCGGCCGAGAACTTCTTGGCTAATCCCGCCGCTCGGGCGCGCATATCAGCTTGCGCATCCGAAGCCGTCACACGCTCGATCGCTTGTAGAAAGCTCGCGGCGTTGTAGTCGCAACACACGCCGACTCCTAATCCGGTCACGAACTGAGCCGCCGCGCTGTCTGGGCTCCCAACGACGATCATCGGCGTGTTAGAGCAAGCCAGCGTAAACACGATACGGCTCGGCAGGCTGAGACGCCCGATGGCGTTACGATCGTCGTCCGCGTCCAACATCCCCGTCGGAACGATAGCAAACGGGTAGTCGGCGAGTCTTCCAGCCAGCTCCGCTTCCGCAATTAGGCCACGCGAGACAATGCCGTCCTTCTCGAGCTCCTCGTCGGAAGCCTGCATGGCCAATTGCCGAGAACCGTACCAATCCACTCTCTGCCCCGACTTGGCGATCGTCCGGCGTAACCAAGCGCTCCACTTCTCGCTCCAAAGGTTGCCGACCATGACGCCGTGCTCCGCCGACGGTCGAGCCGGCTCCGTCCTGACGAGCTCATCGGGAACCAGGGGAGGGCAGATCGAAACCTCCAGGTTGTACTTTGCCTCATACGCGTCTCGCATCTGCGGGCTGATCGCGAGACGCGCCGAGCATCTTTCGAGGAACTCGCGCATCAGCTCGTCCGGAATCTGTTGCGAGTACAGGTTCCCGTCGTCCATCAAATGCGCGGTCAGGGGCAGCGATTCCGCAACGAGGCTGAGTCAGAAGGCGGAAGTAGTTGGGAATCGAGGGATTTAGGGGCGTGGGGTGAAGGACGAGCAGATTCGCACGCGGTCCTGACCCGGAAATAGGTGGGGAATCGCAGGGCAAAGACACCCCGGCGGCTCTTGCGGCAGGGCCGCTTACTGGCAGGCGCGGGGTGGGCGGGGGAGTCGACTCGCGTGCTAGGGCGAGGGGCCCGTGGCCGCCTGATACAGCTCCGCCGCCATCACCCGCGCCCAAAAGACTCGCGGTTTGCCGCGCCGCAACGACGGTTTGAGCTTGCGGGCGACAAAAGCGTGGTAGAGATTGAATGCCAGAAACGTCGTCAAGAGAAACGTCTCGATGGCGTGGGGTTCGTGCTTGTAGATGTGGTCGGCATGCCAGCCGTTGACCAACTCGTTGAAGCCGCGGTTCTCGATGTCCCAGCGTTGATGGCCCAAGCGCACCAGCTGCGCCGTGGAAACTTGCCGCGACCCCAAAGTCGTTAGCCAAACCCAATCGCTTTGATGCTCGTGGAGCTCGCCGTCAAGCTGCGAGCGCCGCCGCCAAGTCTCCACCGAACGAACGACGCGCAAGGGCTGGGCGACCTGCGGCCACGATAATAAGCCCTCGTGATCCCACCATTGGCAATCGCGTGAGCGATACTCGCCCGCCTGTGGGGGCTGGGTTCGCCACAGTCCTTGAACGTCTTGAAACAGGTGGCGGCGCTCGTCCTTGAGCACGATGACGGCGTCCTTGCCGTGCGCCAGCAGAAAGTTCACAAACGTCGCGGCGGCGTAAAGAGCGTCGGCCAAGACAACATCAAACGCCCGTGGGTAAGCGGCTAGAACGCGTTCGAGCAAACGTTTGGCGGCGGCCAGCTCGTCCTCGCCGGGGAGTTGCGGTTCGGCGTCGAGCAACAGCGGAAGCGGTTCGCCTTGGATGTTGAATGGCGAGGCGGCGGGCGCGTCACTGAGCAACTGCAGCGTCACTTGGCGGTGATAGTACTGCAGCTGTTCGCCGTCGCTGCGCTGAATGCGGCGCTCGAGACAGCCTCCACAGCAACGGCGGTAGCTGGCGTGAGACTCATGACCGTCGATCACAGCCACCCCTAATCCGCCGATGCCGGGCAAGGCCTTGTTGCGCTTGAGGCGTTCATACAGCTGCCGAATCGCTTGCCGCAGCACGGCCGTGTCGAGCGAGCTGTAGACGCGGCCAATGGTGTCCGCGCTGGGCAGCTTGCGGCCCAGCCATTTCTTCCAAAACGGCGCCCCCTCGAGCGTTTCCAAAGCGTTCAGGCTGCCCAGCCGGGCCCAGAACAGCGCCAGCGTCGACTCGACGACAGCGCGGGTGGGGATGCGCGGCTTGGGGCGGGAATCCGAGACCCCGGCGAGAAGGCGGCTGCGCAGGCCGTAACCCTTCTCCGCGTACTGGATCAGACGTCGAAGAACGTCACTCCTCCCGGCGGTCTTGGAGCCGCTTCCACTCGCGCTCGGAGACCTCTTCGAGCAGCCGCTCGAGCTGTTGATAGTCGGCTACGGCCTGGCGCACGCGTTGCTCCCAGCTGCGCGGCACGAACAGCTGTTGCACCTTTCCCCGGCGCGAGCGCACCAGATAGAGCGAGGCGTGCAGTTGACCCTGGGCGCAGCGACAGTTGGGCTTGCCGCAGACGCGTTGGCGCGGCGCCACGGTGCCATGCAGCAACCAGCGGCCGTGGACCAGCTGGGCGATGCGGGAGCGCAGCTTACGCTCGGCATCGGCGAGGCTGGAGCGAGCCGGGGCTGTCTTCATGACTGATATATATACAATATACCAGAACCAACTGCGCTGCAACTCCTCAACACGAATGCGAATCTGCTCGGACCACAGGCCCAGCCCCAAACACCCGCTAAATCAATGGTTTCCGACCCTCAGGGAAATTGGATGCGGAACCGCTGGGTCAGGGGCGCGCCGAAGATTTCGTTGATCGCGATCGCCGTGTAGACTTCGTCCGCGTGGTAGGGGATGCAGAAAACACGCTTCGGCGAGAATCCGCCAAGGACATGCGAGACCCTTCGAAAGACCTGCTCACGCGACGAATCGGTGTGATCAAGGCGAACGGCCCATTGCCCAAAACAGTGTTCGCGATCGTAGAAGTCAATCGAACGTATCGAGAGAATCCCGTCGCCTTCGCCAAACATCGTTCGCACCAGCGCGCCCGTGCCGTGCCGGTAGTTCACCTCGGCGGGGGTGATCACGACATCGACTTCTATCGGCCCAACACCCGGGGAACCATCCGCAAGCGCGGCGCGAAGTCTCGAGCGCAATAGCTGCTGTTTGGCTTCGAGAGCGGTCAGATCAGACGAGCTCGCCATCGGGTCTATTGAGCCGCGAGCGACTTTGCCACCTCGGCCAACTCCAAGCCGGTCGGCTGCTGGAAGGCGCGAAGCTCGAACAGCGGCAACACCGCGAATAGGTGATCAAAGATATCCGCTTGAATGGCTTCATAGTGGACCCAGCGCTGGTCGCGGCTAAACACGTAAATCTCGAGCGGCAGGCCCTGCGGACTCGGAGCAAGCTGGCGCACCAGGAAGGTCATCTCGGGATGAATATCCTTGCGGCTGGCGAGATAAGCGAGCGCGTACTGACGAAACAGGCCAACGTTGGTGAGGCGGCGGCCGTTTGCCGGCGACGAGGCGTCGACGGCGCTCTCGGCGTTGTCGTTGTCGATCTCTGCTTGGCGCTCGTCGAGGAAGCCTCGGAGGCTTTTGATCTTTCGTAGCTCAGCGAATAGTGCCGGAGTGCAGAATCGAATGCTGTTGACGTCGAGCAAGATCGATCGTTTGATCCGTCGGCCGCCCGACTCCGACATCCCGCGCCAGTTATTAAACGACTCAGAGATCAGCTTGTAGGTTGGGATGGTGACGACCGTCTTGTCGAAATTCCGAACCTTGACGACGTTGAGAGAGATGTCCTCGATGTCTCCGTCGATGCCGTGGCCGGGCATCTCGATCCAGTCGCCGGGCCGCACCATGTCATGCGCGACCAGCTGAATTCCGGCGACCAAGCCGAGGATCGTATCGCGGAAGATCAACAGCAGCACGGCCGTCATCGCGCCCAGGCCGCTGAGCAGTAGCAAAGGGGACTTGTCGATGATCAGCGAGACGCTGATGATCAGAGCCGCCAGTGAGACGATCAGCTTGACGACCTGCAGGTATCCGCGAATCGGAATGCGCTTGGAGACGTCGAACTGCTGGTAGATCTCGTTAGCGCCGGTCAGGGCCGCGTCGATCACCAACAGCCCCACAACGAGCATGTAGACCTGCGATGCGACCCGCGCGACAGCAACCAGACTCGGCGTTTGAAAGACCACCGGCGCCATCGTGAAGATCACCACCGCCGGCGCGATGTGCGCGAGCCGCTGAAAGACCTTTTGGCGAACGAGGATGTCGTCCCAATCGGTCTTGGTTTTCTCGGAGACACGCGAAATCAGCTGCAGGATGACCTTCTTGGCGCTCACGTTGGCCAGAAAAGCCAGGGCGACGACGATTAGGATCTCGACCATCTCCGCGGCGTAGAGAGAAAACTCCGCGTCGAACCCTTGGGCCTCGAACCAGCCTTTTACGCGTTCAATGGGCATCGCACGTGTCTACCATGACTTCTCTCGCTCGAGGACCACTGGATAGGCGTCCTTATAGGCCTCGATCATGCGGTCGTCCCACATCTTCGCTACGCCCGGATCCTCGGGCGTTTCGCCGTGGTCGCCGGTCGCTTTGATCCAGTCGTTGAGCGCGTCACGCATGGTCTCCAGGCGATCAGCGTGCTCAGGGGCGCCGGCTAGGTTGTGTACCTCGTCCGGATCGCTTTCGAGATCGTAGAGCTCTTCGGTAGGCCGTCGCTTGGCGAGGAAGAGTTGCTGCGCCGGCGTGAGCTCGCCCTTCTTGTTGAGCCGAAGCAGGTTGCGCCAAACGGGGTATGAGATCTCTTTATACCGGTTCAACTGCATGTACGGCCGGTCGGGCATGAAGTTGCGGATGTACTTGTAGCGCTTGTCACGTACGCAGCGCATACGATCGACGGTCTCGTCGCAGCGGTCGCGGGCGGCGAAGATGTAGTCGCGCGGAGGCGCCGGGTTGTCACCGAGAAAGACGCGGCCTTCGATGTGGTCCGGTGGGGTGACGCCGGCGATCGCCAGAGACGTCGCTGACAGATCGATCGTGCTAACAAGCTCCTCACTCACGCTGCCCGGCTCGAGCTCTCCCGGCCAGCGGATGATCAGCGGGACTCGCACGCCGCCGTCGTAGAGGAACTGCTTGTCCCTTGGCATTGCACGGCCGTGGTCGCCGATGAAGATGACAACCGTGTTGTCGCGCAGACCCTGCTCGTCGATGGCGTCGAGCGTTTGGCCGACCTTGACGTCGAGTTTGTTGATCGCGTCGAGATAGCCGGCCCAGTCCTGACGCGTGATGTCGTCGTCGGGGTAGTACGACGGGAATGTCACCTCCGCGGGGTCGATTTTCTGGTCCTCAGGCACATCTTCGGTGAACGACCAAATGTCGGGCGGACGCCCGCGGTGGGGCTCGAAGATGTTGACCTGTGCATAGAAAGGCTGGCCCTCGGCGCGGTCGTTCCAATCTTCGCCGTCGAATACTTTGTAGCCGGGCTCGAAGTTGAAGTTGTAGTCGGTCTTGGCGCGTCCGCCGAGGCCGCTCTTTTCGTTGACGGTGTAGTAGCCGGCTTCGCGGAAGTAGTCGGTGATCGGGCGAACCGGGTCGGGCAGGCGGTAGTCGTCCGCGCGGTGGCTGCGATGGCGGTGGGCCCCGATCGAGGTTTGGTACATGCCCGTGATCATGGCTGAGCGGCTGGGCGAGCACACCGGGCAGGTTACGTAGGCGTTGGTGTACCTGCGCCCCTCACTTGCAAGCTTGTCGATGTTCGGCGAGTGGACGGGGGAGTAGCCGTAGCAGCCCAAGTCGGGCGAAAGGTCGTCGGAGATGATCCAGACGATGTTCCAGCGTTTTTCCTCAGGCGGCGGGGAGGCGCAGGCCCATCCGGCGGCGGCGCCGGCCGCGAGAAACGAGCGTCTTGACAGCGATTCCATAGAGATTCGATTGTAGCGTGGCGCGAGGCAGGACGACCTACGCGTCAATTCTCAACCTGGGCCGCCACCGCCGGTCCTGCCTCGCCAAGACTGGCGAGCCGGCAAGCCCGGAGGCTCGCGCGCCACGCTACAACTGAGTTAAACTCAGGCTCAAATGCGCGTCGCTATCGTAGTTTTCGCCGGCCTTGTCGTCTTTCCTCTTCAAGCGCAGGTCGTCGACCAACAGTTGCTCGACTACCTTGAGCGGGTACGCGACGACACGGGCGTCCCCGGCCTAGGGGCTGCCGTCTTGATCGACGGGGAGATCGCATTTTCCGACGGCGTCGGTTACGCGGAGCTCGACAACCGCACACCGCAGACCGGCAGCAGCGTCAACAACATCGGGTCGATCTCGAAGGTCGTCGCGACGGTCGGGCTGATGAAGCTTGTCGAGCAGGGGAAGATCGATCTCGATGCGACCATTCAGACCTATCTACCTTATTATCCCGTCAAAGAATGGCCGGTCACGCTGCGTCACGTCCTCACGCACTCGTCGGGGACGCGGCACTACGACGGGGTGGAGTTCGGCAAGCACCGCACGGGCGCGATGCGTCGGTACGGCAGCTTCGAAGAGGCGACGAAGCTTTGGCGGGACTCGCCGCTCCTCTACAAGCCGGGCTCGGCCTGGTCCTACTCCTCTCACGCCTTCAACCTGCTGCACGGTTTCATCGAAAAAGCGTCCGGCGAGCGATTCGAGGATTATCTGCGCCTGAACGTTTTCGAGCCCGCCGGGATGCTGGCAACGCAATTCGACGTCCCCGCCCGAGTGATCCAAGGACGCGGTCACGGCTACGAGCGCGATGACCAAGGGCGCATCGTCCACACGATCTATGAGGACCCGAGCTTCAAGTACGCGGGCGGGGGGATTCTGGCGAGCATGGAGGACCTTGTGCGCTTCGCGGACGCGATCAATCGGGGAGTATTGCTTAAGCCAGAGACCGTGCGGACCATGCTTACTCCGCAGCTGGGTCCAGATGTGATGACGTTCGGCGATGATCCTAAGCCGCTGGCCTTTCGGCAAGCGATCGGCTGGCGGGTGAGCGAGCTGCGGGGGCACAGCTACTCCTCGCACGGCGGATCGGTCAAGGGTGTGAAGACGTTCTTGGCCAACTTTACCGAGGCGGGCTTGATCGTGGCGTTGCAGGGCAATGAACGGTCGTTCAACCCGGGGGAGCCGGCGTTGGCGATTGCGCGGATGTTGCTGCCGACGAATGGCCGCTAGCCCCAATACTCTTCACTTAAGGCCGAATTGCAAGCCTGTTCGCGGAACCCGCTCCCTTGCGGTCGCGGCTCTGACGTTGCGATTCAAACGTTAGGCGTCAGAGCCGCGACCGCAAGGGAGCGGGTTCCGCATTCAGATCGCGCACCCCACACCGCAAAAGCCTTAAGTAACAAGTATTGCCGCCAGCCCTGGATTCGATGGGCCAAGAGACGCACTAAGATCAGAGAAGAGGCATGGCATGACATTGACCATTGAACTGCCCGATCAGGTTTCGCGACCGTTGACCGAACGCTACGGCGACTTGCCGAGGCATCTACTCGAAACCTTAGCTGCGGAAGGCTATCGTTCCCGGGCTTTAACCGAGTACCAAGTCAAGGTCATGCTCGCATACCAGACGCGGATGCAAGTACACGAGTTCCTAAAGAAACGCCGGGTTCCGCTGAACTATGGCGTAGACGAGTTTCGCAAGGACCTCGCCGAGCTACGAAACCGGCCATAGCTCTAGCCCTACTCGATCACGGCTTTCGCCAAGCCCGCGTTGCCCGCGGCGTCGCGGACGCGGATCGTCAACAAACGTTCACCCTCGGCCAAATCCGATAAACGGATCGTAAACGTCTCATTCCGCGAATCGAGGATCCCGTCGTCGGAATAGATTGGGCGCCATGGGCCGGCGTCGATTGAGTACCCGGCGCGCTCAAGCATCGAGGCCCCGTCGGTGGCTTCGAACAGCGCGGCTTCCCTGCCCTGAGTTTCGACGAGTCGGACGGCGGGCGCGGTGTGGTCGATCAGGATCGACTCGCTCGTCTTCTCCGCCGTCTCAGCGCTAGCCGCGGGGTTCGAGAGGGCGTCCGAGACTTCGACACGAAAGCGGTAGCGGCCATCGGCGAGCGACTCGCTGTCGATCGTGATTTTACCCTCGGTCACGTCCTCCTTGATGGTCTTCCAGGCGTTTTCGTCCTCTCCGCGAAACTCGACCTTGGCCCGCAGATCATCGCCGTCCGCGTCAACCGCGGTCCAAGAGACGGCGAGCTTGGTGTCGCCTGCTCCACTCACCGACTGCTGTTTCGCTGAGCTGGCCGAAGAGGTCCCCGTACCACTGGCGCTAACGGTGATGCTGTAGACGCTAGACGTGTCGGCCGACGACGAGCTCGCGTCGCTGGTCGACGATGTTGAACCGGCGGCGGCCTCTTCCTTTACCGTGATCGAGGCGATCGTAGGACGACGATTGCGTGGGAGGTAGCTCACCTCGGCGCTCTCCACAATCGCGTCGCCGCTAAGCTTGACGCGCCACTGCAGGTAGCGTGCGCCGGGAGAGGCGATCGGACCGCCTTCGGCGCCCTCGATCGCCGCTGACCAAACGCTCCAGGTGTCATCGGGGCGAAACGAGTTTCCGCTACGTGTGTGGAACTCGAGTTGGCCGCCGCCGCGCCACCTCAGATGGCCCCAACGCGCGACTGTCCCGGCGTCGTGGACTCCTGTCTCGTAGACCCCGTCGTCGGCGCGGCCGGGCTCGAGCCGATAGACGATCCCTGAATGAGCCGTGGTCGCGATCACGCCGGCGTCGGCCGCTAGCAGGCTGGTGATCTGCTGTTGATCGGTTTGGGTGACCAGCGCAACCTTCTCGCCGCCTGACCAGCGGTAGATTCGGCCGAGCCGGTCGGTTGCGAACAACAGGCTTTCAGCATCACCGGGGGCTGCGCTGACGGCGAGGATATTCTCCTCCGTCGAGCTCCAAAGCTTGTCGACGCCCTTCTCAGGACGGATTCGCAGCAGAGCCGTCGTCTCGATGCCGTAGCTGACGATCGGTTGGAAGGCCGCGGCCGGGGTTG
This sequence comes from Bryobacterales bacterium, assembly GCA_965247515.1. Taxonomy (GTDB): domain Bacteria; phylum Acidobacteriota; class Terriglobia; order Bryobacterales; family UBA6623. The sequence goes on along the minus strand of OZ252029.1, from coordinate 8,161,341 downwards.
CTTGCAGGGGTGTTTGTATAGGCTGGGGGGCGCTGCCCGACGCGCCCGCGGTTGCGGTCACAGTGAACGTCGCCGCGGCGGTGACCGTCTGCACGGTCTGGTCGAGAAGAGACTGGGCGCCGCCCATTGCGCCAACAAGAATCTCTCCCGCCGCGTTCGGATGCATCGAGCGCACCTCGGGCAACTCCGCATCGTACAGCCCGAAAGCCTTGCCCTTGGCGTCGACGCGGTAGACGACTCCGTTGGGATCGGTGCCGACCAGGAGCCGGCCCTGCTGGTCGAGTGCGAGGGAGATCGCGTGGCGCTGCTTCGAGTTGAAATACTTCTCTCCGTCGCCGGAGGCGTCGACCCGGTACACCTTGCCTTCGTCGCCCGTAGCGACAAAAAGGTCCTTTTCCCTGATTACGAGAGACCAGATGTACTTCGCCTTGGGATCGAAGAACTCTTTGGCCTCGCCTTTGGAGTCAATCCGGTAGACTTTGCCGTTGGGGGAGGTTCCTGCGTACACGTCGCCGTTATCGCCGACGGCTAGGGCGAAGATCTCGATTTCGGGGGCGTCCCATAGGAGCTCGGATTTGCCGCTCGAGTCGATTTTGTAAAGGCGGCCTTGGTGGCCGGTCCCTATGTAGAGGTCGCCGCCCGAGCCGCGCGCGGAAGTCCAGACCACCGCCTCGGAGGATTCGAACAGCTTCGTCAAGGCTGGGCCGACGGACAGGGAACCCTCTTTCGAGACGGAGAGTCGCTCCAGCTTTCCGCTCAGGAAATGGTCGTAATCGGTGATTTCCCAGGTCTTGGTGGAGGCGCCGTGGAGGAGCGGGGCGACCGCGGCCACCAGCGTGAGAGAGAGACGAACGATCATTCCTTTACCGTCACCTGCAAGGTCACACTGCCTTCAACTGGACCCGCGAACTCCCCGATCTTCTGCTCGGACAAAAGCGAAAACCCGTCCTGCGAGGCCCCGTTGCCAGCGGCCTGTGGGGCGGCGAGTATGGCCTTGAGCGACGCTGGCGGGGCCTGCAGGCGCTGGCCAGCCACGCGGAAACCACGCTTGGCCTGCCAGGCCTGAAGGTACAGTCCATTGCTCGCCCGTAGGCGGTTCAGCGTCTCGACGACCTCTTCCGCGGGGAGCTTCGAGGATTCGAACAGCGCCATGATTTCCTGGAAGTTGAGTTGGCTCGCATCGGCTACGGTCAGCTTGATCTCTCCCTCTTTGAGGCCTGCTGGAACGGTGTAGCTCGCTTCACGAACGGTCTCATTGCCATCTTGGTCGCGCAGCAAAACTGACAGATCGACCTTTTCACCTGGGCGGACGGTCGTGCGGGCGGCCCAACCCTGGATGACACGAGTCACCTCGATCTGGGGGATCGACTCCATCGTGATATCGATCGACTCGACGGTAAGCTCGTTGATCGCGCGCTGCAGGGCGAAGGCAAGCGGACTCGACGTTCCCTGGGAGACGTTAAACGGGGCGTTCCCGGCTCCGGCGTACACGTCGTCGAGTGATAAGTTCGGGACCGCTTCCTCGAAATCGACCGAGCCACTGACTCGGATGCTGCTGGGCCCCAAACTGCGCTCGGTTGAGTCGACCACCGAGAAGAGCGCTAGTTGTAGCAGGAACGGCGTCAGAAATGGATCGCGGACCAGCTCGAGGCTGTAGGCCGTCTCGTTGAGTTTAACGCTGGTTGGAACTAGCTGAGGCGAACGGCCGAGGGCGCCAACGATGCCGGCGGAGCGGTCGAGTGTGATCGCCCCCAATTCACGGCCAGTCCCGGCCATCTTGAACGAGCTCTGGAGGTTGGGGACAACGGTCACGACCGACGAGCTCATCATCGGCAGCTCGACCGGCCCCGAGGATAGAAAGCGATGTCCGAAGGCGTAAATCCGGTCGCCGTCGATGTGAGTGACGGTTCCGGCGGCGGTGGCGTTGAGGTCGCCGCGAATGAGGCCGACGGAGATCATCGAACCCGGCTCCAGCGGACTTACGGAAACGTCGCGCGACTGGCCGCCCACGCCTTGAACGGGGCGGATACCTAAGTCGCGAAGCTGGTCGCCAAACACTTCGACAGTCCGCGCGGTAAAGCCCGCAAAGGACAGCGGGGTCGCGATGGGCGCAAACTGTCCGGCGCCGGACGACACCGACTCGATCGGCGAAAGGCGACGCGAGTCCGCCAGGAATTCTTCGTACGACCGCGCCTGGACGGCTCGACGCGAGGCTTCCGGCGGGGCGTTTACCATGTCGGCGATGGGGCGGATGCCTGCCAGGGGTTCAGTGGCGAACGGGAAGGCGAATGCCACGGCTCCCAGCAGCTTGCCGTCAATGTAGACGGGACTCCCGCTCATGCCGGCCATGACGCCGGTTTTCTCGAGGTTGGCGCCTTCGAGTCGGGCGATGACGAGCGATTGCTTCGGCCAGACGTTGTCGAGGACGCCGAGGATTTCGACGTTGAACTCTTCGATGGCGTCGCCTGACAGGACAGTGCGCCCGACGCCCTCGAGGCCGGGGCGGACGTCAGCAAGGTCGAAGAAATCAACCGCGGGAAGCGAAGGCGCCCACAAGAGGACACAGCCGATAAGAACACGCCGCAAGTCTTGATTCTAGCGTGCGTGTTGTAGGGGCGTTGCGTGCAACGCCCGCTCGTCAGAGTTACCCCAACGCGACCAGCGGCGCAATCACCAACGCCACGATCGCCATCAGCTTGATCAGGATGTTCATCGACGGCCCGGAAGTATCTTTGAACGGATCGCCGACTGTATCGCCAACGACCGCGGCCTTGTGGGCCTCGCCGCCCTTCGATTCGCCTTCGACATTGCCCTGCTCTATCGACTTCTTGGCGTTATCCCAGGCACCGCCCGAGTTTGCCATGAACAGTGCTAGCAAAACGCCCGTCACCGTCGCGCCAGCCAGCGCGCCGCCGAGAGCTTCCGGCCCGAGGCCAAACCCGATCAGGACCGGCGCAAAGACAGCGACCAGCCCCGGCTTGATCATCTCGCGCAACGCCGCGGTGGTGGCAATGTCAACGCACCGTGCCGCATCCGGCTTGACGCCAGGCGCGCCTTCGAGGAGCCCCTTGATTTCGCGGAACTGGCGACGGATCTCGGTGATCATCCTTTCCGCGGCGAACCCGACACTCGTCATCGTTTGAGCGGCGATGACGAAGGGCAGCATACCGCCGAGCAGGAGTCCGACAACGACATTCGCGTCGTTGAGGCGTATCTCGAGGCCGGCGACCCCTTGGCCGATGCGCACGGCGTCAACGGCCTGAACGTAGGCCGAGAAGAGGGCCAGCGCCGTCAGCGCCGCCGAACCGATAGCAAACCCTTTGCCCATGGCGGCGGTGGTGTTGCCGAGCGAGTCCAGCTCGTCGGTGATCGCTCGGACTTCCGGGCCCAAGGCCGCCATCTCAGAGATGCCGCCGGCGTTGTCGGCGATCGGGCCGTAGGCGTCGACGCTCATCGTGATTCCCACCGTCGCGAGCATGCCGACCGCGGCGATGCCGATGCCGTAGAGGCCGGCCGACTCATTCGAAAGATAGATGGCGATGCAGATCATCAACACAGGAGGCGCGCAACTGCGGAGGCCAACCGCCAGCCCTTGGATGATGTTCGTCGCCGAGCCCATCTTGGAAGCTTCGGCAATCGTGCGAACAGGCGACATCGAGGTGTAGTATTCGGTGATGTAGCCAATCGCGACGCCGGCGATCGTCCCGGCGAAAACAGCCCAGAAGATTCCGACGCTGACGCCCGACTGCAGGACCAAAACGTACGCCCCGCCGAGGAAAAGCGCGGCTGCGCCCCAAGCTGAATAACGCAGAGCAGCGGCAGGCCCCATCGCTTTAAGCGCGCTGATCGATAGGATTCCCAGGACCGAAGCGATCAAACCGACGGCAGAGAATGCCAAAGGAAGCATCATCAGGGAGGAGCGCAGCGCCTCACCGGTCAGTCCCGCGCCGAGCTCGGCTAGCGCGGCTGTCGATAGCGTGGCCGCGATCGCCAGGGTTGCGATCATCGACCCGACATAGGACTCGAAGATGTCCGCGCCCATGCCCGCCACATCGCCGACGTTATCGCCAACGTTGTCCGCGATCACGCCTGGGTTGCGCGGGTCGTCCTCGGGAATGCCCGCTTCGACCTTGCCCACCAAATCGGCGCCAACGTCCGCGGCCTTAGTGAAAATCCCACCGCCGACGCGTGCAAACAGTGCGATCGAGCTCGCGCCCATTCCAAATCCGTTGATGTAGACAGCCTGCGTCGGGTCGGCAAACAGCTGGGCCAGGAACCCAACGCCGACGAGCCCGAGACCGGCTACGGCCAGCCCCATCACCGAGCCGCCGCCGAAAGCGACCATCAGCGCCGCGCCGGCCCCTTCAGTCCTTGCCGCTTCAGAGGTTCTCGAATTTGCCTTGGTCGCGGCTTGCATGCCAATCGTTCCAGCAAGGATCGAACAACCCGCACCGGCGATAAAGCACATGGCCGTTTCAGTATTGAGTCCGAAGGCCAGTAAGCCGGCGACGACCACAACGAACACGGCCAACATGCTGTATTCGCGCTTAAGGAAGGCCATCGCACCCGAATGGATGAGCGCCGCGATTTCTTGCATCTTTTCGTTGCCCGCGGGCTTTCTGCCGACGGCGACAAAGCTGGCGAAAGAGAAGACGAGTCCGATCAGCCCGATAAAGGGCGCAATTGAGGCGATATTTTCCATGGTGTTCTTAGCTGCCGTGGCCTTGCGGCTAGATAGAGAGGGGACCGCTCGAGGGGCGGTCCAGCCGGAGCGATGCTGTCCGGGATTCCAGGCTAGCACGCTTTAGCCCCCTTTAGGCAGTGGCTCTTGGGCTCTTGGGTGAAAATTTGCGCTGACACCCTGCCTTTGCTAGCTTGGAACGTCTTTGATGATCATCGGTTTGACAGGAACCAACGGCGCGGGCAAGACAGCCGTCGCGGACTATCTCGAATCTCTCGGTTTCGGGCGCCATTCGTTGTCGGACGAGATTCGACGCGAGTTGGCCGAGCGTGGGCTCCCGGCGACGCGGGAGAACCTGATTCAGCAGGGGAATGCGATCCGGGCCGGCGAGGGTCGCTCGGCGTTGGCCGATCGGGTCAAGGCGCGCCTTGTGGAGGGAACCCGCTATGTGGTCGACTCGATTCGGAATCCGAGTGAGGTCGAGTCATTGCGGGCCACGGGTCGATTCCGGCTGCTGCTGGTCGACGCGCCTCAGCAGGTGCGGTTCCGGCGCGTTGTCGAGCGGGGGGGCGACCGCCAGCCGGCATCGTTCGAGGAATTCGTCGAGCAAGAGCGACGCGAGTGGGAGAGCGACGACCCGGCGGCTCAGCGGATGAAGGCGACCATCGAAATGGCGGACGAGACGATTTCGAATGAGGCTGGGGTTGCGGAGCTGCGGAGGAAAGTCGACACGTTGCTGGCGCACTAGCGCTGCTGGCGGTCGACATCCCTGCCGGCCTCTACTATCCTTTGGTTGCGAGAACAGATCCGATGAGAACCGACTCCTGCTCCCTTTCGCTCATGATCCTAGTGGCTGTAGGGCTGGGTTGCTCGGCGCCCGAAGAACCACCCCGGCTACCGAACATCGTTCTGATCCTGGCGGACGATCTCGGCTGGAAGGATGTGAGCTTCAACGGCGGGGTCATCGCGACGCCCAATATCGACCGAATTGCGAACGAAGGCGTTCAACTGGAGCGCTTCTACGTTGCGCCGATCTGCTCGCCGACCCGCTCGGGATTGATGACAGGGAGACATCCGATTCGCTATGGCATGATGCGCGGGGTCGTGATGTCCTACCACGATTTCGGGCTCGATCCAGGCGAAACGATCATTCCGCAGGCGCTGGCCGAGGCTGGATACGAGCATCGCGGCGTCTTCGGCAAATGGCACCTCGGCCATGCTAAGTCCGAGTACCGGCCCTTGCAACGCGGCTACACGCGCTTCGTGGGCTTCCTGACCGAGGCCTTTGACTACTTCACCCATGAGCGCTACGGAGCGGTCGACTGGTGGCACGATGACGAGTCGGTCCATGAGCCGGGATACAGCACCGATCTGATTTCCAAACACGCCGTCGAGTTTGTGACCGAGCACGCCGGCGGGGATGCTCCTTTCTTCATGTACGTCCCCTATAACGCGCCGCACTCGCCGTTTCAAGCGAAAGACGAACACCTGCCGCGCTACGCGAACCTCGAGGGAGTTCCCGTCGAGGCGGTTGTCGGCAAGGGCGTCGGTCCCGAGAAATACGAGTGGTTCGGCGGTCACGCGATGAGCCGGGCGAGACTCGAAGACGTCGATGGGCGGTTGAATAATCGGCGGATTACAGGCGCGATGGTGCACTCGCTTGACGAAGGGATTGGGAATATCTTGGATGCTCTCGACGAAACGGGAGTGGCCGACAATACCTTGGTGTGGTTCCTCTCCGACAACGGCGGCGACACGGGGATCGGCGACAATCGGCCGTTTCGTGGGTCCAAGGGCAATCTCTTCGAAGGGGGGATTCGCGTCGCGGCGGCCGCGCGTTGGCCCGGCGGAGGGGTCGAAGGCGGCGGGAAGGTCTCGGCCGCTTTGAACTATCTGGACGTGATGCCGACGCTGATTTCGCTGGCGGGCGTCGCCGATAAATTCGACCTCGAGTTGGACGGAATCGATGTCATGCCGGCCCTGAAGGGCGAACCGTTCAGCGAGGACCGCGAGTTCTATTCCTATTGCGGTCAACTCAGCAACGAAAGGGAACAGCTGATGGCGATGGATGGGGACTGGAAACTCATCATCATCGGGCCCGAGCCGTTGGATCGCGAGGCGCTAGCGGAGTCCCAGACGATGCTGTTCGATCTGGCAACCGACCCCTACGAGCAAAGCGACATCGCTGAGCAGAACCCGGGGATCGTCAGTCGGATGACGGAGAAGGCGCTCGTGTTCCGGGCGCTGCAGCCCGACGTGCACGTCCCCATTTTTCAGGAGGGCCGCGACGGTTTCGTGGGGCCCGACCGCTGGATGCTACCGTACGCGCGGTAGGCACGTCGCTGAGAAGACGTGGCGCACGGCTGTGCCGTGCCGCCTTGCGCTTGTAGCGCAAGGTCTCTTTTCGGCGTCCGTTGTCGGAGCTCGCGTTGGTAGGTCTTGAGGCGAGCAAGAAGACCTTGCACCACAGGTGCAAGGCGGCACGGCACAGCCGTGCGCCACGTCGGCAGCGGCATTACCTCTTCAATCGTCCGGCGATCTCGGCTAGGCGCTTGCCCAAGTCGCGGGCGATACCGGCTTCGACCTCATCGACCCCGGCATCCGGCTTATAGGTCGTCGCCGAGGCGCCCATCGTTCCGTACGGAGTGACCAAAACGACCCCGAACTGGGCGAGCGACTGCGCCATGCTCCACATCGTGAATTCCTTGCCGTTGGACGGAAAGGCGCCGGTCGCAAATACCGCCCCGGCTTTGTCTTGAAGCCCGCGACTGTCCCAAAAGCCGAAGTCGGTGCTCCATTGAATGAAGGCTGAGCGAACCTCAGTCGCCACATCGCCCATGTAGACCGGCGAGCCGACCGCCAGCCCGTCGGCCTTCTCCAGGTCGCTCTTGGTAACGTCCTCTATTCGCTTTACCGAAACTTTAGCGCCTTCCACTTCGCGGACGCCTTCCGCCAAGGCCTCGGCCATCTTTTGGGTGTTTCCTGATTTGCTGTGGTAGGCGACAAGAACGTGGACTTCCGCGGCGGTGGGAAGGCAGGTGAGAGCCAACAGTAGGGCGAGGCGCTTCATGGTTCATCATCGTAGCGCTACACTCGTCGCTTGGCGAAGATTCGATTGCGAGTCCAGCCGTCGGCGTCGCGCGAGTGCGTCGTCGGGAAGGTTGGCGATGAGTGGAAGATCGCGGTGAAGGCGCCGCCGGTCGATGGGCGAGCGAACAAAGCTTGCGTCGCGTTCCTGGCGAAACTGCTCGGCGCCTCGAAGTCGGGCGTATCGATCGTCGCAGGCGCGTCGAGTCGAACAAAGACGTTCGAAGTCGAAGGCTGGACGGTCGAAGAAATCGACGCTAAGCTGAGGGGCCAATCCGCATGAACCTCCCCGAAATCCAAGAGCGCCTGCGCGCCGAGAACCTCGATGGCTGGCTGTTCTTCGACCATCACGAACGCGATCCTATCGCCTATCGAGTGCTTGGCTTGGAACCGCCCGGACACGTTTCACGGCGCTGGTACTACTGGCTTCCGGCCGAAGGAGAACCGGTCAAGCTCGTCCACGCCATCGAAGCGGCGCGCTTGGACGCGATTCCGGGCGAGAAACGCCGCTACTCCTCCTGGCCGCGGCAGCGATCCGAGCTCGAGCAGATGCTCGGCGGCGCGACTCGGATCGCCATGCAGTATTCGCCCGACTGCATGATTCCGTACGTCTCGCTTGTCGACGCCGGCACAGTCGACCTCGTCCGCGGCCTGGGCAAAGAAGTCGTCAGTTCGGCGAACCTGGTCCAATACTTCGAGGCCCGCTGGAGTGATGACCAGCTCGAAACACATCGCGAGGCCGGCCGGCGAGTCGACAAGGTCCTGCGCGAAGCCTTCGCGATGATCGGAGTGCGGATTCGCTCCGGCGACCCGGCATCGGAAACCGAAGTCGCGCGCTTCATCCGCGATCTCTTCGAGGCCGAGGGCGTGCTGGCCGATGATGGCCCGATCGTGGGCGTCAACGCTCACAGCGGCGACCCGCACTACAATCCCATTCCGGAGACGTCCACGCTAATTCAAGCCGGAGATTTCGTTCTGATCGACCTATGGGCGAAGCTCGACCAGCCTCGCTCGGTCTACTACGACATCACCTGGACCGGCTTTTGCGGCGAGTCTCCGCCAAGCGAAATCCAGAACGTGTTCGAGATCGTGACCGGGGCCCGAGACGCGGCCCTTGCCGCTGCTGATTCAGCCATCCGGGAGGGCCGCCCGATCGCCGGATGGGAGATCGACGACGTCACCCGAGCGCATATCACCGACGCCGGCTTCGGTGACGCCTTCGTTCATCGAACCGGGCACTCGATTGGGGAAGAGGTCCACGGCAACGGGGCCAATATGGACAACCTCGAGACCCGCGACGAACGCCCGCTGATCCCGCGCACGTGCTTTTCGATCGAGCCGGGGGTCTACCTCCCCGAGTTCGGCGTGCGTAGCGAGATCGACTGCTATGTTTCCGAGTCGGGAGCGTTGGCGACGGGGGCGGTGCAGCGGGAAATCGTCAGGATTTGATTGTGCCCCAGCGGTTCGGGGCACAATCAGGAACGGCGCTGCTCGCTCTAGGCTCTTCGCCCTGGCTACGGTTTGACGACCTCAAGCCAGGTTTTCGCCATCAAGCCGTGACCGGCAACTGTCGGGTGGACCCCGTCGGCGGCCCAATAAGACGGCTCCGCGAGCCTGAGCGCGTCGTCGAACATCGACTGGAACGGAACCCAATCCGCTCCTGCCGCCTTGGCAACGCGCTGGGCGGCGGCGCGGCGCAGATCGAACTCCGGGAACCAAGCGTCGGTCACCGCGCCGCAGCGCAGTACGAACGGCTCGCAGACCACGATGCGCGTGTACGGCGCCGCCTTGCGCGTCCTCTCGAGCAGCGCGTTGTACCCCTTCTCGTAGTCCTCGAGCGTCCCGTCGTAGCGCCCGTTGAGCTTGTGCCAGAGGTCGTTGACTCCGACGAGGATGCTCAAAATGTCGGGTTTGAGGTTGAGCGTATCAGCTTGCCAGCGCGCGTCGAGGTCGGGAACCTTGTTGCCCGAGATTCCGCGGTTGTATACGCGCAAGCCGTCTTGGCCGCGGGAGCTGAGCAGCTCGGACGCAATGACGAAAGGATAGCCACGCCCCATTCCGGCGGGGTCGTTGGCGGCGGTGCGTTCGCGGTCTCTGCGGACGTCGGTGATCGAGTCGCCTTGAAACAGCAGGTTTCCGGCGGGCATGAGCCCCAGCTTGGCGGCTCTGGCCGTATGAGGCGCGAGTCCGGCAAGGAGCGCCGAGCCCATCCAAGCGCGTCGGGAAAGATTTTCATTTTTCATGAGACTGTCCTCGCGTCGGCGTTTACAATAGCACGACCTCATGAACAAACCGATCCTTTTCCGGCCGGCTGGCGTCGCTCTGGCCGTCGCAACCGCCGCTTGTTTTGCGGCCCGTCCGCCCGCGCCCTAGAACGACCCGGGACCGAGCTCAAAATCTTCCAATTCCCCGCCAACGCGATCCCGCGAATCGACGCCGACGCCTCCGACTGGGAGATCGTCCCGGACTCCTACGCCATCGGCGCCAATGAGCTCCGCGACGCCGTAGTGAACAAGGGCGCTAAGCCCAACCCCTCCAACCTCGACGTGAGCGTGAAAGTAGGCTGGGTGAAAGGCATCAACCAGCTCTACTTTCTCTACGAGGCCTACGACGACTATTGGGACTTCGCCCAAGCCGGACGCCACAACGACATCTTTGAGGTCGTCGTCGATGGCGATCTATCGGGCGGGCCATTCATCAAGAACAACCATCCGAATAAGCAGCTCGATCCGATGGCGGCGCATTTCCTATTCCACGGGGTCCACGCGCAGAACTACCACATCATGACGTCCCACGAAGGCCAAGACTGGGCGTTCGTTTGGGGCAGCCAGCCCTGGATCAAAGACCTGCCCTGGGGCAACGCCGCCTATTCCTACGACTTCAAGCCCGGCGAAAACGGCAAGCTCACGCTTGAATTCTGGATCACCCCATTCGACTACGCGCCCCCCGACCCCGCGCGGGCCGTCGTCTCGAAGCTCACCGAGAACGAGATCATCGGCATGTCGTGGGCCATCCTCGACTACGACGACGTCAACAAGCGGGACTACACCGGCTTCTGGAGTCTTTCGCACACCCAGCCCATGGTGGGCGACGCCGACCACATGGTCGCTTTCCGCCTAGCGCCGCTCGAAGCGCGCTTCCGCAAGGCCCTGGAGCCGGCCTGGAGCTTCCGCGTGCTCGACATGGACCGTCGGTTGGTGGCATTCCAAGATATGTCCTACGGCGACATCCGGTCATGGCGATGGGACTTCGGCGACGGCAAGACATCGAGCGAACAACACCCGCTGCACGCTTACGAAAAAGCCGGTGAGTATGTCGTCAGACTAGTCGTCGAGGGTCCGGCCGGCCGGGCGGGCCATACTCGCGTGCGCGCCGTCGCGGTGAAGTGAAAGGAACCGGCTGAAGCGATGGCCGGCCGGAGCCCATGATCGGCGCCGGCTGATCGCTGCTTCATGATCGTCGAAGACACGATTTGCATGGGATGCGCGCGGATCCCGGGCGGTCAGCGCCTACTTACTGAAAATACTTTCACGTCGGCCAATCACCGTCACAATCTCTCAGAGCCCTTTAGATAAGGCCTTAGAGCGCTCTACGTAAGGAGTTCGGAAGCCCTCGATTGGGAGTTCATGACGGCGTCTGTTTCACTACCTACCGCCGCAACGCTAAAATCGGAGTGTCGTGGTCGGTCAGAACATCAGTCACTACCGTGTCCTGCAGAAGTTGGGCGAGGGCGGCATGGGTGTCGTTTACAAGGCTGAGGACCTCAAGCTGGAGCGGCCGGTGGCCCTGAAGTTCCTGGCCGCGCACGCCCTAGAAGACCCCGAACACAAGACTCGTTTTGTCCGCGAGGCCAAGGCCGCGGCACGGTTGGATCACCAGAACATCTGCCCGGTCTACGAGATTGACGAGGCTGACGGGCAAACCTTCCTCGCCATGGCCTACCTCGAAGGTCAGACGCTGAAGGACAAGATCGCCGAGCGCCCGCTCAAGCTCGAGGAAGCATTGGACATCGCCATCCAGACGGTCGAAGGTCTGAAGGCGGCGCACCAGAAGGAGATCGTGCACCGCGATATCAAACCAGCCAATTTAATGGTGACCGCGGAGGGCCAGGTCAAGATCATGGACTTCGGTTTGGCCCAGCTAGCGGATCGCTCCAAGCTGACCAAGACGGCCACAATCCTGGGCACGCCGGCATATATGTCGCCAGAGCAGGCGCAGCGGGAACCGACCGACCGCCGCACTGATATCTGGTCGCTGGGCGTGGTGATCTACGAGATGATCACCGGCCGTTTGCCGTTTAAGGGCGAGCGTCAAGAGGCCATTCTTTATGCGATAGGCAACGAGGAGCCGGAACCTATCACAGCCATGCGAGCCCGGGTGCCGATGGATCTGGAGCGGATTGTCGGCAAGGCGCTGGCCAAGGATCGTGGGGCGCGTTATCAGCACATGGACGACCTCCTGGTCGACCTGCGCCAGCTGAAGAAAACACGCGATCTGGCGGCGGCAAAGGGTCCGCCGGCGCCCGCGGCGAGCGCGCCAGGCCGCAAGCTCTGGTACGCGGGGGCGGCTGGCGCGGCGCTGCTCCTGGTTTTACTGGGTGTGGTGGGCTCACGGCTCACCGGCCCCTCCGCCCCCGAGCCTGAAGCGATGCTCAGCGCTGTCCCGCTCACCAGCTTCGAAGGCCAGGAACAGGACGCCACCTTCTCCCCCGACGGCAACCAGGTCGCCTTCGCTTGGAACGGCCCGAATCAGGACAACTTCGACATCTACGTCCAGGTGGTGGGCTCGCCTTCCCCGCCGCTGCGGCTCACCAGTGATCCAGCTACTGATGTTGCACCCGCCTGGTCGCCCGACGGCCGGCGGATCGCCTTCGTCCGTGCTGTTGGGGAACGCAACACGGTTCGCCTGATTTCGCCCTTGGGCGGCCCTGATCGAGAGCTGGCCGAATTTGTTTTCGGCTATTTTTATGTGAGCCGGTTCCCAACACTTGCCTGGCTTCCGGATGCCGACTCGCTGCTGGTCGCGGGGAACGAGTCGACCAATGAACCAGCCGCTATCTGCTCGCTTTCGGCCGCTACCGGCGAAAAGGTCCGCCTGACGTCGCCCACGGCCGGATCATTAGGCGATCAGCGTTCGGCCGTTTCCCCCGACGGGAACACGGTGGCTTTCGTCCGCTACGCTTCCCCCGCCGCGCCAGCTCAAATCCACTTGATGCCTTCTCAGGGCGGAGAACCGAAGCTGCTGGCCAGGCACAACTCGATTCAAGGCGTGACCTGGCTGCCCCACGGCCGCGAGATTGTCTTCTCCTCGGGATCGTATGCCCAGAGCCAAACACGCCGGCTCTGGAGGATCGCGGTGGGGGGCGGCGACCCGAGGTTGCTGGCCGGCATCGGAGAGAACGCCTCAAAACCCGTGGTTGCCTCCAACGGAAACAGGCTGGTCTTCGAGCGGTCGGTTTTCGACCCTAACATTTGGCGGTACGAGCTCGAGGGCTCATCAAACCAGCCCCGGAAGTTGATCGCTTCAACCCGAGCCGAACGCTCCGTCCAGCTGTCTCCCGACGGCAAGCGCATCGCTTTCGTCTCCCAGCGCTCCGGCAGCTCCGAAATCTGGCTGGCCGGCAGCGACGGCTCCAACCCCATTCAGTTGACCTCTTTCAGCGGGCCATCGGCCGGAAGCCCGCGTTGGAGCCCTGATGGTCAGAGCATCGCTTTCGACTCGAACTTGCAAGGTAGTTGGGACGTCTATGTAGTGAACGCGCAGGGCGGCGCGCCGCGGGCTGTGGCGGTGGGAGAAGGGGAAGAGTCCCGGCCGAGCTGGTCGCGTGACGGCCAATGGATCTACTTCAACTCCGACCGCGGGGGAACTCACCAGATCTATAGGATTCCAGTCCAAGGGGGCGAGCCCGTCCGGGTCAGCCAGGCGGGAGGCTACAACCCGTTTGAGTCGCCCGACGGCCGGTTCGTCTACTACGGGCGGGGGCCGATGGAAGCGGGCTTGTGGAGGATTCCCGCCGAGGGCGGCGACGAAGAGGCCGTACTGCCCGGGCTGGGAGGAGTCGCCGTCGGAAGAGGCCATTGGGATGTTGTCGAAGGCGGCGTCTACTTTTTGGACGACGCTGAAGCGCCCGAGGCGGGCAGCGGCGTCGTGCTGAAGTTCCTGGACCTCGACACGCGCCAGGCACGGCGTGTGGCCGACCTCCAGCGGCCGCCCGCCTCAGCCAGTACGCCCTTCGACGTGGCCCCGGACGGTAGCTGGTTCGCCTACGCCCAATTAGACCAGAGCGACTCCGACCTAATGCTGGTGGAGGACTTTCGCTAGAGCCTTTTGGCTTCTGGTCGGGGACGAAGACCGGCTTAGATCACGTTTGGCGAAGATCGTGCATAAACTCTCGCAACATCGCCATCGAATGAACTATCCGGTCTGCCCGCCCTTGCGGGTACGGTCAAGCCACAGGAACGAAGGACGCTGTCTTTCAGCGCGCCCTACTCGCGCGGATCGCCTCACCGGCCGCGACCCCAGCGACGAGCTCGCCGTCATCCAACGTCAGCGCTCCGTTAACCAGCACGTACCGAATGCCGGCCGAGTACTGCACCGGGTCGTCAAAGGTCGCCCGATCGATCACCGACTCGGGGTCGAACACCACGATGTCCGCATCGGCGCCTTCCTGCAAACGGCCTTTCTTGTTCATCGCCGGAATGCGTTTTTCGAGCCGTTGCGCCGGCCTGACCGTCATCTTTCCGAGCGCGTCCATCAGCGTGAGCGCCCCCTCTTCGCGGACGTAGTGGCCGAGGACGCGCGAAAACGTGCCCCAGGTGCGCGGGTGCGCCCGGCCGTTGTCGATCCACATGCCGTCGCTGGCAATCATCGTCAGCGGGTCGGCGACTAGCAGCTTCACTGTCTCGAGGCTGTAGGTCGGCGGCGAGATGATCGTCCCGCCCTGGGCGCGGTATTTGCGAAAGGTTTCGCGAGTCAGGTTCTCGCCCGTCTCGACCCAGGTAAACTGGCCGAGCTCCTCGTCGGAGTAGGTTTCCCAATCGCTGTAGCGGTGAGAGTCGATGCGGGTCGAGCCGCGATTGTAGGGGTAGCACTCGGTGGTGACGTCGATGCCTTCGGCTTGCGCTTCTCGAATGCGCGCTAGGTATTTGGGCGCTTCGTCACGCGAGCTCGAGTTCAGATGCACCACGTGCAGAGAGGCGCCGCTATCCTTCGCCGCCGTCAGGACCTCCTCGAGGTTCGTCAGATCGACGGCCGTGCGCATGTGCACATGGCAGACAGCGTTGTAGCGCGCCGCGAGCTTGAAGATGGCGGTGATCTCGTCGAGAGTCGCACCCGGGGTATAGGCGATGCCAAAGCCCACGGCGACCGCTCCGGCTTCGAGCCCAGCTTGGATCCGCTCCTCGAGGGCTTCGAGCTGGCCGTCGGCCAACGGCTGGGCCATCGCGTCGCCCGACAGCCCTGGGTTTTCGCCCGTCATCGCGATGTTGCGGGAATAAGGGTGCGAGATGCTTGCGCCGTGGTTCACCAAGGCGTTCCCTTCGCGCTCGGCGTACCAGGCGGGGATGTCTTCGACGCCGATTTCAAGCTCCAGCGCGGTGGTGATTCCGTCGTGAATCTGGGCGCGGTAGTTCACCGGGCTTTGGCCATGCTGGTGTAGATCGATGAAGCCGGGCGCGGCGACGTTTCCGGCCGCGTCAATCGTTCGAAGACCCTTGATTTCGTCCGCGGTTATCGTGGCGATGACGTCGTCGCGCACGCCCACGTTGCGGACTTGGTCGAAGCCGGTTTCCGGGTCCATTACCCGGGCGTTCAAGATGGCGATGTCGTAGCTTTCCAGGGGCGCCCCGCAACTCGCGAGAAGGCAACCCATCAGGACGATCAGCAGAGTCAGAGTGCGTGTCATGGCGACCTATTATCGCTCCGGCGCTCATCAGGAATCGAGGAATGCTAGCCTAACGCCTGTGCGGGGTCTTCTTCTTCTCATTCCTTTCGCGTTACTGCCGGCTCAACAGCCCAGCGTCACCATCGCGCTCGGGGCCGGGGCTTATGACCGTCACGGCACGCCGGCCGTCTTCGAGCTACCGCGCGAGCTCCGCAACTCTCAGACCTTCGAGCTAATGCGGCTCGATACCCGCCAACTAGTCGACGTCCAGCGAATCCGTGGTACGAACCAAGTCGCCTGGATCATCGACGACGTTCTTCGGGCCGCGCGCTCTCGGCGGTATCGACTCAGCGTCTCCGACGGGGACGACCGCCTGCATGACGTGACTCTGCATAACGAACGCGGGCAGATCGCGATACGCGTCGGCTCGAAGCCCGTCCTGATCTACAACATGGCCGTGCAAGAGCCGCCCGCCGGCATCGACCCCATCTATCGCCGCAGCGGATACATCTATCCCCTGTTCGACCCCGCCGGCAGGAAGGTCACCGACGACTTCGCCCCCGACCACGCCCATCAACATTCGCTCTTCTACGCCTGGGTCAACACGAGCCTCGAAGGGCGCAAGATCGACTTCTGGAACCAACACAACAAGACCGGCGACGTGACCCACGCGAGCTTGAGATCGGTCGACTCGGGCGATGTCTTCGCACAGTTCGAGGTCAAGCTCGACCACTGGGACAAGACCGGAGACAGACCGCTCAAGGTGATCGCCGAGGAGTGGCGAGTGCGCGTCTACGACCTCGACGACTATTTCATATTCGACCTCGAGTCTCAACAGGTTAACGTAACGACCTCGCCGCTGACTGATCATCCACGAGTACCGCTACGGCGGCATGGGGACGCGCGGCGCGCGCGAGTGGTTCGAAAGCTCCGACAGCGGGTTTCTTACCAGCGAAGGGAAGGGAACTATCGAGGGCAATCACACGCGCCCGGTTTGGGTCGAAAACTTCGGAAAGATCGAAGGCGAGGCGTCGGGGTTCACCGTGATGGGGCGCCCAGGGAACTTCCGGTTTCCACAGCCGGTGCGGTTGCATCCCACCAAGCCTTATTTTGTGTTCGCGCCGATGGTGGTCGGGGAATTCGAGCTGAAGCCGGGGCGGCCTTATCAGACGAAGTACCGCTTCTACGTCCACATGGGGGCGCCGAGCCCAGCGGTCAGCGAGCGCATCTGGAAGGACTACAGCGAGCCGCCAACGGTAACGGTGGTCGAAGGACGGTAACTTCCAATGCCACCGCGCTGATCGGATTCCGGCGCACACACAATGGCGGTCGGTCAGACTCAATGCGCCCAACCGCGGGATTGACGACTGCTAAATCTTCATGCTTCAGCTCACCAAAGCCCCGCTTGAGAATTGGAGATCACGATTTGCGATACCCAATCCAACGGCCCATGGGATGCTTCTCCGTACACCCGTAGGGCGAGACAATCATAGCCCAGGCTTAGCCCTGGCTGCGCACCAAATACATCGACGTGAAGGCGAAGGCCAATCCGCCGATCAACAGCACCGACCCGATCCAGCGCTCTTCGTGCGTCATGAACCACAGGTAGATGCCGGACGCCCCGATCAGGAATAGCGCGATCGACGTCAGCAGCAGCACCAATCCCCAGACATTGATCATCGTGTCCTCGTGCCAGAAGCCGTGGGGGCTCGGGATGGCCTCGACGCGGATCTTGTTTTCGTCTTCGAGCAGCACCATGGCCCGAGTGCCGTTCGGGGTCAGGTAGCGGACTTGCAGCCGGCCGTCGCGGTTGCGGTTGGCCTTGCGGCCCGGTTGGATGAAGGGGAGCCCCGAGGCCACGATCATGGAGTCTGAGGTCTCTTGATCGGTGGCCGAACCGTCGACTTGAAAGTCGACCATGCGGACTTGCGGCTCGGGTCGGATGCGCTCTTGCGGCGGGGGCACGAAGCTTGCCCAGATGCCGATGATTCCCCAGACGGTGAAGCCGGTGAAGCTGAGGAGTCCGGTGTAGATGTGAAGTTTCTTGATCCAGCGATACATCGTGCTGATGGTCCCGCATGATTCTACTGGAAACGGCGCTGCTAAGATCGACGTTTGTCGCTCACTGACACGGACGAGCCGGAACCAAGAAGTCACATCCAGCGGGCTGCGATCCTGGAGCCGCGACCGGAAGGGAGCGGTTGCCGATGAGCACGAACATTGGTTACCTACTCGAGCAACCGCTCCCTTCCAGTCGCGGCTCCGGGCGCTGCAACCGTCGCAGATTCCTGCCGGATTTGTGCAGGAATCGTTTACAGAGGCACTAACGGTCGCGGCTCCGTAGCCGGACACCAGGCGTTGTTCGGTTGACGCGATCACGCCTCGTATCGACAGGGTTCCGGGAACACCTCCCGACGGCGATTAGCGGCGGGCGACGGGGAGGATTTTGACTTCGCGGCCCGCTGCTAGGGTCAGTTGATACATCACCTCGACGGCGTCTTCGACAGGGTAGATGTCGGCCATGCTGATCGCCGACCAGCCGTCCTGATCTTGAGGGTCGGGGTCGGCGCCTTTGCCGACCAGAAAGCGGATGACGTCGCAGATTTGAGCCTGGGTGCGATAGAGCGATGTGCCGTTGATCGAGGTGTGAATGACGGTTCGGCCGAAGCCGGTCTGCGCCTTTACGTCGTTGTCGAGGGTGTAGACGTACTTGACGACGTCGAGATTGCCGCTTCTGGCTGACTGCATCAGCAACGTTGCGCCGCCTTGGGTCCGGGCTTTCGTGTCGGCGCCGGCCGCGATGAGGCGCTTGATGACTTCGATGTGGCCGTATCGGGCGGCGATGTGGAGTGGAGCGTACTCTCCGTCAGCCCGTCGCATGCTGCTGCTGCCGATTAGGCTCGCCAAGGTCTTCGTATGGCGGTTCGGATCAGCGCCGGCCGCGAGCAGGAGTGAGACGGATTGCGTGTCGCCCTTCTCGGAGGCGGAGTAGAGCGGGCTACGGCCGCCTGCGTCCGCGACGGTGTAGTCGGCGCCGGCCTCGAGCAGTAGCTTCACTGCAGCCGGGTGACCGTACGCGGCGGCGATGTTGACAGCGGAGGCGCCGTCGGCGGAAGCCGCGTCAGGATCAGCGCCAGCGTTCAGCAGGCTCTTGATCGACGCAAGATCGTTCTTTGTCACTGCGAAGGCGAGGGGCGTGAAACCGGTTTTCGAGGCGGCGTTCACGTCCGCGCCCGCTCGAATCAGCGCATCGACGATGTCGGAATGCCCCTCGGCCGCGCCCCACATCAGTGCGGTCTGTTGGCGTTGGGACTCCCGCGCGTCGAGCCGGGCGCCTTTGGCGATGAGCAATTCAACCGTGTCCGTGGGCCCCGAGCCGGCGGCCAGCATCAGGGGCGTCTCGCCGTTCCAGCGGGCGGCGTTCGGCTCGGCGCCGGCGGAGAGGAGTTTCCCAGCGAGTCCGGAATCGCCGTTCGCGCAAGCCAGAGACAGGGGAGAGTCTCCGTAGTCGTCGCTGGTGTTGACTTCCGCGCCGGCTGAGAGTAGCGCCTCGGCTGTCTTGTGATCTTCGAGATAGACAGCCCACGACAGCGCCGTCGCTCCGTCGGGCCGCGCCAGGTTGACGTCGACGCGCTCGGCCATGAGGGTTTGGAAGGCGTGGGCGTCGCGGTTGCGGACCGCGTCGATGAGTCGAAGGTCGGCGGTGCTGGAGGCGAGCGTTAACCCGACCGCGGTTACCAGAAGGCCGATTAGCCTGGCGTGTGCGGCAACAGAGCCATGGACGGGAGTCCATGGTCGGGATGCTCGCTCAAACCACCTGGACCATGGACTTCCGTCCATGGCTCTGTTGCCGGCGCCTTGAGGGGCCATCGACGGTTCCTAGACTAAGCCTTCGAGTCGGCCGGTACTGTTGCCGAGCTTCTCGGCCGGCGCGCCGAGCACGTCGAGCAGCGTCAGCAACATGTTGTTCATCGGGGTCTCGTGCGGGTAGCGAACGTGCTTGCCCCCGCTGAGCCTCCCGGCGCCGCCGCCCGCAATCACCAGCGGCAAGTCGTCGTGGGTGTGCTGATTGCCGTCGCCGATCCCCGCGCCGTAGAGCATCATCGAATGGTCAAGCAGCGATCCGTCGCCGTCAGGCGTCGAGCGCATTTTGTCGAGCATGTAGGCGAATAGGCTGACGTGGTGCTTGTTGATCAGCACGGTCTTGGCCATCTTGTCGGAGTTGTGCTGGTGGTGCGTCACCGAGTGGTGCGCGTCGGGCACGCCGATGTCGGGGTAGCTGCGATAGGTCGTCTCGCGGCCCCCCATCATGAAGGTCGAAACCCGCGTCAGGTCGGCCCGGTAGGCCAGTATCTGGAGGTCGATCATCAGCTTGACGTGGTCGACGTAGGCCCCCGGAACGCCGCTGGGGCGCTCGACCGTGGGTAGGTCGCGGCCGCTCTGAGCTTCGGCTTTCTCGATGCGGCGTTCCAAGTCGCGAATCGCTTCGATGTATTCGTCGAGCTTCTGTTTGTCGGAGGCGCCGAGGCCGGCGTTGAGTCGGGAGAGATCCTCGCGGACGAAATCCAGGATCGTGCGCTGCTCGCGCAGCCGAGCCAGCTGTTCTGCCGAATCGTTGCTGTCACCGTCGCCGAAAAGTCGTTCGAACACCCGCCGCGGGTTGTTCTCCATCGGATTGGGCGTCGTCGGCGTGCGCCACGAGATCGTGTTGGTGTAGGCGCAGCTATAGCCGGAATCGCAACCGCCGGCGACGCTGGGGTCCGCGATTCCCAACTCCAGGGAACCTAGCTGCGTGTGTTTGCCCAGCTCTCGAGCCGCAACTTGGTCGACTGAAGTGCCGGCGCGGACGCCGACGCCCTCTGTCTTGACCGCCCGCGCTCCGGTTAGGAATGTCGCTCCCGATCGAGCGTGGTCGCCTGGGCCATCGCCCAAGGGGCGCCCCAGAACTTGCGCCAACCCGCTCACGATCGTGAGGTGCTCGCGAAACTCCGCGATCCCCTGCATGGTCTCGGCGAGCTCGAAGTTCTTGCCTTCGCCCTTCGGCGTCCATTCGCCGTGCAGATCCATGATGCCGTTGGGGACGTACACGACGCCAAAACGCCGGGCGGCAGTCGTTGCGCCATCAATGGGCGCCGCCATCGCCGGGACCATCGCATCCATGAACGGCAACGCGACCGAAACCCCAATGCCACGCAGTACCGCCCGGCGAGATAGGGATTTCTTGGTGATCATCATGGCTGATGGCTCCTTCTCATTTGAAACGGCATGCTCTGGGCGACCGAAACAACGACATCGCCAAGACGGTACTCCGCCCGCTCGGCATCGCGGACAAGTTTCCGTACTGTAGGTTTATCGTAATACTCAACTCCCCGTCCTAGGGCGTAAATCAGCAGTTTTTCGACTACGGTGGTCACAAAAGCGCCCCGGAAGTTGTTTGACAACACTTTCTTGAGCTGTTCGGGCCCGGAGAACGCCAATCCGCCGGGCAAAACGCCTGAGGGGTCAATCATGTTCTCGCCGTCTTTGTCGCGCCACTGCCCGATCGCATTGTAGTTCTCGAGGGCAAATCCGATCGGGTCCATGCGGACGTGGCAGGCCGAGCAAGTTGGGTTGGCGCTGTGGCGCGCCATCAGCTCGCGGAGTGTCGCGGTCTCGCCTTCTTCAGCCGCTTCCTCGAGCTCGGGGATGTCCGGCGGCGGGGGAGGAGGGGGCATGCCGAAGAGGTTGTCGAGGACCCACTTTCCGCGGATGACGACTGACGTCCGGTTGGGGTACGAGGTGACGGTGAGGATGCTGCCGTGCCCGAGCAATCCGCCGCGCCGCGGGTCGTCGAGCGGCACCTCGCGGAACTGCGGGCCGCGAACCTTGCCGAGGCCGTAGTGCTCGGCAAGGCGCTCGTTGAGGAAGGTGTAGTTGGCGTCGAGCAGTTCCAGAAGGCTGCGGTTGTTCTTGAGAATCTTCGCGAAGAAGAGCTCGGTTTCGCGTTTCATCGCTTGGCGGAGCTCGGAGTCGAAGGTCGGGAACAGTTTCTCGTCGGGCTTGACGAAATCGACGTTGCGAAGTTGGAGCCATTGGCCGGCGAAGTTTTCGACCAGGGCCTTTGAGCGTGGGTCGAGGAGCATGCGACGAACTTGAGCTTCGAGGATTTCGGGTTTGTGGAGCCGGCTTTGCTCGGCAAGACTGAGAAGTTGCTCGTCCGGGGGGGCGCTCCACAAGAAGAACGAAAGGCGCGAGGCGAGCTCGACGTCGCTGAGGCGGTAGGGGGTTCCGGGCGGGATCCGCGGGGGGTCTTGCTCGATTCGGTAGAGGAAGCTCGGCGAGACCAGCAGCGCCTGGATGGCCCGCTCGATTCCACGGTCGAAGTCGCCGTGATCGCGTCCCAGCTGATACATCGCGATCAGGGCGCCGACATTGGAGTCATCGGCCGGCCGACGGTATGCATGCCGTGCCAGCGTCGAGAGAATCCGCCTCGCACACGGCGCCTCTTCGGCTTTCGTAGACGGCCGGCAGGAGAAGATCTTTCGCCGGCTCGCCGTGTCGCCGGGGCCGCTGACGTTGTAGGGCCCGTCAATCGAAATCCACCCGATATCGATCGGCCCGCCGGCGGGGAGGTCGAACAGTTTCACGCGCGCCCCGTCGAGGCGGATGTCAAGCGGCGTCTGGAGCCCGCCGGCGGCGCCGACGGGGCGAGCCTTTTCCGCTCGCGACGACTCGCCGAGAAAGCTGACACCGAGCGTCCGCAGCCCGGCCCGCACCGGCAAGCGCAGGTCATAGTATTGATATTCCGACTGGATGCGACCTCCCAGGGTGACTTGGATCTCATACTCGCCATCGAGCGGGAAGTAGTACGCAATCGCCGCCCCGCGTTCCGCCCCGAACGGCAAATCCTGCCGCGAGCTAGGACGCTGGCCGGCGTTGGTGAAGCCCGTTTCCTTGTTCCTGTCGAAGGTCTCTTTGTGGGGTTTGACTTGCGGGTTGCCGGTCGCCAGCCGGGCGATTCTACGGGCGGTCGCCATGTAGCGCTCGAGCAGAACCGGCGACAGCGACAAGACGCCGGCAATGTTGTCGAACCCGTACCCGGAATCGTCCGCCGGCAGCATCGCCCCCACCTCAATGTCGAGCGCCAGCAGATCGCGGACGGCGTTCGAGTACTCAGCGCGGTTGAGCCGATGAGGCGGCGGGCGGCCCGGGTTGGGGTTTGCGGCGGCGGCGGCGTCCAGGGAGGACTCGAGATTCGCCGTAAACTTCGCCGCGACGGCCGGCTCCGGCCCGGGCATTCCCTCGGGCGGCATCTCTCCGGTGGCGACTTTTCGCAGGACCTTTTCCCAGATGTCGGGATGCGTCGACACGTCCGCTGGATCAAGGCCTTGTAGGGAAATGTTCGCGGTCCGCGCCGTGTCGTTGTGACAGGCGACGCAGTATCGAGTGGTCAACGCCTGGCCGTCCGCCGCCGATAAGACGCCAGAAGACACCATCACCAACACGACGATGAGCCGCGCGCAAGTCACCGGGTTCATTCTACCCCGCCTCACGCGAAACCCCCAGCGGTTACACTTTTTGCAACGTGACGCACATCCGTACCTATGTCGGCGACTTCCGCGCAATCGTGGCCGCGTTTCCGAGCACCCTGCGTGAGCGGGGCGTCTTCCCGCTGCACGAGCGACTCGGGAAGCCGAAACGGGAAGACACCCCGCTGACGCAGGGTGCTCGGATAGCCCGCATGTTGTCGACGTTGTTTCTGTTGACAGCCGGTGTCGCTACAGCCGCCGGTCCCAACATCCTGTTGATTTACGTCGACGATCTCGGCTACGGCGATCTCGCGAGCTTCGGACATCCCGTCATCAGAACGCCCAATCTCGACAAGCTGGCGCAAGAAGGACTCACGCTCACCAACTATTACGCGCCGTCGGCCCTTTGCTCACCGTCTAGGGCCGGCTTGCTGACCGGCCGCTATCCCTACCGAACGGGGATCAAAAGCTGGATCCCCGCCGACAGCGGCGTCTATCTGCGCTCGGAGGAGATCACGCTGGCCGAGCTTCTTAAGACAAACGGATATTCAACGGCATTGGTTGGGAAATGGCACCTCAACTCCGACCTAGGCAGCGATCGCGAGCCTCAACCAAACGACCAGGGGTTCGACTACTTCTACGGCCACAATGCGTTCCAGATCCCAACGAACCGCAATCCGACCAACATCTACCGGAGCGGCCCCGCCCTGGGAACCCAGCAAGGCTACACGGCCGACATCTATGCGAACGAGGCCATCGAATGGCTTGAGCGGCGGGCTGGGGGGAATCCGTTCTTTCTCATGCTCAGCATGGCCGAGCCGCACACCGCGATCGAGAACCCCCCTAAGTACAGTCAGATGTATTCGGACTTTTCCAGAGGCCCGGTGATTCCGATTCCTGCGGGCTTGCCCCAGATACCCAAGGAAAAACTCATCCCAAACGGCCCCGGCGAGTACTATGCCAACATCACCTACATGGACGCCCAGATCGGGCGCGTCCTCAAAGCTCTCGATAAGTCGGGTCGGGCGGACGACACGATTGTCGTATTCGCCAGCGACAACGGCCCCGTCACCTCGCGTTGGATCAACTATTGGGAAGTCAATTCCTACGGCAGTACGGGCGGTCTGCGAGGCCGCAAGCACTTCCTCTACGAGGGTGGGATCAAGGCGCCGGCGATCGTCCGCTACCCCGGCGTGACCCGGCCGGGATCGACCACGGATGAGCTCGTCGTTGGCTGGGATCTGTTTACGACCTTGGCATTGATCGGAGGGGCCGAGGTCCCCGCCGACCGCGCCATCGACGGTGTGGATATCCTGCCGGCTCTCAGCGGCGGCAAGCTGCCGGTCCGCACGGTGGTTTGGGCTTTGGACTCGGTCTCCGACCTTGAGTTCGCGGTCCGGCACGGTGACTGGAAGCTCTTGCTCGACCGCGAGAGGAAGCCGAAAGAACTCTATAACTTGGCCGAAGATCGCCTCGAGCTATTCAATCTGCTGGCCGAGCAGGAGCAGGTCACTCTCGAGTTAACCGAGAAATTCCAGGCTGCGTGGTCTTCGATAAACGCCGATCCGCTCAAGCCCCGCTAGCTTAATACCGGCATTCGGAAGTACGATTACGTATCGAGGGTCTTGCGGAACCCGTAATCTGTGAGCTTTGTCTCTCCGTTAAATATGCAACCGTAATTGATACTCCTCTCTTGGCGCACCCGTTGGAGGAACCCAGCGCTTTCGCGGCGAAGTCGTTGGTCGACGCCGTGCGTGCCGAGCGAGGAGCCCCAGCAGTACCGATCCCCAAGGTTTGCATCTTGGATTTCGACGGGGATCTTACTGACTGGTTGGCGAAAACCGGCGGATCTCGGCGCAATGACGCCTGGGCGTGCTTCCACACGGTGATGGATGAAATTGAGCTCGACGGCCTAACAGCGGGCATTGTGGCGCGGGCGATCGGGGGTCCGTACTCGGTGTTGATCGCCGAGCAGATGCTGGTATCCGGGGCGGAAGTGATCGTCGGGTTGACTTCGGCGGGCCGGGTTTCGAGGGCGCTTCCGCTGCCCAGCTTGGTCGTCCCGACGCAGGCGCTGAGAGACGAAGGGACGTCGCTTCACTATTTGCCGCCCAGCCGTTTTGTTGATGCGCCTGTTGATCTGGCCGCGGCGCTGGCCTCTGAACTAGGCGAAGTGGGCCTCCCCGTGGTGCGAGGGCCGGTATGGACGACCGACGCGCCCTACAGGGAAACGGCAACCCAGCTTCGGGAGCATTCGCGTGAGGGGCTATTGGCCGTCGAGATGCAGGCGGCGTCGCTGTTCGCCTTGGCCGAGGCGCGCGGAGCCGACATCGGTGTGGTCGCCCATGTGACTAACGCCGTTGACAACTCGGGGGAGGATTTTGACAAGGGTGACGACGAGCTGTCGGACCGTATACTAGAGCGAATCGTGCGGGCGGGGTATCGTCGTTTGGGCTTAGCTGATAATGACCCGGAGCGGTAACCGCGTCACCAGTCCAGACTCCAGATCGGTTCGAGGTCAAGGACGAAAGCCAGCAGGACAGGGTCTCCGGATACCGTCGCGGGGTTCTCGTGGGTTTGTACGCCGTCTTCTCTGTAAACCTCGACAGTGCGGCGTTTCGGGTCGATCATCCACGCGAGGCGCACTCCGAGCTCGATCCACATTCGCATCTTCGCCTCGGAGTGAGATACGCGGTCGGATGGGGAAATTAGCTCGACAATGAAATCGGGAACGACCGGGAGCAGACCCTCGCTTTCTTCAGGCGTTAGACCGGCGAGCCGGCGGCGCTGGATCCAGGCGGCGTCGGGACCGCGTCTGCCGCCGTTGGGCAACTTGAAAAGGGTGTCGCTGGTGAACACCACCCCGGTCCCGTCCCGCTTGGACCAGCTTACTAGCTGGTAGCCGATTTCACTCTCTCGATAACCGGTTGCTCCCCCGAGAGGCGACATGACAATAATCTCCCCGCTCGCGGCCTGCTCAATGCCGTAAGGTTCATTCAGGCGGCAGAATTCGATGAATTGCCGATCGTCCATGTCGGCTCCGCCGGGTAGGTGCAGCGTCAGAGGCAAATCGCTGGTCTCCTCTTGCTCGATCGCTGGAGCCGGCGGTTGCGCGAGGGTGGCCATGGTGGTCCGCTCTTAGACTAGCAACGATTCTTGAATCTGGCCGACGCGACTGACGCCCAACCGCTCCCTAACCCGGCCGAGCCGGAACCCAAAGGTCACATAAACAGCGGACTGCGACCCCGGAGCCGCGACCGGAAGGGAGCGGTTGCCGATGAGCAGGAACATTGGTCGCCTACTCCAGCAACCGCTCCCTTCCGGTCGCGGCTCCGGGCGCTGCAACCGTCGGAGATTCCTGCCGGATTTGTGCAGGAATCGTTGGAGCGAATTGTGCGGGCGGGGTATGGCCCGCGGGCGTAGCAAGCTACGCCGCTACCTCACGTCGATGCCGGTGCGCTCGGCGTAGGCCTGCCACTGGGCGGCCATCTGCTTTGTTCGCTCGGGGTAACGGTCGGCCACGTTCGTGGTTTCGCTGCGGTCCTTCTTGAGGTTGTAGAGCTCCCACTCGATCTCCCACGGCATCCTCTTGCCCCACACGACTTTCCAGTCGCCGTTGATGACGCCGCGGGACTCTTGGTGTTCGAAGTAGAGTGTGCGCTTGGGGAGTTTCTTTCCGTCGAAAGCCGGTAGCAGGCTGACACCCTCTTCGGGCTGAACGTCACGACCAGCAAAGTTGCTCGGGTACTCGGCCCCCGCCACCGCCCGCAGCGTCGGCATCACGTCGATGATGTGGCCCCGTTCGCGAATCCATCCGCCGGTCTTCTTGATGCCGTCGGGCCAGTGCGCGATGAAGGGCGACGCCGTTCCGCCTTCCGTCGTGAAGTGCTTGTACAGCCGAAACGGCGTATTGCCGAGATTCGACCAGGCGCTGCCGTAGGAGCTGTAAGTCCCCGGTCCGCCCATCTTGCGAAGCTCGTCACCGGTGTGGAGCTTGGTATAACCCTCGCGGCTCCGGCGGTCGAACCCATACGGCCCCCACTCGTAGCAGGCGCCGTTGTCGCTCGTGAGCATGATGATGGTGTTTTCGAGCTCGCCGGTCTCTTTGAGATGCTCGATGATTTTGCCGATGCCTTGGTCGACGTGGTCGACGCTGGCGGCAAACAGCGCCATGCGGCGGGCGAGGTCCTTTTGGCGAGGCTCGTCGATGGAATTCCACGGCGGGTTGGGTTTGCCCGAGAACCCGTTGGCGATATCGTCGCGGTCGACCGGCACCAGCGAGCGGTCGGTAAACGTCCAGCGCTTACCGTCGATCAGCCCAATCTTTTGCATGCGGGCGTAGCGCTCTTCGCGCAGCACGTCCCACCCGCGCAAGTACCTGTCGAAATACTTGTCCGCGCTCTCGGGCGGCGCCTGAACGGGAAAGTGAGGCGAGGAGTGCCCTAGGAAAAGGAACCAGGGCTTGTCGCGCTGCCGGCCCTGTTTGATGAACTCCACGGCGTATTCGTTGAAGACGTCGGTGGCGTAGAACTCGCCTTGGGGCCTGTCGATTTCCTTCTTCCGTCCCTTCGGCAGGCGCTCGTAGTAGCCCGCGTCCCACTGGTCGTGAGAATGGTCGAAGGTGTACCCAAAAAACTCGTCGAAACCGCGCTGGATCGGACCGGTTTCGTTGTGCAGGTGCCACTTGCCGACGTAGTAGGTCCCGTACCCGGAGGCGCCCAAGGTCTCGCCGAGCGTCACGCAGCGGTCGTTTAGCCGGCCCAGATAGGCAGGCCCACGATCGGGGCGGGGGGTTCGCGTGGTGAAGCTGGCGATACCGGTCTGCGGCGGGTAAAGCCCCGTCATCAGCGACGCCCGGCTCGGGCAGCAGCGCGCCGAATTATAGAACGACTCGAAGCGGACCCCGCTCTCGGCTAGGCTGTCGATGTTGGGCGTCTCGATTTCGCCGCCGTAGCAGCCGAGGTCGGAGTAGCCCAGGTCGTCGAGCAGGATGAAGATGATGTTTGGGCGGTCGGCCGCAAACAGAGGCAGGGCGAAAAGCAGGAGTGCGAGAAATCTTGCCATGCGCACGAGAATATCACTCTGACGTGGCGCGAGCCGCCAGGCCTAGAGGCTCGCGCCACGTCACATCGTGGGGTTTTCGTACCAGACCACCCCGAGCTCGAGGCCCGCGATCTTCTTCCGCCCGTATTCGGGTTCGTTCTGCTCCAGCGCGACGACATCGAGATCGCCGTCGCCGTCGAGGTCGGTGAGTTGAATCAAGTCGAAGATGAAGCCTTCGGGGCCGCTGATGGAAGTCGTTGACCAACTCGGCTCGTCGTTGGACATCCAGAACAAGCCGCTCTTGCCTTCATCTGCTCGCGCGCAAGACACCACCAAGTCTTGCCGGCCGTCGAGATCGACGTCGGCGACTTGTACGGCCTTGCCCACGCCAGTGTTGGGCGGCATTGGGATTTCGTGGGTTTCCCACATTGGGGGACTCTTGCGGGTCCGCCGGTGGAACATGATCGCCCCGCCTCTGGCCGGCGCAATCACGTCGTCGAGTCCGTCTTGGTCGAGATCAGCGACCGCGTTGTGCATCGCTTCGTATTTGTCCACCGCGCCGATTCGATGTTCGGACCACGGTCCCTGGACATCTTCCGGCCGCTCGAGCCACAATGCACCTCTGCCGGGCCCTCTGCGGTCGGTGCCGACGATATCGAGGTCCCCGTCGAAGTCGACGTCATAGGGCCGCAGCGTCATGACCCAGCCCGACTCGTACAGCGGATGCCAACGCCAGGCGGCCAGGTCACGCGGGTTCTCGGGCGCCTCAAACCAGCCGATGCCGCCGCCGCCCGCCTTCGACCCGGCGACTAGGTCCACCCCGAAGCGGCCATCGACCTGCATCGCGAAGGCGTACATCCAGCGGGCCTCTCCGGAAGCCGCCGGCAGCTCCTCGGTTTGCCAGGCGGCTGGATCAGCGAGCGACGCCTTGTCAGCGGGAGCCCAGTGGACGTACATCGACTGCGTCTTGCCCTCGCAAGAACTGACAACGTCGACAGCTCCGTCGCCGTCGAGGTCGACGAAGAACGAATCCTCGGGGTCGCCGACTTTCCCGACCGTAACGGCCGGCCAACGATCACGGAGCCCCGAGTCGCCCGGGTGGAAGTAAACCCGGATTTCACCGCCTTCCTCCCAGGGGGAGGTGATGTCGAGCCGCCCATCCCCGTTGACGTCGGCCAGACGGACGCCGTCGGCGCCGAAGGACGAGTCGTCGATCGTGTGCCTGGCCCAACCGCCGTCCGCCGCCGGGCCGCCGCAACTCGCCAGCAGCACAAAACATGCAATGATCCCTAAGCGCACGCCCTACATCCTAATCTTGTAGGGGCGTAGCGCGCTACGCCCGCCGACTTATGCACATCTGTCTCGTCTTACTCATCACACTTCTGTGCGCCGCCTTCGCCCAGGCCGAACGCCCCAATATCCTGGTCATCTACACCGACGACCAGGGCTACGGCGACGTCAGCGCCCTCAACCTGGACTCAAAATTCGAGACCCCGAATCTCGACCGCCTTGTCCAGGAAGGGATGGCTTTCAGCGACGCCCATTGCTCCGACACCGTTTGCACGCCCTCGCGCTACGGCCTGCTGACCGGCCGCTATAGCTGGCACACCGGGCTCAAAAAAGGCGTGATGGGGGCGGAGGGGAAGTGCCTCATCGCAAACGGCCGGACGACGCTGGCCTCTTTCCTGCGCGACAACGGCTACCAGACCGCCATGGTCGGCAAGTGGCACCTCGGCATGGAGTTCTCCGGGACGAAGGGCGCCCGTGACTGGTCCCAGCCCGTTGCCGATGGCCCCGTCGACAAGGGGTTCGACTACTTCTACGGCATCCCCGCGTCGATGAACTACGGCATCCTCACCTACATCGAGAACCGCCGTATCCTCGACCCGCCGACTCTCTGGACGGCGAAGAAGTCGAACGAAATCGCGATCGCGGACTACCGCATCACGCCGCCCTATTCCCAAGATCGGGGAGAGCTGGATCTCGAAGTTGCGCCGAGTTTCGACGATCAGCAAGTGCTGACCAAATTCACCGACAAAGCTGTCGAATGGATCGACAGCTTCGCCGACCGCGCGGCCGACGACGATCGATTCTTCCTCTACCTTGCCTACACGTCGCCGCACAAGCCGGTGATCCCGATCAAAGAGTTCCAAGGCAAATCGCGGGCCGGGGCGTACGGCGACTTCATGATGGAGACCGACGCGCACATCGGCGAAGTTCTCGATACGCTCGATCGACACGAGCTTAGTCGCGACACGCTGGTAATCATGACCAGCGACAACGGCCCCGAGAACACCTACCCGGAACGCTTGCGGCGCTTCGATCACGCGAGCGCGGGCGGCCTGCGCGGGGGGAAGCGCGACATTTACGAGGGCGGGCACCGCGTCCCGTTCATCGTCCGCTGGCCGGCGGTCGTCGAGCCGGCGACCCGCTCCGCGCGCCTGGTCAGCCAGACTGATTTGTTGGCAACGTTCGCCGAACTCCTCGGCAAGACCCTGGCGGGCGGTGAAGGCGAAGACAGCGTCAGCTTTTTGCCTTTGCTCGAAGGCAAGCCGCGCGCCCCTCGCGCGCCGTTGATTCACCACTCCGCTTCCGGGTACTTCGCGATCCGCGACGGGCGCTGGAAGGTCAACATGATTCGCGGCTCGGGCGGGAGCCTGCAACCGCGGCGAATCGAGCCCAAACCCGGGGAGCTGACCTTCGAGCTTTACGACCTTGCTTCCGACCTATACGAACGCGAGGATGTCGCCCCGGCGAAACCGCGGGGCGTCGAGCGGTTGCGAGCGGCCATCACCGAGATTGTGGCCCGAGGCCGTACCACGTCAGGCCCCGCCGTCGGCAACGATGGCCCCGGGTGGTGGCCGGAGCTGACATGGCTCAGCGGCCAAGACCAGTAGCGCCTCTGTAAACGATCCCTGCACAAATCCGCCAGGAATTCCGAGCACCCTGCGTGAGCGTGAGCGGGGTGTCTTCCCACAACCCGGGCGACGGCCGCAACCGTAAGCGGAAGACACCCCGCTCACGCAGGGTGCTCGGAAAAAGCGCCGAGCTCACGGGTTTTCTAGGTCGTTACAACCCTGTCCCCTGCCTGTGCCTCATACTCAAGCACCGCCGGCAACTGCTGTTGCAAATACCCCAGCTGATCCACCCCTGCCAGCAGGCACTTCTTCGAGAACGCGTCGATCGGGAACTGGGCCGTCCCACCCGAGGGCAAATTCACCGTCTGCCTCTCGAGATCGACGGTCAACTCGAGGTTCTCATTCGCCTCAGCCGCCCTCATCAACTCCGCGTGTGTCGCCTCGCCGATGATGATCGGCAGTATCCCGTTTTTCAAACAATTCCCGCGGAAAATATCCGCAAACGAAGTGCTGATCACCGCCTGGAATCCGAATCCCATCAACGCCCAGGGCGCATGCTCGCGCGAGCTGCCGCAGCCAAAGTTATCGCCCGCGATCAAGATCGTCGAGCCTTGTGCACGCGGCGTGTTCAGGATGAACTCCGGGTTTGGCTCGCCGTCGGGCAAGTAGCGCCAGTCGTTGAATAGGTTCTTGCCCAGCCCGAGCTTGTCAATCGTTTTCAGGAACCGAGCGGGGATGATTTGGTCCGTGTCAATGTCCCTGATGTTGAGCGGGAGGACTTTGCCGGTGAATGTAGAGATGGTTTCCACTGCGATTACCCCAAGTACTTGCGGGCGTCTGAAACCGCACCGTCGATCGCCGAAGCCGCTGCCGTCATCGGGCTGGCCAGAAACGTCCTGCCGCCCTTGCCTTGGCGGCCTTCGAAGTTCCGGTTGCTGGTCGAAACGCAGTACTGGCCGGGGTTGAGCTGATCGCCGTTCATGGCGATGCACATGCTGCAACCGGCCTCGCGCCACTCCGCGCCGGCGCCGCGGAAAATCTCCGGAAGCCCCTCGGCCTCGGCCTGCGCCTTGATCTTTTCCGACCCCGGCACGACCATCATGCGGACGCGCGGGTCGACCTTACGCCCCTTCAGCACCCCGGCGGCCTCGCGCAAATCCGAGATCCGCGAATTCGTGCAGCTGCCCACGAACACAACGTCGATCGGCTGCCCGAGCAAGGGTTTGCCGGCCTCGATTTGCATGTAGTCGAGCGCTTTGCGGATCGCCGCGCTCTGGTTGGCGTCGTTGATCGACGCCGGGTCGGGAACGGGCTGCGTTACGCGAACGCCCTGGCCGGGGTTGGTCCCGTAGGTGATCATCGGCTCGAGCGCCGCGGCGTCGATGGTGACCGTTTTGTCGTAAGCGGCCCCCTGGTCGGTCGGGAGCGTCCGCCAGTGCGCAACCGCGGCGTCCCAGTCAGCGCCTTGAGGGACCCGAGGACGGCCGGCCAAATACTCGAAGGTCGTATCGTCGGGAGCGACCATGCCCGCGCGTGCGCCGGCTTCGATGGACATGTTGCACAGTGTCATGCGCCCTTCCATCGACAGCGCACGGATCGCCTCGCCGGTGTACTCGAGCACGTGTCCGGTGCCGCCGCCAATGCCGATCTTGGCGATCACGGCCAAAGTCAAGTCCTTGGCTGTGACGCCAAGCGGAGCAGCGCCTTCAAACCGCACTTCGTAGGTATTGGGGCGGTTCTGCAACAGCGTCTGCGTTGCCAGGACGTGTTCGACCTCAGTCGTGCCAATGCCGAATGCCAACGCCCCGAAGGCGCCGTGCGTCGAGGTATGGCTGTCGCCGCAGACAACGGTCATCCCCGGCTGCGTCAGGCCCAACTCCGGGCCGATCACGTGGACGATGCCCTGATCCAGATCGCCAATATCGGCCAACGGGACGCCGAATTCCTTGCAGTTGATTCGTAGCTGCTCGACCTGCTTGCGCGCGATCGGATCGACGATCGGCAGGGTCCGGTCGGTGGTGGGAATGCTGTGATCCATCGTCGCTTGTGTGTGGTCGGGACGACGAACCTTGATCCCGCGATCGCGCAGTCCTTGGAAGGCCTGCGGCGAAGTGACTTCGTGGACCAGATGCAAGTCGATATAGAGGACGGCCGGCGATTCCGGCTCTTGGAGGACGACGTGGTCGGTCCAGATTCTTTCGAATAAGGTTTTGCTCACGGTGAACTTTCTAGTTTACCGGACACTGCTATATTCACAGGCAGCATGCTGGCGATCGATCTACCGAAAACCGTCGAAGATCAGTTGGTCGAGCGCGCGGCAAAGCGCGGCCTGTCGGCTGTCGATTGGGCGCGTGAAGCAATCTTGCAGCGGCTAGAGGACCAAGAGAACATCGAAACTGCGCTCGGTCGGCTGGCGGCCCCAGGCAAGGTTTGGACGCTTGACGACTTAGAAAACAGCCGTGATGTGGAGTCCGGCGCGGGATGATGCGGCTTCCGCCGGTCCGCCCCTAGTTGCGAGAGAACCGTTTCAGAGCCGCACCCGTGAGGGGCTGTGAAAAAATCGCCCGTTGAGCGCGAAAGACGGTCGAGGCATGCCTCGCCCCTACGGACGATCGTTTGTTTTCAACGACGTAGGGGCTTGGCATGCCAAGCCCGTCTTGCCGGAATTGGACTGCCGACATTTTTTCACGGCCCCTGAGGGTGCGGTCAAGGCCGGGGCTTCGTGCGTTGACCGCACCCTAACCCGGCCGAGCCGGAACCAAAAGGTCAAAGGTTCGGCGCTTTTTCCGAGCACCCTGCGTGAGCGGGGTGTCTTCCGCTTGCAGTTGTGTCCGTCGCCAGGGTTGTTGGAAGACACCCCGCTCACGCAGGGTGCTCGGAATTTCTGCCGGATTTGTGCGGGAATCGTTTACAGAGGCGCTCACGGGCGCGGCTCTGCAGCCTACCGCCCGAGATACCGACGGGCAGGTGGCGCCAGAAACACCATATACTTCGCGCCCGGCTCCAGCTCGCGCGCCCGGAACGAGGTCGCCCCCTTGGGGGTCCGGTATAGCAGCAGGTTCTTTCCTGGGATCGCCTTGAAAACCGCCTCGTCATCAAGCGGCGCCTCCTGACCGGAAGGCCCGCCGAACCAAGCGTCCGACCACCCCGACTTCTTGCTCGTCACCAGAAAGACGCTTGGATTGTCCCTCGGCTTTAGGGCCACCTTGATGTCCAAACCGCCTTTGCCCGCGACACCCAAGAACACCGGATCCGCCTCACCGATAAGGATGCGCCCATGTTCGGCCTCCCAACCCGGCTCCCTGGGGTAGTCCTGGTTCGCCTCGAGATCCGCCTCGGTCAGCCGTCCCACCGGCAAGCCGCCCGCGGGAATCTCGACACCGCCGACCCAAGCAACAGCGTTCAACAGCACCCGCCGAAAGTTCTTGTCCGCGAAGCTGTGGTCATAGTGTCCGCCGGTGAACCCGAATCCGCGGCCCCCGCCGGGACGCTCGTACGCCCACGCCACGTGCTGCTGGTCGCCCCGTTTCACGCTCGCGCGCACGGTCGGGTTGCCGCCGTGAGGCCCGTCTTTGCGAATCAGCACGCCCAGCGACGGCTTCGCGGAAAGGATCGGCGTCACCCCCTTCATCCGGGGTTGGAACTTCATGTTGAAATACCATTCGTCATACATCGCAAAGGGCTCAACGCCGCGTGTCGTCGGGTGAACGGGAATCTTCACGAAGTCAGCTCTCCAGTGCGGATTGACCGTAAAGCCTCGTTCGTAGTTGCCTCCTATCCAATCCCGAATCTCGCCGCCGCCGGCGCCGGATGGCCGATCCACCGCATAGTGGACCAACATCACTCCCATCCCCTCCGCAGCGCGCTTGGTGACTTGATCGAGATAAGGGAGGGCGATGTGATTGTGGCCGTCGGTGATGATCACGAGCGCGTCGGCGGCCGCAAGCGACTCTTGGCTGGGCCATCGTTGGTCGAAAACCTGCGTGCCAACGCCTGGAACCGCCTGCTTGAGCAGCCGCTCGAGCAGCATTACCCCCGCGCGATGCTCATGGGCCGCGTATCCGTGGCTGGGCTCTCCGGCCACGAAAACGAAGTTCTTCGATTCGGCCGCCAAGCTCGAAGCCAAAATGACGAGAAGTAGCAAGGCTCGCATCGCCCGCATCGTATCGCATGTTTGCTAACGTTTGAACAATCATGACCCGCCGCCAACTTCTTTTCATGGCAACCGCGGGCGCCGCCGGCGCCGCCACGAAACGTCAGCGGGTCGGCGTCATCGGCCACACCGGCCGCGGCAACTACGGCCACGGCCTCGACATCGTCTGGAAGGCCTTCGACTCCGCCGAAATCATCGCGGTCGCCGACCCCGTCCCCGAGGGACTCGCCGAAGCGCAACAACGAACCGGGGCCAAGCGCACCTACGCCGACTACCGCGAGATGCTCGCAAAAGAAGAACTCGATTTCGTCAGCGTCTGCCCGCGGCATATGGACCAAAATGTTGAGCTCGTCACCGCTGTCGCCGAGGCCGGGGCCCACATGTACCTTGAGAAGGCCTTCGCCTATGACCTGGGCGACGCCGACCGCATGGTCGCCGCTATCCGCAAGGCCGGGGTGAAGGTCCAGCTCGCGCACCAAATGCGCCGCTCGCCGCACATTCTCAAGGTCCTCGAGATGATCGGTGCGGGCGAAATCGGCCAGATCCAGGAAGTTCGCGTGCGCGGCAAGGAAGACTCGCGCGCCGGCGGCGAGGACTTAATGGTGCTGGGCTCCCACGTTCTCGACGTGATGCGAATGATCCTGGGGGACCCGAGCTGGGTCTTCTCCCACGTTACCGACGACGGCAAAGAGATGGACCCCAAGCGGCTCGGCAAGGCCCGCGAGCCGGTCGGCCCGGTCGCCGGAAACGAGATGGCCGCGATGTACGCCTTCGACGGCGGCGTCCACGGCTACTTCGCCACGAAAGCGAACGAGCTCACCGATCCCGACCGCTTTGGCACGCACATCTATGGCGAAAAGGGCCTGATTTTTTTGCCGAACGCGGGCTACCCCAGTGGCCAGCCGGCGATTCTGCGGTCGCCGCGCTGGGTTCCTGACACTGAGCGCCGATGGGAGCCTGTCGCGGTCGACCGGCCTGCTTTACAAGCGCCTGATTCCATGCTCGCGAACGCTCTGATGGTCGCGGACTTGATCGAGGCGGTCGAGCGTGACCGCAAACCGGCCTGCAGCGAAGTCGACGGCCTATGGACGACGGAGATGATGGTTGGGATCTACCAGTCGCAAGTTGCGGGCAAGCCGCTCGGGTTCCCTTTAAAGGACCGCTCTCACCCGCTCAACGGCGTGTAGATCGGGACGCCAATGACCGTCGCCGCGGCTAGCAGTTCATCGTCAAGAGTGGCGAGCGGCAGCGCTGCGGAAATCGAGAGCTGTAGGTACACCGCGTCGTACACCGTGAGCCCGTGGTTCCGAGCGAGCTCGAGCGCTTCATCGCAGGCGCGTCCCATGCCGCTGGACATTACCGCGATGGGATAGGTTTTCAGGTCGGACAGAAAACCTGTACTTTGGATATAGAGTTTACCGCTAGGCGCCGGCGCGCGAGCGCTCTGCGACACTTGAACGATGCCCGTCCGCTACCGCGCGCTGGCGTTGATGTTCCTGCTGACGCTGGTCACCTACCTCGACCGCGTCTGCATCTCCGCCACCGCCGAGGTCATGCAAGACGAGCTGGGACTCGACAAGGTCCAAATGGGCCACGTCTTCAGCGCCTTCATCCTCGGCTACGTCCTGTTCGAAATTCCCGGCGGACGCTGGGCTGACCGCCTCGGGGCCCGATCGCTCCTCACCCGCATCGTCGTTTGGTGGTCCGCCTTCACAGCGTTAACCGGAATCGCCTGGAGCTATATCAGCCTCGTCGCGGTGCGGTTCTTGTTCGGCTGCGGCGAGGCCGGGGCCTTCCCCGGTTGCGCCTCGGCCATCTCCCGATGGTTCCCGCCACCGGAACGAGGGCGCGCTCAGGCCGTCATCATGGTCGGCAGCCGACTCGGCGGCGCCTTCGCCCCGGCCGTCGTCATCGCCTTGATGGCGGCCGTGGGCTGGCGCTCCGTCTACTGGATCTTCGCCCTCGTGGGCCTGGTCTGGGCGGCGGCATGGGTCTGGTGGTACCGCAACTCACCCGAAGAGCACCCATCGACGACCAAGCAAGAGCTCGAGTACATCCAGGCTGGTCGAGTCGCGGAACAACACCAAGGCCCCCCATGGGGAGCGCTCCTACGCAGCCGCAATGTCTGGATGCTGTGCCTGATGTATTCCGGCTACACCTGGGGCCTCTACTTCTACCTGACCTGGCTGCCCACCTATCTACGCGAAGCCCGCGGCGTCGAGTGGGAGCGCGTAGGGTTCTACGCCTCGCTACCGATGCTCGTGGGAGCTTGTTCGAACTTCCTCGGCGGTTGGCTGACCGACCGACTTGCGCATCGCATCAGCCTGCGTTGGGCGCGACGAATTCCCGCAATGGGAGGACTGCTCTGCGCCGCGGTCTTCATCGCCATCGCCGCAACGATTGAAGACAATGACCTCGGCATCGCCGCGCTTGCGATCAGCTTCGGGTTCGCCGACCTCATCCTGGCCGTCTGCTGGGCGGCCTGCCTCGACATCGGCGGTTCGCAGGCGGGGGTTGTTTCCGGCACGATGAACTCGCTCGGTCAAATTGGGGCCGTGCTGGCCCCGACCGTGATGGGATGGCTGGTCCAGACCACTGGTTCGTGGGAGCTTCCCTTGCTCGTGTCCGCCGGATACTACGCCTTCGCCGCCGCTGTATGGCTCGGCATCAACCCTGAACAACCCTTATTCCCCAAGGAGGCATAACATGACCCGCACCGGCTTGTTCGCCCTGTTCACAGGCTTGTTGGGGGCGACTCAGCTCCGCTCCCAGTCGGTTGAGCCCAGCCCGTCGGATCTCGATCGGCGCCTGTCCGACCTGGAAAGCGCCCTCATCAAACGCAGTGCAAAAGTGCGTAGTCCCGCCGCGATGGCCCTCGACAACCGTCTCTCGCGCTTGGAGATGCGGCTGGAGCGGCTGGAGTCGCAAGTCTCACGCCTGTCGATGCGCGTGCGGTAGAATTCGACCGACATGCCCACCCGCCGCCAGTTCATCAGGACGGCATCCGCCGCCGCGCTCGCATCGCAGGCCCCGGCCCAGTCGCGTCCAAACGTCCTATTCATCTTTAGCGACCAGCACCGCTACTGTTCACTGCCCGGCCAGGACTACAACGACGCCGAAGCGCCCACCCTGGCCCGCCTAGCCGCCGAGGGCGTTTCGCTCACGCAGTGCGTCTCGAACTACCCTGTCTGCTCGCCCTACCGCGGCATCCTGATGACGGGCAAGTGGCCCTACGAGTCCGGCGTCATCGACAACGCCTTCCCTCTCAAGCTCGAAGACCTCTCGCTCGGCGAAGCCTTCCAACGCGGCGGCTACCGCACCGGCTACGTTGGCAAGTGGCGCCTGGACGCCCGCGGCACGGAAGGCAAGGCGCTCAAACCCGCCGGCGAAGCCCGACACGGATTCGACGACTGGATGGCTTGGTACAACACCAACCGGCATTTCGACCGCTCCTACACCTTCGACCGCGAGTCCGGCGAACGCAAAACGCCCAAGGGGTACAACGCCACCCGCATGACCGACGACGCCGTCGGTTTCATCAAGCGCAACCAGTCCAACCCTTGGATGCTGACGGTCTCGTGGAACCCGCCCCATCCGCCCTTCCTCGACGCCCCGCCTGACTTGATGAAGAAGTACGAGCCCGGCGCGATGAAGCTGCGGCCTAACACAGGCGAGGCGGTCGAGCGCCTCAGCGTTGCCGAGCGTAGCGCACCGGTGCGCCCGAACCTTGCCGGCTACAACTCCCACATCGAAGGCGTCGACATCGAAATGGCCCGCGTTCTCAGGACGCTCGAAGAGACCGGGCAAGCCGACAACACGATCCTGGTCTACACCTCCGACCACGGCGAGATGCTCGGCGCGCACGGCCGCATGGGCAAGCGCCTGCCGCACGACGAGTCGTGCCGCGTCCCGTTCATCGTCCGCGCCCCCGGGATTGCCCCGGCCGGCAAGACTTCAGACGTTCAACTCTCGACGATCGACATCTACCCGACCCTGTGCGGTCTCGCCGGCATCGAAGTCCCCCGCCACTGCCGGGGACGAGACCTCTCGGCGGCCCTTCGCGGCGAACGCGTCATCGGCCCGGAAAACACGTTCATCATGCACGTCGACAAGGCTCACGCCTCGGGCGGTCGCAATCACCCGGCGCCGATCTTCCGCGGAGTCCGCTCA
Organism: Bryobacterales bacterium; assembly: GCA_965247515.1. GTDB lineage: Bacteria > Acidobacteriota > Terriglobia > Bryobacterales > UBA6623. Next base: position 8,121,959 of record OZ252029.1, on the reverse strand, counting down.
GGTCGCTTCACGTACGCGGTGGGTGAAATCGGCCGCTGGTGTCTTTACGACAACCGAAACGACCCTTACCAACAAGAGAACCTCACCGAGGAGCCTCGATGGCAAGGGCTGATGAGCGATCTCGACGGCGAGATTTTGCGCTATCTCAAGGAAGCGAAGGACCCCTACCCGTTCAACAACATGAGGGTGAAGCGGACGCAGATTATGGTTTAGCCTCTGCCGGCGCCGACGCCTACAAGAAGGGTCAGGCATGCCTGACCCCTACGGCGCTGTACGAACGAGTCATGTCCGTAGCCCGCGTTCGAATTACTAGCCCGAGCCGAACGTATCGAAGGCTCCCCGCAGAACCATTCCCCAGAAGTCGTCGTTGGCCACGACCTTCATCTTGCGGATCAGAGCGCTATCCCCCGTCCCGGCTACCAGGCCGATGCCGCCCGCCGTCAGGCGAGGATCGGTCCAAAAATCGACCCCTCGTCCATTGATGAGAGTCGAAATCCGGTCGCCTTCAACTTGAATCGCGATCCGGTTGAATCCCTCAGGTTGAAGCACGCCGTCGGGAAGCTCAATCACCGACGCTTCATCGGCCTCGCCCAAGACCATCGCAAAACGCGTGAGTGTGCCCTGGTCTCGGTCGAGCTTGAATTCGTAGTACCCGCCGGTTTCAGATGCGCGGACGCGCCAGCCCAAGCCTCCGTGCTCGATATGCGCCTCGAACTCAAACCGCGCATCTCTCAAGCCCGGGGTTGAACGGCGCAGGGCGACGCCGGACTTGATCCGCACCGGGCCTCCCTCGGTAAGCTCGAACGCCTCCGGGTGCGTCCAGTCGGAAACTCCTTCGGTGAACTCGTCGACGATGAACAGCGCGGCCCGGCTCTCGAGTCCTCCCGGCGCTTCGGAACTTGCGCCGGCAGCCCCAGCCGAACCAGGCAACGACGCCGCGGCTGCCGATTGCGCCGCCGCGCGTCCCGCGTCGGGTCGGCGAAACGAGCCGATCGAGGTGATCACGACAATGACCGTTAAGACGCCCGCGGCGCCGGCAGCGGTGCGCGGATTCACCATCAGCGATTGCACCGCCCGCCAGAACTCGTCCCGGCTGTGCTTGCCGCTAGCCTGGTCTCCGCTTTCTTCCTCTGGCGGCGGCTGGGCGAACGTGGGCTCCGGGCTGAACGGGTCGGTTGCCGGCTCGCTGTCGGTTCCCCCGCTGGGCGTGAACATCGAGTACCACGTGCGGTCGTCGTTAGAAATCGCGTCCGGATCACCAAGGTCGACCGGATCAGGAAACTCAATCCCCCGAGGCTGCCGTACCGATTCCTGAGGTTCGGCGGGAGGCGTCTCCGTCGCCACGGACGCCAGCGAGCCCGCCCCCTCGCGGAGGAGATTCAACGGCTCGCGCTCCATCGACGGCAAGTTGACGGCAGACGTCGGCGTGATTCTTGACAGCGGTGCGGTCGGTCTCGTCAGCAGGGGCTCGCCTTCGATCGTCGGCTCCACTCCAAGCAGCTCTTGCGTGGCTCGCAGGTCGAGCGCCGGCCTCCCGGCCGCGGATTGATCTTGATTGCTCAATTGACGAGCTCGCGGCGATGATTGAGATACGCCATCGGTCGGATCAATCTTAATGGTCACGCGTTGAAGTCGACAATCAGCGATTTCCACTAGAGCGCGCATCGGGTTAAATGCGTAATACCCGCGAGAGGCGCTAGCGAGTCCGCGACGTCAAACCGACCAGCGCGGCCCGACGACTGAGCCCCGATGTTCACATCGGGATTGGACCGCCGACCTAAAGGTCGGGGCTCAAGGAAGCAGACGCCTAAGAATCAACCAGCCGCTTGGTCGGATCGGCGACCAGCCACATCAAGGCTGAAAGAATCGATAACACCCCAATCCCGGCCAGCGGCAAGTTCCAACCGTATGTCTCGACTAGCCCGCCGTACGCAATGGCCATGATCGCCGATCCGGCCTGACCGGCCGTGTTCATCGCCCCGGTCACGGCGCCGGCGTTCTCTCTGCCGACATCAAGGCAAATTGCCCACGAATTCGGCAGCATGAAGTCCGACGCGGCGAAACTCAAGGCCAGCACGCCGGCAGCCCAATAGGGGTCGTCGATCCCAAGAGAAACCAGCATCAAGACGCCCGCCAGCCCAACGCCGCCTGCTCCGACCAACCGCCGCCCCCACTTCAATCCAATCTTCACAATCAACCAGTCGCTAAACACACCGCCTACCCCATTGGAGATTGCGCCGAGGACGAACGGAAGCGCCGTGAACGCCGCTAGGGTCCCCGCAGCCATGCCCTTTTCGGCCTCGAGATAGCTTGCCGACCAGCTCAAGTACCAGAACGACCCGTAGCAGAACAGGTGATACGCCAGCATGATGGCCCAAAGATTCGGAGTAGTGAGAATCTTCCAGACCGAGATGCCGTGTCCTTCGGTATTCGGCGCTCCAATCAGCTCGATCTCGGCCTCGTTCACCCCTGCCTTCTCGCGCGGCGAGTTGCGGAACCAGGCATACCAAGCCACCGACCAAACCACACCCAAAACGCTAAACACGAAAAAGACCGATCGCCATCCCAACGACACAATCAAGGGAGCAACGATAAATGGCGTGAGCGCACCGCCGATGCGGCTCGCCAACCAAACCACGCCGTGAGCCGAAGCCCTCGCCTCCACCGGCAGCCAGCGCGATATTGCTGCGGAGCTGTTGGGATACGCTCCGGCTTCGCCCGCCCCAAACAGAAACCGCACGACCAGAATCTGCCCGTAGCCAGTGACCAGCCCCGTGAACGCAGTGAAGGCGGACCACCAGACCACGATCCGAGTCAGCACCACCCTGGGGCCAAACCGATCGCCCATCCATCCGCCAGGGATCTCGAACACGCCATAGGCGATCGCAAAGACCCCGAGAACCCACCCCATCTGGCCTGTGGTGAGCCCCAGCTCCTCGCGGATCGCCGGGCCGGCCGAGTTGATGCACACTCGATCGAGGTAGGTAATCATCGAGAGCAAGACCAGCATCCCCAGCACTTGCCAGCGGACGCCAGTCGGTCGTGTAGCGGTTGCCATGTCGGCGGACATTATGGCACGGCTAGGGGCTTGGCATGCCAAGCCCGTCTTTCCAACTCCGTCAACCGGTGCGGGTTCTCACTCGCCGCCGCCCGCAGCCGGCGGCACAGGGTGTAGAATACCCGGGAGATCCTGGCTATGCGCGCCCTACTGTCCTGCTTCCTCTGTTTCTGCATCCTGCCACTCGTGGCGCAGGAATCCGTTACCGAATCCTCGCCGATTCAGGTCGACATCGAGATCGTGAACATTCCGATCACGGTCACCGACAAAGAGGGCCGATTCATCGTCGATTTAGAGCCCGAACATTTCTCGGTATACGAAGACGGGGAGCTGGTGGATCTGCGGTACTTCACCCGCAGCACCGACCAAGCGAAGAAGCCCCGAATCCGAATTGGCTTCTTGATCGACCTGTCGAACACCGCTCGGCTGTATTACAAGAATTACCGCGACTCGATCGGCGACTTGGCCTACCTACTGGTGCCTGAAGGCGGCGACAACGAGGGTTTCCTGATTGGGTATCACACTGAAGTCGACATGCTCGTCGACTACACTCGCGACCCCTACGACATTGCTCAGAAGATGGAAAAGCTCAAGCACGGCGGCGGCAGCTCGCTGCTCGACGCCGTCTACATGGCCTGCCATGACAAGCTGCTTTCCTCGCCCTACAGGGGCATTGATGAGCCTCGCAAGATCCTGGTCGTCGTGGGCGACGGGCACGACAACGCTAGTAAACATTCGATCGAAGAGGTCATCTTCGAGGCCCAGCGCCAGCAGGTCACGATCTACTCGATTAGCACCGTCGCCTGGGGTTTCCACGAGAAGGAAGAGAAGGCGCTTTACCGTCTTGCAACCGAGACGGGCGGAATGGTCGGCACTCCCATGCAGGATGTTCACACCGACGTGGCCGGATATCTTTCCAAGCCCCAGGACGCAGGTAACTATCAGTACGAGGTTGGCACAGGCCTGTACGCTCGAGCCCAGCTCGCGGCGCTGTACAAGGCGATCTTGGGAGTATCGGGAAACGTTCAGGGTCAATACATCGTTGGCTTCACGCCTCGCCGTCCGTTTAGCGATCCGGGATATCGCAAGATTGAGGTAAAGGTCGACATCGACGCGCCAATAATAACCCACGCGCGCGCGGGCTACTATCCGCCGCCGAACAGCAATTAGCCGTCCTCCAGGCGGCTCGCTGTGCTACTGTCTTAGGCGCCATGACCCGTAGATCCTTCATCCGCCAGGGCGCACTCGCAACGGCCGCCGCCGCAACTGCCCAAGGCGCCGAAACCGCCGCCTCCCCGAAGGAGTTCGCCCACATTGCGATTCGAGCCAAGGACCTCGACAAGTCGCTGGATTGGTACTCAAATGTCCTCGGTACTCGAGTGGCGCTGCACACCGGGCGCGGAGCCTTCGCGACCTACGACCACGAACACCACCGCATCTCCTTCTTCTCGCGGCCGAACAACGGCCCCCTTCCCGAGCGCCTACAAGGCTTCGACCGGATGGCGTTCGGATACCGCTCGCTCGATGAGCTGGTCCACAACTACCGGCGTCTGAAAGCGGTCGGAATCACTCCGGCCAAAGCCGCCGAACTGGGCCCGGTCATCTCGCTTTACTACAAGGATCCGACGGGGCTGGTGAATGAGCTGTTCGTCGAGCGCTTCGACTCCGCGGGCGACCTCGAGAAGTATTGCGCCGACGGCTGCCTGGCGGAAAGTCAAGGCGGACTCGACCCCGACAAGCTAAGCGGAAAGTCTGTTGGGCCGGCCGACAAAATAATCGCGCCATCGTCGCTTGCGCATACGGTGATCAAGACGCAGCAGTACGAGCGCATGATCGACTGGTATAAGCTGGCGCTCAACTGCCAGGTCAAATACCAGAACGACCGCGTAACGTTCCTTTCCTATGACGGGACGCAACACCGCATCGCGATCGTCAACGAGAAGAACCTCGTCGCCCCCGGCCCGACGCACGGTTTCGACCACTACGCCTTCGAGTTCAAGACGATGGAGGATTTGGCGGTCAAGACCTACGCGCGGCTCAAGGAGCACGGGATCACCCCGTATTGGCCGACCAACCACGGCATGACGACATCGTTCTACTACGTGGACCCCGATCTCAACCGCGTCGAGCTACAGGTGGACAATTTCCGCACCAAGGCGGAGTGCTGGGACTACATCACCGGGCCGGCCTTCAAGGCGAACTTCATCGGCGTCGATGTGAATCCCGACGCTTTGGTCGACATGGTCCGCGGTGGAGCGACGTACGAGCAGATGCACCACCGCGTGGAAGTCCCCCGGACCACGCGTGTCCCCTCGCCCTACGCTCCGGCCTAACACCAAAAGTTCAAGAACCCGCTCCCTTGCGGTCGCGGCTCTGACGCCAGGGCTCAAGCATCGAATCGCGACTTCAGAGCCGCGACCGCAAGGGAGCGGGTTCCGCGAGTTAGAGCTCGCGGCCTTGCGTCTACGATTGACCACAACCTTCCAGCGGATCGGCCTGATCCTCGGTCCGGTTCTCGCCGTCCTTGTCGCTGGGGTCGGCCCCCCGCCGGACTTCACCGTCCAAGCCTGGAACGCGGTTGCCGTGACCGCACTCATGGGTGTGTGGTGGTGCACCGAAGCCGTCCCGCTGGCTATCACCTCTTTGATCCCGTTAGCCGTCTTTCCCCTGCTCGGCATTGCTCCAATCGGCGAGGTCGCCCCAAGCTACGTCAGCCCGTCGTTCTTCCTGCTTTTCGCCGGAATGCTGCTGGCGCTAGGGATGGAGCGCTGGAACCTGCACTACCGCCTGGCTTTGTCGATCCTGACACGGGCGGGCCAGCGCCCAGCCGGAATCATCGGTGGCTTCATGCTGGCGAGCTTCCTGCTCAGCATGTGGATCAGCAACACGGCGATCACGTTGATGATGCTCCCCAGCGCGATGTCGGTCGCCGCCGTTGTAGCGCCCGACCGCAAAGACCCCGACCAGCGCCGCTTCTCGGTGGCCTTGGTGCTCGGAGTCGCCTACGCCACCACCATCGGCGGCGTCGCCACCCTGGTCGGCACTCCGCCGAACCTGCTGCTTGCCGGATACCTCGAGCAGACCCAGGGCATCCAGTTGACCTTCGCAACCTGGCTGACCTTCGGCCTGCCCTTGTCGCTGTTTATGCTGCCGCTAGCTTGGTGGGCGCTAACGAAGATCGCCCTGCCCTTCAACCTCGAAAGTCTACCTGAGGCGATGGAGCACATTCGCGACGAGTTGGCCAAGCTCGGCCGGTTCACCGTACCCGAGAAGCGGACCATGGCGGTACTGGCAACCGTCGCATGCACCTGGATGTGCCGGCCCTTGGTCAACCGTCTGCCAGGCCTCGAGGCGTTGTCAGACACCGGCGTCGCGGTCATCGGAGCGATCGTCCTGTTCTCGATCCCCTCCGGCGACGGCTCACGACTCCTCAACGCCAAGTGGGCCAAGAAGGCCCCCTGGGACGTGATGATCATGTACGGCGGAGCTCTTGCTCTGGCTGCAGCCGTGGCGCGTGTCGGCCTGGCCGAGCCACTCGGCGCCCGTCTCTCATTCGCCGCGGGGTGGCCCTCGTTCGCGCTGATCGTGCTCGTGGTGGGCTTAGTCCTCGCCCTGACCGAGCTCGCCCAAAACTCTGCAGCCGTCGCGATCAGCCTGCCCATCATCGCGGCCCTTGCCGGACAAGCCGGCGTCGACCCGCGGCTCTTGGCGATCCCCGGAACGATGGCCGCCAGCTATGCCTTCATGCTGCCCGTCAGCACGCCGCCCAACACCATCGTCTACGGAACGGGCATGGTGACGACCGCGGAGATGTCGCGTGCGGGGCTGCTGTTGAACATTGCCGGCCTGGTCGCAATCCCCGCCGTCTCGTGGATCGTGCTGGTAGCGCTGGCGCCCAGTGCGATTCAGTGACGATACGCCTCTCGGCGATGAAGAATACGCAGAACTCGAATCGACCGTTGGTCGGGCCAGTCGAAACGGATCCGATAGTCGCCGACCCTTAGTTAGAGGCGATATTCGTCCAGGCCCTTGAGCTTCTTGACGTCGCCCGCACCGCTTTCCACGAATCGATCCAACGTGTCCAAGACACGCTTGGCGGTCGTTCGGTCCAGCGCGCGGATGTCTCCTTCGGCTTTAGTCGAGACGACGATGGCCAGCGTCACAGGCCAAGGTCAGAGCGAAGGCTAGCCACAGAAGCGCCCGACTCGCCGTTTGCGAACGAGTCTCGAGCCTCTTGGACTGCTGCACGCTCGAACTCGGTCTCAGGCTCGTCGTCTTCGGGCGCTGCCGCCAGGGCGCGCGTGACCGGATCGGCGCATAGAAATTCGAGATAGCGCTCGGCTGCCGCGAGCTCGCCGTCGGGGAGGCGATCAACGAGTTCAGTCAGGCGTTCCCGAGTGGGCATGCCTTCATTGTAAGACGTGCCTTTCCGCCTCTAGGCCGCGACCGGTTTCGGCGTTTTGCGAAGCTCGAGAAGCTTGTCTTCACGGATAGCCGGCATGGCGACGGTGCGGCCGTTGCTACCGCAAAACTCGACTAGCACGACGTCTTCCGCTAGGCGCTCGACGACTGCTCCAACACTGCCACGCAACACGTTTTCCTCCGGAATGTCTTCGAGGAGTGCGACAGTTGCAAGCAAATTCACTTGTGCCAATTGGATTCTCCGGTTGGGGCGATTCGAATCCGACATAGGCTCGTGTACGAGGTCGGATGCGAAGGACCAGGGCGCGCCGACGCCTTTCTGAAACGCGATAAACGACTCGGTAGCCATTGATACGGATCATCCCCTAGTAGCCCGCATGGCCTCGTAGTTCCAGCGCGTCGAGTGGGTATGGATCTTCGGCTAACTCATCGAGCAGGGCGGCGATCTCCGCCCCGATCCGCCTCGGCGCTCTCCCGAGATCGCGATCGGCGTCGAGAGTCACGGAGACGGTGTATTTCGAATCCATGTTTGGCAAGAAACTCTTCCAGGGGGATCTCCTGCTGACCCTCCGCGGCCTTAGCTGCTAGATAGTCCTCTTCATCCTCGGTGAGGCCGGGAGGGATCTTGATGGTCTCGTTCGGCATCCTGTGGTCAGTATAGTGGTCAGTTGTCGCGGTTCGGAGTTTCAGGGGCGCTTCGCAGCGGACCGCTTGCGCCGGCGCTCTTCAACCAGGAGGTTGAAGTCGATACCGAACTCTGCGAACACGACCTCCGCGGGGATGTCCGGCTGGTGCTCGCGGCTGGATGCGACCAGGTAGTCGGCCTCGGTCAGGTTGGCCAGATCTTTTGGCGTTGGATTTGGATCGCTCACCTTTCTCAGTCTACCGGCTCGGTCAAGGCTGATGCCCATCCCGCCCTGTGCCGCAAACGGTCTGCTGCTGTCTGGCTACGGCGACTCAAAACCGATATAGGCTCGGGCCCGGGGTCGGGGTCGGATGCGAAGAACCGAAATACGCCGGCGGCTTTCCGAGATGCGATAGATTACTCGGTAGCCATTAAGACGGATCCGGTAGTGCCCGGCGTGTCCTCGCAGTTCTAGAGCATCTGGTGGAAACGGATCGAGCGCTAAATCAGCCAACAGCTCGATGATCTCCAGCGCGATTCGATTGGGCGCCTCTCTGAGCTCGCGCCTGGCGTCGGGCCTCAAGGAGACGCTGTAGGTCAATTCCATGCTCGGCCGCTACTTCCTCAAGCGGGATCTCCTCTTGGCCCTCTCGGCTAGAAGCTACCTGGTAGTCCCATTCGTCCTCCGTGAGGCCTTGGGGAATTGTGACGAAATCATCAGGCATCTGTGGTCAGTATAGCGGTCGGTCGGCGGGTTTCGGCGCCTCAAGGGGGCGTTGCGGCCGCCCGTCGTCGGCGACGCTCTTCGCGGAGGCGGTTGATGTCGATTCCGCGCTTGGCGAAGAATTCCTCGAGTGGGATGAACTCTTCGTGATCGTGATCCCTGTTGGAGGCGACCAGGTAGTCCTGCTCGTCCTCGCTCAGCCCGGCAAGCTCTTCTGGAGTCGGGTCGGGCACCTTTCCCAGTCTACCGGTTCGGTCAACTCGGACCTTGTCAGGGCGACTCGAATCCGACATAGGCTCGATCACGACTTTCGATCCGCAGTACCCTGACCCGGCGGCGACTGTCCGAGACGCGATAGATCACTCGGTAACCGTTGATTCGGATGCGATAGTAGCCCGCGTGGCCCCTCAACTCCAGCGCATCAGACGGCAGCGGATCGAATGCTAGATCACCCAGCAGCTCGGCGATCTCCGGCACGAGTCGTGCCGGCAGTTTCCTTAGCCCGCGAGCGGCGTCGGGAGTCAAGGAGACGTTGTAGATCAATTCCATGCTCGGCTAGGACTTGTTCGAGCGGAATGTCGACCTGATCCTCGCTGCTTTTCGCCAGGAGGTAGTCCGCCTCGTCCTCGCTGATCCCCGGAGGGATCTTGATGGTCTCGTTCGGCATCCTGTCGTCAGTATAACGGTCGGCCGTCGCCGTTCTGGAGTTCCAGAAGCGCTTCCCCAACCGCCCGCCGGTGACGACGCTCCTCATGGAGGCGGTTGATGTCGATTCCGCGCTTGGCGAAGACCTCCTCGAGCGGGATGAACTCTTCGTGATCGTGGTCCCTGCTGGAGGCGACGAGGTAGTCCTGCTCGTCCTCGCTCAGCCCGGCAAGCTCTTCTGGAGTCGGGTCGGCCACTTCCCTCAGTCTACCGGCTCGGTCAAGCTGGGCTCACGCTTCGTCCTGGCCCCAACTGCGGAGGCCTACGGGGACTCGAAACCGATGTAGGCTCGGTCACGGCGTTGAATCCTCAGCACCCGGACACGGCGGCGGCTTTCCGAGAGGCGATAGATCACCCGATAGCCATTGATGCGTACCCGGTAGTAACCGGCGTGACCCCGCAGCTCCAGGGCGTCCGGCGGTCTTGGATCCAGAATAAGCTCAGCCAGCAGCTCGGCGATCTCCGCCGCGATTCGCCTCGGCGCCTTCCCGAGCTCTCGATCGGCGGCGGGATTCAAGGAGACGTTGTAGGTCGAATCCATGCTTGCGGAGGGCCTCTTCGAGGGGGATATCCTCCTCGCTCTCGCGGCTGGAGGCTACGAGATAGTCCTCTTCGTCCTCGCTGAGGCCGGGAGGGATCTTGATGGTCTCGTTCGGCATCCTGTCGTCAGTATAACGGTCGGCCGTCGCCGTTCTGGAGTTCCAGGGGCTACGTTATGGACTCAGCGCATCGACCGCAGCTGCTCGATGAATCGCGCTTGCGTTGTGATGAAGGTTCCGTCGAGAAGGTCGTGCTTGCTCTTGATCCTTCCCAGCGTGTCCGCAAGGTCTTTCTCTCATGCTTCGAGTACCTCGGGCAATCAGGAACGGCTCGTTCCGCTAACGTTCGCAAGAGACTTCAACCCACCAGCGCCCGCTCCGCCTCGTAGCGATCACCGACCGCCTTCTTAAGCTCCTTCGGGAAGACTTTGATGAACTTCGGGATCATGTCGTCCCAATGCTCCAACGTCCATTGGCCTTTGGGGCTGTTGGTGTATTGGACGTGGCGTTCGATGAGTCCGCGGACGTAATCGTGGTCTTCGGGGTCGTCGAAGGGGTCGCAGTCGATCATCGAGTGATTCGCTGCCCTCTCGCGGAACTCGTAATGTTCGTCGAGCACGTACGCGATTCCGCCGGACATGCCTGCTCCGAAGTTGCGGCCGGCTGAGCCGAGGATGACGACGCGGCCGTTGGTCATGTATTCGCAGCCGTGGTCGCCGACGCCTTCCACCACAACCGTCGCGCCGGAGTTGCGGATGCAGAAGCGTTCGCCGGCCATGCCGTTGACGTAGGCTTCGCCGCCTGTTGCGCCGTAGAAGGTCACGTTGCCGATGATGATGTTTTCTTCGAAGACGAAGGTTGAGCCTTCGGGCGGGGCGATGATCAGTTTGCCGCCTGAGAGGCCTTTGCCGAAGTAGTCGTTGGCGTCGCCGCGGACTGCGAGCGTCATGCCGGGCGAGGCCCAAGCGCCGAAGCTTTGGCCCGCGGCGCCGTCGAAGTCGATCCAGATGGTGTCTTCCGGCAAACCTTCTTCGCCGTAATTGCGGGCGATTTCGGCCGAAAGCATGGCGCCCGCGGTGCGGTTGATGTTGCGGATCGGGTAGGCGAAGCGGACTTTTTCCTGTTTTTCCAGGGCGGGCTTGCAGCGCGCTATCAGCTCGTTGTCGATCTGCTTTTCGATGCCGTGGTCTTGCGTCCCGGTGTGGCGGCGCGAGACCGCCTTGTCGACCGGCGGGTCGAAGAAGATCTTCGAGAAGTTGAGCCCCTTGGCCTTCCAGTGGTCGATAGCCGGCTTGGTGTCGAGCTTGTCGACGCGGCCGATCATCTCGTTCACCGTCCGGAAGCCCAGCTTCGCCATGATTTCGCGCAGCTCTTCGGCGACGAAGAAGAAGAAGTTGATGGCTTGCTCGGGGCTCCCAGCGAATTTCTTTCTAAGCTCTTTGTCTTGCGTGGCGATGCCCACCGGACAGGTGTTCAAGTGACACTTGCGCATCATGATGCAGCCCATCGAGATCAGCGGCGCCGTCGAAAAGCCGAATTCGTCGGCCCCAAGCAGAGCGCCAATGGCGACGTCTTTGCCGGTCATCAGCTTGCCGTCCACCTGCACCCGGATGCGGCCTCGCAGGTCGTTCATCACCAGGACCTGCTGAGTTTCCGCCAGGCCTAGCTCCCACGGGGTGCCGGCGTATTGAATCGAGCTGACCGGGCTGGCGCCGGTGCCGCCGTCATGCCCGGAGATGAGAACCAGATCCGAATGTCCTTTCGAGACCCCCGCAGCGACCGTGCCGACGCCGACTTCCGAGACAAGCTTGACCGAGACCTTGCCGTGGACGTTGGCGTTCTTCAAATCAAAGATCAGTTGCGCGAGATCCTCGATCGAGTAGATGTCGTGGTGCGGCGGCGGCGAGATCAGCCCCACGCCGGGCGTGGATTTTCGCAACCAGCCGATGAACTCGTCGACCTTGTGGCCGGGAAGTTGGCCGCCTTCGCCGGGCTTGGCGCCTTGCGAGATCTTGATCTGCGTCTCGTCGGAGTTGACCAGGTAGTTCGCCGTTACGCCGAAGCGGCCGGAGGCGACCTGCTTGATCGAAGAGCGCTTGGAGTCGCCGTTCTGCAACCGCGCAAAGCGAGCCGGGTCCTCTCCGCCCTCGCCCGTGTTCGAACGCCCGCCGATCCGATTCATCGCGATCGCAAGCGTCTCGTGCGCTTCCTTCGAAATCGACCCAAAGCTCATCGCGCCCGTGCAGAAACGCTTGACGATCTCCTTCGCGGACTCGACCTCGTCGAGCGGAATCGGCTCATCGGCATACTTGAACTCGAACAAGCCCCGCAAGGTGCAGAGGGTCTTGTTCATGTCGTTGGTCGTGTCGGAAAACTCCTGGAAGGTCTTGTAGCTATTGCGATTGGCGGCGTGTTGAAGCTGTGAAACCGACACGGGATTGAGTAAATGCTGCTCGCCGCGGACGCGATACTGATATTTGCCGCCGACGGCCAGCTCGGTCGCTTCATCACGCAGAGGCGTATAAGCGAAACCGTGTTTCGTCAGGCTCTCCCTCGCGATGATGTCGAGGCCGACGCCCTCGATCTGCGAAGTTGTCCCGGTGAAGTACTTGTCGATGACGTTGTGGTTCAAGCCGACGGCTTCGAAGATCTGTGCGCCTTGGTAGCTCTGTGTCGTCGAGATGCCCATCTTCGACATCACTTTTTGTATTCCCTTCTTGAGCGCCTTGCGGTAGTTTTCGATGGCGTCGGCGATGCTTAAGCCCGCTCGCAGCATGCCGCGGCGATGCATATCTTCGATCGATTCGTAGGCCAAGTAAGGGTTGATCGCATTGGCGCCGTAGCCAATGAGCAGGCAGAAGTGCATCACCTCACGCGCTTCCCCAGTCTCGACGATGATGCCGACTTTGCCGCGCGCAGCTTTGCGGATCAGGTGATGGTGCACGGCCGCGGTCGCCAGCAAGCTCGGGATCGCGACGTGTTTCGGGTCAACCCCGCGGTCGGACAGGATCAGAACGCTGTAGCCGGAGTTGGCGGCTTGTTCGGCTTCTTCACACAGGCGATCGACAGCTTTCTCGAGACCGGCTTCGCCTTCGGCCGCCGGATAGAGAAGTTTCAGAGTTTTGGATCCGAAACGAACTTGCGGGCCGTGGCCGTTGCTTGAGGACGGCTCGCCGATCTCGCGCAGTTTCTCGAGGCTCTCGTTGAGCAAGATCGGCATGCGCACTTTGACGACGTGCGCGTGCTCGGGCTTCTCGTCGAAGAGGTTCCCTTGCGGGCCGATGTAGGTGTAGGTCGACATCACCAGCTCTTCCCGAATAGGGTCGATCGCTGGATTTGTAACCTGAGCAAACAGTTGCTTGAAGTAGTTGAACAGGAGCTGCGGCTCGTCTGAAAGGCAGGCCAGCGGAACGTCGACGCCCATCGAACCGATCGGCTCTTGCCCCTTGTCGGCCATCGGAGCGAGCAGGAAGCGCTGGTCTTCCAGCGTGTAGCCGAAGGCGCGTTGACGCTGGAGGATCGTATCCCAGTCCGTCGATTGAACGAGCTTGGGCTTGGGCAGGTGCTCGATGTCGATCAGTTGTTCGTCGAGCCACTTGCGATAGGGCCTGCGCTTTGAATAGGTTTCCTTGATCTCCTCGTCTTCGATGATGCGGCCTTCCTCGGTGTCAACGAGGAACATGCGGCCCGGCTGCAGCCGGCCCTTGGCCCGAACGTCTTCAGGCTTGATCGCGGCGACGACGCCGGTCTCCGAGCCCATCACGACAAGATCGTCGTGGGTGATCCAGTAGCGCGAAGGCCGCAGCCCGTTGCGGTCCAGGCTCCCCCCAACAAAGCGGCCGTCGGTGAAGACGATCGAGGCGGGGCCGTCCCAGGGCTCCATCATGGTGGCGTGGTATTCGTAGAACGCCTTCTTCCAGTCGGGCATGTGCTCGTGCGACGACCATGCTTCTGGAATCAGCATCATGAACGAATGCGCCGGGGTGCGCCCGCCCTGGATGACGACCTCGAGGGCGTTGTCGATCATCGTGGAGTCAGATCCGTCGAGGTCGATGATCGGCTTGATTTTCTCGATGTCCGACCCGTATAGGTCCGACTGCAAGGTCGCCTCGCGCGACCGCATCCAGTTGGTATTGCCGCGCAAGGTGTTGATCTCGCCGTTGTGGGCGAGATAGCGGAAGGGCTGAGCGCGCTCCCAGGTTGGGAAGGTGTTCGTCGAGAAGCGTTGGTGGACCAGAGCGATCGCTGACTCAAAGCCCTCGTCCGATAGGTCGAGGTAGTAGTTCGGGATCTGCGGCGCGATCAGCAAGCCCTTGTAGCAGATCGTCTGGCCCGACATCGTCACCGGGTAGTAGCGCTGCAGCTCGATTTTCGGCGCCTCGCTGCGCGTGCGCTTGCGGATGACGAACAGTTTGCGTTCCCAGGCGGCGCGATCGAGGTTTTCGGAACCTTCGCCGCGGCCGATGAAGACTTGCTCGATGGCGGGCTCGGTTTCGCGGGCCAACCAGCCGATCGCCGCGCTCTTGACCGGGACCGGCCGCCAGCCAAGAACGACTTGGCCTTCGTCGCGAACGATCTGTTCGACCATCGTGCGCGCTTTCAGGCGGTCGTCATGATCTTTCGATAAAAACAGCATCCCCACGCCGTACTGCCCACGGCCGGGGAGCGAGAATCCGAGCTTGTCGGCTTCTTGGAGGAAGAATCCGTGCGGGATTTGGACCAGGAGCCCGGCGCCGTCGCCGGTTTCGGGGTCGCAGCCGCAAGCTCCGCGGTGCTCCAGGTTTTCCAAGACTTCGATGCCTTGGCGAACGATGGTGTGCGATCGGCGGCCTTTGATATCGGCGACGAAGCCGATGCCGCACGCGTCGTGTTCGAAAGAGGGGTCATAAAGCCCCTGTTTCGGGGGCAGTCCGAAACGAGTCATAATGCGAACGATCCTTTCCCGGAGGGTGCGCCCGAAGCCTCCTGAAGGCTAGACCGGGCTCGGTGATTTCGTTTGCGATCTCGTGACGAGAGCGCGGGACGCACGTCCTACGTTTTTTTCTATTCCGAGCGCTTATCAGGATAGCAAAGCGGCGTGGAGGGTGGCCGAAATTGGGCTGGTCTCAGAAGGGACGTGAAAAAATCTACGAGGAGCCATTGTGGCGCAGGCAGGAATGCCTACGCCACGTCGACAGCGTACATTTTCTCGGCCCCTGACCCGGACGAGCCGGAACCCAAACGTCAAAGGTTCGGCGCTTTTCCGAGCACCCTGCGTGAGCGGGGTGTCTTCCGCTTATGGTTGCGGCCGTCGCCCGGGTTGTGGGAAGACACCCCGCTCACGCTAACGCAGGGTGCTCGGAATTCCTGCCGGAGTTGTGCAGGAATCGTTTACCGACGTACTGAGGGGCTGTGAAAAAATGTCGGGGATCCAATTCCGGCAAGACGGGCTTGGCATGCCAAGCCCCTACGTCGTTGAAAACAAACGATCGTCCGTAGGGGCCAGGCATGCCTCGACCGTCTTTCGCGCTCAACGGGCGATTTTTTCACAGCCCCTGAGGGAGCGGTTTTCGCAAGTTCGGCAACCGCTTGCTGACGCGCGCGGCTCCGGTGCGCCACGAGTAACCGAGACTGTCAGGGTCTAATCGGCGTTGTGACCACAGGCCCCGCGACGAAACGCACGTTTCGGGCGGCATCGCAGCGTCAATTCAAGTATGGTAATGAGTATCTTGATACATGAGGTGCGTTTGTTGCCTCTGCTGCTCGCTGTCGGGGCCGTGTGTCTACACGCGCAGACGACCCAAGGGCTTATCTCGGGGCGCGTGACGGACTCGGAAACGGGCCTCGCGATCGCCGGCGTGCTGGTTTGCTATGAGCAACCGGCGACGAACACCGTCGGCATCGTCTATTCCGGGAAGTCGGGCTACTACACCATCCCGGGACTGCCGCCGGGCGAATACGGCATTCGCGCGATTGCCGAGCAGACCGATGAAGCGCTTCGCGAATGCCTCGGCCCGTTGAACACGGCCGCCGTACCGACTCTTGACGTCAAGATCCCCAAGACGCAAGGCGAGTACCAACCGCAACAGCTCCATGCCCTGGAATTGCCGGTCGCGGGCCGCCTTACCCTGGACCTGGAAATGCGGCCGTTGGCCAGCATCTGGGAAAAGGGGCTAGCGAAGCGCTTTTTCTTCCCCGAGTCCGACGCGGTGCTGACGTTCTATGGCCCCGACGTGGACACGAGCCGCTATGGGACCTTCGCCGGCAACACCGGAAGTCAAGGGGCCTTGCAAGCGACGATCTCGAATGTGATCGATCCGGTGCAGGTACGCCGATTGCCGTTCGCCGGGGGCGATGTGTACACGATGCTGGTGACTTTGCCGGGCGTTGTTTCAGACGCCGGGACGGGGCGCGGGTTGGGATTGTCGATTAACGGCCAGAGGCCGTCGGCGTCGAACTTCTTGCTCGATGGGCTCGAGAACAACAATTCGTTCCTGAGCGGCCCCCTCTCCACGGTGGCTCCGGAGGCGATCCAGGAGTATCGGGTTTCGACGGCGAACTTCTCGGCGGAGTACGGGCGTACGTCCGGGTTCCTGGCGAACGCGGTGACGCGCTCGGGTGGCAATGAGTGGCATGGGATCGGATACTTCAACCTGCGCAACGACTGGTTGAACGCGAACGACTTCCAGCGCAATCGCGCGGGGCAAGCCAAGACGCCGCTCAAGGAAGTCCAGCCGGGGTTCCATGTGGGCGGGCCTATCAGGCGGAATCGCATTTTCTACTCGGCGGCGTTCGAGCGCCTAAGAAACAGGAGCCTGGGCAATGAAACGACCGTGTTCTTCCCGGGAACCGAGTTTGTCAATTTGTTCAACGCGGCGGTGCCGACGGATATCGCGACGGATTTGATGGCTCGATTCCCACCGCCGGTGGAGGACACCGGGGACCCAATGATTCAGGCCCAGGTGCGGGCGCCGAGCGCCGTCGACCGCTATCTGCTACTGCAGCGGGCGGACTATCTGAGCAACAGCGGCACGCACCGCGTCATGGTTCGGGCGCAATACGGCAAGATCGGCCAGCCTGATTTTGTTTGGTCGCCCTACAAGGATTTCACGTCGGACCTGAATCAGCCGACCGTCAATCTGGCGCTGAATCACACCTATATCGCGAGCCCGGGCCTGATCAACGAATTTCGGTTTGGCTGGAAGTTCGACGACCTGACCTGGGACCGAGCTCATCCAGAGATCCCAACACTAGTCGCGCGCCGACTGATTCTCCCCGGCAGCCCTGCGTTCGCGGAATTCAAGAACGCCGCCAAGACCTGGGAGTTTAACGACAATATCGTCTGGAGCCCCGGCCGGCACATCATCAAGATTGGCGGCGGCTTTCTGCTGCGCAACATCGACGGCTACCTAACCTCTGGGCGGGACGGCCAAATCGAGTTTTCCGACATCGTCTCATTCGCCCGGGACGGCCGCCAAATTCGGGGTCGAGCGCCGACGCTGCGCCGCGCGGCGCTTCGCAGGGACCCGGTGGGCGAAGTGTTTTTGGAAGTTCCTAACTACGATCGTCGGTATCGCTACAGCCAGCAGTATTTCTTCGCGCAGGACGCGTATCGCGCGAGCTCTCGACTAACCTTGAACCTCGGCGTCCGCTACGAGCGCCTCGGCTCACCGTCGAACGTTGGTCAGGTCAAAGACGCTCTGCTGGCGTTTGGAGACGGGTCGAGTATTCGAGAGCGGGTCAGCAATGCGGACTTCATCGCCGCGGGTTCGGGCGATCAGCAGATCTACAACCAAGACAACAACGATTGGGCCGGCCGCGTGGGGCTGACATACGGCTTTGGAGAAAAAAGCCGAACGATCTTCAGGGCCGCGGCGGGCATCTTCTACGATCGGCCATTCGACAACCTCTGGCAGAACGTTCGCAACAACGGCTTTGTATTGCCAACCGGTTTCGAGGTTGGCAGAGACGACCCGGGTTTCTTGACGCCTCTGCCCGAAGCTCTGCCGACTCACGAAGGCGACCCGTTCATTCGTGATTTCCCAAAGCTGACAACGATCGACTCTGATTTCCGTTCCGCCTATTCGCAAAGTCTATTCGGCGGCATTCAGCGACAGCTCGGGCGCGATCTGTTCCTCGAGGTGAACTACGTCGGGACGTTCGCGCGCAAGCTGATCACCACGGACATCGTGAACCGCCAGGCTTCGGAAGGGTTCGGACAGGCGGGTCGTCTGAATGAAAAGCACCCGGTGGACTTTTCATACCGAGCCAATCAGGGGTCGTCGAGCTACCACGCGATGACGATGTTGGCGCGGTATCGCCCGCGTCGGGGGTTCTTGCAAGTTTCCTACACCTGGAGTCACTCGATCGACAATCAGTCGGAGCCCCTTGCGGGGGATTTCTTCGATTTCCAGTTCTCGAACCCGCTGTTTCAGGTAGGCAGTGGACGATCGGATACGGCAGCTTTCTCGGAGCAGTTCAACAGCTCGGGCGATCGCGGCAACTCGTCATTCGATCAGCGCCACAATCTGGTGATCTTTTCGCTGTGGGACGTCCCACAGGTTTTGCGGAATAGCCCGGTGAAGGCGATGTTCCGGAACTGGCAGGTTTCTCAGATCTCCGCATTTCGGACCGGGTTCCCCTACTCGGTGATTGGCAGGGGCCTCTCGATTCCTGGGAACGGTGTGATCTTCAACCCGCGGGCGGACCTGCTCAACCCGGGTGCGGCGAATATCGACCGCGCGGATGAGGGGGGCCGGTTGCTGCTGTCGTCGGACGCTTTCGCGAATGCGCCGAGGGGGCGAGTGGGAACCTCGGGACGCAATGCATTCCGTGGCCCGGGCCTCTACAGCTTGGATCTGTCTTTGAGCCGCCATTTCAGCCCGGGATGGCTGGGAGAGTATGGACGGTTTACGCTGAGGGCGGATGCGTTCAACGCGTTGAACCATTCGAACTTGAACAATCCCGAGAATCGGTTGAACACCTCTAGCTTTGGGTTTGCGCAGTATGGGCGTTTGGGCGTGGATACCGGCGCGCCGAGCTTGACGCCGTTCAATGAGACGCCGCGGCAGTTTCAGTTATTGCTGCGGTTCGAGTTTTAGTCGGCCATTGGCGCGCATCTTGGCCTCGAGGTCGCTCATGATCTCAGGAACCTTGCGCTTACTAACACTACTTGCGACGGCGTCGTCCAACATGGAGCCGAACTCTTGCGCCGCTTCGCGACGCTGCTGCTCGCGGCGTACGAGGTCGCTGATGTAGTCGCTGGCGTCGCCGTATTGTCCGCTGGAGACTTGTGAGGCCACGTAGTCGCTAAAATTGCGTCCGGGATCGAGATCGTCATCTTCGCCATCGGCTGAATCCTAGCTGCATCATAGCGCCCCGGGAAGGGGCCCCGCGCTTGCTGACCAGGCCGAGCCGGACCCGAGAGGAGAGCGCGACACGTCGCAGGTGATATGATCACTTTCGGAAGCCAAGGAGGGAACTTATGGAACGCAGGCATTTTGTGGGAGGGGCTCTGGCGGCGCTCGCGCCGGCCGCCCGTGGAGCGCGTGTCAAGGCGGGAGACATCCCCACGCGGGTCTTTGGCAAGACTGGGGAAAGGGTCAGTGTGATCGGCCAGGCCGGCGGGCGATTCCCGCTGTGCGACTTTGATCAGGCGAAAGCGATCACTCGCCGCGCTTACGAGCTTGGCCTGAACTACTTCGACAACGCGCACTCTTACTGGAACGGACGCTCGGAAGAGGTCTACGGCGAGGCCTTGCACGATGTCCGCAAGGAGCTCTTCCTGACGTCGAAGAGCGCCAAACGCACTCGCAAAGGGGCCGAGGCGGAGCTTGCGCTGTCGCTCAAGCGACTCAAGACCGACTACCTCGACCTGTGGCAGATTCACGCTGTGGGCGAGATGGACGAGGTCGATCAGATCTTCGCTCCCGGCGGCGCGATCGAGGCCTTCGAGGCGGCGAAGAAGGCCGGCAAGTGTCGCTTTATCGGATTTACCGGCCATCACGACCCGCATGTCCATTTGGAAATGCTGAAGCGCTATGACGGCTACGACACGATTCTGATGCCGCTTAACGCCGCTGACCCGTCGTATTTGAGTTTCGAGAAGCTCGTGCTGCCGGTGGCGGTGAAGCGAGGACTTGGCATACAGGGGATGAAGAGCTTGGCCAACGCTCAGCTGATGCAGAGCATGAGCGCCAAGCAATGCATTCAATACACCCTCAGCCTGCCGATTCACTGCCTCGCGGTGGGGTGCACGACCTTGGGCCAGATCGAGGACGATGTCCGCATTGCGAAGTCGTTGAAGCAGTTCGACGCCGCGGAGATGGCGGCTCTGCGCGAGAAGGCGGCGCAGCTGGGCGGGCCGGGGTTCGAGAACTGGAAGCGTAATACTCAGACTGCGGACTATAGGCAACCGATTCGCGAATACGAGGGGGCGTAGCGCGGCTGCTGAACTTAGAGGAATTCGCGAGGATAAGGTTCGAAACTCTTAAATGCTTCGGCGTAGCGTGCGCCGCAGGCTTTGCCGCGATAGAGAGCGAGAGCTTCTTTTGATTGCTGGGCCGAGTGCGGTTGTGATGGCTCGTAGGGCCTGTTGCGGACGATCGACATCAGCTGGCCCAGCCACTCGTTAGCTCCGGACCAATCGTCGCTGACGTCTATGTAAGTGTCGGGCTCGAAGCCGATGGTGTGGCGCGGGCCGTTGTCGTATTGGTAGATGCGGCGAGGCCTTTGGACATCGCGGGCCAGAACGGTTCCGGCCCAGCGTAGGGCGACTTTCCCTAGGGCGGATGCGGCTTCGTGGTCGGGGTGGGTATCGCGGGGCCACAGATTGAGCGCGATGTCGGGCTGAACGTCGGCTACGACTTCAGACGCCTTGCGCTTGGCTTCGTCGTCGAGTCCAAACCGCATGGAGGCGTACTCGAGAAAGCGCATCTCGACGCCGCGCTCTTTAGCCAAGGCGGTGGCGCCCTCGACGAGCTCGTCGGCGCGTCCCTTACCGACGGGTTTCCATTTGGTGTAGTCGCCGATGATCGCGAGAACGACGACGCGGTAGTTTTTGCGCACCGCTCGGAGTAAGACGCCGGATACTCCGAACACGCAGTCGTCGTAGTGTGCGCCGATCGCGAGGAGAGTGGGCATAGAGGCGGACAGTATAGGGCGCCGGAGGGGCGGGGTTCACTCCGTCTCCCGAATCAAGGCGATATAGCGATCCTGGGCCGTTTCGAATCGGCCGAGGGCGACGGCCATGTCGGCTTGGCTGGCAAACGTATAACGCTTTCGGATATAGCGCTTCGACGCCTCGATCTCGTCGAGGAAGGCGCCGGCTGCTTCGGCGCGGCGGCGGGGCGTGTTGGGGACGCGGAGATAGACGGGGCCGGTGTGTGCGAAGACGTTGCGGTTGGCGTGCGTCTTGGCGGAGGAGCGAACGCGCGCGGCGATCCAACCGCCGCGGCTGATCGGGAGCTCGCGTTCGAGCTTCGCCTCACGGCCCCCTATCGCGGGTTGCTCGGCGACGACTTTGCCTTCGTGAACGATTTCCAAGGCGTCGAACGGGAGTCGCGAGACAGCCTGGGCCTTTACCCGAAGGGGCTTGGATGGGTCCAGGTCTTCCAGCACCGCTCCCGGGCCGCTGCCGTTGACGGAGAGCTCGAGCAAGGGACCGTTGGTTATCATCGTGCGCCCGGCCTTCAGTCCGGCGAGCCAGGAGTCGTAGCTAAACTGCCCTTCGATTTGGACGTAGACGCGGTTGTGGTCGTAGATCCACCAGTCGGTTCCGCTTGAGAGCGCCAGCCGGAAGCCGCAGTTGAGCAGTGCGTAGTAGCGTTCATAGACCGGCTCGCCGCCGTCGCCCACGTTGAAGGCGTCCAGGTGACCTAGAGCCACCGCTACGGGGGTCTCCATGCCGCGCCCGTTGTGACACCAGATGGTGACACCCCCGACGCGTTGAGCTTCTTCGCAGGCCATGCCGAGTGTGGGGAAATCGGGCGCCTTGCCGTCGGCGGAAAGCAGGCCCGTTGAGACGGGCGCGATCAGTCGCGGAATGTTGAGAAACAGGCAGTGCCCGTAGCCGATGTCTTCGAAGCGCGAGTTGTTGCGCGCCTCCTCCCCCATGTCGACCAGTGTGCCGTGCTTGGAGAACTCCGGCAGACGACCGATCGGGTAGCGATTGGTGATGTAAGGCGAGTCGTTGCGGATCAGGTAGCTGATGACGCTGACGTCGAGCGCCTCGGCGGGCGGAACCATACGGAGTCGGTCGTCGGGGTGCTCGTTGATCTCGAGGTGGTAATGGGTATGGGTGTTGCCTGATCGCCAGCCGGCGGCATGCATGTCTTTGAGAAGCGGAATGCGGAAGTCGACTCCGTGGGTGATCCCGGCGCCGACTTCGGTGTAGGAGATCGCTGGTTCGTGATTGATCCCCCTGACGGCCTCAATGCTGTAGCGGCCGGGCGGAACGGCGACCTCGTATTGGTCGCGGGCGTAGAAGTACTGCTGGGTGCCGGGATGCGTGCGCTGGGGCATCGTCTTGATGGCGCTTTCGGGGAAGTAGGCTTCGCCCGAGGCGGTGTTGACGACGCGGATCTTCGCCGCCGTTGGCGATCCGGAACCGTCACGCAGGGCGCCGCGAACGATTGCCGGCGTGCTGGTGTCGGGGGCTTGGCCTCGCAACACACTGAGCGGAAGCAGCAGGCTGCCGGCGCCGAGGATGGGGATGGATTCAAGTAGCTCGCGGCGGGTTGGGTGGTGATGAGCTCCCATGGCGGGCTCAGTTTACACCCAGGGAAGGGCATGGAACGGCCCAGACTCCCGCAACAGTCGGGCGGTGTGGTAGATTTCCGGCAATGTCGCGCTTAAGTCCCATTCTCGGGGTCGTTCTGCTTGCCGTCGCTTGCGAAGGCCCGAGCAGCCCGCCCCAGGCTGAATCGTCGTTCGAGCCGTCGGCGCCGCAGACCGCCATGCCGACGCCGATATTGGTCGCCAAGAGTACGCCGGTGGAGCGCGCCAAATTCCCGGTGATCGATATTCATTTCCATGCGCGGAGCCTCGACACGGCGGCGGGGTACGAGGATTTCGCGCGAGAGTTGGACGCGGTGGGCGTGGCGGCGATTTGCAACATCGACGGCGGCCGGTCGCGCTCGATAACGGACGACATCGAGCTATCCAGCTCCGCCCCCGGTCGTGTTGCGCACTTTGCTCGCCTCGACGCCTACCCGAACGCCCAGGTCGAGGTCTCCGCGCGACTGCAGGAACTCGGCCGGCAACCGTACACAACACGGCGGTTCTTGATGCGCTACCAGGATCGTGTATTGTTTGGCAGCGACGGCGCCCCAGGCCGCGATCCGGATCAGTTTTGGCGGCCGCACTGGAGGTTTTTCGAGACCGACGACGAGTACTTCGACCACCCGGCGCAGATGCTCTCGCCCCTGGGCGCGGGGTTGCAAGGGCGTTGGAAGATCCACGGGGTCTTTTTGCTAGACGACGTGCTGAGGAAGCTGTACTTCGAGAATGCTCTGCGGCTTGTGCCGGGCTTGCGGGCGGCTGTCGATAGCGGAGGCTAGAATTCCGAGCACCCTGCGTCAGCGGGGTGTCTTCCAATCGCCCTTCCGAACGTCGAAGCTCGAACGGGAAGACCGCCCGCTCACGCAGGAGGCTCCGAGAACGCGCGCGTCTTCCGTTTCACGGGGCTTGTTGGTAAACTGCCTTGCCGCCGAGGTAGGTCTGCTCGACTTCGATGTCCCTCACCTGATCAAGGGGACAAGTGAGGATGTCGCGATCGAGGACGATCAGATCGGCCAGCTTGCCGGCTTCGAGAGAGCCCTTTTCGTCTTCGCTGAAGGTGAGGAAGGCGTTGTTGATGGTGTAGAGCCGGATCGCTTCCTCACGCGACAGACGCTGCTCCCGGTGAAGTACGGCTTCGGTCCAGCGCGGTTGGCGTTGTAAGGTGATCCACATTCCGAAGAACGGGTTGTAGGGGTTGATGGAGCGTAGGCCGCCGATCTTTTGCATGTGGTCCGAGCCCCCGCCGACGACCACTCCGGCCTCTTGCAGACTCTTGTAGGGCTGGAAGTAGCTCAGCCGCGCGTCGCCGAACTGCTTGAGCAGAGTCGCTCCGTCGCGCTCGAGCCAGGCGGGCTGCAGGTCGGCGACGATGCCGATTTTGGCCATTTTCTCGATCGCCTCGGGGCTCATGAAATTGGAGTGGGTGATGCACGGGCGCATTTCGCGCACGCGGAACTCGTCATCGATTTCCTCGTACGCGTCGATCAGTGCGTGCACCGCGCCGTCGCCGACCGAGTGCGCCGTGGGCTGCAGTCCGTGGGTCAGGGCGAGCCGTGTGATCGCGTAGGCCTTACCGGGGGGGACGAAGCGGAGGCCGCGGTAGTTGGGGTCCGTGATGGAGTAGACCTCGCTGACGCCCCAGGGCTCGCGCAAGTAGGCGCTGCCGGTGAGCATGCCGCCGTCCATAAAGAACTTGATTCCGCGTAGCCAAAGCATCGGGTTGTAGGGGTGCTTGGGGTGGCGGGCGAGCTTGGAGATCGTGGCCTCGATATCTTCGAGCGGTGTCTGAGCGTTGATGGCGTAACTAAGGAAAATACGGGCTGTTAGCTCGTTTGATTCGAGCAGGTCCTCGTAAAGCGTGACTGAGTTGGCGCTAGCGTTGCGGTCGACGATGCTGGTGAGGCCGACTTTGTTGTAGTCGGCGAAAAGCTCTTTGAGGCGGCGGCTTTCGTCGGCGCGGGTGGGCCGAGATTGGCTTTCGCGGAAGTTGATCAAGTGCGAGCCGCTCCGGATGATTCCGGTGGGCTCGCCGCTGGGGTCGCGTTCGATGCGGCCGAGCACGCCTTGGGGGATGCGGAAGTCTTTGTCGATCCCGCTGAGACGGAGGGCGAGCGAGTTGAGTGAGGCGTCGGGGCCGGTGCGGAAGTAGATGGCGTGCTTGAGCGCGACCTCGTCAAGCTCGGCGCGGGTCGGATAGCGTTGCTCGCGCAGGCGAGTGATGAAGACTTGTTGCAGGCGAATCCACTCGCCTTCGGGGACGATCTTGGCGCGTTCGCGGAAGTAGTTGAGCACGTCGGCGATCGTTTCCATGTCCGGAACCGGGTGGTCGAACTCGTACATGGCGGCGCCGGTTGGGTGGGTGTGGGTGTCGATTAGCCCGGGCAGGACGGTCTTGCCTTGCAGGTCGATCGATTGCGTCCGAGGGCCGGCCAACGCCCGTACAACGGCGTTAGCGCCGACGGCGGAGATGCGGCCGTCTTCGATCGCGATGGCTTCGGCGATGGAGAACTGCTCGTCGACGGTCACGATCTTGCCGGAGTGCAGAATCAAGTCGGGCGGTTCGGCGGAAGTTACGGCGGCGGCGGCGAGCAGAAGAAGCGAAAGTGGTAGAAAACGCATGGGGTCCTTAGTTGGTAGATCTCCGTTGGGATTATACTGACGTTCGAGATGAAACGTGTCGCCGCCCTAGCCCTGCTTGCAATCCCAATGCTGCTGGTCGCACAGCAGCCGGTCGAACGCCCCGAACCCAGCCACAGCGATGTCCGTTACGGCGACCACGAGCGGAATGTGCTTGACCTGTACCTGGCGCCTTCCGAGAATCCGACCCCTCTGGTCATCTACATTCACGGCGGGGGTTTCCGGGGGGGCGACAAGAAGGGCGTCTCGAGCAAGCTCGTGCGGCTGCTCAACCAAGCCGGCGTGTCGCTGGCGTCGTTGAACTATCCCCTGACCGACACCGAGCATTTTCCGCGGCAGATGCATGATCCTGCTCGAGCCGTGCAGTTCTTGCGTCACCATGCCGGCAAATGGAACCTAGACCCTGAACGATTCGGAGCGACCGGGGGTTCGGCGGGAGCTGGAATATCGCTTTGGATCGGTTTCCACGATGACATGGCCGACCCGTCAAGCGACGACCCCATCGCGCGAGAATCGACCCGCCTGAGCGCGATGGCCGTAACCGGGGCGCAGATCTCCTACGATCCCAAGTGGATCAAGAAGCACGTCGGCGGACGGGCCCACGAAAATTCCGCGCTGCCGCTGCTTTGGGGTCTGGCCGCGGATGAGATGGACGCGCCAAGGGCGCAGCGGATCTTCCATGACGTCTCGCCGGTCAACTACCTGACGGCCGACGATCCGCCTGTTTGGGCGGTCTACCGCGAGCCCTTCGGGGACCTTCCAGCCGATGCGAGGCCGGGGCAAGGCATCCATCACCCCAGGTTCGGAAAGGAGCTGAAGAAGCGCATGGAGGCCCTCGGTATCGAGTGCATCGTCAAGCACGCAACCGACTACCCGCAAGGGAAGATGAACGTCTGGCCGCGCGCGCAGATGGATGATGACATCGCCGCTTTCTTCATGCGGCATTTCAGACGGAGCTAGCGGAGGGCGCTGACCTGAGGTTCGCGCAAAGGCGCAAAGTACGCAAAGAACGCGCGAAGGAAGAGTGGGCTCGGGTCTTCTTTGCGGTTCCTTTGCGTACTTTGCGCCTTTGCGCGAAATCCGTGTTGTCACGAGCCCGGGTTTCGACGCTACGATAAGTGAGCCTAGTAATTTGACTGCCTGATCCGTTTTCAAATGATGATTATGGCCCCACCTTCGATCGGAAAGACCAGGTATCAGGCGGCCACAGATACTAGTTGTGGCGGTCTACACTAGCCGCCCCTGGCGGGGCTTTCCGGTTGGTTCTTTGGGCGGACGCTATAATCGCCGTGGCAGGGCAGACCAAAATGACCACTTCGACGATTCTGGTTATCATTTCGCTGATGACATCTGCGATAGCTGTGGCGGAAACGCACGTGTTTGAACCGACCGAGTACCACAACACGTTCTCGTTCGCGCATGAGCCGGTGTTGACGATCAAGCCCGGGGACCGTGTCATCACGAAGACGATCGACGCCCGCGGCTTTGATGCGGATAACGAGAAAGTCGGCGAACGCCCGAATCCGCAGACGGGGCCGTTCTATGTGGAGGGCGCCGAACCGGGCGATGTTTTGGTGGTGCGCTTTGAGAAGATCGAGCCGAGCCGGGGGACGGCCTGGTCGAGCAGTGTGCTGGCGCCCTATACAGCCGATCCGGCCTTTCTTCGACATGAGGGCGAGCGCGAGCAGACTACCGAGACTTGGGAGATCGACACGCAGCGCCGAGTCGCGCGGGTGGCCTCGGACGAGGTCCGGCCGCAAGGCATTGAAGTTCCGCTGCGGCCGATGTTGGGCTGCGTCGCGGTCGCGCCGGCGCGCAAGGAGGCTGTCGCTACGAGCACTCCCAGCCCCTTCGGCGGCAACATGGACTACAACCGCATGGGCGTCGGCGCCACCTTGATGCTGCCGGTTTCAGAACCCGGAGCGCTGTTGTTTGTCGGCGACGGACACGCGCGGCAGGGTGACGGAGAGGTGGTCGGCAATGCGCTCGAGATCTCGATGGATGTCCAGCTCACGGTCGATCTCATCAAGGACAAAAAGATTGGCTGGCCGCGTTTGGAGACCGGCGAGCATCTGATGACAATTGGCAGCGCACGGCCTTTGCTCCAGGCGTTGCAGCACGCGACTACGGAGCTACAGCGTTGGCTGATGAGTGACTACGGTTTCGACGAGCGGGGATCGTCGTTGCTGATGGGGCATGCCTTGGAGTACGACATCGCCAACGTGGTCGACCCGCATTTCACGGTCGTCGCGAAGATCCGCAAAGACTTGCTGCCGGCTACCAGATGAGATGACAGCTCGGGTTCAATCGCTCGAACTCGGCGATGCCCTGTTGGGTTAGCGGCGTTCCCGGTGCGATCAGCTTCTTCAGGCTGGGGTGCTTTGCGAGTTGGGCCAGGGCTGCGTCGGAGATCTCGACGCCGGTTAGATCGAGCACTCGGAGTTTCGGCATTGCCAATAGGGCCGAGGCGGCGGAGTCGTCGAGATTGGCGGCATGCGCAAGGGTTAGAACTTCGAGGTTTGCGAGCTTCGCCAGCTCGGTCAATCCTTTCGCCGTGATCTCGGCGCGGGTGAGGTCCAACTTCCGCAGGCCGGTCAGCCTGGCCAGCTTGGCGGCGCCGAGATCGGTGATCTGGATACGGTTGCGAATGCGCGGAACGCCGTCGCCGATGTTGGCGATGTATTGTGCGTCTGATGCCGCCAGGCTCAATTCTTCAAGGCCGCTCAGCAGGGCGATCGACTCGACGTTGACGTCGGTGACGGTGACGCCCCATACGCCGCTGTCGGTGATCTGGGCGCCGCTCAGGTCCAGGCTCCGCAGGTTGGGCGGCATTTGCAGGTAGCTGAGGCCGAGGTCGCTGACACGGTTTCCGCCTACTGAGAAATGTTCGAGGTTCTCGAGCGACTCGAGGTGCTCGAGCGAGGGGCCGGTGATTTGCGTGATCCCGATGTCGAGCGATTTCAAGGTGGGGATTTGGCCGAGGAAGGCCATCCCGGAGTCGGACACGCGAGCGCCGCGCAGGTTGAGGGTCTCGAGCTTGCGAGCGTTTTTCAGGTGCGCCACTCCGGCTTCGGTCACGTGTTCGCAGAAGAACAGATTGAGCGCGGTGAGATTGGGCAGTTTCGCCACCGCGGCGAGGCCGATGTCGGTGACGTGGGTTTGCGAGAGGTCGAGCGTCTGAAGGTGGGGCGCGGCGGATAGCTTTTCGAGATCGAGGTCGCTGACCCACGAAGCGTGCAAGTCGATGGAGGTGATGCGGCCTTGACTGTCGCGGCTGAGCGAGCCGCCTAAGTCGTCGACTAGGGCTTCGACGTCGCGATCGAGACTCGCGGCCCCTAGGCTGAGACCGAAAATGACGGCGAGAACGGGGACCCGAGTCATCGCGCCCGCCGATTCGGCAATGTTGAATCGCGATCCCAGGTGATGTCACAGCTTGGGAGCCTTGCCTTGAGCTGTCCGAAAGCCTCTTCGCTGACAAGTGTGTGGTAGAGATTGAGCGCTTGGAGTCCGGCCAGCGAGCTGAGCGACTCGAGCGCGCCGTCGCCGACCTCTACGGTGTCCAAGGACAACTCTCGCAAGCCCGCATGGCCGTTGAGAGCCGCGATGCCTTGGTCGGTGACCGCGCTGTAGTCGAGGTTGAGCCGGGCGAGACTTGGCAGCGCCGCAAGCTTGGCGAGCCCGTCGTCGCCTAATCTTGTCCTGACGAAGTCGAGTTGCTCGAGTTTGTCGAGCCCGGCGATGGCGGCGATGCCTTCGTCGCTGATCTGGGTGTAGCTGAGCGAGAGTTTTCTTAGCTGGGTGAGCTTTGCAAGCTGCGCGAGGCCGGGATCTCCGACTGGTGTCCCGGTTAGCAACAGCTCGCGCAGCGTCGTGAGCTTGGCGACGTGCTTCAGCCCCTCGTCGGTGACGGGGGCGTAAGCGACTGACAGGGTCCGCAGGTTTGGCAGGTCGCTTAGAACGGCTAAGCCACTGTCCCCCACTAGAGTCGACGAGAGATCCAACGAGAGCAAACTTGGGACCAGCGCTGCCAGCCCGGGGCCTTCGATCAGGGTGTGGCTCAGGTTCAACGATTGTAGTGAGCTCAGGGTCGAGAGCTGCTCAAGACCGGCGTCGGTGATCCGTGTATGCCGCAAGTCGAGGTCTTCGAGCGAGGTGATGTTCGCGATCGAGGCCAAGCCAAGATCGCTGATCTCAGTGGCCTTGAGGTCGAGCTTGCGTAGGCCGCTGAGTCCGGCCAACCCTTCTAGGTGGGCGTCGTTGACCGCCGTGGCGGCGAGCGAGACCTCTACCAACTGCCCGTCCTCGAGGGTTGCCGTCCCTCCGACCGAGCGCACCCATGCGGCGATCTCGCTGTCGCCGGCTCCGGCTGGAGTCCGGGGAGCGGCGGCGGTGGAGGGCGCGTTGTCGAGGAAAGCGATCGAGCACTTGGGAAGCGCCGCCTGGAGCCGATTGACTCCGGCCCCGGTCGCGCTGCTATAGCGCAGGTCGAGCGATCGAAGATTCGGCAGCGACTCCAGTTGCGCCACTCCGGCGTTGGTCACGCGCGTGCGGTAAAGGTTGAGCTCCTCGAGCTGCGCCATCCCCATGAGGTGCGCTAGGCCGGCGTCCGTCACGCGCGCACCCAGCAGGTTCAGCTTGCGGAGGTTTTGTAGCTTCGCGAGATGGATCAGGCCGGCGTCCGAGATATCGGCGGAATCGAGGTCGAGCTCGACGAGGTGTTCGAGCATGGCCACGTGTTCGAGCGCCTTGTCGGTGATGTGCGTGCCGCGCAGGTAGAGGCGTTCGAGCAACGGCAGCTCCGCGAGCACGCCGGCGCTTTCGTCGTCGATGTCGGAGTACGACAGATCGAGCCGGCGGAGCTTGTTGAAAGGCTTCAGGCCCTCTCCCTTGATACGGCAATACTTCAGCCGTAGCTCGATCAAGTTCTTCAAAGGCGCGATCTTCTCGAGGCCATGATCGAAGATTCGAATGCCCGAGTAAATGCTGTGGAAGGTGTGGCTCAGGTGGAGCGATTCGAGAGACGTCAACCCCGCCAGGTTCGCCAACTCGTCGCTTTCGTCCATCTTGCCTTGGGCGCCGCAGCAGACCGGGTTCCACATGGTGCCGGGGAGTTGCAGCTCGCGGAGATCGCTGAGGCCTTTTAAGCGGGAGAGGTCAACTGGGGAGAGTAGAGCGCCGTGCAGGTTGATGGCGCGGACGGTGAAGTCGCCATCGGGGATGTCGGCGGTTGAGGTCAGCGGGCGATCGTGGCCGTGGAGGGTCACGCTACCGCCGGTGGCTAGGACCCAGGCGGCGATTCGCTCTTCGGTTTGGCTTGCGGCGAGGCAGACGGGAGCGGCCAGTAGGCAAAGACCGATGAGCCCCGAACGCCAGTGAGTGGGTGCGATGTTCATTGGGGTGGTCATTCACCGTACCCACTCACTGGCGTTCGGGGCTCACTACGCGACGAGCGCGCTGAGCGTTCGATCAGACGTCGGGAAGGCCTCCAGATCCGCCCCCACTTCACCCGCGACCGTGCGGTAGAGATCGCCCATCGTCCCGACAAGCTTCGAGTGTCGGCCCGTCTGTAGACGCCCCGCGTGACCCGCCAGGATTGCCGCGTGGCCGCTGTTCTTGTGATTGTTCGCCTCGGCGTGCTCGTGGACGAACAAGAGCGCCGTGTTGTCCAAAAGATTGCCGTCGCCCTCCGGGGTCGCTTTCAACTTCGCCACTAGGTAAGCGAACTCCTCGACATGCCAGCGGCAAATGTCGCGCATGATCTCCTGCTGGCGGGCGCGGTGCGTTCCGCCCATGTGGCTGTACTCGTGATGCCGCGCGAACGACAGCCCCAGCCACGGGAAGCGCGCCAAGCTCTGACACTTGCTGAGCATGTAAGAGGCGACCCGCGTTTGTCCGGACGCGAAGGCGTGCGCCAACAGGTCGGTCTGTAGCTTCGAGATGCGGGGGTAGTCTTTCGGGTCGCCGCCCGCTTCGGGTTCGTCGACGACTTTGGCGTACTCCTCGGGGAGCCCCGAGATGGCGCGCTCCATGTCGCGAATCGAGGCGAGATAGCCGTCTACGCGCTGCGCGTCCTCTTTGCCGAGCGAACCCTGCAGACGGCCTGCTTGTTCGCTGACCGCGTCGAGCACGCTGGTCTTGCGCTCGATCCACCCATAGTCGCGCGTGCCGAAGAGTCGATCGAACAGGCGATGCGGAATGAGCTCGGGCGGCAGGGGACGGTTCTTGGCGGCCCAACTCATGTTGCGCTGCATGCTGGTCCCGAAGGACTCCTGGCAAACGCCGAGTTCGAGCGATCGAAAACGAGTGTCGGCCCCGATCTGATTGGCGATCCGCTGGTCGATCGATGTCCCGCCCGCGCCCCGGCCGGTGAACTTCTCGCCTGAAACCAGCGCGCTCATCGAGCGCTCGTGAGCGTTGCCGACGCCCGAGGTCCGTCCGTTGGGGTTGTCGAGCCCCGAGACGATATGGATGTCGTCGCGAAAGCGCGCCAGCGGAGAAAGGCACGGCGTCATGGCGTAGTCGGGCCCGGTGTCGAGCGGAATCCAGTAACGCTCGGGAATGCCGTTGCCGTTGAACCAGTAGACGAAGCGCTTGGCGGGGGCCTGCGCCGGCAGGCCGCGGGCCGTGTCGGCGGCGTAGGCCGTGCCGTTCGAGGTGAACATCGAGGCCAGCGGGGGCAGTGGAATGCGAACCGCCGCGCCGAATAGCCCAAGTCCTGTTAAGAACGAACGCCGTGGCAGCGTCGTTGAGGTCATCATTCCGGCTCCTGTGCGGTTCTAAGAAAAGCCGGCGAAGCGGCTAAACATAGTATAAGCTCTCGAAACCGAAAACCCGAATCGCGGAACGCTTCGAAAACTTTCTCGATGGCCGGTTCGTCCGCGGCCGCCTCGTGCCGAGAGAAGGCGTAGCGGAAGTACTGCTTGACGATGCATATCTGACAGACCGGACTTTCAGCCAAGATCTCGCCCGCCTCGGCCGGGGTTGAAAACTCGGAGTTGGGCAAACCGGCAATCATCCCGCTTGAATCAAGCTCCAGCTTGTGGACTTGGGGTTTCATCCCTTGCCGGCGTTGTTGCGCGCTTGGTTGGAGCGCGACGGTGAGCGTCTGGCGCCGGCGGCCGGTCGTATCGAATTTCTCGAACCCGAAGCCGATCGGATCGACGAGTCGATGGCAGCTCGCGCAGGAGGCGTCTTTCGTATGCATTTGGACCAGCACTTCGCGAGTGGTCAGGGGCTTCGAGTCGGCCAAAAGCGGCGGCAGCGAGGCGCTCACCCCGGGCGGGGGAGGCGGCACTTGCTGGCACAGGAAGTGCTCCCGGATGAACAGCCCACGCTCGGTCGGCGAGGTCTCGTCGGGCTTGCCGGTCTGGGCGAGGAATGTCCCGTGACCTAGAACGCCCGCGCGTCCATAGCCTTGCGGGTAGTCGACCCGCGCGAAGGGTTCCGACGGCTCGGGAAGGTCGTACAAGGACGTGAGGAAGCTGTTGGCGAAGGTGTACTTCGCTCGGAAGAAGTCCCGGAAATCGAGATCGTTCCACACCAGGTGAGCGAACAGCCGGCGCGTCTCCTCGGTCATCGCCTCGGCGACCTGTGGGGTGAATTCCTTGTACTTGACGGCGTCCTTGATCGTCCCCAGGGCCCGGTCGAAACGAAGCCATTGCGATAGGAATTCCTCGGAGGCGACTCGCGCCGCGGGCGTCTCGAGCATGCGGCGGATTTGCCGCTCCAGCTGGTCGCGTGAGGCCAGCTCGCCCGCTTCCGCCGCGCGAAACAGCTCTTCATCGGGCAATGAGTTCCAAAGCAGGTAAGACAACCGCGCCGCCGTCTCGTAGCTCTTGTAGGCCGCGTTACCGGGTCGCTCGACTAGGAAAAGAAAGTCCGGCGCTTGGAGCAGCGTTTCGACGACAAGCTGCCCTCCCGCCAGAAAGTTTTCGCGCCTCCTGGATTCGGCTATCAATAGGTCGGTGAATGCCGCTGTCTCAGCGTCGGTGAGCGGGCGCCGGAACGTCTTGCGCCCGAAATCGCGGACGAAGGCCCGAGCGCACTCGGCGTCCGCCGGCCCGGCGGGTTCGCAGGGGATCAGCCTGCGCTTGTCACCGAAACGAAACGCGGCCCGAGCCAGACGCTCGGCGGCGTGGCCGTACGCGTCGGCTAGAAGTGGAGTGATGCTCTGCGCCTCGGCTTGGTTGAGATATCCGTTGACGAAGTCTTCGCCGGGGAAGCGGTTCGCCGGCTGGGTCATGTCGCCGAGCAGGTCTCGGACGGTGTTGTTGTACTGCCGGTGGGTGAGGCGGCGCAGGGGTTCGGCCGACAGCGCCGCCGTCTGCGTTGACGATAATCGCCGGGCGCTGGCGGGGTCGTCCGCCAGATGCCGGATCCAAGCGATCCAAGCCGCCTCTTCTTCGCTATCGGGGGTGATCAGGGCGCCGCCGGTGTGGGGTATGCGGTTCGTGGGTTTGCGTAGGAGGATCGATTCAAGCGGGCGCTGAGGGTCGACCAGGTTGATCAGCGAGTATCCGAAGGCTTCGACCGCGCTTTCAGAAGTTGCGTCGGCGGGCAGGTGTAGCCGCGTCCCGGAAGCGACTCCGGAGGAGCTGTGGCAGGCGCGGCAATTGTGGCGCTCGATGATGGGGAAGACGTCTTGCTTGAAATCGACGGCTTGGGCCTGCAGGGCGATCGCACACAGCATCGCTACTATTGCGGGTCTGACCCTTAGTACCTCGGTAGTCATTTTCTGTGCAAACTTGGCGGGAATCTGCGACAGTGGCTGCCCCCGGAGCCGCGACCGGAAGGGAGCGGTTGCTCGAGTAGGCAACCAATGTTCGCGCTCTTTGGCAACCGCTCCCTTCCGGTCGCGGCTCCGGGGTCGCGGCCCGTTGGATGCGACTTCTTGGTTCCGGCTCGTCCGGGTCAGGGTCACGACTAGCACTTTAACAGCTACGGATGAGGTTGCGGCACACGATCTGGCATTGACTCGGGTTGGGCTCGCGTTATACAAAAGACGCAGGGCACAAATCGCCGAGGAGAAGACCGTAGTGCAAGCAATCCTTCGAAAAAAACGAACGCGCTTGGCGGCCCTCGCGGCCGCAAGCCAGGCAACGAGCCGCCCACGCCCAAAAATAGCGGTCACGGAGGTCGCCGCCTGGACGGTGCGGGCGGGCGCTGCCAAGCCGGCGCGTCTAGTACTGGCCTTACGAACAAGCGCCGGGCTAACCGGCTACGGCGAGACTACGGCCTCGCCCGATCCCCCAACGGCGGCGGATCGGGCGTTACGCGAGGCGAACGCGCTCGTTGGGACCGACGCACTGTCGACCGAGGCCGCACGACGAACTTTGGCTTCGGCCCCGGCGCCGATCCGCGGCGCCGTCGACATGGCCCTGCTCGATGTGAAGGGCAAGATCGCCAAGGCGCCCGTCTACGACCTGCTCGCCGGCCGGACACGAGACAAGGCGCGGGCCATGGCGGCGGTTTCCGGCGAGACCGAGCGGGAACTGACCAGTGCTATCGCGGCGGCGCGTGACGCCGGCTATCGCGCCTTCTCCGTACCGGTGCTGTTCCCGGGCGACTCCCCGACACGCGGCCGCAAGTTCTTCGCCGACACCGAAGCGATGCTCGAGCGACTCCGCAAGGCTGGCGCGGACGACCTGGCGCTCGACTGCGGCGGCGCCACAACAGCCGCCGAGGGCGCCGGGCTCGCGGCTCGCCTGGAGCGATTCCACCTGATGTGGCTGGACGAGCCCGCCAGCGAGATCAACGACGAGGCGCTCAAGAAGATTTCCCACGAGACGGTGACGCCGGTCGGTTGGGGCCGCCGGTTCACCCAAAACTCCCGCTTCCAGGACTTGCTACGGCTCCAGGTGATTGACGTCCTGCGCCCGGACGTGGGCCTCAACGGCATCAGCTCCGTTCGGCGGGCGGCTGCTCTAGGCGAGGCCTACTACACGGCCATCGCGCCATTTCACCGCGGGGGCCCAATCGGTGCGGCGGCGGCTCTGCAAGTCGCCGCTTCGGTTCCGAACTTTGTGGTCCAAGAAGTCGCGTTCTCGATGGATGAGCGTGAAAGGCGCATGCACCAGGAAATCGCCGGGGGCGTGGTTCTGGAGGTCGTCGACGGCTTTTTCGAATTGCCAGCCGGCCCGGGTCTCGGTGTGGAAGTGGACGAGGGAGCGCTCGCGAGGTACTCGATATGAATCGCCGCCAGTTCTTTGGGGGAGCCTTGATGGCCGGAGCAGGAGCGTCGGCCGCAAGGGCTCAAAGCGCGGCCTGTGGTTGCGCGCCAGCCCTAGCTCCGATGCTGCCGCCGGCGCCGGGGCGGATCAAGATCACCGGCGTCAAAACTTTCGGCGTCACGTGGGAAGAAGATTCCGACCGCCCCTACGTGTTCATCAAGCTCGAAACCGACCAAGGCGTTGTCGGCTGGGGTGAAGCGACCCTCGAAGGCAAAGCCGGCGGCACGCTGCAGACCATCGATGACCTCAAAGACTTCTACATCGGCCAGGACCCGATGCGCGTGGAGCACATCTGGCAGGACATGTACATCCACGCCTTCTATCGCGCCGGGCCGATCCTGGGCTCTGCAATCGCCGGCATCGACCAAGCGCTGTGGGATATTCGCGGCAAGGTCCTCGGCCAACCGGTTTATCGACTACTTGGCGGGCCGGTCGATCCTCGCGGGGTGCGGGGCTACTACCACGCGCGGGCAAATACTCCGGAGGAGTTGGCCCAGTTGCGCGAGTCCGCCGACGCGCTAGGGGTGACGGCGTTCAAGAGCGGCATTCCGGGCTACTACGAATGGATCGAGACGAACGAGGCGATCAGTGGGGCGGTCAAGCGGATTCAGGAGCTACGCGAGGGCCTGGGCGACGACATCGATCTTGGAATCGACTTCCACGCCAAGACCAGCCCTACCGTGGCGACGATCATCTGCAAGGAAGTCGAGCCGCTGAACCTGATGTTCGTCGAGGAGCCCTGTCCGCCGGAGAACTACAAGGCGATGGCTCGAATCGCTCGCCGCACGACCACACCAATCGCAACCGGCGAGCGGCTCGTGGCGCACTACTCAGCACATCAGCTGCTCGAAGACGGCACTGTCGACATCTTGCAATGCGACATCAACCACGTAGGCGGCATCACCGCGTTGTGGAAAGTCGGCGCCATGGCCGAGGCCTCGGGATGCTTTATGGCGCCGCACGCCTGCGAGGGACCGATCGGCGGCATGGCGACTTTGCACGTCGACGCTTCGATGCCCAACTTCATCGTTCAGGAAATCTGCTCGGGCGTTGAGCCGACGTTCAAGGAGAGGCTCTGGGAAGACTGGCTGGGGTTCCCCGCGATGCGCATGGTAGACGGATACTTCCCGCTGCCGGAGGGGCCGGGCCTGGGCTTTGAGGTGGACGAGGCGGCGCTGGCGAAGCATCCCTTCAAGGGGACCAAGCCGATGAGCCGCGTCTGGCACGAGGACGGCAGCGTCGCAGCTTGGTAGGGTACACGTGTCGCGGCCCGGATTGATGAAAACCGTCGCACAGGCGACCGCGAGCCCCGCGTAGCAACGCGGGGTCAAGCTTCGGCCACAATACTGTTCAGTTAACCCCAGATGCGGCAGATCGGAGCCGCGACCGGAAGGGGCTGTGAAATAAACCCGTCGTGGCCGCCGAAGCTCCCCTGGGGCGGTTCGGAATGGCGCGAGTGGATCAAAATGGGATAAAACATGAGGGCAAACGAATGTTCGGATAACTTGGCGGCGGCGTCCAACGCCCTTATTATATGGGCGAACAACAGGTCTTAGTCGAGCTCGAGCAACGCCCCGCCAAGCCGTGCCCGTTGACCAACTGCAGCTGCGACAGCCCAATCGCGACCAATTCACCTATGCCGCGATCGACGTCGAACGGCTCGTGCCGGCCGACCATCTGGTGCGCGCCATCTGGGAGCTGAGCGGCATGCTCGACCTGTCCGGCTTCGCTGCTCATCTGGAAACCCGCAAGGAGTCCGCCGGGCGGCCGGCATGGGATCCGCGGTTGCTGGTCGCGATCTGGATCTGGGCGTATTCGGAAAGGATGAGCTCGGCGCGTGAGATCGCGCGTCAAAGCCGCTATCGGCCGGAGTTGGAGTGGTTGTGCGGCATGGCGGTCGTCAATCATCACACTCTTTCGGATTTTCGGGTATTCCACTCAAAAGCTCTCGAGAACTTGTTGACACAGGTATTGGCGCTGCTGAGTCAAGAGGGGCTGGTGGATCTCGAGCAGGTGGCCGTCGACGGCACGCGGATCCGGGCGCAAGCCTCGGGCGGGTCGCAACGCAGGCGTCCGACGCTCGAGCGGCATCTCGAACAAGCGCGCGAAGCGGTGCGTCAACTCTCGGAAGAAGCCGACGACGAGGGTTCGAATCGGCGGCGTCAGGCGGCGCGTAAGCGGACCTTGCGGGAGCGAGTCGAGCGGATGGAGCAGGCGCTGGAGGAACTGCCCAAGGTCGAAGCGGGCAAGCGCGACGAAGAGCAACGACGCCAGGCGCGGGTGAGCGAGAGCGAGCCGGAAGCGCGCCCGCAACACGAATCCAACGGCGGTTGGGGACTCGGCTACAACGCGCAGCTGGCGACCGACGCCAAAGAGAAGATCGTGGTCGGCGTGGAGTTGACCAACAACGCCTCCG
Source organism: Bryobacterales bacterium (assembly GCA_965247515.1). Lineage (GTDB taxonomy): Bacteria > Acidobacteriota > Terriglobia > Bryobacterales > UBA6623. The sequence goes on along the minus strand of OZ252029.1, from coordinate 8,083,845 downwards.
ATGCGGGCCAGCTGACCCCGACGCTGGACGATGTGGAAGGGCGCTTCGAGCGAACCCCGAAGCAAGTGTTAGCGGACGGGGGCTACGCCAACCAGGCCAACATCGAGGCGCTGGCAGCCGCTGAAATCGAATACGCGACGCCGGCGCCGGACAAGGGCTCGAAGGCGGCGTTGAAAGCGGCGGGAATTGGGCCGCGCTACGCGCCGAAGTTTTTCATCTACGACGAGGCGACGGACACGTTTCTGTGTCCGGCCCAGCGGACCTTGACGTATCAGCGATCGTCGCTGAAGCGGAAGCGCAAATATCGGCAGTATCAGGCAAAAGCATCTGATTGTCGCGAATGCGCACAGCGACACAAGTGCTGCCCCAAGAGCGGTCATCGAACGTTGAGCCGCAGCGAAGAGAACGCGGTGATGGCGAAACATCGGCGCTGGATGGAGAGCGAGCGTGGGCGGGCGGCGTATCGCAAGCGGTCCGAGACGGCGGAGTTTCCGAACGCCTGGTTGAAAGAGCGATTGGGGGTGCGCAAGTTTCGAGTACGAGGGCTGCGGAAGGCGCGATCGGAGCTTTTGTGGGGGGTTTTGGCGTACAACATTGCGGCTTGGATCCGGCTGGTCTGGCGTCGTGGGCCGGAGTGCGGGCTGGCGGCGCAAGCGGCGGCGTAGCGGCGGTTGGGGGGGCGAAAAGGGCCGGGAAACGGCCCGAAACGACCGTTTCCGGGCCGCTCAGGCGGTCAATCAGGAGTCGAGGCGCAGAAGTTGCGGTTTCGGCAGGGGCGGCGTTTGGGAGCGCTGAGCTTGGCGTGCGCTTGGCGCTCCCGCGCGCCGACGCGACAATAGGTTTTCTTCACGGCCCCGAAGGGAGCGGTTGTCGCGGGACCCAGCAACCGCTTGCTGACGCGCGCGGCTCCGATGGCGTCGCGTGAGCTCATGTCCGCCAAAGTGAACAGTATTGAGCCTAGCGCAGCCGCCTGCCCAAAGCCTCCAGGGCCCCGCGGGTCTCCGCAATCTGCCGCCGAAGTTGCTCGGCATGTCGCCAGTCTTCGTTGTCCAAGCGATCGCCGGGGTCTTCAAGCTCCTGCTCGAGCTCTCGCATGTCGCTTTCGGATAGCTGCAAGTTCCGCTCGAGAGTCTTCGGGTTGTGGAACCCGCCGTCGTCGACAGTGACGTAGACCGGAGTTGTGTGTGCGACGTAGCCCGGGCCGGCGGATGCTCGGGCGGCGATCCACACGCCGCGCTCGGCGGGCAATTGCAATTCGATCGCAAGCTGCTGACCGCTTTTCCCATCAGAGGAAACTTTCTTTAGCACCTCGCCATGAGCGACGATCTCGAGATTCTCGAGCGCCACCCGTGAACCGTCGCCGTAGGCTTTCGCCGACAGGCTTAGCGTTGCACCCTTGCTGACGTCTAGCGTGTCGCCGGGAAGTTTGTCGTTCACCGTCAGCTCCACAATCGGCCCTGTCGTCGCAAACGTGCGGCCGGCCTTGACGGCTGAGAGCCAGTTGTCGAAGGAGAACTCTTCACCCACGTAGGTGTAGAAGCGGGCGTCGCCGATCTGGCTCGTTCGCTGCGGCCCGCCGCGAGGCCCCCTGCCGCACCAAGGGAAGTCCGACCCGGCCAGCGCCGTCAAGCGAAACCCCATATCAAGGAAGCGGTAGTAGTGCTCGGTGTGGATCGGCCCGCCAGCGACGCAAAACTGCGCCAGCTCCAGGAAGTCGACCTTACCCGCGAGCACGTTCATCGTCATCCCGCGGTAGCCGTGGAACGACATGCCCTGGTGCGCGAAGCCGCTGATTCCGCCTAACTCATGGACGCGGTCGAATAGACGCCCATAGGAGTAGTAGTCGTTTTGGAATCGCACAAAGTCGTCCGCCCCAGCGAAATCGTATGGCCGATCTCGGGCGTGCGGGGCTCCTCTTGGCCTGAAGACAGGACGCGGTCGCCCTCTTGGTAGCGGCCGGTCTCGCCCCAGCCATACTGCGAAAAGACGAAGTGCCAGAAGTCGCCCATTTGAAGCAGGTTCCCGACGTGGATGTCTTCCGCCGCGATCCAGCGCAGCGCCGCTGGGTTGTCGCGTGGCGAGCGGCGCAGGTGGATGTGGTCGTCGGAGGAATACCAACCGCGCTCAGGCATGTGGATCCAACGCTCGAGGTCGAACGTACGCTTGGCGCGCTTGCCGGGCTTCACTTCGATGTCGTGGGCCTGGGTCGTGTATTCGTAGCCCTTGGAGAGCTCCAGGCGGTACTTGCCGGCCGGGAGGCGGGCCTCGAACGACCCGTCGACGTAGAACGAGCCGTCGGGTTGGAGCAAGTAGCCGCCGGCTCGATCCGAGCGCCCCCACATCAGGGCGATCGCTTCGGGCGGTGGCAGGAAGCCGGATTCAGCGACGGCCGAGGCTCCTCGCATTTCCGGGGTATTCCCTTCGTCATCGGTCAGCCGTACGCGCACGGGCGTCGGCTCACCGCTTTCCGCATCACGGATCGTCACGGCCAAGGTCGCATCGCGGCTCGCCTGGCCGGAGATGATTAGAGCGGCGGAGAAGAAAACCAGAATTACGGCCCGGGCATTGAAGACCGAGTAACGTATTGGGGGGGCATGTCATCTATCAGCATGGCAAACGCCGTTGACCGTTGTTCCGCAAAGGGGTAGCCCTCTTCCGGACAACGGACAACGGAAAGCGCTATGCTGACGACGCCGCAATGGCCCAAACCGAACCCCCGAGGAGAAGTCCCTTGAAAGCAGTCATCACGTTCGCCCTCAGTTGCAGTCTCGCGCTACCAGTCTCAGGTCAGATCTTCAGCCTGAGCAAGGAGCGCATGATCGAATTCACCAAGCACAACCCTTACGACCGCTTTCCCGACGGCCGTCCAAAGGTGCCGCTCAACCTGATCGAGCGGATTGCGGAGCTCAGTGTTGAGGAAGCATGGGGCGTCCTGCGCTCAAAGGGTTACATGAAGCAGTACGCCGACGGGTTCGAAATCCTCAAGCCCGGACAGCGGCTGGTGGGGCGCGCCGTCACGGCGCAATACCTACCGCATCGCCCCGACCTCGAGGAAGTCGTCGACGCCGACGCCCAAAAGAAGGGCCTCGCCCGCGGCAACACGCAGAAGGTTGTCGATGCGCTGATTCGCGACGACGTGGCGGTCGTCGACCTCATGGGGGCCACGCCGGGACACAACTTCGGCGGAGACAATCTGCACTCTGCGATCTGGGGCCAGACTCGCCGCGGGGCGGTGGTCGACGGCACGATTCGCGACCTGCAATGGACCTTCGATCTGCCGCTCAACATCTTCTTCAAAAAGGCCCATCCGGCGGCCGTGAGCGGCGTGCTGATGGTTGCGCTGAACATTCCGGTGGAGATTAGCGGCGCGGTCGCGATGCCGGGCGACGTAGTGCTGGGCGACCGCGAAGGCGTGATCTTCATCCCGCCGCACTTGGTCGAAGCGGTGCTCGAGCGCGCGGATGCGATCCACATCAAAGACGAGTGGACGAAAGCCAAGCTGATCACGGGCGAGTACCGCGCAAGCGATCTTTATGGAAGTGAGCTCTCGCCTGAAATGCAGAAGGACTTTGATACGTTTAAGAAGAAGCGGATGGAGGAGATCGAGGCAGGCCGCTGACCGTTGACCGTTGACCGGAAGAGGGCTACCCCTTTGGGGGAGTGGCGGGGTTAACGGGTAGCCCTCTTCCGGTCAACGGTCAACGGTCAGCCCATGACACACGCCCTTATCGCAGTCGCCGTTTGCCTGCTTGCGGGCGTCGCCCGCGCCCAGGAAACCCGCTCGGTCTTTCTGGAAGGCCTCACCTCAGTCGAGGTCGGCGAGGCGATTCAGGGCGGCGTGACAACAGTGATCTTGCCCACGGGGGGCACTGAGCAAAATGGCCCTCACATGACCCTCGGCAAGCACAACTTCATCGTCAAGTACACGTCCGAGCAAATCGCGCGGCGGCTCGGCAAGGCTTTGGTAGCGCCAGTGGTGAAGTATGTGCTGGAGGGTGACGCCGATCCGCCCACGGGGCACATGCGCTACCCGGGCACGATCACCTTGCCCAACGAGCACTTCATGAAACTGGTCGAGTTCGCGGCGCGAAGCTTCAGGGCGCACGGCTTCAGCTATATCGTCTTCCTCCCCGATAGCGGCGGGAACGTGGCGGGGATGAAAGCCGTGGCGGAGCTGCTCAACAAGGAGTGGCGCGGGGAAGCGACTCGCGTACACCTAGCCGATGACTACTACGCCAACAACGGCTTTGCCGAGTGGCTGATCGAGCAAGGCGAGACCCAGCAGACGATCGGCTCGCACGCGGGTCTCGATACGACTTCCGAGCTTCTCGCGGTAGCGCCGGAACAGGTTCGGAAGGGTAAGCTAGCCGCGGCGAAACCCGGCTCTAACGTCGGATACTCGGGAGATCCATCCCGCGCGACGGCCGAGTACGGCAAAGTCGGCCTCAAACTGAAGATCGCCGCGGCGGTGCGGCAGATCCGCCTCAAGATGGCCGAGACTATCCAATAACTTATCTGGAGGACGGCAATGCAACCCATTCGTAGGCGTGATTTCTTGAAGACAGCCGGCGCGGCGACGGCGGCGATTTCAGGGTCGTGCGGGTCGCCGGAGCCGGAGCCGCCTCCGGACAAGCCGAACATCGTCTTCATTCTCGCCGACGACATGGGCTACGGCGATCTGACTTGCCTCAATGAAAACTCTCAGATCCCCACGCCGAACATCGACCGCATCGCGCAAGGCGGAATGTATTTCACTGACGCGCACTCGCCGTCCGCCATTTGTACCCCCACACGCTATGGCATCCTCACCGGCCGATACTGCTGGCGCACTCGTATCAAGTCAGGCGTCGCCTGGGGTTACAGCAAACATTTGATCGAGCCTGAACGGACGACCGTGCCGTCGCTACTGAAAGAACACGGTTACAATACCGCTGCCATCGGCAAATGGCACCTCGGCATGGATATGCCTACCCCTGACGGCGGTGCAATTGGCGATCCGCACGCGGATGTGGATAAGAGAAGTTATAAAGCTGAAATCGATTGGAAAGGGACTATCAAGAACGGGCCCTTATCGGTCGGCTTCGACCATTACTACGGCATTTCCGCCTCGCTCGATATGTACCCCTACATCTATATCAACGACGATCGTTTCGTCGGCGAGTGTACCACTGAGCAGGATCTTCTATTCGTCACCAGGGACTACAGGCCGGAGCGCTACGCCGACAATTCCGGACCGTCGCATAAGGACTTCGTAGCCGAAGACGTCCTGCCAACGATCAAGAGTAAGACGGTTGAATACATTGAAGAACAGTCGTCGAGCACGCCCTTCTTCGTGTATATGCCTTTGACGGCGCCGCACATCCCGATCGTGCCGAGTGAGCAGTATCGGGGCAGGAGTAAGCTTGGACCCTATGGCGACTTCTGCATTGAGGTCGACGATTATGTGGGGGAGGTTCTGGACACGCTAGATCGCAAAGGCCTGACGGAAAACACGCTGGTCATCTTCACCTCGGATAACGGCTGCGCGCCCTACATCGGCGTCGAAGACATGAACGAGATGGGGCACTTTCCGAGTTACATCTACCGAGGTTATAAATCCGACATCTATGAGGGCGGCCATCGAGTCCCGTTTCTCGCCCGCTGGCCAGGCAAGATCGACGCCGGTTCGAGCTCGAATGAGACGATTTCTTTGACAGACCTTCTCGCCACCTGCGCCGGCATTGTCGACGCCAAGCTCCCGAACGACGCGGGGGAAGACAGCTATAACATCCTTCCCGCGCTATTGGGAGAACCTATTGACGAACCTATCCGAGAGGCGACGGTGTCACAAGCCGGGGATGGTTCATTCACCATCCGGCAAGGCCGCTGGAAGTTGGAAAACACTCCGAGCTCGGGCGGTTACAGTAGGCTAACCGCGGAGGAGGCCGAAAAGCAAAATCTGCCGCCGATCCAACTCTACGACCTCGAAGCAGATATTGCTGAAAAAAATAACGTGTACAAGGCAAACCCAGACGTAGTCGAGAGCCTGAACGCACTATTGGAGAAGTACAAGCGGGAAGGGCGTAGCACGCCAATGGCTTGAACGACGACCCCGATCTAAAGATCGGGGCTCAGGGACTGTGGCACCAGCGGCGCTGAGCCCCAAGGTTTACCTTGGGGTCGTTCTATGTCGCTTGGAAGCACTACGCGAAAAAGACGTCCCGCACCTGGGCGAGAAAATCCGCGACCGACTTGCGTCTCGCCTCGACCGTTGGGTCCCTGCCGAGCGCTTCGAAAGGCAGGAAACCGCGGTATTCGGCCCGATCGATGATCGCCTTGAGACGGGGCAAATCGATCGGCACGGCCTTCTCGCCATACCAGACTTCTTCCTTGACCTGCCAGGTGCACGCGTAAGGCGCCAACTTTTCGATCTCTTCGTAGACGTCATGCACTCGCAGACTGCCCACGTCGAGGATCACGCTGAACCATTCAGAATCGACTTCGTCGACCAGCCGAATCGTCTCATCGGCGGTTTTCAGAAAATCGTCGTGGTGCTGCAGGCCAATGATGACGCCGTGACTCTTCCCATAGTCGGCGCACTCCCGGAAGGCTGGAACCATCCACTCCATCGTCTTGTCGAAGGTGGATCCTTCCGCCACACGCCTTCCCGAAAACACCCGCAGCACGTCGGACCCGAGCTTCGCGGCGACCTCTACCCAATCCTTGACGAGTTGGATATGCCCCTTGCGGCTTGAGGCGTCGGTTAGAGCGAAGTCGTTGCGCACTCCCGTGCCGCTGATCGTGACGCCGTTGAGAAAGGCTGTCTTGTTGAGGTTATGGATGACCTCGTCGCTGGGAACCTCGGGATAACCGGGAAAGTAATACCCCGTCATGTCGACGCCGTCGATCTCGTGCTCCGCGCAGAAGTCGATCACGTCGTCCATCGTCATCTGGCCCGAGCGCAACTGGCTATTGAAGGAGTAGGCGTTGAGGCCAAGCTTGAGGCGAGTACCGGGACGCCGCTTGACGACTCCCGTCGCCAGGGCTCGGCCGGGCAGCAAGGAAGCCGGCGAGGGCGGCGACGCCCATCGACCGCACCAGGAAATCGCGGCGTTGCATATTCATACCTCGGTCGGTGGTCAATTCATTCTACAGCGGTGGGGATCGCTACTCGACCTTGTCCAGAAGAGCGAGGCCCTGGTCTTGCAGCCATCGTTCCGGCGGCTGCTCACGGTTGTAGCCCACTTGTTCGTAAATGATCAAACCGCTCGAAACAAGCCCAAGCCAATCCGCGCAACCTATTTTCGTAGCGAGACCGAATCTTCCGTCGGAAAATCGGCAGGCGCGGGATAGCTGACCGCACCGGTCGCCAGCCACTGGGCCGCTCGAATCAGGGTCGTCTGAAAGCCAACGCACCGTACGCGGTCCGGCACGCCGTCGTCGGTCTTCCAGATGTGGCCGAAGGAAGAACTGTAGACGCGTCCCCCGCCGTAGGTCACGACCCACTCGAGCGGCCAATACGAATCCGAGGCAATATGCCGCCCATAGCTCAAGACCGTGAGTTGCTCGGCTGGACCTCGAGCGTAAGTGTAGACCTCGATGTCGGGTGTCAGCCAGCGCTCAGGCAGCCCCTTGTTGATCGGATGATCGTTCAGCCGAATCACCACGGTGTCTTGTCGGGGCCCGTGGCGAGTGTTCTCTCCCTCGCCCGCCGGAATGCGCCGGACTGTCCCGTCCGCATCGAGCTGAAGCGCTGGGGCGTGGTCTTTGTCACGCCAGCCCAGGCCGATCATGCGGTCATACTCCGGCCAATACGGGAAGGCGTTGTTGGCCGAATGAAACGCCAACAGACCGCCGCCTTCGCGGACGTACGTCTCAAGGTCCTGCTCGATGCGGCTCGGCCAACGCAGACCGGGTTGACTGATGTTGTTCGAATTCTGAATGACGACGTCGTAGTCGGTGAAATCCGGGCGCCAACCCTCCCACCGAGGATCGCCCGCCTCGCCAGGCGAAGTGCTGATGCTGACCTCGAACATCCCCGTTTGGGTCAAGGTGGATTTGATGAACGCGCTGGTCTTGCGCCAATCGTGATTGCTGAAGCCGTCAACGATTAGGGCTTTGATCATGGGGGGCTCTTGCGCCGGACTCGCCGCGGCCGCCAGGAACAGCCCAATCAAAAGTAAACCCAGCACACGGCAATTCTAGCGCCTTGTTCGCCGAGAAGCCCTATAATTCAATGGCCCCATGAGAGTGATCTTGCTCCTCCTTGCGCTTGCGATGATCTCGCCGGCGCAACATCCCGAACGAGATATGACGGTTGCCCAGGAGTCAGCGAGCCGCTACGTGGGCGACTCCAAGGCCATCCAGGCCGGCCAAGAGTCCTACCAGCTCGTCTGCAGCGGCTGCCATGGGATGACCGGCGAGGGCGGACGCGGTCCGAACCTTATCACGGGAAAAGGAGTCAACAAGGCCACCGACGACGAGCTCTTCCGGCTCATCAAGGACGGCATCCCCGGAAGCGATATGCCGCCGTCGCCGTTGGAGGAAACGAAAGTCTGGCAGATCACCGCCTATGTGCGAAGTTTGACCGCTCCAGCGATCGATCAAGGCGTCGCCGGCGACCAAAACGCGGGCAAGGCGCTGTTCTACGGCCGTGGCGGCTGCACGAACTGTCACATGATCCGCGGCGAGGGCGGCTACCTCGGCCCCGATCTGACGAACCTCGGAGTGACGCAAAACCTCGCCCGGATCCGCGAAGGCTTGCTCGACCCGAACAAGCGCTTTACCGACGGCTTCGACCCGGTGATTGTGACGCTCGCCGATGGGACCCGCGTCGAGGGGGTCGCGAAGAATCATTCCAATTATGCCTTGCAGATTCTCGATAGGGACGGCCGGCTGCATTTGCTCGGGAAGGGAGAAGCCGCGACCATCGAGTTTCGAGACAAGTCTTGGATGCCCGCCAATTATTCGGAGCGCTTGAGTGAGGCCGAGATCCAGGACCTTCTCGCCTTCCTGAGTCGCCTCGCCTTGGCGCGTGTCGAGATCGCCGGCGGAGGCGCATCCAGATGAATCGCGCGCTATTCGCCCTGACGCTAGCGGCCCTGCTACCCCTGGGTGCACAGGTGCGCTACGAGGACATCCTCGCGGCGCCCAATGAAAACTGGCTGACCTTCATGGGCGACTACTCGGCCAACCGGCATAGTCCGCTCAAGCAGATCACGGCGGCCAACGTCGGCAACCTCGTAGCCAAGTGGGTCTACCACGTTCCCGGGGCCACCAGCCTCAGCGCCTATCCAATCGTCTACAACGGCGTGATGTACGTGACGAACTCAAACGAAGTCCACGCCCTGGACGCGGCGTCGGGACGCTCGATTTGGGTCTACACCCATCCCGAGGTCAAGACGCAGCGCAAGAACCGCGGCGCCGCCATCCTCGGCGAACGCGTTTACTTCGTCACCAGTGATTGCCGGCTCATCGCGCTCAACCGCGTTACCGGCGCCGCAATCTTCGACCAGCAGTACGCCGACCCCGACGACGGCTACTTCTGCTCGGTCGCCCCCGTGGCGATCAAAGACCGCTTGATCGTCGGAGTTTCCGGCGGCGATTCCGGCATCCGCGGCTTCCTCGCGGCTCACTCGGCCGAAAGCGGCGAACAGCTCTGGAAGCTCTGGACCATCCCCGGCAAAGGCGAGCCGGGATCGGAAACCTGGGGCCCCAAAACCCTCCCGTGGGGCGGCGCCGGCACCTGGATGCCCGGCAGCTACGACCCCGAGTTGAACTGGCTCTTCTGGCCCACCGGCAACCCCTGGCCCGACCTCTACGGCGGCGACCGCCCCGGCGACAACCTTTACAGCGACTCCATCATCGCCGTCGATCTCTTGACCGGCGAGATGCAGTGGTACTTCCAGTTCACGCCCCACGACGTCTGGGACTGGGACGGCCAAGAACCCCCGCTCCTGCTCGAGCTCGAAATCGACGGCCGCATGCGCAAGGTAATCGTCCAAGCGAACCGCAACGGCTTTTACTACGTGCTCGACCGCAAGACAGGTGAGTTCATCCGGGGCAACGCCTTCGTCGAAAAGCTCACCTGGGCTTCAGGGCTCGACGAAAAAGGCCGCCCCATCAAGATCCCCGGAATGGAGCCATCGCCCGAAGGCAAAGTCGTTTGCCCAACCATGTGGGGCGCCGCCAACTGGATGGCCGACTCCTACAGCCCCGACACCGGCCTGCACTACGTCATGACGATGGAGGCGTGCGACATCTTTACGTCCTCTTCCAAGGACCCCATCCCGAAGATTGGCTTCGCTGGCGGGGGCGCCGAACGCCAACCCCGGCTCGACGGCCAATTCGTAATTCGCGCGATTGAGCCGGCCACCGGCAAACGAGTCTGGGAGTATCCCCTGACCGGGCCCACGGGTTCTTGGGCGGGAACTCTTTCAACCGCCGGAGGCGTGTTGTTCTCAGGCGATGACGACAAACACCTAATCGCGCTTGATGCAAAGACCGGCAAGTACCTTTGGCATTTCAATGTCGGCCAAACGGTCAACGCGTCGCCCGTCACCTGGGCCCAAAACGGTCAACAATACGTCACCATCGTGTCCCAGACCGATGTATTTACCTTCGGACTGTTCTCGTCGGCTCAATCAGAAGCCCCAGCTGAGGATTGATCAACCGCGGTAGCCCAGCCGGCTGTAGCCTAAGTTTGCGGAACCCGCTCCCTCGCGGTCGCGGCTCTGACGCCTGCCGGTTAACGTTTAACCCTTGATGTCAGAGCCGCGACCGCGAGGGAGCGGGTTCCGAGGTTCGCGAAGCCTCTTCCACCATCTCGACGAACATCTCACGTACCTGCTTGTTGTTGCGAACCTCTCTTGTGAACCCGATGCGCGCGCCGCGCATTCCTTCGGCTGTGGTGAGTCGAACGTGAAAACCCAAGCGGTCGACCGCTGTCATTCGTGCGTCGGACGAATCTTCCCCCCGCCAGCGAGCAGAGTTTCGCCGCCAACTTCCTGAATTCGCGTCGGTTATGGGATGGATCGGGCGATCGGCGTCTGTCTACAGGTTACTTGTGCGGCAGCGAAACCCCCAACGCATTGAGGATTTCTGTTTGGCGGGCGTCGGGAATCGGCAGCCGTGTGACGCTGGTCTGCTCATCCACTCGATATTCCAATAGACACAGTCGCCCCAACGCCGCCAGCGCGTCCGGCAAGGTGATCGCGTGCGGGTCGTCGTCGGTCGTGCCAAACGCCGCTTGTATCCGCCGTTCCAATTCGCGGCTCAGCTTCAACGCCAGCATGCTGCACAACACATGTCCTCGGGTGCGGCTTTCTTTGCGCACGAAGATCGGCCGCACCTCGAGCAAGCCCGTCTTCAGCTGCCGAAAGTCGCGCTCCACCCGCTGCAGGCTCACGTAATGGTCGTGCACTCTTTGGCCGCTCATGCGCTCGGAGGCGACATCGGTCACGACCACGTAACAGCCCGCCAACTCCAGCGCCTGCTCGATCGCCGCCTGCTGGCGCTCGACGACCAGCGTACGTCCCTGCAAGCGCAACTCGACCAATTCTGTCAGCTTGTGACGCGCCAGCCAGGGCTTGAGCTGGCGCAGTCCGGCCGCGGGCTCGCAACGGGAAGAGGCCGTGACTTTCTGGTTGCGTCGGTCGAGCTTGCCTCCCAGCTTGGCCAGCTTGTCCTCGAGCCGCTGCCGTTGCCGTTTGGCTTCGGACGCGTTGAGGCGCAGCACATAGCGCACGCCGTCGGCTTCGACCTCGCAGACTTGTTCAGCGAACAGCTCCAGTTGCAGCACCCCTTCGCTCAAGCGCCGCCGAATCTGGGGATCGGTCAGCGCCGTGATGTAGCGCAGCCCGGCCTCCCCCAGCGCCTGCTTGCCCTTGCTCTTGACCATCCCGCGGTCGCCGACGAAGACCAACTCCTCGACTCCGAACTGCTCTTTGACGATGCGGATCTGATCCGGCACGGTCGTCGGATCGTTGCGGTTGCCGGCAAACACCCGCACCGCCAGCGGCTCGCCCTGGTCATCGGCCAGCAGTCCGATCACAATTTGCTTCTTGCCGCGCTTGCCGTCGCGATTGTAGCCGTACTCGCCCAACGCGTTGTGCAGGCCTTCGAAGTACGAGCTGGTGACGTCGTAGAGCAGCAAGCTGGGCGGGGCTCCGCGGCGCTCGAGGTAGTGGCGGTATAGCGCTTGCTCGATCTTCACTTGGCGGGCGCTCAGATCATCGAGGGCGGCGTAGAGGTCGTCTTCGTCGAAGGCGCCCAGACCCAGCACTTCTGCGACGGCCTGATCGGCGGCCCAGCGCACGGCCGAGAGCCGCGATCCTTGGTGGGCCAGGCGCGCCAGCACCAGGAACAAGGCGAGTTTGGCGGCCCGCGTTCGACCCAGCGCGGCGGTCAGGCCCAGCTCATCGGCGAGTTGCTTGAGCGCGAAGAGCAGGCCAAAGACGGGGCCGCAGACGGGAGTGGCGGGAAGCTGATCGAACTCGCCGCGGAGGGCGCGCCGGAGGGCCTCGACGCGGACGGGGCGCCAGCAGGAGAGGTTGGCGAGGGTGCGTTTTTTGACTCTGCCGTTTTGGCGGAAGGATTCGCGCAGCAAGACGGCGGGCGGCGAGTTGCGATTGGGGACGGACTCAACATACATGGGTATATTATATCACAAACAACACAATGAATAAACGATACAATAGCATAATACATGGGTACACTAAAAGCGCCCCCAAACGTGTTAAAGCCAAGCAAGCCAAGCAGTTAGCCCGTCAAACGAGCCTTCCGCTGGGGGGAAGATCCGTCCGAGGCGTCGATAGCCGCATGAACTTTCGCCAGTTTCGCGAGCGCGTCCACGTGGTCCTGGTTCATATGAGTGATGATGCCTTCGGCCGAGTCGGCTAGCGGGTCCGCTTCGGCCTTACCGTAGTCGTCGGCCGAGACCCATCCCATGACGCCAAAGCCGCCGACGAAATAGACGTCCTTGACGCCCATGCGGTAGAAGCCGAAGTCGTCGTAGTCTACCCAGTACTTCGCATTCGGGTAGGCTTTCAAATAGAGTTCGCGCGCCGGGGTGAGGTCGTCGGCCGCAAGCGGTTTCGCCTCGCCGATGAGCGTCACGCGCGCCGCCCCAAGAAGGTCTACCGCTCCTGGGTCCTGCATCACCAGCAACGCGGCGCGCGGGTCGGCCTTCAGGTTTTGCGTGTGCATCGCCATGTTGCTGATCAGCAGCAGTGGCCGTCCCCGATCGTCGAGCCCGAATGGCATGACGGAACCGAAGGGGAATCCCGGCTGCTTGCGCGACTGGGTGGATAGCGTTCCCACTCGGCCCAGGTGCATCAGTGTGCGGGCCTGCTCGGCATGACTAGGGGTCGGAACCTCGGACGACGCTCTAGTCGCACTGGAACCGTGTTGTCCGCGGGAGGTTGCCACTATCTAATATCTCCAGTGCCTATCGTACAAGGGAGAATGTTGGACGTAGCCGGCCTGGGATCAGGGCATCGCCCGCTCTGGCTGGGGCTCAAGGCTGTTTTTCGGGGACATGGCGGCTAAAACCGGCAGAGATCGGCAGATTGTAGTGGCGCTCTGTTAGGGGTCGGGCCCCGATTCTAGGTTAAGGCCTAAGCAGCGCGCTCCGCCTGCCCGATCGTCCTAACTTATTGAAAACACATGTGTATTTTGGTTGGGGGATCGTGTGACAGGGTGTGTGGTCAGTTGACAGCATCCGGGTCGAGATCCGTGCGGCGCCCCGCAGCCGGGAGGAGATCGGATGCTATGCCCACACGAAAATCACTGTAAATGGCTTGTATTGCTGAGTTTGGCATTCTGAATTGGCCCCTTTCGGCGCCCTGATTTGGCCCCCCTAGAACAATCAACGGATACTCTGTTTGCGGGAATCGCCCGCAACGGAGGAACGAATTGGACTGGAGGAGCAAAGTGGAACTATTCGAAGAGATTCGACGCGAGTACGAATTCGGCGTGGGGACGATCAAGGGGGTGGCGCGCAAGCTGGGCGTGCACCGGCGGATGGTGCGCGAGGCGGTAGCCAGCGCGCTGCCGCCGCCGCGCAAGAAGCCGGCGCGACGGCGCGCCAAGCTGGCGCCGGCGGTGGGGTTCATCGACCGCATTCTCAAAGAGGACCGCAAGGCGCCGCGTAAGCAGCGTCACACGGCGCACCGTATCTGGAACCGGATACGGGAGGAAACCAGTTGCGAAGTGGCCGAGCGCACGGTGCGGCAGTACGTTCAAGAGCGCAAGCGCGAGTTGGGATTGGAGAAGCGCGAGACGTTCGTGCCGCAAAGCTACGACTGGGGCCAAGAAGCGCAGGTGGACTGGTACGAGTCGTGGGCCGAGATGGACGGCGAGCGCGTGAAGCTGCAAGTGTTCACGATGCGCTCGATGGCGAGCGGCGCGGCCTTTCATCGCGCCTATCGGCGCGCGACGCAGCAGGCGTTTCTGGAAGCGCACGAGCTGGCCTTGGCCTACTTTGGCGGGGTGTTTCGGACATTGAGGTACGATAATCTCTCTTCGGCGGTGAAGCGGATTCTGCGCGGCGCGCGACGCGAGGAGACGGCGCGCTTCGTGGCTTTTCGTTCGCATTGGCGCTTCGCCTCCGAGTTCTGCACGCCGGGGAAAGGCAACGAGAAAGGGGGCGTGGAAGGCGAGGTGAGACGTTACCGCCGCAACCACCCCGGTGCCGCTGCCTGAAGCCAAGACGCTGGACGAGCTCAACAGCAAGCTGCTCGAAGGCTGCCGCGAAGACGAAGCGCGCACGGTCGCCGGACGGGCGCAAACGGTCGGCGAGGGAATGCTGATCGAACGCGAGCGGCTGTTGGGGTTGGCGGCGGAAGGCTTTGAGATCGAAGTGTCGAGCTTCCCGAAGGTTGACGCGACAGGCTGCGTCAAGGTGCGCACGAACTTCTACTCGACGCCGCTGCGTCCGGGAACCAGGGCGCAGGCGAAGATCTACGCCGAGTCGGTCGAGGTCTGGCACGAAGGTCGTCGCATCGCGCGACATGAGCGCAGCTACTCTCGGCAGCAGAAGATCTTTAATTTGGAGCATTACCTCGACGTATTGGCCCACAAGCCGGGAGCGCTGGCGGGCTCGACGCCGCTGGAACAATGGCGCCAAGCCGGGCGTTGGCCGGCGAGCTACGACACGTTATGGGCGAAGTTGATCCAGCGCCATGACAAGCAAGCGGGGACGCAACAGATGATCGAGCTGTTGCAAGAGGGCAAACGCCACGGTTGGGACAAGCTGAGCGAGGCGATCGAGAAAGCGCTCGAGTGCGGCTGCTGCGATCAGGCGGCGGTGCGTTACTTGCTGACCTCGCAGTGCCTCGAACGGCTAGCTCAGCCGCCGCTGGTGGCGCCGGAGCTGGAACGCTTTGAGCGGCCCTTGCCGACGCTGACGAACTACGATCAGTTGCTGGCGGCGGAGGCGGTGCAATGAGCGCCCGCAAATCCAGCGCCCCCAACGAAAGCCTGGCGGCGCAGGCCATCCAACAACAGTGCAAGCTGCTGCGGCTGCCGACGGTGGGCGCGCAATTCGAGACGTTGGCCAAACAAGCCATACGCGAGAGACAAACGCCGGTCGGCTATCTCGAAGCGCTGCTAAGCGCGGAGTTGGAAGAGCGCGAGCGACGTACGGTGGATCGTCGCTTACGCGAAGCGCGGCTGCCTCGCATGAAGACGCTCGAGGAGTTCGACTTCTCCGAGACGAAGGCGGTCTCGGCCCCGCAGCTAACCGAGTTGGCCGAAGGCGGCTACATCGAGAGTTCGGAACCGATCCTGTTTCTCGGCGATTGCGGCACGGGCAAGACCCACCTGATGACGGGCCTGTGCGTGGCGGCCTGCCTGCAGAAACGGCGGGTGCGCTTCACCACGGCGTCGGCGCTGGTCAACGAACTCGTCGAAGCCAAGCAGCAAATGCAGCTGAGTCGAGTGCTCGCACGCTGGTCCCGCTACGAGCTGATTGCGATCGACGAAGTGGGTTACGTCCCGCTCGCGGAGGTGGGAGCGGAGTTCCTGTTCCAAGTCATCGCTGATCGCGCGGAGAAGGCGGCGCTAATGCTAACGACCAACCTGCCGTTCTCGGAGTGGACGAAGGTGATCCCGAACACACGGCTATGTAAGGCGCTGTTGGATCGCATCACCGACCGCGCTCACATCATCGAGACGGGCGAGGAGTTATCGTCGCACGCTGGTCCTAGCCGGGGAAGCGGAAGCGGGCTCTGCTGGAGAGCAACCCGCCAAGGAATACCCGGCCGCAAACTCATCAAGACGATGAGCGCCGGGGGCGGCCGCCAAGGTCGCTCCCGGCTTCTCCAACGCCGGCGATGTCTCCCTGCCCGCCCAGGGCCCATCGGATTGATAGATTTGCCTATGCCTCTCAAAACTCATACTTCGGATTCCTCGCTGCTGTTGCCGCCGGCCGCGCCAGCGCTTCAAACTCCGCCGGCGGACGATATCCCAACGCCGAATGCAGCCGGCGTTGGTTGTAGATCTCATCAATGAACTCGCCGATCGATGCGCGCGCCTCGTCAAGCGTGCGATAACGCTGCAACCAAACCTCCTCCGCCTTCAACGTCTTCATGAAACTCTCCGCCCGCGCGTTGTCGTAGGGGTTGCCGCGGCGGCTCATCGAGATGATCGCGCCGTGCTGCTCCAGCAGCTCGACATAGGCGCTCGAAGCGTACTGTACGCCTTGGTCGGAATGATGCATCCACCCCGCGGCAGGGCGTCTGAGCTCGAGCGCATCGCGCAACGCCCCTACAGCCAGCTCAGCTTTGAGCGTCGTCCCCAGCCGCCAGCCGACCACGCGTCGCGAGTAGGCGTCCAACACCACGGCGAGGTAGACGAACGCCTCGCGCAAGCGAATGTAGGTGATATCGGATTGCCACAACTGATCGACGCCGTCCACATTCAGGTGCGCCGCTAGATTCGGATAAACAGGTAAGAAGTGGTTCGAATCCGTTGTTAGCACGAAGCGCCGCTTGAGTACCGCCAGCAAGTTGTCCTTACGCATCATCCGCAGGACCTTTTTGTGATTGACGAGGAAGCCTTGGCGGCGCAGCTCGGCCGTCACGCGGCGGTAGCCGTAACGACGATTCTCGAGCGAAATCCGCTGCATGCGGTCACGCAATTCCATGTCGCACTCGGCGGGCGACGACACGGCGAGCCGGCGATAGAACCCGGCGCGATTCACGCGTCCGAGCTCGCAGGCGTGTTCGACGCTGAGCGAGCCTTTGGCGCTGATCTGCTCGACGATGGAGTAGATCCGCTCGCGCCACCGGCGTCGTTGGTCGGGGCTGCGAGGTTCAAGGCGCGAAAGGCTTGTCCGAAAAAATCGAGCTCTGCGGCTTGTTTGCCGAGCAGTCGTTCGAGCTCTGCGATGCGTTCGTCGCGCGGATCGCGAGGGATCTTGGGCGGCGCCGAGCGGCCGGGTTTCGGCCGGCCTCGCCGCCGGCTCAAGCCGTTGACGCCTTCCTGGCGATAGGCGTCCCGCCAGCGGTACAGCAGGCTGCGCTTGACGTCCAACTCGCGGCTTAGCGCTGTGCCGCTCTGGCCGGCTAGGAGCCGCCTGGCGGCGGCTTCCTTGAACTCCACCGTGAACTCCCGCGGCTTGCGCGGCTTGAGACTTTCCATCCTGGACTCCTTTCCATTCGCTGAAATTCGTCCCGAATTTCAATGTCTCATTTTTAGGGTTCACTCCAGCTCGTTTTTGGGGACATCGTCCTGCGCTTCGCCCTTCGGGCTCCGCTCCGGACCACGTCCCCAAAAACGAAAGGAGGTGACCAGAAATCAATGACTTAGAAACCCGTTTACAGGGGGGCCAAAATAAACCGCCGAAGTGGGCCAAGTGAAGTTGCCAAAAACATGTATTGAACCGGTTACTCAATTTCGTCCCTGTCCCGGATCTCCCCGGATCTCCCATATTTTTCAGCGGTTCCGCATCCAATTTCCCTGAGGGTCGGAAACCATTGATTTAGCGGGTGTTTGGGGCTGGGCCTGTGGTCCGAGCAGATTCGCATTCGTGTTGAGGAGTTGCAGCGCAGTTTGTTCTGGTATATTGTATATATATCAGTTATGAAGACAGCCCCGGCTCGCTCCAGCCTCGCCGATGCCGAGCGTAAGCTGCGCTCCCGCATCGCCCAGCTGGTCCACGGCCGCTGGTTGCTGCATGGCACCGTGGCGCCGCGCCAACGCGTCTGCGGCAAGCCCAACTGTCGCTGCGCCCAGGGTCAACTGCACGCCTCGCTCTATCTGGTGCGCTCGCGCCGGGGAAAGGTGCAACAGCTGTTCGTGCCGCGCAGCTGGGAGCAACGCGTGCGCCAGGCCGTAGCCGACTATCAACAGCTCGAGCGGCTGCTCGAAGAGGTCTCCGAGCGCGAGTGGAAGCGGCTCCAAGACCGCCGGGAGGAGTGACGTTCTTCGACGTCTGATCCAGTACGCGGAGAAGGGTTACGGCCTGCGCAGCCGCCTTCTCGCCGGGGTCTCGGATTCCCGCCCCAAGCCGCGCATCCCCACCCGCGCTGTCGTCGAGTCGACGCTGGCGCTGTTCTGGGCCCGGCTGGGCAGCCTGAACGCTTTGGAAACGCTCGAGGGGGCGCCGTTTTGGAAGAAATGGCTGGGCCGCAAGCTGCCCAGCGCGGACACCATTGGCCGCGTCTACAGCTCGCTCGACACGGCCGTGCTGCGGCAAGCGATTCGGCAGCTGTATGAACGCCTCAAGCGCAACAAGGCCTTGCCCGGCATCGGCGGATTAGGGGTGGCTGTGATCGACGGTCATGAGTCTCACGCCAGCTACCGCCGTTGCTGTGGAGGCTGTCTCGAGCGCCGCATTCAGCGCAGCGACGGCGAACAGCTGCAGTACTATCACCGCCAAGTGACGCTGCAGTTGCTCAGTGACGCGCCCGCCGCCTCGCCATTCAACATCCAAGGCGAACCGCTTCCGCTGTTGCTCGACGCCGAACCGCAACTCCCCGGCGAGGACGAGCTGGCCGCCGCCAAACGTTTGCTCGAACGCGTTCTAGCCGCTTACCCACGGGCGTTTGATGTTGTCTTGGCCGACGCTCTTTACGCCGCCGCGACGTTTGTGAACTTTCTGCTGGCGCACGGCAAGGACGCCGTCATCGTGCTCAAGGACGAGCGCCGCCACCTGTTTCAAGACGTTCAAGGACTGTGGCGAACCCAGCCCCCACAGGCGGGCGAGTATCGCTCACGCAATTGCCAATGGTGGGATCACGAGGGCTTATTATCGTGGCCGCAGGTCGCCCAGCCCTTGCGCGTCGTTCGTTCGGTGGAGACTTGGCGGCGGCGCTCGCAGCTTGACGGCGAGCTCCACGAGCATCAAAGCGATTGGGTTTGGCTAACGACTTTGGGGTCGCGGCAAGTTTCCACGGCGCAGCTGGTGCGCTTGGGCCATCAACGCTGGGACATCGAGAACCGCGGCTTCAACGAGTTGGTCAACGGCTGGCATGCCGACCACATCTACAAGCACGAACCCCACGCCATCGAGACGTTTCTCTTGACGACGTTTCTGGCATTCAATCTCTACCACGCTTTTGTCGCCCGCAAGCTCAAACCGTCGTTGCGGCGCGGCAAACCGCGAGTCTTTTGGGCGCGGGTGATGGCGGCGGAGCTGTATCAGGCGGCCACGGGCCCCTCGCCCTAGCACGCGAGTCGACTCCCCCGCCCACCCCGCGCCTGCCAGTAAGCGGCCCTGCCGCAAGAGCCGCCGGGGTGTCTTTGCCCTGCGATTCCCCACCTATTTCCGGGTCAGGACCGCGTGCGAATCTGCTCGTCCTTCACCCCACGCCCCTAAATCCCTCGATTCCCAACTACTTCCGCCTTCTGACTCAGCCTCGTTGCGGAATCGCTGGAGGCGCGGCAGGCGCCGGAACTGTTCTGTTTCGGGTTGCTCGAAGCCTTCGAGATCGACGACATCGCAGCTCTCGTCGCGCCCCGTCCCGTCGAATTCGTGAGGCCGTAGCCCGTAGTTCAGGCGGGTCAATCAATTGGGGCGACCCAGCTTCCGTTCAACATCACTCGATCAACTTTTCGCGCGGCCGAAATGTTGTTCAGCGGGTCTTCCTCGAGCAGCACCAGATCAGCCAGCTTGTCCGGCTCGATCGTCCCCAGTCGGTCTTGCGCGCCAAAGAAATGAGAGCCGTTATTGGTCGCCGCGACGATGACGTCCATGGGAGCCAGCCCCGCATCGACCAGCAACTCCATCTCCCGCGCATAAGCCTCCGGTGGCCTTCCATGCGAGGCAACGGTGATGGGAACGCCGGCCCGATGGGCGATACCGACGAACTCCACCATCTTCTCGAAGCCGGCGACTCGTTCCGGCGTCGCGTCTCGATCTCCGGCGCGGACTTCGTAAGGGACAAGCGTCGGAGAGAAGTAAGTCTGTTCCGCGAGCATCAGATCGAGCAGCGGTTGTAGTCGAGGGTTCGCGTCGAGATCGAACTTGTTCCACAGCTGATACCAACCTCGAAGCCGATTCGCTTTCTCGGTCCGCAAGGCGCTCTCGTACTGCTCCGCGTCTTCCGGCGCAGCAAGGGTCGTCGTCAATGAGCTAACGTGCTCGATTCCGTCGAGGCCGGCTCGGATTGCGTCGTCCGCGCGAACCACCTCCAGATGAGCCATAACCGGCACATCCCAGCGATGAGCTGCTTCGCACGCGGCACGGATCAGATCGAGCGATAGACGGTAATAAACCTTGATTCCCGAAGCGCCCGCATCGACAAACCGGTCGACTGTCGAGCGCACTTCGTACGGCGTATTGAGAACGATTGCATTGTGCGGGTACTCGGGCGGTTCTTGGTCGAGATGATTCCCGGTCAGGAAACCGCGCGGCATCGTGCGAGCAGTCTCATGGAGAAAGCTGTAGACCTCTAGGGGCCTGCCTGGATCCCGGAAACTCGTAACCCCGCCGGCCAGCGCCATCGCTGGCCACTCGGGACCGATATTCCGGCCAAAGTGGAAATGCGAATCGAAGAAGCCGGGCAGCAGGTAGCGGCCGGCGGCGTCGAAGCGCACAGCGTCGCTTGGGACTGGAACCGCGCTACGTGGACCCACCGAAACGATCTCGGCCCCTCGGATCACCACCACCGAATCGGGGACGGGGGGACCTCCCCGGCCATCGATCAGCGTTGCGCCCACGATAGCCAGCACCTGGTCGCTTAAGGGTTGGGCGGGAGGGTTTACCTCCTCAAGTCCGATCCACCGCACCGGAGCGTCGGCGTAAACCGCCGGCGACACTAGAGACGCCAAGGCTAGGCCGTACAGAGCAGTAAAAAACTTCACGCCGCTGATCCTCGCGACTAGCCCGCATTTCTCACCACCTGACGGCGAAAGCACGCAATAGGCCTGCCACTACTTCGTTGCGCTCGATAGTCGTGCTCATCGTACCGTCAAGTACGCCTGCGCGTGCTGATCGTCGCGCGCCTCGCACTGACGGGCCTGTCAGGCACTTCCGCTCCCCACGTGGGTGGAGTCGAGGACGGGCGCGGTGGCTTTAGCCGGAGGGAGTCGCTGTTGCTGGCCGCTTTCGCCTTGCGCCAGTGTCTCAGTCTCCGCCTTGGCTCCGTTTCCCGTCCCCGCTCATCGAACCGGACGTGCGGATTTCCCGCATCCGGCTCTCCGACCGGCTTCACCTCATCGCTGTCGCAGGCGGCGGCCCCAGTTGCGCCCCGCGCAGGAGCAGCACGCCCATCTCCTGCTTCGCTTTGAGGCAGAGCTTGCGCCCGAGCTTCCGGATCCTAACGGCGTTGCTAGGCTTATCGCCAATCGCCTCGTCCTCTCGCTCGTTGACAAGCATGCCGGAAGTCAGGGCCCCTCGCTCCACGGGCGTTACCCCGCTTCTGCACTACTTCGGCCCTGTCCGACTCCCCGCCGCGGCCGCCGCCCTGTAGGCGACGTTTGGAGTTGCGACCTCCACCGCACGGGGCCTCCCGCCTTTGGCTACGAACCCCCTTCAGCGTCATGCCGCGCCCACTACCCCGGCGGACCCAACCGGTGCATGCGTCGGTCGCTTCCCGGTTGCTGCGGCCTTCCCCGTTTCTCAGGCGGGTCGGCGTCCGCAACTTCACTTTCGAGGCCTGCTCAGGCATACTGCGCGTTACGGCCTAACGGCTTGCTCGCCCGGCTTACCCGGACTTTGTCGCGAGGCTTCAGCTCGACCCGTTACCGGACCACGCTGCTCGCCAGCTTCGATGTCGACCGACATCTTCATCGGCGGGGCCTTTCACCCCGCAGGGTGTTCGCGCCAGTACGGCGCACTGAGAAATGCGGGCTAGACTACCTCAACCCCACGCCTCGGGGTCGCAAACCCGCAATGCCATCCATGGCCTGCCGCAGTGGCCTCAAGGCATCATAGCCCCGCCATCGACGTTGATCGCTTGTAAAGTGATCCCCTGCAGCAGCAAGCAGCGTCTTCAAACCCGCTCTTCAATCTCAGCCGCCCTGGGATCATCGCTTCGTTTCATCCAGCGAACCAAGTCGCGGTGCAGGCGGCGCTTGGCATTGCGCGCGGATCGATCGTCGATCAGGTTTTTCGTCTCACCGGGGTCTACTTCCAAGTCGAACAGCTGCGACTCTCCCCGCGAGTGATAACAATACTTCCAATCCAAGGTCCGAATCAGCCGCTGGAAATGCCTCTCGCCGTCTTCGCCCCAGGCAGCCCGATCGCGTTCGGCGAAGATCGGACGGTCGAGGTCCTCCTGGCCATCAATGAAAGGCCTCAAACTCCGACCCGCGACGCCTTCCGGGAGGGGTAGCCCCAAGTAATCCAAGATCGTAGGCGAGACGTCGCAACTCCCCGCTTGGGTTTGGATGGTCCCATCAGCCGGAATACTTCCCGGCAATTTCATGAGCAACGGAACCCTTGTCGTCTCTTCGTACATCGAATAGCTGACTTTGTCGTACATCCCATGACCGCCCAGCATGTCGCCGTGGTCGGCCGTGAAGATCACCAGCGTGTCCTCCTCGCGCCCCAGCCGTTTCAGTTCGTCAAGGATTCGGCCGAGATTGGCGTCCATCATCGACACCATGCCGTAGTAGACCCCTGTGTACTCGCGCAACCCCGCGTCACCGAGAAGCTGACCGAAGCGGTACGGAGACGTCTGCCGATCGACGTCTTGCACCGAATGCCGGTTCGCAGGCAAGGGAATACTCGCCCGATCATGCAGGCTGTAGTAGGGCTCGTTGACTACCCACAGCGCATGCGGCGCCGGAAAGCTCACCGTCAGAAAGAAAGGTTTGCCGTTCAATTCGCGCAAGCTCGCGATCGCCCGGTCGGCGATCCAGGCCTCTTCGGTGTGTTCGGCCGGGACGTCGGTGCGGCCAATCCAAGTGTTTGACGGACCTTTGCCGTCGTACTTGGCATTCGCGTTTCGCACGGCTTCGGTCGCGAAGATGGGACGGCCAACTCGACTCATCGGGCCTTCGGGAGGCTTCCCTAACCTCTCGCCGATCGGCCTAAAATAATCCTGATAGCTCAACTCCGCATCGTCAGCATAAGCGGGCACATCGGTCTTCTCGCCCAGGTGCCATTTGCCAAACTGGCGCATCACATAGCCCTGGTCGAGCAACGCCTGCTCCGTCGTTGGAAGGCTTGGATCGAGGCCGGCGGCCCCCCTCCCCATATTCTTGATCACCCCGTGCTGATGGGGATAAAGCCCCGTCATCAACGACGATCGAGTCGGACTGCAAAACGGCGTCGGGCAGAGTGCGTTCTCGAACCGCACTCCTTCCCGAGCAAGCCGGTCAATGTTCGGCGTCTTCACAACACCGTTCCCGGCAGCCCCAAAAGCGGCATGATGCAACTGGTCGGAGATGACCAGCAGCACGTTTGGCCGCTTGTCCTGAGCCTGAAGGGGCGCGGCCATCGCGCCGGCGGCGGCCGAGAGGATCGATCGTCGGGTCAGTTTCGCCATGCTTGAAGTTGCGATTGTAGCGCCTCCCGCCGCCCAAGCAACCGTGAGCCCGGAACGCAAGTGACGGGTACGGCGCATGACGACCCGACCAACACCGTACCCGTCACTTGCGTTCCGGGCTCACGGGAGCGGCGCTGCGTCGGCGGGGCGCGTAGCCGACTCGTCAGCTAGCCTCGGCTCCCATCGACAAAGACGGCGCCGCCGAAGACGCCGACGGAGTCAGCTCGATCGACCATCTTCGTAACGTCCCCAAATCACGCCGTGCTCGATCGGACGCCCATAGGACCCAACTTCCCTGCATCGGCTGCCCCACGAGCGATGAAAGCACCCCTGGCGTATCCGAGTCGTAGGTCGCCACCAGGTCGTCGGTCGAACCGCCCGAGCGCCGATGCAGCAGCGACCGGGCGCCGTTTGGTGCGAACAACTCCACGCGCAAGTCGCCGATCCAGGTGTGCTCGATGTCCAGACTCACCTGAATCCGGCTCACAATGCCCGACTCGGCGATCTCGATCAAGCTGATAATGCCCGCCCTGCGGTTGTCGGGGATCTCTTGCATGGGCTCGACCTCCCCGGTCGCGATGTCGGTGCTCGTCTGCTCGCCAACCGAGAAAGTGATCACGTCGCCTGGAGCGCTAATGTTCGAAACCGTGAGGCCCGATTCGCGCCCATCCCACTCGCGGGTATTCGGGTTGGAGTCCGCCGAGAGTGCAAGACCAGCCACCGACGGATCTTCCCCCCAGCGGAAGGCTCGTTTGACGGGCTAACTGCTTGGCTTGCTTGGCTTTAACACGTTTGGGGGCGCTTTTAGTGTACCCATGTATTATGCTATTGTATCGTTTATTCATTGTGTTGTTTGTGATATAATATACCCATGTATGTTGAGTCCGTCCCCAATCGCAACTCGCCGCCCGCCGTCTTGCTGCGCGAATCCTTCCGCCAAAACGGCAGAGTCAAAAAACGCACCCTCGCCAACCTCTCCTGCTGGCGCCCCGTCCGCGTCGAGGCCCTCCGGCGCGCCCTCCGCGGCGAGTTCGATCAGCTTCCCGCCACTCCCGTCTGCGGCCCCGTCTTTGGCCTGCTCTTCGCGCTCAAGCAACTCGCCGATGAGCTGGGCCTGACCGCCGCGCTGGGTCGAACGCGGGCCGCCAAACTCGCCTTGTTCCTGGTGCTGGCGCGCCTGGCCCACCAAGGATCGCGGCTCTCGGCCGTGCGCTGGGCCGCCGATCAGGCCGTCGCAGAAGTGCTGGGTCTGGGCGCCTTCGACGAAGACGACCTCTACGCCGCCCTCGATGATCTGAGCGCCCGCCAAGTGAAGATCGAGCAAGCGCTATACCGCCACTACCTCGAGCGCCGCGGAGCCCCGCCCAGCTTGCTGCTCTACGACGTCACCAGCTCGTACTTCGAAGGCCTGCACAACGCGTTGGGCGAGTACGGCTACAATCGCGACGGCAAGCGCGGCAAGAAGCAAATTGTGATCGGACTGCTGGCCGATGACCAGGGCGAGCCGCTGGCGGTGCGGGTGTTTGCCGGCAACCGCAACGATCCGACGACCGTGCCGGATCAGATCCGCATCGTCAAAGAGCAGTTCGGAGTCGAGGAGTTGGTCTTCGTCGGCGACCGCGGGATGGTCAAGAGCAAGGGCAAGCAGGCGCTGGGGGAGGCCGGGCTGCGCTACATCACGGCGCTGACCGATCCCCAGATTCGGCGGCGCTTGAGCGAAGGGGTGCTGCAACTGGAGCTGTTCGCTGAACAAGTCTGCGAGGTCGAAGCCGACGGCGTGCGCTATGTGCTGCGCCTCAACGCGTCCGAAGCCAAACGGCAACGGCAGCGGCTCGAGGACAAGCTGGGAGGCAAGCTCGACCGACGCAACCAGAAAGTCACGGCCTCTTCCCGTTGCGAGCCCGCGGCCGGACTGCGCCAGCTCAAGCCCTGGCTGGCGCGTCACAAGCTGACAGAATTGGTCGAGTTGCGCTTGCAGGGACGTACGCTGGTCGTCGAGCGCCAGCAGGCGGCGATCGAGCAGGCGCTGGAGTTGGCGGGCTGTTACGTGGTCGTGACCGATGTCGCCTCCGAGCGCATGAGCGGCCAAAGAGTGCACGACCATTACGTGAGCCTGCAGCGGGTGGAGCGCGACTTTCGGCAGCTGAAGACGGGCTTGCTCGAGGTGCGGCCGATCTTCGTGCGCAAAGAAAGCCGCACCCGAGGACATGTGTTGTGCAGCATGCTGGCGTTGAAGCTGAGCCGCGAATTGGAACGGCGGATACAAGCGGCGTTTGGCACGACCGACGACGACCCGCACGCGATCACCTTGCCGGACGCGCTGGCGGCGTTGGGGCGACTGTGTCTATTGGAATATCGAGTGGATGAGCAGACCAGCGTCACACGGCTGCCGATTCCCGACGCCCGCCAAACAGAAATCCTCAATGCGTTGGGGGTTTCGCTGCCGCACAAGTAACCTGTAGACAGACGCCGATCGCCCGATCCATCCCATAACCGACGCGAATTCAGGAAGTTGGCGGCGAAACTCTGCTCGCTGGCGGGGGGAAGATCCGACCGAGGCGAACAGATCCGCTATATCGCCCGCGTTGACATTCTGTTCCAGATCGCGGTGACCGTCCGCCTGCAGTAACGCGCACTGATAGTGCTGTGCCGCCGTGCCTTGCTGGTGTTCGTTCGATCCAAAGATGTCGCAGTGATAAACGGCAAGGCCGCTTGACGGTAGGGCTCGATCCAGCCCCTGTTGGGAGCGGTTCTCAACTAGAAAGTATTCATTGGCGGAGCTCGACGGATACCGCAACATCGAGTCATAGGCGCCGTGCTGGGCCTGAAAGTCCCCTGCCGTATTGAGCTCGACCACGTTGTCGACCCATCCCGCGAGGTCCCTCAGATAAGCGCACACCGGCGAGGGACTGCGTCCCGAGTCCAAGTGATTGCCTGACCCCATCAGGCAATAGCGGCCAATTCCCGCGCTTTTTTCACTGTCTCCGTCGCGCGACCCATAGTCGTACATATCCGGGAACCGGCAAAGCAAATGGCCATTCTCATGGCAGAACGTGCCGATGCTCAGCTCGGCGGCGGTTCGCCCGAGACCGGTCAGCAAGTAGAGATCCGTCCGGATCGCCCCGTGCTGCAGATTGATGAAGAAGTTGTGAGGCCACAGCTCTCCGCGATATTGACTTTGGCCCGCGTAGAGGACGTTCAACGCGTCGATAATCCCTGCGTTACGTGAGTCGAACTGCGTCAGGTCGAGCCCATCGTCGACCGCCAGGGTCAACGCTTCTTCAACCAGCAGATTGTTGACGTAATGTTCGCGGTTGTGGCTGAGTTGATAAGGGCCGACCACCACGTTGGTGTAGTCCAGCCGGCTATTCGAGACCGTCTGAAAATACTCCCGCACCGAGCTGATGTTGCCGTTTCGGGTGTAGTTGGCGCCGTTGAGCATCTCGTCGACGTCGGCAGCCGTAGCGGTGCTGGTCACGTCTTGAAAACGGACCAGAATCGTCAGACCGCGCACTGTCCCGATGCTGAGTTGGCGTCCGGCCAACAATCCCTGATTGGGACCGAACGTGCGCACGACCTCATGGCCATGGCTCATCCCGGCCGGCAGGGCGACGCTCTTGATAAGCTCGCGCTCCTCCATCTTGGCGATGCGCGCGGCGTCTGATTCGCGCAGGCGCCGAACGATTCCCTCGGGCGGGGCGGCGTCGAGCCCAACACCCGTCGATGCAAATCGATTACCCTCGAGCCGGGCATAGCAGAAGACCCCCAGGGCGGCGTCGTAAACAACCGTGTATCCGTTGAGATCTTCGTAGCGGGCGTAGTGCTCGTCGCCGTATGTCGTGAGCCGTACGTCGGGGCCGTTCTCTTGACCAAAGCTTAGGGATTCACCAAAAATCGCGCTCATGTTTCCTCCTTCGGATGACTCGGAATGATGGCTCTTCGCGCCCGTGCACGGGCGTCGCGCATAGCCTGTCTCTGCGCGGACTTTTCTCGCCGCACCTCTTGGGATTCGCGCCCGTGGCGCGGGCATGACGGCGGAGGGGTCTCCGCCATTGGAACTCCCGTCGATAGCAACCGGCCCGAGTCCAGCGCCGCGTAACAGAACAGGCCCAGTGAGTCGTCGTAGACCACCGGGAAACCGTCCGTCGTTTCGTAGCTGGCATACTCGTTATCGCCTTCAACGACAAGTTCGACGTCCGCCCCGCTGGCTTGACCAAGACTCACCTTCTCGCCGGAAAGTCGATTCATGAAAAAGGTCCTTCGGACGGGATAATGAGATGATTCGCGCTGATTATAACCGCATTCCGTTCTTTTTCAACAACAAATCGCGGCAGGAAGTGAAAACTGCGGCCGGTCCCGACCCAAACTCACCGCAACCGAAAACGCGGACGTCCCGGCGCTTTCCGAGCCGCCTGCGTTAGGGGCTGTGAAATAAACCCGTCGTGGCCGCCGAAGCTCCCCTGGGGCGGTTCGGAATGGCGCGAGTGGATCAAAATGGGATAAAACATGAGGGCAAACGAATGTTCGGATAACTTGGCGGCGGCGTCCAACGCCCTTATTATATGGGCGAACAACAGGTCTTAGTCGAGCTCGAGCAACGCCCCGCCAAGCCGTGCCCGTTGACCAACTGCAGCTGCGACAGCCCAATCGCGACCAATTCACCTATGCCGCGATCGACGTCGAACGGCTCGTGCCGGCCGACCATCTGGTGCGCGCCATCTGGGAGCTGAGCGGCATGCTCGACCTGTCCGGCTTCGCTGCTCATCTGGAAACCCGCAAGGAGTCCGCCGGGCGGCCGGCATGGGATCCGCGGTTGCTGGTCGCGATCTGGATCTGGGCGTATTCGGAAAGGATGAGCTCGGCGCGTGAGATCGCGCGTCAAAGCCGCTATCGGCCGGAGTTGGAGTGGTTGTGCGGCATGGCGGTCGTCAATCATCACACTCTTTCGGATTTTCGGGTATTCCACTCAAAAGCTCTCGAGAACTTGTTGACACAGGTATTGGCGCTGCTGAGTCAAGAGGGGCTGGTGGATCTCGAGCAGGTGGCCGTCGACGGCACGCGGATCCGGGCGCAAGCCTCGGGCGGGTCGCAACGCAGGCGTCCGACGCTCGAGCGGCATCTCGAACAAGCGCGCGAAGCGGTGCGTCAACTCTCGGAAGAAGCCGACGACGAGGGTTCGAATCGGCGGCGTCAGGCGGCGCGTAAGCGGACCTTGCGGGAGCGAGTCGAGCGGATGGAGCAGGCGCTGGAGGAACTGCCCAAGGTCGAAGCGGGCAAGCGCGACGAAGAGCAACGACGCCAGGCGCGGGTGAGCGAGAGCGAGCCGGAAGCGCGCCCGCAACACGAATCCAACGGCGGTTGGGGACTCGGCTACAACGCGCAGCTGGCGACCGACGCCAAAGAGAAGATCGTGGTCGGCGTGGAGTTGACCAACAACGCCTCCGATGCGGGCCAGCTGACCCCGACGCTGGACGATGTGGAAGGGCGCTTCGAGCGAACCCCGAAGCAAGTGTTAGCGGACGGGGGCTACGCCAACCAGGCCAACATCGAGGCGCTGGCAGCCGCTGAAATCGAATACGCGACGCCGGCGCCGGCGCCGGACAAGGGCTCGAAGGCGGCGTTGAAAGCGGCGGGAATTGGGCCGCGCTACGCGCCGAAGTTTTTCATCTACGACGAGGCGACGGACACGTTTCTGTGTCCGGCCCAGCGGACCTTGACGTATCAGCGATCGTCGCTGAAGCGGAAGCGCAAATATCGGCAGTATCAGGCAAAAGAAGCTGATTGTCGCGAATGCGCACAGCGACACAAGTGCTGCCCCAAGAGCGGTCATCGAACGTTGAGCCGCAGCGAAGAGAACGCGGTGATGGCGAAACATCGGCGCTGGATGGAGAGCGAGCGTGGGCGGGCGGCGTATCGCAAGCGGTCCGAGACGGCGGAGTTTCCGAACGCCTGGTTGAAAGAGCGATTGGGGGTGCGCAAGTTTCGAGTACGAGGGCTGCGGAAGGCGCGATCGGAGCTTTTGTGGGGGGTTTTGGCGTACAACATTGCGGCTTGGATCCGGCTGGTCTGGCGTCGTGGGCCCGAGTGCGGGCTGGCGGCGCAAGCGGCGGCGTAGCGGCGGTTGGGGGGGCGAAAAGGGCCGGGAAACGGCCCGAAACGACCGTTTCCGGGCCTCTTGGGCGATCAGAAAGGAGTCGAGGCGCAGAAGTTGCGGTTTCGGCAGGGGCGGCGTTCGGCAGCGCTGAGCTTGGCGTGCGCTTGGCGCTCCCGCGCGCCGACGCGACAATAGGTTTTCTTCACGGCCCCTAAGCCGGCGTTCTTCCAGCCAGCGCGAGGCGAAAACACCCCGCTCACGCAGGGTGCTCGGAATTGCCGCCCCTGAGAGCCGGTCGCACGAGCGACTCTGGCCGCGACGAATTGCTAAACTTTTCAAAGGAGAAACTGATGACCCTGACCCGCCCGCTTTTCCGCCCCATCACCGTAGCCGCGCTTGTTGCGTGCACCCCCCAACTGTTCGCCGACGTCTACGAGTTACGGACCTACACCGCCGCCGAAGGCAAGCTCGACGCCCTGAACGCACGCTTTCGCGACCACACTGTCCGGCTGTTCAAGCGACACGGAATCGAATCGCTTGGCTACTGGGTTCCGACCGACGCGGAAAAATCGAAGAACACTCTGATCTACGTCATCAAGCACAAGAGCGGCGACGCGGCAAAGGCATCGTGGCAAGCTTTTTCCGCCGATCCCGAATGGAAGGCGGCGGCAAAGGAGTCAGGAGTCGGCCGCCTCATGAATCCCCCGGTGTCGGTCTACATGGAAGCCGCCGACTTCACCCCGATGTGGAAAAACGACGCCGCGAGCGACAGTGCCGTCTTCGAGCTTCGCACCTACCGCTGCAACGAAGGGCAGCTCTCCAATCTCGACGCCCGTTTCAGAGACCACACCATTCGTATCTTCGCCCGCCACGGCATGAAGTCCGTCGCGTACTGGCACCCGACCGACGAGCCGGATTCGAACGACACCTTGATCTACATCCTGCGGCACGACAGCCAGGAGGCGGCCACGGCCTCGTGGAAGGCCTTCGGCGCCGACCCGGAGTGGAAGAAAGTCGCCGCGGAATCCCAAAAGGACGGCAAGTTCCTTCGCGAGCGTCCCGCATCGATTTACATGCAGGCGACCGACTATTCAGCGATTCATTGAGAGCTTGGGGCGCCGTCGGCTGTTTTGCGTGCCCGGTCTTGAGCATCTGACGCGGCGCGGCCTCCAGGTCTATAATGGCTCCTTGTCTACGAAACAGATGTTAACCCGGCTAGCGGCCCTCTCCGTCTTGTGCAGCGCAGGCGCCCTTGCCGCCAACTCCGTGGAAGGCGAGCTCATCGCCAACGGCGACAAAGTCCAACTCAGCGCCGTCGCCGTCGAAGCCGGCCTAGACCAGGTGGGGCTGCTGATGACCGACAAGCCTCTTCCGGCCGGCTGTGGAGTCTACGACGCCTTCGTGCTGGCGGGTCAAAGTAAGTTGCGCGGGATGGCCGTCAGCATTTCGAAGGATACCAAGCAGAAGGAGTCCGCCGGCATAAACGGGCTGTACCACGAGAGTTGGGGCGGACAACTAGGCAACATCGGAGAACCAGAGTTTCAGATCGAACAATTCGATGAAGAAGTCCTTAGAGGGTCGGTTACCAGAGTTTCAGATCGAACAATTCGATGAAGAAGTCCTTAGAGGGTCGGTTAGTCTGGCCGCGGGCTCGCTGAACGACCATAAGTTTTCCTACTCGGTCAAATTCGACGTCAGCCTCAAGATCGAACTCGCGCCCATCGAGGTGACGATCTCCGGCGCGACCGACTCCGAGCCGGCTAAGGGCTACATCGCCTATTACAAGGCTCTAATGGCCGGCAGCCTCGAAGACGGCAAAAAGTTCGTCGTCAAAGAGAATGCCGAGCAGATGACCGGCGAAGACGCGGATCTTTTCCTCGAGTTCTTTCAAGACGGCCACCCGCGCGAAGCGACCATCTTGAGCGTTGACCAAAAAGGCAAGGAGGCCAAGCTCAGCGTCGAAGGCGTCATCGTCGCATGTACGGGCTCCGACAAGGGGACCGCTACCATAGAAATGGTTCGAGAGGACGGCTCATGGAAGGTCAAGCTCGAAAGCTGGGAGATGTGATGCGGGCGTTACCGCTCTAACCCTCTCCGATTACCCCTCCTAGGTGTAAGCGGGTTGCTCGGGAGGGGGCGTAGCAAACTACGCCCGAACGCGCGCCCAAAGCTCGTGGAGCTGCTCGACGTTCAGCTCCTGCGCACGCTTCGGGCCATCGGGATCCCCCGCAACCCGCTCTCGCCCGTACGCCGGCCCCAGGTTGTTCGTCAAAGTCTTGCGCGGTTGGCGAAAGGCCGCTTCCAGAAACTTCACGAACTCCCGCGGCTGCTCTACCCCCGGACGCATCGTCAACCGAACCGCCCCCGATTGCACTCGCGGCGGCGGCTGGAACGCCCCTGGGGCAACATCGAACAGGTACTCCGTCTCGCTGTAGTACTCGCAAAGCGCGCTCAAAAAGCGGTAGTCCGAGGAACCGCTCCGCGCCGTGATCCTTTGAGCCACTTCCTTCTGAACGAGAAACACCGCCACCTCGATCGCCCTGTTCCAGCGGAAGACCCGACGGATGATCGGCGACGTGATGTAGTACGGCAGATTGCCGGTGACCAGCGGGCGAGCGTCTTCGGGTTCAACCAGATCCGAGAGCTCAACATTCAGAAAATCCCGCTCGATGACCCGCAGCCGGCCCGAGAACCGCTCACCTAGCCCAGCCGCCAGTGCTGGATCGACCTCGACCGCAACGACCTTCGCCCCCCTCTCAAGCAGCTTCTCGGTCAACGCCCCGCGCCCAGGGCCGATTTCAATCACAAGCCGGCCGGGAGTGATCGGCAGAGCGTCGGCAATCCTGCTGAGGATGCCCTCCGAGCGCAGAAAATGCTGCCCTAGTGGCGGGCGTCTGTCAGCCACGCCGCGCGTTAGCCACGTACCGTGTAACGCTGACGGGCGAAGCTAATCAACAGCTTCCCAGGAATGGGTTGACCGAACTTAGTCGCCGGCTCGAACGCCGTAAACAGCAGCGCATTCGCCACCTCGGCGTGCAGCTTGCGGTTCCCTTTCAATTCTTCGGGCAAATCGAAATCGTACGCCCCCCCGCGCACGTCGATGTAAGCCACCACCGCAATCGAGCTATTCACCGAATACGGACTCGAAGCGACAACCGAAGGGTGCGACACAAAAGTCTTAGCCAAGTAAGTAAGCGGGATGTCGTCAGGAAACTCTTGGCGTGTCGCCACAACCTCCGGCATAAACGCCGCAAACAGAACCGCCGCCGTCACCGCCCCGCCGACCCCGCGAATCGCGATCGGCCGCATCAAGTCACGAGCAGCCATCCGCCATTTCCGCGCCGTCTTCTGCCACCAGCCCTCGCGCGCCAACTCGCGAGAGATCGCGATGTGGATGTTGGTTCTAAGCTGACTCGGAGGCTGCACGGCGGCCAGCTGCCGCAACGGCGAGCTTGCAGTCTCGAAGTCGTCGCACTGCTCAAAGCAAGAATCGCAACGATTGACGTGAAAACGTACCGCCAGCCTTTCCGCTAGGGTTAGGCAGTCATTCGAGTAGGCTTGGAGCTTACGACTCGTCCAGCGACAATTCATGACTGACTCCTTTGAAGGGAAACGTCGCCGAGCCCCTGCCCAGCCAAACGTCGCTGCAGTTTGGCCTTGAGGGCTTCTCGGCCTCTTAGGATTCGCGATTTCACCGTCCCAAGTGAAATCTGAAGCGTCTCCGCGATTTCGTTATAAGCTAACCCCTGCAAATCTCTAAGCACGACCGCGCATCGTAAACGCTCATCGACCTCTCTCAGCACGTCTTCCACCAGCTCGCGCTCTTCTTGCTGACAAACCGTGTCGTAGGGGTCGCCGCGCGGGTCGCGCAACCAGTCCCAACCGCCGCGTTCTTCGCTCGTGCCGTCGAAGGCCACTTCATTGCGGCGGTGGCGCGAAAACCAGCGTCGCCGGTTAGCGGCCTCGTGTACCGCGATGCGGTAGATCCAAGTCTTCAGCGTGCACTCGCTACGAAACTCGCAGATCTTGCGGAAGACCTTCAGGAAAACTTCCTGCGTCACGTCGGGGGCATCGGCGGGGTCGTCGAGCTGCCGATACACAAACCCGTAGATGGGGCCTTCATAAGCGTCGAGCAGTTCCTCGAACGCTTGCGGGGAGCCGCACTTGAGCTGCCGGACCAGACCGGCGTCGCTGTCGGGCGCCCCGGTTGCTTGTAGAATCGTTTCCACGGTCCCGTCGTTAGGCTAGCAAACTCCGCTGCCGGTTGCTTAGACACGTCTGATCGCGGATTTGTTCCGAGAAAACCACTCGGCGACAGACGGGCCGAGGTCGGGGCTGCGGGCAAGCCGATCGAGATCGACGGGCGTGTCGACGTCCCACCAAGTCTCGAGCCGGGTGATTCGGTAGCCGGCGGCGGCCAAAGCGGCTTCCGAGTCAGCCAACGTGTGATCGCTTGACCAGCGCACCCCGTCGAACATCCCCGCGCGCGGCCGGCGGCATCCGATCGCGTAGTAGCCCCCGTCTTCGCTGGGGCCGAGGACGAGATCATCAGGGTTTCGTGCGCAGTCGAGCCCCTGTCGTAAGTAGTCGGCGGGAAGCGTTGGGCTGTCGCTGCCAACGATGAGCGCGCGTTCAACGCCCTCGTCAGCGAGATCCTCCAAGCAGCGTTGCATGCGAACGCCCAGGTCGCCCTCGGGCTGCAGACGAACGCGCGACCCTGGGGCCAGCTCGTCCCAGCCTTCCCAATGTTGGTCGGTAAACAAGTAAGCCTGACCGGGGACAACAACGGCGAGCTTTCGCCACATGTCTTGGACAAACGCCAAGTGCAGCCCCGCGGCTTGTTCGGGCGTCAGTCGAGTGGTCAAGCGAGTCTTCACACGCCCCGCCAGCGCCGCCTTCGCGAAAAGGGCGATGGCCTCCGTCATTTCGGCCCTTCCCAGTAGGCGAAACAATCTGAACAGCCCAGCACCTAGGTAACACTTTTCCCCAACCACATAGGTAACAGTTTAAGGGTTGAACCAAGAGAAGGTTCTTTGCACGAAATCCTTCCCGGAAACGCTCGGGGGGCGCCGGGGGAGCGAGCCCGTAGGGCGAGCGGAGGAGGCGCCCCCCGAGCGTTTCCGCCGCAGTCGGTGCTCCCCCCTGCCCGGCCGCGGGCCCTCGAATAGGCTACGCTCGAGCCAGTCCAGCTCCAGCGGCCCAAACCAGACCGCCCAGCCGTGCTCATGCTCTTCCAGGCCCACCGTCCCGCCCGCCAAGGTCTCGCTGAGAAACAACTGACGCCCCAGCAACCCAATGTCGCCCTTGCTCTGCACTCGCCGCGGCAGCATCCGATCCGGATACTCCAGCTCCGGCAAGCGCTCCGGATACGGCCTCCACGACGGCTGATACACGCTCGCCGGCGTTGCCATCGCTAGCGACTCGTGCGGACGCTCCTGGTTGTAGATCTGCCGAAAACGATCGAACGCCCGCTGTTGCGCTCGCAAGTTGCGCTCCGGCGGCGTCGCCGTCTCGGCCTTGAGCGTCCGATGCATGCGCTCATGAAGCCCGTTTTGCTCAGGGTGTCCGGGGTCGATTCGCTGCAGTTGAATCCCGAGCCGGATCCACCACACGCTGAGCCGCGAAAGCCCCGCCAAGCCCGTCGAGGCGAACGGCGGACCGTTATCGGAAAGGATCCTCGTGGGCAGGCCGTACTCCCGGAAAGTCGCTTCCATCAGCGGCCGCACGTGCGCCGTGTCGCTGCGCGCGACCCTTTGACAACGCAACAGATAGCGGCTCGCCGTATCGGAAATCGTCAGCGGATCGCAGCGTTTGCCGTCGCCGGTTTCGAACCAACCCTTGAAATCGATCGCCCAAACTTGGTTGGGCGCCTTGGCGCTGGTGAGCTTACTGGAAGGCGTGGCGTGGCGCCGGCGCTTACCGGGGTGGGTGAGTCCGTGGCGTTTCAGCAGCGCCCCGATAGTGGAGTGCGCCGGCCAATTGATGTCAGGGTTGGTGCGCTCGAGTCGCGCTTTGAGCTTGTCTTCGCCCCAAGTGGGATAGCGCGCCCGCAAGGCCAGGATCTCTCGCTCGATCTCGGCGGGAAAGGCTTGCGCTTGCCGTTTGGGCGCTTTGGATTGATCGGCCAATCCGGCGACGCCTTGTTGGGCGTAGCGATCGAGCCATTTGTAGCCGGTCTTGCGGCTGACGCCGAAGCGCCGACAGACGGCGGCCATGGCATCCTCCCGGGTTAGAACCTCTTGAACGAATCGCAATCTTTCGTCTTGCACACGGGTCTCCTTCCATCCCAAAACAAAAGTCCTCCTTTTGTTCTAGGATGCCAATGTGTTACCCATGTGATCGGGGAATTGTGTTACCTATCTGCCCGGGCTATACCCTGAACAGCCCCGGGATTCATCCCGGGGACTGGAAAATCGAGCCCCCGTCTCACCCCCGCCTTGCGGCTTGATTTGCACCTTCCAGGTGCAAATCAAGCCGCAAGGCGGGGGTCGAGGATCAGCAGGCTGCCGTTTCAACAACCCAGGGATGAATCCCTGGGCTATGATTGTTCGCTCGCCACGGCGCCCTACGACCATTTCTCCATTTCCCAAATCCGCCCAACCTCCTCCCGCACCCGCCGAATCGTCTCCTTCCCATCCCGATTCGCCAACCCCGCCGTCCCGACCGGCTCCCCAATTCGAAGCTCAGCCCTACCCGGGCGCAGATGCGACGAACCGGGAGTCAAAATATCCCGCGTTCCTACGATGGCCATCGGGACGATCGGAACCCCCGCCTTGATCGCAATATGCGCCGCCCCCGGCTTAAAGGTACGCATCTGCTCGCCCCTCGTCCGCCCGCCCTCGGGGAAGATCAAAACCGACGTCCCCCCCCGAATCTTCTCCGCCGCCGCGGCAATATTCTTGACCGCCTCGCGCGGGCTTTCACGGTTCACCAGCATGTGGCCCGCGCGGCGCAGATGCCAGCCGATGAAGGGGATCTTCCACAGACCATGGTGCGCCAGAATACGAAACTGGCGCGGCATCGACCCGAACATCAATGGCGTATCGATCAAGCTGAAGTGGTTCGAGCAGAAAACGTAGCTCTGGTTGGCATCAAGCCGCTGCGCGCCGATCACATCGACTCTTACCATCGTGATTCCCAGCACCATGCGCGCCCACGCAACAGCAATCTTGTGCTGCAGACTGCCGCTCGAGTCGAACAGCGACGACGTCAGCGAAAGCGTCCCCATAAACGTCGTCGCGACCGCGATCAACGGACACATCCATAACACCGAACGGAGGTAACTCAGCGCGTTCATCTGACCTAAGTCCAACACTGTTTACTTAACCTACGCCGGCCGGGGAGTGGACTCGGAGCCGCGACTGGGAGGGAGCGGTTGTTCGAGAATGCGAGCAATTTCCGATTCGTCAAGCAACCGCTCCCTCCCGGTCGCGGCTCCGAGTCGCGGTCTCGCCGCCTAAGTCGACAGTATTGGACCTAAGTCAATGTTGCCACAGTGGCCGGCGCGGTCCCGCAGGGGGTGGGCGACAAGAAAGTGGCAGTTTGCGAGTTTCTCTTTTTTTGCGCATGAATCCTAACGTGGTGATACGTTAGGAGATAGGAGGTGCGCCGTGTCCCAATCCCTCGCCGCGCTCGAACGTCATAGAAGTGCCGTCCTGTCTGAGATCATCGACCTGGGAGACTTCCGCAGTGGATCGATCAGCGCCATCAGCGGTCGCTGCGGCAAACCCGACTGCCGCTGCCATCAGCCCGGCCAGCCGGCTCATGGCCCAAACTTCCGCCTCACAAGGAAGGTCAACGGCAAGACCGTGAGTGAAACCTTCGCTGCGCCTGCCCAACGCCGCAAGGCGCAACGCGAGGTCGACAACTTCCAGCGTTTCCGCGAACTGAGCCGACAACTGCTCGATGTCAACGAACAGATCTGCCGGCTGCGTCCGGTGGAAGAGGACGCCGAGTTGAGTCCGCGGAAAAAAAACGGCCGAAGCGATCCAGCAAGAAGTCGGCCAAGAAGTAGGGCGGCTCCTGCGGGTCGTCTTCGCCGATCGGCGCAAGAGCGGGAAGCTGGACCTGGAAGCGGTCGAACAAGCGACGCGCGACGCCCTGCATCAAGCCGGCGCGGGGCTGATCGAGACGCTCTTGAACGAGGAGCAAGCGAGCGAATCGCGACAGCTGTGCGCTTGTGGCAAACAGGCGCGCTTGGCCGGCCGCCGCCGCAAGAAGATCGTCACAATGCTGGGCGAAGTCGTCGTCGAACGGCCGTATTATCACTGCAATCGCTGCGGCGCCGGCTGCGCGCCTCGCGACCAAGAGTTGGACGTTGAAGGGACGCAATATTCGCCGGGCGTACGCCGCATGACAGCGTTGGTCGGCTCCGAGACGTCGTTCGATCGCGGCCGCGCGCTGCTCGAAGAGCTGGCTGGAGTGCAACTGACGGCGAAGGCGGTGGAGCGCGAAGCCGAGGCGATCGGCGCCGACATCGCGGACCACGAACAGGCCGAGATCTCCCGCGCCGTACAGTTCGAGCTTCCTGAGATATTCGGAGAGGATACTCCGATACTCTATATCGAGATGGATGGCACGGGCGTGCCGGTCACCGGCGCTGAGACGGCAGGGCGCAAAGGCAAAGCCGGCGGTCCGGCTCGCACCCGCGAGGTGAAGCTGGGCTGCGTCTTCACTCAAACAAGCTGTGACGACAACGGACGGGCCCTCCGCGACGAGGACTCAACCAGCTACACCGGCGCGATCGAAGACGCTGCCGCTTTCGGCCGGCGAATCTGGAGCGAGGCCTTGCGGCGGGGCTGGCGCCGGGCGCGCAAGAAGGTCGTCATCGGCGACGGCGCTTCGTGGATCTGGAATCTTTCGCATGAATATTTCCCCGGCGCGGTCGAGATCGTCGACCTCTATCACGCCCGCGAACACCTGTGGGGGCTGGCGGCGAAATTGTTTCCGCGGGACGAAAAGCGTCGCTGCGGTTGGGCGCGGCGGCTGAAGGAGAAGCTCGACGCGGGGCGCATCGAGCCGCTCGTGGCGGCGTTGCGAAGTTTCGAAACTGAAGACGCCGAGTTGGCGCATCAACTGTTGCTGGAGGCGGATTACTTCCAGCGCAACGCCGAACGGATGAGATACGACGAGTTTCGACGGCAGGGTTTGTTTGTGGGTTCGGGGGTGATCGAGGCGGGATGTCGCACGGTGATCGCGAGTCGGCTGAAGCGTTCGGGGATGTTCTGGAGCGTGCGCGGCGCGAACGCGATTGTGGCTTTGCGCTGCGCGCGGCTCACCCGCCGCCGTTTTGACGACTACTGGGACAATCGCGCCCGGGCGGCCTGAGCGTCACAAATTTGTCGCACACCCTCCCGCAGGGCTCACGGCCGGCCGGCGCCCTACCCCATGAACTTATAGCCCATCCCGTGCAGCGTGACGATCCACTTGGGGTTCCGCTGGTCCTCTTCAAGCTTCTGCCTCAGCCAGGCCACATGGACATCGACCGTTCTGGTAGATGGAGTCGACTCGTACCCCCACACTTCGTGCAACAACACGTCTCGCGACAGCGTCTCGTCGCGATGCTCGACGAAGTAACGCAACAGCTGGAACTCCTTCGCCGAAACAGTGACGGGCTCTCCCCCGCGAGTCACCACCGTTCTCCGGAAGTCGACTCTTACGTCCCCGAACTGGTAGGCGCTGCCCGAAGCAGACGACGAAGCAACATTGCGCCGTATCAACGCCTCCACCCGGGCCAGCAGCTCAATCATCTCGAATGGCTTGGTCACATAATCGTCCGCGCCCAGCTTCAGACCAAGCACTTTGTCGACGGTCTGGCCCCGCGCGGTCAGCATCAGAACAGGAGTATTGACGCCAGCCTGCCGCAAGTCTCTACACACGTCGAAGCCGCTCTTGCCCGGCAACATCACGTCGAGCAAGATCACGTCGAACTGCCCGTTCAGCCCAGCGTGCGCGCCCTCATCGCCAGTCCCCACGGCCGTGACTTCGTATCCTTCAGACACGAGCCGATCGCGCAATGTGATTCGTACGCCGGCCTCGTCTTCTACCAGCAGTACGCGAGCAGGTGAATCCGCCATCTTACGCCGCCCCCTCGATCGGTAAATGCAGGGTGAACACACTGCCCTCCTCGGGCGAGCTCTCGACCGTTAGCCGCCCGCCGGAAGCCTCGGCCGCTTCTTTCGCCAAACTCAGCCCCAAACCGGAACCCTGGATTTGAGCGTCCGTCGCGCGAGCTCCGCGGTAGAACGGCTCGAAGATGTGCGGCGCGTCCCCTTCGTCGATTCCCATCCCGCGGTCAGCCACCGAAATGCGAACCTCGTCGCCGCTGTTGGTCGCCCTGATCGCCAACCAGCGCGCGTCTCCGCCGTATTTGATGGCGTTGTGGATCAGGTTTTGGATGCTCTGCCCGATCGCCCTAGGGTCGGCCTGGATCGAAGGCAGGCCTTCGTCGATCTGAGTCTCGAGCTCGAATCCGGCTTCGGCGATCGAGGGACGACACTCCTCGAGCATTCGTTCGAGTAGCAGCCTAGCATCCACAACTTCGCGCTTATACTTGCGGCGGCCGGCCCGCACCGCAGCAAACTGCAGCGTCTGCTCGATCATCGTCGTCAACCGGGCGCCCTGTTGCTTGATGAGCTCGCCGTACTCCTTGACCTGCTCGGGGCTCGAAACGACGCCCTCGGCGAGATTGTCGCCCGCCGAACGGATGACCGTGAGCGGCGTTCTCAGCTCGTGCGAAACGTTGGCGACGAAATCCATCTCAAGCTCCGCCAATCGCTGCGCCCGCCGCGCCGAGTACATCAGCCCGGCCATGGCCAGTCCCAATACTCCCAGGACGCCGAACCCTACGAGCAAGTTCCTCGATCGCAAGTCCGCGACAACCGAATCGACCGATCCTCCAGCCAGCGCCGCCGCCAGCATCCATTCGTTTTCGCGATCACCCGGCGTTACCACAACCGGTCCGCGAAACATGGCAAACGGATCCATACCGCCGCGCTGACCGCGACCCCCCCGACCTCCGGGGCCCCCGCGGCCTCGCGAACGCAGCGCCTCGGTGCGCCGGATTCCCTGCGCCGCAATTTCCTCTCGCGTCCACAGGAGCGGGGTGGCCTCATCCGCCGGGACATCGACGGCCTTGCCATCGGTCGCATACACCGCTTCACGGGTCTCGGAGTGGAATATCGCAATCCGATAGCCAGGATCTTCGACGGCTCCGAAATGCAGCGCATCCATTTCCGCGAAGGTGACCTGGCTGAGATACTCGCGGTCAAGCTCGATCATCAACAGCGCCACGACCCTGGGCCGCCCGGGCCGGCGCTCGCGCTCCTGGCGGGGCGGGTTTGACGTGACGACCTGCGCCAGCGCCGGCGGGGACGGAAAATAGGTCCAAACTCGTCCAACCGGAGGCCCCCCGCCCCTGCGTCCGCCAGGACCGCCCGGCCCCCCGCCGCGACCAACGAGCCTCCCGCCGACGTCTCCAAACCGGTCGGGCCAGTCCGCCGGCGAAACCTTCCCGTCGGGCTCGATCCGCAGGGCTCGCGACTCGGCCCCCATGGGATTCTCCAACACGTAGACGTCCGCGATGCGCAACTCTCCCGTGCCAAACGACCGCCAATCTTCCACGTGCTGGGCGAGTAAGGCCCAATCCCCGCCCTCGCTCACCTCCGGAGTCTGGAACCAGGTGGCCAGCTGCACCAGCTCGCGGTTGAAGTCGTCCCGAAACAGCCCCGAAGCCAACTCCAAGCTGCGCTGCAAACGCTCGCGGTCGGCGGCGCTGGCCTCGCCAATCCAGCGGTATTGCAGGGCCGCCAACAAGGCCAGAACCGCGGCCATCAAAACGATCGCGATCGGAGTCAGAAGTCGATGAGAACGCAACCCAGTCATGCCGGCACTACCCGTATAGGCGAACAACCGCCCAGGTAGTTTCACCTACGTCGTTACCCCCCGAAATAGCCCCCGTAAAAGTACCCTCTTGTTAACCCGGACAAGCCGGAACCGAAAGGTCAGAGGTTCGGCGCTTTTCCGAGCACCCTGCGTGAGCGTGAGCGGGGTGTCTTCCGCTTACAGTTGTGTCCGTCGCCCGGGTTGTTGGAAGACACCCCGCTCACGCAGGGTGCTCGGAATTCCTGCCGGATTTGTGCAGGAATCGTTTACAGAGGTACTTGCTCGGACCCTCACGCTTTCGCAAATAACTTCCGGAACAACTCCTCGCAACGCTTCATCCCTTCCGCGGTTAGCACGACCGACTTCGCCTTTCCCACAGGGTTGTGGATGAATCCCTTTTGGTGCAAACGCTCCATGGCATCCCAGTCGTGCCCCTTCCAAGCGCGGCAGTCATCGTGAAGCGTCAAATACAACAGCCCTAAGACGGCGTCCTCGACGCGATCGATGTCGATTTCCATCACAACATCAGAACGAAACCCGCCCCCCGTTGTAAAATCGACCCAGCCATGAAGCTCGCCAGGTTCGCCCTCATCCTCCTCGCCTCGGCCCTATGCGCTCAAGAGCCGCTCGAAATCTCCTACCAGAGCATCTACTCCGGGCAGGACGGCAGCCGCTTCCACCCCACCCCCCGCCAAGAGTGTCGCAGCGTCGTCTTCGCGAGCGACCAGACCGTCTACACCGTCGGAGTGCAGTCGAACAACACCGACGTCCTCAACGCCACGCGACAGTTCATCTCGTTGGCGCGCTGGAAGGACGACCACTGGGTTGCGCTGGCAAAAGTCAACGAGCGCGACGGCTTCGTCTACAACCCCTCTGCGGCGGCGGATAACAACAGCGGTCTGTGGATCGCCTGGTCGGAATTCAACGAAGTCGAACAAGAGTTCGACGTTTACGCCCGTCGTTGGAATGGCTCCACGCTTGGCGCGATCTCCCGCGTCAGCAGCGGACCCGGCCCCGACATGCGGCCGTCGGTGACCGTCCAACGCGACGGCAGCCCGCTCATCGCTTGGGAGTCAGCCCGTCGAGGCGCGGTGCGAATCGCCGTCGCCACCATGACGGGCGGCTCGTGGCGAGAGCGCCTCCTGACGCCTGACGAAGGCTTCAACTTTCGGCCCAACCTCGCCACGGCCAAGGATGGAACCATCTGGCTGGCCTTCGACCGCTGGGTCGACGGCGACTATGACGTCTTCATGCGGACCTGGAGCAAGGGTGAATGGTCGGATGAAACAGCGTTCTTCGCCTCGGCCGAGGACGAGCAACGCCCGATGATTCGCTTCGCCGCCGACGGCACTGCCTGGATTCACGCCTCCAAGCGCGTCGCCGGAGTCAAGAAAGGACAACGCTTTGAATTGCCCGGCCCCGCCGCCGACTTCGTTGCCGATATGGACTCGCTCGACGAGTTCCAGATCGACGCCGACGGCCGATTCTGGTTCCTACGCCAGACTGTCTCCTTTGCGCCGGGTAATCCTGGGTACCGGGCGGGCCGTTCGCCGACGTCCGCCGGGGCTTGGTTCGACGGCCGAACCGTCCAACCCTTCAACCTCGAAGTGGCGATCGGTTATCGCGCGCCCGTTTTTGAAGACGGCGGCTACTGGCACGCCACCGACATGATGGTCTATCGCAAGTCGGTCGAGCCGGTGCGCGCGGACGTTCGCGGCGAAGCGGCCAACGGCCCCCTAGGCGAGACCAAGCCCGCGAAACCCCGGCCGCCGCACGTCCCACACGAGACGATCGAAGTTGACGGCGAAACCTACACGATTTATTACGGCGAGCTGCACACTCATTTGGGCGAATACCCCGGCGACCGCGCCATCGAAATGTGGACCGACCGCTACTACATGAACGCCATGCACTCGGGTGTGCTCGACTTCGGCGCGTCGTCGGACCACGACTGGCCTTCGATGACCAACTCGAAGTACCGAGTTGAACAGGCCTACTCGAACGTGCTATCTGAAGACGGCCGCTTCGAAGGGTTCGCCAGCTATGAGTGGAGCGGCTCGGCGGCCGGCCGTCGTCGCTACGGCGACCGCACGGTCGTCTTCTCAAAGCCCTACTCGACGATCTACCGCATCACCGATCCCGCCAGCGACGAGCTCGAAGAACTCCACCGCGGACTCGCCAATGAGAACGCAGTCGACTGGGCGCACCACGTTGGAACCCCGTGGGGCGCCATGGATTGGTCCAAACACAACCCCATCGCCGAGCCCGTCATGGAGATCACCTCGATTCACGGTGTGTATGAAACCTATGACAAAGCCCGAGCAGTCACCGATTGGATGCGGCGTCCGCCGGTGGGAAAAACATCGATCCAGGACGGGCTGGCGCTTGGGAAGAAGTTCGGCTTCGTCGGCTCGAGCGACCGCCACGACGGCATCAGCGGCTACAACACCGGCATGTTCGCCGTGCTCTCGAAAGAGCTGACTCGTGAGGCCGTGGTCGACGCCTTGCGCAAACGGCGCAGCTACGCGGTGCGCGGAGGCGAGCCCGTGCTGGTCGATTTCCGTGTGAACGGCGTTTTTCAGGGAGGGGAAGTCGACGCCG
The DNA here is from genome assembly GCA_965247515.1 of Bryobacterales bacterium. Lineage (GTDB taxonomy): Bacteria > Acidobacteriota > Terriglobia > Bryobacterales > UBA6623. Next base: position 8,039,349 of record OZ252029.1, on the reverse strand, counting down.
GCGGCGCCCCGAATTTGTCCGTAAAGGTCAAGGCGCAGTCTCCGATCGACAAGATCGAAGTCATTAGCAACGGCCAATACATCTACACGCATACGCCCGAGGGCGATACCAAGCAGACCGACTTCACCTATCGCGACACAAGAAGCACGACGCCGGGGACGTACTATTACGTGCGAGTTTGGATGAAGGGCCGTACCCAGCTAAGCGACTACGTCAAGATGGAGCTGGGCAAATATGCCTGGAGCTCGCCGGTCTGGTTGAAGTGAGGAACTTGCCTCTGCCCAAAAACTCGTTTTCGTATCGTTGTAAGGTCGAAACCCAGCTATCGATGTCGGCCCGCCGCCTTGATTCGCTCCAACTCCGAGCTCAGTCGCTCAACAATCGCCGGGTTCTCCGACCAGAGGTTGTGGCGCTCGCCGATGTCGTCACGCAGGTTGAAGAGCTGCCCCGTTGGCCCGCCGGGGACGGGTTCGACCCGGCGCGGCTCGCTGAAGCCGGCGGACCCAAGGTGGGTCAGCAACTTCCAATCACCCATGCGGATGACCTCGCCGCTCTTGTAGACCGAGGCCGGCCGTAGCGGCTGAGCCCCATTCTCCCCTCGAAACGCGGGCAGAACACTAAAGCTGTCTTCGCCCGCATCGCTGGGCAGATCAGCGCCAACAAGCGAGGCAAACGTCGCCAGCAGGTCGGTGAAGCAGATCGTCTCGTCGCTGGTAGCACCGGCGGGGGCGTTGCCCGGCCATCGCACCAAGAACGGCACACGGTGACCGCCTTCGTACGAATCGCCTTTCATCCCACGCAGGGCCCCCGTGGACTCATGACCGAAGCGCTGGTTGTCGGTTTCGTACCAGACCGGACCATTGTCCGACGTGAGGATCACCAGCGTGTCCTCGCGCACGCCCGCCGCGTCCAGCGCCGCGAGTACGCGCCCCACACTCGCGTCGACTTGGGTCAGAAATTCGCCGTACAGCCCGGCCGCCCCCTTGCCCTTGAACTCTTCGGTCGGAACCCATGGCGTATGCGGGGCGGTGAGCGCGACGTAAAGGAACAGCGGTTTGTCGCGTGAGCGCTTCTCGATGACCGACTCGGCCTCGCTGACCAATTTCGGCAGCACACCCTCGTGCGTGTACCCGGGCGCGATGCCGCCTTCCCGCCAGAAGGCGCCCTGAATCCGCGTCCAGCCTTGGGTCGCGCTCGCTTCCACCGATAGCGAGGGCGTGGCGACCGCATCCCGGCCGCGGATGAAGTAGTACGGCGGCTGGTCGAGCGACGAGGCGAGTCCGAAAAACGTGTCGAATCCACGATCAAGGGGGCCGCCCCGGAGGTTCGTGAAGCGCGGTCCGGCGTTGCCCCCTTCGAACCCGAGGTGCCATTTGCCGACCATGTGCGTCGCGTAGCCGGCCGGCCGTAGGAGGGAGGCAAGAGTCGTCCGGCCTTCGTTGATCAACGCGTGCTCGCGCCAAGGGAGCTCAGTCCGCATGGGATAGCGTCCCGTCATCAGCCCGTAGCGCGTGGGGACGCAAACCGATGCCGGCGAGTGTGCGTCGGTAAAGCGAATACCGTCCCGCGCTAGTGTGTCGATGTTGGGCGTCGGGGCCTTCGAGCGCTGGTTGTAGGCGGAAATATCGCCGTAGCCAAGGTCGTCGGCGAGGATCAAGACGATGTTCGGGGTCTCTGCGTTTGCGGCGGCGTCGAACGCTATAGACAGGCACAGACCCGCAAGGATCCACAAGGTTTTGCGGCAAGTCGGCATCTCGATCAACTTACTACAAAACCGAATGAAACAACGGCGCGCGGTGTACACTCAGGAACCATGAATCGCAGAAGCTTCGTCGGCGCCGGCGCCATGACCGCCCTTGCCGCAACCCGCGTCATTGGGGCAAACGACCGCATCCGGGTCGCCTTGATCGGTTGCGGGGGCCGCGGGCGCGGCGTTACGTCGTACCTGACCAAAATCGAAGGAGCCGAAGCGGCCGGCGCTTGCGACGTTTACAAGCCCCGCCTCGAGCAGACCGTCGAGCAGTTCGGCAAGGGAACCAAAGGCGTCGCCGAATACGAGCGGATCCTCGACGACAAAGGCATCGACGCCGTCCTGGTCGGTACGCCCGATCACTGGCATACTCCCATCACCATCGACGCCGTCAAGGCCGGCAAAGACGTTTACTGCGAAAAGCCCGTCACGCACGATCTCTCCGAAGGCGACGCGCTGATCAAGGCCGTCGAATCTTCAAGCCAGGTGGTCGCCACCGGCACGCAGCAACGCAGCTGGAAGCATTTTCGCGAGGCCAAACAGCTTGTTGACGATGGCGTCCTCGGCAAAATCACACTGGCCCGCTGCTACTGGTATCAGAACTACACCAAGAACAAAGCCCGACTTTCCGAGCCGTTCGACGAGAGTCAGCTCGACTGGAAACGCTGGCTCGGTTCAGCGCCCGACCAGCCGTTCGACAAGACGCGCTATCGCTTCTGGCGCTTTTTCTGGGACTTTGGCGGCGGCAGCTTCACTGACTTGATGACGCATTGGATCGACGTCATCCAGTGGTTTATGGGCAGCTCCGGGCCATCGCTCGTCTCCGCCACCGGAACCACCTATACGCAGGACTGGCTCGAGACGCCCGATACCGTCTCGGCGTCGATGCAGTTTCCCGAGGGCTATACGGCGCTCTACGACGGGACCCTGACTTGCAGCCTCGAGGGCGGCGGAATCGTCTTTCGCGGCGACAAGGCCATGATGAAGCTCACCCGTCTCGGCTACGACGTCTACCCCGAGGGCGTCAAGCCCTTCGAGGCGACCAGTCTGCCCGAGCCCATCGAGCACTTCGCGCGCAGCGAAGAAGGCTCAAACCGCGAACGCGTCGACGGCAACGGGACCCTTGACAACGTCCGCAACTGGGTCGAGTGCATGCGCAGCCGCAAGCAGCCAAATTCTCACATTCGCGCAGGGGTCGAGGCGGCGGCGACTTCGCACTGGGCGAACAAGGCCATGCGAGAGCGCCGCGTGATCGAGATTGATTCGTAGTGTAGTGCGCCACACCGATTGCACCTTATCGTGAGGGAGTCGTCCCGTTGTAGGGGTGCGAGATGTCGCTGAGCAGTCCAAGTTAGCGCCGGGCGTCTTCGAGCCCGAGCCCCGCCAGGGGCGGCATAGCCGTAGCCCCTTGCGGGGCTTCGAGCTCCGATTGTCCAGAAGCCAATTTGGAGACTTCAGCGACATGTTGCGCCCCTACATTTACCCCGCGCCCATGCCCTGGATTACGGGATTAGTGACGACCTACGCTAGCGCCCCTACTTCAACTCGCTGACGCTGAGCTTGCACTTCGCGAGCGCCTCTTTGCCCTCGGCTTCGCTCAACTGCACCAGCTTGTTGCGCGCCTTCATCAAGCCCATCTTGATCTTCTGCTGGACGTAGTACGTCTTGCCGGCTTCGACCGTCAACGCCAACGTGCTGGAGTTCTCAGCCTTCGAGCACAGGAAGCGCTCCCCGGGATCGACCGTGAAATATGAGTAGTTGCTTCCGCGATTAGCCCCCTTCCACTCCTTGTCGACCCCGAATTTCGTTTGGATTTTCGAACCCATCTTCGCCGGCCGCAGCATGTAGATCATCGCCTGGTCCGCGGGCGCTTCGGGCGTCGGATGGGAGCTCTTGTCGGTCGTCGCCTTGAACTTGACGCCATTCACGCCGGACTGGTCATGTCGCACCAATGTCGCTTACGACAAGCTCAACGGAATCAATACTCTGCGGGCGATCGGCGAATCGGCTACAATCAAGCCCTGCCGACCGCGATGCGCCCTACGCCGCGGCGTGCGGGCAGCCTCCGGAAAATGACCCTTGCGCCACATACGCATTTGACACTGCCGGCCGCCGTCTGCCAGCCTCTAGGGCGAGTTCCAATGTGATCAACTTCGACTGCACGATCCAGGAAGGATGCATTCCCGACGAAATCCGTCCCGCCTTGGAGGGAGCTATTGAGGGCGCCTGTTTTGTCGTCCTTGGCCCGGACCAACGGCCGGTCGAAGTTACCTGGACGGTCATTCGCAAAGGCTTCGGCTTCCGAGGCGGAAAGCCCTCCACGTCGTCCTTGGTGCGGGGCCAGATCCCAGACGGCTGCCCGCCGGAAACGCGCGCGAAACTCTTGAGAGCCATTGGAGACTCGTGGTGCAAGATCAGTGGCGCCACCGAGCACGAGCTCGTCGTGGCGGCTCGCGACCGAAGCTGGTCCGGATGAGGTTCTATCTATGCCGATCTATCGTTGTCTAATCCCAAAAGATTCGCTTTCGTTCGACCAGCGCCAGAAGATCGCGACAGCCTTCACCGACGTCCACTGCGGGCTATCGGCGGCGCCGCGAAACTTCGTCAACGTATTGTTCATCGAAGCGACGCCGGGAATGGGGATCTCCGACTCCCACGGCAGCGGTGTGCTCGAATACGACACACCCTACTTCATCGCTGGCGGCAACCGAGCCGGCCGCCCCCCGGAGCTCAAGACGCAAATCCTCGACGGCCTGATCTCGAGCTTCTGCGAGATCGCCGGCGTCGGCCGCAACGAAGTCAGTGGAGTCATCCGCGAGGCCCCGGCATCGTGGGCGATGGAGGCTGGGGAAATCCTGCCCGAGCCCGGGGAAGAGAGCCCGGAATGGTATCAGGACAGCGCCGCCGGCGGCTAGCCGAACCCGCTCCCTCTGGACCTTCTTCGTCAGCTTCGCGAAAACGAGATCGTAGGCGCACCTCAACAAGCGCCCGTACTCCCGCACCGAAACCGCGTCCAGCGTCTCGAACGCGATCCACTGCGCACGAGCCAAGTAAGGCGCCGGCCGGCAGCCCGGCCGCTCAGACAGCTCAGCGAAATCGTCCGGCGAGCATTTCAATGCCATCCAGATTTCATCCGGCTCGAGCCCAACCACGGCGAACATTTTCTTGCCCACGGTGAACGCCAGATCATTCTCCCACTTGACATCCTCAACGACGTGCGGAAACTTCGCGCAGACCCCTCGCACCCAATCAATCGTCATCGCTCGTCAGACTACCTCAAACGCATTCGCTAGACTGGGATCGTGATCTACTATCACGCCGCTTTTCACGAGCCAATCGAGCCCGCGGACAAGGTATTCGTCGAACTGCTCGACTTTCCCGGGGTGGCGAGCCAAGGCGACGACATCGCCGAAGCCCGTGAGATGATTACGCACGCCCTCGCCCTGATGGCGGAACACTACATCGAGTCCGGCCAGACGCTTCCACCACCTAACGCCTCACCCGGCGACACCGCCGCCCACTTAGTCGAGAGTGTCGAGTTGGGGTCGGGCCTTGCCGGTAGCGCGTAGGGGCTAGGCATGCCTAGCCCTGGAGTTTCTACATATTTTACCCGTCAGCGGCGGCGCCGAAGGCCTGCCAGGAGGGTTTGAGCCCCAGCGGAGCCAGCAAATCGGGGTTTTCGACCATTTCTTTCCGCAACAGCGCCACCAGATCCAGACAAGAAGGCCTCTTTGCCTTTTCCCTCCATTTCGGCAGCGGCGCATAGGCCTCTCCGCGCCCCGGACCATACGCCAGCAATGACGCCAGCAGCAAAGCGCTGTACGCCGCCACCGCCAATACCGGTTGCTTCGGGACCGCCGTCTCGCTCCATAACTGCGCCTGTCCCACGCCCAACGTGTCCTTCTCTTCGCGGTGGTTCACCTCGATCTGCCAACGGTCGAAATAGATCTGCAACAGCTCGCGCGCCTGGCTGGCGAGGTCCGTCGTGAGTAGATACGCCGGCTGGCGGTAGTACATCTTGCTCGAAAGGCGCTTGCTATAGGGGGTCGGCGCGACCACCAACAAACGCAACGGCGTGCGCCGCGCCCCGCCCTGCCAGTACACCTCGTTGACCTCTTTATAACGGATCTTGCGGCGCTTGCCGCCGTAGAATAGCTTGGTCGTTTTCCAGACGATCGTCTCGTCGCGGCGCACCTGTTCGGGGCGGAACTTTTCGACCCCATAGAAGCGTCGCGAGCCGGTCGGCGCGGCTTTGCACAGCACAGCGTCCAGGCGCGTGCGAGCGATGAGCTCGGTGCGATCGCGCGGCGCCAGGAAAACGGTGCGGTTGCTGAAACTGCCGTCAAGCGACAACACCATCTTCTTGGCGATCCCGCCGGCGGCATCCAGCGCAGCCCGCAGCGGCGCCATCATGTCGACTAAACGTTGCGAGATGCGACAGCGCTTGCGCGCTTGTTCGTACTGCTCTCGCTCGGCGTCGCCGGCGCGTTTGCCGGGACGCTTGGGAACCGGCGCACATTCAAAACGCACCGGCAAGGCCCGCGCGCCGGTCTTGCCGCCGCGATCGAAGGGAACCAACAACGACGCTTGCAAGTAGCGCAACCCCAGCATCAAGTTCGCGTGAAACGGCGGCGAGAGCGGATCGTGTTGATAAAACGCCTGCTTGATCCTACGCCCCGTCTTGCGCAAGCGCGTGTCGTCGATCGCCACGCCCACCAACCGTGAGCGGCAAAACCCCAAGGCGCGCTTCCACACCGGCGCGAACAACTCTTGCGGACGCCACTTGCAGCGCTCGTGCAAAAAATAGTCCGCGCTCCAGCTGTTTTGCTCGCCGCCGTTGGTCCAAATAATGCGCGAAAGCGTGCGGCGGCCCAGGCAAACCAGGCCTCCCAGGCCTTGGCGCACCGCGCGTCGATGCGTGCGTTGCTGGGGAAAGGCGCGCCTCCAATCAGCGCTGATCGACAGGAACTGAGGAAGCAGCATGGGAACCTCCAGGGGACAGCTAATCCGGGCCGCGTAGCTAATCCGGGCTACGCAGCGCGAAAGTGTTCTTCGCGGTGCGCACAAAACGGTCGCCGCGAGCGATCTTCTTCGACAGCGCCGAGACGAGGCTTTCGCGGTCAACCGCACGGGAAAACCTGGCCTGAATGCCCTCGATCAACTCCGCGATATGCAGCGGACGCTCGGCTCCGGCGAGTATGTCATGGGCCATATCGACCTGAGACATACCTTGAGGCGAAGGGCGCTTGGGCCGGGGAGGGGGTTTCGATCGCAGCCGACGAACGGCGCGCAGCTGAGCATCGAGGGCTGATTCTAGGGTTTCCAGAAGAGTATCGCGGAGATCGTCGGGCATAGGCAGCGGCGCCGAGCGGGGCCAAGAACAGAATAGCTCAATCCTGTCGGTATGTCAATAACCATCTACCGACCTACCTCAACCATGGCCCTCCCCCGTCCACAAATGTAGAAACTCCAGGGCTAGGCATGCCTAGCCCGCCTCGGCCTTCGACACGATATATGTTCGCGGCGCGGTTCTGGAGTAGAATAAACCACATGCGCGCGATCCACGTTCTTACTGTTGTGGGGGCTATCGTTCCTCTTCATGCGGCCACGGTCGACTTTCAGAGCGAGATCCGCCCCGTCCTTTCCGACAACTGCTTCGCTTGCCACGGCCCCGACCCCGCCGCCAGGATCGCGGGATTTCGTCTCGACGTCCAAGAGGGCGCCTTAGCCGAACGCCCCAACGGAACCCCGATCGTCCCAGGCGACTCCGCCTCGAGCCTGCTCTATCAGCGCATCACCCACCAAGAGCCCGCCCTGCGCATGCCTCCTGAGAGCAGCCACAACGAGCTGACCGAAGTCCAAATCGCCCTCATCAAGCGCTGGATCGACGAAGGCGCCGAGTGGACCGAACACTGGGCTTTCCGTCCCATCTCAAACCCCGACCTCCCGGCCATTAAAAACGAGTCATGGGTCCGAAACTCGATTGATCGCTTCATCCTCGCCCGCGTCGAAGCCGAAGGCCTATCCCCGGAACCGGAAGCCGACAAGCGCTCCCTCATCCGCCGACTCGCACTCGATCTCACAGGGCTCCCCCCGGAACCCGCGCTGGTCGAAGAGTTCGTCGCCGACGCCTCGCCAGACGCTTACGGAAAGCTGATCGACCGCATGATGGCCGCTGAAGCCTTCGGCGAGCACCGCTCCAAGTACTGGCTCGACGCCGCGCGCTACGCCGACACTCACGGACTCCACATCGACAACTACCGCGAAATGTGGCCCTACCGCGATTGGGTGATCGACGCCTTCAACGCCAACATGCCTTTCGACCGGTTCACGATCGAACAGCTCGCCGGCGACATGCTCCCCGATCCGACCCAAGACCAGATTGTGGCGACCGGCTTCCAGCGCTGCAACATCACCACCAACGAGGGCGGCGTCATCGACAAAGAAGTCGAAGAAATCTATGCCAAAGACCGCGCCGAGACGCTCGCTACGGTCTGGCTTGGACTCACCGTCGGATGCGCCACTTGCCACGACCACAAGTTCGACCCGATCACGCAGCGCGACTTCTACGAGTTGGGCGCCTTCTTCCGCAACACCGTGCAACCCGTCCGCGACGGCAACGTCCACGATACGCCACCCGTGATGCTTGTGCTCGGCGGTTCCGACAAAGATCGCTGGGAAGCGCTGAAGACCGAGATCCCGGCGGCGCGGCGCGAATTGGCGCGGCTAGCAGCCACCGAGTCCGCCAAGGGGTTCAAGCAACTTCGCAAGCCTGAAGCCAGGGCGGAGTTCGCATTCGAGCAGTTTGATGAGTCCGAAAAGTTCTCACTTGGCTCCATGACCCAGCTGCCGGAAGGGGTTTCCCCCGTTGAGGGTCCAGCGGAAGACGCCGCGTTTCTTTTCGCCGAGGACGCCATGATCGAGGTCCCCGGCGTCGACCTTATTTCGTCCGACGAGCCGTTCACCATCGCCGCCTGGGTCCAATCGAACGAGGACGCGCGAGTGATCGTCGCAAGTCAGCTCGAGTACATCGGCCCCGAAGCCAGCTATGACGAGCGCGGCTGGAACCTAGAGGTCTCCGCCGGGCGAGTCACTTTCGAGCTGATCGGCGACCGCGAATTCGAGCTCGGCTTGCGCTCAGAGAAGCGCCGTAAAGCCAAGGCCGGCGAATGGCATCACATCACTGCTAGCTATGACGGCAGCCGACGACGCTCAGGCATGACGATCTACCTCGACGGAAACCGGCTCGAGACCGAATCCGTTGGTCGGGTGATCCACCAGCTTGAGGGCGAAATCAGGCGCGGGCGTCCGCTCACCGTCGGCGGCCGTCTCGACAACGAAGGCGAGATTTCCAGTCCCGGCGGCGCGATTTCGGACCTCCGAATTCTAGATCGCGAGGTCAACGAGGCCGAAGCAAAGCTCCTCGCCAGCTGGGCGCACTTGAAGGCCCTCGAGGGCAAAAAGGCGCCGAGCCGACGTTCGCGTCCCGGGCGCAAGGCCGTTGAGCGGCTCTACTTGGCTCACAATAACGAAGCCTATCGGAGGACGACCGAGCGACTCACACGGCTCGAACAGGAACGGCGGGGATTCCTCAGGCGCAATCCGCTCACGCACGTGATGACTGAGAAGGAAAACTCCGAGCCAATGGCCCACGTGCTCTACCGCGGCATGTACGACCAGCCCGGTGCGCAAGTCGGCGCGGAAACGCTGAGCTTCCTGCCGCCCATGGACCAGGACCTGCCCCGCAACCGAATGGGGCTGGCCAAGTGGTTGCTTGCCGACGAAAACCCGCTCACCGCGCGCGTCACGGTGAACCGCATGTGGCAAGAAGTCTTCGGAACCGGCCTGGTCCGCACCGCCGGGGACTTCGGCTCGCAAGGCGAAGCGCCCACCCATCCCGAGCTGCTCGACTGGCTGGCGACGGACTTCCGCGAAAACGGCTGGGATGTGAAGCGCTTCTACAAGCAACTCCTGATGTCGGCCGCCTATCGGCAATCCGCCAAAGTCAGCCCCGAGAAACTCGAGAAAGACGACCAGAACCGGCTACTCTCCCGCGGGCCGCGCTTCCGCATGGATGGCGAGATGGTCCGCGACTACGCTCTGGCCTCCAGCGGACTGATCAACGCCAAGGTCGGCGGACCCAGCGTCAAGCCCTACCAGCCCGACTCCGTCTGGGAGCCGATCGCGATGAAGCAGTCCAACACGCGCTTCTACTCACGCGACGACGGCGACGCGCTGTACCGGCGGAGCCTCTACACCTTCTGGAAGCGCGCCGCGCCGCCGCCTTCGATGCTGATCTTCGACGCGCCGACCAAGGAGAATTGCACCGTCCGGCGCGAGCGCACCAATACCCCCTTGCAAGCGCTCGTCACAATGAACGACCCGCAGTTCTTCGAAGCCGCCCGCAACCTGGCCGAACGCGCACAGAAGTCGTCGACCGAGTTCAACGGGCGCGTCAACTACATGTCGATGCGGCTCCTGGCGCGGCAGCTCAACGACCCCGAGCGCGAGATCGTCCAACGCTCCTACCGCGAGTTCATGCGCCACTACGACTCCACCCCCGCCGACGCGAAAGAAGTGCTGACCGTGGGCGAGAGCCGCTCCGACGTCGCCGACGGCGAGGCCGTCCTGGCCTCCCTGACGATGGTCGCGAACCAGCTCCTCAACCTCGACGAAGTCCTCAATAAATGACGCAACTGAATCAACGGGCGTTTGAGACCCGTTTACGGGTCTTGCATAATCTAGCCCAGTCCTTTAGGGCTGGGTTGCCGAGCGTCGACGACTTCTTTCCCAAGCCCTTGCAATTCCATGGTTTCCATGGGAAACAATTGACTTGCAAGGGCTTGGGGGGAATTCGCGCTCGCCGTCAAGACCCAGCCCTAAAGGACTGGGCTAGATTCAACAACGCCCCTAAAGGGGCCTCAGCCCTCGCGCGGACCAGCGCCGACATTTTTTCACACCCACTCACGGGCGCGGCTTTGTAGCCGCCGTTGCCGCTAGACAAGGACCACTCAAAATGCAGCCCAACCAAACAGCCATACAAGTCGAAACCCGCCGCCAGTTCTTCCGCAAAGGCGCCACCGGCCTCGGCGCCGCCGCCCTCGCCGGCATGATGGCCGAAGAAGCCGCCGCCCTGCCAAGCCTTGAGCGTTCCGGCGGCCTCCCCGCGCTCCCTCACTTCGAGCCCAAGGTCAAGCGCGTCATCTACCTCCACATGATGGGCGCGCCGCCCCAGATGGACACCTTCGACTACAAGCCCGAGATGGAGAAGTACTTCGACAAAGACCTCCCGCCGTCCATCCAACAGGGCCAGCGCCTCACCACCATGACGTCCGAGCAGAAGCGCTTCCCCATCGCGCCCTCGGTCTTTAAATTCAACCAATACGGCGACAACGGCGCCCACGTCTCCGAGCTCCTGCCCTACACGGCGAAGATGATCAACGACATCGCCTTGATCCGCTCCATGCACACCGAGGCGATCAACCACGAACCCGCCATCACCTTCGTCCAAACCGGCCGCGAAATCGCCGGCCGCCCCTGCATCGGCTCCTGGATCTCCTACGGCCTCGGAAGCCTCAACCGCGACCTGCCGACCTTCGTCGTGATGAACGTCGACCGCGCCCACCCCAAAGCCGGCGTCCAAGCGATCTCGGCCAAGCTCTGGACCTCCGGATTCCTCTCCCCCGAGCACGCCGGCGTCGCCCTGCGCGCGGGCGTCGACCCAGTACTCTACGTCAACAACCCCTCGGGCGTCCCCTCCAACGTCCGCCGCAAAATGCTCGACGGCCTAGCCGAGCTCAACCACATCCAGCACGAAAAAATCGGCGACCCTGAAACCCTGGCACGCATCGAGCAGTACGAGATGGCCTTCCGGATGCAGTCCTCGGTTCCCGAGCTTGCCGACATCTCTGGCGAACCCGACCACACCTTCAAACTCTACGGCGAACAAGCCCGCCAACCCGGCACCTTCGCCCAGGCCGCCCTAATGGCCCGCCGCCTCGTCGAACGCGGCACCCGCTTCGTGCAAATCTACCAGCGCGGCTGGGACGTCCACAACAGCCTCCCCGAAGTCCTGCCGGCGCAGTGCAAATGGGTCGACCAACCCACCTGGGGCCTAGTCCAAGACCTCAAAGAAAGGGGCCTCCTCGACGACACCCTAGTCATCTTCGGCGGCGAATTCGGCCGCACGATCTACTGCCAAGGCAAGCTCACCCGCGACAACTACGGCCGCGACCACCACCCCCGCGCCTTCTGCCTCTGGATGGCCGGCGGCGGCATCAAAGGCGGCTCCGTGTTCGGCGAAACCGACGATTTCTCCTACAACATCGTCAAAGACCCCGTCCACCTACGCGACTTCCAAGCGACCCTGATGCACCTACTAGGCATCAACCACGAGCAATTCACCTACAAGCACCAAGGCCTGGATCAGAAGCTAACCGGAGTCGAACCGGCGCGGGTGGTAAAGGAGATCCTGAGCTAGCGCGGCCGATACGCCGCGCTCCGTCGCGAAATACATAGGATCGCGAGCGCGCGCTCACTGCGGATCGGGCTGAAGACGATTCTCAAGTCTCCCGCTCGAACCCTCCATTCGTTTTGCCTTCCTTGAAGCTTCTTTGCGTCAACGTCAGGGAAACGCTGAATCAGGCCGTTCATCGCCCGCGCGATCCGCTTCTGATCGCGGGCGGGAAGCTTCCGTAGACTTCTGGCCGCCGCAGGCCCAACTTTGAGCTTCCAAGGTTGATTGTCCTCACCCATCGGTGAGGTCAAGGGACGCCTTCACTTGCTCCCAATCCTCGAACTTGCCCGCCTTGTAGTCCTCCCAGGCGGCGTCGAGAGCACGCCCTTCTTCCTCCCTAACTGGCTCGTCGTCGTATGGCGCCTCAAGAAGAAGCTTCGTCAATCGATCGCCTTTATCGAGCGCGCGAAGGGCCTCAATGTTGTTCCGCACCTGATCGAGGCGCTCATCGGGCAACTCGTCAATTAGAGAATGCAGGTCAGCGCGAGTCGTCATCGCTGGACTCAGGATACCAAGTGCGCGAAAGTACTCCGGCATGCCTACAACCATGTGACACAATGTAGGCAGCGCCATGATTCAGTACACCATCCGCGGAATCACCGAGCACATGGACCGCACCCTCCGCCGCACCGCCGCCCAACAGGGCAAATCTCTCAACGCCGTCGTCCTCGATTCACTCACCCGCTACCACGACCTCGACGACCTCGCCGGGACCTGGATCCACGACCCCGAATTCGACCGCGCCATCGCAGCCACGGACGTCATCGACGACGATCTATGGCAATAAAAACCCCCGTCGACACCAACCGCTACCGCGACTGGGGTAGCCCTCTGGCTCACAATTGCGGTTACGTGAAATTGCCAGGTTGAAGAACCCGCTCCCTTGCGGTCGCGGCTCGGACGACGCGTGGCGAAGGCTTGGGTCGCGTCGTCAGAGCCGCGACCGCAAGGGAGCGGGTTCCTCAAAGCCCCGGATACGTCATCGTATATACGAACGCCGCTACTTAGCAACGTGGCGCAGGCATTCTTGCCTGCAGCGCCGACATTCCTGTCGGCGTCCTATCGGAGCGTAACCACACCACGCCCGCATGCTATCGTTTCGACAGATATTCCCATAATCCCGCCCCGCCATGCCCGAAACCCCCGACACCACCCTAGTAATTCGCCACTTGGTGAATTCCACCCCCCCACAATTCGAAGTCCTCCGCCTCCCCGACGCTAAGCCTGCCGGCCCCTTCACCCCGCCGCCGGCAGCAGGGTATCCCGTCGAAGGCCGCCCCGACAGCGACCTCCTCCGCGAGCTCCGCTGGCGCCTCGAAGACTTCCTCAGCTACCCCTTCCCCCCGGAAACCGACCACGTCGACCGCGTCCTCAAAGCCTTACAAGACTGGGGCGAGCAATCCTTCCGCGCTGCCTGGGTAGATTCCGCGGCTATGAGACTCTGAGCAACCGAATCTGTAGCCGGCGCAACGCAACCTGCAGCAAGCTGGACGAGCAGCTGTGCCGAAGCGCCGGCGAGTCTTTCTTCCGCGAGTACCTCCCCCAACGCTTCCTCGCCGGGCCTGAAATCGCCCTCGCCGCCGCCGTCCTCATCGCCCTCCAAACCCACCTCAAAATCCAATACAAAAACGACCGCTGGGAAATCCAACTCAAAAAAGAAGCCGCCTCCGACCGCCTCCTCAGCCTCGCCTCCAAGCTCATCCCATAGCAGCCCGTGGTGGAAGTCGCACTGTGAAACAAGAGGTGATAAACTTGTTTTATGGCAATGGGACGGCGTAAGCGACGCGAGCGGCAGAAAGACCTATGGGTCGCCACCTCGGAGTTGCCCAAGAGCGCTGGGCATCCGTTTTATCTGCGGCTCAGCGAGTTATTTGACGAGCACGAGTTCGACGCCTTCGTCGAAGGCCAGTGCGAGCAGTTCTACGCGCCGAGCTTGGGACGGCCGTCGCTCACGCCGGGCATCTATTTCCGCAGTTTGCTGATCGGGTATTTCGAAGGCATCGACTCGGAGCGCGGCGTCGCTTGGCGCCTTGGCGACTCACTTTCGCTGCGGCGATTCCTGGCGATCGAACTCGATGAACAAGCGCCGGATCATTCGACGATCTCGCGCACGCGGCGGCTGATCGACCTCGAAACGCATCGCGCGGTGTTCACCTGGGCGCTGCAGCTGCTGGCCCGCGAAGGCCTGTTGTCCGGCGGAACGATCGGGGTCGACGCGACGACGCTGGAAGCCAACGCGGCGATGCGCTCGCTGGTGCGTTGCGACTCCGGCGAGGGCTACGAAGAGTATTTAAGACGTCTAGCTCTGGAATCGGGAATCGAGACGCCGACGCGCGAGCAGTTGGCCAAGATCGACAAGAAACGTAAGAAGAAGGCCTGCAACAAGGATTGGAAGCATCCCTACGATCCCGACGCCAAGGTCACGAAGATGAAAGACGGCCGTACGCACTTGGCGCACAAGGCCGAGCACGCGGTGGATTTGCAGACGGGCGCGGTGGTGGCGGTCACGCTGCAAGCGGCCGACGAAGGCGATACCACGACGATTGAAGAAACGCTGGTCGAGGCGGCCGAGCAGTTGGAAGCGGCGGCGGAAGAAGCCGCTGGCGCGGTCGACGAGCTGAGCGAAGTGGTCGCGGACAAGGGCTATCATTCGAACCGAGTGCTGACGGATTTTGCCGAGCTGGACGTACGCAGTTACGTGAGCGAGCCGCAGCGAGGGCGACGCAAATGGGGCGGCCGAACGCGGCAACGCGACGCGGTGTACTCCAATCGGCGGCGGATCAAAGGCAAGCGCGGCAAGCGTCTGATGAAGTTGCGAGCGGAGAAGGTTGAGCGCAGTTTCGCGCACTGTTACGAGACGGGCGGGATGCGGCGATTGCACTTGAAAGGCCGAGAAAATGTTTTAAAGAGGCTGCTGATTCACGTGGGCGCGTTCAATTTATCGATCGCGATGAGGGGCAAACTGGGCGCGGGGACGCCGCGCGGGCTGGCGGACGCGAGGAAAAGGACAAAAGTGTCGGTTTTGGGGCTTGTATTGGCGTCTTGGGCGGCCTTGGGGCGGTTGTGCGGGGCCCTGGGGGCGGTTTTCAGGAGATTCCCGGCGAAGGTGCGAGATTCAGCCGGCGCGCCGCTGGCCACGCCGATGCTTCTCGCGGCCTGAAACGGGGTGTTTTGCCACGGGCTGCTAGCGTCACACGCCAACGAAATCCATAACCCCCACCCCCACAATCACTTACGCGCCCACCCCACGCCTGAGTCCCCTCCCCGCCCTTAAACTAAAACCGGATGCAACTCACCAACCACGTGGCACTCCATCCCGACCCACACGCAACCGCCCCAATCCCGGAATCCCACCCTCAAACGCCCGCTTTTACCCGGAAATGCCCGCACAACCAGGGGGGCTCACGCCAGAGCTTCTTTGATCACATGCCAATGAACATCGGTCAGCCGACCATCCCGACCACCAGAGCGAACCACCTACCGATACGCCTTGTCGCGGCGCAGAACGTCGAGAACAACCAGCACCCGATCATCCTAATAAGGGGTGAAGATCACTCGCCACTGGCCAACGCGGAAGCGCCACTCCTCCTTTCGGCCCTCCAGCTTCTTGGCCTTGAGTTCCGGGAACGACTTGACGAGGCTATCGAGAGCCGCTACAACTCGCGCTCGATCCTTTTGCGGGCGCTTTACGAATACTGCGGGCAGCGGCAGGTTCGAGCCTAAGCTCCCAAGGCCGCTTGGCGTCATTCATCTAGCCTAGGAGCGACTGTTTAAAGTCGTCCCACTCGATATAGTCGCCGGCTTCGTATCTCTTGCGGGCCTCAGCCACCCTTCGACGTTCCTCTTCCGTGTACGGCTCGTCGTCGTAGGGGGCCTCCAGAAGAATCTTTGTCAATCGGTCCCCCTGATCCAGCGCCCGGAGTGCTTCAATATTATTCCGCAGGTGATCCAACCGGTCGTCGGACAACTCGTCAATCAAAGAATGAATCTCAGCGCGAATGGTCATCGCTGGGTTCATGTTAACAGGGGCCTTGCCCGGACCTAGCCGACCAACCTAAGACACTTCCAGCCGGCCGCTTCGCCCGCGGCCCAACCCTGATCATCGCTTCAGGCTCATCGTTGGATCGGAAAACAGCTCGGCTCACGAGCCCGGTCAGAAACCCATTGAGCCCGTCGACCGCGGATCCCGAGCAGCAACCGATTCGACCAATGCGCGTCTAAAAGTCAAGCGCGCGAAGTTCAGGTTATACTTACACTAGCTTTCGTGCAGCTCAACTTAGAGGGGAAAACTTGGTGAAGAAGCTTCTTGCCGCCGGCGGTCTCGCCTTTTGCCTGATCGTTACCGCGCCCGCCTTGCCGCAGCAGTCCGACGCCGCTGTCCCAGATCGTAGCGAGGCCTATTTTCACTTCGCGCTGGGCCACCTGTACCAACAGCTGGCGATGCAATTCGTCCGGCAGGAGTACGTCACTCGTGCGATCGATGAGTACAAGTTGGCCGTCGAAGCCGATCCCGAGTCCAGCTACATACGCCGCGAGCTGATTCAGCTCTACGCCAGCACCAACAAACTCGACGAGGCTGTCGAAGAGGCCGAGGCGGTCCTAGAGAAGGATCCGAAAAACTTCGAGATACATCGCCTGCTCGGGCGAGTCTACCGCAACTACGCGACCGACAGCCGCGGCAGCTTCAACGAAGAGATGTTGGCCAAGGCGATCGAGCACTACGAGCAAGCCCTCGAGATCGAGCCCGACGACTTGGAGACGCTGCAGGGGCTCTCGCCGCTCTACCGCGCGGCCGGCGAGCTCGAAAAATCCAGCGCTCTGCTCGAGAAGATTCTCAGCGTCAAGCCAAACGACCCCAGCGCCTTGCAGGACTTGGCCGCGCTTCACCTCGAGTCCGGCGACACCGAGAAGGCGATCGCCACTTTAGAGAAGCTCGCAAGCGGCAGCGAGGACTTTGATCCCCGGCGCGCCCGCCTGCTGGGTGGCGCCTATCAGCAAGCCGGCCGCCACAAGGAAGCGGCCAAGATTTACCAGGACCTGCTGGAGTTCGTCGTCAACGCCCGCGGCAACACGGTGCCCGTGCGCCAGGAGCTGGCCTACAACTTGCTGCTGGCCGGCGACTACGCCGAGGCCCAAAAGGAGTACGAGGCGCTGGCCGAGGCTGATCCCCGCAATTCGGACTACCACCTTCGCCTTTCGCAAATCCATCGCGAACGACGCCGTTTCTCCGACGCCCGCGACAGCTTGAGAAAGGCTGGCGAGCTCGCCCCGGACTCGGTTCAAATCAAGTACGAAGGCGTCATTCTGCTGGAGCGCGAGGGCCGTATCGAGGCCGCGACGGCCGCGTTGGAGTCGATCCTCGATGAAACCGAAAAGGCTCGCTACGCGCCCCGAGAGCAAACCATGCGGAGCGTGTTCCTCGAGCATCTCGGCGGGCTCTACACCCAGCAAGAGCAATTCGACAAGGCCCGCGAGACCTACTCGCGCATCGCCGAGGCCGAGCCGCGCGTGCGCACGCTGCTAGTCGAAAACCGTCGTGCGGCGCGGGACTTCGAGGGCGCCTTGGAAGAATCGAAGAAAGCGGTCGACGATTTCCCTAAGAACCGGCCATTGCTGATGCAACGCTCGGGCATTTTGGCCGAGACCGGAAGCTCGAACGACGCGGCCAAGGTCCTCGAAAAGCTGCTTGACGGCGGTCCTGGAGACCTGGAGATCTACACGAACCTAGCGCACGTCCATGAGAAGGGCAAAGACTACGACAAAGCCGAAGAAGCGGTGCAGAAGGCCTTCGACCTGACCAAGACTCCGATTCAGAAGCAGGCCATTCTGTTCACCTATGGGTCGATTCTGGAGCGGGCGAAGAGGTTTGACGAGTCCGAGGGCAAGTTCCGCGAACTGCTCGAGCTGGCGCCGGACAACGCGGGCGCCCTGAATTACCTGGGCTACATGCTGGCCGACATTGGGGTTAAGCTAGACGAAGCCCACGACATGATCCAGCGCGCGCTCGATCTCGAGCCCGACAACGGCGCCTACCTCGACAGCCTTGGCTGGGTCTACTTCCGGCAGGAAAAGCTCCAGCTGGCCGAGCGCTACTTGCTCAAATCGCTCGAGCAGATCAAGCGCGATCCGGTCGTTCACACCCATTTGGGTGATGTCTATTCGAAGCTCGGCAACAACGAACGAGCGCAAGAGCACTGGGAGAAGGGTTTGGACGAATGGCGCAGCAGTCCGGCTGCCGACCGAGACCCCGCGGAGATAGCGAAGCTGCGCAAGAAGCTCGAGGACATCGGCGTGAACGTTTCACAGGCTGATGAAGACGACAAGTCGCAAAAGAAACGCAAGAACAAGAAGCGCCAGTAGGGGCGAGGCATGCCTTGCCCGTCGACTAATACGGCAAAAAATCCGACACGAGCTTCACAACCGGCCCCATCACGGGGTCGATTATGGCTCGTATCCGTACACTGACGTATCCGCTCGTGTTGTAAGCGTAGTAAGTCGCCCCGCCGACGACCGCGGGTACGACGACTACCCAAAACCCACTGATCGGATTGTAGGTGGCTTTTCCTGCCATAACGCACCTTCTGGTGGCGCTTTGCCACCAGTGTAGGACGTTCTGGACATCCTTACTTTCAGCGGAAAGTCTTAGAACCCTCCGCAAACACTCCTAGAGTACTTCGCTAGGCTGCAAGCGCCAGGAGCCGCGACCGGAAGGGAGCGGTTGCATGAGTAAGCAACCAATGTTCGCGCTCTTAAGCAACCGCTCCCTTCCGGTCGCGGCTCCGGCAATACGGCCCTCTCGATGTGACTTCTTCGTTACATGAGTGGAAAATCCTACCGCGCATCAACGAAAATCATGATGATGCGAATCGCGAGGTCCGGTTCGCTATGACCCAGCCGCGCATCGCCCTGGTTCACGACTGGCTAACCGGTATGAGGGGCGGCGAAAAGGTCCTTCTAGAGCTTTGCCGGCTCTTCCCGCAAGCCAAGTTATACACGTTGCTTTGGAATCGCGGGTCGGTCGTTCCCGAGATCGAGCGGCGAGTAGGCGGCGTTTCGTTTCTCCAGCGCCTACCCGGGATCGAGCGAAGCTATCGCAACTTCTTGCCGTTGTTCCCCGCCGCGATTCGGTCGTTGGCCGTTGGTCCGGTCGACTTTGTCATCAGCACCAGTCACGCGGTGGCGAAGAGCGTCCGAGTCCCGGCCGGGGCGGCCCACGTGAGCTACGTCCACACTCCGATGCGCTACGTCTGGGGCGATAACACCGAGTACTTCCGTTTCGGCGAAGGTAGGGTGTGGAAGCGCGCCGCGCTTGGAGCCGTTCGGCCTTACTTGCGCTGGTTTGACCGCCGAACAGCGACTGGAGTCGATCACTTTGTCGCGAACTCCCACACAGTGCAACAGCGAATCCGACGCGCGTACGGCCGCGAGTCGGAAGTGATTCACCCACCCATCGACACCGACTACTTTCATCCCGCCGACACACCGCCCAGTGACTCTTACCTGATCGTGTCCTCCCTCGAGCCCTACAAGCGAATCGACTTGGCGCTAGAAGCGTTTCGGGGCGGCGCTCGACGCTTGCTGATTGCGGGGCAGGGGACTCTCGAGCCTCAGCTCAGGCGGCTCGCGCCAAACAACGTCGAGTTTCTCGGCCGCGTCAGCGATGAGCGTCTTCGGGAGCTCTACCAAAGCTGCCGCGCGCTTGTCTTTCCAGGCGTCGAGGATTTTGGAATGACCCCGGTCGAAGCGCACGCCTGCGGCAAGCCCGTGGTCTGCTTCGGACGCGGCGGCGCCACCGAGAGCGTCATCGACGGCCAGACCGGACTCTACTTCGACCAACACACCCCAGTCGGGCTGCGCGACGCGTTGGACCGCTTCGAGGCGCGCTCCTGGGACCCCCAGCGGATTCGCCGGCGGAGCCTCGAATTCTCGCGCGACGTCTTTCGCGATAAAATGGGGCGTCTGCTCGAAGCTCGCCTGGGCTTCCCCCGGTCCTACTAGCGACTTCGATGTCGGCCGAGTCCGAATCCTCAGATTTTTCCGGCAAGCGAGTCCTCAAGGGCGGCTTGGTTGTCGCCATTGGACTCGGCGCCGCCCAGGTCACGGGATTCGCCAGGCAAGTCGTCTTCGGATATTTGCTCGGTACCGGCCCCGAGGCCGACGCGCTTGCCGCCGCGCTGGCGCCGCTGGAGTTGTGGTGGGCCGTGATGGGCCTCGCGGTCATCTTCGGTTTCACGCCGCGCTTGGCCGAGTCGGGAACGCTGGGCGGTTACGCCTTCCGCGAGGTGGCGCGGCCGGTAATCCAAATTGGCCTCGGCTCGACCTTGTGCCTGGTTGTCTTCGCGGGTCCGATCTTGCGCGTGTTCGCACCGGGCTTGGACTTCGAGACGGCCGAGCTGGGCGCGAACTTGCTTCGTGTGACGGGGTTTACCGCCGCTCTGGCGGGTTGGACGTTCGCGTATTCCGCGCTGCTGTATAGTCGGCGGCGTTTTGCCTTGCCGGCATTGCACGCCGCTGTGGTCAACGTTGTGACCATCGTCGCGGCTCTGACGTTCTACTCCCGCCTCGGCGTCTATAGCTTCGCGGCTGGATACGTAGCCGGGGCGCTAATTCAGCTCATCTTCAGCTACTTCTATGCCCGAGGGTTGGTCGAGCTGCAGACCGCCGCGGCGAATCCTGAACTAAAGATGGACTTTCGGACCCTATTCTCTGGTCCCGGGCCGATTCTACTGCAATCGCTCGTGCTCGAAGCCAACACCGCCGTTTCGAGGGCGTACGCCTCGACCTTTGGCGCGGGCATGACGGCGGCTTTCGAGTACGGCTACAAGGTGTATCGGGTGCCGTTCGCCATACTCGTTGTCCCGCTCTCGGAGTCGCTCTTGCCCGAGGTTTCCTCGCTCGACGATACTCCCGAACACCGCTCCAAAGCGGTGGGCGCCCTCAAGCGCGCGGCCCTTGCGGCCTTTGCGGCGGGCTTCGTGGTGATGGTGGGGCTGATCGCGCTGCGGCGCCCCGTCGTGCGGTTATTGTTTGAGCGGGGGGAGTTCAGCGCCAAGTCAACCGAAGCGGTCGCGACGGCCCTGGCCAGTTACATGCCAGTCGTCATCGGACGCGGGTTAACCGAGCTACTCTCGCGGACGCTATTTGGAATGGGAATCTACCGTCAACCCGGCATCGCGGCCGGAGCCGCCTTGGCGATCAATTGCCTGATCAGTGTGATGCTCCCTCCCCGCTGGCCGATACTGATCGGCCTGGGTGCGATTGTGGGGTTTGGCGTCAGCGCGACCCTAGTCGTCCGCCACGTGTGGACGATGGGGCGAACCGCTGACGCGGCTGAGCCGCGGGCGTGACGGCCGCTGGAAAAAAGGCCGGATCGCCTCCGACGTGGCTCACGGCTGTGCCGTGCCGCCTTGCGCCTATGGCGCAAGGTCTCCGGGATAGCGACCATCTGCCGTGGCCGGATTCGGGGACCCGGACCTTGCAGCATAGCTGCAAGGCGGCACGGCACAGCCGTGCGCCACTATTGTCCAAAGACCGCGCTCAAGCCTTTTGCCGCGTCCTCATCCTCAAGTACGGGCGTGATTTCGAGCTCAGCCAAGGGAGCCCACTGCGCGACATGGTCGGCGATGGCCACCGGGTCCCCTTCGACAAGGTGCCATCCGCGTACTGAGCCCGGCGAGTGCCAGCGGCCCAAGCTCGTCATCCCCTCCGACGGCGGCGCTCCCGAGCTGAGAAACGCTTCAATCGTAGCCTTGTATGAGCTCGACGAGATTTTCCACTCAATCATGAACTTCATTGCTTTGGTCCCCTCTCTTGCGAATTGGAAGTGTACCAGCTTCCGACCTGCCGGCACGGGTCGCCTCAGGCCGGGGGTGTGCGACATAAATGTGAGCGAAAGGCGTAACTGCAATGGTTAAACGCTTGTCCGAACGTACACCTACGTGGGGCGCGGGCGCAGGCCATCCGAAACAATCATAGCCCCGGGATTCATCCCGGGGAAACCGACCCGCTAGGCGCCCTTCTTCCGACATTCGGGTGCGATTCCGCGCCCAGGCGCGGAATCGCACCCGAATGGGATCTGGGTCGCGCACCGGCTGCTTTTGCTTCGCCCTACGGGCTAGCGTCGGAGGGCGTAGAGAGACACGCGTAGTGAGAAATGCGTCGTTGACCCCCGGACGACCCGCTCGTGGCCAGGCGGCCTGATGCCTGCCGGCCCCTCTCAGAGCGCGCCCGCCAGCATCGCAGCCCCCCAGAGGAGTAGCGCGACACCGGTGGCGGCGCCGAGCCAGTGGCCGCCGGGGACCATCTTTTCGAACAGCACGAACAGGGCGAGGCCCACGATCCAGTAGAGGTTCATCACCCCGCCGAAAAAGAGGAGTCCCATCAGGAACCAGCAGCAGCCGACGCAGTACGCGCCGTGTTCAAGGCCCATGCGCAGCGCGCCCCGTGCGCCCCGCCGCCAATGGGCGCCGAGGAAGGCCAGTGGTGAGCGGCAGTGGCGCAGACAGGCCTGCTTGATCGGGGTGAGTTGGTAGGCGCCCGCGGCGAGTAGCAGGCCGCCGCCGAAGAGCACGTTGGTCCCGACGAGCATCGGTGAAAGGATAGCGGTCCGCTCCAACCCCCACTGCAGGAGCACCGCGACCAGGCTGAAGCCCGCCCAAGCGGCAAGATAGCCGAGCGCGAAGATGCTCGTCGCGACATAGGGCTGGCCGGTGTCGCGCTGCTTGCGATTGACCGTCGCGAACAACAGGATCATCGGCGCCGCGCTGGGCAGCATCATCGCCACCATCATGATCCACCACATGAAGAACATCAGGACGGCATAGCCGGGCGTCCAGACCGCGGGCGTCATCATCGCCATGCCGGCCATGCCCCCTGTCATCCCGAGCTGGGACATGCGGGTCATCTCGAATGCCGACATGCCCATGCCGGCGCCGGCCAGCAGATACGCCCACGACAGAGCGATAACGGCAGTCAGCGCGCTAACGACGACCAGGCGATCGCGCCTGACCACTGCCTCGAGTGTGGCGTCGACGGGCGCCGTCATCCCCTTTTCACAGCAGCCTGTTCTCCGACTTTCGGCTCTGGCGCGTGTCGGCGCTACGGCGAAACCGGCCCACTCCGGAGGTCCCGCGCCAGGGCAGGCCGGCCATCATGTCGCGCGGATCAAGCCATCTTGATTAAAGTGGAGAACGCAAAACATGGCATAGGAATCTTCGTACGCCATGTCCAGTCCACCGCCCACCGTGGTCGTCCCGAGGCCGAGGTCCGCGTACGTAAACTCGATACTCCCACTCGGGCGGGCCAGCGCAACGTGGAACGGTTCGCCACTGAATTCATTGACCAGCGGTCGGCCCCGGCTGGTTAGGAGGCCTGGGATGTGCGCCGTGGCGGTTCTTTGGTCGAAGTTCGCCTCGAGATCGATGGGCAGGAACAGTCGAGAAACTCCTCGCACATGGATCCGTAGACGGAGAAAACATTGCTCAGGGGCACGCAGGCCTCGCCTGCGATAATCGTTTCGAGCGCCACCCGCTGCGCGTCATCCGCCCGCTCATCGATGACGATGAGCCGCGTGCCGTTGCCCGCCGCGACTTCGCCGGGCCATTTATACAGCCCCGCCCACTTCAGGCCTGCCAGCGGCGTCGCATTGAAGTGGCCGTCAACCACGGCACCCAAATAGGCCGTCTGACAATAGCCATGGGTACTGGGCAGGTTAAATTGACACCCACAGTTCATGGCGCAATTGCAATTATCGTAGGTCTCACTCTTGAATTCCCATTGGTCCGGCATCGTGGCGCTCCTTCGGGGTTACGGCCCTTCGTAATGACAGTGTGAGAAGCTGCAAGCCTTCCCGTTGCCTTCCCACGCTAAGTCGAAGTCCTTGTAGGTGAAGCGGTGACTGCGCCCCAGAGTCGCCGGGTAGGGGGCGCCTTTCCAAAACGGCGGATTCACCAGCTGGGCAGTCTCGTCTTCGCTAGCGCCGGCAATCGCCTCCGCATCTATATCCAATACGCCCTCAATTCGCACGATGCGCTTTCGCCCTTTGCGCTCCACCTCAATGGGGACCCAGCGCACGCCCACGATCTCGCTCATCATGGTGCGCCAATCACCGAAGAAACCACCAGCCTGACCAAGGAATATGGCTTCGAGAGATTCGCGCTGCCGCGGCGTCGCGGACGCCTGCCCGTACAGCGCCACTCGCCAGTTTCCATCGTCGAAGTAGGGACCCGGCGCATGAACGGCTAGCTGTGCGATACACCCCGACAGGTCTACATCACCGTAGAACCCCTCGTCAATACACCACGTGACGTTCCCCAAGCAGCTGCCGTAACTCGCAGGAGACCCCATCGTGCACGGGCAGATCACCTCACAATTACAGGTGTCTATGATTTCCCCGTCGATGATCCATTGCTCACTGGCCATCTGCTCCTCCCGGTGATTCGAGTTGTATGCTAGCAAATATACAGCCGGCTTCACTCGCAACGACTAATCGAGAAGGGTCGGCCCGTCCGTTCAACTCCTCGGTGAACGCGGTTGAGGTCGGTCTACGCTTTCAGTCGGAGGGCTGGCCGTGGTCCGGTATTCGCTAGAGATTGGATGAGTCCGGACTCCTCGCAAAGACCTCGCGGTGCGGAGTCTCACTCACCGATTCGCCGTCACCATGACCAAGTTCGCGATGCCCGGCAAACCTAGCTCTTTGCGGACCGCTCCGAGCGCGCCCAGGCTTTCGGTGACGGCTTTCGGTGACAGTCTGGAGTGAACCCTAAAAATGAGACATTGAAATTTGGGACGAATTTCAGCGAATGGAAAGGAGTCCAGGATGGAAAGTCTCAAGCCGCGCAAGCCGCGGGAGTTCACGGTGGAGTTCAAGGAAGCCGCCGCCAGGCGGCTCCTAGCCGGCCAGAGCGGCACAGCGCTAAGCCGCGAGTTGGACGTCAAGCGCAGCCTGCTGTACCGCTGGCGGGACGCCTATCGCCAGGAAGGCGTCAACGGCTTGAGCCGGCGGCGAGGCCGGCCGAAACCCGGCCGCTCGGCGCCGCCCAAGATCCCTCGCGATCCGCGCGACGAACGCATCGCAGAGCTCGAACGACTGCTCGGCAAACAAGCCGCAGAGCTCGATTTTTTCGGACAAGCCTTTCGCGCCTTGAACCTCGCAGCCCCGACCAACGACGCCGGTGGCGCGAGCGGATCTACTCCATCGTCGAGCAGATCAGCGCCAAAGGCTCGCTCAGCGTCGAACACGCCTGCGAGCTCGGACGCGTGAATCGCGCCGGGTTCTATCGCCGGCTCGCCGTGTCGTCGCCCGCCGAGTGCGACATGGAATTGCGTGACCGCATGCAGCGGATTTCGCTCGAGAATCGTCGTTACGGCTACCGCCGCGTGACGGCCGAGCTGCGCCGCCAAGGCTTCCTCGTCAATCACAAAAAGGTCCTGCGGATGATGCGTAAGGACAACTTGCTGGCGGTACTCAAGCGGCGCTTCGTGCTAACAACGGATTCGAACCACTTCTTACCTGTTTATCCGAATCTAGCGGCGCACCTGAATGTGGACGGCGTCGATCAGTTGTGGCAATCCGATATCACCTACATTCGCTTGCGCGAGGCGTTCGTCTACCTCGCCGTGGTGTTGGACGCCTACTCGCGACGCGTGGTCGGCTGGCGGCTGGGGACGACGCTCAAAGCTGAGCTGGCTGTAGGGGCGTTGCGCGATGCGCTCGAGCTCAGACGCCCTGCCGCGGGGTGGATGCATCATTCCGACCAAGGCGTACAGTACGCTTCGAGCGCCTATGTCGAGCTGCTGGAGCAGCACGGCGCGATCATCTCGATGAGCCGCCGCGGCAACCCCTACGACAACGCGCGGGCGGAGAGTTTCATGAAGACGTTGAAGGCGGAGGAGGTTTGGTTGCAGCGTTATCGCACGCTTGACGAGGCGCGCGCATCGATCGGCGAGTTCATTGATGAGATCTACAACCAACGCCGGCTGCATTCGGCGTTGGGATATCGTCCGCCGGCGGAGTTTGAAGCGCTGGCGCGGCCGGCGGCAACAGCAGCGAGGAATCCGAAGTATGAGTTTTGAGAGGCATAGGCAAATCTATCAATCCGATGGGCCCTGGGCGGGCAGGGAGACATCGCCGGCGTTGGAGAAGCCGGGAGCGACCTTGGCGGCCGCCCCCGGCGCTCATCGTCTTGATGAGTTTGCGGCCGGGTATTCCTTGGCGGGTTGCTCTCCAGCAGAGCCCGCTTCCGCTTCCCCGGCTAGGACCAGCGTGCGACGATACAGCGAAGAAGGCAAGCGTTTTGCGGTGAATCGTAACCTGTCCCGATTTCGACTGCCTCACGCTTGGGGTTCACTCCACTTATCCAAATCGACATTGACCCGAATATGATCGGCCGCACACACCGCCTAGCGATCGGCATCCAGGCCGACGCCGGAGAGGCCCTCGACGCTATTAACGGGTCGCACGATGAATTTAGCGCCAACGACGAGCGTTTCAATCAAACCGTCTGGGCCGGCCGCGACAGCCTCCGCGCGGCGACACGCCAGCGTCTCGGGCCCGACTGGCCGCTGGTGATGGACAAGACCCGCGCGACGCTGCCGCGCGACGGTATCTTTGTGCGCGACCAGACGATCTCGGCTTACACCTGGGGCAATCAGCTCTTCCCGATCTACGAGCCGCGGACATCGATCAACCCGACTTCGGGGGCGATCGGCCCGGGTTTCCCGATGGCTCTGGGGGCCGCGGTCGCGACGGGAAAAAAGACAGTCGTCATCCACGGCGATGGCGGTTTTCTCTACCACGCAACCGAGCTGGCTACCGCGGCGCAGTACCAGATTCCGGTCGTGGTCTGCGTCTTTAACGACCAGGGCTATGGCGTGCTGCGCTGGCTGCAAGACACTCGCATCGGCCGGATCAATGAAACCGACCTTGGCAAGGTCGATTTCACGGGACTGGCGAAGAGTCTCGGGGTGCCTGGCGAGCGGGTCACGAGCGTTGCGGGGTACTCCGAGGCGATCGAACGAAGCATGGCCGCCGGCGGCCCGTACCTTCTCGACATCGACATGGAGCACTTCGCCCCGAGCGCAATCTCGATGATGCCGAAGAAGGCGCCGAATTGAGCTAGCCCGAATGCTCTTCACTTAACAGTCGGCTGTAGCTTAAGTCTTGCGGAACCCGCTCCCTCGAAAACCCGCTCCACCGGCCGAATGCGTCGCCGCCCCGGAGCCGCGCGCGTCAGCAAGCGGTTGCCCGCGGTTGCGACAACCGCTCCCTCACGGTCGCGGCTCCGGGGCGGCCGTTTTCATCCTCATGGGTGGCCTGCAAGGCCATCAGATACTCCCTTATAGTTGCGGCTCTGACACTTTGGGGCAAAGGCCAACCACGGCTTCAGGGCCGCGACCGCGAGCGGATTCCGCATTCAGATCGTGCTTGACCTACACCGCAAAGGCCTCAAGTGAAGAGTATTGCAGCTAATGCTCTTTCTACAGCGGCCCGTCTGGAGTCACCTGGGAGCGCCCGTCGCGGTGGGCTGAACGAGTTCTACCAGCGTGCCGATTACAACCGGGTTGAGGCCGGGAAGGACGTCAAATTCCGATCGCAAGAGGATCGAATATTCGAGTGCGGTGTCCGCGTTCGTCAGAGTATGCAACGACTCGGAAAACTCGCCGGGCTCTTGATTCCACAGGACCGTGGCCGCGACTCGCTTCCCATTCGCGAAGGCCTCGTTGATTCGATTCGCGCTTTGCTCAACGGCGGCGCTCGCGGAAACACCCTGGTGGTCCGCGAACGGGGTTGCTAAGTGGACTGTGTAGTCCAGGTACGCCTCTCGGTCGCCCTTGAAGGTCACCGCGTAGAGCCATGTGCTCCATCCCTCATAGGCATGCGACACGATCACGAATTCCTGTGCCGGGTACTGCTCCAGCAGCTCCGCCACTTGCTCCAATGAGCGTCCGTCACCGCCGCGGAAGCGTTCAAGTCTTAGCCAGTTGTCGGCCAAATTGGCGCACATCAGGAGCGAGAATACGAAGATGCAGGCGAACCATGCACGGCCCCGAAGCGCCTGCCGAGCGAGCGTCAGCAGGGTCGTGAATCCAACGAAAATGATCCCCAACGGCTGAATCTGAAATTGTGGATCATACGGATGCCCATACGCGGCCATCAGTTCGCCTACGAACAAGACGGTGAGGAAAAACGCGGTCGTCTCAGAACCGCCGCCAGACCTCGAGCGCCGACTTCTTAGCCACCAATAGCCGATCGAAACGAGTGCAACCAACAAAGCGGTCCACGACAGTGCAACGTCTGTCTGCATGGAACGGTTCGTCAAAAGACGAGCCCAACTGTGAACAAGTTGAGCTCCATTGAAGTAGTTGCCGGCGCCTGTTACGACCAGTGGCAGCTTATTCAATTGGAAACCCACCCAGCCGGAGGGTCCGGCTTTGGCTGGATAGAGGAACTCCAGAATCGAGCCGGAAAATTGGTTGTTGACGGCCGACAGAAGCGCTAGCGCCAAGCCGACAAACACAAAGAACGCGCACGCCGCCGCGCCTATCTGAATCGCCGTTCTCGGCTCGCGTATCATCGCGATCACACAGCAAACGGCCAGCGCGATTGCGCCCGGAACCAGCAGAGTCCAATGCAAAAGGCCGGCCAGCGCCAGACAAACTGACGCGGCAATGATCGGCAAGTAGCCTCCATGTCGGCTCCAGCGAACCACACCAAGGGACCAAGGGCGCACCCCAAATACGCGGTGTAACCCGGCATGATGTCTTCGGAATTCATGCTGTTGAGCAAGATGAAGCCGCTTGAGAAGTGAGTCAGGAGTATCAGAACCGCAATGGCGCGAGACCCGGACATCATCCAAGCAATCGAGAACGCGAGGATCGATGCGACAGCTCCAAATACGCCGTTCCACAGCGTCACCTCTCGAAAAGTCAGGAACCCGCGCCGGCCGCCCCACTCAACCGCATCGCTTGGGATAAGACGGCACAGCAGGCCCATCGAAAGCCCATAAGCCACGCCGCCGCTATCGATCTGGCCGCTGCCGGCCGATTCCCACTGAGCAATCGACGGGGCCTTCCACAGGCCATTTGTCGTACCTAGATTCGTGTTGTCGAGATAGCGGATCGCCGCGGTGTTCAAGCAGACCAGCACCAACAAAAGTAGTAGTGCGAGGCCCCACGGGTAGCGCTGGTTGTTTTCTTCAGAGATCACTTCGCAAGGCCTTTTCGTCAGCGGTTGCGTCCTAGTGTAGTACGCCGAACTGAAGTAACTTTCGCGGTGGCGATCGCCATTCGAGAGCGCACTGAAGTTCGCGCAAAGGAGCAAAGAACGTAAAGGAACGCAAAGAAAACGCTAGCCCGCCGGCATCCGGAGCATCTGAACAAAGCAGTAAAGTTTTGGCTGGCCCTTGGAGCCGCGCGCGTAAGCAAGCGGTTGTCGGGCAGTCAGCCAACCGCTCCCTAAAGGGGCCGTGAAGAAAACCTATTGTCGCGTCGGCGCGCGGGAGCGCCAAGCGCACGCCAAGCTCAGCGCTGCCGAACGCCGCCCCTGCCGAAACCGCAACTTCTGCGCCTCGACTCCTGATTGACCGCCTGAGCGGCCCGGAAACGGTCGTTTCGGGCCGTTTCCCGGCCCTTTTCGCCCCCCCCACCGCCGCTACGCCGCCGCTTGCGCCGCCAGCCCGCACTCCGGCCCACGACGCCAGACCAGCCGGATCCAAGCCGCAATGTTGTACGCCAAAACCCCCCACAAAAGCTCCGATCGCGCCTTCCGCAGCCCTCGTACTCGAAACTTGCGCACCCCCAATCGCTCTTTCAACCAGGCGTTCGGAAACTCCGCCGTCTCGGACCGCTTGCGATACGCCGCCCGCCCACGCTCGCTCTCCATCCAGCGCCGATGTTTCGCCATCACCGCGTTCTCTTCGCTGCGGCTCAACGTTCGATGACCGCTCTTGGGGCAGCACTTGTGTCGCTGTGCGCATTCGCGACAATCAGATGCTTTTGCCTGATACTGCCGATATTTGCGCTTCCGCTTCAGCGACGATCGCTGATACGTCAAGGTCCGCTGGGCCGGACACAGAAACGTGTCCGTCGCCTCGTCGTAGATGAAAAACTTCGGTGCGTAGCGCGGCCCAATTCCCGCCGCTTTCAACGCCGCCTTCGAGCCCTTGTCCGGCGCCGGCGCCGGCGTCGCGTATTCGATTTCAGCGGCTGCCAGCGCCTCGATGTTGGCCTGGTTGGCGTAGCCCCCGTCCGCTAACACTTGCTTCGGGGTTCGCTCGAAGCGCCCTTCCACATCGTCCAGCGTCGGGGTCAGCTGGCCCGCATCGGAGGCGTTGTTGGTCAACTCCACGCCGACCACGATCTTCTCTTTGGCGTCGGTCGCCAGCTGCGCGTTGTAGCCGAGTCCCCAACCGCCGTTGGATTCGTGTTGCGGGCGCGCTTCCGGCTCGCTCTCGCTCACCCGCGCCTGGCGTCGTTGCTCTTCGTCGCGCTTGCCCGCTTCGACCTTGGGCAGTTCCTCCAGCGCCTGCTCCATCCGCTCGACTCGCTCCCGCAAGGTCCGCTTACGCGCCGCCTGACGCCGCCGATTCGAACCCTCGTCGTCGGCTTCTTCCGAGAGTTGACGCACCGCTTCGCGCGCTTGTTCGAGATGCCGCTCGAGCGTCGGACGCCTGCGTTGCGACCCGCCCGAGGCTTGCGCCCGGATCCGCGTGCCGTCGACGGCCACCTGCTCGAGATCCACCAGCCCCTCTTGACTCAGCTGCGCCAATACCTGTGTCAACAAGTTCTCGAGAGCTTTTGAGTGGAATACCCGAAAATCCGAAAGAGTGTGATGATTGACGACCGCCATGCCGCACAACCACTCCAACTCCGGCCGATAGCGGCTTTGACGCGCGATCTCACGCGCCGAGCTCATCCTTTCCGAATACGCCCAGATCCAGATCGCGACCAGCAACCGCGGATCCCATGCCGGCCGCCCGGCGGACTCCTTGCGGGTTTCCAGATGAGCAGCGAAGCCGGACAGGTCGAGCATGCCGCTCAGCTCCCAGATGGCGCGCACCAGATGGTCGGCCGGCACGAGCCGTTCGACGTCGATCGCGGCATAGGTGAATTGGTCGCGATTGGGCTGTCGCAGCTGCAGTTGGTCAACGGGCACGGCTTGGCGGGGCGTTGCTCGAGCTCGACTAAGACCTGTTGTTCGCCCATATAATAAGGGCGTTGGACGCCGCCGCCAAGTTATCCGAACATTCGTTTGCCCTCATGTTTTATCCCATTTTGATCCACTCGCGCCATTCCGAACCGCCCCAGGGGAGCTTCGGCGGCCACGACGGGTTTATTTCACAGCCCCTTCCGGTCGCGGCTCTGAAACGCGGCAACCCGACATTCCTGGGTCAAATCCCAAATGATCATGCGGTCACGGAACTAGAAGTACTGGCGCCCGCCGTATTCCGGTGGCAGGAGGATTCGGACAGTTTCCGGGCCCATGCGAACTTTCGCGGGCGCTTCGCCGGCCAGTTCGCCATCGGTTTGGACGTAGACGCGGGAGCCGTCGGCGCTTGAGAGCTCGAGCGTTTTTGCTCGCCGCCTCTGAACCCCAGGAAACCACCGCAAAGTGCGCGTCACAACCGCCGCCAAATAGCCCAGGTAGCCAAGGAACGAGCCCGAAGAAAAGCAGGCGATGTCGAACTCGTCGGCAAGCAGATGAGCCTCGGGCGCCAGCACGAGCCGCCCGCCGTAGAGGCGGCTTTTTGATGCGACCACGAGCGTGCAATCGAGCGTCTCGCCTCCAACGGTTGCTTGAAGACGGCCGAGTCGCTTGGTGAACTGTCCGAGGGCGCTGAGAAAGTACGCGCCCATGCCGAGCATTCGCTTGCGGACCCGATCAAGCCCGCGCACGGCGGCCGCGTCGAATCCAACGCCGCACATCAACAGAAAATAGCGGCGATGGGTCGAGAATTCGACGACTCCGAGGGGGATCTCACGAGTCTGGAATCGAATGGCGCTTTCAGCCGCCGCTAGCGGATTACGGGGAAGCCCGGTCTCCCTCGCAAGGACGTTGGCGGTTCCAGAGGGGAGTACGAGCAGCGTCGCGTTCGAGCCCGCAAGCGCCTGCAGGGCTTCGTTCACTGTGCCGTCTCCGCCGGCCACGACGATCAGGTCGAAGCCAGCGGCCAGCGCCTCGCGCGCAAGGGTGTCGGCGCGGCGATTGGGCTCGGTTGCCTTCACGTCGACTTGGCGCGCAATCTTCTTCAAGGCCTTGGCGGCCCGACTCATTGATCTAGGGTTGAGGTGCAATCCGCGTCCGGCCGCAGGATTATAGATAATTACGGCGCGACTATGTTCCACGTGGAACATCCATCTTATGTCACAGATTGATGCGACGATTCCGGCGGCCGAGGCTGAGCAACTCCGGTCGGAGCTGCGCCGGCACGAGCGGCTTTACTACGTGCTCGACCGGCCGGAAGTCGACGACGCCGAGTATGACGCCTTGATGCGGCGGCTAGAGGCGCTCGAAGAGACCCACCCCGAGCTGCGGTCGCCGGACTCGCCTACCCAGCGCGTCGGCGGCGCGCCGCGTGAGGGTTTTGAGAAGGCCCCGCACAGCTCGTCGATGCTGAGCTTGGACAATGCGTTCTCCGAGGACGAGTTGCGCGAGTTCGATCGGCGGGCGCGGGAGCTAGCGGGCGGCGAGTCGCTGGACTACGTCGGGGAGCTGAAGCTCGACGGCGTGTCGATGTCGGCGCGTTTCGTGGACTCGCGTTTGACGCTCGCTCTGACCCGCGGCGACGGGCGCGAGGGAGAGGTCATCACCGAGAACGCGCGGACAATCCGGTCGTTGCCGCTGGCGGTGACGGGAGGACCCGCCAAGTTCGAAGTGCGGGGCGAAGTGGTGATGCCGCGGCCGGCGTTTGATCGACTCAACACCTCTCGCCTCGACGCCGAGCTGCCGACTTTCATGAACCCGCGCAACGCCGCGGCCGGTTCGCTGCGGATGTTGGATCCGAAAGTGACGGCCGGCCGGCGGCTCGAGTACTACGCGTATTCGATGTTGGTGGACGGTCAGCCCTATGGCCTCTCGCATTGGGAGGCCCTCGACGCGCTGGCCCAACTGGGATTCAAGGTGAACCCGAATCGGCGCCGGATGTCGGGCTTCGACCAGATCTGGAGTTTCTGCGGCGAGTGGCTTTCGAAGCGCGATGAGCTGCCTTACGACATCGACGGGCTTGTGCTCAAAGTCGACTCGTACGAGTTGCAGACCCGGCTCGGCTCGACCGCCAAGGCGCCGCGCTGGGCGATCGCTTACAAGATGCAGGCCGAGCAAGCCGAGACCGTCGTCGAGGGCATTGACGTGCAGGTCGGCAGGACGGGGGCGATTACGCCGCGGGCGCGGCTACGTCCTGTTTTCGTTGGGGGGGTCACCGTATCGAGGGCGACGCTGCATAACGAAGATGAAATCGCTCGCTTGGGCCTGCAGATTGGCGACGCGGTGCTGATCGAGCGAAGCGGCGATGTGATCCCGAAGGTGCTTCGCGTGGTCGCCGAAGGGGCCGAGCGGGAGCCGTTTGTGATCCCGACCGAGTGCCCCGTCTGCAAGTCGAAGCTGGTACGCGAGGAGGACCAGGCGATCAGGCGTTGCGTCAATGTGAATTGCCCGGCGCGGCTCAAGGAGTCGATCATTCACTTTGCCTCGCGCCGCGCGATGGACATCGACGGGATGGGCGAGTCGCTGGTCGAGCAGCTTGTCGACCGCGAGCTGCTGAAGAGCGTGGCGGACATCTATCAGTTGACGCTCGAGCAAGTCGCGGGTCTCGAGCGCATGGCCGAAAAATCAGCCGGCAACGTACTAGAGGGCATTGAACAGTCGAAGGCGACTCCCCTGCCCCGCGTCATCTATGCGCTTGGAATTCGGTACGTCGGCGAGCGGACGGCGCAGCTGCTGGCCGATGCGTTCAACAGTATCGAGGCGATGGAGAGGGCCGACGCCGATGAGCTCGAGGCTGTCGAGGAGGTCGGTCCTCGGATCTCCGAAGGGATCCTCGAGTTCTTTGCGGCGGAGAGGAATCGAGAGCTGCTGTCGCAGTTGCGTGATGCGGGGCTCAAGTTCAGCCAGGAGCCTCGCGCGGTTGAAGTCAGCGCAGACTCAGGGCTAGCCGGCAAGACGTTTGTGCTGACGGGGACGCTGCCGAATCTTACGAGGGAAGACGCGAAGGATAGGATTCAGGCGGCGGGCGGGAAAGTTTCCGGGTCGGTGAGCAAGAAGACGGACTACGTTGTGGCGGGTGAGAGGGCGGGGTCCAAGCTGGAGAAGGCCGAGAAGCTGGGGGTCACGGTGTTGGATGAGGAGGGTTTGGAGGAGTTGTTGGGGGCGGGTTAGCGGTCGCACCCGCGTCAACGTTCGATGCCGTAGGCGTTCAAGACTTCTTCCAGGCTTAAGGTCCCGAGAAGGCGCTGGGTGTCGGCGCGACTTGTGACGGGCAATAGCGGATACGAGCTAAGGGTCCGTAAGCAAATAACCATAGCATTCAAAGCATTTCCGTCCTAGAATGGTTGAGTGGCCAGCGAGAGCGAGATAGCTGAGCGCTTCCGGCAGCTCGAGCCTTGGCTCGACGAGCGTATGCGGCGCTTGTGGGCGGCGGCGGAAAGCGCCGCGCTGGGACGCGGAGGGATCTCGTTGGTGGCGCGTGCAAGCGGCGTGTCGAGACGCGCCATCAGCGCGGGTTTGGCGGAGCTCAAGCAGCCGCCCGAGCAAGGGGCGGGTCGCCAAGTCCCCATTCGCCGTCCAGGCGGGGGCCGCAAGAAGACTCAGGCCAAGGATCCGGCCCTGTTGCGGGATCTGGAAAAGCTGGTGGAGCCTGGCACGCGTGGCGACCCGGAGTCGCCGCTGCGCTGGACCTGCGAGAGCGTGCGCAGGCTGGCCGAAGAATTGCGCCGCCGCGGGCATCAGGTGAGCCATACGCTGGTGGCCGAGCTGCTGCATCAGCAAAAGTACAGCCTGCTCGGGCCCCATGGGGTTGCCGGACCCGATCGATAGAGTGCTGGCCACGAATTTTCCGATGACGCCCGAAAAAGGGACATAGCCGTCCGAAATATAAAGCGCCGCCTTGGTATACGCGACGCCGCTCCCGACCGCGGCCGGAAATAGGACCCACGCCAGCATGAAAGAGGCCCCTGCGCCGATGGCCGGCCACAGCATCACGCTCCACCAAGAATGGCCGATGCCGCGAACGGTGTTTCACAGCCCCTCAGCGGGGGGTTGCTTGCGCGCTACAGTACAACAGCAGCACCCCGCTCACGCAGGGTGCTCGGATTCCGGCGAATACACCGCCATATGTTCGCCTTGCCCGTGCAGCACGTAGTTGACTGCCCGTACGATCTGTTCATCCGTCCAAAGCGCTGGATGGCTGCCGTGCCGCGACCACTTCTTACACAGCTTGTCTTTAGGGAAACGCGTGTTGAGCGCGCGGCTCGCATAAGCTTTCAGATCGCGGAGAACCGCATGCCGGTCCGCCCCCGTAGCCACTACGGCATGCACGTGGTTGGTTCTTACGTGAGCCGCCAAGAGGCCCCAACCGCGATACTTGCAAGGTGTCGTCGAGCGCTCGTAGCGTGACGGCCCGGCGTCCGCGGTCGAGAACATACGGCGGGCTCTTCATGGCGGCCCGCGCGGCAGTCGCTCGTCCCCTCCGCGGCTCGAGGTACGGGGTACGAGGAACGTTGTGCAGGCGGTCGACGGAACCTCGCTCGTCGCCGTGCAGGTGGGTCCCGTAGCAAGCGAACGTGAAGAGGTAGGCCTGTGGTTCGCGTCTCCAGCCGGCGTTGTCAATCAGCGTCACGGCGACCGCCTTAGGATACGGCAGCAGCACCCCGCTCACGCAGGGTGCTCGGATTTCGCTACTTGCCGAAGCTGACACGCAGACCCGCCGTCAGCAGGAGGTCGTTCTTCTGGCGGCCGGGAACCGGGTTGCTCAAGAAACGGTCGCTCACCGTGACGTGCCAGCCGAGCCACTCCCAGATGTCGCTGTTGAGAGAGGTGTCGAACTGCAGCCGGTACTCGCCCGTCTGGCTCATGTTCGGATAGAGCGCCAAGCGATGGCTCCAGGAAGACTTTTCACTGAAGTTGACCACCAGCTCTTCACCCAGTACCAACTCCCCCGATCGCCGGGTGATGTCGTTGTCGAAGAATTCCTGGTTGAGCGAGGCGCCCCCGAAGAAGTCCCAGGTCGTTCGCTCGGACTTCTTGAGGTGATAGCCCAGGCCGCCGCCGACGACGCTTCTTAAGTCCAAGGACTGGAATTGGTCGAACTCCAAGTCGAGGAACCCGAACGTGAACAACCTCTCGCTTACGTTGACGTCATAACGTGTGCCGCCCCGGATGGCATTGGCCGTCGTCAGCTTGTCACCGGTCGTGCTGTTTTGCGCAAAAATCGTCGTTGCGTAAACGCTGATCTTGTCGCGCTGGGTGGTACGGTCGGCACGGGCTGCATTTGTGAAGCTCTTCGTCTCGGCGTTGCCGGCGGCCAAGCTGAAACCGGTGTCGAAGAAGCCGCTCCAAAAGTCGCTGAGCTTGGGGTTGCGGAGCCGGTCGACTTCCGCCTCGTGGGCTGTCTGTGCTTCTTCGTTGCGTACGGCGGCGACCTCGGACTTTGGCACCTCGATCGTGCCGGACTGTGCAGTTTCGACCTGGAAAGACTCTCCTCGGGTTTTGACCGGACCCACCAGGACTTGGCCGTCTTTGGACGAGACGAACACCTTGTCTTCTGACGAAATCTCCGCAACAGCCTCCCACTTGATCTCTATGTCGCCGATGAATTCAGTAGCGACTTTCAGGGTCTCGGCGTCAGACTCGACGATTTCGCCGGTGATTCGATCACCGTTGGAGAGGACGATTTGATCAGCTTGAGCGGCGAGTGGGAGAGCAAGAACTAGGCAGAGGAAACGATTCATGGCAAGTCTTCGAGTATACCGATCGTCTCGGAGCGGCTAAACAGTTTCCGCGGCGCAGTTTCGTAGTAAGCGCTAACGGCCTAGGTGTTAACTCCAGGGTCAACTAGTGCCAGGCTCGGGTGCCGGGAGGGTACTAATACTCCTACGATCAAAAGTACTATCGACAGCGGCTGATTTTGGTGCTCCGCCCTATTGACTACGGGTACTACAGAGGAGAACAATAGAGCGTCTAGTGTTTTATCAACGGGCCAGGCCGCTGCAAGCACGGTAGCTCACCCGCTCGATCCGTCCCGCCACGAAAGGAGTTGTATGTCTGTCGTTTCCCGATCTTGGAGCTGGTCCGGCACGTTCGTTTACCTGGCGGTACTAGCTCTTGCAGTACATGCGCTGGCGTCGATCGCGGTAGACCCCGGCGAGCCCGACTGGCCGTCTTTGTCGCTGCTGTTATTGCTTTCGTGCGCGGCAACGCGGTTGCGCGTGCAACTTCCGGGCGTCGAAGGTCCCGTGTCGCTGGCGTTCTTGTTCAACTTCGCGGCGATCACGCTTCTGCCGCCCTTATACGCGTTGTCGATCTTTGCCGTATCGATGCTCTTTGATCGAGTCGTTGCGCTAGAAACGGGAAAGAAGAACTGGGACTCCCGCGAAGTTGGATATCAGTTGGCGGTGGTCACCGCGGCCGTTTACGTCGCTTCGATGGCTTCGATGGTCTATCGAGGGACCGCGTCGTCGGAAGGTGTAGCCTGGGTGGGGGGCGCTTGCCTGGCCGCGGCCAGCTACTTCGTTGTCGAGAGCGGGCTGCTGTCGTTGCGCACTGGGCTTGCTCGGAATGAGGCCCCCTGGCGGGTTTGGAACCGAGAGTTTTTTTGGACAAGTCCGCTTTACGTATCCGCGCCCTTGGGTGTGGTCGTCAGCCGGCTAGTCCTCGAAGCTGCAGGCATCTGGGACGCGGCGCTCGGCTTGTTCGTCATCGGAGCGGCGTTTTGGTATCTCCGCAGCTACTTCCCCCGCTTGCACAATCAGCAGGATCACGCGGAAAAGCTTGCGGCGATACGGCAGCGAGCGCTCGAGACGCTGGTGGTCGCGATTGAAGCCAAGGATGGCAGCACGGCGGGCCATTTGCAGCGCGTGGAGACTTTGGCCCTGCGCCTCGGCGAACGACTCAAATGCACGCCGACAGAGATTCGAACGCTGAAGCTGGCCGCGGTTCTACACGATGTCGGCAAGGTTGGGGTTCCGGACTACATCCTGCAAAAGCCGAGCCGGCTGACCGAGCAGGAGTTTAACGAGATTGCCAATCACGCGGCGATCGGGGCCTATATTGTTGGCGCGATGCAGTTTCCCGAGCCCGTCAACGAAGTCGTGCTGAGCCACCACGAACACTGGGATGGTTCGGGGTATCCTCGCGGGCTAGTTGCAGCGAGAGCTTGCACTCGATGTGGAGCACACTCGCCCGAGATCCTCGATTCGTTTCTGCAGCGAGAGCTTGCACTCGATGTGGAGCACACTCGCGAGGCGGCGGCGAAGACGTTACAGATTCGCCAGACTTGGGTCCAAGAAGGCGTCGATCTCGAGCATTCTTCACGCTCGCTTGCGCTGCAGAAGCTGGGACGGCGCCCCGAGCATCTGCTGGCTTTCTATGACGTGATGAGTCAGCTCGGAGCCGATCTGAACTATGAACGCTCACTCAATGACGCGCTCAAGACAGTCGCTGAGGCCTGCAATGCGAGCTCGGCGGCGATCTTCCTCTACAGCCAGCGCCGCGACGCCTTCACCTGCCAGTTCGAGGTGAACCTTCCCGCTGGGTCGGTAGGGCGGCTGACGCTGCCAAACAATGACGGCTTGGTGGGTCAAGCCGGTCAAATGCGGGTGCCGCTGATCGCCGATAGTCCACCGTACTTGACCGAGAGCGGGCGGGCGCCTCAAGAGTTCGAGACAGCGCAGTGTAGCTTGGCGGCTCCTCTTTCGCTTGGCGAACGACTTGCTGGGGTGTTGATCTTGTGCGCCGAGCAGCCCAACGCTTTTGACGAGGATCATGGACTGTTGCTAGGCCTGGTGACGGACCGGTTCTCGGCGACGCTGTCGGCATCTCAGCAGCTTCGACGGATGCAGATCGACGCCCACACCGACGCGACGACACACTTGCCGAACGCGCGCGCGTCGTTTGCGCGCCTGGACCAGGAGCTCAACCGCGCACAGCGCCAGAAGCAGGCCGTCGGGGTGCTGTTTATGGACCTCAACGGGATGAAGCCCATCAACGACTCCTACGGTCACGCCGCCGGAGACAAATTCCTTGGCGCGGTTAGCATTCGCCTACGGGAATCGCTCCGCAGCTACGATTTTCTTGGCCGGATCGGCGGCGACGAATTCCTAGCTGTGCTACCGGGGATCAGCGACGAGCATCTGGAGCTTACGATCGAGCAGCTCAAGGATTCGTTGGAAGAGTCGCCGATCGACCTTGGCGACGAGCGTTTCGTGAGGGCGGCCATCAGCATCGGCGGGGCGCTTTACCCGCGAGACGGGTCGGACGCGGGCGAGCTGATCAAGTTCAGCGACGAGCGAATGTACGAAGACAAGCAACATGGTCGTATGCGGGCCTTGTCGGATGCTTCCGCGCAGTTCGAGGCTACCGAGCACGTTTCGTAGGCGCCGTAGGTGTTCGGCGGCTGGATTAGATCCGCCGACACCGCCCCCATCCGCTTGCCCCCGGAAGTACTATGTAAGGGCGGCCATGCGGCGAAATCGATTATTTTGGGGATTGTCTCTGTCGAGCGTTGTCCTGTTGATCGCCTGTAGCGGCGCGCTCGCCGCCGACGCCGGCCTTTGGTGGTCGTTCCGGCCGCTTGTGCGCCCCGACGTCCCCGAGGCTCGGGCGAGCTGGGGCCGCAATGAAGTCGACCGGTTCGTCGCGGCCAAGCTGGCGGAGAAGGGGCTAGAGCCATCCCACGAAGCGGATCGCGCGACCCTGATCCGGCGGCTGACCTACGACCTGCACGGCTTGCCGCCTGCACCCGAGCAGGTGTCCGCTTTCCTGAGCGACTCGTCCCCCAGCGCGTATGAAGACCTGGTCGATCGGCTGCTCGCGTCACCCCGTTACGGGGAGCGTTGGGGCCGCCACTGGCTCGACGTCGCGCACTACGGCGAGTCTCACGGTTACGACAAGGACAAGGCACGGCGCAACTCCTGGCCTTATCGCGACTATGTGATCGAAAGCTTCAACGCCGACAAGCCGTACGAGCGCTTCGTAAAGGAGCAGCTCGCCGGCGACTACCTTTGGCCCGATGATCCGACCGGCCTGATCGCAACCGGCTTCATCTCAGCTGGGCCATGGGACTACGTCGGGCACGCCGAGCTACGCGAAGGAACCAAGGATAAGAAGCTCGTCCGCGTGCTCGACCGTGACGACATGGTTGCCCAGACGATGTCGACGTTTGCGAGTCTGACGGTCCACTGCGCGCGCTGTCACGACCACAAGTTCGACCCTATCCTGCAGGAAGACTACTACTCCCTGCAGGCGGTCTTCGCCGGAGTGGACCGGGCCGAGCAACCTTATTCGGACGACCCGGAAGTCCACAAGCAGATTCGCGAGGTCTGGTCGAGGCTGCGCGAGGCCGACCGCGTTGTCCGTCCGCTCGACGCCTTGGTCGGCGAACAGACCAGCGACGAGATCGCCGACATCAACAAACTCTACGACGCCTTGCGAGAGGAAAGTAAGGACTTGCTGCCGAAAGTCGGCGAGGTCGACACGCCCGAAACCATCGCCAAGCGCAACGCCATCGGGGAGCAAAACAAAGAGCTCCTGGCCCGGCGGCGAAGGCTTCAGATCGAGCTGCTGGACGATCGAACTCAGGCCCAACTCGCGGAGCTCGAAGCTAGGCGCGACGAAGTACAGGCCGAGCTCGACGCGATCCCTGATCCGCAATACGCCTATACGGCAGCGACCTACTTCAAGCCTTACGGAAAATTCACGCCGGCCTGGGAGCCGCGCCCGGTCTACTTGTTAGGGCGTGGAAGCGTTGAGGCGCCCGGGCCGCAAGTCCAACCGGGCGCGGTAACAGCGGTGCGGGGCTTGCCGGCGCGCTTCAAAGCCGAGAGCGAGGGCGCCGGCCGCGCGGCGCTGGCGGAGTG
This sequence comes from Bryobacterales bacterium, assembly GCA_965247515.1. GTDB lineage: Bacteria > Acidobacteriota > Terriglobia > Bryobacterales > UBA6623. The sequence continues at coordinate 7,998,016 of OZ252029.1, read as the reverse complement.
GATCACGCACCCCGACAACCCGCTGAGCTGGCGCTCGATCGTCAACCGCGTGTGGCACTACCACTTCGGCCGCGGGCTCGTCGACTCGCCGAATGACTTTGGCCGAATGGGCGGCAAGCCGACACACCCCGAGCTGCTCGACTGGCTAGCCGTCAGCTTTCGAGGCGGCGGGGGCTCGTTCAAGGACCTGCACCGGCTGATCGTCAACAGCGCGACGTACCGCCAGGCATCGACGGACAATCCGGCCCACGCCAAACTCGACGCGGGCAACCAATACTTGTGGCGGATGAACCGTTTGCGGCTTGACGCCGAAGCGGTGCGCGACGCGGTGTTGAACATTAGCGGACGCCTCGACTTAACCATGGGCGGGCCCGCGGTTGAGCAGTTCTACTACAAGTACGACCACTCACCGGTTTACGATTACGCGCGTTTTGACTTCTCTAGCCCCGATGCGCGCCGCCGAAGCGTGTATCGGTTCTTGGTGCGGAGCGTGCAAGATCCTTTTATGGAGAGCCTTGATTGCGCGGATCCTTCGCAGCTGGTTCCCAAGCGCAACAGCACGCTGACGGCCATCCAAGCGCTGGCTTTGTTGAACGATCCGCTGATGGTGCAAGAGTCGCGCTACTTCGCTGACCGACTCCGCGAGAAAAGTATGAACGTTGAGGAGCAAATTGACTACGGTTTTCAGCTGGCCCTGGGAAGAAGGGCAAGCCCCGGCGAAATCGAGGCTCTTTCGGCGTACGCCAATAAACACGGGCTCGCGAACGCCGCCCGTTTGATCTTCAACAGCAACGAGTTCATCTTCGTCGACTAGCGGGGCCATCTGGTGGATTGTTTTAGCAAGACCGACCAACGCCCTCGGAGCCGCGCGCGGGAGCAAGCGGTTGTCGGAGTCTCGGGCAACCGCTCCCTCCCGGTCGCGGCTCCGAGGCCTTGCCTGAGTCGGCGGGCTTTTCTACAGCACTCCGGCGGAGGCCTCGGCGCGATCGCCCTTGCGCAGATGCTCGGCGAAGAGTTGCGAGCCGCAAACCCGGAGCTCAACGGCGGACTGCACCACCGGGCCAAGGCCAAGCGCGTCATTCAGCTGTTTATGTCGGGCGCGGCCAGCCAGTGCGACATGTTCGACTACAAACCGGCCTTGATCGAGCGCAATGGCCAGACGTTCGACCCCGGCGGCAAGATCGAGCTCTTCCAAAGCGACCCTGGCCCGGTGATGAAAAGCCCATGGGATTGGAAGCAGTACGGCGAATCCGGCAAATGGATGAGCGACCTGGTCCCGCACCTTGGCTCGTGCGTTGACGATATGGCGTTCTTTCCGTCGATGGTCGCGAAGTCCAACGTGCACGGACCGGCGACGTTCATGCAGAACTCGGGCTTCATCCTGCCGGGATTCCCCAGCGTGGGCGCCTGGGTCTCCTACGGGCTCGGAAGTTTGACTGACGACCTGCCGACGTTCGTCGTGCTGCCCGACGCGCGCGGCTTCGCGCCCAACGGACCGGCGAACCACTCGGCGGGCTTTCTGCCGGCGCAGCACCAGGGGACGATGATCCGCGCCGGACGCGAGAACCCGATCCACGACCTCTTCCCCCCGGAATCGGCCGACTACATCACGCCGGAAAGCGAGGCTGACGGGCTCAAACTACTCGAGAAACTCAACCGCGGCCACATGGCCAAGCGAGACGGCGACTCACGACTCGAGGCGCGCATCGAAGCCTACGAGATGGCCGCCCGCTTACAGGTCACCGCCCCGGAAGTGATGGATCTTTCAGGCGAATCCCAGGCGACCAAGAGACTCTACGGCCTCGACGACCCTGTCACCGAAGACTTCGGACTGCGCTGCCTGACCGCCCGCCGGCTACTCGAACGCGGGGTCCGCTTCGTGCAGGTATGGAGCGGCGCCGACAACGGCTTCCCGCGCCGCAACTGGGACAGCCACGAAGACATCGCCAAGGACCACAGCGCGATGGGAACCTCGATGGACAGGCCCTCGGCGGCGCTCATCAAAGACCTCGCCGCGCGTGGAATGCTCGAAGACACCATCGTCTATTGGACGACCGAGTTCGGCCGCATGCCGTGCGCCCAGGGGGCCAAGGGCCGCGACCATAACCCGTTTTGCTTTACGTCTTGGCTGGCCGGCGGCGGCGTCAAAGGCGGTGTGACCTACGGCGCCAGCGACGAGTGGTCGTATCAGCCCGCGGACAAACCGATCCAGAGCTACGAGCTGCACGCGACCGTTCTGCACCTGCTCGGGATTGATCACGAGCGACTGACGTTCCGCCACAATGGCATCGACCGGAGATTGACCGACGTGCATGGCCACGTGATCAAAGAGGTGGTAGCTTAGGATTGGGACAGGAACCCGCTCCCTTGCGGTCGCGGCTCTGACGACGCGACCCAAGCTTTCGCCACGTGGTGTCAGAGCCGCGACCGCAAGGGAGCGGGTTCCGCAAAAGCCCGCCGACGCGCATGGCTCGAGTCCTCATCGCAGGCGCTCTATTCGCCGCCAGCTTGCTGTCAGCGGCGGAACCGAGCTCGTCTGAGATCGACTTTTTCGAAAAGCACGTCCGGCCGGTGTTGGCGGCAAAGTGCTACTCCTGCCACTCTTCTCGGGCGAAAACGCCATTCGCCAACCTCCGGCTCGATAGCCGTTCAGCGATTCTTGCGGGCGGCCTGTCAGGACCGGCGATCACGCCCGGGGACGCCGCAGCCAGCAGGCTCATCTCGGCCGTCCGATACGAGTCCGAACATCTGCGGATGCCGCCAACGGGCAAGCTCCCGCAGGATGAAATCGACGCCCTAGCGACGTGGGTCGATCAGGGAGCGCCGTGGCCGGGCAGTCAGGGCGTGAGTGAAGCTTCCGAGGGCGCCTCGAACGAGTGGGACCGGCGGCTGGAGCACTGGGCCTTCCAACCGGTGGCCGACCCGAAACCGCCGGCCGCGAATCGCGCGGACTGGCCGCTGGATGACATGGACCGGTTCGTTCTGGCACAGCTCGAAGCCCGAGCGCTCCAACCCGTTCCCGATGCAGATCGGTACGCTTGGCTGCGGCGGGTGACGTTTGACCTAACCGGCCTGCCGCCTACGATCTCGGAAATCGAAGCGTTCACGGCCGACAGGTCGTCCGATGGCCACTCGAAGGTCGTCGACCGTCTGCTGGGCTCTCCGGAGTTTGGTGAGAAGTGGGCGCGCCATTGGCTCGACCTGAGCGGTTACGCCGACAGTATCGGGCTCGGCCGTCGCATCCCCTCGCGCGAAGCCTGGCGTTATCGCGACTGGGTCATCAACGCATTCAACCACGACAAACCCTACGACGAGTTCGTTCGCGAGCAGATCGCCGGCGACGTCACCGACTACACCGACGACCTCGACCGGCGAGACAAGATCATCGCGACCGGCTTCCTGGCCATTGGCCCGTGGGCGCTGGTCGACTCCGACAAAGTGCAGCTGCGCATGGATGTCGTCGACAACCAGATTGACACCGTGGGCCGCGCGCTGCTCGGTCTGACCCTGGGCTGCGCCCGCTGCCATGACCACAAGTTCGATCCTGTTTCTACTCGCGAATACTACTCGATGGCGGGGATCTTTCGCAGCACACAAACGCTCGACGAACGCATGACGGGAGTCTTCAGCGACGTCCACCGTTGGCCGCTCCCGGAAACCGCGGCGGAGCTGCGTGACCGCGCTCAAGCGCTCGAGCGTTGGGAGGCCGAGTACGAGTCCGCCAAACACGCTCATCGTCAGGCCGTCGAACGCCTCGAAGCCCTGAAGACGCAAGGCGCCGAGAAACCCGCGATTGATCTCGCAAACAAAGAGGCCGTCGAGCTCAAGAAGGAAGTCGACCGCGTCGCCTTCATCAAGCCCGCGCCGCCGATGGCGCTGGCCGTTCGCGACTTCGGCGTACCGGAAAACGCACACATCAACCTTGGCGGCAATCCTCACATGTTGGGCGACGAAGCGCCGCGGGGCTTCTTGGCCGCGGCGACTGTCGGAGAGCCCCCGCGCATCGCGACTTACTACACCTTCAAAGGCAAGAAGCGCGCCTCGAGCGGCCGCAGAGAGCTAGCGCTCTGGATCACCAACCCGGACAACCCCCTTCCCGCTCGCGTCATCGTCAACCGCGTTTGGCATCACCTTTTCGGCCCGGGCTTGGTTCGCAGCGTTGACAACTTTGGCTTGAGCGGCGAGAAACCTTCGCATCCGGAGTTGCTCGACTTCTTGGCCAGCCGTTTTGTGAGGCAAGGCTGGTCGGTGAAGACGCTAGTCCGCGAGATCGCTCTGAGTCGGACGTACCGGCTGTCGAGCGATCACGAAGCTCAAGCGGCTGCGAAAGACCCCGAGAACCGCTTCCTTTGGCGCAGCAATCGCCGACGTTTAGACGCCGAAAGTTTCCGTGACTCGGTCCTGGCGGTCTCGGGCAAGCTTGACCGGCGCAGGGGCGGGTTCACTTTGCCGATCGGATTGCCTGGCAATGTCCGTACCGTCCAGCCGCCGTTCCTTACCGATGAAGCCAAACTGGGCGAGGACCGCCGTTACCGGCGCACCGTCTATCTGCCGACTTTGCGTAAGTCAGCTATGAAGGAGCTCGATGTGCTGAACCTATTCGACTTCCCCGACCCAAACAATCTAACCGGCGCGCGGGCCACGACGACCGTCCCCACCCAAGCTCTCTACCTGATGAATTCGCCGTTCTTGCTCGAACAATCGCGCTTCGCGGCCAGCGCTCTGCTCGAACGCAAAGGGGACGACACGGGCCGCGTCAGGCGGTTTGTCTTTGAGGCGCTGGGACGCCCAGCGCCCGACTCGGAGGTCGAGCAAGCGCTAGACTTTCTAACAGACATGGAGCAGCAGCTAGGCCGCGAGTCGGCTTGGGCGCGCTGGTGCCATACCGTGCTGGTCTCGAACGAGTTCTTATTCCGGAGTTGACGGCAAAATGTTACGACGCGACTTCTTGAGAAAATCCGCCTGCGGCTTTGGCTCGGTGGCCTTGGCGGCGATCTGCCAAAGCCAAGCCCAGGCGGCTGCCGATCCGATAGCGCCACAGCAGCCCCACTTTGCGCCGCGCGCCAAACGCATCATCTTCATGTGGATGCAAGGCGGCCCGTCGCAGATGGACCTGTTCGACCACAAGCCTCGCCTGGAAAAGGGCAACGGCGAACCGGTCCCGTTCAAACTGCCGTCGAATCGCGAGGTCCCAGGTGTCGCCAACTCTCGCCTGCTCGGCCCGATGGCAAAGTTTGTCCGCCAAGGCGAGAGCGGCCTGCTAATGAGCGAAATGCTCCCCAACCTCGGCGGGCACGCCGACGACCTTTGCGTGTTGCGGGCGATGGAGGCCGAAGCCGAGGCCCATGCTCCAGCCGTCCGTCTACTGCACACGGGTCATACGCAGCTCGTGCGGCCTTCGATCGGCTCGTGGGTATTCTATGGCCTCGGCACGGAGAACAGTTCCCTGCCGGGCTTCGTGACGATCTGCCCGAATCTCATCGGCGACGGCGGCAGCGTCCAGCTCTACTCCAACGCCTTTCTGCCGGCAAGCTATCAAGGCGTTCCGATCGGGCGCACCAACGACGCCAAGAACGCCACGATCAACTACCTGACCGATGACAGCATCGCGCCGGCCGCGCAACGGCGCCAGCTCGACTACCTCCAGCAGCTCAACCGCAAGCATCTTGACCGCCTCGAAACCGACCAGCGCATGGAAGGCGTCATCGGCAGTTTTGAGCTCGCCTTCCGGATGCAGGCCGAGGTCCCCGATCTGATCGATCTTTCCAGAGAAACCGCTGCAACGAAGGAACTTTATGGGATCGATGAGAAGGAGACCGACAATTTCGGACGTCAGTGTCTGCTAGCGCGCCGCTTTGCCGAATCGGGCGTACGGTTCATCCAAATCACCGACAACGGCTGGGACCACCATGCCAACCTCCGCTCCGGCCTACCGAAACGATGCAAGGCGGTCGACAAGCCTATCGCGGGGCTGATCGCCGACCTCAAGGCCCGCGGTCTATTCGACGACACCTTGCTCGTCTGGTCGGGCGAGTTCGGGCGGCTGCCACAGTTCCAAGACCTCTCGGAGGGCGAGAACGGCCCAGAAACCTACGGCCGGGGGCACAATCCGTACGGCTTCACGACCTGGCTCGCCGGCGGGGGCGTCAAGCGCGGGTTCGTCTACGGCAAGACAGATGAATTCTCCTATCGCGCGGTAGAAGAGAAGGTCCACATGCATGACCTGCATGCGACGATCCTGCACCTGCTTGGACTTGATCATGAGAAGCTGACCTACCGCTACGCCGGGCGTGATTTTCGATTGACCGACGTCTATGGCCGGGTCGTGGACGAAATCCTGGCCTAGAGGGCCAATACTCGTTACTCAACAGCCGGCTGTAGCTTAACTCTTGCGGAACCCGCTCGCTTGCGATCTGACGCCCGTGGTGAGCGTTTTGCCTCAAGGCGTCAGAGCCGCGACCGCAAGGGAACGGGTTCCGCATTCAGATGTTACAACTCCGACCCCGTTCCGGATATACTGCCCCGCAAGTATGATTCGGCTCTATTGCGTAATCGGCGTTCTCTTCGGCATGGCCTCATCGGCCTTGGCCAAGCCTGAGTTTCTTGCCCCGGCGATGAAGTTTGGGGCCAAGGACTGCCTCTATTGCCATACCGAACTCGCCGGCGGCAAGGTCTGGAACGACCGTGGGCACTGGCTGATCGATCAGAAGCAAACCCGTGGCGCCGAAGCCGTTGTGGTTGGCTGGCTGAGCGAATACGCGCCGGCTAAAAAGGCTCCTCTCTCGCTCAAGGTCGGCGGCCCCGTCAATATCCCCGAGACGTACCACCGCGGCCCGTTCTTCCAGCCGACGCCCGACGCTGAGGCGCTGAAGAACTGGCTAGAGACGCGGGGGAAGTATTCGACCGCCGAGGGTGAGTGGCCGCAATACGCTGGTGATACGGGTTCGTCGAAGTACTCGCCGGTCGATCAGATTGACCACGAGAACGTCGGCCGGCTGGAGCTCGCCTGGACCTGGGACGCATTCGACAACTCGAACTACATAAAGCCTGGCGTCGATCCTTCGTCGATGTCGCGGGCCGAGCGCCGTACAAAGTTCCCCGATCCGTTCAAGGCGACGCCGTTGATGGTCGGCGGCAAGCTCTTCATTCGGACAAACTTCAGTGGCGTGGCGGCGATCGAGCCCTCGACGGGCAAGACGCTGTGGACTTATGATCCCGGTACCGCCGCTTGGGGACGCCCGGGGATGTTCGGGTTCGCCACGCGCGGGCTGGCCTACTGGTCTGAAGGAGACGAGCAGCGCATTCTGCTGTGCACCAGCGACAGCTTCTTGGTTGCTCTGGATCCCGAGACGGGCAAGCCGATCACGACCTTCGGCGACAATGGCCGGACAGATCTGACACAAGGCTCTCGCCGGCCGCTGAATCGCAAGCTGATCAACTGCAGCGCCCCACCGGTGATCGTCGGAGGGGTTGCGATCGTCGGCAATCAGATCGCCGATGGGCCTCCGGGAAGGTCGCCCGCCAGCGGCGGCGTCAAGTGGCAGGAAAACTGGCCGGTGGGCGATGTTCGCGGATACGACGTGCGGACGGGCAGGCGCCTTTGGACTTTCCACACCGTGCCGCAAGAGGGCGAATTCGGCAACGACACTTGGGGAGACGGCTCCTGGAAATGGATGGGCAACACCAACGCCTGGTCGATGATGAGCTCGGACGAGAAGCTCGGTTACGTCTACCTGCCCGTGACTGGGCCAACGTTCAACTTCGCGGGTGAGTTTCGCCCGGGAGACAACCTGTTCTCGAACAGCATCGTTTGCCTCAACGCCAAGACCGGCGAGCGGGTTTGGCACTTCCAGACGATTCATCACGACGTCTGGGACTGGGACTTGCCTGCAGCGCCGAATCTGATCGACATCACGGTGGATGGTAAGCAGATTCCGGCGCTGGCGCAGGTCACCAAGGTGGGCTTCGTTTACGTGTTCGACCGGCGGACGGGCGAGCCGGTCTGGCCCATTGAAGAGCGTCCGGTCCCGAAAAGCGAGTTCGAGCCGACGTCGAAAACCCAGCCGTTCCCGACCAAGCCGCCGCCGTTTGAGCTGCAGGGCGTCAGCGAGGATGACCTGATCGACTTCACACCGGCCCTGAAGGCGCAGGCGCTCAAGAAGGTCGAGCCGCATACGATTGGACCCCTGTTTACGCCGCCTTCAAAGAACGGGACGATTCAAATGCCGAGCTGGGGCGGCGGGGCGAACTGGGGCGGCGCCGGGTTCGATCCGGAAACGGGTTACCTTTACGTGTCTTCGCGCCGGGCGTACATCACGGTTGGGATGCAGCCGGCGCCCAACGCCGAGGCCCTGGGATACAAGCACATCCATAAGTTTTTCAACGCTACCCTGGCTGGGCTGCCGGTAACCAAGCCCCCCTACGGGACGATCACCGCGTATGACATGAACCGCGGCGAAATCGCCTGGTAAACCCCGCAAGGCTACGGCCCACGCGATCATCCGCTGCTCAAGGATCTGGATCTGCCGCCGCTGGGGAATTCGAATGCGTCGGGAGTGCTCGTCACGCGGACGCTGTTGTTCAGCGGCGATACGGGGAGTCCGCACTCCGACGGCGGGGCGTCATTCCTACGGGCGTACGACAAGGCCGGCGGTAAGACGTTGTGGGAAACCAAGCTGCCGGGCAAGCACAGCTACGCGCCCCCGATGACCTACATGGCGGACGGGAAGCAGTTTGTCGTCGTAGGAGTGGGCGGAGCGACGCAGCCGGCGCGGCTGGTGGCGTACCGGGTTCCGTAGGGGCGCGACATGTCGCAGACGCGTCCAAATTAGCATCTTGGGAGTCACCGCTCTGAGCCCCGCCAGGGGCGGCATAACCGTGGCCCCCAGCGCAAGCTGTGGGAAATAGGACCGGCGGGTCCCTTTTATCGTCTGAGTTGGGGTCGAGGACATCTTGCGGAGTGGGATATTGCAGACGAAAGTGCGAAATATCGGCCCTCCTATTTTCCATTTCACAGTGCAATAACTTGGGTATGGATTCGCGCGAAACGAAGTTTTCCACCGTCTTGCGAGCCAAAGTCAGTCCGCCCGACTCGAAACGGTAGCCCAAGAAATCGAACCCTTTCTCCACCTTCCCGATGAAAGTCTTCGGGCGGCTCTTCTCCAGTCGCAGTTCATTCAATCCCTCCGAGCTTATGAGCCCGGAACGCAAGTGACGGGTACGAACTCCGACGGCCCCACGAACGCCGCACCGGCTCGCTTGCGCTCGGGGCTCACTGCCGCCAATTCGGGTGGCAGTAGACGGCCATCGGGCTCCCCTGGGTAGCGCTCCGACGTACCGGGCTAAATTTGGACAGCCCTGCGACAGGTCGCGCCCTACGCCGCCAGCGTCACGTGACCGAATTCCAGCAGCCGTCGGACTAGGCTCACCAGCTCCTCGGTTAGATTCTCACGGCTCACCCCTGGGCGGTCGGGAATGCCCCGGACGACTTCACGTAGCGTTTTCCTGCCGTTGAGTCGTTCGAGGAATCGTTCGGCTGAAGGATCCACCTTGAACCTCATCCCCCGGCCGGCGGCCGACCGTATGAAGGCGTTGCCATAGATCCAGCGGCCTTCCTGATAGTCGGCGTTCTTCTCGAGTTTGGCGCCGCCGACGAGTGTCGGCTTTGTGTCGAGCAGATCGTTGTTCGACACCTGCGCCGAGTAGGTGTAGCCTTCGAACATTCGCTCCACGACGTCGCCGAAGCGGGCCGTGGTCCGCTCCTGGGTCTGTTCGGAGCGAAACCAGTTACGGCCGCTGCGTTTGCGGAGCGCCAGCATCCCCCCGTGAACGGCCCGGACGTTGCGCTGCTGGAAGTATTGGACCCACTCCTCGAGCTGCTCGGCGTTGACCTTCGTGCTGTCAGGCTCGGTCTCGCGGAGCATGCGCCAGCAGCTCTCGTCGAGCGACCGCGTGGAACGCCGAATAAGCAGCGCGTCGCATCCGCTGCCTTCGACCCAGCGGCGAATGCGGTCCTCGGGAACCTCGCCTTTCACCTCGACCCAATCCATCAGCATCTGGAAGTAGCCGCCCTCGCTCAGCAGCGGGATTGCCTGACGTGTGAGCCGCTCGCAGAAGCCATCAAGCTCATCAGGGTTCTCGCAATAGAGCAAGCGATTGCCGGGAGTGATGTAGTAGGGCGGGTTCGAGAAGATTCGGTCGAATTCGCCTCGAAACGGGGTCATGGCGTCGGCCTGGCAGAACGAAACGCCTTCGACGCCGTTGAGGGCGGCATTGAAGCGCGAATACGCCAGGGCGCGCGGGTTGATGTCGGCGCCGGTGACGGTATCGCTGAAGCGGCTCGCGTGTAGGGTAAGCGGACCTGGGCCGCAGCCGATTTCGAGGCTTCGCCTGGACCGAGAACGAATCAAGAATGAGAACAGCTGATGTGTCGTGGCATTGACCGGCAGGGCGAGATTGTCGATTTCCCGCTTGCGGTGGACCTCGGCTGTCTCCATGGCGATCAGGCGGTCGTCGAACGTCGCGATCGCAACTGTCGGTTTGAGCGAATCTCCATCGGCCTCGAGCAAGCCGGAGTCGATCGCGGCGATCAGAACGTCCTCGGGAACGGCGGCCTTGGCGCGTTTCGACTCGACTGAAAGGCCCAGGGAGAAGCAGTCGGCAAGGACCCCGAGCGCTCCCGCCCCGCGGCTCCGCCGGGCCAGCATGGGCGCATCGGCTGGGTTGATCCGCGGAGCGGGCTCGCCGCGCACTCCGCTGCTGAACACATTACGCAACCCCTCTTGCGAATAATCGCTGTCGGAAAAAAAGGTCCGCAGCAGCGCCGTGTTGTTGGTGTTGGCCAGCGGTGGCATTTCGAACGATAGCAGTCGAGTATCGCACGAGCCGGGACGATGGGCTCTTGCCAAGTGGCCATGACGACTCGGAGGCGCTTGTGCGCGTTTCCGGCAAGTTCCGCTATCCTTACGAGTGAACGACTGAAGGCGAGCCACAAACATGGAAATCATCCCCGTAGAAGAAGCCCAGCGGCGTCTACCCGAACTACTGGAGCGGGCGGCCGCCGGCGAGCGCATTGCTATTGGAAGCGACGATAGTGCGTTGGAATTGGTGGCGTCAAAGCTCGAGCGCCGCCCGAACCCGGAACGTTCGTTCGCCAAGGTGTGCGCTGAAGTAAGCCACCTGATTGGAGATATCGAGTTCGTCCGGGATCCGTCCCCAGGGCGTCCGCTGGACCTGTGACTGGGTTTCTGCTCGACACCAACGTTCCTTCGGAGCTCGTGCCCCGATCGAATTGTTGAACCCTTGGGAGCTCTGAACGCACGGCCCCGGACGCTACGTCAGCCGCGTCAAGACCAGCGTCGTAAGGCCGTAGATCAGCCCAACCGCCAACAGCACTCCGCCAATGAGCCGTTCGCTATGGTGAGCGAACCAAAGGTAAATCCCGCTTGCGCCCATCAGCAGCAAGCCAACCGAGGCCAGCAGCGAGAAGCCGGCCCACAGGTTTGAAGGCCAGAAGTCGTGCCAAAACCCATGGTTGGTGTGGAGCTGGACCATCATCTGGAGCGCTCCCATGCGCCGCGTCTTGAGCGTCGCTTGACCGGTCGAGCGCTCCCATTCGACGTCAACCTGTGTGCCGGGGCGCAAGATCCGAAAGCGGACGGCCTTGGGGTCTTCTTCGATGTTGCGCAGGTCGCCCTTGAGGCCCTCCCGCTGCATTAAGGCTCGCGCCAGGGCCCGCGGCGGCGTCCCGGCGGACGCTTCGTCGATCTGCACGGACCTTTCGCTATCGACGGGTGTTTGCGGCAGCCAGGCGCGGTAGGCGATCACAAGCGAGCTGAGCGCAAAGATCGAGGCCATCAAGACGAACAGCAGCCCGAGAGCCAGATGGATGTTTCTCATCAGCTGGAACATGGCCGCTACCTCGTTGCCATCCAGAGCACGATTGAGATCGCCATCATGAGGCCGAACGTTAGTTGCGCCCAGCGCAGGCCTGGCCTGGTCGCGGCCCAAAGATACACGCCGGAAAACGTCATGAAGGTGAAGGCCCACATGCGAGCCGGCAACGCCTTGGGGCCGCGACGTGTGTGACTGGCGTGCATACTCGATAGGAAGCCGGAGATGGGGTTCTTGCGATGGGCGATCTGCACGACGCTCTTCTCTTCAAGGAAGGTGACATCGCGGCGGCCGTTGTAGGTGAAGACGAAAAACGCGAGGTTGAGGTCGTCGTCGCGGCGGATGTTGTAGTGTCCGCCGGCGACTGGGATCTCGATCGCCTGGTAGATTTGCTTGGCCAGCGCGGCGTCGTCCAGGTTGCCCGGAGCGTAGTAGGAGACTTCGCGAGCCGACGAGACCTCAGGGGGCGCGTATCCGCCCGGCGCCGGTAGGAAGACAGCGTGGATTCCGGTGATGCCCCAGACCGTCAACGCGGTGAACGTCAGGAGCCCCGAGTACATGTGTATCTTCTTGACCCAGTCGTACATGGAGCTGACTGACATGATACAGAGCCGCGCCCGTAAGGGTGCGCCACGCCAGGGGCCGCCTTTCGGAGCCGCCTGCGTAAGCGGGCGGTCGCTGGTGAAACACCCCGCTCACGCAGGGTGCTCCGAATTTCCTGCCCGATTTGTGCAGGAATCGTTTGCAGAGGTACTAACGGGCGCGGCTCTGTAACGCCTCCATGCAGAGAGCGGTTCGAAGCACCACTTACGAGACGGTCAAAGAACTAGGCCGCGTTGTCTAGGGCCCTATTCCACTCGCGAAAGTACTTGCCATCAATCTCAGGGTAATCGGTTGAGTAGTCTTCCATTCAGCTTCAGGCTCAGTCCGTCGGCCAGACCGTGCCCTGGTGCTTGTTCGTAACCGGGACCTCTCCCTTGTAGATGAACCGCTGCACGCGTTGACCGTGGTAGGTCTCGGTGGTGTAGAGGTTCCCCTTGGAGTCGGTCGCCACGCTATGCACGGCGTAGAACTGGCCCGGTTGGCGGCCGCCGTCGCCAAAAGTCGTCAGCACTTCAAGCGACTCGCGGTCAAGGACGTGAACCTTATGGTTGGCGCCGTCGGCCACGTAGAGGTACTTCTGACCCGGGTCACGCGAGATAGCGATGTCAAAGGTTGCCCCGTCACCGAGCGTATCCGGCTCGACCCAAGCTTCCTTCACAAACGTGCCGTCGGTCTTGAAGACCTGGATGCGGTCGTTGGTGCGGTCACACACGTACAGCAAGCCGTCGTCGGACAAAGTCACCGCGTGCACCGGCGTGCGGAACTGCTTCGGGGCCGGCTCACCCGGCTTATAGGCCGGCAACTGAGTGTCGTCGGGCTCGTTGCCGTAGGCGCCCCAGTGGCGTTTGTACTCTCCGCTGTCGGCGTCGAGCACGATCACGCGCCGGTTGCCGTAGCCGTCGGCCACGTAGAGCTCGTTCGTCTTGGCGTCAACCACTGTCTTGGCCGGCAACTTGAAGTTCTCGAAATCGTCGCTACCCTTGCCCATGAACGGTTTGCCGATCTGCATGATAAACTTGCCGGTCTTGGTGAACTTGAGCACCGAGGAGTCGTGGACCGGGCCGCCGCCCATCGCGTCCTCGTTGTGCGGCATGTTTTCAGGAACCTTGCCGCGGCCGTTGCCGCCGATCCAGACGTTGCCCTTATGGTCGACATCGATTCCGTGATTCGAGACCGGCCAGTTGTAGCCCTCGCCGGGTCCGCCCCAGTGGCGGACGAGATCGCCGTCTTGGTTGAACACCAGCACGGGCGGCGCTGGGAAGCAGCAGTCCGACGCCGGCGGATCCCAGGTCGCGTAGACTTCCTTGGGGTCGAGCGAACCGGCACGGTGGATGATCCAAATATTGTCTTCGTCATCGACATCCACGCCGATGACCGTTCCGAGCAGCCAATGGTTCGGCAGAGGCTTCGGCCAAAGCGGGTCGACTTCGAGGCGTGGAGCCATAACGCCGGCGGCTTCAGCGTCGGCTCTGTCCTCCAGGTAACAGGAGCCTGCAGCCAGCAGGGCGATGAGGGCGACTAGAGTCGCGCCGATTCGGTATTCACGCTTCATGGGGTTCCTCGTTGGTACGGGCTTGGATATCATACTCTGTTTGACTGGCGGTAACAAGCTGTGTGGTTGAACCAATTATTTCGATTCGGATTGGCGCTCTCCCTGACTGTGGCGGCCGGGGCGCACGAGATCCCTAGCGAGGTCACCGCCCACCTGATCGCCAAGCCCTCTGGGGATCGATTCCAGCTGTTGGTTCGTGTGCCGCTCAGCTCAATGCGGGATACGGATTTCCCCCTCCAGGAGTCGGGTTACCTCGACATCGAAAAGCTCGAGCCGCTGCTGCCGGAGCTTGCCACACAATGGATCGCCAGCTACGTCGAAATCCACGAAGCGGGCTCGCCGGCCGGTGGGGGGCGCATTGCGGCGACCCAGGTCTCGCTCCCGTCGGACAAGTCATTCGCCACGTTCGAAGAGGCGCTCGCGCATGTCAACGAGCCAAAGCCGGCAAACACGGAAAACCTGTCGGCCGATCAAGTGCTCCTCGACGTGTTGCTGGAATACCCGATACGCTCGGAACAGTCGGACTTTTCGATCCGGCCTGGGCTTGAGCACCTGGCGGCGCGCGTGCTGATGGTTCTGCGCTTCCTGCCGCCCGACGGTTCGGTCCGGGCGTTTCAGTTCCACGGCGATCCCGGGCTTGTACCTCTGGACCCGAGTTGGGGCCAGGCCGCCTGGCGCTTCGTCGAGCTTGGGTTTTTCCACATCCTCGACGGGCCCGACCATCTGCTTTTTCTGGCCTGCCTGGTGATTCCGTTCAGACGGCTGCGGCCGCTGGCGCTGATTGTGACCGCGTTTACTGTCGCGCACTCGATCACGTTAATCGCGTCGGCCTTTGGCCTGGGTCCCGATGCGTCCTGGTTTCCGCCGTTGATTGAGACGCTGATCGCCGCCTCGATTGTGTACATGGCGCTTGAGAATATTGTCGGCGCGAACGCCGCCGCTCGCCGCTGGATGTTCGCGTTTGGGTTCGGGCTCATCCACGGATTCGGGTTCTCGTTCGCCCTGCGCGAAACGCTGCAGTTTGCCGGGACGCATCTGCTGACGTCGTTGTTGTCGTTCAACGTCGGGGTCGAGCTTGGCCAGCTCCTTGTGCTGATCCTGCTGGTTCCGGCCCTGGAGGCGCTGTTCCGCTTCGCGGTGGCCGAGCGTATAGGGACGATCATTTTGTCGGCTTTGGTTGCCCATACAGGCTGGCACTGGATGATCGAACGTTTCGAGCAGCTCAGCCAATTCAGCTTTGACCCAACGACCGCGGACATGGCCGGCGCGATGCGCGGATTGATGTGGATCGTGATATTAGGGGGCGCGATGTGGGCGGGTTCGCTACTTTTCCGCCGCGTAGGCCACGAACCGCGCATGTAATTCGGCGCGGATCTGAATGCGAGCACCCTGCGTGAGCGGGGTGTCTTCCAGTAGGTGCAAAGTGGAAGACACCGCGCTGACGCAGGGTGCTCGGAAAACGCACGGCCGCCAACAAATATACTAGACTCAATGACCCGCCGTCCTCGTCGAAACCGCCGCTCCAGAGGCATGCGAGACCTCGCGGCCGAAACCGTTCTCACACCCGCGAATCTGGTTTGGCCGATGTTCGTCGAAGAGGGCGACAACGTCCGCACTCCGATCGCGTCGATGCCCGGGATCGTCCGCTACAGCATCGATCAGCTTATCGTCGACGCCCGCGAAGCCTACGACCTCGGCGTCCCCGGAGTGGCGCTATTCCCGGCCCTCGACGATTCGCTCAAGGACTCGACAGGCACGGAAAGTCTCAACCCCGAGGGGCTCTTCCAGCGGGCGATTCGCGCGCTCAAGCAAGAGATCCCTGAACTGCTGGTGATCACCGACGTCGCGCTCGACCCCTACTCAAGCGACGGCCACGACGGGCTGGTGCGAGACGGGCAAATCATTAACGACGAGTCGCTCCCATTGCTCGCACAAATGGCGGTCGCCCAGGCCGAGGCCGGAGCGGACGTGATCGCCCCTTCCGACATGATGGACGGTCGAGTCGGGGCGATTCGCGCGGCGCTGGATGAGGCCGGATTCGACCAGGTCGCGATTTGCACCTATTGCGCCAAGTACGCTTCGGCGTTCTACGGCCCGTTTCGCGACGCGCTTGATTCGGCCCCGAAGAGCGGCGACAAGAAGACCTACCAGATGGATCCGCGCAACTCCCGCGAGGCCTTGCGAGAGATCGAATTGGACGAGGCCGAGGGGGCGGACTGGATCCTAATCAAGCCTGGGCTTCCGTATATGGATGTCGTCAAGCTCGCCCGCGAGTCGACCGTGCTGCCGGTGGCGGTCTACCACGTCAGCGGTGAATTCGCGATGTTGAAGGCCGCGGCAGCGAACGGTTGGCTTGACTACGACGCGTGTCTTTTGGAATCGCTGACTGGGCTGCGGCGGGCCGGCGCGGATATCATCTTTACCTACGGCGCGGTCGAAGCGGCTAGGCTGCTGAATCAGAGGTAGCGACCGATCAATCGCCACTCAAGTCGACGATTTCTCTAGATTCGTCGCAGTAATCCGAGCACCCTGCATCAGCGGGGTGCCTTCCCCTTGTACCTACTGGAAGACACCCCGCTCACGCTGACGCAGGGTGCTCGGAGAACGCGCGTTCGTATTCGTCGGGATGAATCTCGCGGCCTAGCAGCGCCAGACGACTTTGCCGCCGACAACGGTCGCCGCCGGACCGCCCACGAACTCACGTCCATCGAATGGCGTATTGCGGCTCCGGGATTCGGATTGTTCCGCTTGAAACGTCCACTCCCGCTCGAGGTCTATGATCGTCACATCACCCGGCGCGCCTTCACTCAACCGCCCTCCGACGATTCCGAACGCTCGGGCAGGCCCAAGCGTGAACACTTCAACGAACCGCATCAGGCTGACTCGCTTGGGCCTAAGCAAGACTTCAATCGCCAGCCCGACCGCCGTCTCGAACCCCGTCATCCCAAACGGGCAGCGCTCGAACTCTTGCATCTTCACGTTGCCCGTGTGCGGAGAGTGGTCGGAAACCACGGCGTCGATCGCGCCATCGGCAATTCCCTGAATCAGCGCTTCCCGGTCGCCCGCCTCGCGCAGGGGTGGACGCAATTTGTAGTTGCTGTCGTAGCCGGGGATGTCGTCAGCCGTCAATACCAGCTGGTGCGCCGCAACCTCCGCGGTCACCGGAGCGCCATCGGCCTTCGCACGGCGGACGGTCTCGACCGACTCGGCCGCCGACAAGTGCGCAAAATGAGCTCGCGCGACGAGCTCACGGCTCAGCAGCAGGTCACGCGCAAGCACAACCGTCTCAGCGGAGGCGGGGATGCCGCTGAGCCCGAGCCGCGCGGCCACGGCTCCTTCGTGAATATCCCCACCGGCGGAAAGATACAGGTCTTCGCAATGAGAGACCACGGTGAGTCCGAACGACGCCGCATACTTCATCGCCCGCCGCATCACGCCGGTGTCCATCACCGTACGGTCGCCGTTGCCAACCGCGATCGCGCCGGCCGCCTTCATCGACCCGAGCTCGGCGATTTGCTCGCCTTTGCCTTCCTTGGTTAGGCCCCCAATCGGCAGAACGCGAACCGCCCCCTTTTGCTCGCCCTGTTGGCGTATGAAGCTTGTGACGGTCGCCGAGTCATTGAAAGGGATTGTCGTCGGCAGCGTGCAGACTGTCGCGAAGCCGCCGGCGGCCGCGGCTCGTGAGCCCGTCTCGATCGTCTCGGCGTGTTCCAGGCCCGGCTCGCGAAGCCTCGACCGTAGGTCCACGAAACCCGGGGCGACGATCTTGCCGCCCGCGTCCAGTGTTTCGACGTCCGCCACATCGAGGTTGGGCCCAATCGCCTCGATCACGCCGTCGCGGATCAGGACATCGCAATCCAAGTCCCGGCCAGACTCGGGATCGACGACCCTGCCGCCTCGAATTAGCAGTGAGCTCATGCGCGACAGGCTCGTTCGAGGACGGCCATGCGGACCGAGACTCCGTTCTCGACTTGATTGAGAATCGCCGAGCTCTTCGAATCCGCCACCTCGGACGATAGCTCGCGCCCGCGGTTGATCGGCCCCGGGTGCATCACCAAGACTTCCGGTTTGGCGCGGTCGAGGTGGCTCCGCGTGAGCCCGTAGAACTGAAAATACTCGTTCTTGGGGAACAGCGGAACGTTCTGCCGCTCCAGCTGAACGCGCAGCATCATCACCACATCCGCGTTGGTGACCGCGTCGTTCATGTCGGTTGTCATGCGGACGCCCGGGGCGATCGTCGGTAGGCTCGCCGAGAGCATGGTCGCCGGCCCGCAAAGCACCAGGTCGACGCCGTATTTCGAAAGTAGGTGCACGTTCGAGCGTGCTACCCGCGAGTGAACGATGTCGCCGATAATCGCCACTCGCAGGCCCTCGAGGCGTCCGCGCCGTTCGAGAATCGTCATCGCGTCGAGCAGCGCTTGGGTGGGGTGCTCGTGGCGTCCGTCGCCCGCGTTGATGATTGGGATGCTCGTCAGGCGCCCCGACAAAAAATGCGGCGCGCCGGAGGCCTCATGACGCATGATGATCGCATCCGGCTGCATCGCGGCGAGCGTGTTCAGCGTGTCGACGAGCGACTCGCCCTTCGACAGGCTAGAGCCCTGGGTCTGGATTGAGACCGTGTGGGCGCCCAGACGCTTGGCGGCGATTTCGAAGCTCGTCCGCGTGCGTGTGGAAGGCTCGAAGAACAGGTTGACGATGGTCTTACCGGGCAGCAGCTCGCGCATGCGCTCCCGCTCAAGGGCTTTGTAGTAGAGGCTGCGTTCCAGCAGCCAGTCGATCTCTGGGCGCTCGAGCCCGTCAATACCTAGCAGGCTCCGGCCGGTATCTGGGGTCGCGGGCGGAGCTTCGTCGATCTGCGGTTCTGCGATTCCGGCGGGATTCACTCAATTACCTACTTGGGGCTCTTTGGAGCTAGGGTGCTCTCCGCGCTCGATTAGCCCGCGTAGAGCCTCGTTCACAGCTTCATCGGTCGAGAAAAACTTCGCCACGTCTGGGCTCAGCAGGACAACGTTTGTGCCTTCCTGGTAGGACTTGTAGAACTTTCCGCGAGTCCCGACGCCGAGATCCTCACGCCGATATTCGTCCCGAAGCTCGTCCTGTTTAGCCATTTTCATAAAGCCTTCGTTCACGAGGGTTCGCCGCGCGGCAGCCGATGATTCTTACTTTACCGCCTCGAAAGGTGTGAGAGACGATAAGCAGACGACGTAGAGTCGATTCGCCGAAGGTCAGATGCCGCTCCTCACCATTGGAGTGGTCGGGGTCATCAAAGCTGATCGACAGTGGATCGCGGAAGACAGTGGTTGCCTCTCCAAACGTAATTCTGTGCTTCCGTTCATTCGCGCGAGCTTTTTCGCGGTCCCACTCGAATTCCAATTCAGGATTATACCGCCGGCAACGTGCGAACCCAGCGAGCTCAACCGACGTGAGCCGCCACTGAGCCCCGCGACGGTGTCGCGGGGGACCGTCGCTCGCACGCCGGTTGGGTTTCCACCTTTGTCGTTCGATTTCGCATCGCAACCCCGCGACACCGTCGCGGGGCTCACTCGGAAACCATCCCTAAACCCCTGCTCGGTTGAGCCCTATTGACTAGTGTCGAGGCGAATTCGCCCGGCTGTCCTGATGAGAATCTACATACTCCCCGCAGCCATCCTGTTAGCCGCCCCTCTCTTTTCAAGCACCGAAGCCAATCCGGGGGTCTCGGGGACCTACCGTTGCGGACCAGGCGACGTTCTACGGGTCAGCGTCTTCGAGGCGGAGGAGTTGAGTGGATCCGTGACTGTCAGCGCGGACGGATCCATCCCAATCGCCTTGATCGGCGACGTCCCGGCGGACGGGAAAACCGCCGCCGAGATCGAGGCCGAAATCGAGCGACGACTATCGGACAACCTGCTCCGAAACCCCCAAGTCGCCGTTCAGGTGGAAGAGTTCCGCAGCCAGCCGGTGAGCGTTCTCGGCGCTGTCGAAGAACCAGGAATCTACCAGCTCATGGGATCGCGCCGCTTGCTCGACGTCATAGCCATGGCGGGCGGCTTCAGCCAGGAAGCGGGCGAGGATCTGACCATCAGCCGCAAACACCCCGAGCTCGGAGTCCAAGAGTTCCGCATCGCCCTCAAGCCGCTGCTTACGCGGCGGCCATCCGAGCTCAACAATCGAGAAGTCAAACCCCACGACCGCATACGCGTCTCCCAAGCCGGAGTTGTCTACGTCCTGGGCTCAGTGGAGCGGCCGGGAGGCTTCCCGATCCAGAACCAAGAACCGCTGACCGTCCTGCGCGCGGTGTCGCTTGCGGCCGGCACGAAGAAGACGGCGGCTCTGCAACGTGCGCGCGTCATCAGTCCAGGAGTCGAGAACGCGCCCGATCGGGCGGCGCCGCTGAAGGACCTGCTTAACGGCCGTCAGGAGGATTTCGCGCTACAGCCCAACGATATCCTCTTCGTTCCCGACAGTGGCTCGAAGACGGCGCTGCATCGCGGCTCCGAGGCGATTATTCAGATGGCTACGGGCCTTGTGATCTGGCGACGGTAGCGCAATGGACGACAAGCTGCGAAGACTCCGAGAGACCCTAGGACCGGGGGCGCCCCCCATGGCGCCCATTCCACGCGCCGAGCCGGTTTATCAGTCGGCGGCGGCCTCGATTCCCGAGCCTGAGACCGGGACTGAGTTTCACCTCCGCGATTACTGGAAGGTCCTGCACGCCCAGCGCCGCCTCGTCACGTCGATTGCAGCTCTGGGCGTAGCGTGCGCGCTGGTGTGGAACTACATCGAGACTCCCACCTATCGCGCCTCGGCAACGCTGCAGATCGACCGCGAACAACCTAGCCTGGCGCAGATCGGCCGGCAGGATTTTCCACAGTTCCCGGAGCAGCCCGACTACATCGAAACCCAGTACAAGGTCCTGCGCAGCCGCACCTTGGCCAAGCAAGTAATCGACAGACTCGGACTGGCCGAGAGGGCGGAGCTGAACCACGACATTCCGGCCGAGGAACTTGAACAGCTCGAAGCGCCGCACCCGGAAGTGCTGGAGCTCTTTCTCGACAAGTTGAGCATTCGCCCCGCCAAGGGGACCCGGCTGGTCGATGTCTCGTACGAATCGGTCGACCGTGAATTGGCCCCCCGCGTCGTCAACACCTTGGCCGAGTCGTTCATCGAGCACAATCTTCAGACCAAGTGGGACGCCACCCAGAAGGCCTCCGTGTGGCTGCAACAGCAGCTAGCCAGTCTCGAATCCCAACTCGAAGCCAGCGAAGCTGCGCTCCAGGACTACGCCACCCGGCACTCGATTCTTTTCGTCGAAGAGCGCAAGGACATCACCTCGGAAAAGCTCGCGCAACTGGAGCAGGAGCTGACTCGCGCCGAGTCGGATCGAGTCGAGAAGCAGTCGCTCGCCATGCTGGTGGAAGACATCGTCCGGCGCGCCGGCCAAATGCCCGGCAGTCTGAGCAGCCCCGGATATCAGGAGCTGCTCACCCAACGGTCAACGCTCCGCCGCCAGTACGCCAGCATGCTCGTCAGCTACGCTCCCGGCTATCCGGCCGCCCAGCGCGTTCGCAAGGAGATTGATGCGGTCGAACTTGCGCTCAAGGCTGAGCAAGACCGCATCCTGGCGGGCGTCAACGAAGGCTACGAAATCGCGATGAAGCGAGAAGAGTTGCTCGGCGAGAAGGTGAATGGGCAGCGGCGGCAGGTCACCCGGCTGAGCGGCGACTTCATTCAATACAACATCCTCAAGCGCGATGCGGAGTCAAACCGGAAGCTTTACGACGGGCTGCTGTCGCGTTTAAAAGAGGCCGGGATTTCGGCTGGTTTGCGGGCGTCGAACATCGCCATCCTCGACTCGGCGGCGAGCCCGCGGAAGGCGTACAGGCCGATGGTCTTGCTCAACCTGACGGTCGGTTTGACGTTGGGGCTGATCGGCGGGGTAGCGCTGGCGTTCACCCGCGAGCATATGCACACCGGGGTCCGCACTCCAGAAGAAGTCGAACGGCTGACCAACCTGGGACTGCTCGCGGTGATTCCGCGGACGCGCAAGAAGCAAGAGCGCAAGCTGCTCACGCATCGGGTAGAGGGCGTTGTGGCGGAAGACGGCCTGCCGCTCCATCGATGGGAGCCTGAACAAGGGCTTTCCGAGGCCTACCGTACGCTGCGAAGCTCCGTCCTGCTGGGTTGGGATGACTCGATGCGCAGAATTCTGCTGACAAGCTCACAGCCCCAAGAGGGCAAGACGACCCTGAGCTTGAACCTTGCCTGTTCGCTGGCGCAGTTGGGCCGGAAAGTCCTGGTGATCGACGCCGACATGCGACGTCCCGATTGCGCGCGGCAGCTTGGCGTGGTTCCGAAGTCTGGACTCAGCGAGTACCTTCAAGGGCTTGCCGAGCTCGACGACGTCATCCTTCAAACCGCCATCCCTGGGCTTTGGTTGATCCCGGCGGGTAAGTCGACTTCGGTCGCTTCGGACCTGCTCTATTCGCCGCGGTTGGCAACGATGCTCGACCGGGTCGGCGAGCAATACGACCACGTGGTCATCGACTCGCCGCCGTCATTGGTCCTCTCGGATGCGCGAACGATCTCGCGGATGGTCGAGGGGGTGATTATGGTGGTCTCCGACAAGACCGAGCGCGGCTCGCTGGTCCGCACCAAGCAGATGTTCGACGACGCCGGAGTCAACTTCCTCGGCTTCGTAATGAACCGCGTCAATCTCAATCATCTCGACTACGGCTACTACAGGGACTACGGTTATTACTACTCTTACTCGTCTCAACCTGAGAATTCAGCTAGCGGCCGCCCGAGCAAGGGGAAAAAGGCTGCGTGACGCCGCACATCCGGGGGCCGGGCCAGCGGCGCTGGCGAACCGACGCTCTCGTTGTTTGTGGCTCGTCGGTCTCTTGCCTGCTGGCCTGCTGGTTGACCGCGCGGCCCGGCGCGGCCGTGGGCGACACGTTGACCGCACTTGCCCTCGGACGTCTGCTGGCGACCGAGTTGTTCCGGCTCGACCGACTCAGGCTCGGGCGGTGGGGATTTCAAGACGGCCTCACGTGGGTAATTGCGGCCGTCAGCGGCTCACTGCTTTCCGGACTCGGCGGTGTGTCGGCAGGGTTCGATCTGTCGCCGCGTATCCTCGTGGTCGATCTTTTCGTCTTCGCCGCGATCGGCCTGACGGCTGACGCGGGTTTGAAGCTCCATCTAACCAGGAAAGCGGCTGGCTTGACGCGCAAGCCCGCCTTCGTCTACGGAGTCGGACCGTCGCAGCTCGCCCTGTTACACAGCCTCCGCCTGAACCCCGAGAGCGGTTTTGAGCCCTTCGGATTCCTAGACGACGACCCGTCGTATATCGAAGCCATCCTCGACGGGGTGCCGGTGCTCGGGTCGCTCAATGCCCTGCCCTTCTTGGCGGAGTTGCATGACGTACGCCAGGTCCTCGCCGTCCAGGACGGTCTGTCAGATGACGACAGGGAGCGTCTGCTCGACCTGGCAGCGCAAGGGCAGGTGTCGGTCAAGCTGCTACCGGAGTAGCGACCCTTCAAAGGAAATTGGAGGAAATTGGAGGCGCCCTCCAAATTTCTTCTGGAGTGAACCCCAAGCGTGAGACAGTCGAAATCGGGACAGGTTACGATTCACCGCAAAACGCTTGCCTTCTTCGCTGTATCGTCGCACGCTGGTCCTAGCCGGGGAAGCGGAAGCGGGCTCTGCTGGAGAGCAACCCGCCAAGGAATACCCGGCCGCAAACTCATCAAGACGATGAGCGCCGGGGGCGGCCGCCAAGGTCGCTCCCGGCTTCTCCAACGCCGGCGATGTCTCCCTGCCCGCCCAGGGCCCATCGGATTGATAGATTTGCCTATGCCTCTCAAAACTCATACTTCGGATTCCTCGCTGCTGTTGCCGCCGGCCGCGCCAGCGCTTCAAACTCCGCCGGCGGACGATATCCCAACGCCGAATGCAGCCGGCGTTGGTTGTAGATCTCATCAATGAACTCGCCGATCGATGCGCGCGCCTCGTCAAGCGTGCGATAACGCTGCAACCAAACCTCCTCCGCCTTCAACGTCTTCATGAAACTCTCCGCCCGCGCGTTGTCGTAGGGGTTGCCGCGGCGGCTCATCGAGATGATCGCGCCGTGCTGCTCCAGCAGCTCGACATAGGCGCTCGAAGCGTACTGTACGCCTTGGTCGGAATGATGCATCCACCCCGCGGCAGGGCGTCTGACGGATCTTCCCCCCGCCAGCGAGCAGAGTTTCGCCGCCAACTTCCTGAATTCGCGTCGGTTATGGGATGGATCGGGCGATCGGCGTCTGTCTACAGGTTACATGTGCGGCAGCGAAACCCCCAACGCATTGAGGATTTCTGTTTGGCGGGCGTCGGGAATCGGCAGCCGTGTGACGCTGGTCTGCTCATCCACTCGATATTCCAATAGACACAGTCGCCCCAACGCCGCCAGCGCGTCCGGCAAGGTGATCGCGTGCGGGTCGTCGTCGGTCGTGCCAAACGCCGCTTGTATCCGCCGTTCCAATTCGCGGCTCAGCTTCAACGCCAGCATGCTGCACAACACATGTCCTCGGGTGCGGCTTTCTTTGCGCACGAAGATCGGCCGCACCTCGAGCAAGCCCGTCTTCAGCTGCCGAAAGTCGCGCTCCACCCGCTGCAGGCTCACGTAATGGTCGTGCACTCTTTGGCCGCTCATGCGCTCGGAGGCGACATCGGTCACGACCACGTAACAGCCCGCCAACTCCAGCGCCTGCTCGATCGCCGCCTGCTGGCGCTCGACGACCAGCGTACGTCCCTGCAAGCGCAACTCGACCAATTCTGTCAGCTTGTGACGCGCCAGCCAGGGCTTGAGCTGGCGCAGTCCGGCCGCGGGCTCGCAACGGGAAGAGGCCGTGACTTTCTGGTTGCGTCGGTCGAGCTTGCCTCCCAGCTTGGCCAGCTTGTCCTCGAGCCGCTGCCGTTGCCGTTTGGCTTCGGACTCGTTGAGGCGCAGCACATAGCGCACGCCGTCGGCTTCGACCTCGCAGACTTGTTCAGCGAACAGCTCCAGTTGCAGCACCCCTTCGCTCAAGCGCCGCCGAATCTGGGGATCGGTCAGCGCCGTGATGTAGCGCAGCCCGGCCTCCCCCAGCGCCTGCTTGCCCTTGCTCTTGACCATCCCGCGGTCGCCGACGAAGACCAACTCCTCGACTCCGAACTGCTCTTTGACGATGCGGATCTGATCCGGCACGGTCGTCGGATCGTTGCGGTTGCCGGCAAACACCCGCACCGCCAGCGGCTCGCCCTGGTCATCGGCCAGCAGTCCGATCACAATTTGCTTCTTGCCGCGCTTGCCGTCGCGATTGTAGCCGTACTCGCCCAACGCGTTGTGCAGGCCTTCGAAGTACGAGCTGGTGACGTCGTAGAGCAGCAAGCTGGGCGGGGCTCCGCGGCGCTCGAGGTAGTGGCGGTATAGCGCTTGCTCGATCTTCACTTGGCGGGCGCTCAGATCATCGAGGGCGGCGTAGAGGTCGTCTTCGTCGAAGGCGCCCAGACCCAGCACTTCTGCGACGGCCTGATCGGCGGCCCAGCGCACGGCCGAGAGCCGCGATCCTTGGTGGGCCAGGCGCGCCAGCACCAGGAACAAGGCGAGTTTGGCGGCCCGCGTTCGACCCAGCGCGGCGGTCAGGCCCAGCTCATCGGCGAGTTGCTTGAGCGCGAAGAGCAGGCCAAAGACGGGGCCGCAGACGGGAGTGGCGGGAAGCTGATCGAACTCGCCGCGGAGGGCGCGCCGGAGGGCCTCGACGCGGACGGGGCGCCAGCAGGAGAGGTTGGCGAGGGTGCGTTTTTTGACTCTGCCGTTTTGGCGGAAGGATTCGCGCAGCAAGACGGCGGGCGGCGAGTTGCGATTGGGGACGGACTCAACATACATGGGTATATTATATCACAAACAACACAATGAATAAACGATACAATAGCATAATACATGGGTACACTAAAAGCGCCCCCGGACGTGTTAAAGCCAAGCAAGCCAAGCAGTTAGCCCGTCAAACGAGCCTTCCGCTGGGGGGAAGATCCGTCGGAGGTCGCTGCTGAAGGCTGATTCGAGAGTCAGTTCCATCGCCTCGTCCAGCACTCGCACTGCTCGATCGGAGGCGCCCAGTAGGAGTTCGATTTCGGCAAGCCAGAGCTTTGCCGCCGGGTACCTTGGATTGATGCGGCTCGCAGCGCCGAACGAGGCTGCCGCGGCGGCAAGGCGTCCCGCTTGGCGCTGGGAATGCGCCTGGAGGTGCTTCCACTCTAGGATTCGCGGCGCCAGTAGCGACGCGTTTCCATAGGCGGTCTCGGCCGCGTCGAGCAAGTCGTAAGCGTGCAACAAGCGACCGAGCTGACCGTACGCGCTCGCTAGAGTGTCATCGCTCCGGCCGGGCGATGCGATCACCCTTCTGACGGACTGGATCGCGGACTCAATCTGACCCGCGACCACAGTTTCTACTCCGTCAAGGTTGGGCAGCTCAATCGTTTCTAGGTCCTCGCGGTCTTCAGGCGGATTCAGAGCGGGCAACGCGAGCTGAGCCGAAAGCGTCAAGGCAGCGCCGGTCAGCAACGCGCCTAAAGCTTTTACTGCTCGCGCCGAGCTCGCTCGGGCGGTTTGCCTGGTTCGACACGCCAATAGACCCCAGCCGACAAGTCGCTCCATTCGTCAATCGTTCCCGCCGACCATTCTACCCGCAACACCGTGACGCTCTCCTCCGCCCCGAGCCCGAGTAAGATACGCGGGTCCGACGATGATAAGTAGCTTCCGTCCACATGCGATCGCCTAACCAGCTTCCGTCCGGAAGGCAGTACCGCCTCGACGGTAGCAGGCTGCTGGAGGTCAATCCCCAGCCAATGCGCCCGGCCGCCGGCCCGGTTCCGGAGCACACGCGCTGATCCGTTGCTGTTGACAACCACGAGATCGGCGTCGCCGTCATTATCGAGATCGCCGACGGCGAGCCCGCGGCTCACTTGCGCCCCTTTGAAGGCTAGCCCCGCGGCCGCCGTGATGTCCTCAAACTTCTTGCCGCCAAGATTCCGATAGACCTGGTTTCGCTGTTTGAGCGGGTAGCCGTCGCCATTGCGAAGCTGGGATTGCAAACTTCTGACGGCGCCGTTTAGCGTGATGATATCGAGCCACCCGTCATTGTCGTAGTCGACAAATCGTGTCCCAAAACCTGTATAGGGCAGGCTTGCGGCTCCAAATCCATACTCGATGGTTCGGTCTTCGAAGAAGCCGTCGCCACCGTTTATGTAAAGCGTATTCGTCTCTCCGCGGAGGTGCGTGAGGAAGATGTCCGGGTCTCCGTCGCCATCGTTCGCGACGTAAAAGTCCGTCAGCCCGTCCAGATTCAAGTCGGCCCCCACTACTCCTAGCCCGGCGCCGCGAGCGTCGGCCAGTCCGGCTTCGCGGGTAATGTCGCTGAACTTACCTTCACCTACGTTGCGAAAGAGGCGATCGGGTAACGGCTCGTAAGCGTCCGGGCCGCAATATTCTCGTGCGCCTGTGGGGTTGTAGCACTTGACCTCGCCCCTCGCGGCGTAGTCCGTGTAGCGGGCGACGAACAAGTCCAGTCGGCCATCGCGGTCGAAATCGACGAACGTTGAGCTGGTGCTCCAGCCGGGATCATCGACCCCCGCGACTTCCGCCAGCTCCCTGAAAGTTCCGTCTCCACTGTTCCGCCAGAGCTGATTCGGGCCAAGATTGGTGACGTATAGATCACGCCACCCGTCGCCATCATAATCGCCGATCGCTACGCCCATCCCGTATCCGCTCGCATCGATCCCACTGGCTTCGGTGACGTCGACAAATCTGCCTCGGTCGTTACGATATAGACGGTCGCTGTAACGCGAGTCGGCTTCAAGCGATCCGCTTTGTACGAAGTAGAGATCGAGATCGTGATCGTTGTCGAAGTCAAACACAGCCGCACCGCTTCCGGTGATCTCCGGCAGCAGCCAGTGGCCGCTTCCGCCATTTACGTGTTCGAAGAGGACGCCCAGCGAGGTCTCGGCGGCGACAAATAGTTCCTCGCCGTCTTGGGGCTCACCGCCTAGCCAGCCGATTGCCACCCAGAACGCAACCATAACTCCTACCGCCTGGCTTCCTAATCGTAGGCAGCGCGCGCGCGCGCTGCCTAAGCGGAAACACTCTGAGTCCGGCCGGTTACCTAGACATGTTCTCGCCATAGTGACGCTCGCCGTTTCGTTTGCAGGAAGGAAGATCGCAGGCAAGCCCTGGCCCTTTCTGACGAAGCAAGGCGTGATTGGCCATCAAGACCCTGAAGGTGGAATTGTACATCAAGAACGCAAGAAGCAGATCCAGGTAGTTACGGAACAACCCCGACCCACTCGTCTAAGTGCTGGTGTGGCGGACCCGGTGTGATTCGAACACACGGCCTGCCGCTTAGGAGGCGGCTGCTCTATCCAGCTGAGCTACGGGTCCGTTGGTCTTGATTCTACGCTACATCCGTGCTCGGGTGCTGGGATGTTTCGTAAGTACCTCAATCTAATGTCTTTACGCGGTCTCGTTTTTGGCGAGTGTTCCTTTGGGCTGAGGCGCTGCCTCGGGGCGCGGGCGGGGAAAGAACTGCCATCAGGCCAAAAAACGACGAATTCGGGCCACTTATGGGCCACCAGGAATTAGATGAATTCGACTTTGGCGTTCTATCCGGGGAAGAGGACGGAGATGATCCAATGAGCCTGGGCGGATTTGACGACTGGGAGGGCCGCATCTTTCGCGGCCTGGCCTGCGATGCTTGCGACCTAGATGATGGAGCCGTAAGTCCCTCCGCATACTCCATGGAGCGATACGGAGTAGGGCTCGAGAATAGGGCCCAGCGGCTGCCCTATCCTCACGCTCGATCACCCCTGAATAGGCCTTCATCACGGTCGAATTGTCACGGCCTTGTCACAGCTGACCCGCTACGACGCAGCACCGTAGCTGGCACTTCGGGCAGGCCGTTATTTCAAGCATTTATCCCGCTGCCCGACACCGCTGGGCGAGCGCAGCAGACCGAGCAAGCGGTCGCTAGTTGGTTTTACTGGAGAGTTCTGCCGCACGACCGGGCTGATGGGTCACCGGACCATAGAGTTCAAAGCATCGTTGCGCCAGCTCTCGACGCTCATCGTTTTGGCCCACTGGCCACCGCGACTCGTGGCGAGCCCTCTCTTCGCTTAGAGAGTTCGCCACGGTTCGCGACAGATGTTGTGAATCCGATCACGT
This sequence comes from Bryobacterales bacterium, assembly GCA_965247515.1. Classification (GTDB taxonomy): domain Bacteria; phylum Acidobacteriota; class Terriglobia; order Bryobacterales; family UBA6623. The sequence goes on along the minus strand of OZ252029.1, from coordinate 7,968,755 downwards.
CCGTGAGGACGTGCGGCTCTAAACGGGCAGCCGTCGACGCAAGTCGGGCGTTTCGAGAAAGGCCGGGTCCCTTCGCTGGGATGCCGTTCGAACCGGGCAGAAGTAAGCAGTACCGGGAAAGCTCGAGGCGTAAGCCTTCTCCGGGGTCGTAAGGGCCGGGGGCTTGTCCTCGCGATTGCCTGTGGGCACGCAGCGAGAGGCAAGTCCCTAATCCAGGCTGGAGACAAGAGGAACAGGTTCCGTACCGCCGAGATTTCAAGGTGCGGGCGCGAAGCGAGGGATGGCTCCGGCCGGCAGAGCGAACGCGCATGGGAGAGGGGGGCTAAACCTCTCCTTGCGCCTTCGCTCAGGATTCACCAACCGGCAGGCCACATCCTACGCGGCCCCGCTACCTGAAGATCGCACAGACCGATTCTCGCAACATGCTCGCGTCGGCTTCGGCTCCGACGGTGCTGAGACAGCGAAGCAGCAGTTAAGCGGTTTCGTCTTTCGCTCTCACCCCCTCGCGACCGCGATGAACGGGCCGAAGGGCGAAGGGATGCCGTTGATCGTCACAACGACGCGGAGATTTCCATCCGGCGCGGTGTCTGGAATCTTCACGACGAGCTGATAGAGACCCGCGCAGCACGGCGCCACGCCGACGTAGAAGATGTCGGCTGGAGCGAGCGGGATTCCTCCGATGGTCACCGCGACCGCGCCTGTCACTGGCGCTACTTCGCCGGGAATCGCTCCCGCTTCGAAGGCTGGACTGGTAGGCCCCAGTCCCGTCGCGAAAAGACTCACGAACTCGCCCGGCTTCGCAGGCGTCGTCGACACGCCGGCAAACAGTCCCACTGGACCCGCCAACTCAGGGCCGCCGCCGTGTAACGCCGCGATCGGGTTACCGCCGTCGAGGTTGTTCACGAAGTTGAAGAAGCCCGGGGCCGCCGGGTTGATCAGAACGCCTACCGGATCGCTCCTCTGCTCCTGGGCGGTTCCGCAGCCTCGGATGACAACGACGGACCCGTTGCCCGCGGCGAGCTTGTCCGAAGCCTGCAAGTTGATCTGTGTGGGCAAGACGACAAACATCGGCGAGCGCTCACTGTTGATCTCGACGCAAGTGTTCGCCAGATTGGTCGCCACTTTGCCTTGAACGTCGAGCTGAGGTTCGAGAGCCAATGTCCCGGCCACAGCGAACTCTGTGCCGAACAGCGTCACGATCGAGTTGGCGGAGATGATAGGGACGACCGGCGTTCCAGTGCCGAGCACGATGCCGCCCTGGCTAACCAAGGGCGCCGGAGCCTCGATCGTTTCGATACGCGCGATGATCTTGCCTCGGACTAGCGTATCTAGGGTGAGAAGCCCGAGTGCGGCGAAGTAAGTGCCTGTTCTCAGGGGCGGCTGAGAATTCGCATCGAGGCGAATCCGGTCATTGCCTCCCGGTTGCACCGACGCCGCGTCCGCAACCACGTCACCATCAGCCAAGAACGGTTCTGAGTCGAGACGGAGAAACAGTTCAATCTCGGCGGAAGACGGCGCCGTTTCGAACACTTCGACTTCCAGACTCGTTGCATTCGCCGGAACGTCGATGCGGTAGGCGCTGCTCCCGTTGAATAACGTAGGAACGTCTAAAGGGGGGAGCACAAAGTCCATCGGCGAGGCCGATGAAAGCAGCCCACCCGTCGGAGGCGGAGGGGGCGGCGGACTAATGAACCGGGCCGTCACCGTAGCCTGTGCCTGTACGCCAGCTGTTCGGAGCCCGAACGCGATGTAGTAGGTTCCCGCTCTCAGTGGCGCGGACGACGACGGCGTGATTAGGATCGTCTCGAACCCTGTGGGGCCTTCGGCTCTATGATCCACCACGACAAAGCCATCCGGGGAAAGCGTGACGTCAGCCCCGAACCGCGCGAAGAGATCAACGTCGACGTTGGGCGTCGCGGTAGCTAGCTCGATCTCAACGCGCTCCAGGCCGTTTGGCACTTCTAGCTAGCCGAAAACCCGAAGGGCCGCTAAACAAAGTGGGGCCCTCGACCAGCCCCAATCCGCTGATCGGTTGCGGCGAGCCGGGATTGAGGAACGGACTGGGGACTACGACGGGCGCGCCGACGTTGATCGTTAGCGTTGCTTCGTTCGACTCGAAAGTCTCGCCGTATGACTCGGTCGAAGCTGTCACGCTCAGCACGTGGCGGCCGGCGACGTTGGGGGCGGTCAACGTAATCGTGCCATCGATGATCTCTCCTGGCTGTAGGTCGAGACGGCCCTGATACTTCCGCTCTCCTTCCACTCGAATCTCACCGCGAAGAGTGGGCAGAGCTTGGAACTCGCTGTCCTCAAAGATGTCGAAGGCTGGAAGATCGCCGCGGTTTGAAATAGTGCAATCGATGGTGAAATCTTCTCCCGGCTCGACCGACTCAGGGCCGCTGCATTGTTGCTGAAGCTCCGGCCCGTCCGCGACCGCAAAACCTGGATGCGAGAGAGCGAGCGCATACGGCTCGCTGATTCCGAAGCCGTCGTTCTGCGCTTTCACCTTCAGAACTACCTCGACGCCTTGCTCACTGAGATTCTCGAAGATGATCTGTTCGACGTTGTTACGTTCACTGTTCGAGAACTCAGACAGTTCCGGGCCTTGATATAGAACGAGATCTACGTTTCGCAAGAACGAGGCTCCACTACGCACGAATCGGTTCCATGTAGCTGTGGCGGACAGAACTTGGCCGCCAGGGAGCGTTCCCCTAACAAGTTGAAACGCGCCTGGCTCAGGTGTAAGCTGCTCCTCTTCCGCAATTTTCGCAATGACTCGGTCCTTCTGCTCAAAGGCAAGACGCAAATCGGCGTATCCCCAGCCGTAATCAGGGTCCCAGCCGGCCAAGTCCGTCGTGTTGATCAAGAGTGCCTTGATCGCTAAACGATCGAAGACTCCAGCCTGCCTAAGAAGGGCAGCCGCGCCGGCGATGTGTGGGGCGGCAAAGCTTGTTCCGCTGTCCAATCTGAATCCCGAGGCGAGGTCTGTTGAATATATCGGTTGGCCTGGAGCGGCCAGATCGGGTTTGAATCTTCCCCCAATCGTCGGACCACGACTGCTGTTCTGGGCAATAGAGTCGTCTGCTCGAGTTGGTGTCCCCTTCGTGTCAATATTCGCGACGGTTATCACATTGAACGCCTGCCCTGGTGAGGTGACCGTTCTGGGCGCGGGCCCCCTGTTACCGGCCGATTTCACAAATGTCAGGTCATACATGTCAACGAACATGTCAATCATCCGTGACTGTAGGTTGTCCTCTTGATTAGCGGGTCCGCCATTGCTACTGTTGATGATCGTCACTGGCGTGAACCTCAGGGCTTCCTCTACGGCAAGTAGCAGAACATCGGGGAACGAACTTCCGTTGAAGCAGGAAATCTTGAAATTCCAGAGTGTCGAAATACCCCAGGCAACACCCAATCGATTCGGCGATTGCAGAGTGCCCTGACTGGCAATAATGCCGGCCACGTGGGTACCATGCCCGCCCAAGTCTTGTGGAGACTGGATATCGAGAGGCGGGCAACCAGACGCTGAGTCGAGGAACACCCTGCTGCGGACGCGACCGGCAAAAGCCGGATGGAGACCATTGACGCTGGAGTCAAGTACCGCCACGGTCTCGCCCTCGCCGAAGATGCCGGCGTCCCAGAAGGCAGGCGCACCAAGAGAAGGAACGCTCACCTCAAGTTCTGCGGTCTGCTCCCCGACCAGAGCGATCTCCCCGATGCGGTCGTCCGCTTCGAGCGCGGGCAGAGACTCGGACGGAATTTGGGCGCTGAGCATGTTCAGCAGGCTGAATCTTCGGATGCGTTGCGCCCCGAGGACTGCCAACAAGCTCTCGATCTCATCTTGCTGAGGCTCGATCAGCAACCCCACTTGCGCCGCGACCTCCTGCCGCATCTCGATCAGCGCGGCGTCGACGTCCGTTCGAGCCGCGCTGAGCTGAGGACGAGTCGCCTTGCCGCCGTCACGCAGCGATTGGAGGCGGTCTTCAGCTTCTGCCAATCTCACATCGAACCCGGACGCAACACGGTTGTAGACGCCGCGAAGAGGTTGGTCGCGCAGATATACAAACACATGAAGAGTCCCTTCAACCTCGGCCAAAGAGCGCAGCTCCTGCGAGACTTTGGGAATCAACGTTAGCCCGGCGTTCCGCGCGGCCTCTTCGGTGAGTTGAGCGCGATCGAGGCCTGGAGTATCAGGGGCAGCGCGAACCTTGCGCCGCGCATCGCGCACTTGAGATAGCGCGGCTTGGTCGGCTGCCGCTAGGAAAACAACGAAGCCCAACAGAAAAATCCGCGAGAAACCGGTCGTCTTCATGAGCCGTTCTGATCACCTCCGAGATGCGCGCGGGTTAAAAATCGGTTCGATAATGAACGTGCCGTCGAACAGCCCCGAAGGGATTGTCATTCGAGCATCGTTTTGCGGCGCTTAGCATATCGGATTTTGGGATATGAGGCAACCAATCCGTAGCCTGGCCGCTGAGTGTCCCGACGCTCCAGAAGTCTCAAGACGCGTGAACGGCGCGAGCGGCTGCTAGCCCTCCTACGGCAAGTCCGCGTTGATGCGGGGCTCCGCCAAACCGATCTGGCGGAGAAGCTGGGTCGACCGCAGTCACTGGTATCGAAGTACGAGTCCGGAGAACGGCGGCTGGACCTTCTGGAACTCGAAGCCGTGTGCGCCGCCGTCGGTCTGACGCTTGCGGAGTTCGTCGTGCGCTTTGAGGCGGACGATACGCATTGATCGCGAGTTGAAAAAGCTCTTTTCCCGACGAGCCATCCGCGCCGGGCAGAAGCGGGGACGGAGGCAGGGAAAGCGTTACCGCTCGTGATGATCCAAATAGCTCAGGATTCGTAACCTACTGCCCTACAATGTGATAGTAATGCCTCGGACCTGTACCATCTGCCGTCATCTGCAGCGTGAGTCAATCGACGCGAAACTGCTCAACGGCGAACCGCTTCGTGGCATTGCGAAACATACCGCGACGTCCCCGACGGCGTTGTGGCGACACCGACGAGACCACATCCCTCAATCTCTGACTCGCGCCCTGGAGCTAAGCGAAAGCGAGCATGACCTGTCTGTTCTCGAACAAGTAGAAGCTCTCCGCGACAAAGCCCTCGACATCATGCAAGAAGCTCGTCAACAGGGCGACCTGCGCACCGCTCTCGCTGCCGTGGCGCAGACGAGAGGACCGCTTGAGCTGTTGTGGCGCGCCGAGCAAGAAGTTGCGTTGGAAGAGCCGCAACAGCAGTCACCGTTTATCAATCTTGCCAATGTCGTCATCACGCCCCACTCGGGCCCTGTTTATGAGGGCGAGGATGATGGCGATGATGTGATCGACGTCAGCGCTGGGGACGGCGCACCTGGCTCAAGCCGCGACTAGTCTGGCGTGGTCGCGCTTCAGTCGACCCCATGCCCCCTTGGCTCGAGGTGAGGGGTCCCCGTTCGCGTAGGTATGATGTTTTCGAGAGTGAGATCGAGGGTCAAAGCTCTCGTGTCCAAGATGTCCAGTCGGTGCGAGGGCGGCGATCGTTCGTGACAACGCGATATCCCAACAGTAACCGGTCGAATCGACCGTAACTCTTTTCTCATCTACCCGCTAGCTACTTGCGGTCGCGGAATTCTTCATGCCAGTTTTCGACGAGGTGAATCATGCCAGCCGCCGCGTCAGTTGCCTTGACCCGGAAATGTTTGCAGCCCGGATGTCGGCTTTGGCTGACGATTTGCGCTTTACTCGAATGAGGCCGGTCCGAGCCGTCGGGGGTCAGAACATGCGCCGTGTCGCTTTCGTCCTGTCCCTGCTGACTCTGCTCAGCTGCTCGAAGGCAGTTGAGAGGAGTCAACCTGTCGCGCCCCGATTGCAGAATCTTGGCGGGCTGCACGTTCCGGTAACGACCACGACGAGCGAGGCTCAGCGATTCTTCGATCAGGGTCTGACTTTCCTCTACGCTTTCAATCACTACGAGGCGGAGCGGTCCTTCCGCGAAGCGCAACGGCTCGATCCGAAGTGCGCCATGTGCGCTTGGGAGGCTTTGGCTTTGGGGCCGAACATCAACGACCCGGTCCCCGACAACCGGCACAACGAGGACCACTTCGAAGACCCGACCTTCGCCTTTCCGCATCTGCTGGGCGCGGTTCCCTTGTTCGCCTATACGCGCTTCGGTAAATAGGAACAGATCCTTGCCGAACCGAAGCCTCGCGCCGATCGGCCCTTCCAAGTCGCCGTCTGGCGCTTCGCACGCGGCATGGCGTATCGCTCCCGCGGTGATGTGGAAAAAGCCGAGGCCGAGTTGACGGAATTGTATCCGTTTCAGGACGACCCGCGGCTGGCCGAGCTGTCGGTGTTCGGCAACAACACGCTGCTTGACATGGCGAACGTCGCGGTCAGCATCTTGGCCGGGGAAATCGCGGCGATGAGGGGGGATTCAGCCGCCGCGGCCGAACTGCTGCGCCGAGTGGCGGCGTTGGAGGACGGCTTGATCTACAGCGAACCCCGCGATTGGCCGCAGCCGGCGCGCCACTCGCTCGGCGCCGTCTTGCTCGAGCAAGGGAAGCCCGCCGAAGCCGAACAGGTGTATCTCGACGACCTTCAGATCCATCGTGAGAATGGCTGGAGTCTCTACGGCCTGTGGAGGAGCCTTCAGCAACAGGGCAAAACCTCCGAGGCCGCCGCCGTGCGCAAGCGGTTCGAGGCGGCCTGGTCGGGTGCGGACTTCGAATTGACGTCCTCGCGGCTTTGAAGCGGACAACGCTGTCAACGCGATAGCACTTCTTTCAGGAAATTGAGGATGAGGGCGAGTTCCTGGTCGTTGTAGATGGAGATGGCCTTGCGGTGGGTCCACGAGCCGCCGGGGGTTAGCTCGACTTGGCCCGCGGGGAAGGTGCGCAGGATGGGGAGTTTGGCACTGAGGTCGTAGACACGTACGGGGCCGTCTTTGGTTGGAACAGGGAGTCCGGGGAATGGTTGCTCGCCCGGGGGATGAACTGTTTGAATCGCGTCGCTTGTGATCTGTTCCAGCGAGTCCGGCAGGGTGCCCGCGATTGGCGGCGCGACGGGCACTCCCCAGCCGTCGACTAGATGGCAGGCTCCGCAGGCGCCGACTCGGCCGGCGTCGAAAAACAGGCCACGTCCGGGATGTTTCGAACGCGGCTTTGGCGGCGTGTTGCTCTGGCTTTCCGGTGCGGCTCCTTTTTGAAGAGACATCACGAAGGTGACGACCGCTTCCAGCTCCTCGAGCGGAAGCTGTTCGCCCCAGCCCGGCATGGCGGTATCGCGGATGCCGTCGCGCGTGACCTTCATGACGTGGTCGCGGGTCAGGCCGCGGCCAGCTAGGGCCGGGGCGCCGGCGGAGGCGCCTTCGGCGCCGTGGCAGTTCTGGTTGGCGCAGGAGCGGGCGTAGACTTGGCGGCCGACGTTCCGCTCGCCGGCACCTTGTGGGAACACCGCCCCGCAGACCGCCAGAGCGAGCAAGGCCGCCACGGTTTTCACTCCGAGTCCTCCGGTAGGGAGAAGGCGAATAGCGTGGAACCGCCGCGGCGTCCGCCGACGGTTTGCATGTCAGGAAACAGGCCGAGCAGCACACCGCCGATCCCGCCCCAACCGCTGGGCGTTGCGATGTATTGGCGTCCATCGACCTCGTAGCTCACGGCCGATCCGCGGTTGCCCGAGCCGGTCTGAAAGCTCCACAGCTTTTCGCCGTCACGGGCGTCGAGCGCGAAGAAGTTCCCCTCAGAGTCGCCGGAGAAGACCAGGTCGCCCGCCGTGGCCAGCACCGAGGCCATCAGTAGGTACTTATAGGGATGATGCCAGCGCCTCTCGCCGGTCACCGGATCGAAGGCGGTGATCGAGGAGTGATACGCGGCGCCCTCTTTCAGTCTCAAACGCACGAAGCCGCCAATGTAGTGGACGCCCTCGCGCGGCGCCTGCTTGCGCACGAACAGCTCGTTGCAGATGCGCAGATTCGTCGTATACAGCCAGCCCGTACGGGGCGAGAACGCGGCCTGGTTCCAGCCCTTGCCTCCGAGGGCGCTGGGGCAGACGTCGGCGGGCTTGCCGGGCCGCGGCTCGTTGCGGCCGATCAGCTTGCCGTCCTCGGTGATGCCCTCCACCCAGGTGACGTCTTCGGCGTAGGGCCAGGGCTTGATCAGCTCGCCGGTGACGCGGTCGAGAACGAAGGCGTAACCGGACTTGTTGAAGTGAACGATCAGCTTGCGCGTGCGCCCGCGCACGGGCCGGTCGATCAGGATGGCCTCGTACGCCGAGTCGTAGTCCCAGACGTCGTGGGGAACTTCTTGGTAGTGCCAACGGAGCTGTCCGGTGTCGGCCTCGAGGGCGAGGATACTGGCGGTATAGAGGTTGTCGCCGAGGCGCGCGTCGCCGTAAAAATCGCCGGCGGCGTTGCCTGTCCCCCAGTAGATCAGGTCGAGATCGGGGTCGTAGGAGCCGGTCAACCAGGGGGCGCCGCCGCCGAACTTCCAGCTGTCGCCGGCCCAAGTTTCGTTGCCGGGCTCGCCGGGACCGGGGATGACGTAGAAGCGCCAGGCGAAGCGGCCGGTCTTGGCGTCGAAGGCGGTGAGATTGCCGCGGTAGGCCGTGTCGCCGCCGGTGCCGCCGACGACGACCAGGTCTTTGACGACGAGCGGCGCGGCACTGATATTGCAGCCGCACTGCTTGACCTCGTTGACGGCGACTCGCCAGACCTCCTTGCCGGTGTTCTGGTCGATGGCGACCAGGCGGCCGTCGTGCGTTCCCATGAAGACCAGGCCGTGGCCGACGGCGACGCCGCGGTTTTGCCTAGAGTAGGGCACGCGGCCGGTCGGGTCGCCGTATTCGTACTTCCACTTGACGGCGCCGGTGGCGGCATCGAGCGCGTAAACCCAATTGCTCGCGGTTGAGAGGTACATCACGCCGTCGATGACGATCGGCGTGCTCTGCAGGGCGTTGGCGTAGTCGCCGGATTGGAAGGCCCAGACGGGGACGAGCTTGCTGACGTTGGCAACGCTGACTTGGTCGAGAGAGCTGTAGCGCCAGGCCGAATGCGTCCCGCCGTAGCTGGGCCAGTCGGCGTCGGTCGGTTGGGCGAGGAGGGCGCCACACAGCAACATCGGAGCCATGCCCAGTCGTAGCTTCGAGCCGAAACGCATCACTGGTAAGAGTTTAACTCAACTGTCGAGGCGCGGAAGAAGGGGTCAAGGGGTCGTGGTCAACGCGCTGACATGCATCGTTTGCGGCCTGTGGGTCCGCGTCAGAATTTACCCGCGTCGTAAACGACGGGGCTCGGCGTCTCGCTCAGCGGATGGCGAAAAGGTTCTTGTGACCGCGGACAATCAAAAGGTCGCCGGAGAACGCCGGGGTGGCCATGAGGATTTCGCTCATAGGGTTCTTGGCTAGCAGCTCGTAGACGGGCCCGGCCTCGACGACGTAGATGTCGCCGTCTTCGCTGCTCAGGTACAGTTTGCCCGCCGCCGCCACCGGCGCGGCGGAGAAGGAGCCGACGCCGACGCGTTCGCGATAGATGCGTTCGCCGGTGCGGGCTTTGTAGCAGGACAGGATTCCGTTGTTGGCAAGCGCGTAGAGGTGCTCGCCGACAACGATCGGCGAAGGCAAGTACACTCCGCGCTTGTTGCTCCAGGCAATGGCGTCGCTTGACTCTTCGCCTTCCGGGAGCGTTAGGTCGCCGCGCGCTCCCTGCTTAACGGCGTAGATGGGTCGCACGGGAGGATAACCAGCTGTAACGAACACTAGGCCGTGCGCGGCGACTGGCGTCGTGCAGGTCACCTCGGAATTGGGTCCAAGCGTCCAGAGCTCTTTGCCCGTGGCGGCATCGTAGCCGCGAATCGCTTTCGCGCCGTTGGTCACCACTTCGGCGCCGTCTTCGCCGAAGACGACGGTGGGCGTGCCCCAAGTCGGGATCTCCTCTCGCGCGGTGCGCCACAGTTCACGCCCGGTGTTTCAGTCCTGACGGGAAGTTGCTTGCGGTCGCTGGCCAAAAGGATGGAGTCGGGATTTGGGATGCCCATTCACTTCAAGAAATCGCGAACATACCCGCGATTGCATCGTGCGTGTTTTTCAACGGTGATGGTTCGTCGTTGTTCCTTGGGGGACGCTACCGCGGGATGGAAGAATGGCCGATTCGCCGTGGCGAGAAGAACTCCGTTCGCCTCGGTCCGAGGAAACTGCACTTCCAGACGCTGTACCACAATGCATATATGTCCGTGGCCCCGGACCAACGGCTTGGCGTGGTCAACGTTGATTGGCGCACGGCTCACCTATTGGACCTATCGACCCAACGTAAACTCCACACATTGAAAGCCGAGGACGTTCGCTACCATGCGATCAGTCCTGATGGTCGCTGGGTTGTCGCTGGAAATTGGCGGGGCAACGGGGTGACGATCTGGAATGCACACACTGGCAAAGAGGTGCGGAAACTTCCACCGCCAGGCTCAGCCCGAGTCGTGTTTAGTGCTGATGGCCGGTACCTGCTGGTCAGCGGAAACCTCGAGTACGCGATTTGGCGTACAGCAGATTGGGAGCGAGTCCATCACGAGAGCCTCCCGCCGTTTGCCTATCGGAGTGGCGCATTTTCGCGCGACGGACGATTGGCGGCGATCACGATGACTGATGGCGCGCGTTTGATGTCGGTGCCGGACGGGAAACAGCTCGCAACGTTCCTCGCACCTGAATCGTTCAGGGCACGCTGCGTTTGCACTGAGCCCGGACGGGCGTCAACTCGTTGTGGGGACCCAAGAAGGTCCAGCCTATGTTTGGCACATCGATAAAGTGCGGGACCACTTGGCCAAGATGGGGCTCGATTGGAAACAAGCAGCGTATCCAGCGTTGAAGGAGGATGATTCAACGCCAGCAACGGCGAGCGTGGACCTGCCCGCTCACCTGTCATCGTCTGACTATTCCAAACGCTACATGGCCAAAGCGGCCTTCGATGGACGGAGCGAGACTCGGTGGAACTCCGCACGACGAGTGTTTGGGCTTCCGTGGATTGCTCGTGTCTGGCCTGAACCGCAGACAATTCGCGAGATCATCATTCACCAAGCGTTCGACCGCATTAATGGTTTGGAGTGAACCCCAAGCGTGAGACAGTCGAAATCGGGACAGGTTACGATTCACCGCAAAACGCTTGCCTTCTTCGCTGTATCGTCGCACGCTGGTCCTAGCCGGGGAAGCGGAAGCGGGCTCTGCTGGAGAGCAACCCGCCAAGGAATACCCGGCCGCAAACTCATCAAGACGATGAGCGCCGGGGGCGGCCGCCAAGGTCGCTCCCGGCTTCTCCAACGCCGGCGATGTCTCCCTGCCCGCCCAGGGCCCATCGGATTGATAGATTTGCCTATGCCTCTCAAAACTCATACTTCGGATTCCTCGCTGCTGTTGCCGCCGGCCGCGCCAGCGCTTCAAACTCCGCCGGCGGACGATATCCCAACGCCGAATGCAGCCGGCGTTGGTTGTAGATCTCATCAATGAACTCGCCGATCGATGCGCGCGCCTCGTCAAGCGTGCGATAACGCTGCAACCAAACCTCCTCCGCCTTCAACGTCTTCATGAAACTCTCCGCCCGCGCGTTGTCGTAGGGGTTGCCGCGGCGGCTCATCGAGATGATCGCGCCGTGCTGCTCCAGCAGCTCGACATAGGCGCTCGAAGCGTACTGTACGCCTTGGTCGGAATGATGCATCCACCCCGCGGCAGGGCGTCTGAGCTCGAGCGCATCGCGCAACGCCCCTACAGCCAGCTCAGCTTTGAGCGTCGTCCCCAGCCGCCAGCCGACCACGCGTCGCGAGTAGGCGTCCAACACCACGGCGAGGTAGACGAACGCCTCGCGCAAGCGAATGTAGGTGATATCGGATTGCCACAACTGATCGACGCCGTCCACATTCAGGTGCGCCGCTAGATTCGGATAAACAGGTAAGAAGTGGTTCGAATCCGTTGTTAGCACGAAGCGCCGCTTGAGTACCGCCAGCAAGTTGTCCTTACGCATCATCCGCAGGACCTTTTTGTGATTGACGAGGAAGCCTTGGCGGCGCAGCTCGGCCGTCACGCGGCGGTAGCCGTAACGACGATTCTCGAGCGAAATCCGCTGCATGCGGTCACGCAATTCCATGTCGCACTCGGCGGGCGACGACACGGCGAGCCGGCGATAGAACCCGGCGCGATTCACGCGTCCGAGCTCGCAGGCGTGTTCGACGCTGAGCGAGCCTTTGGCGCTGATCTGCTCGACGATGGAGTAGATCCGCTCGCGCCACCGGCGTCGTTGGTCGGGGCTGCGAGGTTCAAGGCGCGAAAGGCTTGTCCGAAAAAATCGAGCTCTGCGGCTTGTTTGCCGAGCAGTCGTTCGAGCTCTGCGATGCGTTCGTCGCGCGGATCGCGAGGGATCTTGGGCGGCGCCGAGCGGCCGGGTTTCGGCCGGCCTCGCCGCCGGCTCAAGCCGTTGACGCCTTCCTGGCGATAGGCGTCCCGCCAGCGGTACAGCAGGCTGCGCTTGACGTCCAACTCGCGGCTTAGCGCTGTGCCGCTCTGGCCGGCTAGGAGCCGCCTGGCGGCGGCTTCCTTGAACTCCACCGTGAACTCCCGCGGCTTGCGCGGCTTGAGACTTTCCATCCTGGACTCCTTTCCATTCGCTGAAATTCGTCCCGAATTTCAATGTCTCATTTTTAGGGTTCACTCCAAACCTCTGTGTGGAACCGGTAAGGGGGACGACCTGGAGACGGTTGAGGTGGCGATTCGACTCGTTCCGACTGACGATCACCGCCGGACGTGTCTTGCGGATCTTGCCCCCCACGGAGGAGGGGAGAAAAGGGGTGGAAAAAGGGAGAAAAGGGGACGGAGCCCCTTTCAGGCGTAGAGCTTCAAGACGCTCTCGGATCGTCCGGTTACCGCAAGTCCAGTTGGACGCGGATCGCGCGTTCGATCGACTCTATGTCCGTTGGTGCGGCGACGCTGATACGGCTGCGCAGACGGCTTTTGGAAACGGTGCTCAGTTGATCGGCCATGGCCTTTGACGTTTGCCCTCCGACTTCAACGTAGGCCTCTGAGGGATAAAGCCTCTCTGTGGATCCGGTAAGAGGGACGACCTGGAGCCGGTTGAGGTGGCGATTCGACTCGTCCCGACTGACGATCACCGCCGGACGCGTCTTGCGGATCTCGCCCCCCACGGAAGGGTCGAAATCGACCCACCAGACTTCACCTCGTTTCATCGCCGATGTCGCCGACTATGGCTTCCGCCCATTCGAGCGCTTCCGTTTCGCGACCCGCGTCCGCGGCCATCTCGCGATAGGCGGCGTCCAACTCGGTGTCGACGACGTGAGGCCGGGCGAGTGCATCGATAAAGCGGCTGATTCGACCGGCGCCGATTCTCGCGTGCAGACCGTTGTAGACTTCCTCCGAGACGGTGATCGTGAGCTTTCGTGACACGTACGTATTCTACACGTATGCAACTTTGGGCCCCATCTGCCGGGCCTGCCTCGTGGAACGGCAGGACCCCAAACGAGCGAGTCGCTCCTCGCTACGCCACGACGATTCGTATAATGAGCCTGGCCGGAACCAATGAGCACCAACGTTGCAGAGTTACTCAACACGTTCGATCGTCTTCCGGTAGAGGAAAGGCGAGAGGCGGCTCAAGAGATTCTGAGGCGGTCGGTCGAGTTTGATTCGGCCCCGGTCGCCGACGAGCCCCTGATCGAATCCGCCGACCAAGTTTTTCTCAGTGCGCCGTACTGGCGCGAACACCCTGCGGGGTGAAAGGCCCCGCCGATGAAGATGTCGGTCGACATCGAAGCTGGCGAGCAGCGTGGTCCGGTAACGGGTCGAGCTGAAGCCTCGCGACAAAGTCCGGGTAAGCCGGGCGAGCAAGCCGTTAGGCCGTAACGCGCAGTATGCCTGAGCAGGCCTCGAAAGTGAAGTTGCGGACGCCGACCCGCCTGAGAAACGGGGAAGGCCGCAGCAACCGGGAAGCGACCGACGCATGCACCGGTTGGGTCCGCCGGGGTAGTGGGCGCGGCATGACGGTGAAGGGGGTTCGTAGTCAAAGGCGGGAGGCCCGGTGCGGTGGAGGTCGCAACTCCAAACGTCGCCTACAGGGCGGCGGCCGCGGCGGGGAGTCGGACAGGGCCGTAGTAGTGAAGAAGCAGGGTAATGCCTGTGGAGCGAGGGGCCCTGACTTCCGGCATGCTTGTCAACGAGCGAGAGGACGAGGCGATTGGCGATAAGCCTAGCAACGCCGTTAGGATCCGGAAGCTCGGGCGCAAGCTCTGCCTCAAAGCGAAGCAGGAGATGGGCGTGCTGCGCCTGCGCGGGGCGCAACTGGGGCCGCCGCCTGCGACAGCGATGAGGTGAAGCCGGTCGGAGAGCCGGATGCGGGAAATCCGCACGTCCGGTTCGATGAGCGGGGACGGGAAACGGAGCCAAGGCGGAGACTGAGACACTGGCGCAAGGCGAAAGCGGCCAGCAACAGCTACTCCCTCCGCCTAAAGCCACCGCGCCCGTCCTCGACTCCACCGCTCGACCGCGAAGAAGCCAGGGATGCCTGAGCCGCGCCGTGGCGACGTATGGATTGTCGATCTCGGCTTAGCAGCCAAAACCCGACCCTGCCTGGTGTTGAGTATTGGCGCCCTCGGCTCGTCGATTTTGCTCGCACTGAACGCTGCGCTCGGGAACTGGACCTCAAGCGGAGATCACCACCAAGGATGCCCTCGAAGTGTCTTCGGTTGTGGGTAACCAGCGGTCGCCGAAGTAACCGTGCAGTCGCTGCGATCCAAGCATCGGCCGATTCAACGCGCCGACCCGCGGTCTCCATCGTGGCGCTCAAGTCAGCCCAGTCGGAGCACAATCGGTCCGACGTATGCAGTACTTCGAATGCGGACAGATATCGATCTAGGAGCGCTCTTCAGCGGGCTCCCCAGTTGGCCTTCGCCGCTCCCGCTCGCAGTTCGGCGAGCGTCATGAACGAGATGGACAGATCTTTATCGACCAGAATGTCTTTGTAGGCCGCTGCCAGGGCGTGGTCCTTGAACACGAACGACGCCACGTCCGTGTCCACCACGACGGGCGTCACAGTCTATCGCCGTAGGTATCCTTACCGTGCCTGAGCCGGTCAACAAAGCGGACTAATTCCTCTGCGCCCTCAGGGTCGTGCTCCGTGTAACGCAACAAATCCTCTAGGGTCGCGGGTTTCTTTTTCGGGGTTTCCGGCCCGCCCGAAGGGGGCGACGATGGTTTGACTTCAGACGACATTGCCTTCAATTTAGCACCCATCCTTCGCGGCCTGGCGTACAATAACCCTGGACGCCCAGAAACACCGATGAGAACTTCGCTAAAGATCGACCGCCGCGCTTTCCTCCAGGGTATTGGGGGAGCTGCACTGGCGCTACCCGCCCTCGACGCCATGGGCGCCTCGGTGACCGAGCAAACTCCCCGGCGGTTCTGCGCGCTCTACACCGCCAACGGCATGTCCCTGCCGAGAACCGAGAACCGGCTCGACGAGTGGAGCTGGTTCCCGCGGGCCGAGCAGAATGGCGAGTTTGTCTTCGGCAAGTCCACCGAGCCGCTGAGCCCCTTCCGCAAACAACTCAGCTTCATGGGCGGGCTCTACCACCCCAGCGGCCCCAAGGCTGACCCGCACACCTGCTCGGACATGTGGCTCACCGGCGCCCCTCTGCACAACCCCAAGCCTGGGACCTACAACTCCGTCGGGCTCGATCAGGTCGTTGCGCAGCACACCAAGCAGTACTGCCGGCAGCCGTCGCTGGTGCTGTCGATCGACGCCGGCACCGGGTTCCTATCTCGGACGGGCACCATCTCTTACAGCCTCAAAGGCAAGCCCATTCCGGCGGAGAACAACCCGCGCCGCATATTCGATCGCCTCTTTCGTGGTGATAGCGCCTCGCTCGAAGAGCAACGCGGCAAGCTGCAAAAGCGCATCAAGTTGGTGGACGCCGTTGCCGAAAGCGCCCGCTCGCTCGATGAACAGCTCGGCAAGTCCGATCGTGAGCGAATGGACCAGTACCTCACCTCTCTCAACGAAGTCGAGGAGCGCTTGATCGCGTCCGAGCGTTGGATCGACATCCCCCTCAAAGAGCAGGACTACTCGCACTTGAATCTGGACGCGACCACCGAGGGAGAGCCCGCCGAGTACTACCGCACTATGTTCGACCTGATCGCGCTGGCGTTCGATGCGGATATCACCCGTTCGATCACGTTCATGCTGAATCGCGAAGACGGCATGGGCATCAGCGATACGTTCCCGCTCAAGCTGGGGCTGACCAAAACGCATCATAAGCTCTCGCACGCCACCGACAGGGACGGGCAGCAACTATTTGCGCGGTACGATCACTTCTTGAGCCAACAGCTGGCGCATTTCTTCAACCGGATGAACAGCTATCAAGACCGCAACGGCACGGTGCTCGACAACACCATCGTGCTCTACGGCAGCGGCGCCAGCACAACGCACACCTCCGTCAACCTGCCGACCCTAATCGCCGGCGGCGCCAACATGGGCGTCGAACACGGGACCTATTGGCGAGATGGGGAGACGCGGATGTCGAACATGTACTTGAGCATCCTGCGATCGTTGGGCATCGAGCAGGATTCGTTCTCCGACAGCACCACGACGCTGAGCGATTCGATCTTCAGCCGCGTCTGACATCGCTGACGCCAAGATAAACCTTGGGGGTACCCTGTCTTCGTGGCGTGTGGCTCGACCCCGGGCGACACTCAGCCTCCGCTGGAAGAATCTGGGAGAGTAGGGTATGGCATTCACCGTCGTCTCGTGGAACGTCGAGCATTTCGACGGAGGTACGGATCAGCGCGCCAACGCCGTGGCGGCGCACATCCAGCGGTTCAACGCCGACATCATCACGATCTACGAACTCGAAGATGAGCATGGAGGCTGGATCTTCGCGCGCCACTTCTTTCCAGGTCACTTCACGTTCATCACTGAGGGGCGGAACAGTCAAGAGCTGCTGATTCTCGTGAATCCGGCGAACTTTGGGCATGTTGCGATCACGCAGCGCCATCGCTTTCGGCTGCGTAACCCCTTCCTACGCCCAGGGGCCCTGGTGACGGTAAGCCAGGACAACGTCCACACGAATCTGCTGTTTCTCCATACCGCCAGCGGCACGACCGGAGACGCTTTTGGGGATCGTGTCGAGATGGCCGAACGCTTCTTCGACCTTAACCGGGCACTACAAGCGATCGAGGAAGACGGGGGGCCTCCGGCGCGGCTCGCGATCTGCGGCGATCTCAA
Source organism: Bryobacterales bacterium (assembly GCA_965247515.1). Taxonomy (GTDB): domain Bacteria; phylum Acidobacteriota; class Terriglobia; order Bryobacterales; family UBA6623. Next base: position 7,951,514 of record OZ252029.1, on the reverse strand, counting down.
CACCATGGGGCTACAGTACCCTCGGCGGATTCAAGCGAATCGTCTCCTCACCGACGCAGAGGAACTCGACGGCCTCCGCGAACTAGCTACGCGCGCCCATCGAGCCAATTTTCAAGGAATGACCGTAGCGCCGAAGGAGTTCGACATCACGTTCTCGAACGCCAACAATCGCCAAGCAAGCGGTCTCGACCATGTCATCGTGAGTGACGGCCTTCAGCTAACGAGACAAGGAAATCGGCCGGACGGCCAGCCCTTTGACGTCAGAGTCGAGGGGTGGCAGCAACTGGCGACCCAGGCGCAGCGCAATCAGTTCATCAACGACATCTCAGACCACAACGCTCTCATCTTCGAAGTCCTCCCATAGCGCTTTCACACCGCGCGATGAGACGCCAGGCCCACCAGAACCGAGATTTCTGGAAGGTCTCGTGGGGTGCGGGCGTTGCCATCCGACCGTGGAAGCCAACTGTCGACATCCTGCTCGACTGCGCCGGTGCACAAATCGCCAGTGGCGAGTTCGTGGTCGCAGATTCAGCTTGACGTTGAACTACGTTGGGTTTGGCCCTCGAATCCTCATCCGCCACAAGCCCTACCGAAGAATCGCGCGATTGCACCCTTAGAAAAAGTACGAGAGGCGCACTGTGAGGAAGCTGTCGTTCCGGAACGAGTAAAGCGCGTCCGACGGCTTGGTGTTCGTGAACACGCGGCCTTCAAACTCAAACTTCAAATGCGTGTTGATACGCCGTTCGGCCTCGATCAGCAACGCGGCCGCGCGCGTGTCGCGGTCTATGATCGCGCCAGTCAGAATCGAGGTGTCTTTCGAATCGTTTAGAGCGTAGCGGGCGCCGAAGAAGAGATCATCGTCGGCCGAGGTAAACGGCGCCGTCGGCGCCGCAAATCTTCTTTGCGATCTTTGCGCCTTTGCGCGAAACTCAGGAAAGGCGCGACATGTCGCGCCGCTACTGCTTTTGCGGGATACGGATGACGACTTCGCCCTTGCGCGCCATGCCGAGTTTCTCGCGGGCCAGGCGCTCGACGCCGACGCCGTTATCTTCGAGTTGCTCGATGTCGGCTTCGAGCTCGGCGTTGCGCTTCATCAACGACTCGATTTCGGCATCGACGGCGCGCCGTTGGTCCCAGCCCTCGCGCAGGTCGACGGCTGTGCTGAATCCCGACGCGTGCAGCCAAGCGGCAAACCCAACAACGGCGGCGGAGTAGACAAGCAGCTTCCAACGCGGCCGATGTTTCTTAGATGCTGCCTTCGAAGCCGGCATGAAGCCTTCCAAACAATCGTACGACAAAATGACATCACCGCGCGAGTATGAACATGTTGTGGCGCTGACGACCTGCGCCAACCCGGAACAGGCGGAGGCGTTGGCCCGCACGCTCGTCGAGAGTCGGCTGGCGGCGTGCGTCAATGTTGTCTCGGGGGTCCGCTCGTTCTATCGTTGGCAAGGCAAGATCGAGGCCGATGCCGAGCAGCTCCTCATCATCAAGACACGGCGAGATATGGCATCGAAACTGAAGCAGGTCTTGTTGGCCGAGCACCCGTACGACGTGCCCGAGCTCGTCGTCCTGCCGATCGAAGACGGGTCGGCCGACTATCTGAAGTGGATCGATTCCAACGTCAGTGGTTCGTGAGTAGAACCTTCCCGCCCGCCGAAGCAACTTCACGCACCCTCCCGAGCGTCGCCTCGAAGTTGGGGACTCGGTCGACGAACGTCGCCAGGTAGTAGCGATCGGGTTGCGCCCAGGTCGTTGCAAGGCTCTCGTCAGTGAGGAAAACGTCCGGGGCGCCGGGGGCGTTCGAACCGTATTCGATGTTGTTGACCCGGCCGTTGAGCAGCAGTACTTCTTGATTCGCGTAGAAGACGAGCGACGAGAAGGAATAGTACTGGTCGTCGAGGACGAGCCGTCCCGCGGGCTGCGAAAGGTAGGCTTGGGCCAAGGGCCGCGAGGAGAGGTACGGGTCGAAGCTGACCATCGCCCAGCGGGCCGCGTGGACGAAGAGCATCATCATGACGACCGCCCCCGCGAGCTGTCGCTTCCAGCAATAAACCGCGCCGATCAGAAACGCTGACGCCGCCAGCGCGAGGGGGCCGCGCAGGTAGGCGAACGCCTCGATCGTGAGGTCCTGCATGTGGCCGAGCGAGAGGGTGTAGGCTTCGGGATTGCTAGTCAAAGTTTGTGAGATGTCTCCGTCGGCGGGCGCTGATGCCGTGGCAACCAGCAGCCCGCAGGCCGCGGCGCAGGCGAGACCCGCGACGATGGCGATTGTCTTGGTTCCGCCGCTCACCCACACCGAGCGGCGGGCGACGGCATCCCCAACCAGCAGGGCGATCGCCGGATAGGCCGACAGCGTGTAGTATTCCTGCGAGGTCGACAAGGCGAAGAACACCGTCACGAACCCGAGCCAGCACAAGGCCATCAGCCGAACGCGGCCCGCACGGTCTTTCGGCCGGAAATCAAGCCTGGCGGCCGCCGGGAAAAACGCGCTCCACGGGAACAGCCATACCAGATGCATCGCCCAGTAGTAGAGCCAAGGGACGGTGTTGTAGTCTCTCGGATAGCGCAGTCCGAGATAGCGCAGGACGTGCTCGTTGATGAAGTAGCGCCAGAAGAACCCGCGATACTCACCCGGAGCGCTGGCCATGGTGAAGTGGAAGTACGGCGGGTTCGCGGCAATCGCTAGGATGTGCCAAGGCGCCGCGCACAGTAGGAACGCGGCCAGGCCCCATCCCAGTTGGAGTCCCGGCCAACCGACCCGAGCTCCGCGCAAGCGAGACGCGGCCACGAACGCAATGACCGCCCCCGCGGGGAGGACGATCGCCGGAAGTCCTTTGATCAAGGTCCCAGCTCCCACGGCGGCGCCGAGCAGCGCGCTCCAGCCCCAGTGGGCTTTTGACTCCACAATCCGTAGGACCGCGGCGATCGAGATCGTGATCGTCAGTGCGAGGGCGGCGTCAGGTATCCGCACGCGCGTGAACAGCCAAAGCCCGACGCAGGTGGCCAACGAGAGCCCGGCCCACTTCCCGGCCACTTCGCCGAACGCCCAAGCCCCTAGGCGAGCGGTAACGAAACACAGCAACACCGCCGCCAAAGCCAGAGGGATTCGCGCCGCCCAATCGTGAACGCCAAATATCGCGAACGAGGCCGCGATCGCCCAGACTTGGCCGGGGGGCTTATCGAAGTACTTGACGCCGTTGAGTCGAGCGGTCACCCAGTCGCCGGACTCGAGCATCGTGCGGGCGATTTGCGCGTAGGTCGCGTCGACATCGTCGAGCAACGATGGCGGGCTAATGATCGTGCCCAGGAATATGACGGCGGCGACGGCAAGGACGGAACTCCGAGCCGCCTGCGTCAGGGGCTGTGAAAAAATCACCCGTTGAGCGCGAAAGACGGTCGAGGCATGCCTCGCCCCTGCGGACGATCGTTTGTTTTCAACGACGTAGGGGCTTGGCATGCCAAGCCCGTCTTGCCGGAAGTGGATCCGCGACATTTTTTCACAGCCCCTCAGAGGGCGGTCTTCCATCTTCAGTTGTGAAAGTCGCTTGGGCAACGGGAAAACACCCCGCTCACGCAGGGTGCTCGGAACGAATCACGGCGCGACGCGGAGTACGACATCAGCCTAGAGCCGTCTCAGGTGGAAACCGCCGTCCACGTCGAGCACCTGCCCGGCGGAGTAGTCGAGCAAACCGTCCGCGATGGCGCGGACCGCCTTAGCCACATCCTCGGGGCGGCCCAGTCGTCCTTGCGGCATCAGACCCTCTTCGGCCAGCTTCTCGTATTTCCCGCGGACCTGGGCGATCATGTCGGTCTCCACGATGCCCGGCCGGACCTCGAACACCCCGATGCCCTCGGGCGCAAGGCGGTCGGCGAACAGCTTCACCGTCATGCTCAGGCCCGCCTTCGAGACGCAATACTCCCCGCGATTGATCGACGCGGCGTAGGACGATATCGATGTGACGAAGACCACACGGCCCGAGCCTTGTTCGCACATCCAACGGGCGGCGGCCTGCGTCAAGAAGTAGGGCCCGCGCAGGTTCGTGCCGAGGACTTCGTCGAAGCTTTCCTCAGTCGCGTCGAGCAAGTCGCGACGCTCGCGCGGGGCGATTCCGGCGTTGTTGACGAGCAGGTCGAGGCGGCCGAATTTCTCGCGGCAAAACTCCAGCAGGGCGGTGCGGTCCTCGCCCGAGGCAACGTCGCCCTGGATGATTTCGGCCCCGCATTCTTCGCGCAGGGAGTTGGCGGCCTCGAAGTTGCCGCGGTAGGTCCCGATGACCCGGTGATCAGGGGCAAGGTTGATGGCGATCGCGCGGCCGATTCCGCGGCTTGCGCCGGTGACGATGGCCACGGGCGGTTCCGATGTAATCGGCCTGGCGATGTCGGACATGAGCTCCAAGACGGCCCAGGCATACCTGGCCGCTACTTTACTCCGTCTCGATATCCGCGCTGAACGACAGGTCGATCGCGTCCTTGACGCTCATCGCGGCCGGACACTTCATCATGTGCGTATCAAGCGCCCGCTGTGCGCGGTCTTCGCTCCCCTCGGGGATCTTGAGCTTGTAATGCACGCGAATCTTCGTAATCTTCATCACGCCATCGACGTTCTCGATATCGCCTTCGACCGCACTTTCCACCTTGTTTGGAAACGACGGAATTTTGCGAACTGCCAGGGCCCCTGACAGAGTGCCGGTCAGTCAAGCGCCGACCGCGCCGACCATGTGATCAAGCGTTGCGGGCAGGTCCCGCTTGGGCTCCATTTTGTAGAAGTGCTTGATGCCGCCGTGCACGCCGAATGTGATGGGCTCTTCAAACCCCTCGATATAGGCGCGTCTTTCCGGCGGCTCATCCTGCAGGATACTAATCTTCGAAGTGTGTACGATCTCTCCCATATTGCCTCCAAGCCGAGACAAGTGTAGCAGGCGGCTTTGTCTGGCCGCTGCCCGATGGTGAGATCAAGCGTCTTTGTTCGCCGGCAATACCGATCTCGTGATTGCCTGAGATTGGAGATACGGCCCTAACCCGGCCCTACTAACCCTGGGCTAAGGCCTTTGCGTTTCCTTTGCGCCTTTGCGCGAACCTCGAAGTCGTAAGGCGAGTGGCCGGCGCGCAGACTCGTTCTGTTGGTCGTCTCACCCACCTTTTGGACTTGTCGCTTCAACCGGCCAGTCGCACGTTTGCCGTCGAGGCTCGTCACAGGCGCCCCCGGTAGTACGCCTGCGCCTTGCGAAACAGCTCGATCGTTTCGCGGCGTTGCCCCTCGTTGGCGAATCGATCCGAACCCTCGACCCGTTCTATGAGCTGATCGATCCACGCGATGAAGAAGCGTGCGTCTTCGGCATTTCGCGGGCCGGCCCCGTCGACCGTGCAATAGACCGGGCTGGAGTGTGCGAAGGCGTTGTCGTCGTTAACGAGCAAGCGATCGTAGGGGCCCGCGGGCGCGTGCCGCGGCCCTGCGCTACATTCACCCCCAATAGCAGACGTTCCACGCGCCGTGCCGGACTTCCGTTCGTGACCCGACTCGGACCTTTCCGCTGTCCACAATCACACCCGTATACATACCTTGCGGTGTCACCTATTATATAAGTGCAGCCCGGCTTTATGAGCAGGAGCGCATGGGCGCCGTCGCGCTGTATGCGCTTGGGATGTATTTTGCGGCGTTGGGTGCGGTGCACCCGGTGGCGATGAGCTAACGGCGACCCAACCGGATCGCCGCTGTTCCGGCTACATCCATTTTACTCATTCATGGGGCTGATCATATCGGGTCACCCTCGTCGCTGCTGCCTAAGAACCTGGACCCCCGCCGCGAGCCCGCCTGCGGGGAAATGCCAGCGGCGGTGTCCCTGGCGGGCTCCCCGCCGTCTGCGACAACCCCGCCGGCGACTTTCCCCAAATCATCAACGGACAGCTCCTCCGACATCTGGTCCGCTGACGGATTTTCCTCTTTGATGAGAATCTTTTTGGACGGCTTGGTGGTCATAAACTAGGCTCCTGTTGCATCGGATTCGTTCCAATCTGTGGTGACGTGCGGGCTAGATGATCCCGACCGTCGACCTCGTAAGTAATACCACATAACCTAAGTTAGTTGGCGGGCGCGGGAGGCCTCTCGGTTCCAGCTCGGTAGCAGGCCTGGGCTTTGCGGAACAGCTCGACCGTTTCAGTGCGTTGTCCTTCGTTCGCAAACCGGTCCGAGCTCTCGACTCGCTCGATGAGTTGATCGATCCATGAGATGAAGAAGCGGGCGTCGTCGGCGTTTCGCGGACCGGCGCCATCGACCGCGCAATAGACCGGGCTGGAGTGGGCGAAGGCGTTGTCGTCGTTGACGAGCAAGCGATCGTAGGGGCCGCGGGCGCGTGCCGCGATCCAGGCGCCTTCGCTGAGTGTGATCTCTGTGTCGAGTGCTAGCTCGCGAGCTGGACCTTCAGCCACCGCCACGACTTTGCCGTTTACCACGATTTCGAGCGCGTCGAGGGAAACCAGCGAGACCACGTGGGCTCTTGCTGTGACCGCGTCGCCTTGGCTGAGATCGAACTCGGAACCCGCTAGCTCACCGTTGACGGTGAATTCTAAGATGGGCCCGTTGCTGGCGAAGCTGCGGCCCTGCCGGTAGGCCTCGACCCACTCGCTGTAGTCGAGCGCTCCGCCTGTGTAGACGTAGACGCGCTGGCCGCCGGGCAGCCAGTGGTGGCGGCGGTTTGTGAAGCTGTCGCTGCCGCCCGAGATGGAGCATCGCAACCCTGTGTTGAGCAGCTTGTACCAATAGGGCAAGGCGGCGGCTTCGTTTGAATTGCTCAGGACGTCCATCGCCTCGACGACGCCCAGGGCGAGGTCGACCGGCAGCTCGCGGGCGCTCATCGTAGACGGGCTGTCGGTGAAGTTGTAGCCGGGATGGGCGTAAGTGGCGACGCCGCCGGCTTCTTGCGCCCCCTTGGCTTGGAAGTAGTTGGGGGGATAGTCGTTGGGGTGTGGCGTGCCTGCGAAGCCGGTGTAGAGGGGATGGATGAGCTTGTCGATCCCGGGCAGGCACATGTGACCGTAGGAGCCGGCATTGCGCATCTCTTCGATCCAGCGCAGCAGGTGGTTCTTCTGGCTTAGCCGATGCGGGCGGCCTTCGAAGTACGCCGAGTCGTGCACCTGCGCCCCGGACGAGTTGGCGACCATCAGATTGGCGACGTTGAGGTCTTCGCCGAGGGTTTGAGTCAGAACGTCCTCGGGGGTAATGAATTCGTGGTCGTTGTAGTTGGCGTGAATGTGGGAGTCGCCGGAGTACCACCCTTCGGCGGCGAGGTTCGAGAAGCGCTCCAGGTTGAGGGTTACGTCGGTGGTTTCCCCGGCGCGGATGTCGACGGTTTGTTCGACCGGAGTGTACTCGAAGCCGCGGACGGCTTTGATCGTGGCCGTCCCTGCCGGCAGGCGGATTTCGTGCTCGCCCTTGCTGTAGAAAAAGGGCTCGCCGGCGGTCCAGGTGATCTTTGACAGGGTCCCGTTCTCGGGCGCGTAGGCCAATAGGTCGGCGCCGTGGACAGAGACGCGGGCGTGGACGGGTTGGTTGTCTTCTTGGGTTTGCAGCCGCAACGTTCCCCATTCGACGACCTCAACAATTTTATTGGCCGATGTTCCACGTGGAACATCGCTCGATTCCGGGCCGGCCATAAAACGGACGTTCATCTGCTGCCGGCCAATGCCCGAGGGGCGGATGTTGAGCGAGAAGAGATTCAACCCGTCTCCTAGTCGGAAACGGTGGACCGCCCTAGCGCCGCCGATTTCGACGATCGCTTGCAGGTCGATGGGCCCGGCTAGGGCGTTGCGGACGAGCAGCGGTTGGTTGAGGACGACGCCGGAGGCGACTATACCCGGTAGGCCGGCGCGCATCGAGGTCGTTTCAGGCGAGAGGTCGAGTTTGATCGCGCGCCCGAGATCGGTTTCCCACAGGTCGGGAGGGTCAGCCCGGCGCCAGACGCGGAAGTTGACGGTTAGCGGGATCCGGAAATCGCCCGAGCGGCGGAGAAGCAGGCGAACGAAGTCGTTCCGGCTTAACGGCCCGGCCGTGTCGAGGGGTTGGAAGCCGACTCGCGAAGCTTCGAACGATCGCTCGTCGGCCGGGACGGGGTTGCTGCGGGTCCAGGCGGCGGACTGCCAGAGCAACGCAGCGAAGGATGCAAGCAGAACGAGACGCTTCATGGCCAGTGATTCTAGCGCGCCGTGCCAACAAGTAGTAGGTCAAGCAAGACGGGCTTGGCATGCCAAGCCCCTACAACCAGGCACATCAGCGGCGTACGGGATTCACGAGGGCGCCGTTGGCCGCGACATCCCAGACGGCAACCCGGGCCCATTTCCAGCCGGGGGCGTCGACTTTCCATTCGAATGAGCCGCTGCCGTGCTGGCGGGTTTCGGCTAGGGAGATAATCTCTCGTTCGGTGCGTTCGCCGTCGCCCCAGACGACTTCGGCGAATTCGAGCGGAAACTGCCATTGAATGTCGGCCTTGACACGGATCTGCTTGGCCGACGAGGTGGAGATTTCGACTTTGGGCAGGAGGACTTCGCCGGTGCTGACGAAGAAGTCGCCGGCGACTAAGGGCTCGAGGATTTTGTTGTATTCATCGAACGATGGCAGGGAGTCGGATTTGACGTAGTTGATGTTCATGTGAGCATAGAGCTCATGGGTGTGATCGAATTGAAAAACATCGACTTCTCCGAGTGTGCGCTTGGCGAGTCCCCAGTTGTTCATGTCGTCGAGTAGGGTAAAGACGCGCTCACCTAGGCGGGGGGAGGAGAGGTCGGACGGCATGGCTTTCCAGCCCGAGCCGAAGTAGCTGGGGTCGAGGAAACGCTCGGTATGACGGATTTGGTCGGGGTATCCGGTGGAGCCCTTGGTGCGGGCGTGGGTCTGGTAAACCCACCCGTTTTCCTTGCGGATGAGGTCGAGCAGCTCGTCCTCGTTGGCCGTCGAGTAGACTTTGCCGTACTTGGGGTGATTGATTTCGAACGCGCCGCCTTCCGGGCGATTCATGAACCAATAGACGGGTTTCGGGAAGACGAGCGCCCAGTGGCCGCCGTAGTGGACATTGGCCTCTTCAGATGGGATGAGCAGGAAGTCGTCCTCGGACTGAGCCTTGCAGGCGCGGAAGAACGCGTCGAGCTCGTCGAGCCGGAGATCGGTGAGATCGCGGGGATGGCCGTCACCGTGGAAGTCCATGATAATTGAGGCATCTACACCCATTTCCTTGAAGACGGGCTTGAAGGGTGGGGTCCAGTCCATTCCGTGCTCGAGGGCTTGGATTGTGTAGGCCAGGTGCCAGTGGCTGCTGAGCTTTTTGTAGCCTCCGAGGTCAGGGAAGCGGTCTTTGTTGGTATAGCCGAGGACGTCGTCGAGCGCCTCCCGTGAGTCGCCCGCGGTCGGGAGCAAGAAGACGCTCATGCGTTGCTCGGTTCCCGGGGGCGCGTTCACCCAGGGGTAGAAACGCCAGTTGGTGTCGCGGATTTGGCGGATGCCGACCGAGACGCGGCCGCGCCAGGAGCGATGCCAGAGCTGACTCAAGTTGGATGTGAAGTCACGCGGGAAAAAGTACTGATGCGGCGCGGGAAAGACGGCCAGGGAACCGCCTGTAGTCTTGGCGGCGAGCGTCCGGTAGCGGACCTTGACCGGGGTGCGCTCGGGCTGGAAGCCGTTCTCGATGTGGGTCTGAAACTCTCCTTCGGTGTCGTAGTAGGAGAACTCGGTCGCCATGTTCTTGCCTACGACGAGCTCGTCAGCGAACTCGAGGCCGGCGTCGTAGTAGTAGGCGGTGTCGCCGACATAGGTGCGCATGACGGCTTCCTGTTGGATGAGCCGTCCGCCGGGGAAGAAGGTGTAGGCGATTCCACCGTCGAAGATTCCCATTTCGAGGCCGTCGAAGTAGAGTTCGACCCGGCTCCCCTTCGTGGTCGCTCTGGCGGAGCGGAGCGCGAACTTGCCCATCGCAGCACGTGTGCCTTCGGGGTGTTCGGGAGGGTAGTCGAAGAAGGCGTTCCAGCCCTTGCGGCGCTTGCCGGTTTCGCCTTGGTAGTAGGGTCGGGCGTCGGCGATGACTTCCCTGCCCTGGGTCGAGATGGACGCGATGAGGGGTTTCGCGGGGTCTAGTGAGAAGACGGCCTGCCAGGGTCTGTCTTCGCCGTCGGGCCAAGTGACGACGAGGGTTTCGCCAGCTTGTTCGACTGAGACCGGGCCCGGCCGGACGGCGGAGAGGTCGGTTGGGACAGCAGCGGCGAAGCTAGACAATGCGGCCGCCATCGCGACGAGGGAGAGGCGTTGGGTCATGGCTAAAGGGTCCCGGGAGATGATAGCAGCAGGGCACATTGGGGCGGAGCCTTTCGTACTGGCCTGGGAGGAAGAAGGACGTTATGCCGAACTCAGGGTTTATCGGAGCGTCGATGATCGCGGCTGGATTGGCCCTGTTCGCCGTGCTGGGCTATGAGCCGACTGGATGATGAGGGTGGCGGGGGCGGGACGGAATCTCCGGCGATACACACTCGTCACCGGAGTGATTTTTGTCTTCCTGTTTGTTGTTTTCGGACCCGTTGGACTGGGTCCGAGGATACCCTTGGGTCTCGGTCAAAGGGTAGGTTTCTTGACTTGGTATCTATGGATGGTGATCGTGGCTAGCAGCTTGCTCAAAAATGTCGAGCGACCCGCCTAAAGCGATTACTGTCGCAACATCGCGCTTCTGCTCCGAATCCGACGCAGCCCGGAGGACCGGTCGAAATTGCCATCGGAGCCGTCAGCGGATAAATACTCTAAATTATTTTCCGGCTGACCCAAGCACGCCTTCAAACCGCTCGAAACCCTTTAAACAGGGCCTTAGAGCGCTTTGGGAGGGCTTTTCGGGGCCTCCCAGAGGGGAGTTTGTGGGATCGCTTGTTTTCAACAGTTGTTCGCCAGCGGGCAAGTTGGCGAGAGCGGTGCTTGATAGCGATCATCGCACGGCAATTGTCACGTCACTGCTAGTTTGCCCTGCAATCCCCAGCGTCACCGGCGCCTCAGGGCTGGAGCCAACGCCCTCCGGAACGAGAACGTTGACCTGATAGAGGCCGCTGAAGCCCGGCGCCAAGCCCGAAAACAGGACCTGTGCCCGCTGGCCGCCGATCATCACGATTAACTCGTTCACCGTACGACTCAGCCAGCGGTTCCGCATCCAATTTCCCTGAGGGTCGGAAACCATTGATTTAGCGGGTGTTTGGGGCTGGGCCTGTGGTCCGAGCAGATTCGCATTCGTGTTGAGGAGTTGCAGCGCAGTTGGTTCTGGTATATTGTATATATATCAGTTATGAAGACAGCCCCGGCTCGCTCCAGCCTCGCCGATGCCGAGCGTAAGCTGCGCTCCCGCATCGCCCAGCTGGTCCACGGCCGCTGGTTGCTGCATGGCACCGTGGCGCCGCGCCAACGCGTCTGCGGCAAGCCCAACTGTCGCTGCGCCCAGGGTCAACTGCACGCCTCGCTCTATCTGGTGCGCTCGCGCCGGGGAAAGGTGCAACAGCTGTTCGTGCCGCGCAGCTGGGAGCAACGCGTGCGCCAGGCCGTAGCCGACTATCAACAGCTCGAGCGGCTGCTCGAAGAGGTCTCCGAGCGCGAGTGGAAGCGGCTCCAAGACCGCCGGGAGGAGTGACGTTCTTCGACGTCTGATCCAGTACGCGGAGAAGGGTTACGGCCTGCGCAGCCGCCTTCTCGCCGGGGTCTCGGATTCCCGCCCCAAGCCGCGCATCCCCACCCGCGCTGTCGTCGAGTCGACGCTGGCGCTGTTCTGGGCCCGGCTGGGCAGCCTGAACGCTTTGGAAACGCTCGAGGGGGCGCCGTTTTGGAAGAAATGGCTGGGCCGCAAGCTGCCCAGCGCGGACACCATTGGCCGCGTCTACAGCTCGCTCGACACGGCCGTGCTGCGGCAAGCGATTCGGCAGCTGTATGAACGCCTCAAGCGCAACAAGGCCTTGCCCGGCATCGGCGGATTAGGGGTGGCTGTGATCGACGGTCATGAGTCTCACGCCAGCTACCGCCGTTGCTGTGGAGGCTGTCTCGAGCGCCGCATTCAGCGCAGCGACGGCGAACAGCTGCAGTACTATCACCGCCAAGTGACGCTGCAGTTGCTCAGTGACGCGCCCGCCGCCTCGCCATTCAACATCCAAGGCGAACCGCTTCCGCTGTTGCTCGACGCCGAACCGCAACTCCCCGGCGAGGACGAGCTGGCCGCCGCCAAACGTTTGCTCGAACGCGTTCTAGCCGCTTACCCACGGGCGTTTGATGTTGTCTTGGCCGACGCTCTTTACGCCGCCGCGACGTTTGTGAACTTTCTGCTGGCGCACGGCAAGGACGCCGTCATCGTGCTCAAGGACGAGCGCCGCCACCTGTTTCAAGACGTTCAAGGACTGTGGCGAACCCAGCCCCCACAGGCGGGCGAGTATCGCTCACGCGATTGCCAATGGTGGGATCACGAGGGCTTATTATCGTGGCCGCAGGTCGCCCAGCCCTTGCGCGTCGTTCGTTCGGTGGAGACTTGGCGGCGGCGCTCGCAGCTTGACGGCGAGCTCCACGAGCATCAAAGCGATTGGGTTTGGCTAACGACTTTGGGGTCGCGGCAAGTTTCCACGGCGCAGCTGGTGCGCTTGGGCCATCAACGCTGGGACATCGAGAACCGCGGCTTCAACGAGTTGGTCAACGGCTGGCATGCCGACCACATCTACAAGCACGAACCCCACGCCATCGAGACGTTTCTCTTGACGACGTTTCTGGCATTCAATCTCTACCACGCTTTTGTCGCCCGCAAGCTCAAACCGTCGTTGCGGCGCGGCAAACCGCGAGTCTTTTGGGCGCGGGTGATGGCGGCGGAGCTGTATCAGGCGGCCACGGGCCCCTCGCCCTAGCACGCGAGTCGACTCCCCCGCCCACCCCGCGCCTGCCAGTAAGCGGCCCTGCCGCAAGAGCCGCCGGGGTGTCTTTGCCCTGCGATTCCCCACCTATTTCCGGGTCAGGACCGCGTGCGAATCTGCTCGTCCTTCACCCCACGCCCCTAAATCCCTCGATTCCCAACTACTTCCGCCTTCTGCCTCAGCCTCGTTGCGGAATCGCTGCGACTCAGCGGGCTCGCTCCGGCGGGAAGGCCTGCCAAGACAGCCGGGTCGACTTCGCCTAGCCCCGAGCAGTACATCACCAAAACGTCGCCCGGCGCGGCCGGGTTGACGCTGTCGGTCAGGATCTGCAGGCCGTCGACGACTTTGTAGATGTGACCCTGCGTTCCGTCAGGCGCGGTCCGGAAGACGGCCGGCTGCGCCGCCGCCAGGTTGACCGGCGCCGGCCGCGATAGCGTCGGGCCGCGTTGCACAACTATCTGGTGATTCGTGTTGATTGCCAGGCCGTAGGGGACCATCGCGTTGACTTGTCCATCACTGGTGAACAACAACGGCATCGGGATTCCCGCCAAGAACAAGCTCGTGGATTGCAGCACTTCTGGCAACGGAAGCTGGTCCGCAACCCCCCGTCCATCTGAGAGGCCTAACCCGAACACCGAGATTAGACTGCCTGGTGCAAGCGGTTGGTGGGAAACGGGACTGGCCGCCCCGACCACGCCGGCTTGAGGAACGACGGGGGCTTGCTGAATCGCGCGCAGCCCGCCACGGACCTCTCTCGCTCCTTGCAAACCCAGGCTCGGCATAGACGCTTTGACGCTGATGGTCACGTCGGAGAGCGTTCGCGGGTTGGTTTGCCAGGTGCCGTCCCAGCGACCGTTCCTCAGCGGGGTCATGGCGATCTGGGGGTCGCCGTTGGAAAACTCGACCACGACGCTGCCTTCGTTCTGCGGGCGGCCGCAGTCGTCGGTGACTTCGACTTGAAGTCCAACGGGCCAACCACCCGAGACGGAGAAGTTGTCGCCGAGGGTCTTCATCGCCGGTAGAAGCCTGGTTGGTGAGCAGAGTCCTTGGGACTTTGTGAGCCCCTGGAGCGAACTCGCCTGATCCGCGTCGGTGACGACGACTTTCACGTCCACTTCTTGCACCCGGCCGTCGGAGAACTGCAGGGTCACGTTGCCGTCGTATTCACCGGGAGGAGTGCTCCCAACAAATGGCTGCACCACAACGCGGGTTGGATCGTGAGGGTCGAGCACACCGTCCTCCGGTAGAATCTCCAACCGCCCGGCGTCAATCGATCGGCTGCTGCGGTAGGACTTCGGCGCGGCTGCAACGTTGTAAATGAAGATGTCTTGCGAGCTCGGCGAGCCTCCTCCCAAGACGGACGTAAAGATGAGCTCGTTGTTCGTCAACGCCGCTCCTGGGTCCGAACCAGCCGGCAGCACTTCCAGGAACACCGTCAGCACGTGGGGAGAGTTGGAGGGCGGGTCGTCCACCTAGGCGAATGGGGCGCCGGCGCTCGCATGAAGCTGGTGATGAACCTGGTCATCGGTCTCAATCGCGCGATCGTGGCGGAGGCGCTGAGTTTCGCCCGCTGCCAGGGCATGGACTTGGACGCCGTGCTTGAAATGCTGAAAGAGGGGCCGTCTAACTCGACGGCGCTAGAGCTCAAGGGCGACAAGATGGTGCGCGAGGACTTCGAGCCGGCCGGGCGCCTGAGCCAGCATCTCAAGGACGTGCGGCTGATCCTGGAAGCCGGCGACGCCGCGGGCGCGTGGTTGCCGCTCTCCCAGTTACACCGTGAATTGCTCGAGCTCTCCGAACAGCGTGGCTACGGCGCCGCCGACAACAGCGCGGTCATCAAGGCCTGGGATTTACCTTATCCGTGATAGACTCTGGGCGACTTTCTTATGCCCCTAGTTGAACCGTTTCGCGGCATTTTGCCGGCGATGCAGCTGCCCTACACTGAAGACCTATCGATCGACGAGACCGAGCTTCGCCGCTTCGCGCGCTGGCTTGCCTCTCACGAAGGCATCGGCGGACTCGTCACCAACGGCCACACCGGCGAAGTGTTCGCATTGTCAGCGGATGAGCGCGCCGAGGTCACCCGGATTGTCGCGGACGAGGCGGGCGAATCCGTGCCGGTGATCAGCGGCATCTGTTGCGAGAGCGTGGACGAAGCGGCGCGACACGCCGAGCAGGCCCAACGCGCCGGCGCGCGGGGGCTGCTGGTGATGCCGCCGCACTACTGGTTGCGGTTCGGGATGCGTTCGAGCCATGTCGTCGAACACTTCCTGGCGATTGCGCGTGCAACCGACATCAACCTGGTGGTGCACATCTACCCCGCGTGGACGAAGGCCGCCTACTCGTCCGCGCTGCTCGAGGAGCTGGCCAACCTGTCACACGTCACCACGTTCAAGATCGGGACGCGAGAGATGTCGAAGTACGATCGCGACATTCGGGCGATTCGCGCGGCGAACCCGAAAGCGACGATCCTGACTTGCCACGACGAGTATGTCTTGGCGTCGATGGTGCAGGGCGTCGACGGCGCTCTGGTGGGATTCGCGTCGTTCGTTCCGGAGTTGCTGACGGCGTTGTACGCCGCCGTCCAGGCGGGAGACTTGAAGCTGGCCCAACGGCTTCAGAATCGAATCTACCTGCTCAAGGAAGTGGTGTACGACCACGACGAGCCCTCCGGCGACGCCCACGCGCGGATGAAGACGGCGATGGTGCTGTCCGGACGGTTGAAGTCCGATCGCACCCGTTCGCCGATCGAAACGCCGGACGCTGCCACGCGCGAGCGGATTCGCAGGGCGGTCGTGGCCGCTGGGCTTAGGCCCGAACAGGCTGTCGATGCCGCCTGATCGCCATTGAGGGCGCGACATGTCGCGCCCCTGGAGTTTCTACATTTGTGGACGGGGAGGGCCATGGCTTAGGCAGGTCGGTAGATAGCGATTGACATACCGACAGGATTGAGCTATTCTGTTCTTGGCCCCGCTCGGCGCCGCTGCCTATGCCCGACGATCTCCGCGATACTCTTCTGGAAACCCTAGAATCAGCCCTCGATGCTCAGCTGCGCGCCGTTCGTCGGCTGCGATCGAAACCCCCTCCCCGGCCCAAGCGCCCTTCGCCTCAAGGTATGTCTCAGGTCGATATGGCCCATGACATACTCGCCGGAGCCGAGCGTCCGCTGCATATCGCGGAGTTGATCGAGGGCATTCAGGCCAGGTTTTCCCGTGCGGTTGACCGCGAAAGCCTCGTCTCGGCGCTGTCGAAGAAGATCGCTCGCGGCGACCGTTTTGTGCGCACCGCGAAGAACACTTTCGCGCTGCGTAGCCCGGATTAGCTGTCCCCTGGAGGTTCCCATGCTGCTTCCTCAGTTCCTGTCGATCAGCGCTGATTGGAGGCGCGCCTTTCCCCAGCAACGCACGCATCGACGCGCGGTGCGCCAAGGCCTGGGAGGCCTGGTTTGCCTGGGCCGCCGCACGCTTTCGCGCATTATTTGGACCAACGGCGGCGAGCAAAACAGCTGGAGCGCGGACTATTTTTTGCACGAGCGCTGCAAGTGGCGTCCGCAAGAGTTGTTCGCGCCGGTGTGGAAGCGCGCCTTGGGGTTTTGCCGCTCACGGTTGGTGGGCGTGGCGATCGACGACACGCGCTTGCGCAAGACGGGGCGTAGGATCAAGCAGGCGTTTTATCAACACGATCCGCGCTCGCCGCCGTTTCACGCGAACTTGATGCTGGGGTTGCGCTACTTGCAAGCGTCGTTGTTGGTTCCCTTCGATCGCGGCGGCAAGACCGGCGCGCGGGCCTTGCCGGTGCGTTTTGAATGTGCGCCGGTTCCCAAGCGTCCCGGCAAACGCGCCGGCGACGCCGAGCGAGAGCAGTACGAACAAGCGCGCAAGCGCTGTCGCATCTCGCAACGTTTAGTCGACATGATGGCGCCGCTGCGGGCTGCGCTGGATGCCGCCGGCGGGATCGCCAAGAAGATGGTGTTGTCGCTTGACGGCAGTTTCAGCAACCGCACCGTTTTCCTGGCGCCGCGCGATCGCACCGAGCTCATCGCTCGCACGCGCCTGGACGCTGTGCTGTGCAAAGCCGCGCCGACCGGCTCGCGACGCTTCTATGGGGTCGAAAAGTTCCGCCCCGAACAGGTGCGCCGCGACGAGACGATCGTCTGGAAAACGACCAAGCTATTCTACGGCGGCAAGCGCCGCAAGATCCGTTATAAAGAGGTCAACGAGGTGTACTGGCAGGGCGGGGCGCGGCGCACGCCGTTGCGTTTGTTGGTGGTCGCGCCGACCCCCTATAGCAAGCGCCTTTCGAGCAAGATGTACTACCGCCAGCCGGCGTATCTACTCACGACGGACCTCGCCAGCCAGGCGCGCGAGCTGTTGCAGATCTATTTCGACCGTTGGCAGATCGAGGTGAACCACCGCGAAGAGAAGGACACGTTGGGCGTGGGACAGGCGCAGTTATGGAGCGAGACGGCGGTCCCGAAGCAACCGGTATTGGCGGTGGCGGCGTACAGCGCTTTGCTGCTGGCGTCGTTGCTGGCGTATGGTCCGGGGCGCGGAGAGGCCTATGCGCCGCTGCCGAAATGGAGGGAAAAGGCAAAGAGGCCTTCTTGTCTGGATCTGGTGGCGCTGTTGCGGAAAGAAATGGTCGAAAACCCCGATTTGCTGGCTCCGCTGGGGCTCAAACCCTCCTGGCAGGCCTTCGGCGCCGCCGCTGACGGGTAAAATATGTAGAAACTCCAGGGGCGCGACATGTCGCGCCCCTACGCCTTAGCTCTAGCTGTCACGCTGGTCGCACTTTCCTGCGGCGCGCCTCCAAAACGCACCGTTACGATTGGCGCTTTGGCCCCGGGCACGTCCTGGTACGTTTTCGCGGCGACGTTGTCCGAGCTCCTATCTGAATCGTTGCCCGATGACATCCGTGTGGAAATCCGGCCGCGTGGGGGAGGCGTGGGCAATCCCATCTTGGTCGATCGGCAAACCGTCACGATTGCCATTGCGCAAGCCGCCACCGCCGCTTGGGCCACGGCCGGCGCGGAGGTCTACGATCAGCCGGCTCAGAACATCCGAGCGTTGGTTGGAGGGCTAAATTCCGTCTGGATGATCGGCGTGTTGAGCGAAGCCTACATCGAGCGAACCGGCAACGAGACGCTCGAGCAAGTTCTGCTATCGGGCGACCCGGTTCGCATCGTGATGAAGCCTCGCGGCAGCTCCGTGCCGGCCTTCGCTGATCTGGCGTTTGAAGCCTATGGGCTGACCCGCGACGATATCCGGGCTCGCGGAGGCAGCATCATCCAAGTTTCAGCGAGCCAGGTCCCCGGCTTGATGCGAGATGGCCGCGCGGACCTCTACTTCGAATCCGCCGTACGCGGGCATCCGACCCTCACCGAGGTCACCACGACGGTCCCCGTACGCTTTCTCGACGTGCCGCCGGTCGTACGGAAACGCATCGAGGGCCCCGGCGTCGAGCTCTCGGACTTGCCTCAGTGGTTCCCGAATCAGAAGCGTCCGATCGCGGCTGTCGACATGGGTACGGTACTGATCGCCAACCGCGCGCTGGAGGACGACCTGGCGTACTTGATCACAAAAACCGTTTGCGAGAATCGCGAAGCCATGGCCAAAGCCCATAAGGCCTGGGGCTCGTTTGACCCAACCGTGGCATGGCGTATCGAGAAGACCGGCGCACCTCTGCATCCCGGCGCCGAACGCTACTATCGCGACCAGGGCTGGCTCGAATGAATTCGCCCGTTTCCGCACCGGCGGAAGATTGGCGACGCGCTATCGGCTTTACGCTGGGCGCGGCGTGGATCCTTTTTCAGCTCCTGAACCTGATTGATCCGCTGGCGCCGCTGGTCGCTCACCCTTTACATCTAACCTTCGCACTGGGGTTGGCGTTCTTGTGGAAACCGCTAGGGCGGGTGTTGGATGCCGTCCTGCTGCTTGGGGTAGCCGTTGTCGGCGGCTACTACCTCGCTTCACTCGGGCGACTCTCGAACCGTATCGACGGAGTCGATGAAGTTACGCTGGTCGACCTCGTTTGCGGGCTCCTGCTGATCGCTTTGCTACTGGAAGCCGTCCGCAGGATCGTCGGCTGGTCTCTGCTGGGCGTCATCTTCGCATTCCTGGCCTACGCATTCGCCGGGCCATGGCTTCCCGGTTGGTTGGGGTTTTCCGGCTTCGGTTTCACGGAGCTGATCGAGATTCTCACGATGACTCTCTACGGCGTTCTCGGCATCACAACCGAGACGTCGGTGCAGTTCGTTTTCTACTTCGTGATGTTCGGGGCCGTGTATGGGGCGATCGGCGGCGGCCGCTTGCTAATCGACATGACTTTGGGCTTGACGGGCGGGCGTCAGGGCGGGGCGGCGAAGGCAGCCGTGGCTGCCAGCAGCCTGATGGGCTCAATCAGCGGCAGCGCGGTGGCGAACGTTTCGGCGACGGGCGTATTCACCATTCCGTTAATGCGCCAATCCGGATACTCCGCAACGCGAGCGGCGGCCATCGAGGCGATGGCGTCGACGGGCGGTCAATTGATGCCTCCGGTGATGGGAGTAGCGGCGTTCGTGATCGCGGAGATCCTCCAGATCGAGTACGCCCGAGTCGCGCTGGCGGGGCTGGCCCCGGCCGTCGCCTTCTACGTTGCGTTGTTTGTGGTGGTCGACCTGGAATCGCGACGCGACGGCGTCGGTCATGTCGACGCCGACCGCCGCGTCGAACGGATCGGGCCCCGACTGCACTTGCTCATCCCTCCCGTCGCGCTGATTGCGTTCTTGATTGTTGGATTCTCAGCCGCTCTCTCGGCGACGTTCGCCACGGGGCTCTGTGTCGTCGTCTGTTACTTGCGCGGGACCACCGCGCTGAAACTGGGCGATTGGCGCGGGGCAATCGAGGAGGGCTCACGGCAAGCGGCTCTGGTGGCGGCCCCGATCGCCGCAATCGGCGTGATCATCGCCGTCGCGGTGCAGTCGAATCTGGCGCTGAAGTTCTCCACGCAGCTGATCGCGCAGGCCGGTGGAGGCTTGCCTGGAGCGCTAGGGGTGATCGCGCTCGGCTGCCTGATCATGGGAGCTGGATTGCCAACCGTGGCGGCGTATATCATCGGCGCGATCTTGTTTGCCCCCGCTTTGATCGAGCTCGGCGTCAACGAGCTGGCGGCGCACCTGTTTGTGATGTACTACTGCGTCCTGTCGATGGTAACGCCGCCCGTAGCGCTGGCCTCTTACGCCGCCGCGGGCATCGCGGGCGCGAGCACGATGTCGACTTCGCTTGAAGCCTTCCGGCTCAGCGCGGTCTCGTTCGTCATCCCCCTGGCGTTCGTGCTCGACCCGCGTCTGCTCGGGGAGGGGTCCGTCTTCTGGGTGCTAGCGGCGTTCGCTTCGTTGACCGTCGCGACGGCGGGATGGGCGATCGCCCTGGCCGGCTGGCTGCGCCGGCGTCTTCGCCTGATCGAGCGAGTGGCGCTGGCCGTACTGGCTGTGGCGCTGATCGTATCTCCCACCGGCTCCGGAGCTTGGGCGGCAGCGGCCGTCGCGTTTGCGTTGGGGATACTCTGGCTCGTCTTATCGAGCCGGTTTTACGGCGAGAAGTCGAGCCCCGGCTAGGGCGCCAGGACCCCGAGCCGCCACCGGCAGCCCTTGTGGATTCAGTAGGCCGATTTGAACGAGCACAGAGGCTTGGTCCCAATAGATGTGTTCGTGGACGAGACCCACCGTCCGTGAAACCGTCTTCAGTTCGGTGTCGGGCGGCATCTGTGGAATAAAGTGGCGGCTGTAGAAGGCTCGGAGGGCGGGTTTGCCAACGCCGCCCGTGAGCGTTGGGATGTGGTTGACGTAGGCGTCGTCAACCATCGTTGCAAGGGTCGCTTCAGTGTCACGTGTCTCGAACTCGTAACGACAGTGTTCTTCCCAGAGATCGACGAGGGCTTGCTGAGCTTGCGTGAGACCCCCCACTTTTGAATCGCCTCGACTAAGACGCCGGCTGCGACTTGGACCACTCGTAGACGACCTCGCCGTCGACCGCGTGGAACCGGAATGTGATCTCGCTTTCGTCGCCTTCGCGGTTGGCGTTGACCGATAGGAAGCCGCCCTTCACGCGGTGGAATTGGTGATAGTCCTTGTTCTCGCCCGGTGTGCCGCTGGCGTGCTGGTCGCTGGCCGGCCCGCACGAGAACTCATGCATTCCCGTGTCGGGATGGATGGAGTGGTACTGCCAGTGGCGGTCGCCGTTGGCGACGAAGAAGTTGTCGGGGACGTTTTCTTTGACCCAGGCGCGGAATTCGTCGCCTTCGTGCTTGAAAGTCAGGTTCGAGTGGTTGTCGCCTTTGTTGGTGCGGTCGGGACCGACGATCGGCGTGGGGCTGACGAGGACTTTCCAGTCGGCGTCGCTGGCTAGCAGGGTTTCCTTGAGCCAGTGCTTTTGGCGGGCGCCCCAGATGGTTTTTTCCGGGCCGTCTTCCATGTTGTTGGGTGAGCGGAAGTCGCGGCCTTCGACGATCCAGACTTGTAGGCCCTTGCCCCAGCGGATGGTGCGGTAGGGGCGTTCGCCTTGGGGGGTATGCTCGGCGTAGATCTTGAGACCTTCGTCCCAGCTGAAGCTGCCCATGTAGTCGCGGTTGGGCTCGGACGGCCAGTTGTCGTTGGCGTAGGAGTCGTGGTCGTCCTTCTCCCAGTAGCCCGGGACCTTCAGGTGGAAGTCGATGAGCGTCGGGTAGCTGTACATGCGCCGCCAGTGATAGCGGGCGAGTTCGCCATTGCGGGCGATGGGGTCGTCGGAGTCGTAATAGACGGTGTCGCCGGTGGGGACGACGAAGTGCGGGTTGAGCTTGCCCATCGAGGGGTAGATCTTGAAGCCCTTGGGGTCGTCGGCGTCGCGGTAGGCTTGGCCGGTGATCACGGTGAAGGTAACGTTGGCGTAGTCCTCGACCGGCGGCGCGGTTTCAAAGCTCCCGCTGAGGGGTTGGTGCAGGACGCTGCCGTCGGAGGCGGAGGTGTGGGTTTCGAAGTAGTACTTGGTCGCGGGTTGGAGGCCGGTCAGCCGGAAGTGGTGGGTGGAATCCGTGTCGGGGCCGACGTCGATCCATTCGGTTTCGGTCGCGATGGCCATATCGGAAGTAGTTCCGTAGCGCAGCATCACGCTGCCGGGGGCGCCGGGGGTGGAGCCTTCGAGGTCGCGGGGGTTGAGGTCTTCGGGCGGGGCGTCGCGGTTGGGGCGTCCGCGGCGTTCGATGCCGTCGTGGCGGCGCTCGGCGTTTTCGGTGACGCGGCTCCAGATGATGGCGGAGTCAGAGGTGACTTCGCCGATCTTGACGCCGGTGGCTTGGCGGGACTCGTCGATCGTTTGCGGGCCGCAGGCGAGCAGGCAGGCGACCATAAGTGCGATGGCGTACTTCAACATCGCAGCCATTCTAGCGGGTTCAGACGACGGATACGAGGCCGGACTCGCGAATTGGTATGGCACGTGGAAAACGCCTGCCGTCAACCACGTTCGCCCGCCCCAACCGTAAGGTTGGGGTCTGGAGTTTCTACATTTGTGGACGGGGGAGGGCCATGGTTGAGGTAGGTCGGTAGATAGTTATTGACATACCGACAGGATTGAGCTATTCTGTTCTTGGCCCCGCTCGGCGCCGCTGCCTATGCCCGACGATCTCCGCGATACTCTTCTGGAAACCCTAGAATCAGCCCTCGATGCTCAGCTGCGCGCCGTTCGTCGGCTGCGATCGAAACCCCCTCCCCGGCCCAAGCGCCCTTCGCCTCAAGGTATGTCTCAGGTCGATATGGCCCATGACATACTCGCCGGAGCCGAGCGTCCGCTGCATATCGCGGAGTTGATCGAGGGCATTCAGGCCAGGTTTTCCCGTGCGGTTGACCGCGAAAGCCTCGTCTCGGCGCTGTCGAAGAAGATCGCTCGCGGCGACCGTTTTGTGCGCACCGCGAAGAACACTTTCGCGCTGCGTAGCCCGGATTAGCTACGCGGCCCGGATTAGCTGTCCCCTGGAGGTTCCCATGCTGCTTCCTCAGTTCCTGTCGATCAGCGCTGATTGGAGGCGCGCCTTTCCCCAGCAACGCACGCATCGACGCGCGGTGCGCCAAGGCCTGGGAGGCCTGGTTTGCCTGGGCCGCCGCACGCTTTCGCGCATTATTTGGACCAACGGCGGCGAGCAAAACAGCTGGAGCGCGGACTATTTTTTGCACGAGCGCTGCAAGTGGCGTCCGCAAGAGTTGTTCGCGCCGGTGTGGAAGCGCGCCTTGGGGTTTTGCCGCTCACGGTTGGTGGGCGTGGCGATCGACGACACGCGCTTGCGCAAGACGGGGCGTAGGATCAAGCAGGCGTTTTATCAACACGATCCGCTCTCGCCGCCGTTTCACGCGAACTTGATGCTGGGGTTGCGCTACTTGCAAGCGTCGTTGTTGGTTCCCTTCGATCGCGGCGGCAAGACCGGCGCGCGGGCCTTGCCGGTGCGTTTTGAATGTGCGCCGGTTCCCAAGCGTCCCGGCAAACGCGCCGGCGACGCCGAGCGAGAGCAGTACGAACAAGCGCGCAAGCGCTGTCGCATCTCGCAACGTTTAGTCGACATGATGGCGCCGCTGCGGGCTGCGCTGGATGCCGCCGGCGGGATCGCCAAGAAGATGGTGTTGTCGCTTGACGGCAGTTTCAGCAACCGCACCGTTTTCCTGGCGCCGCGCGATCGCACCGAGCTCATCGCTCGCACGCGCCTGGACGCTGTGCTGTGCAAAGCCGCGCCGACCGGCTCGCGACGCTTCTATGGGGTCGAAAAGTTCCGCCCCGAACAGGTGCGCCGCGACGAGACGATCGTCTGGAAAACGACCAAGCTATTCTACGGCGGCAAGCGCCGCAAGATCCGTTATAAAGAGGTCAACGAGGTGTACTGGCAGGGCGGGGCGCGGCGCACGCCGTTGCGTTTGTTGGTGGTCGCGCCGACCCCCTATAGCAAGCGCCTTTCGAGCAAGATGTACTACCGCCAGCCGGCGTATTTACTCACGACGGACCTCGCCAGCCAGGCGCGCGAGCTGTTGCAGATCTATTTCGACCGTTGGCAGATCGAGGTGAACCACCGCGAAGAGAAGGACACGTTGGGCGTGGGACAGGCGCAGTTATGGAGCGAGACGGCGGTCCCGAAGCAACCGGTATTGGCGGTGGCGGCGTACAGCGCTTTGCTGCTGGCGTCGTTGCTGGCGTATGGTCCGGGGCGCGGAGAGGCCTATGCGCCGCTGCCGAAATGGAGGGAAAAGGCAAAGAGGCCTTCTTGTCTGGATCTGGTGGCGCTGTTGCGGAAAGAAATGGTCGAAAACCCCGATTTGCTGGCTCCGCTGGGGCTCAAACCCTCCTGGCAGGCCTTCGGCGCCGCCGCTGACGGGTAAAATATGTAGAAACTCCAGGCCCCAACCGTAAGGTTGGGGTTACCCAGGCAATCATCCCTGGGATTCGGAGAAACCGGCCGGCTTTCCCCGCCCCGTGGTCGCCGCAACGCAGGGATGAATCCCGGGGATGAATCCCTGGGCTATGATTGCCCCAAAACAATCCCGTGGCGCTTCGGCAGCGTTTGCCACAAGACTATCTATGTATTAGGCGGTCACAGAACTAGCACGAAGCGAGCATGTTCGGCGTAGTAGTCCTGCCTAGTGAGTGGTATTTCTGTCAAGCCCCCCCTGTAGTGCGGGCAATTCCGGGTGTTTGCGGGCATTTGCGGCGGGTTGGGTGGTATTCAAGGTGCGTTGTGAGCATCTAAGGGAAGCGTAACATGGGGCGGGCTGGTTGGCTGGATCTTGCGGATCTAAAGGGTGCCATATCAACAGCTTGCGTTGTTTGATCGATTGTGATGGCTAGCCGTCGGCGACCTGGGCCGAAAGGGGACGGCCGAAAGGGGGGCCGAAAGGGGACAGGCGCCATTGCACGATTCGTCAACGAAGATTTATTGATTCTAAAGCAGTTACGGTCCAGGCCCGGCGGCGGAGGGGTCCGCCGTTGTCCACGCAACCGGTTGACCTAATGGCACTTACGCCCGCGCTCCGGCCTGCCGCAAATGGTGTAAAGGCGCCTGTCCCCTTTGCTCCCCGAAGCTAAATCGCTCTCCGTAAAAGGACTGGTTGGCGCCGCTATCGAAACTAAAGTCACAGGTGTCCCTTGATGAGCCGAAGAACACCTGTCCCGATACTTGGCCGACACCTCCAACGAGCATGCGCCAAATTCCTTCGCCGGCGTAAGCTCTGGTCTGTAGCCGTTGACGTGCCGCGGCAGGGCCGATGGATTCGAGATGCCGTGAAATAAGCTCTTCCAGCGCGATCTTCTTGTCTTCGGCGTGGACTGCCAAAGCCACAGTCAGTGACAGCAGAAATAGGGCTGATCGGTGGAAGCGCGGGCGGGTGGTCTTTCCGTACTGCGTCATTTTGAGATTCCATCGGGATGCTCCGTTGTCTGGATTCTGCACGACAAACCTGAGAGTGTCAAGGTTGAGCCAACTCAGTTGAACCTAGCAGCCCGTGGCAAAACACCCCGTTTCAGGCCGCGAGAAGCATCGGCGTGGCCAGCGGCGCGCCGGCTGAATCTCGCACCTTCGCCGGGAATCTCCTGAAAACCGCCCCCAGGGCCCCGCACAACCGCCCCAAGGCCGCCCAAGACGCCAATACAAGCCCCAAAACCGACACTTTTGTCCTTTTCCTCGCGTCCGCCAGCCCGCGCGGCGTCCCCGCGCCCAGTTTGCCCCTCATCGCGATCGATAAATTGAACGCGCCCACGTGAATCAGCAGCCTCTTTAAAACATTTTCTCGGCCTTTCAAGTGCAATCGCCGCATCCCGCCCGTCTCGTAACAGTGCGCGAAACTGCGCTCAACCTTCTCCGCTCGCAACTTCATCAGACGCTTGCCGCGCTTGCCTTTGATCCGCCGCCGATTGGAGTACACCGCGTCGCGTTGCCGCGTTCGGCCGCCCCATTTGCGTCGCCCTCGCTGCGGCTCGCTCACGTAACTGCGTACGTCCAGCTCGGCAAAATCCGTCAGCACTCGGTTCGAATGATAGCCCTTGTCCGCGACCACTTCGCTCAGCTCGTCGACCGCGCCAGCGGCTTCTTCCGCCGCCGCTTCCAACTGCTCGGCCGCCTCGACCAGCGTTTCTTCAATCGTCGTGGTATCGCCTTCGTCGGCCGCTTGCAGCGTGACCGCCACCACCGCGCCCGTCTGCAAATCCACCGCGTGCTCGGCCTTGTGCGCCAAGTGCGTACGGCCGTCTTTCATCTTCGTGACCTTGGCGTCGGGATCGTAGGGATGCTTCCAATCCTTGTTGCAGGCCTTCTTCTTACGTTTCTTGTCGATCTTGGCCAACTGCTCGCGCGTCGGCGTCTCGATTCCCGATTCCAGAGCTAGACGTCTTAAATACTCTTCGTAGCCCTCGCCGGAGTCGCAACGCACCAGCGAGCGCATCGCCGCGTTGGCTTACAGCGTCGTCGCGTCGACCCCGATCGTTCCGCCGGACAACAGGCCTTCGCGGGCCAGCAGCTGCAGCGCCCAGGTGAACACCGCGCGATGCGTTTCGAGGTCGATCAGCCGCCGCGTGCGCGAGATCGTCGAATGATCCGGCGCTTGTTCATCGAGTTCGATCGCCAGGAATCGCCGCAGCGAAAGTGAGTCGCCAAGGCGCCAAGCGACGCCGCGCTCCGAGTCGATGCCTTCGAAATACCCGATCAGCAAACTGCGGAAATAGATGCCCGGCGTGAGCGACGGCCGTCCCAAGCTCGGCGCGTAGAACTGCTCGCACTGGCCTTCGACGAAGGCGTCGAACTCGTGCTCGTCAAATAACTCGCTGAGCCGCAGATAAAACGGATGCCCAGCGCTCTTGGGCAACTCCGAGGTGGCGACCCATAGGTCTTTCTGCCGCTCGCGTCGCTTACGCCGTCCCATTGCCATAAAACAAGTTTATCACCTCTTGTTTCACAGTGCGACTTCCACCACGGGCTGCTAGGTCACTAACTTAGCGCCGAATCGCACTGAACTGGCAGAAAATCTCCCTTCCACGAACGATCTCGCCGTTGCCGGGAAGCGTCGCAAGCGCCCATTCGATGTTGGAACTACTTGCGGGAAACGCCTTTGTCGCAAGTAATCTGATCAGGCAGGAAAGGCCGCCTGCAGCGGACCGCTGTAACACTATGGGGAATTCTGTTTCAGCGTGGATCGGCCTGTAGACGGTTTCTTCTGGCCGACTGGATTGCTCACCGGAAAATATATTTCCTCACCACCTACCGGCTCCCTCAGTCCACTCAGCAACTCGCCGCACGGCCGGAAGCCGGCCCCAATCAATTGCAACTATTTATTTCAATCTGCCTTTGTAATTCGGACAGCAGTTGGAACAACACGCAAAACGGCATACTTCGGCTCTGCTGGATCGAGAAAGTGTGTCGACCTTCAGAATTGCAGCGCGCCCAATGTTTTCCGAGTCACGGAATCTCGCAAACTGCTAATTTGGACGCGAGTGTGTTGTCCCAAAAAACCGTTTGGAGTGAACCCCAAGCGTGAGACAGTCGAAATCGGGACAGGTTACGATTTACCGCAAAACGCTTGCCTTCTTCGCTGTATCGTCGCACGCTGGTCCTAGCCGGGGAAGCGGAAGCGGGCTCTGCTGGAGAGCAACCCGCCAAGGAATACCCGGCCGCAAACTCATCAAGACGATGAGCGCCGGGGGCGGCCGCCAAGGTCGCTCCCGGCTTCTCCAACGCCGGCGATGTCTCCCTGCCCGCCCAGGGCCCATCGGATTGATAGATTTGCCTATGCCTCTCAAAACTCATACTTCGGATTCCTCGCTGCTGTTGCCGCCGGCCGCGCCAGCGCTTCAAACTCCGCCGGCGGACGATATCCCAACGCCGAATGCAGCCGGCGTTGGTTGTAGATCTCATCAATGAACTCGCCGATCGATGCGCGCGCCTCGTCAAGCGTGCGATAACGCTGCAACCAAACCTCCTCCGCCTTCAACGTCTTCATGAAACTCTCCGCCCGCGCGTTGTCGTAGGGGTTGCCGCGGCGGCTCATCGAGATGATCGCGCCGTGCTGCTCCAGCAACTCGACATAGGCGCTCGAAGCGTACTGTACGCCTTGGTCGGAATGATGCATCCACCCCGCGGCAGGGCGTCTGAGCTCGAGCGCATCGCGCAACGCCCCTACAGCCAGCTCAGCTTTGAGCGTCGTCCCCAGCCGCCAGCCGACCACGCGTCGCGAGTAGGCGTCCAACACCACGGCGAGGTAGACGAACGCCTCGCGCAAGCGAATGTAGGTGATATCGGATTGCCACAACTGATCGACGCCGTCCACATTCAGGTGCGCCGCTAGATTCGGATAAACAGGTAAGAAGTGGTTCGAATCCGTTGTTAGCACGAAGCGCCGCTTGAGTACCGCCAGCAAGTTGTCCTTACGCATCATCCGCAGGACCTTTTTGTGATTGACGAGGAAGCCTTGGCGGCGCAGCTCGGCCGTCACGCGGCGGTAGCCGTAACGACGATTCTCGAGCGAAATCCGCTGCATGCGGTCACGCAATTCCATGTCGCACTCGGCGGGCGACGACACGGCGAGCCGGCGATAGAACCCGGCGCGATTCACGCGTCCGAGCTCGCAGGCGTGTTCGACGCTGAGCGAGCCTTTGGCGCTGATCTGCTCGACGATGGAGTAGATCCGCTCGCGCCACCGGCGTCGTTGGTCGGGGCTGCGAGGTTCAAGGCGCGAAAGGCTTGTCCGAAAAAATCGAGCTCTGCGGCTTGTTTGCCGAGCAGTCGTTCGAGCTCTGCGATGCGTTCGTCGCGCGGATCGCGAGGGATCTTGGGCGGCGCCGAGCGGCCGGGTTTCGGCCGGCCTCGCCGCCGGCTCAAGCCGTTGACGCCTTCCTGGCGATAGGCGTCCCGCCAGCGGTACAGCAGGCTGCGCTTGACGTCCAACTCGCGGCTTAGCGCTGTGCCGCTCTGGCCGGCTAGGAGCCGCCTGGCGGCGGCTTCCTTGAACTCCACCGTGAACTCCCGCGGCTTGCGCGGCTTGAGACTTTCCATCCTGGACTCCTTTCCATTCGCTGAAATTCGTCCCAAATTTCAATGTCTCATTTTTAGGGTTCACTCCAGTTGTGTGGTTGTTCTCATATATTTATCTGCCTCTTCCCCAAGCGGCACGGTGTGAGCCGCTACCAGGCTCAACATTATACCCGCGCGAACGACCCCATCTGCGGCTGGCAGCGTCAAGGTCGGGCTGACCGCAGTTGAGATAATCTTCTCCCAGTCTTTTGTCGCCGTAACCGGCAAGCAAATCCACCATCTCCGGGATTCGTGATTCGTCGCCCCGCCGGATCAGGTTCAAGGCCGCATTCTGAACGCCACTTTCTGCATCGCGTTGCACCATTGGAAATAATGACACAGCCGCAAGAGCATCTCCCAGCATTTGCGTTGTGGTGCCATTGGCAGAGGCGGTATCAAATATTTCCCCCCACGATTTTGCGCCACGTTTCTGTTCTGCAGCAAGGCGCATCGCCCGATCATTGGCGTTCGCTGCGACCCGATTCAGCATGTCTTTGTCCACCAATTTCGGCAGCAATATTTTTAGTACCTCACGGTCCATCGCCTGCGAGGCAACATGCTCTAATGTCACGTGATCGCTGAGGCGCCTGGCAGCAGCAGTGCGCAAAACATCGAACTCACCTTCAAGTGACAATTTCAGTAGTTTATTGTTGCTCTTTTCAGTAGCGAGAGCGCTAACCCTGCGCGCCAGTGCCTTATGCTTTGTCCCCACGATATACCTAGGTCTCTACTGATCCTTTTCAGTCGCAGTAAGGCCTGCATACGATCATTTTGGTGGTAGGCGCTGCGCGCCACCAGGCTCAACGATTCTTTCTCATGAAGTTTTTGGACAATTGCGGAACGCACGGAAGGCGAAGACTCCACTCCCAGTCTTTGGACTAGAAACCTGTCATCAGCGATCCGCGCAACCGCAGCCTGCCGAATCGCCGCTTGGGGGGCG
Source organism: Bryobacterales bacterium (assembly GCA_965247515.1). Classification (GTDB taxonomy): domain Bacteria; phylum Acidobacteriota; class Terriglobia; order Bryobacterales; family UBA6623. The sequence goes on along the minus strand of OZ252029.1, from coordinate 7,921,630 downwards.
TTCTCGGCCCATTGTCGGACAAATATCTGGTCGGTCACCTTGGCGATCGCGGCAAGACGAATCGTCAAGCTTTTTTCATCTACAGCAGCCCTTGCCAACACAGTCTGGTCTGTGAGGTTTGGGTTTGATATGGCGGCTTCGCGGACATCCTCATCCTTGTCTTCCATTGCGATCTTTGCCAACGTGGCTTGGTCAGTGAGTTTCAGCACGGCGGCTCTGCGAACCACCCGATACGTGTCTTCCACAGCGATCCTTGCCAACGTGGCTTGGTCAGTGAGTTTCAGCACGGCGGCTTCGCGGACATCCGAATGCTTATCCTCCACAGCGATCTTTGCCAACGTGGCTTGGTCAGTGAGTTTCAGCACGGCGGCTTCGCGGACATCCGAATGCTTATCCGCGACAGCGATCCTTGCCAACGTGGCCTGGTCAGTGAGTTTCAGCACGGCGGCTCTGCGAACCACTATCTCCTTCTGGATCTGTTGACCTACCAGCACCATTCCAGTACCAGCTCCCACGACTGCCAGTAGCGCTACGATTCTATTAGGTAAGCCGATACGCTTTATAGGCCAACAGACCCCCAGTACTCCCAGAAGAAAGGTAGCGATAGTGAGCGTTAATGCCAATCCAGGAGAAACGGAAGCCAGGAGCCAGGCAGTCAAAGGGAGTCCGACTAGCCAGGCTAGTGCAGCAATCTTATTTCTTGACTTCTCGTTGGCCGGTCGAGTCGCTGGAGTTTCTGAGCCCGAGTCAACAGAGTCTCCACGAGGCTCCGCATCAACCAAGCTTGCCTTCCTGAGATCAGCCCTCTCAGCGGGGCCCTCAAACGGTTCTTTCGTTCCGCAGGCCGAGCAATACTGGCCCTTCAACTCCGCTCCACAGTTTGTGCAAAAAGCCATCGGTTAGCCTACCTTCTAGCAAAATCAGACGCTATGTAGTGGATATCACATTCACCCAAATTGAAGCGGCACCCAGGATTTCCACTTCGATCCTGGTACGGCCGCAGTATACACCCGCGCTGCCCCTGCGGCGACGGGCATAGCTCGATCATAGCCGTTCCATTTCCATGCAGCCTCAGCTTTTCGCCGGTACGCCACGTCGACTTTTCGACCTGCCCGAGAGAGTTCAGTTGTGGGACGTTTCGGCCGACGGCAAGCGCTTCCTCGCAACCAAACAGCTCGGAGAGCCACCGAAACCAACTATCCGTGCCTTCCAAAACCGGTACAAAGAGTTCCGCGACCGCCAGAAGGACTAGGCCCTAAGCCTCAAGGAATTAACTAGATAGAGCCCATTTGAAGATAGATGTCGGAATATCGCGTTCGTACTCCGAATCCGCCGGCTCGGCTCGGAGAAGCGTGCCAACGGGCCAGATCTGAACCCAAGTCATCACACTTAGATGAAAATCGAGGCGACGATATTTCACACTTTCGGCGCACGGATTTCACGCCGCAACTGTGGCGGGGCTCAATCGGCCGGCTCGTCTGTTACTTTCCAAGCGATCCAGGCGCCGACGACCGCACAAACAAACCCGGCCGCGATGTCGGTTGAATGGTGATAGCGGGTATAAACGCACGACACGCTCATGCCCGCCGCGATGAAACTCAGCAACCACGCCAGGCGCGGGTAGCGTCGCGCCAACCCGAACACCGCCCCCCATGTGCCGGCGGTATGCCCGCTCGGAAAGCACCCGCCGTTCACCGCTCCCTCACTAATGATGCGCTTGATGATCGGGACGAAGACCGGTCCCCTGAACTCGTATAGCGGCGCCATCAGCTCAGCGTTTTCCCAAGGGCCGCGGGCCGGCAAGTAGGGATACCAAACGAACGCCAGCAGGAACGAGGTCATGACCGACGTGATCACGGTGTCGAATCCCGGCGCGGGCCAGGGTCGCCAGGCGGTCCCGAAGAAGGCAAACAAGGTTCCGAGTATCGCGATGGGGTAGTAGCTGAAATAGAAAAAGTGCATCAGCTCGTCCAACCACGGACTCGTGTAGGGCAGCAGCGCAAAGACCGGCAGATCGCCATAGAGCCGGCGGTCGGCGGTGTAGAGCACATGCTCGAACCAAAACGGACGATCCGGGTAGACCACCAAAACCGTTTGCTGAGCTTCTTCGAAAAAAAACAAGGCAAGCAGCAGTGGGTAGGTGTAGCGCAGGAAGCAGAACCAAAGCCGAACCCCCTGAATCGCGAGCGGTTCGCCCGGACGCAATGCCTCCCACGCGGCCCCGCGCGGCGGGAGTGCGAACAGCAGCGCCAGAATGAGCGCATGCCATACGAGTAGAGGACTTGGGTCTGGGAGGCGCTCCCAGAGGATCAGGATCAGCGCCGCGACAACACAGGTATAGGCGGCAATGATTCGGTCAAGCGGGTTCCAACTCGCTGTTCGGCGCAAGGCCCAGGCGGCAATCATCTGCGCTCAGTCTATACCGGGGAACGGCTGGTCCTTTGCTACCCTGGACGATTCGGAGCGAACGCCAATTGATTCGTAAAGCAGTAGTACCGGTAGCCGGACTGGGGACGCGTTTGCTTCCCACCACGAAATCGCAGCCAAAGGAAATGCTGCCGGTCGCAAAGAAGCCGATCGTGCAGTACGTGGTCGAAGAGCTTTGCGCTTCCGGGGTCGACCGGCTGCTCTTCGTCACGGGCAGGGGGAAAGACTCGATCGAGAACCACTTCGATCACAATCCCGAACTAGCTGAGACTCTTCGGAACACGAATAAGAGCGACCAACTCGAAGAGCTGGCCTTCGAATCGCTCGACGTCACCTATCTCTACACCAGGCAAGCCGTGCAACGCGGGCTCGGCGACGCGATTCTCCACGGCGAGCCTTTCGTTGGCGCCGAACCGTTCGTCGTGGCCCTGGGCGACTCGATCATCGGCCGCCACGGCAGCTCGCGCATCTGCCGCCGGCTCTGCGAAGTCTTCGAAGAACAACGGGCGGCGGCCGTGATCGCGGTTGAGGCCGTCGAGCCTAGCCAGGTCACGCACTACGGCGTAGTCGATCCGGAGTCGGACGGCGACGTCTTTGCCATCAAGGATTTGGTCGAGAAACCCTCGCCCGAGTTGGCCCCCAGCAACCTCGCCATCGTCGGCCGCTACGCGTTCTCGCCAATTATTTTCGAAAGGATTCGGGGCGTCGGCCCCGACGCTCACAGCGGAGAAATTGGAGTGACCGAGGCCATTCGGACGCTGTGCCAGACCGGCGAAAAGGTGATCGGCGTCAAACTGCCGCCCGGCGAGCGGCGCTACGACATCGGCAATTTTGGGAGTTACTTCGAAACCTTCGTCGAGTTTGCTCTCGACGATCCGCGGCACGGGCCGCGGCTTCGAGAAAAGCTCAAGAGCCTCCTCGATGAAGCATGAAAGCCCTCATCCTGGTCGATATTCAGAATGACTTTATGCCTGGGGGGGCGCTCGCCGTTCCCAACGGCGATCAGGTCGTTGCGGCCGCCAACGAGCTCGCGCCCCGCTTCGAGCTGGTCGTCGCTTCGCAAGACTGGCACCCGCCGAACCACTCCAGTTTCGCCGGCCAGCACCCCGGCTCGAGCCCCGGCGACCGTGTCGAGATCGATGGCTTGGAGCAGGTTCTCTGGCCGGACCACTGCGTCCAGGACACCCGGGGCGCCGAGCTGCATTCCGGACTCGTTCGTCGGAATCTGCATCACATCGTGCGCAAGGGCGTCGACCGTCGGATCGATAGCTACTCGGCCTTCTTCGACAACGCACGCCGCCGAGCCACGGGCCTGGCCGACTATCTGTCCGAAAAGGGCGTGGGTTCGGTGACCATCCTCGGTCTCGCCACCGACTATTGCGTCAAGTATACGGCCCTCGACGCCGTCGACTTGGGTTTGGAGACTACCGTAGCGCTTGACGGATGCCGAGGGATCGAGCTTTTACCGGGGGATGTCGACAAGGCTATCAGCGAGATGAGAGAAGCCGGAGTCGGCCTTGCATGAGATCCTCGCCGCTATAGGCCCCGAAGACCGCGTGCTCGACCTGGGTTGCCGGTTTGGGAGCTTCGCGTCCTCGGATTGCAAAGCTCAGATCGTCGGAGCCGACCTCGACGCTCCCCCGCAACGCGACGCGGCGCATGTACGTTGCGACGCCCGACGGCTCCCGTTTCGGGCAGGCGTCTTCCGCGCCGCGATCCTCAACCATAGCCTTGAGCATTTCGTTCAACCCCAGCGCTGCCTCGAAGAGCTCGGCCGCGCGGTCGATCCGAACGGCTGGCTCTACATCGCCGTTCCCGACGCGTCAACTTTCTCAGACCGGCTCTACCGCTGGATAGGCAAGGGCGGAGGGCACGTCAACCAGTTCGTCGATCGCGAGGCGCTTACCCGGCTGATCTCGGAAGCAACGGGCATGACTCCGCGCGGGGGGCGGCTCCTTCACACCTCGTTCAACTTCGCGAATCGCCGCTTTCTGCGCGCTAAGGCTCCCGGCCGCCTGGTCATCCTAGCCGGCGGGTCCGAGACGTTCCTACGTTGGATGAACCTAGCGTTTCGCCACTGCGATCGCCTATTGAGGACCCGGCTGTCGGTTTATGGCTGGGCGCTGTATTTCGGCGGAGCGCTCCAAGTCGAGACCCAAGCCTGGCGAAACGTTTGCGTCGGGTGCGGGGCGGCCGACCCGGCGACTTCGCTTTCGCCGACCGGTTACTTCCCGCGACGGTATCGTTGCGCCGGTTGCGGGTCGCTCAACTATTACGTCGACGACTGACCATCCGGCTCAGGGATTGAGGATGACCTTGGTTAGGTTCGGCTCGCGGGCGTAGAGTCGATCAAACATCTCCGCTCCTTGCTCGAGCCCAACCGTCGCGCTAATCATTGGGGTCACTTGAATCGCGCCGCGGTTCATCAACTCCAGACAAGCCGGATAGTCATTGGCCGAAGCGCACGATCCGTAAAGCGTGATCTCGCGGGTGACAACCGACTGCAACGGCAGGCCCACATTTTGGGTGACGTTGCCGATTAGCGTTACCGAGCCGCCCTTGCGGACCGAGTCGATCGCCAGCTTCACGGTGGGATCCACGCCCACGGCCTCGAACGTCAGGTCGGCGCCCGCTCCGTTGGTCATCTCCAGCACCGCCGCGAGAGCGTCGGTCGACCCGGAGTTCAGCGTCTCATCCGCGCCTAGCTTCTTCGCCAGCGCCAACCGATCGTCTTCCAGATCCACCGAGACGATACGCCCACAACCCGCCGTGCGCAATGCTTGAACCGTGAGCAAACCGATCATGCCGGCGCCGATCACCACAGCGAAATCGCCCAACCGAATCGGTGTAATATTCACCGCGTGAACCGCCACCGAAACCGGCTCCACCATCGCGGCATGGTCAAACGGCAGCCCATCAGGGAGGCTGTAGATGATGTGCTCAGGCACGTTGACGTACTCGGCAAAGGCGCCGTGGCGGCGGTAGTCATCACACGAAACTCCCAGAACGCGCCGCTCATCACACAAGTTGGGCTCACCGCGCCTGCAGAAGGCGCAGCTTCCACACGAGATCATCGAGTCGAAAGTCACCCTGTCGCCGGGCTTGAATTTCGTCACCCGAGGGCCAACTTCCTCGATCACCCCGGAAGCCTCGTGGCCCATAATGACAGGCGGAATCCGGCGGCCCGAGCTGCCGTCAAAACCGTGGACGTCGCTACCGCAGATTCCGCAAGACTGAACTCGGATCAGCGTCTCGTTAGAGGTGAGCTTCGGCTGATCAACGTCCCTAACGGCGAGTTTCTTGTAGTCTTCGAGAACGAGAGCTTGCATGATAAACGGCCACTATAGCGCGCGCGACCAGGCAACAGAGCCATGGACGGAAGTCCATGGTCCTTGAAACTCCATCAGACGCCTAGGACCATGGACTTCCGTCCATGGCTCTGTTGCCTCACAGATCGGAGTCGGCGTATTCCTGCCAACGGTTCGGATTTCGGTAGCGCGCCATCGGTTCTCCTTCTTGGCGCCAGGTGTATTCGACTGCGTCGTCGACCCGCCGAGTGTTCCACAAAGGGATTGTACTACCGTGGTACGCCCACCAGCGACGCCTCCCGAACTCTTCGTTCAGCGCCCTGCTTGCCCGCGATTTCAGCTTCTGCAGCAGCTCGGACGCGTCCGCGCGAGATGCGACGACGACGTGCACGTGGTTACTCCTCACATGCGCAGCGTGCAGGATCCAACGGCGGTATGCGCAGGCGTCCCGGATCGCCGCCAGGGCAGTCGTACGTGCGGCCGAGCTCAGGCTGGCGGGAGCCTCTCTCATCTGGCTCCGCTCGACACGCTGCCGCCTTGCGTCGACCGGCAACATGGGCGTTCCGGGGGCATTGTGGTCGCGGTCGACCGAGCCGCTCTCGGAGCCGTGAAGCCTAGCGCCGTAGCAGGAAAAGGTAATAAACCAAGCCCACGGCCAACTACCAGGACGCGGCTCATGTTTGATATCCGCCATGGCCAATAGCAGCTTCAACAGAGCCATGGACGGAAGTCCATGGTCCAGCTACTTACTCGACATCTAAGACCATGGACTCCCGTCCATGGCTCTGCGGCCCGTCACCTACCCTTCTTCCCCCGCAGCTGGTACTGCGTAAACGGCGACCCCGCCCCGCGAATATCAATATTGATCAGGAACGGCTTGTCGCTGGCGAGGGCTTGATCAAGCGCCGGCCGGATCTGCTCCAGCGTCTCGACGAACGCCCCATCCCCCCCGAAGCCCTTCATCACCAGGTCGTAGCGCGTCCGGCGCAGCTCGCACGCGACGGTCTTTGGCCCGTAGTTACCTTGCTGCAGCTCGCGCTCGATCCCCCAACCGCCGTCGTTACCCACGATCAAGATCACCGGCAAGCCAAATCGGACCGCCGTGTCCATTTCAGCCAAATAGAACCCGATCGAGCCGTCGCCGGTGACCAGAATCGACTTCTCTTCCGGCCGCAGGACTTGCGCCGCCAGCGCACCCGGAAAGGCGACCCCAAGCCCAGCCAACGCCCCCAGCCGCATCCACCGGCCGGGGCGCTTCGCGGGGATGTAATACCGCCCCCAGTGCACGAAATCCCCGCCATCCCAGCACAGCGTCACGTCGTCGGGAACCCACTTCCGCATCTCGCGGTAGAACGTCAGCGGGTGCATCGGCTCAGAGGGCTGATCCGCGATCGCCTCGACTTCGGCGGCGTACTCCTCGACCGCCTTTCTTATCGTTCCCAGCCAGGCGGTCCGATCGGGCTGCGATCGGCCCTTGGCTGCCTCGGTGAAGTCTTCAAGCGTCGTTTTCACGTCCGCTGGGATGCCGACCTCCAAAGGCCGATTCAAGCCGAGCTCGGGTTCGTGGATGTCGACCTGGACGAACTTGGCGTCGGGCGAAAACAGTTGAGCGCTCCCCAGCCGCAGGCGGTAGTCGATACGCTTGCCTAGCACGATCACGAGATCGGCCTGCTTCATCGCCGTTTCGGCCGGCCGGTTCAAAGTGGAGTCGGCGTAGCCGAAGCACAACGGGTGGTCATCGGATACCATCCCCCTCGCCAGCGTGATTGTGAAGAGGGGCAACGAGGTCGCTTCGATAAACTCTTGAAGCTCGGCGCCGCACTGGGAGAACCAAGCCCCTCCGCCGCCGATCACCACTGGACGCTGGGCGCTCGCGATCAGGTCCATCGTGCGGTCAACGTCACGCGAGTCCGGACGCGCCTTCGATCCCTGGACGCGCCCGCTCGGCAGTGGGGCGTGGGTGTCGGCCCGCGAGGTGAACTGGTCGACTGGGATGCTTAGGTGCGCCGCGCCTGGGCGACCGGTCAGGGCCTCGCTCACAGCCTTTTGCACGTGAAACGGAATCTGCCCAGCGTGCGCCGGAACCGCGGCGTACTTCGTGATGCTGCGCACCTGATCCAGCTGATCCATGTCTTGGAAAGCAAAGCGGTCGCGCGCGTGCGACGTGCTCATCCCACTGACTGCGAGAATGGGAGACGCCGTCGCATTCGCGGTCGCGATTCCGGTAATCGAATTCGTATGCCCCGGCGCCCCGGTTACCAGCGAGACGCCGATATCCCGCGTCAGCCGCGATTGCGCGTCCGCCATATGGACAGCGGCGGACTCGTGCCGGGTGTCAATAATCTCGAAGCCGTCGCGGTCAAGCGTCAGTAGGACGTCGTTGAGGTGATCGCCGACCAGCGTGTAAATCCGCTTCACGCCGAGATTCTTCAAACTGTCTGAGAAAAGTTGTGAGCCAGTTGGCATAGACAGCAAAGGATAGCAAGCTATCCATTCACTAGCGCGAACTCTGCCGCCAGGTCCGCCAGATGCGCGCTGGACAGCGCCGCCACGGCCGGAACTATCGTGAACCCGGGTCGTCGCGAGAAGCCTCGTGCAAAAGCAGCCCCTGCTTTCTAGTCCCTACTTCACTGGGGGCGGTCGAATTGAGTGGACTTGGCCTTGAGTTTTGCCAGTCGTCCCAGTGAAAACATTGGCTCCGGACTCGCCTCGCCGAGCACGCACTGCGCCACGTGTTCCCCCAGGGCCGGGCTCAGCTTGAAGCCGTGACCTGATCCGCCGCCAACGAGCCAGACGTTCCGCGCTTCCGGGTGATGATCAACAATCAAATGCCCATCTGGGCTGTTCGCGTATTGGCACACCCGCGCCTCGACCAATGGCGCCGACCGTAAACGTGGAAACCGATGTGCAAGGAAACGACGCGCGCGACCGATGCCTTCGATTGAGGGTGAGCGATCCCCGTCAGTCGGGTCAAATTCCTCGCCTCGTGTGTCGTCAGCGATCTTCACCCCACGTTGCTCCACGCTCGGAAACCCATAAAACAACCGCTCATCGATATCGACCCAGGAGGGGAATTCCCCCGGCTCGAACGAACGATCGCCGGCAGGGGTTCCAAAGTAATAGACTTCTTGGCGCGTTGGGCGAATACTCTCACCGAGTACGCCGGGAAACAAACCGCCCAGCCAAGGGCCGCAAGCGAACACGTACTGATCGGCTACAAGATGTGCTCCGTTCGCAAGGTCTAATCGCTCCAGCGCCCCGGAGCGGACCGTGCTCGGTTTTGCGGCCACCTGCAGGTACTTAGCGCCATCTCGTTCGACTTGATCGCGGACTGCCCGGCACGCCAGGCGGGCTTTCAAGTAGCCTGCCTCAGGTTCGAAGTACACGGTCTTCACATCTCGGAAATTGACCTGCGGAAACCGGCGCCCGGCATCGGATCGTTCTAGCCGATCGACCCGAATGCCATGTTCTTTGGCTATGGGCAAAGACGCTTTCACATAAGAATCGTCCTGGCACATCCATAGGATGCCCGTTCGCTGGTACAGCTGCGTCTTCCAGCGTTCCTGGCTTTGTCGCCAGAGCGCCAATGACCTTGCCACCCATTCAACGTAGATCCGGTCTGGGCCATATAAACTGCGGATGAGTCGCGATTCACCTCCCGAGCTCGATCGAGAGTTTCCGGGGCCCCAGGCGTCCAATAGCGTCACTTGAGCGCCCATACGCCGCAGATGCCAGGCGGCCCAACCACCGAAGGCCCCCGCGCCGACAACCGCGATGTGAGTGCCGCCTGCGCCGGATGCCGCCGGCCGCATCGACGACAGCAGTGGAATCGCCGAAAGCCCTTTCACCGCACGACGCCGCGTAACATCGGTCATTTGGAAACTCGTGCGAGCGGCGCTCCGTGTTCGCGAAGGCTGAATCGAGGCGCCTTGGTGATAGCTCGTCAACCGCGCGCGTAGAACCCTTTCCGCAAGCTGACGCCCCTGTATGGTAGCTGAACAACGATGAGGGCGGAAGTCGGTTCTGCCCATACACAAGATTGCGACGATATCCAGACGCGAGCCCGAGTACAATAGGGGACTTTTCCGGAGGTCAACTTGCGCGGAGCTCAAGTCATAGCCAAGATTCTCAAGGCAGAAGGGGTGAGGCAGGTATTCCTGTTCCCTCTGACGCCCATCCTCGACGCGATTGCGGAAATCGGCATTCGGCCCATCGTCGCCCGCCAAGAGCGCGTCGCCGGCAACATGGCCGATGGCTTTTCGCGAACTACGATGGACGAGCGGATTGGCGTCGCCAGCGTCCAAGACAGCGCCGGCGCCGAAAACGCCTTTGCCGGGCTGGCCCAGGCATACACGGACTCCAGCCGAGTTCTCTTCCTCCCAGGACACCCCGGCCGCGACCGCGTTGGCGTCCGGCCGACCTTCGACGCTGTTGAAAACTACCACCGAGCAACCAAATTCGCCACGCGTCTGGCAACGCCTGAGTCGATCTCCAACCAGATGCGCCGCGCGTATACGGCCATGCGCTCCGGACGCCCGCAGCCGGCGCTGGTCGAGATCCCTAACGACATCGCCCGCGGCGACGCTCCAGAGCCCATCTACGCGCCGCCCCAGTCGATGCGCGGCGCCCCCGACCCCGACGCCATCCGCGACGCCGTCAAGCTGCTACTCAAAGCCGAACGCCCCATCATCCGCGCCGGACAAGGAATCCTCTACGCCCACGCCTCGGCCGAGCTCACCGAGGTCGCTGAATTGCTCGCTGCCCCTGTCATGACGACCCTGCTGGGCAAGAGCGCCTTCAACGAAACCCATCCCCTAGCCCTAGGTTCGTGCGGCCTCAGCCAAACGGCCATGATCGGCAACTACCAGTCCCGTTCAGATGCGATCTTCGGAGTCGGAACGAGCATGACGAGGACGATCTTCGCCGCGCCAATTCCCGACAGCCAGCCGATCGTCCACGCCACCAACGACTCCAGCGACATCAACAAAGACTGCGTCGCCACAGTCGGAATCGTCGGCGATGCGAAGCTCGTCCTTCGCATGATGGCCGAAGAGATCCGTTCGCAGACCGACGGCAAAGGACGCGCCGGCCTCGCTGCGGTTAAGGCCGATGTCACCTCCATGGCCGACGCCTGGAAAGCCCGCTGGTCGCCCAAGCTCGCGTCCAACGAAACCCCGATCAACCCCTACCGCGTCATCGGCGAGTTCATGAAGGTCGTCAACCCCGACGAGACGATCGTCACCCACGAGTCCGGCGGCTCACGCGATATGCTGGTGCCGGTTTACCCCTCAACGACGCCACGCAGCTACATCGGCTGGGGACACTCGACCCAACTCGGTTTCTCGCTCGGCTGCGCCATGGGGGCCAAGCTCGCCGCCCCCGACAAGCTGGTCGTCAACTTCACCGGCGACACGGCCTTCGGCATGATCGGCATGGACATCGAAACCGCCGCCCGCGAGAACATTCCCATCCTGACGATCATGATGAACAACTCCGTCATGGGGAGCTACGACAACTACATCCCCATCGCCACGGAAAAGTTCAACACCCGCACCACGTCAGGCGCCTACAGCGAAGTCGCCAAAGCGCTCGGCGCCTACAGCGAGCGCATCACTGAGCCCAACGACGTCCGCGCGGCAATCAAGCGCGGCATCCAACAAACCCAGGACGGCCGCCCAGCCTTCCTTGAATTCATCACTCGAGAAGAGCGTGATATTCCCTACCGCCATCTTTCGTAGCCCTAATAGGAACCCGCTCCCTTGCGGTCGCGGCTCCGACGCCCGTGGCTAGCATTTGCCTCAAGGCGTCAGAGCCGCGACCGCAAGGGAGCGGGTTCCGCAACAGTTAAGCTAAAGCCGACTGTTGAGTGACGAGTATTCGGGCTAGGGCATCGCCTGCACCCAGTCGGGCTTTTCGCGCGTAGTAACGAACGCCCTCTCGGGGTCGTGATGAGGGTTCGCTCCCGACGGCTTGGCGCCCACTTCCTCCATCCAATCGTGTAATTGCTTGGTCATGGATTCGGTTCGCTCCGGATCAGCCTCGGCCAAATTGTTCTGCTCGCCGATGTCGTCGCGAAGGTTGTAGAGCTCGACGCGACGCCCGGGGATGTATTGCCTGTGCTCGTCGACGCGGTCGCCGAAGAACTCGATCAGTTTGTAGTCCCCCCTCCGCATCGACGCGCTCGGGGTCAGACCCCAGTTGAAATCATAAGAAGGGTAGTACTGGTAGAGCGGCCGGTCTTCCAGCGCGTCGTCTGTTCCCGTTCGCATCAGTCGAGTCAGGCTAACCCCGTCGAGATGGTGGTCAGCGGGGCTCGACGCTGAAGCGGCCTCTAAGAACGTTGGCGCGATGTCGATGGCATGGACGGGCGTATCGATCACCGTCCCGGGCTCAATCGTCCCCGGCCAGCGTACGACCATGGGGACGCGCACACCGCCCTCGTAGTGGGAGCCCTTGCCGTCACGGAGCGGCGAGTTGGAGTATTCCTGCAGATTGAACCCGAACTTTGGCGCGGGGGGGTGGGGCGGCTCCATCGAGCGGTGCTCGTGACGGTCATCGACGCCGCCGTTGTCGGTCAGGAAGACGATCATCGTGGCATTGGCCTGACCAAGCTCTTCTAGCTTGCCCAGCAGCCGCCCGACCGAGCGGTCGATGATGTCGAGTCCAGCCAGATAGATCGCACGGTTCGGCCCAACGTCGCCGTATCCCTTGTCGCGGTACTCCTGGGCGATATCATCCGGCGCGACAACATCACTGTGGATCATGTGATGCGAGACGAAGCAGAACCAGGGCTTGTCTCCGGCTTGCGAAATAAACTCGATGGCCTGATCGGTTAGCGTCATCACCCCACGATCGCCGCCCTCCGCGAACTCGTCTCGGGAGATCACGGGCCCCGCCCAGTCGAAGCCATAGAGCGGCGCGTATTCAGGATTGATTCCCATGTACTCGCCGTCGCGCCCGGTGGTGAGGTGCCATTTGCCCACCATCCCGGTCGTGTAGCCGGCAGCCTTGAGCCCTTTAGCGACCGTGAACTCGTCGCGCGGATACTGCCCCGCGTAGGGCAACTCCTCCATCCGCGCAAAGGGCGATCCGTACCAAGGGTTGATGATCACGTGGAACATCCCACTGCGAGCGACGTACTGGCCCGACATCAGGGTGGCGCGGGTCGGCGTGCACAGCGGCGTGACGTAGGCGGAGGTGAAGCGCGCGCCTTCGGCGGCGATGCGGTCAAGGTTCGGCGTCGGGACAATGTCACCGCCGTACGAGCCAAGCGTCGGCCAGCCCTGATCATCGGTGAGGATGAAGAGAATGTTGGGCTGCCGCTGGGATTCGTCCTCTGACGGTGCACAACCGACCAGGAACGAGACGAGAACGACGACGAGGGTTCGTTTCATTGTTCGGTTACAGCGAACTATCATAGCCGGGTGAAAGTCTCATGACAGCCGCCCAAAACCTCCAACGCCTCGGAATCACTCTGCCACCGCCCCCCGCCGCCGTGGCGAACTATGTCGCCTGGGTCCGCACAGGCAACCTGATCATCACCTCCGGCCAACTCCCCTGGGAAGGATCATCGCTCAAGTACGAAGGCCGCTGCGGCGCCGAGCTCCGCGTCGAAGAAGGCTACCAGGCCGCGCGTCTCGCAACCATCAACGGCATCGCCCAACTCCTCGAAGCCTCCGGCGACCTCGAACGCATCGTCCAAATCGTCCGCGTCGAAGGGAACGTGCATTGCGCGCCGGGCTTCCGCGGTCACCCTCAAGTCCTCAACGGCGCCTCGGACTTGCTCATGGAAATCTTCGAAACTCGTGGCAGGCACACACGTAGCGCGCTCGGCGTTCACGACATGCCCTTGGACTCGCCCGTTCAGATTAGCCTATACGCGGAGGTTCAGCCGGAGTAGGGGCGAGGCATGCCTCGCCCGCGTTCGAATATACGACGCCGGAACTAGCGCACCACGAAAGTGTGCCGGCCCTCGTAGGACGTCTTGCCGACTTTATCTCGAACCGACAGTAAAACCGTATACGCCCCGCTCGGAATGGTCTTCTCGAGGTCAAGCCGGAACTTCGCCGGCAACCACAACCGCGGATAAAACGGCGACCCCTTCTCGCCCTTAGGCTCAAACGCATACATCGTCTCGCCCTTGCCGTTTACGACGCGCAGCTCCGACTCGACCTCGTAGGTGTTGTCGTCTCGCGTGGCATAGCCGGTAATGTAAGACCACGCCCAGATCGAGTCGCCGCCCGAGTAGTAGGGCTTGTCTAATTGCTGCCCGCCGTCGGTGAGCGAGAAACCAAAATTGCGAACCGTTAAGTCCGCGCTCGTTTCGACATCCTCACCTTCGACCGCCGCCGCGACTTCAGCCTTCACCGTCTCGTCCGCGATCTCGTCGGTGACCTCGATGAAGACCATGTAGTACCCAGAACCCGCGTGATCGGGGAGCTTGGCCGAAAACCGTACCGACGGCTCCCAGCCGTCATCTTGCGGCGCCAGCTCGTGCGCGAACGCCCCGCCCTCGGGAGTCGAAAACGCACGCCCTGCGGGCCCAACCGTATGGATCTTGTACTTCAGCCGGATGTTGTAGTCTTCGTCGACCGTGTATCCGCTGATGTTGAACGCCAGGTAGATGACCTCACCCGGGTAGTAGACGCTATCCGTGGGAATCGCATATCCGCCCGCGCGATCGAGCAAGTCGAGACGAACGATGCTCAGAGACTCTTCCGCCTCGTCAGCGCCCGCGACGAGCGCGCAACCCAACAACAGGCTAGACAGCCAGAGCCTCATGCGCCTCCTCGGGTTTTCGCGGCCCGCCCATATTTGCGTGATCCTTCACCGATTTCAAGCGAACCGCGCCGCGATGATACTCGTAGATCTCACGCGTCGCGCCATAGACGCCCGCGTTGACCATCCGGTCGATATCGAGGCGAGCCTCCGCCGTGTCAAGTTCATCGACGCGCGAAAAGATGCGCGGATTGCGTGGCATGAACCGCGGGCAACAGTCGCTGAAAGGCTCGGTCGAAACGCCGAGCGTGCCGATTTCACGTGCGATCGTCACAATGTCGAGCTTGTCGTCCCCACACAACGGCCGGTAAAGCGGCATCTTTGCGACCGAGCCGACGGCCTCGAGGTTCTGAATCGTCTGCGAGGCGACCTGCGCGATGCTGTCGCCGGTGATGATTCCATGGCAGCGCGTCCAACCCGCAAGCTTCTCGGAAATCCGAAGCATCATGCGGCGATAGAGCAGCAACCGAAACTCATCGGGAACCGACGCCACGATCTCGCGCTGAATATCCCCAAACGGGACCAAGTAGAGCCGCGAGGCCCCCTGATACTCGGTCAAGATCCGGACGACCTCGCGTGCGATCGGCGGCGAATCCTCGCCCGGATTTTCCGGTTCCGCGTAGAAATGCACAAATGAGACGCGCACTCCCCTCTTGAGAATTTTGTAGGCGGCGACAGCGGAATCGATTCCGCCTGAGAGCAGACACATCAGCCGGCCGGCGGTGTTGCTCGGCAAACCTCCAACGGCCGGAAGCTTGTCGCTGTAGATAAAGGCGTCGTCCGCCGTCGCCTCGACAAAGCAAACTGCCTCCGGATTCTGCAGGTCAACCCTGACCGACTTACCCGCCTCTCGCGCGTCGGCATGAATGCGCGCGCCCAGCTTTTGTGCAACCTCCATTGACCGGAACGGCAGCCGCTTCACAGCTCGCCGCGCAGTGACCCGGAACGAGCCGAACGAGCGCTCGGCCATTAGCTCCGATCCTGTCTCGAGGATCGCGTCCAGGGTCGGTTCGGCCCGGAAACCAACGCCGATGTATTGCACTCCGGGAGTCTTTTGTAGTCGAGCGGCCGCCCGGCGCGCCGCTTCGTCCGATTCCGCTCGCACGACTAGCCGCGAGCGCGGGTCGGCGTCCACCTGAACCGGCAGATCCTCGATCTTCCTACCCACCGCCTCACGTAGCTTTCGAACAAAAAAGGGCCGGTTGCAGCCCTTTAGCCACAACTCGTTGTAGTGCAAAACCAGAATCGGCGAGCGCGGCATCGTGCGCTTCCATTATACGAGCGGACCGCGCCGGCCGAAGAGTCTCTCATGGGACGTCTACTCGCGCTCTTCGCCCTCGGATTGACGCTGGCGGCGCAGCAGCCCGCGAGGCGGCCGACAAAGCCCGTTCGGCCGGTCATCGAAAGGCCTCTCGCGCGCCCACAAAGCGTCTCGGCCGAAGCCGAAACACGCCTAAACGCCGCCCGCGAATCCCACCGCGAGCACGTCAAACGCACCCGCCTAGCTGTAGCCGACAAGCGTAAGTAAACGCGCGGGTCAGGGGCAAGTTGCGAACGCGCTGGTGTCGGTGATCGCCTCTGACGGTTGGCCGAGAGGATAACGATTCGAAGAGTCGGTGTGGAAGTTGACCGCGTCGACGCTCGGAAAGTCTCCCGGGACGTCGGTGTCAGCGGGAAAAAGAAAGACGTCGACGGTCCCGTTCTCGGCGCTGTCGGGTGCGAATCCGCACAGCATCTCGTGAGCCAACTCGATGATCGACGCGTCGGGCTGCAAGTCGGTCAATGACTCCCGGCAGTTGAGCGTCCAAGTCCCCCTTGGACCGCCGTCGAAATTCGCGCGGTAGCCAAAGTTGATCGGAGTTTCGTCTGGGTCGAACGAGACCGCGGTTCGCGCGGCGATCGCGGCGTTGACCGCGTCGTCAATGAGTACGAAGGCGTCAGGCGTCAAGGCTGTTGTCAGCTCGTCGCTGAGCCTGCCCGCGATTCGAGGGTAGTCGCCCGCGCCCATCAGTTGGCCGGCGACCCCGTTGACCGCGAAGCCCGGAGACGTGTTGAAGATAAAAGAACCCGGGATAATGACACTCGTGTCCGGCAGCCTAAAGGCCTGCGTGTAAGGCGCAACGTTGGAGGCGGGACCGATCGAAAACTGAGTCCATGGCAACTCGATCGCGAATTCCCCGTCTAGAGTCAGCGGCTGTGGCGCACGCGGGTTCACAAAATTGTCCGGCCGCCACTTCATTACACAGGTTCCGTTTGGAATGGGGGGCTTGTAGCTGGCTGTGTTGACGGAGCGGGCCAAGGCGGTCCCGACGAAGAAAAAGTCTGGCGCTTCGCTTGAGAAGAGAGTGAGCTCGTCGAGGGTTATGTCGACGATACTTGTGTCCCCGCCAAGCGCGAGGTTGCTGATTTGGGCGGAAGAAAGGCCGGTCTGGTCGCCGCAGGGTCCGCCGTCGGCCGATATCGGCACGGTGACGATGTTCGAGATGACGGGAGACCCGGGCCCGGCTGGATCGATGACTCCAAAGAACGGAGTCCCGCATCCGAGCGGGGCGTTGGGCGGCACGCGCCCGATGACCTGGTCGCCGCCGGCGAAGCCTCCAGCGGTCCCTAGGTAGAGCATGTCTTCATCCGCCACCAATTCGTCGCCGAAATAGATCTTGAGGCCGTCGTACTGGTCCCGCTTGTCGAACTGCCCTCCGGTCGCGTCAAACTGCGAGGCGCCCCAGCCGTTGCCCCAGCCGATGAAATCCTCGCCGGGCGTGAGGGGGTCGGCGTAAGTCACCAGCGAGAAATCGAACCTGGTAAAAATCCCCTGCCCCACGCCGTCCTGACCAAACGTATAGATGCTCGGGGAGAGAGGAACGACGTCGATGGCCCAGGAATTGGTCATCACACCGTCGATCTCCCCCTGCAACCGGCCTCGACCGGGGGGCGTGCTCGAGTCCAAGATGAGCCCGGCCTGGTTGGGTGTGAGGAAGACAGGATAAGTCGGGTAGGTCTGGCCGTCCATCATGACCATGAAGCTCGCTCCGCCCAAGTTATTCTGGAGCGGCAGCTCATTGGGCTGGACCAGCGGCTGGTCGGTGAAATTCACCCCGAAAACGTTCGCCGTACCGCCTGGGGACACGCCGGGTTGTGAGGTGTAGGCCGGCCGGTTTGAGGCCGAATTCTGAGCGCCGGCGATCACGGGCGCCTCGCTGGTGAAAGTGATCTCTTCTACGATCTCAGCGAGTTTCAGCAGAGTTTCAACTGAGACCGTCTCAGAAGCGGCAATCATGATCGGCCGCTGCTGAGTGGCGAAGCCTTCAAGAGTGACGGCCATCGTGTAGTCGCCGGGCGCGAGACCGCGGATCGTCCATTGGCCTCGCTCGTTGGTGATTGCGGTTATGCCGCTCCCCTGGCCGCTCAGCGAGACGGTGGCGCCGGGCAGACCTTCGCAATCGGTGGAGGTGACTCGGCCGGTTGCCGTGCCGGTCGGCGCTTGTCCGTAAGCCAATCCGAACGCAAGCAGCAAGGTGATAACTCCGAGTCCAAACTTCGACATGAGTCCTCCGTGGCCACATACACTGTAGCCGAACCTTCTCAGACTTGCCGGCCGCTACTCGGGCTGCGGAACGATACGCAGGTAAGGCTTCGGCGCCTTCCAGCCGTCGGGGTATTTCTCCTTCGCCGCCTCATTCGACACCGCCGGAACGATGATCACGTCGTCGCCCTGTTGCCAGTTCGCCGGCGTCGCAACCTTGTGCTTTGCCGTGAGCTGCATCGAGTCGAGCACGCGCAGCACTTCCGCGAAATTGCGGCCGGTCGTCATCGGATAGGTGATCATCAGCTTGATCTTCTTGTCCGGTCCGATCACGAACAACGAGCGCACGGTCGCGTTATCCATGGCCGTCCGGCCGTCAGCCGTGCCGGCCGCGGTCATGTGAAGCATGTCGAACTGTTTGGCGATCGACAGATCGGTGTCGCCAATCAGCGGATAGCCGACGGCGTGCCCTTGCGTCTCTTCGATGTCGTTGGACCAGGCCTTGTGATCCTCGACCGAGTCGACGCTGAGTCCGATGATCTTGCAGTTGCGTTCGGTAAACTCAGACTGCAGTCCGGCCACCGAGCCGAGCTCCGTCGTGCAGACGGGCGTAAAGTCCTTCGGGTGCGAAAACAGCACGGCCCAGCCGTCGCCGATCCACTCATGAAAATTGATCGTTCCTTCGGTAGTTTCCGCCGTGAAGTTGGGCGCTTCCTCGCCGATATGTAAACCCATAGTCACCTCCAGGGTTGATGTAACAAGTTCGAAACGGGGCGCTCCCCGATAAACCGAACCTAGACGTTATAGCAGGTCTCGATCACCGCTCGCTTGGCATCCCAATCCATCGGTCGGCGGGGCCTCGATCCAGGCCATGAACCTGGCATGTGGTCCCCCTATATAGAGCTTCCGGCTTTTCGCCCTTCCCAATGGGCCAAGGTAAAACTGATGCCGCTCGATTTCTGCCGGGACGAGACGTGCGAATGGCTCGGGTTGCTCTTCCACCAGGCCGCATCTCCGAAACTGCTGTATAAATTCAACACATCGCGCGCGTACGGAGTGGTCTGTAAAAGGAATCATGCTTGATGCCGCTGCAACTCGCCCAACCCAAGAATCGACTTCAAACCTATTGTCATCGTCCTCGTCTTCAGCCGCCCTAACCGCCAATTCGAGGGTCTTAGCGGCTTTCCAATGCATCAGAACCGGGCGGCGGCGCGAGAGCCGCACGATTGGCCTCCTCTCCGTCTCGCGAATCACCTTCAACCACCCCTCCGCTTCCAGCGCCTTGACGTCATTTGAGATCGTCGCCGCAGAACAGTTCTGGACCCTATGCGCCGACATGAGCTCCCGCCGCAGGAACACCTGAGTTACGCAAGGGCGCGCAAATTCAGCCGCCGCCCGGATTAGATGCAGCAGGATCAAACCCTGTCGCGCGTGACTGTCTGGTTTAGACATATTCGCTCCCGGATCGGCCCTGCGCAGATTGGCCCGGCTCGCAACCCGCGCTTCGAGCGGGGGCCACCCCTCCATCTTTAGTTTATCATTCGTTTAATACATGGTCAAAAAAACTTCAACTTTCCTTCATAATTAATTTAGTAATTCTTCACAGTAGACTCATAAGTCAATTGTTTTCAGCGTTTTCGGTAATCTGAACTTGTCCCTCTCAAGCGCCACGTGCTACACTCCCGGCGGAGTGCCGTACACTGGCGACGCAATCCTGCCGGCTCAGCTATTACGAGCCGTTCCGACGGGGCGATCATGCGCTTCAGCGATTGGACCACTCGGCTTAGATGGCGACAATAGCCTCTGCGCTATCAGCACCGCGATCGCGAGCACCACCGCGACAGCAGTGATCGTCAACATTCCGGGTGTGTCGGCGCGCAGTTGCGCGAGCGCTTTCTCCCCGCCGTCAGACAGCCAGATGGAGAGGTACAGCCAGATCTTGAGCGCGGCGAAGAACAGAACGACGCCAACGAGGAACACCGCTACGGTTCGCTCGACGGCGCGAACATACTCTCTTGCCGACACTAACCTCCAGCATACTCCCCGACCGTCGACTTGTATCAGCCGCCGGGCAGGTGAATCATGCCCACGGCTCCCCGGTTCCCGCAAGTCGAAGCTCAAGGGCCAAGGTGGGTGCTGCGCGCCATCGCAATCCTGGTGCTGGGCGGCTTCCTGGCGCTGATCATTCAGTTTGATCCTCCCGCGCATGATCAGCTACCCGTCAACCTCGTCGCGGTGGCTCCCGTTTCGTGCGGTGATTGGGAATCCGTTCTCGCTCCACGATCTCGCCGACACTCGTTGAACGTGTCGCTGCAACCGTGCGTGCAAGTGCGGACCCCTGGGGATGTGAGGCCGCTAATGCGTCCGGGTGAGGTTACCGCGGTCCTGGGGTTGAGCGTGCACGAACCGGGCCGCTCGGGTGAGGGACGCAGTGAGGACGATCGCTATTTCCTGATCGAAATCAATCCCGGCACATTGAATTTTTTGACCTGGCGGCACGAGTTGGGAGGGCACGTCATCCATGGCCACACGGCTGTGAGAGCGCCCGAATGGCTACTACCGGTCGCCAATACGGCGCTGGACCTGCTAGTTCTGCTCTACCTCGTGTTTGGCGATCAGTGGCTCCCGATCGTATCGGTGCTGGCCGTTGTCGCACTCGCGTTTGCCTATCGCCATCAAAGAAAGGGAGCCAGATGGGGCCGGGAGAGCGGAACGGACGGACCCTCCGACTGAGGTAAGCTGAAATTCTTGCCGATGAAACTCCTCGCCGTTCTCGCCATCCCCGCGCTCGCGTTCTCCGCCGTCACGCCGGTTCCGACCCAGGTCAAGCTCCAAAAGCTCAAAGGCGCCGAACCCCGCAACGTCATCTTTATCCTCACCGACGACCATCGCTACGACGCGATGAGCTTTCTCGACCACCAGTTCGCCAAAACGCCCAACATGGATTCGATGGCCGCCAACGGCGTTCACCTCAAGAACGCCTTCGTGACGACCTCGCTGTGTTCGCCCAGCCGCGCGTCGATCCTCACGGGCCTGTACACCTTCCGGCACCGCGTGATCGACAACAACCGCCTGGTCCCCAAGGGTACTTTGTTCTTCCCGCAATGGCTGCAGAAGGCCGGCTACTCCACCGCATACGTCGGCAAGTGGCACATGGGCGGAGTTACAGACGACCCGCGGCCTGGCTTTGATCACTGGGTGAGCTTTCGCGGCCAGGGACACTACCTTCCGCCGACACCCGACTACACCCTCAACGTCAACGGCGAGCGCGTCAAGCAGAAAGGCTACATCACCGACGAGCTGACCGACTACGCCATCGACTGGCTCGACGAGCAAACCTCCGGCAAGAAGCCTTTCTTCCTGTACCTCTCGCACAAGGCCGTCCATGCAAACTTCACCCCGCCCGAGCGACACGCCGGCAAGCTCGACGACGCGCCTTTCGAGCGCCCAGGCAGCGAAGCCAATACGGCCGAGAACTATCTCAACAAGCCCCGCTGGCTGAGGGACCAGCGCAACAGCTGGCACGGCGTCGACTTTCCCTATCACAGCGAGCTGAATATCGAGGAGTATTACAAACGCTACTCCGAGGCGCTCTCTGCCGTCGACGACTCCATCGGCCGCCTGATGGATCAGCTCAAGAAGATGGACGCCTACGACGACACGCTGATCATCTACATGGGCGACAACGGATTCATGTTCGGTGAGCACGGCCTTATCGACAAGCGCGTCGCCTATGAGACGTCGATCCGCGTCCCGATGCTGATGCAATGCCCCGAGCTCTTCCAAGGCGGAACCGTCGTTGATAAGGTCGTGGCCAACATCGACATCGGCCCCACGGTGATGGAAGCCATGGGCCTCGAGAAGCCGCCCCACATGGACGGCGACAGCTTCCTCAAGCTCGGCATGGGCGAAGACATCCCCTGGCGCGATTACTTCCTCTACGTCTACTACTGGGAAAAGAACTTCCCCCACTCCCCCACACAGTTCGCCCTGCGCGGCGACCGCTATAAATACATCACCTACTACGGGCTATGGGATCTCGACGAGCTCTACGACTTGCAGGATGACCCAGGCGAGACGAAGAACCTGCTCTACGACCCCAAATTCGCCGACACGGGCAAAGAGCTCGAGGCACGCCTTTACGAAATGATGGGCGAGCTCGGCGGGATGGAGATCCCGTTGAATGCGCCGCGCGGGGGATTGCAGAACAAACGGCTAAAACCGCGTGGCGGCAAGACCGCGGCGGAGTTCCCCGATCCGCTAGTGCTGGAAAAGCCGGTCCACAGCAACGCCCAGTAAATTTGCGTCACTGAACCGCCAAGCGCATGCCGTTGCGCCCCTGAACCGCGGACGGAAAGTCCGCGCCCACTCCCGCTGGCCAAGCGAAATCCGCGCGGACTTTCCGTCCGCGGCTCCGAAAACCGCCTCTTGCATTTATCGGGCAAACTATCATTGAGGCAACCATGCAACTCCGACGTCGAGAATTCTTATCCGCCGCAACCGGGTGCGCACTCGCCCGACCCGCGGCCGCCGCCGCGGAAGCCGCGCGAGTCATCGACTTCCACCAGCACACCGACTACGTCGGGCGAAGCGACGACGAACTGATTGCCCACCAGCGCAAGATGGGCGCCGACCTAACCGTTCTACTCCCAGCCGGTTCACGCTACGGTCTCGCGGCCGGCGCCGGCCGCAACGACTCCGTCATCAACGTTGCAAAACGCTACCCCGACGAGTTCGTCTATTTCGCGAATGAGCTGCCGGACATTCCCGAGACCAAGACGGTCATCGAGAAATATCTGAAGGCGGGCGCACGCGGCATCGGCGAGCAGAAGTTCCCCGTGAAATGCGACTCGAAGGAGATGCAGCTGATCTATTCGATCGCACGGGAGTTCGACGTCCCGGTGCTGATGCACTTCCAGCACGAGGCCTACAACTTCGGAATCGAGCGCCTTCACAAGATGCTCGAGAAGTTCCCCACCGTAACCTTCATTGGCCACGCCCAGACCTGGTGGGGCAATATCGACCGCAACCACGACCAAGCGGTCATGTACCCGAAAACCCCTGTTACCGCGGGCGGAATCACCGATCGTCTGTTGTCGGACTACGAAAACATCTACGGCGACCTCTCCGCGGGCTCCGGACGCAACTCCATGCTCCGCGACGAGGACCACGCGCGGGGTTTTCTGGACCGTCACCAGGATCGGCTCATCTGGGCAAGCGACTGCAACGACCGGATCGGCGAAGGCCCGGACTGCATCGGCACGAACAGCCTCGCCGCGGTGCGGCGCCTAGCGCCCAACGACCAAGCGATGCAAAAGATCATCCACGGCAACGCCGCCCGGCTGCTGAAACTCGCCTAGGGTGCGCGACATGAGAGTTACTTCAAAGCGTAACCGCAAGCGTTTCACGCCGGCCGAGCTGGAAGCAGGCGTTACCGGAGCCGCCCCGCGGATGTCGTGCACCCACTCGCCTAACCGCGCTGCCCCAGGCTCTCGGCCTGCGCTGCCATGCTGGTAGTAGACATGACTCGACGACACTTCTTCTTCGGATCCCTCTTCGCAACCGCCATCCCCGCCGGAGGCTACGGCGCCGCCCCCAAACTCGGACGCCTAGGCTACCGCTCGCCCAACGAAAAGCTCAACATCGCCGCTATCGGCGCTGGCGGCAAAGGGCGCTCGGATATCGCCGGCTGCGCCACGGAAAACATCGTCGCCTTCGCCGACCCCGACTCCGACCGCGCCAGCCAAACTTTCGAGGCGTACCCGAACGTTCCGAAGTTCACCGACTTCCGCAAAATGCTCGACAAGCACGAGCGCGAAATCGACGCGGTTATCGTCTCGACCCCCGACCATATGCACGGCATGGCCTCCATGTGGGTCATGGAGCGCGGCAAGGCGGTCTACTGCCAAAAGCCGCTGACCCGCACCATCTGGGAAGCTCGCCAACTCACCGAGGCCGCGGAGAAATTCGGCGTCGCCACCCAAATGGGCAATCAAGGCTATTCGAACGAAGGTACGCGCCAGGCCGCGGAAATCGTCTGGTCAGGCGAAATCGGCGAGGTAAAAGAGGTCCACGCCTGGACGAACCGTCCGATCTGGCCGCAAGGCGTCGATCGCCTTCCCAAGAAAGAACCCGTCCCATCGACGATGGATTGGGACTCCTGGCTCGGAATCGCCGACGACCGCCCCTACAGCTCTGAATACGCCCCCTTCGACTGGCGCGGCTGGTACGACTTCGGCTGCGGCGCCCTCGGAGACATGGCCTGCCACATCCTCGGATCGGTGAACATGGCCCTGATGCTCGACGCGCCGACTAGCGTCGAAGTGCTCAGCCAAGACGGCAAGAACCCCCACACCTTCCCCACCAAGTCGGTCATCCGGCTCGACTTCCCGGCCCGCGCCGGCCGGGGGCCGGTCAAGGTTTTCTGGTATGACGGCGCGAAAGACGCCGCCTATAGCCCCGAAGATCTCAAGGGCGAGCGCCTGATCCCGATCCAGCAGAGGGCAATTCAGGGCCTCGTCGATAAAGGCGATCTCTCGCAAAAAGATGTCGACAGATTCGAAGCCCGCACGCAAGCCAACGGCGCTCTCTTCGTCGGCGACAACGGCTACATGGCGACCGACACCTACGCCAACGACGTCCACCTGCTGCCGCGCAAGCGCATGGACTACTTCAAAATGCCCGACCAATGGCTGACCCGTTCGCCGGGACACTACCGCGACTGGATCCGCGCGGCCAAAGGCGGCGATCCGTCTTGCTCGAACTTCGGCGTCGCAGGTCCGTTCACTGAGTGGATTCTGCTTGGCGTCTTGGCGCTCCGCTTCGACGGCAAGCTCGACTGGGACCGCAGCCGCATGAAAACCAACCGAGACGAGGCGAACCAGTTCATCAAGCCGACCTTCCGCAAAGGCTGGACCTGGACGTAGGGGCGCGACATGTCGCGCCCTTTAGGGACCTGCGGCACTTCCCGCCAACATGACCATTGACTGGTCACCTCGCCCGCCCTATCCTGAAGAGGCATGAAAGAAGCGACCATCGGCGCGGCTGAATTCAAAGCGAAGTGCCTCGGCTTGATCGACGAGGTCGCAAAGGACCACAAGCCGCTGGTCATCACCAAACGCGGCAAACCCTTAGCCCGCCTAGTTCCCATCGAAGACTGGACCTCGATGCGGGGCGACTGGCGAGGTAAAGTCAAGATCCTCGGCGATATCGTCAACTTCGACACGTCGGACGATTGGGAGGCTCTGAAGTAATCTGCTCCTCCTAGACACCCACGTGTTGTTGTGGTGGCGCACTGCGCCCGAGAAGCTTTCTAGACGGCAGGACAGCAGATTGCGGCGGCAATTGGCGACCAAGGTTCCTGTCGGGGTAAGTGCAATCACCCTCTGGGAGCTCGCGCTTCTGACCCAGAGTGGACGGATTACCCCTGAGATGCCTCTGGACCCCTGGCTCGACTCCCTAGAAAACGACCTCCGCCTCTTCTTCTACCCCATCAACGGCAAGATCGTCGCCGACGCCGTACGCCTGCCAAAGACCTTCCCACGAGACCCAGCCGACCGCATCATCACAGCGACCGCACGCTGCGAAGGCCTCGATCTTCTTACCGCCGATGATCGAATTCGCGATGCCATACCCAGCGGTTCCGCATCCAATTTCCCTGAGGGTCGGAAACCATTGATTTAGCGGGTGTTTGGGGCTGGGCCTGTGGTCCGAGCAGATTCGCATTCCTGTTGAGGAGTTGCAGCGCAGTTTGTTCTGGTATATTGTATATATATCAGTCATGAAGACAGCCCCGGCTCGCTCCAGCCTCGCCGATGCCGAGCGTAAGCTGCGCTCCCGCATCGCCCAGCTGGTCCACGGCCGCTGGTTGCTGCATGGCACCGTGGCGCCGCGCCAACGCGTCTGCGGCAAGCCCAACTGTCGCTGCGCCCAGGGTCAACTGCACGCCTCGCTCTATCTGGTGCGCTCGCGCCGGGGAAAGGTGCAACAGCTGTTCGTGCCGCGCAGCTGGGAGCAACGCGTGCGCCAGGCCGTAGCCGACTATCAACAGCTCGAGCGGCTGCTCGAAGAGGTCTCCGAGCGCGAGTGGAAGCGGCTCCAAGACCGCCGGGAGGAGTGACGTTCTTCGACGTCTGATCCAGTACGCGGAGAAGGGTTACGGCCTGCGCAGCCGCCTTCTCGCCGGGGTCTCGGATTCCCGCCCCAAGCCGCGCATCCCCACCCGCGCTGTCGTCGAGTCGACGCTGGCGCTGTTCTGGGCCCGGCTGGGCAGCCTGAACGCTTTGGAAACGCTCGAGGGGGCGCCGTTTTGGAAGAAATGGCTGGGCCGCAAGCTGCCCAGCGCGGACACCATTGGCCGCGTCTACAGCTCGCTCGACACGGCCGTGCTGCGGCAAGCGATTCGGCAGCTGTATGAACGCCTCAAGCGCAACAAGGCCTTGCCCGGCATCGGCGGATTAGGGGTGGCTGTGATCGACGGTCATGAGTCTCACGCCAGCTACCGCCGTTGCTGTGGAGGCTGTCTCGAGCGCCGCATTCAGCGCAGCGACGGCGAACAGCTGCAGTACTATCACCGCCAAGTGACGCTGCAGTTGCTCAGTGACGCGCCCGCCGCCTCGCCATTCAACATCCAAGGCGAACCGCTTCCGCTGTTGCTCGACGCCGAACCGCAACTCCCCGGCGAGGACGAGCTGGCCGCCGCCAAACGTTTGCTCGAACGCGTTCTAGCCGCTTACCCACGGGCGTTTGATGTTGTCTTGGCCGACGCTCTTTACGCCGCCGCGACGTTTGTGAACTTTCTGCTGGCGCACGGCAAGGACGCCGTCATCGTGCTCAAGGACGAGCGCCGCCACCTGTTTCAAGACGTTCAAGGACTGTGGCGAACCCAGCCCCCACAGGCGGGCGAGTATCGCTCACGCAATTGCCAATGGTGGGATCACGAGGGCTTATTATCGTGGCCGCAGGTCGCCCAGCCCTTGCGCGTCGTTCGTTCGGTGGAGACTTGGCGGCGGCGCTCGCAGCTTGACGGCGAGCTCCACGAGCATCAAAGCGATTGGGTTTGGCTAACGACTTTGGGGTCGCGGCAAGTTTCCACGGCGCAGCTGGTGCGCTTGGGCCATCAACGCTGGGACATCGAGAACCGCGGCTTCAACGAGTTGGTCAACGGCTGGCATGCCGACCACATCTACAAGCACGAACCCCACGCCATCGAGACGTTTCTCTTGACGACGTTTCTGGCATTCAATCTCTACCACGCTTTTGTCGCCCGCAAGCTCAAACCGTCGTTGCGGCGCGGCAAACCGCGAGTCTTTTGGGCGCGGGTGATGGCGGCGGAGCTGTATCAGGCGGCCACGGGCCCCTCGCCCTAGCACGCGAGTCGACTCCCCCGCCCACCCCGCGCCTGCCAGTAAGCGGCCCTGCCGCAAGAGCCGCCGGGGTGTCTTTGCCCTGCGATTCCCCACCTATTTCCGGGTCAGGACCGCGTGCGAATCTGCTCGTCCTTCACCCCACGCCCCTAAATCCCTCGATTCCCAACTACTTCCGCCTTCTGACTCAGCCTCGTTGCGGAATCGCTGTGCCATACCCTTCAGAGCTGGCGCACCCGGCGCGACGTGATAGAATACAGCCTGGGTTCCGGGCTCTGTGCAGCGGCATGCCGCCAACCCGGTCAGGTCCGGAAGGAAGCAGCCGTAACGACCTCTGCCGCGTGCCGCAGATTCCCCGGAGCCCTTTAGCTGCTTGGCTGAACTTTCCGTGAACCCTGGCCCTTGAACCTTTGCCGGTCAAATGTACCAGGTCATCGCCCGCAAATATCGCCCCCAGACCTTCGACGAGGTCGTCAGCCAGGACCACATCAAGCGTACGCTACGCAACGCGCTTGAGTCCGACCGGGTCGCGCACGGCTACATCTTCGCCGGCCCGCGGGGAACGGGCAAGACGACCATGGCGCGAATCTTGGCCATGGCGCTCAATTGCAGCGGCGGGCCCTCAGCCAGCCCGGACCCTGAAGATCCGATCTGCAAGGAGATCGCGGCCGGCTCGGCGATGGATGTCATAGAGATCGATGCCGCCTCCAACCGCCGGATCGACGACATTCGCGAGTTGCGGGAGAGCGTCAAGTATCGTCCGGCCCGCGACCGCTACAAGGTCTTCATCATTGATGAGGCGCATCAGATCACGAATGACGCCTTCAACGCGCTGCTGAAAACTCTGGAAGAGCCGCCCGAGTGGGTCGTTTTCATTCTCTGCACAACTGAACCTCAGGCGATTCCGGCGACGATCCTGTCACGCTGCCAGAGCTTTCAGTTCCGCACAGTCGACCTAAACCGGGTCGTCGCGCATATGAAGCGAATCTGCGAGCAGGAGGAGGTTGAGGCCGAAGACGACGCGCTGGTGACGGTGGCGCTTGCCGGCGATGGCAGCATCCGCGACTCCCTGTCGACGCTCGACCAGGCAATCGCCTCTTGCGGGCGTAAGCTCGAAGCCGCGGCGGTTCGAGACCTGCTCGGCGCGATCCCCTCCGAGGTCACCGGCCGCATCGTCGACGCCTTGCGCGATCAAGACGCTCCCGCGATGCTCGAGATCGTCGATCGACTTTTGCGCGAGGGTCGCGATCCGCAGCAGTTCTGCGGCGAACTATCGCGTTTCCTCCGGAACCTTCTGGTGATGAAGGTCGCCGGGGCCGATTCCAAGCTCGTTACCGCCGGCTCTTCCGAGCGCGAGCGAGCTTCAGCGGCGCTCCAGGCGTTCAGCGAAGAAGACCTGACGCGATACGTGCAGCTGACACTGGATCTCTACCGCGATTTGCAGGCAGCGCTCCAGCCACGATTCCGGCTCGAATTGGGGCTGCTGAAGTTGGTCTATGTCGGAAAACTGCGCCCGATCGAAGAAGCGATCGCCGCCGTGGGCGGGGGCGGTTCGAAGCCGAACGTGCCAAGGCCCCCCACGGCGCCGGCCCCCACGCCGGCGCCGGTCGTCGCCAAACAATCTGAGGCGAGTCCGTCTCCACTGACTCCTGAGCTTCCGCCCCCCACACCGGCGCCGCCGCCCGCCGGCAGCGAGCCGGCAAGCCCCCAGGCGGCCCTCGTTACGGCTTTGAATCAAGCCGGGGAGGACTGGGCGGCCAGCGCGGTCGAGCACAGCCAGGTCTCGCTAGAGAACGGCGAACTAATCGTGCGCGCCACTCCGGCGAACCGGACCACGCTCGAGTTAGCCATGGCGGCGGTCGAAGCAGCTGCCGGCCCTGGAACGCGCGTTCGACTGGGTGACGATCCCGTTGAAAAAGAACAAGTTAAGAATGTTCCAGCAGCTTCACAGCCCGTAGCTGAGCCGCCCCCCGACGAGGGCAGCGAAGTCGCCAAGCGCGTCCTGGCGGATCCGGACGTGCAGGCGTTCCAGGAGCGATTTCCAGGACAAGTTCGAGAGATCCGAAATCTGAGAGACTAACACTAATGAAACTTCCCGGCGGCGGCAACATGCAGAAGATGATGCAGCAAGCGCAGCAGGCGCAGCAGCAGCTTCAAGAAGAGGTCTCCAAGATTCGCGTCGAAGCTTCCACCGGGGGCGGCATGGTGACGGTCAAGATGGACGGCACGAAGAACGTCATCTCCGTCGCGATCGAGCCCGACGCGGCCGAAGACATCGAAATGCTTCAAGACATGATCCGCGGCGCGGTCAACGAAGCCGGCAAGCGCGTCGACGAAGAAGCGCAGGGCAAGATGCGCGGCATGCTCGGCGGAATGGGCCTGCCACCAGGGATGCTCTAGATCTCGGGGTCTCAATGACCGAGGATCTCGCATCGCCGATGTCGCGGCTCATCGACGAGCTTAAGCGCCTTCCCGGCGTCGGCCAAAAGTCAGCTCAGAGGATGGCGTTCCATCTGCTGAGCGTCTCACGCGAAGAAGCCCAGGGGTTGGCGCAAGCCGTCTCGGACATGCGCGAAAAGATTCAGCTCTGCAGCCGCTGCAACAACATCGCCGAGCACGAGATCTGCCCAATATGCAGCGACACGAACCGCGACCAGTCCACGATCTGCGTCCTTGAACAACCGAATAACATCATGGTCGTCGAGCGCACTCGCCAGTTCACCGGAACTTATCACGTGCTCCACGGCGCAATCTCGCCGCTGCGAAACATCAAGCCGGAAGACCTCAAGCTCAAGAACCTGCTCGAGCGGCTGCGCGGGGGCGGCGTGAGCGAGATCATCCTGGCGACGAGTCCGACGACCGAGGGCCAGACGACGGCCTCCTATTTGTCGCGACTGCTCAAGCCGTTAGGAGTGCGCGTCACCCGCATCGGCATGGGGATTCCGGTTGGAAGCGATCTGGAGTTTATCGACGAGGCAACGATGACCGAGTCGATGGAGGGTCGACGTGAGGTGTAAACAGCTCTTGACAACCGCTTTGGCGATGTCGCCCATAAGGTTCGTGGCGAAGACCGTGGCGTTGTGTTGTGGCATCGAGCGGTTGGGCGGAGGAAGTAGTCGTTAGCTCAACCGCGGAACTGCAGCGTGAAGTCAGCTCGGCGACGTCCGGACACACCATACTCGTCTTGCTTACCGGGTCCCGGCCGCGGGTCTACTTCCGCCCGGGGCAGAACCACGTAACGCATCAGTGGCTGGCGACAATCGCTGGACCTCAAAGTTAAGAAGTATGCCAAGGCCGGCTATCATCGGGAAATACTGCAGATAGCTAAGACTTAGGAAAGCCGCGGCGGTCAATAGGCCAGCGGACGCTGCGAAAATGAAGGTGGCCTCTGTGGAAACCGAGCCGCTCCCGGGCGATCCCTTGGCATTCCGCGCTCGCAGCGTGAGTAGCAGACCTTGGCCGAGAGCGATCGCGAACAAAAGCGCACCTGGAAGCCCCATTTCACTTGAAATCTGGGTATAAGAATTGTGCGCGGCTTTCCATCTACGGTGCTCCCTGCCCATAGCCGTGATGAATTGCTGAGGGCCAACGCCCACTATCGGATGTTCGAAGGTCAAGCGTATGCTCTCTTGTAGGTAATAGAGGCGACCCTCCCGCGATAGGATCGCCTCGGCTTGTTCATCTCTCGCCCCTGCAACGAAGCTTTGAATCCGATCAAGAGGGTCGTCTGGAACCATCGGGGCGACGATCGGAAGCGACAACAGGACGGCGAGCGCAAACGCCAGGCGTCCTTTCCAGCAAACCATTAAAAACAGCGACAAAGCCGCGACGAAAAGCGCAACGGCCGCGCCGCGGGATCCGGTTGACAGGATGAAATACAGTGCCGCGAGACAGCCAGGAACACTCGCAACTTTCATCAACTTCGGGCGGTCCTTCAAGAACAGCGGCATCGCGAGAAAGGGCAACATGAACACCATATGCGCGGCCCAGTCGTTCGAATTCCCCATCGTGCCAAAGCCGAATGAAAACCGTTCATCTCGCAACCCGAATGCTAAACCCGCCATGATGTTAACGATTCCTGCGTAAAAGAGTGCGTCCAAGACACCCCTCAGCATCGATCGGCCATTATGGACTCCAGCCATTAGCAGTATCACCAGCAGGGGCGCTTTCGCGTAACCGACAACTGCCTCCAGGGAATCCGTCCGCCAGTAGCTGAATGGCACGCATACAATCATCCAAGCCCAGAACGCGGCGCTATCCAATATCTCACATATCTATTCGCGAACGCCCGATGCAAGCCGCCACCGACCACAAGCACGATGACCGCGGGTATGCCCGCCGCATAGAGGAGGTAGCGCATGTCGAGTATCACATACGTTAGCTCGTGCAAGTAGGAGAAACGCAGGAACAGAAAGATCAGTGCGATCTTAATAGCCAGTCGTCCCTCTGAGTCCCGCCGGTGCAACAGCGCGCCGCGGCGAACCCAAGCGTCTCGCGGGGGCACTGAGGTTGGCAGCGGATTGGAATCATCCGAGCGTATGGACCGGGACGCCGACCCTGTCCGAACTCCTGAGGACAGCTGCATACAGTTAAAGGATAAACTATCGGATGGAACATGGATTCCCATGCGCCTAATCGACGCACTTGAACGATCCCGCCGATCCTCTGCCGTGGAAGGGGATCCGTTCTCCATCCTGATTGCCTGCGGATTCACTCCTCTGCACTTGGCCACTTACCTGACTGCATACGCGAGCCAGCGCTTGCCGCAGCGCCGAGTCTCCAGCCAGTCGGGTTTGTTTGGGGACCTTACCGGAACTCTAGAGGCCGCCGCTAAGAATATTCATTCGGCGGTGGCGGTCTTTGTCGAATGGGGCGATCTGGACCCGCGTTTGAGCGCCCGGCAAGCGCCACCGGCCGGGGGGATCCGGACCGAGGAAATCGTTCGCGCGGTCACCGAAACCTGCGCCCGGCTGGCGAGGCATCTGCACCGACTCGGCGCCCTTGGCTGCCCGGTCTCGGTTTCACTGCCCACCGTGCCGCCACTGGGGTGGGGGCATCAGCCGCACGCGGTGGAGACCAGCGAACGAATCGCTGTCGATGCCGCGCTGCAGGATCTGGCGCGGGAAGCTACTCAGGCTGGCTTACGGATTGTCTCGCGGGAAACGCTCGATCTCCGCTCACCGGTAGCCGCCCGGCACGATATTAGGGCCGAGTTGCAAAGCGGGTTTCCTTACACGTTACCCCATACAGTGGCGTTGGCGGAGATCACGGCCCGGCTATTGGTTCCCGATGCTCCCAAAAAAGCGGTGATCACCGATCTCGACAACACGCTTTGGAGCGGCATCGCCGGCGAGATAGGTCCTGAACAAGTGGCCTGGGACTTCGACCGGAAAGCTTCTCTGCATGGACATTATCAACAGGTGCTGGCCTGGCTGGCCGAGGCGGGCGTGCTGATCGGCGTCGCCAGCAAGAATGATCCCAATGTCGTCGAAGCGGCCTTAGCGCGACGGGATCTGGTGATTCCTCGCAGCCGTATTTTTCCGGTAGAGGCGCACTGGAATCCCAAGTCCGAATCGGTGGCCCGAATCCTGAAAGCCTGGAACATCGGCGCTGAAGCGGTGGCGTTGGTGGACGATAGCCCGATGGAACTGGCCGAGGTCCAGCAGGCGTTTCCAGAGATCACCTGTCTTGAGTTCCAGCGAGAGGATCCAGCCTCGATTGTCCGGTTGTTCAGGGACTTGCGCAATCTATGTGGACGCCAGAGGGTGGGGCAAGAAGACCGGCTACGGGCGCTCAGCCTTGAACAAGGTCAGCAGTTTAGCTCCGAGGCGAGCGCCAGTGATACCGAGCAGTTTCTGGCTTCCCTACAGGCCCGGATCACGTTCCAGGACGGGACAGCGGATCCGCGCTCTCTGGAGTGAACCCTAAAAATGAGACATTGAAATTCGGGACGAATTTCAGCGAATGGAAAGGAGTCCAGGATGGAAAGTCTCAAGCCGCGCAAGCCGCGGGAGTTCACGGTGGAGTTCAAGGAAGCCGCCGCCAGGCGGCTCCTAGCCGGCCAGAGCGGGACAGCGCTAAGCCGCGAGTTGGACGTCAAGCGCAGCCTGCTGTACCGCTGGCGGGACGCCT
This sequence comes from Bryobacterales bacterium, assembly GCA_965247515.1. Lineage (GTDB taxonomy): Bacteria > Acidobacteriota > Terriglobia > Bryobacterales > UBA6623. The sequence goes on along the minus strand of OZ252029.1, from coordinate 7,888,097 downwards.
ATCGCCAGGAAGTCGTCAACGGCTTGAGCCGGCGGCGAGGCCGGCCGAAACCCGGCCGCTCGGCGCCGCCCAAGATCCCTCGCGATCCGCGCGACGAACGCATCGCAGAGCTCGAACGACTGCTCGGCAAACAAGCCGCAGAGCTCGATTTTTTCGGACAAGCCTTTCGCGCCTTGAACCTCGCAGCCCCGACCAACGACGCCGGTGGCGCGAGCGGATCTACTCCATCGTCGAGCAGATCAGCGCCAAAGGCTCGCTCAGCGTCGAACACGCCTGCGAGCTCGGACGCGTGAATCGCGCCGGGTTCTATCGCCGGCTCGCCGTGTCGTCGCCCGCCGAGTGCGACATGGAATTGCGTGACCGCATGCAGCGGATTTCGCTCGAGAATCGTCGTTACGGCTACCGCCGCGTGACGGCCGAGCTGCGCCGCCAAGGCTTCCTCGTCAATCACAAAAAGGTCCTGCGGATGATGCGTAAGGACAACTTGCTGGCGGTACTCAAGCGGCGCTTCGTGCTAACAACGGATTCGAACCACTTCTTACCTGTTTATCCGAATCTAGCGGCGCACCTGAATGTGGACGGCGTCGATCAGTTGTGGCAATCCGATATCACCTACATTCGCTTGCGCGAGGCGTTCGTCTACCTCGCCGTGGTGTTGGACGCCTACTCGCGACGCGTGGTCGGCTGGCGGCTGGGGACGACGCTCAAAGCTGAGCTGGCTGTAGGGGCGTTGCGCGATGCGCTCGAGCTCAGACGCCCTGCCGCGGGGTGGATGCATCATTCCGACCAAGGCGTACAGTACGCTTCGAGCGCCTATGTCGAGTTGCTGGAGCAGCACGGCGCGATCATCTCGATGAGCCGCCGCGGCAACCCCTACGACAACGCGCGGGCGGAGAGTTTCATGAAGACGTTGAAGGCGGAGGAGGTTTGGTTGCAGCGTTATCGCACGCTTGACGAGGCGCGCGCATCGATCGGCGAGTTCATTGATGAGATCTACAACCAACGCCGGCTGCATTCGGCGTTGGGATATCGTCCGCCGGCGGAGTTTGAAGCGCTGGCGCGGCCGGCGGCAACAGCAGCGAGGAATCCGAAGTATGAGTTTTGAGAGGCATAGGCAAATCTATCAATCCGATGGGCCCTGGGCGGGCAGGGAGACATCGCCGGCGTTGGAGAAGCCGGGAGCGACCTTGGCGGCCGCCCCCGGCGCTCATCGTCTTGATGAGTTTGCGGCCGGGTATTCCTTGGCGGGTTGCTCTCCAGCAGAGCCCGCTTCCGCTTCCCCGGCTAGGACCAGCGTGCGACGATACAGCGAAGAAGGCAAGCGTTTTGCGGTGAATCGTAACCTGTCCCGATTTCGACTGTCTCACGCTTGGGGTTCACTCCACTCTGGAGCTAGTGAACAAGACCAATCAGTTCAACCTGAATGGGATCCGCTACACCGAGGATGCATGGAGCGTGGCGCGCAATGGAAGCTTTGTCTGGACCGTGTCGTACGAAGACCGCTTCGGTGCGCTGGGAAAAATCGCGGTGTTGGCCGGCGAGCAAAAGGGCGAACGCCTGCTGTTACGCGACATGGTGCTGAGCTGCCGCGCCTTTTCCCGACGCGTGGAGCATGCGGCGGTGCGCTTCTTGCTGCAGTTTTCCGGAGCTTCTGAAATCGAGTTCCAATACCGACCCACGGACCGGAACGGGCCGCTGCGGGATTTTCTAGCCGCTCTGCTGGCGCCGGGCGAGCTGCCACAAACCCAGGGAAGCCCGGTCCTGCGACAAGACGCATTTGAGGGGGCCGTGCCAGCCCTGTATCACGAGGTCCTTTGCAAAACAAGAACATATGTCTGAGTTGGAAGAAAAACTGGAACGGTGCTTTCAAGCCGTCTTCCCCGAACTGGGGCCGGAGCGAATCCGTACGGCTTCCGCCGAGGCGACGGAAAGCTGGGATTCCGCGGCGCTAGTAACGCTGATGTGTGTTGTGGAGGAGGAGTTCTCGGTTTCGGTGGATCCCGAGGAACTCGAGCAGTGGACTTCCTTCGCGGCCATTTGCGATTCCCTGCGGGCTATGGGAGCCGGGTAAACTGCGTTTCTGGTGGTATTGGGTAGCACCTAGAGATGGATCCGGCCGTCACCATCCCCGCGGGTGACCAGGGTCCGCCCACTTTCGGGATCCTGCTGCCTCCAGAGTTTCGCCAGCGGCGGGGAAGCCGCGAAGACATAGTTGGAGGGTCCGGGAAAGTAGCCATTCCGGCGCAGTGCCGCAATCCAGGACCGGTGCGTGTGGTTAGCGACCATTAACTCGGCTCCCAGGTCCAGCAGGGCTCGTGTGGCTGCGTGTACGACTGCCTCTTCCCCACCGGGCAGGGCGAGAGCGTCCACGAGAGTCCCGACACGCAGGCGTCCGAAGTGTCCCCCCTGCATGGGAGTGCAAAGCAAGGTCATCCAGCCAGCCGGTTCTCCGGCGGCGGTGTCCAACCGGAACGCCCGCAAAGGACCCGACCCCAGACGGATCTTCCCCCCGCCAGCGAGCAGAGTTTCGCCGCCAACTTCCTGAATTCGCGTCGGTTATGGGATGGATCGGGCGATCGGCGTCTGTCTACAGGTTACATGTGCGGCAGCGAAACCCCCAACGCATTGAGGATTTCTGTTTGGCGGGCGTCGGGAATCGGCAGCCGTGTGACGCTGGTCTGCTCATCCACTCGATATTCCAATAGACACAGTCGCCCCAACGCCGCCAGCGCGTCCGGCAAGGTGATCGCGTGCGGGTCGTCGTCGGTCGTGCCAAACGCCGCTTGTATCCGCCGTTCCAATTCGCGGCTCAGCTTCAACGCCAGCATGCTGCACAACACATGTCCTCGGGTGCGGCTTTCTTTGCGCACGAAGATCGGCCGCACCTCGAGCAAGCCCGTCTTCAGCTGCCGAAAGTCGCGCTCCACCCGCTGCAGGCTCACGTAATGGTCGTGCACTCTTTGGCCGCTCATGCGCTCGGAGGCGACATCGGTCACGACCACGTAACAGCCCGCCAACTCCAGCGCCTGCTCGATCGCCGCCTGCTGGCGCTCGACGACCAGCGTACGTCCCTGCAAGCGCAACTCGACCAATTCTGTCAGCTTGTGACGCGCCAGCCAGGGCTTGAGCTGGCGCAGTCCGGCCGCGGGCTCGCAACGGGAAGAGGCCGTGACTTTCTGGTTGCGTCGGTCGAGCTTGCCTCCCAGCTTGGCCAGCTTGTCCTCGAGCCGCTGCCGTTGCCGTTTGGCTTCGGACTCGTTGAGGCGCAGCACATAGCGCACGCCGTCGGCTTCGACCTCGCAGACTTGTTCAGCGAACAGCTCCAGTTGCAGCACCCCTTCGCTCAAGCGCCGCCGAATCTGGGGATCGGTCAGCGCCGTGATGTAGCGCAGCCCGGCCTCCCCCAGCGCCTGCTTGCCCTTGCTCTTGACCATCCCGCGGTCGCCGACGAAGACCAACTCCTCGACTCCGAACTGCTCTTTGACGATGCGGATCTGATCCGGCACGGTCGTCGGATCGTTGCGGTTGCCGGCAAACACCCGCACCGCCAGCGGCTCGCCCTGGTCATCGGCCAGCAGTCCGATCACAATTTGCTTCTTGCCGCGCTTGCCGTCGCGATTGTAGCCGTACTCGCCCAACGCGTTGTGCAGGCCTTCGAAGTACGAGCTGGTGACGTCGTAGAGCAGCAAGCTGGGCGGGGCTCCGCGGCGCTCGAGGTAGTGGCGGTATAGCGCTTGCTCGATCTTCACTTGGCGGGCGCTCAGATCATCGAGGGCGGCGTAGAGGTCGTCTTCGTCGAAGGCGCCCAGACCCAGCACTTCTGCGACGGCCTGATCGGCGGCCCAGCGCACGGCCGAGAGCCGCGATCCTTGGTGGGCCAGGCGCGCCAGCACCAGGAACAAGGCGAGTTTGGCGGCCCGCGTTCGACCCAGCGCGGCGGTCAGGCCCAGCTCATCGGCGAGTTGCTTGAGCGCGAAGAGCAGGCCAAAGACGGGGCCGCAGACGGGAGTGGCGGGAAGCTGATCGAACTCGCCGCGGAGGGCGCGCCGGAGGGCCTCGACGCGGACGGGGCGCCAGCAGGAGAGGTTGGCGAGGGTGCGTTTTTTGACTCTGCCGTTTTGGCGGAAGGATTCGCGCAGCAAGACGGCGGGCGGCGAGTTGCGATTGGGGACGGACTCAACATACATGGGTATATTATATCACAAATAACACAATGAATAAACGATACAATAGCATAATACATGGGTACACTAAAAGCGCCCCCAAACGTGTTAAAGCCAAGCAAGCCAAGCAGTTAGCCCGTCAAACGAGCCTTCCGCTGGGGGGAAGATCCGCCAGAGGGTAGAAGAACCTTAGGCCGCGGGCGTCTCGGACGGCGGCAAACGATAGCTCGGGGCGCGAGGCCTCCCAGATGGGATCGGCCCAATCGCCCCAGTGCTCGATCGGGACCGGGCGCAGCGCATCCGCGGTTGCGCCGAAGCCCCGTGTCTTCCAGCCGGAGAGCGCATGCGCCACACGGATCGCGGGTCCTCCGAGTCCGGAAGCGCCCGCAATCGAGGAAACAATGCCAACTGCACTCGGCCTTTGCAGGGGCGCTAGTTCTTTGAACAAGCGGCTTCCCTGACCGGCGCGAAAGAAGAATCCGGTTAGTGCCACGTGCCAGCGCAACGCTTTGAGGAGTTTGGGAAGCGGCCGGTCGGGGGATCCCATGCCGACCGCGTACAGTAGCGGGATCCGGTCCGCCGCAAGCTTCATCAGCATCGGTCCCAGATGTGCGTAGCCTGGGCGGAAAGACCCTTCGGTAAAGGGGGCTTGAATGTTGGCGGCCCGCATTGGCCGGCCGGCCGCCACGCACTCCAGTTCCTGGAGCAGAACTGAGCCGCGCGCCTCGGCGTCGTCCAGCAGGATCCACTGGCGGCCGCGGAAGGGGTGTCCGGGGGTGGGTTGCCGGCTGCCGACCTTTTCGGGCAGCAGGAAGTCGGAGTCTCCGTTGGCTTCTCGGAGTCTCGCGTTAAAGCGGCGCGCACGGTCGATGTGCCGGTCGTCGAAGAGTTCCAGAGATAAGCTCACTAATTGCTATCCTGGCGGATCTCGTGCCGGCTGCGCGCGATCCTCGGCCCTGCCGCCAGGTCAGCTCGGGTGACGCGTGAAGTCATGTCGCCGAATAGACGGCGGCGGTATTTTCCAGCTTCACCATCATGCACTGGTAGCCGGTCAGTTCAATGATCGGCTCGGTCTTGTCCGCAAAGAACTCCAGAAAGGCGCGGTTCACCCCATCGGCCGAAACATAGTCATGGGAGATGATAATCCCACCTGGGGACATACGCGGGTAGAAGAACTTCAGTCCATCCAGCGTGCTTCGGTAGAGATCCGCGTCGAGATGGACGAACGAAAAGCGCTTGTCGGCCGCGGCGGCCGCCGTATCCGGAAACAATCCAACGTAGAACGACACGCGGCTGGCCGCCGGGGATCCTAGATAGTCGCGCACCTCGTCCACATCGCTGCGGAACCCGCCCGCGCGGAACTTTGCCGAATCCTCTTTACCCGGGTCCGGCAAACCGGAAAATGTGTCGAAAAGGTGCAGGCGCCTATCCTGGCTGTATTGCAGAATCAGTTTAGCGGATGCTCCCCAGGCCACTCCAAGCTCGGCGACATCGCCTGGGATGTGGGATGTCGCGTGGATAGCGCTGATGATCTGGCAGGCCTCCCCGTGACCGAGCAGAAATGCGCGTTCAGCCTTAATCCGGCTCACGGTCCTCATCCATTCGGAACGATGCAGATTGGAATAGCGGTTGACGATGATGTCCTGCCGAGCACACATACTTTTAACCGTTTCCATTGCCGCTTCCCACAGCCTTGAGCTCATATGTCTTACTCTATGCCACTCGCGCTGGGGCCGGCTCGCTCCAGCCTCGCCGATGCCGAGCGTAAGCTGCGCTCCCGCATCGCCCAGCTGGTCCACGGCCGCTGGTTGCTGCATGGCACCGTGGCGCCGCGCCAACGCGTCTGCGGCAAGCCCAACTGTCGCTGCGCCCAGGGTCAACTGCACGCCTCGCTCTATCTGGTGCGCTCGCGCCGGGGAAAGGTGCAACAGCTGTTCGTGCCGCGCAGCTGGGAGCAACGCGTGCGCCAGGCCGTAGCCGACTATCAACAGCTCGAGCGGCTGCTCGAAGAGGTCTCCGAGCGCGAGTGGAAGCGGCTCCAAGACCGCCGGGAGGAGTGACGTTCTTCGACGTCTGATCCAGTACGCGGAGAAGGGTTACGGCCTGCGCAGCCGCCTTCTCGCCGGGGTCTCGGATTCCCGCCCCAAGCCGCGCATCCCCACCCGCGCTGTCGTCGAGTCGACGCTGGCGCTGTTCTGGGCCCGGCTGGGCAGCCTGAACGCTTTGGAAACGCTCGAGGGGGCGCCGTTTTGGAAGAAATGGCTGGGCCGCAAGCTGCCCAGCGCGGACACCATTGGCCGCGTCTACAGCTCGCTCGACACGGCCGTGCTGCGGCAAGCGATTCGGCAGCTGTATGAACGCCTCAAGCGCAACAAGGCCTTGCCCGGCATCGGCGGATTAGGGGTGGCTGTGATCGACGGTCATGAGTCTCACGCCAGCTACCGCCGTTGCTGTGGAGGCTGTCTCGAGCGCCGCATTCAGCGCAGCGACGGCGAACAGCTGCAGTACTATCACCGCCAAGTGACGCTGCAGTTGCTCAGTGACGCGCCCGCCGCCTCGCCATTCAACATCCAAGGCGAACCGCTTCCGCTGTTGCTCGACGCCGAACCGCAACTCCCCGGCGAGGACGAGCTGGCCGCCGCCAAACGTTTGCTCGAACGCGTTCTAGCCGCTTACCCACGGGCGTTTGATGTTGTCTTGGCCGACGCTCTTTACGCCGCCGCGACGTTTGTGAACTTTCTGCTGGCGCACGGCAAGGACGCCGTCATCGTGCTCAAGGACGAGCGCCGCCACCTGTTTCAAGACGTTCAAGGACTGTGGCGAACCCAGCCCCCACAGGCGGGCGAGTATCGCTCACGCGATTGCCAATGGTGGGATCACGAGGGCTTATTATCGTGGCCGCAGGTCGCCCAGCCCTTGCGCGTCGTTCGTTCGGTGGAGACTTGGCGGCGGCGCTCGCAGCTTGACGGCGAGCTCCACGAGCATCAAAGCGATTGGGTTTGGCTAACGACTTTGGGGTCGCGGCAAGTTTCCACGGCGCAGCTGGTGCGCTTGGGCCATCAACGCTGGGACATCGAGAACCGCGGCTTCAACGAGTTGGTCAACGGCTGGCATGCCGACCACATCTACAAGCACGAACCCCACGCCATCGAGACGTTTCTCTTGACGACGTTTCTGGCATTCAATCTCTACCACGCTTTTGTCGCCCGCAACCTCAAACCGTCGTTGCGGCGCGGCAAACCGCGAGTCTTTTGGGCGCGGGTGATGGCGGCGGAGCTGTATCAGGCGGCCACGGGCCCCTCGCCCTAGCACGCGAGTCGACTCCCCCGCCCACCCCGCGCCTGCCAGTAAGCGGCCCTGCCGCAAGAGCCGCCGGGGTGTCTTTGCCCTGCGATTCCCCACCTATTTCCGGGTCAGGACCGCGTGCGAATCTGCTCGTCCTTCACCCCACGCCCCTAAATCCCTCGATTCCCAACTACTTCCGCCTTCTGACTCAGCCTCGTTGCGGAATCGCTGCTCCGGATATGCTCCGAGAGGAGGCTTAGCGCTATGATCGGTAGCGTGCCGGCATCCATAAATTCTCTGCCTCCGAAGGTCAGTTGGCCGGGCGGAAGGGATTTTGCGTTTAGCGTATTCGACGACCCCGACTACCAAACCTTGGCCCAGTCTCGCCGCGTCTACGGCTTCCTCGCAGATGCAGGATTCCGAACCACTAAAGGCGTCTGGCCAACGGATCACCCGAGGGAGTCGACTTGGGAAGGCGATACTTGCGGGAGCCTGGAATACGGGCGGCACACCCTCGATCTCCAAGAGCAGGGCTTCGAGATCGGGTTTCACAATGCAGCTCCGCGCTCGACGTACCGAGAGGAGATTGTTTCCGCGTTGGAGAACTTCAAGGGGCTCTTCGGGCAGTACCCGAGGGCCATGGCCAACCATTCCATGAACGCGGACGCGATTTACTGGGGTCCGAACCGCCTGACCGGTTCTCGCCGCCTGGCCTATCGACTTTTGACCTTGGGACGCCGATCCCACTCCGAGGGATCGAAGGAAGGGAGTCCGCGCTTCTGGGGAGATATTTGTCGGGATCGAATCGAGTACTGTAGGAACTTCGTCTACCGCGAGATCAATACGCTCAAGGCAGCGCCCTGGATGCCGTACTACGACCCTCACCGACCTTACGTGAATCAGTGGTACTCGGGCACTGAGGGCGCCAACAAAGCATCATATGTGGATACCCTGGAAGAATCGGCACAGGATCGCCTAGAAGCCGAGGGGGGCGCCTGCATCATGTACACCCACTTTGGCCTGGCCTTCTGCGAGAACGGACAGCTGGACAGGCGATTTGAGACACTGATGCGTCGGCTGAGCAAGAAAAACGGTTGGTTTGCTCCTGTGTCGGCGGTCTTAGACCACATTAGAAAGGAGCGCGGAGAACACACCATCAGCGATGACCAACGCCGGCGGTTGGAGACGAACTGGCTCCTTCTCAAAGCGGTGCATGGTAGCTCTTGAGATGCGATTCGGGAATAGCCATTCGCATCGTCCGGTTCCGTAGGACCTTTGTATGCGACGCCGGATTCTGCATGTCCTTTACTCCTTCGCGGTTGGCGGTTCCGAGGCGGTGGTACTGGACCTTGTCGGCGCTTTGCCCGAATTCGATCATGCCGTCGCCGCAATCGAACTTGGCGGTCCCCTGAAGAAGGAGTTCGAGAGCCTCGGGGCCGCTACTTGCGAGATCGCCCGCGAGGGACGGGGCGTAGCGGGTCCGATGTATAGGGTCTGGCGTGCGATTTCGCAGCTTCAGCCCGACATCGTTCACACTCATCACGGGCATGAGCTGGTCTACTCCGCGTTGCCTGCATTTTTTCGACGTTTGCCCTTGATCCATACCGAACATGAACACTACTCCACCCAGGCTGACAAACCTGCAAAACGGCTCAAGCTCCTGAGTAGGTTCTGTTCGGTGGTAACCGCCGTCAACCAGGAGACGGCCCGACATCTCGTTTCTCATATTGGCATCTCCGAGGGCAAGGTCGAAACCATCGCTAATGGAATAGACGTCGACCGCTTTACGACCGAAGCCTCAGACCGACGCTCGCTTGATCTGGCCGACGATGACCTTGTCATAGGGACTGTGGCGCGTCTTGATACGGTCAAGAACCAAAAGTTGCTGCTTTCGGCTTTTGCCTCCGTACTCTCCACCCATCCCGCGGCTGCCTTGCTGATCGTGGGCGACGGCCCGGAGCGAACAAATTTAGAGCAAGAGTGCGCCCGGCTCGGCATCGAGCGGCGTGTGCGGTTTCTCGGTATGCGCCGCGATATCCCTCGCCTGCTTGCCGTGATGGACGTTTTCGTGCTGACGTCCTCGGCCGAAGGCCTGCCAATGTCGATTCTTGAAGCCATGGCGGCAGGAACGGCCGTCGTGTCGACCGGAGTGGGAGGAATACCAGCAGTTGTTCGCGACGGAGAGACAGGACTACTAGTAAATGCGGGCTCTCAAGCGGGCCTTGAGTCCGCACTGGTCAAAGTCCTCGACTCCCACGATCTTCGAGAGCGTCTGATCTGAGCCGGAACGCTCATCAACTCGTTGTTGATACGTACGCACTATCGCATTCAGTTGCCCAGTACCGCCGCTTGTATGATCGGGTTATCGGCCGCCGGCGATGACAGCTCTACCGGGTCTAAAGCCGCTTGACTCGAAGATTCCGGAACTGCACCGGCTCGTTGTGGCCGAGGAAGCCGATGTGCCCCGACCTGCGCTTCAGCCCGGGGTGCTTGGCCAGAGTCTCGGCATTATCCACCTGACTCGTGTCGACGTCGAGAATTGTCGTGCCATTGAGGACAACCCTGATCGTCGTCCCTTGCACGGTAACTTCCTGGCGATTCCACTGACCGACGGGCTTGAGGGACCCGGTCCTGGCGCCCTGCACGTTGTAGAGCGACCCGTGCTTCTGCCAGCTTTTGATGTCTTTGTAGCGCTCGGCCGAGTTGTCGATGATCTGTAACTCGTTGCCCGCGTAAGCCAAATCTTTGTCGGACATCGGGCAACGGACGCATAGCCCGCTGTTCGACCCGGCCTCAAGCTTAAACTCGAAACGCAGAACGAAGTCCGTCAGCTCACGTTCGTAGAGTAGGTTTCCGCCCGAGCCGCGTGAGCACGTGATCGCGCCCCCGGAAACCGTGTACCCGGCGCCCTTCTTGCCGAGCAGATTCCAGCCGTCGAGAGTCTTGCCGTCGAAAATCGACTCAAACCCCGCTTCGGAGTGCGAGGACGTGAACGCGCTCGCCGCGAGGACCAGACAGGCCAGGAGAAGACGTTTCATCGAACGCATCGTAGCACCAATTCTTTGACTCGACGCTAAGCGAACTGGTAAGAAGAATATTCCCCTCACGATGAAGTTGTCGGTAGTCATCCCGGTCTTCAATGAAGCCGGAACCATCAGTGAAATCGTCGATCGCGTGCAAGCGGTCGACCTCGACAAGGAGATTGTGATCGTCGACGACTTCTCGACCGACGGGACTCGCGACGTTCTCAATACAATCGAGCAGCGCCACTACAACGTTCAGGTCCACTTCCACGAGCGGAACTTCGGGAAAGGCCGGGCGCTGAGGACCGGCTTAGAGCACGCGCGCGGGGACTACGTCATCGTTCAAGACGCGGACCTCGAATACGACCCGGAAGATTACGCGAAGCTTCTGCGTCCGCTCGAGCGCGGGCAGGCCGACGCCGTCTACGGTTCGCGATTCATCACGACGCAAGAGCATCGAGTGCTCTATTTCTGGCACTCGATCGGCAACACTGTCCTCACGTTGCTTTCGAACATGACGACCGACCTGAATTTGAGCGACATGGAGACCTGCTACAAGGTGTTCCGCCGGGAGCTGATCCAGGCAATCCCGCTTGAGGAGGACCGCTTCGGCTTTGAGCCCGAAGTGACCTCGAAACTGGCCAAGGCGAGGGCGCGCATCTACGAAGTGGGCATCGCTTACCACGGCCGGACCTACGAGGAAGGCAAGAAAATTGGGCTCAAGGACGGCTTTCGCGCCCTCTGGTGTATCGCCAAGTTCAAGCTCAAACCGCTGCGGCTGAAAACTCCCTGGGCCCCGCCTAAGATTTAAGCCAGGCCCGCCCGATCGCGTCCGCCGCCCGAATGGCATCGGCGACCATCGGGGCGTCGACATCGAACGGCTCGTTGTGAATCGTTTCTTGCCGGGAAACGGATCGCTGGGCGACCTTTTCGACGACTTCGTCCGGGCAGTCTGTGAGCCCGACCTGCGCCAGCGTGACCGGAAGCCCGACTTCGCGGGAAAACGTCAGAAGCTCTTCGATCTGGCCACGTGGCTTACCCTCGAGGACGAGTTGAGTCAACGAGCCAAAGGCCACCTTTTCGCCGTGAAGGTAGGGATGCGTCTGCTCCACCACGGTCAAACCATTGTGGATGGAGTGTGCCGCGGCCAGTCCTGACGACTCGAACCCCAGGCCTGACAGCAGCGTATTCGCCTCGACGATGCGCTCCATCGCTGGAGTAACGGCGTGCGCTTCCACCGCTTGCTTGGCTTCCAGGCCATCGGCGATCAGCGTCCGGTAGCAGAGCTGAGCCAGGGCCAGGGCGCTTTGGGTCGAGCCGCCCCCGCGCATGTTCTTTACGCGACCTTCGACGCAGGTTCTAGCTTCGAGCATCGTCGCCAAGGCGTCACCCATGCCGGCGACGAGGTAGCGCGCGGGCGCCTGGGCGATGACGGAAGTGTCCACAAGAACGAGATCGGGATTTCGAGCGTAGACGCGGTAGTCCTCAACCATGCCGTCTTCGCTGTAAATCACCGACAAGGCGCTGCAAGGTGCGTCGCTGGAGGCGATTGTGGGGCAGTTTACGACGGGAAGGTCCAAGTCTGCCGCGACTGCTCGCGCCGCGTCGAGGAGCTTGCCGCCTCCTGCGCCAATCACGACGCGGGCTCCGGCCTCTTGGGCCGCGAGTTTCTGGCGCTCGATCTCCGCCAGCGAGCATTCGCCCCCGAAATCGTATATCGAGTATTCGAAGCCGCTGTCGCCTAACGCCTCGCGCCAGACGTTTCCAAGAAGGCGTCGAGCTGAGCGGCCGGCGATGATCAGGACTGGACCTTGGAGACCCAGCGTGGACATTTCAGCGCCCAGCGATCGGGTGGCGTCGCGACCCTGGGTGTAGCGAGCCGGGGAGGAGAATACCGAGAGCACGGCGCTATTTTAGCCTTGTGTTCGATTGCTGTAAACGTGGCGCACGGCTGTGCCGTGCCGCCTTGCAGCTATGCTGCAAGGTCTTCTCGGGTCTACGGCGGTTGGTCGCCCCCGAAAGACCCGAACCTTGCAGCGCAGCTGCAAGGCGGCACGGCACAGCCGTGCGCCACGTCGGCTACTCAGTCTCGACCGTAGCGCAGTGCTCGTCGTAGGCTTGCCTCAGACGTTGTGAGATCTCGCCTGGGCCGTTCGCCTCAATGTCGCCGCGGGGCATCATGTAGACCGGCTTGCCGTCGCGAAAGATCGCTACCGACGGAGACGACGGCGGGTAGTCGGACAGAATCTCGCGCAGCCGCGCCGTCGCTTCGGTGTCGCCGCCCGCGAAAACAGTGCCTACCCGGTCGGGCTTGACCTCGTGCTGGAGAGAGTCGACAATGCCCGGGCGAGCCTTGCCGGCGGCGCATCCGCAGACGGAGTTAACCACCATCATGACCGTGCCGCTATCGGCGGAAAGCATGCGGTCAACGTCTTCTGGGGTGCGAGCTTCTTCGACGCCGTGCTGGGTTAGCTCTGCGCGCATCGGTTCAATGAAGTATTCGGGGTATGCCATGATGTTTTCTTCTACGAACTGTATATTCTAGCAACCTTTCGCAATGGCCCGAATCCTTCTACTCCTGCTGATGGCGCTGCCCGGCTCAGCGATCGAAATCATCGCCCACCGCGGAGCCTCTCACGACGCCCCGGAAAACACCTTGCCGGCGGTCACGCTTGCCTGGGAACGGGATGCTGACGCCGTCGAGGTGGACGTATTCCTGAGCAAAGACGGTGTGGTCGTCGCGATCCACGACAAGACAACCAAGCGAGTAGCCGGGGAAGACCGTGCCGTGTCTGATCAAACACTGGTCGAGCTAAAAGCGCTCGACGTCGGCCGCTGGAAGCACGTGAAGTACGCCGGCACGCGGATTCCCACGATCAGCGAGGCGCTCGCGACCGTCCCAAACGGTAAAAGACTTGTGATCGAGATCAAGGGAGACGATCAGGCGATTGTCCCGGCGCTAGAGAAGGCTGTCGACCAATCCGGCAAACGCAGCCAGGTCGTGTTCATCGCGTTTTCCTACGACCTGATCGTGGCCGCAAAGAGGCTGATGCCAGACGCGCCCGCGTACTGGCTCTATGGATACAGCACGCGAGAGCGGCTGCATTACCGGATCTTGTCCAACAGCGACCTGATCGAAAAGGCCAAGAGCGCCAACCTTGACGGGCTCGATCTCCGCCACGATGGCGGCTTCGACGAATCGTTCGTCGAGCAGATCCGGGCCCAAGGGATGAAGATCTACGTCTACACGGTCAACGACCCCGGCCGGGCTCGCGAGCTCGAAGCGATGGGCGTGGCAGGAGTCACAACCGACCGGCCCGGGTTCATGCGGAAAGCTTTGCAACAATGAGGCTGAGCCGCGGCCAAGTGGAACAGGTATCTCAAACGTCGGATGAAACCGCCGTTCGCATCGGGCGGTTCTTCGAACTGTGCCTGACCCTGCTGATCTCCACGATGTTTGGCGCGAACGTCTTCGCCGGCATCGTCGACCCCTTCACCATTTGCTTTGTCTCCAGCGCGCTTGTGCTGCGACTGCTGCGCTCACGGCAGGTTGTGGACTGGGCGATCAGCAGCAGAGTAGGCACAGCCCTGGCGCTGGCGTTCATGGGCTTCTACCCGCTCGACGTTCTCTATGTCTCCGGGGATTTCGTCGCGGCCACGCTGAGGCTCCTTTTCCTCTTCACGGGGCTGAAACTGCTCGTCGCGCTGAGGAACCGAGACTACTTCTACCTCTCGGTGCTGGCGATGCTGCAGTTGATGACCGCCTCGATGTTCATCGCGGGGATGAGCTTCGTGGTCATTTTGCTCACGTTCCTTGTGCTGTCCGGCACGACCTTCGCGGCCTTCGAGGTCAAGAGAGGCTGCGAGAGAGCCGCGCGCACCGTCGAGGCGGACCATTCCCGACGACGGATGAATGCTCAATTGAGCTTCCTAGGAGCGACGCTGGGCGTTGCGATTTTGGTCGTCAGCGTGGGCTTGTTTTTCGTGCTTCCCAGAGCTCGATCAGCGGCGAGCCCGCTGCTGCGGGGAGATTTCGCCGTTGGCTTTGGGGCGGAAGTTAACTTGGGCCAGACGGGCGAGCTGATTCCCGACCCGACGCCCGTAATGCGCGTGGAGGCCATCGAAGGGGGCCCCTTCAATCGCCTGCACTGGAAGGGGCTCGTCTTCCACCACTTCGACGGCGTGCGATGGACCGCGCCGAACGTGCGGTCAAGAGTTCTGCGGGCGACGTCAGGAAGCTACGCGCGACGGAGCTCCCACGTCCGCACGCTCGAGAATTCGCGCCGTATCCGCTACCGGGTCGCGCTTGAGCCGCTCTCGACCGACAGTTTGTTTATCCCCGGTGAGCCCGAAAGCCTAACTGGAGCATTCAAGCGACTGATTTACAGCAATATGGGCGGTTTCCGTGTGAGCCAGACGCCTTACTCGACGCTCAACTACCAGGGCGCAAGCTGGATCGTCGACCGTTCGAAGCTCGAGCGCGCTCGGGTCGCCGAGCTGTTCAGCGAGGGGTTTCGTTCGCTCTACCTTCAAGTCCCCAACTTCGACCCCCGGGTAATGAGTTTGATGGACGAAGTGACAGGTAAGGCCGCGACGTCGCTGCTCAAGGCCCAATTGCTCGAGACGTATTTCCAGAGCGAGCTCGGCTACACGCTCGACCTTCCAGACTTTCTTCCCGAAGATCCCATAGCGCACTTTCTGTTCGAGCGGCGCAAGGGTCACTGCGAGTACTTCGCTTCGGCAATGGCGCTGATGCTACGTTTGCATGGGATCCCTACCAGGCTCGTGAACGGCTTCGCGGGGGGCCTGGAAAATCCGTTGACGGGTCTGCACGTTCTGCGGGCGAGCGATGCGCATAGCTGGGTCGAGGCCTACATCCCGGGGTATGGCTGGTTGGAGTTTGACCCGACACCCGAGCGGCCGCCGCCCATGGGCGGACCTTGGATGATGAGCCTTTGGCTTTACTGGGACGCCGTTCAATCGGCCTGGATGGAGTGGGTCGTCGACTATGACATGGACCAGCAGATCATCCTAGCGAAGGCTGTGCGCGAGCGGACGCAATCGGCGGTGATGTCGGGGGCGCTCGCGCTCGACAAGCTCCAACAAGCCGGCCGCCGGATTGTCGAGGCCTTGACGGCTCTGAAGGGCGCGGCGTCGCCGTCGGCCGTCGACTGGAAGTGGCCCGCCGGGATCTTGCTGTTGGCCGCGGCGTTGTGGCTATTTGGCCGATGGATCCGCTACACGCTTCCGCGCTGGAGGCTGCGAAAGGGCCGGGCAAAGCCCAAGGACTGCTCGTTCGCCTACCTACAGGCGTTGCGATTTCTTGAGCGGAAGGGGTTCACTCGGCGGGACGATCAAACCGCGGAGGAGTTCGCGGCGGGGATCGAAGACGTGAGCCTTGGCCAACGCTTTCGCGCGCTGGTCGATCACTACAACCGCGCACGCTTCGGTCGTGACCGCGAGGCCGAGCGGCGACTCCCTGATCTGCTTGCAGCGCTGCAAGAGCGGGCGTAACAGACGACCGTGTGAAGGCCGCTCTACAGAGCCTGTAAACGATTCCTGCACAAATCCGGCAGGAATCTGCGACGGTTGCAGCGCCTGGAGCCGCGACCGGCTGACGCCGCCGCTTTTTCACCCATAACCGGCCGTACGGCACATCTTGGAATGCCAAGCCCGAGCAAAGTAGTGTAGAGGTAATCGCCCAAAATCCTAGTTCATTGACCGCCTGATCCGTTTACAAATGATGATGGAATATTCTAGCCCCGGGCTTCAGCGTGCGCCGAACTGGCGCGAACACCCCCGCGCCTCAATGTCGCGGTCGATGATCTCGCGCAAACTACCGAAGGATTCTTCGAGACGGAGTCCCGCGATGGCTTCGGTTTCGAACGCCCCAGCGATGAGCGCAGCCAGGCTTATGCGCGCCCCCACCGCATGAACCTGAACCGGTTGGCCGTGGCGGCCGCGGGCCCAGCGGGCGGTTGCCGCGATTTGACCGGCCTGGATTCCGAGCGGGCGCTCACCCAGCGCGGCTACCAGCAGGCTCCAAAGCCAATCCTTGGGCTCGATCCGGAATTCGCCGAAATAGAACGGGTCGAGCGCTATTACGCGCTGGCCTTTCCTGAGCCAGTCGCGGGCCTCGCCGGCGGCGCTCTGACGGCCGCCATCGGAGACCAGAATCACGGTTCCGCTAGGTGCGGAGGGTTCGATCTCGACGGCCGGCGCGGTCCAGTCGTTATCCAGGTGCAAGCGCCAGCGGGTGGTTTCCAAACCTTCAGCGTGGGAGTGGTCGATCTGTTTTGCTTCGAGCTGGTAGCGCGGAGTCTTGGTGATGGCTCGAAGCTGGTCACGGGTTCCGCCTGACTTGCGCGGCATCGACTCAACAAGCTTCAGCGCTAATTGATGGAAGTCGAGATTGTCGCCGGGCAATTCGACCTCCAGCTCCTCACTGGTCTTGAGCTCCGCGTCAGACTTGATTTCTTCGACCGAGAATTCGCCGCTCCCGCCGAAGAAGAAGTCCCGCAGCATACGGTAGAAGGCTTCACGGTTGTCCTGGCCGTAGTTATGGCCAGGGTCTTGGTTGATGTGATGCCGCAAGTGATCTGGCCGGTCGTAGAGCTCGAAGATCGGCCGCGAAGCTTGAAGGAGTGGGGCCAGCGCGTACTCCGCCCGAAAGCAGCAAGTGTCGCGCGCATTGTGAGTCAGCAGCGTGGGCCGGGGCGCCATAAGAGCGGTCAGGTGCGTGTAGTCGACTACCGTTGCCAGGTCGCTCGGAGTTTGTTCGGAATCGCCCAGGTCGGTCGACGGAAACTGCGAACGGGTGACGTAGCTCGAGTAGCCCGCGACCGGATTTGCCAGAGCGACGCGCTCGTCGAGAGAGCTGACGAAGATCGTCTGCCAGCCGCCCCCGGAGAGGCCCGTGACGGCGACGCGCTCGGGGTCGGCGTTGGGGTGATCGAGCATCAGGTCGATCGCCCGTGTCTGAGCCAGGTAGTGCAGGGCGACGCCGCTCGTTCCTAGTAGATCGAGTTGGTTGATTTTAGAGTGGCTAAAGCCCTGCGAGCCAAGCTGCAACATCCCCATCCACTCGAGATTGAGAGCAAGCAAGCCGCGCTTGGCTTGATTGATCACGCGGATTTGCTTAAAGTCGACGGCCTTGCCCTTGTCACGGCCGTGTCCGTTGACGTTTACCACAACTGGAACTTTCCCTTCGAGGCGGTCTGGCTCATAGAGCAGTGCGGGTATCCAGAGTCCGGGGATGGCCTCATAACGCAGCTTCTTGATGCGATAGCCCGGACCGCCTGGGATCTCTCCGACCCACTCGACCTTGGTCTTGGCATCGCGCCAGGCCTTCGCCTCTCCGCGAAAAACCACTTCTTCTAGGACTCTTTTGCGCGTCTCGCGAGCGTAGGCTTCCCAGTCTTGTCGGGTCGTGGGGATTTTCAACACCGGCACGCGTGAAGCGGTGTAGGCTTTGGCCTCGACACTCGATTGGTTTGGCGCGAGGATGGGCTGGGCGAGGATTTCGTGTAGTCCGAGCTCCTGTGATGGGGTTGCTGGGATGAGCAAGAGCCCGAGGATGATCGGAAGCGCGAACCGGGGGTGAGGGGTAGTCATTCGCAAAGATGCTCCTGCGTTGGCAGTGTACACCGAAGCGGCCCAGTCCGGGTTGAGGCCTACGTTACGATTGTCTGGATCACATGCCTGTACAACAAACGGTGATCCGATTGATGACTCGTCTGGCCCTGAAGCACGGCGCGGTGAATCTGTCGCAAGGGTTCACCGATGAGCCCCCGCTGTACGACCTGGTGTGGGGCGGTGTCGCGGCGGCTCTTACGGGATCGAACGAGCGGGCGGATCGCCTGGAAGAGCTGACCCTGGAGGAGCTGATCGAAGAACGCGGGGGCGATCTGGATACGCTCTTGCGACTGCCGCTGAAGGACCTCTTTCGAGAGCTACGCGGCTCTCCCGACGAGCTCAATCACTACTCCTTTCCATTTGGACTGCCTGAGTTGCGCCAAGCGATCGCCGACTACACTGACCGGCTGTACGGTTTTCGGCCTGACCCTGAGGGCCAGATCACCGTGATGTTGGGCGCGACCGAGGCGCTCTCGTCAACGCTGCGAGCGGTTTGCGAGCCCGGCGACGGAGTGCTGATCATGCAGCCGTTCCATGAGATGTACCCGACGCAGTCGACGATCCTAGGTCTCCGACCGGTCTACGCGACGCTCCGCGAGAACGCCGGCACGGGCGCGTGGGAGCTCGATCGCGCCGAGCTCGCAAACGCCGCGAAGGCGGCCCGTGTGGTCATCATCAATACGCCGCACAACCCCACCGGGAAGGTGTTTCCTCGCGATGATCTGGCCTTCATCGCGCAAGTTTGTCGCGAGAACGACCTGCTCGCCATCACCGACGAAATCTATGAACACATCCTTTATGACGGCGCGCGGCACCACGCCCTTGCGAACTTTGAGGGAATGGCCGAGAGGACGCTGGTGATCAACTCGATCTCGAAGACCGGCAGCGCCACGGGCTGGAGAATCGGCTGGGTGATCTCTCCCCCAGAATTGACACAACCGATCCGCGCCATTCACGACTGTATGGTGATGCAAGCTCCGACTCCGCTGCAAAAAGGAGCGGCGCGGCTGTTACGGAATGAGCCGGAGTTCTTCTCGCGGATCCGCGGCGGGTTCGAGCCGAAGCGCTCCATCGTGCTCGACGGTCTGCGGAAGGTTGGGTTTCGTGTCTCGCCGCCGGAGGGCTCCTACTACCTGTTCGCCGACTATCGCGAGGCGCCCAAGATTGGAGGTCTCTCGCCAACCGAGGCCGCAATGTATCTGATCGAGGAGGTGGGAGTCGCGTCCGTGCCGGGAGACAACTTTTATGCGGCCGGCGGCGGGGGCGATCGGTACTTGCGGTTCGCGTTTTGTCGAGGCGAGGCGACATTGAGGGAGGCGGTTCGCCGGCTGGCCAAGTTGGCCGAATGAGAGGTTCGCGCAAAGGCGCAAAGAGCGCAAAGGGAACGCAAGGAAGACCCGGCTATTCAAAGCCCTCCGGGTAGGGGCGTAGCGTGCTACGCCCACAGCGTCAAATGCCGCCCTGTTGGGGCAAACCTACTTCTGCCTTGCCAGCCGAGCCTTTTCGTAAATGTCGATATGCCGCGGCCGCGGCCCCTCGGTTGAAATGCCTTCGGCGTCCATGAGCTCTCGAATCGCGTCGATCGTTGCGGGCATGGGCTTGAAGTTCCCAGGCCGGTAGCCCTCCGCGATCAACAGCGGCGTCCAGCCGTGCTTGTTCGGTTTTCGCCACAGCTTGGAGTCGGCCCCGTTCTCAGCGAGGAACCGAATCACGCTCGGGAAGCTTCCGTAGGCGGCGCCGTGCATGGTCGTTTCGCCGTTGTCGTCGACGTGGTTGATGTCCGCGCCGAGGTCCAGAACCATCTTCGTGGCTTCGAGCGCCTCCTCTTCTGTTCCCGCGTCCTCGAGCGGCGCCCCGGTTCCCTGCCCCGCCGCAACCATCAGGGGCGTAACGCCTTCCACGTTGGCAATATGCGGGTCGGCCCCCAATTCGAGCAGCAGCTTCATCAGCGGGATGTCCCCCTTGTCGGCCGCGAATAGGAAAGCCGTGGTCCCTTGCGGATTGAGCCTCGGCGCCACTGATCTGCCCGCGCTCAGCTGTCTGTTGATGTCGGCGCCCATCGCGACTAGCGTCCTGACGAACTGTAGCGTCGACAGATTTCCCGAGCCCTCCGGCGCCGGATCGCTGCCATAGTCGCTGTTCTTGGGCTTGCGGACCCAGGTGATGGTGTGGAGCGGGGTATAGCCGGTGCGCTCATCATTGGGGTCGGCGCCGGCTTCGAGCAGTGCGACCGCGAGCTCGTAGTGCCCGTTCTCGATCGCCATCAACAGAGAGCTCATGCCGGACTTGGCCATGCTGTAGGCGGGGCGCGACTTGCGGCGAAGCGTCTCATTGACGTCGACGCCGGCCTCGAGGAGCGCGCGCGCGACATGGCTTCGGCCCTCGCGCACGGCGAAGAACATTGGGTTGAACCCCGACTTCAGCGTCAAGCGGAAATCAGCGCCGGCGCCGATCAAAGCCTCGACTACCGGGGCGTGCCCTTCGGCCGAAGCCCACATCAGGGCCGACTGGCCGCCTTTCTCGACCGCATTGGGATCAGCGCCGCGGGCGAGCAGCGCGGTGACAGCTTCGAGACTTCCTGCGCGGGACGCGGTCATGAGGACCGTCTCCCCACCCAGCCGCTTGGCGTCCGCGTCGGCCCCTGCTTCGAGCAGAAACTTCGCTAACGCGCCGTTACCGTTCTCGCAGACCAAGAAGAGTGGGGGAACCCCATAACGGTTCGCGGCGTTCACGTCGGCGCCGGCTTTTACCAGCAACTCCGCCGTGTCCGCGTCATTGTGATAAGCCGCCCAGTGCAGCGCCGTGGTCCCATCGACCTGGGCGGAGTTGACGTCGGCGCCTTGAGCGAGCATCGCGCGAACGGCTTCGCGGTCTTGGCTTTCAGCGGCGTCGGCGAGACCAAGTTTAGGGGCCGCCGAAACGGTGCCGGCCAGGCAAACAAATAGAGCGGAAATTCGTAGCCAATTCATAGTGAGCCCCCTAGACCGGAACCGCATCGAAAAGATCCTCGACCTTGCCCGTGCTATCGCCGAAGGAATCCATGTAGACGCCGACGCGATCAAGCAAGGTCAAGTGAAGGTTCGCTAACGGCGCACCCTCCTTGTATCGAATGTGCCGCCCGCCCCTCATGCCGCATGAGCGGCCACCGGCGACCAAGATCGGAAGGTTGTGGTGATCGTGGTTGCTGGGGTTGCCCATGCCGCTGCCGTAGAGCAAGACGGTGTGGTCGAGCAACGAGCCGTCGCCGTCCGGCGTGGCCTTGAGCTTCTCGAGATACTCGGCGAAGAGCGAAACGTGGAACTTGTTGATCCGTGATATCTTCTCGACCTTCTGGGGGTCGTTGCCGTGATGCGAAAGCGGATGATGCGGGTCGGGCACTCCAACTTCCGGATACGTACGGCCACTAAGCTCGCGTGCAAGTTGGAAGCTGATAACCCTCGTGATATCACCCTGATAAGCCAATAACTGCAGGTCGAACATCAGTCGCGCGTGGTCGGCGTACGCCGCCGGAACCCCTGTCGGCCGATCCAAGTCCGGTAGTGGGTTGTCAACGGCGGTAGATTCGGCCCGCTGAATCTGACGCTCAACCTCGCGGATGCTGCTCAGGTAGTTGTCCACCCGCACACGGTCCGCGGCGCCGAGTTTGCGTTTGAGTTGGGCCATGTCGTCGCTAACCCAGTCGAGTAGGCTGGCCCGCTCGCGCAACGCGGCCCGGCGGTCGTCGAGACTACCGCCTTCACCGAAGAGGCGCTCGAACACCATCCGAGGATGCGCCTCGGACGGCAGAGGGGTCGTCGGCGAAGACCACGAAAGGTTGTTCTGGTAGACGCAGGCGTATCCGTTGTTGCACTGGCCGACGGTTTGGAGCAGGTCCATCGCTAGTTCGAGCGACGGGAGCTGGGTGTCGTTGCCGAGTTGCCTTGCCGCGTGCTGGTCAACCGTCGTGCCGAGGTGATAATCAGAGCTTTCGGTATGTTTTGCAAAAGCCGCGCTCAAGAAAGCCGCGTTCGAAGTCGAATGCGTCCCGGGATAGGCGTTGGCGAGGTGAAAGTTCGTAAAGACGGTGACGTCGTCCTTCACCGCTTCGAGCGGGGTGAGGCAAGTCGAGAGCTCGAGCTTGGGCCCATCTTTGGGAATCCAGCGCGAATGATCGCACCCCATTGGGATGAAGACGAACCCGAGCCGGGGCACCGGTTTGGCCGGCGTCTTGTCGAGCGCAGTTGCCGCCGGAATCATTGCGTCAAGCAGCGGCAGCGCCACGGCGGTTTGCAGCCCTCTCAGGAATGTGCGGCGCGGTAAGGCCTTCTTCGTGATGATCATGTCGAGTTGTTCCTCATCTGAAACGGTACGCTCTTCACAATGCCGACAACTAGAGCTGACAGACGGTAGTCATCCGCCTCAGCCTCGCGCAGAATCTTGCGGATCGCCGGCGCGTCGTAGTATTCAACGCCGCGCCCCAAGGCGAATGTCAGCAACTTCTCGGTGACGGTTCGAGCGAATAGCTCCGGCCGAGCCAGCAAGCTTTCTTCCAGGCCCGCGACGCCCTCTTCAGATTCGCCAGCTCCGGGCAGTCCGCCTGAGACATCAATCGGGACTCCATCAATGTAATCCCGCCAGCGCCCCAGCGCGTCATAGTTCTCCATCGCGAATCCGACCGGATCGATCGACCGATGGCAGCTCGCGCAGGCCGGATTGTCACGGTGGGCGCTAAGCCTTTCGCGCATGGGGAGCTTCGAGGACACCGCATTATCAAGCGCCGGCACGTTGGGCGGCGGAGGGGGGGGCGGCGCGCCAAAAATGTTCTCGAGGACCCAGGCGCCGCGGATGACCGGCGAAGTTCGCGTAGCGTAAGACGTCACGGTCAGAATGCTGCCGTGCCGCAGCAACCCGCCGCGCTTACTGTTACCGGGGAGCGCAACTCTGCGAAAGCGCGTCCCATAGATATTCGGAATCCGGTAGTGCTTAGCCAATCGCTCGTTGAGGAAGGTGTAGTCCGCCTTGATCAGATCGAGCACGCTACGGTCTTCCTGTAATATGCTCTCGACGAAAAGCTTGCTTTCTTTACGAAAGGCCTGGCGGAGATTGTCGTCAAAGTCAGGGAACAGACGGTTGTCGGGGCTGAAGGACTCCAACTTGCGAAGGTGCAGCCATTGGCCCGCAAAGTTTGTCGCAAGGTTCGACGAGCGAGCGTCGGCCAACATCCGGCGCGCCTGTTTTTCCAGCCCCCCGGGTCTGCTGAGCTCGCCGGCCTCGGCCGCCGCCAGCAACTCGTCGTCAGGGATGCTGCTCCACAGAAAGAACGAGAGCCGAGACGCCAGCTCGATGTCGCTAACCCGATAAGGCGTCCCTGGCGCCGCCTGGTCTGAATCGCTTTCGACCCGAAACAGGAATTGCGGGCTCACCAGCACACCAGTCAACGCTTTCTCAATGCCGGCGTCGAAACCCGCCCCCGCTCGCCCTTGCTTGTAGGCGGCCAGGGGTTTCACCAAGTCCTCGTCCGAAACCGGCCTGCGATAGGCGCGCCGGACCAGCGACGACAGGATTTCCTTCGCGCAAGCCTCCTCGTCGCTCCTCCCGCCAGGAGTGCAAGAAAACAGCCGCCGCCGGCTCGGTGTATCGCTGACGCCCTTGGCTTGGTAGGGTCCCGTGATCGCCACCTGGTAAACCGCGGGCGCCGTGCGCGGGTGGCGATGCATGTTGAAGCGCGCCTGGGTCGGCTGACGCATCGTCTCGATCAGCGATGCTTGGGTCTTGGCGAAGGTAACCGCCACGTCGTGAGGCCCCGCCGTCACGGGCAGCCGGATCTTCAAGTGATTGTCGACGCGCGAAGTGTCTAAGCGATCGGTCGGCGGAGCGACAGTGAAAGTCTCGACCGGTTCGCGATCAAGCAGAACGAAGACATCGTGCGCTTCCCGCAACCCCTCGACTTCCTCGTTGCGATTGCGGGTAAGCCAGATCCTGATCTCGTACTCGCCGTCCTGGGCGAACGTGTGCGGAACCACGAGCCCGCCGCGAGTGCCAAATGGCAGACCCGGTACGTGACGCTCCTGGGTCACATCGGGCTTCACGCGAATGAGCTCGGTCTGGGGCGCCATCTCAGCGCCGCCAACCGCCAAGCGGCTAATCTTCTGCGCCGCTGATATATAGCGATCTAAAAGAGTGGGCGAAAGATCGCCCACATTGACGTTGTCGAACCCGTGACCGCTTTCGTCGTGCGGCAGTAGCGCGGTCGAGTCAATGTCGAGCGCAAGAAGATCCCGAATCGCGTTCTGATACTCGGTCCTATTCAGCCGCCGAAGGGTCTCCGTTCGGCCCGGGTTGGGCTTCGCGGCCGCCGTTTCGTCCAGTGAAGCTTCTAGTCGCGAAATCAAAGCGGCCCGGGCTGCGGCTGGAGGCTGAGGCATCCCCGCTGGCGGCATCGCCCCGCTACGAAGCTTGTGAGTGACCGTTTCCCACAGCTCCGGGTCCTCGCTCACGCGGCCAAGATCAACCGAATCCAGCCGCACGTCCCCACTCTGAACCTGGCTGCCGTGGCAGCCGACGCAGTACCGCTCGAGCAACTCGGTCTGGGCGAGGCTCGGTTGCGGGAAGATCAGCGCCCCAACCGCAACGATCAGGCTGATTGCGCGTGCGACGCCGAAAATCATTGGAACCAGCGCGTCGTTCCCGTTCGCAATGGATTGATTCCACATAGGTAAGCGCTCAGATTGGGTTTCCCGCAACTACTGTATCTTACAGCCAACCGTTTGGACAAGACCGCGAACGCTGCGGGGACTTTTCAAGCGGCGGGATCGGGAGGCGCGTCGCCAGTCCCGTCCGCAAGCGGGACGGGGACATGGTGAGCCATCTATGGGTGCTGGGCCTGCTCGGCAATCGCGGCGTCGAGCGCGAGCGGATCATCCGCGAGCTCTCAGAAACCGTGAAGGCGCCCGAGCCCGAGGTTCGGCACTGGAGCATCGAAGCGTTAGGCAAGATTGGCGGGAACGAAGTCATCCCGATCTTGACCGATGTCTTCAGGTTCGAAAACGAGTCTCTGGCTCAAGGAACGCGCCGCCTGCAATTTCGCCGACAGCGGCATGTTCGAGAAAGAGCAGCGCATGTTGGCTGTCCCTGAACTCCCAGTGCCGTTCTCAGACCGATCCGCTGAGGTGAAACAGCGGGCTGGTAGCGGTCGTGACGCGGCCGCTCTTGCCGTACTCGGTGAGCACTTGAGCGGGATCTTACGGCCACACAAGAATCGCCGTAACTAGTCTTGTATTCAGCTCTTTATCTAATTCGGGATCTCGCCCGGATCTCCCCCGGCTGAAGTTAGAGTCCAATCAAACTGTTGTGAAAGCAAGGCTTTTGCGCGAACAGCAACCTGCCCCTTGTTTCGTGGTCTCACGAAACGACCGCACTCCACTCTCCGAGCCCTGCGGTAGGGGACTCCGGTACCACGTGGTCTCCTCGTTCTCTTTTCAGAAGGTGAAGTACTGTATCCCCATTGCGATGCTCAAAAGCACGGAAGACCCGAGAAGATATCGATCGACCCTCCCGCGCCGCTGGAGCGCACCTTTGAGCGTGTAAAGCCAGAAACCAACCAGAAGCGACTTGTCAAGACTGAAAGTAACGGCCGCAATTAAACCCATTACGATTACGCAAGCAAAATCGAAGTAGTCGAGACCGCCACGTACGTCGTTGGCTCCCCTCATGGCATCAGCGAGATCGTGCTTGGGAAGTAGTAGCCATCCTACGTAGACTAGGACACCACTCACAGCGGCGACTGGAACTAATGAGACAAGCGGCGAGAATGCGAGGCCTACAAGCATCAGTAACCCGCAGACGACTGCAACAACACCGGTGCGTCCACCTTGGCGAATCGCTACCGCGCTCTCAACGTACGTGATAATCGTCGAAGTGCCGAGAGTCGAACCTACCATCGTACCGGCTCCATCGACGTACAATGCTTCGGCCATGTTTTTGACCTTCCCATCGGATTGAAGATTTGTTTCACGAGTGAGTCCTATGAACTTGCCTATACTTCCATAAAAATCAATCATGAAAAAAACAAGTAGGACGGTCCAAGAGCGGGGATCACGAAATACGCTAAACAGATCCAATTGTCCGACAGCGCTCAGAAACTCATCGGCATGGGCCGGTGGCGTATCGGCCAAGACCCCTAGTGCGCGCGCAAGCACGGTGCACGCAATAATCGCGACTAACATACCAGCGGGGAAATGGAATCGCTTGGTGCCCAGGATTAGGGCGATTACGAAACCCACATAGAGAAGAATTGCCCTAGGAGCCGTAAAGTCGCCAATCTCCGCTGGCAAGCCCCCTTCAAATATCACGAGATCTGTGACGACTAAACCGATGATTGCGACAAAGACTCCAACAGTCGTGGAGATCACCGCTTTCAATCCTTCAGGTATCGAGTCAATAATTCTCTGTCGTACTGGGAACAAGGTTAACACGAAGCACATCAGTCCGGACCAAAAGACCAGGCCCAGTGCCTCCTGCCACGTGAAGCCAAGCGTCGCTACAACCACATATGTAAAGAACCCGTTCGATTCTAGCCCAGGAGCCAGGGCAAACGGCAACCGTGCATAGAAGCCCATGACAAGGGTTGCAAGTCCTGAAGCGAGCACGGTTGCGAAAAACACAGCCCCTGATGGAATGCCAGCCTCGCTCAAAATTGCTGGGTTGACAATGAAAATATACGAGAGACTCATGAAAAGGGTAACGCCCGCGACGACCTCAGTCGGCCAATCGGTTCCCAGTTCTGCGAACTTGTACTTATCAGCCACTTTGCTGAGCATGCTTGCCTCCATTTGAGTCCACCGCCGGGTTGCGCTGTCCTATTCTTGTGCTTTTCCCCGCAACCGCCCTACTTCGTAACCAGCGATAAAGGTTAATATTCCGACGCCTCCTTGTAGCAGCTTTTCGGCCCTGGCCGCGTCTACGAACATTGCGCCCAAGAGCAGCCCGCTAGAGACGAGCAGAAAAAAGAATGTCACGGGATCCACTTGCGTCACGGACACGAAGCTGTGAGTCATTTTGTACAGTAAGATCACACAAAATGGGAGGAAATTGCCGAGGGCTTGAAGGTCGACGGCTGCCGACTCCATAAAGAAGTAGCTGCCGTACAATAGGGCGCCGAAACAGGTTGCATCCACAAAAAGCAGAAACACCTTTCGCGGCGTGCCCAGGTCGTTCGCCATCAGAGTCTCCTGTGCCTGAATATTCATCTGGGGCCACAGAATATGTGAATCCCGCCAAGATCGCAACAAATCCTAAGAATATGCAGCGATTCCGCAACGAGGCTGAGTCAGAAGGCGGAAGTAGTTGGGAATCGAGGGATTTAGGGGCGTGGGGTGAAGGACGAGCAGATTCGCACGCGGTCCTGACCCGGAAATAGGTGGGGAATCGCAGGGCAAAGACACCCCGGCGGCTCTTGCGGCAGGGCCGCTTACTGGCAGGCGCGGGGTGGGCGGGGGAGTCGACTCGCGTGCTAGGGCGAGGGGCCCGTGGCCGCCTGATACAGCTCCGCCGCCATCACCCGCGCCCAAAAGACTCGCGGTTTGCCGCGCCGCAACGACGGTTTGAGCTTGCGGGCGACAAAAGCGTGGTAGAGATTGAATGCCAGAAACGTCGTCAAGAGAAACGTCTCGATGGCGTGGGGTTCGTGCTTGTAGATGTGGTCGGCATGCCAGCCGTTGACCAACTCGTTGAAGCCGCGGTTCTCGATGTCCCAGCGTTGATGGCCCAAGCGCACCAGCTGCGCCGTGGAAACTTGCCGCGACCCCAAAGTCGTTAGCCAAACCCAATCGCTTTGATGCTCGTGGAGCTCGCCGTCAAGCTGCGAGCGCCGCCGCCAAGTCTCCACCGAACGAACGACGCGCAAGGGCTGGGCGACCTGCGGCCACGATAATAAGCCCTCGTGATCCCACCATTGGCAATCGCGTGAGCGATACTCGCCCGCCTGTGGGGGCTGGGTTCGCCACAGTCCTTGAACGTCTTGAAACAGGTGGCGGCGCTCGTCCTTGAGCACGATGACGGCGTCCTTGCCGTGCGCCAGCAGAAAGTTCACAAACGTCGCGGCGGCGTAAAGAGCGTCGGCCAAGACAACATCAAACGCCCGTGGGTAAGCGGCTAGAACGCGTTCGAGCAAACGTTTGGCGGCGGCCAGCTCGTCCTCGCCGGGGAGTTGCGGTTCGGCGTCGAGCAACAGCGGAAGCGGTTCGCCTTGGATGTTGAATGGCGAGGCGGCGGGCGCGTCACTGAGCAACTGCAGCGTCACTTGGCGGTGATAGTACTGCAGCTGTTCGCCGTCGCTGCGCTGAATGCGGCGCTCGAGACAGCCTCCACAGCAACGGCGGTAGCTGGCGTGAGACTCATGACCGTCGATCACAGCCACCCCTAATCCGCCGATGCCGGGCAAGGCCTTGTTGCGCTTGAGGCGTTCATACAGCTGCCGAATCGTTTGCCGCAGCACGGCCGTGTCGAGCGAGCTGTAGACGCGGCCAATGGTGTCCGCGCTGGGCAGCTTGCGGCCCAGCCATTTCTTCCAAAACGGCGCCCCCTCGAGCGTTTCCAAAGCGTTCAGGCTGCCCAGCCGGGCCCAGAACAGCGCCAGCGTCGACTCGACGACAGCGCGGGTGGGGATGCGCGGCTTGGGGCGGGAATCCGAGACCCCGGCGAGAAGGCGGCTGCGCAGGCCGTAACCCTTCTCCGCGTACTGGATCAGACGTCGAAGAACGTCACTCCTCCCGGCGGTCTTGGAGCCGCTTCCACTCGCGCTCGGAGACCTCTTCGAGCAGCCGCTCGAGCTGTTGATAGTCGGCTACGGCCTGGCGCACGCGTTGCTCCCAGCTGCGCGGCACGAACAGCTGTTGCACCTTTCCCCGGCGCGAGCGCACCAGATAGAGCGAGGCGTGCAGTTGACCCTGGGCGCAGCGACAGTTGGGCTTGCCGCAGACGCGTTGGCGCGGCGCCACGGTGCCATGCAGCAACCAGCGGCCGTGGACCAGCTGGGCGATGCGGGAGCGCAGCTTACGCTCGGCATCGGCGAGGCTGGAGCGAGCCGGGGCTGTCTTCATAACTGATATATATACAATATACCAGAACAAACTGCGCTGCAACTCCTCAACACGAATGCGAATCTGCTCGGACCACAGGCCCAGCCCCAAACACCCGCTAAATCAATGGTTTCCGACCCTCAGGGAAATTGGATGCGGAACCGCTGCGAACACCCTGTGGGGTGAAAGGCCCCGCCGATGAAGATGTCGGTCGACATCGAAGCTGACGAGTGGCGAAGGCCGGTAACGGTCGAGCCGAAGCCTCGTGACAAAGTCCGGCTTGGCCGGGCGAGCAAGCCGTTAGGCCGTAACGCGCAGTATGCCCGAGCAGGCCTCGAAAGTGAAATCGCGGACGCCGACCCGACGCTGAAGTGGGGAAGGCCGCGCAAACCGGGAAGCGACCGACGCCTGCACCGGTTTGGTTCGCCGGGGTAGTAGGCGCGGCATGACGGTAAAGGGAGTTCGTAGTCAAAGGCGGGAGGCCCCGGCGGGTGGAGTTCGCAACTCTAACGTCGTCTATAAGGACGGCGGCCTGGATGGGGAGTCGGACAGGGCCATAGTAGTGAGGAAGCGGAGTAATGTCCGTGGAGCGAGGGGCCCTGCCTTCCGGCATGCTTGTTAACGAGTAAGAGGACGAGGTGATTGGCTATGAGTCTGGCAACGCCTGATAAGATCCGGAAGCTCCAGCGCAAGCTCTATCTCAAAGCGAAGCAGGAACCTACGTTTCGCTTCTATCAGCTCTATGATAAGATTTGGCGCGACGACATTCTCGCCCATGCTTACCGGTTGGCGAAAGCTAATAAGGGTAAGCCGGGAGTGGATGGTGAAACTTTCGAACAAATCGAGTCGGCGGGCCGAGAGGAGTGGTTACGAGGACTGCAAGAAGAACTTCGTATGAAGACGTATCGGCCACAGCCCGTGCGGCGAGCAATGATCTCGAAGCAAGACGGCGGCGAGCGTCCGCTCGGGATTCCGACCATTCGGGACCGTGTCGCGCAAACCGCCGCCAAGCTGGTTGTGGAGCCGATCTTCGAAGCGGACTTCGATCCGGAAGCCTATGGTTACCGGCCGAAACGGAGCGCGCAGGACGCGATCCAGAGAGTTCACCAGCTGTTGTGTCAAGGCTACGCCGATGTAGTCGACGCCGATTTGTCCAAGTACTTCGATACGATTCCGCACGCCGAGCTGATGCAATGCGTGGCGCGGCGTATTTCAGACCGCTGGGTCCTTAAGCTCGTGAAGATGTGGCTTGGGGCCCCAGTGGAAGAGCGGGATGATGACGGGAAACGACGGATGACGGGTGGCAAGAGGACGAAATGCGGCACGCCACAAGGCGGAGTTGTAAGTCCTTTGTTAGCTAATCTGTATATGAACCGTTATTTGAAGTATTGGCGGCAACAAGGGAAGGGAAGCGAGTTACGAGCCGTGGTGGTCAACTATGCCGACGACTTTGTCATCCTTAGCCGCGGTTGCGCGGCCGAGGCGATGAAGTGGACGGAGCAAGTGATGACGCGGATCGGGCTTACCCTGAACCCGGTGAAGACGAAGTTAGTTCATGCCAAGATCGAGAGCTTTGACTTTCTCGGATATACGTTCGGCCCGCATCGATTTCGTAAGGACGGCCATTGGTATCTGGGGGCGAGTCCGTCTAAGAAGAGCGTCAAGCGGCTTAAGCAGAAAGTGCGTGAGCAGCTGTGGCCGAGCAATGTGGACCCCTGGGAAGAGGTGCGCGACCGGCTGAACCGCACGTTGCGGGGCTGGACAAACTACTTTTCTTACGGGACGCGCATGCCGGCCTATCGCGCCGTGGACAACTTTGTCTACGAGCGAGTGCGAGGATTCTTGCGGAGGCGGCACAAAGTACAATCGCGAGGTACGCGCCGGTTTTCCGGCGTGGTTGTATTTGGCGCGAGGGGCGTTTTGCGTCTGCGCCAGGTGCAACTGGGGCCGCCATCTGCGACAGCGATGAGGTGAAGTCGGCCGGAGAGCCGGATGCGGGAAATCCGCACGTCCGGTTCGATGAGCGGGGACGGGAAACGGAGTCAAGGCGGAGACTGAGGCACTGGCGCAAGTGAAAGCAGCCAGCAACGGCTACTCCCTCCGGCTAAAGCCACCGCGCCCGTCCTCGACTCTACCATGGGAATTCGAACCGCCAAAACCGACGGTTACGCCCCCCGATTCCCACGGCTGAAGCCGTGGGCTAGATTATTGTTCTTGCGGCCCCATCTTCGATCGGAAAGACCAAATATCACGCGGTCACGGAACTAGTTCCGCGGCTCAGGGTCGGGCGTTTGCGGTAGAAAACAATGCCACTACGACAATGTCGTATTCGGGCTCGGGGGGCCTGCCGCAGGCTAGCGCCCCCGCGGCTGCGAGTTGAATGGCATCTCGTCGCGTCATCGGGTCCACACTATACGGCCTCAAGAAACAGGCGAGCGACTCGCTTCATCGGGAGGTATAACCGGTTGGGTGAATCTGTCAAGCTGTCAAACTCGAAGTGTTGGTAGAAACTGACCGCTGCCTCATCCTTGGCATCAACCACTACAGCGTATGACGCCACTTCTCGGCTGCTGACGACGGCTCGGCGCAGGGCGTCGAGCAAGAGATATGATCCGAGCCCTTTTCGCTGAAGTTCGCGGCCGACGGCCAAGCGTCCCAGCAGGGTAGCGGGAATCGAGTCGTATCGTGGCAACCGTCTAGCCTCCGCCGGAGGTAGTTCTTGAGGACGGATGGTCGTTGCCGACAATTTATAGTATCCCAAGATAACGCTAGCAGCCCGTGGTGGAAGTCGCACTGTGAAACAAGAGGTGATAAACTTGTTTTATGGCAATGGGACGGCGTAAGCGACGCGAGCGGCAGAAAGACCTATGGGTCGCCACCTCGGAGTTGCCCAAGAGCGCTGGGCATCCGTTTTATCTGCGGCTCAGCGAGTTATTTGACGAGCACGAGTTCGACGCCTTCGTCGAAGGCCAGTGCGAGCAGTTCTACGCGCCGAGCTTGGGACGGCCGTCGCTCACGCCGGGCATCTATTTCCGCAGTTTGCTGATCGGGTATTTCGAAGGCATCGACTCGGAGCGCGGCGTCGCTTGGCGCCTTGGCGACTCACTTTCGCTGCGGCGATTCCTGGCGATCGAACTCGATGAACAAGCGCCGGATCATTCGACGATCTCGCGCACGCGGCGGCTGATCGACCTCGAAACGCATCGCGCGGTGTTCACCTGGGCGCTGCAGCTGCTGGCCCGCGAAGGCCTGTTGTCCGGCGGAACGATCGGGGTCGACGCGACGACGCTGGAAGCCAACGCGGCGATGCGCTCGCTGGTGCGTTGCGACTCCGGCGAGGGCTACGAAGAGTATTTAAGACGTCTAGCTCTGGAATCGGGAATCGAGACGCCGACGCGCGAGCAGTTGGCCAAGATCGACAAGAAACGTAAGAAGAAGGCCTGCAACAAGGATTGGAAGCATCCCTACGATCCCGACGCCAAGGTCACGAAGATGAAAGACGGCCGTACGCACTTGGCGCACAAGGCCGAGCACGCGGTGGATTTGCAGACGGGCGCGGTGGTGGCGGTCACGCTGCAAGCGGCCGACGAAGGCGATACCACGACGATTGAAGAAACGCTGGTCGAGGCGGCCGAGCAGTTGGAAGCGGCGGCGGAAGAAGCCGCTGGCGCGGTCGACGAGCTGAGCGAAGTGGTCGCGGACAAGGGCTATCATTCGAACCGAGTGCTGACGGATTTTGCCGAGCTGGACGTACGCAGTTACGTGAGCGAGCCGCAGCGAGGGCGACGCAAATGGGGCGGCCGAACGCGGCAACGCGACGCGGTGTACTCCAATCGGCGGCGGATCAAAGGCAAGCGCGGCAAGCGTCTGATGAAGTTGCGAGCGGAGAAGGTTGAGCGCAGTTTCGCGCACTGTTACGAGACGGGCGGGATGCGGCGATTGCACTTGAAAGGCCGAGAAAATGTTTTAAAGAGGCTGCTGATTCACGTGGGCGCGTTCAATTTATCGATCGCGATGAGGGGCGAACTGGGCGCGGGGACGCCGCGCGGGCTGGCGGACGCGAGGAAAAGGACAAAAGTGTCGGTTTTGGGGCTTGTATTGGCGTCTTGGGCGGCCTTGGGGCGGTTGTGCGGGGCCCTGGGGGCGGTTTTCAGGAGATTCCCGGCGAAGGTGCGAGATTCAGCCGGCGCGCCGCTGGCCACGCCGATGCTTCTCGCGGCCTGAAACGGGGTGTTTTGCCACGGGCTGCTAGGGTCTTCTGGTTCGCTCGCGACGAACACAGCAGCCACACGTCTCTTAAGATCTTGGTTCGCCCGGGTTCGAAGGTATCGCT
Organism: Bryobacterales bacterium; assembly: GCA_965247515.1. Taxonomy (GTDB): domain Bacteria; phylum Acidobacteriota; class Terriglobia; order Bryobacterales; family UBA6623. The sequence goes on along the minus strand of OZ252029.1, from coordinate 7,854,601 downwards.
CTAGCGGCTCAGCGACACACCGGAATTGCTCCCTATTATGGAGCGGATTGAGCGGCTCGACGGTGAGACTGCCCAAATCAGCCAATCGACCGCCTTGCTCGTTTGTACTCCTCGGCGGCGCGGCGAAGGCGTGGCCCCGGCTCACCGGGGTTCAAGAGCGACTCGACCAGGCGCTTACTGTCACGCGCCGAAAGCTCAATCACTTCGTGGGAGCGAAGCGTTTCAGTTGCCGCCTGAACAGCCGCGTGGGTGAAGAAATCAGAAAGACTTCGGCCCGCTAGGTCGGCGGCCCGCTGCACGATACTTTTCTGCTCCGCTGTGAGACGAATGTCAAGCCTGGCCGATTTTCGCGTCGTGGGTTCGGTTTGGACAGCCATATCTATTGGAATTGTACGGGAATTGTCCGTACGGTGCAACAGAGCAGTCCGGTGACGCTTCGGCCCTGCGCGAGCAAGGCTTGAATCGCCGGGTCGGGCGCGGCTCAGCCCAATTTCAGCGCATTCTCGCGGAGCTTCGCCTCTGGCACATCGATCCCGAGGCCCGGCTTGTCAGGCACCGTCGTCGTCACGCCCTCGATCTCAAGCCCGTCCGCCATCATGTCGACCAGGAACTGGGGGCCATTGAGCTCGGGAGGAAGCAGCAGATCGAGCGTCGAGTACAGGTGAATCGCCGCAGCAAAGCTGATGCCGGCGTCGGTCAGCCCGCTCCCTAATAACCCCAGCCCGTGGGCTTCAGCGACGACTGCGCTTTTGTAGCAATTCGTTACACCGCCGCTCTTGGGGACTTTTAAGACAACCAAGTCCGCTGTATCGAGCATCGCGGCCCGCGCCACATCGAACGACGAGAACGAACCTTCGTCAATGGCTAACGGAAACGGGCTCTTGCTCCGCACCCGCCGCAGCCCCAGCCAGTCTTCGCTCCGCACCGGCTGCTCGAAACAGTGGATCTGCTTGAAATCGCGGATCGCCGCGAGAAAACGCTCCAGCGCGATCGGCTGATACGACTGGTTGGCGTCGAGCCAGATCACAATATCCGGACGAGCGGCCATGATGGCTTCGAGGCGCTTGACGTCGAGGTCGGCATCCCCGCCCACCTTGACCTTGAACACGTTGCAAGCCGGCCAGCGGCTCACTTCGTCGGCCATCTTTTCCGGCACGTCGATGCTTACGGCGAAGCAGAGGTCGATCGTGTCGTGCATCTTGCCGCCAAGCAAGGCGTGAACCGGAACTTCGGCGATCTTGCCGGCCAGGTCGAGCATCGCGATCTCGAGCGCGCTCTTTGCGAACGGCGCTCCGTTCGAGACCGCCGGGCGGATCGTCTGGTCCATCTGCTTTTTGAGTCGGTTGAGCTCGAACGGCGTCTTGCCGATCGCCAACGGTACGAGATGATGCCTGAGCGTCCCAACAACGGCTTCAATCGTCTCGTACGCCCAAGCGGGGACCGTCGTCGTCATCCCCCAGCCAACATGTCCATCCTCGGTCTGAGCCTTCACCACGACGTAATTGCCGGGCGTCGAGGTGTCGCCGACCTTGCCGACTCCAATATTGAACGCCGACCGGAAGGCGATGCCGATCGGCAGCACTTCGATCTTGGAAATCCGAGAGCCCTTGGACACAGCCGCCGAAGACGACCCGGCGGCGAAGGCGGCGCCGCCGATAGCAAGCGCCTGAGTAAACGCGCGTCGATTGGTTGTCACGAAACGGGCCTCCGCGGATAGCAAGCGGACTATAGGCTAATCAATCGCCTGAACCCACCCCAACTCCGCCCAGCGAAGAGAGGCAGTCGTCACCGGCACTCTGACCGACTCACGCGCCCCGGGCAGGCGGGACCGCACTGGGGGCTGGCTGACGATCTGCATGCCATCCGGCGTCACTGTCACCCGACGGACCTGCCCGCGCGGACCGATAGGCGGGAGCGGCTCCCCATTGAGAGCCAACAAGAGCCCACCGGCGTTACCGACCCGTAGGTCTACTTGTTCTTCAGCGAAGATCGGCCGACGATCGCCAGGCCGAAGAATCTCCTCGAGGACTCGTTCCCCGTCGGCCAGGGCGCGAACCCAGACCGTCTCCACGATCTCGAGCTCTAGCTCGATCGGCATTCGCCGGCGACCCGTGGTGGTAAACGATTCGACATTCCGCCGCGCCGCTAGCGCGCGATCCGCGGCGTCCCGCGCTTCGGTCGCCTGCTCGGCGGCAATCCTTTCCCCGCGCTCTTCCAAAGCCTGGTACCCGAATAGTCCGCCCAGTATGAGTGCGAGACCGAACGTGACGTTGAGAGCAGGCGCCCCGTAGCGCCCGCCGGCATACGCCGCTTCTTCCTTGATTCGGTCCCAAGCGCCTTTGGCCAACAGCGGGTCAAGCGGCTCCCTAGCGCCATCTTCCACCGCACTGCCGGAGAACGACGCCTCGGGCTCCCCGCGGTTCAACTTGGCGACCGCAAACTCCTCGTCGACGCCTATGAACCTGCAGTACTGCCGAACAAAGCTAACGGTAAAAACGCCGCCTGGAAGCTCGTCCATGCGATCTTGCTCGAGAGCCTCGAGCATTTCTGCGCCAATTCGCGTGTGCGCGGCAATCTCGTCGAGCTGTACGCCACGGGATACGCGCTCAAACTGTAGGTATGAACCGACGGATTCCATGACTGGGGGTCAAGCTAAACAGCATATACTACCGATGCAAGCCGAGACAAGTAAATTGTCGAATTTTGAAGCGCTTCCAACCGTCTCGGTGATCGTGGTGAATTGGAATTGCCACGAGCTGTTAAGAGATTGCCTGAAGTCATTGAAACAACAGGACTTGGTTACGTTTGAAACAATTGTTGTCGACAATGGTTCAGACGACGGCTCCGCCCAGTGGCTCCAGGCCCAGTCCGATGAGCTCCGGCTCATTCGAAACCCCGAAAACCGGGGCTTCTGCGCCGCCAACAACCAAGGAATCGAGCTTGCCCGGGGCAAGTACGTCGCCCTGCTCAACAACGACGCCGTCGCGGATCCGAGCTGGTTACGAGAGCTGGTCGCGGCGATCGAAACCGCTGACGACGTTGGAATGGTTGCATCCAAGATCCTGCGATTTGACCCGCCCGATACGATCGACAAAGCCGGACACCTGATCTACCCTGACGGTCAAAACCGTGGCCGCGGCACGGGCGAGCAAGACGAGGGACAATACGATTCACCTGGCGAGACGGCCTGGCCCGACGGCTGCGCGGCCCTCTACCGGCGAGACATGCTGGCCGAGATCGGCGGATTCGATGAGGCCTTCTTTGCCTACGCCGACGATGCCGAGTTGGGTTTGCGAGCCCGAATTGCCGGGTGGAGTTGCCGCTACTCCCCCCGCGCCGTGGTGCGTCACCGGGTTGGGTCCACGCTGGGGCGTTATTCGGTACGGCGGCTGTTCCTGATCGAGCGCAACCGCATCTGGCTTGTGGCAAAACTGTTTCCGCCGCGGATGTGGCCGATGGTCCCGATCTACTCGACGCTACGATGGGCTGCGACGGCTTTGTCGGCGCTTCGAGGCCGCGGCGAGGCGGGCCAGGCCGCGTCGGAGCTGAGCGTACTCGGGCTGGCGTGGTGTATTGTGAGGGCGAACATCGCCGCGCTGCTCGGACTGCCTCGGGTCTTGCGCCAGAGAGCTCAGCTTCGAGGATTGAGAAAGCTGTCCGGCAGGGATGTCGCGGCCGTCCTCAGGCGGTTTCGTATTCCGCTCGCTGACCTTGTGGAGTCGGCGAAACCGCTAAGGTGAAGTGAGCGCGACCCGCGGCGCTTTCGGTACTCTTGACCGCAGCTTCTCCCCTCTACGAACCCGTGGGCTGTCCCCGTTGCGGCACGGAGCTCTACCTGACTCTGTTTTTTGGCACGGACCGCCTGTATCGAACGACCGAAAAGCAGTTCTCCATTGTGGAGTGCTCCGACTGCGGGTTGCTGCGGCTCAAGCCGATGCCGTCACCCGCGGAGCTCAAGACCTTCTACCCGGAGCAATATTGGTGGCAAGCCGACGACTCGGTCGGCGGGCGGCTTGGCGATCTCTATCGTCGATTCGTTTTGAGCGATCACGTGAAGTTCGTCACCGCGGCGATCGCCGCCCCAGGGCCGGTGCTCGACATCGGGTGCGGCGGCGGGCTCCTGGTCGAGGCGCTATCGGACGAAGACTACGGCGTGGTGGGCGCCGACACGTCGGTCAAGGCCGCACAGGTTTGTTTGAACCGGGCTCAAGCGCCGGCGGTGTGCGCGTCTCTTCCGCACTTGCCATTTTCCGAGCAGTCGTTCGGCGGCGTGACGATGTTTCATGTCCTCGAGCACCTTTACGACCCGTTTGCCGCAATTGAAGCGGCAACGCATCTGCTGGCGCCGGGGGGACGCCTGGTTCTACAGACGCCGAACGCCGACTGCTGGCAGCTGATGCTTCTCGGGCAGCAGTGGAGCGGACTCGACATCCCCCGGCACCTGTATGACTTCCGAGTGGAAGACTTAGAGGCCCTGCTGGCCGGTTGCGGATTCGAGGCGCGCCGGATCAAGCGCTTTTCACTACGCGACAACCCCGCCGGACTAGCGACGAGCTTCTTTCCGCAACTCGAGCCGGTCGCGAGGAAAGCTCGTCGTGTCCGCGAGGGCCCGGTTCTGGGGTTGCTCAAGAACGCAATTTACCTGGCGCTCACCGTGGCGGCGGTCCCGTTCGCGGCGCTGGAGGCCGCGGGTGGAGCAGGGTCCACCGTGATGATCGAGGCTGCTCGGGCGGGCGAGGAATAGCGAGTGCTCGAACAGCGCTTCGGTCTGCTGACCCCAGGCTTCATCCGCCGTCGATTGATGCGGGTCGAAACGGTGATCGGACAGGCGGTCGATGAGCTCGCCTTGGCGACCGCAAGCGGAGCACGAGTCCTTGATGCGGGCTGCGGCGAAGGGGCCTACGTCGGACGATTCCCCAACGCCCGCGTCGTCGGAGTGGATCTTGCGGTCGGGGACTCCTCGTGGGACTACACCGGGCTCAACGTCAGGGCCGACCTAGCGCGGCTACCGTTCGCCGACCGTTCTTTCGATAGCTGTATTAATATTGTGACTCTCGAACACGTGCCGGAACCGCGGGCGGTGTTGACAGAGCTTAGCCGCGTACTTAAGCGGAACGGGCGAATCCTGATCGTGGCCCCGCAACTGTGGGAAGTTCATCAGGCGCCACACGACTATTTTCGGTTCACCCGTTACGGGCTCGAACATCTGTTGTCGCAGGCCGGGTTCGAAGCCATCTCGATCGAGCCGATCGGCGGATTCTTCACGCTGCTGGCGAGGCGCTTGGCGAACTCGTTGAACTTTTTCCAAGGAGGCGCGCGGTGGCTGTTGTTCCCTTTTGTGGCGCTTGTCGCACTACCGCCGGCATTGGTCTTGCCGTCGCTCGATTTCCTCGATCGTAAGAAGGACTTTACACTAGCGTGGAAGTGTGAGGCGTCGGCCAGCGGATGCGGGGAGGGATCGTGAGCCGCGTCGCGCCCGTAGGGGCGAGGCATGCCTCGCCCGCGTTTCTGGGCAAGCGGTCGGCCATAGCCGCCATGGCGCTATGCCTCGGTTGCCTGCAAGCCGGCGAGCCCCCTGCCGTATTTCAAGCCGCCGGCCAAAGAGCCCTCGAATACACCCGCCGCGTTGTTGAGCTGGGCCCGCGTCCGGCCGGATCCGACGCCCAAGGAAAACAGCAGCAGCTGATCATTAACGAACTATCAAGGTTCGACTGCGATGTCCGCGAGGACGATTTCGTGGCCGACACCCCGATTGGCCGGGTCGCCATGAAGAACATCACGGCCCGGTTCAGCGGCGAGTCCGACCGCGTGGTCGTGATTTCAGGCCACTACGACACGCTCTTCCAGCCAGGGACCAACTTCGTCGGAGCCAACGACGCCGGATCCTCCACGGGATTTCTGCTCGAAATGGCGAACCTGCTCAACGGGCAGCCCCTCACCGACGACGTCTGGCTTATCTTCTTCGACGGCGAGGAAGCGTTTGTCAGCTGGCAGGGCAACGACCACACCTACGGCAGCCGCCGCATCGCGGGCCTCTGGGAGCTTAGCGGCGTGGGGCGCAAGATCAAGGCGTTGATCAATGTCGACATGATCGGCGACGCCGACTTGCGGCTGCTCAACGAAGGCAACTCGACCGATTGGCTGCGGAGCCTGGCCGGCGCCACCGGACGCCGCCTCGGATACGTCAAAGAGTTCCCCGCGAGCGAGCCCCAGTATATTGAGGACGATCACATCGAGTTCGTCAAGCGCGGCATGCCCGCCGTCAACCTGATCGATCTCGATTACGGGCTGATGAACCGCTACTGGCACACGCCGCAAGACACGATGGACAAGCTCAGCGCCCGAAGCTTTGCGGTGATGCTGCACGTCGTCAGCGAGATGATCACCGAGTTGGAAGATCGCCCGTGAAATGGGTCGACCGGACGTGGCGCACGGCTGTGCCGTGCCGCCTTGCGCCTGCGGCGCAAGGTTTTTGCGAGGTGGGGCCTCAACCCAACAACGTGGAAGCAGGAGACCTTGCAGCACAGCTGCAAGGCGGCACGGCACAGCCGTGCGCCACGCCTGAAGCCGGCGACACACACTACCTGACCTTCGAAACCGGCGGGACGAAACTCGTCGCCGGGGTCGCCGACGGGGACGCCAAGCTCCTCGAAACTCGGATCGTCTACCGCAAGCCCGACGACAAGGCCCCCACAAGCTTCGCCAACGTTCTCAAGCTCGGCCGCGAGCTCAAAATCGAGTACGAAGCGAAGGGAGCCCAGTTTCGCGCCGTCGGCTTCGGCTTCGGCGGCACCGTGCATCGCTCGGCCCGCAGACCGCACCTGTGCTTGCACGAGGACGGCTGGGAAGACGTTGACGTCACGGCCGAGCTCGAGCGGGAGCTCTCTCTGCCGGCCGCGATCGAGAATGACTGCAAACTTGCCGCTCTGGCCGAAGCTCACTTTGGCGCCGGGCGGGGCGCGGAAACCGTCTTTTATATGACCATCGGAACCGGCGTCGGCGGCGGCATTGTGCGTCGCGGGCGAATCCAACAATTCAGCGACATCGGCGAGGCCGAGATCGGACACATTGTCGTAGCGCCGGACGGGCCGCCCTGCTGCTGCGGGAGTCGCGGTTGCGTCGAGGCGGTCTGCTCCGGGCCGGGGATGACCCAGCTCTCGGAATGGATGTCGGGCGCCCCGGGTGTGTCAAGCAGGCGGCTGATGGAAGACGCCTTCTCGGGAGACGAGCTCGCCATGCAAGTGGTCAACCGGGCCGCCGGGTATCTCGCTACGGCGATCGCGGCCGCGATCAACCTGACGGCCGCCGACTGCTTCGTCATCGGCGGCGGGGTGGGCACGAGCGAGCCGCGCTACCTGCGGATGATCGAGGCCAAGACGAGGCCGCTAATTGTGCCTTACTTCCGCGAGAAATTCCGCATGGAGGCCTCGACGCTGGGCGAAGGCGTGGTGACACAGGGCGCGGCCCTGCTGGCCTCGCAGCTTGAAACTACCTGGTGAAAGTCGGTCTGGGGATCGTGTGACAGGTGGGTGGCCGCTGGGCACGGCGGGATGAAAACATCGGGGCCTTTGAGCCGCGCGCGCTGGCAAGCGGTCGGATAAGTCGGCGGTAACGGACCTGTGCCCCGCCAAAACTACGTAGCTGTTTAGATCGAGGAGCTTGCGCCGAGGCTCCCTTCGCAGCCGGGTGCGCGGTTCGCACACGGCGACGAGTTCCGTGAACGAGTAAAAGGAATGGGCGCCAAGGAGCTGCTGACAGCCGCGCGCAGTCCAAGCGTCTGATCGGATCGATGCGCCGGGAGTGTTTGGACCACGTCATTGCGCTCAACCGCAGACACTTGAGGCGAATCTTGGCTAGCTACTTTGGCTATTACCAGCAGTCGAGAACGCACTTGGGGTTGGACAACGACGCTCCGGTCGAGCGGGAGGCGCAGGGTCCCGAACTTGGCAAGGTGGCGGAGTTTCCCGAAGTGGGCGGGCTGCACCATCGCTACGAACGCCGCGCCGCCCAGCTGACACCTTGAGACCGCGAATCTGAGCCGGTTGTCGACTGGGCGATCGGACGGGTCAGCCGTGCCACGGCGCTTGATCTTCCCCGTAGGATGCTCGCCGCCCAGGCCCGATCGTAGCAGGCAACACTCAACACGACCACACCAAAAACCCCGGATCGTTTACGAGTCCGGTCGTTTTCAATCGGCAATCGAGTTTTTGCGAGGGACAAGAGGCTGTAACGCCACGCTGGGAGAGCCCGGTCAATTCAGGACGCGTCGGGTGGATGAGCGCACGATCGAAAAGCTGCTGTTCGAGGAAAAGAGCGAGGCCGCGATTAGCTGTATCGGGTAGCTCGCTTCGACTTCCACGGCACTGCCGGGTTCGCTGTCGGGCGTCCATGTCACGCTGACGGTCAGCTGGTCGGGATCCAAACCCGGCGCGGCCGATTCGACGACCGCCTCGACGGATGAATTCGGAGTGGTCTCACCGCCGTGAGGGTTTGTAGCGCCATGCAGCATGGCGAACCGCGCCCCGGAGCGAGCGGCGTGCGTGAGGGTCTCATAGATCCACACCGTTCGGCCAATCTCCAACATACCTACCAGCATCGTTAAGAAGAGGCCGAAGACGAGAGCCGACTCGACCATCGCTTGGCCGCTGTCTCCGAGCCGTCGCCGGGAGGACTTTGTTTGCGATTTCGACTGCTGTGTCATTTTGGTGCGCGCCTTCTGTCGTGCGGCGAATTTTTGGCTGTCAACTACTGAACTCGGACGTACCCGCTCGTTGTCATGGCGGTCTCGTTCGGAATCCCGGGGTAAAACCCCATTGTGTAAAAGGTCTTCTGAACGCTCGTCCTGACGTATACCCGCGGCACTCCAAAGTTGGGGCAACTGGTCTCGAGGCAATCGACTTTTATGCCAGGCGAATCCGGACAGTCGCAATAGCGGCTGGCTACTGCCGTGACGCCTTCGAGTTGACTCGCGTCTTGCAGCGCCATATGCTGCATTCCGGTTAGATCGTTGGTCGCGCGGTTGTTTAGGGCGCCGTAGAACGCTCCGGTGTTGGCCGCGCTGGTCATGATAGTTGACTCAGCGAAGAGCCGGGCGAAATCGATAGCGCCGAGAGCCAGCAGCACCATGACCGGAGCGGCTATGCCAAACTCCACCATCGCGTTGCCCGAATCGGATCGTAGCCTTGCTTTGAGTTGGGCTTTGAGTCGGTCGAAGTTGATCGCTAGCATTTCGTTTTTCCTCTGTTTCGCAAACAAACGGTGCTGATGCCGGTCGATGCGCTACTCGAGCATCAACGAGCTGTATACGGGCGGTCCGCCATTGCCCGGCGGCGGGTTCACCACTTGGACGCCGGCGGTGCCTGAGATGTCGATTGTGTTCGCGATGACCATCGTCCACCCGATGGCGGTCTCAGGATTGCCGGCGAAATTGATGTGCTGCGATGGGAAGTACAGCACTCCAACCAACGAAGAATCCTCGTTACCTCGTGCGAGCTTGTTGCCGGGGCTCTTGTTAGGTGTGGTCCGGGGCGTGTAGAACAGCATGCCCTGCATCTGACCACTTTTCGGCACCGACAGGTTCACAGTAGCGTTCGCGCCGAAATCGATGAGGTGATTGCCAGAGGGACAGCTGTTGTAGAAACAAACGCGCGCGCCGAAGACGTTGCCGCCGGTGACTCTCACTCCCTTCTCGACTTCATAGATGCCCGGCAGAAAGACGTGGTTGCCGTTCTGGATACTGATCTGCTGGGCGTAGTAACCAGGGGTGTAGAAAGTCGTGTCGCCAAAAGTATAATCGTTTCCCGTCCCTGTGACGGTCGGGGGATCCAGATTTGCAAGGGGATCGATGATCGGCGGCACCCCGGGCATGGGCGAGGGTGAGGCGCAGTTCACGGAGTATCCGCCCGTGACGCCGATCCAGGTCGCGTCCACGCACCCGCCGCCCGGCGTCCGAAAGGCCAATGGGTCGTATGAATTGACCATGACTCCGCAGTTCACGATCAGCGTAGAGCTGCCGTTGTTCATCAGGGAATCACGATCATCCGGGTCCAGCGCGATGATGCAGGCGTCGGGCATGGCCCTCACCCCGGCGACAGCGCGTGTGCGCACGGTGGAAGCGGAAACGCCTAGCATCCTTAGAAAGAATGTCGGAATGTTTCGCTCGATCGAGACTTCGAGAAAGTTCGTGTCGCCAACGGCTCGGCCGCTGACGGGAGGCACGTTGACCGTGATGGTCGAGTTCGAGTCCGCGTAGCCGTTCAGTTCGGTAACATTGACGACCGCCGGCCTGATCTGAGTGGCGAGATCGTTATTGCCACGCCGAAGCTCATGCGAGCCGCCAAAGGCGCCGGCGTCCACCGCGGCCTGCATGCGCCTCTTCTCGAAGTAGATCATTCCGCCGTCGAGAACCAGGCCCGCAACGGCGAGCATGGCGGTTACCGACAGGGCAAGGACGATCATCGTCTGGCCACTGCGTGCAGCCAACCTGCCGCCCGGATTGGCGACCTTGCGGGGGGCTGGGGCGGTCATCTGATTCGTGTGTTTCACTCTGGCTCTCCTGGTATTGGTACGATATCCCCGTTGAGCTTTGGTGTAGATGGTACTTTAGTCCCGATTATGGCCTATGAACTATCCCAGGTCAGGCACGACCACCGATGGCACATTCGATGATTTGAAGGGGGGGGTGCGCCTCGCCAAAACTACGTAGCTGTTTAGATTGAGGAGCTTGCGCCGAGGCTCCCTTGACAGCCGGGTGCGGGGTTCGCACACTCTGGTAGCAGTGATTCCGCTCGTTTTCCGGCTCGTTCGACTGATCAACTTGGCTCTCCCCAGCCGCCGGAGCCTCATCCTCGAGAATCTCGCGCTTCGCCGGCAACTCGCCATCTACAGGAACCGGCAGAGCCAAGGGGAGTGGTTCGATCGACGGCGACAGGAATGTCGCCGCTGCAGGCAGGAATGCCCGCGCCACGGACAGACTGGGGTGTCTCTGGGCGATCAGCTCAAGGTCCTGGGTCGTGGAAGGGAGGAACAGGATTCGCCGTTCCTCTTTTCCCGCGGCTTTGCCATGGGCAATTAATCGCTTCGCCCTTAAGGGCTCAAGACCCGACGCCGGACTTCGGCTGGGCGGCGCCAGTTGGGTAGACTGGGGTTTCGGGTGATGAAGAAGGTTGGAAAGCCGAAGAACGCCGAGGAGCGCCAGAAGCGCGTGCGGCTGATCTTGCGTCGGCTCAATCAGGATTACCCCAAGGTAAACTGTGCGCTCGATCACTCGAGCGCCTGGGAGCTGCTGGCGGCGACGATTCTGTCGGCCCAATGCACTGACGTCCGGGTCAACATGGTGACGCCGGAGCTCTTCCGGCGCTTCCCGGCCGTCCACGACATGGCCGAGGCCCAGCAAGAAGAGGTGGAGGAACTCGTCAGAACCACCGGCTTCTTTCGCAACAAAGCCAAATCCCTCATCGGGGCGGCAAAGCGCATCGTTGGCAACTTCGGCGGCGAAGTCCCCTCCAACATGAAGGACTTGCTGACCGTGCCGGGCGCGGCTCGCAAGACAGCCAACGTTGTGCTGGGGAGCTGGTTCGGAAAAGCGACCGGCGTCGTCGTCGACACCCACGTAGCCCGCATCTCAAACCGCCTCGACCTCACCACGCACAGTGATCCGAAAAAGATCGAGCAGGACCTGATGGAAGCGCTTCCCAAGCGCCGCTGGGTGCTGTTTTCGCACCAAATCATCCATCATGGCCGCCAGGTTTGCGTCGCGCGCAAGCCGCGCTGCGAGCAATGCCGGCTGGCCGAAGCCTGCTACTCAGCAGACAAAACCATCTGAATGAAGCAAATCGGCGCCTGGCTGGCGCAAACAGCCGCATGGGGTCCCTGGGGGGCCTTTTTGATCGCGTTTGGCGACTCGGCGTTCGTGCCGTTGCCGCAGGGTGTGGATGCCTTGCTGATCGCCCACGCGATCGCTTCACCCTCGACGGCCTACCTGGCGGCGGCCTGTGCCGTGGCCGGCTCGCTGCTGGGCTCGCTGATTCTCTATTCGATGGCGCGTAAGGCGGGGCGGGCCATGCTAGGCAAGAAAATGAGTGAAGAAGCGATGGCGAAGATGGAGCGTCGGATGTCGGAATACGGCTCGCTGGCGGTGATTCCTCCCATGGCGATCCCGCTGCCGTTGCCGACGAAGATCTTCGTAATGGCGGCTGGGGTGTTTCAGATGAACGTCTTGCAGTTCGCCGCGGCGACGCTGTTCGGCCGCTCGCTACGCTATTTCGGTGAGGCTGCCTTGGCGCTACGTTTCGGCGATGAGACGGCCCAAGTGCTTAAGGACAACGCTCTGTTGGCGGTGGCTCTAGCCGCGGCGGTGGTCGCATCGTTCGTCTGGGTCAATCGCTGGAGCTCGCGAAGGGTGGCGGAGGGGTAGCCCCAATACTTTTCACTTGGGGCCTTTGCAGTGTAGGTCATGCGCGATCTGAATGCGGAACCCGCTCCCTTGCGGTCGCGGCTCTGACGCCTTGAGGCAAACGCTAACCACGGGCTTCCGACGGATCTTCCCCCCGCCAGCGAGCAGAGTTTCGCCGCCAACTTCCTGAATTCGCGTCGGTTATGGGATGGATCGGGCGATCGGCGTCTGTCTACAGGTTACTTGTGAGGCAGCGAAACCCCCAACGCATTGAGGATTTCTGTTTGGCGGGCGTCGGGAATCGGCAGCCGTGTGACGCTGGTCTGCTCATCCACTCGATATTCCAATAGACACAGTCGCCCCAACGCCGCCAGCGCGTCCGGCAAGGTGATCGCGTGCGGGTCGTCGTCGGTCGTGCCAAACGCCGCTTGTATCCGCCGTTCCAATTCGCGGCTCAGCTTCAACGCCAGCATGCTGCACAACACATGTCCTCGGGTGCGGCTTTCTTTGCGCACGAAGATCGGCCGCACCTCGAGCAAGCCCGTCTTCAGCTGCCGAAAGTCGCGCTCCACCCGCTGCAGGCTCACGTAATGGTCGTGCACTCTTTGGCCGCTCATGCGCTCGGAGGCGACATCGGTCACGACCACGTAACAGCCCGCCAACTCCAGCGCCTGCTCGATCGCCGCCTGCTGGCGCTCGACGACCAGCGTACGTCCCTGCAAGCGCAACTCGACCAATTCTGTCAGCTTGTGACGCGCCAGCCAGGGCTTGAGCTGGCGCAGTCCGGCCGCGGGCTCGCAACGGGAAGAGGCCGTGACTTTCTGGTTGCGTCGGTCGAGCTTGCCTCCCAGCTTGGCCAGCTTGTCCTCGAGCCGCTGCCGTTGCCGTTTGGCTTCGGACGCGTTGAGGCGCAGCACATAGCGCACGCCGTCGGCTTCGACCTCGCAGACTTGTTCAGCGAACAGCTCCAGTTGCAGCACCCCTTCGCTCAAGCGCCGCCGAATCTGGGGATCGGTCAGCGCCGTGATGTAGCGCAGCCCGGCCTCCCCCAGCGCCTGCTTGCCCTTGCTCTTGACCATCCCGCGGTCGCCGACGAAGACCAACTCCTCGACTCCGAACTGCTCTTTGACGATGCGGATCTGATCCGGCACGGTCGTCGGATCGTTGCGGTTGCCGGCAAACACCCGCACCGCCAGCGGCTCGCCCTGGTCATCGGCCAGCAGTCCGATCACAATTTGCTTCTTGCCGCGCTTGCCGTCGCGATTGTAGCCGTACTCGCCCAACGCGTTGTGCAGGCCTTCGAAGTACGAGCTGGTGACGTCGTAGAGCAGCAAGCTGGGCGGGGCTCCGCGGCGCTCGAGGTAGTGGCGGTATAGCGCTTGCTCGATCTTCACTTGGCGGGCGCTCAGATCATCGAGGGCGGCGTAGAGGTCGTCTTCGTCGAAGGCGCCCAGACCCAGCACTTCTGCGACGGCCTGATCGGCGGCCCAGCGCACGGCCGAGAGCCGCGATCCTTGGTGGGCCAGGCGCGCCAGCACCAGGAACAAGGCGAGTTTGGCGGCCCGCGTTCGACCCAGCGCGGCGGTCAGGCCCAGCTCATCGGCGAGTTGCTTGAGCGCGAAGAGCAGGCCAAAGACGGGGCCGCAGACGGGAGTGGCGGGAAGCTGATCGAACTCGCCGCGGAGGGCGCGCCGGAGGGCCTCGACGCGGACGGGGCGCCAGCAGGAGAGGTTGGCGAGGGTGCGTTTTTTGACTCTGCCGTTTTGGCGGAAGGATTCGCGCAGCAAGACGGCGGGCGGCGAGTTGCGATTGGGGACGGACTCAACATACATGGGTATATTATATCACAAACAACACAATGAATAAACGATACAATAGCATAATACATGGGTACACTAAAAGCGCCCCCAAACGTGTTAAAGCCAAGCAAGCCAAGCAGTTAGCCCGTCAAACGAGCCTTCCGCTGGGGGGAAGATCCGTCCGAGCCGCGACCGCAAGGGAGCGGGTTCCGCAATGACTCAAGCTACAGTCTCCTGTTAAGTGAAGAGTATTGAGGCTAGCCCGCTCGACGGGAGCCTGGCTCAAGCGTCGAAGGCGTCGAAGGATCAAAACTTACCGTCGCGGCCGTCGGACGTCCAACGTTTCAGAGTCGCTACAATACGGCAAGCTCTAAATGACCACAGAATCTCAGTCTCAACCCGCCAACGAACTCCGCCCCCGCGGCGTCATCGCCGAGTGGACCGTCACGATTCTGCTGCTCCTCTTCGGTACAACGACCCTCGTCCAGGCGTTCGTGATTCCGACCGGGTCGATGGAGGACTCGCTCCTGATCGGCGACCACCTGCTGGTCGACAAGCTGGCTTACGCTCCGCCTGACGCGGTCGGCAACGTCCTACTGCCTTACATGGACGTCCAGCGCGGCGACATCATCGTCTTCCGCTATCCGATCGACCTGGCGCAAACCTTTGTCAAACGCGTGATCGGCGTTCCGGGCGACCGTATCAAAATCGTCAACAAGGAGCTCTTCATCAACGGCAACTCCGTCGAAGAGCCCTACGTCGTCCACAAGACCGAATACATCGACGCCTATCGTGACAACTTCCCCTCGCCGCCCAATACGCAGGTGTACGAACCCGCCACGGTCATGCTCAAGGATCACGTCAGCAACGGCGAGGTGGTCGTACCCGAGCGCGGCTATTTCGCTCTTGGGGACAATCGCGACCTCTCGCTCGACAGCCGCTACTGGGGGTTCGTCCCACGCGACAACATTATCGGCAAGCCGCTGATCGTCTACTGGTCTTACGACGCTCCGACCGAGCACTTGCAGGACTCGAGCATCTCGATCGCTCATCTGCAAGACGTGCTGTTCAACTTTTTTGGCAAGACGCGCTGGACTCGGACGTTCAACCTGATTCACCCTCACGAGCTCGAGCGCTAGGATGGCCGCGGGCGGGTTTTACGCCGCGATCCTGGCCGGCGGGCGCGGTACGCGGTTTTGGCCGCGAAGCCGGCGGGAGACCCCGAAGCAGCTGCTGCCGGTCGTAGGCGAAACCTCGCTGCTGCGGCAAACCGTGGCTCGGCTTGAGTCCGTGATTCCGGCCGAGCGTGTGTGGATCTTCACCAGCGACCTGCTGCGCGAGCAGATCATCGAGCAATTGCCGGAAGTGCCGCCTGAGCAGGTTGTGGCCGAGCCGGTCCAGCGAAACACCGGCCCTTGCATCGCCATGGCGGCGCGATTGCTGGCGGAAACCGAACCCGACGCGGTGATGGGCGTCTTCCCCTCGGACCACCTCATTGAAGACGAGCAAGCCTACCTCGAGATCCTGCGGGCGGCGGCGGACGCGGCTCGGGCGAAAAAAGAGCTGGTGGTGCTGGGACTCGAGCCGCGCTGGGCCGAAACCGGCTACGGGTACATCGAGTATCCCGAGGGCACGCGGCCTGGGTCGGCGGCCCCGGCTCCGGTTGTACAGTTCCGTGAGAAGCCGGATCGCGAGACGGCCGAACAGTACGTCGAGGCCGGCAATTTCTTTTGGAACAGCGGCATGTTCGTGTGGCGTGCGTCGACGCTGCTCGAAGCGGTCGAGCAACATATGCCTCAAACGGCTGCCGCGCTAGCCAAGCTCCCGCCTTTCTCGTCGGCCGGGTTCCCCGCGAGCCTGTCGACCTACTACGCCCAGTGCGACAACCTCTCGATCGACTATGGGGTCCTCGAGAAAGCGGACAACATTGTCGGTTTTGCCTGCGCCGACTTTGGTTGGAATGACGTCGGGAGCTGGGAAGCGGTCTACAAGCTCGCCGATACGGACGACTTTGACAACGCCGCCCGCACCACGAGTCTCGAATCGATCGACGCGACGGGAAATTACGTCGACGCCCCCGGCAAGCTTGTCGCGCTGATTGGGGTTGACGACCTCGTGGTTGTCGATTCGCCCGACGCGCTGCTGATCTGCCGGCGCGATCAGGCTCAGAAGGTCTCGGACTTGGTCAAAGCGCTGGAGAGGGCGGGCCGGAGCGACTTGCTCTGAGCGCGCTGGGCATGACGACCCCGATCTAAAGATCGGGGTCAGGCCAGTACGCTGGCGGGCTGAGCCCCAAGGTTTACCTTGGGGTCTGCCGAGGCAAGCCGCGCCCCTACCCGGATACCGATTGCGCTACCTTGTAGCTGTTGGGAACCTGGAGAACACGAGCATGAGACTGACCCTGCTTCCACTACTAGCCGGCTTACTTCTATCGACCTGCGGAGGCGGCGGCGGATCGGCGGATCAGGCGTCGGAATCCGCCGGGTCAAGCGCCGCCGCGAATCCGAATCGCAACGCCTACTTCGGCGACCTACACGTCCACACGCGTTACTCGTTCGACGCCTTCATCTTCGGCACGACCGCGAGCGCCGACGACGCCTATACTTTCGCCAAGGGTGGAACGATTCCGCATCCAGCCGGAAAAGACCTCAAGCTCGACCGCCCCCTGGATTTTCAAGCGGTTACCGACCACGGGATGTATCTCGGCATGCTGCCGGGCATGCTCGATCCCGACTCGCCGGCTTACCACCATCCCGAGGCCGAAGCCGTCCGCGCCGCGAAAACGGCGACTGAGCGCCGTGCCAGGTTCGTCGGCATGAGGCCCTATCTGGGCAAGCCCGACCACCTGAACATGGATGTCGTACGCGGCGCCTGGTCGGAAATCGTCGAGGCGGCTGAGCGGCACAACGACCCGGGCAACTTCACAGCGTTCATCGCGTATGAGTTCACCTCGGCGGGCGACAATCGCGACAACCTCCACCGCAACGTCATCTTCCGGGGCTCCGAGCGTCCCGAGGCGCCGTTCACGCGGATCAACTCGCCGAATCCCGAGGATCTCTGGGCCACCATGGACCGCTGGCGCAGCGAAGGAATCGAAGCGCTCGCCATCCCCCACAACTCGAACGGGTCGGGCGGACGCATGTTCGAAATGACCTATTACGATCGGCAGACCGCGATCGACAACAACTACGCCGAAACGCGCGCGCGCAACGAGCCGATCGTCGAGATGACTCAGGTCAAGGGGACCTCCGATACGCATCCGGCGCTGTCGCCCAATGACGAGTGGGCTGAGTTCGAGATCATGCCGTACAAGATCGCGACGACGATCGTCTCTGAGCCGGCGGGAAGCTATGTACGACACGCTTACCTGAGGGGCCTGAGCCTCGCCGACAAAGGAATGAAAAACCCTTACAAGTTCGGCATGATCGGGGCCAGCGACACGCACGTGGCGGCCGGATCGTTCAACGAAGACAACTACTGGTCGAAGGTCGGCCTTCTCGATGCGACTCCGGAGCTGCGCGGATCAGTGCCCGGCGGCGGCACGAACATTACGGGCGGCGATGCCTCGGCGAACTCGCCCTCGGAGGAGCGCACTCAAGACGGCTCAGGCAGAACCTATCGCGACACCTACTATCACACCTGGGGGGCTTCCGGACTCGCCGGCGTATGGGCCGAGGAGAACA
This sequence comes from Bryobacterales bacterium, assembly GCA_965247515.1. Lineage (GTDB taxonomy): Bacteria > Acidobacteriota > Terriglobia > Bryobacterales > UBA6623. The sequence continues at coordinate 7,836,725 of OZ252029.1, read as the reverse complement.
CTCGCGCGGCGCTATTTGACGCGATGCGGCGCAAGGAGACCTTTGCGACTTCGGGGCCCCGGATGCGAGTGAGGTTCTTTGGAGGGGCTGCTCTGGCGGAGGCGGACCTCGACGATCCGGAGTTCATCGCGACGGCCTACGCCAGCGCGGCCCCGATGGGGAGCAACTACCCCGCCGGCGATGAAGGGGCCCCGACTTTCGCTGCCTGGGCGATGCGCGACGCGCTAAGCGCGCCGCTCCAGCGTATACAGATCGTCAAGGGCTGGACCGTGGACGGCGAGACGAACGAGAGCGTCTTCGACGTTGCTTGTTCCGATGGCGCGAGCGTGGAACCAGCGACTCATCGCTGCCCCGACAACGGGGCGAGCGTCGACATGGCGACCTGCGCCCCCAGCACAGGTTCGGGCGCAAGCGAGCTCAAGACCGTCTGGACCGACCCTGAATTCGACGCCGCGCGGCGAGCCGTGTACTACGTTCGCGTGCTCGAGAACCCGACCTGCCGTTGGTCGACCTGGGACTCGATCCGTGAGGGCGTCGAGCCCCGGCGGGACATGCCGGCCACGATTCAAGAACGGGCCTGGTCGTCGCCGATCTGGTACAACCCGCGGTAGCGCTGAAAGACGAATACGACTTCTACGGTTTTCGCGTGAGTTTCGACCTTACAACAAAATAGATTAGCGGTGATCATCAACGTTCGCCCGCCCACGCGTTGTGGGGGGCGTGGGGCGTGGCTTGCTAGAGCTAGATCATCCTTGTGTAGCCGCCAGACTAAGGCCGCAAGCGCAACCGTATCACGCCCCAGATCGCCTCGATGATGATCCCCAGATCGATCTTCGAACGGCCCAAGTTTCTTTCATAAAAGATGATAGGGACCTCAGCAATACGGAAGCCTTTCTTGAGCGCCTTGTAGGTCATCTCGACTTGGAAAAGATAGCCGCTAGAGAATACTCCGCCGAGATCCATCGAGCGTAAAGCCTCGGCCCTCCAGCACTTATAGCCGCTCGTCGCGTCGGTGAATCCCATGCCCGTCACCAATTGGACGTATCTCGCGGCGAGCTTACTCAAGACCAGTCGCTTGAAATCCCAATTCACTACGTTGATTCCCTCGATGTAACGAGATCCAAGCACAAGGTCGCACTCGTCAAGCTTGGCTAGTATCGAATGAAGATAGACGGCGTCGTGACTTAGGTCGGCGTCCATTTGGACAATGACCTCGTAACCGGCCGACAGCGCGTGTCGAAACCCGGCAACATAAGCCTTCGCTAACCCCTGCTTACTCGCCCGATGGAGCACCGACACCTCTTGCGGGGCCTTCGCGCTAAGTTCGTCAGCGAGACGCCCAGTCCCATCGGGCGAGTTATCGTCCACCACTAGGACGTGAAGGCCCAACTCCTGCCGGCGGACGCTTGTGACGAATTCCTCGAGGTTTTCCCTCTCGTTGTAGGTTGGCGTCACGACGACGCCGCGCATGGGAGGGGTCATCGAGGACCGTCCTTACTTGACGCCGGAGCTAGGAAGAGACCGTTCGGGCTTGTCCGAATAACCTGATAACCGGACCGAATGGCTTCATTCACACGGGTCGGCAGGAGCACCGAACCCGACTTGGGATTGGAGTCACTCAAGTGAATCAACGACAACCGGCCTTCCTTGATTGGATCGACAAGCCTCGACATTGGAATCGTCCCAAGGCTTAGCTTCTGCCCAGTGTTGAAGAAGTCCAAGTAGAAGCTTTTGCCTGCCCAGTAACAAAGAGCGGAGCTTTCACAAGCGACCGGATCGGGCTTCGACGCCAGAAGTTCCACGTCTTTGCGCGATTCTTCGATCCGGGTTTTGCGCTCCTGAATCAACGTCCTTGCGCTACGGACGGCTTCGGGAATCGGCGCGACAAATAGAATCGTGGCGAACACGACCGTCCATTGCCATGCGAATGTAGGCGACAAGCCCGAGTCAGCAAACCTGGCCCTCTTAGAAATCCAGCTAAGAGTCAGTCCAAACAAAATCGCTAACGCAATGACTAGATCGAACAACGCATTGACGTTGATCCCCTCTCCGCCGATCACGAACATCCCCCACGTTAAAGCGAGCGCGGCGTAGAGTCCAATAAGGACCACGTCCTTACGATGGCGCTCCAGATACACAAACGCCACGGCAAGCATGACCAACGGCAGGAGCGGAGAAACTCGCCCGGCCGCGTTCTTAACTAAGATCAACAAGCCGTATCGTCTCGGTGTCATCAAGAGTCCGGCAATGAAGTCCGGCCCGTAAGCAAGGTAGGCGGCCGCGAACCCGAGGAGCACCGACGTTACTGCCGCCGCTAACCATACCCTTAGGGATGCCCGCTCGTAAAGAAGCATCCAAACAAGCACGGCGGCCGGCAGCGGGATGAGGTTGTGCTTGATGAACCCGGCTAGGGCCATCAGCACCGCGGCGGCGGCAAGCCGACCGGGACTGCGAGGGGCCTTACAGAAAACCAACAGGCCGGCTGTCATTACCGCGTGCGCGAGCCATTGGGGGTCGTTCACCGCAACGTAGATCGGGTAGTGGGCGCCGACATATCCCAGGAAAATTAGGGCAGCGGCGGAGGCCGCGAGACGATCCCGCGCCAGACGATTGACGATGCAGCCGATCAGGCCCGCGACGCTCAGCAAGCTGATGAGAGCCACCCACCGCCCCGTGATGATCAAGTCGCCGCCGATAGCGCCGATCGCTCCGACCAAGAGAAACGAAAGCGGCGGATAGTTGTTCGAGATCAGCGCGTCGCTGGGCGGATACAGCGCCTCGTCACCCAGAGCTCGCTGGGCGTGGTAGGCGTTCCAGCCCTCGTTGTAATTCCTTGGCGTCTTCAGCTGGAGCGACAGGACAGGCTCGGCGAGAACGCTGCCAACGACGACGCCAAGCAAGACGAGCGACGCGCCGCCGCCATGCCGACCCAGCAGACGCTTGGACTCCTTCATGAAGGGCAATATCTACGGCACAACCGCCGACGCCGCCATCTCAGTCGCGAACAGCAGCGCCATCGCCCCGCCCCTGTCGTCCTTACCGAGGATCGCGGTGCGGTCGAAGTAGTCCCGTACGCTCTTCTGTTTGCCGGTGCTGCGACAAACGTCGACTAGCGAACCGTCCGCCGCCACGCGCGTCTTCACCCCGTACCACGCTCGGTCGGCTGCCCGCCGGTATTGGTCACCTTCGAGCCATCCTCGCCGCAGCCCGCGCTCGAGCGCGAAGCCGATCATGGATGTCGATGTCAGCTCGCGGAAGCTGCCGACGCGATCGACCACGTTGTGCCACATCCCGGTAGGGTCCTGATGCCCCAGTAGCGCTGTCATATGCGACCGGAACGCCTCGAGGATCTCCGCCCGCCCTGGGTGCGACTCAGGCGTATCGCTGAGCGTCAGGGCCAAACCGAGCGCCGGAAACCCGTTGCCACGTCCCCATGCCGCCTCATCCAGCGGTGAGTGCCGGTAGATGCCGTCATCGCGCAGGCAGAGTTTCCGCATGAACCGCAAGTGCTTGAGCGCCATGTCGAAGTATTTCTTCTCGCCGCTGAGCCCGCCAATCTGAGCGAGAATGGCGCAGCCCATAAAGACCGAGTCGCTCATCTCGCTGTGAAACGGCATCGACTCCTTCATCCCCCCAGCGGAGTCGAATCCCATCTCGGCCGCGGCCCGGCCCAGCGCGACATAGCGGCCGTTTCCGCTCGCTTTGGCGAGCTCGCCGAAGATCAGATGTCCCGAGAGGATGCTACCCGAGTTGTTCTCGGGGAAGGTCGATTTGCCGTCTAGGTACGGCCGCACAATGCGCTCGACGTCGGCTAGCTGGCTTTGATCGCCGGTCAAGCGTCCGAGGTGAAGCCGGCCAATCAAAGCCACCGCCGGGATGTAGGCGACCGTATCGAGCTGATGCCCGTAGACGGCTGCCAGCTGGCTCGCGACTTCGATGGGTTTGCGCTTGAGCCGCGCTTGGATTTCAGCCCTCGCCGGCGACGGCCCGCGGAAGTTCGCGGCCTCGATCGCTTCGAGCAATGGTTCAAGAAACCCCGGCCCGTCCGTCTCGACCTTCACGGCCGGGATCGTTCCGACATCGCTCGGTTTCGCGCGCCCAAGCTCGAAGTACAGCTCTCCCGGCGCCTGCACCACGTTCGCTTGCAGACGGTTGGCGAGGTCGCTCGATTCGCCCGCGAACCAACTCCGAGCGCCGCCGTGCGTGACTTCGACGACGAGGTCGGGCGCGTGCATGCCGATCCAGCGCCACAAGTAGGCGGATTCCCGCTCGTCGGAGTGATACTGATCGCCCTCGGCGGGGTATTTACCCGAAGCCATCGCATCCGGGACCGCCGACAGCGTGACCGAATCGGCAAAGGGGCTCGCCCGGAACCAGGTCAGCTCGCTTCGTATCGCGTCCGCCGTCCCTGCCACGCCCACCAGCAGGACTCGGGTCTTCGATGTCGAAAAGTCGAGGTCGTCGCTCGAAATGACCGCCGCGATGGGGGTGTCTTCGCGAGTGAGGCCAATGGCTGTCTCGATCAGAGTTTCAGGCTGCGCCGCCAAACAAGGGCAAAGAACAAGCGCGGTAAAGATCGGCGTACGCATCGGCGTTTATAGTATCAGCAAGACGGGCCAGGCATGCCTGGCCCCTACGTCTTATGAATCGTACAGCTACGGCCGATAAGATATTGTGTTTCTGCGTCTCGCCGCGGCTGCCTTACTACTTGCGATTGGAACAGCGTCGGGTCAGCAAGACCTCGAGTCTTTGGACCTCCGCCAAACGGCCCCCTCAACCTCGCTCTACGATCTCGACGGGGCCCTAACGCCGCCGCGCAACGCCGACGCCGCTACAATTGCCCTCGAAGCGCTGACGGGCGCCGCCTTGAGTGGGCCGTCCGCCGCCACGCCGGTGAAGCTCGAGCTTGCCGCTCGTCATACAAGCCTCGAGGGCAAACTCGAACACTTAACCTACACGCAGACCTTCGGCGACGCCCCCGTCTTCGGAAGCTATGCTCGCATCCACGTCGGCGCCGCCGGGTCCGTGGTCCGAATCGAGCGGTCGCCGGCCGTATCGGCCCCCGCGAGCCTCGCGGCCACCCTCAGCGCCGCTGAAGCTGTTTCGACCGCGTTGGGCGCCTTGTTGCCCGGAAGCTCGCCGGGCCCCCAAGTGGACTCGGGGCTACCCGGCGGCGACCAACGCACGGTGCTCTCTGACCCGCTGCTGTTGGCTCCGGCCGTCGCCTCGCGCGTTTGGTTTCCACTGGCCGGCGAGACTCGGCCCGCATGGACGCTCCATCTCGAAATCGCCCCTGAGCGAATCTACCAGGTCGTTGTGGACGCGCTGTCGAGCGAGCTGCTGTTCAGCCTGAACCTCGTGCGCTACCAATCTCCAACGGGGCTCGTCTTCGCCGCCCCCGATGTCGCGCATCCCGACGAAGGCCCCCAAACCAGCCAACCCTTCCCCGGATGGACCTTTGGCTCGTCCACTCAAGGCGACTACGCAAACGCCTGCTTCGACGAGACAGGCGACGGTCTCTGCGACGGCCACGCTCTGTCGGTGGCCAATGCGTTCGACTATCCTTTCACGAACTCCTACGACCAGTTCAACTCGGCCGCCCCCGACCGCAGCGCGGCCATCGTCAACGCCTTCTATTGGGTCAATACCGCCCACGACTGGCTCGAGTCGCTGGGATTCGACGAGGCCGCCGGAAACTTCGAAGGCGCCGACGCCGTGCGCGTGTTCGTTCAGGACTCAAACACGAACAACAACGCCGTTTTCATCACACCGCCCAACGGGATCGCGCCCATCATGCAACTGGGCCTATTCACGGGGCAGCGCCGCGATACCGCCTTCGACGGCGACGTCATGATCCACGAGTACGCTCACGGACTGACGAACCGTCTGATTGGCGGCCCAACCAACGTCGCCGGCATATTCCTATGGCAGAGCGGCGCCTTAGGAGAAGGCTGGAGCGACGCCTACGCCACGTTGTTCACGGGGCACCCGGTGATGGGTGAATACGTCACGCGCTCGCCGAACACCGGCATAAGGTCGGTGCGCTACGACCAAAACGCACTGACCTACGGCATGTTCGGAAACCGTCGTTTGAAGTCCGTCCCAGGGACCGGGCTGCTGATTCCCATGCCGCAGGTTCATGTCGACGGTGAGATCTGGGCGTCGACGTTGTGGGATCTGCGAGGCGCTCTTGGGAAGCAGACCTACGAGCAAACGCTCACGGCCGCGCTGGCCTTGACGCCGCTCCGACCTTCGATGCTTGACGCCCGCGACGCGATCGTTCAAGCGGCGCAAGTCGCCGGAGTGGGCGGCACGAATCAGTGCGCGCTGTGGTCGGTCTTCGCCGCCCGAGGAATGGGGGCTTCCGCGGCGTTGAACCCGATCGAGTCCGGGCAGATGAACGACACGGCGTTGAGCGTGTACGAGGCTTTCGACGCCCCCACGGCCTGCGGTGAAGAGCCGTCGAGCGCAGGCGCGTCCATCTTCTTCGACGGCGCCGAGGAAGGGTCTTTGATGACCGCGGCCGGACTGTGGCACAGCAGCAATCGGCGAGCGGCGGCGGGGAGCTCGGCGTGGTGGTTTGGCCAGGACTCGTCGGCGAACTACGATACAGGCGGGCGCGCCTCGGGCTTCTTGACGACGCCGAACATCGACCTCACAAGCGCTTCAGGGGCGCTGCTCGAGTGGGATCAGTACCTCCAGGGCGAGGGATTCACACACCGCTTTGACTTCGGCTCGCTGTTCGCCCCGTATTTGAACAAAGACTCCGGCCGAGTCTGGATCTCGTCCGACGACGGCGCTTCGTGGCAGCTTCTCACCCACCTAGCGCACAACACCGCGGGAGAAACCTTCGGGCACTACAGGATCAACCTGACACGCTACGCCGGCGCCCAGGTTCGCATCCGCTTCGACTTCGACACCTTCGACGCCGAAAACAACGACTTCGAAGGCTGGTTTGTCGACAACATCCGAGTGTCACGGCTGTCGGCTGGGGACGAGCCGGAACTGTCGGTCTCCCCCGCGTCTCTGTCATTCATCGCAACGGCCGGAGGCCCTGTCGCGGCAAGTCAAACCGTCTCGATCGCTAACGCCGGCCCTGGACAGCTGGATTGGGCGGCGCAGGTCGTCACCGGATCGCCGTGGCTGACCGTCTCGGGGACTTCCGGGAGCGGCCCGGCCGATCTCCAGGTAGCGGCGAACCCGGCGGGTCTCTCCGCAGGCCAGCACGTCGGAAGCATTGAGATCGACGCCGGCCTGGCGGGAACGCAGACCGTGACCGTGGCGTTCGCCGTCACTCCCGCGACAACGCCGCTCGCGGTCTGGTCGTTTGAGGAGCCGGCATCCGGCTCAGGTGTGACGATTATCGACTCCTCCGGCAACGGCCTCAATGGCAGCACCGCCGGCAGGGGTTCAGCCCCAGTAGCGGGCGTCTTCGGATCGGCGCGCCTGCTCAACGGTTTCACGGATTCGATCTCCGCGCCCAATGCCGCCGGCGCGATGGCGGACCGCTTCACCATACGAGCCTGGGTCAAGCTCCATCGCTATCCCGACAATGTGGGCATCGTGATCTCCACCTTCACAGGGCAAAGCTACCAGGGCTGGTATCTCGCGGTTCGCTCCGACGGCCACCTGGTTTTCTTAGCCGCCAAACCGCCGGCGTCGGCGCCCTGGCTCGTTTCAGGTGGAGCGCTTACGCTGGGCCGCTGGCACATGCTCACGGTGACGATGAACCGATCCACCGGAGACGCACATATGTACGTCGACGGTCTGAGGGACAATTCGGGGCGCCGGTCTCGAACTGGTCCAGGCAGGCCCGCTTACGATCGGAAAAGCGTCGTGGTTCGACACCTACTTCCTGAACGCCGCGGTCGACGAAATGCTGATTCTGCATGAGATTCAGTCCACCAACGAAATAGCGGCAGACTTCGCCGCCTTCATGCCGCCCCCGCCGCTGCCTCAGCCAGCGGTCAGCGCCGAATGGAACTTCGACCAAGGCCTTCTCGATTCTTCCGGCAATGGTCACCACGCCGCCGGCGACCTCGGAACCGCCTCAATCCCCGGAATCGTGGGCCAGGCCCGCCGCTTCGACGGCGTGGACGATGTTGTGACCATCGCGAGCACCGAGCAGCTCCAGCCCGCCAGCTTCACCGTGCGCGCTTGGGTGCGGCTGCAGGCGACGCCGACCCCGTGGGGGGCATTGATCTCAAACTACGGGGCGGACTTCGCCGGATGGTACATCGGAGTCCTCGAGTCGGGGAAAGCCTTCTTCGGCATGGCGGCGAAACCGTCGAGTCTGCCCTCGGTCGAATCCAACGCAGCCCTCATCCTCAACCGCTGGACGCACCTGACGGCAACCTATGACGGCAGAATCCAGCGCATCTCGCTCTACGTTGACGGCCAGCTCCACTCGAAGCGATTCGTGTCGGGAATGACCCCACGCACACTTGGCGAGTTGACCCTCGGACGCGCCTCCTGGACCGATCATCACTACACGAACTTCGACCTCGATGAACTGACGATCATTCCCCGCGCCTGGACGGCATCGGAGGTCTCGTCCGACTTCGGCGCCTACCCCGTTCAACCGACGCCCGACCCGCTGGCCCATTGGGACTTCGACGACCTTGGGACCGGGCCCGGTACGGTCTTGTTCGACGCCTCCAGCAACGGCCTCGACGCCGTGACGGTTTCCACGCGGACCACCCCGGTGTCGGGAGTTTCGGGCGTGGCGCGACACTTCGGCGGGTGGCCCGACTCGGCCCAAGTCTCGGCGGATGCGGCCTTCGGCTCATCAAGTTTCAGCTTTTCGACCTGGGTGCGAATCGACGAGTATCCCCAAAACTGGGGAGTGCTTTTCTCCACTTACGACGGAAACTTCAGGGGATGGTACGTGGGCGTGTACAGCGACGGCCGAGTCATCTTCTCGGTCTCGGGATTGCCCAGCTCGAACCCCTGGGTGGTGTCGTCAGCCTCGCTCGAGCTAGGCCGCTGGAGCCACATCACTGTCACGTTTGAAGGCGCCAGCAGACGGGGGCTGATCTATCTCGATGGCGTTCGAGTTGGCAGCGCGGTCTTCCCCGCTTGGACGCCACAAGTCGGCGTTCAGCCAACGTTTGGGCGGGCCTCGTGGGTCAACTCGGTCTACCTTAAGTGCAGACTCGACGAAGCCTACCTGTACCCGTTTGAGCGAAGCCCGGAAGACATCCAGGCCGAGTACGGCGCGCACTCGGGCCAGCAGGACCCGACGCCGGCCGCCGTCTGGGAGTTCGAGTCCGCCCCCGACGAACATCCGGTTACCCTGAATGGACTCACCGGCACGGTCCCCGGACAATCCGGCAACGGACAACTCTTCAACGTAGGATGGGGGTCGGTTGCGGCCCACCCCGACCTAAGCGCCGGCACGTTTACCTGGAGCGCCTGGGTGCGCCTGACCGCCCTGCCCGACAGTTGGGGCATTCTCTACTCGAACTACGGGGGCGATTATCGCGGCTGGTACGCCGGGGTCCATTCCGACGGGCGCTTGATCTTCAGCGTATCGGGCCTGCCGTCGTCAAACCCCTGGCTACTCTCGAGCGCCTCGTTGACTCCTGGACAGTGGCATCGAGTCGCAGTCACGTTCGACCAAATCAGCCGCCGGGGCGCCATCTATCTCGACGGTCAACTGACCGCGACCGCCATCTTCCCAGCCTTCACGGCGCAGACCCAAATCGATCCGACCTTCGCTAGAGCGTCGTGGGACCTAAAGTACTTCCTATCGTTCACGATTGACCGGGCGCGGTTCTTCAAAGCTGAGCTTTCGAACCCTCAGATTCAAGCCTTGGATTGATCGTCCGCCAGTACGCCCGGACATTCGCTGACCGGCGCGACGGCCCCACTGAGCCCGGCGTTGCTATGCTGGGCTCGCTGGCTAATCTAAGTCGGTGACCCTAAGCCACACGGGCGTTTCGACTAGGTCCGCCTTCGATTCCGACCGATCCCGCCGGCGCCTCTCGATCCCTAAGCTACAATTCTCATGGTGGGCTTTCGCCACCTATCAAAACCCCCATGGCCGCCGAAAGCTTTACTAGAGAGCTAGCGCTACGCCACCGGCGAGTGACGCTGCTTAGCACGCTCCGGCTGGTTTTAGCCGTTGCGTACTTCCTCGTCCAGGCCCTGAAATGGCCGACGACCGGAGAGGTCATAGCCCCTGCCGCGGGTTTCGGCTTCTGCGTCTACAGCCTGGCCCTGCTGCTGTTGCGCGGGAATCTCAAGGTCCGCCGCTCCGCCTATCTCATCCTCATGATCGACCTGGGAGCCATGATGCTCCTGGCGCCGCTCGGAGCCGCCCCGGACGTCGGGATCGGACTCTTGATGTTCTACTTCCTCATCACGGAAGCCGCGCTACTTCACACTTCGCGAGAGGTACTGCTGCTGACCTCATTCTGCATCGCCGGATATGGCGCCCTGTTGGCCGTCGGCGTGGAGCAGACGTTCCAGTTTTCGACCAGTTCGTTCCTGTTTATGATCGTTGTCGGCGGCGCCTTGGGTTATCACTTCGCATACCAGTCGGGGCGGATTGAACGACGCATCGAAAGCACGCTTCGCGAAGCAGTCGGCAAGTCCGAGGAGCGGATGGTGGCGGCGGTCGAACAGGCGCTGCAAGAGCTGACCGTCCGCATGAAGTGCGCCCGCACCGTGCTCGCCTTTTGGAATCCCGCCGCCGACTACTACGCCGTGTGCCGCTACCCGCCCGTAAGAGCCGCCGACGCCGCGCCGCCGAAGGAATTCGAGCATCACCAGGAATGGATCGGTTTGTCCACGGGTAAGATCGACGTCCTATCCAACGACCTGTCGTCGAGCGACGACGCCGGCAAGCAGTTCGCGTTGCATCCTTACGCCGTCCAGCGCTTCGAAGCCTACAACCTGGTTAGCATCGCTTTGCGAGACGGCGACGAGATCATTGGCCGGCTGCTGGCGATCAACAGCGTAAAGGGGTTCCATGCCGGCGACCGCGACCGGCTTGCGGCGGTCGCCCCCCACTTCCGCGAGGCCATCAGGCATCTGTTGGTCGTGCGCCGCACCAAACACTGGGCCCAGGAAACCGAGCGCACGCGGATCTCTCACGACCTTCACGACGGACCGCTGCAAAGCATCATCAGCTTCGACATGCGGCTCGCGATCATACGCAGGCTGCGCGAGAGCAGCCCGGAGCAGGCCGATCAAGAATTCGACCATTTGACCGAGCTTTCTCGAACGCTCGTCAAAGACATGCGGACGTTCGTTCACGGCATGCGTCCAATCGAGCAGGACGATTCCTCCCTGGTCGCTTCGACCCGCCGGCTGATCGACAGCTTCCAGAAGGAAAGCGGCGTTGCGGTCACAATAACCGGGGAGCAGAACGGTGAAATGGCGCTCCCTGGAACGCTCGGCGGCGAGGTGCTCAAGATTGTTCGCGAAGCTCTGCACAATATCTACAAGCACTCCCAGGCCAGTCACGTGCTCTTTGGCATGGAGAAGAAAGATCAGTCAGTCCAGCTCTCGGTAAACGACAACGGCAAAGGATACCCGTTCGGGGGAAGCTACTCTCTCGCCGAGCTCGACGCGCTGCGGATCGGCCCGCGAAGCATCAAGGAGCGCGTCCGCACACTCGGTGGTACGATGACCTTGGAGTCGAACCCCGGTCACGGTTCGCACCTACGCGTGGTTGTACCGCTAAACGGCGATTCGCCGAGCTAGCGGATTACGATCCACGTTCGGCGCCGGTCATGCGTCTTCTCTTTGTGGCGTCCTCCCCTCTGTGACTCGATACCTTTGCCTTCTGCTGCTGACAACGACTCTCGCTTTCGGCAACGAAGGCATGCGGGAATACGGCCGCGGACTCAAGGCAGAGAGCCGCGGAGAATTACTCCGGGCCTACACGCACTACATTCGCGCGCGCGGCTACGAGCCCGCGAACGTCCACTATATCCGTGCGGCTACGCGGGTCAGCTCAGTGGCGGCGCAGGTCCTCGCGGCCAGCGGTGACGCGATCTCGGCTCGTGAGATTGATCCCGACGGGCTATTCCCTCCCGCGGGCGATCAAGACCAGCTCGACATCCCTGAGCCGCCCCCCGAATCAATCGAGCTCAAGTCCCCGGTTCTATTGGACTACGAGCGCAAGAAGATCGATCTGCGCGTCGACTCGAGCGTCCAAGAAGCTTATGAGTCTTTGGCCGAGCAGTTCGGCCTGCACGTTCTGTTCGACCAGGATTTCGACGCCGAACGGGAGGTTCGATTCGAGCTCGAAGGTCAAGATTTCCCACACGCGATCGTGGCGCTCAATCAAGTCTCAACGGCCTTCTTGATCTCCTTGAGCGAGAAGCTATTCATGATCGCCGAGGATACGCCGAACAAGCGAAACGAGCTCGAGCCAGTGAGTTTCGCTACGATCCTGCTTCCCGATACGATTACCGTCGAAGAGGCGAATGAAGTCGGGCGGGCCGTGCAGCAGGTCCTCGACATCAAACGTTTGCAGCTTGTAGCAACCCAACAGTCGGTCCTGCTGCGCGATACTGACCGCAAGGTTCGGATGGCCCGGGAGCTTTACCAAAGGCTTTCTCAACCTCGCGCCGAAGTCGTCATCGAGACCGAGCTGATCGCTGTCACCCGTGACGGTCAGACCGACCATGGGGTGAGCTTGCCAACCTCGTTTCCGGTGACGAACTTCAGCAGCGCATTCAACAGCCGGCCTCCGGAGCTCGACGCGGCGGCAGCCGTGTCACTGGTCACGGTCGGCGGCGGCGACAGCGCTTTTGGGGTGACGATCGGCCCGGGCTCGGTAGAAGCCACCATGCAGCGTGGTGATGCCACGACGATACAATCGTTTCGACTCCGAGCCGCCGACGGAACCGAAGCCACGCTCAAGATCGGCGAACGCTTCCCGATCATCAACGCCAGCTTCGGACCTGTCGTCACGAACGATGCCATCCAAGACGAGATCGACGGCGGGACGTTTCGCCCGCCGATCCCCTCGTTCACCTTCGAGGACCTTGGCCTGATCCTCACCATCACCCCTCGAATCCATAGCGAGACGGAGGTCACGCTGCAATTCCAGGCGGAGTTTAAGCTACTCGCCGGCGGGACGGTCAATGGCGTGCCCATCTTGGCCAATCGCGCCTTCGAGGGCCAGATTCGCATCGGCGACGGCCAGGGGGCCCTGGTGGCGGGCATGACGGTTTACGAATCCCGGGGGACGCGCTCGGGACTGGCCGGATTGGGACGCCTGCCGGTGGTGGGAAGGTTTTTCCGCAGCAACTCGAGGCAGTTTATCCAGCGGGACCTGATCTTGTTGATGCGGCCGCGAGTCGTCCGTCTGCCGGCGTCAGAGGCCCCGAGTGTGACTCTGCGCTTTGGGCCGGAGCAGCGCCCGTTGCCGTCGCTCTAGATTTAGAGCCATCTCAACGATGGCGGCGCATTCCGAGCACCCTGCGTGAGCGGGGTGTCTCAGGCGCTAGGAGTGTGCCCGAGAATTCAACTTTTGGCTTCCTAGACCACAATATCTTGTGGAAGACGGTTCGCTCAGTTACTAGATATGGATACGGCAACTAATACTCGGACAGACTCCTAGGCTGAACGTCGCAAACAGAAAGTGGAAGACACCCTGGAGTGAACCCTAAAAATGAGACATTGAAATTTGGGACGAATTTCAGCGAATGGAAAGGAGTCCAGGATGGAAAGTCTCAAGCCGCGCAAGCCGCGGGAGTTCACGGTGGAGTTCAAGGAAGCCGCCGCCAGGCGGCTCCTAGCCGGCCAGAGCGGCACAGCGCTAAGCCGCGAGTTGGACGTCAAGCGCAGCCTGCTGTACCGCTGGCGGGACGCCTATCGCCAGGAAGGCGTCAACGGCTTGAGCCGGCGGCGAGGCCGGCCGAAACCCGGCCGCTCGGCGCCGCCCAAGATCCCTCGCGATCCGCGCGACGAACGCATCGCAGAGCTCGAACGACTGCTCGGCAAACAAGCCGCAGAGCTCGATTTTTTCGGACAAGCCTTTCGCGCCTTGAACCTCGCAGCCCCGACCAACGACGCCGGTGGCGCGAGCGGATCTACTCCATCGTCGAGCAGATCAGCGCCAAAGGCTCGCTCAGCGTCGAACACGCCTGCGAGCTCGGACGCGTGAATCGCGCCGGGTTCTATCGCCGGCTCGCCGTGTCGTCGCCCGCCGAGTGCGACATGGAATTGCGTGACCGCATGCAGCGGATTTCGCTCGAGAATCGTCGTTACGGCTACCGCCGCGTGACGGCCGAGCTGCGCCGCCAAGGCTTCCTCGTCAATCACAAAAAGGTCCTGCGGATGATGCGTAAGGACAACTTGCTGGCGGTACTCAAGCGGCGCTTCGTGCTAACAACGGATTCGAACCACTTCTTACCTGTTTATCCGAATCTAGCGGCGCACCTGAATGTGGACGGCGTCGATCAGTTGTGGCAATCCGATATCACCTACATTCGCTTGCGCGAGGCGTTCGTCTACCTCGCCGTGGTGTTGGACGCCTACTCGCGACGCGTGGTCGGCTGGCGGCTGGGGACGACGCTCAAAGCTGAGCTGGCTGTAGGGGCGTTGCGCGATGCGCTCGAGCTCAGACGCCCTGCCGCGGGGTGGATGCATCATTCCGACCAAGGCGTACAGTACGCTTCGAGCGCCTATGTCGAGCTGCTGGAGCAGCACGGCGCGATCATCTCGATGAGCCGCCGCGGCAACCCCTACGACAACGCGCGGGCGGAGAGTTTCATGAAGACGTTGAAGGCGGAGGAGGTTTGGTTGCAGCGTTATCGCACGCTTGACGAGGCGCGCGCATCGATCGGCGAGTTCATTGATGAGATCTACAACCAACGCCGGCTGCATTCGGCGTTGGGATATCGTCCGCCGGCGGAGTTTGAAGCGCTGGCGCGGCCGGCGGCAACAGCAGCGAGGAATCCGAAGTATGAGTTTTGAGAGGCATAGGCAAATCTATCAATCCGATGGGCCCTGGGCGGGCAGGGAGACATCGCCGGCGTTGGAGAAGCCGGGAGCGACCTTGGCGGCCGCCCCCGGCGCTCATCGTCTTGATGAGTTTGCGGCCGGGTATTCCTTGGCGGGTTGCTCTCCAGCAGAGCCCGCTTCCGCTTCCCCGGCTAGGACCAGCGTGCGACGATACAGCGAAGAAGGCAAGCGTTTTGCGGTGAATCGTAACCTGTCCCGATTTCGACTGTCTCACGCTTGGGGTTCACTCCACCTTTATCATTCGTCCCTGCCTCCCTTTGTTGACCAAGACTTCATCTGCAGTAAGGCCCCTTCGCTCCACGGGCGTTACCCCGCTTCAGCGCTACTACGAACCTCGCCGCCACCCTCTCGCCTTCCACCGATTTCCCGGTTGACGCCGGTTATACGGCTTGACTTGCTCCGCCGATTTCTCGACGGGACGAGGAGGGTTTCTCCAGTTGCTTTGCATGCCCTTGTCACCGTGCTGCCCCTATTACCCCGCCGGAGTGACCCAGCGCGTCAGTCAGTCTGCGCCGGCTCATGCTGCCTTCGTCCTTAGGAAACGGACTCGGCCTCCGAGGCTTATGTTTTTCGAGGCTACCTATGGGTTCACTTGCGTTACGGCCCAGTGACTCGCTCACCATCCTAAAGATGGCTTTGTCAGTTGGCTTCATCAGCTTCGTTTTCTCCACCAATGCAACTCAAGCTACGGGGCTCTGACTTCTTCCCCGGCGGGTCTATCTCCCACTGAACATGCCAGCCTTCGCTGGACGCACTTCCCAACAACATGCCGGTTTATCCCGGCGCTCTTGTGAAAATAGTTTCAGTGGCTATCGGGCGGAGGGCTAGGTTGCGGCCGCTTGGAGCCGCCCTCCGTAGCTACTTGTACCGATCGAGCCCGATCTCGAAGTAGAACAGCTCGCGGCCCGTCGACAGGTTCCGCAATCCCGTCAAATACATCGAAGCGCCGTCGGTCGGGCTCTCCCCTAGGCCAACGTCAAAATAGAAAAATCCGCTCGCCGAGCTCCCCGGCGGCAATACCGGCGCATTGAACTCGCGCAGGGCGAGCTCGGGCTTGGCTAGCGGTCCCTTCTTCGCCTTGGGCATCCGATTCCAAACGCCGGGGATGCTGCGGCTCTTCGGCTGATGCCCCTTGGGATTGAACATCGCAAGATCCGCGGCCGAGAGCGATTCGATCCCTTGACGCCCCCCGCTGATGTAGCGCGCCTCGAGATTCTCCAAACTGATCACCTCTTCTGAATCGTTCGTAATCACAACCAAGACGGGAAGAAAGCCATACTTGTAGGGCTGGGCTTTGCCAAAAGCCTCCGCCATCAGCTTGTCATCGTGATAAGGCTTCACCGCGACAGTGACGTCTCCTTGGCCTTGGTTGGCGGGATACTTGTGCGCCGGCTTCGCCTGGAAGGCCTTGTCGGCGGCCGCAAGCGTCAGTACAGCTAGCAGCGCCAGCGTGATTTGAGTGATCGAGGTTCTTGCCATAATGGGTCCGTCGGCTTGATTCTAGCGGCCTACAACCTGGCCGTCACGCTGCTTTCGCCGCTGGCGGTCGTCTATTTAGCGTTCCGCTTCAGCGGAACCGGCTACGGCTGGAGGGCTGTCGCGGAACGACTCGGGCTCTCACCCCCCTATCTGCATCAGACCCGGCCCGGAGCGATCTGGTTACACGCGGTCTCGGTGGGCGAGGTGATCACAGCCGTTGAGCTGGTTCGCCAACTCAAAAAGAGCTTCCCGTGGGAGCCGATTTTCGTCAGCGTTACGACCCCAACCGGGCGAAGCATCGCTGAAGAACGACTCACAGGGATCGCCGACGGAGTCTTCTTCGCCCCACTCGATCTGCCCTGGTCGGTACGACGTTGTTTCTCGCAGCTCCGTCCCAAACTGCTGATCGTCTTGGAAGCCGAGCTTTGGCCTAACCTGTTTCACGAAGCCAAACGCCACGGCGCCGGGCTGATGATCGTCAACGGTAGACTGTCCGATCGCTCGGCGCCGCGCTACCAGCGCTACCGCTGGTTCTTCCGCGATGTACTGCGGTTTCCAGACGCGATCATGACGCAATCGATGAGGGACCTGGAACGTTTCGTTGGCGCGGGCGCCGACCCCCGAGTCGTTCGTGTCGGCGGCAACCTCAAGTACGATATCCCCGCGGCTGCCGACGTCCCCGAGACGTTAAAGGAATACCTCAAAGCGTCAATAGGCAAACCGTTGATCGTTGCCGGCAGCACGCGAGAAGGTGAGGAGCGCCCCGTGATCGCGGCATTCCAACGCGTTCTCGAGGAGACTCCAGACGCCCGCCTTGTCCTGGCTCCGCGCAGACCCGATCGTTGCGATGAGGCCGCCGCCGAGCTGACCGCGGCCGGGCTAACTTTTGTTCGGCGGTCGCGGCTCCCGCTGGCGGACGGCGGCTCCTGTCCCGTGATTCTGCTCGACAGTCTGGGCGAGCTTTCCTCGCTGTTTTCGATCGCTGACTTCGTCTTTATGGGCGGGTCACTGAACGGTTGGGGCGGCCACAACGTCCTCGAGGCCGCGGTCCATGGCCGCGCGGTCGTTGTCGGTCCCTTCATGCAGAACTTCAGGGATATCACCCACAAGATGCTCGCGGGGGGCGGGTTGATTCAGACATCGGCCGCCGGGCTGGGGGGGGCGCTAGTGCGGCTGGCGAAGGATCCGGCTAGGGCCGCGGAAGTAGGAGCGCGGGCTCTGGAGGTCGCCAAACGTGAGCAAGGGGCCACACAAGCCGCCGTCGAGGAGGCCGTCCGGCTGGCCCGCGAAGCGACTCCGGCGACGACTCCGGCGTGGGTGCTCGAGGCGCTGCTCGCAGGGCCAACCTGGCTCTGGTCTACAGTCACGACCCTGCGCCCTAAGATCTCTCGCCGACGTCGTCGCCTGCCGCGGCCGTCAATCTGCGTCGGGAACCTCAGCGTCGGCGGAACCGGCAAGACGCCCACCGTAATCTGGCTCTGCCAACGTCTCGCCCGCCGCGGACTCAGCCCGGCCGTGCTCACCCGAGGATATGGCCGCAAGAGCGCGAAGCCCGCCACGATAGCCCCAGACTCGAGGGCGAAACGAGACGACGTAGGGGACGAGGCGGCGCTCATGGCGGCCAAGCTCGACGAAGTCCCGATCGGAGTCAGCCTAAACCGACTCCAAGCGGCTCAGACTCTCCTAGAAAGCCACCAAGCTGACTGCTTCGTGCTCGACGACGGCTACCAGCGCCTTGGCCTACACCGCGACGTCAACCTCCTGTTGGTCGACGCCAGCCGCCCCTT
Organism: Bryobacterales bacterium; assembly: GCA_965247515.1. Lineage (GTDB taxonomy): Bacteria > Acidobacteriota > Terriglobia > Bryobacterales > UBA6623. The sequence goes on along the minus strand of OZ252029.1, from coordinate 7,818,471 downwards.
CGAGCACGAGCCAACCTTGCCGCTGGGCCGCCTACGCGAGCCCCTCAGCGGCATCTCGCGCGCCGATGCCGTGATCCTGACGCGCACCCGGCCAGACTGTGACTACGACTCCCTTCGCCGGGTGGTCCAGCTCCACAACCCCACTTGTCCGGTATACCTAAGCCAGATGGCGCCCGCGGGCGTCGTCCCGAGCAATGGCGGAGAGGTTCAACCCGTCGAATCGATCCAAGGCAAGCGCCTGTTTGCTTTCTGCGGCGTTGGCGCTCCCGAGTCGTTCGCAGCCCTGCTGGACTCGCTCGGCTGTGACCTCGCGGGTGAAATGGCGTTCCCCGATCACCACGGGTATTCTGAAGCCGACTGGTGGCGCATCGCGGCCCAGGCCCGTGACAGCCGGGCCGATTTGCTGATCACGACAGAGAAGGACCTCGTCAATCTCGACGCCGGCGTTCCTCAATCAACCCGCACTGGGGCGCCGCCGCTGTTTGCCCTGTCCATTGAGCTTTCGGTGGACGACGGCGAGCGTCTGCTTGACTGGATCGAGGAGGAGGTGCAACAGGCCGCCCGATGAAGGTCCTTGTGAGAGCCACGAACTGGCTGGGAGACGCCGTGATGTCTATCCCGGCGCTTCGAGAAATCCGCCGATCCTACGCCGGCGCCGAGGTCGTCGTCCTGGCCCGCCCGTGGGTGGCCGACCTCTACTCCCGCGAGGATTTCTGCGACCGCATCATCCGCTATGAAAACACCGGTCGACATCGCGGGCTCGCCGGCAAAGCTCGCCTAGTAGGTGAGCTGAGGCCTGAAAAATTCGACGAGGCCATCTTGCTACAAAACGCGTTTGACGGGGCCCTGATCGCTAGGGCCGCTGGGGCGAAACGCCGCATCGGCTACTCCCGCGACGGGCGCGCATTCTTGCTGACTGACAGCATTCCCGTGCCGTCAGTTGGGGAGATCCCGGACCACCAGCGCTTCTACTATCTAGAGCTCTTGCGGCGCGCGGGGCTGATCGACGAGCTACCCGAATGCGCCGACATCCGCCTAGGGGGCGTGGAGGGCGCCCAAGAAGCCGGTTGGCGCAACTGGCGTAAGCGCGAGCTCGACGCAAAACGCTGGATCGGAGTCAGCCCAGGCGCCGCTTATGGCGGAGCCAAACGTTGGATCCCGGAGCGCTTCGCCGAGGCAGCTAGCACTCTTGCCGAGAAACTCGACAGCCACGTGGCGATCTTTGGCTCGCCGGCCGAGGCCGAGCTCGCACGATCCATCGCCGCAATGATCGGCCCGCGCGGCCACAGTCTCGCCGGAGAAACCAGCCTCGCCGACTACATCGACCTCGCCTCGACCTGCACCGTTTACCTCACAAACGACTCCGGCCCCATGCACGTGGCCGCCGCTCTCGGCATCCCTTCCGTGGCGATCTTCGGAGCGACCGATCATATCACCACCGGCCCCTCGGCGTCGTGGGCCACGGTTGTCCGTGAGCCGGTGCATTGCAGTCCCTGCATGCTGCGCGAATGCCCCATCGACCATCGCTGCATGACCCGCGTCAGCAGCGACCGCGTGGTCACCGAAGCACTCAAGCTGCTCCCGGATTGACGTGGCGCACGGCTGTGCCGTGCCGCCTTGCAGCTGTGCTGCAAGGTCCGGGTCCGGAGACCTTGCGCCATAGGCGCAAGGCGGCACGGCACAGCCGTGCGCCACGTACTTAGTGTCTCGGTCGAGCCGCAATCCACCTCGCCAGCGCCTCAATATTCTCCGCAAACGTCTCGGAAACGATCATCTCTTCGACCACCGGCGCCGCCCCGCGAAAGATCTCCACCGTTTCGTCCTCCGGCAACGCAATCGTTCTTCCCCCAATTCGGACCGTCATGTCTTCTGCCGCGAACACACTCACCAGCCGGTCGGAGCGGCCCGCAAAGCCCGGCTCCACCCAGGCCCCCCGTTCATCCATCGCCGCGATGATCCGCGCCACATCGCGGGGGGCGTCCGGCGCCGAGTCCTGCCATGGCGAAAGCCCCGTCAGCCGCTCCTCACGCCTTAGCTCTTCCGGCGGCGCCTCACGGACTCGCGCCAACTCCGCCTCCGCCTCGTCAACCCGCCGTCCGTTCACCCACATCGCGTAGTGCTGAATGGTGGACGAGTCGTCATAACTCACTTCGTATCCCTCGGGCCGGTAGGCGTCCAACCCCGCAACACGGTACATCGGCCCTTTGGTGATAAACAACGGCCGATTCGTCTTGAGCTCGTAGAACCGCGCCAGGCAACGATCCCCCAGCGGACAAGTCCGGGCCCTGCGGCGCGGTGCGTCCGGATCGTCAGGCAACGACGAAGCTTTCAAATACTCAATCGCACGAGAAAGCGGGTCGAGGTACTTCCCTTCTCCCGTCTCCCGATAGAGCGTCAGCAGGATCTTCAGCGCGCTCAGCGACTCTCCTCCCGTGATCGACGCCGGCTCGAACTGCCGCGCCCACACCGGCCGCATCTCGTAGTCGTACTGCTGCGCCCAAGCCGGCTGCGGATCCGGCATCTGCGCGTTCAACAGAAAGTCACCGCCTCGCTTCGCGGCTTCGACGTAGCGCGGCTCGGCATAAATCCGGCCCGCCTCCAAGAACATGTCGATTAAATCAGCGAGGGTATTGTCGTTGAGCGTATAGAAGCCTCGGTAATACTCATCCGGCCACTGCCGAGACCAGTCATCGGGATAGGAAGCCCGCAATGGCGGATGACTTCCCGCATGGGGAAGCGCGGCGTAACGCTGTGGCCAGGCGCCGTTCTCGTACTGCGCCTCGATCAAACGCTCCAGCCCAAACACGACCGCGCCGTGGATCGACTCGTCCTTGAGCCCAAGCTCACGGTCGACCCGCATCAACAAGCGCATCGCGGCCTGGGAGACGTTGTCGTCGAGGGTCGTGTATCCGACACCTGGGCGACTCTGTTCGCAGGGCCCATCGGCTCGATAGGAGTACTGAGCACTCTTGGTCGGGTCGAGCTCGACAATGTAGTCCCACCCGCCCGTGCAATGTTGGCCCTGAACCAGCGCCCGCGCCGCGTCGACTGCGAGCTCCAGCAGGTAAACCTCTCGAGTCGCCTGATAAGCCTCCAGCAACGCCATGCCCACACTTGGCGTGCCGGCGCGTTGCACGCTGATCTGCGTTGGACCCTGAGCCGACTCGGAGCGCCCGAAGCTGAGGTCCGAGGTGTACTGAAAGTGATACCCGCCCTCGGTCGAAACTTGATCGTGAAAGAATCGAGCTGCTCGCCGCAAAGCGTCAGACGCCTGACCGCGGTCGAGTCCTTTCTTCGGCGGGGCGGCGCACGACGTCAGCAGTGCAACCAGGAGTACGACAAGCGGACGCATCGTAGGCTATCCTCGTACATCGTGGCAGGTATTCGATGACCGCGCGCTATCTTTGCTCCCATATCGTGCACATCCGGCGCGAGGATCCCAATCTCAACCCCGAGCCCGCGGTCCTCGAACAAATCGACGAGCAGACAGCCGTAATCGGCAGCGAGACCGACTATCCGGTCGAAGTTCCGATCGTGATCGAGGCCCAAAACTTGGCCGCGCCCGCCCAAGTAGTCGTGACGCGCGAGCGCGAAACCGACTTCGAGATCATCGCGCAGTTCTCACAGGGCTACCGTTGGACGCGAGAAGCCTGGACCCCCAACCATCTGCTCGAAGTCACGCCTAGGCGGAAAGCCAAGGGCGCCTCGGGGAGATGACGCAAGCGTGGGCTTTACCGAACCCGCTCCCTTGCGGTCGCGGCTCTGACACCTGCGTCTCAACCTTTGAATCGCGGGCGTCAGAGCCGCGACCGCAAGGGAGCGGGTTCCGTAAAGCCGCCACTCCCGCCTCAAAAAATCGACTGAATGCGCTCTTTGCGGCTAGTGACTTCGGTCACGCGTATTCCATAGTTGCCGTCGACGACGACCACCTCGCCGCGCGCCACTACGCTGTCGTTGACCATCACCTCGACCGGGTCGGTCGCGGATCGATTGAGCTCGACGATCGACCCTGAGGCAAGCTTCAAGACATCCTCGAGCGCCAGGCGGGTGTGGCCGAAGCTGACGCTCACCTGAAGCTCGACGCCCATCAGCATGTCGAGGTTGCGCCGAGCGATGTCGGAAGACTCGCCCTTCGGATCGGGCTCACGCTGCACGACGGCCTGCTCGGCTGGTTCATCGCCGTCAGCGCTCGGGTCAAGAGCGTCAATCTCTGGGAACAGCAATTCGATCAGTTCCGCGTTCGGATGGAGCGCCAGCGAGTGAGGAGCCCCATCAATCTCGAAGTGGAATTCGACCGCCAAGTCGCCGTCTTCGGGAGCCTCGCCCGGCGTGAGCTCGGAACAACGCGTGGACTTGCCCGTGCTGCTTTCGGCCGCCTCGGCGGCGGCCGCGGCAGCCTGACCCGCTACCTGAGAAAACGGCGCCAACGCTTCCTCGTCGCCGGCCTCCTCGGGTTGCGCCAGCGCCGCGAGAGCATTCACCGTTTCGCGCGAACAACCGACTCGGAGTTGCTCGCCTTCGCCGCAATCCCAGTCGCAGCTCAACCAAACCGGCTCGCCCCATTCCTGCCATCGATCGACATCCGGATGCGACGGCTCGAACTCGAGCGCGCCGGCCGCGCCCGAAGCGTCAACCGCCGTCAGCGCCTCGGCCAGCCCACGCGCCCAGCTCGACGTGAGCCAATGGCTCAGCCGGTCTTCACGCCACTGATTGATCGCTTCCAACAAACGCGCTTACCCTTCCAAACCCGCTAGCCGTTCGCCGTTAACTTTTCTATCGAAACGCCGCGCCGATTCCCCGCGACAACCACTTCGCCGGTAAACTTCGAAACGCCGCCCACTTCGATTTCGGCCGGCTCCTTCAGGGGATATCCAAGGAAACAACGTCCCCTGGCTGCAGCGCCAACACGTCGCTCACTTTCAGCCGCGCTCCGTGCAGCACGGCCTCGAGGCCCACTGGGACCCGCCGCGCAATCCTCGCCATACGCCGTTGCTCGTCCGCGGAGCCGCTGCGTCGCCGGATCGACCACTGTTGCTCGAACTTCTGGCCCATCATCTTGACCATGATCGACGGGACGCCGAAGTTCATCATCCCGCGAACCTCGCCCATCGTGAGCTCGAATCCAATCGCAACGATGGCCTCATTCGAAGACAGGATTTGCATCAACTGCGGCTGGGTCTCGATATCGTCGACCCCGAAGTCGATCTCCGCCACGGGGGCCCAAGCCTCCTTGAGGTCGTGCAGGATAATCCGCAGAATCCCTTCCGCGATGCTCTGCTCGATGTCGGTCAGCTCGCGAGCTTCGTCGAACTCAGTCGAGCCGGCGCCGCCGAGCAAGATGTCGAGCATAGGCATCACCAGCGAAGGATTGATTTCCAAGACCGCATTGCCGTCCATCGGCGGCATCGCGATGCTTGCAATGCAAGTGGGCGTCGGCAAGTACTGCAGGAACTCGCCGAATGACAGCTGCTCGACTGAAACCAAGCTGACTCCAATGTAGGCCCTCAGATAAGCGCCCAACGAGGACGCAAGGTTGCGGGCCAAGAAGTCGTGCATCAGGTGAATCGATCGTAGCTGCTCCTTCGGAATTCGGTCGGGGCGGCGAAAATCGTAGGCGACGGCCATCGACGGCGCCTGCGGATCGTCTTCTGCTGCGGAACGCTTCCGGAATAGTCGATCGATTTCCTCCTGGGAAAGTTGTGTGTCCATCGCCACTACCTAGGCCCGGCCGGCGGTGATTTCCGGCCCCCGGAGCCGCGACCGGGAGGGAGCGGATGCTCGAGTGAGCCACATGCGCCGCCCGCTCGGGCAACCGCTCCCTCCCGGTCGCGGCTCCGGGTATGGCCGAAAAGGCCGGGCGAATCTCTCACTTAGGCCACCTAGCCTTGATGGCCGACCGCATCCTCAATATCGCCTGTGACTTCAACTGGGATACGCGAGTCTCGTGCAGCGAAACCACCTTCGCGATTTGGCGAAGCGTAAACTCCTTGCGGTAGTAGAGCGTGATGATGGTGCGTTCGACTTCGGGAAGACGCTCAATGGTGTTGGCCACCAACCGCTTGAGCTCGGATCGCTCGAACTGAACCGATGGCCATTCATCGTCTTTGCCGGAGGCGAATCGCAAGACATCGGTGGTTTCGCCGTCGCCGTTCGACTGCTCCATCGGCGCGAGGTTGATGCCGCGTATCTCGACAAGCCACTTGCGATATTCCTTGAGCGAGATCTGCAGGTGTTCGGCCACCTCGTCTTCGGTCGGAGTTCGCTGGAGCTTCTTCTCCAGATCCGAGATTGCGGCCTCGATCATTTTCGACTTCCGGCGCTTGTTACGCGGCGCCCAGTCCAGACTCCGCAGGCTATCGAGAATCGCACCGCGGATTTTATGCTCGGCATAGGTCTTGAGCTTGACGTTCATCGACGCGTCAAAGTGATCGACCGCGTCGATCAACCCCAGCACGCCCGCGCTGATGAGATCGTCAAGAACGACGCTGTCCGGCAACTTGTCGTGGATCCTCGAGGCGATCAGCTTCACCTGCGGCAGGTGCTGCAAGATCATCTCGTCACGATCGGGGCTCTCGCCCTCCACAATTGTCGCCTGCGCTGTTTTCTGGTACATCTACACCCCTCGCGCCTGGGCAAAGTCAGCGAGCAATAACTCGGTCATTACCTTGGCCGAAGCCGGCTGGAGGTCCTGGGGCAAACGAGGCCCCGACCCCACGAACGACAGCGGCAAACCGGTGCGAACGGCCTCGTTCAAGACCGACCCTGGGCGCCCGCTCTCGTCTAGATGCGTGAATAGCAGCCGAGAAGCCGCGCATACTCCGTAGCGCCCGACCGCCGCTCGAAGTGCGCCATTAGCGGTGGCCGCGCTGAGCACAAGGTGTGAGTGAAACTCGAAGTCCCCCGCGGCGGCAACGCATTCCTTGAGCGCCTCCGACAGGCGCCGCAACCGTTCAGACTCTGCCGGCGCGTAGCCCGGGGTGTCGACCAGCACGAGCTCGGCCGCCGGACGGGCCTTCGAGATCTCCTGCAACGCCGCAGGCATCTGTTCGGGTTCGTCGACGACCCGAAGAGTCGCGCCGAAGATCCTGGCGTACTCTTCAAGCGCCTCCACCGACCCAACTCGCAACGGGTCCACGCAGACGAACGCGATGCGACGACGTTGCTCGAGTCCGTAACGCACCGCCAGCCGGGCCAGAGAGGTGGTCTTCCCCGCCCCGCACGGGCCGATCAGCGCCACCGCCCGCCGACCACCCTTCTCAGGTAGCAGTTCCGCGTCGACTTTCCAGAGGCGAAGCAGCCGGCGCCTCAGCTCATTCGACGCTTCTTTCAGCCCGATCCCTGGGATCAGCGGGGGGCGGTTTACAAGACGTTTCGCGATGCCGGATTCAACTCCCGCGTTCACCAGCGCCCCAAATAGCGTGCCCGCCTCCTTCGACGGATCTTCCCCCCGCCAGCGAGCAGAGTTTCGCCGCCAACTTCCTGAATTCGCGTCGGTTATGGGATGGATCGGGCGATCGGCGTCTGTCTACAGGTTACTTGTGCGGCAGCGAAACCCCCAACGCATTGAGGATTTCTGTTTGGCGGGCGTCGGGAATCGGCAGCCGTGTGACGCTGGTCTGCTCATCCACTCGATATTCCAATAGACACAGTCGCCCCAACGCCGCCAGCGCGTCCGGCAAGGTGATCGCGTGCGGGTCGTCGTCGGTCGTGCCAAACGCCGCTTGTATCCGCCGTTCCAATTCGCGGCTCAGCTTCAACGCCAGCATGCTGCACAACACAGGTCCTCGGGTGCGGCTTTCTTTGCGCACGAAGATCGGCCGCACCTCGAGCAAGCCCGTCTTCAGCTGCCGAAAGTCGCGCTCCACCCGCTGCAGGCTCACGTAATGGTCGTGCACTCTTTGGCCGCTCATGCGCTCGGAGGCGACATCGGTCACGACCACGTAACAGCCCGCCAACTCCAGCGCCTGCTCGATCGCCGCCTGCTGGCGCTCGACGACCAGCGTACGTCCCTGCAAGCGCAACTCGACCAATTCTGTCAGCTTGTGACGCGCCAGCCAGGGCTTGAGCTGGCGCAGTCCGGCCGCGGGCTCGCAACGGGAAGAGGCCGTGACTTTCTGGTTGCGTCGGTCGAGCTTGCCTCCCAGCTTGGCCAGCTTGTCCTCGAGCCGCTGCCGTTGCCGTTTGGCTTCGGACGCGTTGAGGCGCAGCACATAGCGCACGCCGTCGGCTTCGACCTCGCAGACTTGTTCAGCGAACAGCTCCAGTTGCAGCACCCCTTCGCTCAAGCGCCGCCGAATCTGGGGATCGGTCAGCGCCGTGATGTAGCGCAGCCCGGCCTCCCCCAGCGCCTGCTTGCCCTTGCTCTTGACCATCCCGCGGTCGCCGACGAAGACCAACTCCTCGACTCCGAACTGCTCTTTGACGATGCGGATCTGATCCGGCACGGTCGTCGGATCGTTGCGGTTGCCGGCAAACACCCGCACCGCCAGCGGCTCGCCCTGGTCATCGGCCAGCAGTCCGATCACAATTTGCTTCTTGCCGCGCTTGCCGTCGCGATTGTAGCCGTACTCGCCCAACGCGTTGTGCAGGCCTTCGAAGTACGAGCTGGTGACGTCGTAGAGCAGCAAGCTGGGCGGGGCTCCGCGGCGCTCGAGGTAGTGGCGGTATAGCGCTTGCTCGATCTTCACTTGGCGGGCGCTCAGATCATCGAGGGCGGCGTAGAGGTCGTCTTCGTCGAAGGCGCCCAGACCCAGCACTTCTGCGACGGCCTGATCGGCGGCCCAGCGCACGGCCGAGAGCCGCGATCCTTGGTGGGCCAGGCGCGCCAGCACCAGGAACAAGGCGAGTTTGGCGGCCCGCGTTCGACCCAGCGCGGCGGTCAGGCCCAGCTCATCGGCGAGTTGCTTGAGCGCGAAGAGCAGGCCAAAGACGGGGCCGCAGACGGGAGTGGCGGGAAGCTGATCGAACTCGCCGCGGAGGGCGCGCCGGAGGGCCTCGACGCGGACGGGGCGCCAGCAGGAGAGGTTGGCGAGGGTGCGTTTTTTGACTCTGCCGTTTTGGCGGAAGGATTAGCGCAGCAAGACGGCGGGCGGCGAGTTGCGATTGGGGACGGACTCAACATACATGGGTATATTATATCACAAATAACACAATGAATAAACGATACAATAGCATAATACATGGGTACACTAAAAGCGCCCCCAAACGTGTTAAAGCCAAGCAAGCCAAGCAGTTAGCCCGTCAAACGAGCCTTCCGCTGGGGGGAAGATCCGTTCGAGCGACCCTCACCCGTCTGCGCGGGCGTCGATTCACTCACGAACAGCATTCGTAGCTCTCCCACTTGGGCGGCCAGGTCGTCAATGCGGCGATTCACGGGGTCCTCGGCGCCGGCCGGCTGTTGTTGCTCGACCGGATCGCCGGCGGGAAGACCGCCCGCGGACGCAGGCGGCTCGGATAGCTCTCTGGGTACAAACTTCTTCCAGTGGGGGGCCGGCGAAGGTTGTTTCGGAACCTGCTCGCCGCCCCCGCCGGTTGGCGGAGTTGCGAAGGTGACCTGCAGGAGTCCCTTTGACGCGTCGCCAGAGGATGCTCGTGATCCGACCAGCACGGCTTCGTGGCCCAATTCAACTTTCGCTATTCGCATGGCCGCTTCGACCGTGTCCGAGTAGTACGTCTTGAGCTTCATAGCGCGGCAAGCCTCACTTCACCGTCCCCAACGAAACCACTTGTGTCGTGCGGGGGAATCTCCGCGTGCGAAAACACCGCCAGCAGCGGAGCTTCGGTCTCGACGATTTGCCGAACCGAGAAGCGCACTCCGGTGGAGCAAAGCAGCGCCGTGGGCCCCTGCAGCGTCCCGACGGCCCGCTTGATCCGCTCCAGCAAATCGCGCAGCGTTTCCGGCGCCAGATTCAGCCTTGACGACGTCTCGTTGTGCTCGATTCCGGATTGGATGGACTGTTCGATGACCGGATCAAGCAAGTAAGCCGGCATCTCGGCTTTGTCGTTCATATACGGACGCACCAGGCTGCGCGACAACGCCTGCCGAATGAATTCGGTGAGAAGGGTCGGATTCTTGGTCGCCGTGCCCGCCTCGGCCAGGCCTTCAAGAATTGTCAGCGAGTCGCGAATCGACGCCCGTTCACGCAGCAAGTTCTGAAGCACTCTTTGCACAAGCGATAGCGGCATCAACTTCGGTACGAGGTCTTCGATCAGCTTTGGATGCTCGTCTTTCACGCGGTCCATAAAGGCGTCGGCGTCCTGGCGGGTCAGCAATTCGTGCGCGTGCGTGCGAATCAGCTCGGTCAAGTGCGTCGCCACGACGTTCGCCGGGTCGACCACCGTGTATCCCATCAGACGAGCCTTATCTGTTTTCTCGGCTGGAATCCACATTGCCTCCAGACCAAATGCAGGCTCTTTGCAAGGAGTTCCGTCGAGCGACCCCTGTGCCTGGCCCGGATTGATGGCGAGTGAAGAGTTCGGCTGAAGCTCGAAACGGGCGACTTCCGCGCCCTTGAGCATCACCACGTACTCACGCGGCTTGAGCTGCAGATTGTCAGTGACTCGGACCGGAGGCAAGACGAACCCGAGGTCCCCGGCGAGCTGGCGCCGGACCCCAGCGATGCGCTTGAGCAGCGATCCGCCCTGGGTCGAGTCCACCATTTTCACTAGCCCGAGGCCAACTTGGATGGCCAGGGGCTCCACGCGCAGGAGGGCTTCGACATTCTCCTCTTCGGCAGGTTCCGCCTTAACTGGAGCCAATAGCGCCGGAGCAGCCTCTTCTTTTCGCCTGTTCCACCCCATAGCCCCCATACCGACCCCCATCAGCAGGAACGGGACCGTGGGGAGCCCAGGGACAATCGCCATGGCCGTTATCACACCCGACGCGATCAAAAGGGGCTCGGACTGCATGAAGATCTGTTCGCCAAAATCGACGCCCAATCGCCCGTCGCCGGCCGCCCGTGTGGTGATGATGCCGCCGGAAACCGAGATCAGAAGGGACGGGACGATGGTCACCAAACCGTCTCCAACTGTAAGAACCGTATAGGTTTCCACCGCTTCGGAGAGGTCCATCTCGTGAGCCAATGTGCCGATTAAAATACCGGCTAGTATGTTGACAGTGGTGATGATGATGGCGGCGATCGAATCCCGCTGGGTGAAGCGCACGGCGCCGTCCATCGCGCCGTAGAACTCCGCCTCCTTGTTTACTTCTTGCCGACGCTGCTTGGCCTCGACTTCGTCGATCAGCCCGGCGTTCAGGTCCGAATCGATGCTCATTTGCTTGCCCGGCAGCGCGTCGAGGGTGAACCTGGCGGTCACTTCCGAGATGCGCACGGCGCCGTGGTTGATGACCACGAACTGGATCGCCAGTAGCAGGATGAAGATGACGATTCCGACGGCGAAATTGCCTCCGACGACAAAGTTTCCGAAGGCTTCGATGACCCTTCCCGCAGCGGAAGTGCCGTCCTGGCCGGCTAGCAGAATCAGCCTAGTGGAGGAGATGTTAAGCGACAGTCGAAGAAGCGTAAGTATCAGTAATAGCGAGGGATAGACACTGAGCTGAACCGGTCGGGTGATGTACATCGTGGCGATCAAAGTGATCACCGAGAGCGCGATATTGAGCGAAATCAGGAGGTCGAGCAAGAACGCCGGAATGGGCAGCACCATCATCAGCACGATGGCCATGATGGCGGACGGCACCGCCGCGTTGAGACGGGCGGCGGTCGGTAGGGCGATCGCCTGCTGCATCGATTCGGGCCCGCAGAAGGGGGCCACTCGATGCTATCGGCTCCGCAGCTTGCTTTCTTCAGTGTCCGGAACGACCACAGCATATGCTCACATGCGCAATAACCCCGAAACGAGCCCCGAACGCAAGTGAGCGGGTACTGGGTTGGCCCCATCGTCGGGCGCCTCCAAAGATTGGAGTGGCAAGATTGGAGGCGCCCTCCATAAATATTTCATAAACAAGCGGAGTTCGCCAGCGGATTGGTACGGCCGCTAAGACGCATAGAAACAGTGAATTGTCGCACTCCGACAAGGCGCGCTGGTGCATCTCGTTTTATGAAATCTTTATGGAGGGCGCCTAATGGAGTGAACCCCAAGCGTGAGACAGTCGAAATCGGGACAGGTTACGATTCACCGCAAAACGCTTGCCTTCTTCGCTGTATCGTCGCACGCTGGTCCTAGCCGGGGAAGCGGAAGCGGGCTCTGCTGGAGAGCAACCCGCCAAGGAATACCCGGCCGCAAACTCATCAAGACGATGAGCGCCGGGGGCGGCCGCCAAGGTCGCTCCCGGCTTCTCCAACGCCGGCGATGTCTCCCTGCCCGCCCAGGGCCCATCGGATTGATAGATTTGCCTATGCCTCTCAAAACTCATACTTCGGATTCCTCGCTGCTGTTGCCGCCGGCCGCGCCAGCGCTTCAAACTCCGCCGGCGGACGATATCCCAACGCCGAATGCAGCCGGCGTTGGTTGTAGATCTCATCAATGAACTCGCCGATCGATGCGCGCGCCTCGTCAAGCGTGCGATAACGCTGCAACCAAACCTCCTCCGCCTTCAACGTCTTCATGAAACTCTCCGCCCGCGCGTTGTCGTAGGGGTTGCCGCGGCGGCTCATCGAGATGATCGCGCCGTGCTGCTCCAGCAGCTCGACATAGGCGCTCGAAGCGTACTGTACGCCTTGGTCGGAATGATGCATCCACCCCGCGGCAGGGCGTCTGAGCTCGAGCGCATCGCGCAACGCCCCTACAGCCAGCTCAGCTTTGAGCGTCGTCCCCAGCCGCCAGCCGACCACGCGTCGCGAGTAGGCGTCCAACACCACGGCGAGGTAGACGAACGCCTCGCGCAAGCGAATGTAGGTGATATCGGATTGCCACAACTGATCGACGCCGTCCACATTCAGGTGCGCCGCTAGATTCGGATAAACAGGTAAGAAGTGGTTCGAATCCGTTGTTAGCACGAAGCGCCGCTTGAGTACCGCCAGCAAGTTGTCCTTACGCATCATCCGCAGGACCTTTTTGTGATTGACGAGGAAGCCTTGGCGGCGCAGCTCGGCCGTCACGCGGCGGTAGCCGTAACGACGATTCTCGAGCGAAATCCGCTGCATGCGGTCACGCAATTCCATGTCGCACTCGGCGGGCGACGACACGGCGAGCCGGCGATAGAACCCGGCGCGATTCACGCGTCCGAGCTCGCAGGCGTGTTCGACGCTGAGCGAGCCTTTGGCGCTGATCTGCTCGACGATGGAGTAGATCCGCTCGCGCCACCGGCGTCGTTGGTCGGGGCTGCGAGGTTCAAGGCGCGAAAGGCTTGTCCGAAAAAATCGAGCTCTGCGGCTTGTTTGCCGAGCAGTCGTTCGAGCTCTGCGATGCGTTCGTCGCGCGGATCGCGAGGGATCTTGGGCGGCGCCGAGCGGCCGGGTTTCGGCCGGCCTCGCCGCCGGCTCAAGCCGTTGACGCCTTCCTGGCGATAGGCGTCCCGCCAGCGGTACAGCAGGCTGCGCTTGACGTCCAACTCGCGGCTTAGCGCTGTGCCGCTCTGGCCGGCTAGGAGCCGCCTGGCGGCGGCTTCCTTGAACTCCACCGTGAACTCCCGCGGCTTGCGCGGCTTGAGACTTTCCATCCTGGACTCCTTTCCATTCGCTGAAATTCGTCCCAAATTTCAATGTCTCATTTTTAGGGTTCACTCCACCCGTTGCATTGAGGCCGATTCGGCAATCAACGTCGGCAGCGCCGGCCCGCCCCGCAGGATCTTGTTCTCAGCCTCAAGGCGCTGATGCTTGCGAAGGGCCTGGCCCAGCTCGACTTGCGTCCGCACGACCGAGAGCAAACGCGCGTTCTCCCAGGGCTTCTGCACGAAGTCGCGGGCGCCAAGCCGCATCGCCTCGACGGCCAGTTCAACGCTGCCCCAAGCGGTCATCACCACCACGGGAAGCGTCGAGTCGACCGAGTGGATACTAGAAAGCAGGTCCAAGCCCTCCTTGCCCGACGGGGTGTCGCGGGTGTAGTTCAGATCCATGAGGACCACGTCGAAGTCCCGGTCCTCGAGCGACGTCAGCACCGCGGCGGGAGAGTTGGCTGTCTCAGTGGCGAAACCCTCGCCCTTGAGAAGCAACTTGAGTGCGGTCAGAACGTCGGCCTGGTCGTCCGCAACGAGGATGCTCCCGCTCATGCATAGATGAAAGCACGCCCAGGGCCACTCAAATCTGGGATTTCGGACCGCTTGCGGAGCAAATACGGTCGTTTTCGGGAAACTGCCGTCTCATAACCGGGACTGCACGGGGGCGAGCTCAATCGGCGGCGCTAGTGACGATCTTCAAGGTCCCCGGCAAATTCGTCGTTTGCTCCCGGGCCCGTCAGGTCCAGCCAGATGCGCTCGACTTGCCTGCCAACCCCTATAAGTGCGACACTCCGGTCGACAACCCAGGAGGTTTCAGATGAGAAACCGACACGTCTTTCGAATCCATGCGCTCGCGGTGATCGTCCTCGCCGCTTCGCTATCGGTCTCCGCCCAAACCAAGGCGCCGCGCACGGCCTGGGGCGCTCCAGACCTGCACGGCACTTGGTCGTACGCCTCGCTCACCCCACTCCAGCGGCCCGCCCAATTCGCCGACCAGGAACTCTTCACGCCGGAGCAAGCAGCCGCGCGCTTCGAGGCGACCGGCATCGACCGCAAACCCCCGCCGGGAAGCGTTGGCGCTTACAACTCGCATTGGTTCGACCGTGGAAAAGTGGACCCGAGCCGGCGAACCTCGTTGATCATTGATCCTCCCAATGGCCGGCTGCCGCCGTTAACCGAGGCCGGTACGGCTCGTGCGGTCGAGAGGCGCCGGCGACAAGGCGGCCGCCCCGACTCGTGGTTGAACTTCACGAACTGGATGCGCTGCATGACCTATCACGGGGTGCCGCCGGTCTCCACCGGATACAACAACACGTATCAAATCTTCCAGACGCCTGATTACGTGGCGATCCGGGTCGAGAACATCCACGACGTGCGCATCATTCCGCTCGACGGACGCCCGCCGCTCGATGGGCGCATCCGCCAGTGGAACGGCGATTCTCGCGGACATTGGGAGGGCGACACGCTGGTGGTCGAGACCAGCAACTTCTCCGACAAGACGGAGCACCGCTACCCGTCATCTCACAAGCTGCGCGCGGTCGAGCGCTTCACCCGCGTCAGCCAAGACACGATTCATAACGAATTCACGATTGAGGATCCAGACACCTACACAGCGCCCTGGACCGCCGTGAGGTCGATGCCGCGGCTCGACGATTACGAGATCTATGAGTACGCCTGCCATGAGGGCAACTACTCGATGACGAACGCGCTTAGCGGCGCGCGGGCGGAAGACAGAGCGGAGGGCGTTGACTGATCGCTGCCGGAACGGCCCCGAACGGGAGTGGGCGGGTGCGGCGCTTGTGGGGTTGTCATGCTCCGTACCCGTCACTTGCGTTCCGGGCTCACTTGCGCCAGAACCAAGGAGGATCCAAAACAGCTGTTTCGCTTTTCTCACCATACACCTGTTGCGAGCTGGTCGCATCCTGGCCAGGCGTACGAGGCGTGGGAGCGACGGCCTTGAGTGCGGCGCCGCTGGGGCTCTCTCGAAAATGGGGAGATTGTCGACCATACCCTAACCCGGCCGAGCCGGAACCCAAAGGTCAAAGGTTCGGCGCTTTTTCCGCGCACCCTGCGTGAGGGCCCGTAAGGGTCGGCTCAACCGCGGGAATACCCCCCGCTAATTAACGCGTCGGCGAGGTGCTAAGACGTCTTCGCCTTCCCCCGCACTAGGCCTAAACCGCGCCGCTGGTGGGTTCGACGAAGTTGCGTAGCCGCTTGCTGCGGCTGGGGTGGCGGAGCTTCCGCAACGCTTTCGCTTCGATTTGGCGAATTCGCTCGCGCGTGACGGCGAAGCTCTGGCCGACCTCTTCCAGGGTATGCTCGCTACCGTCTTCGAGGCCGAAGCGCATCCGGATCACCCGTTCTTCGCGCGGAGTCAGCGTCTTGAGCACCTGCGCGGTTTGGGCCCGGAGGTTCAGGTTGATCACCTCTTCGGCGGGAGATTCCTGGGCCTGATCTTCGATGAAGTCGCCGAGCTGTGACTCTTCCTCGGCGCCGACGGGCGTCTCGATTGAGATGGGCTCTTGGGCGATCTTCATCACCCGCCGAACCTTGACGACGGCCAACTCCATCTTCTCGGCGATCTCTTCGGTCGACGGCTCGCGGCCGAGCTCTTGCACGAGTTGCCGGGACGTCCGCACCAGCCGGTTGATCGTCTCGATCATGTGGACCGGGATCCGGATCGTACGCGCTTGGTCGGCGATGGCTCGCGTGATGGCTTGGCGGATCCACCAGGTGGCGTAGGTCGAAAACTTGTAGCCGCGGCGGTAGTCGAACTTCTCGACAGCCTTCATCAGCCCGATGTTGCCCTCTTGGATGAGGTCCAAAAAGTGCATGCCGCGGTTGACGTAACGTTTGGCGATGGAGACGACCAGTCGCAGGTTCGCCTCGACGAGCTCGCGTGTGGCGACGCCGGCGAGCGCTTGCCCCCGGCGCATGCGCTGCAATGTCGCCAGCAAGACGGCGGAGCCGATTTCGGTCCGGCTTTCGATTTCCTTGATCACGCCCTTGAGCTCTTTGGCTCGGGCCTTGAGTCCGCGCGTGTTCTCGACGCCGGCCGCCTCGACTCTTTCGAGCGCCGATTGCGCGGAGCGTAGCTCGTCGATTGTCGATGTGATGAGCGCGGCGAGTCGGTCGATCTCGTTCGTCGACAGATGTAGATCGCTGAGCAGGTGAGCAAGGTCGATACGGCGGCGCCCTAGGTCCCAGCGAAGCCGGCGGGCCTCAACCGGCTTCTGTATGGGCGAAACAATGCCGGCCTTTTTGGCGAGCTTGTCGAACTGCTTCTTGAGCCTCGCGATATCGTCGAGTAAGGCAATCGTGCGAGCTTGCCGGGTCGCCCAGTCTTCTTCACTCTGGTCTTCATAGGCGCACACATCCCGCATGTTGCGTTCGCCCGCGGCGACATCGTCGCGCAGTTGGATGCACTCGGCGATCGCCAGCGGAGAACGGAATACGCTCTTGTGAACGAGTCGCCGGCCACACTCGATGCGCTTGGAGATAGCGACCTCGCCTTCCCGTGTAAGCAGCGGAGCGGCGCCCATTTGGCGCAGGTAAGTCCGAACCGGATCGGCGGCTTTTCCGTCGGATTCGGCTTCAAACTCCTGATTGGAACCCGGCGCTTCCTGGCGGGAAGCGGCTTTTGTAGAATCCGGGCCGGCAGCGAATTCGTCAGGAGGTTCGACCGTGTCGAGGTCAGAGGACGGTACGTCCTTGACCAAACGGTCCACGAGTCCTGACTCGCGAAGGGCGCTGGGAGCTTCGTTATCCACTAAGAGTTCTGATACCTCTACTCTTCCTTAAAACGACACACGGACAGCCTGCCCTCGGCTGTCACTCATTCGCCTCGGAAGCGCCCCCCGGCCTCGCGCCTCCATTTTACACCAGCGTCAAACCCTCGTTGGCCGGGCCAAATTCATTTCAACCCCTATCGACATTTAACGTCGACCCATCTTCGAATTCTCGCGTGAAAGATAACGTAGGCGTTTACCCTGAATGTGCGTAGCATTGACCCTTATCGAATCGCCCGCAGGGAGCCCGGCGTAGCAACGCCGGGCTCCCTGGGGTCGTCGGGTGTTAGAGCCCGGGCGGGCTGTCGGCGTCGTCAAGCGCCGCAAGTTCCTTTATGAGCTTCGCTCGTTGGGTGATCAAATCGAGCGCGCGTTTGCGGTCCCCCACGCGTTCGGCTTCGACCATCTCTCGGCGGACGGCACGATAGCGCCGTTCGACACCGCGGCGCTTGAGGGCGCGGAACGCGCTGCGTCCGTCCGGCAGGGTGTGCTCGCCGCGGTCAGGCGCGAAGACGATGCGGGCCGCGGTTTCGCGGTCCTTCTCGTTTAAGCGGGCCTCAAAGGCGCTGAACTCGAAAGCGTCGCCGGATACGTCGGCCGAGTGTATGGCCGCGAACATGTCCGCCATCTCCAGCTCTCCCTCCTCGGCCGCGAGCTCGACTACTTTTTCGAGCAGCTCCGCGCGCGCTTCCGGGCTATCAAGAAACAGCTCGAACAAGATTCGCTCGGACGCAGGCTGCCCTGGAGCTTGCTGAGAGGCCACGGGTCCTTTGCTTCTGCCCGCGGCCGAGCGCATAAACTCCTGGCGAACCAGGTCCGCTTCGACTCCCAGGCGGTCGGCAAGGTCGTTCGCGGCGGCCGCGCGTTGGATCTTGTCGGGTAGAGATTGGATCGACGGACGCAGGAATTCGAATGCGCGGACGCGGCCCTCGGCTGAGGATAGATCGAAGCGTTGGCGGGCACGCTCAGCAAGCCAGGCGTAGTAGTCGGGGGCGGATTCGATCTGGGCCTGGTAGGCTTCCCCGCCCTGCTCGCGGCAGTAGTCGTCGGGGTCTTTGCCGGCCGGCAGTTCAAGAACCCGCACCGCGAAGCCCTCTGGCAAGCAGGCCTGGACGGCTTTCTCGGCGGCGTTGCGGCCGGCGTCGTCTGAGTCGAAGTTGACGATCACCTTATCTACCAGACGCCGCAGAATCCGGACCTGCTGGGGCGTCAGGGCGGTTCCACAGGTCGCCACGATGTCGGTCGTGCCGGCGCGCGCGATGCCGATGACGTCCATGTAGCCTTCCGCCAGTACGACGCGATTCAGCTTTCGCATCGAGGGCTTGGCGCGGTGAAGGTTGTAGAGGATCGAGCTCTTCTTGTAGATCTGAGTCTCGGGCGAGTTCAGGTATTTGGCGTTCTGGTCGTCTCGCAGCGCGCGGCCCCCGAAGGCGATCACGCGGCCTTGCGCATCGGCGATGGGAAACATCAATCGCTCGCGGAAGCGATCGTAGTAGTCCCCTTCATCGGACTTGCCGACCAGCCCGGACGCCGCCATTTGTTCGTTCGTGAACCCCTTCGAGCGTAGGATTCCGGTCAGCCGGTTCCCTGGCGGGGCGTAGCCCAGCAGGAACTCCGCGGCCGTCGCGGCATCGAGCCCGCGGCCTTTGACATACTCCCGAGTCGCCTCACCGACCGGTGATCGGAGCCGCTCTTGAAAGTACTCAAGCGCGGCTTCGTGCATCCGCATCAGCGCGTCGCGTAACTGGGCCTCTTGGTCGAGCTGCGCCGAATCGCGCCGCTTAGGGATGGGGATGCCGTTTTGCTCGGCCAGTGTCGTCAAAGCTTCATAGAAGCTAAGACCCTGAAACTCCATAACGAAGCTGAAGACGTCGCCGCCTTTGCTGCAGCCGAAGCATTTGAATATCTGTCGGCCCCCGTGGACATTAAACGACGGGGTCTTCTCGTTGTGAAATGGGCACAGCCCAATCCAGCGGTCGGCGCCGGCCTTCTTGAGCCGGACCGAGTCCCCAACGACTTGGACGATGTCGACGGTCGATTTGACTTGTTGAGCGAAGTCCATTTACGCCAGCTCAGCTTCAAAGAACCCGCTCCCTTGCGGTCGCGGCTCTGACGACTGTCATTGGCTTTTGAATCACGACGTCGGAGCCGCGACCGCAAGGGAGCGGGTTCTTCCATGATGCGGCCCCAGCAGGGCGCACCCTACTTCTTCAGCTTAGCGTCGAGCGAGAAACTGCCCCCGCCATGGGCCCAGAGGAAGATAAAGACGAAGCAGAAGATGAGCGCAAGTTCGCCGCCATTCTCGATGGGCAGCGGGGCCTGGCGACCATGGGCCATCCAGTAGGCGACGAACATCATGCCCGAGCACAGGAACGCGGTCCAGCGCGTTTGGAAGCCGATCAGGATCAGCAGCCCGCCGAATGTTTCGATGACGCCCGCGAGCATGTGCAGCGGATCAGAGGCTGCGTCCTTGCCCAGAACGCCAAACAATTTTTGCAATCCGTGAGGGATGAAGAGAAACCCAATGACGATCCGCAGGGCGTTGTGGGTGAGAGATGGCCAGTTCATATCAATTGCTCCGTTTACGCGAGGCTCCTTTTACACCAGGCTCAGTAGGCGATCGACGCGTTGGCCGAGATCGTCCAAGTAGGCGCGATCCCCGCCGCGTAGCTCAACCGTCGCTGCGCCATCATAGCCGATTTCGTCGAACGCCTTGCGGACTTCAGGCCAGTCGACGCCGCCCTCCTCGGGGTCTCCAAGGTTCACGAAGCCGCTCTTGCGCGAGTAGTCCTTGAGGTGGACCTTCACCATGCGATCGCCGATCGCCCGGATCCAATGCTGCGGCACGCCATAGTGAACGATGTTGCCGACGTCGAAATAGGCTTTCACCAGCGGGTGGTTGAATTCGTCGATGTACTGGACGAAGTCGCGAGAGGTCAACAGGAACTTGTTCCAGACCTCCTCGACCGCTACGACCACGTCGACCTGCTCGGCGGCGGGCAGGATGAGCTCGCGGATGACGGCTTGCGAGCGTTCCCAGGCTTGCTCGTATGTGGCGTCCTCGCGGACGACCGCCGGAACCAGCAACACCGTGTCGGCGCCGAAGAGCTTGGCCTGATTGAGCGAGGCTTCCATGCCCGCAACGCTGGCGTCGACGTCAGCCGGGTCGGCGCTCGAGAGCGGGTAGCGCCAGTGCGCCTGGTTCATCACCGAGTGGATACGCAGACCGGCGGTGTTTGCGGCGTCGTTAATCTGCTGGGCCTCGGCGTCGGTTTCGACCGTGCGGACTTCCATCTCGGAATACCCCAGCTCGACGGCCATTTTGAACTGATCGAGGTACGACAGCTCTTTGGGGAGCATCGAAATCAGGATCGCGCGGGTGATATTCGCGCCGGCGGCGGCGCCGGCGCGGTTGGACGAACAGGCGGCGCTGAGCGCGGCGGCGCCGGCCAAAAGGTCTCGGCGGGTGATCATGGCGGAATCAAGTTTAGCGTACCGGCGAACCTCTAGTATAGCGTTTCAATAAAACATATCTATCCCGTAACGTTTCCTGCTAGGCTGGACGCATGCCGGGAAAATCAAAGCGTCTCAAACTCGTTCTCACGCCCCAAGAGGTGCAACATCTTCAGCGCCTGCGTGCTTCGCGGACGGCTCCGGTTAGGGAGGTGCAGCGGGCTGAGATTCTGTGGCGTTATCATTCCGGCGAGACGATCGCCGAGATTATGCGAGCGGTCAAGATGACGCGCAAAAGCGTCGGCAAATGGATCAACCGAGCCCTCGCCATAGGCGTGGAAGCAGCGCTCAAGGATGCCTATCATCGTCCCCGGCCGCCCGGCATCACCGCCGATGCCAAGGCCTGGGTGGTGCATTTGGCCTGCAGCAAACCCACCCAACTCGGTTACGCCGCCGAGCTGTGGACCCGCAGCGCGCTCGCTCTACACGTGCGCCGGCATGCCGTGGAAGCGGGCTATCCGGCCCTGGCCCAAGCGGCTAAGGCGACCGTACATCGTATTCTGGCCGAGCAACCTCTGCATCCGGAGAAGGTGAAGTACTACCTCGAGCGTCGCGATCCCGATTTTGAGTCCAAGATGCGGCAAGTGTTGCTGGTCTACCGCGAAGTGGCCTTTCAGAATGAAAGCCTTCGCGACGGCCTATCGCCGGGCGTGATCACGGTTTCGGTCGACGAAAAGCCCGGCGTGCAAGCGATCGCCAACGTCGCGCCGGACCTGCCGCCGAAGCCTGGGCGGCATCCCTGTGTGGCTCGCGACTACGAGTACAAACGGCTGGGAACGTGCTCGATTCTGGCGGCGCTGGACTTGCACTCCGGCCGGGTAACGGCGCGGGTGGAGCGGCGTCACCGCAGCCGGGAATTCATCTTGCTGCTCAAGGATTTGGACCAATTCTACCCGGACCAATGCACGATCCGATTGATCTTGGACAATCACTCCGCCCACATATCGAAGGAGACGAAAGCCTACTTGGCGACGCGTCCGAACCGCTTCAAATACGTGCACACGCCGACCCACGGGTCCTGGCTCAACATAGTCGAGACGCTGTTTGGCAAGATGGCGCGCACGTTCTTGAAGCGTATCCGAGTCGCGTCGTGGGAGGAGCTGCGGGAACGAATTCTGCAGGGGATCGCGGAGATCAACGCGGCTCCGGTGGTTCACCGCTGGAGGAAGTTCGAGGCGCTTGAGGTCGCCTAGAGAGGATATGTGTTAGTGAAACGATATACTAGTCGGGAGGGTTGTCGTAAAATCAACTCCGAACGTGGCCCGCCCCCGCCAGCTTGAGCTGATCCCTTCGGTCACCATGAATGCCGCGGAGAGGCGTGCGTGGATCAACGAGCGCCTGAGGGGCTTACATATTCGCCAAGCCGCGCGGGCTCAGTTGCGGGTGGAGAAGAGCGAGCTTCGCAAGGCTCGCCAGGCGGCCGATGTTCAGGCCACGGCGCGGCAGGTAACGCTCGAGGAAATGATCGCGAGCGCGCCACAATCATAGCCCAGGCATTCATCCGGGGATTCATCTGACGGATCTTCCCCCCGCCAGCGAGCAGAGTTTCGCCGCCAACTTCCTGAATTCGCGTCGGTTATGGGATGGATCGGGCGATCGGCGTCTGTCTACAGGTTACATGTGCGGCAGCGAAACCCCCAACGCATTGAGGATTTCTGTTTGGCGGGCGTCGGGAATCGGCAGCCGTGTGACGCTGGTCTGCTCATCCACTCGATATTCCAATAGACACAGTCGCCCCAACGCCGCCAGCGCGTCCGGCAAGGTGATCGCGTGCGGGTCGTCGTCGGTCGTGCCAAACGCCGCTTGTATCCGCCGTTCCAATTCGCGGCTCAGCTTCAACGCCAGCATGCTGCACAACACATGTCCTCGGGTGCGGCTTTCTTTGCGCACGAAGATCGGCCGCACCTCGAGCAAGCCCGTCTTCAGCTGCCGAAAGTCGCGCTCCACCCGCTGCAGGCTCACGTAATGGTCGTGCACTCTTTGGCCGCTCATGCGCTCGGAGGCGACATCGGTCACGACCACGTAACAGCCCGCCAACTCCAGCGCCTGCTCGATCGCCGCCTGCTGGCGCTCGACGACCAGCGTACGTCCCTGCAAGCGCAACTCGACCAATTCTGTCAGCTTGTGACGCGCCAGCCAGGGCTTGAGCTGGCGCAGTCCGGCCGCGGGCTCGCAACGGGAAGAGGCCGTGACTTTCTGGTTGCGTCGGTCGAGCTTGCCTCCCAGCTTGGCCAGCTTGTCCTCGAGCCGCTGCCGTTGCCGTTTGGCTTCGGACTCGTTGAGGCGCAGCACATAGCGCACGCCGTCGGCTTCGACCTCGCAGACTTGTTCAGCGAACAGCTCCAGTTGCAGCACCCCTTCGCTCAAGCGCCGCCGAATCTGGGGATCGGTCAGCGCCGTGATGTAGCGCAGCCCGGCCTCCCCCAGCGCCTGCTTGCCCTTGCTCTTGACCATCCCGCGGTCGCCGACGAAGACCAACTCCTCGACTCCGAACTGCTCTTTGACGATGCGGATCTGATCCGGCACGGTCGTCGGATCGTTGCGGTTGCCGGCAAACACCCGCACCGCCAGCGGCTCGCCCTGGTCATCGGCCAGCAGTCCGATCACAATTTGCTTCTTGCCGCGCTTGCCGTCGCGATTGTAGCCGTACTCGCCCAACGCGTTGTGCAGGCCTTCGAAGTACGAGCTGGTGACGTCGTAGAGCAG
Organism: Bryobacterales bacterium; assembly: GCA_965247515.1. Lineage (GTDB taxonomy): Bacteria > Acidobacteriota > Terriglobia > Bryobacterales > UBA6623. The sequence goes on along the minus strand of OZ252029.1, from coordinate 7,794,849 downwards.
CAAGCTGGGCGGGGCTCCGCGGCGCTCGAGGTAGTGGCGGTATAGCGCTTGCTCGATCTTCACTTGGCGGGCGCTCAGATCATCGAGGGCGGCGTAGAGGTCGTCTTCGTCGAAGGCGCCCAGACCCAGCACTTCTGCGACGGCCTGATCGGCGGCCCAGCGCACGGCCGAGAGCCGCGATCCTTGGTGGGCCAGGCGCGCCAGCACCAGGAACAAGGCGAGTTTGGCGGCCCGCGTTCGACCCAGCGCGGCGGTCAGGCCCAGCTCATCGGCGAGTTGCTTGAGCGCGAAGAGCAGGCCAAAGACGGGGCCGCAGACGGGAGTGGCGGGAAGCTGATCGAACTCGCCGCGGAGGGCGCGCCGGAGGGCCTCGACGCGGACGGGGCGCCAGCAGGAGAGGTTGGCGAGGGTGCGTTTTTTGACTCTGCCGTTTTGGCGGAAGGATTCGCGCAGCAAGACGGCGGGCGGCGAGTTGCGATTGGGGACGGACTCAACATACATGGGTATATTATATCACAAACAACACAATGAATAAACGATACAATAGCATAATACATGGGTACACTAAAAGCGCCCCCAAACGTGTTAAAGCCAAGCAAGCCAAGCAGTTAGCCCGTCAAACGAGCCTTCCGCTGGGGGGAAGATCCGTCTGAATTTCGACCCTACAACAAAGCCAAAGCAACCCGACGTTGAGCTTTGCAGGACGATCTGGGTGTGTCCAGTGGGGCGCAAAAGCCGGCGAAAGTCGTCTTCGCCCTAGCCGACCTGAACCAATCCGTAGCGGCGCTGCCAGCGGTCTTGGATATAGGCGACAAGCGGTTCCAAGGTCTCTTTATCGCCCGATTCAACCAGCCCGTTGGCTTCCGAGCGCGCCAGCTCGAGGGCTTCTTTGTCGCGCAACAGGTTCGCTACGCGGAATTCCGGCAGGCCGGACTGTTTGGTGCCAAAAAACTCGCCTGGTCCGCGGAGTTTCAGGTCGACATCAGCAATCTCAAAACCGTCCTGCGTCCGCTCCATCGTCTTGAGCCGCTCGGTCGCGTTTGCCGAAGGCTCTTCAGTTAGCAGGATGCAGTAGCTTTGGGCGCTCCCTCGGCCAACGCGGCCGCGGAGTTGGTGGAGCTGCGACAACCCAAAACTCTCGGCGTGCTCGACAACCATCACCGAAGCGTTGGGCACGTCGACTCCGACTTCCACCACCGTCGTCGCGACTAGAATCTGAATCTCGCCATCCTTAAAGGCGTCCATCACTTCTTCTTTCTCGGCTGATTTCATACGGCCGTGCAGCAGGCCAACCTTGAGAGCCGGGAAGACTTCTTTTGACAGCCGTTCATGGGTTTCGACGGCAGCCTTGGTTTCCCGGAGCTCGGACTCCTCGACAAGCGGGCAGACTATGTAGGCTTGTCGGCCCTCGCTCACCTGCTGCGCGACGAAACTGTACACACGGTCGACTCGAGCGTAGGGCCGTTGCCGTGTGATGATCGGGCTACGGCCAGGGGGCAGCTCATCAATAATCGAAACGTCGAGGTCCCCGTAAAGAGTGAGCGACAGCGTTCGTGGAATGGGCGTCGCAGTCATCACAAGGACGTCCGGGTGGGCGCCCTTGCGAAGAAGCTCGAGCCTTTGCACGACGCCGAAGCGGTGCTGTTCATCGATAACGATCAGGCCGAGGCTCTTGTATTCAACGTCTTTGGAAATAAGCGCGTGGGTCCCAACCGCGAGGTGAGCGATGCCCTCGCTGATCAACCGCTTGAGTTTCGTCTTTTCGCGTTGGCCGTGGGAACCCGTCAAACCAACAACCACGTACCCTACCGGCTCCAAAAGCTTGCGGAAGCTGATCAGGTGTTGAGCCGCGAGGATTTCAGTGGGCGCCATGACAGCGACCTGGTAGCCATTCTCGAGCGCAATAATAGCCGCCTGCACTGCCACAATCGTCTTGCCGCTGCCGACATCGCCCTGCAGAAGCCGATTCATCGGCGTCTCACGCTCCATGTCATACGCGATTTCGCGGACGACCCTGCGCTGCGCGTTCGTCAGTCGAAATGGCAGGATCTTGCGGATCTGGTCGCGTGCGCGGTCGTTGACCTCGAAGGCGATTCCTTGGACGCTTCGCGCGCGGCGCCGCTTGAGAGCCAGCCCGACTTCAAGGTAGAAGAACTCTTCAAAAATCAGCCGAAACTGGGCCGGTGTGCGATACGACTCCAGGGTCTTGGGTTCAGTGTCGGCCGGGGGGAAATGGGCGTCGGAAAGCGCCTTCTTCCGCATCGGCAGTCCCAACCGTTTTCGTGTGAGCTCCGGCAGCGGGTCTTCATCGAGCTCGACCGTTTCGAGCGCGCGCCAGACCATCGAGCGAATCGCCCGTTTTTGGATTTTTCCGATCGCGCGGTAGACCGGAACAATCCGCCCTACGTGCAGCGCCGACTCGCTCTCGTCATCTCTCGATAGAATCTCGTAGTCGGGATGGAGGATCGAAAGTTCATAGGGAGGAATCGAATACTGCTCGTTGTCGATCTCGATCTTTCCGTAAAGCGCTACCGTTTGACCCCGCTCAAAGATCGTCTGGAGATAAGCGCCGCGAAACCACTTTCCAACCACGACATCGCCAAACTCGTCGCGCACCCGGACCTCGAAGATCCGCCATTTGCTCAGGCGCGAACCGTACTGCTGAGTGGCGACAACCTTGCCGATGACCGCGGCTGTTTCGCCTGGCGCGAGATTCGATACAGGTTTTACGTTGGTGCGGTCTTCGTAGCGAAAAGGGAGGTAGTAGAGAAGATCTTCGACCGTTCGAATGCCTTTGTTTTCGAAAACCTTCGCCCGCCGGGGGCCGACGCCCTTGAGATAGGCGATCGAAGTATCGAGATCCATCAACTAGTTCTTGGACCGTCTGATCCGCTTGCAAATGATGAGGGAATAATCTAGCCCATGGCTTCAGCCATGGGAAGTCGAACCGCCAAGACCGACGGCCACGCCCCCCGGTTCCCCTTTCCGCATCGCCCGGACGGGCGATGCGGAAAGGGGAACCGGGGGGTGGGACCGCGATGACGCCTCTCAGATTCCCACGGCTGAAGCCGTGGGCTAGATTATTGTTCGACAGCCCCATCTTCGATCGGAAAGACCAGGTATCAGGCGGTCACAGAACTAGTAGGGGCGAGGCGCGCCTCGCCCGACCTACTTGCCCTTTTCCTTGCGGCGCTGCGCCCAATACTTCTTCATACGGGCCGACACGGCCGCCTTTTGCTCAGCGCTCATGTTCGAGCGTTTGCGCCGCTTCTTTGAAGCTTTCTTTGGCTTAGCCCCGGACGACGCCGGAGCCGGACTGGCAGGCGCGTTTTCGGCCTGCAGAATCTCAATGGCGCGACTGAGTCTGTCCCTTTCTTGGATGAGGATCTGGAGTGCTTCTCGCATTGGATGTGTTACCTAACGCGGGATTGTAACATGGGGTTGTTTGTTTTTGCTAGTCTACTGTTTCAAATAACATGGAAACCCGCCGCCTAACTCACACCGACCTAACCGTCTCTCGACTTTGCATGGGCACGATGACCTACGGCTCGCAGGTCAGCGAGCCCGATGCCAAGCGGATGACGGACTTCTGCATCGATTCGGGCATCAACTTCTTCGACACGGCGAACGTCTACAACCAGGGAGTCTCGGAAGAGATCACCGGGCGCTGTCTCGGCGCCAGACGTAAGGATGTCGTGCTCGCCACCAAGGCTCGCGGAAAGATGGGCGGCGATGACGGCTACGAAGGGCTCGCTCCGACCACTGTGCGAAAGGCCTTGGAAGACTCGCTACGCCGGCTCAACACCGACTACGTCGATCTTTACTATCTGCATATGCCCGACTATTCGACGCCGATCGAAGACACCCTCGGGGCGCTCGAAGACCTGCGGCGCGAAGGTAAGATCCGCTACGGGGCGGCTTCGAATTATTCGGCTTGGCAGTTGTGCGAAATGAAATTCCTGGCAGACAACAACAGCTGGCATCCGGTGACGGTGACTCAACCTATGTATAACGTCTTGGCACGTGGGATCGAGCAGGAATACATACCTTTTGCAAAGAAGTTTGGCGCGAGTCTGGTCGTCTACAATCCGCTCGCCGGAGGGCTGCTAACCGGCAAACAAAACCTACAAACCGGACCCATCGAGGGTACGCGCTTTGACAAGAACGAGCGCTACTTGAACCGTTATTGGCATGAGGACTACTTCGGCGCCGTACAGGGGATCAAGGCCGCCGCCGAGAACGCCGGCCGTTCGATGGTCGAGCTGGCGTTGCGCTGGCTGATGCAGCAAGAACCGGTCGATTCGATCATTCTTGGCGCCTCATCGATGGCCCATCTCGAGGCCAACGTTGCGGCCGCTCAGAGCGATGACTTAAGCGGCGAGACGATGGCGGAGTGCGACCAGGTCTGGCAGCGGCTGCGGGGTTGCACGCCGTTCTATAATCGCTAGCGGCCGAGCGCTCGGAATGCGCCTCGCGCGCACGGGCGCGTGCTGATCGCATGCTATTCTCGAACTAGTGCGCGGCATTTCCAGGCTGAAGGCCCTGCTCGCGGCTTTCGCCCTACTGCTTTTGGCAACGGGCTTCTTGGCCGCGCAGCGCGGGTATCGTGGCGTCAAGCTTCCGCCACAAATCAGGCTTCCCGAGGTCGATGAAGACTCGGGGCCGGCCGAATTCTCCTTCGCGCGACTGATCTACAGCGACCTCTACGGGGACCAGCCCCTGCCCGAGAGGCCTTGGCAGATCGATTCACCGGCGGCCGAACGGCACTTCCTCCAGGGCCTAAAGCGACTGTCAAACATTGACGGGAGCTCGCGGGAACGCTACGTCCGCCCTAGCGACGAGGACTTCTTCGCCTACCCTTGGCTGTACGCGGTCGAACCCGGTCATTGGAACTTGAGCGAGCTCGAAGCCCAGCGCATCCGCGAATACCTGCTGCGCGGCGGGTTCATGATGTTCGACGACTTTCACGGCGACCGCGAGTGGGCCTATTTCATGCGCGGGATGCGGCTGATTTTTCCGGAGCGCCCGGTGGTTGAGGTCACCTCCGACGACGAGATCTTTCACGTCTTGTACGACCTCGAGCCGGGCGAGCAGATCCCTGGGATCCAGATGCTCTACACCGGCCGAACCTATGAAAACTACGGCGTCAACCCCGAGTGGAAAGGCGTCTACGACGAAGAGGGCCGGCTGATGGTTCTGGTGGGGTTCAACATGGACCTCGGCGACGCCTGGGAACACGCCGACTGGCCGGAGTACCCGGAGCGGTATACGGCAATGGCCTATCGCTTGGGGATCAACTACGTCCTCTACGCGATGACCCACTAGCGTTGTCGCTGGTCGTTGAAAGCTGCCAAGGCGCGCTAGATGTCCGTAGGGGCGAGGCATGCCTAGGACGCCTAACCACCCAGCACGCCACCAAACTGATCAACATTCCGAAGCCGGTCAACGTCGCCCCAACCCAGACCGACACCGGACGGTACGCGAATTCCACATCGACCTCTCCCTCCGGCAGCCGCACCGCGCGCAAGGCGCGTCGATACCGCAGCAGCTGGGTCTCGCGGCCGTTAACCACGACCTTCCAGCCGGGCATTATCGGATCCGCCATGACTAAGTACGATTCACAAGGGCTATTCGCGGCCAGTCGAATACGATCCGTCGCCCACTCCGCCAGCGACACTTCGCCGTCCGAATCGCACGACGACACTGCCGCCGCGGCGCCGCCACTCAAGTCCGTTACGTGCTCCGCGCTGAACTGCAGCGAGACTCGCGGCGCCGCCCTGGGGTTGAGGTACACGTTCCATCCGTTGTCGGCCTCGTGAATCCGCTGTAGGTAGTCCCTTGGTTGCTCCTTCGCAATCACGTACTTGGTCGCCAGCAGGTCTTTCGTTTCCCACCAGCCAACCTCGGAATACATCCCTTGAACGTCACGACTCAACGACGCCAAGAAGCCTCCGCTTTGCTCAACCCCATACCACGCTCCGATATTCAGCACTCCACCGTCGCGGTACAGCAGGAACCGGGACGGCGGTTGCGCGGCTGCTAACTCCTGACGGCGTCGTTCGACCATGTACTGGGCGGCTGAGTCCAACTCAGCCAGCGCTTTGAATGACTCCATGCTGTGACGGTCGGAGCGGTCACGAATCAGATACGAGCGCCCCGAATACAGTTCGAAAAAGAACAGCGCCGCCAGGGCCAATCGAGCGGGGTGAGGCTTGAGCGCGCCTCTTTGGAAGGCCTCGATCCAGGCCGCTAATCCCAGGGCGAAGAACGACGACATCGCGATATGGTCGCCCGGCTTGACCTCCATGATCCCGCCGCTGGCGTGGAAGTAGAGTCAGTATCCAGCTCAATCCGGCATAGGCGATCAAGACGCGCTGCACCCCGCGCCGCCAGGTCGAATCCTCGTCACGAAAGCGCTCCAGAACAGCGTCGATTCCAAACGCCGCCAGCACAATCAGCGCGAACTGGAAGACAAAGACCGAGTGCGAGGAGCTTCGCGCTTTGTCGGCCATCGGGACGAACTGATAGATCCAATCGTGCAGGGGCGATAACCCGCCGATTCCGTAGAAGAGCGCACCTACGCCAAGGCCGCCGTACAATTTGATCCAGCGCTCGTCGAGCCTCTTCATCGCGGCGAACAGAGCAAAGACCAAGACGACCCAGCCGACAAACGTATTCACGTCAAAGTGGACCGCGCGGATGACGAGACCAAGAAGCGTGATGGCGTAGAGGCGATTTTCTTCGTGAACAGAGTAAGGGACCGTATCTTCAGGCGCCAGAGGCTCAGGAGTGCCGGCCCAGCGGTAGGCGTCGAGTCCGTATTCGGCCGCGGGCAATAGCTGCAGTCCGGCGACACACACCGCGACGACCCCCACAGCCACGAATCCAAGCCCAACGCGCTTGCGCTCCGAGCCGCTGTTGACGCCCGCAAAGTACAGGCTCAACGCAGTGAACGCCAGCAACGAAAAGAACGGCGCTTGATGGTGGCCGCTCAGCACCGACATTCCAATCGATGAGCCGCAGAGCGCCGCGCTCGCCCAGCCGGCGGGCGTGGCCCCCAGCCTTACAAAGCGATGAAACATCCAAAAAGTCAGCGGCAGCCAAATCGCCCCGTGCAGCATCTGCGGCCAACCAACCGACGAGATGAATCCCGAGCAGGCGAACGCGACTCCGGCAAGCAGCGCGGCATAACGGCTGCATCCCAGCTCCCGCGCCAGTCCAAACATGAACAGCGCCAGCAGCAAGTGCATCAGCCCGTAGTGCAGGTCAACCAAGCGGACATTCACATGTCCATCGACCATGGGCGCCCAAAAGATCGGCCAGTTCAGCCAAAACGCCGCCCCCGGCTGCATTTGCCCGAGTAGCGGCTGGCCGCCGTAGACGAAGGGATCCCAAGTGGGGAAGGTCCCCTCATTCCATGCGATCGCCTGAGTGTTATACCAAGGCAGGACTTGGCTCACCAGGTCAGGCGAATCAAGGTACGTGAAAGCGTCGCTGAAGATCAGCTGCCAATAGAACAGCGCGGTCAGCGACAGAAGAATGACGAGCGGGCGGCGTTCGAACCAGTCAGGCGACATCGACTACCGCTCGGGTTTACTGATCCGCCGCCGCCGCCGGAAGCGATTCGACCGAGCGCTCGAGCTTGGCGATCTCACTCCCCACCGCGCGCGCCCACTTGTTCTTGGGGTCGAGCTTCACCAAGGTTCGGTAGGCTTCAAGCGCTTCGGCGGGCTGCTTGAGCTCTTGCCGCGAAAGACCCAGGCGGTAGTAGGCCTCCACCAGCGTCGGGTCCCACTTGGTGGCTTCGAGAAAGCGCGCCGCCGCCGCCCGGTGGCTGCCGCGCTTGGAGTAGAATCTTCCGACCCTGAGGTCTTTTTGCGCCTGAATCGGGTTGAAGACGTACTCGGTTTCAGGCAGCAGATCCTCGTCTTCATCGACAAGACCTTCGGTCACCGGCAAGGCGGACTGGGGACGTTCCTTGAGCTGACCCCAAAGAGGGACCATTGCGATCAGCAGCAGCGCGAGTCGAACCGCCATCGACCCGCATTATATCGCCCGACGTGGCTCACGGCAGGGCCGTCGCAGTCACGTTGCCTTCCGCAGAATTGTCGACTGTGATCTGCCTGTCTTGCCCCGCGGCTTGGGTCCAAACGTCGAGCCGCCCCGGCCCCGCGGGCAGATCAAACTCCGCTCTAGCCTCACCCGCCTCGAAGGGCTGACTTTGCCGTTCACCGTTGAGCTCCACGTACATCACGCCGGCGCTTTGATCGGTGTCGCGGCGAACACGAAACTCATAGCGCCCCGCGGTCTCGATCTCAACGCTCCAGGTCGTGGGGCGTCCATCGACGTAGGTCGAGTCTTGGTAGCGGCTCAGCACCGTCGCATCCTCGTGTTCTGAGCCGAGATGGATGATGCCGGGTTCGAAGTTTCGTGTCGAGCGTACGTCCTCGTACCAATCGTCGTAGCGGCCGCGGAGGTCGGCGACCACCTCGGGAAGTTCCGCGGCGAGGTCCCGCTCCTCCCCGTGGTCCGATTGCAGATCGTAGAGCTCGACCGGCGGGTCGTCGGAGTGGGCCCATTGCTCGTCGGAGAATGTCGTCGCGGCGCTGACGAGCTTATAGCGCGAGGTCTGCAGGGCGCTGTTTTGATAGGCCTTCGGCTCAAGGCTGCGGTGGCATTGCAAAACGACGTGGCGCTCGGGCAGCGCTCCGGCTGAGCCGAGCAGCAGCGGCGCCAGGCTGATGCCGTCGAATCGGTCGCCGCTGCCCGTTTGGTTTGGAATATGCCGGCCGGCGAGCTCCAGAGCAGTCGGGGCAAAGTCGATATGCGCCGACAGTTCGCCGCTCTTCATGCCGGCGGCGAACCGCCCGGGCCAATTCCAGAGGCTGATCGCGCGAATGCCGCCCTCGTAGGCCATCCCCTTACGCCCTCGCAGACCGGCGGTGTAGCGCTCCTGCTGCGGTCCGTTGTCGGTGATGAAGACCAGCACGGTGTCGTCGCGGACGCCGCTTTCATCCAACGCCGCCAGGAGCTTCACGAGGTTGTCGTCAATGTTTTCGACCATGCCGTAGACCTTCGCGGTCGTCTCGTCGAGACCGGCGTCGATGTAGGGTTGGCTGTATTTGTCGTCGACCGTCAGCGGAGTATGCGGGGCGTTGGTCGGCAGATAGATAAAGAACGGCTCGTCCTTATGCCGGTTGACGAAATCGATGGCGGCGTCGAAGAAAATGTCAGTGCAGTAGCCCTTCCCTTGGAAGCTTTCGCCGCCGTTCCACAGATGCGGGTCGAAGTAGTCGTTGGGGATATCCGGCGTCTGTCCGATACCCCCTGATTTATGCCAAATCGATTCATCGAAGCCCTGGTCGATCGGGCGCATCGGGTAAGCGTCGCCCATGTGCCATTTGCCGAAGTGGCCGGTTTTGTAGCCAGCCTCTCGTAGCATCTCGGCGACAGTAATCTCTTCGCCGTGCATCTTCGCGCCGCCGCGGGAGGTGTGGACAACCCCGCTCCGGTAGTAGTAGCGGCCCGTCATCAGGCTCGCCCGCGTGGGGGCGCAGACGGGCTCGACGTAGAAGCGCGTAAGCTCCACGCTCTCAGCGGCGAGTTGATCGAGATTGGGCGTGCGAATCTGGTCGTTGCCGTGGAAGCCGGCGTCGCCGTAGCCCTGGTCGTCGGTCAAGATCAGGATGATGTTGGGTGGTCGAGATTCCGGCGGCGGGCCGGCGCAGGCGGCGAGCAGGGCGAGGGCAAGCAGGCAGAATCGAAGCATGACGCTCGGAGTGTACCCAATTTCCCACAGCCCTGACCCGAACGACCCGGAGCCGCGAATTCCGAGCACCCTGCGTCAGCGGGGTGTCTCCCTCTTACGGTTGCGGCCGTCGCCCGGGTTGTGGGAAGACACCCCGCTCACGCAGGGTGCTCGGAATTCGCGGCCGGATTTGTGCAGAAATCGTTTACAGAGGTACTGAGGGAGCGGTTGTAGCCAATGCGGGCAACCGCTTGCTTACACGCGCGGCTCCAAGCGGGCTAGAGGGGTGGGCCGGCGAACCTGCCGATTTCCATGACCGGGTCGGGCCCGGCGCCTTCCGGGGTCTTGATGATCATCGAGACTTCACGGCGCTCGATGGAGACAACGTAGATCTCATCGTTGTCTTGGACCCCGGCGAAGGCGTATTTGCCGTCCTTTGAGACCGAGCACGACAAGGGGTGGCCGCCGAGCTCGATCCGTGCAACTTCCTTCAGGCCGGCGACATCGGCGATGCCGACGTGCGTGCCTTCGTCGCCGATCGAGTACACAAGCTCCGACTCGTCCGGTGTGAAGGCGACCCGGTTGACGCCCTTTCCCGTCTTGATATTGCCGACAGACTTTCTCGACGCGGTATCGATGACCATGATGGTCCCACTATCCGCGCAGGTGACGTAGTATCGAGAACCATCCGCACTCAGGACGCCGCCCTGGGGGCGCTCGCAACCCTTGATCAGCTCGATCTTCCCTGTCTCCAGCTCGACGGCGCCGATCGTGTCGCTGTTGGTGTTGGAGGCAAAGGCCCACTTGCCGTCTTTGCTGAACATCACCATGTGGGGCGCTTTGCCGCCATTGTCGATCGGCCGGATCACCTTGCGGGCGTCGAGGTCGATCAGAACCAGCGAATCCGGGTTCTCAGACGTCGAGAGCATCCGCCGCCCAGTGGGGTCAAGCGCGAGGCCGTGCGGGCGGTGGTATTCGCCGGTGGAGATGACGCCGGCCTTTTTCTGCTCCTTGATATCGACGATCGAAATGGTGTTGCCGCCTGGGCCGTCATAGTCCATCCAAAGCACGCCGTTGTCGCTGACGTAGAGGTGGCGGCCATCGGCGTCGAGGACCATCTCGTGCGGCGTTTCGCCCACTGCGACGCCGGCGATCCGCTCACCGGCTGACGAATAAAAGCCCACCTGACTGGCTTTCTTCTCGACAACCGCCAGCGCGATCGCCTCACGGTTCTGGGCCGCAAGCTGGAGGGGCAGCAGGACGGCTAAGAGGGAAATGCTGAGCTTAAACACGACCGCTTATCAAAGCAGGGGGACCCGTCGAAGTCAACCGGGACTTTCGCCTGAGGTCGACCTCCGCATTTCGAGAATTGGGTTCGTTTTGAATTTGGTACTAAAACAGAGCTAGGTCGTCGTGTGAGTACTAGAACCCTCAATCCCTCTGGCAGCCCCGGCGGTATCGGTCACGAATTCCATCTCTGCCCCTAGAATAACAGCCGCCTGCAAGCTTGGAGCGGCGGGGGCCACACGAGCCCCGAACGTGAGTGATGGCTACAACGTTGGCGGGGTCGTCGTGTCTACGGGGGGATATCCAAAGGGGAAACGTGAAACAAAGGGGGGTCGATTTCCATGAAACCGGCGTTCTCGACCTGCCTTGACGGTCCGACTAACCCAAGTCGTTACGAACAGTGTAATCGGATGCGCTGGGAATAGGGTGGCTCACAGAAGTCCGTGATGCCACAATCTGAACAGCCAGCCTCGGTCGGCGAGACGTGCTCAATACTATGACGCTGGTCAAGGACCTACTGGCCGTTGCGGGGAAGCTGGGTCCGTCGCACTAGTCCTACCTCTGGCGCTCGACGGTCACGATCCTCGATGGGCGGACGGTCTCGTCCCAGGCCGTCCTCGGCGGGGACCTGGGACCCATCGCGGCTGGCGTCGAGCCGACCGTCGACCTGCTCAGCGCCGGAACGACGTTTCCCGGTGCGGAGTTGGCCATAGTGGTACGAACGTAGGGTTTTTGCCGCCCGCCGGATAGATATTGCAAATTATTTTCCCGCTGACCCAACGACCGCTTGAAACCACTCGAAGCCCCTTAAACAGGGCCCTAGAGCGCCCTGGCAGGGCATTTCGGAGGCTCTCAGACGGTCACTCAAGCCAACGTTTGTTTTCGCCATCTACTTCTACTGAGCCAAGAACCAGCGGCGGCGATCGGCCATTAGCCTTGGAAACGTCTGACGGGCAATCAGGGAGTAACCGCCATGCTAAGTGGTCTGTCTCTCCGGACCTTCGTGGATAACGGTCCCTCGTGCGGCAGCTTCGAGCCCACTTGTCCCCCCCCGAGGGGCCTGCGGAACAGCAATAAGACTAGGACACTGTGCTTGAATAGTATTCGACCGGTTTACGCGTAAGACTGCTTAGGCGGAGCCGCGGCGGCCTTCATATGAACGCGCCCAGCAACGCCGCTCTCTTCCCGTGCGCGGTTATTTCGCGCTACCGCCTGATCGAAAAACTCGGCGAAGGCGGCAACGGCATTGTCTTCCGAGCGGAAGACACAAAACTCTCTCGAACAGTCGCGCTGAAGTTCCTGCTCGCCGCTGACGACGAGGGGCGCAAGGCGCGCCTCATCCGCGAAGCCGAAGCCGCGGCTGGACTTTCGCATTCCAACATTTGCGTCGTCTACGAAGTCGATGAAGGCCCGGCCGGCCCCTTCATCGTCATGGAATTCGTTGACGGCGAAACTATCCGCCAGAGAGTCGAGCGCGGGCCATTCCAGCTCGGGGACGCTTTGCGCTTCGCACTCCAAACCGCCGAGGGCCTCAAAGCCGCGCACGAGAAAGGGGTCGTCCATCGCGATATCAAGAGCTCCAACGTCATCGTGGCGCTCGACGGCCAGGTCAAGATCATGGACTTCGGCGTGGCTCAGCTCGCTGACCGCACCCGCCTTACCAAGAGCGGAACACGGCTCGGCACCCCGGCCTACATGTCTCCGGAGCAAGCGTTTGGGAAAGAAACCGACTCGCGCGTCGACGTCTGGGCGCTAGGCGTCTTGCTCTACGAAATGCTCAGCGGGCGTTTGCCGTTCAAGGGCGACGTCGATGCAGCGGTTGCTTACGCGATCGTCAATGCAGAGCCTGACCCGCTGACCTCTATCCGGACGGGCCTTCCCGTCGAGATCGATTACCTGATCGAGAAGGCGCTCGCCAAGGATCCGGCGGAGCGCTACCAGCACGTAGATGACGTGATCGTCGACCTGCAGGCGTTGCTCGCGGCGGCTGGTTCGGAGACCTCGTCGCTAGCAAAACCCGCCTTGCGTCGCAGCGGCTGGGCCTTCTGGCGAGGGTCGACTCGCCGGCGCTCGTCGATCTCGCGCTCACGGTTTTCGACCAAGAGCCGGCGCGCTCAACGCTCTCGCCTCTATGTAGCCGGGCTCGTGGTCCTGCTGGTTCCGCTGTTCGCGCTGTGGCGGTCACCGCTTCGCCAAACGATCTTCCCTCCCGCCGGCGCGCCGCACGTGGCCGTGCTTCCAATCACAGCCGTCGGGGGCGATCCCGAGCTGCAAGTGTTCGCGGACGGACTGATGGAAGCCGTCACCATGCGCTTGTCTCAGTTCGAGCGCTCGGATCAGCAGCTGCTCGTCGTTTCGCCGGCGGAAGTGCGCAGGCGTGAGGTCGCCTCCCCGGCGGAAGCGCTGGCGATGTTCGGCGCGAACTACGCCGTGGAAGGCAGTCTGCAAAGCCAAGGCGACCGTGTCCGCCTCGTATTGACCTTGGTCGACACACGCGAGATGCACCTGCTAGACACAACGGTCATTGAAGAGCGCCGCTCAAACTCGCTCAACTTGCAAGACGGCGCCGTCGCCAAGCTGGCGACCTTGCTCAACCTGAGCGTTTCCCCCGAGCACGTCCAGGAGTACGCCGAGATCAGCCCCGCCGCACCCGGAGCCCATGAGTATTTTTTGCAAGGCCGCGGCTACCTGCAGCGCAACGACCAGCTCGATCAAGTCGAAAGCGCCATCACCCTTTTCCAGCGCGCCATCGAGATGGACGACTCCTACGCCCTGGCCTACGCCAGCCTGGGGGAAGCCTACTGGTACAAATACATGCGAACCAAAGACCCGCGGTGGGTCGATCTGGCCAAGGCCAACAGCGAGCGGGCGGTCGAGCTCAACAACCAAGTCCCCTTAGTCCACGCGGCGCTAGGTAGAGTCCACCAAGGCGTCGGCGAATATCAAGCGGCGGTTGAAGATTTCAAGCGCGCTTTGGCGCTCGACCCGCGCAGCGCCGAAGCCTTTTCGGGTCTAGCCGGCGCCTACTCTTCGCTGGGAGACCCCGAATTGGCGGAGTCCACCTACCAAACGGCGATTCGCTTGCGCCCGGCCGACTGGAATTCATACAAACAGCTCGGCATGTTTTATTACCGCCACGGCGAGTATCGTAAGTCGATCGAGCAGTTTGAGGAAGTCGTTAGGCTCACGCCGGACAACGCTCTCGGCTACACCAACTTGGGCACTTTACATTACCGCTTGGGAGACAACGAAAACGCGGAGAAATACTGGGAGCGCTCGATCGAGATAGAACCCCGGCCCACCGCGCTTTCCAACCTGGCCATGCTTTCGCTCAGGACAGGCAGGCCCCTGGAAGCGGCCGCGCAATGGGAACGCGCGGTTACGATCCAGCCCAGGGACTCTCTCCTGTGGGAAAACCTAGCAGCCGCACGCAGGCGGATCGGAGACGAGCCTGGCGCGCTCCAGGCCTACCAGCGAGCGATCGAGCTGGTCGAGGCGGCGCTCGAGGTGAACCCCAACAGCGCGGATCTCCTGTCAAAGCTTGCTCACTATCTCGCTTCGATCGAAGAGTCTCAGCGTGCGAGCGATGCAATGGACGAAGCGCTGAGCTATGAACCGACCGATCCGAGTGTGTTGATGAAGCTAGCCGAAACAAGCCTGCAGCTTGGCGGCGCGAGAGCGCTCTCTCGTTGGCCAAGCATGCCGTTGATCGCGGCTACCGCATCCAGACCATGGCGTCCGACTCGCGTCTAGCGAAACTGCTCAACGACCCCCAATACGGTTTCCAAACCGAACCGGCCGCGCAGTAACGCCTACACCGTCTTGCTGTCGCTTACGACGCCGGCTCCGCTGGGGGCGGTATAGCACCAAAGCTGGACGCCGAGGCAAGTACGTGCCCAACCGTCAGGTTGGGGTCCTGAGGCTGCCATCATCTGAACAAACGAGTCAAGTTTGGGCGGGAGCGCCACGCACGATAGTTCATGAGAGGGGTCTAACAGCCCGTGGTGGAAGTCGCACTGTGAAACAAGAGGTGATAAACTTGTTTTATGGCAATGGGACGGCGTAAGCGACGCGAGCGGCAGAAAGACCTATGGGTCGCCACCTCGGAGTTGCCCAAGAGCGCTGGGCATCCGTTTTATCTGCGGCTCAGCGAGTTATTTGACGAGCACGAGTTCGACGCCTTCGTCGAAGGCCAGTGCGAGCAGTTCTACGCGCCGAGCTTGGGACGGCCGTCGCTCACGCCGGGCATCTATTTCCGCAGTTTGCTGATCGGGTATTTCGAAGGCATCGACTCGGAGCGCGGCGTCGCTTGGCGCCTTGGCGACTCACTTTCGCTGCGGCGATTCCTGGCGATCGAACTCGATGAACAAGCGCCGGATCATTCGACGATCTCGCGCACGCGGCGGCTGATCGACCTCGAAACGCATCGCGCGGTGTTCACCTGGGCGCTGCAGCTGCTGGCCCGCGAAGGCCTGTTGTCCGGCGGAACGATCGGGGTCGACGCGACGACGCTGGAAGCCAACGCGGCGATGCGCTCGCTGGTGCGTTGCGACTCCGGCGAGGGCTACGAAGAGTATTTAAGACGTCTAGCTCTGGAATCGGGAATCGAGACGCCGACGCGCGAGCAGTTGGCCAAGATCGACAAGAAACGTAAGAAGAAGGCCTGCAACAAGGATTGGAAGCATCCCTACGATCCCGACGCCAAGGTCACGAAGATGAAAGACGGCCGTACGCACTTGGCGCACAAGGCCGAGCACGCGGTGGATTTGGGGACGGGCGCGGTGGTGGCGGTCACGCTGCAAGCGGCCGACGAAGGCGATACCACGACGATTGAAGAAACGCTGGTCGAGGCGGCCGAGCAGTTGGAAGCGGCGGCGGAAGAAGCCGCTGGCGCGGTCGACGAGCTGAGCGAAGTGGTCGCGGACAAGGGCTATCATTCGAACCGAGTGCTGACGGATTTTGCCGAGCTGGACATACGCAGTTACGTGAGCGAGCCGCAGCGAGGGCGACGCAAATGGGGCGGCCGAACGCGGCAACGCGACGCGGTGTACTCCAATCGGCGGCGGATCAAAGGCAAGCGCGGCAAGCGTCTGATGAAGTTGCGAGCGGAGAAGGTTGAGCGCAGTTTCGCGCACTGTTACGAGACGGGCGGGATGCGGCGATTGCACTTGAAAGGCCGAGAAAATGTTTTAAAGAGGCTGCTGATTCACGTGGGCGCGTTCAATTTATCGATCGCGATGAGGGGCAAACTGGGCGCGGGGACGCCGCGCGGGCTGGCGGACGCGAGGAAAAGGACAAAAGTGTCGGTTTTGGGGCTTGTATTGGCGTCTTGGGCGGCCTTGGGGCGGTTGTGCGGGGCCCTGGGGGCGGTTTTCAGGAGATTCCCGGCGAAGGTGCGAGATTCAGCCGGCGCGCCGCTGGCCACGCCGATGCTTCTCGCGGCCTGAAACGGGGTGTTTTGCCACGGGCTGCTAACGCTGGAGAAGTCGTCAAGAGCCGCACCCCTCACTCGCGTTCGGGGCTCATGCCTTGTTCGCTTCGGCGCAGTCTCGTCGGTTTGAGGTCGCAGACTTCGCTGGCATCTAACGATCACCTCGGCTCACGGCGTAATATAGGCTGGCGTACCTTTCCAGAAAAGAGTCCAGATTCGAAACACGGCCGCAAGCCGGGTGCTCCGCGTGGTGAACCCTCAGTGCGTTCCTCGGTTCGGCAATATCATAGCCCAGGGATTCATCCCTGGGCGCTGGAGTTTCTACATTTGTGGACGGGGAGGGCCATGGCTTAGGCAGGTCGGTAGATAGCGATTGACATACCGACAGGATTGAGCTATTCTGTTCTTGGCCCCGCTCGGCGCCGCTGCCTATGCCCGACGATCTCCGCGATACTCTTCTGGAAACCCTAGAATCAGCCCTCGATGCTCAGCTGCGCGCCGTTCGTCGGCTGCGATCGAAACCCCCTCCCCGGCCCAAGCGCCCTTCGCCTCAAGGTATGTCTCAGGTCGATATGGCCCATGACATACTCGCCGGAGCCGAGCGTCCGCTGCATATCGCGGAGTTGATCGAGGGCATTCAGGCCAGGTTTTCCCGTGCGGTTGACCGCGAAAGCCTCGTCTCGGCGCTGTCGAAGAAGATCGCTCGCGGCGACCGTTTTGTGCGCACCGCGAAGAACACTTTCGCGCTGCGTAGCCCGGATTAGCTACGCGGCCCGGATTAGCTGTCCCCTGGAGGTTCCCATGCTGCTTCCTCAGTTCCTGTCGATCAGCGCTGATTGGAGGCGCGCCTTTCCCCAGCAACGCACGCATCGACGCGCGGTGCGCCAAGGCCTGGGAGGCCTGGTTTGCCTGGGCCGCCGCACGCTTTCGCGCATTATTTGGACCAACGGCGGCGAGCAAAACAGCTGGAGCGCGGACTATTTTTTGCACGAGCGCTGCAAGTGGCGTCCGCAAGAGTTGTTCGCGCCGGTGTGGAAGCGCGCCTTGGGGTTTTGCCGCTCACGGTTGGTGGGCGTGGCGATCGACGACACGCGCTTGCGCAAGACGGGGCGTAGGATCAAGCAGGCGTTTTATCAACACGATCCGCGCTCGCCGCCGTTTCACGCGAACTTGATGCTGGGGTTGCGCTACTTGCAAGCGTCGTTGTTGGTTCCCTTCGATCGCGGCGGCAAGACCGGCGCGCGGGCCTTGCCGGTGCGTTTTGAATGTGCGCCGGTTCCCAAGCGTCCCGGCAAACGCGCCGGCGACGCCGAGCGAGAGCAGTACGAACAAGCGCGCAAGCGCTGTCGCATCTCGCAACGTTTAGTCGACATGATGGCGCCGCTGCGGGCTGCGCTGGATGCCGCCGGCGGGATCGCCAAGAAGATGGTGTTGTCGCTTGACGGCAGTTTCAGCAACCGCACCGTTTTCCTGGCGCCGCGCGATCGCACCGAGCTCATCGCTCGCACGCGCCTGGACGCTGTGCTGTGCAAAGCCGCGCCGACCGGCTCGCGACGCTTCTATGGGGTCGAAAAGTTCCGCCCCGAACAGGTGCGCCGCGACGAGACGATCGTCTGGAAAACGACCAAGCTATTCTACGGCGGCAAGCGCCGCAAGATCCGTTATAAAGAGGTCAACGAGGTGTACTGGCAGGGCGGGGCGCGGCGCACGCCGTTGCGTTTGTTGGTGGTCGCGCCGACCCCCTATAGCAAGCGCCTTTCGAGCAAGATGTACTACCGCCAGCCGGCGTATCTACTCACGACGGACCTCGCCAGCCAGGCGCGCGAGCTGTTGCAGATCTATTTCGACCGTTGGCAGATCGAGGTGAACCACCGCGAAGAGAAAGACACGTTGGGCGTGGGACAGGCGCAGTTATGGAGCGAGACGGCGGTCCCGAAGCAACCGGTATTGGCGGTGGCGGCGTACAGCGCTTTGCTGCTGGCGTCGTTGCTGGCGTATGGTCCGGGGCGCGGAGAGGCCTATGCGCCGCTGCCGAAATGGAGGAAAAAGGCAAAGAGGCCTTCTTGTCTGGATCTGGTGGCGCTGTTGCGGAAAGAAATGGTCGAAAACCCCGATTTGCTGGCTCCGCTGGGGCTCAAACCCTCCTGGCAGGCCTTCGGCGCCGCCGCTGACGGGTAAAATATGTAGAAACTCCAGAGCCCAGGGATTCATCCCTGGGCGCTATGATCGCTGCGTCCCGCGGGCGCCTCAAACCCGATCTCGCGCCATCGAACGTTTGGGCCGCTCGGGTGGCAGTCTGTAACAGTAAGCTAGCGTCGAGATTACTTGACGTTTGCTGTGGGCGGAGGTACGGTACCTGTGGGCGCCTCGAGCCCCACCAAAGCTACAAGACATCAAAGGAGTCCCCATGGTCAACACCGGCAACACAATGAAAATCGGCTACGACGGGAAAAATGTGACCGTAACGCCCCATCCGATGGCGTTCCTGCACAGCACGGACGGACCTACAATCACGATCACCGCGGATAAGGCGCTGTGGAAGCAAGGACCCGGACTCGCCAAGAACGTCAAGTTCAGTCTCGACAAACTCAACGGTGCTCAGTATTTTTCCGATGCGCCTCAGGGCGTCCAGGTCCTAGATCCCTTCAAACAAGGTAAGGAGACGCTCACCCTGACCTTGCAAAAGGGGAAAAACCTCAACACTAAGCGCGACCAAGGGAGCACGAACTTCCCTCACTTGATTCCCCCGGCGGACCCGAATAAGCCCGACACCAATTTCACCGTGGTTGCGAAATTGACGTTCGTCGGCCTGAAGCGGCGCTCCGACGGGAATGACAACGATGTGCACATGGAGTGCTAACCCTATGAAAGCAAGTCTCCCGGCGGGGGCCGCCCTCTCCGTTGTCGTGGCTGATACGCCGCGCATCCCCGGCGGCGAATGGCCTCCCCGGATCTTGCTCTCCGGCCGCGCCGACACCTCCGAAGAACAGGGCAAGACCCGATTCCTCGAGCTTCGAAAAGGAAATGGCCGAGCGCTACTTGAAGTGGCGCAAACCGGCGCAGGGCGATCGCCGCTGGGACCGCCTCCCGCCGAAATACTCACTGACTTGGAAGTCAAACAGTCTCTCAACAGACTCGCGCATCCCGACAAGTGTAAGACCGGCGTTGACCGGGACTCTCTCGGCATCAACTCCAAGGAGCTGGAAACGTGAAACCTGTAACCGTGAAACTTGGTGCGCTGCTGCTGGGCCTAGGCTTCGGGCTGCTGGTCCGCCCGGCCGGCGCCTCAGACAAGATCGTGTTCGAACTATCCGGCAAGATCGAACCCTTCGATGTGGTTTCGGACAGCTACCTGCTGTTCTGGGGAAGTACGGAGGAATCGAATGGGGCATGCATACCGCGGATGGATAAGTTTTCGCTAAAGATACCGTCGGGGGAACTTCCGTCGGGGGAAATTGCCGAGATTGAGCCTCTTGAGCTGGAATACAACGCACTGCCCTCAGATTGCCCGACTCAGTTCACTTTGTTCTCGGAATATCTCGCAGTCGCTACTTTCAAACCGGAAAAATCCGGCGTGATCCGCGCTCGCGTGGAGCCCAGATTCCCTATCAACCTCCGAATTTGGATCCTCGATTGCCTTCTTAGGGATAGCAGCGCCTGCCTGGGAGCGCCCAAGTACGACGGGAACGTCGTAGCCTTCGACGCGCTTACCGACGCGGTCTACGCACAGCGGGCTTTTCGGGAAGCGAAGACCGGTGTCAAGTTGTCGTTGGCAACGCGCGACGTATCAGCTTTCTATGACGAGCTGCGGCAGCAGAAGGACGTGGACTGCAAACAAATCATCACCGCGGTGAAAAAGTATCCCGGTTTAATGGATAGTTCGGATTCGGCCCTGAACGTCTACTACCATAAATCGGTCTCCGGATCGGCGAAGTATTGTCGGCCGATAGAGCCTCCCAAACCGGGTCACAACGCGCTCGAAAAGCGCGGGTTCATACTGATCCCGAGAGGTGAGGTTAAGGAAACGCTGACTCACGAGATCGGCCACTTCCTCGACCTCGATGACCGGGGACCCTTTGGGAACTACATGCACCCTGGGGGTGCGACTCCGTCCGAGTTCCGCTGCAACTTCGACGTCAAACAGGTTCTCAAAATGAGGGCCACGATCGACAAATGGGAAGAAAAGTCTATGAGCGCGGCGGCCCCGCAAGGCGGCGGCGCAAGTGAATTGATGGAGCGAACCCTGAGGGCGGGCGGACCCAACGAGTCCTGCCCCCAGATGTACGAGAGGCTAGCTATGGACTGGGTCGTTTGCAAATCCTGTTCCAGCATAGTGCTGCCGCCGATGGATAAGGAGGGAGTTGCTGTTGTACAGAAAATCGGAAGGCTGCTGCGCGGCTATCTCCATGCCTCCGAGGTCGAGCGCATCCGCGAATTAGCCGAGAAGGACTGGGAAGAATTGAGAGATCTCGTCCAGGACAAGCCGGACGAGGTGAAAGCGCGTTTCGAGCAGGACGCGGGAGGCAAAGAAGCCTTTATCGAGTTCCGTAAAAAGAAGATCCATGACCGCTACAGGGAAAGAGCGGCGCATATGCTGGGCAGTTGCTCTCTCACGGAAAAACCACTCGCCTGGAAGGAGGCCGGGAGACAACTGAAGCTTGCAAAAAACCCTCCTCGGAGAGGGCCGAAGTGGATTGCGGAGATCAATTGCTTGCCAAGCTCAACAAAACCGATCCCGACGGCGCCGGCCCGCGCATCTCTGTTGCCTTGGCGGTGAAGGTGAACGAACGCAAGCACCCGGACCCGGGCAAGAAGTGTCAGCCGCCGCAATCGAAGGGGAGCATCCCATAGGCTGATCCTGAATAGCAACAGGCGGACGAGTGACCGATACCCTGCCGTGCCGCGCGCGTCAGCAAGCGCTTCTCCCCTTTTCAATCCCCCACAAACACAACCCCGCCCGGCCCTGGACAGCCTCGAAAACGCGGCGCTTTCTGGTAGGGGCGTAGCGTGCTACGCCCCTACCAGAAAGGCCACGAACCCGCCGCCAACCTCCGACCTCGACCGCAGCCTCACGGCCGCCGAGTAGATGCCGGGGGGACGCGGCTTCAAGGAGCACATAGCAGTATCCGCGTATAATCTGGAGCAACCATGGCTTTTCTTGAGCGCCTCTCCAACGTTTTCAAGAGGCTCGGATGCGGCATCCTCACAATCGCCGCCCAATGGCGCTGACAAGCCCGAGTTTCTCTCGGTGGATGTCGACCAGGCTGTGCGCGAGGCGCAGCTCCTGGCTGCCTACGCCTCCGAGGCCGGCATCGAGGTCAACGCCGCCGTCCTCCGCAAGATCGTCGACAGCAAATAAGTTTGCGGGGGGCTCCGAAGTGATCGTTGTAGGAAACCTCCCAGCGGAATGTGATCTGTCCTCCCTGCGCATCGCGGCGTTGGATCCGGATGCCGGTCTTGTGCGCTGGATTATTTCTTGGGCGTTCGCCGCGCGTAGAACTGCCGCGCCATCTGCGCCGCGCCTTCGTCCGCTTGCATCTCTTGGAACGCAAACTCCGGCTCTGGCTCGTGGTCGGGTTCGGGTTCGACTGGCGGGGTTGGGGTGTCGCCTAGAGTTTCCTCGAGCCCTTTGAGGTCGTCGGGAATCAGCTCGCTTTCAAGCTGAGCCTCTTGAGCATCGACGTGAAAGGTCGGCTGTGGGAGCTCATTGGCGTCGATTGGCTCAACATCGACGATGTTGGGATCCGCCGCTGGAGGCGCCGGCGGCTGGACCGGCGGGCGGCTGGGGGTCGGGACGGTCTTGATCTTTACCTCTTCGCGTTTCGCGGATTCGCGCGGCACATCGTCGAGATGCAGGCGCGGCGTCCGAGGGGCGTCCGCCCAACTCCCGGACTTGAGTCCTTCACGAAGACAAAAGCAGCCGGTGCGCGACCCAGACCCCATTCGGAAGAAGGGCGCCTAGCGGGTCGTGAACAGCCCAGCACCTAGGTAACACTTTTCCCCAACCACATAGGTAACAGTTTAAGGGTTGAACCAAGAGAAGGTTCTTTGCACGAAATCCTTCCCGGAAACGCTCGGGGGGCGCCGGGGGAGCGAGCCCGTAGGGCGAGCGGAGGAGGCGCCCCCCGAGCGTTTCCGCCGCAGTCGGTGCTCCCCCCTGCCCGGCCGCGGGCCCTCGAATAGGCTACGCTCGAGCCAGTCCAGCTCCAGCGGCCCAAACCAGACCGCCCAGCCGTGCTCATGCTCTTCCAGGCCCACCGTCTCGCCCGCCAAGGTCTCGCTGAGAAACAACTGACGCCCCAGCAACCCAATGTCGCCCTTGCTCTGCACTCGCCGCGGCAGCATCCGATCCGGATACTCCAGCTCCGGCAAGCGCTCCGGATACGGCCTCCACGACGGCTGATACACGCTCGCCGGCGTTGCCATCGCTAGCGACTCGTGCGGACGCTCCTGGTTGTAGATCTGCCGAAAACGATCGAACGCCCGCTGTTGCGCTCGCAAGTTGCGCTCCGGCGGCGTCGCCGTCTCGGCCTTGAGCGTCCGATGCATGCGCTCATGACGCCCGTTTTGCTCAGGGTGTCCGGGGTCGATTCGCTGCAGTTGAATCCCGAGCCGGATCCACCACACGCTGAGCCGCGAAAGCCCCGCCAAGCCCGTCGAGGCGAACGGCGGACCGTTATCGGAAAGGATCCTCGTGGGCAGGCCGTACTCCCGGAAAGTCGCTTCCATCAGCGGCCGCACGTGCGCCGTGTTGCTGCGCGCGACCCTTTGACAACGCAACAGATAACGGCTCGCCGTATCGGAAATCGTCAGCGGATCGCAGCGTTTGCCGTCGCCGGTTTCGAACCAACCCTTGAAATCGATCGCCCAAACTTGGTTGGGCGCCTTGGCGCTGGTGAGCTTACTGGAAGGCGTGGCGTGGCGCCGGCGCTTACCGGGGTGGGTGAGTCCGTGGCGTTTCAGCAGCGCCCCGATGGTGGAGTGCGCCGGCCAATTGATGTCAGGGTTGGTGCGCTCGAGTCGCGCTTTGAGCTTGTCTTCGCCCCAAGTGGGATAGCGCGCCCGCAAGGCCAGGATCTCTCGCTCGATCTCGGCGGGAAAGGCTTGCGCTTGCCGTTTGGGCGCTTTGGATTGATCGGCCAATCCGGCGACGCCTTGTTGGGCGTAGCGATCGAGCCATTTGTAGCCGGTCTTGCGGCTGACGCCGAAGCGCCGACAGACGGCGGCCATGGCATCCTCCCGGGTTAGAACCTCTTGAACGAATCGCAATCTTTCGTCTTGCACACGGGTCTCCTTCCATCCCAAAACAAAAGTCCTCCTTTTGTTCTAGGATGCCAATGTGTTACCCATGTGATCGGGGAATTGTGTTACCTATCTGCCCGGGCTATACCCTTTCTAACCCCGGGATGAATCCCGGGGCTATGATTGTTTCGGATGGCCTGCGCCCGCGCCCCACGTAGGTGTACGCTCGGACAAGCGTTTAACCATTGCAGTTACGCCTTTCGCTCACATTTATGTCGCACACCGGGTCGCTATAATCACGGCTGTGGCCGCCGGGCTCTCATTCTTCAGCGGCGTTGATCTTACCGATCTTCGCGAGTTGCGCGGGGCCGATCTTGACAACATACTTGGCGAACAGGGCCGCGACTGGGCCGCTCGCTTCGGCTGGGATTTCGCGCCGTCGGCGGGGACCATCCGGCGCTTCCTCGACGCGCGCAGCTTGTTTGGCTATGCGTTGCAGTCCGGCGGACGCGTCGTCGCCTACAGTTACTTCGTGCATGAGGACCGCAAGGCCCTGCTCGGCGACCTTTATGTATCCGAGCGGTATCGGGACGCCGAGACCGAGCGTCTGCTGTTTCGCAAGACCATTGAGGCAGCGGCCGTCTACCCGGGAATCAAACGGATTGAAGGGCAGCTCCTAGCGATTGACATTGATCTAGACCGAGAAAGGTTCTTCGATCGGCCGGTACGAACATATCCCAGGCAATTCATGGTGCGAGAGCGGTTTGCCGAGCTGCGAATCGCCCCCCGCGCCATCGAAGGGGTTCGCTATGTGCAGTGGGCGGACCGGCACCTCAACCCCTCGTCGGAGATCATCGAGCAGTCTTACCGCAGCCACGTCGATAGCCTGATCAACGACCAGTACCGCAGCTTCGCCGGAGCCCGGCGCTTCATCGTGAACACGACCGAACACCCCGGCTGCGGCGAGTTTGCCCGCCCGGCTTCGATCGCGGGCGAGCTGCCGCGCGCGAAGCGGCTGGCGGGGGTCTGCCTGGGGAGCCGCGTAGCGAAGGGGTCAGGACACATTACACAATTGTGCGTTCACCCTCAGCTCCGCCGGCGTGGGTTGGGCCTAGAGCTGTTGCGGCGCTGCCTCGGCGGATTTCGAACCATGGGCTGCGACAGCGTCAGCCTCACCGTGACCACGGCGAATGCCACGGCGGTGAATCTGTATGAAGCTCTCGGGTTTGAAACCCAGCGCCGTTATCAGGCCTTTGTGTGGGAAGCTGGTTAGCTTGTCCGCGTCAACAACGTCGGTTTCAAATCGAGCGCCTCTCGTCCTCGCCGTGCTCTCGCTGCTCGCCCTGCTGGCGGGCCTGGCCGAACAATGGTTCGCGTTCGGCGTGCTTGCTCTGCTGATCCTGATCGGGACCGCAAGCGTTGGATTCGGAGATAGCAAGCCGCGCGTCGGCCTGACACTAGCTGGATACCTATTGTTAATGGTAGGCCTGCTGGGCGCCATCGCGTATCTACACCCGCTGTCGGACGATTCGGATCTATGGCTTGGGCTGCCCCCGGCGACCGCGGTATTGGCCTACGCCTTTTGGCCGTTGCAGGCGATCGTAGGGATCCTGTACATCAGGGAATTTTCGCGGACCATCCTGCCCGAAGATCGGCTCGCTCGATTCTTGGCCACGTACTCCAAAAACCAAAAGTAGCCCCGCCCGATGCCCGTCGCTGATTCACCGATCATTCTCACCTGCGTTGTTATATATCTCATCGTCTGCTTGGGCATCGGCATTTGGGCGATGCGGCGCACCAAGACGATCTCTGATTTTCTTCTCGCGGGGCAGAGCTTAGGGCCATTCGTGCTGGCCATGGCCGCGATGTCGAGCATCATGAGCGGCTTCGGGTTTATCGGGGGACCGGGACTGACGTTCGAGTCGGGCATGAGCTCGGCGTGGATGACGTTCGCGGCGATGCTGGGGGCGCCGCTGGTGTGGATCATGCTAGGCAAGCGTCTGCGGTTGGTCGCCGAAGCCCGCCCCGTGCTGACTCTGCCCGACGTCGTGGCCGCGCGATACGGCGGCCGTCTTCCCCGCTTTTTCATGGCGCTGGCGATCTTGCTGGGCGTCTTGGGGTATCTGGGCACGCAGGTGATGGCGATTGGACTCGTTTCCGTCGCCGTGCTCGGCGTTGACCTGCCCCTGGCAATGCTGATCGGGCTGGGGGTGCTGGCCTTCTACAGTGTCGCCGGCGGAATTCTTGCGAGCGTCTACACCGATCTATTCCAAGGCCTGCTAATGATGGGCGCGGCGCTGGTCGTGTTCTTTGTTGCGATCGACAAAGCCGGCGGGCTTTCAGCGATCAGCACGACGCTGCACCAGATGGACCCGGAGTTCATCGGCCCATGGGGTACGCGCGGAGCGCTGGCCGGGCTGAGCTGGTACCTACTGTTCGCGCTGGGGCAATCCGGCCAACCGCACGTGATCACCAAGCTGATGATGATCAAGAACATCCGCGACCTCAAGTGGGGCGGGCTGATGACGGGGTTGGCTTACTCGGTGCTCAGCTTGCTCTGGCTCGGAATCGGCCTGTCGATGCGCACGCTGGTCGAGACGGGCCGGCAGGGTCCCCTGGGGTCTCCCGACCACGCCGCCCCGGTTTTCCTGATCGAGCATTGCCCGGAGCTGCTGGCCGGGGTCGTGTTCGCCGGCCTGCTAGCCGCGATCATGTCGACGGCCGACAGTTTTCTCAACATCGGCGCAGCCGCGGTGGTGCGCGACATGCCGACGGCGATCATCGGGCGGCCCTTGCGCCGAGAGCTGTTTTGGACCCGTGTAATGACGGGGGTGATCCTCGTAGGCTCTGCGTTGTTCGCACTTTACATGGAAAACCTCATCGCACTTCTAGGGACCTTTGGCTGGGGAACGTTCGCGGCGGCGATCGTCCCGAGTGTGGCGATCGGGCTGAACTGGAAGCGCGCGACGGCCGCCGGGTGCGTCGCGTCGATTATCACGAGCATTGTGCTGAACTTCTCGCTTGAACTGGCCCAACGAAACGATCTATATCTCTTACCAGAAGGCTTCGCCGTTGGAGCGTTCTCGCTACTCGCCGCATTGCTAGTATTCGTCGGAGTCTCCCTCGCCGGCCCCCGACAAGAAATTCCCACAGACATCAAAGCCGCGATGGAAGTCTGAGCGCAATCCGAGCACCCTGCGTGAGCGGGGTGTCTTCCCGTAGGTGCGAGGGGAAGACACCCTGGAGTGAACCCTAAAAATGAGACATTGAAATTCGGGACGAATTTCAGCGAATGGAAAGGAGTCCAGGATGGAAAGTCTCAAGCCGCGCAAGCCGCGGGAGTTCACGGTGGAGTTCAAGGAAGCCGCCGCCAGGCGGCTCCTAGCCGGCCAGAGCGGCACAGCGCTAAGCCGCGAGTTGGACGTCAAGCGCAGCCTGCTGTACCGCTGGCGGGACGCCTATCGCCAGGAAGGCGTCAACGGCTTGAGCCGGCGGCGAGGCCGGCCGAAACCCGGCCGCTCGGCGCCGCCCAAGATCCCTCGCGATCCGCGCGACGAACGCATCGCAGAGCTCGAACGACTGCTCGGCAAACAAGCCGCAGAGCTCGATTTTTTCGGACAAGCCTTTCGCGCCTTGAACCTCGCAGCCCCGACCAACGACGCCGGTGGCGCGAGCGGATCTACTCCATCGTCGAGCAGATCAGCGCCAAAGGCTCGCTCAGCGTCGAACACGCCTGCGAGCTCGGACGCGTGAATCGCGCCGGGTTCTATCGCCGGCTCGCCGTGTCGTCGCCCGCCGAGTGCGACATGGAATTGCGTGACCGCATGCAGCGGATTTCGCTCGAGAATCGTCGTTACGGCTACCGCCGCGTGACGGCCGAGCTGCGCCGCCAAGGCTTCCTCGTCAATCACAAAAAGGTCCTGCGGATGATGCGTAAGGACAACTTGCTGGCGGTACTCAAGCGGCGCTTCGTGCTAACAACGGATTCGAACCACTTCTTACCTGTTTATCCGAATCTAGCGGCGCACCTGAATGTGGACGGCGTCGATCAGTTGTGGCAATCCGATATCACCTACATTCGCTTGCGCGAGGCGTTCGTCTACCTCGCCGTGGTGTTGGACGCCTACTCGCGACGCGTGGTCGGCTGGCGGCTGGGGACGACGCTCAAAGCTGAGCTGGCTGTAGGGGCGTTGCGCGATGCGCTCGAGCTCAGACGCCCTGCCGCGGGGTGGATGCATCATTCCGACCAAGGCGTACAGTACGCTTCGAGCGCCTATGTCGAGCTGCTGGAGCAGCACGGCGCGATCATCTCGATGAGCCGCCGCGGCAACCCCTACGACAACGCGCGGGCGGAGAGTTTCATGAAGACGTTGAAGGCGGAGGAGGTTTGGTTGCAGCGTTATCGCACGCTTGACGAGGCGCGCGCATCGATCGGCGAGTTCATTGATGAGATCTACAACCAACGCCGGCTGCATTCGGCGTTGGGATATCGTCCGCCGGCGGAGTTTGAAGCGCTGGCGCGGCCGGCGGCAACAGCAGCGAGGAATCCGAAGTATGAGTTTTGAGAGGCATAGGCAAATCTATCAATCCGATGGGCCCTGGGCGGGCAGGGAGACATCGCCGGCGTTGGAGAAGCCGGGAGCGACCTTGGCGGCCGCCCCCGGCGCTCATCGTCTTGATGAGTTTGCGGCCGGGTATTCCTTGGCGGGTTGCTCTCCAGCAGAGCCCGCTTCCGCTTCCCCGGCTAGGACCAGCGTGCGACGATACAGCGAAGAAGGCAAGCGTTTTGCGGTGAATCGTAACCTGTCCCGATTTCGACTGTCTCACGCTTGGGGTTCACTCCAGGCTGTCCCGGTTTTCTCTCCCGGATCTGCATGTTACAATCCTTACAGTCTTAATCCTGGCGGTGTGAAAATTGTTTGCTCTCGCATACTGAAGATAGGCTGCATAAGCCAGTCGTGCTTTGGGGGAATACCGTTCTATGAAGCTCAAGACAACGACTCATCAATTGCCGACGGCCGTCGTAATCGGAATTGATGACGTACGTGGCGTTTACGCTGCTCGCACGCTGGCTCGCCATCGAGTGCCCGTAGTCGGCATCGCCAACGACCCAAAGTCATATGGCGCCCGAAGCCGCGCCGTTCAACGAACTATCGTAGCGGACACCAATGGCCGAAAGTTGATAGATGCTCTCCAAGCCTTGGGGGCACAGTTTGGGCAAAAGGCAATTCTTGTGCCCTGCATGGACATGACCGTAATCACACTATCGCAGCATTGGGATCGCCTCGACCGTTGGTATCGTGTCGCCTTGCCCCCTCCGGACGTTGTCGAGCTAATGACTGATAAGATCAAGTTCTACACGTTTGCGCAGCAACACGACTTACCCATTCCGGAGACACATTTTCTATATTCTCGAAATGATGCGCTGCGGGTTGCCGAGAAAGCCACGTTTCCATGTGCCGTAAAACCGCCGAACAGCAAATCGCCCCGCTGGCTTAGCCGTACACATCTGAAGGCATTCAAGGCAAATAACGGTGACCATCTATTATCGTTATACGATGAATACAGCCCGCATGCGGATGCATTGATAGCCCAAAGATGGATAGAAGGCACCGACGAGAACCATTTTACCTGCAACTGCTATTTCGATTTCAATGGTCGACCGTTAGTTTCATTCGTGTCCCGCAAAATACGTCAGTGACCTCCTTCTACTGGCGAAGGGTGTCTGAGCGTAGAGTGCCGCAACGACGGGATTGTTGAGGCTACGCTGCGCGTATTTCAGAATCTGCAATTTCACGGCCTGGGTTACGTCGAATTCAAACGCGACGCAGTATCTGGCGAGCAACTGATCATTGAGCCGAACATATGCCGCCCCACGGGGAGATGTGCTTTGGCTGAAGGTAGCGGTGTCGAACTGCTGTACACAATGTACTGTGAACTAGCCGATTTGCCGCTTCCAGAGAAACGCGATCAGCAGTTCCGGGGAGTCAAATGGGTATTCTTACGTCGCGATTTGATGTCAGCTCTATACTATTGGCGGAAAGGCGAGTTGTCCCTTTATGACTGGTACAAGTCGCTCCGCGGACGCAAGGTGTATGCGTTACTATCCTTCACGGATCCAGTTCCGTTTTTTGCTGACTTAATCCGCGCGGCTCGTCTCGTGCTGACTCGAGGTGAAAGACGTAAGCGAGCTTTCGCCATACCTGTGCAGGCATGTGATCAAAGCGCAGTTTCGCCAAACGAAGACCCTTCGACAACACAGACGAAATGAATGCTCGAATAACTAGCGCAAATAAAAGCTGTGGCGTGATTACTGGAAGAGGCAGGCAGACGGTTGACCTTGACTGCCGAGGACTTGTGCGGCTACGCATCATCAATGGGACCGCGTATGCCATCGAGGGTTTGGCGAGACAATTTGGCTCGCCAGAGCCACCCGGACCAAAGCCAGTCGACATAACCATTCATTTTACGGAGGACCGGCCGCCCGACGATCTCGGCTACATAGGATTGAACAACGCGGCGTACGATAAAGACGGATTCTATCTGTTGGACCAGGTAACTGGTAGCGTTGTCGCACGGATTCCGTTCGAGCAGCTCGGTCAGCCATGCAACTTCGTCTGTTTTCAGCATGACAAAAAGGTCCCACTGCTTTTCGATGCAGTCCGTCTCACGATGATGCGAAAGGGATTCATTGCTCTACATGCGTCCGCGTTCGAGTATCAGGGGGTCGGGTGCCTCGGTATGGGGTGGGCTTATGGGGGCAAGACCGAGACCATGTTCGCATTTGCGATGCGTAAGGCTCGTTATGTGGGTGACGAGTGGATTATACTTTCACGGGATGGAAAAGAAATGTTCGGGATGCCCTGTTCGTTGACAATACAAGACTGGCAGTTCCCATATGTCAAGCCGTTGCTCCCTAAGATTAGCCGGACACAACGGGCATTTTTTCGTTGATTAGACTGCTTGACGCATCACACAATTGGCTCGCCGACACTCGATTCAGCTCGACGTTCCCGGTCCAGACCTTGGCCCGAGGCTTGCCGCGTTTGAGAAAACAACGGTCCATCAAGGCGGACCCGGCGGCAGTGTTTCCGGAATCCGATTTTCCGATGGTGAGACCGAATCGGGTGTTCTTGGTACAAAGTCACGCAAAAGCTGAAACATGTGTGTCCCGCAGGGATTCCACCGAAGTTGCGGAACGCGTGGCCCAGTCGCTTACGTACGAAAGGGGTACGCTACTCGAGCACTACTCGGCATTTCGTTTTGCGTTCCCGATGTTGCGCAATAACCTGTTAGAATCGGCTCCTGAGCGAGAGTTGAAGATGTTGCGAGAGGCACTGGCGGGCCAAGAAGTTTACGAGGTAACGCACCCCTACCCCGTTGATTTTCAGGAACTCTTCGCCGAAATGGAACCGTACTGTCGGCCGGCAATGATCGCTCCTCGGAAAGAGCGTCCGACGTTTCGTTCTCAAATTTCCCCGTAGTTGTAGCCATGTGTGGGAACCAAATTCGCCCTCGGGATGAATTTCTAACGTGACAACGGTCGCATTTGTCGGCGTCAAAGGTTGTGGAAAAACGACCATGGCGAAACGCCTTGTGGCTGAGTCGCCCCGGTCGATGCGGTATATTTACATGGGACTGAACATCGAGTCCAGTAACGTGATGTTGCCCACGACTCGATTGCTCCGCAGATTAAAGCGCTCGTTCGCGCCTGGTGTAGTATCCAGAGTTGCGCGGGATAGGACGCACTACCTAGATCCAATGGCAAACCTTCGCGACCGGCGCGGTCCGCTCGCGGCGGCTGCCCGAATGGCTAACCGACTAGCTGAGCAAGCTTATCGTGAGTGTGTCTCTTGGGCCTATCAGTTACGCGGCTTGACGGTCATTTATGATCGACATTTTTATTTCGAGACAGAGCATGCCGCGTCTGCGGAGTCACGATTTACCGATCGAGTTCTCAGGTGGTTCATCATGCACTGTCTCCCGAGACCCAAGTTTATTGTTTTCTTCGAGTCGCCACCAGCAGCGCTTGTCGAACGTAGTGGTGGTGTCGATGCTGAATTTCTGCGCCGGAAAAGACAAATGCTTCTCACTCGGCTGCGAGACTTTGATCGTGTTGTAGTGATAGCTGCGGGTCGGCCACCTGAGGATGTCTACGGGCAGGTCCGTCAGGCGGTGACGTCAATGTGCCAATTTGATTGCCCGTAACGTGGGCTCGAAAAGGGCTCCGTCCCCTTTGGCCTCGCCACGGATTCTTCGGGCGAGTTGGAGGTCAGCGGCGTTGGAGGGGAAACCAGAATTCACGACTCCTCGGGCGATCTGCGAGTGGCCAGCGCCGACGGTACGCTGCGGATAGTCGATAGCTCAGGCGACATCCGGGTGTCAGACGTGAAAGGCGACGTTGTCGTCGAGCGCGATAGCTCCGGCGACATCGAAGTAGCGGACGTCGACGGCAGTTTCATCGTCGAGCGCGACGGGAGCGGGGATATCGACCACGAGCAAGTTGGAGGAGAGGTGCGTGTCCCGCGAAGAGGTGAGGGCGCACTACCGCCGCAAGATCGCTGAAAAAAGAGTCGAGCCGCCGGGCGCCGTCCGGTATGCGAACGCCCGGCGGGGCGTGAAGGTTAACAGTCTGTTGCGGCCTTAACGGGTTGCGCCTCAGAGAGGGGCGGACGGGTTGGCCAACGCTTCGCCGACGAAGCATTGACCGGGATGACCCGACGTTGCGTTAACCCAACCGGCGCGACCAAGGCCGCGCAACGAACTGCCTTACTGCGAAAACGTTTTCGTCTTGCCCGCATTCCTCCCTGACCCCGCCGAGGCGGGGCGCTGGGAACCCGGGAAGCCTGTTTCATCCGACGGTTCAAGAAGAACCGCCGAAGTCCCCAGGCGTGAAGTACGCCAATACTCGAACTTGAGATGCTCCGGCCGGAGCGGCTTCCCCGCCCTGTTGACGGGTTCGGCCTTGTTGAGTCCAGAATAAGCCACGGAGGTCGACTTTTTTGATTCGCCGCGGTCCAGGGTGTTGATTTCACTGCGTTTAAGCGTCTTGAGGGGGCCGTGACAGCGGATCGGCGGCGTGGTTCGAAGCGAAGCCGCGACAGAGGGTCACATCGCTGAAACAGTCATAATCTGCTCGGGACTGCAGTTCGCTTGAACTCGCGAGAACCTCGCAATGCCGCCTGAACTACCCCTGCGCCGTTACACTGGATTTGGCGGCCCGAAGACGCCCAGCTGCCAGGCTGCAAGACGGTCTCCAGGCTCGGGGAGGGCAACGTTGGTCGGGCCTGATATCAAGAATCGACGGCAATAGGATTGCCGGGCTGAGCTATGATTCGATGAGTGGCCAACATGTTATTCGTAGGTATCGTCATCGTTTTTAGTGGAGGTCTGGGTGGAGTCGCCAGATACCTCGCGCAATCTGATGACAAAAAGGTAGACTTCGCTTGGAGGGTGCTGGCGACGTACACTCTGCTCGGTGTCGTGGCGGCGGCCGTTGTTCCACTCTTCTTGCATGTGGTCGCGGTTGGCTCAGAAGGGCTGGTGAGCAAGCTTCTCCTGTCATCTACTCCGACTGAAGAAGTTGGCGCACTCATTCTCATTCTGATCGGATTCTGCCTTCTAGCTGGGTACTATGCAAGGAATTTCATCGAGAGCGTCGCCGACGTCGCTATTCAAAGGGCCAACAAAGCGACCGAAGAGTCAGGGCAGGCCGTGACGGCCGCCAACGAGGCGTTGCTCGAAGCGCAGGGCGCAGCTGAGACTGCGTCTGAGGTGCAGTCAGACGCGATCGAAAGCGCCGCCAGGGACTCCCGACCAGTCCAGGATCTGGAAGACCGTGAGTTGAGAGTTCTTCGGGCGATGCGCGACTCTGGATACAAGCGCCCCTGGCCTTCTACTCTGGCGGAAATAGCCGGATTCGATGAGGCTCAAGTGAAGCAGCTTCTCCGCGAACTGGAGCATAAGGGACTGGTTCAGGAGCGCCAACCCAGCGAAGACGGGAACGAACGTTGGCGGGTACGTTCTTGGGGCCACGCTGCACTTAGGCAGGATGCTGAAACCCGATAGTCGCGTTTAATCAAACGATGGAGCATCCAGCCACTGAGAAGGCCTGCGCGGGCGCTACGGGTTTGGGAGTGGTGCGCCGGAAAAACAAATCAAGAAAACTGGGCTTTAAGACCAGTCGCGAAGTTAGATTGTCATCGTCAGTGACTTAGCTTCCAGGGCTCTTGCGTCGGCTCCCCGACTCGGCAACTATTTGCCAAACCTAGCTGAAGGTACTCCCTTCTAAGCGATCCGTGCTGCGACCAGCCGCCTAGGTCCTGCCTAGTCGGCCAGTGTAGTTTTGGCCCGCCCCGCCCGAGTGCGCCCCTCTGTATCAGCATTTCGCCGTAGGGGCCAAGGGGGCCAAAGAGGACATGCACCTTTTCAGATTTACTTCCGAATATTCTGCTGATCCTAAAGCAGTTACGCCTCAGATGCTCGACAGCCGGCAATCGATCTTATCGCTGTAAGCAATTAATACAATGATGGTTATCGATATTCAAGGGCATGCGGGGATTTGGTGAAAAGGCGCCTTTCCCCTCTGGCTTGGCCCCTTTGGCCCTGCCGGTGAAGGCCGCGTGGAAACTCTCGAACATGGAATAATCGTTGGCAACAATGCAGCTGTCGCTCCCGCTGGCTGCGGAGGAAACTGTGCCGGTGGCCGAAGAGTCGAAAACTCGCATGGGCTCATTGCCCGCTCGCTATTGGTTCGCGCTTAATCCATACGCGACGGCTCGCTTCACGACGTGCCCCAGGTGTAAAGCAAAAACGAGAGTTCGTAAGATTCCGTTCGTCGTTCATGTCGATGGAGTAGGGCTTGTGGTTGTTCGCAAGACAAGCCGCCTGTGCGTCAGCTGCGAGCTCGTGATCGTGCACCAGGGGGAACTCGAACCGCTGATAGCGGCCTCCGTTGGGCAGGCGGGAGCCTCAAAGTCGCAGTACTTGGTGGTTGGCACGGTAGACCCGCGGGTGTGGCGGCGAGGCCTGTCTGGCGGCGTGGCAGTTGGCGAGTTGATTCAACACATGGCGGACTTCAAGGCTTACATGAAGCTAGAATACGGGCCAGCCGCAAGGCGGTAGAAGCAGCCATGGCGAATCCGAGCAAAAAGGCGGCCTGGGCATCGGTCAAAGCCGAACTGCAGCAGATGGATCCCAAGGCGTTGGTCAACCTGATTCGAGATATCTATCGGTCGAACCAGGAGAACCGACGCTTTCTGCATGCTCGCCTACTCAGTTCTCAGACGGAACTTGCCAACTACCGCACGCTCATGGTCGACGCCATCTACCCGGAGCCGTTCAGTCGACGGCCTGTTCGCGTCAGCGAGGCCGAACGGCTCATTCGCCACTATCGTCAAGCGACCAGCGACGTTGAGGGCGCGGTCGACCTGATGCTCGCGTTCGTTGAAGCCGGCACCGAGCAAGCCGCGGACTTGGGCTACGGTGACGAACGCTACTTCGGGGCGCTGGCACGGGGGCTCGACGACATTGTGGCGGCGTTGGCCGAACTGTCCCCGGATTCGGGCCGGCAAGCCGTTGCGCGAATCCAGCAAATCGCGGCGCGGGCGGATTCGATTGGATGGGGCTACGGCGACTACGCTCAGGAAATTGCCGCGGGCGCAGACGAGACCATAACCTCGCCAACTGGCGGGTAGCGGAATCGAGCGCGGTCCAACAAAGACATCCGGCCGCCTGGATTAAGGCTTCGTCGTTTACAGGGGATTTGGGCGGCCGTCGAGAGAAAGCCGCAGGTCTGTTCAAGCCCTGCTCTACGGAACTCGGCCGTTCGGGCGCTGCCTCGCGAGGAGTCGCGAGCCGGCAATCCTGGAGGATCACGCCACGTCGGCGGGTCAGACGCTGACGGGCTCGAGCTCGAGGCGGCCGGTGGAGTTGCCTAAGTTCTCGACTGGCACGCCCATGCGGTCGAGCAAGGTCAGGTGGAGGTTGGCCAGGGGCGTGTCTTTGGCGTACTTGGTGTGGCGGCCGCCTGTACCGGCAGCCCCGCCGGCGAGCATGATCGGCAGGTCGTAGGAGCCGTGGGTGTTCGAGTCGGACATGCCGGCGCCGTAGATGATCATCGAGTGATCGAGCAGCGTGCCGTCGCCGTCGGGGGTTGAGGCTAGGCGCTCGATAAACTTTGTGAACAGCTCGACGTGGTAGCGGTTGATCTTGCGGAGCTTTTCGAGTTTTACGGGGTCTTTTTGGTGGTGCGAGATTGGATGGTGGGCGTCGGGAACGCCGATCTCGGGGTAGGTGCGGCCGGTGATCTCGCGTCCCATCATGAAGGTCGCGACGCGGGTGAGATCGGTTTCGTAGGCCAGCGCGAGCAGGTCGAACATCAGCTTAGCGTGCTCGCCGAAAGTGCTCGGGATACCGGCGGGTTGCTCGACCACCGGGAGCTCGCGATCACTCTGCTCTTCCGCCATTTCGATGCGCCGCTCGATGTCGCGGACCGCTTCGAGGTACTGGCTTAGCTTGGCGCGGTCGCTGCCGCCGACTTGGCGTGAGAGGTCGTTGGCGCGCTCGGTGACGGAGTCGAGCAGACTGGCGTCTTTGGCGAGGCGCGCTTTTCGGACCTCGGGGTCCGTACTTCCGCTGTCGCCGAATAGCCGTTCGAAGACCACGCGGGGGTTGATCTCCATCGGCAGAGGGGTCGTCTCGTTCGCCCACGAGATCGTGTTGGTGTAGGCGCAGCTGAAGCCCTCGTCGCACGAGCCGGCGAAGTCGCGTCCGTCGAGGCCGAGCTCGAGCGTCGCTAGTTGTGTTTGGCGGCCCAGGACGCGACCGGCTATTTGGTCCATCGAGACGCCGGCGTGGAGGCTGGAGCCGTCGTCGCGCTGGGAGACGACGCCGGTGAGGAAGCGTGTTGATGCGCGGGCGTGGGGGCCTTCGGCGTCGAGGCCACGCATGCCGGAGAGGACCTGCACCTGGCTACGAAACGGCTCGAGCGGCTGGAGGATCGATGGAAGCTCGAAGTCGGTCCCTTCGGTGGAGGGGGTCCAATGGTCCATCATCATCCCGTTGGGGACGTAGACGACTCCAAGGCGACGCGGCGCGTTGGCGGGAGTCTTACGCAGCGGAGTAGCCGCCGGCGCCATCGAGTCAAGCAGCGGCAGCGCCAATGACGCCCCCAGCCCGCGAAGCATCAAACGGCGTGGAATCGCCTTCTTTGTGATGATCATGGTTTCGACTCCTGTATCCGGAGCGGGTTACGCTGGCGCATCCGGAACGGCGTGCTCCCAACGATACCTACAATGATAGACGACCAGCGGTAGTCGGCGGCGGCCGCCGAGCGAGTAATGCCGCGAACGCTGGGGCGATCGTAGAATTCCGTGCCGCGCCCGATCGCGTAGGCGAGTAATTTCTCGGTCACGGCGGCGACGAACTGCTCGCGCGGGCTGTCGAGAAGCAACGCCCGGAGCCCTTGCGGCCCTTCGAATCGAGTCCCGTCCGGCAACACGCCTGACGCGTCGACCGGTAGGCCCGCGTCGGCCGTAGTTCGCCACTTGCCGACCGCGTCGTAGTTCTCGAGCGCGAACCCGAGCGGGTCCATCGGCGCGTGGCAACCAGCGCAGGCGGGGTCGGCTCGGTGTCGCTCCAGTCGCTCGCGAACGGTGGCCGCCTGACCGGAGTCGCCGCGGTCGGGGAGATCGGGCACGTCGGCGGGCGGGGGCGGCGGGGGCGTGCCGAGGATATTCGCCAGCAGCCACTTGCCGCGCAGGACAGGCGATGTGCGATTTGGATACGAGGTGACGGTGAGCAGACTACCGTGGCCTAATATGCCGCCGCGTCGCTGGGCCAACTCCCCATCGAGTTGCACGCGGCGAAAGTGGCTGCCGTAGACGCGCGGGATTCCGTAGTGTTTCGCGAGCCGCTCGTTGGCAAAGGTGTAGTCGGCGCGCAGCAGGTCGAGCATGCTACGGTCTTCGCGGATCAAGCTTCCGACAAACAGCTCTGTTTCTCGTAGAAAGGCTTCGCGAAGGTTCTCGTCCCACTCCGGGAAGGTGGCCCCGTCCGGAACGACGCCGCGGAGATTGCGTAAGTAGAGCCACTGGCCGGCGAAGTTCGCGACTAACGCCTTGGCCTTCGGGTCCGCGAGCATCCGCCGAGTCTGCTGCTCGATCATGGCCGGATCGCGAAGGTCGCCATGTTCGACAACCTCCAGCAGCTCGGCGTCGGGAATACTGCTCCACAAGAAGAACGACATGCGCGAGGCGAGCTCGATATCGCTGAGCTGATAGACGCTCGCGGGGGCGCGGTCCGCCGGATCACGCTCGATACGGAACAGGAAGTCGGGCGAGATCAATAGCCGCTCGAGCGCGAGCTGGATCCCCGCGTCAAAGCCGCCCCCGCCGCGCCCCGAGCGATAGAAACCCATCAGTGTGTCGACGTCAGCCGCTGCAACAGGCCTCCTGTACGCAAACCGCGCAAGCGAGCTAAGGGTCTCGCGGGCGCACGCCTCTTCATCCGCCGCCGGCGCGCACGTGAAGAGTCTTCGGCGGCTCGGCGTGTCCCCCGGACCGCGACTTTCAAACGGTCCCGTGATCGCCACGCGCTCGACGGCCGCGTTGCCGTCGCGCATTTCGTTCACCGCCGAGGCGAACACAGTCTGGCGGGGCTGCAGGACGCCCTCGGGCTCGCTGAACTTCCTCACGAATGACACGCCAACGATATGGCGCCCCGCCTCGGCCTCAAAGCGCACCCGCAAGTTCGAGTCGGCGAAGAGCATGTACTGTTCCCACGCCGGATCGCCGAACTGGTTGCCGGCGTAGCTTGCGGGCGCTTGCAGGACGTCCGGTTCCTGGCCGCCGAAGGTGAACGTCCGCACGAGCGAGCCGTCGAGTCGGACCTGTAGCTCATGACGGGAGCCCATGCCGCGCACGTAATTCACATAGTTGCGGTGAAGTCGGACTTCGAGATCGTATTCTCCGCTGACGGGGAAGTAGTGCCGCGCGGCGACCCCTCCTCGCGAACCAAACGGGAGATTGGCGCTCATCTGGTCGCTTTGCCAGAGCTGGATCGGGACGTAGTAGTTGTGCGCCACCGGCGTGAGCGGGGTCTCGCCGACCGCCAGCCGCGCGGTCTTGCGGGCGGCCGATAGGTAGCGCTCCATCAACGCGGGCGAGACGGTCAGAGCGTCGGCGATGTTGTCGAAGCCGCTCCTGCCGATGTCGTCCGCGGGTAAGAGGGCGTTGACGTCGACTTCGAGCGCGAGCAGATCACGGACGGCATTGGCGTATTCGGCGCGGTTGAGGCGATGGAAGGCGTCGGTTCTTCCGGGGTTTGGATTCGCGGCGGCGTGTTGGTCGATCCGGGATTCAAGCCAGCCGGCGAGCGCGTCGTAGGTTTCGTCGGTGGGGCGGGGTTGGCCGACGGGCGGCATCGTCCGGGTGCGCAGCTTGGTGATGACACGCTCCCAGCTGTCGGATTGCTCGCCGACCGCTTGGAGGTCGAGGCCATGCAGGTTCAAATCGGCGTTACGAACGCTCGGGTTGTGACACGCAACGCAG
Organism: Bryobacterales bacterium; assembly: GCA_965247515.1. GTDB lineage: Bacteria > Acidobacteriota > Terriglobia > Bryobacterales > UBA6623. Next base: position 7,755,590 of record OZ252029.1, on the reverse strand, counting down.
TACCGCGATAGGGTCGCCTCGGCTTGATGGGCATTCGCGTCGGTGGGCGCTTGGGCAGCAGCGCCAATTGACAGCGCGAGAGCGAAGATGACGAGAACCACGGTTGGCTGGAGTGGTGAACGCACTTCGATCGACTACGCGCTAGTTTGGCGGACGTCCGGCGCGGTGTCAATGCGACGGTGTCACACGGGTGCGCGAGCCCCGGTCGGCAGTGAGCCCTGCCTGTCTTCACAGATTTGTCGCGTACGCGAGGGCGCAGGCGCCAGACAGCCGGCCGGAGACGATTTGACCCGGCGGCGAGCTTCCGCTACAGTCCAAAGCGTGGACATTCAGCTACAGCCCGAGCAAGAATCGAAACTCGCCGAGGCCGCTGCGCGAGTTGGCGTCGAGCAAGCGGTTCTGGTCCGCGATGCAATCGAGAGCTATCTCGACTACGAACAGTGGGTGCTTGACGCCCGTTCCAAGATCGACGTGGGCTACGCCCAAGCCCTGCGGGGCCAAGTCGAGGCTGGAGCTGTGGTGCGCAAGCGACTTCGGTCTCGCCACGACGCCTTCCTCAAGGGTCGTTGATGCCGGGTTACGGCCTTAGCGACACCGCCGAACAAGACCTTGGACGAGATCTGGCAATACATCGCCGAAGACAATCCGACTGCCGCGGACGGGCTCGAACAAGAATTCTTCGACACCTTCGAGATCTTGTGCGACTGGCCGGCGCTGGGCCATCCGCGTCCAGACTGGACTGACAAGCCGCTACTGTTCTTTCCGGTCAAGCGCTATTTGATCGTTTACCGAGACACTAGCCCGATCGAGATCGTACGCGTCCTGCACGGCGCTCGGAACATCCCAAGAGTGCTGAAACGGAGCCACTAGCGGGCGCAGCTAGTCGCCGATTCGGCGGGAGAATCGACTTCTGAGTGTTACACTCTGCCCAGAACGACGAAACTGCCCATGAGAATGAATCGCCGCGGTTTTCTCCACAGCGCCGGCATGGCTTCGGCCGCAATGGCGGGCGCTAGCCCGTCCGCGCTCGCCGCGGCCGCGCAAGCGAAGGGATCGAAAATGAAAATCACTCGTATCGAAACCATTTTGCTCGACAACATCGAGCCCCCGATCGGGCATCGCAAGTGGCTGTTTATCAAGCTCTATACCGACGAGGGCCTGGTTGGCTTGGGCGAGCGCGTCTCGGGCGGAGTCACCAATCTGAAGTCGCAGATCGAGCTGCTCAACGACCTTTGCGAGCGCTTCGTCATCGGCCAAAGCCCATTCGATATCGAGAAGATCTGGCAGGCGATGTACGCCAGCGTCCATGACTTCCGGCATCCGGGCCTGTATGCCGTCCCGGCGTTCTCGGCGATTGAGATGGCCTGTTGGGACCTCGTCGGCAAAGCGACCGATCAACCGATCTACAACCTGTTGGGCGGCAAGTATAACGACAAACTGCGGGCTTACGCGTACCTGAAGAGTGACGGCATTTGGGAGAACCCCGCGCTCGCCGGCGAGCGTGCCGTCGAACTGGTCCGGAACGGCAACACCGCCTGCAAGCTCGACCCGTTCCGGCCGATCACCGGTCCGCCGAAGGACTACTCGCTCAAGACAATTCGGCACGTCGCGAAGATCTTCAAAGCGATGCGTGACGCGGTGGGCGACGACCTCGAGATCGGGATCGGGACGCACGGCCAGTTCTCCACGGCGGGGGCGATCCGCGTGGCCGGCATTTTGGAAGAATTCGACCCCTATTTTTTCGAAGAGCCCGTTGCGCCTGAGAACGTAGACGAGATGGCGCGGGTCGCGGCGCATACGAACATCCCGATTGCCACGGGCGAGCGTCTGGTGACGAAGTTCGAATTCGCCCAGGTGCTCGAGAAGCAGGCCGCGCAGGTGATTCAGCTCGATGTCGGGCAGTGCGGAGGGATCCTCGAGTCGAAGAAGATCGCCGGGATGGCCGAGACCCACTATGCGATGATCGCGCCGCATATGTACTGTGGTCCGGTGGCGGCGGCGGCGGCGGTGCAGCTCGATACTTGCTGCTCGAACTTCCTGATTCAGGAGTACAACACGAACGACCTGCACCGCGACATTTTCGTCGAACCGATCAAGTTTGAGAATGGGTTTATTGCGCCGCCGACAGGGCCGGGACTGGGGGTGGAGCTAGATGAGGCGGTGGTGAGGAGGCGGCTATCCTCGTGAGCCGCGGCAAACCACAGCGCCCGGTTTTTCGCAACAATACGATAAGCCGCAGGGAAAAGCTGTTGCGACGGGAGCCTCCTTCCGAGTCCCACGAAACGCCAGTGTTGGAGTATAGTAGCACCAATTTTGGCGGACGAAATGTCCCGAGCGCTGAGCAAATCGGCTTGCTGATATAGTTAAGCGCATGAACGTCAGTTTTAGCCCGAAGCACCAGGACCTCTTGAGCGAGAAAGTCACTTCGGGCGAGTTCGCGAACGCTGACGCCGTACTGGCGAAGGCTCTCGATGACATGGCGGTTGGCGAGAACGGCGGCCCGCGGCGGAGCTGGTTGGGAGTCCCGGCCCAGTCGGACGCGGATCTCAGTGCGGCCGTCGACAGAATGCGAAGCTCCTGCGAGGCTAACCGCCTGGGAGATGACCTAACCCTTCGCGATCTTATTGAAGCAGCCCGCAAGCATTGAGCCGGTTCGTCCTCGAAGCTTCCGTAGCGCTTGCCTGGTGCTTTCCGGACCAGGCGTCGGACTACACCGACGGCGTTCAAGACTATCTGCGTTCGGCCGCTAACGAAGCGCTCGTGCCGCCGATCTGGCCGTACGAGGTTGGAAACGCGCTAGCAATCGCTGAGCGCCAACGTCGAATCACAGGCCCAAAAATTGACGAGTATTTGGGCGAGCTCCGAACCCTTCGAATCGAGGTCATCACTGGTTGTGCCGGTCGCGGGCTGGTTGGCGTGCTGTCGCTGGCGAGAAGTCGAGTTCTGTCGGTTTACGATGCGTCGTATTTGGATCTTGCGGCGCACGAGTCCGTTCCGCTGGCAACTCGTGACCGGGCGCTCGTCCAGGCTGCGCCGTTGATTGGCGTTGACCTGCTCGTAAGCCGCCGGCTATAGCTCTGCGGTAGTATGACGAAATGCCGCAGCAATCGAGTGGCGTAAGGAAACTGATTTCCAGTGCCGGCCTGGCGTTGCTTCTTTGGACCGCCACGGTTCGAGCGGCTCCCGATCTCATTCAGTCGGTCCGCGACGGTAAGCTTGACGCGCTGCGGGCGCAGCTGGCTCAGGGTGCGGACGTCAACACCCGCCAGGCCGATGGCGCCACGGCCTTGCATTACGCGGCGCATCGGAATAACCTCGACGCGGCTTCAGTACTGATCAAGACCGGAGCGGATGTCAACGCGGCGAACGAGCTAGGCGCGACTCCGCTTTGGCTGGCGGCGGTCAATGGCAGCGCGGAGATGGTTCGCCGGCTGCTCGAGGCTGGGGCGAATCCGAACGTCAGCCTCACCATGGGCGAGAGTCCGCTGATGGCCGCGGCTCGTTCGGGGGCGTTACGTTCGGTCGAGGAACTTCTCGAAGGTGGAGCTGACGTCGATACGGCCGAGTACGAACGAGGCCAGACCGCTCTGATGTGGGCCGCGGCGCAGAAACACGCCGATGTCGCGCGGTTGTTGATTCACAAGGGCGCGGACATCAACGCTCGAACCAAGGTCTATCACCAGCTCGAAAACACCGCCGGCAATACGAACCCTAGCGGCAATTTCAAGATGGCGCACGGGGGCTCGACTGCGCTGATGTTCGTGGCGCGCAATGGCGATGTCGCGACCGCGAGGGTTCTACTTGAAGCCGGGGCGGATGTTGACGATACCGCCGCGGCAGGGACGAGCGCGTTGGTCATAGCGACACACAGCGGGCACGGGCCGCTTGCAACTTATTTGCTCGAGAAGGGCGCGGATCCCAATGCCGCCGGGGCTGGTTACACGGCGCTTCACGCCGCCGTCCTGCGCAGTCAGCACGGGTTGATCAAGGCGCTCATTGACCATGGCGCCGACATTAACGCCCGGGTCGAACAGGGCACTCCGGGGCGGAGGTTCAGTGCGGACTATTCGATCCGAGCGCAACTGGTTGGCGGGACGGCGTTCTGGCTGGCGGCGAAGTACGGTGAGCTCGAGATGCTGCGTACGCTCGTGGCGCACGGCGCCGACACGACGATTGCGCCCAAAACAGGCGTCTCAGCCCTACAAGCCGCGATGGGGAGCCCTGGTGGATCCCTTGAAAGCCGGCGCGACCGCATCGGAAAGACGCCCCCGGAACCGGTCGCGGAAGAACACTTAACGTTGGACTTGGCGCGCTTGATCCTTGACCTCGGCGCCGATGTCAACGCGGCGGACGTCAAAGGCAACACGGCCCTGCACAACGCGGTGCTCAAGAAATTCAAATTGGTCATCGAGTTACTCGTTGACAACGGCGCTGAGGTCAGTCAGGCCAATGTGAGCGGCCAGACGCCGTTAGTTTTGGCCGAGACGATTCAAAGCATCCCCGGGACGAATGCGCTTAAGGGAACGCGCCCCGAAATCGCAGCCTTGCTGCGTCGGCTGGGCGCGACCGAGTAGGCTACTCATGCGACTGTCGTGGTGAGCGTGGACTTCCGTCCACGCCCTGGAGTTTCTACATATTTTACTCGTCAGCGGCGGCGCCGAAGGCCTGCCAGGAGGGTTTGAGCCCCAGCGGAGCCAGCAAATCGGGGTTTTCGACCATTTCTTTCCGCAACAGCGCCACGAGATCCAGACAAGAAGGCCTCTTTGCCTTTTTCCTCCATTTCGGCAGCGGCGCATAGGCCTCTCCGCGCCCCGGACCATACGCCAGCAACGACGCCAGCAGCAAAGCGCTGTACGCCGCCACCGCCAATACCGGTTGCTTCGGGACCGCCGTCTCGCTCCATAACTGCGCCTGTCCCACGCCCAACGTGTCCTTCTCTTCGCGGTGGTTCACCTCGATCTGCCAACGGTCGAAATAGATCTGCAACAGCTCGCGCGCCTGGCTGGCGAGGTCCGTCGTGAGTAGATACGCCGGCTGGCGGTAGTACATCTTGCTCGAAAGGCGCTTGCTATAGGGGGTCGGCGCGACCACCAACAAACGCAACGGCGTGCGCCGCGCCCCGCCCTGCCAGTACACCTCGTTGACCTCTTTATAACGGATCTTGCGGCGCTTGCCGCCGTAGAATAGCTTGGTCGTTTTCCAGACGATCGTCTCGTCGCGGCGCACCTGTTCGGGGCGGAACTTTTCGACCCCATAGAAGCGTCGCGAGCCGGTCGGCGCGGCTTTGCACAGCACAGCGTCCAGGCGCGTGCGAGCGATGAGCTCGGTGCGATCGCGCGGCGCCAGGAAAACGGTGCGGTTGCTGAAACTGCCGTCAAGCGACAACACCATCTTCTTGGCGATCCCGCCGGCGGCATCCAGCGCAGCCCGCAGCGGCGCCATCATGTCGACTAAACGTTGCGAGATGCGACAGCGCTTGCGCGCTTGTTCGTACTGCTCTCGCTCGGCGTCGCCGGCGCGTTTGCCGGGACGCTTGGGAACCGGCGCACATTCAAAACGCACCGGCAAGGCCCGCGCGCCGGTCTTGCCGCCGCGATCGAAGGGAACCAACAACGACGCTTGCAAGTAGCGCAACCCCAGCATCAAGTTCGCGTGAAACGGCGGCGAGAGCGGATCGTGTTGATAAAACGCCTGCTTGATCCTACGCCCCGTCTTGCGCAAGCGCGTGTCGTCGATCGCCACGCCCACCAACCGTGAGCGGCAAAACCCCAAGGCGCGCTTCCACACCGGCGCGAACAACTCTTGCGGACGCCACTTGCAGCGCTCGTGCAAAAAATAGTCCGCGCTCCAGCTGTTTTGCTCGCCGCCGTTGGTCCAAATAATGCGCGAAAGCGTGCGGCGGCCCAGGCAAACCAGGCCTCCCAGGCCTTGGCGCACCGCGCGTCGATGCGTGCGTTGCTGGGGAAAGGCGCGCCTCCAATCAGCGCTGATCGACAGGAACTGAGGAAGCAGCATGGGAACCTCCAGGGGACAGCTAATCCGGGCCGCGTAGCTAATCCGGGCTACGCAGCGCGAAAGTGTTCTTCGCGGTGCGCACAAAACGGTCGCCGCGAGCGATCTTCTTCGACAGCGCCGAGACGAGGCTTTCGCGGTCAACCGCACGGGAAAACCTGGCCTGAATGCCCTCGATCAACTCCGCGATATGCAGCGGACGCTCGGCTCCGGCGAGTATGTCATGGGCCATATCGACCTGAGACATACCTTGAGGCGAAGGGCGCTTGGGCCGGGGAGGGGGTTTCGATCGCAGCCGACGAACGGCGCGCAGCTGAGCATCGAGGGCTGATTCTAGGGTTTCCAGAAGAGTATCGCGGAGATCGTCGGGCATAGGCAGCGGCGCCGAGCGGGCCAAGAACAGAATAGCTCAATCCTGTCGGTATGTCAATCACTATCTACCGACCTACCTCAACCATGGCCCTCCCCGTCCACAAATGTAGAAACTCCAGAGCGTGGACTTCCGTCCACGCCTCTATGGCCGAGTGTCTCGCTGGATATGTGCAACTGACTTGCGAATTGGGATTTGAATCGTTAGGATAAGCGAAGTCCCGATAGGCAAATGACCACCTACATCCAGGCGATTTCGATCGAAGAGCTCCCCAACCGCACAGTCAAGACGGTGCAAATCCGCGGCAAGAAGATTGCCGTGATTCGCCTCGACGATCGCTTCCGCGCGGTGGACGCCCTGTGCACGCACATGGGGCTGCCGCTGGAAAAAGGCGAAATCGACGGCGACGAGCTCGTCTGCCCGTACCATAAGGCGCGATTCTGCACCAACACTGGCTCGAAGACTGCCGGGCCGGGAGTTTGTGACCTTGGCGCGTACGATGTCCGTGTTAACGGCGGCATGGTCGAAGTTGCAGTCGATTGGCAGGAAGCGCCGCCGGTCTTCGTTCCCCACCGTGCTCGCCCCGCGACCTTGGCCGCGCAACAAGGCGCCGCCTAGTTCAATTCGTTCTTGTAACCTTCTTTTCAATCAGCGATCATTTAAGCCATGTACCGTTGGCTGATCGCTTGCCTCCTCGCAGCGCCACTAATCCAGGCGCAAACACCCTGTCCAGCTGACGTCTTCCTCGATGTCTCGAAGTACGAAGGGGCCGGGCCGGGATACCCAAGACCCGAGCTCGACGTGAATTGTGATGGCGACGAGCTCGTGGTCCACAGCAACGGTATCCCCCACTACGAGTTCGTGCAGATCACTCCGAACCCGCTGCTCGAGCAGGATCAGAATTTCCGCGTCCCGCTCAACCCGGAGCGGGCCGACAAGCCTATCCCGATACCGTTGCTCGGCAGCGCCGGCTTCGCGGTCAACGGCCTTGTCATCTACGGACCCAACGAAGGACCGATCCCAGCCGAGGAAAACTTCGGCGACCCGATCTACAACTCCATCATGGACGCCTGCATGGGCCACACCGCCTTGGCGTATCACTACCACGCCTTGGTGCAGAAGTGCTTGAGTGAAGGCGTCAAAGACGGCGCCCCGTCGCCCATCCTGGGCTACGCCTTCGACGGCTTCCCGATCCGCGGGCCGTGGGGCTGCCTGGACGCTGAGTGCAGGCAAGTCGTCAAGTTCAGGAGCGGTTGGCAGCCCTTGCGCCAGCCCCACACCGACTCTTGGGACGCGTATGATTACGTCGAAAACGACAACCCAGCCCAACTCGACATCTGCAACGGCCGGGTCGGGCCAGACGGCAAGTACTCGTATCACATCACCAAAACTTGGCCGTACATCATGGGATGTTATGTCGGCGACCCGGTGGGACTTCGCAATCGTCAAGCGAGGCGGGTCAGCCAACAGGTGAGCGAAGCGCGTCCTCCTCGACCTGCCGGCGGGCGACGTGGCGGCGGAGGCCCTCCAGGCGGCAGACGCCCTGGCCCCGAGCAAGTCGCGGCTGCGGCAGCGAAGCTCGAAATGGATGAGAACAAGGTCGCTCGTGCGCTACGGGTCGACCCCGGCAACGTGCGCCCGGTCAATATGGCCGCTTCGGCGCGTACCCTCGGCGTCGATCTTGGCGCGCTGCGGGACGCCCTCGGAGCGCCTGGCCGCGGCGGGGGGCCCCCTCGCGTCAATCAGAACCCGCCGGGCGAGCCAGAGTGCTTCTTCCGTTGCGGCCAGAGCGACGAAGAGGCCGTGGGCTGCGGGCTGACGCCTGAGTTCAAGGTGATCTGCCACCGGCCCTGCGACAACAACAAGTGCGGCTGAGGTTCCTCCGGATCGTCGGGCTCGCCGGCCTAGCGTGCTTGATCCTGGCCGGGTGGCCACAGAAGCCTTCGATCGTCCGGGTCCATCCCGAGCACATGGTGGTCGAGGTTCCCCAAGACGGCCAACACCCTTGGGTCGAAATCGAGCTCGCGCACGATGGAATGGACGGCTACAACCTCCACTTGGCCGTTCGCAACTACCAGTTCACCCCGGAAAACATTGGCCAGGAACCGGTCCCCAACGAGGGGCACGCGCACCTCTACATCAACGGCGAGAAGATCGGCCGTTTGTATTCGCCGTGGCGGCATCTGTCGGCAAAGCTGTTTGAGCCGGGAGTCAATCGCGTCCACGTTGTTCTCAACGCGAACGATCACTCCGTATGGGGCCTGGGCGGCGAGCCGATTGGCGACGACGTGCTGGTCGACACAAACGCCGAGGGGAACCCCGTTGTGGTTGGAACGATCCGCTACAGCCTCACCTGGAACCGGAACGGTGTCGAGAGGACGGCCGCCGGTTGGAAGGTTGTCAACGACCTAGGCTACGAGGTCGAGGTCACCGGCGGACGCCTCGTCACGCGCAACCTCGAGCTGGTCCCCTGCCACTACCAGCCGGCGCAGCCCCCGCGGGCTTGGCTATGGGACCTACTGCGGCCCGCGAGCGTGTACGCCGGGCACGGGAGCCTAGTCCCCAACCCGGCGAAGATCAGCCGCTCGTACGAAGAAGATTTCGCCGACCTCAGCGACGTTGAGATTGAGCGCCGCGAGGTGAACGATCCCGAGTACTGCCAGGCGCACTATCTGATTGCGAGACCCACCGGCACGGGACCCAGCGCCAGCAGTCTCGAGCTCAGCGGCTCCTATCGTAAGGACGGCAAGACCGAGGCCTTCAATATCGCGTCGAATCTGGCCTATGGAGAGCTCAAGGACTTGGACGCGGCCGTCGAGATCGTGGGCGGGATCGATGTTTCGGTCGAGAGATCCGCGGCCCAGCTCTTCGACGGTGTAGATTTCGCCTCGATGGACGAGAGAGCTCGCGACCTAGCCGTTCTTCGCGCGCTCGTGCGCAACGCGGCGGTGAGAGCCGACTCGCCGCTCTAGGGCGCAGCAATCCGAGCACCCTGCGTCAGCGGGGTGTCTTCCAGTCGCCCGAGCGAAGGCTGCAACTCGATCCCCACACACCTGGAGTTGATGGCGGAGCATTTGCGTTCGTGGCCGCGGCCATATGCTTCGCGCGAAAGCACCGAGCGATGTCAGCTACGCAAACTCCAGCGGCTGCTCGCCGGGCCGGCCCAAAGGACCCCCTACTACCGTCGACGATTCGGCTGTGCGGGGTTTCGTCCCGGTCAGCTGCGCACGCTAGACGATTTCAGGCGAATCCCCATCAGCACGAAGAAAGACTTCCAGACCGAGAGGTTCGAGGACCGCATGTCGGGGCCGTGGATCCTGAACGGAAAGAGGAGATTCGTCGTTGCCCTGCCGTCTGAATCGTGAGCCCCGAACGCAAGTGAGCGGGTGCGGCGTTCGTGGGGTCGTCATGCTCCGCACCCGCTCACTTGCGTTCGGGGCTCACGGTCGTTCCACAGAAACCCTAGCGTCGGATCAGTTCTCAGGCTCGGCGTTTGGAGGCGCCTCACCGCCAAAGTCAATCGTCGACTCCGTGTTAAACACGGTCGACGCCGCCGTGAACTTGCGGTAGCTCGAGAAGGCAATCTCGTTCTTGAAGCAGCGCGCACTTCCACGAACACAACTCAAGACGTTGGCCGTAGCCGGCATCAGATACTGCTGGGAGTCGATCGTCACCCAGTCGTACTCAACGTCGGTCTCGACCGTGATCAGCGGGTAATCGGCGGGCAGGTAGAGCGCTTCCTTTTGGACGCGATAGACGCGCCCGCTCGATTCGTCGATCCACGCCTGGCCTTGGTATTCGGGCAGGTACGTTTGCGAGTTGATGTGCAACGCCCAGCGCGAATAGTCCTTCTCGACGTGGAAGTCGTACTGGCTCAGGGCGCGATCGTTAATCGTGTCGGGTCCGACCCGCTCGAACTGGGCCCAGGTCTCCTCTCGGAATAGGTTCGTGAGAATGGTGGCGAACTCGCCCGTGGACCAGGGGCCCTCGATCAGGGTCATGTCATCGCCGGCTTCACGCCCGTCGATGCGGATGTTCTGGTAGCGCTCCTCATGGCCGATCAGCAAGACCTCTGACTCGACCACGCTACTCTTGGTCCACTTGCGCCCCAGGTTCTTGCTGGCAAAGCGGTCGATGGTTTGATCGCAGATGTAGTTGGGGAGGGTGCTGCTGAAGCTAAGGTTGGCTCGCCGCGCCTCGGCAATCACGGGGTCCTCGACTCGCTGGTTGTTGGCGAGCGCGATGAGCTCGGCGTCGCTGACCACGCCCCTCGCCTGGGAGTCGCCGCGCGCCGGACCCGTCCGACGATCGAGTGGAGCGGGCTTTCGCCGAAATGGGGGAGGGGGCTTGTTCTCAGATTCAGCGGCCGGCGGCCGACGCGTAATGGGGCCCGCATTTTGAGCTGCAAGCATGCCGGCGGCGAGTAGGAGTGCAAAGCAGGCTTTCATGGACGCGGGCCTGGAGCGAGTACGCTTGGGAGACCTTCACCGTTGCGAAAATCGCGTCGAACAATCATAGCCTAGGGATTGGCCCAGGGAGCCCGGCGGCGTAGCGGACCCCAAGGTAAACCTTGGGGCTCAGCGCCGCTGACGCTACTACTGGTCCTGAGCCCCGATCTTTAGATCGGGGTTAGATCGGGTTTCCCGGGGTTGTTGCGCCGGGGCCCCTGCGAGACGGCGAGGCGTCGAGTTTCGCGAATCCTGCTCAGACAGTCCGGTATGATGGCGGTCGCGGGGGATCCGATGACACGCCGAACCTTTCTCGCGACAGCCGCGGCTGCCGGCTGCGCCTCCACACCCCAAATGAAACTCTCGATGTCGGTCCGCGTCGCCGAAAGCTTTTCAAACAAGAAAGAGTCGTCCCTGACGATCGATGAATTGATCGCGCTCGCCACGGCCCACGGTTACGAGGCTCTTTGCATGCGAGCCTCAACCGCGGGGACTCATTCCCCGCCCCAGACGATCAGCGACTACGCGGCACGGATCGCCGCCGGCGGCCTGCAAGTTTCGATGGTCACGGGTGACTTCTTCGTCCCGATGAACAACGACGACGGCCCTAGCGGGTTGCGTAACATCACCCCCTATCTCGACCTCGCCGAGTCCTTCGGCGCGGACCTGATCCGTATTTGCATGAAGAAAGAGGAGGACATCGAGTGGGCCCAGCGGGCGTCGGACGAGGCCGGCGAACGCGGCATTCGCTTGGCGCATCAGTCGCACACCAACAGCATGTTCGAGACGCTCGACAGTTCGGTGGATGTACTCACGCGAGTCGGGCGCGAGAACTTCGGAATCATCTACGAGCCGGCGAACTGGTTCGTCGCGGGCGAGGCCTACGGACGCCAAGGGATCGAACGCGTGCAACGCTGGATCATGAACGTCTACGTGCAGAACCACCGGCTCAATCGCGACGGCGAGGCGGCGCTACAAACTCGGAAGCAAGGCCCAGTGGGCGTCGATCACATCGGCATTTGGGAGTCAGGCGGTGTGAACTTCGAGGAGATCTTCGCGACGTTGGACGAGGTCGGTTACGAAGGCTACGTGACGGTTCACCAGGCGTTTGAAGGCGTGATGACGGTCGAGGACGCCGTGCGGCGGAGCGCTGAGTACTTGCGGGCGCGGATCAGTTAACACGAAATGCAATAATCACTCGAGAGATGCCACTTACTCTCAGACCAGACCAGGAAACCGAAATCTCCGCCCTTGCAGCACAGCGCGGCTGCACCCCGGACGAACTTGGACAACGGATCGTCGACGAGCGTCTGGCGCATGAGAGCTGGCTGGCCGAGGGCGTAGCTGAGGGTCGCGAGGACGCCGAGCTTGGGCGTCTGACGGATCACGCGGATATCGTGCGTCAACTCGAACAACGTTATAGCGGCTAATGCGAATCCGTTGGACGGATCGGGCTGCCAACGACCTGACAGAAATCTGCGACTACCTCGAAATCGAGGCCTCCAAAGAAACTGCGCGTTCCGTCGCGACCTCTGTATGCCACAAGATCGAACTACTCATGAGCCACCCTCATATCGGGAGACCGGGCCGAATTGCCGGAACACAGAACTAGGAGTCTGTCCGAGTATTAATTGCCGTGTCCATATCTAGTAACTGAGTGAACCGTCTTCCACAAGATATTGTGGTCTAGGAAGCCAAAAGTTGAATTCTCGGGCACACTCCTAGTCGAAGTCTGCGACCTCAAACCGACGAGGCATCGTGCACCCGGAGCCGCGCGCGTAAGGGGCCGTGAAGAAAACCTATTGTCGCGTCGGCGCGCGGGAGCGCCAAGCGCACGCCAAGCTCAGCGCTCCCAAACGCCGCCCCTGCCGAAACCGCAACTTCTGCGCCTCGACTCCTGATTGACCGCCTGAGCGGCCCGGAAACGGTCGTTTCGGGCCGTTTCCCGGCCCTTTTCGCCCCCCGAACCGCCGCTACGCCGCCGCTTGCGCCGCCAGCCCGCACTCCGGCCCACGACGCCAGACCAGCCGGATCCAAGCCGCAATGTTGTACGCCAAAACCCCCCACAAAAGCTCCGATCGCGCCTTCCGCAGCCCTCGTACTCGAAACTTGCGCACCCCCAATCGCTCTTTCAATCAGGCGTTCGGAAACTCCGCCGTCTCGGACCGCTTGCGATACGCCGCCCGCCCACGCTCGCTCTCCATCCAGCGCCGATGTTTCGCCATCACCGCGTTCTCTTCGCTGCGGCTCAACGTTCGATGACCGCTCTTGGGGCAGCACTTGTGTCGCTGTGCGCCTTCGCGACAATCAGATGCTTTTGCCTGATACTGCCGATATTTGCGCTTCCGCTTCAGCGACGATCGCTGATACGTCAAGGTCCGCTGGGCCGGACACAGAAACGTGTCCGTCGCCTCGTCGTAGATGAAAAACTTCGGCGCGTAGCGCGGCCCAATTCCCGCCGCCTTCAACGCCGCCTTCGAGCCCTTGTCCGGCGCCGGCGTCGCGTATTCGATTTCAGCGGCTGCCAGCGCCTCGATGTTGGCCTGGTTGGCGTAGCCCCCGTCCGCTAACACTTGCTTCGGGGTTCGCTCGAAGCGCCCTTCCACATCGTCCAGCGTCGGGGTCAGCTGGCCCGCATCGGAGGCGTTGTTGGTCAACTCCACGCCGACCACGATCTTCTCTTTGGCGTCGGTCGCCAGCTGCGCGTTGTAGCCGAGTCCCCAACCGCCGTTGGATTCGTGTTGCGGGCGCGCTTCCGGCTCGCTCTCGCTCACCCGCGCCTGGCGTCGTTGCTCTTCGTCGCGCTTGCCCGCTTCGACCTTGGGCAGTTCCTCCAGCGCCTGCTCCATCCGCTCGACTCGCTCCCGCAAGGTCCGCTTACGCGCCGCCTGACGCCGCCGATTCGAACCCTCGTCGTCGGCTTCTTCCGAGAGTTGACGCACCGCTTCGCGCGCTTGTTCGAGATGCCGCTCGAGCGTCGGACGCCTGCGTTGCGACCCGCCCGAGGCTTGCGCCCGGATCCGCGTGCCGTCGACGGCCACCTGCTCGAGATCCACCAGCCCCTCTTGACTCAGCTGCGCCAATACCTGTGTCAACAAGTTCTCGAGAGCTTTTGAGTGGAATACCCGAAAATCCGAAAGAGTGTGATGATTGACGACCGCCATGCCGCACAACCACTCCAACTCCGGCCGATAGCGGCTTTGACGCGCGATCTCACGCGCCGAGCTCATCCTTTCCGAATACGCCCAGATCCAGATCGCGACCAGCAACCGCGGATCCCATGCCGGCCGCCCGGCGGACTCCTTGCGGGTTTCCAGATGAGCAGCGAAGCCGGACAGGTCGAGCATGCCGCTCAGCTCCCAGATGGCGCGCACCAGATGGTCGGCCGGCACGAGCCGTTCGACGTCGATCGCGGCATAGGTGAATTGGTCGCGATTGGGCTGTCGCAGCTGCAGTTGGTCAACGGGCACGGCTTGGCGCGGCTTGGCGGGGCGTTGCTCGAGCTCGACTAAGACCTGTTGTTCGCCCATATAATAAGGGCGTTGGACGCCGCCGCCAAGTTATCCGAACATTCGTTTGCCCTCATGTTTTATCCCATTTTGATCCACTCGCGCCATTCCGAACCGCCCCAGGGGAGCTTCGGCGGCCACGACGGGTTTATTTCACAGCCCCTTACGCGCGCGGCTCAGGGTGACGGCGAAACTTGCCTCGTTTGTTCAGATGCTCCGGACGTCAGCGGGCTAGTCAAAGTACTCGTCCGCCGGGTCGAAGGCCGGGATCGGGATATTTAGAATCCTCATCTTCCCGACCGCGCGGTGGCGGCAACCGGGGTGAATCATCACCGACGTCAGCGGCTTCAACGGAAACGTCTCGCCGTCGAGCTCGATACTTCCCTGCCCTTCGAGCACGACGTAGATCTCGGTCATCTTCTTGTGATAGTGCGTCTGGGCGTCGAGGCTGATGTCGGTGAGGTGAACCGTCGCTAGGTCGTTGTCGGGGTCGGCGAAAGCCCGCCGCGCTTCACCGCAGGGGCAAGGGACGCCGGGAGTTTCGTCGAGTTGAGCGATTCTGTAGCGGGGCATTCCAGCTACCTCAACCACTTGTCGAACCACTCGACGGTCGCCGCAAGATCATCCGGGGACGTCGCCGCCACGGCGCAGAAGAGTAGGGAGGCGAGGCAGGTTCTCATGGCGATTTATAGTACCGTTGTCCGTTGACCGTTGTCCGTTGACCGGAAGAGGGCTACCCTGTCGTCCGCTGCTCCCGCAAGGGGTAGCCCTCTTCCGGTCAACGGACAACGGACAACGGTCAACGGTATGATGCAGACTTCGCCATGATTTCCCGCACGTTGCTCCTCACCGCGTTCTCGGCGCTGCTGCTGACGAACCTCTACTTCTCGCCGCTAAGCGGGGCCGCGACCGACTCCCCCTACCCGCCAAGCCGCCGCCCCGACCGCATCGCACTAACCTGGAGCCAGGATCCCGCGACCTCGCAATCGGTCACTTGGCGCACCTCAGCCGACGTCTCAAAAGCGCAGGCTGAGATCGCCGTGGCCGAGGACGGGCCGGGCTTCCCGAAGAAGGCCCGGTCGGTTGACGCGACGACCCAGCCACTGCAGACGGACCTCGGCTCGGCGCATTACCACAGCGTCGTGTTTGACCAACTCGAGCCGAGCGAGCCCAGCGAGACCTACGTCTACCGTGTCGGCGACGGCAACGTCTGGAGCGAGTGGAACCAGTTCACCACCGTCTCCAACAAGCCGGCCCCGCTGACCTTTGTCTACCTCGGCGACGCCCAGAACGACATTTTCTCGATGTGGTCGCGCGTCATCCGTGAGGCCTACTCGACCGCTCCGCGAGCGAACTTTATCGTGCATGCCGGCGACCTAGTCAACCGTGGAAATGCCGATGCCGAATGGGGCGAATGGTTCGAGGCCTCGGGATGGATCCACTCGAAGATCCCGATTGTCGCCACGCCCGGCAACCATGAGTATCCCGGTCAGCAGGGGGTCGGGCGAGCGCTATCGCGAAACTGGCGGCCGCAGTTCGCGCTGCCTGAGAACGGGCCGGCGGTGGTGGCCGGGTCCTGCTACTACCTCGACATTCAGGGCATTCGCCTCATCTCGCTGAACTCGAATGAGATGCTTGAAGAACAGGCGGAGTGGCTAGACGGAGTCCTCGAGCAAAATCCGAATCGCTGGGCGATCGTCACGCATCACCACCCGGTGCATTCAATTGCGGGGGATCGCGACAACCCTGAGATGCGCGAGCTGTGGCAGCCAATCTACGACAAGCACGGCGTGGACCTGTTTTTGCAGGGGCACGATCACACCTACGGCCGGAGCGAGCTGGTCCAGGGAAAGAATTTCCGCGCCGATCGCGGGACCATCTACGCCGTCTCAGTCTCGGGGCCGAAGATGTACAAGATCGAGACCGCGAACTGGATGCGGAGAGCGGCCGAGAACACTCAGCTCTTCCAGGTTGTCCGCGTCGACGGCGACACGCTGCGGTACGAGGCTTTCACAGCGCGCGGCAAGCTCTACGACTCCTTTGAATTGATCAAAGGTAAGAAGGGCAGGAACCGACTCATCGACCTTGCGCCGAATCAGCCCGAACGGCGCTCCTCTAAAGACTAAGAGCGTGGCAGGCGGAAATCGTACGCTGCTCGTTCTGGCAATCGTCTCGCTGGCGGCGTTTGCGGCGGCCTTCTTCGAGGTCGGGATGCAGAACGGCGGGATGGGCGTCGGACTGGCGACGGGAGTCCTCAACAGTGTTTCCGCGGCTCTGGGACCGGCCGTCTTCGGAACCTGGATGAACATCACCGGCTCGACGTTGGCTTCGTGGTGGCGCGAACGCCCCCCTCAGGCATGACCCTGGACGAGCGGTACATGCGCCGCGCGATCGAACTTGCGGCCGCGGCTGAGGCCTCGGGTGAAGTTCCCGTGGGGGCGGTCGTCGTTCGGGACGGCGAAGTCATCGGCGAGGGACGCAACTTGCCATTGGCGGCGAAGGATCCCACCGCTCACGCTGAAATCGTTGCCATCCGGGCGGCAGCCGAGGTGGCGGGGCCCAGGCTCGACGACTGCGACCTTTACGCCACGCTGGAGCCCTGCGCGATGTGCGCCGGAGCTTTAGTCGTGGCCCGCATTCGCCGGCTGGTTTTCGGGACGCGCGATTTGCGGTTCGGGGCCGTGCGCAGCAAGTTTCGGATCGCGGACTCCGAAATACTCAATCACCGCGTCGAAGTGGTCGAGGGCGTGCTGGCGGCTGAGTGTCTGGAGCCGCTGCGGCTATTCTTCGCTATGCGTCGTTAGCGCTCCGAGCGCACGGACCTTCCGCTGATCACAGTAAGGAACTCGATCAGAGCTCGTGAGTCGTCACGCTGCGCGCGGCCCCCAGACGGCGGGCCATCGTTACAGCGTCCAAGTGCGAAGCGTCCCGATCATCCGAAAGCGCGATCCAGTAGAAAGCGTCGGCGAAGACCGTCCTCATTCACCCTTCTTCGGAAGTCCGTAGATGTAGTGATCATGCTCGGCCGCCCCGTCGACGGGAAGGTCCCGGCGCTCCTCCGGCGGGAGCTGCGCGAAAAGGTCGCGGATCACTTCGCCGATTGTCGGCTCGTCGCCGGATGGACTCTCACCGTTTAGCGGCGCGGGAGCCTGCGGAAGAATCGAATCAACGGCCTTGAGAACACAGGCGTCCACGCTCTCGAACTCGCCGTTGGCAACGCTTCGTCTTACGCGCTCCTCAAGCACGGCTGGAATCTCGATCGTCATCGCTTGCCCTCACACTAGCACTGCGGCTTAGCCCCAACACTCTTCACTTAAGGCCAAGAGTTGGGTTCGAGCCCGCCTACGGGCGTCACAATCATAGCCCAGGGATTCATCCCTGGGTCGCGGTTTGGGCGCCGTGGGTTCGTTCCCCTCTGTGTGCAATCCGCGCCTGAAGGGCGCGGATTGCACACAGAGGGGTGACAGAGGGGACGCAGGCGCTTCCAAGTCCCAGGGATGAATCCCTGGGCTATGATTGTCGCGCCCTGTGGACGTTTGAGCGGACGCTTATTGCTCGAATGCGTCGCTAAGTGAAGAGTATTGGGCTTAGCCCGCGTTCTTCTCGTTCTCCCGCAGCACTCGCAGCGCATTCCGGCCCATGATCTTGTCGACATCCTCTGCGTTGAACCCGCGCTCCTCGAGAGCCGCGATCAGGTTCGGGGTCTTCGAAATATCTTCCAAGCCCTTTGGCAGCTTGAGGCCAACGCTGTCGTAGTCACAACCCAGCGACACATGGTCGATCCCGGCCACCGTCGCGCAGTGCTCGATATGGTCGACGAGCCGGCTGATCGGGATCGCCCCAATCGACTCGATGCTGGCTTTCTCAATCTTCCACAGCTCTTCCGACAGCTTCTTGGGATCATCGGCGAACTGCTTGCTTGCCGCCGCTTTCTGATCGTTGAACTTCCGCAGCTCGGGGGTCTTGGCGCGAAAGTCGTCGTCGAGCATCGCGGCGTAGTAGGCCACGCCGAGCGTGCCGCCGTTTTCGCCAAGCTTCTTGAGCATGTCGTCGGTGAGGTTGCGAGGGTGGTTAGCCACCGCGCGGCAGCAAGCGTGCGTGTTGATGATCGGCGACATCGACGTGTCGATCACGTCGTAGAACGACTGGTCGGAGGCATGCGACATGTCGACCATCATGCCGAGCCGGTTCATCTCGCGAACGATCTGCTTGCCAAAGTCGGTGAGCCCTTCTGGACCGTCCTTGTATTCAGCGGCGCCGACCCAGGGCGTGTTGCCGCTGTGGGTCAGCCCAAGATAGCGCGCGCCAAGGCGATAGAACTGGCGCAGAACTTCCATGCTCGAGTCGATCATGTGACCGCCCTCGACGCCAAGCATGATGCCGATCTTGCCTTCGCGGTGGGCGCGCAGGACGTCGTCCGCGGTCGTCGCCAAGAAGAGGTGGTCCGGGTGCTTGGCGACTTCCTCGACGATCACGTCGGTGATCGTGAGCGCGTTCTTGACGGACTCGAGGGGAGTATTTCCGCGAGCCGAGGAGAACACCGCGAAGAACCCCGCGGCGAGCCCGCCCGCATGCATCTTTTCGATGTCGACGGAGTGATACCATTTGCTCTCACCGATGTCGAGACCCTCGCGGAACATCCGGCCGGGCGTGTCGATGTGGAGGTCGAGATAGAGCGGCCCGGAGGGGGCCTCGGGTTCCGGCTCTTCAGCTGGAGGCGGAGTGGCACAGGCGGAGGCGCCAAGTGCAGCGGCGGTAGAGATTCCCCATTCGCGTCTGGTCATAGCGGCTACGATTGTACCCGAGAACGGACTTGGCGGGTGCGCTACGATACGCGAAGGAGATCGCGATGCAGGCGTACAAGGACTATCGTTGGATCGTAGCCGACCCGGATCTTCTCGGCGGCAAGCCGACCATTCGGGGAACACGGCTCTCAGTGGAGTTCATTCTTGGCTGTCTCGCCGAAAGAATGTCGACCGATGAGATTGCAGATACCTACGCGCCGTTTCCCGAGGAAGCTCTACCCGAGGTTTTCCGACTGGCGTGTGACGCAGTAGCCACTCGCGATGTGGCTGCTTGACGTCAGCATGCCGCGTCAGACCCTGGCTGTCCTGGAGTCGTGGGGCGTCAAAGCTGAAACCGCTCGTAACCTCGGTTGGGACCGCTTGCGAAACGGTGACCTCCTCAGCCAAGCCTCCGCCGCGGGCTTTCAATGTCTTCTGACCCGGGATAAGGACTTCGGCAGCGTTGCATCCAAGGCCCACCATGACAATGCACGCCTCGCGATCGTGATCGTGACCCTGCCGCAGCGCCAGGCAGACGATTTCGTGGCGCTTTTTGTTGAGGCCTGGCAAGCGGAACCAATCGAGCCGGTGGCCGGCTCGGTCGTGTGGTGGCCAGAGAGGAGTTAGGGTCGTACCGACGGCGCCTACTCCACGCGGATCGCCCCGCCGGCTCCTGCCGGGGCCAGCAGACTCACCTCGACTCGCCGATTCTGAGTCCGACCGTCTCGAGTCTCGTTTTCCTCAGCCGGCTGATCCTCGCCCAACCCGACCCGGTGAATCTGCCACAGGGGGACGCGATGGTTCGTGTGGATGCTCCGCACAACGGCCTCAGCGCGCCTGCGACTCAATTCGAGGTTGTACGCCGCCGAGCCGACGCTGTCGGTAAACCCGCGCACCTCAACCACAAAGCCGTCTCCATCAGCCGCGCGCATCAAGTCCGACAGCAGCCCCTCGGCTTCGGGCGTCATCTCGGCGCTATCGAATCCGAACAGGATCGAGCGCTCGTCGACCACGCGAAATTGGCCAAGTCCGGCGATGGTCCGCTCGAGGGAGGATATGCCGTCGTGGGCGCCGTCGGCGCGGGCCATGGCGTCATCGGCTCGGGCCATGGCGCGATCCGCCGTTCCCTGGGCCCGATCGGTCTTGTCTGAAACCGCCGCTAGCCCGGCTTCCGATTCCCGCTCAAGACGGGCGACTTCGTTGTTCACCTTCGCATCGAGACCAGTTATCTGCTCGGCGTTCGTTGCCGACCGAGTGTCAGCCGCCCGGGCGGTATCGTCGATGGGTGCGAGTTTCTCGCGCACGTACTTCTTGCTGGCACAGCCCGAAGTTAGCCCGACCAATAGCATGAGAATCGTAATGCGTTCCATTACCGACAGTTGTAGCATCCAAGGCGCCAGGCTCGTAAGTAGTTGATCTAGTTGATCTTAATTCCTGAACGGCTGCCCCGGTGCCGAGAACAATCTGCCCTATGCGGTAAGGTTTTCACCCTAGATGGGGCCCTGGCCAGCATACTACTGTAGTGTTGGCGAAATAGCCTTACACTAGCCCGCTGGACAAGGGTTCTCATCCGAAGCCCCGGAGGGGCGGTGCAATTAACAGCCCACAGCGGAAGCTGTGGGTACGGAAATGCCCGACGCACGTCCCTTTGATGCGCCCCCCGAGCCCTTGTTTTCGCGCCCTTCGGCGCGAAAACAAGGGCTCGGAGGGGGGCGGCTGGCCTAGTCGACAAATCCCCGGGCTGCCGCCCGGGGCTGTTAGTTGTACCGCCCCTACGGGGCTTCGGACGAGGACTTTCGTCCAGTTAGTGGGCTTAGTGTAAAGCTATTTCGCGGACACTACACTAGGATCGGGATTCCCGCGATGAGACCTCTTACCCTAATTCTCGCTCTGACTTGCGCCCTAGCCGCCGGCCAGGCCCCCCCTCCGGCCGAGCGCCCAAACGTTATCTACATCATGGCCGACGACCAGGGTTACGGCGACCTCGGCGTCCAAGGCCACCCCTACATCCGCACGCCGAACATCGACCGTATGGCCGCGGAGGGCGCACGCTTCACCGACTTCTACGCCCAGCCCTTCTGCGGACCCTCCCGCGCGGCGCTGATGACCGGAACCTACCCGGCGCGAAACAGCCTGGCGTTCAACCACATCCCGCGGGCCCGCACCGGGATCCATCCCAACGAAATCACCATCGCCGAAATCCTCAAGACCCGCGGCTACCGCACCGCCCTGGTCGGCAAGTGGCACCTTGGCGACGCCCCCGAATTCCTGCCAACGCGCAACGGATTCGACTCCTACTTCGGGCTCCCTTATTCAAACGACATGTGGCCCTACCACCCGAAGGTCGAAGAGCGCCCCGAGGAGGATGAGCGAATGCGCGCCTCCCGCAAGCGCGCCGGCTACACGGGGTTCGACGGACAAGGCCAGATCTATCCTCTCGACTGGTTTCCCCCCCTGCCGCTGATGCGCGGGGAAGAGGTCATCGAGCTCAACCCCAAACAGGAGCTACTCACCCGCAGTTATACCGACGAAGTGATCAAGATCATCAAAGAAAGCCGCGACCGCCCGTTCTTCATTTACTTGGCGCACGCCATGCCGCACGTGCCGCTGTTCCGGTCCAGGCCAATGGAAGACCAGTCGATGCGAGGCCGCTACGGGGATGTGATCGAAGAGATCGACCAGCAGGTTGGGCGAATCCTCAAAACGCTCAAGGACCTCGACCTCGACGAAAAAACGCTCGTCGTCTACACCTCCGACAACGGCCCCTGGGTGCAATACGGTTTCGACGCCGGCTCGGCCGGACCGCTTTCGGGCAGCAAAGGGACCAACCAGGAGGGCGGCGTGCGCGTTCCCTTCATCGCTCGCTTTCCAGGCCAAATCCCCGCTGGGCTGGTGACCTCAGAGATCGCGGCGAACATCGACATCCTGCCAACTCTTGCGAAACTGGCCAGCGCCGCGCCGCCAAGCGACCGCACCATTGACGGACGAGATATCTGGCCGCTGATGACGCAACCCGGCGCCGCGAGCCCGAGAGACGATTTCTACTACTACGCCGGCGGCATGCGCTATCTCGCGGCGGAAGGTCCGCCGAAGAACGACCCGCGCCTCGAGGCCGTGCGGTCCGGCAAGTGGAAGCTCTACGTCAATACCCTCGACGGCGGCAAAGTCGTCGCCAAAGAGCTCTACAACCTCTACGAAGACGTCGCCGAGCGGCTCGACTACTCCGCGAAGGAACCCGACGTCGCCGACCGCCTGCGCCAAAAGGCCCAAAGCTTCAACGACAAAGTCAAGACGGACGAGCGTCCATTGGGGCGATTGGCAGCGCGGCCGTGATCGCTATAATAAGTCCACGCGATGGAACCTAACGTGAACCCGACCTTGTTGTCCCAAATTGCAAGCCGAAAGTTGCTGCTCACCGCGCTGACCCTGCTGACCTTATCGATCGGCGTCGTCATCGGTACGGCGATCTCGCGAGACGCGCGAGCGGCATCCCACAACGAAGCCGTTGCGCCCGACGCGACGCCGCTAGAGGTGCCTCAGGCTGAGCCTCTCGAGAACGAGTTCACCAAGATCGCCGCCAGGCTCCGGCCGTCGGTCGTCAACATTAGCGTTGAGCAACTCCCCGAGGAGCGCGAAGAAGGCGAGCCAAGGCCCGGGAGACCGGGGCAAGAGGGGATGGAGGAGTTCTTCCGGCGCTTCTTCAATATGCCGAACCAACCCGGCGGCGAAGGCGGCCAGGGCCCGCAAATGCCAAGGCAAATGCCACGCGGCGAAGGTTCCGGAGTCGTCGTCGATCCGACGGGATACATTCTGACCAACCGCCATGTCGTGGAAGAAGCCGACCGGCTACGGGTGCGCTTCCCCGACGATACAACGTTCTATGAAGCCAAGGTCATTGGGTTCGACAACGAGACCGACCTCGCGGTGATCAAGGTTGATGCCAAGGGCAAAGAGCTCTCGGTGGCGAAAGTCGGCAACTCCGACTCCGTCCAGGTCGGCGATTGGGCGGTCGCGATCGGTTCGCCGTTCGGTTTCCGATCCACCGTGACCGTCGGCATTATCAGCGCGCTCTCCCGCGAAGTGCACAGCTCCAGGCAACGATTCTCGAGCCGCCTGTTCCAAAAATTCTTTCAGACCGACGCCGCGATCAACCCGGGCAACAGCGGTGGGCCGCTGGTCAACATCCGCGGGGAAGTGATCGGCATCAATACCGCGATCGTTTCGCGCACCGGGGCGTTCGCCGGGCTTGGCTTCGCCCTGCCTTCGAACGTGGCCGTGGGCGTCTATAACAACATCATCAAGCACGGCCGAGTCCCGCGCGGCTCGATCGGCATCAGCTTTAGTTCCGGCCGTGCCCCGGCTCTGCTGCGAGTGTATGGCGCTAAGGATGGCGGCGTGCTCGTCGAAAGCCTCACCGCGGATTGGCCCGCGGAAAAGGCCGGCATGAAGGTCGAGGACATCATCGTCGCGATCGAAGGAATCGCCGTTCACGATGGAGACGGTTTGGTCTCCATCGTGGCATCCAAGCCCGTCGGGTCGACCGTCGAGATCGACGTCATTCGCAACATGGCCGGCGAGGGCGAAGATCCTCAACCGAAACGATTGACGCTCGAAGTCGAGATCGCCGACCGCGAAAAACTGCTCGCACTCGAGCGCGGCGCCCCGCGCGGCGGCCCGCCAAGGGTGCAGCGCGAAGAGGAAGCCCAAGTCGATTTTGGGATGAAGGTCAGCGAGCTCTCAGCCGACCGCAGCGAGAAGATGGGCTACGACGGAGACGAAGGCGTGGTCATTACCGAAGTCGACCCCGCCTCGTTCGCCGAAGACATCGGATTGCTGCCCAACGACATCATCGTTTCGATCAACCGCCGCCCCGTCGCCACCGTCGGAGACGTCACCAAACTGCGCGCCGAGCTCGAAGCCGGTGACGATGTCGCCTTCAAAGTAATGCGGCGCAGCCCAGGCGGCTGGACCCCGCAATACCTCGCCGGCGTCGTTCCGGGCGAGTAAGCGGATGTTTTCCGATTGGCTGCCCGTCATTGCTGATTGAGCCCCGAGCCGGTGGCTCGGGGTTCCGTAGGGTATAGCCCGGGCAGATAGGTAACACAATTCCCCGATCACATGGGTAACACATTGGCATCCTAGAGCAAAAGGAGGACTTTTGTTTTGGGAGAGTTAGGAGGCGCCCTCCATAAAGTTATGAGTCCGAGCTGAGGGATGTCTTCGACGTGCAGGACGATATCAGCCGGGCGATGGTCGGGGCGCTATCGTCCGAACTTCTGGGTGACTCGTCCGAGCCTATCGTCAGCCGCTCGACGGACGATCCCGAGGCGTACCGGCTGTACCTACAGGGCAATCGCTGGTTCGACCTTTCTGAGGGCGGCCTGCGGCGGAACGTAGCGTATCTGGAACAAGCCCTAGCCATTGCCCCGGCATTCCCACAAGCTCGCGCGGCCTTGTCTACAAACCTAATGCTGCTGTCCGCGCTGGGCGTTGAGCGCCCAGCCGACACCATGGAAAGAGCTAGGGAAGAGGCGCTGGCGGCCTTGCAGTTGGACGAGACACTCGCGGAAGCCCACATCGCTTTGGCTGCGGTCCTGGATGGCTACGACTGGGATTTCGCCGCCGCCGAACGGGTCTCCCGAAGAGCTATCGAATTGAATCCCGCCAATCCCTTCGCTCACGAACGTTTGGGGACTCTGCTCCCACAGCAAGGCCGCGCACGAGAGGGCATCGAGGAGTTGCGACTCTCTCTCGGGCTTGACCCGTTGTCTGCCCGCTCCAACCTTCTGCTTTGCTACGCACTCAACTACTCGGGTGACTTCGAGGCCGCGATCGTTCAAGCAAACCGGGCCCGCGCTGGCATTTCGCGTATCTGGAGATCTTCACTTGGCGCACTCGTACCTCGGTCTGCGACGGCCAAAAGACGCGCTTCGCGCCATCGAGGCGGCAGTAGCCCAAGGGTCACACCCAGCCTTTCTCGGGGTGCTCGGAATGGCGCAGGCAGCTGCCGGCCGCGAGGCTGACGCACGGGCCACACTCGACGAGCTTAAGGGAAAGCGGACAGACGGGTATAGCCCCGCGCTGCCTGTGGCCGAGATCTACACGAGCCTCGGCGACCTGGACCAAGCATTCGAGTGGTTCGACACCGCCGTGGATCAGCGTGAACCCTTGCTCCGGCAGCTCAAGCACTTCCCCGTCATCTACGACCCGCTCAAGCAAGACCCTCGTTACAAGGCTCTCCTACGACGCATCGGTTTCCCAGAGTGAGATAGCAGGGAATCTTGAATGGTATATTGTTCGCCGAGCCAACCGGGCTCAGGGGGCTCAGAATGTCTGAAGCTTTGAACTGGTCGAAAGAAGAATTTAGGAACTTAGGATTAGGAACTTAGGAGGCGCCCTCCATAAAATTTTTATAAACTTCGGGCCCAGTCAGCATGGGATCGTTTGCTGGATCTCGGTGGACCTAAGCCGCGCTGGCCGTACCGCGCACGGCCGAATCGTTGCCTGGCGATCGTCGGATGCGGCGGCGTGTCTTGAGCCCTGTCTCGCGCTCGAGGTGGTCGAGAAATTCGTCGGACCCGAGCGGCCGTCCACTATATGTCGCCTCCCGAATGCGTGCCGCCATTGCCGTTTCCGGGTCGCTCCCCGTCAAGGCGTCGACCCAATCACCCAATGGATTGACCTCCTTCCAAACACCCATGTCGAGCAACCCAGTGGGGTCGGTTCCCGAAATGTGAGCTTGGGCGCTAGACCATTCAAATGCCTCAGTCTCGCTCGTGATTCGCGCCCGCACCGGGTTCATATCGACGTATAACAGTCCTGCAATCATGTGGTTGCGGTCCATGGGGGCGGAATAAAAGCGTCGCTCCCAGGTGTGACCGGTCCTTCCCATGCGGTGGTTCAGACGGCGACTGTACTGGTTGTGCGTCTCGCCGACTCCGCGAGCAAGCGAGTTCGCCAGATCAGGAATCACGATAAGGTGAACGTGATTCGGCATCAAGCAGTATCCCAGCAGTCGCATTCGGCGAGCCTCGGCAATTCGGCGCAGAAGTTTGAGATAGATGCGCCTATCGTAGTCGTCGAAAAATATTTGCTGGCGGTTATTTCCCCGCTGGACAACGTGGTGCGGTGCGCCGACCGCTACCACGCGAGGGCCTCTGGGCACGCCAGAGAGCGTCTCACAACCGAGCCGCCAAGCGCCACCGACCCGGGATAGTCTTTATGAAATCTTTATGGAGGGCGCCTCCTAAGGCTCCTCAGAGCCGCGGCCGGAAGGGAGCGGTTGCCCGAGCAAGCGACGACAACAGCGTTGGCGGGCAACCGCTTGCTTCCGCGCGCGGCTCTGAGTGTCGTCCCGTTCTACGTGCCATGCTCGTGAGGCTCAAGAGCCAGCGGGCTACTGGACGGCAATCGTTACTCCGGGCTGAGTCTGATTGCTGCCGATCTGGATGATCACTTCGGCGGGCCCGGCCGGGGTCGCCGCCGGAATCTCAACGTTGACCTGCAACAGGCCGACCAATCCCGGCGCCATGCCGGCGAACGATACAGCCGCCGGCCGGCCCCCAATGGTCGCCGACACCTGCGCCTCGACGAAGCTTAGGTCGAAGAGTCCGCCTGCCGGCGCGCCTGTTGCGAGGGCGGGGATTACGCTTCCTTGCCCCGTGCCGAACACGGCGACGGTCTCCCCGCGTCGAGCGGGCGCCGCGGCGTTGTTGATGCTCAGATTGGAATTCAGCGCGGCAATCTGATTCCCGCCGCGGGTGAACAACGCTGGTGCGGCGCTAGCGACATTCAGGGCCACGGCGTCGCTCGATTGAGCGTCCCTCATGATCGTCGTGAAGGTGATCCCGCCAGGGTTTTCCGTGTAGGGAACCTGTGCATTGATCTGCGTCTCGTTGACGAAGAAGATCGGCGCGGGGACTCCGTTGAAGAACACCGAGACGCCTTCGATCTGGGTGGCGAGCGTCCCATCGATCGGGTCGATGAATCCGAAGTGAGAGCCGGGCGGGCCCACGTCGGTCCCGAAAATGGTGATAATCTCCCCGGGGGAAACCGCGCCCCCCTGAAAGCTCGCCGCGTTGACGACGTTTCGGAAGCCAAAGTTGGGCGGGGCTGGAGGGTCGATGATCTCGAGCGCGCCGGTGAACAGAGAAATCTCGTCCCCCAATCTGAGTCCAAACGAAACCAGCCCGGCTGGGGCGTCAGCGGAGACTTGAATCTGGGCGTCAAGCCTTGGCCCCGAACCCATCGCAACAAGCTCCGCGGAGCCGGGGACCAGCGTCACGCCCGTACCGTGGAACTCGAAGGACCCTTCGGTCAGCTCGGGACGGTCCACGCCTACGCCGGAGATCTGGATATCGTAGATCTGTCCGCGACGAACGACGCCGCCGAACTGGGTGCGGGGAGTGCCGCCGGGCAGGGCGAATCCGACACGCTCGATGTTCAGTGAGGGCGCCGCAGCATCGACCGAGAAATCGGCGCGCTCAACACTACCCCCGAGCAGCCTCATTCTCGCGGGAGTCGCGCCTCCAAAAAAGCCGGTTCGGAAACTCGTATCGCCGGGCCCGGCAAGGCCGAGCTCGGGTAGTTCGGTCGGGCCGTCCAAGGGCTCGGCGTAGATGAGGTAGTTGCCGGGAGGAACACCCGCGATGAGGTAGTCGCCCGTTGCGGAGGTCAATCCACCTACCAACGAGTTGCGGTCGGGATCGAGCGCCGCCACCAAAGCCTTGCGGGCCGGCAGGCCTGAGCTAAACGTGATTCGTCCTTCAAGGGTCGCGAAAAGCTTCGCCCCTCCACCGGGGTAGACTTCCACCGCAAACGCCAGGTCATCGGCGGCCGGAGTCCGCAACCGCGATGTCGCCCGAAACGTTGACGCGAATAGGCTCGAGGTCACAACCCCCGAGTGGCTGAGTCCAAGCGCGTGGCCGAGCTCGTGAACAAGCGTCCCTTCGATGTCGAACGTCCCGGCCGTGAGCGTGGTCGAGAAGACGAGGTCGGGATTGAAGACGATGTCGGTGTCGCTGAGAGACCCGTCGGAATCCGATCCCAGGCGGGTCACGGCAACCGCATCGCCGACCAGAGCCCGAGCCGACGGATTGTCGGCAAAGCTGATCACGTTGAGGTCGTCAAACCTCACTGGCCGGTCGGTCGGAATCGGCGGCGCAAACCGAATCACCGCACCCGGAGCGCGACTCCAACGATTCATCGCCGCCACGATTGCGGCCGTCGGACTGCTGCCGGGAGTGATGATCAGACCGCCGGCCGAATCAACCAAGCCCGGCCGCGTCGTAGCGTCGACGGCGTATCGAATATCGGTGACGTCACGACGAAAGTAGGGCCTGCCTGGCCGGCGTTCGCCGCGAACGTATGCACTGGCTAAAACGGCGAGGAAAGCCGCGAGGACCGCGGCGGCTGCGACGGATCGATTCAAGAGACTATACAGTTAGAATGCCGTTTTGCGGCAGAGGTTGCGGCATCATGCGATCGAGCTCAACCACAGGATCCGCTCAGCGGTTGAGCCGGCGTGACTGCGGACGACCCATTTCGGCGCATCGGTCAAGTTGCCAGGGGCATGAGGCAGCAGCTGGACCGCGTGTAGAGTGCCCAGCAACTGGCGCTCATCAAGGAGGTTGATCTCGTCCTTGAGACAGGCGTCGCGGTCAAGCAGGCAGTGCTTGTCTGGGCACTGGTCGATCATACCGGGCTTTTCGAGGTTGGGGCCGAAGAACGCAAACCGGAACCGAATCCGGTGAGCGTCTTCGTGGGTTTCAATGGCAAAGCCGCTGAGCGTCTCGATCAGCAGAGGATCAAGCGCCTCGACCGCCGCGCTGAGCGTGGGATAGACCGGATCCACTGACCTTCTCACGATATCAGCAAGACGGGCGAGGCATGCCTCGCCCCTACGGGCTTGCGGGACCCTCAAGCGTCCAGACTAATCCATCGCGGCAGTCGCTCGCGGCGGCTGGGTCATGGTGAGCTCGTGCCGGCTCAGCGTCCCGACATAGCTCTCCAAGCCGGCAAAGACGTGCTCGGCGATCTGCTGCCGGTAGCTTTCCTGCCGCAGAAGCTTCTCGTCCGTTGGATTGCTGATGAATCCAATTTCGACCAGAATCGCCGGCATCTTCGCCCCGACCAGCACCATAAACGGCGCCTGACGGACACCGCGATTCTTGAGCCCCTTGGTGGAATCGGCCAGGCCTGAATACACCGCGGTCTGCATTCGGGTCGCAAATTCGCGCGACTCGTCGATCTTGTCTTTGAGGGCGATCTTCGACAAAAGATCTTGAAGCTCGTGAACCGAGCGGTTGGCCGCGGCGTTCTCGCGCGACGCGACTTGCAGCGCCCACGGGTCGGTCGTGAAGTTCAGGTAGTAGGTCTCGACGCCTCGGACATTGCGGTTCTTCGCCGAGTTGGCGTGCACCGAGACCAGCAAATCGACTTCTTCACGATTCGCCACTGCCGTGCGTTGACGCAGCTCGAGGAAGCGGTCGTCGGCGCGCGTATAGAGGACTTCGGCTCCGATCTTGTTTTCGATGAGCGATCCGAGGCGCTTGGAAACGTCCAGCACCACGTCCTTTTCCCGCAGCCCTTTCGGGCCGATACTGCCGGTATCGTGCCCGCCGTGGCCGGCGTCAATCATCACCCGAGAGATTTTTAGCCCAAGAGCCCGAATCAGGCTACGTTCGCCCGAGGCGGTGACGCTGGCCGGCTCAGGCGAGGCGATCGCGACGGCCTCTCGGCCGGCCGGTGAAGTAAGCTGCTCGAAGGCCTGCGGGAAGGTCTGCCCGTTCGTGTTGGTCAGAGGTGCGCTGAGCGGAGAATCCATCGGCGAAATGGTCTCGAGCGCGGGAGCAGCCGGCGCGGCCCTGGGAGGCGGCTCGAATCTCGCAACTTGCCGCGGCGCCGGAGCATTCTTCGGCCTCAAGTCGATGATCAGCCGTGGCGGGTTGGACAACCAGCGGACGTCATAGCCGACCTCCTCGCGCAGATCGAACACCAGGCGGGCCTTCGTGTGGCGGTTCTGCGCGATGCGCAATCGTTCTACGGTCGGCGAATCGATGCTCAGGACCTTACCGCCAGCCATCGTTCCGGTCAGCCGCGATGTCAACAGGTCGAAGTACAGCCGGCTGGGCCGTGTGAGGAAATCGAACTTGTAGGGGGCGTAGTCATCCAACTCGACAACGACGCGGGTCGAGTCGCCATGAGCAAGCGTCCGCAGGTCGACGATAGACGCCAAGCCCTGCTTCTTCCGCTCCGGAGTCCGCTGGGCGTAGTTTGGTCTAGGCTCGCTCGAAGCGGCCACGGTACGGACGACTTGAGGCTGGGCTGGGGGCTCGTTGCGGGTGATCTCGCGCTCTACGGGGCGCGGCGCTGACCGCTCCGCCGGCTCGCCGCTTTCGAGTCGGGCTACCGCGGCTCGAGCCCGGTCGAGCAGCTTGCTGTGGGGATACTCGCGTATCAGGAATCGATAGGCCGACGCGGCTTCCGTGCGGAACTTCGCGCTCGAAAAACGCGCGGCCATCTCGGCATACACGTCCGCCGCGGAGAGCAACGCGTCGTCGCAGTATGAGCTCGCCGGACTCGCCCGGTGAACGCCCCGAAAAGCGTTGATCACGAGCCGATATTGCTTTTCGGCCAGCTCGAGCTTGGGCGCGGCGTGAAGATCCTCGAGCAGAACGGTCGCGTAGCGATAGCGATCGGCCGCGGTGCTCCGCGAACTCTTCGCCGCTAACGCGACAGACGCGAGGACGAGCGCGGCGATAACCGCGCGGGTGAAGGACAGTTTCACAAGCATCCCGCCTACTTGCTGGGCCATAAGAGAGCCCCTTGTCTTTTACTGCAGCTCGAAAAGAATTGCTCCGTCAGCCATCACCGTCTGGACGATATGCTCGACCGATTCGGTTTCGACCAACTCGCTCTGCTCATTCGAAGCTTGTCTTGATAGCCCGTAGCTCTCAGAGATCCTCTCGACGTAGTCTTGGGTTTCTTGGTATGGCGGAATTCCGTCGTACCGATCCACCGCTCCTTCGCCGGCGTTATAGGCCGCCAGCGCTCGCCAAGGGTCTCCCGGATAGCGATCCATCAAGAACCGGAGGTACTTGACACCTCCATGAACATTTTCGGCGGGATCGAAAATGTCCTTTACCCCAAACCGCTCCGCCGTCGCCGGCATGAGTTGCATTAACCCTTTCGCCCCTTTGTGAGAGATGGCGAAAACGTTATATGCGCTCTCCTGCCTGATGACCGCATGGATCAGCTCAGGATCTACTTCAAAGCGCCGCCCAACGTCCTGAATGAGGGAATCCAGATCAACTCGCCCGTGCGAGCCGCCTTGAACAACCGATTCCGCTCCTTCGACATCAGACTGCGCAACCGCGGGAGCTGACTTCACGAACTTGACCGTCCTTACCAGACGACCACTATCCGAATCGGCCCGAACCCGATACTGCCGTGCGTTGAAGCCGTTCACGCCCGGGCCAATGGCGCCCAGGACGCTCGCGGTTAGCAGCCACGCAAAGATGGCTACTGCGCGCACCTTCCAAACATTAGCACAAGACATGTTTCCGAATCAATGACCTTCTTTCAGGATAGACGCGGGCGGGGGCCAAAAAGACGACCAGGGGGGTGTGTGGTGCGGGTAAAAGCGGGCATTTCCGGGTGTCTGGTTAGCGGGATGGCGTTTGGTTTCCCTCGACCCAAGCTTATCATTGGCCGACTGAGTCCGTTGCGCGTGAATCGGCGGATCGCTTTTGTTTTCAATTCTTTGGGGTGACTGAAAGGCTTGTGACGAAGTTTCAGCGCACGAGCCCCGAGCGCGAGCGAGGGGTACGAACTTTAACAGCCCCACCCAACTCTGTACCCCTCGCTTGCGCTCGGGGCTCACTCTTCGCGGAGGGCCTGGGTGGGGCTTGCGGTTGCGGCTCGCAAGGCGGGGGCGCCGGCAGCAATCAGGGCCACGACGACCAGGAGACAGATTGAGGTTCCCGATGAAGCGAGACTGCTGGGAGGGGCTTCGGCGAGTAAAGCCTGGAGGGCGTTGACGCTGAAGTGAACGCCGACCAGGCCAAGGGCGGCCCCGGCGGCGGTCCAACGCAGGGCGCGGGCGAGGATCATCGTTAGAACGTTTCTCGCAGTTGCTCCGAGCGCCATGCGAAGACCGATTTCGCGGCGGCGCTGGGCTACCAGGAAGGATGTGACGCCGTAGAGTCCGATGGCGGTCAGGACGGCGCCCATCAGGGCGAACAGGCTCAGCAGCATGGCGTTGAAGCGGGGGCGGGCGGAGAGGCGTCCGACGCGCTGCTTCATGGTGTCGATGGCGATCGGCAGGGTCGAGTCGAGTTTGGCGATTTCGCCGCGGATCATGTTGGCTAGAGCGTCGGGTGAGAGTTGGCTCCGAACGAGGGCGACGGCGCGGCCCCGGCGAAGCGGCTTTGCCATAGGCCGTAGCTGATCAAGGCGGCGCGGGGTCCGGTGACGGAGTCCTCCTCGGAGGTGAAGCTCCGGCCAAGAAAAGGCCGCAGGCCGAGCACGTCTAGAAAGTTGGCTTCGACTTGGCCGCAGGTGAGCCGCACGGGATTCGCTTCGGTGAGGTCGCAGGCGGTGGCGCCGGTCCACGACGTGGCGGATTTGAAGGGCGCGGGGGAGTCTTTGATGCTGAGGTAGGCCGGCCCGAAGAAGAACTCGTTCGCATCGATTGGCGTGGTCAGCCCGACCGAGACGAGCTCGTGGTCGTTCGGGTAGGGCAGGCTCCGGAACAGAATCCGGTCGACGACGCTGAAGCCGGCGCTAGTCGAACCGATTCCGAGGATGATGGCGAGTAGAGCGGTGAGCGTGAAGGCCGGGTTGCGCCGGAAACCGCGCAGGGCGTAGCGGACGTCCTGGAGTAAGGTTTCCAACCACCGGCTGACGTACGCGCCGCGGGCTTGGGACGGGTTCATCCCCTGCGCGCGGTTGTGCTCTTCTCGCATGGTGATGTGATTACCGAGCTCTTGGTCGAGCTCACTGTCGAGGGCGTCGCGCCGGAACCAGCGCCGCAGGAACTCGATCATACGTACCCCAGGATTTTTGACACACCGGCTGAGAGTGCGACCCATCCCTGTTGTTCTTGGTCAAGCCGTCGGCGGCCCTTCTTGGTAAGGCTGTAGACGCGGGCGCGGCGGTTGTTGTCGGTCGTCTTCCACTTGGCGTTGAGGAACTTGTCGCGCTCGAGCCGGCGTAGCGCCGGATAGAGGGAGCCTTCTTCGACCGACAGAAGGCCATCGGAGACCTTCTGGATATGGAGAGTGATCCCGAAGCCGTGGTTGGGGCCGGCTTGAAGGGTTTTGAGGATCAGCAGGTCGAGTGCGTTTTGGGGGCTCACTTAGTGAGCTAGGGTAGAGGACTAGGTCGAGGTTGTCAAGCGGTATCCGAGGGCTCCAACGCACGTAGCGCACGAGCCCCGAGCGCAAGCGAGGGGTACGAACCTTAACAGCCCCGCCCAACTCTGTACCCCTCGCTTGCGCTCGGGGCTCGTTTTGTTCCGTCCCTGCGATGTAACCTGATGTTGGAATGAACGGCATCCACGACCTCGGCGGCATGCAGGGGTTCGGGCCGGTCGAGCCCGAGCCGGATGAACCGGTCTTTCACTCGAGGTGGGAGGCGCGGGTGTTGGCGCTAACGATTGGGGCTGGCAGGCTGTTCGGTAGCATTGATGCGCGGCGGCACATCATCGAGCGGCTGCCGCCGGCTGACTACCTGAGGTTTAGCTACTACGAGAAGTGGCTGGCACGGTTGATGGCCGAGGTTCCCGGGGAGCGGGCGGGCGAGCGGCCGATGTCTCGGGCCGAAGCTGGGCGGATGATTCACCAGGGCCGTCCGGCGTTGCGCGAGGCGCAGCGGGAGCCGATCTTCGCTGTTGGCGATCACGTGGTGGCGCGAAACCTCAATCCAGCAGGGCATACGCGGCTGGCGAGGTACGTGCGGGGGAGGCCTGGAGTGGTCGAAAAGCTCCATGGGTCGCATGTGTTTCCGGATACGAATGCGCATGGGTTGGGGGAGAATCCGCAGCCGTTGTATACGGTGAGGTTTCGGGCCCGTGATCTTTGGGGGCCGGAGGCGGCCGAAAGAGATACGGTATGTATTGATCTTTGGGAGGATTACTTGAGCCCGGCGCCGGTGGCGGCGGGTTGGAAAGTCACCCGAACGTCTTCCGCAGACAGCAACCGACAGACGCCAGTGTGATATCGCTCCCCGGCGCCACCGGCGCCGGGCTCAAGCGGGAGCCGCAAGTCCAGCGACAAGCCGCGGTAGAATTAATTCGCCGTGGTCGGCCAGACGATCAGCCGTTATAAGGTTCTCGAAAAGCTCGGCGAGGGCGGCATGGGCGTCGTCTACAAGGCCGAGGACACCAAACTCGAGCGGCCGGTCGCGCTGAAGTTTCTGCCGAACCATTTGCTCGGCGACGAGGAGGTGCGCAAGCGCTTCGAGCGCGAGGCCAAGGCCGCCGCGGCGCTCGATCATTCGAACGTCTGCACCGTTTACGAAATCGACGAGGCCGACGGAAAACCCTTCATCGCCATGGCGCTGGTCGAGGGTGAGTCGCTCGACAAGCAGATCGCTCAAGGGCCGCTGAAGCTCGAGGAAGCGCTCGACATCGCCCAACAAATCGCCAAAGGGCTCGAAGCGGCGCACAAACGCGGGGTCGTCCATCGCGATATCAAGCCGGAAAACATCATGATCGGCGGCGACGGTCACGTCACGATCATGGATTTTGGGTTGGCGCAGCTCACCCAGGCCAGCCTGCTAACCAGACCCGACCAGACCTTAGGAACCACGTTCTACATGAGCCCGGAGCAGACCGAGGGCTCCGGCACGGATCAGCGCACCGACATCTGGTCGCTCGGGGTCGTCATATACGAGATGGTCACCGGCCAGCAGCCCTTCAAAGGCGACTACGACAAGGCGGTGATGTACTCGATCCTCAACGAAGAGCCCGAGCCTATCACGGCCCTGCGCACGGGCGTTCCGATGGAGCTGGAGAGAGTCGTCGGCAAATGCCTCGCCAAAGCGCCCGAGGATCGCTACCAGCACGCCGATGAGCTGATCGTCGACCTTCGCAGTTTGGCCGCCGGCTCGGAACCGGCCAAGACGGCGGTTCATTTGGCGCCTCAGGTCGCGTCGAAGCCTAGCCGTCTGTGGCCTGCAGTCGCCGCCGCGGCGATCCTGCTTGCGGTCGGCGTCTCATGGCTGCACTTCAGCGAGCCAAAACCGGATCGGCCGGTGCGCAAGTATTCGTTTGCGCCCGCGGATTTCCACTCCCCGGAGGCGAGGCCGGCGATCTCGCCCGATGGCAAGCACATCGCCTACACCGCCGGCTCGCCAAAGACCCAGCTCTGGGTGCAGTCACTCGATCAGAATAATCCTCGCCGCTTGGAGGGAACCGAGGGCGCCGTACGGCCGTTCTGGTCGCCCGATAGTCAGTCGATCGGATACATGGCTGAAGGAGCTCTCAGACGCGTTCCGGTCTCGGGCGGCATAGTAGCGGAGATCTGTCCCGTCCCGGGACGTTCCTATTACTTTCTGGCGACCTGGAGCCCCGACGGCGAGTCCATCGTGTTCTCTTCGATGAATCCGGTTCGCCTCTACCAAGTGTCCGCGAGCGGCGGCGTCCCTAAGCTGATCGTTGACCGTATCGATAGCGAAGGCGCAACCTCCGCAACCTCGCCTTATTGGATTTCCGATCAGACGCTGCTCTACCGCCTCGGAAGTCCGATCCTAGGGGGCAATCTGGTCGCGCGCAACATGGAAACAGGCCAAGAAGAGGAGTGGCCGGCGAGCCAAGGCATCCTGGCGTTCTCGCCAACAGGTCATGTTCTTTCGCACCCCCGCGCCGACGCCCACGGAGATCTTTCGGCGCTACCTTTCCGGAGCCGTCCGCTGGGTCCTTCAGGCAGCTCGTTTCCGGTCGCTCGAGACGCCGCTTTCCCTAGTGTTTCCAGAACCGGCGCCTTGGTTTATAAACGCCAGCAAGGCGCCCGGACGCTGCAAGTCCGGCTCGTCCATCGCTCCGGCGCTGAGATTGAAAACACCGCTCGCGAGTGGCAAATCGCATCACAGGTGTCTTTCTCGCCTGACGGAAGACAAATACTCGCTTCTGTTGGGCAGTCAGACCAACGCCGTGTTTGGCTCTATGATCTCGCTGGCGGAAACTGGACTTTGCTGACCCCGAACTCCACGGGAAACTTTCCGTTCTTCGGGACGCGTGGAGACGGTATTTATTTTTCGAGAGGATTCGGCGGCTATCTTCAGATCTTGGCTCAAGCGGTCGAACCTGGCGATTCGCGTTTGCTCATAGAGGGTTCGGCCGACTTTTCGGTCAGCCAAGTTCCGCTGGACATGCATCGCCTCTCGGGCGCGCTTCTCTACTACCAGATTGAGAATGACGAGCGGCTTCGTGATCTTTGGTATTACGAACCTGACGGGCAGGGCGGCTACACCGCGAAGCCGTTCGTCAGCGAGCCGTTTGATCAGATTGCCGGCTCGTTTTCGCCGGACGGCGAATGGGTGGCCTACGTGTCTGATCAGGAGGGGCTCGACGAGGTCTACGTTCGCAAGTTCCCTCAAGGCACTCCGGTGCGCAAGGTTTCGCGGCGGGGCGGCGAGGCACCCCGCTGGCGCGGCGACGGGCGCGAGCTCTTCTATGTGGACGGTCAGACTCTGATGGCGGTCGACGTTCAGCCTGGCGAGACGCCGTCTTTCGGAACGCCCCACGCCCTTTTCTCCGAGCCCAGTTTTCTGCGCGACCCGCTGCGCCGAGCATACGATGTCGCCCCTGACGGCCAGAGCTTCGTCGTCATCTCGTATTCGGCCGAAGCCCTCGCTTCGCCGCCTGTCATTCAAGTGGTCGAGAACTGGTACGAAGAGTTCCGCGAGCGCGAGCAGGATTGAGCGACGACCGGCCAGACCATCAGCCATTACCGGGTTCTCGAAAAGCTCGGCGAGGGCGGCATGGGTGTCGTCTACAAGGCCCAGGACACCAAGCTCGAGCGGCCGGTCGCGCTGAAGTTTCTACCCGCCCGCCTGCTGGGAGACGCGGACATCCGCAAGCGCTTCGAACGCGAAGCCAAAGCCGCCGCGGCGCTCAATCATGCCAACCTGTGCACGGTTTATGAAATCGATGAGGTCGACGGCCAAACTTTCATCGCCATGGAGTTGGTCGAGGGTGAGTCTCTCGACAAGAAGATCGCGCGCGGTCCGCTGAAGTTCGAAGACGCGCTCGATATTTGCCGGCAAGCCGCCAAGGGTCTTGAAGCGGCGCACCAGCGTGGAATCGTCCACCGCGACATCAAGCCCGAGAACATCATGGTCGGCGGCGACGGTCACGTCACGATCATGGATTTTGGGTTGGCGCAGCTCACCCAGGCCAGCCTGCTAACCAGACCCGACCAGACCTTAGGAACCACGTTCTACATGAGCCCGGAGCAGACTGAGGGCTCCGGGACCGACCAGCGCACCGACATCTGGTCGCTGGGGGTCGTGCTGTATGAGATGCTCACCGGCCAAAAGCCCTTCAAGGGCGACTACGACAAGGCGGTGATGTACTCGATTCTCAACGAGGAGCCCGAGCCGATCACGGCCGTTCGAACCGGCGTGCCGATGGAGCTCGAGCGGATCGCGAACAAGTGCCTCGCCAAGCAGCCTGAGGAGAGATATCAACACGCCAGCGATTTGGGCGTCGACGTCAACGCCGCGCTCAAGCAACTGCAGGCCGGGCGAAGCGCGGTTCTGAGCCGGCCCGGCGTTGCGGTTGTGGGACGAACGGAGCCGCCGGCGGCGAAAGGGCGGGAACGGCTAGCCTGGGCGGCGGCCGGCATTCTGGTGATCGCGTGTTTGGCTCTGCTGTCTCCCTCTGGCTCGCGGGAGGAGCCCTCCACGGACGCGAGCCCGGCTACGTTTTAGGTCACCCTGCCGGAGGGCCAAGTCGGATATCACATCGAGATTTCGCCAGACGGGCGCTATATCGCGTTCACGTTAAACCAGAGGGGCGGGAGGCGGCTGTTTGTGCACGACTTGCAGACCGGGTCGGCCGAGGCGTTTAACGGTGTTTCAGTGGGATCTTACACCATGCAACCATTCTGGTCGCCTGATAGCCGCTTTCTGGCGTTCTTCTCCGACGGCCAGCTCAGAAAAATCGAGATCTCGCGCGGTATCGCTCAAACGGTTGCCCGCTTCCCGGACGGTCGGCGTGGTAGCTGGGGAGACGGCGAGACAATCCTGCTGTTCTCATCGACTACCGACGGGCGAATGCACAAAGTCTCGGCTGCCGGCGGAACGCCTGTCTTGGTGAGGGACCCGGAGCGGGACGAGGCGTTTTTCGCCACTTGGCCGCATTTCCTGCCGGGCGGGCGACACTTGCTTTACCGAGATGCAGACCACCGCATGGCTCTCGCCTCTCTCGATTTCAGTGAAACGCGGGTCCTGCTCGACGCTCAAGTTACCGGAGCCGTCTACGCAGGCGACGGATTCGTCGTCTACGTCCGAGGGAGTAGCTTGTTTGCACAACCCTTCGACTCAGACGAGCGCCGTCTGACAGGCGAACCGACGGCGCTTGCCTCGGGAATTTGGAGCATCCCCGAACCCGGTATCACCAGCTTCTCGGCGTCGGGCAACGGACGACTGGTTTACAACCAAGTTCCCATGACGTCTCGGCTGTGGTGGTTCGAGCGCAGCGGGCGGCCTGTGCGCGCTTTGGAACCCGCCGCGGACTACCAATTTCCGGTTCGCCTCTCGCCTGACGGCGGACGGATCGCGGTCCCTCTTTGGGATCCGTCCACTGCGAAGTTCGACTTGTGGATTCTCGAAACCGAGCGGAATGCTCCCATCACACTGCCCGTCGCCGGGAGCAACGACTTCGGTGCGGTCTGGTCGCCGGATGGCGGCCAATTGCTTTCGTCCACTGATGGACATAGACAAGGTGGGCCGCGGCTACGTATGAGGACTCTCAAGGGCCAGTTGGAGCATGAAGTGATCGAAGCCGACGGAAGGAGCCAGCGCTCACTGGACTGGTCGCTCGACGGCCGGTTCGTGCTGTACATGGCGAAGAAGACGGCTGCAGGCGACTTCGACATGCGCGTCATGGACATGTCGGACCAACAAACGTCGGTCTACTTGGAAGAACGCGGTGCCCAGCCGGACGCGCGATTCTCGCGCAATGGGAATTGGGTCGCCTACACCTCTTCCGAATCAGGCGAAGCCCAGGTCTGGGTCGCTCCCTTTCGGGGGTTGAATGCTTCGCCGGGCAGGAGCGAACGGATTCAGGTTTCGACCCAAGGCGGTCAATATCCGGTTTGGAGCCACGGAGGCGGGGAGCTCTACTACCGCAGGGCGGACGGCAAGTTGGTGGCCGTATCGGTGCGAACGGGTGAGAAGTTTGAGATGGGGACGTCGGAAGAGCTATTCGACATTGACGGCAGGTTCGATGTTCACCCGGATGGCCGCTTCCTGGTGGTCAGACGCGAGGGCGATACGCGAGCCAAGCTTACGGTCATCATGAATTGGCCGGCGTTGCTGAACCAGTAGTTAGGCGAGAGATCTTTGGGAAGATGATTTGAACCCGGCGCCGGTGGCCGGTTCAAGGAGGAGCAAAGGTGAGCCATAACCATGCGCATGATGCGCCGAAGAATCCCTATGTCGAACCGCGGCGGACCGCCGAGGAGAATGCCGTCTTGGAAAAGCGCGTCGAAGATCTCGAGGAGTTGCTGATCGAGAAGGGCTACGTCTCCAAGGACACGCTTGACGAGATCGTCCGGACGTATGAGACCGACCTCGGCCCAATGAACGGGGCGCGGGTCGTGGCGCGGGCTTGGGCGGATCCGGCGTTCAAGGCCAGGCTCTTGGCGGATGCGACGGCGGCGATTGCCGAGTTGGGGTTTGGCGGGTTGCAGGGCGAGCACATGGTGGTCGTCGAGAATACGCCCGAGGTCCACAATGTGGTGGTATGTACGCTTTGCTCATGCTATCCCTGGCCGGTGCTGGGTTTGCCGCCGACTTGGTACAAGAGCCCGGAGTACCGCTCACGCGTGGTGATTGATCCGCGTGGGGTGTTGAAGGAGTTTGGGACGACGGTCAACGAATCGGTCGAAGTCCGGGTTTGGGATTCGAGCGCCGAGATCCGCTATTTGGTCCTTCCGGAGAGACCGGCGGGAACGGACGGGCTTAGCGAAGAAGAGTTGGCCGAGTTGGTCTCCCGCGACGCGATGATCGGGGTCACGAAACTGCAATGAAGGACCGCGACGCCAACCCGCGGATTGCCGAGATGGAAGGGATGGCGGGGATCCCTCGCCAGAATGGCGAGTTGGTCTTTCACGATGAGTGGGAGCGCCGGGCGTTTGCGATGGCGGTGGCGCTTTGCGAGCGAGGGCGCTATTCGTGGGATGAGTTTCGCGAGGAGTTGATTGCTGCTATCGACCAGAGTCCGGATGAGATGGGGAAACCGTGTCCGAACGAGCCGGGGTATTTCGAGCATTGGTTGGGGGCATTGGAGAGGGTGCTGCGGGAGAAGAGGTTGGCCGGCTTGCAATCGACCATACCCTGACGGGTATGGCACGTGAATGAATAGGTCGTCGACCACGCGCCCCGCCCGTAAGCGCCTCTGTAAACGATTCCTGCACAGATCCGGCAGGAATTCCGAGCACCCTGCGTGAGCGTGAGCGGGGTGTCTTCCAACAACCCTGGCGACGGACACAACTGTAAGCGGAAGACACCCCGCTCACGCAGGGTGCTCGGAAAAAGCGCCGAACCTTTGACCTTTGGGTTCCGGCTCGGCCGGGTTAGGGTGGGGTCGACAG
Organism: Bryobacterales bacterium; assembly: GCA_965247515.1. GTDB lineage: Bacteria > Acidobacteriota > Terriglobia > Bryobacterales > UBA6623. Next base: position 7,714,643 of record OZ252029.1, on the reverse strand, counting down.
CAGCGCAACGCCCTGATCAGGCGTCAAGCCGCAGCCTCACGATTGTCGCTCGGCCCGCCTGTTCTTCGAGGACCTCGGCCGTCGCCCCTTCGAGTTGAATCTCGTCGCCGGCTTTGAGCAAACGGCCGAGGTGGCTGACCAGGAGCCCCGAAAGCGTGTCGACGCCCTCTGAGGATAGCCCCAGGTCGAACTCGCGATTCACACGCTCGATCGGAAGTTGGCCGCTCACCTTGTAGACTCCGACGCCGTCGGGGACGACCTCAGGAGGTTCGCTGTCGAATTCGTCTTGCACGGCGCCGACGATCTGCTCAACGACATTCTCGAGTGTGACCATTCCGACGACCAAGCCGTGTTCGTCGTCCACCAGAGCCATGTGTTGACGGGTGCTTTGCATTTCGCGCATCAGACGGCTGATCGGCAGCGTCTCGGGGATGTGCCGCAGGGGCCGCGCGACGGACTTGAGGTCGAGCTGGTAGTCGGAACCCATTCCCAATAGATCTTTAACGTGGACCAGGCCGACGACTTGATCAAGCGAGCCGCTGCAAAGGGGGAAACGCGTATGACGAGTGTCTTTGGCCACATCGAAGCATTTTTCCAGCGACCATTCCAGATCCAGAAACGCGACATCGCGGCGAGGCGTCATCACTTGTCGCGTCAGCGTGTCGTCGAACTCGAACACAGCATTGAGCAGCTGAAGCTCCGCGGGCGAGATCTCGCCTTGCTTGCCGCCTAGGCGTATGTTGGCCTGGATTTCGCCTTCCGTGATCGAGGGCGCGCCTTGCTCTTTGTTAAAGATATTGGAAAAGGCCTGTGTGACTCGGATGATCGGCCAGAGGGCGGTTCTCAGAAACGTCAGGGGCCAGACGATGAGGCGCCAGAGGGATTTCCAGCGGGTGGCGCCGATGGTCTTGGGGAGGATTTCGCCGACGAAGAGGATCGCAAGAGTCAGTCCGATCGAGAACGCCGGAACCCAATTCGCGCCCAGGACGCGGGCGGCGTACATTCCGCAAAAGGTCGCGCCGGCGGTGTTCGCCATCGTGTTGAGGACCAGGATCGCGGAGGTGGGCTGAGCGATGTTCGACTTCATCTGAATGAAGCGCTCCGCGAGCTCGGCGTGCTTTCCGCCCGCCTTCTCGGCCTCGAGAGCGCCCACCCGAGTGGAGTACAAGGTCGCCTCGAAGAGTGAACACAGACTCGAGACGAGGACGGTGAGGGCCGCTACGACAAGCAGGATAGTCATTTTGCGTTTAGTTGATCTGGAGCGGCGCGGGCGGACCGGCAATGCTGGCTTGGGTGATGACGACGCCCGCGACGCCTCTGGGCGCGATTTGCGGAACGCGTAGGTTGATCTGGTGGAGGCCCGCCAAACCCGGTGCGAGACCCGAAAATGCTGGTTCCGCGGCCGCTCCGCCAATGGTAACGATCGGGATTTGGGTGCGGGCCAGTGGCCTGGCAGTGGCCGCCGCCCCGTTTGCCGGCGGAAAATCGACGGCCCCAAGTCCTGTATAGAACAGGATCAAGACTTCGCCTCGCTGGGCGCGCGCCTGAGCCGTAACGGGGGATCATAACGAGATTGAAAATAGCACGTAGCGCATCCCTCGGAGATACATCGGGCAAGGCTGGGCCAATTAGCCGCACGCTGGGGCGCTAGTTGTTCCCGTTGGAACCGCCTTGGTTGCGGATCCAGCGTTCGAACATTTCGCCGAGGTTGTCGATGCGGGTCGCAACACTGTCCACTCGCGCGTCGAGAGCGGCGATCCGATCGTGATGGGACTCAGCGACGGTCACCAAGCCCTCGACGTTCCTCGTGAGCTCAGCGATCCTTGTGTCGATTTCCTCGCCGCGTTTCTTAGACTCTTCTTCGAGTTCTTCGAGCTTCTGGAGGCGCACCTCGCTCTTGGCCTCGCTCCTGGCCTGAGACTCGAGGATGAACTCGATCGTTCTATCGATCTTGTCCTGGTCCACGCGAGTAGTGTAGCAGTCAGTTCCGGCCGAAGGCTTCGCTTTCAATGATCAGTAGGACCAGGTCGCGCAGCCCGCCGCCTTCGCGGTTGAGGTCTTCAACGATGCTGTCGAGGGTCGGTTCGTCGGACGGCTCGAGGGAACAGCCAGTGGCATAGGTGAGGAGTTTTTCGGTCAGGCAGCGAGCAAAGTCGTCACCGTGGTCTTCCAGCAAGACTTTCTTGAGCTCGGCGATCGACTCGAACCCTTCGCCGTCGGGAAGTTGGCCCGATGCGTCGATCAGCGGGCCTTGCCCACGAGTGCGGGGATAACGGTCACGCCAGCCGCCAATAGGATCGTAATTCTCCAAGGCAAACCCGGGCGGGTCGATGCGCTGATGGCAAGCGTTGCAGGTCGGGATTTCGCGGTGCTTCATCAGCTGATCTCGGATGGTCTGCGCGCCTCGAATATCGGGTTCGAGCGGTTCGACGTCGGGCGGCGGCGGGCTGGGAGGTCTGCCGAGGACATTTTCAAGGAACCAGACGCCCCGAACCACCGGCGAAGTGTCGATCCCGTTGGCGCTTGCCGTCAGGACGCCGGCCATCCCAAGCAGGCCCCCGCGGCGGCTGTCCGACAGCAAGACCTTGCTGAATCCGCCGCCCTGCACGCCCTCGATCCCATAGAGTCGGGCGAGCCCGCTATTGACGAAGGTGAAGTCGGAGTCGAGGAATCGGTCGATTGGCAGATTCTCGTCGAGCACGTGTTGGAAGAACATCCGCGTCTCGGTCTTCATCGCTTGCTCGAGCCCGTCAACGTAGTACTCTTTGAAATTCTTCGAGCTCGGCGGCATCGAGCCGATCTTGTACAGCTCGAGCCAGCGCGACGTGAATTGCTCGGTGAACGCTTTGGCCTTCGGATCGGCTAGCAGGCGCAGCGCTTGGGTTCTAAGCTCGCCAGGCTGGCTCAGGTCAGCGGTTCCGCATCCAATTTCCCTGAGGGTCGGAAACCATTGATTTAGCGGGTGTTTGGGGCTGGGCCTGTGGTCCGAGCAGATTCGCATTCCTGTTGAGGAGTTGCAGCGCAGTTGGTTCTGGTGTATTGTATATATATCAGTTATGAAGACAGCCCCGGCTCGCTCCAGCCTCGCCGATGCCGAGCGTAAGCTGCGCTCCCGCATCGCCCAGCTGGTCCACGGCCGCTGGTTGCTGCATGGCACCGTGGCGCCGCGCCAACGCGTCTGCGGCAAGCCCAACTGTCGCTGCGCCCAGGGTCAACTGCACGCCTCGCTCTATCTGGTGCGCTCGCGCCGGGGAAAGGTGCAACAGCTGTTCGTGCCGCGCAGCTGGGAGCAACGCGTGCGCCAGGCCGTAGCCGACTATCAACAGCTCGAGCGGCTGCTCGAAGAGGTCTCCGAGCGCGAGTGGAAGCGGCTCCAAGACCGCCGGGAGGAGTGACGTTCTTCGACGTCTGATCCAGTACGCGGAGAAGGGTTACGGCCTGCGCAGCCGCCTTCTCGCCGGGGTCTCGGATTCCCGCCCTAAGCCGCGCATCCCCACCCGCGCTGTCGTCGAGTCGACGCTGGCGCTGTTCTGGGCCCGGCTGGGCAGCCTGAACGCTTTGGAAACGCTCGAGGGGGCGCCGTTTTGGAAGAAATGGCTGGGCCGCAAGCTGCCCAGCGCGGACACCATTGGCCGCGTCTACAGCTCGCTCGACACGGCCGTGCTGCGGCAAGCGATTCGGCAGCTGTATGAACGCCTCAAGCGCAACAAGGCCTTGCCCGGCATCGGCGGATTAGGGGTGGCTGTGATCGACGGTCATGAGTCTCACGCCAGCTACCGCCGTTGCTGTGGAGGCTGTCTCGAGCGCCGCATTCAGCGCAGCGACGGCGAACAGCTGCAGTACTATCACCGCCAAGTGACGCTGCAGTTGCTCAGTGACGCGCCCGCCGCCTCGCCATTCAACATCCAAGGCGAACCGCTTCCGCTGTTGCTCGACGCCGAACCGCAACTCCCCGGCGAGGACGAGCTGGCCGCCGCCAAACGTTTGCTCGAACGCGTTCTAGCCGCTTACCCACGGGCGTTTGATGTTGTCTTGGCCGACGCTCTTTACGCCGCCGCGACGTTTGTGAACTTTCTGCTGGCGCACGGCAAGGACGCCGTCATCGTGCTCAAGGACGAGCGCCGCCACCTGTTTCAAGACGTTCAAGGACTGTGGCGAACCCAGCCCCCACAGGCGGGCGAGTATCGCTCACGCGATTGCCAATGGTGGGATCACGAGGGCTTATTATCGTGGCCGCAGGTCGCCCAGCCCTTGCGCGTCGTTCGTTCGGTGGAGACTTGGCGGCGGCGCTCGCAGCTTGACGGCGAGCTCCACGAGCATCAAAGCGATTGGGTTTGGCTAACGACTTTGGGGTCGCGGCAAGTTTCCACGGCGCAGCTGGTGCGCTTGGGCCATCAACGCTGGGACATCGAGAACCGCGGCTTCAACGAGTTGGTCAACGGCTGGCATGCCGACCACATCTACAAGCACGAACCCCACGCCATCGAGACGTTTCTCTTGACGACGTTTCTGGCATTCAATCTCTACCACGCTTTTGTCGCCCGCAACCTCAAACCGTCGTTGCGGCGCGGCAAACCGCGAGTCTTTTGGGCGCGGGTGATGGCGGCGGAGCTGTATCAGGCGGCCACGGGCCCCTCGCCCTAGCACGCGAGTCGACTCCCCCGCCCACCCCGCGCCTGCCAGTAAGCGGCCCTGCCGCAAGAGCCGCCGGGGTGTCTTTGCCCTGCGATTCCCCACCTATTTCCGGGTCAGGACCGCGTGCGAATCTGCTCGTCCTTCACCCCACGCCCCTAAATCCCTCGATTCCCAACTACTTCCGCCTTCTGACTCAGCCTCGTTGCGGAATCGCTGGGCTCAGGTCGGCGCTGAGGAGCTCGTCATCAGGCATCGACGACCAGAGGAAGTAGCTTAGCCGCGAGGCTAGAGCGCGGTTGTTAAGGGCGCCCTCGCCTTCGTCTAGGTAAAGAAAGCTCGGCGACGTCAACACGGCGCGGAGCCCGACCTTGAGCGCCTCGATCGGAGAATCGCCCCGTGCGGCGCGTGCGTTCACCAGCGCGACGAGAGGTCGAAGCTCGTTTTCAGCGACCGGCCAGCGAAAGGCGCGCGTGGCGAAATGTGCCAGAATCGTCTGAGCATTTTCGAGCTCTGGCTCCGAATCTCCGAAAAGAGCGACGTGAGGCGGCGGCGGCCACTGCTCGAAGTGCGGGCCCTCGAGCTCAATTTCGTAGACACGCACGCGCGGGCCCTGGTATTCGCTGAAAAACGTCGACCAGCCGTCCCGCCGGTTGAAAATGCGCGAGGTGCCGGCGGTCGTCAGTTGGGTCTTCGACGCGCCTTCGGTGGAAACCTTGCGTGTGAAGGACTCGCCGATGGTTTGCTTGTTGATCGGCCCCTCGGGAACCACATAGCCCCGGATGAACGACCCGAACGTGTCGGCGTAGTTCGTAACAAGGACTTTCCTTAAAGGCTTAACGCCATTCGGGCCATTCGGAAAGGTCAGTCGCGGCTGATAGCCTTGGTCGAGCCAGATGCGAGCCTCGTACCATTGCGGTTCGTCGCTCAAGTCGAATTCGGCGATTTTGCGGTCCGAGGAGGTTCGAAACTCCAGCTCCCCGTAGCGCGACGAGCCGGCGATCACGGCGACCTGCAAAGGGTCGGCTTTTGGCGTCCCGACGATACGATCGTCGTAGGCGTACTGCCGGTTCACTCCCTCGGCCTTGAAGCGCAAGACGTAGTAGCCCGAGTGCGGAACGCCTTTGAGAAAGTCGTCGAGCCACATGAAGCCGCCCTGGTCGGAGGTGTTCTTGCGGATGTGTTGGTATTCGCCAGGACGATCTTGCCCGTCGTGGCGGTTCCGGGTTGGATGGAACGGCGCCTTGAAAGAGTATTTACGGAGCTCCGGGCGCTCGCCCGTCGCGACTGCCTGGTCGATGAAGGTTTCAGCGGCTGAGAGGTAGCCGGCCAACAGGAAGTCCGAGGTAAGTAGAGCGGAGCCGATATTGTTGAACCCGTTCTCGACCGCGTCAGGCGGGAAGACGTCGGTCGGGTCCGACAGCATGTCCTCGAGTGAAAGCAGGTGGCGAACCGTGCGGTCGTATTCGAAACGGTTCAGCCGGCGCAAAACGGTTTTGGCGCCAGTGCTCTTGCTTTCAGCTTGCGCCGAGGCGAGCCGCTCGCTCATCAGGTCGATGATGGCCAAGCGCTCTTCGTCGCCCGGTTGCTTCGCTCCCTTCGGGGGCATCGCGCTGAGGTTCAGGCGTCCCACGATCTCGCGCCATTGTTGACGGGCGTCCGGGGACGTGAGGTCGTCACTGAGGGATTCGAAAGTGCGGTCGGCCATCTTGGTTTCCGGGCCGTGGCACTGGATGCAGTAGGCGTCGAGGAAGGGCTGCAGGGATTGTCCAGCCGCCACGTGAGCCGCGACGACGACAAGGCAAATGTATCCGAGCGGGCGTAGCACGCTACGCCCCTACAGCGGCTCGGTCCGCGTCGTTCGGGATGTAGGGGCGTAGCGTGCTACGCCCGCGAGACCTGGTCAGAGGGGAGGAGATCATGCGAAATCCCCAATCGTCCCCGACGCCTTATTGAACCGGTCGAGCTCGACCCCAAAGCGCTGCAGCAACGTCGTATACAAGTTGCAAAGTGGAATCCGCCGGCCGGTCGGGTACGACTTATATTCGCCGTGACGGAAACCGCCGCCCGCCACAAGGATCGGCAGGTCCTTGTTCGAATGCGAGCTGCCGTTGCCCATGCCGCTGCCGAAAAGCACGATCGTACGGTCGAGCATCCGAGCGCCGTCGAAGTCTTCCATCGCGGCCAGCCGATCCAAGAAGCGAGCGAAGGCCGCCGTCTGGAATTTCTCGATGATCAACAAGCCGCGCTGCAGGACCTCCGCCTTGCCATGGTGCGAAAAGCCGTGATAGCCGCCGTTGAGGCCAAGGTTTTGGGTGTCGATCACGCCAGGGACCTCAAGCACCCCGACCCGCGTGGAGTCGGTCTGGATCGCCAGCGCCATCAGCTCGTAGAAGTCGGTCAGGCTCTCGGTGAAGGGCCCGTCGTGTGGCGCCGCCATGCCGACTTTGGGCTTCGGCCGATCGACCCAGCCCGACGCCATCGTGATGCGCCGCTCGACCTCGCGGACAGACGTCAGGTATTCGTCTAGCTTGTGCTGGTCGAGTTTTGCGAGCCCCCCGCGGAAGTCGTTCGCCTGGGTGTTGACCGCGTCGAGAATGCTGGAGTTGACGTCGTAGCCGTGAGCGCGGCGGCGGCGCGCTTCAGCATCGTCGGCGACGAAAAGCTGACCGAAGAGCTCGCTGGCCTTGGTGACCGGCGGCACGTTGACGCCGTTACGAGTCCACGACATGCGGCACGCCATGTCACCCTCGGCGTGTCCAACGCTGGCGACAATCGACGGGAAGCGCGTTTGTGCGCCAACGAACTCAGCCGCGCGTTGGTCGATCGAGATGTTGCGGTCGGGCCAGTCGCTGGCGTCTTGGTCGCGCAGTCCGCTCAAGAAAGCGTGCACGGCGCGGTGTCCGCCGCTGACGTCGTGGTCGAGATGCGAAAAAATGGTGAAGTCTTTGCGGTGGTGCGCCAAAGGCTCTAGCAGCTCCGGCGTCGCGTAGTCAGGGCCGGGTTGGTCGGGGAAGAAGGAGTTCGGCAGCAAGCCCAGTGGATTGCCGGCGCAGACCAGGCGCATTGGAGGCTTGGTTGCGGCGCGCGCTGGCGCGGATTCAAGTAGCGGCAAGGCCAGGGCTACCCCAGCGCCGCGAAGGAAAGATCGCCGGTTTAGTGCGGGCATTCGTTGGGACGCGCGTCTGAAGCGCCCCTTTATTGTACCCGCGCCGGCATGACGTTCCGGAGTGAGATATTGCGGGCGAAAGTGTGAAATAAAGGCCCTCCGATTTCCATTTCACACAGTGTAGTGACTCGGCTCCACATTCGGGCCGTTTCCAAGCTTTTCTGGGCCAGCAGATTCGGAGTAGCAACGAGATATATCAACACTGATCCAGGGAATGCTGCCTAAGTCGCTTCCGTTCTGCTCGTTAGCCTATTTTCGGCCGAGGGTTCGTTCGTAGCAGTCTTCGATGATTCGGATCCTCGGTTCGTCCAGGGTGTTGAAGCCAGATGATAGTGTCCCCTTAAAGCGCCGAATAGAAATGTCCCCTAACCTTGGGCTCCACAGGAGGAGGTGTTGGGGCCTTTGGCTGTGCCGCGCCGGCGTCTGGTCTCTCAGACCCCCCCCGCCGCTTTTACGAAAGTTAGGGGTCCCCAGCGCACCTTGGGATCATAAGGGGGTCAACCGATGTCCACACGGAACCGGATCAGTGCTGCTCCCGGCATTGATCGATGTTGGTTTGACGAAGGACCTTTGCCGCCTCGGACGACCTGCCGCGCGAACTTGGGGGTCCCCGCTTACTATGGGGTCATTGGGAACTTCATTCGTATCCGGTTTTTGGGTAACAATATACCTGTTGGCTCCTTGAAAGGCACGTGTATCTCGGGTTTAGCTCACGGACGCGGTTAGGGATCGCCGTGGGATCATCAGCGCGATGATACGTGCATAGCGCCAATTTCGGCGCGAATCGGTCGATCAGAAGTCGGGTGCCCAGCAAAGCGTTGCGCTCCGCTCCCTCAATGTCCATCTTGATGAAGTCAACTCGGTCGAGACCGAACTTCTCCGCCACTCCGTCGACCGTGACGGCATCGACTTCAATTTCCCCATCTTCCGTGACGAACCCGGCCGAACTGTGGGGCACAGAGAACTTCAAAGTGCCTTCCGACTCCCACGCAGCGGCTTCAACCAGCAAGTATTTCCCCGATGCGATCTCGGCCACAAATGTCTCTTTGAGGCATTTGATATTCGTGGGCTCCGGCTCGAATGCGATCACTGTCGTGGCACCGTCCCGGAATGCCAGTCGCGCGAAGGTGCCTAGATGACCGCCAACGTCAAGAACCACATCTCCTGGTTCAACCTTGACTGCACCCCATGAATATGCTGATTTGACCATCTGCTCTTTGAGCATAAAGTCGATCACAGGCCCATCTTCATTGCGACCCCAGAATTCGCCGACCGGAGTCTCGAACTTTGCGGGACACGGTCCCGATCCGGATTCTGCGAGAGAGACCCAACTCATCCACTCGCCCTGGACCGCCGAACCCGGAAAACCGAAAACAACTTGCGCCCATGTGAGTTCCGGCAACTGCCCATCGCGTTTGGCCCGGATCGCCTGATCGACATAGTCTGGAGACGTCACCCAGAGCGTACCGAACGTCCCAATGAGCACTCCAGACGCAACGACGAGACCTACGGAGAAGGTCTTAAGGAGAACTCCAGATGAATCCCGACTCATTTTGATGTCCAAGTAGACCGTAGAAACTGTACCAGTGGCAATGGCGACGTGACCTGCATGGCACGAGACGCTCCTTCTCGAACTGAACCCCGACGCCGGACGGATCTTCCCCCCAGCGGAAGGCTCGTTTGACGGGCTTGACGGGCTAACTGCTTGGCTTGCTTGGCTTTAACACGTTTGGGGGCGCTTTTAGTGTACCCATGTATTATGCTATTGTATCGTTTATTCATTGTGTTGTTTGTGATATAATATACCCATGTATGTTGAGTCCGTCCCCAATCGCAACTCGCCGCCCGCCGTCTTGCTGCGCGAATCCTTCCGCCAAAACGGCAGAGTCAAAAAACGCACCCTCGCCAACCTCTCCTGCTGGCGCCCCGTCCGCGTCGAGGCCCTCCGGCGCGCCCTCCGCGGCGAGTTCGATCAGCTTCCCGCCACTCCCGTCTGCGGCCCCGTCTTTGGCCTGCTCTTCGCGCTCAAGCAACTCGCCGATGAGCTGGGCCTGACCGCCGCGCTGGGTCGAACGCGGGCCGCCAAACTCGCCTTGTTCCTGGTGCTGGCGCGCCTGGCCCACCAAGGATCGCGGCTCTCGGCCGTGCGCTGGGCCGCCGATCAGGCCGTCGCAGAAGTGCTGGGTCTGGGCGCCTTCGACGAAGACGACCTCTACGCCGCCCTCGATGATCTGAGCGCCCGCCAAGTGAAGATCGAGCAAGCGCTATACCGCCACTACCTCGAGCGCCGCGGAGCCCCGCCCAGCTTGCTGCTCTACGACGTCACCAGCTCGTACTTCGAAGGCCTGCACAACGCGTTGGGCGAGTACGGCTACAATCGCGACGGCAAGCGCGGCAAGAAGCAAATTGTGATCGGACTGCTGGCCGATGACCAGGGCGAGCCGCTGGCGGTGCGGGTGTTTGCCGGCAACCGCAACGATCCGACGACCGTGCCGGATCAGATCCGCATCGTCAAAGAGCAGTTCGGAGTCGAGGAGTTGGTCTTCGTCGGCGACCGCGGGATGGTCAAGAGCAAGGGCAAGCAGGCGCTGGGGGAGGCCGGGCTGCGCTACATCACGGCGCTGACCGATCCCCAGATTCGGCGGCGCTTGAGCGAAGGGGTGCTGCAACTGGAGCTGTTCGCTGAACAAGTCTGCGAGGTCGAAGCCGACGGCGTGCGCTATGTGCTGCGCCTCAACGAGTCCGAAGCCAAACGGCAACGGCAGCGGCTCGAGGACAAGCTGGCCAAGCTGGGAGGCAAGCTCGACCGACGCAACCAGAAAGTCACGGCCTCTTCCCGTTGCGAGCCCGCGGCCGGACTGCGCCAGCTCAAGCCCTGGCTGGCGCGTCACAAGCTGACAGAATTGGTCGAGTTGCGCTTGCAGGGACGTACGCTGGTCGTCGAGCGCCAGCAGGCGGCGATCGAGCAGGCGCTGGAGTTGGCGGGCTGTTACGTGGTCGTGACCGATGTCGCCTCCGAGCGCATGAGCGGCCAAAGAGTGCACGACCATTACGTGAGCCTGCAGCGGGTGGAGCGCGACTTTCGGCAGCTGAAGACGGGCTTGCTCGAGGTGCGGCCGATCTTCGTGCGCAAAGAAAGCCGCACCCGAGGACATGTGTTGTGCAGCATGCTGGCGTTGAAGCTGAGCCGCGAATTGGAACGGCGGATACAAGCGGCGTTTGGCACGACCGACGACGACCCGCACGCGATCACCTTGCCGGACGCGCTGGCGGCGTTGGGGCGACTGTGTCTATTGGAATATCGAGTGGATGAGCAGACCAGCGTCACACGGCTGCCGATTCCCGACGCCCGCCAAACAGAAATCCTCAATGCGTTGGGGGTTTCGCTGCCGCACAAGTAACCTGTAGACAGACGCCGATCGCCCGATCCATCCCATAACCGACGCGAATTCAGGAAGTTGGCGGCGAAACTCTGCTCGCTGGCGGGGGGAAGATCCGCCGGAGGTCCAGCGGACGGTTCGCAAGTGGTCCTTTGCTCCCGACGCTTTGGCGAAATCGTTTCACGTGTAGGCTGGAGTCCCCAATGTCGTGCCGCTCTTGGTGAGCCGCGTTCGGGCCGCTACCGCCGCCAAGCCGAAGTCCATGATCTTGACTCGACCCCTTCGGTCGAGCATCACGTCAGAGGGCTTAACGTCGCGATGGACGACGCCTTGCTCGTGTGCTTCTTGCAAACCCTCGGCAATCTGGATCGCAAGGTCGAGGGCTTCCTCCAAAGGCAACGGGCGCTCTTTGATCTTGTCCGCCAACGACGGCCCCTCTATGTGGGCCATCGCGATAAAGGTCTTGCCCTGCTCCTCGTGGATCCCGAAGACTTGGCAGATGTTGGGGTGGTCCAGCGAAGCCGACGCCTGAGCCTCTCGAATCAGGCGAGCCTTGATCTCCTCGTCACCGACGGTCTCAGACGAGAGAAACTTTAGTGCAACTGTCCGGCGGAGTTGGGTGTCCTCAGCTTTCCAAACCTCTCCCATGCCGCCCTGACCGAGCTTCTCGAGGATCTTGTAGTGGCTGATGTTTTGCCCAGTCAAGATGCGTCGATTTTAGCGCTCAGCCAATGCCGACCGTTTACCTAGTCTAGCTACTTTCTGGCGCAAAAAGCGCTATCGCGAGCCAAGCCCGATTGGAAAGCGTTTTCTTAGTCGGATCTTCCCCCCGCCAGCGAGCAGAGTTTCGCCGCCAACTTCCTGAATTCGCGTCGGTTATGGGATGGATCGGGCGATCGGCGTCTGTCTACAGGTTACTTGTGCGGCAGCGAAACCCCCAACGCATTGAGGATTTCTGTTTGGCGGGCGTCGGGAATCGGCAGCCGTGTGACGCTGGTCTGCTCATCCACTCGATATTCCAATAGACACAGTCGCCCCAACGCCGCCAGCGCGTCCGGCAAGGTGATCGCGTGCGGGTCGTCGTCGGTCGTGCCAAACGCCGCTTGTATCCGCCGTTCCAATTCGCGGCTCAGCTTCAACGCCAGCATGCTGCACAACACATGTCCTCGGGTGCGGCTTTCTTTGCGCACGAAGATCGGCCGCACCTCGAGCAAGCCCGTCTTCAGCTGCCGAAAGTCGCGCTCCACCCGCTGCAGGCTCACGTAATGGTCGTGCACTCTTTGGCCGCTCATGCGCTCGGAGGCGACATCGGTCACGACCACGTAACAGCCCGCCAACTCCAGCGCCTGCTCGATCGCCGCCTGCTGGCGCTCGACGACCAGCGTACGTCCCTGCAAGCGCAACTCGACCAATTCTGTCAGCTTGTGACGCGCCAGCCAGGGCTTGAGCTGGCGCAGTCCGGCCGCGGGCTCGCAACGGGAAGAGGCCGTGACTTTCTGGTTGCGTCGGTCGAGCTTGCCTCCCAGCTTGGCCAGCTTGTCCTCGAGCCGCTGCCGTTGCCGTTTGGCTTCGGACTCGTTGAGGCGCAGCACATAGCGCACGCCGTCGGCTTCGACCTCGCAGACTTGTTCAGCGAACAGCTCCCGTTGCAGCACCCCTTCGCTCAAGCGCCGCCGAATCTGGGGATCGGTCAGCGCCGTGATGTAGCGCAGCCCGGCCTCCCCCAGCGCCTGCTTGCCCTTGCTCTTGACCATCCCGCGGTCGCCGACGAAGACCAACTCCTCGACTCCGAACTGCTCTTTGACGATGCGGATCTGATCCGGCACGGTCGTCGGATCGTTGCGGTTGCCGGCAAACACCCGCACCGCCAGCGGCTCGCCCTGGTCATCGGCCAGCAGTCCGATCACAATTTGCTTCTTGCCGCGCTTGCCGTCGCGATTGTAGCCGTACTCGCCCAACGCGTTGTGCAGGCCTTCGAAGTACGAGCTGGTGACGTCGTAGAGCAGCAAGCTGGGCGGGGCTCCGCGGCGCTCGAGGTAGTGGCGGTATAGCGCTTGCTCGATCTTCACTTGGCGGGCGCTCAGATCATCGAGGGCGGCGTAGAGGTCGTCTTCGTCGAAGGCGCCCAGACCCAGCACTTCTGCGACGGCCTGATCGGCGGCCCAGCGCACGGCCGAGAGCCGCGATCCTTGGTGGGCCAGGCGCGCCAGCACCAGGAACAAGGCGAGTTTGGCGGCCCGCGTTCGACCCAGCGCGGCGGTCAGGCCCAGCTCATCGGCGAGTTGCTTGAGCGCGAAGAGCAGGCCAAAGACGGGGCCGCAGACGGGAGTGGCGGGAAGCTGATCGAACTCGCCGCGGAGGGCGCGCCGGAGGGCCTCGACGCGGACGGGGCGCCAGCAGGAGAGGTTGGCGAGGGTGCGTTTTTTGACTCTGCCGTTTTGGCGGAAGGATTCGCGCAGCAAGACGGCGGGCGGCGAGTTGCGATTGGGGACGGACTCAACATACATGGGTATATTATATCACAAACAACACAATGAATAAACGATACAATAGCATAATACATGGGTACACTAAAAGCGCCCCCAAACGTGTTAAAGCCAAGCAAGCCAAGCAGTTAGCCCGTCAAACGAGCCTTCCGCTGGGGGGAAGATCCGTTAGTTCCGGTCGGATCGCGGTTTCGATCCTGTTTCGCCGCCTCGCCCCGCTCCTTCAACCCGTCGCCCGCGCCTCCAGGCAGGCCCCGATGTTGATCAGGTTGTCCGCGATCACCCCCAATCCCACCCAGCGCCGCATCCCGTCCAGGCCCGGATAGCGGCTGCGGTCGAGTCCGTGGCGGCGCTTCAATACCGAGATGCGCCCTTCGCAACCGGTTCGCCACTTCTGCCCGCGCTTGAACCAGCGCTCCTTCTGCCGTCCGCGCCGCACCGGATCGCGCGTTGAGTAGTTCGGAATCGACACCCGCTCCACGCCACGCCGCTCCAAGGCCTGCTCGTTGGCCGCCGAGGAAAAGCCCGCGTCCGCCGCCACCAGGCGCGGCGTGCGTCCTAAGCGCCGCTCGTGTTCTGCGACCGCGTGCAGCAAGATCGCGCGGTCGTCCGGCCGCTCTTCATACACGTCATAGGAGGTAACGATCTGATTCTCCGCTTCTTGCACCTTCAGCATCTTGCCAAACTCGTTCGGCTTGCCCGACTTGCCTTTGCGAATCACTTCCGTCGTTGGTTCGAAGACGCTCAGCAGCTTGTCCGGCACATGCTTGTCGCCGCCGAACACCCGCTGCTTGGTCTGCCGCCGCACTCGTTCGACGCGATCGAGCATGGTTTCGAGTTGTTTCCGCAAGCCTTGGAGCAACGCATCGCCCAGCGGTTCGGCCGACCGCTTGACGCCGCTTGCGACTTCGGCCGCAAAGCGCCGCGCCTGCGCCACCACGCGCCCGCCGGTCTCGAGCAGCTTGGAATAGAGCGTGCGGCGTTTTTCGGCGCCTTGCTCGGAGCGCGCACTGCGGCCAATCTGCATCACGATCTTGCGCACGCTGCGCAGGCGGTTGCGCAACCTCTCGCCGGCGTGGTCGGCGGCCTCTTCGATCTTGCGCATCGTCCGCGTGAGCACGCGTAGGCCGTCGTTGAGCAAGCTCGAATCGGTCGGGTAATGCACGTTGGTTTCGACCACCGTCGTATCGATGCGCAACTTGCGGCCGGTCACCACACGCTCTTCGCGCGCCAGCTCGATCAAACGTTCGTGCAACTGCGCGATCACCTCGGGCCCGAGCGCGCGGGCGATGCGCCCCAGGGTCTTGGCGTCGGGAACTTTGTCGAACCCGATGCGGCTGAAGTGGCGATAGACAACGTTGGCGCGCACTTCGCGTTCCAGCACATCGAAGCTCCAATTGCGCACGTGTTTGAGGATGAGCAGGCGCAAGACGACCTCGGCGGGAGTGGCCGGGCGGCCTGTGCGGCGCGATTGAGGATGGCGGCTGCCGAGGGCGTCATAGACGGTGTCGAGCAGCTGATCGTCGTCGAGCAGGCGGTCGGCGTGACGCATCCAGGGCTCGTAGAGATCGAGGGGATCTTCGGGGAAGAGGGGCTCGAAGAGGCAGCGTTGGGGGCGGCGCCGTGTGGTCATGGCTTATTATAGCATAAATAGGCCTGAAACTCCTATAGAAAATGTGCGTTCGGGACGCTTGCGCGACAAGCCGGCACTGAAAATGCGGGACTTAGGCGGGCGTTTTGCGCCGGGAAGTAGCTAGCGACAATACTCGTTACTTAAGGCTCTTGCGGTGTGGTGGTGCGCGATCTGAATGCGGAACCCGCTCCCTTGCGGTCGCGGCTCTGACGTTGCGATTCAAACGCTAGTAGGCGGGCGTCAGAGCCGCGACCGCAAGGGAGCGGGTTCCGCGAACAGACTTGCGATTCGACCTTAAGTGAAGAGTATTGGGGCTAGCGACCAGATGTCGGTTCTACGGTCCGTCTTCAGGCGCCGCGCTTGCTCGGCGACATGTAGGCCGGCGTCCCCAGGTCCGTCGCTGTCTTGGTGAGTTGGGACCGTTCGGCCAACCGCGCCGGGCCGAAGTCCATGATCTTCACTTGGCCTTGCGGCGTGACCATCAGGTTGGCGCTCTTGACGTCCCGGTGGACGACGCCGTTCTCATGAGCGGCCTGCACCCCTGGGCGGTTTGAATTGCGATGTCTAGGGCTTCGTCGAGTTTCAGCGGGCGGGACTTGATCTTCTCCTTGACGGCCTCGCCTTCCAGGTGGGCCATGGCCAGGAAGGTTTGCCCGTCCGCTTCGTCGATCTCGTAGACCGTGCAGATGTTGGGGTGATCGAGAGCGGCCGCGGCCTGGGCTTCGCGAAGGAAACGTTCTTTATGCTCCTCGTCCTCCAGGGTGTCGGAGCGGGGAACTTCAGCGCGACGGACCGTTTCAGCTTGGTGTCTTGGGCCTTGTAGACGACTGCCATGCCGCCCTGGCCCAACTTCTCCAGGACGCGATAGTGCGAGATGGTTTGGCCAACCAAGATGGGTCGATTTTAGCGCTCAAAGGCCGCTCCACTGATAGGTGGCGGGAACAAACGTTCGCTTGAATGACCGCATGAACGGCTCCAGAACGCCCTTCTAGAGCGCTCTAGGGCCCTATTTACAGGGCTTTGAGCGGTTTCAACGACATCCAGTACTGGAAGTACTGGGCTGCCTGACAGTCCAGGCATCTGAACAAACGAGTCAAGTTCGGCAACGGACTGGAGCGGCGCGCGGGAGCAAGCGGTTGGTGAAGTATCCAGTAACCGCTCCCTTCCGGTCGCGGCTCCGGGCTGCCATCGTCGGTTTGAGGTCGCAGACCTCGCTAGTACTTCATCACCGGCTTGATGGTTTTCGCCGATGCCACCCAACGAGCGATCATCGACTCGGAAGGAGTCGTTTTCGTCAGGTTCTTCTTGGCGTTGATTGCTTTCATCTTCGCCGCGGTGTTCGCCGCATTGCGGTTGCGCAGCTCCTTGACCGTATCGATGCCAGAGGCCTCGAGCAGTTCGGAATACTGTTTGCCGATGCCGCTCACGCGCATCAGGTCGGCAAGGTTGCACCACTTCAGGATCTGCTTTTCGCTGCAGCCGGATCCTTCCGCAAGCGCTTTGCGCCGTTTCGGCGTCGAACCGGCTTTCAGTAGACCGCCAGTGTTGGTGACGCCAGCCTTTGCGAGCTTCTTTGCATTGGTGGCGGCGATGCCTTCAATCTCTGCGATTGGGTAATTCGTCGGGGACTTCTCCTTGTTCTAGCCTTAGAACATTTCCATCATAGGTTGTTGCGTGCTAACCAAGCAACTTCTTCAGCGCCGGCGCTCCTTCCATCAGACGTCCGACTAAGCCTTCGCCCGCTTGACTCTTTGCGAAGTTGAGGAAGAGCGGCAGCAGAGCGCCCATCTTGTCGGCGGAAAGGCCCGACCCCGTCAGCGCCGAAACCGCACCCAGCGCTCCTCCCAGGCCGCCGCCTCCGCCGCCCAGCATCGAACTGGCCGCACCGAGCAGTCCGCCGCCTCCGCCAGAGTCGCCGCCAGGAATAAGGCCCTGCGCCCCGGGGAAGCGTGACGCCTCCGCTATCCCTCCCCGTCCAAGCCCTTGCTTTTCGCGCCAGCGGCGCGAAAAGCAAGGGCTTGGACGGGGTTCTGAGGATAAACCGACCGGTTAATCCCATTCCCCACGGCTAAAGCCGTCGGCCAGAATATGCTTCGCCCTCCGGGCTTGCCCGCTTTCTACGCGTCCTGCAAGACCTTCAGCGTCACGCCGAGGCTCAAGCCCTTGGTCGCCTTGCGGAACTCGCCCATATGCGGCGCGCGCGCGTGGGCCTGCAAGGCTTCCATGGTTTCCCATTGCTCGACCACGGTCACAGTATCCGGGGCCTTCTCCTGTATGGGGAAACCCGACTCAGCGTCGACCGTCGGGGAGTAGCTCAGGCATCCCTGCTCCGCAAGCACGTTCGGCACGTTAGCCTTGAACTTCTCGATGAACTCGTCCCGCTTGCCTTCCGCGGTACGAATCGTCGCTACAACGTAAACCATATGGGCTGCTCCTCGCCTCTCAAGAACGGACATTATGACAGGGTTCGCCGGCCCGTTCGGATTCGCTATGCTAGCCACGTCACATGAAACCGGCAACGCGCCTTCCGCTCCTTCTCTTGCTGACCGTCGTCGTCGCTTCCGCAGGCGACTGGACCCGCTTCCGCGGCCCCAACGGCACAGGCATCGCCGCCGACTCCGGCTACCCGCTCGAGTTCGGCCCCGACAAAAACGTCGTTTGGAAGACCGAAGTCCGCAAAGGCAAGTCGTCGCCAATCCTCAGCGACGACCGCCTCTTCCTGACTTCCTTCGGCGGCGAGAAGCTCTACACCCAGTGCTTTGACCGCGAGACGGGCAAGCTCCTTTGGGAGAAGTCGGTCGGGCGCAAGCGCAGCGCGTTACTCCACGAGTTCAACGAGCCCGGCTCGGTCAGCCCCGTGACCGACGGCAAAAACGTCTACGTCTTCTTCGAGGACGTCGGCATGCTGTCGTACACCAGCGAAGGCAAGCTGCGCTGGAAGACCCCGCTCGGCCCGTTCTTCAACGAGCAAGGCTTGGGCGCCTCGCCGATCCTTGTGGGCGGCCTGCTGATTCTCCAAGCCGACCACGCCGCCGGATCCTACATCGCCGCGTTCAATCCTGAAAACGGCGAAACCGTCTGGAAGACCGACCGTCCCGAAACCGACAGTTGGACCACGCCGCTGGTGCACCAGGATCGAATCGTGACCGTCAGCACGAAGCTGTTCGGCTCCTACGATCCCAAGACCGGCAAGCGCATTCTGATGAAGGAAGGCGCGGCTGGCGTCATGGTCGCCAGCGCCGTGCTAGCCGGCGACACCGTTTTCGCTTTCGGGTACAACTTCTTGGTCCCCCCGTCGTTCGACGGCCCGCTCAAGAAGCTAGACCAGGACGGCGACGGCGCGGTTTCCCCAGCCGAGTACGGCGACCACTCGTTCTACACGGCCGTCGCCAACTACCGCGGCGACCGCGACGGAATCCTGGAGAAGCAAGACTCGGACGAAATCATGGGCAAGCGTGACGGCCCCGACCGGCTCGTCGCCATGCGCCTCGAATCCGGCGGCAACGCAAAGGAGCTGTGGCACTACGAGCAAGGGTTCAACGGCGTCATCCCCACGCCCATCGCTTATGACGGCATCCTCTACTTCGTCAAGAACGGCGGCATCTTGACCGCCCTCGACGCTGAAACCGGCAAGATGCTCAAGCGCGGACGCCTGGGGAATGCGATCGAGGGCTACTCCGCCTCACCGGTCGCCGCCGACGGACGCTTGTTCTTCTTGGCCGAGGATGGCAAGCTTTCCGTGGTCCGGCCCGGGGCCGATTGGGAGGTCGAGCGGGTCAACGACCTCGGAGAAGGGCTATTCGCCACGCCGGCTCTTTCCGATGGGGCGATCTACCTGCGCACGGATTCCGCACTTTATCGCTTTGAAGAGTGATGGAGTAGGTCCGTCGCGTGCATCTAGCGGCGCGTAGGGGCGTGACATGTCGCGCCCTTGATCTTGAACGGACGACCCAACATTGAAGGGCGCGACATGTCACGCCCCTACGCAGCTTCTCTCAAATCACCGGAGCGACCCCGAGGCGTGGACGGAAAGTCCACGCCACTTTCCGTCCAGGCATCCGGGTCGCTACGATGGGCCTTCGGTTGCCGATGAGGACGCACCTTCGCATTGACCTTGATCAGATCGCGG
The DNA here is from genome assembly GCA_965247515.1 of Bryobacterales bacterium. Lineage (GTDB taxonomy): Bacteria > Acidobacteriota > Terriglobia > Bryobacterales > UBA6623. The sequence goes on along the minus strand of OZ252029.1, from coordinate 7,695,214 downwards.
CGAACTTCCGCGGCCTGCGCGACGCGGTGGGCCCCGAAGTCCATGTCGTCGCCGCCGTCAAGGCGAACGCTTACGGGCATGGCGCGGCGCCCGTCACGTTACGCCTCGAAGCGGAGGGCTGCGAGCACTTCGCGGTAGCAACGCTCGACGAAGCTGTCGAGCTGCGGGAGGCCGGGGTCGGCACTCGGATCCTGCTACTTTACGGTTTCCTGCCAGGTGAAGAGTCCGAGGTCGCGCGGCGTGGAATTACGCCGGTGCTCACCACAGTCGAGATGATCGAACGTTGGGGGGCCGCGGCGAGCAACTACGACAGGCCCCTGCCGTGCCACATGAAATTCAACACCGGCATGAGCCGCGCCGGCCTTGATGATCGTTCGCCGGACGCAATTGCCGCGGCCGCGGCGCCCGAGATCGAGGTCGAGGGTTTGTGCACTCATCTCTCCTCGGCCGAGGACTTCGAGGAAGCCGCAACCGAGCAACAGACCGCCCGGTTCGAGTTGGTCATTGAGCGCTTGGCCGAGAAAGGCGTCCGCCCCGGGGTGATTCACATGGCCAACAGCGCGGCTATCGCCTGGCGGCCCTCCCTTCGGTTCAACATGGTGCGCTCGGGGTTGGCGCTTTACGGCTACCAACCGCGTCCCATCGGTGCGTCCGGCGACCCATCCTATCGTTGTCAGCCGGCGCTTGAATGGCGAGCAAAGATTCTAGATATCCGTGACGTCCTAGCCGGCGACAAGATCGGCTACAACGGGACGTTCACCGCTCAGCAGCCCATGCGAGTGGCGCTGCTCGGTGTCGGCTACGGGGACGGGTTTCGCCGCGAGCTCTCGAACAACGCCGATGTCCTCGTGAGAGGCTCCCGCTGCCCGGTCGTCGGCCGCGTGAGCATGGATTTGACGACGGTAGATGCGACGAGTTTGGCGGAGGTCAGAATCGGAGACGAGGCGACGTTGTTGGGGGGCGGGCTAGGGTTGCATGAGCTCGCCGACCGCTGCGGAACCGTTTCGTACGAAATCCTGTGCGGAATCTCGAGCCGCGTCAAACGGGTGTATACGGTGTCATCCTAGTGTGGAGCGCCATAGATAGGCTTACTTATCCCGGCGTCCAACCCGGATTCGGGGGAGGGGGTGCGGATCGGACGTGCTGGACGATTATAGCCCACGGATTCATCCGTGGGTTTAAGAACGCAACGGCGCCACTTCCCCTTCCGGCCTTCCGCATTTTGTCGCGGAGCGCGCGATTCAGAAACCCATGGATAAATCCATGGGCTATGATTGTGGCGCCCTCAGGGGGGTGCGGAAGAACATCGGGCCTAGGTCTGGGCTGGTCTTCTTTGCGTTTCCTTTGCGTTCTTTGCGCCTTTGCGCGAACTTCAGGTTATCGTCCTGGGACCTTGCTCCGGATCATGAGGTGCGATCTGATTGGCGCACTACACTAGTAGGCAATGGTCATAGCGCGCCAGCGGCGTCGAGTCCTCTTCTTCAGCGCCTTGGGCGCGATGCTGATCGCCCTTGCCATTGCGCTCAACGTGGGCTGGGTGGTGCTCCCGACTCGGTCCGGTGTGCTGGTGTTCCTCGGGGTGCTTTGTTTCGCGATTCTCATTGCGGGCGTGGCCTTGAATACCGTCTTTCTCGTACGTGAGATTCGCCGCAACGAACAGCATGACGCCTTTATCAACGCCGTCACCCACGAGCTCAAGACCCCCGTCGCATCGATCCGGCTCTACCTACAGACGCTTAAGCAGCGCCAAGTGGAACCGGAGAAACAGCGCGAGTTCATCGACACCATGCTGGCCGACAGCGATCGCCTGCAGGCCACCATTGATCAGGTGCTGCTGGCGGGCAAGACCGGGTCTTCGAAGCGACCCCGCCATCGCGCCGATGTCGACCTGGGAGAGCTCGTGAGCGAGTGTGTGGAGCACGCGGGCAAGAGCCGCCAGCTTCCAGCTGAGGCCTTGGCGTTCAGCGAGAACGGCATCTCCGACTCGCCGGCAATCGTCTGGGGCGACCCGGAAGAGATCGAAGCGGCCGTGACAAACCTGATCGACAATGCGATCAAGTACTCTGGAAAGACGGTCCGCGTCATCGTCGAGGTCGGCAGGCTGTCGGCGCGTAAAGCGGCGATTCGGGTGAGGGACGAAGGCGCCGGAATCACAAGCGACGATCTCAAGCGCGTTTTCAAACGCTTCTATCGGATACCGGGACGTAAGGCGGCCGGCATCAAAGGCACCGGACTCGGGCTCTCCATCGTTCGGGCGGTTGCCAAGCGCCACGGCGGCCGTGCATACGTCGAAAGCGAAGGCGCGGGCAAGGGCAGCTGCTTCACGCTAGAGCTGCCGCTCAAATCGGTATGAGTAGGGTCCTCATCGTCGAAGACGAGAGCCACCTCGCCAATGGGCTGCGCTTCAATCTCGAGGCGGAAGGCTACCAGGCGGACGTGGCCGAAAGCGGGGAAGCGGCGCTCGAGCTCATCGAAGACCCCTCATACCACTGCGATCTGATGTTGCTCGACGTCATGCTTCCAGGCAAGGACGGCTTCGAGGTCGTCGCCCAGATACGCCGTCAGGGTGTGTTCCTGCCGGTGATGATGCTCACGGCCCGGGGTCGCGGCGAAGATGTCCTCAAGGGGCTCGATTCCGGCGCGGACGACTACCTGCCCAAACCATTCGACCTCGATATTCTGGTCGCTCGCATCCGGGGACTGTTGCGCCGGACGGATTGGGCGCAGCGGCCCGGGGACCCGCCGCTCGCCGATCTCGAACAGTATGAGTTCTCCGGCGGCGTGATCGACTTTGAGCGCCAGCAGGTGACCGTACGCGGCCAAGTGCGCCAGTTGACCCTGATGGAGTCGAACCTGTTGCGCTACTTGGTACGAAACGAGGGCAAGCCGGTCTCGCGCCGGGCGTTGCTCGAGGAAGTCTGGGGCGTGCGTGAAGACACCGACACACGCGCGATCGACAACTTCGTCGTACGGCTAAGGCGCTACATCGAAGAGGAGCCGTCCGAGCCGCGCCATCTCCAAACTGTGCGTAGCGTCGGCTATCGCTTCATCCGCGATCCCGAATAGCCCGCTGGCAGACCAGGCTGGAAGTTGCTCTTCAACTGATTCCCCTACAACAATGAGCCCCGAACGCAAGTGAGCGGTGCGGCGCCCGCCGGGCCGACTACTATCGCACCGCTCACTTGCGTTCGGGGCTCACCCGGCGCGGCCTTGTAGGGCGTCAGGCGCCGCCTTCAAGCCAGTGTTGCTCGCAGCCCACCCCGCGGGCGACCATAGAATAGAGAGCCAAGTATGAGTCAACTTCGACTGGCGCTGCCAAAGGGCAGCCTTGAAAAGAAAATGCGCGCCTTCCTCGAAGCCGGCGGCATCGACCCCAAGGGCTATGCCGACGGAAGCCGCAGCTACACTCCGGATCTCGGCATCGAGGGCGTGGCGGCTAAGATCATGCGCCCGCAGGAAATCCCCTACATGCTCACCGCCGGCTTCTTCGACATCGGCATCTCAGGGCTCGACTGGTATCTCGAGACCGGCTGCCAGTCCAACGTCGAGGATATTCTCGACCTTGGGATCGGGCGAGTGGACATCGTGCTGGCCGTCCCCCAGCAGTGGGAGGAAGTGAATTCAGCCGCGGACTTGTTCGAGAAGTTCATCAACTCCACGGCAACGCGCCCCCTGCGGATTTGGACCGAGTATCTCAACCTGACCGAGAATATGATCCGCCAACACACCGATCTCGAACCTTCGCTCTATAGCCCCTATCAGCGCATGTCGGTCGAGCGCCGTGCGTCGTCGCCCGTCGCGATTTTCCATTCGTTCGGCGCGACCGAGTCGAAGCCCCCCGATGACGGGGATGCGATCGTCGACAACACCGAGACCGGGTCGACGCTGCGGGCAAACGGGCTCAAGATCATCGGGAAGGTTTTGGCGGATTCGACGGCGCGCTTGCTGGTGAACCGGCGTTCGCTGCGCCACCGCGACAAGCGGCCGCTGATCGAGAAGGTCAAGGCGGCGTTCCAAAAGGGCGCTCCGGCGCGTCGTGAGGAAGAGCCCGTATTTGGGCATGTCTAAAATGTCGCTGGCCGGAAAGACCGCGCTCGTCACTGGCGCGAGCAGTGGCATTGGGCGCGAGATCGCGATTGAGCTAGCCCGCAAGGGTTGCGGCGTCGCGGTGAACCACTTCGAAGGCGCGGCCGGCGCGAACGAAACCGCCAACCAAATCCGCGAGATCGGAGGACAAGCTTTCCCGATCGCAGCCCATGTGGGGCGGTCTTCTGAAGTCGATCCGATGTTCAGAACCGTCGTCGAGCGCTTCGGCAAGCTCGACATTTTGGTCAATAACGCAGGCGTTCAGACCTGGAGCCCTTTGCTCGAGCTCGCCGAGTCCGAGTGGGACCGCGTTATCGAGACCAACCTGAAGGGAACGTTTCTATGCACTCAGCGGGCGGGCCGGCTCATGAAGGTAACCGGCGGAGGCCGGATCATCAACATCGGGTCGGGGTCCAACAAGTTTGCCTTTCCTCGCTTGGTCGACTACACCGCAAGTAAAGGCGGCATCGAGATGTTCACTAAAGTCGCCGCCTCAGAGCTCGGGCCGCTCGGCATCACGGTCAACTGCATCGCGCCGGGAGCGATCGAGACCGAGCGCACCAAGCGCGAGACCCCGGATTACGCCGATACCTGGGGGGAGTTGGCGCCCATGCGACGCGTCGGCAACCCGCTCGACGTCGCGACTGCCGTCTGCTTCGTTGCCTCGGACGAGGCGGAATTCATCACCGGCCACACGATCTTCGTCGACGGCGGGCTCTTCACGACCCCGCATTGGCCCTATGAGCGCTAGCGACCCCGCCTGGGACCCGCTCGGGGCTCGCACTCCCCTGCCCTTCTCGGCCACGGTCTTCCCGCTGGGCTACCGCCTCGAAATCCAAACCAATAGCGAAGTCGTGATCGACGCGGCCATCGAAAGCTGGCCAGGCGCTGAGCTTGATCACGGCAAACCAGCCCTCAGGCTGACAGCAATCGTGGCGCCCCCAACCTCATCCGACCGCTTGCTCACGCGCGCGGCTCGATTCCGCGCCTATGCCGACACCTTGGTCGTCGTCATTGATGCTGATAATCTTGCCACCGCGCGGCTTTCGAGCGGCGAGCTGACGTTTTGGGTCGACGCCGATGCAGTCGCCCAACCAACATTGTTCCGAAAGGAGCTTCTCGAGGGAATGGTCTACCAGACCCTCTGCTCGCTCTACCTCACCCCAATCCACGCGGCATGCGTTGCCCTTAACGGCAGAGGGGTCCTGCTGTGTGGTCCGCCCGGCGCCGGCAAAAGCTCACTCGCCTTCGCCTGCGCGAAAGCCGGATTCAGCTTCGTAAGCGATGACGTGACGTATCTAATCCGGGACGAGCCCCCAAAAGCCCTCGGACGGTGCCACTGGATCCGGATGAAGCCGGGCGCCGAGGAGCTCTTCGGCCTGGAATCGCCCCAGCACACCCACCAGGAAGGCGTGGCGGAGCTCCGCGCCGACAGCGTGCTTGAACTGGCCTGCTCACCCACCTGCGCCGCCGACACCCTTGTGTTCCTCAACCCGACACAAGAATCGGGCCCCCCGCTCAAAATCACCCCCGCCGACACGCTGAAACGCTTAGTGGCCGACCTACCAGCCGATATGCTCCAAGTCAGCGCGTCTCAGGTCGAGTCCTTGCGCCAAATCTCGCGGCGCGGCTCATGGTCGATCAGCCGGAAGCCACTCGATGCTCAAGTCGAGGCGATTCGGCAGATTTCCCTATAACATATTGATAATAAAATGGTTAAAACCTAGAATGAAGCTACGTTGAGCATGTGAGCATATGCGCTTGAAACACTAAGGATAACTTCTGGTTTTTGTGTACGGAACTGTCCTGGTTCGGTCTACGGATAGAATGTAAGTCGGTGTTACGGACACTTCAAATCCTTCTATTAGGGAGCTTTGCCCTTGCGTTCAGCGCCTGCGTAGCGGCTCCCGAGCTACCCATCTTGGGCCAGGTGCCTGCATTCTCACTGACTGAGCGGAGCGGCGAAACGGTTAGCCTCACCGACCTCAAGGGCGCCCCCTGGGTGGCTAATTTCGTCTTCACGAGCTGCGCCGGCCCCTGCCCGATGTTGAGCGCGCGAATGGCGGACGTTCAACGCGAGACCCAGCAGCTCGAGGGAGTGCGATTGGTTTCGTTCAGCGTCGACCCGGAAACCGACACCCCTGAGATCCTAGCCGCATATGCGAAGGCCTTCGGCGCCGATCCTGAGCGCTGGTTGTTCCTAACAGGCGAAAAGCAAGCGATCTATGACCTTATCGTGAAAGGATTCAAGCTAGGGCTCGACTTCGGCGCGGGGAGCCCCGACGAACCCGGCCCAGGCATCATCACCCACAGCACGAGATTCGCCTTGATCGACGCTGACGGCCAAATCCGCGGCTACTATCACGGGACTGATGACGACCTACTCGAGGCGATACTCCCAGACCTCGAGCGGCTGCTATAGATGCCGATCGGGGCTAGCTCAGTACCTGTGTCCGGGTGAGGACTGAGGCCCCTGACCCGGACAAGCCGGACCGAGAGGTCACGTCCAGCGGGCCGCGACACTCGGAGCCGCGACCGGAAGGGAGCGGTTGCTAAAGAGGGCGAACCTGGTTGCCTACTCGAGCAACCGCTCCCTTCCGGTCGCGGCTCCGGGCGTTGCCACTGTCGCGGATTCCTGCCATGTTTGCGCAGAAAATGACTGCCGGGCACTAACGCGCCGGCAAGCGCTCCCGTGTGGGAACCGTGCCAACGTCGCCCGCACTTTCATCGATCTTTGTCGGCCGGAAGCAACCCGGCCCGCCGCTTCGCGTTTGCCCGCACCGCGCGCATGTCGAGCTCGCCGGCATTGCCGCTTTCCTCGCCCTCAATCAGGGCCTCGCGCAGGGCCTTAAGCTTCGGATCTGCTTCAGCCATGTCAACTCCTCCCAGCTTGCCGCGGCTCGGAACGCTCATCAGCATCTCCATCCGGATCAAACACCCGCACAACATACCCGCCCGGCGCCCAGACCTTGGGAACAAACTCACCCTCGCCCGGACGGAGCGTATATACAACCTCATCGCCCGGCGAGCGCAGCACTTGCACCACCCGGCCCCCAGCATCGACCCGATCAAGGGCCCAGCCGGCTGTCGAGAGGCCATTGTCGAGCTGGTCGATCGTGATCGGCCAACCCTCATACGGTTCCGCTCCCGCCGCCGCTGGGTCGACCCAACGCGGCCAGTTCGCTATGTCGATCTTACGCGTCCGGCGGTTGAACTTGACGATTCCGTACCCCGGCGCCCTGTGGTTGATGGCCGTGGGCTCCACCCCGTTGGCGATCGGATTCGACACCGCGTAGACCGTCATCCGGTTCCCAAAACCATCGCGGAATTCCCCCGTATACTCCGGCGCCCCTTCCTTGCGATTGCGGCCCGGCGTGGGCGGGAACCAGCGGCGCGGCCAAATATTCGCAACCGAGGGAACGCAAATCGCCCAGCTCGCATCGTTCCAGTCGTCGAGGCCGTACTGAATCGTGCTGCCCAGATGCTGGTCGCCGGCGATGTGGAACGCCAGCGCCTGTCGCAGCAGCCGAACGGCCTTGTTGCGACCCGTTTGCGGCCAGCCGTTCGTGTCATGATCTTGGACCGCCTCGTCCCCCTGTACATACTCACCCGGCTGCATTACCCTCAACGTCGGCGTAATGCGGTCGGAATTCTCGCCCCTAGGCAACGTCGCCACGTTGTTGAAGATCGTCTGCGAAATCACCGCCTTCATCCATGCGCCGCCGCTCCAATCCGACGCCCAGTCCTCGAGAAAGCGCAGTTGCCGCTCGCCAAGGAGCTCGGCGCCCGCGGCGTCGCCGTCGCGCGCGGCGTCGTAGCGCGGGTTCTGGGCCCAACCATTAACGATCTCCGCCTTCGGCAGCGTCTCCTTGGGCGGAGACTTCCACTTGCGGTCTTCGATCACCGCAAAGCTCACGCCGCCATAGAGGACTTCCGTGTAATAGACCTCAATACCTTGTTCTACCGGTTCCGGGTCATAAGGCGCCGGCAGATTGCTGGTCTGCGTCCGTTGCACCGCCCGCACGAACCGCGCCGGCATCGTGTAGCCGCCCGAGTCCTGACCCGGCTGGCCCGTCCCGACCGCCTTGCGGCCCCCCGCGCCCCAGATATTGCCATGGTAGACGTCGTGGTCGTCGGGGATCGCTACCGCCGGAATCTCCTTGAGAAGATCGCGGTACTCCCAGCCAAAGATGTACCACTTACGCAGGTAGTCGAGGATGGCAAGGTCGGTCGGCGAACGCTGCACGCCGTATTCACCGACACGTTCGTAAACGTTGTCCCCGGTGAACGCCAGGAAGTCCGGGTCGTGAGCGCGCATACTGCGAACCACATCGTTGTGCGGAAAGCCGAGGTCGTTGTTGCCGGTAAAGGCCGCTACGACGATCTCAGTCTCATCGACGGGGTCCTTGCGGATGGTCCCTTCAAACGCGTCGTCGCCGTACACAAGCCGGTACGGCGTGTCGCGCGAATCGTCCCACCCCAAGCGGAACTGGGCAGTTCGCGCGTCGGGGTCGATCGGCGCGGTTGCGACCTGTTCCCAGGCATCGTCCCTCTGAACTTCCAGTGCGACTTCACCCGAACCGACCGGCGCCATCTGAGCGACCAGCGTCAGGGATTGACGATCAAGCGCGTGCATCGCAAACATGATCGGCCCGTACCTACGGTCATCATGCGAGTCCACGCGGCTGCCCGCAACGGTCCAGTCACGGAACCAGAACAGCATTGAACCGCCGCGGGCCGTGCCGGGCTTGCTCTCGAACCCCGCCTCGCGAATCTCCTGTGCCGGCATCGGCGTCTCCTCGAATTCACCCGAGCTCGAAACCAGGGCAACTCCACCGGTGAGAAGCCGACGGTCGATGTCGTTGCGCGATACCACCACGGATTCGCCGGCGGCGGTAGCTTCAAGCAGAATCTCTCCCTGATCGGCGTACAACTCTAGCTGCACTTCTTCAAACCCGGAAACAGTGGGTGCGTCAGCCTCGACCCGTCCGATGAAAAGCCGCCCACCGGCCGTCACACCGGCATTGATCCCGTAACCGCGCACGGCGCTGTCGCGGTAGTCGTCAAAGACGCCGTTGATCCCGACCCGAAACCCAACGAAGCCGGCATCCATGGGCACGTCCCCGAGACGGCCAAGCGTCACGCTCAGCTCGAGATCGCCTGCCCGATCGCTGACTTCGCGAGTCAGCAGAAAGACGTTGCGATCTCCGCCGGGCTGGAAATTCTCGAGACGCCCGTCACGGACCCGCCAATCCTGCAGCGGATTCGCCCAGTACTCGGGCCCGGCCCAGGGACTGTCACGATCCGCTGGCCAATGACTTTGTAAGGAAGGTTGGGAGCCGCACCCTGGCGCGATGCTCAAAGCGAGGATGCTTAAGGAGAGGATTACAAAACGAGACATACCCGTGACCGGCGACCCGGGGAGAGCGGCCGAGCTCCTAGTGTGCCATTTCCCACTGTGACGAGGGAACGCAGGGCAAGCAAAGCCCACCCTGCTCCGAGCGTGTTTTTTGATGAACGAACTACCAGCGAGGCTCGCGCCGGCCACCGCCACCGCCGCCACCGCCGCCGCCGTAGCCGCCGCCACCACCGCCGCCTTCGCCTCTCGGCGCACGCGGGCGCGCTTCGTTCACATTGAGCGTGCGACCGCCGAGGCTCACACCGTTGAGCTCCTCGATCCCACGATCTCCCTCTTCATCGTTTGGCATTTCAACAAAACCAAACCCTCGCGGACGTCCCGTGTCGCGATCTGAGATCAGGCTCACTCGTTCCACAGTCCCAAACTGCTCGAACAACTCGCGGATTTCGTCTTCGGTCGCCGCGTAGTTTAGATTTCCAACAAAGATGTTTTTCAAGTCAACTCCATTCGCGATTTGAGGCCGGGACGGGGAAAGCGGATGGTCACGAACAGGACCCTAACGAACCTCGGCTGCAGGCTATCAAACACGCACGGCCTAAGTAGGCCTTGAAACAGTTTATCACCTGCTGCGCGTTCGGGCCAGAGAAACGTTAGACTCTTAGACTCTAGTCGTCTCTTGTGAATTCCAGGGCAACTCGCCGTAATTTCGTCGCCACGGGCCCAGAAACGTTGCAAGCGCGGCACTTGGACTCGATGACGCCATTGTGGCTTCCGACTGAATTACCATCGGAGTGACCGCGGTCGGCTGCCGCAACCGGAACAGCAGAGGCCAGGTAGGGTTTTGGAGGCCCCTGACGGGTCGTTCATGGGATCGCTTGTTGCACTACCTAACCGAGGCAGGCCCGCGCGGCGGTAAAATTGACGCATCTTGGCCGGGCAAACCATTAGCCACTTCCAAGATTCTCGAGAGGATTTGCGGGCTGGGATGGCCGCGAGCTACACACACGATCAGGCAAGCCGAGAGCCGGCGGCCTCGCACAGGAAGGCTGTCGGGCTGATCCCGAAGTCGCCGCTCGCCGACGGGGTTCTCAGGATCATCTCGGTTCCCGATGCCGCGCTATGCGTGGTCTTCCTGGTGGCGGGCATGATACCCATCTGGCCGCTCTTTCTCCTCAAGCGGCGCGGCGCACAGGGAGCCAACCGATCCACGGAGTCGGGGGGAAGCCTCACGGCCGTCAAAACCGTGAATGCTCGGGCAGTCGCAGCCGCCGCCGGCTTTGGTCCTGACAACTTAGCGCCAAAGTTGATCGCGCGCCTCTCGCTCACGGGGAATCAGGTGGGTGGCCGGCTCTTCACTCAGCTCTATTGGAGGAGTCAGGTGCTTGGTTTTCGGCTGACCCGTAGGGTCTGGATAGATCAGCTTACGGGTCTGTTTTTAGGAAGCAAGTTCAGGATCTCGGAGGGTACATACCTGCAGATGCGCACCTGCTGGCTCGATGACGTGGTGATGCGCTTCGTCGGTGACCTGGAGGGACGCCCCGGTCAGCTCGTGATCCTCGGCGCTGGATTTGACACGCGCTGCTACCGCCTCGACCTACCCGACGAGATCGGTTGCTTCGAGGTGGATGCCGCCGGCACTCAGCAGCAGAAGCGGGAGCTCTTGGACGACTTGGGGCTGGCGCGGTCACGGACTCGATACGTAAATTGCGACTTCACGAGCGAGGACTGGATGGAGCGTCTCGTGGCCGAAAACTTGGACCCAGGACTTCCCACCTGCTTCATCTGGGAAGGCGTCACGATGTACCTGCCTGAGGAAGTCGTCACCGAGACTCTGGCGCGTTTGAAGGAACTTGCGCCTGGTTCGCTGATCGGGTTCGACGTATTCGATCGCGGCTGGGTCTTCTCCCCTGCGATGCAGAAGGTCACCAAGAGGGCTGGCGAGCCCTGGCTGTTCGGGTTGCCGGCCGGGGAGGAACGCGCATGGGTGAAGTCCCAAGAGCTCACGGTGCTCGACGAACTGCGTGTCGAGGAACTTCTGAGGCGCTACGTCCCCGACGACGCGCGCGGGCGCTCCCTGGGATTCTGTGGGGACTTCGGCAGCTTCTTGCTTGTTTCCGACGGCTGAGTCGCAAGTCGCAATCGTCGAGAGCTCACGCGAGGCGCTCCCGCGTCCGTCGCTGTGACCGTCGACTTTCCCTCCACCCCTTGTTCTCAAGGGGTGCGCGACAAATTTGTGACTGCCGGCGGCGCTTGGCCGAACAATCATAGCCCCGGGATTCATCCCGGGGTGGCCCCGGGATTCATCCCGGGGTTAGAAAGGGTATAGCCCGGGCAGATAGGTAACACAATTCCCCGATCACATGGGTAACACATTGGCATCCTAGAACAAAAGGAGGACTTTTGTTTTGGGATGGAAGGAGACCCGTGTGCAAGACGAAAGATTGCGATTCGTTCAAGAGGTTCTAACCCGGGAGGATGCCATGGCCGCCGTCTGTCGGCGCTTCGGCGTCAGCCGCAAGACCGGCTACAAATGGCTCGATCGCTACGCCCAACAAGGCGTCGCCGGATTGGCCGATCAATCCAAAGCGCCCAAACGGCAAGCGCAAGCCTTTCCCGCCGAGATCGAGCGAGAGATCCTGGCCTTGCGGGCGCGCTATCCCACTTGGGGCGAAGACAAGCTCAAAGCGCGACTCGAGCGCACCAACCCTGACATCAATTGGCCGGCGCACTCCACTATCGGGGCGCTGCTGAAACGCCACGGACTCACCCACCCCGGTAAGCGCCGGCGCCACGCCACGCCTTCCAGTAAGCTCACCAGCGCCAAGGCGCCCAACCAAGTTTGGGCGATCGATTTCAAGGGTTGGTTCGAAACCGGCGACGGCAAACGCTGCGATCCGCTGACGATTTCCGATACGGCGAGCCGCTATCTGTTGCGTTGTCAAAGGGTCGCGCGCAGCGACACGGCGCACGTGCGGCCGCTGATGGAAGCGACTTTCCGGGAGTACGGCCTGCCCACGAGGATCCTTTCCGATAACGGTCCGCCGTTCGCCTCGACGGGCTTGGCGGGGCTTTCGCGGCTCAGCGTGTGGTGGATCCGGCTCGGGATTCAACTGCAGCGAATCGACCCCGGACACCCTGAGCAAAACGGGCTTCATGAGCGCATGCATCGGACGCTCAAGGCCGAGACGGCGACGCCGCCGGAGCGCAACTTGCGAGCGCAACAGCGGGCGTTCGATCGTTTTCGGCAGATCTACAACCAGGAGCGTCCGCACGAGTCGCTAGCGATGGCAACGCCGGCGAGCGTGTATCAGCCGTCGTGGAGGCCGTATCCGGAGCGCTTGCCGGAGCTGGAGTATCCGGATCGGATGCTGCCGCGGCGAGTGCAGAGCAAGGGCGACATTGGGTTGCTGGGGCGTCAGTTGTTTCTCAGCGAGACCTTGGCGGGCGGGACGGTGGGCCTGGAAGAGCATGAGCACGGCTGGGCGGTCTGGTTTGGGCCGCTGGAGCTGGACTGGCTCGAGCGTAGCCTATTCGAGGGCCCGCGGCCGGGCAGGGGGGAGCACCGACTGCGGCGGAAACGCTCGGGGGGCGCCTCCTCCGCTCGCCCTACGGGCTCGCTCCCCCGGCGCCCCCCGAGCGTTTCCGGGAAGGATTTCGTGCAAAGAACCTTCTCTTGGTTCAACCCTTAAACTGTTACCTATGTGGTTGGGGAAAAGTGTTACCTAGGTGCTGGGCTGTTCAAAAGCAGCCCGTGCGCGACCCAGACCCCATTCGGAAGAAGGGCGCCTAGCGGGTGTTTCGGATGGCCTGCGCCCGCGCCCGACATAGGTGTACGTTCGGACAAGCGTTTAACCATTGCAGTTACGCCTTTCGCTCACATCTATGTCGCACACCCGTTCTCAAGCCAAGCGTTCGAGCCTTGACCGCCCCTGTTATTCTTAGAGTAGAGATGAACCTGTCAGCCGCCAACTTTCTCGTGACCTTCGAGTCCTAGTACTTACACGAAGAATTGGCTTCGAGTTAGTACTAAATTCAAAACGAACCCAATTTGGCCTTTCACCTCCACAGGACGTAAGACACTGATTCCAAATGGCTGAGATCGCTCCATCCATCCTTTCGGCCGACTTCAGTCGGCTCGCCGAACAGGTCGAAACCGTCCAGCGCGCGGGGGTCAAGATGCTCCACGTCGACGTCATGGACGGTCAATTCGTCCCCAACATCAGCCTCGGACCTCCCGTCATCAAATCACTTCACGCCGCGACCGACCTCTTCCTCGACTGCCACCTGATGATCGCCGACCCCGACCGCTACGTCGCGGACTTCGTCGCCGCCGGCGCGCAGCTCGTCTCGGTCCACCAAGAAGCCTGCGCGCACCTGCACCGCAGCATCCAGCTAGTCCACGATCAAGGCGTTCAGGCGGGGGTCGTCATCAACCCCGCCACGCCGGTCCACACGCTAGACGAGATTCTGCCGGCGGTCGACCTGGTCCTTGTGATGAGCGTCAACCCGGGCTTCGGCGGCCAGAAGTTCCTCCCGCTGGCGTTCGAAAAAGTACGTCGCTTGCGCGAGATTCGCGCTGAGCGGGCCTTGCATTATAAAATTGAAGTAGACGGCGGCGTGACGCTCGACAATGCGGGCGATCTCGTCGAGGCCGGCGCGGATATCCTGGTGGCGGGTTCAAGCATCTTTGGAACCCCGGATCCGGCCCGAGCCGTAGAATGTTTCAGAGAGACTGTCGCACAACGTCAACTCGTCCGCGTTTAACCCCAATACCGCCATGAAGCTCAAGACCCTCACGATCGTCTTCTTAACCGTTCTCATCGGGCTCGCCGGTTGCGGCCGCAAGGAGTACGACAACCCGATCGGAACGAATTCCCAGCAGCCGGACAAGATCCTGTTCGACAAGGCGATCAACGATCTCGAGAAGCATCACTACGACACGGCCCGCCTGACGTTGCAGACGATGATGAACACCTACCCCGATAGCGAGTACATCGCCAAGGCGAAGCTTGCGGTCGCCGATAGCTGGTATCAAGAGGGCTCGCGCCACGCGCTGGCGCAGGCCGAAGCCGAGTACAAGGATTTCATTACCTTCTTCCCGACCATGCAAGAGGCATCGGAGTCTCAGATGAGGATCTGCGACATCCACTTCGAACAGATGGTCAAGCCCGATCGCGACAACACTCACGCCACCAAGGCCGACCAAGAATGCCGCCAGCTGATCATGCAGTGGCCCAACAGCGTCTTTCTCGATGACACCAAGCAGCGCCTGCGCGAAATTCAAGAAGTCATCGCCGGCGCGGAGTACAAGGTCGGCGAGTTCTACATGAAAAAGGGCAGCTTCCGCGCCGGGGCCAACCGACTACAGGCGGTGACGGACCATTACCCGCTGTTCTCCGCGGCAGATGAAGCGCTCTGGAGCCTCGCCGATTCGTACGAAAGAATGGGCGAGCAATTCGAAGAGGAGATGGTCTCGGCTTTGAGTCGGCTGGTTTCCGACTATCCGCTGAGTCCGCGACTCGACGAAGCCAAGGCAAAGCTCACCGCGCTAAACCGTGCCATCCCCGAGCCCAATCCCGAGCGCTACAAGGTGATGGAGTTCAACCTGGCCAATCAGAGCAAGAAGTCCAAGATGAAGACGGTGCTGACGATGTTCGGCAACTCCCCGAATGTGCGGATAGCGGCCAAGATGGGCGATCCGATGATGACGCCGTTCATGCCGTCCACACCCGTGGGCATTCGCCAGTCGACCGGTTTGGGCGGCGCCGCGCCGAGCGCTGAAGTCACGGCCGAAACCGTCGAAGGCACAAGCGCTCTTGACACCGAGCCCGACGCCCGCATCAATCAGCCTCAGCCAGACCAGCAGTAGGGGCGTAGCGTGCTACGCCCGGCTGGAAGTTTCGACTTTCAAGAAAACCAAGAGCAACCCGACTTACGCTAGGAATGGCCGTTCGGGCTATTGCCGTTGTTCCGGACCCATTCCCTAACCGTCTCGGCTAGCAGCCCGTGGCAAAACACCCCGTTTCAGGCCGCGAGAAGCATCGGCGTGGCCAGCGGCGCGCCGGCTGAATCTCGCACCTTCGCCGGGAATCTCCTGAAAACCGCCCCCAGGGCCCCGCACAACCGCCCCAAGGCCGCCCAAGACGCCAATACAAGCCCCAAAACCGACACTTTTGTCCTTTTCCTCGCGTCCGCCAGCCCGCGCGGCGTCCCCGCGCCCAGTTTGCCCCTCATCGCGATCGATAAATTGAACGCGCCCACGTGAATCAGCAGCCTCTTTAAAACATTTTCTCGGCCTTTCAAGTGCAATCGCCGCATCCCGCCCGTCTCGTAACAGTGCGCGAAACTGCGCTCAACCTTCTCCGCTCGCAACTTCATCAGACGCTTGCCGCGCTTGCCTTTGATCCGCCGCCGATTGGAGTACACCGCGTCGCGTTGCCGCGTTCGGCCGCCCCATTTGCGTCGCCCTCGCTGCGGCTCGCTCACGTAACTGCGTATGTCCAGCTCGGCAAAATCCGTCAGCACTCGGTTCGAATGATAGCCCTTGTCCGCGACCACTTCGCTCAGCTCGTCGACCGCGCCAGCGGCTTCTTCCGCCGCCGCTTCCAACTGCTCGGCCGCCTCGACCAGCGTTTCTTCAATCGTCGTGGTATCGCCTTCGTCGGCCGCTTGCAGCGTGACCGCCACCACCGCGCCCGTCCCCAAATCCACCGCGTGCTCGGCCTTGTGCGCCAAGTGCGTACGGCCGTCTTTCATCTTCGTGACCTTGGCGTCGGGATCGTAGGGATGCTTCCAATCCTTGTTGCAGGCCTTCTTCTTACGTTTCTTGTCGATCTTGGCCAACTGCTCGCGCGTCGGCGTCTCGATTCCCGATTCCAGAGCTAGACGTCTTAAATACTCTTCGTAGCCCTCGCCGGAGTCGCAACGCACCAGCGAGCGCATCGCCGCGTTGGCTTCCAGCGTCGTCGCGTCGACCCCGATCGTTCCGCCGGACAACAGGCCTTCGCGGGCCAGCAGCTGCAGCGCCCAGGTGAACACCGCGCGATGCGTTTCGAGGTCGATCAGCCGCCGCGTGCGCGAGATCGTCGAATGATCCGGCGCTTGTTCATCGAGTTCGATCGCCAGGAATCGCCGCAGCGAAAGTGAGTCGCCAAGGCGCCAAGCGACGCCGCGCTCCGAGTCGATGCCTTCGAAATACCCGATCAGCAAACTGCGGAAATAGATGCCCGGCGTGAGCGACGGCCGTCCCAAGCTCGGCGCGTAGAACTGCTCGCACTGGCCTTCGACGAAGGCGTCGAACTCGTGCTCGTCAAATAACTCGCTGAGCCGCAGATAAAACGGATGCCCAGCGCTCTTGGGCAACTCCGAGGTGGCGACCCATAGGTCTTTCTGCCGCTCGCGTCGCTTACGCCGTCCCATTGCCATAAAACAAGTTTATCACCTCTTGTTTCACAGTGCGACTTCCACCACGGGCTGCTAGCGTGTCGACGCCCGCATCGAGCGCGGCTATGCGCTCATCCTGGTTGATCGCGGCCGCCTAGCACCCCTCCCAGTTCGCGGACAAAGCTCGCCAGCTCTTTAAACCTAAAACCGGCAGTTGGCACCCTGTGAGTTGCCACAACCCATTGAAAAAGCGTCAGTTGGCTACCGGCGGAAGCGGACCCTGAAGGTGAAGATTTCAACTGCTCCGCAGTTGCCACTTTGTCTTATAAACAACGTTCTTTCAACACTTTACAGTCGATGGCTACCGCCCCGAACTGCCGGATTTAGGTTAAAGCGATCATCGGTTTCGGCGCCCAGCTTAGCCAAGTCTTCGCTCGTCTGGTCGATACGCGCTTCGTTCTGCGCCTGGGCATCCAGAATGAACTGGATCGTTCGATCTATCTTGTCCCAATCCACGGTGATCAGTCTAACAGCCCGCGCCTAGAGAGCGCCGCAGCTGACCCACTGTCGGCCATCGCGGGCTAACAGATCCTCGGCCGCCCGCGGCCCCCAGCCGCCGGCCTCGTAGTTTGGGAACTCCCTCGCCGGCAGCGCGTTCCACAGATCGAGCACCGGCGCGACGATCTGCCAGCTCGATTCGGTCATGTCCGCCCGTTGGAACAGCGTCGCGTCGCCAAGCATGCAGTCGTAAAGCAACCGCTCGTACCCCGTCGACGGCTTGCGCCCGAAGTAGTCGGCGTACTTGAAGTCCATGTGGACCTCGTCGAGGCTCACGACCGCGCCGGGAACCTTCGCGCCGAAGCTCAGCGAGATCCCTTCGTCCGGCTGCAGGCGCAGAACAAGCCGGCTCGGGGGGAGCCGCTCGACGTCGGTGTGACGAAACAGCGTGAACGGCGCCTTGCTGAACTGGATCACGATCTCGGTGCCGCGCACGGGCAGTCGCTTTCCGGTGCGTAGGTAGATCGCGACCCCGGCCCAGCGCCAGTTGTCTAGTGTTAACTTCAGGGCCACGTAGGTCTCGGTATGCGAATCCGGCGGTACGCCTGGCTCCTGGCGATATCCCGACAAACCTTCACCGCCGGGGCCGTATTGACCGCGAATCGCGTGGGAGAGGACTTCCTGGTTCGTCATCGGCTGCAGCGAGCGTAGGGCTTTGGCCTGCTCGTCACGCACCGCGTCGGCGTCGAATGAGATCGGCGGCTCCATCGTGATCAGCGAGATCAGCTGGAAGATGTGGTTGGGAACCATATCCCGCATCGCCCCGGCTCGGTCGTAGTAGCCTCCGCGGCCTTCGACGCCCAGGCTCTCGGCGACGGTGATCTGAACATGGTCGATGTAGCGGTGGTTCCACAGCGGCTCGAAGATGCCGTTGGCGAATCGGAAGACCATGATGTTCTGGACGGTTTCTTTACCCAGGTAATGGTCGATGCGGTAGATCTGATGCTCGGCGAGCGTCTTGCTTAACTCTAAGTTGAGCCTGCGGGCGGATTCGTAGTCGCGGCCGAATGGCTTCTCGATGATGACTCGACGCCAGACCGACTCGCTTTCGTCGGAGAGCCCGCAGGCGCCGAGTTGCTCGACGATCCCGGAGAAGAAGCTAGGCGATGTCGCCAGGTAAAAGAAGGCGTTGCCGCGCGCGCCGTGCCTTTCGCCAAGCTCTTCGATTCGGCTTTTGAGACGCTCGTACGCCGCGGGGTCGCCGAACTCTCCGGAACAATAGTAAAGTCGCGATTCCAGGCGCTGCCAGACCTCGGCGTCGATCGGGTGGGAGGAGAGCTCGGCGACGTCGGCGGCCATCTTTTGACGGAAGGCGTCGTCGGACATTTCACGGCGGGCGAACCCCACGACGGCGAAGTCGGGTGAGAGCAGCCCCTCCCGCTCGAGGTTGTAGAGCGCCGGGGTGAGCTTGCGCTTGGTGAGGTCTCCGGATGCGCCGAAGATCGTCATCACGCAGGGTTCGGCGGGCCGGCCGGCTGTCGGGGACATGTTGTTTCGCTTCTCCTTCATTCAGAACATGCGCTCACGCAGAATCCGAGCACCCTGCGTGAGCGGGGTGTCTTCCCCTCGCGCTTACGGGTAGACCGCCCGCTCACGCAGGCGGCTCGGAATCGGACCCGCGCCATTTGTCCACGGCCATATGCAGCCGCTGAAGTCCTTCATCGACATCGAGTAGGTGAACCCGTAGCGCGCGGCGGCCGCGTTGGGTCAGCACTTGGAAGTCGCCCCGCGCCTGCGCCGCTTTGACAGTGCCGAAGCTGTACGTGCGTCCCGGGACGGCGAGGTCGTGCGGTGAGTCGTCGCAGGTCACTTGGATCACCACCCCCTGGTTGGGGCCGCCCTTGTAGGCCTGTCCGGTTGAATGCAAGAAGCGGGGACCGAAGCCGAGACAGGTCGCGGCTTTCGTCTGGTCGCGAATCGCCGTGCGGATGGATTGGAGGGTCTGTTCGTGAGCGTCGTTCATCTCGATGTAGGCCAGCAGCGCGACGTAATCGCCTTTGCCAATCAACGCGAGGTGAGCTGCCAGGATCTCGTCGAGCGAGTCCGCGCCGACAAGCATGTCGACGTGGCCGGGGTCGGCGAACAACTCGATGCCGCCTTCGCGCTGAAAAGGAGTCTCGGCGGGCAGCGAGCCCTTCGCTTCGTATTCGTCGGTCAACGCGCGAGTGGCGATCTTGCCGGCTTCGACATCGGGCTGGTCGAAGGGGTTGATCCCCATCACCGAGCCGGCGACGGCTGTCGCGACTTCCCAGCGGAAGAACTCTTGTCCGATGTCGAGCGGCGAACCGCAGACGATCATCGCGGTTGGGTGTCCCGTGGGGGGCTCGGGAGCGTCTTCTCCCGCAAGTTGCAAGACAGCGAACACGCGGTCATCGTCGTAGACCTCAGCGTCCCCGACGGACTCAAGATCCACGGGGATGATGGCCTTGCCTTGCTTGCCCGTGGATTCGGCGATCAGTTGCTCGAGCCAGGAGCCAAGGGCTTCGAGGCCCGGCGAGGTCAGGAACGTCAGTTTGTTGCGCCCGCCATTCGCCATCGCGCCTAGGAACAGCCCCAGCTCGACGCCAGGGTTCCCGACGGGGTCCGCGCGGCGGCAGCTTTGCGCCATCTCACGGGCCCGCTCCAAGATGCCGACAACGTCGAGCCCAGCTACCGCCCCAGCAGTCATTCCGAAGTTCGACAGAGCCGAGTACCGCCCACCGATCTCCGGGACGGCATAGAGGATCTTGCGGTAGTCGTCCGCATAGGCGATCGCTTCAAGCTTCGACCCCGGATCGGTAATAGCGATGAACCGCTCGCCCGCTTGCCCCGCACGCTCGAAGAAGTACGCGCGCAGGATGTCGGTTTCGAGGGTCGAGCCAGCTTTGCTCGCGACGATGAACACCGTGTTGTCGAGGTCGACCTTGCCTTCGAACGTGCGGATCTGCGACGGGTCGGTCGAGTCGAGCACGTGCAACTTTGGGAATCCCGGCTGGTCTCCAAAGGTTCGGGCCAAGACTTCCGGGCACAGGCTCGAGCCGCCCATGCCGAGCAAGAGCGCGTCTGAGAACCCCGCCTCGGCGATGTCGTCGCGAAGCGCCGTGAGGTGGGTCGTGTCGGCGAGCTGCTCGTCGACGATCGTGAGCCAGCCGGTCCAGCGGTCTTCGTCTGAATCGGTCCACAGGGATTTGTCGCTTTCCCAAAAACGTCCTACTTTGTCGTTCTGCAGCCAATCGTCAAGGTGAATCCGCCAATCAAATAGCTGTAGCGTGTTGATGCTCAAAAGGTCGCACTCCTATTTAGTAGACAAAGACGTGCCGATAGCGTAGCGCGGTGTGATAGTCGGGCCGGCTTTCGCGGGCGATCACGGGCAAGACCTCTGGGTCGTCGGGCTGATCCGACGTGCTCAGCACCATGCGCGGCGCAAACTCGGCGATGGTCCGCGAAGCTCCGGCGAGGGCGTATCGTTCAGCGCCGACAATATCCATTTTGACGAAGTCGACGCGGCGGATGCCAAGCTCATCGACCACGGAGTCGATCGTCACGGCCGGCACGACCATCAGGCCTCCCTCGGAGACCCGGCCCATGCCGGTATGGGGCTGCCCGCTCGGGGGGTCGAATTGCAGGGTTCCTGACTCATTCCATGCGGCGGCGGCGACTAGCTCGACACGGCCGTCTTCAATCTCATCGGCGAAGGTCCGCTCGAAACAGATGACGTTGGTCGGCTCGGGCTCGAACGCAATCACTTTCGAGGCGCCGTGCAACAGGGCGAAGCGGGTGAACGTCCCCAGGTGCGCGCCCACGTCAAGGACGATGTCGCCGGGCTGAACGTGAGCGTCGGGGTGGTGGTAGATGCGCTCGACCCACTGTTCGCGGATTAGGAAGTCGATCACCCAGCGGTCGGCTTCGCGGCCCCAGAATTCGCCCGCCAACGTCCGCCATTCGACCGGGCAGGGTGAGTCGCCGTCGCCCTCACCGGGCTCCGCTAAGGCAAGCCCAAGGTGAACGCGAATGCTGTGAGGGATGATCGCTGTCAAAGAGTCGGCCCAGGTGACATCGGGCCTACCGCCGACTATCTTTTCGAGGAAAGCTCCCGAACGCCAGCTTCCCCGAGGATCGAGGATGCCGTACTTCACAAACAGGCCCAGAAGCCCTATCCAGACGAGGATTTTGGCCAGTCGTCTCATGCAAGGCGCGCGCGAGAAGCCCCAGTGTAGCGGTTTGAGCGCTCTCCGAGCCACCTGCGTCAGCGAAAGACGGGCGAGGCATGCCTCGCCCCTACGGACGATCGTCTGCTTTCAACGACGTAGGGGCTTGGCATGCCAAGCCCGCCTTGCCGGAGTCGGATTGCCGACATTTTTTCACGGCCCCTCAGGGGGTGGTCTTCCGGTTCGAGTTGCAACGCTCGCCGGGGCAATGGGAAGACACCCCGCTGACGCAGGGTGCTCGGATTCCTGGCTCGCGTTAACATAAACGTTGCGATGTCGCGGAATATGACCTCTCGTAATCGTCGGCCTCGGCTCCACGCCGTTTGCACTCTCGCTCTTGTGGCGGCCGTGGGGGTCGCGCACTTCGTCGAGGTCCAGGCCGCCGACGATGCTCCGCAGGCGCTTGAAACATCGTTCGAGCAGCAGGCGCAGCCGTTCCTGAAGCAAAACTGCTACCAGTGTCATGACTCCGAGACGGCCATTTCGGGCATCCGCGTCGACCAGCTTGACGCCTCCCTCGAGGATCGGCATCTGCGCTTGTGGCAGGCCGTGCGGAGAAAGATCGGCGACGGGACGATGCCGCCCAAAGGCCTGCCTCAACCGGCCGAGGCCGAGCGTCAGCGGATGGTCGACTGGATCACCCAAGCCCTCGACATCGCGCGCTCGCGTCCGACGCCGAAGAACGGCATCGTGCGGCGCCTCACCGTCTCGCAGTACCGCAATACCTTGCGCGAGTTGTTGCTGATCGACGACGACCTCACCGACGTTCTCCCCCCCGACGCCGTCTCGAGAGACGGATTCGTGAACAACGCGGCAACCCTCGAGCTGTCGCCATTGTTGATGGAAGCCTACTTCGAGATCGCCGATGAAGGCCTCAGCCGAGCGATCGTCAATCCGGACTCGAAGCCCTCGATCCAGAACTTCAGCGTCTCTCTGGGCAAATCGGTCAACCCCGAGCCGTTCCCCGAAAAACTCATTCTTGGGGCCGGCAGCACGCTGCTCGAGAACGCCGACTACGTGGTCACACAACTCACGCCCAGCAAGCCGTTCGCCTTCGACCCGTTCCTGATGCGGACCAAGTATCGCTTCATCGAGGGCTACAAAGGCAACGGGACAGTTCGCGGCTGGAGAGACTTCGACAGTATCTACCACGCCGTGTTTGCCGGCATGCGAGGGAGCCGCGGCTACCCCAAGGGGAGCGCGCACGACACCGTCCCGGATGGGCTGCTGCTCCGCCCGGCTATCCCGAACGACGAGCTCTTCGGCCAAGACGGCACGTTTGGGCCGAAGGCGAACTTCAAGATCTCACTGCGCGAATTGCCCGATCACGGGCGCTTCCGTGTGACCGTCACGGCGGCGAAGTATAACGACGGGCTGATGCTCGATCCGGGCGACGCCGCGCAACCGGCCGATGAGGTGGACGCTTCGACCAGCGGCGATCCGACAACGACCCAATCCGTGTTGATCGACAAAGCCGGAATCTACCAGGTCGACGTCCATGAAGTTGAACGGGACGAAGCGCCGGTCGCCGACTCCTCGCGACTCGGCGACGGGCTGACCGGGGTTTGGTCTCTTGACGGCGAGCAGGAAGGCCTCGAAGGAGACGCGCGGCTGGTCGATTCGCCGTTTGGCAAGGCCGTCGCGCTCGACGGGAACGACGATTCGGTGGTCGTCCCCCATCGCGATGAATGGAACGTCGGTAGGGGCGACTTCACCGTGGCGGCTTGGATCCGGCCGACGCAGCTTCGCAACGCGGGAATCGTCGTCTACGGCGGCTTTGACCAGATGCCCGGCTGGCAACTGGCGATGACCCGTAACAGGGGCTCCTTCCGAATCGTAACCACGGGATTCGATGAGGAAGAGGCCGAGTTCGTGGCCTCCGCCGATGGCGTCATCCGCGTCGACGCTTGGCAGCACGTCGCGGCTGTCGTCCGGCGTGGCGGCGAGAGGTCGCGCCTCTACGTGAACGGCATTCCGGTCGCGAAGGGCGAAATCGGCCCGTCGAATCTCGACAACCCGAAGGCGAACCTTCATCTCGGCCGCATTTCGTACAACAACCACTTCCGCGGCGAGCTCGATGAAGTGCGGCTCTACGAACGGGCGCTTGATGAAGCCGAGCTTCAAGCCCTCGTCGAGCCCGGCCGCGCGCTGGTATTGCCTCCGCCCGAGACGCCGCAGGATCTGTCGCTCACCCTGGGAGGGCGGCCGTTCTCGGGCGAATTGAAACAGCCCGCCTGGGTGGCGCTCCGGCTCGACAAAGGTCTGCTCGAAGTCCAAGCCGCGAACACCGGGATAAGGGACTTGGACCGGATCGTCTTCACCCGGCTTGACGCCGGCGACGAGATCTCGCAACGTTTTCTCGCCTTCGAGAAGCGCACGCCGCGGGTTGGCGTGCATCTGGGATTTCGACGCGATTGCGGCAGCACGTTCGCGCCGGTCGGAAAGCCCCAATCCGTAACCAACGCGGAGCCGCAGCGTTTCATATTTGAAGCGGCGATCAGTGATTACCCGAGCCCGAACGTCGAGAAGAACAACGTCAACTATCTCGCGGGGGTGAAAGAGATCGCGGTCCGCAGCGAATACACCGACGGACGCGACATGCCGCGCTTGCAGGTGCGGTCGGTGGAGTTCGAAGGACCGCTGTATGAGACCTGGCCGCCGCGGTCACATCAAAGCATCTTCGTCGACTTCGACCGCAAGAGCGACACCGAGGCGTATGCGCGAGAGATCATTCGCGGGTTCGCGACCCGCGCCTACCGGCGTCCGGTCAAACCCGCGGAAGAGGACGTGCTGATGGCTGTGTTCCAGCGATCACTCGACGCGGGGAACGGTTTCCAGGCAAGTGTGAAGGACGCGCTGCAGGTCACGTTGACCTCGCCGCAGTTCTTGTTCCTGGTCGAGACCAGCAGCACGCCTGAGCCCGAGCCGCTCGACGATTACGAGCTGGCTTCGAAGCTCTCGTACTTCCTCTGGAACGGTCCGCCTGACGAGACCACGTTGAGCTTCGCCGGCGGCGGTACGCTGCGGGAGCACTTGGATTCCGAAGTCGCGCGGATGATCAAGGATTCGCGCTTCTCGCGGTTCATCGGGGAGTTTACGTCGCAATGGTTGAGCCTCGACAAGTTCGACGTGCTCGAACCCGACCGCAAGCAGTTTGCCCGGCTCACGCGCGACACCCGAACGCACTTGCGGCAGGAGCCAGTCGAATTGCTGAAGTACATGATTCGCAACAACATGCCTGTGCGAAATCTGGTCGAGTCGGACTACGTCGTGGCGAACGAGGTCGTCGCCAGCTACTACGATTTAGGCGACAAGATCGAGAGCGGCTTCGAGTTCGTCCCCATCGCTCATGGTCGTCCCGAACTGGGCGGAGTGCTGACGCAGGCGGCGTTGATGGCGGGGTTGTCCGACGGGCGGGAGTCGAACCCGGTCAAGCGCGGGGCCTGGCTGGCGCGCAAGATTATTGCCGAGCCGCCCGATGATCCTCCGCCGAACGTCCCAGACCTAAAGGCCGACACCGAAGGCTTGTCCCTCCGCGAGCGCCTCGAGCAGCACCGCAGCCTGCCCGGCTGCGTCCAGTGCCACACGAAGATCGACCCCTGGGGAGTGGCCCTTGAGGAACTCGACGCCGGAGGACGTCTCAAGCAATTCGCCGCGGACGCCCGATCCACACTACCCGACGCCACCGAAATCTCAGGCGTCAACGACCTGAAGCGCTATCTCAGCCAGGATCGCATCGATCAAGTGGCTTTTAGCGTCCTCAAGCATCTCGCGACGTATGCGAACGGCCGCAGCTTGACTTACAACGAGCTGAACTTCTTGAAAGAGGACGCGCTGCAATTGCGGGCCAGCGACTACCGTATGCAGAATATGATCCGGTACGTGGTGAATAGTGAGCTTTTCCTCGAGAAGTAGCAAAGCCGCAGGTCTCTACGACCCTTCGGGTACTGTCTCACCAAACGCGCGCACTCCAGAACTACACTGTGACCTTGTTGACGACATAGATTCACCTCAACCGAGTGCAAGCCGCGCACCCCGTGAGCCCGGAACGCAAGTGACGGGTACGCATGACGACCACGCGAACACCGCACCCGTCACTTGCGTTCCGGGCTCACGGGTAGGCAAAGCAAGCCCTAAGGGCTCGTAACAAAATAACATTGTCATATATGAATGTTTTAGCCTATCCTGGAGAGGATGCTAGACCTCGCTGCAATCACACGGCGTTTTGCGGCAGTTCGCCCAGTTCTGGATGAGCGTTCCCGGCGGCTGGTGGCGGCGTCCGAGAGTGCGGCGATCGGGCGCGGCGGCATCTCGGCGGTCTCTCGGGCGACGGGCGTTTCGCGGCAAGTCATTCGCCAGGGCATGGCCGAACTGAGCGAGACCCGCGTCCGCCCGCCTGGTCGCATTCGCCGCCCCGGCGGGGGACGCAAGAAGACTGTGGCTCAGGATCCTGCGCTCGCGCGGGATCTGGAACGGTTGGTCGAGCCGGCCACTCGCGGTGATCCGGAATCACCGTTGCGTTGGACCTGCAAGAGCTTACGGAAGTTGGCCGAAGAACTGCGGGGAATGGGGCATCAAACCAGCCACTCGATGGTGGGCCGAATGCTGCATGATCTGGGATACAGCCTGCAGGCCAACAGCAAGACCATGGAGGGCTCCAACCTTCCGGACCGCAACGCCCAGTTCGAGTACCTCAATCGTCGAATCAAACGCCAACTCCAGCAGCGTCAACCCGTCATTTCGGTGGACGCCAAGAAGAAAGAATTGGTGGAAACTTCAATAATAATGGGCGGGAATTGCGTCCGCGGGGCGATCCGGAGAAGGTGCGCGTACACGACTTTATCATTGCGGAACTGGGGCGAGCCAATCCCTACGGGATCTACGATATCGCCCGCAACACAGGCTGGGTGAGCGTGGGCGTGGATCACGATACGGCGGCGTTCGCGGTCCAGAGCATCCGGCGCTGGTGGAGCTCGATGGGGCGGGCGGCGTATCCGCGGGCGACGCGACTGCTGATTACGGCGGATTCGGGCGGGAGCAACGGGGCGCGCGTGCGGCTTTGGAAACTGGAGCTGCAAAAGTTGGCCGACGAAACCGGCTTGCGGATTGCCGTGAGTCATCTGCCGCCGGGAACCAGCAAATGGAACAAGATCGAGCACCGTTTATTTTCCTTTATCAGCCAGAACTGGCGTGGCAAGCCGCTGATCAGTCATGAGGTGATCGTCCAGCTCATCGCCGGCACGACGACCGCAACGGGTCTCACGGTGCACTCGGAGTTAGATACCGCCAGCTACCCTCGGGGCGTCAAGGTATCGGATCGCGAAGTGGCGCAGATTGATCTCCGTCGTGACAAGTTCCACGGAGATTGGAACTACACGCTACATCCCAGGCGGAGCTGAGATTT
Organism: Bryobacterales bacterium; assembly: GCA_965247515.1. GTDB lineage: Bacteria > Acidobacteriota > Terriglobia > Bryobacterales > UBA6623. The sequence goes on along the minus strand of OZ252029.1, from coordinate 7,668,237 downwards.
TGCATAGGTTATTTCGTTACGATCCCTAAGGTCCTGTAATTGCACTCTGATCGCTCGTTCGATCGATTCCATATCGCTTGGCGCCACCATTCCAGCCGGGGCGCGCAGACGGCTTTTCGAAACGGTGCTCAGTTGATCGGCCATAGCCTTTGACGTTTGCCCCCGACTTCAACGTAGGCCTCCGAGGGGTAAAACTGGAGTGAACCCCAAGCGTGAGACAGTCGAAATCGGGACAGGTTACGATTCACCGCAAAACGCTTGCCTTCTTCGCTGTATCGTCGCACGCTGGTCCTAGCCGGGGAAGCGGAAGCGGGCTCTGCTGGAGAGCAACCCGCCAAGGAATACCCGGCCGCAAACTCATCAAGACGATGAGCGCCGGGGGCGGCCGCCAAGGTCGCTCCCGGCTTCTCCAACGCCGGCGATGTCTCCCTGCCCGCCCAGGGCCCATCGGATTGATAGATTTGCCTATGCCTCTCAAAACTCATACTTCGGATTCCTCGCTGCTGTTGCCGCCGGCCGCGCCAGCGCTTCAAACTCCGCCGGCGGACGATATCCCAACGCCGAATGCAGCCGGCGTTGGTTGTAGATCTCATCAATGAACTCGCCGATCGATGCGCGCGCCTCGTCAAGCGTGCGATAACGCTGCAACCAAACCTCCTCCGCCTTCAACGTCTTCATGAAACTCTCCGCCCGCGCGTTGTCGTAGGGGTTGCCGCGGCGGCTCATCGAGATGATCGCGCCGTGCTGCTCCAGCAGCTCGACATAGGCGCTCGAAGCGTACTGTACGCCTTGGTCGGAATGATGCATCCACCCCGCGGCAGGGCGTCTGAGCTCGAGCGCATCGCGCAACGCCCCTACAGCCAGCTCAGCTTTGAGCGTCGTCCCCAGCCGCCAGCCGACCACGCGTCGCGAGTAGGCGTCCAACACCACGGCGAGGTAGACGAACGCCTCGCGCAAGCGAATGTAGGTGATATCGGATTGCCACAACTGATCGACGCCGTCCACATTCAGGTGCGCCGCTAGATTCGGATAAACAGGTAAGAAGTGGTTCGAATCCGTTGTTAGCACGAAGCGCCGCTTGAGTACCGCCAGCAAGTTGTCCTTACGCATCATCCGCAGGACCTTTTTGTGATTGACGAGGAAGCCTTGGCGGCGCAGCTCGGCCGTCACGCGGCGGTAGCCGTAACGACGATTCTCGAGCGAAATCCGCTGCATGCGGTCACGCAATTCCATGTCGCACTCGGCGGGCGACGACACGGCGAGCCGGCGATAGAACCCGGCGCGATTCACGCGTCCGAGCTCGCAGGCGTGTTCGACGCTGAGCGAGCCTTTGGCGCTGATCTGCTCGACGATGGAGTAGATCCGCTCGCGCCACCGGCGTCGTTGGTCGGGGCTGCGAGGTTCAAGGCGCGAAAGGCTTGTCCGAAAAAATCGAGCTCTGCGGCTTGTTTGCCGAGCAGTCGTTCGAGCTCTGCGATGCGTTCGTCGCGCGGATCGCGAGGGATCTTGGGCGGCGCCGAGCGGCCGGGTTTCGGCCGGCCTCGCCGCCGGCTCAAGCCGTTGACGCCTTCCTGGCGATAGGCGTCCCGCCAGCGGTACAGCAGGCTGCGCTTGACGTCCAACTCGCGGCTTAGCGCTGTCCCGCTCTGGCCGGCTAGGAGCCGCCTGGCGGCGGCTTCCTTGAACTCCACCGTGAACTCCCGCGGCTTGCGCGGCTTGAGACTTTCCATCCTGGACTCCTTTCCATTCGCTGAAATTCGTCCCGAATTTCAATGTCTCATTTTTAGGGTTCACTCCAGTTTCACAATCCAGCGACTGTCTCCGATACACTGCCGCTGGATCGATGTTCATGTTGGTGACACAGGTGGACACGGTGAAGATGCTGCCGCGATCAATGACAAAACCCGGAATCCGGTCTTCCATGTCACGTTGCCGGAGAGCATAACGACGCGAGGCATCCGCATCTTAGTGACCGGTCGCGTTCCGGAAGCGCACACGGTATCGATACGCGAAATCGGGTTCCGAGAGTGAGGCAAGCGTGGTCGTGCGGAAATCCGCGTCTTGCGCTACCGATCAGTCACCGCTTCGCGGGGCTCGCGCAGGCCGGTCAGCGTTCCAGTACTGCTGCCGAACCGGTCTGCCTCCACGCCAAGGCGTTGCAGCATGCTGACAAAGAGATTGCACAATGGAGTGTTGTTCTCGCGACTGAATGCGAGATGCTGGCCATGTGTGAACCCGCCACCCGCGAGTAGAATCGGCAGATTGGTGTTCACATGCGTGTTTGAATCCCCCATGTTGCTTCCGTAGAGGACCATCGTCCGGTCGAGCAACCGCGCGTTGCCGTCCTGCTTGTCTCTGAGATTCGTGAGCCCTTTGCGAAGCAGGCCCATCTGCTGACGATCGGCGTCTTTTAGTTGCCGCACCTTTTCAGGCGCTTGTCCATGGTGGCTGAGATTGTGGTAGTCGGAGACTGACAGCTCATTGTCATGGAGTTGAAACACTGGTGTTGCAAATGCGTCGACCATCAACGTGACGATTCTCGTGGAGTCTGATTCGAGTGCGAGTAACGCCGTTGACAGCATTAGGTCAAACTTCTTGAAGACCAGCTTCTTGTCGGGGATGTCCCGCGGCGGACTGTGCGTGGTCTTTGGCTTAGGACGCGTTTCCCACTGCCGCGCAGTCGCCAGCCTTTTCTCGACTTTGCGGACAGAATTCAGGTACTGGTCAAGGCGGGCTCGATCGCCGTTGCCGAGACGCCGCCGAAATCGACTGGCATCTTCAAGCAACGTATCGAGAATGCTGCCTCGCTCCTGAAGCCGATGCACTTGTTTGGCGACTGCCGTCCCATTCCCTTGTAAGAACATCTTCTTGAACAGCCTTGCAGGACTATCTTCCGCCGGAAGTAGTACTCCGTCGCTCGTCCAAGAAAGGCTCCGGTTGGCTTTGTCGATGTTCACGCCAAGATTCAAAGTCGGGAACCGAGTCACTGGGCCGAGTGCATCCGCGGCAAACTGATCGAGAGAAATCGTGTTGCGGAATCCGCTTCGTGTTGGCCCACGAGCGCCTGTTAGGAAACAGTTCTCCGTACTGTGTCCGCCGTCCACGTCAGGATGCGACAGTCCGCTGAACACCGTGAAGTCTCTTCGAAAATCGCTGAGTTCAGTCAGATAAGGGGAGAGCTTATAGGCCGAGCCCGATTCCGTCGGAAAGAACGGTTTGGGGAGCACGCCAAGGTTATTCGAGATGATCAGCATTCTGGGAGCAGACCCGGCACGGCCGTTCCCGTGTGCTGTACTGACTTCGAGCCAAGGGAGCGCAAGTGCCACGCCTGTTCCGCGCAGAAAGCTGCGCCGGGAACGGGGAATCGGGTGCATTTGCCGACTCATTTGGGAGGCTCCCTTGTTCTGGACCCCAGAAAGATCTTGTTCTGTACGAGTCCGTGCAGCAGGTCAGCGGTCCGGTAACCGTTGCCAGCACAGGCGTCGAGAATCGCTTCGATCTCGCGTCGATCCGAGAATCGGACCGGAGTACCGGTCGCATACACGATGAACTGGGTGAGCATGTTCTTGGCGAGTTGTCGCGGGTTCTCCAGGAGCAATGCCTTCAGTTCATGGATGTCCTTGAATTTGCGGCCATCGCGCAGCATTCCGCTCGCATCCACCTTCGAAGTCAGTGCATAGGCGAAGTCATGTCCCGCGCGATCGATACCTTCGACTTTGTCGCCGTCGCCTAGTCCGCGGTATCGAGTTCGCCATCGTCCGAGGATGTCGAAGTTTTCCAAAGCAACACCCACCGGGTCGAACCGTGCATGACAGCTCGAGCATTCTTTTGCGCTCGCGTGTTTGGCAAGTAATTCACGGATCGTCTTGGCCCCGCGAATGTCGGGCTCAACGGCCGGTACGCTCGCCGGTGGAGGTGGTGGCGGGTCTCCGAATAGCCGCTCCATGACCCAAGCACCGCGAAGCACGGGGGATGTTGCCGTGCCGTTTGACGTAACCTTGAGCACCGACGCCTGCGCGAGCAGTCCACCGTAAGGACTCCCCTTTGGCAGTTGCACTCGCCTCATGGCCGATCCAGTGATTTCATCCGAGTTGGGGAGTTCGTAATGCGCTGCAAGTCGGTCGTTGACGAACGCGAAATCCGCATTCACGAGCACGCTCGTTGGTAGGTTGTCTCGCACCATGGATGAGAAAAACGCGCGAGTCTCTCCAGCCATGGATTCTATGAGATATGCGTCAAATCGATACTCCGGGTACACACGGAAATTGGGTTCGTCGCGGTGCAGGTGTCGGACAGCGAGCCAGTAGTCGGTGAAGTTGCGGACGAAGCGATCGAAGCCTTCACTTGCAATGAGACGGTTTGTTTCGCCGCGAAGCACATTAGGATTGAGTAGCTCGCCCTTTTCGGCTCGCTTCATGAGTTCCTTGTCAGGACGCGTGTTGGTTAGGAAATGTGACAGCCTCGACGCAATCGCAAACTGAGCCGTTGCTCGGTCTAGATTCTCCGCATCACTTGCGATCTCGAGTGGTTCGCGAAGGTAGATCATGTGACTGGAGCATAGGAACGCCTTGTAGCCTGCCAGCATCGCGACGGCGAACGATTCTCCTTCTTCCATTTGTGCCAGGATTAACCGTTCATACGGCATGAGATCTTCATCTTGAATCGGATGCCGAGCTGCACGGTCAACGAATCGTCGCAATAGTCGACGAGCGTCCGCTCGGGGCCGGTCCGACACGACGTCAACACGGAGGCCGCTCGAATTCCCCTCTGCGGCTCGGATCTCAAGTTCGTCGAACAAAACGCGGTGCGACGCTGGTGGCCAGATTGGCCCCGAAAGTGGCCCTTCGATTTCCAGTCGCTGGACGGCGACGCCGGGCTGTCCACCTTTCGGGAACGGTGGATACCGATAGGTGGGTGGACCGTTATCGACGTTGCGCGCGAGCGGGACTGGGAGCCCGAGGAGGCTGTACTCGATCGTTTCCGTCTCAAGAAGCTGGACGGTCGTTTCGAAGGATTGCGTTGTCGGTTGAACGTCGATCAATCCACCGGTTGCGCGGACATCGCCCGAGACGTCAGCACCGGAACGTTTCCGTGCTCGAAAGGTCATCGGAACGGGCCGTGTCGCTGGCTTTAGCGTGTAGCCCGGCAACTGCAGCACAGCGCGAGCGGAGAATCGAACGCGGTACCTACCCGCTCGCTTGGCAATGAAGTCGTGAGGGTAACCATGGTACGGCCAGTGCGCCGACCGGAAGATTGCCACTTCAATCTTCGAGTCCTCCGGCGACGCATCGACCTCTTCGCTCGAAATCGCTTTAGAATCTCGCGCAAAGAACATGGCCTCGCGCTCACCAAACGTGCTTGGGGCGCCGAACAGCCTTTTGCCAACAGCGCGAAAGCTCATCCGTTTGGGAGGCTCAACGCCACTTGCAATGGCATGCCGTAGTGCTTTGTCGGCAGCGTCGAGATAGGCAGTGAGCTGAACGCGGGAAATGTCCAACTTGGCGGTTGTCTTGTTAAACAGATGACCTTCCGTGTCTTCTGGCAGGATGTCGCGGATATCGAGGTCGGGAAGGTCGAGGATGTCCCGAAGGTTCTGCTGATACTCGTCTCGGTTGAGTCGTCGCATTGGGCCACGACCGTCGCTACGAACCTCCGAGGCGTCTGCGTCGTGTAGGATGGCCGCCAAACTTTGGACAAGCGCTTGACGCTCCGCCCGGTCCAGCGCCTCGGCGCTTGGGGGCATTTCCCGTTTGGCAATTCGATCGTGAACAGAAACCCAGCGCTGGCGCACAGATCGCTCGCGAAGGTCCGTTCGCAGTTTGCTCAGGTCCAGTCCCGCCTTCGGTTCCGCACCGCTATGGCAATCCCAGCAGTTCTCCTTGAGCACGCTGCGAATTGCCTGAAACTGCTGAGGTTCACCTTGCGCCAGTGCGACACTCCACTCGCCAAGCACAGCGAGGCAGATCGCAATGATTTGTGGGGAACGGGTCATTGGCTGTTCGTCGGGTTTGGATGGACCCCGATCATAGCGCGCCGGTGATTGGAAGGGGAGAAGTGTGTTTGAGTCGAGGAGTTGAGGAGTTGAGGAGGGGCAGGACATGGGTAGCAGATTGGGTCCAGGACATGGGTGGCGCCGGGTGCTTCGAGCAACGCGAGCCCGGGTCGGGCGACGCGAACCCCCAGATTCCGCGTGCTGGGGGCTCACTGCGTTCGACCGCCAGCCACCCGACGCGACAACGTGACCTCTTCCACTTCTCGACTCCTCCACTCCTCGACTCAAACACGTCGTCCAATCCTTGACAAAGTCCAAAGTTGGACCGATGATCCCGAAATGTCGACTGACCCCGCCAATCTTCTCCGCGAAAAGGGCGTCCAAGTCACAGCCCAGCGACTAGCAGTGTTTCGTGCTGTCTCAGGCCGACCTCACTGCACGGCTGATGACGTTGCCGAAGACGTTCGCGCCGAGATTGGGGCCATCTCGCGGCAGGCTGTTTACGATGCACTCGGGTTGCTATCGGAGAAGGGCCTGATTCGGCGGATTCAACCAGCGCGTTCGCCCGCGCTCTACGAGGATCGAGTGGGTGACAATCATCACCACTTGATCTGCCGCGCGTGTGGCAAGACTGTCGATGTCGATTGCGCGGTCGGGGACACGCCCTGTCTGACCGCGGCAGCAGCCGGTCGCATTGGACAATCACGGAGTCGCCGTGGATCACGGGCGAGCTTGCTGCACCCCACTCCGAGTCGGGATCGAAGAACCAGCCCGCGTTCTGTTTGCCGAGATCCTTGTTCCACAGGAGCTTTCCGTCCGCGGAGTAGGCGTAGAGGCCCTCGGAGCCGAAATAGGCCACCACAACCTCGCCGTTTGTGACGGGAGTCGGCGACGCTTGCGAGCTCTTGGGGTGGCGCTTGGTCTTGGGAACGCCTTCATGAGCGGTACGGTCCCAGAGAATCTTGCCGGTGTTTTTGTCGAGGGCGAGGACCTTCCAAATGTGGCGCGAGGAGTCGGCGACGGAATCGGTATCGCCGTAGAGGCCGGTCCGGAAAGTCTGGCTGGCATCGCCGGAGATGGCGGTCACCAAGTAGATGTTGTCTCCCCAGATGACAGGCGACGCCACGGAGAGGCCGGGGATAGGAGTCTTCCAGGCGATGCGGGCGCCAGTTTGTCCGTTCCAGGTGACCGGCGGATTGGCGCCGTCTCCGAGCCCGCTGGCGCCGGGTCCCCGGAACTGGGGCCAGTCGCCGGCAGTCACGCGGAGAGTCGCCAGGGCGAGCAGGAAGATGATTCGCGTCATTGCGCCGCACCTGTCTTCTGGTAAGAGAACTCCCGGCCGCCCGCGCGGAAGGTGAATCCTCCTTTGCCATCGAATTCCATTGCTATGCCTGCCGCGGAGAATTCGAACAAGGTTTCGCTACGCGCCTTAAGGGGAATCTCGGCTTGGCCCGTTGCCTGGGCGAACAACTTGCCGTCTCGCGCGCTGACCTTGATCTCGAGGGGTAACTGGCCGCTCTTGTAGTTCCCGGCGTAGGACTCGAGGATCTCTGCGCGGACTTCAACCGCTGGGGCGGGTGGCTCGGCTCCGGCCTCGTGAAGCGCCTCGGCGATAGCGGCGTTGTTCTTCTCGAGCGCCAGCTCCAAACTCTTCGTCAGCGTCTCAGGCGTCATTTTGCCGGTGGCGATGGCCGCGTTGGCGAGTTCCAACGAGCCGGAGGAGAAGATGCCGCGGAAGTGGGCGTTGGGGTCGACGCCGCCTTTGGTCAGCAGGACCTGGGCGACTTCGAAGCGAGAATGAATAGCGGTCGCCGGGTCATCGAGGTCTTAGCCTCGGTATGAGCTTCGGTTCGGTCGGCACCTAATTTAGCACTGAAACGGGAAACTCAAAGTCGTTTCAGCGACTGGCGGCCCGGTAGAGGTTCTGTGCGAGGAAGCGGGTGGAGGCGCCGGAGGCACTTGGAATCGCGATGGTGTCATTCTGTTCTCCCTGAACGCCCGCAGTCCCCGCCGGCGAGCCGGCAACTCGAGCTGCTGTTCGGCTCCCAGGGCCAGAAAATCTGAGGAAACTCCTGTTACTCCGCCCTTGACACCACCTTGGGTTGCGTGTATGATCACGCTTGTCGTTTGTTCAATTGATATCAAGGGGGCGGTTTCATGATGTGGAATCCAAGAATCATCGCATCTGCGATTGTGGGCTTAGCCATTTGCTCGTTCACGCCGAACTTCCTCTCGGCCGATGACGATTTCGCCCGCGGCAAGCCCGAATCGGCAAGCATGCCTGTGACGCCCTCAGGCGAATGGAGCTTGGAACGTCTTCTCTCCATGAATCGCGCCGAACTCTTCGAAATCTGGAAGAAGCTCCCTGCCGCCCCCATGCGCGAAATGAACGGCCATTATCAGGGCCTCGTTCCCAACTTCGGTAAGCCCACCGAGCAGGCCAGAACCAGCAATTCTTTGTACAACGAAAACTCGCGTATTGGCTATTGGCTTGGCAAGGCATACAAGGCCCATTCCGACACCAAAGGCGAGGGATACAATCGTTTCCGTTTGCCGAACGGAAAGGTCGTCCGCAACCGTCGCTTCGGCACCGAAATGGGCAAGTCTCTCATCGATGGCAAACCCGCGCTCTTGATGTATTACGGCCATTTTGATGACAGCGATCTGGTCGACGAGATTCGCAAGCTTGACGATTACGTCTACGTCGGCGTCGGCACGCGCCCCACTGAAGACGGCACGCGATCCGATGCCGTCCGTGGGACGTTCGTTCTCCTTGGCCCGACCGACGAATGGGTCGGCCCACAAGAAAAGTAGTTTAGTTGATAGGTCTCTGAGCGATCTGGAACGGACGTCAGGGCGGCGTGAAATTTGTTTATAGTGGCTATCGCTCGAACGGTCGAAATGACAGCTTCGGAACGATGCCGATGGGCGGCGGGCTCGCGTCTGAACCTCGCTACAACGCGATGTCCCGACCGCTTCCTACCCCCCGTCTTGACAGCCGGCATGGAATCAACGAATCCCGCGCCATCCTCGCGAAGCTCGGCAATCGCAGCCGCCCGCATTCGCCGTAGAGTCTGCTGGTGCTCCGGCTTGGCCGCCAGATTGTCGAGCTCGTCCGGGTCGGCCTGCAGGTCGTAGAGTTCCTCCATGTCATGGATCAACGGACGGATGTACTTGTACTTCCCGTCGACCAGCAAAACGTACCACGGTACGCCGTCGTCCATCGCGCCTTCGCCTTCGGGAATCACATCCGTATCTGAGCCGTATTTCTCTCCGGTTGCCACGAGGAGGGCTGGATGCGGCCACTCCCGCTGCGGGTTCTCGAGTAGCGGTGTCAGATCTTCGCCATGCATCTCCCAGGGCAGATCGATACCGGCGAACGCGAAGATCGTCGGGACAATGTCCACGCCGGCTACCGGTCGCGGGCTAACCTGCCCTTCCGGAATGCGCCCCGGCATTGACATCACCATGGGCGAGCGGATGTTCGCGTCGTACGGCGCGAACTTGGTGCGGAAGCCATGCTGGCCCCACGCGAAGCCCTGGTCGGCAGTCCAAATTACGAGCGTGTTCTCCCGCTGGCCGCTATCCTCCAGCGCCTGCAATACCCGGTCCATCCCTTCGTCGAGCGCCAGCACGCCTTGGTGATACTGGCGCGTCCACGAATTCAAGGAACGCCCATTCAGCATCGGCGTCCCACCAGGTCCCTTGCTCCAGTACTTGATCTTCTGCGCCCAGTCGGGCTTGCCCGGACGAGGCGGGAAGATATCAGCCGGCGTGTCGAAGTCGATCCCCGGATACTCCTCGAGATGTCGGTCCGCGGGCGTGAAGGGGCTGTGCACCGCTCCGTAGCAGAGCCACAAATACCAGGGCTTGTCCTTATCGCGGCCGTTCCCGCTGATCAGATCAACGGCCCAGTCGGTGTATTGATCGGTCGAGTAGCGCTCGAGGATCTTGGTTTCGCCGCCCTGATAGGTAATGGGCTGATCGTAGTAGTAGTTCTGATTAGTCTCGGGATGCGCGGGCCTGTTCCAGACAATCTGGAAATCCCAATCGCGCCCATAGCCTGTGTCGGTCCCGGTGTGCCACTTGCCGATCTGTGCGGTGAAATAGCCGTTCTCACGGAAGACCTTCGGCCAGAAGGGAGTCTTTTCCGGGTCGTATGTGCTGCCTGGGTAGGGTCCTTCCATGCGCATCGACTCGACGCCGAATTGGTGTCGCCCGGTGAGCAGCGTCGCGCGGGACGGCATGCACCAATTGCCGATGTATGCGTACTCGAATCGGACTCCCTGAGAGGCGAGGCGGTCCATCGTTGGAGTTTTCACCCAGGGATACGACTGTGGGTACGCTCCAACCGTGCGGTAGGAGTGGTCATCAGTGTAGATGAACAGGATGTTCGGGCGGTCCGCCGCGGACAAGCTCGCGAACGAGCCTAGCCAAGCCAACATTAAGAATCGGGCGGCAATGCCCGTGGTTTTTTGTAACATGGGATCCTCTGGAGTCGAGCTGGCCCCATTGTCATGGACTCGCTGGCAACAAGCAAGCAGCAGCTCGGCACGACGGGGAGAAGTCCGGGGTGAAATTGGCGCTGTTCTTGGGCTACTTGCCGGCTGACGATCGGGAGTTGTCGGCCTTCAAGAACTTAGCGATCACCGAGGACAATCCGACCTGGGATCGATCCTTCGGTCTGCTCCGGGCTCATGTAGAAGACCGTCCCGACGGTTTCGTCCTTCCTTGTCAGCCGCGACGCCTCGGTCAGTTGGGCGAGGCCGAAGTCCATGATCGTGACCCGACCGTCCTCGCCGACCATGATGTTCTCCGGCTTGATATCGCGGTGGACGACCCCGCGCCTGTGCGCCGCTTCTAGGCCCTTCGCGACCTGCTGGGCAATTCCGAGCGCGTCCTCGAGCTTGAGGGGGCCGCGTTCAATCTTCTTGTTCAGCGGCTTGCCCTCGATCAGCGACATCGCGATGAAGGTTTTGCCTTCGACTTCGTCGATCTCGTGGACGGTGCAGATGTTGGCGTGGTCTAGGGCTGCCGCTGACTTGGCTTCACGTTCGAAGCGCTTGCGGATGTCCTCGTCTCCAAGCAGATGAGCAGGCAGGAACTTCAGGGCGACTGGCCGGTCGAGCTTAGTGTCCTCAGCCCTATACACGACGCCCATGCCGCCCTGGCCGAGCTTGTCGAGGACCTTGTAGTGACTGATGGTTTGGCCGGTCATCGCTCCGGGCCGTGTCCCGTTAGAGCTGAAGCACTGAAGAGCTTTTCGACCTTCTCGTAGACGCGAGCTTCGCGCTGCGAATCTGCGCCGCTTGGTTTGCTCACTCGCAGCTTGACCTGCGGAACCCCAACGGTTGCGGCCAGAAAGAGAAACAACAGGGTCCCCGCCAGGACCACGCACGCTTCCCCCGTGAGCCCTCTTAAGGCACAAGCTACCCAGACTTTGCCGTCTGATCTAGCTTCTTCTTCGGGGATCACTGCTCGACCCGCCCGAGTCGGCTCAATTGTAACTCTGGACCTTGCTGCACAGCCGATTCGCCTGGGGAGAGGATCTGCCACGCCGAAAACTCAAGCAAGCCGGATTTTTCGCCACTCACCGCCCGAATCGCTGTAGGTCTCTCACCAGATGGCACTTAATCTATTTGCGAGCGCGAGATCCTTCGCGCCAGTTTTGCGTTGGTGTCAAAGGAGCCTTGCTAGACTAGTGCCCGTTCCACCTGGAGTACGTCTTTTGGCATTCCGGTCATCTGACACCTCCTAAAGCTCCAGGTTGAGCGAGGGGTCTAGTGGCACCACTAGACCCCTACCTCGCGATCGCGTGACACCTCGGACTAGACCCCCGGGCTTTCGTCTCTGGAATCGAGTCGTCCTGGTTGATGAGAAGACCCCGCCGAAGCGGGGTCTTGAGAGAAATTCCAACTAACCACGCGTCGATTCCAAGCAGGTCAGTCGGGAGCGAGCGGAAGCTCGGCGAAGGGAGATTTCACGTCAAGAATCCTTCGACTCGGGTTCAAGCCACCTATCTGGAGAGACTTAGCCGAACTTCCGCCGCAGGAGTAATCGCGCCGACTTGGAGCGTTTTGGACTCAAAGGGTCGCGGTAGGGACGCCGGTCGCCCGACGCCCCCCGCACAGATCCGTACGAGCGGAATTACCGCATACGGCTCCTACCTCGGATGCATGGCGTCAAAACGAACGGATGGGTAAGGATGCAGGGTGCGGGCTGTGGGAATATACGACCGACAGAACGCCCAGACAGAGAGCCAACGCAGCAGCCGACGCCTGGAACAGGCGTAGCTGGCGTTTTGGCACGAGGCCGCCCACTTGAGCTTGAGCAGCCCGAGGAAGGGACTCATCGAATCCCCCATTCCGAGGTTTCGCTGCTGCCTGAGTATTTCTTGATTTGGCGCGCTGAAGATTCTCGCGTTGGAGGCGGAGATCCTTGGCCAGCTCGGCCGCAGATTCGTATCTGTCGGCGGACGCTTTCGACAAACATTTGCTAACGGTGAACTCCAGCTCCATCGGCACACCGGCACGGACAGCCGTAATAGGCTCGGGCTCCTCGTTGAGGAAGGAGTACATTACCGCCTTGTCGTAGTCGCCCTTAAACGGCTGCTGGCCCGTCACCATCTCGTAGAGAACAACCCCCAGGGATCAAATGTCGGCGCGGTGATCTGTCCCGGAGCCGTCAGTCTGCTCTGGGCTCATGTACGCGACAGTGCCGACGGTGGTATCGAGGTTGGTGAGCTTCGAGCGTTCTGTGAGTAACGCCAATCCGAAGTCCAAGATCTTGACTCTTCCGTCCGGCGTGATGAGGATGTTGCCTGGCTTGATATCGCGGTGGACGATCCCTTTGGCGTGGGCGGCTTGAAGGCCCTCGGCGATTTGTTGAGCGATGTCGAGCGCGTCCTGGAGTCCTAGGGGCCCCTGCTCGATCCGCTGTTCGCGCGTCTCGCCTTCGATGTACTCCAGCCCTAGTGTAGTGCGTCACGCAGATTGAACCTTATGTAAGGCGGCTCGACCGCGCTTGACCTTTTCGAGAATGTCTGAAGCAGTAGCGGTCCAGATGAAGGGCTTGGGCTGCTGGTTGTGCTTTGCGATGTAGTCTTGGATGGCGGCGACGAGTTCGTCCACGCTGCCAAAGACGCCGCGACGAATCCGCTTGTCGGTGATATCGCGAAAGAATCTCTCGACCATGTTCAGCCAGGACGCCGAGGTGGGAGTGAAATGGACGTGAAAGCGCTTGTTGCGCTCGAGCCAGCGCTTGACAGCGGCATGTTTGTGGGTGGCATAGTTGTCCACGATTAGATGAATCTGCTTGTCGCTGGGAGCTTGGCGCTTGATCAGACGCAGAAACTGTAGCCACTCGCGGTGGCTGTGCTTTGGCATGCAAGTTCCGATCACGCTGCCGTCGAGTGTATTGAGCGCCGCGAACAAGGTGGTCGTGCCGTTGCGTTTGTAATCGTGGGTCATCGTCTGGCCGCGTCCCTTCTTGAGCGGTAGGCCGGGTTGGGTGCGGTCGAGCGCTTGGATTTGTGACTTCTCGTCGAGGGAAAGAACGATGGCATGTTCGGGCGGGTTGAGATAAAGTCCGACGATGTCGTCGAGTTTTTCGGCGAAGCGCGGGTCGTTGCTGAGCTTGAAGGTCTTGACGCGATGCGGCTTGAGGCCGTGGGCGCGCCAGATGCGGCTCACCGTGGAGGCGCTGACGCCGGCCTCGGCGGCCATCGTGCGAGTGCTCCAATGGGTGGCGTTGGCCGGCTTTTCGCGGGTCGTCTTGTGGATGATCTGCTGCACTTTCTCATCCGAGACGGCGGGTGTACGGCCGGGCTGCGGAGCGTCTTTTTCAATGCCGGCGATGCCGCCTGCGACAAAACGCTTGCGCCAGCGCGCCACCAGTTGCCGCGAGACGCCGAGTTGTTCTGCGATTTGCGTATTCTCAAACCCCTCGGCGGCGCGCAAGACGATCTTGGCTCGTAGCGCGAGCCGAACTGCGACTCGGCGGCCGCGGGCGTAACCACCCAACTGCCTGCGCTGGGCTGGGTTCAACGCTACTGGCTGTGCTCTTCGCATCTGAATGCCTCCTATACATAGAGGCGCTGCGAGAGTATTATAAGTTACAGTATTTATGACGCACTACACTAGGAAGGTCTTGCCGTCAGCCTCGTCGATCTCATGGATTGTTGTGACGTTCGGATGGTTCAACGAGGCCGCAGCCTGAGCTTCACGGTGGAAACGCTTGCGGGCTTCCTCGTCTCGCAACAAGTGCGAAGCAAGCAGCTTGAGAGCGACGTCGCGGTGCAGCTTCGTATCCTCGGCTTTCCACACGTCACCCATGCCCCCGGAGCCGAGCTTCTCCAGGATCTTGTAGTGGCCGATGGTCTGCCCAGTCAAGATGGGGCGATTGTAGCGTTCAGGGGCCTTGATGCGTTAACGTGGTGAAAACAAACGTTCGCTTGAACGACCGTCTGAGAGCCGCCGAAACGCCCTTCTGGAGCGCTCTAAGGCTTTGTTTACAAGGGTTTGGGCGATTTCAAGGGGTGCTTGGGTCCCTGTGAAAATAATTGACAACATCTATCCGCTGACGGCTCCGACGGGCTGTTTTCGGGTTTTCACCAGGAATCAACCCATCGGCGCCTAAACCTTGTCTGCTCTGTTGGTTAGCCTATTCGCGGTCCCGAAATTCTTCGTACCAGTTTTCGGTGATGCGGATGGCTGCCTTGCGCCGCGACTCGCCTTCGGCAACCACGTCCTCGACCATCACGAAGCGCCCGTCGGCCGCGACGTCGTAGTCCCAGTTGGCGCCGCTTAGGGTAGGGTCCTGGAACAGAAGTTGACCCTCGCCAACCGAAAAACTCGGGCTCAAGTTTACCTTCACCGCCATCAGCGTGTCGCCCTCGACGTAGAATAGTAGAATAGTTCTCGGCCGTCGTGGCTCCAACGGGGCTGGCAGCCACCCCGCTCGGACACCTGCCAGCGGCCACCACCCTCGGGAAACTCCCGCACATAAACCTCTCTAGAGCCCGACTCGTCCGAGCAGTAGGCCACCAGGCGGCCGTTTGGAGAGATCTGGGGCGACACCTCGCTAAATGGCGTCGCGAGAAATGGCCGCGTATTTCCATCTGCGCGGTCAGTTTCCCGGGCGAGAAGCGCCAAATCATAGCCCGTTTCTTGGCTGATGACCTCGTAGACCAGATGCCGGCCATCCGGCGACCAGTCCGATTGCCACTCCGCCACCGCTGGCGATTCCACGATCGTGCGCGCCTCCCCGCCGCCGTCAGCCGCTCGCTCAAACAAGTCGCCGGCTCCCTGGCGAATAGAGTTAAACACAATCGTCTCCCCGCTGGCAGACCAGGCCGGAAAGGCATCCCGCACAACGTCGAAAGTCAGCCGCTGCTTGACCGCACGAGCGACCTCATGCAGCCAGATGTCGCCCAGTTCGGCGATACCTTCGCGACCTTCGACAGCCACATGCCGGCCTTCGGGCGAGAGTGTTGGGGTCTGGATGGACGCCTGAGGCTGGCCGATCTCGCCCACCTTGTTGCCCAGGCGGTCCCGCCAGATAAGTTGCCGGAGCCCGCCTCGAATAACGTCCACCGCGACCAGCGTGCCGTCCTCAGCCAGACTCGGGTCGCCCACTTCCTCGGCTACTGGAAAGGCTTCACCTGTCGCCTCCAGCGTCTCTAGTGTAAACGGCAGCGCCCACAACCCGCCGCTCAGCGGTGCCGTTTGATAGAGGATATGACCCGTCGACGAGTAGAGCGGTCGCCCGCCTTCGGCGAGTTTGTTCAGCTCACCCGTTTCGAGGTTCTTCAGATAAATGTCCCGAACACTACGGGTGCCGACGGTCAGCAGCATGGCTCGCGTAGGCGCTTCGGGCGGCAGGAAGTGTGGATGCTGATTTCCTGAACCCTTCTCACCCTGCACGCGCTCGAACAGCAACTGGGGACCGCCTCCACGGGCAGGCACCTCATACAACATCGGAGGGGGCCTCCTGCGCTGAACACGATCGTCTCCCCGTCATGGCTCCAGTCGCCACCGTCGTAAGGCCCCCCGGGCAGGGTGCAGATGGTCACTGCCGGCCCTCCCTCGACAGCGATCTTCTTTAGCTGATCCCCGACCACAAAGCCGATAAAGCGGCTGTCGGGCGACCAGAATGGTGCGTACAGCGCCCCGTCGGTCCCTTCCTGCTTACGGGGCTGTTCGCGATCAATCTCTCGCATCCACAGAGCAGTCGGTTCGTCTCCGGAGACGTAGACGATGTGGCGGCCGTTGGGGGAGATCACCGCTCGCGGCGGAGAGTACAGCGGATAGAGGGACTCCGGAGTGAAGGAAAACCGGCGCACTGGGAGAGTCGGCGTTTCCGGCGGCGCTTGGGTGAAGTACAAGAAAGACAAGGCCGCGAAGGCGATCGCAAAGCCTGCCGCCAGCAGCGACATCAGGCGCAGCTTGCGTGTCGGGACTCGGTCGTCCAACCCAGCTTCATCGGCCGCCAAGGGTGCAACTTGTCGCGTCCCTTCGGCTTTCGGTTGGCCTGCGGCGGCAGTCTTGACGATGGTCGACCGACCCGACTTCATCTTTTCAGCCAGCGTCCTTAGGTCGACGACCAGCTCCGATCCGAAGCACTCTGATAGCGGTCCTCAGCCTCCTTCGCCAGACACTTGGCAACCAGCAGCTCGAACTCCATCGGTACGCCAGCGCGCACCGCAGTCAACGGCTCCGGGTCCTGGTTGCAGATCTCGTAGAGCAACGCCTGGTCGTGAACACCTAGGAAGGGTCGCTCGCCGCGCAGCATCTCGTAGATCACGCACCCGAGCGACCAGATGTCGGTACGGTGATCGACTTTGGCTCCTTGGGCCTGCTCGGGACTCATGTAGGCGACTGTCCCGACCGTCGTGTCGAGCTGGGTAAGCTTCGAGCCCTCTGTCAGCAAGGCCAGCCCAAAGTCGAGAATCTTCACCCGCCCGTCCGGCGTGACGATGATGTTGCCGGGTTTGACATCGCGGTGGACGACGCCGGCATGCGCTTCCTGGAGCCCGTCGGCGATCTGTCGGGCGCTGTCCAAGGCTTCCTTGAGCTGCAGCGGTCCCTTCTCGATCCGCTGTTCGAGCGTCTCGCCCTCGACATACTCCAGCGCTAGGAAGGTCTGGCCGTCAGCCTCATCGATCTCGTAGATCGTTGTAACGTTGGGATGACTCAGAGCGGCGGCGGCCTGCGCCTCACGATGGAAACGCTTTCGCGCCTCTTCGTCTCGCAACAGCTGCGCCCCCTCGCGATCTGAACAGGCGGACCGGCGTCGCTTCGCGGCTTCTGGCGTTCAGGCGGATTGTCGCGACGCCGTGGAGGAGCAAGTCAGCGCCAGGGCGTAGGAGGACAGCCCTGCCTGGGATGGAGGAACGGAGCTTAGAGCCCCGCCCCTCCCCGGGTAGGATTTGTGGTGCACTTCGATCGTAACAGCTCATGAGGCGGCCAGCGAGTCGATGAAGTGATAGGAGTGATAGGGGTGCGCGACAAGAAAGTGGCAGTTTGCGAGTTTCTCTTTTTTTTGCGCATGAATCCTAACGTGGTGATACGTTAGGAGATAGGAGGTGCGCCGTGTCCCAATCCCTCGCCGCGCTCGAACGTCATAGAAGTGCCGTCCTGTCTGAGATCATCGACCTGGGAGACTTCCGCAGTGGATCGATCAGCGCCATCAGCGGTCGCTGCGGCAAACCCGACTGCCGCTGCCATCAGCCCGGCCAGCCGGCTCATGGCCCAAACTTCCGCCTCACAAGGAAGGTCAACGGCAAGACCGTGAGTGAAACCTTCGCTGCGCCTGCCCAACGCCGCAAGGCGCAACGCGAGGTCGACAACTTCCAGCGTTTCCGCGAACTGAGCCGACAACTGCTCGATGTCAACGAACAGATCTGCCGGCTGCGTCCGGTGGAAGAGGACGCCGAGTTGAGTCCGCGGAAAAAAAACGGCCAAAGCGATCCAGCAAGAAGTCGGCCAAGAAGTAGGGCGGCTCCTGCGGGTCGTCTTCGCCGATCGGCGCAAGAGCGGGAAGCTGGACCTGGAAGCGGTCGAACAAGCGACGCGCGACGCCCTGCATCAAGCCGGCGCGGGGCTGATCGAGACGCTCTTGAACGAGGAGCAAGCGAGCGAATCGCGACAGCTGTGCGCTTGTGGCAAACAGGCGCGCTTGGCCGGCCGCCGCCGCAAGAAGATCGTCACAATGCTGGGCGAAGTCGTCGTCGAACGGCCGTATTATCACTGCAATCGCTGCGGCGCCGGCTGCGCGCCTCGCGACCAAGAGTTGGACGTTGAAGGGACGCAATATTCGCCGGGCGTACGCCGCATGACAGCGTTGGTCGGCTCCGAGACGTCGTTCGATCGCGGCCGCGCGCTGCTCGAAGAGCTGGCTGGAGTGCAACTGACGGCGAAGGCGGTGGAGCGCGAAGCCGAGGCGATCGGCGCCGACATCGCGGACCACGAACAGGCCGAGATCTCCCGCGCCGTACAGTTCGAGCTTCCTGAGATATTCGGAGAGGATACTCCGATACTCTATATCGAGATGGATGGCACGGGCGTGCCGGTCACCGGCGCTGAGACGGCAGGGCGCAAAGGCAAAGCCGGCGGTCCGGCTCGCACCCGCGAGGTGAAGCTGGGCTGCGTCTTCACTCAAACAAGCTGTGACGACAACGGACGGGCCCTCCGCGACGAGGACTCAACCAGCTACACCGGCGCGATCGAAGACGCTGCCGCTTTCGGCCGGCGAATCTGGAGCGAGGCCTTGCGGCGGGGCTGGCGCCGGGCGCGCAAGAAGGTCGTCATCGGCGACGGCGCTTCGTGGATCTGGAATCTTTCGCATGAATATTTCCCCGGCGCGGTCGAGATCGTCGACCTCTATCACGCCCGCGAACACCTGTGGGGGCTGGCGGCGAAATTGTTTCCGCGGGACGAAAAGCGTCGCTGCGGTTGGGCGCGGCGGCTGAAGGAGAAGCTCGACGCGGGGCGCATCGAGCCGCTCGTGGCGGCGTTGCGAAGTTTCGAAACTGAAGACGCCGAGTTGGCGCATCAACTGTTGCTGGAGGCGGATTACTTCCAGCGCAACGCCGAACGGATGAGATACGACGAGTTTCGACGGCAGGGTTTGTTTGTGGGTTCGGGGGTGATCGAGGCGGGATGTCGCACGGTGATCGCGAGTCGGCTGAAGCGTTCGGGGATGTTCTGGAGCGTGCGCGGCGCGAACGCGATTGTGGCTTTGCGCGGCGCGCGGCTCACCCGCCGCCGTTTTGACGACTACTGGGACAATCGCGCCCGGGCGGCCTGAGCGTCACAAATTTGTCGCACACCCCTCTGATGGTCCACAGCGGCCACTCACGGGATCACCGTGTGCTGGGGCAAATAGCCCCAACCCGGCAGAGCCCGACGGGCCACGGTGGGCCAATAGCGGAAAAACTCGGGTGACCGAGCGGGCCGTCTCAACTCTCCTCACCCCCTTCAGAATGAGGCTAAGGGATCGTAACAAAATAACCTATGCAAAGTCTCAGCTCCTCCTGGGATGCATCGTATAGTTCCAATCTCCGTGGAACTTGTCACGGCGCAGATCAATCTGCGCCACTTCGCGATCCGATACCTTGACGCCCCGAGGGTAGCTGGCGGTATCTAACTCCGAGTGCACCGTGAGACCCGCCGCGGTCGTCGTGCCGGCGATGAGCTGGACGATCACCTCATGACTGATCAGCGGCTTGCCACGCCAGTTCTGGCTGATAAAGGAAAATAAACGGTGCTCGATCTTGTTCCACTTGCTGGTTCCCGGAGGCAGGTGACTCACCGCGATTCGTAAGCCAGTTTCGTCGGCCAACTTCTGCAGCTCCAACTTCCAAAGCCGCACGCGCGCCCCGTTGCTGCCGCCCGCATCCGCCGTAATCAGCAGTCGCGTGGCCCGCGGATACGCCGCCCGCCCCATCGAGCTCCACCAGCGCCGGATGCTCTGGACCGCGAACGCCGCCGTATCGTGATCCGCGCCCACGCTCACCCAGCCGGTGTTGCGGGCGATATCGTAGATCCCGTAGGGATTGGCTCGCCCCAGTTCCGCAATGATAAAGTCGTGCACGCGCACCTTCTCCGGATCGCCCCGCGGACGCAATTCCCGCCCATTATTATTGAAGTTTCCCACCAATTCTTTCTTCTTGGCGTCCACCGAAATGACGGGTAGATGCTGCTGGAGTTGGCGTTTGATTCGACGATTGAGGTACTCGAACTGGGCATTGCGGTCCGGGTGCTTGGTTCCCTCCATGGTCTTGCTGTTGGCCTGCAGGCTGTATCCCAGATCATGCAGCATTCGGCCCACCATCGAGTGGCTGGTTTGATGTCCCATTCCTCGCAGTTCTTCGGCCAACTTCCGTAAGCTCTTGCAGGTCCAACGCAACGGTGATTCCGGATCACCGCGAGTGACCGGCTCGACCAACCGTTCCAGATCCCGCGCGAGCGCAGGATCCCCAGCCGCCGTTTTCTTGCGTCCCCCGCCGGGACGGCGAATGCGACCAGGCGGGCGGACGCGGGTCTCGCTCAGTTCGGCCATCCCCTGGCGAATGACTTGCCGCGAAACGCCAGTCGCCCGAGAGACCGCCGAGATGCCGCCGCGCCCGATCGCCGCACTCTCGGACGCCGCCACCAGCCGCCGGGAACGCTCATCGAGAACTGGGCGAACTGCCGCAAAACGCCGTGTGATTGCAGCGAGGTCTAGCATCCTCTCCAGGATAGGCCAAAACATTCATATATGACAATGTTATTTTGTTACGAGCCCTAAGCCCTTTCTGATCCGCTCGTTAGCCTGCTCACGCTCGCGCAACTCTTCGTACCAATTCTCGGTGATTCGGATCTCAGGAGCCGAGCCTTTGCTCACGTTTCGTTTGGCAAAGATCAGTAGGCCAGGGTCTCGCGGAACGTGCGGGCATTCTCGCGCTCGCGCTTTGCGGCTCCGAGGAAGTCGTCGCGTTCGATGCGCTAGAGGGACTTGCGTCGGGCCGTGCGAAGGCGGTCGTACCTCAGTCCGACGGTCCCTGTGAAAATAATTAACAACATCTATCTGCCGGAGCGCCGCGTTGAGGCGTTTCACCATGTGGGGGCTTTCACGCCGCCTCAACGAGCTTGGCGGTGATATTGAGTAGATGATGGAGCTGATGGTCCGGGCGTGCGCCAGATCAGGGAGGCGCAGAACCCGTTTCGGTGATTCCCGTCTTCCTTTGCAAAAGCCCTGCGGCGCTTCGTCGAGCAAACGGATCAGCTCCGCCTCCTCACGCTCCTACCCACCGCTGTCAGGAAGATCGCACTCTTTCGCTCGGCGTGAGGTGAGAAAAACTTGACCACATCATCGTCGTAGAAGGTTAGCCCGGTAGCCCCTAAGCGCTGGGCGTAGGCAGAAAGATAAACCCTGCCCCCGATGATCCCGGCCTCGGTTTGTACGGCCCGGTAGCCGCGGTTTCCAAATCGCTCAAAGATCGCTTTCAAGTCTGCCAAGTAGAAGATCGCGACGGATGCGTCGGCCGGAAGGCGCTGTTCCAGTCCAAGATAGCCCGCTTGGTCTCGGAAGTCCCCTTCGCTGAGTAACTCGAGCGCCCGCTGCTCGCGGTGAAAAAAGTAAGACCCAGGGGCTAAACCGTGCACCGCGTTCACAATCAGGTAGAGGTCGTTGAGTTGGCATCCGAATGGATCGAGAAAGTCAGCCGAAACACCCCGCGTCGCCCGTTCCAGAATGGTCGACAACTCCTCGAACGAAATCGGGGCTCGATCAAATTGCCGGGTAGAGCCCCGCCGCTGAATTACCTTCTCAATCGGCTCGGGCGGGAGACGCTCTCCGAGCAGCGGCCGCAGCGGAATCAGATTCCGAATGGGCTCCTGGACTTTTTTCGACGGAGGAGCGCCACGCCACGCAGCAACCTCGGAACTGTCCGCCAGCGACGCGTACTCATGCATTTCCCACATCAGCGGGTAGTCAACCTCCGTCTTCGAAAGCGGCTCGACACGGTAACCGAGCCGCGGCAAATCACTCGGCTCGTGCGGGACCGGGCGTGAGCTGCCACCCAAAGTAACGATGGAAAAACTGACCTCCTTCGCTGTGTCGACGTCCAGCAGCCGATTCAAGGCCCGATCGGCAAACCCCTGTACCAGCGTCGCCCGTATCCCGTGAGCCGCCGAGACGGCAAATAGATTGGCGAGTAATGTTCCGTTGTCCCAGCCAAAATGGCGATACGTACGAGATTGATACTTCCAGGAGTTTCGCCAGTAAGTGGCGGTGCAAATGATCGCAACCGCCGCCGACATAACCGCCGGCTCCTCCGCCGTTGCTTTGCTGAGGATGCCCCTATGATCGCCGTCTCGCAGCCGTCGCAACGACGAATCCTTCGGGCTCCAATGATAGACGCCGGCCGGCAACTCTTCCAGGTCAGCACAGACTACGTACAGCTCGATCTCATACAGCGCCCCGGTGCAAGCAGCCGCCCGAAATAGGATCTCACCGCCGGCGTATTTCCGGCGCCGTGTGATACCGCCGGCGAAGTGCAGAATCCGGGCAAGTTCCGCGAGCGTCGGGATACGGTCGGCGGCAGCTTCATCTCCGTTGCCCGTATTTGCACTCACGGCGGCCAACGCCGCCATGGTCGAATGTTCAAAACCTTGCGGCAACGCAATCGTCTTCAAGCCCGTGTACGTCTTGAATGGGACAGGCCGGTTGGGCCAGTCGAGAAAATGAGGATTATTGCGGATGCTCCAAGAGGAGTGCTTGGTGCGCTCATGGTACTGCCAGCCTTTCTCGGTATCACGATTGGGCATGCCAGGCCAGCATATCAATTCCAACCGGCTCAACGAACCGCCATCCCCGGACTCGCGCCGCCGCCCAACGCCATGTTGTGGAACGTCAGCCACCAGACTTCGCAACTGGTCGGCCCGCATGGCTGCGCAGTGTTTTTGCGGAAGGTAACCCCAAAACCGCGCAACAGAGCAGTCATGAACATCGGATTGAGAACCAAGCTATGCCTCCCCGTCTTTTTGATATTTGTCTGGCTGAAATTGTGCGCCATCAACGTAGCTAGCGTTGATCTCAACAAAGTGCTGCCATTTCTCCGGCAGGTCCCCTTCGTCAAAGATTGCCTCGACTGGACAGACCGGCACACACGCCCCGCAGTCAATGCACTCTGAGGGATCGATGTAGAGCTGGGAGACATCGTCGAAACTTGGACGGCCATCTTCGTACGTCCCGTCCGTCGTCGGGTGAATGCAATCCACCGGGCAAGCATCGACGCAAGCTGTGTCCTTCGTACCGATACATGGTTCGGCAATAATGTAGGGCATCTTCCCGACCTCCTTTTGAGCTTTTTGTCTCGACTCAGTTCAACAACCGTTTCTGGGCCGACTCCGAGTTTGCTGCGCCTCCGTGAAGGCGCCGAATCTCAGCGGCGCCTCTCCCAAAGGCGCTCTCACGATTTCGACGCCAGTAACTGCCGCAACAGCGGAGCCCGGCGGGAGTCCCGTAGTCCTTCCAAGGCCTGGGCCTCTATCTGACGAATGCGTTCCTTGGTCAGCCTGAATTTGCGGCCAATTTCTTCCAGCGTGTGCTCGTCGTCAAAACCGATCCCAAACCGCATGCGGATGACTTTCTCCTCCTTGGGCGAAAGACTTGCCAGTACCTGGGCGGTTTTAGCCCCCAACTCGGAAGCCACGACCTGCTCGGTCGGGGAGGACAGGCGGCGATCTTCGAGCAAGTCGCCAAGGGTCCCGTTGCCATCCCGACCCACCGGAGTTTCCAGCGAGAGGGGGCCCCGGGAAACTCCACGCAGCGTTTCCACTCTCTTGACTGTCACCTCCATTCGCTGCGCTATTTCTTGATTGATTGGCGCATGGTCCAGCTCCTTCTCGAGCTGCCGTACAGCCCGCACGAACTTGTTGAGCTGCTCGTTCATTTGGACGGGAAGACGCACCAGTCGGGACTGATCCGCCAGGGCGCGGGTCACAGCCTGGCGGATCCACCAGTAGGCGTACGTCGAAAACTTGAAGCCTCGGTGGTAATCAAACTTCTCGGCGGCGCGCATCAGCCCGATATTGCCTTCTTGGACGAGATCCAGCAAATGCAGGCCTCGATTCACATATTTCTTGGCGACCGAGATGACCAGACGTAGGTTCGCCTCGACCAGGGCCGTCTTGGCCTGTTCGGCCTTGGCCTGGCCCGCCCGGATCTGCTGCTGGGCGCACTGGATCTCCGCTGCTGTCATGCCGATCTCAGCTCGCCGCCGGCTGATCTTGCCAAGTTTCCTGTCGCCGACACCCCTGTCTCTACCCTGTGGACGCCTCGCCCGTTTCTTCTCAACGCCGAGGAGTTCCTCTGCCGTGTCTAGACTAGTTCCCCATGTACGCGAATGCCCCTTGCCCGCCGCGGTAGTCCCGGTCTGACTTTGCGCGCGATGCCGCCTCTCTCACCAACTCCGACTCGCTTTCTAGCGCCTGCTCCATGAAGTCGTGCAGCGCCGGAGGCCAGACACCGGCATTGTGCCGGTCTTTCGCCTTGCTAATCTTCCCGACCGTTGCAGCGGCATAGGTGGACAGCTCGAAGCTGTGCTCCGGGTGAAGTTTCGCCCTACTGGCAAGAGCTCTACCTATGATCTTGACGATTGGCTCCTTGAGCTCCTCGATATCGACGAGAGCACAAGCTGCCGCGAAAAGACCTAGCTGTGTCACGATCTCCGGACTCTCGATGTGGCGAATCAGCACTTCGCCAAGATCGGAAGGAAGGCCGTTGACCGTGTGATCGTATCGTTCAAGTCCAGCTCGAAAGCGAGGGAGCGCGACCAAGTCGCTCACCGTACACTCGGGATAGCCCCACGCTGCCTTCATATCGATCCCGTAACAAAGCGCCATCACTTCAAACGGACTATGTCTGAGGTCGTAGTCTTTGATGTGATGTGAATCGGTTCTTGTCAAGTGATTATTCATCAACTCTTGGCCCTGAACCTGAAGGGCAATGTAGATAGCTCGTCCATCCTGACGGTCGAGCAGTTCCTTCATCGCCTCAGAGTACGGCCAGGCCAAGCTTAGCGTCCGTAAGCAAACAACCATAGCATTTAAAGCATTTCCGTCCTAGAATGGTTTAGTGGCCAGCGAGAGCGAGATAGCTGAGCGCTTCCGTCAGCTCGAGCCTTGGCTCGACGAGCGTATGCGGCGCTTGTGGGCGGCGGCGGAAAGCGCCGCGCTGGGACGCGGAGGGATCTCGTTGGTGGCGCGTGCAAGCGGCGTGTCGAGACGCGCCATCAGCGTGGGTTTAGCGGAGCTCAAGCAGCCGCCGGAGGAAGGGGGGCGTCGCCAAGTCCCCATTCGCCGTCCAGGCGGGGGCCGCAAGAAGACTCAGGCCAAGGATCCGGCCCTGTTGCGGGATCTGGAGAAGTTGGTGGAGCCTGGCACGCGTGGCGACCCGGAGTCGCCGCTGCGCTGGACCTGCAAGAGCGTGCGCAGACTGGCCGAAGAATTGCGGCGCCGCGGGCATCAGGTGAGCCATACGCTGGTGGCCGAAATGCTGCATCAGCTCAACTACAGCCTGCAAGCGAATCGCAAGACTCGCGAGGGCTCGTCGCATCCGGACCGCAATGCGCAGTTCGAGCACATCAATGCCAAGGTCGAGGAATTCCTCGAGCTCTCTCAGCCGGCCGTCTCGGTGGACACCAAGAAGAAGGAACTAGTGGGGGATTACAAAAACGGCGGCCGCGAGTGGAGGCCGAAGGGGCGCCCGGAAGCGGTTCAGGCGCATGATTTCGGGAAGCAGAAAGATGTGCCCTATGGGGTCTACGACCTGGGGCGGGACGCCGGTTGGGTCAGCGTCGGAACCGATCATGACACCGCCGCGTTCGCCGTCGAAAGCATCAGGCGATGGTGGCACATGATGGGCCAGGCGTCCTACCCCGAGGCCCGCCAACTATTGATCACGGCGGACGGCGGGGGCAGCAACGGTTCGCGAGTACGGCTCTGGAAGTTGGAGTTACAGAAGCTGGCGGATGAAACCGGGCTGGAAGTCTCGGTCTGCCACCTTCCGCCCGGGACCAGCAAGTGGAACAAGATCGAACATCGTTTGTTCTCATTCATTACTCATAACTGGCGAGGCCAACCGCTGGTGAGTCACGAAGTGATCGTCAATCTGATCGCCTACACCACGACCCGCAGCGGGCTGCATGTCCGCAGCCAACTCGACACGGGCAAATACCCCAAGGGGATCAAGGTGAGCCAAGCGGAGTTCGCCACGATTCGGCTGCGTCCCGACGCCTTCCATGGCGACTGGAATTATTCCATCACGCCCCGCCCATAATGCGACGGTTATTTCCTTGCGGACCCTTACCTGGTCCTGTGCTCGCTGCCAGGCGATCGAGCGCGGCGCGTATTCCCGGCTCACCTAGAGCGATGAGGCGCTTTGCGTCTCGTTGCTCTAGACGTAACTTCACCGCTTCACCTACCGTCGGAGGCGTCCAACCGCTCTTTTCCAGAAGCCGCCCAGCCACGTCTCTCAGACGGTCCGGTTCTGACTCTTTCTCAATACCAGATCTATAGTACGCTTCAAGCGCGCTTCTATACGTGGTCGGAATCTCCATGCCACGGAGTCTTGCACCAAGCGTTTCTTTCTTCGACCTGTGCGGCGGTCCACAGTACTGCTCGACAAGCGGACCGGCAACTTCAAAGTATGCTGCCGCGTCGAGGGCACTACTCAAACAACCTAGGTTGCCCCAAACGTGCTCGTTCCTCAGCATACGCGAAACACAAGACTCGATCACACTCCTTTCGCAGTGATCACGGTGAGCCGCCAAGAATTCGAGAGTTCGCGCATTCTCGAAGAGTGGATGTCGCGGCAGATCCTGCGCGATCAAATGGCATAGCTCCTTCAACTCCAGCGAAGCGCCTTTCGGGGCGATCGCCTCCAACCCCCACGTGAAGTCGCTCGCGGTACGCTTTGGTCCTGTCCCGCTCCTAACGTGAGACACGAGGAAATTCACCAGTTCCTGTCGCTGCTTCCCGGTGGCAGAGTCAGCGCCGCCACGCAGGACGTCCTCGAACTCTGCCCTCCACCAACCCGAAGCTTCGCCCTTGTCAATCCTTCCCAGAAGCTTGAGGAACTCCGCCAGGCTCAACCCCTGACATAGGGCGCTGCGAATACGGTCGGAGACGACAGGCAAACCC
Organism: Bryobacterales bacterium; assembly: GCA_965247515.1. Taxonomy (GTDB): domain Bacteria; phylum Acidobacteriota; class Terriglobia; order Bryobacterales; family UBA6623. The sequence continues at coordinate 7,641,057 of OZ252029.1, read as the reverse complement.
TCTCTGTCAGCACGCTCGACTAGATATTCAGCCGCAACTGCGAAGGAGGGCTCATCGGCGCTCCCCCCGAGACAGTAGCTCGCGAATCGCAGCTCCAGGGAATGCGAACGGACCGGACGGCGACGAAGAACGATCTCCGCTAGCACTCGTTGGATTCCTGCAAAAAGGCTTGGCATGACAGGTTGTAGATGCGGCGACTACCGAACGCGGAAAAACGATAGCACGTTCGCCCGGAAGCCGCCGGCACGTGCCTTTTTCCCGTAGCGTCTACACGTCCTTGCCGGTCTAGCTACTTCCCGGCGCAAAACGCCCGCCTAAGTCCCGCATTTTCAGTGCCGGCTTGTCGCGCAAGCGTCCCGAACGCACATTTTCTATAGGAGTTTCAGGCCTATTTATGCTATAATAAGCCATGACCACACGGCGCCGCCCCCAACGCTGCCTCTTCGAGCCCCTCTTCCCCGAAGATCCCCTCGATCTCTACGAGCCCTGGATGCGTCACGCCGACCGCCTGCTCGACGACGATCAGCTGCTCGACACCGTCTATGACGCCCTCGGCAGCCGCCATCCTCAATCGCGCCGCACAGGCCGCCCGGCCACTCCCGCCGAGGTCGTCTTGCGCCTGCTCATCCTCAAACACGTGCGCAATTGGAGCTTCGATGTGCTGGAACGCGAAGTGCGCGCCAACGTTGTCTATCGCCACTTCAGCCGCATCGGGTTCGACAAAGTTCCCGACGCCAAGACCCTGGGGCGCATCGCCCGCGCGCTCGGGCCCGAGGTGATCGCGCAGTTGCACGAACGTTTGATCGAGCTGGCGCGCGAAGAGCGTGTGGTGACCGGCCGCAAGTTGCGCATCGATACGACGGTGGTCGAAACCAACGTGCATTACCCGACCGATTCGAGCTTGCTCAACGACGGCCTACGCGTGCTCACGCGGACGATGCGCAAGATCGAAGAGGCCGCCGACCACGCCGGCGAGAGGTTGCGCAACCGCCTGCGCAGCGTGCGCAAGATCGTGATGCAGATTGGCCGCAGTGCGCGCTCCGAGCAAGGCGCCGAAAAACGCCGCACGCTCTATTCCAAGCTGCTCGAGACCGGCGGGCGCGTGGTGGCGCAGGCGCGGCGCTTTGCGGCCGAAGTCGCAAGCGGCGTCAAGCGGTCGGCCGAACCGCTGGGCGATGCGTTGCTCCAAGGCTTGCGGAAACAACTCGAAACCATGCTCGATCGCGTCGAACGAGTGCGGCGGCAGACCAAGCAGCGGGTGTTCGGCGGCGACAAGCATGTGCCGGACAAGCTGCTGAGCGTCTTCGAACCAACGACGGAAGTGATTCGCAAAGGCAAGTCGGGCAAGCCGAACGAGTTTGGCAAGATGCTGAAGGTGCAAGAAGCGGAGAATCAGATCGTTACCTCCTATGACGTGTATGAAGAGCGGCCGGACGACCGCGCGATCTTGCTGCACGCGGTCGCAGAACACGAGCGGCGCTTAGGACGCACGCCGCGCCTGGTGGCGGCGGACGCGGGCTTTTCCTCGGCGGCCAACGAGCAGGCCTTGGAGCGGCGTGGCGTGGAGCGGGTGTCGATTCCGAACTACTCAACGCGCGATCCGGTGCGGCGCGGACGGCAGAAGGAGCGCTGGTTCAAGCGCGGGCAGAAGTGGCGAACCGGTTGCGAAGGGCGCATCTCGGTATTGAAGCGCCGCCACGGACTCGACCGCAGCCGCTATCCGGGCCTGGACGGGATGCGGCGCTGGGTGGGATTGGGGGTGATCGCGGACAACCTGATCAACATCGGGGCCTGCCTGGAGGCGCGGGCGACGGGTTGAAGGAGCGGGGCGAGGCGGCGAAACAGGATCGAAACCGCGATCCGACCGGAACTAAGAAAACGCTTTCCAATCGGGCTTGGCTCGCGATAGCGCTTTTTGCGCCAGAAAGTAGCTAGATCAATCTCACAACATTTGCCGGCGTAGATGTTTGTGCTGTCAGCGCCGCTCCAAAATCTCCGCCATCGCCTGAATGTCCCCAATCGGCGTGATCCGATAGCGCGCGAACATCGACATCGTCTTGTGTCCGAGTACCCTCTGGATGCGAACCGGGTCGATCCCTGCGTTCGACATGTTCATTGCGGCGGTTCGGCGCAGGTCGTGGAATAGCATGTCTGGGCGCCCGATGGCAGCGGAAGCCTTCTCCCACTGGTAGCGATGCCAGACTACCGGCTTGTTGCCGCGGCTCAGTACCCAAGGAACCCCTGGCCAGTCCCTGTCTCTCTCTTCCTTCGCGGCCTCGAGCGCGGGCACCATTTCGCCGTAGATAGGCGCGGCTCCGACCCATTTGTTGCTCGCCTGTTCGAGTGGGGGGCGAATCACCCTAGCGGCAATGTCGACCTGATCCCACCCCAGGGACTTCAGTTTTCCGGCGCGCCAGCCGATGTGAATGCGCGTTGAGGTATCCGTTGAGCGAGGAAATTGATCGTCGGTCTGCTTCGATGTAGTCGGCCCTGACGTCCTCGAGCAGCTCGCCGATGGTGACATTCTCGGCACCGTGCTGCACTGCGGCAGCCTCGGTGACGGCTTTGCCTAGATATGCCTTCCGGAACCGCTCGGCCTCCCTGCGGTCGGCGGTTCTCGTCGAGACGTGTCGCTTCTGAAAGCGGAAATAAAAATACGGGGATCTTTCAAGCCGGTACAACGAACCCATTCCTGAAACGGTAGCCATGGCCTCTCTCTCCTTTTTCATCGTCGGCTCGGGGAGCCAACTTTACTGTTAGGAGTCAACTCTTGGAGTCAACTGGGAGGAGGCAATTCGCTGTAAGTTGTTGAAAATATTGGCTCCTCAGGTAGGACTCGAACCTACAACAACCCGGTTAACAGCCGGGTGCTCTACCAATTGAGCTACTGAGGAGCAGACGAGTTCCCCTCAGTATGGTGAAGGCTCGCTGGGGGTGTCAACCGCGTTGAAGTCTTCGTGTTGAGGGTTTTGTCTTGGCGCGGAGGTAACTTTCGACGAACGCTTCCGCTTGGAGCTCGATCGCTGAACGGTCGTCCCTTTTCGCCTTTCCCAGCGCATCGAGGTTGAGCTCGATCATACCGTGTGTGGTTAGCTCGCCCTCGGTCTCGGCGATGTGAAGGACTCCGCATGCGGCGCCGTCATCTTTGGCGATCGAGAAGCGCACGGCGTCGGGACCGTCGGCCGGCATGCGATTGCATTTGGAGCGGGCGTAGCCGAGGTTGCAGCATTCCGCGAGGTGGGCGGTGGATGGTCTGTGCGGTTGCGCGGGACGGGCCACGCACTCGCCGTCGTAAAGCTCTCCCAACGGAGGCCGTAGGCGACCGGGCCAGAGCTTCCAGGGCAGGGGATCGGCCGGCGAAAAGTAGGGGCAGGACATTGGGGGAACCCTTGGTATAGTAGGAGTCCGTCAGGCCTTAGAGCAAACGGCTCAGATGCCAAACCGGATCGAAACTCTTCAGCAACTCCTCGAGGCCAACCCGGCTGACTGCTTTCTGCGGTACGGTTTGGCGCAGGAACACATCAAGGCGGGCGAGCAGGTCCAAGCGATCGCGCAGTTCGAGAAGATCCTCGAAATCAACCCCGACTACCAGGCGGCGTACTATCACGCCGGCAAAACGTTCGAGCAACTTGGGCGGGCCGACGACGCCCGTACGATCTACCAACGCGGCCTCGAGACCTCAACTCGCACGGGCGACGCTCATGCGGGTAGCGAGCTCCAGGCGGCGCTTAGCGAATTGGCCTAGGAGAGCTCATGAAACAATCGATTTCCAGACGCACGTTTCTCGCCGCCGCCGCCGCCGCTGCCTCACTACAGGGGGCCCCGAAGCTCCCAACCCGTACGTTGGGGCGCACGGGTCAGACGCCCTCGATCATGGCCCTAGGTTGCGGAAGCCGGCTGGGCATGTATGAGACCCAAGACCGCGCCGTTGAGACCATCAACATGGCGCTCGATGCGGGAGTCACCTACCTCGATACCGCCCAAGCGTACGGCGGAGGTAAGAGTGAGATCTGGGTCGGAGAGGTCATGAAGAACCGCCGCGAAGGCGTATTTCTGGCGACCAAGACTCAGGCCCGCGAGCCGGATGAGATCTTCAAGCGAATCGAGACGAGCCTGAAGAAGCTCAATACCGATCACGTCGATCTGCTGCACATCCATGGCTTGGGCGGCCCGGACGACCTAGCGAAGCTCGAGATGAACAAGGCCATGGAGGCGATGTACAAGATTCGCGATCAGGGGATGGCGAAGTATATCGGGATCACCTCACACACCGATCCGGAAGTGTTGGCAACGGCGCTTGACCGCTACGACGTCGATTGCACCCAGATGGAGCTCAACGCCGCCCTACAGGGAATGCAAAGCGGCAAGGGCGGCATGCGGTTGAACCCGGCCATGGCGACCAGCTTCGAGAAGGTCGCTTTGCCGGTCGCCAAGCGGAAGAACCTCGGCGTGATCGCGATGAAGGTTTTTGGGCAAATGCACATCATGCCTCGCGAGGACGACTACGAAGCCGCCGCGAAGCTGTTGCGGTACTCGCTTTCGTTGCCCGTCGCGGTAGCGGTTGTCGGCTGTCCCAAACACGAGCACCTGACGCGCAACATCGCGGGGGCGCGGGCGTTCGATCAGATGAAATCGAGCGAGATGAAGCGCTTTTCCGCGGAAATGTCCGAGCGGCATAACCAAGCGCTTGACCGCGTATTCGAAGCCCACGTCGACGCTTAGTCCTCTGGATTAGGGAGAATGAGCTGACATGGAAATCGAAATGAAGATCCGCGGGCTGATGCTCGATCCGGTGACTCAATTGCCGATCGTCATCCTGCGTGATCTGGAAGGAACGGCCGTTTTGCCGATTTGGGTGGGCGCCTACGAGGCGAACGCGATCGCGCTGGAGATCGAGAAAATCACCACTCCGCGGCCGATGACGCATGACCTGGTCAAGAACGTGATGCTGGGCGCCGAGGTCGACATGCAGAGAGTGGTCGTGAACGAGCTGAAGGACGATGTTTTTTACGCGGTCCTTTGGCTCGAGCGCGATGGCGAGCTGATTTCGGTTGATTCACGGCCGAGCGATGCGCTGGCCCTGGCGTTGAGGCTGGACTGCCCGATCTATGTCGACGAGTCGGTCTTGAATTCGTCGAAGGTGAGCAAGGCGGTGAGCGACAAGACGAATAGCGAAGAGTTGCGGCGCTGGCTCGAGAACCTCAATGATGAGGATCTGGGACAGTACAAGATGTAAAGCCCGCCGGGTAGCTCCCTGCTGATTGCCGTCAATTCGACATGCAAGCGGCGGAGCCCTTCATACCCACCGGGACGCCCAGTAACCTGAGAACAGCTACTCTCCACGAATTGGCGCCGCTAGGTCTTGAAGAAAGAAATTCCACCGAGTTCGGGTTGAGATCGGATCTATTTCGAGTCCGCCGCCGGTTACCTGGGCTCCGTCTGGACAGATGATATTGAGGACGCACTCCGACGGATCTTCCCCCCGCCAGCGAGCAGAGTTTCGCCGCCAACTTCCTGAATTCGCGTCGGTTATGGGATGGATCGGGCGATCGGCGTCTGTCTACAGGTTACATGTGCGGCAGCGAAACCCCCAACGCATTGAGGATTTCTGTTTGGCGGGCGTCGGGAATCGGCAGCCGTGTGACGCTGGTCTGCTCATCCACTCGATATTCCAATAGACACAGTCGCCCCAACGCCGCCAGCGCGTCCGGCAAGGTGATCGCGTGCGGGTCGTCGTCGGTCGTGCCAAACGCCGCTTGTATCCGCCGTTCCAATTCGCGGCTCAGCTTCAACGCCAGCATGCTGCACAACACATGTCCTCGGGTGCGGCTTTCTTTGCGCACGAAGATCGGCCGCACCTCGAGCAAGCCCGTCTTCAGCTGCCGAAAGTCGCGCTCCACCCGCTGCAGGCTCACGTAATGGTCGTGCACTCTTTGGCCGCTCATGCGCTCGGAGGCGACATCGGTCACGACCACGTAACAGCCCGCCAACTCCAGCGCCTGCTCGATCGCCGCCTGCTGGCGCTCGACGACCAGCGTACGTCCCTGCAAGCGCAACTCGACCAATTCTGTCAGCTTGTGACGCGCCAGCCAGGGCTTGAGCTGGCGCAGTCCGGCCGCGGGCTCGCAACGGGAAGAGGCCGTGACTTTCTGGTTGCGTCGGTCGAGCTTGCCTCCCAGCTTGGCCAGCTTGTCCTCGAGCCGCTGCCGTTGCCGTTTGGCTTCGGACGCGTTGAGGCGCAGCACATAGCGCACGCCGTCGGCTTCGACCTCGCAGACTTGTTCAGCGAACAGCTCCAGTTGCAGCACCCCTTCGCTCAAGCGCCGCCGAATCTGGGGATCGGTCAGCGCCGTGATGTAGCGCAGCCCGGCCTCCCCCAGCGCCTGCTTGCCCTTGCTCTTGACCATCCCGCGGTCGCCGACGAAGACCAACTCCTCGACTCCGAACTGCTCTTTGACGATGCGGATCTGATCCGGCACGGTCGTCGGATCGTTGCGGTTGCCGGCAAACACCCGCACCGCCAGCGGCTCGCCCTGGTCATCGGCCAGCAGTCCGATCACAATTTGCTTCTTGCCGCGCTTGCCGTCGCGATTGTAGCCGTACTCGCCCAACGCGTTGTGCAGGCCTTCGAAGTACGAGCTGGTGACGTCGTAGAGCAGCAAGCTGGGCGGGGCTCCGCGGCGCTCGAGGTAGTGGCGGTATAGCGCTTGCTCGATCTTCACTTGGCGGGCGCTCAGATCATCGAGGGCGGCGTAGAGGTCGTCTTCGTCGAAGGCGCCCAGACCCAGCACTTCTGCGACGGCCTGATCGGCGGCCCAGCGCACGGCCGAGAGCCGCGATCCTTGGTGGGCCAGGCGCGCCAGCACCAGGAACAAGGCGAGTTTGGCGGCCCGCGTTCGACCCAGCGCGGCGGTCAGGCCCAGCTCATCGGCGAGTTGCTTGAGCGCGAAGAGCAGGCCAAAGACGGGGCCGCAGACGGGAGTGGCGGGAAGCTGATCGAACTCGCCGCGGAGGGCGCGCCGGAGGGCCTCGACGCGGACGGGGCGCCAGCAGGAGAGGTTGGCGAGGGTGCGTTTTTTGACTCTGCCGTTTTGGCGGAAGGATTCGCGCAGCAAGACGGCGGGCGGCGAGTTGCGATTGGGGACGGACTCAACATACATGGGTATATTATATCACAAACAACACAATGAATAAACGATACAATAGCATAATACATGGGTACACTAAAAGCGCCCCCAAACGTGTTAAAGCCAAGCAAGCCAAGCAGTTAGCCCGTCAAACGAGCCTTCCGCTGGGGGGAAGATCCGTCCGAACCGGAGCCGCGTCGCCGAGCAGCCTCGACGATTGTGATTTTGTGCTCAGTTGGCGCCCTGCGTATTGGCGCGCCTTTTACGGTCAGTCTTTCTTGTACGTCGAGATCGCCGTGGATGACAGTTCCACGCTCGTGCGACTCGATGTAGGTGTTCTCCGCAAGCCCATGGTTCGCGTAAGCCCCGTCGAGCTTATTGAAAAGCCCTTGAAGTCGACCTCATAGATTTGATTGAGGATCGTCACTACAGCCTGTTGAACAACTTTGTCCTCCAGCGCCGCAATGCCCAACGGCCATTGGCCGGCCTCAAAGGGCCGGAGACCGACGTATGGATCTGGGACCAAATCTTCCATCGGTATCTAGCCGGCAGTCACGATGCGTGGCTGGTTCAGCACCTGGCCAAGCTCCCGGACGTAGTCGCCGAAGTCCCGCCCGATTCGGTTCACCCGCTCTTCACGTGTTTCCCAATAGGTCTTTTCGAAGTCCCACCTCCATCTCTGCTCCGGGTCCGGCGGTCGGATGACAGCCCAGTGTTTTCTCTTGTGCTTACGCTTTTCGCCCATTCGCCGCAAGAACACTCTGAAGTTCCAGTCTTGAAGGCTGTATCCCAGAAAAAGAAAGCGAAACGTGTTCAGTCTTTCTAGAATGACCGCTGGAAGGAGTTGCTCTCTAGGGAGCGGGTTCCGCGGTCACGTCGTACCTGACGATTCGCCCGCAACGGCTCAGGTTGCGAGTGTTAATCGGCTAGCCATGGGCTAGTCTCACGGCATGTCGACGCAGGGGCGGTTGCGGCCTTCCCATTCGGCGACCAGGTTCTCATAGGGCCCCCAGATACAGGTTCCTCGCTCCTGCTCGTAGACCGCCAGAAACGGTTTCAAGATGTCGTACCAGCGTTTCATCGGGCTGCGCAACGAGCGGTCGATCACCTGGCGGTCGGCGATCTCCCACTCGCACGCCAGGCCAATAAACTCGAAGTAGTTTAGCAGGCTCACGATAGCGCGGCGAACGTGGTAGTTCGGGGAGTCGCTGTTACCGGCTGCGTAGAGCTCACGCGCCTTGTCCTTGGAAATCGCCGCTCCGGTGGTGCTGTAGAGTCCGGGGAAATGCTTTTCCACTTCGCTTTTATGCCCCCGCGTCATCTCATCCCATTGCTTGACGACGTCGGCTGCGTAGAGCCGCCGTTCGCGGAGCAGCTGGGCGCTGGAGGTCTCGGCGCTCCAGTAGCTGAGAGCGGCGCCGAAGATCGCGACCAGCAGCGCCAAGAGTCCAACCTGGGCTTCGATACGTGTCATCTTCTTTCTGGGCCTCCGCAATTCACCGAGATTATCCGATCGATGCCGGGATGTGCGTCCCGGAGTTCCGCCTTCACTGATACTTGGCGTACAAAGATCCGTAGGAGGGCCATCATCTCGAGAGGGGAACTCCCGATAGGGTAGATCCAGAGGCGCCGACTCGATCGCGAAGGAGTCGCGTTGCGAATCTTGAGCAGCCCACTCTGGCTCAATGCATTCTCGATCGGAATTGCAGAGGTTGTAGAATCAGGAGTAGACCGCTACGCAATGCAATGAAACGATCAGTCAAGCTTACCCATCGGCCGCCGACAGTAGAAGAAACGGCGGAGCGGATGGGCGTCTCGAAGGGCCGCGCCGAAGAACTGGCTCGGCTGGCAGCCGAATACGTTCGACGCCACCGCGTTCGGGCGAAGAGAAAGATCGGCGCCGCCGACTAGCACGAATGGCAGGGTGGTTGGCACGTTCGCCTCGAACGGGGTTTGATCCAGCCAACTGATGCTGCCCTGACAATCGGGCCCGACCGTGTATCCGATTGCGGTCACCGCGCCTTCCGCCAGTACGTCTCGCGCTAGAACAATGAAGCCCATGAACTCGGGCGACGTGTTTGCCGCCTCTCGCACTCGAAAGGTGGTGATGTTGCCCTGGCCGTCGGCGTGAAACAGTCCGATCGCGGCAGCGGGAGCGCCGCCCGGGGCGGCAAGTTCAAGACCGCTTGCGCCGAAGCCGTACCAGCCTTGTAGCAGCGCATTGGAGCAGGCCGGGCCTCCGTCTTGAGCTTGGGCGGCTCCCGTAAGGACCATAGCGAGCGCGAAACCGCCCGCGAGGATTCTGAAAGTGTGTGTCGATTGCATATTGACCTCCTGGCGCCAAGAATGGCCGACAAGCCGCGTTTGTTCCATGCACAGCGGTTGAATTGTTCATGAACCGTGTTATCGCCCTAACTCTTTGATAAAACACGACTTTGGCAAACCTGCTGAATGCTCCACGATTTTTTCGGGCGCTATAATGGCCGACGACGCCAACGCGCCGGAGAGATTCTTGCCCGCGACCGCCCAACAACCGAGCGCGATTGTACGTTTCGGCAGATTCGAGGCCGACCTGGAAGCGGGCCAGTTGCGCAAGAACGGCCGCAGGGTCAAGCTCCAGGACCAGCCCTTCCGACTGCTCGCTGTGTTGCTCGAGCGCCCCGGCGAGGTGATCACTCGCGAGGAACTGCGTCAGAAGCTGTGGTCGGACGGTACGTTCGTGGACTTCGACCAGGGCCTGGCCGCGGCGATCAACCGGGTGCGCAAAGCGCTGGGAGACCGTCCCGAGCGCCCGCGCTTTGTCGAAACGGTTCCCCGCCGCGGCTACCGCTTCCTGGGACAGATCGAAGCGCCGGCAAGTCAGCGCCCGGATGATTCGGTCGGGGTCGCGGTCTTACCGTTCGCCAACATCAGCCCCCACCCGGAGGACGAGTACTTCAGCGATGGACTCACCGAAGAGCTGATTCACGCACTCACCAAGGTGAACGGGTTGCGGATCACCTCCCGGACGTCGGCGTTCGCCTTTAAGGGAAAAGGAGCGGACATCCGTGAGGTCGCCGAAAAGCTCAACGTGGAGATCGTGCTGGAAGGAAGCGTCCGCAAGGACGGCGAGAAGCTACGGGTGACCGCGCAACTCGTCAATGCAGTCGCTGACTATCATCTATGGTCCCGCGTCTACGAGCGCAAATTCGAGGATGTCTTTCGTATCCAGGAGGACATCGCCCTCGCGATCGTGAAAGTGGTTTGCTCCGAAGTCGGGGACGAGCCGCCAGGAATCGCGTGTACGATTTCGCGGAGCACCACGATCAGCTCCTCCTTCTTGGGGTTGATCCGTTCTTTGACCCTTTGCATTCGCATTCGAGATTCGCTCGCCTTGTGAGGACGATCCGCGGCGCGGAGTAGATTGCGATTTGCTGGTTGGTTCACTGTGGCGGCTGAGTAACTACCTCGCGATACTTGGCCGGGACATCAATGTCTTCGACCACCGCGGGATCGTCCACATCCACGAAGCGCGCCCGCGGGTAGGCGTTCCGTAGCACCTGTTTCGGCGAAGACTCCGCCGGCAGCGCCAGCAACTCAGCGGCAAGTGGCCGCGAGATCGCCACCGGATGACCTCGCTCGCCCTCATATCGAGGAATGACCGCCACGGGGCTGCGTTCCTCGAAAACGTCCGCGACCTTCGCAAGGGTCTCGGCTCTCAAGCTCGGGTGATCGACGAGTGTGAACACCACTCCCGAATCCGTCTCGACCTCCCGAAGTCCCGTCTGCAACGAAGACAACATCCCGCGGCCGTAGTCCTCATTCGTGACAAATCGGACCCGTTGATCTGATGGCATGCGCTCCCGGATCTGCTCCGCGTGATGCCCTAGCACGACGACCACTGGATCCAAGCGAGTGAGGAAGGTATCGATTAGGGTCCCTAGAAAAGTCGAATCACCGTAAGGCAGCAGCGCCTTGTCGCGGCCCATCCGACTCGAGCGTCCCGCGGCCAGGATGATCCCGGGCAAACTCACGTCGCCGTAGACGCGGCCTTCTCTTCCGTCGCCTCGACCGGGCCGGCGCTGACCTCGAACGCTCTAGGAACTCCCTCGGTAAAGATCGACTTCGACAACGGACTCCACTCGGACGTTGCATTGCGCCGCCGGAAAATCATCTCCGCCACCACAGCGACCGCGATCTCTTCCGGCGTAATCGCTCCAATGTCGAAGCCCATCGGCGCGTGGATCCTCTCCAAGCGGTCCATCGGCACGCCTTCTTTGGCAAGCGCCTTAACGACCTCGATCGTCTTGCGCTTGCTGCCGATCATCGCCACATAGCGCGCCGGCGTCAGCGCGGCCCAGCGCAGCACCTTCATGTCGTCGCGATGGCCCCGCGTGACGATGATGATGTAGCTTGCGTCGTTGATCTCCAACCGCGGGAAGACCGCTTCGTAATCTTCCGAGTGGACCTCCGCCGCCTCGGGGAAGCGCTCACGGTTGGCGTAAGTGTCGCGGTCGTCGACCACGACGGTGCGGAACCCGGCTAGGGTTGCAACCTTGGAAAGGCTCTTGGAGATGTGCCCCGCCCCGAAGATGTAGGTCGACGGCAACGGCAACACCGGCTCGACGTAAACGTTCAGTTGTCCGCCACAAATCAGCCCATTGTCGTAGGCGGCGTCTTGGCCCAAGTTGAAGCGCAGCATCTTGGGCCGCTCGGATTCGATCACCTCGCGCGCCGCGGTCCAGACTTCGGCTTCGGTGCAACCGCCGCCGATCGTCCCGACCATACTGCCGTCCTCACGGATCAGCATCTTGGCCGACTGAAAGCTCGGGATTGAACCTTGCACCTCAACGATCGTGGCGATCGCGGCCTTCTCGCCTCGGCAGCGAAGGTCCGCCAGTTCTTCGTAGACATCCATCGGTCGCGGCATCGTTAGGTTTTATTATGCACCGCGGCGGCGGCTAGCCGGACAGGGCAGCCCGCAGCATCGCTTTCGTGTAGGCCACGTTGTAGATCAGCTCCATCCGGGCGACCGGAAATTGGGTTCGTTTTGCGTTTAGTACCAGTTTTGGCGCGATTTTTTCTCTTGGGACTTATAGTACTGACCTGTTCGTGTCAAAGCTGTAGTCGGACCGGATCCCATACTTTGATTATACAGCGGTGAGTCAAGGAGAGGCTGGAAAAGAGGGGAAGGGGCAAAAGGGTGTGCGACATAAATGTGAGCGAAAGGCGTAACTGCAATGGTTAAACGCTTGTCCGAGCGTACACCTACGTCGGGCGCGGGCGCAGGCCATCCGAAACAATCATAGCCCCGGGATTCATCCCGGGGAAAACGACCCGCTAGGCGCCCTTCTTCCGACATTCGGGTGCGATTCCGCGCCCAGGCGCGGAATCGCACCCGAAATGGGGTCTGGGTCGCGCACCGGCTGGTTGAACAGCCCAGCACCTAGGTAACACTTTTCCCCAACCACATAGGTAACAGTTTAAGGGTTGAACCAAGAGAAGGTTCTTTGCACGAAATCCTTCCCGGAAACGCTCGGGGGGCGCCGGGGGAGCGAGCCCGTAGGGCGAGCGGAGGAGGCGCCCCCCGAGCGTTTCCGCCGCAGTCGGTGCTCCCCCCTGCCCGGCCGCGGGCCCTCGAATAGGCTACGCTCGAGCCAGTCCAGCTCCAGCGGCCCAAACCAGACCGCCCAGCCGTGCTCATGCTCTTCCAGGCCCACCGTCTCGCCCGCCAAGGTCTCGCTGAGAAACAACTGACGCCCCAGCAACCCAATGTCGCCCTTGCTCTGCACTCGCCGCGGCAGCATCCGATCCGGATACTCCAGCTCCGGCAAGCGCTCCGGATACGGCCTCCACGACGGCTGATACACGCTCGCCGGCGTTGCCATCGCTAGCGACTCGTGCGGACGCTCCTGGTTGTAGATCTGCCGAAAACGATCGAAGGCCCGCTGTTGCGCTCGCAAGTTGCGCTCCGGCGGCGTCGCCGTCTCGGCCTTGAGCGTCCGATGCATGCGCTCATGACGCCCGTTTTGCTCAGGGTGTCCGGGGTCGATTCGCTGCAGTTGAATCCCGAGCCGGATCCACCACACGCTGAGCCGCGAAAGCCCCGCCAAGCCCGTCGAGGCGAACGGCGGACCGTTATCGGAAAGGATCCTCGTGGGCAGGCCGTACTCCCGGAAAGTCGCTTCCATCAGCGGCCGCACGTGCGCCGTGTCGCTGCGCGCGACCCTTTGACAACGCAACAGATAGCGGCTCGCCGTATCGGAAATCGTCAGCGGGTCGCAGCGTTTGCCGTCGCCGGTGTCGAACCAACCCTTGAAATCGATCGCCCAAACTTGGTTGGGCGCCTTGGCGCTGGTGAGCTTACTGGAAGGCGTGGCGTGGCGCCGGCGCTTACCGGGGTGGGTGAGTCCGTGGCGTTTCAGCAGCGCCCCGATGGTGGAGTGCGCCGGCCAATTGATGTCAGGGTTGGTGCGCTCGAGTCGCGCTTTGAGCTTGTCTTCGCCCCAAGTGGGATAGCGCGCCCGCAAGGCCAGGATCTCTCGCTCGATCTCGGCGGGAAAGGCTTGCGCTTGCCGTTTGGGCGCTTTGGATTGATCGGCCAATCCGGCGACGCCTTGTTGGGCGTAGCGATCGAGCCATTTGTAGCCGGTCTTGCGGCTGACGCCGAAGCGCCGACAGACGGCGGCCATGGCATCCTCCCGGGTTAGAACCTCTTGAACGAATCGCAATCTTTCGTCTTGCACACGGGTCTCCTTCCATCCCAAAACAAAAGTCCTCCTTTTGTTCTAGGATGCCAATGTGTTACCCATGTGATCGGGGAATTGTGTTACCTATCTGCCCTGGGCTATACCTGCTTTTACCCCGGGATGAATCCCGGGGCTATGATTGTTCGGCCAAGCGCCGCCGGCAGTCACAAATTTGTCGCGCACCCCCCGCCCGGGTGCGCGACACAAATGTGATGGGGCGGCGTAGCTCGAATGGCCCCAAGCTGATCTGAGGGCCCCTTTGTCGGGCCTCGGCAGATCTCAACCTAACCCGGCCGAGCCGGAACCAAAAGGTCAAAGGTTCGGCGCTTTTTCCGAGCACCCTGCGTGAGCGTGAGCGGGGTGTCTTCCGCTGACAGTTGTGTCCGTCGCCAGGGTTGTTGGAAGACACCCCGCTCACGCAGGGTGCTCGGAATTCCTGCCGGATCTGTGCAGGAATCGTTTACAGAGCTACTTACGGTTGGGGCACGTGGTTGACGGCAGACGTTCTCCACGTGCCATACCCGTCAGGGTATGGTCGACAGCGTTGCACCCTCCCGACAGCCTGAAAACAAGAGACTTGCCCTGAGCGCCCCTTTGCCATACCGCGGAGCCCAGCTCAACGTCACAAATTTGCCGTACACTCGGTCCGCCCCTGCAGGGCTTCAACTTCAGGAGGGAGCGATTTCGGTTCCTGCGACTGATTGGCCCAGGCTGTTAGTTCGGGCGCGCCTTCGGCGCTTCGCTCGGCGGGCCATCTCAGAGTTGGCGAGCACCCGCCGGCGCCCGAATTTGGCGTGATGGCTATAATCGCCCCGAAGACCGCCCATGGCGAGCCAAGACGTTCTCGATAGAATCCGCCGAGCGAAGGAGACGAATGCGGCCGAGCTTGTCCTGTTCGGGGAGGGTCTCGATTCCCTCCCAGAGGGGATCAGCGAGCTGACCAACCTGCAGTCGCTCGACGTCGGCTCCAACAAACTCGGGGAGCTGCCGGAGTGGCTGGGCCGGATGAACGACCTCCGGTCGCTCGCGGTCTGGGGCAACCAACTCGGGGAACTGCCGGACGGGCTGGGCCGGCTGTCCAACCTGCAGTCGCTCGATGTCAGCTACAACCAACTCGGGGAGCTGCCGGAGTGGCTGGGCCGGATGTCCAACCTGCAGTCGCTCTTCGCGGACGGCAATAAGATCGAGAGCTTACCCACCTCAATTGGGCGATTGGGCAAGCTGAAATCCCTAGGGATTGACACGAACCCCCTGAGTCGCTTGCCGCCCGGCGTCGGCAAGACAGACAGCGAAATTCTCGCCTACCTTCAGCGCCTAGCGAAGGAAGGCGAGCGGCTGTGGACCTCAAAAATGCTGTTGGTCGGGCAAGGCGGCGTGGGTAAGACGTCGGTGCTGCGGTCGTTGCTCGGCGAGAGCTTCGATTTCAAGGAAGAAACCACTCGAGGGATCGATGTGCGCGAGCTGCCCGTCGAGCATCCCGCCGAGACCGACGCCAGGGGCGGCCGGATCACGATGGCCCTGAATGCCTGGGACTTTGCCGGTCAGGACATTTACCACGCCACGCACCAGTTCTTCTTGAGCGATCGCTCGCTGTTCCTGTTGGTGTGGGACGCGCGCCAAGGGTACAGCCAAGGACGCATACCGTATTGGCTCGACACGATCACGAACCTGGCGCCGGAGTCGCCGATTCTGATCGTGGCCACCCACGTGGACCAGCGCTCGCCCGACCTGCCGTTTGCCGAACTACAGCGGGACTACCCCCGGATCGTAGGGCGTTTCGGCGTCAGCAACCGTGAGCGTGGCGCGCCGCTCGAGCAGTTGCGAGCGGCCATCGCCGGCGCCGCCGCCGGGCTGCCACTCATGGGGCGCGAATGGCCGAAGAGCTGGACCCAGGCGGCCGATGATCTCGGCTCGCTCGGGAGGCAGTGGATCTTGCCGAGCGAGCTGGCAGAGGCCTTCGGCAAGCGTGGCGTTGAGGGGCGCGACGCCGAGCAACTCGCCGACTCGCTGCATGAGCTGGGCGACATCCTTTACTTCAGAAAGAAACATGAGCTTAGCGACTGGGTGATTCTCGATCCGAAGTGGGTGACGTCTTACATGAGCAGGGTGTTCGAAAGCGAGGAGGTGCAAGACCTCGACACCACGAAGGTTGAGCGAGCAGCGATCAAGGGTCGACTGAGCGCACCGGAGATTCTGGGCCGCTATGGAGTCTTCACAAGCGAGCATATGAAGGCGATCTGGAGCGATCTGGACGGCGCCATCCAGGACCATTTCTTGAAGTTGATGGAGCAGTTCGATCTTTCTTACCGGACGCTCGAGCGCGAAGACATCAGCATCGTCGTCGAGCGGCTGAGCCTTGACGAGGCGGACTACAACGCAAAATGGGAGGCGGCCAAGACGGGCAAAGAGATCGTGATGAAGTACTACTTGAACGCGACGATGCCGGCGGGGATTCCGACTTGGTTTATTGCGCGTTCGCATCGCTTCACCACGTATACGCATTGGCGGCTGGGGGCGCTGCTGAAAGACGATCGTGACAAGCCGCAGCACTGGGCGCTGTTGCAGGCCAACCCGAAAGATGAATGCTTGACTCTGGCGGTGCGGGGGCCGGCGCCACACGCCTTCTTCGGCAAGCTTCGGAATGGGCTGGATCTGACGCTGGACCGCTTCCCGGGGCTGGTCGAGCGGATTGAGCGTAAAGTGCCGTGCTTGGGGGCGGGGGGCGATGGGTGTCCGGATAGATATGAATTTGAACTGGCCGACCTGGAAAAGCGGCTGTCGTTGGCGACTCCCAAGCTCAACATCGAGTGCCCGAAGGAGATTGCGGACGTCGGGGTGATGGCGCACGTTTTTGGGCTTCACATCTCGACTGACAGCGCGGTGATTGCGCGGATGGAGGAGCTGTTCAGCGAGCAAACGGCGGATCTCAAGGCCGCCCTCAGGGCAGAGTTGGATGGTCTACGTGAGCTCTCGCAGCGCGAGTTTCTCAAGCTCTACAAGGTGATTCAAGCGATCGACGAGGAAGCCGTTCCGAACGTGTTCCTGTTAGAGCCGGATCCGGAGGCGGCGGCGATTCGGACGTTGTTCGCGGAGTCGGCGCCGTCGCTCGGGACCGAGCTTCGGAACAAGATCCTCGGGCGGAAGATGTGCTTGCAGCTTTATTGCCAGGTGCCGGGGAAATGGCATGCGACTGAAGATGGGGGGCGGTACCCGATCACGGATCCCGCGCCTTGGCTGCGGCGGGCCGGGCCGTATCTGGGGGCGCTGATGAAGTATTTTCGCTTCGCGGCCGCGCTGGCGCCGTCGGGTGCGGCGCTGATGGGGCCGCTGGAAGAGACGTTCAAGGAGCGGCTGAATTTTACGAGGGCGCTAGCGAAGGAGCTGCCGGAGTGGGATCTTGGGGCGGAGCCCCCGGTTGGGGAGCACGAGAAGAAGCCGCGGCATGAGCATGGTCCGGCGTTGCGGAGCTTGCGGGTGTTTCTCGAGGAGCATGATAAGAGCGACTGGGGGGGCTGACCCGGAAGGTGACGCCTGAGGGGCACATCTTGTGGCTGTGTCCGCACCATTTGGAGGAGTATCGGTGAGTCGAACGGGAGACGCGGGCGTAGCGCGCTACGCCCCTACGGCGCGGGTCGTGGTTTTGGCGATGCTTGCAGGGGCATGTCTCGGGCAGGAGGGGCGGCGGGATTATCTGGCTGACTACACTTGGCATCCCGGGGGAATCCGCACGGTCATCGCAACATGATCTACACCCACCGCAACTACCCGATCGTGCCGTTCTTCCAGTCGCTGAATCCCAAGTTCATGTTGCCCGACACGCCCGACGAGGAGCTGTTGACGTTCAACTCGAACAGCTTTGGGGGCACGGTTCGCAACGACACGCATTTACTGCATGAGCAGGTGAAGGCGTCGGGCGGGCTGGCGATTCCGCACACGTCGGGCTCGAGCGGCATGGGCGCCGACTGGCACGCCTTTGACGAGGAGGTCGACGCGGTTGTGGAGATCTACCAGGGCGACCGCATCAACAACGAACACGAGGGCACGCCGCGCTGGAAGGGGCCCGAGGGCGGGCAAGCGGGCGGCTGGCAGTCGGCGGGGCAGGTATGGAACGCCTGGAAGAAGGGCTATAAGATCGGGGTGATCGCGAGCTCGGACCACATGTCGACGCACATTTCCTACGCGATGGCGTACTCGCCGAGCACGGCGCGGCAGGACGTCTGGGATGCGATCAAGGCTCGGCGGACCTACGGCGCGACCGACAATATCGTGCTCGAGCTCGCGCTTGGGGATTGCTTTATGGGGGAGCAGTGCGAGGCTGGCGGCGACGAACCGTTCCGGGTTGCGGCGCGGGGGACCGACAGTATCGCCGCCATCCATCTCATTCGGGACGGCGAGTACATCTACAAGGCCGAACCGGGCGGCCAAGAGGCGGAGTTCGAGTTCATCGACGATGAACTTGCCTGGTCGAGTCCGATTTGGGTGAGCCGTTGACGTGGCGTACGGCACATCCCTGGTTTGAGCCGATGCTCGACGACGTTGATGGTTTTCTGCGGCGGACGTTGAAGCGGTGAAGCGGGGCGCGGGCGCAGCGTGCTACTGGAGTGAACCCCAAGCGTGAGACAGTCGAAATCGGGACAGGTTACGATTCACCGCAAAACGCTTGCCTTCTTCGCTGTATCGTCGCACGCTGGTCCTAGCCGGGGAAGCGGAAGCGGGCTCTGCTGGAGAGCAACCCGCCAAGGAATACCCGGCCGCAAACTCATCAAGACGATGAGCGCCGGGGGCGGCCGCCAAGGTCGCTCCCGGCTTCTCCAACGCCGGCGATGTCTCCCTGCCCGCCCAGGGCCCATCGGATTGATAGATTTGCCTATGCCTCTCAAAACTCATACTTCGGATTCCTCGCTGCTGTTGCCGCCGGCCGCGCCAGCGCTTCAAACTCCGCCGGCGGACGATATCCCAACGCCGAATGCAGCCGGCGTTGGTTGTAGATCTCATCAATGAACTCGCCGATCGATGCGCGCGCCTCGTCAAGCGTGCGATAACGCTGCAACCAAACCTCCTCCGCCTTCAACGTCTTCATGAAACTCTCCGCCCGCGCGTTGTCGTAGGGGTTGCCGCGGCGGCTCATCGAGATGATCGCGCCGTGCTGCTCCAGCAGCTCGACATAGGCGCTCGAAGCGTACTGTACGCCTTGGTCGGAATGATGCATCCACCCCGCGGCAGGGCGTCTGAGCTCGAGCGCATCGCGCAACGCCCCTACAGCCAGCTCAGCTTTGAGCGTCGTCCCCAGCCGCCAGCCGACCACGCGTCGCGAGTAGGCGTCCAACACCACGGCGAGGTAGACGAACGCCTCGCGCAAGCGAATGTAGGTGATATCGGATTGCCACAACTGATCGACGCCGTCCACATTCAGGTGCGCCGCTAGATTCGGATAAACAGGTAAGAAGTGGTTCGAATCCGTTGTTAGCACGAAGCGCCGCTTGAGTACCGCCAGCAAGTTGTCCTTACGCATCATCCGCAGGACCTTTTTGTGATTGACGAGGAAGCCTTGGCGGCGCAGCTCGGCCGTCACGCGGCGGTAGCCGTAACGACGATTCTCGAGCGAAATCCGCTGCATGCGGTCACGCAATTCCATGTCGCACTCGGCGGGCGACGACACGGCGAGCCGGCGATAGAACCCGGCGCGATTCACGCGTCCGAGCTCGCAGGCGTGTTCGACGCTGAGCGAGCCTTTGGCGCTGATCTGCTCGACGATGGAGTAGATCCGCTCGCGCCACCGGCGTCGTTGGTCGGGGCTGCGAGGTTCAAGGCGCGAAAGGCTTGTCCGAAAAAATCGAGCTCTGCGGCTTGTTTGCCGAGCAGTCGTTCGAGCTCTGCGATGCGTTCGTCGCGCGGATCGCGAGGGATCTTGGGCGGCGCCGAGCGGCCGGGTTTCGGCCGGCCTCGCCGCCGGCTCAAGCCGTTGACGCCTTCCTGGCGATAGGCGTCCCGCCAGCGGTACAGCAGGCTGCGCTTGACGTCCAACTCGCGGCTTAGCGCTGTGCCGCTCTGGCCGGCTAGGAGCCGCCTGGCGGCGGCTTCCTTGAACTCCACCGTGAACTCCCGCGGCTTGCGCGGCTCGAGACTTTCCATCCTGGACTCCTTTCCATTCGCTGAAATTCGTCCCAAATTTCAATGTCTCATTTTTAGGGTTCACTCCATACAGACGTGTCCCAATTAGCATCTTGGCAGTCGCCGCCAATCCCGGTACAATCTCACAAACATGAGCTATACCGGATCCGACCTTATCGCCGAAGGTCTAGCCTCGCTCGGCGTCAAGCATGTCTTCGGCATCGTCAGCATCCATAACATGACGATGTTCGACGCGATCAATCGCCTCGGGAAGACCAAGATCATTGACGTCCGGCACGAGCAAGCCGGTACGCACGCCGCCGATGGATATGCCCGCGCCACGGGCGGACTGGGCGTGGTGATGGCCTCGACGGGTCCGGGGACGTCGAACACGGTCACGGGGCTCTACGAAGCCGGGGTTGGCTCTTCAAAGGTCATGGTCATCACCAGCCAGGCCGAGACGGCGTTCTACGGCAAGGGACTGTCGTACGTCCACGAGGCTGAAAATCAGGTCCCCATGCTTGAGTCGGTTTGCCGGCGAGTAGAGAGTCCTCGGCACATCGATCAGCTTGGGCCGGCTTTCAACGCAGTCGTGGATGACATCTTCACCGGGCGCGCCCAACCCGGGGCGCTCGAGATTCCTATTGATATCCAATACGCCGAAGCGTCGCCCTTCGAATTCGTCGAACCTCGCCAAAAGCCGTTTCCGCCAAACCAAGCCTTGCTCGAACAAGCGCTCGAACGCCTCCGCGAAAGCCGCCGCCGCGTCATCATTGCCGGCGGGGGCGTCATCGCGGCGAACGCATCGGACGCCCTGCGCGCGCTCGCCGAGCAACTCCAGTGCCCCGTGATCACCACAGTCGACGGCCGCGGCGTCATCCCTGAAGATCACCCTCTCTGCGTCGGTAACTATTACAACACTCAGGCCGGGGCGCCGGGCGTCTACGAGTCTATCGCCGAGGCCGATCTGACGCTCGCGATCGGCACGAAGTTCGCGGTCGGAGTCGACGGGAACTTTCAGAAGAAGACTCCGCCGGGGGCTCTTTGGAGTGAACCCTAAAAATGAGACATTGAAATTCGGGACGAATTTCAGCGAATGGAAAGGAGTCCAGGATGGAAAGTCTCAAGCCGCGCAAGCCGCGGGAGTTCACGGTGGAGTTCAAGGAAGCCGCCGCCAGGCGGCTCCTAGCCGGCCAGAGCGGCACAGCGCTAAGCCGCGAGTTGGACGTCAAGCGCAGCCTGCTGTACCGCTGGCGGGACGCCTATCGCCAGGAAGGCGTCAACGGCTTGAGCCGGCGGCGAGGCCGGCCGAAACCCGGCCGCTCGGCGCCGCCCAAGATCCCTCGCGATCCGCGCGACGAACGCATCGCAGAGCTCGAACGACTGCTCGGCAAACAAGCCGCAGAGCTCGATTTTTTCGGACAAGCCTTTCGCGCCTTGAACCTCGCAGCCCCGACCAACGACGCCGGTGGCGCGAGCGGATCTACTCCATCGTCGAGCAGATCAGCGCCAAAGGCTCGCTCAGCGTCGAACACGCCTGCGAGCTCGGACGCGTGAATCGCGCCGGGTTCTATCGCCGGCTCGCCGTGTCGTCGCCCGCCGAGTGCGACATGGAATTGCGTGACCGCATGCAGCGGATTTCGCTCGAGAATCGTCGTTACGGCTACCGCCGCGTGACGGCCGAGCTGCGCCGCCAAGGCTTCCTCGTCAATCACAAAAAGGTCCTGCGGATGATGCGTAAGGACAACTTGCTGGCGGTACTCAAGCGGCGCTTCGTGCTAACAACGGATTCGAACCACTTCTTACCTGTTTATCCGAATCTAGCGGCGCACCTGAATGTGGACGGCGTCGATCAGTTGTGGCAATCCGATATCACCTACATTCGCTTGCGCGAGGCGTTCGTCTACCTCGCCGTGGTGTTGGACGCCTACTCGCGACGCGTGGTCGGCTGGCGGCTGGGGACGACGCTCAAAGCTGAGCTGGCTGTAGGGGCGTTGCGCGATGCGCTCGAGCTCAGACGCCCTGCCGCGGGGTGGATGCATCATTCCGACCAAGGCGTACAGTACGCTTCGAGCGCCTATGTCGAGCTGCTGGAGCAGCACGGCGCGATCATCTCGATGAGCCGCCGCGGCAACCCCTACGACAACGCGCGGGCGGAGAGTTTCATGAAGACGTTGAAGGCGGAGGAGGTTTGGTTGCAGCGTTATCGCACGCTTGACGAGGCGCGCGCATCGATCGGCGAGTTCATTGATGAGATCTACAACCAACGCCGGCTGCATTCGGCGTTGGGATATCGTCCGCCGGCGGAGTTTGAAGCGCTGGCGCGGCCGGCGGCAACAGCAGCGAGGAATCCGAAGTATGAGTTTTGAGAGGCATAGGCAAATCTATCAATCCGATGGGCCCTGGGCGGGCAGGGAGACATCGCCGGCGTTGGAGAAGCCGGGAGCGACCTTGGCGGCCGCCCCCGGCGCTCATCGTCTTGATGAGTTTGCGGCCGGGTATTCCTTGGCGGGTTGCTCTCCAGCAGAGCCCGCTTCCGCTTCCCCGGCTAGGACCAGCGTGCGACGATACAGCGAAGAAGGCAAGCGTTTTGCGGTGAATCGTAACCTGTCCCGATTTCGACTGTCTCACGCTTGGGGTTCACTCCAGTCAGCTAATTCGTAAGCGCTTTGGAATCAATGCCGACACATCCATGAAATGTGGTCATTCGACCACACTCGCCGACTCGAACAACAACGGAAATATCGTCGGCCAGACGGATCTCGGCCCGGGGGATCGGGGGGACAGCCTGAAAGCGCCGGGATAAACCGGCAGGGAGTCGGGGATGCGAGAGCCCCACAGTGACGGAGTAGCGAGATCTCCCGCCGCCAGGCGATCAAGGGCGCCGCAGCGTGCCCCTTGATCGTCGCCCCGCACTATGTCGAACGCGCCCAGGCGGCCGATCCTGAGGGCTGGTCGGTGTAGTCGGTCGTGAGACTTCCTTTTACGGCGGGAACATCACTCATCTTTGGTTGGAGGGATCAATATGTCGAAACGGGCTCTGGAGACTGCCGCAGCCGTGTTGCTTGGAAGCTTGACCCTTGCCGCTTGCGGCGCGAGCGATCCGTCCGGCGACACAGCGAATATTGAGGAGTCGCGGCCTCCTAACATCGTGCTGATTCTCGCCGACGATCTCGGCTACGCCGATGTCTCGACCTACACCCAAGGTCGCATCGCCACGCCCAACATCGATCAAATCGGCAAGCAAGGCGTGGTCTTCACGCAGGGCTACGCAACGACTCCCGTTTGCTCTCCGGCGCGAGCCGGCTTGATGACGGGGCGCTATCAGCAACGCTTCGGATTCGAGTACAACGCGCGCCAAGCCGCCGATGTTCCTGACGTGGGGCTGGTCGCTCGGGAGCGAACCATTGCCGACATGATCAATTTGCATTCCGGCTTGAGGCGCCTGCTCTTTTCGGAGCACCCTGCGTTAGCAGCGATTTCCCGGGCTGATTTGATTTTACAGAGGCGGGGGTCGAGGGCCGAGTTTGGCTGGGAAAAGCTTTGGCCGGGGCGGTTTGTAGGTAAATAAACTATGGCGCTTAATGGTCGCCGAGACCTTCCGCCTGACACGCCCGGTTGACGCTAGTATGCCAGCCCAATCGCTCTTCACTGGAATTGCACCGCTTGGCCGTCTGTTCTTTCCTCGACTCGGTACCGCCATAGTTTATTTGCCCTTCGGCCCCGCTTCTTGCTACCGTCGTCTTCAGGAGGTTCCCCCTATGATCGAGTTCGATCCCCACCGCGAGGTCCTTTCCGGACCGGCCGGCGAGCTGCCCGTGGCCGCTGATGATCAAGTCACACGCAAGCTTGCCATGCTGCTCGAAGGCCATTGCAACGGTCTCGGCGCCACCGCCGCGGCCCGCAAGTACGGCTACTCCAAGCAACGCTACTACCAGCTGCTCAAGGCTTATCGTCAAGGCGGCGGCGCTGCTCTCGAGAGCGCCAAGCGCGGCCCCAAGACCAACTATCGCCGCACCCCGCAGTTGGTCCAGCTGGTCGTTCGTCAACGCTTTCTCGATCCTGACGCGTCGGCCGCCGTGATCTCCCAAAAGCTGACTCAGGCGGGCTGGAAGATCTCCAAACGCAGCGTCGAACGCGTCGTTGCCGAGTTCGGCCTACAAAAAAAAACTCCACGCCTTCCGGCCGCTGGCTGAGCCGCAGCAAGTCGGCACGCAGCGCACGGCGTTGGTCCGACGCAGCGAGCCAGCCGACCCGCTCAGCGTCGAGCGCGGCGTGCGTGAGCTGCTGGCGCAGAAGGTCTCGGGCACGATGGTCGGCGTCTGGCTGCTGTTGGCCGAGCATCTTCGGCTCGGCACGTGGGACCTGTTGTGCGGCTTCAGCGCCGCGAGTCGGCGCGCGTCGAACCTCGCCTGGCGCTGCAAATGGTCCACGAAGCCGCCCTCGGAGTCAGCGGCGTCAGGCGCAGCCGGTCGCTTTCCCAGAAGGGTTTTGAGCTGGCCAACGGACTGCCTTTTGTGGCGAGCGATCAGGCCGTCCACAAGCTGCTCGAGCCGCTGACGGTCCAACACAGCCGCCAGATGCAGATCGAGTTGGGACGCTTGCGCCGCGCAGCCGGACACTTCGATCCCCGCCTGGTGGCGCTGGATCCGCACCGCCTGCGCAGCTATTCCCAGCGCCAGATGCGCCGCCGCGTGCTGAGCCCCGGGCAAATTCCCGTCAAGGCTTTGCAGACATTTTTCGGCTTCGACGTCGACTGAGTTTGGCATTCTGAATTGGCCCCTTTCGGCGCCCTGATTTGGCCCCCCTAGAACAATCAACGGATACTCTGTTTGCGGGAATCGCCCGCAACGGAGGAACGAATTGGACTGGAGGAGCAAAGTGGAACTATTCGAAGAGATTCGACGCGAGTACGAATTCGGCGTGGGGACGATCAAGGGGGTGGCGCGCAAGCTGGGCGTGCACCGGCGGATGGTGCGCGAGGCGGTAGCCAGCGCGCTGCCGCCGCCGCGCAAGAAGCCGGCGCGACGGCGCGCCAAGCTGGCGCCGGCGGTGGGGTTCATCGACCGCATTCTCAAAGAGGACCGCAAGGCGCCGCGTAAGCAGCGTCACACGGCGCACCGTATCTGGAACCGGATACGGGAGGAAACCAGTTGCGAAGTGGCCGAGCGCACGGTGCGGCAGTACGTTCAAGAGCGCAAGCGCGAGTTGGGATTGGAGAAGCGCGAGACGTTCGTGCCGCAAAGCTACGACTGGGGCCAAGAAGCGCAGGTGGACTGGTACGAGTCGTGGGCCGAGATGGACGGCGAGCGCGTGAAGCTGCAAGTGTTCACGATGCGCTCGATGGCGAGCGGCGCGGCCTTTCATCGCGCCTATCGGCGCGCGACGCAGCAGGCGTTTCTGGAAGCGCACGAGCTGGCCTTGGCCTACTTTGGCGGGGTGTTTCGGACATTGAGGTACGATAATCTCTCTTCGGCGGTGAAGCGGATTCTGCGCGGCGCGCGACGCGAGGAGACGGCGCGCTTCGTGGCTTTTCGTTCGCATTGGCGCTTCGCCTCCGAGTTCTGCACGCCGGGGAAAGGCAACGAGAAAGGGGGCGTGGAAGGCGAGGTGAGACGTTACCGCCGCAACCACCCCGGTGCCGCTGCCTGAAGCCAAGACGCTGGACGAGCTCAACAGCAAGCTGCTCGAAGGCTGCCGCGAAGACGAAGCGCGCACGGTCGCCGGACGGGCGCAAACGGTCGGCGAGGGAATGCTGATCGAACGCGAGCGGCTGTTGGGGTTGGCGGCGGAAGGCTTTGAGATCGAAGTGTCGAGCTTCCCGAAGGTTGACGCGACAGGCTGCGTCAAGGTGCGCACGAACTTCTACTCGACGCCGCTGCGTCCGGGAACCAGGGCGCAGGCGAAGATCTACGCCGAGTCGGTCGAGGTCTGGCACGAAGGTCGTCGCATCGCGCGACATGAGCGCAGCTACTCTCGGCAGCAGAAGATCTTTAATTTGGAGCATTACCTCGACGTATTGGCCCACAAGCCGGGAGCGCTGGCGGGCTCGACGCCGCTGGAACAATGGCGCCAAGCCGGGCGTTGGCCGGCGAGCTACGACACGTTATGGGCGAAGTTGATCCAGCGCCATGACAAGCAAGCGGGGACGCAACAGATGATCGAGCTGTTGCAAGAGGGCAAACGCCACGGTTGGGACAAGCTGAGCGAGGCGATCGAGAAAGCGCTCGAGTGCGGCTGCTGCGATCAGGCGGCGGTGCGTTACTTGCTGACCTCGCAGTGCCTCGAACGGCTAGCTCAGCCGCCGCTGGTGGCGCCGGAGCTGGAACGCTTTGAGCGGCCCTTGCCGACGCTGACGAACTACGATCAGTTGCTGGCGGCGGAGGCGGTGCAATGAGCGCCCGCAAATCCAGCGCCCCCAACGAAAGCCTGGCGGCGCAGGCCATCCAACAACAGTGCAAGCTGCTGCGGCTGCCGACTGTGGGCGCGCAATTCGAGACGTTGGCCAAACAAGCCATACGCGAGAGACAAACGCCGGTCGGCTATCTCGAAGCGCTGCTAAGCGCGGAGTTGGAAGAGCGCGAGCGACGTACGGTGGATCGTCGCTTACGCGAAGCGCGGCTGCCTCGCATGAAGACGCTCGAGGAGTTCGACTTCTCCGAGACGAAGGCGGTCTCGGCCCCGCAGCTAACCGAGTTGGCCGAAGGCGGCTACATCGAGAGTTCGGAACCGATCCTGTTTCTCGGCGATTGCGGCACGGGCAAGACCCACCTGATGACGGGCCTGTGCGTGGCGGCCTGCCTGCAGAAACGGCGGGTGCGCTTCACCACGGCGTCGGCGCTGGTCAACGAACTCGTCGAAGCCAAGCAGCAAATGCAGCTGAGTCGAGTGCTCGCACGCTGGTCCCGCTACGAGCTGATTGCGATCGACGAAGTGGGTTACGTGCCGCTCGCGGAGGTGGGAGCGGAGTTCCTGTTCCAAGTCATCGCTGATCGCGCGGAGAAGGCGGCGCTAATGCTAACGACCAACCTGCCGTTCTCGGAGTGGACGAAGGTGATCCCGAACACACGGCTATGTAAGGCGCTGTTGGATCGCATCACCGACCGCGCTCACATCATCGAGACGGGCGAGGAGTCCTACCGCTTTCGTAGGACGCTGGCGAAGAAGAAGCGAGGGCGGTAGCAAGGAGGGCGCTCGTTTTTGGGGACATCGTCCTGCGCTTCGCCCTTCGGGCTCCGCTCCGGACCACGTCCCCAAAAACGAAAGGAGGTGACCAGAAATCAATGACTTAGAAACCCGTTTACAGGGGGGCCAAAATAAACCGCCGAAGTGGGCCAAGTGAAGTTGCCAAAAACAGTCGACACCCAACAGCCGCTTGCGATGACCCTTGCCAGCTCCTCGCGCAGCGTCGCGCAAGCCACTCCCGACTTGCTCGAGATGCTCGACGAGATGCTGACGCCGGCTTCGGAGGCGGTGCTGCTGCTGGCCGATGCTGAGCACTTCAGCGCCGAATTGTTTCAAACAGTCTACGACCGTCCGGGCTTTGATCTGCTGTGTCCGATGGCGCGCACGCAGGCCTTGCAGGCGAAGCTCGCCGCCTTGCCCGACGCTGCGTTTCGCACGCATTGGCCCGGGCCTGGCGAGCGGCCGTTTGCCCTATCGCCTGCGCCATTCCGACGCTCCCCTGCAGCAGATCGTGCAACGCCTCGGCGAGCGCCCGCCCTATCAGTACTCGGCGTTTCTGTCGACTCGTGACAGCGACGAGCTCGATCAGCTTTGCCGCGATTACCCCCAGCGCTGGCGCATCGAAGAGTTCTTCAACGCCTATCAGGCGCTGGGCTGGAAGCGCGCCGGCACGACCAATCTCAACGTTCCTTACGCGCAGATGAGCTTGGCGCTGGTGGCCCAGGCGGCGGTTGATCAACTGCGCAAACGCCTCGGCGACCCCTTCGAGCACTGGGAAGCTGGGCAGTTTGGACGGCGTGTCTTGCAGGGGCTCGACGGCGACGTGAGAGTGCGGGACGACACGGTTGTGGTCACCTTTTACAATCCGCCCCATGCCGAGCGTTTGCGTCGACACTATGAGAATCTGCCCGCCAAGCTTGCCGCCGAGGGCGTCGACCCGCGAATGCCCTGGCTCTACGGCTTCCAGCTCGACTTCCGCTTCCGCTGATTCGAACCTCGTCTAATTATTGGGGCCTCGAAAATCGCTGCGTTAGCGGGGTGTCTTCTTTTTTGAGTAGCGGGAAGACACCCCGCTGACGCAGGGTGCTCCGAGAGACACCAGCAGGCCTATCACGCTTCGTCCGTGTTGTGTTCAACAGTTCTGAAAGGAAAATATTCATGCGGTCATCGAACTAGGAGCTGCCGCGGCCGCAGGGAGCGGGTTCCGCAAACTTCAACAACGGGTGGCTCTTAGGTAACGAGCATTGGTCCTAGCTTGGCATCTGTTAAGATCTTCGCTGTCAGGTCGGCTCGGCCGCCCAATCCCAAGGAGCATGGAGAATGAGCGAAATAACATTGAAGGTGAATGGCAGCGCGCACACGTTGGATATCGACCCTGCGACTCCGCTGCTCTACATCCTCCGCAATGATCTCGGCTTGAAGGGTCCAAGGTTTGGTTGCGGACTTGGCCAATGCGGTTTATGCACGGTGATCGTCAACGGCGAGGCGACGCGGTCGTGCATCATGCCGACTTCGGCGGTTACCGACGAGATCACTACTCTCGAAGGACTCGCCAACGGAGGTACGCTACACCCGCTGCAGCAGGCCTGGATCGACGAGCAAGTCCCGCAATGCGGTTTCTGCCAGAACGGGCAAATCATGTCCGCCAAGGTGCTGCTGGACAAGATTCCCAATCCGACGGATGCGCAGATCCGTGAGGGAATGGCCGGGACACTGTGCCGCTGCATGACGTATTACCGCATTCAGGCCGCCATCAAGCGCGCGGCGCCGGTGATCGCGGCCGCCCGGCCGGCTTCGGATAAGGGGGTGGTCGCATGACGGCCTTTATAAGCATTCCGAAGCGGGTCGAAGAAGCGCTGGGAAAGGGGACATCCCGCAGGGACTTCCTCGAGAGCGCGGGCCTGCTCGTCGTAAGCGTCAGCGCCGCCGGCATCACTGGGGCGTGCGCGCAATCCTCCGCGGGCCCCTATCCCGACCCCGACTTTCGACAACTCGATTCGTGGATCGTCGTTCATGAGGACAACACCGCGACCTTCTATGTAGGGAAGACGGATTGCGGCCAGGGTACAGGGACCGCCTTCCGGCAGATCATGTCCGATGAGCTCGACATCGCGTATGACAAGACCAGCGTCATCATGGGCCGCACCGACATCACCGTCGATCAAGGCGGATCGGGCGGTTCGGACGCGATCCAGAGAGATGGCTGGCCCATGCGTCGCGTCGCGGCTGAGGCGCGGCGCGTCCTATTGGAACTGGCGTCCGCGAAGTTTGGCGTGCCGGTCGATCAGCTCGCCGTTAGAGAGGGTGTGGTAAGCGTCAAGACAGAGCCGTCCAGAAAGGCTACGTACGGAGAACTGATCGGCTCGAAACGCTTCAACGCCACATTGACGGGTGACGACATCAATGCCACCACCGGCGCGGCAAAGGTGAAGGCGGTACAAGATCTCGAGATCGTCGGGCAGTCGCTGCCGCGCTTTGACATTCCGCCGAAGGTAGACGGCTCGTTGAAATGGGCCGTCGACGTCAAGCTGCCGGGCATGGTTCACGCCCGCAATGTGAAGCCGCCGGTCGCGGGCGCGCAGCTGGGGAGCATCGACGAGTCTTCCGTTCGCGACATGCCCGGATTCGTCAAAGTTGTGAGTAAGGGTAACTATGTCGCCGTGGTCTGTGAGCGAGAAGAGCAGGCGATCAGCGCGGCAAGACAGCTCAAGGCGGAATGGCAGAATCCGGCGATGCCGTCCTTCCCCGACTCAGAAGACCTGTTCCATTACATGCGTAGCGCCACGCCCACTTCGGGCCCCAAACAAGACGTGGTTGGCGACCCTGACGCGGCGCTGGCGAACGCCGAAAAGCGAGTCGAGGCCGAGTACGATGTCCCATTCCAGGGCCACGTAGCCATCGGTCCGGCCCATGCCACGGCCGATCCGTCGAACGGGCAGATGACGATTTATTCCAATGACATGAAAGCGTACGGTCTGAGGAACGGCGTTGCCGAGTTTCTTCAGATCCCACGGGATCAGGTTCGCGTCATCTGGATGGAGGGGCCTCAGGGCTACGGCCGCACGGCGGCCGATGACGCGGGCTTCGAGGCGGCGTTTCTGGCCAAAGAGGTCGGTCGTCCCGTTCGAATGCAGTGGATGCGGGATGAGGAGACGGCTTGGGATACCAAAGGCCCGGCGTACGCAATCAAGATGCGCGGAGGGTTGGACGCCCAGAATCGTCTCGTCGCATGGGAATACGACGCTGTGGCCGCCGACTACGCTCACGTCGGTTACAACGAGCCGGACACGGTGCTGATCGCTCAGCTCACGGGGATGGGGCGATCGACGCCGTCCAGCGGGCGCGCCTCGACCCCTTCCGATATGTATGCCATCCCGAGCCGGCGCATCTCTACCCAGGTGGTGAGTCTGCCCCTTGTTTCTGAATCGCCGCTTCGCACAGGAAACCTGCGAGATCCCGATGGTCCACAGGTGACGTTCGCCAGCGAGTCGTTCATCGACGAACTAGCGGCCGAGGCGAAAGCCGACCCGGTCGAGTTCCGCCTGAGGCTGCTCACCGCCGACACCGATGACGACGACGGGTTCAAGCGGGCGCGCTCCATCGCCGTGGTCAAGGCGGCGGCGGAGGCTTATGGTTGGGAGACCCGTCCTTCACCCAAGCGGCTCGACACAGGATCCGTCCTCACCGGGAGAGGGATCGCGTACTCCTTCCGGAGCCAAACCATTGCCGCTGAGATCGCCGAGGTCGAGGTCGATCGTAGCAGCGGCCACGTTTGGGTGAAGCGGCTCGTTTGCGCGCACGATTGCGGGCTGGTCGTCAACCCCGAGGGGCTGCGCCGCACCGTCGAAGGAGCCATGCTCCACTCGCTGAGCCGCGCGCTCCACGAGGAGGTCAAGTTCAATACCGAAATGGTCACGAGCCTGGATTGGGGCTCGTATCCCACCCTCACCCATGCCGACACCCCGGCTAGGATCGACATCGTGCTGGTGAACGGTGATCCTAAGCCGGACCGGCCCGATCTCTCCCCCTATGGCGCCGGCGAGGCGGCCTGCAAACCCACGATCGCGGCGGTCGCCAACGCCATCTACGATGCGACAGGCGTTCGTATCCGGCGCGTTCCATTCCGAGATGCGCGAGTGCTCGCGGCGCTCAGGACGGCCGGCGTGTGACTAAGAAGGCTTGCCCCAGCGCTCGTTCGAATCCGGAACCCGCTCCCTCGCGGTCGCGGCTCTGACATCACGGCCTAGCTTAGCTAAACGTTAACCGGCAGGCGTCAGAGCCGCGACCGCGAGGGAGCGGGTTCCGCAAACATAGGCTACAGCCGGCTGTTAAGTAGCGAGTATTGCGACCCGCGCAGCTGACGGCCGAACGCCATCGCCACCTCCATGTCTCTGTTCAGCTCCGATCGGGAGCGGCGCCTCTGGCTCTGAGCCGAGTGCTGGCCTTCGCTGGAAACCCGAGCGGCAGCGCAAAGCCGCTAACGATTCGTCCAATGAATTCACCGCGAAATGGCTTATGCTCGGTCGGGCCATGAAGACCCGTCTGATTACGGCTGAAGAAGGCTTGCCTGTTCTCGACTGAAATCAAGCCGACGCGATCAGGCGCTGATACGGCCCGTCCACAGTCGCCATCTCATCGTGGGTTCCGCGTTGGACGACTTGTCCGCGCTCGAGCACGATGATCTCGTCACAGTCGCGGATGGTGCTGAGCCGGTGCGCCACGACGATACAGGTGCAGCCGCGGCGCCGCAAATTGTCGTCGACGATCTTCTCGGTCCGGGGGTCGAGTGCGCTGGTCGCTTCGTCGAGCACAAGGATGCGGGGGTTGCCGACCAGGGCGCGGGCGATCTCCAAGCGTTGGCGCTGGCCGCCGCTGAAGTTTCGTCCGCCTTCTTCGACTTTGTAGTCGTATCCGTTGGGGCGATCGGAGATGTCGTCGTGAATGCTGGCGTCTTTTGCCGCGCGAATCACGTGTTGGACGGGAACGTTGGAATCCCACAGGGTGAGGTTGTCGCGTATGGCGCCGCTGAACATGAAGATGTCTTGGTCGACCATGGCCAGTGATGAACTGAGCACGTCACGTGGGATCTCCTGGCGAGTCTTGCCGTCGAATAGGATCTGACCTTCCCAGGGTTCGTACAGGCCGGCCACGATCTTCGAGATCGTCGACTTGCCGCTGCCGGAGCCGCCGACTAGGGCCACTCGCTGTCCCGGTCGGATGCTGAGGCTGAAGCCAGAAACAAGCGGCGGCTCGAGGCGGCTGTAACCGAACGTTAGATCCTTGATTTCGACGTAGCCTTCGAGCCGGCGTGTGTCGCCCGGGACATCACGATCGACCAGAGGGTCGACGGGGTATTGCATCACGTCGTCCAGGCGATTCATGTCGCCTTCGGCTTCCTGCAGCTTTGAGCCGAGGTTGACCAATCGATTCACGGGCCCGAGAAAGCTGAAAGTCAACGCCTGGAACGCTGTCAGCATGCCCATGGTGAGCACGCCGTCAATGACGCGATTTCCGCCGATTCCCAGAACGAGGGCCGTATTGAGCGCCAGCAGGAAGGGTGGGATGATTCCCAAGGCCTGGGACGACACAGCCAGCTTCTGCTCGGCGTTGACGACTTTGGCCTGATAGCCCGCCCAACGGACAAAGAAGTCCGATTCGGCGCCGGTCGACTTGAGGGTCTCGATGGTTTGCAGGCCCCCCATCGAAGTTCCCATCAACTTGCCGTACTCCTGCAGCAATTTGCGGCTTTCGTCGGTGCGGGAACGCGACACGAACTTCAGGGCCACGACGTTGAATAGGGCGATGCCGATGCTGATGATGGTTAGGCCAGGGTCGTACTGGAACATCAGCGCGGCGTAGAAGCCGATCATGACGATGCTGACAAAGTTCGTCGCCAGCTCGCCGGCTAGCAGTTGCGCGACCTTGTCGTTGATGCCGACTCGGTCACCGATGTCTCCGGCGTAACGCTGGCCAAAGAACTCCATGGGGAGCCGCAGAATGTGCCAGAAGAATTTGCCGGAGCTCGAGATCGCGAGCTTACTTTCGAGCCGTAGCAGCGAGCGCTGTTGCAAGAACGTCAGCGCCGCCTGAATGATTGCCGTCGCCGCCATGAACACGAGCAAGGGCCGCAGCCAGTCGACCTGACCGCCGAGCAGGAAGCGGTCGATGAAGATCTTCGAGAAGATCGGGACCATGATCCCCGGGATGACCAGCCCCAGAGTCGCGAGGACGACGTACGTCAGGGCGAGACGGCTCCCGGGGAGACGCTTGGCCAGCGCCCCCAGCAGGCCGCGCTTCACCCCGCCCTTGGTGAACTCCTCGCCAGGCTGCATCACCAGCACGACGCCGGTGAACGACTGGTCGAACTCCTCGGCCGACACCTTGAGTGGGCCGCCGGCGGGGTCGTTGAGGTACACGCTGGCGCCGCGGAAGCCTTCGACGACGAGGAAATGGTTGAAGTTCCAGAAGGCGATTAGCGGCAGGTTCATCTCGCGCAAGGCGTCGGGTTCCTTGCGGTAGCCCTTGGCCTTCATGCCGAACTGGCGGGCGGCTTTGAGGATGTTGCTGGCCTTGCTGCCGTCACGAGAGACGCCGCAAGCGACGCGAAGCTCCTCAAGGGGGACGAAGCGCCCGTAGTAGCCCAGCACGATGCCCAGCGCGGCGGCGGCGCACTCGACGGCCTCCATCTGGATGAGAGTGGGCGTGCGCCGGCGCCGCCCGCCGATCCAGCGTTTGACGCGGGCGGGGATCGCTTTCAGCGCTGCCTGGAGTTTATCGAGCACGATTTGTGGCGGGTTTGGCATGCCTCAAGCTCAGCCCCGCAAGGGGCGGCATAACCGTAGCCCACAGCGCAAGCTGTGGGAATTGAGATTGGCGCCCCACCCAAGAACTCATCCAAGCCTTTGTGAAGGCGCCGCAGGCGCCTTCACAAAGGCTTGGATGGATAAAAGAGACTTCGCGGTCCGCTTTCCCACGGCTTGCGCCGTGGGCTACGGCTATGCCGCCCCTGGCGGGGCTTGAAGATCCGCGCGCCAATTCGGACCGGCGTGCGGCTAGCCATGCCTCGCCCGCTATTCGCCCCCGGTGTCGCACTACGTCAGCCCCAGGGTCTCCTTCAGAATCGGGAAGACCAGCGTGATGGGGGCTTGCTCACTTGTCACGACGCGCGCGGTGCATAGCGTGCCGCTGCTGATGGTGACAGGCGGGCCGTCTTGCGAAGACCATTCGAAGCCGCTGACCGTTGACGGCTTTTCGCGCATGCTGACGCGGATCTCTGTCACCGGGCCCGAGCTACTTAACGAGTTGACCAACGATTCGTTCTCGAAGTGCCGCATCAAGGCCGCGGGCGAGGCCGGAAACTCAGCAACTTGGACCACGTCGGCGAGCATGAACCCGAACTCTTCGCGTTTCACGGTTGAGGGAGACAACTCGACAACCATGCCCGCCTCGACGTCCTTGGCTTCGCTGGAGTTGATGTAGATCAGCGCTTCTAGCGGCGACTCGTCGACCTCGAGCGTGACGATCGGAGAGCCGAGCTGAACCAGTATTCCGGGGTCGACGCGCACTTCGATGACCGCGCCAGAGAAAGCGCTTTCGATTCGAGACGCAAGCTCGAGATCTTTCTCGAGGGAAGCAATACGTCGCCGAGCCTCGTTAATACGGGCGCGATAGTCAGCCTCGATGTTGACGGGTTCCGCTTGGGTTAGAAATGTTTCTGAGTCGAGTTGCTCGATTTGAGCTTCCGAATCGGCGATGCGCGCTTCGATGTTGACGAGGCGCTGCTCGGTTTCGAGCGCCTGCTCGCGTGTGATCAGGCCCTTCTCGAGAAGCTCGGCCTCGGCAACCATGCGCTCGCGTACGATCTCGATTTCACGTTCGGCGTCGCGGATCGACTGGGCCAGATTCGAGCGCCGATGCTGGACCACCTCGAGAGCCAACTCCACGCCACTTTGCTTCTGCCGTGCGATTCTCTGACTTTCAGCAATGAGCTCCGCCAGCGCCTCCTTGGCGGAGCGTATTTGTTGATCGAGCTCGGGAACCTCGACGTGGCCGATGATCTGTCCGACTTGGACGTGGTCGCCGACCTTGAGCTCCATATCGGTGAGGCGCCCGGCCCCTAGGGAAACTACGTTCTCGACGCCTCCGCTGCGCACGATCACACCCTGGCCCATTGCCGACATCGCAACGCTGCCCATGTAGCCCCAGGCGATTGCGAGCCCCAACAGACCGAAAATGGCAAACAGGGCGATCCAACTCCGGGCGGAAGTGACTTGTAGCAGCTGGTCGAGCTGCTCGGGTGAGGAGAGCCGCTCGAGAGCGACTTTGCGGAAGATGTTAGTTCGCATTTTGTCCCCCGGGCGACGGGGCGGATTGTTGAGGGGGGAGGAAGAAGATCTCTTCGCGAATGCTTTGGGCCGTCTGATCGCGCGCGACCACCGTGCCCGAGGCGAAGCGGAGCTGGGCGATCGCGAGGGCGTACTGTAGACGCGCGGAGACTTGGTTTCGCAGTGATTCGGTCAGCCGGTCTTCGATGGTCAGCAGGTCGACCAGCGACCCGACGCCGAGACGGAGCTTGTCCCGCTCGCCTTGCAGCGCGGAACTGAAGGCGTTGACGGATTCGTCGGCGCTGTCGAGCCGCAGCTGGCTGGTGCGTAGGTTTGACAGCGCGACGGCGACGGCCGCCCCGATCGAGCGAGAGAGATCGAGAGCCAGTAGGTCGCTTTGACGCATCCCGGCCTGGGCCTGAATGAGCCGGCCGGTAGCGGCGTTTCGCGCTGGGCTTTGCGAATAGGTCAAGCTAGCTATCGCGTCGGCTCCCTGCACCCGACTGAATGGGCTGTGGAAAACCCGCCACGGGGTTGCTCCTTCACTCAGGCCGGCCCACCCGGCCGACAGATTGACGTCGAGCTGCGGCCTGGTCTGGTTTCTCGTGGCGGTGAGTAAGACCCCCGACACTTCCACGCGGCGGTAGGCGGCGGCCAGGTCGGCGCGGTTGTCAAGAGAGGCCTGAATGAAGTTCTTGAGCTGACTGGGATCGAGCTCGGTCGGGCCGGCTTCGGGAGGCGCGGGGAAGTCGTCGCTCAGCTCGACGATCAACGGCATCTCTTCGGCCGGAAGCCCCATCGCCAAAGCTAAGTCCTGGCCGGTGCGGACGACTTCTTGCTCCCCTGCGATTCGCGCGGCGACGCGGTCGGCCAGATTGGCCGTGACTTGGGCGCGCTCCGCCGCCGGTACCCGGTCGCCTTTGATGAGATCTTCGACGGTTTGGACGAAGACCCGTCCGCGCTGCTCAGAGCTAAGTAGGACTTCGAGGTCGTGGTGCGCGCCTAGGTGGGTCCAGTAGCCAATCGCGGTCGCCGCGCCCAACTCGGCGATGCGGTGATTGAGCGTGAGTAACTCCGCCTCGACCCCGACGCCCGCCGCGGTCTCTTGGGCGGCCACCACGTCGCGGCCTCGATTCCGCAGCAGCGGTAGGTTGATCTGGAACAATACGCTCGAGCGGTTGATGCCCAGGCCGAGCAGCAAGTTGTCGCGAACGCGGTTTAACTGGACGACAGGGCCGACCTGGATGCCGTTGCGAAAGAGCTTGGTGGCGTTTCCACTGACCGACGACACGCCGCTGACGTTGTTGTCGATGTCAATTCCCGAAACGGCCTGGTCGGGTTGCTGAATCGTAGTCAGCGGCAGATTCGTTCGACTATGAGATGCCGACCATTGGAGGAGCATGTCGAAGGAGCCCGTGGCTTCCTGACGTATGCCCTGGAAGAGTTCAATGTTCTGCTCTTGAAAGCTGAGTAGGGGGTGGCGTTCGAGGGTGGAGGCGAGCGCTTCGATCAGGCCGAGGTCCCTAGGCTGGGCCGACGCGCTGTACGACAGGGCGAGACTCAGAAGAATTCCCAGCCCCGCTGTCCATCCCGGAGTCGTCACGGGTATAGCCCGGGCAGATAGGTAACACAATTCCCCGATCACATGGGTAACACATTGGAGTGAACCCCAAGCGTGAGACAGTCGAAATCGGGACAGGTTACCATTCACCGCAAAACGCTTGCCTTCTTCGCTGTATCGTCGCACGCTGGTCCTAGCCGGGGAAGCGGAAGCGGGCTCTGCTGGAGAGCAACCCGCCAAGGAATACCCGGCCGCAAACTCATCAAGACGATGAGCGCCGGGGGCGGCCGCCAAGGTCGCTCCCGGCTTCTCCAACGCCGGCGATGTCTCCCTGCCCGCCCAGGGCCCATCGGATTGATAGATTTGCCTATGCCTCTCAAAACTCATACTTCGGATTCCTCGCTGCTGTTGCCGCCGGCCGCGCCAGCGCTTCAAACTCCGCCGGCGGACGATATCCCAACGCCGAATGCAGCCGGCGTTGGTTGTAGATCTCATCAATGAACTCGCCGATCGATGCGCGCGCCTCGTCAAGCGTGCGATAACGCTGCAACCAAACCTCCTCCGCCTTCAACGTCTTCATGAAACTCTCCGCCCGCGCGTTGTCGTAGGGGTTGCCGCGGCGGCTCATCGAGATGATCGCGCCGTGCTGCTCCAGCAACTCGACATAGGCGCTCGAAGCGTACTGTACGCCTTGGTCGGAATGATGCATCCACCCCGCGGCAGGGCGTCTGAGCTCGAGCGCATCGCGCAACGCCCCTACAGCCAGCTCAGCTTTGAGCGTCGTCCCCAGCCGCCAGCCGACCACGCGTCGCGAGTAGGCGTCCAACACCACGGCGAGGTAGACGAACGCCTCGCGCAAGCGAATGTAGGTGATATCGGATTGCCACAACTGATCGACGCCGTCCACATTCAGGTGCGCCGCTAGATTCGGATAAACAGGTAAGAAGTGGTTCGAATCCGTTGTTAGCACGAAGCGCCGCTTGAGTACCGCCAGCAAGTTGTCCTTACGCATCATCCGCAGGACCTTTTTGTGATTGACGAGGAAGCCTTGGCGGCGCAGCTCGGCCGTCACGCGGCGGTAGCCGTAACGACGATTCTCGAGCGAAATCCGCTGCATGCGGTCACGCAATTCCATGTCGCACTCGGCGGGCGACGACACGGCGAGCCGGCGATAGAACCCGGCGCGATTCACGCGTCCGAGCTCGC
The DNA here is from genome assembly GCA_965247515.1 of Bryobacterales bacterium. Taxonomy (GTDB): domain Bacteria; phylum Acidobacteriota; class Terriglobia; order Bryobacterales; family UBA6623. The sequence goes on along the minus strand of OZ252029.1, from coordinate 7,602,815 downwards.
AGGCGTGTTCGACGCTGAGCGAGCCTTTGGCGCTGATCTGCTCGACGATGGAGTAGATCCGCTCGCGCCACCGGCGTCGTTGGTCGGGGCTGCGAGGTTCAAGGCGCGAAAGGCTTGTCCGAAAAAATCGAGCTCTGCGGCTTGTTTGCCGAGCAGTCGTTCGAGCTCTGCGATGCGTTCGTCGCGCGGATCGCGAGGGATCTTGGGCGGCGCCGAGCGGCCGGGTTTCGGCCGGCCTCGCCGCCGGCTCAAGCCGTTGACGCCTTCCTGGCGATAGGCGTCCCGCCAGCGGTACAGCAGGCTGCGCTTGACGTCCAACTCGCGGCTTAGCGCTGTGCCGCTCTGGCCGGCTAGGAGCCGCCTGGCGGCGGCTTCCTTGAACTCCACCGTGAACTCCCGCGGCTTGCGCGGCTTGAGACTTTCCATCCTGGACTCCTTTCCATTCGCTGAAATTCGTCCCAAATTTCAATGTCTCATTTTTAGGGTTCACTCCAACATTGGCATCCTAGAACAAAAGGAGGACTTTTGTTTTGGGATGGAAGGAGACCCGTGTGCAAGACGAAAGATTGCGATTCGTTCAAGAGGTTCTAACCCGGGAGGATGCCATGGCCGCCGTCTGTCGGCGCTTCGGCGTCAGCCGCAAGACCGGCTACAAATGGCTCGATCGCTACGCCCAACAAGGCGTCGCCGGATTGGCCGATCAATCCAAAGCGCCCAAACGGCAAGCGCAAGCCTTTCCCGCCGAGATCGAGCGAGAGATCCTGGCCTTGCGGGCGCGCTATCCCACTTGGGGCGAAGACAAGCTCAAAGCGCGACTCGAGCGCACCAACCCTGACATCAATTGGCCGGCGCACTCCACTATCGGGGCGCTGCTGAAACGCCACGGACTCACCCACCCCGGTAAGCGCCGGCGCCACGCCACGCCTTCCAGTAAGCTCACCAGCTCCAAGGCGCCCAACCAAGTTTGGGCGATCGATTTCAAGGGTTGGTTCGAAACCGGCGACGGCAAACGCTGCGATCCGCTGACGATTTCCGATACGGCGAGCCGCTATCTGTTGCGTTGTCAAAGGGTCGCGCGCAGCGACACGGCGCACGTGCGGCCGCTGATGGAAGCGACTTTCCGGGAGTACGGCCTGCCCACGAGGATCCTTTCCGATAACGGTCCGCCGTTCGCCTCGACGGGCTTGGCGGGGCTTTCGCGGCTCAGCGTGTGGTGGATCCGGCTCGGGATTCAACTGCAGCGAATCGACCCCGGACACCCTGAGCAAAACGGGCTTCATGAGCGCATGCATCGGACGCTCAAGGCCGAGACGGCGACGCCGCCGGAGCGCAACTTGCGAGCGCAACAGCGGGCGTTCGATCGTTTTCGGCAGATCTACAACCAGGAGCGTCCGCACGAGTCGCTAGCGATGGCAACGCCGGCGAGCGTGTATCAGCCGTCGTGGAGGCCGTATCCGGAGCGCTTGCCGGAGCTGGAGTATCCGGATCGGATGCTGCCGCGGCGAGTGCAGAGCAAGGGCGACATTGGGTTGCTGGGGCGTCAGTTGTTTCTCAGCGAGACCTTGGCGGGCGGGACGGTGGGCCTGGAAGAGCATGAGCACGGCTGGGCGGTCTGGTTTGGGCCGCTGGAGCTGGACTGGCTCGAGCGTAGCCTATTCGAGGGCCCGCGGCCGGGCAGGGGGGAGCACCGACTGCGGCGGAAACGCTCGGGGGGCTTAGCAATAGACCGATGATAGAGCGCCCGGGTGTCCGCTAGCAACAAAGCCGGAGGACGCGACACCGAGCCGCGGACGGAAAGTCCGCGCCGACTGACGCCGAGTGACCTGAGTAGGCGCGGACTTTCCGTCCGCGGCTCGGTGTCGGGGCGGCAATCTAGGTCGTCATAGGCCCCGCCGGTTGCGCGGCGGGGCCGCTTGCCGGGCTACTGCACGATCACGGTGACGGGTTGACGGTTGGACCGTCCACCGATTGTTACGACCACCAGCGCCGGGCCAGGAGGCGTACCGGGCGGGATGCGTACGTTCAGCTGCAATACGCCGGAAACCAGCCCTGGCGCTCCGCCGGCGAAGGTCACCTCGGCGACGCGGCCGGCGATGCGCACGCCTACAGCCTGAACCGACCGGGGAAGGCTGTCCACTGTCATCGGCGCTACCAGACCGTCAATTCCAGCGGGACTGGTGGCCCCCTCGCCGGTGCCGAACAAGGTCACCAGGGATCCGGCCGGCGCGGGGTTCTGGCCGGTGTTCCGCGTGCCGTCCTCATTGAGGATTGCGCCGATCCCGCTGCCCGTCGAGTCAATCGTGAACAGGCCCGGGTGAGCGTCAGCAACAGGAACCTCGAATGGGTCAGAGAGGACGCCATCCTTTTCCACTTGGATCGAGACGGTATCGCGTCCTTCGATCGAATACGGGGCGACGACGTTGATCTGGTTCCAGTGGGTGAACAGCATCGCTCCCGGAGTGCCGTCGAACAGGACCCGAATACGGTCGATCTCGGTGGTGACGAGGCCGTCGCGAACGATCAGGCCGGCGGGCAGATGACGCCCGAGCCCCGAGCCAAAGACGGAGACGATCTGACCAGGCGAGAGCTCGCCGGCGAAATAGCTGCCGGCATTCTCGACGCAGGTGATCGAGATTTGGTCGTCTTCAAGCACGCTGAGCTTGGTGACGTACACGTCCGCTTGGCCGGCGTGGTTGGCTTGCGGCGCTCCGGCCGTCGTTGTGAGCGATCCTGTCACGTCGGTTCCTGCGCTATAGACCGTGTCCGATGAGGCGGAGTCGATCGAGCCGAGCCCCGGGACGAACCCCGAGAACGTCATGCGCTGGCCGTCGGGCGAGATCTTGCGGAGCAAGCTGCCGTCGCAGCCCGGCTGGATCGGGCGTCCGAACAGCGGCGAGGTCGAGTTCACCTTTCCAGCGACGTACATGTTGCCGGCGGGGTCGACGGCCAGGTCGTCAGCGCTGCCGAGGACGTAGGTCGCGTACTCGAGCCGCGTTTGGCCGGGAGCGAAGCGGGCGAGAAAACCTTGGGAGCGTTTCCAGATAGGCAGTACGGAACGAGGTGTCGTCGGGAGGTCGCGGGATTGGGTCGAGCCAATGATCGTCGCCAGTCCGCCCGGGCCGATCTCGACCTCGACGCCGGCGTCGGCTTCCGATCCTCCGTAAAGGCTCGCGTTCGCAAGCCGAAGCTCGCTAGTGAAGTTAGCGATGAATGCGTCGGCTTTGGCCGCGGTCAGCCCCGTTTGCGAGCCCGACGGGTCGGGAAAATCGCTCGAAGCCGTCCAGCCGGTGACGACGATACGGCGGCCGTCGGGGGAAGCATCGACACTCGTTGCACTGTCGTCGAGGCTTCCGCCCAGGTAAGTGGAACGCAAGCGCGCGCCGTCGGCCGAGAAGATCGCAATGAAGGCGTCGATGCGGTCCGAATCGCCAGCTTTCGTCTCTGCCCCGCATCGCTGCTGACGGGGAAGTCGGAGGATCGTGTGTGGCCCACTACGACGGCGCCCAACCCAACAGCTGCGACGCCGAGGCCGCTCTCGCCCTCGCTACCCGCGGCCACTGCCGATGAGCCAACGGAGCCGTCGGGGTTGAGGCGCAATAGAAATGCGTCGCCGCGCCGCGGATCGCGGCCGGCCGGGGCGTCGGAAGCTATCGTCAGCGGCCAATCGGCGGACTCGGTTGTTCCAGTGATGTAGAGGTTTCCGTCCGAGTCGAGGTCGGCGTCGGCCGGCCGGTCGTCACCCGAGCCGCCGAAGTAGGTGGCGTAGACGAGGCCCGTACCCGATGCGTTGAGCTTGGCCACGACGATATCGAAGCATGCCACGGGAGCGATCCCGCTGCTGCAGCCGCCTCCGCGAAAGTTTGGCTGGGCCGCGCCTGGCGATACGGGGAAGTTCAGCGACCGGCTGATCCCGACGACGTGAGCTTCGCCGCGGCTGTTCACTACGACGTCGGCCGCGACATCGGCCCCGGCTCCTCCAAGGTAGGTCGCGTATTCAACCACCGGATCGATGATCAAAGGCAGACTCGAGTCGTAGTCTCCGAGCTGGAAGCTGACCAGCCCATCGGATGAGAGGACGTACTCGGCGCTCACAACCTTCCGGACCCCGTCGACGTGCTGAAAAGCCACTGGCTTTTCGAATCGTAAACCTCCCGCAATCAGCTCGCCGGCGGCGCTAAGCTCAACCTGCTTAGAGCCCGTGATTCGCATCTGGATCAAACTCGGATCCGCCTTGGGGCGCACGATGAAGTCGTACTCGAATCGCTGCGGGTCGCCGTGGTAGAGCACGTCGATGCCGGGGTAGATCCCCTCGGCTTGGACCTCTGCATAGTGCGGCGCGATGGACTCACCTGAGGGTGAAACATAGCGGCTGACGGCCTTGCGAGGCTTGCGGCCGCGCATGGAGCGCGGGGCGCTCGAGCCCTTGAAGGTAAGTTGGGTTGGAATCGGGCGATCCACACCGAGCGGGAGGAAGGTGGCTCCTTGGCGGGTCAGGAAGACCCGAGCAGTTGGCGTGTGGGCCACAAAAGCGACTTTCAGGTCGACTTGTCCGACGTTTTTTTCAAAGTAAACGGGGACTTGAAGACGTTGGGAGCGGTTTAGCGCTCCGGCGGAGAGAGAGCCGCCGATGGACAGTAAGAGGAAGGTCGATAGAAACGAGTTCAGTCTCATGATGAGGACTCCTAGACACACTTAGGGCACGCGCCTGCCAGACACATCTAGGGCGCTGCAGGCGAGGCGGGCGGATGAAAACGAGCAGTGGGCGGTGACGCCGACGGAGGGATTGGACTGAGGCGGGCGCTGACCATCACTGCACCCAAGGCGCCATTGTCGAAGTGGAGCTAGAATGTCGGGCTAACGTACTGATATGCAACGACGAACTTTCTTCCCTGCTGTCGCCGCGGGCGGCCTAGCAGCGTGCTCCGCGTCGCAATCGGCCCCCTCCGGTGGGGCGATACGCATCACCGGCGTGGAAGTTTTCCCCATCAAGGTCAACAACCGGGGCGGTTGGACGATCATTCGACTCCTCACCGACGCCGGACTGACCGGCCTTGGGGACGTCTCCCACTCAGGCCGGGACGAGCCGGCCGTTGCCAAGGTCTACGATTACGTGGAGATCATGAAGGGCCGGAGCGTTTATGAGCTCGAGTGGCTGCGCCAAAAGGCTTGGCCCGAATACGAGGAGTTTCGCCGCGCAACTTCATGTGCGTTCAGCGCGATCGAGCAGGCCATGTTGGATATCCAAGGCAAGGCCGCCGGCGTGCCTTGCTACCAACTCTTCGGCGGCAAGCTGCGCGACGAGATCCGCAACTACGCGAACATCAACCGTTCGACCGACGATCGCACTCCGGAAGGATTTTCTAGAGTGGCTCAGAGCGCCGTGGACAAAGGCTTTAGGGCGATCAAGATGGCATCCTTCGACGGCATGCCGCGAAACGGAAGCGCCGCCGAGATCGAGGCGCACACACAGCTTGGCATCGACTGCATTCGAGCGGTCCGCGAGGTGCTCGGTCCCGGCGGGGACTTGCTCGTCGACGCCCATAGCAACTTTGACCTCGAGCGCGGCCTCGACTTATTGAAACGTCTTGAGCCGCTGAACCTGTTCTGGCTCGAAGAAGTCGCCCGGCCCTACGAAATCTTCCACCCGATCCACAAAGCGGCGCCGATGCCGATCGCGGGGGGCGAGTCGATCTTCGGGGTCGAAGAGTTCCACAAGTACATCGCCGCCGACCTTGTCGAGACGGTAATGCCCGATGTCAAGTATTGCGGCGGAATGACTGAGCTCAAAAAGATTTCCGCGATGGCCGAAGGCGCCGGACTGATGTGCGCCCCCCACGGCCCCGCAAGCCCCATCGGGAACATGGCCGCCGCGCAGGTGTGCATGAGCTTGCCGAACTTCCAGATCCTGGAGTTCTCACATGGTGACGCGCCGTGGCGGGCGGAGTTGACCGATCCTCCCGAGGACCTGCGCCCAGGCGGTATGTTGCAAATTCCGGATCGACTGGGGCTCGGCTACGAGTTGAACATGAAGACGGTCGAGGCGCGAAAGGCGGATTAGCACTTCAGAGCCCCGCCGAATGCGCGGGCCCGACGCGTGATCGAAATTTTTTCACGGCCCCTGACCCGGACGAGCCGGAACCACGCGGACTGCGATCCCGGAGCCGCGACCGGAAGGGAGCGGTTGCCAAAGAACGCGAACATTGGTTGCCTTCTCGAGCAACCGCTCCCTTCCGGTCGCGGCTCCGGGCGCTGCCACCGTCACAGATTCCTGCCATGTTCGAGCAGAAAATGACTACCGAGGTACTGACGCGCGCGGCACGGTAAGCGGTTGTTTGGATTGGACTCAGTCCTGGTCGCGCTTGCGGAACTCTTCGTACCAGTTCTCAACGATGCGGATCTTTGGAGACTCCGTTGCGTCCTCATCGACGGGAGTGACGGTTAGGAACTTTTGACCGTCCGCGGATACGGCATACCGCGTTGTAGCGTACGGGGAAGCCAGGTCCGCAGATTCGAAGAGCCGAGACGGCTTTCCCAAGGTAAACCCCTGTTCAGTCTCTACCGAGACCGCCATCAGCGTATTCCGGCCTTCGACGTAGTACAGCTCCGTGCCGTCGCCGGCCCATGCGGGCTGCCTGCCCCCGTTCACCGATGCCTGCCAGATCCCCGCCCCGTCAGGGAAGGTGCGAACGTAGATCTCGTTGCGTCCGGTTTCGTCGGAGACCTAAGCGAGAAAGCGGCCGTCCGGCGAAAACAGCGGGTCCACCTCACGGGCGGGCGTGTTGAGAAACGTGACGGGCTCGGAAGGCGTGCCGTTCGCGTCTAGCTCCAGGTAGCGGATGTCGCCATCGATGGCATTGAAGTAGACCAGATACCGCCCGTCGGGCGACCAGTCGGGATTAGCCGCCCCCTTCTCACTCAGAACAACCAACGGGTCGCCCGAGCCGTCCGCGGCTTTCGTCTCCAGCGTGCGCAGGCCGGGGCCGCCGTGCCAGTAGGCGATCTCCTGACCAGAAGGCGACCAGGCCGGGCACATTTCAACCCCCTCGTCAAACGTCAGGCGAGTCTTCGTGGAACGACTCAGATCGTGAACCCAGATGTCGTTAGACCCGCCGCTATCAGTGGAGACCACCGCAACGCGACGCCCGTCGGGGGAAAGGTCTGGGTTATTCAGGCCAAGCTGCGGTTGACCAACAGTCTCCAAGAGATCGCCCGTCCGATCCCTCCAGACGAGAGTGCGGGCTTCGTTGACCGACCCGTCCGCGAACACCAGCGTGCCGTCCTGAGACACAGAAGGTTGCCGGGCGTTGGGTCTAAGCGGGAGCGCCGCACCGCTGAATTGAAGGGTTTCAGTAGAGAACGGGCGAGCCCACAGATCGTAAACATCTCTCTCCGCCTGATAGATCAAATGGCCGGTCGAGGCGGAGTAGAAAGGACTGTCTCCTGAACCCAGTTCCACTGTTTGACCCGTTTCGAGGTTCTTGGCAAACATCAAGCTGGTCGTCTGGCCGCCGACAGCTAACACAAGAGCGCGACCGGCTTCAGGGGGCAAGAAATGGGGTTGAGAGACCGCGCTTCCTTCGGTCACGAGATCGGTCGAGCCGATCACTTGCTTCGTGCTGCCGCCTTCCGCCGACACCTCATGCAACCGTGCGCTCTGCGACCGCCCCGAGCTAAGAACGATCGAGTCGCCGCTCGGACTCCAGGTCGCCTGGAAGAAGCGTGTGCCTGGGAGAGGGCAGATAAGTCCGCTGGAGCCGCCCCGGACCGGGATCATCTTCAGCTCCCGGCCCGCCGCAAAACCGATGAGCTGACTGTCGGGCGACCAGAAAGGGAACACCGCGCCTTCGGTCCCCAGCAGTTTGCGAGGCTCGTCCTGATCGAGGTCTTGAACCCAGAGCGCGCCGCCGTCGTTTGCCGTCGTGAACGCGATGTGCTTGCCGTCTGGGGAGATGGCAAGCCCCGTGCCGCCAACGAGACTCCCATAGAGATCCGCAGGCGGTTCAAATGCGAAGCGTCGCAGAGCCTTCCCGGGCTCCTGAGCTAGCGGCCCGGTGAGCAGGATCGCCAAGGCCGCAAGCAGAGCGAGGGCCAGCACTGCAGCGAGCGCCTGCAAAGCCGGTTTGGCGCTCCGCTTCATCACAACAGCATCGGGCGGCAGCGCTTCAACGGGATTCAGAGTTTGGCCGACAATGGCAGGGACCTCACCCGTCATGCCTGTGGTCCGCAAGATCGAGGAGCGGCCTGACCTGAGCTTGTCGCTCAGCGTGCGCAGCTCCCTGGCAACTTCTTGTGCGGCGCCTGTCCGATCCTCGCGGTCTTTGGCCAGGCACTTGCCGACGATGAACTCCAACTCCATCGGCACGCCCGCGCGGATCGACGTCAGCGGCGCGGGTTCTTCGTGGACGATCTCATAGAGCAACGCCTGGTCGTACTGGCCCTGGAACGGACGCACGCCCGCCACCATTTCATAGATGACGCAGCCCAGCGACCAGACGTCAGAGCGGTGATCGACTTCCGCTCCCTGGGCTTGCTCGGGGCTCATGTAGGCCACCGTGCCGACAGTTGTATCGACCTTGGTCAACCGTGACGCTTCGGTTAATCGCGCCAAGCCGAAGTCCATGATCGTGGCGCGGCCTTTCTCATCGACCAAGAGGTTGGCCGGTTTGATGTCTCGATGGACCACAGCCTTCTCATGCGCCGCCTGCAAACTGTCGGCGACTTGGCGGGCGATGTCGAGCGCATCCTTGATCGGCAGGGGGCCTTCAGCAATACGCTCTTCAAGCATCGCGCCCTCGATGAAGGCCATCGCGATGAACGTCTTGCCGGCAGCTTCATCGATCTCATAAACCGGGCAGATGTTCGGATGATTCAGCGCGGCGGCGGCCTTCGCCTCGCGCAAAAAGCGCTGCTTCGCCTCTTCGTCGTTGAGCAGATGCGCGGCTAGAAACTTGAGAGCGACGGTGCGTTCGAGCTTGGCGTCGGTGGCCTTGTAGACCACGCCCATGCCGCCCTCGCCCAGCTTGTCGAGGACGCGATAGTGGCTGATGGACTGGCCGGTCACGACGCTGAGATTGTACCGCCCATTGTCCCGCCCAATCTACACGTGGCGGAAAAGCGCGTCCGAGGGGCGAGATGCCCCTACAGACCAACAAGGGGGTTGCCGATTCCAGACCTTCAGGTACTCTATATAGAGTGGTCGTCAAAGCCAACCCCGAGCCAGTGGCCGTTCACGCGCCCCAGCTGTTTCTCAATCGTGAGCTGAGTCTTCTTGCGTTTCAGAGGCGTGTCTTGGAAGAAGCGCAGGATCCCCGGCTCCCGTTGCTGGAACGGCTGAAGTTTCTGGCGATTGTCAGCTCGAACCTCAACGAGTTCTTCATGGTCCGGGTGGCGGGCTTGCTGGGTCAAGCAGCGGCGGGGGTGTGGGACGCTTCGACCGGCGACTGGTCTCCAACGGAACAACTTCGCAAGATTCGGGCCGAGGTTGTCGACCTGCTCGAGCAGTCCGACGCTTGCCTGGTCGAAGTCTTGGCCAAGTTGGCGGATCAAGGGGTGCGGGTGGCGGCGTACTCCGAACTGTCGACTGAGCAGAAGGCCTCGGCCAGCTCCTACTTTCTCGACAAGGTCCTGCCGGCGCTGACCCCCCTGGCCTTTGACCCGAGCCGGCCGTTTCCGCACATTTCGAACCATAGCTTGAACCTGGCGGTGATGATTCAGCAATCGGAGTCGGTGGAGCGCTTTGCCCGAATCAAGGTGCCTGAGCGGCTGCCGCGGCTTGTCCCGGTTGGGCCTGAGCCGGAGGACGAGGGCGGCGAAAAGACTTACATCTGGCTCGAGCAGCTGATCGCGGCGAACCTGCACCACGTGTTTCGCGGCCTCGAAACGACGGAAACTCACGTCTTTCATGTGATTCGGGATGCCGAGATGGCGATCCAGGAGATCGAGGCGGACGACCTGCTCGAGACGATCGCCGAGGGGGTCCAGCAGCGGCGGTTCGGATCGGTCGTGATGCTGGGTGTTCAGAGGGGTATGCCGGAGCGGATTCTTTCTGTTCTGAAGAAGAACCTGGAGATTTCCGACGCTCAGGTCTATCAGGCGGATGGGCCGCTGGCGCTCGAACGGCTGATGTCGCTGTACTCCATCGGACGTCCGGATCTGAAATTTCCGCCGCACGTACCGCGCATCCCCAAAGAGCTGGAGGGGGTTGGGCAGAGCGAGGACGAGCTGGCGCGGTCGAGCAAGCCGACCGACATTTTCCAGTCGATTCGGCGCGAAGATATCCTGCTGCACCATCCTTACGATTCGTTCGAGCCCGCCGTGGATTTCATTCGTAAGGCGGCCCACGATCCGAACGTCATCGCGATCAAGATGACGCTGTACCGGGTAGGTCGAAACTCGCCAATCGTCGAGGCGCTATTCGAGGCGCAGGAAGAAGGCAAGCAGGTGGTCGCGCTATTGGAGCTCAAGGCGCGCTTCGATGAGGAAAGTAACATAGGCTGGGCGCGTAAGTTAGAAGAGCGCGGCGTCCATGTTGTCTACGGATTTCCGAAGCTGAAGATTCATAGTAAGGTCGCGCTAGTGGTTCGCCAAGAGGGCGATGAGCTGCGGCGTTATGTTCATCTTTCCACGGGGAATTACAACTCGGTTACCGCGCAGCTCTATACCGACATCGGTCTGTTTACCTGCGACGAAGATATTGCATCGGACGCGACCGAGTTATTTAACCACCTAACCGGCTATGTCGCCGAGCATAGTTTCAAGAAGTTGTGGGTGGCCCCGTTCGGGTTGCGCCAACACCTGGAAGAGCTCATCCTGCGGGAAATTCAACACGCGCGTTCGCCTGGCGTTGGGCGGCTGATTTTCAAGACCAATGGCTTGATTGATCGCCATATCATCGACCTGCTCTACGAAGCGTCGCAGGCGGGGGTGCGGTGCGACCTGCTCGTTCGCGGGATCTGCACGCTGCGGCCGGGCCTGCCGGGTGTGAGCGAGAACATCCGCGTGATTAGCATTGTGGGACGGTTCCTCGAGCACAGCCGGATCTACTACTTCGGCAACGGCGGTCAGGAAGAGATGTATCTGGGCAGCGCGGATCTAATGCCGCGCAATCTTGACTCGCGGGTCGAGACCGTCTTTCCGATTAGGAACCCTGAGATCCAGCGCTACCTCCGAGACGATGTGTTGAACGTATACCTAAGCGACAACGCCCAGGCTCGCTTCATGGATTCCGACGGGACTTACTGCCGGGCGATTGCGCCGGATGGGGAGTTGCCTACAGATTCGCAGATGCTGCTGGCGCGCAAGCCGCGCTAGGAATGGCCGTTGGGGCTGCCCTGACTGCCAATCCAGTTGTCCATTTTCCCCGTCAATTTGGCAACGGCGTCCTGTAAGTCCAAGATCGCCTTGGTCACGCGCAGGTCGTTTTCTATTGCCTGATTCTGAAACTTCTCGAGGCCCTGTGCCGTGCGAATCTGGCTCTCCTGGAGCTCGGTCTGGCTCTCATGCATCCCCTTCCGCATCGCGGTCTGGCTTTCCTGCATCGCGATCTGGGTCTTTTGCATCGCCGTCTGGCTGTCCAGCAGCGTGCCCAGAGTCTTCCGCATCGCGGTCTGGCTCTCCTGCATCGCGGTCTGGCTTTCCAGCACCGCGATCTGGGTCTTTTGCATCGTCGTCTGGCTGTCCAGCAGCGTGCCCAGAGTCTTCTGCATCGCAGTCTGGCTTTCCTGCATGGCGGTCTGTTTTTCTTCCAGCGCGGTATGGCTTTCCTCCAGCAACCCCAGGTGTTCTTGCATCAATAACTGGCTTTCCAGCAGCTGGTCTTGGCGTTCGTGCATCAACCGATGGTGTTCCAGCATGAAGGCCTGCTGTTCCTGCATCCTCGCCTGGCTTTCCCGCATCATGGCCTGGTGCTCTTGCATCGCATCCTGGTCGACGCGCATCTTCGCGAACCCGGCCTCGTTCTTGGCTTGCGCGTCCAAAATGAACTGGATCGCTCTTTCGACCTGTTCGTTGGTCACGGACTCAGTTTAACAGCGGCCACGATCCCGATGCCCAGTCCCGTGCCACAATACGGCGATGTCGGAATTCTCCATCGCAGTCATCCCCGGCGACGGGATCGGCAAGGAAGTGACCCCCGCGGGGATGCAACTGGTCGACAAGCTCGCGGCGCGCTACGGAGCGTCGTTCAAGTGGACCGAATTCGACTGGGGCACGGGTCACTATTTCTTGCGCGGGAGCATGATGCCCGAAGACGCCATTGAACAGCTCCGCGGATTCGACGCGATCTTGCTAGGCGCGATCGGCCACCCCGACATCCAGGACAACATCACCCTCAACGGGCTTCTACTGCCCATTCGCCGGGGGTTCGACCAGTACGCCTGCGAGCGTCCGGCGAAGCTTTACGCCGGGGTCGAGTCCCCGCTCAAGGGCAAGGCGCCGGGGTCGATCGACATGGTCGTCGTGCGCGAGAACACCGAGGGCGAATACTCCCAGATTGGCGGATTCCTGTACCACGACTTGCCGGCCGAGACGGCGGTCCAAACCTCGGTGTTTACGCGGCAGGGTTGCGAGCGGATCATCCGCCACGCGTTTGAGCTGGCGCGCAAGCGGAACCAAAAGAAGCGAGTCGCCTCGATTACGAAGTCGAACGCCCAGGGCTACTCCATGGTCCTTTGGGATCGTGTCTTCGAAGCGGTTGCCGAGGAGTACCCCGACATCGAAACCGAATCGCTGTTAGTCGACGCCGCGGCCATGAACTTTGTCCGTCGTCCGGAGAGCTTCGACGTGGTGGTGGCGTCTAACTTGTTCGGCGACATCTTGAGCGACCTCTCGGCAATGATCACCGGCAGCATGGGACTGGCGCCGAGCTCAAACGTGAATCCGTCGCGCGAGGTTCCGTCGATGTTCGAACCGGTGCACGGGTCGGCGCCCGATATCGCGGGGAAGGGTATCGCGAATCCCCTGGCGATGATGCTGAGCGCGGCGATGATGCTGGAGTTTTTGGGACTAGACAAGGCCGCCGAGGAGGCGGAAGCCGCGGTAGCCGCCGTTCTAGCCGAAGGAGCGGCGCTTCCAGCCGACCTGGGCGGAAGCGCCTCCACGACTGAGGCCACCGAGGCGGTTCTCGCGGCGCTCTGAACGGCCTTCTGAATGAGGCCAAACCGCTTTACCGAAAGCGAGGAATACCCAGTTGTTTGCAGATCTCTCGAGCGAGTACGTGCTCCGTTTCGGCATCGCGAGGCACTGGAGTCATCTGTCCTGTTTTGGGATTCCGGTAGATCGCATGGCGCGATCCTTCCCGGAAGAGCTCGCACCCTTGACGGCGCAGGTGGCGAACTAACCCGCGTTTCTCACCACCTGACGGCGAAAGCACGCGATAGGCCCGCCACTACTTTGTTGCGCTTGGTCAACGTGCTCAACGTACTGTCAAGTACGCTTCCGCGCGCTTCCCGGCGCGCGCCTCGTATTGACGGGCCTCTCACGCACTTTCGCTCGCCATGTGGGTGGAGTCGAGGACGGGCGCGGTGGCTTTAGGCGGAGGGAGTAGCTGTTGCTGGCCGCTTTCGCCTTGCGCCAGTGTCTCAGTCTCCGCCTTGGCTCCGTTTCCCGTCCCCGCTCATCGAACCGGACGTGCGGATTTCCCGCATCCGGCTCTCCGACCGGCTTCACCTCATCGCTGTCGCAGGCGGCGGCCCCAGTTGCGCCCCGCGCAGGCGCAGCACGCCCATCTCCTGCTTCGCTTTGAGGCAGAGCTTGCGCCCGAGCTTCCGGATCCTAACGGCGTTGCTAGGCTTATCGCCAATCGCCTCGTCCTCTCGCTCGTTGACAAGCATGCCGGAAGTCAGGGCCCCTCGCTCCACAGGCATTACCCTGCTTCTTCACTACTACGGCCCTGTCCGACTCCCCGCCGCGGCCGCCGCCCTGTAGGCGACGTTTGGAGTTGCGACCTCCACCGCACCGGGCCTCCCGCCTTTGACTACGAACCCCCTTCACCGTCATGCCGCGCCCACTACCCCGGCGGACCCAACCGGTGCATGCGTCGGTCGCTTCCCGGTTGCTGCGGCCTTCCCCGTTTCTCAGGCGGGTCGGCGTCCGCAACTTCACTTCCGAGGCCTGCTCAGGCATACTGCGCGTTACGGCCTAACGGCTTGCTCGCCCGGCTTACCCGGACTTTGTCGCGAGGCTTCAGCTCGACCCGTTACCGGACCACGCTGCTCGCCAGCTTCGATGTCGACCGACATCTTCATCGGCGGGGCCTTTCACCCCGCAGGGTGTTCGCGCCAGTACGGCGCACTGAGAAATGCGGGCTAATTCTTTGGTTTTCAAGTCTCGGCGCCCACAGTTACCGACACTGGAACAATTTCAACAAGATCCGCCTCTGGGTCGTGGACGGAGGGATCAGGTTGAGGCAACGGATTGCCCAGTTCGATCCAAGCCTGAGCAAGATCTTCGAGTGCGCTCCGAATCATCGACCTTGCGTCGGGTAGATCGAAGCCCTGGCTAACCGCTCCTGGAAAATCGAGGACTTTCGCGACCACCATGGTTTCGGTCTTCGGAGGCAAGTAGAACGCCACGTGGTAGCGGAGCACAATCTAAGTCTACAACGGCAGAGGCCGCCGAAAACGGAATCGGTCCTATAATGCGAGTCGAGTGTTTTCGTTGAATCTTCGAGGCCTTCTGCCTCTTCTACTCGCGCTCGCCGCCGGCGCGGCCGACTTCGACCGCGATGTCCGCCCCATCCTCGCCGACAAGTGCTACGCCTGCCATGGGCCTGACCAAGGCCAGCGCAAAACGCCGCTCCGGCTCGATACTGAAGAGGGCGCGGCGGTCGATCTTCTCTCCGGCGGCAAGGCAATCGTTCCGGGAAACCCCGACGGAAGCGGCCTGATCCGGAGGATCACCTCCGACGACCAGGCCCGGCGAATGCCCCCCGCCTACGCCGGGCATGACAAGCTCAGCGACGCCGAAATCGAGACCCTTCGTAGCTGGATTTCCGAGGGGGCGAAGTGGAGCCGGCATTGGGCTTTCGTCACCCCACGAAAACAAGATCCTGCCCCGGGAGATGGGACGGCGATCGATCGCTTCATCCGCGATCGGTTGACGCGGGAGGGGTTAAAGCCCGCCGAAGCAGCCCCGCGCGCCACGTTGATCCGGCGAGTGTCGCTCGATCTCACGGGACTGCCGCCGACGCCGGCCCAAGTCGATGCGTTCGTGAATGATGATTCGAACGACGCCTATGAGAAGGTCGTCGACCGGCTACTGGGCTCGAAGGCGTACGGCGAGCGGATGGCCGTTCGCTGGCTCGACGCCGCCCGCTACGCCGACACGAATGGCTACCAGTCCGACGGAGTCCGCAGCATGTGGCGCTGGCGAGACTGGGTGATCGACGCGTTCAACCGCAATATGCCCTTCGATCAGTTCACCATCGAGCAGATTGCGGGCGACTTGCTGCGAAACCCAACGCGCGATCAAGTCATTGCGACCGGATTCAACCGCAACCACCGCACGACCTCCGAGGGCGGCAGTGTCGAGGAGGAGTACCTGGTTGAATACGCCGCCGATCGCACGGAAACGACCAGTACGGTTTGGCTCGGGCTGACGGTCGGTTGCGCGCGCTGCCACGACCACAAGTTCGACCCGATCTCGCAGAAGGACTTCTATAGGTTCTTCGCTTACTTCAATAACCTGCCGGAGCGGGGGTTGGTGTTCAACTTTGGCAACGATCATCCGATGATTCAGGCGCCGACGCCGCGGCAGGAGCTTACACTCGCCAAGCTTGATCGCGAGCTCGAGTCGGCGAAGAGGCTTTGGGAGAAGCTTCAGCGCACGGTGGAGAGGGAGGAGTCGGCGTGGGCAAAGGGGCTCGCCGGGACCGATAGCGGATTCGTTGACGAGGGCCTGGTCGCCCGCTATTCACTGGATGGCGATCTCGAAGTCGACGCCCGAGTTGGGGTGGACGACGAAAAGCGTGAGACGAAGTCGCGGCCCGCGAGTCTCGAGTTCGATCACGGCCGGTTTGGCAAGGCCGCGGTATTTGACGGCGAACGCTACGTACACGGCGGCGGCGTGGCGGGTTTTGACTACCTCGACCCCTTCACGGTGTCGTTCTGGATGAAGCCGAACAAGGTCGAGGGCGGCGTCATCTCGCGTATGCAGGACCACGCGAACGCCTCCGGTTGGGGCGTGATCCTGCGCGGCGGGCGGATTCGGTTCGAGCTCACCATGCGCCACACCGACCTCTCGATGCGAGTAGTCAGCAAGCGCGCGATCGAAGACAACGCCTGGAAGCACATCGCGGTGACCTACACCGGAGAGCGGCCCAGTCACCGAGGACTCACCATCTACGTCAACGGCGAGTCTTGGGACTTCGAGATCGAGTGGGACGACCTCAAGTGGCCCATCCAGTACGCCGGGTACCCGTTTCGAATCGGCGCCGCGGCCGGCGAGCGATTCGACGGCATGATCGACGAGGTCCGAATCTACGAGCGCGCGATGTCGAGCGATGAGGTCGCGACCCTCTCGTTGCGTGACACACTCGGAGAGATCGCGGCCAAGCCCGCCAAGAAACGTAGCCCAGCCGAGAAGCTAAAGCTGCGGCTCGCCTTCTTCGAAAACGGAGCGCCCGAGCAAATTCGCGACGCCCGCCAAGCCTTAGCGCTCGCGCAGGGGAAGAGGGATGCCTTCAATGCGTCGATCCCAACGGTCATGGTCATGCGCGACGCAGAGGCCAAGCCGGCGCACATACTCAACCGCGGAGCCTACGACGCGCCGGGTGAGGCGGTTGATCCGGGCACGCCTGCCAGTCTTCCGGCTCCTCGCGCCGACTGGCCACGGAACCGCTTGGGGCTAGCACGCTGGCTGGTCGATCGCTCGAACCCGCTGACGGCCCGTGTCGCGGTCAATCGCATGTGGCAAATGCTTTTTGGCGTGGGTCTAGTGAAGACGGCCGAGGACTTTGGCACTCAAGGCGAGCGCCCCTCCCATCCCGAGTTACTCGACTGGCTAGCCGTCGAGTTCATGGAATCCGGCTGGGACGTCAAGGGAATTCTGAAGACGATGGTGATGAGCCAGACCTACCGCCAGTCTTCGTCTTTGACCCGCGAGAAGCTCGACAAGGACCCAGAGAATCGGCTGCTGGCGCGAGGGCCGCGATTCAGGCTTCCAGCCGAGGCGGTGCGAGACCAGGCGTTGTTCGCCTCGGGGCTTTTGAATGACAAGCTCGGGGGGCCTTCAGTGAAGCCCTACCAGCCGGACGGCCTATGGCGAGAGCTTTCCGGCTCAAGCTACAAGCGAGACCGCGGCGACAAGCTTTACCGGCGGAGCCTCTACACCTACTGGAAGCGAACCGTCGCGCCGCCAGGAATGATCGGCTTCGACGCTCCGGATCGTGAGAGCTGTACCGTGCGGCGGGCGAGGACCAACACTCCGCTGCAGGCGCTGGGCCTGATGAACGACGTCACGTACCTCGAGACGGCCCGGAAGATGGCCGGGAGAATGATGCGCGAGGGAGGCGCCTCACCCGACGAGAGAATCGCCTACGGGTTCAGGCTCGCGCTAGCGCGGCCGCCAACGGACTCCGAGCGGGCGCCCCTTCGCAGGGCTTTCGACCAGTTCGAAGATCACTTCGCCATCGATCCCGATGAAGCCGTGATGTACCTGCGCGAGGGCGACTCGCCGGCCGATCCGGACCTCGAGCCGGTGGAGCTGGCCGCCTACGCGAGCGTCGCCAGCCTGATCTTCAATCTCGATGAAGCGGTGACGAAGGAGTAGCGCAAGTGGATCCGCGAGTCGAAAACCGACAGCTCCTAACCCGGCGACACTTCTTTGGCCGCACAGCGACCGGCATCGGGACCGCCGCCTTAGCGAACCTTCTCCAAGCCGAGACGAACCCGGGCTTGCACCACAAGCCGACGGCCAAGCGCATCATCTACCTGTTCATGTCCGGGGGCCCGTCGCAGCTCGAGCTGTTCGACTACAAACCGCAACTCGCGAACGTGAGCGGCGACGAGCTCCCGGATTCGATCCGCCAAGGCCAGCGCCTCACCGGGATGAGCTCCACCCAGGCCAGCTTCCCCTGCGTGCCGTCGACCTTCGACTTCGCGCGACACGGCGAATCCGGCGCTTGGGTGAGCGAGCTTCTTCCGCACACGGCCAAGATTGCCGACGAGTTGTGCTTCATCAAGTCGATGCACACCGAGGCGATCAATCACGACCCGGCGGTGACGTTCCTCCAGACGGGTTCGCAAATCGCCGGCCGCCCGAGCATGGGCGCCTGGATGTCGTACGGCCTCGGCAGCAAGAACCAGGACCTGCCGGCGTTTGTCGTGATGGTGACCCAAGGCACAGGCGGCCAACCGCTTTACGACCGCCTTTGGGGCGGCGGCTTTCTGCCGACCAAGTATCAGGGCGTCAAATTTCGCTCCGTCGGCGACCCGGTCTTGCACCTTTCCGACCCGCCGGGATACAAGCGTCAAACCCGTCGTCACTACTTGGACGCGCTCAACGAGCTCAACCAGATGAAGCTCGATGAGTTCGGCGACCCGGAGATTGCGACCCGAATAGCTCAGTACGAGATGGCCTTCCGGATGCAGGCTTCGGTTCCCGAGCTTACCGACCTATCGGACGAGCCCGAGTCGACTTACGAGCTCTACGGCGAGGACGCCCGCAAGCCGGGCACGTTCGCGGCGAACTGCCTCTTAGCACGACGCCTCGCCGAGCGTGACGTGCGGTTCATCCAGCTCTACCACCGCGGCTGGGACCAGCACGGGACTCTGCCCAAGGACATCAAGGGCCGGGCCGAGGAGACCGACCAGGCAGCCGCGGCCTTGGTCACCGACCTCAAGCAACGCGGGTTGCTCGACGACACCCTGGTCGTTTGGGGCGGGGAATTCGGTCGAACCGTCTACTGCCAAGGGCGGCTGACCCCGAGAGACTACGGGCGTGACCATCATCCGCGCTGCTTCACCGTCTGGCTAGCGGGCGGCGGCGTCAAACCGGGGATGTCGATCGGTCTGACGGACGACTATTCGTATAACGTCGTTGAAGATCCCGTGCACGTGCACGACCTACAGGCGACAATCCTGCATGCGATGGGCGTGGATCACACCAAGCTCACGTACAAGCACCAAGGGCGGGCCTTCCGGTTGACTGATGTTTACGGCGAGGTCGTGAGAGCCGCTCTGGGCTAGCGATCAATCAATTTCTGCAGAAGTGAAGGCGAAACACGGAAGTTCGTCTCACGCAGCTGCCGTAAGGCGTTAGGGAGGTCGATGAAACCATGATCGGCCGCTGCGACCAGAACTCCCAGAGTCCCTGTTACAGCTATCGCTCGGCACCGCGCTTCCTCGACACCGTCTCGATCGTCCATCAAAACAAGATCCGCGCCGATCAGCTCTGCCAGCAAGATCGCTTCGCGTTCGCCATGATCCAGATGTTGGAGGGAAGAGTCAGTCTCTGGCTCTCGCAAGGGTGTGTTCGAGACTTCCAGCCAATCGGGCTCAGACGGATCTTCCCCCCCGCCAGCGAGCAGAGTTTCGCCGCCAACTTCCTGAATTCGCGTCGGTTATGGGATGGATCGGGCGATCGGCGTCTGTCTACAGGTTACTTGTGCGGCAGCGAAACCCCCAACGCATTGAGGATTTCTGTTTGGCGGGCGTCGGGAATCGGCAGCCGTGTGACGCTGGTCTGCTCATCCACTCGATATTCCAATAGACACAGTCGCCCCAACGCCGCCAGCGCGTCCGGCAAGGTGATCGCGTGCGGGTCGTCGTCGGTCGTGCCAAACGCCGCTTGTATCCGCCGTTCCAATTCGCGGCTCAGCTTCAACGCCAGCATGCTGCACAACACATGTCCTCGGGTGCGGCTTTCTTTGCGCACGAAGATCGGCCGCACCTCGAGCAAGCCCGTCTTCAGCTGCCGAAAGTCGCGCTCCACCCGCTGCAGGCTCACGTAATGGTCGTGCACTCTTTGGCCGCTCATGCGCTCGGAGGCGACATCGGTCACGACCACGTAACAGCCCGCCAACTCCAGCGCCTGCTCGATCGCCGCCTGCTGGCGCTCGACGACCAGCGTACGTCCCTGCAAGCGCAACTCGACCAATTCTGTCAGCTTGTGACGCGCCAGCCAGGGCTTGAGCTGGCGCAGTCCGGCCGCGGGCTCGCAACGGGAAGAGGCCGTGACTTTCTGGTTGCGTCGGTCGAGCTTGCCTCCCAGCTTGGCCAGCTTGTCCTCGAGCCGCTGCCGTTGCCGTTTGGCTTCGGACGCGTTGAGGCGCAGCACATAGCGCACGCCGTCGGCTTCGACCTCGCAGACTTGTTCAGCGAACAGCTCCAGTTGCAGCACCCCTTCGCTCAAGCGCCGCCGAATCTGGGGATCGGTCAGCGCCGTGATGTAGCGCAGCCCGGCCTCCCCCAGCGCCTGCTTGCCCTTGCTCTTGACCATCCCGCGGTCGCCGACGAAGACCAACTCCTCGACTCCGAACTGCTCTTTGACGATGCGGATCTGATCCGGCACGGTCGTCGGATCGTTGCGGTTGCCGGCAAACACCCGCACCGCCAGCGGCTCGCCCTGGTCATCGGCCAGCAGTCCGATCACAATTTGCTTCTTGCCGCGCTTGCCGTCGCGATTGTAGCCGTACTCGCCCAACGCGTTGTGCAGGCCTTCGAAGTACGAGCTGGTGACGTCGTAGAGCAGCAAGCTGGGCGGGGCTCCGCGGCGCTCGAGGTAGTGGCGGTATAGCGCTTGCTCGATCTTCACTTGGCGGGCGCTCAGATCATCGAGGGCGGCGTAGAGGTCGTCTTCGTCGAAGGCGCCCAGACCCAGCACTTCTGCGACGGCCTGATCGGCGGCCCAGCGCACGGCCGAGAGCCGCGATCCTTGGTGGGCCAGGCGCGCCAGCACCAGGAACAAGGCGAGTTTGGCGGCCCGCGTTCGACCCAGCGCGGCGGTCAGGCCCAGCTCATCGGCGAGTTGCTTGAGCGCGAAGAGCAGGCCAAAGACGGGGCCGCAGACGGGAGTGGCGGGAAGCTGATCGAACTCGCCGCGGAGGGCGCGCCGGAGGGCCTCGACGCGGACGGGGCGCCAGCAGGAGAGGTTGGCGAGGGTGCGTTTTTTGACTCTGCCGTTTTGGCGGAAGGATTCGCGCAGCAAGACGGCGGGCGGCGAGTTGCGATTGGGGACGGACTCAACATACATGGGTATATTATATCACAAACAACACAATGAATAAACGATACAATAGCATAATACATGGGTACACTAAAAGCGCCCCCAAACGTGTTAAAGCCAAGCAAGCCAAGCAGTTAGCCCGTCAAACGAGCCTTCCGCTGGGGGGAAGATCCGTCGGGGAAGGCGCCCAGAACCAGCACCAGAACCTCGGACCGATGATGATGCCGGGCGGCAGCTGGTGGAATGACTACAGTCCGATGCCGCATTCAGTTGGCATCTCGCCGGCCGGGAACGGGTCGAACTTGACGCCGCCAAGCCCAACCGTTGTTCCCGAGCCCGCGAGCGTTCTTCTCATGGGCCTTGGTTTGGTCGGGATCGCTCGGCTTTGTCATCTTTGGCGTTTGAAACAGAACCGTGAGCCGGGGCTGCGAGCGCGCGGCGGTATTGAGGCGTTGTCCTGAGCTTAAGACGACAGAATCGGCCCCGCGGCAAACAAGGCGCCCCTCGCAGTCGCCACTATACTCGGGAGATGCTTGGAAGCGAAAGACTCATGTCGTTTGTTGCACGACGGATCCCGCAAGCGCGAAGGTGTTCTACCGCGACACGCTCGACCTGGGACTTGTAGACGAGAATCCCTTCGCTCTCGTCCTTGACCTAAACGGAACGATGCTTCGCGTGACCAAGGTTGAGTAAGTCGAACCCCGGCCCTATACAGTGCTCGGCTGGGAGGTCGCCGACGTCACCTCGATGGCCCAGCAACTGCGTGACGCGAACGTCGAATTGAATCTCTACCCGGGGATGGACCAAGACGCCCTCGGAATCTGGACCGCGCCCGGCGGGGCGAAGGTCGCCTGGTTCAACGACCCAGAAGGTAACGTTCTCAGCGTGGCGGAAGCGTAGCGAGCTCAGCTCATCGAGGCGTCGTAAATGCCCTGGATCGTCCAGTCCAGCATCTCGTTGAACTCGTTGTCGCTCTGCTTGAAGTACAACCTTTCGGCCAGCGCCCGCGAGAAACTGGCGACCACGCCTGGGTTCTTCTTGAGCTTCGTGTTGGCCTTGCTCTGCGAATACCCGCCTGACATTGCCACAACCTTGAGCACGTTCGGGTGCTCGACGAACTCCGAGTAGAAGCCGTCTTGCTCCGGGAGCATGAGCTTCAGCATGATGATCTGTTTGGCTGACAGCTGCTTGATCTCACGCCGAAGCCCCGCCCTGAGGAGCTCTTCCGCCTTGGCCTTGTCGGGACAGTTGATGTCGACCTCGGGCTCGATGATCGGAACCAGGCCGGCGGCGATGATCTGCTTGCCGATGTCGAACTGCTGCTTGACGATCTTGGTCACTCCGGCCGGGCTTGCCTGCTTGATGACCGAGCGCATCTTGGTGCCGAAAATCCGCTTTTTCTTAGCTCTCGCGAGCAGTTCCTTCAGCTCAGGCATGGGCTTCATCATCTGCACGCCGCCCTTCTCGTCGGCCATGCCTTTGTCGACCTTCAGGAACGGAACCACGCCCTTGTGGCGCCAGAGGTAGTCGGACGAGCTGCGCCCGGCGATCTCGCGGTCCATCGTGTTTTCGAACAAGATGGCTCCGAAGATCCGGTCGCCATTAAACGCAGGGCTACAGATCATTCGTTTCCGCATGGTGTCCACCACGTCGTACATCTCTTCCTCGTTGGTCCAGGCGTTAGGGCTAACCCCGTGGAGCACCAACAGATCGGGCGTGCTGCCACCGGATTGATCCAACGCCGCAATAAACCCGGGTGCGCTCTTGATCTTCTGAAACTGTTTGTCGAAAGTACTCACTACGAATCCTCTTGGGGTACTGAAAAGCCCGTTCGGGCTGAGCAGCCTTGATGGCTGAATGTGGCGGATCAGCGCGGCAACGCGGCCGCGCCAAACTACTAGCGTATCGAAACTGAACAGCGTCTGTCGTGCGCTGCGGGCTCCTCGTCGAATATCTTGCGTAGCGTCCGCTGAGAAGGCAGAGGCCTGACAACCGTCCAGGCGCCGGTTGCATTGGTGTACATGGTCAGGTATACTCCTTGCCGGAAATATAGCGATGTCAAAAAATAACCCGCGGCCACGAAAAAAAACTGCAAAGCACCGGAAGAAGATTCTTGTCATTGGCGATTGGGTCGTTGATGAGCACTGGGTCACGAGCATCCACCGATCAAAGACACGGAGCCGGGCTGGCAGCCATCATTATCGTTCGCTCCACGGCCCCTCTGGATTTGTAAGGACTTTGGCGGGAGCCGGAAAAACGACCTCCGTGTTCAGCGAAGCTAGCCGAACTGGACGAAAAATGCCGTTGTTCGACGTTTGTGGCGCCGGGATTTGGCATCTCAAAGATGATTCTGCGCTATTGACGCTGCTCGACCCAAGGCGAGCGAAGGGGGCGACACCGTTTCGGCTATCTCAGGCTGCGGCCATGGCGGCTGGGCAGCCCACGGTGGGCAGCCATGCGACCCTGCTAAACCTGGCGAAGGCGTTCGGCCAGGATGAGCCTGTTACAACTCGAGTAAATGGGGTATTTAGTTGACTCCAGTAGCTACTACATCTTGTGGGTGCGGGTGGCCGGCCCAGGAGGCCTCGGCCGTCGCCTTGTAGGGGGCCGGGTCGGGCGGCCGACCGCCTGCCACAGGAAGCGGCCCAGCAAAGCTGCAGCAGGACACTCGCCGCACGCCTCCTCTGCCGAGAGCCGAGCTTCCAACTCGATAAGCTCTCGGGGGGAGTCCTGCATGCGCCCAACCACAACATGTTGTACCAACTGGAGTCAACTAAATACCCCATCTCGAGTAAATGGGGTATTTAGTTGACTCCAGTAGCCACTACATCTTGTGGGTGCGGGTGGCTGGCCCAGGAGGCCTCGGCCGTCGCCTTGTAGGGGGCCGGGTCGGGCGGCCGACCGCCTGCCACAGGAAGCGGCCCAGCAAAGCTGCAGCAGGACACTCGCCGCACGCCTCCTCTGCCGAGAGCCGAGCTTCCAACTCGATAAGCTCTCGGGGGGAGTCCTGCATGCGCCCAACCACAACATGTTGTACCAACTGGAGTCAACTAAATACCCCATCTCGAGTAAATGGGGTATTTAGTTGACTCCAGTAGCCACTACATCTTGTGGGTGCGGGTGGCTGGCCCAGGAGGCCTCGGCCGTCGCCTTGTAGGGGGCCGGGTCGGGCGGCCGACCGCCTGCCACAGGAAGCGGCCCAGCGAAGCTGCAGCAGGACACTCGCCGCACGCCTCCTCTGCCGAGAGCCGAGCTTCCAACTCGATACGCTCTCGGGGGGAGTCCTGCATCCGCCCAACCACAACATGTTGTACCAACTGGAGTCAACTAAATACCCCAATCTCGAGTAATTCGCACCTACCAACAGAAGGGCGCGAAACCAGAGCTTCTCGATCGATATGACTGGGAAGTTATCAAGAGCCCAGCCACTAAACTGCGCAAGCGAGGCCTCCGCAGCCTCAAGAAGCAGATAAAGATCGCCGACGCGATCGTTGTAAAGGATATGGCGAAGGGAGTTGCGCGTAATGATCTTATCAAGTTCGTGGTAGAGACGATCAATAGCCAACAGGCGGGCCGCAAACGCCCTAACCCTAAGTGGTACATCTCAAGTAAGCATTGGCGGCCTTCCTGGCTGGAATGGCTGAAGAAGCTCCCGCCCACTGATGTCCAGTTGTTTGTGGTGCCTCATGTGGCTGCCGACCAGGCGACAGAAGTTTACGACGATCCAAACTCAAGCGCTCCCTTGAGCCGTTGGCTAACAAAGGATGGCGCAGTAACCGCGGAAGCCATGACCCGCATCGACAGGCTGGCGCGTGACTTTCCCAAGGCATCTGTCGTTATCCTGCCGAGCGGACTTTCTGTCATTGGCCTTTTTCATCAAGACGGCGGCAAGCGCCTATTCCGACAAACCAGCAAGGGCAAAGGGTTCTGGGTAGATTCGGTCCCGATGGACACCATCTTCCTTCCGGCGATGACAACTCTGGAGTTGGAGCATGACTCCGAGTCAAGCGCGAACTGCAAACTCGCGCTGAGATTCACTGCGACCTGGATGCAACGTGAAGCCAAACGGATAACCGACCCTAGCGGGTGGCGTCCGCACAAAGATCAGCACCTGGATTGGTCAAACGTGACCTCAACGGGCCGCCAGGCCGGGACGGACCGAGACGCTGAAGGAAGGGACCGCGATCCGCTCAACCCGGAATGGCAGCGACCCGTTGATTGGTCCGAAGCTAAAACTGAGTGGCAACAAGCCTACCAGGAGCGAGGCGTGATCACAGGCGTTCAAGCCGGTGTTGAGGCTACCGAAGCGGTTAAGCGCTCGATTGAAATCAAGAGATCGATGGTCGAGGTCGACGGATACGTGTGCCTCCTCCCTCAAAAACGACGAATCCTTCGGCAGATCACCAAAGTATTGAGGGCATTCGACCGGGATCAGGACATCCCGGTCGTTTATGCTCGTTGCGTCGCCTGGAGCTGGAAAAAGCTATCTAGTCTCCAAACTGGCCGAGCTACACGAGTTCTCTCTCTTGCAGTTCAACATAACCTCGCTGCTCTCGCGAGAAGATCTCTTAGATTGCTTCGACACGATTGTCACATCCCAGGCCGCCAATCCGCGCAAACGCTTCCTAGTGTTCTTCGACGAAGTCGACGCCGTGCTGAACCAGCAGTCTGTCTATGATGCGTTCTTGCGGCCTTTGGAAGAGGGTCTGTACGTGCGTGCCGGCAAATCATTCCACCTAAACCCATGCGTGTGGTTCTTTGCCGGAACGCGAATACCAACTCCGAGTGTGGCGGAGATCCACCCGGGGTCACGATTATCAGACCGGCAGACTCGCCTAGCTGAGGTCACTCTAAACTCCAATCACGACTGCGGCCCCCAAAAGGGCAGTGACTTCGTCTCGCGCCTGACGGAGGCGCCTGCGGACTTCGATTTCGAGGATGTCAAAGACAACGACTTTGATAGCGAGATCGCCACCCTTGCCGGACTTGAAAATGTGTACGCCGGGGTAACCCTCCTGAAGATTGCGTTCCCCGATGTTCTGGAGGTCCCGGAGGCGGTTCTCGAGGCTTTCCGAGTGCTTCCACCTAAGACGGGAATCAGACGAATCCGGCGTTTCGTCGACGGCTTCGATCAGGTTTCGTACGGTCGCGTAGGCAAGGGGAACTTGCCTGAGAACTGGATCG
Source organism: Bryobacterales bacterium (assembly GCA_965247515.1). Lineage (GTDB taxonomy): Bacteria > Acidobacteriota > Terriglobia > Bryobacterales > UBA6623. The sequence continues at coordinate 7,576,469 of OZ252029.1, read as the reverse complement.
AAGACATGGGCGTCCAAGCAGTTGGCTGCGCCAGATGGGTGAGAGAAGCCGTGGAACTCGACAGGAATTCCGTCTCGATCGATTTAGGCGCGGGCGATCGCTAGCGGCTGGGAAACTCGCTGAGACAGGGAGCCCCGGGACATCCGCGATAGGATCTGTCAAGAAAAGGCGCGACGGAAGCAGTCGTCGCGCGTCTTAGCGCTTCACCCGCACGTACTTTCTTAGGGTCCGCGGGTAGGGCTCGCCGCCGAAGAGGTTCCCCTCGTCGTCCACCGCGACCCACTCGGCGCCGTGCCCGCGCGCTATCCGCGGGTCTCCCCATCCCACCAAGATGAAGGCATTCACCCAGCCGAGCTTGGCGTCTCCAATCCGGATCCCATATTCGAAGCCCGGATTCTTCTCGTTATCGGAGGTCGAGTCGGCGACATAGATGTTGTCGTGCTTGTCGAAAGTGATTCCGCTCGGCCGGCCAAATTGTCTCCAGGTGGAGAGGTGGTTGCCGTCCTGGTCGAACAGCTGAATCCGCGCGTTTTCGCGATCGCCGACAAATATTCGGCCGCGCGAATCCATCGCAATGGTGTGCGGCAGCCGGATCTGGCCTGGGCCATAGCCCGTGCCGCCCCATTCCTTGATGTACTTGCCGGCTTCCGAGAACTTCACGACGCGGTTGTTGCTCACGGCGTCGTGCCCGTCGGTCACGAAGACGTCGCCGTTGGGCGCCACGACCACGTCCGTTGGCGAACTGAAGTGACCGGGGCCCTTCCCGGCAACCCCCGGCGTCCCCAGAGTCATCAAGACCTTGCCTTTCGGGCTGAACTTGACCACCTGATGCCCGCGCTTGCCTTGCGGAGTCCAAGCCTCGCGAATGGCGTCGGTCACCCAAATATCGCCGTCGGGGTCAATGTCCATTCCATGGGGCCAAATGAACATCCCGCCCCCGAAACTTTCGACGACGTTGCCTTCCGCGTCGAACTTCAGGATGGGGTCGAGATCGGAATCCAAACACTCGCTGCCAAACCGCGCCTCCGGATCGCATCGCACGATCGCCCAGACGTGCCGCCCATCCGGGTCGATCTCAACATCGCCGACTCTCCCCATGGGGCGTCCCTCGGGGGGCTTCGCCCAACCGTCAACCGTGCGATACGGGTTGGGATAGAGCTGCCCATGCGCCAAGGCGCCAAACAGCGTCAGTAGAGCAATCAAGAAACGCATCGCAACATGCTAGCACCGGCAGTCAGGCGCGGGTTGGGCTCTAGAGGTTTTGGGTGCGCGACAAATTTGTGACGGCGGTTTGGGCCGAGGCAGCCGGCAGTAAGCCCCGCCTAGCAACGCCGGGGAGGGCGCGATGATCTACGTCGGTCGCTAGAGCAAGCCACGAGCGCCTCTGAAACTCTGTACCCGGGGTTGCTCTGCCGGGCTCACTGGCAAGCGTGTAGCGCGCTCGATTTGCTACCGGCGCCGAGCCCTTCTACAATCGGAAGAACAACTCTGGCGCAGGAGAGATGGCCGAGCGGTTGAAGGCGCACGCTTGGAAAGCGTGTATAGGGGAAACTCTATCGAGGGTTCGAATCCCTCTCTCTCCGCCATAAATTTATAAATCTTTGTGATACAGTAACTTGCGGATACAATAATCTTCTTGGTGTCGGTCTTCCTGGGAATTCAGACACCAAGAGTTACTCCGCATGGCACACCTTAAGCGCGTTCGAATCATCAAGAAGGTCCGGGTCTCATCCGGGGTATGGCGCTTCGTTTCTCTCAAGAAAAGCGGGTCCCGATACGTCTGGGACCGCCGGGAGGGGCGCTACTTTGTCGAATGGTGGGACGGCCCGAAGCGCCGTCGCGAGGTCGCGGGAACAACTCCAAGCGAAGCCCTTGAGGCCCAACGCCGCAAGAGAAACGAACTCATCGGCGAGGCTGTGTCGGGGGGCAAGCGCATCGAAGCTGCGCACGAAGATTCAGCGACGCCGCTAGTCGAGGCGCGAGAGTCTTTCTTGTCACACGTTCGTGTGCACTCCCCAGACAAGCCCAAGACGCATCAGCGCTACAGCAAAGTATTGGAGCATTTCGAGCGCCACATCGGCGCCGCCCGCCTCGTCGAAACTGTGACGCGTCTGGATATTGGGGATTACAAGGAGGTTCGGAGTCAGTCTTGCAGCCAGCAACACCCCGGCCGACGGATCACGCCTCGCACCATCAACTTTGAGATCAGCGTCCTCCGCACTTTCTTTAACTTCATGATCAACGAGCGTGGAACCAGGATGGAGAACCCATGCGCACGCTTTAAAGCTCTGCGCGATCCGCGCGCGAAGGCGCGGAGTCGTCCTCCGACTTACTCGCAAGCGGAGATCGATCGACTCGTTGAGGTTTGCGACGAGTTCGAGCGAGCGGTATTTGCGACTTTTCTGCTCACGGGGCTGCGTGAGCAAGAACTATGCTTTCTGACCTGGCCTGACATTGATCTCCGGAAGGGCCGTGAGGCGGTTCGAGTACGGACGAAGGAAGGGTTCTCGCCGAAGGACTACGAGGAGCGCGTGATCCCAATCCCTGTCGAACTCGCACGGCGGCTCGCCGACCTGCCGCGGGATTATGAATGGACTTTCCCGACCGCTAAGGGAGGTCGCCAGGCTCACCTGCTGCGCCGGCTCAAGCGGATTGCCCTCAATGCTGACGTCGAGGACGCAACCTTACACAAGTTCCGGCACTCCTACGCGACCCGACTGCTGGAATCCGGCTGCGACATCGTGACGGTTCAGCGCCTGATGGGCCACAGCGATATCAAAACGACGCGCCAATACCTTGATCCTGATGAGGCCCGGAAACGCGAGGCTGTGGCCAGGCTGTCAATGTCGGGTTAACCGCCGGGCGCTCCAGCCAGGCGACGATATCTTTCCTACGGAAACGTACCGAGGACTGAATCTTTACGTAAGGAATAAGGCCCTTGTTGACGTAACCGTAAAGCGTCTTGGGATCAATCTGGGTCCAGGCCTCTACTTGCTTGACGGTGAGCAGTTCCCCGGGCGGCCCCTGAGAGGGATCTTCAGCAGCGACTGGTTCAGGGGCTTGCTCGGGTGCAGCGCTTGGCGCTGGACGTCGGTGAGGCTGCTGCGCCTGCTCGAGAAGATCGACAACTGCAATCGCCACCGCGGCGCTTGGGTATGGAGACAGAGACTGGACGCCCCGGAGCGCTTGCTCTACCGCAGGATCGCCGGCTGCGAGCACGCCCAGGCGCCGCAGCAAATCCAAACGGTCCTCAGCCGCGGATCGTCGAGCTGCTTCCCGCGCCGCCTCAGCTCGGGCCTTTGTCAGAGTGGCAATGCGCTCGCACTGCCGCTCAGCGCTCTCGAGCTTGGAGAGCAGCTTCGTCCAATTCGCAATCAAGCCTTTCAGTTCGGCGACGGGGCTTTCGTCGAACTGTCTCTGCATCTTGGTGACGACGACCGGGTCACATTCCTATCCGCCGAAGAGTTGCTTCGGAGGACTACAGATCGTCATGCGCAGCATAGCGGATGAGGGGCTTCGGAGGGGAGATATTGTCAAAAGTTGTGGACGGGGGATCAGGCGGAGCGTCGAAGAACTGATCCCGTGGCTGTACTTGAAGGGGATTTCGACCGGCGACTTCTCCGAGGCGTTGGCGGCCTTGGTGGGGCCGGATGCGCCTGGCTTGTCGGCGACGACAGTGGTGGGGCTCAAGGAAGTTTGGCGCGGCGAATACGAAGCGTGGTCGAAGCGATCGCTGGCGGGCAAACGATTCGTCTACGTCTGGGCCGACGGGATCTACTCGAACATTCGCCTCGACGACGAACGCCAATGCCTGTTAGTGGTGATCGGAGTCTTGGAAGACGGCCGCAAGCAGGTGTTGGCGGTGCACGACGGCTTTCGCGAAAGCGAGTTGTCTTGGACGGAGTTGTTAGAGGATCTCAAGCGGCGCGGTCTCGAGTTGCCGCCGAAGCTGGCCGTGGGTGACGGCGAGCTGGGCTTCTGGGCGGCGCTACGCAAGGTCTATCCGACAACGCGCGAGCAACGCTGCTGGGTTCACAAGATGGCCAACGTGCTCGACAAGCTGCCCAAGAACATGCAGGGCAAAGCCAAGCAGTCGCTGCATGACATCTACCTGGCCGAGAGCCGCCAAGCGGCTACGGAAGCGTTCGAAAGCTTCTTGGGTCTCTATCGGACGAAGTTCCCCAAGGCGGTTAAATGCATCGAGAAAGACCGCGATGCTTTGCTGGCGTTCTACGACTTTCCAGCCGAGCACTGGGGCCATCTGAGAACGACGAATCCGATCGAATCGACGTTTGCCACGGTGCGCTTGCGGCAACGTCGAGCCAAGGGCTGTGACAGTCGGGAAGCGTCGTTGACGATGGCCTTCATGCTGGTTCGACAAGCCGAACGTCATTGGCGCCGCCTCAACGGCTCCGATCTCATTGTTGATGTCTCAGATGGAAAGCAATTCAAAGATGGAGTGATGGTTCAGGATCACGCCGCCTGATCCCCCGTCCCAAACTTTTGACAATGTCTCCGCCTTCAGCACCTTTTTGGAGGTGAACTGGAACGCCTTTAGCGCCTTTTGGGGGCGGTACCGCGGTCTTAGCCTCGCCGGGAGGGCTAACGGCGTTCCGGCAGTTCTGTTTCCGAAGATTGCACAAGTCTTTTCCAGTGAATGGGTTGGAACTTATGCTGAAAGACACGCCGGGCGGGGCGTTTTGGGTGCTGAAGGCGTACCGGAGGGCTCCAAAAAGGGTGTTTTGAAGCCGGAAACGGCCCCTACCGGTACATCATCAGCTAAATAGCAGTGGTTATTCTGACATCGACCTACTTGCGTATTAAGTACTTAACCAGTACCGGGATTCGCGATCAGCAGCTCCATGATGGTCGTCGCTGCCGTCGAGCTGGGGAGCCGCCTTTGGTGCACTGTCGCCTCCATCGAGTTTGAGGCACGAAATCCCGTGCGTAAGGGGCTATCTCCGCAGATGTAGGGAGGGGAGCCGCTAAGGCTGGCCGTTTAAAGAGGTCTTCGAGGCCTGTGGCGCGCCCGGACGTATCCATTCGTCGGCCCTATGCCCAGAGCAGTCTCGAATCCACAGGGCGCAGCTCAGCTCTGCCCGGTCGTGAACCGCCGCGGCGAGTGCGGGCGCCTCTCCACAAGACGGCAACAAAGGGTGCTCAAGGCCGACGAGAAGTCCCTCGAAACGTGCGCAGGCCGAAGGGGGCCCCCTTCAAACCGTCCTGAAGCCCGACGGCGACATCGAAACGTGCGCCGCGGGTGATTTCGGCATCGTGTTGGAGGCTGTCATGGGCGCCCTTTTGTATTTTTCGAGGTTTTTAGCAGGCTTTTTGGACATCGACCTTATTGCCTATATCTATTTGGGTACAGGTCGAAAAGGGCCACCCCGCCCCGGACTCGCTCTCCGCTCGGGTCGGCCATGGCGGCCGAACGAGCCAGGAAGTCGCGCCTCAGGCCGGAGCCGAATCGCCGAGTTCGGGGGCGCAAACCAGCCCGCAACTTTCCGCTGGGTTGCTGGACTTGCCGCCCGCCCCGTAATTGGGCCATTCAGCGGCGTTTGGAGCACGTAGACGAGCAGTTGGACCCAAGGGGCGAGGTAGGGGGGGACTAGGATTCGAGCTCGCTAGGGCGAAACGATGACCGACGGCTCTAGGGACTCCGAAACAGGGCGGCAGTCTGCCGGCGAAGGTTTCCTCGGGCCAAAGCCGCGCCTTTCCAGAGCGCTCCACAGGCCTGTTTAGGCGGTTCTGAGCGATTTTGGAGTGGTCGTTCAGTCAGTGTGAAATGTTCAGGCACCTACCGCTCGACCGTCCCGGAGCGAGCGTTAGAGCCGATTTCGGGTAGATGTTGTGAAATATTTTACCAGCGAAGATTGCGGGGCTTCAAAAGGCTCGAAACCCTATCTGGAGGGCCTTAGAGCCCTCTGGAACGGTGTTTCGGAGGCCCTCGGCGGGTAGTTTATGACATCGTTTGTTTTCACTACCTAACCGCCGCAGTACAATCTGAGCGTCGTGACGGGGCGCACGATCAGCCACTATAAGATCCTCGAGAAGCTCGGCCAGGGAGCGATGGGCGAGGTCTGGAAGGCCGAGGATCTCGACCTCAAGCGTACCGTTGCTCTCAAGTTCCTCTTCCGCGAGACGCTTGGCGAAGAGGAGGTCAAGGCCCGCTTGATCCGGGAAGCCCAAGCGGCTGCCTCGCTGGACCACCCCAGCGTCTGCCAGGTCTTTGGCATCCACCAAGAAGACGGACAGACGTTCATCGCAATGGCCTACATTGACGGGCCGTCGCTGGCGGAAAAGATCAAGGAACGCCCGCTGCCTCTGGCAGAAGCCCTCGATATCGCCATCCAGATCGCCGAGGGTTTGCAGGAAGCCCACGAGCATCGAGTAGTCCATCGCGACGTTAAGGAACTGGGCAAAAATAACCTGGTCGATTCATCGGGGAGAAATCGTGTAGTTCCAGTCGCCGTGAAACTTGTCTTGTCGGATGCGAACTGCCGCCAGCTCTTCGTCCCTCACCTTGATCCCGGCTTCGTACGAACTCGCGTCGAGTGCGGCTCTGACACGCAGGCCCGTGCGCGTCGTGGTGTTGCCGATGAGGTTCACGATGACGGCTTGGCTGACCAGCGGCTTGCCCCGCCAGTTCTCCGTGATGTGGCAAAACATGCGGTGTTCAATCTTGTTCCATTTACTCGTGCCTGGAGGAAAGTGGCACACGGAAATGCTCAGTCCGACGTCAGCGGCGAGTTCTTGCAAGGCCACTTTCCATAAGCGAGATCTCGACCCGTTGCTCCCGCCGGCGTCGGCGGTGATCAACAGCCGTGTGGCCTGGCGGTAGACGCGTGACCCCATCTTGTGCCACCAGCGCTTCAGCGTCGCAGTCGCAAATTGCGCCGTATCGTGGTCAATCCCTACGCTCACCCAGCCTTCGTTGTTGGTGATGTCATCGATGCCGTACGGAATCGCCTTGCCAAGTTCCTTGTCTTTGAAGTCGTGGACGCGGACCTTGTCCGGCGACCCTTGGGGCTGCCATTCCAGGCCGACATTTCTGAAATCTCCAACCAATTCCTTCTTTTTCGTATCGACTGATACGACGGGCTGTTGCTGTGTTTGGAACGTACGGACTTTCTTGCTGATGTACTCGAACTGGGCGTTGCGGTCGGGATGGGAAGCCCCCTCTCGCGTCTTCCGATTGGCCTGCAGACTGTAGTCCAGTCCATGAAGCAAAGCAGCCACCGTGCGGTAACTGACCTGATGTCCGCGGCCAACCAACGCGTCCGCGAGATGACGAGTACTTTTGCAGGTCCAGCGCAGCGGAGATTGAGGGTCTCCACGGGTGGACGGCTCGACCAGGGCCTCCAAGTCTTTGAGGAGCTTCCTGTCGCGCTGACTGAGACGTTTGCGACCCCCGCCGGCACGGCGCACCCTCTGACGCCCCGCTGGCTCGGCTTCTCGGCGCCCCTGCGGGTCTTTGAGTTCAACGATGCCGGCCCGGATCGTCGTCCGAGACATCCCAGTCGCCTCGGCAACCGCTGTCACGCCGCCTCGTCCCAATGCGGCGGCCTCGCACGCCGCCCACAACCGGCGAGTCCTCTCGTCCATCAGGGAGCCGAGGGTCTGAAACTTCTTCCCCACCTCAGCAACGGTGTCAGCGTTCGCCATTCATCCAGTGTGGCATCCTCCTGCAAAATGAACAAGTTGTTTTTGCCCAGCTCCTAAGCCCTCAAACGTGATGCTCGACCGGAGGGGCCGGGTCAAGATTATGGACTTCGGCTTGGCGGCTGTGGCGGATCGGACAAGGCTCACCAAGAGCGGCACGACACTGGGGACCCCGGCCTACATGTCGCCCGAGCAAGCACAAGGGCAAGTAGTTGATCGCAGGACGGACATCTGGGCTCTGGGAGTCGTGCTCTACGAGCTGCTCGCGGGCAAGCACCCGTTCCCCGGCGAGTACGAGCAGGCGGTCGTCTACTCGATCATCAACGAGAAGCCGGAGCCCGTGACCGCTTTGCGGAGCGGCTTGCCCATTGGGCTCGACCGGCTATTGGGCAAGGCAATGGCCAAGTCGCCAGATAAGCGCTACCAGCACGCGGAAGAGCTGATAGTCGACTTCAGGGGGCTGCTGAGTGAGCCCTCCGGCAAGCCGGTCTCGGCAGCTTTGGGCGACACGGGATTAGCACATACGTCGGCACACGAGACCAGAACATTGGCAAAAGCGGCGGCGGCTCTGGTCCTCATGAGCTTGGGTGCATTGCTGGCATGGTCCTTCCTGCGGAGCTCCGGAACTTCAGGATTACTGGATCCAAACACTCGGCTGCAACAGCTCACGTTCGACAACGGTCTGGCGTACCAACCCGCTATTTCACCGGACGGAAAGATGGTCGCCTACGCCTCGGATCGCGAAGGCAAGGGCAACCTTGACATCTGGGTGCAGCAGACAGCCGGGGGTCGGCCCATTCGACTGACGTCAACCGAGGCCGACGAACGCGATCCGTCGTTCTCGCCTGACGGTAGCCGAGTTGCGTTTCGCTCTGAGCGGAAGGGCGGAGGTGTCTACACTGTTCCGACGCTCGGTGGCGAGCCGCATCTGCTTGCTGCGGGCGGGCGGCGTCCGCGTTTTTCCCCTCACGGGGACCTCGTGGCCTACTGGGTTGGTCGCGAACACCTGGCAGGCAACGAGGGAATGGGCGCTGTCTTTGTCATACCGGTTGAGGGTGGTGAGTCAGTGGGGCTTGGTTACGGCCGCTCGCCCATATGGTCGCCCGATGGACAAGTATTGTTATTCCTGCGGATGCGCCTTCGCTCTCCAGTTCCCGAATGGGCAGTCGTGTCGGCCGAAGGCGGTGAGCCTGTGCCGACCGGAGCGATGGAGGCAATTCGTCAGACCAAGTTAAGTGGCGATCCCAACAACGCTCATCGAACGGTCTTTGTGCCACAGGACTGGCTCCCAGATGGCCGAGTTCTTTTCTCAGGTGGCGCGGGATCCGCATACAATCTCTGGTCGATCTCCGTCTCGCCCGACACTGCTTCGGTCTCCGGGCCTCCCGAGAGGGTAACGCTTGGCAGCGGGATGCAACTTTTCGCACGGGCCTCCATCAACGGTGCGATCGCTTTCTCGGAGGTGGCGGAGAATCGCGATATCTGGCTCCTGCCAATCGATGCGAGCGAGGGCCAAGCCCGGGTCGGCATCCAGCGTGCGACCACGAACGCCGCGAGAGATGACACGCCGTCACTGTCCGTGGATGGACAGTACCTTGCGTTCCGGTCTACTCGATCCGGGGGGTTGGATGTTTGGTTTAAGGACGTCGCGACGCCGTTGCTCCGACCGCTTACTGAAACGAGCGAGAGGAAATCCCGGTTGCGGATTAGTGGTGACGGAAGGATTGTCTCTTTCGCTACCAGCTCAGAGGTCGGGCACATCGGTAGGAGTTGGGACGTCAAAGCGGTGCCTGTCGGCGGCGGCATAGCCAGTCGGCTATGCGGGGACTGCGGATTCCTGGCTGATCTATCAGACTCAGGTCAAACGATCATAACGTTTGGCCCTTCTGCGGCGACCGAAGCAGCGGGGATACAAGACACTGGCACCACGTTGACGAATGTCACTTCAGCGCGAAGCAGAGTCTTGGATCGGTCCAACCTTGGTGATCCGCGGTTTTCGCCGAATGAAGAATGGGTCTCGTTTTTCCAGAAGAGCGAAAGTGACCTACGACGACTCTTCGTCGCTCCCATTCCAAAACAAGGTGAAATTGATCGGAACCGGCTGATTCCTATCACTGCTGGCTCAGAAGACGGATATCTTTCGGCGTGGTCGCCCGATGGCGGGATGCTCTATTTCCTATCTGACAGAGACGGGTTTCGGTGCCTCTACGTTCAGCGGCTTGACCCCAATACGAAGGAACCGCGCGGCGAGGTAGACGAGGTTTACCATTCACACAGCGCGCGAGTTTCGCTCGGAGCCATCGAGCCCTTCGCAGAAATCGGGCTCTCGGTCGCCGAGGATAAAATCGCCCTATCAATGGCCGAGCTTACGGGTGAGATCTGGTTGATGGAGTCTGCAGAGTAAGTCCTGGGCGACTCGAAAAGGACTGCACCTCCAACAACGATTTGCGGCTAATCCCGCGATACCTGTCGTGAAATCGGGCTTCTACTCCGAATCCGTCGGAGCGGCGAGCCCACCCGAAAACGCCTCAACGCGGCGCTCCGGCGGATAGATGTTGTCAACTATTTTCACAGCGACCCAACGACCCCTTGAAACCGCTCGAAACGCCTTAAACAGGCGCCTAGAGCGCTCCAGAAGGCCGTTTTGGAGGTTCTCAGACGGTCACTAAAGGCAACGTTTGTTTTCACTAGGTATCGACAGAGCGGTAGAATTCGGGCGTCATGGTCGGCTCGACCATCAGCCATTACAGGATCCTCGAGAAGCTCGGCGAGGGTGGCATGGGGGTCGTCTATAGGGCGGAAGACACCCGCCTGGACCGCGTGGTGGCCTTGAAGTGTCTAGCGGCTCATTTGCTGGATGACACAGAGGCGAAGACGCACTTCCTGCGTGAGGCCAAGGCCGCCGCCGCTCTCGATCATCCGAACGTTTGTGCTGTTTACGACGTCGGCGAAGAAGGCGGCCAGACATTCCTTGCAATGTCCTTAGTCGAGGGAGAGAGCCTTCGCAAGAAGGTTTCCCAGCGGCCTCTCCCGCTCGACCGGGCGATTGACTACGCGATCCAGACGGCCCAGGGACTGCAGGCCGCTCACGCGAAGGGCGTGGTCCATCGAGACATCAAGAGCGCCAACTTGATGGTGGCCGAGCAGGGCCAGGTCAAGATTATGGACTTTGGCTTGGCGCAATTGTCCGATCAGCCACGCCTCACTAAGACCGCGACGTTTCTCGGCACGCCGGCCTACATGTCGCCGGAGCAAGCCCAGCGCCAGCCAACTGATGCAAGAACGGACATCTGGTCCCTAGGAGTCGTGATTTACGAGATGGTCAGCGGTCGCCTCCCATTCGAAGGCGAGCGCGATCAGGCGGTCCTGTTCGCAATAGCGAACCACGAGCATGAGCCAATCACCGCGTTGCGCGTTGGCGTGCCGATGGAGCTCGACCGTATCCTGGACAAGGCGCTCGCTAAGGACATCCGGGACCGCTACCAGCACGTTGATGACCTGCTGGTCGACCTGCGCCGACTGCGAGCCGAGCCGACTCGCGGAGCGTCGCACCGCTCCAGATCGCGCGCCGTAAGGACTCGGAAGCCTTCGCGTCGGACAGCCATCTTAGCAGCGGCCGGCGGGGCGCTAATAGCCTCAGTGACTACGGCCTATTTCTGGTTTGCGAAGCCCGACCAGGTCAACTCTCTGGCGATCTTGCCGTTCGAACTCGACGGATCGTCGGATCGAGAGTACTTGGCCGAAGGACTCGCGGAGGGTCTAATCATGAATCTTTCGCGATCGTCCCAGCTCCGGATGCTCTCGCGGGATGCCGCGTTCCGATACGAAGGCAGTGACAAGGATGCCCGCACCATCGGCGTCGACCTGGAAGTCCGCGCTGTTCTTAAGGGGCGCATTACGCCCAGGGACGGGGACATGCTCATCTCTGCCGAAATCGTCAGCGCGTCAGACGGCTCGGTCATGTGGAGCGCGCAATTTCGCCGGGGGGGAGGCCAATCTGCTCAACCTCGACAGCGAGATGGCGTTTGCGATTGCTAAGCGCCTCGAGCTCACCCTTGGTAAGGACGAGCCCTTTACGCCGGTCGCAACGACAACGGAAAGCCCGGAAGCCTATCGCCTCTACCTTCTGGGTCGCTATCACTGGAATCGGCGCGACGATTCGCTCGACACCGCGCGCGACTATTTCCAGCGGGCTGTCGACGCCGACCCCTCCTACGCCCTCGCCTGGGCCGGGCTGGCGGACGCCTATCTGATGCTGGGCGGCTGGAGCATCCTGTCGCCGGAAAGCTCGTACCCGCGAGCGGCCCAAGCCGCCCGTCGCGCCATCGATCCCGACTCTTCGCTCGCCGAGCCGCATGCGACCCTCGCCTACGCGAAGGTCACCTACGAAAGGGACTGGGCCAGTGCGCGGCGCGAGTTTGAGCAGTCGATATCACTCGATCCGGAGTACGCCACAGCCCACCACTGGTTCGGTTTCTATCACCTGACAGTGGGCGATGTAACCCAGGGTCTTGCCGAGATGCAGAAGGCCCAGGAGCTGGACCCGCTCTCCCCGATTGTCAATGTCGAGCTGGGTTATTTCTATTACGTTGCCAGGCAGTACGAAAAGGCCGAAAAGACCTCCCGCGACGCCCTGCAGCTCGACCCGGCCCTCGGCTACGCCTACAGCGAGCTGGCCCGCAGTTTCGCGCTGCGAGGGTTTGAATCTAAGGCGCGTGAGGCCGTCGAGAAGGCCCTGGAGCTGACCGGTAACTCTATATTCGCGTGGATGTTCTGCGGCATGGTCTTCGCTTTTCTAGGAGACGCCCAGCGAGCGGCGCAGATGCTCGAAAACCTTGCGGTCCATGGTGACAAGTCTTACCTCAGCCCGCAACTGCCTGGTATGATCCACGCCGTCTTGGGCGACAACGACCGCGCCTTCGAGCTCTTCAAGGCCTCGATCGAGGAGCGTTCCTTCATCGCCTCGTGGATGCGCGACCCAATGATTGACAAGTTTTCAAAAGACGCGCGCTTTTCGGCCCTGCTGAACGGCATCGGTCTACCGGCCTGAAATCGCCGGAGGGCTTACAGTTCCTTTCGCTGCTTCAGCTCCCGGATCCGAAGAACGTTGGGATGTTCGCATGCAGCTACTGGGCAGCCTCGTCGGCGACGAGTCCTCGTCGCTGTGGGCCTCTTTTCGCGGTGAATCCGGCGCAGGGGGAAACGAAGCGTTGATCCGCTCGGTCCTCGAAACGATGGACGAGGGTGAGTCTTGCGGCTTCTAAAGGCAGCCGCCAACCTCTGGAGCGAGCCGGCGGCGGCGCTGCCGCCAGGAGGTGCGGGATGAGGCGGTTTTTGCGCCGAGCGACGGCGATTCGGGCGTCAGCGCATAGATGTTGTGAAATAATTTCCCAGCTCGGAATCAGGTGCCTCGGAAGGTTCAAGACACTGCCTGGAGGGCCTTAGAGTACTCTGGCAAGGGTTTCTGAAGACCCGGCGGCGGGTACCGTTCGTTTTCACTAGGTAAACGCCGCAGTACAATTTGAGCGTCGTGACGGGGCGCACGATCAGCCACTACAAGGTCCTGGAAAAGCTTGGCCAGGGCGGTATGGGAGTCGTCTATAAGGCCGAGGACACCAAGCTTAGACGGTCGGTCGCTCTCAAGTTTCCTCCGATTGATCGTCTGTCAAGCGAGGAAGAGAAGGCTCGCTTCGTGCGGGAAGCGCAAGCTGCCGCGGCGCTGAACCATCCCAACATCTGCACAGTTCATGAAATCGACGAAGCCGACGGGCATACCTTCATCGCGATGGAGCTCGTGAAAGGCCAAAGCGTCAAGGAGAAGTTGCGGGAGAGGCCGCTGCCCCTCAATGAGGCGCTGGACATCGCAACGCAGGCCGCCCAGGGACTGCAAGCCGCGCATGATGGGGGCGTCGTCCATCGAGATATCAAAAGCGCCAACCTGATGGTCACCGACAACGGTCAAGTCAAGGTGACGGACTTTGGCTTAGGGCTCGTAACAAAATAACATTGTCATATATGAATGTTTTGGCCTATCCTGGAGAGGATGCTAGACCTCGCTGCAATCACACGGCGTTTTGCGGCAGTTCGCCCAGTTCTCGATGAGCGTTCCCGGCGGCTGGTGGCGGCGTCCGAGAGTGCGGCGATCGGGCGCGGCGGCATCTCGGCGGTCTCTCGGGCGACTGGCGTTTCGCGGCAAGTCATTCGCCAGGGGATGGCCGAACTGAGCGAGACGGGCGTCCGCCCGCCTGGTCGCATTCGCCGTCCCGGCGGGGGACGCAAGAAAACGGCGGCTGGGGATCCTGCGCTCGCGCGGGATCTGGAACGGTTGGTCGAGCCGGTCACTCGCGGTGATCCGGAATCACCGTTGCGTTGGACCTGCAAGAGCTTACGGAAGTTGGCCGAAGAACTGCGAGGAATGGGACATCAAACCAGCCACTCGATGGTGGGCCGAATGCTGCATGATCTGGGATACAGCCTGCAGGCCAACAGCAAGACCATGGAGGGAACCAAGCACCCGGACCGCAATGCCCAGTTCGAGTACCTCAATCGTCGAATCAAACGCCAACTCCAGCAGCATCTACCCGTCATTTCGGTGGACGCCAAGAAGAAAGAATTGGTGGGAAACTTCAATAATAATGGGCGGGAATTGCGTCCGCGGGGCGATCCGGAGAAGGTGCGCGTGCACGACTTTATCATTGCGGAACTGGGGCGAGCCAATCCCTACGGGATCTACGATATCGCCCGCAACACCGGCTGGGTGAGCGTGGGCGCGGATCACGATACGGCGGCGTTCGCGGTCCAGAGCATCCGGCGCTGGTGGAGCTCGATGGGGCGGGCGGCGTATCCGCGGGCCACGCGACTGCTGATTACGGCGGATGCGGGCGGCAGCAACGGGGCGCGCGTGCGGCTTTGGAAGTTGGAGCTGCAGAAGTTGGCCGACGAAACTGGCTTACGAATCGCGGTGAGTCACCTGCCTCCGGGAACCAGCAAGTGGAACAAGATCGAGCACCGTTTATTTTCCTTTATCAGCCAGAACTGGCGTGGCAAGCCGCTGATCAGTCATGAGGTGATCGTCCAGCTCATCGCCGGCACGACGACCGCGGCGGGTCTCACGGTGCACTCGGAGTTAGATACCGCCAGCTACCCTCGGGGCGTCAAGGTATCGGATCGCGAAGTGGCGCAGATTGATCTGCGCCGTGACAAGTTCCACGGAGATTGGAACTATACGATGCATCCCAGGCGGCACTGAGATATTGCATAGGTTATTTCGTTACGATTCCTTAGTTCATCGTTTTAGAAGTTCGCTCACGTATTTCTCGACGATTTCGGGCGGGCGGGGGACAACGTTCTCCCGGCTGGCCACAGCTGGCGACTACAGCGATGTCGTCGGGCTGGTTGAACGCTACGCCGTTGATCGGGCCCTATGTGCTTGGCTTGTGATGATTGATGCCGGAATGGAATTTCGGACAACGATCAAGTGAACGATAGAACGATCCAGTCTTCGATCGAACAGGCTGTTGTTCTTCTTCGAGACTCCAGCATGGGAGATGAGGACATTCGGCAGGCTCTTGTCGACGCGGGTGTGGAGTGCGACTTCGCCTCGCGCTTGGTCGAGTTCGTTCCGATGGCATATTGCCGTGCGTTTCTTGAACCAGCAGGTGCCCAGTTTCTGAAACTTTTCAGCGATACGCCGGCAGCGGCGAGATTTCCGCACCGAAGGCGCTGAGTTCAGAACCCGTCTGGAGGTCCGCGATGGATTTCGCACGCCGTTCTGTTGAATGGGGCCCGATCGGCAACGACAAGGTGATCGCTGAGAGAAGCGCAGAATACAAAGTAGCCAACCAGTTGTTGAGCGATGGATCGCAGTTAGAGGATCTTCGGTTTACACCGCCACTGTTCATGTGGCCAGACGAAGGTCCGGATACGGCGCCTCCGCCTCAAAAGCCTTGGTAGCAGTTTTGGGGCTAACGGAATGAATTGCCCGCGGGTTATGCGTTTGGGCGATAAGCACCCACAAAGACGGCAAGTGTAGAACCAGCCGTACCGGAAAGGCATAGAGCGCGCGATCTCTTCCCACATGGTCGACGGCGCCCCCGGCGCGATCGGACTTCTCTACTTCTTTCGCTTCGCGATGAAATCCTGCTCGGCGCCGAGCTCGGGCGCCTCTTGCTTGAACCCGATCTCATCCCCCTTGACGGTTCCGGTGAAGACGAGCGTGATCGGGCGATTGCCAACCAACAGCTTGAAGCTGATCTGATCTCCTACCACCTTCCCGTCCTCAATCTCGTTTTCTCCCTGGGGACGGGTGACGGAACCCGTCAGCTTGCCTCCCTCCTCGACCTTGAAATTCAACGTACCGGGGGTGGTTCCATCCCTGGTGGGCATGTCGGCTTCCCACTCTCCATCAACCGAGCCGGCGGCGAACGCGACAAAGGCAAATGAGAGCAGGCATGCTGCGAATCGAATTCTAGGGAACGTCATCTTGTCAACTCTAGCAGCCCGCCAGGGCCCGCCGGGATCCGATAACCCTGCAAAGAATTTTGTCCCCAGCGAGCCCCGAACGCGAGTGAGCGGGTGCGGCGTTCGTGGGGTCGTCGAAGTCCGTACCCGTCACTCGCGTTCCGGGCTCGCTGGGGGCCTGCGGCTACGGGACTAGTGGTATCCTCGACGCAATAAACCTCATCGGTATGCCGTCTCGATCCACAAAGCTCACCGCCCTCGCCGCACTCCTGTGCGCTCTTCCAGTTGTTGTTGCGGCCGACCAACCCAATATCGTTTTCGCCATAGCGGACGACTGGGGTTGGCCTCATGCAAGCGCATACGGCGACAAGGGCATCCAGACGCCCACATTCGATCGCCTAGCGAATGAGGGAGTCCTCTTCGAGAACGCCTACATCTCGTCCCCTTCCTGCACGCCCAGCCGCGGCGCGATTCTGACAGGTCAACAGTTCTTCCGTCTCGAAGCGGGAGGCAACCTCTGGAGCATCTGGCCGTCTAAGTTCGCCGAATACCCCAAGATGCTCGCCGGCGAAGGATACTTCGTCGGCAGCTACCGTAAGGGCTGGGGACCGGGGCAACACCCCGACAGCGCCATCAACCCGGCCGGCAAGAGCTACCAGGGCGTCGAAGAATTCCTCTCAGCTCGTCCCGGCTACATGCCGTTCTGCTTCTGGTTCGGCGCCAGTGACCCGCACCGTCCCTACACCGCGGGATCGGGCGCCGAGAGCGGCATCGATCTCAGCAAAGTCCACCTATTCGAGCACTATCCCGACGTCGAGGAGATTCGCAGCGACGTCGCGGACTACTACTTCGAGGTGCAGCGTTTCGACCGCGAGCTCGGTGAGCTGCTCGCGCGCCTCGAACAGATGGGCGAGCTCGACAATACGATCGTCGTGATGACCGGCGACCACGGCATGCCGTTCCCGCGCGGCAAGGCCAACCTCTACGATTCCGGCACACGCGTGCCTTTGGCAATCCGCTGGAAGGGCGCCATCCCAGCAGGGCGCCGCCTCACCGACTTTGTTTCGACCACCGACATCGCACCGACGCTGTTAGAGGCCGCGGGTGTGAGCGTGCCGGCCCAGATGACCGGCCGATCGTTGCTTTCGATTTTGACCTCGGACGAATCGGGCCGCGTCGATTCCAAGCGAGACCACGTTGTGTTCGGACGCGAGCGCCACGTCCCCGCGCAAGAGGCGCCCAACTCGGGCGGCTACCCGGCGCGTGGGATCCGCACCGATGAGTACCTCTACATACGCAACTTCCACCACGAGCTCTGGCCCGCCGGGACGCCGAACCAAGAGGCGGCGTTCGACACCAGCAGATTTCTCTCAGACTCCGACAACGGCCCTACGAAGACGTACCTTTGGGAGCATCGCGACGATCCTGCCATCAAGAAGTACTACGAATTGGCCTTCGGAAAGCGTCCAGCGGAGGAGCTCTACGACCTGAGCAAGGACCCGGGGCAGATAAAGAACGTGGCAGCCGACCCGAACTATCATCAGATTCGCGTCGGGCTCGTTGTTCGCCTGTTCCAGCAGCTCCACGCCTTGGAGGACCCGCGGGTTCAGGGGCGCGGAAGCATTTTCGATGCTCAGCCCTACCTTGGCGGCGGGCCGCGGGGAGGAGCACGAGGCGGCAGAGGCAGGGCTGGCGGCAGAGGCGGCCCGCGCGGCGGTCGTCAAGGGCGAGGGGCGCGGTGATCAACTATGTCTGCTAAAAACCTTTTCCCGATCCTCCTACTCGCCGTCGCAGTAGCCGCCTATGGCGCAGAAGACGGCTTCGAGCCACTGTTCGACGGCAAGAGCTTCGACGGCTGGACCGGCATGCGCGGCAACCCGTTGCCGAGTGAAAACTGGGTGATCGAAGACGGCACGATTCGCACACAAGGCGCCCAAGGAGGCCGGGGCGGCCAGGTCAGCCGGGGTGGCCCCGGGCGGCGGCCCCGCTTTGGCGGTGACTTGCGCACGGTCGGCGAGTACTCGGACTTCGACCTGCGATTCGAGTGGAAGATCTCCGAGAGAGGCAACTCGGGCATCAAGTACAACGTTCAGGAAGAGTGGATCAGCGACAGATTCAGGCCCGGTATATCCAAGCAACAAAAAGCGGGTATGACGCGTCGAGCCATCGGTTTCGAGTATCAGATCTCAGACGACTCGCTTTGGGACCGCTCGCACGACGACTGGGCCAAATCGGCGAGCGGCGCCCTGTACCTCATCAAATGGGCGGATGCGAAACCCCTCAAACCGGTCGGCCAATGGAATACGTCGCGCATTGTGGTGAAGGGGAATCACGGCGAACACTGGCTCAATGGCGAGAAGTTGCTCGAATTCGAGATGGGCTCGCAGGAGATGCTCGACCAGGTGGAGAAGACGAAGTTCAGGAAGATGCCTGGCTACGGGCTGAAGGGTCCGGGGCCGATCGTGCTGACGCATCACGGATCGCCGGTTTGGTACCGCAACCTGCGCATTCGGGCGCAAGAGCCACCGGCCGGTGAGTAAGGGCAAGTCGGGCGCCGAGGGCGTGCGTCGCGCTAGCGCACCGGCCCTAAACGCGTTTCCCAGTTCGTCAACAACGTAATCGAAGGCGTGGGGCCATGTGAGCCCGCCGCCTATACCGAGCCTACGATGGACCCAATCGTCCAAGACCGGCTTGAAGACGTCCGCCGGCTCTGCGAGAACCGCGACGTGCTCTTTCTCGACCTGATCGGTTCGGCCGCCGAAGACCGCTTCGACCTCGAGCGCAGCGATCTGGATTTCTTGGTCGAGTTCCGGCAGCTGCCGCTCGGAGGCCGCGCAGACGCCTACTTTGGGTTATTGAACGACTTCAGAGATCTCTTCGGCCGAGAGATCGACCTCGTAGAGGACCCCGCCATTCGGAATCGATACTTTCGCGAGTATGTAAACAAGACCAAGGTTCCGCTTTATGCCGCCGGAACCTAGCCCGCATTTCTCAGTGCGCCGTACTGGCGCGAACACCCTGCGGGGTGAAAGGCCCCGCCGATGAAGATGTCGGTCGACATCGAAGCTGGCGAGCAGCGTGGTCCGGTAACGGGTCGAGCTGAAGCCTCGCGACAAAGTCCGGGTAAGCCGGGCGAGCAAGCCGTTAGGCCGTAACGCGCAGTATGCCTGAGCAGGCCTCGAAAGTGAAGTTGCGGACGCCGACCCGCCTGAGAAACGGGGAAGGCCGCAGCAACCGGGAAGCGACCGACGCATGCACCGGTTGGGTCCGCCGGGGTAGTGGGCGCGGCATGACGCTGAAGGGTGTTCGTAGTCAAAGGCGGGAGGCCCCACCGGGCGGAGGTCGCAACTCCAAACGTTGTCTACAGGACGGCGGCTCGGGAGGGGAGTCGGACAGGGCCGTAGTAGTGAAGAAGCAGGGTAATGCCTGTGGAGCGAGGGGCCCTGACTTCCGGCATGCTTGTCAACGAGCGAGAGGACGAGGCGATTGGCGATAAGCCTAGCAACGCCGTTAGGATCCGGAAGCTCGGGCGCAAGCTCTGCCTCAAAGCGAAGCAGGAGATGGGCGTGCTGCGCCTGCGCGGGGCGCAACTGGGGCCGCCGCCTGCGACAGCGATGAGGTGAAGCCGGTCGGAGAGCCGGATGCGGGAAATCCGCACGTCCGGTTCGATGAGCGGGGACGGGAAACGGAGCCAAGGCGGAGACTGAGACACTGGCGCAAGGCGAAAGCGGCCAGCAACAGCTACTCCCTCCGCCTAAAGCCACCGCGCCCGTCCTCGACTCCACCCACCTGGGGAGCGAAAGTGCGTGAGAGGCCCGTCAGTGCGAGGCGCGCGAAGGTTGGCGCCCAGGCTTGTCTGGATGTGAAGGGGCGTACTTGACTGTGCGTAGAGCACGACGCCGAGCGACCAAACATCGGTTCGGTGGTCGGTCCCCGAGCCTTGCGCCTGCTCCGGCGACATGTAAGCGGTCGTCCCCATCGTCTGGTCGGCGCGGGTCAGTCGAGACGCTTGCGTAAGTTGAGCGCCGAAGTCCATGACCGTGACGTGGCCCTTCTCGTTGACCATCACGTTCTCGGGCTTGATATCGCGGTGATAGATCCCCTTGCCGTGGGCGGCTTCGAGGCCTTCAGCGATTTGCCGGGCGACATCGAGAGCTTCGTCAAGCTTCAGCGGCCCCTGGGCGATCTTCTTGTCGAGGGACTGGCCCTCGATCAGGGCCATCGAGATGAAGGTCTTGCCCTCGGCTTCGTCGATCTCGTACACCGTGCAAACGTTCGAGTGATCGAGCGCCGCGGCGGCCTTGGCTTCGCGCTCGAAGCGTTTGCGGACCTCTTCGTCGCCGAGCAAGTGATTCGGCAAGAACTTCAGCGCCACTGGTCGGTCGAGCTTCGTGTCCTCGGCCTTGTAGACCACACCCATGCCGCCCTCGCCGAGCTTGTCGAGGATCTTGTAGTGACTGATGCTGGAGCCCACCACGAAAGCCCAATTCTAGCCGAACGTCGAGTCTCACGGCTAGTGCCAACGCTCTTTACTTAGGGCCTTTGCGGTGCGGGTCAGGCGCGATCTGAATGCGGAACCCGCTCCCTCGAAAACCCACCCTAAGTGATTGATTCTAAACAAACAACAATGCGGCTCAGATCTGTTCGCTCGAGCTGTGGCCGCGACCAAGTTTTCATCCTCATGGATGGCCTGCAAGGCCATCGGATACTCCGGAGCCGCGCGCGTCAGCAAGCGGTTGCCCACGGTTGCGACAACCGCTCCCTAACCCGGCCCGAGCCGGAACCAAAAGGTCAAAGGTTCGGCGCTTTTTCCGAGCACCCTGCGTCAGCGGGGTGTCTTCCAGCTAGGCGACCGGAAGACACCCCGCTCACGCTCACGCAGGGTGCTCGGAATTCCTGCCGGATCTGTGCAGGAATCGTTTACAGAGGTACTCACGGTCGCGGCACGGTAACAATGCGCCGCCGCTACCGTGCCGCGCGCGTCAGCAAGCGGTTGGGTGCTCGAACCGTTTTCATCCCTTTCGGTGGGCCGTCAGGCCCATGGGCGCTCCCTCGCGGTCGCGGCTCTGACGTAGGGGTGCAAAGGCTTGAATCGCGTGGTCAGAGCCGCGACCGCAAGGGAGCGGGTTCCGCCAACAGACTCGCAATTCGACGTTAAGTAACAAGTATTACGGCTTAGTGCCCGCGATCACGGGACGGATTATCCCTCGTTCGGGAATAACTCATCGACTCGAACCGAGAACCCTGGCAACAGCTCTGGGCATTCCAGCGTCTCGCCGGCGAGCAAGACCGTCGGCCGCTCGTCGCCTTGTCTGTAGACCTCAACCTGCCGCAGGTCGGTATCCAGCACCCAAACGGCAACGGTCCCGGCGGCCAGGAACTGGGCGACTTTGCGGCGCATGTCGCGGATCGTGTCGCTCGGGCTGACGATCTCGACGGCCAAGTCGGGAGCGTGAGGGACATTGCGACGCAAGTCGAGCTCTGCTGCTCGCTCGCGTCGAACAAAAGAGACGTCCGGCCCGCGCATCGTCGCCGGCTCACGAGCGAGGATGTAGCCCGTATCGGACGGGAAGACCAGACCGAGCTTCCGGCCTTCGACGAACGCATCGAGGATCTTCACGACGGCCTTGAGCGTTAGATTGTGCCAGGGCGTCGGAAACGTCACTTTAACCAATTCTCCTGCGTCCAACTCGTAGCGGAAGTCCTCCGGCGGCTTGAGCGCTTCGAATTCCTCAATGCTCAGTAGGGTCGCGACGGCCATGCTGTTGATTCTAGCCGACGCGACGCGGGCTGTCGCTACCTGGGCCGGCCCCTGCCCGACCCGAGACGCGTAGCGGCGAGGCGCGCCAAACGGGCCCGCCACTATGCTGGGGGTCGTATGGGCGAGCGCGAGTGCGATCGCCGCCGGCTACGATAGAGGCAAATCATGGCAAACTACGGTCTTTCCCGACGTCACTTTTCTGCGGCTCGCTGCTGGCCGGCGCAATCCCCACGGGCGGCTACGGCACGGTCAAATCGCTCCGGGCGATGGGCTACAAGCCCTACTACGACAAGCTGAACGTCGCGTCGATCGGCTGCGGCGGCCAGGGCGGCCGCATCTTGAACCAGGCGGCGCGGACCGAGAATATCGTTGCGCTGTGCGACGTCGACGAGAAGCGCGCGGCCCAGAACTTCGAGACCTACTCCAAGCAGCCGAAATACGAAGACTTCCGCATCATGCTCGACAAAGAGGGCAAGAACATCGACGCTTGCACCATCGGCATCCCCGACCACATGCATGCGACCGTGGCGCTCGCGTGCATGCAGGCGGGCAAGCACGTCTATCTCGAAAAGCCGCTGACGCGCACGCCATGGGAAGCGCAATTGATGGCCGACGCCGCCAAGAAGTACGGCGTCGCGACGCAGATGGGCAACCAGGGCTACTCGCACGAGAGTAACCGCGTGACGGGCGAGATTCTGTGGTCAGGCGAGATCGGCGATGTGCGTGAAGTCCACGCCTCCTCGTCGCCGGGGACTCATCCGGTGGGGCTGACCGCGATGCCGGACGAGACGTCCGTGCCCGCCGGGCTCGACTGGGACCTGTGGTTGGGCGGCGCCGACATGCGCGCCTACAACCCAACCTTCACGCCTTACAACTGGCGCGGCTACTTCGACTTTGGAACCGGCCAGCTCGGCAACTGGGGCATCCACGTGTTGGGCCCGGTGAATTTGGCGCTGCAACTGGGCGCGCGGCAAGATGCCGCCGGTTTCGGTCTATTGGCATGACTCGGCGCGGCCGACCGAAGAAGAGGCCTATCGTGTGCCGGGAATGGACGAGCAGACGATCCTGCCGAAGGCGCACAACCTCAGCGCCAAGGGACGAGGAGCCGAGCCGCCGCCCAGTCGACGGCGAGGCCCGCGGGGACCGCGGACGGGACCGCCGAGGGGCGCGGGAGGTCCAGGCGTCGAGGTGTTCGGCTACGAGCGCCGGGGCGACCCGGCGCAACCGGGCGTGCTGTCGAGCAATGGGGCCGTGTTTGTCGGATCGAAGGGTATGATGGCGACGGTTGAGCGAGGCGAAGGCGTGCACCTGCTGCCGGCCGAGCGTTGGGCGGACTACGAGTTGCCGCCGCAACTGTTGACGCGCTCGCCGGGCCACATGAACGACTGGGTGCGCGCCTGCAAAGGCGGAGACGCAGCTTGCTCGGACTTCCGCATCTCTGGCCCCTACACCGAATGGGTCGTGCTGGGCGCGATCGCGTTTCGCGTTCCAGACAAGCTCGAGTGGGACAGCGCCAAGATGCGCTTCACCAACAGCGGCGAGGCGAACAAGTATGTGAAGCCCTCGTTCCGCGAGGGCTGGGAGCTGAAGCTCTAGCCTAGGCGCTAGCCCTGGGTTAACGTGGGTTGTACCAGATCGGCGAAGACCAGGCCCGCTCTTGAATCGTCGGCGGTTTGTCCCCCGGGGTTCCACGCCTTCGCGGATCGCGTCCCAAGTGGACCAGCGGCAGGTCGGGTTCTCGAGCACGCGAACGTAGTAGAAAGCGCGCTGTTGTGGGTCAAACTCCGGGTCGGTCCAGACTGTTCGTAGCTCGCTCGATCCGCTGCTCGAGCTGGGCTCACACGTGGCGAGGTCGACCGTCGCGCCATTGTCGGGGCAGCGGTGAGTTGTGGGGTCGACGCTTCCGCCATCCGAACATGCGACGTCGAACACGCGCTCTTGGGCCTCGCCGTTCGATGTCCAACCCTTGATGATTTGCACTCGCTGTAGCGGCGCTGCTAGTGCGTCGCGCAAAGCCCAAACGGCAAAAGTCGGCGAGCCCTCTTCGCCGGCGGGATAGTCGCTTCCCATCGGGACTGCCTCCTTATAGGCTTTGGTCAGGAAATCCGCGTCGTCGAAATCAGCCCCAGCAAGCGCCGCCCCGCCGAAGAATCTCACGCGCATCCGAGTGCCCGAGGTGGCGAAGGTTTCCTTGCGTCGCATGGCATCAAAGAGCGATGCTCGCGTGTTCTCCTCCGCCCAGACGCCGGCCAATCCCGATGCGCCCCAATGGTGGCCAGACGCATCGCGATACGTCCTGCCCGAGCCGTCCTTCGTACGCTCCAGAGCTTCCGGTGACAAGTCAGTGGTACTGAGGTAGTCCTCGCCGGCGGGCGTCGAACCTCGCAGCTCTGACGTCTCATCGAGAAGACCAACCTTCGACCAGTGGTTGTCTTCTTCGAACGAGCCCGCCGATACATAGCAGCCCGTGGTGGAAGTCGCACTGTGAAACAAGAGGTGATAAACTTGTTTTATGGCAATGGGACGGCGTAAGCGACGCGAGCGGCAGAAAGACCTATGGGTCGCCACCTCGGAGTTGCCCAAGAGCGCTGGGCATCCGTTTTATCTGCGGCTCAGCGAGTTATTTGACGAGCACGAGTTCGACGCCTTCGTCGAAGGCCAGTGCGAGCAGTTCTACGCGCCGAGCTTGGGACGGCCGTCGCTCACGCCGGGCATCTATTTCCGCAGTTTGCTGATCGGGTATTTCGAAGGCATCGACTCGGAGCGCGGCGTCGCTTGGCGCCTTGGCGACTCACTTTCGCTGCGGCGATTCCTGGCGATCGAACTCGATGAACAAGCGCCGGATCATTCGACGATCTCGCGCACGCGGCGGCTGATCGACCTCGAAACGCATCGCGCGGTGTTCACCTGGGCGCTGCAGCTGCTGGCCCGCGAAGGCCTGTTGTCCGGCGGAACGATCGGGGTCGACGCGACGACGCTGGAAGCCAACGCGGCGATGCGCTCGCTGGTGCGTTGCGACTCCGGCGAGGGCTACGAAGAGTATTTAAGACGTCTAGCTCTGGAATCGGGAATCGAGACGCCGACGCGCGAGCAGTTGGCCAAGATCGACAAGAAACGTAAGAAGAAGGCCTGCAACAAGGATTGGAAGCATCCCTACGATCCCGACGCCAAGGTCACGAAGATGAAAGACGGCCGTACGCACTTGGCGCACAAGGCCGAGCACGCGGTGGATTTGGAGACGGGCGCGGTGGTGGCGGTCACGCTGCAAGCGGCCGACGAAGGCGATGCCACGACGATTGAAGAAACGCTGGTCGAGGCGGCCGAGCAGTTGGAAGCGGCGGCGGAAGAAGCCGCTGGCGCGGTCGACGAGCTGAGCGAAGTGGTCGCGGACAAGGGCTATCATTCGAACCGAGTGCTGACGGATTTTGCCGAGCTGGACGTACGCAGTTACGTGAGCGAGCCGCAGCGAGGGCGACGCAAATGGGGCGGCCGAACGCGGCAACGCGACGCGGTGTACTCCAATCGGCGGCGGATCAAAGGCAAGCGCGGCAAGCGTCTGATGAAGTTGCGAGCGGAGAAGGTTGAGCGCAGTTTCGCGCACTGTTACGAGACGGGCGGGATGCGGCGATTGCACTTGAAAGGCCGAGAAAATGTTTTAAAGAGGCTGCTGATTCACGTGGGCGCGTTCAATTTATCGATCGCGATGAGGGGCAAACTGGGCGCGGGGACGCCGCGCGGGCTGGCGGACGCGAGGAAAAGGACAAAAGTGTCGGTTTTGGGGCTTGTATTGGCGTCTTGGGCGGCCTTGGGGCGGTTGTGCGGGGCCCTGGGGGCGGTTTTCAGGAGATTCCCGGCGAAGGTGCGAGATTCAGCCGGCGCGCCGCTGGCCACGCCGATGCTTCTCGCGGCCTGAAACGGGGTGTTTTGCCACGGGCTGATAGGTGTCGCTCGATCCAATCACCCCGAATTTGTAGGGATTCTTGACCCCGCCGTCGGCGATCTTAAGACCCCGCAAGTAGGCGTCACGGACATAGCTGCCCGGAGGCTGGCTAAGGATCTTCGTCGCAACCTTGTACGGCATGATTTCGAACTCCGCCCACTCATCGTTGGGCGAGAGCGCCGGGTGCGTATCCGAAGTGCCTTTGACCTGGGTCGATTCGACGATGGGTTCGTTGCGCATCCGCGTCTCAGCGTAAGCGCTGTCGATCGCCCCGCCGTTGAAGTACTCCATTTCGAACATACGTCCGCCGGAGCCGTTGGAGTTATGCGGAATGGCCAGCGCGTCGATTCCTTCCGCGCGCCACCTGTCCATCGTGGCCCAGAGGTCCTCCGGATTGGAGGAATCCAGGCGCGAAAACGGGATCTCCGGATGTTCCGACCCGCGGAAGATCACATTCCGGTGCAGATTGTTGTTTGAGCCGCCTCCGGAGGTGAACTCATATCCGATGAAGGCCGTGAACTCGCGCGGCGCATTGTGGCGCTCGGCGGCGGCCACGATCTGGTCCCAGGCGCCTCTGACGACGTCCATGTTCAGGTGTCCCTCGGTGCCGGGTTCCTGGCGCAGATAGGGAAACATGCCCCGAAATCTCGCGCCGCGCTCCCGGGCCGTCTTGGCGGCTCGTACTTGTTCGGCTTCCGGGTGTTGGTATGCCGGAGAGTCGGGATCGGTCATGGCCGGCAGCATCCCGAGATACATGCCGTGATCGGACACAGCCTGAAAATCCAGCGGGCGATCGAGCTTGAGCTCCCTTCCGCCTGGGTGCTTGATCGAGCCTCCCTTGGCGAATTCGTAGGCGTCGTTCGGGTCGGTGACGGTACCGAAGATGAACGCATCGAACGAATAGCGAGTGTGGACATGGAGATCACCGAAATAAGCGCCGCGGTTGGGATTGGGCTCCGTGCTTTCCCCGGCGGAGCTCGACTCCGACCCAGAGTTTCCCGTCCCTTCGCCTCCGCAAGTGGCTAGTGCGAGACAACCCGCAAAAAGAAACAAACTCGGCTTCATCAACGATACCTCGTCACGTCCCAACCGTTCCACCACGGCACGGCCGTCCATAAGAATGGCCTGGGCTCAGTTGACTGAAGTCGCCTCGTGGTGGCTGCGCCCGCGGCTTCAGATTCGCAGCGTTCGCCGATGAATCGGAAGAGTTGGGTTCGATTTCGGGCGTGATCGACCCGGTGTTTTTCCCAGTAGGCGTCGCGTGGCACAGTTGCTTGGATTGTAGCCCCGTGAACGGGGCTCAAGCGGCTTTCGGTGACGAGGCTTTCGGTGACGGCTTTCGACCGCTTTGAGTGACAGTCAGGGATATGGGGTCATTCTGACCGCCCCCTAGGCCGTAGTAGACGTCTCGCGGTTTCCTCGCCGCTAGTCGTATACATATAGACTGTATGTTAAATTTACATACATACGGTATGTATATAAATCTGGCGAGGCATTCTAGCCCAGCGCCTCGCCGAACCTATCGCCTGTCGCGGCCGCTATACCATCGACCCAACTCTCTGCCGCCGCTGCCGCCCCGTCATCCAACCCTCTGACCGCCTGTAGGTGTCCAGCCGTTTCCCGCAGTCCGCCGTAGGCTGCGACCAGCCCCGCCGGCGCTTCCCGCCCTGGATCCGCTTCCA
The DNA here is from genome assembly GCA_965247515.1 of Bryobacterales bacterium. GTDB lineage: Bacteria > Acidobacteriota > Terriglobia > Bryobacterales > UBA6623. The sequence continues at coordinate 7,548,964 of OZ252029.1, read as the reverse complement.
GGGCCGCGACCCAAGCCTCCTGCCTTTCCATCAACAACCGATGCTCCGTCCGCAGCCCCTCAAACCCCTCAGCCCCTTCCGACTTCTCCAACGACCGCGGCAACTTCGCAACAATCTTCCTCAACCTTTTCACCCTCTCCGCAATACACCGCCGCGCCTGCTCCTGCGCCGACAAATACAACGCCTTCTGATACTCCTCCGCAAACGGCAGCCGCACCTGCTCATACCACCCAATCAACGCCCACAAATTCCCAACAACCCGAGCCGTCGTCCGAAATTTCCTTCGCAAACCGGTATAGATCTCCCGGTCAAACCCCTCAATCTCCTGATCTTCCACGCCCACATACTGCACCCGATCCGACTTCACATCCCTGCGCACCACCGACCCCGCCGCCAGCACCGCCCCAAAGTCCACATGGAGCGGGCCCACCAGCTCACACTGCCCCCCCACAAAAATCGGCGCCGACCGCATCAGGACGCCGCGGGCGTCGCCGATCAAACTGCCCCACTTGTCGCCGCGAGGGTCGAAGTTAAAGTGAATCGCCCCCGACCCCACCTCCGAGTGATCCTCCCTTGACGTCCCCCCGCTCATGAACAAGTCGCAGTAGTTAATCAGCGACCCGCAAACACACGTCGCCGTCAGAATCGTATTCTTGAACGCCACCGAATGCGCCGCCTCGACATCCTCCTCGAGCAACGTCCCCGGCCTCACCTCCGCGAACCCCCGCACTTTCGCCCGATCCAGAAACGTCGCCCCCTCATACGTCCCCGCCCCCAGCTCAACATCCCGCCCAATCCGGCAGTCAGACACATACGCATGCCCCGACTTCCCAATCACCGACCCCTTCCCAATCCGCAGCCCGGCGCCCCGAAACGTGCCGCTATACAACGTGCACCCCGGCTCGATACCCTCATCCGGAACCTCCGGCCCAACGTAAACCCGATCCGGCCCCCAAACATCAACCCCCCGCCCCGCCAGCCGCGCTATACGAATCTGATTCCCCCCGTCATCAAAACTCAAATCAACCACTCCTAGACCTCATCAATCGCGCCCACGCATCTCATTCATCTTACGCGACTTGAGCGCCCCCACCGACCGCGCCCATATTCCGTTGACCGTTGTCCGGAAGAGGGTTCCCCAACCCGCACTATCCTCAAAGCGGGCAGCCCTCTTCCGGTCAACGGTCAACGGTCAACGGTCAACGGAGCGGCAGCTTTGTGCGTCCTGGCAGACTAGGCGAGCACTGCCGTGCCCCAGGGGCTGTCGATGGCCATCTTCCAGGAGCCGTCGGCCTGACGCTGCATGACGTCATACCCCCTACCGGTCATCTCGACCGGCGAACCGTCCGGGCCCGTCCCTGTCAGAGTCCAGTCCGCTACGGTCGAGGCAAGGTCTCCCGAAGCGATCGTCTTGGACTTGTTCATCCTAAGATTTGGCTTCATCGCCATGAAAGCATTCAGCGTCTCCCGCAGCGCTTCGCTGCCGGCGACCTCTTCACCGTTCTCGTTTACGAAAACGGCGTCAGCCATGTAGTACTACAGGATTGCGTCCACGTCACCGGTGTTAAAGGCCTCGAAGAAGGCCTGCATTGATTCTTCAACGGTCGTTCCCATTACAGTGGAACTGTACTGGCCCGGATCGGCGAAAGTCAATCGCACTCGATCCGAATGGTAACCGGAAGGCGTCAGAGCCGCGACCGCAAGGGAGCGGGTTCCGCAAACTTAAGCCACAGCGATTCGTAGTGACATGGCGACCCCGCATCCTCGGCTAATGCCTGATGACCAACCATATCCACCCGGTAGCCATTGCTCGATGGCCCTCGCCCTCGGCCAAACCCACCTGATCTACGCCCAGCGCTTCAACTTCACTTCCGGAATGAGCCCCGAACGCAAGTGAGTGGGTACGGCGCTTGGTGGCCCCACGAACGCTGTACCCACTCGCTTGCGTTCGGGGCTCATTCCGGGCAGCGCCCCCCCTGTGGTGCGGCTGAATCCGGGTGATTGCGGGCATTTGCGGCGGGTTGGGGGTAAGCCAAGCAAGGTGGCCGACCGGTTTTGCAGTTGCGTGGTGAGCATCCAAGGGAAGCGTAACATGGGGTGGGCTGGTTAGCGGGAGCTTGTGTCTCTAAAGACCGCCACATCAACAACTTGCGTTATTTGATTGCTTGGGACCGCTAGGCGGCGGCGGCAGGGGCGTGGATATCGTTGGTCATCAGGGTCCTGAGCCTAAATCATCCCTTCAACGAGCCCATAAACCTCATCCAAAGCCCCCTGCAGCGCCCCCAAATCCTTACCGCCGCCTTCGGCCAAATCCGGACGCCCGCCGCCGCGCCCTCCGACCTTCTCAGCCACAGCCCCCAACAACTTCCCCGCGTGAACCTTCTTCCCCGCCAAGTCCTTCGTCACTCCGCAAATCAAAGCCACACGCCCCTCCTCGCCGCTCCCCAAAAACACAACCCCCGACCCCAACCGATTCCGCAACGAATCCGCCAACGTACGCATCTGCCCGCGGTCCATGCCCTCGACCTTCGCCGCCAGCACCTTCACGCCGCCAACCTCGCGCGCCTTAGAAGTCAAATCCCCCGCACCTGCCTGCGCCAACTTCGCCTTCAGCCGCTCAATCTCCCTCTCCTGCCGCCTCTTCTCCGCCAACAACTTCTCCACGGCTTCAACCAGCTCCGGCTCATGCGCCTTCAACGCCGCCGCCGCCCGACGCACCCGATCCACCGACTCCCGCAACAACTTATACGCCCCCTGCCCGGTCACCGCCTCCAGCCGCCGAACCCCCGCCGAAACACTCCCCTCGCTCGTGATTTTGATGACCCCAATATCCCCGGTCCGCGAAACATGCGTCCCGCCACAAAGCTCCTGCGAAAAGTCCCCGACAGAAACCACCCGGACCTTATCCCCGTACTTCTCCCCGAACAACGCCATCGCCCCTCCCTTGACCGCGTCGTTTAAGTCCTTCACATCTGTCTCGACCGGCGTGTTCACCAGCACCTCGCGATTGACGATCCGCTCAACCTCCTCCAACTCCGCCGCATCCATCGCCGCATAGTGGCTCACGTCAAACCGCAACCGCTCCGGATCCACCACACTCCCGGCCTGCTTCACATGCTTCCCAAACACCTGCCGCAAGGCCGCATGCAGTAGGTGCGTCGCCGTGTGATTCCGGCGCGTCGAATCGCGTAACTCATCGTCGACCAGGGCCGCAACCTCATCCCCTACGGCAAGAGGCGCGAGCGCATGAACCCGGTGCAGGTTCAAACCCTTGACCGGCGCTTGCACGTCAAGGACCCTCGCCGCAATCATCCCGTCCTTGCGGAAAACCCCTTGATCGCCAACCTGTCCGCCCGACTCCGCGTAGAAGGGCGTACGGTCGAGTACGACTTCCGCCTCCTGTCCCGCCTCGACCCGCTTCCCGCGCTCACCGCCGATCACGATCGCCAACACGCTCGCATCCGGCTCAATCGTCGTCTCGTAACCCAGAAACTCGCTCGAGAGCTCCTTGTGCAGCTCTTGGTAAACCGCCGAGGCGGCGGCCACCGCCCCGCCCTTCCAACTAGCCCGAGCACGCGATCGCTGCGCCTCCATCTCCGACCCGAACCCGCCCCTATCAATACTCAAATCCCGCTCGCGCGCCAGCTCTTCCTGCTCGTCCAGAGACAACCCAAAGGTGTCATAAAGCTTGAACGCCGCCGCCCCAGGAATCACTCCGTCCTCGACCTGCTCGAGCGCCGTCTCAAACTCCCTCTCCGCCATAGCAAAGTTGCGCTGATAGCGGTTCTCCTCCTCGCGAACAACCCTCTGTACCCGCCCAACCGACTCCTGCAGCTCGGGATACCCCGGCCCCATCAAATCCGCCACAAACTTGGTCAGCTCATACAGAAACGGCTCCTCCCGCCCCGCCAACCGCGCATGCCTCAGCGCCCGCCGCATAATCTTGCGCAACACATACCCGCGACCATCATTCGACGGCACAACCCCGTCATGAATCAGAAACTCCGCCGCCCGCGCATGGTCCGCCGTGATCCGCAGCATCGTGTCGGTCTTGGGGTCCTCCCCATACCCGACCCCGATAATCTCTCCCGCCCGGTCGATGATCGGCCGAATTAAGTCCGTTTCAAAGTTGCTCAGCTTTCCCTGAAGCACCGCCGCAACCCGCTCCAGCCCCATCCCAGTGTCAATTGACGGACGCGGTAACGACGATAAATTGCCCTCCGTGTCACGATCAAACTGCATAAATACGAGATTCCAGATCTCCACATACCGGCTGACTTCACTCGGAAAAGGCTCATCTTCCTCGCCCGGCTCCAGCCCAACTGGTCCGAAATCATAGAAGATCTCCGAACACGGACCACACGGCCCCGTGTCCCCCATCCGCCAGAAATTGTCCTTCGCCCCGCACCGAAAGATCCGATCCCCGCCAATGTCCGTATGCTTGGCCCAAAGCTCTTCCGCTTCGTCGTCATCCTCGTAAATCGTTGCATACAAACGATTTTTATCCAGACCATAAACCTCTGTGACGAGCTCCCAGGCAAACTCGATCGCCTCCCGCTTGAAGTAATCTCCAAACGAAAAGTTCCCCAACATCTCGAAAAACGTGTGATGCCTGCGCGTCCGCCCTACGTTCTCCAGATCGTTATGCTTGCCGCCCGCCCGTACACATTTCTGCGAAGTTGTCGCTCTTGAGTACGCGCGTTTTTCCGTTCCCAGGAACGTATCCTTGAACTGATTCATGCCCGCATTGGTAAATAACAACGTCGGATCATTCGCGGGAATCAGCGAAGAACTAGAAACACTTTTGTGTCCTTTCGATTCAAAAAAGGTCAGGAATTTACTGCGTATTTCGTTGCCGGTCACGGAGTCCTCATGCGGGTTCGCTCGGCGGTTCGAGGTCAGCTTCGTCGAGCTCGTCGATCCATTCCGCGCCCGCTGCGAGCTGACGCAGAACTTCCAAAATTTTACCAGAGCCGAATCCCGCCCGAAGAAGCCGCTCCACGGCACGCTTGCCTTGCTTGGGCTCTTCGAACGCCACCGACGGCATCCGGCGCTTCAAATACTGTCGGATAAGGTCGGCTTCGTCCACCTCAGCGTAGGTTTCGGCAACAGCACGTTCGGCCTCTGAGTCATCAACCCCTCGGCCCTTGAGCTCCTCGAGTACCCGCCTCCGCCCAAAGCCTTGAAACTCCCGACGGCCATAAGCATGGGACTCCGCCGTTCGCAAATCATCGAGATACCCCAACGCCCTGACCCGCTCGACCGCTCGCTCGGCCTCCATTTCGACCCGCGCCTTCTTGGCTATTCGCGCCAGCAGCTCGCGCTCGGTGAGAGGACGCCGCGCGAGCAATTTAACGGCGTATTCGAACAGCGCCTCTGGCCCCAGCTTCTTGATCTTCGCCGAATCCACCCGCCCTCTATTCTAAGAAGAATGCCGATCCGAGTTGCCACCCTCCTCCTCGCCGGACTACTCAGCGCCAGCGCACAGGCGCCCGAAGTCGAAAGCGTCGCCCCCTTCTACCCCACGCCCATGCCAATCGTCCGCCAGATGCTCGAAGAGGGCAATCTCCAACCCGGCGAGCTCCACTACGACCTCGGGAGCGGCGACGGCCGACTCGTCATCATCGCCGCTCGCGACTTCGGCGCACGCTCGGTCGGCTACGAGATCGACGAAAAGCTGGTCGCGGGCAGCCGCAAACAAATCGAAGAGCTCGGCCTCTCCGAGCTGGCCAGCATCCGCCAGGAGGACCTATACAAAGCCGACTTCACCCAAGTCGACCTCGTAACGACCTACTTACTGCCGCGCGCCCTGGCCCTGCTCCGCCCCCATCTCGAGAAGCAACTCAAGAAGGGCGCCCGCGTCGTCTCCCACGACTTCTACATCGAAGGCTGGAAACCCGACGAGACCATCACCATCGACTACGAAGTCGAAGAAGACGGCCTACTGCACAGCATCTACGTCTACCGCCGCTGACCTCCGACCTTGCTAAACTCCAAACTGTGAGCATCGTCCTCAGTGCAGACATCGAAGTGGCCCTTGAGGCCCGCATCGCGACCGGACGGTACGCGAGCCCCGAAGCCGTAGTCGAAGAAGCACTGAAAGCACTTGACGAAAGAGACCAAGCGAATGAACGGGCACGCCGCCTAGTCAGCCAACGAGTCGACCGCGGCCTTTCACAGCTAGATGCGGGTCATTCGGTTGACGGCGATGAGTTCTTCGAGCGCCTGTTAAGTCGCGAACCGGACTAGTGCCGCGACCGGCTGACATTTGGTCTTTCCGATCGAAGATGGGGCTGCCGAACAATAATCTAGCCCACGGCTTCAGCCGTGGGAATCTGAGAGGCGTCATGGCGATCCCACCCCCCGATTCCTGTTTCCGCATCGCCCTTCTGGGCGATGCGGAAAGAGGAACCGGGGGGTGTAGCCGTCGGTCGTGGCGGTCGAACTCCCATGGTAGAGTCGAGGACGGGCGCGGTGGCTTTAGCCGGAGGGAGTAGCCGTTGCTGGCTGCTTTCGCTTGCGCCAGTGCCTCAGTCTCCGCCTTGGAGTGAACCCCAAGCGTGAGACAGTCGAAATCGGGACAGGTTACGATTCACCGCAAAACGCTTGCCTTCTTCGCTGTATCGTCGCACGCTGGTCCTAGCCGGGGAAGCGGAAGCGGGCTCTGCTGGAGAGCAACCCGCCAAGGAATACCCGGCCGCAAACTCATCAAGACGATGAGCGCCGGGGGCGGCCGCCAAGGTCGCTCCCGGCTTCTCCAACGCCGGCGATGTCTCCCTGCCCGCCCAGGGCCCATCGGATTGATAGATTTGCCTATGCCTCTCAAAACTCATACTTCGGATTCCTCGCTGCTGTTGCCGCCGGCCGCGCCAGCGCTTCAAACTCCGCCGGCGGACGATATCCCAACGCCGAATGCAGCCGGCGTTGGTTGTAGATCTCATCAATGAACTCGCCGATCGATGCGCGCGCCTCGTCAAGCGTGCGATAACGCTGCAACCAAACCTCCTCCGCCTTCAACGTCTTCATGAAACTCTCCGCCCGCGCGTTGTCGTAGGGGTTGCCGCGGCGGCTCATCGAGATGATCGCGCCGTGCTGCTCCAGCAGCTCGACATAGGCGCTCGAAGCGTACTGTACGCCTTGGTCGGAATGATGCATCCACCCCGCGGCAGGGCGTCTGAGCTCGAGCGCATCGCGCAACGCCCCTACAGCCAGCTCAGCTTTGAGCGTCGTCCCCAGCCGCCAGCCGACCACGCGTCGCGAGTAGGCGTCCAACACCACGGCGAGGTAGACGAACGCCTCGCGCAAGCGAATGTAGGTGATATCGGATTGCCACAACTGATCGACGCCGTCCACATTCAGGTGCGCCGCTAGATTCGGATAAACAGGTAAGAAGTGGTTCGAATCCGTTGTTAGCACGAAGCGCCGCTTGAGTACCGCCAGCAAGTTGTCCTTACGCATCATCCGCAGGACCTTTTTGTGATTGACGAGGAAGCCTTGGCGGCGCAGCTCGGCCGTCACGCGGCGGTAGCCGTAACGACGATTCTCGAGCGAAATCCGCTGCATGCGGTCACGCAATTCCATGTCGCACTCGGCGGGCGACGACACGGCGAGCCGGCGATAGAACCCGGCGCGATTCACGCGTCCGAGCTCGCAGGCGTGTTCGACGCTGAGCGAGCCTTTGGCGCTGATCTGCTCGACGATGGAGTAGATCCGCTCGCGCCACCGGCGTCGTTGGTCGGGGCTGCGAGGTTCAAGGCGCGAAAGGCTTGTCCGAAAAAATCGAGCTCTGCGGCTTGTTTGCCGAGCAGTCGTTCGAGCTCTGCGATGCGTTCGTCGCGCGGATCGCGAGGGATCTTGGGCGGCGCCGAGCGGCCGGGTTTCGGCCGGCCTCGCCGCCGGCTCAAGCCGTTGACGCCTTCCTGGCGATAGGCGTCCCGCCAGCGGTACAGCAGGCTGCGCTTGACGTCCAACTCGCGGCTTAGCGCTGTGCCGCTCTGGCCGGCTAGGAGCCGCCTGGCGGCGGCTTCCTTGAACTCCACCGTGAACTCCCGCGGCTTGCGCGGCTTGAGACTTTCCATCCTGGACTCCTTTCCATTCGCTGAAATTCGTCCCGAATTTCAATGTCTCATTTTTAGGGTTCACTCCACCTTGACTCCGTTTCCCGTCCCCGCTCATCGAACCGGACGTGCGGATTTCCCGCATCCGGCTCTCCGGCCGACTTCACCTCATCGCTGTCGCAGATGGCGGCCCCAGTTGCACCTGGCGCAGACGCAAAACGCCCCTCGCGCCAAATACAACCACGCCGGAAAACCGGCGCGTACCTCGCGATTGTACTTTGTGCCGCCTCCGCAAGAATCCTCGCACTCGCTCGTAGACAAAGTTGTCCACGGCGCGATAGGCCGGCATGCGCGTCCCGTAAGAAAAGTAGTTTGTCCAGCCCCGCAACGTGCGGTTCAGCCGGTCGCGCACCTCTTCCCAGGGGTCCACATTGCTCGGCCACAGCTGCTCACGCACTTTCTGCTTAAGCCGCTTGACGCTCTTCTTAGACGGACTCGCCCCCAGATACCAATGGCCGTCCTTACGAAATCGATGCGGGCCGAACGTATATCCGAGAAAGTCAAAGCTCTCGGTCTTGGCATGAACTAACTTCGTCTTCACCGGGTTCAGGGTAAGCCCGATCCGCGTCATCACTTGCTCCGTCCACTTCATCGCCTCGGCCGCGCAACCGCGGCTAAGGATGACAAAGTCGTCGGCATAGTTGACCACCACGGCTCGTAACTCGCTTCCCTTCCCTTGTTGCCGCCAATACTTCAAATAACGGTTCATATACAGATTAGCTAACAAAGGACTCACAACTCCGCCTTGTGGCGTGCCGCATTTCGTCCTCTTGCCACCCGTCATCCGTCGTTTCCCGTCATCATCCCGCTCTTCCACTGGGGCCCCAAGCCACATCTTCACGAGCTTAAGGACCCAGCGGTCTGAAATACGCCGCGCCACGCATTGCATCAGCTCGGCGTGCGGAATCGTATCGAAGTACTTGGACAAATCGGCGTCGACTACATCGGCGTAGCCTTGACACAACAGCTGGTGAACTCTCTGGATCGCGTCCTGCGCGCTCCGTTTCGGCCGGTAACCATAGGCTTCCGGATCGAAGTCCGCTTCGAAGATCGGCTCCACAACCAGCTTGGCGGCGGTTTGCGCGACACGGTCCCGAATGGTCGGAATCCCGAGCGGACGCTCGCCGCCGTCTTGCTTCGAGATCATTGCTCGCCGCACGGGCTGTGGCCGATACGTCTTCATACGAAGTTCTTCTTGCAGTCCTCGTAACCACTCCTCTCGGCCCGCCGACTCGATTTGTTCGAAAGTTTCACCATCCACTCCCGGCTTACCCTTATTAGCTTTCGCCAACCGGTAAGCATGGGCGAGAATGTCGTCGCGCCAAATCTTATCATAGAGCTGATAGAAGCGAAACGTAGGTTCCTGCTTCGCTTTGAGATAGAGCTTGCGCTGGAGCTTCCGGATCTTATCAGGCGTTGCCAGACTCATAGCCAATCACCTCGTCCTCTTACTCGTTAACAAGCATGCCGGAAGGCAGGGCCCCTCGCTCCACGGACATTACTCCGCTTCCTCACTACTATGGCCCTGTCCGACTCCCCATCCAGGCCGCCGTCCTTATAGACGACGTTAGAGTTGCGAACTCCACCCGCCGGGGCCTCCCGCCTTTGACTACGAACTCCCTTTACCGTCATGCCGCGCCTACTACCCCGGCGAACCAAACCGGTGCAGGCGTCGGTCGCTTCCCGGTTTGCGCGGCCTTCCCCACTTCAGCGTCGGGTCGGCGTCCGCGATTTCACTTTCGAGGCCTGCTCGGGCATACTGCGCGTTACGGCCTAACGGCTTGCTCGCCCGGCCAAGCCGGACTTTGTCACGAGGCTTCGGCTCGACCGTTACCGGCCTTCGCCACTCGTCAGCTTCGATGTCGACCGACATCTTCATCGGCGGGGCCTTTCACCCCACAGGGTGTTCGCGCCAGTTCGGCGCACGCTGAAGCCATGGGCTAGATTATTCCCTCATCATTTGTAAACGGATCAGGCGGTCAACGGACTAGTGCCGCGATTTAGGCTCTCGGACGACGCTGCCTCCGACGCCGAAGCGGCGTGGAAATATTACCGCGAACAACACGACGACCGGCTCCGGTGACCCGTCTCACCCCAACCAACGCCCAAACGACGACCGCCCCCCGTAGCTCGCCTTCTCCCCCAACTCCGCTTCAATCTGCAGCAACCGGTTGTACTTCGCAATCCGATCACTCCGGCACATCGACCCCGTCTTGATCTGCCCGCCTGAGGCCGCCACCGCCAAATCCGCAATCGTCGTGTCCTCGGTCTCCCCCGAGCGGTGCGAAATCACAAACGTATAGTCATTCTTCCGCGCCATCTCAATACAATCGAGCGTCTCGGTCACCGTCCCAATCTGATTCAACTTGATCAGGATCGAGTTCCCCAACCCCGCATCGATCCCCTCTTGAAAGATCCGCGGATTCGTCACAAACAAGTCATCCCCAACCAGCTGAATCTTCTCCCCCGTCTTCTCCGTCAAAATCTTCCACCCATCGTGGTCCACCTCGCCACAGCCATCCTCCAACGAGATCACCGGATACTTTTCGCACCATCCAGCCCATAAGTCCGCCATCGCCGCCGGCGATCGCCTCGACCCATCCGAATCCGCAAACACGTACTTGCCATCCTTATACAGCTCTGAGGAAGCCGCATCGATCGCAATCCAAACCTCTTCCCCAGGCTTATACCCAGCCGCCTCGATCGCCTCCACCAGCAACTCCATCGGCTCTTCGTTCGACTTCAGCTCGGGCGCAAACCCGCCCTCATCACCAACCGCCGTGCCGTAAGTCTTGCCTTTGAGAATCGCCTTCAGCGTATGGAATATCTCCGTTGCCGCCCGCAGCCCCTCCGAAAAAGTCGGCAGCCCAATCGGCATGATCATGAACTCTTGAATGTCGACATTGTTATCCGCATGCTGGCCGCCATTCATCACATTGCACATCGGCACGGGCAGAACATACGAATCCCTCTCCGCAAGCCTGCGATAGAGCGGCACACCCTGCTCATTCGCCATCGCATGAGCGCACGCCATCGAAACGCCCAACAACGCATTCGCCCCCAACCGCCCCTTGTTCGGAGTCCCATCAAGCTCGATCAGCTTGTGATCAACCACGGCTTGATCATCTGCCGCAAAACCCTTCAGCGCCCCGATGATTTCCCCGTTCACATTGGCAACAGCCTTGCTAACGCCCTTTCCCAAGTAGCGCCGGTTGTCGCCGTCGCGCAGCTCGACCGCCTCGAGGATGCCAGTCGACGCCCCCGAAGGCACCATCGCAATCGCCCTCGCCCCGCTCGCCAGCGTCGCCGTCACCTGTACGGTCGGATGCCCCCGCGAGTCAAGGATTTCAAGAGCTTGTAGATTCGTGATTTCAGACATGAGACCCCAGAGTAGCAACGCCCTTGGAGCGCCCGCAAAACACCCGATACCCACAGCGCGCAAGGTCCGCTTGGGCGCCGCCGAGCGGCGGACGGAGTCTGCCAGTTCTTTGACCGCGTGATTCGCTTGCAAATGATGAGGGTTATCTGAACCGCGCGCCCCACAGCATTAATGTGCTTCTGGCGCGGGGTGTGCGACAAATTTGTGGCGCTCAGGCCGCCCGGGCGCGATTGTCCCAGTAGTCGTCGAAACGGCGGCGGGTGAGCCGCGCGCAGCGCAAAGCCACAATCGCGTTCGCGCCGCGCACGCTCCAGAACATTCCCGAACGCTTCAGCCGACTCGCAATCACCGTGCGACAACCCGCCTCGATCACCCCCGAACCCACAAATAAACCCTGCCGTCGAAACTCGTCGTATCTCATCCGTTCGGCGTTGCGCTGGAAGTAATCCGCCTCCAGCAACAGTTGATGCGCCAACTCGGCGTCTTCAGTTTCGAAACTTCGCAACGCCGCCACGAGCGGCTCGATGCGCCCCGCGTCGAGCTTCTTCTTCAGCCGCCGCGCCCAACCGCAGCGACGCTTTTCGTCCCGCGGAAACAATTTCGCCGCCAGCCCCCACAGGTGTTCGCGGGCGTGATAGAGGTCGACGATCTCGACCGCGCCGGTGTAGCTGGTTGAGTCCTCGTCGCGGAGGGCCCGTCCGTTGTCGTCACAGCTTGTTTGAGTGAAGACGCAGCCCAGCTTCACCTCGCGGGTGCGAGCCGGACCGCCAGCTTTGCCTTTGCGCCCAGCCGTCTCGGCGCCGGTGACCGGCACGCCCGTGCCATCCATCTCGATATAGAGTATCGGAGTATCTTCTCCTAATATCTCAGGAAGCTCGAACTGTACGGCGCGGGAGATCTCGGCCTGTTCGTGGTCCGCGATGTCGGCGCCGATCGCCTCGGCTTCGCGCTCCACCGCCTTCGCCGTCAGTTGCACTCCAGCCAGCTCTTCGAGCAGCGCGCGGCCGCGATCGAACGACGTCTCGGAGCCGACCAACGCTGTCATGCGGCGTACGCCCGGCGAATATTGCGTCCCTTCAACGTCCAACTCTTGGTCGCGAGGGGTGCAGCCGGCGCCGCAACGGCGGCAGTGATAGTACGGCCGTTCGACGACGACCTCGCCCAGCATTGTGACGATCTTCTTGCGGCGGCGGCCGGCCAAGCGCGCCTGTTTGCCACAAGCGCACAGCGGTTGCGATTCGCTCGCTTGCTCCTCGTTCAATAGCGTCTCGATCAGCCCCGCGCCGGCTTGATGCAGGGCGTCGCGCGTCGCTTGTTCGACCGCTTCCAGGTCCAGCTTCCCGCTCTTGCGCCGATCGGCGAAGACGACCCGCAGGAGCCGCCCTACTTCTTGGCCGACTTCTTGCTGGATCGCTTCGGCCGTTTTTTTTTCCGCGGACTCAACTCGGCGTCCTCTTCCACCGGACGCAGCCGGCAGATCTGTTCGTTGACATCGAGCAATTGTCGGCTCAGTTCGCGGAAACGCTGGAAGTTGTCGACCTCGCGTTGCGCCTTGCGGCGTTGGGCAGGCGCAGCGAAGGTTTCACTCACGGTCTTGCCGTTGACCTTCCTTGTGAGGCGGAAGTTTGGGCCATGAGCCGGCTGGCCGGGCTGATGGCAGCGGCAGTCGGGTTTGCCGCAGCGACCGCTGATGGCGCTGATCGATCCACTGCGGAAGTCTCCCAGGTCGATGATCTCAGACAGGAAGGCACTTCTATGACGTTCGAGCGCGGCGAGGGATTGGGACACGGCGCACCTCCTATCTCCTAACGTATCACTACGTTAGGAGATAGGAGCAAAAAAAAGAGAAACTCGCAAACTGCCACTTTCTTGTCGCGCACCCTCTGGCGCGTTTCTTAAACCCACGGATGAATCCGTGGGCTAGACTATTGTCCAGCACGTCCGATCCGCACCCTCGACTTCTACTTGAACAGTCTTGGTTCTAGCCTTCTCTTCCTTTGCGAGTCCTTTGCGCTCTTTGCGCTCTTTGCGCCTTTGCGCGAAACCCGTGTTCCCCCGAGTCCGGGTTGGACGCCAGGATAAGTCAGCTTATTTATGGCGCCCTACGCTAGGGCGAAATCACACCCAGTCCAGACGCCGCGAATCGCGTGAAGTCCTCTGGGTTGGACGTCGCCAGGTCCACGTTCTCGACGATAGCCGCCGCGGCAATCATGCAGTTCGGGAAGGAGTTTCTCCGACGACCCGTTGTGTTGAAGAGGTTTGCCGCGATGCTCGCGTGATTCTCTGTGAACGCTAAGGGCGCCTCGACGATCCGCCGGGCGAGATGGAAGTCGTCTGGAGAGAGTGGGCCGCACAGGAATTCCGGCCAGCTGACAGTGCTGATCCCGATGCCCTGTGAGTCGGCCAGCCAATCAGCGAGCAACTCGCTTTCTTTCGTGCCGACGACTAGGCTTCGAATGAGAAAGCTCGTATCGAGGTGAATCATCCGTGCGACTTGATGCGACGTTGTCCCCACGCCCGGCGCCCGGCTAGAACCTCGCCCGCCCAGCGCTCCGCCTCTTCTTCACTCACCTGGAGCGACTCTTGTAACGCCTCAAACGCAGCGAGCGCGGGCGGCTTGCCGGCGGCCTGCGGGAGCGGAGCCCTTCGGCCAGCCACGACAGAATCCACGGCCCGCCGGACTACCTCCGATTCCGAGATGCCCCAACTCGCCGCGATAGCTTCGATTCGGCGGACGGTCTCGGGGGCGAGCTCGTAGGTATTTTCGATCGTCGACGTCGCCATACCGCTGATTATAGTTGGCGCGGCCAAGGCCACTAACTCAGAGGACGGACCTGCTCAAGCAATCGCCCCGCTGGGACCGCACGGATCGCCTCCCCCAGCGGGTAAGAGTGTTCTCCCGCATGAACCACATCAAGCCGCTCCAGACCCAACGTCTCCATCGCCACCCGCATCGACTTCGTAACCGTCGGCTTATCGGTCCGTTTGAATTCGAAGCCAAGCCGACGGGAACCGCGCGAAACCAGCAGATCCAACTCCGCCCCGGAATGAAGCGCCCAAAAGAAACACTCCTCCGGCCGAGCCCCTAGGCGCCGCACGACCTGCTCGAGCGCAAACCCCTCAAAGCTCGCCCCAACCTTCGGATGCCCCGCAAGATCCTCCGGCCTCGAGAGTCCCAGCAAAGAGTGCAGCAGGCCACTATCGCTGAGGTAAACCTTCGGCGACTTCACCACGCGCCTGCCGAAGTTCCCCATCCAAGGCCGCAGCTGCCGCACCATAAACGTATCCGTCATCAAATCCACATATCGCCGGACGCTAGTGTGTGACACCCCAAACGCCCGCGCTAACTCCGAACCGTTCCAAACCTGCCCGTGGTAGTGCGCCAGCATCGTCGAGAAGTTCGCGAGCGTCTTAGCCGGAACACCAACATTGAAGTCCAGCAAATCGCGCTCCAGAAACGTCCTCACAAAGTTAGCCCGCCATTCCCCGCTCTGACGGTGAGACCTCGCCAGGTATGACCGCGGGAAGCCCCCGCGAAACCACAGTCGCCGCCAGTTCTTGGCCTCAACCTCGTCGAGCGAAAAACCCGGCAGCTCGTAGAACGCAATCCGCCCCGCAAGCGTCTCCGAACCCTGCCTCAACAGCGAAGGCGACGCGCTCCCTAGGACCAAGAACCGTGCACGCCGCGGGGAACGGTCCGCCAAGACACGAAACACGCCGAACAGGTCCGGACGCAGCTGGATCTCATCGAGCACGACCAGGCCCCTCAGCGAATCGAGCGCCAGCGTCGGCTCCTGAAGCCGGGCGGCGTCTCGCGAGTCCTCCAGGTCGAAGCGATGCGTGCGGCCGCCGCGACGATTCCGCCGCAGTTCGGAAGCGAGCGTCGTCTTTCCAGATTGGCGGGGACCAAGCAGAGCAACGACTGGGTTTTCACGAATCAAGCGCTCCAGAGCGTGAAGATGCCCACGTCGCGGTACGATTCGTGCCATACCTTAATTATTGAACACTTCATGTTCAATTATCAAGGTTCATCTTCACAGCCTCACGCCGGTATCAGACACACAACCGTCCGCCCAGGCTTCGGCTTGATCGGCTCATCCACAGTCTGCACCAGCAAACGCTTCTCACCACGAGGCTCCTCGACCACAAACATCAAGATCGCGTGGCCACCGTGCTTGTCGACAAACGAACCATAGTCGAACTCTTCACTCAACCGCGTCGTCTTGACCGTCGCGCCCGCCGCGAACAACTCGTCCAGACGCCCCGAAGTAGCGTCGTCTCGAAACAGTTGCCGGCCCTGAAGATGCTCCAGAAAAGCCAGCCTCCGCCGAGGATCATTCCCCGTGTCGGGCGGAAGCTGGTAGGCGTCGCGACTCCCAAACGTCTCTCCAAAGTGCACAGCCGCCAGCGCGTTGGCCTCCGCATTCGCCGTCAGGGCGACGAGCTTCCCGATCCCATGAAGGTCGACCTCATCGAGCGCATGTTCTGAGAGGACGTTGCCAAAGTACGTCGGAAGCCCCTTCATCCGCGCCGCCGACACATTGCTCCACTGGTTGTCGGCCATCTTGACCGCAAACCCCAGTTTCTGCAGAGCAAGCGCCAACTCACACGCCCAAGCGTGCGCGCCAACAAACAGCACTCCCTGCGGTTTCGGCTCCGCGAGTCCCAACCGGCGCGCCAGCGGAAACGCCGCCAGCCCATAGACCACCACCGTCCCCGCAACCACTCCAAACGTAATCGCCGGCAGCCGCGCCGCTTGCGTCATGCCCGCCTCGACCAGCCGCTCGGAAAAGACCGACGCCACAGCCAACGCCACAATACCCCGCGGCGCCATCCACGACAAAAACGTCCTCTCCTCGGAAGTCAACGGCGAGCCCAGCGTCGACACCCAGACGGCAATCGGGCGGATTACGAACAGCAGCATTGCCAGGTAAGTCAGCGACCCCCAACCCAACCCCATCAAATCGTCCACCGAGAGCCGCGCCGACAGCAAGATGAACAGCGCCGAAATAATCAGAACTCTCAGGTTCTCTTTGAACTCCACAATGTGGCGAACATCCTGAATCCTCTGATTCGCCAACGCAATCCCCATCACCGTCGTCGCCAACAAGCCCGACTCCGGCTCCAAGTGATTCGAAACGGTGAACGCCCCAAAAACCATCGCCAATGAAAACGCGTTATGCAACACCTGCGGAACCCAGCGGTAGTAGAGCAGCGGAATCATTAGCGCCGCGAACGCCACGCCCACCCCGGCGCCAGTCAGCATCGCGTAGACAAACCCTGCTCCGCCCCCGCCTCCCAGGCCGCCCGTAAGAATCGCCTCGTAAACCAGCACCGCCAACACCGCCCCAACCGGGTCGACTAGGATCCCCTCCCACTTGACGACGTTGCGAATCCGCTCACTCGGCCTCACCAGCCGCAACAGCGGAATGATCACCGTCGGCCCGGTAACAACAAGAACCGCCCCCAGCAATATCGCCAGCGGAAGCTCCAGCCGAAGCGTCAGCCAAGCCCCAAACGACGCCAGCACCCAAGTCACCAAAACGCCGACAGTGATCAGATTCGTAACGACTCGGCTAATCTCCTTCAACTCGCGTACATTCAGACTCAACCCGCCCTCGAACAGAATCAGCGATACCGACAGCGAAACAAACGGCAGCAACGCCTCGCCCAAAAGCTCGTTCGGGTCGAGATAACCGCCAAACGGCCCCGCCGCCAGCCCCGCCAGTAGCAACAGCAATATCGACGGCAGCCGCAGCCTCCACGCGATCCAACGCGCGGCAAAGCCCAAAATAAAAATCAGCGCTAGACCAGTGAGGTGACGTTCTTCCATCAGCGCCCGCTTCCTACGACCGTTCCCGCCCGGCGCGAACCAAATCCACAATCTCATCGCGCGTCAGACCGAGATCCACGCCTTCAACGTCGAGCCCCGACGCGCGATTAGAAGCGTCCGGTTTGAGCACGAACAAACTTCCATCGCGTCGACGAATCGCCACGCTCCCTTCTTTCTTGGCTTCATCAAGCAAAGCAGACAACTGTTGTCGAGCCTGCGAGTACGTATAAGTCCTCATTCTCGTTAAACCTCCTTGACGTCTCCCCTAAAGCCTTCGATAGGCCCGACCACGAGGTCGGACGTCAAGAACAAAGACGCGGCGCTGGGTCCTGTCAACATCGAAGACAACCCGATAACCACCGACTCGGGCCGAGCGCCTACCGTCGGCAGCTGTCAACGCTTTGCTCGTCCTCTGATCGAAAGGATCTCTCGCCACTTCTTCGAGCCGATCTAGGATTCGATCGCGAGTCCGCCGGTCGAGACGGTCTAAAGATTTCTCCGCCTGACTCGAAAGCGCAATCTCGTATATCAAAGACCGCGCTCTCGTTTGTAAGCGTCAAGAGTCTTCATACGTCCTGCCCTCACGTCGGCCTCCCCTCTGCGAATGCCGGCAATGTCAGCCCGGCTCAAGGGCTCGTCATCCACTTCGCTAAGCCTCTGATTGTCAGCGAACCGACGCACAACTTCGGCGTCACTATCCGTCAACGAATCGACCCACTGGTGCAGATATTCCTTGGCGCCCATCTGAAGTGATTCTAGCGCTTGGGTCTGTGACGCCGCGCGGGAATTTCAGACGATACCAACCAACCAAGGATCTCTGATACCATCTCACCGCCATGACCCGCCCCAACCTCATCCGCCTCTCCGCCCTCGCCATCGCCGGAATCCTCGCCTGCGGCCCCGCCAGCAACTCCCGCGAAACCGTCACCAAAGCCACCGTCGACGCCTGGATGGAAGAGCTCTCCAACTGGGGCCGCTGGGGCGAAGACGACCAGATGGGAACCGTCAACCTCATCACCCCCGAAAAACGGCTGGCAGCCCTGGCGCTGGTCTCAAAAGGGATTTCAGTCTCACTCGCCCGCGACGTCGAAAAAGCCGAAGCCGCCGACAACCCCCGCCCCTTCGGCCACCGCATGCTCAACCTCGGAACCGACCCCGGCAACGGCCAGTTCGTCTCCGACAACTACGAAGTCTCCTACCACGGCTACGCCCACACCCATATGGACTCGCTCATCCACATGTCGTTCAACGGCAAGTCTTACAACGGCGTCTCCCAAGCCGAACACGCCGTCGAATCCGGCGCCACCAAGCTCGCCGTCACCAACTTCAAGCAAGGCATCATGACCAAGGGCATCCTGATGGACATCGCCCGCCTCAAAGGCGTCGACTACCTCGAGCCCGGCACGCCCATCTACCCCGAAGACCTCGACGCGTGGGAAAAACGAGCCGGCTTCAAAGTCGAACCCGGCGACGTCGTCTTCGTCCGCACCGGCCGCTGGAAACTCCGCGACGAAAAAGGCCCCTGGGCCGCCAACACCAACTCCGCCGGCATGCACGCCTCATGCGCCAAATGGTTCCACGACCGCGACATCGCCATGATCGGCTCCGACGCGGCTTCGGACGTGATGCCCTCAGGCATCGACGGCGTCGTCCAACCCATCCACCAGCTCTTCCTCGTCGCCATGGGCACGCCTATCTTCGACAACTGCGACCTCGAGGCCATCGGCGATGAATGCGCCCGCCAAAGCCGCTGGGAATTCCTCCTCACGGCCTCCCCAATGGCCGTCACCGGCGGCACCGGCTCCCCACTCAACCCCATCGCAACCTTCTGACGTAGGGGCGCGACATGTCGCGCCCCTGGAGTTTCTACATTTGTGGACGGGGGAGGGCCATGGTTGAGGTAGGTCGGTAGATGATTATTGACATACCGACAGGATTGAGCTATTCTGTTCTTGGCCCGCTCGGCGCCGCTGCCTATGCCCGACGATCTCCGCGATACTCTTCTGGAAACCCTAGAATCAGCCCTCGATGCTCAGCTGCGCGCCGTTCGTCGGCTGCGATCGAAACCCCCTCCCCGGCCCAAGCGCCCTTCGCCTCAAGGTATGTCTCAGGTCGATATGGCCCATGACATACTCGCCGGAGCCGAGCGTCCGCTGCATATCGCGGAGTTGATCGAGGGCATTCAGGCCAGGTTTTCCCGTGCGGTTGACCGCGAAAGCCTCGTCTCGGCGCTGTCGAAGAAGATCGCTCGCGGCGACCGTTTTGTGCGCACCGCGAAGAACACTTTCGCGCTGCGTAGCCCGGATTAGCTACGCGGCCCGGATTAGCTGTCCCCTGGAGGTTCCCATGCTGCTTCCTCAGTTCCTGTCGATCAGCGCTGATTGGAGGCGCGCCTTTCCCCAGCAACGCACGCATCGACGCGCGGTGCGCCAAGGCCTGGGAGGCCTGGTTTGCCTGGGCCGCCGCACGCTTTCGCGCATTATTTGGACCAACGGCGGCGAGCAAAACAGCTGGAGCGCGGACTATTTTTTGCACGAGCGCTGCAAGTGGCGTCCGCAAGAGTTGTTCGCGCCGGTGTGGAAGCGCGCCTTGGGGTTTTGCCGCTCACGGTTGGTGGGCGTGGCGATCGACGACACGCGCTTGCGCAAGACGGGGCGTAGGATCAAGCAGGCGTTTTATCAACACGATCCGCTCTCGCCGCCGTTTCACGCGAACTTGATGCTGGGGTTGCGCTACTTGCAAGCGTCGTTGTTGGTTCCCTTCGATCGCGGCGGCAAGACCGGCGCGCGGGCCTTGCCGGTGCGTTTTGAATGTGCGCCGGTTCCCAAGCGTCCCGGCAAACGCGCCGGCGACGCCGAGCGAGAGCAGTACGAACAAGCGCGCAAGCGCTGTCGCATCTCGCAACGTTTAGTCGACATGATGGCGCCGCTGCGGGCTGCGCTGGATGCCGCCGGCGGGATCGCCAAGAAGATGGTGTTGTCGCTTGACGGCAGTTTCAGCAACCGCACCGTTTTCCTGGCGCCGCGCGATCGCACCGAGCTCATCGCTCGCACGCGCCTGGACGCTGTGCTGTGCAAAGCCGCGCCGACCGGCTCGCGACGCTTCTATGGGGTCGAAAAGTTCCGCCCCGAACAGGTGCGCCGCGACGAGACGATCGTCTGGAAAACGACCAAGCTATTCTACGGCGGCAAGCGCCGCAAGATCCGTTATAAAGAGGTCAACGAGGTGTACTGGCAGGGCGGGGCGCGGCGCACGCCGTTGCGTTTGTTGGTGGTCGCGCCGACCCCCTATAGCAAGCGCCTTTCGAGCAAGATGTACTACCGCCAGCCGGCGTATCTACTCACGACGGACCTCGCCAGCCAGGCGCGCGAGCTGTTGCAGATCTATTTCGACCGTTGGCAGATCGAGGTGAACCACCGCGAAGAGAAGGACACGTTGGGCGTGGGACAGGCGCAGTTATGGAGCGAGACGGCGGTCCCGAAGCAACCGGTATTGGCGGTGGCGGCGTACAGCGCTTTGCTGCTGGCGTCATTGCTGGCGTATGGTCCGGGGCGCGGAGAGGCCTATGCGCCGCTGCCGAAATGGAGGAAAAAGGCAAAGAGGCCTTCTTGTCTGGATCTGGTGGCGCTGTTGCGGAAAGAAATGGTCGAAAACCCCGATTTGCTGGCTCCGCTGGGGCTCAAACCCTCCTGGCAGGCCTTCGGCGCCGCCGCTGACGGGTAAAATATGTAGAAACTCCAGGGGCGCGACATGTCGCGCCCTTCAATCCAGCCCAACCGCAACCCCGGCCAGCGACGACAGCGCCACGTCGAAGGTCACCAATCTCAGCCCCGCGGTCGACGCAAAGGCCGCCAGATACGCATCCGCCCATCGCTTCGGAGAAGCCGCCCCCGTTGCGCTAAGACTCTCAAATACTCCCTCAAATCGATCGTCACCCGGCTCAGGGTGAAAATCCACCCTTGCATTCGCCAAAAGCTGCCTATACGCCCCCCACGCCTGTTCCTGCGATAGCACGTCCGGACCCATCACCGCCTCGGTCGTCAGCAGCCGGAGCAAGCTCAGTTGCGTGAAACGGCAAAAATACAATTATCGAATCATCGTCCAGCTCCCCAACCCACTCGGTGGCCCGACTGTGATGACGGTGGCCCTCATGCAGCAGCGCAAGCCACACATTGACGTCAGGGAAAAGGAATGACCTCATAAATATCGTCGTTCGTGAGGTCCAACGACCCAGGGTTTGATGAGCGAATCACCGGCAGCTCGACAGCCTGCTTGCTTGGCACCTCACGGCGCAGCTCTTTCTCGACGCTCCGCAGCACGATTTCCTTGACACTACAACCACGCCGAGCCGCTTCAACACGAAGCTCTCGATACGTCGGGTCGGGAATATCAACCGTCGTCCTCACACCTTCACGCTACCATACTTATGGCAGCCAGCCCTCTGCCGACCCTCGCCATGGGCTCATATCTTTTCCACGTGCCATACCCGTCAGGGTATGGTCGACAGCGTTGCACCCTCCCGACAGCCTGAAAACAACAGACTTGCCCTGAGCGCCCCCTTGCAATACCGCGGAGCCCAGCTCACTTTTTCTCGTCGCCATGGCCGCCCCCATCTTCGACAACTGCGACCTCGAAGCCATCGCCGAAGAAGCGGCGCGCCAAAACCGTTGGGAGTTCCTGCTAACCGCCTCGCCAATGGCCGTCACCGGCGGAACCGGCTCCCCACTGAACCCCATCGCGGCGTTCTAGTGTAGTGCGCCAGGCAGATTGCACCTTATCGCTACGACACCAACTGGGCGCAGGGGCGCGACATGTCTGGCCCTGGCGGTTGTCGAAGAACAGCTGCTCGATGATGGGGCGAAACGACAGCTTGTAGCGCCCGACGTGGCGCCAGATGGCTTCCTCACGGGATGCTGATTCATCGGCCACGGTGAGCTGTCGTTTTACCAAATCTCGTAGGGCAGCGCCTCGCCGCGGCAGTGGTTGTGAAACGCTCGACGCTTGTCTGCGGAATAGCTGCCGCCAAGTTGCCGCCCGGTGATGCGCCTAAGAAACTCGCCCAGAGAAAACGCAGGACTGGCTCAAAGCACTTCAGTCAACGTTGGGGTCCAATTTGCGGCGGCGATGGCCTACTGCACACGGGAGAAACGGAAACGACGATTATAAGGAGGCCAAAGGGGACGGGCCAAAGGGGGGCCAAAGGGGACGGCGCCCGATTGAGCCTGAATATTTGACTTCACTACTGTCCGGTTAGAAGTCGAATAGAATCAACTGGTTAGGGTCAGCAAGTAGGTCTTCATGGGAGTCGGACGGCTGCAAGGCCTGTAAAATGGGCGTTTTCTCGAATAAGGTAACGCTGAGAATCTGTAGGATTTGGTAGAGACTCGCCTCGAGGCCCAACCTCTTGCGCACAATCGCAACCAGCACGTAAACCGAGACGGCGATCCAGATCTGCGTTTTCAAGGCGTTCTCGGAGGCGCCGTAGAACTTCTTGATCCGCAGGTGCTGCTTGATCCACTTGAAGAACAACTCCACCTGCCAGCGCGAACGGTAGATCTCGGCAATGGTCAGCGCCGGGAGCGCGAAGTTGTTGGTTAGGAACTGCAGCCGTTTGTTCGTCTGGGCGTCGAAGTAACTCACTCGCCGCAACGGGTCGGGATAGGCTTTGGCCGATTTGATGGCCGTTAGGATGACGGTCTGATCCGAGCGCACGCCGCTGGACTTGTCGACGGTGTGCGAGTAGCGCCGCTGCAGAACGACGTTCCTCTTGGTGCGCACGACAAAGAAGGACGAGCAGAGGGTGAACACGAAGAGACGTTCGAAATCGACGTAAGCGCGATCCATGACATAGAAGGCGCCGGGCTCGGGACCGAACTCGTCGAGGATGTTGACGTCGTGCGTTTTGCCGTCGGTAATGCTGATAAACGTGGGGATGTTGCCATGCAGGTCGAGCAGGGTGTGCATCTTCACAGCAGCTTTGTGCCGGCGGAACTTGGCCCACCCGAACAACGTCAGGCACAGGTCGATGGTGGTCGAGTCCAGAGCGTAGAGACTTTGATCCAGATCCACGCCGATCGGATCGCGGGCGTACAAGGGCCGCGCGATGCCAATCAAGACCTGCGCGAAGTCGGCATAGATGCGCCAGTCGCGCGACTCGTTGGCGTCGGCGAGAGTGGAGCGCGCCACTCGACTGCGGAATCCCATGTGGTAGAGCTTGCCGCTCATGGAACGCAAGCAGGCCTCTATATCGCGTAGACTCTCGCGGTAGGTCAGCTGGGCGAACGCCATCGCTAGGAATTGATCCCAGCAGGAGAATTTCTTTTGCTGGTAGTCGCCCCGGTAACGAGCAACACACTTCTGAAACTCATAGCAGGGAAGCTGGTCCATGAGCTGAGAAAAGACGCTGCGGCCGAGGTTCATCCACCATTGTTGGCTCTACTCCGAGTCCGCCCGCGGACGCCGTTTTCCAGCTCTTCAATTTCAAATCGAAAAAAGCCCAAATGCCGTCTAACTGCTTGTCGCCACGGGAGTTATCAACCTCTCAAAAGCCGTGTTCCGGACAGTAGTGATTTGACTTCAAAGGGATTCGCAGCGCCGTCCAATCGATCTCGGGGGTCGTAATTCGCGCTATCTTACTGATTCTTAGGGGCTTCAACGGTTGGATTCAGGCTCCGTCCCCTTTGGCTTGCGTCTCCTTTGCGTACTTTGCGCCTTTGCGCGAAATCCGTGAGTTCTGCCCCTACCCCTTCTTTCGTGGTCTCAGGAAACGCCCGCACTCCATGGATATATTTATCCGGCTGCCGCCTTGAAGACGCCGACTACGAAGGCCACTCCCTGGCAATGTTGCGTAAGATCGCGAGCACGCTGAATCAGCGGGTCGAAATTCGTTTTGTTCCGATTCGACGGTCGGCCTGAACGCTGTCGGGACCCGGAAAGCCTGTGACCGCGTGTTGCGGGGCGGTCTCGGACCTCCAGCTCCCGCCACGGAGTCTACGGCCCCAGGAGAATCGCTGTAACACGTTGTATTGTAAAGACTTTCTTAATTTTGCCCCTGTCCCCGAACTCCCCCGGCGATTGAAGGCCCTGCGCGGCCGCCCTTGGCCTCGCGCGGGGCGGAAACCCAACCGGACTGTCTCTACCCGCGCCGCCTTAGGCAAGCTCCGAGGCCAAGTAGGGCCGCGCCAAGTAGCGAGAGGGTTGAGGGCTCAGGAACAGAAGACGACCTTATCGTTCCGATCGTGATCATACCCGATCTGGCGGCGATTTCGTCTAAGCCAGAAAGATGAACTGTCTCGGCGCTCGGGTTTGATGAACACTCGCCACCCGAGCCCTCTATGCACCAGAGGTTCATTCCCGACCCCGGACTCGGGTTCTGAAACAAGACGTGGTCATCAGGGCCTCCGGAAAAATCGAACAAAAGCTCGGTTGCCGTGGCCGTGAACGAAGTGCCGTCAATGAACAACCCGGAGTTGTTGCCGCTGACTGGGCCGAAAAGATTAAAAATTCCCGATCCGTCATCAAGCAGCAAGTCCCAGTCAAGGATATTGACTTCCGCAAGGGCCCCGATAGTGCCGTCGGTTTCGACAAAACCGGTGACGCCGCCGGCGCCTATGACCCGATTCACGTCGAAGATGCCGGCCGCGTTGAGACCACAAGAGCCTAGGATCAAGGCGAGGCCCATCACACGTTGGGCAAGAATCAGAATTTTTCGTTTAGGTTGCAGTTTTGATCTCCCTTCCGCTTTCGCACACGTATCGAAGGGACCTGATCGATTGCTTAATTGGGGTCCCCCAAGCCACTGGCATGGTTAGACTAGCACGGTTACCGATTGATTTCAACACCTGTAGAGCCTATGCAGCGATTCCGCAACGAGGCTGAGTCAGAAGGCGGAAGTAGTTGGGAATCGAGGGATTTAGGGGCGTGGGGTGAAGGACGAGCAGATTCGCACGCGGTCCTGACCCGGAAATAGGTGGGGAATCGCAGGGCAAAGACACCCCGGCGGCTCTTGCGGCAGGGCCGCTTACTGGCAGGCGCGGGGTGGGCGGGGGAGTCGACTCGCGTGCTAGGGCGAGGGGCCCGTGGCCGCCTGATACAGCTCCGCCGCCATCACCCGCGCCCAAAAGACTCGCGGTTTGCCGCGCCGCAACGACGGTTTGAGCTTGCGGGCGACAAAAGCGTGGTAGAGATTGAATGCCAGAAACGTCGTCAAGAGAAACGTCTCGATGGCGTGGGGTTCGTGCTTGTAGATGTGGTCGGCATGCCAGCCGTTGACCAACTCGTTGAAGCCGCGGTTCTCGATGTCCCAGCGTTGATGGCCCAAGCGCACCAGCTGCGCCGTGGAAACTTGCCGCGACCCCAAAGTCGTTAGCCAAACCCAATCGCTTTGATGCTCGTGGAGCTCGCCGTCAAGCTGCGAGCGCCGCCGCCAAGTCTCCACCGAACGAACGACGCGCAAGGGCTGGGCGACCTGCGGCCACGATAATAAGCCCTCGTGATCCCACCATTGGCAATCGCGTGAGCGATACTCGCCCGCCTGTGGGGGCTGGGTTCGCCACAGTCCTTGAACGTCTTGAAACAGGTGGCGGCGCTCGTCCTTGAGCACGATGACGGCGTCCTTGCCGTGCGCCAGCAGAAAGTTCACAAACGTCGCGGCGGCGTAAAGAGCGTCGGCCAAGACAACATCAAACGCCCGTGGGTAAGCGGCTAGAACGCGTTCGAGCAAACGTTTGGCGGCGGCCAGCTCGTCCTCGCCGGGGAGTTGCGGTTCGGCGTCGAGCAACAGCGGAAGCGGTTCGCCTTGGATGTTGAATGGCGAGGCGGCGGGCGCGTCACTGAGCAACTGCAGCGTCACTTGGCGGTGATAGTACTGCAGCTGTTCGCCGTCGCTGCGCTGAATGCGGCGCTCGAGACAGCCTCCACAGCAACGGCGGTAGCTGGCGTGAGACTCATGACCGTCGATCACAGCCACCCCTAATCCGCCGATGCCGGGCAAGGCCTTGTTGCGCTTGAGGCGTTCATACAGCTGCCGAATCGCTTGCCGCAGCACGGCCGTGTCGAGCGAGCTGTAGACGCGGCCAATGGTGTCCGCGCTGGGCAGCTTGCGGCCCAGCCATTTCTTCCAAAACGGCGCCCCCTCGAGCGTTTCCAAAGCGTTCAGGCTGCCCAGCCGGGCCCAGAACAGCGCCAGCGTCGACTCGACGACAGCGCGGGTGGGGATGCGCGGCTTGGGGCGGGAATCCGAGACCCCGGCGAGAAGGCGGCTGCGCAGGCCGTAACCCTTCTCCGCGTACTGGATCAGACGTCGAAGAACGTCACTCCTCCCGGCGGTCTTGGAGCCGCTTCCACTCGCGCTCGGAGACCTCTTCGAGCAGCCGCTCGAGCTGTTGATAGTCGGCTACGGCCTGGCGCACGCGTTGCTCCCAGCTGCGCGGCACGAACAGCTGTTGCACCTTTCCCCGGCGCGAGCGCACCAGATAGAGCGAGGCGTGCAGTTGACCCTGGGCGCAGCGACAGTTGGGCTTGCCGCAGACGCGTTGGCGCGGCGCCACGGTGCCATGCAGCAACCAGCGGCCGTGGACCAGCTGGGCGATGCGGGAGCGCAGCTTACGCTCGGCATCGGCGAGGCTGGAGCGAGCCGGGGCTGTCTTCATGACTGATATATATACAATATACCAGAACAAACTGCGCTGCAACTCCTCAACACGAATGCGAATCTGCTCGGACCACAGGCCCAGCCCCAAACACCCGCTAAATCAATGGTTTCCGACCCTCAGGGAAATTGGATGCGGAACCGCTGGAGCCTATGGAGCCTATGTCGCAGATCCAGCGATTCCGCAACGCGGGTTGGCGAGAGGGGGGAGATCGGGGGGAGATCCGGTCGCGGTAGGGACGCCAGTCGCCCGACGCCCCCCGCACAGATCCGTACGTGAGCTTCAACTCATACGGCTCCTACCTCGGATAATGACGGCGAGGACGCCACAACGCGACATCCCTTCCGTGCGCCCGCCGGGCTCAGTGTCACGGCTCCCCGCCACTGTGGACGGACCGTGCAAGTCGACGAACGTTCTCCTTGGTCCAGGCCCTTTCCTCCAGATCCTCCGCCGACGGTTGCCCGCCCTTGTTCGGACCCTTCGCAGGTACTACGGCCCAGTCCGACTCCTCGACAACGTACACGTGGGGCGTGCGGCTTGCGCCTTCCCCCACCGGCCTGCCGCCTAGCGACAGCGCATTGCCGAGGTCTCCCGGTTCTCGCGCGGAGAGTTTCCTGACGTGCACGGGTTCCCACGACCGCGCCGGGCTCGCACGCCGCTCGCGAAAGCGCGACGTACGATATGGCCTTCCCCTTCTGTCCACAGGGTCGGCGCCCGGAACTCAGTATTTCGCGGCTCAATAGTCGGCCCGCCAGTGCCCCTGTCAACGCTTCAGCCGCAGCGTCGCCGCTGCCGCCGCATGACTCGAGGTCAGCGTGGTTCGCTACTCCTTCACTGTGGGGCTCTCTCATCCCCTACTCTCCGCCGGTTTATCCCGGCGCTTTCGGACAGCCCCCGAACTCCTAACTCTTTTGACACCAACGGAAAGTCCGAACCCGCGCCCAGCGCGACCCCGGCGGCGCCTTCGAACCCTTCGCCATCTACCCCACCGACGACCCCGACAAGAAAAGCGGCAGCTACACCATCAACCTACAGCAAGCCTCAGCCGCATCACAGCAATCCTAAACCCACAACCCTATTCTTTTCAGCGCCCGCCCGCCCCACCCTCACCCCAAGGCAACCGACATCGCATACACTAACCACACATGGGGAACCCGCGACGGGGAGCATCGCAGCCATCCGCCTCACACCCAACCTCCGCCCACGAATGTCCGCTTTTACCCGGAATCGCCCGCAAACCCAGGGGGGTGCGCCACACCAGACCAGCGGGAACGTTTAGGGGTTGACGGTTAGTAAAAAGCACTTTATACTTCAAAGTCAATGCCCACACTTCCGCTCGATACCACCCCTTCGGCGCTCCGACAATTCGCACGCTCCCCCCTCACCCGCGCGTTCATCCTGGGAGTCCTCGCCCTGTTCTTAGAAATTCCCGTCCTTTTTATCGCCAGCCTGGTCGAAGAGCACAACCAAACCCGCGACGAAGCCATAGCCGAAATGACCTCCCACTGGGGCGGCTCCCAGCGGCTGGCGGGGCCGTTCTTAGTCATCCCCTATCGCTACCAAGTCACCGAAGTCCTGGAGGGGCTCGGCGAGCGCACCCGCTGGGTCGACGGCGCCGCCACCTTCCTGCCCACCGAGCTATCGGCCGACGTCAGCCTCGCCACCGAGCGCCGCCGCCGCGGCATCTTCGAAGCCCCTGTCTACCGCTCAACCGCGCAGCTGACCGGCGCCTTCGACCCACCCGACTTCACCCAATGGGACATCGCCCCCGACCAAATCCTGTGGGACCGCGCCCAAGTCGCCTTCGATCTCTCCGACGTCCACGCCATCCAAACCGGCGCACGCATCGAGTGGGCTGGAGACCAACTTACCTTCGAGCCCGGCGCCGGACTCCGCGCCTCCGACCGTTCCGGCATCCACGCCCCGCTCGCCAACCTAGAACCCGGCCGGCAGTGGAGCTTCTCCTCCAGCCTCGAATTCAACGGCAGCTCGCGCATCGACATCGCTCCGGTCGGCGCCGTCACGACCGTCAGCATCACCGGAGACTGGCCCGACCCAAGCTTCCAAGGCGCCTGGCTCCCCACCAACCGCGACGTCGCCGCCGACGCTTTTTCAGCCGAGTGGAACATCCCTCATCTCGGCCGCAACTTCCCTCAAAGCTGGCGCCAAGGAACCAAGTCCGAAGAAATCGACGCCTCAATGTTTGGCGTGGACCTGCTCTCGCCCGTCGACCCCTATCGCCAAACGATCCGCAGCCTGAAATACTCGCTGCTGTTCTTCACCCTCACCTTCGTCACCGCCTGGCTATTCGAAGTGCTGGGCGGAGCGCGCCTGCACCCCATCCACTACGCGTTGATTGGGGCGGCGATGTGCCTGTTCTACCTTCTGGAGCTCGCCCTGAGCGAACACATCGGCTTCGCAAGCGCCTACTCCATAGCAGCCGCCGCCGTCGTCGTCGTCAACACGGGATACGCCTGGTCCATCCTGGCCTCACCCTCTCGCGCGGGAATTCTCGCAGGCGCCCTGGTCGGACTCTATACCTTCCTGTACGTCCTACTCCAGATTCAAGACTACGCGCTGCTGATCGGCGCAATCGGCATCTTTGTCGTCTTGGCGGGAATCATGTACGCGACGCGCCACGTCAACTGGCACTCGCCGACGGCCCCGGAGCCGCGCGCGTAAGCAAGCGGTTGTGGGGATCGCGGACAACCGCTTGCTTACGCGCGCGGCTCCGGCCACACCGCCATGGGTTTGCCTTGTCCGTTGATCACGTAGCGAATCGCCGCGACAACCTTTTCCCGACTGACCAGTCGCTTGACGCTCCCGTGGCGGGCCCAACGCTTCGCGCGCCGCTCGCCCAGATTGTTCAGCGCCCGAGTCGCATACGCCTTGAAATCATTCATCACCTTGTCCCCGTCCGCCTCCGACACCACGACCACATGAACGTGGGTCGTCCGGACGTGGCACGCGTCGAGCATCCACTCCCGGTAGGCGCAGACTTGTTTGATCGCCTCAAGTACGCTCGACCTGCCATTCGCGTCCAGCCAATACGGCGGCTCTTTCATCAACCCTCGTTCGGCCTGGCGAAGTCGCTCGTCCTCAGGCAGCAGCCGCGTTCCCGGTTGGTTATGTTCTCGATCGACCGACCCACGCTCATCTCCATGAAGGTGCTGCCCGTAGCAGCAAAACGTTATCAGGTACGTAACCGACCTACGCCCATCAACAACTTCCGGCATGCCCGCCCCCCGGAGCCGCGCGCGTAAGCAAGCGGTTGCCCGCAACCCCGACAACCGCGCGCGTAAGTGTAAGCAAGCGGTTGCCCGCAACCCCGGCAACCGCGCGCGTAAGTGTAAGCAAGCGGTTGCCCGCAACCCCGGCAACCGCGCGCGTAAGCGTAAGCAAGCGGTTGTCGCAACCCCGGCAACCGCTTGCTTAGGGGCCGTGAAGAAAACCTATTGTCGCGTCGGCGCGCGGGAGCGCCAAGCGCACGCCAAGCTCAGCGCTGCCGAACGCCGCCCCTGCCGAAACCGCAACTTCTGCGCCTCGACTCCTGATTGACCGCCTGAGCGGCCCGGAAACGGTCGTTTCGGGCCGTTTCCCGGCCCTTTTCGCCCCCCCCACCGCTGCTACGCCGCCGCTTGCGCCGCCAGCCCGCACTCCGGCCCACGACGCCAGATCAGCCGGATCCAAGCCGCAATGTTGTACGCCACCCCCCCCACAAAAGCTCCGATCGCGCCTTCCGCAGCCCTCGTACTCGAAACTTGCGCACCCCCAATCGCTCTTTCAACCAGGCGTTCGGAAACTCCGCCGTCTCGGACCGCTTGCGATACGCCGCCCGCCCACGCTCGCTCTCCATCCAGCGCCGATGTTTCGCCATCACCGCGTTCTCTTCGCTGCGGCTCAACGTTCGATGACCGCTCTTGGGGCAGCACTTGTGTCGCTGTGCGCCTTCGCGACAATCAGATGCTTTTGCCTGATACTGCCGATATTTGCGCTTCCGCTTCAGCGACGATCGCTGATACGTCAAGGTCCGCTGGGCCGGACACAGAAACGTGTCCGTCGCCTCGTCGTAGATGAAAAACTTCGGCGCGTAGCGCGGCCCAATTCCCGCCGCCTTCAACGCCGCCTTCGAGCCCTTGTCCGGCGCCGGCGCCGGCGTCGCGTATTCGATTTCAGCGGCTGCCAGCGCCTCGATGTTGGCCTGGTTGGCGTAGCCCCCGTCCGCTAATACTTGCTTCGGGGTTCGCTCGAAGCGCCCTTCCACATCGTCCAGCGTCGGGGTCAGCTGGCCCGCATCGGAGGCGTTGTTGGTCAACTCCACGCCGACCACGATCTTCTCTTTGGCGTCGGTCGCCAGCTGCGCGTTGTAGCCGAGTCCCCAACCGCCGTTGGATTCGTGTTGCGGGCGCGCTTCCGGCTCGCTCTCGCTCACCCGCGCCTGGCGTCGTTGCTCTTCGTCGCGCTTGCCCGCTTCGACCTTGGGCAGTTCCTCCAGCGCCTGCTCCATCCGCTCGACTCGCTCCCGCAAGGTCCGCTTACGCGCCGCCTGACGCCGCCGATTCGAACCCTCGTCGTCGGCTTCTTCCGAGAGTTGACGCACCGCTTCGCGCGCTTGTTCGAGATGCCGCTCGAGCGTCGGACGCCTGCGTTGCGACCCGCCCGAGGCTTGCGCCCGGATCCGCGTGCCGTCGACGGCCACCTGCTCGAGATCCACCAGCCCCTCTTGACTCAGCAGCGCCAATACCTGTGTCAACAAGTTCTCGAGAGCTTTTGAGTGGAATACCCGAAAATCCGAAAGAGTGTGATGATTGACGACCGCCATGCCGCACAACCACTCCAACTCCGGCCGATAGCGGCTTTGACGCGCGATCTCACGCGCCGAGCTCATCCTTTCCGAATACGCCCAGATCCAGATCGCGACCAGCAACCGCGGATCCCATGCCGGCCGCCCGGCGGACTCCTTGCGGGTTTCCAGATGAGCAGCGAAGCCGGACAGGTCGAGCATGCCGCTCAGCTCCCAGATGGCGCGCACCAGATGGTCGGCCGGCACGAGCCGTTCGACGTCGATCGCGGCATAGGTGAATTGGTCGCGATTGGGCTGTCGCAGCTGCAGTTGGTCAACGGGCACGGCTTGGCGCGGCTTGGCGGGGCGTTGCTCGAGCTCGACTAAGACCTGTTGTTCGCCCATATAATAAGGGCGTTGGACGCCGCCGCCAAGTTATCCGAACATTCGTTTGCCCTCATGTTTTATCCCATTTTGATCCACTCGCGCCATTCCGAACCGCCCCAGGGGAGCTTCGGCGGCCACGACGGGTTTATTTCACAGCCCCTTACGCGCGCGGCTCAGGCCAACTCCCTCCGCCGCTCGAAGTCCCAGCGCACCATCTGCCCGCGCTTCACCGACGAATTAATCAACTGCGAACACGCCGCCGCATGATGCCCCGCCCAAACATCCTGAACAACGGCATCCCGAGTCTTCACCGACGCAAAAAAGTTCTTCATGTGAACCAGCGTGTCGTCCGCTGAATCGGCAAACTCCTCCGGCTCGACCTCAGGCGGCCGCTCCGGCTTGCCCACCCGCTTGTAATAGTCCTCCTGCAACGCCTCCGACCACGAGTCCACAATCCAATCGTTGTTCTCGTATGACCGCTCCGGCGTAAACGTCATCCCCCGGAAACCAATCTGGAGCGACCCCTCCGTTCCTAGGAACTCAAACCCCGCCCCGCCGGTCCCGTTGTTAAAGGTCGAGCCCAAGCTAACCGTAAAGCCCTCCTTGTATCTCAACAACGCATTCAGCGTATCGGGAACATCGCGGCTCTCCTTCCAGCGATAGAGATCCCCCATCGCCATTACCTCCGACGCCATCGTCGCCCCCATCACGTGGTGAATCGTCGTGCATAGATGCACAAACAAATCCGTCCCGATACCGCCCGAGTAATCCTGATAGCAACGCCACCGGAAGAACCTCTCCAAACTAAACTCACGCCGCGGCGCATCCCCCAAAAACATCTCCCAATCCACCGTCTCCGGCGAAGCGTCCGGCGGGATCGGGTAAATCCAAGCCCCGCTAGCCGAGTTGCGATTATAGTTCGCCCGAATCATCGTGACCTGCCCGAGCTTGCCCGCCTTGATCATCTCGCGCGCCTTATTCTGCCGCGCCGAGGCCATCCCTTGGCTGCCGACCTGCAGAATGCGCTTCGTCCGCTCCACCGCCCTCGCAATCTCCAAACCCTCTTCGGTGCGGTACGTCAACGGCTTCTCACAGTAGACGTCCTTGCCGGCCTCCATCGCCTCAATACACTGGCGCTTGTGCCAATGGTCCGGCGTCGCCACCGTCACGACATCAATGCCCTTGTCCGCCAGGATCTCGCGATAATCCTTGACGATCCGAGCCTGGCCTCCAGTCCGATGAACCGCCCTCTCGATCCGCCCCTTATAGGCGTCGTTCACGGCCACGATCTCCACCTCCGGGATCTTCTTCATCGCCTCCAGAAGCTGATGCGCCCGAGCGCCCACTCCGATCATTCCGACGGTGATCTTGTCATTCGCCGCCACCGCCGGCGCCGCGGCAAGAGCCCCAGCAGAAGCAAGAAAAGCGCGGCGGTCAAGGGAAGTCATGGCACTTCGATTATAGGCTGATAGACTTGATGCTAGCCATGACAGTTAGCCTGAGTCAGGAGCTCTAAGTCATCGTTAGTTCAAAGGTTGAAAGCGGTCGCTACGGGAGAATCCTCGAAGACTGACGCGCGAATAGTCGATGTAACCCAACCAAAACCGCATCGGCCCCGGTCATTCCTCGTCCTCCTCCTCGTCCAACCAAACGTCCACATCTCCCCCAACCTTCCCAAAGAATCCCTTCGTCTCCTCCGCGCACCTCTGCCAACTAAATCCCCGCGCCCGCTGCCGCGCCTCCGCTCCCATCAGCTGCGCCGAACGCGGGTCCCCGACCAACAACCTCAATCCCTCGGTAATGGCGCCCACATCCAACGGGTCCACCAGCACACCCGTCTTGCCAACTACCTCGGGCGGCGCCGAGGTGTTCGACGTCAGCACTGGTAGCCCGGCGGCCATCGCCTCGAGCAACGGCATCCCAAACCCCTCATACAGTGAAGGTAAAGCAAACGCCGACGCCGACTCATACACCGCCGGTAACAACTCCCGCTTCACGTAGCCAAGAATTCGCGCATGCGGCGACTCCCGAAACGCCCGCTCAATCTGACTGTTCTTCCATCCCGACGCCCCAACCGCTAGCAGCGGGTACTCCTTCTGAATCTCCATCGGAAGCCTCGCATGGGCCTCGATCAGCCGAACGAGATTCTTCCGTGGCTCAAACGACCCGACGGTCAAGATATATCGATCTGGCAGCTCGTAGGTTCTGTGCGCCACCCGAATCTGCGCCCCGCTCACTTCGAAGAAATCCTGGTCTACTCCGTGATGGATCACCGTCACTTTGTCCTCGGCAACCCCCACGCTATCGATCAAGTCCTGCTTCACGGCTTCCGACGGAGTGATCACCCCGTCGAGCCGCGGCAGAACCCGCTCCGCAAATCGTTCGAAGTACCGTATATTGCTCTCGGTGTGGCACTCGGGCAGCGTCAGCGGCGTTGCGTCATGCACGATCGCGGTCAGCAGCGCTTCTTCGGGCGGCCGCATCACATGCGGCGTCACGTGGAATAAGTCCGAGTCTCTCGCGGCCCGTGATGCGATCGGAAACCTCAAATAGTTCGACGCTAGAATCCCCGCCAAGCGGGCCGCGGTCTCGAACCGCGGATAGTTCGACTCCTCGTTGCGGTTCTCCGGCAAGCCGTCCAGATATGGAAACAGAGCGATGTCGTGGGGCCACGCAATCGGCAAAAGCTCGCGAAGCAGCGAGTAGTGGTAGTTCTTTACGCCAGCGCTCCGCATCAACAGCGGAGTGGCATCGTACAGGATATTCACGCCCGACTCTCCAAGGCGGCTGCTGCTCCGCCGCGGGCGCGGGAAACGGAACTTGCGGCTTGGCGCCTGTAGCTAAGCGTAACGTCAAATCCGCCAAATTGTCCATAGCCCAACAGCACCATCAGCACCATAGCCCTACACCCATCGCCGGGCCTAATCCGAGTCTGACTGCCCGCCCTTCAGTCGCTTGATCTCTTCCCTCTGCTGTCGAATCTCCCACTCCAGCATCGCGACCTTCTGACTCACCACGATGTTGTGATCCTTCAGCGATGAAACTTCAACCGAAAACCGAAAGAACGTATACAAAAACAACAGTTGAGTTTGGCATTCTGAATTGGCCCCTTTCGGCGCCCTGATTTGGCCCCCCTAGAACAATCAACGGATACTCTGTTTGCGGGAATCGCCCGCAACGGAGGAACGAATTGGACTGGAGGAGCAAAGTGGAACTATTCGAAGAGATTCGACGCGAGTACGAATTCGGCGTGGGGACGATCAAGGGGGTGGCGCGCAAGCTGGGCGTGCACCGGCGGATGGTGCGCGAGGCGGTAGCCAGCGCGCTGCCGCCGCCGCGCAAGAAGCCGGCGCGACGGCGCGCCAAGCTGGCGCCGGCGGTGGGGTTCATCGACCGCATTCTCAAAGAGGACCGCAAGGCGCCGCGTAAGCAGCGTCACACGGCGCACCGTATCTGGAACCGGATACGGGAGGAAACCAGTTGCGAAGTGGCCGAGCGCACGGTGCGGCAGTACGTTCAAGAGCGCAAGCGTGAGTTGGGATTGGAGAAGCGCGAGACGTTCGTGCCGCAAAGCTACGACTGGGGCCAAGAAGCGCAGGTGGACTGGTACGAGTCGTGGGCCGAGATGGACGGCGAGCGCGTGAAGCTGCAAGTGTTCACGATGCGCTCGATGGCGAGCGGCGCGGCCTTTCATCGCGCCTATCGGCGCGCGACGCAGCAGGCGTTTCTGGAAGCGCACGAGCTGGCCTTGGCCTACTTTGGCGGGGTGTTTCGGACATTGAGGTACGATAATCTCTCTTCGGCGGTGAAGCGGATTCTGCGCGGCGCGCGACGCGAGGAGACGGCGCGCTTCGTGGCTTTTCGTTCGCATTGGCGCTTCGCCTCCGAGTTCTGCACGCCGGGGAAAGGCAACGAGAAAGGGGGCGTGGAAGGCGAGGTGAGACGTTACCGCCGCAACCACCCCGGTGCCGCTGCCTGAAGCCAAGACGCTGGACGAGCTCAACAGCAAGCTGCTCGAAGGCTGCCGCGAAGACGAAGCGCGCACGGTCGCCGGACGGGCGCAAACGGTCGGCGAGGGAATGCTGATCGAACGCGAGCGGCTGTTGGGGTTGGCGGCGGAAGGCTTCGAGATCGAAGTGTCGAGCTTCCCGAAGGTTGACGCGACAGGCTGCGTCAAGGTGCGCACGAACTTCTACTCGACGCCGCTGCGTCCGGGAACCAGGGCGCAGGCGAAGATCTACGCCGAGTCGGTCGAGGTCTGGCACGAAGGTCGTCGCATCGCGCGACATGAGCGCAGCTACTCTCGGCAGCAGAAGATCTTTAATTTGGAGCATTACCTCGACGTATTGGCCCACAAGCCGGGAGCGCTGGCGGGCTCGACGCCGCTGGAACAATGGCGCCAAGCCGGGCGTTGGCCGGCGAGCTACGACACGTTATGGGCGAAGTTGATCCAGCGCCATGACAAGCAAGCGGGGACGCAA
Source organism: Bryobacterales bacterium (assembly GCA_965247515.1). Lineage (GTDB taxonomy): Bacteria > Acidobacteriota > Terriglobia > Bryobacterales > UBA6623. Next base: position 7,512,334 of record OZ252029.1, on the reverse strand, counting down.
CAGATGATCGAGCTGTTGCAAGAGGGCAAACGCCACGGTTGGGACAAGCTGAGCGAGGCGATCGAGAAAGCGCTCGAGTGCGGCTGCTGCGATCAGGCGGCGGTGCGTTACTTGCTGACCTCGCAGTGCCTCGAACGGCTAGCTCAGCCGCCGCTGGTGGCGCCGGAGCTGGAACGCTTTGAGCGGCCCTTGCCGACGCTGACGAACTACGATCAGTTGCTGGCGGCGGAGGCGGTGCAATGAGCGCCCGCAAATCCAGCGCCCCCAACGAAAGCCTGGCGGCGCAGGCCATCCAACAACAGTGCAAGCTGCTGCGGCTGCCGACTGTGGGCGCGCAATTCGAGACGTTGGCCAAACAAGCCATACGCGAGAGACAAACGCCGGTCGGCTATCTCGAAGCGCTGCTAAGCGCGGAGTTGGAAGAGCGCGAGCGACGTACGGTGGATCGTCGCTTACGCGAAGCGCGGCTGCCTCGCATGAAGACGCTCGAGGAGTTCGACTTCTCCGAGACGAAGGCGGTCTCGGCCCCGCAGCTAACCGAGTTGGCCGAAGGCGGCTACATCGAGAGTTCGGAACCGATCCTGTTTCTCGGCGATTGCGGCACGGGCAAGACCCACCTGATGACGGGCCTGTGCGTGGCGGCCTGCCTGCAGAAACGGCGGGTGCGCTTCACCACGGCGTCGGCGCTGGTCAACGAACTCGTCGAAGCCAAGCAGCAAATGCAGCTGAGTCGAGTGCTCGCACGCTGGTCCCGCTACGAGCTGATTGCGATCGACGAAGTGGGTTACGTCCCGCTCGCGGAGGTGGGAGCGGAGTTCCTGTTCCAAGTCATCGCTGATCGCGCGGAGAAGGCGGCGCTAATGCTAACGACCAACCTGCCGTTCTCGGAGTGGACGAAGGTGATCCCGAACACACGGCTATGTAAGGCGCTGTTGGATCGCATCACCGACCGCGCTCACATCATCGAGACGGGCGAGGAGTCCTACCGCTTTCGTAGGACGCTGGCGAGGAAGAAACGCGGGCGGTAGCAAGGAGGGCGCTTGGAGTGAACCCCAAGCGTGAGACAGTCGAAATCGGAACAGGTTACGATTCACCGCAAAACGCTTGCCTTCTTCGCTGTATCGTCGCACGCTGGTCCTAGCCGGGGAAGCGGAAGCGGGCTCTGCTGGAGAGCAACCCGCCAAGGTCGCTCCCGGCTTCTCCAACGCCGGCGATGTCTCCCTGCCCGCCCAGGGCCCATCGGATTGATAGATTTGCCTATGCCTCTCAAAACTCATACTTCGGATTCCTCGCTGCTGTTGCCGCCGGCCGCGCCAGCGCTTCAAACTCCGCCGGCGGACGATATCCCAACGCCGAATGCAGCCGGCGTTGGTTGTAGATCTCATCAATGAACTCGCCGATCGATGCGCGCGCCTCGTCAAGCGTGCGATAACGCTGCAACCAAACCTCCTCCGCCTTCAACGTCTTCATGAAACTCTCCGCCCGCGCGTTGTCGTAGGGGTTGCCGCGGCGGCTCATCGAGATGATCGCGCCGTGCTGCTCCAGCAGCTCGACATAGGCGCTCGAAGCGTACTGTACGCCTTGGTCGGAATGATGCATCCACCCCGCGGCAGGGCGTCTGAGCTCGAGCGCATCGCGCAACGCCCCTACAGCCAGCTCAGCTTTGAGCGTCGTCCCCAGCCGCCAGCCGACCACGCGTCGCGAGTAGGCGTCCAACACCACGGCGAGGTAGACGAACGCCTCGCGCAAGCGAATGTAGGTGATATCGGATTGCCACAACTGATCGACGCCGTCCACATTCAGGTGCGCCGCTAGATTCGGATAAACAGGTAAGAAGTGGTTCGAATCCGTTGTTAGCACGAAGCGCCGCTTGAGTACCGCCAGCAAGTTGTCCTTACGCATCATCCGCAGGACCTTTTTGTGATTGACGAGGAAGCCTTGGCGGCGCAGCTCGGCCGTCACGCGGCGGTAGCCGTAACGACGATTCTCGAGCGAAATCCGCTGCATGCGGTCACGCAATTCCATGTCGCACTCGGCGGGCGACGACACGGCGAGCCGGCGATAGAACCCGGCGCGATTCACGCGTCCGAGCTCGCAGGCGTGTTCGACGCTGAGCGAGCCTTTGGCGCTGATCTGCTCGACGATGGAGTAGATCCGCTCGCGCCACCGGCGTCGTTGGTCGGGGCTGCGAGGTTCAAGGCGCGAAAGGCTTGTCCGAAAAAATCGAGCTCTGCGGCTTGTTTGCCGAGCAGTCGTTCGAGCTCTGCGATGCGTTCGTCGCGCGGATCGCGAGGGATCTTGGGCGGCGCCGAGCGGCCGGGTTTCGGCCGGCCTCGCCGCCGGCTCAAGCCGTTGACGCCTTCCTGGCGATAGGCGTCCCGCCAGCGGTACAGCAGGCTGCGCTTGACGTCCAACTCGCGGCTTAGCGCTGTGCCGCTCTGGCCGGCTAGGAGCCGCCTGGCGGCGGCTTCCTTGAACTCCACCGTGAACTCCCGCGGCTTGCGCGGCTTGAGACTTTCCATCCTGGACTCCTTTCCATTCGCTGAAATTCGTCCCGAATTTCAATGTCTCATTTTTAGGGTTCACTCCACGCTCGTTTTTGGGGACATCGTCCTGCGCTTCGCCCTTCGGGCTCCGCTCCGGACCACGTCCCCAAAAACGAAAGGAGGTGACCAGAAATCAATGACTTAGAAACCCGTTTACAGGGGGGCCAAAATAAACCGCCGAAGTGGGCCAAGTGAAGTTGCCAAAAACAACAGTCCCGCCACCAACGACAACACGAACGACGGATCTTCCACCCCAATCAGCCTCCCAATCCACACCAACGCCGAATTCCAAAAACTCAGCACCAATACGCCGATGGCGGCGGCGAACCACGACATCGAGTACTCCACACGAATGTGCTCGCGACGCACTAAGCGCACCACCGTGATCAGCAGCGTGACGCAGAAGATAACCGTCGCCAGGTGAATGCGCTCCACTTATCTACGGCTCCCAATGTGGAATCGACGCTCGTACTTGATCACGTTCACAAACACGCCCATCAGCACCCGAACCATGTAATACACCGCCTTCCAGCGTGTAATCGTCGACCGGCCGGCAATGCGCGGCTGCATCCGGACCGGCACTTCGCAGAAGCTCAGCGCCTTGCGCTTCAGTACGACCAACGCCTCGATCTCGGGATACTCCAGCGGAAACGTTTGGGCGAACACAGCCAACGCCCGCCGATTCACCGCAATAAACCCCGACGTCGGATCGCTAATCCGCTGGCCCAAGATCGGCCTAAGGACCCACGAAAAGATCCGGCTTCCAAACCGCCTCATAAACCGCGGCTTGTAGCCATTGGGCTCAAGAAACCGCGACCCAGTCACCACGTCCACGTCGTCGGCCCTCATCCGCTCGAGCAGCCGCGGAATCTCGGCCGCAACGTGCTGCCCGTCGGCGTCGACTCGCACCACATGCTCAAAGCCATGCTCAAACGCAAACCGATAGCCCGCCTGAACCGCGCCCCCTAGCCCGAGATGGTGCGGTAGCTCGAGCACCTCCGCCCCGGCGGCGCGCGCTACATTCACCGTACCGTCGAGTGACCCGTCATCCACGACCATCACGGGCGTTCCCGGCAGCGCCTGCCGCACCGAAGCCACCGCCTGAGCAACGGCAGCCTCCTCATTGAACGCCGGAATGACGACCAGCAGGAACCGCGATTCGGACTCGTTTGCCGCAATCATTGCGCCGCGATTTCCCTCGCCGAAATGTGGTGCTGCTTCAGCAATTTCCAGAAATCCCCGGTCCCCAGCTTAGCGAAGCGCCGGACCCGCCTTCGCTCGCGCAGCAACCGAGGGAGCGCCAAAAACGCCCGCCAGTGCGCCGACAACACAATACCAACCAGCGACATCGGCCTCCGCCCAAACTCCCCGGCAAGCCCCTTCCCCGCCCTGCCGCTCGCCAAATGAGCCCAATACCTCCTCAACGTAAACAGCGGTACAAGCGGCCAAAGCGCCGGCGGGAACGTCTTCACAACCGTGTACAGCCGATTACGTTCCACGTGGAACACCTTCATGGCCGAAGCCCGCCCCGACGAGACCGAATAGTCATGCTCCACAATCGCTTCGGGAACATAGCGACACCGCCACCCCGCGAGCCGGCCGCGCAGACCCAAGTCCGCATCCTCGCAATAGAGAAAGTACTCCGGGTCAAAGGTCCCGACCTCGTCCAACATCTCCCTGCGATAAAGCGCCGCGCACCCGCTCGGCAGCAACGCCTCCCCGGCGATACTGTGATCTGCGGGCGAGCTCCCATGCCCCCTCTGCTTCGTCGTGCCATCGGGATAAATCCCCAGCCCAGCCGAATCAAGCGCGTCTTCACTCAGCAAAATCCTCGACGCGCACATCCGAACCTCAGCGGAACCCTCCGCCGCCGCCAGCAGCGACTCCAGCCACTGGGCCCGAGGCCGCGCATCATCATTGAGCGCGCAGACGAACGGCGCGGCGCTCGACTCGATCGCCTGATTGACCGCCGCGCCGAACCCAACGTTCTTCGAATTCGCAATCACCCGGACCGCCGACCCCGCATGCGGCCGCGCAAGCCCCTGGCAGCTGTTATCGACCACGATCGTCTCGAAGTCCTCAAAGGTCTGCTTCGAAAGCGCACCCAAACACGCTGCCAAGGGCGGCCCCGCATTCAGCGTCGGAATCGCAACAATGGCCTTCGAATGCGACGTTCCGGGCAAGGTACGGATGTTAACACCGTCCTGCTGTGTCGCTAAGTACCGGCGTTCAGATACACGGTGATACAACTGTGGCTTTGCGGAACCCGCTCCCTTGCGGTCGCGGCTCTGACGTCGCGGGTCAGACGTTAACCGGAGGGCGTCAGAGCCGCGACCGCAAGGGAGCGGGTTCCGCAAACCGGCAGCCTGGTCTCCCGCGTGATCGTCGTGATCGTCGGAAGGTGTTGACGATGTGAGTACATCTATGTACTCTACTTGTGTGCACACCGAGCTCCGAGCCGAAACGATCAACCTTCGCGCAAGCCGGCGTCAGAAGGACTTGATCGACAAGGCGGCTGCGTCGCTTGGGCGGAGTCGGTCCGATTTCATGATCGACACGGCATGCCGAGAAGCGCGGGCGGTTCTGCTCGAGCAGCGATACTTTGCATGGGACGAAGAGGCGTTTGAGCGATTCGAGGCGATTCTCGACGAACCGCCCGAGGACAATCCGAGGCTGAAGCGGCTGCTCGAAACGAAGCCGCCCTGGGATCGATGAGCGAGTCCGGCCTCTCAGGCCCCGAAAAGCTGTCGTCCGATCATGAGCTCAGCGGTTTCGACAGCGGCGAGCCAACACTTGACGACTGGCTGCGGCGGCGGGCGCTCCAGAACGAAGGGCGCGGGGGTTCGCGGACCTATACTGTATGTGACGGGCGGAGGGTCGCGGGCTACTACAGCCTGGCCGCCGGGGCCGTAGCTCATTCCCAGGCGTCGGGGCGCATCAAACGCAATATGCCGGACCCGATCCCGGTGATGGTATTGGCCAGGCTGGCGGTCGACCGGTCGTTTCACGGCAGAGGCGTTGGCAGCGGGCTGCTGCGCGATGCATTGCTGCGAACGCTGCGCGCCGCTGAAATCGTTGGGATTCGGGCGGTTCTCGTCCACGCGATTTCCGACGACGCGAAAAGATTCTATAAGGCGAGAGGATTTCGCGCGTCGCCGGGAGATCCGATGACCCTGATGATCACGCCGGCGGAGGTCGAGAGAGTGCTCGCGGGCTAGGGAGGCCGGGGTCCGACAAATTTGTGACTGCTGGCGGCGCTTGGCCGAACAATCATAGCCCCGGGATTCATCCCGGGGTCAGAAAGCAGCCGCTGCGCGACCCAGACCCCATTCGGGTGCGATTCCGCGCCTGGGCGCGGAATCGCACCCGAATGTCGGAAGAAGGGCGCCTAGCGGGTCGTGAACAGCCCAGCACCTAGGTAACACTTTTCCCCAACCACATAGGTAACAGTTTAAGGGTTGAACCAAGAGAAGGTTCTTTGCACGAAACCCTTCCCGGAAACGCTCGGGGGGCGCCTCCTCCGCTCGCCCTACGGGCTCGCTCCCCCGGCGCCCCCCGAGCGTTTCCGCCGCAGTCGGTGCTCCCCCCTGCCCGGCCGCGGGCCCTCGAATAGGCTACGCTCGAGCCAGTCCAGCTCCAGCGGCCCAAACCAGACCGCCCAGCCGTGCTCATGCTCTTCCAGGCCCACCGTCTCGCCCGCCAGCGTCTCGCTGAGAAACAACTGACGCCCCAGCAACCCAATGTCGCCCTTGCTCTGCACTCGCCGCGGCAGCATCCGATCCGGATACTCCAGCTCCGGCAAGCGCTCCGGATACGGCCTCCACGACGGCTGATACACGCTCGCCGGCGTTGCCATCGCTAGCGACTCGTGCGGACGCTCCTGGTTGTAGATCTGCCGAAAACGATCGAACGCCCGCTGTTGCGCTCGCAAGTTGCGCTCCGGCGGCGTCGCCGTCTCGGCCTTGAGCGTCCGATGCATGCGCTCATGACGCCCGTTTTGCTCAGGGTGTCCGGGGTCGATTCGCTGCAGTTGAATCCCGAGCCGGATCCACCACACGCTGAGCCGCGAAAGCCCCGCCAAGCCCGTCGAGGCGAACGGCGGACCGTTATCGGAAAGGATCCTCGTGGGCAGGCCGTACTCCCGGAAAGTCGCTTCCATCAGCGGCCGCACGTGCGCCGTGTCGCTGCGCGCGACCCTTTGACAACGCAACAGATAGCGGCTCGCCGTATCGGAAATCGTCAGCGGATCGCAGCGTTTGCCGTCGCCGGTTTCGAACCAACCCTTGAAATCGATCGCCCAAACTTGGTTGGGCGCCTTGGCGCTGGTGAGCTTACTGGAAGGCGTGGCGTGGCGCCGGCGCTTACCGGGGTGGGTGAGTCCGTGGCGTTTCAGCAGCGCCCCGATAGTGGAGTGCGCCGGCCAATTGATGTCAGGGTTGGTGCGCTCGAGTCGCGCTTTGAGCTTGTCTTCGCCCCAAGTGGGATAGCGCGCCCGCAAGGCCAGGATCTCTCGCTCGATCTCGGCGGGAAAGGCTTGCGCTTGCCGTTTGGGCGCTTTGGATTGATCGGCCAATCCGGCGACGCCTTGTTGGGCGTAGCGATCGAGCCATTTGTAGCCGGTCTTGCGGCTGACGCCGAAGCGCCGACAGACGGCGGCCATGGCATCCTCCCGGGTTAGAACCTCTTGAACGAATCGCAATCTTTCGTCTTGCACACGGGTCTCCTTCCATCCCAAAACAAAAGTCCTCCTTTTGTTCTAGGATGCCAATGTGTTACCCATGTGATCAGGGAATTGTGTTACCTATCTGCCCGGGCTATACCGCTTTTGACCCCGGGATGAATCCCGGGGCTACCCCGGGATGAATCCCGGGGCTATGATTGTTTCGGATGGCCTGCGCCCGCGCCCCACGTAGGTGTACGCTCGGACAAGCGTTTATCCATTGCAGTTACGCCTTTCGCTCACATTTATGTCGCACACCCGGGAGGCCGTGAGCCACGTCTAACTGCTAATATCTGTGGCATGAATAGGCGTTCGTTTGTACGTAACTCGCTGGTCTTTGCCGCGGCGACTCAAGCTCGGCCGATTTTGGGGGCGAATGACCGGGTCAACCTGGCCACGATTGGCGTTGGCGGGCGCGGGCGGGGCCACCTCAACTACTTCAACGAGGTTCCGAACGTGCGCCTGGCAGCGATGTGTGACGTCAATCAGGCGGCGCGAGAAAGGGCGGCGGCGCAGATCAACAAGCTGCAGAACATCAAGCCCAAGGCCTACTCCGATATGCGCGCCTTGTTTGATGACAAGGACGTCGACGCTGTCTCGGTGGCCACGCCAAACCACTGGCATGCGCTGACGACGATTTGGGCTTGCCAGGCGGGCAAGGACGTTTACTGCGAAAAACCGGCTAGTCACAACGTCTTCGAAGGCCAGCAGATGGTCAACGCCGCGCGGAAGAACGACCGCATGGTGCAGGTGGGGTCGCAGAGTCGCTCGATTGGGCACAAGAAGGACGCCATGCAACTGCTTGCGGAGGGCGTGATTGGACAGGTGTTTATGGCGCGGGGGCTGTGTTACCGGCGGCGGTATTCGATTGGACACACGCCGGTCGAGCCGGTTCCCGCGGGGCTTGATTGGGACATGTTCTTGGGGCCGGCCCCGAAACGGGAGTACACCAAGAATCGCTTCGACTACAACTGGCACTGGTTCTGGGATACGGGCAATGGCGACATTGGCAACCAGGGCGTCCACGAGATGGATATCTGCCGTTGGGGGCTTGGGCTCGAGACGGGCGATGCGCCGGAGACGGTGATGGCGGCCGGCGGCAAGTTCGTCTGGAAGGACGACCAGGAGACGCCAAACACGCAGCAGGTCAACTTGGTGTTCGACGACAAGCAGATTGTGTTCGACACCCGCAACCTGCAATCGGACACGGAGTCACAAATTCCGATGCCGGGCAGCAGCGTCACGGGGAATCTTTTTTATGGCGCGGATGGGTTCATGATTGTTCACCCGCTAGGGTTTCAGGTCTTCAAGGGCGATGAGCGCGAAAAGACCCACGACGAGGAACGGCAAGAAGAGCGGGTCTGGGATCCGGTGCCGCATATGTCGAACTTTGTTGATGGGGTGCGCTCACGCGATCGCCGCAAGCTCAATGCAGATATCGCGGTTGGCGCTGAAGCGGCGGCGATGTGCCACTACGGCAACGCGAGCTACCGAGTGGGGCGGCGGCTGACGATTGGCGCTGATGGGATGGCTTCGGGCGACAGCGGGGCTAACGCGATTCTACGGCGAGATGGCCGCGGGCCGTACATGATTCCGGAGCTCGGTTGACCCCAGTAGCTCTCACCATTGCAGGATCGGATCCGAGCGGTGGCGCGGGGCTCCAGGCGGACCTGAAGGTTTTCCACCAGCTGGGGGTTTACGGCACGAGCGTCGTGACGCTGCTGACGGTGCAGAATACCTGTGGCGTGGAATCGATTGATCCCTTGGACGCAGCTTACGTAGGGCGGCAGCTGCGTGCGGTGGTCGCGGACATTCCACCGCATGCGGCCAAGACCGGCGCACTGGGTTCGCGAGAGGCGGTTGAGCTGGTAGCGGATTGGGCGAGGGAAAACGCCTGTCCGCTGGTGGTCGATCCGGTGGCGCTGGCGACACAAGGGGGGGAACTGTTGACTTCGGCGGGCCGGGAAGCCTTGGTCGAAAAGCTGATTCCCGCGTGTGCGTTGGTCACGCCGAATCTCCCCGAGGCTGAGGCCTTGGCGGGGATGCCGGTGGGCTCGCTGGTTGAGATGGAGCAGGCGGCGGCCCGGATCGCGGCGCTGGGAGCTGGGGCGGTAGTGATCAAGGGCGGCCATCTGCCTGGAGACCAGCCGGCGGTCGATCTGCTGTGGATCGACGGTGAGTTGGAGCGACTCGAGTCGACTCGTTTCGCGACGCCACACACGCATGGGACGGGTTGCGCGTTTTCGGCGGCGGTGACGGCGGAGCTTGCTAAAGGGGCCGACGTTCGAGCGGCGGTTCGCGCGGCCAAGGCTTTTATTACCCGTGCAATTGAGACGGCCCCTGGTCTCGGCAGGGGCGCCGGCCCGCCCAACTACCACGCGGAATCGGGCTGATCTGGCGGTTTTCTGACGCTGCTCCCTGGTCCGAAAACATCAGGGAGGGGGACAAAACCTTCTAGAAACCGTACTTCCGGCCTGGAATTCGGGCTCCGATCCTTAGGACTTTGTGTCTACGCGCCTTAAACCACGCGTATAGGCGCCATTGGACTGATTTGCCGGCCTTAATGGGTTCGAAATGCCCTTTCCTCACGTGGGTATGGCGCTGGGAAGTACCGGCAACTTATTGAAACGGTAAAACTTGTCGATGTTTCGGTCCTCCAAAGCCGACCTGAAATAGGGCCAGGAACGTTTGAGCCCCAGCGCCACGTTGCGGTGCGTTGGATTGCTGCGTCTAATACCGGCCCGAGGAAGGTTGTACGACCGCCATACGACCGAAGTACTGGCTAGGAATTGAATCCTCTTGCCTATTGAATGTCGTGCGACGGCAAGTGAGAATGGCCGCAACGGTCGAAAAGAGCGATAGCGCCGTTGTCGCTTGGACACGTTGTCGCACGAGGAGCTGAATCCGAATCAGATGAGCGTGAGCCCAACGATCCAGGCTGGAATGCCGCACCATGCGCAGACGCGTCGGCCAGGCGGCTACACCGCCGCCCCGCGCCAGATGCCCGAGGCGCAGCAGACGACGATCGTGGGGAACGATCCGCGATTGCTGGAGCTGATCGATCTGGCCAAGCAGGTCGCGGACACCAACGCGACAGTTCTGATTACCGGTGAGAGCGGAACTGGCAAAGAGCTCATCGCGGAGATTATTCGTGACCACTCCCGTCAGCGTCGTGACCCGTTTGTGGCGGTGAATTGCGGGGGGATTCCGGAAGCGCTGCAAGAGTCCGAGTTCTTCGGCCATGTGAAAGGGGCGTTCACCGGTGCGACCGAGCGCAAAATCGGCAAGCTTGAACGCGCCAACGGCGGAACAATCTTCCTCGACGAAATCAGCGAGATGAGTAAGTCGCTGCAGGTGGCGTTATTGAGGACCCTGCAGTCGGGCGAGTACTCGCCGGTCGGTTCGTCGGAGACGCGCTACTGCGACGTGCGTGTGATTGCCGCCGCTAACCGCTGCTTGTTGGAGATGATCGACTCGGGCGAGTTCCGACGAGATCTCTACTATCGCTTGAATATTATTCGGCTCGAGACTCCCCCGCTGCGTGAACGTAAGGGCGACATCCCGGTGCTGTGCGAGTACTTTGCGAAGGCGCTTGGGGCCAAGCATGGGAGGCACGGAGTCGAGCTGAGCCAAGCGGCCTTGCAGGCGTTGCTTTCCTACGACTACCCCGGGAATGTGCGGGAGCTTGAAAACTTTATGAGTCGTGCGGTCATTCTCTGCCGCGACGGCCTGATCGAGACAGAGCACGTCCCTTCAGACGTAACCGAAGACCAGCCGTTGGATACCACCAACGGGGACCTGGCTGACTTCCAGTCGGCCAAAGCGGACGCGGTAGAGCGGTTCGAGCGCGCGTACTTGACGTCCGTGCTGTCAAAGTGCGGCGGCATCGTGAGTCGAGCTTCGAACTACTCGGGCCTGAGCGAGCGAAACTTCCACGAGAAGCTGAAGCGCTGTGAAATTAACGCCAAGAGCTTCCGTTTGCACGTCAGGGCCTGACCTGGGCCTCCCGGCGTGGCGCACGGCTGAGCTGCGAGTTTGGTCGCGGAACCCGCTCCCTTGCGGTCGCGGCTCTGACGCCCTTCGGTTGACGTTTGACCCCCGACGTCAGAGCCGCGACCGCAAGGGAGCGGGTTCCGCAAGCTCCAGCTGCGCCCTAAGTGAAGAGTATTGGGCTTTGTTCTCATTCCTCCTTGGAACCGGGAAACGTCGGGTCGGATAGCCCAGGCCTTGCGCCACGTTCATAGCCCCTCCCGAGGGCGGCTCCGATTCCTGCTTCAAGAAATTGACGCTGGCCCCGTCAGTCTGATAACTTGGCCATTCAGTCCGAAATCGGACTCGTCTCCCGTTAGGGCTCACCCCAAGCCCCGCCGCTACGTTAAGGGAGGCTCCGCTAGATCCGGAGGTATAGAGGATTGGCACGCACTGATAAGCACCTTTTCACCTCGGAGTCGGTCACCGAGGGACATCCCGACAAGATGTGTGACAAGATTTCCGACGCCGTATTGGACGCGGTACTCGAGAGCGATCCGACCGGCCGCGTGGCCTGCGAGACGCTCGTGACGACCGGCCTGTGCATCATCGCCGGCGAGATCACAACGACCCAAACGCTGAACTTTGTCGACATCGCCCGCGAGATGATTGCCGAGATCGGGTACACCGACGCGGCGATGGGCTACGACGCCAAGACCTGCGGTGTCCTGAACGCCCTCGATCGCCAATCGCCCGACATCGCGATGGGCGTCGACACCGGCGGGGCGGGCGATCAAGGCCTGATGTTCGGATACGCCTGCGACGAGACCGAAGAGCTGATGCCGCTGCCGATCATGTTGGCTCATAAGCTGGCCAGGCAGCTGACCGAGGTTCGCCAGGCCGGCGGAATCGACTACTTGCGGCCGGACGGAAAGTCTCAAGTGACTGTGCAGTACGAGCACGGCAACCCGGTCCGCATTGATGCGGTGGTGGTTTCAACGCAGCACGAAGAGATCGACCAGGCGCGGCTGCGGGCCGACGTGAAGGCCAAAGTCATTCAGCCGATCTTGCCCGCGGACATGGTTGATGACCTAACGAAGTATCACATCAACCCGACGGGCAACTTTGTGATCGGCGGGCCTCACGGCGACGCTGGATTGACCGGACGCAAAATTATCGTCGACACGTACGGCGGCATGGGGCGGCACGGCGGCGGGGCGTTTTCGGGTAAAGATCCGACGAAGGTCGATCGCTCGGCCTGCTACATGGCGCGGCACATTGCCAAGAACATCGTCGCCGGCGGATTGGCAAGCCGCTGCGAGGTGCAGTTAGCCTACGCCATCGGCGTGGCCGACCCGGTTTCGGTGATGGTCGATAGCTTTGGCACGGGGGCAGTCGACGATGTTCGCCTAGCCAGCATCGTGCGCGACGTCTTCCCGCTGACGCCGAAGGGTATTATTGCTCACTTGGATTTGAGACGCCCAATCTATCGTCCGACCGCGGCGTACGGGCACTTCGGGCGCACTGAAGATACTTTTTCGTGGGAAAAGACCGGACAGGCTGTGGCACTGACGGCTGCCGCGTAGTTTGCAAGAGGAAATCATGAGCACAGATACCGTTGTGGCGCACGACGTCGCCGACTTGTCTCTCGCCGGAACGGGCAAAAAGAGAATCGAATGGGCCTATCAATGGATGCCCGTCCTACAGTCGATCCGCAAGCAGTTCATCACCGAGCAGCCGCTGAAGGGCGCCCGCATCGCGGCTTGCCTGCACGTCACGACTGAGACGGCGAATCTCGCGATCACACTACGCGACGGCGGGGCCGACGTGGTGTTGTGCGCGTCGAATCCGCTGTCGACCCAGGACGAGACCGCGGCGGCGTTGGTGGCCGAGTACGGCATCAAGACCTACGCCGTGAAGGGCGAGGACAACGATTCTTACTATTCCCACATCAAGGCCGCGGTCGATCACATGCCGCACTACACGATGGACGACGGGGCTGACGTGGTGAACATTCTCCATACGACGCGCAAAGACGCTCTCGCCAGTGTACTGGGCGGCACCGAAGAAACGACGACGGGCGTAATCCGGCTGCGGGCGATGGCCAAAGACGGGGTGCTTGCGTATCCGATCATCGCCGTGAACGACGCGATGACGAAGCATCTCTTCGACAACCGCTACGGCACGGGCCAGTCTACGATGGACGGGATTATGCGTGCGACGAACGTCTTGATCGCGGGTCTGAATGTGGTTGTCGGCGGTTACGGCTGGTGTGGCCGCGGCGTTGCGAGCCGCGCGCGCGGGCTGGGCGCAAACGTCATTGTGACGGAGGTCGATCCGACTCGGGCGCTCGAGGCGGTGATGGACGGCTTCCGCGTGATGCCAATGAACAACGCGGCTGAGATTGGAGACATCTTCGTCACCGTAACGGGCGACAAGCACGTGATCGCCAAAGAGCACTTCGAGCGTATGAAAGACGGCGCGATCGTCGCGAACTCGGGCCACTTCAACGTCGAGATCGACCTCGAGGCGCTCAACGCGATGGCCACGTCGCACCGCGAGGCCCGCGAGTTCGTCGAGGAATATCACGTCAGCGGACGTAAGATCTACGTCTTGGCGGACGGGCGTTTGGTGAACCTGAGCGCGGCGGAAGGGCATCCGGCCGCGGTGATGGACATGAGCTTCGCCAACCAAGCGCTGGTGATTAAGCACATGGTTGAGAATCACGAGTCGATGGACAACGGCGTCTACGGCGTGCCGGAAGAGATCGACAAGGAAGTGGCCAGGCTGAAACTCGAGGCCATGGGCGTTAGAATTGATAGGCTAACGGCGGAACAGGAAGCATACCTGTCGACCTGGAAAGAGGGAACGTAGTGTGGCGGGCGGTCGTAAGGCCGCCCGTCCGTTAGGCTAGAGGGAGAATGGCTTTCTTGCCCGTTCCATTCAGCGAGCTGTCAGCCGACGAGCAGGCGGTGGTCGAAAGGCTAGCCGGTCGCCGTGTGGGCGCGAACGACATTGTCGATTTGCGCATCCACCCCGACTCTTCCGACGCCGGCGGCGATGGAGATCGAGCGGCAGCGACTCGCCAGCTGTTCGAGGCGATGGATGCGATGACGGCGGGCGTTCGACCTGACGTCGACCCAGCCGAGTTGGAGGCTGCGATCGATGAGGCCTGCTACGAGGCCCGCCACAGACGCCGATGAGGGCCGTATTGAACACGAACGTGATCGTTCGTGCCCGCCCAAGTTTCCTCGGACCGGCTAGCGAACTAGTGGAACGACTGGTCGTGAAGCCACACGGGTTGGTGCTGTCTCGCGCGCTGCTTGAAGAGATCAAAGACGTGATCGGGCGTCCGAAGCTGCGAGAACTCTGGCGGGGGGTGCCGGGGGCGGCGGACCGGTTCCTCTCAGAGCTCGAACGCCACCCCGCGGTCAGCATCGTGTCGCCGGCTCGGGGTCCGAGGATCGTTAGCAACGACCCGGACGACGATGTCGTCGTCTACACTGCCATTGCCGGACGGGCGGACGTCATCTGCACCGCTGACCGCGACCTGTTTGCGCCCGACGTCTTGCAGTTCTGCCGGCGAAACGGGATTCGGGTCGTTCGCGACGAAGATCTGCTCTCGGAGCTGCGACGATCCGACCCGTCAGCCTAAATGGGAGCTGGCCGCTTCGCCTCATCCGCTAAGCCGGCCATCCGCTAAGCTGGAGGAAGTATGGCTTTCTCCGCGGTCATTCCCTTCAACCGACTCGCCCCTAGCGAGCAGGCCGTCTTCGAAAAGATACTTGGGCGTCCGATCAGCGGGCGAGACCTGATTGACGTGCGAGTTTATCCGGAGGCCGCACCCCCTGGCACTGCGGTCGACCGGCGGACAAGCGCCCAGGCCGTATTGGACGCCATGGATGCTCTGGCTGAGGGCATTCGCAAAGATGTAGATCCGGCCGAGCTTGACGCCGCAATCATGGAGGCTTGCGACGATGTCCGGCACGGTCGTCGATGAGGATCGTTGTCGATACAAACGTTCTCGTTCGCGCCTAGTGAGCAGGCGGCCATAGAAAGGATTCTGGGGCGCAGCGTAGGCGAGCTTGAGATTGTGAACGTCAGCGCGAAACCGGCGGTTTCTCCGGCCCCCACGGGCTCGGCGCGTGAGGCTGCGATCCACGAATTCAAAGCCTCGCGAATCGACGTTGGAGACGCTGATCCGACAGGAATCGACGAAATCATTGATGAAGCTATACATGCCGCTCGCCAAAGGCGGTAGATGCGGGTCGTGCTCGACACGAATGTTCTCGTGCGGTCTTACCCGGACGTCGAAGGGCCCTCTCGAGAGTTGCTCGACCGGCTGGTCGAACCGCCGCACGCTCTCGTGCCGTCGATGCCAATCCTGGATGAGCTGGAGCGCACGCTAAGATATCCCCGTAATCGCCAAGCGGTGGGGCTCGAAGGATCCCGACGACGACGTGGTCGTCTACACCGCGGTCGCCGGCTCGGCGGATACGATTTGCACGCGGGATCGCGATTTGTTCGCGCCCGAGGCTGGAATTGCCAGGTTGCCTTGCTGCTATGATCTGGGTAGCCGACGTACGAGTCACCCGCCGCGGAGCGCGTCCGGCGAAATATCGTCGACGAAGGGGGCGAGATGAGCAGTCGTGCCGGTGTCCTACGCTCGGGTGTGATCCAGGTGAGGGAGTTGAGCCCCGACGAGCGGGCTGTAGTGGAGAAACTCGTCGGACATGGGGTCGGCGATAACGATATCGTCGACGTGCAGGCTCATCATGTGGTCAGTCCGGCTCCGGCCGGTGCGGCGCGCGACCAGGCGGTTATCGAGTTAGAGCCAGCCATGGACGATCTCGCTCAAAGAATCGATCCTAGCATCGCTTCCGCCGAACTTGATCTGCTGATAGACGAAGCCGCCGATGCCGCTCGACATGAGCGGAAATGAGGGTTGTTCTCAACACGAACATTCTAGTTCGCGCGTACCCAGAGACCGCTGGACCAGCGCGCGAGCTGCTGCACAGAATCGCCTCGAGTCCGCATACGCTCGTCATTTCGATGGGTATTCTCGACGAGGTGGAACTGACGCTCGGAAAAGACTACTTGCAGGCCCGTTGGTCGAGCTCGCCAGCCCAAAGGCAACGCTTTCGGCGCAGTCTGGAGCAGGTTGGGGAGGTGGTGGCGCCGTTGGGCGGTCCGCGAATCGTTGCGGACGAAGATGACGATGTTGTCATTTACACAGCAATCGAGGGGAAGGCGGACGCGATATGCACCTTAGACCGACACTTCTTGCAGCCTAACGTCGTGCGTTTCTGCAGCGAGCGACGAATTGAGATTACAACTGACGTTGACTTGCTCCAGCGCCTGCGGCAATTGAATGGGTGAGCGCACGCTCGGCTTGGCGCGGGCCATGTCGGGCCTTGCCTGGGCGGCGGTTT
The DNA here is from genome assembly GCA_965247515.1 of Bryobacterales bacterium. GTDB lineage: Bacteria > Acidobacteriota > Terriglobia > Bryobacterales > UBA6623. Next base: position 7,495,667 of record OZ252029.1, on the reverse strand, counting down.
TCTTCACACTCGCGATTCTGACGTCGCAGCTATGCCTGTGGGCGTTGCGTGGCCTGACCTCCGACATCCTGCTGCTTTCGACGCTGGCGGTGCTGCCGGCGATGCTGGCGTTGAGCTTTGTGCTTCCGCGACAGAACGGCGCGGAGGCTTGGGCGGGGCTGGGCCTTGTATTTTGGGGCCGGTCCTTCGTGCTGGGACTTGGGCTTGGTCTGGGGGCGGTCGCAGTAGCGGTTGTTGCGCTCGTGTTGGGAGGCTGGGGAGGGATCGAATCGGGCGAGCCGACGCGGACGCCGCTGTTCCTGTTTGCCCTTGTCACGGGTGTCGCTGGTGAGGAGCTGCTGTTCCGCGGGTACGGGTTCCAGCAGCTGGCGAGGGCGTTGACGCCGCTTGGGGCGGCGGGGGCGACGGCGCTGGCGTTTGGAGTTTTGCACTACTCGAATCCGAGCGCGACTCCGCTGGCGGCAGTCAATACGGGGCTGTTCGGGTTGCTGTTCGGGGTTGCACTGGTGCGGCATCGGTCGCTCTGGCTGCCGTTTGCAATGCACCTTGCGTGGAATTTATCACTCGCCGTTTTGGGGGCGAAGGTCAGTGGACTTACAATGAGGCTGACGACGCTTAAGCTGGTTCCCTCGGGGTCCGCCTTGTGGAGTGGCGGCGAGTACGGCCCAGAAGCGAGTCCGTTGGTGACGCTGGTTGTCCTGGTGCTGTTGCTGCTAGTTTGGAAGCAACCTGCGGAGAGCGAACGGCGTCGGTTGATTTGGGATGAAGACTAGAGCCATCGGGCGAGGCATGCCTCGCCCCTACGACATTCGGCTCGCGCGGCTGATGGTATGCGGCGCGATCTCGGCGAGTCTGCTGCGGGCCGACATTCCGGCACGCGCCCGCCAAGAGCTTGTTCGAGAGCTCAACGCCGAGTACAGTACGGCGAAAGTCATCATCCCGCGCTCGAAGAAACCGCTCGACATTCTTCCTGATGGGACCTTCGATCCGGAAGCCTGGGCCGACGCCATGATGATCAGCGGACCGGCCGCGCGGCTCGGCGATATTGTCCAAATCACCAAGGTCGAGTTCAAGGGCCAACGCATCTTGCTGGAGATCAACAACGGCATCAAGGGGGGCCGCAAGTGGTGGCACCGGGTGCAGGTCAGCGGCACGAGCAGCGGTTCGACTCTTGGCCAAGGGCAGACCGTCCACGCGCCTGGCGGCACATTGCTGGCGCTCTACTTCAAGGACGAAAAGGAGCTGCCGAACAAGACCGCCGACGAGCTCAAGGAGCTGCTCGACCCCGTGCTCGACTTTAACCAGCGCAGCGCAACCGAAGTCTACCTCGAGACGATCGAGCCCGAGTACAAGGAAGCCATTGAGCAGAAGGAAGTCATCGCAGGTATGGACAGGGAGATGACTCGGCTGTCGATGGGCATGCCGACTCGCAAGGTCCGCGACTTCGACGACGGCCGCGAGACCGAGGACTGGATTTACGGGAAGCCCCCGGGTGAAATCGTGTTCGTGACGTTCGAAAACGGTAAGGTCATCAACGTCAAATACGAACATGCTAACCTTGGAGGTCAGACCCGAGAACGAGAGCCGATCCCTCAGGATTAGGCCTCGAAAACCCAAAATCAACTGTTAGTGGATTGAGGAACCCGCTCCCTTGCGGTCGCGGCTCTGACCCCGGCGACTAAGCTTAGGAAGGCCTCGTCGGAGCCGCGACCGCGAGGGAGCGGGTTCCTCAATCGTAGGAGTCACGAGAATATGCCGGTTCAAGTTGCAATCAATGGTTTCGGCCGCATTGGCCGAAACGTCTTTCGCGCCGCGATGTCGAACCCCGACGTGGAGATTATCGCAGTTAACGACATCACCGATAACGCCACTCTCGCGCATCTGCTCAAGCGCGATTCGGTGCTTGGGAACCTTTCCGACGAAGTCAGTGTGGACGACGACGGCATCATCGTGGGCGGCAAGCGCCTGAAAGTTTTCGCCGAGCGTGATCCGGCTCAAATCCCTTGGGGGTCGGTCGGGGCGCAGGTGGTCATCGAGTCGACAGGGCTTTTCACCAAGCGCGAAGACGCTTGCAAGCACTTGCGCGATAGCGTGAAGAAGGTTGTCATCTCGGCCCCGGCGAAGAATGAGGACATCACCGTGGTGCTGGGCGTTAATGACGACAAGTACGACGCTTCCGCGCACAACGTGATTTCGAACGCTTCTTGCACGACGAACTGCCTGGCGCCGGTCGCCAAGGTGCTCGACGAAACGTTCGGCATCAACAAAGCGACCATGACGACCGTTCACAGTTATACGAACGACCAGCGCACGCTTGATTTGCCGCATCCGGACTTGCGGCGGGCGCGAGCGGCGGCGTTGAACATGATTCCGACCAGCACGGGCGCCGCGAAGGCGATCGGACTGGTGATGCCGAACCTGAAGGGTAAGTGCGACGGCTTTTCGATTCGCGTCCCGACGCCCGATGTTTCAGTGGTGGACTTGGTGGCTGAGGTGAACAAGCCGGCTACGAAGGAAAGCGTCAACGCTGCGTTGAAGGAAGCTGCCGAGGGCGAGCTTTCGGGAATCTTGGGCTATACCGAGGAGCCGCTGGTTTCAAGCGACTTCCTGGGCGATTCGCGTTCGTCGATTGTCGATGCGCAGATGACGCGCGTGATGGGCGACAACATGGTCAAGGTCTTGGCTTGGTACGACAACGAGTGGGGGTATTCCTGCAGGGTTGTCGATTTGGTGAAGATGTTGGGCGACAAGGGGCTTGACTAGGCCCTGGGACAAGGGGACGAGGCGCACCTCGACCCTATTGGTTGAGAAGTTCGACTACTTCCTCGCGAAGCTTTGACAACCGCGTTTGGATAATCTCCCACACGGTCGTGTCGTCAACGTGGCTGTAGCCGTGGACCAGGACATTTCGAAAGTCGATCAATTTCCGGCAATCGCTTAGCGATGCGGCCTTGTCAGGATCCGCCTGTAGGAGTTGGTTCGCTGCTTCGCCCATGATCATGAATCGGCGCTCGACGGCATCGCGAACAAGCCTGTCACGAGCGTATTCCCCGACGGTGAGCCCGCTAACATAGGCCTCAATCGCGTCGCACGCGTCCCTGATGTCTTCCAAGAGCGCTTTAGGCCGCTGCGGCATAAAGTGGAACCTTCGTCTCGTCCACATACTCGCGAAAGTAGCGGTTCTTAATGGCCGAGTCCATGACAAGGTCGATCTTGCGGTCGAACAGCTCTTTGAAATCATCCAACAGGCCAAAATAGGCGTCAGCCCGTCGACCGAAAGGCAACTCCTGGAATTCGACGATGAAGTCCAGATCGCTGCGCTCCGGGTCGAAGCGGTCTTCGGCGGCGGAACCGATGAGGTCAAGGAAGAGAACGTCGCGGTCCTTGCAGAGACGCCTGATGTCTTCCAGGCGGTCTTGGACGATACGATCCATCCTAAGGGTCAGTATAGCCGCTCTAGGCATCGCCCGAAACTCGGCCGGGCGTCCCGCGTCCGGGAGAGGTCCGCGGCGGAACCAATCAGGTCGAGGAAGAGGACGTCGCGGTTTTCGCACAGGCGTTTGACGTCCTCTAAGCGGTCTTGGACGATGCGATCCACCCTGGAGTCAGTATTGCGGGGCTGTTTTCGGTATTGGCTCGTGTGGAAAAATGGGGTTCGACCTATGGCTTACAAGACGATTGACGACCTCGACCTCAATGGCAAGCGCGTGTTCATCCGAGTGGATTTCAATGTTCCCCTCGACAAGGAAACGGGCAAGGAAATTACGTCCGACACCCGGATTCGCGCGGCCGTCCCGACGATCGAGAAGGCGCTCGAGAAGGGTGCGGCGGTGATTCTGGCATCCCATTTGGGGCGGCCCAAGGGGCAGTGGAATTCCAAGATGGAGCTGGGCCCGGTGGCGGTTCGGCTGGCGGAGCTGCTAGGGCGTCCGGTGAAGATGGCTTCCGACTGTGTTGGGGCGCAAGTAGAGAGGGATGCGGCGGCGATGAAGCCTGGGGACGTGTTGTTGCTCGAGAATTTGCGATTCCATGCCGGCGAGGAGAAGAACAATTCGGAGTTCGCGCGTCAGCTGGCCCGGTTGTGCGACGTTTACGTGAATGATGCCTTCGGAGCGGCGCATCGGGCGCATGGTTCGACGGCGGGGATCGTCCGGCATGTCGCCGAAGCAGCGGCGGGTCTGCTGATGCAGAAAGAGCTGAAGTACTTGGGGCTAGCGGTGTCGAGCCCCGAGTATCCCTACTTGGCGATCGTCGGCGGTGCGAAGATTTCGGGCAAGATCGACGTCATCGAGAGCTTTCTCAAGCTGGCCGACAAAGTGATGATTGGCGGGGCGATGACGTATACATTCCTCAAAGCCAAGGGGCTTGAGGTCGGCGGCTCGTTGGTGGAAGAGGAGAAGCTGGGGCTCGCGAAAGAGACGATGGCGGCGGCGGGCGACAAACTGATGTTGCCGACCGACCATGTAGTTGCGTCGACGTTCAGTGCGGATGCCGAGACGCGGACTTGCGGCGTTGAGGAGGCGGTCCCTGAAGGCTGGATGGGGCTGGATATCGGTCCTGAGACGATCGAGGCGTATGAGGCTCAGATCGCTACCGCGAAGATGATCGTTTGGAATGGGCCGATGGGGGTCTTCGAGATGGATCCGTTTGCAGCGGGGACCTTAGCCGCTGCGCGCGGCGTTGCCGCAGCGGACGCCGTTAGCATTGTGGGCGGCGGGGATTCGGAGAAGGCTATTCGAAAGGCCGGAGTGGGGCAGGGGATTTCCCACATTTCGACGGGGGGCGGGGCGTCGTTGGAGTTCCTCGCGGGCAAGGAGTTGCCGGGGGTGGCTGCCTTGGAACAGCGGGCGTAGCAACTACGCCCCTACTCCAACGCCCAGATCGAGCCCGCGTCTTGGTCGGCAAAGCGGGCTTCCCCGCTCCGGACGATGGCGAAGCGGGCGCTGATCGGGCCGAACATCTCGTAGATGGCGACCGAGGACAGGATGACGGTCTTGATAATCGGGCCGTACTCGGGGTAGCGGGCCTCGACGGTCAGCATCAGGCCGACGGCGAGGCCGGCTTGGGCCATCAGGGCGAAACCCAGGTATTGCTGGACTTTCGGGTCCATGTTTAGGCGCCGGGCCCCCAGCCGCGCGCCGAGGAATTTTCCGATCGCGCGGGCTAGAAGGTACACGAGTCCGAGGGCGCCCATCTCGGGGATTGACGTCACGTCGAGGTCGGCGCCGGCGATGACGAAGAAGATGGCGTAGAAGGGCGGGTCGGTTCCGGCAAGAGTTTGGAAGAGGCGACGGCTGCCTCGTGAGAGGTTGACCATCGTTGCGCCGACGGCGAGGCTGGCGACCAGAGGCGAGAGATCGAGAATGCGCGAGACGCCGACGCACAGCAAGATCGAGCCGGCCAGCAGGATCAACATTTCGCCCGTCTCGTGGACCTGACTAGCCCAGCCCGCGAGCATCAGTCCGACCAGGAACCCGAGGGCGCAGGAGCCGATTAGCTGCCAGATCAGCGGGTACAGGGCGTGGTAGATCGTGATGTGGAGTTGGCCGAGCCCCGCCCAGCCGGAGTTGAGGTCGAGCAGCGCCGAAACCAGGCTGTAGGCCACGATGCAGAAGATATTGTTGACGGCGATGATGCCCAGTAGGGTGTCGCTCAGCGGGCCCTGACCGTTGCATTCGCGGATGACCATCAAGGTCGAAGCAGGAGCCGTGGCGATGGCGATCGCGCCCAGCAGTAGCGCCACTTGCCAGGATTGGCCGAGCGCAAACATGCCGATGATCACAAGCGATGAGGCAAGCAGGGATTCCCACAACGTCAGAAGCAAGATCCTTCGGCCGAACCTCAGAAACAGACGGTATTCGAAGACCGCGCCGATGGAGAACAGAATCAGGCCGAGGGCGACTTCGGAGAGGACTTCAAGGGCTTGTAGGTTCTCGGCGCTGACCCAGCCCAGGACGGAGGGCCCCAAGAGAATTCCGGCGATGATATAGCCGGTGACTTCGGGGATCTTGAGCGCTTGGACGAGGTGTCCGGAGAGCAGCGCTAGGAGCAGGATGAGGCCAAGGGACGAAAGTTCGTTCATGGCTCGATCAGCCTTCCCCACATGCGCTCGCCGCGGGCGAGGACGATGAAGCTGGCTTCATCGGCGGCGAGCGCGAGAGAGGCCTCGTCGGGATTGCTGGGTCGCGACTGATTGACCTGCAGCAGGCGGTCACCGGGCGTTCCGCCGGCGCGGGCGATCCGGCTTGCCGGTCCAATGCTTTCGAGCTTCAGGCCGTCGTCGCTAGTTGACCAGGCGACGTCGGCCGGAGAGCGCTGGACTCCTCTTGCGGCCAGCTTGACTGAAGCGGCTCGCCCCCAACGGCGGATGTTGAGATCGAGCAGCTCGCGGGACACGGGCAACAGCGCGGGTTCGAGGCTCTCGAGGCCTTCAACTGGTTCGCCGTCGAGGCCGGTCACGACGTCGCCTGGGCGAATGCCGGCCGCGTGGGCGGGATATCCGCGCCAAACCGTCGTGACCAGCAGGCCTCGCTGAGCGTTGAGCAGCTTCTGGACGGGTTCGCTCAAAGGCGCAAGGCGGACTCCGTGGCGGGCGAGCAGGCGGGTCTCGATTGTCTGCTCGCTGGCGAAGAGCTCTGCCACAGCCTCGACATCTAGGGCGGCAAAGTGGTCGTCACAGCGGACGATCAGCCCCATCAGGCCTCCCTCGATGTCGAAAAGCCCCCCACCCTCCATGGCCGCGTCGAGCAAAATGTTTGTGCGGACGGCCGCGATGGTGTCTTCCCCACACATGATTTGCTCGATCCCGAGGAACTGGCCCGAGGCGTAGGAGGGTTGGCGGCTCGGCGTCCTCCAGACCGCCACCGCCCAGGCGCCTGGCTGGTAAAGGCGCGCCGGCACACGCTCGAGGGGCAGGAAGCGGGCGCCTCCTTCAAGGCTATAAAGCGAGGCGGGGAGTTGAGGGCCGGCGACCTGAATGCGGCCGAGCAGGGCGTCGTCGGGCTCGCGGCGCAGGGCGTCGACAGGGGCGTCGGAACCTCGTCCGCCGCTGGTCGCGGCGAGATCCGGTTCCCATAGGACCGCGGAGCGGTCGGCTTGTTCGAGTCGCAGCACGTAGGCGGCGGCCTGGCCCGAGAGCTCGTTGAAGAATTCGCCGAGTCCCTCGATGGAGCGGCGTTGTGTGAGGCGTTGAAGGCGTAGAGTGTCGACCGGGGCCGTAGCTTGAAGGGTCTCGTTGGCGCCGCCTCGCGGGCGGATCGAGAATCCGACGATCAGGATGGCGAGCGAGGCGCCGGCAAGCGCTGCGAGGTACTTCGGGTTTCGCCGTGGAGTGGGCATAGGGGCGCGGGCTTTGGACTAGAACAGTGTGGACTACAATGGTCGCTTCAGGCTATGACTCCCGTTGTCGAAGAAATCGAAGAGATCGTTCGGCGCGAAACCGCGGCGTGGGATAACCGCGACATTGACCAGCTGCTCACTGTGTTTCACGATGACATGGTTTGGCTGTGGCCGCAGACCAGCGGTTCTCACGATCCGTTGAACTGGCTGATTGAAGTCGGCGGATTTGATCGCGAGCGCTGGAGGGCGGGCTGGGGCGAGCTCTTCGGGGGCGGCGTCACACGCAACGAGCGGGACATTCGCAAGGTCGTTGTGTCCCCTGAAGGCGACGCCGCGGTTGCAATTGTGGACGTTGATGTCGAGTGGCTCAATGAGGACGGCGAGCCGGTGAAATGGGTTGGCCGTGTGAGTAAGGTTTACTCCAAGGTCGACGGTCAGTGGAAGATGGTCACCCATAACGGCTTATAGCGTCTCGCACCCTGGCCCAGTCCTTTAGTACCTGCACAAATCCGGCAGGAATCTGCGACGGTTGCAGCGCCCGGAGCCGCGACCCGTTGGACCCGACTTCTTGGTTCCGGCTCGTCCGGGTCAGGGCTGGGTCTTGCGAGCAGCGACTGATTCCGGCATTTCATAACGTCCCCGGCTGGTTTTCCGCGGTCGTGCTGAGACGCGACTCAAGCGCCCCAAGACCGACTAACGCCGGGACCGCCAGGTGGAGAGCGAGTGCTGTCCAGATGAATACTGCGATTCCGCGCGTGCCGGCGAGCGACCCGACCAAGCCCGCCGCGACCGGACCCAGGGCTAGAGCGATCAGGAAGGTGGGACCGATGGGGTCGCGGTCGGCCGGAGCGATCCTAAACGTAGGCGGGTGAAGAGCGCCCAAAGCCGCCCCGGCCAGCGCCGTGCCCACGGCCGCGCCGGACAGTAGGGGGGTAAAGAACAGGAAGACGCAGCCGAGGCCGCCCGCCAGCGCGGAGGTTGCCAGAAGCGGCACGAAGCGCTTGGCTCGCGGGGCCCAGATGGCCAGCATTCGCCCGACGCTGACGGCCAGCCAGAACACGGCCAGGATGCCGATCGACGATGTCGAGCTCAGTCCGAGCTGACGGCCGAGATAGAACGGCAACCACAGGCCAAGCACGCAGTAGGCGCTGGTCTTGAGTACCAGGGCCAGCGAAAACAGGATACTAGTGGCGCTGACCCCCACCGTGGGCGGGGCGACCTTCGAGATCTCGGTGCGTCCGGCGGCCCGCCAGAGCCAAAGGCTGAGTACAAGGGTCAGCAGCGCCCCGGCTGAAGCGCTCGTTCTGACCTGCAGAAAATGGGCGCCGAGCCAAACGAACGCGGTTGAACCGAGGGCGCCGAGCCCGAGCGACACGGCGCCGAGGGCTAGTACGCTCTCTCGATTTCGGCCCGGGTCGAGGTCGCTCCAAGCACGCGAGACCGTGGCGCCGATCAGCGCGGCGCCGGCGCACACGGCAAGCAACGCGTAACGGGCCGGCGTCGCGTCGTAGAGCATGCCGAGTGCCAACAATCCACCGGCCGCCGCGGGTCCTGCTAGGAAGAGGAGCAGGCGTCGAGGGCCGGACCCGGATATCGACGAGACGATGATCGCGATGACTCCGCCAAGGCTGCCGATCAGCAGAGACTTGCCCACGAACCCGACGTCGGCGGTGAGGGCTAGTGCGAGCAGAGGAAGGAGTGAGCCCAAGAAACCGATGATGAGGCCCAGCAGGAATAGTCCGCCAGCCAGGACACGAACGACTTTGGCGTCTGGGAGCCGGCGGTGGGGAGCTTTTGATATCTCGCCCGTTGACATCTGCGTAGTCTAGCAGTCGGGGCCGGCCTATCTCCGGATTTCGGGATATCGAATCCGGCGGGGCGGATTCTCAGGGGGAGGGAGACTCCACGGGTTCGTGGTGTTTTTATAACTGGTTTAGAATCAGTTCTCCGCAGTTGTGCTGGTGTTTGGCATAGTGAGTGCCTTGTGTCGGGGCAATAACGTAGTCGACATACCTGGGTCGAAGGTTCAATCGCTTCAATTGGGGTGTTGCCTCCGGCGGAAACGGGGAGTTGGCTTCAGGGGTAGGGTGGTACGTCCCGGCGGAAATTGGGGTCCGCCGGGACGTTTTTGTTTTTCGGCCAGGCCTCAATAGATCCATAGCTCCCGGAAAACTCCTCCGCCCTATGTCCATTTTGGGCTTCCGCCTTTCCCCGATGATCCTGGCGCTCGTCGGCAATCCCGGTGAAAGAATTGGCGACCTTACCTGAGGACGCGTTTTAGCCCGTAGGGCGAGGCAACCAGCGGCCCCCGGCGGAGCCCGGGGCATCGGAACGAACGAACTCACCCGCGTCGTTCAGATGGTTGCGGGGCTATTTCTTATTTCTTCTGCGGGGGTCGATCGATTGGCGAAATGCAAGATTTCGCCACCTTCCGTCAGATGGGCCCCATGTCGTTGTGTGTGTTAGGGTTATCTCACTCCGGGCGGGATAAGCCTTAGCCTCCGATGGAATGAGAAACTGACGATGAGCTCAGACACAAACAAGCATGATCCCGAGGGGATCAATTGCCGCAGCCTAGGAGCGGGCGCCGCCGGGACTGGCGCGGGCTTGCATCTGGCGACAGCATCAGCCCAGTCGAACGCCCAAGAGGAGCAACTGCCGTCGAACTCGACGTCTGGCAAGCGCGTCGCCATCGTCACCGATACCAGGTTGCATATGGGCCCTCACCTAGCACGAAGGTTCGCCCGGATGAACTACAACCTGGTCATCGCGGATCCCGCCGAAGGACTGCCCGACGAGTTGCGCGGCCTTGGCGCCGATGTCGTCGTCGTGCCTGGGATCGAACAAGAAGGGCCGAACAATGAGGGCAAGCCGGGCTCGATGCAAAAGCTGGTCGACGCCGCGATGTATAAATTTGGCGGATTCGATTCGGCCTTTATCAGGACTGCAATCCATCTACGCGGGAACATCTTGGAGGAAACGGCTGAAGGCATGCAGAAGTCCTACGAGCAGAATTGCCTCGCAGTCTTTTACGCGCTGCAGGCCGTGCTTCCGCCGCTGCTCGATGCGGGGCGTGGTCAGGTGGTGGTACTCACGAGCGGGACGGGACAGAAACCCGCTCCACACGCCCTCGCATACTGCACCATGCGTGCGGCTGCGAACATGATGGTGCGCTGCGCCGCACTGACGGCAGCGCCGAAGGGGGTCTGCGTGAACGCTGTCGGCACGAATTTCCTCAACTATCCGGGTTTTCTGGAGTTCACCGGCGCCGCCGACCCAAAGGTGATGGAGGCCCTGCTCAAACGGGTTCCAGCGGGACGCTTAGGCGAAACGGAAGAGGCCGCACATTTCACGATGTCGCTGCTCGACGGTTACAACATGTTCACCACCGGGAATTTCTTCCCGATCACGGGCGGCTTCAACAACAGTTAAGTGGCGGCGGCCAGCGGCTTTAGACTTTCTCGGTGCGGCGGCTCGCACGGGAGGCCAGTGCAGCGAGCGTTGGCCTCAACAGGCTCGGAGTCGCCCTTTAGGTAGCCGAAACGGAGTTCGAATGAGATTTCACGCCAGGAAAGTTCCGAGTAGCGCCTAACCCAATTGTTTTGAGCCAGTTAGTCCTGCTCGCTATTCGTGTCGCAGTGCGACCATCGGGCTGACTTTCGTAGCGCGACGAGCCGGTATGTAGCAGGCCAGCAGAGCCACGGTCGTCATCACGAACGAAACCGCAAAAAAAGTGGCGGGATCGATGGGCGTGATTCCATAGAGGACGCTGTCGATCTCGCCCACATCAACCGGCGTGAGCCCGAATGCACCCGTCACGCGGGTCAACGTGAAGGCTGCCACCAATCCCAGCGCCACTCCGATCATGGTCAGCGCTACGCCCCATCTCATCACAGCCTTGAGGACTTCGCTCGACTGGGCGCCCAGCGCCATTCGTATTCCGATTTCGTGCGTTCGACGAGTGACGGAATGCGCCATCACCCCGTAGACTCCGATCGCCGAAAGGATCAGTGCTAAGCCCGCAAAGACTCCCAGCAATAGTGTGTAGAAACGCGATTCGCCAGTCCAAATCAAATAAAATCGCTCCATCGGCGCGACCGCGTAGATCGGCACTTCGGAATCAACACCGGCAACCGCGGCGCGGACGGCAGGGATCAAGGACGCTGCTTCGGAGGATGTTCGCGCCATAAATCCCATCCGCAAGATGCGCCTCGAGTTCTCCGCCGGCACTTGCGCTGTTGGGACATACACACTTGGCCTCGGGTCGTCCTGTAGGTTCCAGTGGTGAATGTCGCCTACAACGCCGACGACCCGCAGCGGTCTGCCTACAGGCCCGTCGGGTTTTCCCCAGTGGCCGCGTTGCAGAACCAGTTGCCTGCCAATGGGATCCTGATCAGGCCAATAGCGGCGAGCCATTCCCTCGCTGATGACGACGACACCAGGCGCCTCAGCGGAATCCTGCGACGTGAAATCCCGGCCTCTGAGCAACGGAATACCCAGGGTTTGGAAGAAATCACCCATCACGCGGTTATGTCGCACAAGCATTTCAACCCCCTCAACCCCCTTCATAGGAATAGGAGGCCGCCCGTCAACACCTACAAAACTGTTGTAAGTCTGGTGACTTAGGGGAAGGAAATCCGTCCCGGCCGCGGATTCAACGCCTGGCACGGCCCTGACGCGTTCGAGCACTTGCTGGTGGAAGTTGGTTATCCGGGAGCTCCCACTGTGCTGGCCGGCTTCGCTAAAGCTTTCGGGGTGGTTCGCCCATTCCCGCTGTGTGAGGTTGAGTCTAAAAGTCAGCACATCGTCTGGGTTGAAACCCACGTCTACCGACTGTAGACGCACGAAGCTGTTGATCATCAAACCAGCTCCGATAAGCAGGACCAGCGCCAGGGCGACCTGGGCGACGACAAGCAGGGAACTCGACCGTTGCTGGCCGCTGTCTGGCGTTGTTCCCCGGCTTGCTTCGTTCAGGTTATGTTTCGAACCCTTGAAGGCGGGCGCGATCCCGGCCACTAGGCCGGTCAGCAGGGAGATCAGCAACGTGTAGCCGAGTACTTCTCCGTCAATGCCCGCTTCGTTCATGCGCGGGAAAAAGCGGCCGCCGAACTGGTGATTATCTGGATTGAACGACAGCAGAACCTTGAGACCACCATACGCCACGGCGACCCCCAGCGCTCCGCCAGCCACAGCGAGCAATGTGCTCTCAGTCAGGAGTTGTCTCACCAAGCGCCAGCGGCCAGCCCCGAGAGCCAGCCGCGTGGCCATCTCTTTTCGCCGAGACGAACTCCGCACCAGAAGCAAACCGGCAACGTTGGCGCAAGCGATGAGCAAGAGGAATCCCACCGCACACGAAAAGATGAAAAGGCGCTCCCGAAGGGGGGCTCCGGTGAACGATGGCTCGTGCAACGGCGATATTTTGACACCCAAATCGCCACTGGTCTCGGGATACTCCTGTGCGCGCCGCGCGGCGAGCATTTCCATGGCGACCTGTGCCTGTTCGATCGAGACTCCAGGCTTGAGTCGTGCTATTGGATCGCGCACCTTATACCCAGGGCCTGGGCGGGGGGGCGTCTGCCACATCAACGCTTTCTCGTTGGCGAAGAAGAAGCCTGGGGGCATGACGCCGACGACGGTGGCATTCTGAAGGTCAATCCTCAAGTTCTTTCCGATCGCGTTCGGATCTTTTTCAAAGAGTCGCTCCCAGAGGCGATAGCTCAGGATGACAGCGGGTGCCGCTGCGTCGTTCGCGTCCTCGGGTAGGAAGTTTCGCCCCAGCATCGGCTGCACCCCCAGCATTGAGAATAGCGAGGCCGAAACAAGCTGCCCTTCGATGAGTTGGGCACCGCCGTCGTTCTTCACGGTAAAGACCGTGTTAAGCCAATAGGCTATTCGCTCAAAGACCTGATTCTCTTCCTCCCAGGCGTGGTAGTCCTCAGCCAGCCGGCTCCGCAATTGCCCGCTCTGAGTATCAGTCGCCTGAATGACCACAATGCGCTCGGGGTCTTCGTACGGCAACGAGCGCAGCAGAATGGCGTTGACGACACTGAAAACGGTCGTGTTAGCCCCGATACCCAAGGCGAGCGAGACCACTACCACGGCGGTGAATCCGGGGCTTTGGGAGAGAGTTCGGATGCCGTAGGAGATGTCCTGCCAGAGTGTCGTGAGCAAGCTAAGACCCCAGGTGTCTCGCGCTTCTTCCTTTAGGGAAGCGACGTTGCCAAACGTTCGCCGTGCCGCGTGTTGGGCTTCCTCTCGCGACATGCCGGCCGCCAGATTCTCTTCAATCTGCTGCTCTAGGTGAAATTGCAGCTCTGAGTTGAGTTCCTGCTCGACATGGGGCCGGCGAAGGAGTGATCGCAGGCGCAACCGCATCTTATTGATCCAGCGCATGACGAAAACCTCTCAGACCGTTCGGACCACCAGATTGACGGCATTCGACAGACGGTCCCAACTCTCCAGTTCCTTCTTCAGTTGGCTGCGGCCGGCCCGTGTCAAGGAATAGAATTTGGCGTTGCGACCCGTCTCGGTCTCAGCCCAATGAGCCTGGATCCAGCCTTGCTGTTCCAGCCGGTGAAGCGCGGGATACAGCGAACCTTGCTGCACTTGAAGTACTTCGTCCGAAATCTGTTGAATGCGTTTCGCGATCGCCCAGCCATGCTTCGGCTCAAGCGAGACGGTCTTAAGAATTAGAAGATCCAGAGTGCCCTGGATCAGATCGTTTGGCTTGCCCATAGAACCCCTCGACAATCTACAATACTTCGACAATTGTAGATTGTCAAGGTATTACTTCGCAGATACCTGGCGGAAACAAACGTTGTCATGAGTGACCGTCCGAGAGAATCCGAAACGGCCTTCTGGAGCGCTCCGAGCCCCTGTTTAAAGGGCTTCGAGCGGTTTCAAGAGGGCGTTGGGTCAGCGGGAAAATAATTTTAAATATCTATGCGTAGACGGCTGAATCGCGGCCGCTTGGTACGAGAACGCCCGGAGCCGACCCCGAGCGCCGTCCCGAGCTGCTAGATCCGCCCTTGCCGGAAAGTGTGGAGCCTGGACGCCGTCTGGGTGAGGGCGACGAACAACGCTCAGCCTTTGCGCATCCCCAACATGGTTTCGGCGATGAGCTTGGTGTGAAGCTCGCTCGTGCCTTCGGTGAATTCGAGGGTCTTGGCCTCGAGTAGGAGTCTGCCGATTTCGTACTCGGCCGAGCAGGAGTAGCCGCCGAAGATTTGCATGCCGTCGAGGCAATTCTGTACGGCGGCTTGGGACGCCAGCAGCTTGGCCATCGAGCTTTCCATGCTGCAGCGTTCGACGCCGGCGTCCTTCATGCGGCCAAGCGAGTAGACGACGTGGCGGGCCTGTGCGAGGCGGTTAGTCATGTTGGTGATCTTTTGTTGGATGAGTTGGAAGTGTCCGATGGGTTGGCCGAAGGCTTGACGCTGCTGGGCGTAGGGCAAGGCGAGGTCGAGGCAGCGCTGGGCTAGGCCGAGAGCGCGGGCGCCGACCGCGAAGCGTCCCAAGTCGAGCGCCGAGCCGAGCACGGGGAAGCCTTTTCCGGGTTCGCCCAAGACGTTCTCGTCAGGCACGAAGGCGCCGTCGAAGAAGACTTCGCCGAGGTTGTCGCGCTTGAGGGTGCGCATCGGGAACTTGCCGATCTTGAGGGTGTCTTTCTCGACGCTCGCGGGGTCGAGCAAGAAGGCCGTGACGCCTTTGTGTTTCTTCGCGCGATCGATGGTTGCGACGACGAAGAAGAGGCCGGCGTGGGCGGCGTGGGAGATGAATACTTTGGTTCCGTGGAGCTTGTAGCCGCCGTCGACCTTGGTGGCGGTGGTTTGCATGTTGCCGAGGTCGGTGCCGCCGCCGGGTTCGGTGAGGCTAGCGGAGCAGATCAGACCGCTGGCGATTTTTGGGAGCCAGAGCCGCTTTTGTTCATCGGTCCCGACCTGGAGCATGGAGCCGACCACGAGCGAGTTGGAGACCGTGACCACGGACGCGGTTACCCAATCGCAGCGTGTCAGCTCCTCGGCGATGAGGCCGTAGCTGACGATGTCGGAGAACGAGCCGCCGTATTCTTCGGGAATCATTGGGCCCATCAACCCCATCGGAGGGAGCTTGGCGATGAGCTCGAGGGGGTATTTTTCGTCGCGCTCGTATTGCTCGACGTAGGGGAGAATTTCGGCTTCGGCGAATTCGCGGACGGTTTGGCGGACTAGGCGCTGTTCTTCGGTCAGGTCGAAGTCCGCCATGCGGTCGAGCGGTGTGGGCATCTTTGGTCTATCGTACGTGAGCCGACCTGGCGCGAGCCGCTAGGCTTGCCGTCTCGCCAAAATGGTTGAAGGCTTGAGTATCGGAGGGCGGGCGACGGCCGCAAACGTCCGACTTCCCAGCGGCGTGCATGAAAGGCTTATCGCTCATCGCTTTCCCTTTCCGGCCGAAGGTTTCTCACCCCGCCGGCGCCGCCGGGACCTCCTGGTTCCCAGGCGCGAAGTTTCCAGGCGTGCACCAAGGTTCTTCGACTCCGGCCTTACGGCCGGCTCCGCGGGACTCGCGGTCAGGGCGACTCGCTACGCCTTCCCTGTACGACTCTTTCATTCGCTGCTTCCTGCTGGTTTCCCCAGCGCACCAAGCCTGGCGGCTCGCGCCACGTCAAATCTCGGTCCAATGGCGAATGCCTTCTTGGGGAGTTGGAAGAAGATAGTCGGAGATCAGTGCGATCGAGTCCGCGCCGGCATCGAGCGCCGCGGGCGCGCGATCGAGTGTGATCCCGCCGATGGCGACTAGAGGTTTCGAGGTGAGGCGTCGAATCCGAGCCAGTTCGGCCACACCCACCAGCGGGTCGGGTTTGTCTTTCGACCCGGTTGGGAAGATCGGGCCCAGGGCCAAGTAGTCCACCGGCTCGGAGTCGCCGGCGGCGAGCTGCGATTCGTTGTGGGTCGACAGGCCTAGCAGGAGCCCTTCTCGGCTGATTCTCCTGACGGCCGCGGGCGGCAAGTCGTCCTGGCCGACATGGACGCCATCGGCGCCAACCATAGCCGCGATGTCGGCGCGGTCGTTGACGATGTAACGGGCGCCGGCCGCCTGAACGATCTCCCCGACCCGCTCGGCTAACTCGAAGGCTTCACGGGTGTAGGGCCCCTTGTGGCGGAACTGCACGATCCGAGCGCCGGTGTCGACGAGCAGACGGGCGATTTCCAGCGGGTCGAAGCCTCGGGCTCTTAGAAAGTCTGCCTCTAGGATGGGGTAGAAGCGCGGGAGCGGGCGTAGCACGCTACGCCCCTACCTCGAGTACCAATCCGGCCAGTATTTCTCGACGATCCACATCGGCTGCCAGCGGTCGACGTTGCGCTTGTGCCCGGTCATATCGCGCTCTTTGGGCTTCGGGTTCGCCGAGCTGAGCGGCGCGTCATCGTGGACCTTCTTCTGCCAGTCCTTCATGAGCTGGGTGAGTAGCTCGACTCGCTTTGCCTGTCCCGGGTCTTCGGCAAGGTTCTTCATCTCGTGCGGGTCGTTCTTGAGATCGAACAATTGTGTGTGGTTGATGTGCGGATACTTGATCAGTTTCCAGCGGTCGTCTCGCACTGCGCGCATCACGCCGGTGAATGCGAGGAAAATCGAGTCCCGGACGCTTTTCTTGGACCCCGTCCAGATCGGCTTGAGGTCGAATCCGTCGACCTCATGCACCGGATCAACCCCTGCCATCCCCAAAATCGTCGGGAACAGGTCAAGCAAGTAGGTGAAGGCGTCCGTCGACTTACCCTTCGGCACCCCGGGGCCGTTGATGATCAGCGGCGCCCCCATCGAGTGCTCGTAGACGTTCTGCTTGCCCAGTAGGCCATGGCTGCCGACTGACAGGCCATGGTCGGCGGCGTAAATCACGTAGGTGTTCGACGCCTGGCCGCTTGCCTCGAGCGCGTCAAGAATCCGACCAACTTGCCGGTCGAGGTGCGTGATCAGCCCGTAGTACTCCGCCAGTTGATCGCCGACGACATCCTTGGTGCGGGGCCATGCGCCGAGCTCTTCGTCGCGGCCCGTCATGTGGCCGTTGTCGAACGGGTGCTGGGGCATGAAGTTCGGCGGCAGCGGCGGGCGCTTCTTGTAGTACTTCTCTCGATCGGCGATCGGCGGCTGGCGGGGATCGTGCGGCGCCGTGAAGGCGACGTAGGCGTAGAAGGGCTTGTCCTTGGGATGCTTGTCGAGGAACTTGATCACCGAATTCGCGAACAGCTCGCTCGAGAACTCTCGCGGGTAGCCCGGATCATACAGCCGACCGCTCTCATCAAGGCTCTTGACCGGCACCTTGGTGTGATCCGACATCCCACCGAACATCACGTTCTCGCCCTGCTGGAAGCTTCTGAGCCAGGCCGGCTCCTGGTTATGCCACTTGCCCGTCGCGAAAGTCGTGTAGCCGTTGGCCCAAAGCGTCTCGCCGAGCGTGCGGTCGCCCTGCATGTCCATACGGATCTTGAAGAAGGCCTTGCCCGTATTGAGCATCGCCCGAGAGGGAACGCAGACAGCGCCGCCCTGGGCGCCCATACAGTAATTGCGTCTGAAGCTGTAGCCGTTCTTGACCAGGCGGTCGAGGTTCGGCGTTTCGATGTGCTCGTTGCCCCAGGCCGCAATCGTGTCGGGACGCTGGTCGTCCGCGAACAGCATCAGAACGTTCGGGCGGGCTTGGGCGCACAGGGGCGCAACAGCGGTAAGAAGGAAAACGGCGAGTCGGAGCATGCCGAGCATCATAGCGATGCGCCCGGGGCGTTGGCTACTTCGGGCGAAGATCGGTGATCATTCCCGCCGTCATCATCCATTGCCGGACTGGTTGGGCTTCTTCGCCCTCGACGGTAACGGTCAAAGAGATCTCGTGGGAGGGTCCAAGGAGGCGGATGTCGAGCCGGTCGAGGTCTTCGTACATGCGAATGTAAGAAATCGCATTGACATTGATGAGCCGGTTTCGGACGCGGATAAACTGGGCGTTCATAGCGTATTGCGGGTGCGACCTACTAGCTTAAACCTTTCCGGGGCGAAGCGGTTGGTGTCGAAAGTAGACTTCTGTACGAGGCCTGAAGTCTGGCTGTTGGAGAACCTCGACCACAGAGGCGTGGACGGAAGTTCACGCTCGCTACCACTGAAGCGAGATTTGTCGTAGCGAGCGTGGACTCCCGTCCACGCCCTGGAGTTTCTACATATTTTACCCGTCAGCGGCGGCGCCGAAGGCCTGCCAGGAGGGTTTGAGCCCCAGCGGAGCCAGCAAATCGGGGTTTTCGACCATTTCTTTCCGCAACAGCGCCACCAGATCCAGACAAGAAGGCCTCTTTGCCTTTTTCCTCCATTTCGGCAGCGGCGCATAGGCCTCTCCGCGCCCCGGACCATACGCCAGCAACGACGCCAGCAGCAAAGCGCTGTACGCCGCCACCGCCAATACCGGTTGCTTCGGGACCGCCGTCTCGCTCCATAACTGCGCCTGTCCCACGCCCAACGTGTCCTTCTCTTCGCGGTGGTTCACCTCGATCTGCCAACGGTCGAAATAGATCTGCAACAGCTCGCGCGCCTGGCTGGCGAGGTCCGTCGTGAGTAAATACGCCGGCTGGCGGTAGTACATCTTGCTCGAAAGGCGCTTGCTATAGGGGGTCGGCGCGACCACCAACAAACGCAACGGCGTGCGCCGCGCCCCGCCCTGCCAGTACACCTCGTTGACCTCTTTATAACGGATCTTGCGGCGCTTGCCGCCGTAGAATAGCTTGGTCGTTTTCCAGACGATCGTCTCGTCGCGGCGCACCTGTTCGGGGCGGAACTTTTCGACCCCATAGAAGCGTCGCGAGCCGGTCGGCGCGGCTTTGCACAGCACAGCGTCCAGGCGCGTGCGAGCGATGAGCTCGGTGCGATCGCGCGGCGCCAGGAAAACGGTGCGGTTGCTGAAACTGCCGTCAAGCGACAACACCATCTTCTTGGCGATCCCGCCGGCGGCATCCAGCGCAGCCCGCAGCGGCGCCATCATGTCGACTAAACGTTGCGAGATGCGACAGCGCTTGCGCGCTTGTTCGTACTGCTCTCGCTCGGCGTCGCCGGCGCGTTTGCCGGGACGCTTGGGAACCGGCGCACATTCAAAACGCACCGGCAAGGCCCGCGCGCCGGTCTTGCCGCCGCGATCGAAGGGAACCAACAACGACGCTTGCAAGTAGCGCAACCCCAGCATCAAGTTCGCGTGAAACGGCGGCGAGAGCGGATCGTGTTGATAAAACGCCTGCTTGATCCTACGCCCCGTCTTGCGCAAGCGCGTGTCGTCGATCGCCACGCCCACCAACCGTGAGCGGCAAAACCCCAAGGCGCGCTTCCACACCGGCGCGAACAACTCTTGCGGACGCCACTTGCAGCGCTCGTGCAAAAAATAGTCCGCGCTCCAGCTGTTTTGCTCGCCGCCGTTGGTCCAAATAATGCGCGAAAGCGTGCGGCGGCCCAGGCAAACCAGGCCTCCCAGGCCTTGGCGCACCGCGCGTCGATGCGTGCGTTGCTGGGGAAAGGCGCGCCTCCAATCAGCGCTGATCGACAGGAACTGAGGAAGCAGCATGGGAACCTCCAGGGGACAGCTAATCCGGGCCGCGTAGCTAATCCGGGCTACGCAGCGCGAAAGTGTTCTTCGCGGTGCGCACAAAACGGTCGCCGCGAGCGATCTTCTTCGACAGCGCCGAGACGAGGCTTTCGCGGTCAACCGCACGGGAAAACCTGGCCTGAATGCCCTCGATCAACTCCGCGATATGCAGCGGACGCTCGGCTCCGGCGAGTATGTCATGGGCCATATCGACCTGAGACATACCTTGAGGCGAAGGGCGCTTGGGCCGGGGAGGGGGTTTCGATCGCAGCCGACGAACGGCGCGCAGCTGAGCATCGAGGGCTGATTCTAGGGTTTCCAGAAGAGTATCGCGGAGATCGTCGGGCATAGGCAGCGGCGCCGAGCGGGGCCAAGAACAGAATAGCTCAATCCTGTCGGTATGTCAATCACTATCTACCGACCTACCTCAACCATGGCCCTCCCCGTCCACAAATGTAGAAACTCCAGAGCGTGGACTCCCGTCCACGCCTCTGTGGCCGGGCCGTTGAGCTTTGTAGGACGATCTAGCAAAAGCCCGGGATTTCGATTTGATGCAGCAGGTCTATTGCGCCCATCGCGTCTCGCGCGGTTTCGCTACAATCGGCCCACAAATGAAGTACTTCGCGATCGTCACGTGCTTGCTGCTCGGCGCATGCGGCTCGGCGCCCCAGACCCCGCTAGAACCCGCAAAACCTAACTTCGTCCTGATCTTCATCGACGACATGGGATACGGCGACATCGGCCCGTTCGGTTCGACCGAGAACCGCACGCCAAACCTCGATCGGTTGGCAGCCGAGGGCATGAAGCTGACCAGTTTCTACGCGCATCCGGTCTGTACGCCGTCGCGGGCGTCGTTGATGACCGGGTCGTATCCGATCCGCAACGGCCTGCAGACAGGCTTTTGGCATCCGGTGCTGATGCCGGGCGACCCGCAGGGCATTCACCCGGATGAGATTACCGTCGCCGATGCGCTCAAGGACCAAGGCTACGCGACTGGAATCATTGGCAAATGGCACCTAGGCGACCAGCCGGAGTTCCTTCCGAACGCTCATGGCTTTGACTATCACTTCGGGTTGCCTTACTCGAACGACATGTCGCCGTTCATGCCGCTGGGGCATCGCAACCATCCGCCGTTGCCGCTGTTGCGGAACGGCGAGGTGATTCGCGAGGTCCCCGAAGACCAGTCCTTTCTTACCGGCGACTACACAGCGGAGGCCCTAAAGTTCATCGATGCTCACCAAGACGAGCCGTTCTTCCTCTACATCCCGCACTCGATGGTCCACGTACCGCTTTATGCGGGCGACGATTTTCGGGGTAAGTCGAATAACGGCATCCTCGGGGATGCGATCGAAGAGCTCGATTGGAGCGTCGGAGAGGTCCGAAAGAAGCTCGAAGAGTTGGGGCTAGCCGAGAACACGCTCGTATTCTTCACGTCCGATAACGGCCCCGCGCGCGGCAGCGCCGGCCCGCTGCGGGGGCGCAAGGGCAGCACCTACGAAGGCGGCATGAGGGAACCTACCATCGCCTGGTGGCCGGGGACTGTCCCCGCCGGCAGCGAGTACGGCGATGTTGCGTCGACGATGGACATCTTGCCCACCTTTGCCGCACTGGCAGGCGGTTCCGTGCCGGCCGGCCGCACCGATGGTTTCGACATCTCGCCCATATTGAAGGGCGCCACGGATCAACCTTCCGAGTACGAAGCGTTCTACTACTACCGCGGGTACGAGTTGCGCGCGGTGCGCAGCGGCAAATGGAAGCTCCACACCGATGGGACGCTGTATGATTTGGAAGCCGATATCGGAGAAAGCAGGGACCTGGCCGGCGAGCAGAGCGATGTAGTGGCGCGCCTCGAAGCGCTGATTGAGAAAGGCCGCGAAGAAATCGGCGACGGTCCGTTGTGGCCTAACGATCCGGGGATCCGACTGCCGCCCACCGCTCGGCCTATTGGCAAGATCGACCGTGCGCCTCGCTTGCTGATCCCTAGACACGGTGCGGAGGGCGAAGCCGCTCACGAGCCGCCGAATCGCGCCAAGACCACTCCCCCGCCTCCGAAGGACTATGTCCAGCCGGATAACTGGTAGGTCGGTGCTGAGCGCTAACCCCAACCTGGCCAGGCCGACCCCTGGTTCAGTTGTCGTCACGACTGCTCCTCGGCGCCGGGATACGCTATTCCTCCTTCTGAGCCCGAGCACGATGAACCGCGTCATTCCCTTCTTGCTTATTGCGCTTCTTGCCGCAAGCGCGAGCGCAGCCGATCGCCCGCCGAACATCGTCCTCATCCTCGCTGATGACTTGGGTTGGACCGACCTCGGCAGCTACAGCAGCCGTTACTACGAGACGCCGAACATCGACCGGCTTCGTAGCGAAGGGCTCAAGTTCACCAACGCCTATACCGCGGCCGCGCAGTGCGCTCCGACGCGCGCCTGTCTGATGACGGGTCGCGATCTCGGCCGGCACGGCGTATGGGCGGTCGACCGCCTGCGCGGAAAAGAAGAATTCCGCAAGATGGTCCCGCCGCCGAACAATACCGAACTGCCACTGTCGGAGCGGACGATCGGCGATGCGCTCAAAAGCGCCGGCTACACCACGGGCATGTTCGGCAAGTGGCACCTCGGTAACGACAGCGGCTACTACCCAGCCAAGCGAGGTTTCGACCGGGCGCTCATCAACGTGATGCGGCCGGGACGTCATTTCGGCTTCCAGACCATCCCGCAGGTTGAAGTCGACCCCAAGGTCTACCTAGCCGACTTCCTTACCGAGCGCGCGCTCGGGTTCCTCGAAGCTAGTTACGAGAAACCCTTCTTCCTTTACCTGCCGCACTTCGCCGTTCACGCACCGATCGAGGCGAAGGCGGACAAGATCGAGAAGTTCGAGAAGAAGAAGCCGACCGAGCGACACTCCAACGCAACCTACGCCGCGATGATCGAAAGCCTCGACGAAAGCGTCGGGCGGATCACGGCGAAGCTTGCCGACTTGGGCGTCGCCGAGAACACCGTCGTGATCTTCTACTCCGACAACGGCGGCGCCGGCGGCTACTCGCGGGCAGGCGTCGAGTGGATCGGGAGTCGCGATGGGAGAAACTTCCAGCCTACCGACAACTACCCGCTGCGAGGCGGCAAGGGGATGCTCTACGAAGGGGGGATTCGCGTTCCCCTGATCGTTCGCTGTCCGGGTGTTGTGGAAAAAGGCTCCACGACCGACCAGGCGGTGACGAGCACGGATTTCTTCCCGACATTGCTCGAGCTGGCGGGCGGCGCCTCCGCCGAACAGCCGATTGATGGCGTCAGCCTGGTTTCGTTGTTGCGCTCTTCGGGCCGCCGGAAGCTCGACGATCGGGCTCTGCACTGGCACTATCCGAGCTATCTGCAAGGCGATGTGGAGAAGGGTACTTGGAGGATCAGGCCGTCTGGGGCGATCCGAGCTGGGGACTACAAGCTGATGGAATTCTTCGAAGACGGGAGCCTTGAGCTCTACAACCTCGCTGACGACTTGGGCGAGCAGAAGGACCTCGCAGCGGCGTTGCCCCAAAAGGCGAAGGCGCTTCACGCGCAGCTCACGCGGTGGCGCGGGCGAACCAAGGCGCCGATGCCGACTCCGAAGTAAGCAATCACGCCTCCAGGCGGCGACCCTTGAGCCCGGCGCCGGTGGGGATGTGAAAAAATGTCGACACTGGCTCAAGCCCCAATTTGAGGCCCGTTTACGGGCCTTGTCGAACCTAGCCCAGTCCTTTAGTACCTCAGTCATGGCAGGAATATGTGACGGTGGCAGCGCCCGGAGCCGCGACCGGAAGGGGCTGTGAAAAAATGTCGGGGATCCAATTCCGGCAAGACGGGCCTGGCATGCCAAGCCCCTACGTCGTTGAAAACAAACGATCGTCCGTAGGGGCGAGGCATGCCTCGACCGTCTTTCGCGCTCAACGGGCGATTTTTTCACAGCCCCGAAGGGAGCGGTTGCTCGAGTAGCCAACCAGTCGTCGCGCTCTCTAACAACCGCTTCCTTCCGGTCGCGGCTCCGGGATCTCCGTATCGTCAAATCGGTCCTAAAGGACCGGCCCAGAACCAAACAAGCCCCGTAAACGGGGCTCCAAGAAAGGCTCGCTGCCATTTTTTCACACCCCCACCGGCGGCGGGCTCAAGATGACGCAAGCGTCTGATACGATACCGAGCGATGGAACGTAGAGACTTCGTACGCGCCTCCGCGGCCGCTTTTACGGCCTTGAGCTACTCTCGCGTCTGGGGTGCGAATGATCGCGTGAGCCTGGGATTCATTGGCCTTGGCAACCGCGGCGATCAGGTACTCACGGCGTTTCTCGAACACGGCGACAGCGAGATCAACGCGCTTTGCGACTTGAAGCAGAGCTACATGGAGCACGCCAAGGGGCGCTCGGAGAATCGCGGTGAGCGGCGGTTTTACAACGACTACCGTAGGCTGCTTGAAGCCGCCGACATAGACGCCGTTGTCATCGCGACGCCCGACCATTGGCATGCGCTGCAGACCATCCACGCTTGCCAGGCCGGGAAGGACGTTTACGTTGAAAAGCCCCTGTGCCTGACCGTTGTCGAGGGCCGGCGCATGGTCCAGGCGGTTCGCCGCTACGGCCGCGTCGCGCAGGTCGGGACACAGCGCCGCTCACTTCCGTGGGTGAAGCAGCTCAGCGAGATTACCCGCGCCGATGGCATCGGCCACATCACCGTCGCCGACGCCTACGACATCGGCAACGAGTGCCCAAGGGCATCGGCAAACCGGCCGACTCGCCGCCGCCCACGGACTCGAGCTACGACCTCTGGCTCGGGCCGGCGCCGGCCGTTCCCCATAACATCAACCGTACGTTCTACAAGTTCCGCTGGTTCTGGAATCACTCCGGGGGCCAAGTGACGAACTTCGGCGTCCACTTGATGGATGTCGTCCACTGGGCCCTCGGTCAAGACGCCCCGCTGCGTGTGACCGCAATGGGCGGCAAGTTCGCCATTGATGACAATCGCGAGATTCCCGACACGGCCAAGCTCCTGTACGAATACCCCGGCGGGACGCTCGCGACGTTCAACCAATACAACGCCAACGGCTACGTCTGGCCGACGCGGCAACAGATCGAGCTTCGCGGAACCAAGGGCACGATGCTGATCAAGGGGCGTGGCTTCGACATCATTCCCGAGGTGATCAACCCGCACGGTCGCTATGCCCGGACGCCGCTCGACCGCAAGACCGAGCGCGAGCAGCGTGAAGACGCCGCGCCCATGATCGAAGCGATGAGCGTCGAGGGCCCCAGCGGAACAGAGTTTCACACCCGAAACTTCCTCGACTGCGTCAAGAGCCGCGAGCGTTGTAACGCCGACATCGAGATCGGCCACCGCTCGACCTCCGCGCCCCTGATCGGCAACATCGCGCTACGTACGGGCAAGCGGCTCGAGTGGGACCGCGATACCGAGCGCTTCACCAACGACGAAGAAGCCAACGAGCTGCTGCACTACGAATACCGCAAGCCGTGGGTGCTGCCGGAAGTGTAGCCGGTCAGTTCCCCGAACCCGCTCCCT
The DNA here is from genome assembly GCA_965247515.1 of Bryobacterales bacterium. Lineage (GTDB taxonomy): Bacteria > Acidobacteriota > Terriglobia > Bryobacterales > UBA6623. Next base: position 7,470,218 of record OZ252029.1, on the reverse strand, counting down.
TGCGGTCGCGGCTCTGACGCCCTTCGGTTGACGTTTGATTCGCGACGTCAGACGGATCTTCCCCCCAGCGGAAGGCTCGTTTGACGGGCTAACTGCTTGGCTTGCTTGGCTTTAACACGTTTGGTGGCGCTTTTAGTGTACCCATGTATTATGCTATTGTATCGTTTATTCATTGTGTTGTTTGTGATATAATATACCCATGTATGTTGAGTCCGTCCCCAATCGCAACTCGCCGCCCGCCGTCTTGCTGCGCTAATCCTTCCGCCAAAACGGCAGAGTCAAAAAACGCACCCTCGCCAACCTCTCCTGCTGGCGCCCCGTCCGCGTCGAGGCCCTCCGGCGCGCCCTCCGCGGCGAGTTCGATCAGCTTCCCGCCACTCCCGTCTGCGGCCCCGTCTTTGGCCTGCTCTTCGCGCTCAAGCAACTCGCCGATGAGCTGGGCCTGACCGCCGCGCTGGGTCGAACGCGGGCCGCCAAACTCGCCTTGTTCCTGGTGCTGGCGCGCCTGGCCCACCAAGGATCGCGGCTCTCGGCCGTGCGCTGGGCCGCCGATCAGGCCGTCGCAGAAGTGCTGGGTCTGGGCGCCTTCGACGAAGACGACCTCTACGCCGCCCTCGATGATCTGAGCGCCCGCCAAGTGAAGATCGAGCAAGCGCTATACCGCCACTACCTCGAGCGCCGCGGAGCCCCGCCCAGCTTGCTGCTCTACGACGTCACCAGCTCGTACTTCGAAGGCCTGCACAACGCGTTGGGCGAGTACGGCTACAATCGCGACGGCAAGCGCGGCAAGAAGCAAATTGTGATCGGACTGCTGGCCGATGACCAGGGCGAGCCGCTGGCGGTGCGGGTGTTTGCCGGCAACCGCAACGATCCGACGACCGTGCCGGATCAGATCCGCATCGTCAAAGAGCAGTTCGGAGTCGAGGAGTTGGTCTTCGTCGGCGACCGCGGGATGGTCAAGAGCAAGGGCAAGCAGGCGCTGGGGGAGGCCGGGCTGCGCTACATCACGGCGCTGACCGATCCCCAGATTCGGCGGCGCTTGAGCGAAGGGGTGCTGCAACTGGAGCTGTTCGCTGAACAAGTCTGCGAGGTCGAAGCCGACGGCGTGCGCTATGTGCTGCGCCTCAACGAGTCCGAAGCCAAACGGCAACGGCAGCGGCTCGAGGACAAGCTGGCCAAGCTGGGAGGCAAGCTCGACCGACGCAACCAGAAAGTCACGGCCTCTTCCCGTTGCGAGCCCGCGGCCGGACTGCGCCAGCTCAAGCCCTGGCTGGCGCGTCACAAGCTGACAGAATTGGTCGAGTTGCGCTTGCAGGGACGTACGCTGGTCGTCGAGCGCCAGCAGGCGGCGATCGAGCAGGCGCTGGAGTTGGCGGGCTGTTACGTGGTCGTGACCGATGTCGCCTCCGAGCGCATGAGCGGCCAAAGAGTGCACGACCATTACGTGAGCCTGCAGCGGGTGGAGCGCGACTTTCGGCAGCTGAAGACGGGCTTGCTCGAGGTGCGGCCGATCTTCGTGCGCAAAGAAAGCCGCACCCGAGGACCTGTGTTGTGCAGCATGCTGGCGTTGAAGCTGAGCCGCGAATTGGAACGGCGGATACAAGCGGCGTTTGGCACGACCGACGACGACCCGCACGCGATCACCTTGCCGGACGCGCTGGCGGCGTTGGGGGTTTCGCTGCCGCACATGTAACCTGTAGACAGACGCCGATCGCCCGATCCATCCCATAACCGACGCGAATTCAGGAAGTTGGCGGCGAAACTCTGCTCGCTGGCGGGGGGAAGATCCGTCGGAAAAGACGCTCCAATCTTTGACCGGATCAGGCTAGGGGATCACGGCCTTAAACGCCTTCCCAACACCCTTGCCAATCCCGCGAAAAAACCTGCCGGCGCCCTTCGTGCCGGCCACCGCGCCGTCGCGGGTCTTGTCGGCGCCGTCAAGGGTGACCCGGCCGGCAGTGGCCGCGCCATGGCCAGTCTTCCGAACGATGGTCTTGGTCGTGTTCGCCGTAGCACGAGACGCGTCGCCGATGCCATGGGCGGTCTTGCCGACCACACCCCGAGCCTGAGCGGCCGTCACGAGAAACAACACACATGAGATGAGAATAAGAGTCCGCACAACTAGGTCTCCTTACCAGCTTGTAACGGCGCGTCCGAGTCAATGGTTTCGTCCGACAAGTGCGAATCCTAACCGGGGGCTAGAATGAGGGGGCCTACCCAGGATGACCCGCTCGCTCAACAGCCGTTTCGAAGGAACTCTCGCCGGCCTTGAGGCATGTGATTCCTCGGGCGAGCATTCCGCGGCCGCGGAGGCGCTCGCGACCAGCCTGCTGGAGCGGCGGGGCTTTGATTCCGACGATCAAGCGAAACGACTCAAAGGCTTACGCTTCAATCCGCTGGCGTGCATCGCTCCGCTAGCGATGTACCTGTTACACGATGCCGCGCGCGCCAAGGACCTCGCCGCCGACGTCTCCCTGTTCAACGGTGGCTCGCGCGAGTCGGCCGACGCCTGCCGCTATCTAACGGGGCTGATGATCGGGGCGCTGCGAGGGGATTCCAAGGCCACAATAATGGGCGACCTATACTCCCCCGTTTACAATTACTGGTTCTTCCGCGGCGGCGGTCTTTCGAAAAGAGTTGACGCCGTCGCCCGTGGAGTTTATCAAAATAGAGAGACGGCTGAGCTCGAAACCGGAGGGCGGCCCGCCGACATTCTCGAGACGGCGCTGTGGGCGCTCCACCGGAACGCTGATTTCAGCGCAGGCGCGGCGGCGGCGGAAAAGCTAGGAGGGGAGACCGATTTGCGCGGGGCGGTGTATGGCCAGTTGGCCGGGGCGCTCTATGGGATTGACGCGATCCCAGCGGGCGAGTTCGTTCGCCCACGCGAGCTTGCGGCGGAGTTGTTGGGCGCGACCGGACAAGGAATCCGGCACTTTACATCATGGGACCAGATGCGAGCATGAAAAAGCGTGAACGCGTTAAGCAGCGCGTCAATCGCTTCTTGCTGGGCGTCGCGAACACGCTGACCGTCGCGCGTCTGTGCGCCACGCCTCTGCTCGTGCTGCTGCTGCTACAGACCCGCGAAAACCCGGTGTTCGACTGGTTCGCGCTGGGGCTGATCATCGTCTTGCAGCTCTCCGATGTCCTCGACGGATACCTTGCTCGTCAGGCCCAGGGGAAACTCCGAGTCAATCCCACTGGAGAGATCCTCGACCCCATCGCGGACAAGCTCTATTTAAATAGCGCCTACGTCACCTTGATGCTGATCGGCCGTGTGCCGGTTTGGCTGGGTCTGTTGATCGTGACGCGCGACGTGCTGATCCTGCTCGGCTGGGTGTGGAAATACTTCCGCTCGGGCGTAAAGATCAAGCCCAACGTTTGGGGCAAGGCGGCGGATTCGGTGCAGGCCCTCCTGCTCGTGTTGATTCTGCTGAACCCGCCGGCGGTGGCCCTGCAATCGTTCATGTGGCTCGCCGCCGGGCTGACGGTGATCTCGGGCCTCGCCTATTTCCGGTTGGCGCTGGCGCCTCCCCGGGAAGCGCGCCCATAGCGGGCGCGAATCTGATGTAATGGCGATTCGATGGGCCGCTCCGCAGTCCTTCTTTTCTTCGCCATGCTAGCCTCGGCTACGGCCTCGGCCGAAGACCCTGTCCGCTACACGCTCCGGTTCCCCGCGCCCGACACCCACTACGTCGAGGTCGAAGCTCAGGTCTCGACCGGCGGCCGGGCTGAGATCGAGCTGATGATGCCGGTTTGGACGCCCGGCTCCTACCTGGTCCGCGACTACTCGGGACGAGTCGAGCAGGTCAGCGCATCCGACTCGAACGACAATCCGCTGAACGTCCAAAAAACTCGCAAAAACCGCTGGCTTGTCGAAACCGGCGGCGACTACGAGCTGAGCTTCCGATACCAGGTCTATTGCCGTGAGATGTCGGTGCGGTCGAATTGGGTCGAGCGCGACTTCGCCATCATCAACGGGGCGCCGACGATCATGGCGCTGCTCGACGATACCGGCAAACCGGCGCGGGTCGAGTACGAAATCCGGCTCGAGATGCCTGAGTCTTGGCCCCGCGCGCATAGCGGGCTGCCTTCGGAAAACGGAGTGTTCCGGGCGAAGGACTACGACACGGTCGTCGATTCCCCAATCATGGCGGGCGACCTCGCGGTCTACGAGTTCGCGGTTGAAGGGAAGCCGCATTATCTCGTGAACCTCGGCGAAGGCGGAGTGTGGGACGGCGACCGCTCCGCCGTCGACGTTGGCAAGATCGTCGAAGAGCAGGTCAAGTTCTGGGGGGTCGTGCCCTACGAGAGCTACAGCTTCCTCAACGCCATCACCGAGGGTCGCGGAGGGCTCGAGCACCTCAACTCAACCATGCTCATGACCTCGCGCTGGGCGACACGTACGCGCAAGGCCTACCTGGGCTGGCTGAATCTCGCGAGCCACGAGTTCTTCCACGCTTGGAACGTCAAGCGCCTCCGGCCCGACGCCATCACTAACTTTGACTACGAGACCGAAAACTATGTCGGCGGCCTGTGGGTTTCAGAGGGGCTGACCTCGTACTACGATCCCTTGTTCGTTCGCCGCGCCGGCCTATCGAGCCACAAGGAGTACCTCTCCGAGCTCTCAGGGGAAATCGAGAAACTCCAAGGCGCGGCCGGCCGGTTGGTGCAGTCAGTCGAAGAATCTTCCTACGACGCCTGGGTGAAGTACTACCGCCGCAATGAGAACACAGCGAACACAGTCGTCAGCTACTACACCAAGGGAGCGCTGATTGGCTTCATCCTCGATGCCAAGATTCGGCGGACGAGCAAAGCGGAGCGCACGCTCGATGATCTGATGAAGGCCGCCTACGAGCGCTTTTCGGGCGATACGGGATTCACGCGGGAGAGCTTCGGCGATCTCGTCGAAGAGCTGAGCTCACCGCCGATCGCCGCTTGGCTCCATGAAACTGTCCGGACGGCCGATGAGCTTGACTTCGACGAAGCGCTCGACTGGTACGGTCTGCGATTCAAGCCATCCGAAGAAGAGGACGAGCCCGTCGCTTTCCTCGGAATCGGCCATGAAGCTCAGGCGGGGCGGATGATCGTCACGGAGGTCAAACGCGGCACGCCCGCGTTCGACGCCGGTTTGAACGTCAACGATGAGTTGATTGGCATCGACGACTACAGGATTTCGGCCGAGGGTCTCAATGAGCGTCTCAAGCAGTATCGGCCCGAGGATGCGCTTGACATTCTCATCGCGCGGCGTGAGCGGCTATTGACTCTAAAACTCACAGCCGCTGAGACGCCCCCGTCGTGGGAGCTCGAAGTCGATCCGGAGGCGTCCGACGACCAGAAGCGCCGCCTCATTGACTGGCTGGGAAGAGACCAAGAGTAGCGGCCAGCCGCGAGACTATTTACCCTGCGGATACAGCACGTCGGCTAGATCGGCGAGCGACTGCTAGGGGGTAGACTGAGCATAAAGCTGCGGGCTCGAGCGCGCAACCGGGAATCGAGATGTGGACCAAGCTGCATTGGGTAGAGGGCCGTTGGCCCGGAAAGTTGGCGCTCGCCGCACGCCCCCGCGGGGGCGACTGGCTGGAGGACGAAATCGCCAATTGGCGACGAGCCGGCGTCGACACGGTTCTGTCGTTGCTCACCCCTGAAGAGGAGGCCGAACTCGAGGTTCTGCGGGAAGCTGGCATTGCGCAGGCCCGGGGAATGAGATTTATGTCGTTCCCGATCCCAGATCGGGAGACGCCGGAATGCCCTGAAAAAGGATTCTTCGTCCCGATCGAATCTGAGTCGACAGACACGCTGTGAAGTATCTGGTCGACGCCAACGTTCTAAGCGAGCCCACGAAACCGCGGCCAGATCCAGCAGTCGTCGATTGGCTCCGCCGCAATGAGAGATCAGTTCCCGGCCGGTTTCGAATGACCCAGCTCAAGCCCATCTCGACAAGACTCTAGTAAGATGCTATCTTACGTTCTGTGGAGACACGAGTATCAACGAAGGGCCAAATCGTTCTGCCATCGGAGTTCCGCCGTCAAGACCGAATTGAGCCAGGCGACGAATTCGACGTCGAACGCATCGACGAGGGCGACTACCGCTTAGTTCGGCGCAGACGGCGTCCGAACCAGGGGCTGGTCGAACTGCTGTTGGCTTGCCCAGTGAAGGGATTCTTCACGCCGATCGAGTCTGAGTCGACCGACACTTTATGAAATTTCTGGTCGACTCTAATGTGCTCAGCGAGCCGACGAAGCCTCGGCCCGACCGCTCGGTCATCGAGTGGATAGAACGTAACGAGCAGGATGTTGCGGTGGACCCGATTGTCTTGGGAGAGATCCGATTCGGAATTCTCCGGCTGCCGCCGGGCAAACGACGCGCGGAACTTCAAGATTGGTTCCACCGAGTCGTCGAGACGATTCATTGCGTGCCGTGGGATGCCGCACTGGCGTTGCGATGGGCGGAGCTCTTGAACGACTTACGGGCCTCTGGAAAAGCCATGCCTGTGAAAGACAGTCTCATCGCGGCAAGCGCCTTGGCAAATCAGATGGTGGTTGTGACTCGAAACCAAACCGATTTTGAGAACGCGGGCGTAGAAATCGTGAACCCGTTCACGAGCTCCGGGCTGGTCAACTGATCAGTTCCCGGCCGGTTGGGCATGACCCACAGCGTGCTTACCTCGCTCTAGCGCCGCCTCGCGCTCTTCTTCAGACAGCTCGACATTAAAGGTCGCTCCATAGCCCTCGACCTGCCGGTAAACGTAGCCTTCCCAGGGAGTTTCACCGCGCATACGAGGGTCGCCGGTCTCGCTGAGATGCGACTCGAGCCGCGCCCAAAGCTGCTCCTTGACGTCGGCGTATTCGGGGTCGTCGGCCTTGTTGTCGATCTGATGCGGATCCGTCGCGGCCACGTACAACTCCTCCGCCGGACGCTTATCCATGCTCAGAGCATACGCGGTGGGGTAGGCGCGCTTCGTCTCGGGCCGCAACATGAAGTCTTTCATCGGGCCATCGTCGATGTCGCCGTACGGGGCCTTGTTCGACGAAATGTAGTCGGGATCGCCGTTTGGCCAGCGGTCCGGCTCGAAGTTGCGGATGTAGAGATAGTCGTGCGTCCGAATCGCCCGGCTTGGATAGCCCGCGCCCTCGGGACGACACCAGGTATGCCGCTCGACCCCAACCGCGACGAAGTCCCGATCGGCCTCGACCCGGCCCTGTTCCGTCGTCTTGAGCAAGGGCAGCAAGCTGCGCCCCTCAACCGTCTCGGGAATCTCGACCCCAGCCGCCTCGAGAAACGTCGGCGCGAAGTCCGTATGGCTAACGAAATCCTCGATCTCACGCCCGCCGGGAGCTTCCGCGCCCCAGCGGATCGCCAGCGGCATCCGCACACCGCCATCGTAGAGGGTGGTCTTCGTCCGCACAAAGGGCATGCCGTTATCCGACGTTACCACGACGATCGTGTCGTCGAGCTCGCCCACTTCCTCAAGCTTCGCCAGCATCCGTCCCAAGTGCGTGTCGAAGTGCTCAATCTCGTCGTAATAGTCCATGATCTCTTCACGGACTTCGTCGGCGTCAGGGAAGTAGGGCGGGATCGGGACGTCGGCGAGGTTCTTGCCGGGCCGTTCCCCCAGGCGAGTGTCATAGTCGCGGTGGGGCTCGGTGCAGCCGAACCAATAGAAGAAAGGTTGGCCTTCCTCGCGGTCGCCTAAGAACGCGGCAAAGTTCTTGGCGTAGTCGCGGATGTCGATTCCCGGCGGCGTATCGTGCGCGGGGATGTCGTTGTAGGCCTTGCCGAGCGCTGGGCGAGTTACCCCGCCGGCGGTGGGATCCCCCGGCGCAATTCCCTTCCCCGTGTATCCGATGTGATATCCAGAGTCCTCGAGCAAATGAGTGAAGATCGGGTAGCGCGGATCGATCGTGCCATAGAGCACCCCACCCAACCCCGTCTGCCATATGTGCCGGCCTTTGATCACACTCATCCTCGAGGGGGTGCAGGAAGGGCAAGCCGTATAGGAATGGTGAAACAAAACCCCTTCGCGAGCGACGCTGTCGAAGGTCGGGGTCTCCACAACCGGGTCGCCGAAGATGCTCGTGTGTTGGTAGGACTGGTCGTCAGAGAAGGCGAATAGGATGTTGGGTCGCTTCCGAGGCGCTGGCGGCGCGGCGCAGGAGGCCAAGGCTCCCCCCAAGGTGGCGGCAAGAAACTCGCGTCGGCTAGAGGACTTCGTGGAACTCATGAACGGAGCCAACATCAATACTCGTTACCTAACAGCCGGCTGTAGCTTAAGTCTTGCGGAACCCGCTCCCTGGCGGTCGCGGCTCTGACGCCCGTGGTTAGCCTTTGCCTCAAGGCGTCAGAGCCGCGACCGCCAGGGAGCGGGTTCCGCCTTCAGATCGCGCTGACTCACACCGCAAAGGCCCTAAGTGATATTGGAGCTAGCATAGCAGTCGCCTCACGTCGGCCTCACCCGGCCAGCAAACGGTTGGGCGCTGGCGGCTACGAGCACAACAGCGATGCTCGTTCCTGGTCCAATCATCGCGGGCTCATTGCAGTCTCAAAAACATTCTGCCTCGCTTCCGTTTCGCAAACAGAAGCGCCATAATGTGGAAAACATTCGCCACGAACTGTGTCGATCAGATTACACTTCGCTCTAATAGACTGAAAACAAATGACTTGCAATCCACCCTCCGTCCTCAAGTTTTCCACACAGTCTTCCACACGCTGTAAACCGCTGATTCGGTTGGGGTTCGAGATGGCGCTGAATTCGGGGCCGCTGAAAACGGGCTTTTCGGGCGTTCAGGCTATCCACCGTGCAAGTCGTTGAAACCACAGTGCAACAAAGTTCTTGGGTCTTGACCGAGGCTGGCCGTACGCTCAAATGTCAAATTGTATGTCCGCATTAGACTCAGCAAGCATGGTCCTCGAGAAGGGCCTGCCGACCAACACCGAAGCCGAACAGTTCGTCCTGGGCTCCATTCTGCTCAGCGACGCGCTCTTCCCCCAGGCCGCCGGCGCGCTCGATGTCGAAGACTTCAGTCTCGAGAAACATCGTCGCATCTTCCAGCGAATGGTGGACCTGAACGAGCGCGGCGACCCGATCGACAATCTCACGTTGATCAACGAGCTCGACAAGCATGACCAGCTTGACTCCGTCGACGGCATGGCCTACATTGCCTCGCTCACCGAAGGTTTCCCGCGGCTGACCAACGTCGACAGCTACGTCAAGATCGTCAAAGACAAGTCGCTCCTACGCCAGCTCATCTACACCTCGCAGAACATCATCTCGCAATGCGTCGAGAGCGCCGACGAGGTGGATGACATTCTCGCCGACGCCGAGCAGTCGGTGATGAAGGTCGGAGACGCCAACCTGCGAACGGGCCTTGCGTCTCCCCGCGATGTGCTTGAAGGGGTTGCGGGCGGCGTCCAGGCCTTTCTCGACCCCAGCAAGCGCCTCAAGGGGCTCGCAAGTCCTTATCTTCGTCTCGAGGAAATGACGACCGGCATGCACGGGGGGGAGTTGCTGATCTTGGCCGCGCGCCCCGCGATGGGCAAGACGGCTATGGCGTTGAACATCGCCCATCACGTCGCGAAAGACAACGGCCCCGACGACCCAGCCAAGACGGTCGCCGTCTTCTCGCTCGAGATGTCGAAAGAGTCACTTTTGACGCGCATCGTCTGCGCCGAGGCCCGAGTTGACCAACACCGCTTTCGAGGCGGCTATTTGAACGACGACGAAAAGCGCCGGCTGCGTGTCGCACTGCACGAGCTGGTCAACTCGAAGCTGTTCATCGACGACTCCGCGGACACGAACGTGATGGAGATCAGCGCCAAGTGCCGGCGCCTGCGCTCCGAGCACGGGCTGAGCCTGATCGTGGTGGACTACCTGCAACTCATGGCCTCGAAAGGCAAGGTGGAGAACCGCGTCCAAGAGATCTCGCAGTTCTCCCGCGGCCTCAAGCTCCTCTCGAAAGACCTCGACGTACCCGTTCTCGCCCTCTCGCAGCTCAGTCGCGCCCCCGAAAACCGACAGGGCGACCACCGCCCGATGCTTTCGGACTTGAGAGATTCGGGGTCCATCGAGCAGGACGCCGACCGCGTGATGTTTATCTTCCGCGAAGAGGTCTACAAGCCCGACCGCGAAGACATTAAGGGCATCGCCGAGCTGATCATCTCGAAGCAACGCAACGGCCCCACCGGCCGCATCAAGCTGGCGTTTCTAAACAAGTTCGCGAAGTTTGAAAACCTCGCAACCGATGTCGGCGGGGATGCCCCCGAAGAAGAGGTCTAGCCGGCACGGAGCCTTGGGTCTAGTCTACTTCTAGAGTCCGCGGCCTGAAGCCGTCCTTCAGACTCGTTCCGCGAAACGCGATCGCCGGAGTCTGTTCGGTGCACGGCAAGGGATGATACCAGCAAGCGTACTCATTGCCCACCCAGACCTCCCTGCCGTCCACCAGCGTTCTCTGGGTGCTGGCAATCGGATATCCGCTGGGGAGGACAATTCGCTCTGTGACTGTGCCCCTCCATTCCGGGTAGCGGTAGTAAACGGAGGCCGCCTGCACCGCTAGTAGGGCGGCGATTGCCACCGGGAGCCGCAATCGGGCGAGCTTAGCTGGGGCGCGCAGCGTGAGCGGAAGAAAGGCCAATGGGGTCAGGAAGCCGAGTCCAAACCGGACATCCGGCGCGACGAAAAACCAAAACACGGCCCCCACAACCATGGTCAGCTCGGCCACGACCGGCAGCCGTACGCGCTTCAACCCCGCGATGACCACGACCAGTGCTGAAATGGCCGCGAACACCACGATGCCCTGATACATCCAACTCATCCGCTCGAACCATAGAGGCATCCATTCGGCGGCCGTCATGGCGAGGACTTCGTTGCGCGGCTCGTTTGGTAGGATCGCCCACGATCGGATCAGGCCGGTTTCAGCCGCGCTGAGAGCGAACGGAACCTGCCAATCAACCAACGACGGAAGCGCAATCGGCGAAGGCCAAATCGGGTAGCCGGAGATGATGAAGCTTCTCGCCGCAAACGCGAGCGCGGCGAATACCGCCAGGCCGCCGCTCGCCGCCGCCCAACGTCGGTCTTGCCTCGCGAGCGACAGCAGCGCTGCTCCACTGACAACCAGAATCGGGATCGCCGAGAGCTTCACCGTAACCACCAGCACGCCGACAGTAACGAGCGTCACCGCGCGAACCTTGTTCTCTCGCCAGCCGCCGTCGTAGGCCATCAAGACCACCGTCCAAAGCAACAGGCAAGCCGGTGTGTCGGGCGTCGGTGCGCAGAGCCACTTCATCAACAGCGGAATCACCGCCGCAAGCAGCGCCGCTGGCCCGAAGGCGGCAATGGGGTGAGGTCCATTCAGCGCGTGGCGGATCCGCGCAACCAGCCACAGCGCGACGCACCCGAAAAGCCAGCCATTGAGCGGGTGAGTCGCTTCCCCGTTCGCACCAGGGACCGCGAACAGCGCCAGCGGGCTGAACCAAGCCGAGTTAAAGCCGAATCGCGTGTGGAGGTTCGCGAGCCCCGGCGCCACCCCGTACTCCTCGATCCAGCGGATCGATTGGGCGTGGTAGAGCCCTGTGTCGTAGAGGTACGGCGACGAAGCCGAACGCTCCAGACCAAGCAGGATGACGAGCGCAGCCGCTACGATCAGCGGCCACCCGAGTCCGCTAAGGGTCGCTCGGATCGAGCCGAACGCGCGGCCAAGCTCACGGCGTCCCCAGAAACCCGCGACGAGGGTCAAGGTAAAAACCGCCACGCGCGCCGTGGGGTCAATCGGGCCGATCAGAGTCGCCCACGAGACCAGCGCTGTCAACAACCCCAGGCCAAGCAACAGCAGGTCGAATGGGCCAGCCCTGTCGTGGACGCCGTCGCTCAGGCGGCGAAGCCCGGTCACGACCGCCGCACCGAGCGCAAGACAGGCCCAAGTAGCGAGGCCAAATACCAGCAGGACGGAGAGCATTCAGAGTCCGCCTGACGCGGCGTCTTACCCTCGCAGCAGCGCGTCCATCCGCTCGAGGGCGATCTCGATCTGATCGGACGCGGTCACGTAACTGAACCGCAGGTAGTCCTTGCCAAACGCCCCGAACGCGTTGCCGGCCAAGCACGCAACGCCGGCTTCTTGCAGCAAGCGCTCGGCCAGCACTCCGGCGTCGATGCCGGTCTCGGAGATGTTGGGGAAGGCGTAGAACGCGCCGCCCGGCTGCACGCAGCGAACGCCCGGCATGCTGTTGAAGCCGTTGACGATCAGGTCGCGCCGGCGGCGAAATTCGGCCACCATCGTCTCGACGCTGTCTTGCGGACCCGTGATGGCCTCGATTGCGGCTCGTTGCGTGAAAGCGGCCGTGTGCGAGGCGGAGTTCACCATCAGCAGGCAGACCGGACCAACCAGCCATTCCGGCAACACGCCGTAGCCGATTCGCCAGCCGGTCATGGAGTAGGTCTTGGAAAGTCCGTCGAGGATGATCGTTTTGTCGGCCATGCCGTCGAGCGAGGCGATCGAGCTGGGCTTTTCGTCGAACCAGATCCGCGAGTAGACTTCGTCGGTAAGCACGACCAGATCGCGGCCGCGAACAAGGTCGGCGATGGCCCGCATGTCTTCGCCGGGGATCGTCCCGCCCGTCGGATTCTGCGGCGAGTTCAGCACGATCAGCTTGGTGCGGTCGTTGAGCTTTTCTTTAAACAGGTCGAGGTTAATCGAGAAGCCGCGGTCTTCAACCAGCGGCATCGGCACGGGTTTAGCGCCGCTGTAGTGAATCATCGATTCGTAGATCGGGAACCCCGGATTGGGGTACATCGCCTCGTCGCCCTCCTCCAGCAGCGCCAGCATGGTGTAGAACAAGATCGGCTTGGCGCCGGGCGTAACGACGACGCGCGTCGGATCGACCGGAATGCCGCGGGTCTTTGAAACCTCTTTCGCAACCACATCACGTAGCTCGGGATCACCCTGCGTGGGACCGTATTTCGTGTAGCCGGCGTCGAGCGCTCGCTTGCCCGCCTCGATGATGTTCTTGGGCGTCGGGAAGTCAGGCTCGCCGATCTCCATGTGGACGACCGAGCGTCCCTCGGCCTCCAACGCGCGGGCTTTGACAAGGACCTCGAAGGCGCCCTCGCCACGAACGTTGTCCATTCTCGATGAGATTTTCATAGTTTTTTGAAGACCCGTGATCATACCAAGAGTACGATAGGACTCGTCATGTCAAAGCTGATTCGCCTAGGCATCCTCGGTCTCGCCGGTTTCGTTTGGTTCTGCGGCGAAGCCCCGGAACCCGAGGCCGAAGGTCCGCCCAACGTCGTGCTGATCATCTCCGACGATCAGTCTTGGACCGACTATTCGTTTATGGGGCATGAGGCGATCGAGACGCCCAACATCGACAAGCTGGCGTCGGAAAGCATGCTCTATACACGCGGATACGTGCCGACGGCGCTATGCCGCCCCAGTCTGGCGACGATCATGACGGGTCTCTACCCTCACCAGCACGGCATCACCGGCAACGACCCCGACGGTGAGTCGCGCGACCCGGCCAACCGCGATCGGATGGTCCAAGTCTTCGAGCGGTCGCCGGCGGTCGCAAGCCTTCTCGCCGAGAAGGGTTACGTCAGTCACCAATCAGGCAAGTGGTGGGAGGGCGCGCCCGCTCGTGGCGGATTCACACATGGGATGACCCACGGAGACGTCGAGCGCCGGGGCCGTCACGGCGACGACGGGGTCAAGATCGGCCGTGAAGGGATGGAGCCGATATTCGACTTCATCGCCGAGGCGGGCGAGACTCCGTTTTTCGTCTGGTACGCGCCGTTCCTGCCGCATACGCCGCACACTCCGCCCGAGCGGCTGCTCGCCAAATACCAGGCGCCCGACCGTCCCGAGCCGGTCGCGAAGTACTACGCGATGTGCGAATGGCTCGACGAGACCGTCGGCGAACTGATGGCCTATCTCGACGAAAACGGACTCCGTGAGAATACCGTCGTTCTCTATGTGCAAGACAACGGCTGGATCCAGACCGCCGATCCGCGCGAGTGGCACACGGGTCGGGCCAAGGTCTCCCCCTACGAGGCCGGCGCGCGCACGCCGATCATGGTCCGCTGGCCCGGCAAGGTCGAACCGGGCCGAGACGACCACACTCTTACCAGCAGCATCGATCTGGCGCCGACCATCCTAGGAGCGGCTGGCGTTGAACCCCCGAACGAAATGCCCGGGATCGACCTCACTCGGCGCGAGCTGCTGCACGAGCGCAAGCATCTGTTCGGCGAGCTCTTCGCCCACACCGCGGTCGAAGTCGAGCGGCCTGCGGCCAACCTCAAATACCGTTCCGTGGTACGCGAAGACGGTTGGAAGCTGATCTGGCCGCACCGCGCCAACGACGAAGTGACGCTGATGATTCGGGGGCAAATGGCGGATTGGATGGGCGATGAGCCGGAGCTATTCAACGTGCGGGACGATCCGCACGAGACGAAAGACCTGGCGGCGGAACATCCCGAGATCGTGGACGAGCTTAAGCGCCAGATCGACGCCTGGTGGACCCCGAGATAGGCCTCTGAAGCTCTGAGCCCAGCTACATGTGGTGTACCGCGGGATCCCCTTCGCGGAGCCCCCCGTCGCGGACCTACGGTGGAAGCTGCCCCGCCGAGCCGAGGCCTGGTCGGGCGTGTTTAAAGCGACAGAGTTCTCCGCCACATGCGTGCAGCGCCAGCCACGCCGCGGGCGAAACGGCAAGCCGCTCCAGATGAGCGAAGACTGCCTCTACCTCAATGTCTGGACCGCCGGGGCGCCAACCAAGGCCGACCGGCCGGTGATGGTCTGGATCCACGGCGGCGGGTTGAGTAGCGGCGCCGGCCACATGCCGGGCTATGACGGGACCCAGTTTGCCAGGCGCGGCGTCGTGCTCGTTTCGATCAACTATCGCCTTGGCGCTCTTGGTTATCTCGCGCTGCCGGCGTTGTCGGCTGAGTCCAAACGCGGCTCTGGAAACTGTGGATTTCACGATCAAATCGCCGCCCTCGATTGGGTGAGACGCAATATCGGCGCATTCGGCGGGGACCCGGGCAACGTCACGATTTTCGGCGAGTCCGCCGGAGCGACGAGCGTGCATGCGTTGCTCGCCACGCCGCAATCCACCGGACTCTTCCATCGTGCGATCTCAGAGAGCGCCGGGGTCACCGACACCAACGTCGCTTACCTTGACCGGCCGGCGCCCTTCGTCGAGAGCTCCGAAGCCGCAGCGCGCGGCCAGCGAGCCGCTCCATTCGTGCCACGAACTCTTCGTCGCCAAACGGCAAGCCCGCGTGCGTCGCTCGCCGCAACTGAGCCGCCTTGTGTTCGTCGTCTTACAGCTCCAAAACCTCGATCCAGTTGCCGGCGAGCCGCAGCTCACTCCACGACCAATCATCCACCAGCGTATCCGACGCGGGGCCGAATGCATGCGCCTTCGCACTGGACCAAGCATACTCAGTGGCGCTGGCCAGCATCCCCGCCCGGATCGGATTCAAATCGACGTAGGCCAGCGCGGTGAGCAAGTGGGTCCGCCCTAAGGCACAGGAATAAAAGCGGTTCTGCCACAAGTGGCCGCTCCGCCGATAGCGTTTGTTGAACCAACTCGCGTAGCGTCCATCGGCTTGGCCAAGCGCTCGAGCTAACGAATCGGAGTTCTTGGGAGTGGCGACCAAATGCACGTGATTGGTCATGAGGCAATAGCCCATCACGACGACGCCGTGCTCGTCGCACTTCGCCTTGAGGGTCTCAAGATAGAATCGCCGGTCTTCGTCTAGCAGGAAGACATCCTGACGATTGTTGCCCCCCCTTTTGCTTCGATGTGGCAGGGGTGATGTGGTGCGGAACGCCCTCCGCGACCACACGGGCCATTCTCGCCATCGCTGGTCCAGGGCAGTATCGCACACCGCGCACCCTTTGGGGGGCTGTCCCTCAAAGCCGGTCTCCAGGCGGCGATTGCTTCCTCGCTCAGCCAGATCGTGACGGTCGCCGGCGGCTCCTGAGGCCACGCTCGTACTGCTTCCAATTGCGGATTCTGTACTTCGTCTTGTACTTGCGGTTCACTCGGCTCGATTTCGATGCAGCCATGACGTCGTCCCCTCGACCTCCATGATCGACCAGGACCGCAAGCCGCCGTTCCGCGGGAGCCGAGGCCGATTCATGCACCAACGCCATCCCTGACTGCTATTCTCTCTAGGCAGAATGACTCATGAAGCGTTTAGGCTGATTATTCCGGGCCTCTGTTTCTGGCTTCCCGTTTTCGCTGTGAGGCTTGTTGCGCTGGAAGACTATGCTAGCTTCGCCATCCTCGCGGGTGCCATCGCCGCCGCCGTGCCTCCGACCGGCTGGGTTCTGTACGGCGGCTTTCGAGTCTTTCGTCGGATCATAGGAAAAACGTATGAGACGAAGCGATTCGTAGAGATGTTTCGGGAGCGGCTTCGTGCAGTCTATGCGCCAGGTTCGCAGGCCGTGTTTCTCGACTTTAGGTCCATCAGGCCAGATCTTGGTCGGTGGAAGCTGGATATAGCCACCTATCTAGTATAGCGTTTCAATAAAACATATCTATCCCGTAACGTTTCCTGCTAGGCTGGACGCATGCCGGGAAAATCAAAGCGTCTCAAACTCGTTCTCGCGCCCCAAGAGGTGCAACATCTTCAGCGCCTGCGTGCTTCGCGGACGGCTCCGGTTAGGGAGGTGCAGCGGGCTGAGATTCTGTGGCGTTATCATTCCGGCGAGACGATCGCCGAGATTATGCGAGCGGTCAAGATGACGCGCAAAAGCGTCGGCAAATGGATCAACCGAGCCCTCGCCATAGGCGTGGAAGCAGCGCTCAAGGATGCCTATCATCGTCCCCGGCCGCCCGGCATCACCGCCGATGCCAAGGCCTGGGTGGTGCATTTGGCCTGCAGCAAACCCACCCAACTCGGTTACGCCGCCGAGCTGTGGACCCGCAGCGCGCTCGCTCTACACGTGCGCCGGCATGCCGTGGAAGCGGGCTATCCGGCCCTGGCCCAAGCGGCTAAGGCGACCGTACATCGTATTCTGGCCGAGCAACCTCTGCATCCGGAGAAGGTGAAGTACTACCTCGAGCGTCGCGATCCCGATTTTGAGTCCAAGATGCGGCAAGTGTTGCTGGTCTACCGCGAAGTGGCCTTTCAGAATGAAAGCCTTCGCGACGGCCTATCGCCGGGCGTGATCACGGTTTCGGTCGACGAAAAGCCCGGCGTGCAAGCGATCGCCAACGTCGCGCCGGACCTGCCGCCGAAGCCTGGGCGGCATCCCTGTGTGGCTCGCGACTACGAGTACAAACGGCTGGGAACGTGCTCGATTCTGGCGGCGCTGGACTTGCACTCCGGCCGGGTAACGGCGCGGGTGGAGCGGCGTCACCGCAGCCGGGAATTCATCTTGCTGCTCAAGGATTTGGACCAATTCTACCCGGACCAATGCACGATCCGATTGATCTTGGACAATCACTCCGCCCACATATCGAAGGAGACGAAAGCCTACTTGGCGACGCGTCCGAACCGCTTCAAATACGTGCACACGCCGACCCACGGGTCCTGGCTCAACATAGTCGAGACGCTGTTTGGCAAGATGGCGCGCACGTTCTTGAAGCGTATCCGAGTCGCGTCGTGGGAGGAGCTGCGGGAACGAATTCTGCAGGGGATCGCGGAGATCAACGCGGCTCCGGTGGTTCACCGCTGGAGGAAGTTCGAGGCGCTTGAGGTCGCCTAGAGAGGATATGTTTTAGTGAAACGATATACTAGACACGTTCTGTCCTTTCCGAGGACGAACCAGTACGACATCTGTCGATCCTGGGTGGGTTACAAGGATTCCTTTCCTAGAGCACCTGTTGGACCTGACTCTCTTCAAGGAGAAAAGCTACGATTATGCCCGCAGCATTTCTTCTGTTCGCTACGGCCTCTCGAGCGCTCTGTACTCTCTTGTGCTGGGATCGATAGCGGCAGCGGGTCAGTACCTGGTCCTGAGATCAGCAAGCTCCCCCTATGGACAGACGCTCACGATCGCCGGTTGGGCCGTCGTAGGCGGAGTCGCCGCGTTGCTTTTCTACGCACTCTACCGGCGTCGCCTCGACAGTAGCGCCGAGTATGACGCAAGGCTGAACCTTATTGTGCTCAGCAGCCTGGAGCTTGCAAGGATCGAGGAGGGGGAGCCCGAAGTGAGTGAGCTCCAAGTCAACATCACGGAGTTGGCAGCAGCGGCCGAGAATCCGGTGGCCGTTTTCGACTTGGACAACACGCTGTTGATTGGCGATGTCCAAGAAGCGCTTCTGGCGAGGCTGTCTCGTGCCGGCCGGCTAAGGGGATTCCGCTGGTCTGAATACGTGGGGATGTTGGAAACAGACCATCAAAGGGCGCTTCGCATGGCGGTGGAGGCACTAGATGGTCATACTCTTTCCTCTATCGAACAGGAAACACGAGCACTGTTGGTAGAGAATGAGTCGAAGCTGGTTGTTCAGGGCTGTGAGATCCTGATGCCCAAGCCTCACCCTGTGTTGCAGCGGCTCGTCGCGCAGCTTCAGATGTCAGGCATCGAGTGCCTTGTGATTTCCGCGAGTAATCAGATCTCCGTCGAGGTTCTCAGTTGGGAGTTGTTCGGCATTCCCACGCGCAACGTCGTGGGTATTCGGTCAACGATCGGGCATCGGCTTCTGAGGAAGTGTCTTTCTAGAAAACTCATCGAGCCGGTGCCGGTCTACGAGGGGAAGGGAGAAGCCCTGGCTGCGCTTCCCGGTGATGTGACACCAGTTCTGGTCGCTGGCGACAGCCCCAATGACTACGCGATGCTGCGAAAGTGCCACGAGGCTGGACTGATCCTCTGGGTGGGTAATGATCCTGCCGAGGCTGAGAGCCTCGGTAGAACGCTGAGGACGAAGTGCCGCGTGCAGTTTGTCAGACGAAGGGGGAGTTAAGGGGGAGTTCGCGAGGGGAGTTAGGGGAGTTAGGGGAGTTAGGGGAGTTCGGTGACAGCCACCGAACTCGCAAGTCTTTTATAATCAGTACGACTACTCTGAAAACCGTGGTCATTCAACCACACTCGGCGACGCAACCAACAATGGCAACATGGAAGATCGGTGATCGGTGACAAGGAAGTTCGGGAAGTTCGGGGACAGTCAGGTGATTCGTAACTCTTTTCGAATCAATGCGAAAATGCCACCTCGACGGGGTGGTGGCACCGTGAGCCTTTCGGGGTTATTTGACCGGGGCTTACAGATTTGGCCTTGAGTGACAAGTCCCGTCCAAAGGGGCTTTATCAGTGGAGGCGCCGCAGCGCTACCTGCAAACGACAGGGACCAAAGGGGACAGGCGCCATCACAGGATTCGTGACGGCGTTTTACTGATTCTAAAGCAGTTACGATTCATCTCCGGCGGCGGAAGCGTCCGCCGTTATCCACACAACCAATTGATATAATGGCACTTACGCCAGCCTTCCGGCCTGCCGCAAGAGCTACGGAGGCCCCGTCCCCTCTGCCCCAATCCTCGCGCCGTCGTCACCGCCTTCCGAAAATCATAACCCTAAACGCCGCAAGTATTTACGCCGCACCCGCCGGCGCCAAACCCCAACCCGCCCCTACACTGGAATCGAATGTACAGTCCCGCCCTCACCGCCGACACATCCGAACCCCCAAAAACCTCGCCAAATGTACGCTTTTACCCGGATTCACCCGCACACACGGGGGGGTAGACATCACCAAGACGGATTCTCCGAAGGTTCGAGGTTCGGGAGGAAAAGGGATCAAAGGGGACGAACCAAAAGGGACAGGCGTCATTATACGATTCGTGACGGCGTTTTGCTGATTCTAAAGCAGTTACGATTGATCTCCGGCGCGGCCAGCTACGGGGAGGTGTCGTGAAATTTTCGATCGCACTCCAAATGTACAGGCCGAAGAGCAGGCAACCGTACGAAGGTTGGACGCCAGTCATTTCACCGTGTGAAATGGAAATCCGGGACCCAATATATCGCATCCCCAAAGTCAGGGGCCCACAAGCGCGCCCGAGGCTTGCAGCTCACGGATCGCCTCGGCATCGTAGCCCAACTCTCGGAGCAGGTCCGGGCCGTGTTCCCCAAGGCGCGGCGCTTGGGTCCGGATCGAGCCCGGCGACTTGGAAAACTTGACCGGCGGCCGAACCAAGACGGTGTCTCCCTCGCTGGGGTGCCGGTGCTTCTCGAACATTCCCACCGCCTTGAGATGCTCGTCGTTGGCGAGATCCGCGATATCAACGACGGGCATCGACGGGATCTCCGCCTGCTCGCAAGCCTGCAGCCATTCAGCGGTGGTTTTTCCGGGGGTGACGCCGGCCACGGCATCATAGAATGCGCCGATGTTGTTGACGCGGGCGGGGTAGTCCACAAAGCGCGGGTCCTCCATCACGTCATCGCGGCCGGCCGCGGCAAAGAAGCTCCGGCACTGCTTGTCGGTGTAAGGCAAGATGCAGACATAGCCGTCTTTGGTCGGGAAGGGACGCCGGGACGGCGTAAGCACCCTCTCGTAGCCGACGCCGCTGACCGGAGGATCGTAGGCGCCGCCGTCGATGTGCTCCACCAGGTTGAACGACACCAGCGTCTCGAGCATCGGGACCTCGACGAACTGCCCTTCCCCGGTGCGCTCTTTGTGGACCAGCGCCATCGCGACCGCCTGGCTCAGGTAGAGTCCGACGATCTTGTCGGCAAGCGTCATTGGCGCAAACCGCGGCTCGCCGCCCTGACGTTGGAACAGGCTCGCCAGACCCGACGCCCCTTGGATCGAGTCGTCGTAGGCGGGTTTGGCGCGGTAGGGCCCGTCCTGGCCGAAGCCGTAAGCGCCGACGTAGACGATGTCGGGCTTGAGGGCGGCCACGGCGTCGTAGCTGAAGCCGAGCCGGTCAATGGCCTGAGGACGCATGTTGTGGACGAAAACATCAGCCGTCTCGACCAGCCGCCGCAGCGCTTCCTTGGCGGCGGCTTGCTTGAGGTCAAGGGCCAGCGAGCGCTTATTGCGGTTCATGTTGAGGAACGAACCGCCCATCCCCGGGTTGCGAACCGAGCCCATGTCGCGTGAGATGTCGCCCGCGGGCGGGGCTTCAATTTTGATCACGTCGGCGCCCATGTCGCCAAGGAGCTGGGTTCCATAGGGGCCGAGGATTACGGTGGTGATGTCGATGACGCGAATTCCGTCGAGAGGGCCGGGCACGTTTCATTATGATTCGAGGCAGCTACGTGAACTTTTCGTGGTACACTGCCCATGGAAAGGTACACCACGGCCTAGCGAGAGTCCGCGAGTAGAGGTAGGAACGCGATGGGCGAGAAACATATGGGCTCCAGCATCGACGACTTCATGAAAGAGGAGGGTTGGTTCGAGGAAGCTCAGGCCCAAGCAATTAAGGAGGTCGTCGCGTGGCAACTGGCTGAGGCTATGAAAAAAGAGAGCATCTCCAAGAACAAGATGGCGAAGCTGCTCAAGACCAGCCGTAGCCAAGTCGACCGTTTGCTTGACGCCAACGACGACATCACGCTTTCGAGCTTGCAGCGAGCGGCGGAGGTGTTGGGCCGGCGGGTGAGCATCGACTTGGTCTAGCGCTCTGGCGCCGGGCACGGTATGGCAAACCGTATAATGCAAGAGGATGCCACAAGAAGAGCTTAAGAAAGTAACCGTCATGCTGCCTACGAAACTCCTGCGGCGGGCGACCGAAGTCTCACAGCAAGGCATTACGCCAACGATCCGTCAGGGCCTCGAAGCCGTAATCGTAAACGACGCCTACCAACGAGTCTTAGCTCTTCGGGGCTCGGTTCAGCTCGGCCTTGATCTTGAGGAGCTTCGCCGCGATTGACCGAACCGATCGGCGTTGACACGAGCGTCTGGAGCGCATTTCTTGTGGATGAGGACGAGGCTGATGTACACCTGCTTGGCCGCAGACTGGTTCAACACGCCGTCTTTATGCTCCCGGTCGTTCTCGCCGAGTTGCTGAGCGCACCCGAACTGCCGGCATCCGCTGTGGCTGACCTCGTGACGCTACCCAGGCTGGAATCGCCGCCCGAATTCTGGGTTCGCGCAGGCCAGATGCGTCGCAGGCTCATCCTTCGCAAAGAAAAATACAAACCCAAGCTAGCCGACACGCTCATCGCTCAGAATTGCATCGACTACAACATCGCGCTCCTGACGCGTGACTCCGACTTCATGCCCTTCGCGAAGCATGAGGGGCTTCGGCTCGTGAAGCCGTAGAGGCCTCAAATCTTCTCTGCGTAGGGATACGGATCCCCCGCCTTCTTCAGGTAGTCCAGAATCTCCCCATCCAGCTCCCTCATCAACCCAGCGCGACTGGAATCGCTAACCAGATTCCGTTGCTGATACGGGTCCTCCTGGTTGTCGAACAACACCCAGCGCCCCCCTCGCCCACAGCGTAGGTATGCCGCCGCGTCCGAATCCCGCGGAAGATCGGCTGCGGGACGCCCTTGATGTTCATATGCATCATGAACGCATGCTCAGGTTCCTCAATGGACTCGCCGCGGAAAGCCGGCGACAGATCCCGACCCTGGCAGTGCCTCGGCGGAGCGATCCCGGCCAGGCCGCAAAGAGTCGGGGACAGGTCGATCGCGCCAAGCAAGGTGTCCCGCTTCACGCCCGCCTCGACGACTCCCGGGTAGCGCACTAAGAATGGGACCCGGCATGACTCCTCGTGCGGAAATCGCTTGCCCATGTAGTTGTGCGAGCCCATCATCTCGCCATGGTCCGATGTGTAAACGACGATAGTGTTGTCCGCCTGGCCGGTTTCCTCGAGGCGCTCGACCAGCCGGCCGAGCTCGAGGTCGACGGCGGTGATGTGGGCGTTGTACCCGACTAGGTTGTCGACAATCGGGCGAGAGCGGCGTCCCGCTTGCTCGCCCGACAGCTTCTCGACCGCATTGGGGCGCGACTGCAGGTGCGCCCGCCGGTAGCGCTCCATCAATTCTTCGGGCGCATCGGTGTAGACCGGGTGTGGCGGATTGAGCGACAGCATCAGCATCCATGGGTTTTCGTCGCGATCGTTGATGAAATCGATCGCTTCGTCGGCCATGTAGGTCGCGTTGTAGCCCTTCGGCTCGCGGCGCTCGCCCGTCACCGGGTCGAAGGTGTAGGAGCCCTCCATGTGATTGCTGGTACCGTGCCAGATTCGCCAGTAGTCGAAGCCATGATGGGTCAGGGCTTCGCCGGGTTCTCATACCAGATCACCCCGAGCTCAGACCCTTCGTATCCGCTGGCCAGGTAGGGGCCCTTCTCCTCCAACGTCACGACATCCAGATCTCCGTCGCCATCAAGATCGACGAGCTGTAGCAAGTCGAAAATGAAACCCTCGGGTCCGCTGATCGTAGTGAACGACCACTCCGGCTCGGTCGGAGACTGATCGTAGGAAAGCCAAAACAAGCCCGATTTTCCGTCGGTCGCGTGCTCGCACGAGATCACCAGGTCGGGCTGGCCGTCGAGGTCCACATCGGCGACCTTCACGCCCTTGCCGCTCCCCGTTCTAGGCGGCATCGTGATTTGATGGGTCTCCCACCCAACAGAAGTGCGCCGGTGGAACCGCAGCGGGCCGCCCTTCGCCGCCACAATCACGTCGTCGAGCCCGTCTTGGTCGAGATCGGCGATCGTATTGTGCATCGCTTCGTGGTCGTCGAGCGGGCCGATACGGTGTTCGGTCCAGTCCCCAGCAGCTGAGGACGGGCCAGGATGCTCGAGCCAGAGCGCCCCGCGGCGGGGTCCCCGGCGGTCTGTACCGACGATGTCGAGATCGCCGTCGGCATCCATGTCATAGGGACGCAGCGTCATCGCCCAACCGGCGTCATAGAGCGGATGCCACTGCCAAGCGGCGAGATCGCGCGGGTCGGCCGGCGCCTCGAACCAGCCGATCTGGGCGCCCTTGTTCTTCGAGCTCGCAACGAGGTCGATCCCGTTTGCACCGTCCACCTGCGTGGCGTAGGTGAACATCCATCTCGAATGGCCAACCGAAGCCGGCAGCGGCTCAGTCTTCCAGGCGT
Source organism: Bryobacterales bacterium (assembly GCA_965247515.1). GTDB lineage: Bacteria > Acidobacteriota > Terriglobia > Bryobacterales > UBA6623. Next base: position 7,446,234 of record OZ252029.1, on the reverse strand, counting down.
CCGGATTCATCAGCTGCTCCGGGTCATTGGGGTTCCAGTGGACGAAGATCGACCTCGCGCTGCCTTCGCAGGAGCTAACAACATCAAGGGCGCCGTCACCGTCGAGGTCAGCGAAAAACGAGTCCTCCGGGTCCCCAACCTCGCCCACAGTCACGGCGGGCCAACGATCTCGCAGCCCAGCCGACCCGGGGTTGACATAGACGCGAATCTGTCCGCCCTGCTCCCACGGAGACGTGACGTCGGGCAGCCCGTCGCCGTTGATGTCCCCTAATCGAACGCCGTCCGCTCCGCGCGACGAATCGTCGATTGTATGGCGCGGCCAGCCATTGCCGGCAGCTAGCGGATCGCCGGAGTCACAACCGGCGAAGAATGCGAGTCCCAGGACTCCGGTCGCTAACTGGCGGCTTGACAACATTGATGTCGCAATCATCTGAGGCTCACTCACCCGACAAACCAAACATCGATTCCAATCTCGTGATCCGAAGGGCCTTTCTGGGCGTCCTTTGGACTTGGTCCAGCCGAAAGCTCCCACCGCTCTCCGTACAGGTCCGGTAGGCCGCCAGCAACACCTCGATACCGGAGCTATCCAGATGGGAAACGCCGCCCAGATTCACCACGACTTTGGTGACCCCCTGGCGAACCAGATCCTTCACGCTGCTGTGAAGATCGCGGATCGGTTCCCCGAACATCAGACGACCGCGCACTTCGAGCACCGCGCTGTCGTCGTTCTTCTGGATCGAGATTTCCACGATACCCTTCCAAGAGCGTCAGCCGAACGCGGGTCAGCGATTCCGGCAACTATCATCTCCTATCCCGAGTCGATCATGACGCGCTGAGATTCTGCCCGGCTACAACGTGATAGGCCTGGGCCGACAATCTCTTGTCTCCGCTCGGTGAGGCAGCGTCGGTCGGGTCAAGCATCAGATCCCAGCTTCTCGCGCCAACAACTTCCCTTCCCTTTTGCATGTACTCCGAAAACACCTCGCTTTGCTCATAGCGCTCAGCGTCTTCACGACTCGCCCAAATCGTAATCGACGCGAGTTGGTGCTCGGCTTCAAGATTCGCCAGCAGACCCGCGTACAAGCAGCCGGGGACTTTTCGAATGGCCGGCGTAAAGTCCTCCCTGTACCCCTCACTGAATTTGGCAATCTTATCTGGCGCTACGTTGAAGCGCATAATCCTCACGTGTGCGGGAGCCGTCCGCACGTCCGCGAGCTCTTCGCTTTCCATGCCGGCGGCGAGTCGGTACGCCGTCACTTTTGGCGCTTCCTTGGACGGGCCATAGTCAAGCGTTAGGTCATCGCTGAGTTGCACGCGCCATTCGCCGGACTCGGCCAAGAACTGCTGGGTCAGCTCGAGCAACGCTTGGTATCGCCCACCCTCTTCGTACCTCTTGATGTCTTCGAGATCATTCCAAAGCGTGAGCGAGACAAACTGGTCGGGGTTCTTGAGGCCCTCGGTCAAGGTGGCGAACAGGCAGCCGCCCGATCGCCGGAGCTCAGCAAGAACCTCACTTTTGTAAAACTCGCAGAACTCTTCAGACTTGCCCAAAAGGGCTTTGAGACGCATCAGACGCATGTACATGGCGTAGCTCCAACCGGCGGTCGTTCGCGCGCACAACGACCGGCGGTGAGCAGTATAGCGGAAAGTATTCACTGGGCTCTTGGCCCGCAAGGGTTCGGAGAAGGTTATCGAAATTGGAACGCCCTCTTCTCCAGGATCGCGCCCATTGCCTAGCACCCCGCTTATGCCATTTAGATTATATTGTGACTTATTCAATATTTATGGACTAGACTCAAATTATGGACCAACCGAATCTTGCGCACGCAAAGGTCACCGCCGGGGGCCGCATCGTCATCCCCGCAGCTTTCAGAAAGGCCCTCGGTGTCAACGATGGAGATGCGGTCGTCCTTCGCCTGCAGGACAACGAAGTCCGGCTCTATTCTCGCGACGAAGCGCTGCGCCGATTGCAGGACCGCGTCGCAGCCGTTGTACCGCCCGGGGTGTCGCTATCCGACGAGTTGATCCGGGAGCGCCGCGCCGAGGCAGAGCATGAGTAGGTCGGTCTTTGATGCGTCGGCCGTGCTCGCCTTGCTTAACCGCGAGCCGGGGCGCGATCGGGTCCACAAGCTTCTCGATGACGCCGCAATTAGCTCGGTCAATCTCTCCGAGGTCGTTGCGAAGCTAATCGACAGGGGTCTCGATCGAAGCGATATCGAAGGAGAGCTACGCGGGCTTGGGCTCGAGTTGATTCCCTTCGACTGGTCGCTCGCTTTGCATTCAGGTGAGCTCAGGCGCCCAACCCGCGCTTTGGGGCTGTCGTTTGGCGATCGTGCTTGCATCGCAACGGCCATGAGCTTGGGAGCGCCCGCAGTCACGACGGATCGGGCTTGGGTGAACCTGGAAGTCGGCGTCAAGGTGATCACGGTCCGGTAGTGGCGCCCTTTGGTTGGATTTCTATCTTCGATATGATGTGCTGCAGCATTGAGGAGTCCAAGCGTGGCCAACTGGACAAGACGTCAATTCATCCAATCCGCATCGATCGCGGCCGGCGGCGTCGCATCCGGCGCCTACGCCCAAGACGGCTGGCGCCACGGTAATCTGGCGCACCTGATCCCGGCAGCAAATCACGAGCGCTTCGCTGTGAAGTGCTCGTTCAAGTCGAGCCGGGAGTCCGTCCGGCTCAAGGTCGACGGCCGCCTGGTTAGCGGCAAGCAGATCGACAACGACGGGAAGTATTTCAGCTTCGATGTCGCGGGGCTCGAGCCCGACCGCCAGTACAAGCTCCAGCTACTCGATTCCAAAGACAAGGCGATCACCGACAGTTGGCCGCTGTCGACCTTCCCCGCCCCCGATGCATCGCCGTCGTCAGTGCGCTTGCTGACCTACACCTGCGCGGGCGGCACCCAGGACATCCCGAATCGGAAGGTGCAATCGTTCCTGACGATCGCCCAGCGCCAGCGGCTGTTGCGCCGGGCGCTGTCGTTCAAGCCGCACGCCATGATCGCGATTGGCGATCACTTCTACCTCGACCAGCGCACGCAACTCGAGTCGAAGCATCAAGTGGTCCGCGAGCGGGCCGCGGAGTTCTATAACGGACTCGGGCGTCTGAATCTCACCGAACCGGCGCAAGCCCCGCACAACGAGCTGGCCATTAAGAGCTCGTGCGAACCCCAGATCCCTCGGCTCTACGAGACCATGCTGCGCTCGACGCCGAGCTACTTCGTCAACGACGACCACGACTACTTCGAGAACGACGAAGCCTGGGACAGCCTGGTCACCCTACCTCCGCACGCCTACCAGCTCTCGTTCGGCCGCCACGTTCGGAACCTCTTCATCCCCGAGTTTCTTCCCGACGTCGCGCGGCCCGAGCTGATGTCCGGGGCCGGCGCGGGCGATCGCGAGCCAGGGATCTCGGAGAGCTACGGAACCTTCCGCTACGGCAACCTGGCCGAGGCTCTGATCTACGACTGCGCTCGCTTCCTATCGCTCAAGGGCGACGCCGCCGGCCTGATCGCTCCCGAAGCGGAGAAGTGGCTCGTCGATCGAACAAAAGACCAACGTGTCCGGAACCTCCTCCACGTCCCATCGCACCCGGTTGGCTGGACGGCCGGCAAGTGGCGCGAGTGGTACGCCGACGTCGCCGACACAGGCGCCGACGGTCCAGCGGTGGCCGCAACGCAGATCAGAACGGGCGAGCGTTTCCGGCTCACGACCGACCGTGAGAAGTTCATGTGGCAGACGGGCTGGTTCGGGCAACACCAGCGAATTCTCTCGGCCCTAGCCGAGCAGGAAAAGCGGTCGGGCATCATCCTCTCGGGAGATCTACACGCCACCGGGCACGGCTTGATCCAAGAGAGCGACTCGCTCAACTTCAGCCGCAACCCGGTTCACGCCATCCTCACCGGACCGCTCGGAACAGGCACGGGTTGGCCGTCCGGCGGACGCGGCACGCCGCCCCTCATCGCAACCGCGCTCGAGATGGACAACCTCGCCGAAGTGCAAGAGAAGAACGGCTTCACGATCGTCGACATGACCCCCGATGAAACCGTTGTACGACTGTTCCAGTGGAAGCGAGGCGAGCGCGAAGAGGCGATCGACAACCTCGAGCCGTATCACACTCACACGATCAAGCGCCGCTCGTAGCGTAACGCTCCACAACCGTCGACCGTTCCTTTCAAAGACGTAGGGGCCTTGGCATGCCAAGCCCGTCCTGCCGGTAAAGCAAGGTTCCGGCTCTTCGCCGCGTCGCGGCTAAGACAGCAAACGAAGCCGATCGCCAACGTTCTTTCGTTTTTCACAGACTCTCGGGGTGCGGCCCCCAATAGCTCGCCACAGGGCCTAACTAACTAAGTACCGATTCTCTTACTTGCTCTGCTTCAAAAGCCACTCGATGACCTTCGGGTCGTTGTAAGCGGGCTTCGCGGAAGCGTGGCCAACGCCCTCGAACTCGGTGTAGCGCACGTCTCCGCCCGCCGCCTTGATCGCGGCAACCATGCGCTTCGCTAACGCGGGTGTGCTGATGCGGTCCGTCTCGCCTTGAAAAATCCAGACCCCGATCCGGGCCAGCGCCGGGGCGTCCTCGAGCACGACCACGGCCGAGCCCGCCGACGGCGCAACCGCTGCTAGGCGATCCGAATGGAGCGCTGCATACCGAGTCGAACCCTCTCCACCCATGGAATGCCCCGTCATGGTGATGCGGTCTTCATCCACCGCATAGGCCGCAACCGCCGCGTCGATCGCCGCTGTGATATGCGCCGCCGCGTCGGCCTTGGGCTCGCGCCCGTGACGCTCCAATCGCCAGGCCGACTGTACCGGGTCCGGCGGAATCGGGGCCCAGATCTTCCCCTCCGGGCTACGCGGAATCAGCACCAGCGCGGGGAAGCGTTCAGGATTCGCTCGGATCACGCCCACGATCTGCTGTCTGTCGAGCCACTCATTGACCGCGTTCCCCCCGTTGTCGCCATTTCCCCCGCCGCCATGCAGGTAGACGATCAAAGGCCAGGTCTTGGACGCGTCATAGCCCGCCGGCACGTATATCGCGGCGGTGCGCTCGGCGCCTTCGACGGTGAACGGCAGGTTCTTGAACACACCATCGGCGGCGGAGCCACCCAGCGGCGACGCAACGAGAACGGCCAAGACGGCAAGGTGGACCTTCATGACGCACTCCCGGGCCAAGAGGCGACAAACTCCTCCAAGCCGTCACTAGAATACTCGCATTCGGGAAAGAACAGGCGATAGCGCTGCTTGGCGTCGGGGCCCCTCTGGATCACCCGAACCGTTGGTGGCTTTTCGCCGGCCCAGCGACCGCGGTAAGCGCGTATCAACAACGACCGGATCGCGATGTCTTCCGCTGGCATCGAGTAGCCAATCAAGATCCACTCATCCGCGGTTCGAAGATCCTCCAGCGCCGACCGCCACACCGTCAACAAAGTGCTGTCTTGGACGTTCCGGATAAACGAGGGCGCCACCATCACCGTCTGCAGCGGGCCGTACCCGCAATGACATGTGTTGTAGTTGTCAACCTTCTCGCGGAAGGCCTGAAACTCGATCGTCCCCAGCGGGTTGAAATACACGTGATCGCAGACCGGACAGGCAAGCCAGTTCATCGACCCGTGCAGTTTGTGCACCGAAAACCGGGGCGACTGCGGACGCTGGTAGACCCGTCCGCTGGTTGGCTCACGCCAGGTGAAGCCGAGGTCCACGACGTTCCCGATCCCCTGCCCGCTCTGTTGCCGGCCGAAACCCAACCGCCTATAGATCTCCCGCTCAACGGCAATGTCATAGTTCGTCGAGACGATTGTGCAATGAGCGCCCTCGTCCTTGGTGGATTCGATCAGCCCATCCACGAGCCCCTTCAGCAAGGCGGGGACCGCGGCATCGTCCTTGTGGTCATAAGGCCAGTCCAAGACTCGAAAAATCGCCCGCTCGAGCAACAACCGAACATGCCGCATCTGCGAATCGCTGATTTTTCCTCCCGGGACGTTGCCCGCCGCCAACATCTGGTCAATCAACGAGAGCACGTCGGTAATCAGCGGAGGCGACGAGTCGTGGTGGCTAAGCCCCGGCATCAATTCAAACAGGAAGGCGCGAAGATCAGCCTCGCTTGGACGCGGCTTGGCCGTCGCGGGGCCGAACAGGCTCTTAGCGCCAAGGCGGGCCAGGATCTCGGGCAAGATCTCTCCGGTTAACGGAAAACCGAGCGGTTTCGAAGCCCCTGCCCCGAGAGACAGCGCAATTCTCTTCGGTTGCGACATAGAGCGAGCACCCATTGTCGCTTACACCTAGCCCCAATACTCTTCACTTAAGGCCGAATTGCAAGTCTGTTCGCGGAACCCGCTCCCTTGCGGTCGCGGCTCTGACGTCGCGAGTTCGAACGTTAGCTCAGGGGCGTCAGAGCCGTGACCGCGAGGGAGCGGGTTCCGCGGATTTCGCCAACAGCCGGCCCTCAAGTACCTAGGGCTAGCACTCGGCTAGCGAACCGCGCCCTACTGCGGGCTGACGGCCTCGTTACGGATGCTGTTTCCCGCCAAACCCGTGATCGCCGCCGCCGCTACGCCGCTCACGATTGCCACGCTCGTGATGTGCCCCATGCCGCCGATCGACCAGCCCTTGCTCGACCCAGCGCTGTTCGCGCGGCCGGTCCGGCGACGCGACGCCGGACGAGAATTGCGGCCCTTCGATTTGTCCTTGGACTTTGACGGGCCGCTTGCTTGGGGGGCGGGCGCAGCCGCGGGTTCGGGCGCCGGTGCCGCGGCCCCCGCCATCGCGAACGACCCCGCCGGTACCGTGATCGCCGGACCGCCGCCGCCGCGGATCACCACATCCCCGCGGTAGGCCGCAACCAAAGTCTCGCCGCCGGTCTCCGACACGACGAACCACGAATCGTCCGACGGCTCAGCCGGAGCGATCTCGTATTCGCCCAACTGTACGGGCAACTTCGCCGACGCAACAGTGCCCGAATCGAGCCTCACGCCTTCGTCCAACCAAGTGATGTCGGAGTCCATGCGCACTTCGAAACGCCCGGTTTCAGGCGTCGTCAGCACGGCCATCCCGGTGGAATCGGTGCGGATCTTGTCACCGCTCCGAGCAAAATGACCGCTCGGCAGCGCCACATGGTTCGTCCACACATTTCCGGTCGTACTGACCGGAGTTGGCGAGGCGGCGTGCAGAACCGCCGGAATCAGGAATAATAGACAGACAGGCAGCAGGCGCATACAGATTCTCCGAAAGCTTGGCGCGAAAGCGCGCTCTACCTAGTCAGATCGTTCGCGTGGAAGAGAATCGTTAGTCTGGTTGTTCTTTTTTGCACCCCCCGCCGGGTTCACGCATCAAAATAGACATCAAGAGGTTAGAAGGAGAAACACCCATGGCAGGACCAAACACACTTACTTTCACCGAAGACAACTTCGAATCCGAAGTCTTGAACTCGGATGTCCCCGTACTGGTCGATTTTTGGGCGACCTGGTGCGGCCCCTGCCGCATGATGGCGCCTGTGATCGACTCGGTCGCCGACAAATACGCCGGCAAGGCCAAAATCGGCAAGCTCGATGTCGACAACAACCATTCGACGGCCGCGCGCTTCCAGGTTCGCGGCATCCCGATGCTGCTCGTCTTCAAGGGCGGCGAAGTCGTCGACAGCCAAGTCGGCGCGGTGGCCGAAGACAAGGTCAGCGAGATGCTCGATAAGCAGATCGCCGCCGCTGCGTGAGAACACACCGAATCGCCGTCCTCCCAGGGGACGGCATCGGCCCGGAGGTGGTCGCCGAGGCGGTCGCAACCCTCCGGGCTGTCGAAGAGCGTTTCCCGCTCCGGTTCGAGTGTCAAGAATACTCGGTCGGGGCGGGGGAGTTCCTAGCGGGCGGCGATCCGCTCCCTCCCGAGACATTCCAAGCGATTCAAGGCCACGACGCCATCTTGTTGGGCGCGATGGGATTGCCCGACGTCCGCTGGCCGAATGGCACCGAGATGGCGCCGCAGCTCGACCTGCGCGAGAAGCTCGACCTCTACGCCGGACTGCGGCCGCTTCGGCTGCTCCACCCCGATGCGACTCCGTTGAAGGGATACGGCGCCGGAGCGATCGACATCATGATCGTGCGGGAAAACTGCGAGGGCCTATTCTGGTCGCGCAAGGGCTCGCTGACGTCGACCGAGACGGAAGTCATCGACGGGATGCGCATCAGCCGAGCGGGCTCGCTGCGCCTATTCGAGGCGGCCTTCCAACAGGCCAAGAAGCGCCGGGGCAAGGTCACCCTGGTCGACAAGTCGAACGTCCTACCGTCGCTGGCGTACTTCCGGCGCATCTTCGACGAAGTCGCCGAGCGTCACCCCGGCATCGAGACCGAGCGAATCTACATCGACGCCTCGACTCTGTATCTTGTCCAGCGACCCGAGACTTTCGACGTCATCGTCACCGAGAATATGTTCGGGGACATTCTCTCCGACCTCGCCGCCGGGCTTGTCGGTGGTATGGGGATGGCCCCTTCGGCCGATATCGGCGACGAGTATGCAGTCTTCCAGCTGGAGTGAACCCCAAGCGTGAGACAGTCGAAATCGGGACAGGTTACGATTCACCGCAAAACGCTTGCCTTCTTCGCTGTATCGTCGCACGCTGGTCCTAGCCGGGGAAGCGGAAGCGGGCTCTGCTGGAGAGCAACCCGCCAAGGAATACCCGGCCGCAAACTCATCAAGACGATGAGCGCCGGGGGCGGCCGCCAAGGTCGCTCCCGGCTTCTCCAACGCCGGCGATGTCTCCCTGCCCGCCCAGGGCCCATCGGATTGATAGATTTGCCTATGCCTCTCAAAACTCATACTTCGGATTCCTCGCTGCTGTTGCCGCCGGCCGCGCCAGCGCTTCAAACTCCGCCGGCGGACGATATCCCAACGCCGAATGCAGCCGGCGTTGGTTGTAGATCTCATCAATGAACTCGCCGATCGATGCGCGCGCCTCGTCAAGCGTGCGATAACGCTGCAACCAAACCTCCTCCGCCTTCAACGTCTTCATGAAACTCTCCGCCCGCGCGTTGTCGTAGGGGTTGCCGCGGCGGCTCATCGAGATGATCGCGCCGTGCTGCTCCAGCAGCTCGACATAGGCGCTCGAAGCGTACTGTACGCCTTGGTCGGAATGATGCATCCACCCCGCGGCAGGGCGTCTGAGCTCGAGCGCATCGCGCAACGCCCCTACAGCCAGCTCAGCTTTGAGCGTCGTCCCCAGCCGCCAGCCGACCACGCGTCGCGAGTAGGCGTCCAACACCACGGCGAGGTAGACGAACGCCTCGCGCAAGCGAATGTAGGTGATATCGGATTGCCACAACTGATCGACGCCGTCCACATTCAGGTGCGCCGCTAGATTCGGATAAACAGGTAAGAAGTGGTTCGAATCCGTTGTTAGCACGAAGCGCCGCTTGAGTACCGCCAGCAAGTTGTCCTTACGCATCATCCGCAGGACCTTTTTGTGATTGACGAGGAAGCCTTGGCGGCGCAGCTCGGCCGTCACGCGGCGGTAGCCGTAACGACGATTCTCGAGCGAAATCCGCTGCATGCGGTCACGCAATTCCATGTCGCACTCGGCGGGCGACGACACGGCGAGCCGGCGATAGAACCCGGCGCGATTCACGCGTCCGAGCTCGCAGGCGTGTTCGACGCTGAGCGAGCCTTTGGCGCTGATCTGCTCGACGATGGAGTAGATCCGCTCGCGCCACCGGCGTCGTTGGTCGGGGCTGCGAGGTTCAAGGCGCGAAAGGCTTGTCCGAAAAAATCGAGCTCTGCGGCTTGTTTGCCGAGCAGTCGTTCGAGCTCTGCGATGCGTTCGTCGCGCGGATCGCGAGGGATCTTGGGCGGCGCCGAGCGGCCGGGTTTCGGCCGGCCTCGCCGCCGGCTCAAGCCGTTGACGCCTTCCTGGCGATAGGCGTCCCGCCAGCGGTACAGCAGGCTGCGCTTGACGTCCAACTCGCGGCTTAGCGCTGTGCCGCTCTGGCCGGCTAGGAGCCGCCTGGCGGCGGCTTCCTTGAACTCCACCGTGCACTCCCGCGGCTTGCGCGGCTTGAGACTTTCCATCCTGGACTCCTTTCCATTCGCTGAAATTCGTCCCAAATTTCAATGTCTCATTTTTAGGGTTCACTCCAAGCCTTCACACGGGTCCGCGCCGGATATTGCAGGACAGGGCAAAGCCAACCCGACGGCCACGATCCTCAGCGCCGCGATGATGCTCGAGTGGCTCGGTGAGCCCGACGCCGCCCAGGCGCTTGAAGCGGCGGTGGAGGAGACAATGTCCGACCCAGCAAACTGGACGCCGGACCTGGGCGGGTCGAGCTCAACCGCCGCAACAGGCGAGCGGATCCGAGCGGCGGGTCGTGGGCAAGACATTCCTACTCGCCGGCGTCGGTGGTAGCGAAGCGTGGACTCCCGTCCACGCCCTGGAGTTTCTACATATTTTACCCGTCAGCGGCGGCGCCGAAGGCCTGCCAGGAGGGTTTGAGCCCCAGCGGAGCCAGCAAATCGGGGTTTTCGACCATTTCTTTCCGCAACAGCGCCACCAGATCCAGACAAGAAGGCCTCTTTGCCTTTTTCCTCCATTTCGGCAGCGGCGCATAGGCCTCTCCGCGCCCCGGACCATACGCCAGCAACGACGCCAGCAGCAAAGCGCTGTACGCCGCCACCGCCAATACCGGTTGCTTCGGGACCGCCGTCTCGCTCCATAACTGCGCCTGTCCCACGCCCAACGTGTCTTTCTCTTCGCGGTGGTTCACCTCGATCTGCCAACGGTCGAAATAGATCTGCAACAGCTCGCGCGCCTGGCTGGCGAGGTCCGTCGTGAGTAAATACGCCGGCTGGCGGTAGTACATCTTGCTCGAAAGGCGCTTGCTATAGGGGGTCGGCGCGACCACCAACAAACGCAACGGCGTGCGCCGCGCCCCGCCCTGCCAGTACACCTCGTTGACCTCTTTATAACGGATCTTGCGGCGCTTGCCGCCGTAGAATAGCTTGGTCGTTTTCCAGACGATCGTCTCGTCGCGGCGCACCTGTTCGGGGCGGAACTTTTCGACCCCATAGAAGCGTCGCGAGCCGGTCGGCGCGGCTTTGCACAGCACAGCGTCCAGGCGCGTGCGAGCGATGAGCTCGGTGCGATCGCGCGGCGCCAGGAAAACGGTGCGGTTGCTGAAACTGCCGTCAAGCGACAACACCATCTTCTTGGCGATCCCGCCGGCGGCATCCAGCGCAGCCCGCAGCGGCGCCATCATGTCGACTAAACGTTGCGAGATGCGACAGCGCTTGCGCGCTTGTTCGTACTGCTCTCGCTCGGCGTCGCCGGCGCGTTTGCCGGGACGCTTGGGAACCGGCGCACATTCAAAACGCACCGGCAAGGCCCGCGCGCCGGTCTTGCCGCCGCGATCGAAGGGAACCAACAACGACGCTTGCAAGTAGCGCAACCCCAGCATCAAGTTCGCGTGAAACGGCGGCGAGAGCGGATCGTGTTGATAAAACGCCTGCTTGATCCTACGCCCCGTCTTGCGCAAGCGCGTGTCGTCGATCGCCACGCCCACCAACCGTGAGCGGCAAAACCCCAAGGCGCGCTTCCACACCGGCGCGAACAACTCTTGCGGACGCCACTTGCAGCGCTCGTGCAAAAAATAGTCCGCGCTCCAGCTGTTTTGCTCGCCGCCGTTGGTCCAAATAATGCGCGAAAGCGTGCGGCGGCCCAGGCAAACCAGGCCTCCCAGGCCTTGGCGCACCGCGCGTCGATGCGTGCGTTGCTGGGGAAAGGCGCGCCTCCAATCAGCGCTGATCGACAGGAACTGAGGAAGCAGCATGGGAACCTCCAGGGGACAGCTAATCCGGGCCGCGTAGCTAATCCGGGCTACGCAGCGCGAAAGTGTTCTTCGCGGTGCGCACAAAACGGTCGCCGCGAGCGATCTTCTTCGACAGCGCCGAGACGAGGCTTTCGCGGTCAACCGCACGGGAAAACCTGGCCTGAATGCCCTCGATCAACTCCGCGATATGCAGCGGACGCTCGGCTCCGGCGAGTATGTCATGGGCCATATCGACCTGAGACATACCTTGAGGCGAAGGGCGCTTGGGCCGGGGAGGGGGTTTCGATCGCAGCCGACGAACGGCGCGCAGCTGAGCATCGAGGGCTGATTCTAGGGTTTCCAGAAGAGTATCGCGGAGATCGTCGGGCATAGGCAGCGGCGCCGAGCGGGGCCAAGAACAGAATAGCTCAATCCTGTCGGTATGTCAATCACTATCTACCGACCTACCTCAACCATGGCCCTCCCCGTCCACAAATGTAGAAACTCCAGAGCGTGGACTCCCGTCCACGCCTCTTTCGTGGGTGTTCGAAGCTGAGCTACGCTAATGTGGGCTTCACGGAGATCTAGATTGAAACACGTCGTCGCTCTCTCAATTTCCCTCGGATTCGCCCTAAGCGCCGCCGCCGCGCCCCCCAACATCATCCTCGTCATGGCCGACGACCAGGGCTGGGGACAGACCGGTTACTACAATCACCCATTGCTCAAGACGCCAAACCTTGACGCCATGGCGGCCGCGGGCTTGCGATTCGACCGCTTCTACGCCGGGGCGCCGGTCTGCTCGCCGACCCGCGCAACGGTGATGACCGGCCGCACCAACGATCGAACCGGGGTGCAGAACCACGGCTTCGGCCTGCGCCGTCAGGAGCGCACCGTCGCACAAGCCCTGCGCAAGGCCGGCTACGCGACCGGGCACTTCGGCAAGTGGCACCTCAACGGCATTCGCGGCCCGGGCGTGCCGATCTTCGCCGATGACGACCAAAGCCCGTCCGTGTTCGGATTCGACAAGTGGCTCTCGGTGACGAACTTTTTCGATCGCAACCCGATCATGAGCCGCTTAGGCGAGTTCGAGGAGTTCAAGGGCGACTCGTCGGAAATCATCGTTGACGAGGCGATGAAGTTTATCCGCAAGCAAGCCGCGGCCGAGCAGCGCTTCTTCACCGTAATCTGGTACGGGACTCCGCACGACCCGATGGTCGCGACCGAAGAAGACATGAAAGGGTTCGAGAGCGTGGACGAGGTCTCACGAAACCAGCTCGGCGAGTTGGTCGCGCTCGACCGCAGCATCGGCGCGCTACGCTCAGGGCTTCGAGACCTCGGGATCGAGCAGGAGACGCTCGTCTGGTACACCAGCGATAACGGCGGCCTGCCGCGCGTCAAGCCCGACTCGGTGGGCGGGCTGCGCGGCTTCAAAGGGAGCGTGTATGAGGGCGGGCTGCGTGTGCCGACCATCATCGAGTGGCCGGAGAAGATCACCAAGCCGCGCATTACCAACTACCCGGCCGGGGCGGTGGACATCTTCCCGACGCTGGCCGACGTCGCCGAGCTTCCCGACTCCGCCCTCGAGCAGCCACAAGACGGCCTGAGCCTGAAGGCGCTGTTTGAGAAGGATCTCGAGCGCCGCGCGAAGCCGCTCGGATTCCGCTACTTGGGCCGAGCGGCGCTGATCGACAACGACATGAAGTTGCTCACGCTCGACATCAAGGCCGGCGAGTACGAGATGTATGACCTCGGCGCGGACGAGAAGGAAACGACTGACCTATACGCCTCGCGTCCCGCCGAAGCCAAGCGCATGCGCAAGGCCCTCGAAGCCTGGAACGAATCGGTCGAGGCCAGCGTCGCCGGCGAGGATTACCCTGAGGGGACTACCGATCCGTCCGAGTCCGAGCCCATCTTCTGGATGGAGATGGAGGAGTACGAACCGTACTTCGACGAATGGAGACAGAGGCCTGAATACGGGAGGCGCCTGGAGGGGAAGCCCGGTCGCTGAGGAACCCGCTCCCTTGCGGTCGCGGCTCTGACGCCCTCGGGCTAAGGCTTGACTCGCGACGTCAGAGCCGCGACCGCAAGGGAGCGGGTTCCGTCCGGTAGCGCTCCGCAATCTCGTCGATAATTCGATCGACGCCATACCCTATCCGCCAAGCCGGAAAGTGTTCACGGATCTTACTCAAATCCGAGTAGTAACAAATATGATCCCCAACGCGATTCTCTTCTCGATAATCGTGATCGAGCGTCAGGCCGATACGGTCAAGCCTATCAATCGTCTCGAGAATTGAAAGGCTGTTCCCTTTGCCGCCGCCCATGTTATAAGCTTCCCCCGCTCTGGGGTTCTTGTAGTACTCCATGAATAACGAAGCTACGTCACGGCAGTGAAGTTGGTCACGAACCTGCTTCCCTTTGTAGCCAAGTATCGTATATGGCGCACCCGTCGCGGCGCATTTAACAATGTAGGCGAGATAACCGTGCAAGCTGACAGCCGCGTGTTGGGGCCCGGTCAAGCAGCCGGCTCGAAACACGCCAACGGGCATATCGAAGTAGCGCCCAAACTCCTGACACATCACATCCGCGGCTAACTTCGAAGCCCCGAATACCGAATGCAGGCATTGGTCGACAGGGAACGATTCATCGATCCCTTCAGGCCTGTCGGCAAACTCGTATCGAGTCTCTAATTCAGTAAGCTCAACCTCATTGGGCCCGTCGCCGTAGACTTTGTTCGTGCTGGTAAAGCAAAAAGGCGACTCCTTACAAAAGTCCCTCGCCGCGACGAGTAAGTTCACTGTGCCCGTCGCGTTGACATCAAAGTCTAAGTAGGGGATCTCCGCGGCTCGGTCGTGAGACGGTTGGCCGGCAGTGTGAATAATAAAGTCCGGGCGTTCGATCTTCATCAATTCGCGGACGGCATCGCGATCGCGGACATCGAGAGCGGTGTGCCGATAGCCAGGACACTGCTCCCGCAACTGCTCCAGGACGGGACCGACCGAAGCGTCCGCGCCGAAGAACTCCTCACGCATGTTGTTGTCAGCCCCGACAACATCCCAGCCGGTCTCGCTGAGCGCCCGAACGCATTCCGAGCCGACTAACCCCCCAGATCCGGTAACGAGCGCCTTTTTCTTACGGGCCATGAGGACGGACAAACTAGCCTACTGAGGCTGTGAATAAACGAGTCAAGTTTGGCTGAAGCTTGGAGCCGCGCGCGGGAGCAAGCGGTTGCCGAAGTCTCAGGCAACCGCTCCCTTCCGGTCGCGGCTCCAAAAGCAGTCTCGTCGGTTTGAGGTCGCAAGACTTCACTAGCTATCTCGCTCGGCGATCAGCGGCCCGCAGCACTCGGCGAGCCCTTTCAATCACGGGCTCGTCGATGACCTGACCCTCCATCCCAACCACGCCCAGCCCGCTGCGGTCGAAATCCTCGAGCATCTTCCGCGCCGCTTCGACCTCACTCTCGCTAGCGGTGTAGATCTCATTGATCACCGGCGGTTGGCTAGGGTGGATCGCCAGCCGCCCGGTATAGCCCATGCGCCGGCCCATCTCGGTCGTCTCCCTCATGGCGGCCGCATCGCGATAATCCATGCAGGGCGAGTCGAATGCTTCTTTCCCGAAAGCTCTAGCCGCATTCACCGTCGCCGAACGGGCAAACAGCGTCTCGGGCTCGAAGGCGGTTCGCACGATGCCCATCTGGGTGGAGTAGTCTTCGGCCCCAAACATCAAAGCCGCTACTTGGCCGGAATAGGATGCCGTCTCCGCCGCGCGCACCACGCCCAGCGGCGTCTCGACCGTCGCAATCACCGGCAGGCCGGTGCGCGCTGAAAGCAGCGAGAGATGCTGCTCGCCTTCGCACTTGGGCAGCATCACCGCGTCAGCCGGACATTGGGCGAGCGCGTCGAGATCGTCATCCAAGAACCCGCTCCGCACCGAGTTCACCCGGATCACGATGGCCTGGCCGTAAGCCCCGCGCTCGGCCAGCGCACGCCGCGTCGTCTCGCGAGCGGCGCCCTTGCCCGAAGCCAGCACCGCATCCTCCCAATCGAAGACCAAAGCGTCCGCGACGAGCCCCTTCGCCTTGGCCAATTTCGCCTCGCTATCCCCAGGTACAAACAGCAAGCTACGCAGCTCCGCGGCGTCGAACGGCACCCCACTAAGGTACCCTACTGCGAGGAGTACGACACATGGCGTTCGGACGCTACTTTGAAGAATTCGAGGTCGGGCAGACCTTCAAACACTGGCCAGGCAGAACCATCAACGAGGCCGACGACACTTGGTTCTCACTGCTGACCATGAACCAGCACCCCCTCCACATCGACGAGAACTACGCGAGCAAAACCCAACACGGCCAGCGCCTCGTCGTCGGCACCCTCGTCTTCAGCATCGTCGTCGGCATGAGCGTCTCCGACATCAGCGGCAAAGCCATCGCCAACCTCGACTACAGCGAAGTCAAGCACACCGGACCGGTCTTCCACGGCGACACGATCTACGCCGAAAGCAAAATCGTCGACCTGCGCGAATCAACCGGCAAACCAGACCGCGGACTCGTTTTCGTCGAGACGCGCGGCTTCAACCAGCGCGACGAAACCGTGCTCACCCTCAAGCGCACCGCGCTCGTCCCCAAGCGCCCATGAGCTACGAGCTGACGACCGAACAAGAGCAGATCCGCCAAGCCGTCCGCGAGGTTTGTGCTGACTTTCCGTGCGAGTACTGGCGCAAGCTCGACAGCGAGCAAGGCTACCCCGAGCAGTTCGTCAAGACCCTCACCGAGGGCGGCTGGCTGGCGGCGCTGATTCCCGAGGAGTACGAAGGCGGCGGCCTAGGGGTGCTCGAGGCCAGCCTGATTCTCGAAGAGATGAATCGCTCCGGCGGCAACGCGGCCGTCTGTCACGCCCAGATGTACATCATGGGGGCGCTGGTCCGTCATGGTTCAGACGAGCAGAAGAAGAGGTATCTGCCGGCCATCGCTGATGGCAGCCTGCGCCTGCAGGCCTTTGGCGTGACCGAACCGACGACCGGGTCCGACACCACCCAAATCCAGACACGCGCCGAGCTGCGCGGCGACAAGTTCGTCGTCAACGGTCAAAAGGTCTGGACCTCACGG
The DNA here is from genome assembly GCA_965247515.1 of Bryobacterales bacterium. GTDB lineage: Bacteria > Acidobacteriota > Terriglobia > Bryobacterales > UBA6623. The sequence continues at coordinate 7,429,344 of OZ252029.1, read as the reverse complement.
ATCGAACATTCCGACCTCTTTCTCCTTTTGGTGCGCACGACCCCGGCCGGCCAAGTCGCCAAGCGCACCGACGGCCTGTCGATGTTGTTGGTCGACTTGCGCGAGGCGGTCGGAAACGGCATTACGATTCGGCCGCTGCGAGCGATGATGAACCATCACTCGACCGAAGTCTTCATCGAAGACTTGGAGGTCCCAAAAGAGAACCTGATCGGCCCCCTGGACAAGGGCTTCCGCTGCATCCTCGACGGCATGAACGCCGAGCGCATCCTGATTGCGGCCGAGTGCATCGGCGACGGCAACTGGTTCACTCAAGAATCGTGCAAGTACGCCAATGAACGGGTCGTATTCGGCCGTCCGATCGGGCAAAACCAGGGAGTTCAATTCCCCATCGCGACAGCGCACGCTCACATCGAGGCGGCGGACCTGATGAGGTTCAACGCGGCGCGGAGTTTCGACGCGGGGCGTGCTTGCGGTCCGGAAGCGAATATGGCCAAGTTCCTCGCGGCGGACGCCTCGTGGGAAGCGGCCAACGTCTGCCTCCAGACCCACGGCGGCTTTGGCTTCGCTGTTGACTACGACATCGAGCGCAAGTTCCGTGAGACGCGCCTCTACCAAGTGGCCCCCGTGTCGACGAATCTGATCCTGACCTTCATCAGCGAGAAGGTGCTCGGGCTGCCGCGGTCGTACTAGCGAGCGCGGGCGAGGCATGCCTCGCCCCTACGAACGATACGCGGTTGGTCAAAAGACGTAGGGGCCAGGCATGCCCGGCCCGCGTACACTGTTCGGATGGAAAAAGTCAGCGGCGGCGAAGCGCTTGTCCAATCCCTCATCCGGCACAGCGTCGACACGATTTTCGGTCTGCCCGGAGTCCAAACCTACGCCGTATTCGACGCTCTAGCGCGCAACACCGGCAAGATTCAGGGCTTCTACAGCCGCCACGAGCAAGGCGCCGCTTACATGGCGTTCGGCTACGCGCGATCGACCGGCCGCCCCGGCGTTTACTGTGTCGTGCCCGGCCCCGGGGTGCTCAACTCGACCGGCGCCCTGTGCACGGCTTGGGGTTGCAATGAGCCTGTGCTTTGCGTCACCGGGCAAGTCCCCAGCGGCTTCATCGGCAAGCGCCGCGGCCACCTCCACGAGCTGCCCAACCAGCTCGCCACCATGCAGACGCTCACCAAGTGGGCCGCGCGCATTGATGACGTCACCACGACCCCGGACGTGCTCGACAAAGCATTCCGCGAGATGCTCAGCGGCCGCCGCGGGCCCGTGTCGGTCGAGATGCCGTGGGACGTGATGGCGCGCAAGGTCGAGGTTCCCGCCGGCGCCGATCCAGCCACCCCGGCAACCGCCCCCCTCAACTTCGACGAAATCTCCGCCGCCGCCAAGCTCATCGCCGAATCGAAGAACCCGATGATCGCCGTCGGCAGCGGCGCCCTTGACGCCTCCGAGGAAGTCCTCGCGCTCGCCGAAATGCTCGACGCCCCCGTGACGTCGAACCGCAGCGGCCGCGGAATTGTCAGCGACGACCACCCGCTCGGCGTCAACAGCGTCCAGGGGTTCGAGCTTTGGGATGACATTGATCTGCTCATCGGCATCGGCAGCCGGCTCGAGGTCCCCTACCTGCGTTGGTGCGGGCCCCGTCAGTTCACCAAACGCCCCGAGCGCCCCAATCTGATTCGTATCGACATCGACCCGGAAGAGATGACGCGCATGACGCCCGATGCGGCCGTCGTGGCGGACTCGAAAGCCGCCGTCGCCGCCCTGGTCCGGCAACTCGAAACAACGATCGACAAACGGAGCGGCCGCCGCGACAAGATTGCCCAGGCCAAGGCGGCCGGCGACCGGAAGACCGACACCATCCAACCCCAAGCCGGGTTCGTTCGCGCGATTCGCGCCGCGTTGCCTCGCGAAGGCATCTTGGTCGACGAAGTCTGTCAGCCCGGATACATCGCCCTGGCCGCCCACCCGGTATATGCGCCGCGCACTTTTATCTCGTCCGGCTTTCAGGGGACTCTAGGCTTCGGCTACGCAACCTCGCTTGGGGTCAAGGCCGCCCACCCAGACAAGCCCGTCGTGTCGATGAACGGCGACGGCGGGTTCATGTTCGGCCTCTCAGAGCTCTCCACGGCCGCGCAGCATAACCTAGCGGTAGTCGCGGTGGTGTTCAACAACCACTCTTACTTGAACGTGCGACGCGACCAGAAGCGGCTTTTCGACGGCCGTGTAGTGGGTTCGGACCTCCGCACGCCAAACTTCGCCGATCTCGCGGAGACATTCGGCGTGCGCGGGTCACGCGCGGAGACGCCGGCCGAGCTTCAAAGTCAGCTCGCCGAACGGCTTGAGGCCGATGAACCGGCGCTGATCGAAGTCCCCGTCACGAAGGACGCCGAGGTCAGCCCTTGGGGCGTCCTGATGCCAGGCGTCCCGTCCCAAGCCTGACGTCCGATCCGACGTGGCGCACGGCTGTGCCGTGCCGCCTTGCACCTGTGGTGCAAGGTCTCTTAGTTCGCTCCACCGATGCCACTTGAGGCGTATTGAGAGGCTGAAACCGAAAACCTTGTGGAGTGAACCCTAAAAATGAGACATTGAAATTCGGGACGAATTTCAGCGAATGGAAAGGAGTCCAGGATGGAAAGTCTCAAGCCGCGCAAGCCGCGGGAGTTCACGGTGGAGTTCAAGGAAGCCGCCGCCAGGCGGCTCCTAGCCGGCCAGAGCGGCACAGCGCTAAGCCGCGAGTTGGACGTCAAGCGCAGCCTGCTGTACCGCTGGCGGGACGCCTATCGCCAGGAAGGCGTCAACGGCTTGAGCCGGCGGCGAGGCCGGCCGAAACCCGGCCGCTCGGCGCCGCCCAAGATCCCTCGCGATCCGCGCGACGAACGCATCGCAGAGCTCGAACGACTGCTCGGCAAACAAGCCGCAGAGCTCGATTTTTTCGGACAAGCCTTTCGCGCCTTGAACCTCGCAGCCCCGACCAACGACGCCGGTGGCGCGAGCGGATCTACTCCATCGTCGAGCAGATCAGCGCCAAAGGCTCGCTCAGCGTCGAACACGCCTGCGAGCTCGGACGCGTGAATCGCGCCGGGTTCTATCGCCGGCTCGCCGTGTCGTCGCCCGCCGAGTGCGACATGGAATTGCGTGACCGCATGCAGCGGATTTCGCTCGAGAATCGTCGTTACGGCTACCGCCGCGTGACGGCCGAGCTGCGCCGCCAAGGCTTCCTCGTCAATCACAAAAAGGTCCTGCGGATGATGCGTAAGGACAACTTGCTGGCGGTACTCAAGCGGCGCTTCGTGCTAACAACGGATTCGAACCACTTCTTACCTGTTTATCCGAATCTAGCGGCGCACCTGAATGTGGACGGCGTCGATCAGTTGTGGCAATCCGATATCACCTACATTCGCTTGCGCGAGGCGTTCGTCTACCTCGCCGTGGTGTTGGACGCCTACTCGCGACGCGTGGTCGGCTGGCGGCTGGGGACGACGCTCAAAGCTGAGCTGGCTGTAGGGGCGTTGCGCGATGCGCTCGAGCTCAGACGCCCTGCCGCGGGGTGGATGCATCATTCCGACCAAGGCGTACAGTACGCTTCGAGCGCCTATGTCGAGCTGCTGGAGCAGCACGGCGCGATCATCTCGATGAGCCGCCGCGGCAACCCCTACGACAACGCGCGGGCGGAGAGTTTCATGAAGACGTTGAAGGCGGAGGAGGTTTGGTTGCAGCGTTATCGCACGCTTGACGAGGCGCGCGCATCGATCGGCGAGTTCATTGATGAGATCTACAACCAACGCCGGCTGCATTCGGCGTTGGGATATCGTCCGCCGGCGGAGTTTGAAGCGCTGGCGCGGCCGGCGGCAACAGCAGCGAGGAATCCGAAGTATGAGTTTTGAGAGGCATAGGCAAATCTATCAATCCGATGGGCCCTGGGCGGGCAGGGAGACATCGCCGGCGTTGGAGAAGCCGGGAGCGACCTTGGCGGGTTGCTCTCCAGCAGAGCCCGCTTCCGCTTCCCCGGCTAGGACCAGCGTGCGACGATACAGCGAAGAAGGCAAGCGTTTTGCGGTGAATCGTAACCTGTCCCGATTTCGACTGTCTCACGCTTGGGGTTCACTCCATTGCGCTACAAGCGCAAGGCGGCACGGCGCAGCCGTGCGCCACGCCCGCCTACTCGATGCCCAGTAGCTCGACTTGAAAGATCAGCGTCGAGCTCGGCGGAATTGGCCCCGACGCGCGGCTCCCATATCCCAGCTCCGACGGAATCGTGAACTTGTACTTGGCTCCCACGGGCATCAGCTGCAAGCCTTCCGTCCAGCCCTTGATCACCCGGTTTAGCGCGAACGAAATTGGCTCGCCGCGATCGTAAGACGAATCAAACACGGTCCCATTGAGCAACTCGCCTTTGTAGTGCACGGTCACGCGATCTCGGGGGCCCGGCTTCGGCCCGGAACCTTCCTCAAGGACTTCATACTGCAATCCAGACTCGGTTGTTTCCACTCCATCTCTCCTCGCGTTCTCGCTCATGTAGTCTTCGGGAGTTTCATCTCCACCGCAAGAGACGAACAAGGTCAGCAAGGTCAGCACGCCCAGTCCGCTGTAGCAAATACGCATTCGTACCAGCGTAGCGTAGCCCTCAGCAGCTAAGATAGGGGCATGGAACGACGTCGATTCTTGAGCGCCTCCGCCGCCGCGGGCGTTACCGCCGCATCCGCCTCGGCCGCCGCGCACGCCGAAGCTGAAAACCAAATCTTCGAGCTCCGCGAGTACAAGTTACGCAATTCCAAGACCGGGCAATCGAAGCGCCTAAGCGAGTTCATGGAGCAAGAGCACCTGCCCATGACAAAACGTACCGGCGTCTCCGCGGCCGGCTACTTCTCGGTCTACCTGGGCGAGGACACTCCGCGCTACATCACCGTCACGGCGTATGATTCGATGGCCGACATGGGCAAGAAGCTCGACGCGCGCGCCGCCGACAAGGCCTGGATGAAGGCCGCGACGGAATTCGGGGCCGCCGACTATCCCCCGTTCGACCGCGTCGAGAGCCGCCTGCTACGCGCCTTCGACGGCATGAAGCGAATCGAGGTCCCCAAGCCCAATGAGGCGCCTCGTTTCTTCGACCTGCGCCTTTACCAGCAGGAGACTTACCACGATTCCCGAGAGAAGATGAAGATGTTCAACACGGGCGAGATCGACGTCTTCCGCGAATGTGGAATCAATCCGCTACTCTTTGGCAGCACCATGGTCGGAACCAAGATGCCGAACTTGGTCTACATCGTCTTTTACGACGACGAAACGGCCCGCGCCAAGGCTTGGAAGACGTTCGGCGGACATCCGAAGTGGAAGGAGATTCGCAGCACGCCGGGTTGGAGTAACGACGAAATCGTTTCGAACATCGACAACACGCATCTGCGGCCGTTGCCGTTTTCGCCGATACGGTAGGGAATTCGCATATGCGATAACGTATCCAGGGCTTTGCGGAACCCGCGACCGCAAGGGAGCGGGTTCCGCAATCAGTTAAGCCACGCAAACAGCGCCGGGATCCCGTAGAACAGCAGCAGCACGTACGCGATCGCCCAGTAGCGCGACTTCGACGCAATCTCGGCCAGCCGCTCCGCCGCCCACAGCGGAATCCGACGAATCCGCGGCGGCGTGTAGATCACCACCGTCCCCGTAACGTTGAACAGCGTGTGGACCAGCGCGATTGTCACCCCTAGCTGCGCATTCGGCCCGGTGACAGCGAGCGTCGCAAGCAGCGCGGTCAGGGTGGTCCCAATGTTCGCCCCGAGCGTAATCGGAAAGGCCTGCCGCAGAGTCAGCAATCCCGCACCGGCCAACGGCACCAGCAGCGAAGTCGTGATCGAGCTCGACTGAACCATCATCGTCACGACAGCCCCAATCGCGATCCCGACGAGCCCGCTACGTCCGACAACGTTTTCAATCGTCCGAGCCACCTCGCGCTGAAGGGCGCTCCGCAAGGTCCGCACCAACGACAGTAACGCGAAAATGATCAGCAGCACGCTCAGCACCGCCAGCACGGCCCCCTGAGCCGGACTTCCCGCTGCGGTCGTCGTCTCGGCAATCGCATCGATCGGAATCAGGATGACGTTCAACAGTGACTTGAGAGGATTGCCGTACTCCAGCCCGCCCGCGCCGGAAACATTCGCCGCGATCGCCCCAGCCGTCTTGCTCAGAAAACCCGTCGCCAGCTCGAGCGGCAGCATCACCAGCACAGCCAAGTAGTTGAAGAAGTCGTGGCAAGTCGCAACCGCAAACGCTCTCTTGAACTCGTCCGGCCGCGCCATATGGACCAGCGCGACAGCCGTATTGGTGACCGTGGTGCCGATGTTGGCGCCCATCACCATCGGGACTGCGTTCGCGATGGGCAGCGGGTTATCCGGCGCTGCAACCAGGCCGACAATCATCGACGTCGACACGGACGAGCTCTGCACCAGAGTCGTCGCCAGAATCCCGACCATCAGCGCGACCAAGGGGTTCGCCGTCGCGGCGAAGAAGCTCTCGAGGAGGTCCGAGCCGAAAAGCTTAAAGCCGTTCCCAAGACCGCGCACGCCGGCCAGGAACAGCAGCAGCAAGATGACGGCGAGCAGGCCAGTCAACCAGGTGGATCGAGACGTCCCAGGCCGGGTCGCCTCGGCTGATTCAGGCGCGGTCATCCGTCGAGAAGATTACTACCGTAGCAGTTCTCCGATCCCGATTCGTCGACGTAATCAAAACGTAACCGAATCCTAATCAAACTGTCTCTTCGACGAGGATCGGCAGCGGATTGTTGGGCGGCGGCACGGGGACCGATTTGCCATCTGCGAGGTCGGGGAAGCGATGGTCGAGCAGGCGGCCGGTGTCGATTCGGCTCATTGCCGCGAGCATGTTTTCGATCGCGTGGGGGTTGTTGTAGTCAGAATCGACGGCTTAGTTCACCCAGACCGGGCTCGACCAGGCCTTGATCGTATCCACCTGCTCGACGCGCAGGTAGTAGTAGTCGCCCGACTTGAGCTCACCGCGATCCTGATAGGCGAAATCGACATCCATCGCGGCGTCGGGGGCGACCAACTCCGCTTCGAGGAAGAAGCGAATCGGGACGCCCATTTTTTCCATGTAGGAGTGCTTGATGTCTTTCGGATCGCCCGTCCAACCGAAGACGCCGTCCTTGCGTAAATCAGCCAGAGGGATCTCGACTTGTGTCGTCCCTAGGCCCGTCGGATCGCTCAATTCGAAAGCTATCGAGTCGCCGGTCACTCCCGAGATGTCGATTAGCACGCCGTCGCGGTCGTTCGAAGTCGAGGAGGTTCGCCAGGTCACATCCGATCCCTGCTGCCCTAGGCGTTCGAACGAGTTGTCGAGCGCGAGGGTTTCCTTCAGCAAGATTCGCCCGCTTGAAGGCCGCAGCGACCCATTGGTCATACTGATATTCGCCCGCCGCTGATACCAGTTGTCCCCCCACTTCACGCGCAACAGATCGCTGCTCGTGCGCCGCGCCGGGAACACCGAATGCAACACCTGTGAATTTTTGATCAGGTCGACCCGCAAGATGGAATCCGTCCCGGAAACGCGCGCCTCGATGTTGGCCCCGTCGGAATGACCGAGGGCGATCTCCCCGCCCATCTGTTCGTCATTGACGCTGAAATCCATCAGCAAACGCTTGTTGCCCGTGACGCCAAACGTCCGCCGTTCGAACAGCCCAGCCCACAAGTCCTCACGATCGCGAGTATACGAATAGACCGCCGTCAGCGGATTCGTCATCGTATAGATCAACCCCGGGTTGGCATTCCCGAACCCCACCGTATGAACATCGCCGGACGCCGTCGCCGCCAGCCGCTGGCCGCTCTCGAGATGCCGCCGGTACGACTCCTCGAAAACCCCATGCACCGAGGCGATCTCGAACAACCGCTCCATGCGCTGATCGGTCGGATGCTGCCAATCCGGCGGCCCGCCCCCAATATGGGGAATCACCAGCGCACGCTTCTGCCCGCGCCGGAGGATCTGCATCATCTTGCCGACCGGCTCGCGCCAACTGCCCGGGTCGAGATCCATCGTCGTCGGCGCTTCGTCGTCGGCGTAAATCACGTTGTGGTGACCGCCCGCGGCCGTGCCCACGCTGTACTCGTACCCAAGAATCGGCGTAAAGCCCTTCCAGCCCTTCATCCTCTTGACGCCGTCGATCAAATCGGGCCAGAAGTTGCGCGGCCGACGGAGCTCGGGGTTAACGAAATTCGGCCCCGTCACCGCCAGCGGCCCCTGGTGAGGAGTCAGCGACCCAAAGTCGAGCAACGCGACGCGCCGGGCGTTGAGATACAACTCCATCGGCACCCCGCGGCCATCGTGCAGATACGTGTGCTGATGCAGGTCGCCGTAGTAGACCCGCATGTTCGCGTGCGACTCCACCCAGACCGGATTACTCATTCCCTCGAAGCGCCCGTCTTTCGTCCGTACTCGGATGCGCACCACGCCCGCTTGGTTCGCCACCACGTTCGGCGCCACATAGTGCATCAAGTCAGCGTCATATTCGAACGGACTCAACCCGGCCTGATCGCTGACCATCTCGAGCTCGAGCCCCTGAAAATCCTTGGCCAGCGAGCCCCAGCTATCGATCGGGACAACCTCGACCGAAAACGGCTCGCGCAAGCCTACAATCGACGGCGCCTGTACCTTGAGCGTATCGAGCGGCCCGCCGATCACCTTCATGTAGGCGTCCCCGCCGTAGCCGAGCACCGTTTTGGCTTCCGGGTCCACCAGCACGACGCGGAAGTTGAATAGGTTCTCCGAGTAGTACTGCATCCGCACGCCCTGCTTGCCGCCGAGCTCGAAGTACACCTTGTCGCCCTTTTTGAGGGCTCCCTTCGTCACCGTCGCCCCAGCCGTTTTCCGATACGGAAATACGCCCATCGAGTTACGTTGAACCGAGTTAACGAAGATCTTGGTCTTTAGCTCGACGCCGGTCGCCGACGTCTCCACTCCGAAGAACGCCGGCTCGTCCGGGTCGGTCACCTGGAACTCCTCAACGTCGGACGTGAAATGCTTCCAGATCTCGACCGACTCGCCCTCGCCCACGCCTTGATCACCGAGCGTGTATTCGATGCGCACACGATGGCGCTTTCCCATCTCCACGACCGGTTCACTGAGCAGCTTGACCGTCCCGTGCAATGGGAACCCCGGCGGGAAAAAGGCGCCCGGGCGGTATTCGATCCGGGCGTCAGCCGGGTTCGGGATGTCGCTGGGCTGCAAACTCGCGCGGTCCGCCCAGAGGGCTACAGCGGCGCAACCGACGACAAGGAGGATGGGGAAGAAACTGCGTGGCTTCATGGGGATAGCGCTCCAATCATAGCTTAGGCTGCCTCGCTCCCCGGAGCCGCGACCGGAAGGGAGCGGGCGGTTGCTTGAGCCGGCGACGACAGTAGCGCTGGCGGGCAACCGCTTGCTCCCGCGCGCGGCTCCAGGGCGATCGCCACTAAATAAACGCGATCGCCCCGTCCTCGCGGTATCCGGTAGCCCGCTTCCACGGCCGCGGCGGATAGCGGCTGAACGCCTCTTCATTCAACTCCACACCCCAGCCCGGCTTATTCGGGATGTCGACATACCCATCCTTCACCATCAGAGGCTCCTTCAACACATCTCGATGCGCTCCATCCACAGGCGCCCGATACTCCAGCACCAGGAAGTTCGGCGTCGACGCCGCAAAGTGTACGTTCACCGCCGTCGCCAGCGGACTCATCGGGTTGTGCGGCGCCACGACCATATACTGCGCCTCAGCCATCGCTGCGATCTTCTTCATCTCCAGCATCCCGCCACAGACGCAGATATCCGGCTGCACGACATCCACGGATTGGTTGTTGATAATGTCGCGGAACTCGTACTTGGTGTAGTTGCATTCGCCGCTCGCCAGTGGAATGTCGACGTGATCGGCCAACTTCTTCATCGCGTCGGCGTTTTCCGGCCGGATCGGCTCCTCGAGCCAGAACGGATAATACGGCTCGATCTCCTTGGCGACCCGGATCGCCCGCTGCACCTCCCGGTAGCGTGCGTGGATATCCACCGCGATGTCCACATCGGGCCCAACCGCCTCTCGAACCGCCTTTACTCGTTCGCCGGCGATTCGCGTGACCTGGTTGTAGGGCATCTGGTTGTCACCGGCGTTGTGCGGAGACATCTTCAGCGCCGTGTATCCATGCTGCTCGACCAGGCGTTTCGCGTTCTCCGCAGCCTGGCTGGCACTCGAGCCGCCGGTGGACTGGTACGTCCGAATCTTCTCGCGGACCCGGCCCCCAAGCAGCGCCCACACCGGCAGGCCCGCCGCCTTGCCGGCGATATCCCAAAGCGCATGCTCGATGCCGCTCAGCGCCGCCATCACCACCGACCCGCCCGGAAAGCGCGTCGTGTTGTACATCAGGTCCCACAGGTATTGAATGTTCCGCGGATCTTGACCCACCAGCCAAAGCTTGTAGTCTTCGATGACCTTGACGGTCGCCTCATCAGGACCGACCGAGTACGCCTCGCCGATTCCGTATATGCCTTGATCGGTGTGGACCTTCACATAGACCCAGTTGCGCCCGCCGATATTGGCGTTGGGATCGGTCGACGGCGTCGTCCCGACCAAGAACGTCTCGATGTCGGTGATCTTGATGGCGGGCTTGTCTCCCATCGGAGCAGGTGCCTGCGGAGAGGCGGCAGCCGCGGCGGCGAGCGTGGTTTGACTAAGGAAGGCGCGTCGTTTCATGGTCTAGAGTGTCTCGCAGACGCCGCCGAGACGCAAAGATTGTCTTAACCTATTTTCTTAGGCGGGGTAGGGCGTTCCGCTGATGCCGCGCATCCTGGTAGCGGGCCTATCTTGAGGGCATGTCGACTGGAAGCCCTTCGCGTCGAATCCCCGCGTACATTGGAGTGCCGTTGGCGCTGATTGCCGCCCTCGGACTGTTCGCCTTTGTTTTGAAGCCCGCATTGGCCAGCGCCCCCCTGATCGCCGCGAAACTTCGAGGCGACGCCCCCTACTGCCCCTGGTCGCGCATCTTCTCGTTTGTGGACGACAACCTGGCCACAACCGAAGCCCGCGAACGAGTCGAGGCCGGACTCGAGCTAGTCGAAACCGACGAGTCCCTGGGGCTTGAAAAGTACTCTTACCACGGCCGAGCCTTCTGGGCCCCCAAGAAAGGAGACTATCTCGATGGGCGAAAAACGATCGCACTGCTCGTCGCCGACCACGACGCCATGGCGGTCGACCATCCCGAACAAAGCGTTCAGCCCGGCGACATCGTGATCGATGTGGGCGCACACATTGGCGTCTTCACCCGCAAGGCCGTCGACCGCGGAGCGGCCAAGGTCATCGCCATCGAGCCGGCCCCGCTGACGCTCGAGTGCCTGCGCAGAAACCTCGCCGCCGAGATCGCCTCCGGGAAAGTCGTTGTCGTCCCCAAAGGCGCCTGGAGCGTCGAGGACGTCTTGCATCTTTCGATCAGCGACGGCAATACCGGAGAAAACAGCTTCGTCCTCGACCGGAGCCCGGAGACCATCGAGATCCCAGTGACGACAATCGATCTGATCGTCGACAGGCTCGGGCTCGCCCGCGTCGACTACATCAAGATCGACATCGAAGGCGCCGAGCGCGAGGCGTTCAAAGGCGCCGTCAAGACCCTGCGCGACTTCCGCCCAACGCTCATGGTCGACAGCTACCACCGCGAAGACGACATGGAAGTCCTGCCGAAAATCATCCGGTCCGCCAACGAAGACTACGTCGCCACCTGCGGCCGCTGCGAGCCCGGCTCTCAGCCCGGAAAGCCCATCACGCCCCACATCGTCTTCTACCGCTAGCGCTAGCCGTCGCTGCCGACGTGGCGCAGGCATTCCTGCCTGCAGCGCCGACATTCTTGTCGGCGTTCATCTCGGCTAATCTTGTAGGGGCGTAGCTTGCTACCCCCGTTACGACCATGTTTCGGCTTCGCTGCCCAAAATGCCCCGACGAGGATTTCGCAATCTCCTCCGCCTGCCCATCATGCGGCCGGAGGATGAAGTGCAAGGGCGGCATCATCCGCACCCTCGAGCCCGATCCCCAAATCGAGAGATTCACCCGCGAGTACCTCCAGGTACGCCACGCTGAAGGCCGCGGCAGCGAGTCGCCTGATTACTACTGGTCATTACCCTTTGCTGAAATGAATGGCGAGCTCGGCTGGCAGTGGCGAATGCGCGCGCGCACGTTTCGGTTCTTCGAGCGAAAGATTCTCTGGCCGCTCGAAAAGTCAAGCGATCGAAAGCTCAATATCCTCGACCTCGGTTGCGGCTCCGGCTGGCTGTCCTATCGGATAGCGCTCCGCGGACACTTCCCAGCCGCGGTCGACCTACTTGACGACGAACTTGACGGACTCGCCGCGGCCCGCCATTACGAAGCCAAACTCGACCCCATGTTCCCAGCCTTCCAAGCGCGGTTCGATGACCTGCCGTTCGCCGACTCTCAATTTGACTTGGTCGTCTTCAACGCCTCGTTCCACTACGCCGACGACTACCGCTCGACCTTGCGGGAGGCGCGTCGCTGCCTGGGCTGGGCCGGCCAAGTCGTCATCCTCGACACCCCGGTTTACGCTAGCTGGCAAGACGGCGAGCGGATGGTCGAGCAACGCAAGCGCAGTTTCGAGAAGCGCTACGGCTTCGCGTCAGATAGCCTACTCAGCATGGAGTACCTCGATCACCGGATGATCGATGAGTTGGCCAAGGATCTCAATCTCAGCTGGCGCATCTACCAACCCTGGTATGGCCTGCAGTGGCAGATGCGCCCGATCATCGCGAAGCTGAAGGCCCGTCGGGCGCCATCAAAGTTCAAGGTTCTCGTCGGGTCGTGGGTGGGCGCTTGATCGTCCTCCTCCATCCGCGAAGCACGAAGCCGAAGAACAGGCGCTTTCCGCTTGCGCCGCTTTCGCTTGGGGCGGCGCTCGAGGGTCAGGAGGAGTACCGCATCATTGACGGCAACCTCGACGCCGACCCCAGCGCGTCTCTTGACGCGATCGCTCGCGCACAGCCGATCGAGATCCTCGGAGTATCCGCCATGCCGGGACCTCAGATGGCGGCGGCGATTCCGCTTTGCAGGGATTTTCGGGCCAAGCATCCGGGCGTCCCAATCGTGTGGGGCGGATACTTTCCGTCGCTCTACGCCGATGCCGCGCTGAACGCGGACTATGTCGACTACGCCGTCCGGGGGCAGGGTCAGCGGACGCTCCTGGAACTGCTTCAAGCCCTTCGCGAGGGGAGCGAGCTCGCCAAGGTCAACGGCCTCTCATGGGTAGCTGACGACGGGACGCACATCCACAACTCGGACCGCGCGATCGAGGCGCCTGACGCGTTTCCAGCTCTTCCGTACCACCGCATCGAGGCCTCGCGCTACGTGCTGCCAACCTTCCTCGGCCGCCGCACAGCCGTCCACGAAGCCAGCGTCGGGTGCCCTTACTCCTGTAGTTTTTGTGGCGTCATCTCCGCCCTAGGGAGCCGCGAAAAGATGGAATCCCCCGCGCGAACCGAAGCCGCGATGCGCCAACTCGTCGACGAACACTCGATCGACTCGGTGCAGTTCTACGACAACAACTTCTTCTTGACCGAAGACCACGCCAACGAGCAGATGGAGCGCCTCGCGCCGCTGGGGCTCGGGTGGTGGTGCGAAGCCCGCATCGACGCCGTTTTACGCTATTCGGACAAAACACTCCGAAATATCCAGACAGCCGGCGCCCGCATGATCTTCTTCGGCGCCGAGTCCGGCTCGGACTGGGTGCTCGAGCAGATGAACAAGCAACTCAAGGCCGAACAGACGCTCGAGCTCGCCAAGCGCTTGCGTGAATACAACATCGTCCCGGAATTCTCGTTCGTCGTCGGCAACCCACAAGACCCCGAACGCGATGTGCGAGAGAACCTCGAGTTCATCCGCAAGATCAAGCGTCTCAACCCGGCCTCTGAGATCATCCTGCAGCACTACATTCCGACTCCGCAGCGCGAGACGATGTACGGCGAGGTGGACGACAAGATCGAGTTCCCCCGTACGCCAGAGGAGTGGGCGACCGAGCGCTGGCTCAGCTTCACCACGCGCGTCGAGCCCAACAGTCCGTGGCTGACGCCAGGCCTCAAGGCCCGCATCGACGACTTCGAGACGGTGATCAGCGCGCGCTGGCCCACGACCCAAGACTTCTCGATGCCCGGATGGGGGCGCGGGTTGCTGAAGTCGCTCGCGGCCTGGCGCTATGCCCTGGGAATCTACTCGAGCCCCGTCGAGCTACGCTGGGCGCAACGCCGGCTCAAGTTACGCCGGCCCCGCATGGAGAGTCTGTGAGTTGGGCGGGCGTGAAGGGAATCCCCGTCCCCGTCGCCGCAGCTCTTGACGCTCTACGCTTTTCGAACCCCGGCCAGCCACACAACGCCGCCGAGGCGCTCGACTTCCTCGATCGCAACCAGCTAACCCTCGTCTTCGGCCACATCTGCGATGTCCCGGCCTTGCGCGAGAGGTTCGAGCGAAACCTGGCAGGCAACCGCCTACGACTGGAGGGCCTCCGCGCCGAGTACGAGACGATCTCCGCCGCTCTCGATCGCGCGGGAGTCGAGCACACTGTCCTCAAAGGCTTTTCGCATGGCCGTGACTTCTTGCCCGACCCGACGCTGCGGGCGCACTACGACCTGGACTTGCTGGTATCGCCCGATCACTTAGAGACGGCTCGCCGAGCAATCTCTGAGTTGGGGTTCGAGGCTCCCCACTCTCAAGAAGGCCGCCCCATCGATCACGCCGCGCCAATGGTACGCAAGACCGATTGGCAATGGCGAAACGATTACTTCGATCCCGACATCCCCGCAGTCGTCGAGTTGCACTACCGCACCTGGGACAGAGGAACGGAGGGTTTCCAGATCCCGGAATTGAGCGCACACAACCGTTTCACCTACGCCGCCGCGCATGCCCTACGCCACCTCCTGCGCGGAAACTTGAAAGCGTTTCACATCTACGAGATGGCTTACTTCCTGCACAACGGCGGCGATACGGGTGCAGTCGGCCCACACCAAGCGATCATTTGTGACTTGGCTCGGAGATGGTTCTCGTGCGATCTTCCTGGCTCGGTAAGCGATGCAGTGGCGGCGCTCCCCCCCGCAGTTCGGAACTGGCTCGAATGCTACTGGAGTTCCCCGATTGCCGCGCAGTTCCGGCCCAACAAAGACGAGCTCTGGCTCCACTTCGAGCTCGCCTCGGGCGCCGGCGCCCGACGACGCATCGCCCGACGCCGCCTGTTCCCATCCTGGCTCCCAGACCCGCTCCACGGCGTCGCCCAACCGCCCGCTTCCGCGCTGACTCGAACCATCGGTTATGCCGAATTCCTAGCGCGCCGCGCCGCATTCCACCTGCAATCGTTAGCCCGCTTCGGGTTTGGGACCCTTGCCTGGGCAATGACCAAACGCAGGCGTCCTAGCGTGCCGCGCGCGTAAAAGCGGTTCTGTGTCACTCAGCGAACAACCGCCACAAACCTCAGCCTCCTATGATCCACCCACCAGCGACCGTCGCGATCACACAGGAAAGGGCGGACCGACTCGACCACCTCTGCAATGAGATCCTCCTTCTCCGACGGATCTTCCCCCCGCCAGCGAGCAGAGTTTCGCCGCCAACTTCCTGAATTCGCGTCGGTTATGGGATGGATCGGGCGATCGGCGTCTGTCTACAGGTTACATGTGCGGCAGCGAAACCCCCAACGCATTGAGGATTTCTGTTTGGCGGGCGTCGGGAATCGGCAGCCGTGTGACGCTGGTCTGCTCATCCACTCGATATTCCAATAGACACAGTCGCCCCAACGCCGCCAGCGCGTCCGGCAAGGTGATCGCGTGCGGGTCGTCGTCGGTCGTGCCAAACGCCGCTTGTATCCGCCGTTCCAATTCGCGGCTCAGCTTCAACGCCAGCATGCTGCACAACACATGTCCTCGGGTGCGGCTTTCTTTGCGCACGAAGATCGGCCGCACCTCGAGCAAGCCCGTCTTCAGCTGCCGAAAGTCGCGCTCCACCCGCTGCAGGCTCACGTAATGGTCGTGCACTCTTTGGCCGCTCATGCGCTCGGAGGCGACATCGGTCACGACCACGTAACAGCCCGCCAACTCCAGCGCCTGCTCGATCGCCGCCTGCTGGCGCTCGACGACCAGCGTACGTCCCTGCAAGCGCAACTCGACCAATTCTGTCAGCTTGTGACGCGCCAGCCAGGGCTTGAGCTGGTGCAGTCCGGCCGCGGGCTCGCAACGGGAAGAGGCCGTGACTTTCTGGTTGCGTCGGTCGAGCTTGCCTCCCAGCTTGGCCAGCTTGTCCTCGAGCCGCTGCCGTTGCCGTTTGGCTTCGGACGCGTTGAGGCGCAGCACATAGCGCACGCCGTCGGCTTCGACCTCGCAGACTTGTTCAGCGAACAGCTCCAGTTGCAGCACCCCTTCGCTCAAGCGCCGCCGAATCTGGGGATCGGTCAGCGCCGTGATGTAGCGCAGCCCGGCCTCCCCCAGCGCCTGCTTGCCCTTGCTCTTGACCATCCCGCGGTCGCCGACGAAGACCAACTCCTCGACTCCGAACTGCTCTTTGACGATGCGGATCTGATCCGGCACGGTCGTCGGATCGTTGCGGTTGCCGGCAAACACCCGCACCGCCAGCGGCTCGCCCTGGTCATCGGCCAGCAGTCCGATCACAATTTGCTTCTTGCCGCGCTTGCCGTCGCGATTGTAGCCGTACTCGCCCAACGCGTTGTGCAGGCCTTCGAAGTACGAGCTGGTGACGTCGTAGAGCAGCAAGCTGGGCGGGGCTCCGCGGCGCTCGAGGTAGTGGCGGTATAGCGCTTGCTCGATCTTCACTTGGCGGGCGCTCAGATCATCGAGGGCGGCGTAGAGGTCGTCTTCGTCGAAGGCGCCCAGACCCAGCACTTCTGCGACGGCCTGATCGGCGGCCCAGCGCACGGCCGAGAGCCGCGATCCTTGGTGGGCCAGGCGCGCCAGCACCAGGAACAAGGCGAGTTTGGCGGCCCG
This sequence comes from Bryobacterales bacterium, assembly GCA_965247515.1. Lineage (GTDB taxonomy): Bacteria > Acidobacteriota > Terriglobia > Bryobacterales > UBA6623. The sequence goes on along the minus strand of OZ252029.1, from coordinate 7,412,349 downwards.
CGTTCGACCCAGCGCGGCGGTCAGGCCCAGCTCATCGGCGAGTTGCTTGAGCGCGAAGAGCAGGCCAAAGACGGGGCCGCAGACGGGAGTGGCGGGAAGCTGATCGAACTCGCCGCGGAGGGCGCGCCGGAGGGCCTCGACGCGGACGGGGCGCCAGCAGGAGAGGTTGGCGAGGGTGCGTTTTTTGACTCTGCCGTTTTGGCGGAAGGATTCGCGCAGCAAGACGGCGGGCGGCGAGTTGCGATTGGGGACGGACTCAACATACATGGGTATATTATATCACAAACAACACAATGAATAAACGATACAATAGCATAATACATGGGTACACTAAAAGCGCCCCCAAACGTGTTAAAGCCAAGCAAGCCAAGCAGTTAGCCCGTCAAACGAGCCTTCCGCTGGGGGGAAGATCCGTCTGATTACCCGAGAGTATTCGGAGGGAGAACTGACCGATGACGTTCCACCCGTTCACAAGGTCCGCAGTATGGATGATCTTGACCTTGGCCCTCGCCTGGTTGCGGCCGCCGTGCGCTGCACAAACGGAAGAGGCATCCGATCATAAGACCCCGGGCGGCGAGCGCAGCTATCCGTTTCCAGCGCGCCAGGATGATCTCAATCCCGGCGAATACTGGTACCGCCTGAAGAAGGCTCACCGCGCCGATATCGCAGAGCTTGCCTACGATCTCGACGCCATACGATACGACTCGAAGGAAAATGTGTGGACCCGGTACAACCCGGGTGTCGATTCTAATGCGAAGGTCAGGGATACCGAGCACTCCGACTGGATCGTCTACGGAAAGAAAGTCTACGCGATCGCCGACGGAGAAGTGTCGGGCTGCTGGCGGAACCAACCAGAGGGTCCAGCCGTTGGCAGCACGGACAGAACAGCTTATCTGCGGTTTGTAGGCCTGCCCCAATCGTATTTTGACTTCATTCCCGGAGCGGGCAATCATCTCTGGGTGGAACACGACGATGGTTCCCGCGCACTCTACGGTCACTTCCAGCCAGAGAGCATACCGACGGCCCTCTGCCCGTTCTCAGAGACGCTTCCCGCCCCCGGGGAGAATGATCAAACCAAGATACCCGAAGGCCGCCGGCCCAAGATCAAACGCGGTCAGCACCTGGGACGCGTGGGCAGCACTGGCAATTCCGGCAACCCCCACCTCCACATCCAGATGGGAAGAGACGGCGATAAGCCGTTACGCTTTCACGGAACTTCGGTTAAGGGCATCAACAACAATCCCGATGCGCCTTCGGACTGGACTCGCATCGAGGGCGAGGTCCTGCCGCCCGGCCCGATCGCCATATTGCCGAACTCGTCGGAAGTGCCGCAAGGAAGTTCCGGCAATTCAGAGCAATCTGAGACTCGGAGTCGCACCAATTTATGAAGCCCACCATAATCCGGTCAACTGCGATAGGGTGTCTCGCTGGGTGTCTTTGGCTAGCCCACACTCAGCAACCTCCCCAGGAGTCGCTTCGAATCAAACGAGTGCGGGGAGATCTTTACCTGATCTCACCCCTAGGCGGGCCCGATGGGCCTCCCTATAATTCCAGGGCTGGAATCGTCGCAGCCTACGTCACGGATGAGGGCGTCATTTTGATTGACGACCGGGAAGATAGGGACGTACCGAAGATACTCGACCAGCTTGCTACCGTCACAGACAAGCCGGTGCGCTACGTGATCAATACACACCACCACTTGGATCACTCTGGGGGAAATGGCAGGCTCATCGAGGGGGCCGAAATCATTGCTCATGCTAACGCCCGAGCGCGTATGGTCAAATCCAACGCCCAACTCGTCACACAGGGTGAAAAGGAGGAGTTCACTCTGCCTCGGGTGACCTTTGTCGAAGAGGCGGCGATCGCCCTTGGCGGCAAGGAGATTCGGCTCTACTACTTCGGGCGAGGTCACACAGATGGCGATATCGTCGTCTACTTTCCGGCGGAGAAAGTCGTTCACATGGCTGATCTGTTCGCGGCATCACGGGGCTTCTTCATCGACGCCGGCGCTGGCGGGAGCGGGCGAGAGTGGGGGGCGACGCTACTGCGGGCGCTGGATCTCGATTTCGACACGGTCATCCGCGGCCACGTGGACGTCAGGACCCGCCAAGATCTGATTCGACACCGAGACAAGTTCCTTGCGGTCAACGGTCAGCTTGAGCGTCTGATTGGAGAAGGGGTACCGCGCGATGAAATACTCGATCGCGTCAATCTGGACGACATCGAGTATTGGAGCGTCGAGCAGAGTGGGACCCGATCCAATATTCTGCTGATGTATGACGAGTTGGTTGCCGAGCGGTAGTTGCAGCCCCGCCAATCGTTTGCCGCAGGGATCAGAAAGCGAGGACGCAAGGCCTCATACATCCGCGTGATCAGGAATTAACACGAGCAGCCTTTCGCCTACGATCAGGACTAACCCGGGTCCCCAACTTGCACAAAGAGCGTAGTGCCGGAGAACAGGGTTAAGGCGCTGAAATAAACTAGGTTAGATCCAAGTCGGCACTTAGATGTCGCAAAATCGCGTTGTACCGAGGTTCCATCGCGGCCACGAGTCCACTGGAAAGCGCCCATTCGAGCCGCCCGACGGGTAGAGCTTGTTTCCTCCTCCCAACCGGGCGGCGTCGCTTGGGTTATGATCGGCCTGTCGTCACTAAAAACCAGGAAGAGCCTCTGTCAAAAGCAGCGCCGCTATCCGCCAGCCGTCAGCGGTACGCACCACCAGTTGGCTCGTCTCCCGGGTTTCCTTGCCCATCACCGTCCCATCCTTGAGATACCGGCGAAATTTGAAGTCCGTGAAAGCGGCATTCGGACTCAGCAGCCGAATGTTGAGATCGAGGATCTCGGAGTGACTATATCCCTGGGCTCGAATCGCTGCAATGGCTTGATCAAAATCACGTTCAACTTCGGCAGCAGTGGTCCGCGTACTGGCTAGGCTGGATGGTCCTGCTCTCCATGTAGGAACCTGAAAGATATTGACTGCAATCTCCTTGGAACGCCCTTGGCTGAAATGGTCGACATATCTAACGAACAGGTCGCGAATCTCCGCCTTCGCTTCCGCCTGCCAATCAGCATCGTTCTGCTGAGCCAGAAGCGGACAGAGCACCACCGATAGAAGAAGCGCTACTCGGATTAGAAGCGAAACACAACTCGCCACAAAGCTACCCCACGATCATTGACGGGCAGTGTAGCATCCAGCCCGTATGAACTGTGCGAGTAGCGGATTGAGTGCGGTCCTCGGGCCTGTGGTGGAAGCCGAAGGCGAGCAGCGGCACTCGCCCGACATGCAAATCACTCCAAAACTGGCACGACGAGTAAAACGGTCACAAGCGGCGCTAAGTCGAACCAAGTTAACCAGTTAGCGCTCGTCGGCACTTAACTGTCAGAAAATCTCGCTTGCTTGAGGTTCCGACGGTTCTGAGCGGTTCAGGACACGCAGCGTTGCAGCGAGTTAGTGGGAGACGGCCAAGTCGAAATCAGTTCAGTCCAGGCAAGCGACTGGACGGACTCGCCAGGCCGAGGAGATCGGCGAGGGGTTCATAGCGCCAGCGGTTTCGGCTTGACGCCCACGTGGCGGCTGAAAAAGCGATTCAAGTCATCGATGAGCTTGGCAAAGGCCTCCTCGGTGACCCCGGCGCCGCCCCAGACGAATCCATGTCCGAATCCCGGGTAGAGGATGGTTTCCAAGCCCTTCCCGGCCGCCCGAATCGCCGGAACTAGATGCATGTTATTGAGGATGTTCACATGGTGCCGGTCGCTGTGAACAATCAGGATCGGCGTAGACAGCGTTTCGACTTTGCGTTCCAAGATTTGCCTGTTCTCGACCGTGAAGTATTTCTCTAGGTTGCGCGACACCTCCATGTTCGGGCCTCGCATCCCCTCGGGGTACATTTCCGCATAGAGCGTCGTCGCTGGCTCGCCGGGCGCAATGGCGACAAGTCCCGCACGCGCCCCAAGGCCGCTCAGCTCTAGGACCAGCCTTCCGCCGCCGCTGTGACCAAAGGCGACGATGCTTTGGTTGTCCACCTCGGGAAGCTCTTTGAGTCTTCCGATAATGGCCAGGCAGTCCTCGATCGGACCCGGGTCTCTCGACTTGTCCGCGTAGGTACGATAGGTCCCAACGACGATACCGTAGCCAGCGGCGAGGAGTCTTGTGCTGAGCGGCCCTCGCTGACTCTGAGAAACCAGGCTGTCGATCGGGCGGTTCGACATGCCGCCGTGCAGGACGACTACCGCCGGGAACGGTCCGGCCCCTGGCGGCAATCTGAGTGCGACCTCCGTTATGACTCCGTCTGAGGCGGTGACCTTGACGCGCTGAACAGGCGAAACTTCTTCCGGCACGTGTACGCCCGGAAGACGGCTTTGGTTCGCCGGACCGGGGGTAGTTGCGTTGGTCTGCGAGAAGGAGATATAGGACCACAGCCCACCCAGTAGTAGACAAGTGAAGGCTGCTGCCAAAGGGGCGCCGCGCCGCGCCGCTGAGCAAGTCATCATGGACCTCCCTTCTGCCAGACGCCAGCTGCATCGTGCGAGATCAGTGTACAGCCTCGTGAGAGCGCCTCGCGGTCCGGCCTCGCCGCCGGCGGCCCCATATCCAGGTCGACCATGGATGTAAGATCGAACCCACATTTGCCTAAATCGGTCAACCGAGTCCCGCGACTGTGGCTAGGCTATGCTGCTCACAACATTCGGGTAAACCACCGCCCGGCACTCTACTGTCGAAATATCGCCCTTCCTCGAGCTTCCTCTCGGTACTGAAAGAACCGCCCGGAAGCGACACCTGGATGATCCTGCTAAACGGCGCGGTCGCGATCTAGCGGCAGGCCCCCAATTTGGTCGAGCGCCGCCGGTGTCCTGTCCGGCAGAATCGCACGAAGAACACAACAGGCTCCACAGCCATTGTCACGACCACCGAGGCAGCGGTTCCGCATCCAATTTTTCTGAGGGTCGGAAACCATTGATTTAGCGGGTGTTTGGGGCTGGGCCTGTGGTCCGAGCAGATTCGCATTCGTGTTGAGGAGTTGCAGCGCAGTTTGTTCTGGTATATTGTATATATATCAGTTATGAAGGCAGCCCCGGCTCGCTCCAGCCTCGCCGATGCCGAGCGTAAGCTGCGCTCCCGCATCGCCCAGCTGGTCCACGGCCGCTGGTTGCTGCATGGCACCGTGGCGCCGCGCCAACGCGTCTGCGGCAAGCCCAACTGTCGCTGCGCCCAGGGTCAACTGCACGCCTCGCTCTATCTGGTGCGCTCGCGCCGGGGAAAGGTGCAACAGCTGTTCGTGCCGCGCAGCTGGGAGCAACGCGTGCGCCAGGCCGTAGCCGACTATCAACAGCTCGAGCGGCTGCTCGAAGAGGTCTCCGAGCGCGAGTGGAAGCGGCTCCAAGACCGCCGGGAGGAGTGACGTTCTTCGACGTCTGATCCAGTACGCGGAGAAGGGTTACGGCCTGCGCAGCCGCCTTCTCGCCGGGGTCTCGGATTCCCGCCCCAAGCCGCGCATCCCCACCCGCGCTGTCGTCGAGTCGACGCTGGCGCTGTTCTGGGCCCGGCTGGGCAGCCTGAACGCTTTGGAAACGCTCGAGGGGGCGCCGTTTTGGAAGAAATGGCTGGGCCGCAAGCTGCCCAGCGCGGACACCATTGGCCGCGTCTACAGCTCGCTCGACACGGCCGTGCTGCGGCAAACGATTCGGCAGCTGTATGAACGCCTCAAGCGCAACAAGGCCTTGCCCGGCATCGGCGGATTAGGGGTGGCTGTGATCGACGGTCATGAGTCTCACGCCAGCTACCGCCGTTGCTGTGGAGGCTGTCTCGAGCGCCGCATTCAGCGCAGCGACGGCGAACAGCTGCAGTACTATCACCGCCAAGTGACGCTGCAGTTGCTCAGTGACGCGCCCGCCGCCTCGCCATTCAACATCCAAGGCGAACCGCTTCCGCTGTTGCTCGACGCCGAACCGCAACTCCCCGGCGAGGACGAGCTGGCCGCCGCCAAACGTTTGCTCGAACGCGTTCTAGCCGCTTACCCACGGGCGTTTGATGTTGTCTTGGCCGACGCTCTTTACGCCGCCGCGACGTTTGTGAACTTTCTGCTGGCGCACGGCAAGGACGCCGTCATCGTGCTCAAGGACGAGCGCCGCCACCTGTTTCAAGACGTTCAAGGACTGTGGCGAACCCAGCCCCCACAGGCGGGCGAGTATCGCTCACGCAATTGCCAATGGTGGGATCACGAGGGCTTATTATCGTGGCCGCAGGTCGCCCAGCCCTTGCGCGTCGTTCGTTCGGTGGAGACTTGGCGGCGGCGCTCGCAGCTTGACGGCGAACTCCACGAGCATCAAAGCGATTGGGTTTGGCTAACGACTTTGGGGTCGCGGCAAGTTTCCACGGCGCAGCTGGTGCGCTTGGGCCATCAACGCTGGGACATCGAGAACCGCGGCTTCAACGAGTTGGTCAACGGCTGGCATGCCGACCACATCTACAAGCACGAACCCCACGCCATCGAGACGTTTCTCTTGACGACGTTTCTGGCATTCAATCTCTACCACGCTTTTGTCGCCCGCAAGCTCAAACCGTCGTTGCGGCGCGGCAAACCGCGAGTCTTTTGGGCGCGGGTGATGGCGGCGGAGCTGTATCAGGCGGCCACGGGCCCCTCGCCCTAGCACGCGAGTCGACTCCCCCGCCCACCCCGCGCCTGCCAGTAAGCGGCCCTGCCGCAAGAGCCGCCGGGGTGTCTTTGCCCTGCGATTCCCCACCTATTTCCGGGTCAGGACCGCGTGCGAATCTGCTCGTCCTTCACCCCACGCCCCTAAATCCCTCGATTCCCAACTACTTCCGCCTTCTGACTCAGCCTCGTTGCGGAATCGCTGCCACCGAGGGGCCGGTCCCTTGCAGAAAGCGGCTTGGGGTATAACATGTTATACGTCGGCGGGACAAAGCAGATGAACGAGCCGGTGTGGTTCCCTGGAGCGCTGAAACTAGGCCTTGCCGGGGTGGCAGCGACGCTTTTGCTCTCTGTGCAGGTGAAGATACATGCACAGCAGAGTAATGCGGCCTCTGCGGGAGCTTCCCCAACCTTGGGCCAGCGTGAATTCCTCGATCGCTATTGCGCGACCTGCCACAACCAGCGCCTGAAGACCGGCGGGCTGACTCTGGAGCAGGTGGAAGTGTCCAGGCCCGCGGCGCAACCCGAACTATGGGAGAAGGTGGTGCGCAAGCTTCACACGGGCCTCATGCCGCCTCCCCAAACGCTGCAGCCATCCGAGGCCGATCGCCGCGCGATGTTGACATGGCTGGAAACATCGCTCGATGCCGCGGCGGCCGCAAACTTGAATCCTGGCCGCACCGAAACGCTGCGACGCCTGACTCGCACCGAGTATCAGAACGCGATTCGGGACCTCCTGGCGCTCGACATCGACGCCGCCTCGCTACTGCCGGCCGATGAGAGCGGTCACGGCTTCGACAACGTCATCGTCGGCGATCTGTCGGCGACGCTCCTGAACCGCTACATCTCAGCTGCCCGGAAAATCAGCCGCCTCGCGGTCGGAACCACGCAGTCTCTGCAGGGCGACATCATTCGAGTGGCTCCCGATCTGACACAGGAAGATCACTTGCCTGGGCTGCCGCTTGGCACGCGCGGTGGCTTGTCGACATCCTATACGTTTCCCCAGGACGGCGAGTACGACATCCAGATCCTTCTCGCTCGCAATCTGACAGGAACCGTCAGCGGGATGCGCGATGACCGTCCGCACGAGCTTCTGGTGCTACTCGACCGTGAGCCGGTCAAGACCTTCACGATCCAAAGACCGGCCAACGGCGACGGCTCACTGTTTAGGCAGGTCGCTGCGGTCGACAAGGATTTGAAAGCGCGCGTTGCCGTCAGCGCCGGTCCGCACAACCTCGCCGTCACCTTCGCCAAAGAGGGCTCATCTCTTGCCGACACGCTCCGCCAGCCTACGGAAGCCCGCTTCAACGACAATCGATATCCGCGTACGGCGCCCGCCATCGACCAGGTTCTGGTGACCGGACCCTATGCGCCCAAAGGCCCCGGGGACACGCCAAGCCGACGCCGATTGTTTGTCTGCCGGCCAACCGGACCGGACAAGAGTCAGGAAGAAGAATGTGCGAGAGAGATTCTGTCGACGCTGATGCGGCGCGCCTATCGGCGGCCGATCGCGGAAGCGGAGGTCGACGGTCCGATGGCCTTCTATCGCGAGGGACGCGCCGAAGGCGATTTTGACGCTGGCATCGCCAAGGCACTGAGTGCTGTGCTCGCCAACGCGGGATTTCTGTTCCGCGTGGAAAGCGACCCCGAACGCCCACCGGCAAGCGGCGTCTACCGGGTCAGCGATCTCGATCTGGCGTCGCGATTGTCGTTCTTCCTGTGGAGCAGCATCCCGGACGATGAGTTGCTCGACGTGGCCCTTCAGGGCCAGCTGAGGCAACCGGGGGAGCTCGAGAAGCAGACGCGTAGGATGCTCGCCGATCGCCGCTCGATCAACCTCACGACGAATTTCGCTGGACAGTGGCTGCGGCTGCGCAATATCGAGGCGATCCTTCCAAGCGCCAATCTTTTTAGGGACTTCGACGACAACCTGCGGCAAGCCTTCCGAACGGAAACTGAGCTTTTCTTCGATAGCGTGCTGCGCGAGGATCGCAGCGTTCTCACTTTCATTCGGTCGGACTACACGTTCCTCAATGAACGCCTGGCGAAGCACTACAGAATTCCCGGCGTTTACGGAAGCCGGTTTCGCCGCGTGACGCTTGCACCCGAAAGCGAGCGCGGCGGCCTTTTGCGGCAAGGCAGCGTGCTGTCGGTCACCTCGTATGCGACCCGGACATCGCCGGTAGAGCGCGGGGTGTTCGTGCTGAGCAATATCTTGGGCGCGCCGCCTTCTCCTCCGCCTCCGAACGTCCCGGCGCTCGACGAGAGCGCGGTGGCGGCCAACCTGCCAATGCGAGAGCGCCTGGCTGCACATCGCAGCAACGCCGTGTGCGCGAGCTGTCATCGTACGATTGATCCGGCGGGCTTCTCGCTTGAGAACTTCAATGCCGTGGGACAGTGGCGCGACCGGGAGGTAGGCGGGGAACTCGTCGATGCATCGGGAACTCTCCCCGGCGCCGGGGAGTTCCGAGGGCCTGACGGGCTCGAAGACGCTCTGCTGGCCCGTCCGGAGTTGTTTGTCGCAACGCTGACGGAAAAACTTCTGACGTTCGCGCTCGGACGAGGCGTCGAGTACTACGACGCGCCGGCCGTTCGCAAGATTGTGAGAGACGCCGAGAAGGACGACTACCGGTTCTCTTCGCTTATTCTCGGGATTGTGAAGAGCATTCCGTTTCAAATGCGAAGCACTGCACGTAATGAATCGTCCGCGCCTCGTGCGATTGCAGAAAACGAATAAGAGCATAGGAGAGGGAGACCATGACGTTTCTAACGAAGAAGGCGATTCCCAGGCGGACGCTCCTGAAAAGCGCGCAGGCTGCTCTGGCCCTGCCTCTACTCGACGCCATGATTCCTGCCTCCACGGCGTGGGCCAAGACGCCCGCGAAGCCAGTGGCAAGGCTCGGCTTCGTGTTCGTCCCGATGGGGTGTGATCATTCGCGATGGACCCCGCCGGGCCAGGGAAGACTCGACGAGCTTACGCCCATCCTCAGCTCGCTGGAGCCGGTCAGAGATCAGGTGACCGTCCTCACCAATATGCGGTTACCGAATGCCTATCCGGGTACGCATGACACATCCAACTCGGCGTTTCTGAGCGCGGCGGTCGCCAAACACACCGAGAGCTCGGACTATTATCTGGGCACGACAGTCGACCAGATCGCGGCTGAGAAGGTGGGCCGCGATACACAGCTGGCCTCGCTCCAACTCGCGATGGATGTGACCCCGCTCGCCGGGGTGTGCAACAACGGTTACGCCTGCGTCTATCAGAATTGCCTCTCATGGTCGTCGCCGACGACCCCGCTTCCGTCCGAGGGGCATCCGCGCGTCGTCTTCGAGCGCCTGTTCGGCGAGGGCGGCAATGCGGCCGAGCGCCGCTCGGCGCTGAGCGATCGCGAAAGCCTGCTGGACTCGTTCACCGGTAGCATCGCCAAGATCAAAGGACAGGTGGGCGCTCCCGATCGCGTGCGCTTGGACCAATACCTTGAGAGCGTTCGTCAGGTCGAGCGTGAAATCGAGCGCGCCGAGCAAGCGGTAAGCGAAGACAAGATGCCCGACCTCGATCGGCCGGTAGGAGTCCCTGCATCGTTCGCCGACCATGCCAAGCTCATGTACGACCTGCAGATTTTGGCCTTTCAGGCGGATATCACGCGTGTAGTCAGCTTCCAGTTCACGCGCGAGCACAACAATCGTACGTATCCGGAGATCGGCGTCCCGGATCCGCACCATCCAACCAGTCATCACGGCAACGATCCAGAAAAGGTATTGAAGATAGCGAATATCAATACGTTCCATGTTTCGCTGTTTTCAGACTTCCTCCAGAGAATGAAAGCCACTCCCGATGGCGACGGCTCGCTTCTCGATCACTCGGTCTACCTGTACGGCAGCGGCATGGGGAATCCGAGCCTTCACGATCACGAAAACCTTCCGATCCTTGTGGCGGGCGGCGCTGCAAGCGGCTTAAAGGGCGGCCGGCATATTGAGTACGAGAAGGGAACGAACCTGGCCAACCTCCACCTCACGTTGCTGGATCGCGTTGGCATCCATATGGATTCGTTCATGGACAGCACTGGAAAAGTCGAAGACCTTTTCGAATTGACCGACGTAGCATAGGAGACGCATAGATGCACTGGCGAAAAATCGCTGGAATCGTGCTCCTGGGCCTGGGTCTCTCGGGTTCCGCTGTCGCGGCGTCGCTCCCCGACGCCGCTGAGCAACGCGACAAGGCTAGCGTTCGCACGCTCCTCCAGACCGGCGTCGACGTCAACGCCGCGCAGGTCGACGGGACCACCGCACTGCATTGGGCCGCGTATCACGATGATCCGGAGATGGCCGGAGTGCTCGTACGAGCGGACGCCAATGTAAGCGCTGTGAACCGCTACGGCGCGTCAGCTCTGGCGGAGGCCTGTAGGAATGGCAACGCCGCAATTGTGAAGCTGCTGTTGGAGGCTGGCGCCGACGCCAACACCACAATGAAAGGGGGGGAGACCGTCCTCATGCTGGCTGCACACTCCGGGAATGCTGAGACGGTGAAGGCGCTGCTCGCGCACGGCGCCGACCCCAACCAGCGCGAGCGGCTCGACCAGACAGCCTTGATGTGGGCGGCGGCCGAGGGCCACGCCGCCGTCGTGCGCGCTTTGATCGAGGCTGGGGCCGACCTGAACGCCCGCCTTGATTCCGGGTTTACGCCGTTCTTCTTTGCCGTGCGCGAGGGGCGCCCCGACGTCGTGCAGGCGTTTATCGAGGCGGGCATCGACGTGAACGCGATGATGCAGCATGTGGAGAGCAGGGGCAGTCGGAGGACAGCAAAGGCCATGTGTCCGTTGCTAGTCGCCGTCCAGAACGGCCACTTCGAGCTTGCGATTGCGCTGATCGAAGCGGGCGCCGATCCCCTACTTCCGAACTTCAACAACACCACGCCGCTGATGGCTGCAGCCGGGGTCGGCACGACATCGCCGGACGAAGAGGCGGGCGAGGAAAGCGAAGCGCTGGACGCTGTGAAGATGCTGCTCGATCTCGGCGCCGACATCAATACCGTGGACAACAATGGCGATACGGCTATGCACGGAGCCGCGTATAACGCCTATCCGCTTGTCCCGCACCTGCTGGCTGAGCGTGGAGCCGATCCGCAGATCTGGAAGAGCTCCAACAAAGCTGGCGGGACGCCACTATTCATCGCCGAAGGTTACGCCGATCGTACCGTGCAGCCCGATGCACGGACGATCGAAGCCATTACCAAGCTGATGCTCGCAGCAGGCATTTCGACAGAAGGCGAACGGCCGAAGATAGTTGATGTCTACGAGAGGCCGTAGAGCGATCCCCACGGGCAGACTCACCTGCGCACAACAACAGGCGGCAACCGGGAAGCGGCCAAGATCGACCAAGCATGGAGTGGTTGGAGACGTGTCGCCGAAGTGACCCTACCCGAGCCCGAATGAGACCGTGGCGCAGTGCGGGACGCCCCGAGAGCGGCCCAACAGAGGAGGAACGAGGTGAGACATGGCAGAGAAGGTAGGAAACCGTTGCGCTGGAGCCGCTGCTGGCTAGGTTGAGCCTCGATCGATGAATTGATCTGTCCAGTCGTCCAGTCGCTCGAATCGACCTCCAAGTCCGCTGTAACGGCGAAGCGTGATTCCAACCGCATTCAGAGGTCGCTCGGAGACCGATTTTGCCCTCCACAGTCGTCGAGTGGGGTCTCGGCCTAACTGGCTCAAAACAAGGATGATTGGGGCACCGCCACTGAAAAATGGTGAAATATCTCATACGGTCTAGCTTTCGGCCGTACTGACCCGCTCTCTTCTACTCGGCGGTACAATTTCACCGACTTGATCGGGGAGGCCATCAGCGATGGATGTTCTATCGGAACTGAAAACGCGAGACGGGCTCCTGCCCGGAAAGATTGGCTCGCTCGAAGCCTACATACACGAGGACCATCGCCGGGCGCCGCCCCTCACTTGCGACCTTCAGACGAGAAACCTACTCCCACGCCCATGTGACATTGTGGTCTTCGATCGTCACTATGACTGTCTACTGATATGATCTTCTGTCGCAACAACCAACTTCTACAGGAGGCCCCACCCATGCGAACCCTCACCATCCTCATCCTGCTCATCCTGCTCATCCTGCTCATCGCCTCCCTCCCCGCCATCGCCCAGAATCGCCAAAACCAGAATCGCCAGGCCCAAGCCCGCGCTGCCCAAAACACCAGGCCCGCCGTCTGCGCCGAAACCCTCACCCTCTACGAGCCGGGCGAGTTCAAGGGCGTCAAGTACCGCCTGATGAAACCCATCGACTTTGACGCAAACAAAACCTGCCCCCTCATCCTCAGCCTGCACGGCGCCGGCGGACGCGGCACGCAAAACATCAAAAATCTGTGCAACTGGAACGAGTGGCTCGCGGACGAAACCCTCCGTCGCAAGCACCCCGCCTTCGTGCTCGTCCCCCAATCTAACGGCCCCTGGATCGACCCCACCGCCGAGTTCACCGTCATTCCCGAGCCCGGCGCTGTGAATGTGGAAGACCTACCCGAAGGCATGCGCCGCTTCGGCGGGGGGATGATTCAGCGCGCCGTCCAGCCGCCCACGGGCAACCTCGACAAGGTCCTCGAACTCATCGACACCCAACTCGCCAAGCGGTACAAGATCGACGCCGATCGCGTCTACTGTCTGGGCCACTCCCTGGGTGGCATGGGAACCTTCACCGCCGTCTACCAGCACCCCGACCGCTTCGCCGCCGCCATCCCCTCGGCCGGCGCATTCTACCCCTGGCAGGACGCGGCGCGCATCAAGGACATCCCGCTGTGGATCTTCCACAGTAACGACGACCCCACCGTCGACTACATCTGCTCCAAACACCCCTTCGAACGACTCAAGAAACTCAAAGCCAACGCCAAATTTGCCACCGTCACCGGCGTCAAGTACGCCTCCAACACCCTCGCCTTCAACTACACCGGCGACGAACCCGAAAAAGGCCTCAGCACCCAGTACGGCTCCGACCGCCCGGACAAAACCGATCGCGTCTGGGACTGGCTGTTCAGGCAAGAACGTTGAATGTGTGTCGTGGACAGGCGCAGCTTGTCCGTGCGGTTTTCCGAATGAACGCCTCCAAGGCGTCGCGACGATCCGCCGAAACGCTGGAAGCCGCGAAGTAACACCGGTCCGCCTTTTCAGATCGCGAGGGTGGCTAGCGCGAGCCATTCCAGCAAGGAGCTTTTTTCGAGGATCGTCATAACGACGACATCCTCATCGAAGCTTGCGGCGCAGCTATCCGTTTCAACCTTGAGGTCCGCCAAGTTCACCGGGGGGAGTCGGGATTTGGGGGAGTAACCCCCAACGTTCTAGAGATCACCAGGGAGCTTGAATCCCGGGGCAGGCCTCCCCTGCCCCGTAAAGCTCGCCTACGCGCTCCAAACGCCGCTGAATGGCCAATCAAGAGGCGGAGAGGGCAGCGCAACGGCCCAGCGGGAAGGTGAGGGCTGGTTTCGTCCCGGGCGATGAGGGGCCCATACGAGCGCGAATCCTGGAGTTCGGTCGCCTTTGTACGCGTACTACGTACGTATACGAAAGTACGTCGGTGTCCAGAAACCCACGTTAAAAACCTTGAAACTAGCCCTCTGGGGCCTCTGCGGCCCTCAAAATAGCGCCCGCATCAACCCTGCGCGCAAGTTCAGCTCCTTTTTGCCGTCCTCCTGAAGCGGAGTCTCTCCCATGGCGTACTTGATTGAAAAACAAAGGGAGTGTAAACGCGTTCATCTCCACGCAACAGGCCAGTCGGGGCCGCGAGTTCCCTGACCAAAAGGCGTCTTGGATGGCTTGGAGGCTGGAACCTGCGCGCAAGGATCGACAGAGGGGCCAAAACAGGGCTGAAACATGCGGCCCGATCGACTTTCGCAGGTTTCGGCAACTTGATCACGCTCATTTGCAGACCTAGACCGCCCAGCGCGCCCTCAAAACGGCGCAACTGGCCTCACGCTGGCAAATTTCCCGCGCACTAAGCTGTTTGACTTCGCTAAACGCACCGTTGAAGATCCCAAAGTCAGCTCCGCCGAGAAGACGCGATCTTCGGTAGACGCTCAAAGAATCCCCTTGTCCTGGTAGGCGACTCGGCGCATCATCGGGGCGGCGATGGCGACCTGAGCCAAGACGCTGCCGATGGCGAGGCCTGGTAGGTCGACGGGACCCTGGGCAAGAGCTGCGCAATTAGACGCCGTCCACGAGATCGCTCGTGTGGCGGGATGTATCACAGCCATAGCCCTGATTCTGATTGTGTTTAGAGTCGACCTTGAGGCTGTCGCCCCGCTCTTCGACGGCATGCTTCAAGCGCGTATGGCCACACTGCTGAACTCGGCGTCCGATACAGCAAGCCGACTAGCCCAAGTTCTTTGCGCCTTCTGACCGCCCCGTATCGAAACCTCTGCACAAGACTTCGGACACGCCTGTCTGTCGGAAACCGACGCGCTACTGCTCGCCGGGCCCCTTGGAGTTGATCGACCCCAGCAGCTCTTTGGCTGCTTTGAAGAAGGCGATTCGCTTGGGCGGGACCTCGACCCGCTGGCCCGTCTTGGGATTACGTCCGATCCTCCCGGCGCGCTGGCGTGTACGGAAGCTCCCAAAGCCTCGGATCTCAACCTTGTCGTCGTCGCGTAGTCCGGTGACGACGCTAGCCAGGATGGTTTCCACGATCGCCTCGGCCTCCCTGCGCGTGACCTCCACGATGCCCGACACTTCCTCGGTCAAGTCTGCCTTTGTCATGTTCATGCGATAGGTAGGCCCCAGAATAGCCGCCCCGGACCCACACCCCACGGTTCTGGTAACTACACCGGGCCTCCCCGCGCCTTCTCGACAGCTCTGTCAGACGGAGTTGCCTCACCCTCGACGGGGCCGTGTCATGAGCAAGCTCGGTTCCGTCGTTCGGCGCTGACACGGAGATGCTTGTCCAGCGGAACGCGGACAAGGCAAGCCGAACTGGTCTAATCTCACTCCGCCCTTGACATCAGGGAGTGATGATGGAGGCCCGTGCACGTTTCAACAGCGTTTAAGAGAAGGCCCCGCAGCGAGTTCGGAATGGTTGGCGGCGCCGGCAGCTAAGGCGTCGATGACCGCCACCGTCGGCCAGGTAAAGCAGGATGTCGGCCCGAGTCTTGTCCGAAGGCCGGTGCGATTGCGTGCTTCAGACCCGATGGTCGGGCTTCAGGCCCTTCTGAAACGAGTGCCGGTAGGCCTTCAGCCTCTCTTTGCGACCTTGCTCTTCCTCGGAACACCGCGCCTGTACCTGAGGCTTACGGCCGGAATTTATCTCACAGCCCTGGGGACCGCCCCCGAAGCCCCTCATCCGCTATGCTGCGCATGACGATCTGTAGTCCCCCGAAGCAACTCTTCGGCGGATAGGAATGTGAATTGGTCGTCATCACCAAGATGCAGAGACAGCCCGACGAAGGCCCCGTCGCCGAATTGAAAGGCTTGACTGCGAATTGGACGAAGCTGCTCTCCAAGCTCGAGAGCGCTGAGCAGCAGTGCGAGCGCATTGCCACTCTGACAAAGGCCAGAGCGGAGGCAGCGCGGCAAGCGCTTGATTCAGCTCGACGATCCGCGGCTGCGGACCGTTTGGATCTGCTGCGGCGCCTGGGCGTGCTCGCAGCCGGCGATCCTGCGGTAGCGCAAGCGCTCCTGGGCGTCAAGTCGCTGTCTCCATACCCAAGCACCGCGGTGGCGAGTGCAGTTGTCGATCTGCTCGAGCAGGCGCAGCAGTCTCACCGACGTCCAGCGTCAAGCGCTGCACCCGAGCAAGCGCCTGAATCAGACTCTTCTGAAGATCCCGCTCAGGGGCCGCCCGGGGATCTGCTCACAGTCAAGCAGGTAGAGGCCTGGACCCAGATTGATGCCAAGACGCTTTACGGTTACGTCAACAAGGGCCTTATTCCTTACGTGAAGATTCAGTTTTCGGTGCGCTTCCGCAGGAAAGATATCGTCGCCTGGCTCGAGCGCCAGAGCTTTCGCCCTTCCTGAAGCCGCGTTGGCAAGCGCTGCAAACGCTACTCGTCCTCCACCAGGCGTAACACGGCCTTCCGCTTAAGATCGTCGTCGGGATTGAGGTACTGCCTGGTAGTGTCGATGTCGCTGTGGCCCATGAGCTTTTGAACCGTCACGATATCGCACCCTTTCTCGAGCAGTCGTGTCGCGTAGGTGTGGCGGAACTTGTGCAGTGTTGCGTTCTCTACTCCGACTCGATCTGCGACGCGTTTCAGCCGCCGAAGTAGATGGGTCATTCGATTCCCATCTCTTCTAGGAAAAACCCACCGCTGGCGGCGTGGAACTTTCTTGAGGATCTCGGCCAGAGATCCTGGGATTGGGATCAGGCGCTCTTCGTAGTCCTTGGGTGAGAAGTCTTCCTTGTCTTCTCCAGTCACCTGGATGGATTCGAGGTCCTTGGTGAAGCAAATGTCTTCCCAGGCCACATTGCAAAGCTCGAGCTCGCGCATGCCGGTCAGCAAGAGCGTCTTGAAGATCGCTTGGTCGACCTGATCCGCTTCTGACATCAACTTGTCCAGCTCGTCCTTGGAGTAGACCGGGGGGCGACGGCCCGCCATCTGCTTCGGGTCGCGAAGCGGCTTGAAGCGAGCGCACGGATTCTCCATCTGGACGTTCCGCTCGTTGATCAAGAAGTAGAAGAACGTCCGCAGCACGCTGACTTCATAGTTGATCGTTCTCGGCGCGATGCGTCGATGCCGATGCTGCTGCCCATTCTGGAGACTGCGCCTCGACTTAAATTCGTCAATGTCCGCCCGTGAGATAGCCTGAATGTAGGTCTTATTAGCCAGAAGCCTGGCGAAGTGCTGCAATACGATCTCGTAGCGCTTCAGTGTGCGAGGCTTGTCTGGAGAGTGAACCCGGATGTGGTCAAGGAACATCTCGCGACCTGCCGCGATCGTGACGAACTCAAGCTCTTCATCCCGCTGCGCAGGGGCTGCGGCACCGCTGTCGACCTGCTGACCGATTAATTCGTGCCGCTTCCGACGCTTGGCCTCGAGTGCCTCACTAGGGGTCGTGCCTACGGATTGGCGCTTGCGCTTGGGTCCTTCCCACCATTCGAGGAAATAGCTTCCAGGACGCTTGTCCCAGACGTAGCGCTCGCCGACCTTCTTGAGCGATATGAATCCCCACGAGCCGCTCTCGTTGCGAACTTTCTTGATGATCCGGACTTGCTTGCGACGCCGCATCTTGGGAAGCCTTGGTGTCTAGTTCAGCCAGATAACCGACACCAAGATAATACGGCTTGTCGTAAGTTATTGCAAGGAAAGAAGAAACAATGACAATGGCGGTGAGGGTGGGATTCGAACCCACGGAGCCCGCAAAGGCTCAACGGTTTTCGAGACCGCCCGATTCAACCGCTCTCGCACCTCACCGTCTTCGTCAATCTATCACATCTTTCATTGCGTCGGAATCCCGCCCTCGGACACGAAGAACACCTGAATTGATTTGCCTACCGTGGCGATCGGCTCGCGACTCGATAGCCAGCTCAGCTCCGGCTGGTAGACGCCTTGAAGCGAAGTGACGCTCGCTGCCACCCACCCGGTTGGCAGGTTCTCGTGGTCGAACTCGTTCGCTTTGATGCCGAATACGGCTGGGTCGGCGCTACCGAAATAGTTCAGCCATATCTCGTCGATTTCTCGCTCGGCCATGAACAGCGACAGCCGCTGCAGGTCTTGCCCCCAATCCAGGTTGCTATCGGAGAGAATCTCGCTTTCATGGCCCCTGACGGTCTGGTTGAAGTAGGGAATATAGTCCGGCGACGCGGCGATCGTTTCGCCGGCGTGCCAGATGGTCAGCACCGCAACCAACGGCAAGACCCGCTTGCCCCTCACGATTGCGCCGCCGGCGATCAAAGCCAGGAACGGAAACGCAGGCAGGACATGGCGGAGACCTATGTTCATCGGGCTCAGGATGGCGATCGTCAAGATGGCCGCGACAGGCGCCGCAATGGCTAACATTTGGGCGTCGCGGCGACGCAACCACGCCCCCAGGCCGATCAAGACGAGGAACGGTAGAGTCGTCTTCGTGAGAATCGCGATGGGGAAGTAGTGCGGCCAGCCGCCGTCCGAGCGCTGTCCCAGTAGAAACGACCGGTGGCCCGCCGCGGCATGCTTGGTTACGGCGCGCACTCCGCGGACCATCGGCACGAGCGGCGCCGGTATGTTCTCGGCCGCCCAATAGGCGAAGTCATGCGCGGCGCCGGACGGGCCGACGGCTTGGTCTATCGGCTTGTGGGGGCGATTCTCGGCCTTCACCAGCTTGCCGGTCTCAAAGCCAAAGACGGCCCAGCAAACCATCAACCCAACCGCCGCCAGCGCCAGGAGCTGCGAGACCGCGGGCCCGCGGCGCTTGGAAACCACCGAAACGATCGCATAGATCAGCAGGGTTGCCCCAACGTAGGGGATAGCGGAGTACTTGGTCATCACGGCCGCGGCAACGAAGACAGCCGCGCGCAGGCCGTCCGGCCAGGACCATGTACTGGTCCACTTGGAGCCGTGGTAGGCAGCGGGCACAATCGCCGCGGCACAGGCGAAGTCGACCGTCGTCAGTGAAGCGTGGGCCAGCAAGTTCGGTGAGAATGTCACCAGGGCGCAGCTCGCGAACGCGGCCGGCCGGCCGCCGATCTCGTGGGCCCATTTCCAGACGTAGCCGATGAGCAGCGGCACGAACGCCAGCGTGCCGACCCTCGCGAGCGTGAGGTTTCGCCAGTAGTTCTCGCGCCCGCCGAAAGCCATCGCGGCGAGCCTCGAGAGTCGCTCGCTCTCCGCGCCTGGAATTGGCGGCACAATTCGGGATTCGACACCGCCTAAGGTCAACAGCAGGCCCGCCGGCAGACGGGCCAGGGGAGGGTGCTGCAGGTCGACTGTGTAGTCGCCGGTTTGGACGACGCCGATCCCGCCCGCGGCGTGGGCGCCCTCGTCGTAAGTCCCGTTCAATTGCGTGTAAACGGGGACGCACAACGCGGCCATCACGACGGAAAAGCCGGCGATAGCGGCGGCTGCCGGCAGGTGAGGCTGAAGGCGCTTGAGCAAGAGCGTCCTCTAGCGTAGCGGACGACGACGGCGCCGGCCCTAGCCGCTGCCCTAGCGTGTTTCGAGATGGGCCAACGGTTCCGATTCAGTCAGCTTGGAGTACGTTCCTAACAGATGGTCGCGCACTCGCTTGTAGACGACTCCGGCGTAACGCTCGGCGCCGGCCTGGTTGAAATGCCCGTCGTGAGGCAAGTTATAAAGCCCCGCGAGCGCTTCCGGATCGCCGCGCTTGTCGCCGACGAAGTCATCAAGCAGGGCCTGAATCGGCGCGCCTGTGTCTTGCTTGGCGAATTCGCGAAACTCTTCCGGCAGCTCGCCGGCTACACATTCGCCGTGATGGGGAATGTGGAAGATCAGCGTTTCGGGGTGCGCCTGAACGATCTCGCGCAATGCCGCCGCGCTAGCCTCGGAGCCCTCTTCGGGCGGATAACGCATCGACACCGTTCCGAAGCGGCGGGCTAGACCCCATCGCCGGAGACCCGCCGAGAGCAGGTGCGGATACATCGAGCCCCACGGTGCGCGCTTCACCTGACGGTAGGTGAGGTCTCGTCGCGCTTCGGCGGCGGCGGAGAGACGACCGTCGTCGGCTGGATCCACCGCAGCCATATTCAAATACATACAGTCGGTGTTCTCGATCGTCGCCGGCAAAGACGAGCATGCCAGGAAGCCCGTAAGTCCGCCCCTTAGCTCCACGGGCGTTCGCCAGATGAAACGCCGCGTCAGGTCGTGCGTGATGAAGTTGACCAGCACCAGGTCAGGGTCGTACTTCACGGCCTGATG
Organism: Bryobacterales bacterium; assembly: GCA_965247515.1. Classification (GTDB taxonomy): domain Bacteria; phylum Acidobacteriota; class Terriglobia; order Bryobacterales; family UBA6623. The sequence continues at coordinate 7,391,865 of OZ252029.1, read as the reverse complement.
ACGATAAACGGCGGGCCACTGAGCCACGCCGGTGCCGTCCATTCCCAGGTTGACGGTTCGAATCGTTTCCGCCCCGACGGCGGCCTTCAGCGGTTCGTCGGCGTTTAGCTTCTGCTCGAGGAAATCAGGCCAGGCCGTGTCGTTGGTCAACGCGCCAGTAAACGAATCGCCAAGAACCACGACTCGAAACTCGCCAACGGGCTTGTCGAACTGGTCGTCGTCGTGGGAAATGTGGCCGTGGTTGTTGATCTGAATGTTGAACGAGATCGCTGGCTCATCAACGGCGTCTAGTTGGGCGTTCTTAGTGATGGTGTTCGGCCGGTAGCGGTATCCAACGTCCTCGTCGAACTCGTAAAGCGGGTATTCCGACACCTGGAACGGCGTGTCTCGATCGGCCAACATCACCAGCCGCGCCACCATTTCGAGCCCGATGGCACAGATCATCAGCATCACGCCGACGAGCGCCGCCTTCGCTAGAGTCACCTTTCCTTTCACAACGTGGAGTGAACCCCAAGCGTGAGACAGTCGAAATCGGGACAGGTTACGATTCACCGCAAAACGCTTGCCTTCTTCGCTGTATCGTCGCACGCTGGTCCTAGCCGGGGAAGCGGAAGCGGGCTCTGCTGGAGAGCAACCCGCCAAGGTCGCTCCCGGCTTCTCCAACGCCGGCGATGTCTCCCTGCCCGCCCAGGGCCCATCGGATTGATAGATTTGCCTATGCCTCTCAAAACTCATACTTCGGATTCCTCGCTGCTGTTGCCGCCGGCCGCGCCAGCGCTTCAAACTCCGCCGGCGGACGATATCCCAACGCCGAATGCAGCCGGCGTTGGTTGTAGATCTCATCAATGAACTCGCCGATCGATGCGCGCGCCTCGTCAAGCGTGCGATAACGCTGCAACCAAACCTCCTCCGCCTTCAACGTCTTCATGAAACTCTCCGCCCGCGCGTTGTCGTAGGGGTTGCCGCGGCGGCTCATCGAGATGATCGCGCCGTGCTGCTCCAGCAGCTCGACATAGGCGCTCGAAGCGTACTGTACGCCTTGGTCGGAATGATGCATCCACCCCGCGGCAGGGCGTCTGAGCTCGAGCGCATCGCGCAACGCCCCTACAGCCAGCTCAGCTTTGAGCGTCGTCCCCAGCCGCCAGCCGACCACGCGTCGCGAGTAGGCGTCCAACACCACGGCGAGGTAGACGAACGCCTCGCGCAAGCGAATGTAGGTGATATCGGATTGCCACAACTGATCGACGCCGTCCACATTCAGGTGCGCCGCTAGATTCGGATAAACAGGTAAGAAGTGGTTCGAATCCGTTGTTAGCACGAAGCGCCGCTTGAGTACCGCCAGCAAGTTGTCCTTACGCATCATCCGCAGGACCTTTTTGTGATTGACGAGGAAGCCTTGGCGGCGCAGCTCGGCCGTCACGCGGCGGTAGCCGTAACGACGATTCTCGAGCGAAATCCGCTGCATGCGGTCACGCAATTCCATGTCGCACTCGGCGGGCGACGACACGGCGAGCCGGCGATAGAACCCGGCGCGATTCACGCGTCCGAGCTCGCAGGCGTGTTCGACGCTGAGCGAGCCTTTGGCGCTGATCTGCTCGACGATGGAGTAGATCCGCTCGCGCCACCGGCGTCGTTGGTCGGGGCTGCGAGGTTCAAGGCGCGAAAGGCTTGTCCGAAAAAATCGAGCTCTGCGGCTTGTTTGCCGAGCAGTCGTTCGAGCTCTGCGATGCGTTCGTCGCGCGGATCGCGAGGGATCTTGGGCGGCGCCGAGCGGCCGGGTTTCGGCCGGCCTCGCCGCCGGCTCAAGCCGTTGACGCCTTCCTGGCGATAGGCGTCCCGCCAGCGGTACAGCAGGCTGCGCTTGACGTCCAACTCGCGGCTTAGCGCTGTGCCGCTCTGGCCGGCTAGGAGCCGCCTGGCGGCGGCTTCCTTGAACTCCACCGTGAACTCCCGCGGCTTGCGCGGCTTGAGACTTTCCATCCTGGACTCCTTTCCATTCGCTGAAATTCGTCCCAAATTTCAATGTCTCATTTTTAGGGTTCACTCCAACGTGCTAATCGGGTTCTGCCTCGATGCTAGGCCCGTCCGGCAGTGAGAGAAAAGGGGCATAAACTCCTAGGGGGCCCATCCGTAGTACTAGGCCTCGGAGCCGCGCGCGTAAGCAAGCGGTTGATCGAAGCCGCGAAAACCGCTCCCTCACGGTCGCGGCTCCGGGACCGCGCTATTAACGTATCGGAGCAAGCCGCGGGATTCTTTATTCGCTGCTCAGCGCGGCTCCTCGCCCCCGACCCAAATCGGCGACGACCAGGCCCGCGCGCCGTTCAGCTGCTCCACCCGCACGTAGTAGTAGTCGCCATGCCGCGCCTCGCCCGTGTCGACAAACTCAAAATCGTAGTCCATCGGCTGATCATCGTTGATCAGCTGAATCGACACCGTGTCCATGTCAGCGCCCACCGGGACCGGCCGGACCAACAATCCCTCGTCGAGATCCGAGAACGCCAGCCGAACCGTTTGCGCCGGGATCGTCTCGTAGCCGCGAATCCTGGGCGGCGCCTTTCCATATTCAACTGGAGTGAACCCTAAAAATGAGACATTGAAATTTGGGACGAATTTCAGCGAATGGAAAGGAGTCCAGGATGGAAAGTCTCAAGCCGCGCAAGCCGCGGGAGTTCACGGTGGAGTTCAAGGAAGCCGCCGCCAGGCGGCTCCTAGCCGGCCAGAGCGGCACAGCGCTAAGCCGCGAGTTGGACGTCAAGCGCAGCCTGCTGTACCGCTGGCGGGACGCCTATCGCCAGGAAGGCGTCAACGGCTTGAGCCGGCGGCGAGGCCGGCCGAAACCCGGCCGCTCGGCGCCGCCCAAGATCCCTCGCGATCCGCGCGACGAACGCATCGCAGAGCTCGAACGACTGCTCGGCAAACAAGCCGCAGAGCTTGATTTTTTCGGACAAGCCTTTCGCGCCTTGAACCTCGCAGCCCCGACCAACGACGCCGGTGGCGCGAGCGGATCTACTCCATCGTCGAGCAGATCAGCGCCAAAGGCTCGCTCAGCGTCGAACACGCCTGCGAGCTCGGACGCGTGAATCGCGCCGGGTTCTATCGCCGGCTCGCCGTGTCGTCGCCCGCCGAGTGCGACATGGAATTGCGTGACCGCATGCAGCGGATTTCGCTCGAGAATCGTCGTTACGGCTACCGCCGCGTGACGGCCGAGCTGCGCCGCCAAGGCTTCCTCGTCAATCACAAAAAGGTCCTGCGGATGATGCGTAAGGACAACTTGCTGGCGGTACTCAAGCGGCGCTTCGTGCTAACAACGGATTCGAACCACTTCTTACCTGTTTATCCGAATCTAGCGGCGCACCTGAATGTGGACGGCGTCGATCAGTTGTGGCAATCCGATATCACCTACATTCGCTTGCGCGAGGCGTTCGTCTACCTCGCCGTGGTGTTGGACGCCTACTCGCGACGCGTGGTCGGCTGGCGGCTGGGGACGACGCTCAAAGCTGAGCTGGCTGTAGGGGCGTTGCGCGATGCGCTCGAGCTCAGACGCCCTGCCGCGGGGTGGATGCATCATTCCGACCAAGGCGTACAGTACGCTTCGAGCGCCTATGTCGAGCTGCTGGAGCAGCACGGCGCGATCATCTCGATGAGCCGCCGCGGCAACCCCTACGACAACGCGCGGGCGGAGAGTTTCATGAAGACGTTGAAGGCGGAGGAGGTTTGGTTGCAGCGTTATCGCACGCTTGACGAGGCGCGCGCATCGATCGGCGAGTTCATTGATGAGATCTACAACCAACGCCGGCTGCATTCGGCGTTGGGATATCGTCCGCCGGCGGAGTTTGAAGCGCTGGCGCGGCCGGCGGCAACAGCAGCGAGGAATCCGAAGTATGAGTTTTGAGAGGCATAGGCAAATCTATCAATCCGATGGGCCCTGGGCGGGCAGGGCGACATCGCCGGCGTTGGAGAAGCCGGGAGCGACCTTGGCGGCCGCCCCCGGCGCTCATCGTCTTGATGAGTTTGCGGCCGGGTATTCCTTGGCGGGTTGCTCTCCAGCAGAGCCCGCTTCCGCTTCCCCGGCTAGGACCAGCGTGCGACGATACAGCGAAGAAGGCAAGCGTTTTGCGGTGAATCGTAACCTGTCCCGATTTCGACTGTCTCACGCTTGGGGTTCACTCCAAACCGTCTCCTCCAACTCGACCACGATTTCGGTCGAAGGCGACGCCCCGCTAAGCTCAAGTAGCATCGAGTCCACGCGCCCGCGCGTCTCGGTATAGAACGTCACCCGATTCGGATTGCTGGGATCTCGTCTTGCGAGCTCGATGTAGCGATTGTCGAAATTGAGCGTCCGCATACCTTCAAGCGTCGCGCCGCGAACCTCGACCGTTCCCTTCCAGCGGCGATACGGGCGTGGGTTGTCGCGGAAGAGGGGCTCCGAGGACGACTCGAACGCAAGTTGGACCTTGGCGTCACGGTTCAAGCTCGCCCGCGCCGGGCGATGGGTGAAGACGACGTCGCCATTCTTTATGACCGACGCCTCGACGATCGGCGCCGTGCCCATCACGCGGGCGCGCAAGCGGCGTCTGTCGGAGAAGGGGATGCGTTGGCCCATCGACGCTCCGTTGAGCTCGAGGTCCATGATGATGCGCTCGGCCGCGGTTGTCGCGTAGGTCCGCCGGGCCCTGAGGTTGTCAAAGATGTCGTCGGCGGTCTTGGCGGGAGACAGCACCGCGGCGAGTCCGCCGAATTGAGCTAAAGCGGCCGCCCGCAGCGTTCCACTGTAGCCGGGCCGGCTGCGGTGATCATCCGATGCGGCGATAAACCCGATCTGATGGCCGCGCTTGAGGTAGTAGTTGCCAAACCACTCAAAGGTTCCGTGCATCGACATGATCTCAACCAGGCGCTCCATGTCGGGGTCACTGCGTCGCCAGTCGCCGGCGTTGTGCGCGTGCGGAATGATCAGCACATCCTTCGTGTCGTAACGCTCGCGCAGACCCTGATAGAGCCGCGATAAGTACGGCTGGCCTTGGATCGGAACGCGCTCGCGATCCGGCGTCCGGAAGAAGACGTTGTGGTGCCCGCCCAGCGGACGCCGGACGGTCCACTCGTACGAGAGGAAGGCGACGAATTCGCCGGCCTTGCTGTATTTGCGAACGGCGTTCTGCATGTCTCGCCACTCGCCGTCGTCCATGTACTTGTCGTGCTCGGAGAGGCCTAGAAAGTCGAGTCGCGCATCCTCGCGGGCGTAGCGGTAGGAGCCCTCGACAGTTCCCTGGCCCTCAGCCATACCGGTGTGGGTGTGGGTTTCGCCCCAATAGATGCGGTGCGGCGGATCGCGGCGGACCCAGATGGGGTTCGACGAGCCCGTGACCTTGCCATCGGGCGAGCGGAACTCGAAACGGTAAACCCCTTCGTCAGGAATGGAAAGGCCCTCAAGCACGTTAACGGCATCAGACCCCGCCGCAAGCGTCCGGAAAGCGCGGCCATTCAGCGACACTTCGTACGCCGGGATGGAACCGGTTGCGCGGTTATACAGCCGATCTTCGCTGCGAACGGATAGCTTGAACTCCTCCCCCGGCTCGACGACCGAGGGAGCAAAGCCTTTCACCGCCGCGACCTCGGCCCCGACAACGCGGAAGGCCGGCCAGTTCAGCGCGAGCGGACGCCGGCTGCCGTCGAGGTCAACGAAGATAGGCAGCAGAACGTCGTCGTTGCCCATCGACTGGAGTTGCCACCCTTTGCCGCCTCCAGATCGATCGCCATAAGTAAACGTGACCGAATCGCCCTTGCGCAGCGAGCCTTCGACAATGCGGTAAGCCGGTATCGGCGCGGCGGAATCGCGGCCACCTTGCAGACCCCCCATCTCGACATGAGTACGCTCGAAGCCGACGCTCGAGCTCGATGAGCGAATCGAAACGTAGTTGTCGGCCGAAGAGTCTTTGATTTGCAGAACGCCGCCGTCCCACGCGAGCTGCTTGGCCACGACCAGCGTTGCTCCCTTCTCCATAGGCGCGTCGCCAACGTCGTAAGTCTGCTCAATGGTTTGCCAAGAGCCGACCGGGAAGGGGCCGGTTGTGCTGAGCTCCAGCCGGCCGAGCGCGGTCGGTTGCTCATCTTTGACAGTCAGCTCGTAAATGAGGTCGTCGAGTTGGCGGGCGAGACTATCGTCAGGGAAAAGCGCGGAACGGTGGGTGTCTTTCTCGGCTTCAAGCAGTCGCTCAAAGTCCTCCAGCGATCCCCTCGCGCGCTCGTTTTCAAAGCTCGTTTGGAAGACCCAGCTCGAAACCGACGGTCCGTGCGGCGGCGTCGGCCCGCCGGTGAGCGAATAAGCGTTCAGCCAGGGCCAGAAGACCTCGTTGCGCGCGGTGATGGTCTCGGCCGATGTCGGTTCGCGGCGAACGTCGGCCTTGAGGGCTTCGACTTTCTCTCGCAGCTCCGCCGACATATAGTCTTCGGTTCCGCCGCGTTGGGCGTTCGCAAGAAACACCAAGACAAGAACGAAGACAGCGACAAAGTAGCTTCTCGAACGACGAAGTAGTGACACGGCGACCTCGGCAGATAGTGTACCGAGGCCGCGGACGCGGCGCCCGGAGCCGCGCGCGTCAGCAAGCGGTTGCCCACGGCCGCGACAACCGCTCCCTCAGGGGGTGTGAAAAAATGTCGATGCCTCTCATGTGCCGCACGGCAAAGCCGTGCGCTGGAGTTTCTGCATTTTCGTCAGAGACCGCTGATACGACCAATAGTTGAGCTGGCGACTACGAGACGAGTTTGCAGCACATGCTTGCAACTGAATAATCTAGCCCATGGCTTCAGCGTGCGCCGAACTGGCGCGAACACCCTGTGGGGTGAAAGGCCCCGCCGATGAAGATGTCGGTCGACATCGAAGCTGACGAGTGGCGAAGGCCGGTAACGGTCGAGCCGAAGCCTCGTGACAAAGTCCGGCTTGGCCGGGCGAGCAAGCCGTTAGGCCGTAACGCGCAGTATGCCCGAGCAGGCCTCGAAAGTGAAATCGCGGACGCCGACCCGACGCTGAAGTGGGGAAGGCCGCGCAAACCGGGAAGCGACCGACGCCTGCACCGGTTTGGTTCGCCGGGGTAGTAGGCGCGGCATGACGGTAAAGGGAGTTCGTAGTCAAAGGCGGGAGGCCCCGGCGGGTGGAGTTCGCAACTCTAACGTCGTCTATAAGGACGGCGGCCTGGATGGGGAGTCGGACAGGGCCATAGTAGTGAGGAAGCGGAGTAATGTCCGTGGAGCGAGGGGCCCTGCCTTCCGGCATGCTTGTTAACGAGTAAGAGGACGAGGTGATTGGCTATGAGTCTGGCAACGCCTGATAAGATCCGGAAGCTCCAGCGCAAGCTCTATCTCAAAGCGAAGCAGGAACCTACGTTTCGCTTCTATCAGCTCTATGATAAGATTTGGCGCGACGACATTCTCGCCCATGCTTACCGGTTGGCGAAAGCTAATAAGGGTAAGCCGGGAGTGGATGGTGAAACTTTCGAACAAATCGAGTCGGCGGGCCGAGAGGAGTGGTTACGAGGACTGCAAGAAGAACTTCGTATGAAGACGTATCGGCCACAGCCCGTGCGGCGAGCAATGATCTCGAAGCAAGACGGCGGCGAGCGTCCGCTCGGGATTCCGACCATTCGGGACCGTGTCGCGCAAACCGCCGCCAAGCTGGTTGTGGAGCCGATCTTCGAAGCGGACTTCGATCCGGAAGCCTATGGTTACCGGCCGAAACGGAGCGCGCAGGACGCGATCCAGAGAGTTCACCAGCTGTTGTGTCAAGGCTACGCCGATGTAGTCGACGCCGATTTGTCCAAGTACTTCGATACGATTCCGCACGCCGAGCTGATGCAATGCGTGGCGCGGCGTATTTCAGACCGCTGGGTCCTTAAGCTCGTGAAGATGTGGCTTGGGGCCCCAGTGGAAGAGCGGGATGATGACGGGAAACGACGGATGACGGGTGGCAAGAGGACGAAATGCGGCACGCCACAAGGCGGAGTTGTGAGTCCTTTGTTAGCTAATCTGTATATGAACCGTTATTTGAAGTATTGGCGGCAACAAGGGAAGGGAAGCGAGTTACGAGCCGTGGTGGTCAACTATGCCGACGACTTTGTCATCCTTAGCCGCGGTTGCGCGGCCGAGGCGATGAAGTGGACGGAGCAAGTGATGACGCGGATCGGGCTTGCCCTGAACCCGGTGAAGACGAAGTTAGTTCATGCCAAGACCGAGAGCTTTGACTTTCTCGGATATACGTTCGGCCCGCATCGATTTCGTAAGGACGGCCATTGGTATCTGGGGGCGAGTCCGTCTAAGAAGAGCGTCAAGCGGCTTAAGCAGAAAGTGCGTGAGCAGCTGTGGCCGAGCAATGTGGACCCCTGGGAAGAGGTGCGCGACCGGCTGAACCGCACGTTGCGGGGCTGGACAAACTACTTTTCTTACGGGACGCGCATGCCGGCCTATCGCGCCGTGGACAACTTTGTCTACGAGCGAGTGCGAGGATTCTTGCGGAGGCGGCACAAAGTACAATCGCGAGGTACGCGCCGGTTTTCCGGCGTGGTTGTATTTGGCGCGAGGGGCGTTTTGCGTCTGCGCCAGGTGCAACTGGGGCCGCCATCTGCGACAGCGATGAGGTGAAGTCGGCCGGAGAGCCGGATGCGGGAAATCCGCACGTCCGGTTCGATGAGCGGGGACGGGAAACGGAGTCAAGGCGGAGACTGAGGCACTGGCGCAAGCGAAAGCAGCCAGCAACGGCTACTCCCTCCGGCTAAAGCCACCGCGCCCGTCCTCGACTCTACCATGGGAATTCGACCAAGTATCAGACGGTCACAGAACTAGGCACAGCGGCGTTGATCGCTCCCCAAGGGGCCGTGAATCGCGCGGTGTTCAAAATGTTCAAGCCGGTGAACGAGGCGTTCGAGGCCCCTGAAGGGGCCTCAGCCCGCTCTCCCGGAGTCGTCGACATTTATTCACACTCCCTAACGGTCGCGGCTCCGCAGTCGACCGTTTGGGTCTGGTCCAAAAGTGCAACGTCACGCCCGCCGGCTCCGCACCCCGTCACACGATCTTTCAACCAGTTTTTTCAAGTCATTTCAATCACTTAGGGCCGCCGGCCACCTGCAACCCTAGCGCCCATGCCTTAACCTAGAATTGGGACCCACCCCTCTCCCGGCGCCACGAGAAAACACCGTTTCTTGCCGGTTTTCGCCGCCATGTGGGTAAATCCGCGGCGCTTGCCAGCGGCGCTGAGCCCCAGGGGGTCGTCTACTTCCCTCGAAAATGTAGAAACTCCAGGGCACGGCAAAGCCGTGCGCCACATGGTTGCGTGCCGACATGTTTTCACCAGCCCTTCCGGTCGCGGCTCCGGGATCGCGGCCCGCTGGATCAGACGAACTTTGGGCTAAACACTTACAATGAATCCCAGTCGTGGTTAATAACGTTGTCAAGATTTCCTGGCTGGGGTTCGTTCTCGGCCTAGCGGCGTGGCCGGCAGCTACTCAGGCAGCTGAGGAACCGACCAACGGACCCCACGCGACGTTCCGGCAGTACTGCGTCCAGTGCCACGGCGACGCCTCCGCAACCGCCGGGATCAACCTACAGAAACTAACCTCGGAAGCTTCGATCAGTGACAGCTTCAGGCAGTGGAAGAAGGTGGCGACTGTCCTCGAAGAAGGCCGCATGCCACCCTCGGGCATCCCCGGGCCGAACCCGGCCGACCGCATCCAAGCCGCCGAGTGGATTCGCGCCTCGCTTCGCGCCTACGTAGACAAGCACGACGGAGACCCGGGCCGCGTCACGCTCAGGCGGCTCACTAGCGCCGAATACGCCTACACGATTCGTGACCTGACCGGAGTCGACCTCGATCTCGAGCGCCACTTCGCCGGCGATGCCGTGGGCGGCGAAGGGTTTGCGAACTTCGGCGATGTCCAGTTCATGGCCGATGCCAACCTCGAGAGCTACCTCGAAGTCGCCAAACTGGTGGCCGACCATGCAGTGATCGGCGCGGGCCCTCTACAGTTCGGCCCCGACCCGGGTCAGAGTGGATTCGAGCTATCGGCTATCCATCGCATTCACAACCTCTATCGCGAGTACGGTTTCCGGGCCGTGGCGGCCGAAGGCGGTCGGGCCTTTGGGCTTGAAAAGTACGGTCGCGCGTTCTACGCCGCCTGGCTCTACAAACACCGCCAGGGCGAGCTCACGTTCGAGGAGCTCGCACGGCGTGAGAAGCTGAGCCCCCGGTTCTTGGAGCACATCTGGTCCGTTGTCAACCAAGAGCAGGCCAGCTACCCGACTTCGGAGGTCGTTTCGCGCTGGCAAGCGCTGAAGCCGCCTCTTGACGGGAACGAAGACGCCGTCCGCTCGGAGTGCGCCAAGATCCAGGAATTCGTGATCAACTGGCCGCGTTGGCTCTTTGCCGCGGGAGCTTTGGCCGCCGGCGGCGCTGGAGACGAACGCGCGCTGGTCATCACCGCTGAGGCTCTCGCCCCTAAGACACGACAGGACCTCAAGTTCACATTGAACGACCGCGGCCAGGGGCCCGGCGATCTGTACCTGTCCGTGTCGCCGGTAAACCCCTCGGCGCAGCAACCGGCTGTCGTCGTGTGGCGAGATGCGACGGTTCAAGTCATCACAAAGGACCGCGGACGCCGCGAGGTCCAACCGCTGCGGGAAGCGCTGCCGCTGGAAATGACTCAGCAGCTTGGGTTCGGCCGCTCGGTCGAGGGCGTCGAGCTTGGGCCGGGAGACTTCGCTACCACCGGCGAGACGATGCTCCACCTGCACATCCCGGCGGCGGAGGGGGAACGCGGGCTTCTATTTGCAGCGACTGTCGAATCGGCGCTCGGCGGACACGATGACTCCGTACTGCGAATCGTGATCTCCGACAAAGAAGAAGGCTCGGTCGGCCGGCCCACCTGGGGCTTACTGGCAAGCCCGGAAAGCGACGGCTTCAAGCAATGGAAGGCCGACGTTCTCGACTACGCGGCCAATCTGCCGCAGACCTCCCACGGCGAGCCCACTCCGTCAGACCGTGACGCCATTCCGGCGCCGTTCGACAACACCTACAACGAGCCCGAACGCGACCTGTTCCACTACCGCATCAAGTACTACCGCCAAGACGCCTTCCTCGTCGACAAGATGCTCGATGACGACGCGCGGCGGCGGCTCGATCAAGCTTGGTTCGACTTGATGGCCTCGTTCGACTATCACGACGAGTTCCTGCACTTCACCGCCGGCAAGTACACGCTCGGTCTCGAAAAGAGCATTGCCGAACTGGGACCGGAAGAAATCGCTCGGATTCCGGCCGAGCCGCGGCAGTACATCGAGGCGCTCCATCACGAATACAACCAAGTCGAAAGCGCTCAGCTCGGAGCCCAGCCCCGGCATGTCGAAGACGTCATCGACCTGGCCAAGCGGGCATGGCGGCGCCCGCTGACGCGGCAGGAACAGGACAAACTCCGCAGGCTCTACACGGTCGTCCGCGAAGAAAGCTCGCTCGATCATCGCTCCGCCATCCGCGTCATGATCTCCCAAGTTTTGGTCGCGCCCGAGTTCCTCTACCGGCTCGAGGAGCCCGGCCAACAGCGCAAACCGTCACAACTGTCGGACTGGGAAGTCGCTAGCCGGCTCAGCTACTTCCTGTGGGCGTCGGTTCCGGACGCGCAGCTCCAATTGGCCGCCGAGCGCGGCGAACTCGCCGACACCGACAAGCTGGCAAGCCAAGTTCGGCGAATGATTGCCGACCCCAAGACCCGCCGGTTCGCGATCGAATTCTTTGGTCAATGGCTGGGCTTCTACCGCTTCGATCAGCACAGCGGGGTCGATGCCAAGCGCTTCCCTGAGTTCACCGACCAAGTCAAGTCCGCGATGTACGACGAGGCGGTTTCGTTCTTTGAACACGTGATCAGAAAGCAGCGTCCGATCGGCGAGATCTTCCGAGCCGACTACACCTTCTTGAACAAGGCTCTGGCCAAGCACTACCGAGTCGAGGTAGAGGTCGACGCCGAGCGCGAGGTCGAAATGGTCGAAGGGGCGGCGGCCTTCCAGCGCGGCGGCCTGATGCGTTTAGGCGCGGTGCTCACGGCAACGTCCGCTCCCCTGCGCACCAGCCCGGTCAAGCGCGGGGACTGGATCCTTCGCCGCGTTCTCGGGACTCCCACGCCGCCGCCGCCGCCGGACGCCGGATCGATCCCCGCCGACGAGGAACGGTTCGGCGATATGACGGTCCGCGAGCAGCTGGAATCTCACCGCCGCAACGCCTCCTGTGTAAGCTGCCATACGCGCATCGACCCACTGGGTTTTTCGCTCGAGCACTACGACTCAGTGGGCCGCTGGCGCGAGACCTACTCCGCCGGGCAAGCAATCGAGGATTCAGGCGTCCTGATGGGCGGAACAACGATCGCCGGCGTCGAGGGTATACTCGACTACATCGACTCGCAGCGCGAACAGGTCCTCAAAAACATGGCCGAAAAGCTGCTGGGATACGCTTTTGGGCGTATACTCATAGCGTCCGATCAACCTCTGATCGATCGCATGACCGCCAAGGGTTGGGACGCGACGTTCGAGGAGATGGCCACGATGATCGCAACGAGCCGTCAATTCCGCTACCGCCGCGGTTTCGACGACGCGGAGCCCGCCGAGTTGGCTGAGGGAGAATAGAGCCTATGGACCGCAGACAGTTTCTTCGCGGGACCGGAGTTGCGCTGGCGCTGCCCTGGATGGAGTCGCTCACTGCCGCCACCACGGCGGCGAACGAGCCCCCGACTCGCTTCGGCCTGGTCTACTTCTCAAACGGCGTCGAGCCCGACCACTGGTGGGCGAAGGGGGAAGGGGCGTCGATGGAGCTCGGCCCCGGCCTGGCGCCGCTGCAGCCTTTGACCGAAGACTTCACCTTCATCCGCGGCCTCTACAACCAGTCGGCCGTTGATTCCTCGAGCCCCCACCTCGGCCGAATGCCAAACATGCTTTCCGGCGCGACCGTGAGCCTCGACCCCGCCGACATCCGCGTCGGCCGGACGATGGACCAGGTCCTCTCGCGGCGCATCGGGAACCAGACGCCCGTACCGAGCCTCGTCTTGGGAATCGAGCCCAACGAGCTTCGCCTCGAAGACGGCGTCTCGATGATCTACGGCTCATGCATCTCGTGGGCGTCGGAGACGAAGCCGGCGACGAAAGAGATTTACCCTGCCCGCACGTTCGATCGCCTAGTCGGCGATGGCACAGACCGTGAGCTCGACCGCAGCATCCTCGACGCGGTGCTCGAGCAGGCGCACGCCTTGCAGACCAAGGTAAGCAAGGGCGATCAGCGCAAACTGGACGAATACCTCGAGTCGGTCCGCGACATCGAACGCCGCATCGAACGAGCCTCTCAAGACGAGCGCCTAGAAGGCTGGCGACCGTCGATCGAAGAGCCCAACATTCGCCGGCCGGCCGACGACCTGCCGCAAGAAGTCCCCCAACACATGAGGCTAATGCTCGACTTGATCGTGCTGGCCTTCCAGATGGACAAGACGCGCATCGCGACGCTGATGCTCAACAACGACCTCTCGCAGATGAATTTCGGATTCCTGCCCAACGTCGAAGGGGCCTTGCACCTCGACCTCACGCACAACGGCAAGGATCCCAAAGTCGAGGCGATGTACCTGCGCACAAACATGTTCCACGTGGAACAATTTGCGTACATTGTGAAGAAAATGAAGGAGATAGACGAAGGCGGCCGCTCGCTGCTCGACAGCTCGATGCTGATCGGGTGCTCCAACCTCTTCGACGGCGACCAGCACCAAGCCGACCACATGCCCATCTTGCTCGCCGGCCGCGGCGGCGGATTGAAGCCTGGGCAAGTGCTCGACTACCTCGAAGGCGAAGACGACCACCGCCGCGCCTGCAGCCTGTATCTGTCCCTGATGGACCGCATGGGCGTGAAGCTCGACCGCTTCGGGGATACCGCCAAGCGCCTCGAAGAAGTCTAGATATCGATCGGTAGCGCCCCAACACTCGCGGTACTTCTATTTCAGCGATTCTCGCCTGGTTGAGACTTGTCTGGTGAAAGAGCAAGAGCTTCAACATCCCGATGGGACCCACTCCGGCTGCTGGGCTTGTTGCTGTGGCCAGGTGTACGCAGATTCCGATCGAGCCGGACCAATCAGCGAAGCGAACAAGGATCGTGCCGCCCAGTGCTGCTTATGCCGGCACTGCGGCGAGCTAATCCAGGAGAGCTTCCACCAAAGAATCTACCGGCGCGCTCACAAGGAGTGTGACGAACGCGCCCTTCGGCAGCACAGGAAACGAGAACGGAGCTTGGCGTCGCCATTCGCCAGATCTTTGGCCACGCGCATGTCAAGTATCAGCGAGGAATGCTGGTGCGCTGGCTGGCTACACGGGACTGAAGAATTCCTATGGAATGCGGTGACAAGCAATCGACGCAGCTGGGGGCGAGGCAAAGTGACAAGGGAGGACGTCGAAGACCTTAGGGCGTTGGCGCGCTCGGCCGGAGGTTGGGTCATTTGGCGAGACGCGGACAGCGACTACGCCGGCGGTAATGATTTTGTGCCGTTCAACTCAGCTGAGTTCACCGACCGTTTCGGAGATATACCTAACTGGGCGATCACTAGCGGCGAAGCGGAGCAAGCCTAAGTATCCGCTCTCAGCGCGACCGGATTCGATCGTTCGTCACGACGGTGACGCGACCCGCCAAGTCTCGTGCGAGAACTTGCGGGAGGCGCGACCGAATAAAATCAAGCACGGCTGAGCGACCAGCGGCGCCCGGGCGAAACAAAACGATACCGGCATGGGATTCCCTGGGATAGGCCGAAATGTTGGCGATACCCTTGTCGAGGGTCAGGAGAATTCTCGACTCCGAACGCGCAACCTCGACAAGCTGAGGATCGCCGACACCCACGAGGCTTTCGTCGTACACCGTGTGGGCATCGTGGCCCAACGCCTGAAGGTCATCGGCGAGATCGCTCGGCAGATTCTCGTCGATCTTGAACCTCACGTCGCATGAATCGGGAATAGCGATTCTTCTCTCGCCAGCTCGGCCGCGTAAGAAAGAGCAGCTTCGAGGTGCTCCGGCCGCAGAGAGGGGTAGCTCGCAAGCACTTCCGCCGCTGTCGACCCCTCAGCGAGGCTATCAAGTATCACGCCGACTGGAACACGCGTCCCTTTCGCGCACAGCTGACCGCTGCAGATCTCGGGATCTCGCGTTAAGAATTCGGTCCAGCGGGCCATTGAAATACTACCCTGATTCTAGATCAAGCGGACAATCCGCGGCCCGCATCGGAAACGGGCGGCCTTGCTATCATATACACATGAAACGCACAAATCTTGTGCTTGATGAGGAACTGCTCCAGGAAGCCGTCCGCGTTCTGGGGACTAAGACCTACTCAGCCACCGTCAACCTGGCCCTGAGCGAAGTCCTCCGGATGAAGCGAATCCAGGGGCTAGCTGACCACTTTGGGAAGGTCGTGTGGCAGGGGGACCTATCCGAGATGCGCGAGGATACGCCGGCAACCCTGGACCAGGCAAAGTAGGTGGTCCTGGTCGACACGTCGGTTTGGGTCGAGCTATTTGCCGGTCGACTCCAGACACCGCAAGGATTCCTGGTGCTCGCCGTCACCTGCGGGCCAGTTATGCAAGAAGTCGTCCAGGGCTTACTGCCAGGACGTACGGCTCAGGCCATCCGGCGGCAACTCCTGAGTTTGCCTCGACTCGCCGACCCGCTACCTGCCGACCGTTTCGTCGAAGCGGCTGATCTTTATGCTTTCGGTCGGAGAAGGGGCATCACAATACGGTCGCCGATCGACTGCCTCATTGCTGCGATTGCGATTGAGCACGAAGTGCCAGTGTGGCACGTCGACCGCGATTTCACCCGACTTGCGAGCTATTCGCCGCTTCAGATCTGGCAGCCAAACATCCCGGAGACTGCGCTATAGTTGGGCGCATGTCGATCCGTGTTCTCCTCACCATCGCCTTTCTGCTAGCCCTCCCCCTCTCAGCCGCCGACAGCGCCCAAGACTGGACGGCCGTTGTCGCCGATCAGTACCGCGTTACAGCGGACGTCGTTTACTCCACCGCCAACGGCTACGACAACAAAGTCGACCTTTACCTCCCGCGAAACGCCGAGGGCCCCGTCCCCACCGTGATTTACATCCACGGCGGAGGCTGGGTGGGCGGCTCGAAGGAATCGTCAATCCTCCGGCTACTCCCCTACATGCGCCTCGGGATGGCCGCTCTCAACGTCGAGTACCGCCTGGCCCGCAACTCGCTCGCGCCGGGCGCTGTCGCCGACTGCCGCTGCCTGCTGCGCTGGCTCAACGTTAACGCCGAACGCTACAAGCTCGATACTTCCAAGCTCGTCGTCACGGGCCATTCCGCCGGCGGACACCTCTCTCTGATGACCGGCATGACCGACCCCGCCTCAGGCCTCGACTACGAATGCTCGACCGGTAGCCCGGACGCGAAGATCGGCGTCGCGGCCGTCGTGAACTGGTACGGAATCACCGACGTCGCCGACTTGCTCTCCGGCGCCAACATGAAGAGCTACGCTGTCCGCTGGCTCGGCAGCTTGGCCGACCGTGAAGCGGTAGCCCAGCGCGTCTCGCCGCTCAGCTACGTCCGTAAGGGACTGCCGCCGATCCTAACGATCCACGGCGATGCGGACCCAACCGTTCCCTACCAGCACGCGCTACGGCTGAAGAAAGAGCTCGACGCGAAGGGAATCCCGAACCAACTCCACACCGTCAAGGGAGGCAAGCACGGCGGGTTCAAGCCTGAAGAATCGAAGAAGATTTACGCCGAGATCGAACAATTCCTCAACAAGCACGGGGTCTTGTAGGGGCGTAGCGTGCTACGCCCAGGCCGTCGACGCTTCCTGAGCTCCTTGTCCTTAGCCGGCGGCACGGCCGCGGCTGCCAGCGCTCCCACCGCTAACGCAGCGGCAAGCGAGCTCGAAACACGGATTCGCGCCGCGCTCGACAGCACTCCGCTCGTCAACACGCACGAGCACATCATCCCCGAGCCCGAACGCACCTCCGGCCACGTCGACTTCTTCACGCTTGCGAGCCACTACGCCATCAGCGATGTCGTCTCAGCAGGCCTTTCGAGCGCCGACAAGGCTGTCATCGACGACCCCGGCGCCCCCATGGAACGCCGTTGGCAGCTGTTCGAGCCCCACTGGAAAAACGCCCGCTTCACCGGCTACGGCGAAGCGTTGAGAACCGCAATTGCCGACATCTACGAAGTCGAAGAAATCTCCTCCGAGACACTCTCGACCATCAACGACCGCATCTCACGCAAGAACCGCATCGGCCTGTACCGCGAGGTCCTGGCGGAGAAGGCGAACATCCGCTACTCCGTGCTCGACGACTACTGGAACGCCGCGCCGGTTAAGCCCGACCCGGAGTTCTTCGTCCTAGCCCGCAAGTTCGACCGCTTCGTCACGCCACAGACCCCCGAAGCCGTTCACGCTCTCGAAGCGCTCACCGACGTCTCCATCAGCGACCTCGTCGGGCTCAAGCAAGCCATGGAAAAAAGCTTCGCGCAGAGTCTCGAGGCCGGCATGGTCACGGTCAAGTCAACTTTGGCCTACTCGCGCGAGATCCGCTACAACGAGGTCCCCTCCACCGCGGCGGCGCAAGACTTTCAACGGCTCGTCCGCAAGATGAGGGCTATTCCAGAGGGCTTCCGGAGCCGCGAAGACCGCCCCTACCGCGCACTCGAAGACCACATGTTCCACCACCTCATCCAACTGGCGGCGGAACACAAGATCCCTGTCCAAATCCACACCGGATTGCACGCGGGAAACGGCAACTCCATCGCCAACTCAAACCCCACCCATCTGACCAACCTCTTCTTCCTCTACCCTCAGGTGAAGTTCGACCTATTCCACGTCAGCTACCCCTACCAGGGCGAACTGGCGGTCCTCGCGAAAACCTTCCCCAACGTTCACGCCGACTTCTGCTGGGCGCACATCATCTCCGGTAGCATGGCCCGCCGCACCCTTCACGAGATGCTCGAGACCGTGCCGGCGAACAAGATCTTTGGCTACGGCGGCGACTACCGCTTCCCCGAGCTCAGCTACGCCCACGCCAAAATGGCCCGGCGGAATATTGGGCAGGTGCTTGCAGAAAAGGTCGAGGCCCGCTTCTGTGGCGAAGACGAAGCCCTCGACTTGGGCCGCATGATCCTATACGACAACCCGCACGAAATGTTCGGTTGGCGTTTGGGTTAACCCGCGCGGCGGCGCAGGGCGAACCCCGCCTCCGGGGGCGGTTTGCTCTCCAGAATTGCCGGTTTGCGCGTCCCCGTCTGATCTTAGCGTCTGCCCAAAAATTAGTTCACATTTTGCGCAGGGTGCAAAGTGTAGTTCCAGAGACCGAGTGTCTCGTGCTTGAGTAGTGAAAGTTGACGCATCTGCCGATCGGAGACCTTCACGCCGGTGTCGTAGCGCCCCCGGATCAGGTAGGAGTTGACGGCGAGGCCCGCCTCGGTAGTTGTGGCGGCGATAAAATTGAGCATCTTTTCCAGGCTGGTGAGAGGCTCGCCGGCCCAGTTCTTGCTGATCTCGCTGAACAGACGATGTTCGATCGGGTTCCACTTGGACGCGCCCGGAGGGTAGTGACTCACGCTGACGGTGAGATCGAACCGATTGCAGAGCCTGTCTTGAAGCGCCTTTTTCCAGGCGCGGCAACGAGGACCGTTGCTTCCTCCGCCGTCGGCAAGGATCAACAGTTCTTTGGCCCCTGAGTAGCGTTGGCGTCCGTCCGATGCCCACCAACGGGCAATGGAATCAGCAGCGAAAGCCGGGGTGTCGTGGCTGGTTCCCACACACACCGTGCCGCGGTTGGCTTGAGTGTCGTAGATGCCATACGGAATCGCGAGGTCGTCGGCGTCGGAGCGGAAGTCATGATCGTTGACCAAGACGGGCTCACGATCCCACTTGGCCCCGGAGTGTTTGAAGGCGCCGATCAGTTCCTTCTTCTTGGTATCGACACTGATCACGGGCTGGCCTTGACGGGCGAAGTTCTCCCGCTGCTGACCGATGTAGAGGAACTGTTGATTGCGGTCGGGGCTGGTGCTGGAGGCGATCTGTTTACGGTTGACGCGGAGGGCGTAGTCCATGTCTTTCAACAGGCGGCCTACCGTGTTCTTGCTGATGGAGATTCCCAACGCGGTGAGTTCGTGGGCGATCTTGCGTGTCGTTCGTCGGGACCACTTCACCCCTGTTACGGGGTCTCCGGCCGTGTCGTGCCGCATTAACTCTGCGATTCGGGAGAGGACTTCGGGGCTTTTTTTCCCACCGGCTTGCGCCCGCCACCGGCTTTGCGTACGCGTTCCACTTCCACCTCTTGGGTCAGCAGTTCGCGCCGGCCTTTGGCCACCGTGTGTGGATCCATGCCAATAAACTCAGCCATCCGCCGATCCCCGCTAGGGCCGAGCTTGAGTGACTCCAATCCCGCGTACAAGCGGCGTTGTTTCTCGTTCAGCAGACTGAAAAACAGCACCACGGCGGCTTGCAACTGAGCGGGCGCCGCCTCCCCTGCAGCCAGGCTGCTGGCCAGGCTCGGTTCGGTCTGCCGCAGCCGCCGCGCCAACAACTGGCGCCGGCGCCGGACCGGATCGATCGAACCGTACAGGTAACGTCCCCCCAGCGGCTGCCGCGCCAGCCGCTGTTGCCGCACCAGTTTCAACAACGGCTCTTTGGCGCTCACGTGCAACAGGTTGTCCAGTTCCTCGACGAAGTGCCCGGCCGCAGAGTTCTCCACAAAAGCCTCCGCCGTCGCCACCAGAGTGCCCTGGCGAGAGAACCACACCGACTGAAACGACCACAGGCCGCGTGGATCGAAGCGCGCGATCTCATCCAGCGTGTAGTAGCGGCTGCGATGGGAGTAGCTGCTGCGATAGCTCAGTTGCTTCAACTTGCGGAAGACCGTGACCTCCACCTGGGTCCCCAGCGCCTTCTTCAGTTCGGACATCGTGGCAATCTTATTGCGGCGCAGCAGCCGTGCCAGATCGTCCGCATGGAAGGACTCGGTTCTCATAATGTTAGACATCCTCTTCATGATCGTACTATGAGAAGACCTCTAACACAATAGGCAACTCTTGCCTGGCATCCCTGGATTGCCTCGGAATCGGCCCTATTGTTGATATCCAGGAAGCACGCAACAGTCTGGCAAGGAATCACCCTCGGATGTGAAAGTGCTTGACCTACTCCTTACAGTGCGATGTTATTATTGGGCGGGCCCTTAGCGTTCAATCGAACGAGTGCGAAGGCAGCAGCGAACAGCACCCTGTTCCTTCTGTCCTGATCTCAGGAAATGACCGTGCTCCACACGTTCGCCCTACGTTGCTCCTCCCCCACGAGGGCAAAGCCGCATTCGTAATCAGGAGATTCTCTCCACCGTGGCCTCTTTTAAAAAGATCTTGCGCCTTTATTGATGAGACCACGGAACGACTGGGCGAACCGCCGATTCAAGCGCTCGCGCATGGCGCCTGGTTGCCAAAAACTTAGGAGGACATTGTCGAAATGAGTGACCCTATTGACCCAACTGCAAACCCCGCCGGCGGCGGTGGCATTGAAGAGCCCCCGCAGACTTCCGACCAGGAGATGAGCGGGGACATGGACCTCGACTCTGACGGATCTTCCCCCCGCCAGCGAGCAGAGTTTCGCCGCCAACTTCCTGAATTCGCGTCGGTTATGGGATGGATCGGGCGATCGGCGTCTGTCTACAGGTTACATGTGCGGCAGCGAAACCCCCAACGCATTGAGGATTTCTGTTTGGCGGGCGTCGGGAATCGGCAGCCGTGTGACGCTGGTCTGCTCATCCACTCGATATTCCAATAGACACAGTCGCCCCAACGCCGCCAGCGCGTCCGGCAAGGTGATCGCGTGCGGGTCGTCGTCGGTCGTGCCAAACGCCGCTTGTATCCGCCGTTCCAATTCGCGGCTCAGCTTCAACGCCAGCATGCTGCACAACACAGGTCCTCGGGTGCGGCTTTCTTTGCGCACGAAGATCGGCCGCACCTCGAGCAAGCCCGTCTTCAGCTGCCGAAAGTCGCGCTCCACCCGCTGCAGGCTCACGTAATGGTCGTGCACTCTTTGGCCGCTCATGCGCTCGGAGGCGACATCGGTCACGACCACGTAACAGCCCGCCAACTCCAGCGCCTGCTCGATCGCCGCCTGCTGGCGCTCGACGACCAGCGTACGTCCCTGCAAGCGCAACTCGACCAATTCTGTCAGCTTGTGACGCGCCAGCCAGGGCTTGAGCTGGCGCAGTCCGGCCGCGGGCTCGCAACGGGAAGAGGCCGTGACTTTCTGGTTGCGTCGGTCGAGCTTGCCTCCCAGCTTGGCCAGCTTGTCCTCGAGCCGCTGCCGTTGCCGTTTGGCTTCGGACGCGTTGAGGCGCAGCACATAGCGCACGCCGTCGGCTTCGACCTCGCAGACTTGTTCAGCGAACAGCTCCAGTTGCAGCACCCCTTCGCTCAAGCGCCGCCGAATCTGGGGATCGGTCAGCGCCGTGATGTAGCGCAGCCCGGCCTCCCCCAGCGCCTGCTTGCCCTTGCTCTTGACCATCCCGCGGTCGCCGACGAAGACCAACTCCTCGACTCCGAACTGCTCTTTGACGATGCGGATCTGATCCGGCACGGTCGTCGGATCGTTGCGGTTGCCGGCAAACACCCGCACCGCCAGCGGCTCGCCCTGGTCATCGGCCAGCAGTCCGATCACAATTTGCTTCTTGCCGCGCTTGCCGTCGCGATTGTAGCCGTACTCGCCCAACGCGTTGTGCAGGCCTTCGAAGTACGAGCTGGTGACGTCGTAGAGCAGCAAGCTGGGCGGGGCTCCGCGGCGCTCGAGGTAGTGGCGGTATAGCGCTTGCTCGATCTTCACTTGGCGGGCGCTCAGATCATCGAGGGCGGCGTAGAGGTCGTCTTCGTCGAAGGCGCCCAGACCCAGCACTTCTGCGACGGCCTGATCGGCGGCCCAGCGCACGGCCGAGAGCCGCGATCCTTGGTGGGCCAGGCGCGCCAGCACCAGGAACAAGGCGAGTTTGGCGGCCCGCGTTCGACCCAGCGCGGCGGTCAGGCCCAGCTCATCGGCGAGTTGCTTGAGCGCGAAGAGCAGGCCAAAGACGGGGCCGCAGACGGGAGTGGCGGGAGGCTGATCGAACTCGCCGCGGAGGGCGCGCCGGAGGGCCTCGACGCGGACGGGGCGCCAGCAGGAGAGGTTGGCGAGGGTGCGTTTTTTGACTCTGCCGTTTTGGCGGAAGGATTCGCGCAGCAAGACGGCGGGCGGCGAGTTGCGATTGGGGACGGACTCAACATACATGGGTATATTATATCACAAACAACACAATGAATAAACGATACAATAGCATAATACATGGGTACACTAAAAGCGCCCCCAAACGTGTTAAAGCCAAGCAAGCCAAGCAGTTAGCCCGTCAAACGAGCCTTCCGCTGGGGGGAAGATCCGTCTGAAGAAGCTGCTGCTGAACCTGCCGCATTCGATGGCGATGAGGCCGGCTTCGGACTAGAAGACGCCGCAATGAGCGCGGTAGATCTCGGAGATCCGGATGACGAACCGCTGCTCGCGGTCAAGTCTGAGATCGAAGCGATGCTGATCTCGCCCAGCCGCGGCGAAGCCGCATCCGTTCAAGCCGAAGATGCTTACGAAGGCGGAGGAAACATCTGCGGCGTGGGCATTGGCGTGTGCGAGGACGGTGAAGATATCGATGTTGAGCCAGGAGCCTCGGTCCTGAACATCTACACCGTCGAACCCATGAGAGCCGCGGACGCCAAGGCCGTGGTCGCAAGTTCCATGGGCGTTCAAGCCCTCGCGGATAACGACATACCGGTGAGGACCGTCTGCACGGGTGAGATCGATGCCGATTCTCACCGTTTCAAGATGAGACCCGCCCCGGGCGGAATCTCAGTGGGCCATGTCCGGGTAACGGCAGGCACTCTGGGATGCTTGGCCCGGGGCCGCCGCGCGCCTCGCAACCAGCGCGTGTTAATGCTCAGCAACAACCACGTGATCGCCAACTCCAACAACGCCCGTTTTGGCGACTCGATCATTCAACCGGGCAGGGCCGATGGCGGACGCAGCCCTCGCGATCAGATCGCGATCCTGGAAAGGTTCGTTCCTATTCGTTTCGGCGGGCCGGCCAATTTTGTGGACAGTGCTACCGGCTGGTGTTGGAGCGACCGAGTCCGTCGCGAGCTTGTCTACCTTCGTGGCGGCCAACGCCGACTTTTTCGGGTAAGCAGCACTCCGGTCGCCTGCCGTCGGAATATGCTGGTCGGCAAGAGCGGGCGGACCACTCAGCTGACCGTTGACGGATAACCGACTGCAATGCGACGATACGTGTGAACTACGGTTCCGGACGCGTCGCTCTCTTCCGCGATCAGATCACGATTAGGGGTCTGAGCGGCGATTTCAGCCGTGGTGGCGATTCCGGATCGCTCGTGTGGCAGTGGGACCGTCGCCGAAACCCGGTCGGCCTCCTGTTCGCCGGCGGCGGAGGGTTCACTTTTGCCAACAAGATTCCGCGCGTTCTACGAGCGTTGGACATCAACCTCGCAACCTAACGGAGGGTCGGAGGGCGGCCGCTCTGGCCGCCCTCCGCAGTTTCGGCGGGTCACCTTGTTCGCTACGTTACTATTGACGGTAGCAAGCGCGCTCAGCTGCAACAGAGAAACTCCGCCGCGGCCCGTTAGCGCAACCAAACAGATGCCAAATTCGAACGTAGAGCCCGATGCAGCGCGAGCGGAAGAGGCCGCAATGCCCTACGATCCAGATGACTCCGACAGCGGATCATCACCCGTCTACGACACGCTTCGACGGAATGAAGCTCGCCTACTTGCGATCGACGGCGTGGAGGGCGTCGGCGTCCAGTCGAACGATATCGGGGACGAGACAATCGTGCTGTACGTCCGGGATTCGAGTGTCCGAGCTCGTTTGCCGCGCACCGTCGAGGGCGTAGAGGTTCGCGGAGAGGTCACGGGCCCCATAGAGGCTTACTGAAGACCTCGAAGCTGGTGCGGCCGTAGATCCGGATTTCGTCCATTGCCGGTCCCCGCCGGGTGGTTAGTCTCGGGTTCAGCCGCGCCCGGAAAAGGTTGAGTCACTAAAACTTCCGCGCCCACTCCTTCGGCCAGCGCTCAACGATCACCTTCTTGTCCGTATAGAACTCAATCGCATCGCGCCCTTGGCCGTGCGACACCCCAAAAAAGCTATCCTTCCAGCCGCTAAACGGGAAGTAGGCCATCGGCGCCGCGACCCCGATATTCACACCCACATTCCCGGTCGAGACTTGATTGCGGAACTTCCGAGCGGCGGCGCCGCTGGCAGTGAAAATCGACGAGGCATTGCCGAACGGATTCTTCGCAATGATGTCGATCGCGTCATCCAACGTCCCTGCCGGCGTCAGGCTCAGCACCGGTCCAAAGATCTCTGTGGTCGACAGCGCACTTTCCGCCGACACCCCCTCGAGCACCGTCGGTCCCAGGAAGTTCCCGTTCTCGTAGCCGTCGATGGAGGCGCCCCGACCATCGAGCGCCGGATTCGCCCCCTCTTCAAGCCCCGTCGCAATCGCTGTTTCGATGCGGGTCTTGCTCTCGCCGGTAATCACTGGGCCCATCTGGACGCCATCCTTGAGACCATCGCCCACGCGAATCGCCGATGCCACACCCACTAACGCATCCCGGAACGGGCCGTGCGCCTCGCCGACCGTCACCACCGTCGAAACCGCCAGGCAGCGCTGCCCCGCGCACCCGAATGCGCTATCGCTCACAATCTGCGTCGTCGTCTCCAGATCCGCGTCAGGCATGATCACCACGTGGTTCTTTGCGCCGCCCTGGCACTGTACGCGCTTACCGTGCTGGCCGCCCTTGCCGTAGATATACTTCGCCACCGGCGTCGACCCGACAAAACTAATCGCCCGCACCGCCGCATGTTCGATCAGCACATCGACCGCCCCCCTGCCGCCGTTCGCCAGATTCACCACGCCTGCCGGGAGGCCTGTCTGCTCGAGCAACTCAACCAGCCTCTGCACCGACAACGGAACCTTCTCCGACGGCTTCAGCACCAGCGTATTCCCGCACGCGATGGCATACGGCAAGAACCACAGCGGAATCATCAGCGGGAAGTTGAACGGGGTAATCACCGCCACTACGCCAAGCGGCTGGCGCACCATGATCTCGTCGATCCCGCGAGCGATGTCTTCGAGGTTGTACCCCTGCATCATCATCGGGATGCCGCAGGCGACCTCGACATTCTCGATGCCGCGCCGCAACTCACCCTTCGACTCGGCCAGAGTCTTGCCGTTCTCCTTGGTGACGATCGTGGCCAACTCGTCGAAGTTGTCCTCGAGCAGGTTCTTGAACTTGAACAAGTACTGAATCCGCTCGCCCGGGGGAACTTGCTTCCAATCAACGAACGCTTTCGAAGCCGACTCGATCGCCTTCGTAGCCGCCGCCCCGCCATCGACCGGGACCTCGGCCAACTTCTCAGCCGTCGCGGGATTGACAACCGCGGAAGCCTCACCGGAGTCGACCGGTTGCCACTCGCCTGAAATGTAGTTTGCTAAAGAAGCCATACCCCTCACCCACCGACGTGGCGCACGGCTGTGCCGTGCCGCCTTGCGCCTATGGCGCAAGGTCTCCGGCGGCTAGCGTTTGTCGCACTGAAAAGACCCGGACCTTGCAGCACAGCTGCAAGGCGGCACGGCACAGCCGTGCGCCACGTCACCGCGCTGTCGCTCCGCCGTCGACCACAAACGTCTGTCCCGTAATGTACGACGACTCGTCTGAGGACAGGAACAGACCAAGCCCGCTAACCTCATCCGTCGTGCCAATGCGCCGGATGGGCTGCTGCTTGTTGATGCGGTTCATGATGTTTTCATCCTGCCAAAGCGCCGAGCTAAAGTCAGTCTTGATCAACCCCGGCGCAATCGCATTCACATTCACGCCCTTGGGCCCGAACTCGTGCGCCCAACTGCGCGTCATCATGATCAGCGCCGCCTTGGTGAAGCTGTACATCAACCCGTCGGTCTGCGGCCTCAAGCCCGCGATCGACGAAATGTTGACGACGCGCCCCCAGCCCTTCTCGATCATCTTCGGCACGGTAATCCGCACCGTGCGGATCGCCGACAGGCAGTTGATCTCGACCATCTTCATCACCGCCGCATCGGTCACGTCCAACGCGCTGCCCTGGAAAACGTTTGTCGCACTATTATTGACGAGAATATCGATCACGCCCAGCTCAGCCTCGACCTTCGCGACGGCGGCTTCGATCTGTTCGTTCTTGCCCACATGGCAGGCCACCGGCAGCGTCCTTCCGGGATAGTCCTTAAACTCCTCGGCAACGGCTTCGAGGTTCTCCATCTTGCGGCTCGCAATGGCGACATCCGCCCCCGCTTCGACCAAACGCTCGGCGATGGCCTTGCCGATGCCTCGGCCGCCTCCAGTGACAAGCGCAACTTTCCCAGTCAGATCCGATCGAGACGGCATAATTCCTCCCTTGCCCAACGAGCGACCATTATGCACATGTCCGCTCCCGCTCCGCTACAATCTTGATCTCGATGACGCCGCCGCCGGAAACTACGCCGATCCGCGAAGCCCATCGTTTCGATCAGGCGGCCCTCGCCCGATACATCCAAGATCACGTCGAACCTTTCGCGGGCGAGCCGGTCGTCCAGCAGTTCGAAGGAGGCCAGTCGAACCCAACCTTCCACCTCACCGCAGGCGACCGCGAATACGTCCTGCGCAAGAAGCCGCCGGGAAAGCTGCTGCCCTCCGCGCACGCCGTAGAACGCGAATACCGCGTCACCAAGGCCCTCGAAAACACCAACGTCCCCGTCTACCGCAACCTCGCCCTTTGCCAGGACGAATCCGTCATCGGGACCCCCTTCGTCGTGATGGAATACATCCGCGGCCGAGTCTTTCGCAACGTCGAGCTGCCCGACTCGAATCCGGAAGAACGCGCCGCCCTCTACGACCAGATGAACGACATCCTCGCCAAGCTTCACTCGGTCGACCCGGCCGCGGTCGGCCTTGACGGCTTCGGCAAACCCGGCAACTACTACGCCCGCCAAATCAGCCGCTGGAGCCGCCAGTACGTCGCGGCCAAAACCGACGAAATCCCCGAGGTCGAAAGTCTGATGGAATGGCTCCCCGCCAACATCCCGGCCGGCGATGAAGCCGGAATTGTCCACGGCGACTACCGCCTCGAGAACATGATCATCCACCCCACCGAGCCGCGAGTCTTGGCGGTGCTCGATTGGGAACTGTCGACGCTGGGCCACCCGCTCGGCGACTTGGCCTACAACTCGATGCCGTTCTACTCCGACGGCGGACGCGGCGGCGGCCTACTCAACAACAACCCTGCCGAAACCGGCATCCCCAGCGTCGATGACTACGTCGCCGCCTATTGCCGACGGACTGACCGAGAGCTCATCGAGCATTGGAACTTCTACATGGCGTTCTCGCTGTTCCGGTCGACCAGCATCGCGCAGGGAGTCTACAAACGCGGCCTTGACGGCAACGCCGCGTCACAGCACGCGCTTACCCTCGGCAAGGGAATTCGTAAGCTCGCCGAGCGCGCCTGGGGGCTCGTCACCGTGCCGCGCGCGTAAGCAAGCGGTTCCAACCCCAAACCCACGATGCCTCTACGGGAAAGCGAAGCCCTGATCCTCCGCTCCTACCCGTTTCGCGAAGCGGACCTCATCGTCAGTTTCTTCGCGCGGGACCGCGGCAAAGTTCGCGGAATCGCCAAAGGCGTCCGCCGCCCCAAGAGCCGCTTCGGCGCCGGCCTCGAACGCCTCTCGCACTCCCGCGTCAGCTACTTCGAAAAGCAAACCGTCGAGCTGACTCGCATCGACCGCGCCGAGCTGATCGGCCCGCCGCTCACGATGAGAGCCGACTACACGGTGAGCCTCGCGCTCGACTATTTCGCCGAAGTCGCCGACGCCATGCTCCCCGATCACGAACCCCACGACGCCTATTTCCGTCTACTCACACTGATGCTCGATACCTTCTGGCAAGGCGTCCAACGCGAGTCGCCGAAGTCTGGGGCTGAACAAGGCTGGCTGTGGCAAGCCGTGACCTACTTCTCACTGTGGTCCCTGCGCCTGGGCGGCTGGCTCCCGCCCCTTCAGGTGTGCCTGGAAACCGGCGTCGAATTCGCCCCTGAGGAAACCGCCTACTTTGACCGTTCCCACTCGGGCCTCATCTCCAAGGACCTCAAAACCGCCGACAGCCTCGCGCTGTCAGCGGCGTCCCGCGCCCTCGCCGGGGAAATGTTGCGTAAGCCCGTCACCGCTCTCGACCCGGAAACCTGGACCCGCGCCACCGCCGCCGACCTCCGCCGCTTCCTGCGGCAACGCCTCGAATACCACCTCGAAAAACGCGTCCTCTCGCTCCAACTGCTCGACCGGCTCGACTGAACCCCGACCTGGCGCGGGGACTCCTGCCCGCCGCGACGGGGTTCCTGTCGCCGTCATCACCCCAGACCGGGTAACCCTCGCCGCTACAGAGGATTTGGCGACTCGAGTCCGGGTGCTGAGCCGATCGATTGGCGAAACGCGATTTCCCATCAGGAATGTGCCTTCGAGGCCCAAGTGGTTCGAGTTCAGTAACTTAGTTCCGATCGCCCTCGCGGAGCTCTTCGTGCTGATTCCGCTTCGCCCGCAACGTGGATTCGTTCTTCCCCAAAGCTCTCAGGCCCATAGTGGCTGCGATAACGCACTTCGAAGTGACATCGAGACTCGAATCAGCGCCAAAAAACAATATGCGGCGTGAAACTGTCGGTCTCGCCAATCATGGGCTCGCACCGGCCGCATGTCGGCGTGTAGTCGGAATGAATCTCCCGCAAGAACGCCGGCAGCACTACCATGTCATCGGGTCGGTGATAGCTGTCGAGTAACAAGCGCGGCCTGTGCCGACGCAACAGCTCGGCTGCGCCGCGCAAGGCCTCTCGCTCGGCTCCCTCGATGTCCATCTTGACGAAGTCGACTCTGTCGAAACGCAGTGTGTCAATCATGATGTCCAATGTTGTCATCGGGACTTCGACCGCTGAGCCGCCTCGATTCAGCACGACGCTGCTCTCCCCGGAGTTACCCTCGCCGACCCACAGAGTCAGCAGCCTCTCCTCGCTCCAGGCGCCTTTCGGGACCAGACGTACCTGACCTGAAGCAATCTCCTCGACAAAGTTCTTGCGAAAACACGCCAAGTTCAGCGGATCCGGCTCGAAGGCGATCACCGCCGCTGCTCCACGGTCCAGTGCTAGGCGGGTGAATGTCCCAACATGAGCGCCGACGTCGACCACAATGTCGCCTGGTTGAACATGGCTCGAATCGTAACGCTCACGAATCACATCATGGTCAGCCAGCAGGAAACCCAGCAGCTCAACGGCGCTCATGTCACGACCGCGACCTGGGAGCCAAAACGAGCGGTGGCCGCAGCGGACTCGGTCGATGCCCGCCTGCGGGTCCGACTCCTCCACGGAGCACCCTTCGACGGTTTCTAGAAAGCGGTCGGCTACCTCGACGTTGTCGGACGTGAAATGCAGGATACGCCACCACGGACAGTTCGGCGACTTGCCCTGCAGCTTGCTGGAGATTGCCCCGGCGTTGGAACGCAAAGGTTCCACGACCATCTTGAATAGGAACAAACCGGCGAGCACCGTGCCGAGCAGCTTCAGGGCGCGCGAGGCGGCTGAAAATCGTCTTCTAGAGGTCACACGAGATTCGGACGACAATTTCCCCCCTTGCGCGGACTATCGGCAGAAACCCGAAACTGGACTAGCCCGCTTTTCTGATCACCTGAGGGCGTAAGCACGCGATAGCCCCGTCATTGCTTCGTTGCACTGGGTCACCGCATAATGGATCTAGACCCCGAGCCGATGCCGGTGTGGGAGCCGGCGCCGATTCATACGCCAACGCCAATCGCACCCGCTTTCTTGGCGCAAGGCGTACTCGCCTCGTTCGAGTTGGGGCTTGCCGGAGGCCTTTACTGAGAGATAACACGTTGGATGGAGCTTTTGAGCGAGAGCGAGCCGGCGCCGCCCCACAAGGCCGAGGCGACAAACTGGAAAGGGTAAGTGGCTTCGACTCGTACGGTGCTGCCGCGTTCCATAGCGGGGTCGTCATAAACGACGCTCACGGTCAGATCCGCGGAGCCTAGACCCGGGGCGTGTTGCTCGATCGCAAGCTCGACCTCACCGGCGGCTGCTTGGGCCCCCCGAATCATCGCGACTCGGGCTCCGTGGCGAGCGGCGAAGCCGAGCGTCTGATACGTCCACACGAGTCTGCCGAAATCAAACAACGCCACGACCAGGAGCAAGAAGACCGTCAGCACCAGCCCGGCCTCGATCATTGCCGAGCCGCGTTCGGGCGACTGAGAGCGCCCGCGCTTTTCTCCGACAGCACGCTTCGCAAGCGCTGGCGGTTTCTTCGTCTTCATTGCGCTCGGAAGTACAGGGCCTGATTGATATCCACTGGATCGGGCACGCCCGGCCAGGGACCCAGGGTTCGGAAGTTCTGCTGGACTCTCGTTCGTACATAGACGCGCGGTTGACCGTAGCCTGCGCAGATGCCGTTGATGCAATCGACGGCGTTGGGGTCGCTTGGGCCGTCGGCCGGGTTCCCGGGGCAGTCGCAGAAGCGATCGGTACTCACAGTCAGCGATTCTCCGCGCTTGATTTCCGCGGCATCCTCCTCAGCTAAAGCCTCCATTTCGGTGTCACGCCCCGTAAAGGCGACGCGCTGCGCTCCGAAGAACGAACTGCCAACGCCGGCGTGGACGACCGCGATGCCGTCGTAGAACGCCCGGCCCATATCGACTGCTCCGAGAGTCATCGCCATCAGGGCGAATGCGGCGAGCGCGAATTCGACTATCGCATATGGGTCTGCCAACGCCGGGCCTTTGCGCCCGTCCGGTCCCCTTCGCTCCCGAGATCTAAATGTCTTCTCTGTTAAGGTTGGTCCCATGTCGCTTCCTCCGTCACTCCACTAGGGTGACTTTGAACATGTCAGGCGCTTCATTGGCGGGCGGCCGATTCATCGTGAGGTTCGCTTCCCCGGCGAAGTCGACTGTATTGCCGACGATCACACCCCAGGGCGTAGCGCCCGAGAACGATCCTTCGATCCTGAGATTCTGAGAGGGGCCGTAGATCGCCCCCCGAAAAGTAAACGTTGCGCCGCCGACGCCCAACTCGTGGAGCTGAGGCGGTGCGTTGCGGTTGAAGAAGAAGAGGATGCCCTTGTAGTAGCCGCCGGCGGGCGCCGTGAGGTTGATCTGCGCCGAGCCGGCCGTCGTTACCTGACCGCCGGCGACATAGAAGGTCACGTTGGTCCCATTGACGACATTGGAGCTCTGGATCGTCATGCCGTCTTCGAGCACGTATGTGCCGGACTGGAAAGTCTTGACGCCCGGGGGACCAGCAATCGTTAGGTGCGAGCTGAACACGCACTGACCGCCAGGGCAAATGTACGTCTTCGTTCCGCTGTCGTAGAACGCTGCCGGCCAAGTGCTGTAGTCAGGCGGATCAAGGTAGGCCAAAGGATCCAGTAACGGCGGTACGTCCTGGTCCGGCGCAGGAGACATCGAGCCGCTGGTTCCGTTGTCTACATAAGCTCCTGAGACGCCCGCCCAAGAGCCAGTAACATTCGCGCTCCCTTCAGTTTGAAAACCATTGGAGGCGGTCGAGTTCGACATCAGTCCGCAGTCGGCATTGATATCGGCCGTCCCGCGGACGAGGAGAGCCGCCGGCGCGACGGGGTCCATCGCAAGAATGCACACGTCGGGGAAGATGTCGAGTCCCGCCACGCTCCTGGCGCGAACGGTGGAATATCGCTGGCCCACCAAGCGCAGTAGCGTCGTTGGGACCTGCTGCTCGATCTCAACTTGAACGAACCGCGTGTTGCCGCTGCGTGGCCCGTCGGCCGGCGGGTAGGACACGGTAACAGTCGAGTTGCTGTCGTTGAAACCATTCAGCCCGGAGTCGTTGAGAGCAGCTGGGCGGAGTTGGCTTGCAAGATTGCTGTTTTCGCGAAACAGCTCGTGCGCTGCGCCGAACGCGGCGGCGTCGGTCGCGGCTTGCATCCGCGACTTGACGAAGTAAAGCCGTCCCCCGTCGAGCAGCAGCCCGCCCATCACGAGCATAGAGGAGACGACCAGGGACATCAGAATCAGGACTTGCCCCGATCGACGTCCCCCCGGCTCTGAGCGTCGCGCTTCGCCTGTATCGCTCGCATGTCGCAGGAGCCGGGAACGCTTGTGTTTGACGTAAGAGCGGTCCGATTCGCTTAGGTTCATCGCAGCCATGCTTCGTATCTCAAATCACCCTACAACCTGCAATTTACTTGTGCGGCTCGGATGCTGCAATCGAGGCTGAGTTGCAATTCCGACCTCGTTTCTTTCCTAGGCCTGCTCGGGCGGCCGGGGACGCTCTAACCGACCTATGTCTAGGTAAAAGAAAGGTCTATAAGACGGCTGCTTGCTCCTGCCGGCGGTGGCGCGGACTATTAATTGACGTAGCGGTTCAGATTGTGAAGAAGCGCTCGGGTTTCAAGCATTGCTGCTACGTCTCTCGTGTGGGAGCCATTGATGCCAGCTGCTCGTCAGCACTAGCCCGCTGACGTCCGGAGCATCTGAACAAACGAGTCAAGTTTCGCCGTCACCCGGAGCCGCGTCGGTTTGAGGTCGAAGACTTCGCTAGTTCTTTGACCGCCTGATCCGTTTGCAAATGATCAGGGAATAATCTAGCCCATGGCTTCAGCCATGGGAATTCGGACCACAAAGACCGACGGCTACACCCCCCGGATGCGCTCTGCAATACGTGAGCGAACTTCTGAAACGATGGACTAAGACGCTGGATTTAGCTCGCCTTCGACGTTGGCCTTTAGGTTGGCGAACCCCGCCGTATAGCGCGAGTCGGTCACGGTGAAGACGAGGGCCTCTTCCAGCCAGTCGTGCGCTGTCCCGTCGGGGTCGTGCGAGGCGACGGTCAGGGTGTACTCGTGAGGGCAAAGCCTGCACTTGAAGCTGAAGCGTAGGTCCAGCTCGTCGCCTTCTGAGCAGGGGCCGAAGCTCATTTTTTCAAGCTCGGTGTTGGTGCCGTAAACGGTGACCCCGACGCGGTTCCGGATCAAGATGCCGAAGACGGGATCGGCGACGTCGCCCTTGAAGCGGATGCGGGCGTGAACGCTTGCCTTCTCGCCGCCGGCGATGGCGCCGGCCGGTGTCCCGTTGGCGCCTAGCAACTCGAGCGAGACGACTTCGGCGCGTTGGTCGCCGCGGCGGGGGAACTCGGCGCGCCGGGAGCCGTCCGACGCCGAGCGAATCAAGTCCGAGACGCGCCGGCGGTAGCGTGCGAGGACTTCCGCTGCATCGCCGCGGTCGGCCACGCCCCCGTTTTCGAGGAAGATTACCTCGTCGGAGACTCGCTCGAGGAGCGCGAGGTCCTGTGATGCCACTACGACTAAGGCGCCGCCGTGGGCGCGCCCGCTGATTCGACTCAGTGCGCGCTCGCGAAACAGGGGGTCGGTGAGCGAGAGCGAGGGGCCGATGAGCACGACTTCGGCGTCAGCGCTCAACGCCTCGTCGATGGAGCCACTGACGGCCGCGGGCGCGTAGCTGAAAAAGCTCGCGGAAGCGATCGCCGCCGGTCCGCTCGAAATGGAACCGTCGTCGGGATTCGCCGCGCCTGAAGCGAGCTGGGCGAATGCCGCCAGCGTTGCGAAGTCAGGGCCGGTTAGGCCAACGATGGTCTTGCCGAGAAGCTCGAGATCCAAACTCAGCGGCTCGCCGCCTGGGATCCGATAGGTAACGTTCTTGAAGGTCAATCCCACAACTGAATTTTTCATTGTAGAGTGCGGTTGATCCGGGTTCGGCTGCTGAGCGACAATCGGGTTCCTCATGGCGGCGGAACATTATTTGGCGGTTGACCTTGGCGCGGGCAGCGGGCGCGTCATCGTGGGCCGGTTTGACGGCGAACGGGTCGAAATCGAGGAGGTGCATCGTTTCGCCAATCCGGGCGTGAGGACGCTCGACCAGCTGCACTGGGACGTGCTCAATCTCTTCGCTGAGATCAAAGCGGGGGTCGCCAAGGCGGCCGACCGCAAGCCCGTCTCGCTAGGCGTTGACACCTGGGGCGTGGACTACGCGCTACTCGATTCCGCGGGGGAGCTGATTGGCAACCCCTACCACTATCGCGACTCGCGCACCGACGGAATGATGGCGCGGGTCTTTGAAATCGCGCCGCGCGAGGAGGTCTTCGAGCATACCGGTCTCCAGTTTATGGAGCTCAACACGCTCTACCAGCTCTATTCGATGAAAGGTTCGCCGGCGCTTGACAGGGCCGAGACCCTGCTGATGATGCCGGACCTGTTCCACTACTGGTTCACGGGCGTGAAGTCGTGCGAGTTTACCGACGCCTCGACGACGCAGTTCTACGACCCGCGCAAGAAGGATTGGGCGCGGGGGTTGCTGTCGAAGCTGGGGCTGCCGACTGAGATTCTGCTCGACGTGATCCAGCCGGGGACGACCGTGGGTGCGGTTCGCGCCGACGTCGCCCAGGAGTGTGGAGTCGCTGGGATGTCGGTTGTCGCTCCAGCGAGCCACGACACAGGATCGGCGGTTGCGGCCGTGCCGGGCGAAGGGGACAACTGGGCCTACCTGAGCTCGGGAACGTGGTCGTTGGTCGGGGTCGAGACGCCCGAGCCGGTTGTGACCGCCACAGCGCTCGAGCGCAATCACACGAACGAGGGCGGCGCTTGGGGGACGACGCGGTTGCTCAAGAACGTCAGCGGGATGTGGCTGCTCGAGGAGTGCCGCGGGGAGTGGGCTCGGAGCGGCGATGACCTGGCCTACGACGCGCTTATCGCTGAAGCTCAGGCCGCCCCGGCGTTTCGCTCGGTGATCGATGTGGACGACCCAGGGTTCACCGCCCCAGGGGGGATGCCCCAGCGGATCGCGGCCCATTGTGAGCGGCGCGGGGAGCCTCGCCCCGAGACGCCTGGACAATACGCTCGTGCGATCTTCGAGAGCCTGGCGATCCGCTACCGGCGCAGTCTTACGGATCTGGCCGACATCACCGGCTCGCCGATTGAAACGCTTCATATCGTCGGCGGAGGGTCGCGCAACGAGTTGCTTTCGCAATACGCGTCCGACGCTTGCGGGGTCCCGGTTGTCGCCGGGCCGGTGGAGGCGACCGCCGTCGGTAATGTTTTGCTGCAGGCGGAGGCCGCCGGGCGGATCAGCGGTAAGGATGAGCTGCGCGAAGTGGTCCGGCGGTCGTTCGAACCGAAGCGTTACGAGCCGCGTTCGAGCGATGCTTGGGCCGACGCGGCGGGCCGGTTGGGATGAAACAGTTTACGAATCAGCTGGCGATTGAGACGCGCGGCAAGGGTCTGACGGAGATCACTTACGCGATTGTCGATTGGCTCGGCGGCCTGGGCATCGAGACGGGGATGCTGACCGTGTACATTCGGCATACTTCGGCCTCGCTGACGATCCAAGAGAACGCCGACCCTGACGTCATCCACGACTTGGCGAATTTCTTCAGCCAACTGGTCCCAGAAGACAATCGCCTCTACCGCCATACGATGGAAGGCCCCGACGACATGCCGGCGCATATCCGTGCGGCGCTGACCCAGACGCACTTGTCGATCCCGGTAGTCAACGGCCGCGCCGCACTGGGGACGTGGCAGGGGGTTTACCTGTTCGAACACCGCGCGCGGCCGCACCGGCGGACGGTCGTTCTGCATGTGATCGGCGAGTAGGAAAGTCGCCGGCAATCATTCCCCGGGGATGAATCTCCTTAAGAGCGAGCTTAGTCCATCGTTTTAGAAATTCGCTCACGCATTTTTCGACGATTACCCGAGGGCGGGGGGCAACGTTCTCCCGGTGGCCGACTACACGGCGACGTCGACTGGCTGGTTGAACGCTGCACCGTCAGGCGGGATTTGGGCTGACGTCGAGCTAAGATCGGTTGTTCTTGGTGGAAACTCAACCGAACGCGATTTAGGCTTCAACATCCGTCGCGGGCTCCCTTCAAATCGTTGTACCGCTTGCGACTAGCTCTGGCGGCAGGCGCGCTTCCTTCCTGTCGGGTCGCCAGCGGTACAACACTCAGATATCCCATTAGCTAACGAACAATGAGCGCTAACTGGTTGGTTTCTCTCGGCTTAGCCCTGCTCGCGGTCGAGGTCACGGGTCCGTTGGCGTAGCCGCTGCGCGAAGATTGGAGCGCACGACGACTCGATTCGTGATGCCCACGTGGCTCTGCCTCCTCTCGGTAGAGGCGTCACTGCAGGAGAACTGTGACTGTGTTGGCTGTCACTCCGTCTGCAATCAAGACGATTTCGACCTCGCCGGCGCCGATCAGGCTCCGCGGAAGCGGGCCGATGTTGACCTGGTCAAGTCCTTCGAATTCGCCCTGTGGGACATTTCCAAGGACTGCAACGGGTTCTCCGTTGATCGTGACAGTCACTGACGCCGCACTGCGCAAGCCTGTTCCGAAAAGTAGCAGGAATACCTGTTCGTCAGGCGGACCGAGATCGATTGGCGCCGCCCGGCGGGTCGTAGGATCGAATAGTAGGTCTTGTTGGCGACTGCCGTCTCCAGATACCCGCAACCAGAAGGCTGCCGCGACTCCAGAACCTGATGAGTCGGCCGAGAACAGTGCGGGCGCCACAGAACTGATGCGGGTGAGTTCCGTGGCCACGACCTGACCGTCGCGTAGCACTTCGATCAATGCCGGCCCTTCGGCGAGACCGCGTGGGACGACGTAGTTGATCTGTCCAGGCGACACAACAATCAGCCCGGCCAGCTCAACTACGCCCGCGCTGTCCGTCACGCGCACAGAAACTCCTCCAAGAACCGTAGGCAGCGGGGTCGTGGTCGCCGCCTCTAGCGCTGCCGCCAAATCGGCGCCGAAGCCGCTTGCTAGCGATTCCACGGCTAGCCCGAAAGCGCGACTGAAAGATGCCGCGGAGACGCTTGTCATGGAAGGGGGCGGAACCCCCGGTAGGAGCTTCGCCAAGAACCCTTCCGAGCCGCCCGCGGTGACTGTCTGGAATGCATCGATCGTCAAGGGCGAGTCGGCCGAGAATGTGGGACCAACGGTGTAGACTGCCCCGACATCATCAACGACCAGGCTCGATGCGGCGTCGGCGCCGCTACCTCCCAACAACGTCGAGTAGTCCAGTGTGGTCCCTCCTGGGGAGAGTCTCACAACAAAACCGTCCGTCGAACCTGCGTGTGCTAGCTGCTGGGCTTGGCGAGTTGGGAAATCGAGGGAGTCGGTCTCACCGGCCACGTAAGCCGCCCCGTCCTCTCCTACTCGGATCCCATGACCGACATCCGACCCGGAACCGCCGACAAAGGTGGAATAGTTCAGTGTCGTACCGTCCGCCGAAACACTTGATACGAAGGCGTCGAGGCCGATACCCCCAGCGTTACCCAGATCTTCTTGGATCGGACCGGCTACCGGAAAGTCGCTAGACCCTGTTACTCCCGTCAGGAAAGCATTGCCGGCAGAATCTAGAGCGGTAGCGCTCGCTTTATCGTCGCCAGATCCGCCTAAGTATGTGGAGTGCCTCAGCATCTGCCCGGTCGGGTCAAATCTCGCTAGGAATGCGTCTTGACCTCCGCCATTAGTTCCCTGCAGAGGCGCGACTAGCGGGAGATCAGACGACTCCGTGACTCCAACCAGCAAGATCTCGTTTGCCGGACCCACGGCGACGCCGGAACCGGCATCGTCGGCGGATCCCCCGAAATAGCTAACAAACATTGCTTCGCCATTCGGATCAAACTTCGCAAGAAACGCGTCCAGCGGCGTCGGGGGAGCGCCTCCGCCGTGTGCGGGTTGAAACGCGTTGACGACTGCAAGATCCAACGAGGACGTCACGCCCGCAAGGATGGCGTTTCCAGCCGAATCAACCGTCACGGCTTGGCCAGTGTCCAGCCCGGAGCCTCCGAGGTAGGTCGAATACACCAGGCTCGAGCCCGTAGCGTCAAGTTTGGTGAGAAATGCGTCGGAGCCGATGAGGTCGTCAGCATTCGCATACACGGACTGGTGCGGCTGTAGCAGAGGGAAGTCGCTGGAGCTTGTGGTTCCAGAAATCACCACGGCGCCTTCCGCGTCGACCGCGACACTGAGACCCGCGTCGTCGCCGCGGCCTCCCAAGTACGACGAATACACCAGTTCTCTGGAGTCGCCGTCGAACTTTGCCACAAAGACGTCGGAGACGACAAATCCGCCGCCGTTGATCGCCTGCTGCAACCCGCCAGACGTTGGAAAGTTCGCCGATGTCGTCGTGCCGGCCACGTAGATGTCTCCCGCGCTGTCCATTGAGATTGAGGTGGGAGTGTCGTCACCCAGGCCACCGAGGTAGCTTGCCCAGTCGAGAATCGGATCGATGATCAACTGCTGATTCGCGTCGTAGTCGCCGACGCTGAAACCGACAGAACCATCAGGGTCCAATCTGAAACTCCCCTCCACCTCGCGCGGGTTGCCTCCCGGCCCGGGTTGATAGATCGTCGGAGGCCTCAAGTGAAGGGCGTTCGAACTGTCCGCTAGCAGCAATTCGCCATCCTGTCCCAGCCTCGGATTCCGTGAAGGAAACGAGAGCCGGATTTGAGCGGGATCGGCGTGCGGTTGAAGGACGAAATCGAACTCCAGCCGGCCGTCGTGTCCGTAGTACACGAGATCGATGTCGGGATAGACCTGCCTGTAGCGGACACGCTCCCAGAGTCTGATATTCGTTTGCCAAGAGCTGGGATCCGAGCCGATCAGGTAGTGGGTCCGTCCGCCTAAAGGGCCGGACTCCTCCGGCGACGTGCTTTCCTTGACTCCCTCAAGCCGCATTCGCACTCGAGTCCCCGGGCCTTTGGAACCGCTTGTTCGAACTATCGCCGCCTCGCCATCCCCGAGGAATACAGCGAAACCGGCCCCGCGCGCCACATAATCGATACCGGCGCCTGCTTGACCCACATTTTTTTCGAACACCAGCGGCCGCTTCGCGAAAGCCAGACTCCATGGAGTCTGGACGCTGGGTTCGCTCTTGCCGATCGGCTCGTGACGGGGTTCACCCATAAACCCGGCGGCAAACGCCAGATCGGAGAGCCGTGGGGCAAGCGAACGAGCGAATCGCTGCAAACGGGGGGACCCCTCCTCAAGGAGAAGCTTTAACGCCCCCCGCAAGTCTGCAACAAGCTGCGGGGTGACAGAAACTAAGCCTTTGTCGAGATACGCGCGAATCGTAGGCCTGTGCTTGCGCCACTTCGCGAGAACTCGAGGGAACGAGGTCGGATCGATCCGAGCACGGCGTTGCAGTAGCTCGATCATTTCCTTCTCGAGCGCTTGTGCGTCGGTCTCAGCGAACTCCACAGGGAAGTACTCCTGAAGGGCCCATACCAATTGGCCTGACATTTCCAGCATGTCCACTACATCGGGCAGACGTGCCAGGTACGGAGCCAGCCTTGCTCCCGTGCCGGCCACGACCGAGGCTTGGCAAGAGACATCCTCCCCGTTTAGCTGCACGGTGGCGGTGAACTCTGTCTCATCAAACGGCTTATTCGCAAGCGGATTGATCACGAACTCAGCCACACCGCCTTGATTGGTCGTGGCCATGGCCGACGTTGTTTCAGGGAGGACCGTCTCGCCGGGAAACGCCGGTTGGGAAGCGATGATGCTTACCGGCAAAACCCACAGCCGGCGCTCCCAGATCAGTCACGACTACCCTCAGCTTGCGTTCCGGCAGCCCGATATATCGCGCGATCACTGGGAGGTAAAACTCAGGCCGGTGCGGGGACAAGTAAGTACGTGGTCTTCGGAACGATCCTACAACCCGAAGAAGTGCTGCCTCCGCCTGTGTCGGCCTCCTGGGTGACATCGATCGTCGCCACCGCGCTCGAAAAGTCGATTGGGAGCACCAAGTTTCCAATGAACGCGCCAAAAATTCCCGTCCTCGCCGGACCGTCGTTGGGATCGTACTCGGCCGTGAAATCGAAAATGCACGCCGCCGGATCCTCAACTCTCCCGCCACGAAGCACAAAGGGAAATAGGCCAGGATTGACTGACCTACTGAAGGGGACGCGGGTCACGCTGCTCCAGAGACAGAGGCAGAAAGGGTTCGGCTCAGTGGTGAGTGAGAACGTAAAGACACCGCCCTCGGCCGGAATCACGAGGGGGTCGGGAGTGACCGTCAGCGAGTTACAGAACGGGGGCGGAGGCGGGGTTTGGGCGTCGAGCGTCCCCACGAACGCAAGGCAAAGTAGAAGTGCGATTGATCGATTGAAGGACGAGCCGAAGGCGCGGCTACGGTTGATGGAACCAGATGTCTTCTGGGCCAATCCTTGGCAAACGCGCAAACCCTGGAATTTCATTGCGTCTACAGTTTAGACGACGGGGTCGATACACTCAATCTGGTGTTAAGAGGCCCCATCCGCGTTGTCAGGTCGACTTGAGACTCATCGGGGCGCGATGAGATTCGGCGGACTTTGGTCGATTCTAGGGTTGACCGCTGTGAACGACTATCCTGGAGCTCCTGGAATCCACAGTTTCGAGAGCCCAATTCCACCCACCGGACGGATTACTGTTGGGAACAAGCGTTCGCTTGAATGACCGCCTGAGAGCCTTCCAAAAGCCCTTCTAAGCGGGTTTGGGCGATTTCGGGTGGTCGTTGGGTCAGCGTGAAAATAATTTAGAGTAGCTATCCGTCGGACTGCTCGAATCGCGCTTTCGGGCGGTCTTGGCGGAATTCAAATTGGTATCGCGGTTACAGCAGTTACCGGTTCCGCTGGGTCCAGGGGCGCCGCTTGACCTAGGACTGAACAGCCCAGCACCTAGGTAACACTTTTCCCCAACCACATAGGTAACAGTTTAAGGGTTGAACCAAGAGAAGGTTCTTTGCACGAAATCCTTCCCGGAAACGCTCGGGGGGCGCCTCCTCCGCTCGCCCTACGGGCTCGCTCCCCCGGCGCCCCCCGAGCGTTTCCGCCGCAGTCGGTGCTCCCCCCTGCCCGGCCGCGGGCCCTCGAATAGGCTACGCTCGAGCCAGTCCAGCTCCAGCGGCCCAAACCAGACCGCCCAGCCGTGCTCATGCTCTTCCAGGCCCACCGTCTCGCCCGCCAAGGTCTCGCTGAGAAACAACTGACGCCCCAGCAACCCAATGTCGCCCTTGCTCTGCACTCGCCGCGGCAGCATCCGATCCGGATACTCCAGCTCCGGCAAGCGCTCCGGATACGGCCTCCACGACGGCTGATACACGCTCGCCGGCGTTGCCATCGCTAGCGACTCGTGCGGACGCTCCTGGTTGTAGATCTGCCGAAAACGATCGAACGCCCGCTGTTGCGCTCGCAAGTTGCGCTCCGGCGGCGTCGCCGTCTCGGCCTTGAGCGTCCGATGCATGCGCTCATGACGCCCGTTTTGCTCAGGGTGTCCGGGGTCGATTCGCTGCAGTTGAATCCCGAGCCGGATCCACCACACGCTGAGCCGCGAAAGCCCCGCCAAGCCCGTCGAGGCGAACGGCGGACCGTTATCGGAAAGGATCCTCGTGGGCAGGCCGTACTCCCGGAAAGTCGCTTCCATCAGCGGCCGCACGTGCGCCGTGTCGCTGCGCGCGACCCTTTGACAACGCAACAGATAGCGGCTCGCCGTATCGGAAATCGTCAGCGGATCGCAGCGTTTGCCGTCGCCGGTTTCGAACCAACCCTTGAAATCGATCGCCCAAACTTGGTTGGGCGCCTTGGCGCTGGTGAGCTTACTGGAAGGCGTGGCGTGGCGCCGGCGCTTACCGGGGTGGGTGAGTCCGTGGCGTTTCAGCAGCGCCCCGATAGTGGAGTGCGCCGGCCAATTGATGTCAGGGTTGGTGCGCCCGAGTCGCGCTTTGAGCTTGTCTTCGCCCCAAGTGGGATAGCGCGCCCGCAAGGCCAGGATCTCTCGCTCGATCTCGGCGGGAAAGGCTTGCGCTTGCCGTTTGGGCGCTTTGGATTGATCGGCCAATCCGGCGAC
This sequence comes from Bryobacterales bacterium, assembly GCA_965247515.1. Taxonomy (GTDB): domain Bacteria; phylum Acidobacteriota; class Terriglobia; order Bryobacterales; family UBA6623. The sequence goes on along the minus strand of OZ252029.1, from coordinate 7,349,861 downwards.
GCCTTGTTGGGCGTAGCGATCGAGCCATTTGTAGCCGGTCTTGCGGCTGACGCCGAAGCGCCGACAGACGGCGGCCATGGCATCCTCCCGGGTTAGAACCTCTTGAACGAATCGCAATCTTTCGTCTTGCACACGGGTCTCCTTCCATCCCAAAACAAAAGTCCTCCTTTTGTTCTAGGATGCCAATGTGTTACCCATGTGATCGGGGAATTGTGTTACCTATCTGCCCGGGCTATACCGGACGGCACCCTTGCAGCTTGATGTTGCCTCGTGAAGGAGGTGAGCCGTGCGGCGCCTTTTGGCGGGCTTGTGCCAAATCAGCCCCTACAGGCGCCGACTGCCGCGCCTATTCGCCTGACGCCGGTTCACCGGCTTGAGTAGCTCTCGTCAGACGCGGAACGAAACCGGGGACCTGCTCCATATAGGCTCCGTAACGGCCGGGGCGCTCCCGCATCAGGTCGCGCTCTTCGAGCAGCTTGACGGCGAGGAAGATGTAGCCCGTCGTCATCACCGCAAACAAGAGATGCCCCGCAGTCATCATCGGCGTCGCCCAGAAGGCGATCAAGAATCCGACTTGGATGGGGCGCCTAACCAAGCCGTAGAAGCCTGGCGTACGAAAGCCGAGTTCCTTGTAAGCTGTGCCCTTGACCGCGAACCACGTTTGACGCAGCCCAAAAGCCCTGCCTGGGACACTCTGAAGCCCTGTTCAAGGGGGTCTGAACGATTTCAAGCGTTCGGCAGATCAGCGTGAAATATTTTTCAGCGGCTATCCCGCGGACAGCTGGGATGCGCCGCTCTCGCGCGTCTAAGCCGTGAATGGATATTGGAGTGGCGCCCGGCCCTGCTGTTGCCCCGGGGCTGCGCCCGCGGCTATTGGTTGCCGCGCCCTCGCGGTCGAAGATTCCAGACCAGCGCCTCACTCGTCGCACGTGATCAGCCCGTCGCGCATCTCGATGTGGCGGGGGGAACAGAACTCCGCCGCCTCGCGATTGTGCGTAATCATCAGGACCGTCTGGCCAAGTCGTTGGTTTAGGTCCTTGAGGGTCTTGAGGACCAACTCGGAGTTCTTCGAATCAAGGTTCCCCGTCGGCTCATCAGCAAGCAAGATCGTCGGCTCGTTGATGATCGACCGAGCGATTGCCACCCTCTGCTGCTCGCCGCCCGAAAGCGCATAAGGCCTGTGACTGAGGCGATGCTCGATGCCGAGGATGCGCACGACTTCCTTGAAGTGACCTGACAAGGGACGGGTGTTGTCGGCGATGTCGCGGGCGATCGCGATGTTCTCTCGCGCGGTCAACGTCGGTAGCAAGTTGAACTTCTGAAAGACAAAACCGACCGTCGTCTTGCGCAGCTCGGTACGATCCCGATCGGAGATCTTCGACAAGTCTTGGCCTCTGATCTTAACCGTCCCCGAGCTCGGCGGCGTCAACGCCCCGATCACATGGAACAGCGTTGATTTGCCGGAACCCGACGGCCCAAGAATCGCCACGAACTCGCCGGGATCGACCGCCAAGGTGACTCCGCGCAGGGCGTGAACCTCGACCTTCCCCATGCGATAAACCTTGTGCAGATCTTGCACTTCGAGGATGGGCGCGTCGGTCAGGGCTGCGGGGCGGGCGGCCTCGCTCATTGATTCACCCGGGCCTGCGCCGAACCTTTGGGCTCGCCGACTCGCTCGATCTCCATCCCTTCCGGCGGCTCAAGGACGAACGCGTTCTCCGGCAGCTCGGCGTTCACGCCAGGGGTCTCAACCGTGAGGCGCAAATCATACCCGTCGAGCGGCCGCGAGATCGCGACCTCGCGCGCGAACGGGATCCCAGCTTCGGCTTCCCAAACCGAGTACTGCGCCCGCGTGACCACATCGCCGGCGTCGTTATAGATATCGAGTCGACGCAGTTCCAGGTTCTCTCTCTCGAACCAGGCTTTCCGCGAAATCCTCGTCCCGTCGGGACCGCGCTTGAGCATGAGCAAGACCTGATACGGCCGACGCCCCTCCATGACGTTGTCGAGCACGACGATCTCGTCATCCTGGGGCGGCGCGAGCAGGAGCGGCTCCATCACATGCTGCGGGCGAATGTTCTCGGCGCGCTTCTCGGAACGCTCGTTGAGCGCATTCAAACCTTCGAGGAACTGCTTCTTCCATATGAGATGAACTCGAAAGCTCTCGCCGTCCGAGGCCATATCAAACGCCCTCGTGGTCAGGAACTGCGCTTGTACGCGCGCGAAGGATGGACGTCGGGCGAGGATGAAGCCACGGACGTCACGGTATTCCTCGCGCTTGGTGCGGTCATCGGAGACGATCGACAACTGCATCATCACCGTGGCCTTCAGCGACTCAGCCGCGCCGATTTGACGCAAGCGTTCCGTAAGCTCCTCCGCGGTCGCGGTCTTCAGGACCGGCAGCGGCGGCACGACGTTGTAGGTGGTCTTCACACAACCCGAGCCGATCCCCATCAACAAGAGCAGCGCAAGGCAAGGGAGGGGCGACGAGCGGGAAGCGCCGATGCGAACTGGGCGGCGCAAGGCTTAAGTATATCAGCGTCGGCAGGTACACTAAACACGATCAGATGCAGACCGAGTTTACGGCTGTTTACGAGCACGATGGCGAGTGGATCGTCGGGTACTGTCCGGAGGTCCCGGGGGCGAACGGCTAGGGCCGGACTCGCGAAGAATGCCGGCGCAGTCTAAGCGCGGCGATTTCGCTGATTCTGGAAGATCGCCGCGCGGACGGAGGTGCGGGGGCTGCTCGACGACGCGCTTCGTGAAACCATTACCGTGCCAAACATCGGTAGAGACCGCTGACGCTTGAGCCGCGCCCGTAAGGGGCTTTGAAAAAATGTCGGCGATCCGATTCCGGCAAGACGGGCTTGGCATGCCAAGCCCCTACGTCGTTGAAAACAAACGATCGTTCGTAGGGGCGAGGCATGCCTCGCCCGTCTTTCGCCCGCGCCTGGGGATTTTTTCACAGCCCCTAAGGAAGCGGTCGGTTAAATCGACCTCATCCGACCGCTTGCTTAGGGGCTGTGAAATAAACCCGTCGTGGCCGCCGAAGCTCCCCTGGGGCGGTTCGGAATGGCGCGAGTGGATCAAAATGGGATAAAACATGAGGGCAAACGAATGTTCGGATAACTTGGCGGCGGCGTCCAACGCCCTTATTATATGGGCGAACAACAGGTCTTAGTCGAGCTCGAGCAACGCCCCGCCAAGCCGCGCCAAGCCGTGCCCGTTGACCAACTGCAGCTGCGACAGCCCAATCGCGACCAATTCACCTATGCCGCGATCGACGTCGAACGGCTCGTGCCGGCCGACCATCTGGTGCGCGCCATCTGGGAGCTGAGCGGCATGCTCGACCTGTCCGGCTTCGCTGCTCATCTGGAAACCCGCAAGGAGTCCGCCGGGCGGCCGGCATGGGATCCGCGGTTGCTGGTCGCGATCTGGATCTGGGCGTATTCGGAAAGGATGAGCTCGGCGCGTGAGATCGCGCGTCAAAGCCGCTATCGGCCGGAGTTGGAGTGGTTGTGCGGCATGGCGGTCGTCAATCATCACACTCTTTCGGATTTTCGGGTATTCCACTCAAAAGCTCTCGAGAACTTGTTGACACAGGTATTGGCGCTGCTGAGTCAAGAGGGGCTGGTGGATCTCGAGCAGGTGGCCGTCGACGGCACGCGGATCCGGGCGCAAGCCTCGGGCGGGTCGCAACGCAGGCGTCCGACGCTCGAGCGGCATCTCGAACAAGCGCGCGAAGCGGTGCGTCAACTCTCGGAAGAAGCCGACGACGAGGGTTCGAATCGGCGGCGTCAGGCGGCGCGTAAGCGGACCTTGCGGGAGCGAGTCGAGCGGATGGAGCAGGCGCTGGAGGAACTGCCCAAGGTCGAAGCGGGCAAGCGCGACGAAGAGCAACGACGCCAGGCGCGGGTGAGCGAGAGCGAGCCGGAAGCGCGCCCGCAACACGAATCCAACGGCGGTTGGGGACTCGGCTACAACGCGCAGCTGGCGACCGACGCCAAAGAGAAGATCGTGGTCGGCGTGGAGTTGACCAACAACGCCTCCGATGCGGGCCAGCTGACCCCGACGCTGGACGATGTGGAAGGGCGCTTCGAGCGAACCCCGAAGCAAGTGTTAGCGGACGGGGGCTACGCCAACCAGGCCAACATCGAGGCGCTGGCAGCCGCTGAAATCGAATACGCGACGCCGGCGCCGGCGCCGGACAAGGGCTCGAAGGCGGCGTTGAAAGCGGCGGGAATTGGGCCGCGCTACGCGCCGAAGTTTTTCATCTACGACGAGGCGACGGACACGTTTCTGTGTCCGGCCCAGCGGACCTTGACGTATCAGCGATCGTCGCTGAAGCGGAAGCGCAAATATCGGCAGTATCAGGCAAAAGCATCTGATTGTCGCGAATGCGCACAGCGACACAAGTGCTGCCCCAAGAGCGGTCATCGAACGTTGAGCCGCAGCGAAGAGAATGCGGTGATGGCGAAACATCGGCGCTGGATGGAGAGCGAGCGTGGGCGGGCGGCGTATCGCAAGCGGTCCGAGACGGCGGAGTTTCCGAACGCCTGGTTGAAAGAGCGATTGGGGGTGCGCAAGTTTCGAGTACGAGGGCTGCGAAAGGCGCGATCGGAGCTTTTGTGGGGGGTTTTGGCGTACAACATTGCGGCTTGGATCCGGCTGGTCTGGCGTCGTGGGCCGGAGTGCGGGCTGGCGGCGCAAGCGGCGGCGTAGCGGCGGTGGGGGGGGCGAAAAGGGCCGGGAAACGGCCCGAAACGACCGTTTCCGGGCCGCTCAGGCGGTCAATCAGGAGTCGAGGCGCAGAAGTTGCGGTTTCGGCAGGGGCGGCGTTCGGCAGCGCTGAGCTTGGCGTGCGCTTGGCGCTCCCGCGCGCCGACGCGACAATAGGTTTTCTTCACGGCCCCTTACGCGCGCGGCTCCGGGTGACGGCGAAACTTGACTCGTTTGTTCAGATGCTCCGGACGTCAACGTGCTCCGATACCGGCAGAACCGCGATGTGCAGCTCGCCGTCTACCTTGACGATGACGCTCTTCGCCAGCTCCCTGCCGGAGACATGAGCCGAAGCCGCGATCTCCGGCGCCGTGTAGGCCGGCGAATGGTGTATGCTGACGTACCTGAGGTGTTCTCGGTCCAAGAACTCCTTGAGTCTCTGTACTGGCATAACGAACCTCCTGGCGGCTCTCCCCGAAGCAGGCGAGGGGCCAAACGCCGCCACTTCAGTTTGGTGAGACGACGGTTGTGTGGTGACAGCGACAAGAAGTTGCGGTCGGCAAGCCAAATGCATTGGCTCTTTCTGGAGGTCTCATCATGCATCTATCGACGCGAGCGGCGGCCCTGGCGGCCGGCCTTTTTTGGGGAGGCGCGATGCTGGCCGTGGGGGTGGTCAACATGGCAGCCCCAGCCTACGGCGCGCAGTTCCTCAAGGTTGTGGCATCCATTTATCCCGGCTACGAGGCTTCGGGTACGTTGGCCGATGTCGTTGTTGGTACGGTCTACGGGATAGTTGACGCAGCGATTGGCGGTTGGCTGTTTGCGTGGTTGTACAACAAGGTCGCCGGCTAGCTGGATCCCCACTTACGGTGACGTATTGGGGGGGAGTCGCCAGATTGCGGGGCCGACTACGCCAATCGCTACGCCGGCAGCGCGGAAGACGCGTCTAGCGGGTCGGAGCTCTCGCCCCGCCGTTCCAAGACGTAGCCTTGCTTGACGACGGTGTGAATCCTCACATCTCGTCGAATATCGAGCTTCTTGCGCAGGCGGCTCACGTGCACGTCAACGGTTCTAGTCCTTGTCAGCTGCGTGTATCCCCAGATCGTTTCCAGCAGGTAAGTCCTTGAAAAACAACGACCCGGGTACGGCTCGAGCAGTGAGAGCAGTTGCGCCTCTTTGCGAGTTAACCCCATCGGCGCGCCGTTTGCTTTCGGGAGTTCCATGTCAACCCTTGGTGTCTCTTTCGCAACAGAGTTGACGTAAGTTACGGGGCGGGCGTAGAATCTCTCGACTTCACTGTCGGAGGGTCGCCAGTGATCTGGAGCGCCCGGGGAACCTGCTCACAGCCTGGAAGGCGCCCCTTGCCGTAGTACGACAGCCCGTACAGAACGTGACGCCGAACTTCTCCGACGCACACTTCAGACGCCCGGTCCTCAATCTGACGCCAAATCGCTCGCGAACCCGCGAGGCGGTCAATTTCGGGGAACGTTGTCCGCTTCAGGGAGGCGAATCCCACGATCGCGGTCAGGGCGAGCACGCTCAACGCTGCCGTGGCTCGGCCACGCGCTTGGAGGCCGCCGGCCAGCAGGGCGGCGCATGCGATAAGCAACAGCATCGGGGCATTCCAATGGCTGGGAGGCCAGGCTTTGAAAAACCCTTGCGCCAGCGCATCCGGGAGCACGGCCGCCGCGAGCGGCAAGCTGCAAAGGGTCAAACCGCAGGCCGTCATCAGAGCTGCCGAGACCGGACTTCCGGCCAGGCGAATCCCCATCAGCGCCGCCAACGGAGGGAGCGCTGGGAGGATGTAGCCCGGCAGCTTGTTCGTGGACACTGAGAACAGAACCAACGTGGCGAGCGCCCACGACGCGAGCAGCCGAGCTTTCGGATCGTGTCTCAGGGCGTCTACTGGCGGGGACAGCAAGAGTGCGCTCCACGGCGCTAAGAACAGCCCGAGTACGGGCAAGTAGAACCAGAACGGCTGGACGTGGTCGATCTCGGGACTGACCAGCCGCAGGACGTGGTGCTTCCAGATGAACTCTTCAAAGAACACCGAGCCGTTCGCCAGATAGCACGATAAGTACCAAGGCCCGGCGACGGCGAAAAACGGAACGAGCGTTCGCCAACTGAAGAGATTCTTGGCTAAGCAAGCGAATCCGAGGCAGGGAATCATGGCCAGCACCGCAAGGGCGGCGATCGCCGGTCCGACCAGTCCCTTGGCGAGAACGGCCAGGCCCAGCGACGCTCCGAACCAGTACAGCGGCGCCTGGGACTTTGGCGCCCCAACCCAGTGCAGTAGCGCGAGCAAGGCCCCGCCAAGAGCTACGCTGAGCGGCAGGTCGAAGACTCCGACCTGACCGAAGGCAACCCAGCCGGCGCTGGTGGCGAGGATGGCTGTTGCGAAGTCGGCTTCCTTTTCCCCGAGCTCCTTGCGAATCCGCCAGTGGAATAGGACCAGGAAGGAGAGGCTGAGGATCGCTAAAGGGGTTCGTGTGGCGCGGTCGCCAAGTGCGTTGAATCCAGCGCCGATCCAGTAGAGCAGAGCCGGCTTCTCAAACCATGGCTGGCCGTCCAGGCGTGGAGTGACCCAATCGCCGGATTCAGCCATCGTCCGCGCAATCGAAGCGTAACGAGGCTCATCGGGGGCGACCAAGCCGCGCTGATCGGCGGCATCGAAATACAGGAAGTAGCCTCCGAGCAGTAGCGCCAACAAGCGAACCGCATCGCGCGGATTCATTCGAACCAGTGTTGCACGGTGGGGAAAGAGCTAGTGTAAAGGGCCATATCTCACTGAGAGGCGTCATCGCGCGATGCCACCCCGTAGCCGTCGGTCTTGGCGGTTCGAATTCCCATGGCTAAGCCATGGGCTAGATTATTCCCTCATCATTTGCAAACGGATCAGGCGGTCTAAGAACTAGTGAAGTCTGCGACCTCAAACCGACGAGGCATCGCGCACCCGGAGCCGCGCGCGTAGCAAGCGGTTGTCGGTATCTGGGCAACCGCTTGCTTAGGGGCCGTGAAGAAAACCTATTGTCGCGTCGGCGCGCGGGAGCGCCAAGCGCACGCCAAGCTCAGCGCTCCCAAACGCCGCCCCTGCCGAAACCGCAACTTCTGCGCCTCGACTCCTGATTGGCCGCCCAAGCGGCCCGGAAACGGTCGTTTCGGGCCGTTTCCCGGCCCTTTTCGCCCCCCCAACCGCCGCTACGCCGCCGCTTGCGCCGCCAGCCCGCACTCCGGCCCACGACGCCAGACCAGCCGGATCCAAGCCGCAATGTTGTACGCCAAAACCCCCCACAAAAGCTCCGATCGCGCCTTCCGCAGCCCTCGTACTCGAAACTTGCGCACCCCCAATCGCTCTTTCAACCAGGCGTTCGGAAACTCCGCCGTCTCGGACCGCTTGCGATACGCCGCCCGCCCACGCTCGCTCTCCATCCAGCGCCGATGTTTCGCCATCACCGCGTTCTCTTCGCTGCGGCTCAACGTTCGATGACCGCTCTTGGGGCAGCACTTGTGTCGCTGTGCGCATTCGCGACAATCAGATGCTTTTGCCTGATACTGCCGATATTTGCGCTTCCGCTTCAGCGACGATCGCTGATACGTCAAGGTCCGCTGGGCCGGACACAGAAACGTGTCCGTCGCCTCGTCGTAGATGAAAAACTTCGGCGCGTAGCGCGGCCCAATTCCCGCCGCTTTCAACGCCGCCTTCGAGCCCTTGTCCGGCGCCGGCGTCGCGTATTCGATTTCAGCGGCTGCCAGCGCCTCGATGTTGGCCTGGTTGGCGTAGCTCCCGTCCGCTAACACTTGCTTCGGGGTTCGCTCGAAGCGCCCTTCCACATCGTCCAGCGTCGGGGTCAGCTGGCCCGCATCGGAGGCGTTGTTGGTCAACTCCACGCCGACCACGATCTTCTCTTTGGCGTCGGTCGCCAGCTGCGCGTTGTAGCCGAGTCCCCAACCGCCGTTGGATTCGTGTTGCGGGCGCGCTTCCGGCTCGCTCTCGCTCACCCGCGCCTGGCGTCGTTGCTCTTCGTCGCGCTTGCCCGCTTCGACCTTGGGCAGTTCCTCCAGCGCCTGCTCCATCCGCTCGACTCGCTCCCGCAAGGTCCGCTTACGCGCCGCCTGACGCCGCCGATTCGAACCCTCGTCGTCGGCTTCTTCCGAGAGTTGACGCACCGCTTCGCGCGCTTGTTCGAGATGCCGCTCGAGCGTCGGACGCCTGCGTTGCGACCCGCCCGAAGCTTGCGCCCGGATCCGCGTGCCGTCGACGGCCACCTGCTCGAGATCCACCAGCCCCTCTTGACTCAGCTGCGCCAATACCTGTGTCAACAAGTTCTCGAGAGCTTTTGAGTGGAATACCCGAAAATCCGAAAGAGTGTGATGATTGACGACCGCCATGCCGCACAACCACTCCAACTCCGGCCGATAGCGGCTTTGACGCGCGATCTCACGCGCCGAGCTCATCCTTTCCGAATACGCCCAGATCCAGATCGCGACCAGCAACCGCGGATCCCATGCCGGCCGCCCGGCGGACTCCTTGCGGGTTTCCAGATGAGCAGCGAAGCCGGACAGGTCGAGCATGCCGCTCAGCTCCCAGATGGCGCGCACCAGATGGTCGGCCGGCACGAGCCGTTCGACGTCGATCGCGGCATAGGTGAATTGGTCGCGATTGGGCTGTCGCAGCTGCAGTTGGTCATCGCCTCGGCTTCGCGCTCCACGGGCACGGCTTGGCGCGGCTTGGCGGGGCGTTGCTCGAGCTCGACTAAGACCTGTTGTTCGCCCATATAATAAGGGCGTTGGACGCCGCCGCCAAGTTATCCGAACATTCGTTTGCCCTCATGTTTTATCCCATTTTGATCCACTCGCGCCATTCCGAACCGCCCCAGGGGAGCTTCGGCGGCCACGACGGGTTTATTTCACAGCCCCTTCCGGTCGCGGCTCCGGGTCATGCGAGAATGACTACATTGGTGAAAGCAGCATTCGCAGTCTTGGCTTTGGCATTCACCGGGCCCGTTCTGGCCCAGACCGGACTCCCCCCGGCCATCGACGAACCGGTCAGCTTCACCCAGCAAATCCAACCCCTCCTCAAGCAACGCTGCTACGCCTGCCACTCCGAGACAATCTCCAACAACGAACTCCGCCTCGACCGCAAACAAGACGCCCTCCGCGGCGGACACTCCGGCCCATCGATCATCCCGGGCGACTCCGCCAAGAGCCGCCTGATCCACCTCGTGGCGGGCTACCGCGTGAAGGTCGTCATGCCCCCCGCCGGCCCGCCGCTCTCGCCCGCCGAAATCGGACTCCTCCGCGCCTGGATCGACCAAGGCGCCGACTGGCCCGAAGAGCAAGTCTCTGTTGTGATCTCTGGGGCCAAGCGGGAAACCTCACACTGGGCTTTCCAGCCGATTAGGCGGCCGACTCCCCCCGGCGGGATCCACCCCATCGACCACTTCGTCAGCCAACGCCTCGCTCGCGAGGGACTCAAACCCTCGCCTCAAGCCGACCGAGCCACCCTGATCCGGCGGCTTTCGCTCGACACGACCGGCCTGCCGCCGACTCCCGACGAGCGCCTCGCTTTCGTCAACGACACCCGTCCCGACTTCTACGCCCGCACCGTCGACCGGCTGCTCTCCTCGCCCCACTTCGGCGAGAAGCAAGCGCTCCACTGGCTCGACCAAGCCCGCTACGCCGATTCGGACGGATACGCGAAAGACCTCTTCCGCCCGCACGCCTGGCGCTATCGCCGCTGGGTGATCGAAGCCCTCAACTCCGGCATGCCCTTCGACCGCTTCTCGATCGAGCAAATCGCCGGCGACCTCTTACCCAGCCCCACCGTCGAACAGCGCGTAGCGACGGGCTTCCACCGCAATACCCTGAAAAACCGCGAAGGCGGCGTCGACCCCGACCAATACCTTTTCGAAGAAACGGTCGACCGCGCCGGCGCCATCGGCACGGTCTGGCTCGGCCTCACCGTCGGCTGCGCCCAGTGCCACGACCACAAGTACGACCCCATCTCCCAACGCGACTTCTACGAGCTATTCGCCTTCTTCGACAACATCGAAGAAGCCCACATCTACGCCCCCATCCCTGGTGAAATCGGGCCGCACCTCGTCACTGTCAATGAGTACCGCCGGAAGCACCAAGCGATCCTCGACGAGTACAACGTCCCCGCCATTCAAGATGATTGGGAGAAAAAGACCTTAAAGGCCGGAGACACCCCAGGAGTCTACCTCGGCTACGACCTCGCCTACCAGGAGCTAGGGCTCAACACCGACGGCGGCCAAGAGATCGCCCGCCTGCCGGTCGAGCAACGCAGCTGGCGTCAGGCCAACATGGTCACCTACTACTTCCTCGGCGCCTACAACCTGGTCACGGGAGCGGAAAAATACAAAGAGCTCCGATTTGCCGAAGCGAAACGGAAGCTCCAAGCCCTGGACGAGTCCTATCAGCTGCTCAGCGAAGCGCGGGTCGTCACCGAACGCGCCCGGTCCGAACCGTCGTTCCTGCGAGTTCGCGGCAGCTGGGATCGGCCCGGAGTCGAGGTCCAGCCGGCCGCGCCGTCAGCCCTACCCGCCATCAAGACCAACAGTCGACCCACCCGCCTCGACCTCGCCAAATGGCTCTTCACCGACGATAACCCGCTTACCGCCAGAGTTGCCGTCAACCGCATCTGGCAGGAATACTTCGAGCGCGGGCTGGTAGAAACCTCCGACGATTTCGGCACACAAGGCGCCGCGCCCAGCCACCCCGAGCTGCTCGACTGGCTGGCGTCGGAGTTCCGCGACTCGGGCTGGAACGTCAAGCACGTCCACCGCCTGATCGTGACCTCGGAGACCTATCGCCAATCGTCCAACGCCGATCAGGCCCTAACATCCCGCGACCCAAACAACGAGCTGCTCGCCCGCCAGGCCAGGATTCGCCTCCCTGCCGAGCTCATCTGGGATAACGCGCTCGCGGTCTCCGGCCTCATCCATCACGATGTCGGCGGACCCAGCTTCCGGCCGGCTATCCCAGCCGGGGCCACCGGTTTCGGGCAAGCCGGCTGGAAAGTCTCGAGCGGCAAGACGCGCTTCAAGCGGGGCATGTACATCCAGTTCCAACGCAACAAGCCGCATCCTTTCCTGATGAATTTCGATTCGCCCGAGTTTCGTGCGTCCGTTTGCCGCCGTGACAGTTCCAATACGCCCCTCCAAGCCCTGAACCTCCTCAACGACCCGACTTTCGCCGAAGCCGGCCGGGCTCTAGCCGTGCGCATCTTGACCGAGGCGCCGGGACAAACGTTTGCCGAGCGGCTCAAGTACGCCTACCAGCTCGTATTGGCCCGCGAGCCCTACGCGGACGAACAGGAGCGTTTCCTGGGCTATTGGACCCAGCGCCGCAAAACGGCCGCGTCAGACCTGCCGCACGTCGAAGGCCTCGACCCCAGTTTGATCCCCGCCTGGAGCGGCATCACTCGCATCCTGATGAACCTCGACGAATTTGTGACTCGGCCATGAAACCCCTGTTCGTAGGGGCGAGGCATGCCTCGCCCGTCTGGACGGCCCCATGAACTCTCACCGCTACTTCGATATCCAATCGCGCCGCCACTTTCTCGACAACGTCCTAGGCGGACTTGGCTCAGCCGCGATCGCACATTTGATGGGGGTTGAGGGTCGCACCGCGGTCTCAGCGCCCAATCCCATGGCGCCGAAGCCCACCCACTTCGCACCACGAGCCAAGAACGTCATCTTCCTCTTCATGGCCGGCGCGCCAAGTCAAATCGACCTTTTCGACCCCAAGCCCGAGCTCCACAAGTGGAACGGCCAACAACTGCCGGACTCCATCGCCAAAGAGCTCGACCTAGCCTTCATCCAACCAACCGCGAAGGTGCTGGCGAGCCGACGCAAGTTCAAACCCGCCGGCGAATCCGGCATCGAGCTTTCCGAGTGGCTACCGCACACCGCGGAGGTCGCCGACGACATCTGCCTGGTCCGGTCGATGCGCGGCGAGTCGGTCAACCATCACCCCGGCCAGTCTTTACTCATGACGGGCAGCCCGTTGCTGGGGCGTCCGACGGTGGGTTCTTGGGCGACCTACGGGCTCGGGAGCGAGTCGCAAGACCTGCCGGGCTTCGTCGTCCTCAAAACAGGAACCTCGACCCAAGGCAGCACCGGCAACTGGTCAAACGGCTTCCTGCCATCGACCTATCAAGGGGTGATGTTCCGCAGCCAGGGCGACCCGATCCTCCACCTGTCAAACCCCGAAGGCATCGACGCCTCAATGCAGCGGCAGGATCTGGACATGATCCGCGAGCTCAACCAAGCCCACCTCGAGCGAACCGGCGACCAAGAGATCGCATCCCGCATCGCCGCCTACGAGCTGGCGTTTCGCATGCAGGCCGCGGCGCCGGAGCTGATCGACTTCTCCGACGAGCCAGGCCACATCCGCGAGATGTACGGCCTCGACGAGAAAGCGACCGGCGAATACGGCGCCTCGTGCTTGCTCGCCCGGCGACTGGTCGAGCGCGGCGTGCGCTTCGTCCTCAACCAGCACGCCCAGTGGGACCATCACGCCAACCTCGACAAAGGCCTCAGCCAAAAATGCGCCACCACCGACAAGCCCGTCGCGGCGTTGATTAAGGACCTCAAGCAACGCGGCCTACTCGATGAAACCCTGGTAATCTGGGGCGGCGAATTCGGCCGGACGTCGTTGTCGGAGTGGCGCGACCCGTCCGACCCCGGTAACATCGGCCGCGACCACCACGCCGACGGTTTTAGCATGTGGGCGGCCGGCGGCGGCATCAAGGGCGGCCAAGTGATCGGCGAAACCGACGAGCTAGGCGTAACGATCGCCAAAGACCCGGTGCACGTCCACGACCTGCAAGCGACTCTGCTGCATTGCCTCGGCCTCGATCACACCAAGCTGACCTACCGCCACATGGGCCGCGATTTTCGACTGACCGACGTCGGCGGGCAGGTCGTGGAAGCGATGCTGGCGTAGGGGCGCGACATGTCGCGCCCTTCAACGCCCTCCCTAAGCCCTAAGCCAGTATTTCCAGCGTTGCCTCCGCGACCTCGTCCGCCGTCGAGACCAACTCCAGCGACGCTTCGACCGACGTCCGCGCCTGAAGCAGCGCCACCGCCGCGGTGCTCAAGCTTACCGAATCCGACGTTTGCGCCGCCGCCCGCGACAACACTTGCGCACTTCGCGAGAAATCCGCCTGCGCCCGGGCGAGCGCTTCTATGGCAATGGCTTGGACCTGCACCTGGCCCCATATCGGCCATCGGGCGCAATTCTAGAGCGAACTAATCCCCCGCCACCGGCTCCGGACGCGGATCCGACGCCAACACGTCCGCTTGCAGTATCGCCCCAGATCATCCACCAAACAGTAATACGTCGGCAGCACCACCAGCGTCAGCACGGTCGACGCCATCAACCCGCCCATCACCGTCCGCGCCATCGGGAAGTAGCGCATGTTGAAGAACCCCGAGTCGCCGAACGCCAGCGGCATCAGCCCCACGATCGTGGTCGCCGCCGTCATCACGATCGGCCGCAGCCGCTCGCTGCAACCCTCCATGATGGCTTCCGATCGCGGCAGCCCCTTTCGCCGCAGGTTGTTGATGTGGTCCAGCAGCACGATCCCGTTGTTCACCACGATTCCGACCAACACAATCATCCCGATCATCGCCATCGGATTGAACGGCGTTCCCGTAATCAACAGGAACCACGCCACCCCCACAACCGCGAACGGCAGCGAAAACATGATCGCGAACGGCTGCAGCACGGACTCGAACAGCGCCGCCATCACGAAGAACACCATGAACAGCGCCAAGGCAATATTGAACATGAACTCTTCGTTCTCCTTCTCGGCCTGCTTCGTCCAGAAGCCGTAAGCCCAGCCGTACCCTGGCGGAAATGGGTAGTCGTCAAGAATCTTCGAGAATTCCTTGCGGCCCTCTTCGCGCTTCTCGCCACTGTAGACCGCGGCCAACCACGTGTTGGTCCGGCGATTCTGGCGCCGAATCCGAGCTGGAATCTTCTCGGTTTCGAAGTTCGCCACTTGGCGCAACTCGATCGGCTTGCCATCCGACCCCGTGCCGACGATGACCGACTTGAGATCGTTGAGATCCTTGAGATCATCCGGGTGCATCCGCATCCAGATCTCGACCTCGCCCTCCGCGGTTCGAAATCCCCTCATCTGGCGAGGCCTAGACACGATGCCGAGAATCCCACCGACTTCTTGCGGTGAAATCCCGTACTTGCGGGCAAGGTCGCGGTTGAGCCGGATCTGCACTTCCTGCTGGGCTCGGTCGGGCTCAGTGTGCGCCTCGTCGAAATCCTCGTGAGCTTGGATGAGATTCTTTAGGTCCTGTCCGATTTGCGTCAAGCGCCGCGGATCGTCGCCAAAAACATCCGCCTGTATCCAGTTGTTGTTTCGCCCCTGGCTTCCCGGGGTGATCTCCGCTCCTGGGATTACCGGCAGCCCCTCGCCAATTTGCTTGCGGATCTCCACCATGTCCGCAACATTGACGCGTTCCTTGTCGAAGTAGACCCGCGTCGAGGCCGAGTCGTTGTAGTAGCGGCTCATGTAGCTCGTAATCTTGAAGCGCTCAAGGTTCTCCTCGAGAAACGCCTCGACTGGATTGACGAAATCCTCCTCGATCTTGACGTAGTGATAATTCTCAGAAAACTCGTACTGAATCGTCAGGCCGGAAAGCTCCTGCGCATCAGGCGAATTGTCCGGCACATGCTCCATCAGAACCCACAGCGATACCCCGAAAACCGCCGGCGCCAGCACCAACCCCTCAGCAGGGGACGCTGCAACGGCCACGCCACGAGGCTCAAGTACCAACGCGTCACCCGGCCATGAGTCGTCCAGCCATCGGCGCGCTCGGCCCGGTTCGCCCACAGCCTGCGCCCAACCGCCAAGACTCCAGCTCGCGTGGCCTCGCCGACGCGACGCTGCCACTTCGGCGCGGACTTCAAGTCGAGAGTCAGCCATTTCGCCATTGCGATCGGAATCAAGGTCAACGAAATAAACAGCGAGCACAGCAGTGCAAATACGATCGACATTCCCGCCTCGCCCAGCATGATCGACATCTGCGTGTCTTGCCCAAAAATCAAGGGCAAGAAGATGATGATCGACGTCAGCGTGGCCGCGATCACCGCCGTCGTGACCTCCCCGGCCCCAACGCGCGCCGCGGTCTCACGATCCACGCCCTTCTCGAGCTTCTGGTAAATCGACTCGAGAACCACCACCGCGTTGTCGACCAGCATCCCGGTAGAAAGCATCAACCCGAGCATCGAAAGCGCGTTGAGCGTCGTCCCCGAAAAATAGAGGAAACCCAGCGCCGCAACAACAGAAACCGGAATCGCCAGGCCAACCACCAGGCTCGCCGTCAAGCGCCTCAGGAACAGGTACAGCACCCCGACCGCCAAGAACGAGCCCCACAGGCCGGCATTCAGCAGAGCAGAAAGAGAGTTTGTGATCTCTTTCGCCGAATCATGCCAAATGTACGTCCGGACGCCCTCGAGCGCGGGGTCTTTCTTGAAACCCTCGATGACTTCCTTCACGCTGCGAACGACATCAACCGTGTTCGCCTCTGACGACTTCTTCACGCTGAAGCCTATCGAATAGTCGCCGTTCAAATGCTGCCCGGAATTTGAGATCGGTTGATCGTAAATGATGTCGGCGATATCTTCGAGTAGCTGCCCGCGCTCGTTCACGGGAAACTTCGCAATGTCTTCGACTGAGTCGATCGCGCCCTTCGTAATGGCCTCGAATCGCTCGCCCGCCTGGTTCACCTTCCCCAGGCTCAAGTTCGTATTCGCAGCGTCGAGCTTGCGGAACAGTGACGCCACGTCGACGTTGTAGCGCCCGATGTCGTCAAATCGCAGATAGATGTCGAGCTGCTTGCGGTTCACGCCCCACATCTCAACTTCCGCAACTCCCGGCAGCCGCTCGATTGGTTTCTTGATCTTCAGATCGAGGAAGTCATAGGAAGAACGCAGGTCCCTGTTCGACGCAATCGTTCCTTCGAGAATGGGAATGTCATCCGTGCTGAAATTCTGAACCACAATGCGGCGTACGTCCTCGGGAAGGTCAGGACGAATCAGCTCGACTTTCTCGCGAATCTCCGCCCGCATCACGCCCAGGTCCCTACCCCAGTCGAAATTCACCTGAACCACCGTGTAGTCTTCGGCGGCGGTCGAGTTCATCTCGCTCACTCCGGGAACCGTACCGAGCACCTCTTCGAGCGGCTTTGTGATCGCCTCGAGCGTCTGCTCCGGAGTCGAGTTCGAGTACGGGATAAAGACGCCCAGGAACGGCGCCTCCAGATCGGGCAAGAGCTTCAGCGGAATCCGCCCCGTGGCGATCAGGCCAAAGGCGAGAATCGAGATGAAGATCATGCAGATCGTCACCGGCCGACGGACGGAAAAGCCGGCAACCGCCGAACCGGCCTGTCCGGCGCCGTCCAGATGTTTTGCCGGGTCGTTCATTCCCACGCCACCCCCGTATCCGGATCGATCTCCGGCGCCGTGGACTGGGCGCTCGCCTCCCCGGCCCCGGCCGTCATCTCATACACAACCGGAATCACGACCAACGTCAGCAACGTCGACAGAATCAGCCCGCCCATCACCGCAATCGCCATCGGCGCCCGAATCTCCGACCCCTCTCCCCAACCCACCGCCATCGGCGCCAGCCCTAGAACCGTCGTCAACGTCGTCATCACAATCGGGCGCAAACGCACTTGCGCCGCCCGCACCAGCGCCTCCCGCACCGCAAGCCCTTCGCGCCTGAGCTGATTCGTATAGTCAATCAACACGATCGCATTGTTGACAACGATCCCCGCCAGGATAATCACGCCAAGCAAAACCACAACACTCACGTCCGTCCCCGTCATCGCCAGCGCAAAGACCACGCCAATCAGCGCCAGCGGCACGCTAAACATGATGACGAACGGACTCTTGAGCGACTCGAACTGTGACGCCATCACCAGATAAACAAGGAAGACCGCCAGCCCCAACGCAAACATCAAGCTGCGGTACGACGTCTCGAGCTCCTCGTTTTGCCCGCCGAGCGCCACCGTCGTATTCACCGGAAGCTCGGGGCGCAGCTCCGTCAGCACCTCTCGAATCTCCGCCGACACGCTGCTCAAGTCGCGGCCCGTCAGATTCGCCGTCACCAGCGCCGCGCGCTGCGAGCGGACCCGCCGCACCTCGCTCGGTCCGCGCGCGATCGTCACCTCGGCTACCTGCGCCAACCGAATCGGGACCGTCGGCTGAGCGGGCGAAGGTTCCGGGTTTCGGACCTGATTATCCCGATTCCGGCCGTCGGCGCCCTGCTGAGCTTGGACCCGCCTCGGCGCGTTGATCACCAAGTTCCGAAGATCGTTAATAGCGTCGCGATCCGCTTCACTCGCCCGCACAAGAATGTCGATCTGACGTTCGCCGTCTCGGTAACGTGTCGCGACATCGCCACGCACCTTGTTCCGCAAAGTCTGCGACACCTGATTCTCCTCGAGCCCAAGCCGCGCCAGCTGTGCCCGGTCAAATCGGATCTGAATCTCCGGATTCCCCAACTCCGAAGTCGTGCGGATGTCGCCAAGCCCATCAATCTCGGCCAGGCGCTCCGAGATCTTCTCCGCCGCCTCGCGCTGCGTATCCAGATCAAACGCGAAGACCTCAACTTCAATCGGCGTCTTAAAGCTAAACAGCGTCGGGCGCAAGAAGCTATACCGCACCTCGGGAAACTGCGACAACTCCGCCCGCACACGCTCGATCACCGCCTCCTCGGCAGCCGAGTCTCTCCTGTCCTTCATCACCACGTAGAGCCGCCCAAAGTTCTCTTCGAGTGCGGTCGAGGAGAATTGGTTCTTCTGGCTACCGCCAATGCTCGAGAAGACCGTTGCGACCTCAGGCAACTCGCGCACCCTCTGCTCGACCGCCGCCACCACCGCATCCGTTCGTTCGATCGGTGCGCCTTCAGGCAACTGCAGCTCAAACGAAAACTCGCCCTGCGTTAGCGGGGGAATTAGCTCTCCGCCAATCCCGGAAGTAAGCGCCCCGGCGAAAACGACCGTCAACAGAACCACTCCAAGCACCGCCGTCTTGCTGTCGAGCGACCAGCGCAACCAGCGCGGATATCGACCCGCTAGTGAATCGAAGGCCGCTTCAAACGAATCGAGAAAGGGCACCAGCGCCGCATCGGCCCCCCGCCCCACGATCGCAAGCGCCCGTCGAACGTCGCCGATCACAACGCGGGCCAAGTCTACGAAAACGAACTGAGCCGCCCGGACGACGATATTGCCCCGTCCCGAGCTCCGCACCACTGCGTCACCCTCCAGCGGGCTAATCGTCAACGCCAACGCCATCGGAATAAACGTCAACGCCACCGCCAGCGACGCCAGCAACGAGTACGTGATCGTCAACGCCTGATCGCGGAACAACTGCCCCGCAATCCCCTCGACAAACACCAACGGCGCAAACACCGCGATCGTCGTCAGGGTCGAGGCCGTGACCGCTCCGCCAACCTCGCTCGTCCCACGGTACACCTGTTCCGCTAGGCTCCCGCCCAATGAGCGATGACGATGAATCGACTCGAGCACGACGATCGAGTTATCAACCAACATCCCCACGCCCAGCGCCACTCCGCCCAGAGACATAATGTTGAGCGTCAGCCCTGTCTGATACATCGCCGCGAACGTCGCCATGATCGAGATCGGAATCGACAGGCCAATAATCAACGTCGAGCGCAGATCTCTCAAGAACGCAAACAGGATCACAATCGCCAGCGCTCCGCCAATCACCGCTGCATTGAGCACGTTCGCGACGCTTTGCGAAATGAAGTCCGCTTGATTGAAGACAATCGCATGCTCGACTCCTTTGGGGAACGTCTTCTCGCCTTTCAACGCCCCGAGCCGCTGCTTGATCGCCGCCGCAACCGTTACCGTGTTCGCATCGCCCTCTTTGTAAAGCGCCATCTCGACGCTTTCCGAACCGTCATAGCGCGCGATCACGCTACGCTCACGCTCCCCCCTCCAGACACTCGCGATATCGCCCAAGACTATTCGGCGGCCTTCTGTGTCACGAATCACGATCTCGCGAATCTCGTCCACCGTCCGAAACTCATTCAGCATCCGAACCAAGTAGTTCGCGTCGAGGTCGTAGAGGCTCCCGCTGGCCTGATTCAGATTCTCCTGGCGCAGCGTGTCGGTGACTTCAGTGATCGGCACGCCCAGCTCGGCGAGCTTCTTCTCGTCGAGCTCAATCCGAATCTGTTCCTCGCGCCCGCCCACGATCTTCACCGCGGCAACGCCCTCGACCGACTCCAGCCGCTTCTTGACGTCACGGTCGGCAATCGTTCGCAGCCGCACCAAGCTGATGTCGGCATGCAACTGCAGCCGCATAATCGGGTCGAACGAGGGGTCGAAGCGCAAAATCACCGGCTTCTTCACGTCCCGCGGCAGTTGGACCAGGTCGAGCTTTTCGCGGACGTCCATCGCCGCGAAGTCCATCTCCGAGTCCCAAGCGAACTCCAGCCCGACCTCCGATTGCCCCGGCCGCGAAACCGAGCTCAGACGCCGCAGCCCAGGGACGACGCCGACGCCCTCTTCAATCGGCCGCGTAACAAGGGACTCAATCTCCTCGGGCGCCGCGTCCTCGTAGTCGGTCTGAATCGTCAGCGACGGATAGGAGATCTCCGGCAGCAGATTCAGCGCCAGGCGATCAAGCGAGACCACCCCAAAAAGCACCACCGCGACGAAAAACATCGAGACCGTGACCGGCCTGGCGATCGCGAAGCGTGCTATTGTCACGAGCCCACGATTCTTATCTTCGCCCCATTGCTCAAAGAACCCTGACCGGCGACAACGACTTGCTCGCCGACCGCGACGCCCGAGCGAACCTCGATCACCGCTCCATCCTCGTACCCAACCTGGACCTCGCGGCGCTCGGCCTCCTCGCCCTTGCTCACGAACACATACTGCGAGCCCTCTTCCTCCACAAGAGCCCTCTTCGGGATCAGGACCGTCTCGGTTCGAGTATCGGTCTCGATCTCAACCCGCACAAACGCCCCGGGCCGAAACGCGCTGTTCCGCGGCTGCAGCTCCGACGTCACCTTCACCGTGCCGGTAGCGTCATCGACCACCGGGCTGACGCGAATCACTCGCCCCGCGACCGTCTCGCCGCCGGCGCCGACGGTAATCGCAACCTCCTGGCCGCGCTCCACTCGGTTGGCGTCCAGCTCAGACAGGAAGGCGTCCGCGTAGAGCGGAGAAAACGCCGCCAAGCGAAACAGCTCGTCCGTACCACCGATCGTCTGCCCAAGCTCGACCATCCGCTCGGTGATCCGCCCGCCAAACGGCGCCGTCACCCGTGTATGTGAGATCTGGACCTTCGCCCGCTCGATCTCCGCCGTCAGCTCCTCGACTCGAAATCCGTTCTCGCGCACCGACGCCGCTTGCGCGCGCTCATCGTGGACCAGCTCGGAAAGCTGATTCCGCAGCAACATCACATCGGTCTCGCTAACCAGTCCAGCCTCTAGCGCCCCTTCGTGCCGCGCGATCTCAGTCTTCTTGTTCTCGATCTGAGTCTCGCCCTTCTCTCGAAGAATCTGGGCGCTCTCGAGCTGCACTTTGGTCTGAGCGAGCTTCTGCTCGGCGAGCTCTTGGCTGATCTTGAGCTCGCGATCGTCGAGCAAGCAGAGGAGCTGCCCTTGCTTGACGTAATCGCCCTCTTCGGCATGAAGCGACCGCACCACCCCCGTCGCTTGCGACATCAGCGTCACATTGCGATGCGCCCGCAGATTGGCCGTCGACTCGATCCGCGCCGAAATCTCGCCCATCACGGCGCGCGTCACCTCAACCGGCGTCGACTCGTCTTCCTTGTCGTCCTCGTCAGACTTCTCAGCCTTCGCCGTGACGACCCAGTCCTCGACCTCGTAGTGCTGGAAGAAATACGAAGCGCCCGCCGCGATCAGCGCGACCGACAGTAGAAATACATAGACTCGCGCCCGCAGGCTCATTTCTCAGCGGACCCGCCTTTTCTTGGGCGGCCCCTCCTCCTCAGACTTCAGTACGAACCGCCTCGGGCGAATGTTCCGATTTTCGCCGACCACTTCTTTGGCAATCGGTGTGGACGCCGAACTTGTTTAGACGGCTCCGGCGCCCGTTTTGTTTACCCAACTTAGCGCCTTATACACGTTTTTTTCCAGATTGACTTTTCGCTGCACGCCTAGTCGCCAATCGAAGTCATAGCTGTTGAACCCCCAACCACTACACGGAGACTCATTCGACATGAACCTGAAACGAGCGTTGTACCTCTGGGCGGCCGCGGCCGCAGCCATCTTCTACTTCGCGTCCGAACACGCCCAAGCCGATCGCACCCCCCTCCCCCCATTCGAAAACACAGCAGCCGTATCCTCCGGCGCCCTGATCTCAGAGGACGGCCAACTCTGCCCTCTCGAGCACACCAACGTCGACGCCCGCATCACCGGCTTCCTCTCACGCGTCACGGTCACGCAGCAGTTCGCCAACCCCTTCGACTCTCCCATCGAAGCCATCTACACCTTCCCCCTTCCCCAAATGGCCGCCGTCGACGACATGACCATCCGCATCGGCGAACGCACCGTCCGCGGCACGATCAAAGAGCGCGACGAAGCCCGCCGCATCTACGAAAACGCCAAAGCCCAAGGCCAACTCGCCGGCCTACTCGATCAAGAGCGGCCGAACATCTTCACCCAGGCCGTCGCCAACATCCGCCCCGGCGACAAGATCGAAGTCCAAATCAGCTACGTCGAGACTTTGAAATACGACGAGGGCGAATACGAATTCAGCTTCCCCATGGTCGTCGGACCGCGCTACATCCCACGCGGACAGGTCCCCGACATCGCCCGCATCAGCCCGCCCGTCACCCCTCCCGGAACCCGCGCCGGCCACGACATCTCGATCTCCGTCGACCTCCAAGCCGGTCTCCCCGTGAACAGCCTGACCTCACCCACCCACGAAATCCTAACCTCCGGCTCCTCCATCGAGCTCAAAGAAAAAGCCGTCCTCCCCAACAAAGACTTCATCCTGCGCTACAGCGTCGCCGGCCGTGAAATCGGCGACAGCGTCCTGAGCTACCAAGACGACGACAGCGGCTACTTCACCCTTGTCCTCCAACCGCCCCAGCGCGTCACCGTCGAAGACGTCACCCCCAAAGAGCTTGTCTTCGTGCTCGACACCTCCGGTTCGACGTCTGGCTTCCCCATCGAAAAGGCCAAGGAAACCATGAAGCTCGCCCTCGACGGCCTCTACCCCCGCGACACCTTCAACCTCATCACCTTCGCCGGCAAGACCAAAGTCCTCTTCGAAAAGCCCGTCCCCGCAACCATGCTCAACCTCGCCAAAGCCCAAGCCTTCCTCGCGGCACGCGTCGGCGGCGGGGGCACGGAGATGATGACGGCCATCCGCACGGCGCTGGAGCCCTCCCGCTCGTCCGAGCACGTCCGCATCGTCACCTTCATGACCGACGGTTACGTCGGCAACGACCAGGCCATCCTGCAAGCCATCCAGGAATACTCGAACGCCCGCGTGTTCTCCTTCGGCATCGGCTCCTCGACCAACCGCTACCTGCTCGACCGGATGGCCGAGCTGAGCCGCGGCGAAGTCGAATACGTCGGCCTCAACGATGACGGCTCCGCGGCAGCCCGCCGCCTGCACGAACGCATCCGCAACCCCCTGCTGACCGATGTGGCAGTCGACTTCGGCAACCTGCCGGTGACCGACATCTACCCCAAACGCATCCCCGACCTGTTCAGCGCCAAGCCCGTCATCATCAAAGGCCGCTTTGCCGCCGGGGCCGCCGGCACAATCCGACTCACCGGTAAAATGTCCGGCCGCGAATTTTCGCGCTCCATCCCCGTCGACTTCTCGAAAGCCTCACGAACCGACGACGCGATCGCCAAGACCTGGGCCCGCTCGAAGATCGCCGACCTAGTGAACCGCGGCGCCGACGCCTCCAAACCCGAAATCACCCAGTTAGGATTGGCCCACCGCCTGATGACCCAATTCACATCCTTCGTCGCCGTCGAAGAATCCTACATCACCGAAGCCGGCAAAACCCGCCGCGTCGAAGTCGCCGTCGAAATGCCCGCAGGCGTCAGCTACGAAGGAGTCTTCGGGAGCCGCGACGAATCCCGCCAAAACCTGGCCCGCAAGGTCTCGGCAGCGTCCCTAGTGGCCCAAACCCTCGCCCCACCGCGCTCTTCGTTCAAGAGTTGGAACAAAAACGCGAAGACGACCGCCTCTTCTCCGACTTCCGCTCCAAACTCGACGCCGAGCTGCTCCTCGTCCAACCGAACATCGAAGTCGCCATCGAAATCTGGCTCGTCGACGCAACGCCCGAACTACTGACCAAACTCAAAGAGCTCGGCTTCGAACAAACCGAAGAACCAAAAGTAGCCAAAATCCTAGTCGGCAAGATCAACAGCAGCAAACTAACCGAACTAGCCAACCTAGAAGGCATCCGCCACATCAAGCGCCTGTAACCAGCAGGGGCGCGACATGTCGCGCCCTTATTCTCGACGGCGGGCTGTCGTCTCCTATGATTCGACAGCCCGCCGCCCTTTATCCATTGCCTTCCGTGGCGATCTTGGTCAAATGCTTGAACAGCCCCTTCTTCAACTCACGTTTACCATGAACCGGAACCGAAATCTTCTCGGGACGCCCCTCTTTCTCGTAGATGTGGTGGCTTCCGCTGATGCGCAGCAGTCGCCAGCCGTCTCGCTCGAGACCCTTGGCGAACTCCCTCCCTACCCGTCACCGGGACCTAGTGTAGGTCGCCAGATATTCCATAACATCTAGGAGCGCAGGGGCGCGACATGTCGCGCCCCTGCAACCGAAAGACTCCCTCGCGATAAGTTACAACCTAGCCGGCGCACTACACTAGACCGCAATCTCGACAACTTCATCGTCCGCTTCGAGCTGCTCTAGCTCCACATCCAGCGTCAAGCAACCCTGGACTGCCTCGTGAAGGTTCCTGATGAGCTCTTCGCGCGTCTCCCCCTGCGTTGCACAGCCGGGAATCGCCGGAACCTCAGCCCAGAAGCCGCCCTCTTCAGCCCGGTGGATAATTGCCGTCAGCCTCATCTCCGGATCTATTCTGGCCCCAACGACTCCCAATTGTCCAGACGTGGCGCGAGCCTCCAGGCTTGCCGTCTCGACATTCTTGTCGAGGCAGGGCCTAGGCCCCCCACGCAGACCCCGTCACACACCTCCCAAAACGACTTTTCCCTGTTCTTTCAACGACATAGACCGTCGACGATCCTCAAACTCCCCGACCGTGCCTTAACCTAGAATCGGGGACCGACCTCCCCGCCGCGCGCCGCTGCAGTCAGCCGATTCTTGCCGGTTCTTGCCCCCAGGGGCCCAAATATTTCACTCACGCCGCTCGGAATCGAATCTCTGAAACAACAGCACCGGACGCCGACCCGCACTCTCGAGCCGCTCCACCCGCACCCCAAACACCCGCTCCACATTCTTCTCATCTAGGACCTCGTCGGTCGGCCCAAACGAATCCAAGGCCCCCTCGTGAACCAGCGCCACCTTATCCGCCCAGCGGGCCACCGCGTTCAAGTCATGCAGCGCCATCGCGATCGCCTTGCCCTCGTCGCACAGCCCCCGCACCAGCTCCATGACTTCGAGCGCATGGTCGATATCCAGGTTCGCCGTCGGCTCGTCCAGCAGAATAATCTCCGACTCCGTAGCCAGCGCACGCGCGATCAACACCCGCTGCGCCTCGCCGCCCGAAAGCTCATTGATCGGCCGCCCCGCAAGGTGCAGCGCATCCGCCCTCTCGAGCGCACTCTCCACGGCACGATGGTCTTTCGCGGTCGGCGATTCGAACCTCCCCAAGTGCGGATGCCGGCCCATCGAAACCACATCCCTCACACTGAACCCAAACTGAATCCGCTCCCCCTGTGGCACAAAGCTCATCCGCCGGGCAAGCTCCCGCCGAGGGTACTCCCACAAGTCCTTCCCATCGAGCTCGGCCGAACCCTCGCTCGGCCTCCACAGCCCGGCCAGCATCCGTAGGGCGGTCGACTTCCCCGCCCCGTTCGGACCGATCAGCCCGGTAAAACATCCCGGCTCGAGCTCCAGCGACACATGCCGAACCAGCCATCGCCCGTCGCGCTCGACCCCGGCGTCATGAAGCGTAAGCCCGCTCAAAAGTACCCCGCCTCCTTTCTCCGGCTCCGCAGCAAGTACAAGAAGAACGGCGCTCCAAACGCCGCCGTGATGACCCCCAAGCGAATCTCGAGCGGCGGATGCAACGTCCTCGCCAGGATGTCGCAAGCAATCAGAAACACCGCGCCCGCCAACGCACTCGCCGGGATCAAGATCCGATGGGAGGGCCCAAGAATCAGCCGAACAAAGTGCGGCACCACCAATCCGACGAAGGCGACCATCCCGCTCACCGCCACCGCCGCACCCGTCAGCAAGGCGGCCGTCACGAGTATCACCCGCTTCACCGTCTCGACCTCGACGCCTAGCGAAGCCGACGTCTCCTCGCCGAGCAGCAACAAGTCGAGATCCCGTGTAAACCACAACGCGACCATCAACCCTACAGCGACGAACGGCAGGCAAATCCAAACATGCAACCACCTGCGGCTATCAAGCCCACCCATCATCCAAAACAGGATTTCGGTCGCGACTTGAAAGTTCACGAAGCTCAGCGAGATCACCAGCGACGACAGCGCGCTCAGCAAGGCGCCAAGTGCGATGCCCGCCAGCAGCAGCGTGGCGATCGGCGTTCGCCCGCCGCGAGTGGCGATCGAGTACACGGTGAACAGCGCCACGAGCGCGCCGGCGAACGACAGCAGCGGTATCCAGAAGGACGAATGAGCCGTCAGGTTCGTTGCGAACGCGATCACCGCGCCCAAAGCCGCACCCGCGCTGACGCCAATCACATTGGGCTCGGCCAGGGGGTTCCGGAACAGGCCTTGGAGCTGCGCGCCCGCAACCGCCAGAGCGGCTCCGGCCAACGCCGCCACGGCGGCCCGTGGCGTCCGAATCTGCGAAACAATAATGTCGTCCTGCTGGGTGATGCCCGAGAGGCTCAGCCAGCCTTCCGGAAGAATCCGGCCGGCGAGGACGCGAATGACCGTCTCGAGCTCGATCGAGGCGCTTCCAATCGAAATGCTGGCGAGCGCCGTGGCAAGCAGTAACAGGAAAGCCAGCGGGAAGTAGACGGAACTTCTAAAGCCGGCGCCTTTCACGTAGTTCCAGGATAAAGGGCCTCGGCCAACTTCTCCATCAGAACCACCGATTGCTGCCAGGTACTCAAGTAATCCCGAGTATCGATCACCAGCAGCTGATCCTTCTTCCCCGCCGTCGTCACCTGAACGCCGGGATCTCCCCGCAACTGCGCAAGCATCGCCCCGTGCGTCCCAGGATCCGCCCCGGCGACGATCCAATCGGGGTTCCAAGCCGCGACCTGCTCGCTGCCGATTTTGCCGAATGACCCAACGCCCTGCTCACCCGCCAAGTCGACCGCGCCCAACTCCGAAACGATGCTGTGGAACAGCGAGCCCACGCCTTGGGTGTAGCCCGACTTCGAATACGCCAGCACCCGCACGGGCTTGCCACCTCGAACTGCACGCGCCTTAGCGGCCACGATCCTTGCCGTCATCCGATCGATCTCCGCCGCGGCCGCCGCATCTTCCCCCGTCAGATAACCGATCGTCCTGATGCCTTCGGCGATCTCTGAGAATTCGTCAACCGTCGTGTGCAGCCTGAAAGTCGGGACCCCCGCCGCGCGCAGCAAATCCACAAAGTCCGAGCGCGAGATATTCGACGTCAAGACCAAGTCCGGCTTCTGCCGCAGGACTCGCTCAACATCGCTGGCCACAATCGCGTCGAGGCGTTGGATCTCAGCAGCGACATGGGAGTATTGCGGATCACCCCCGAACGCGCTCACCCCGACGATCCTCTCGTGCGGAACAACCCCGGCGAGATAGTGGTCGGTCACCAGCGTGTTCGACACGATCCTCGTGGGCGGTTCGGGCAGGGTCAGGATGAACCCCTGATCGTCGACGACCGTTCGGGGAAACGGTTCGTCCGGGTCAGCCGAAACCGCTACGGGAGCAGCCTGACGCGGCAACTCGCCGGCATATCGCGAGGCTAATGCGAACAAACCAGCGCCGACCACCACCAGCCCCGTCGAACGTATGGCGACCGCTGGGCTCATCGAGGCATTATTCCACACACCCGGGGCCCCGAATAAGCTAGCCTACTGCTGATGCGCATGAAAGCCGCTGTCTGCCGAGAGGTCGGCCAACTCACAATCGAAGAGGTCGAGCTGCAGGACCCCAAAGACGAAGAAGTCCTCCTGCGGATGGGCGCCGCCGGCGTCTGCCATTCCGATCTTCACACCTATCGGGGTGAGTTGCGGGCGACTCCGCCTCTGGTCCTCGGGCACGAAGGCGCGGGCGTCGTCGAGAAGGTCGGGAGCCGGGTCACCCGCGTCAAGCCAGGCGAGAGGATCGTGATCAACTGGCTGCCCTCTTGCGAAACCTGCCCGACCTGCCTGAGCGGCCGTCAGAACCTGTGCGAACGCTTCCCGAGCACCACCTTCAAGGCCCTGATGTTGGATGGCACGTCTCGCTTGAGCACGCCCGACGGCGTCGAGCTCAAGCACCTTCTGACCGCTGCGACCATGGCCGAATACGCCGTCATCCCCGAGGCGGGCGCCGTGCCTGTTCCCGAGGACGTCTCGTTCGAAGTCGCCGCCATCATCGGTTGCGCTGTCGCCACCGGCGTCGGCGCGGTCATCAACACGGCCGAAGCCAAGCCCGGCTTGCCGGCGGCGGTGATCGGCTGCGGCGGAGTCGGCTTGAGCGCGATCCAAGGCTGCAAGCTGGCCGGCTGCAACCCCATCATCGCCGTCGACGTGATGGACTCGAAGCTCGAGTTCGCCAAGACTCTCGGCGCGACCCACACGATTAATTCGAGCGAAGTCGACCCCGGCGACGCCCTCCGCGAGATCGTGGGCGGGGGCCCCGAATACATCTTCGACAGCGTCGGCGCCGCCGGAACCATTTCCCTCGCACTCAAGGCCGTCCGCCCGGGCGGGACAGCGACCATCATCGGCCTGCACTCGGCCAAGCTAGAAGTCCCCATTGCCGCCGGCGCCTTGGTGCTGCAGAACAAACGCCTTTTAGGCTCGTTCGTCGGCTCGATCCGCCCCCGGATCGATTTGCCGCGCCTAATCGAGCTGTATCGGGCCGGCAAGCTGCAGCTCGATGACCTCATCACCAAACGCTACCCGCTCGACCAACTGCCTCAGGCTTTCGACGACATGGAAGCCGGCAAGGTCGCGCGCGGAGTGCTAACCTTCCCGAGCTAGAGATGACCCGCCGCAAAGCAGCATTGACTCTGGGGGCAGTGGCTATGAGCGCTCGCGCTTCCGACTACCGAGAAGTATCTTTCGACGCCACCGACGGCGGCAAGGTGTTCGCGAACCTCTACGGAACGGGCGACCACGCTGTTGTGCTGGCCCACGGCGCCGTGTTCGATAAAGAAAGCTGGAGCGCGCAGGCCGAGCGGCTCGCGTCCGAGGGCCTCCAGGTTCTCGCAATCGACTTCCGGGGCTACGGCAAGTCAAAGGGCGGCAACGGCGGCGGACTATGGTCCGACGTCCTCGGGGCCGTGCGCTACCTCAAACGCGCCGGCGCCAAGCGGGTGTCGGTGGTCGGCGGCAGCATGGGCGGGGGAGCGGCAGCCGAAGCCGCGGTCCGGTCCGATCCGGGCGAGATCGACCGGCTGATCCTGCTAGCGCACTCACCCATTCAGAACCCGGAAAAGCTGAAAGGTCGCAAGCTCTTCATCGTGAGCGAAGGAGACAGCGTCGCCAGCGTACGCAGCCAGCACAACGCGGCGCCCGAACCAAAGAAGCTAGTGATCCTGCCAGGCAGCGCCCACGCGCAGCACATTTTTAAGACCCCCCAGTCTGAAATGCTAATCAAAGCGATCATCGACTGGCTAACGACGTAGGACGTGGCGTACGGCTATGCCGTGCCGCCTTGCAGCTGTGCTGCAAGGTCCGGGTCCGGCTACGGGCGATAGTAGTAGTCCCAAAAAGACCTTGCACCACAGGTGTAAGGCGGCACGGCATAGCCGTACGCCACGTCAGCGCTCGCGCAGCTGGGACCGAAGAGCGTCGAGAACGGGCTTCCGCTTCGAGCTAAACCGCCCCAGAATCAGCACCACCTTCGACGTGATCGTGTCGATCACCGACCGAATCTTGGCGTTGTTGAGAATCAGAAAAACAAACTGAGCGACCTCGATGTTGTCCACCGTGATCGCCAAGTCGTTTTCGGTGGCACGAATGACGAGGTTCGACTGGTCCGCCGGCTTGCCCTTGAGATTCCATGCGGCGAGCCCATAGATTTCGCAGTCGGTGAAGACCGCGTTCGCCGCAGGCTCGCCCCACGTCGCTCAAACCTAGGTCGAGACAAAACGGTGCCGTCGGGATCGACCCTCTACGTTGAGTCTAGTTCGTGCTGTCAAGCTTTTCCCAGTAGTGCGCGCGAGCCTCATCGACCATCGCTTTCGCCCTCGCCTGATTTGGCGCCGGACCAAAATTGTCGCGCTCGACCAGATTCGCCCAGAAGCGATCCGTCCATCGAATCGCAGTTTCCAGATCCTCGCGCACCAGGGTCGGGCGACTCCCAACCGAGACGTAGACCGGACCCGAGTGGGCTCGCGCCGGACCGGTGAGCCCAGGGGCGGGGGGACCCGAGACCCTCACCGCGTACCAGCAGCTTTCATCGGACTCCACGTCGTGCTCCAGGCGGAACGTCCGCGCTGAAGCGTCGATCTCGCGCGTCGCGATGATCTTTCCGTTACGGATCAGCTCCATCCGTGCGAGCGGCGTGCGACTCCAGACTTCGGCGACCAGCTTCCCGCTGAACCGCTGACCATCGGCCACGTCGACTTGCTCGCCCATTTGCCGGCCGTTGACCGACAATTCAAGCAGGGGCCCCGTTGTCGCGAACGAGCGGCCCTCGTCGTAGCGCTCGATCCAACGCTCCCAGCTCATCTTCCCGCCCACGTGGACGTACTGGCGGCTGCCTCCGGGGATGCGATTGATGCCGCGCCAATTCGTGAACGTGTCGGTCCCCGCGCCGGCCGAAATCTTGACGCCGCAATTGAGTAGCCCGTACCAAAGCGCGTAGGCCGACTCGCCATAGGGCAGAAGATCAAGGATGTCGAGCGCGCCCATGCCGGCCGTCACGACAGCTTCCTTCGCACCGAGGTTGGTGTCGAAGACATCGTGCGTCCCCCCTATCGGGTGCATGTAGGTCGTCAGCCCGCCGGCCCGCTTGGCGTTGATCGCGGCCATCGTGTTGAGCAGGAAATCGTACGGCGAATCACTCCCAGGCACTGACGTGTAGAACGGTTCGATCAGCTTATTGATCCCAATGAAGCCCATGTGCCCGAGCGGGTCGGAGTTGCGATACTCCTGCCCCCACCACAGGAAGCGCCGATCCGTCGAAACCGAGCTGAGCTCTCCAGTAAAGAACTCCTCGTCGTGAACGAAGGCCCCCTGGGCGTTGGCGACGATCATGTTGGCCGCATTCATGTCCATCGCCTTCATCCAGGCCAGCGAGTCGCTGGGCCGCTGGTAGTAGCTACCGAGGTAGTTGGCGTGAAAATGGTTTTCACCGCTGTACCAGCCCTTCTGGTTCCAGTTCGTCCAGCGCTCCATCTGGATCGTGATTTCGCCCGTCTGCCCGGCGGCGATGTCGATCGATCTCTCGGCCAAGCGGTATTCGACTCCCTTGACCGCCCGAACCGTCACACGGCCCGCGGGCAGAGCAAACTCGTCCTCACCGCTCCCGATGAAGAACGCATCCCGCTGGGGCCCCGGCGTGTGTGGGTAGTAGAACAACGGCTCGCCGCGTGGAGCGTAGCCCTTGCCGTCGGAGGCCTCGACATACAAGCGAACCGGCGTCGGGTCGCCCTTTTCGTCAACCACCTTCACTCGCACATTACCCGCCGCCCCGCGGAACTTGAGCTTGTCAATCGCGACATGCCGCGCGCCGCCGCCGTCGGCGGGCATAACGAACAAGTCGATGTTCCCGAATTGGTTCGACGAGAAGGCGATGCTCTTGCCGTCCGGCGAAGCGGCCGGGGTCAGCTCGTGGCGGGGAGTCTCGGTCAGCGCCGCCGGTTCGCCGCCGTCGGCCGGGATGCGGTAGAGCTCGAAGTTCCCCGCCCCGTTGATCAAATCGGCGGAGTAGACGATATCGCCGCTGGGCAGAGCCGTAACGCCGTCAAGGTTCACGATGTCGTCGTGCGTGTAGGGCGTCAAGGGCTTGCGAATGTAGAAGTCGGGACCGCCGGCCGGCAGCGACCACAGCTGCGGGGAGCCCTGCCTGTCGCCGGCGTAGAAAACCTCTTTGCCGTCGGGACTCCATCCGGCCTCCATCCAGCGGCCGAGCCGCCGGTAGGAATCGCGATACATCATGGTGGGGTTATTCCCCTGCGGGCGGGTCTCGATCGGCCGGACCGCGCCGCCGGCCACGTCAACTTCGTGGAGCAGCACTCCGCCGATTCCCTCGACGCCGACGACAATCTTCTTCGAGTCAGGCGACCAGGCGGGCGTCCCGAGGGTTTGCCGTGGCGTCTTAATCTCCCGCTCGCGGCCGGAGGAGACATCGACGACCATCAATCGGCCGGCGATCTTCGCAAACCGCCCCCGCGGATTCGAGCCGGAGATATAGGCGATCGACGCGCCGTCCGGCGACCAGGCTGGGTGCGCGTGGTAGCCGGCGGACGCGGTGACTTGTTCGGCTTGTCCCCCCTTGGAGTCAACCTTCCAAATACTGGCGAAGAGGGAGAAAGCGATTTCTCTCGAGTCGGGAGACCAAGTAGGGTTGGTGGCGCCCCAACTCAGATCGTTGGAGTCAGCCGCGGAGATCGGCGCCACACGCGCTTGCTCCGCCACGTACGCGGCGAATGCGGCGCAGGCAAGAAACGTCAGGGTTCGCTGTAGATTCACCATGCGGTGATTCTACTCCTCTCACCGGCAAGCCGCGCGGCCGCTATTGGGCTTTCGTCGATGTTGCCACGAAGGTAAATTAAAGGGCGCGACATGCATGTCGCGCCCCTACGCCTACCCGCGCTAGAATCTAACCAGCGTGGTCGGCAGCGCCATCAGCCACTACAAGATCCTCGCCAAACTCGGCGAAGGCGGCATGGGCGTCGTCTACAAAGCCGAAGACACCCGCCTCGAGCGCCAGGTCGCCCTTAAATTTCTCCCCAGCCACCTGCTCGGCGACGCCGATGTCAAGAAGCGCTTCCAGCGCGAAGCCAAAGCCGCCGCCGCACTCGACCACGCCAACATCTGCACCGTCCACGAAATCGACGAGGCCGATGGCAAAACCTTCATCGCCATGGCGCTACTCGAGGGCGAATCCCTCGACAAGCGCATCGTCCAAGGCCCGCTCAAGCTCGAAGACGTCCTAGCCATCGCCGGCCAAATCGCCAACGGCCTCGAGGCCGCCCACGAAAAGGGAATCCACCACCGCGATATCAAACCCGAGAACGTGATGGTCGACGCCAAGGGCCACGTGACCATCATGGACTTCGGCCTGGCCCAGCTCAGCGAATCCTCCCGGCTCACCCGCACCGACGAAACCGTCGGCACCGTCGCCTACATGAGCCCCGAGCAAACCCAAGGCTCGGGCGTAGACCATCGCACCGATATTTGGTCGCTCGGGGTCGTGATCTACGAAATGGTCACCGGCGAAAAACCGTTCAAGGGGGCCTACGACAAGGCGGTGATGTACTCCATCCTCAACGAGGAGCACGAGCCCATCACCGCCGTCCGCGCCGGCGTGCCAATGGAGCTCGAAGTCTTCGTCGGCAAGTGCCTCGCAAAGGACCCCGCCGACCGCTACGACTCGGCTTCCGACCTCGCCAAAGACCTCCGCTCCCTCAGCGAAAAGCTCAAGTCCGGCAAATCGACCATCCTCCCAGCCCCCACCGTAGGGGCGCGACACGTCGCGCCCTCGGCCTCCGGCTCGGTCGCCGCGCCCCAACGCAGCCAACGAGTTCTGCAATTCTCGCTAGTCCTGGCAGTGCTGGCTTTGCTCGGAGTGCTGGCCCTCCACCTCTCGGAAGCCCCGCCCGAGCAGCCTGTACGCCGCTTCTCCTTCACGCCGGAGCTCTTGAGTGGGCCCGTGTTCGACGGAGCCGTCCGCCGAGCCGCAATCTCGCCCGACGGCCGCTGGATCGTTTACGTCTCCGAAGACCCGAGCGCGCTTTGGCTGCGCCCAATCGACAGCGAAGAACCCCGGATGCTGGAGGGAACCGAAGGCGCGCAAGCTGGCATGTTCTGGTCGCCCGACGGTCGATTCGTCGGCTTTGCGACCGAAAGTGCGCTGAAGAAGATCGCTATTGCCGGTGGGACACCGACGGTTCTCGCACAGTTAAAGGGCGGTGTCTGGGCTGGAGGCTGCTGGAGCGCCGACGGCGAAACAATCGTGTTTGATTTCCCGCAGTTGTACGAAGTTTCAGCCCAGGGCGGCGAGCCGCGGGAGCTCGTCGAGCTCTTGTCGGACGGCATATACAATCATGAACCGCACTTCCTGCCCGGCCGCGTCCCCGCCTTGCTCTTCACGGTCGGCGGGCGGGCGGTTCGGGATATCTATCTCCGGAATCTCGAGATGGTCGAAACCGTCATGCTCGTCGAGGGAGCGAATCCGGTCTACTCACAGTCCGGGCACATTCTCTACCAGACCGCTCCATTTGCTGGCGAGCTATGGGCCTTGCCCTTCTCTGTCGAGACTCTGAAAGTGGCGGGCGAGCCCTTTCTGGTGGCTAAGGGCGTGGCTGATGCGAGCGTGGCAACCGACGGCACGTTGGTGACGGTGGACCAACTGGAAAACACGGATCAGCGATTGGTGTGGCGGGACCGGCAGGGGCGTCAGGTTGGCGAGGTCGGCCAGCCACAGCATCGGATCAAGAGCCCCGCTCTGTCGCCCGACGGTCAGCAGGTAGCGGTTGGAGGCCAGGAAGACGCTTCCGATAACGGGGATATCTGGATCCACCAGGTCGACCGCGCGGTCAAGCAGCGGCTCACGTTCGACGAACCGGGAGAGCGCAATCCATCATGGTCCCCCGGCGGCGACAAAGTTGCATTCCGCGGGAGGGGCGGCATATTCGTCCGTGCAGCGGACGGCGGCGGTGAGGCAATAACACTGGTCGGCGGTTCGGGCAGTAAGATCTTCGCCGTCTGGTCGCCCGACAGCAGCTACCTTATGTATGCCGTATTGGTCCCTGAGACCTTACGCGACCTGTGGCTTTTCAGCGTGGATGAACGTGGAGAAGCGGGCGAACCGAAACCGTTTCTCGTCACCCCGTCGAACGAGCGTTACCCCCAGATCTCGCCCGACGGACGCTTCGTGGCCTATACGTCAGACGAATCCGGCGAATCCCAGGTCTTGGTGCGAGAGTTCCCAGGCGGAGGCGGCCGCTGGCAAGTGTCGACCGACGTCGGCCGCCAGCCGCGCTGGAGCCGGGATGGAAAGGAGCTGTTTTATGTCGACAACAACAAGTGGCTGGTCGCAGTTGAGGTGAACACGAGCCCGAACTTCACGTTGGGCGAAGCCGAGTACCTGTTCACGGCCCCCTGCTAGGCGGGGACAACTGGAAATACGATGTCTCCTCCGACGGGCGCTTCGTGATGGTGGAAGACGTACTTGCCGACGGAGAGCGGCGTCGCTTGCCCGCCATTCACGTCACCGAGAACTGGTACGAGGAATTCCGCGATCGCGAGCAGGACTAAGCCCCCCTCTCCGCTGCTACAATATCCCCCTCATGCCCACAATGAAAGCCGTCCGCGTCCACGAAACCGGTGGACCTGAAGTCCTTCGCTACGAAGACGCCCCCCGCCCCGAGCCCGGCCCCAACCAAGCCCTCGTCAAAATCGACTACGCCGGCGTCAACTTCATTGACATCTATTTCCGGGCCGGCCTCTACCCAACGGAAAAGCCGTTCACCAACGGCCAAGAAGCCGCCGGAGTCGTCGATTCGGTCGGCGCCGACGTCAGCAGCCTCCAGCCCGGCGACCGTGTCGCTTGGACCAGCCAGCTCGGCTCCTACGCAGAATACGCCGCCATCCCCGCCGACCGCCTGGTGAAGCTCGCCGACAACGTCGACACCCGCACCGCCGCCGCCCTGATGCTCCAAGGCATGACCGTCCACTACCTCACGCACTCGACCTACCCGCTCAAGCCCGGCAGCACCTGCCTGATGCACGCCGCCGCCGGCGGAGTCGGTCTGATCCTCGTCCAAGTCGCCAAGAAGCGCGGCGCCGAGGTCATCGCCACCTGCTCGACTCCCGAGAAAGCCGAGCGCGTCAAGGCCGCCGGCGCCGACCACGTGATCCTCTACAACGACCAAGCCTTCCTCGAAGAGACCAAGAAGATCACCGGCGGCAAGGGCGTCGACGTGGCCTATGATTCGGTCGGCAAGTCGACCTGGGAAGGGAGCCTCAAGTCCGTCAAGCCGCGCGGCATGCTGGTGCTCTACGGTAACGCCAGCGGACCGGTCCCGCCGATAGCGCCGTTGGCGCTGACAGCCCAAGGCTCGATCTTCATGACCCGACCAAGCCTCGCCGCCTATATCGCCAGGCGCGAAGATCTCGAATGGCGCGCGGGCGACATCCTTGGCTGGGCCGCCGACGGGAGCCTCAACGTCCACATCGCCTGCGAGTACCCGCTGGCTGAAGCCGCCCAGGCCCAGATCGACCTGGCCTCGCGCAAGACAAGCGGGAAGCTGCTGCTGAAACCCTGACGTGGCGCACGGCTGCGCCGTGCCGCCTTGCAGCTGTGCTGCAAGGTCCGGGTCTTACGAGAACAGTGGGCCCTACAGTCAGGACGTTCGCCCTGGAGCCGCGCGCGGGAGCAAGCGGTTGCCGCCAGCGGAATTATCGTTGCCTACTCGCGCAACCGCCCCCCCACCCGGACGAGCCGGAACCGAAACGTTGCCGGCGCGGCGCGTTCTCCGAGCCGCCTGCGTCAGCGGGCGGTCTTCGGGTTCGAGTTGCAGCGCTCGCCAGGGCAATGGAGCTATCGGTGACGACGCTATCGGTGACAAGCTATCGGTGACAGTCTGGAGTGAACCCCAAGCGTGAGACAGTCGAAATCGGGACAGGTTACGATTCACCGCAAAACGCTTGCCTTCTTCGCTGTATCGTCGCACGCTGGTCCTAGCCGGGGAAGCGGAAGCGGGCTCTGCTGGAGAGCAACCCGCCAAGGAATACCCGGCCGCAAACTCATCAAGACGATGAGCGCCGGGGGCGGCCGCCAAGGTCGCTCCCGGCTTCTCCAACGCCGGCGATGTCTCCCTGCCCGCCCAGGGCCCATCGGATTGATAGATTTGCCTATGCCTCTCAAAACTCATACTTCGGATTCCTCGCTGCTGTTGCCGCCGGCCGCGCCAGCGCTTCAAACTCCGCCGGCGGACGATATCCCAACGCCGAATGCAGCCGGCGTTGGTTGTAGATCTCATCAATGAACTCGCCGATCGATGCGCGCGCCTCGTCAAGCGTGCGATAACGCTGCAACCAAACCTCCTCCGCCTTCAACGTCTTCATGAAACTCTCCGCCCGCGCGTTGTCGTAGGGGTTGCCGCGGCGGCTCATCGAGATGATCGCGCCGTGCTGCTCCAGCAGCTCGACATAGGCGCTCGAAGCGTACTGTACGCCTTGGTCGGAATGATGCATCCACCCCGCGGCAGGGCGTCTGAGCTCGAGCGCATCGCGCAACGCCCCTACAGCCAGCTCAGCTTTGAGCGTCGTCCCCAGCCGCCAGCCGACCACGCGTCGCGAGTAGGCGTCCAACACCACGGCGAGGTAGACGAACGCCTCGCGCAAGCGAATGTAGGTGATATCGGATTGCCACAACTGATCGACGCCGTCCACATTCAGGTGCGCCGCTAGATTCGGATAAACAGGTAAAAAGTGGTTCGAATCCGTTGTTAGCACGAAGCGCCGCTTGAGTACCGCCAGCAAGTTGTCCTTACGCATCATCCGCAGGACCTTTTTGTGATTGACGAGGAAGCCTTGGCGGCGCAGCTCGGCCGTCACGCGGCGGTAGCCGTAACGACGATTCTCGAGCGAAATCCGCTGCATGCGGTCACGCAATTCCATGTCGCACTCGGCGGGCGACGACACGGCGAGCCGGCGATAGAACCCGGCGCGATTCACGCGTCCGAGCTCGCAGGCGTGTTCGACGCTGAGCGAGCCTTTGGCGCTGATCTGCTCGACGATGGAGTAGATCCGCTCGCGCCACCGGCGTCGTTGGTCGGGGCTGCGAGGTTCAAGGCGCGAAAGGCTTGTCCGAAAAAATCGAGCTCTGCGGCTTGTTTGCCGAGCAGTCGTTCGAGCTCTGCGATGCGTTCGTCGCGCGGATCGCGAGGGATCTTGGGCGGCGCCGAGCGGCCGGGTTTCGGCCGGCCTCGCCGCCGGCTCAAGCCGTTGACGCCTTCCTGGCGATAGGCGTCCCGCCAGCGGTACAGCAGGCTGCGCTTGACGTCCAACTCGCGGCTTAGCGCTGTGCCGCTCTGGCCGGCTAGGAGCCGCCTGGCGGCGGCTTCCTTGAACTCCACCGTGAACTCCCGCGGCTTGCGCGGCTTGAGACTTTCCATCCTGGACTCCTTTCCATTCGCTGAAATTCGTCCCGAATTTCAATGTCTCATTTTTAGGGTTCACTCCAGACACTCGTCGAGGGCTTCCTTCATATCGTTGTATCGCAAGCGTCTAGCCCTCCCCACGAGTCCTCTCTCTGTCGGGTCGCCTGCGATACAACACTCAGATATTAGGAATCAGTCCATGGGCGCCTAACCCCTTTCTATTCTGGCCTTTCTTCCTGTTCGTGACTCCGAAGCTCTTCGCGCTTGCATTGCCAGTGAGGCGACAGAAGAGCATGGCGAGAACGTACTCATGTTGCCGGGCTGAGACGCTGCCTTAGGTGGCTACCCTCCCTTTAAGGACTGAATTTTTTGCCCCGTGATCGAGAGGTCGTGGTTCGGCGAGGAACGTGAGCTCAGCCGGGGCCACGACGCCTGTCTCCGGTTCAACTCTGCTGCACCAACCACCGGGCGATATTCAGTTGGGCCTTGACAGACAGCAGAGCACCCCTTACGTTGAGCGCGGGAGCCGATGCTAGTCGGCCGTAGAAGCTCTTGAGGCCGACTTCAACGGACAGTTTCTAGGTAACGTCAACACAACTCAGAGACGACGGAGGATCGTCATGCAGAGACCGCAGAATGGCATCGCGAGCGGACTCTCGATGAAAGCGGATCGCTGGCGCTGCGAGACGCAACATCCACTCTGGATCGTCCTCGCTTTTGCGGTAGCGCTCGTGGCGAGCGCAGCATCCGTGTTCACGCCCGAGACCATCTACTCATTCAACGACCATTTCCTGCCCTGCACCACAGACAAGACCTATCTGGATGGCGAACGCGTCGTCTATCGTGTGCCGGATTCTGGCCCTCCCGGAATGGAGATCAGCATCGAACGAGACGGCCCGCGCGAAGCTCCCACCGAGTGCCGGGCTCGGGCGAGATTCCTGGCTCGCGAGGGCGACCGAGCACCACATGGCCTCGGCGACATCCCTATAGCCATCAATGCCCGCCTTGACCCCCAGAAGCATTTCGCGGGCATGCGCCAGGGGCGTACCGCGATCCAGGGCGCCGTCGAGGCGCAGATGACGATCGGCGGGAACACCGTACCTCTGAGGTCTCTCGGGCAATTTCACGAACAGCCGCGGGAAAACCCTCGATGGGTCAGCTCCTTCACCTATGCGAGTCTTTGGGGCGAAGATCTGTCGCTGACCGCAAGTATGACCCCCGGGGGCACACGCGGCTTCGTCTTTCGCGGCGGCGACACCGTGAGCGTATCGAACTTGCTGATCAGCGAACCGGGACCAAAGCGTCGCCTGCGGCTCGAGCTCGAAAACGGCCAGGCGTACGAGGGCCCTTGCAGCTGGCGTCATGAGTACTTCATTCCCATGTTCGATCGGCTCTGGAGAGGAACCAAGGTAACCGCTCAGCTCGGCGGCTTCTCGCTGTGGGGCTCGATCAACGACTGGAAGCCGGAAGAACAGCCCTACGCGCTATGAAGGCTGCAACGGGTCACACTCACGCCTTCGGAGCCGGCAGAATAAGCTTTTACTGCACGCAGATGGACTGATTCGAACGGCTGCCAACCCACGGGAAATCGTACGCCGGTTCGTGCGCAAACCTCTCCATCCCCAGCTCGAGGACGATGCCGGCCCCAGCCGCTAGATCGACTCGTAGGTATCGCTCGTTCAGTTGATTCGTTCGAGCCGGCTCGCCCGAATCCGCTTGATATCGTGTGCTAGTGAACATGTGTTCGCCGTAGGCCCCCGCTTGGATCAGGATTCGCCGAGGCTCAAACAAGTTCGTGTTGATAAGCTCGACGGTAGTCGAATCTGCGGTCATCCCAGTCACTAACGCCGCGACGCCTTGCGGAAGCCCGGGAGTCTTCGCTTCGACGTCAAAGTAGCGCAGCCGCGAGAAAAGCAGCTCGCCTTTCTTCGGCACAGGCGCGCCGCCCACGGTGAGGCGGACAAGGTTGTCCGTGGGGATCGGATTGAGCTTGTTCCAATAGCCGTCAAATCGGGTCTCCGGGTCGCCGTGCTCATTCTGTATCCGTCTCACAAGCCTGTTGACGGTCTCCAAGTCGGAAGCCAGAGCCCGCGCCGGGAACCCCGGGTTTGCTCCCTTCAGATAGAGCGGCCATCCGAGGTCCGGGTCGCTTCGGGTCCGCCGGACGCCATCGACTCGGCCCTCCGCGACACGTCGGAGCTGGTCCCAATCTTCCCTGGATTGCGAAACGTACCAGAGATTGAAGTACGGGTAGCTGTCTTCGGCTTGAAAGTGATGCCACTTGCGACTGCCGCTGTATCTCACGGGCACTACAAACTCGCCGTCTCGTTCGCGCCCGCGCTTTCGCATCATGGCCATTTGGCTCCGCGGCAGCTTGAGCCATGACATGTCGCCGGTGAGCAGCACGGCGACCTTGGCCGCTACGATCTCGGCGCGGACGATCCTCGTCCCGTCAACCCATTGCCAGCCGTAGTAGCCTCCCCACCAATTGCCATTGTTGTATTCGCCGATCTCGCCAGTCAGGCCGATGTTGTCTGGCGTGATCCCTCCGTTTCGCTCGGTTCGCTCGACCCAGGCGCCGACGTAGTCTGTGATCCACCTCCGATACGTCTCGTCGCCGGTATAGAGAAATGCGTTGGCGATCAGACCGGTTGCGTATAGATTGACGGGGACGTCTCCCCTCCCCATCCGCTCGCTCATGGTCTTTACGATCCGAGCGAATTGATCATCGTCAGGATGATCGTTGATCCACCCGGTCGATGAGATGACTCCCGGGATGTCGTCGTAGGGCAGATGAAAGTAGACCAGATTGGCGTTGGTTGGAATCCAATCGCGTTTGGTCCATTCGAACTTCGGCCCGCGGCTACCGGTCATGGGTGAGCGAATCAGCTTGAGCTCTGGGTCGTAGTTCGGCGACTCGGGATCCTCTCCGGTGTACATAGCAGCGAATCGAATCGAGCGCTCGCGAAACTTGCTGTTGTACGGGTCGGTCAGTCCGAACGGATAGAAAGAGACCAGGCCCTCGCCGTGATGCATCCAATCCCAGTTGCTGTCGAACTCCCGGTAGATGTTGCCGTAGCGCGTGAACTGCCGGGTGATCCCCTCCCAGACATGCCGGTGGAGACGGTCCAGCTCCTTGGAGCCTGCCAGGGCGTGGAAGAGCGAGAACCCGCGGAACGCTTCATAGGCGTCGTCCGACGAGTTCA
Source organism: Bryobacterales bacterium (assembly GCA_965247515.1). Lineage (GTDB taxonomy): Bacteria > Acidobacteriota > Terriglobia > Bryobacterales > UBA6623. Next base: position 7,308,277 of record OZ252029.1, on the reverse strand, counting down.
TTCCGCCTTCGTATCGGTCCCTCCAGATCAGACTGCCGTCGGCGTTCGTGTACTTTTCAACGAACAGCTTGCCCGCCCGATTGAGCGTTTCAATAAGGTGGCGTTCTCGGAGCGCCCATTCTGGGGCCGGCCTTGGGGCCAGACCCTCTATTATTTTGACCCCCGGACAGGCGTCATCCGAGAGGGTTTCGACCTCCGCTTGCGCCGCGAGTGCCGGGGTGATCGCCAGCAATGCGGTCGTCACGAATCGCGTTAACCTGTGTGGCCGCCGGCTCATCGAACCTGACACGAGAGATCTTAACACTGGCCGTCCCGCTGACGAATAGCTAGCAGAAACAAGCGCTGCGTTGAGTGACGGCCGGAGAGCGCCTCAAACACCCTTCTAGAGCGCTCTAGCACCCTATTCATGGGCCGTTGGACGATTTCAAGGGTGCGCAAGCTCAGCCGGAAATTTTTTCTCGGTGGCTATCCTCTCGCCGGCCGGAACGGCCGCTCAGTGTCGCTTCCGAGCGCGTCGGTCAGGACCGACTGGAAGCTCAGCGAAGCAAGATATTGTGCCACAGACACAGAACGAGCCTGGTTGAGTAGACCAGGCTCGTTCAAAACCCTGAGACCCGCCAAGCAGAGACGTAGAGAGGAGGTTCGGTGAGATTCCAGGGGTTCTTCAGCCAAATGAAGCGGGTCTTGTACATCAACGCCTTGTGCGCAGGCCCTTTCTCGCGGATCTCATCGCGTCGAACCTGGTCGACCGCTTCCATCAGGTGGCGCACGATGTGGAACTTGTCGAAGACCAACACCGCCTGGGGCGCGGGTGTGCGACATAGATGTTGAAGTATGTTGAAGCTCAAGCGGCGCGGGCACGATTTTGCCAGTAGTCTTCGAAGTTTCCGTTGAGGCGGCAACAGCGGAGCGCCAGGATGGCGTTGGCGCCGCGCACGGTCCAGAACATGCCGGAGCGCTTGAGTCGTTGGGCAACGACGGTTTTGCAGCCGGCCTCGATCACCCCCGAGCCTACGAATAGGCCTTGGGATCGATACTGCGGGTAGTTCATCCGCTCAGCGTTACGCTCAAAATAGTCAGCTTGCTTGTTCGCCAAACCGAGCAGCCGCGGCTCGTTCGCTTGGCAGGCGCGCAACCCCGCGACCAGCTGCGTGATACGTCCGTCGTCCAACAGCGCCAGCATCTTCGCGAGCCAGCGTTTCTTGTCGGGATCGCTGTGGGGAAACAGCTTGGCGGCCAGCTCCCAGAGGTGCTCGCGTGCATGAAACAGATCCACGATCTGAATCGCTCCAGGGAAGTGTTGCTGGGCCAGGTTCCAGATCCAAGGCGCGCCGTCGCCGATCACGACCTTTTTGCGCGCCCGACTCCAACCGCGCCGCCGAGCTTCGGCGTAGAGACGCGGACCAAACTCCTGGGCGGTTTCAATCGCCGCCACATAGCTGGTCGAATCGGCGTCGCGCAGCGGTCGGCCTTGCTCGTCCACCTTCGTTTGCGTGAAGACGCAGCCGAGCTTCACTTCGCGTGTGTGGGCGGGCTGGTCTTGCCGTTTTCCCGCGCGGCCGACGGTCTCGGCTTTCACCGTCGGCACGCCCGTCCAGCTCTCAGCACGCTTCCGCAATCTCGTAATCTTCAGAAGGTGTCGCCTCGCCGGTAATGCACGTGAAGCATGCAAGGCGCACCTCAGCGGAACCGATCACCCAAATGGCCTCACCGCACTGGCAACATTCGCCGTTCCTGAATGCTTCCAAAGCGTGCTCGATTCGTGCGACCAGTTCGGCCCGCTTAGCGCCAGGATTTCCCTTGAGATGAAGTTCAACGTATTCTTCAAGTTGGATGGGTACGAAACTCATTTCTTCCACACCACCTCACATCAACCTAAATTCGGCAGTTGGGGGCAGTAGCCGACCATCGTAAGGTGTTGAAATCAAGTTGTTTACAAGGCAAATTGGCAACTGCGGAGCAGTTGAAATCTTCACCTGCAGGGTCCGCCTGCATCGGTCGCCAACTGAAGCTTTTTCAACGGGTTGTGGCGACTCAGCGGGTGCCAACTGCCGGATTTAGGATCAATGACCCGTGCTGGGATGGCCTTCACAAGGCCGGTCCTAGCGGAGGCCCAAAAAAAGAGTTGCCAGCGGCCGACCCCGCCCCAAAACTCCTCGGAGGTTTGTCGCTTTAGGCGCTCTGCAACCTAGCACCATACCACCTGCCCCCAGAGTCGGAGATCTCTTGTCCTAGCTTGCCCGCCCGCCTCGGCGAGAGCCCCGGAAGAACCTCATTCGCTCGCTACAGGGCTTTGGGCTCGAGCGAGATCGGTCACGCAAACTCCGGGTTTTTGCAATAAAGAGGCCAGTCTAATCGGCCCCGTATTCGTCTGAAATCCAGCGGTCGCGACGGGTCAAACTGGACCGACAATGCTGCTTTATCGGGCGCCTGAGGGTTAGCTCAAACGGTACGGACGAGCGTCAGAGTTCGTTTCACGAAAGCCCGCAATTCAGTCTCGTCTGGATGGGGATCCTCCTCAAGATTGGAATCTGTCTCGTGGTGGTAGCCCTTGGAATAGTCGTTAATGGAGTCAAGCCCAGGCAGCAGCGCTTGAGCGACGTGAAGAGGACTCAATGAGTCGGCGTCTCGGATGTGTGCGATAAAATCGCCTAGCCATTCCTTTGGCCTGAACTGGCGGGGGAATGTGCGTCGAAGGTGGCCTTCTAAGAGCGGGCGAATGCAGCGGACAACGGCCCGCGGCTTCCCGGAGTTGTTGTCCAGGTAGAGCTTCAAGTCGTTGTAGTTCTGGTCGTAGTCACTAGTAGTTTCGGCATCGATGTCCCACGGAATGAGCTGGACGGTTTCGCCCAACCTCGAAAGCTTCAGGGTCCTCGTCTCGGTCTTCGATGAAGCACTCCAGACGAGCCTCAGGAAAGCCGTCTCGTGAGACAAAACCACAACTTGCTTGGCGGTCTTCGACAGGTCCATAATCAGCTGTTTTGTGCAAGCCCGCCGATGATGACGAATGGGTCTTTGGCTTTGGCGTCGGGTGTGGCCTGCTTGAGGTCGGTCGGCGCGATCACCCGTACGCCGCGTCCCTTCATTGGCTTGGCTCACATCGGCGCAATCCGGCGGGAGCCGACATCGGTGGCTTGCATGACGTGGGAGTTGAAGCTTTCGAGGATGAGCTCGCTGCGGAGTTGCTGCGCTGCCGGCGCATCCCAGAGGTTGTTGAATTCGTGGGGGTCCTGCTGGAGGTCGTAGAGCTCGCCTAGGTTTTGGTCGTGGTAGAGCGACAGCTTGTAGCGCTCAGTGCGGTGCATCGTGGCGTAGCTGCCGAGGCCGCCGGTGAAATGTGTGTCGAGCGCGTCGAAGTATTCGCAGCGGACGGATTCGCGGAAGTGGGCGGGGTCGGCTTGGCCTTCTAGGATGGGCACGAGGCTCCGGCCTTGCATGTAGTCGGGTTGGGGGAGGCCGGCTAGCTCGAGTGTTGTTGCTGTCAGGTCGAGGAGCTCGACTAGGCCGGAGGAGCGCTGGCCGGCTTGGAAGTGTCCGGGCCAGCTCATGATCAAGGGCACGCGGACGAGGCCTTCGTAGAAGCGGCAGCCTTTGAACATCAGGCCGTGGTCGCCTAGGGATTCGCCATGGTCGGAGGTGAAAACGGCGACGGTGTTCTCGCGTTGGCCGGTGCTGTCGAGCAGGTCGAGGAGCCGCGCGAATTGGTCGTCGATTTGGGCGATCATCGCGAAGTAGAGGGCTTGGGCGCGGCGGGCGTCGTGTGCTTCCGGCCTCTTAACTTTGCCTTGGAAGTCGATGTTGGCGAGGCGTCTTTGGGTTTCCAGGTCTGAAGGTCTGAAATGCGGACCCGGCATGTCCTCCGGCTTGAAGCGATCGGCGTAGGACCGTGGCGGGATGAACGGCGGGTGGGGGTCATAGGGGTTGACGTGCAAGAGCCAAGGTTGGTCTTGCCGCCGGCGCCGCCGGATGAACTCGATCGAGCATTCGGTCGCCCAGGTTGTTTGATGCAATTCCGGCGGGACGCGGTCTTCGCTCTCTCTCAGGGCGTCCAGGTCCCCGCCGCGAGCGCGGACCCACTCGGCGTAGTCGTGTCCTTGCGGCCAGTCGTCGCGCGGGGCGTGGCTGAATTTCCAGTAGGAGTAGCCGTCGTCGAGGCGCGGTTCGGTGCGGCGCCCCGAGCTTTGCAGGTGGAACTTGCCGACCATCCCGCAGTCGTAACCCGCGTCGGCCATCAGGCGGCTGATCAACGGCGGGTGCGAGGGGAAAGTGTCGTTCCCGTTGCGGGTGTTGTGGACGCGCGACGGGTACATGCCGGTCATGAAGCTCGACCGGCTGGGAGTGCAGATCGGACTTTGGCAGAAGGCGTGGGTGAACGCGGTTCCCTCGGAAACTAGGCGGTCGAGGGTGGGGGTTTGGGCGTGGGGGTAACCGAGCACGGCAATGGTGTCGAAGCGTTGCTGATCGGTGCAGTACCACAGGATGTTGGGGCGTTGGTTCATTCGGGAATCCTCAAAATTTACTCGTGACGTAGGGCGGTCATCGGGTCGACGGTGGCGGCTCGGCGGGCGGGGAAGTAGAGCGCTCCCGTGATGGCCAGCAGCAGCAGCGCGGTTACGGTTGCGTAAGTTAGCGGATCGAGCGCGGAGGTTTCGAACAATAGCCCCTCAACGGCCCAGCGGAGCCAAAGTGAGGCCACTGCGCCAAACGCTATGCCGGCTATGGCGGGCCGAATTCCTTTCGCGAGCACTTCACTGAGGATGTTGGCTGGGCGCGCTCCGAGCGCGGACCGGACGCCGAAGTCGCGGGTCTGTTCGGAGACCAGGTAAGAAGTTACCGAATTGGAGTGAACCCCAAGCGTGAGACAGTCGAAATCGGGACAGGTTACCATTCACCGCAAAACGCTTGCCTTCTTCGCTGTATCGTCGCACGCTGGTCCTAGCCGGGGAAGCGGAAGCGGGCTCTGCTGGAGAGCAACCCGCCAAGGAATACCCGGCCGCAAACTCATCAAGACGATGAGCGCCGGGGGCGGCCGCCAAGGTCGCTCCCGGCTTCTCCAACGCCGGCGATGTCTCCCTGCCCGCCCAGGGCCCATCGGATTGATAGATTTGCCTATGCCTCTCAAAACTCATACTTCGGATTCCTCGCTGCTGTTGCCGCCGGCCGCGCCAGCGCTTCAAACTCCGCCGGCGGACGATATCCCAACGCCGAATGCAGCCGGCGTTGGTTGTAGATCTCATCAATGAACTCGCCGATCGATGCGCGCGCCTCGTCAAGCGTGCGATAACGCTGCAACCAAACCTCCTCCGCCTTCAACGTCTTCATGAAACTCTCCGCCCGCGCGTTGTCGTAGGGGTTGCCGCGGCGGCTCATCGAGATGATCGCGCCGTGCTGCTCCAGCAGCTCGACATAGGCGCTCGAAGCGTACTGTACGCCTTGGTCGGAATGATGCATCCACCCCGCGGCAGGGCGTCTGAGCTCGAGCGCATCGCGCAACGCCCCTACAGCCAGCTCAGCTTTGAGCGTCGTCCCCAGCCGCCAGCCGACCACGCGTCGCGAGTAGGCGTCCAACACCACGGCGAGGTAGACGAACGCCTCGCGCAAGCGAATGTAGGTGATATCGGATTGCCACAACTGATCGACGCCGTCCACATTCAGGTGCGCCGCTAGATTCGGATAAACAGGTAAGAAGTGGTTCGAATCCGTTGTTAGCACGAAGCGCCGCTTGAGTACCGCCAGCAAGTTGTCCTTACGCATCATCCGCAGGACCTTTTTGTGATTGACGAGGAAGCCTTGGCGGCGCAGCTCGGCCGTCACGCGGCGGTAGCCGTAACGACGATTCTCGAGCGAAATCCGCTGCATGCGGTCACGCAATTCCATGTCGCACTCGGCGGGCGACGACACGGCGAGCCGGCGATAGAACCCGGCGCGATTCACGCGTCCGAGCTCGCAGGCGTGTTCGACGCTGAGCGAGCCTTTGGCGCTGATCTGCTCGACGATGGAGTAGATCCGCTCGCGCCACCGGCGTCGTTGGTCGGGGCTGCGAGGTTCAAGGCGCGAAAGGCTTGTCCGAAAAAATCGAGCTCTGCGGCTTGTTTGCCGAGCAGTCGTTCGAGCTCTGCGATGCGTTCGTCGCGCGGATCGCGAGGGATCTTGGGCGGCGCCGAGCGGCCGGGTTTCGGCCGGCCTCGCCGCCGGCTCAAGCCGTTGACGCCTTCCTGGCGATAGGCGTCCCGCCAGCGGTACAGCAGGCTGCGCTTGACGTCCAACTCGCGGCTTAGCGCTGTGCCGCTCTGGCCGGCTAGGAGCCGCCTGGCGGCGGCTTCCTTGAACTCCACCGTGAACTCCCGCGGCTTGCGCGGCTTGAGACTTTCCATCCTGGACTCCTTTCCATTCGCTGAAATTCGTCCCGAATTTCAATGTCTCATTTTTAGGGTTCACTCCAAATAGACTCCGGCGACTGCGAGGAGTAGGGACAGGCCGGCGAACGCTATCAGCATTGTTCTCTGAAAGCGTGGCAGGGCGACGGAGTCGGACAGCATGGCCTCCATCGTTGTGAACTTGAGGGGGATTTCCGAGTTGAGCTCCGAGACCGTCGCTCGCACGGCTGGAGCTAGCGTTTGTGGCGGCGCCGTCGTTCGTAAAACTAGCTGCAGCTCGTTCGCGTAGTATGGGTGCTGGTGATAGGGCATGTAGAGCTGCGGACCAGGCGCGGCGGCTGGCGAGTCTTGGCGGATGTCGGCAACGACGCCGACGATGGTCATGAATTCGTCAGAGTCGAGTCCGCAGCGAATGCGCTTGCCGAGGGGGTCTTCGTTGGGGAAGGACTCCTTGGCAAGGGATTGGCTGATGATCGCGACAAAGGGGCGGTCATAGAGGTCGGTTTCGGTGAAATCGCGCCCGCTGAGCAGGGGGATGTCGAGCGCGCGGAAATAGCCGGGGGTTGTGATGCGGAAGCCCGCCTGGGGGAGGTTGCGTCCCGTGTCGAAGTCGTGGCGGCCTTCGATGGCGTAGGCGCCGTTAGAGCCGTAGCGGCCCATCGGGAGGCCCATAGCGGCGGCGGCTTGGTCGACGCCGGGGATCGTCCGGAGCTCGCCTAGCAGGTCGCGGAATTCAGTAGCCGCGCGCTTGTGTTCGTCCAGTGTGTTGGCTTGGACGTTTGCGTAGGCGACGAGAACGCCTTCCGTGCGGAAGCCGAGGTCGGAGCGTTGGAGCTCGAAGAAGGTTCGCAACAGTAGGCCCCCTCCGATCGCGAGCACGAAGGCGACGGCGACTTGGCCGGCGACGAGAGCTTGTCGTAGTCGCTGTGATGTGGAACCGGAGACGCCCCGCCGGAAGCCTTGTAGCAGGTCTGGTTTTGACGCGTGGAAAGCGGGGATGAGCCCGAAGATCAGTACGGCGACAAGAGAGGTACCAAAGGTAAACGCGAGGACGCGCAAGTCGAGCTGGACTTCTCCCATGCGGGGCAGGCTGGCTGGTGCAAAAGCGAGCAGGATTTCGAGTAGCGCGCCGGCCAGCGCGAAGCCGAGGCCGCCGGCCGCGACCGCGATGACGAGGCTTTCGGCGAGCAGCTGCGAAATGATGCGCCGTCGTCCCGCGCCGAGGGCTGCTCGGAGACCGATCTCTCCGGCGCGCCGGCTGGTGCGGGCTAAGAGCAGGTTCGCCACGTTGACGCAGGCGATCAAAAGAACGAGTGCGACGGCGCCCATGAGGACAAGCAGCGTTGCGCGCGCGTTTCGGATCTCATAGTCCTTTAATGGAGTCGCGCCGAAGCGTCGGTGTCCGTTGCTGTCAGGGTGTTCCTCGGCAAGCCGGGCGCCGATGGTTTCGAGCTCGGCCTGCAGCTGGTTCGAGGTTTTGTCGGGTTCAAGTAGGCCGACGGCCCTGTAGTTGTGGGCGGTGCGGCTTGTCGTTTCAGGGAACAGTCCGGCCGGCGCCCATATGTCGGCTTGCCGGGGGTAGTCGAATGCTTGCGGTGCGACGCCGATGATGCGCAGCGAGCGGCCGACGGTTTGTAGCGTCTCTCCGAGGGCGGCTTGGGCGTCGGCAAAATGCGTTCGCGCGAAGGAGTGGCTGACGATCGCCACCGCCGAGTCTTCGGCCGGGCCGAAGAAGCGGCCGTGGGCGGGCTGCACTCCAAAGACTTGGAAGAATCCTTCGGACACGAGGTGAATCTCGGCGAACTCGGAAAGATCGCCAACCGTCACGCCCATTTCGCCGCCCCAGTGGTAGGCGAGCTCTTTGAGCGCCGTGGTCTGTTCGCGCATGTCGTGGAAGTCTGGGCCGGAGACGTTGGAGGCTTCGCGCCCGGTTTCTGGGAAGCGGGTCGTGACGCGGACGATACGGTCGGCGTTGTTGTAGTCGAGCGGGCGTAGGGTGACGTGGTCGACAACGCTGAAGATTGCTGTGGTGGATCCGATGCCGAGGGCGAGGGTGGAGATGGCGACGGCCATGAATCCAGGGCTTCGGGCGAGGATGCGGATGGCGAATCGAAGGTCTTGGATCAGGCTCGACATGGCGGCATTATCCCTCTTGTGAGCTGACGGACTTCAACAGGGCGGCGGCGACGATCGCTGCTGAAAGTAGGGTAAAGATGAGCGCGATGGGGCTTGCGAAGAGCGGCGCGTAACTTCCGCCCGACTGCATCAGGCCGGCGCTCAGGTGCTCCTCTGCGAGAGGCGCGAGGACTAAGCCGATAACGAAGGGCGCCAGTGGGATGTCGAGACGCTCCAGCGCGAAGCCGACGATGCCGAACGCCAGCATGACCCAGACGTCGAAGATGCGGTTGGACAACGCGTAGGAGCCGACTACGCAAAACGTCAGGATGACGGGGATCAGCAGGGCTTTGGGAATGTCAGCCAATCGGGACAGCCACCTTACCGTCGCAAGGACGAACACCACCATCATGATGTTAGCCAGAAACATCGCACCGACGATGGCTTGAACGGCTTCGGGGTTCTGCTCGAATAGCAGCGGGCCGGGTTGCAGGCCGTGAATTACGAGGGCGCCGAGAAGGATGGCGTCGATCACGCTTCCCGGGACTCCGAGTGCGATCAGAGGGATGAGGGCGCCGCCCACGGTGGCGTTGTTGGCGGCCTCGGAGGCGACGATGCCTTCCTCACTTCCCTTGCCGAAGCGTTCGGGGGCTTTCGACAGGCTCTTGGCCGCGGCATAGGCGCTGATCGAGCCGATGTTGGCGCCGATGCCTGGGAGGACGCCGATCCAGGTTCCGATGAGGGAGGATCGTAGTAGGTTTCCCCAGTGGGTTTTGATATCGGCCCAGTTGGGCGGTTGGACTTGGCCTAGGCTCATGCGTTCTGGGCGAGCATCGATCGTTCGGATGTTGTGGATGATTTGGCTGACGGCGAAGACGCCGATCAGGACGGGCAGGAGCTTGAAGCCGTCGTCGAGTTCTTGGAATCCCATTGTCAGGCGGATTTCGCCTGTCGCGGGAGAGGCCCCCGGCATGGCGGTGAGGACGCCTAGGGCCCCTGAAAATAGGCCCTTTGAAAGGGATTGGCCGGCGACAGCCGCGATCAATGCCATGGCCATTAAGACCAGGGCGAAGTAGTCGAACGATCCGAGTCGGGTCGACCAGTCGGCCATCGGGCGGGCGAGTAAGACGAGGAAGCCCCAAGAGATCATGCCGCCGACGAACGACGCCGCAACGCCGAGGGTGATCGCGCGCTGCGCCTGTCCGGCCTTCGCCATCGGGTACCCGTCGAGTGTGGTCATGACCGAGGCTGGAGTCCCCGGCATGCGCAGCAGGGTGGCGGTGATCAGGCCTCCCGAGACCGAGCCGACGTACATCGAGACGAGCAAGACCAGGGCGAGCTCTCCACTCATTGAAAAGGTTAGAGGCAGCGTGAGCGCAATCAACATGGCGCCGGTTAGGCCGGGGATGGCGCCGACGACGACCCCGAGGATCGTGCCCAGCGCGACCAGCGATAAGACTGCCGGGGAAATCAGAAACTCTAGGGATGCCAGGATGTCCAACGGGGCCGCCGGGGTGGAAGTTGCTGAGAGCGCAGGGGGTTATCTATCAGTCTGGCCGAGTTCAGAAATTGGGTTCGTTTGGCATTTAGTACCACTTTTCGGCATGGGAGTCCGCCTGGTACTTATGGGACTCGGTTCAGCGTGATCGGGGGCGGCATGTCCGTTGTCAGAATATCACTGAGGTCAAGCTGCGGTTGTCCGGTTGGTGTCTCTACCCGGCGTTGCTGGGCGGGGCTCACTTCAGGCGCCAGCCGCGAAACTGTCTCTGAAAGGAATCGCACGAGACGGCAAGCCTGGCGGCTCGCGCCACGGGTCGGGTCATTTTGAATCGTAGTTGGCGGGCGGCTTGAGTGAAAGCTTGATGTCTGCGGCCCCCTTGTTGTTTTCGTAGAAGGCCGTCCACTTCGTGCTGCCAAGGGGAAGCCGTTGCGAGATGAACTCGGGCAGTCCGTTGACCCCATCGTTGACGTACAGGTGCAACCTGCCGGTGGCCGGAGCTCGGAACTCGACCGTGTTGTGCGTTTCAGTGGGCTCGGGGATTGGGAACGTCACACCAGAGTCGCGTCTGATCTCCGCGGTCAGCGTGAACCAAGGGAGCGAAAAGCTGCGGCGCAGGGGGATGGCTGCCGCGAATATTGGATCGAGCCGCGTCCAACCGCTTGATAGCCCGCCGACGCCGGCAGGCGTGTCTTTGTCCTTCCAGTCGCCAAGGGCCTCTACGGTCACGTAGTACACGCGGCCCTCCAAGAGCTCCAGGCCCGTATCGAGGCACGGATTGGAGGTTTCGAACCTAAAGGATTGATCTAGCTCGATGTCGGCTGGTTTCTGATAGCCGGGATCAGCTTGTTCTTCCGCGATCGCTTTGGCGCACACGCCTCCACGAGATTCGGGGTAGTAGAAGACCAGGCGCGACATGCCGCCGGCAAGAATCAGAAGACAGATCGCCAGAGTAAATCGCGGAAGGAGCTCACGTAGGTACCAGCGGGTCGCGCCTTGGAAGCGTGTGCTTTGCCTGAATCGGGTCGCTAAGCGTTCGAAGATCCCGATGTGAGAAAGGTCCGGTGGGGGGCCAACTTTCCCGCGAAGCGACCACCAGCCGACTTCGCTGCGCTGCAATGCGTTCGCGGCGATCTTATTTCCGCGATACCAGGCCCAGCCGTAAGCCGCGACCAAGCAAAGGAACCAGGTCGGCGATTGGGTCCAGCTATCGGTCCAGTGTTCGAGCATTGGCGGCAAGAAGGGAGAGGCAAACCTCAATATGAAGTCGACAGGCCAGTACAGCTTCGCGCCGGGCGTCGCAGGAAGATAGTGTGGAAACGCGAGCAGCGAAAGAGTCAGGAAGACAAAGAGGAAATAAAAGCGACGACGCCACCAGATGTGGCTCTGGGCGCGGTCGAGCTTGTCGTGGTCCGGCAGTAGATCGGGCGGCGCGGTCGCGGCTTCGCCGTCAGGCCCGACGATGTCGAATTCAGCCGGCAGGCCGGCGGGGGCGTAGCCCTGAACGCTCTCGCGGATGCGCTCGAGGACGGTGTGATGAATTTTGGGACGCTTGACGAAAACGCTGTCCTTTCGATCTTTTCGGTCTCCCGGGTCGTTGCAAATGTCCGCGATGCGGCGCGGCTGATAGCGATAGTAGACTGCGGCGCCCGCGCGCGAGTCGTGCATTTTGCCAAAGGGGTTTGCGCGCAGCCTAATGTGGTCCAACTCGTCAGAGTCGAAATCAAGCCCGGCCTTCGCGGCCTGATCAATCATCCATTGCAAGGGAATATAAGAGAGGTCGTCGTCGGGGTAGCCTCCGCCGACGTTTGCGTGCATGCCGGCGAACCAGACTTGCTGTATGCGTTTTTGGTCCCTGGGAGAGGATTCGTCCCAAAGAACGGGGTGGAAGGTATGCCGCTCGTCGTCGATCGCAATGGCGCGAGCCGCGCCGTGAACGTACTCGGATAGCTTTTGGTCCGGAAAGCGATGTGGGGCGATATAGCGATCGGCGACAACGGAAAGCTCATCGACCGGCAGGCCCACGGCGTCGACGGTGTCCCAAACCCCGATGAACTCGACTTCCCCTTGCCCATGATTGGGAAGCTCGCTGGGATCGGGAGTGTGGAAGTAAAGATCCCGAGCCGCCGCGCCGGCTGCCGCAAGCCCCAGTGTCTTATGCTTGCGGCGGTAGCTGCAGTAGGCCGCTTTGACGCCGGCCTTGAGGCCCGCGTCGGTTCCGAGCAGAACCGAGGACAGGAGTGAGGTTTGTATGGACTGCCTGCGATCGAGGATGCCGCAGGTGACGATCATGTCCGCGAGCGTGCGAGCGGATAAACGCCCCGCGGCTGAAGCCGAACACGTAGACCTTGTCACCGTCTTTGTAGTGCTCGCACAAGTACGTGTAGAGGTCGCGTACGTTGCGCGCGAGACCAAGCCCGACCCCGCCGCCTAGCGCGCGAAGAACTGTCGAGCCCGACGTGCCGACGCCGTCGTCGTAGGCGGCAAGTTGCTTATCAGGGCGGAGGCGGAGGGCCTTGTAAAGACGCCAGACGTTTGTCTTCGTGGCTGTGGCGGCGCTGTTGCCGGTGCCGTCAGAGAGAAGGATGATATTTCGACCAGCCATCTCGTCGCACCCTGTTTGACGCTAGACGTTCGCGGCGCGAACCTGTCCGGCAAGCTCGAGCCCAAGGTCGGGATTCTCTAGAGCTTCGAAGTCGTCGTCGTCGGTCCCGTCGAAGAGCAACGCGTTGGCATCGACGGTGACGTTGCCGTCGGCAGACCTGATCGTGTCGGAGAGCTGGTCTCGTCTCTTGCGTTCGGCATTGAGAAAAACTGAGCCGGAGATGGTAGCGATCACCTTGTCCTTCTTTTTCTTTAGAAGACCGCCGATCAGGCTTACAACGGGCGTGATCAGGCCCACTGCGGCCGATACCGCGAGCATGCCGCCGCCGCCTGCCTTGAGCCGGTCGCTCGCGGACGTCGCCGCTCCCTTGATCGATTCGTCGCCGCCGATTTTACGCTTTCCCGAATTGTCTTTGACGACGAGCAGGTGAGCAGCGATGAAATCGAGCGTTTCGAGGCCGCCAACTCGCTGGTAAATTGAATATCCGTCGCCGCCAAAATCCCATATTGCCTTGCGGGGGGGGCTCAAGCTTGGGCAGGTGGGTGATTGGTGTTACGGCTGGGGGCATCGTGACGATGACCTTTCCGAGATTGTCCGCGGCCACCCCGATCGCGTAAACTTTCATTCTTACCTTCTTGACGAAGTCGAATCGGATCTCAGGAATGTTGAGTAGCAGCGCGTCGTTCGCCATGGTTGGGGTTCTCCTTGTAGGTTTTCGAAATGCTTTCCCGATAAGTGCCGCGTTAAGTCTAGAGCGCCGCCGAGAACAAGTCAAACGAATTCTTTAATCTTTCTGCCAACTTTCGGTCAGGGGAGATCGATTGTGAAGACTTGAGTGGATAAATAGTGCAGTCCCATGGCAAATAGGACGGCGGCGCTCACGAGGACCGGGGCGGGTTTGCGTATCGGTTCACGGCGCGCCAATAGCCAGCCCAGGCCAATGACGAAAGCTATAGTGGATGCTCGGAAGCCGAGCCAGCCGGCCTGCAAAGTCGCGATATAGACGATGCAAAGGGTGATCGCCTGAGCGGCCAGCGTGTTGAGTGCGGGCGAACCGGCGGAAGGGGCTGAATGGCTCCTAGCCACCGATACCGCTGTCGGGATTCCGAATAGAACGACCGCCGCAAACACCCAGGCCGGGAAGTTGGGCAGGGGGGCCTCGGGACGTTGGGCGACTTGAGCCATCTCGCGGTCGCGGCGAGCGACCTCTTCACGGAGCTCGGGGCCATCGATGAACAGCGGGTCGGTGTGGATCTTCGCGAGCGCTTCTCGGGTGGCGGGGGAGTCCATTGCTTGCCTCAATGCTTCGGCGATTTTGGAAATCTTCTGCTCTGAAACTCCTTTGGGGGCCCACCAGACGTGGATATTGCTGAAGGTCATCTCGACGCCTTGCTCGATCGCGGTGGGCACGTCGGGGGCGGAGGGGTGGCGTTGGCTGCCGAGGAGGGCGAGGGCGCGCAAGCCGGCGGGGGCGAACTGCAGGTACTCGGCGATGGAGAACGCTGAGACGTCGATGTGTCCGCCGACCAGGGCGGCGAAGCGCTTGGCGCCGCCGCCGGTTTGGGTGTAGCGGAAGCGCGCGCCGGGGGAGTGCTTTTCAAGCAAGAGCCCGACGAAGTGTGAGGGGGCCCCGAGGTTGGCCGAGAAGACGACGGAGTCGGGCTTTTTTAGGGCTGTTGTGACTAATTGGGTGAGATCCCCGTAAGGGGAGCCGTCGGCGACGGCGACGACGAGTCCGACTTCGCCGGTTCCCGCGATAGGCTCAAAAGCCTCGGGGCCGTAAGCGACTTTGCCGGAATGTTTGGCGGTGATCAGGGCTTCGTGGACGTTGAGCAGCGTGTAGCCGTCGGCGGGGGCGTTCTTGACACGGCGGCTGCCGATCGTCGCGCCGGCGCCGTCGACGTTGAGGATGACCAGGGGTTGCTCGAGCAGGCCCTCGTCGTCGATCGCGCGCTTGAGGATGCGGGCGAAGGTATCGCTGCCGCCGCCGGCGGCGAAGGGGACGACGACTTTAATGGGGCGGGCGGGGTAAGTGAGCTCAGTGCTTTCCGTTTGGCAAGAAGTTAGCACGACGGCTAGGGCCGCTACGACTGTTTGCCATGTCAGGTGCATGACGACTAGGGTCGCACGTGATCCGAGTCAGGGGGTGCGACGAATTGATTATGACGGCTGGCCGGGACCGTAGGTCGAGGCGCCACCGCGCCAGCTGCATTCTTGCCTTGTCGAGCGCGGCTGCGCCGCAGCGTGTTCGGCTTCTCCAGCGACTCCGAGTCCGGCCGCGGTGATACACTGGCCGGGCCGACTTCATATTGTCGGAAAAGATTCTACACTTTCTAAAAAGGCGAGACGATTCCAGTGTCAATTACCGAGAATATGACGAGCGACCCCAACGTAGCAAGGGTTATAAGTCCTTCTGGGAAAACAACGTCAACAATGAATTGTACACCCGTCAACCCCGCGGCTCTCAGGAGTATTTCCGCGAGATTGAGCAGCAGCGATACAAATATCACTACCATCTGCCAGACCAGTTCCAACGCATCTCCCGCAAGGGCGTCGCGGGAAAGCGGATGCTTGAGATTGGTTGCGGCATCGGTATCGATGCGATGAGTCTAGCGAGGCTGGAGTTTGCTGAAGTTGTGGGCCTCGATCTGACCGAGCAGGGCGTGCGGCTCGCCACCGAGCGTGCTAGCGCGGACGGTATCGAGAACCTTCGCTTTGTGGTCGGCGACGGCGAGAACCTAGACTTCGAGGACTCATCGTTTGACTTCGTCTACTCGTTCGGGGTGATCCACCACACTCCGCGAATAGAAAAGGCGGTTGCGGAGATCCATCGGGTGTTAAAGCCCAGCGGCTGCGCTTTCGTCATGATTTATCACTCGCGAAGCTTGGTCGAGCTCTTACATCGTTTGCTTCGACAACCGTACGAAAAACTTAACTCACGTTCGGGCGAAGCCGGCGACGCCCCGGTGGTGATTCGCTCCACGCGTGGCGAGGCGGAAGAGCTTTTCTCAGGCTTCGAGCGCGTTGAGCTCCAGGCTGACTACCCGTTCACTTACGGTCTGCGGTTTGTGAGCGCATTGGTTCCGGTTTCCGCACAGCGCTGGCTAGGGAGAAGAATCGGCTGGCACCTTATGGTCGAAGCCCAAAAAGGAGCTCACTGATTTGGCCTAACCCGTGGTCCCGCAGGGCGCGGGCTGCCATGTTCCTACCACGGTCGGGAGAGTGGCTCTCCAAACTGTCGAAGTCCATGACGTCATTCAGATGCAATCGCTACCCGCCGCGGCTCGTCCGAAAGCGATTGATCAATGGCAATAAGGCGCCCGACCGAGTGAGGCGAGACCCTAACTGACCGTGAATCCATCGAACGGCGCGGTTCGCAATGTAGCAATATGACGGAGCGAACAGCTGAACTTTACCGCCCAGTCCACACTTATAGCCGGTCGGTCCATTCCGCGGGGTTTGAGGCAAAGGTTGACCGGCAAGAAGCGCCTCCGCGGCGGTCTTGTTTATGCCTTCCAGATCGTAGTAATGATATCCCTCTGACTTAGCCCACTCGATCGTCGCCCAGTCCAACGCCTCGTTGGGATAGACTTTGCCGTGTTCACCTGACCATCCAATATACTTGGCGACGACCGTATCTGAAAACGCAATTACGAGTTGAGCCGCGACGACTTCGCCGCGGTACTCGCTTAGGAAAAGCTTAAGCTGTCGTCGCGGCGCCAAGCGCCGCCACATATTGACAAAGTAGTCCTGATCGTAGGGCGTAAATCCGCGCCTCCGAGCGCTTGTCTCATTCAGCCGGCTGAAGGTCGGAAGATCCTCCGATCCACCCAGCCTCACAACCACCCCACGACGCTGGCTGCGACGAACATTGCCACGCGTGCTCTTTCGCATCCCCGCCAAAATCTGATCCAAATCCGCGTGCAAGTCGGTCATCAAGGTGGCTGCGGGAGCGGGCTCAACGGGCGTCGGCTGAAACCCTCTCGTGGCCAGCAGGCCTGCAAGGCTCTTGGTGTTGCCCGGCGGCTGTACAAACAGCGCCGATACGTCCGCTTCATGCGCAAACTCTCGAATCTTGTCCATTAGCCGCAGAAACAAATCCGGGTCGGCCGAGGAGAGGACAGGGCCCCTCGCGACATAGCCTACGGTTCCCGCGAACCGGGCCTCACGCAACAGAATCTGCGCCCCGCCGCAGATGCCGCTGGAGCCGCGCTCAACAACCCGACTTGTCCGCCAGCCGGCGCCGGATTTCACTTCGGCCCATCCGCTGCTCTGCATGTGGTGTGAGCCTGGCGTAGTGGCAGCGAACTCGTCCCACTCTTGAGCCTCAATATCCTCTGTCGAGGCGTTCGATGTCGAGAGCATGTTAGACATTGCTTCGGGACACCCCTAAGCCGCTAACTGTTCGAGTAGACGCGGAAATAGGTTCCACCGTATCGGATCTCTTTGAGAAGGCCAAAGGTCTCTTTCTCACTGGTCGACTCCACGGTATTGCAATAGTTGCAGATAAGCCAAGTTCGACGAGAGCGCTGATCTAGGGATTCTCGAATGTTGACTAAGACTTTTTCGAACACTGGGAGGTCGAACGAATTATTGATGTAAAACACATTGTAGTCGCCCTCAATCTTATATTCGGCCGCATCGGCCTGATCGATCTCGATGTTGCCGCCCAGGCCGGTTTTGGCGCTGAACGCCGCCAAATTGCTTCGCGCGATGGTGCATAGTTCTGGCGAGTACTCGACTCCGACAATTCGTTTGAAGTCATACTGCGAGGCAAGCAGCAGAACTCTCCCCATTCCCGAGCCGAAATCGACGAACGCACTTTGGTGCGGCAACGATAGTTGCCGCATCAGCACACGGAAGTGCCGTACGCGCGTGGCCTGGTAGCGGCCGGCAAACTGCTTGTTGTCACTATCGACGGCTAGGTCGGCCTGCTCGACCTGGGCGCTTGTATCGAGCCCGTAGCGCATCTCGAACAGCGCATCTTCGCACACGCTCAACACGCTCTGGAAGGTTCGACGAATCCCGTGCTCGCGGACGCTCCCAAGAGGGCGCAGAAAGACGGAGTCGACTGCTCTCGCGCGGAGACGCTTAGGTTGGAGGGTTGTCGAATTCGACCAGGGCGCCGGCATATCCACACGAATGGATCGGCATCCAGGCCTGGTGCAGCCAGAGCAAGACGACGACCACGAACATCATACCTCACGTTTGTTGCGGCGCAGGGGCCTCTTGCGGGCTGAAGATGACTCAAGCGGCCGCGAGGAGAGACGTCGTATTTGGCGTCGAACTTGGGACCCATGAGATGCCGTCTTGGGTTCTGGACGCCAACAGCGTGTCACGGCCGACGTCCTAGGTAGCCTATAATTACGGGCGATGCGAAACCGCATGTTTTCTTGGATCAGCGCCGCCATCATTGCAGCCGCGGCCTTGGGGCCAGCTAGCGCGCAGGACCGCAAGCCTGATCTGAACGGAGTCTGGGACTTCCGCACGATAACGCCGCTGGAGCGGCCTGAGTCCCATGCCGGTAAGGCGGTCCTAAGCGACCAGGAAGCGGCTGAGTTTGAAGCGCGGACAGCCGCGCGCCGGGTGGACCGGAAGCCGCGGCCAGGCAGCGTCGGCGGCTACAACCAGTTCTGGTTCGAATGGGGAACGAAGGTCCTCAACGACAAACGTTCCTCTCTGATTGTCGATCCGGCTGACGGCCGGGTCCCGCCGCTAACGGCTGCGGCTAAAGACCGCGCGGAGACCTTGAGTGCGGTCCGGGCGCGGCGCCCCGAGGGACCGGAAGACCTGAACCTGTGGTCGCGTTGCCTGCTGGGATTCAACGCCGGGCCGCCCATGAATCCAAGCGCGTATAACAACAACTTCCAGTTGGTCCAGACCGCTGACCATGTTGTGATTCTGACGGAGATGGTGCACGATGCCCGGATCGTTCCGCTGGACGGACGGCCGCACCTGCCGCCCGACATCCGTCAATGGAGAGGGGACTCGCGCGGCCGCTGGGAAGGCGACACGCTGGTGGTCGAGACGACGAACTTTACGAGGGAGACGTCGTTTCGCGGGTCGGGTCCGAACCTCCACTTGGTCGAGCGCTTTACTCACGTCGACCAAGACACGTTGCTTTACGAGTACACGATGAACGATCCGGAATCGTTTACCAAGCCCTGGTCGGTCGCCGTCACGATGCGGCGCTCCGAGGAGCCGATGTATGAGTACGCCTGCCACGAAGGCAACTACGCGATGACAAACATCCTGGGCGGCGCCCGCGAGGAGGAAAAGGCCGAGATTGGTGACCCCTGAGCCCCGATCTTTAGATCGGGGTTTTGAGTTTCTACATTTTCAAACGAAGTAGACGACCCCAAGGTAAACCTTGGGGCTCAGCGCCGTCGGCGCTGCTGGCTTGAGGGTAGCGTTGCGCGCGGTTGAAATATCGGCTAAATTGTCTTTAGTGCGGGACTTTTTCTTGCGGCGCCGGCGGCTTGCGACGGCGCTTTTCGCGGCAGCTGGACCGCTTCTCGTTATTGCAGGGGCGGAGCTTGCGGCACGGGCGATTGGCGTCCAGGCGAGCTACATCGGCGCGTTGGCGCCGATTCGAGACCTCAAGCTCCTTGGTAGCTTTTCCACTGACGGCGAAGGGATTTTCAGGGCGAATCCACAATGGGACGGCTGGGAGTTCGAGCTCAATTCCGACGGCTTTCGCGGCCCGGAGCTCGATCCGCCTGGTGATGGCCTGCCCACGGTGCTGTTTGTCGGCGACTCCTTCACATGGGGAATCGGCGCCGGCCCGATCGAGCGCTGCTTCGTCGACCGTGTCGGCAGGGCGGGCTACCGCGCGGTCAACCTGAGCGTGCCCGGCACGGCGCCGAATCAATATGAAGCGTTGGTTCGCAAATACATCGCTCGGATTCAACCCGACGTCGTGATCGTCTTGCTTTATCTGGGCAACGATTTCACCAGCGCCGCGCCGATGATCCCGAACCACGACCTTGTGTACGTGACGAATGCGGGCTGGTTGTGGGGCTACGAACATTCCGGGCCCGACGCCAAGCCGATTTCTCTCGAGCAAGCTTACAAAAGGAGCTACGGAGAGGCTCCCCGCAACTACCTGCTCAGCTACGCGCGTTACCAACTCTCCGGAACCGTGTTGGGCTCACGGCTGGTGAATCTGGCCAAAGCGGGGTACAACAAGGCCAACGACGATTCCGGGGACCATTCCGAGCAGGACAACAGCGAGCAACTCTACCCTGTCGTCTCCCACCTGGACGGGATCGTTCAGCTGAGCCGGTCCGTTGGCGCCAGGGCGGAGGTCTTAATCATCCCTTACAGCCCCAAGCTTAAGAGCAACGTGGACTTCGACGAGTGCATCCGGATGGTGTCGGATTTTCGCCCACACTTGGCCCCGAACATGAAGGCCGAGCACTACCACAACCCGCCCGACGATCACTTCAACAACGATGGGCACGCCGCTTACGCTGACTATATCCTCGGGAAGCTGCGGGATTGGGGGTACGAGGCGGCGGATGCCGTCAGGTGATGGCGAAGCGCGCGGCAGCGCCCCGACGTTGAACTTTTGGACCAAACCAAGGCGGCCGGCTACAGAGCCGCGACCGTCAGTACCTCTGTCGATTCCTGCACAAATCCGGCAGGAATTCCGAGCACCCTGCGTGAGCGGGGTGTCTTCCCACAACCCGGGCGACGGCCGCAACCGTAAGCGGAAGACACCCCGCTGACGCAGGGTGCTCGGAAAAAGCGCCGAACCTTTGACCTTTGGGTTCCAACTCGTCCGGCTCAGGGAGCGATCAACGCTAGGGACAGCGGCGTCGATCGCTCCCTGACGGTCGCGGCTCCCTAGCCGGTCTGCGGATATATCTAGAAATTTCAGCTCTGCGCCTCGGTCAGTTGAACGCGGGTAAGATCTCCTTGGCGACACGCTCGAGCACATCGTAACGGGTGTCGAAGTTGGGCAGGATCATGACCTGGTCGAGCCCGGCTTGGGGCAGGGCGGCGAGGCGGTCGATGAGGTCGTCGCGCGTTCCGATCAGGCTTGAGGCTTCGAGGACTTCGGGCGTGAGGAAGCGTTCTTCCTCGGGCGGAACCCAGCAGTTGTGGCCGGCGTGGATGCGCTGGTGGCGGCGGTCGGGGTAGGCTTCGATCATCGCCTTGTAGTCGTCCCAGATGTAGCGCAAGGGGCCGGAGGGCTCGCGGCCGAAGTTTCGGACTTGCTCATATGAATAGTGGACGCCGGCCATGGCCATGGCGCCGCATTCGGCTTTGACGCGGCGAGAGTCGACGGCTTCGCCGGGGTCGAGAACGACGATGGTCGTGAGGGCGGTGGTGTAGTAGGCGCCGCGGTCGATCGTCCGTTCGGAGGATTCCGCGCCGGCTTCGATCATGTTCCAGAGGCGCTCCATGACGGCGGGGCTGGCCGGCATCGCGAGCACGGCCCCGTCGCCGTGTTTGCCGGCGAGTCCCAATGAACGCGGGCCGAAGCCGGAGACGTAAAGAGGGATTTCGTCGTCGAAGTTGGCGAAGCCTTTCTCAGGCATGATGTGGCGTATGGGGATCGGGCCTTTTTCGGTCGAGAGCTGGGCTTCTTCGCCGCGCATTAAGGGGCGTAGGGTGGAGAGATAATCATCGAACGCGTTGATGCGCACCGGCGGCAGACCCATCACTCGCATGGCGGTGTTGCCGGCGCCGACGCCGAGAAAGGTGCGTCCGGGGGCCAGGGCGTTGATGGTGGCGATGCTTGCCGCGGTGACGGGCGCGGGGCGGGTGCCGACGATAGCGACTCCTGTTCCGATGTTGATGCGGCTGGTACGGGTTGCGGCGAGGGCGAGCGTGGCGTAGCAGTCCGACCACATCATCTGACTATCGGCGAGCCAGGCGTGGCTGTAGCCGAGTTGTTCGGCGCGAACGACGTAGTCGATGTCGTTGATGTGCGAGGCGACGCAGATGCCAAAGTCCATGGTTCGTACAGCTTACGCCCTGGCAGCGGGCGTCGCCTTCTGGTCCCCCCCCACACCCCGCTTGGGCTGAGGGCTGTTGATTGCGTCGCCCAACGGGCTCAGGTATCATCTTAGATTCTCGTGAGCGGCACTTCACACGATATCGTTGTGCTCGGTGGGGGCGGGGCGGGGCTTCGCGCGGCCATTGCGGCGGCGGAGGCCAATCCTGAGCTCGACATCGCCGTTGTGTCCAAGGTCTACCCGATGCGGAGCCATACGGTTTCCGCCGAGGGCGGGTCGGCGGGTGTGATTGCTGAGGACGACAGCCTCGACGAGCACTGTTACGACACAATATCCGGCGGCGATTGGATGTCCGATCAAGACGCCGTCGAGGCCTTCGTCAACGAAGCTCCGAACGAGCTGATACGGATGGAGCATTGGGGCTGCCCTTGGAGTCGCAAGGACGATGGCCGCATCAACGTGCGTCCTTTTGGCGGCATGAAGAAAAAGCGCACGTGGTTCGCGTCGGACAAGACCGGCTTCCACATGCTTCATACGCTCTTCCAGACGAGTATGAAGTATGACTCGATCGCGCGCTATGACGAGTGGTTCGCGACGAAGTTGCTTGTCAATGACGGCCGCGTGCAGGGCGTCGTGGCGATGGAGCTTTCCACTGGCAAGATGCAGGCGATCAGCGGCAAGGCGGTCGTGATCGCGACGGGCGGCTGCGGGAAGATCTTTCCGTTTACGACGAACGCCAATATCAAGAACGGCGACGGCATGGCGCTGGCGTATCGCGAGGGCGTCCCCCTCAAGGACATGGAGTTCGTGCAGTATCACCCGACCGGGTTGCCGTTCACGGGCATCTTGATCACCGAGGCGGCGCGGGCCGAGGGCGGCCTGATGCTCAACAAAGACGGCCGGCGGTATTTGCAGGACTACGACCTGGGTACGCCGGAGCCAGAGCCGGTGCTGCGCACGATGGAGCTTGGGCCTCGCGATCGGCTTTCGCAAGCGTTCGAGCAAGAGCGATTGAAGGGCAACACGCTCGAAGGGCCGTATGGGAACTACGTCCACTTGGACTTGCGACACCTCGGGGCGGAGAAGATCAACTCGCGGATTCCCTTTGTGCGGGAGCTTTGCCTAAAGTATCAGGGCATCGATCCGATCACGGACTTCGTACCGGTGCGGCCGGTTGTGCACTACGGCATGGGCGGGGTTCATACCGACATTGAAGGAGCGACGCCGATTGCCGGTCTGTTCGCGGCGGGCGAGGCGGCGTGCGTGTCGATCAATGGCGCGAATCGACTCGGGTCGAATTCGCTCACTGAGTTGCTAGTGTTTGGCGTGCGCGCGGGACGTGCGGCGGCCGAGTTTGCTCAGCAGAACGAACATTCGCAAGCTGGGGTCGATTCGCAGGCGAGCGACGAAATCGCCCGGCTTGATCGCGACTACTTCAACAAAAGCGGCGGGGCCGAGAGCATCGCGAACATCCGCAACGGGATGCGCAGCGCGATGGAAGACGGTTGCGGGATCTATCGTACGGGCGACTCGCTTGAAGACGCAAGGAGTCGTCTGGCCGAGTTGCAGGAGCGCTTCAAGAACGTGGCCATCAACGACCACTCGAAGTCGTTCAACACCGAGGCGACGACGGCGATTGAGCTTTCGACCATGCTGGATGTCGCCGAAACGGTGGTAGCGTCGGGGCTGAATCGAACCGAGTCGCGTGGAGCGCACCAGCGGAACGATTTCCCTAAGCGCGATGACGAAAAATTCCTGGGCCACTCGATGGCTACTCGCGGCGCGGATGGCGTCCCCAAGGTCGAGCTTCTGCCGGTGACGATTACTCGCTGGCCTCCTGCTGAGCGCGTGTACGGAAGATAGTAATGCCGGAAACCATCACTTTAGAAGTCACGCGCTACCAGCCGGAATCGGATTCTGAACCGTCGATGCAGAGTTACGACGTCCCGCTCAAAGACGATTGGGTCGTGCTCGATGCGCTCAATTATGTGAAGGACGAGTTAGACGGGTCGCTGGCGTTTCGCTGGTCGTGCCGCATGGGCGTTTGCGGAAGCTGCGGCATGATGGTCAACGGCGTGCCGGTGCTTTCGTGTGCGGCTTTCTTGAAAAATTACGCGCCGGGGCCAATTAAGGTAGAACCGCTGCGCTACTTCCCCATCGTACGTGACCTTTGCGTCGATCTTTCCGACTTCATGACGAAGTTGAAAAAGGTCGAGCCGTGGATCGTTCGCGAGAAAGAGAAGAGCGTAGAAGAGGGTGAGTATTTACAGACCCCGGAGCAGCTCGATACGTTCAAGCAGTTCAGCATGTGTATCAATTGCACGCTTTGCTATGCGGCGTGTCCGGTGTATGGGTTGGATGAAGAGTTCATCGGCCCGGCGGCGATTGCGCTGGCGCAGCGCTACAACATGGACTCGCGCGACGAGGGCAATGAGAGTCGCATGGATACGCTGGCGCAGGAGGAAGGCGTTTGGGGCTGCACCTTTGTGGGCGAGTGCACGAAGGTTTGCCCCAAGAACGTTGACCCGGCCGGGGCGATTCAGCAGTATAAGACTGCGACGACGGAGAACTGGTTCAAGTCGTTGCTGATGCCGGGGGCATCGAAGTGAGAACGATCGATTCCACGCCGGGCGGTCCGAAGCCGTATGTAACGCCCGTGCCGCGGCTTTGGTGGACGGCTTCGGCGGGTTATGTCCTGTTCGTGTTTCGGGAGATGACGTGCGTCGCGGTGGGCTACTTTGCTTTGCTGACGCTGTGCCAGATGAGCGCGCTGATCTCCGGCCCCGAGGCTTACGGCGCCTTACAAGCGTGGTTGTCGACTCCGTTGGCGACCGTCCTGAACGTACTTTGCTTGGCGGCCGTCGTTTTTCACACGGTGACTTGGTTTAACGTGACGCCGCGGGCGGTCGTGGTGAGAATGGGCGGCAAGAGGTTGCCGGATGCGGCGATCATCGCGCCGAACTACATCGGGTGGGCTGTGATCACATGCCTGGTCGCTTGGGTGGTGTTGGGGGCGTAATGGCGAAGAGATCCAACGAACCGGCTGTGTGGTCTTTGTTTAGTGCGGGCGGAGTGCTGTCGGCAATGTTCATGCCGGCGCATGTATTGTTGTTTGGATTGGCGATTCCCTTGGGCTGGGTGGCGGAGCCTTCGTACGAGGGGCTGCGCGAGCTGGCGGGGAATCCGATTACAAGGGTTTATTTGTTTGCGCTATGTACGCTATCTCTGTGGCACTGGGCGCACCGGTTTCGGTTTGCAACGATTGAGGGGCTGCAGCTGAAGTCGATCGGGATGCTGATTGCGGTGGTTTGCTATTTATGCGCGTTTGCGGGGACGGTCACGGCTGGTTATTTGGCCTGGAATCTCTAGCCTACCTACTAGTGCCTTGCCAAAACTACGTAGTCGTTTAGATTGAAGCGCTTACTGTCGAGAGACAGCACTTGCACAACCCTGATCCCTAATGGATATTTGCGTGAGCTTGGGTCCTCTGATTGCGCAGACAAACCGCTCACAGCCCGGCCTGTAAGTAGGCGATCAGGTCGGCAAGGTCCTGTTCGCTCATGGACTCCTCGAGACCATCCGGCATCAGCGACACGTTGGACCGACGCAGCTCGCGAATGTCATCCTTCAGCACAGCGACGTCCTCGAGCTCGCCTCGAAGCGTGAGGGTTGCCGCGGTCTCGGCCGCCAAGATGCCGTCGTAGTAGCGGCCGTCATTGGTTTCGAGCAAGTGGTTCCGGTAGGGGTCTTCAATCGCGTAGCTCGGGTCCAAGATGCTTGTCAGTAGAGCCTCCTTGCTACGATTGTTGACCCCCGAAAGATCCGGGCCGATGCGTCCCCTCGAACTGAGGCGCAGGTGGCAGTTGGCGCATTCGTCCTCGAACAGGACCTGCCCGCGTTGCGGCTCGCCAGACAGCTCAAGCGCTTCCAGGCGGTCGGCGACAACTTGGTCGCGGCCACTCGCCCCCAGCTCCAGACGGCCGTCGACACGTTGTCGGATCTGCTCGTCAGGATGCTCGGCCAAACGAATGCGCGTGACAGCGGCGATGTCGTGCGGACGGATGCGCCCGTCCACGACGGCGTCGGCGAATGCTACTGCGCAGTCGCGTTGGCGGATCATGAGCTCGGCGACTGTGTCCCTTGTATCGGGAGCGTACTCGGGCCAACCGGCGATCAGAATCCCCGCCACGCGCGGGTCATCGAACGAAGCCAATGACCTGGCCGCTTCCGCCTGCAAGTCAGGAGCGCCCGGCTCGACTAGAGCTGATTGCAGCGTATCCGCTACTTCGGCGAACGAACCGCCCTGGAGCACGCGCAACGCCAGCAGGCGCCGCTCCATCGAAGTTCTGGTATCGACCGCCTCCTCTTTGGCGCGCCGGACGACCGACCCCAGTTCGAAGAACCGCGCAAGCCCCGCGGCTGCCCGCCGGACCTCTGCCGAAGAATCGCCCAGAAAGATCTCTAGCGCGCTTCCGGCCGCTCGCATCGGCAATTTGCGACCTCTTGTCAAAGACAGACCCGCGCCCATTCCCTCGAGCGCAGCCGTTCGCCAAGCCGGTTTGCGCAGGGCTTCCTCCGTCGCTAACCGTTCCAAGAATCGGTTGACTTGCCGAGGGTCGCGGCCCGCACTCGCCAGGCGAGCGAAGGCTCTGACCAACTCCTGCTTCTGCTCGGACGGCGATTCGAAGAACTCCCCATTGCGGGCGGCGAGCCCATGGAAAACAGGCCCAGCGAATTCCGCCGGAGCGCTCAACACGGCGGTGCGAAACCAGGGATCTTCAGGAAACCGGGCAAGAATGTCGCCCAACGCGTGAATCACGGCGCGTGACGGACCGAGGTTCCCCGCTGTAAGCGCCGCCTGGAAAGCCACCCGCGGCGCTTCGTCTTGCGTCGCCGCGACGATGCGTTCCGCCAGCCGCGGGAGAAACGCTTCGGCCAACCGCAGAGCGTTCTCACGAACCGCCGGGTGGGGGGCGGAAAGGGCGTCCTCCACCACGGAGGCGTCGAGGGAATCAAGACCCTCGAGAACCCACAGCGCATGCAAACGGGCAGTGGGCGAGGCCCCGGCCCGCGCAAGCTCGGCGAGCCGCGAAATCACAGAGCGGTCCTGCCGCTCCACGAGCAGACGGTGCGCGGTTCTGCGATGCCACCCATTGGGATGCTCCAGCAAGTCAACAAGCTCGGCGCTCGATGCGGAACCGAGCCGGACCTCGAGCGATCGGTTGCTTCGCGGCCTATCCGGCACGATCCGATAGATCCTGCCCAGCGTGTCACCCGCGCGGAAATCCATCTTCAGCCGCTTCTTGACCGCGTCGGGAATGAACATCGGGTGCTCGAGGAACTCGCGGTAGTAGTCGATTACATACAGATTCCCGTCGGGCGCGTTCGAAAAGTTCACGGGCCGAAACCAATTGTCGGTCGAAGCCAGAAAATCCTTGTTCCGCGGCCAGCGGCTCGCCGAGTAGGTGGCCCCATCAGGCCGAAGGATGTCGCAGTGGACGAGATTTCCATTCCCCTCGCCCACGAAGATTCGCCCAGAGAACTCTTCGGGAAAGGCGTCCCCCAAATACGCGGTGACGCCGCATGAAGCCGTGAAATATCCTCCCAGGCGTTCGACGCGTCCGGGTTGCGTCTCTGCATACCGTTTCTCTCTAGCGGCAGTGCGCTCAACACGCCACTGCTGCGGCCGGCTGATGGGATAGACGCGCGCGTCGCCGCGGCCATGGTCCGAGACATCTTGTGCTGTGTCCTCCACCGTCAAAAGAGGATTCCGCTCGAGGTATCCCGGCGGAATCACGGTGTGCCGCAGATGAACCGTGTTGTGCGAAATGAACCAGTGGCCCCACTCGTTCAAAGCCTGCCCGAATTGCGAATCGCCCGTCGACGCCTCGGCGAGGCCGCGCATCGGGTGAAACCGGAACTCCCGGCTGCGGACGTTAACCGGCGGCTCTTCAGGACGCTCCGGCGACGCGATCTTCCCGGGATAGGAATGGTTGACGACA
This sequence comes from Bryobacterales bacterium, assembly GCA_965247515.1. GTDB lineage: Bacteria > Acidobacteriota > Terriglobia > Bryobacterales > UBA6623. Next base: position 7,280,714 of record OZ252029.1, on the reverse strand, counting down.
TAGATCCAGTTGTCAAGCCCGAAGCGTGGATTGCTCAAGCGTCCTTCCACATGAGGGGTCGCAAAGCCCGTGTAGAGAACCTTGCGAATATCGGCTTTGTGATCGCCGTCGGTGTCTTTGAGAAAGAGGATGTCCGGAGCAGCGGTTGCGATGAGACCGCCGTCCCAGGGCGTGATTCCTTCGACAGCAAGAAGCTGATCCGCGAAAACCGTGTGACGGTCGATCACGCCATCGCCATCGGAGTCCTCGAGATACTTGATCCGGCTCTCGGCAGGCTCGCCGGACGGAGGATCTTCGGGATTGTCGAGCAGCTCCGCCACATAGACGCCGCCGTTCTCATCGAACGCCATCTCGACAGGGTCAACGACATGCGGTTCGGATGCGAAGAGCTCGACATGGAAGCCTTCGGCGATCTGGAACGATTGCAGAGCTTCCGCGGTGGAAAGAGGCTCCGCATCGCGAGAGCCGCACGCAAAACACAGCAGACTCGCAGCAACCAATTCAGTGCGATGGCGCATCGTCATCATCCTGGCGTGGCGGTCATGTCGACGGATTGATGACATCGCGTAGCGCTCGCATGTGGCCCACGGTGTACGCTGTATTGTGGTCGCCCATCGGCCTCATGCCTGGAACGCGATTGGGAACCGGTCTTTTTTCGATCGGCTATCGAGTTTTGACGAGCGACAGCCATACGGATGCGAACGGGGTGGGCGCTCATTCAGGGCTGACGCGCGATGCTCACTCCGCTGCGGTTCTCAAACACGAACGGTTCTCCCGAGCCGCCTCCGCGGAACAAATCCGCGGCGACGTTTGCGCTTAATATGATATCCTCGAGCGCTCCCTGGCCCTCGACCGCCGGCCCAATCAATCCGCTGAAGACGTTTCCCGTGACGGTTACCTGTCGGGCGCCCTCCAGCAGTACGCCGCGCGCATATCCTTTCCGCGGCCACTCGACATCGTACTCTTCCTCGCGCTTTGTCCCTTGCCCCAGAAAGCTGTTCGAGAAATTGTTTCCGGTGACCGCGATCCGTCCGCTGTTCGGCCCGATGCGCACCGACCACTCCGGATTGATCGTGAAAGTGTTCGCACTGACCGTCGATCCCCAGGCGTCGCGTAGATCCACTCCGCCCGCATTGTTGTGGGCGAGTACGTTTGCGCTGATCGTGACTCCGTAAACGTCTCGATCCAAAATGATCGCGGCGCCCGCGCACTCCACGATCATGTTTCCCGAAAGCACGGAGCCGTAGGTGTTCTCGACGACAACTCCGTGCCGCAGGTGGTCGTCGATATTGTTCGCGTTCATACACAAGTTGAAGCTGTCGGTCACGCGCACGGCATCCAAGTTTTCCTCGAACTGATTGGCGTTGACGACGATGTCGTGGCTGCCCTCAACCAGCAGTCCCGACGCTGAGTTGTAGGTCAGAATGGAATCCGAGATGCGAGGGTCTTCATAGCATTGGTCAAGGCGAATTCCGTTGGCGCCATGGTGGTCAACCGATAGACCTTCGACGTAGATCTCGTTCACAAACCGCGCCAACAGTCCATCTCCGCTCTTCGGGTTGCCGCTGATTCGGAAGTTCGCCAATTGTACGCGCCAAAGCGGGTTGTCACGATTTTGACGACCTGAAGCGTCCGCGTCGAAGCTTGCGGCCTGCACAACCATTGCCGGTTGGCCGTCCTCGTTTAGATTTACGATGTGCGTCGCCGCGCCGGAGCCTTCCACGCGGACGTCCCCGATCGAAAGAACCAGGGGCTCATGAAGCTCGAACCTGCCTGGCGGCAGCCGCACAAGACCGCCAGTCGGCGGAAGCGCATCGAAGGCTTCTTGCAAGCTGGAATAGTTCGAGGCGTCTACCGTCTGAGGCCCGACCTGTTGAGCGTTCGTTCGGAACAGATAAGCGCCGCCTGCGAGTAGCAACACGGCGGCGAGCCAACGCGCTTTTCGATTCATGGGTCGAATGTATACTGTCTCCGTGGGTCGCGCAACTCTGGGTTTCATGCTGGCGCTGCCCTTGGCGGCACAATCGTTCCTCGTGCGTCTGGGGCTGAACGACAAACAGCCAACGCTCTGGGACGGGACCATCCAAGTCGAGAACGGCCAAGTCGAGAACGGCCAAGTCGAGAACGGGCGCGCCGGCGCGCTCCACGGTTGGCAGTTCGACGCTGACGACACGATTGTTTCGGACTCCGAATGGCGAGCTACGACCTCGGTTGAAGAGTACTGGTATGCGCCCTGGGAGCGCAGCCTGGAAGGCACCAAGCGGCACAGTAAGACTAGCTCGCGCGGCTTATTGGTGCGCTTGGAGATGAACGGCCCCGGACGCGTTACGATCGACACCGAACAAGGCGAGTTCTCGTTCGAGCCCTCCGAGATCGGCTGGGCCGGCCGGCGGGAGTTCCTCTCGGGCGCCGCCGACGTTATGCGTACACCCGAGCCCAGGAGAGTCTCTGAGGGTCCGGCCGCCGAGGACTTTCCGTCGGGTCTCTATGACTCCCAAGGACGCCAACGGCTGGCCTTCATCACCTACACACATGGGGCGGGCGATCGCCTTTGGACCACACGCGACGGCGTGGCAACCGCTCTGACTCCCGACGGCGCCGACCTTGCCGGGACCGCCATGGCCGAGGACGGCGCCGGGCGCGTGTGGGTTTTCTGGTCCGAGCAACGCGACGGAAATTGGGGTCTCTGGGCGCGCAACAGCGAAGGCGATCGCTGGAGCGACGCCCAACGGCTTAGCGATTCACCCGGCGCCGACATCCTCCCGGCTGCCGCCGTCGATCGAGACGGCAGAATCTTTCTCACTTGGCAAGGAGGACGGGACGGCCAATTCGACATATTCCTGCGTGTTCACAGCGGCGGCGGCTGGCAACAAGAACTGCTCGTCTCGACCTCATCAGCGAACGAGTGGGCGCCGGCCGTCGCCGCGTCGGGCGGCGAAGCGACTATCGTCTGGGATAGCTACGAGGCGGGCAATTACGATGTGCGCCTGCGCCAATGGAGCAACGGCCGCCTTCAACCGGTCAACAGAGTAACAACGTCCGACGCTTTCGAAGCCCATGCCGACGTCCACTACGACGCAACCGGCCGCCTCTGGCTCGCCTGGGAGGAAGGCGACGCCGACTGGGGCAAAGACTACGTCAACGAGATCGAGAACGCGGGGCTCGGGTTGCTGATGCGGCGGCAAGTCCGCGTCGCCGCATGGCAAGCAGGCGAACTGCGCGAGCTGCCCGGCGACCTCGCATCGATTCTGCCGGCAGAGGAGCGCCAGGTGTTCTTGGCCCCGAAACTCGCCTCTGACGGCAACGGAAATCTCTGGCTGTTTTTCCGCTACAGAACCAACAGCCCCACCCGCGACAAACCGACGTTTCGGGCCATGTGGCGGCAGGCGGCAACCAGTTTTCAGCAGGGGGGTTGGTTGAAGGCGATCGAGTTCCCCGCCGGCTACGGGCGCATCGACGCGCCGGCGGCCGTGTTCTCCGACAATGACGGCAAGCTTCACGCCTACTGGGCCGGCGACGGGCGCACCTTCCCGCGAGCGATGCCTGGCGACCCGGAGGAGCCCGACCTCTTCGCGGTGACGCTGGAACCGGCTCCGCGTCTGAGGGAGCCGCCGAGGCTCCAAAGCTTCCGGCAGCCCGGCGATACGTCGACGCCCGTTCATCCCAACGAAGTGGCCGACGTCGCCCGCTTGCGCGAGTATCGCGCGCGCACGGGCGAGCGCTCGCTGCGGATCGTTCGCGGTGACATGCATCGCCACACCGACCTGTCGTGGGACGGCAATCGAGACGGCTCGCTGTGGGACGCCTATCGCTATGCGCTCGACGCCGCCGCGATGGACTATCTCGGCGTCGCCGACCACAACGCGGGCGCCGACGTCCCCTACTCGTGGTGGATGATCCAGAAAGCGGCGGACCTGTTTCGACTGCGCGGCGCGTTCGCACCGCTCTACGGCTACGAGCGCAGCCGAGCGTTCCCCAGTGGCCACCGCAACGTGATGTTCGCCCGCAGAGGCGTGCCGGTGTTCGGGTTCACGCAGGCGGAACTGACCGACAACCGCAACACCGGCGTAGAACATCTCTACGAGCATCTGCGCGACGAGCGAGGAATCGTCATGGTGCACACCTCGGCGACCGGCGCAGGCTCGGATTGGACCGACGCGGCCGAGGATGTCGAGCCGCTCGTCGAGATCTATCAGGGCTATCGCACCAACTACGAGTACGACGGGGCCCCGCGCTCAAGCACGCCTCCGTTGGACGAGCAGGCCATGGGGTTCATCTGGAACGCCTGGGCCAAGGGCTTGAAAATCGGCGTCCAAGCAAGCTCCGACCATGTTTCGACGCACGGCTCCTACGGCATGATCTACGTCGATGAAGTCAGCACCGAGTCCATTCTCGAAGGCATTCGCGCCCGGCGCGCGTACGCCGCCACCGACAACATCCTCGTCGATTTTCGAGTCGACGGGCATCTGATGGGCGCATCGGTTCCGATCAGCGGCCCGCCAACCCTCACCGTCAAGGTGGTCGGCACGGGACCCATCGAGAAAGTAGAGGTCATCAAGGACAATCGCTACGTCCACACGCACGAAGCTCGCGGGGCGACCGAGGTCGACTTCGACTACCGCGACAACACGCCCGACATTGGCGGCAGTTACTACTACGTTCGGGTTGAGCAGCGAGATGGAGAGCTCGCCTGGGCTTCCCCTATCTGGGTTAATTGAGCGGCTTCGCTTTGGGTGAAGCCAGGACTTTGTCGGTGAGCGAAATCAATAACCTAGGGTGCGCAGGGTAGAACGTGGGGGGAGATCGGGGGAAAACCGGGCCAGCCTGAAAGCGCCGGGATAAACCGGCAGGGAGTTGGGGATGCAAGAGCCCCACAGTGAAGGAGTAGCGAACCACGCTGACCTCGAGTCATGCGCCGGCGGCGGCGACGCCGTGGGCGAAGCGTTGACAGGGGCACTGGCGGGCGGGCTATTGAGCCGTGAGGAACTCGTTTCGGAGGCCGACCTAGTGGGCTGAAGGGGAAGGCAATACCGGTCGTCGCGCAAGCGCGAGTGGCGGTCGGCTCCGGCGCGGTCGCGAGAAATTCGCCGTCCCGGTTTCGCCCCTGCGAAGGACCTAGCCCTGGGCTAGCCGACTGTCACCGAAAGCACGCCCATACACGGCTGCGGCGTGCTATTCTGCCGCCAGTCTATACTTTCCCTGGGAGGATAACGCGATATGCCGAAAAAGCCGAGAAACATCGTCATTTGCTGCGACGGGACCGGAAATGAGATCGAGGCCGGGGCTCAGAGCAATGTCCTGGAGCTCTACCAGCGGCTTGTCAAAGACCCCGAGCTGCAGCTCACCTACTACGATCCTGGCCTAGGGACGGTGGCCGCTCCCGGCTTCCAGACCAAGACATCCAAGCTGTTGACGAAAATAGCGGGGTTGGCGGTTGCCTACGGGCTGACGACGAACATCAGAGAGGCCTACACTTTCCTCATGCAGAACTATGAGGAAGGGGACAAGATCTATTTGTTTGGTTTCAGCCGCGGCGCCTACACCGTGCGGGCTCTGGGCGGACTGATCTTCATGTGCGGGCTTCTGAATCGAAACAGCGAGAACCTAGTCGACTACGCGATCCAATTGCACCGCGAAAAGTCCGGAAACCCTTGGAAAGTGGCCGCGAGATTTCGAAAATATTTCCCGCGTCATTGGGACAGCGACCACGCCGATGGCGCAATCCACTTCGTCGGTGTGTGGGACACGGTGAAGTCGGTCGGGTTACTTAGCCGATCGCTGCAGCTCCCCTACACGGCCAACATGAAGGTCGCGGCCCACGGGCGTCATGCGGTCGCCATCAATGAGCGGCGAAGCAAATACCGGCCAAACCTCTGGTCCCCGAAGAATGCCGACGAGATCAGCCCAGACACTGGCCTGCGCCGATTCGAGCAAGTGTGGTTCGCGGGGGCGCACTCCGACGTGGGTGGGGGATACGAGCAAGCGGGCCTTTCCGACGTAACACTTGAGTGGATGCTGCGAGAAGCTAAGGCGCACGGATTGCTGCTGCGTGAACCCAAAGATGCTCGCGGCCTAGCGCCGGATCCGATGGGTAAGCTGCACAACTCATTGATGCGATTCTGGTGGATCATGGGTTGGTGGAGTCGAACGGCAACCGACGGTGAGGGACGCAAAGTGCTCGTGCATGACAGCGTCAAGACTCGCTGCGCGAACGATGCGAAGTTTGCCAAGTTCTGTGAGGGAGTGCTTCCCGGCAAAGTCGAGTATGTGAGCACGCGGGTCGCGACCGCGGCCGCGACAGCCAACTAGCCCGTATTTCTCAGTGCGCCGTACTGGCGCGAACACCCTGCGGGGTGAAAGGCCCCGCCGATGAAGATGTCGGTCGACATCGAAGCTGGCGAGCAGCGTGGTCCGGTAACGGGTCGAGCTGAAGCCTCGCGACAAAGTCCGGGTAAGCCGGGCGAGCAAGCCGTTAGGCCGTAACGCGCAGTATGCCTGAGCAGGCCTCGAAAGTGAAGTTGCGGACGCCGACCCGCCTGAGAAACGGGGAAGGCCGCAGCAACCGGGAAGCGACCGACGCATGCACCGGTTGGGTCCGCCGGGGTAGTGGGCGCGGCATGACGCTGAAGGGTGTTCGTAGTCAAAGGCGGGAGGCCCCACCGGGCGGAGGTCGCAACTCCAAACGTTGTCTACAGGACGGCGGCTCGGGAGGGGAGTCGGACAGGGCCGTAGTAGTGAAGAAGCAGGGTAATGCCTGTGGAGCGAGGGGCCCTGACTTCCGGCATGCTTGTCAACGAGCGAGAGGACGAGGCGATTGGCGATAAGCCTAGCAACGCCGTTAGGATCCGGAAGCTCGGGCGCAAGCTCTGCCTCAAAGCGAAGCAGGAGATGGGCGTGCTGCGCCTGCGCGGGGCGCAACTGGGGCCGCCGCCTGCGACAGCGATGAGGTGAAGCCGGTCGGAGAGCCGGATGCGGGAAATCCGCACGTCCGGTTCGATGAGCGGGGACGGGAAACGGAGCCAAGGCGGAGACTGAGACACTGGCGCAAGGCGAAAGCGGCCAGCAACAGCTACTCCCTCCGCCTAAAGCCACCGCGCCCGTCCTCGACTCCACCCACCTGAGGGCGGAAGCACGCGATAGGCCCGTCAGTGCGAGGCGCGCGAAGGTTGGCGCCCACCCCGGGATGAATCCCGGGGCTATGATTGGTATAGCCCGGGCAGATAGGTAACACAATTCCCCGATCACATGGGTAACACATTGGCATCCTAGAACAAAAGGAGGACTTTTGTTTTGGGATGGAAGGAGACCCGTGTGCAAGACGAAAGATTGCGATTCGTTCAAGAGGTTCTAACCCGGGAGGATGCCATGGCCGCCGTCTGTCGGCGCTTCGGCGTCAGCCGCAAGACCGGCTACAAATGGCTCGATCGCTACGCCCAACAAGGCGTCGCCGGATTGGCCGATCAATCCAAAGCGCCCAAACGGCAAGCGCAAGCCTTTCCCGCCGAGATCGAGCGAGAGATCCTGGCCTTGCGGGCGCGCTATCCCACTTGGGGCGAAGACAAGCTCAAAGCGCGACTCGAGCGCACCAACCCTGACATCAATTGGCCGGCGCACTCCACCATCGGGGCGCTGCTGAAACGCCACGGACTCACCCACCCCGGTAAGCGCCGGCGCCACGCCACGCCTTCCAGTAAGCTCACCAGCGCCAAGGCGCCCAACCAAGTTTGGGCGATCGATTTCAAGGGTTGGTTCGACACCGGCGACGGCAAACGCTGCGATCCGCTGACGATTTCCGATACGGCGAGCCGCTATCTGTTGCGTTGTCAAAGGGTCGCGCGCAGCAACACGGCGCACGTGCGGCCGCTGATGGAAGCGACTTTCCGGGAGTACGGCCTGCCCACGAGGATCCTTTCCGATAACGGTCCGCCGTTCGCCTCGACGGGCTTGGCGGGGCTTTCGCGGCTCAGCGTGTGGTGGATCCGGCTCGGGATTCAACTGCAGCGAATCGACCCCGGACACCCTGAGCAAAACGGGCGTCATGAGCGCATGCATCGGACGCTCAAGGCCGAGACGGCGACGCCGCCGGAGCGCAACTTGCGAGCGCAACAGCGGGCGTTCGATCGTTTTCGGCAGATCTACAACCAGGAGCGTCCGCACGAGTCGCTAGCGATGGCAACGCCGGCGAGCGTGTATCAGCCGTCGTGGAGGCCGTATCCGGAGCGCTTGCCGGAGCTGGAGTATCCGGATCGGATGCTGCCGCGGCGAGTGCAGAGCAAGGGTGACATTGGGTTGCTGGGGCGTCAGTTGTTTCTCAGCGAGACCTTGGCGGGCGAGACGGTGGGCCTGGAAGAGCATGAGCACGGCTGGGCGGTCTGGTTTGGGCCGCTGGAGCTGGACTGGCTCGAGCGTAGCCTATTCGAGGGCCCGCGGCCGGGCAGGGGGGAGCACCGACTGCGGCGGAAACGCTCGGGGGGCGCCTCCTCCGCTCGCCCTACGGGCTCGCTCCCCCGGCGCCCCCCGAGCGTTTCCGGGAAGGATTTCGTGCAAAGAACCTTCTCTTGGTTCAACCCTTAAACTGTTACCTATGTGGTTGGGGAAAAGTGTTACCTAGGTGCTGGGCTGTTCAGATTGTTCGGCCAAGCGCCGCCAGCAGTCACAAATTTGTCGCGCACCCGACCACGGAGGATCTTGTGATGGCTGATCGTGGTCCCAATCACACTGGGAGAATTGTACCGCCGAGCGTCTGGGTAGTGTCTCAGTTTGAATCCAGCAGGCCGATGATCTCTTCGAGCGACCAAACGTGATTGCTGACGCCCGCCTCCATGCAAGGCGTGACCCTAAGCGTCTTGTGGATTCGAGCGTAGTTGTAGTACATGAAGTGGATCGCGATCGCGTGCATGTGGTTCTCAACCTTCCTCGAAAAGGCGTTCGTCAGGCGCGTGAACCGCCTCATCGACATCCTCATCGTGAGGTTCGCACGCCCAACAAAGCTGGTCGAAACGTGGGCTGGATCAGGGCTGCCTCGCATCGGAGCGCTGCGTGTACCGACACACTTCGCAGGGGAGTAGCGCGACTCTGGCTCGCTCTGGTCGCGCCCATAGATCTTCTGAAGCATCGCGTAGTCGGCGCGATCGCCAAACGCATCGTCTACAGCCTCAAGGTAGACCTTCAGTCCATCCGTGGTGATCTGGACGTGCCGTCGCGATAGGCGCTTCGCCAGGTCCAGCATGAGGGCTTCGGCGCTTGCAGCGCTTCGGTCGCTGACAAGCCAACTCGGGATCAGCTTGGTATCGGCGCAAATCGCAGTCCACGTCCAGAGGTCGCCAAAGCCGAACTCGCCACGCTTTCCCTCAGGCGCGTTCTTTTCCTTCATCTGGCAGAATGACCAAATCTCGTCGCACTGAAAGCGCTTGCAGGGTAGGTTTCGGAGGTTCTCGTCTTGGTACGCCCAGCAGGCCATCCCGAGGTCCACGAGCAGCTTAGTCACGGTGTTGATGGAGCATCCCACCATCCGGCTGGTGGACCGAAGCGAGCATCCTTCAACCAACGCCGAAAGGATCTGAGCTCGCTTGCCGGTTCCGAGCTTGTTCATACTGAGCATTATGCTTGACCACTCAGCAGATATCAATATGTATTTTACGAGATTTGCTATTGACGTCACGTAGAGCCTGCGCTATCCTACGCATAGGAAGCGATGGAGGTCGTATTCTGTGATTCATCTTTGGATCGGCTCGAAGTGGATGCCAAGTTCGATGCCGGGCTGCCGCGCGCCGTCGTCAAGGCGTTTCGGAAGCGCATGCAGCATATCCGATCAGCGGAGGACGAACGGGCCTTTTACTCGATGAAGTCTCTGCACTTCGAAAAATTAAAGGGCGACAGGAAGGGACAGCACTCAATGAAGCTCAACGATCAGTGGCGACTCATCCTAAGGCTGGACAAAGAGACCAAGAAGGAGACGGTGGTCGAGATCCTGAGTATCGAGGACTACCACTAGTGGGAGAGGTAAACTGCATGGCCACGTCAGAGCGCATCCCCGCTGAGGTTTTTCCGCCTGGTGATTTCATCCAGGAAGAACTAGAAGAGCGCGGTTGGACCCAGTCTGACCTTGCGGAGATCATGGGACGCGACACAGCCCTTGTTTCTGCGCTTGTCACCGGAAAGCGCGCTGTCTCGCCGGAGACTGCGAGCGGACTAGGCTCTGCATTTGGCACTGGCGCCGCCTTATGGATGAACCTTGAGTCTGCCTACCAATTGTCGAGAGTTGATCGCGACGACGCAGTAGCGCGCCGCGCTAGCCTGTACTCGCGCGCCCCGGTTCAGCATATGGTTCGCCGTGGTTGGATTCGAAAAACCAACAACGTCATCGAACTGGAGTCGGAGTTTCAAAGGTTCTACCGTCTCAAAAAACTGACCGATGATCCGAAACCGCTAGCGGCCGCCGCGCGGAAGTCATCAGCTTACAACGAAGCCTCCCCGGCGGAGATGGCGTGGCTGTACCGAGCGGCCAGTATGGCGTACCTGATCGACGCACCGAGGTTTTCCACTAAGCGCCTGGATGTCGCATTCGGCAACTTGCGTAAGCTGCTGGCATCCCCGGAAGAGGTTCGGCGGGTTCCGAGCATCCTCCGCGAGGCAGGCGTCCGGCTTGTGATCGCAGAGAGACTTCCTAAGACGAAAATCGACGGTGCTTGTCTTTGGCTGAACAAGGCCTCGCCGGTTGTAGCGCTGAGTCTGCGATCTGACCGGATCGACTGGTTTTGGCACACCCTTATGCACGAGCTCAGCCACGTAAAGGAGCGCGATGGCGCCGTGATCGACACGGAAATAGACAAGGCCGCCGAAGCCGAAAACCGGCCGGAAGAGGAAAAGCGTGCAGATAGATTCGCTGCGTCGTTCTTGATTCCGCAAGACGAGCTCAAGGACTTCATGATCCGAGTGCGGCCCTTCTACTCGAAGACGAAAATACGTGGCTTTGCAGGCCGAATCGGAGTCCACCCTGGACTGGTCGTCGGCCAGCTTCAATTCAGGAGCCAAATCAGCTACGCCCACAATCGCGAAATGCTGGTCAATGTCAAGGATTTAGTTACCGCTACGGCTTTGACGGACGGCTGGGGCGACGTCGCCCCAGCCGTATAAATTCAGGAGATCGGAAGCCATGAGCTACAACGATCAAATGCAGGACTTGGTAGATAGGTACAGGACAGCAAAGCAGCCATGGCCTGCGACCGCCAAAGATCTGGCCAAGTGGGCGTTCGGCAACGGATTGTGGAAACCGCACCCTTCGGCGTTGAGCTCGCAATGCGCTGACGATTTCGCGAAGGCTATGAGGGAAGAGTACGTTACCGACCCTCAAGGAAGGCGCGTGCGCGCCAAGCACGCTGCCCGAATCAAGGTGGACGGAAAGCAGCAGGCGCTTTGGGATGACATACGGACAGCTGACCGTGACCACATGGAATCAGCCCTACAGCAGAGGCGCGGACAAGTAGTTGGCGACTGCGTGCAACTCCGCGTCGATGCCGACAGCTACAACGACAATAGCAACCCGAACAAGCCGATTCAGATCAGCCTGGATTTCACCAAGGACGTGGAAGAAGAACTATTTGTAGCGGATGCAGCCTAGGCGCCGGCGGTCCCAGCTGGGGCTACTTACGTCTTACGCCAACGCGCCGATGCTGCCCGCTTGGCGATCGCCGTTCGCTCCTCGGCTGTCAGCTTCGCTGCGCGCGCTTTACCGCCTTTCAGGCCTCCGCGACGACCTAGGGAGACAGCCTCCGGGTTCTTGCCGTCGTCCTCAGGCTTGTCCTCAACTTCGCCGGACGCGATGTCCAGAATCATCTTCGCGCGCTGGTTGACGTCGCGAGGACGCTTCTTGCCTGAGCGGTCGGGCATTGGTGGCCCTCAGTATCGCACGGCCTTCTGTGCTGCCAGAAATCCAAACTGAGACACTATTAGAAATTAGATCGGGATCGGCGTTCGCGAGCTTCTCGTGTTCTCTCCGACTCCGACCAGTTTTTGACAGCTCACAGCGCGTCAGCTTGAAGTTGCGCTGTGTCAACCAGCGCGGCTATGCTTGGGCAGGTCGCGACGTTCTCGAGTTCAATCCTGACCTGAAGCCTTTGTGGTCAAGGAACTTCTTGAGCCTCCGGGCGTCAAATTTCGCAGCTTCAAGCAATCCGATCGACGCGGAAGCTCGTGTGGATGAGTGACAAGAGTATCCGGAGGGATTTCGTTGCTAGTTCTCAAAACTTTAGTCTCCAACCCGATTTGGCGCCTGGTTATCCTTAGCGCCGGTCTTCTCGTTTTGCTCGACAGCCTGGCGGCGCATAGCGTCTCATACTCGCCCAGGCAGGGCAGCAAGATGGTCATCGAGGTCGGCGAGACCACGGGCCGCATCAGGGTTAGGAACGGCTCGGGCGAGGGCGACCCTAACAACTGCACGACAAAAGTCGAAGCCACGTTCACGTCCACCGACGGTGCTCGCGTAACGATTACCGGCAGAAAAACTTATCGAGGCGCCGGAGGCTCTTCAACCACGCTCACGGTTACGCCCAACAAGGGGGGCACGGGAAGGATGAGAGTGAAGTGGGAAGTCACTTCAGCCGGATCGAATTGCGGTGGCACCGCCCCCCCCCACGACTTTCTCTGTCGAGATCGTTGACGCGGACAATCCATTGATGAGCGACGCAGCGATAGATAACAACTACTCCGACGGCGACCCGGTCAGTCTCGCCAGCGGCGAGCTGCACGACCCTCGGGACTTGACGCCGGACCTGTCTCTGGGCGGGCCGCTTCCGTTGGGCTTTGCGCGCTACTACGGCGCCTATCTGAGAGCGAGCGGTTTTGAGGGAAACCTTGGCAATAACTGGACGCACAACTTCGATTTCTCCGTTTCGGTGGAGGCAGGAGTCGCCAGCGTCAACCTCTTTGGCGGGAACACGATCAGCTTCATGCGCGACGGCGCAGATTGGACCCTGTCGAGCACGGAGAAGCTGGACCACCAATTGATCGACGTCGCGGCGGGCGGATACAAGTTCTTGGATCTGGACACGGAGCGTATTTATACCTTCGACGCCCAAGGTCGCTTGACGAGCATCGAAGACCGCAACGGCAACACTTTGACCGTGGCTCAGGGCGGCAACAGCCCCGACATGGTCAGCGATGGATTGGGGCGGTCCATCGAGCTCACCTACACCGCGGGCAAGCTGACTCAGATCGAGGATCAGTCCGGGCGAACGGTGCAGTATCGCTACACCGGCGACAACTTGACCGCTGTCACCAACCCGAGGGGAAACACGACGACCTACGCCTACACGACCAAAGGTGACGTTGAGGGACTGCTGAGGTCGACGACGCTCCCAGACGGGAGTCAACCGGCCAACCAGGTCTTCGACGATCAGGCGCGGGTGACGACTCAGACCGACGGCGAGGGCGGCACGACGCAATTCGCGTATGAGCTGGCGCCGAACGAAACAGGCTCGAGCGTTACCGACGCCAATGGAGCGGTGAGGCGCTACGTTCACCCCGAGGGGCAGAACCTCTCACGGGCCACAGACGAGGCGGGCGCCTCCGATGCGACAACCTACGACGGCAACAACCGCGTGATCAGCTACACCACTCCCGGAGGCGAAGTGGGGCGGCTCACGTATCACGAGCCCTCGGGCTTCCCCGCGACGGTGACCGACTTGGCCGGGGAAACGCTGCGGATGGACTATGAGGAGCAGGAACAGGACGGCTTCCGGTTCTACAGGGTCACGCGCGTCACTTATCCCGACGGTACGGCGGAGCAATTCGAATGGGACGCCAACGGCAACCTGATCACGTTCATCGACCGTGCCGGCGAGACCTGGACAATGACCTACAACCCGCGGGGGCAGAACACAGCCATCACGAACCCATTGGGCGGTACGGCGACGATCAGCTACAACGCAGACGGTACGCCGAGCGAGGTCGTCACCTTCGGCGGAGCGTCGCGCGAGTTCACCTACGACGAAGTGAGTCGGCCCAGCGCGATAGAGTTTGCTGACGGAAGCCAACGGACGGCCATGTTTAACGCAGCCGGCGGCCTGGAGCAGGCCGTCGATCAACTTGGCCGAACCTTCCGCATCCAATATGACGAGAACGGCCGCGTCGAAGTGGGAACCGACGCCTCCGGCGACACCAGGATGCAGACGTACGACGGCAACAGCCGCGTGACTGACGAAATCGATCGCAGCGGCCGTCGGACGACCACCACGTACGACGCTGTCGGGAATGTAGCTTCGATCAGCACTGACGCCGGAAACCAAATCCGCTTCGATTATGAGGACCGCCAGCGACGTCAGTGATGAAGTCGGCCCCTTGGCCAGCTACACCTACGACGCCGAGGGAAGAATTGCTACTGCCACCGACCCGCTAGGAAATACCGGGGAGCTGGACCGCGACGAGGTGGGTCGCGTCACGCAATTCACATTGCCCGGCGGACAGGTTTACCAGTTCACGTACGACGCGTTGGGTCGTCTCACGTCGTTGACCACGCCTGTCGGGCGCGTGAGAGTCAACACTCACGACCCACGGGGAAATATCGCGTCAACCGACGTCGCCGGTGTCACCGCGAGCTATGACTTCAATGCGTTTGGCGGGATTACCGAAATTATCGATCCCAACGGCAACGCGTCGCAACGCACCTTTGACGGGGGCGGGCGGCGGACTTCGTCGACCGACTCGCTCGGCCGTATCACCCGCTACAGCTACGATGAGGTCGGTCGCCTAACCGAGGTAGAAACCCCATTAGGGCCGATCCGCAGGACTTTTGACGCCGTTGGAAATCTTACGCAACGGACCTTCGCCGACGGTAGCTCGTTGGACTACGCCTACGACGATGACGACCGTTTCATCTCCGGAACGGGTGTCGCGTTCGTCAGGGACCCCAGTGGACGGATCGTCAACTCCAACGGCGTCGAGATTGAGTACGGCCCGGCTGGACGCATCGAGACGATTCGCTACGCCGACGGCAAGGAGGTCCGCTACGAATACGACGCGCGAGGACGCGTCATCTCGGTGACCGACTGGCTAGGCGGCGAAACCCGACTCATCTACGATGCGGCCGACCATTTGATCGAGATCCAACGGCCCAACGGGGTGACGACGGAAATCACGTACGACCCCAATGAATGGGTGCTCAGCGTGCAACATACGGGTCAGAACGTATCCCTGGAAGTGGCGCTGGAGCGGGACGAGTCCGGGCAAATCACAAGCCAGTCGATAGAGAGCCCGCTTGACTTGCACCCGGCGGGAGGCGTATTGAGCTTCACCTACGACGCGGCGAATCAGATCGCCGACGCCGAGTACGACGATCGAGGCCGGATCACACGAGACCGCATCCGTCAGTACACCTGGGACGGCGATGGGCGGCTTACGGCGTACGCCGGCGCCGACGGCATGGCTGGGTTTACCTACGATGCGTTCGGCAACCGCATCTCACGATCAAACGGGGCCGCCGCCGAGTCCTACGTCCTCAACTACGCTCATCCCTTGGCGACGGTCGCCGTGGTCCGTTCGGACGGCGCGGTTAAGCGCTATTACATCTACTTGCCGAACGGGATTCTGCTGCACAGCATCGAAGCCGACAACAGCCGACGCTTCTACCATTTCGACCACCTGGGGTCCACTCAAATGCTGACCGATGACGCCGGGGCGATGACGGACGCCTATCGCGTGACGCCTTTCGGCGAACAAGTCAGAAGCCAGGGGAGCTCGGATCAGCCCTTTGTCTATCACGGGGCATTGGGGGTGGAGTGGGAGCGGGGTACGTCGCTCTATTACATGCGCCAACGCTACTACGACGGCGCTTGGGGGCGCTTCCTGACACCCGATCCGATTTCGCAACTGGATCCGCTGAGGATGAACACGTACCTGTTCGCGGTGAATAACCCGCTGAGCTTCAATGACCCGACGGGACTTTCACCTTTGCCACAGTTCTTCTCTTCGGTCAACCCGAAATGGGACGAGTTCAGTCCCGGCGGTGCGCCGCCGAACTTTCCAGACTGTGACGGCAACCTTCCTCTCGGCAGTAACCCAGTTCTGACGGGAAGCCTTTTGGATCGAATTCGGTCGGGTCCGACGGATCTTCCCCCCGCCAGCGAGCAGAGTTTCGCCGCCAACTTCCTGAATTCGCGTCGGTTATGGGATGGATCGGGCGATCGGCGTCTGTCTACAGGTTACTTGTGCGGCAGCGAAACCCCCAACGCATTGAGGATTTCTGTTTGGCGGGCGTCGGGAATCGGCAGCCGTGTGACGCTGGTCTGCTCATCCACTCGATATTCCAATAGACACAGTCGCCCCAACGCCGCCAGCGCGTCCGGCAAGGTGATCGCGTGCGGGTCGTCGTCGGTCGTGCCAAACGCCGCTTGTATCCGCCGTTCCAATTCGCGGCTCAGCTTCAACGCCAGCATGCTGCACAACACATGTCCTCGGGTGCGGCTTTCTTTGCGCACGAAGATCGGCCGCACCTCGAGCAAGCCCGTCTTCAGCTGCCGAAAGTCGCGCTCCACCCGCTGCAGGCTCACGTAATGGTCGTGCACTCTTTGGCCGCTCATGCGCTCGGAGGCGACATCGGTCACGACCACGTAACAGCCCGCCAACTCCAGCGCCTGCTCGATCGCCGCCTGCTGGCGCTCGACGACCAGCGTACGTCCCTGCAAGCGCAACTCGACCAATTCTGTCAGCTTGTGACGCGCCAGCCAGGGCTTGAGCTGGCGCAGTCCGGCCGCGGGCTCGCAACGGGAAGAGGCCGTGACTTTCTGGTTGCGTCGGTCGAGCTTGCCTCCCAGCTTGGCCAGCTTGTCCTCGAGCCGCTGCCGTTGCCGTTTGGCTTCGGACGCGTTGAGGCGCAGCACATAGCGCACGCCGTCGGCTTCGACCTCGCAGACTTGTTCAGCGAACAGCTCCAGTTGCAGCACCCCTTCGCTCAAGCGCCGCCGAATCTGGGGATCGGTCAGCGCCGTGATGTAGCGCAGCCCGGCCTCCCCCAGCGCCTGCTTGCCCTTGCTCTTGACCATCCCGCGGTCGCCGACGAAGACCAACTCCTCGACTCCGAACTGCTCTTTGACGATGCGGATCTGATCCGGCACGGTCGTCGGATCGTTGCGGTTGCCGGCAAACACCCGCACCGCCAGCGGCTCGCCCTGGTCATCGGCCAGCAGTCCGATCACAATTTGCTTCTTGCCGCGCTTGCCGTCGCGATTGTAGCCGTACTCGCCCAACGCGTTGTGCAGGCCTTCGAAGTACGAGCTGGTGACGTCGTAGAGCAGCAAGCTGGGCGGGGCTCCGCGGCGCTCGAGGTAGTGGCGGTATAGCGCTTGCTCGATCTTCACTTGGCGGGCGCTCAGATCATCGAGGGCGGCGTAGAGGTCGTCTTCGTCGAAGGCGCCCAGACCCAGCACTTCTGCGACGGCCTGATCGGCGGCCCAGCGCACGGCCGAGAGCCGCGATCCTTGGTGGGCCAGGCGCGCCAGCACCAGGAACAAGGCGAGTTTGGCGGCCCGCGTTCGACCCAGCGCGGCGGTCAGGCCCAGCTCATCGGCGAGTTGCTTGAGCGCGAAGAGCAGGCCAAAGACGGGGCCGCAGACGGGAGTGGCGGGAGGCTGATCGAACTCGCCGCGGAGGGCGCGCCGGAGGGCCTCGACGCGGACGGGGCGCCAGCAGGAGAGGTTGGCGAGGGTGCGTTTTTTGACTCTGCCGTTTTGGCGGAAGGATTCGCGCAGCAAGACGGCGGGCGGCGAGTTGCGATTGGGGACGGACTCAACATACATGGGTATATTATATCACAAACAACACAATGAATAAACGATACAATAGCATAATACATGGGTACACTAAAAGCGCCCCCAAACGTGTTAAAGCCAAGCAAGCCAAGCAGTTAGCCCGTCAAACGAGCCTTCCGCTGGGGGGAAGATCCGTCGGACCCGGCGGTTCCCGGAATCGGAAATATACAGATTGCCGTTTCGATCCGTCCAGACGGAGGTCGGTCGCCTCAACCAGGCCGCTGTCGCCGCTGAGCCATCGCCGGAATAGCCGGGCCGTCCTTTGGCGGCTACGGTGGAGACTCGGCGACGTAAACCGTACCGTCTTCGGCGGCCGCAATGTTGGTGGGATAGAACAGCGCGGCCGACGTCGCCTCTCGGCCGTCGCCGATATCTCCATTGCCCGCTATCGTGAGAATCACCCCGGTTTTGTCGACCTTGCGGATCCGGTTGTTGATGGTATCGGCGATATAGAGATTGCCCGCGGCGTCGACCTCGAGGCCCCCGAAAATCCCCGATGTGTGCAAGCGCGGCCTTCCCGCCGTCGCCCGAGAAAGGCCCCGGCCCCGCGCCCGCAACAGTCGTGATGACGCCTTGCGTATCGATTTTGCGAATGCGCGCATTGGTGACGTCAGTGATGTAGAGGTTGCCGGCCCCATCCGAGTCGATGCCGAACCCCTGGCCGAGCCGTGCGTCTAAGGCCGGACCGCCATCACCGGAGAAGCCCGGCTCTCCGTTACCGGCAACGGTTGCTATCGTCCCCTCGGGATCGACCTTGCGAACCCGGAAGTTCCCCGCATCCAAGACGTAGAGATTGCCTTTGGCGTCTACCGTTACGCCTCGGGGCGTATTCAGCGTCGCCCCCGCGGCCGGACCTCCATCACCGGAAAAGCCCCGCTCACCCGTGCCCGCCGCCGTCGTGATGACGCCATCCGGCGCGATCTTTCGGACCCGATGGTTATCGCCGTTACGTAGAGTGTGCCGTCTCGGGTAGTGGAAGTCGGGACCGCCGACAATTTCCTCGGCTCCGTGAAGAGGACCCACGCCCTCCTGACCGATCTCGGCAAGGACGCCCACATCGACATCTATCCTGGCGAGAAGCACGGCTTCTACTGGGGCCCCAGGAAAAACGAAGGAAAGTACCAGCCTTCTCCCGCGTTTGCGAAGGCGCTCGACAAAGCCGTAGCCTTGTTCGGGAGCAAAACCAGGTAGCCCTAACCTCGGCCCCTCTTCGCTCCGGGACGGCCGAAATGGAAAGCTTGGCTTGAAGGGACTACAATGACATCCGGAACCAAAGGAGGCTTTCCATGTTGAAGCGAATCTCAATCGTCCTATGCTGCCTGGCCGTAACTCTGGCCGCCGCCGAAAAGGGTTGGTATCCCCATGAAGGCGGGCTGATGAAATACCGTGTCAAGATTCGCTTTGGCGAAGAGCCCGACACCATGCCCGACGGGTGGAAGTTTGGGCGCGTGTCGGCCGTGACCGTCGACAAGAGCGGAGAGGTCTACGTCTTCCACCGGGGCGAAAAGGCTGATCCGATCGTGGTCTTCGACTCGGAAGGCCAATATTTGCGTTCTTGGGGCCGCGGCATGTTCGGCAACGAACACGGAATGCGCGCTGACCCGGACGGCAACATCTGGGTGACCGACAACGGCAACCACCAGGTCATGAAGTTCGACCGCAAAGGCGAACTCTTGCTAACGCTCGGAGTGAAGGGCGAACCCGGCGAAGACGCAAAACACTTCGACCGGCCGGCGGACATCGCCTTCGCGCCGAGCGGCGACATCTACATCGCCGACGGCTACGGCAACGCCCGAGTGGTCAAAATCAGCAAGAAAGGCAAATACATCTCCACCTGGGGGACCTACGGAACCGGTCCGGGCGAGTTCAATACCGTGCACTCGATCGGCGTCGACTCGAAAGGTACCGTCTACGTCGCCGACCGCGAGAACAACCGCATTCAAGTCTTCGATCCCAACGGCAAGTACCTGCGCGAGTGGAATCACCTGGGCGCAACGCAGAACCTATTCATCACTCCTGAGGACGAGATGTGGATCATCACCCATCGCAACAACATCGAAAACCTGACCTACGACACCTTGGCCGGCCGCATCATGAAAATCGACATGAACACCGGCAGGATTCTCGGCGCCATGGAAAGCCCCGGCCACTGGATCCACGCCACGCCGGACAAGAATATCTTTATCGGCAGCCTGACAGGCAATGTCTTTCGCTGGTATCCGGGCTGGCTTGAGCGGGGATTGGGCAGGGATGAGGGTTTGAAGCCGGCGAATTAGCAAAACCGAAACATGCTCGGCTTGGCAGCCGATCTGCGACAAACATGGACGTCCCCGATCGTCCAAAAGGCTTGCTGCCCTCTGATTGATGTTATACTTAGGTATAACTTATGGGGGATGCAGTGAACACCACAAGTCTGCGTAAAGTCGGTGGTTCGATCATGCTGGCCGTTCCCCCCGCCCTGCTCGACCTGCTGCGGCTGCGGTCCGGGGCCAAGGTTGGTCTCGCGGTCGAGAGCGGGCGGCTTATCGTGGAACCGCAGACGCGGCCTCGCTACACCCTGAAGGAACTCCTCGCCCAATGCGATTCGAAAGCGCCGATCACCAAGGAAGAGCGCGATTGGCTCGACAGCAAACCCGTCGGCGGCGAGCTGTTCTGATGAAGCGTGGAGAGATCTGGCTCGTCAGCCTCGATCCTACCTCCGGGCATGAGCAGAAAGGCCGTCGGCCCGTCCTGATCGTGTCGCCGGCGGCCTTCAACCGCGTAACGAGGGTTCCCGTAGCCGTACCCATCACGAGCGGCGGTAGTTTTGCTCGCACGGCGGGATTTGCCGTGCCGCTGGCGGGTGCGGGAACGAAAACGACCGGCATTGTGCGTTGCGACCAGCCGCGCGTCCTCGACCTCGCCGCGCGCGGCGGCAAGAAGCTGGAAGGCCTGCCTGACGCGATCATGGACGAAGTACTGGCGAAGCTCGCGCCTATTTTTGAGTGACGGAGCTTTCGGTGACTAGCTTTCGGTTTTCGGTAACAGTCAGCGATATGTGGCCATTTGACCCACACTTGCCGAAATTCCAACCAGTGTGAACGGGAGAAATCGTTTTGTTGTCAACAGCGACGACAGCTCGTCTCTGCTCGGAAGCCGCTCCGAGCCGTGTCAAAGGCAAATAGAAGTGTCCCCATCGGTAGGGCGATAGCACTCCACCGTGTCACTGAAAGCCCGGTTCCGCGCCGGTTTCGCCTCTGGCGACTTCACCGCCACCGGCCGGTTCCGCGCTGCCTGAGGAGCCCGGCGGCTGTTGCGCGTTCTCGAAAAGCGAGTTCTTGGGGACCCACACCCATACGGGTGGCGCACGTAGGCAACGACCGTGGCGTTCCACGTGCATGCCCGTTAGGGCATGGTCCCCAAGAGCTCACTTCTTACCGCGCCCCGAAGGCCTCTGACGCAACCGAACAGGAGCCCTTCCCTCCTCCAGATTGGGTTCATTGGGGTTCGTTTTTTGAGGGGATCAGGACGCCGACAGCGTTGTATGTAACAGAAATGATGGGGCTTGGATGGATGCTTGTGCGGTCAAGATTGGGTTCGTCCCGCCACTTTTATTTGCGCAGCGCCTGTGCCTAGGTTGGATGGGGCCGGTTTTCCGGCAGGGCTGAGCCGATTGCCGTGACGAGGAGGTCCGGCAATTTCCGATGCGGCAGCTTCGTGACCTGGTTTTTTCATGATTTGGCGGATGTTCCGCGCCCCTGGCCTGGGCAACGTGATTCGCATCTTCCAGGTCTATTGTACGGCTCGGCCGGATGGCTCGACTGTTGATACAGGGCTAAGTTGTTGATTCGCCGTGGGAAGGATTTTCGGTTCTGCGGTCACAGATCGGAAGCGTGTCCGCAATCTCGCGGAAAAGATCGGCTCCTCAAACAGGCTGTTGACCGGATTCCGGAAATGAGACTGCGTCCAGGTTCCAGAGCGAACTCCGCTGCGGGGCTGCGTAATGCGAGGTGGGAATCCGAGCGGCGCCGCCCTCCGGTGGCCGGGCATTTTGCGGCTTTCGAGGACTAGCTTAGTGAACATTGGGATCGCTGAAAGCCCAGTCCACGGCCACAGCGGGATCACCGTAAAACATTAAAATCACAATACTTATCTAGTTTTGTCCCTGTCCCCGATCTCCCCGATCTCCCCGATCTCCCCCGATCTCCACAAGAGGGCGATGGCGGGGAAGCGGTCACCGAAAACCGCATATGCGGCGCTCGAGGGCGCTGCTGTGAGTTGTATTTCTGTCAAGCCCCCCCTTTGGTGCGGGTAAATCCGGGCGAATCCGGGTGTTTGCGGGCATTGCGGCGGGCCGGGTGTGGTTTTCAAGGTGCGCGGTGAGCATCCAAGGGAAGCGTAACATGGAGCGGGCTGGTTGGCTGGATCTTGCGTCTCTAAAGGGCGCCATATCAACAACTTGAGTTGTTTGATCGATTGTGATGGCTAGCTGGCGGCGACCTGGGAGCGGGTTCGCTTCGGGCAGGGTTTTGGGGGCCGTAGCGGTCGGCCGAGGCGTTGCTCGAGGGAGGCGATGAAGGCGTCATCTCCGTGGGGCAGGCCGCGGCGGACGAGGCGTTTTTCTCGGGGCATCCGAGCAGGTTATGGCCACGCGAAGATCGCTGTAAATTGCTGATGTATAAAGAGTTGTTTAATTTCGTCCCTGTCCCTAATCTTCCCCTAATCTTCCCCCTAATCTTCCCCGGACCAACGGCGCGAGTCGGCGCTCGCGGACGGCGGACGTGCGTACGGCAGGGGGGCGTCCATCGCCCTCTCAATGATCAAGTAAGCGGTTGGACGGGTTCTGTCAAGGGTACGCTTCGCCGCTCCGCGCCCTTGACAGAACCCGTCCAACCGCTTGAAGGCACTCTGTTTACGAGGGCGATGGACTCTCAGCGATGGTCGTGGAGGAGGGGGTTAAGACCAGTGGAGGGCGCGGCGACTGCGTCCGCCGCGTTTTTTTTCTTGACAAATACCTATCATGGATGTCTCCGATCCCCTCAGTTTCTTTCGCCAATGGGGACATTTCTAAAGAGCCTTGACAAAGAAGGCAGAAACCCCTGCACCGGAAGTTGCACCGGAAGTGCGATCTCGGCTACGATACCCGTGTCGGGATGAGGAAATCCTGGGTCACGAAGGATAGAGGATGAGAGAGTGCTTAATGTCACCTAGTCAAGAACCATCATCATCGGCCGCTGGAGCATCGCCAGCGAGCCACGACTGGGTTGTCCTTCCGATAAGAACTGCTACGTCTTCCCTCGAAGAAACGCCATTCTTCGACTGGTTGCGACACATACAACATGTACGTGATTTCGCGCCAGTAGCTCGACAGCTTTATCATCACTCGCTCACCCTCCCCCGGGGCGATTGCGTTCATGCTCTCGGTTACTGACAGGCCTGCCAGCCATCTGTACAAGCTGTACGCTGAACATGCGTACGAGGAGGCAGATCATCATCTTCTAGCCCTGGATTGGATGCTCCAGCATGGACTCGCCGCCTCCAAAAAGGAGTTGGACGACTCTTTTCCGACGATCGAAACAACCTCTTGTATAAATATCGCGTATCACATCGCCATGGAACGTGATCACGACATGTGGATAGCGACGATGCAGACTGCGATTGAGCGATGCTTCTTTATTTTTTTTGAAGTGGCTTCACGAAAGATGAATGAACTAGGTGCCGGTCATGAGTATTTCGCACTAGTGTCCGGCTACGGTCTGGGGCGTGGCTGACAAGTCACTTGGAATGAGTGGAGTGAGTGTGATTTCGGGATTTATCGATTTGAATTCCGCGTACTGATTTTGGCGCGTCGAGAGCCTCTGGCAGGTTGTGAACAATGAGGCATGAACCTTGGCCGGACCGTCTTCGCACAGTTGATGGATGAGCTCCCGAGCTACGAATTCCGTAAATGCGTAGCTCGCTATGGCGGCGATCACAAATTGCGCGGCTTCTTGCTGGGATCAGTTTCTTTGTCTGTCGTTCGCCCAGCTGACCTACCGCGAAAGCCTGCGCGACATCCAAGCCTGCCTGCGTTCGGTGCAGCCCAAGCTCTACCACATGGGTTTTCGCGGCAAGGTTTCGCGCTCCACTCTCGCCGATGCCAACGAGTCGCACGACTGGCGGATCTACGCTGACTTCGCCCAGATCTTGATTCGCATCGCGCGGCCCTTGTACGCCCGCGATCCGATCGGCGTGGATCTCGATCAAAGTCTCTACGCGCTGGACTCGACCACCATCGACCTGTGCCTGTCGCTGTTCCCCTGGGCCAAGTTTCGCCCGGCACAAGGCCGCCGTGAAGATGCACACGCTGCTCGACCTCCATGGCAATATCCCAACGTTTATCCGCATTACTGACGGCAAAACGCACGACGTCAACATCCTCGACGAAATCGCGCCCGAGCCCGGCGCCTTCTACGTCATGGACCGCGCCTACGTCGATTTCGAGCGCCTCTTCGCGTTCACCCTCTGCTCGTCGTTCTTTGTCGTGCGGACGAAGAAGAACATTTTGCTGCAACGCCGCTACTCTCATCGGGTCGACAAGTCCACGGGCGTGCGCTCGGATCAGACCGTCATCCTGACAGCCAGCGCCTCGGCGAAAGCCTATCCGGACGCGTTGCGGCGAGTCAGCTACGTCGACGCCGAGACCAACAAGCGTCTGAAGTTTTTGACCAACAACTTTGCGCTCCCGGCAGTGACCATCGCCCAGATCTACAAGTCGCGTTGGCAGGTCGAATTGTTCTTCAAGTGGATCAAGCAGCACCTGAGGATCAAGAAGTTCTACGGCACTTCCGAGAACGCCGTGAAGACGCAGATCTGGAGCGCCGTCTCGTTTTACGTACTGGTGGCGATCGTGCGCAAGAGGTTGGGCCTGGAGGCGAGTCTCTACCAAATCCTACAGATTCTCAGCGTGACCCTTTTCGAGAAAACGCCCATTTTACAGGCCTTCGGCGATCCCGAGTCCCAAGAAAAATCAGACCCAATTTATAACCAGTTGAATCTATGGGACTTATAGCCGGACACTAGTGAGTATTTCGATATCCATGTAACGGCCGATGAACACCACAGCACGGCCGGCCTCGAATTTCTCAGCGCAGTCGATCCAACAAGCAGCCGAGCTACTGCGCTGCGAACGCACGCTCTTGATGGGGTCGCCCTTTGGGCTGCGATGGTGCATTCCTGGATTGGAATCCCCTTTCACCCACGTTTTGATCCTGAAGGAAGAATGCTGAGGAGGGCATAGCGCGCAGCGCTAGACAAGCGCGAGTCCACTCTGGACTGTCTGGGCCCAGGCCCCATCCATGTGACCGTAGAAAAATCGACACACAGCCGTGCCAGTATCATGTATCGTGAAATCCTCGTCGATCACACTTCGTTTCACGCACTCCAGGAACGTGGGATAGATTCCCGACGCATCTCTTTCGCTACAAGACAACTGCTCCAGCTAGTCGAGAACATCCTTTTGGCGGACACTGTCTGGTTGACGGATACGGTAACGCCGGGGAGTATGCAGGTGACAGCCAAGACTCTTGAAGTATTCGAGAAGCACGGGCTGAACGACGCTCGCTCCGAAGGAAAGATCCGTGTGGCGCGATTCACGGACTCGACGTTGCGTGAAGTATGCGAGCGTGCCGCGCCACGCGTCTTCAATATCGTCCAGAACATTCAGGGTGACGATCTTTTGATGCCAGGCTCGCAGCTGAAATACGCTCTACAGCCGGCAGGAGCCCAATCGATAAACTACGATAGGATTCGATCGCTTTATTTAGGGTCCGAAGAAGCTGAAGACTACATCGGGGCCAGCATAGAGGCTCGCGGGTGGCTTCCTGTTTCGACGTTGCCCCTGTTGCATCCAGATCTTTGGGAGTGGTTTCAAGATTTGACTGCAAGCATCAACGATCCATCGGCTCTGCGGTCGTTTAGTACGATCTGTCGGTGGCAGATGAATGTCGAGGCTGCTCGGCGCTTGTCTGTGAATGCTAGCACTATCGATTACACCCCGGCATTGGGGCGCTCAGTCACCATCGAAAAGGTGGTCCGCCATTCGGCTGCCTCGAAACTCCGATCGCTTGAATCCCAGATCAATAGAACTCTATGGGATATGAGAAACGTCGGAGAACACTTAAAGCAAATGGGTCCAACCATCGATTTCCCAATTCCCCTGATTGGCCTCTGGGTAATACTGGGACTCCCCGAACGGTGCACCCAAGATCATCTAGCGGAGCGCCTTGTCGAGCTTCAAAAACACTCCTGGATAAGAAGCCTTCGCGATTTCATTGCTTCTGCAGATGAGGATTCCATAGCTCTGGTTATCAAGGAAGTAGGTGATGAGCTCCGCCATTCCTATCTGAGCGGCCAGGCGGCTACAGAACGGATCGAGGCGAAGATTCGCATCCCCTTGTATTTCGCGGAGGTCAACTGGAAGAAGGAAATCGCGTTTTCGCCCCGACGACTCTCAACCTCAGTGCGCCGCTGGTTCATGCTTCACCCAGTCTCTACTATGTTCACGGGGATCGTCGAGTATGCCGACCAGGAGTCGCTTCATGGAGCGTTTAGACGTGTCGAGAGTCTCCTTTCGACCTCTGCATCCACCTCCAGCCCCAGCGGCTCCCATCGAGGTCGAAAGGGGGAGATCCGGGACAGGGGCAAAATTAGTGATCTCTTTTTATAGCAGTGGTATATGGCAGTCCGTATGTAGCAGTGGCGTTCGGAAATATTCACAAACCGGACAATGCCGCAGGGAGTTGCAGGGAGTTGCAGGGAGTTGCAGGGAGTTCGGTGACAGCCACTGAACTCACAAGTCTTTTATAATCAGTACGACTATCCTGAAAAGTGTGGTCAGTCAACCACACTTGCCGATCCGAGCAACAACGGCAACATCGTCGGCCAGACGATCTCGGCAAAGGCCGCCCCGTACCTCCCGGAGATCGGTGACGGAGATCCAGCCCGTCCCCAAAGCCCCCGTCCCCAAAGCCCCGTCCCCCAAAGCCCCGAACCGCTGGTCAGCCGTCGCCTTCCGCCTCAAGCAACAAGAGTCGCGCCCGCATATCCTTGACCCGATTCTCAGTTTCTTCGTCGAGCTTACCTTTTGCACTTTTCAGCAACATTCGGACACGCTCCAGTTGCCGCCGATGAAATACCGCTTCTTCGACGAGCGCGAGACCGCAATCGGCCATCTCCAGGTCTTGCTCCACGGTTCGGTCGGTGACGTGAAATAGCTCTTCGTACCGCTCCCGTTTCCGGCCAACTCCTTGTTGCCGCTTGCGACATTGAACACACCTAACGCAATCGGATTCGAGGGCGAAACCGAGCTCTTCGTACCAATATTGTTGTTCTTCGGCGAAGAAGATAAATGGCTTGAGGCAATCGCGGCATTTCCGCTTCACGTCGAAATAGTGTGTAACCGGAACGGTCGCAGCGGTTTGCAGATTTAGGTTCGCCAAGATCGCTGTGTTCGCGATACGACGCTCCACGGGGGAATGCCAATGAGGGAAAACACCCTCGAGGTAATCGGTCCTTGGATTAAGCCCAGTAATCCGCGGCCACCGCCCGTAGCGCGGATGCGTTACGTACTGGGCGTACTTGTCTTGGCGCGCCATCTAGAGCGGCGAATCGGCAGAGCCTCCGGGCTAAGCTTCAGTAGCTTACCAGGCGCGACCGGTGGTCATCCGGTACTCACCGCGTCATGCCGGCTAGGCCCGTGGCAAGGTCGCCTACATCTCACGGCATCCCGCAAGGGATCCAGAGATCCGGAGGGAGATCCGGGACAATCCATGATAGGTAGATGTCAAGAAGAAAAGCGCGACGGACGCAGTCGTCGCGCCGATCCACTCGTCCGAGCCCGTCCCGCCGCTGTTCCCAACCCCCTGTGCTACGACCTTCGCTAAGCTCAACACTGCTCCGGGCGCTGTCACGTTGACGGCCGGGCCGTGTCAAAGACAAATAGAAGTTCCCTATCGGTAGGCGATAGCCGCACTCCACCCTGTAGCCGAAAACCCTCACCGAAAGCCCGGTTTCGCGTAAAGTAGATTCCTAGCAGCGGCAGGCACGGGAGGCCCGGGCATGGATATCGGAGTTTTCATCTTCGCGACCGACTACAGCATCCGGATGGACGATCTGGCTTCGGAACTGGAGGCGCGGGGCTTCGAGTCCCTGTTCCTGCCCGAGCACACGCACATTCCGACCAGCCGGAAGTCGCCCTGGTCGGGCGGGCCGGAGTTGCCCAGGGAGTACTGGCACACCTACGACCCCTTCGTGGCCCTGTCGTTCGCCGCCAAGGCGACGAGCAAGCTCAAGCTCGGCACCGGCATCTGCTTGTTGCCACAGCGCGACACCTTCTCGACCGCCAAGTCGGTGGCCAGCCTCGACAGGATGTCGGACGGCCGCTTCGTGTTCGGTCTCGGCGGCGGCTGGAATGTGGAGGAGATGGAAGACCACGGCGTCGAGTACAACACTCGCTTCAAGCTGATGCGCGAGAGGGTATTGGCGATGAAGCAGCTGTGGACCCAGGACGAATCGAGCTACCAGGGCGAAATGATCGAATTCGAGCCGGCCTGGGCTTGGCCGAAGCCGCTCCAGAAGCCGCACCCGCCGATCCTGTTGGGCGGCGAATCCGACTATACGCTGAACCGTGTGGTGGAGTACTGCGACGGCTGGATCCCGCGCGCGAGACCCGGCTTTGACCCCGTTGAAGGCATGAACCGGATGCGCCGGGCAGCCGAAAAGGCCGGCCGCGATCCGGCCACGCTCAGCATGTCGGTGTTCCGTGCGCCGAGGGAGAAGCAGAAGCTCGAGGCCTACGCCGCCGCCGGCGTCCAGCGGTCGCTGCTGCACCTGCCCGCGGCCGACCGTGACACGGTGCTGAAGCTGCTCGACGAGTATGCGCCGCTGCTGAGCTGATCCTGTAGTACGCGGCGTTTCTGGACCAGCCGTCTCTGTTTGCGGTCAGGTGATCGGAGGGTGCTTCCTCGATCTCGCGTTGGGGAGGGCGGCGACCAGAGTCCACGAATGGTCGCTCCGGCCACGGGCGCCTCGTCCACGGGCCTGGAGCGGGCGTTGTAGGGGCGAGACATGTCGCGCCCTTGTGCGGGGGGCCGGCAAGGGAGCACCGAGCCGGAGTGCGGGCGCATCTATCCGCTTCCTCTGCTGGGACTTGAATCTACTCCAGTCGAACCGGGGTTCACGTCGTGATTCGTTTCGGTTGACTCTTCATCTCGCGCGTCATAATAATGCGTCAGGGCCGGAAACCCAAAAAGAACGATGACACGCTTTCTATCGGTTCGCCCGCGACTCTGGGCAGGCCCAGTTGCGCTTGCATGTTTGCTCCAGTGGCCGTCGGCGGACGTGGCGCTGTCGGCCGAGGGCAAAACGTCTTCGCCCCAGACCTATCGCCAACTGCTCGACCGATACTGCGTGGGTTGTCACAACGACCAGACCCGGAGCGGCGAGCTGTCGCTTGAGGCCATCAATCTCGAGTCCGTCGGCAAACAGGCCGAGGACGTTGAGGTCTGGGAGAAGGTGATTCGAAAGCTCAACGCGCGAGCCATGCCGCCCCCGGGGAGTCCGCGACCTGACGATGAGACGTACAACCAGTTTGTGAGCCGGCTCGAGACGGGCATCGACCGCGAGGCGGAGCTCAACCCAGGACGCCGCCCCGCCGTCCACCGTTTGAACCGCGCCGAGTATGCCAACGCCATCCGCGACCTGTTCCATTTGGAGATCGACCCGGCCGAGCTGCTGCCGGCTGACGACTCGGGCTACGGCTTCGACAACATAGCCGATGTCTTGTCAGTGTCGCCGATGCTCACTGAGCGCTACCTGGCGGCGGCGCGCAAGATCAGCCGTTTGGCGGTGGGCGACCCCTCGATCCAGCCCACCACGACCGCGTTCGACGTCGACAAGTATCTCCGGCAGGACGGCCGGGTCAGTGACGAGCTCCCGTTCGGGTCTCGCGGCGGAATCGCGGTCCGCCATTTCTTTCCCGCCGACGGCGAATATGTCGTCAAGATCCAGCTTTTGCGGACCTACGACGGGCGGGTGAGGGGGCTGCTCGAGCCCTCCGAGTTAGAGGTTCGGCTCGATGGCGCCCTGATCGAGACGCTCACCGTGGGACCGCCGTCGAAGATGTACGGCAAGCCGGGTGCGGCTCTCACACCCGACTTCCGTAATGTGCCCGACGATGGCCAGGAGGTGCGCTTTACCGCCAAGGCGGGGCCGCGGTTGCTTGGCGTCAGCTTCGTCGACTCGGGGCTCGCGCCGGAAGGAATGCGCCGGCCGCATTACCCGGTGACGAGCTATGAGTACGCCGGAGACCAAACGGTCCAACCCGGGATTGCGAACATCGAGTTGCAGGGTCCCTACAAGGTCACCGGGCTGGGGGATACGCCGAGTCGGCGACGGATCTTCGTGTGCCGGCCGCCGAATGAACAGGAAGAATCCTCGTGTGCGGATGTGATCCTGTCGACGGTAGCGCGACGCGCGTATCGTCGGCCTCTCACCGGGGACGACCGCCAAGTGCTGGCCGAGTTTTTCGAGTCGGGTCGCCGGTCCGGCGGGTTCGAGGCCGGCGTCGCGATGGGGCTTCGGCGAATCCTGATGAGCCCGGATTCCCTTTTCCGGCGCGAGCGGGACCCCGACGAAATCCCCGCCCGCGGCGTCTACCCGATCAGCGACTTGGAGTTGGCCTCGCGATTGTCGTTCTTCCTGTGGAGCAGCATCCCCGACGATGAGTTGCTCGAAGCGGCCGAGGGGGGCGTCCTGCGCGACCCGGAGGTTCTCGAGCGTCAAGTCGCGAGAATGCTGGCCGATGAGCGGTCCCGTTCACTTGTTGACAACTTCGGCGGGCAATGGCTCTACTTGCGCAACATGGGGCTCGTCTCGCCCGATCCCTACGCGTTCAAGCACTTCGACGCCAACCTGCGCGGCGCCATGCAGCGCGAGATGGAGCTGTTTCTCGACAGCCAGATCCGCGAAGACGCCCCAGTCCCCGAGTTGTTGACGGCGGAGTATACGTTTGTGAACGAGCGGTTGGCCCGGCACTACGGGATCCCGAACATCTACGGCAATCATTTTCGCCGCGTGAGCCTTGCGGGCGAGCACGACCCGCGCCGAGGGTTGCTGGGCAAGGCAAGTCTGCTGACGGTGACGTCTTACGCCCATCGCACCTCCCCGGTGCTACGAGGCAAGTGGCTGCTCGAGAACATCCTGGGCTCGCCGCCGCCGCCGCCGCCCGCCGATGTGCCGGCGTTGGAGGAAAATAGCGGGCACGAGGAGGCTCGTTCAGTGCGCGAGCGGTTGGAGCAGCACCGGGCGAATCCGGTCTGTGCGAGCTGTCATCAGATCATGGACCCGCTCGGGTTTGCGTTGGAGAATTTCGACGGCATCGGGCGTTGGCGCCTCACGGGCGACGGTGGCAACCCGATCGACGCCGCCGGCACGCTCATCGACGGCCGCCGGGTCGACGGTCCGGCCAGCCTGCGGAAAGCATTGGTGGAGCGACCCGAGCAGTTTGTGACGACCGTCACCGAGAAACTACTGACGTATGCGCTCGGCCGTGGCGTCGAGTATTACGACGCTCCCGCGGTTCGACGAATTGTGCGTGAGGCTGGGGCTGACGGGTATCGCTGGTCGGCCATCGTGTCGGGTATTGTGCGGAGCACGCCGTTCCAGATGAGGAGGATGGGCGATCCGCGTCCGGGTCCTCGAGCTGGACGCCGTCGCTAACGACTGCGCTGAACTGACGGACAAATGACGTTGCACGTCGAACTGCCGGAAGATGTGTCCGCGGCTCTCGAGCAGAGATGGGGCGATCTCCGGCGGCGGCTGCTCGAAACAATCGCGATTGAAGGCTATCGTAATCGCGACCTAACTCGAGCTCAAGTGCGGCGCATGCTCAGATTCGAAACGGGCCTTCAGGTCGATGAATTCATGAAGCGTGAGGGCGTGCCTTTCCCCTACGAGGTTGAGGACTTCGAGGCCGACATCGAGACTCTGACTCGTGCTGGTATGTTGTCGGCGAGGTGACCGTTGTCGCCGACACGAGCCCGCTCAACTACTTGGTCTTGATTGGGGGAATTGACGTCCTTCCAAGCCTCTACCGGCAGATCGCGATTCCGCCGGCGGTGCGCCACGGGATCGAAGTCGTTGGAACCTTGGGCGTCTTGCCGGCGGGCGCCGAGCGCAACCTGGTCGACTTCGAGGGCTCGATCGGCGATCTAGAACGCACCTCGTTCTACATGAGCCAACGTCTGAAGGCGGCCTTGTTGCGTGAGTGGCGAGGGAGGAATCTGTGAACGCGGACAAGCGCACCCTAGGGAATGAAGCCTAGTACGCTTCAGAGTGCGTTCGGGGGCTGTCCCCGATCTCCCCCGGCAGGACAACGACTCGATCGGCTCCCGCGCCATCGACGAAGCGCAGATCGTAGCCATCTGGAAGAGCCTTGCCTGCTACTGCCTTGATTGCGCTGGCTGGATACGAGATCGCCCCGCGGCGGAAATCGTCGTCGCTCGCGGCTCTCACGATCACCTTTTGAATCGCCTCCCGCCTCCTCCGCGGTCCATTGCTGGTTGTCGTGTGACATTCGGATTATCCTCCTCTCGTTGTCGGCATGGTTATTGGGACCATCTACACATCTCCATGAGCCCCAATGGGCAAGGCCCCTGCCGTTGAGACCGAAAAGATGACGAATAAGGCTTGTGCGGCACGTATCCAGATCCGCACCAGAACGTCCGCAAGTTTAGGGTGTCTCAGCTCTGGATGATTTGACAATGGCTCATTTGTTCATTGTTGTGATGCATCTGCATCTATTCACTGCTTTCGCCGTCCGACAAGGCCGATCCGCCGCTGCGAAGGCGATTATTCACGCACTGCTCCGGGTGCGTTCAGGGGCTGTCCCCGATCTCCGTCCCCGATCTCCCCATGGAGTGAACTGGAGTGAACCTGGAGTGAACCCCAAGCGTGAGACAGTCGAAATCGGGACAGGTTACGATTCACCGCAAAACGCTTGCCTTCTTCGCTGTATCGTCGCACGCTGGTCCTAGCCGGGGAAGCGGAAGCGGGCTCTGCTGGAGAGCAACCCGCCAAGGAATACCCGGCCGCAAACTCATCAAGACGATGAGCGCCGGGGGCGGCCGCCAAGGTCGCTCCCGGCTTCTCCAACGCCGGCGATGTCTCCCTGCCCGCCCAGGGCCCATCGGATTGATAGATTTGCCTATGCCTCTCAAAACTCATACTTCGGATTCCTCGCTGCTGTTGCCGCCGGCCGCGCCAGCGCTTCAAACTCCGCCGGCGGACGATATCCCAACGCCGAATGCAGCCGGCGTTGGTTGTAGATCTCATCAATGAACTCGCCGATCGATGCGCGCGCCTCGTCAAGCGTACGATAACGCTGCAACCAAACCTCCTCCGCCTTCAACGTCTTCATGAAACTCTCCGCCCGCGCGTTGTCGTAGGGGTTGCCGCGGCGGCTCATCGAGATGATCGCGCCGTGCTGCTCCAGCAGCTCGACATAGGCGCTCGAAGCGTACTGTACGCCTTGGTCGGAATGATGCATCCACCCCGCGGCAGGGCGTCTGAGCTCGAGCGCATCGCGCAACGCCCCTACAGCCAGCTCAGCTTTGAGCGTCGTCCCCAGCCGCCAGCCGACCACGCGTCGCGAGTAGGCGTCCAACACCACGGCGAGGTAGACGAACGCCTCGCGCAAGCGAATGTAGGTGATATCGGATTGCCACAACTGATCGACGCCGTCCACATTCAGGTGCGCCGCTAGATTCGGATAAACAGGTAAGAAGTGGTTCGAATCCGTTGTTAGCACGAAGCGCCGCTTGAGTACCGCCAGCAAGTTGTCCTTACGCATCATCCGCAGGACCTTTTTGTGATTGACGAGGAAGCCTTGGCGGCGCAGCTCGGCCGTCACGCGGCGGTAGCCGTAACGACGATTCTCGAGCGAAATCCGCTGCATGCGGTCACGCAATTCCATGTCGCACTCGGCGGGCGACGACACGGCGAGCCGGCGATAGACCCCGGCGCGATTCACGCGTCCGAGCTCGCAGGCGTGTTCGACGCTGAGCGAGCCTTTGGCGCTGATCTGCTCGACGATGGAGTAGATCCGCTCGCGCCACCGGCGTCGTTGGTCGGGGCTGCGAGGTTCAAGGCGCGAAAGGCTTGTCCGAAAAAATCGAGCTCTGCGGCTTGTTTGCCGAGCAGTCGTTCGAGCTCTGCGATGCGTTCGTCGCGCGGATCGCGAGGGATCTTGGGCGGCGCCGAGCGGCCGGGTTTCGGCCGGCCTCGCCGCCGGCTCAAGCCGTTGACGCCTTCCTGGCGATAGGCGTCCCGCCAGCGGTACAGCAGGCTGCGCTTGACGTCCAACTCGCGGCTTAGCGCTGTGCCGCTCTGGCCGGCTAGGAGCCGCCTGGCGGCGGCTTCCTTGAACTCCACCGTGAACTCCCGCGGCTTGCGCGGCTTGAGACTTTCCATCCTGGACTCCTTTCCATTCGCTGAAATTCGTCCCGAATTTCAATGTCTCATTTTTAGGGTTCACTCCACCATGATCGCGTGTTAGGGTCCCCGAACTCCGTCCCCGAACTCCCCGGATCTCCCGGATCTCCCCCGAGACGGCCCAGGAGATGGCGGGTCATTCCTCAGCCCGCACCACGGCGCTCTATAATCGGGTCGACGATGAGATTTCTCTCGACGAGGTCGAGCGGATTCTGATCTGAAACGAGCTTCGGGCTGGCTAGCGGCGCGGCAAAAGGAATTTTCTTGCTCCCATGTTCTCGACCCACCACGGACCTTTAACAACTGCTCGCGAACCTATCCAGGTCAGTCTAAACTAGAGTTCGGCAAGGGATAGCTCTTTACGCAGATGAGGAATTGATATGCCAGACGACACTCGCATAGCCGTTCTCGTCCTATTCACTGTTCCACCTCGGCAGCCAAGGGGTACCGATCTGGAGTCCCTCATGGAACTGAGGCGGCTCGCATATGATCTGGACACCGAGGGGATCAGGCTGATCCCTTTTCCGCCAGGGCCACCATGGGACTACCCCTACCGCTTTCCTCGCGATATCGACGAATTCGAGGAATTGTTGGAAAGGGGTAGGTTCGATTGGTCTGAGTTTGATTATTGGTGGCTCCGCTGGATGCGAGATTGGCCAGAACCGGCAGAGAGGTGGTGGAGGTACTATCGCGAGTTTTTGCCCGAAACGCTCCGCGGCGTCCAAAGGCTCATCGAAAGACGTCTAGTCAACGGGGTCGTTCTCCTGACTTCGACTGGGTTCGGAGAAGAGCCCATGGAGTACGAGTTGCAGCAGATATCCAAGCTTTTCCCCCCGAGGGCTGGAGTGAACCCCAAGCGTGAGACAGTCGAAATCGGGACAGGTTACGATTCACCGCAAAACGCTTGCCTTCTTCGCTGTATCGTCGCACGCTGGTCCTAGCCGGGGAAGCGGAAGCGGGCTCTGCTGGAGAGCAACCCGCCAAGGAATACCCGGCCGCAAACTCATCAAGACGATGAGCGCCGGGGGCGGCCGCCAAGGTCGCTCCCGGCTTCTCCAACGCCGGCGATGTCTCCCTGCCCGCCCAGGGCCCATCGGATTGATAGATTTGCCTATGCCTCTCAAAACTCATACTTCGGATTCCTCGCTGCTGTTGCCGCCGGCCGCGCCAGCGCTTCAAACTCCGCCGGCGGACGATATCCCAACGCCGAATGCAGCCGGCGTTGGTTGTAGATCTCATCAATGAACTCGCCGATCGATGCGCGCGCCTCGCCAAGCGTGCGATAACGCTGCAACCAAACCTCCTCCGCCTTCAACGTCTTCATGAAACTCTCCGCCCGCGCGTTGTCGTAGGGGTTGCCGCGGCGGCTCATCGAGATGATCGCGCCGTGCTGCTCCAGCAGCTCGACATAGGCGCTCGAAGCGTACTGTACGCCTTGGTCGGAATGATGCATCCACCCCGCGGCAGGGCGTCTGAGCTCGAGCGCATCGCGCAACGCCCCTACAGCCAGCTCAGCTTTGAGCGTCGTCCCCAGCCGCCAGCCGACCACGCGTCGCGAGTAGGCGTCCAACACCACGGCGAGGTAGACGAACGCCTCGCGCAAGCGAATGTAGGTGATATCGGATTGCCACAACTGATCGACGCCGTCCACATTCAGGTGCGCCGCTAGATTCGGATAAACAGGTAAGAAGTGGTTCGAATCCGTTGTTAGCACGAAGCGCCGCTTGAGTACCGCCAGCAAGTTGTCCTTACGCATCATCCGCAGGACCTTTTTGTGATTGACGAGGAAGCCTTGGCGGCGCAGCTCGGCCGTCACGCGGCGGTAGCCGTAACGACGATTCTCGAGCGAAATCCGCTGCATGCGGTCACGCAATTCCATGTCGCACTCGGCGGGCGACGACACGGCGAGCCGGCGATAGAACCCGGCGCGATTCACGCGTCCGAGCTCGCAGGCGTGTTCGACGCTGAGCGAGCCTTTGGCGCTGATCTGCTCGACGATGGAGTAGATCCGCTCGCGCCACCGGCGTCGTTGGTCGGGGCTGCGAGGTTCAAGGCGCGAAAGGCTTGTCCGAAAAAATCGAGCTCTGCGGCTTGTTTGCCGAGCAGTCGTTCGAGCTCTGCGATGCGTTCGTCGCGCGGATCGCGAGGGATCTTGGGCGGCGCCGAGCGGCCGGGTTTCGGCCGGCCTCGCCGCCGGCTCAAGCCGTTGACGCCTTCCTGGCGATAGGCGTCCCGCCAGCGGTACAGCAGGCTGCGCTTGACGTCCAACTCGCGGCTTAGCGCTGTGCCGCTCTGGCCGGCTAGGAGCCGCCTGGCGGCGGCTTCCTTGAACTCCACCGTGAACTCCCGCGGCTTGCGCGGCTTGAGACTTTCCATCCTGGACTCCTTTCCATTCGCTGAAATTCGTCCCAAATTTCAATGTCTCATTTTTAGGGTTCACTCCAGGCTGTCCTGCACTTGGAGATGGGCCGCCCTGAGCGGGAAGAGCGCCCTCTGTTCCCCGGTATCCGGTCTTTGCGGTATCCCGAGAGCCGGGACGAGATCAGAGCGGCGCTTCGCTCTCTCGGGTATGCCCGTGGTGAGGGGGGGGCAGCAGAACTCACCGACGCAGCACCACCCGCCGAGGCAGCACCACCCCAAATGAGGCGGCTAATGGACCGCGCAGCCAGAGCCAAGAGCGCCATGTCCGCGATTCGGGGGAAGGCGCGAGCCAAGCCGGAGCTAGATGCGGTTCACTTGGGGGCATCTGCTCCCACCAGGGCTCAGCCCGGTGATGAGTTCACGGCCCGGTTCTCGGCATACCATCCCAGTTTTGCCAAGGAGGCGAAGAAGGCACTGGAGCAACCTGGCGCCAAGACAGAATCGAATCAATTCCAGACCACTTGGAAGCAAGGCGAGGAAGTCCGGGTCGTCCTCGTAGGAGAGCATCTGACGGCAAAGCCTTCCGAGCAAACCTTCACTTGGGAAGGCATGCTCAATACCGTGCAGTTCGATGTCAAAGTGGACGCCGGCCTTACTGAAAGGAGACGCGTCCTGCTCAGGTTCGATGTGTACATCCAAGAGACAGTGGTAGCTCGCGTTCGTCTGCCGTTGACCATCGATAGCAAGCCAGGATTCCTAGAGCAACTCCTAGCGCCCGAACAGCAGTTTTTCGCTGAACCAGCCCCTCAGACTGCCTATGCATCCTATGCGATTGCGGACAAGCCAGCTGTCATGAGCAGGGTTGATGCCATCGCTCAGCATGCGGGGATTAGTTTCTTCACGGAATGCCTGTCGCTCGCTCCA
This sequence comes from Bryobacterales bacterium, assembly GCA_965247515.1. Taxonomy (GTDB): domain Bacteria; phylum Acidobacteriota; class Terriglobia; order Bryobacterales; family UBA6623. The sequence continues at coordinate 7,243,119 of OZ252029.1, read as the reverse complement.
AGCAAGAAGAGGCAACGTGCTCTCCGTAAAACGATCGGAGAGCAGGAACTGTTCATGCTTTTCTGGTCTTGGGCGGCTGCCAAGTCGGACGCTGTAAAGTGGGAGTGGACGACGGCGTTGAGACGTCCTGGAAAAGCGCGAATGGAAGCGCAGCGGTTGAAGCCACAAGACCCCGAACCCGTTCTCCCCGCGGAACTTCAAGGACTGGGAACATCGAAAGGGCAACGGAATAGAATGCAACATACAGACAAGAAATACTTCGTTGTAGGCTGTGTACTGTCCGTGTTCGTCGCTGGACTGGTCACCTGGGCCTTCGCCCTCGGCACCCTCACACCGGACCAACGTACGATCATGAGGGTTCTGCTGTCCCTCTTCTCAGGATTTGCGGCGGGCTCTTTCGTTGGTGCCTTTACCGTCAAGGCCCGGGGGCTGATCCCTGGCGTCGCGGCCACGGCCACAGGCGGTTTCGGCGTCTGGCTCCTAACTGCCTTCGTCATGTTTCCTAATGCATCGACGTTTGACGTCATCGTTCAACCTCACGGGCCAGCGGGCATCCTGGATACACTCAAGGACGGCACGGTGTCGCTGCAGGTTGGGGGGCAACTCAGGCGTCAATCCATCGACCAACGTGGGCAGGCCCGGTTCCCGGACATATCGAGCATGTTCGAAGGCGAACGAATACCCGTGAGGGTACAGATCCCTGACTTCCAGATGAAGGACGCGGAACAGAAGGTTGAACTGCTACAGGGCGAAGCCCTTGCTGTGCCAATGGTCCCGGAAAACCCATAGCGACCAGAACACAGTGGATGAGGAGACTCATATTTTCGTCGATCTTGACAATCAACGATATGAGAACACAACCTCAACAGGTTCATCACTAGCAGATTGAAATGCGATTTGTCTGCAACGTCCCAGGGGGGAGATCGGGGACGGGAGATCGGGGACAGCCCCGCAGACCAAAGGGTCGCGGTAGGGACATCGGTCGCCCGACGCCCCCCGCACAGATCCGTACGTGAGCGTTGACTCATACGGCTCCTACCTCGGATGGTTAGCCGCAAACCGCACGTTCGGAAACGGATGACAGATATGAGCCTTCGGCAAGAAACGTCTCTCGATCTCGTAGTAACGTCGCCAGCTCATTCGATGCTTCTGGCTCCTCCTCCGCAACGTTCGCAGCCATAGCCACGATACCGCTCCGCGAAAGCTCGCCAGCGTTCGAAAGTTGCCCGGCACTCCGTGATACCGAAAGTAACCGCCCACCACCGATCGCAACCACTCCCCGGTCTCGCGTACCGGCGCGTGCATCCGCATTCGAAGCTGCCGCTTTATTTCCGACAACTTTGTCCGCTTCCGCTTCCGCATCGTTTTACGCTTCACCACGAAATAGCCGCTCTTCTTAGGGAGTTCCGGGACAGGGACGGGATTAAGAAACTCTTTGTATTACAGTCGTTTATAGCGATCTTAATGTAGCAGTAGACTAGCAGCCCGTGGTGGAAGTCGCACTGTGAAACAAGAGGTGATAAACTTGTTTTATGGCAATGGGACGGTGTAAGCGACGCGAGCGGCAGAAAGACCTATGGGTCGCCACCTCGGAGTTGCCCAAGAGCGCTGGGCATCCGTTTTATCTGCGGCTCAGCGAGTTATTTGACGAGCACGAGTTCGACGCCTTCGTCGAAGGCCAGTGCGAGCAGTTCTACGCGCCGAGCTTGGGACGGCCGTCGCTCACGCCGGGCATCTATTTCCGCAGTTTGCTGATCGGGTATTTCGAAGGCATCGACTCGGAGCGCGGCGTCGCTTGGCGCCTTGGCGACTCACTTTCGCTGCGGCGATTCCTGGCGATCGAACTCGATGAACAAGCGCCGGATCATTCGACGATCTCGCGCACGCGGCGGCTGATCGACCTCGAAACGCATCGCGCGGTGTTCACCTGGGCGCTGCAGCTGCTGGCCCGCGAAGGCCTGTTGTCCGGCGGAACGATCGGGGTCGACGCGACGACGCTGGAAGCCAACGCGGCGATGCGCTCGCTGGTGCGTTGCGACTCCGGCGAGGGCTACGAAGAGTATTTAAGACGTCTAGCTCTGGAATCGGGAATCGAGACGCCGACGCGCGAGCAGTTGGCCAAGATCGACAAGAAACGTAAGAAGAAGGCCTGCAACAAGGATTGGAAGCATCCCTACGATCCCGACGCCAAGGTCACGAAGATGAAAGACGGCCGTACGCACTTGGCGCACAAGGCCGAGCACGCGGTGGATTTGCAGACGGGCGCGGTGGTGGCGGTCACGCTGCAAGCGGCCGACGAAGGCGATACCACGACGATTGAAGAAACGCTGGTCGAGGCGGCCGAGCAGTTGGAAGCGGCGGCGGAAGAAGCCGCTGGCGCGGTCGACGAGCTGAGCGAAGTGGTCGCGGACAAGGGCTATCATTCGAACCGAGTGCTGACGGATTTTGCCGAGCTGGACGTACGCAGTTACGTGAGCGAGCCGCAGCGAGGGCGACGCAAATGGGGCGGCCGAACGCGGCAACGCGACGCGGTGTACTCCAATCGGCGGCGGATCAAAGGCAAGCGCGGCAAGCGTCTGATGAAGTTGCGAGCGGAGAAGGTTGAGCGCAGTTTCGCGCACTGTTACGAGACGGGCGGGATGCGGCGATTGCACTTGAAAGGCCGAGAAAATGTTTTAAAGAGGCTGCTGATTCACGTGGGCGCGTTCAATTTATCGATCGCGATGAGGGGCAAACTGGGCGCGGGGACGCCGCGCGGGCTGGCGGACGCGAGGAAAAGGACAAAAGTGTCGGTTTTGGGGCTTGTATTGGCGTCTTGGGCGGCCTTGGGGCGGTTGTGCGGGGCCCTGGGGGCGGTTTTCAGGAGATTCCCGGCGAAGGTGCGAGATTCAGCCGGCGCGCCGCTGGCCACGCCGATGCTTCTCGCGGCCTGAAACGGGGTGTTTTGCCACGGGCTGCTAGACCGCTACGCGCTCGATGCCGGGTTCAGCGCCCACCTCTGAGGGAAGGTCTTCCCCTCGATCACGCACGCCGCTGACGACCAACCGGTAGTGCATCGCGCGCCATCTCGCGCGCTTCGTCGAGATCACGGCCCCAAGTCACGATCTCTGGGAAGGCCGGTACGATGACGTGCCACTGGCCGTCATCGAGTTGGCTGAACAAGACTGTATAGCCTTCGACTTTCGATGGTGGGTCGCCCACAAGACGCCTCGACCTCAAGTCTAACAGTCGGATCGGCTTCGAGCTCGTGGCAAACTCCAGCCGGATGAAGCCCGTGTGATCGCCACCAGGAAGCATCCGCCCCGCCGGACCTTCCTCCGCGGCGTCGGCGCCTCGCTGGCCCTCCCGTTGCTCGATAGCATGGTCCCGGCCTTCGCCGCCGTTTGCAACTCGGCCGCCGAGCCGGCCCAGAGGCTGTTCATCGGATGCGTCCCCAACGGCGTGATCATGGAGAAGTGGACGCCGATGGGGAGGGGGCGATTTTGAGTTGCCGGTCACGCTCGAGCCCTTGGCCCCGTTCAAGGACCGCCTGCTGGACGGGACCGGGGCGGGACAGAGCCCTATTCGGGCTAGAGTCAGATCCGGCGGTAAGCCTTGCCGCGCGGTCGCACGGCGATCACTTCGAGCAGCGACCTTGAATATCGGACACGGTAGGATCCGCCAATCTCCGACGCGAGCCGACCTCGCGCCCTTTCCGTCGACAAGCAGCTTGCCAATTGCCGGGTCGCTGGGACTGACCCTGAGCGGTTCGACCCTCCCCACTACCCGCGCCGCTGTGGCCCGGTCCAATCTCTTCAGCGCTTTGCTGGCTTCGTGGGAGAACTCGACTGCCAGATTCACAGCGAAAGTTCGCGCTTTAAGTCGTCCAACTTCACCGCTCGGCCCGCCTCTAGGTCGGCCTCGCCACGTGCTATCGCCTGGTGATCCTCAGCGGTCAGCGGCTCGTCATCGACTTGGGTGGCGTTCAGCTCCCGCAGATAACCTTGAAGCTCGTAGGCATGCAGTTCCGGAAGCTCATCAACAAGGCGGTGCAATTCCTCTTTAACAGTCACGTTCGTATCGTTCGTATTATCGCTGACCGGTCGGGCTTCGGGATCGTGGTAAACTCCAATCGGATGAGCCCCGAGTGATCGTCACCAAGAAGCATCTGCCCCGCAGGACGTTCCTCCGCGGCGTCGGCGCTTCGCTGGCGTTGCCGCTGCTCGACAGCATGGTCCCGGCGTTTGCCGCCGTGCGCGACCCGGCCGCCAAGCCGCCCCAACGGCTGTTCATCGGATACGTCCCCAACGGCGTCATCATGGACAAATGGACGCCGACGCAGTTAGGCGCCGATTTCGAGTTGCCGGTCACGCTGGAGCCCTTGGCCCCGTTCAAAGACCGCCTGCTGGTCTTGACCGGGTTGGCCAGCAAGCCGGCGATGCCTTTGCCGGGCGAAGGGACCGGCGACCATGTCCGGGCCGCCGCCACGTTCCTGACCGGCGTTCATCCCAAGAAAACCGAGGGTCCCGACATTCGCGGCGGCGTCTCCCTGGACCAGATCGCCGCGACCGAGTTGGGCAAGCAGACGCAGCTCGCGTCGCTGGAGCTGGCCCTCGATCCGAACGAGCTGATCGGAGCGTGCGAGGCCGGTTGGAGCTGCGCCTATTCCAACACGCTCTCGTGGAAATCGCCGACGACGCCGCTCCCCATGGAAAACCAGCCGCGCGCCGTCTTTGAGCGGCTGTTCGGCGACGCCGACGATACGACGCCCCAGGCGCGACTGGCGCGGATTCGCGAGGATCGCAGCATCCTGGACTCCGTCGGCGAGGAAGTCGAAAGCTTCCAGCAGACGCTGCCCGCCAACGACCGCACCAAGGTCACGCAATACCTTGACGCAATTCGCGATATCGAGCGGCGAATCCAGCGGGCCGAAGCCCAAAGCGAGCGCGAGCTGCCGGCGATGGAGCGCCCCCGCGGCGGCATCCCCGGGACGTTCGCCGAACATGCGCGACTGATGTTCGACCTCCAGTTGCTGGCCTTTCAAGCCGACCTGACGCGCGTCATCACCTTTATGATGTCTCGTGAGGTGAGCCCGCGGACCTACCCCGAGCTCGGAATCCCCGATCCCCACCATGGCTTGTCTCACCACCAGAACAACCCCGGCCAAATGGAGAAGTTGGCGCGGCTCAACCGCCACCACATCGAGCAATTGGCCTACTTCATGGATCGCCTAGAATCGACGCCCGACGGAGATGCGAGCCTCTTGGACCACCTGACGCTGATGTACGGTTGCGGCATCAGTGATGGCAACCAGCACCTGCACACCAACCTGCCGATCCTGCTCGCCGGCGGCGGAAGGCTCAAGGGCGGGCGGCACTTGCGTTACGCCGACGACACGCCGCTGACCAATCTGCAGCTGACCTTGCTCGACATGCTCGGCATTGAGACCGACAGCCTTGGTGACAGCACGGGGACGCTGAACCGGCTCTCGGTTGGGTAGAGCGTGAGCCGCGGGAAATCGCTACTGCTTCAAAGACGGTTGGCGCCATTCGCCTAACGCGGTCTGCAACTTCGACGCCAGCGCGAGGATCAAGGGGTCCTCAAAGTGGCGGCCCACCAATTGAACCCCAATCGGAAGCCCTTCTGGCGACTGCCCAACCGGCACGACGAGCGCCGGGTTGCTCGCCAGGTTAAACGCCTGACAGTAGCTGAACACGCCCGGATAGAAGGCCTTGACGCCATCGACTTCCCATTCGTGCTCACCGTGCAGCGGGGCGGGCACGGACGCCGTGGGACAGATCAACACCTGGCGGTCTTCCATCACCTCGAGGAATTTTGCACGAAGCCGGTCGCGGTCGACCCAAGCGTTGAGGAAATCACGGTAAGTCATGCTTCGCTCCGCCGCCGCGTCGGCGAACAGTAGCCGCGACAACGGGTGTAGGTCGTCTTCACGGCCTTCGATGAGCGGGCGAGTCAAAGTCGCGCCAGCCACCTGGAACAGCGTCTTCCAGCAATCGATCATCTCCGGCAGTCCTTGCGGTTCGACGTGGGCGACGTTGAAACCGGCCGCTTCGAGCGCGTGCGCCGCGGCATGAACGGCCGCTCGCGTTTCAGGCGTCACCGGCGAAACTCCGTCCTCGACGTACCAGCCGATCTTCGTTCCTGCGATCGCCTCCTCATCAGGCCTAGCGACCGGAACGGGCGCGGATGACGGGTCGTGGCGCTCCGGTCCCGCCGTAACTTCGAGCAGTAGCTGAAGGTCCGCGGCTTCACGCGCCATCGGGCCGACCAGTCCCAGATGCGCTGAGGGCCCAATGCACGGTGGCCAATGGCCGGTCCTGGGGATCAATCCGGGGGTGGGCTTGAGTCCGCAGATACCCGTGTAGTGGGCCGGCACGCGGATCGAGCCTCCCCCATCGCTGCCGAAACCGCCCACCGACAGGCCTGCCGCGATCGCCGCGGACTCGCCGCCGCTCGAACCGCCGGCAGTGCGGTCGAGATCCCAAGGGTTGTTGGTTCGGCCGTAGAGGTAGTTGTCGCTCTCGTAGGCCATCAGCATGTCTGGCGTGTTGGTCGTCCCGAGGATGACCGCGCCCTCGGCTCGCAGACGGCTGACCAGCGTCCCATCACGCTCCGCGACGTAGCCCCGCCGGAACCGCGAGCCGCATTCACACCGCAAGCCCTCGACATCGATGGAGCTCTTGATCGTCAGTGGGACGCCCGCCAGCCGGCCTCCGCTGACACGGCTGGCTTGATCGAGGGCCCCTGCGACGTCGACGTGCGTAATGGCATTCAGGCTCGGGTTGAATTGCTCGATCCGGTCAAGGTGCGCTTTCACAACCTCAGTCGCTGAGACTTCTCGACTCCTGACCAGATTCGCGATCTCGGCGGCCGATCGATAGATGAGGGCGCTCATGGGCCGAATCCGTCGATTACAGCACATGGCTGATTCGGCTATGCTGGGCACGTCATGGCCGCTCGAATCGCGCTAACCGGATTACTGTTGGCAGGCCTCGCTTGCGCGCGGGCCGAGCCCCCCGGCGAACCACTCTTCAACGGTCAAGACATGACCGGTTGGCGGCACATTGGTCCCGGCGAATTCGTCGTCGAAAATGGCGCGCTGAAGACCGTCGGCGGCATGGGGCTGTTGGTCTACGACGGCAAAGCGATCGGGAATTCCATCGTACGCATCGTCTACAAACCCGAGAGCCCCGACGCGAATGCCGGCGTTTTCATCCGAGCGGCCCAGAAGCCGATGGACCCCTGGTATGCGGTGCACAACGGCTACGAGGTCCAGATCCAAGACAGCGCGGACGAGTTCCACCGCACCGGCTCGATCTACTCGCTCGCAAGCGCCGCGGAGTTCCCCGCCTCGACCGACGGCTGGAACACCATGGAGATCGCGCTCGAAGGACAAACGACGACCGTCAGCGTAAACGGCACGGTCGTCAACACATTTCGCGGCGATCAGCCGGTTCCCGAGCGCACGAAGTTCTTCGAGCCGCGCCGGGGGCCGCGTCCCGATGTCGGGTACATCGGGCTGCAGAACCACGACGAAGGTTCGACGATCTGGTTCCGCGAAGTGAGCGTGAGGCCGCTAGGCGCTCCCTAACTGATGCGAATTAAGGTGGGCGCGCCGGGTTCCTCTCGGCCAGGATCGACCCGACCCTGACAGGCCGGGCACGTCAATATGTCGGCGCGAAACCACGTGCCCCAACCGTCAGGTTGGGGTCGGCCAACGCCCGCGTGAACAATTAACCGGGAGGTCTCAGACGAGGGATCCAGCGAATGGCGAGCCTACGAACAGCGCACCCCTCGTCTGAGACCGCCCTCGGCAGTGAGCCCGGCGTAGCAACGCCGGGTCCGAAACGTGAGTACCGGGCAGCCGTCGGTGTACGGCTGGACCCCGCGTTGCTACGCGGGGCTCACTGCGCCTACGGCGACCGGTCTCACAGGCGTTCAGTCCGGCCCCGCCGGTGGCTCGGCTCACTCGCGTTCGGGGCTCACGCGTCGAAGAATACGGTTTCGCCTTCGCCTTGCAAGCGGATGTCGAATCGGCACACGTCACCGCCGGGCGTGTCCTCGCGTTTCGCGATCAAGGTCCCGCGGCGATCAGCAGGCACGCTATCAAGCACCGGGTCGGACTCATCGCTGAAGTAAATCCGGGTGTAAGCGTGCACGAGCATGCCGCGCGCGAAGACGATCAGGCTCGCATGTGGCGCCTGGGACATCACTGGCCCAGGCATGATCGTCTCGAAACGATACATACCCGTCTCGTCCGTTCCACAGCGGCCGAACCCTTCAAAGTTCGGATCAAGCGGCACGTCGTCACGGTCGTCGGCTGGATGGTCGTAGCGCCCGGCGGCGTTGGCCTGCCAGATCTCGATCAACCCGTCTGGGACCGGCTCCCCCGCCCCGTCGATTAGCCTCCCCTCGATCACAATCCGCTCGCCGAGCGTCTCGTCGGTCACCAGCACGTTGCCGGCGATTCCCTCGCGCCCGTAGGTTTCAGGCGTCAGCGCATAGGAGAAAAACGGGCCCACAGTTTGCGACGGCGTCTGCATCAGCTCTCCCTCGGCGTCGCTTGCGGGCCCCGCAGGACAAAGTCGAACTCGTAACCGAGTGCCCATTCCGGCTCGGTGAGGTCGAGCGAGAACTTCGAGACCAGCCGCTCACGGGCCTTCTCGTCAGGCGTGCAATTGTAGATCGGATCGAGCGGCAGCAACGGGTCGCCTGGGAAATACATTTGCGTCACGAGCCGCGTCAAAAAGCTCGTCCCAAAAAGTGAAAAATGGATGTGCGCCGGCCGCCAGGCTTTTTCGTGATTGCGCCAAGGGTAGGCGCCGGGCTTGATGGTCGTAAATCGATACCGCCCCTCACTGTCAGTGACACAGCGGCCGGCCCCAAGAAAATTGGGATCAAGAGGGGCGCCGTGCTGGTCGACTTTGTGGATGTAGCGACCCGCGGCGTTGGCTTGCCAGATCTCGATCAAGGTGTCTGGGATGGGGCGCCCGCCATCGTCGAGAACGCGACCCGCGACGATGATTCGCTCACCTTGAGGGTCGCCATTGACGGCCGCGTTCTTGCTGAGATCATTGTCGAGCGGGCCAACCGATTCGTGGCCGTAGACCGGGCCGGTGAGCTCGGATAGCGACTGTTCCAAGGGAATCAGCCGCTGCTTCGGCGCTCGCAGGACTGTCGATTTGTAGGGCTCGTGGAGGTAGGGCGGATGGCTGCGCCAATCCCGTGCTGTGTACTTCATTCGTTTTCTAGCTCGGCCAGGGTCGCCTTGGCAACCGCGAACGCTCGGTTCGCCGCCGGAACGCCGGCGTAGACCGCCACGTGCATCAGGGCTTCCTTGATCTCGTCGGGGCTCACGCCTGTGTTGCGCACAGCGCGGACATGCATCGCAAGCTCTTTCTCGTGGCCGAGAGCGGCAAGCAAGGTAATCGTGAGCAAGCTGCGCGTTCGCCGATCAAGCCCCGGACGCGACCACACCGAGCCCCAAGCCCCTTCGGTGATGAAGCGCTGAAAGTCCTCATCGAATTCTGTCTTGTTCGCCTCGGCGCGATCGACGTGGGCGTCGCCCAAAACGGCCCGGCGGACTTCCATGCCGGTCTTGTAGCGATCCTCAGACAAGGCGGTTCTCCTCGATGAAATTGCTGATGCGCCCGGCCATCGCTTCCGGCTGCTCCAGGCAAGGCAGGTGGCCGGCCTGGTCGATGATCTCGAGCCTCGCCCCCGGGATCAGCGCCGTCAGCTCGCGCATCAGATCGGGCGTCGTGCCCTGATCATCGGCCCCGCACAGACACAGGGTCGGGACGCGCAACTCGCTCGTTTGCTCGGTCAGATCCGCGTCTCGAAGCGCAGCGCAAGTAGCGATGTAGCCCTCGCGCTTGGTCCGCAGGAGCATCGTCTGCCAACCGCGGTACTCAGCCACGTGTCCTTCAAAATACCCCGGGCTAAACCAGCGGTCCAGGATCTCATCGCCCAGCGGCTCCAGGCCGATCTTCGAAACCTGGTCGATGCGCGCTTGCCAAGACTCCCGCGTGCCAATCTTATGAGCCGTGTCGCACAAGATGAGCGCCTTGACTAGATCCGGGCGGGCGGCCGCGATCGATTGGGCGATCATCCCCCCCACCGACAGGCCGCACACAACGGCCTGCGCCACACCCAGCTGATCGAGTAGGCGAGCCAGATCGTCGCCAAGCTCCTCGACCGTATAGGGCCTGATCGGAGCATCAGATAGCCCGTGCCCGCGCTGGTCATAGCGCACGATCCGTAAATCCGGCGGCAAGCGGTCGACCACGCCGTCCCAAATGCGTAGGTCGCTTCCGAGTGAATTCGAGAACACCAGCGCCGTCCCGGATTGGGCGCCGTCCAAGCGATAGTGCAGGATCCGTTCGCTGACGAGCGCGAAAGGCATGACCCGTTAGCGTATCACCGCTACCCGTCGTCCGAGAGAATAAACGGTCAGCCGTTCCGCCAGTCGTCAAATACGGCGCTCAGCCCAGCTTCGGCCGGACTCCCGGCATGGGCGACAATCCGATATCGCATCCGAATCGACTGCCCTTTTTCGATTCGCCACGGCTGGTCGAGAAAATTGAACGGCGACGGTGACAGGTGTCCATAGTCGCGCGTAAACCACGGGCACGGCGCCCAGGGGTTTTCCGGATGCTCCATGACCGCCAAGCCTTCGACGAGCGACGGGGTCCGGCGGCGCTTGCCGTGGTACCCGCACCAGTCGGCGGTCTTGCCATAGGTCCCCTCGGCGCCCTGCCCGCCGTGGGAATTCTCCAGGACGCCGCCGTAGGTTGGCGAAATATCCGAGGCAACCCGAATGGCGAAAAGGGAGTGCTTGGCCTGTTGGACCTCGACATCCTCTCCGGCGGTCATCGTGATATCGGCGTCGATGTACCAAAGATCGTCACGGGCGGCGACGATGGTGAACCTGCGCTGGTCACTGAAGGGCGAGCCCGCCCCCTCGCGAGACCACTCGCAGCTAGCGGAGATGACAGCCGACCGGGCGTCTGAGGTAACCAAGACCGGCCCGCTCGATCGGATATGCCCCCGGCTAAGCTCCCCGTCGCCCCAGTAGTTACCGCCGTTCAAAGGATCAAGCCCTAGCCAAACCCCACGGTGGTGGGGATAAGGCAACGCCGACTCCGCCGTGAGCGGGAGCCCGGACAGCGGCCCAGCAAGCGGGTGGAAGTACGGCCGCTTCTGAGACGGGTGCGCCCGGTAGACGCACAGCGGCATGTTGTTCCAGCGAAACAAGGCCTGCGAGTCGTTGACATAGGCGGTGAGGCCCTTGGCTTCAGGGACGGGCTCAGCGAAATCTACCGCCTTGCCTGCCGACGGGAGGGCGCCAGTCGCGCCCAGCGCCGCCGTCCTCTGAATCCATTCACGTCGATTGATCGGCATGACCATATTGTGGAGCATCTGCGAAAAGCAAGACACACGCGGCGGTGGCGTTGGCAGACCCCACCCTTACCGGCGGGGCACGTGGATGACGGCAGAGGCGTTCCACGTGCACAAATCCGGCAGGAAATTCGGAACACCCTGCGTTAGCGGGGTGTTTCTCAAGCAACCGCCTGCGTAAGGGGCTGTGAAATAAACCCGTCGTGGCCGCCGAAGCTCCCCTGGGGCGGTTCGGAATGGCGCGAGTGGATCAAAATGGGATAAAACATGAGGGCAAACGAATGTTCGGATAACTTGGCGGCGGCGTCCAACGCCCTTATTATATGGGCGAACAACAGGTCTTAGTCGAGCTCGAGCAACGCCCCGCCAAGCCGCGCCAAGCCGTGCCCGTTGACCAACTGCAGCTGCGACAGCCCAATCGCGACCAATTCACCTATGCCGCGATCGACGTCGAACGGCTCGTGCCGGCCGACCATCTGGTGCGCGCCATCTGGGAGCTGAGCGGCATGCTCGACCTGTCCGGCTTCGCTGCTCATCTGGAAACCCGCAAGGAGTCCGCCGGGCGGCCGGCATGGGATCCGCGGTTGCTGGTCGCGATCTGGATCTGGGCGTATTCGGAAAGGATGAGCTCGGCGCGTGAGATCGCGCGTCAAAGCCGCTATCGGCCGGAGTTGGAGTGGTTGTGCGGCATGGCGGTCGTCAATCATCACACTCTTTCGGATTTTCGGGTATTCCACTCAAAAGCTCTCGAGAACTTGTTGACACAGGTATTGGCGCTGCTGAGTCAAGAGGGGCTGGTGGATCTCGAGCAGGTGGCCGTCGACGGCACGCGGATCCGGGCGCAAGCCTCGGGCGGGTCGCAACGCAGGCGTCCGACGCTCGAGCGGCATCTCGAACAAGCGCGCGAAGCGGTGCGTCAACTCTCGGAAGAAGCCGACGACGAGGGTTCGAATCGGCGGCGTCAGGCGGCGCGTAAGCGGACCTTGCGGGAGCGAGCCGGAAGCGCGCCCGCAACACGAATCCAACGGCGGTTGGGGACTCGGCTACAACGCGCAGCTGGCGACCGACGCCAAAGAGAAGATCGTGGTCGGCGTGGAGTTGACCAACAACGCCTCCGATGCGGGCCAGCTGACCCCGACGCTGGACGATGTGGAAGGGCGCTTCGAGCGAACCCCGAAGCAAGTGTTAGCGGACGGGGGCTACGCCAACCAGGCCAACATCGAGGCGCTGGCAGCCGCTGAAATCGAATACGCGACGCCGGCGCCGGCGCCGGACAAGGGCTCGAAGGCGGCGTTGAAAGCGGCGGGAATTGGGCCGCGCTACGCGCCGAAGTTTTTCATCTACGACGAGGCGACGGACACGTTTCTGTGTCCGGCCCAGCGGACCTTGACGTATCAGCGATCGTCGCTGAAGCGGAAGCGCAAATATCGGCAGTATCAGGCAAAAGCATCTGATTGTCGCGAATGCGCACAGCGACACAAGTGCTGCCCCAAGAGCGGTCATCGAACGTTGAGCCGCAGCGAAGAGAACGCGGTGATGGCGAAACATCGGCGCTGGATGGAGAGCGAGCGTGGGCGGGCGGCGTATCGCAAGCGGTCCGAGACGGCGGAGTTTCCGAACGCCTGGTTGAAAGAGCGATTGGGGGTGCGCAAGTTTCGAGTACGAGGGCTGCGGAAGGCGCGATCGGAGCTTTTGTGGGGGGTTTTGGCGTACAACATTGCGGCTTGGATCCGGCTGGTCTGGCGTCGTGGGCCCGAGTGCGGGCTGGCGGCGCAAGCGGCGGCGTAGCGGCGGTTGGGGGGGCGAAAAGGGCCGGGAAACGGCCCGAAACGACCGTTTCCGGGCCGCTCAGGCGGTCAATCAGGAGTCGAGGCGCAGAAGTTGCGGTTTCGGCAGGGGCGGCGTTCGGCAGCGCTGAGCTTGGCGTGCGCTTGGCGCTCCCGCGCGCCGACGCGACAATAGGTTTTCTTCACGGCCCCTTACGCAGGCGGCTCCGAAAAGCGCCTCTAGCGTCCTTCTTGGTTCCGGCTCGTGCCCGTAAGGGTATGGTCGACAAGGGCCCCATTTCGAGAGAGTCCCTAAGCTAGCGGTCCTACGCTCGTATTAAAACGAGCCCACAAACAGATACAAATAAACGGCCACAAATGAGAACAGCGAACCGTCCATGCGATCAAGCATCCCGCCGTGGCCGGGCAGCAAACTTCCGCTGTCCTTGACGCCGGCGCCGCGCTTGAGAGCGGATTCGGCTAGGTCGCCCGCTTGACCGGTAACATTCGCAACGACACCCAACCCGATCGCAAACACGGGCGTCACCCCGCTGACGTTGAAGTAAACCAGGTAGCCAGCCCCAACCGCGGTCCCGGCGACAAGTGAAGCGACCGCCCCCTCCCAGGTCTTGCCGGGGCTGATCTTCGGGGCAAGTTTGCGCCGCCCGAAGGCGCGGCCACAGTAGAACGCCGCAATGTCCCCAGCCCAGTTCACGATCAGCGGCGCAAACAGCCAATGCGGGCTGAGCGAATGCAGCTCGCGCGCGGCCGCCATCGGCCCGCAGGTGTAGAGCACCGCCCAAATGGTTGACGCCGCCGCGGCTAGCGGTTGGGGCGCCCTCATCGCCAGCAGCATCAGGGCTAGCGTTAGGGCTGCCAGAAAGGCGGGTTCAGGCAGCGTTGGCAGCAGCACCAGCAAAACCCCCGCCGCATAGGCCGGCAGGCCGAGCGTTGACCCGGCCAGCGCGAGCGCTTCCTTTAGACACGCCAGTCCTACAAACGCCAGCGCAATTCGCGTTGCAAGCGGAGGAGCGTAGAAGATCAGGCCAACAACGACGGGAATCAGGAGCAGAGCGGTCAAGACCCGCTTCATGCAACACGCCTCATCGGACCAGACGCTATCCCCCAACCAGTTCCGGCTCGGCGGCGGGCTGAGAAAGACCGCCAAAACGTCGATCTCGCTTTTGGTAATCGCCGATGGCGGTTAGCAAGTCGGCGGTGCGAAATTCGGGCCAAAACTTCTCACTGACCCAAATTTCGGTATAAGCGATTTGCCAGAGCAAGAAGTTGCTGACCCGAAATTCGCCCGAAGTGCGAATCAGAAGGTCAAGGGAGGGTAGGCCGGCGGTATAGAGATGCTCCTCGAAGATGTGCTCATCGACCCGAAAACCGGGGCCTTCGCGGCGAGCTCGTTCGATCAGGCTATTGGCCGCGTCGACAATCTCCGTCCGGCCGCCGTAGTTGAGCGCTACATTCAGCCGTAAGCCTCGATTGGAGCTGGTAGCTTCGGCGGCATCGGCGAGGTCTCGCTGAACGTCGGCCGGTAGGTCTTGAGCTCGTCCAATCACTCGCAGCTGAACGCCCTGCTCGGTCAGCCTGGGCAGCTCACGCTTTAGGTAGGTGCGCAGCAGGCTCCAAAGGGTCTGAATCTCTGTCTCGGGCCGCTTCCAGTTTTCGACCGAGAATGCGTAGATCGTCAGCGCCTCGAGCTCAAGCCGGGCGCAAGCTTCGACGATCTCGCGAACCGCCTCGACGCCATGGCGATGGCCCGCGACTCTGGGCAGACCTCGTTGGTTCGCCCAACGCCCATTGCCATCCATGATGATCGCGATGTGCCGGGGGAAGCGATTGGGGTCCAGGCTCTTCGCGAGTTCCGCTTCAGCGCTATTGGGCTCGACCCATCCTAGAAAGTGCTTCATCGCACGGAGATACGTTTCATGTTACACGCCAGCGGGTCGATTCGCCGACGCTCAGCTGAAGTAATCCTTCACTTTCCCAAGAAAACCCTTCTCGGAAGGCTCGTTGTCGATAGGCAGCGCTTCGAGCAAATTCTCGAAGATTTCGCGCTGCTCGCGAGAGAGCTTTTCTGGAACGACTACACGGAAATGAACAATCAAATCTCCTCGCCGGCCGTTGTTGACATGAGGGACGCCCCTTGCGCGCAGTTTTACATGCGAGCCGCTCTGGGTCCCAGCGTCTAAACGAACGGTTGTTTCGCCTTCTAGGGTCGGAACGGTGATCTCAGCGCCGAGAGCCGCCTGGGCGACATTGACTGGAACTTCGCAATGGAGGTCGGAAGCGTCGCGCTCGAACAGTTCATGGTCTTTGACACGGAGCAAGACGTAAAGGTCGCCTGGAGGACCGCCCTTCGCCCCGGCTTCGCCTTCACCGGTTAACCGAAGCCTCGTGCCGGTGTCCACACCAGCGGGAATATTGATCTTGAGCTTTCGCTCCGTTCTCGACTGGCCGGTCCCACGACATTCTGGGCAGGGGCTGTCAATGATTTGCCCGGATTCCGAGCACGCCGAACAGGTTCGTCCAACTGAGAAGAACCCTTGCTGGTAGTAAACCTGGCCGCGGCCGCCACAAGTAGGGCAGGTCCTGGGCCGCGATCCCACCGCGGCGCCGGCGCCATTGCATGGCTTGCAAGTCTCGGTTCGCGGGAACTTGATGTCGGTGCTCATGCCGAACGCCGCGTCTTCAAACTCGATCTCGAGCTCGTATTGCAGGTCCGGCCCCCGGCGCGGCCCTTTCCGTTGGCGTCCGAAAAGGTCGCCGAAGCCGAAGAAGTCGCCAAAAATGTCGGAGAAGTCGGAGAAATCGGCCGGGTTGAAGCCGCCCTGGCCGAGCCCGCCAAGGCCGCCGTGACCGTGGCGGTCGTAGACGTCGCGTTTTTCCTGATCGCTGAGAATCGAGTAAGCCTCGGCGGCCTCCTTGAAGTGATCCTCCGCCTGCCTGTCGCCCGGATTGCGATCCGGATGATACTTCATCGCGAGCTTGCGGTAGGCGCTCTTGATCACCCCGCCCGACGCCGAGCGATCGATGCCCAAAATCTCGTAGTAGTCCCGCTTCTGCGCCACAGTGCGTCTAGTTCTCCAGCGCCTCTACTGTTTCACCGCGACCTTCACCATGGAGGCCCGCAGTACTCGGTCGCGAAACCGGTAGCCTCGACGGTAGACCTCGAGGATCTTCTGATCATCTTCGTCGCTTTCCGCCGGGCCGCTGTCGACCGCCTCGTGAAGATGCGGATTGAACTTGCCGGTTTCATCGATCGGCTCCAAACCCGAACGCCCGAACGCGTCCAAGATTCGGGAGCGAATCAGATCGAGCCCCTTGCGCAATTCCGGGTCGATCCCGTCAACGTCGAGCGCGCGTTCGAAGTCGTCGGCAATCGGCAGCAGCGCCTCGATCGTGCTCATCGCAGCGTACTTGCGGATGTCGTCCTGCTCCTTGAGCAGCCGCTTGCGAGTGTTGTCGAACTCGGCTTGCGCCCGCTGGTATTGATCGAGCAGCTCCTGCTTCTCTTGCGTCGCTTTTTCCAGAGCGGCCTGCAACTCCGCCAGCTCGTCATGCGGGGCTTCGGCGGCTTCTTCGGGTTCAGTACTCAACTCCTGCTCTTCCACTGCCGCCTCTGACAGCGTGGACGCTTCGGACTCATTTAGCATGCTAGGAAGGAGAAAATCTCCTTAAGTTCATCGTATCAGATAGTTCCAGCCCCAACCCCTCGGAGAAACCGCCGGGAACGCGGTCGGAAACACGCCTACGGGCTTCCCGGCCCCGGAGCCGCGCGCGTAAGGGGCTGTGAAATAAACCCGTCGTGGCCGCCGAAGCTCCCCTGGGGCGGTTCGGAATGGCGCGAGTGGATCAAAATGGGATAAAACATGAGGGCAAACGAATGTTCGGATAACTTGGCGGCGGCGTCCAACGCCCTTATTATATGGGCGAACAACAGGTCTTAGTCGAGCTCGAGCAACGCCCCGCCAAGCCGCGCCAAGCCGTGCCCGTTGACCAACTGCAGCTGCGACAGCCCAATCGCGACCAATTCACCTATGCCGCGATCGACGTCGAACGGCTCGTGCCGGCCGACCATCTGGTGCGCGCCATCTGGGAGCTGAGCGGCATGCTCGACCTGTCCGGCTTCGCTGCTCATCTGGAAACCCGCAAGGAGTCCGCCGGGCGGCCGGCATGGGATCCGCGGTTGCTGGTCGCGATCTGGATCTGGGCGTATTCGGAAAGGATGAGCTCGGCGCGTGAGATCGCGCGTCAAAGCCGCTATCGGCCGGAGTTGGAGTGGTTGTGCGGCATGGCGGTCGTCAATCATCACACTCTTTCGGATTTTCGGGTATTCCACTCAAAAGCTCTCGAGAACTTGTTGACACAGGTATTGGCGCAGCTGAGTCAAGAGGGGCTGGTGGATCTCGAGCAGGTGGCCGTCGACGGCACGCGGATCCGGGCGCAAGCCTCGGGCGGGTCGCAACGCAGGCGTCCGACGCTCGAGCGGCATCTCGAACAAGCGCGCGAAGCGGTGCGTCAACTCTCGGAAGAAGCCGACGACGAGGGTTCGAATCGGCGGCGTCAGGCGGCGCGTAAGCGGACCTTGCGGGAGCGAGTCGAGCGGATGGAGCAGGCGCTGGAGGAACTGCCCAAGGTCGAAGCGGGCAAGCGCGACGAAGAGCAACGACGCCAGGCGCGGGTGAGCGAGAGCGAGCCGGAAGCGCGCCCGCAACACGAATCCAACGGCGGTTGGGGACTCGGCTACAACGCGCAGCTGGCGACCGACGCCAAAGAGAAGATCGTGGTCGGCGTGGAGTTGACCAACAACGCCTCCGATGCGGGCCAGCTGACCCCGACGCTGGACGATGTGGAAGGGCGCTTCGAGCGAACCCCGAAGCAAGTGTTAGCGGACGGGGGCTACGCCAACCAGGCCAACATCGAGGCGCTGGCAGCCGCTGAAATCGAATACGCGACGCCGGCGCCGGACAAGGGCTCGAAGGCGGCGTTGAAGGCGGCGGGAATTGGGCCGCGCTACGCGCCGAAGTTTTTCATCTACGACGAGGCGACGGACACGTTTCTGTGTCCGGCCCAGCGGACCTTGACGTATCAGCGATCGTCGCTGAAGCGGAAGCGCAAATATCGGCAGTATCAGGCAAAAGCATCTGATTGTCGCGAATGCGCACAGCGGCACAAGTGCTGCCCCAAGAGCGGTCATCGAACGTTGAGCCGCAGCGAAGAGAACGCGGTGATGGCGAAACATCGGCGCTGGATGGAGAGCGAGCGTGGGCGGGCGGCGTATCGCAAGCGGTCCGAGACGGCGGAGTTTCCGAACGCCTGGTTGAAAGAGCGATTGGGGGTGCGCAAGTTTCGAGTACGAGGGCTGCGAAAGGCGCGATCGGAGCTTTTGTGGGGGGTTTTGGCGTACAACATTGCGGCTTGGATCCGGCTGGTCTGGCGTCGTGGGCCGGAGTGCGGGCTGGCGGCGCAAGCGGCGGCGTAGCGGCGGTTGGGGGGGCGAAAAGGGCCGGGAAACGGCCCGAAACGACCGTTTCCGGGCCGCTTGGGCGGCCAATCAGGAGTCGAGGCGCAGAAGTTGCGGTTTCGGCAGGGGCGGCGTTTGGGAGCGCTGAGCTTGGCGTGCGCTTGGCGCTCCCGCGCGCCGACGCGACAATAGGTTTTCTTCACGGCCCCTAAGCAAGCGGTTGGGTGGTGACCCTACTATCGTCGGTGACTCGGGCAACCGCTTGCTTACGCGCGCGGCTCCGGGGCGCTCAGTCCGCAAGGCTCACCAGCCCCTTCAGCGGACCCGAAGAGCCCGCCAAGCCTGCTCATGCATCCGATCCAGCCTTTGTCGTGCTCGGCGCGGACTTCCTCGCTGGGCAAGCGCTCGTGCGTCAGCTCGACCTCGGTCGCACCCCCGACTTCCCGGAATTCGACCGTAACCAACGTATCGGTGGCCATCCCGCTCTCCCAACTCCACGTATAGACGAGCTTTTCGGGGACCTCGACCGCCACGTATTCCCCGAAAACCGTATGACTGACCCCGGAGGAGTGCTTCATCTGTAACTTGTATTGGCCACCGACCCGCAGATCGACTTCGGCTTCGGTCTCGTACTCATCGCTGGGACCGAACCAAAGCTTGAGGTGTTGGGGCTGGCTCCACGCTTCGAACACCCGCTCGCGCGGGGCGGCGATCGTGCGAGTGATCGAGAGTGAGACTCCCGCGGCGGCTGCGAATGATGCCATATCAAGTATTCTCCTCGTTGCCGGTTTGTGCGGCCGAATCTAGGTAGTTCTGCAAACTGTCGAACTGCTGTTCCCAGAAGGCGCGATGTTTGGCGATCCAAGTGGCGGCCTCGTCCATCGGGCGAGCTTGTAGGCGGCAGCGATGGTTGCGGCCGTTCTTGTGGCGCTCAATCAGCCCGGCCCTCTCGAGGACGCGCAAATGCCGCGAGATCGCCGGCGCGGATACTCGGTAAGGCTTCGCAAGTTCTCCGACCGTCGCTTCGTGCTGGGAGAGCTGCTCGAGTATCCCCCGGCGAATCGGGTCCGCCAGCGCGCCGAAGACGGCGTCGAGCGAACCTTCTCGACGGTTAACCATATTGTTAATATATGTCGGGGGTCGGTAATTGTCAAGCGCTGTCGCCATCGCGGCGATCGCGCTGCTGTTGCTCGACCAACTTCTCGAGGCTCTTCACGTCTTTGACGACATCGACCTGCTGCCGGATTTCGGCAGCGGCCTCCTTGCCCAACGCAATGTCTTGGTCGACCGAAAAGACGTTATAGCCCGGACGAGGAAGAATGGCCGGCGCAGCATCAGCACATAGTAGCGAGACGTGGCGCGAGCCGCTAGCCTTCCGCGGGGCGCCGAAAACAATGAGCCCCGAACGCCAGTGAGTGGGTGCAGCATTTGACGACCCCACCGGCGCCGCACCCCTCGCTCGCGCTCGGGGCTCATTCGGAGCGTTCGTCCCACGAGTTAGCCGCCTCGCAATTGCGCTAAACTCTACACCCTCATGCCCTACCGGCCTTTCGACCTCAGCGGAAAAGTCGCCCTGGTCACCGGCGGAAACTCCGGCATCGGCCTTGGTTTCGCAAACGCCCTCGCCCAAGCCGGCGCCGACATCGCCATCTGGGGAACCAACACCGCCAAGAATCAAGCCGCCCGTGAACAAGTCGCCGCACACGGCGGCAAGGTCATCGCCCTACAATGCGACGTCAGCGACAAGGCGCAAGTTGACGCCTCGTTCGCAAAGACCGTCGAAGAGCTCGGCAAAGTAGACTCCTGCTTCGCCAACGCCGGCATCGGCTCACGCGGCACGCCCTTCCTCGAAATGTCGACCGACGAGTGGCGCGACATCTTCGCCGTCAACATGGAGGGCGTCTTCTTCACCTTCCAGGCCGCCATCAAGCACATGGTCGAATGCGGCGAAGGCGGCTCTCTGGTCGTGACGAGTAGTTCGTCGGCGATCTTCGGCGCCCCGCGCTCGGAGCACTACGCCTCGACCAAAGCCGGTGTCAACGCCATGGTTCGCGGACTCGCCGTCGAGCACGCCCGCCACGGGATCCGGGCCAACGCCATCCTCCCGGGCTGGATCGAGACGGCCATGACCGCGCGCGCCTTTTCGAATGAGAAATTCGTAAACGCCGTCTTGCGGCGCGTTCCACAAAGGCGCTGGGGCGTCGGCGACGACTTCGGCGGGATCGCGGTTTACCTAGCCAGCGACGCCAGCGCCTATCATTCAGGCGACTCGATGGTGATCGACGGGGCGTATGCGTGCTTCTAAAGTGCCGGCTCAGAACCGCTTGCTCACGCTCACGCGCGCGGCACAGTATACGGCGCCCTCGTCCAGCGTCTTGCCGTGTCGCGCGCGTGAGGGGCCGTGAAAAAATGTCGGCAATCCGATTCCGGCAAGGCGGGCTTGGCATGCCAAGCCCCTACGTCGTTGAAAGCAAACGATCGTCCGTAGGGGCGAGGCATGCCTCGCCCGTCTTTCGCCCTCCCCTAGGGATTTTTTCACGGCCCCTGAGCAAGCGGTCCTGAGCCGGCAACTCGGTTACAGCTTGACCTCATCGTGCCGGACGCCAATAATGGCCCCAGTGCGCGCAGCGATATACGCTCTTACCCTCGCGGGGCTCCTCAGCCCTGCAAGCGCGTCCGAGCAAGGCATCCAAGAAGCCTTCGAAACCTACTGCGTCCGGTGTCACGGCGAAACCCTCGCTAGTGGCAAGATACGGCTCGATACGGTCGACTTCCGCAACACCGAGCTGACGCGGCGCATCATTCGAGTCCTAACAGACGGAGTCATGCCCCCCAAGGGACAGCTCCAGCCGCCCGAATCACTACCGCAAGACCCGATCCTTCGAAACTTCGATGAAGGCCGTTGTCGCGGCCGCGCTCGCCTCCCCACGCTTCCTCTACTTGATCGAACGCAAGCCGTCGACCAAGGGCGCCGTCGAACCCCTGACCGGAACCGAGCTCGCCACTCGCCTTTCATTCTTCCTGTGGAGCGCCATCCCCGACAAGGCGTTGCTCGATCTGGCCCGCGACGATGAGCTCACCAAACAGGCGGTGCTCCGAGCCCAAGTCAGCCGGATGCTCCGCGATCCCCGCTCGAAGGCGCTTTCGACAAATTTCGCCCGCCAGTGGTTGCGACTCGATCAGCTGACGACCGCCACGCCCGACCTTGACCGCTTCCCGACCTTCTACGCAAAGATCGGCGACGAGCACTGGAAACTCGGGGCTTTGATGATGATCGAGCCGCTGCTACTGTTCGAAACCATCGTCTTGGAGGACCGCTCGGTGCTCGAGCTGGTCGACTCGGACTACAGCTACCGTAACGATACGCTCCAACTCTGGTACGACGACGCCAACGCCTTCGCCGACCGCAAGGAGATGGGGCGCTATAGGCTGGCCCAAGCCGAGTACACCCGGCGCAAGCTCGAGACCCGGCGACAGGGCGGCGTGATCACCACCGCGGCCGTCATGACGATGACCTCCACTCCGCTCAGGACCAGCCCGATCGTGCGCGGCTCCTGGGTGGCGGGCGTCATCCTCAACCGGCCGCCGGCCCCGCCGCCGGATGACATCCCCGACATCGAAGCCGACGACGAGGCGATCGCGGCCATGGGACTGACCCTACGCCAGCGCCTCGAGAGCATCAGAATCCCGTGCTCGGTGAACACCCATGGCAATTTGCGGCGACCGCCGCGGCCAGTCTTTGATGTTGCAATTTGCAACATCAAAGATTCGAATTCTTCGTCTGTGAGCTGGAAGGCAAAATCTGCGGGAAACCGGTCGATGTTGCGTTGAACCTGCTGGTTCAGGCGGGTCGTGCTCTCGCCATAGAGCTCGGCAAGATGAGAATCGAGCATCACTCTTTGCCCCCTGATGAGGAAGATGCGCTGCTCGACAACCTCTACCGGCGCGATCTCGCCGGTTATAGATTCTCTTTTCGCCATGACACCGGGTCACTGCGCCGGACATCGGAGCCTACCATAGGTGATGAAATGGTCGTACCCTGAACGCCGTGCGCCGATCGGCGAGGGTCTTCAAGGTAAACTGGACGACACTGGGACGGGCAGTTAGGTCCGCCGCGTGAAGCTGGATGACGTCCGGCACGTAAGATAGGCTCCAAGATCGCCTCCGGCCCCTCCGCCTCCGGCGCCAGGCTTAAAAGCTCCATCCGCACCGCATGTTAACCTGGCTACAGGGAGCCATGATGTCGGTCCGCAACGACCGCCGAGCAATTGTCGAGTCCTAGTCCTAGTACTCACAACATAAGCGCACCGAAAATAGTACGAAACGCAAAACGAACCCAATTTCAAGAAACGAGTCAGACCGGGGCAAGTTCTTGATGAATATGCCTTTAGCCCCAAATCGTAACGTGAAATTGCGCGAAATGTGCAGCGCGCCGACGCCGAGTTTGCCTAATTCACAACCTGCTCGAGAATCGCGAAGTCGCCCGGATTCCAGGCCTGCGCAATCAAGTAATACTTTCCGCCCATCTTATGCATCACCGCATTGTGGATGTGCTGGAAGTTCTCGAGCCCGAGCTCGGACTTGATCATCACCGTCGAGACGAGCTTGTCGTTCTTATAAATGAAGATCGGGGCGCCCTTCTTACGGTCGGCCCCATGCAGCGCGCCGACGATGGCGTAGTCGTCGAGGTAGTCGACATCACATGGAAACGAGCCCAGCGGCGTGCGTAGCGTCTCGAGGTACTGGCCGTGGCGGGTAAACCGGTCGATCTCAGCATTCGAGCGGTCGGCGATGTCGATCCGCCTGGTCCCCATCGGAATCGTGATGCCATGTCCGGTGCCGAATTGTCCTGGGGCCGGGCCCTTGCCTCCGAAGGCCAGGTCGTGCCACTCGGCCTTGAAAGGGTTTGTGCTGAAGATCTTGGCGGTCAGCACGAAGTCGAGCTGCGAGTAGCCGGTCGAGACGTAGATCATGCCGTCGAGTTGCTCGGTGTCGGTGGGGACGAAGTTGCCCTTGCCGGCGAAGTAGTCCGTCGCGGTGGGGTGGCCGAGGTCCTTCGTGCCGTCGGGCGCGTCGAGCGTGTGGACGAGCTTACCGTCGAGCGTCGTCGTAAAGACCTTCGCCGCGCCGTTGCCGGGGAAGGTCAGGAACGGCGTACCGTCGGAGGCGTACCAGATCGTCGCATTGTGCATGTTCTCGCCCTTCATCGCGGCCGCGGTCGGCACCATTTTCGTGCTCTTCAAGTCCGAGCTAATCTCGATGATTCCCGCGCCGGGGAGGGCGAAGTAGGTCTGGCCCTTGCCTGACCGGCGGTCGATGGCGAATCCGCCATGAGCCTTTTCGAGAACCGACTGGGCATCGGAAGGCAAATGGCTCGAGGTGTAGAGCACCTTGAACTGCAAGTCGCCTTGGCCGCTGAGCATACTCGCGGCGGCGGCGCGCAAGGGCGCGTCGAGGCTGAGCATCCAGCCGGCGGCCAGCAACATGATGAAAAGGATGGAAACGATTGTTCGCGTCATGGCAAAAGGACCCTCCGCGGGTGTATTACAGCACAGTCGGGGGAGAGGCCGCAGCCGAAACTACTCATTGGTGCGCTCACCCTCACTGTTTACTTAACGTACTCCAGCTGGGGGTTGGACTCGGAGCCGCGACCGGGAGGGAGCGGTTGTTGGAGAATGCGAGCAATTTCCAATTCGTCAAGCAACCACTCCCTCACGGTCGCGGCTCCGGGTCGCGGTCTCGACGCCTAAGTCAAAAGTATTGGGCTTAGCCCCGGCCGTGCGCCGCGTCGATGTAGAATTGACTTGTCTTGATTGGGCAAACGATTAGCCGCTACACGATCCTCGAAAAGCTTGGCGAGGGCGGCATGGGCGTCGTCTACAAGGCGGAGGACTCCAAGCTCGAGCGAACCGTCGCGCTGAAGTTCCTCTCGCCACACCTACTCGGCAACGAGGACGTCCGCAAACGATTCGCCCGCGAAGCCAAGGCCGCCGCCGCGCTCGACCACTCGAACGTTTGCACCGTCTACGAAATCGACGAAGCCGATGGGAAGACCTTCATCGCGATGGCGCTCGTCGAGGGCTAATCGCTCGACCAGAAGATTGCTCGCGGTCCGCTGAAGCTCGAAGAAGCGCTTCGAATCGGGCAGCAGATCGCGACTGGTCTCGAAGCCGCCCACAAGCGAGGCGTCGTCCATCGCGACGTCAAGCCTGAGAACGTCATCGTCGGCGACGACGGTCACGTCACGGTGATGGACTTCGGGCTGGCGCAGCTGGCCGACGCGTCGCGGCTCACTCGCACCGATGAGACCCTCGGGACCACGTCGTATATGTCCCCGGAGCAGACCCAAGGTTCGGGCGCCGATCACCGCACCGACCTATGGGCGCTTGGGGTCGTGCTTTACGAAATGGTCACTGGACAGCAGCCGTTCCAGGGCGACTATGGCCAGGCGATCATGTACTCCATCCTCAATGAGGAGCCCGAGCCGATTACCGCTCTGCGAACCGGGGTTCCGATGGAGGTCGAGTGGATCGTCAACAAGTGCTTGGCGAAGGCCGCCGACAAACGCTACCAGAGCGCCGGCGAAGTGCTGGTTGACCTTTCAGCGCAGAGCAAGAGGATCGAGTCGGGCCAGTCGGCAGTGCTCAAAGCCGCCGTTGGTCAAGCGCAACCGGCGCCAGGCCCGGCCTCGAAACTAAAGCGCCCGACAGCCGTATTTCTTGCCGCACTTGCTGCGCTAGTCGTGCTGGCGGCCGCCTTCGTGGCAGGCACGAACTTTACCAGCGAAGAGCCAACGTTTCCAACTTTCACGCGGCTTACGTTCCGCCCTGGGACGGTCACCTCAGCCCGGTTCGCTCCCGACGGCAATACTATCGTCTATAGCGCGGCGTGGGAGGGTGGCCGCCGGGAACTCTTTACGAAACGCCCGGGAAGCCCAGAGTCGCGCTCCCTGAACATCCAAGATGTGGACATCATGGCGATCTCGAAAACCGGCGAGATGGTTCTAGCGTTGCGGCCGCCCCGAAATCTGCTTGCTTCTTTTGGATCCCCCGACATTTCCGTGCCCGCCACTCTTTTGCAGGCTTCCTTGGCCGGCGGGGCCCCACGTGAAGTGTTGAGAGACGTGCTGTTCGCGGGCTTTGCGCCGGACGGTCAGTTGGGTGTTGCCCGCATGATTGACCGCCGAGTCCGCGTCGAGTTACCGGTCGGGAAGGTGCTCTACGAAACCCCCGATCATGTTTCCAGTTTTCGGGTTTCACCGAGGGACGGCCAGATCGCCCTTTCCGAACGACCCTTTGGATACGGGGGCGAATGGCAGATCGCGACGATCGACCGGGACGGCGGCAAGATCGTTCTCGGCACGCGCGCAAGCGGGGATAACCTAAATCTCGTCTGGTCCCCCGATGGGGGTGCAGTCTGGTACGACGAGGGTTGGATGGCGGGCGATACGATACGGGCCCTGACGCCCTCGGGGGCCGAGAGCATCGTTCACCGCGGCCCCGTCGCCCTGCGGCTGCTCGATGTCTCCGAGGGCCGGCCGCGCGTTGGTAAGCCGCGTCAATTGGCGCTGCGGTATCAACTGCCTGGCGCCTGG
The DNA here is from genome assembly GCA_965247515.1 of Bryobacterales bacterium. Taxonomy (GTDB): domain Bacteria; phylum Acidobacteriota; class Terriglobia; order Bryobacterales; family UBA6623. The sequence goes on along the minus strand of OZ252029.1, from coordinate 7,216,883 downwards.
GCAGAAGGCCGAGCGCGACCTTTCTTGGTTCGACGCCTCGGAAGTAGACGACATCACCTCGGATGGCGAAACGATTCTGATAACGGAGTTCGGCGAGGGAGGCGGGATTGGGCGCTGGGGAGTATATTTGCGCAAGACCAGCGGTGAGCCGGCGGTGCGGCTGGGCGATGGTCAAGCGTTTGCTCTGTCTTCGGACGGAAAAATGGCGCTAACGATGTCGTTGGGATCTCCCCCGGAGGTAGTGCTGCTACCCACCGGCGCCGGAGAACCGATTCGCATTAGAAATGACGACATTACAAACTACGAGGCGATGGATTGGATGCCCGACGGCCGCCAGTTTGTTTTCGCGGGAAGCGCATCAGGCCAAGGCGTCCGCTGTTACATCCAAGATGTCGATGGCGGCGAACCCCGGCCGATCACTCCGGAGGGCTACCGCTTTTTTATTGGGCAAAAGGCGGTCTCCCCGAGCGGCGAATGGCTTGCCGCGGAGGCGGACGGCCCCCCGTCGATGTTCCCGATAGAGGGTGGCGAGGAGCGAGAAATCCCCGGCGTCGAGCCTGGGGACAATTTCGCCGCGTGGAGCGCGGATGGCCGCTCGATCTTTTTGGGCAGCCTCGAAGTGCCGCAACGCGTCTACAGGGTGGACATCGCCACAGGCAAGAGATCTCTCTGGAAAGCCCTTGCACCTGCTGACACCGTCGGCGTGCTCGATATTTGGTCAGTCCAGATCTCGGCTGACGAACAGTCCTACCGTTACAGCTTCGGGCGCCACATCTCGGACCTCTATTTGGTGGAGGGGCTGCGGTAGCCAGCCTACTCTCCAGTCAAACTCTTAAACTCAGAGTCCAACTCCGGGTATTTGCCCGCCATCAATTCGGCCGCGCGACGTCCCTGCTCGGCCGCTTCCCCGCTCCGGCCAAGCTGAAGCAGGAGCCTCGCCAGCGCCGCGCGCGGTTTGTACCAATTCGGGGCCGCCTCGATCGCCGACCTTAGACTTCTCTCAACCGGTTCAGGATCGCCGCCCGGGGCTTGAAGCATCGCCAATGTCAGAAACGCGTTTTGACGATCCTCGGCTTCGACGGTCGCCCTCTTCGCCGCCGCCAGCGCCGCCTGGGCCGCCGAGTTGCGAATCTCCTCGCCGCTCCGGTTGCCGGCCGCCACGACGGCGCCAACGAACCAGAGGTCGGCGCTCATTCCGGGCGGACGAGTATCGAGAAAGCTCAGGTAGCGTTCGATCCCGCCGCGCACCTGCGCCGAATCAAACAGTTCGCGGGTTTGCTGCAGGCTAGAGTCGGCACGCACAAGCATCCAGCTGAAGCCAATGCTGAAGCACGCCAAGGCGACTCCGAGCAGGCGGACGGATGTCGATGGCCGATCACTTGTCTCATGTTCTCGACCGAGCGATGACGCCAACAGAGCCACAATCGGCAGATAGAAGAACAGCGCAGTCGTGAGCGTCAGCGCCAGGAATTGATTGGAGACCAGCCCGGCGACGAGAGCAGCAAACAACCAGCCCGCCTCGGGCCCCCGCGACCGCCAAGCCGCCGCGGCCGCCAGCAAGCACCAACCCAACAGCGGGACCACCCCCACAAGCCCTTGCGATGTAAGCGCGTCGGCGAAAATGTTGTGCGGCGACTCATAGTACTGGTCGGGATTGACCGCCACCGCCCCTTCGGACTGATATCGCGGATAAGTGAACGTAAACGTCTCGAGGCCCGCGCCGGCCAATGGGTAGTCCGACACCACAGCGAGCGAATCCCGCCATAGCCATGGTCGTGCGCCGCCATAGACATCTTCGGTCGCCCAGAACATGCGTGCACGGAGCTTCTCTCCCGCGTCGGAGAGAGCCAGAAAAGCCCCCCCCAGCAATAGGGCGGCCCCCGCCCCGACCGCCAGAGTTCGCATGCGCGGGCGGAAGAACATTACCGTCACCACGCCGCCGGCCAGGGCGCCGACCAGGGCGCCCCGAGTTCCACTCAGCACGATGGCGAGCGCCGCGGCCAGGGCGGCGGCCACGGCGAACCATCGCCAGCTCGCACTTTCCTCCCGACGGCTGAGCCACAAAGCGAAGAAGACGATCTGCGAGAGGTACGTGGCGAAGTAGCCGGCGTGCCCAAGCGTCCCCGGCGGGCGGACGATCTCGTATTCACCCTCGCCAATGTGATAGAGCTCGGCCGGCAGCCAGGGATCAACCCCCGCGTACTGCGCAATGCCGTAGGCGCTGGCCGCGAAGCCGGCCAGCACCAGCGCCCGAAGCGGCCAAGTCCAGTCGCGACGCTGGGCCAACCAGCCGCACAGCATCACGACCAAGGCCGTCAGCGGAACCTGGGTCGCCCAACCGAAGCGTCTCCAGGTCGACCCCGTGAACGAGATCTGCGGCGCCGCTGAGCTCAGCCAAGAAAGAGTCAGCGAGGCGACTTGAAGCCCCGCCAGGATCAGAAACCAGCGGCCCAGACGGTCCGACCACAGGCGTTCCACACCGCCGATCCAAGCGCCTGGCGTCAAAGCGAGAGCCGCCGATGCGAACAACACGACCGCAACCTTCGGCGTAATGTCGAAGTAGAACGACCATCCCGGCAGGATCACAAGAGGGACGACGGCCGCCAGCGCCACAACCGCGGCCGCTGCGACGATGTCGTGTTTGCCCACCATCGGCTAGTGTAGGTCGTCACTACTCGCGTAACATATTCCAGGGCATGGGCACGGCGTCAAAGTAGGGGCGCAACATGTCGCTGAAGCGTCCGAATTGGCCTCTGGACAATCGGAGTCCGAAGCCCCGCGAGGGGCGGCATAACCGTAGCCCTCAGCGCAAGCTGGGGGAATAGGACCGGCGGGTCCCTTTTTATTATCTTCCGAGCCGTTGTATTCGCGCCGCGGGGCGCGAATACAACGGCTCGGAAGAGGCGAGTGAGGGCCGTGGACAATATCAACACCCCCAGCTTGCGCTGGGGGCTACGGTTATGTCGCCCCTGGCGGGGCTCGAAGACGTCCGACGCTAACTTAGACAGCTCAGCGACCTGTCGCACCTCTACAACCCGATGACGCCCTCACGATAAGTTGCAGTCTGGCTGGCGCACTACGCGAGCGCCGGGATTCTATGCCCCTTCGGCCACTTGCGCTTCCTCGCCGCGGCTTGCAATCGCCTCGGCGGCCGATCCCGACCCGAGCATGATGGCGATCCAGCGGGTCTCCTCGCTGCCTTCCATGGCGATCTTCACCGCCATCGTCAGCGGAATCGAGAGCAGCATGCCAAGCGCGCCGAGCACCCAGCCCCAGAAAAGTAACGACATCAGCACGGCAAAGGTCGACAGACCGAGCCCCGCGCCCATGTAGCGCGGTTCGACCACGTTTCCGAGAACGTTGTTTAATACGATGAACCCGATCGCAACAAGAAACGCCGTGCCGGGACCATACTGCACCAGCGCCAACAGGCTAGGCGGGACGGCGGCCAAGATCGAGCCAATGTTCGGCACGTAGTTGAGCAGGAACGCCAGCACTCCCCACAGCAACGCGAAGTCGACTCCCAGAATCGCGCACCAAACTCCGGCGATGACGCCGGTCGCCAGGCTGATCCAAGTCTTGATCACGAGGTAGCGGTTGACGCTCGCGCCCAGTTCCTCGAACCGGCTCAGCGCCTGGCTGTCGTCGCCGAATGCGGTGTGAAGCTTCGCCGGCAAGGTGGCGGCTTCCATCAGCAGGAAGATCACCATCAGCAGGATGATGAACGAGTTCGCCAACACGCCCCCGACTCCGGTAAACACCGTTGCGGCCAAGTTCATCGCCTGCCCGGGGTTGACGATGTCGGCGATGGTGTTGTCGAGAGTAAGCTCGATGCCGTATTCCTTGAACCAGGCCAGCACATCGAACAGCACGTCTTGGATGCGGGCGTTGTAGACGGGCAGCTCTCGACGAAACTCGTTGACCGTCGAACCAACCAGCGTCGCGACGGAACCGATCACGCCCAAGAAGGCGCCCATGACCAGCGCCAGCCCGACGGCAAACGGCGCTCCCTTACGTTGCAGATAAAAGATGGGCGGCGCCACGGCCACGGCCAAGAAGCCGGCGACCAGGAACTGCAGCACAAGATCGCTGGCTTCCCTAATGCCCGCGATCACGATCACAAACGCCGCCGCGGCCACCAGATAGTTGGCGCGCGGTCGAGTCGCCTTTGGGGGCTGTTCTTGTAGGGCCTCGCTCACAAAGCTTCAGCTCACTTACTAGCTTACGATTCCAGCACCCTCGCCGTTCAGCCTACAATTTGGTGAATGACTCGTCGTTCGTTCCTATTCAGCTCGGCCGCTGGACTCTCGTGTAGCCAAGCCCCTGAATCGCCGGCTCGGCCGCACCGATTACTGGGACGAGTGGGTCACGGCCGCGAAGACGGATCCCGAGGCGGCAAGGGTCGTCCGCCGCTACCAGCAGCGTCCCGAGTTCGAGCTCTACGATCTCGCCGAGGACCCGTGGGAGCTCGAGAACCTTGCCGACGAGCCCGAGCAAGCCGAGCGGCTGGCCGCGCTACGCGCCACGCTCGAGGCCTTCATGAAGCAAGAGGACGGAAGCCGACGCTCATACCCGGCGGATCGCAAATAACGCATGAGAGGGGTGCGAAGTGTGACGACCCCACGAGTGCCGTACCCCTCACTCGCGTTCGGGGCTCATGATGCGCAGCCTCAATGCACAACCGGGCCCTTGACCGGGTCGTGCACCAGCCAATCCAGCACCAACGAATCGATCAAGCGACTCCAGATCGGCTCTACCCACTCGGAGTCGTCCACGGGAAACTCTAACGTCAGCAAACACTGCAAGACGCCGGTTCTTGCCAAGCACGTCCGGGACGTGGTCTCGCGATGGTCGCTCTTGCGCATATAAACCACGTCGGCCCAAGCGATATGAAGGTCACCGCGGAGTGTCTCGACAACCGGCAGACGGTCGAGCACCTCGCCTGAGAATTCGTCCGCCTCGAGGCCGACGCGAAGCATCTCTCCGAGCGGAGGCAGGTCGACGGCGTCGGGCGGAAGATACATGCGCGCGACTTCTAGCGAGCAGCTCGCATGCGGCGGATCTTGGTCGAAGATTCGGACCGATTTGGGGCGCTGCTGAACCTTCCACTGATCAGGGAACTCGAAGCGGATCGCCCCTTGATCGATCGCCAGGATCGCGTTGCCGCGCTCGGCCTTCCAGCTGTGATCGGAGGCGAGGCGGTCGGGCGCGGGACGCTTAGCGGGCATTGGCCCGGTATAGCCCGGGCAGATAGGTAACACAATTCCCCGATCACATGGGTAACACATTGGCATCCTAGAACAAAAGGAGGACTTTTGTTTTGGGATGGAAGGAGACCCGTGTGCAAGACGAAAGATTGCGATTCGTTCAAGAGGTTCTAACCCGGGAGGATGCCATGGCCGCCGTCTGTCGGCGCTTCGGCGTCAGCCGCAAGACCGGCTACAAATGGCTCGATCGCTACGCCCAACAAGGCGTCGCCGGATTGGCCGATCAATCCAAAGCGCCCAAACGGCAAGCGCAAGCCTTTCCCGCCGAGATCGAGCGAGAGATCCTGGCCTTGCGGGCGCGCTATCCCACTTGGGGCGAAGACAAGCTCAAAGCGCGACTCGAGCGCACCAACCCTGACATCAATTGGCCGGCGCACTCCACTATCGGGGCGCTGCTGAAACGCCACGGACTCACCCACCCCGGTAAGCGCCGGCGCCACGCCACGCCTTCCAGTAAGCTCACCAGCGCCAAGGCGCCCAACCAAGTTTGGGCGATCGATTTCAAGGGTTGGTTCGAAACCGGCGACGGCAAACGCTGCGATCCGCTGACGATTTCCGATACGGCGAGCCGCTATCTGTTGCGTTGTCAAAGGGTCGCGCGCAGCGACACGGCGCACGTGCGGCCGCTGATGGAAGCGACTTTCCGGGAGTACGGCCTGCCCACGAGGATCCTTTCCGATAACGGTCCGCCGTTCGCCTCGACGGGCTTGGCGGGGCTTTCGCGGCTCAGCGTGTGGTGGATCCGGCTCGGGATTCAACTGCAGCGAATCGACCCCGGACACCCTGAGCAAAACGGGCGTCATGAGCGCATGCATCGGACGCTCAAGGCCGAGACGGCGACGCCGCCGGAGCGCAACTTGCGAGCGCAACAGCGGGCGTTCGATCGTTTTCGGCAGATCTACAACCAGGAGCGTCCGCACGAGTCGCTAGCGATGGCAACGCCGGCGAGCGTGTATCAGCCGTCGTGGAGGCCGTATCCGGAGCGCTTGCCGGAGCTGGAGTATCCGGATCGGATGCTGCCGCGGCGAGTGCAGAGCAAGGGCGACATTGGGTTGCTGGGGCGTCAGTTGTTTCTCAGCGAGACCTTGGCGGGCGAGACGGTGGGCCTGGAAGAGCATGAGCACGGCTGGGCGGTCTGGTTTGGGCCGCTGGAGCTGGACTGGCTCGAGCGTAGCCTATTCGAGGGCCCGCGGCCGGGCAGGGGGGAGCACCGACTGCGGCGGAAACGCTCGGGGGGCGCCTCCTCCGCTCGCCCTACGGGCTCGCTCCCCCGGCGCCCCCCGAGCGTTTCCGGGAAGGATTTCGTGCAAAGAACCTTCTCTTGGTTCAACCCTTAAACTGTTACCTATGTGGTTGGGGAAAAGTGTTACCTAGGTGCTGGGCTGTTCAGCCCTCGCCTGGGTCAGTTGTGTCGCTTCGCCCGCGAGCCTGGTCAGGTCAATCGCCTCAATGGAAGGACACCAGTGTTGTTCGATGTGCTCAATCACGAGCTCGGTTCCACGTTGGTGGCTCACATAAGGTTCGTCGCGTAGCGTACATGGCATCGGTCAGGTCGCGTACGAGGACGACGTTCAATCCTAGCTTCGTTAGCCGGCGAATGCCGAATGAGCGACCCAACACACACATGTTCGCATGGCGGCGCCGCCAATGCCCGTTCGCGGGCGGGAGTTCCTTCGTAGAAATCAACCGTGCTGCTCGGCGCGTGGACGATCCTCACGCCCAACTCCCTCGCCGCCGAAACCACTTCGTTGATTCGTGGCGCCGGGTCCGCGACCCTGTCCGATGCCGAGGCGCACCCGTGCTCGTTCCACATGTCGCAGATAATGATTGCGGTTTCATCCGGGAGCCATTCGACCAGTGCATTCCCTACTCGGCCTGTTGAAGTCCGACTGCGCGCGGTAAGCGCTAGAGACGGGTTCTGCCGGGCTCCGCATCCCGATGTGACGCCCGCAAGTGTGGCGATAAACCTTCGGCCGATCCATGGGCTGGATTCTACCATCCAGCACGTGCGGCCCCTGGAGCCGCGACCCTTAAGGGAGCGGTTTACGCTACTTCGGGCAACCGCTTGCTGACGCGCGCGGCTCCGGCATCGCCACAAACTTGACACGCCTGCTCAGATGCTTGCGGCGACAGTCGACTAAATGTCTTCGAGAACCAGCCCCGGTACGCGTTCAAAGTGACGACGGTTTGGAGTGAACCCTAAAAATGAGACATTGAAATTCGGGACGAATTTCAGCGAATGGAAAGGAGTCCAGGATGGAAAGTCTCAAGCCGCGCAAGCCGCGGGAGTTCACGGTGGAGTTCAAGGAAGCCGCCGCCAGGCGGCTCCTAGCCGGCCAGAGCGGCACAGCGCTAAGCCGCGAGTTGGACGTCAAGCGCAGCCTGCTGTACCGCTGGCGGGACGCCTATCGCCAGGAAGGCGTCAACGGCTTGAGCCGGCGGCGAGGCCGGCCGAAACCCGGCCGCTCGGCGCCGCCCAAGATCCCTCGCGATCCGCGCGACGAACGCATCGCAGAGCTCGAACGACTGCTCGGCAAACAAGCCGCAGAGCTCGATTTTTTCGGACAAGCCTTTCGCGCCTTGAACCTCGCAGCCCCGACCAACGACGCCGGTGGCGCGAGCAGATCAGCGCCAAAGGCTCGCTCAGCGTCGAACACGCCTGCGAGCTCGGACGCGTGAATCGCGCCGGGTTCTATCGCCGGCTCGCCGTGTCGTCGCCCGCCGAGTGCGACATGGAATTGCGTGACCGCATGCAGCGGATTTCGCTCGAGAATCGTCGTTACGGCTACCGCCGCGTGACGGCCGAGCTGCGCCGCCAAGGCTTCCTCGTCAATCACAAAAAGGTCCTGCGGATGATGCGTAAGGACAACTTGCTGGCGGTACTCAAGCGGCGCTTCGTGCTAACAACGGATTCGAACCACTTCTTACCTGTTTATCCGAATCTAGCGGCGCACCTGAATGTGGACGGCGTCGATCAGTTGTGGCAATCCGATATCACCTACATTCGCTTGCGCGAGGCGTTCGTCTACCTCGCCGTGGTGTTGGACGCCTACTCGCGACGCGTGGTCGGCTGGCGGCTGGGGACGACGCTCAAAGCTGAGCTGGCTGTAGGGGCGTTGCGCGATGCGCTCGAGCTCAGACGCCCTGCCGCGGGGTGGATGCATCATTCCGACCAAGGCGTACAGTACGCTTCGAGCGCCTATGTCGAGCTGCTGGAGCAGCACGGCGCGATCATCTCGATGAGCCGCCGCGGCAACCCCTACGACAACGCGCGGGCGGAGAGTTTCATGAAGACGTTGAAGGCGGAGGAGGTTTGGTTGCAGCGTTATCGCACGCTTGACGAGGCGCGCGCATCGATCGGCGAGTTCATTGATGAGATCTACAACCAACGCCGGCTGCATTCGGCGTTGGGATATCGTCCGCCGGCGGAGTTTGAAGCGCTGGCGCGGCCGGCGGCAACAGCAGCGAGGAATCCGAAGTATGAGTTTTGAGAGGCATAGGCAAATCTATCAATCCGATGGGCCCTGGGCGGGCAGGGAGACATCGCCGGCGTTGGAGAAGCCGGGAGCGACCTTGGCGGCCGCCCCCGGCGCTCATCGTCTTGATGAGTTTGCGGCCGGGTATTCCTTGGCGGGTTGCTCTCCAGCAGAGCCCGCTTCCGCTTCCCCGGCTAGGACCAGCGTGCGACGATACAGCGAAGAAGGCAAGCGTTTTGCGGTGAATCGTAACCTGTCCCGATTTCGACTGTCTCACGCTTGGGGTTCACTCCAGTTCTTCGTTAGCAGACGCCCTTGATTCGCAAGGACAATGCCGGCGATGAGATAGTCCGCCGTACCGATCCCCATCCCTCGAGCTTCGAGAAACCGCCGTACGTTGGCGGCCTGCTCGGCGCCGGCGTGGTCGAGCGGCAATACCCGCAGAGGCCCCAGCAGCTGACCTACCGCTTCCCTTTCCGAGGGGGACGGCGCCGTCAAGAGTTCGAACCGGGTAATCTCGGTTGTGGCAAGGGAGTGGTGAATGATCGCATGATCAACCAGCGACGCGACAGGCTCACGGTCGCGCAGGTGGTCGATTAGCACGTCGCTGTCAGCTATGATCAGCGCCAAGAGCTTCGGATCTCCTTGACGGTTTGCAGCATTCTCTCGGCCTGCTCATCCGTGATCGAGCCCCGCTGAGCCAATGCCAGGCGAACTTTTTCTTGATAATTCTCGTCCTCTTTGAGAAAGCCTTCAACCGCCTCGGCAACGATCTTCGAAAACCCCTTCTCGCCTCGCCTGGCGGCGATCTCGAGCAATCGCGCCCGATGCTCGCTAGACATTTCGATCGTCGTTCGCATCTCTACCGGGATTATACATGCATGTGCATGCCTATCCCTGATGATTTGGTATAACTACTCCCGATGAGTCTCAATCGCCGCGACTTCCTCGCCTCCGTCTCCGCTGGAGCTCTTGCCGGAATCCGCTGTAGCCAAACGCCCGAAGCGGCGCCGGACCAGCGCCCCAACATCGTCATCATCATGGCCGACGATATGGGTTTTTCCGACATCGGCTGTTATGGCGGTGAAATCTCCACGCCGAACCTGAATCGGCTGGCTGAGAACGGCCTGCGGTTTCGCCAGTTCTACAATGCAGCGCGTTGCTGTCCGACTCGCGCGTCGCTACTAACGGGGCTCTACCAGCACCAAGCCGGCGTCGGGCACATGGTCGGCGATCGGGGTCTTCCCGCTTATCAGGGCTACCTCAACGACAACTGCGTCACCATCGCCGAAGCGCTTAAGCCGGCCGGCTACGTGACGATGATCTCCGGCAAGTGGCACGTCGGCGAGAGGGAACCCCACTGGCCCGACAAGCGTGGGTTTCAGCGCACTTTCGGGCTGATCTCGGGGGGCAGCAACTACTTCAAGCTCGACGGCGCGCGCCAGATGACTTTTGACGGCAAGCCCTGGGACCCGCCCGAAGACGGTTCGTTCTACATGACCGACGCGTTCGGCGACCACGCGGTGCAGTTTCTCGACGAAAGCGCCTCCGGCGAGGCGCCGTTCTTCCTGTATCTGCCGTTCACCGCGCCGCACTGGCCCCTGCACGCCCCCCAGGAGGAAATCGACAAGTACAAGGGCAAATACTCGATGGGCTGGGACGAGCTGCGCAAGACGCGCTACGCCCGGATGCTGGAGATCGGGATCATCGACGAGCAGTGGCCCCTGAGCCCGCGCGATGATGAGTCCATGCCGTGGGAGGAGGTCGAAAACAAAGCCCTCTGGGAGCGCCGCATGGAAGTCTACGCCGCCATGATCACCCGCATGGATCAGAACATCGGCAAAGTCCTCGACAAGATCCGCGAGCTCGGCAAGCAGGAAAACACGCTGGTGCTGTTCCTGGCCGACAACGGCGGCTGCCATGAGTCGGCGGACATCGAACAAGGCACGCCGCGAAACACCTGGGGCGACCCCAACGCCATGCCCGGCGGCGTCGACAGCTTCGACGGCTACGACATACCCTGGGCAAACGCTTCCAATACACCGTTTCGAAGGTTCAAGAGCTGGGTGCACGAGGGAGGCATCTCCTCGCCGCTTGTGTGCCACTGGCCGGCTGGAATCAAACAGCCCCCGGGCACGATCACCAACGAAGTCGGCCACATCATCGACTTGATGGCCACCGCGGTCGATCTTGGCGAAGCTGAGTACCCAGCCGATAAGACTCCGCTCCAAGGCAAGAGCCTGCGGCCCATCTTCGAGACGGGCTCACGCGATCCTCACGAGGCGATCTTCTGGGAGCACCAAGGTAACCGCGCCGTTCGAATGGGCAGTTGGAAACTCGTCTCCCGCTTCGATCGCGCGGCGAACCAGGCCGGCCCGTGGGAGCTCTATGACCTAGCCGCGGACCGCAGCGAGCTCAACGACCTGATCGAAGAGATGCCCGACAAAGCCGCCGAGATGGAATCCGTATACCAAGCCTGGACCGAAAGGGCCGGCGTCGCGCCCTTCAACGAGCTGCCCAGCTAGCCGCAATACTGTCGACTTAGGCCTCGAGACCGCGACTCGGAGCCGCAACCGGGAGGGAGCGGTTGCTTGACGAATTGGAAATTGCTCGCATTCTCGAATAACCGCTTCCTCCCGGTCGCGGCTCCGAGTCCACCCCCGGCTGGAATACCTTAACAGCCCGTGGTGGAAGTCACGTGGGCCGCGTTACGCGCTGTTGGGCCGACACGGCTCTGGATCGGCGTTCTAGGCTGGTGCAGATCCAACGACCTTCGGAAGGCGCTCAGGCGCGCGTAACCCTTTGGGCGACAGTCATTTGCGGCCGTCGGCTTTGTCAGTCGTCGGAGAAGATCAACCCGGGTCATCGTCCTCCTCCTTCCTCGCCGATCGACCGCGGGAGCCTGTCGCGCGACCCACGGGACTTCCACCACGGACTGTTAAGTAAACAGTATTGCAGCTAGCCGGCGCTCTCGGACAACTCTCAAGTCGGGAGCCCAACCCGCCGATATCGCTCACGTGTCCGACTCGAACAAACCTCGCCGCCGCGAAAGACGAAGCTGGGTCCGAAACCGTCAGGAACCGGCCTCGACGACGGAAGATCGGCCGATCTCTGCTCTGTTAGTCGACATCAGCGAAGGCGGACTGGGAGTCGAAACGCCCGTCAAGTTCGAGGACGGCGACATCGTGGAGCTGCACGCCGCGCTACTGAGGGCAGAACTCGGTCTTCGCATAGATGGCCGGGCTCGCGTCACCCACTCACGCGTAGTTGAGCCCGGACTCTATCACCTGGGACTGGCGTTCGTCAAAGTGTCCCACACCCGCTTGTCGGTGACGGCGGAGCCCCCGGGGAATGACACGGGTGACAAGGAAGAGGCCGCCACGACCGTGGACTTTGGCGTTGTTCAGCTCAGCAAGGCGCCGCACATTGCGCCGCACGACCGAACGAATCGACCGTCGCCTGCGTAGCGGGGGCCGGCGAGGAGGATCGGAGTCGATAGCGGTTTTCACGTGAGCTAGCTCGCAAAACGAGGCGAGACCTAGTGCGCCACGTTGAGAAGGCGCTTGAAGTCGTCTGCCTCCGAAAACCCCAGGGCGTTCCAACTCCCTGTTCAAGCGGCCCCGTCGGCGAGCCACTCTAAGATCCCTCGCAAAGTGGCCGATACGCAGTCTCAAGGGAGGCGATCGGTCCGAGCCATGGATATCGCAACAATCGCAGGCATTGCTATTTGTGTGGTTCTAATCGTCGCCACCATCGTCGTGGGCGGCAACCCGGTGATGTTCATGAACCTCCCGTCGGTGCTCACCGTGGTTGGGGGCACCATCGGGGCTACCCTGATCCGGAATCCGCTGGCCACGGTCTTGGGAACCGTCGGCGTGGTGATGAAGGCCTTCATGACGAAGGTTCCGCCGCCGGAGACGTTGATTCCGCAGATCATCGAGCTGTGTAAGAAGGCTCGAAAGGAAGGAATGCTGGCGCTTGAAACCGTTCCTGTCGAGTACGAGTTCCTCCAGAAGGGAGTCGGACTGTGCGTGGATGGGGTCGAGATGGATCAAATCCGCTCGATCCTCGAGGCTGACGTGAGCGCGACCTCCGCCCGGCATAAGCGCGGCGCGGAAATCCTCGAAGGGATGGGCCAAGCGGCGCCGGCCTTCGGAATGATCGGCACTCTGATCGGCTTGGTGCAGATGTTGGCGACCCTTGACGACCCATCGTCGATCGGTCCAGCCATGGCGGTCGCCTTGCTCACGACGCTTTGCGGTGCGCTTCTGTCGAACGTGATCTGCCTGCCGCTCGCCGACAAGCTCAAGATCCGCTCGTCGGAGAGATGCTCGGTATGGCGATCTGCCTCGAGGGCACTCTCGGGCTCTCGCAAGGCGATAACCCCAACGCAGTCGACCAGAAGCTAAAAGCCTTCATCGCACCGAAGCTGCGCCAAATCGAGGAGAAGGCCGCGTAATGCCGGAATGCGAAGAATGTAAACCGGGTGCGCCCGAATGGATGGTCACGTTCGCGGACTTAATGTCCCTGCTGTTGACCTTCTTTGTGCTGCTGCTCTCCTTCGCCGAGATGGAAGTGACCAAATACGAGGCGGCTGTTGGGTCCCTAAAAGAAGCGTTTGGCCAGAAGTCCGAGTTCGAGATCATGGACGTCAAGACCGGCGAAAACCTACTGCCGCACTTGAATCCGCAAGACGGCACAGGCAACGGGGACGGCTCCGGACCCGCAACGCCGGCTGAGATCGAAGCACGACTCAAGGAAGTGCTTGAAGAGACAGGCTTCTCCGAGCAGGGGACAGCCAAGGTCACCAAGCATGGCGTCGTTCTGCAGCTGGAGGGCGACCTGCTGTTTGGCTCCGGCGCCTCAGAGCTCAATCCGAAGGCTCAGCCCGTGCTCGAACAGATCGCCGAGTACATGAAGAACGGCGACGAAACCATCGACATCGTTGGCCATACCGATAACATCCCGATAGCGACCAGTCACTTCCCGAGCAACTGGGAGCTGTCGGCGGCTCGTGCCGGCCAGGCCGTGCGCTACATGGTTGAACAGGGCGTGCCCGCGGACCGACTTCGAGCGATTGGGCAGGCCGACACAGTACCGCTCGCGCCGAACTCGGACGCCAAAGGACGTTCGACCAACCGGCGGATCGAATTCGTCTTCACCATCCGAGAGGAAGCGCCCGAAACCACGCTAGAAGACCTAAAACCTTCACCCACTGAAGGAGATTGAGGGAATCGAAATGAGTAAGAAAACCATCATCATCGTTGCTGTCGTCGCCCTACTAATGGCGGGCGGCGGAATTGCCGGAGGCGTCTATATGTCGCAGTCGGGCATGCTGGGCGAAACAGAAGAGGGGGCCGAAGCGGCTGAAGCGCCTTCCGTTCCGGAGGGAGCGCCCGCCGCGATGATCGAGTTCGAACCCTTCCTGACGAACATTGGCGGCAGCCATCACGCCCGACTGGCTGTAAAGATTGCAGTTTCTCCGGACACGCGTGCAGAAGAAATCAAGGCCGACGCCGTGATGATGGCGCGCATGCGAGACCAGGTTCTGACCTTGTTGAGCACGAAAGGCTACGCGGACCTCAGCGACGCGGCCGGCCGTCAAACGTTTCGCGAAGAGCTTCACGGGACGCTGGACGAGCTCATCGCCGACGCCGAGCTCGAGGACGTCCTCTTCGGCGACTTCGTCGTGCAGTAGTCATTCTGCTCTCGTCGCCCACTTGGGCGAGTGAGCCGCGGCGCGTTCTCCGAGCACCCTGCGTTAGCGGGGTGGCTTGCTCTTACAGCCTTGACGTCGCCGGGGTCATGGGAAGACACCCCGCTCACGCAGGGTGCTCGGAATTCCTGCCGGCGTTCGGTGGAAATCAATCGCATAAGCGCCGGCGGTCACGGTTCAGCAGCCTGTCTGTATGCGAAACTCGGGCCATGAACGGCCTTTCGCGACGCGAGCTCATTCAAGGCGCGGCAGTGACGCCGGCTCTTGCAGCGTCAGCGGCACAGTCGGTCGCACCCAACGACTACAAGACCTACTTCGGCGACCTGCACAACCACAACCAGGTCGGCTACGCCCAAGGGACTCTCGAACGCTCGTTCGAGATCGCCCGCAATCACCTCGACTTCTACGCCTTCACACCCCACTCCTATTGGCCGGACGTCGGCAAGTACGACGGCCGCATCGAGTACAAGTGGCGTAACGGCTTCCACGTCGCCAAGGCCCGCTGGCCCGACGTCGTCGACCTGGCCCGCAAGTATGACGACCCCGGCAAGTTCGTCACCATGCTGGGCTACGAGCGTCACGGAACCATGGAAGGGGATTATCACATCCTTTTCCCTGATTTACAGGGAGACTACGAGCTCATCGACGACCTGGCCGAGCTACAAGCCTTCGCCAAACGACGTGGCTGCCTGCTCGTCCCCCATCACCCCTCGAACCGCCTAGGCCACCGCGGATCGGACCTTCGAAAGATCGACCCATTAGTCTCCCCACTGCTCGAAATCCACTCGGAGTGGGGCTGCGCTGAGCACGACCGCGCCCCACACCCCTACAAACGCCACACCGAAGGCGGCCGCTGGACCAAGCACACCCTGCAGTACTACCTGAAACAGGGACATCGCCTCGGCGTGATCGCCTCCAGCGACGACCACCTCGGCTTCCCCGGCGGGTACCGCGAAGGCCTCGCGGCGGTCAAGGCGACCGACCTGAGTCGCGAAGCCCTCTTCGACGCGCTGAGGAACCGCCGCACCTACGCCGTGACCGGCGACCGGATTGGCCTCGACTTCACATTGAACGGCCACATGATGGGCCAAGAACTGCCCTACGCACGCGAGCGTGAGCTCAAGATCGCGGTCCAAGGCTGGGACCAAGTCGACCGCATCGAGGTGCTCAAGAACAACCGAGTTATCCATCGCGACTTCCCCATGGACCGCGCGCCCAGCGGCTGGAGCGAACCTGTCGTGGTGCGATTCGAATACGGCTGGGGGCCCTGGCCGGCTCTCGGCTGGGGCGGCACAGCCGACTGGGACTTCACCTTGGACGTTGACGGCGGGGAGATCGTCGAAATGCAGACCTGCTTCACGCCCGGCCCTCTCGACGAATTCCGCCGCGACCGAGTGCTTGACCGCAACGAACGCTCTATCCGCGTCCGGTCGTTCACGGCGTTGAAGCAACAGGTCGACGACTACTCGCAAAAGGCGATCGTGCTGCGAGTCAATGGCGACGCCAACACGAAGATAACCGCCGCTTGCACCAAGCCGACCAAGTGCTCGTTGACGCAAAGCTTCGCCCAGTTAAACGATTCCAACGAAATGCTCTTCACGCGGCCGTTCCCCTGGGAGTCGGCTATGTTCCACCGGGTCGTGTTTGCAGAGAACTACCAAACCGCGTTCACGGTCGAAGACGAAGACGCCGGCGACGAGACGAACTGGTACTACGTTAGAGTCGTGCAGGCGAACGGCGAGCTGGCCTGGTCGAGCCCGATCTGGGTGGAGAGGGAGTAAGGAGGCGTTGCAGCAATTCCGAGCACCCTGCGTTAGCGTGAGCGGGGTGTCATCCAGTTCCAGTTGTGACTGTCGTATAAGTAACAGGAAGACACCCCGCTAACGCAGGGTGCTCGGATACGGAGTAGACGGGGGACGATAGCCGTGCTTATCCAAGCGGCTGATGGATCCGACATGGACACCGTCCGCGACCTCTTCCGCGAGTTTGCGGCGAGCCTCGGCATCGATCTCGAATTCCAAGGATTCGAACGCGAACTGGCCGAGTTGCCCGGCTGCTACGCCCAGCCCGAGGGGACGATTCTTCTTGCCTCTCTCGACTCAGCCACAGTCGGCTGCGTCGCGCTTCGACCTCTCGCAAACGGCTACTGCGAAATGAAGCGCCTCTACGTACGACCGGCGGCGCGCGGAACCGGGCTCGGGCGGAAGCTCGCCGAACAGATCATCACCGAGGCGCAGAAGCGCACTTACACCGCAATGCGCCTCGACACCCTGGCCTTGATGGATTCAGCGATCGGGCTCTACGAGTCGCTCGGCTTCAAGCGCACCAAGGCCTACTACCACAACCCGATCCCGGACAGCCTCTATTTCGAGCTGCCCCTGCGGCCATAATGGACCGATGGACCGCTTCCTCGTCACCGGCTCGTCCGGATTCCTCGGCGCTTGGATCACCCGCGAGCTGATCGAACGCGAGCTCTATTTCGTCCTCTTCGACCTCGACCCCAGCCCGCGGCGACTCGACCAGCTTTTGGGCGAGCGCCCGGCCGAGTTGGCTCGAGAGACGGGCGACATCAGCGATGTCGACCGCGTGGTCGAAGTCTGCCAACAGCACGAAATCACCCACATCATCCACCTGGCGGCCCTGCAGATGCCTTTCTGTCGGCCTGATCCGCTCCTTGGAGCGAAGGTCAACGTCCTCGGCACGCTGGCCGTTTTCGAGGCCGCCCGGCGTCTCGAACATGTCCGGAAGGTCGTCTATGCCAGCTCGGCCGCCGTCATTGGTCCCGAGGAGCTCTACGGCGGCCGAAGGGTCCTCAACGACGATCCGCTGATGCCGGCTACCCACTACGGGGTCTTCAAGCAAGCCAACGAGGGCGCGGCGCGAGTCTATCATCTGGACCACGGAATCAACAGCATCGGTCTACGCCCGTGGACGATCTACGGACTTGGGCGCGATCAAGGCGTGAGCTCCGACGTGACGGAAGCAATCCGGGCGGCGGTCGACGGCCGCGAGTTCACGATTCGCTATAGCGGACGAAACGCCCTGCAATACGCCAGCGACGTCGCGGCCGCATTCGTACTCTCCGCGCTTGACGATCGTCAGCTGCAGCTTACGTTCAATTTGCGCGGCGACGTCGTCGCAATGACAGACTTCATCGCCGAAGTCGAGTCACAACTCCCCGAAGCAAAGGGGCTGATCGGCATTTCAGGCGGACCCATCCCAATCGCCTGCGACTTGGATGACTCGGAACTTCGGGCGTTCTTGCCGGGGCTGCCTCGGACGCCGCTAGCCGAGGGTATTGCCGCGACAATCCGAGACTTCCGCCGGGAACGACACTGAGCCGCGGACGGAAAGTCCGCGACCACTGATGTTGGGCAAATGGAGTAGGCGCGGACTTTCCGTCCGCGGCTCAGTGTCCGAGCGTTAAACTAAGCAGCCAATGAGAGTCTTTCTAGCCGTCTGCCCCCTCCTGTTCGGCCTCCAACTCGCCGCCGACCCCGGACCGTTCGACGGCAAGAACTTCAAGGGCCGCATCGCCTGGAGCGCTGACGGAAACTTCAACGACGAAGACGACTGGGCGGCCTCGCCAGTAGCCCTCGCGATCTTCGCCGAGTTCGGAGTCACGGACAAGCTTGCTCCGCGCGCTGCTCGACGCCAACCGCCCGCCGGCGCCGACCGATCCGCGCCCGTCGATGCGCCTCGAGGCCGAGAACTTCCGGATCCTCAAAGGCTTCGAGCTCGACTACCACAACGATCGCAAGGCCTCGCACCGCATAAGCGTGAAGCTATCCGGCGATGCGGGCAGCATCCGGACTCCCCTGGATGAGCCCTACAGTTCGCCGAACGCCCGCTACGACGTGGAGGTAAGGTTCTTGGGGGCGGCCCGGCTGAGTCTGTGGGTGAACGAGCAACAGCAAGGAATCGCCTGGACCGCATCGACCGAGGAGTGGACGTCGCACACGATCGACGATGTCGAGATTCGTACAGGCGACGAAATTCGAATCGACGCCGGCGGCGATTCCATGATGCTTGACTACGTCCAGCTCAACCGCAAGTAGGCAAGCGATCGGCAGTTCCGTGGCGCGCGACAAAACTGTGGCGGGAGCCGAATACGGAGCCGCGCAATGATCATTGCGAACGGAACAGACACCCAGCCAATAACGTGCTATGGTGAAAACACCAACGCGGCTGCATCCTTGCAGCCCTCGGCGCACAACAGGACCCGTGACAGGGGTCGCGTCGAGCTAACCATTTCCGCCTATCTCTGTTGTATGGGTTCGAATGATCGCGGCATCCGTGTATCTAGGAGCCGCTGGAACATTTTCTTTCGTTTATGTCACAAACAGATTTTAGCCCCGCCACAGGGTTCCCTCAGTTCGCACTGAGCCCCCTGGTGCGGCGGGGCATTGCCGACGCCGGTTTCACCGAGCCTCGGCCGATTCAAGCCCAGACGATCCCGGCCGCATTGGCTGGTTCCGATGTCATGGGCCTCGCGCAAACCGGGACCGGAAAAACCGCCGCGTTCGCGCTACCGATTATCGAGAAGTTGCATGGAACACGCCGGCCGGGGCCGCGCGCTCTCGTGCTAGCCCCGACACGGGAGCTGGCGACTCAAATTCACGCTGATTTCGAGCGGCTTGCCAAGCACACGCGGCTCAAGGCCGTCACCGTCTACGGAGGCGTCGCTGAAAGGCCTCAGGTGCGGGCGCTACAGAGCCAACCCGACGTTGTCATCGCTTGCCCTGGACGATTGCTAGACCTGTTCCGACAGGGCAAGGCGATGCTCGCGCAGATCAAGACGCTGGTCCTCGACGAAGCCGATCTGATGTTCGATATGGGCTTCTTGCCCGATATCCAGAGCATTCTATCCGCGCTCCCTGGGAACCGTCAGAACCTGCTGTTCGCGGCGACGATGCCGAAAGAGGTTCGCTCGCTGGCCGATCGCATTTTGGACAAACCCCACGTGGTCGAGCTGGCGAACAAGAGACCCGTCTCGACGATCGAACATGCGCTCTATCGGGTCTCCTCAGACCAGAAGATCGACCTGCTCAAGCATCTGCTCTCCGCCGACGACTTCACCTCGGCGATCGTTTTCTTGCGGACCAAGCATCGCGCGAAGAGGCTCGGTCTTCAGCTCGAAAAGATGGGCCACAACGCCGTTGCCTTGCAGGGAAATATGACTCAGGGCCAACGCGACCGGGCGATGGCCGGCTTCCGCGAGGGGCGGTTTGACGTGCTGGTCGCGACCGACATCGCCTCGCGCGGGATTGATGTCGCGGGCATATCGCACGTGATCAACTTCGACGTGCCGAATACGCCGGATGCTTACACGCATCGGATCGGCCGGACGGGGCGCGCGGAAATGAGCGGCAAAGCGTTCACGCTGGCTTCAAGAGAAGAAGCCGGTGCGGTGAAGGCCATCGAGCGGAATATCGGAGCACCGATCACGCGCTTGGATGTGCCGGAGCTCGGCAGGAATGGGGCGAGCAGATCGGCCGCGCTTGCTGAATCGTCACGGCGGGAATCGCCCCGCAACGAATCTCAACGCAACCAGTCGCCGCGCAAGGACTCGCGTCGCCCGGCACCGCGCAAGCGGACCGCGGCGAGTGGGGCTCCCCAGGGTGAAGGCAAGGCAGTCAGACGTCGCAGGCGGCCCCGACAAGGCTAATTGAGCGTCGGCTAAGATTGGGAAGAGACGCCCAATGACCAAGTTGCGATCGCTCGAATCTGAGATCCGCCAGCTCCCACCCGAAGAGCCGGCGGAGCTCCGAGAATGGTTCGACCGCTTCCAGGTCCAGCTTTCCGTTCTTGCGCCGATCGGCGAGGACGACCCGCAGGAGCCGCCCTACCGGCTTTGCCGCAGCGCCGAAACGAGGCGCTGAGCGAACCTCGCCGAAAATCGCCCAACTGCGCCAGTGTGCGAGTCAGTCCGCTGCGCTGCCGCTCCAGGGCAGGCAATGATGTCGACATGGGGCCTCCTATCTGGAGTTTCTACATTTTCGCCGGAAACCGCTGATACGAGCAATATTGGAGCCCATCGCCTGGGTGTGGTCCAAAAGTGCAACGTCAGTCGAAATGTAGAAACTCCAGACGCGGTCCCGCGCGCCCCCATCCAATCTCGTCACTTCTGTGTCGCGCACCCGGCTCGGGGCCGGAAACGGCTAGGATCGCTCGGCTACGGTACCCTAAAAGATTCGCGATGGGCAAGGCAACAGGATTCATGGAGTACACGCGTGAGGCGCCCAAGGGCCGCCCCGTGGATGTACGCATCAAAGATTACCGAGAGGTCTACGAGCCGACTTCCGAGGACGTTCTCAGGACGCAGGGCGCCCGCTGCATGGACTGCGGCATCCCGTTCTGCCATACCGGCTGCCCGATCAACAACATCATTCCGGATTGGAACGACCTGGTCTACCGCGACCGCTGGAAGGACGCTCTTCGCGAGCTTCATACGACGAACAATTTCCCGGAGTTCACGGGCCGCATCTGCCCCGCTCCCTGCGAGGCGGCCTGCGTGTTGGGAATCAACGACGACCCGGTCACGATCAAACAGATCGAGAAGGCGATCGTCGACCGGGGTTGGCTGGAAGGCTGGATCGTGCCCGAACCGCCGGCCACGCGAACCGGCAAGAAAGTGGCAGTAGTCGGCTCGGGGCCGGCCGGATTGGCGGCGGCGCAGCAGTTGAATCGGGCGGGGCACTCGGTCACGTTGTTCGAGAAAAACGAGGTCGCGGGCGGACTGTTGGCGCTGGGGATCCCTGATTTCAAGATGGAAAAGCACCTGGTCTCGCGCCGCGTCGATCAGATGCAGGCCGAGGGCGTGGAGGTTCGTTGCGGGGTCCACATCGGGGTCGATGTCGAGGCCAAAGAGCTGATGGATGAGTTCGACGCCGTCCTGATCGCGACCGGCGCGGAAAAGCCCCGTGATCTGCCGATTCCAGGCCGAGATCTTGATGGGGTCTACTACGCGATGCAGTTCTTGCCGCAGCAGAACCGTCGCATCGGCGGGCGTCCGGTGCAGGAAGGGCTCGATATCAGCGCTGAAGGAAAGCACGTGATTATCATTGGCGGTGGAGACACTGGGGCGGACTGTCTTGGGACATCACGCCGCCACGGAGCGAAGTCGATTCGGCAGTTTGAGCTGCTCCCGAAGCCGCCCGACACGCGCGGAGACCCCGGCGGACAACCCTGGCCGCTCTGGCCGTTCACGTTTTCGGTCGAAAGCTCCCACCAAGAAGGCGACGTACGCGACTACGCGGTCAACACGAAGGAATTTGTCGGGGACGATGCGGGCCACGTTCGCCGACTCAAGGGTGTGCGGCTGGAGTGGCCTGAGCCGGATCCGGAGACAGGCCGGCGGCCGTTTAAGTTTGACGAGGTTGAAGGGACGGATTTCGATGTCCCGGCGGACTTGGTGTTGTTGGCGATGGGGTTTGTGCACCCGGTGCAAGAGGGTTTCTTGAATCAGCTTGGCGTCGAGTACGACCCGCGTGGAAACGTTAAGGCTGGTTTTGGCGAGTTTCGGACTTCGGTCGACAAGGTGTTCGCGGCCGGCGATGCGAGGCGAGGCCAATCGCTTGTGGTTTGGGCGATTGCCGAGGGCCGCAAGGCGGCGCGGGCGGTTGATGAGCATTTGATGGGCCATAGCGATTTGCCGGCGCATTAGGCGTCTGCCCGGAGCCGCGCGCGGGAGCAAGCGGTTGTCGCCAGCGCTGCTGTCGTTGCCGACTCGGGCAACCGCTCCCTTCCGGTCGCGGCTCCAGGTGGACTACACCGATTGGGGAGTCACGGGATTCACGACACTTAGGCCTTCCAGTTGGGCTGCGTCGCAGAGCTGAGTGTCAGCGCAGACGAATGTTGGTGAGTCGGGTATGCTCTGTCGACATGCCAGACAGCCCGCTAGTTGAATTGCGTCGTAGGCTCTGAGCGGGTGTGAATCCAGAACGCGAAGGGCTTCTTCGATGACCGCGGAGTTGAATGGCTGGAGGAGATAGATGGACGAGGCGTCCCGCGCGATCCTCCCGCAGATAGCCGCGACCTGGTCGTCCGAAACATCGCCCTCGCGCTCTCGCCTGCGGATGGCCGCACGGAACTCAACGATCGTTAGATCCAACGTTACGATTTGATTGTTCTCGAGGTCGTCGGCGATTTCAAGGACCCGCGGAGTGCCCTCCTCCTCGAGATAGAGTTTCACCAGAGCGCTGGTATCGAAGTAGAAGCTAGCCATCAAACCGGTTCGTCAGCGGCGAGCGTCCAGGACAGTGTCGGACATTGATCCGCCTCGAATCGATATCGGGTTGAATCGAGAGCGTTGACGCGGGGGCGTAGAAGGCGCCAGCGCGGGATGAGAGCGGTTGACCCGAATCGCCGTCACCGGGCGCAAGGGCTGATGTGCATTCGGAACTTGGCTGGTCAGCACCAGCCGCTGTTCGGTGGCGTTTCTCAGCACGGCGCTTCGTTGGGCCTGATCGGCGGCCCAAGCGTAGCCCTGTTGCGGCATGAACTGATCGCGGAACCACTTCAATCCCACGAAGCGTTTCATGGCCTCGGCGCGTTTGAGCGCCTCGATCAGCTCGAGGTCGCGGACACTCAAACCTGGCGCGTCGGGAACATCGGTCGGTTCGCCGGCAAGCGCGGTTTCGGATGGCTCGGGAGAAACGAAGCTGATGACCACTTCGCAAGTCTCGGGGTCGAAGTAGCGAGCGGCTGCGTCATCACGGATCTTGCGACCGCCGGCATAGCGAAACTCCACTTGGGGGTGCAGGTCGCCGGGTGCGAGATGCCGTAGGCCATCGAGCTCACTTGGCAGTCGATCTACTCGCGCGAGGCTCGAGAGGCCTTCTTCCAAATCATGCTGTAGCTTCTTGATCTTCATTTTACCTCAATTTATCTTTGAATTATCTAATTATCATCTAGATGAATGTAATCTACCATCACAACGACATGTTGTCAAGAACCGCGAGTCCAGTGGGTGTGCGACATAAATGTGAGCGAAAGGCGTAACTGCAATGGTTAAACGCTTGTCCGAGGGTACACCTACGTCGGGCGCGCGCGCAGGCCATCCGAAACAATCATAGCCCCGGGATTCATCCCGGGGAAACCGACCCGCTAGGCGCCCTTCTTCCGACATTCGGGTGCGATTCCGCGCCCAGGCGCGGAATCGCACCCGAATGGGGTCTGGGTCGCGCACCGGCTGCTTTCTGACCCCGGGATGAATCCCGGGGCTATGATTGGTATAGCCCGGGCAGATAGGTAACACAATTCCCCGATCACATGGGTAACACATTGGCATCCTAGAACAAAAGGAGGACTTTTGTTTTGGGATGGAAGGAGACCCGTGTGCAAGACGAAAGATTGCGATTCGTTCAAGAGGTTCTAACCCGGGAGGATGCCATGGCCGCCGTCTGTCGGCGCTTCGGCGTCAGCCGCAAGACCGGCTACAAATGGCTCGATCGCTACGCCCAACAAGGCGTCGCCGGATTGGCCGATCAATCCAAAGCGCCCAAACGGCAAGCGCAAGCCTTTCCCGCCGAGATCGAGCGAGAGATCCTGGCCTTGCGGGCGCGCTATCCCACTTGGGGCGAAGACAAGCTCAAACGGATCTTCCCCCCAGCGGAAGGCTCGTTTGACGGGCTAACTGCTTGGCTTGCTTGGCTTTAACACGTTTGGGGGCGCTTTTAGTGTACCCATGTATTATGCTGTTGTATCGTTTATTCATTGTGTTGTTTGTGATATAATATACCCATGTATGTTGAGTCCGTCCCCAATCGCAACTCGCCGCCCGCCGTCTTGCTGCGCGAATCCTTCCGCCAAAACGGCAGAGTCAAAAAACGCACCCTCGCCAACCTCTCCTGCTGGCGCCCCGTCCGCGTCGAGGCCCTCCGGCGCGCCCTCCGCGGCGAGTTCGATCAGCCTCCCGCCACTCCCGTCTGCGGCCCCGTCTTTGGCCTGCTCTTCGCGCTCAAGCAACTCGCCGATGAGCTGGGCCTGACCGCCGCGCTGGGTCGAACGCGGGCCGCCAAACTCGCCTTGTTCCTGGTGCTGGCGCGCCTGGCCCACCAAGGATCGCGGCTCTCGGCCGTGCGCTGGGCCGCCGATCAGGCCGTCGCAGAAGTGCTGGGTCTGGGCGCCTTCGACGAAGACGACCTCTACGCCGCCCTCGATGATCTGAGCGCCCGCCAAGTGAAGATCGAGCAAGCGCTATACCGCCACTACCTCGAGCGCCGCGGAGCCCCGCCCAGCTTGCTGCTCTACGACGTCACCAGCTCGTACTTCGAAGGCCTGCACAACGCGTTGGGCGAGTACGGCTACAATCGCGACGGCAAGCGCGGCAAGAAGCAAATTGTGATCGGACTGCTGGCCGATGACCAGGGCGAGCCGCTGGCGGTGCGGGTGTTTGCCGGCAACCGCAACGATCCGACGACCGTGCCGGATCAGATCCGCATCGTCAAAGAGCAGTTCGGAGTCGAGGAGTTGGTCTTCGTCGGCGACCGCGGGATGGTCAAGAGCAAGGGCAAGCAGGCGCTGGGGGAGGCCGGGCTGCGCTACATCACGGCGCTGACCGATCCCCAGATTCGGCGGCGCTTGAGCGAAGGGGTGCTGCAACTGGAGCTGTTCGCTGAACAAGTCTGCGAGGTCGAAGCCGACGGCGTGCGCTATGTGCTGCGCCTCAACGCGTCCGAAGCCAAACGGCAACGGCAGCGGCTCGAGGACAAGCTGGCCAAGCTGGGAGGCAAGCTCGACCGACGCAACCAGAAAGTCACGGCCTCTTCCCGTTGCGAGCCCGCGGCCGGACTGCGCCAGCTCAAGCCCTGGCTGGCGCGTCACAAGCTGACAGAATTGGTCGAGTTGCGCTTGCAGGGACGTACGCTGGTCGTCGAGCGCCAGCAGGCGGCGATCGAGCAGGCGCTGGAGTTGGCGGGCTGTTACGTGGTCGTGACCGATGTCGCCTCCGAGCGCATGAGCGGCCAAAGAGTGCACGACCATTACGTGAGCCTGCAGCGGGTGGAGCGCGACTTTCGGCAGCTGAAGACGGGCTTGCTCGAGGTGCGGCCGATCTTCGTGCGCAAAGAAAGCCGCACCCGAGGACATGTGTTGTGCAGCATGCTGGCGTTGAAGCTGAGCCGCGAATTGGAACGGCGGATACAAGCGGCGTTTGGCACGACCGACGACGACCCGCACGCGATCACCTTGCCGGACGCGCTGGCGGCGTTGGGGCGACTGTGTCTATTGGAATATCGAGTGGATGAGCAGACCAGCGTCACACGGCTGCCGATTCCCGACGCCCGCCAAACAGAAATCCTCAATGCGTTGGGGGTTTCGCTGCCGCACAAGTAACCTGTAGACAGACGCCGATCGCCCGATCCATCCCATAACCGACGCGAATTCAGGAAGTTGGCGGCGAAACTCTGCTCGCTGGCGGGGGGAAGATCCGTCAAAGCGCGACTCGAGCGCACCAACCCTGACATCAATTGGCCGGCGCACTCCACTATCGGGGCGCTGCTGAAACGCCACGGACTCACCCACCCCGGTAAGCGCCGGCGCCACGCCACGCCTTCCAGTAAGCTCACCAGCGCCAAGGCGCCCAACCAAGTTTGGGCGATCGATTTCAAGGGTTGGTTCGAAACCGGCGACGGCAAACGCTGCGATCCGCTGACGATTTCCGATACGGCGAGCCGCTATCTGTTGCGTTGTCAAAGGGTCGCGCGCAGCGACACGGCGCACGTGCGGCCGCTGATGGAAGCGACTTTCCGGGAGTACGGCCTGCCCACGAGGATCCTTTCCGATAACGGTCCGCCGTTCGCCTCGACGGGCTTGGCGGGGCTTTCGCGGCTCAGCGTGTGGTGGATCCGGCTCGGGATTCAACTGCAGCGAATCGACCCCGGACACCCTGAGCAAAACGGGCGTCATGAGCGCATGCATCGGACGCTCAAGGCCGAGACGGCGACGCCGCCGGAGCGCAACTTGCGAGCGCAACAGCGGGCCTTCGATCGTTTTCGGCAGATCTACAACCAGGAGCGTCCGCACGAGTCGCTAGCGATGGCAACGCCGGCGAGCGTGTATCAGCCGTCGTGGAGGCCGTATCCGGAGCGCTTGCCGGAGCTGGAGTATCCGGATCGGATGCTGCCGCGGCGAGTGCAGAGCAAGGGCGACATTGGGTTGCTGGGGCGTCAGTTGTTTCTCAGCGAGACCTTGGCGGGCGAGACGGTGGGCCTGGAAGAGCATGAGCACGGCTGGGCGGTCTGGTTTGGGCCGCTGGAGCTGGACTGGCTCGAGCGTAGCCTATTCGAGGGCCCGCGGCCGGGCAGGGGGGAGCACCGACTGCGGCGGAAACGCTCGGGGGGCGCCTCCTCCGCTCGCCCTACGGGCTCGCTCCCCCGGCGCCCCCCGAGCGTTTCCGGGAAGGATTTCGTGCAAAGAACCTTCTCTTGGTTCAACCCTTAAACTGTTACCTATGTGGTTGGGGAAAAGTGTTACCTAGGTGCTGGGCTGTTCAGATTGTTCGGCCAAGCGCCGCCGGCAGTCACAAATTTGTCGCGCACCCGAGTCCAGTAGCAGTGGCCCGAGAGCTTCAGGCCGACCTACAACTCAGGAATTAGTTCTATAGCCTGTGAGTCGAGCGACTTGCTAGCCTGGACTTGTCCCGTGCGCATTCCGCGCGCCTCCCCCATGCAGACTTATCAAGACATCATTTCGAAGCTCAAATCCTATTGGGCCGACAAGGGTTGCGTCATCCAAGAGCCACTCGATGTCGAAGTCGGAGCGGGCACCATGTGCCCAGAGACCTTCCTGCGGGTGCTTGGCCCCGACGAGTACAAAGTCGCCTACGTCCAACCCAGCCGCCGCCCGGCTGACGGGCGCTACGGCGACAATCCCAACCGGCTCTACAAGCACATGCAGCTACAGGTGATCCTCAAGCCCGCGCCGGCGGACGTGATCGAGCTCTACATGCAGAGCCTCGAGGCGATCGGCATTGACCTCACGCGCCACGACTTCAAGCTTGAGGAAGACAACTGGGAATCGCCCACCCTCGGCGCTTGGGGCGTCGGCTGGCAGGTGATGCTCGACGGGATGGAGGTCACCCAGTTCACGTATTTCCAGCAGTGCGGCGGGGTGGACCTCGAGCTGGTCCCCGCGGAATTGACCTACGGGCTGGAACGCTTGACGGCCTTTCTGCAGAACGTCGAGAGCGTCTACGACATCCATTGGAACAACGAAAAAACCTACAACGACATCCGATTTGACGACGAGCGCCAATACTCGGTCTACAACTTCGAGCTGGCCGACGTCGACATGGTTTGGAAAGAGTTCGCGCTTCACGAGGCCGAAGCTCAGCGGCTGATCGACCTGTTTGGCGGGCTCGAAGACGCTGACGAGAAGGCGCGATTTCCTGTGCTGGCCGCGCACGACCAGACGCTCAAGTGTTCGCAGTTGTTCAACATTCTCGACGCGCGTGGGGCGATCAGCGTGACCGAACGCGTTGGC
This sequence comes from Bryobacterales bacterium, assembly GCA_965247515.1. GTDB lineage: Bacteria > Acidobacteriota > Terriglobia > Bryobacterales > UBA6623. Next base: position 7,188,939 of record OZ252029.1, on the reverse strand, counting down.
GTGATTCAGCGGGTTCGAAACCTTGCCGTCGGCGTCGCCAACGCTTGGATGAAGCAGAAGTATCCGAGCGCCGAGGAGGCCGCGGCATGAGTGAATTCCTCCTCGAGATCGGAACAGAAGAGATCCCGGATTGGATGATTCCCGGGGCGCAGTCGGATCTGGAAAAACGTTTTCGCGGTGCGCTGGAGTCATTTGAACTTGCTGCCGGCGTGACGATCCGGACCGAGGCGACGGCTCGTCGGCTCACGCTGATGGCAGATAGCTTAGCTGAGCGCCAGGCTGACCGAGAAGAGACGCTGTCAGGCCCTCCGGCGAAGATCGCCTTCGACGCCGACGGAAAGCCGACCAAGGCTGCGCTGGGCTTCGCGAAGCGCGCTGGCGTTGACGTCGAAGACTTGCAGACCGACGACAAGGGCAAGCTGAGCTTGACGCGGAAGATCGCAGGTCGCGCGACGGCCGACATCCTGAGCGAATCGCTTCCTGAGGTGATCCTGGGGATCTACTTCCCGAAGAGCATGTATTGGGTAGGCAAGCAGGGGCCGCGGTTCATCCGGCCGGTGCGCTGGTTGGTTGCTCTGCTCGACGGTGTGGTTGTGCCGTTCAAGATCGCGGGCGTCGCGGCCGGGACCGTGACATACGGGCATCGCCGTTTAGGCAAGGGCGGGGCGCTGCCGGTGAACTCAGCCGCCGAATATGAAGCAGCCCTTCGTGACAGCTACGTCCTGCTGACGGCGAAGGAGCGGCGCGAGCGGATCGAAGCCGGCTGCGAAGCGGCCTTCCCGTCGGCCGGCTCCGCACGTGTCCGGGCGAATGAAAAGCTGCTGAACGTTCTGACCTACCTGACCGAATACCCGACCGTGATTCCGGGCGGGTACGACGAGACTTATCTGGAGCTTCCCGACGGAGTGCTCGAGACGGTGATGTTTGTCCACCAGAAGTTCTTTGTGGTCGAGGACACGGCGACCGGAGCATTGAAAAACCGCTTCGCTGCCGTAGCCAATCTCGACGGTGATCCGGATGGGGAAATCCAACGAGGCAACGAACGCGTGCTGCGGGCGCGCTTCAACGACGCTCAGTTCTTCTGGGGCGTGGACCAGAAGAAGTCGCTGGCCGACCGGGTCGAAGACCTCAAAGCGGTCACCTTTCAAGCCAAGCTCGGCAGCTACTTCGACAAGGCCGAGCGGACGCGGGCGCTCGTCGCGGAACTGTGCGAAGCGGCGGGGCTGGGCGCCGAGGCCAAGACGGCTGACCGTGCCGCACAACTCGCCAAGTGCGACCTCACGACCGAGATGGTTGGCGAGTTCCCCGAGCTCCAAGGCGTGGTGGGCGGGCTCTACGCCGCCGCTCAAGGCGAATCGCAAGAGGTTGCCGACGCGATCTACGACCACTACAAGCCCGCCGGGGCTGGGGACGATCTTCCGCGCAGTCCCGCCGGCCGCATCGTCGCGATCGCCGATAAGCTTGACACCCTGCGTGGAATGTTCGGTCTTGGGATGATCCCGACGGGAGCGAAGGATCCCTTCGCTTTGCGGCGCGCCGCCTACGGTATCGTCCAAATTGTCATCGGTGGCGGGCTGGGGTTGTCTCTGACAGACCTGGCCCAGGCCGGGAAACACACGGATGCGTTGCGTGGATTCTTGGTCGATCGGCTACGCTACTATCTTTCCGAGCGCGGTTTCCGCTACGACGAGATCAACGCCGTCTTGTCCGCATCGGACGACGCGCCGGTCGATGTCGTCGCCCGTTGCGAGGCGATCGCAAAGGTGCGCCCGACCGAACACTTCGAACCTTTGACCGTCAGCTTCAAGCGCATTCGCAACATCCTCGAAAAGGCCGGTGGCGTTGATGCCTACGCCGCCAAGTCGCTTGACAAGTCGCTGCTCGAGGACGGGGCGGAGAAGCACCTGTACGCCCTGTACTGTTCGCTGCGCGAGGAAGTGAAGACGCTCGGCGATCACGCGGCGGCGCTCGAGAAGAGTGCGTCGATTCGCCCGGCGGTTGATCGGTTCTTCGACGACGTGTTGGTGATGGCCCCGGACGAGAACATTCGTGAGAATCGGCTGACGTTTCTGGCGCGGTTGTTGGCGGAGTTCTCGACGATTGCGAACTTTTCGGAAATCGTGTCGGCGAACTAGTGTGGAACACCAATCAGATTGCGCCTTAGAGTCTCTTGCGCCTCGTCCAAAGGCCTGGAGCGAGCGTCGTAGGGGCGAGACATGTCGCGCCCTTGTGCGCGGGGCCGACACGGGAGCACTGTCATCGAGGTCTTGCCGCGAGGGTAAGTTGAAGGGCGCGACATGTCGCGCCCCTACGATAGCTGCCTGACTCGGGGGCCATGTAGCGGAGCGGCGCCTGTTTGGTGCAAACTAACTGGTCAGGATGCGCAGTATAATCCTGTTTCTCATTCTCGTCGTCTCGCCGCTCCAAGCCGACGAAGCCGCTGTTCGAAAAGTCCTCGAAACACAGGCCGCGGACTGGAACCGCGGCGACATCGAAGCCTTCATGCGGGGCTACCACAACTCGCCGGAGACGACCTTCATCGGGGACCGTGTGGAGTGAACCCCAAGCGTGAGACAGTCGAAATCGGGACAGGTTACGATTCACCGCAAAACGCTTGCCTTCTTCGCTGTATCGTCGCACGCTGGTCCTAGCCGGGGAAGCGGAAGCGGGCTCTGCTGGAGAGCAACCCGCCAAGGAATACCCGGCCGCAAACTCATCAAGACGATGAGCGCCGGGGGCGGCCGCCAAGGTCGCTCCCGGCTTCTCCAACGCCGGCGATGTCTCCCTGCCCGCCCAGGGCCCATCGGATTGATAGATTTGCCTATGCCTCTCAAAACTCATACTTCGGATTCCTCGCTGCTGTTGCCGCCGGCCGCGCCAGCGCTTCAAACTCCGCCGGCGGACGATATCCCAACGCCGAATGCAGCCGGCGTTGGTTGTAGATCTCATCAATGAACTCGCCGATCGATGCGCGCGCCTCGTCAAGCGTGCGATAACGCTGCAACCAAACCTCCTCCGCCTTCAACGTCTTCATGAAACTCTCCGCCCGCGCGTTGTCGTAGGGGTTGCCGCGGCGGCTCATCGAGATGATCGCGCCGTGCTGCTCCAGCAGCTCGACATAGGCGCTCGAAGCGTACTGTACGCCTTGGTCGGAATGATGCATCCACCCCGCGGCAGGGCGTCTGAGCTCGAGCGCATCGCGCAACGCCCCTACAGCCAGCTCAGCTTTGAGCGTCGTCCCCAGCCGCCAGCCGACCACGCGTCGCGAGTAGGCGTCCAACACCACGGCGAGGTAGACGAACGCCTCGCGCAAGCGAATGTAGGTGATATCGGATTGCCACAACTGATCGACGCCGTCCACATTCAGGTGCGCCGCTAGATTCGGATAAACAGGTAAGAAGTGGTTCGAATCCGTTGTTAGCACGAAGCGCCGCTTGAGTACCGCCAGCAAGTTGTCCTTACGCATCATCCGCAGGACCTTTTTGTGATTGACGAGGAAGCCTTGGCGGCGCAGCTCGGCCGTCACGCGGCGGTAGCCGTAACGACGATTCTCGAGCGAAATCCGCTGCATGCGGTCACGCAATTCCATGTCGCACTCGGCGGGCGACGACACGGCGAGCCGGCGATAGAACCCGGCGCGATTCACGCGTCCGAGCTCGCAGGCGTGTTCGACGCTGAGCGAGCCTTTGGCGCTGATCTGCTCGACGATGGAGTAGATCCGCTCGCGCCACCGGCGTCGTTGGTCGGGGCTGCGAGGTTCAAGGCGCGAAAGGCTTGTCCGAAAAAATCGAGCTCTGCGGCTTGTTTGCCGAGCAGTCGTTCGAGCTCTGCGATGCGTTCGTCGCGCGGATCGCGAGGGATCTTGAGCGGCGCCGAGCGGCCGGGTTTCGGCCGGCCTCGCCGCCGGCTCAAGCCGTTGACGCCTTCCTGGCGATAGGCGTCCCGCCAGCGGTACAGCAGGCTGCGCTTGACGTCCAACTCGCGGCTTAGCGCTGTGCCGCTCTGGCCGGCTAGGAGCCGCCTGGCGGCGGCTTCCTTGAACTCCACCGTGAACTCCCGCGGCTTGCGCGGCTTGAGACTTTCCATCCTGGACTCCTTTCCATTCGCTGAAATTCGTCCCGAATTTCAATGTCTCATTTTTAGGGTTCACTCCAGTGTCTTAAAGGGATACTCCAGCGTGCTGGCCCGCTATAGGCACCAGTACCCCAACCGGACCGCGATGGGGCAGTTGCGCTACTCGGAGCTTGCCATACGGATGCTGGGCGCCGATCATGCCGTCGCAACCGGGCGGTTTTCTCTTTACCGAATGGACGAGGCGGGGGGCTCCGCCGCCGGACTGTTTACCGTCGTGTTCCGTAGTACCCCGGGCGGCTGGAAGATCATCTTAAATCATACGTGTCGACAGCAGTTCTGACTACTGATCTCATTGGGCAAATGGGCTATGCTAACGAAGCTATGAGTCAGCACAGCAAGAAACGACCGCTGAGGCTTCTTGCCGTCGCCCTGCTCGCCGCCGCACCGCTGACAGCTCAACTCGGCCGGGGCCCGATTCCAGCTCGGCCAGCGGTCAACCAGGAAGAGATCGCCGAGGGCAAGCGGCTCTTTGACGGGCACTGTGGCGGATGTCATGGCCCCGGGGGGCGCGGCGCGCTGGGCCCCAACCTTGCCCGGCCGAAGCTGAGTCATGTGACCGACGCCGAGTCGTTGTTTCTCGTGATCGACCTAGGCCTAGAGGGCACCGAGATGCCCGGAGGCTGGCAGCTCCACGACCGAGAAATCTGGAAGATCACGGCATACGTGGAGTCGCTCGGAAAGAACGAACCCGAGCCGTTACCTGGCGATGCGGCCGCGGGGAAAAGGCTGTACGAGTCCAAGGGCAATTGCGCGGCGTGCCACTGGCTCAACGGCTCCGGCGGACGCCAGGGGCCCGAGCTCAGCGAGATCGGCGCCAGCAGGAGCGTGGCTCATCTACGCGAATCGTTGCTCAAGCCGGCGGCCGCTCTTCCTCAGGGGTTTTTGCTCGTGACCGCGGTTCACTCCGACGGGCGCCGGATCCAGGGCGTCCGGCTGTATGACGGCCCGTTTTCGATTCAGATTCGCGACTTTTCCGACAAGCTTTATTCGATCCCGAAGTCGGAGTTGAGCGAGGTCGAGAAGCGTCGTGGCGAATCGTCGATGCCCGCCTACGGCGACATGCTGTCTGAGAAAGAGGTCGACGATTTGGTTTCGTATCTGGCAACGCTTCAGGGGGGCTCATGAGATTCCTTGTACTCACTCTCGCCGCGGCGATCTCGCTGAGCGCCCAAGTCTCCTATGAGCGCATCCTCAAGGCCGGCGACGAGCCCCAGAATTGGCTGACCTATTCGGGGAACTACTCCTCGCATCGCCATTCGCCGCTCAAGCAGATCAATCGTGACAATGCCGGCGAGCTTAGATCACTGTGGAGCTACCAGATCAACACGCTCCACAAATTTGAAAACACTCCGCTAGTCGTCGACGGCGTAATGTTCATCTCGGAGCCTCCGAGCGACGTGACCGCGCTTGACACGCGCACCGGGCGACCGTTGTGGAAGTACAAGCGCAAGGTCCCCACCGACATCCCGGTCTGCTGCGGCTGGGTCAACCGCGGCGTGGCGGTGCTGGGCGACACGGTTTACCTCGGTACGATCGACGCCCATCTGGTTGCTCTTGACGCCAACAGCGGGCTGGTTCGCTGGGACGTCGAAGTCATTGACTACAAGCACGGCGTGTCGATCACGGTCGCGCCCTTGGCCGTCAAAGACAAGATCGTGATCGGCATGGCCGGCGGCGAATATGGCGTTCGCGGGTTCCTCGACGCCTACGACGCCAACACGGGCGAGCGCGCCTGGCGTTTCTGGACCGTCCCCGGTCCTGGCGAGCCCGGCAATGAAACTTGGGCCGGAGACAGTTGGAAGCGCGGGTCCGCCACGACCTGGGTCACCGGCTCCTACGACCCCGACACGAATCTCGTCTTCTGGGGCACCGGCAACCCCGGCCCGGACTGGAACGGCGAAGTCCGCATGGGCGACAACCTTTACTCAGACTCACTGCTGGCGATCGACCTCGACACGGGCAAGCTCAATTGGCACTACCAGTTCACGCCGCATGACGTGCATGATTGGGACTCGACCGAGGTCCCCGTGCTGATGGAAGGAGTCGTGCGTGGTCAGAAGCGCAAGCTCGTCCTGTTCGCCAATCGCAACGCCTTCTACTATGTGCTCGACCGGCAGACCGGCGAGTTCCTACAGGGCAAAGCGTACGCCAAGCAGACTTGGGCCGAGGGGTTGGACGATGCCGGCCGGCCAATGCGCGTGCCTGGGACATCGCCGTCGCTCGAGGGGACGAAGGTTTACCCGTCGGTGCCCGGCGCCACGAATTGGTTCAGCCCCAGCTATAGTCCGGTCGACCACTTGTTCTTCGTGACGACCTTGGAGATGGGACATATCTTCCACAAGGGCGAGGCGATCTACAAGGCCGGGAGTCTCTACAACGCCGGCGGCGCGAGAGAGATCCCCGACGAGGAAGCCTACACCGAGGTCCGCGCGCTGGAGCCCGAAACGGGCCAACTGAAGTGGTCCTTCCCGGCCGGCGGGCGGGTGCGCGCGGGCGTGCTGTCGACCGCCGGCGGACTGGTGTTCGCAAGCGGCGCCGACGGGTCGTTCTTCGCCCTAAACAGCCAAACGGGGAAGCCGCTGTGGCACTACCAAACCGGCGGCGCCATGACGTCGAACCCGATCAGCTATTCGGTCGACGGCAAGCAGCGCGTGGCGGTGGCGGCCGGGCATGCGCTGTACGTGTTTGGGGTCGACTAGCGCGTGCGCCACCATCATAGCCCCGGGATTTATCGTGCGCCCTGGGCTGCCGCCCCAAGCTGTAAGCTCGACCGCGCCTGCGGCGCTGTCCTCTCAGTGTCGTCACAAATATGTCGCACGCCCCCCCGACCCCGAGCCGCGGACGGAAAGTCCGCGCCGACTCCCGTTACCCGGCGTCCGCAGGCGCGGACTTTCCGTCCGCGGCTTGCATGAGGAGGCTTCCCCTTGTCAAGCCCCATTTTGTTCGTCTATTTCTTTTCTTCTTCTCTGCTTCTTCAGCTCGCGCTTGTCCGTCGCGGCCGTATCGAATCAGAAATCTGCACTTTCAGGAACGCTGACCGGGCTTGCATCCGCACTGTTTGTGCGCCGAATCTGACGCTGTGCTTGTTGGTGTCCTGCCTGTTGATGCTGCTTTCTCAGGGTCGGCTTCCGCCGGCCTTTCGGCCAGCTGAGCCTGCCGCGGACTCGCAGTCATCACGACGCGGTCTTCCATCCCTTCGGTGTGATTTCTCCTCCCTACTGCCGTTTCGTTCAAGCGATCTATCCTCAAAGTCTTTTCACTAAAAGAAATTTCAACGCGATGCGGTCCGCCGCGAGCGCGTCCTCTTCTACGCCGCCGTTTTGTTCGCCAAATACAACGGATCGTAGACTTCGCCGCGGCTCCACAACACGTGCATCAGCACCGACAACTTGCGCGCCGTCGCCACCACCGCGCGCTTCTTCGCGTTCTTGCCGCCCCGTCCCGCTAATTTCAGACCCCAACGTCTGGTATCGCAATCCTCGCCCCAATGCCCCAAAACGTACTGCGCACATTGCACCAGCAAACGCCGCAGCATCGGATCCCCAAGCTTCGTTATGTGCAGCTCCGGCGCGCTTTCGCCCGAGTCGCGCTGCTTCGGCTTCAATCCCGTGAACGCCCCCGCGTCGCGACTTTTCTTCAACCGCTCCGGCTTGTTGTCCAGCGCCAACGCAAACGCCAACGACGTGATCGGCCCCACCCCCTTGATTTGCCGCATCAGCTGGGTCGACGGGTATCGCGTTTCACACAACTTCAAGATCCGTTTATCCGCTTTGCGAATCTCTTCGGTCAGCGACTCGATCATCCTCAGCAGCGGCTCGAGCGCCGACCGCAGCAGCGCCGGCAGTTCCGGCAACGCCCGCTTGGCGAACGTCTCGGCCGAGCCCTTCGTCACCCGATAACCGAAATTCTTCAGCTGTCCCCGCACCGAGCCGATCGTATCCGTGCGAAGCTTCACCAGCAAGTCGCGCGAGACCAGCTCGGCGCGGTCCGCCAGCGTTTGCTCGGAGCGCGGTTCGGTCGCCGCCAGTAGATTCGGACTCGTAAGTCCTAATTCCGCCAACTTCCACGCGTCGCGCCGATCGCTCTTCGACATCGACGCGCTGATCAGCTTCAGCTGCCGCGAATTGGCGACGATGACTTCGTGTCCGAGCCGCATCAGCAGCTGCGCGATCCAGTTCGATTGGCCGCCGGCTTCGATCACAATTCGCAGCCGCGGCTTGCCCTCGAACTCGCGCACGAGCGCCTCGCGGGTGGTCTTGATCGAACGGTCGTCGGAGACTTGGCCGTCGAGCTCGAGCCGGCACAGCCAGCTTTTTCGGTCCCCCAGATCGATCCCGACGACGGCGGCGATTCGCGAATTGTCGGCGATCAGGACTTGCTGCATTTGGTTCCGGATGGTAGTCTTCTTCATGGCTGCTCTCACTCCTTTTTGGTTTAAAGATTGCGCTTCCTACTTAGAAGCGCGTGGCCGCTAGCCTACGACGTTGCGGCTCCGAGGGCAGCCTCCTCATTCCATCTCGGGGTCGGGCTCTCCAAACCTCAATCTTCAGCGCCGACTGGCCCAGGATTTCGACGGGCGCACCCAAATCCTTTCCGCAGAAAGCCGCCTCGGCCCGCTTCTCAAGAATCCAACCCGGCCCCGGCGCCTCGAGTCGCAGCTCTTGGCTCCGAATCTCATACGTCTTACCCCCGTGAGCGAACGTCCTCTTCCAGCCGCGCGTGATCGCTTCCGGGTGAAAATCGCTCACAGCAATCCTCCCGCCAGGCCGAACCACCGTCGCAAGTTGCTCGAAAGCCTGTGCTGGATCGTCCGCATAAGAAAGCGCCAGCGAACAAATCACCAGGTCCGCACATGCCCGAAACGGCGGCCGCGCCAAGTCCGCCTGGACAAGAGTCGCAAAATCCGCACGCCCCAGCAGCGCTCGCGAACGGTCAAACCCATAGGCCCTCGCGCCAGCCCCAGCCGCGATGCTCGCCCAGCGCCCCCGGCCGCACCCCGCGTCGACCACAGTGAGCCCCTCAAGCGGCCCGAGCAGCGGCAGCAGAGTCCGCTCCTCGAGCGCCAGCAGCGGGCTGGGCTCATCGCCGTAGGTCTCCGCCCACAGGCGAAACCCTTCCTCGGGGTCGATCGTCGTAGGACGAGATGGGTTGGCCAAGTGCTAGAATCGCACTTCAGGGAATGGGACAGAAGAAAATCGTCTTCTTCTTCCCGGCTTTTTCAAGCCTGGAAGCCACCGCCCCCCTCGGAATCCTCGCGGTCGCCACCCCGTTGATCCGCGCGGGATACGATGTCCGCATCGTCGACTCCACCATTACCCCGAACTACCGCAAGCGCGTTCTTGAGGAACTCGACGACGCCCTCTGCCTAGCCGTTTCGCTCGTCACCGGGCCCATGATCCGCGAAACCGTCCTGGTCGCCCGAGAAGCCAAGCGCCTCTACCCCGACAAGCCCGTGATCCTGGGCGGCTGGCATCCCTCGCTGCTGCCCGATCAAACCCTCGCCGAAGAGGCCGTTGACGTGGTGGTCGCCGGCCAGGGCGAAGACGCCATGCTCGAAGTCGTCGAGCGTCTCGAGCATCACGAGTCCCTCGAAGGCGTCGCTGGGGTCGGTTACAAGCAAGACGGCGAGCTCAAGTTCAATCCACCGCGCGAAATGCGCCCTTTAGCCGATATGCCCCCCAAGGCCTACGAGCTCGCCGACTTCAACGCCTACCAACGCGTCACCGGCAAACGCTGGGCCATGTACACCTCGAGCCTGGCATGCCCCTACAACTGCGCGTTTTGCACCAACGCCGCCGTCTACAACCGGGCATGGAACGCCCTTCCCGCCGATCAAGCGGTTGACGAAATGGCCGAGCTCACCGCGCGTCACCAACTCGAGTTGCTCTGGGTCGTCGACGACAACTTCATGGTCGACACCTCCCGCGCCGTCGAAATCGGCGAAGGTCTGGCCCGTCGAGGCGTGCGCCACGAGTGGAGCATCCAAGCCACGACGAACCTTGTCGCACGCCTATCAGTCGACGAGCTCAAGACCCTACGGCGAGGCGGGCTGACGCAAATCTGCCACGGGGCCGAATCCGCATCCCCAAAAATCCTCAAGCTCATGAACAAAGACTTCCAGGAGCTCGAGACAATCCACACCGCGGCGCAAAAATGCATCGCCGCCGGAATCCGCCCGTCGTTCAACATCATCTTCGGCTTCCCCGGAGAAGGCGACAAAGAGCGCCGCGAGACCGTCAGCTTCATCACCGATGTCTGCCGGCGCTACCCCGGCGCGGAGTTTTGGACGAACATCTTTACCCCCTACCCCGGTTCGCCCGTCCTGCAGCGCGCCGTCGATGCCGGGGTCGAACTGCCGAAGACCTTAGCCGGATGGGCCGACTTCTTCCCGCGCTACACCACGCTCCCTTGGCTCAGGGGGCGCGAGCACCAGCGCGTCCAAGTCATGCGCGACTTCCTGCGTGTCGCCTTCGACCGCAAGCCGATCGCCAAGGACCAGCGCGGCGGCGTTTCGCGGGCGCTCCATCGAGCCATCTCGCGACCGGCTCAATGGCGGCTCGACCACGACATCTACGGCTTCCCTGTCGAGCTGTGGATGAAGGATTGGGCGAATAAGCTGACCAGCGGTCCGAAACCCGTCGTCGATGCTCAACAACTGGAGTCGGAGCCGGCAACATGCTAGTCCGCAGCCCGCTTGGCATCGGGGTCTGGAGCCCGGAGGGCGATGCAACTAACAGCCCACGGCGCAAGCCGTGGGAAAACATGAGCCGCGAATCGTTCTTACCCCTTCCAGGCCAGTGTTTTCGCGCTCATAGCGCGAAAACGCTGGCCTGGAAGGGGGTCAACATGACCGGTTGCCGTTCCGCTTCCCCGGGCTACGCCCGGGGATGTTGGTTGCTACGCCCTTCGGGCTCAGTAGCACTAGCCGCCACCGGGATGACCAATGGCTGACGTCCTCCTCACCCACTCCAACCACCTGTTCTCCGACCCCAAACAGGTGAGGAAGATGCAGCCCTACCCCCCGCTGCAAACCCTGATCGCGGCAGCCTGCGTGCGCGAGCATGGTCGCTCGGTCGACCTCTTCGACGTGACCTTCGACTCACCCACCGACGGCTTTCAAGCCGCCTTGGACAGCGCGAAACCGCGCCTGGTGGCGATCGTCGAGGACAACTTCAACTTCCTCACCAAGATGTGCCTCTCGCAGAACCGCGAGCACGCCATCGGGATGATCCGCGAGGCTCGCGGCCGCGGGCTACCGGTCCTGGTCAACGGATCCGACGCCACCGACCACCCCGCGGCCTACCTCGAAGCCGGCGCGACGGCAATCCTCAAAGGCGAGCTGGAAACATCCCTCGTCGACGCGACCAACCGCCTCTTGAACCCGGCGCCGGCGGCGGCGGGGACCAAGGCCACCCCCAACGACCTAACCAAGATCCAAGGCCTAGTCCTCCAAAACGGCGCCGGCCCAACATCAACCTCCTCCCGCGCACGCATCAAAGACCTCGACCAGCTCCCCTTCGCCGCCTGGGACCTCGTCGACATCGCCCGCTACCGCCGGGCCTGGGGCAGGGCCCACGGCCGCTTCTCACTCAATCTCGTCTCCAGCCGCGGCTGCCCTTACCGCTGCAATTGGTGCGCCAAGCCGATCTACGGCGACCAATACCAAGCTCACTCGACGCACAAAGTCGCGGCTGAAATGGCCCTACTCAAAGAGACCTACGGCGCGGATCACATCTGGTTCGCCGACGACATCTTTGCACTTTCGGCGAACTGGACCCGCGAGTTCGCCAACGAAGTCGAGCGCCTCGACGCCCGGCTGCCATTCAAAATGCAATCACGCTGCGGCCTGATGACCCGCGAAGTCGTCGGCGACCTCGCCCGCGCCGGCTGCGAGGAAGTCTGGATGGGCGCCGAGTCCGGCTCGCAAAAGGTGCTCGACGCGATGGACAAGGACTTGCGAGTAGGCGAGATCGGCCGGGCGCGCAAAAACCTCGCCAACCACGGCGTCCGCGCCTGCTACTTCCTACAGTTCGGCTACCCTGGCGAGACCTGGGAAGACATCCAATTAACGATCGAGATGGTGCGCCGCACACGGCCCGACGACATCGGAGTCTCGGTATCCTACCCACTCCCGGGCACCCTGTTCTACGAACGCGTCGCGGCCGACCTTGGGGCCAAGACGAACTGGTCGCACAGCGACGACCTAACCATGATGTTCCAAGGCGCCTACCCGACCCAGTTCTATCGCGCCCTGCGTGACGCCCTGCACTTGGAAGTGGAGACGATAAACGGCCGTTCAAGCGGTGAAGGGCTCACCGAGCACTGGACGAGAATCGAAGAGTTGGCGGAACCCGCTCCCTTGCGGTCGCGGCTCTGAAACGGGGTTACTCTTGAATCGCGACGTCAGAGCCGCGACCGCAAGGGAGCGGGTTCCCATGGACCTCCTCCTCACCCACGCCTACTTCCTAGCCGAGGACCCGAAAGAGCAACAGATCATGAAGCCCTACCCCCCCTTGGGGCTTCTCTATCTTTCGTCCCACTTACGCGCGAAGGGCTTCGGAGTCGAAATCTACGACAGCACCTTCGGCTCGTTCGTTGAGCTCGAAGGCATCCTCGAAAACGAGCCCCCGGCGACCTTGGGCCTCTACGTCAACCTCATGACCAGGCCCGCGGCTTTGCGAATCGTCCAAGCCGCCAAGCGCCACGGCTGGAAGGTCGTTCTCGGCGGACCCGAGCCGTCCAACTACGTCGCTGAATACCTCGAAGCCGGGGCCGATCTCGTCGTCGAAGGCGAAGGCGAGGCCACCCTCGAAGAAATCCTAGCCGGTGTCGCAGACCCCGCCGGCGTCCACCGGCTCGGCGACGACGGCAACCCCGTCTTCAGCGGCCCTCGAGCCCAAATCCCCGACCTCGACGCCCAGCCCTGGCCCGACCGCGAACGAATCGACCTGGCCAAGTACCTCGAAGCCTGGCGCGGCCATCACGGCTCAGGCTCGCTCAACATCATCACCGCCCGCGGCTGCCCCTATCATTGCAACTGGTGCAGCCACTCCACCTACGGCAAGACCCACCGCCGCCGCTCACCCGCCGGCGTCGCCGACGAAGTCGAGTGGATGCTCGCCCGCTACGACCCCGAGATGCTCTGGATGGCCGACGACGTGTTCACCATCCACCCCGGCTGGATCCTCAAATACGCCGCTGAGCTGAAGCGCCGCGGTATCGAACGCCCCTTCGAATGCATCACCCGCGCCGACCGCCTCAACGAGCGCATGGCCGACGCCCTCGCCGAGCTGGGCTGCTTCCGCCTCTGGATCGGCTCCGAGAGCGGCTCCCAACGCATCCTCGACTCGATGCAACGCGGGGTGACGGTCGAACAAGTTCAACGCGCGGTTGCCCTGTGCAAACAACGCGGCATCGAGACCGGCATGTTCCTAATGTGGGGCTACGAAGGCGAAGAGCTCGCCGACATCGAAGCCACCGTCCAGCACGTTAAGACCTGCCTGCCCGACATCTTCTTTACGACAGTCTCTTACCCCATCAAGGGAACCCCCTACTTCGACCGCGTCAGCGACAAGGTCGAAGCGCCGAGCCCCTGGAACGAATCAAGCGACCGCGACTTCTCGATCCGCGGCAGAAAACCGCGCGACTACTACGCCCTAGCCGACACTCTGCTCAAGACCGAGGTCAGCCTCCAACGCCTCCGTAACGAAGGCCGCGACGACGCTGTTCTGGCCGAGACGGCAACGCAGACAAGAGCAGAACTAGCGCTAATACCCGTTACTTAAGAGCCAGCTGTTGCTGAAGTTCCCCGGAACCCGCTCCCTTGCGGTCGCGGCTCTGACGTCGCGACCCAAGCTTTCGCCAGGTGACGTCAGAGCCGCGACCGCAAGGGAGCGGGTTTCGCCTTTACAACCTACCCAACTACACCTCAACGAATGCTCAAGTAACGAGTATTGGCCCTAGCGCCCTGAGCCGCGGACGGAAAGTCCGCGCCGACTCCCGTAACCCGGCGTCAGTCGGCGCGGACTTTCCGTCCGCGGCTCAGGGGTAGCGCTAGAATTGAACCTCAGTGAAGAACCTCACGCTCACCGCCACCAGCGCACTACTAATCGCGTGTACGCCACCCCTCCCCGCCCAGGAACGCTTCGACGACCCCTCAATCGTCTCGATCCGCGTCCGTCTGGGCATGGGCGACCCTGAACCCCAAGACTGGAGCGGCAAGCTCTCCATCTCGGGCGGCCAGTTGGCACAGCTCTCTAGCTGGCGTCCGCGCCCCGACGACGTCATCGAAGGCGACTCATGGAAGGTAGGCTCCTGGCAAGGTCCCAATCACTGGTATCCCGCGACAAAGCCACAATCGGTCACTGGGATCCCGGTCAATATCTTTTCTCCCGGCTTAGTGGTCGACGTAAAGACCCGCGGCCGCACGCGGATCGCGTTCGAGACCGAGCAAGGCGAATTCCGCGTTGACCTCCGCGAGCTTGGAGCGGGCAAGACGCTTCAATTCCTTGGCGGGAGAGTGCTCGTCGATCGGACGGTCGCGGTCCAGCAGATCTCCGAGAGCGACTATCACAACGATTTCGCGTCAGTCGTCGCGGGAGAAGGCGGCCAGTTCTGGGTCGCCTGGGTGGCCTACCGCGACTGGGCAAACGAGGTCTTCCTACGCCACTACGACGGCAGCGCCTGGGGCAAAATCCAGACCGTCACCGAGAAACCGGGCGACGTCTTTCTCGCGAAAGTCGCGCTCGACGGCTCGGGCGGCGTTTGGGTCGCCTGGACGGACCAAGTCGACGGCAACCGCGACCTCTACGCGCGCCGGCTCTCCGACGGACAGTGGTCAAGCGTCGACCGCCTCAGCACCGCGCCCCTGCCCGACATCTACCCCAACGTCGCCACCGACCCGAAGGGCCGAGTCTGGGTCGCCTGGCAAGGGTTCCGCAACGGGCAATCAGATATCTTTGTCCGTTTCCGCGATGGCAACCAGTGGTCGCCCGAGCAGAAGGTCTCTCACTCGCCGGCCAACGACTGGGAACCGGCCATCGCCGCCGACAGCGCGGGCAGCGTCTACGTCGCATGGGACACCTACGACAAGGGCAACTACGACATCCTGACCCGCCGCCACAGCGCCGACGCCTGGGAGGAAATCAAACCCCTAGCCGACACCCCGAAGTTCGAAGCCCACGTCACCCTTACGACCGACGCCTCCGACCGCCTCTGGGCCACTTGGAGCGAGAGCGGAACCCTGTGGGGCAAGGACAACGGTTTCGCCGTCGAGCAAGAAGGAACCCGCCTTTACGAATCGCGCACCATGCCCGTTGCCGTTCTCGACGGCGAGCGCTGGCTCGAGCCCACCGCAACAATCGAGTCCGCGCTTCCCGAAGAGCTTCGCGACCGCACCGACCTCCCGACGATCCAAGTTGACGGCAACGGCGCCGTTTGGGTCTTCTTCCGCCACCGCGTCCCACGAATCCAAGACTACAACCCCGACTTCGAAATGCACCGCGCCCTTTGGCAGATCTGGGGCGTCCCCTACTCGGGCGACTCTTGGGGCCAACCGCTCAGCTTCCCGTCAAGCACCGGGCGAATGGACGTTCGCATGGGATTCGCAACCGCCGCCGACGGCAACATCATCGCCGCCTGGCCAACCGACAAGCGCGACTTCGCGGCGATGATCGTCGAGCAAACCGACATCTTCGTCGCCAAGGCGCCGGCGGCGCAAGCAACCGGCCCACATCAACTGCAGCCACGTGTGCAGCCCGAGATCCGCGTCTTCCCGATTCACCCTTACGAAGCCGGCGACCTCAGGCGCATTCGCAACTATGAGATCAACTCCTCGGGCAAGACTTACAAAATCTACCGCGGCGACACCCACCGCCACACCGAGTTCTCGATGGACGGCTACAACGACGGCTCGCTCCTACAGGCCTACCGCTACGCCATCGACGCCGCGAGCCTCGACTTCTACGCCAACTCCGAGCACAACTTCATGGGCGGTCCCGAGGTCGAATACCACGATTGGCTCCTGCAGCAGTTCGTCGATTGCTTCCACCTGCCTGGCAGCTTCACGCCGCTATTCGCCTACGAGCGCAGCGTGCGCTACCCCAACGGCCACCGCAACATCATCTTCGCCGAGCGCGGCGTGAGGCCCTTCCTGATCTCGATCGAAGAGTTCGGCGGGCTATTTTCATCCGCCACCGAGGAGACGACCAAACGCTCAGCCAACCCCGAGCCCGTCGGCACAAAGGACCTCTACAAATACCTCAAAGAGAATAATGGGATCGCAATATCCCATACTTCGGCCACCAGCATGGGCACCGACTGGCGCGACAACGACCCCGAAGTCGAACCGCTAGTCGAGATCTACCAAGGCGACCGCGTCTCGGCGGAATACGAAGGCGCCCCGCGTGCCGCGATTGCCGGCAACCCCCGCTCGGCTCCAGGCAACTTCCGCCCAGCCGGGTTCGTCTGGAACGCTTGGGCGAAAGGCTACAAGCTCGGCATCCAAGCCGCCTCCGACCACGTCTCGACCCATATTTCCTACGCCGTCACGATCTCGGAAGACGGGAGCCGCGAAGGCCTACTCGACGCGATGCGTAAGCGCCATTCCTACGGCGCAACCGACAACATCATCCTCGACTACCGCCTGCAATCGGGCGACAAGGAATACATCCAAGGCGACATCGTCACCGTCGACGGCGACTTCCGACTATCGCTACGCATCATCGGCACGCAGCCAATCCGCCAAATCGACATCATTAAGAACCAAGAATTCGTCCACACCCGCCAAAACCAGGCGCAAGACGTCGAGTTCACCTTCGTCGACGGCGACCCCAGCCCAGGCGAAAACTACTACTACGTCCGCGTCCAGCAAGTCGACGGCCAGATCGCCTGGTCGTCGCCAATCTGGGTGACGACCCGCTGAGGCCAGATGACGCCCCCCAAGCTCACATTCAAGAAGCTCAACGCCCGGCCGGTCGTACTCAAACTCCATCGCCCGGTGATCGCGCGTATCGCAACTATCACCGATTGGCCGCTGATCCTGATCGACCTCGAGACCGAAGAAGGAGTTGTAGGCCGCACCTACCTCGAGCCCTACATTCCCAAGGCGATGAAATACCTGGTCCCGGCGCTTCACGACATGGGCCGAATGCTCGAAGGCCGGCCGGTAGCCCCGATCGACCTTTACGGCTTAGCGACGAAAAGCCTCCATTTCGTGGGCTACGAGGGAATGTCGATGATCGCCGCGTCGGGACTCGATATGGCCGCGTGGGATGCACTAGCGAAGGCCGCCGGCGTGCCCCTTTGCGTCCTGCTCGGAGGCTCCGTCGGATCGGTACGCGCCTACAACAGCAATGGCCTTTGGCTGAAAACGCCCGCCGAAACCGCCGAAGAAGCCATCGAACTGCGCGATGAGGGCGGCTTTGATGGCCTCAAGCTCCGGCTCGGTCGAGACCGGATAGCCGATGATCTCGAGACGATCGAGCAAGTCCGCAAGGCCGTTGGAGAGGACGTTGAGCTGATGGTCGACTTCAACCAAGGACTCGATCTCGCCGAGGCTTTCGAGCGGTGCCGGGCGATCGACGACTTAGGCCTTCACTGGATCGAGGAACCGATCGTCTACAACAATCTCGACGGCTACGCGAAACTAGCGGCCGATCTCAAGACGCCAATCCAAATTGGTGAGAATTTCTACGGCCCTCAAGAGCTTCACAGGGCATTGCAGCTCAACGCTTGCGACTTTGTGATGCCTGACTTCATGCGTATTGGCGGCGTAACAGGCTGGATGCGCGGCGCTGCCATCGCCGGCGCCCAGGGCGTACCCATGTCTACCCACCTATATCCCGAGGTGGCGGCGCATGTGATGCGGGTGACCGAGACTGCCCACTGGCTCGAGTGGCAAAGCTGGGCCGATCCGGTCCTGAAGAAACCCTATGAGATTAGGGACGGACAACTGCATATCCCAGATGTTCCGGGCGTTGGCTTGGAATGGGACGAGGACGCGGTAGCGGCCCATACCGTGCAGTTGTGAGTTGGTTGCCCCGCTAGTTACGTAACTGCCCCGGCGCTTTCCAAGGCGTCAATCTCATCGTCTGAAAAACCCCAGTCTCTCAGCGCCGCCCGACTATGCTCCCCCGCCGCCGGGGGCGGGCCTTGGATCTCCGGCTCCGTCCGCGAAAACCGCGGCGCCGGCGCGGGCTGGCCCACCCCATCGCGCTCGACGAAAACCCCTCGCGCGGCACAGTGCGGATGCTCGGCAACCTCCCCCAACGCCATCACCGGCGCGAAGCAAACGTCCGAACCCTCCATCACATCACACCATTCATCACGCGTCTTCGTCTTGAAAACCGCCTCTAACCGCTCCTTCAATCGCGGCCAGTTTTCCTGATCCATCTGCCCCGCAAACTCCGCGTCATCCGCCAGCCCCGTCTTCTCGAGCAACAGCTTGTAGAACTGCGGCTCAATCGACGCGATCGACACATACTTCCCATCGGCGGTCTCATACACCTCGTAGAAATGCGCCCCCGAGTCAAGGATATTCACCCCCCTCTCGTCCTTCCAAAGCCCCGCGCCGAACATCGCAAACGGCGCCGCCATCAACAACGCCGCCCCGTCCACCATCGCCGCGTCAACCACCTGCCCCTTCCCCGACCGCGCCGCCTCGAGCAACCCACACACCATCCCGAACGCAATCAACATCCCCCCACCGCCAAAGTCGCCGACCAAGTTCAGCGGCGGGACCGGCTTCCCGCCCTTGCGCCCAATCGCATGCAGCGCCCCGGTGAGCGCAATGTAGTTCATGTCGTGCCCCGCGGCGCGGGCCAGCGGCCCTTCCTGCCCCCAGCCCGTCATCCGCCCAAACACCAGCTTCGGATTCCGCTCGAGGCACACCTCAGGCCCCAGCCCCAACCTCTCCATCACCCCAGGTCGGAACCCCTCAACTACCCCATCCGCCCGCTCAATCAGTCGGAGGACTGTCTTGACGCCGTCAGGGTTCTTCAGATCGACCGCAATCGACCGCCGCCCCCGATTCAGCACATTCTGCTGTGGAGTCATCCTGCCGGCCGTTCCCCCGACCTTGCCCGACGGCCGATCAATCCGCACGATCTCCGCCCCCATGTCCGAGAGCGCCATCGCCGCGAACGGCCCGGGGCCAATCCCGGCCATCTCGACCAGACGTATCCCTTGAAGCGGTCCCATACCGACGATTATCTTGCCACAGTCCGGCGGCGTTACAATCTGAATGCCCCATGACCCACGACCACGCCCGCCGCAAATTCCTGCGCTACCTCGCCGCTAGCCCCCTATTCGCCTCGGGACTCGCCGCCGCCCCCGGCCCCGAACAAGCCCACCAGCTCGGCGACATCGTCGGCTCCGTCCAGGAAGCCATCAACATCTTCGACCTCCACGCCGTCGCCCGCGAAAAACTCCCGCCGGCGCACTACGGCTATCTCTCGACCGGGACCGACGACGACTCCACAATCCGCGCCAACCGCGAAGGCTTCAAGCGCTACCAACTCCGCCCCCGCCGCCTGGTCGACGTCAGCAAGATCGACACGTCGATCGAATTAGAAGGGTCGAACTACGCCTCCCCGATCATCGTCGCGCCGACGGGCAACCAAAAGGCCCTTCACCCCGAAGGCGAGGCCGCCGTCGCGCGCGCCGCGGCCAAGACGTCGAGCCTGATGATCCTGTCGACCGCCGCGACGACTTCAGTCGAAGAAGTCACCCAAGAACGCGGCGCGCCCGTTTGGTTCCAGCTCTACGCCAACACGCACTTCCCGATCACCGAAGCGATGCTCAAACGAGCCGAGCGCGCCGGCTGTCCGGTCGTCGCCCTCACCGTCGACTCACAAGGCGGCAGCAATCGCGAGACGCTGAAGCGGTTCTCGCGAATCGACGAACGCGACTGTAGCCTTTGCCACGACCGCGGCACATTCGCGACCCGCAATCGCCGAATGCCCTGGTACGACAGCCTCGACCTGTCTCAGGCAAAATCGGCGCGAAGCATGGACTGGGACTTCCTCCGCCGCATCAAAGACACGACCAGCATGAAGCTCTACATCAAGGGCATCGTGACCGCCGAAGACACCCAGCTCTGCCTTGAGAACGGCGTGGACGGCATCATCGTGTCCAATCACGGCGGCCGCGCTGAATCGAGCGGCCGGGGCACAATCGAGTGCCTCGAAGAGGTCGTCGCCGCGGCGAACGGCCAAATCCCGGTGATTATCGACAGCGGTTTCCGCCGCGGAACGGACGTATTCAAGGCCCTTGCCCTCGGCGCCACCGCGGTCGGCGTCGGCCGCCCTTACCTATGGGGCCTGGCGTCGTTCGGCCAAGAAGGCGTCGAAACCGCTTTGAACCTGATGCTCGCCGAGCTGCGAATGGTCATGCGCCAGGCGGGCACGACATCCATCGACAAAATCTCACGCAGCTATATCATGAACGCGTAACATCGGCGCCGACGTGGCGTACGGCTATGCCGTGCCGCCTTGTGCTTGTAGCGCAAGGTCTCTTTTCCTGGAGTCTGTCGCTTCGACCCCGGGAAGGTCTGCGCGAGTTGCACTTCTAGCCCCGGGCTAGCGCCGGAACCTTGCACCACAGATGCAAGGCGGCACGGCATAGCCGTACGCCACGCCGGCGCCCCCGTCGCAAGCGGTTGGATGTTAAACTCCCCGTCGTTACTCCCATGAAATCCCGACTCACCATCGCCCTACTCCTCTGTTCTCTCACCGCCCCGGCCTCGCAAATCATCCGCGAATCCCTATCCACCCAACTCGTCATCGCCGGCGCCGTCGACTACGGCATCCTGCTCCCCGACGACTACTCCGCCCAAGGCGAGCGCCTCCCTCTGCTCCTCTTCCTCCACGGCGCGGGCGGCGACCGCGAGCAACTCGTCCGCTTCCAAGAGCAAGTCGACGAAATGTGGGCCTCGGGCGACCTCCCCAAAATGGCGATCGTCACCCCGTCCATCGGAACCGGCTCAATCTACCTCGACAGCTACGACGCCAAGAACAAGTGGGAGACGTTCATCATGTCGGAGCTCCTCCCCCACCTCCGCAAGACCTACCCCGTCAGCCGCGACCGCGAAACCACCATGCTCAGCGGCATCTCGATGGGCGGCTTCGGCAGCCTCCGCCTCGGATTCAAATACCCCGAGACGTTTGGAGCTCTCGCGGCGATGGAACCCGGCGCATGGCCCGGAACAACCTGGGACGAAGTCCCCGACCGCAACAAGATCCGCACCGCCGCCAGCATCGCCAACCTCTTCGGCGACCCCTTCGACCACGAACGTTTCCAACGCGAGAACCCCGCATCCATCCTCGACAACTCGCCGCAACGCCTCGCCAACTCGGCCATCTACATGGAAGTCGGCGACGAAGACGGCTTCGGCTTCATGGAAGGCGTCGACTTCATCCACCGTCTGATGTGGCGCCACAACATCCCGCACGAGTACCGCCTGGTGCGCTGGGCCGACCATATCGGCAGCACCATCAGCGAACGCTCGCGCGATCGTTTTCGATTCCTGGCGCGCTACCTGTCGCAACCCACTCCGCCGGAACCGGCGCGGGAGGCGTACCGCGAAAACATGTCGAAAGGCCACCAAAGCCGCGGCATGAAGCCCTTCGGCTTCTGGCCCAACAACACGACTCGCGCGATGGATACGAAAGACGGCGCCGAAAACAACCGCCGCGCGCTCCACGACTCGGCCGAGCTGCGCCGCAAACGAGGCGTCGTCCGCATCGCCGACATTGCGTACGACTCCAAACCCGGCGTCGACCCCAAGCGCCTAAGCCTCGACGTCTACCTCTGCGACGGGCTCAAAGACGCCCCCGTCGTGCTGTACGTGCACGGCGGCGGCTGGGTCCGAGGGGACAAGAGCCGCGCCCTGTTCAAACCCGCCAAACTCGTCCCCGAGGGCTACCTGTTCGCTTCGATGAACTACCGCTTCCGCCCGCACGTGAGCCTGTCGGAAATGGCCGAAGACGTCGCCACCGCAACCGTCTGGATCCGCGATCACGCCAGACAGTACGGCGGCGATCCGTCCAAGCTCTTCATCATGGGACACTCCGCCGGGGCCCACTTGGTCGCAGCCGTGGCCACCAACGAGCAGTTCATGAAAGCCGCTGGCGGGTCCCTGAGCGACCTCACGGGAGTCATCCCAATCGACACCGCGATGTACAACGTGCCGCTCGCCCTCAAGGGAGCCGCCGGGGCGCAAAGCCAGGCATTTGGCGACGACCCAGCCGCCTGGACGCCTGTCTCCCCGTGGCATCACGTCGCAAGCGGCAAAGGCATCCCGCCGTTCTTACTATTTGCTTCCGACGGCCGCGACACGATCCCGAAGCAAATCCGCCCCTTAATCAAGAAACTAGAAGCCTCCGGCATCGAAGCCTCCATGCATGAAGGCAAAGGCCGCGCCCACTCGCCCCTCGACACCTACCTCGGCGTCGAAGGCGACGAAAGCACCGCCGTCCTAATGAAGTTCCTAGCCCGCCACTCGCAATGACGTAGCGCACGGCTGTGCCGTGCCGCCTTGCAGCTATGCTGCAAGGTCTGGGTCTGGGGACGGCAGACGACCGCGTCTGGGAGGGCTCCAAGCGAAGCCTCTATCCTGGAGTGAACCCATGCAGCGTCCCTCAACCATCGCCCTCGCCTGCACGCTGTGCCTCCTGCCCATCGCCACAGCGCAACAACCCTACCCCGCCGAAGCCTCACGCACCCACCCCGACCGCGTCTACTGGGGCGACACCCACCTCCACACCGCCCTATCCGGCGACGCCTTCCGCTTCAACACCCGCCTCGGCCCTGAAGAAGCCTACCGCTTCGCCCGCGGCGAAGAAGTCACCAGCAACACCGGCCAACCCGCCAAGCTCCGCCGCCCGCTCGACTTCATCGTCGTCGCCGACCACGGCAACAACATCGGCGCGGCCCTGTCCCGCCATCGCCTGACCGACCAGCCCGGCTTCGCTAAGACGTCCCTCGGACGCCTCTGGAAACGCGCCCTCGCCGCGATGCAAAAGGACCAAAACGTCGACCAAGACGCCTTACTCAACGGAAACCTCCTACCCGCCCACCGCCCCGGGCAAATCTCGGTTCGCGACCCCAAGTTCCGCGAGTCCGTCTGGAACCAAATCACCGCCGCCGCCGACCGCCACAACGACCCCGGCACGTTCACCGCCTTCATCGGCTACGAATGGACCCCCAGCGGCGAGCTCGGCACATCCGACCACCGCATCGTCATCTTCCGCGACGACGCCTCGCACGCCGACCAGGTCGTACCGTTCACCTCATTCGATAGCGCCAAGCCCGAAGACCTCTGGGCCTACTTCGATGACTACGAGGCGAAGACCGGCGGCGCCGTCCTGAGCATCACCCACAACCCCAACCTCACCAGCGGAGGAGCGTTCGCACTCACCGACTCCTACGGCGAACCGCTGACGGTGAAACGCGCCCAAATCCGCGCCCGCTGGGAACCCGTCGTCGAAGTCACCCAAATCAAGGGCGACAGCGAGACGCATCCGTTCCTATCCCCCAACGACGAGTTCGCCGACTACGAAACCTGGAACGGATGGGCCGGCCGCACCTCGACCGCCCGCGGCAATGACAAAATTCAGTTCGAGTACGCCCGCTCAGCGCTCAAACTCGGCCTCGGACTCAAAGCCGACCTCGGCGTCAACCCCTTCAAAGTCGGAATGATCGGCAGCACCGATTCCCACACCGCCCTGGCCGGCGTCGATGAAGCCAACTACTGGGGCAAAATGGCCATCGCCGAACCTTCAGCCAAGCGCATCTTCAACTCGGGGCCCGCGACCAACTGGGAAGCCGGCGCCGCCGGATACGCCGCCGTCTGGGCCACCGAAAACACCCGCTCGGCCATCTTCGCAGCCCTCAAGCGCAGGGAAGTCTACGCCACCACCGGCCCCCGAATGACCGTCCGCTTCTTCGGCGGCTGGAACTACGATGCGAGCGACGCCAACAGCCACGACCCCGCCCAGCTGGGCTATTCAAAGGGCGTCCCCATGGGCGGCGACCTCGCCCACGGCCCCTCCGGCCAATCGCCAAACTTCCTCATCCGCGCCGTGAAAGACCCCGACGGCGCCAACCTCGACCGCGTCCAAGTCATCAAAGGCCAGCGCGACTCGGCCGGCAAACTCCACGAAAAAGTCCACAACGTCGCCTTCTCCGACAACCGCGACCTCGCCTCCAACGAGCCCGTCGGCTCGACCGTCGACATCCCCAACGCCGGCTACACGAACAGCATCGGCGACCCCGAGCTGACCGTCGTCTGGCAAGACCCCGACTTCGACCCCGCCGAACACGCCTTCTACTACGTCCGCGTCCTCGAAATCCCGACCCCCCGCTGGACCGCCCACGACGCCAAAAACTACGGCCTCAAAGACCTCCCCGCCGAAATCCCCATGGTCATCCAAGAGCGCGCCTATACCTCACCGATTTGGTACGTGCCGAAATAGCGGATGCTATCCTCAGAATCCGCCCTGAGATTCTCACTGAGATCGGTGGCGTGCAGGTCCCAATCCTGGTCGGAGGACTTGCGGTACTTTATGTTTCGCTGGGGGCCGTTTTCGCGAAGGCGTCATCCTAGCGAAAAAGACCGGACTAGAAAGTTCCAACCCGTCCAAGGACCCATCGAACCTTGCCCATCACAAGCCCCCGCAAACTTTTTCACCAATCATCTCAACCACTTACGCCCAGCCCGGCCGCCACGCCCCCTGCGCTTAAGCTAAAACCAAAGGCAAGCTTCCCACCGGACCCCAGCGAAGTCCGCCCATTCTTGCCGGTTTTCGCCTCCATGTCCCCGAAAAACGCGCATCAGCGAGTCTGGTACCAATACGCCACACTCCAATACCGGCTATCGCGGGCGGAATTGTTGTGCCCCCTCTCGATCGAAACCTTGAGCGATTTCGTAAACGGGATCGGATCACGTTCGTGCCAGCGATAGACGCTATATCGCCCCGCCTGCCAGGCCGTGCGGAAGCCCAGCTTCTCAAAGAAGCTCACCCCGTGATAGGGCATCGTGTACTGGTGGCGAAAGCCCCAGGCCCCGCCGAAATAGTCTTCCGTGCCGGTGCCATATAACGACGGCTGCCGCTCGCCATCGACCCAGAACATGTCGTCGCCCTCCCACCAGCCGGCGCGCAAGGCGTCGACGCTGAGAACCATGCCAATGAAATGCCCCGAGCCCTTCGTGTCGAGCACAAGGTGGTTGTCGGCGCCATCGACGTTACGCTCGTCAACTCCGCCGGCGCCGCGTTGCGCTTCTTCTGCCGTAGTCTCACGATACTCCGCATGAAACCGCAGCGGACTCGGCGCCCGCCGCCATTGCTGATAGTCGACTTGATAGTAGAGCGCGCGCAGCTCCTGGGCCGACTGGTTCTCGATGACGATGCGCGCGCCGTCCGCGAACGGCATCGGAAAGTAAGTATTGAATCCGCCGACATTGCCGTTCGGCAGATTGAAGTTCAGCTCCGGCCGGGCCAAAACAGTGACGAACGCCGACTCGACCTTCGCCACTCTTCCATGCCCAAGCGCGTGAAAGTCGCCAAAGGGAACGTCGACCGAAGGCGTGCTTTCCCCATCCCAGTACATCTTCACGCGGATGTTATTGAGGTACTCCGGGTCAGCGCTCGATAGCGTGAACCAGGTGTGGACGATGCGGCCGGCGCCGCGAATGTCCGCAACCGTGTGGCTCTCGCCCGGCGGCGCCGTCTTGGCGTCACGATTCGCGCCATTCTCACGAAAGCTCGACGCTCGCTTGGCTACGTAGGGTTGGGGTTCGTCAATCGATTGGGCGCCGACAAAGGGCTCAACGAGAAAGAAGCCAAAAGCAACCAATAGAATTCGCATGAGCCTGATTGTAGGGCGCCCCGCGAGTCCTTGATTTGCAGCCCCGGTCGCAATCGCCTTATCATTGATCCCGAGCCCACTCATGACATCCACTCGCCTTGTTCTGGCCCTTTCGCTTCTGCTCAGCGCGTCCTGCTCGACCCAGCAGGCTCCAACGGCGGCCGCAAACCCCAACGTCCTCTTCATCGTCGTCGACGACCTCAACGTCGCCCTCGGAACCTACGGCGAGTATCCAACAGCCAAGACCCCCAACATCGACAGGCTCGCCGCCCAGGGCATCCGCTTCGACCGCGCCTATGCCCAAGACCCTGTCTGCAACCCGTCCAGAAGCTCCTTCCTGAGCGGACTCCGCCCCGCCGGCACCAACGTACTCGGCAACTTCACCAACCCTCGCGACGAGATGCCCAACGTCGTCATGTTCCCCGAGTACTTCGCCTCGCAAGGTTACTTCACCGCCCGCGTCGGCAAGGTCGCCCACGGGCGCTACGAAGACGCCGTCACCTGGGACATCTCCGAAAACGCCTGGCGCCGCGAGCACTACCTGCCCGGCGTCGACCACTCCGAAGTCCGCGATAACACTTGGGCCGAAGGTTCCGAGAACGGCATGTCGCGCGCCGACGTCTTCGAACCCACCGGCCGCACCGGCGGACTCCCTCTTACCTGGAGAGCCACCGACGAGCGCGAGGACGAGACTCCTGACGGCCGTACCACACGTCGCGTCATCGAGATCTTGCGCGAGCACGTGAGCCAAAAGCCCGATCAGCCGTTCTTCATCGGCGCCGGCTTCCACAAGCCCCATCAACCCTGGGTCGCACCCAAAAGCTTCTTCGACCAGCATCCAATCGCGGAAGTCGTGATGCCCGACGAACCCGCCAACGACCGCGACGACATCCCCGCCTACGCTCTAAGCGGCTACCCCGACGACCCCAAGCACACCGACTCACAGCTCCGCCAAGCTGCCGCCGCATATCACGCGACGATCACGCTGATGGACCATCAAGTCGGCCTGCTCATGGAAACTCTGGCCGAGCTCGGTTTGGAGGAGTCCACCATCGTGGTCTTCGTTAGCGATCACGGCTTTCACCTCGGCGAACACGGCGGACTGTGGCGCAAGCACACCCAATTCGAGGAGTCGACCCGCGTCCCCCTGATCGTGCGCATACCAGGGGAATCCCAGCCCGGCGCCTCGACCATGGGCCTAGTCGAGCTGGTCGATCTCTACCCGACGCTGGTCGACTTAACCGGCCTTCCCCAGCCGGACGGTTTACAGGGGACAAGCTTCCGCCCACTGCTCGACGACCCCAGTCGAGAGTGGAAGAGCGCTATCTTTTCGGAAGCCCGACGCAACGGCGCCCACGGTCGCACCGTGCGAACCGCCCGCTACCGTTTCTCCGAGTTCACCCCCCTCGAAGGCGACGGAGAAAAGGAATACGAGCTCTACGACCTCGAGCAAGATCCAAAGGAATACAACAATCTGGTCGACGATCCTGAACACTATACGCTGAGAGACGAATTGGCAGAACAGCTCAAGGCGGGGTGGCAAGCCGCCCTGCTATCGGTCGAAATGATCAGCCAGAACTAGCGTAGTCTCACGACCTCAAACCAACGAGAGCAACCCCGGAGCCGCGACCGTGAGGGAGCGGTTGTCGCGACTTCGGGCAACCGCTTGCTGACGCGCGCGGCTCCGGTGTCTCGGCAAACTTGACTTGCGTTCCTTGCGTTTCCTTTTGCGTACTTTGCGCCTTTGCGCGAAATCCGTGTTGTCCCGAGTCCGGGTTGGACGCTACCGATAAGTGAGCCTATTTGTACGTCGCTACACTAGCGCGGCTCCTCGCCGCCGACCCAGATCGGCGACGACCAGGCCATCGCTCCGTTGAGTTGCTTCACACGGACGTAGTAATAGTCCCCGTGGCCCGCGTCGGCGGTGTCGACAAACTCGAAGTCGTAATCCATCGGTTGATCGTCGCTGATGAGCTGCAGAGTGACTTGATCCGCATCCGGTGCGACAGGGAGATCTCTCGCTAACAATCCATCGCGCAACTCAGAGAACGGGAGCCGAACCACGCTCGCCGGGTGCGTCGCGTATCCCCGGATCTGGACCGGCGCCTTGCCGAATTCGGTCGTCTCTTCAAGTTCGACAACGATTTCAGCGGACGGCGTCGCCCCTTCCAGCTGGAGCAAGACCGAGTCCGCCCGTCCTCGCGTGATCGTATTGAAGACAATGCGATCGCCGTCGCGCTTCCAGCTTTCGACGTGCCGGTTCTCGACGTGGGGGACTTGGAAGTCGACGAGCTTGGCGCCCTTGACCTCGATCGAACCCTTCCAGATCCTGACCCCACGCGGGTTGTCGCGGATGAAGGGCTCGCTCGAGGATTCAAAGGCGACTTCAGCGGTGACCCGCCGGCTCAGGTTCGTCTGGAGCGGACGCTTGCTATAGACCGCATCGCCATTCTTCACAACCGCGACTTCGGAGATCGCGGCCGACCCCATCACGCGGGCCCGCAAGCGCCGGTCCTCCGAATAGGGGATCCGTTGACCCATCCCTTCACCGTTCAGCTCGAAGTCGACGATGATGCGATCGGCCGTCGTCGCCGCATAAGCGCGACGTTGCTTGAGGGCGTCGAAGATCGCGTCGTTGGTCTTCTCAGAGGCCAACGCCGCCGCTAGTCCGCCGAACTGGGTGAGGCCGCGGCCGAGATTGCTGCTATAGCCGGGACGCGTGCGGTGGTCGTCCGAGGCGGCGACGAACCCGATCTGGTGGCCGTTGCGCAGGTAGTAGTTGCCAAACCACTCGAAGGTCCCGTGCATCGACATGATCTCGATCAGCGTCTGCATGTCGGGGTCGCTGCGCCGCCAATCGCCGGACTGGTGCGCGTGCGGAATGATCACCACGTCATTGGTGTCAAAGCGTTCGCGTAGCTCTTGGTAGAGCAGCGAGAGGTTCGGGGCGATGTGCTTGCCGACGCGCGTCTCAAAAGGCTTGCGGTAAAAGACGTTATGGTGGCCGCCAAACCGGCGTTGCACGGTCCACTCATAGCCCAGGAAGGCGATGAACTTGCCCGGATCGTTGTAGCGTTCGACGGCCTCGCGCATGTTCTTCCACTCGAAGTCGTCGAGGTGGCCGTCGTGCTCGGAGAGCCCCAAGAAATCGAGACGGGCGTCGTCACGGCCGTAGCGGTAGGAGCCGTCGATCGACCCCTGCCCCTCGGCCATGCCGGTGTGCGTATGGGTTTCGCCCCAGTAGATCCGGTATGGCGGATCGCGGCGAACCCAGATGGGGTTGCTCGATCCCGTGATCTTCCCGTCGGGCGAGCGGAACCCGAATCGGTAAACGCCCTCCGCGTCTAAGCTGACGCCTTCGAGGATGTTGAGCGCGGGCCCGCCGGCTGAGAGCGTCCGAAACGGCTTGTCATTCAGGGTGACCTCGTATGCCGGGATGTCGCCCGTAGCCCGATTGAAGTAGAGGTCCTCGCTGCGGACGGCCAGCTCGAACTTCTCGCCGGGCTCGACCACCGAGGGCGCAAAGCCCTTGACCGCGTTGACCGTCGTGCCGACCACGGTAAACGCCGGCCACGAGGGCGTCGGGTACTTGCCGTCGGCGTCGAGGTCGATGTAAACAGGCAGTTGAGTCAGCGTGTTCTGGTAGGACTGGAGCTGCCAACCTCGTCCGCCGCCGGTGCGGTCGCCGTAGACGAGGGTGAACGTCTCGCCCTTGGTCAGAGTCCCCCGCTCGAGCCGAAACGACGGCCGGTTGGAGATGGAGCCCGCTCGACCGCCGCCATGCATGCCCGCCCAGGGGACCTTGATCTTCGCGAACCGGACGTTCGGATTCGACGACTTGATCGTGAGGTAGCCGTCTCCGGGCCCATCGTTCTGGAAGTCTCCCCGATTCCATTGGCGTCCTCTGCCCGCAACGACGGTCGCTCCGGTTTTCATCGGATAGTCGCCCACCGTGTAAGTCTGCTCGATCGTGATCCAAGACTCGGCCGGGAACGGGCCGCTCGGGCTCAAGGTCAGCGTCCCAAGCCCATTCGGGTTCTCGTCCTTGAAACGAAACTCGGCGATAAGATCATCAAACGTGCCTGAAACCCGCGCCTCGCGACCGTCGCGCTTCGCCTCAACAAGCTCGCGGAACGCGTTCGCCGCCGCGCCCGTAGCGCCGACGGGAATGGGTCCTCCGGTGAGGGCGTATGCGTTGATCCAGTCCCAAAAGACGGGTGCGCGCTCGGCTAGGTTGGCGCCGTTCGTGGGTTCCCTGTCGAAGTCGGCTTTTAGCGCTTCGACCGTGCTGCGCAGATCGGCGGACATGTAGTCATCCTGGCGGGGACGCTGAGCCTTCGTCGTTTGAAAGAGGACCCCGAGCAGGGCCGCCCCAACGAGGAGCCCGGCGATTCGTTTGAAGGCAGGCACGCGCCTACGTTACTACACGATGACGAGGTTTTCCTCGGTCGCGCCCACGACGGCGCTAATCGCGATTGTGCGATCCAGTGTTACAAAGCGTCCCCCGCGTTTACTCGCGAGTCCGAGTAAGTAGATGTCAGTAAGCTGTTTCGGGCCGGAGATGAGTCCTTCACCGAAAACCGACGGATCGGTGATACTCACGTCGTCAGGCCAGAATTCGTGGGAGGCCAAATCCGTCGCTTTCTTCAGGCCTGCAATCGCCTGAGCGCAGGAGAAGCGATTCGGATAGCTCGCTTGCGAGACGATGCGGACGAAGCCGTTTTCTGTGAGTGGACAAGAAGCCCAACCGTGCGCTTTCGTCTCTACCCAGAAAGCCTGCGTTCGCTCATGGTGAATGTGACCGCGGTCGAGCCAGGCGATCAGGACGTTCACATCGAACAGAGCCCTCATTCCAGCTCGTCAATCAATCGGTTCACCAACTCGCTGGTCACAAGGTTCCCTTTGCTTGGAAGTAGCGGCACGCCGTTTTCCCACTCAGCTTCGTCCGACAGCGAACCATTGATCCCGGCGCGAGCCAATTCCGAGAGAACTTTCCCGGCGGTCTTCTTCTCGGCGGCGGCGCGCTCTTTGGCGGCGGCGAGCACGTCTTCGTCAATGTCGAGCGTGGTGCGCACGCATCTGATGCTAACACATCAACGAATGTCATTCTGGGAATCTACCCGCGCCCCCCGCACCCCCCCCGCCCTAAAGCGGCTGATGTCAGTGCTTGGTGAGTGAGTCGCGATTCGAACGTCCAAAAGCCTTGTGTTCACTCGACAGTAAAGTCCGTAAGCTTAGCCCTATCGACCAGAATATTCGAACGTTCGACGTCACTGTGCTCGACACATAAAATCAGGTCCCCCTGTGAGTCGACAAACGTCTCCGCAAACAAGAACGACTGATCCACAGACATTCTGGGCTCGTAGCTCGTGGTGGCGGAGAAATAGATGTCGACATTATCATTGTTGAGCGTTTCTATGTAGTCTGTTTGGCGCGTCAGGCGGATCTTCCCCCCGCCAGCGAGCAGAGTTTCGCCGCCAACTTCCTGAATTCGCGTCGGTTATGGGATGGATCGGGCGATCGGCGTCTGTCTACAGGTTACTTGTGCGGCAGCGAAACCCCCAACGCATTGAGGATTTCTGTTTGGCGGGCGTCGGGAATCGGCAGCCGTGTGACGCTGGTCTGCTCATCCACTCGATATTCCAATAGACACAGTCGCCCCAACGCCGCCAGCGCGTCCGGCAAGGTGATCGCGTGCGGGTCGTCGTCGGTCGTGCCAAACGCCGCTTGTATCCGCCGTTCCAATTCGCGGCTCAGCTTCAACGCCAGCATGCTGCACAACACATGTCCTCGGGTGCGGCTTTCTTTGCGCACGAAGATCGGCCGCACCTCGAGCAAGCCCGTCTTCAGCTGCCGAAAGTCGCGCTCCACCCGCTGCAGGCTCACGTAATGGTCGTGCACTCTTTGGCCGCTCATGCGCTCGGAGGCGACATCGGTCACGACCACGTAACAGCCCGCCAACTCCAGCGCCTGCTCGATCGCCGCCTGCTGGCGCTCGACGACCAGCGTACGTCCCTGCAAGCGCAACTCGACCAATTCTGTCAGCTTGTGACGCGCCAGCCAGGGCTTGAGCTGGCGCAGTCCGGCCGCGGGCTCGCAACGGGAAGAGGCCGTGACTTTCTGGTTGCGTCGGTCGAGCTTGCCTCCCAGCTTGGCCAGCTTGTCCTCGAGCCGCTGCCGTTGCCGTTTGGCTTCGGACTCGTTGAGGCGCAGCACATAGCGCACGCCGTCGGCTTCGACCTCGCAGACTTGTTCAGCGAACAGCTCCAGTTGCAGCACCCCTTCGCTCAAGCGCCGCCGAATCTGGGGATCGGTCAGCGCCGTGATGTAGCGCAGCCCGGCCTCCCCCAGCGCCTGCTTGCCCTTGCTCTTGACCATCCCGCGGTCGCCGACGAAGACCAACTCCTCGACTCCGAACTGCTCTTTGACGATGCGGATCTGATCCGGCACGGTCGTCGGATCGTTGCGGTTGCCGGCAAACACCCGCACCGCCAGCGGCTCGCCCTGGTCATCGGCCAGCAGTCCGATCACAATTTGCTTCTTGCCGCGCTTGCCGTCGCGATTGTAGCCGTACTCGCCCAACGCGTTGTGCAGGCCTTCGAAGTACGAGCTGGTGACGTCGTAGAGCAGCAAGCTGGGCGGGGCTCCGCGGCGCTCGAGGTAGTGGCGGTATAGCGCTTGCTCGATCTTCACTTGGCGGGCGCTCAGATCATCGAGGGCGGCGTAGAGGTCGTCTTCGTCGAAGGCGCCCAGACCCAGCACTTCTGCGACGGCCTGATCGGCGGCCCAGCGCACGGCCGAGAGCCGCGATCCTTGGTGGGCCAGGCGCGCCAGCACCAGGAACAAGGCGAGTTTGGCGGCCCGCGTTCGACCCAGCGCGGCGGTCAGGCCCAGCTCATCGGCGAGTTGCTTGAGCGCGAAGAGCAGGCCAAAGACGGGGCCGCAGACGGGAGTGGCGGGAAGCTGATCGAACTCGCCGCGGAGGGCGCGCCGGAGGGCCTCGACGCGGACGGGGCGCCAGCAGGAGAGGTTGGCGAGGGTGCGTTTTTTGACTCTGCCGTTTTGGCGGAAGGATTAGCGCAGCAAGACGGCGGGCGGCGAGTTGCGATTGGGGACGGACTCAACATACATGGGTATATTATATCACAAACAACACAATGAATAAACGATACAATAGCATAATACATGGGTACACTAAAAGCGCCCCCAAACGTGTTAAAGCCAAGCAAGCCAAGCAGTTAGCCCGTCAAACGAGCCTTCCGCTGGGGGGAAGATCCGTCAGGGAGAGCTTTTACGCGTTAAAGCGGAAAGCCGCCCCAGGAGTCGACGGGGTGACGTGGCGGGAGTACGAGACCGGGTTGGAGGGTCGACTCGTCGATCTGCACAGCCGGGTTCATCGTGGAACGTACCGGGCGCAGCCTTCGCGAAGAGTCTACATCAAGAAGCCCGACGGGCGGCAACGTCCCCCCTATGGGTAAGAGGCGTTGGGCATTGCGGCTTTGGAGGACAAGATTGTCCAACAGGCTGTGGTGACGATCCTCAATCAAATCTATGAGGTCGACTTCCAGGGCTTTTCGTACGGGTTTCGACCGGGACGCGGTCCCCATCAGGCGCTTGATGCGCTGTCGGTGGGGATCGAATCCAAGCGTGTGAGCTGGGTGCTAGATTGCGATGTTCAGAAATGTTTCGACACGTTGTCGCACGATTGGCTGGACAAGTTCATCAAGCACCGCGTGGCCGATCCGAGGATGCTTCGCCTGATCCGGAAATGGTTGAAGGCGGGAGTGTCGGAAGACGGTCAATGGTCGGAGACGAAGGTGGGCACTCCGCAGGGTTTAGTGGCTTCGCCGCTGCTCGCTAACGTGTACCTGCACTACGTCTTCGATCTATGGGTGGAAGCCTGGCGCAAGAAAGTGGCCAAGGGCGACGTCATCGTCGTCCGATACGCCGACGATTTTGTGGTGGGCTTTCAGCACCGATCAGAGGCCGAGCGTTTCTGGAGAGAGCTCCAGGAACGGTTCGCCAAGGGCGGTCTGGAACTCCATGCGGGTAAGACGCGGTTGATCGAGTTTGGGCGGTTCGCCGCTCAGAACCGGAAGAGACGTGGCGAGGGAAAGCCGGAGACCTTCGACTTCTTGGGCTTCACGCACTACTGTGGGAAGCGCAGGAAGACGGGCACGTATACCGTTTGGCGCAAGACGGTTAAGAAGCGGATGGTGGCGAAGCTGCATCAGTTAAAAGCAGAACTCCGCCGCCGGATGCATGACCCGACGGCGCTGGTCGGAGCGTGGCTGAAGCAGGTCGTCCAGGGCTTTTACCAATACCACGCGGTTCCGGGCAACTCGGATCGGCTGGCGTTATTCCAACACCGCTTGCGCCTGCTGTGGCGACACGTTTTGTTTCGTCGCAGTCAGAAGGGACGCAAGTCCTGGAAGCGGCTCAATCGACCGCTGGGTTCCTCGCCCTCGCGTTCTGCATCCTTATCCAATGGACCGCTTCTACGCTATTCATCCGAGGTAGGAGCCGTGTGCGTTAGCAGCGCGAGCACGGATCTGTGCGGGGGGCGCCGGGTGACCGGCGTTCCTACCGCGATCCCCTCACGGTCGCGGCTCTGTAGCCCGCCCTCCATCGCTCCCTGGGTCGGTGCTCTTCTTACATCCCGCCGTACTCGACGAAGAGGCCGCTTGAGCCCGCCTTGTCGATCGGCTGATCGTTCCAGGTTCCGGGGATGTCGCCCTCCTTGAGATAGTGGTTCCACTGCATGAACTTCTCTATCCCGCCGCTGTTGTTGGGTTCGCGGCTTCGCCAGTTGGCGTAGCCTTTGGCCACTCCGTCCTTGAAAAACAAGACCCCCCTGCCGCCGTCTTTCTTGCCTTCAGGGCCGGTGATCCAACGCCACTCGTCGTCGACTTTTTCATCGGACGCGCCCAACCAAACGTCGGTGTGGGCGGCCGGGTCGGCGAGGTAGTGTTTGTCGAGCAGAGCCTGCTCGTGTTCTTCGGTTAGCGTGGCCAGGTATCCGCGCAGCTTCTTGCCGCCCTTCCCCACCAAGACGCGCGATTCGGCGTTGCGCTTGGCTTCGGGCCAGGTGAGCTCCCGTTGGGCGACGAACTCGTAATAGTGGCCGTTCTTGGGGTTGTAGACGGCCGAAGAATTGACGATGATTTCGATGTCCTCGGCGGGGCAGGTCGCGACTGCCAGGAGAATCGCCGCAGCCGGCAGGAAGCCTTGCATGGCGCGAATTGAGATCTTCATTGGTACGGACAGAATAGCGGCGCCCAGTTGTCACGGCAAGCTTTTGCTAGACTTCGGGCCTACTTTCTTATGCGACCTAGCTGGCTACTTCTCCCGTGTCTCGTGGCTGCCCCTTTGGTGGCGGGCGAACTCCCGATCAGTAAACCTGAAGCGGTTGGGATGTCGTCGGAACGGCTCGACAGAATCACCGCCTACCTCCAGACCCAAGTCGACAAAGGACTGTTTGCCGGCGCCGCCGCAATGGTTGCCAGGAAAGGGAAGGTCGTTTACGTGACGACGGCGGGCAAGCAAAACCTCGAGACCGGCGCGCCCATGGCGCGGGACACGCTATTTCGCATCTATTCGATGTCGAAGCCGATCACCGCCGTCGCGGCCCTGATGCTATACGAAGAGGGCGCGTTCAGGCTAAACGACCCGTTGTCGAAACACATCCCCGAATTCGCCGACCTCAAGGTTCTTGCGAATGGCGCGGAGAGGCCGCCGAAGCGTCCCCCAACCGTTCAAGACCTCATGCGACACACGGCGGGCTTCACTTACGGCAATAGGCTGTACAACGAAGTTCGGTTGAACGATAGCCGCGATCTCGAGGAGTTCATCGGCAAGCTCGGCAAGCTGCCCTTGCTTTACGAGCCCGGGACCAAGTGGGTCTACAGCTACTCATCCGACATCCTCGGATATCTGGTGGAGCGGGCTTCGGGTATGTCGTTTGACAAGTTTCTGCAAGAAAGGTTGTTCGATCCGCTTGGGATGGTTGACACGGGCTTCCACGCGCCGAAGTCGAAGATTCACCGCTTCGGAACTAATCACCGATGGAACGCCAAAACCAAGCGCCTCGAAGTCGTCGATCGCCCCGAAGACAGCGCATTCGCCAAGGAAACGACTCTATTCATGGGCGGGCAGGGACTGGTCTCAACGATCGACGACTACATGCGCTTTAGCCTGATGCTGGCCAACGGCGGCGAGCTCGACGGAAAGCGCATCCTATCGCCGAAGACGATCGAGCTGATGGCGATGGACCACTTGCCCTTTGACGCGGGCGCTCAGATTGGCGATGCCCACTTCGGCGGCGGGAGCGGCTACGGCTTCGGATTGGGCTTCGCGGTCGTCAACGACGTGGCCGCGAGCGGGATGCTCCGGTCGAAGGGCGAGTACTTCTGGGCCGGTGCGGCGGGGACGACGTTTTGGATCGACCCCAAAGAGGAGATCGCCGGGATGGCCTTCATCCAACTGATGGGTGAGGCGCGGCGGCCGTTGCGCACGGATCTGCGGGTGCTGACAAATCAGGCGATCGTCGAGTGAGGCCCTACTGCCGCCTCAGGGTGAGGGAATGAACTTCCATCGCTTGCTTGCCGGGTATGTCGATTGCACGCAAGGTAAGCAGCCCGCGCCCCCCGGCCAGCTTGATCTTGCCGAGCGTCATAGGCTCGAAATCCTTGGTCACCGACTCTTGGCGCGGGACACGGTCGTGGGCGGGCCCGATGATTGGCGGGTCGTGCGCTTCGGTGACCTTTGCGCTCACGTTCTCGCCCAGAAAGCCCAGCTCGATCGTCGCGCCGAGGTCGAACTCCGGGCAGGCGTAGTAGACGACGGCTTCGTACTCGCCGGCTTGGGAGACGTCGACATCCCAAGTGATGCGGTCGGCTTCGTCTGACCAATCCAGGAAATAAGAACTGTTCGGAAAGCGATTGCTACGCTTCACGGTTCCCTCGGCGATGCCGTCGCGGGCAGGTAGAAGTGTCAAGGCCGAGTGCCCGACGGGGAAGCCTCGGTCGTCCTCGCCGAGCTCCGCTATGACTTCTTCGGTCGTTGCTTGGAGCGCTTGCTCGAGCTTCGCAGCGACTTCTGGGTGCTGCTTCGAAACGTCGGTTCGTTGCCCGGGGTCCGCTGGGATGTCGAAAAGTTGTCCCTGAGTATCCAGGCGAAACCGCTGCGTGCGGATGCTTGATTCGGAGCGTCCCGGCCTAATCGAAAAGATCATCCGGTCCGGCCAATCGTCGGCTGACCCGTCAAGCAAGGGTTTGATGCTCCGGCCGTCCAGTGGCTTTTTGCTGATCAGGTCAACGCCGGCGATGTCGGCGAGTGTCGGCAGCAGGTCGGTAGCGCCAGCGATCTCTTCGACTCTAAGCCCAGCCTCGATATGGCCCGGCCAGCGAATCAGGAACGGAACCCTCACGCCGCCTTCGTCGATCGAGCCCTTCCGGCCCTTCATATCTGAGTTCCAGCGGTAGCCGTTGGGGCCGTTGTCGGAGAAGTAGATGAAGACGGTGTTATCCGAAATGCCGAGCGAGTCAAGTCTCTCGAGAAGTCGGCCGACGTTCCAGTCGATGTTCTCAACCATGGCGAGGGCGGCCCGAACGTGCCCGATGTCTTCGCGCTCCGGGTCGCGGTTGTGCATCGCCAGCTCGGCCCCATCGAATTTCTCGTAGAACCTGTCGGGGACCTGCATCGGCGAATGCGGCGTGTTGTAGGGGATGTAGGCGAAGAAGGGCTGGTCTTTGTTCTCTTCGATGAAGTCGATTGCGTGGTCGGTCAAGTCGTCGATGATGAAGCCCTTGCCGCGAACGACCTCGCCGTTGTGGTCCATCCGAGTATCGAAGTAGTGCGCCCAGTGGCCTGAGGTGAACCCGTAATATTCGTCGAACCCGCGTGAGTTGGGGTGATAGGGATGCTGGCCGCCGTTGTGCCATTTGCCGAAAGCGCCGGTCGCGTAGCCGCCGGCTTTGAAAGTTTCGGCGATCGTGACCTCGTCGAGATCGAGCCGCTCGGAGCCGGCGCTGGTACCGTAGACGCCTCCGCGGGGGTAGTAGCGTCCGGTGAGGAACTCGGCGCGGGTGGGCGAACAAACCGGGCAGACAAAGAAGTGGTCGAACAGGGCCCCATCGCGAGCGAGCGAGTCGATGTTGGGCGTCGCCAGGTTCGTGTTGCCGTGGACGCTCAGGTCGCCCCAACCTTGGTCGTCGGCGAGCACGATGACGAAGTTCGGGCGGGTGTTGGGTGCGTCGCCGGAATCGCCGCATCCCGCGAGCATGCTGGCGATCGTGATCCAGAGAATGACGTGCTGACTTCTACCCATGGCTGTAGGACAGGTCCGCGCCAAAGACCTATATCGTATATGAGTCGGAGGATACACTAGACCCGCGAGTCCAGCCAGCCTGTTCGCCGAGACAGACAAGGTGGAGGCGCACGTGCAGAACCGGCCGAGCGAAGCCACTTCCGCAAACCGGACTTATCGGAAGTTGCTCAGGCCGTGATCTTGGTATGCATTCTCCGACTCGTGGAGCGATTCGCTTCGACCAGGGTCCAACGGTAGGCGCGGACGATCCGGTTCCCCACAACAATGGTTTGGTGGCTGACCTCTGTGGGTTAGACTATTGTCGCGGTCCGAAGAAACATACGCCCTGGGACCGCCCCACGGAGGCCCCATGACCGGAAGCCGATTCACCCGCCGCGATTTGCTCAAGGCTTTGCCGCCGCTAGCCCTAATCCCACAGCTCAAGGGAGTGCAGCTGAAGATCACTGACCTGAAGCCGGTCAACCTGCGCCTGGTGAAAGAGCTTGGCCACTACATCGACTTCAACGGCCGCCCGCTCAGCTACCGCCTCGGCGGCACTTCCTATTGCGAGGTGCATACCGATCAAGGCCTAGTGGGCATCGGCCCGGGATTCAACGAAGCCCTACTGGAGGGTTTCAAGAATCAACTCGTCGGCGAAGACCCCTTCGAAATCGAACGTCACGCGGCCCGGCTCATCAGCCCACGTCAACGTGGCGGCGCTAGCGTCGAAGTCGCCTTGTGGGACCTCATGGGGAAGGCTGCCGATCAACCGCTCTACAAGCTCTGGGGCGGCGTCAAGGACCGCATCAAGCCCTACGCCAGTCTGATGGCGCTGAGCACGCCCGAGGAGCGCGCCGAACGCGCCGCCGATTTCAAAGCGCGCGGCTGGCACGCGATCAAGTTCCGCAGCCACTTCCCGGAAATGCGCGACGACATTCGCATGATCGAGCTGGCCCGCAAAGCAGTCGGAGACGATTGGGTCTTGACGGCCGACGCCAACATGGCCGGTACGAACTTCCTCAGTAGCGGCGTCGTGTGGGACTTCAAGCGGGCTATAGAGACCGCCCGCGCCTATCTGGAGATGGGTGTCTACTGGCTCGAAGAGCCGCTGCCGCGCTACGACTACGACCATCTCGCCGAACTCAACCGCCAGTCCGATATGTACATTGCCGGCACCGAGTTCAACATGGGCCTCCACGAATTCCGCGAGCTCCTTGAGCGGGGTTGCTTGGACATCATTCAGCCCGAGATCATGGCGTCTGGCGTCAACAACGCTCGCAAGTGCGCCGTGCTGGCCGAGTCGCTGAACAAGTACTGCATTCCGCACAACGGCGACCGCGGACTCGGTACCGTGTGCCAGTTCCAC
Source organism: Bryobacterales bacterium (assembly GCA_965247515.1). Taxonomy (GTDB): domain Bacteria; phylum Acidobacteriota; class Terriglobia; order Bryobacterales; family UBA6623. The sequence goes on along the minus strand of OZ252029.1, from coordinate 7,149,265 downwards.
CTCGTTGGCGCCTGGCCGAATGCGCCTTACGCGGAGCTCCAGAACGAAGAGCCGGTCGGCGACTACCGCAAAGGCTTCTTCATTATGGAAGACCCGCCCCTGGTTGGCGACGACGGCTACATCCAACTACCCGACAAACCGGGCCTGGGCGTTTCGATCAAGCAAGACTTGATTGTGAAGGCCTGACGCCCGGCGTAGCGCTTCACCATTGGGCTTTCTCACCCACTCACCATCACTTCCTACATGCGGACATGTCGGAAGCCGACCCGGTGCGGCTACGCTTGGAAGTCATGACGGTCGCAACGCTCCAGCATCGATTCGTCGAAACGAATGGAATACGGATGCACTGCGTGGAGGCGGGCGAGGGTCCACTCGTGCTCCTCCTGCATGGATTTCCTGAGTCTTGGTATGCGTGGCGGCATCAGCTTGAGCCAATTGCAGATGCAGGATTCAGGGTGGTTGCTCCAGACCTCCGAGGTTACGGTCAGACGGATCAACCAGAGCCACTCGAAGCCTACGACATCTTTCAAATCACCGGTGACATCGTCGGTCTGGCGAACCAGCTCGACGTAGAGAACGCCATAGTCGTCGGACACGATTGGGGTGCGTGGATCGCCGCCTACCTCGCGCTGTTTCGGCCTGATCTCTTCAGAGCCCTTGCCTTGCTCAGCGTCCCCTATGTTCCACGGCGAGCGGTCAGTCAGAGTGAGTGGGAACGGCGGACTTACCCTGGCAAAGTCTTCTACCAGTCGGTGCTACGGTCACCAGCGGCGGAAGGATACTTGGAGACGGATGTACGGTCTACTCTGCTACGTGGTCTCTACACGCTGTCAGGAAACGCCTCCCCAGAGGAGAGGTTTCGGCCGACACGCGCGCCAGGGCCTCCGGCTAGGCCCGGCCCGGCAAAGCAGCCTCCGTGGATAGCGGAGCGGGACATTGATTTTCTCGAAGCCGAGTTCAAGCGCACGGGATTCACCGGCGGGCTGAACTACTACCGAAATATGGATCGGAACTGGGCGCTGACCCCTTTTTTGGACGGCGCGAAGATCCTTCAGCCGACCCTGTTCGTGGCCGGTGAGATGGACCCGGTGTTGGAGTTCCACTCCAAGGAGGTTGAGGCCCTGGACACGAATGTCCCGAGCCTAACCCAGAGAATCGTGCTGCCTGGCGTCGGACATTGGACGCAGCAGGAAAGCCCCGAGGAAGTGAACCGTCTCCTAGTGGATTTCTTGAACAGCGCGTGACGTGCGCAAAGCTATGCTTCCGCGAATGGGGAATCGCGGAAGTGTGGTGCAGATCCGGTCGAGGTTGCCAAGATACAAACACCCCTCCTACGGAGCCCTTCGTAAGCTCCGGCTAGCAATACACTGAAGCCTTACATGTCGAATCGCCTCGTTACTTTCGTTGCCGTCACGGCGTGCCTCACGGTCGCGTTTCCAGTGGCCGGTCAGCGGAAGGAGGACGACGGGAACGTCAACTACGACGAAGCTCGTGTTCCCGACTACGAACTGCCGCCTTTGCTTGTGACGGCTGAGGGCCGGCGGGTCGAAACGGCCGAGCAGTGGAGAAACGTCCGGCGGCCCCAGATCCTCTCGCTGTTTAGCAATCTCATCTATGGCCGCGTGCCTGAGTCCCCACATCCCATCGACACCCGCTACGAGACCGTTCGAACCGACCAGGAGTTTCTCGGCGGAAAGGCCGCCCGGCGGGACGTGAAGATTCGGTTCAGCAACGACAAGGGTTCAGCTGAGATGCTGATTCTGGTCTTTACTCCCAACGGGGCCGCCGAAGCCGTTCCGGCGATTCTCAAACATAGCTTTGGCAACACCGAGTCCGCCAAGTTCGACGTCGACCCGGAACGCCCAGGGCTGCTAAGAAATGGCTGGCCGATCGCGGAGATTCTGGGCCGCGGGTTCGGCTTCGTCGCGGTCTACCAACAAGACTTGGTTGCTCACAACGAGGTGGAGTTTCGTAAGGGGATCCACCCGCTCTTCTACCGCGAAGGGCAAAGCTCCCGAAGGCGAACGAATGGGGCGCCCTGTCCGCGATCGCATGGGGCGCCTCGCGGGCGCTGGATTATCTCGAAACCGACGACGCGATCGATCACACCCGGGTCGCCGTGATGGGGCATTCCAAGATGGGCAAAGCGGCTCTGTGGACCGCCGCGCAGGACGAACGATTCGCGCTGGCGATCTCCGCCCAGTCCGGGTGCGCGAGAGCGGCGCTGTGGCGTCGTCGATTCGGCGAGACGCTCGAGAAGATGGTGACTCGATTCCCCTACTGGCTGAGTCGCAACGCCTGGAAATTCGTCAACCAAGAAGACGACCTTCCCGTCGACCAGCACATGCTCCTCGCGTTGATCGCGCCTCGGCCGGTGTACGTCCACAGCGCGGCCGGCGACACCTGGGCCGATGCCCGCGGCGAGTATCTATCCGCCTACCACGCGAGCGAAGTCTATCGATTACTGGGCAAGACCGGGCTGCAATCGAAAGCGTCCCCGCCGGTGGGTCAGCCCATCATCGACAGCGATGTCGGATATCACATCCGCGAGGGCGGCCATTCGATCGAGCCCTACGACTGGGCTCAATTCATCGAGTTCGCCGAGCTCCATTTGGCGAAAAGTCGCTGAGGGCTAAGAACCTCTCGGCTGGATCAGGGATAATGCGAAGCCTGATGCGCTTCCTGCTACTGGCACTGATCGTCCTGACGCCAAGTCTCGCCCCCGCCCAGGGCAATCCGCACTTGAAAGAGCACATGAAGGGGACGCAGTGGGTGAACCTCCCCAAGCCGGGCCAGCTCCCCGCCGGGGTGACGCGCCACACCTATCGCTCGAAGTCGATGGGCCACGACGTTGGGTACCTGATCTACCTTCCCCGTGAATACGCATCGTCGGCTGAAAAGCGCTATCCGGTGATTTACAACCTCCACGGCGCGGGCGGCGACGAGCTGCACAGCTTCGAATCCGCCGAGCTGCTCGAGCGGGGCATCGCCGAGGGGCGCTGGCCGCCGAGCGACGACGTTTGGTTTGACTACCACGTCGAGTCGTTCCGGCGAGTAGACGAAAACACGTTCCGGCCAGCAGGCCGGAAGGCGGAGGCTCGATGAGCGGCCGGCTTACCATCACCTCGCCCAACGAGGACGATTCGCGAACGCTAGACCTCGAGGATCAACCGGTCTCGCTCGGCCGGGCTTCGGCGAACTCGTTGAGCTACCCCGACGAGTCAAAGCTCTCGCGGAACCACGCTGTGTTTGAGCCCGAGGGAGATGGCTGGATCCTGCGGGATCTCGACAGCCGTAACGGCACGTTCGTCAATGGCGAGCGCGTCGAGGGCCAGCGAGCTTTAGCGGCCGGCGATGAGATTACAGCCTCTGGGTTAACAATCGCCTACGACGAGGTCGACCCAACGGGGTCAGTCATCTTTGACACCCAAGCGCTTACGCCGCTGAGCGAAGCGACTCAGTTCATGCGGCTAGACGCGATCCTTCAAACGACCATCCTGCTCGTGAAGGATAAGCCCGAAACGTCAACGCGCTGGACGGGCCCCGCGCTGGCCTTGCTGCGAGCCGGCCGCGAGCTAGCGACCCCGCGCCCGCTCAACGAATTGTTCGAGGTCATCCTAAAGCTAGCCACCGACGCGGTCAGCGCCGAGCGCGGCGTGCTGCTCACGCTCGAGCAAGGGGATTTGCGGGTGAAGGCGCGTCAGGGGGACGACTTCCGCATCAGCAAGTCCGTGCGCGATCAGGTGATGGACGACCGTATGTCGCTGATCATCAAAGACATCATGGTCGACCCCAACTGGCAGGCTCACGAAAGCATCGTCAGCCAAGGGATCCGGAGCCTGATGGCCGTCCCTCTGCAGACCGACGATGAAGCGATTGGGATGCTTTATCTCGACTCCGGGACCTCCGGGGAGTTCACCAGCGAAGACCTCGAGCTGTTGACGGTGATGGCCAACATCGCCGCCATCCGGATCGAGCATGAGCGACTAGCGGTAGTCGAACAGCGCAAGAAACTTCTCGAGAGCGAGCTCGAACAGGCTGGAGACATCCAGCGCCAATGCCTCCCTGAAGGGCCGCCCGACTTTGAGGGCTTCGACATTGCCGGCTACGGCCTCCCGTGCCGCGGAGTCGGAGGGGACTACTACGGCTACTTCCCGTTGAAGGATGGCCGCCTGTGCGTCGTGATCGCGGACGTCGCCGGCAAGGGAATGCCGGCCGCTCTGCTGGTGATGAATCTGCAGGCGCGAATCCAAATTCTCGCGCAAGAGCTCACCGATCCGGCCCAGATCGCCGCTCGGCTGAACGTCAGCATGAACAGCGTCTGCCCGATGGGAAAATTCGTGACCTGTTTTGTCTGCGCGGTGGACTCCGAGAGCGGCGCTGTCACCTATTGCAACGCCGGGCATGAGCGGCCGCTGCTTGTCCGCAAAAGCGGCAAGGTCGACGAGCTCGCCGAGGGCGGCGCCGTGATCGGCATCTTCGAGCAGCTGGACTATGCCAGCGGTCAGGCCGTCATGGACTCGGGTGACTCGCTGGTGCTCTTCACCGACGGCGTCAGCGAAGCGATGGACCCGAACAGCAACGAATTAGGCGTCGACCGCCTAGGCGGACTCTTCAAGGGCCGCAATGGAGCTTCGGCGAGCGCGATGGTCGAGCGTGTGAATGGCGCCGTTCAGCTCTGGCAGTCGGGGGAGTCGGCGCACGACGACTTTACGATGGTGACGGTGGTGCGGGCGTAGGGGCCTTCACCAATCAATTCGGCGGAGTCCCTCCACCGAGTCAAAGTGCCCATCACGGCTCATTACGGGCAAATCATGCTGACGGCAGAGCGCCCCGATCCAGACGTCGTTTGGTGGTATTGGTCTTCCTAACCGCTTTAACTCCAGACGGAGCTCCGCGTAGTGCTCGGTAGTCCCGACATCGATACAGAGCACCCGAACAGCTTGCAAAAACTGGTGTAACCACTGCTCTCGACGCCTTCGAGTTCGCGATTGCAGTAATCCGAATCGGTATTCGCCCAACACAACCACCGGAACGGCCAGTTGCCCGTTAGTTCTGAGTCGTCTTCGCGCTGCTATGTTGCCGTCGCCCAAGGCGGATATCGCGTTCGTGTCGAGGATCACGCCCAATCCTTCGCGTCCACCTGTCCGAATTCTTCTTCAATCAAAGCGTCGATTTGTTGAGTCTCATCACGCAAGTCGCTCAACCCGCCGAAAAGATGCATCCACGCCGGCTCCGCCGAAGCCGCCGGCTCCCGCAACTTCTCCTCGACCGCGTCGGTCACGAACTGACGCAGGGGAATCCCGCGTTCTGCCGCACGGGCTTTGGCCTGGCGAAAAATCGGATCCGGGATTTCCAGAGTCGTCTTCACAACCACATTTTCCCATGTTTACGGAGCACTACCCTCGAATCAGTTTCCGTACCGACCTCATTGGCCGTTCACCCCGCGCTCTCCACCAGCCATCGCCGACAGGACGTTCGTGTCGAGGATCACCCGCGGTCTTCGGGCTCGATCTGCTCGAACTCCTCTTCGATCCGTTGTTCGATGTCTCGAAGGTCGTCCTTAAGGTCGCTCAACCCGCCGAAAAGATGCATCCACGCCGGCTCCGCAGAAGCTGGGGGTTCCTTGAGCTTTTCCTCGACCGCGTCGGTCACGAACTGACGCAGAGGAATCCCACGTTCCGCCGCCCTGGCTTTGGCCTGGCGAAAAATAGGATCCGGGATCTCCAGCGTCGTCTTCACCGCCCCTACATTATCCCATATTTACGGGAACTGCTACTCTCGGATCAGCTTTCGCACCGACCTCATCTTCATCTTGAGCTCCTCGCTCATCCCTACGATCTCGGTCTCGTCGTAGATCACGTGCGGAGTAATCAAGATGATCAACTCGGTCTTCGATCTCGAGACGCTACTGCCCCCTAGGGCCGCGCCGAGGATCGGGATGCGGCCTAGCCCAGGAATGCGGCTCTTGCCGTATATGTTGCTCTCCTGGATAATCCCGGCGATTGCGATCGTGTCGCCGTCTGAAACCGTGACCTGAGTCGTCACATTACGGCGGTCAATTGTTGGCGAGGCGATTGGCCCCGTTGGCGGTTGCGGAGAGCTCACCTCTTGGCCGATCTCCATGGTGACGATTCCCGAGGCGTTGACACGCGCGGTGACGTCGAGCGTGACACCCGTTTGCACGTTGTTGATGGTGCTCGCGAACAACGAGCTGCCGCCGGCCTGCGCGCCGCCGGCCAAGCCCTGCGAGGCGAGCGTCGGGATCGACTGCCCGACCGTGATACGAGCCGGGATGTTGTCGGTGGCGATGATCGATGGCGCCGAGATGATCTTCGTTCGGCCGTTGGTCTGGTTGGCGTTCAAAAAAATCGCCAGCTCGCGCGTCCGTCCGACCAAAGCCCCAATCGACAGCCCAATGGTCCCGGCATTGGTGAATCCGCCGAGGAGCTTTCTCTCGCTGCCCACAGTGTTGGCGCCGCCACGGGTCGAAAGGAACGCGGCCACGCCGGAAGAAAGCGCCCCGGTCAAGCTAACCTCGTACACTTTCGCGTCGATTAGCACCTGGCGCGGCGGGAAGTCGAGCTGCTGCAAAGTCTTACGGATGACTTCCCATTCCTGTTGAGTCGCCTGCACGACGATCAGATTGTTTAGCGGGTCGGGAACGATTCGAATCGTGGGGATGGGGGCGCCGCCCAGGGTGAGGGCCGCCTCGCCAAGTGTTTGGCCGGTTTGGTCTCCCGCGGCATTTGGGGTCGTCCGCACAGCCCCGGGGGCGCCATATGCGCCAGGAAGCTGAATGAAGCCGCCTCCTCCACCTCCGTAGCCGCCACCACCGTAGCCGCCGCCAAAGCCTCCTCCTACTGACTGAGGCAGGCCGCCGCCTCCGTAGCCGCCGCCGCCATACCCTCCGCCCCCATAGCCGCCGCCTCCGTAGCCGCCGCCGTAGCCCCCCGGAATGCCGTAGAGCTGTAGCAGTGTGCTGGCTAAGTTGATCGCGAAGCCGTACTGGACGCGATACACAAAGTTCTGAACGCCGCCAACGGTTGTGCTCACGTCAAGTTTCTTGAGCCACCCCTCGACATCCTCGAACATTGAAGCGCTCGAGCTAACGACAAGGACGGAGTTGATTCGCTCGAGGGGCACGAACTGCATCGCCGCCGGACCGTCTTCGGTCGAGAAAGCGCCGTAGATCGATTCAAGCTCTTGCGCAATGTCGTCCGCGAGGCTGTTCTTGATCTCGTAGAGCTTCAGGCGTTGCCGCGCCATCTCCTGCGTGTCAAACAAGCCAACCAGCTCCATCGTGCGGCGCATATTCCGCGCGTTGTCGAGGATGATCAGCGTGTTCGCTTGGGGGACGATCGCGTACTGGCCGCCGCGCCCGAGAAAGGGGGCTAGAACGTCGGCCAGATCCGCCGCCGCCATGTAGTTTAGACGAATCGCATTGAGGACCATCTGCTCGCCCGGGGGAAGGTTCCCGTCTGCGTCAACTTGCGGAGAAATTGGAGCGGTGGCGACTCCCGCCGCTGCCATGACGCGGTAGAATTTGCCGACCTTGACGATCACGGCGCCGTTCATTCGCAAGATGGACTCGAGCAGCGGCATCAGGTCCGAGCGGCGCAACTCGCCATAGGTGTTGATGGTGACGTTGCCGTCACCCACCGCCGGGTCGATGGTGTAGTTGAACTCGAGTTGCCGCGCGATGAGATCGATCAGCTCGAACATGCTCGCCTCACGGGCGATGCGGAACGAGACCGGCGGGTCGTCCTGATTCTCGGGTTCCGATTGCGGAGTTGCATCCGGCGCCGGCGCGGGAGTCGCGGCCGGAGCAGGGGCCTGGGCTGGCGCGGGAGCAGCGGCAGCCGCATCGGGAGCCGGTGCTGGAGCAGGAGCTGGAGTCGGCGCCGGGGCTGGAGTCTGGGCAGTGGCAGGGTCAGGGGCAGGATCAGGAGCCGGGGCTGGCTGCGCCGGCGCCGGATCGGGCTGTTGCTGGTCCGCTTGCTGTTGCTGCGCCTGCTGTTGTGGGTCTTGCGGTTGGGCTTGCTGGGCGTACAGCCCGGACGAGAGCAGCAGTAGCGCACAGGCAAGACGGGCCAGGCATGCCTGGCCCCTACGACCCCGTGGCTGCGGCGTCGGGTCGTGTCGGTAGGGGCGAGGCATGCCTCGCCCGCGCTCGCTTGGGCCCTCGCGCCCCATTTGGTACAGATGAATGCGCATGGGGGCTATCTCGCAGCCTTATCGGCGGAAGGTTTGGCCGACTCAGCCGCCGCCGTCTTGGGTTTTAGCTTCTTGTCGACCAACGCTTGCTCGGCGTCTGAGAGCTCGGAACGAGCCTTCGTCCAGCGCTGCGACCCGAACGGCGTCTTGCGGATGAAGGTAATCTTGTCGCCGTTCGCCTCGACCTCGAGGTTCGGATCGATCGAACGGCTCGGGGCCGGCTTGGCTTCATGGTCTTTCTTGACCGAGCCGAACGGCGTGCTGACTTTGTCCTCGTCCTTGGTTGTGGACTTAGACGACTCGTACTGTGCGAACGCGGCGACCGCAAGCAGGGCCCCCAGCAACACAATCTGGATGGGTCGAAAGATATGAATACGAGTCATGATGAGGTCTCCGCTAGCTGCTACTTGTCGTCCTTGGAATCTTCGGGCTTCTTCTTCCAGAAAGTCTGCGGGCCGAAAGGAGTCTGGTTGACGGTTTTGACGTAACCGTCGGATTCGGTTCCCTCGGGCGTGTTGTCGCCTCGCGCGACGGCGCGAGTTTGAGCATTGATTTCCCGGCCCATCTCGATGCCCCCGCCGCTCACCGCTGCCGGTCCCGACGCCAGATCGGTTGGCGGCGCAACGGGCTGCGCGGGCCCAGGGCTCGGCGGCCTCGAGCCAGTCGATTTAGTCCTGCCCGATTTCTTGGTGCGCCCTCGTGGAGCGGGCCGCTCTTCGGCCTCTTCGACGACGAACTCCTGATCGCGCCACGCCACCATGACTTGGTTGCCTTGCACTCGCTTGAACTCGAACTCGCCGATCTTCTCGTTGAGTCCGACCCAGCGCGGCGGCTCCTCTTCGTCGGCGGTCATCAGCGCCGTGGGACCGTTTCCTAAGTCAACGAGAGCGGTCAGATACGGCAGCGGCGGTCGAACAATCTCCGGCTCCGGCGCCACTTCGACGATGACAGTTGCGTTCCGGTCGGGCGAAAACAGGAATCGGTCGACAATGGGCAAGTAGTTGGCCGCGCGCACGTCGTTGGGCTTGCTTGGCGCGGTGTAGGCGGGCGGCTGCTTCGGATCGGCAAGCTCTTCCAGCCGTGCATGGCGTTGCTCGGCTTCGATGTAGCCGCGGTAGAGCTCCGCCGCGCCAAGAATCAGGACCCCGGCCAGCAGCGCGTTGATCAACAGCAGCCGGCGTTTCATCGCATCGCTCCTGTCATCTCATGTCTCCCGCACCGCCGATCGTCGTCCGCCGAATCAGCTCCGGAGTACGCTCCACCGGCAGGTAGCCCGCAACGGTCATGCGGACGTCGACGGCCTTGATTTCCTTGTTCCCCACGCGAATGCGCAAGTCCCCCGGGGTCAACAGGCGCGGCGAATTCGCGATCGAGGCCAGCAGATTGACGACCTGCTCGATCTGGCAGCTAAAGTCCACCGTCAGGGGAATCTTCGAGTAACTCTCGCCCTCGAGGTCGACGCGCGTGAATCGCGACGACTTCATCTCGATTCCCTCGGCCGTGAGCAGGTCGCCAACCAGAGACCGCATCTCGGCTTGGGCCAGCGCCGCGTCGGTCGACTCAAGGAGCCGGCTTTCGCGAGCTTCGAGTTGCTTTTGGGCCGTTTGCAGCTCCGCCTCGGTCAACGGACGCTGGCGCGCCTGCACTTGGGCGAGCTGAAGGCGCTGTTCGAGAGCGTCGAGCGCCGAGTCCGAAACCGAGCCGGACGAACCGCTTGGCAGCCAAAAGTCGAACTGCAGCAGGCCGCCCACCACCAGAGCCCCGCCGAGGAGCATCAGCGCACGCTTGTCGCGTTCTCGCATTACGATCCCGCCCCGCCGAGGGTGGTCAGGGTTCCTGAAGCGGGCTCAGTCGCTGGCGGCGCAGGGGCAGGAGCCTCGACAGCAGTCGGCGCCGGAGCTGGCCTCGGATCGCCAAGGGCGGCGCGCGCGGCCGTAATCTGGAACCGCTCTCCTTCTTCGGTCTTTACCAACGATGTGGTAAAGGCCGCCTTGGAGATCGACTGCGCCTGATTCAACACCGCGAGCAACGGCGCCGCACTCTTCGCGTCTCCGAGTAGACGAACGCCCTCGTCGCTAATTTCTAACGAAGTGAGCGACGCCTCGATGGGCAGCAGGTCCGAAATCTCGCTGACGATGCGAAGGTCGGTTTCCGTGCGTCGCTCGAGCCGCTCGAGGACGCTCAGCTTGGCGCGAACTTGGGCCGTTGATGCGCGATCGCCATCGGCGTTTGCCGCGACCGCTTCAAGGCTGTCGATTCTCGATTCGAGCGTCGCGGCGTAGGCGCCATCTTGCAACAGCGGACGCACCAGAAACCCGATACCTAGCAGGACGAGCAGCGCGACCAACGCCGTTGTGGGCAACCAAAGCAGGCGCGAGTCCGACTGGCGGCGCTCGGCCGGAAGGAGGTTAGCCTGCAGGCCGAGCCCGGGACAAGCCGACTCGAGCGCTGTCGCCAACGCCGACAAACCATGTTTGAGGTCGAACGTGGCCGAGTCCGCCAGCGGCTCGGGGAACAGTTCCGCGGCGGACTTAACCTCGAACGCAGCCGGCGGCTCGAACCGCTCGGCCTCCTCGTCTTCGCCGCAAGAAATCGACCCGGCAGCCACAAACGTAGCGCCTTCGTCGTCGGCCAGCCGAAGGTCAGCCGTCGCCAGCTGAACAGCCCGCTGCGCCGGGACGGTTCGCAAGTTGAACTCCACGCTCAGCAGCGGACGTTGCTCGCTCTCGCCGTAAATCTCGACTGTGTCCTCACGAAAGTCCGCGAGCAAGAACGGCCGGGGAGGCTTCTCCCAGCGCACCCTCAGGGCCGCATAGAGCGCGGCCGACGAGACGGTGAAGGCGGCGATTGCGACGCCTGCCCGCTCGAACAAGTCGGCGTGGGAATCAACGGTCTCTTTCTCGGCAATCAAGACGGCGAGCGAGAGCGGGCCGCTATGTTTTTCAGGCGTTAGCGGCGCGAAAGCGTGGCAGACCTCGTCTTCTGCGAATGGGTGCAAGCCATCAAGCTGATACCGCACCGCCGCCGGACGCTCCTTGGGGCTCATCGGCGGCAGCTGGATCTGCCGAACGATCACTTCCTCGCGCGGCAGACATACCGTCGCCGCCACATGCGAGATGCCGTGAGACTTCAAGAAGTCCGAGTATTCGCGCCCCCAATCCTCCGCCGCGCGAGCTCGAAAATCTTCGATCGTCAGCTCGCCGAGCAGCGTCAGCGATGAGGCTCGCGAGCGCACGGCGACAACCCTAAGAGCGGTTCCGTCGATCTCGATGCCGCACCCCGTACCCCAGCGTTGGAATTGCTTGATCATCTTGGGAAACGGGTACGAACTAGAATGCCGTGTCGTACCAGCGCACCACTCGCACCGGGTCCGGACCGTCAACATTGTTGCGCTCGATCAGCGCGGTCACGGTGCGCCGAGCGCGGCCGTTCGCCAGCTCCGCGCGAGCGCGAAGCGTGTAGGCTTCGCTCGCCCCGTTCATCGAAAACTGAAAATCGTCGACCAGTGAGCCCGTGTCACTAAAACCCTGATCTTCGCCTGTCAGCGGCCTGAGTCGACGTAGCTCGACAACAGACTCGATCTGGGTCGCCGACATCCCGCCCGCGGCCATCATTTGAGGCGAGGCGTAGTTCAGATTGAGCGAGCCGGAACCGCGTGTGGTGAGGTTCTCCATCAGTCCGCCGGTGCGCTGGAGCCGGCCTTGGGCGTCGGGACGATAGGCCCCGTAGAAAATTTCCGGCGTCATTCCGGGCACGAGCAACAACTCCTCCAGCTCTTGGATAGACGCCTGTCTGGCCCCGAAAGACGAATCGGGGTCAAGAAAATCAAAGCTTTCCATGGCCCGATCCCGCGTCATGCCGAAATACATCTCCCCCTGGCGCAGCTGATCGCGATACTGGGCGATTCCGTATGCCAACGAAACGGCGTACGAAGCGTCGACCCCGAAAGCCGAAATCAGCCGAGCCATCTGCTCGGGGGGGGCGCGATTGACGTCGAGCTTGCCGCCCTCGCCGATGATCTCGACCTCGACTCTGCCGGTTTCAAACTGATACAGCATGAAACTTTGGCCCGGTGCGAAGGTCCGATCGGGCCGATCCGGGTCGAACGTGTCCACGATCCGGCGCATGGTCGCCTCGATCGCGCCGTGAGCCAGGTAGTAGGCTTTAGTGGAATCGATATTCAGCGATGCGCGGTCGAGCTCCGAGCGCACTCCGCGAGAGAGGGCAAAGACAATCGCCGTCAGAGCGACCGATAGCCATAGGACCGCGAGCAGCGCGCTGCCCCGGTGGCCTGCCTCAATACGGACGCGGGTTCGGGTCCGGCGGGACATCCGTTCGCCTCCTGAATACCGGGCCGTTTGGGCCCTCAACAATCTCGCCAAAGTTCACATTCGGGCGCCAATTCTCCTTGCCTGGGGGCGCGTACCGGGCCCGGATCTGGGCCACAAGCGTGATCGGATCGAGCCGAACGTCATCACCCGCTGGACTCATCTCAATACGCACGGCCGCGGGAATCTGCTTGTCGTCCTCCCAAACCGGCTTCCACATCACAGGTTCATCGGGCCTACGGGGCTCGCCGAGATAGCTGAATGCGCACGTCTCCAACTGGTCGGCTACGATCATCGTGTCCGCCCGGGTCCGGATCGGGCTGAAGATCAACCGCCGCGAAGTTCGATCCAACGAAGGCTCACTCCCCATGATGAAACGTCCGACACTGAGCGGACCGCGATAGGGAGAGTGCGTCAACAGCAGACTGAATCCGTCCTTGGTTCGCCGGCTTAAGAGCTCGACCACCTGCAGACCGCCGCGGACTCCCTCGAGCAGCGAATAGGAGGTGACGAAGCGCATCGATTGAGGCTCGCCTTGAAAAAATGGCGCTGAGGCGACGCTGCGCCCCGGCGGCACGCGCGCCAGAATCGGCACGACTCCGGCCAACTGCGCGTTCAAGATCGTGTTGGCCGTCGCGATTCTGCGGTCGAGGTTCATCCTCTCGCGAGTGTCGCTCCACGAGTCCGCCCCGATCTGCAGAGCGGTGACCATCCCAGCCGATAGGAGCCCCAATAGCGAGACGGCGACGATGACCTCGACCAGCGTCAGCCCGGCGTTACTTCGGCGCCGTTTCAAAACAGCCTCGCTGGGTCCGCCGCCGTGCTAAGGTCGCCCATCTCGGCGGTGATACGCATTCGCCGGAACCCTTCCAGCTCGATCGAGCGGTCCTGGCCGTTGTCCTTCCAGGCGATGCTGAGCACGATTCGGGCCAGCAAGCTCCGGCCGCCCCCGCCCGGATTGAGCTCCACCGGAGTCGCCACCGCCTCCCAGCTCCATTGCTCGTCGAACTTTCCGGAGAGTTTGCGATTGAGCGGCAGCGGAAAGGCCGTCTGCAAAACGCTCATCTGGGTACGGGCGAGCGTCGCTGCGCGGTCGTATTGGCGGACTTGGGCGGCGTTTGAAAGCGATTGGGTGGTCAACGAGAGCGCTCCGACGACGGCGAGGGCCATCACGGCGGTAGCGACGATGACTTCGAGCAGTGAGAAGCCCGCGGTTCCCCGTTGACCGTTGTCCGTTGTCCGTAACCCGCGTGGAAGCGCTAGCCGGGTAGCCCACGGACAACGGGGAACGGTCAACGGACAACGGAAATCCCTCACTTCTCCCCCCCATCCCACTGCTCAGGCAGTCCGGTCAGAATATTCACCTTGAGCCCGGAACGTCCGCCGCTCTTCGTCGCGAGCACCAGGCTGAACTGCGGCGAGGGCGACCCCGGGTAGAGCATGTAAGCGCGCTCCTTTTCAGGGGCCTCAAACGACAGCTCGTCCTCAACCGTAAAGGTCTTCTTCCAGGGCGAGTGCGCCGACATGGCGCGGATCTCACCCTTCGTTGGGTCGATTGTGACCTGAACAACCTCCTGGTAGCGGTCAGCCCTTTGGCGAGCCTCGGCCCAGAAACTTGCCGCGCGATCGACCGTCGTCTTGAGTCGAATCCCATCGAGCCCAGCCGTGACGTTCGGGTACGCAATTCCCAACATCAGGCTGACGATCGCCATGACGATCAACAGCTCGATCAGGGTGATTCCCGTTGACCGTTGACCGTTGACCGTTGACCGTGGGCTACCCCATTGGCGGGCGTGAGAAAGGGTGACGCAAGCGGGGTAGCCCACCGACAACGGACAACGGACAACGGCCTCTTTATCGCCAGCTGACAACATCAGCGCTCGTCTCCTCGCCGCCTGGCTGGCCGTCGGCGCCGTAGCTGAGAACGTCCGGTTCCGGCCCATGCTCACCGGGGAACTTGTAGACGTACGGATTTCCCCAGGGGTCGGGTGGGATGTCCTTCTGCAAGAAGGGCCGCAACGCCGCAAGGCCGTCATCCTGATCAGGGAAGCGGCCATGCTCGATATTATGGCGCTGCAGCGCGGCCCCCAGCGCCTCGATCTGGGTCTTCGCAGCCGTGACCCGCCCCTGATCAAGCGCGGGGGTCAGCCTCTGGTAGGCGATCGCCGAAAACAAAGCGATGATCGTGATCACCACGAGCATCTCGATAAGGGTGATACCAGCCGTTTCCGTTGACCGTTGACCGTTGACCGTTGACCGTGGGCTACCCCGCCCGCCAGCGGGGTGGCCCGTTAGGCGATTTTGTTTTCCCTGCATAGTTTGCATTTCCGTCCCCCGTTAGCCGCTCCCCGTTCTCCGTCGCCAGAGGGGTAGCCCTCTTCCGGTCAACGGACAACGGTCAACGGTCAACGGCATCTCACATTCCCATCTGATTAATGCTGGTGATCGCCAGCATCACACTAAGGATCATAGCCCCGACGATCACGCCCATGAATAGGATTACAACCGGTTCAAACAGCGCCGTAAAGCGCTTAATCGCTTCGCGGGTGTCCTTGTCATAAATGTCGGCCATACGGTTGAACATATCGTCGAGGTGACCGGTCTCTTCACCGACGGTCAGCAGGTGCCCGGCCAATGCCGGAAACTGCTTGGTCTTCTTTAGCGGCGCCGCGATGCCTTCGCCCCGCTTGACTCCCTTGGCGACAGCGTCGAGCGCGCCCGAAAGCAGCCGGTTCGAGAGGATCCCCTTGCTGATGTCGAGCGCCTGAACCAGCGGAACCGTGTTCGCCACGAGCGTCCCCATAGCGCGGGCGAAGCGAGCCGTGTCGGCCTTGAGCAACGCATCGCCAAGGATCGGGATGCGCAGCCGCGCCCGATCCCACTTCAAGCGTCCCTCGTCCGATCGGATGAAGACCCGCAGCCAAATCGCCGCTGCGGCAAGCAGGCCAATCGCCGGCAGGCCGTAGACGGTCACCAGGTCGCTGAGGGTGAGCAAGATCTGCATCGGCAGCGGCATCGTAATATTCGAGCTGGTGAAGGCCTCGGCAAAACGCGGAATCACGAAGCGCAACAGGATGAAGATCGAGCCGGAGCCGACGACGACCAATAGCGCCGGATAGGTCAGCGAAGAGACGATGTAGCCGCGCAGCTCGTCGCGCTGTTGCTCGAACTCCGCCAGGCGGTCCATCACCAGAGGTAGCGAACCGGAGATCTCCCCCGCCCGCACCATGTTGACGTAGAGGTCAGAGAAAACATCCCGGTGAGTTTCGAGCGTTTCCGCGAAGGATTTCCCTCCCCGCAGTGTCCTTTGCAACTCCGTGACGATGGACCGGAAGCGGTCTTTTTCAGTGAGCTCAGAGGCGATCTGCAGGGCCCGATCGAGCGGGATCCCCGCGTTGAGCAGCGTCGTCATCTCTTGGGTAAAGTGCAGCAGGTCTTTCGCCCGAGCCTTCTTGCCGAAGCCGGGGAGCGATAGTGAGAACCCGCCAGGCTTGTCGGAGCCAATGAAGACCGGTGTCAGGCCCTGACGGCGAAGCTCTCTGGCCGCCTCACGGTCGTCGGGAACCTCAAGGGTGCCGATGCGCGTCTTGCCGTCAGCGGCTAGAGCCTTGTAGTGAAAGGTTGCCATTCCGTTGTCCGTTGACCGTTATCCGTGGGCTACCCCATTTGCGGGCCGTATGTGCCGTTCAGACCATCGACCGAAAAGGGGTAGCCCACGGTCAACGGACAACGGTCAACGGAAGTCAAAACTCCTGCGTCACCCTCACCACCTCATCCACCGTCGTCGTCCCGCGCTCGATCTTCAACCAGCCGTCTTCACGTAAGTTCCTCATGCCATGCCGGCGGGCGCATTCGGTCAATACCGACGCATCGACGTTCTGCATGATGAGCGCCCGGATTTCCTCATCGAGCTCCATCAGCTCGAAGATGCCCATACGGCCGCGATAGCCGGTCCCACGGCAGGCGTCACAACCCGCTCCCCGCCAGGTGCGAATCCGTTTTCCTTCCGGGTTCATCACGTCGTCACTCGAGATCTTGCAATCCTCGCAAATGATTCGAACCAACCGTTGAGCTAAGACGCCCACCACCGACGACGTAATCAGGTAGTTCTCAACGCCCATGTCGGTCAGCCGCGTGACAGCGCTGGGAGCGTCGTTGGTGTGCAGCGTCGAGTAAACAAAGTGCCCCGTCAACGCCGACCGAATCGCAACGTCCGCCGTCTCGCGGTCGCGAATCTCACCCACCATGATCACGTCCGGGTCTTGACGCACGATGTGCCGTAAACCCGAGGCGAACGTCAGCCCAATCGCCGGATTCACGTGGATCTGATTGATGCCATCCATCTGGTACTCGACCGGATCTTCGATCGTGATGATCTTCTTCTCTGGACCGTTGATGAGCTTGAGGGCGGAGTACAGAGTCGTCGACTTGCCGCTACCGGTCGGCCCCGTGACCAGGAAAATCCCATGAGGGAGCCCAGTGAAAAATTCCATGCGCTCGAGCATGAGGTCATCGAAACCGAGACGTCTCAACTCGTAGAAGTCCGTCGCCGATCGATCAAGCAAGCGCATCACGACCGACTCGCCGTAGAGCGTCGGCAGTGTCGAGACCCGTAGATCGACCTCGTGCCCCATCACCTTGATCTTGATGCGGCCGTCTTGCGGCAAGCGGCGCTCGGCGATATTAAGCTTCGCCATCAGCTTCAGCCGCGAAATCACGGCCGCGCGCAGTTCTCGCCCCGGCGAATCTTGCTCTTGTAAAACGCCATCCACACGAAAGCGCACCCGGAAGTCTTTCTCAAACGGCTCAATGTGAATATCGCTGGCCCGCGACTCGAGCGCCTGGGCGATCATGGCGTTGACGAAGCGGATGACCGGCGCCTCGCTGGCCATGTCGCGGAGATGCTCGATCTCGGCGGCTTCATCGCCAACGCTGACGCCATACACGTCCCCACCCGACTGCTCCTCTTCGGCGCCAAACAAACGGTCGATCGCGTCGAGAACGTCATTCTCCGACGCCAGCGCCGTGACCACGTCCAGGCCAGTGAAGCGCCGGATGGTTGCGATCGTCCCGAAGTCCAGCGGATCGGCCATGGCGACCTGCACCCCCGCCTCGTCTTGCGCGATCGGGACGAACGAGTACTGACGCATATAACGCGGTGCGATGCGCTCAAGCTCGGGGGCGACATCGGGGAATTCTTCGGTCGAAAGCAGCGTGATGTCGAGCTGCTCGGCCAGTGTCGCGAGAACGTCGCGCGGGGCCACGAAGCCGAGATCGATCAAAATCCGGCCAATCTTGTCGCCGCGTTCTTTCTGTAGTTCGAGCGCCTTCTCGAGGTCGTCGGCCTGGAGTAATCCTTTGGCGATCAGACGGTCGCCTATTCGCTGGGGAGCGGGGGGCTGTTCGACCGGAGTTTCTGTGTAGGCTTCTTGTTCCATCGTTTCAAGACCGGCTAGGCGCGATCCGAGTCAATAATATTTGACATCAAGACGTCGGCGAACGTCGGCGATTTCGAGCTTTCCGGCACGCACTTCATCGAGAGAGGTTTTCACAGCTGATGCGACCAACTGCCCCGGCAGCTGCGTCAAGTCTTCCCACGCGAAGTGGAACAGCGACACGGCTAGCGCTACCATCTCATCAGCAGGCAAGGATCGAAGCTTCTCCGACTCCTCGACCAGGATCTCCCTTGCCCGCTGCTCCAACGTCTCCAACCTTTGGCGCTTGCGGATGTTGAGCTGGCGCTTCTCGTCTTCGCTGTAAGCGCTCCGGAACGGGCTCAAATTCGCGGTGGGGACCAGGGTCACTTGGACCGTGAACACCGCCCCATAACCGGACAGGTAAACGCCCCGCGCGTTCCCGAGCATTGTCATCGGCGCCTCGTCGCGCACGTCGCGAAAGCGCCGTTCAATCGCCCTCTCAACCTCGGCGATCTCACCGCGAATCGCAGCCCCTTTCGGGTCCGTCTCGACCGCCGAGACAACGGCGGACATCAGCAGCAACCCGGCCAGGAGTCTCATTGCGCCACCGCCACACGGGTCGCCACCTGCGAATACAACTGTTCGTAGTTCGCGTTCACGATCCTCAGTCCGCTCTCGATATCGCTCTGGGCCGCATCCAGTTCAGACCGCCACTGCCGCCGCGACTGCTCGGCCTGCTCGGCTACCAGCTTCACCAGCGCCTCGCGATCTTCTTCCGCACCCCGCGCCAAAGCCTCGACAACAATCGCCCGAATTTCCTCCTGTCCCAGCGCGACAGGCTGAGGAGCCAGCGCCGGTTCCGCCGGAGTTGCGCCAAACGCCAACTCCCAGCCGGCATCCGTCGAGCTCACACGCGGCTCGGTCCACCCAATCCCGGCAAACAGCACCGCCAACGCCAGCGATGTCCCAAACGCCAGCCCCGGACCGTCCGCCCGCAGCCAGCGCCCAACCCGCGCCAAAAGCGACGGCTCGAACACCTTGTCCGATACAAACGCGATTCGCTGTGGCGGCGCCTCGTCGGGCAAACTCAGCAGCGCGCGCTGGGTGAGCTGCAATTGCTCCAACTCCGCCCGCGCTTCGGACGAAGTCTCGAGAAACCGTTCCATCTCGGCGCGTTCGCCGGGCGTCAGCTCATCGAAAAGGTAATCACGCGGATCATACGGTGGCTGCATCTTGCGTCGCTCCTACTGGTGTCGGTCCCAACATTCCCTTCAAAGCTTCCATGCCGCTGTAAACACGAGACTTAACTGTCGATGCCGGACATCCGACAATCGCCGCGATCTCGTCAAACTTGAAGCCCTGATAAACCTTGAGGACAACCGCCTCGCGCTGCTCCGGCGTCAACCGGTCAAGAGCCTGCTCGACCGCCAGCTTGAGCTCCGATCCGGCGCCCAGCACCCTCCGACCCGCCGCCGGCGCCGCCGCTTCGGGGTCGGAGTCGTAGTCAAACTGCATCCGATTACGGCGGTGCATCGAGATCGACTCGTTATGAGCGATCCGAAACAACCACTGCGGAAACCGTTCGACGGACTCCAGCCGTGCGAGTCCCCGATAGGCTTTCAGGAAGGTTTCTTGCGCCAGATCCAAGGCATCCTCACGATCGCCCACCGCCCGTACGAGATAGGTGTAAACCCTTTTTTCCCAGCGAGATACAAGACCGTTGTAGGCGTCCACGTCGCCCCGGCGCGCCTTCCCGATCAAGTCCCGATCCTCTACCTCGCGAAAAATCAAGCTACGGACTCCAGCCGACTGAACACATTAGTGCGAAAACTCGCAAACGTGCTGGGGAAGGGGTTGGCGTCGCAAGACACTTCCACCGGCCACGCAAGTCGCATTGTTTTCGCACACAACCAGTAAGACGCGAGTCCGCCGTCGAAAGACGAACCCGAGAAAAACTATTCGCTCAACCTCTTCATTTTGAACCACTTGGAGCCTAGGTGCGAACTACTTAGATTTTTTTCACACTCTAGGCCGAAAAAACTCGCATCTTGACCGTCTTACCCGGTGACGGCTAGTTTTTCGAACTCAAACTGCCATCTGCTTCTCCTTGCGAACCCACAAGAGACCACGGCGAGGGCCAATAGCCCTCGCCGTTTTTGTTTTTGGCGCCAAAAACTCTTGCCACAAAAAAAGCTGAGTCAACCGTCTCACCAGTAGACAACTGCTAAGCTTCTCCTTCGAAATAAGCAATCGAACCAACGGCGCGGGCCCCACACCCGCGCCGTTTTGTTTTTGCCGATCCGGGCGCCTTGTGTGAGCCCGATGCTCTACAGATCCGCGATTGCCGGCCGCCGCCGATGCCAATCCGTTGCCGTTTGGTAGCCGTGCCCGACCTCCAGCAGTCCCCGTTCATCGAATAATCCGCCGATCAACTGCAGGCCGATCGGCAGACCCGACTCGCTGAACCCGCATGGGAGCGATAGTAGCGGCAGCCCCGTCAAGTTGAGCGCGCGAACGTTGCGGGTCGTCATCAATCGGACATCGTGATCCCGACCGCCGACCTCGATCGTCGACTGGCCAATCTTCGCGGCTAACACCGGAACGGTCGGCGCGGCGATCACATCGACTTGATTCAATAGTCGATTGAAGTCCGCACACAGCTCGCGGCGCCGGCGCTGGGCGTTCAGGTAGTCGACCGCTAGTACGAACCTCCCCTGGTCGAGCAGCGCCCGCTGGTCCTCGCCGTAGTCTTGGTAGCGACGATCAAGGTTCCTCTGGTGGACCGAGGTTGCTTCAGCGAGCAGAATAAGCCGCCCCACGTTGTTAAATTCGTCGATGTCGGGGACAGTGACCTCGACTAGCTCCGCCCCGATCGACTCGAGGTCCGCGAGTGCGCTCCGGACGGCGGATTCGACTTCTCGGTCGACGTCTTCAAAGTAGAAGTTCCTCGGCACGCCGACCTTTTTCCCATCCAGCCGGGCTTCGGCGGGGAAACGGGGAAGCTCAACCGGCCGGTCCACGCTCGAATCTTCCCTCGGGTCGTGACCGGCGAGGCCCAAGTAAATCCAGGCGGCCTCCTCGACTGTCAATGCGAAGGGGCCAATGTGGTCGAGCGTGTGCCCCAGCGGGTAGCATCCAACCCGGCTAACGCGGCCGAACGTCGGCTTGAGTCCGGTGAGGCTACACAGTGACGCCGGAATCCGGATTGAGCCTCCGGTGTCGGTCCCCAGAGAGAAGCTGCAAAGTCCCCCCGACAAAGCCGCCGTCGAGCCTCCGCTCGAGCCGCCAGGTATGCGCTCGAGGTCCCATGGATTGCGGACCGGGCCGTAGTGCGGATTCGAGCTCGTGATGCCGTAGGCGTTTTCGTGCAGGTTGGCCTTGCCCACCAAGACCGCGCCGGCGTCGCGAAGTCTTTCCACCACCGCGGCGTCAGTCTCGGGGACTCGGTCCGCGAGGATCTTTGTGCCCGCGGTGGTTCGGATTCCGCGCGTCTCGAGCAAATCTTTGGCCGCATAGGGGATCCCGTGGAGCGGTCCGCGATAGTTCCCCGAGGCGATCTCGCCTTCGGCCTGCCGAGCCTGTTCGAGGGCCAGCTCTGCCGTCACGGTGATGTAGGCGTTCAGCTCGGGCTGGAGTCTCTCGATCCGAGTGAGCGTCTGTTCGGTGAGCTCAACCGGCGACACTTCGCCGCGGCGAATCAGCGGAGCCAGTTCAGCGATGGTCTTGAGTGGCAAGTCCATCAGCTCTTCTCGGGCCGAAAGACGGCGACCGGTTCGACCAGGCTCAGGTCATGGTCGAGGGCGCGTCGCGCCGACTCGGCCAGCGCGTCGAGCGCCGGAGCGATTTTTTCGATTTGCGCCGATGTTACGTTGATGTGCCGGCCCTCGGCCACCTTCTTCCACTTCTCGTGATCGGGCATGGTCGCTACATCATATGCGACCTGCCATGGCGTCGGAGTCGAGCTATCATGGCCGGATGTGCCCGAAGCGCAAGTTGTGTGCTGCGCTCCTCGTCGGCCTCGCCGCCGCCCCGTGGTGCTGGGCCGGACCAGTCCCGTCCGAAGGCGCATCCGCTCGCGCCGAACGCGCCCTGATCGAGGCCAAGCTCGCCTTCGAGCCGAACCTCGGCCAGGCCCCTCCAGAGGTCGACTTCATCGCTCGCGGCTTGGGCTACAAACTCTTTCTGTCGCCGAGCTCCCTCCGCTTGAATCTCGGCGGCGCGCGGCCGCCGTTTGAAATGACGATCCTCGGCGCAGAGGCGCAAGCGACACCATTCGCGGACCAGCCCCAGGCGCGAAGCTCGAGCTACTTCATCGGCAACGACCGAGACCGCTGGGTTCGTGGCGCGCCGGTGTACTCACGAGCAGGGTTCCACGCCGTGTATCCGGGCATTGATGTCGTCTACTACACGCACGCTGGTCTGCTTGAGTACGACTTCCAAGTGGAACCAAGAGCCGACCCCAGCCTCATTGAGATAGGATTCGGCCTCGATCGAGCGACGATCGACGCGAGCGGTGACTTAGCCGTCCAAACCGCCGACGGGAAGATGACGCAGCGGCGGCCGGTCGCCTACCAGCTAATCGGCGATAAGAGGGTCGAAGTCGCCGCGACATTTGAAAAACGATCCGGCGGCGCGATCGGGTTCCGGCTCGAGGAGTACGATCGGGCGGCCCCGTTGGTGATCGACCCCCGGGTCGGCCTCTCCACTTATCTTGGCGGCTCCGCCGACGATCGCATCAACGGCATCCGGATCACGGCCGACGGCGACCTGTGGATCGTCGGTACAACCAGCTCGGTTGATTTTCCGCTCCCGCCGCGCGGCTTTCCCGCGGAGCTTGGAGGCGAGACCGATATCTTCGTCACTAGGCTCGAGCGCTCACTCGACGCCCAGGTCGACGCGACGTGGGGAATCACTTCGACGGTCTTCATCGGCGGCAGCGCGGGCGACCGCGGCGTGGCGGTTGATTTCGTCGAAGGCGACAAGATTGTGATCCTCGGCGACACCGATTCGGCGGACTACCCGGTCACCGAAGGAGCGTGGCAGACCCAGCCCGCCGGCGGAACCGACTCCTTTTTAACCATCCTGCGCGAGTCCGACTTCCCGTTCTTCCCGCTTCGAGTCGAACAGAGAGCGCCCAGCAACTTCGAGATCGACTATTCGACCCGCATCGGCGGTGTAGCCGACGATGTCACACTTGACGGTTTCGTGGGCGGATTCGCTGAAGGACCGCCCTGTGTCGGCTTCGTTGGCCTAACCGACTCCGACGACTTCCCAACGAACGGCGTTTCACTCCAGGGCGGCAAATCGGGCGGCACCGACAGTTTTTTCAATTTTTTCTGTATGGACGCCTCGGCGCCCGCGCGCTACAGCCAAAGCTACGGCACCATGCTTGGCGGAGACGGATCGGAGCTCAATACGGCGGTTGCCTTGGCGAGCAACGGGGCGTTTTGTCTCGCGGTTCAAACCCCGACTGGCGATCTACAAGCGACCGGCGCCCAGGCGGCCTCGGGCGGGGAGGATGACATCTATATCACTTGCCAAGAACCCGTACGCCGTAACTTCGGACGGGCGTTTGTCTACCGCAACCTCGGCTCAACCTATTTCGGCGGCGTCGTGGACGAAGCTCTCGGCGGGCTGGCGATCATCGAAGGGGCGGCGGGCGGGTTCGGCGTGATTGCCGGGCTTACCAGCGAATCGACCGATATCCCCCAACCGCCGGGGATCGCCCCTTTGGCCGAAGGGACCCTCGACGCCAACCCAGGCTTCAATAGCGTAGTGATCGTTGGCCTCGATTCGACTCTGAGCCAGATCCGAACCCAATTCTGGATCGGCGGCCGAGCCAATGAACGTCTCGGCCACATCTCCGCCCGCGGCGGCTGCCTCGCCCTCGTCGGGTCGACGCAGTCCGCTGACCTGCTGTTGAACGGCGGTTTCCCGCAGGAGCAGCACGCCGGCTTGGACGACTTGCTCATTTCGAAGATGTGTTTCGATTCAGAGCTCACGCCGACGATGCACTACTCCGGGTTCTTTGGCTCTGGCGCCCGCGAATTCGGTGTTCGCGTCGAGCTCGGGCCGGCGGGTAATGAAATTGCGGCGGGACTATTCTCTCTGTCGGCATTGGGAGAAGCGCGACAGGGCGCTGGGAGCTTTCCGACATCGGCCGGCGCTCCGCAACCCGGTTTCGGAGGCGGAGTTCGAGACGGGTTTATCGTGGAGTTCTTCCGGCCTCTCTTGCGACCCGGGGCCGTCGCGGGCGCGGCGGACTTCCGCGCGCGTCCCATCGCTCCGGGCCAGATCCTTTCGCTGTTTGTGGCAAGCGTGGGACCCGCTCAGCCGCTAGGCGCAACGTTCGACGAGCTCGGCCGATTGCCCGCCTCTGGAGGGCCGACGCGAGTGCTTTTCGACGGCGTGCCCGCGCCTATGCTCTTTTCCGCGCTGAACCAGACCAGCGTGATCGCGCCGTTCTTCTTGGAAGGCCGCGGTGAGGTGAGCGTCGAGGTTGAAGTGAGCGGGGTTCGTTCGCTCCCGGTGATCTTGCCGGTTGAACCGACGGCTCCAGCGGTCTTCACCTTGGATCAGAGTGGCGGCGGACAGGGTGCGATCCTCAACCAAGACTTCACCGTTAACGGGCCGACAACGCCGGCAGCGGCCGGTTCGGTGGTCCAAATCTTTCTCACCGGCGGCGGGCAGACGGTTCGGCCCGGCGTCGATGGCGAGATCGTCGCGGCCAGACAGCCCTTCCCGGAATTGATCGCCCCCGTCACGGTCACCATTGGCGGACTCGTGGCGGATATCTTGTTCAAGGGGGCCGCGCCCGGGCTCGTTCACGGAGTCGTCCAAATCAACGCCCGGATATCGGCTCAGCATCCGCCGGATCCCGCAAGCCCACTGGGCATCCAAATTGGAGAGCGAACCATTCAGCCGGGCGTCACCTTGGCGGTTCAGTAGGACCTCTGTAAACGATTCCTGCACGAATCCGGCAAGAATTCCGAGCATCCTGCGTGAGCGGGGCGTCTTCCCACAACCCGGGCGACGGCCGCAACTGTAAGCGGAAGACACCCCGCTGACGCTGACGCAGGGTGCTCGGGAAAAGCGTCGAACCTTAGGCAAGCGCCTTGGCGAGCGCCTCTTGCATTTGTCCCGGAGTGAAAGGCTTCCGGATAAATCCTTTGGCTCCCAGGTCGAGCGCCTCGGCCACCATCTGCTCGCCTCCCTCGGTCGTCACCATGATGACTGGCACTGCATTGTGGTCGGTTTCCTTGAGCTTCTTGAGAAACTCGAGTCCGTTCACGTTGGGCATGTTGATATCCAAGAAGATGATCTGCAGACTCGCGTCGAGACTATCGAGCGCCTCGCCGCCGTCAGCCGCCTCGCGGACGCTTTCTATCTCGTCCGAGGACGCCTGCCGCAGGCTGCGTTCCACGATCTTGCGCATCTCCGAGGAGTCGTCAACAATCAGTACGTTCAGTCCCATAGCGTTGTTCTGCCCCAACGACAGTTGTATCGGCCGGATTTCGCCGAATCCTTAGGTCCAATACTCGTTACTTAGCAGCCCGTGGCAAAACACCCCGTTTCAGGCCGCGAGAAGCATCGGCGTGGCCAGCGGCGCGCCGGCTGAATCTCGCACCTTCGCCGGGAATCTCCTGAAAACCGCCCCCAGGGCCCCGCACAACCGCCCCAAGGCCGCCCAAGACGCCAATACAAGCCCCAAAACCGACACTTTTGTCCTTTTCCTCGCGTCCGCCAGCCCGCGCGGCGTCCCCGCGCCCAGTTTGCCCCTCATCGCGATCGATAAATTGAACGCGCCCACGTGAATCAGCAGCCTCTTTAAAACATTTTCTCGGCCTTTCAAGTGCAATCGCCGCATCCCGCCCGTCTCGTAACAGTGCGCGAAACTGCGCTCAACCTTCTCCGCTCGCAACTTCATCAGACGCTTGCCGCGCTTGCCTTTGATCCGCCGCCGATTGGAGTACACCGCGTCGCGTTGCCGCGTTCGGCCGCCCCATTTGCGTCGCCCTCGCTGCGGCTCGCTCACGTAACTGCGTACGTCCAGCTCGGCAAAATCCGTCAGCACTCGGTTCGAATGATAGCCCTTGTCCGCGACCACTTCGCTCAGCTCGTCGACCGCGCCAGCGGCTTCTTCCGCCGCCGCTTCCAACTGCTCGGCCGCCTCGACCAGCGTTTCTTCAATCGTCGTGGTATCGCCTTCGTCGGCCGCTTGCAGCGTGACCGCCACCACCGCGCCCGTCTGCAAATCCACCGCGTGCTCGGCCTTGTGCGCCAAGTGCGTACGGCCGTCTTTCATCTTCGTGACCTTGGCGTCGGGATCGTAGGGATGCTTCCAATCCTTGTTGCAGGCCTTCTTCTTACGTTTCTTGTCGATCTTGGCCAACTGCTCGCGCGTCGGCGTCTCGATTCCCGATTCCAGAGCTAGACGTCTTAAATACTCTTCGTAGCCCTCGCCGGAGTCGCAACGCACCAGCGAGCGCATCGCCGCGTTGGCTTCCAGCGTCGTCGCGTCGACCCCGATCGTTCCGCCGGACAACAGGCCTTCGCGGGCCAGCAGCTGCAGCGCCCAGGTGAACACCGCGCGATGCGTTTCGAGGTCGATCAGCCGCCGCGTGCGCGAGATCGTCGAATGATCCGGCGCTTGTTCATCGAGTTCGATCGCCAGGAATCGCCGCAGCGAAAGTGAGTCGCCAAGGCGCCAAGCGACGCCGCGCTCCGAGTCGATGCCTTCGAAATACCCGATCAGCAAACTGCGGAAATAGATGCCCGGCGTGAGCGACGGCCGTCCCAAGCTCGGCGCGTAGAACTGCTCGCACTGGCCTTCGACGAAGGCGTCGAACTCGTGCTCGTCAAATAACTCGCTGAGCCGCAGATAAAACGGATGCCCAGCGCTCTTGGGCAACTCCGAGGTGGCGACCCATAGGTCTTTCTGCCGCTCGCGTCGCTTACGCCGTCCCATTGTCATAAAACAAGTTTATCACCTCTTGTTTCACAGTGCGACTTCCACCACGGGCTGTTAAGGGCTCTTGCGGTGTGGCGGTGCGCGATCTGAATGCGGAACCCGCTCCCTGGCGGTCGCGGCTCAGACGCCCTGCGGTTAAGGTTTGAAGAGGTAGGCGTCAGAGCCGCGACCGCAAGGGAGCGGGTTCGGCGAAAAGACTCGCAATTCGGCCTTAGGTGAAGAGTATCGGGGCTAGGGTGAAGATTAGGAGAGGGTGAAGATTAGGAGGCGCCCTCCATAAAGATATGGAGTGAACCCTAAAAATGAGACATTGAAATTCGGGACGAATTTCAGCGAATGGAAAGGAGTCCAGGATGGAAAGTCTCAAGCCGCGCAAGCCGCGGGAGTTCACGGTGGAGTTCAAGGAAGCCGCCGCCAGGCGGCTCCTAGCCGGCCAGAGCGGCACAGCGCTAAGCCGCGAGTTGGACGTCAAGCGCAGCCTGCTGTACCGCTGGCGGGACGCCTATCGCCAGGAAGGCGTCAACGGCTTGAGCCGGCGGCGAGGCCGGCCGAAACCCGGCCGCTCGGCGCCGCCCAAGATCCCTCGCGATCCGCGCGACGAACGCATCGCAGAGCTCGAACGACTGCTCGGCAAACAAGCCGTAGAGCTCGATTTTTTCGGACAAGCCTTTCGCGCCTTGAACCTCGCAGCCCCGACCAACGACGCCGGTGGCGCGAGCGGATCTACTCCATCGTCGAGCAGATCAGCGCCAAAGGCTCGCTCAGCGTCGAACACGCCTGCGAGCTCGGACGCGTGAATCGCGCCGGGTTCTATCGCCGGCTCGCCGTGTCGTCGCCCGCCGAGTGCGACATGGAATTGCGTGACCGCATGCAGCGGATTTCGCTCGAGAATCGTCGTTACGGCTACCGCCGCGTGACGGCCGAGCTGCGCCGCCAAGGCTTCCTCGTCAATCACAAAAAGGTCCTGCGGATGATGCGTAAGGACAACTTGCTGGCGGTACTCAAGCGGCGCTTCGTGCTAACAACGGATTCGAACCACTTCTTACCTGTTTATCCGAATCTAGCGGCGCACCTGAATGTGGACGGCGTCGATCAGTTGTGGCAATCCGATATCACCTACATTCGCTTGCGCGAGGCGTTCGTCTACCTCGCCGTGGTGTTGGACGCCTACTCGCGACGCGTGGTCGGCTGGCGGCTGGGGACGACGCTCAAAGCTGAGCTGGCTGTAGGGGCGTTGCGCGATGCGCTCGAGCTCAGACGCCCTGCCGCGGGGTGGATGCATCATTCCGACCAAGGCGTACAGTACGCTTCGAGCGCCTATGTCGAGCTGCTGGAGCAGCACGGCGCGATCATCTCGATGAGCCGCCGCGGCAACCCCTACGACAACGCGCGGGCGGAGAGTTTCATGAAGACGTTGAAGGCGGAGGAGGTTTGGTTGCAGCGTTATCGCACGCTTGACGAGGCGCGCGCATCGATCGGCGAGTTCATTGATGAGATCTACAACCAACGCCGGCTGCATTCGGCGTTGGGATATCGTCCGCCGGCGGAGTTTGAAGCGCTGGCGCGGCCGGCGGCAACAGCAGCGAGGAATCCGAAGTATGAGTTTTGAGAGGCATAGGCAAATCTATCAATCCGATGGGCCCTGGGCGGGCAGGGAGACATCGCCGGCGTTGGAGAAGCCGGGAGCGACCTTGGCGGCCGCCCCCGGCGCTCATCGTCTTGATGAGTTTGCGGCCGGGTATTCCTTGGCGGGTTGCTCTCCAGCAGAGCCCGCTTCCGCTTCCCCGGCTAGGACCAGCGTGCGACGATACAGCGAAGAAGGCAAGCGTTTTGCGGTGAATCGTAACCTGTCCCGATTTCGACTGTCTCACGCTTGGGGTTCACTCCAATCTCATAAACTTCCGATGCACCATCTCGCATTGTCCGGGGCCAATCGGATCCGGACAATTTGCTGTTTGTACGAGTCTTACGGGTCTTGTCGCTCCGCTAGCAATTCTTTTCTCTTTATACAAACTTTCACTAGTGTCCGGCTACGGTCTGGGGCGTGGCTGACAAGTCACTTGGAATGAGTGGAGTGAGTGTGATTTCGGGATTTATCGATTTGAATTCCGCGTACTGATTTTGGCGCGTCGAGAGCCTCTGGCAGGTTGTGAACAATGAGGCATGAACCTTGGCCGGACCGTCTTCGCACAGTTGATGGATGAGCTCCCGAGCTACGAATTCCGTAAATGCGTAGCTCGCTATGGCGGCGATCACAAATTGCGCGGCTTTTCTTGCTGGGATCAGTTTCTTTGTCTGTCGTTCGCCCAGCTGACCTACCGCGAAAGCCTGCGCGACATCCAAGCCTGCCTGCGTTCGGTGCAGCCCAAGCTCTACCACATGGGTTTTCGCGGCAAGGTTTCGCGCTCCACTCTCGCCGATGCCAACGAGTCGCACGACTGGCGGATCTACGCTGACTTCGCCCAGATCTTGATTCGCATCGCGCGGCCCTTGTACGCCCGCGATCCGATCGGCGTGGATCTCGATCAAAGTCTCTACGCGCTGGACTCGACCACCATCGACCTGTGCCTGTCGCTGTTCCCCTGGGCCAAGTTTCGCCCGGCACAAGGCCGCCGTGAAGATGCACACGCTGCTCGACCTCCATGGCAATATCCCAACGTTTATCCGCATTACTGACGGCAAAACGCACGACGTCAACATCCTCGACGAAATCGCGCCCGAGCCCGGCGCCTTCTACGTCATGGACCGCGCCTACGTCGATTTCGAGCGCCTCTTCGCGTTCACCCTCTGCTCGTCGTTCTTTGTCGTGCGGACGAAGAAGAACATTTTGCTGCAACGCCGCTACTCTCATCGGGTCGACAAGTCCACGGGCGTGCGCTCGGATCAGACCGTCATCCTGACAGCCAGCGCCTCGGCGAAAGCCTATCCGGACGCGTTGCGGCGAGTCAGCTACGTCGACGCCGAGACCAACAAGCGTCTGAAGTTTTTGACCAACAACTTTGCGCTCCCGGCAGTGCCCATCGCCCAGATCTACAAGTCGCGTTGGCAGGTCGAATTGTTCTTCAAGTGGATCAAGCAGCACCTGAGGATCAAGAAGTTCTACGGCACTTCCGAGAACGCCGTGAAGACGCAGATCTGGATCGCCGTCTCGTTTTACGTACTGGCGGCGATCGTGCGCAAGAGGTTGGGCCTGGAGGCGAGTCTCTACCAAATCCTACAGATTCTCAGCGTGACCCTTTTCGAGAAAACGCCCATTTTACAGGCCTTCGGCGATCCCGAGTCCCAAGAAAAATCAGACCCAATTTATAACCAGTTGAATCTATGGGACTTATAGCCGGACACTAGCGACAAACTTTATAGAGGGCGCCTCCTAAACTCTTAAACTCTCCTCTTCTCCAGCGCCGCGAAGTCGCGCTTGGCGCCCCTTGGAATACCCATAGGCGAGGATCTGGTCGAAGCCGCGGCGCTTCTGCTTGACGGCCACGGTCCTCCAACTACGAGTCGCTTGGAATGGGTCGTTGAGGGACCGCGGGTTGGGTCGAATTGAGTGCCCGCAAGTCTTCCAGCGTCACGTCTCGGCCTTCCTCGTGGTACTCCTGGTCGACGTTGACCTGCCAGAGATCGAAGTTTTACCCAAGGATGTTGCGCGCGGCCGGCTAGCATGGCGGTCAGCATGGAGTGATCCTGATTGTTGTAGCGATGCATGCCGTTGCGCCCGGTCAGCTGGAGGTTCTCGAGCCCCCCTAGAAACTCGCGTACCGTGGCCAGCGCCTCGGGGTAGCCGGCGTCGTAGATCGGATACGCCTTTTTCATTCGCACGACCGCGCCGTCAAGGATCTTATCCGCCTCGACCAGCCCGAGACTTGCGATTTCACGCTTGCCTAACTCGATCAGCTGTTCGTCGCTCGATGTCCACAGTCCGTCGCCTTCGAAACAGAAATACTCGAGGCCCAAGCAGGTCTTCGACGGATCGGGCACCATCTCCGGGCTCCAGTTCTTAAAGTTTTGGATGCGCCCGAGTTTGACCTTCGTCTCGTGGATGTAGATCCGGGTGTCGGGGAAGACGTCTTCGGCGTCAACCACCAAGGCCACGGTCAGAAAGTCGCGGTACTTGAGGCGACGCGCGGCCGCCAGGATTTCTTCAGGCGGCGCCGGGTCGAGCGCCTCAACCAAATCGCGTATCGCGATGCTTGAAACGTAGTGTTCGCCCCGGTAGTCTTGGCCGCTGGCCACGACCGACTCGACGCCGCCGGCGCCCCATCGAATCTTCGTCACCCCAGCGTTGAAGAGGACTTGACTGCCGGCGGCCTCGATCTTTTCGTGCGCGCGTTCCCACATCATCCCGGGGCCGAAGCGGGGATAGAGAAACTCCTCAATCAGGGTCTTGACGACCTCGCCTTTGTTCTTCGCACGCTCGCCGAACAACGCATTCTTGATCGCAGTCGTCAGCGATAGCCCCTTGATCCTCTGGGCTGCCCACTCGGCTTGGATCTCTCGCGTTGAGATCCCCCAGACCTTCTCGGTGTATGTCTTGAAAAAGATTTCGAAAAGGCGTTTGCCGAATCGATTCGAGACCCAGTCGGCGAAGTTCCGCTCCGGCCGGATGGGCGCCAACCTTGCCTTTCCATAGCTGGCGAGGCAGCGAAAGGTCTCGAATAGGCCCAATCCGAAGAGGGCGTTCATCGGCTTGAGCGGGTAGCTGAAGAACGTTCCGTTGTAAAAGATTCGCGAGAGCCTGGGCCGCTTGATGAAGTCGTCGCCAAGGATCTCGTGCCACAGCGCCTCGACTACGGTGACCTTCGTGAAGAAGCGATGACCGCCGATATCGAAGCGGTAGCCGTTGTGGTTGACGGTGCGGGCGATGCCGCCGACGACGCTGTCCTGCTCGAGAACGATGGATTTTACGCCGGCTTTAGAAAGCTCGTAAGAAGCGGTCAGCCCGGCGGGTCCCGCGCCCAGAACAACTACCGGAGCGGACTTCATCGAAGCTTTCCATCATAACGTGGGCTCGGGAGTCATCTTGAGAGGGATGGGTTGACGCGCCGGCCCTAGCCCGAGAGAATGAAGTCGCCAACGCGAATTGCGCGCCCGTAGCTCAGCTGGATAGAGCGCTTGCCTCCGGAGCAAGAGGTCGCAGGTTCGAATCCTGCCGGGCGTACCACTGTTTTCAGTCACTTGCAAGGATTCAGTCGGTCGCCAAAATTCCTGTGTCCGTGCTGTGTCCGTATTTTCCAAGTCCGTCAGCACTTTGAAGCTGTGGGTAGTCAGAACCTCGTCGTTGAGTAGAATCAACAACTTAGGATTCTCGGCGGGCTGGCATCGAGGGGCGATGATGTGCATGGTAGAACCTAGGGTTTCGTGCTTGAATTCGTCCTTGCTCCCCTCGCCGTTGTCAGAGTCTTCTTCCGCAGTCGGCAAGACAATGCTCTGGAGATCCTCGCCCTGCGGCAGCAGCTCGCCGTTCTCAAGAGGAAACGCCCGCGCCCGCGATTGAATCTCCTGGACCGGTTGTTCTGGATCGCCTTGCGCCGGGTATGGTCGCGTTGGGCCGACGTCCTTGTCGTCGTGAAATCGCAGACCGTGGTCGGCTGGCATCGGGCCGGATTCCGGCTCTTCTGGAAGTGGAGATCGCGAGCGCACGGCGGCAGACCGAAAACGACTGCTGAAATCCGTGCGCTGATCCGGCGCTTGGCGCATGAGAATCCGAGCTGGGGCGCACCCAAGATCCACGGCGAACTCCAGAAGCTGGGCTTCGTCGTCTCCGAACGAACCGTGGCGCGCTATCTGCGCTCGATCCGGCGTCGCGGCGGTTCCGCCCAGAGTTGGCTTGCCTTTCTGAGCAATCACCGCGAAGCGATTGTGGCGTTCGACTTCTTCACCGTGCCGACGGTGAGCTTCAAGCTGCTCTACTGCTTCTTCGTGATCGAGCACGGACGCCGCAAGATTCTGCACTGCAATGTGACTGCTCACCCGAATGCGGAGTGGGTCGTCCAGCAACTGCGCGCAACGTTTTCCGAAGCGGGTGCTTACCGTTACGTTATCTTCGATCGTGACTCCAAGTTCAATGCCGACGTCGTGGCCTTCATCAAGGCGACGGGCCTGACACCGACGCGGACGAGCATCCGATCACCCTGGCAAAACGGCATCGCGGAACGCTGGGTGGGAAGCTGTCGGCGGGAGCTGCTGGACCATGTGATTCCGATCAACGAACGGCACTTGCGGCGGCTGGTCCGGGAATACGTCGCCTACTTCCAGCAAGACCGTATTCATGACGCGCTGGGCAAGGACACCCCGAATCGCCGGCCGGTCGAGAAGAAGCCGTGTCCGAAGGCGAAGGTAATTTCCAGCCCCCGTTTGGGTGGTCTGCATCATCGCTACTCCTGGCGCGAGGCGGCGTAGGATCTTCGAGGTCGCCTCCGTCTCTGGCACCGGTAGCTAGAACATTTGAAAGCAGGCCCGACGATGGGTCTGAGTTGAAAGCCCGCCACCGGCAGGCACAAAGGCTTCAGACCTTGCCGAACTCGCGCCCGCTCGACCACAAACCATCCAAAAGCTCCAGCTCGGCCTTCGAACTCGCCGAGTTTTCGTTTCCCCTGACGTGCCTCGCGGCTTCAGATACGGTTTTGACTACACACAGGGTGTGGCGCTCATCCTGTTCGCCTTTTCGACCGTCATCGGATGGGCCTTCTACGGCGAGACGGCGATGACCTACCTCTTCGGCGCTAAGGCGGCTCCGGCGTATCGCGCGGTCTGGATCTTGTTCGTCTACCTTGGGGCGACAGGTAGCCTGCAAGTGATTTGGAGCGTGTCGGACACGCTCAACGGTCTGATGGCCATCCCCAACATGATTGCTGTGCTGGCTTCGCTGCCGCTGCTCAAGAAGCTGATTGGCGAGTTCTTCGACCGGGCGAAAGCGGGCTGAAGTATGCAACTGCCATTTGGTTTCTGAACGTAAATCCGAGCACCCTGCGTGAGCGGGGTGTCCTCCAGCAAGTGCAAGGGGAAGACACCCCGCTCACGCAGGGTGCTCGGAAACCCCACTTTCGGGCTAATAACCTTGCTGCGCCAGCTCATCAAGCGACAGGCCGGCCTTCGGCGGACTCACCCGCGAGAGCAACTTGTCGACATGTTTCGCGATCATGTCGCACTCCACGTTGATCGCGTCGCCGGGCCGGCGCTGGTTGAGGTTGGTGCGCTCATACGTGTGCGGGATCAGGGCGACCTCGAGGGTGTCGGAATCAATCTTCGCAATCGTGAGGCTGATGCCGTCGAGCGCCACACTGCCCTTGTAAACCAGGTAGCGGGCAAGATCGGCCGGGGCGCGAACCGCGAGTCTCCAGTTGCCGTCGCCGAGCTGTTCCAAGGCGGTGAGCTCTCCGACGCCGTCAACGTGGCCGAGGACGAAATGTCCGCTGAGTCGGCCGCTTGGCGACAGGGGCCGCTCGAGGTTCACCGCGGCCCCGGTGCGCAGGCCCCCGAGATTAGTCTTCTCGAGGGTTTCAGGCGAAAGATCAGCGGCAAACGAGCTGTCGTCAAAACTTGTAGCCGTCAGGCAACAGCCGTTGACGGCGATGCTTGCGCCGATCGTAAGGTCCGAGAGCGCCTCTGAAGCGCCGATCTCGATCCTGGCGCCGGAAGAGAGAGCGCGCAGACCGCGGATGGAGCCGACTTCTTCGATGATCCCCGTGAACATCCCAGCCCACGTTACGCCCACAGACGCTTGAGCGCTTTCAGGCCCTCGATCGCCCGGTCAACATGCGCCGCCGTGTTGTAGAGATGCGGGCAAAGACGGAACCCGCCCGAGGTCGAGCCGGCGATTCCGTGCTCCGCGTACATCGCGTCGACGAGGGCCTGCCGGTTCGCCGCCGGGACCTGCATGATCACAACGCCGGCGCTGAGCTGGGCGGACTGCGGAGTCGTCAGCTTGGCCCCGATCCCGCCCAATCCGTCCATCAGTCGTTTGGCTAGCTCCAATACCCGCTCCTGGGTGCGGCTCCCGCCGATGGTGGCGTGAAATTCGGCTGTCGCGCCGATGGCCGACAGAGCTGCGTCGTCGCGTTGGCCCATCGATTCGAACTTCCGGGCGCCGACTAGTTCGGTTGTCGCGCCCGAACCCCAACCAGGCGCCACCGTGCTTGGCCAAATCGCATCGATCCGCTCTTTACGCACATAGAGCAGCCCGACCTCTTTGGGTCCAACGAACCATTTGTGCGCACTCGCCGAGTAAGAGTCGCAGCCGAGATCGCGCAGGTTGACGTCGAGCGCTCCCCAAGTCTGTGCGCCGTCGACGTGGAAGTGGATTCCCTTGGCATGAGCAAGCGCCGCGAGCTCTTTCACGGGCAGCCGGATGCCGCTGACGTTCGAGGCGTGGGTCACGGTCAGGACTCTCGTTTTGCCCGAGAGGGCCTTCTCGAAGGGCCGGATCAGGTCGTCGACGTCCTTGGGCGCGGCGGGCGTCGAGACGCGCTTCACACTCAGGCCGTAGCGCTTCGCTCGGACGTCCCAGGCGACGTTGTTGGTGGGGTGATTCTGCTCCCAGACGACCACCTCGTCCGCCGCCCCGAGAGGGAGTCCCGCGTTGATGATATTGTTCGCCTCGCTGGTATTGCGGACGAGCGCAATTTCGTCCTTGTCGACGCGCATCATTTCCGCGACTCCGGTACGAGACGCCTCGAGCAGCTCGGCGAATTTGGCGCGATTCTGAAACGAGCAATCGATGTCGATGTCGCGGGTCAGCTCGGTCACCCTCTGGGACACGGCTAGCGGCGACGGGCATAGGTTCGCCGCGTTCATGGGGACCTTGTCTTCGCCGAATGGGAATTGCTGACGGATCACCTGCCAATAGGCTTCATCCGAAACCGTGGCGGCAAGAGCCTGGGCCATTGCAGGATACGCGGCGGCCGCGGTCAGTCTGTGGAAAAAAGCGCGGCGGGACGAGTGTGTGGGCATCTGAGCCTCCTAGTGGTCAACATCCTAGCAAGCCCTGTTAGGATCAGACTCTTAAACTCCCGTGACAGCCGATCAAAAAGAGCGATATTCACGCCAGATCCGCCTCGCGCGGATCGGCGAAGAGGGTCAACAGCGCCTGCTCGAGTCTCGGGCGGTAATCGTGGGCTGCGGCGCCCTGGGCAGCTTTCACGCCGCGGCGCTCGCCAGAGCCGGCGTTGGCGAGATCGTCATCATCGATCGCGATTACGTCGAAGAGAGCAACCTCCAGCGCCAATGGCTCTTTGACGAGCAGGATGCCGCCGAGGCCATGCCGAAGGCGGCGGCGGCGGTCAGACAACTCGCCAAGATCAACAGCGACGTCAGGACCGAAGCGCGCATCGCCGACCTGACCCCGGCCAACGCGGAAGCGCTCTTGCTTCCCTCGGACGTCATCCTCGACGGCACGGACAATTTCGAGACGCGCTACCTGGTCAACGAAGTCGCGGTCAAGCACGATCGTCCTTGGGTTTACGGCGGAGCGGTGGGCACGGGCGGCGCCGTTATGACGGTCCTGCCGGGGCGAAGCGCCTGCCTGCGTTGTATCTTTCCCAAGACTCCGGCGGGCGTCCTGCCGACTTGCGACACGGCCGGCATACTCAATTCCGCTTCGGCGACGGTGGCGGCGTTGCAAGTGG
Source organism: Bryobacterales bacterium (assembly GCA_965247515.1). Classification (GTDB taxonomy): domain Bacteria; phylum Acidobacteriota; class Terriglobia; order Bryobacterales; family UBA6623. The sequence goes on along the minus strand of OZ252029.1, from coordinate 7,112,709 downwards.
CGGAGGCGATCAAAGTCCTTGTCTGTGAAGAAGAAGTGCAGCCGAGGCTGACGAACCTCGACGTCTGGGCGGGCGTCTCGCGTGGCGTCTCGACCGCCGAGCGAGCAGCCGATTGCCCGGTTTGCTCGAAAGGCGAGTTCGACTTGCTCGAGTCGCCGGCTGGCCAGAAGACGGCGGTGCTGTGCGGCCGCGATGCCGTCCAAGTGACGGGCGCCGGGTCGATCGACTTGACGCAGCTTGAGCGGACGCTTTCAACGCTCGGGGAGGTCAAGGCGAACGAATACGCGCTCCGCTTCGACATCCCGCCACACCAAATGACCGTCTTCGCCGACGGACGGGCGATCATCAAGGGCGTTCATGACACGGCTCAAGCGCGCAGCCTGTATTCCCGCTACGTCGGCGCCTGAGCCGGCCCCCCCTGCGTGTCGCGCGAGCGCTAATGGTTGGATGTCCGTACGTGGCCGCCGGTCGGGCGATACAATAAATCTCGTGGCGACGACGACCACCGCGCTTCTGACCGTTGAAGAATTCCGCAGCCTGCCTGACAACGGCATGTGGCAGGAGCTTGTCGAAGGCGAGTTGCTCGAAATGCCCCCTCCTGATGTTGTTCATTCCCGTACTTGGCTGGCCCTGCTATTCTCCCTACGCGATTGGGCGAAACAGACCGGCTCGACCCTTGAGCCGATGGCTGAAACCGCTTTTACGCTGTCCGAGAACCCTCCAACCGTTCGAGTGCCGGACGCATGCCTAGTTCGGGCCGACCGGGTCGGCGGATTGACAGGCGGATACATTCGCGGAGCGCCGGAATTGGCGATTGAGGTCGTCTCGCCTTCGAACACCGTTCGAGATCTCGGAAAGAAGGTCGACCAGTACCTAGAATTCGGCTCGATGGCCGTATTGGTGGTCGATCCACGGCGCGGTAGGGTGGAGCTGTACACCCAGAGTCCACCGGCGCGAGTCTTCGAGGCCGATGACACGGTCACTGTTCCCGACATCGCCCCCGGCTGGTCGATTAAGGTTTCGGATCTGCTCTAATCCACGCTCCAGATCGCCAACGCCCGATAGCAAGTTCGGTCGAGGTCGGAAGGAGCGCTGCGTGGTGTGGCAGGGCGTTCCGACGGCCAACCGTTTTCTCTGGCGTTGCCGACTCGGTCTATGGCCACATCCAGATTGCTGTAAATAGCTGTTATGTAAAGAGTTTCTTGATTTTGTCCCTAAATTTTGTCCCTGTCCCCAGCGATCTGTGGTGGAGTGAACCCCAAGCGTGAGACAGTCGAAATCGGGACAGGTTACGATTCACCGCAAAACGCTTGCCTTCTTCGCTGTATCGTCGCACGCTGGTCCTAGCCGGGGAAGCGGAAGCGGGCTCTGCTGGAGAGCAACCCGCCAAGGAATACCCGGCCGCAAACTCATCAAGACGATGAGCGCCGGGGGCGGCCGCCAAGGTCGCTCCCGGCTTCTCCAACGCCGGCGATGTCTCCCTGCCCGCCCAGGGCCCATCGGATTGATAGATTTGCCTATGCCTCTCAAAACTCATACTTCGGATTCCTCGCTGCTGTTGCCGCCGGCCGCGCCAGCGCTTCAAACTCCGCCGGCGGACGATATCCCAACGCCGAATGCAGCCGGCGTTGGTTGTAGATCTCATCAATGAACTCGCCGATCGATGCGCGCGCCTCGTCAAGCGTGCGATAACGCTGCAACCAAACCTCCTCCGCCTTCAACGTCTTCATGAAACTCTCCGCCCGCGCGTTGTCGTAGGGGTTGCCGCGGCGGCTCATCGAGATGATCGCGCCGTGCTGCTCCAGCAGCTCGACATAGGCGCTCGAAGCGTACTGTACGCCTTGGTCGGAATGATGCATCCACCCCGCGGCAGGGCGTCTGAGCTCGAGCGCATCGCGCAACGCCCCTACAGCCAGCTCAGCTTTGAGCGTCGTCCCCAGCCGCCAGCCGACCACGCGTCGCGAGTAGGCGTCCAACACCACGGCGAGGTAGACGAACGCCTCGCGCAAGCGAATGTAGGTGATATCGGATTGCCACAACTGATCGACGCCGTCCACATTCAGGTGCGCCGCTAGATTCGGATAAACAGGTAAGAAGTGGTTCGAATCCGTTGTTAGCACGAAGCGCCGCTTGAGTACCGCCAGCAAGTTGTCCTTACGCATCATCCGCAGGACCTTTTTGTGATTGACGAGGAAGCCTTGGCGGCGCAGCTCGGCCGTCACGCGGCGGTAGCCGTAACGACGATTCTCGAGCGAAATCCGCTGCATGCGGTCACGCAATTCCATGTCGCACTCGGCGGGCGACGACACGGCGAGCCGGCGATAGAACCCGGCGCGATTCACGCGTCCGAGCTCGCAGGCGTGTTCGACGCTGAGCGAGCCTTTGGCGCTGATCTGCTCGACGATGGAGTAGATCCGCTCGCGCCACCGGCGTCGTTGGTCGGGGCTGCGAGGTTCAAGGCGCGAAAGGCTTGTCCGAAAAAATCGAGCTCTGCGGCTTGTTTGCCGAGCAGTCGTTCGAGCTCTGCGATGCGTTCGTCGCGCGGATCGCGAGGGATCTTGGGCGGCGCCGAGCGGCCGGGTTTCGGCCGGCCTCGCCGCCGGCTCAAGCCGTTGACGCCTTCCTGGCGATAGGCGTCCCGCCAGCGGTACAGCAGGCTGCGCTTGACGTCCAACTCGCGGCTTAGCGCTGTGCCGCTCTGGCCGGCTAGGAGCCGCCTGGCGGCGGCTTCCTTGAACTCCACCGTGAACTCCCGCGGCTTGCGCGGCTTGAGACTTTCCATCCTGGACTCCTTTCCATTCGCTGAAATTCGTCCCAAATTTCAATGTCTCATTTTTAGGGTTCACTCCAGTGGTCAAATTACTGGACTGAACATATCCAGACCCACCTTGACGACTCGGTGTATCATCAACGCCAGATGGTCGATCCGTGCCAGCTTCAAACTCTTACGGTGGAACTCGACAAAGGCGAAGACGTCGCTGTTGTGGCTATCTGTCGCGAAATCCCCGGTTGCGCCTCCCAAGGCGACACTCGCGAAGAGGCCCTAGCCAACATTTCCAACGCCATCGATCTGTGCCTGGAGGTCATGTAGGAAGACTGGCTGGCGAAGGGCGCACAGAACTCGAAAACCCTCGACGGCGACGACGACGGCGGCCGGATCGTCATCGAGGGGACTCCCGAGGATATCGCCGCTTGCACCCAATCGCATACGGGTCGCTTCTTGCTCGAGGCGCGCCGCCAATGAGCCCCGAACGCAAGTGAGCGGGTACGATGTTGGCCGGGTCGTCATGCTCCGCACCCGCTCACTTGCGTTCGGGGCTCGTGGGCGCAGCGCGGGACGCGGGGGTGTTCGGCGGCGATGTCGTTCTGCTCGGGCAGATCGGCGCTAAGGTCGGCTATATCGGGGCTGAAGGGGACGGGGCTTGGCGGGGCTGAAGATATTGCTACGGCGTTACTTGCGGGACGAATTGCGGCAGCACGTAGGCGAACACCATTGTCACAGCGGCCAGGAACAGCGCCAGGATGGTGCTGTGCTTGAGCGTGACGCGGAAGAGGCGGCCTTCTTCCGACGAGGCCATGCCGGTTGCGGCGACGGCGACGGCGATGCTCTGCAGCGAGATCATCTTGCCCATCACGCCGGTGGCGGCGTTGGTTGAGGCTGTCAGGATCGGGTTCAGCCCGAGCGCGTTTGCCGTGACGACCTGAAGGTTGCCGAACAGGGCGTTGGAGGCCGTGTCGCTGCCGGTGAGGAAGACGCCCGTCCAGCCGAGCATCGCGCTGAAGGCCGGGAAGAGCGGGCCGGTGGCGGCGAAGGCCAGTCCCAAGGTCGAAGTCATGCCGGCGCAGTTCATCAAGAAAGCCAGCGCCAAGACGGACGCAATGGTCAGCAGGGGCATCGACAATTGCTTGAGAACGGATCCGCAAACGCCGGCGAACTTGGCGGGCGATAGGCCAAGTACCAACGACGCGGCAAACGCCGAGAGGAAACACGACGTTCCCGCGGCTGAGAGCCATTGGAAGTTGTAGACCGCGGGGTAGGGCGACGGCTCGGGCGTGAGCGGAGGTACGCGGGTGATCATTTCGTGAAGGCCCGGAACCGGGATCGACACGCTAAACGAACCGAGGAAGGCTTGGATCGGCGGGAAACGCCACGCCAGTAACGTTGACGCCGAAAAAACTGTATGGGCGGAAGGCCGAAGTTAGACTCTGCGTTTGTTGACGACGCTGATATTCAACTTGCAGCCGAGGCCGGGAGCGTTGGAAATTTGGCCGAAAGAAGCCGGCGACCTACGCACCAACGATGGACGCTATGGCAAGCCCGTTGCCGGCGCGTCTCCAGGCCTGATCGCGATTCGCGGCTAATGATTCATAGCGCGGACTTAAGTCCGGGCTAGCCACCCCAGGCCTCCGGCGGCCAAAGCGAAACCGAACCAGAGCTGCCATTGGGCTAGGACCTGGTTGGGCGGCATCCAAGGCGGATCAGCCAGCTCGATCCCTAAACACAGGCAAGACATCGCTGCAGCTCCCGCCGCTGCCGCCCAAGACGCCTTTCGAGTCTTCGCCAGGGATCTCAGGCGCACTCGCCGGGCTGCGCCCCGCCGGCCCCGGTTGGGCCGGCATTCGATTGCGATTCTCATGCTCTCGGATGGAACCGAAATCGGCCCTCAATGAGTCCGTTCGGCGGCTCGGGCCGTCTGCTACAGTGGTGGGCGAAATTAGGGAAATCCTGATGAAACGAAACCAGTGCAGAATCGGCGTATCGGCAATGCTGGCGCTGCTGATCGGCGCGTCCTTGAGCTGGGCGACATTGGTGCCCAGGATGAGCTTTGAAGAAGTCGTTGCCCGCTCGCAATCGATCGTCCAAGGAACGGTTGTGCGCTCATGGGCGGATTGGGACGAGGATCATACGGCCATTTGGACTCACTATGAGATCGATGTCAGCGCATCGCTCAAGGGCGAAGAAGGCGAAACCGTGGTCGTTAGCGAGCCCGGCGGCAGTGTCGGCGGCAGGCAGATGCACATCGCCGGGACCCCGAAGTACGAGATCGGCGAAGAGGTGATGCTGTTCGCCGTCCCGACCCCGATCGGTTATTTGCGGACGTGCGGCTGGGGCCAGGGCAAGTTCAAGGTCAGCGCGTCCGGCGAAACGCCGTCAGGCAAGGCCGTCCGATCTTCGCTAGCGGGCGTCCAACTCGTCGAGGGCTGCTCGCGCAAGGGAATCGCGCGCGCTCAGACTCCGTTGCGCTCGTTTCAAGGGATGGACCTCGACCAATTCAAGGAGAGGGTGCGGCGCACGGTCGCGGCCCAGGGGATTCGCTAAGTGTCCACGCCCGTCCGGGCGGCGCTCGTATTGCTGTTGGTTGGCACCGCCGCTCTGCCATACACCCGTCTTACGCTCAATACCGACCGACGCGGACGCCGCTTCGGCGAGACGCATCCGCCCCGGTCGAGTTTCTCGTACAACGCATTGTCGCTCCCGGTCTGCGAAACGCGGAAGGTGGGCCGGTCATCAGCCCGCGTAGCGACCCTCTGCCCGCGCTAAGGGCCGCGCTGCAGGAATGGGACCGCCCCGAGGTGAGCTCGCTACGGTTCGCGCCGCTGGGGATGACCGACCTCTCGGTCGACCCTTTTGACGCCGTCAACGTCATCGTCTTCGAAGACACTCCCGCGGTGAGGGCCGTCACAGCCGGCGCGCTGGCCGTCACCCGTATCAGCACCGCGGACGACGGAACGATTATCGACACCGACATCGTTTTCTCTCCCGAAGTCATCATCAATAACATCAAGGTCCCGTTCTCGACCGAGCTCGAGCACAACACGTACGACCTGCAAGCCATCATGACGCACCAGCTGGGCCGCGCCCTTGGAGCCGGGCCGTCTCCGGTGATGGGCGGCGCGATGTTCGAGTTTCGAGAAACGAGCCATACCTTCCCGCGGAATCTAAGCACCGACGAGCTCGCCTTTCTGACCGATACGTACCCGGCTCCTGGAATCGAAGACGGTCTGGGCGCATTGATCGGGGCCATCACGGTTGAAGGTGAACCGGCCACCGGCGTCCTTGTTACAGCTGTCGATCCGAAGACGGGTTACATCCAGTCGACGCTAACGAGCCTCGATGACGGAACCTACCGGATGTCCCTTCCGGTAGCTCAATACTTCGTGTACGCCGAGGCTCTCGATGGCGGCCTGCGTCCTTTTCAGCTTCAACTCATCAATCTCGACCGATTCAACACCATGATTCGGCCGCGCTTCTCGGGAACCAACCATAGCCCGCGGCTTGTGAAAGCCTCCCCCATCCTCACTCGGCGGGCGAACATCAACGTTGATCCGGGCCGCAATCTGTTGATCATCGAGTATGTGGGAACCGATGGACCGGGAGAATCGGGGACCCCGGATACGCTCACCACGGGTCCCATTCGAGTCACCGCCGGGCAGGCCAGCGACATTGTGCTGATTGGGCTGGGGATTGACGCCACCGTTGGAATCGACGACATACGCATCTTGGCGCCGGGCGTACGGATTCGCGACGGATCCGTGCGGGTCGATCCGGAATTCACGTTTCGTGGAGGGCCCGTGCTGCGGGCCACGATCGATGTCGAGCCCCGCGCTGAGCGGCAGGTAGGTTCGATCGTTGTGTTGAAAGACCGCGCGGCGGACGTCCATACCGGAGCGCTGGTAATCGAGCCGGGCGGCCCGCGGTTCAGCATCGAGGGAATCGGCAACGCCGCGAGCTTTGCGTCCGGGTGCGTCGCCCCGGGAGAGATCATCTCGATCTTCGGGCTCACGCTTGGTCCGGACGAACAGGTGGGGAACGCCGGCTTCGACGGCGAGACCGGCCTAATTGCGGCCGAGCTGGGCGGCGTGGTTGTGACCTTTGACGGAGTCCCGGCTTCGATGTTCTTCTCGCAGTCGGGCCAGCTGAACCTGCAAGTCCCGTTTGAGGTCTTCGGCCGCGAATCGACGGTGGTCGTCGTCAGTTTTCGCGGGCAGTAGTCGCAGCCGGTCACGGTCCCGGTGGCTGCCGCCAAGCCCGGGTTGTTCGCCGTCGGCTCGCAAGCGATCGCCATCCCGGGGCGCGGGGGGTTGAACGGTCCGGAAAACCCGACGTTCGAAGGCGCTTTCCTGACGTTTTATGGCACTGGACAGGGCCGGGTGTCGCCGGCTGTCGCGTCTGGGGCGCCCGCGGGTTTTGACCCTTTGAGCGTCATTGATGACATTCGGGTGATGATCGGGGGCGTTGAGGTCCCGCGAGAGAACATCGTGTTTGCCGGGATGACCCCGGGATTTGCGGGTCTGTTTCAGATTAATGTGAAGATCCCGCCAGGCTTGCCGGTCGGGGATGCTGTTGAGGTGGTTGTGATCATCCAGGGTGTGGCGAGCCTGCCGGTGACGATTGCGATCCGGGCCGCGGGGTGAGAAGCCCGCTGGGCGGTTTTCTGGTCAGGGTCGTGACCATCGAATATCCCTATTACTCGCTACTTAGGCGGCGAACAATCATAGCCCAGGGATTCATCCCTGGGCCCGTTCGGGGCACGGCAACACCTACCTCCTGCCATTGTTCTCCCCCGCTGATGCGGGGGAGAACAATGGCAGGAGGGAATACGGGAGGCGCCAGTTGTTCCGAGACCCAGGGATGAATCCCTGGGCTATGATTGTGTCGCCCTGGGGCGTGTCAGCGCACTTAAGCAATGAGTATTAGTCCTTGCATCTAGCGGGTGAGCAGGTCCCGCAGTTTCCGCAATGGCCAGGTTACGGCGCGGCCGATTCGGAGGCTTGGCGACTCGATGATTTCGGCAAAGACCGTTCGTAGCTCGCGTTCGTGCTCCCACAGGTAGCGGATCTGCTGATCCCGTCTGGTGAGTAGCTTTCTTACTTCCGAGACGTCATCGGGGGTCAGCTTGCGCCCTGCTTGAAAACGTTGTGGCAAGGGCCGCGGGACGTAATAGGTGCCGTGCTCGGGGGCTACCTCTTCGGGCGGACGCTTCGTTGTGTAGAAGTAAACGGCAATCGACTTCCTGGTCAGAGCCAGTCGAGCGTCCGGGAGGCGGATCTTTTCAAAGCCATGCCAGGACCGCTCGCTGGTCTCAAAGACGACGCAACGGTTGAAGCAAGGTTCGACCATGACCGCGGGTGAATCGCTCCAGGGGTCGGGATGGAGCTGCAAGCAGCCTCCCCAGGACGCCTCCCATTCTTGGTTGAGGAAGAGGATCAGATTAAGCCGCCGATGCCAGCGCCTCCTCGGGTGGTAGTTGAAGTCGACGTGAGGGTCGAGCTCTTGCCCATCACGGTTCTCGTGCGTGCCTCCGCCAACGTAGTCGGGATCGTAGAGGAGGTTGTCGATTCCAGTAGCTTCGCTGAGCCAGCCGAGGAACTTCCGGCTCCGCAGCATACGGTCCAATTCGGCGTAACAGGGCGCTACCTCCCAGAGATTCTCGTAAACAGCCTTGCCGCCCAGTTCCCCGAACTCGTTCAGCGCGCGCTCCCGCTGAAATGGAGGGAACGAGCGGAGGAGCTCCGCGCAGAATTCGGGCTCGAAAAAACCGTCCACCTGGAAATGTGGAAAGGGTTGGGCCTCGCCGTAGGCTGTGTGGAGGCCGCGAGCGCTCGCGGCTACGTCTTGGGCGAGGCGCACGCGGTTAGTGCGCCAGCACGGCCTGCGCCTCGCTCACCAGCGCTCCAGACCCATCGAACTCGATCTCAACCGGATCGCCGATGACCTCGATGTTTGGGTTTGAAGCTAGCTCGGCGAGCAGGTTCTCGCTCACCAGCATCTCGCTGAGCTCCATCGTGTTGCGGATGCGGACAATCGAACATTGAGAAGGATCTTGTTTGCCGCAAGTCGGGATGATCATTTCGATGTTGGTGCGATCGTCGTGGAAGTGCGGCGGACATGTGCCCCCGAGAGGGCTCCCGGCGGTGAAGGAGTTGATCCAGGTGGCGTTGAAATCGACCTTGTCGTAGAGCCGGTCGGCGATCACGTCGCAGAGTCCAATGCCGATGGCGTTGCCGCCGGCCTCGGGCGTCAGATCGCGGGCGAAGATGCGCGTGATGTTGGGCAGATCGTCCATCGTGTTGCGGCCCATGGGCCCGCGGTTGATCACTTTGGTGTCCATGCCGCTGCCGCTGATGTTCTTGCCGATCTCGTCGACGATCAGCAGGTCGAGCTCTTTGACGGGGATGTTGGCTTTCCAGGATTTGGTCCTCGCCAGCAGCTCTTCCTCACGTTCGGCCATGCCGGCGGCCCCAATCGCTCGGACTTCGGCTGTGTTGTGATGAGCGTCTTCAAGGATCGCCAGCCCGCCCAGCATTCGACCGGTGTCGAGCATGGTTTGGCCCACGCTACGGATGACTTGCTCGAGACCAAGCTTGAAGGCCCAGGCGTGATAGCGTTTCGCGCCCTCCCACTTGCCGAGTCCGATCGCCATCATCTTGTGGACGCCCGACTCGAGCTTGCCCACGAAACCGGTGTGCCACTTGACCCGGGCGCAGAGCATCACGCCATCGGCTTCGAAGGCCATGCGGTCCATCGAGACTTCGATCCCCTCGGGGGTTTTGCCGACAGGGACGACATCGAGCCGGCTGATCACGGGCACGCCCATCGTGGCTTCGGTGATGCCGTAATGGGCCAGCACCGAAGCTTGGCCTTGGGCCGTACCGCCGCCATGGCTGCCCATCACCGGGATGATGAAGGGCTTGGCGTCTCGCGAGAGCCAATAGTCGACGACCGCCTTGACGATGATGTCGATGTTGCTGATTCCGCGGCTCCCGACGCCGATGGCAATCCGTTTCCCCGGACCGATCGCCTGCGTCCACGCGGCGGACTCCATCTCGTCGCGGACGGCCTTGGAGACGTCGGGGAGGCCGCGGTCGGGAAAGTTTTGGCGAATCGGTACGAGTTTTTGGAGCTTCATGATCGCTCCCGATTATAAACGCCACCCAAGCCAAGCCAAAGCAAGGCTAGCATTGGGACAACGATCAGCAGCCCGCCAGCGATAGCAACGATTCTCGCGATCCAGACAGGCCCCGCGCCGTCGACGCGCGCGTTTTCCGGGTCTTGCGGGTCGAAGAGAACGGTCACTGACTGGCCGACTTCGAAAGCTTGCCAGCGCGCCCAGCGACGCGCTTCGAATAACACGTTGCGGCCGTTAGGCGTCTCGAATCGAATCAGCGGGAGCCCGCCCGAGTCCTGAGTCGCGAGCGTGACGACTTGACCGTGCGTTGGCCAGGCCATCTCCACGAATTGCTGCTCGGAGTTTTGGATGTCGAAGGCGACCCAAAGCAACCCGGCGCCGCATAGAGCGGCGAACAACGAGGCGCAGATGGCCGCCAGCGTATCGATGGCCGCGAGCATGTCGGCACGCATCAGGCTCCAGGCACAATGAGCTGTAACTCTGCGCTGTCAGACGGGGGCTCGACAGCGAATTGATCGACCAGAAGGCCTAGGAACGCGCGGCCCTTGGGGCGGCGATTGTCGCGGACCGTCGCGGCCTGCAGCCAGAATACGAGGGTCTTCATCACCTCTGAATCACGCGTCTGTGTCAGGCCGGCCTGCTCGGTCTCGTCCTCCCGGAACTCCTCGATCTCCTCCTTCACGTCTTTGGCGATCGACTGTGCGAACAACGAAGCGGGCTTGACGTCGTAGTAAATTCCACTCGAGAGCGTTTTGTAGGTTTGCACCAGAGCATCGAGCGCCTCGCGGACGTCGATGTCCGTCGTTCCTGCGACCGCCAGGCTGGCGTCGACCAGTGCTCGTCCCGTCACGTCGAGTAGGAGCGTATGGTCTCGAAGGAACGAGTCGTCGGGGTCGATGTCGCTGTAGGGGAGCTCGCCGACCTCCAGACGCGAAAGTTCATGCTCGCGCGCCTCGACAAGGTATTTGCAATCAAGAGGGCAGGCAATCGAGACTTCGCGCTGGGATCCACAGCAGCTCGCGCAGATCTTCGCGGACTTGGCCGGACAGGCCCGTTTGCCCTTGCGTTTGTCGCAGATCGCGCAAGCCATCCGGCCATTATAAGACTGGGCGTGGCCCGGCCAGGCGATCACTCAATTCCTGGAAGTCGTATAGCTGAAACCGACTCTCCCCGTCCCAGGCCTCCAACCTCGCCAGCACCGCCGTGCAACGCGGGCTGCGTTCGGAGGCCTCGCGTACGATTCCTCCCCACAGTGTTAGGCCAACGGTGTTCTCAGTCGCGAGTGACAGAGCAAGCCCGAGGCAGGCCAGATCGTCGCTGACGGTGGCCTTGCCGAGGGTCTGTAGGGCCTGCTCTAGCTTGCCCTCCCTGGCCTGCCGCCAGGCGAGCTGGGCCGCGGCGTCGGATCTTTTGTTAAAGCGGTGCTGGGTGGGGTTGACGAGTCTCGGTCGCGATGACATAGATGGGAAGCCTCAACAGCTTCATCGGCGTTGGCGACGTTCGACTCTAGCTACTTTCTGGCGCAAAAAGCGCTATCGCGAGCCAAGCCCGATTGGAAAGCGTTTTCTTAGTTCCGGTCGGATCGCGGTTTCGATCCTGTTTCGCCGCCTCGCCCCGCTCCTTCAACCCGTCGCCCGCGCCTCCAGGCAGGCCCCGATGTTGATCAGGTTGTCCGCGATCACCCCCAATCCCACCCAGCGCCGCATCCCGTCCAGGCCCGGATAGCGGCTGCGGTCGAGTCCGTGGCGGCGCTTCAATACCGAGATGCGCCCTTCGCAACCGGTTCGCCACTTCTGCCCGCGCTTGAACCAGCGCTCCTTCTGCCGTCCGCGCCGCACCGGATCGCGCGTTGAGTAGTTCGGAATCGACACCCGCTCCACGCCACGCCGCTCCAAGGCCTGCTCGTTGGCCGCCGAGGAAAAGCCCGCGTCCGCCGCCACCAGGCGCGGCGTGCGTCCTAAGCGCCGCTCGTGTTCTGCGACCGCGTGCAGCAAGATCGCGCGGTCGTCCGGCCGCTCTTCATACACGTCATAGGAGGTAACGATCTGATTCTCCGCTTCTTGCACCTTCAGCATCTTGCCAAACTCGTTCGGCTTGCCCGACTTGCCTTTGCGAATCACTTCCGTCGTTGGTTCGAAGACGCTCAGCAGCTTGTCCGGCACATGCTTGTCGCCGCCGAACACCCGCTGCTTGGTCTGCCGCCGCACTCGTTCGACGCGATCGAGCATGGTTTCGAGTTGTTTCCGCAAGCCTTGGAGCAACGCATCGCCCAGCGGTTCGGCCGACCGCTTGACGCCGCTTGCGACTTCGGCCGCAAAGCGCCGCGCCTGCGCCACCACGCGCCCGCCGGTCTCGAGCAGCTTGGAATAGAGCGTGCGGCGTTTTTCGGCGCCTTGCTCGGAGCGCGCACTGCGGCCAATCTGCATCACGATCTTGCGCACGCTGCGCAGGCGGTTGCGCAACCTCTCGCCGGCGTGGTCGGCGGCCTCTTCGATCTTGCGCATCGTCCGCGTGAGCACGCGTAGGCCGTCGTTGAGCAAGCTCGAATCGGTCGGGTAATGCACGTTGGTTTCGACCACCGTCGTATCGATGCGCAACTTGCGGCCGGTCACCACACGCTCTTCGCGCGCCAGCTCGATCAAACGTTCGTGCAACTGCGCGATCACCTCGGGCCCGAGCGCGCGGGCGATGCGCCCCAGGGTCTTGGCGTCGGGAACTTTGTCGAACCCGATGCGGCTGAAGTGGCGATAGACAACGTTGGCGCGCACTTCGCGTTCCAGCACATCGAAGCTCCAATTGCGCACGTGTTTGAGGATGAGCAGGCGCAAGACGACCTCGGCGGGAGTGGCCGGGCGGCCTGTGCGGCGCGATTGAGGATGGCGGCTGCCGAGGGCGTCATAGACGGTGTCGAGCAGCTGATCGTCGTCGAGCAGGCGGTCGGCGTGACGCATCCAGGGCTCGTAGAGATCGAGGGGATCTTCGGGGAAGAGGGGCTCGAAGAGGCAGCGTTGGGGGCGGCGCCGTGTGGTCATGGCTTATTATAGCATAAATAGGCCTGAAACTCCTATAGAAAATGTGCGTTCGGGACGCTTGCGCGACAAGCCGGCACTGAAAATGCGGGACTTAGGCGGGCGTTTTGCGCCGGGAAGTAGCTAGCCGCCGTGATATGCTCGACCTCTCAGCCGAATGAAGGGCTTCCTGCGTCGATATCGCGCTCTGACGAAGAAGGAGTTTCAGCAACTTCGGCGCAACAAGAAGCTGGTCGTCCAACTCACGATTCCGCCGACGTTGATGCTTGTGCTCTGGGGATTCGCCTTGAACCCCGAGGTCCGAGACATGCGTACCGGCATCGTCGACTACGACCGAACGCCCGCTAGTCGCGAGCTGCTGACCTCCGTGTTGGAGCTTGAAGCGTTCGAGCTGGCGCGGACGTACCTTTCCGAGCGGGAGATGGCGCGGGGCTTCGACCGGCGTGAGATCGACGTCGCAATTGTTGTCCCGCCGAGCTTTGCGGCTGACCTCGGGGTGGGAGAAAGCCCGCAAGTGCAGGTGATCTTCGACGCCGTGCTGGCGAACTCCGCCGCCCTTGCCGGGGGATACCTCAAGCAGGTGTTCGGGGTGTATAACGAGCGACTCTTGCGCGCGTCGATGCCGGCGGCCCCTCTAGCGGAGGTCCGGACAACGGCCTTGTACAACCCGGGCCTGGTCTTTTCGTGGTTTTATGTGACCGCGGTGATGGGGGTTGTGCTGTTCGTCGACGGTTCGCTGGTGGCCGCGGCCATTGCTGTTCGGGAAAAGGAGCTGGGGACGATCGAGCAGCTACTGATGAGTCCGGCGCAGTCGCTGGAGATTCTGTTGGCGAAGACCACCCCGGTTCTTTGCCTGATGGTCGCTGGCCTGATGGTTTCGACGTTCGTCGCGGGTATTGTGTTTGGGCTCCCGATGAAGGGGAGCCTACTGCTGTATTTCGTGTTCGCGGTTCTGGCCGGTGCGTCGGCGATGGGGTTAGGGATTCTGCTGGCGACGTTTTCGCAGAACCAGCAACAGGCGCAGCTGCTGACTTTTTTCGTCAACCCGTTCGTGATGCTTTGCTCGGGGGCCTTCGCGCGCATCGACAACATGCCGGTGATCTTGCGGGCGATGTCGCTGGCCGATCCGTTGAGGTACTTGGTGGAGGTGATCCGGGGAATCACGATTCGCGGAGAGGGAATCGGCGAGCTGTGGCAGCCCTTCGCGACGCTGACGGCGATTACGATTGTGCTTTATGGATTCAGCGCTTGGCGCTATCGGCGTCAGCTGTACTAGACGTGGCGTACGGCTATGCCGTGCCGCCTTGCGCTTGTAGCGCAAGGTCTCTTTTTCGCCACGTCCGCGGCCATCGCTATACTCGATAGATAAGGACTCTTCGTAACTCCCGCTAGCGAAGAGTCAAGGACGAGTTTATGGATTTCAATTGGCTCGATCTCGTGATCGGCGGGGTTCTTCTCATCTCTTTTGTCGGGGCGCTGCGCAATGGGGTCACGCGCGAGGTCGTGCGACTGCTTGCGCTGGGGCTGGGCGTCGGCGGCGCCATGTGGGGTTACCAGCGCGTGGCGGATAGGCTCGCGCCTTACATCGCCGACCCGCAAGTGGCGCGGTTCGCCGCGTTCGCCGGTATCGTCATCGCTTGCCTTATCGCAGGGGCCTTTATCGCATGGGCGCTCGTCAAGCTGTGGGGCATGACCGGACTCCGTTGGTTCGACCGGCTGCTGGGCGGAGCCTTCGGGCTGGTGCGCGGGCTGGCGGTCTCCACGGCGCTTGTGATGGGCATCGTCGCATTTTCGCCGGTCGCCGGCGCGGAGGAGACGGTTGCGTCCTCGCGGCTAGCGCCATGGGTTCTCCATAGCGCAAGGGCCACTTCGTACCTTGCTCCGACCGCGCTGCGGGAGGCGTACGTTTCGGGCTTTGAGCGTGTGCGGGCGGTCTGGTCAGGGGCTGAGACCGAGTAAGAGCCTTCTGCTAGAGTCATGGCAGTGCGCGTACCGGCGTTGATCGTATTTGTTTGTCTGTCGATCCCGGGTTTGACTCTTGGGACGCCGCTTGACCGTGAGATTGCCGAGTGGACGATTCGTATGGGCGGGTCGGTTATTCCCGCGGGGGGCTCGCGGATTCGTGCGGTCGAGTATCTTCCGGCCAGCAACTTTCTGCTCGAAGCGCTTAACCTGGTTGGCTGCAAGATCGCCGGCGAAGATCTGCCTCGTTTGAGCCGGCTGACCGCCCTGCGCCGCATCCACTTGCCGGGGCCGATGTGGAACCCGCGGGCGGGCTTTCGGGGCGACGCTAGCGAAAAGCTCGGCTCATTGGCGAAGATTCCGACCCTGGAGGAGTTGACCTTTAGCTACACGTTCTTGGCGCGGATCAAGTTCAACGACCCGGGCCTGGAGGGCTTTGGGCCCGAGAGCTCGCTCAAGAAACTGCGGCTACGGCGGACGCAGATTACCGGCGAGACCCTGTATCCGTTCGTCAATCTCGAGGAGCTGGACCTAACCTTCTCGCCGATCACCGACGAGGCGATGGAGCACGTTGGGCGCATGACCCGGCTCCGCAAGCTGTGGATCCGCGACACCGCCGTCACCGACGCCGGGATCGAGCACATCTCGGCGCTGACGGATCTCGAAGAGCTGGACCTGCGAGGCCTTCCGCTGACCGACAGCGGTTTGGAGAGCATCCGGGGTCTCAGCAAGTTGACGCGACTCGAGCTGCTAGGGGCCGACATCACCGACGCCGGGCTCGAAATCCTCAACGACAAGACCGACCTCGAGGTCCTGAACCTCTACCGCACACGGATCACGAACGCCGGACTCGACGTCCTCAAGGGACTGCCGAAGTTGCGCCAGCTCGACCTGCGCTATAGCCGAGTGACCCAGGCTGGAGTGGATGCACTTGCCGAGGCTCTGCCGGACTGCCGCATCATCTTTCTGGACATGGCGCCGGCGCCGATCACGGAGATTACCGAGCGCCCCTCGGCGAACCCGGAATCGATCGCTGCGTGGGCTCGGTCGATCGGCGGTTCGGCTGAGCTGGAGGCGGGGGCGCTGGTCGCGCTCTCTTTGGCTTCTACAGCGGTCGCTGATGCGGATCTTGAAGTCCTCAAAGGCCTTTCAAGTCTGCGGCGGCTCGACCTCGGGACGACTCAGATCAGCAACGCCGGGCTTGAAAAGTTGGCGGGTCTTTCGAAGCTTGAAGAGCTGGATCTGCGACACACCTCTCTCACCGATGCCGGGGTCGCGGGACTTGCGCACCTGACTGGCCTGCGCCGCCTGATTCTCGACCACACTCTGATTGAGGGCCCCGGCCTGACGGATTTGGGCGCGATGACCCAGCTCGAAGAGCTCTCGTTGCTAGGCTGCCCGCTGCTCGACGCCGGCGTGGCGGCGATCAAGACTTTGCCGGGACTTTCGAAGCTGTCGATCGCCTACACCGACATCACCGATTTTGCCGGCGTGGAGCTCATAGAGATGACCGGCCTCAAGTGGCTCGATCTCACTGGGACGGAAATCGCCGACGGAGGCGTCGCGCGGCTCGCGGAGCTGACGAGCTTGCGATTTCTAGGGCTCAGCTACACGCGCGTTACCGACAAGGGAGTCGGCTATCTTGAACCGTTGGTTGAACTGGAGAGCCTCCACCTGGTGCGGACACGGATCGCCGACGAAGCCTTGGAGACGATCGCGGCCTTGCCCGCGCTGCGAGACCTGAGCTTGGACTACACCGAAGTGAGCGACGAGGGTTTGGCTAAGTTAGCGGCGGCGAAGCGCATCGGCCGGCTCTCGCTCGACAGTACGCACGTCAGCGACAAGAGCGTCGAGCACCTGGCTCGGCTTTCGACTCTGAGACATCTGGACCTCTACCACACGCTGGTAACCGAGCAAGGCCGCGCGCGCCTCGCGGAAGCGCTCGAAGATTGCGAAATCGTCTTCGATGTCGAGTCCAGTCGCCCGAACCGGAGGAGAAGCTAGTGACGTGGCGCACGGCTGTGCCGTGCCGCCTTGCGCCTGTGGCGCAAGGTCCTTTCTTACTTTCTTGCGCTCAATCGAGCACTAACAGGGCCACACTCTTGGCTGCTTTTATAGCACTTCTCGGCACTCTGGCCCATGCGGCCTCCAACGATCTTGTTGACTGGGTTCGATCCGTCAACGGCGAGCTCGAGCGCAACACCCGCGGAGAAGTCGTCGCTGTCGATCTAACCTCGGCCTGGATCAGCGACGACGACCTCGACCTTCTGGCGGCGACCCCGACACTCGAGCGCATCAACCTCTCGCACACCTGGATCACCGATCTAAGCATTGAACGCCTGCGAGGCCTCGAAAACGTACGCGAGCTCAACCTCTTCTACTGCGACTACTTGACCGACGCCGTAGTCTTGCCACTGAAGGGTTGGAAGAATCTTGAAGTCCTCAATTTAGAGGGAACCGACGTCACCAGCCGCTCGTTCGAACACCTCGCCGGCATCACCAGCCTCAGGTCGCTCAGGGTTGGTTTCAGTCGTGTCGAAGACGCAGGATTCGAGAACCTCGGGCCGCTCACGCTGCTCGAAGAGTTCGGCTTCGGCGGCAACAAGATGAGCGGCCGTGCGCTGCCGCTGTTGAAGATGTTGCCGGCGCTCAAAAAGGTCGATCTGGGCGGCTTGCAGCGGACGGACTCCGGCTTGTGGGGGATGGCGCTCTCAGACTTCAACCTCGATAGCTTGGCGGACCTAGAGCAGCTCGAAGTCCTCGCCTTGAACGACACCAACGTCGGCGACGCCGGGCTCCGGAAACTGACTGGGTTGACCCGGCTACGTGAGCTCGATCTGAGCGGGACAAAGGTTTCGCTAAAGGGACGCGAGTCTCTGGCGGCTCTAAGTCAGTTGAAGAAACTTCGTCTCTGGCAGGCCGAGCGGATAGACAATAGGGCCGCCGGCGCTCTGCTAGAACTGAAGTCGTTGCAGACCGTCGACCTCGCCGAAACCGGTTTCGGGGATTCCGGACTCCTCCAGCTCGCCGGTTCCGGCTCCCTGCGGCAAGTCTACGTTGGGGGGAGCGAGGTCACGCCAGACGGAGTCAGACAGTTCCGCGGCGAGAACCCGAATTGTGAAATCACGTGGTGGCCAAAACCCGCCGATGTCGAGCGGTATCAAAATATCGCACCCTAATTCTTTCATGGGTAATTTGAAGCTGATCCTCCTCGCCGCGGCCGCCGTGATCGGGCTCGCCGTATTCTTTCTTCTTCCAACGAGGCAACCGCTGGAGGGCGAAATCACCGAGGTTCGCACGCTGGGGATGGAGCGAACCGCGTCAGTCGGACTCGTCAACTTCGCCGTCACGAACAATACCAGCAATCCGGTGGTGATCTACGGCAATCGGCTAGCAATGATTGACTCGGACGGTCACCGCCACCCTGGCAGCAACGTAGCCGTTCCCGATGTGAAGCAGCTGTTCGACTACTTCTCGGAGCTTGGCGGCATGGGTGATGTGCCGCTGATGCCGCGCACCGAGGTTCCCGCGGGGGAAAAGTTCAAGGGTTTGGCGGGCGCCCGCTTTGAGGTTCCCAAGCACGAGCTCGATGGCCGCCAGGATATCGTCCTGACATTGACCGACGGACTCGGGCGAGATTCCGAGCTGCGGTTGACACCTGCCCCGTAACGACCCTGAGCCCCGCGGACGGGAAGTCCGCGCCCACTCCCTTTACCCAGCGTCAAGTGGGCGCGGACTTTCCGTCCGCGTCTCAGTGACCGCGTAGCAAACTCAGTCGATGGTTGGTCCAAGCAGTGTCCTCATATGCCATCATGGCTGGCTATGAGCGAACAAGCATCGAATCACACTCGTCTGGGTCGCGTACTGGCTCGGATGGACTTCACTTGGGGCGTCACGCTACGGGCCGTCAAGAGCATTGCCGCGAACGACGCGTGGTTGCAACGCTATCGACCGGGCGGGCCGCATGCGCTCTGGATCGTCGGACACTTGGCCTACATCGAGTCCGGGGCGCTCAAGCGCTATACGAAGGCCGAGGTCAACCCGCTGCTGCACTGGAAAGAGCTGTTCGACGGGGGGACGCAGCCGGTCGACGATCTCGCGCACTACCCGCCTGCGAGTGAAGTGCTCGAAACCTTCGAGACGGCTCGGGCGCGGCTGCGGGAGTATGTTTCGCAATTGTCGGACGAGCAGCTTGACGAGGTCGACGTGATTGAGCAGATCCAGGTTCGTGATCGTCAATCTCACATCGAGTTTATGCTTTGGCACGACGCCCATCACGGTGCGCAGCTCGGCGGGATCGCGGCAACGGCGAAGGAAGACGCGTAGGAATGTTTAAGATTTGGTCCGAACGCGGGATTCCCGCTGAGCTTAGGTCCACGATGGAGGGTTTCGCCGAGGAGATCGGCCCGGCGGCCGCTACACCGGATGATCCCTTCGTCGCTCTACCAGAGGCCCACGCGATCATCGCCGGCGCCGGCCGGTTCACCGGCGAGGTGATGGATCGGGCGCCGAAACTGCTGATTATCGCGCGGCTGGGGGCGGGCTATGAAACGGTTGACATCCCGGCGGCGACAGCACGGAAGATCGCCGTCACGAACGCCCCTGACGCTCCGACGACCTCGACGGCGGAGCATGCCCTGGCGTTGATCCTGGCGATGGCCAAGAAGCTCAAGAACTGCGAGCGCCGGATCAAGACGCAGAAGATCCGGGACTTCTACCGAGATCACAATGCCCTGGAACTCTCAGGCTCCAGGCTTGGGTTGATTGGGCTTGGGCGTATCGGCAAGAGAGTCGGCAAGCTTTGTCAGGCGCTGGGGATGAAGGTCGCGGCCTACGATCCCTATGTCACGGCCGAGCAGGCGAGCCAGTTGGACGTCGAGCTAAGACCGACGATCAAGGAGCTGCTGGCCGACGCGGACGTGGTTTCGATTCACGCGCCGCTGACGCCTGAGTCGCGCCACACGATCAATGCCGAGACGCTGGGATACTTCAAACGCGGGGCGATTTTGGTGAACGCCGCCCGTGGCGGGTTGGTGGACGAGACGGCCTTGCCCGCGGCGCTTGATAGCGGTCAGCTCGGCGCGGCCGGCCTGGATGTTACTGATCCCGAACCGCCGGCTGCCGACCATCCGCTGCTCGACTACGACAACGTGATGATTACGCCCCACGTGGGGTCGGGCTCGGTGGCGGGCAGGCTACGGATCGCGACCCACGCACTGGAACGGGCGGTTTGCGCCCTGCGGGGTGAGAGGCCGGAGAATCTGCTCAACCCTGATGTTTGGCCAGAGGTCGAGGCAAGGATAATGAAGCATGTCCGTTGATTTCATTGGACTTGTGGCTAACCGGGACAAGTTTTGAGAAGTAGACCCTCTTGAGCCCGGGAGGGCGGGGCAGTCAACAGTGCACGGTGAAGCCGTGGGAGCGGGGCGGGGATGAGGCGCCGAAATCTTTTCCAGAGCTCTACGCAGACGATGACGTGTTGCACTTTCCCGGCTACGCCAAGTTCGACGTTAGCTAATGTGATCCTTCCGACTTGGTCCATCGCGGCTACGAGTCCACCCGAAAACAGCCCATCGGAGCCGTCAGCGGATAGATATTGTTAATTATTTTCACAGGGACCCAACGACCCCTTGAAATCACCCAAGCCCGCTTAAACAGGGGCTCAGAGCGCTCTGGAGAGGCTTTTGGAAGGCTCTCAGACGGTCATTCAAGCGAACGTTTGTTTCCGCAAGCTAACGACGATAAGCTCAAGCGTCCCGGGTAGCGTTCTGAATCTACCCTGGCCGACAAGCGGGATTTGGCGGTAGCAACTCCCGAGCATGGATCCCTTGTGTACGAAGGTCGAATCGGCGCGTGCCTACAGGTCCACTCATCAGCCCCTGCGAGATCCTCGAAAAACTCGGGGCCGGCGGCGCTCCCTGAGCCCGCTTGAGGAGTGTCCACTCCGAAGAAGGTCGAACATCGTAGGCTCGATGCGTTGGCAAACGCAACGAAACCGGGCTGCTAAGCAAGAATGTCGTGAACGACGTTTCCGTGGACGTCTGTGAGGCGGAAGTCACGGCCCGAGTAGCGGTAGGTGAACTGCTCGTGATCAAAGCCGAGCAGATGCAGGATCGTCGCGTGGAGATCGTGGATGTGGACGGGCTGGTCAACGGCGCGGAATCCGAACTCGTCGGTCGAGCCGTGGATATGGCCCCCTTTCACGCCGCCGCCGGCCATCCACATCGAAAAGCCCCATGAGTTGTGGTCGCGGCCGTTCTGTCCCGCGTTGCTGCCGAAGGCGGTGAGCTCCAACACGGGGGTGCGGCCGAATTCGCCTCCGCAAAGAACCAGGGTGTCTTCGAGCAGGCCGCGCTGTTTGAGGTCCTTCAGAAAGGCGCCGATCGGTTGATCGCACTCTCGAGCCATTTGGCCGTGGTTCTTTTTGATCTCGCTGTGGCTGTCCCAAGGCTGCCCTCGCCCGTGCCAAGTCTGCACGAACCGTACGCCCTTTTCCAGCAAGCGGCGCGCGATGAGCATCTGGCGGCCGTGCACCGTGTCGCCGTAGGCCTGCCTAACGGATTCCGGTTCGCCGCTGATGTCGAAGACGTCCGACGCCTCCATTTGCATGCGGTAAGCGAGCTCGAACGACTGGATACGCGCTTCGAGCAGCCTGTCCGCCTCGCGCTCGCTCTGATGAGCCCGGTTCAGCCGCGCCAGAACGTCGAGTTGCCGCCGCTGGGCCGCCGGTTCGACGTACTGGTTCTTGATGTTCGCGACGAGCCGCTCGACCTCGGTCTGCGACGGATCGATATAAGTCCCCTGGTAAGCGCCCGGCAGGAAAGCCGAGCGCCAGTTGAGCGAACCTCTGATCGGATCGCCGTTGGGGCACAGCGCCACGAAGCCGGGTAGGTTCTGATTCTCCGAGCCAAGTCCGTACGTCACCCACGAACCGAGACTCGGGCGCGCCTGAATCTGCGCGCCGCAGTTCATCATCATCAGCGACGGAATATGGTTCGGCACATTCGTGTGCATCGACCGAATCACGCAGAGGTCATCCGCCGAAGCGGCGACGTTGGGGAACATCTCGCTGACCTCAATGCCGCTCTCCCCGTAGCGCTGGAACTCGAATGGGGAAGGGAAGGCGGCGCCGGTCGAACGCTCCGTGCGCAAGTGGACCGGCAGGGCTTTGCCGGCGTACTTGGCGAGTACCGGTTTGGGGTCAAACGAGTCCACTTGAGACAGCCCGCCGTTCAAGAAGATGTGGACCATCCGTTTGGCTTTCGCCGGGAGCGGGGGCGCCTTGGGCGCCAGCGGATTTACCGAGGACGCTTCTAGCAGTGGCTCGCTACCGATCGCGGCCATGCCCATCCCTACTCCGCGCAAGAGCTGCCTTCTCGTCCACATTGACATTGGTCTAGCCATAAGCGATCAGTCTACAAACGCGAACTCGTTCGTCTCGAGCAAGATCTGCACGTATTGGCCCCATGCGTCCAGTCGCTCGGGTTGCGGTCCGCGGAAGTCTTCTTCGGCGCTCCACCGCCGCGGTTTCTCTTCGGAGATC
Organism: Bryobacterales bacterium; assembly: GCA_965247515.1. Classification (GTDB taxonomy): domain Bacteria; phylum Acidobacteriota; class Terriglobia; order Bryobacterales; family UBA6623. Next base: position 7,090,264 of record OZ252029.1, on the reverse strand, counting down.
TCCTCGATTACCGGCGCCCAAGTGAATTTGTCCAACTCGTCGTCGCCGCGCGAGTCCACGACGAAGTCGAGCGTCTCGCCCTTCTCAACCTCGAGGCCGCTCAACCCGGTCTCAGCCTTCACGCCCCGCAGTGTCCAGCTCGCGAGAATGCCGCTGCGGCTGGACACGATCCAACCGCGAATGCCGTTGCTCTGGTTGAACCGTTTTCCGTAGCCGCCTAGCTGGTGGGTCAACGCTCCGCTAATGTTCACTTCGCCCTCGATCGGAGAGACCCAGCGCCGGATGACGCTGTGGGCTAGGTCGTCTCCCGGCGCTCCGCCCTTCGGGGTCAGATGGGCTGGGCCGGCGTCGGCCGCGGGAAGCAGCGAGGCGTGCTTCCAGGCGAAGGGCACTCCCTGCGCTAAGCCGAACCGCATCAACGGCGCATAATACGCGAACGGGACGAATTTCTTGACGCTCCCGGCCGCCGGGTCCAGCTCGCCGAACCCGTATTGCCAGGTGCCGGCAGAAGCAATCGGCTCAGGGGGTTGAGCGTTCCGCGCCCCCGACAAGAACCCTAGCCCGATTTCGACTTCTTCCGGGGTCGGATCTCTGCCGAGGATCCGCTGGTACGCGAACCGGATCCGGTCCTCGTCCGATCCCTCTACTAGGCTCCGAGCGAACGCCCGTGCCTGCTCCGCGACAAACGGGCTGTTCATCATGAACAAGGCCTGTTGCGGCACGGTCGTCACGTGACGCTTAGGCGTGTGCGCCGCGGGATCGGCCGTGTCGAAACTGCGCACGCTCGGCAGCGTCCTTTCCCGCTCGACGAACGCGTATAGAGTCCGCCGAGGGACGGACGGGACGGACACCGGCAGAAACGACGGCCCGCCCAACGTCGGGTCCAGCCGGCCCGCGACCGCCAGCAGCGAGTCCTGCTGAGCCTCGAAATCAAGACGCCGCTGGTCCATTCTCCACAGCAGCTTGTTCTCCGGATCTTTCCCTAAGCCCTCCACCCGCTCGGCGCTCGATTGCTGATAGACGCCGGACAGCACGATGCGCCGGATGAGGCGCTTGAGAGACCAGCCGTCTCGGACGAAAGTCGCGGCGAGGCGGTCGAGCAGCTCGGGATGCGTCGGTTGGGCGCCCCGGAGGCCGAAGTCGCTGGTCGTTTCCACTAGCCCCGCGCCAAACAAGTGGCGCCACACGCGGTTGACCATCACGCGAGCCGTCAACGGGTTTTCTGCGTCGGCGATCGCCCGCGCCAGCTCCAACCGGCCGCTGCCGTGCGCGAACGGCCTCCTCTCCGACCGCGACAACGCCTGCAGAAAGCGCCGCGGCGCCTCTTCGCCGAGATCGTTCTGGTTGCCGCGCCGAAAGACACGCGCGGGAATCAGATCGGCCCTCTCACGCAGTCCCATGGCATGCGGCGGCGCGACACGATAGGCGTATTCGGCGGCTGCGGCTTTGTATTCCCAAACGAGGTAGTTGTTCGTGTTCTTGTCGCCTTCGTTCTGCGTCAGCCAGAAATCCTCTAGGGGCATATTCGGAGGCGCATCGGGCCCGCGAAGCGTGAGGCGCAGCGCTTCAAGGTCGGGATCTCTATGGGGCTCGGCCGAATCAGACTGCGCCAAAAGCTCCGCATAACGGCGCGCCAGGTCCTCCGGCGACTCGGGAGGCTGGCGCACTAATTCGTCGCTCACCAGCCGGTTCCCGCCGGCCTCGCGAGCGGCGTCGGCGAAATCGTCCCCGTCCGACTCCGCCAGCCGGTTCCACAACACGAACACAGGATCACCCGACGCGGCGGCCCTCTCCAGCCGGTCCACCCACCGAAGGAACAGGTACGAAGGCAGGTTGCTCTCCCTGGCGAAGGTTTCGAGCTGAGCACCGCTCAGCCCCCGCGCCTTCCAGACGCCGAGCAAGTTGGGCTCGATGCTGTCGGCTTTTCTTGCGTCCGCCCGGTGCACCTCCATCCGCTCCCGCTCCCAGGTCCTGAGCGAATCGACGCGGCGGGCCAGTCGGGCGCGAAGGGCGGCTCCTACCGGATCGGCGCCATTGGCGCTCGCGATGGGAATGGGTTCCAGCGGCTCTTCGGAGTTAACGAAGACGCCGTAGAGCGAGTAGTAGTCCTGGGTCGGGATGGGGTCGAACTTGTGGTCATGGCAGCGCGCGCAACTCACGCTCAGCCCCATCAATCCCCGGGTTACGACGTCGATCCGGTCGTCGATCTTCTCGGGCAGATCGGTCCGGCGGAACGGGTCCAAGCCCAGTGTCAGAAACCCCAACGCGGCCAGATGGCGCTTGTCCTCGCCGGGCAGCAGATCGGCCGCCAGTTGCCGCACGACGAACTTGTCATAGGGCATGTCGTCGTTCAACGCCGAGATGACCCAATCGCGGTAGGTATAGGCGAAGGCGAAACGCACGTTGGTCGATCCGGCGTCCGCGTAACGAGCGACGTCCAGCCAGTGGCGCGCCCAGCGCTCTCCGAACTGCGGCGAAGAGAGCAGGCGGTCGACCTCGCGCTGGTAGGCGACCGGGCTGGGGTCCGCGGCGAAGGCCTGGATCTGGTCAAACGAGGGCGGCAATCCGGTGAGGCCATAGCTCAGTCGCCGTAGGAGCGTCCGCGGATCGGCCCGCTCAGATGGCGAAAGTCCTGCTCTATCCAACTGGGCCTCGACGAGCCGGTCGATGACGGGATCTCGATCGCCTTTGAATGATCCGCGGCCGCCGGCCGCCTCGAACGGCTGAAAGGCCCAATGACCGTTGGTAGCGGTCGCGGATCTCGCTAGCTCTACCCTGGTAGCCGCGTCTGGCACGGCGCCCGCTGGGGCGGCCTCCGGCGCCGGCGGCCAGGGGGCTCCGAGGGAGATCCAGTGTTCCAGGTCAGCGACTTGATGGTCGGCGAGCTTCCCGCCCGGGGGCATCATCAGCCCCTGGCGCCGCACGGCTTGGATCAAACGGCTTTCCGAGGGCTGGCCGGGGACGACCGCAGGGCCGCGATCGCCTCCTTGGAGCAGGGCGTCGCGCGTGTCCACGCGTAGCCCGCTCATGGGCTGCTGCGTCTGCCCGCTGTGGCAGGCGAAGCAATTTTCGGCGAGCACCGGGCGAACACGCATCTCGAAAAAGTCAATCTCTTCGAGGGTTTGCGCGGAGGCGATGGCGGGCCACACCAGCAGCCAGCACGTCAGTACGCCGCTACGGAAACTGAAACTAACAGGTCCCAATGGCTTGAGCTTACCACAGGGTTATTGGTGAGTGGCGCAACCGGTGCGACCAGCCATTGGCGAAGCGCTTGTACGCCGCGACCGTTACAGGGGGTTCTTGCTAGCCAGAATCCCTTCCTAACCGTGACTGGATGCCTCCAATAAACCGGGATCGACAGCAATTCAGACGGTGTGACAGTCACCGGCGGATCGACTCTGGTGGTGTCGTCAGGAGGAAGGCAGCGCAGCAGCGCCAAGGGGTCGAGGACGCCTACCGACAAGACTCGAAAGGACTTAGGGTCCAGTCGCCTGGTCACTGTCGTAAAATCGCGTCGTCTTGAGAAATCTCATGGCCCTGAGGGGGCCGGGAGGCGGGTTCGGACGGCCCGAATCTAAACCCAAGTGATTACACTGCGTGAAATGGAAATCGAGGGGCCTTTATTTGCACACTTTCAGCTGCAATATCCCGCGCCGCAACCCGCGTGTCCGTTTTCCCACGGCTTCGCCGCGGGCTGTTGACTGCTCCGCCCTTACGGGCTCAAGTCCCCAGGAAGCTAATTGGACACGTCAGCGACATGTCGCGCCCCTACTGGATCACGACGGTCGGCATTGGCTCGTCAAGTTCGTCTTTGCCCGGAGGCGGGAATGAAGCCAATGCGACCTTGCTCATATCGCTCAAGCCTTCGTAGGAGTCATCGAGTGAATCCCGCGAAATGAGCCCGCGCTCGTTGTGAGCCTCAACGAATAGCGTCGTCAGAGCGTCGCCGAATTCAAGCCCTACCGAGAACTCGGGCGGTTCCGCGAACATCATCAGCTTGAGCGAATCCGTCAGGCGCTCGGCCCAATTGCGCACGACCCACTTCTCATCGTCGTGGCCGGCAAGCGTCACGTCCTCTTTGGTGAGTTGAATCAGCGGCCGGGTCTCGGTTCCCCTGGCTGTTTCGATGACGATCGCCGGCAGCTCGTCTTCTGGCGTCTTGATCGTAATCACGCGCCCTGGGTGTTCTTCTAGCTCCTCGATCGCCCCTTCAAGCGTTTCGACAACGCTCCTACCGCGGTTCGCGGCGCCGCCTTCCATCGGGTCGTTAATCATGAAGACCGCGACTTGGTTGACCTTGATGGCGATCGGGACCCCTTCGGTCAGGCCCTCGTTGCGCAGCAGCTCATAGCTCACCTCGGGAGGCGGCAGCGTGACCTGGCCGACGCCATGCTCGAGGTAAAGGACAAAGCCGATCACTCCAAGCCCGAGCAGGAGCCCCGCGATCATGCGCGGCTGCTTCATGATTTGCTTGAACGACTTCTTTTGGGCCCGTTCGTCGAAGCTGATGCCGTCGTCGGGCACGGGCTCGACGACAGGTTGAGCTTCAGGTTGGACTGCAGGGTTGAGAGTGGCTTGCTCGCTCATCTGGCTAATCCTTTGATTCTATACATCTGGACGCGGATTGAGGCCCTGAAGTTGCGCGGGGGGGGGCGCGACAAGAAAGTGGCAGTTTGCGAGTTTCTCTTTTTTTGCGCATGAATCCTAACGTGGTGATACGTTAGGAGATAGGAGGTGCGCCGTGTCCCAATCCCTCGCCGCGCTCGAACGTCATAGAAGTGCCGTCCTGTCTGAGATCATCGACCTGGGAGACTTCCGCAGTGGATCGATCAGCGCCATCAGCGGTCGCTGCGGCAAACCCGACTGCCGCTGCCATCAGCCCGGCCAGCCGGCTCATGGCCCAAACTTCCGCCTCACAAGGAAGGTCAACGGCAAGACCGTGAGTGAAACCTTCGCTGCGCCTGCCCAACGCCGCAAGGCGCAACGCGAGGTCGACAACTTCCAGCGTTTCCGCGAACTGAGCCGACAACTGCTCGATGTCAACGAACAGATCTGCCGGCTGCGTCCGGTGGAAGAGGACGCCGAGTTGAGTCCGCGGAAAAAAAACGGCCGAAGCGATCCAGCAAGAAGTCGGCCAAGAAGTAGGGCGGCTCCTGCGGGTCGTCTTCGCCGATCGGCGCAAGAGCGGGAAGCTGGACCTGGAAGCGGTCGAACAAGCGACGCGCGACGCCCTGCATCAAGCCGGCGCGGGGCTGATCGAGACGCTCTTGAACGAGGAGCAAGCGAGCGAATCGCGACAGCTGTGCGCTTGTGGCAAACAGGCGCGCTTGGCCGGCCGCCGCCGCAAGAAGATCGTCACAATGCTGGGCGAAGTCGTCGTCGAACGGCCGTATTATCACTGCAATCGCTGCGGCGCCGGCTGCGCGCCTCGCGACCAAGAGTTGGACGTTGAAGGGACGCAATATTCGCCGGGCGTACGCCGCATGACAGCGTTGGTCGGCTCCGAGACGTCGTTCGATCGCGGCCGCGCGCTGCTCGAAGAGCTGGCTGGAGTGCAACTGACGGCGAAGGCGGTGGAGCGCGAAGCCGAGGCGATCGGCGCCGACATCGCGGACCACGAACAGGCCGAGATCTCCCGCGCCGTACAGTTCGAGCTTCCTGAGATATTCGGAGAGGATACTCCGATACTCTATATCGAGATGGATGGCACGGGCGTGCCGGTCACCGGCGCTGAGACGGCAGGGCGCAAAGGCAAAGCCGGCGGTCCGGCTCGCACCCGCGAGGTGAAGCTGGGCTGCGTCTTCACTCAAACAAGCTGTGACGACAACGGACGGGCCCTCCGCGACGAGGACTCAACCAGCTACACCGGCGCGATCGAAGACGCTGCCGCTTTCGGCCGGCGAATCTGGAGCGAGGCCTTGCGGCGGGGCTGGCGCCGGGCGCGCAAGAAGGTCGTCATCGGCGACGGCGCTTCGTGGATCTGGAATCTTTCGCATGAATATTTCCCCGGCGCGGTCGAGATCGTCGACCTCTATCACGCCCGCGAACACCTGTGGGGGCTGGCGGCGAAATTGTTTCCGCGGGACGAAAAGCGTCGCTGCGGTTGGGCGCGGCGGCTGAAGGAGAAGCTCGACGCGGGGCGCATCGAGCCGCTCGTGGCGGCGTTGCGAAGTTTCGAAACTGAAGACGCCGAGTTGGCGCATCAACTGTTGCTGGAGGCGGATTACTTCCAGCGCAACGCCGAACGGATGAGATACGACGAGTTTCGACGGCAGGGTTTGTTTGTGGGTTCGGGGGTGATCGAGGCGGGATGTCGCACGGTGATCGCGAGTCGGCTGAAGCGTTCGGGGATGTTCTGGAGCGTGCGCGGCGCGAACGCGATTGTGGCTTTGCGCTGCGCGCGGCTCACCCGCCGCCGTTTCGACGACTACTGGGACAATCGCGCCCGGGCGGCCTGAGCGTCACAAATTTGTCGCACACCCTTGCGCGGGCGCTACAATCGGGATCATCGACATGAGACTGACAATCGCTCTCCTCATCGCTGGGCTCGGCATGCAGGCCGTTGCGGAAGACTGGCCGCAGTGGCGGGGCAAGGACCGCGACGGCGTCTGGAAGGAAACCGGGGTGCTCGAGCGCTTCCCCGAGGGTGGGTTGAAGCGGGTGTGGTCGGTCCCGATCGGACGCGGCTACACCGGGCCGGCCGTCGCCGACGGGAAGGTCTTCATCACGGAGTTCGAGTCCAAACAAGGGCGCAAGGGAGTCGAGCGCGCCATCTGTCTCGACGAAGAGACTGGAGAGCGGATCTGGGAGCACGAGTGGGAGGTCGACTACGCCGGGCTCCAATACGACCTCGGCCCACGTGTGACGCCTAACGTTGACGGCGACCGCGTCTACATCTTGGGCGCGATGGGCGACCTGCTGTGTCTCAAGGCGGACTCAGGCGAGGTCGTCTGGAGCCTGGACTACATCGACGACTTTGGGGCGCAGTTGCCGACTTGGGGTATGGTCGGCCCGCCGCTCGTCGATGGCGACCAGCTCATTTGCCTGGTTGGCGGAGCGCCGAACGCCAAGGTGATGTCGTTCGACAAGATGACCGGCAAGGAGCGTTGGCGGGCGCTATCGTCGGATTCAGAGCCCGGCTACTCGCCGCCGATGATCTTCAACGCCGGCGGCGTGCGGCAGTTGATCATTTGGACGCCCCAGGCGGTCAATTCGCTCGACCCCTCGAACGGCGAGGTCTATTGGAGTCATGCTTTTCCGCTGCAGGCTGGGCTGGCTGTGGCGACCCCGGTGCTCAGCGACCACGGCTTGCTGGTTTCGGCCTTCTACAACGGCTCGAGGATGTACAAGCTGGACGCGGCCCAGCCCACGTCCAGTCTCGTGTGGAAGGGCAACAGCGATAGCGAGATCGAGACCGACGGGTTGCACGCGCTGGTGACGACGCCGGTCGTGCACGGCGACCACGTTTACGGGATCGGAAGTTACGGACAATTCCGCTGCCTGGACGCGAAGACCGGCAAACGCGTCTGGGAGACGATGGACGTTGCCGTCGAGAACGCCCGCTGGGCCTCGGGTCAGATCGTTCGCAACAGAGACCGCTTCTTCATCAACAACGACCGCGGCGAGTTCATCATCGCGAAGCTGAGCCCCGAGGGCTATCACGAGATAGACCGAGTCAAGATCATGGAGCCGACGAATCCGCTGAACCGCCGTCGAGAGTACAGCGCGGTCCACTGGACGCACCCGGCGTACGCGAATCTGCACATGATCATCCGCAATGACAAGGAGATGGTGCGCTTCTCACTAGCCATGAGCCCCGAACGCGAGTGAGCGGGTGCGAAGTATGTAGGGTCGTCGAAGTTCGTACCCCTCACTGGCGTTCGGGGCTCATGCGACTTACCAGGCCCCTTCGAACAGCCCGGCAGCGCCTTGGCCGCCTCCGACGCACATGGTGACGACGCCGTACTTGGCTTTCCTGCGCTTCATCTCGTTCGCGAGAGTGCCGACCAGCCGCGAGCCGGTCATCCCGAACGGGTGCCCTATCGAGATCGACCCGCCGTTTTTGTTCAGGCGCTCCATGGGCAAGCCCAACTTGTCACGGCAGTAGATGACCTGCGAGGCGAATGCCTCGTTGAGCTCCCAAACGTCGATGTCTTCGACCTTGAGTCCGTGCTTGGCGAGTAGCCGCGGAATCGCGTATACCGGCCCGATCCCCATCTCATCGGGCTCGCATCCTGAGATGGCAAAGCCGCGGAAGATCAGCTTGTAGGGGATATTGAGCTCGTCCGCCCGCGCCTTCGACATCACCAGCGTGGCCGAGGCGCCATCTGAGAGCTGCGACGAATTTCCCGCCGTAACCGAGCCTTGTCCGCTATCGGGGTCGAAGTAGGGCTTGAGCGAGAGGAGCCCTTCAAGGGTGGTGCTTGGGCGGTTGCATTCATCGCCCTCGAGCCGAGCCTGCTCCTCGCCGACGAGCGACTTGGTCTTCTTGTCGAAGATGCCGCGCGTGACGTCCATCGGGGCCAACTCGCCGGCAAAAAAACCCTCTTGCTGGGCGCGTGCGGTACGTTGCTGACTCGACAGCGAGTACTCGTCTTGCATCTCGCGGCTGATGCCGTAGCGCTTGGCTACAACCTCGGCCGTATCGCCCATCGCCATGTAGACGCCGGGTTTGGTTTCCTTGAGCCTCGGGTTGGGCTTGGTATCGCGCTCCATCATCGTGATGCTCTCGACCCCGCCGCCAAACACCGCGGTCTCGTTCTCGCTGATGACCTGATGAGCCGCCATCGCGACCGCTTGCAGGCCTGATGCGCAGAAGCGGTTCACGGTCGTACCCGCGACCGACGGCGGCAGCCCGGCCAGCAGGGCCGAAATTCTCGCAACGTTGTTGCCGGCAACGCCGTGGGGCTGGCCGCAGCCCAAGACCACGTCGTTGATCTCGTTGCGGTCGAGGTTCGGAACTGAGTCGAGAACCGCTTTGATGCAGTGGGCGGCCTGGTCATCCGGGCGGGTCAGGTTGAGCGAACCTCGGAAGGACTTTGCGAGCGGGGTGCGGAGGCTGTTGACAATCACGGCTTCTTGCATGGTTCTCGTATTAGGCAACACTAAGCGGTCTGGGTTCAAGCGTCGATCAAGACTAATGTGGATCAAGTTCGCCGGGTTGTCTTCATTTTGGGCTCGGCCGAGGCGCCCAAACGCATGCTTGGCGGGCAGTGTCGGTTCCTTGCCCGGCAGGGCTATCGGGTCACGGTGATCGCCTCGCCTGGGCCGGCGTTGGAGCGGTTCTCGGTTGAAGAGGGCATCGCGGTTGAACCGATCGAGATTCGAAGAGAGATTGCCGTTTGGCACGATCTCGGGTCCCTATGGGGTCTTTGGAACGCGCTTCGGCGCCTGCGTCCTGACATCGTCGAAGCCGGCACGCCGAAAGCAGGCCTGCTCGGGATGCTCGCCTCTCTGGCGGCCGGAATCTCATGCCGCGTCTACGCGCTGCATGGGCTGCGGCTAGAGACGCTTGGCGGGGTTCTCAAGCCGGTGCTGTGGATTTGTGAACGTCTCACCACGGCGGCCGCTACGGAAGTGATCTGTGTGAGTCCGAGTCTTCGCGCGCAGGCCAGGGCCCATCGGATTCTTAGGACGGGCAAAGGAGTCGTCCTAGCCAACGGAAGCGCCAATGGCGTGGACCTCGATCGATTCAAGCCTCGGCCTGAGTCAGCGGATTCGCTGGTGCTCGGGTTCGTCGGCCGACTAACGGCCGACAAGGGCGTGGCTGAGCTGACGCGAGCGTTCCGGCAGCTCAAACACGACTTTCCCAGCTTGCGCCTGCTCGTGGTTGGGGACTTCGAAGCCGGCGACCCGCCGCCCGCCCGCATCCGGCAGCTGCTCGAACAAGACCTGGCCGTCGAGCTTGCCGGCTTCGTCGACGACCCGGCGCCGTATTACGAGCGAATGCATGTCGTCGCCCTGCCGTCGCACCGCGAGGGGCTGCCGTTCGCCTTGCTCGAAGCCGCCGCCTCGGGGAGACCCGCCGTGTCGAGTTGGGCGACCGGCTGCATCGACGCTGTCGAACACGGCAAGACGGGTTCCTGGTCCCGCCGGGAAACTCCGGCGACCTGGCCAAGGCGATCGGCCGACTGTTGGGGGATTCGAGCCTCCGCGCTCGGATGGGGGCCGCGGCCCGTAAGCGCGTCGAAAGGCTTTTTCCGCGGCGCGGCGTCTGGAGGGCGAAGGCCGAGCTCTTTGCAGATGCCCTCAACCGGGCGGCCTTGCGGCGGCGGCCGATCCAGCGGGCGGTCAAGCGGGCATTCGACATCACCGCCACATAGGCGCTACTCCTAAGCAGCGGCCGAGTTTTGGCGTGACGCTGTTTCCGACGGCGCCGATCGGGACGTCAGGCCGCCCGTAGAAGGTATTGAGCGCGTCGATGCAGGGCTCCGATTCGATCGATCACTTTCGTCTCACGTATACGTAGTACGCGCCTGTGATGGCCTCTCCCTTGTCGTCGTCGAACCATGTGTGGAGCAAAACGGGCCCGGCGTCGAGCTTAACGTTGAAAACTGCGGACAGGTCATTGGCGTCCACATTCTTCGCCATTGCGACCTCATCGACGCGAATCCGCGCGCGAGCGATCGGCAGAGCTACCCCTGGTCCCTGCTCGCCCGCGGTCAGTTGAATGGGGGGAAGGCCCGCGCTCAGCGCGGTTTCGGCTTCGCGTGGCCAACGGCGCAGCTCGAATTCGTATTCGCCCGCCTCAGCGACGTTCAGATGCCAGTAGCCGTTCTTTCGGACGCCGCGTCGAATCTGACTCTGTTGGTCGACGAAGACGTCAAGCCATTCGCAGGCGGTCAACATCATCGGATTTTCATCATCGCTCCCGATGGTTACGGCTTGGGGTTCATTGGCCGTCTCGGCTACTTCGGCCCACCAGCGGTCTAGATGGTCCCGCATCTTCGCGGCGACTTCTGGCTGTTCGGCGATGACGTTGCGTTCCTGAAGCGGGTCCGACGCCAGATCGTAAAGCTCGCGATCTCTTAAGAGTCGCCAATTCTTCCAGAGCACGCCCGCGCCTTGACGCCGCATAATCGATGGGCTCGCCGGAGTCGGGTAGTTGAGACCGATCGGCATTCGGCTGTAGTTGATGACGATCATGCGCTCCTCCGGCGCCGATGCGCGGCCTCTCAGGACGGGAGCAAGACTGATGCCGTCGAACTTCGGAGCTTCGGGTGTGACCAGACCGGCGAGGTCAATGAGAGTCGGCAGGATGTCTTGCACCTGCGTGAGCCCTGGAACGTCTCGAGGCGCGCCGAGGTCTCCGCCCGGCCAACGAACAAAGAGCGGGACGCGATGGCCGCCCTCCCACAGTTCGGTCTTTCTGCCGCGCATGCCGGCGTTGAAATAGCGATAGCCGAACGTGCTGCCGTTGTCGGTCAAGAAGATCAGGATGGTGTTTTCGACCAGTCCTTGCTCGTCAAGGAACTTCGTCAGCCGCCCGATATTCGAATCGATGTTCATGATCATCGCGAGATAGCCGGGAAAGTTCCGCTTGTCGCGGTCGGTCATCTTGGGCAGGTCGGCGGCGGCGACCGCTTGCTTGGCCTGCTGGAGTTCCTTCTCCGGCGCCCAGAATGGCCCGTGCGGCGCGTTCGTCGGGATATAGGTGAAGAAAGGTTCATTGGCGGAGGCGCGATCCTTCATCCAGGCCATGGCTTCGCGGAAGAACAGATCGGTGCAGTAGCCTTCCTGAGCGCGGCGCTTGCCGTTTCGAATGTACGTGTCGTGGAAGTAGTCGTTGTTCCAGAAATCGGGCACGGAGCTGACATGGGACGAAGGGAACCAAAGCGTCTCGTGGAAGCCCCGTTCTTCTGGGCGGTAGGGCGTATTGTCACCGAGATGCCACTTGCCAAAGATGCCCGTGCGATATCCGTTGTCGCCGAAGAAATCGGCGACGGTCGGTAGGTTGGCGCGAAGCAGGGTCCGGCCGCTGCTGACGTTGATCGCTCCGTTTCGCGCCGCGTCGAGCCCGGTCAGAAGCTGACCGCGAGTCGGCGTGCACATCGGCGCTACGTGGAAGTCCGCAAAGCGAACGCTCTGTGCATGCAGTTGGTCAAGGTGAGGTGTTTTCAGAATCGGATTGCCGTGAACGGAAAGTTCGCCGTAGCCTTGGTCGTCAGTCATCACGATGATGACGTTGGGCTGCTCTACAGCGAGCGCTAGGTTCGTAGCGTGGGCGACCAACAGGACTTTTAGCAAGGCAGCGAAGGAACATCTCATGGCATTCGACCTCTCGACCAACATGATGAGATTGTACTCCGAGCGCTGAAACTCCTCGAAACTCGGGATCATTCAAGCAAGCTTGATTCGCAACACTAAAGTGCACAAGAGGCCATAAGTCTATTGCTGTGAGTAGCTTAGTCCGGCTCGCGGTCGCGGAACCCGTCATACCAGTTTTCAGTGACATGGATAACATAACGGGTTTGCGGAGACCTCGCCAGTCGCCGAAGACCTGCTTGAGCACGACGAAACGGACGTCCGAGGAGACTCGTAGTCCAAGGTGGTTGCGGGGAAGTTTGGGGTTGGACTTTCAACCCCCCGGACTTACCGATCCAGAACTCTGTGTCCCGTTCTGACCTAGACTGCAGTCAGCCTTCGACGTAGAAGAGCTCTTTGCCGTCCTAGCCCGTATTTCTCAGTGCGCCGTACTGGCGCGAACACCCTGCGGGGTGAAAGGCCCCGCCGATGAAGATGTCGGTCGACATCGAAGCTGGCGAGCAGCGTGGTCCGGTAACGGGTCGAGCTGAAGCCTCGCGACAAAGTCCGGGTAAGCCGGGCGAGCAAGCCGTTAGGCCGTAACGCGCAGTATGCCTGAGCAGGCCTCGAAAGTGAAGTTGCGGACGCCGACCCGCCTGAGAAAAGGGGAAGGCCGCAGCAACCGGGAAGCGACCGACGCATGCACCGGTTGGGTCCGCCGGGGTAGTGGGCGCGGCATGACGGTGAAGGGGGTTCGTAGTCAAAGGCGGGAGGCCCCGTGCGGTGGAGGTCGCAACTCCAAACGTTGTCTACAGGACGGCGGCTCGGGAGGGGAGTCGGACAGGGCCGTAGTAGTGAAGAAGCAGGGTAATGCCTGTGGAGCGAGGGGCCCTGACTTCCGGCATGCTTGTCAACGAGCGAGAGGACGAGGCGATTGGCGATAAGCCTAGCAACGCCGTTAGGATCCGGAAGCTCGGGCGCAAGCTCTGCCTCAAAGCGAAGCAGGAGATGGGCGTGCTGCGCCTGCGCGGGGCGCAACTGGGGCCGCCGCCTGCGACAGCGATGAGGTGAAGCCGGTCGGAGAGCCGGATGCGGGAAATCCGCACGTCCGGTTCGATGAGCGGGGACGGGAAACGGAGCCAAGGCGGAGACTGAGACACTGGCGCAAGGCGAAAGCGGCCAGCAACAGCTACTCCCTCCGCCTAAAGCCACCGCGCCCGTCCTCGACTCCACGTGCGCCGTACTGGCGCGAACACCCTGCGGGGTGAAAGGCCCCGCCGATGAAGATGTCGGTCGACATCGAAGCTGGCGAGCAGCGTGGTCCGGTAACGGGTCGAGCTGAAGCCTCGCGACAAAGTCCGGGTAAGCCGGGCGAGCAAGCCGTTAGGCCGTAACGCGCAGTATGCCTGAGCAGGCCTCGAAAGTGAAGTTGCGGACGCCGACCCGCCTGAGAAACGGGGAAGGCCGCAGCAACCGGGAAGCGACCGACGCATGCACCGGTTGGGTCCGCCGGGGTAGTGGGCGCGGCATGACGGTGAAGGGGGTTCGTAGTCAAAGGCGGGAGGCCCGGTGCGGTGGAGGTCGCAACTCCAAACGTCGCCTACAGGGCGGCGGCCGCGGCGGGGAGTCGGACAGGGCCGTAGTAGTGAAGAAGCAGGGTAATGCCTGTGGAGCGAGGGGCCCTGACTTCCGGCATGCTTGTCAACGAGCGAGAGGACGAGGCGATTGGCGATAAGCCTAGCAACGCCGTTAGGATCCGGAAGCTCGGGCGCAAGCTCTGCCTCAAAGCGAAGCAGGAGATGGGCGTGCTGCGCCTGCGCGGGGCGCAACTGGGGCCGCCGCCTGCGACAGCGATGAGGTGAAGCCGGTCGGAGAGCCGGATGCGGGAAATCCGCACGTCCGGTTCGATGAGCGGGGACGGGAAACGGAGCCAAGGCGGAGACTGAGACACTGGCGCAAGGCGAAAGCGGCCAGCAACAGCTACTCCCTCCGCCTAAAGCCACCGCGCCCGTCCTCGACTCCACCCACCTGACGGCGAAAGCACGCAATAGGCCCGCCACTACTTCGTTGCGCTTGGTCACCGTGCTCAACGTACTGTCAAGTACGCCTCCGCGCGCTAACCGGCGCGCGCCTCGTATTGACGGGCCTCTCACGCACTTTCGCTCGCCACGTGGTGAGAAATGCGGTCTAGCGCGCTTGGTCAACTCCGCTGGTTGAAACAGTTCGACGGCCCGCGCCGGACGGCAACTCGCGTATACTTCCCCGACGCCGGAATCCTCCAAGGCGGTCATCAAAATCAATCATGGCCGCAAGCGTTGTATCCGTTGCAGCAATAACGGTTCTCGTTTAGGATGAAGTCGCTAATGGGCGCTTTAGGCCCGGACGTAAAGACCCGCATGGGTGACTTCACTAGGGCGTGCAAAGAGGCCGGCTTGACGACCACTCACCAGAGAACGGTCATCTATCGAGTGCTTGTTGAGAGCCGCGACCACCCGAGTCCCGAGTTTGTTTACGAACGTGTCAGCCGGGAAATCCCAGAGATCTCCCGGGCGACTGTTTACAAGAACATCCACACGTTCATCGACACCGGAATGCTACGGGAAGTGAGCGAGTTGCATCAAACCAATCGGCTCGACGCAAACCTGGAGCGCCATCATCACTTGATCTGTACACGTTGCAGGAAAGTGGTGGACTATCAAGACGATCAACTCGACAGCGTCCGAGCGAGCAAGCCGCAGCCGGACGGGTTTCAAGTCACCGAGTACAGAGTTGAGGTTCGGGGGCTCTGCCCCGCGTGTAGACCGTAGGTTCACGGGAGACGGAGGAGGATTCGATGGCAGACGAAAGCAAGTGCCCAGTGATGGGCGGTTCTCACCAACACACGGCGGCCGGGACCACGGCGAACCAACACTGGTGGCCGAATCAGTTGAACCTGAAGATTCTCCAGCAGAGCTCTCCCCTGTCCGATCCCATGGGCGAGGATTTCAACTACGCCGAGGAGTTCAAGACACTTGACCTGGATGCTCTGCAGAAGGACCTCGATGCGTTGATGACGACGTCCGAGGACTGGTGGCCGGCCGACTACGGCCACTATGGGCCGCTCTTCATTCGCATGGCCTGGCACAGCGCGGGCACCTACCGCATCGGCGACGGCCGCGGCGGCGCAGCCTCCGGCACGCTCCGCTTTGCGCCCCTCAACAGTTGGCCCGACAATGTGAGCCTCGACAAGGCGCGCAGGCTGCTCTGGCCGATCAAGCAGAAATACGGCCGGAAAATCTCGTGGGCCGACCTGATGATCTTGACCGGCAACCGCGCCCTGGAGACGATGGGATTCAAGACGTTTGGTTTCGCCGGCGGGCGCGAGGACGTCTGGGAGCCCGAAGAGGATATTTACTGGGGGCCTGAGACCACCTGGCTTGGCGACGAGCGCTACAGCGGCGACAGAGAGCTCGACGAGCCTCTCGGCGCCGTCCAGATGGGCCTGATCTATGTGAATCCGCAGGGGCCGAACGCCACCCCGGATCCGGTTGCCGCGGCCAAGGACATTCGAGAGACGTTCCGTCGCATGGCAATGAATGACGAGGAGACGGTTGCCCTCATCGCCGGCGGACACACGTTCGGCAAAGCTCATGGCCCTTGCCCCGAGGAGCCCAACATTGGTCGGGAACCCGAGGGCGCCGGCCTCGAGGAGCAAGGCCTCGGCTGGAAGAACAGCTTTGGGAGCGGGAAAGCCGGCGACGCCTGGACCAGTGGGTTGGAGGGCGCATGGACCACCAACCCAGTGAAGTGGGACAACAACTACTTCGACAACCTGTTCGGTTACGAGTGGGAGCTGGTGAAGGGTCCTGGCGGTTCGCACCAGTGGGCTCCCAAGGATGGAGCTGCAGCGGGCAGCGTGCCGGATGCTCACGATCCGTCTACCAAGCACGCCCCGATGATGTTTACGACGGACCTCTCACTCAAGGTGGACCCGATCTATGCGCCGATTTCGAAGCGCTTCCACGAGAATCCGGCGGAGTTCGCGGCCGCCTTCGCCAAGGCTTGGTACAAGCTGACGCACCGTGATATGGGACCGATCTCGCGGTGTCTTGGCCCGTTGGTTCCTGCCGAGCCGCTCTTGTGGCAAGACCCTGTCCCCGACGTCGCTCATGAATTGATTGGGGAGCTGGACATCGCCGCCCTCAAGGGCAAGATCCTCGCATCGGGACTGTCCATTTCGCAACTGGTCTCGACCGCCTGGGCGTCGGCGGCAACGTTCCGCGGCACCGACAAGCGCGGTGGCGCGAACGGCGCGCGAATCCGCCTGGCGCCGCAGAAGGATTGGGAGGTCAACCAGCCGGCCGAACTGGGTGCCGTGCTGCAGACCCTTGAGGGGATCCAAAAGGAATTCAACGGCTCGCAGTCCGGCCCGAAGATGGTCTCGCTCGCCGACCTGATCGTTCTGGGCGGATGCGCCGCCGTCGAGGAAGCCGCCAAGAAGGCCGGTCACGATGTGACGGTTCCCTTCACGCCAGGGCGCACAGACGCGTCGCAGGAGCAAACCGACGTGGACTCGTTCGCCGTGCTCGAACCGACCGCGGACGGGTTCCGCAACTACCTCGGGAACGGGCACAACAGATCAGCTGAAGAGCTGCTGCTGGATCGGGCGCACCTGCTGACGCTGACCGCTCCTGAGATGACGGTTCTCGTCGGCGGCATGCGCGTTCTGGATGCAAACGTCGGGCAGAGCCAAAACGGCGTCTTCACCAAGCGGCCCAACACCTTGACGAATGATTTCTTCGTGAACCTGCTCGACATGAACACGAAGTGGGAGGCGCGCTCCACATCCGGAGGCACATCCGAGGGCGTGTTCGAGGGGCGCGATAGCCGGACGGGCGAGCTCAAATGGACCGGCGCCCGCGTCGATCTCGTCTTCGGTTCGAACTCCCAGCTGAGAGCCGTCGCGGAAGTCTACGGATGTCACGACTCGCAGCAGGCGTTTGTACGTGATTTTGTGGCTGCGTGGGATAAAGTGATGAATCTTGATCGCTTCGACCTTGCCTGATCTGGACCGCGATATCAAGGGCTTCCTCTAAGGGCAACGGGCGTTCTTTGATCTTGTCCGCCAGGCTCGGCCCGTCGATGTAGGCCACTGCGAGGAACGTCTCGCCTTGGTCCTGGCGGATGCCGTGAAGGGTTGTGATGTTGGGGTGATCGAGCGAAGCCGCCGCTTGCGCTTCCCGGATCAGGCGAGCTTTGACTTCCTCTTCGCCGAGCATCTCGCGGGAGAGGAACTTCAGTGCGACGATGCGTTTGAGATCGAGGTCTTTGGCTTTCCAGACCTCGCCCATCGCGCCCTGGCCGAGCTTCTCGAGGACCTTATAGTGGCTGATCGTGCGCCCCGTCACAACGCTCAAATTGTACTGTGGCGGTTAGCTGTCGGGAACAAACGTTCGCTTGAATGACCCGCCGCGAGCCTCCAAAACCCTGTTACAGCGCTCAAGGGCCCTATTTAATGGGCTTTGAGCAACTTCAAGCAGTGGTTGACTCGGCGTGAAGATATTTTTCAGTATCTATCCGCGGGAGGCAGGAACGCTAGGTCCGCACGACTACGGATCCGAAATCCACATATCTGACTGCAGGCGTCTGGCGTCCGAGCTGCGTCTGTCCCCGCCGCCCCGGCGCCGGGCTCGAGGGGGGTTAGCGGTGGCTGCGGGCGTAGTGTTGTCGTAGCAGGTCTTTGCCGTAGTCGTTGCCGTTGGGCGTTCGCAACATCGAGTGGACGTGCTGGCGTGTCGGGACCCTCGGCCCGGGCAGGAAGGTCGGGTTGATGTGGTCAAACTCGATGAGCAAGACCGGGCTCTGGACCCGGTAGTAGAACACGCTATCGGCCTCGTGACCGCCGATCCAGGCGAAGTAGGTCTCGTCTATGTGGGCCTTGACCTCGTCCATCTTGACGCGGGCGTGGCCCTGGTCCATGTTGCCGACGTATTCCTCAACGACGGCTAGAAGCAGCTTTTGTTGGTTCGAGGTAAGTGCGTCCCCGCGGATGCCGGCATAGTCGAGGACGATGTGGTCTTTGAAGGCTTCGCTGAGGATGTTGTTGCCGGTCTTGCCGGTTTCGATGACGGCCTGTTTGAGCTGGGCGTCATTGAGAGAGTTGATCATCTGGAGGCCGGCTTCCTGCTCGTCTTGCATCACCGCCAGTCCTTTGAACTTGCCGGTTGTGGCGATCGGCGGCTCCGAGCCGAGGAAGACCGGGGACATCACGACTTGGTCGCCCAGGACGAAGTAATTGATGATCAGGTGGTGTCCGTCGATCTGCCAGCCCCAGGGCTCAGTCGCCGAGGGTTCGCCCATGATGGTGATCCAGTAGAGCCATTCGTTGAGCTCTTCGAAGTTGTTGGCGAGCTCGCCGAGGCTGTAGTTGAGCTTCATCACGTCTTGTGAACGCTTGAGGCCTTTGTCGGAAAAGCTAGCCTTGAGGAGTCCGAAGGCGAGCTCGCGCTGGCTGTTGTCCATTTCGTCGAATCCAACACCCTGACGAACGTAGAAGTGCTGGTTGGCCCAGAGCTGCCACTCGTCGTCGTCGACTGGGAAGGCGGTCTTGTCGCGCTGGGCTTTCGAGAGTCCGTCGAGGAAGGCTTCAGCCGCCTTGTGGACCGGTTCGGTCGAAACGCCGCTCGCACGGATTGGGAAGAGATCAGGGATCTGCTTGCCGTTGGTGGTGACGCCGACGAACGGTTTGCCGATGACCTCGGCGGCGCGGGCGCGCATACGCTCCATCGCGCCGTCCCAGCGTTGGGAGTAGGCGGCGGAGTCGAAGAAGGCGACCGCGAGGATGGCGGCGAAGGCGGCGAGCAGGTGTTTACGTTTCATTTCCGGGCTCACGTTAGCAGGGTTCGGGTGCGGGCGCAAAGAAATGGAAGCCACGCCACGCACGCCCGGGAGTTCGACTTAGTCAGGGTCTGCGGAATCAAGCTTTCGACTACCTGTCTCCGAAACACCCCAGCTCGCAGGTTTCTCCCGCTCGGCCAATTCCCGCATCACCACCAGCGCCGCCTTTTCCGCGGCAGCGTGGAGGGCTTGCTCGCTCAGCGCGTCGAGCTTGGCGCCTAATGCGTCAATCTTTGCCGTCAGTTCCGCCTCGCGGTGGATTCGCTCGCGCTCGATTCGGTCGATACGATCCTCGGCTCGGTCGATCCGCCGCCTTGCCTCGTCGCTAGACTCTTTCGTGAAGGTCCGAAGTTCCTGGAACTGCACGCGTACCGTTATCAGTTGTTCGAAGGCCTCGGCAATCTTCTGAGTGAGGTTTGAGACGACCTCGCTCACGCTGCCGACCATCGCTATCGCGCATCCCAGCGCCGGACCTTTGCCCAGTCGCGAAACTCGGTCAGATCAGTTCGGAATTCGCGAATGGAGCCTTCAAGCAAATCAAGTTCCGAACCGATTCCCGAAACATCACGATTCATCCGATCCAGGGATTCGGTGATGCTCGAAAGCGCAAGAAGGTTGCCCGCCTCGTAGCTGGCGCGTAGAAATTCCCGCAGGCTCGGAAGCGACCGACTCGCGAAAGAGAAAGCCCGAAAGAAGTCCGTCCATGCCTCCGCGGCGATGGCGCTCGTACGCTCTTTGTCAATGGATGCGTCCAACCGCTCCGACAGCATGGCGACTAATAGGAACTCGTCCACAATCTGCGACCCCGGATCCAGCAGCTTTGAAATCTCTGTCGCGACAGCGGGCGACTGCAACAGGGCCTTCACTGACTCTTCGTCTAGGTCTCCATCAGTTCGCCTGAGCAAGGCAGTTGTAGCCGTTTGGAGAGCCCTGAAATACTGCTCGGTGACGGCCGGATCGAGGATGTAGCCGTCGTTGATCTTGCGGCTGCCATTTATCCCGTGGCGCGACTTCAGCGCGTCAAGGGCGCCCGCACAGAGCGTCCTGACGACACTTTCTATGACGAGCTCCCCTGGCACACTCTTATCTTAGCCGTTGCACAAGGCGTCTTAGTACTTCGCGACCGCCGGGTCGACATCGTCGCTCCAGCGTAGGATCCCGCCGGTGAGGTTCGTTACTCGCGAAAAGCCCATGTCTTTGAGAATCCGCTGGGCCTTGCCCGACCGGACGCCTGAGCGGCAATGGATCACGATGTCCGCCGTTGAGTCCAACTCGCCCACGCGCCGAGGCAGCTCGCCCAAGGGAATCAGCGTCGTCCCCGGCATCTTGGCGATGTCGTATTCGTGCGGCTCGCGCACGTCGAGCACGAAGATGTCTTCGTTTGCGTCGAGTTTGGCCTTGAGCTCCAGCGGAGTCATCTCCGGCATCTGCACCTGGGCCGCTTCCTCGGCCGCCTGTTGCGGGATGCCGCAGAACTGCTGGTAGTCGATCAGCTCGGTCACGGTCGGGTTGTCGCCGCAGACGGGGCACTCGGGGTTCCGGCGGAGCTTCAGCTCGCGGAACTTCATGTTGAGCGCGTCGTAGAGCAGTAGCCGGCCCTTGAGGGTCTCGCCCTTGCCCAAAATCAGCTTCACGGCCTCGGTCGCTTGGATCGAGCCGATCACCGCCGGCAAGATTCCCAGGACTCCGCCCTCGGCGCAGCTCGGGACGAGCCCCGGCGGCGGCGGTTCGGGGTAGAGGCAGCGGTAGCAGGGCCCATCCTCATAGCCGAAGACGGTCGCTTGGCCCTCGAAGCGGAAGATCGAGCCGTAGGCATTGGGTTTGCCGAGCAGGACGCAGGCGTCGTTGACCAGGTAGCGCGTGGGGAAGTTGTCGGTGCCGTCGACGACCAGGTCGTAGTCCTTAATGATCTCGAGGGCGTTGGCGCTCGACAGGGCGACCTCGTGCTTGTCGATTTGTAGGTCGGGGTTGATGTCGAGCATGCGGTCGGCGGCGGAGTCGATCTTCGGGCGGCCGATGTCTTTGGTTCCGTGGATGACCTGGCGCTGCAAGTTGGTCACGTCGACTACGTCAAAGTCGACGATGCCGATTCGGCCGACCCCGGCGGCCGCCAAATAAAGACCCAACGGAGCGCCCAGGCCCCCGGTGCCGACCATCAGGACCTTGGCGCCCTTGAGCCGGCGCTGGCCTTCCATGCCCACGTCGGGCAGGATCAGGTGGCGGCTATAGCGCAGGATTTCTTCGTTCGTAAGCTCGGGCAGCTCTGGAGCAGGTCTCGCGGTCATGTTTACCTTCCCCCGGCGATCGACGGAACGATCGAAATCGTGTCGTCGGCCTTGACTTCGGTCTTCTCGCGATCGAGGTAGCGGATGTCTTCGTCGCTCACATAAACGTTGACGAAACTTCGCATCTTGCCTTCGTCGCTGAAGAGCTGCTTCTTCAGGTCCGGGTGCGCTTCGACGAGCTTGTCGAGCGCTTCCCCGACCGTCGATGCGTCGATGTCAACCGAGTCAGCGCCAGCGGCATATTGGCGTAGAGGTGTTGGAATCAAGATCTTGGCCATAAGGGTCTATTGTCCTTCAATCGAGGGGTTTCCAGTGAAGTCTGTGACCTCAAGCCGACGGGGGAGCCCCGGAGCCGCGACCGGAAGGAAGCGGTTGCCCGAGCCGGCGGCGGCAGTCGCATCGGCGGGCAACCGCTTGCTTCCGCGCGCGGCTCCAAGCTTCGGCCAGAGTTGATTCGGTTGTCCATATGAGGTCAGCCTCGGTAGCCTAGTGAATTGGATGCCCTGGGATGAGCTGGGGTCGCAAGGACCTTACTTCTTGCTGGTCCGGTAGTCGCCAAAAACTCCGTCGCGATCCGAAAGCGCCTTGTTAAGCCCCTCGGCCTGGACCTTCTCCTTCCAGGCCTGGGTGGTCTCGCTGAAGGTTGCGAGCGCTTGGGCGTCGGTTGAAGCCCGCAGCGCCGCCCTCATGCCCATCAGCTCCATCTGGCGGTGGACGGTGCGCTTGTTGAACTGCTGCAAGTCGGGCGGGACCTTCGCCACCCGCTCTGCGATCTCGAGAACGCGGTCCTCGAGCTCATCGACGGGGAAGGCCCGGTTGGCGAACCCACATTGCGCCGCCTCAATACCGTCCATCGAGGCCCCGGTCAACATCAGCTCCATCGCTCTGCGCATGCCGACGATCCAAGCGAAGAAGTTGTTGTCGGGCGGGCTGATCGAGCGAACGGCCGGGTAGCCGATTTGCGCATCTTCGGCCACGTAAATCAGGTCACAAGCGGTGGCTAGCTCCGTCCCGCCGGCGAGGCAGTAGCCGTGGACCTGCGCCAGGATCGGCTTGCCGAGATCCCACATGCGCAGGCAGCCTTCGACCACGTGCCGCGGCCACACGCCCAAGCCCCCGGGCGTGTGGAATGGCAGATCCTCGCGCAGGTTGGAGTTGAGGTCGTATCCGGCGCAGAAGGCCTTACCGGCGCCGCGAAGGACCGAGACGCGGACTTCCGGGTCGATGTCGCCCGCCTCAAGAGCGGCGAAGATTTCGCGACGCAGGTCGTTCGAGAGGGCGTTGCGCTTTTCGGGGCGGTTGAGCGTGATACGTTGGACGCCCTCGCGCGGGCGGTCGACAAGGATGTATTGGTATTCGGACAAGGCGAGCCTCCTGGGAACCCACTGCCTGAAGTTCGCGCAAAGGCGCAAAGAACGCAAAGGAAACGCAAAGAAGACCAGCCCAGACCTAGGCCCGATGTTCTTCGGCGCCCCTCTGAGGGAGACACAATCATAGCCCATGGATTTATCCATGGGTCTGGAGTTTCTACATTTGTGGACGGGGAGGGCCATGGTTGAGGTAGGTCGGTAGATAGTGATTGACATACCGACAGGATTGAGCTATTCTGTTCTTGGCCCGCTCGGCGCCGCTGCCTATGCCCGACGATCTCCGCGATACTCTTCTGGAAACCCTAGAATCAGCCCTCGATGCTCAGCTGCGCGCCGTTCGTCGGCTGCGATCGAAACCCCCTCCCCGGCCCAAGCGCCCTTCGCCTCAAGGTATGTCTCAGGTCGATATGGCCCATGACATACTCGCCGGAGCCGAGCGTCCGCTGCATATCGCGGAGTTGATCGAGGGCATTCAGGCCAGGTTTTCCCGTGCGGTTGACCGCGAAAGCCTCGTCTCGGCGCTGTCGAAGAAGATCGCTCGCGGCGACCGTTTTGTGCGCACCGCGAAGAACACTTTCGCGCTGCGTAGCCCGGATTAGCTACGCGGCCCGGATTAGCTGTCCCCTGGAGGTTCCCATGCTGCTTCCTCAGTTCCTGTCGATCAGCGCTGATTGGAGGCGCGCCTTTCCCCAGCAACGCACGCATCGACGCGCGGTGCGCCAAGGCCTGGGAGGCCTGGTTTGCCTGGGCCGCCGCACGCTTTCGCGCATTATTTGGACCAACGGCGGCGAGCAAAACAGCTGGAGCGCGGACTATTTTTTGCACGAGCGCTGCAAGTGGCGTCCGCAAGAGTTGTTCGCGCCGGTGTGGAAGCGCGCCTTGGGGTTTTGCCGCTCACGGTTGGTGGGCGTGGCGATCGACGACACGCGCTTGCGCAAGACGGGGCGTAGGATCAAGCAGGCGTTTTATCAACACGATCCGCTCTCGCCGCCGTTTCACGCGAACTTGATGCTGGGGTTGCGCTACTTGCAAGCGTCGTTGTTGGTTCCCTTCGATCGCGGCGGCAAGACCGGCGCGCGGGCCTTGCCGGTGCGTTTTGAATGTGCGCCGGTTCCCAAGCGTCCCGGCAAACGCGCCGGCGACGCCGAGCGAGAGCAGTACGAACAAGCGCGCAAGCGCTGTCGCATCTCGCAACGTTTAGTCGACATGATGGCGCCGCTGCGGGCTGCGCTGGATGCCGCCGGCGGGATCGCCAAGAAGATGGTGTTGTCGCTTGACGGCAGTTTCAGCAACCGCACCGTTTTCCTGGCGCCGCGCGATCGCACCGAGCTCATCGCTCGCACGCGCCTGGACGCTGTGCTGTGCAAAGCCGCGCCGACCGGCTCGCGACGCTTCTATGGGGTCGAAAAGTTCCGCCCCGAACAGGTGCGCCGCGACGAGACGATCGTCTGGAAAACGACCAAGCCATTCTACGGCGGCAAGCGCCGCAAGATCCGTTATAAAGAGGTCAACGAGGTGTACTGGCAGGGCGGGGCGCGGCGCACGCCGTTGCGTTTGTTGGTGGTCGCGCCGACCCCCTATAGCAAGCGCCTTTCGAGCAAGATGTACTACCGCCAGCCGGCGTATCTACTCACGACGGACCTCGCCAGCCAGGCGCGCGAGCTGTTGCAGATCTATTTCGACCGTTGGCAGATCGAGGTGAACCACCGCGAAGAGAAGGACACGTTGGGCGTGGGACAGGCGCAGTTATGGAGCGAGACGGCGGTCCCGAAGCAACCGGTATTGGCGGTGGCGGCGTACAGCGCTTTGCTGCTGGCGTCGTTGCTGGCGTATGGTCCGGGGCGCGGAGAGGCCTATGCGCCGCTGCCGAAATGGAGGAAAAAGGCAAAGAGGCCTTCTTGTCTGGATCTGGTGGCGCTGTTGCGGAAAGAAATGGTCGAAAACCCCGATTTGCTGGCTCCGCTGGGGCTCAAACCCTCCTGGCAGGCCTTCGGCGCCGCCGCTGACGGGTAAAATATGTAGAAACTCCAGTCCCCGGGATTTATCCATGGGTTTTGGAACCGCGAGCCCCGCGACAAGCCCCGGAAGGGAAGTGGAGCCGGCTCCTTCGCAAACCGCGGCGTGGGGCGGGCCGGCCGGATCAAGACGCCGTCTATAACGACGTATAGAGCGGGTGACGTTGTTCTCACGTCGTTTCCGTTCGCATGGAGGCGTTACAGGGCCGCGCCCGTAAGCGCCTCTGTAAACGATTCCTGCACAGATCCGGCAAGAATTCCGAGCACCCTGCGTGAGCGGGGTGTCTTCCAACAACCCTGGCGACCGACACAACTGTCAGCGGAAGACACCCCGCTCACGCTCACGCAGGGTGCTCGGAAAAAGCCCCGAACCTTTGACCTTTTGGTTCCGGCTCGGCCGGGTTAGGGTGCGGCTCTGTAACCCGGAGTGGCTGGTCAATTCGTAGGCAGCCATCAATTCGTTGGCGACGCAACCGACTCCCGAACGGTCGCGTCTAACGGCCGACCTGCTTGAGAGATGGCTCGCGCTCTGACATTGGCGCTGTTGACCGCTGGACTAGCTCACTCGGCGGAGCCGGCGCTACAACTCCAGCTCGAGCTCGAGGTTCACGTTTTCGGCGAAAAAGACGCCCGCATCACTGACTTGGTCCCGGAAGATTTTGCCGTAGTCATTGATGGCAAGTCGCAGCCGATCGCGAGCGTCGAATATCTTGGCCAGCTCCCCAGGGATGAGCCCGACGCAGAACCGCAGCAGCGGTTCGCCTACGAAGCGACGAAGTTTCTGGTACTGTTTCCCATCCACGGTGAGCTCGCGGTCTTGATCGAGCATGCGCTCCTACCGGGCGACGAGGTCTCCATCGCGGGTTCACCTTTCACATCCGACAAAGCCCTACTGCTTGAGATTCTCAAGCAGGCGACCAAGGCGCGGGCCATGGCGACCGGAGAGAAAAAGGGCGAGCTGGACGAGGCAAGGCGGAAGTTCGCCGACTGGCGCGATGAAACCTTCTCAGGCCCGTATTTCGCCGACGCTGAGCTGGAGCGATTGTGGTTCGACGATTCCGCCAAAAGGCTCGAGTTCGACTACCTCGGTGTGGTCGAGACGCTTGCTGAGTTCCCCGGCCGCAAGGTGATCATCACCGAATGCCCCGGCCCGTGCCCCCAGGCGAAACAGATTCGACAGCTCTCGGCCGCCGCCTTCTGGTCCCGAACACGCTTCTACACCTCCGATGACACCGCCGTGCGGACCCGCAGCTACCTCACCGAAGACGGCTATACGTACCAGGACCGCTACTTGGTTCCCGGTCTGGAAGGGCCATCCGGGGTGGTCAACCGCGCCGGCGTCAGCGCGACAGACGTGCTGCGAAGCGTCGTCCAAGACCGCGAAGGCTACTACGTTCTCAAGATCGCGCTGCCACTCCCCGGCGGCGACTTGGACTTCAAGGAACTTGATGTCCGCGTTGCCCGTCGGGACCTCGAAATTCAGGGGGGCTTGATCTCAGACAAGGCCATCAAGCCGCCGCGCTGGATCTCGAAGCCCTGAGCCGTTAGAATCACTTCACGGGCCGAGCCTGGACCGCGGCGCGTTCTCCGAGCACCCTGCGTCAGCGTCAGCGGGGTGTCTTCCAGCTTGTCGCGCGGGGCGAAAGGGAAGACACCCCGCTGACGCAGGGTGCTCGGAGAACGCGCAAGACCTGTGCAGAAATGAATGACATAGCCCCTCACGGTCGCGGAACGGTAACGGAGCCGGCCAGCCTGCAACCCCCGCTTGCCCACCCCCGTCTGATCTACTAGATGACTTCCCGTTTGCTCATTGCCGCGCTGCTCGTAACAGCTACTCTTGCGATCCAGGCCGCGGCTCAAGAGGAATCGCAGGAAGAAGACCTGGGCGCCACTATCTCGGTCGACGTCCAGGTCGTCAACGTCTTGGCCACCGTGCGCGACAAACAGGGCGTTCTGCTCAACAGCCTCACCAAGAGCGACTTCATCGTCGAAGAGGACGGTGTTCCCCAAGAAATCCGCTACTTCACCCGTCAGGCGGATCTTCCCTTGACGATCGGCCTGCTGGTAGATACCAGCGTGAGCCAGCAACGGGTGCTCGAGGTCCAGCGCAGCGCGGGCTTCAAGTTCTACGAGAACGTCCTGCGCCAGAAAAAGGACCTGGCGTTTCTGATGAGCTTCGACGTCGATGTCGAGTTGCTTCAGGATCTGACCGATTCGAAACGCCTGCTCGGAGACGGACTTCAAGAGTTGCGGGTCCAAAGCTCGGGCCCGCGGATGGGGCCCGTTCCGCAATCGGGGCGTCCGGTTGGTACAGCGATGTACGACTCGATTTACCTCGCGGCCGACGAAATGCTCAGGCCCCAGGTCGGCCGCAAGGCCGTGGTCCTGATCACTGACGGCAACGACTACGGCAGCAAAATCTCTCTCGACGAGGCGGTCGAATATTCGCTCCGCTCCGACGTGGTGATTTACTCGGTGCGCTACTTTGACCGGCAGTTCTACTTCCGCAGCGGGGCCCAGGGCATGGGCGGGGCGTCCACCCTAAAGAAGCTGGCCCGCGCGACCGGCGGCAGCATGTATGAGGTCACGCGTCGGCAGACTCTCGACAAGATTCTCGACACGATCAACGAAGAGATCCGCAACCAGTACTCGATCGGCTACACACCAAAGCGCGACCTTTCCGTCAAAGGATTTCGTAAGATCGAAGTGAAGACCCGCGGCGGTGGCCACAAAGTTCAGGCCCGCCAAGGCTACTATCCGGAAGAGTTCTAGCCTGAGCTCGCGCTCTTCGCCAGAGCACTCCCATGAAGAAGAAACTCGTACTCAGCGCCTTTGCGCTTGCCGTTTTCGTCCAGTCATCAGTAGCCCAGCAGGGCATTCCTCCCGACGAGGTGGTGGTCAACATCAACGATGTCGATTACACGATGGGCCACATCGACCGCATCCGCAACAGCCTGCCCGAGGCGTTTCGGCAGCAAACGTTGCACATGAACAATAAGGCGTCCATCGATACGTTCGCCTACTTGCACACCCTCGCCGCGCTGGCTGATGAAGAAAAGCTGCTTGAGCAAGAGCCCTATAAGTCGCAGTTCGAGTTCAATCGCACCAACTACCTCGCGCAGACCTACCTGCAAACGATCAACCGAAAAGTGCAGATCACCGAGGAAGACAAGCAAGCCTACCTCGAGCGGCATCGCGCGGAGTACGAAGAGGCGCGCGTGTCGGCGATTTACGTCGACTTCTCGCCCGTTCCTGAACTGACGCAAAAGGCGGGAAAGGAAGTCGTAACCGAATCGGACGCTTGGCAGAAGGCCGAAGGGCTGATCAATGAATTGCGGCAGGGCGCTGATTTTGCGGCGCTAGCTCGCGAGCACTCCGACGACGAATCGTCGGCACAGAACGGCGGCGACCTGGGGTTCTTCCGTCAAGACGACTCAAGCATTTCCGACGCCGTCAAGCAGGCGATCTTCGCACTCCAGGGGGGCCAAATATCGAGGGCCGTCAAGGATGGCGCCCGCTTCTATGTGTTCAAAGTGACCGAGCGCCGCGCCCTGCCGAAGACCGAGATCGAGGCCAAGATCCTCCAAAGCGTGCACTCAGAGAAGCTCCGCCAGCGCATGGACGACATTCGGGCGGGAATAAAGATCGAGTTCAAGAACGAGGCGTTCGAGAACGGAATGCCGGCGCCCCGATAATTCTTGAGGCGGGGGCGAGCCACTTGGCCGCCCCCGCCCGGGGCTCTACTACAAGCGGCTGCAGGCCGCGGCAGCGCCATCGATCGCGATTGCGTCGCTTCCGGTGATCACCTCTTGGATGACCCCCTTCTTGTCGATCACGAAGGTGGTCCGGTTGGCCATGCTGCGCTCGTTGAGCACGCCGAAGGCCTTCGAGGCAGCGCCGCCGGCGTCGGACAGGAGGGTGAAGTCTAGCTTCAGAGACTCCGCGAACTTGGTGCTCGTCTCGAGGTCGTCGGTGCTGATGCCGAAGATGACGGAGCCGGTGTCGGTGAATTTTGCGAGTCCAGACTGGAACGCGTTCATTTCACGCGTTCAACCGCCGGTGAAAGCTTTCGGAAAGAACGCCGCGACGACGTTCTTCTTCCCCTTATAAGACGAGAGTTTGACTTTCTCTCCCTTCGAGCCGGCTAGCTCGAAGTCCGGCGCCATATCGCCAACGGCCAATGCGGCGGCCGAGGCCGGAACCGCGCTAGCGGCGGCCAGCGTGGCCAGCGCTTCCCTACGTGTAAAACGACTCATATGCCCTCCTGTGGCTTGTCGAGATCGGGCCGGGCGGAGCCTAGCCAGGGTTCATTGTAACTCCCACGGGCCAGTGCCAGCGACCCACACGGTAGAATGACCTGTTCGAATGACAAAAGACGTCAAGGCGAAGGTGGTTACGGCAGTCGTCATCGCGGGGGTCGTGATCGCGGTGGCCGTCAAGCGCACCGGCTGGAAACCGTCCGATGGGATCTCCACCCCGCCGATCCTTTCGAGCGAGCCCGACAAGCAAGCCGAGCCTCGCGACACGATTTACGCCATGCTTGACGCCGCCCGGGACGGCGACGTCGAAGCCTACATCGCTTGCTACACAGGCGAGATGGCGCGACAGCTCGAACAGAGCACGGCAGAAATGACCCGAGACGGATTCGCCAAGTACCTGCAAGATCGCAACCGCGAAATCAAGGGGATCGCGATCAACGAACCCGAGCAAGCCTCTTCCGACAGGGTCAGGGTCCGCGTCGAATATGTCTACCAAGACCGCAACGAAGCGCAGTTTTTCTACCTCGAGAAAGACGGATCGGACTGGATGATTACCGGCGCCGATGCCACCCAGCGCGTGCCGACTCTGGTGCCGTATGGGACGCCGGTCTACTAGCCTCAATACTCTTCACTTAGCGGTCGAGGCCGCGACCCGGAGCCGCGACCGGGAGGGAGCGGTTGCCTGAGGAATCGTAAATCGTCGCATTCTCGAGCAACCGCTTGCTGCCGCGCGCGGCTCCGGGTCCACGCATGTGACTGGCGTATCTTAACTGAACAGTATTGGGGCTAGCCCCGCAAGTGTTGATATAGGGCTACACGGGGCCGCGTCCGCTCTGTTCGATCTTCTCCGTCAGCTCGCCCCACTCCTGCTCGCGCTTCGAAATACCGTGCCGATACTTCTCGAGTTTTTCCAGCAGCCTGGATTGTCTTTCAAAGTCACGACCTGAGGATTCGATCTCGCCCTGGATCCTTTTACTATCCGCTTCGAGCCCCGTGATTTCGTCCTCTAGCTCGCTGGCCCGCTTCTTGAGTTTCTCGGTCTCGATCGGATTGACTCGCCTTGTCTTTTTCGGCGCCGTGCTGCCGTTCTTGCCTGTCTTCGCCTGAGCCAGCGCGGACGCCAACGCCTCGCTCGGCTTCGAGTATCGCGACTCGCCCGCCTGATCTCCGCGCCGCCCGAGCGTCCACAAGTAGTCCTCGTAGTTGCCCGGATAGATCTCAACCTCACCACCGCCGATCCCGAAAACCTTGGTCGCCAACCGGTCGATGAAATAACGGTCGTGCGAGACGAACACCAGCGTCCCGCTGAAGTCGAGCAAGGCGCGCAGCAGCACGTCCTTCGCCTGCAGGTCCAGGTGGTTTGTCGGCTCGTCGAGCAGCAGGAAGTTTCGCGGCTGAAGCAGCATCTTCGCCAGAGCGAAGCGGTTGCGTTCTCCGCCCGAGAGCACCCGCACCTGCTTGAACACGTCGTCGCCGGAGAACAGGAAGCAGCCCAGCAAGCTTCGGATCTCAGCGTCGGCCATGCGCGGCGCTAGCGCCCCGATCTCATCAAAGAGAACCCCGTCCGGGTCAAGCTCTTTGTATTGGTCCTGGGCGAAGTAGTCCACCTCCACTTTGTGGCCCAGCTTGCGGCCTCCCGCCGTCAGCGGGTCGATCCCAGCCAGCAGCCGAATCAACGTCGACTTGCCGGCGCCATTCACACCCACCAGAGCAATCCGGTCGCCCTTCTCGATCGTTAACGAAACATCGTCGAAAACCTTCGTCTCGCCGTAGCTTTTCGCCACGCTAGTGAGCTCAGCAACTATCCGTCCACTGGCAGTGGGCTGCGGAAACTTGAAGTGGATCGACTTCTCTTGCGGCGGAATCTGAATCCGCTCAACCTTCTCTAGCTCCTTGACGCGGCTCTGGACCAATTTTGCCCTCGTCGCCTGATAGCGGAACTTATTGATGAACGCCTCGAGCTGCTCGATCCTGATCTTCTGATTGCGATACGCCGCCAGGAGCTGTTCCCGCCGCTCGACCTTCTGGACTTCGTACTTGGAGTAGTTGCCCTTGTAGAAATGAACCTTCTGGTTCCAAAGCTCGAGCACCTGTGTGATCGTGACGTCGAGAAAAAAACGATCGTGCGAAATCAGCAGGAAGGCGTTGGGATAGTCTTCGAGGTATCCCTCGAGCCAGTTGCGCGCCTCGAGGTCGAGGTGGTTGGTCGGCTCGTCGAGCAGCAGGATGTTGGGCTTCTCGAGCAGGAGCTTGGCCAGCGCGATCCGCATTTGCCAGCCGCCGGAGAACTCTTGCGTCGGCCGATCCCAGTCGGCGCGCGGGAAAGCCAAGCCGCCCAGCACCGTCCCTGCCTGGACCTCCTTGGTGTAGCCGTCGAGCACGTGATAGCGGTCCATCACCCAGGTGTAGCGTTCGACCACGTCGGCGTATTCGTCGCTTGCGGGGTCGACGTCCGACATCTTGTGCGTCAGTTCGTCTTGCTCTTTCTCGAGGGCGATCGCTTCGTCGAAAACCGACAGACACTCTTCAAAAACCGTTCGGCCGGTAAAGGTCAAGCCATCTTGCGGCAAGTAACCGACCCTGAGGCCCTTCTGGCGATTGATTTCGCCCTCATCGAGCTGCTCGAGACCCAGCAGGATCTTGAGTAAGGTCGATTTACCCGTGCCATTGGCGCCAACAACGCCAAGGCGGTCGGTCGGTTGAATCAGCAGATCCAGACCGTCAAACAGGGTCCGGTCGCCAAAGCGCATCGCGCCGCCGGAGATTTGCAGCATAAGAGTCTTGCGGATGGGGGCGCGGAATGGGCGAGAGTAAGGCGCCGGCCTCTTTACCGTGCCACGACCGTAGTTACCTCGGTAGTCAGTTTCTGATCGAACATGGCAGGAATATATGACGGTCGCGGCTCCGGCGGCTCGTCCGGGTTAGGGAGCGGTCAATATATCAGACCCTAGATACCATTATCGCAGCCTCAGATATTCCGGATACTCATATCCCTCCGGCCGGTTGTACTGTCCATCGAAAAACGTCGCTTCCACTTCAGCCTTCAACCGCACAATATTTTCGGTCTTGAGGAAGGGGTCGTCGGTCTCCCGCCGCCAGTTTTCCAAGACGCCGCTAAGCCGCTTTAGATCCCCTCGCCGCTTAGGATCGCCCGCAAGGTTCCGAAACTCTTCCGGGTCGTTGACCAGGTCGTAGAGCTCAAACTCCGGCGGCCGCCGCATCAGCTCATACGCCTCTCGAACAGACTCCGGGGCAGCCGCAAGAACGGCCTCGAACTCAGGCAGCTTGAAGTAACGCGTTGCCGTGAAGTCCGCCCCGCCTGCATCCGCCCAGGCCATTTCACCGACAGAAAGAACGGCGCGTCGCCGGCGCTAAAAAACTCCCCCGCCTTCGCCGCATAGTCCCCGAGGTTCTTGCGAGCGAAGTTCGATTCATTGATCGCCACGAAATCAAACGGAAACGCCGACTCCGGATTCACGTGCAGCTTGCCGAGGATACCCGTCCGGTAGCCGGCCGCCTGGAGCATCGTCACGACATTGGGCTGGTCGTCGTCGTACATCCGATAACGCCAAGTTGCCAAACCAATCTGCCCATTCTGATGCGGATAAAGCCCCGTGAGAAACGCTCCCCGCGAAGGGCTACAGCCCGCCTGCGCCACATACGCCCGGTCGAAGCGAACGCCCTTTTCGGCGAACGCGTCAAGAACCGGCGTCCGCGCATACGGGTCCCCATAGACTCCGATCTCAGGCCCGTTGTCTTCGGAGACAATCATCAGAATGTTGGGCTTGGCGGCTCCTATCGCCGAGAAAACGAGCGCCAGCGCGATGAGTTCCTTCATGGGGTGCGGGTCCCTACCATGCTAGCCTTGTCGCAGACGTGGCGCACGGCTATGCCGTGCCGCCTTGCACCTGTGGTGCAAGGTCTCTTAGGGCACACGTCCCAGGTTTGCACCAAATGAAACGGCCCCTTATTCTTGCCGTCGCCCTGGCAACCATCGCCGCCGCCGCCGGCCCTCCCGACTCCCCCCAAACCCCCTGGAAGCACCACGCCATCGACCACGGGATCAGCGGCGGCGACGGCGTTCGCCTCCACGACGCCGATGGCGACGGCGACCTCGACCTCGTCGTCGGCTGGGAGCAGGCAGGCGTCTCACGCCTCTACCTCAACCCCGGCGCCCGCCAGGCCGCCAAACGCCCATGGCCGGCCATCGACGTCGGCCCCGCGCCATTTGTCGAAGACGCCGTCATGGCCGACGTTGACGGCGACGGACGCGTCGACGTCATCAGCGCAACCGAGGGCGACTCCCGCAGCTTGATCGTGCACTTCGCCCCCTCAACCGGCGACTACACCGCCACGAGCGCCTGGTCGACAGCAGCATTCCCCAGAAAGCTGGCCGGCAACCGCAGGTGGATGTTCTCAACCGCCTTCGACGTCAACCAAGACGGCTGGCTCGACATCGTCGCCGGCGGCAAGAACGAAGACGCCAAAATCGCCTGGCTCGAAGCCCCCGCCTCCAACAAGCGAGACCTGGCTTCGTGGAAATTCCACCCAATCGGCGACGTCGGCTGGGTCATGTCCCTGGTCGCTGAAGATATGGACGGCGACGGCGACCTCGACATCGCGCTGTCAGACCGCAACCCCGGGGCCGGCCTCCAGGGCGCGCGCTGGCTCGAAAACCCCGGAGTCGGCGACGCCCAAGGCAATTCGTGGACGAACCACTTCATCAGCGAACCCCGCGTGGAGGCGATGTTCTTGAAACTCCACGATCTCGACGGTGACGGCGATCACGACGTAGTCGTCCCGCTACGCCTCAACGAGCTCAAGAAACGCAACGCCGACCTCGCCGACCCCAATCAAAACCCGAGCCGGCTGCGTTGGTACGAGCGGCTCGACGCGACCGGACGGAATTGGCGAAGTCATGAAATCGCCTATCCCGCCAAAGTGGGGAAGTCAAAAGGCCTCGCCGTCGGTGACATCGACGGAGACAACCGCCTCGACATAGTCGTGTCGCACGCCTCGGCCGAGGCGCCTCTCTCAGGAATGGTCTGGCTCTCCTACCAAGACAGCGTGTTCGACGAGGTGTGGACGCGGCACGAGCTTTCCGGACCCGCCGGCAGCAAATTCGACCGAGTCGAGCTACTCGACTTCGACGGCGACGGCGACCTCGACGCCCTCACAACCGAAGAGAACTTCGGCGAAGACAGCCTCGGCCTCGGCGCGATTTGGTACGAAAACCCTGGGCGTTAGCGCGGTACTCAGCACACTGAACCCGCTCCCTTGCGGTCGCGGCTCTGACGTCGCGAGTCGAACGTTAACCGGAGGGCGTCAGAGCCGCGACCGCAAGGGAGCGGGTTCGGTGTGCGCTCGAGCGACACGGCGGGTACTTTAGAATGATGCGGCCCACCATCCTTCTCCTCGCCTCCATCCTCGCCCTTGCCCTCTCCACCGCCGCCTCGGCCAAGCCCAACATCGTCATCATGATGGCCGACGACATGGGGTACTCCGACATCGGCTGCTACGGCGGAGAAATCAAAACCCCCAACATTGACCGCCTCGCCGATAACGGCCTACGCTTCACCCAGTTCTACAACGCCGGCCGCTGCTGCCCGACGCGCGCCTCGCTGCTCACAGGACTCTACGCCCACCAAGCCGGCATCGGTCACATGACAAACGAGAACGAGCGACTCCGCTTCGACCTCGGCTACCCCGGCTACCGCGGCCACCTCAATCGCAGCTCGGTCACTATCGCCGAAGCCCTCAAGCCCGCCGGCTACAAAACCCTGATGGCCGGCAAATGGCACGTCGGCACCTTCAAGGGAATGTGGCCGGTCGATCGGGGTTTCGACGAATATTTCGGAATCGTCCGCGGCGCTTCGAATTTTTTTAGGCCCCACCCGGACAAGCTGCTCGTCCGCAACCGTGAGCGCATCACCCCCGGCGAGGACTTCTACACCACCGACGCCTTCACATCGAACGCAATCGACCTCGTCCGCGCCGCCGAACGCAACGACGACCAGCCCTTCTTCCTCTACCTGGGCTACACCAGCCCGCATTGGCCCCTTCACGCCTGGCCCGAAGACGTCCCAAAATATCGCGGCAAATACCGGGTCGGCTGGGACAAGGTTCGCCAAGCGCGCCTCAAGCGCATGACCTCCATGGGCCTGATCGACAAGTCCTGGGAGATGACCATCCGCGATGCCGTGCCATGGGACACCCTCGCCGCCGAGAAGAAAGACGAGATGGACCTCCGCATGGCCATCTACGCCGCCCAAGTCGACCGCATGGACCAAAACATCGGCAAGTTCGTCAGCGCCCTCGACGAGCTCGGCGAATTGAACGACACCCTGATCTTCTTCCTCTCCGACAACGGCGGCTGCGCCGAAGGCGGCATGTTGGGCCGCGGGCCGCTAGAGATCTTGACGACCAAGAACGGCTACACCCAGTCCTACGGCCAAGCCTGGGCCAACGCCTCCAATACCCCTTTCCGCAAGTACAAGCACTGGGTCCACGAAGGCGGCATCGCGTCCCCGCTCGTGGTCCACTGGCCAGCCGGCATCTCAGCCAAAGGCGAATTCCGCACCCATCCGACGCACTTGATCGACCTCATGGCCACCGCTCTCGACATCGGTGACGCAACCTACCCCGCCAATTTCAGCGGCAACACAATCACACCCCTCGAAGGAGTATCGATGGCCCCCGCCTTCGACAACAAGCCGCTTGACCGCGAAGCCATCTACTGGGAGCACGAAGGCAATCGCGCCGTTCGCATGGGCAAGTGGAAACTCGTCTCCGCCCACCCGAGCGGTTGGGAGCTCTACGACATGGACGCCGACCGCACCGAAACCAACGACCTCATGCCGACTTATCCGGAAACGGCCCGCAAAATGATCGAAATGTACACCCACTGGGCCAAGGCTCGCAACGTCTTGCCCGGCCGCCCCGTGCGCAAGCCCGGCTACACTCCTCCGCCGCTGCCCTATCCCGAGACCGCCGACTACGAGCCTCTGCCGAACACGCCGTAGGGCAAGGCCGTGGTCGCCCAGTTTTTCTCGGATGACCCACGACCGATTCACTTTGCCTTGAGCCCAGTGCCGGGGCGCCGGCGGTTAGCGATGTGACCAGGACGACCATCGGTGACGTTTTAGCGACAGACGCCGCCACCAGGTCTCAGCCACTCGAATCACAGGCGGCGAAGCAAGGCCTGCTGCCGAATACGAGATCACGGCGAAGCTTTTGCCGTTGGGCGCAGCGTCGTACCGGCGGCAATACGGGTCGTTCAGGAAGCTGGGCACAGCCTGTGGTTCCGAAAGGAAAGCTCGTCTTCAACTCCGCGTTTACCGCCATCAAGGTCTGGCCTTCGCCGCGGAACAGTTCCCTCCCATCGCGCCGCCGACGGGGGGCTTCGCCGCCTTGACCTGACACCTTGCGCACTGGAGCGCCTGCGGGGAACCGGCGCACATAGACCCTTGTTGAGCTCCTCCTGGTCCGGCACGCATGCGACCCTGTGGCCGTTCGGCGAAAACGCACAGCCGAATTGACTGCAAGGCTCGCTAAAGAAAGCTCTCGGGCTATGGCCGCCTCCCCCTAGGGAAAGTCCTAGTCAATAAATGGTACTTAAGTACCATTCTAACATGGACTGTTTGGCTCTATGGCACCAGTACTGATGGACCATGAAATGTGTGGTCTCCCCTGATGCTCAAAACCGGCAGTCGCGGAGGCCCCAACGAGAAATGACGCTTTAGGAGGCGGAGTATGAGACAAGAACAGCAAACCAGATTCAGTTCCGAAGGAAGACCGGAGTTCGGATTTCGCGCGTTGCGCCTTGAGTCGAGCCGTCAGCTCATGCTGCCTGCTGAAGCTAGAGGCCGCAATCGCCGCCAGGGCCAGATTCTTATCGTGTTCGCCATGACGATGCCGATTCTGCTGAGCATGTCGGGCCTCGTGTTCGACGGCGGAAGGCTGTTTTGGGAAAAACGCATGATGCAGTTCGCCGC
This sequence comes from Bryobacterales bacterium, assembly GCA_965247515.1. Taxonomy (GTDB): domain Bacteria; phylum Acidobacteriota; class Terriglobia; order Bryobacterales; family UBA6623. The sequence continues at coordinate 7,053,222 of OZ252029.1, read as the reverse complement.
CGATGCGGCGGCCAAGGCCGGGGCCCACGAGGTTCTGAATGGTAAAGACACTTGGGTGGACAGTGCGGCGAAAGACGACACCGCGCTCAACGGCTTCGATAATGCGGATGCCGACATTACGGTAACGGTCAACAACCCGCCCAACCCGATCGGCGTATACAACAACAATTTCGTCGAGGTGATCATCTCCAAGCAGGTGCCCGCGACGTTCATGCGCATGTTCGGCGTCACGAGCTCGACAGTGAGCGCCCGGGCCGTGGCGGGCGTCGTGCCGGCCGGCGATCCGCCGTGCGTATTGGCCTTGAATCCGACCATGAACGGAGCCCTGACAATTTCCGGCGGCGCGCAGTTGAATGCGAACTGCCGCGTGATGGTCAACTCGAACAGCGCGGCTTCGATCACTCAGAACGGCTCCGGCGCCTGTGTAACGGCGTCCTCGATCGGCTATGTCAACGACGCCGGCTACATCAACAATGGCAGCCTGTGCCTGAGTCCCATGCCGGCTGGCCAGGCCATCGCGGAACTAGACCCCTACAAGTACCTGGCGGAGCCCGACCTGGCGACCGCGCCGGTTCGAAGCAATCGGATGTTGACCCTGCCACCAGGCAACCAAGTCCTTCAACCGGGACGATACATTGGCGGAATCAAGACGCACCCCGCTGGCACTCACGTCAAAATGTTGCCTGGCACGTATATTGTTGACGGTTATGTGCAGACCAGCGGCTCGTTGACAGGGACCGGAGTCACACTCTATAACACCGCCGCCGGCATGATCATAAAGTCATCTCGATCACTGGGAACTCTGTCGTTAACCTTTCCGCGCCGACGAGCGGGACATACGAGAACATCGCGATGTTCAACAGTCGAAGTGTGCCCAACGACAATCTACATGACCTCGTTATGACCGGCGCCTCCAGCTCGATTTTGGAAGGTGTCATCTACGCGCCGTCAGGCAAAATCACCTTCAGCGGGAACGAGGATGCGAACGCGACATACGCGATGGTTATTGGAGATCACATCGAGATCATGGGCAATCCCAATCTCGACATCAGCGGCCTCAATGGCTCCGGCCGCACCAACACCGCCCTGGCGGTAGCGATCGTGGAGTGAGGTGGCGCAACAGGTCTGGTGGAGTACACAACATGCGCAAACGAAAAAGAATCCAAACCGACTCGAGGCGCGGCAGCACGGCGGTGGAGTTGTCGCTGGTCTTTCTTCTCCTGATGACGCTGTTTGTCGGCATCGCGGACTTCGGCCGCCTGTTCTTTCAGGCGTTAACAGTCACGAACGCAGCGAGCACCGGAGCGCTCTCGGGCTCGATGAGCGGGGAAGCGGCCGGCAACATGGCGGCGATGGAATCGCGGGCCGAGTCGGACGACGCCGGCGTCAGCGGTCTGACAGCCACCGCGGAGCAGTACTGCGCCTGCCCGGGGCAACCGCCGCTTGCTTCATGCGTTGACCTGCTCCAGACGAATTGCGCCGGCGGGTACGGGACTCCACGAGCCTACGTCCGAGTCACCGCCAGCAGCACGTTGCAGCCCTATGCGCCTTTCCATCTGACGCCCACCAGCACGGCGGTCGACAGGCGCGTCTGGATGAGAGTCCGTTAGCCATGCGGAATAATCGCAAAGACGGCCGGCGTGGCGCCACGGCTGTGGAGTTCGCCTTATCCTTCATGCTCTTCCTCGCGATGCTGATCGGCGTCATCGAAGCGGGGCGAGCGGCATGGTCTTTCGCCACGCTGAGCCATGCCGCCAGGCAGGCGGCTCGATATGCGTCGGTGCACGGCAAGGCCAGCCCCGTGCCCGACGCCGACATTACCACTTTGGTGAAAGACGCGGCGTTGGGTCTGGATGAAAGCTTGATCAGCGTCGCCACCGTTTGGGAGGACCCCGCCAAGACGCCGGGCAGCAAAGTCGAGGTCCAGGTGGACTACACCTTCAATGTGCTCGCGGCGCCGTTGATGGGCTTGGACGACGCGTTCGCGCTGCGAACCGTAGCCCACGGCATCGTGATGAACTGATCCGACCCCGGAAACGTCGTTCCGGCGCCGAGTATGTCGGCGCTCACTTCGACGCTCGCGGCGATCAGGCCCCGGTCGCCGCCTATCACCGCCTGCGACATACTTGACTCTCAGCGCTCGTGGACAAGTCGCGAATACTCGGTGCGTTCGGCCCGCACGGGAAGGCGACTGCACGCTGCTGAACCCCAAGCGTCCCGTCGCCCTGGAGCGTCACCTCGACATCGTGCGTTCGCTGAAAACATGAAGCTTATGCGACGTGCCCACCAGTGTGTGTGAAAGGCTGCGACGGGCAAACAAGAACGCTTAGTCAACCCGGCCGCATGCCCATCACGCGATTACACCGTAAGTTTGACCTTTACCTTCAATGACTTACGGCCTCCTCCGGATCCAAAGGTCGTTGTCGTCCCTTAAGCTGGAATTGGGGACCTGCCTGAGTCCCTAAGCCGGAGCAGTTTGCCGATTCTTGCCGGTTCTCGCCCCCACGGGTCCAAAAAACTTCTCCAGTCCCAACAATACTCTCGTAACCGCGGGCAACCGACTGATCCGGCGGTAGAATGTTTGGCGCTAGGACAAAGTTCCCACAGGAGTCCCGACTATGCATTCACGGACGACACGCCGCCAGTTGCTACAGCGTTTCGCGGGAGTCTCAACCGTCGCCGCCGCGCTTCGCGGCGCAGCCTGGGCCGCCCCGAAAGAAGTAGCCAACATGCGCTTCTCGCGCTACGAGATCTATCCCGTCAGCGTGCCGGCCGCCGAGCGCATCCGCGAGCCTTGGATGCGCAGTTTCTTTCTTCAGGGACGCCGCCAGACGCACTATTCGGCGGCGATGATCCGACTATTTACCGATGAGGGTCTGGTTGGCGTCGCCGACGCGTCCCTCGGGGGAGTCGGGGCGCTCAACCTAGACCGCTCGAAAGCCGTGCTGGACTCGATGATCGGCAAGTCGCCCTGGGACTATCTGCTGAGCGATTCGATCGGCGGCGTGTTGGTTGCCGTGTACGACATCATCGGGCAAGGCTCGGGGCTCCCCGTCTCCCGGTTGTTTTCCGAGCGACCCGGCAAACTCTGTACCCGGGCCTATTGGAGCCAGTGCTATCCCCCCGACGTGATGGCGTCTGAAGCCAAACGAGCCTTCGACGCGGGATTTCGCGTGAACAAGGTCAAGGCGCGTCCGTGGCAGGATCCGGTCGAGCAGGCCGCCGCGATCACCAGCGCCGTACCGACCGACTACCGCGTCTGGCCCGACGCCAACGCCTGGTGGGGTTCGGTCGGCCGCACCATCCACATCGCCGAAAAGTTGGGCGAATTCCCGCACTACTTCGCGATCGAGTCGCCCTTCAAGAGGGTGTATCTCGACGGCTACCGCGAGCTCAAAGGGAAAGTGCCCATGCGCGTCGCCGAACACTTTCCCGCCGACCCGATGCCTTTCATCCGCGAAGGGCTGCTACAAGCGCTGGTCTACCAGAAGCCTCAGCTGGGCCGGGCTTTCCTTCGCGACGCCCTAATGGCCGAGGTCACGGGAATCCCGCTGTGGGTGAACCACAGCACCTGGCCGGGAGTGAACCACGTCTTCCAAGCGCATCAAGCCGCGGCTCTGCCGGGAGTCGAGTTCAGCGTCAGTCTGCTCGACTCGCTCGAGGACGATCTGATGGCCGAAGAGATGCCGATGAAGGACGGCTACTACACCGTCCCGGACGGCCCCGGATTAGGCGTCACGCTCGACGACGACGCACTGGGCAAGTACCGTGTGTAGCAGGGTTTCCCTCGTTGGATTAACGACTGGATTGGCGGACCGTCCTCCGATTGTGCCCCGAGCCGGGGGCTCGGGCGGCCGTCAATCGGAACGCTAGTCAGCTTCTCGGGCTTCGCCCCGCTGATGGCCGTAGCTGCCGTAGTGAGCGGCCAACACGTCAAACCCAAAGTCCCCATCGAATTCCCGCCAGACCGAATGACTATGGTTGCTCTGATTCTGGGTATTGGCGTACTCGATCAAGAAGGTCGGCGACTGGATGCGGTAGTAGTTCCCCGCGCTATGGTAGTTCTCCGTCGTCTTGCTGCCGATCTTCAGCGGCTTCGGCGCGGGACGGTCGATATCGCCCGCCCAGCCGAAAAACAACTTCTCGCGCGGCGTCTCGCGAGCCGCTTTCATCCGGCGGGCGGCCACCTCGGGCGGCATGTTTCCGGCGTACTCGGCGATCAGCCCCAGGAGTTGTTCGTAGTTCTTATCGCTCATCTCCGAAGCCGCGAGACCCTGAGGGCTGCCGTCGAGCTTCACGCGCTCGTCGGCCATCGTCAGAATGTCGTTCGGCGCCGCCTTGTCGAAAATCGCTTTCTTCTGCGACGCGCCGTCCAGCGAAGTGATCAGCGCTCGAGCCAAATCTTCCTCGCGGGCGAGCGCCCGAAATCCCTTGTGCGGGCCCTGCGGCGCCTCGTGCGGGTTCGCCCCGAAAAACGTCGGACTCGCCGAAACCAGCTCGCCGTTCTTGATGAGGTAGTGCAACGAAAGGTGATGTCCCTCCACCCGCCAGGCCCAATCGCCGGTCAGCGACGGCTCGCCGAATACGCTGAAGTGAAAGCTATTGGCGTCCCGATAGCCGGTCTGATCGTCTTCGATCACCCGAACGATTTCCTCCAGCGCCATCACGTCCATCGCTTTGCCGAACCCCGCGCGCCCAAGGCCCGAGCTCATCAGACCGTATGCGAAGTGGCGCTGCTTGGGGTTCATCTTGTCGAACGTGATGCCGTTGCGAACGTAGCCGTACTCGTCGTGGAACCCGGTTTCAGGGAAGAAATGCCAGCGGGTTCGCTCCGGAGAGTCGAACTTGAACACCGTGCCCATACGCTGCATGCGATCAAGCGAATCGAGCAGATGTCCAGCTGAGCTGGCCATCAAGGCTTCGGTCTTCGCGGGTTCATAGGCGAGAGACGCCGCCAATGAGAAAGCCGGCAGCAACACAGCGCGGAAAAGGCGGGTTCGCATCACGATTTGCTCCTCGGGACGCTCGGGTCCCGACGGGATTATAGCCCGTTCCCGGTCCTGACAATGCGCCGTTGGGGCTGAAGGCTGGGCGAGTCGATGCGACGGTCTGGCATTGCCGTGCGCGGGCAGTCGGTGCGATCGGTCGTGCGTGCCGCCGCCGGCCCCGATCACGGAGTCTTCAGATTCCGGGCTGATCTTGTTGTTGCATGGCGGGCAGCCAAGCGGTTGATGGCGATTCGTCGTCCGGACGGCCGAGATCGGCCCCACCGGCGCCGGGCTCAGTGGTATAACCAATAGACCTACTAGGCCATACCGCTGTGGCGTGGATTTTCAGGCGCAGTGCATGTTGGTTCGGGGGGCCCGGATTGCCGGAAACGCGAAACGAGGACATCACCAAGAAGCTCATTCGTGAGTTCAAGAGCATGATTGGGACGCGCGCGCTGGAGCCGAACTCGAGGCTTCCGTCCGAGCGCGAGTTGGCGGTGAGGTTCGGGGTGAGCCGGGGTTCGCTGCGGCAGGCGCTGAAGGTGCTCCAAATTATGGGGGTTATCCAGCAGCGAGTGGGTGACGGCACCTACCTGAGCGAGGACTCGGTCGCGGTGCTGAGTGAGCCTGTCGAATTCCTGTGCTTGATGGATGAGATCTCCTACCACGAGTTGTATGAGACACGGCTGATTTTGGAGCCTGAGTTGGCGGCGCTGGCGGCGGAGCGCGCGGATCGGCAGGACATCGGCGCGATTCGGGCGGCGGCGGAGAAGATGGAGGATTCGGTCGAAGATCCGCGGGCGTATCGCAAGCCCGATGCGGAGTTCCATGCCGCTATCGCGCAGGCGGCCGGCAATCGGGTGTGCGAGTCGGTGTTTCGGAGTTTCCAAAAATCGTTGGCGGAGAGCCTCGGTTGGACTTCGAAGCTTTCGGATCGACACGAAATGGCGGCGTCGCACAGAAGGATTCTTGAGGCGATCGAGGAGCGAGACGCCGAGGAGGCTCGACGACAGATGAAGGAGCACCTGATCTGGGGCAGGGATCTCGTCTTGCTCAACGAGCGCGCCGCAGCGAAAGCGGGGCGCGAGAAGGACTAGCCGTGGACTAGCAGCGAGCGCGGACGAGGCATGCCTCGCCCCTACGGTTCGGCGCTGCGGACGCCGACGAGGAGCTCGATCATCCTGCGTTCGGATGGGCTGTAGCCGGTGACGAAACCTGCCGAGTCGATGCGCGCTTGGCGACGTTGCGGGGAAGCGCGGTAGAGCTGGCGGGCTTCGCGGCTGAGCTCCGCCCGGCGTTCTCGCGAGAGCCGTCCCCACGCGGCGTAGTCTTGACGAGCTTGGCGTTGGTCGGCTGGCGGGAGGCTCGAGAAGTAGCGGTATCGCCGCATCAGCGCCTCGCGCTGCGGAGCGGGCATCGCGTCGATCTGCTTCAGGCGCTGCCGGATGCGTTGCTGCTGCCGCTTCGGAAGGCGTTTGAAGCGGCGGTCGCTTTGCAGGAATTTGCCGCGTTCGCTGGTCGGCATTAACACCAACCGCTCGATCATGAGGTTGACGCCGCCGCCGGCAGCGCCAGCGTTGCCGCGCGGGGCGCCGGGAAGGATTCCCTGGGTCTTGCCGCGAGGTTGTTGGGCGCGGGGCGCTGACCGACGCGTTGCTTTCTTGACCGCCCGGCCGATCTGTGCGGACGCAACTTCGGCCACGCCGCCGAGGACCAGGAGTCCGGCGCCGAGCAGAAGCGGCAATGCGACTTGCCGCGGCATGAGTTAGGACCGTCCTTGAGAGGCCTCGTTGAGCGGAAACGCTTCGAAGTCGGCCAACATCTCGATGTCGTCGAGTGCGAGGTCGATCTCGCGCAGGTACTGCTCATCTTCGGCTGAGACCTCGGCCGAAACCAATGTGATTGACGATTCTGGCGTCAACACTGGTTCGTCGCGCTGCATGACGACGGTCATCACACCGACTACCAGCATGGCGACGGCGCCGGCCATGGCGGGCCGGAAGCCGGCGAGCCTGGGTCCAAGCCAGCGCTCAAACCAGTTGCGCCGGCTTTCGTAGGCTTCAATGCGGTCGTAGACGCCGCGGTCGAACCCCATGGACGGCTCGGCGGGTTGCCAGTCGCCCATCACCGAGAACAGCTCTTGCTGATCCTGGTGCATCTGTTTCAACTCGGAGTCTCGTTCCAGCCAGGCGTCGAAGGCCTGGCGTTCCTCCGCGTTGTTGGGCGGGCCGTTGGGATCGAGGATCCTTTCCAACACTTGTTCGCGAGTCATAACGCCTTCCTAATTCGCACGAGTTTTGTAATTGCGGGAGAGGCCCTTGAGCTTCCCACGCAAAGTTTCATAGGCCCGAAACAGTAACGACTTGACGGCGGAGGCTGAGGTCCCAAGCGCCGAGGCGATCTGGGCGTAGTCCAGCTCCTCGTACTTGTGCATCAGCACGGCCGCGCGCTGTTTTTCGGGCAACGAAGCGATCGCCTCTCGGACTGCGTCGAGCCGGACCTGGGCGAGCAATTCCTGCTCACGGTTCGAGCGTTGGTCGGCTACCTGCAGCTGTTGCGCCTCTTCGGGCGCTTCGTCGAGGCTGCGCTGATTCTTCTCTCGTTTACGGTCTCGGATCGAATTCAGCGCGAGGTGGGTCGCGATACGGTAGAGCCAGGTCGTGAATTTGGCCGACGGCTCGTAGCTCGCGCGGGCCTTGTAGACCCTGAGGAAGACCTCTTGGGCCAGTTCTTCGGCAATCCCATGGTTCTGCACCATGCGGCTGAGATAACTGACGACGGGGAGGCTATGTTTTCCCAGCAGCAACTCGAAGCTCTGGGTGTCGCCGTCCCTGACCTGAAGCATTAACCGCGCATCAGGTTCCAATGCGATGTCCACTCCCACATCTGTATAAACAGGATCGGCCATGGAAAGTTGCGGTTGTAGTTATATTACCCGAGGCGTCGACGGGCCGGGGCGCTGGGAATTAGGTTCGTTTCTGGGTGGGCGGTGTTGGGGGTTGTGCGTAAGGGGTAATTGCATCAATGACTTGGGGGATTTCTTCCTTGTGGGGATTGGGTTCGTTTGGACAATTTCATACTATCGGGCGGCGAGGGGCCATCCGGTGAATGCGCGGGTCCCGAATCTCCCGTCACCCCCCCTGTGGTGCGGGTAAATCCGGTCGAATCCGGGTGATTGCGGGCATTTGTGGCGAGTTGGGTGTAAGCCAAGCAACGTGGCCGGCCGGTTTTGCGGGTGCGCGCTGAGCCTCCAAGGGAAGCGTAACATGGGGCGGACTGGTTAGCGGGATCTGGTGTCTCTAAAGGCAGCCGTATCAACAACTTGCGTTATTTGATGGGTTGTGACCGCTAGTTGGCGGCGACAGGGGCGGGCGGGAGGAGGAGCGATTCTGCCGGAGGTGTCCGCTGTGGCCGGAAGTGAAGTTACGGAACTTCCAGCTAGCCCGATGGTGAGCCCCGAACGCAAGTGATGGGGTGCGGAGTTCGTGGGGTCATCATGCTCCGTACCCGTCACTGGCGTTCCGGGCTCATGAGTAATCGCCCAGCTTGGTCGAAAAGACGAAGCGGTTGTATTTTTTGCTGTTGGCGTCGCCTTTGTAGCGATACTCGGTCAGGCGCCAAAAGTGGTCAGAGTGGGGCGAGTAGGAAAGATCCTCGCAACCTCGCGGCCAGCCAAAATCTTGGTAGTCGTTCTCGCCGCCGGTCAGCGCAGCGGTTCGGAGTCTCGGCTTTCTTCCACTTTGCGCCTTTGCGCGAGATCCGTGTTGGTTCTGCCTCTGTCCCTTCTTTCGTGGTCTCAGGAAACGCCCGCACTCTGGAGTGAACCCTAAAAATGAGACATTGAAATTTGGGACGAATTTCAGCGAATGGAAAGGAGTCCAGGATGGAAAGTCTCGAGCCGCGCAAGCCGCGGGAGTTCACGGTGGAGTTCAAGGAAGCCGCCGCCAGGCGGCTCCTAGCCGGCCAGAGCGGCACAGCGCTAAGCCGCGAGTTGGACGTCAAGCGCAGCCTGCTGTACCGCTGGCGGGACGCCTATCGCCAGGAAGGCGTCAACGGCTTGAGCCGGCGGCGAGGCCGGCCGAAACCCGGCCGCTCGGCGCCGCCCAAGATCCCTCGCGATCCGCGCGACGAACGCATCGCAGAGCTCGAACGACTGCTCGGCAAACAAGCCGCAGAGCTCGATTTTTTCGGACAAGCCTTTCGCGCCTTGAACCTCGCAGCCCCGACCAACGACGCCGGTGGCGCGAGCGGATCTACTCCATCGTCGAGCAGATCAGCGCCAAAGGCTCGCTCAGCGTCGAACACGCCTGCGAGCTCGGACGCGTGAATCGCGCCGGGTTCTATCGCCGGCTCGCCGTGTCGTCGCCCGCCGAGTGCGACATGGAATTGCGTGACCGCATGCAGCGGATTTCGCTCGAGAATCGTCGTTACGGCTACCGCCGCGTGACGGCCGAGCTGCGCCGCCAAGGCTTCCTCGTCAATCACAAAAAGGTCCTGCGGATGATGCGTAAGGACAACTTGCTGGCGGTACTCAAGCGGCGCTTCGTGCTAACAACGGATTCGAACCACTTCTTACCTGTTTATCCGAATCTAGCGGCGCACCTGAATGTGGACGGCGTCGATCAGTTGTGGCAATCCGATATCACCTACATTCGCTTGCGCGAGGCGTTCGTCTACCTCGCCGTGGTGTTGGACGCCTACTCGCGACGCGTGGTCGGCTGGCGGCTGGGGACGACGCTCAAAGCTGAGCTGGCTGTAGGGGCGTTGCGCGATGCGCTCGAGCTCAGACGCCCTGCCGCGGGGTGGATGCATCATTCCGACCAAGGCGTACAGTACGCTTCGAGCGCCTATGTCGAGCTGCTGGAGCAGCACGGCGCGATCATCTCGATGAGCCGCCGCGGCAACCCCTACGACAACGCGCGGGCGGAGAGTTTCATGAAGACGTTGAAGGCGGAGGAGGTTTGGTTGCAGCGTTATCGCACGCTTGACGAGGCGCGCGCATCGATCGGCGAGTTCATTGATGAGATCTACAACCAACGCCGGCTGCATTCGGCGTTGGGATATCGTCCGCCGGCGGAGTTTGAAGCGCTGGCGCGGCCGGCGGCAACAGCAGCGAGGAATCCGAAGTATGAGTTTTGAGAGGCATAGGCAAATCTATCAATCCGATGGGCCCTGGGCGGGCAGGGAGACATCGCCGGCGTTGGAGAAGCCGGGAGCGACCTTGGCGGCCGCCCCCGGCGCTCATCGTCTTGATGAGTTTGCGGCCGGGTATTCCTTGGCGGGTTGCTCTCCAGCAGAGCCCGCTTCCGCTTCCCCGGCTAGGACCAGCGTGCGACGATACAGCGAAGAAGGCAAGCGTTTTGCGGTGAATGGTAACCTGTCCCGATTTCGACTGTCTCACGCTTGGGGTTCACTCCACTCCAGTCTAAGGTGCATGTCCCCTTCGGACTCGAAGCACCACTGTCGCGAGGTGGCTATGTTCCGTTGATGTTAAAAGAGTTAGGAGTTCGGGGGCTGTCCCCGAACTCCCAACTTCCAACTCCCAACTTCCGAACTCCTAGCACTCGATCAAGATCGACGTGTGGTACTCAAGGGGTTTTGGTTGGGCCGCTTCTAGTTGACAGGAGACCTTTTTTTCCTCGTGGCAGTGCGGAATAAGGGTCCACTGCTCGGAGTCGTCCTTTCGGTAGACATGTATGGCTGTGCGGTAGATCCTTCGAATTGTGCCTCCACCATCCTCCCTTCGAGGACCGTTCCCTCTCGTCTCGATGTCGAAGTCTCTAACTTGGCCTGGCCGGATTTCTGCCGCTCGTTGGCTACCTGTGAAAACCTTGTACTGCTGGTCATCATCGTTGATAACTACCTTCACAAGCATCTCCATGTAGCTAACAATGTGGATCTTAGGGGCTCCGCACTTCCTGATTCCACCGTGCAACTCGTGCTTAAAGTTATCAGAGTGGGGCGCCGCAATCGGATCGTAGCAAACCTTTCCATCTTTTTCCCCTTGAACAAGGGCGATAGCCCCACAAGAATCTTCGTGTGGTGTACTCATTTTGATGTCCTCCAGTCTTGTCTGTTTCGATTACTGAATCCACTCCTCTAGGAAAGGCTTTAGGCCCTTGTTCTTTCTGAGTAGGTCGAGACTGTAGCCTAAGTCTAACGCCCTCTTCAGACACTCCTTAACTCGCCTAGAGTCTCCGAGCTCGACATAGACCTGTGCGATAACTACCCAAGTATTTGGATCTCCCGCGGCGAGCGCCTCGGCTCGGCCGACCAAATCGAGCGCCTTCTCTTGCTGGCCGTCGTCAGCGTACTCGTGAGCTAAGTTTGCCAAAGCCTCGAAATCCTGGGGGCTACGGGTTATCAACTCCTCCGCGAGCCCTATACTCTTCCGGCGCGCGTCGGCAGCTTCACGTTCCAAACCGACTCTGCCGTATGCCACTCCCACATTCCTCCAGGCTCGGTAGTCTTTCGGATCGAGCTGGGTGACCTGAGAATAAGTCTCGACGGCTTTGTCGTATTCCTCAGCATCCATATGCATTTGCGCTAGGTTAGTCAGGGCACCCCGCGTCGGTCTGATGTCGCGCGACTTCTCCAACATGGCGCGGGCTTCATCGAACCGCCCTGCCTTGTAGTAGAAGCCGCCGAGATTCGAGTACGCCATGGCGTTGTCGGGCGTAAGCGCGATCACGTGCTCGTATTCTTTGATCGCTTTTGGCAGATCGCCCTGGCGCTGATAGAACAGCGCGATTCGGTGGTAGGCTCGCCAGTCGCTGCGGCGGCGGGAGAGCATGCTGCGGTAGGCGGCTTCGGCTTCTTCGATTCTTCCGAGCTTGGCGTAGGCGTCGGCTAGGCCTTCGAAGGCCATTCCGTTGCGCGGCGAGATTGCCAGGGCTTGTTCGAACTGGGGGACGGCTTCTTCGCTGCGTCCGGTTTGGATCAGGACGCGGCCCATGATGATGTGGGCTTCAGGGAGTTGGGCGTTGGCCGCTAGGGCGGCTTCGGCGGATTCCTCGGCGCGGTCGAGCCATTGTGGGTCGGTGGTCCGGAGGAATTTGTTCAGGTAGGCCTCGCCGAGGCCGGCTAGGGCTAGGGTGTATCCGGGCTGCAGCTCGAGGGCGTGCTCGAAGAGGCTGATGGCGCTGTCGATGTCTTCTAGGCGGTCGGTGCGCTGGAGGTAGCCTAGGCCTTGGACGTAGAACTCGTACGCTGCGGGCTCGACCGGATCGAGCGCGTTCAGCTCACTGGCAAATTCGGGCCGCACTCCTAGATCGAGGGCGCTCGCCAGCCGCGACACCGATTCGTCTTGGAGCGAAAGAGCCTTACCTCGGCTGCCTTCGACGATTACCGGCTCGATGGACTGCAGGGTGGCGGTGTCGATGACGGATAGCACCAGGCGCAGGCGGTCGCCTTCGCTGTTGAGGGTGGCTTCGACGGCGTGGGTGGCGCCGAACTTTGCTCTGGCGTCGCCGGAGGTCGTGACGTTCTGGCGGCGGGTTTCGCTGGCTGGGGTAACAAGCAGCGCCTCGTCCATCCCTTCGTATTGCGACAATCTTTGAGTTACGGCTTCCATCAGTCCGTCTGCGAAAACTCGCAGCTCTTCGTCGCCGACGCGGAATGGTAGCACGGTTACGCGCGTGGCGTCGTCGGGAGTTGCGATTCCGTCTTGACCAGGGAAGCGTAGAAATAGCAAAACCAGGGCCAAAAAAACAAAAATTGACGCGAAAATCCACCGCAGGCGGGGCGGGGCGGAGGCGTGACCGCCCTCGAGACCCGCCAGAACTTCCGCTGTCGTCTTGGGCCGCAGCTGCGGGTCGCGTTCGAGGCAGCGGTCGATAGTTTGGCGCTGGTTGGAGGCTAGCGAGTCGGCTCCGGAGTCGCCTGGGCGGCTGCCGGTGAGCATTTCGTGGATGACGATGGCGAGGGTGTAGATGGCGGTGGCGGCGGAGACGGGTTGGCCGGTCCATTGCTCGGGGGCCATGTAGTTGGGGGTTCCGAGGATTTGGTCGGTGTGGGTGAGGGAGGAGCGGTCTTCGTTGTCGATGTTGCGGGCGAGGCCGAAGTCGGTGACGACGGCGCGTTCGCCGCCTGCGACGTCGGGGGTGAGCATCACGTTCGAGGGTTTGAAGTCGCGGTGGATCACGCCGACGCGGTGGGCCGCGCCGAGGGCTTCGGCCATTTGGCGGATGAGGGGGAGGGCTTCGGAGGGGTCGAGTTTTCCGGACTTCTTTAGGCGCTCGGCGAGGGATTCGCCCTCGAGCAGCTGCATGGTGAGGAAGGCGACGGGCTCGGCCGTTTCGTCGTCACGGTGTTCGCCTAGGTCGAAGACGCGGCAGACGTTCGGGTGGGTGACTTCGGTGGCGAGGGCGACTTCATGGCGAAAGCGGCTCATTGCCTGGGCGTTGGCGGCGATGCGGGGGAGGATTGTTTTGAGGGCGATTTTGCGCTCGAGCTTGGTGTCGTAGGCCTGGTAGACTTCGCCCATTCCGCCGGCGCTCAGGCGGCGCTCGATGCGGTAACGCTGGGCGACTACGGCGCCTGGCTTGAATACGTGGGGGGATTCGGTGGGGCCGGCAGCGGCGGGCGCGGGGGTTTGCATGAAGCCGCCCCGGCGGGCATCTTGTTCGAGCAGGGCGAAGACGCGGGCGGCGACCTCGCTGTTTGAGGTTGCGGAGGCGACGAAGGCTTTTCGTTCGGCCGCGGGCAGATCGAGCGCTTCCCCGAATAGGCGCTCAACCAGCTCTTTGGGGTCGGCGGTCACGGCGAGGTCCCGGCAAGTCGATCATACAACCACAAGCGGGCTACGCTCCACTTGCGCTTGACGCTACGGGCCGAGATTTGGAGCGCCGCGGCGGTTTCTTCGACGCTCATTCCGCCGAAATAGCGCAACTCGACGATCCGCGCCTGTAGGGGCTCGTCGGCGCTCAATTCGTCAAGCGCTTCGTTTACGGCGAGGATCTCGACGATCTTGGAGGGCTCGCCCGGCTCGATTCCGTGGAGGGCGACCTTTTGATGATCGCGCTTCTGCGACGCGCGAGCGCGGGCGTGATCAACGAGCACGCGGCGCATCGCGCGGGAGGCAAGGGCCATGAAATGCGCCCGATCTTTGATCTCGAGCGACTGGCCGCCCACGATCGCGGCATACGCTTCGTGCACTAGGGCGGTCGGTTGCAGGGTATGCCCCTGGAGTTCGGAGCGCATGTAGTGGCCGGCGAGGCGGCGGAGCTCTTGATAGACAATACGGAAAAGCTCGGCGTCGACCTCTCTTGCGCCCGCGCTCAGCTGGCGCAGCAGAAGAGTTACATCGCCTGTGGGGTCGGCCACGCGCTAGGCCCCTAACAACCTCAGGGGTGTGCGTAAGATACCACGGGGCGCAAACGAAAAGGGCACGACATGTCGCGCCCTTACGGTCCGGTCAGTCGCCGGCGACGGCTTCTTCGACTTGTTCCACCGCTGGCGCGGTGGCGCCGTTTGTGCCGTTTTGGCCGAAGGAGGAAAGAATCTTGAAGGGGCTGGTGTCGGCCGAGACGGCGTCGGCCTCTTTGTCGCGGCTCGTGCCGTAGATGTTAAATGGCTGGGTGTCGTTGAGCTTGGCGACTTCTTCGAGCGACTGCTTGCGATGCTTGGGGATGAGGCGCGGCTGCTTCGTTGCTGGATCGGGGTCGTTGTCCCAATTCAGGTAGAGGTTGTCGCGCATATTCTTGTCCGATTCCGGGACGCCGGCAAAGCGCATGGCTGGCCAACGGAAATCGGCGCCGTGAAGATACTTGCCGCGCAGGTGGTAGAACGCCTTCGTGCCGGCGCGGAAGTAGGAGCGTGAACGATCGCTCATCTCGCCGAAATCGCTGCTCTGCTTCCAGGCCGTCATGATGAATTCCCACTGGAGCTTGGAAAGCTCGCGGGCCTTGAGCGGCTTGCCGTCTTTCATGCGGGTGTCGGCGAGCGGCGTGAAGATCGAGGGGACGTAGAGTACGTTGTTGCGCTTCAAACGATGCAGCAGATCGAGCGATTGGCGCATGTCGTCGTCGGTTTCCTCGGGCAGGCCGATGATGAAGGTGTAGACCGGGAACCAGTTGTTGTCGTTGAGGATGTTGGTGCCTTCGACCACGATCTCTTGCCAGTCGTTGATGTTGAAGGGCAAGGACTTGCCGGACATGGTGAGCTTGGCCAGGCGGGGCGAACCGGTCTCGATGCCGATCAGCGGCGCCAGGAAGCGCTTGTCGGCGTGGGACGAGTTGCGGTTCTGTAGGGCGCTCTTGGGGAGCAGGATCCGCGACATTTCCTTGATCAAGTGGGGGTTCACGACGGCCGGCGCGATCGTCGCGTGCGAGAGAGGCAGATAGTCGACCCCAGGCTCGTTGGCGATCGATTCGTAGAAGTTGACGATCGCGTGTGGGTTCGGGACGTAGAACGGGGCGGCGGCGCCGTAGATGAAGACATCCTCGGAAACGGGAAAGATGATGCGTCCGCCGTCGCGGGTATTGGCCCGAACGGCTTCCATCACCTGCTCCTGGGGGAGCGAGATGCGAGTCTCGAGGGTTGGCGAGCAGAAGGCGCATTGGCGTCCGCAGCCGCGGTTCATTTCGACGATGCCGTAAGTGGACCGCTTGGGTGGGGTGACCAGCTGCTCGATCGTGGGTTCCGGCGCGTCCACCACTGTCAGCAGGGTTTCCCCAGCGGCTGCTTTCTGGAAGAGCTCGAGAGTGACGCTTTCGGCGCGACCCTTGACTACGGTGTCGATTCCGAGTTTGGCCTGGTAGCCGGTCGCCTCGAGCTGCCAGGCGCCCGCGCCGCCGACGATAACTTTTGGGCGATGCCGCTTAATCGCCGGGTGGAGATAGATTCTTTCGCTCTCGGCGGCATTGATGGGGCGGGCCGTGGAGCCGAAAATGCTGGAGTAGACGCCTGTGGAAAACGCGGTTCCGACGGGATTGTGGGCGCCGACGCCGACGGCTACGGTGTTTGGGCCGACGAACTTGTCTAGGTCGTCTGGATAACACACCGCGACATTGTCGTAGCCGTACTCACGTCGCAGAATTTCTTCGGTGACGCGGACTCCATAGGGCATGACCTTGGCTGTACCGTCCTCATTCCACTCGTGGGCGAGGTTTTTCTTGTACGTGAAGCGCGGAACGTAACGCGCCGGAGCGGAGGCGTAGACCATCTGCTTCCACGGGCTGAACTGCTGCTCGGTACTTTCAGTGTCGGGGGCGGTGAGGACAAACTTCACCCCTTGAGGATCACGCGGCATGAAACTCCCTCCAAAGACACTGATTGTACACATTCGGAGGCAGGGGCGCATGGCCGGCTTCCGGGTCGAAGCGCGGCGCTGGATGGGACTGTCCCGGGCCATATCACACAGTTTTGAAGTAATTCGGAGGGATCTCGAGAAGGGCTCCTAGCAGCCCGTGGCAAAACACCCCGTTTCAGGCCGCGAGAAGCATCGGCGTGGCCAGCGGCGCGCCGGCTGAATCTCGCACCTTCGCCGGGAATCTCCTGAAAACCGCCCCCAGGGCCCCGCACAACCGCCCCAAGGCCGCCCAAGACGCCAATACAAGCCCCAAAACCGACACTTTTGTCCTTTTCCTCGCGTCCGCCAGCCCGCGCGGCGTCCCCGCGCCCAGTTTGCCCCTCATCGCGATCGATAAATTGAACGCGCCCACGTGAATCAGCAGCCTCTTTAAAACATTTTCTCGGCCTTTCAAGTGCAATCGCCGCATCCCGCCCGTCTCGTAACAGTGCGCGAAACTGCGCTCAACCTTCTCCGCTCGCAACTTCATCAGACGCTTGCCGCGCTTGCCTTTGATCCGCCGCCGATTGGAGTACACCGCGTCGCGTTGCCGCGTTCGGCCGCCCCATTTGCGTCGCCCTCGCTGCGGCTCGCTCACGTAACTGCGTACGTCCAGCTCGGCAAAATCCGTCAGCACTCGGTTCGAATGATAGCCCTTGTCCGCGACCACTTCGCTCAGCTCGTCGACCGCGCCAGCGGCTTCTTCCGCCGCCGCTTCCAACTGCTCGGCCGCCTCGACCAGCGTTTCTTCAATCGTCGTGGTATCGCCTTCGTCGGCCGCTTGCAGCGTGACCGCCACCACCGCGCCCGTCTGCAAATCCACCGCGTGCTCGGCCTTGTGCGCCAAGTGCGTACGGCCGTCTTTCATCTTCGTGACCTTGGCGTCGGGATCGTAGGGATGCTTCCAATCCTTGTTGCAGGCCTTCTTCTTACGTTTCTTGTCGATCTTGGCCAACTGCTCGCGCGTCGGCGTCTCGATTCCCGATTCCAGAGCTAGACGTCTTAAATACTCTTCGTAGCCCTCGCCGGAGTCGCAACGCACCAGCGAGCGCATCGCCGCGTTGGCTTCCAGCGTCGTCGCGTCGACCCCGATCGTTCCGCCGGACAACAGGCCTTCGCGGGCCAGCAGCTGCAGCGCCCAGGTGAACACCGCGCGATGCGTTTCGAGGTCGATCAGCCGCCGCGTGCGCGAGATCGTCGAATGATCCGGCGCTTGTTCATCGAGTTCGATCGCCAGGAATCGCCGCAGCGAAAGTGAGTCGCCAAGGCGCCAAGCGACGCCGCGCTCCGAGTCGATGCCTTCGAAATACCCGATCAGCAAACTGCGGAAATAGATGCCCGGCGTGAGCGACGGCCGTCCCAAGCTCGGCGCGTAGAACTGCTCGCACTGGCCTTCGACGAAGGCGTCGAACTCGTGCTCGTCAAATAACTCGCTGAGCCGCAGATAAAACGGATGCCCAGCGCTCTTGGGCAACTCCGAGGTGGCGACCCATAGGTCTTTCTGCCGCTCGCGTCGCTTACGCCGTCCCATTGCCATAAAACAAGTTTATCACCTCTTGTTTCACAGTGCGACTTCCACCACGGGCTGCTAGGACTCGAACGTGAGCCTGGCGTTCGGGTTGTCGCGGGGCGGAAACCCTACTTTCTATATAGAGACGGCGTGTAAAGGTTCGGCTGTACGAGCGATGACGGCGTCCTCTCGGTCTTCCATCGCCGGCTTCTGGATGGGCGCTACCTCTAGGCGCCGGGCCTATAGTGAGGGCAAAGGGCTAGCTGCGAGGCGTTCGTTAACGGTTGTACGCGGCGGTCCGAGACTGGAGACATTTCGAATGAGGTTGTTGGCTCTGTTATTCGTTCCCTTTATCGTCTTCGCGCAGACGCAGGTAAACCTGTCCCAGCAGTCGCGCGGGACACTGCCGTCCGCGGCTCTGCCGTCTGGGGTGAAGCAGATCCCATCGGCGACGGTGGCGACGCTGCCGGGTTCTCCGGCGGTGGATGACCTGGCAATCGCGACTGATTGCGAATCGTCGTCCACGTGTGCTACCGGAGGCGGGTCGTTCCGTAATCTGCTGATCTGGACCGGTTCGGTATGGGAGGTTGTTGGTGATGGCGGCGCCGGCGGTCAACTGGCGGTTGAGAGCCAGGACTCCTCCGTAAGCACGGCAGGGGTTTTGGACTTTGGGCGCGACTTCGGGGTGACCGAATCACCGACGGCCGAGGCGAACATTGAGCTCGACCGGCCCAACCTTGCCTACGCTCACACCCATGCGACCTCGGGCGCAGGCACCTCGGCTGACCCCTGGATATTTGCTAGCGGCAACCCTTGGGCGAAAGCGGTGCATGAAGGCGCCAAGGTAGTCGTCTTAGTCCCGGGAGACTACCGCCTGACGTCGTGTCCGGCGGAGATCCCGACAGGCGTGACGCTCATGGGGAGGAACCGGCAGTCAACGACGATTCAGGTCAATTGCAACGCTGTCGCGGGCCAATTTGTCATCAACACGGTATCGCAGACCAATCCGGCCACCGTTACTACGTTTGCCAACCACGGCTTCTCGACGAACGACTGGGTTCGGATCGTCGGCGTGGAAGGCGCCACCAACGTCAACGGTTTTTTCCAACTGGCTTCGGCAAGCGGCAATCAGGTGACGCTGACCGGTACGGCCGCCAACGGCGCGTTCGCAAACCCGGGAACGGGCGCTTGGATAGGAGTCGTTCACCCGATCTCCAGCATCTCGGCGGGGGACCCCATGCAGGTCGATACGACTGACAATCATGGCTTTGTGACCGGAGATCGAGTGCTGATCAACTCGGTGACGGGGGCGGCGTCGTTTCAGGTCAACAAGTTCTGGACGGTCACCACGGTGGACTCCAACAGCTTTACTCTCGACGGGGTGCGCTCCTCCGGCAGCGTGGCGGGCGGCTTCGTCTGGAAAGTCGAGCCAACTTTCGCGCTTGGCACGTCAGTGGATGCTCGAGGCGTTGAGCTGAGGCGTTTTGGAATCACGACTTCCGGATCGGAGAATTTTCTCGAAAACGTCATACGAGTGAAGGCGAGCGAGTCGGCGGTCGAAGACGTTGAGGGCCGGTTTTTGTCCAATAGCGCGTTTGACCCAATAGCTCCCAGCTTCATCGGCGGAAGGAGCGGTTCGGTGAGGTTCACCGCTAAAGCACTCGTCGGGCAGCAGTTCACGCTTACTCAGACCGGCGGAGGATCTCGAGCCCAAGCTCCCTACGCCTCGATTTCGATCGATGGAAGGCCGCCAGTCGGGATTGCTTCGATCTCTTCCGTCGGCGGTTCTCCGATCAAGGTGTCCACGACCGGCGCCCACTTGCTCTCTGATGGGCACGTAGTCGATATCGATTCGACGACAGAGACGGCCGCGGCGGGCGCGGCGGGAACATTTACGGTTGTCATTTTGGACAACACGACGTTCGAACTGGTCGCGACAAACGGAACGGGCAGTTCTTGCGGCCCGTGTGGCGGCGCGCTGGCAACCCATTCTCAGACCTCCGCCACGATCGTATCGGGCGTGATCGCCGACAACTTGAATCAACAACCGGAGTTCAGCAAGGACTACTACGCAGCGGGTGTGGGCCCAGAGTTACACCTGATCGAGCGCAAGATTGGGGGGACTCCCGATACGTTTAGCGTAAGCAGTCCGATTCCTCACACGACGACGCCCTGGGCGCAGACGGATCGAGGCGGAAACACCTTCCTCGCGATTGAATCGAACAGCTTCAGTTCCAGGTTCTCGAGAATTTTCAGCGGCGGCGCAAATAAGAATTTCCATCTCATCACCCTTGCCGGAGTCAATAACCAGCAGAGTATTCGAGATAGTCGACTGTCGGGCGGTTTGAATGCTGGCTGGGGGATTCGGCTTGCCCCCAACAGCAACATTCAGAATATTGACATATTCAACTTCACGACGGAATCTTCCTACGGTGCGATAGAGGTTGGTTCAGCCACGGGCACCTCAATCCGAACTATCTATATGGAAGGCTTCAATGAATTTGGCGTGCGCGTCTTTGACCTCAACGGGGCGGCCGGCGGCGGAGGCTTCAGTTTTGGAGTGAACCCCAAGCGTGAGACAGTCGAAATCGGGACAGGTTACCATTCACCGCAAAACGCTTGCCTTCTTCGCTGTATCGTCGCACGCTGGTCCTAGCCGGGGAAGCGGAAGCGGGCTCTGCTGGAGAGCAACCCGCCAAGGAATACCCGGCCGCAAACTCATCAAGACGATGAGCGCCGGGGGCGGCCGCCAAGGTCGCTCCCGGCTTCTCCAACGCCGGCGATGTCTCCCTGCCCGCCCAGGGCCCATCGGATTGATAGATTTGCCTATGCCTCTCAAAACTCATACTTCGGATTCCTCGCTGCTGTTGCCGCCGGCCGCGCCAGCGCTTCAAACTCCGCCGGCGGACGATATCCCAACGCCGAATGCAGCCGGCGTTGGTTGTAGATCTCATCAATGAACTCGCCGATCGATGCGCGCGCCTCGTCAAGCGTGCGATAACGCTGCAACCAAACCTCCTCCGCCTTCAACGTCTTCATGAAACTCTCCGCCCGCGCGTTGTCGTAGGGGTTGGCTCATCGAGATGATCGCGCCGTGCTGCTCCAGCAGCTCGACATAGGCGCTCGAAGCGTACTGTACGCCTTGGTCGGAATGATGCATCCACCCCGCGGCAGGGCGTCTGAGCTCGAGCGCATCGCGCAACGCCCCTACAGCCAGCTCAGCTTTGAGCGTCGTCCCCAGCCGCCAGCCGACCACGCGTCGCGAGTAGGCGTCCAACACCACGGCGAGGTAGACGAACGCCTCGCGCAAGCGAATGTAGGTGATATCGGATTGCCACAACTGATCGACGCCGTCCACATTCAGGTGCGCCGCTAGATTCGGATAAACAGGTAAGAAGTGGTTCGAATCCGTTGTTAGCACGAAGCGCCGCTTGAGTACCGCCAGCAAGTTGTCCTTACGCATCATCCGCAGGACCTTTTTGTGATTGACGAGGAAGCCTTGGCGGCGCAGCTCGGCCGTCACGCGGCGGTAGCCGTAACGACGATTCTCGAGCGAAATCCGCTGCATGCGGTCACGCAATTCCATGTCGCACTCGGCGGGCGACGACACGGCGAGCCGGCGATAGAACCCGGCGCGATTCACGCGTCCGAGCTCGCAGGCGTGTTCGACGCTGAGCGAGCCTTTGGCGCTGATCTGCTCGACGATGGAGTAGATCCGCTCGCGCCACCGGCGTCGTTGGTCGGGGCTGCGAGGTTCAAGGCGCGAAAGGCTTGTCCGAAAAAATCGAGCTCTGCGGCTTGTTTGCCGAGCAGTCGTTCGAGCTCTGCGATGCGTTCGTCGCGCGGATCGCGAGGGATCTTGGGCGGCGCCGAGCGGCCGGGTTTCGGCCGGCCTCGCCGCCGGCTCAAGCCGTTGACGCCTTCCTGGCGATAGGCGTCCCGCCAGCGGTACAGCAGGCTGCGCTTGACGTCCAACTCGCGGCTTAGCGCTGTGCCGCTCTGGCCGGCTAGGAGCCGCCTGGCGGCGGCTTCCTTGAACTCCACCGTGAACTCCCGCGGCTTGCGCGGCTTGAGACTTTCCATCCTGGACTCCTTTCCATTCGCTGAAATTCGTCCCAAATTTCAATGTCTCATTTTTAGGGTTCACTCCAGACTGTCCCTCCATGCCTTTCACTCGAAGCACCGGATCGGTAAACGAGATGCCCACGATCGTGTCATTGGTGCGCTTGAGAGCGCCCATCTGAACAGGATCAATCGCATCGGACGCAGCGAGGAAGTGCGACGAGGCATGCGCCAACGGGTTGCGATCGTCGGACAAGCGAGGGTCGTTGCCCTCGGCAATCGTGTTGGCGAAGGCGCCGAACATCGGCTGGATTTCGGTTCGCGTCTGGCCCGGGTTGTCGAAGACGCTGAACCCGTTCGAGAAGTTCATGACGTTCCGCTGCGTGAGTCCCACGCCCTCGCTTTGGATGACTTCGTAGGCCGTGCCGGCCCCGGCCCCGGCTCCACCGCTCGACCAGAAGAGGTTGCCCGTGCCGTCAGTGGTCAGGCGTTGGTTGGGCAGACCGTCAGCCGAAGGAAACGTGTAGGTCGTACTCGCGCTCAGCAGAGGAATGCGGAAGAAGACGCCATCGCCCCCGCCGACTTCCTGTAGGCCAAGCAACGTCTCGCCCGAGACGCTTTCGCGAATCGTCTGGAGTCCCGTGAAGACGTTCGGTTCGTCCAGGCCCGCCTTTTGGTCGAGAGCGTCCACGAGCCCGGTGACTTGGCCTTGAGAGATGGTCTGCCCGATCGTGGGGGGCAGTGACACGCGTACGTCGCTTACCGTGACGGGCGACCCGCTAATCGGCACGATCCAGGTCTCGCTAAAGCGCCGGCCATTGTTGAGAGTGTAGTTCGCGCGGTAGCTCGTGCCGCTCGGAACAGCGCCTTCGTTCGGTGTCAACCCCACCGAGAGCAGCCCCTGCACGATGGGGACGTCAACCGTACTGTTGACGACGGTGCTGCCGTCGACCGCGGTGAATGACTTCCAAGTGATCATCACCGTGCCTTCTACCTTGCTGCCGTCCGCGTTGAACAGAGTGTCCTGTATCTGGGTCTTTTGAAGCGTTTGCCCCCAGCCGGACCCAACCGACAGCAAGAGTAGGGCCAAGACGAGTCGGGCCGTCGTAAATTCCAATGTGCGCATTTCGTAAAAACCTTTCCCCGGAGACACGCCAAGGGCGTAGTTCCAATTCCTCAGTTCCAGGGTAAGATCTAGGATCGCGGCTACAGCAAGGTGAAAACTGATAACACACTTGTTTTCAGTGGTTTAAATTTAGAGAATGCACGTGATAGCAAAGCAGGCGGGTGCTCAGCGCTCGTCAGAAAGCGGTTGGGCGTACTTTGCCCCAATACCCTTCACTTAGCGACGCATTCGAGCAACAAGCATCCGCCCAAACGCTCTGCGGGCGGGCTCGAACCCAACTTCTAGCCTTAAGTGAAGAGTCTCGGGGCTATTCCTCGACCCTCGCCTTGTCCCGCGCATATCGCCGCGCTCCCATCGTCAGCGGGATCAGCGCTAGATACCCCACCAGGATCGACCATAGTAGACCCTGATAGATCGTTGTCCGGTCCGCGATGAGCCCGGTGATATACGGCCCAGGCCCGGATCCCACCATGTTCAAGCTCAGCAGCAAGAAGCCCACGATCGTCGCTCGGATCTTTGCCGGCGCCAGATCTTGCACTGTCGCGAAGATCGGCCCGTACCAGCTCGTACTCTGAAGCGAGCTTAGGAACCAGCAGAAGTAGAAGAACTTGCTTTCCGGCAGCGTGTAGAACCCAGCGACCGCCGGCAAGAACAAGAACGACTTCACCACCACGAACCAGAGCCTTCCGCCGCCCCAGCGGGCGTGGAACCAATCACTCACGAACCCGCCCAGAGCCACCCCCGCAAAGCCGGCAATCGCGTAAATGATCCCGTTGGCGTAGGTTGCCTTCTGATACTCAAAACCCCGTTCCTGCACCAGCCAGGTCAGCACGTGGATTCCCGAGCTCGACGTATAGTTGATCATCGAGCCGCCGAGTACCCCAGCGCCGGCGTCGTTGCTATCCCCTTGCGAAGGGTGAATACGATCTCCCAAAAGCTCGGCCGCTCCGCTTCGGGCAGTTTTTCCTTGCCGGCCTCGAGCGCCTCCGCCTCGCCGCGCTGGGGGTTCTTCATCAACGCCAGAAACGGCACAAAAACCAACCCGACGACACCGAGGATGTAGAAACAAGCTCGCCATCCGTAGTCCGGCGCAATCGCCCCCGCTACGATAAAGCTCAGTCCCGCCCCCAGCGGGACCCCGCCGTAGTAGAACCCTGAGGCGAATCCGCGCTTCTTCGGCGAGAAAACGTCGCTCAAGATCGACATCGAAGTAGGCGTCAAAGTGGCCTCGCCGACGCCTACGAAGACCCGCGCGATCGCTAAATGCCAAAAGCCGCGGGCCGCCCCGGACGCAGCAGTGGTATAGCCCGGGCAGATAGGTAACACAATTCCCCGATCACATGGGTAACACATTGGCATCCTAGAACAAAAGGAGGACTTTTGTTTTGGGATGGAAGGAGACCCGTGTGCAAGACGAAAGATTGCGATTCGTTCAAGAGGTTCTAACCCGGGAGGATGCCATGGCCGCCGTCTGTCGGCGCTTCGGCGTCAGCCGCAAGACCGGCTACAAATGGCTCGATCGCTACGCCCAACAAGGCGTCGCCGGATTGGCCGATCAATCCAAAGCGCCCAAACGGCAAGCGCAAGCCTTTCCCGCCGAGATCGAGCGAGAGATCCTGGCCTTGCGGGCGCGCTATCCCACTTGGGGCGAAGACAAGCTCAAAGCGCGACTCGAGCGCACCAACCCTGACATCAATTGGCCGGCGCACTCCACTATCGGGGCGCTGCTGAAACGCCACGGACTCACCCACCCCGGTAAGCGCCGGCGCCACGCCACGCCTTCCAGTAAGCTCACCAGCGCCAAGGCGCCCAACCAAGTTTGGGCGATCGATTTCAAGGGTTGGTTCGACACCGGCGACGGCAAACGCTGCGATCCGCTGACGATTTCCGATACGGCGAGCCGCTATCTGTTGCGTTGTCAAAGGGTCGCGCGCAGCGACACGGCGCACGTGCGGCCGCTGATGGAAGCGACTTTCCGGGAGTACGGCCTGCCCACGAGGATCCTTTCCGATAACGGTCCGCCGTTCGCCTCGACGGGCTTGGCGGGGCTTTCGCGGCTCAGCGTGTGGTGGATCCGGCTCGGGATTCAACTGCAGCGAATCGACCCCGGACACCCTGAGCAAAACGGGCGTCATGAGCGCATGCATCGGACGCTCAAGGCCGAGACGGCGACGCCGCCGGAGCGCAACTTGCGAGCGCAACAGCGGGCCTTCGATCGTTTTCGGCAGATCTACAACCAGGAGCGTCCGCACGAGTCGCTAGCGATGGCAACGCCGGCGAGCGTGTATCAGCCGTCGTGGAGGCCGTATCCGGAGCGCTTGCCGGAGCTGGAGTATCCGGATCGGATGCTGCCGCGGCGAGTGCAGAGCAAGGGCGACATTGGGTTGCTGGGGCGTCAGTTGTTTCTCAGCGAGACCTTGGCGGGCGAGACGGTGGGCCTGGAAGAGCATGAGCACGGCTGGGCGGTCTGGTTTGGGCCGCTGGAGCTGGACTGGCTCGAGCGTAGCCTATTCGAGGGCCCGCGGCCGGGCAGGGGGGAGCACCGACTGCGGCGGAAACGCTCGGGGGGCGCCTCCTCCGCTCGCCCTACGGGCTCGCTCCCCCGGCGCCCCCCGAGCGTTTCCGGGAAGGATTTCGTGCAAAGAACCTTCTCTTGGTTCAACCCTTAAACTGTTACCTATGTGGTTGGGGAAAAGTGTTACCTAGGTGCTGGGCTGTTCACAGTGAGTAAACTCCACAGCCCCACGCCCATCGCGATGAGCCTCGGCCGGTGAAAGCGGTCCGCCGCCGTGCCCAAGAACATCCCCATGATCGTGTAGAAGATGACAAAGGCGAATCCGTATAGCAGCCCGATTTCGGCTTTCGTCAGGCCCAACTCGTCGATCAGCTTCGGCGCCAGTGAAGGAATCAGCTGGCGGTCGACAAAGTTCAGAACGTTGAGCAGTGTTAGGAAGCCCAGCCAGAAATAAGCCTTGCGCTTGCTGACCTCGGCGGCCATTTAGGAAACCAGCCAGGGCCGTATGAGCTCTCGCGCCAGCTCCTCACCGGCGTCCTCTTGGATGAAATGGCCCGCGTTCTGCAGCGGCTCGGGCGCCACCGCGTGCGGGAAGGTCTTCATCAGCGCGGGGCGGGACGGGGCCGTGATCGGATCCTGGCCGCCCCAAGGCAGCAGGACGGGGAGCTTGAGCTTGCCCAGCGCCTCAATCGCCAGCTTGTTTTCGTAGGCCCCCGGGGCGAGTGGATGATTCGGCACCAGGCGCGGGAAGACCAGCGCGGCCGTTTGGTATTCAGGAGAAGGGAATGGGGCCTGATACGCAGCCAGCTCCTCGTCACTGAACGACTCTCCGTCGACCAGCGTCTTCCGCATCATGCGGGGTACGTCCATCGCCCGCACCTTCTGCGAAAACCGCCTCCACGACGAAAACGCGGCCCTCTTCTTGGCGTCCGCGACTCCGATTGACAGCCCCGTGTTCATCGCCACCAGCCGCTTGAACCGCTCCGGGTGGTCGGCCAGTACGCGCAGTCCAAGTAGGCCGCCCCAGTCCTGACAGATTAGGGTGATGTTGCCCAGGTCCAGCGCCTCGATGAACTTTCGCAGCCAGCGCACATGCGAGCGGTAGCTGTAGGCGTTCACCGCCGTGGGCTTGTCTGACCTCCCAAAGCCCACTAGGTCCGGGACAACCACTCTCCCAGCGCCTCGCAGCGGCGGAATCATCTTGCGGTAGAGGTATCCCCAAGTGGGTTCGCCGTGGAGCATCAGAATCGGGTCGCCCTCGCCTGCTTCGACGTAGGCGACCCGCAGCCCTTCGATCTCGACATACTTGGGCTCGTAGTCGAATCCCGGCAAGTTGGCGAAGCGCTCATCCGGAGTCCGTAAAACCGAGCCCTCGGCCCAGCCGCCCGGCGCCCCGGCGAATCCCGCAACCTTCATCACGTTCGCCGGGTCGAGGTCATCGGCAATCTCGGCAACCCATGCCGAAACGTCAAGCAGGTCCGCATCAATCTCATGCTCAGGCGGGCGCGGCTCGTAGCGATCCCAGTGCCCGAAGACCGTGGCGGTCGACGGCCGTTCACGCCCCAGATCCCCCAGCTCGAGCGAGTAGAGATGATCGTGCGACGATCGCCAAAATACCTGGCCCGCGCGAAATCCGACCGCCTTCTCGACTGCCTCGGCCACTTCGGGACGAAAGTCCAACTCTTGTTCGACCAGCAGCGGATCCGGCCGCAACCGGGCCAACTCTTCTTCGCTCACGTCAATAAAATTCATTTCTTCACCGCCCGGTCAAGGAACTCCACAATGGCCGCGGCCAGATCCGGCCCGCGGTCATCCTGCAAGAAGTGCCGCGCGTTGTCGAACTCCGTCGGCCCTTCCGCGTGCGGAAACATCTCCTTCAACTTGTGCCCAAACTCGAGTGGAAAGACGTTATCCCCCGGGGCCCACAGCAACCGAATCGGAGTCTGCGCTAGCTCCGGGATTCGCTCTCCGATCATCCGCATATCTTGCCAACCCCGGTCGCCCTCACGCCGCGGAATCGTCCGTGGCCAGGTCAGAACGACGGCGTCCGATTCCGGCTCATCGAACACGTGGTGATATCCCCGCGCCTCGTCATCGCTCAAGCCCCTCGCCGTAATCGCCGAGGGGCCGTGATGGGAAAGCGCCTTTACCCGCTTCATGAAGTACTGCCCAATCAGCGGCTCGCTCCAAGTCGTCCAGGGCTTGGGCGAAAGGTGGAATTTGCTCAAGGTCCCGGTGAAGAGCCAGGTGTTCATCAACACCAGAGCGCCGAGCCGCTCAATCCGCTGCAACGCCGCTCCGACGCCTTGCGGACCGCCCCAGTCTTGCCCGACGACCGTGTAGTCGCGCAGGTCGAGCTGATCGAGCAGCGAAACCAGGTCGGCAATGTGGTGCGCGAAGGTCAGGGCCGAATCGACGCGCGGGTGATCCGAATACCCCGCGCCAACCCAATCCGGCGCGATCGGACGGTATCCAGCCTTAGTCAGGGGGCCGATGAAGTCGCGATAGAGGAACCCCCAAGTCGGATTCCCCGATAGCAGTAGGACGGGTTTGCCATCCCTCGGCCCCTCGTCGATATAGGACATCCGCCGGCCATTGACGACCAGCGATTTCTGCTCCCAAGGGAATAGCGCTTCAAGCCAGCGGGGCTTCTGTTGGACCATAGGCCCCAAGATCTTACCAGGACCATGAGTCGCGCGCGCTAGCCCAGGAACCTCAACCTTCCATCCGAGGTAAGCTCATACGGCCGCCCTCGCCAATTGAGCCTCTTTCCAAAGAAACCCAGCAACCAAACCACAAAGCTCGCCAGGTCCTGAGGCAGGAGCAAAGCCCACCGAGCCAGGCCCCATGCAGCGCCCAGCGCCTTGATCACCGCCGCAGCCGCTACCAACCTTGCAATCACGACGCCTCCCAGCAGGGGCGCCCAACTTGGGTTCATCGCTACCAGCGCCAGCGCAAACGGCACGGGGTAGGTAAACACCTGCCCGACATACCCTGCCGGCCTCGACCTCCTGGTCTGCCGATACCACCTCACCCGGTGCCCGAAGTTCACCAGAAAACGCTGCGACCCGATGTGATGATCCACCACGTGCGCCGATAGCTCGACCTTCCAGCCCTTCTGGCGCGCCTGCCTCCCGATCTCAAAGTCCTCGGCCGCATACTCCCGGAAAGCCTCAAAACCTCCCATCTCCCTAAGGCATGACTGGCGGACGGCCATCGTCGGTCCCACGGCGAAGTCCATCGCGAAAAGCATCCGCGCGACCAGGACTCCGCCCCAGAACTCCGTATCCATCCCAACCGCCTCGCTCAGCGACCAAATTCCACCGCCCGAGACCGCCCGATAGGGGTAGGTCACCACCCCGACCTTGGGGTCTTCAAAGTCCCTGGCAATCCCCCGCACAAGTCCTGGTTCGGCGCGAATGTCGCTGTCACTGATCACCAGGATCTCACCCCGTGCTCGCCGCTCCAAAGCGATCAGCTGATAGACCTTCGGATTGGGATACCGCTCAGCGGGCGGTTCTCCCGTGATCAACAGCTCAGCCGGCTTGTCGTATTCGCCAATCAGTCGAGCAGCAACAGGGCGCGCCGTATCCACCTCATCCCGCACTCCAAACAGGACCTCAAAGTCCTCGTAATCCTGCTCAAAACACGACCGCAAATTGGGCTCCAGCCCCGGCTCATCTCCCGCCAACGGCTTCAACAACGAGATCACGACGTCAGAGCCGCGACCGCCAGGGAGCGGGTTCCCGAAAAACCTCACCCCCGCAACCGCAACCAACCCATAAAACGCCACCCCTCCAACCGCCAAGACGGCGCAAACAATCTCAATCATCCAAATCCACGATCACCGGCGCATGGTCCGACGCCGTCAGGCCTTCTTGCTTCTTGCGATACTCCCGATCAATCTCGATCGACCTCACTCTTTCCGCAACATCCGCTGTCCCCAATATCAAGTCAATCCTCAAGCCCTGTTTCCGATGAAACGCACCGCCGCGATAATCCCACCACGAGAACTTCTGCTCGTCAGGGAACCGCTGCCGAAAAATATCCGCCAACCCGCGGTCGAGCAACGCCTGAAATCGACTCCTCTCCGCCTCAGTGTGAAAGATCAACGCGGGATCCTCGTTCCAGGAATCAATCGCCTCTGGACAGATATTAAAGTCCCCACACAGAATCGCCGGCCGCGCGGCGTTCACATGCCCGGTCAGGGCCTCTAACCAAGCCAACTTCCGCGGGTAGTCGGGATGCTCCACCGTCTTTCCGTTTGGCAAGTAGATCGTCGTAAACGACAGCCCGCCAATATCCGCCGTAATCAGCCGGGAGCCCAGCTCCTCCTGCCCGGGCAAACCTCGCTGTGTCACCTGGGCCTTCTCCCGGCTCAAAATAGCAACGCCATTCCAACTCTTTTGCCCATGAGTAGTGCTGTGATAGCCCTCCGCCTCGAACTCCAGAGCCGGGAACTGCTCGTCGGTCATCTTGAGCTCTTGAAACCCAACGATATCGGGCTTCCTCGCGCGCAGCCAATGAAGCACAAACTCCATCCGCGCCCGCAGGCCATTCACATTCCAAGTCGCAAACCGCACGCCCCATTTAACCACCGCCCGCGGTCCCTACGGGTGGGGCGGATCGGTCTGAAGGGTATACTCAACGCTAGCTGATGATTGGAGAGTACCTCGAAGCCGGACTGCGGTCGGCGCGCTACGAGACGATCAACGACGACGAGCCGTACTACGCTGAGATCGAGGCGTGCCCCGGCGTCTGGGCCACCGAACGAAGTTTGGACGAGTGTCGCCAGAACCTGCTCGAGGCGTTGGAGGGGTGGCTCATCCTAAGCCTACAGCGCGGCCTGCCTGTCCCTGAGATCGAGGGCGTTCGAATCGAGACCGCCGAGCCGACGGCCGTGAATGGCTAGGTTTTCGCCGGTCAGTCGCACGGGGCTAATCCGGAAGCCGCGGGGTCTTGGTTTTGAGGGGCCCTTCCAGCGAGGCAAGCACCCGTACATGGTCCGTGGATCGGACCGGTTGACGATTCCCAACGTTCATCGAGAAGCGATCAGCGTGGACTTGCTGACTCGGCTGCTTAAGCAGGCCAACGTCACCCGCGAAGACTGGGAGCGGGCGTAGGTTGCCACGAGCCCGCGGGCAATTGGGGATGAAGAATTGGAGCTACCCGTCGTTGAATTTCAATGCATTCACATTCCAAGTCGCAAATCGCACCAACCCATTACAGCACCGCCGGCGCCGAAGGGGCCGCGCGACTGACTACCGATTACCGCCCAAATCCGCAATCACCTGGCCCGCCACACGATCGCTCAGCGCGCAAATCGCCAAAAACGGATTCGCCCCAACCGGCGCCGGCAAAATCGACGCATCCGTAACGTACAGTCCCCCATGGAGCCCTCCCGCCCCATCGAACACCCGGCCGCGCTCATCCACCACCCCCTCGTTCGCCGACTCACCCATCGGACACCCCCCCCAGCGGATGCAACGTCAACAACGTCTTCCACGGCGTCAAACTCCACAACGGATGCTCAATCCAGCGAGCGCCTAAGCTCGTCGCATGCGCCTTGAGCAACTCATTCTGCAATTTGAAAACTTCCTCCTTTCCCGCACCACGCCACTTAATCTTGAGTTTCCGCCTCTCCGGCTTCTTGTGCCCGCTCATCTCGAGACGTCCACTAGCGGAGTCCGCTCCCATCACCAGATACATCAACGAGTGATTCAGCGCCCCCTTGTCGATCCGTCCGAGCGCCCCGAAGTCCAGCGCCCGCCGCCGCAATTCCTTCAAATTGCCATCCGGGTCGGTATCGCTGCCGAGCCGCGTGAGCTCCACCACCGAGGAAAGCGCCGACCGCAGCAGGTCAACATAAGTCTTGGGGACCGACGTATCCTGAACCGTCACGCGCTTGTCGAACGGCTCGTTGCGGTTGTATCGAATCGTCGAAACGATCGTCGGCCCCGGATTCAGCATCTCTTGCGGAGGCGGCGCCGGCTCGGCCTGCATCCTCTTCGCCTTCTTCGAGAGCGGAAACGCCCCCCAGCCAAGAGCGTTCGTGCGCGGCTCAGAGTTGTAGGCGACGCCGAAAAAGTCCCCATTGCCGCCAAACCTCTCCCCCAACTGGTCGGAAAACTCCATCCCCTGGTCGCGAGACCGCAATATCAGCTCAGTTGACCCAAGCGTACCCCCCGAAACCACCACCGCCCGCTTCGCGCGCAGCACTCCTGACTCCGACGCCGGCCTTTTCTGCCCCTCGACCTCGCTGTAGCGGGTGTAGTGAACCTCGTACCCGCCGTCGGGATGCGGCGCCACAAAGTGAACCGTCACCTGCGGAAACAGGTGCGCCCCCTGTTGCTGCGCGATCGCGAGGTAGTTCGTATCGAGCGTGTTCTTCGCCCCGGGGTTGCATCCGGTGACGCAATCGCCACAGTTGAGGCACTTGCGCTGCGGCGCTCCCCATTTGTTCGGCCCGTCCGGCTTGAAGTTGACGGCAATTTGATTGGCGAACCAGCGCCCCTTCTGTCCGCCGGGGTTGCCGGCCTTCAGCGCTCGGACCTTACTCAGCTCCGCCACACGCGGATGCCTCCCCGTCGCCAGCGTCTTGCGAATCTTTTTATACAAGTCCCCCAACTCGCCCGAATCGCGAGCGTCTCGAATCGCCTGCGGCCAATGAGGATCATCGAATACCTCGGGCTCAGGCTCGTAGGCGACGTTCGCGTTGACCAGCGAAGTCCCGCCCAGCCCCGAGCCGTGGAACACGGCTACGTCTAGATCCGCTTTGAATTTGTACAGTCCGAGCGGGTTCTTCTTTGAGTTATAGACTTCCTTCTGAGCCTCGGAAACCTTGTCGGGGAACGACCCGGGAGGCCATTCCTTGCCGCGCTCGAGAACGCACACGCTCGGCTTGCCATTGGCATACTCCGCACCTGCAATACGAGCCGCACTCACGGCGCCCCCGTACCCTGAGCCGATCACCACGACGTCGTACCCCGTGGCATCTTTCGCGCCCCAATCCGTTGCGATCGAAGGACGCTTAACCGTGAAGAATTGTTTGTTGTTCGCCATGACGCGGTGACAGAGTATGCCCCGTTCTGCAAAAAGTCAACGGAATTTAGCTATTAGGCCTCAGAACTCTCAGCGGCCACGTCAGCGCCCGGCCAATCCTGAACGACAACGATGACTCCACTTGCGACAGGACCTCGCTAGTCCCCCGAAGGTCTTGCTCCAACGAGGCGATGTAGCGCGCCGCGCGGGCCGCGGTCGCCGCCTCAACCTCAGCCTTAAGAACTCGGATATGCTCATCGCGCTCGGCGATGATTTTCCACAAGTTCTCGCGCTCGCGCTTGAGCTGATCGTGCTGGTAGCGGATCTGCATATTGCGACGAGTCAGCAGTTCCTGTAGCTCGCGTTGGTCCACCTCTGTCAGCGTCATTCCCGGTTTGAAGCGCTTAGGCAGCGGACGCGGCACATAAATGGTGCTATGCTCGGTCGCCCCGCCCTCGGCCGGCGGGTCCGCGGTATAGAAATAAACCGCGATCGAGCGCCGCGTGAGACTCTTCCGCTCGTCCGGCAGTTGGATTTTGCGGAAACCGTGCCACGACCGCTCCGACGTCTCGAACGCAACCGCACAATTCGCCCTTGGCGCGACCGTCTTGACACGGTCCGCGTCGGGCTCCCACGGGTTGCGGTGGAACTGCAGCGCCCCGCCCCAAGCCTCGTCCCAATCATCGTTGAGAAACAGGATCAGGTTCAACCGCCGGTGTTGCCTCGTCGTGGGGTGATAGTTGAAGTCAACGTGCGGGTCGAGCTCCTGACCCTCGAGGTTCTCGTGCGTTCCGCCGCCTATGTAGAGGGGGTCGTACAGTAAGTCCGGGATGCCGGTAACCTGCGCCAGCCGGCCCAGGAAGTCCGGCGATTTCATGAGATCGTCGAACCGAGCATAAGCCGGGCCCAATTCCGGCAGCTTTTCGCGCACAGCCTTGCGGCCGGCCACACCGAATTCGTTTACCGCCGACTTCTCGTCAAATCCCGGAAACGTCTCCGCCAGCGCCGAATAAAAGTCCGCCGGCAAAAAGTCGTCGACGACGAGATGAGGGAAGGGATCGGCGTCACGGAACACGTCCGCGTGGCAAGGCTCAAGCGCCGTCATCAAGAGTCCATTTTAGGCGCCTCGGAGCCGCGCGCGTGAGCAAGCGGTTGTCGATGTCTCTGAAAACCGCTTGCTCACGCGCGCGGCTCCGGACTAGCCCCCTACCGCCTCGTAATCCACATCGGACTCACCCAAACAATCTCCCCATCGACCTGCTCGCCGCGGACATAGTAGTACGCGCTATCCCCGCTCCGCGACGAGTTGTCGGTCCAAGTGAGCTTGACGTGCTCTGTCCCCGGGTCCACCGAATGGACGTAGCGGCCATCCTTAATAATCGCGACCTTTGCGAACTCCGCCGTTCCAATCAAGGTCACTTCGATGCGCGGCGCCTGATCCGTCGTAAACTCCTCGCCCATAAAATGCCCGTGACTGCGGACATCGGCCAAGATGTTATCCGTCGCCCCGTACACTCGCCGCTTGCGGATGGCATCGAGCATCCCCTCGCGCGTCGGCTCAGTCACCCAAACATTGGCGTAGGACATATGCGTCGAAAGGTGATCGCTCGACGCCTGGAAGCCCAACCGGTAGCCCTTATCGAGCGCGTTCGAGACGAAGCCCAACGGCTGTCAGCCCCCGATCGAATCATCCGCCGTGTTCGTCCGCGGCCCCTCGGGGATCTCGTAATTCTGCCGATCGCCCTGGTAGATCTCGACCCAAGGCTCGAGCTCCGGATCATTGTCACGCCAATCGGTGCCCATGTTGGTCCCCGACGTATGGACCGCCGCCAGGCCATCGAACCGGCGCAGGTACTTATAGAGCATCTGCGTATCCGGCGCCGGATCCGCTGGAGAGTCGTCCGCCGTCTTAGGCAGCCGCGGCAGAGCACGAATACCGCGTTGCGCGAAGAGAACGTTGCGGTGCCCCTCCGGATAGCGAACGCTGCGCTCGTGGCTAAACAACGTCACGAATTTTCCCGCCAGGTGGAACGCGTCGGTCTGCTTCTGCGTGCGCCACCAGGTGTACTCGCGGCCGCTGCCGTTATCGTGGTCGCAACAGCCCGCCCAGTCCATATAGGAGGCGTCGATGAAGTAGCGCCAAGCGTCAACGATGTCGCCGTCGCGCGCCCCGTCGCCGCTGATCGCGGTATGCCGATGAAACTCACCTCGCATCAACCGCAGAGTCTCGTCGCCTAAACTAGCCCGATAGCTGCGCATCAGCGAAACCTCGTCGAGCTCGTCCTCAACGTCCGCAATCGGCCGCATCGGGCTCTCAGGCTGGACCGACTCGAGCTGGTAGTCGCCCAACCCTCGGCCGGTTTCAAACTCGTGTGCGACGAGGTCGTAGTCGAAGTCTTTGCTCCGCCGCCCGCGCTGGTCGGCGTCGGTGAAACGATGATCCGTGGTCCCCACCATCAGCAGCTTCCCAGCGCCGATGGCGGCTAACGCCGGGCGTTGATCGAGGATGCCGTCCGAGCGCCCTACATAAATCGGCCCCTCCCAGGCTTCGCCGTCGAACCGCGCCACGTGTTCGAACCAGGTCATGCCAAGCGGCCCCCAAATGTCGCCCGCCGAAGTCCTGTAGGCGAGAAAGACGTTCCCCGACTCATCAATCGAAAGCCGGGGATACCCCTCGCGCGCAATCTTGCCCCTCGGATAGGGGGTCAAGTTTGGCGCACGGCGCTCGGCCAGCTCCGGGTTCGGTTGAGAGGCATGTTGCGGCTCCTCGTCGAAGCGCCGCGGACCGCGATTGTTGGGGTTCGACGCCGGCGTCGTTTCGAACACGTCTGCCACCCCCGCCCCCGGTTCATAAAGCCGACCGCCTTCCAGCACCTTCAAGCGAACCGTCGTGTCCTGGTACAGGCCCGATCCCGTCGTCTCGTACGCTCCGAAGTCCTTGCCCCATCCGGCGAAAGACTCCTCGTAGGCGATCCACAGCCGGTCGTCCGAGTCAAACGCTACGCTCGAGCGCGCTTCGAATAAGTGGCTCGCCGCGACCGCGACCGGATCGTCGAGTTCGAAGTCCGCGCCGTAAAACATAAGCCGCGCATAAACGTCGTAGTCGCCGTTGTCATAGGTGTCCCATGAGACCGCCACGTCGCCATTCCCCGCCGCCGCGATCCTCGGCGCCCAATCGCTCTCATCCGAGGTTGAAACTCGCTGCTCCGCCGAGAAGCGGTCGTCAACCTGTCGCGCCACGAGCGCATCGAAGCTCCCCCGATACCCCTGCCAGGTGACCCATACCGCACCGTCTGACGCGGTCGCCGCGGCGGGGCTCAGATCCGGCCCTGGGTGGCTGGTCACGCGCCGCTCTACCGACCATCGCCCGCGCTCGCGGAAGCTGGCATAGATGTCGAAGTTTCCGCCAACCTGCTTCGATCGAATCACCCACACGCGGCCGTCTCCGTCGACAGCGACCGCAGCGCTGTAAATATCTTGGCCCGCCGACCCCACCGGCTCCGGGTCCCCCCAACTGCCCTCGGAGATCGAGTACTCACGCAGCCAAACCCGATCGCCGCCCGCCGCCCGCATCAACGAATCGAACGAATCCGGCTCGGAGCGCAGCTGCCGCGCCCACTTCTGCTCGCGGTCTCCGTGGGTGAACTCGACGTACGCCAGGTAGACCGTATCCCCGTCGACCGCCATCGCCGGCAAGTCCTGTTCTTCGGTGGAGTTGGTCAGCACCGTCGCAACGGGAATCCGCTCGACCGAGACCCGCCCGCGCATCAGAATCGCTGGTTCGCCAAACGCTATCTCGGACGCCCGAAACGACGTATCGCCCTGTTCGGTGCGAAGCCGGAACAGCGGGTTTGAATCGAGGGTGTCGACAACAATGTAGACGCCGTTCTCGAGCGCGGGGTATTCGTCAACATTGTTCCGCCCTCGCGTCAACGCCACCGGACGCGTCGTAAGGCGCCATCCCGATCCGCTGACCGAGTCGTTGGGCCCTAGCCGCCATCCCGACACATCGAGGATCCGAGCGCCGGTAGCGTCGATCGAACCGTCCCAGCGCGCCGGCTCTTGTTCTCCGACTCCAAACAAGATGCAGTACTGCACCCGCTCGGCATCTGCCAGCGGAAGAAGCAGTAGGGCAAGCGTCAGCAGCTTTCTAAGAATCACAGCGGACCTCCAAGCAGACGTCCCTATTCTAGGCCCATCCTCGGGGGCGCGACATGTCGCGCCCTACGAAGCCTGAGGTTCGCGCAAAGGCGCAAAGTACGCAAAGAATGCGCAAAGGAAGAGCAGGCTCGGGTCTTCTTTGCGTTTCCTTTGCGTACTTTGCGCCTTTGCGCGAAAATCCGTGTTGCCACGAGTCCGGGTTGGACGCTACGGATAAGTGAGCCTATTTGTGGCCGGCCTACACTAGGAAACCACCGTCTCGACCACCGTCATCTCTCCACCCCCGCTCAACTCAAACAGGACCAAATCCGCGTCATCCCCCGCCTCAAGACCCTTCAACCGTCCTTTCAGCCCTATCGCAGCCGCCGCGTTCACCGTCGCGGTCGTAAGAGCGTCCTTCAACCCCAGGCCCGTGAACCGCATCAGGTTCTCCAACGCCCGATCCATCCTCAGCGCCGAACCCGCCAACCGCCCATTCGACGTCAACCGCACCGACCCGTCCTCGCTCAGTCTCACCTCGATGTGACCGCAGGTGTAGACGCCCGGCTCACACCCCGCCGGCGGCACAGCGTCGGTCACGACCACCGTATTGTGAAGCCCCTTCGAACGCACCGCGACCTTCACAAACGACCCCGGCAGGTGGATGCCATCAACGATCAGCCCCGCACAAAGCTCATCCGCCGCCAGCTGATGCACGATGTAGTTGTCGTGCCGCGGAACCGTCTGATGAGCGCCATTGCCCAGGTGCGTACTCATCGTCGCTCCGGCCGACACGGCGTTACGGATATCGGCCTCGCTAGCGTTCGTATGCCCGATCGCGACCGTCACCCCCGTTCCAACTGCGTACTCGGCCACCTCCAGCGCGCCGGCCACCTCCGGCGCCACGGTCAACAATCGCAAGCCCCCCTCCGCCGCATCCTGGAACCGCTTAAACTCCTCCACCGTCGCCGACCGAGTGTGCTCCCGAGGATGCGCTCCGCGCGGACCGTCTTCGGGCGAAATCCACGGCCCCTCCACATGAAACCCCACCATCGACCGCCCGAGCTCCAACTCCCGCTTCGCCTTGGCCAAGTTCGCCAGTGAGCCGGCAATATTCTCGTGCGACCCAGTGATTATGGTGGGCAGCAACCGCGTCACCCCGGTCGCCCGCTGGACCTCCAACGACCGGGCAATCTCGTCCGCCGGCGTATCGGGCGAATTGTAGTCAACGCCCGCGAAGCCGTTCACCTGCAGGTCGATGAACCCCGGCGCGATCCAAGCCGACCGCGCTTCATCACTCGGGCGAACGGCCGCAATCTTACCCGCCGCGACCTCGACTTCAATCGGTTTTCCAGTCGCGGGAGACAGGCCTCGGTACACCATAGCCGCCCAGTTTCCCATAGCGGGCATAATGTGTACTGCTCATGACTCGCGACGAGATCATCTTGGCCGGCAAAGAGTTCCTCTTCCCCTCGGTCATCCACTACTTCGACGAGCCCCTAGTCCTCGACCACGCCAAAGACCAATACGTCTGGGACGCCGACGGCAACCAGTACCTCGACTTCTTCGGCGGCATCGTCACCATCAGCGTCGGCCACCTCAACGAGCGCGTCCAAGCCGCCGTCAAAGGCCAACTCGACAAACTCCACCACGTCTCGACCCTTTTCCACACCGAGCCGCAAGTCGCCCTCGCCAAGAAGGTCGCCTCGCTCACCCCCGAGCGCGCCCTGACCAAATCCTTCTTCACCAACAGCGGCACCGAAGCCAACGAAACCGCCGTCATGCTGGCCCGCGTCCACACCGGGCATTCAGAAATCGTCGCCCTGCGCCACGGCTACCACGGCCGAACCTCCGCCGGCCGCGCCATGACCGGGCAGGGAATCTGGCGCGGCACGCTCCCGCCGCACCCAGGCTACATCCACGCCCACAACGCTTACTGCTACCGCTGCCCGTTTGGCCTCGAATACCCCTCCTGCGAGTTGCGTTGCGCCACCGACGTCAAAGAGCAGATCGAAACGTCCACGTCGGGACGGGTCGCCGGCTTCATCGCCGAACCCATCCAAGGCGTCGGCGGATTCATCGTCCCGCCCAGGGAATATTTTCAAATCGTCGTCGACATCATCCGCGAGCACGGCGGACTTTTCATCGCGGATGAAGTACAAACCGCCTGGGGCCGCACCGGTAAGTGGTTCGGCATCGAGCACTTCGGCGTAACTCCGGACATCATCACCGGCGCCAAGGGCCTCGCCAACGGTTTCCCCATCGGCATGACGACAGCGCGACCCGAAGTCGCCGACTCGCTCAAGTTCTTGACTCTCTCGACCTTCGGCGGCAACCCCGTCGCCACCGCCGCGGCGAAAGCGGTCATCGACTTCGTCGAAGAGGAAGATCTTCTCACCAACTCCGTCGAAGTCGGCGCCTACCTCCGCGAAAAGCTCGAAGCGCTGCAGCAACGCTTTCCCATCATCGGCGACGTCCGCGGCATGGGACTCATGCAGGCCCTCGAGCTCGTCAAGGACCCCGAAACAAAGGAGCCCGCCCCGATCGAAACCAAACAGGTGCTCGAGGCCGCCCGCCGTAACCAGCTCCTCGTCGGCAAGGGCGGCCTGTGGGGCAACGTCATCCGCATCAGCCCCCCGATGAACATCTCGACCGCCGACGTCGACGATTTCATCGACCGCCTGACACATAGCTTCGCCCCGCTGACGCCGTAGGGGCGCAGCACGCTAGAAAGCGCCGGGATTAACCGGCTGGGAGTCGGGGATGAAAGAGCCCCACAGCGAAGGAGTAGCGAACCAGGCTGACCTCGAGTCAGGCGGCGGCGACGCCGCGGGTGAAGCCTTGACTTCAGGCACTGGCGGGCCGGGCTATTGAGCCGTGAAAGAACGCAATCCGAGCGTCGACTCTATTAGCACGAGCTACTTCCCAAGACCTCGTATCTGTGATCCGTTTCCCGAGCAACGGTTTGCGGCTAATCATCCGAGGTAGGAGCCGTATGAGTTGAAGCTCGCGTACGGATCTGTGAGGGGCGTCGGGCGACTACCGCGACCGCCCGCGATCACGTGACGGCGTTACGTCCGCCCCCCGACCCAGCGCTCGAGCGCGTCCTTGAGCATTTGCGGCCGCACCGGTTTGGACAGATAGTCGTCCATCCCGGCCTTCATGCAAAGCTCCCGGTCTTCGTCGAAGGCGTTCGCGGTTAGGGCAATAATTGGCGTGCGCACCTCCTGCCCCTCGCCCTCCCGAATCTTGCGGGTCGCCTCAAAGCCATCCATTTCGGGCATTTGGCAGTCCATCAAGACGGCGTCGTACTTCGCTTCGCGGAACAATTCCACAGCTTCGAGCCCGTTCTGAGCGAGGTCGATCTGGTATCCCAGAATGCGAAGCATCGCTTGGGCGACCTTCTGGTTGACCGGATTGTCTTCGGCCAGCAACAGGCGCCCTGGAGGTCTCGTCGCGTCAGCCTTGCCCGCCTCGGCCGCGGAGCCCTCCGGGGCGCCTGAAACCGCTTCTTCGAGGAAGCGCTCGAGCTGTGTTCGGCGCAGCGGCCGCCGCAACACCACGAACACCCCGCATTGGCCAGGTTTCACTCGAGAATCCGCGGCAACTCTCGGTTGGACGACGGCAACGGCCAAGCCCGGGTTGGCCTCAGTCAGAGAAGCCACGTCAACAGCCGGCTCGGTGACCCCTGGGTTCACGCAGACCAATGCAGCCTGGGCGTTTCTGACGACGGCGCCGCTTTGGCTAAACTCAGCCGCGACGCCGCACGCCCGCAGTTCTTCGGTCAAGTGTGGCGTCAGCGCCTCGGGCGAGCCGACGACAGCGACCCGCGCACCCGCCGCCTTCCGCTCAGCCATGCAAGCTCGGAATACGACTCTGAATGGCGCTTCGAACCAGAATGTCGCCCCCTCGCCTGGGTTGCTGTCGACCCCGATAGCGCCGCCCATCATGTCCACGAATCGCTTGCAGATGGCAAGCCCGAGGCCAGTCCCACCGTACTTGCGCGTAGTCGAAGCGTCGGCTTGAGTGAAGGGCTGGAACAAGCGCTGCTGCGCTTCTTTCGAGATGCCGATGCCGCTGTCGGTGACCTCGAAGCGAAGTCTCGTCGTCTCGTCCGCTTTCGCGGCGACGTTCCTGACGCGCAGGGTGACCGATCCCTCGGCGGTGAACTTGACGGCGTTGCTGAGCAAGTTCAGCAGAACCTGCCGCATGCGGGTGGGATCGCCGATTGCCTTCACGGGTACATCGGGCTCAACGTGGCTGGCGACCTCGAGGCCCTTCATACAGGCGCCATCGGCAACCAGTTCGAGCGCCTCCTCGGCAAGCCGGCAAGGCTCGATCTCGACTGCTTCAAGCTCCACTCTGCCTGCCTCAATTTTCGACAAATCGAGAACGTCGTTGATAATCGCGAGTAGCGCATCGCCGGAGCTGCCAATCATTTCGATCTGCTCGCGCTGCTGTGTCGTAAGCTCGGTCTCGAGAAGCAGACTCGTGAGTCCGATTACACCATTGAGCGGCGTGCGGATCTCGTGACTCATCGTCGCCAGGAACTCGCTTTTGGAGCGGTGCGCCAGCTCGGCCTTCACATGGGCTTCCTCGAGTTGCTCGACCATTCGCGAAAGCGCCGACGCGCCTCGCTCTTGAGCGGTCATCGCCTCCTCGAGCCGCGCGGAGTTCGCGTCGTTTTCCTTGCGCTGGGTGATGTCGACCAAGACGCCAAGCAAGCTCTGTACCTCGCCGTCCGATCCCCGGATAACACGGGCCCTGCCGCACATCCAGCGCACTTCTTTCTCTGACGGATCTTCCCCCCAGCGGAAGGCTCGTTTGACGGGCTAACTGCTTGGCTTGCTTGGCTTTAACACGTTTGGGGGCGCTTTTAGTGTACCCATGTATTATGCTATTGTATCGTTTATTCATTGTGTTGTTTGTGATATAATATACCCATGTATGTTGAGTCCGTCCCCAATCGCAACTCGCCGCCCGCCGTCTTGCTGCGCTAATCCTTCCGCCAAAACGGCAGAGTCAAAAAACGCACCCTCGCCAACCTCTCCTGCTGGCGCCCCGTCCGCGTCGAGGCCCTCCGGCGCGCCCTCCGCGGCGAGTTCGATCAGCTTCCCGC
The DNA here is from genome assembly GCA_965247515.1 of Bryobacterales bacterium. GTDB lineage: Bacteria > Acidobacteriota > Terriglobia > Bryobacterales > UBA6623. The sequence continues at coordinate 7,011,431 of OZ252029.1, read as the reverse complement.
CACTCCCGTCTGCGGCCCCGTCTTTGGCCTGCTCTTCGCGCTCAAGCAACTCGCCGATGAGCTGGGCCTGACCGCCGCGCTGGGTCGAACGCGGGCCGCCAAACTCGCCTTGTTCCTGGTGCTGGCGCGCCTGGCCCACCAAGGATCGCGGCTCTCGGCCGTGCGCTGGGCCGCCGATCAGGCCGTCGCAGAAGTGCTGGGTCTGGGCGCCTTCGACGAAGACGACCTCTACGCCGCCCTCGATGATCTGAGCGCCCGCCAAGTGAAGATCGAGCAAGCGCTATACCGCCACTACCTCGAGCGCCGCGGAGCCCCGCCCAGCTTGCTGCTCTACGACGTCACCAGCTCGTACTTCGAAGGCCTGCACAACGCGTTGGGCGAGTACGGCTACAATCGCGACGGCAAGCGCGGCAAGAAGCAAATTGTGATCGGACTGCTGGCCGATGACCAGGGCGAGCCGCTGGCGGTGCGGGTGTTTGCCGGCAACCGCAACGATCCGACGACCGTGCCGGATCAGATCCGCATCGTCAAAGAGCAGTTCGGAGTCGAGGAGTTGGTCTTCGTCGGCGACCGCGGGATGGTCAAGAGCAAGGGCAAGCAGGCGCTGGGGGAGGCCGGGCTGCGCTACATCACGGCGCTGACCGATCCCCAGATTCGGCGGCGCTTGAGCGAAGGGGTGCTGCAACTGGAGCTGTTCGCTGAACAAGTCTGCGAGGTCGAAGCCGACGGCGTGCGCTATGTGCTGCGCCTCAACGCGTCCGAAGCCAAACGGCAACGGCAGCGGCTCGAGGACAAGCTGGCCAAGCTGGGAGGCAAGCTCGACCGACGCAACCAGAAAGTCACGGCCTCTTCCCGTTGCGAGCCCGCGGCCGGACTGCGCCAGCTCAAGCCCTGGCTGGCGCGTCACAAGCTGACAGAATTGGTCGAGTTGCGCTTGCAGGGACGTACGCTGGTCGTCGAGCGCCAGCAGGCGGCGATCGAGCAGGCGCTGGAGTTGGCGGGCTGTTACGTGGTCGTGACCGATGTCGCCTCCGAGCGCATGAGCGGCCAAAGAGTGCACGACCATTACGTGAGCCTGCAGCGGGTGGAGCGCGACTTTCGGCAGCTGAAGACGGGCTTGCTCGAGGTGCGGCCGATCTTCGTGCGCAAAGAAAGCCGCACCCGAGGACATGTGTTGTGCAGCATGCTGGCGTTGAAGCTGAGCCGCGAATTGGAACGGCGGATACAAGCGGCGTTTGGCACGACCGACGACGACCCGCACGCGATCACCTTGCCGGACGCGCTGGCGGCGTTGGGGCGACTGTGTCTATTGGAATATCGAGTGGATGAGCAGACCAGCGTCACACGGCTGCCGATTCCCGACGCCCGCCAAACAGAAATCCTCAATGCGTTGGGGGTTTCGCTGCCGCACAAGTAACCTGTAGACAGACGCCGATCGCCCGATCCATCCCATAACCGACGCGAATTCAGGAAGTTGGCGGCGAAACTCTGCTCGCTGGCGGGGGGAAGATCCGTCTGGCGTGATGATGCGGTACTCGGATTCGTATTCGGCGCCGGACTCTAAGGCCTTGTCGAGGTCTCGTTGAGCCTTTTCGCGGTCGCGGGGATCAATGCTCGTTTTCCAATCATCGTGGCTGAGCGCGGCCTTGGAGCGGGCGAGGCCGAGTAAGCGCAGACATTCCCGCGAGCATCTCCAGGTCCGGTCCCGCCACTCCCAGACACCGAGGCCGGCAACTTCTCCAGCGAGCTTCTCCCAGATTCGCGCCTTCCTGAGTCGGGCCTCGACGCGAGCGGCTGGAGTCTCGTTTGTTTGGCCGTTCATTGGTTGGAGCCGGATCCGTGAGTAAGCGACCAGACCCCGAGCTGACGGCTCCGATATGGCGCCGACCGGCGGTTCGTGGCCCAATGTAGGAACTCCAGGCGGGCTAGCCCTCAATACTCGTCACTTAAGGCCGAATTGCAAGTCTGTTCGCGGAACCCGCTCCCTTGCGGTCGCGGCTCTGACGTTGCGATTCAAACGCTAGTAGGCGGGCGTCAGAGCCGCGACCGCAAGGGAGCGGGTTCCGCATTCAGATCGCGCACCGCAAAAGCCGTCGGGACGGCTTCGCCTGAGGACCTTATCGGTCCCCGCGGCCCGAAAGTAAGCTACTTCACGATTCCGCGGCTGGAGCTTTCGATAAACGAAATCAACTGTCCCAGGTGCTCGCCGACATCGAGCTCGTTACGGATTCGCTCGATCGCCGTGTCGGTGTTGAGACCCGACTTCGTCAGGATCCTGACAGCCTTGTGCAGACTTTGGATCTGGGCCGGCTCGAAGCCGCGCCGCTCGAGCCCGACCTTGTTGACGCTATAGACCTTTGCGCCGCGGTCACTGACCACCACCGAGAACGGCATCACGTCTTGGGTAATGACGCTATAGGCGCCGATATAGCAGTGAGCCCCCACCCGGCAGAATTGGTGAACGCCGCTATGGGCGCCCACAACGGCGTAGTCCTCTACCGAGACATGACCGCCCAGGGTCGCCCCGTGCGCCATGATGGTGTGCGAACCGACCTGGCAGTCGTGCGCTACGTGCGCATACGCCTGAATCAGATTGTCGTCGCCGACCCTGGTGAGCCTTCCGCCTCCGTCGGTGCCGCGATGGATCGTGACGAATTCTCGAATGAGGTTGCGGTCGCCGATTTGGGTCTCCGCTTGCTCCCCGTGATACTTCAGATCTTGAGGAGACACACCGACGGTCGCATACGGCTGAAAGATGTTCTCTTCGCCGATGCGCGTTGCTCCTTCGACGTAGACATGGGCGAGGAGGTTCGTCTTAGCGCCAATCTCGACGCCGGCCCCGATCACGCAAAATGGGCCGATCTCAGCCGACTCGGCAACGCGAGCGTCGGAATCGACCAACGCCGAGGGATGGATCGGCATAGAAAGGATAGACCAGCTGAAGGCCGATTAGCCGAGTGCGGAACTGGTGCGAACGGGGAGACTCGAACTCCCACGGGTTGCCCCACTAGAACCTAAATCTAGCGCGTCTGCCAATTCCGCCACGTTCGCTCCTTTCAATTCAACAACTTACGGGACTTGCTCTCGCTGTCATTGGAAAGTTGCCTTAAAGTTGCCTTGCTACGCATCGTTTCAGCTTAGGCGAGATGCCGCTCGAGCTTCGCCGCCACATCATGCAGATCCCGTTCACTGACAATATTATACCGATCGAAAACCGCCCGGGTCTTCCAGCCGCCGATCTGCATCACGACCCGCTCAGGCACGCCGGCTCTGACCAAGTTGCGCGCCCCGGTTCGGCGAAGATCGTGGAAGATTCGCCTTGGCCGGTCGGTTTCCTGGTTCCACAACCCAGCTCGCTTCGAAGCCTCGTCCCACGCTGCTCGGAAGTCTTTGATGCGCTCCCCGTGGCGAAAAAATACCCAGGGACAATTCGGCCAGCTTTGGTCGCGGATCTGTCTTTGCATCGAGAGCATCTCGTAGAGTTCTCCGGTCAGCGGAATGACGCGGCCTTCGTCGTTCTTGGTTTCGCCGGGGTTCAGCCGCACGACCCTAGCCAGCAAGTCGACCTGCTCCAATCGCAGCTGCAGGATTTCCCCTTTTCTGCAGCCTGTGCAGTAGGCGAACGTGATTACCGGGCGAATCTCCCCAGGGAGCTCTGATCGCAACATGGTGAACTCGTCGTGCCCGAAGAATCCCTTCCGCGGCGGAGGTTCTTTCAACTTTGGGAAGATCGGTACGCGCTTGACCTTGGGCGGAGTCGCCTGCCGCGACAGATTGAAAGCCCGCTTCAAGCAAGCAAGCTCGCGGTTGATCGTGCTGTTCTTTACCCCTGCGCTGCGACGCTGTTTCACGTAAGCGCGCAGCTGATCGGTTCGCAACCTTGCTGCTCGGATCTTGCCGAAGAACGGTCTGAGATGGCCGTCCACGTAGCGCACCCACTCGACCGACTTCTCGTTCTCTTCAAAATCAGCAATCAAATCGTCGAGCAGCGCGGCCACCAGAACACGTTCGGCCAGCGGGCCGGCGTACGCACCGGTCTCGATCTCCGCCAAGCGCTGTCGAAGCAACGCCTCGGCATCCTTGTAGCGCCGGCTCTTGCTGCTCTCGCGCTGTTGCCGGCCGTCGGCGTAGTATTCGATCCACAACACCTTGGTTTCAACGCGAACCGTCTGAGAGGGTCTTCTTAGGGCGATAGATGCGTCCAAACTGCGGCTTTCGGGGCATGACCTCAAGCTACAACACCTTGGCTTGCTCAATCCACTGGCCGAGGTCTTCGATGTCCAGAAACACCCGCCTGTCGTACCGCACGGTGGGAAGAGCCCCGTCTCGGGGGTAATCCTCCTGCACGCCTCCCACCACAACATGTTGTGCCTACTGGAGCCAACTAAATACCCCATCTTTCACAGTTTCTGTCCGGATATCCTTCTCTTAGACAACGAGGCATGACGACCCCACGAGCAGCGCACCCACTCACTTGCGTTCGGGGCTCATGAGCGTCCACACATACGACATGGACGCCACAGCTAGCAGGGCAACGGTTTGATGGCGGATGACCAACGTCTCAACTAACCAATGGGGCGATTCACCAAGCAACCGGGATAGAGCGACCGCGCCCGGGACGGCGAATACCGCCAAGCAGCCTCCGAGCAACCAAGCCTGGCGGTGGCTGCGACGCCACAGGCTCAGAGTCGCGGCCACTCCCACGAACAAGACGCTGACGTCGTAGAAGCGGTGATAGACCGCCAGCGTGCAAAACGCCGCGGCGAACGTCCAGTAGAGCCCGTCAGCGTCCGGCCGACATCGCCAGAGTCCCACGGCGCCGGCGATCAGAGCCAGGTAGTAGATCCCGTCGCCCAGCACACCGGGCAGCTCCAGCGACGAGAGCCACGAGCGAAGGTTCAGCATGTCGAAGCGGCTAGGATTCGCGCGTGAATCATCGGCGTCGCCGCCAGGGGCTTGAACCTCGGCGACAGCCGCGGCGTAGTATCCGACGCCGTCTTGGATTCCGTAACGGCTCAGGTAGGGCGCCCACAGCAAGGCGCCGAGAACGCACCCGAGAGCAACACCGCGCCAGTTGCCTCGGACCAGCCCGACCAGGGCAGCCGGAGCGGCGAAAGACGGCTTAGCCAGCAGCATCGCGAACGCTAGCGCCCCCAGCCATTCCCAGCGCCGTTTCAAACACAAGAAGAACACTAGTGTCAGCAGGCAAAAAAAGATGCCCGGCTGTCCGTGGGCCAGGTTCGAATGCACCGGGGCAAAGCACAGGCCCGCCGTCACTAGCGCCTTCCAATGCCTACCGTTTAGCCCGGCCAGCTCATCCGCGGTCTGCAGCAGCAGCACGAATGCGGCCAGCTGGAGCGCTAGCCAGATCGTCTGGGCTGTCTCGTATTCGACACCTGTGATCGGGCCGAATATCGTTAGAAAGCCCGGCGCGTACAGCAGCCGAGCGTTGGCGTAGTGGCGCATGAAGTAGTGGCGGTCATGCGCCTCGGCGACGTCGAGGACATCCTCGCTGAGGTAGGGGTTACGGCCTTCCTGAAAGGTTTCGAGGCCGTTGTAGACGACTTCGAAGTCAAGGTTGCCGCCGGGAGCGACGGCGCGGCTGGGGCCCCGCGCCCAGAAATACATCAAGGCGAGAGCCCACAGCAGCGGCCAAACCAGGTAATGCGGAGGGCGTAGCACGCTACGCCCCTACCCTACCGATATTTCTTCAGCTCGAGTTTGGCCGTAGTCTCGGTGTGAACTTCGTCCGGGCCGTCGGCCAACCTCAGAGTGCGCTGGCTTGCCCAGGCAGCGGCGAGGAAGAAGTCCTGGCAAACGCCGGCGCCGCCATGCGCTTGCAGGGCCCGGTCGATGACACGCAGCGCCATGTTCGGGACGATCACCTTGATCATCGCAATTTCCGCCCGGGCGACCTTGTTGCCCACCGTATCCATCATGTAGGCGGCCTTGAGCACCAGCAGCCGAGCCTGCTCGATCTCCATACGGGACTTGGCGATGTCGGCGCGAATCGTGCCGTGGTCGGCGAGCTTCTTGCCGAAGGCGACCCGCTCGTTGACGCGCTTGCACATCGCCTCCAGTGCGCGCTCGGCGATGCCGACCGAGCGCATGCAATGGTGGATGCGGCCCGGGCCAAGGCGACCCTGGGCAATCTCGAATCCGCGGCCTTCGCCCAAGAAGAGATTGGCGGCCGGCACGCGGACATTGTCGAATGTCATCTCCGCATGGCCGTGCGGAGCGTGATCATATCCAAAGACGCTCAGCAACCGCTCGATCTTGATACCGGGCGTGTCGAGTGGAACGAGAATCATCGACTGCTGTTTGTGTTTGGGGCCGTCAGGGTCGGTCTTGCCCATGAAGATCGAAACTTTGCAGCGAGGATCCCCGGCGCCGGACGACCACCACTTGCGGCCGTTGATTACGTATTCATCGCCGTCCCGCACGATCGACGACTGAACGTTCGTCGCATCCGAGCACGCCGTGGCCGGTTCGGTCATCGAGAAACACGACCGAATCTCGCCCAGCAACAAGGGCTGTAGCCACTTGTCCTTGAGCTCTTGAGTGCCGTAGCGTTCGATAACTTCCATATTTCCCGTGTCGGGCGCGGAGCAATTAAACACCTCGGAGGCGAAACCAACACGCCCCATCAACTCGCACAGCGGCGCGTACTCGAGGTTGCTCAGCCCGGCGCCGAGGTTGCTTTCCGGCAGGAAGAAGTTCCACAGGCCTTGAGAGCGAGCCTTGACCTTGAGATCCTCCACGATTTGCGGGAGCGCCCAACGATCGCCTTCGTTGAGCTGCTGGGAGTAAAGCTTCTCGTTCGGATAGATATGCTCATCCATGAAGTCGCTGACGCGCTTGATGAGCTCTTTCGTTTTGTCGCTGTGTTCGAAGATCATGTATTCGGTCCCTTCTAGCGCGGATCTATTTTAGCTAAGGCGCGGAATCGGCGCCGGGCGAGGCGCTTCACGACATTTTCTGCTCCACACGTTTAAAACGTCGGAGACAACTTAGGTCGAAAGTACCAGCGAAATTTGTAACCGACGGTCCATTGAGTTGTGGTCCTGGAATTTTGCACTATTTATTGAATGCAGCCGCGCGCTCCTAGGTATTCGATCGAGCGGCCGCTCGCATATCGGATGCGTTCCACGTCCGGTCCTCAGTCCGGCTCCGGCCGCATGCTAAACATCAGCCGTCGGGGGATGTTGTTTGAAACCGACAGCCAGCTGGCGATAGGCAAGAGGATTGAGATCGATGTTGACATGGGCGATGCGGTCGGCGGCGGCGCACCGATCAATCTGCACGTGCAAGGCGTGACACTACGCCGAGACAATAGCGCAGTCGCAATCGCGATCCGGCGGCACAAACTCAGCGCCGAAGAAGAAGCCGCCTGAAACGACCCCTCAAGCCGGCCGCCCCGAGCCCCGAGGTTTACCTTGGGGTCGACAAGCTCGCTCGGAGTGTGGAAACTCCCCACCACCCCGATCTAAAGATCGGGGCTCAGGCCCGTCACAGGCGGGCATTCGTGTATGGTTTGACGAAGGAGTACCGCATCGATGAAATTGGATGGGAGATTGGCAGGCAAGGGCGCCATCGTTACCGGCGCCGGCAGCGGCATTGGCGAGGCGATCGCCGCGACTTTCGCGGCCGAGGGCGCACAGGTCGTCACGATCGGCCGTAGCGGCGACAAACTCGAGCAGGCGAAGCAACGCGCCGGCGAGCTCGCTGATAGGCTCCACCCCCACGCCCTGGACGTTTCGAACCGCGAGGGCGTTGCCGCGATGGCCAAGTGGGCGGCCGAAAAGCTAGGGACGATCGATATCTTGGTCAACAACGCCGGAATCAACGTCCCCAAAAGGTCGTTTGCCGAGGTGGACCCCGACGATTTCGAGAGGGTCGTCAACGTCAACCTCAACGGGGCGTTCTACTGCATTCACGAAGTGCTGCCCGGCATGCGCGAGCGTGGAGACGGCCTGATCATCAACGTTTCATCGACAGCGGGCGTACGCGCCGCCGAGGTCGCCGGCGTCCCTTACAACGCAAGCAAGTTCGGCATGTCGGGGCTGAGCTATTCGATTGGGCTCGAGGAGCGCGATAACGGGATTCGCGCCTGCCTGATTTGTCCGGGCGAGGTGAACACTCCGATCCTGGAGAATCGTCCGGTGGTTCCCGACGCTGAACGGCGCGCCAAGATGCTCCAGCCCGAAGACTTGGCGCAGGCCGCGTTGATGGTCGCGACGCTCCACCCGCGGGCCAGTATTCCCGTGATGGTGGTGACGCCGACGATGCAGCGGTTCGCCTAGATCGGTTCGCTCAAATCCCTTGCAAGTCTTTGCCGGGCTTGAAGCGGACCGCCTTCCCTGGCGGGATGATCACTTCTTCGCCCGTGCGCGGGTTGCGGCCGATGCCGGTCTTGCGAGGGCGGATGTTGAAGACGCCGAAGCCGCGGAGCTCGATACGCTCTCCGCCTTCGAGCGCCCGCTTCATGGTCTCGAATACCGTTTCGACAGCCATCTCCGCTTTGGTCTTGCTGAGGCCGGTGCGGTCGACCACTTCCAATACGATATCTTGCTTAATCATCGTTAGTCTCTCGTAAGTGTATGTCAGGTCGAGAGTTCCATGCTATGGAAGGTTCTACCAGGTTGTCAAGGACCAGTTCTCGTGTAGTGTTTTGCGAAATGTTCTAGAGCCCCGCAGGGGCGGCATAGCCGTAGCCCACAGCGCGAGCTGTGGGAAAGCGGACCCGCAAGTCGTTTTCGTTCCTGATCAAGCCTCTGTTTTCGCGCATACGCGCGAAAACAGAGGCTTGATCAAGGCGAAGGGCGCTTCCCACCCGTCTAAGTTCCCACAGCTCGCGCTGTGGGGCTACTATATATGCCGCCCCTGCGGGGCTCCAAGAAACTGTCGCTCTACACTAGCCTTGCGTCGGTTCGTGGTTCGTGCGTCCGTAAGCGTTGAACACGTACTGCGAGACCATTCTCTGGGTGTTGAAGAACGACCCGTTGAGTGCGATCGCGCAGCGGCGGATCTGCGAGAATTCGCGGGGGCTTTCGTAGTACATGGGCACGACCACGCGCTCGAGCTTGTCGTAGAGCGAATGCGCGACGACCTGGCGGCTGTCGGGCGAGTTGCGGCGGTTGAGCACCGACCAACCCGTGACACCCTCCAGGTGTCCCTCGAGCCACCAACCGTCGAGCACGCTGAGGCTGGGGACGCCGTTCAGGGCGGCCTTCATCCCGCTGGTGCCTGAAGCTTCGCGGGTCTTCTCGGGAGTGTTCAACCAGATGTCCACTCCGCCGGTGAGGAGCTTGCCCCAGTTCATGTCGTAGTTCTGGATGTACGCCAGATCAACAGCGCCTCTCAGCTTCTTTTCCGCTTGAAACACATTTCGAATCAGCTTCTTACCACCCTCATCCCGAGGATGTGCCTTACCTCCGTAGACCAGTTGGATACGGCCGACGTTCTGGGCCATCCATTTGAGCCGCGGCAGGTCATCGAAAAGGATATCCATACGCTTGTACGGGGTCGCGCGCCTAGCGAAGCCCAGCGTCAGGACATCCGGGTCGAGCTTGATTCGGGTGGATTGTTCGATCGCATCAAACAAATGCCTCTTTGACTCTTGATGCGCGAGATCGATTTCGTCGAGAGGCGCGTCGACGGCGTAGCGCAAGTAGACGTTGTCGTGCCGCCATTCGGGAACGTGCTTGTCGAAAAGCCGCTGAAAGGGTTCGGTCGTCCAGGTGACGGCATGCACGCCGTTGGTCACCGCACGGATCTGGTATTGCGGGAACATCTCTTGCGAGACTTTCTGGTGGAACTTGGCGACGCCGTTGACGTAGTTCGATGACTGCAAGGCCAGCTCGGTCATATTGAGCGAGCCGTCGTCGAGCAAGCGCGCCTCACGGAGCGTCGCGGCCCGCTGCTCCCCGAGCACCTCTCGGACCAGCTCTTCGCGGAAACGGTCATGGCCGGCCGGAACAGGAGTGTGCGTCGTGAAGACACAGCGCTTGCGAACCTGTTTGAACGCCGCATCGGTCAACGGACCGTCGCCCTTGGCCTCTTCCATCAGCAGAAGCCCCAGAAGGGCGGAATGTCCCTCGTTCATGTGAAACGTCTGGACGCCGGTGTAGCCCAGTTCGCGGAGCATGCGTAGGCCGGCGATGCCCAAGATGGCCTCCTGGCCGAGGCGATAGCGGTCGTCTCCGCCATAGAGGCGCTCGGACAAAGCCCGGTGGCTCGGGGCATTGGACTCGAGGTCGGTATCGAGGAAGTAGACGGGCAGCACGTGCCCGCCGGCGCCTTGGATCAAGAAGCGCCAAGCGCGAACTTGGATGTCACGGCCCTCGATTTCGACCGTTACGGTGGGCTTCATCAGATCGAGGAAGCCCGCCGGGTCCCAGCTCACCGTCTTCTCGGACTGGTTGCCATCGCCGTCAATGGTCTGGTTGAAGTAGCCCTGGCGGTAAAGCAGACTGACGCCGACCATTGGCAGGCCCATGTCCGCGGCTGACCGTAAAGTGTCACCGGCCAGGACTCCCAGGCCGCCCGAGTAGGTGGGCATGTTAGGCTCGAGGCCGACTTCCATGCTGAAGTAGCCGACCTGGGACGATTCGGCGGGCATGGCGGCGCCGATGATCGGCGCCGCCATTGGGTGGACGACCGGCGGTTGTTTTTGAAGCTCAGACTGCGTCATGAATTTTGAGGCAAGGGTAGGATTTGCCAGTCACGCGCCGGGCGCCCTGGTCGGCTGAGCGAACCTCCCCCTGGGCTCAGGCTAGCAGAGCCGAGCGCCGACAAGCGACGCAAAACGTAGGTAACCGGATGATCACTACAAACGTAGAATTACGTGGGAGGTTGATCTGAGAGGCGCTGGAGCCAAGACAGTCATTGGATCTGGAGTCGATCGGGTCAACACTTAATCTCCTCCTTCTGTCCGGGCGGCGGAGCGGGGCGGCGTTTCGGGAGTTTCCCGTTACAGGGAGACATTCCCAGCCTCCTCCTCGACAAGACGAAACATCGTCCCCTCCGCCGCATTTATGCTTACCGCGAGAATTGGGTTCGTTTCGCACTTCTCTTGCCGGCAACGGCTGAGCGGCCATGCCGGGTAAGACTAGCAAGGCGGCAAGAATCATCAAACAGTGAAAGAATCGAGAGTTCATGGGAATCCTCACGGACGCATGGCCTCGCGACGACGGGGCGCGTGTTGGTCGGATCACGGTAGACAATCAGGCGAAGATCAACATCCTCAACAGCGCTATGTCGCGAGAACTTCGCTCTGCCATCGCGACGCTTAGAGAGGATCCGGCGTTACGCGCGATCGTCCTGACCGGGGCCGGCGATCGCGCCTTTATCGGCGGCGCGGACATCGCCGAGATGGCGACGCTCACGCTCGAGACGGCCAGGGAATTCATCTCGGTTTTGCACCAGGTCTGCCAGGCGATCCGGGACGCGCCGGTCCCGGTCATCGCTCGAATCGAGGGCTATTGTCTGGGCGGCGGTCTCGAGGTGGCCGCCGCCTGTGACCTGCGGGTCGCCGCGCACGGCTCGATGTATGGGATGCCCGAGGTGCGGGTCGGCATCCCTTCGGTCATCGAAGCGGCGCTGCTGCCGAGGCTGATCGGCTGGGGCAAGACCCGCGAGCTGCTCTACACCGGCGCGATGATTGACGCTGAACAAGCGGTCGAATGTGGCTTGATCAATAAGCTTGTCGCCGCCGGCGACCTCGACGACGCAGTCAACCGCTGGCTTGACGGCATCGTCTCCGCCGGTCCGAGGGCAATCCGGCTGCAGAAGGAGTTGATGAGCAAATGGGAATCGCTCCCACTCGACCGGGCGATCCAAGCGGGCATCGACAGCTTTGCCTCAGCGTATGAAACCGACGAGCCAAACGATCGCATGAGGCAGTTCCTGAACCGCTCAAGGTAAGGGCTGTGCAAGAATCGAGGCATCAATGAGGCTCCTGCCAAGTTGTAGGGGCGTAGCGCGCTACGCCCTCTTGCCGCTTGCGCTGCTTTGCGCTCCGCTCGAAGCGCACGTGTTCGACATCACCAACGTCGTCATCGTCTTCCCCGGCGACGGCAGCTACCAGATCGACATGTCGGTCGACGCGGACGCTCTCGCCCTGGGCCTGCCGCCGGAGACCGACTCCGAAACCGTCGTCGCGCGCATGAACGAGCTGCCCGAGGGCGACTTCGACGAGGCCGTGGCGTTGGCCCAGCAGACGATCCAACGCCGTGTTCGGATTCGCTTCGACGGGAACAAGGCCATGCCGGACGTCGCGTTTCCGCACCATGGGACGCCCGCCGCGACCGAGGCCGAGACGCCAACCGTGCTAGGGACGATCGCCCGCATGGCCGGCCAAATCCCGCTTGGCGCGAGGGAGCTGACCTTCGGCGCCTCGCGCGTCTTCAAGACGGTCGATCTGAAGATCTTCGACCCGTCGCAGCCGCAGCCAACGGCTTTCCTGATCGGCGTTGGCGAAGACAGCCCGCCGTACTTCATCGGCAGCGCCGCTCAGCCCCGCCAGAACGTCTTCTGGAACTACCTCAAGCTCGGCTTCACGCACATTCTGCCGAAAGGCCTCGACCACATTTTGTTCGTCGTGGGGCTGTTTCTGCTGAGCCCGAAATGGAAGCCGCTGCTGTGGCAGGTGACCGCGTTTACGATTGCACACTCGGTGACGCTAGCTCTTTCGATGCTGCAGATTCTTTCGCTCCCGAGCCGGCCGGTGGAGACGCTGATCGCGTTGTCGATCGCGTATGTGGCGATCGAGAATATATTTACGTCCGAGCTCAAACCGTGGCGGCCGGCGGTCGTGTTCGGCTTTGGACTGCTGCACGGGCTGGGGTTTGCGGGAGTTCTGCAGGAGCTTGGCACGCCGCAGAACCAGTTCGCCTCGGCGCTGGTTGCCTTTAACGTCGGAGTGGAGTGCGGGCAGCTCAGCGTGATTGGGTTGGGCTACGCGGCGGTCGGATGGTTCCAGAGCAAACCCATGTACCGCGGGGGGATCGTGATTCCGGCGTCGCTGGCGATCGCGGTGGTGGGGGTTTATTGGGCGATCGAGCGAATGATGGGTTGAGCTGCGGGCGGGGAGCAGGCGGTTGCCCACCATCGCTGCTTTCGTTGCTGACTCGGGCAACCGCTTGCTCCCGCGCGCGGCTCCGGTCGGCGGGCGTAGCAAGCTACGCCCCTACGGGCGCGTCACGAAAATCGGCGATGACCAAGCCACTTCGCCTTCCTTGTCCGGTTCGTTGGCGCTGTAGCTTTGGACGATCCGGAGATAGTAGAAGTTTTCGGTTGGGTCGGGTCGGCCGCGGATGCCTGTCTCGGGGCGCGACCAGTCTTTGATCAGCGCCGTCTCGCCCATTGAAGATTCAGCGAACTCCGCGTCGCGGTATTCGAACTGGACTTGCGAGCTCCCACCGCCGTCGCGCTTGTAGACCGCGCGGTTGTTCTTGATGACTTCGACGCTGAGGATTGGCTCTGTCCCCTCGACGTTGACGTTGAACACGGGTGATTCCGACGCCACGATGACTGATCCTTGTTGGCTGTCGCCGGTGTGAAAATCTACCGCGATATTGTCGGTTGAGGCGTAGGTGCGGCGGTTGCGGAAAGCATCCAGCAGGTCTTCGCGGGTGATGACGCCGTCGGGGACGATTAGGTTCGCGTAGGAAATGTGGGTCGAGTAGTGGTCGCTCGACGCGATGAATCCCATGCGGTAGCCGACGCCTAGGGCGTTTTGGACGAGGCCGTCCTGGTAGGGCGGGCGGCCCGCGGAGCCGAGGCCCAGCGACTCGGGGATCGCCGCGCGCGGGCCGCCTTGGGTTTCGTAGGAGTTGCGGTCGCCCTGGTAGATTTCCGTCACGGGGATGACGTCGTCGGCGCGGCGTTTCCAGTCCGTGCCCATCGAAGTGCCCGGTGTATGCGGGATGCCGATGCCTCCGGTGCGGCGCAGGTAGGTCCACAGCTTGGGCGGGTCGGTGTCTTGAATCTCGGGGCTTTCGCGGACGTGGAGCTTGGGCACGCGTAGGCTAAAGACCCCGCGGGTGGCATGGAAGATGTTGCGGTGTCCCAGAGGGAAGTTGAGCGTGCGCTCGTATCCGTAGAGCGGCGTGAAGCGGCCGGGGACGTGGAATAGGTCGGCCGATTTCTGCGTCCGCCAGAATTGGAATTCGTTGTCTGATTGCGGGTAGTCGGGCTCGTCGGTATCGAGCCACTGGCCGTAGTTGTGGTCGCTGACGCCGAGGAAGTCGAGCTGCGCGGCGTTGAGCGCGTAGCGGTAGGAGTCGTAGATCGAGCCGTCGAGCGCGCCGTCCATCGAGATCTCGGTATGGCGGTGGAGGTCGCCGCGAACGACTTTCCACGACCGGCCCCCTACCTCGACGCGGTGGCTGCGAATGCGCGCCAGGTCGTTCGTTTCGTCCCGGTGCGTTGGGACGTAACCCGGAGCTTCACTCGGCTGGAACCCCGTCAGGGAGACGTCGCCGCGGTCACGGGGGAGGTGCTCCCCGTCGATGTAGAGGACGGAGACATCGTGATGCTTGGGCAGCCCGACCGGCATCCGGCGGCCGTCGCTGACCGCCGCCACAACAAGCGACCCTCCCGGCGCGGGGGCGGTGGCGATCAAGGTATCTTGGCGCCCGGTGCTTCCCGGCATTAGGACGGGACTGAGCCACTTGCCGTCGGCCCAAGTCGTGGCGTAGAAGTCGAAGAAGTGTCCGCCCCAGCGCCCGGCCGCCCGCCACTGATGGCGTAGCAGGACCCAGGCTTGGCCGGCGCCGTCGACGGCCAGCCGCGGATTCTGGAACAGCTCCGGCCGGAGGAATTCAGGAGCCGACGAAGTCACTGCTCGCGTCGGCTGGGACCACTGCCCGTCCGCGAACACCGCGACGCGAGGCCGGCGCGGCTGCTGAGGATCGTACAGCCGCGCGCCCTTCTTTAGGTTGATGCGGTGCTTCGGGTTCTCGTACCCGGAGTCTTTCCCCCAGTTCGACGAACCCTCCTCCCACGAGACCCAGACCCGGCCGGCCCCGTCGACGGCCACATCAGCGCGCATCTCGGCGAACGGCGTCGCGGAGACCTGCTGGAGCTCGCCCGGTTGCTCGCCGTTTACGCTGTTGAGCAGCAAGTCGTAGCCGTTGTCGCGGTAGGAGTCCCAAGCCACCCAGGCCCGGCCCGAGGCGTCGGCGGCGACGGCGGGTTCCCAGTCGTCCTCAGGGGAGTTGGTGAGGTTGACTTCCCCGCCCCAACCGTTGGAGTCAAGCCGGCGCAGCAGGATGTCGCTCTGCGGCAGCCCCCCGTTGGGCGAGTCGCGGAACCCCGCCCAGGCGAGGTAGAGCTCGCCGTTCAAGGTGGTCGCCAAACGGTGAAACGCGTCCGGCCGCGGGTCGTTGGTCAGCTGCGAGGCGGCGGACCATTCCCCGTCACGGTAGCTCTTGCCGAAAAGGTCGAAGTTGCCCGTCCCCAGCTCTTTCTGCAAACCATAGACGCACCAGATGCGACCCTCAGCGTCCTCTCCAAGCGCCACTCGGAAGTGATCGCCGGGCCGCGTGATAGCTAGCGGGCTCGACCAGCGCCGCCCGTCGTCGCTCCGCGCGACCATCACTTGGTCCGCACCGTGCAGGTAGTAGCCGTCACGCCTCAGCGTGCGGTAGGCGACCCACGCCAGCCAGTATTCGCCCGAGCGAGTCCGCAGCAGTGTCGGACTATCATCCTCGTGGCGATCAGACGAAACCACAATAGGGAACGGAACCCGCTCGACCGCGATGTCGCCGTTGTCCGACGCCGGGTAGTGAACCTCGCCGTAAGGCACGTCGCGCGGCAAAAAGCTAGTATCGCCGCGGCGCGTGAAGAAGGTAAACGGCACGCCCTCGGGGCCGTTCACATCGAGAATCACGCCCGGCGCCGCCACTCCCCGGCCAACCGACTGCGTAATGATGTTCCACAGATCGGGCGGCCGCATCTTGTCGTCATCGTGCAGGTGCCAGCCGAGCATTCCCGCCAGCCGCCCCGGCTCGTCCACCCCGCCGTTCCAATTCGAGCCGTGGGAGCGGTTCTTCGCCGAGAAGGTAATCTTGAACCCCGAATCCGCCGCCGGCGGCAGCAGGGCCAACGCGAGAACAAGGACGGGTAGTTTCGACATCTTATTTCTTGGGAAGCGTCTTCGCGAAGTCCGCCGCGCGTCCAACCCAACCCTCGATATCTTCGTCGGCGTCGTAGCCTTCAGGCTCGACATAGATCATACTCTTGAGCGGACGGCCGGTGAAATCCATTGGCCGCGTGTGGGGCTCAGCGAGCGCCTCGGCGGCTAACGCGTTGCCCAGTCGAAGCATCAGCAGCTTGTCATTGACCCCGGCGCACATGTTGCCGTTGATCATGAAGCACACCCCGCCGAACATGCGTTTTTCGCTGACTCCGCGGCGGCGGCTTAAGGTTTCTCGAATTCGCTCGACCAGTAATTCATCCGAAGGCATCGCAGTCGGCATAATGAGACCAGGAAACCTCGCTTGGACGCAAGTCGTATCTTCTTCGCTCTCGTTGGGATCCCCTTGGCCTGCGCACAGCCTTGCGCTGAGTGGAGTGAAGCGGTCGAAGTCGGCGAGCTTGATGCGTCTCAAATCATCGAGGCCAGTGGCATGACGATCTCCAAACGATTCCCCGAGCGGCTTTATCACCTCAACGACGGGGCGGACAATCGCCTGTTCATCACCGACCGCGGAGGCAAGAGCCTCTATACTCAACCGATCGGCGGCATCCGACTCTGGGACCTCGAATCGATGAGTCTGGGGCCCTGCCCGGATGAAGGAACATGCATCTTCCTTGCTGACAGCGGCGACAACCGACGATTCCGCGGCGGCGTCAGGATTTTCGTCATTCGCGAGGTCGAACGCTGGGAGTCGCCGACAGTTCCGATTGCGACCTTGGTTGTGAAATACCCCGATGGGATCCACGACGCCGAAGGTCTCGCCGTCCACCCCAACGGCGACCTCTACATGCTGACCAAAGAGGCCGACTACGGGATCTATCAGGCGCTTCCGGCGCGCATGTACCGGCTCCGCTACCAGGCTTGGCGATCAGGCAGCGAGGATCTCGTATTCAGCTTCATGGGCGAAGTCGACTTTCCGGAGCTCGCGAGCCCCGAGTCGGATTTCCTCGGCGAGCTCGTCACCGGTTTGGACATTTCGCCGGACGGGAAGCGATTCTTGGCCCTGACCTACCAACACGCCTACGAGTTCGACTTGGACTTGTCGGGAATTGACGCGCTGCCCGATTTGGCCGAGCTACGAGACGCCATGACGCCGATCCCGCTCGCGCGGCAGGCGCAGCAAGAGGCGATCGCGTACTTGCCGGACGGGGCCGCCTTTTTGTATTCCACCGAACGCAGAAACACGGCGCGAGCGCCGATCATGCGGGTAGACTGCGCACGCTAACCGCTTCGAACGTTTGACGCGCGGCGTCCGAGCAGCGGGCTGAGGCCCCTTCTCAGGGGTCTTGTTGTTATCAGGCCGGTCCTAAAGTGGAGTGAACCCTAAAAATGAGACATTGAAATTCGGGACGAATTTCAGCGAATGGAAAGGAGTCCAGGATGGAAAGTCTCAAGCCGCGCAAGCCGCGGGAGTTCACGGTGGAGTTCAAGGAAGCCGCCGCCAGGCGGCTCCTAGCCGGCCAGAGCGGCACAGCGCTAAGCCGCGAGTTGGACGTCAAGCGCAGCCTGCTGTACCGCTGGCGGGACGCCTATCGCCAGGAAGGCGTCAACGGCTTGAGCCGGCGGCGAGGCCGGCCGAAACCCGGCCGCTCGGCGCCGCCCAAGATCCCTCGCGATCCGCGCGACGAACGCATCGCAGAGCTCGAACGACTGCTCGGCAAACAAGCCGCAGAGCTCGATTTTTTCGGACAAGCCTTTCGCGCCTTGAACCTCGCAGCCCCGACCAACGACGCCGGTGGCGCGAGCGGATCTACTCCATCGTCGAGCAGATCAGCGCCAAAGGCTCGCTCAGCGTCGAACACGCCTGCGAGCTCGGACGCGTGAATCGCGCCGGGTTCTATCGCCGGCTCGCCGTGTCGTCGCCCGCCGAGTGCGACATGGAATTGCGTGACCGCATGCAGCGGATTTCGCTCGAGAATCGTCGTTACGGCTACCGCCGCGTGACGGCCGAGCTGCGCCGCCAAGGCTTCCTCGTCAATCACAAAAAGGTCCTGCGGATGATGCGTAAGGACAACTTGCTGGCGGTACTCAAGCGGCGCTTCGTGCTAACAACGGATTCGAACCACTTCTTACCTGTTTATCCGAATCTAGCGGCGCACCTGAATGTGGACGGCGTCGATCAGTTGTGGCAATCCGATATCACCTACATTCGCTTGCGCGAGGCGTTCGTCTACCTCGCCGTGGTGTTGGACGCCTACTCGCGACGCGTGGTCGGCTGGCGGCTGGGGACGACGCTCAAAGCTGAGCTGGCTGTAGGGGCGTTGCGCGATGCGCTCGAGCTCAGACGCCCTGCCGCGGGGTGGATGCATCATTCCGACCAAGGCGTACAGTACGCTTCGAGCGCCTATGTCGAGCTGCTGGAGCAGCACGGCGCGATCATCTCGATGAGCCGCCGCGGCAACCCCTACGACAACGCGCGGGCGGAGAGTTTCATGAAGACGTTGAAGGCGGAGGAGGTTTGGTTGCAGCGTTATCGCACGCTTGACGAGGCGCGCGCATCGATCGGCGAGTTCATTGATGAGATCTACAACCAACGCCGGCTGCATTCGGCGTTGGGATATCGTCCGCCGGCGGAGTTTGAAGCGCTGGCGCGGCCGGCGGCAACAGCAGCGAGGAATCCGAAGTATGAGTTTTGAGAGGCATAGGCAAATCTATCAATCCGATGGGCCCTGGGCGGGCAGGGAGACATCGCCGGCGTTGGAGAAGCCGGGAGCGACCTTGGCGGCCGCCCCCGGCGCTCATCGTCTTGATGAGTTTGCGGCCGGGTATTCCTTGGCGGGTTGCTCTCCAGCAGAGCCCGCTTCCGCTTCCCCGGCTAGGACCAGCGTGCGACGATACAGCGAAGAAGGCAAGCGTTTTGCGGTGAATCGTAACCTGTCCCGATTTCGACTGTCTCACGCTTGGGGTTCACTCCAAAGACCGGCCTAGGTCAAACAAGCCCCGTAAACGGAGACATTTCCGTCTGCTTTTCCACAGCTTGCGCTGTGGGCTACGGTTATGGCGCCCCTATCGGGGCTCAAGCAGCGTCACGAGCCCCGAACGCAAGTGAGCGGGTGCGGCGTTCGGGGGGTCGTCATACTCCGCACCCGTCACTGGCGTTCCGGGCTCACGGGGTCGACCCGGAAAGATTGACCGGGTCGATCGTGCCAAGGTCGGGCAGGACCCGAGGCCGTGCGCCACCCTACCAAGCCGCGACCAACCCATCCTTGCGCGGGTCGGTCCCGCCAATCAGCACGCCGTTGTCCCAGTCAATCCGGATCGCCTGGTAGCCGCCAAACCCGCCCGGCTTCGCGGCAATCTCATGGCCACGATGGACAAGGTCTCGAATCGCCTCCGGGTCGACGCCATGCTCGAGCGACACGCCAAAGTCGGGATGGTGCCGTATCCGCGCCGCTTCGCCCGCCTCCTGGACGTTCATCCCAAACTCGATCATGTTCAGCAGGATCTGGGCATGTCCCTGAGGCTGCATGTCGCCGCCCATCACCCCGAAGCTCAGCCAGGGTTTGCCGTCTCGATACACCATCGCCGGGATGATTGTGTGGTAGGGACGTTTGCGCGGCTCGATCACGTTCGGATGGCCCTCGGTCAGGTTGAACAACGCCCCGCGGTTTTGCAAGATGACTCCCGTACCCGGAACCACCACGCCCGAGCCGAACCCGTGGAAGACCGAATTGATGAGTGAGACGGCGTTGCGGTCCTTGTCAACCACGGTCAGGTAGATCGTATCCGCCGCTCCGATGTCGACACCGGTCTTGACGTCTTTGCCGGCGCGTACGGGGTCGATCCGCTCTCGTTGTCGCTGTCCGTAGTCTTTCGAGATGATCGTGCTGGTCGGCAGCTCGGTCCGCTCCGGATCCGACAACCAGGCGTCGAGATCAGCGAAGGCCAGCTTCTTCGCCTCGACAAAGTGGTGGATGTAGTCGGCCGAATTGTGCCCGAAGCCGCGCATGTCGACGTCCGAGAGGATGTTGAGGATCTCGAGCGCCGCCATGCCCTGCCCGTTCGGCGGCAGCTCGAAGACTTCGTAGCCCTTATAAGTCGTGCTGATCGGCTCGACCCAATCGGAGTGCTGGTTGGCGATGTCCGCTGTCGTCATCGGCCAGCCTTGCGAGCTCAGGTGCGCGGCCATGCGCTCGGCGAACTCGCCTTCATAGAACCAGTCGCGGCCGTGCTGGGCGATCTGCCGCAGCGTCCGCGCGAGGTCTGGATTGCGGAATACATCACCGTGCGCGTAGCCTTCGCCATTTTTGAGATACACCCGCGAAAACTCCGCCCGGCTCGCATGATTGGGACCTGAGCGCACCCAGTCGCCGCCGATGATCTCTGAGACAGCGAACCCCTCCTCGGCGTACTCGATGGCCGGCGCGAGCACCTCGGCGAGAGAGAGATTCCCATGCTCGGCGACTAGAGTCGCCCAGCCATCCACCGCCCCTGGGACGCTTACCGAGAACGGCCCAACGATCGGGATCTGGTCGAGGTCCTTGTTCTTGAAGAAGTCACGGTCCACTGCTTTGGGGGAAAACCCACTGGCGTTGAGCCCTACGAGCTTTCCGGTTTTAGCCACATGCGCAATCGCAAACAGGTCGCCGCCGGGCCCTGTCATCATCGGCTCCACGACGGCGAGCACAGCCGCCGCTCCGACCGCGGCGTCAAAGGCGTTGCCGCCCTGGCGCAGAAGCTGAAGTCCGGCCTGCGCCGCCAAGGGCTGACTGGCGGCGACCATCCCGTTGCGCCCCAACACGGCCGAGCGCCCGGCCTTGAGTCGTCCCGAGGGCCGGTCGGCTCCCAGCGCTAGGGCGCACACGGCAAGTCCAATGACGCAAAGCTTGCCGGCGACGGGATCAACGATGAACATTCATCAGATTTTACTCCCTCTCGGGCGGAGTTGCGCGCCGGACCACCCGCGTGCCATTGTGAAACTTTTATATTTTCTTTTCTCTCGGAAATAGACCTGTTTCTATTAAAGTGATACGATTTTATCAGATAGCATTCTCTTAACAGGACAGCTGCCATGAAGATCGCCAAAAGGAGTATCCTTGTCCTGGCTGCCATGCTGCCGGCCTTGCCGCTGAATGCCTCATTCATCGTGAACCCAACTGTTGAGCTCAACACTTTGGGTGAGCAGAGCGCCAATGCCGGTGTCGATCGACTGCGGTCTCAGTTCGCGCTGTCGACGCAGTACACGACCGGCGATGACTGGGCGACGTACTTTGCGACGAGTCCGGTGGATCAATCCCCCGCCAACAACATCTTTACCTCAACAACCGGACTGACCCCAAACCCGTACGGCGCGATCGGATTCAACTTGGGAGAAGAGCGAAACCTGATCGGGCTGGCCCTCTGGAATGGTTCCGCCAACTCCGCGGTAAACAGGTTCACTGTCTGGTCGTCGCCCGACAACACGTTTTCGGGTCTCACGCTTCTTCACGACGACAACGCGATCGCAACCGGCTCTTCGAACAACTACATACCGCAGTTCTTTTCGCTAACTACCCCAGCCGCAACCCAGTTCGTGTTGTTCCAGGTCGAGACGAACCACAGCAATACGGTGATTACGATCGCCGAGATTGCCTTCCAGGCCGATACGTCGCTGCCTGTGACGACGCCCGAGCCGTCGTCGCGGGTCCTTATGGCGCTGGGGGCGCTGGCCTTGCTGGTGTGGTCCCGCAGCCGGCGTGCTAGACGTCGGCGGAACAAGAGCTAACCTGGAAGGGCGTGGTCTCCGCCGCGCCCTCAGGAATGTCATTCGAGCTATTCGTCGCCCGCCGCTACCTGCGCGCGAAACGGAAATCGGCTTTCATCTCGATTGTGACCGTGATCGCTGTCGCCGGGGTCGCGGTCGGAGTCGCGGCGCTGATTGTCGCCATGGCGATCAACAACGGCGTACAAAAAGACCTACGCGAACATCTGCTTAGCGCCAACGCCGATGTCCAGCTGCTCGAAAAGGAGCCCGGCAGCGGTATCGCCGACTGGCAGCAGTTGATCGAGAAGCTCTCCAACGCCGAGCACGTCGTGGCCGCCGCCCCGGCTCTGTACGGCAGAATGATGGTTTCGACGCCGATCCGCGCCGAGGGCTGCATCCTCAAGGGCGTCAATGCTGATTCCGAACGGGAAGTTGGGGGCCTTCTCGACACCCTTATCGAAGGCTCGGTCGACGAGATGGTGGACGGCGCCCGTCCAGGAATCATTCTTGGACGGCGACTTGCCGACACCATCGGCGCGCGCCTTGACACCGTCGTCAACGTGCTCAATCCCCAAGGAGAGATGACGCCTTTCGGCCGCTTCGCCATCACGAAGGGCTTTCGCGTCGTGGGAATTTTCGACTCAGGGTTCTACGAATACGACAACGCATGGGCGTTCACGACGCTCAAGGCCGCCCAGCAATCGCTCTCGCTGCCGGACGTGATCAACACTGTCGAGCTGCGTCTCGACGATCTGGCAAACGCCGAGGCCGCAAAGGCCGAGATCGAGAGCCTCGCGGGCTCCGAGTACGCGGCGACGACCGTCCTCGAGCGCAACCGCACTGTCTTCAGCGCCCTCGAGATGGAAAAGCTCGTCTCGGCGATCGCCATTGGACTGATCATGCTGGTGGCGGCTCTGAACGTCCTGACGTCGCTCGTGATGATGGTGATGGAAAAGAACAAGGAGATCGCCATCCTCAAATCGATGGGAGCCCGTCAAGAACAGATCCGGCGAATCTTCGTCTGGCAGGGACTGCTGATCGGATCCGCCGGAACCTTCATCGGGCTCGTCCTCGGACACATCGTTTGCTGGGTCGGAGATTGCTACAAGCTGGTTCCCTTGGAGCAGGAGGTCTACGGGATCGCCCACGTACCCTTCGCTCCGGAGATCATCGACGGTCTGCTGGTGGCCTTGGCGGCGCTCGCGATCAGCTACCTGATCACTCTCTACCCCTCGACTTCGGCCGCCCGAGTGGCGCCGGTCGAGGTGCTGCGCTATGAGTAGGCGGCGCTCGATGGGTACGCGACAAAATTGCCGAAGGCGGTTTGGACCGAGGTAGCCGGCAGTGAGCCCGGCGTAGCAAACGCGCTGAGCTGTCCAAGTTAGCGCCGGGCGTCTTCGAGCCCCGCCCTTGGCGGGGCTCTGGAGTTTCTACATTTGTGGACGGGGAGGGCCATGGTTGAGGTAGGTCGGTAGATAGTTATTGACATACCGACAGGATTGAGCTATTCTGTTCTTGGCCCCGCTCGGCGCCGCTGCCTATGCCCGACGATCTCCGCGATACTCTTCTGGAAACCCTAGAATCAGCCCTCGATGCTCAGCTGCGCGCCGTTCGTCGGCTGCGATCGAAACCCCCTCCCCGGCCCAAGCGCCCTTCGCCTCAAGGTATGTCTCAGGTCGATATGGCCCATGACATACTCGCCGGCGCCGAGCGTCCGCCGCATATCGCGGAGTTGATCGAGGGCATTCAGGCCAGGTTTTCCCGTGCGGTTGACCGCGAAAGCCTCGTCTCGGCGCTGTCGAAGAAGATCGCTCGCGGCGACCGTTTTGTGCGCACCGCGAAGAACACTTTCGCGCTGCGTAGCCCGGATTAGCTACGCGGCCCGGATTAGCTGTCCCCTGGAGGTTCCCATGCTGCTTCCTCAGTTCCTGTCGATCAGCGCTGATTGGAGGCGCGCCTTTCCCCAGCAACGCACGCATCGACGCGCGGTGCGCCAAGGCCTGGGAGGCCTGGTTTGCCTGGGCCGCCGCACGCTTTCGCGCATTATTTGGACCAACGGCGGCGAGCAAAACAGCTGGAGCGCGGACTGTTTTTTGCACGAGCGCTGCAAGTGGCGTCCGCAAGAGTTGTTCGCGCCGGTGTGGAAGCGCGCCTTGGGGTTTTGCCGCTCACGGTTGGTGGGCGTGGCGATCGACGACACGCGCTTGCGCAAGACGGGGCGTAGGATCAAGCAGGCGTTTTATCAACACGATCCGCTCTCGCCGCCGTTTCACGCGAACTTGATGCTGGGGTTGCGCTACTTGCAAGCGTCGTTGTTGGTTCCCTTCGATCGCGGCGGCAAGACCGGCGCGCGGGCCTTGCCGGTGCGTTTTGAATGTGCGCCGGTTCCCAAGCGTCCCGGCAAACGCGCCGGCGACGCCGAGCGAGAGCAGTACGAACAAGCGCGCAAGCGCTGTCGCATCTCGCAACGTTTAGTCGA
Source organism: Bryobacterales bacterium (assembly GCA_965247515.1). GTDB lineage: Bacteria > Acidobacteriota > Terriglobia > Bryobacterales > UBA6623. The sequence continues at coordinate 6,987,065 of OZ252029.1, read as the reverse complement.
CATGATGGCGCCGCTGCGGGCTGCGCTGGATGCCGCCGGCGGGATCGCCAAGAAGATGGTGTTGTCGCTTGACGGCAGTTTCAGCAACCGCACCGTTTTCCTGGCGCCGCGCGATCGCACCGAGCTCATCGCTCGCACGCGCCTGGACGCTGTGCTGTGCAAAGCCGCGCCGACCGGCTCGCGACGCTTCTATGGGGTCGAAAAGTTCCGCCCCGAACAGGTGCGCCGCGACGAGACGATCGTCTGGAAAACGACCAAGCCATTCTACGGCGGCAAGCGCCGCAAGATCCGTTATAAAGAGGTCAACGAGGTGTACTGGCAGGGCGGGGCGCGGCGCACGCCGTTGCGTTTGTTGGTGGTCGCGCCGACCCCCTATAGCAAGCGCCTTTCGAGCAAGATGTACTACCGCCAGCCGGCGTATTTACTCACGACGGACCTCGCCAGCCAGGCGCGCGAGCTGTTGCAGATCTATTTCGACCGTTGGCAGATCGAGGTGAACCACCGCGAAGAGAAAGACACGTTGGGCGTGGGACAGGCGCAGTTATGGAGCGAGACGGCGGTCCCGAAGCAACCGGTATTGGCGGTGGCGGCGTACAGCGCTTTGCTGCTGGCGTCGTTGCTGGCGTATGGTCCGGGGCGCGGAGAGGCCTATGCGCCGCTGCCGAAATGGAGGAAAAAGGCAAAGAGGCCTTCTTGTCTGGATCTGGTGGCGCTGTTGCGTAAAGAAATGGTCGAAAACCCCGATTTGCTGGCTCCGCTGGGGCTCAAACCCTCCTGGCAGGCCTTCGGCGCCGCCGCTGACGGGTAAAATATGTAGAAACTCCAGAGCCCCGCCCTTGGCGGGGCTTAGGAGCCCGATTGTCCAGAAGCCAATTTGGACACTTCAGCGACATGTCGCGCCCCTACATCGACGCCGTGCCCATGCCCTGGAATATGTTACGGGATAAGTGACGACGTACACTAGGTCGTTCCCGAGAGCAAGCCACGAGCGCCTCTGAAACTCCGCACCCCGTGTTGCTACGCGGGGCTCACTGCGGAGCACATTGTTCGAGTATGCGAGCAATTTTTGATTCGTCAAGCAACCGCTCCCTTCCGGTCGCGGCTCCGATCAGCGGTTTGCGGCGACGGTCGCGAGATGCGCGGCGGCGCCGTCGCCGATCCCCATCGTGACGTACACGCCGCGCTGCTCGAAGGGCTCCCGAGGCAAGATCCGCCAGCAGTCGACCACCGTCGCGCCAAGCTTCAAGCGGCTGGGATCGAGCGCCTTATAGTCGTCCCAGGCGGTGGCAATGATCACCACATCCGCCTCGTGGAGGCCCTCGGAAAGCGACTCCGCGTAGACGACGCCGTCGCCCAGCTCGGCTCGGGCGTGCGGCAGCGCTTTGGGATCGTGGACCGTCACGTTAGCATTAAGGCGCACAAGCTCGGCCGCGATTTTTACGCCTTGGGATTCCTCTACCACCGGCGTATCGGGCTTGTACGACATCCCCAGTACGGCGATTACGCCATTCGGAGGGGCGAGGGCCAAGGCGCGCTCGGCGACACGTACGGCCTGTTTCGCGTTGGTGCGCTGGGTCGCCTTGGTGAGGTCGAGATCGAGTCCGCAGAGGTCGCCAAGGCGGTCAAAAGCGACGTTGTCTCGCGGGAAACAGGGACCGCCGTAGCCCAGCGCTCCCTTCAAGTATTTGCGCCCGATCCGTGAGTCTCGCCCCAGCGCGCCTGTCACGACATCGACATCCGCGCCGTCCAACCGTTCGCAAACCTCGGCCAGCATGTTGGCGTAGGTGATCTTGGTGGTGACGTAGGTATTGACGGCGATCTTGGTAAGCTCGGCATTGACGAAATTCATGCGTTCGACCGGCGCGTCGGGCGCTACGGTCTTGTGAATGTCCTCGAGCATTTGGCCGGCGCGTTCGTCGACTTCGCCCACCAGAAACATGTCCGGGTGCAGGAAATCGCGAATCACGCTGCCCAAGGCGATGAACTCGGGGTTGTAGCAGAGGCCGAAGTCGGGACCGCAACGCTTTCCGGAAACACTCTCGAGCAGCGGCAGCAGCTCGCCGCCGGTCGTACCGGGCATGACCGTGCTACAGAGCACAACCAGCCGATAGCCGTCGCTGTCTCGAAGCCCCCGCCCGATCGCCCGATCTGCTCGGCGACCCGCAGCACTAAGTCGCTCGAGAAAGAGCCGTCCGCCCGGGAAGGCGTCGGGACGATGATCAGCGAAGCTTCGCAGTCGCGCGCGGCCCCCGCTGCGTCGTCGGTCGCGGAGAGCCGCTCGCGGTTTTGTGCGATCAATTCGGCGAATTGCGGCTCGTCTACCGGCGTCTCTCCCCGGTTGATGGCGTCGACCGCCCCTGGGTTGACGTCGACCCCTACGACCTGGTGACCCTTGTGGGCGAACACGGCCGCCAAAGGCGCGCCTAACTTGCCCAGACCGAAAACTGCAAGCTTCATTACTGAACGGACTCCTTCCAACCCAGTTATTTAACGTATTTGGAATATTCTGACTGGTCCGTCGTCCCGGAATCGACTGATTGGGCGCCGACGAGCCTCTCTGGAAGGTTGTGATGGATCAAGCCCCAATCGTTGCGGTTGAAGATCATGGTCGAACCGAGCCGCCCCACTTGACGGTCAATGGCGGAGATCTCGTCGAACTCCACCCAATCGATTCCCTTTTCGCGCAGGCGGTCCCAGAGCTTCTGTTGCCCTTCGGGTGTGAACCCTGATCCGGCCGCGTGCTCGATGTGATAGACCCGAGCCGTCAAGAAAACCTCTTCGATGCCGGCGCGAGCCGCGGAGATGCAGAGCGCCGAATCGATGTTCATCGAGTACATGTCCCACTCGGGGTAGCCGCGCAGATCGAGCCAGTCTTCGAGTGATAGGAGCGTGAAGTCGCCGCACGAGTTCGTATGCAGATAGTCGGCGACGTTCGAGGAGCTCTCGCTGGAGTCTTGAGAGCTCGACTCGGGGGCTGGATCGCTAGCGTCGTCTTCTTCCTCCGCGTCCTCGGGAACCTCAGCCTCGGGCTCAGTGTTCTCTTGATTGCCGTCCCCTGGCGCTGGACCGGCTCGAACGGCTTCCGGGCGCGTAATGGCGATGCTGAGCCCGGTTTCTTCGAGGCGTGGTTGCAGGCCAGTCATGAGGAAAGCCGGCATCGGAATTGTCAAGCGCATTCCAGGTGTGCCCGATCGCCAGAGACCCCAGAACCAAGCGAGCCTCTGCAGCGTTCCCGGCTGCAGTTTGGCCGTGACCTCGATGCCGTGTCCAGCTTCAGCTGGTGCGAGAGCGCAGCGGGCGGAATAAACTCGAAATCCGAGATCACGTGGATCGACGGCTAGAGGTTTTCGGCTCGCTCGGTTTGTGATTTCGATGTGAACCGGGACGCCGGCGTTGGCTTGAAAATCCGAGCGGATGTACAAAAGTGACCGCCGTTCGATCGTCGTGGTCGCCTCCAGGTCTCCCGCACGGATTCGCAACGCGGCGGGTCCAAGGGCCGGAGTTGGATCGATGTCAAGACGCAGCTCGCGATTCGGACCGTTTGCGGAAACCTCGAGCCCTACCCCGGGCCTAGACCAGCGAAACGATTCACCAGACCCCGATTCGAGCGAATAAAAGCCCCAGAGCAACGTTACTGAGTCTCGCTTGGGTGCGACCCTGGGGGGTTCCGGCTTCGCCTGCGAGACATTTGCGGAGGCGGGCGTCGGGGCGTCGGAAGTCGCGGGCTCCTCCTCCGGCGCGGGGTCGTCCTCAGCAGTAACGTTAGCAGTAACGTTAGCAGTAACGTCAGCAGTAACGTCGTTGGGACCGGCAATGGGCTTGCCTTCCGGCGTAACGGCGTAGGTTTCCCCACGCGCATTCACCCGAAGCAGGTGTGTCGCGCAGTACTGGAGCTGTTCCTGGATAGTCGCGTTGAGCGGCACGTCCTCGGCCGAATCCCAGCGGTCGACCCGATACATCTTGCCGGTTTCGAGACGTCGCGCAGCCAGGAATTCGAACAATTCGTCAGAGAACAGCAGGTCGATGTTCGTGGCCAAGACGAACTCGCCCCGGGACCGCCGAATCCCGACGTTCTTAGCGATCATCTGATACAGTGGCAAGCTGTCGGCATGCTTATAGCGCCGATGCAGTTCCGCGGGAACTTCGACCACTCGACTCTCGACCCAGTCGGTCCCGGGCCAGTCGATCGCGTCGGCCAGCAAAGGCTTCTCTGCAGGAGGGTTCCAATCGACAATAACCAGTTCGATCGGGACTTGAAACCGTTCGGCTTGGGCGCCCAAACCCGTGACGAAAATCTGCATTCGCCGCAGGAGGTTTAGACCGTGGTCGTCGTTGCGCGCGGTCGCAACAACAGACAGGTAGGGCGCTACCACCCCGCTAGCAGCCCGTGGCAAAACACCCCGTTTCAGGCCGCGAGAAGCATCGGCGTGGCCAGCGGCGCGCCGGCTGAATCTCGCACCTTCGCCGGGAATCTCCTGAAAACCGCCCCCAGGGCCCCGCACAACCGCCCCAAGGCCGCCCAAGACGCCAATACAAGCCCCAAAACCGACACTTTTGTCCTTTTCCTCGCGTCCGCCAGCCCGCGCGGCGTCCCCGCGCCCAGTTTGCCCCTCATCGCGATCGATAAATTGAACGCGCCCACGTGAATCAGCAGCCTCTTTAAAACATTTTCTCGGCCTTTCAAGTGCAATCGCCGCATCCCGCCCGTCTCGTAACAGTGCGCGAAACTGCGCTCAACCTTCTCCGCTCGCAACTTCATCAGACGCTTGCCGCGCTTGCCTTTGATCCGCCGCCGATTGGAGTACACCGCGTCGCGTTGCCGCGTTCGGCCGCCCCATTTGCGTCGCCCTCGCTGCGGCTCGCTCACGTAACTGCGTACGTCCAGCTCGGCAAAATCCGTCAGCACTCGGTTCGAATGATAGCCCTTGTCCGCGACCACTTCGCTCAGCTCGTCGACCGCGCCAGCGGCTTCTTCCGCCGCCGCTTCCAACTGCTCGGCCGCCTCGACCAGCGTTTCTTCAATCGTCGTGGTATCGCCTTCGTCGGCCGCTTGCAGCGTGACCGCCACCACCGCGCCCGTCTGCAAATCCACCGCGTGCTCGGCCTTGTGCGCCAAGTGCGTACGGCCGTCTTTCATCTTCGTGACCTTGGCGTCGGGATCGTAGGGATGCTTCCAATCCTTGTTGCAGGCCTTCTTCTTACGTTTCTTGTCGATCTTGGCCAACTGCTCGCGCGTCGGCGTCTCGATTCCCGATTCCAGAGCTAGACGTCTTAAATACTCTTCGTAGCCCTCGCCGGAGTCGCAACGCACCAGCGAGCGCATCGCCGCGTTGGCTTCCAGCGTCGTCGCGTCGACCCCGATCGTTCCGCCGGACAACAGGCCTTCGCGGGCCAGCAGCTGCAGCGCCCAGGTGAACACCGCGCGATGCGTTTCGAGGTCGATCAGCCGCCGCGTGCGCGAGATCGTCGAATGATCCGGCGCTTGTTCATCGAGTTCGATCGCCAGGAATCGCCGCAGCGAAAGTGAGTCGCCAAGGCGCCAAGCGACGCCGCGCTCCGAGTCGATGCCTTCGAAATACCCGATCAGCAAACTGCGGAAATAGATGCCCGGCGTGAGCGACGGCCGTCCCAAGCTCGGCGCGTAGAACTGCTCGCACTGGCCTTCGACGAAGGCGTCGAACTCGTGCTCGTCAAATAACTCGCTGAGCCGCAGATAAAACGGATGCCCAGCGCTCTTGGGCAACTCCGAGGTGGCGACCCATAGGTCTTTCTGCCGCTCGCGTCGCTTACGCCGTCCCATTGCCATAAAACAAGTTTATCACCTCTTGTTTCACAGTGCGACTTCCACCACGGGCTGCTAGGGTAGCATGGGCCCTGAGCCCTCGGCGAGCAGCTCAGGCCGTCGTTTGGAGCGAGATACTCGCCGGTTTAGCGTTCGTATTTCTGCGCGATTGGCAGGCGTCGTCCCATGCCGAAAGCCTTCGAAGTCACTCGCAAACCGGGCGCCATCTGCTGCCGCTTGTACTCGTTGCGCTCGACTTTGCGGGCCACGTCGAGCACCAGCTCGAAATCGACCCCCAGCGTCTCTGCAATCTCGCCGGGGGGACGGCCTTCCTCAACGTAGAGCTCTAGGATGGGATCGAGGGTGGAGTAGGGCGGCAAAGAATCTTCGTCCTTTTGATCCGGCCGAAGCTCAGCCGACGGCGGCTTGGTCAACACCGACTTAGGAATGGCGTCGGGCCAGCGTTCGTTAGCGAGCTCGGACAATCGATACACGAGCGTTTTGTGAACGTCCGCTATCACGGCTAGCCCGCCGCACATATCCCCGTAGAGGGTGCAATAGCCCACCGCAACTTCACTCTTATTGCCGGTGGTGAGGACGATGCCGCCGAACTTGTTCGAGAGCGTCATCAATACATCGCCGCGGAGACGGGCTTGGAGGTTTTCCTCCGCCACGTTCGGCGGAAGGCCTGCGAATAGCGGCGTCAGCTTGGCGATGAACGCATCGTAGACGTCCTTGATCTCGACGATCTCGAACCGGATTCCGAGTTGTTTCGCGGTATGGCGGGCGTCGGTGACCGAACCCTCGGACGAGTACGGACCGGGCATCGCGACGCCCATGACGTTCTCCGCGCCCAGAGCGTCGACGGCGACCGCGACCGTCAACGACGAATCGATGCCTCCGCTCAAGCCGACAATCGCTTTACCGAAGCCGCATTTGCGGCAGTAGTCTCTCACGCCCAGTACGAGCGCGTTGTAGACGGCGTAGTCTTCGGCCGGGTCGCCTTCGGCGGGCCACTCGTCCCCCCGCAAGCCGGCGTCGTGCAACTCTCCCTGGTTCGACTCGACATCGTAGAAGACTAAATCTTCTGTAAACGACATCGCCCGCGCCCGTAAGACGCCAGCGGCGTCGACAACCAGGCTCGAACCGTCGAAGACGAGATGATCGTTTCCGCCCACTTGGTTGACCATGACGATGGGTGTGCGGTGTCGGCGCGCCGCGGCTCGAATCATCTCGAGCCGCAGATTCGGTTTGTAGCGATGGTAAGGCGAAGCGGAGAGATTGAGAATCAGATCGCAGCCGAGACCGACGAGTTCCTCGACAGGGTCACGACCGTAGAGCGGACGCTTCCAGAACTGCTTGTCGTTCCAAACGTCCTCGCAAACAGTCAGGCCGATCTTATGACCGCGCACCTCGAATACGTGTTGCGAGGCGGCGGGTGCAAAGTGTCGCCACTCGTCGAACACATCGTAGGTCGGCAGCAGCGTCTTTTGCTGCTCGAAGCGAACTTCGCCGCCAGCGAGATAAGCGGCGGAGTTGGTCGGACGGCCTTCGGAGGATTGACCGACATAGCCACAGACGACGTCGACGCTTAGGTTCGCGGTTTCGCGCGCAAGGCGCTCGAGTTGCTCTCTGTTGCGCGGAACGTAGCCGGCAAGATCGACGAGGTCTCGCGGCGGGTAGCCGCTCACCGAGAGCTCAGGGAACAGCGCGACATCGGCCTCAGGCGAGGCGCGACGGCAGAACTCGATCATGCGGTCGACATTGGCCGCAAGATCCCCAACGGTAGGGTTGATCTGTCCCAGGGCGAGTTTCATCGAAAGAACGCGGACGCGATTGAGCGGTGATTCCGCCCGCGGACCGCGGGGTGAAACCGCTAGCGTAACAAGGAACGCTAGGAACCGAGTCGAGTCGACGGCGCCAACTCCGTCTGAAAGGACCGGCCGACGCACCACGGAAGTTGCAGATTCCAGCTCAGTCCTTGCGGGCAAGAAACACGAAGAATCCTGGGTAGTAGCGCCCCCGGCTGAGCCGCTCGACCCCAATGGCTTGAAGGGATTCCTCGCCGGCCGCCACAGCCGCCGGGTCGTCGATCGGCTGGAATCGGTTGATCGATGTCGAGGTCAACGTCATTCCAGAATCTTGCAAGACGGGCAGCAGTTCGGCCAGCGTGTGCTGTGTCTCATGCGGGTGGAGGACTTGGTCCCGAAACCAGGACCTCAGGTGCGTTTCGTCGTCCAGCGGGTGAAGGAGGCGGTATTGCTCGAGCATTTCGTCTTCGCTCGCGCCATTCGCGCGGAGACCGCGAAAGTGGTCGAGGAACGGCCTTCGGCCGTATCGGTGGTAGAGCCCGATGAAGACATGACCGCCGGGGCGAACGAAGTTCGAGCAGATGCGAGAGCCGGCGCCTAGGCAGTCGTTGGTGTGATGGAGGACGCCGATGGATGTGACGAGCTCGAACTTCGTTTTGGTCTCGAACTGAAACAGATCAGCCGTCGAAAATGAGACGGGTAGACCAAGGATCTCCGCGACAGCGCACGCCCTATCGACAGCTACCGGGTTGAAATCGATCCCCGTCACCCGACAACCGTAATGCCACGCCGCGGAGAGACTCAGCCACCCCGCGCCACAGCCGACATCGAGCAACGTTGCATCGCGCTTGAGATGAGGAACGAGCGGCGAGTATTGCAGGAGCTGGTTCTTGGAGCGAATCGCATTCGCGTGATGGCTCGGCGCCTCCCGGTAGTTGAAGGGGAGGTCGCGGTAGAAAGCCAGCACATCGCGTCCTACGTGTTCCATCTTGCGTGTGTCTGGTTCGACTAACGGGCTTTGGGATGACCGCGCTTGATCGTTTGGGAGTCCCAATCGTCGAACGGATCATGATAACAGCGGGGAGCCGGCTATCGAACGGGGCGGCGGCTACGCCCTCGTCTTGGGCGCCGCGGATGTCGGCGCCGCCTGAGCATGCCGGGGCGCATGATACACTGGTGCTCCGGCTGGTTCGATTCATGAAGCAAACCGCGGAAAAAGCCAATTGGTTCACTCGGTTTTTGGAGTGGTTCAAGGGCTTGCTCGGGAAGCAGTCGACCCCCGAGGATGGATCGCCGCCTGACGATCGCTACCCCCTCTTCTGACTCGCCGGCTCGATGATCTCCGTCTCGGATATTGCGGAAGAGCTCGACCGAAGGGAACACGAGATTCGCCGGAATCTACTGGCCGGGCATCCAATGTACATGACGCCGGATCCGGCGCTTGGTTGGACGGTAAAACCCAACAGTCGCCATCACAGTCTTCCCTACGAATCCGACCAAGACGGGTTCCGCAAGACGCCCGGCGTGACGAATTCGGGCGGTCGGAACGACCTATTGTTTCTGGGCGATTCGCTGGTGCATGGTGACGAGGTGTCAAACACGGAGTGCTGGACGGCTCAGCTCGCTCAACTGACTCAGCGCGACGTCCGCAACGCGGCTGTGCCAGGCTACGGCACGGACCAGGCGGTGATGCGCTACGAGGCGCTGACGACGACGTATCGAACCGTTTGCTTGGGGCTTCCGACCTGTGATGTCGACCGAAACGTGAACGTTCTGCGACTCCACCGTTCCATTAAGACCGCTATTCCGTTCATGAAGCCCTGCTACGTCGTCGACCGGCGGGACGAGTTGCGAGCGGTACGCCCGCCTTTTGCGGGATTGGAAAATCTGAAAACCCACTATCTGACAGAAGAGGTACAGGAGTTTCTGACTGAATACGACTTCTATCACCCCGCCAGAATGGCTTCTCTTCCCCGCTGGCGTGGGTTTTGTGACCGAATGTGTCTGCGACTCCGCGTGTCCCCGCGCTTCGGAACCGACCCGTACGAGCAGGGCCTGCCAACGACGCTGGCGATCGTACAGCGCTTCGTCGAGATCGTCTCGCAGCGTAGTTCACAGGGGCGCGGGTCACGGGGAGTTGTGCTGCTGTTGCCGACCAGAGGCGAACGGCCCGCGCGACTCAACGCACTGGCGCGCGCGCTTCAGACGATGAAGATCCCGTACCTTGACGTCCGCGAAGCCTTCGAAGGGCGAGAGGTGAAAGGACTCGCACAGCATGACATCTGGCGCCCGGGGGCGCATTTCGGGCCGGTCGCCTCGCGCTGGGTGGCGCAGTATCTAGCTGAGCGTATCGGGTGACGGGGCTCGCCGACGCCGCCCACCCGAGATGAGTCGGCGGTTTCGGCGTTCTCGTCTATACGGCGCCGACATCGTGGCTTACGGCGGCCGCGAGCTGAAACAGTCGGCGTGCCGGCTCATTCCAAGGAAGTCGGCAGGTCCGGATGGCGCGTCCAGCGATGTCGCCTATCGATCGACAGATGGTGCATCGATCCCGAATGACCGCGGTCGCCGACAAAAACGTCGTCGCCCGCGGGCGAGAGCTGCTTGTAGCCGAGGTACATGTGAATGTCCCTCTCGGCTGGAAACGAATCCGAGAAGACCGATAGCCCCAAGGCGTCGCTTGGGGACATGCCGAAAGCCAAATCCCACAGCGTCGGGCGGAGGTCGAGCAACTGTGTCATTCGACCGGAAACCTGCAGAGGCGCTTGTCCCGGTCCGGCTCGCTTGATCGCCAACAGCGCGCGGGTTTGGTTGTCAATCGAGGCAGGAGTGATCGATCGTGTATTGTCGACCAATGCCGGCCATCCTTCGCCGAGTTGATCGGTTTCTTGCGGGGGCAGGCCGATCGGCCACGACCCATGGTCCGAGTGCAGCACGATAATCGAGCTCTCGTATCGTCCCAGGCGTTTCAGCTCGTTGATGAGCTCCACCATCATTCTTGTTACACAAGTCGCCTGTACCTCATAACTCGTCCCAGCGGGTACGTACTCGCAATCTTCGTCGAGGACGCTCGGTCCGTGCGGCAAGTAGATGTGTCCGTAGACGTACTGGCCGCTAGCCGGCCGGCGGCGTTCGTCGTGTATCAGCTGTTTCATCAGAAGTAACGAGCTGACCGTGCGCGCGTCCTCCGATGAGGCGGGAGCCGACTCGCCGGTCCATCGAGAGTATGAGCGCGACACCAGGCCTCTCGACTCCCAATACACGTCAGCCTGTAAGAAGTTGGGCGCTACCCGCAGGAGCCATAGATCGCCGAAGCTCAGCATCTTTAGAAATCGGTTGAACGTCTCGCCCATCTGCTGATTGGTTGTCACGTTTCCGGCTCTCTCATGGACCCGTGAGGAGGCTAGAACGTAGGTCCAGTTCTTGTACCCTTGATCGGCGAAGTCTTTGATCAGTCCGGAGGTTCTCATCGTATTGGACCACGCCCTGAGGCTCGCTCCTTGGAAGAGCGTTCCGGTCATATAACTGGTGGTGGAAAGAGTGGTGAAAAAGTAGTTCACGCGGTTATGGGGGAAGAAGACGAAGCCGTTGAAGCGGTCGCGCGAGCCGAGTCGGTCCAGCTCCTCGAGGAAGGCCAGGCTGCTGTAGGCGTCAAACCTCAAATGATAGATATTCGGACGATCGCCGGCCTGGGCGGGTCCAGCCGCGTCGGCGGGAATTTCCTGGGTCGCGGTCTCGGTGGGCGGCGGCCAGGCCGAAGCGAGATCATAGACCGCGCCGGCTGCTAAGACGGTCACGAAGACGGCGCCGGCGCTGTGGACCAGCGCTCTTGGCACGAATCGGGAGGCGCCGATCAGCGCAACGGCAAGCCCGAGCTCGAGCAGAGTCAGCGAAAGCGGTTCGCCGGGGGTCTCCAACTCTCCCTGGAGTGGAGTGAACCCTAAAAATGAGACATTGAAATTCGGGACGAATTTCAGCGAATGGAAAGGAGTCCAGGATGGAAAGTCTCAAGCCGCGCAAGCCGCGGGAGTTCACGGTGGAGTTCAAGGAAGCCGCCGCCAGGCGGCTCCTAGCCGGCCAGAGCGGCACAGCGCTAAGCCGCGAGTTGGACGTCAAGCGCAGCCTGCTGTACCGCTGGCGGGACGCCTATCGCCAGGAAGGCGTCAACGGCTTGAGCCGGCGGCGAGGCCGGCCGAAACCCGGCCGCTCGGCGCCGCCCAAGATCCCTCGCGATCCGCGCGACGAACGCATCGCAGAGCTCGAACGACTGCTCGGCAAACAAGCCGCAGAGCTCGATTTTTTCGGACAAGCCTTTCGCGCCTTGAACCTCGCAGCCCCGACCAACGACGCCGGTGGCGCGAGCGGATCTACTCCATCGTCGAGCAGATCAGCGCCAAAGGCTCGCTCAGCGTCGAACACGCCTGCGAGCTCGGACGCGTGAATCGCGCCGGGTTCTATCGCCGGCTCGCCGTGTCGTCGCCCGCCGAGTGCGACATGGAATTGCGTGACCGCATGCAGCGGATTTCGCTCGAGAATCGTCGTTACGGCTACCGCCGCGTGACGGCCGAGCTGCGCCGCCAAGGCTTCCTCGTCAATCACAAAAAGGTCCTGCGGATGATGCGTAAGGACAACTTGCTGGCGGTACTCAAGCGGCGCTTCGTGCTAACAACGGATTCGAACCACTTCTTACCTGTTTATCCGAATCTAGCGGCGCACCTGAATGTGGACGGCGTCGATCAGTTGTGGCAATCCGATATCACCTACATTCGCTTGCGCGAGGCGTTCGTCTACCTCGCCGTGGTGTTGGACGCCTACTCGCGACGCGTGGTCGGCTGGCGGCTGGGGACGACGCTCAAAGCTGAGCTGGCTGTAGGGGCGTTGCGCGATGCGCTCGAGCTCAGACGCCCTGCCGCGGGGTGGATGCATCATTCCGACCAAGGCGTACAGTACGCTTCGAGCGCCTATGTCGAGCTGCTGGAGCAGCACGGCGCGATCATCTCGATGAGCCGCCGCGGCAACCCCTACGACAACGCGCGGGCGGAGAGTTTCATGAAGACGTTGAAGGCGGAGGAGGTTTGGTTGCAGCGTTATCGCACGCTTGACGAGGCGCGCGCATCGATCGGCGAGTTCATTGATGAGATCTACAACCAACGCCGGCTGCATTCGGCGTTGGGATATCGTCCGCCGGCGGAGTTTGAAGCGCTGGCGCGGCCGGCGGCAACAGCAGCGAGGAATCCGAAGTATGAGTTTTGAGAGGCATAGGCAAATCTATCAATCCGATGGGCCCTGGGCGGGCAGGGAGACATCGCCGGCGTTGGAGAAGCCGGGAGCGACCTTGGCGGCCGCCCCCGGCGCTCATCGTCTTGATGAGTTTGCGGCCGGGTATTCCTTGGCGGGTTGCTCTCCAGCAGAGCCCGCTTCCGCTTCCCCGGCTAGGACCAGCGTGCGACGATACAGCGAAGAAGGCAAGCGTTTTGCGGTGAATCGTAACCTGTCCCGATTTCGACTGTCTCACGCTTGGGGTTCACTCCAGATTGTCCCCAGCTGCACAGGGGCGGTGAGGTCGCAGAGGAAGAAGAACAGGCCTACCCAAAACAAGCCTGCCGCGGCAGCGTCGACCGGAAGCCGTTTCCGTCCGGCGGTCGCCGCGCCCCACACGAGTGCCGAAGTCGCAAGAAGCAAGGCGTAGGGCAGAAGCGGTTGGAGGGCGCCGTCAAATTCGGAAACGTTCGCTCGATAGATCACTCCGGGGATCGAAAGAAACAGGACAACCGCCGGCGCCAAGCCGCTCAGAAATATCGACAACCAAGCGCGCCGAGGTGATTTTGGGTTCTTCATGCCGCTCACTTTCTGAAAAGATACAGAGTTCGCTGCGAATCAGGAATCCGGGTCCGCCTCTCCATTTGAAACAACCCGGCGAAAGCCTTTTCGAGACCTTCCCGGCGGTAGTTGGGGAAAATGTTTTCTCGAGAGGCCAACAGAACCTGAGCCTTCGGATCGGCCTTGGGAACAAACTCGAGGATCAAGGTGCTGCCGGCTTCAACCAGGCTCTCATAGAGACCTGATTCCATGAGCAAGCGGTAGTTCGCGGCGCAGCTTTGATTGACCTGCCGGAACAGCACGCCGCGCTGAGTGAAGACGAACCCGCTAGGATCGCGGAACGAACCCGCGACGGCCCCGCCGTTCATTCACCTCTCCGGCCCGTCGGTAGGACTGCCTTGAGCTCCGTCCCGGCGAAAGAAAGTTGTGATCTGACCCCAATAGCTCTTGATGGTGAAGAGAAGGGCCGCTATGCCGCCGACTAGACCCTGTAGGGGCAGGCTGCCTGAGCCTGGGTCCAAATAGGCCAACGGGGCATTGGCGATAGCGCCAAGACCCAAGCCAAACAGATCGACGAACTCGCCGCCCCAGATCACCGGACGATTGTACTACTGTCAGCGGCCCGATCCTAGACCCGCCTCTAGCCCCATTTCAATACTGTTTATTCAAGGTACGCCGGCAGGGGGGTGGACTCGACGCCTAAGTCGACAGTATTAGCCCCAGCCTCGAATCAGCGCTGCGCTTGGGAGGTCGCGTCAGGCATATGCAAGAATCGAAGATTGATCGAGCGAATGGCCGGCGACCATGCCCGCCCGTGAAATCCCAAGATGCTCGAACTCTCGGAAGAACTGCAAGCCGATGTCGTAAGCCTCCGAGATGTGGGCTGTTCCGAGTCGAGTCGCTTCGGCTCGAAAGCGTGTCGTTTGGCCAAGGCCGCCCGGGCCGGATTTTTCGTGCCCGCCGGCTTTTGCATTTCGATCGAAGCGTTTCGCCGGCACATAGCTCGCTGTCTGCCAGACCTAGATGGCCTCGTCGATCAGCAAGATTGGGAAGCGCTGAGGGCGGGAATCGAGGAAGGAAGGCTCGAAGAGCGGCTGGCGCTCGACCTCCGCGGAATGTGCGGATCCCTTTTCAGCGAGGGGACGCTCGTCGCGGTCCGTTCGTCCGGCGTGGCCGAGGACCTGGTCGAATTCAGCTATGCGGGGATCTATCGCAGTGAGCTGAACGTTCCTCAACCGGCGGGGCTTCCAGACGCCATCCGACGCTGTTGGGCGGCGAGCTTCTCCGACGAGGCAGCCCGGTATCGCAATAACGCCGGCGGCCCCGATCACGACTACGGCATGGGAATTCTTGTTCAAGCGATGTACGTTCCCGACTATGCGGGCGTCGCGTTCACTCGAGATCCGGTTTCCGGGCGAGCAGATGAGGTGGTTGTCGAAGCGGTTCGCGGCCTCCCAGAGAAACTCGTCGACGGATCAGCAAAGCCGGCCACGATACGTGTCAGTCGCTCCGCGGTGTCCGCCGAAACGGCGTCCGGAGATCTCTTGCCGCGCGCGGCTCATGCGGCGGCGCGGCTGGCGATGGATCTCGAGGAGCTCGCCCCCAAGACGTGGAGTGGGGGTGGCAAGCCAATGGCGAGATCGCTCTCCTGCAGACGCGCCCGATCACGTCGCCAACGCCGAGCGCGGGCGTCGCCGATAGCGGCCAGCTGCTCTACGAAGAACCCTTTTCACCGTTCGGCGCCGAGCTTGCGGTGAGGCGCTTTGAGCGCTGGCTAGAGGCGCTTAGCTTGTTTCACCACTGCCGCTTTGAGGGCGTCATCGAAAACCAAAACGGGCTGCTCATCCACGACCCGCGCTGGCGCCGCGGCCGGGGCATGCGGCGCCTCTGGACCCGCTTGTGGTCGATCGTGCGATTTGTCGACGCGGCTGCGATTCACCGCGACTATGCGGGCCGAGTCCTTCCGGACGCGCTGCGCCGCCTAGAAGCGCTCGAAGGAGCTGAGACCGGCGACGATCTGGGCGAGTTGATCGGGTGCCTCGATGCCGCGGTCAATCTGTACCTTGAGCTCCAAGTCAGCAGTTTCGCTATCGGCAAAGTGGCCGGACTTGAGGCCGAAGCGCTCGAACGCATCTGCCGAAGTTGGGTCTCGACCACCGGCGAGGTAACGGCGCTCGACCTGCTGAGCGGACTCGAAAACCCGATCACCGAACGCGACCTAGCCCTCGACAAGTTGAGAAAACAGTTCCAGGCGCTGGGCGAGGGCCCTGGAACGGAGGAGTCGGAGAAGTTTCAACGGAGCTTGAGCGCGTTTGAGAATCGCTATGGCTACGTTTGGGCTGACCGCTACCCCCGGGATCCGGCCTGGGAGCTCGACCTTGAGGCGCAATCAGCAGCGCTACACGTCGAAGGCAGCGACCTCGCTAGCGGCCACGAAGCCCAGCGTCGCTATCGACTCAAGGCCGTCGAAACATGCCGCTCCGCGCTGAGCCGGCCAAGACGCCTGTTGTTCGACTATTGCCTGCGGCAAGTCGAACGCGACTACCCTCACAAAGAGGGACGCAACGAGATGGTCTATCGCTCGGTTGCCGCCATCCGCGGCGTGGCCCTAGACCTGGGGCGTCGACTGGCCGCTTCCGGGGCGTTGGGGACCAGCGCGGACGTCTTCATGCTCGAGATGGACGAGCTCCGTAATCTAGCGACGGGCAAGACAGAGCGGGGGGGCTTCTCCGGGATCATCGCCGAGCGGCGCGCTCTCTACCGTAGACTGCTGGCGGCCTGCCGAAGCGGCTCCAGCATAGAGTCCGCGGCCGGCCGAAAGCAGGAGCTCGCTGCAGAATCGTGCAGTCGCGGGATTGGGGTCGGCCCGGCCCGGCTGGTCCGAGGCTTCGGGGAGCTCTCGCGCATTCAGCCCGGTGACATCCTGGTGTGCAAGCAGTTCCGCCCCGCCTGGACATCGGTATTTTCCCGCGTTGCCGGAGTTGCGGTCGAGTTGGGCGGGACGCTTTCTCATGGCTCCATACTGGCTCGAGAGTATGGCGTACCGATGGTGATCAACGTTCCGCAGCTCTGCGCGAACGTCCACGACGGCGATTGGATCACGGTGGACGGCTCCCGCGGTTCGATTTCGATCGAGTCAAGCGCGAGTCCCGAGCGATCAGAGTCGGAATGCTCGGCCCAAACCGCGGAGCGTTGAACTCCCTCGCGAGCCGGCCAGCAGATCAGGCTGGGAAACGGTCTGCTACTTTGTGGCGGGCAGGAACACGAACGCGATCAGGTCGTAGTTCATGGCGCTCAGAAGATCTCCAGATCGCCGGCCGATAGCTGCCAGCGATCTCCGGTCAGCTCGGCCTCGCTGAAGCGGCTTCCCGCCAGTGGGCGGACCAGCAGCACAGGGCCCAAGGGCATGCGCTTGAAACCGTCGGCCCGCAGCCAGCCCGCCTCAGGCGATCCTTTCGGCGCGGCCGCCACCAGGTAGTCGATGTCGCTCTGCTCGCGGAGCCGGTCGACCAGCGTCGCCAGCGGCTCCGCCCCGCGCGTGCCACCGCGGCCCAGAATCTCGCTCAACACGACCTCTCGCATCGACCGCCGTAGCCGGGTACGCAAGATGATCGCCAGGTGCTCCTCGCCCTCGGCCGCCCAGAGGCTCCGGTAGTCGACTCCAGGGATCTCGGCATAGCGCCAGCGCAGGTAGTCGCGGTCGCGAGGCGTGTGCAGCCGAGGCGGCGATCGCACTCCGAGAGGACGGCGTCGAGATGGGGGTGTCGCAGCAGCTCGTCTACTGGGGGCACGGCGCCGAGGTCCGCTATGGGCCTACTCTTGCCGCCGCGTAGCGCCACGCCGATCATGCGCAGCGGCTTTAGGGCTCGAGCCCACAGCGTCGGCTTGAACGCCGGGCTCCAGCCGAGCTTCCGGTAGCCGGCGCCGCTGCGCCGGTTGGGCGTGTTGAAGACGAACTCGCAACCCTCCGCGGCGAGGGAATCGAGCGACTCGTTAGTGAGCCTCCAGAATATGCCGCGGCGCTGCCAGTCCGGATGTGTCGCGGTGTCGACCGCGCGTACCGAGTCGATCAGCCGGCCCGAGAGCAGCCAACGCCAACACCAGAAAGGTCCGCAGCCCGACAATGCGGCCGGCAGCAAGGGCTACCCAGGCCGGAAACGTGCCGAATGGGCTGGAGTGGTGCTTCCAACGCCAGAATTCGGCGGTCCTGGGAACGCTGCCCTGGCCGAGCGCGGTGCACACGAGCTCGAGAATCTCGTCAATGTCGTCGGGCCGCGCCGGGCTAATCGTGATCTGGGAGGGTGAGCTCATCGACCGAGCACCTGTAGGTAGAGCTCTTCGAGTCGTCGCTGCATTGCCCGCGACGAGAAGCGTTCGGCGACGGTCGCCCGGGCCGCCCGCGCGAGCCGCCGTCTGCGATCGGGCTGCTCCAGCAGGAGCGCGACCGCCTCCGCGAGCGACGTGGCGTCGGCGCTCTCGACCAGGACTCCGTTCTGATCGTGAGTGATGAGCTCGGGAACGCCGCCGACCGCCGTGGCCACTACGGGGACTGAAGTCGCCATGGCTTCGAGCAACGTCAGCGGCAGCCCCTCGAACCTCGACGTCGAGAGAAGCAGGTCGAGAGCCGAGAGTGCGGGTCGCACGTCCTCGAGCAGGCCGGTGAAGTGAACCCGCTCGCCCAGCCCCAGCCGGGCTGCCTGCTTCTCGAGCGCCGAGCGCTGCGGTCCGTAACCGACCAGCGCGAACCGGCAGCTTGGGAGCTTCCGGGTCAGCGCGGCCGCCGCTTCGAGCCACAGATCGAGCCGCTTCTCGCGGCGAAACACCGCGACATGCCCTACGAGCGGAGCGTCCGGGTCGATGCCGAGATTCGATCGGAAGCGCCGCGCGGCCGCGGGATCGGGTCCCAGATCGTCGACCGGCACGCCATTGGGGATCACGGTCAGCGCTGCTCGCCGGCGAATGCGGCGGGGAATCGAGCGCTCGACCGCCTCGGAGACCGCGACAACATGTTGCTGGAGGCCCCAAGTCCCGCGGTTGGCCCAGCGCGTCAGCAGCCGATGACGGGCATGCTGACTATGCTCGGTGTAGATCACTGGTACGCCGGCGCGCCTGCCGGCTAGGCGCGCGACGACGCCGCTGACCGGAAGGTGCCCGTGGATCAGGTTCGCCGCCAGACTTCGCGCGTGGCGAGCCAGCGGGCCGGAAGACAGCGCCAGGCTCAGCGGCCCCGCCGCCCGCAGCAGGGTGACTTCTCCGCCGAGGTCTCGTAGCCGGCCCGCGAGGGCGTCCTTGTCGGGGAGGAAGTAGACGTAGCTCAGTCGGAAACGGTCGCGATCGACATGCCGCTGCCCGTGTTCGAGCAATCGTTCGGCGCCTCCTAATCCGAGCCCCTTGATCACGTGCAGAACGTGAATACGGCTGCGGGCGCTCAAGGCCGCGGCTCCCTTGCGAGCCGCGCAAGGCCGTAGGGGCGCGAGATGTCGCGCCATTGGCCCCTGAGGACCCTACAAAACATCGATTTTCGGTCCAGCGCCCCCAGATAGACTCCCCCATCCGCGAGTGACTCGGGACTGCAAGGTTGAAGGGCGCGACATGTCACGCCGCTACGCTCCTCCCGGTTCACGAGGTTCCGTCGCATCCCCCGCGCTTTCAGGCTGCGCGTGCGTCACCGGCTGCTCCCACCGCCATCTCTTCCATGGTCATCTGCCTTAGCTTGCCCAGCTGTCTTAGACGACCGCAATGTTCCAGGATTTGGTCGAGAACACCCAGCTGGCCCTCGGTATCGGTTGTGAAGTTCGAGGGATGGAACACAAGATGGAAGATATCTCCGGTCTTTGCCGCGTGGTCTAGACCTTGGCGCGCCATGCCGGGCAAGGTTTGCCGCAGGAACCAGCTTACGGATCTCCCGCGGCGGCTGAAGAGCAGCATGCTGCCCGGTATGTTGATCAAGCCGTATTCGTCCTTGCCGGCTTTGACCACCGGCGGAGTCAGGCCGAGGATGAAATAGCTGAAGTTCAACAGCCGGCGCACGCTCTGGTAAGGCGCGGCGTCGTACCAGCGCGGTGTCGTCCCCCGGTACGCCTTGACTCCGTATCGCGCCAAAAGATCTCTGAACCCAACCACATTTCGTGGGAACACGAAGCTATCGAAGGCGAGTCCATATTTGTCGTGAATGGCTCGCGCGTGGGCCAGATCGGATTCGACGGCGGGCCGAGCGGTTGTGGACTCGTCGTAGGGCATGTGTGAAAAGGAATGGCTGCCGATCTCCTGGGCGGGATTGCGCAAGGAATTTTCCATCCCCGTTGAAAGTCTGGTGGTAGGGTTCGTGGGCCGATTGGTGGCCGAGAAAGGCCTCCACGAATTGCTGCTGGCGGCCAGACTCATCCTGCGCCGGCAGCCCACGACGCGCTTTTTGATCGTGGGGCGTCAAGAGCCCGAGAAGCAGGACTCGATCGACGCTTCCGTGGCCGCTCACTATGGCGTCGCCGACGCCTGCATCTTTGCCGGCCACCGAACCGATCTTCCGCCGATCTACCAGCTCATGGACGTGCACACCTTGCCGTCCCACCGCGAAGGCTATCCGCGAACGCCGATGGAAGCCGCCCTCATGGGCAAGCCTTCGGTGGCGACCGACATTCGCGGCTGCCGCGAGGTTGTAGCTGACGGGCGGACCGGCCTGCTCGTGCCCGCGCACGATTCCGGCCGGCTCGCGGCCGCGATTCTAAGCCTACTCACCGACGCCGAGCAGCGTCGCCGTTTGGGCCTCGCCGCGCGAGAGCAAGGACTCCAGCGCTTCGACGAACGGAAAGTCCACGAGATTGTCAAAAGCGAGTATCTGCGTCTGCTTCAAGACCGTGGGCTGGCTGCACCATGAGCGAGTCGACTCCACGAGGCTATTTGGGCAAGAGAACGCTGGACTTGGCGCTGACCCTGCTTGCGCTTCCCGTCGCCCTGCCTTTGGGGGCGATCGTCGGTCTTGTAGTGGCGCTGACCATGGGTAGACCGATCCTGTTCCGCCAGCGCCGGCCGGGGCTCCAAGAGCGGCTGTTCACGTTGAGAAAATTTCGTACGATGACCTCCGCTGCTGACCCGGACGGCGATCTGCTCCCCGACGAGCAACGACTGACGGCAATCGGCCGCTTCCTGCGCCTCACCAGCCTGGACGAGCTGCCGGAGCTGTACAACGTGCTCGCCGGAGAGATGAGCTGGGTCGGACCGCGGCCCTTGTTGCCGCGCTACCTGCCCTACTATCGCCCGCCGGAGCGTAAACGTTTCAGCGCACGGCCGGGACTCACCGGATGGGCGCAAATCAACGGCCGCAATCGATCGGATTGGGACCAGCGCCTCGCCCTCGATGTCTGGTACGTCAACAACATCTCATTGCTCTTGGATCTGAGGATTCTGGCCTTGACCCTGCCGAGGGTGCTGACCGGCGCCGATGTCGATTTAGCGCAGTCCTCCCAGATGTGCGACCTCGACGAGGCCCGACGTGCGACAATTGTCGATTCCCCCGACGGCTAGCAAGTCGTCACAGGCAAAGGATCTCTCTGAATGGCCTCAACGCAGTTAGCGCCGCTAGACCTTCTGGCCGACGAACGCGACAGCTTCGTCCCCGCCGGAATGTCGTCTCCCTCGAATCTCGGCCCCGCTGAATTTGAAGCGGTCAATGAAGTGCTGACCACCGGACGGCTCAGCCTGGGTCCAAAGCTTCAGGAGTTTGAGGAACGTCTGGCCTCCTACGTTGGCGCTTGCTTCTGCACCGGCGTCAACTCGGGTACCAGCGCCCTGCATCTCGGCGTCATCGGCGCGGGGGTAGGTGAAAACGACCTCGGGATCACGAGCCCGTTTTCGTTCATCGCTTCTTCGAATTGCTTGCTCTTCGAACGAGGTCTGCCGTTATTCGTCGATGTGGACCCGGTCACCGGGAACATCGATCCCACGCTCGTTTGCGAAGCGGTCTTGGAACTTCAGCGCGATACCCCGGCGAGCCGCGCTTTGTTACCGCCGGCGGCCCGCAACGGTGACACGCGGGGCCTGGCCGAACGGCTGAAGGTCATCATTCCGATCCACGTCTTTGGCGTGCCGGCTGACATGGATCCAATTCTAGAAGTCAGCCGCCCCCACAACATCACGGTCATGGAGGACGCCTGCGAAGCCATCGGCGCCGAGTACAAGGGCGAGCCTGTCGAATCGCTTGGCGACTCGGGCGTCTTCGGCTTCTACCCCAACAAGCAAATGACGACCGGAGAGGGGGGTGGAATCGCGACCGACTCCGAGCGCTGGGACGCCCTGTTTCGATCTCTTCGCAACCAAGGCCGCGACGTTTTCGACGCGAACCTTCGTCACGATCGCTTGGGATATAACTATCGGCTCGACGAGCTGAGCGCGGCGCTGGGGGCTGCTCAGCTTACCCGGATGGACGAGCTGCTGGCGGACCGGGCTCGAGTGGCGAGCTGGTACGACGAGCGCCTCCACGATCTCGACGGGGTCGGTACGCCGTTCACGCCAAGCTATGTAACGCGGAATTCCTGGTTCGTCTACACCGTCCAACTCACCGCCCCGTTGCAACGCGGCGAAGTGATGGAAAAGCTCGCGGAACAGCAGGTGCCCTCGCGGCCTTATTTCCCGCCGATCCATCTCCAGCCGCTCTACCGCGAAAGGTTCGGTTTCGAGGCGGGCGCCTTCCCCGTCGCCGAGCGTCTCGGCGAGACGACGCTGGCTTTGCCGTTCTCCGGGGTGATGACCGAAGCCCAGGTCGACTATGTTTGCGATCGGCTGAGAAAGATTCGAGCGACGTTATAGATGAAAGCGGTCGTGATCGGAGCAGGCGGCCACGGTCAAGTGGTAGCCGAGGCCGCTATCGGTTCCGGGAGCTACGAAGTCGTCGGGTTGCTCGACGCTGACCCAGCGCTCGCGGGATCGCTGGTTTTGGGGATTCCGGTGCTGGGCGCGCCAGCGCTTCTACCTGATCTCCCTAGCCGGGGGATCAGCCATGCCTTGGTCGGAGTCGGAGGCGTAGGCGACAACTCCGAGCGGCTTCGAGTTTTCCAGCAGATCCTCGATTCTCCGCTCGAAGCCGGGGTCGTCATTCACCCCTCGGCAACGGTATCACCGAGCGCTAGATTGGGACCGGGAACCGTGGTATGCGCTTCCGCCTCGGTCTGCGCCGGCGCGATCGTCGGCGCCAACGTCATCGTCAATACCGGCGCGGTGGTTGATCATCACTGCTCGGTCGGCGATCATGTCCATATCAGCCCTCAGGCCGCTCTCGCTGGAGGGGTTCGCGTCGCCGAGATGGCTCACATTGGAATCGGCGCGTGCCTCATTCAGAACGTCGCGGTCGGCGCCGGGGCTGTCGTGATCGAAGACGTAGATGCAAACGCTGTAGTGGCTGGGAACCCAGCGCGCCGAATTCGCTAAGCTCGATAGCTGTACATTGCGGCTGGGTTCCATAGGGGCGCGACATGTTGCGCCCTTCAATGTCCGGCCAAGACCTCATATCGTGCATCAAGCGGAGACCATACTAGGCGGGAACATCCGGACGGGCTGGACGATCCGGGTGGCGACAGCGGCTTCCGCGGCGGCGCTGGCGGGCGCGGCCGCCCTTGCGGTCCAACAGTTCGGCGCCTGGGCGCTCGCCGCCGTGCCCGCGATTTTGGGCGCCGTCCTGCTGCTCGAGAATCCTGTCTTCGGAGTCTATCTCATGGCCGCGGCGCTGCCGCTCGAGGCGCTCCTCAGCCTAGAGGGCAAGCTTCCAACCATGAAGCTGCTGGGCGCGGCGGTCGCCGGAGCCTGGCTCCTCCACCGCCTGATTGCTCGCCAGGACCGCTTCTTCGGAACAGGTTGCCGGATCATGCTCGCAGCGGGCCCCCTATGGTTATTCGCCGCGGCCTCAACGGCCTGGGCCGCCTACCCGCTTGACACATTGTTGGGCCTGGCGACCCTAGCCCTAACAATCGTTTGGTTCTTGGCGGTACGCGACCTGATCAGCTCGTGGCGTCACCTGCGTACGCTCGCGATTTGCCTGGTCTCCTCAGGCGCGGTTTGCGCTTTCCTGACGACGAAGCAGTACTTTATCGACGGCGATGATCGAGCGGGCGCCGGTATTGCCGGCGGCATTAACGGTACCGGAGCGATCCTGGTGAGTATCCTGCCGTTCGCGGTCGTGCTGTTGGAGCGCGGAGAGCGTCGGCTGATCCGAGTCCTGGCCGCGGGGACGCTGGTAACTTCGCTGGTCGGGATCCTCGTTACGTTCTCCCGAACCAGCGCCGTTCTCACCGGCATGGTGTTGCTGTTGCTGGCCTTGAGACAAATGGGCAGGCGCCGCCAACCAAAAGCCTTATTGCTGCTCGTCTTGGTGGTCGCGGCCAGCGCTTCGATGACGTGGGAGCCTGCTCAAGAGAGGCTAATGAAGCTGAAGCCGGGCGTCGTCAGTATGTGGGACGCCGTAGCGAGCTCCAGGGCTAACGTCACCGCGCGCGCGTACCATATACGCGTAGGTTGGACTATGTTCATGGACTCCCCAATCGGAGGTGTGGGGTATGCCAACTATCCCCGTCAATTCCGTGAGCGCTACCAGTTCCAAGTCCCCGGCTCAGACCGTTTCTACGGGAGCCTGAGAAGTCCCCACAGCAGCTATACCGGGATGCTGGCGGAGACCGGCGTTATCGGCCTTTTGATCTGGCTCATTTGCCTGGGCCTGGCGCTCGGGACGGCGCTACGCGCTTGGCGGGCGGCATCAAAGACCGAAAGAATCTGGGTAGAGTCGAGGACGGGCGCGGTGGCTTTAGCCGGAGGGAGTAGCCGTTGCTGGCTGCTTTCGCTTGCGCCAGTGCCTCAGTCTCCGCCTTGACTCCGTTTCCCGTCCCCGCTCATCGAACCGGACGTGCGGATTTCCCGCATCCGGCTCTCCGGCCGACTTCACCTCGGCGCGATAGGCCGGCATGCGCGTCCCGTAAGAAAAGTAGTTTGTCCAGCCCCGCAACGTGCGGTTCAGCCGGTCGCGCACCTCTTCCCAGGGGTCCACATTGCTCGGCCACAGCTGCTCACGCACTTTCTGCTTAAGCCGCTTGACGCTCTTCTTAGACGGACTCGCCCCCAGATACCAATGGCCGTCCTTACGAAATCGATGCGGGCCGAACGTATATCCGAGAAAGTCAAAGCTCTCGGTCTTGGCATGAACTAACTTCGTCTTCACCGGGTTCAGGGCAAGCCCGATCCGCGTCATCACTTGCTCCGTCCACTTCATCGCCTCGGCCGCGCAACCGCGGCTAAGGATGACAAAGTCGTCGGCATAGTTGACCACCACGGCTCGTAACTCGCTTCCCTTCCCTTGTTGCCGCCAATACTTCAAATAACGGTTCATATACAGATTAGCTAACAAAGGACTCACAACTCCGCCTTGTGGCGTGCCGCATTTCGTCCTCTTGCCACCCGTCATCCGTCGTTTCCCGTCATCATCCCGCTCTTCCACTGGGGCCCCAAGCCACATCTTCACGAGCTTAAGGACCCAGCGGTCTGAAATACGCCGCGCCACGCATTGCATCAGCTCGGCGTGCGGAATCGTATCGAAGTACTTGGACAAATCGGCGTCGACTACATCGGCGTAGCCTTGACACAACAGCTGGTGAACTCTCTGGATCGCGTCCTGCGCGCTCCGTTTCGGCCGGTAACCATAGGCTTCCGGATCGAAGTCCGCTTCGAAGATCGGCTCCACAACCAGCTTGGCGGCGGTTTGCGCGACACGGTCCCGAATGGTCGGAATCCCGAGCGGACGCTCGCCGCCGTCTTGCTTCGAGATCATTGCTCGCCGCACGGGCTGTGGCCGATACGTCTTCATACGAAGTTCTTCTTGCAGTCCTCGTAACCACTCCTCTCGGCCCGCCGACTCGATTTGTTCGAAAGTTTCACCATCCACTCCCGGCTTACCCTTATTAGCTTTCGCCAACCGGTAAGCATGGGCGAGAATGTCGTCGCGCCAAATCTTATCATAGAGCTGATAGAAGCGAAACGTAGGTTCCTGCTTCGCTTTGAGATAGAGCTTGCGCTGGAGCTTCCGGATCTTATCAGGCGTTGCCAGACTCATAGCCAATCACCTCGTCCTCTTACTCGTTAACAAGCATGCCGGAAGGCAGGGCCCCTCGCTCCACGGACATTACTCCGCTTCCTCACTACTATGGCCCTGTCCGACTCCCCATCCAGGCCGCCGTCCTTATAGACGACGTTAGAGTTGCGAACTCCACCCGCCGGGGCCTCCCGCCTTTGACTACGAACTCCCTTTACCGTCATGCCGCGCCTACTACCCCGGCGAACCAAACCGGTGCAGGCGTCGGTCGCTTCCCGGTTTGCGCGGCCTTCCCCACTTCAGCGTCGGGTCGGCGTCCGCGATTTCACTTTCGAGGCCTGCTCGGGCATACTGCGCGTTACGGCCTAACGGCTTGCTCGCCCGGCCAAGCCGGACTTTGTCACGAGGCTTCGGCTCGACCGTTACCGGCCTTCGCCACTCGTCAGCTTCGATGTCGACCGACATCTTCATCGGCGGGGCCTTTCACCCCACAGGGTGTTCGCGCCAGTTCGGCGCACGTTGAAGTCATTGGCGCTAGTCTGGTCGTCCAGATCGTTTACGGCGTGTCGTCCCCCATCCATCAGGAAAAGTTTCTTTGGATGCTGTTCGGCTTGGTCTCGGCGACCTTAGCCCTCGCTCAGCACCGTCGCGCGCCGGCCGGCGCCCTAGCCGCGGCAGGGGGTGCGCCGGTTGGCGGAGCGCCCGCGGCCCTTCTTTTAAGGATTGCAAAACTGCGGCTGATCGTGAACGTTCCGCGCTTCGCCCGCCGGCTTTTCCGGTCGACTCGAGGCAACTGAAAAAGACGGAAAGCTGGTGTACTTCAATGTTCTATTCCGCCGTGGCGGAGTTGTCGGCTCACTCGATTCCGCACCCGATGTCCACGCGCTCCAGCATTCTGTCGACGACCGCCTTGTTGCCGATCGCGGTAACGTGACAATAGTCCAAAAAGATCGATTCCTGGACATTGTCGAGCGCGTCGCTCAGGTCATAAACATTCAACCGCGGTGCGCCTCCAGATGACGAAGCGGTCTGAAACGCCTCATAGGCCGGAGCCAGGTACTCAAACTCTTGTCTGGCTGCTTGTTCTTCTTCGGTCAACTTCTTGTTTGTCGTGAAGATATTGGGTTGCCGGAAGTGATAGGCGTCGAATCCGTAGGAGTCGCCCAGGCGAGCAACCAGATCCAAGCCCGCGGAGTAGGAATCCAGCAGCTGCTCGGCTCGCCGGTCGAAGACTTCACTGGGCCAGGCCATATCGGCCTCCCTAAATGACGCCGGTTCCATCAACGACCTAACAATAGCGAGCCTTCGCGCGACTTCCGCGAGCAAGTCCCGAATTCGGTCGCGGCGGCCGAGCTTGGCGAAGTTGTCATATAGGTAGTGCGGGCGCCCTCGGGCCACTTTGTTCAAGATGTCGTTTACGCCATCGTAAAAGATGACGACGTCTGGAACGCTTTCACGTAAGAGTTTCACCAGCAGGTGAATCTCGTTTTCGCTTACAAACCCTGATACTCCGAAGTTTCGCACGAGATAAGTTCGACCGGCGCCGCCGGCGTTGTTCGCAAGGCTCCTAGCCAAGTAGGAAGGAATTGTATTGTCGTCCGGGCTGTCCGCTCCCATCAAAGTGCTGCCCCCAAAGGTCCAGATCTCGCACGTTGCGCTCCCGTCTCCGGAGCCCGGCGCTTGCCAAGTCTCGCGATAGCCGTCGATGACGTTGATCGTCGGAGAAGAGTAATCGCTGCTGCGCCAAAGCGAGTAAGGTTCGTATTGCAGCGGGAGGGCATGGAAGCCGCGAAAGTCACGCTGGAACTGCTCCTTCCATTCAAAGTAAGAATAGGCCCGCGGATGATCCCCCTTGTCCTCGCCGCGGTCCTGATGCTCTTGGCTCCGTATGACCCGGCATGAGAGCTCCAGGCCGACCAATAGCGCCACCGACGCGACCAAGACGTAAGTAGTGTCTGCAACAATTCGGTCAATACGCCGTCGCACGAAAACTCCACATTCGCCGCTTAGTATCTCGCGGCGAGCCGTGAACATGCCCAGTGTAAACTGAGTCGAATGCCCGCCGCCCCTGGCGGCGATGGGGATCCCAGCCAGGCGAGGCCATCAACGACTCTTTCATAGCGGCGGCGCGACACAAGAGCTGAGCGTCGACCGGTTCGCGCCAAACCCATAAGAAGATGCTTGAAAGCGACACGATTTGCCCGGCGGACCGCGGTATCTTGCCTCACCCTCGAGCTCTCGCGCTCCCGCGGCGACGCCGGACGATAAGGTTTCGACCGGGCGGACCGCGATGAGGCGCGCCCCGGCGGCGCTGTTCGCCGTGGTTACGATTGTTGGCATTGGACGAATCGTCGCGACATACGACGAACTGACCAACGTTTTCGATGAGCCGCTTCACCTGGCTTGCGGGATGCAGCTGCTCGACCGCGGCGTCTACCAGTACGAAGACCAACATCCGCCGCTGGCTCGCGTTGCGGCGGCCGCGATCCCTTACCTGGGCGGCGTGCGATCGCGCGGTCACGCCGAGATGGAGGCTGAGGGCCGCGCCATTCTTTATGAGGGCGGGGACTATCGGCAGACCCTGGCGTGGAGCCGGATGGGAATGCTGCCGTTCTTTGGCGTCATCGTTTGGTCGAGCTTCTTGCTGGCGCGTCGGATTGGCGGCGACTGGGCGGGCGTCGCGGCGGCCGGTCTGGCCAGCGGCTCTCCAATCATCCTGGCCAACTCCGGGATCGCGCTGACCGACGCGGCGTTCGCCGGTTTCGGCGCCCTTACGCTCGCCGCCTATCTGCGCTGGCGTCAAGATCCGTCGACCTGGAACAGCGCCGGCTTGGGCCTAGCAGGCGGGTTGGCGCTGTCGAGCAAGTTTTCAGCGATACCGTTCATCGGGTTGCCGTTAGCCGCGGCTGTGGCGTATGACGTTGCTCGAAGTTCCTCGGCGAGAAAGCGGCTGATCGCCGTCTCTCTAGCGACCGTGGTGGCGTTTGCGGTTCTCTGCGCCTCCTACGGTTTCGACTTGGGCCCGCGACCTTTTAGGAACTCCGCGGATCGACCTTATGACGACATTGACCGCCGGGTGGGCGGCGAGGGGCTGCTCCACGATCTAGCGTACGCCGCTGCCGAGGCGCCGATTCCCGGAGTGGCGTTCCATGTTGGAAACGGTCTGCTGCAGCTCTCCAAACATGCGCGCAGGGGCCACCCGTCCTTTTTGCTCGGGCAGGTCGCCTCAAAAGGCTTGCCGTTCTATTTCGTCGTGGCTCTCGCGGTGCGTTCGACGATCCCCATGCTGCTGCTAAGCGGAGCCGGGTTCTATCTGCTGATTCGGTTGTGGCTTCGCCGGCGCGATTGGACGACCGCGGCCGTCGTGCTGTTGTGGGCTTGGGCGCTGCTGTTTTCGTCGCTCGGCACACTGACATTCTCGGACCGTCACGTGCTGATCCTCTATCCGTTGATGGCGGCGGCCGGGGGCGTAGCAGCAGCGGTTCCGCATCCAATTTCCCTGAGGGTCGGAAACCATTGATTTAGCGGGTGTTTGGGGCTGGGCCTGTGGTCCGAGCAGATTCGCATTCCTGTTGAGGAGTTGCAGCGCAGTTGGTTCTGGTGTATTGTATATATATCAGTTATGAAGACAGCCCCGGCTCGCTCCAGCCTCGCCGATGCCGAGCGTAAGCTGC
Source organism: Bryobacterales bacterium (assembly GCA_965247515.1). Lineage (GTDB taxonomy): Bacteria > Acidobacteriota > Terriglobia > Bryobacterales > UBA6623. The sequence goes on along the minus strand of OZ252029.1, from coordinate 6,957,914 downwards.
GCTCCCGCATCGCCCAGCTGGTCCACGGCCGCTGGTTGCTGCATGGCACCGTGGCGCCGCGCCAACGCGTCTGCGGCAAGCCCAACTGTCGCTGCGCCCAGGGTCAACTGCACGCCTCGCTCTATCTGGTGCGCTCGCGCCGGGGAAAGGTGCAACAGCTGTTCGTGCCGCGCAGCTGGGAGCAACGCGTGCGCCAGGCCGTAGCCGACTATCAACAGCTCGAGCGGCTGCTCGAAGAGGTCTCCGAGCGCGAGTGGAAGCGGCTCCAAGACCGCCGGGAGGAGTGACGTTCTTCGACGTCTGATCCAGTACGCGGAGAAGGGTTACGGCCTGCGCAGCCGCCTTCTCGCCGGGGTCTCGGATTCCCGCCCTAAGCCGCGCATCCCCACCCGCGCTGTCGTCGAGTCGACGCTGGCGCTGTTCTGGGCCCGGCTGGGCAGCCTGAACGCTTTGGAAACGCTCGAGGGGGCGCCGTTTTGGAAGAAATGGCTGGGCCGCAAGCTGCCCAGCGCGGACACCATTGGCCGCGTCTACAGCTCGCTCGACACGGCCGTGCTGCGGCAAGCGATTCGGCAGCTGTATGAACGCCTCAAGCGCAACAAGGCCTTGCCCGGCATCGGCGGATTAGGGGTGGCTGTGATCGACGGTCATGAGTCTCACGCCAGCTACCGCCGTTGCTGTGGAGGCTGTCTCGAGCGCCGCATTCAGCGCAGCGACGGCGAACAGCTGCAGTACTATCACCGCCAAGTGACGCTGCAGTTGCTCAGTGACGCGCCCGCCGCCTCGCCATTCAACATCCAAGGCGAACCGCTTCCGCTGTTGCTCGACGCCGAACCGCAACTCCCCGGCGAGGACGAGCTGGCCGCCGCCAAACGTTTGCTCGAACGCGTTCTAGCCGCTTACCCACGGGCGTTTGATGTTGTCTTGGCCGACGCTCTTTACGCCGCCGCGACGTTTGTGAACTTTCTGCTGGCGCACGGCAAGGACGCCGTCATCGTGCTCAAGGACGAGCGCCGCCACCTGTTTCAAGACGTTCAAGGACTGTGGCGAACCCAGCCCCCACAGGCGGGCGAGTATCGCTCACGCGATTGCCAATGGTGGGATCACGAGGGCTTATTATCGTGGCCGCAGGTCGCCCAGCCCTTGCGCGTCGTTCGTTCGGTGGAGACTTGGCGGCGGCGCTCGCAGCTTGACGGCGAGCTCCACGAGCATCAAAGCGATTGGGTTTGGCTAACGACTTTGGGGTCGCGGCAAGTTTCCACGGCGCAGCTGGTGCGCTTGGGCCATCAACGCTGGGACATCGAGAACCGCGGCTTCAACGAGTTGGTCAACGGCTGGCATGCCGACCACATCTACAAGCACGAACCCCACGCCATCGAGACGTTTCTCTTGACGACGTTTCTGGCATTCAATCTCTACCACGCTTTTGTCGCCCGCAACCTCAAACCGTCGTTGCGGCGCGGCAAACCGCGAGTCTTTTGGGCGCGGGTGATGGCGGCGGAGCTGTATCAGGCGGCCACGGGCCCCTCGCCCTAGCACGCGAGTCGACTCCCCCGCCCACCCCGCGCCTGCCAGTAAGCGGCCCTGCCGCAAGAGCCGCCGGGGTGTCTTTGCCCTGCGATTCCCCACCTATTTCCGGGTCAGGACCGCGTGCGAATCTGCTCGTCCTTCACCCCACGCCCCTAAATCCCTCGATTCCCAACTACTTCCGCCTTCTGACTCAGCCTCGTTGCGGAATCGCTGGCGTAGCAGTACAACGCGCCTGGCGGGCCCGCGCGGCTCCGCCACGAGTGGCGGCGCTACTCTTGCTCGGCTGGCATGCCGGCGCCGGCATCGCCGCCCACCCCGACTACCTTGCTCATTTCAATGCTCTGGCCGGCCCTGAGCCCGAGCGCGTGATGATCGTGATGGACAACGGGCAGGACCTCGACCGCTTAGCGGCCGAGCTGCGCCGGCGCGGCATCGACGACGGATGGCTGGTTTACAAAGGTACGGCCGACCCGGCCTGGCACGGCGTGCCCCAGGGGTTTCGCGAGGCGCCGGAGGATGGACGCGTTCGGGGATGGCTCGCGATTAGCATCGCCACCAGGCAAAGAGAGCCCGAGAGATTTGGCTGGCTCGAGAAGCATGAGCCGGCCGCCGTAGTGGGCAGCAGCATCTGGCTCTACCACATCCCTTAAAGCCGTTCGAGTTCAGGCGCTCCCTGGCGGCATAGGGAACGCAGTGACGGAGCGGCGTGAACCCAGATTCGGAGACCCGCAGACTCTCATCGTCGCGAACCGCGGCTGATCCCCGTTAGCGGCGAGGCGCTGGTCAGCGGCTAAATCAACCCTGGCCGACAAGGGCGGATTTGGCCAGGCTGTGGCGCCGCTCCTACCTCAGGCTGCTGTCCGGCGGCTTTCGCCATATCATTTTCCGAACCGCCAATAGACTGCCGGAACGACAATCATGTTCAACGCTGTCGAGCTGAAGAGCCCGCATAGAACGACAAGCGCCAACGGCGCGTGAATCTCGCTCCCCGTCATCCCTAACCCGAGACCAATCGGTATCAGCGCCAATCCGGTTGACAGCGCCGTCATCAAAATGGGCGCGAGACGTTCGGATGATCCCTGGATCACAGCACGCCGGAAATCCGTCACGCCTTCATTCGTCATCAGATGCTTGATGTGCGAGAGCAGCATGATGCCATTCCGCGTCGCGATGCCGAAAAGGGTGATGAACCCGATCAGTGAAGCGACCGACAACACGCCGCCTGCGAGAAAAACCCCCACCACGCCGCCGATCAGAGCCAACGGCAGATTAGTCATGATGATCAACGCATCGCGCCACGATCGGAACGCCGTGCTCGAGATTACAAGAATGCCGACGATCACAAGCACGCCCAACAGCAGGATTCGCCGGGAAGCCTCAGCTTCGCTCTCGAACTGCCCGCCATACTCGACGCGGTAGCCGGGCGGGAAAGTCGCTTCTTTCGCGATATGATCCTGAATATCGTTGACTACGCTCCGCAGATCGCGGCCCGCGACGTTCGCCGACACGACGATCTTGCGCTGAACGTTTTCGCGCGTCACGAAGTTCGGACTGCGGTCCTCGTGAATGTCAGCTACCGCCCCCAGCGGAACACGAGCCCCCGACGGCGTGTCGATCATCGTTTGCCGAATCGTCTCGACACTCTCGGGCTGATCGCCTTCGTATCGAACCACAAGAGGAAAGGCTACCTGGCCCTCCAGGATCGAGCCGACTTCACGCCCCAGGAACACTGTTTCGAGCGCCTCCGCCGCTGCGCCGGCCGGCAGCCCGTATCGAGCAAGCGCGTCGCGATTGAAGCGAACACTGATGGTTGGAATATCCGTCTGCTGCTCGACCGAAAGATCCACGACTCCAGGGACGTCGCTCATCGCGGCGCGAACTTGCTCAGAGAGCGACCGCAGCGTTCGCAGGTCGTCGCCGAAGATTTTTACCGCGATGTTCGAGCGCGTTCCCGACAGCATGTGATCGATGCGGTGAGAGATCGGTTGGCCCACATTCACGGTTGTTCCGGGGATGAGCGTCGCACGGTCGCGAATTTCCGCTAAGACTACTTCCTTCGGACGATCGCCCATCTCGAGCCGGACGTCGATCTCCGCCCCCTCGACTCCTTGCAGATGCTCGTCCAACTCGGCGCGTCCGGTGCGGCGGCCGGTCGAGACGACCTCCGGTACGGCCAGCAGCGCCCGTTCGAGAGCCGTTCCTAGCCGGTCCGATTCTTCGAGACTAGTACCGGGAAACGTCACCGAGCTGACGGTCAGCGCTCCCTCGTTGAACTCCGGCAGGAACGAGCGGCCCATCCGAGAAAAGCTCCACGAAGCCGCGCCCATCAGCAACACCGAAGCCGCCATCACGACAACATTATGTCTCAGGCTCCAGCCGACAACCGGTTCATACGCTCGCTTGAGAGCGCGGACGAGAAGTGGATCGCCGCCTGAGCGGACGCCTTGAGCGCGCGGCAGTAGGTAGGAGCACAGAACGGGCGTTACGGTGAGCGCGACGACCAGTGACGCCGATAGCGCCATCAGGTAGGCGATGCCGAGAGGGCGCAACAAGCGACCCTCCACGCCGCTCAAAAAGAATAGCGGCGCAAACACCAGCATCACGATGATGGTCGCGAAGACGACCGAGGCGCGGATCTCGCGGCTTGCCTTGAAGACAACGTCGAGCACAGGTCGGCGGTCGCTCTCGGCCAGTAGCGCGTTCTGCCTGAGCCGCCGAACGACATTCTCGACATCGATGACAGCATCGTCGACGAGCTCGCCGATCGCGATCGCCATTCCACCCAGGGTCATGGTATTGATCGTCAATCCCATTGCCTCAAGCCCGATGAAGGCCGCCACCAAGGAGAAGGGGATGGCAAACAGCGTGATGACGCTCGCGCGGATGTTGGCGAGAAAGACGATGACGACAAGCACGACGAGGCCGCTGCCATAGGTAAGCGCTTCTTGGAGGTTTGCGATCGCAACTTCGATGAAGTCCGCTTGGCGAAAGATGTCTCGGTCGATCGCCATGCCCTGGGGCAATCCTGCCTCAATCTCGTCGAGCACTCGATCGATGGCGCTGGTGAGCTCCAACGTGTTCGTGTCGGGCTGCTTGCGAATACCGATGATTACTGCCGGCTCGCCGTTCAGCGATCCCTCGCCACGCTTGAGCGCTTGACCGATCTCCACCGACCCGAGATCGCCTACGTAGATCGGCGTGGCGTCATGCAGAGCGACAACGGTTCGGCGGATGTCTTCGAGATTCGAGTAGCGGCCAAATCCCTGGATGAGATACTCCTGTCCGCCGGCGACTCGAAAACCCGCCGAGGTGTTTTTGTTGGCCGCCCGAAGAGCGTCTTGCACCTCGGTCAGAGACACTTCGTACGCCCGGAGCTTGTCTGGCGAAACCCTGACCTGGTATTGCTTTTGGCCGCCTCCGATCGGCGTTACTTGCGCTACTCCAGCCACGGCAAGAATCCGTCTGCGGATGATCGTGTCGGCAACAGTGCGTAGCTCGAGCGGGCTGTGCTGCTTGGAGGTCAAGCCGACGAAGAGGACCTCGCCCATGATCGAGGAGATCGGCGCGAGGAACGGGCGGCTCGTCCCTGGAGGCAGAGATTCGGCCGCCACGTTGAGCCGCTCCGTGACGGTTTGGCGGGCGCGATACACGTCCTCGCCCCAGTCGAACTCCACCCAGATGATTGCCACTCCGACCGCCGTCGCCGACCGAACTCGACGCACGCCAGATGCTCCGTTCATCGTGGCTTCTATCGGGAACGTGACTAAGGCCTCCATGTCTGTAGGAGCCATGCCGGGACTCTCAACGATGACCGTAACGGTCGGAGCCGTCAGGTCGGGTAGGACGTCGACTGGCAACAAGGTGATGACATACGCGCCCCAGGCGAGAAATCCGACCGTCAGCGCCAGGACAAGGGGACGATTGTCGAGAGACCATCGAATCAGAGCATTCAACATCCGTCTCTCCTAGTGAGCGTGTCCGTGCGCCGGAGCTTGGGTCGACATCGACGCCAGCCGGATCAGGTAGCCGCCTTGAATCACGACTCGCTCGCCGGGAGATACGCCGCCGGTAACAAGAACTTTTCCGTCTCTCCGTTCGCCCAAAGTGACGGCGCGCCGCTCGAATGATTCGCCGCCTGTTTGGACGTAGACGACAGTCTGTCCTGCGTCGTCGACGACAGCGGAGTCAACGATGACCGGGCCTTGAGTTTCGAGCCGTCCGAACAGCCGCAGTGAAACCGTCTGCCCCACGGCCAGCCGCCGCGCTCGATTCATCAGCTCGTAGATCACTTTCACAGTCCGCGTCTTCGGATCAACCAAGCTCGCGACGGAGATCAAACGCCCGGCCTGGATCGGGTCTTCAATCCCTGGTGCAATCACTTCGGCCCCTGTAGGGCGGCTGAGCGACGCAGCCACGGATTCGGGAATCTCACCGACGACGTAAACGACATCGACGGCCACTACCTCGATCAAGCCGTCGCCTTCCTCTAGGTGCTCTCCGTCAGTGGCTCTGACATCGGCCACAACGCCCGAAAGAGGCGAGCGAATCTGGAAGGTCACGCGGGGGTTGTCTCGGTGCTCGTCTTGACGCGATTGCTCATACTGCTCAATTCGCGCCTCGGCCGCCTTGAGCTGGGCCAGCGCCAAGGCTTCTTGTGACTTGGCCTCATTGACGCGCCGCGCGGGAATCGCACCGACGTCCAGCAGGCGTTCTACGCGGGCAAGCTCTTGGCGAGACAAATCCAACTTCACACGCGCTTCTTCGACCGCCAGGTCCAGAGCGGCCAAATCAGATGGCGCGTTCGTCGGAGGGACCATCGCCGCAACGATTTGTTCCCTCTTGACGCTCATCCCAATCACCGGCAGCTTCACGGATGTCGACAGGCTTCCGCCGAGCGGGGCGGTGATCGCGACTCGTCCGCCGCTGCGAGGCTGAATCGTCGCCGGGACCACCAGGCTCTCGCGCATGCCGGCGTTTTCGACAATCTGCGTGGAGAAGCCGCCGAGCGTCCACTGCTGCTCCTTGAGGAATGAGATCCCTTCGTCGCTGGTCTGGTCCTCAACTTCCGGGATTTCGTGCTGGTCGGTTTCCGTGATCCTGACCTGGCCCAAGCGATGCTCATCGGTCACGGGCTCCGAAGACACGCGGATAGTCATCGCAGCCGATCCGGCGCGAGTCGGGACGACATCGACGCCGAAGATTCCTGGACGGGAGGGACCCTCTTCAGTGAACGTGTCGGTTTGTCCTCCGCCGTAGGCCAACGCCACCATCGCCTGTCCTTCGATCAGCGGTCGGAACGTCTCGAGGTCGGTCAGGTGGATGGCGAACCGCGAGGTCGAGCCAACCCGAAGAGGCGGATACTCGACGAACAGCTCCGTCTTGTCGGTCCATTGCGTGACCGCCACCGGCTCCGGCTCTTCGGCTTCGACGGGCGCGGGAAGTTCTTCGACCCACGCCCCGCAGCCGCAGAGAAACAACAGCAGCAACGAAAGAGGTTTCTTCACGGCAGCAGCTCCTTGCCCAACGCTCGGTCCAAATCAACCTCGGCCAGCTTTGCGAAAGCTTGTAGCTCCACGAGGCGAAGCCGCGACTGTTGAGCCACTCGGAATGTATCGAGCAGTTCGAGGATGCCCAGCTCGCCTTCCTGGTAGGCGACTTCGGCGATTTGCCGTAGCTCCTGGGCCCGGAGCCGCGATTGTTGTTCATAGCGTTGGGCCGTGCGCCTGCGCAGAAGGACGGACTCATGCGCTCCACGGACATCGGCAAGTATCTGGCTCTCCAAAACTTCACGCCGCGCCCGCACGCGCGTCGCCTCCGCTTCGGCCACCCGCCGCTCCGCTTGTCCTTTGTTGAAGAGAGGCAAATCGACCGACAGGGATACAACCGGTCCATTCGTGTAACGGTCGCCAATCTGAGCACGCTTTAGCCCACCCGACAGAGTGGGATTGGGAATGCGTTTGCGGTCAGCCGCCTCAGCCTCAATCGCAAGAGTCTCAAGCCTTGCTTCTTGGCTTGTGTAGTCTCCACGCGCAACCAGCGCGGACTGCATCGCTTCGCGAAGTTCCGGCGGAGCCGGGCCTGGATCGAGCGCTCCCTCAGCGACGATTCCGTCTGAGGCCACCCGTTCGCCGAGGAAGCTGGCGAGTCGAGCGCGGGTCTGAGAAGTCAGCGCATCGACGCCGTCTCGCTCCGAGCGCCGCTCAACGACCTCCCGCTCTGCCCGTAGCCGGTCGAACTTCGATCCTTCCCCCGCTTGCTCGCGCTCGCTGAGGATGCGAACCAACTCGCCCAACTCATCAATACTTTGGTTGATGGCTTTCTTGCTCTCCTGGGCATAGATCAGCTCGCGAAACGCCGCCCGGACCTCCGCCTCAAGTTGGCGCAACTCATAGTCGGCTTCGGCCTGCGCCGTTGCGACGGCCGATTCTCCAGCCAGTCTGAGCAGGCGACGACGGCCGTTTATCGCGAGAGGCTGCTCGAAGGTAAAGAAATCCGTGCGCCCCGCGCCCTCGAAGACAGCGGACGCCGACGGATTGGGATAGAACGTTCCACGTCGCCTTTCGGCGCGGGTCACCTCCACCCGAGCTTGCAGTTCCCTGTAGTAGGGACTTTCCCGCAGCAGTCGGAGCGCCTGATTTTCGGTCAGCGCCTGAGCGGCAGCGCTCGCCGCCAGACAGCCGACCAGAAAGCTCAGGCGCACGCACACACGTGGCCTCGCAGTCATGGATAAAACCTCGCAGACGGGTCCTTAGACCCAAAGGAAGCGGAGTCGTCTTAGGCGGGAATCAAACGGGTGGGGCTCTGGGGATCGCAGGTGATCCTCCAGGGGGGTCGTGCGCGCAGGGCCGCTCGGGGGAAGCATCAAACGCTTGGGGCACAGGAGCCGGAAATGTCGTGTACGACTGAGCCGCAATCGTTCGAGCGAGCGTCTTCGGCTCCTCGGACGTCAACCAGGACAGCTCTATGGCGCTGGCGTGCTCGGAATCAGTCCATGCGCTGTCGTCGTGCTCTGACGCCCTCGAGCTCGGAACAGCGGAGTGGAAGTGTCGTGCGGCCGTTTGGTCGTGGTCGAGATCGACATGCTCTCGGGCTTGCCCGTCGAGGTGCACATGTAGCGTGGGGATCTGCTGCGAAGCGGCAAGCAGGGCCCAGCACAGCGTCAATCCTACGAAGGGACGCACTTCTTTAGTCTATACCCGGTTCGTGCCCACGACCCCCAGTTAAAGCGAGCAGTGGGTCGAGCAAATGATCCCCTACAGTCGATCTCCACCGATTCGCGAATTACTGCTGGTGTGCGAATCGCATCAATACAACCAGTCTCCGACAGTCGCCCTGTGGGGAGACGCCAAATCCGCCCTAACGGCGTAGGGTACGCTCAGCCCGCTCAGTTCCTCGTGTCCGGCTACTTGGAGGCCTACGCGCGCGCCCCGAGCATCCTTCCAGAATGAACCCCGGCCGCGCGGGAAACGTTGCTGACGCCCAGCGTTGGCCAGACTCTATCTACTTCACGACTTCGATGACAGCCATCGAGTCCGCCCACCAAGCGTCCCGGACCGAAGCGGGGACGTCTAAGGGAACGATCTGCACTCGGTAGGAACGGAAATAACGTAGGATCAGCCGCTGGTGAGCGCGACTCAGCGAATCAATTTCGTTGGTCAGATAGGTGAACACGCCGCCGTCACGAAGACTCGCCGCGGCATGGGGAAAGAAGTGTTCGGCAAAGGTCACGCTACGGCTCAGGAATTTCAACGACTCTTCCTCGTTCAGGGCGAACGTATGGAACAGGACCGAGTCGAATGGTCCCAGATCATCGATATGGTCCTGCCACAATCCTTCTACGAGACGTATGTCTCGACCTCGATACGGCTCGCGCCAGCGTTCGAATCTACGCACAATCGACTCGTTGCATTCGATGATGGTGTGCGATCGCACTCCGCGGTCTTGAATCTGAGTCGCCGAGACGCCAAGGCCGAACCCGACTTCCAACACGTCTCCCGCTGCGCGAGACGCGATGTCGGCCATCTCGCGCGCGAGCGGCAGCTGCCAGTCCTCCATGATCTCGTCGTCGCCGAGGTCTGCATTGAGCAGGTCGTCTACCTTGAAGCGTTCCGCCCCGGGTACGAACCGGCCGGCTGCGTTGTCGAGGGCGTTGAGATCTTCGGCGGTCTCTCGAAGCCAGCGATTTAGCAGCCAATCGCGCTGAAAGTCGTGTGGCGGCCGAATGAAGCCGTCATTCTTGATTTGGATCGATAGCTCGAAGTCCTTGGTTCGAGTCAGCTTGCGCGTCATCGCGATCGTGCTCCCGAGAGTCACCCCAACTCGAACGCGCGCTCAACGAACCACATCGCGCCGATCAGGGCGATTGCCAATGAGCCGAAGCGTAAAACCCCGGTCGAAAGGGTTGGCCTGCCGCGGAGGAGGAAAAGGATCGGGAAGGCCGCCACGATCACGGCCAGTTGACCGAGCTCAACGCCGACGTTAAAGCCGAACAGTGTCGTCGCCAACGCCATACGGGCCTGAGTGATGTGCCCCAGGACGCTCGCGAATCCGAATCCATGAAAAAGCCCGAACGCGAACACGACGCCCCAAGTCCAATCTCGGAACAGCGGGTATATGTTGTTGATCGCGGCGGCGACGATGGATAGGGCGATCACCGATTCGACGATTCTTGGCGAGAGGTCCACGAAACCCAAGGCCGCCAGGCTGAGCGTTACCGAGTGCGCCAAGGTAAACACCGTGATGGTCTTTGCCAGCCGGATCAAGGTGGGAGTGAAACCGCCTTCCTTGCTGTCGGCTGGGGCCAGCAGCACCGCCGCCATGACCAACGACAAGACAAAGAGGATATGTCGATCCCGATCCAAATATGCCGGACGCCCTGACCAACGAACGCCAAAACGGTCGCCCTGGTCAAGGGCTGGGTCAGGTCGATCTCCTGGCGGGCCGAATCGGGCGAAAAGATCAGGGACGGAATTTCTTCGTTTTCGCTGACGCCGTTCTTGGAGTTCGTCTCGGTCACCAAAAAACCGCGATGCTGTGGGATTTCGTCGAACAGGATGCGGTACTCGACTTCGATCACATCCGGGAGCGACCGCGTTTCCAGGTCTTCGCGACTTTGCTGTTCGCATGGTTGAGCCGCGTATCCGACGCCGGCGAATTAGCGCTCGGTGCGCCCTATCACAACCGCTCGTCCGCGAAGTTTCGCCAGACGGCGGGGCTTTTCATGGAGCTGTTCCCCGTGCACGTCTCGATCGAGCCGGAGGAGACCTTCAGCTCGCTCGCCCGCAAAGTCTCCGCAGCCACCCACCAGCTCTTGTTGCATGCTCATCCGGGCGCGAGCGCCTCCCCCGACGCGCGCCGTTTCGCGGTGGTGTTGAACTACGTCACGGCGTCATTTGGGGAATTCGCCGGGCTCCCCGTCCAGTCGGATTGGGTCCACGCGGGGTTCGGCGATCCGCAACATTGTTTGCGGCTCCAGGTCTACGATTTCGATCGAAAAGGGGAGTTCGCGCTGGACTTCGACCTCAGCGCCGATGTCTTCGGCGACCTCGAGGCTGGCTGGGCCATTCGCCATTTCACGCGGCTTGCCGACGCTTTGATCGCGGATCCCGAGCAGCGAATCGACACCATTGCTCTCGTCGAGAATGACGATTTGCCCGAATTCGCCCCAGACCCGCCCGCTCCAGGCGCGGCCGGCGATCTGATCAAGCGCTTTGAGGCGGAAGTGGTCCGGCGGCCCGACTCGGTTGCCATCAAACAGGCCGGCGACACGCTTCGTTACGCCGATCTCGACGCGCGAGCGAATGCACTCGCCGCGCGGTTGATTCAGATGGGCGTGGAAGTAGGCGACGCGGTTGGCCTCTGCTTGACAACCAGCGCCGATTCTATCCAAGGTCGAGTCGTCTTCGAAAATCGCGGCCTCGGGCATCTTAGCGACGGCGTCGTCAATCCGGTGGTATCCGCTTCATCGACTTCTATCGCTACTGCGATGTTGAGCTCCAGGAGGTGATGTCATACATCGCGGAGAATACCCCCTGGATTCGGCCGGCGGACACAGGACGCTCGACGAACTGCCGCATCAACGAAGTCGGCATATCCGTCCACCAGCGAGAGCGCGGATTCCACAACTATTCCCTGCCCTATAGTTGGGACGTCCGCCTCGGACACAAGCAGCGCGATCAGGCCCTCGCTGAGCTCAACGACGATATCGATCAGGGCAGAGTCTCAAAAATCCTTGACGAAGTCGGCTACGCCCCCCGCGACCGCGTCCCTGAAGCAATATCTCGGCTGGCCGCGTACTACGTGAGCAAGCGTTCTCTGTCGTCTTCCGATCTGCGGCGGTTCCTCGCCCGAAAACTGCCGGCCGAGCTCATCCCCTGGTCATTCGTTCCCATCGCGGAGTTGCCGCTTACCTCAAACGGGAAGCTCGATCGCCGGGCGTTGCCTGATTTGGTTGAACGGGCGCAGCCGCGCGAACGGGCCTACGTGGAACCGGCGAGTGACCGCGAGAGGCAGCTTGTCCGCCTGTGGGAACGAGTGCTGGGCGCTGAGCGAGTCGGTGTTGAGGACGACTTCTTCGAGCTCGGCGGCGACTCAATTCACGTGATTCAAATCGTCTCTCTGGCGGCGGAGCGAGGGCTTTGGTTCATGCCGCGCGACGTCTTCGCTCACCCCACCGTGGCTGAGCTGGCGGCTGCCGTCAGGTCGGAGCCGGTTGCCAATGAGCCAATTCCGCCCGCGGCGATGGTCACCGAATCTGAGCTCCAAGCCGTGTTGGACGAGTTCGGCGAAGCTTAATTCTTAAGATGAGCGCGAAGAACATTGAGGCTGTGTATCCGCTTTCTCCGTTGCAGGAGGGCATGCTATTCCATACGCTCGAGTCCGAGCAAACCGACGTCTACCCCATTCAGTACACCTGCACCCTCGAGGGCGAAGTCGAGCCCGAGGACTTGCGCCGGTCGTGGTTGGCGGCGGCGAAGCGGCACGACGTCTTGAGGACTTTCTTCACCTGGGAGAAACGCGACCGGCCTCTTCAGGTCGTGCGAGAGCGCATCGAGCTGCCGTTCGAGGTCTCGGATTGGCGCGGACTGCCGCTCGATGGGCAGACCGAGCGCTGGAATGGGCTCGTCAGCCAGGACCGCGCGGTTCGTTTTGACCTGACCCGGGCGCCGCTGGCTCGCATCCACTTGGCCCGCTTCGACCAGGACGAGTGGCGCATGCTCTGGACCGTTCACCATCTGCTGATGGATGGTTGGTCGGGGCGTCTGTTGCTGCGCGAGGTGTTTGAGGGCTGCGCCGCCCCTGAAGAACCGCGGACGGGGTTTCGGTACCGAGATTTCATCGCTTGGTTGGAAGCCCGCGAGGGAACCGGCGACCGACGGTTCTGGGAGACTCGGGTCGGAGACTTCGAAACCGTGACGAACGTCTCCCTGGGCGCCCCTCGATCGGCGGGAGCCGACTCGCCGGCGACTCACGACAGCCGAGAAGCGCTAGCACCAGTCGAGCTCACCGCCGCGCTGAGGGATGCCGCGCGTGGCCTGCGCGTCACTTTGCATACGCTTCTGCTGGGTTCCTGGGCCTATCTGCTGCACCGCTATTCCGGGCAATTCGACATCGTATTCGGGACGACGGTGACCACACGGCCGCCTGGGCTGCCAGGCGTGGAGGATGCTGTCGGACTGTACATGAACACGATTCCGCTGCGTGTGCCGATCGACTCCAAGCACTCTGTCGGCGACTGGCTACGAGCGATTCAAACCGAGCACGCCGAAGCGCGGGAGCACGGCTTCGCCGGACTCAGCGAGATCCAGCGGCTGAGCGGCGTCCCGCGGGGAGAGGCTCTGTTTACAACCCTGGTTTCGTTCGAGTCGTTTCCCGATCACGTGGTCAAGGCCAATCACCCGCTGCCGTTTGAGGTTACGAATGAGTCGTTGATCGAGCACAGCAACTACCCGCTGGCGCTGCTGGTTGTGCCGGAAGAGCAGCTTCGCCTGCTCGTTGTTTTCGACAAGTCCAAGTTCGACGGGCAGAGCGTCGAGCGCCTCTTGGGACATCTTCTGACGATCTTGCGCGCGTTTTCTCTCGACTCACATAGGGCTCTGGCCGACACGCCGTTGCTCGAACCCGGCGAGCGCCCGCGGCTGGTCGAAGCCCTATCGCGCTCGGACCTTGAACCTCCGGAAGTGCAGGATGTTGTTGAGGCGTTCGAACAAAGAGCGCGCGAAACGCCCGACTCGATTGCGGTCCACGGCGACCGCGAGAGCCTCACCTACGATGAGCTCAATCGCCGCGCGAACCAGCTGGGAAGGCTTCTCGGCAGCCGCGGCGTTCGACGCGAGGGGCTGGTCGCGCTGGTGGCCGACAGATCGGTTTCGACGATCGTCGCGATGCTCGCCACCCTGAAAGCCGGCGGCGCGTATGTGCCGATCGACCCGCGCTGGCCCGCCGAACGCGTCCAGTCAATTCTCGAGGACCTAAGCGATCCGTTAGTCGTCTGTGAGTCGGATTCGTCGAACCTGCCCGAATCGGCGGCGGTCTTAACCCTCGACTCGGCCCCGGAACAAATCGCAGCCGAAGATTCAGGCAATCTGAATGAGACGTTCTCCCTCGCACAGGCCGCGTATGTCATCTATACGTCGGGCTCGACGGGGGTTCCCAAGGGCGTCGTGGTCGAGCGGGGCGCCCTGGCGGCCTCCAACTCCGCGAGGCATCGCTACTACCGTCATCCGGTCAGTTGTTTCCTGTTGATGTCCCCGCTCTCGGTTGACAGTTCGGTGGCCGGCATCTACTGGACGCTCTCGAGCGGCGGGACTCTGCTGTTGCCGCGCGAGCGCGCCGAGCAGGACGTAACCGCCCTGGGGCAATCGATTCGCGATCAGCGAGTCTCACACACCCTACTGCTGCCGTCGCTGTGGCGGTTGATCCTCGAGTCGGCCGCGACAGAACAGCTCGAGTCGCTCCGATGCGTCGTGGTCGCCGGCGAGGCCTGCGCCGTCGAGACCGTGCGTCTCCATCGCGGCACGACGCCTCGCACCGAGTTGCACAACGAATACGGCCCGTGCGAAGGGACCGTTTGGGCGACCGTGGCGGACTTGCTTGCCCAAGACGCCGGCCAAGTAACGATTGGGCGTCCCATTCCCGGCGCCCGCGTGTACATCGTCGACGGCCGGCTGCGCCCGGTCCCCCTCGGAGTTCCCGGCGAGATTTGCGTAGGCGGCGCGAGCGTAGCACGAGGCTACCTGCATCGCGACGACCTCACGGCTGAGCGCTTCGTGATGAATCCTTTTCACGAGGGTCGGCTGTACCGCACCGGAGATCGCGGCCGATTCCTCGACGACGGCCGCATCGAATTCTTGGGTCGCGTCGACCGTCAAGTCAAAGTCGCGGGCCACCGAGTCGAACTGGCCGAAGTGGAGCGGGCCTTGGAGCGCCATCGAGATGTGCGCGAAGCCGCGGCCGCCTGGCGCGGGGACCCTCCGCGAATCGAGGCCTACGTCGTTCCTGCGCCCGGGGCGGACGCATTGCCGGATGACATCCGCACAGCGCTGGGCCGATCATTGCCCAGCTACATGCTTCCGAATCAAGTCACCGTGCTCGGCGGGCTTCCCCGGACCCCCGCCGGGAAGCTTGACTACGCCGCCCTGCCCGAGCCGGTAAACGAAGAACCCGCTGACGCCGTGGTCGGACCGTCCGATGAGATCGAAGAAGCTCTCGCCGCGATCTGGAAAGACAGTCTTGGGCTTGAAGAAATAAGCGTACGAGACGATTTTTTCGAGCTCGGCGGCGATTCGCCGCTTAGCATCCGGCTGCTCTCTCGGGTGGCCAAGCAGAATCTTTCGGTCAACCCGGAGACGTTCTTTCAGGATCCCACGATCCTCGGTATGGCGGCGGCCATCCGCTCGCCGAAACCAGCGGCCGAGCAAGATCTGGTCGTGGGCGAGTGCCCCCTGACGCCAATCCAGCACTGGTTCTTCGACAACATACGGGTCGGCCAAGACCACTGGAACGACTCCGCCGTTCTCAAGCTGCCTTCCGACGCGGATTTCGAGCGGACGCTCGAAGTTGTCGACGCGCTATGGAAACACCACGACGCGCTGAGGACCCGGCTGTCGCGATCTTCCGGCGGACTGAAAGCTTATTTCGATGATCCGCCGCCGCCGGCTGTCGTCGCGCTGATCGACCTTCGCGGCGCGCCGCCCGAGCTCACCGCCGCGGCCCTCGGTGACGCGGCGGCCAAGTTGCACCGCTCCCTCGACCTCTTCGAGGGCCCTCTCACCCGATTCGCTTTTGTCGATTTCGCGCCCAACGACCGGCGGCTGTTGATCGTGGCGCATCATCTGGTTGTTGACCATTTATCTTGGGGAATCATTCGAGAGGACCTCGGCGCGCTGCTGCGTTCCGAGCGGCTTACCGCAAAGACGGCTTCCTTCAAGAATTGCGCCGAGCGGCTTACCGCCGCCGCCGGCGAGATCGCACGCAGAGATGAGTCCTACTGGCTTGCACAGGCGCCCGGAATCGAGGACCCGCCGGCGGACTTTTCCCCACGCTCCGAGGCGGCGCTGTTCAAGTCGGTCGACAACGTCTCCACAGCTTTAACCCCGGTCGACACGGATCGGCTCTTAGAGCTCGCCGAGACGGCCGACGGTCTGGAGTCGAACGCCCCGTTTCTGGCGGCGCTGGTGGAATGCTGGCACGAGTGGACCGGCGGCTCCGTCCTGCACGTCGATCTCGAAGGGCACGGGCGCGACACGTTGCCGCTCGACGCCTCCAGGACCGTGGGTTGGTTCACGACGGTGTTTCCGGTCGTGTTGACTCGGGTCGAAGGACCGCGGACTTCCCAACTTGCGAAAGTCAAAGAACAGTTGACCGCTGTTCCCGCCAAGGGCGCCGGCCATGGTGTCGCGCGCTACTTGCTTCCCGACGCCGAGTCTTCGAAGGAGCTTGGAAGAATGAGGCGTCCGCCTGTCCTGTTCAACTATCTGGGGCGCCGCGAAGGCGATTTCCTTCGAGCGTTCGGCTGCGAACGAAGTCCGCGGGGCAATCTCGCGTACGTCTTGGAAATCAATGCCTATGTCTCGCAGGGCCGCCTGCACTTCAACTGGATGTTCAGCGCGGACGTCTATCGCCGCGAAACGATCGAGCGCTTGGCGGCAAGCTTCGAGGCCCACCTCGACGAAATCTCACGAGCCTCCGAGGGCGACGGCCAAGTGGCCCGCGCCTCCCAAGGAGACAATGGGCTGCTCGCTTCCTCGGGGCTTTCGAAAGCAGATTTGAGCCGCGTTGCAGCCCTGCTCGATGAATCCGATAATGAGTGACGGCATGAACCGCTAGCTTCGCTCGTGAAGAATGTCGCTGACATCTATCCACTGTCGCCAATGCAACAGCTCATGCTGCTGCATTCCTTGTCCGAGCCTGATAGCGACCTGCTGGTCAGCCAGTTCGTCTACGAAGTTTCCGGCGATCTGAACGTCTCGAATTTCCAGTTGGCCTGGGAGTCCGCCGTCCGGCGGCACGATGCGCTGAGAACCGCTTTTCTCTGGGATGGTCTGCCGCACGCGGTGCAGGTCGTTCGTCAAGAGGTTGAGCTGGAGTTCTCAATCAACGAGTTCGGCGCGGCGCCGGAATCGGACCCAGACGCCTGGCTGCAACGGTTTCTCGATGACGATCGGGCCGCGGGGTTTTCGCTGACCCAAGCGCCCTTGCTTCGCCTCAGCTTGCTGCGCTCGGGCGAAGCCGTTGACCGCCTCGTTTGGACCTGCCATCACCTCATCCTCGACCGCGGCTGCTTTCAGCCGATCCTCGACGATGTGCTTGAAGCCTACGAGGCCCTTGCTCAAGGCCGCGATCTAAGCCCCCCTCCGGCCCCCCAGTTTGGAGCTTTCATCAGGTGGATCGGCGGCCAGGACTCGGCTAGCGCACAAAACTTCTGGAGCGAGCATCTGGCGCAGCTCTCCTCGCGCACGCTGCTGTTTGGCGCGGCCGGCAAGAAAGCGGGCGGCGGCCGGCGGTCCGAGACTCAGGCCGTCGTCGCCGGGGAGGAGTACGAGTCTCTCCGGCGATCCTGCCGCGATGCGCGGATTACCGCCGGGACCGCGGTCCAGGGGGCGCTGGCCCTGCTGCTCGCCGGACCTGACGGCGCCGAAGCGGTCTTCGGGTTGTCGCTTTCGGACAGACCCGTCACATTGCCCGATGCGGCATCCATGGTCGGATGCTTCGTCAACAACTTGCCCGTGCGCATAAAGGTACAAGGCGACGTGTCGGTGCGCGACTGGCTGCTGGAAATCCAGTCGACTCAGGCCAAGCGCTCCGGCCACGAATACGTCTCGATTGCCGACATCCGGCGGTTCGCGCGAGTGCCGGACGGTTCACAGCTGTTCGACGTGCTGTTGCTCTTTGCAGGCGAAGAACCCGCGTTGCGGCGCGCGGGCGGCGTCGAGCTTCGCGGCTTGTCCGGATCGCTCGACTCGGCCTATCCCCTGTTGTTGGCCGTCGTCGAGGAGCGGAACCAGCTGCTCCTCAAGGCTGTCTACGACTCGAGCCTCGTTACAGAAGGCGGCGCGTCGCGGATTCTCGAAGCTCTCCGGGACAAGCTGTTGCAGGTTGCGGGCGGCTATTCCGGCCAGGTCCAGGATCTGCGCGCCGACTTCAGCCTTAGGGAGGCAGTTGATCTCCAGCCCGCCCGGACCGCTGACGCACCACGCTCTAACGGCCGACCCGCGGCCAGCCCCCGCAGCGAGCTCGAATGGCGATTGGCGCTGGCGCGAAGTGAAGTTCTGGGGGTCAGCCGCTTCGACATTCACGCGGACTTCTTTGATCTCGGAGGCGACTCGATTGCCGCCGTTGGTTTCTTGGCGGCCATCGAGCGAGTCACCGGCAAGACACTGCCCCCCGCCGCCGTCATCGAGCACCGCACGATCGCGGCTCTAGCGAAGTTCATCGAAGGCGACGGAGTATCGATCACGAGCCCTCTGATCGTTCCCTTTGAGCTGCGGGGCGAGGGCCCGCCTGTATTTGTCTACGAAGCCGACTCCGGACTCCACTTCGCGAGAGCCGCGAACCCGCCGCGGCCGACCTACGGCATGATCGCGCGCCACACCATCCCGAGACCTATAGGAGCCGCCCGCGCCGAGGACATCGCCGCGGAATACGTTGCCGAGATCCAGCGGATCTATCCCGAAGGTCCCATCATTCTTGCCGGCTATTGCTACGCCGGCGTCATGGTTCTTGAAATGGCTCAGCAGCTGTCCAGGGTTGGGCGTGAGCCCCGCCTCGTGGTCGCGGTCGAGACTTCGTTCCCAATGCCTCTCAAGAGCTACATCGGTTACTTGGTGCGCTATCGGGTGGCTTCTTGGGCTCGGAGACTCGTTCGAGATCCTAGTGCTATTTGGCTCATCGGGCCGTTTGTCGGCCGCGAGGTCTTCTCGCGGCTGGCCCGCTTTCGGCCCCGCAAACCGCCGCCGGCCGGGCTCCTGCGTGGTTGGCCCGACGATCTGATGCGCCGGCTCGACGCTGAAATGTCCGCCGCGGTCGCGCGCTACCAACCGAAACCTTACTCCGGGGCTGTGGTCGCA
Source organism: Bryobacterales bacterium (assembly GCA_965247515.1). GTDB lineage: Bacteria > Acidobacteriota > Terriglobia > Bryobacterales > UBA6623. The sequence goes on along the minus strand of OZ252029.1, from coordinate 6,938,817 downwards.
ATCTTTGGCAAGGAGACTGCGGCGGAGTCCGCGAATCCACGTGTAGCGTCGTGGAAAACGATTGGCGCGGATCGGTGCCTGCCGATCAACGCGCCGTTCGACAACCATGAAATCATGGCCCGTGATCACATTGAATTCGTCGCCAAAGCGGTGCGGGATTTCGAATTGGCCTATCCGGTCGAGGGTCCAACCTAGTTCGATGACCGCATGAATATTTTCCTTTCAGAACTGTTGAACATAACACGGACGAAGCGTGATAGGCCTGCTGGTGTCTCTCGGAGCACCCTGCGTCAGCGTCAGCGGGGTGTCTTCCCGCTACTCAAAGAGGAAGACGCCCCGCTGACGCAGGGTGCTCCGAAAAGAGAAGGCGCCTCAAGGCGGAATGCAAATTGATCATGAGGTCATCGTACTAGTGAGGCGCGGCGCGGGCGAGGCCTGCCAAGCCGGTCTTGCTTAATCGTCGAATCGCCGTGCATGCGCGCGCGGCAGTGACACCGCCTATCAGGCAATCAAGGCACTAGCCCAGACCCGCTGGGAATGTCGATCGTTCTCACCACGCGGTCGTCAAACTCTCGATAAGTGTCGCCGTCGAACCAGGTCTTAACGCGATGCACCCTAACAGAAACGATTTTTTCGTCGCCTTGAAAATCCCCCGGTCGAGCGAAGCTCCAAATCTGCACGGGAGCGGGAACCAATGAGAAGGCTGTTCGGGAATGGCCTCGGCGATTCCAGGCCGACGCCCAGCGGCGCACGAAGGAGTCGATGACCGCGGCTCGCGTTGCGTCGGCTTGGACCGTTCCATACCGTTCCTCCAATGCATGTATCGCGGCTATCGTCCCGGCATTGGCTAGGGCCGTCGCCTCCAGGTGGGAAAAGGTCGCGCCCCAATAGACGTCGAGCATCTTCTCCTCGGAGTAGGCCGAGAAGAAACGCAACGTGAAATCGTATTCATAGGGTTCAAAGAAGGTATTGGGCAAAACGCGTTCGTTTCCGCTCTCGCCTACGGCGGCGAAGCGGTAGGCGTAGTTCAGCGGCGAGTCCAGCCAACTAAGCGCGGAAGGGCGGAACCAAATGACTCCGCCAAGAATCAGGACCATCGAGAGCGCGAAGTTTCGCGGCGAAAACAGCGTTTGCGACTCACCCTTGAGCTTCGACATCGACAAAGTGGCGGCGAGCGCCAAATCGAGGACAATCCATTGCCAAAAGCAGATGCCCGACATGCTGAAGACCGCCACATGAAACACGACTCCCAATAGCAAGAACGCCGCCGCAACGCGTCGACTCCAGAAGCAAACGAGGATCCCGACTTCTAGGACCACTCCGCCTGCCACCATCAGCCAGTCGAATCGCCGCATTAGGAGCCCGAAACTCTCGATCTGCCCGGCATCTAAGAACCCCAGCCAACCGGTTCCATAAGTAGTGAACAGCAGGTAGTACACATGACCGTAGACCGGCCACAGGAGAAGCAGTTTTCCTATTCCGGCCCGCAAGTAAGATGCCGCAACTAGCGAGAGTCCCAACATCAAGAAGTGGCGAATACGCACACGGCTGGAAACCGGACTCAAGATCCAGAAGGCCAAAAAGATAGTTAGGAACCGTACCAGCAGTATTGGCTGAATGTGACGGTAGCCGCCTAGAGGATGCTGAAACTGGCCCATTACAGCCACTGCCTCTATGAGCAAGGGCAGCAGAAGCAGCGGCCGGCGATAGCACCCGATCAATAGAAGGAGCAACAACGCCCGATCGTAAATGTGGGCCTAGTCGAAGTAGAGGTTGTAGTCGTAGCTGGAGAAATACCAAGCGATCGCCGCCGCCGTTACCAGCACGAGCGCGCGCACATCCTTGGCGCCCCCCGACCGACTCCAGCCTCCGACGGATCTTCCCCCCAGCGGAAGGCTCGTTTGACGGGCTAACTGCTTGGCTTGCTTGGCTTTAACACGTTTGGTGGCGCTTTTAGTGTACCCATGTATTATGCTATTGTATCGTTTATTCATTGTGTTGTTTGTGATATAATATACCCATGTATGTTGAGTCCGTCCCCAATCGCAACTCGCCGCCCGCCGTCTTGCTGCGCGAATCCTTCCGCCAAAACGGCAGAGTCAAAAAACGCACCCTCGCCAACCTCTCCTGCTGGCGCCCCGTCCGCGTCGAGGCCCTCCGGCGCGCCCTCCGCGGCGAGTTCGATCAGCTTCCCGCCACTCCCGTCTGCGGCCCCGTCTTTGGCCTGCTCTTCGCGCTCAAGCAACTCGCCGATGAGCTGGGCCTGACCGCCGCGCTGGGTCGAACGCGGGCCGCCAAACTCGCCTTGTTCCTGGTGCTGGCGCGCCTGGCCCACCAAGGATCGCGGCTCTCGGCCGTGCGCTGGGCCGCCGATCAGGCCGTCGCAGAAGTGCTGGGTCTGGGCGCCTTCGACGAAGACGACCTCTACGCCGCCCTCGATGATCTGAGCGCCCGCCAAGTGAAGATCGAGCAAGCGCTATACCGCCACTACCTCGAGCGCCGCGGAGCCCCGCCCAGCTTGCTGCTCTACGACGTCACCAGCTCGTACTTCGAAGGCCTGCACAACGCGTTGGGCGAGTACGGCTACAATCGCGACGGCAAGCGCGGCAAGAAGCAAATTGTGATCGGACTGCTGGCCGATGACCAGGGCGAGCCGCTGGCGGTGCGGGTGTTTGCCGGCAACCGCAACGATCCGACGACCGTGCCGGATCAGATCCGCATCGTCAAAGAGCAGTTCGGAGTCGAGGAGTTGGTCTTCGTCGGCGACCGCGGGATGGTCAAGAGCAAGGGCAAGCAGGCGCTGGGGGAGGCCGGGCTGCGCTACATCACGGCGCTGACCGATCCCCAGATTCGGCGGCGCTTGAGCGAAGGGGTGCTGCAACTGGAGCTGTTCGCTGAACAAGTCTGCGAGGTCGAAGCCGACGGCGTGCGCTATGTGCTGCGCCTCAACGCGTCCGAAGCCAAACGGCAACGGCAGCGGCTCGAGGACAAGCTGGCCAAGCTGGGAGGCAAGCTCGACCGACGCAACCAGAAAGTCACGGCCTCTTCCCGTTGCGAGCCCGCGGCCGGACTGCGCCAGCTCAAGCCCTGGCTGGCGCGTCACAAGCTGACAGAATTGGTCGAGTTGCGCTTGCAGGGACGTACGCTGGTCGTCGAGCGCCAGCAGGCGGCGATCGAGCAGGCGCTGGAGTTGGCGGGCTGTTACGTGGTCGTGACCGATGTCGCCTCCGAGCGCATGAGCGGCCAAAGAGTGCACGACCATTACGTGAGCCTGCAGCGGGTGGAGCGCGACTTTCGGCAGCTGAAGACGGGCTTGCTCGAGGTGCGGCCGATCTTCGTGCGCAAAGAAAGCCGCACCCGAGGACATGTGTTGTGCAGCATGCTGGCGTTGAAGCTGAGCCGCGAATTGGAACGGCGGATACAAGCGGCGTTTGGCACGACCGACGACGACCCGCACGCGATCACCTTGCCGGACGCGCTGGCGGCGTTGGGGCGACTGTGTCTATTGGAATATCGAGTGGATGAGCAGACCAGCGTCACACGGCTGCCGATTCCCGACGCCCGCCAAACAGAAATCCTCAATGCGTTGGGGGTTTCGCTGCCGCACATGTAACCTGTAGACAGACGCCGATCGCCCGATCCATCCCATAACCGACGCGAATTCAGGAAGTTGGCGGCGAAACTCTGCTCGCTGGCGGGGGGAAGATCCGTCCGAAGACGCCAGTGCGTCCCCTCCACAGGACCGCCCCAAGAACAACAAGCAGACCGACGCGCAATCCGAGATCAGCCAAGCCGGCGTGCGTTGAGAACAGATGTTCAAAAGCTTTGACGGCCAGAAAACGCGACTCGAACGCTTCCTCCGGCAAGCTGTAGGCGTTCAAAATCAGATGGTTCAAGCAGCTATACCCGACCAACAACTGAAACAGCGGTATAACATTGCCGACGGTCTCGCGGTCCGGCCGGAATGCTGATATCGACAGCCCCGTCGGCATCACAGAGCTCGGGCGCGGCCCCTCTGCGCCAGCGCGCCGGCCAAGCAAACCGCTCCGATGGCCAGCAATCCCCCGGCCCCCCATAACATCGGCGCCGATTGCCGTTGTCGCCGAGCGCCGAATGCCTGATTGAGCCTCACCACCAATGCAGCTTCTACAGCGTCGAAACGTTTCTGACCGTCCCCGGCCGTGACAGTGGCGGAATAGCTCCGACCCCGCTGACAAGGGAATCGTCCCACGCCCCGGCCCAGGGTCCCCGGCTCGCCTTTGTACCCCGCGATGTTCAATACGTGAAAGATAGCCTGTGCCACGGGATTCGAATTCGTGCCGCGAATATGGAGATACTCCTTCGAGGCGCCGCCGGCGACCCTTTCCGGGCCCGAGTTGACTTGCCATCCAATGTCCAGGTTGGAAAGCGCGGCCTGGTCGAGAACGGATTCCCGCAGCTCAGGATAGGCGGAGATCGATGCCATGTCGAATTCGATCTCCACTTCGCAAGGTTCATCCAGCTCCGCGATGAAGCTGCCGCTTGCACCCGAGCCGGGCCGCAGCGGAAAACTCTCGCGCAAAAGCACCCACTCGTAGTCGTTGCTTAGGTATGCCGCGGCGAGCAGCGCCAATCCCGCCACGATTGACAATGACCCCGCCAGGGCGGCCTTGTAAGCCGCTCGACTGGGACCGCGTCTCAAGCTCGGGTCATCCATGTCCGTAACGCGGACGAGCGATTCTGGGTGAAATACAGCGCGGCTGATGATGCTCTCAGGGTTTGCATCTCGCTTTCGCAGCCCTAATGTAGCTATTCGTGCGCGCTTTGATGGGGGCGCCCACGATGACAAGACAAGCGTACTCTCCCTCTCGCTCATCCACAACTTTCGGTCATAACTCCGTGCCGGATGCATCCACGGAGTGAATTGCGTTTGAGCCCGCGTTGAACAAGATGGTCGCGCCGTCGGGGCTCCACGCGCCTCCTCAGCAGCCGAAACGGTCACGATTCCTGATCCTGGGCGCTCATCAATGCTGCGCCTGCCTGCCGCACAACTTGAGCAGCGGCCTGTTTGTGGTAATTTCTCTCCAGGAGATTCACCATGCCCGCTGATCCGATCAACCGACGCAATTTCGTTCAAGCCGCCGCGGCCGGAGCGCTAGCCCTCCCGGGCGCGCGAGCCGCCGGCAAGCCCCGCCGGGTCGCGCTGCTCGGCTCGGGCTGGTACGGCAAGAATGACCTTTTCCGTCTCGTCCAAGTCGAGGACATCGAGATCGCCGCGCTTTGCGACCCGGACAAGCATCAGCTCGAAGCCGACCAAAATCTCGCCTCTACTCGGCACAAGTCGGGCGCCAAGCCGAAGTTGTATACCGACTTCCGCGAGATGCTCAAGCAAGAGGAGCTCGACATCGTAGAGGTCGCCACGCCCGATCACTGGCACGCCTACGGGGCGATCGAGGCCATGAAGGCGGGCGCGGACGTCTACGTTCAGAAGCCGGTCTGCGCCGATGTGACCGAAGGCGCTGCCATGCTCGCGGCGGCCCGCAAGTACAAGCGCGTCGTCCAGGGCGGGATGCAGCGACGCTCAGCCCCCCATCTTGTCGACGCCCGCAACCGGCTCAAGGAAGGCATGCTCGGCAAGATCTCCCACGCGGAGGTGTGCTGCTATCGCCACCAGAGAGCCAAGGGTAATCCCCCGGATATCGATCCGCCCGCTCACCTGGACTACGAAATGTGGACCGGCCCGGCGCCGATGCGGCCTTACTGCGAGTGGACCCACCCGCGCCGCTGGCGAGCCTTCATGGAGTACGGAAACGGCATCATGGGCGACATGTGCATCCACATGCTCGACATAGTCCGCTGGCAGCTCGACCTCGGCTGGCCGACCGAGATCTACTCCACCGGCGGCATCTATCACGACAAAGCGAGCAAGGCGAACATCCCCGACACGCAGACGGCCACGTTCAAATTCCCCGAGCTCGATGTCGTTTGGCAGATGCGCTCGTGGGGGCGTCCGGTCGACCCGAAGTATCCCTGGGCGTTCTTTATTCACGGCGAAAAGGGCGTGCTCAAAGCCTCCACCCGCGAGTGGGAGTTCTTCCCGGTCGATCCGGCGGAAAAGCCGATTCGCCAGGCGGCCATTACAGAGATGTGGAAGTACGACATCGACCACATCGACATGGTCGAGTCACGCCTACCGAAGGCCGAGTTCCCTGTGTTGCGCGCTCACATGAGGGATTTTCTCAAGGCGATCGACAACCGCTCAAAACCCATCGCCGACATCGAGCAAGGGTTCATTTCGTCGGCCGCCTGCATCCTCGGCAACGTCTCAATGGAGCTAGGACGGTCGCTGAAATACGACCCGGCCAAGCATGAGGTCACCGGCGACGCCGAGGCGACAGCGAAGTTGACTCGACCCTATCGCAAGCCTTGGGTTCACCCGACCCCGGAGAACGTGTAGGGGCGAGGCGCGCCTCGCCGGCAGCGGTTCCGCATCCAATTTCCCTGAGGGTCGGAAACCATTGATTTAGCGGGTGTTTGGGGCTGGGCCTGTGGTCCGAGCAGATTCGCATTCCTGTTGAGGAGTTGCAGCGCAGTTGGTTCTGGTATATTGTATATATATCAGTCATGAAGACAGCCCCGGCTCGCTCCAGCCTCGCCGATGCCGAGCGTAAGCTGCGCTCCCGCATCGCCCAGCTGGTCCACGGCCGCTGGTTGCTGCATGGCACCGTGGCGCCGCGCCAACGCGTCTGCGGCAAGCCCAACTGTCGCTGCGCCCAGGGTCAACTGCACGCCTCGCTCTATCTGGTGCGCTCGCGCCGGGGAAAGGTGCAACAGCTGTTCGTGCCGCGCAGCTGGGAGCAACGCGTGCGCCAGGCCGTAGCCGACTATCAACAGCTCGAGCGGCTGCTCGAAGAGGTCTCCGAGCGCGAGTGGAAGCGGCTCCAAGACCGCCGGGAGGAGTGACGTTCTTCGACGTCTGATCCAGTACGCGGAGAAGGGTTACGGCCTGCGCAGCCGCCTTCTCGCCGGGGTCTCGGATTCCCGCCCCAAGCCGCGCATCCCCACCCGCGCTGTCGTCGAGTCGACGCTGGCGCTGTTCTGGGCCCGGCTGGGCAGCCTGAACGCTTTGGAAACGCTCGAGGGGGCGCCGTTTTGGAAGAAATGGCTGGGCCGCAAGCTGCCCAGCGCGGACACCATTGGCCGCGTCTACAGCTCGCTCGACACGGCCGTGCTGCGGCAAGCGATTCGGCAGCTGTATGAACGCCTCAAGCGCAACAAGGCCTTGCCCGGCATCGGCGGATTAGGGGTGGCTGTGATCGACGGTCATGAGTCTCACGCCAGCTACCGCCGTTGCTGTGGAGGCTGTCTCGAGCGCCGCATTCAGCGCAGCGACGGCGAACAGCTGCAGTACTATCACCGCCAAGTGACGCTGCAGTTGCTCAGTGACGCGCCCGCCGCCTCGCCATTCAACATCCAAGGCGAACCGCTTCCGCTGTTGCTCGACGCCGAACCGCAACTCCCCGGCGAGGACGAGCTGGCCGCCGCCAAACGTTTGCTCGAACGCGTTCTAGCCGCTTACCCACGGGCGTTTGATGTTGTCTTGGCCGACGCTCTTTACGCCGCCGCGACGTTTGTGAACTTTCTGCTGGCGCACGGCAAGGACGCCGTCATCGTGCTCAAGGACGAGCGCCGCCACCTGTTTCAAGACGTTCAAGGACTGTGGCGAACCCAGCCCCCACAGGCGGGCGAGTATCGCTCACGCGATTGCCAATGGTGGGATCACGAGGGCTTATTATCGTGGCCGCAGGTCGCCCAGCCCTTGCGCGTCGTTCGTTCGGTGGAGACTTGGCGGCGGCGCTCGCAGCTTGACGGCGAGCTCCACGAGCATCAAAGCGATTGGGTTTGGCTAACGACTTTGGGGTCGCGGCAAGTTTCCACGGCGCAGCTGGTGCGCTTGGGCCATCAACGCTGGGACATCGAGAACCGCGGCTTCAACGAGTTGGTCAACGGCTGGCATGCCGACCACATCTACAAGCACGAACCCCACGCCATCGAGACGTTTCTCTTGACGACGTTTCTGGCATTCAATCTCTACCACGCTTTTGTCGCCCGCAAGCTCAAACCGTCGTTGCGGCGCGGCAAACCGCGAGTCTTTTGGGCGCGGGTGATGGCGGCGGAGCTGTATCAGGCGGCCACGGGCCCCTCGCCCTAGCACGCGAGTCGACTCCCCCGCCCACCCCGCGCCTGCCAGTAAGCGGCCCTGCCGCAAGAGCCGCCGGGGTGTCTTTGCCCTGCGATTCCCCACCTATTTCCGGGTCAGGACCGCGTGCGAATCTGCTCGTCCTTCACCCCACGCCCCTAAATCCCTCGATTCCCAACTACTTCCGCCTTCTGCCTCAGCCTCGTTGCGGAATCGCTGCATCCAAGCGTCCCGGTTTGACCCCCGTCCTTCAACTGCGGTACGATCAACTTCTAGGCCCCGTCCGGGCTCGCAGTCTTTCTACGCCATGACCACTTACATTCCGAGCCCCGACAAGGTGCGCCACGACTGGTATGTGATCGACGCCTCTGAACAGGTGCTTGGCCGCATTGCCACTCGCGCAGCCACGATCCTGATGGGTAAACACAAGCCCGACTACACCCCCTTCCTGAAAACCGGCGACTTCGTGGTTGTGGTCAACGCCGAAAAGGTCAAGCTCACGGGTAACAAAGAAGAGGACAAGAAGTACTATCGCCACTCGGGCTACCCGGGCGGCATCCGCAATGTCACCGCCAAGCAGCTCCGCGAGAATCACCCGCACCGGCTCGTCGAATACGCCGTGCGACGCATGCTGCCGAAGAACAAGCTCGGTCGCCAGTTGCACAGCCGGCTGAAGGTTTACGCCGGCCCAGAGCATCCCCACGACGCTCAGCAGCCGAAGACGATCGAGATTTACGGCAGATAAGAGGAATACGTGCAACCAGTTCAATATCTAGGCACCGGACGCCGCAAACTTGCGATCGCTCGGGTCTTTCTTCGCCCCGGTTCGGGAAACGTCCTGGTCAACCGGCGCGCGCTCGACGAATACTTCAAGAGCGTAACGCACCGCGGAATCGTCCGCCAGCCGCTGCTCGCTACCGAGACTGACGGCAAGTTCGACATCTTGATCACCGCCAGCGGCGGAGGCGTGTCGGGCCAAGCCGAGGCGGCGCGCATGGGCATCGCCCGCGCTCTAGAGAAATTCAACGCCGAGTTGAGGCCGACTTTGAAGAAAGCCGGCTACTTGACGCGCGATCCGCGTAAGCATGAGCGCAAAAAGTATGGTCGACCCGGCGCCCGCAAGCGCTTCCAATACTCCAAGCGCTAGATTCTTGTCCGAATTTACACGCCGCAAGCAAAATCCCGCTTGGACCCGTTTGCAGCGTTTCGGCGCGGGCTTGCCCCACGCACCAACGACTAGAACAATCGTGCGAAAACGATACAACTTGACCGAGAAACCGCGGTGTCTTGCGACAACACGGGGGGCCCGGTCTCACGTTGCGCGTCTTCGCACCAATTAAGGGGGGCTCGTGCCTCAAATTACGATGAAGGAATTGCTCGAATCAGGCGTGCATTTCGGGCACCAGACCAGGCGCTGGAATCCGAAGATGGAAGGCTACATCTTCGGCGCACGTAACGGGATCCACATTGTGGACCTGCAGAAAACTCTAAAAATGTTCAAGGAAGCGTTGCGGTACATCACCGAAGCCGCTTCTGAAGGCAAGAACGTCCTGTTCGTTGGGACGAAACGTCAGGCCCAAGAGGCAGTCGCCGAAGAGGCGAAGCGCTGCGGCATGTATTTCGTGAACCACCGTTGGCCAGGGGGCCTGCTCACCAACTGGGTGACGGCGGAGAAGTCGATCGCACGCCTCAAGGAGCTCGATAAACTGGCCGACGAAGATGGCTACGAAGGCCGTTCAAAGAAAGAGATCTCCAGGCTCGAACGCGAGCGCAAACATCTCACGCAGAACCTGCAGGGCATCAAGGACATTCCGGGCCCGCCCGACATTCTGTTCGTGATCGACTCGCGCAAGGAAGACATCGCCGTCAATGAGGCGAACCGCTTGAACATACCCGTAGTGGCGATTGTCGACACCAATTCGAATCCCGACCCGGTGGACTACGTCATCCCGGGCAACGACGACGCTTTGCGCGCGATTCGGCTGTTTAGCAACAAGGTCGCCGACGCGGTGATGGAAGGCAATCAGATGGTCGCTCCGCAGGAGCTCGCCGACGAAGCGGTGGTTGATCCCTCGGGCGAAGGCGAGTACGCCACGATGACCGACGATGGCGCCATCGTCACCGAACGCGGCGTCGTCAACCCCAGCGCGACAGCGGGGAACCTGTAGCTGGCCGCGCGAATCGGCTCGAGGTAAAACATGGCGGAAATCAGCGCGAAACTCGTAAAAGAACTACGCGATGCGACCGGTGTCGGCTTGATGGAGTGCAAAAAGGCGCTCTCGGAGACCAACGGCGATATCGAAGAAGCTCAAGTCCTGCTGCGCAAGCGCGGCGTGGCGATTGCTCAGAAAAAGGCCGACCGTGAGGCCAATGAAGGGTTAGTCGCCAGCTACATCCACGCCGGCGGCAAGCTCGGTGTGCTGGTCGAATTGAACTGCGAATCGGATTTCGTCGCCAAGACCGACGACTTCCAGGCCTTGGCCCACGACATTGCGATGCACGTCGCGGCGGCGGACCCCCGGTTCATACGGCGCGAAGAAGTGGACCAGGAGGCCGTCGCGAAAGAGCGCGAGATCCAGCGTGATCGAGCCCTTCAAGAAGGCAAGCCCGAGCAGATTGTCGATAAGATTGTCGACGGCCGCATGGGCAAGTTCTACGAAGAGGTCGTTCTCATGGAGCAGCCCTTCGTGAAGGACAACTCGGTGACGATCCAAGAGCTGATCACGAATCAGACCGCCAAACTGGGCGAAAAAATCGCGGTCGGGCGCATCGCGCGATTCAAGATCGGTGAAGGCGGTTGATCGCCAGGTCGTAGGGGCGAGGCATGCCTCGCCCGCGGAGGTAGCGGTTGGATGTCCTCGCACTACCGCAGGATCTTACTCAAACTCAGCGGTGAAGCCCTCGGCGGATCCGCCGGATTCGGCCTTGACCCCGAAGCCGTCGGCCGCATCGCCGACGAAACCGCGGAAGTGATCCGCTCGGGCGTCCAAGTCGGCATCGTCGTCGGCGGGGGCAATTTCTTTCGAGGGGCCGAGGCTTCCGATCCGTCTCTTGCGCGTCCCACCGTGGACGCGATGGGCATGCTCGCCACGGTGATCAACGCCCTCGCGCTGGCCGACTATCTCAAAGCTCGCAACATTGATGCTCAGGTGATGAGCGCCGTCGGAATGGCGCCGCTGGCACAACGGTTCGACCGCACCGTGGCCGTCACAGCGCTCGAAGCGGGCGGCGCGGTGATCTTCGGCGCCGGAACCGGCAACCCCTACTTTTCAACCGACACGGCTGCCTCTCTACGCGCCGCCGAAATCGACGCCGACCTGGTCGCCAAGGCCACTAAAGTCAACGGCGTCTACGACAAAGACCCCAACAAACACGCCGACGCCCGCCGGTATGAGAAGATATCCTACGCCGAAACGCTCGAGAAAGGACTGGGTGTAATGGACGCGGCGGCGGTTGCCCTCTGCCGTGACAACAAGCTGCCCGTTCTAGTCTTCAACTTGAACGAACCCGGCTCGATCGGCAAGGCCGTTCGCGGCGAGCCCATCGGCACGTTGATGTCATAGGGGTACGTGCGATGTCTCATATCCATGGCGACACTACAGACGATATAGAGCTCGAAGCCGACGAGCGGATGGGAAATACGGTCGAGGGTCTCCAACGGGAGATGGCCACGATCAGGACCGGGCGAGCGTCGATCCACCTGCTCGACTCGCTGCGGGTCGACTACTATGGCTCGCCGACTCCGGTGAACCAGATGGCGAACCTGAGCACGCCTGAAGCGAGCCTGCTGGTGATCCAACCGTGGGACGTTTCGCAAATCGGTGTGATCGAGAAGGCGATCCTAACCGCGCCGCTAGGGCTGAATCCACAGAATGACGGCAAGCTCATCCGCATTCCGATCCCCGCGTTGAACGAAGAGCGTCGCCGGGAGCTGGTGAAGCAGCTGCATCAGATGACTGAAAACCATCGCGTGGCGGTTCGCAACGTGCGCCGCGACGCGAACGAAGCGCTAAAGACGCTCGAGAAAGACAAGAAGATCTCAGAAGACGACCATCGCCGCTCGCACGACAACATCCAAGAGTCGACCAACGACACGATCAAGAAGTTGGACGCGGTCAGTAAGGCGAAAGAAAGCGAGATCATGGAGATCGGCTAATTAATCGCCTTTGCCACTTCACGTGGCGCACGGCTGTGCCGTGCTGGTATGTAGAAACTCCAGAGCCCCGATCTTCAGATCGCGGTTGTTCTCATGGCACCCGGTGGCGCAGCAGGTCAAGGCGCTTGAGCGCTCGTCGTTCAGCGAGTGTAGCTTGAGGCCAAACGCAGAGAACATCCGGGAGAATCCGTCGAACCGCCCGCAGCACGCGAAGCACTCGCTCGACCTTCCTAGGCTTCGTTTCGAGGCCGAAGTCAGCGCGAATCCGCGCCGGAAGCAGACTGACGCCGAACTCGCTGGCGTAGCGGATTGCTCTGCCGGTAACGGGACCCCCGAAGAGCAGTTCGACCTGCTCCTTCGCCGTCTCGCTGACGGTGAGACGATCGCTCGCGATCATTGCCGCGAAGTATGCCTTGAAGTCCGAGTGGGTCGGAGGTACGAGCTCAGCGGGAATGTCGAAGAGTCGCGCGAGGGTGCGAGAGTCTCGGTAAAAACTTTGTGTTTCGTCGGCGGTCAGGGGTCTGAAAATCCGCTCGTAGACGGCCAGAGTCGAGTCAATCAGCGTTGCCCAGACCCACAAGCGCAGATGTGGGTCGCCGGCGCTATAGCCGCTTCCCTGGGCGTGCGCTCCCACAGCGGTGGACAGACGGCCCGCGACAGTCTGATGACGACTCGCCATCTGCCGGAGATGTTGCTGAGGGTCTTCGAAGCAGCACGCGATCATCAAACGTAGCGTGCGGAATAGACGCCGAAAACGGTTTTGTCGGAAGTCGCTGTGTCGGGCGACTCCTTCAGCAATCAGGGGGTGGGCGAGCTCCAGCAAGACCGCTCGTGAGCCGGCGAGAGCCATCAGCATTTCGCGGTTCACCCGCCAAAAGACGCTCAGGGGCGAGAAATAGCCGACGGCGACCGGCTGTCGCATCGAGCGCCCTGGGACTAACATGGCCTTGCCTAAGTACTCTGGCGCACAATTGCGGTTGCGTATTTGCCGGAGAGACGAAGCCAACAGATTGCCGAACTCGCTCCCTTGCGGTCGCGGCTCTGACGCCGCGCGACAAACGTTCGACTCGCTACTTCAGAGCCGCGACCGCAAGGGAGCGGGTTCGGCAAAAGCCCTGGATACGTCATCGTGTATGCGAATGCCGGTGTTAAGGCTGTTCGAGAGAGCTCTTCTCGCGAGCCGATACACGCATTTCGCTCCAAGGCGGCATCGACTGCAGCGTGCCCGAGGCGCGTAACTCGGTTTCAACTTCAGCCGAAGCTAGCCCCGCGAGAAACGTGTCCAGCCGTAGGTCGAAGCTCGCCAGCGACGGCGAATCCGCGCGGGCCTCGGCGGGGCGGAGCTCAATCGTGAGCTCGATGTCGCGCTGACTATCCTCGGAGTGGTTGATCACCAGGACGCGGACGCGAGGCTTGATGTTCTCGTCGTACCAGAAACGTACGCCCGCCACTTCCAAGTCACCGACGATTGCCGCCCCAGGCGGCGGCGCCTCAACTTCGGGCGCGCCTGACAGGCTCGCGCCTCCGCCAAAGTCGAATAGATCAGGCTGGGCAAGGTAGACGGCGCCGAGCACGGATAGGACCAGTACGCCCATAAAGAACACAAGCTGCTTTGGCCCAACCGTGAAAGCTCCCGGCGGCGGCGCCGAATCTGGGGCCTCGGCGGGGGATTGCTCGACCGGAGGAGGCAGTTTCGGGCTCGGGTTGTAGACCTCCGCAACGGCAGGGGCCGGCGCGACTTCGGGCGGCCGCTCAGGTCTCGGCTCAACCGGAGCAGCGGCGGCGACTTCTCGGCCGGAGCAATGCGGGCAGCCGGTTTCGGCGATATCGATGTCTCGCCCGCATTTGGGGCATTGCCAGGTAAACATGTGGTCTTTGGGCGCATTGTAGCGAGTTTCGGTTGCGCCTGGCCGACAATAGGGTCATGTCGCAGATGCTCGCCGAGATCGCCGAGCAGCCGGCCGCGCTCGAACGGACGCTGGCCGAGTGCCTGCCGCGTATTGAGGCGTTAAGAAAGCGGCTGACGTCGCGCCGCAGATTAGTCGTGCTGGTCGCTCGTGGAACCTCCGACAACGCCGCGCAGTTCGGGCGGTACCTAATTGAGATCACTACCGGGATTCCGGTTTCGCTGGCGGCCCCGTCGGTCACCACCGTCTATCACGCTGATCTCGACTGGCGGGATGCTCTCGTGGTTGGCCTGTCTCAGTCGGGCGAGTCGACCGATACGAACTTATGCCTGGAATCGGCGCGCGCGCGGGGGGCGTTCACGATCGGCATTACGAACGAAGCCGGAAGCGCGATGACCCGAGTCGTTGATGAGCTGTTGTTGGTCCGCGCCGGGCGGGAGAAGAGCGTCGCCGCGACGAAGACTTACAGCGGCCAGCTGATGATGATGTACTTGCTCGCCTACGCGCTGGGGGCAGCGATTCCGCTGGACGGGCTTCGCGCTTTGCCTGGGTCGGCGGCTGAGGCGTTGGGCGTCGAGGATGAAGTCCGCTCTTTAGCGGAGCGGTATCGCTACATGGAGAGCGCGGTCGTCATCGGGCGGGGGTTGAACTACGCCAACGCATTCGAATTCGCGCTCAAGTTGATGGAAACCTGCTACGTCGTCGCCGAGCGATTCTCGGGCGCGGACTTCGCCCACGGCCCGATCGCATTGGTCGAAAAGGGTTTTCCTGTGTTCTTGTTCGCCGCTCCCGGAAGGACGGGAGAGGGAGCAGTGAAGATGTTGGAACGCCTATCGGGGCTTCAGGCGGAGACGGTAGTGATTACCTCGCGGGCCAGGCGCGACGAGATGAGGCTGGCGACGCGGTCGGTTGTCTTACCGGATCCGCCGGCCGGGGATCCGGCGGACTTGTTTTCGACGATTCCTTTCGTGATTCCGGCGCAGTTGTTTGCGGGCTTGCTGGCCGCGCACAAGGGCCTCGACCCCGATCAGCCGCGGACCCTGAGCAAGGTAACCAAGACGGTTTAACCCGAGCGCCCAGCGGCAGCCACCGGAGCCGCGACCGGGAGGGAGCGGTTGTTGGGGTACGCGACAACCGCTCCCTCCCGGTCGCGGCTCCGGTAACGCCGTCCGCCCGAGCTTCTGCTTCCGGCCCGGCCGCGCAACCGAAATACGTCCCCTCTACGATATACTTTGGTGATCCGCTTGTCGGCGGACTTCCGCCGAGACGGCACGATGACGACGGTCAGTCTGATCAGTTTTACCGACGATATTTACTGTATCGGCCCTCGGCGCATCTCGGCGCAGCTCAAACGCCACGGCTTCCAAGTCAACCTGATCTTCCTACGGCCTACCGATTTCTGGGGCCAGACGCGCCAGCGCTTCTTCTCTAGCCACTACAGCAACGACGACCTGACCGAATCGGTCTACCAGCAGCTCATCGCGCTGTGCAAGGGCAGCGCGGTGATCGGAATGAGCGTGTGGACGCACCAGGCCGAGCAGGTGACGATGATCACCCAACGCCTGCAAAAGGAGTTGGACGCACCTGTCATATGGGGCGGCATCCACCCCACCAGCTATCCCGAAGACGCGGTACAAGTCGCCGACGGGATCTGCATTGGCGAAGGCGATGTGAGCTTCCTGAACCTGGCCAAGATCATCGAAGCAGGCGGGGACTTTCGCCGCGCCGCCGGATTCTGGTTCCGCGACGGCGACCAGGAGCTCCGTAACCCCGCTGAGCCGCTGGTGGAGGATTTAGACGATTTCCCCTTCCTGGACTTCGAGTTCGAGCAGCATTATGTGAACGATGCGGGCGTGTTGAAGCCCATGGACATGCGGCTGATGAAGAAGTACTACGGCGCCAAGCTGTGGACCATGTTCAGTCAGGGCTGCCCGTACAAGTGCACCTTCTGCTCCAACGACGTGCTGATTGATCTGGATCGGGGCTATCGTCGTTTCCGCAAGCACACCGTGGATTTCTTTCTCGCGGAGATCAGCTACATTCTGTCGAAGTATCCCCACATCGGCAACATCGTCATCGACGACGACGCTTATATGTTCCTGCCGATGCATGTGATTTTGGAGTTCGCCAAGAAGTACAAGGAGCAGTTCGATCTTCCGTTCTTCGTCAGCGGGATCATCCCCGCCTCGGTCGACGAGCGTAAATTCGAGGCGTTGATCGATTCAGGAATGGTCAAGGCGCGCATCGGAGTGCAATCGGCGAATAAGCGCGTGATGAAAGAGGTGTTCGTGCGGCCGCAGCACGACCATAAGCTGGCGCTCGCGTCCGAGATCGCGCACAAGAACCGCGCCAAGATGGCTCCGGTGCAATACGACCTGATCGTCGACAATCCCTGGGAGCATCCCGAGGAGCTCAAGGACACGCTGCGGCTGGTGGCCTCGCTCAAGCCGCCCTATACGTTCGCGATCAACTCGCTCACGCTCCTGCCGGGGACCACGATCTACGAAATGGGCGAGGCGGCGGGCTTTACCGCCAAAGAAGAGAAGATCACTCTGGCCTCCTACGTCCAGTACATGCCCACCACGATCAACCTCACCCTGGCGTTTTACAACATCGCGGCGGCGCCCAAGTTTTGGGTGAAGCGCGTCCTGGCGCGCGATTTTGGAGAGCGTACGGTGACGATGGCGCAGCATCCCCGGATCGGCGGGCTGGTCATCTGGTTGGGCCTGCTGAAGAAAATCCTGCACGGCATCGCGCGCGAGGATCTTTCCGCGATTCCGAGGCCGCTGGACCTGCTGGTCGGAAAGCTGCTCCTGGGCTGGCGCGGGCGCAGGGACGGCGACCCTGGCGTTCCACGAAAGTTCGAGCACTGTCTGCCCAAGCCCAGAGCGGCAAGGTGGCGACGCCCCGTAACCGTGCCGGCCGAGGGCGCACGCCGCGAACAGCCGCAGCTGGTCAGACTTGGTTAAAATCGCGACTACCTTCGGGACTCGCTCACAGCCCATACGCTTCAATAGCCGTTCCGCCCATGATGCGGTCGCGGTCGGTTTGCGATAGATCGGAGACCCAGCCGCTGACGATGCCGTGCCAGCGGCCGTATTCGCAGGCCAGCAGGCATACGGGCCAGTCGCTTCCGAACATCAGACGCTCGGGTCCGAATGCGTGCAAGACCGTGTCGACGTAGGGCTTGAGCTGCTTCTCGGTCCAGTTGATGTGGTCGGCTTCGGTCACCATTCCCGAGACCTTGCAGTAGACGTTGGGACGCTTTGACAGCTCGACGATCAAGCTCTGCCAGGGCGAGAGGACGTTGTCTTTTATCAAGGGCTTTGCAATATGGTCGATCACGAAGATCTGATCCGGGTGGCGGCCGACGAACTGCAACGTCTGCGGCAGGTGCTTTTCGAAGATTAGGATGTCGTAGACAAGGTCGAACGAGTGCAGCATCGAGATTCCGCGGTTGAAGTCTTCACGCAGCATGTAGCGATCATCGGCCTCGTCGTGTAGAACGTGCCGCACGGCTTTGAGCTTGGGGTGTTTTGCGAAACGCTCGAGAGATTGGCTGACGTTTTCGTTGATCAAAGGGACCCAGCCGACGACGCCCCGGATGAAGTCGTTCTTGTCGCAGAAGTCGAGCAGGGCCTTTGTCTCGGCTTCGATCTGGCGCGCTTGGACGGAGACGACGCCATCAACACCGGCGGCGCTGATTTCGCGTTCGAGGTCAGCGGGCAGGAAGTCGCGTCGGATGGCGGCCTTGGAGTCGTCGATCCAGCCGTATTCGCCGGCGTTGTAACGCCAGAAGTGGTGATGAGAGTCGATCTGCATGAACGTTCGATGATACCGTGCCCGAACCGCCTAAAATTAGGTCATGCTCCGCCATCCGAGTCTGGTTCCGCTTTCTCATCAACATCAGCATGGGCTGGCCCTTAGCGTTCTGATCGAGCGCGGGTTAGCCGCTGAGCCGCCGGAGGAAAAGATCCGCGAGCTTCGCCGGCAGGCGCTCGCCCTAGCGGACGTTGAGCTGGGAGGCCACTTCAAAGTTGAAGAGGAATTGGTGTTCCCGGCCATCAGAGAGGCGCTTGAAACCGCTGACCTTGTCGACGATCTAGTGCAGCAGCACCGCGAGATGGAAGCGCTAGCGGAGAGGATTCGCGGGTGTGGGGACGGTGAGCTCGTCGAGCTCTTGTCACGGTTCGGAGCCTTGCTCAGGCGGCACATTCGACGCGAGGAGCGCGAGCTGTTCCAGCAGCTTCAGGAACACCTTTCAGAGGATGAGATCAACGAGCTCGGAGCTCGAATCGACGCCGATCTGAGTCGGGTATGTCCCTCGACTCAAACACTGCCTTGGAATTGATCGTGTCGGGACTCGGGGGACTGGTAAACTTCGTCGATGGCGAAGAACCGACGAATCACGCTCGCATCTCGGCCTGTTGGGTTTCCGGCCGAGGCGGACTTTAACCTCGACGAAGTCGACATTCCCGCACCCGGCGACGGGGAGTGTTTGGTGCGAACCGCTTACATGTCGGTCGACCCCTACATGCGCGGGCGGATGAATGACCGCAAGTCTTACTCTCCGCCGGTTCAGATCGGGGCGGTGATGGTCGGCGGCGCGGTCGGCAAGGTGATTGAATCGAATTCCCCCGACATCGCGGTCGGCGACTACGTCAACGGCAACCTGGGCTGGCAGGAATACGCGCTCGCTGCCGCCTCCGAGCTCCGCAAGGTTGATCCTGACATCGCCCCGATCTCGACTGCTGTGGGCGTCCTGGGCATGCCGGGGCTAACCGCTTACTTCGGCTTGCTCGAGGTTTGCGACCCCCAGCCGGGCGAAACCGTTTTCGTCTCCGGCGCGGCGGGCGCGGTCGGCTCACTTGTCGGCCAAATCGCGAAGATCAAAGGTTGCCGAGCCGTCGGGCTAGCGGGCACGGACGAAAAAGCTCGCCACTGCGTTGAGGACCTTGGGTTCGACGTCTGCCTCAACTACAAAACGATTGACAACTACTACGCCAAGTTCGCCGAGATCTGCGCCGGCGGGGTCGACTGCTACTTCGACAACGTGGGCGGCGACATTACCGACGCCGTATTCCCGCTGCTTAACGTCCACGCCAGGGTGAGCATCTGCGGCCAAATTTCCCAGTACAACCTCAAGAAACCAGAGATGGGGCCGCGGTTGTTTTGGCATCTGATCGTCAAGCAGGCCAAGGTTCAGGGTTTCCTGGTCTTCAACTACCAAGACCGCTACGATGAGGGCCTGCGGCAGATGGCGGCTTGGATCAAAGAAGGCAAGCTCCACTACCGCGAGACCGTTGCCGAGGGAATCGAGAACGCCCCGCGGGCCTTTATCTCGATGCTATCGGGCGCGAACACGGGAAAGCAGTTGGTGAAGTTATCGGACGTCTAGGAGGAAAACCATGAAGAAGCTGATCCTCGTTTTGGTCGCGCTGTTGGCGCCGTTGGCGCTTCTGGCCGACGGCCGCATCTTCGAAATGCGGACCTACACCACCAACCCCGGCAAGCTCGACGACCTTCACAAACGCTTCAGCACCCACACCAACCACATCTTCGTCAAACACGGGATGACGCTGATCGGCTATTGGACTCCTACTGAAGGCCCGGAGGCGCAGAATACGCTGGTCTACATGCTGGCCTACCCTTCGATGGAAGCCCGCGAGGCGTCTTGGAAGGCCTTCAGCGATGACCCGGCTTGGAAGGCTGCCTACGCCGACTCCATCAAAGACGGCAAAATCGTTGAAAAAATCGATTCGAAATTCTTGAGCCCAACCAGCTATTCCCCAATCCGCTAGGGTCGACGCAGCGCTTCCGAGCACCCTGCGTGAGCGGGGTGTCTTCCAGTATGTGCAACGGAAAAACACCCCGCTCACGCAGGGTGCTCGGATTCTGTCCCAACGCCGATGGATGGAGTGAACCCTAAAAATGAGACATTGAAATTCGGGACGAATTTCAGCGAATGGAAAGGAGTCCAGGATGGAAAGTCTCAAGCCGCGCAAGCCGCGGGAGTTCACGGTGGAGTTCAAGGAAGCCGCCGCCAGGCGGCTCCTAGCCGGCCAGAGCGGCACAGCGCTAAGCCGCGAGTTGGACGTCAAGCGCAGCCTGCTGTACCGCTGGCGGGACGCCTATCGCCAGGAAGGCGTCAACGGCTTGAGCCGGCGGCGAGGCCGGCCGAAACCCGGCCGCTCGGCGCCGCCCAAGATCCCTCGCGATCCGCGCGACGAACGCATCGCAGAGCTCGAACGACTGCTCGGCAAACAAGCCGCAGAGCTCGATTTTTTCGGACAAGCCTTTCGCGCCTTGAACCTCGCAGCCCCGACCAACGACGCCGGTGGCGCGAGCGGATCTACTCCATCGTCGAGCAGATCAGCGCCAAAGGCTCGCTCAGCGTCGAACACGCCTGCGAGCTCGGACGCGTGAATCGCGCCGGGTTCTATCGCCGGCTCGCCGTGTCGTCGCCCGCCGAGTGCGACATGGAATTGCGTGACCGCATGCAGCGGATTTCGCTCGAGAATCGTCGTTACGGCTACCGCCGCGTGACGGCCGAGCTGCGCCGCCAAGGCTTCCTCGTCAATCACAAAAAGGTCCTGCGGATGATGCGTAAGGACAACTTGCTGGCGGTACTCAAGCGGCGCTTCGTGCTAACAACGGATTCGAACCACTTCTTACCTGTTTATCCGAATCTAGCGGCGCACCTGAATGTGGACGGCGTCGATCAGTTGTGGCAATCCGATATCACCTACATTCGCTTGCGCGAGGCGTTCGTCTACCTCGCCGTGGTGTTGGACGCCTACTCGCGACGCGTGGTCGGCTGGCGGCTGGGGACGACGCTCAAAGCTGAGCTGGCTGTAGGGGCGTTGCGCGATGCGCTCGAGCTCAGACGCCCTGCCGCGGGGTGGATGCATCATTCCGACCAAGGCGTACAGTACGCTTCGAGCGCCTATGTCGAGCTGCTGGAGCAGCACGGCGCGATCATCTCGATGAGCCGCCGCGGCAACCCCTACGACAACGCGCGGGCGGAGAGTTTCATGAAGACGTTGAAGGCGGAGGAGGTTTGGTTGCAGCGTTATCGCACGCTTGACGAGGCGCGCGCATCGATCGGCGAGTTCATTGATGAGATCTACAACCAACGCCGGCTGCATTCGGCGTTGGGATATCGTCCGCCGGCGGAGTTTGAAGCGCTGGCGCGGCCGGCGGCAACAGCAGCGAGGAATCCGAAGTATGAGTTTTGAGAGGCATAGGCAAATCTATCAATCCGATGGGCCCTGGGCGGGCAGGGAGACATCGCCGGCGTTGGAGAAGCCGGGAGCGACCTTGGCGGCCGCCCCCGGCGCTCATCGTCTTGATGAGTTTGCGGCCGGGTATTCCTTGGCGGGTTGCTCTCCAGCAGAGCCCGCTTCCGCTTCCCCGGCTAGGACCAGCGTGCGACGATACAGCGAAGAAGGCAAGCGTTTTGCGGTGAATCGTAACCTGTCCCGATTTCGACTGTCTCACGCTTGGGGTTCACTCCAAGGGACGAAACTAGGGAAGTCTCTATATAACAGCCATTTACGGCGACTTCGATGCGGCCATAGACATTGGGGATCGGGGGCAGACTGGAAGTTTGTAACGCAGGTCCGACTTGGGCTGCGGTTTAGCTCTTGCCAAACGGGTCCGAATGTTATTACAATAGTAATAACTAACAGGAGACGTTTCATGGTTGAGCTCAAGGTCCGCAAATTTGGCAACTCGCTCGGCGTCGTCCTGCCGAAGGATGTCATCAACCGGTTGCGTACTAAAGACGGGGAACCCTTGTTCTTGATCGAAGCGCCGGAGGGCAGTTACCAGCTGTCGCCTTACGATCCCGCTTTTGAAAAGAAGATGACAAAGGCCGAAGACATTATCAGCCGCTATCGCAACACGCTTCACGTTCTGGCTAAGTGACGGAACCGGTCTGGATCGAGGCGCGTGATGCGCTGACGCTGCACGCCCGTCTGCTCGCGCTGCACGGCGGCGCGGCGGGTTTACGTGACGAGGCCTTGCTGCAATCCGCCCTGGCGCGGCCGCGGCAGCTTTACGCCTATGGGGAAGCACCCGGCATCATCGAGATGGCGACGGCCTACACGGCAGGCATCGTGGGCAACCATCCTTTTGTTGACGGCAACAAGCGCGCGGGCTTTGTGGTCGGCATTCTGTTTCTGGAGTTGAACGGGTATCGCTTCAGCGCTACGGAAGAGGACGCGGCGCAGGCCGTTCGCGAGCTAGCGGCCTGCACGCTCGACGAAGCGGCCTACGCCTCTTTCCTTCGCGCGAACAGCAAAGCGCGGTGGGCAAGCCCTTGAGTTCCTCTTTGGTCAGTTGGAACATGAAGTCGGCGGGGAAACGATCAATGATTGCCATTGACCGACTCCCCCTCCGCTAAGCTACCTACTGTCGCCGATCGGCGGGCCAGTTCCCGAGCAATCGCCTGAGCAAGACTAGCTGGCCCAGGTGATACGAGTTGTGATCGGCGACCAGCAAAGCCTCACGAAGCACGGTCTGCCCTTGGCCGTGCGCGATGGGAGCGAACAGATCTACGGACGGGTCTTCGAGTAGGCGCTTCGTCTCCTCCAGGTCCCTGCGAAAGTGAGTGATACTGTCGTCCCAGGCGGTGTTGCTCGGGGGAGCCGCGCTGGGAGGCCAGTAGCCGCTCGGAAAGTCTGGCGAGCTGTGGTTGGAATCGCGGCTGAACTCCAGAATGTCCCATTGGCAGATGCGCAGATGTTCAAGCAATTGCCAGGCCGTATGGGGACATCCTTCGGGCTTCACGCCGCGAAGCTCGGGCGGCCAGTTGGCGAGAATTGTTTCGAAGTTCGCGTGCGCATCGTGCCAGTCAAGAAGTCCAATCAGGTGTTCGCGGAGCAGCTGGTCTCGCATGGGTCTCTCCAGTCGTTGGGCTATTGGGAAGCGACCTCCAAGCGTTGGTAGGCTTCCATGGCCCGACGGTACTCCTCAATCGCCGCGTCGGGCAAGATCCCGCGGTGCCTCTCGATCTCTGATTCCACCCGGCTAAGCAAATAGTCGACTTCCTCTTGCCTGGGCCGCGGCGGTTTTCCGGCCACGTCGATGTGAAAGGGGCTGCTGTGAGCGAAGCGCGGACGGCCGCCCTCGCCTAGCTCGTAGCAACGCACGGCGAGCCAGGTCGAGGCGTCGAAAGAAAACCGCTCGTCGATCGGATTGAGATACCCTCCCGCGTCCTCAGCGCGATTGGCAAGCGTGAGCGTCTTGATCACTTTGCCAGCCGCGACCACCTCGATCTTCGTGAGCGGACGGGCGCTGCGAACCCAACCCGAAAGGCGGTAGGCCCCCTCTTCGCCTGATGCTTGTTGAAAGGCGGGTCCTGGTAGTTGATCGTTGAGGCGCACGTCGAGCATGGGACCGGTCGTAACAAAGCTCCGCCCTTCGTTGAGCCCCGCGATCCAGCGTTCGTACGAGAACTCCGCTCCCAAGTGAACGTATACTCGGCCGAAACCCAACGGCACGGGGTGGACCCCGGAAGCGGTGCCGGCGGTAGGCCGCAAGCGGAAGCCGCAGTTGAGCAGCGCATAGTAGTTCTCAAAGGTGAAATCGATCCAGCCTTGTTCGGTGAACCCGTTCTCGTCGCTGTCGATGTTCATGTACTCGGCGGGTTGCTCGCCGAACTTGCGGAAGTGGAAAGGCGCCCGCCAGATATGGTTGTTGGTCAGTTCGTAGAGATCGACCTGCATCACTGGGACCAGCATCATCGACCATGGCCAGTTGTGCTTGTCCAATTCAAGCAGGCCTCCCTCGCGATGCACTTGTTCAGCGATTGGCCCCACCGGCGGCGCGCCCTGGGTCAGCACGCTACGGTGGTTGAGGGCGAAAACAGCGCCGAGTGTGTGGCGATCTCCAGCAACGGTGAAGATCTCGTACTCGGTGTTCATGGGATAGATCACATGCAGCGGATCGACTTCGACCAGCCGCGGCTGAACCGCAGGCGAGTTCTTGTCGCCCTGGCCGGGCGGCGTGTCCGCGGCGGTTACCCAGTAGGTGAGGGGCAGCGCAACGTTCAGATCTTCGGCGAGCAAAAGATTAGGCAGTTCTTCCATGCTGCGATGGACGTGCGTTTCTCCGGAATACCAGCCGTGGTCGGCCATGTTCAACCAACGCTTCAGTCTGATCTCGATGTCGGTTGGTTCTTCTCCGACCAAGAAGGTCTTTGTGCTCGGCAAGTACTCCTTGCCGCGCTCGACGATGAGGGTATAGGAGCCGGGTGGGAGCTCCGCCTTGAAACGGTGAGCCGAGAGCGTCGTGTGGATCTCAACGCTTTCAGCGGAGCGCTCCTTGCTGTAGCTGACCGCCGACCCAGCGGGATCCGCGGATTCCGCGAGGAACCGTTCGCCACTGCTGTTTTGAATGTAGAGGCGGGCGGCGAGAGCAGTTCCGTCAGCGCTGTCGATGATGACGCCCCCTAGCTCGCCCGCTTCGGAACTGCAGCAGGCGAGCAGAAATAGAAGCGCAACGGGGAACTGGCGAGTCATATGCGGTCCGTCAATCCGAAAATCGGTTTGTTGTACATCCACTTGCCGTTGGTGAAGTCTGGAAAGTTTACGGGCTGACTGCCGGCCGCGATCGAGCGCTCCGACAGTGGAGTGATCGCCATCCAGCTTGCGGTGTCGTACGCGTCGATCGGGGTCGGCGACCCTTCCCTGACGCAATCGGCGAAAGCCCGCACTTTCAAATAGCCCGACCCGCGATGTCCTCCGACCACCCCTTCGCGAAGGTAGCGCTGCCAGAGCGGATGCTCGAACTCTTTCTGATAGGGATCGAAAGACTCCCACTTGTGATTCGGGCTGCGACCGTCGATGTAGATGGTCGACTTGTCGAGCGAAGTCGCGTCGCCGTCTTGCAGCCAGATTCCCTTCGTCCCCTGCAGGCGTCGCATGTTCGAGTAGGGCCGCGGCAGACGAGTATCGAAGCTGGCGACGATCGTCTCGCCGTTGACGCATTTGATGACGGTCGTGATGACATCGCCCATCGCCCAATTGGTCCCTGCAGAGGCGACCTCTGCAGAGGCGTGGTCTTCGGCGAGGTTCTCGCGGGTCCATGCCGTCAGGCCGCGCGACTTGCTGGCGGTCGAAGTCAGATAGGAAAGCCGGTTGCCCCGGTCGATGTTCAGCCAATTCGCGACAGGACCGATTCCATGGGTGGGATAGAGATCGGCGTTGCGTTTCTTGTTCTGAAGGGTGCGGTAGTCGCCGCCCTCCGGTAACACCACTCCCGTCCCCTTTCCTTGGACGATGCGGGCGCGTAGATCGTGCTCGTAACCGCATTGGCAGTGGATCAGCTCGCCGAAAACGCCTTCGCGGACCATCCGCAGCAGGGCCATGTTCCAACGGTCGTAGCAGTGGTTTTCGAGCAGCATGCAAGGCTTTCCCGTTTCCTCGTAGGCCTTGACGAGATCCCAACACTCTTCGACCGAAGAGGCCGGGCCGACCTCGGTTGCGGCGTATTTTCCTGCTCGCATGGCTGCTATGCACATGGGGATGTGCCAGCGCCAAGGGGTGGCAATCAGAACGCCGTCGAGATCATCGCGGGCGACCATGTCGAGGTAAGACTCTTCGTGTGCGGAGTACCCTTCGGGCCGCTCGCGTCCCGATTTCTCGACTTCATCAAGCGCGCGATCGAGGTTCCGCTCGGTGATGTCACAGATAGCTGGTACATCGACATAATCGAGCCGGATCGCGTGCCGAACGAGGTCGATGCCGTGGCCGCCGACGCCGATGAAGCCAAGCCGGACTTTCTCGTTGTGTTGCGCCGGTGCGGCGGTAAGCGCGGTAGAGGATGCTAGACCTCCGACGGCGGATTTCACGAAGCTGCGGCGGTTGATCAGGTTACCTGGCATAGCCGCGGTCATTATGTCACCAAGTCAGACGAGCTTGCGCTGCTAACGGAAAACCCGCGCCCTAGCGGCCTCGGAGCCGCGACCGGGAGGGAGCGGTTGCTCGAGAATGCGACCAATCTGCGATTCCTCGAGCAACCGCTCCCTCCCGGTCGCGGCTCCGAGTCGCCTTCTCGACGCCTGGGTCGACAGTATTGGCCCTAGCCCACTCCTGCAGTAGACTGAAGCCGATCATGCGAAGCGTCTTGCCGGCGATCACCGCCACATCCCCCGGGGCCAGGCCTGGTCGCTTCGTGCGCGGCCCCGGTTGGAGTAAGCCGTGATGCGCCGAGCTTGTGTGTTGGCGGGGCTCCTGATCGGCGCGGCATACGGCGCCGACGCCCCTCACTATGTCGACCATGACGACCTTCTCTACTACCTGACGCCCGACGATCAGCGACAAGTCGTTCGCACGCCGCGGGACTGGGATAAGCGCCGGCGACACATCGTGGCCGGCATGGAAATCGTCATGGGGCCGCTGCCTGAGGGGCCGAAGCCGCCTCTCGACATGCAGCTGCTTGCCGAGACTCGTCACGATGGTTACGTTCGCCGCAGAATCACGTACCAGGCCAAAGAGGGCGACGCGATCCCTGCCTACCTGTTGTTACCCTCAAAACCAAGTCCGCGTCCGGCGGTACTGGCGCTACATCCGACCGGCGAGCTCGGCAAAGGGATTCCCGCCGGCTTGAGCGGCCGCCCGAACCGCCAGTACGGTGAAGAGCTTGCGCGGCGCGGGTACGTCGTTCTGATACCGGACTATCCCTACATGGGCGACGGGCAACGCGATCCCTACGAGCTGGGCTATGTCAGCGGGACCATGAAGGGCGTCTACAACCACGTTCGCGGCGTTGACCTCCTGGAGTCTCTGGCCGAAGTCGACAAAGATCGAATCGGTGCAATCGGCCATTCGCTCGGCGGGCACAACGCTCTGTTCCTTGCCGTGTTCGAGCCCCGGGTTCGCGCCGTCGTGACGAGTTGCGGGTTCAATTCATTCGCCAAGTACAAAGGCGGCGACCTGACTGGCTGGAGCTCCGGCAAGTACATGCCGCGTATCGCCTCCCGCTACGCCAAGTCGCCGGCTCGTATGCCCTTCGATTTCACCGAGATTCTCGGAGCGATCGCTCCTCGGCCGGTGTTCATCAGCGCTCCGGCCGGCGACGACAACTTCGAAGTCTCCGGCGTCAAGGACTGTGTTCGCGCGGCGCGTCCGATCTACGAGCGGGTATTCGAGGCCGGTGGCCGACTCGTCGCGACGCACCCGGCATGCGGCCATGACTTCCCGCCCGAGATTCGCGAACAAGCGTATCGCTTTCTTGATCGTTAGCTGTAGCGGGCGGACGCGCGCGTCTGTGGTAGCGTAAGCAGCGTCGAGGAGGTGAATCACCATGAACCGACGAGCATTCAGCATGGCGGCGCTGGGGGTCGGGGCGGCGGTCAGGTCCGCTTTCAGTCAAGCGCCGAGCCGGGGTCAGTTCAAACCGCTGGCCGGATCTCTAAAAGAGAAGATGCACAACGGCGAGGCGATCCGAACGGTTGCAGCGCCTGTCGAGTCTAGCCGCGGCCAGCTCGAGCAGATCATCAAGGAGAACGACGGAGTCGACCTCTTCAGTGTGGATGGACAGCACAGGCCTCTGCCGGACGAAAGGGACCTCGTCAACTTCTGCAATCTTGCGGAGCAGCTCGGCGCCGGCGTGCAGCTGCGCATCCCGCATCCCCGCTGGGCTTACATGACGGGCAGGTACGCCGACCTCGGCGTCTTGGCGATCCTCGTCCCCATCGTCGAGGAAGTCGAGCAGGCCGACGAAGCCATCAACAACTTCTACTACCCTCCGCTCGGCTCCCGCAGCTGGGGCGGGCAATATCGCTATGGAGAAGAGCCGCCGACCGACCGTCTGAAATACTCGCAATGGTGGAACGGCACGGGGTTGTTAGGGTTCCAGATTGAGACCCTGCGTGGCGCCCTCAATGCCCGGAACATCGTCAAGCCAGGCGTCGATTGGATCTCGTGGGGTCCGGGAGACATGAGCTTTGATATTGAGCGACATTCCAACAGCCCCTTCAAGACCCTGGGTGAGGCGCATGCCTTTGTGCTTGAGCAGCTAAAGGGATTCGACGTGCGGCTTCCGCGCCCGTAGGTGAGATCGCGTAGGTGAGATCGTAGGTGAGATCGGTAGGTGAGATCGGTGACAGGCACGCAATCAGTACCGACAGTACGTTCGCGCCCTACCCGCCGCCGGACCGGCGTTTGGCTTTGTGCCTGAGGATCATGCTTTCGAGCAGCGAGCGGATGACGTTTTTGTCGTCGGGGTCGAAGTGGGAGACGGAGGCGCCAGGGTGCGCGACAAATTTGTGACTGCCGGCGGCGCTTGGCCGAACAATCATAGCCCCGGGATGAATCCCGGGGCCTGGAGGGGTATAGCCCGGGCAGATAGGTAACACAATTCCCCGATCACATGGGTAACACATTGGCATCCTAGAACAAAAGAAGGACTTTTGTTTTGGGATGGAAGGAGACCCGTGTGCAAGACGAAAGATTGCGATTCGTTCAAGAGGTTCTAACCCGGGAGGATGCCATGGCCGCCGTCTGTCGGCGCTTCGGCGTCAGCCGCAAGACCGGCTACAAATGGCTCGATCGCTACGCCCAACAAGGCGTCGCCGGATTGGCCGATCAATCCAAAGCGCCCAAACGGCAAGCGCAAGCCTTTCCCGCCGAGATAGAGCGAGAGATCCTGGCCTTGCGGGCGCGCTATCCCACTTGGGGCGAAGACAAGCTCAAAGCGCGACTCGAGCGCACCAACCCTGACATCAATTGGCCGGCGCACTCCACTATCGGGGCGCTGCTGAAACGCCACGGACTCACCCACCCCGGTAAGCGCCGGCGCCACGCCACGCCTTCCAGTAAGCTCACCAGCGCCAAGGCGCCCAACCAAGTTTGGGCGATCGATTTCAAGGGTTGGTTCGACACCGGCGACGGCAAACGCTGCGATCCGCTGACGATTTCCGATACGGCGAGCCGCTATCTGTTGCGTTGTCAAAGGGTCGCGCGCAGCGACACGGCGCACGTGCGGCCGCTGATGGAAGCGACTTTCCGGGAGTACGGCCTGCCCACGAGGATCCTTTCCGATAACGGTCCGCCGTTCGCCTCGACGGGCTTGGCGGGGCTTTCGCGGCTCAGCGTGTGGTGGATCCGGCTCGGGATTCAACTGCAGCGAATCGACCCCGGACACCCTGAGCAAAACGGGCGTCATGAGCGCATGCATCGGACGCTCAAGGCCGAGACGGCGACGCCGCCGGAGCGCAACTTGCGAGCGCAACAGCGGGCGTTCGATCGTTTTCGGCAGATCTACAACCAGGAGCGTCCGCACGAGTCGCTAGCGATGGCAACGCCGGCGAGCGTGTATCAGCCGTCGTGGAGGCCGTATCCGGAGCGCTTGCCGGAGCTGGAGTATCCGGATCGGATGCTGCCGCGGCGAGTGCAGAGCAAGGGCGACATTGGGTTGCTGGGGCGTCAGTTGTTTCTCAGCGAGACCTTGGCGGGCGAGACGGTGGGCCTGGAAGAGCATGAGCACGGCTGGGCGGTCTGGTTTGGGCCGCTGGAGCTGGACTGGCTCGAGCGTAGCCTATTCGAGGGCCCGCGGCCGGGCAGGGGGGAGCACCGACTGCGGCGGAAACGCTCGGGGGGCGCCTCCTCCGCTCGCCCTACGGGCTCGCTCCCCCGGCGCCCCCCGAGCGTTTCCGGGAAGGATTTCGTGCAAAGAACCTTCTCTTGGTTCAACCCTTAAACTGTTACCTATGTGGTTGGGGAAAAGTGTTACCTAGGTGCTGGGCTGTTCAAAAGCGGCCGGTGCGCGACCCAGACCCCATTCGGGTGCGATTCCGCGCCTGGGCGCGGAATCGCACCCGAATGTCGGAAGAAGGGCGCCTAGCGCGTCGGTTTCCCCGGGATGAATCCCGGGGCTATGATTGTTTCGGATGGCCGGCGCCCGCGCCCGAGGTAGGTGTACGCTCGGACAAGCGTTTAACCATTGCAGTTACGCCTTTCGCTCACATTTATGTCGCACACCCGAGGCGCCATGGTGCGTCCATCCTGGGCCCGGGTAAGATAGTGTCGAATCAGATCGTCGCTTTTTGTGGCCCAGGATACTGTCAGCTTCGAATGGACCGGCGGCGTTAGCGTCGACGCAACGGCGGCCTTTCTCGTCCACAGCCGAGAGCTCGTCTGGCGGGTCGAAACCGGAGCGCTGGACCTCTTCCTCGTCGCCCTCGAAAATGATGAGGCCGCTGGGGCGAGACGCCATATTCTCCGTCTCAACGCGGGCGAGTGGCTCTTCGCCCTGCCCAAACCGAGTGATCTATCCGGAGTCGTCGCGGCCTCGACCACGGGTACGACAATCACCGCGTTCACCCTCGAGACACTGCGAGAACAAGCTCAACAAGCGCCGGGCCGCGAAGCCCTGGCGGCGGCCCGCACGCAATGGGTCCGCAAGCTCTCTGAGGCCGCCGTCGGGCACGCCCCAGAACCGCAAAACGTGATGCAGGTCGATGCGGGCGCCGAGGGCGCGGTCGAAGCCGACACGGTCCTCGTACCGGGCGCCGAATTGGCCTGGGTGGTTCACCGCACTGGATCGTCGCAGTTTCTCGGCCGCACCGCGATCGACCCCGGCGCACCGTTTCCTCTTGCCCGCGGCGCCTGGCTCACCACCACGGCTGAATCCGAAGTGAGCATTTTGGAAACGGAGCCGGACTTCAACGGCATCGACGAGCTCCACCGCGTAGCGCTCGAGTGCATCGTCGACAACATCCGCCGCGAAGACTTAGCCGAAGCTGACCGCGCCGCCAACAGAGGGGCCAACGACCAAACCCTCACCGCGAAGGCTCTCTTTCAGCTTTCATCGCCCCTAGCAGCCCGTGGTGGAAGTCGCACTGTGAAACAAGAGGTGATAAACTTGTTTTATGGCAATGGGACGGCGTAAGCGACGCGAGCGGCAGAAAGACCTATGGGTCGCCACCTCGGAGTTGCCCAAGAGCGCTGGGCATCCGTTTTATCTGCGGCTCAGCGAGTTATTTGACGAGCACGAGTTCGACGCCTTCGTCGAAGGCCAGTGCGAGCAGTTCTACGCGCCGAGCTTGGGACGGCCGTCGCTCACGCCGGGCATCTATTTCCGCAGTTTGCTGATCGGGTATTTCGAAGGCATCGACTCGGAGCGCGGCGTCGCTTGGCGCCTTGGCGACTCACTTTCGCTGCGGCGATTCCTGGCGATCGAACTCGATGAACAAGCGCCGGATCATTCGACGATCTCGCGCACGCGGCGGCTGATCGACCTCGAAACGCATCGCGCGGTGTTCACCTGGGCGCTGCAGCTGCTGGCCCGCGAAGGCCTGTTGTCCGGCGGAACGATCGGGGTCGACGCGACGACGCTGGAAGCCAACGCGGCGATGCGCTCGCTGGTGCGTTGCGACTCCGGCGAGGGCTACGAAGAGTATTTAAGACGTCTAGCTCTGGAATCGGGAATCGAGACGCCGACGCGCGAGCAGTTGGCCAAGATCGACAAGAAACGTAAGAAGAAGGCCTGCAACAAGGATTGGAAGCATCCCTACGATCCCGACGCCAAGGTCACGAAGATGAAAGACGGCCGTACGCACTTGGCGCACAAGGCCGAGCACGCGGTGGATTTGGAGACGGGCGCGGTGGTGGCGGTCACGCTGCAAGCGGCCGACGAAGGCGATACCACGACGATTGAAGAAACGCTGGTCGAGGCGGCCGAGCAGTTGGAAGCGGCGGCGGAAGAAGCCGCTGGCGCGGTCGACGAGCTGAGCGAAGTGGTCGCGGACAAGGGCTATCATTCGAACCGAGTGCTGACGGATTTTGCCGAGCTGGACGTACGCAGTTACGTGAGCGAGCCGCAGCGAGGGCGACGCAAATGGGGCGGCCGAACGCGGCAACGCGACGCGGTGTACTCCAATCGGCGGCGGATCAAAGGCAAGCGCGGCAAGCGTCTGATGAAGTTGCGAGCGGAGAAGGTTGAGCGCAGTTTCGCGCACTGTTACGAGACGGGCGGGATGCGGCGATTGCACTTGAAAGGCCGAGAAAATGTTTTAAAGAGGCTGCTGATTCACGTGGGCGCGTTCAATTTATCGATCGCGATGAGGGGCAAACTGGGCGCGGGGACGCCGCGCGGGCTGGCGGACGCGAGGAAAAGGACAAAAGTGTCGGTTTTGGGGCTTGTATTGGCGTCTTGGGCGGCCTTGGGGCGGTTGTGCGGGGCCCTGGGGGCGGTTTTCAGGAGATTCCCGGCGAAGGTGCGAGATTCAGCCGGCGCGCCGCTGGCCACGCCGATGCTTCTCGCGGCCTGAAACGGGGTGTTTTGCCACGGGCTGCTAAGCCCTGACGCCGACGGAGCGATGGACGAAGACCTCGGTGGCGACGTTTACTTCAAGGCGGCGCAGGCCGTCTGTCGCCCGCTCGGTATCAAGCTCGAAAAACCGCCGGACACCCCACGGGGCAAAACCTTCGGCGACCCCATACACGCCATCGCCCGCGGGTCTGGAGTCCGAACGCGCCAGGTTTTGCTCAAAGGCGACTGGTGGCGAAGCGACAACGGCCCGCTGCTGGCGATGCTCGACGAAGATCAGACACCGATCGCCTTGACACCACTCCGCCGCAGCCGCGGCTACCGGGCCTTCAACCCCTCGACCGGCGAGACAGCCTCGGTCCATCGTAAGTTCGCCGACACCCTAACCGGCATCGCGTATTCGTTTTACCGCCCCTTCCCCGCCAAGGCGCTCAACGTCTGGGATCTGATGCGCTTCGGCGCTCATGGGGCCAAGCGCGACGTCTTCACGATCATAATGATGGGCGTCGGCGGCGGGCTCTTGGGGCTCGCAACGCCCATCGCCACCGGGTTCATCTTCGACCGCATGATTCCGGCCGCCCAGCGCGACCAACTCATGCAGATGACGATATTCCTGATCGCGATTGCCGTCGCGGGCGCGATGTTCTCGCTGGTGCGCGGGTTCGCCGTGATTCGCCTCGAAAGCCGCATGGACGCCTCGGTGCAAGCCGCGGTCTGGGATCGCCTGCTCAGTCTCCCCGTACCTTTCTTCCGCGACTACACCGCCGGCGACCTCGCGCAGCGCGGCCTGGGCATCTCCGCAATCCGCCGTGCGCTCACCGGCTCCGCTCTGACCTCCGTGATGACCGGCGTTTTCTCGGTCTTCAGCTTCGCGCTGATGTTCTACTACAGCTAGAAGCTGGCCCTACTCGGCACCGCCGTCATCGCGGTCGCTTTCGTCGTCGCAACAGCCACGGGCATCCTGCAAGTCCGCCGTCAGCGAGCGCTTGCCGAGATCGCCGGGCGGATCTCAGGGATGGTCCTGCAGTTCATCGGCGGCGTTAGCAAGTTCCGCGTCTCCGGGGCCGAGAACCGAGCCTTCGCCCGCTGGGCCTCGGACTTCTCCCGCCAACGCGTCCAGGCCGTTCGCGCCGGCGAGATCCAGAATTTTCTCGAGGTCTTCTACTCGGCTTGGCCGATCGTCGGCGCGGGGTCAATCTTCCTGATGATTGGCTGGCTGATGCGCCAGCCCGGCGAGACAGCGCTGACCACGGGTGAATTTCTGGCCTTCAACGCCGCCTACTCGCAGTTCCTCGGGTCCGCCCTCGAGCTCGGCGCGGTCATCATTGGAATCCTCGACATCGTGCCGCTATACGAACGCGCGGCGCCCATCATGAAGACCCTCCCCGAGGTCGACGCCGGAAAGGCCGACCCGGGCGAGCTAACCGGCGAGGTCGAGGTCAACCACCTCGCTTTCCGCTACCGCGAAGACACGCCGCTCGTCCTCCGAGATGTCTCGCTGAAGATCGAACCCGGCCAATTCGTCGCCTTCGTCGGCCCCTCCGGCTGCGGTAAGTCGACCCTCTTCCGTCTGCTGCTGGGGTTCGAAAAGCCCGCGTCCGGCGCCCTCTTCTACGACGGCCAAGACCTCTCGGGCC
Source organism: Bryobacterales bacterium (assembly GCA_965247515.1). Lineage (GTDB taxonomy): Bacteria > Acidobacteriota > Terriglobia > Bryobacterales > UBA6623. Next base: position 6,904,659 of record OZ252029.1, on the reverse strand, counting down.
TCGACATTCAAACCGTTCGCCAACAAATCGGCGTCGTCCTCCAGAACGGCAACCTGATGTCGGGCGACATCTTCACCAACATCATCGGTTCGGCCGCCTTAACAATTGACGACGCCTGGGAAGCCGCCCGCATGGCCGGCTTCGCCGAAGACGTTGAGCAGATGCCGATGGGCATGCACACCGTCGTGAGCGAAGGCGGCGGCGGTTTGTCCGGCGGCCAGCGTCAGCGCCTGATGATCGCCCGCGCCATCGTCAACCGCCCGCGCATCTTGCTTTTCGACGAGGCCACCAGCGCGCTGGACAACCGCACCCAGCAAATCGTCTCCGAGTCGCTGGAGCGCCTTCACGCCACGCGCATCGTCATCGCCCACCGGCTGAGCACGATTGTCAATGCCGACCGCATCTTCGTGCTGCACGGCGGCGTCGTCGCCCAACAAGGAACCTACCAGGAGTTGATCGACCAGCCTGGGATTTTCGCGGACCTGGCGAGGCGACAGATTGTCTAAGAAGCAGCGCTGGTGAAGCAGGATCATCTATAACAATTTTGTGATATCATCTATGTGGGACTTGTTTGACTACCAAGAGGTGAAAGCTAATGCCAAGGAAAGGAGATGCCGGCATGGCCAAGACCCTGCAGGAAAACCTTAAGGACCGGTTGCGCGACCGCGAGTACCGACATGCCTACGCGGATGAGGTGCTGAATACGTCGTTGGCGAGCCAGATCCGTGTGCTGCGCGATCAGCGTGGGCTCAGCCAGCATGATCTCGCCGACAAGCTCCGGACCAAGCAGTCAGCGATTTCCAGGTTTGAGAGCGCGGACTACAATCGCTGGTCTCTCGCTACGCTTCGGAAGCTTGCTGAGGCGTTCGACGTGCGCGTGCGGATCTCGTTTGAGCCCTTTGGAACGCTTTGGCAGGACGTCGCGAACTGCGACAAAGAGCACTTGGAACGGCCGGCGTTCGAGGAAGACCCCGAGTTCCACAGCTCGAAGGCCGCTGGGAACGGGACTCGGAGCGGTTCCTCAGCCGGCATTAGGACCCCGGCCTTACTAACCGAGCATCCCGGTTCGGCTTTTGTGGCCGGTCCGGCCCCTGACTCAGGGGCAGAGCATTCCTCTGATTGACACGACCATGGGGACCATACGCTCTTCTGCCGAGACGGCACTGCTGCTTATCGTTGCGCTAGCCGCCCCCTACTCCGATGCGGCCGAGCCCTCGGACCTCAACTACGACGCAATGGCCCGCGTCACGGTCGAAGCCTTGGCCCTCAGCCCCGGCGAGCGGGTTCTGCTGCGCTTTGACCCTGGATATTTCGAGGCCTTGACACCGCTCGTCCGGCGTCGCATTCGGCAAGCAGGCGCCGTCGATCTCGCCGCGCTAGAGTACACGCCCATTTCGTCTCTTGGCGGGACCGGAGACTCCCCCGCCGAAGAAGCCGCGTTCGCAAAGCTTCTCGAGTCAGCGGACGTCTATATCTGGCTGCCCGTGCGCGAAACCGAACGCACCACGACGCCAGCCGAACGCCGAGCGCTTGCCGCCTGGCTTGACGAAGGGGGCGCCCACCGCCAAATCCACTTCCATTGGTCACAGGGAAGCGTTCTGGCCGACGGCCTTGCCGGCGAACACTCGCAAGCCCTCGACCGCATCTACGCCGACGCGCTCGATGTCGATTCCGCGGCGATCGGGGAGGCCCAAGACGAAGCGATCCAGGCCCTGCGTTCCGGGATCGTGCGTGTGCGAACGCCGGCTGGCACCGATATCCGCTTTCGGGTCGGCGACCGGCCCTTCAACAAGCAAGACGGCGACGCATCGGCCGAGCGAATGAACTCGGCTCGCATTCGAATCGACCGCGAGATCGAGCTGCCCTGCGGCGTCCTGCGAGTGGCGCCGATCGAAGAGTCCGTTCAGGGAACGCTGGTTGTGCCCGAAGCTCGTTTGCAGGGCAAGGTAGCGAAGAACATTCGATTCACCTTCGTTGACGGCAAGATCACCAGCGTCTCCGCGGACGAAAACCTCGACGCCGTCGAAGCCGAACTAACCTTAGGGGGCGACTCAGCAAAGGCGTTCCGCGAGTTCGGCCTTGGCTTTCATCCGGGGCTGGTCAAGGTTCCAGGTAGCGAAATCGTGCCTTATTTCGGCTACGGCGCGGGCGTCGTCCGCATGAGCCTAGGCGACAACGAAGAGCTCGGCGGCGACGTCCGCGGAGGCTACCGGCGCTGGTTGTTCTTCCCCGACGCCACGGTCGAAATCGGTGATCGCATGCTCGTGCGCGGCGGGGAGCTGCGCTAAGGAGTCACCTCGATCAGCATCCCCGGCAAGAACTCTTCCTCCAATTCATCCAAATCACGGTCGTCGAGGATGCGCGTTTGAAAATTTCTCTCGGCCGCCGTTTCGAGCAGCGCCCGAATGCCGCTCACGGCGCCGTAGGCCAGCAACGCCGTCCCGCCCGGGTTCAGGCGCTCCTCGAGACCGTCGACCAACGACCTCATTAGATAGAAACCTTCGTCGTAGAGCGCGAACTCATCGATCGCGGCGGGCCTTTGATCCACCCAGGGCGGGTTCGACACGATCAAGTCAAACGTCTCGCCACTTTCGATCACCGTGAAGGCGCCCCGACTTTCAAGCGGGACCCGGCGAACCTCGAACCGCTCCGCCAAGCCCATTCTGTCGGCGTTGTAGCGGGCGTTGGCCACCGCCGCCGGGTTGACGTCGGTCGCAATCACCTTCGCGGCGCCATACTGCAGCGCGCACAGCGACAACAGTCCCGAGCCCGTGCCGATCTCGAGAACCGTCTTATCCTTCACCAACGGCGTCTCGCGGATCAGCCTTCTCAAGCTGGTCGTGTCCCGGGGCTCCCAGAAGACACTTTCAAGCAGCGCGACGCTGTTGGGCAGGTCTTCCACTGCGCCCCAGTCGATCACCTCCCAGTTCGCGGCCCCAAGGTCTTCGGGGATTTTGACTTCAGGGGTGCATGCCGCCCAGCCGATCGCCAATCCAAGCGTCAGAAACAACCGCATCGCCATTTACTGTAGCTCCCGGGCGCGTGCCATGATTGTCCGCGGCTCACGCCTCCGCCTGCCGATTCGATTGAGCCCCGCGACGGTGTCGCGGGGTTGCGAGGCCGCCATGCCTACTCCCGCCAAACCTTACCTACGTCCCCCCGGAACGGGGGGTCTGCCACGATTTATCAGGTGGAGTGAACCCTAAAAATGAGACATTGAAATTCGGGACGAATTTCAGCGAATGGAAAGGAGTCCAGGATGGAAAGTCTCAAGCCGCGCAAGCCGCGGGAGTTCACGGTGGAGTTCAAGGAAGCCGCCGCCAGGCGGCTCCTAGCCGGCCAGAGCGGCACAGCGCTAAGCCGCGAGTTGGACGTCAAGCGCAGCCTGCTGTACCGCTGGCGGGACGCCTATCGCCAGGAAGGCGTCAACGGCTTGAGCCGGCGGCGAGGCCGGCCGAAACCCGGCCGCTCGGCGCCGCCCAAGATCCCTCGCGATCCGCGCGACGAACGCATCGCAGAGCTCGAACGACTGCTCGGCAAACAAGCCGCAGAGCTCGATTTTTTCGGACAAGCCTTTCGCGCCTTGAACCTCGCAGCCCCGACCAACGACGCCGGTGGCGCGAGCGGATCTACTCCATCGTCGAGCAGATCAGCGCCAAAGGCTCGCTCAGCGTCGAACACGCCTGCGAGCTCGGACGCGTGAATCGCGCCGGGTTCTATCGCCGGCTCGCCGTGTCGTCGCCCGCCGAGTGCGACATGGAATTGCGTGACCGCATGCAGCGGATTTCGCTCGAGAATCGTCGTTACGGCTACCGCCGCGTGACGGCCGAGCTGCGCCGCCAAGGCTTCCTCGTCAATCACAAAAAGGTCCTGCGGATGATGCGTAAGGACAACTTGCTGGCGGTACTCAAGCGGCGCTTCGTGCTAACAACGGATTCGAACCACTTCTTACCTGTTTATCCGAATCTAGCGGCGCACCTGAATGTGGACGGCGTCGATCAGTTGTGGCAATCCGATATCACCTACATTCGCTTGCGCGAGGCGTTCGTCTACCTCGCCGTGGTGTTGGACGCCTACTCGCGACGCGTGGTCGGCTGGCGGCTGGGGACGACGCTCAAAGCTGAGCTGGCTGTAGGGGCGTTGCGCGATGCGCTCGAGCTCAGACGCCCTGCCGCGGGGTGGATGCATCATTCCGACCAAGGCGTACAGTACGCTTCGAGCGCCTATGTCGAGCTGCTGGAGCAGCACGGCGCGATCATCTCGATGAGCCGCCGCGGCAACCCCTACGACAACGCGCGGGCGGAGAGTTTCATGAAGACGTTGAAGGCGGAGGAGGTTTGGTTGCAGCGTTATCGCACGCTTGACGAGGCGCGCGCATCGATCGGCGAGTTCATTGATGAGATCTACAACCAACGCCGGCTGCATTCGGCGTTGGGATATCGTCCGCCGGCGGAGTTTGAAGCGCTGGCGCGGCCGGCGGCAACAGCAGCGAGGAATCCGAAGTATGAGTTTTGAGAGGCATAGGCAAATCTATCAATCCGATGGGCCCTGGGCGGGCAGGGAGACATCGCCGGCGTTGGAGAAGCCGGGAGCGACCTTGGCGGCCGCCCCCGGCGCTCATCGTCTTGATGAGTTTGCGGCCGGGTATTCCTTGGCGGGTTGCTCTCCAGCAGAGCCCGCTTCCGCTTCCCCGGCTAGGACCAGCGTGCGACGATACAGCGAAGAAGGCAAGCGTTTTGCGGTGAATCGTAACCTGTCCCGATTTCGACTGTCTCACGCTTGGGGTTCACTCCACTCGGCTTCGCGGGACTGACTCCGAACTTCGTCAGTCTTTACCAGCTAAACGTCGTCATCCCACCCGGACTCGCGCCCGGAGACGCTGAAGTCGTCATCTTCGTCGGCGGACGACCAAGCCCAAGCGGGGTTACGCTCGCCATCGAATAGGCCTGAAGTTCGCGCAAAGGCGCAAAGAACGCAAAGGGAACGCAAAGAAGACCGGCCCTGGGCCCCAATGCTGTCGACTCAATTTGCGCCAGCCAGGCGGGGGCCCGGAGCCGCGACCGGCAGGGAGCGGTTGCTCGAGAATGCGAGCAATTTGCCATTCCTCTGACAACCGCTCCCTTAGGGGCTGTGAAATAAACCCGTCGTGGCCGCCGAAGCTCCCCTGGGGCGGTTCGGAATGGCGCGAGTGGATCAAAATGGGATAAAACATGAGGGCAAACGAATGTTCGGATAACTTGGCGGCGGCGTCCAACGCCCTTATTATATGGGCGAACAACAGGTCTTAGTCGAGCTCGAGCAACGCCGCGCCAAGCCGTGCCCGTTGACCAACTGCAGCTGCGACAGCCCAATCGCGACCAATTCACCTATGCCGCGATCGACGTCGAACGGCTCGTGCCGGCCGACCATCTGGTGCGCGCCATCTGGGAGCTGAGCGGCATGCTCGACCTGTCCGGCTTCGCTGCTCATCTGGAAACCCGCAAGGAGTCCGCCGGGCGGCCGGCATGGGATCCGCGGTTGCTGGTCGCGATCTGGATCTGGGCGTATTCGGAAAGGATGAGCTCGGCGCGTGAGATCGCGCGTCAAAGCCGCTATCGGCCGGAGTTGGAGTGGTTGTGCGGCATGGCGGTCGTCAATCATCACACTCTTTCGGATTTTCGGGTATTCCACTCAAAAGCTCTCGAGAACTTGTTGACACAGGTATTGGCGCAGCTGAGTCAAGAGGGGCTGGTGGATCTCGAGCAGGTGGCCGTCGACGGCACGCGGATCCGGGCGCAAGCCTCGGGCGGGTCGCAACGCAGGCGTCCGACGCTCGAGCGGCATCTCGAACAAGCGCGCGAAGCGGTGCGTCAACTCTCGGAAGAAGCCGACGACGAGGGTTCGAATCGGCGGCGTCAGGCGGCGCGTAAGCGGACCTTGCGGGAGCGAGTCGAGCGGATGGAGCAGGCGCTGGAGGAACTGCCCAAGGTCGAAGCGGGCAAGCGCAACGAAGAGCAACGACGCCAGGCGCGGGTGAGCGAGAGCGAGCCGGAAGCGCGCCCGCAACACGAATCCAACGGCGGTTGGGGACTCGGCTACAACGCGCAGCTGGCGACCGACGCCAAAGAGAAGATCGTGGTCGGCGTGGAGTTGACCAACAACGCCTCCGATGCGGGCCAGCTGACCCCGACGCTGGACGATGTGGAAGGGCGCTTCGAGCGAACCCCGAAGCAAGTGTTAGCGGACGGGGGCTACGCCAACCAGGCCAACATCGAGGCGCTGGCAGCCGCTGAAATCGAATACGCGACGCCGGCGCCGGCGCCGGACAAGGGCTCGAAGGCGGCGTTGAAAGCGGCGGGAATTGGGCCGCGCTACGCGCCGAAGTTTTTCATCTACGACGAGGCGACGGACACGTTTCTGTGTCCGGCCCAGCGGACCTTGACGTATCAGCGATCGTCGCTGAAGCGGAAGCGCAAATATCGGCAGTATCAGGCAAAAGAAGCTGATTGTCGCGAATGCGCACAGCGACACAAGTGCTGCCCCAAGAGCGGTCATCGAACGTTGAGCCGCAGCGAAGAGAACGCGGTGATGGCGAAACATCGGCGCTGGATGGAGAGCGAGCGTGGGCGGGCGGCGTATCGCAAGCGGTCCGAGACGGCGGAGTTTCCGAACGCCTGGTTGAAAGAGCGATTGGGGGTGCGCAAGTTTCGAGTACGAGGGCTGCGGAAGGCGCGATCGGAGCTTTTGTGGGGGGGGTTGGCGTACAACATTGCGGCTTGGATCCGGCTGGTCTGGCGTCGTGGGCCGGAGTGCGGGCTGGCGGCGCAAGCGGCGGCGTAGCGGCGGTTGGGGGGGCGAAAAGGGCCGGGAAACGGCCCGAAACGACCGTTTCCGGGCCGCTCAGGCGGTCAATCAGGAGTCGAGGCGCAGAAGTTGCGGTTTCGGCAGGGGCGGCGTTTGGGAGCGCTGAGCTTGGCGTGCGCTTGGCGCTCCCGCGCGCCGACGCGACAATAGGTTTTCTTCACGGCCCCTTCCGGTCGCGGCTCCGGGTCGCTGTCTCGACGCCTGAGTCGACAGTATTGGCCCGAACATGGGAGCGTTCGTCTTCCTTTGCGTTCCCTTTGCGTTCTTTGCGCCTTTGCGCGAACCTCTTCGCCGCGAGCGGGATATACTACGCTGCGCGGGAGGAAGGCTTCATCCAAGCTCTAGTCAAATCCAAATCGGAAGCCGGGCTCTGGCTCAGCGAGACGCCCGAGCCGGAGGTCGGAATCAACGACGTCTTGATCCGCGTCGACCGCACCGGCATCTGCGGCACCGACGTGCATATCTACGATTGGGACGACTGGGCGCGCAAGACGATTCCGGTTCCACTGACCATCGGTCATGAGTTTGTGGGCGAGGTGGTGTCGGCCGGCGACAACGTGGCCGACTTCCATCCCGGTGATGTGGTGAGCGGCGAAGGCCACGTCGTTTGCGGGCGCTGCCGCAACTGCATGGCCGGCAAGCGCCATCTCTGCGCTGACTCGAAGGGTATTGGCGTCAATCGGCCTGGAGCCTTCGCCGAGCTCATCTCGCTGCCGATGACCAACGTCTGGCATCACAAACCAAGCGTAGACCGCGACATCGCGGCAATTTACGATCCTTTCGGCAACGCCGTCCACACCGCCCTCACATTCCCGGTGCTGGGAGAGGATGTCCTGATCACCGGCGCCGGTCCCATCGGAGTCATGGCCGCGGCGGTGGCTCGGCATGCCGGGGCTCGGAACGTTGTGGTGACCGACCTCAACCCCTGGCGCCTCGAGCTGGCGGCCCGACTAGGCGCGACCCTCACCGTGGATGTCCGCTCGAAATCGCTGCCGGAAGTTCAGGCCGAATTGGGGATGACCGAGGGCTTTGACGTTGGTCTCGAGATGTCGGGGAATCCGTCGGCGTTTCGCGACATGCTGGCCAACATGAGCCATGGCGGGAAGATCGCCATGCTGGGAATCCCCTCCGGGCAGATTGCTGTTGATTGGCGCGAAGTCATCTTCAACATGCTTACGATCAAGGGCGTCTATGGCCGCGAAATGTACGAGACCTGGTACAAGATGGCTGTCCTGATCGAAGGCGGGCTGAACCTCAAGCCAGTGATCACGCATCGCCTACACTTCAGCGAATACGAGAAGGCCTTCGAGCTGATGCGCTCCGGGGAGTCCGGCAAGATCCTGCTCTACTGGCGCGACCAGCCTGAGTGACCGAGGAGGCGGCCGTGTGGGAATCTACTCGACCTCGAGTTGACCAGCAACTCCATGAGATTCGCGACGGAGGGGCGTTCAAGGCTGAGCGCATCCTCTCCACGGCGCAAGGCGTTCGGATCCGGGTCGGCGAGGGCGATCCGGTCCTCAACTTGTGCGCGAATAACTACCTAGGATTATCCAACCATCCCGAGATCGTCCGAGCGGCGCACGCGGGTCTCGACAATTGGGGCTACGGGCTCTCGTCGGTGCGCTTCATCTGCGGCGCTCAGGAGCCCCACAAACTACTGGAGGCGAGGATCAGCGAGTTCCTGGGAACCGAGGACACCATCCTCTACAGCTCTTGCTTCGACGCCAACGCCGGCCTGTTCGAGACGCTTCTTGGTCCCGAAGACGCGGTGATCTCCGACGCCCTCAACCACGCCAGCATCATCGACGGCATTCGCCTCTCGAAAGCCGCCCGGTTTCGTTACCGCAACAACGACATGGCCGACCTCGAAGAGCAACTCGTCAACGCCCAGGCGGCCCGGACGCGGCTGATCGCAACGGACGGCGTTTTCTCGATGGACGGCGTCATCGCCAATCTAGCGGGGATTTGCAGCCTGGCGGAGAAATACAACGCCCTGGTCATGGTGGACGACTCACACGCCGTGGGCTTCATGGGCCGTCGCGGCCGGGGCTCCCATGAGCACTGCGGCGTCATGGGCCGCGTAGACATTCTGACCGGCACGTTGGGCAAAGCGCTCGGCGGCGCCAGCGGGGGCTACACAAGCGGCCCGAAAGAGCTGATCGAGCTGCTGCGCCAGCGCTCGCGGCCCTACTTGTTCTCGAATTCCCTGGCGCCGCCCATCGTCGCCGCCTCGCTGAGAGCCCTGGAGCTGCTCACAGAGTCGACACAATTGCGAGATCGGCTTTTCGAGAACACTCGCTTCTTCCGCGACGGCGTCTCGCGGGTTGGCCTCGAGGTGATGCCCGGCGAGCACCCGATTGTCCCGGTGATGCTGGGCGACGCCGCGGCCGCCCGCGACATGGCCGACGCGCTTCTAACCAAAGGCGTCTACGTGATCGGCTTTTCCTATCCCGTGGTGCCAAAAGGTCAAGCGCGAATTCGTATGCAGATCTCCGCCGCCCACAGCAGGCAAGATCTGGAGCTCGTGCTCGAAAAGCTGGCCGAGGCGGCTACCGAAGCGGGGTCTTGAGCCCGTCAAGGCGAAGCAATCAATAGCCCACGGCCCACGAACGATCCGGCCGCAGCGCCGGGACCGTCGAGAGCGCGCATCCGAGCAGTCCAACTGATAGACGCTGTAAATTATTTTCACACCGACCCAACCACCCCTTGAAACCGCTCGAAGCCGCTTGAATAGGGCCTTAGAGCGCTCTGGGCAGGGTTTCTGAAGACTCGCGGCGAGTCGTTCATGCGAACGTTTGTTTCCGCCACGTAACCGCGTCAAGGCCGCTGAGCGGTAAAATCGACGTATCTTGATTGGGCAGACCATCAGTCACTACAAGATCCTCGAAAAGCTCGGTTCCGGGGGCATGGGCGACGTTTACAAGGCTGAGGATCTGAAGCTTGGCCGCCAAGTCGCGCTGAAATTTCTGGCCTCGCATCTGGTTTCAGATCCTGAGGTCCGCAAACGGTTCGAGCGCGAGGCTAAAGCGGCCGCGTCGCTGAATCATCCCAACATTTGCACCGTCCACGAAATCGACGAGGCGGATGGCAAGATCTTTCTGGAGATGGAACTCGTCAAGGGCGATTCGCTTGAGTCGCATATCGAGAAAGGACCGTTGGCGCTCAAGGAATCCCTGTACATCGCCCGTCAAGCCGCTGAAGGGCTTCAAGAGGCGCATGCCAACGGCGTCGTTCACCGCGACATCAAGCCCGGGAACATCATCATCACACCGGATGGACGAGCGAAGATTCTCGACTTTGGTCTGGCGCTATTGACCGAGGGCTCGAAGCTCACCCAGCTCGACACCACGGTCGGCACGGTGGCTTACATGTCGCCGGAGCAGTCGCAGGCCGCTGAAGTCGACCATCGCACCGACATCTGGGCGTTGGGCTGCATTCTCTACGAAATGGTCTGCGGGCAGCGTCCGTTCCAAGCGAGCTACGACCAAGCCGTTGTCTATTCGATCGTGAACGAGGCCCATGAGCCGGTGACGGCGTTGCGAGCCGGCCTGCCCATGGAACCCGAGGTGCTGATCGGCAAGTGCCTGGAGAAGGAAGCGAGCAACCGCTACCAAAATGCCGTCGACCTTTTAGTCGACCTGCGCACGCTGGCCGAGAAGCTCAAGTCAGGTCGCTCTAGGGTGTTGACTTCTGCGCCTGTCTCGGCGGAGCTGGCTGAGTCTCCGAGTTGGAGCCGTCGACTGCCTTGGGCGCTGTTCGCGGCGGCATTGGCCCTGGCGGCGCTTGGGTGGGTACGACGACCGATCGAAGTTGAGCCACAGCGCAGCGTTACCCGCTTCAGCTTTACGCCCGAATCATTGAACGCGAGTCCTGCTGGAATCAACCTGACGATTTCACCCGACGGCCGGCACATAGTGTTCGTCACCGAGGACGATCATCTCTGGGTGCGTGACCTCGATGACGAGGAGGCGCGGCGTGTCGCTGAAGTGGGACCGAGAGCCTTTCCATTCTGGTCGCCCGACAGCCGCTGGATCGCCTACCCGGCTGAGGGTGAACTCCGCAAAGTTTCGTTAGGGAGGGGCCGCGCGATCAAGATCTGCGAGTTGCTGATTAATCGCTTCACGGCCGGGGCGTGGAGCCCCTACTCCGATGAGATCATTTTCAGCGACGGCGGCCCCTCGCGTCTCTACCAAGTGTCGAGCGGTGGAGGAGTGCCGAAATTGCTGAGTCTGGGAATCGCCGGAGGTACGAATCAGGACCCTCACTTCCTCCCCGGCCTCGACGATTCTCCCGCGGTGCTGCTGACCACCGGCGGCCGGGGTGAGCAGAGACTCGCTATTGGCGATCTCACCACCGGGGAGAGCCACCCGTTACTCGAGGGGGCGTATCCTGCCTATGACTCTTCCGGTCACATTCTCTATCAGACGTCTTTAAGGAGTTCCGGGATTTGGGCGGTGTCTTTTTCTCTTGCGTCGCTGGAGGTAACCGGGTCGCCTTTCCTTGTCGTGCCGGATGGCGTCAAGCCAAGCCTCTCGGTCGATGGGACGCTCGTCTATGCGGACCCGGTTCGAGTGAGTGAGCAATTGGTGTGGATCGACCGGTCCGGTCTGAAAATTGCAGCGATCGGTCAGCCTCAAGACGACATTGCGATGTTCGATTTGTCCTCGGACGATCAACGTGTCCTGGTGTCCGGTCTTGAGAACGGGAATATTGATATTTGGCTCCACAACACAGATCGGCCGATCAAGCAGCGGCTGACCGTACATAAGGCCACGGAAGCGGATCCGACGTGGTCTTGGCAAGGAGACGAATTCGCATTTACTTCCAACCGCAATGGGAACGCTGACATTTACGTTGCCGCCGGCCAAGGCGAAAGCGAACCTGAGCGCGTCACGTTGGGCCCCCACCCTGAATTCGCTAATGCGTGGTCTCGCGACGGCAAAAGCATCATCTACGTCCTGGTCAGCCCGGAAACTCGTCGGGACATTTGGCTCGCACGCCGCCCTGATTCAAGCGGGGTGTTCGCAACAGAACCGTTCCTCGTAACCGAGTTCGACGAGGATCAACCTACGCTTTCCCCGGATGACCGACTCATCGCCTACGAATCAAATCGCTCGGGCCAGCCCGAGGTCTACGTGCGACGGTTTCCGACGGGGGATGCCGAGCTACTGGTCTCGACCGACGGCGGCCGTTATCCACGTTGGGGTCGCGATGAGCTTTTCTACATTGAGGGTGATCAGTTGATATCGGCTAGGCTTGCCGAAGAACAGCAGCTTACGGTTGTCTCAACGGAGAAGCTATTCAGGCATTCCTTCGAACTGACCCACTCTTACGAGGTTTCGTCGGACGGGCAGCGCTTCGTTGTAATGGAGGCACTCAATAGCCCAGAGAACCTCAACCGGGCGATCCACGTGGTCCAGAACTGGTACGAAGAGTTCCGCGACCGCGAGTAGCGGAACCTCCTCACGTTCAGTGATCTAGAGCGATTCAAGCGTCTACTGGCGAAATATCGCGTTCGTGCTCCGAATCCACGAGCCCAAAGAGGCTGGAAGCGGCGCTAGCCCAACTTCCGCGGTTTGGGTCCCGTCAGAACTTCAAGGAGGCAAACATGCCGGAAACCCCTGAACCCGAGTTCGTCGCTCTACTGGCCATCGATTGGGCCGATCGAAAACACGTCTTTGTCGTCGAAGACCGCAACGGCCGCCGCCGCCGAGGCGAGATCGAACAACGTCCCGAAGCCGTCGAGGCTTTCGGCGCCGGTCCGATCGCGGTCGCACTCGGGCAAAGCCGCGGGGCGCTGATCGAGCTGCTCCGTAAATACGACCAGATTGCCGGCGCGCCGCCGTGGCAGACGAGTTGCTGCGACAGCGAGTGAAATGGAAACTCAGGCACAGTTCCTGATCATTCTCGGAACGTTACTGCTGGTCGGTCTGGCTACTCATTTCGTGGGTCGCGGGACGGCGTTGCCCGGCGTCACCTTGCTGGTTATATTCGGCATTCTGGCGGGTCCGTCGGGGCTGAATCTGCTCCCCGGCCTGGGCAGGGAATGGTTCCCAACCGTCGCGAACATGGCGCTTGCGATGCTGAGTCCCTTACCGACGGGGGCCCAGGTCACGATTGAAGGGCGAATCGAGTCGACCGAGCATCGCGCGGATCTCAACTCCCGCGCGGACGCATCTCGCATTGCCGGTTCGGCGACCCAGGGTTCCGGCTGGGGATTGTGTTAGACAGGTTGTTGCCGGAATTCGCCCGCTAGCGGATTCGCCGACGGTCTAAGCGTGTTGGTGAAAATTGGGTTCGTTTTGCGTTTGGTACTATTTTCGGCGTGATTTTTCAGCTTGGTACTTGCAGTACTGCGCAGCGGAGTCGGCGTTGCGATTGCGGCGCATCCTCATACTCTGATGATACAGCGGCGGGGCAAGCCCGAGATCGGACATCCGGCCAAAAGCAGGCTCCGAGAAGGTGTGAATGAACTGTGGACGACACGGGCGCAGAGGGCGAGGCATGCCTCGCCCCTACGTCGATACTCTTTGATTCCAACGACGTAGGGCCGTGGCGTGCCAAGCCCCGTCCCACCGGAATTACCCCGATCGCCGCCTTTTTCCCTTCAGGCCCCGAGCTGGTGAACGCTACGACAGCTGTGAGACTATTCCGAATCTCTCGTCACGCCGCGGGGGCCGACGTTTCCCGATCCAACAGGGACACTCAGAAATGCTTGATGGATTCGTCGCGGACTTCAGACCTAAGTTGTTTGTAGTGAGGTGGTTATACTGAAACGTTCACGCTTTGCGAACGCAGCGGTGGTCAGAGGAAAAACGTAAGTGTATTAGAATCAATAGTCCGACGGGAACAAGATCGAATTACGTGCCTGTCACCCGCCCTCCTCACCCGCCAGTCGTCACTGCATTCGGGAGAACGCCGCCAGACGAGCCAAAATCGATGCTGAAGGTTTGCGCATCCAGTGCCGTCGCATCGATCGTGGTTGAGAAACCGAGGGGGGCAGCGTACTCGTGCCTCGGCCGCTCACAAAAGCGTCCAGAGAAGCGTCATAGTCGACGATTCCCGCCGCAGTGACCTCGAAGTTGAACGGCGCAGTAGATGCGGGGCCTGTGAAAGTGTGAGTTCCTGGCATTATCTGGAGCGTCGTCACTGCATTCGGGAGAACGCCGCCGATAGCTCCGAAATCAATACTGAAATCGGAGGAGTCCAACGCTGTCGCATTGAATGTTATGGGGAAGCTTTGAGCAGCGAGTTTGGTGGTTCCGGCCAAAGAAAAGGCCAGGAGTGCAAGTATGCAGCAGGTCCAAGTGAGAAGCTTTGCTCGTTTGGCTACCGTTTGTTCGTGTCGCATAATTCAATCTTTCCGTCTCTTCATCGTTAGTCGCTCAGGTGATCGGCGCATTTGCTACCGGACGCCGAATGCAGCGCATAGCGCGATCAGCGCTAGGGTCATCAGCGATATTAGGCCGGCTTCGGGTGCGATCTTAAGCGCGGCGGTCATTTGTCAGCCTCCGATGGGAGGAAATTCCTAAGCACCCACAACTCTCCCGTTGCCTGCAGAGCCGTGAACATGATTCGCGAGCCGTCCGGGTGAACCCTTAACGCATTGGCGCGGCGATCTAGTTTCACGTCCAATTTCTCGGGCTCGCCTCCGTCTACGGCGACTCGAAAGATTGCCGGGTCCGGACGAGCGAAGTTGCCGCTCAAGTTCGTTGAGTAGTAGAGATAGGCTCCGTCGGGGGAGAAAGCGAGGCTGTCTCGTTCAAGCATCTGGAGTGAACCCTAAAAATGAGACATTGAAATTCGGGACGAATTTCAGCGAATGGAAAGGAGTCCAGGATGGAAAGTCTCAAGCCGCGCAAGCCGCGGGAGTTCACGGTGGAGTTCAAGGAAGCCGCCGCCAGGCGGCTCCTAGCCGGCCAGAGCGGCACAGCGCTAAGCCGCGAGTTGGACGTCAAGCGCAGCCTGCTGTACCGCTGGCGGGACGCCTATCGCCAGGAAGGCGTCAACGGCTTGAGCCGGCGGCGAGGCCGGCCGAAACCCGGCCGCTCGGCGCCGCCCAAGATCCCTCGCGATCCGCGCGACGAACGCATCGCAGAGCTCGAACGACTGCTCGGCAAACAAGCCGCAGAGCTCGATTTTTTCGGACAAGCCTTTCGCGCCTTGAACCTCGCAGCCCCGACCAACGACGCCGGTGGCGCGAGCGGATCTACTCCATCGTCGAGCAGATCAGCGCCAAAGGCTCGCTCAGCGTCGAACACGCCTGCGAGCTCGGACGCGTGAATCGCGCCGGGTTCTATCGCCGGCTCGCCGTGTCGTCGCCCGCCGAGTGCGACATGGAATTGCGTGACCGCATGCAGCGGATTTCGCTCGAGAATCGTCGTTACGGCTACCGCCGCGTGACGGCCGAGCTGCGCCGCCAAGGCTTCCTCGTCAATCACAAAAAGGTCCTGCGGATGATGCGTAAGGACAACTTGCTGGCGGTACTCAAGCGGCGCTTCGTGCTAACAACGGATTCGAACCACTTCTTACCTGTTTATCCGAATCTAGCGGCGCACCTGAATGTGGACGGCGTCGATCAGTTGTGGCAATCCGATATCACCTACATTCGCTTGCGCGAGGCGTTCGTCTACCTCGCCGTGGTGTTGGACGCCTACTCGCGACGCGTGGTCGGCTGGCGGCTGGGGACGACGCTCAAAGCTGAGCTGGCTGTAGGGGCGTTGCGCGATGCGCTCGAGCTCAGACGCCCTGCCGCGGGGTGGATGCATCATTCCGACCAAGGCGTACAGTACGCTTCGAGCGCCTATGTCGAGCTGCTGGAGCAGCACGGCGCGATCATCTCGATGAGCCGCCGCGGCAACCCCTACGACAACGCGCGGGCGGAGAGTTTCATGAAGACGTTGAAGGCGGAGGAGGTTTGGTTGCAGCGTTATCGCACGCTTGACGAGGCGCGCGCATCGATCGGCGAGTTCATTGATGAGATCTACAACCAACGCCGGCTGCATTCGGCGTTGGGATATCGTCCGCCGGCGGAGTTTGAAGCGCTGGCGCGGCCGGCGGCAACAGCAGCGAGGAATCCGAAGTATGAGTTTTGAGAGGCATAGGCAAATCTATCAATCCGATGGGCCCTGGGCGGGCAGGGAGACATCGCCGGCGTTGGAGAAGCCGGGAGCGACCTTGGCGGCCGCCCCCGGCGCTCATCGTCTTGATGAGTTTGCGGCCGGGTATTCCTTGGCGGGTTGCTCTCCAGCAGAGCCCGCTTCCGCTTCCCCGGCTAGGACCAGCGTGCGACGATACAGCGAAGAAGGCAAGCGTTTTGCGGTGAATCGTAACCTGTCCCGATTTCGACTGTCTCACGCTTGGGGTTCACTCCAATCTCGAGCCGAACCAACACTCGCGACTGACCACCTGCGGTGGGGACGACTGAGACCTCCCAGTCACCGGGGTTCGAGCGCGAGGCGCCTACCGCAATCAGAGAACCGTCGCGAGAAATCGCTATTGACGGTACAAGCAATCGGCCATTCTTTCTATACACAGATTCCCGTACGCCCCCGGCGAGCGATTGTCGAAAGATATTCAGACCTCTTGGCTCTTCGAAGCCGATGACGCCGTAGTAGATCGAATCGCCGGATGCATCCCAGAGGGCCCGTCCGCTAATAGCCTCCTGAGGCTCCTCCGCGACGACATTCGTCACCGTGCGCGATTCGATGTCAAAGATGTAGAAGCCTTTCCGCAGGTCTCGGTCGACACCCCAGACAAGCAGCTTGCGACCATGAAGGCGTAGAAGCGCCGTATAGATCCATCAGGACTTGGTTGGTTCTACCGGTCGATACGTCGTAGAGCCAGAGGGTCCGCCAGCCGGGCCTGACGTCATAGCCATCCTGCACGACAAACGCGATCTTCGAGCCGTCTGGGGACCAATCACCTCTCCGCGTTTTACCCACGGGACTGGTCAATACAGGCTCGGGGCCGCCAAAGACTTTCCCCGACTTGGGATCAATCTCCACCGAGTAAAGATCTTGCAAACTACTCTGGCTTGGCTGATAGTAAAGTTCGCCGGCGGCGGTAATCCCCAGTGGTTGAACTAGGCCGATAGAGCGATGAACAATGCGGGGTCTGTCGTTCGATTCAAGATCCGGCAGCCACCAGAGATCGAAATCAGGTCCGCGGCGGTCGCTCAAGAATAGAACACCGCGGCCATCCGGAACCCACGCGACGAACCGATCGTCCGCGGGGTGATACAGAACCTTTGTCGTAGTTCCGTCTGCAATCGAGAGAAAGAAGATGTCATGCTTCTCGAAGTTCTGGGCAGGGACACTCAGCGCGATTTGGCCCCCGTCGGGTGAAAACCGGACAGCGCTCGGAGCGGCGTCGAGTTCCTTTAAGACTCGATTTGATGAGCCGTCAGGTGTTACGAGCGAGAGGTTTTTGCGCGTTTGATCGTAGGACGCCCAAACCGCGATCTGCGAACCATCGGGGGCCCAAGCCATTGGCTGTATCCATGGAGTTTCGGAGCCTCCAGCGATCTTTTTTCCGGGTCCCCCTTCCCACCCCACTACCCGAAGCTCCCAGTTGCCGTTTGGGAGCATCCAATTGTAGGCCACCGTTGTGCGGCTGGGTGATACCACAGCGTTCATCGTGAACGACCCATTGACGTCCCATGAGTTTTTCGTGGTCAATCGACGGGTCTGGGTCGATTCGAGGTCCTTAACCGCCAAGTCGCCAGAACTCCAGTCGGTGAATGTCGCCCACTGGCCGTCGGGAGAAACTGATCCAAACGTTTCGATGTCGGCGCCCGCAAAGAGGCGCTCGGCTTGCAGCCCGTCATCGGCGGACGCGCTCGGGTTTGGAGGGTCCAAAATCGGACCCTTGAGGACCACGGCGGCGGCTGCTGCAAATGCAATCGCCACGGCCACGCGCCTGGCAATCGACGCGCGCGTGGACGACGGCTTTACTCCCGCCAGTCTGCGGTTTCTTCTCCACGCATCGAGTTCGCCGGGGAAGGCGTACACGCTGACACCTGAGTCGTGTTGATGACGATGGACTGGTAGCCCTTCTCGCTTCTCCCAGCGTCGGACAGTAGTCACGTCTCGCCTTAGGTGGGCGGCAATCTCCTTCCAGGTCTCAAGTGTCTGTTGCGCGGGTGGTGCGGGCTCGGTTTGGTCGTGCACGAGGCCAGTGTCAGGGTCAAGGTGGTCGTTTGCAATAGGTATTCGCGTGCATCGCCGGAAAACCCTGAAAAACCTCGGGGTCCCGAGGCGTGACGGCGGCGTGCACGGCATCGTGATAAGACCGCATCGCGCCGCGCGGGCCCTCAGGGTCAAGCCGGTTGGGCGGGTCCGTCGAGCCGACAAGATCACAGAACATCACCGTCCGTTGTCGCCGCTCAACCGCTCGGTGTGTGCGGTCGAGCTGGTCTCGGACTGCCGTTTTGGACTCGGCTTCCTTCGTCTTGAGGGCCGTGATCGCGCTCAGCACACGCTTCCGTGGCCCGACGCCTTTCCCGGAAACTTGGCCCACAAGACTCGGGGGGACTCAGGCAGCCGTCCTCCGGCGGCGCTCCTCAATACTTCAGCGAACTTCCGGCGACTCACGACAAACCGAACTTCTTCACCCGGTAGCGCAATGTGTCGCGGGAGACTCCGAGCCGCCGCGCCGCTTCGCTCTGGTTGCCGTTCGACTCGCGCAAAGCCTCTTCGAGCATGGTGCGTTCGACTTCCTCGAGGGTGCCGGCCGGGGTGGCTGCTTCCGTCTCTAACGGCGCCGCCAAGGGGTCGCGTTCAAGCACGAGACTCGCCGCTTCAATCCGATCTGAATCCTCCAGCACCATGGCCCGCTCGATCACGTTGCGCAGCTCGCGAACATTGCCGGGCCAGAGGTGGTTTCGCATGAGCTCTAGAGCCTCGTCTGAAATGGAGTCAATCTCGCGCCTGAGCCTGGATCGATAATGTTCCACGAAGTGCCGCGCTAAAGGCCCAATGTCGTCGCGGCGTTCGCGTAGCGGCGGGATCAAGACCTGAATCACATTGAGGCGGTAGAAGAGGTCTTCGCGAAACAGCCCGCTGCGCACCGCGTTCGCCAGGTTTCGATTCGTTGCGGTGATAATGCGCATGTCGACCTGAATGTCTTTCACCCCGCCCAGGCGCCGGAAGCATTGGTCTTCGAGCACGCGCAGGAGCTTCGCCTGCAGGTGCGATTGCAGCTCGCCGATCTCGTCAAGAAACAGCGTGCCTCCGTCGGCCAAGTCCAGCACGCCCCTGGTGGGAAGGCCGTGTCACCGGCCTGCTGTCTCACCGCTCAAAGATTATTGACGCGCTGCCGACGGCCGGCCTGCCGCCGCTGATGAGGAATTGGAGTGAATACGTTTGGCTGGTCAAGCACCTTGAAGACACCCGGTTCATCAACTCCATCCGCGATATCTGGTGGACCGTGCGGCCGCACAACACCTTCGGTACCGTCGAGGTCCGAGTGTGTGACATGCCAGGGAGCCTCGAGGATGTGTGCGCCCTGGCCACGCTAGTCCACTGTCTCGTGCGCGGCCTGTCCGACCAGATCGAAGAGGGCGCCTATCAGCACGATTGCCACCCGATGCTGGTCAGCCAGAATATGTGGCGCGCTGAGCGTTTCGGGTTAGACGCGAATTTCGTCGACACCAAGAGCTACGAGAGTCGGCCGGCGCGCGAAATGTTCCTCGATCTCCTCGAAGATCTGGAGGGCGGCTACGCGAGCCCCGATACGGCGCCGCGGTTCGAAAGGCTCCGCCAGATGGCCGTGGAGCCAAGCTGGGCTCGACGTCAGCTAGACGTGCTCGACAAGACCGGCAATGCCGCCGATGTCGTCCGACAAATGACCGCCCGGAAGTGAGCGCCGGTCTTTCGGTTGCGGACCAAGTGGCGAGAAATGCGGGATAGCGGCAATACTCTTCACTTACCGCGCGGCCGGAGTGTGCGGAACCCGCTCCCTTGCGGTCGCAAGGGAGCGGGTTCCGCGACCAAACTCCCAGCTCATCCTTAAGTGAAGAGTATTGGGGCTAGCGGGAGAGGTAGTGGACCCATCGGCGCTCGACCTTCCGGCGGCGGAAGCGGTCACCCCAGAGCTCGACCGCCGCGGCCCGGCGTAGGCGCGCCGTGGACTTGAGGAATTGACCAAATTCGAGCGCTTCTTGCGCGAAGCAAGCGACCTGCTCGCGGCTGATCAACGCTTGCGTTGTCTGGCAGTCGTTGATCCAGCCCAGGTGTTCTTGGAGTAGTTTGAGGGAGTCGACCCACTTCCTCAGGCCCCTGCCGTAGCACGGTTCGAAGATCTCGAGCGTGTAGCGAAAGCGCTTTGCTCGAATCCTGAAGCGATGCAGCGCGGCGTCGTCACACGAGCTTCTAAGTAGTTCGTGTCCTTCTCGGAAGAACTTCGCGCACAGCGGCGGTAAGGTCTTCCCAGCGTTTACAGCCGCGGAGCGCCCCGCATCCCAGCCGCTCGCTGAGAGCTTTTTCGCCGCCGGCTCTCTCTCCAGCCGCAGGTCGGCCCGCCAACGCTCAATACTTCCGGGCTTGGGCCACGACTTGAGCCGCGCCGCGAACGCATCGGCCGCCTCGCTTCGCCGAGCGCGCAGATGATTGACAAGGCGCCCTTCCCGGTCACTCGACTCGATTGCAAGCGCAATGGCGATGTCATAGTCGCGCACCGTCCCGGCGAGAGCTCGCATCCGACGCAATCGCTGTAGCGTCTTTCGAACGGGCCGCGCCGGGAACAACTTGCCGAAAATTTTCAGGCAACTTTGCAAGCGGCGGGTCGCCACTCGTAGGTCATGGATCGGCTCCTCATGTTGGGTGCGCCGGCAGCGCTTGATCTGGCGATCCAGCTCGCGCATCCGGACGGCTGTCTGCTTAGCGGCGAATCTAAACATTCATAAGGGGTCCTTACATGAGGGGTCAGAGCAATTATAGGGCCGCTAACGGGTTGTGGGCCGCGCATGCGGCAGTGCGGCAGCTCGCCCGGATGGGTGTCATCCCCCGATCGCCGCCGAATCGCCCGCGCTCGAGCGGCGATTCAGCGTGGCTGATTTGGCAACCAACTTGCTCCACATCATGTGGCGAACGAAACGCCAAGGAGGCAGCCATGAACATTATCCCCTTCGACAACCGTCTCTTCGGCCCATTGCACGAAACGCTGGGTCGTTGGTTCCATGAGCCGCTGTTCTCTCACGATAACCAGCGAACGCCAGTCCGACCGCACCGAGGGCGACAACGGTTTCCACCGTAGGGAGCGCTCGTACGGGAAGTTCGCGAGGAGCTTCGAATGATGAATGCGGACCCCGCTCCCTCGCCGTCGCGGCTCTGATCTGACGGCGCGATGCCCCATGGGCCTGACGGCCCACCCAAAGGGATGAAAACGGCCGCCCAGGAGCCGCGACCGTGAGGGAGCGGTTGTCGCAACCGCGGGCAACCGCTTGCTGACGCGCACGGCTCCGGGGCGGCGACGCACTCGACCGGTGGAGTGGGTTTTCGAGTGAGCGGAGTCCGCGAGTACGTAGGCAAATTCTTCGGCTCGAAGTAACTGGCTTGCCGCCGGGCGCGAATACTCAGGTAGAGAAAGAAACGGAGGCGAAGGTCCCCGGGTTCGTTGTCGCCGCTTCAGTCCGGTTCCACCCCGACAGGCGCGCTGTGCGAGCCGGGACCAGGAGCCGTCAACCGCATGCGTGCCGCGAGAAGTTACGCGTAGGAGGCGTCAAATGAACCCCAGCAGCAAGTTCTTCATGTCCGCTCTGCTCGCGCTGGCTGTTTTCACCGCGGGCTGGGGCGCTGTCGCGATCGCCCAAAGCGACGAAGGCATGTCGAAGCAAATGGAAATGATGAAGCAAATGATGATGAATCGGCCGAAAGCCATGCAGAAGGCCGATGCTCAGATCGAAAAAGTCAAAGCTCAGGCGATGGCGGACGGCAAGTACGCCTGTTGCCTCAGGACCGCTTGCAGCTCTTGCGCGCTAAAGATGGGCCAGTGCCCGTGCGGTATGAACGCCGCGAAAGACATGCCTGTTTGTAACGAATGCAAGGGAGGCTGGCACGCCGGCGACGGCGCCATCCCCGGCAAGACGGCCGATCAGATCAAGACCATGCCACGCATGGGGATGTAACAAGAAGCCAAGCTCAGCCTTAGAGCAGGACGACATGCTAAGACGTATTTTCGCGGCGAGCATTTCCGCGGCGGCCATGCTCGCCGGCGCTGCGTTCGCGGAAACGCCCGCGAAAGAGAAAACGGTGACCCTCGAGATCATCGGGATGACGTGAACAGCCTGCGTCGACGTAGTGCAGTCTGCACTCGAATCGGTCAAGGGCGTAGCAGGGGTGGACGTTTCGTTGTCCAAAAACGAAGCCGTCGTGAAGTATGACGCCGAACAGGTCAAGGTGGCGGACCTGATCAACGCGGTCAAAGAGGCGTACGGGATGAATCTCTACGACGCCAAAGTCAAGCAGCAGTGAAGCAGGGGGCGCTTGCGGGGACGGGGCCCGATTCGCGCCTGTTCGTCAGCTTCGACCTGTCATCACCGCTTTACGAAAAAAGTAAGCATCGACTCATCAACAACTTGCGCTCGCCGTCCCGAGGCAGGAGCCGAAACGCAAGTCATACTAAAACCGACATGTCCCACCCAACCGCCAACGGCCGGCCGCCCACGGCTCACAGCTTCCACGGTCTTACCCACAGATTTCCGCTTTTGCCCGGAATGGCCCGCATAACAACGGGGGGGCTTCACATCTTGATCGCCTCGCTTGGCTTGCAGGATCAACGTACCAGGAGTACTGCCATCGAAAACTTGGCCCCAAAATAGCTTAATTTCGAAACGAACCCAATTCCCGACTTGAAGACAAGTCGTGCGGAATGGACTGCGGGGATGCTACCCTGGCTCCTCGTTCGATGCCTCGCGCGGTTGTCTACCTCTTGATCTTGCTTCTGGCGATTCTGCACCACGACTTTTGGTGGTGGAATGACTCGACCCTCGTGTTTGGCTTCATGCCCATCGGGCTCGCCTACCACGCTGTCTATTGCTGCGCGGCCGCCGTGGTTTGGTCTCTGGCGGCCAAGTACGCCTGGCCGGACGAGGGATGACCCAACTGGTCATCATGGGCCTCTACCTGGCCCTTGTGCTCGGCCTTGGGCTGGTGACGAATCGACTTTTTCGCGGCACATCCCAGGACTTCTTCGTTGCCAGCCGGTCGATCGGGCCGGTGATGCTGTTGATGTCGCTGTTTGGGACGTCGATGACCGCTTTCGCTTTGGTCGGCAGCAGCGGCGAGGCCTACCGCGGCGGAATCGGAGTGTTCGGGACGCTGGCCTCGTGGTCGGCAATCGTTCACACCGGCGTCTTTCTGCTGATCGGCGTTCCGCTGTGGGTCTTGGGGAAACGCCACGGCTACGTGACGCAGATCCAGTTCTTCCGCGACCGCTTTGAGAGTCAAGCGATCGGCTGGCTGCTGTTTCCGGTCCTGGTCGGGTTGGTGATTCCGTATTTGCTGACCGGGCTACTCGGCGCCGGCGGCGTCGTGCGGGCCCTGACCCGCGAGGCTTTTCCCGCGGCCGGCGGGATGGCGCCGGCGGTGACGAGCTTCGTTATCTGCCTAGTCGTGCTGTCGTACGTGTTCTTCGGCGGACTACGGGCGGCGGCATGGGCGAACACCCTCCAGGCTTTCGTGTTCATCGTGGCTGGTGTGATCGCCTTCACGCTGATCGCTTCGAAGCTCGGCGGAGCAGAGGCGGCGACCGAAGCTGTGCTGGCGGCGCATCCGGAGAGGCTTGTTCGAGGCGAGGAGTATAGTCATCTCCAGTTCCTCACCTACGGGCTGATTCCGTTGTCGGCCGCGATGTTCCCGCACCTGTTTCAACATTGGCTCACGGCGCGCTCGGCGCAATCATTCAAGCTGACGATCGCGGCTCATCCCGTGCTCATCATGATCCTGTGGGTTCCGACGGTGATGATTGGCGTTTGGGCGACGGCCGCGGCCTTGCCTGATGGATCATTGGTCGTTCCCCTCGATCATGCTCCCAACACGGAGCTGGCTACGATGGTCGAAGCTCTGACCGAACCATTGATTGGCGGCCTGCTCGGCGCGGGCATACTAGCGGCGATCATGTCTTCGCTCGATTCGCAGTTCCTGGCGCTGGGCTCGATCTTTGCCAATGATGTGGTCGCTCCGCTCAGGCACGGCACGATCAGCGACCGCTCGCGCCTGGCGCTTGGCCGGGGCTTCGTCGTCGCCGTCGTTGCCGTGACCTATCTTCTTTCGTTGGGCGAACCCAGAGCCGTATTTGCGATGGGGATCTGGTGCTTCTCGGGCTTCACCGGGCTGTTCCCCCTCCTGTGCGGCGCCCTCTACTGGCGAGGCGTGACCAAAGCGGGAGGAATGGCCTCCATCGCGGTGGCCGGAGTCGTCTGGTTCGCGCTGTTTCACGCGAGCGGCTACGGGGCCGAGGGCGGCTACTTGTTCATGGGCCTGATGCCTGTGTTGACAATCTTCCTTTCGTCAGCTGTCACCCTGGTCGGAGTCTCGCTGTTCACAAAGCCCCCGAGCCGGGCTACATTGCGAAAATTCTTCCCCGAGGCGAAGTGCGCGTAGCCTATATCACCGCTGGAGCGGGCGGCACGCTTTGCGGCAACTGTCTGAGCGACAACGCCCTAGCGGCCGCGATGCGCAAGCTCGGCCACGACGTCATCCTGCTGCCGATCTACACGCCGATCCGCACCGACGAGCCTGACGTGTCCGAGCAGCGCGTCTTCCTCGGCGGCGTCAATATCTACCTGCAACAGCGCTATCGGCTCTTTCGCAAGTTGCCGCGATTCCTCGACCGGGTCCTCGACCATCCAGCCTTGTTGCGGCAGGTTTCAAAGTACGCCGTCAAGACGCGGCCCGAGGAGCTTGGAGCGCTCACCCTGGCGACCTTCGAAGGAGAAGCGGGGCCGCTGGGGAAGGAGATCGAGAGGCTGATCGACGGGCTGCGCGGTCTGCGGCCTGAAATCGTTCATCTCACCAACTCGATGCTCGTTGGGCTGGCCGAGCCCATCCGGCGGGAGCTTGGCATCCCGGTCGTGTGCTCGTTGCAAGGCGAGGATGTTTACCTCAAGGGGTTGCCCGAACCCTTTCAGAGTCAGTGCCTCGAGACCCTTGCTGAGAACGCGGCCCATGTGGACCAGTTCATCGCCCCCAGCCGCGACCACGCTCGCGCCCTTGGGCCATGGGTGAACCGTCCCGCGGAGGACATCTGGGTCGTCTATCCCGGCATATCGCTCGAAGGACTCAGCCCAGGCCCACCCCGCGGCGGAAGGAAGTTCTCGATCGGCTATGTCGCGCGAATCGCCCCCGAGAAAGGCCTCGAACTGCTCACTCGCGCATTCGCGGGGCTTAGCGCCAAGGCCGATGCGTCGCTAAGGGTAGCCGGCTGGCTGAGCCCGGAGCACGACGCGTCCTTCAATCGTGAGCTTCAGGCCTTCATGGAGGCGGAAGGTCTGGCGGATCGTTGGCAGGTGCAACGTGACGTCCCTCGCCTGGCCAAGGCCGCTCTCCTGCGGGACATCGATGTGCTGTCGGTGCCCACGACTTACGGGGCCTCGAAAGGATTGTATGTGTTGGAAGCTTGGGCGTGCGGCGTGCCGGTTGTTCAACCGCGGATTGGAATCTTCCCCGAGCTGATCGAGCCGACAGGGGGTGGCCTACTGTTTGAGCCCGGTTCGATCGACCAGTTGCAGGCCGCTCTCGAGCGGCTGATGGACGACCCCGCCGAAGCTGCCAGAATGGGAGAGCGAGGGCGGAGCGCTGTTCTCAAACGGTTTACGGCCGAGCGAATGGCCCGTGAGACCGTCGATGTCTATAGCTCGCTGGTGACCTGATGGCCTACGAATTCCACTACAAAAGGCGGATTCATTTCCAGGAAACCGACGCGGGGGGGCTGATCCATTTCACGAACTACTTTCGTTATATGGAGGAGGCGGAGACCGAGTTCCTGTTGTCTCTTTTCGGCGAAAAAGGCCTCAGGCCCGATGACTCGCTTTTCGTTACGCCCCGGGTGGCGGTCAGCGCCGAGTTTCTCAAACCGACCCGTTTCGGCGACATTCTCGACTGCCACCTTTGGATCAGCCGGAAGGGCGCGACGTCGCTTTCCTACGTCGTTTCGTTTAAGCGCGGCGTGGAAGAGGTGGCGCGAGGGAAGCTGACATTCGTCTTCGTAACCAAGGGTGAGGATGGAGCCTATCACTCTTCAGCGATACCGCCGGCCGTGGACGCGATGATTGAAGCGGCGCCGTACGGTCAAGGCTAGTTCTCCTGCTGACAATTTTTATAGCGATCACCCCAATTTAGGGGAATCGCGCTATGATACCGACTGCTGGCGCCCCTTTCAGCCATGTCGGAACTAACTGCTGAAGCTCGGCACGCCCCGATTCACGATCGGAATGCTCCGGTCGGTGCGCCGTCGCGTCGGCTGGAGCGGCACAGCGCCGACGTCCCCGCGAGTCGGGAATTCGACGAGACCAGGCTGGAGGCCGAAGCCAGGCTCCTACGAAAGCGGCTCGAGCTTGTGCTGTCGAGCCCAGGTTGGCGAATCTTGTCCGCTTACCGCCGCGGGGTGCGCCGCGGGATTGGGCGGCATCCTCGTCTTAAGAGTTGGCACGATCGGTTTCTGAAGTGGTTCTTCCGGCGCGCCTTGGGGATCGAGGCGGCTCAGCCTCGAACTTGACACGCGACGCCTTTCGTCCATAGGATCATACCCGTCGGTATGATCGCGAAAGCATCGACTCAAACGCCTGAGACGCGGGATCAGATTCTCGCTGCCAGTTACGAGCAGGTGCGCCGCCTGGGCTTTCGCGCCGCAAGCCTTGATCGCATTCTCGATGGGATCGGATTGACGAAGGGAGCGTTCTATTATCACTTCGAGAACAAGGCGGCGCTGGGTCGTGCGATCGTAGATGAAGTGATTCGATCGTATATCGATCGGGCGTGGCTCGGACCGCTGAGGAGCTCGCCGGATCCGGTGGAGGGCATTGCGGCGATTCTCGAGGGGATGAGCAGCGGCGACGAGAAGATATCGGAACTGGGGTGTCCTCTCAACAACCTCGTTCAGGAGTTGTCCGTTACCGACGATGCCTTTCAGGTGAAGCTCCAGCGCCTGATTGACGACGTGAGAGACGAGCTGGCGGAGTCGCTTAGAAGCTCGAAGGCTCGGGGCTACGTTGACATGAGTGTCGATTGCGACGCCGCGGGTCTGGCAAAGGGCGCAAGGGACCCTGCTGTCATACGGTTGTGCGGGCGCGGTATGAGTATCTATCTCGATGCGCTGCGGCCGGGCGGGCGCCCCGGAGCCGCGACCGTAAGGGGCCGTGAAGAAAACCTATTGTCGCGTCGGCGCGCGGGAGCGCCAAGCGCACGCCAAGCTCAGCGCTGCCGAACGCCGCCCCTGCCGAAACCGCAACTTCTGCGCCTCGACTCCTGATTGGCCGCCCAAGCGGCCCGGAAACGGTCGTTTCGGGCCGTTTCCCGGCCCTTTTCGCCCCCCCAACCGCCGCTACGCCGCCGCTTGCGCCGCCAGCCCGCACTCCGGCCCACGACGCCAGACCAGCCGGATCCAAGCCGCAATGTTGTACGCCAAAACCCCCCACAAAAGCTCCGATCGCGCCTTCCGCAGCCCTCGTACTCGAAACTTGCGCACCCCCAATCGCTCTTTCAACCAGGCGTTCGGAAACTCCGCCGTCTCGGACCGCTTGCGATACGCCGCCCGCCCACGCTCGCTCTCCATCCAGCGCCGATGTTTCGCCATCACCGCGTTCTCTTCGCTGCGGCTCAACGTTCGATGACCGCTCTTGGGGCAGCACTTGTGCCGCTGTGCGCATTCGCGACAATCAGCTTCTTTTGCCTGATACTGCCGATATTTGCGCTTCCGCTTCAGCGACGATCGCTGATACGTCAAGGTCCGCTGGGCCGGACACAGAAACGTGTCTGTCGCCTCGTCGTAGATGAAAAACTTCGGCGCGTAGCGCGGCCCAATTCCCGCCGCCTTCAACGCCGCCTTCGAGCCCTTGTCCGGCGCCGGCGCCGGCGTCGCGTATTCGATTTCAGCGGCTGCCAGCGCCTCGATGTTGGCCTGGTTGGCGTAGCCCCCGTCCGCTAACACTTGCTTCGGGGTTCGCTCGAAGCGCCCTTCCACATCGTCCAGCGTCGGGGTCAGCTGGCCCGCATCGGAGGCGTTGTTGGTCAACTCCACGCCGACCACGATCTTCTCTTTGGCGTCGGTCGCCAGCTGCGCGTTGTAGCCGAGTCCCCAACCGCCGTTGGATTCGTGTTGCGGGCGCGCTTCCGGCTCGCTCTCGCTCACCCGCGCCTGGCGTCGTTGCTCTTCGTCGCGCTTGCCCGCTTCGACCTTGGGCAGTTCCTCCAGCGCCTGCTCCATCCGCTCGACTCGCTCCCGCAAGGTCCGCTTACGCGCCGCCTGACGCCGCCGATTCGAACCCTCGTCGTCGGCTTCTTCCGAGAGTTGACGCACCGCTTCGCGCGCTTGTTCGAGATGCCGCTCGAGCGTCGGACGCCTGCGTTGCGACCCGCCCGAGGCTTGCGCCCGGATCCGCGTGCCGTCGACGGCCACCTGCTCGAGATCCACCAGCCCCTCTTGACTCAGCAGCGCCAATACCTGTGTCAACAAGTTCTCGAGAGCTTTTGAGTGGAATACCCGAAAATCCGAAAGAGTGTGATGATTGACGACCGCCATGCCGCACAACCACTCCAACTCCGGCCGATAGCGGCTTTGACGCGCGATCTCACGCGCCGAGCTCATCCTTTCCGAATACGCCCAGATCCAGATCGCGACCAGCAACCGCGGATCCCATGCCGGCCGCCCGGCGGACTCCTTGCGGGTTTCCAGATGAGCAGCGAAGCCGGACAGGTCGAGCATGCCGCTCAGCTCCCAGATGGCGCGCACCAGATGGTCGGCCGGCACGAGCCGTTCGACGTCGATCGCGGCATAGGTGAATTGGTCGCGATTGGGCTGTCGCAGCTGCAGTTGGTCAACGGGCACGGCTTGGCGCGGCTTGGCGGGGCGTTGCCTGAGCTCGACTAAGACCTGTTGTTCGCCCATATAATAAGGGCGTTGGACGCCGCCGCCAAGTTATCCGAACATTCGTTTGCCCTCATGTTTTATCCCATTTTGATCCACTCGCGCCATTCCGAACCGCCCCAGGGGAGCTTCGGCGGCCACGACGGGTTTATTTCACAGCCCCTTACGCGCGGGGCACGTGGATGACGGCAGACGCGTTCCACGTGCCATGCCCGTAAGGGTATGGTCGACAACGACCGCATCTCCGATGAGAGCCCATACCACACGGGAAATACCAAACGCAAGCGGTTTGTAATTTTTTTGTACCTTTTTGCTTGCTTCCAGCATCCAATCAAGTGACAGACAACATGAGTTCGAAAACAATAACGCAAGAGCAAGGAGAAACAACAATGCTGAAAAAGCCCCGTCTTTTCATTTTGAGTCTCGCACTGGGCCTGGCCGCGTTGCCGGCTCTAGCGACCTCCCATAACGGATTTACCGATGAACAGGCTCGAGTAGCCGAGAAGGTACGCAAGCAGATCGTCACGCTGCCCTTCTACAGCCTGTTTGACAATGTGACGTTTAGCCTCGACGGCAACACGGTGACGCTGAACGGCGAAGTCTATCGCCCGTCCATGCGCAAGTCAGTCGAGCGCGTCGCGCTACAAGTCGAAGGCGTCAATGAAGTCGTCAACAACCTCGAGGTTCTGCCCACTTCATTCCATGACGACCGCATTCGAATTGCCGCGCTGAGAGCGCTCTACACTCACCCCGTGCTGAACCGCTACGGATTCAGGTCGGTTCCGCCGATTCACATCATTGTGAAGAACGGTGAGATCCGGCTCGAAGGCGTGGTCAATCGTGAAAGCGAAAAGAACGTGGCCGGAATACTGGCCAACGGCGTCTCCGGCGCCTTCGCGGTGACCAACAACCTCCGAGTGGAAAAGATCTAAACCACTGACGTAGGCGACAACTCTCTCTCCCTACCTGACCCGGCGGCCCCTGGCCGCCGGGTTTTTTCGTCTGCCGGCTACGTGCTCCGTTCCCGACTGGGGCTATAATCGCGGCCCATGCTTCTGGGTCCAGTCGACTGGTTCTTCGTCGGGGCCTACTTCGCCGTCACGATTGCGATCGGGTTGATCTACCGCCGCCGCGCCGGCAGCAGCGTCGAGGAGTTTTTCGTCTCCGGACGCTCGGTCCCTTGGTGGCTTGCGGGGACGTCGATGGTGGCCACGACGTTCGCCGCCGATACCCCGCTGGCGGTAACCGGCATGGTGGCGGCCGGCGGCATCGCCGGCAATTGGCTGTGGTGGAACTTTGCATTCAGCAATTTGCTGACGGTCTTTTTCTTTTCAAAGCTCTGGCGCAGGGCCAACGTGCTCACCGATGTAGAGTTCGCCGAGATCCGCTACTCGGGGCGGCCGGCGGCATTTTTAAGAGGCTTCCGGGCGCTCTACTTGGCGTTGCCGATCAACTGCATCGTGCTCGGTTGGGTCAACCTGGCGATGGTCAAGGTGCTAGGCCTCACCTTAGGGCTGGAACGCGTGGATGCGATCTTCGTGGTGTTGGCGATCACGGCCTTGACCTGCGGCACGTCCGCGTTATCCGGGCTTCGTGGGGTGCTCGTCGCCGACCTTTTCCAGTTCGTCTTGATGATGTCGATGGCGGTTGTGCTCGCTGTTTTCGCGGTGGATGCGGCTGGCGGAATCGGCCGGTTGACGTCAACCCTGTCGCAGGCCGAGGGAGCTCCGCTAGCGTTCTTCCCGCCGGCCGATTCGCCCTGGATGCCGCCGCTGGCGCTGTTCGTTTACCTGGCGGTCGTTTGGTGGTCGACCTGGTATCCGGGGGCGGAGCCGGGCGGGGGCGGGTTCGTCGCCCAGCGAATGTTCTCGACGGTCGACGAGCGGCATTCCATGCTGGCCACGCTTTGGTTCACGGTGGCGCACTACGCTGTCCGGCCGTGGCCTTGGATCCTCACAGCCCTGGCCGCGATGGTCCTCTACCCGGGTTTGGACGACCCCGAGATCGGCTACGTCAGAATGATGATCTACCACTTGCCGCCGTCTCTGCGGGGGCTGATGCTGGCGGGGTTCGTCGCGGCGTACATGTCGACGGTGAGCACCAACCTGAATTGGGGCTCGAGCTATCTGGTCAGCGACGTCTATCGCAGGTTCTTGCGGCCTAAGGCTTCGCAAACGGACTTGGTTCGCGCAGGGCGCTGGTCGACCGCGCTACTAGCCGTGCTTGCCGCGATCACGACGTTCTACATGGATTCGATCGCCGGCGCTTGGAAGCTGTTACTCGCGACCGGGGCCGGTACGGGCGGCGTGCTGATCCTGCGTTGGTACTGGTGGCGGATCAACGCATGGAGCGAAGTCGCCGCCATGTCGGCGGCCGCCTTGATCTCATTGTGGCTCCAGCTTGGATTGGGGTACGACACCGGCGACCCGAACGACTTCGCATGGCTCATGCTGATCTCTGTAGCCGGAACGACCCTGATCTGGGTCGCTGTTACGTACCTGACTCCTCCGGAACCCAGCGAGACCCTTGAGGCCTTCTACCAGCGAGCGAGCCCAGGTCGTTTGGGGTGGAAGCCTTTGGCGGGCGACGCCTCCCCGAGCGGTCAAGGGCTCGTGATGGGCTTTGCGGCGAGCTGCGTGGCGCTCTACTCCTCTTTGTTCGCAATCGGCAAGCTCACCTTGGGCGACACTGCCGGGGGACTGGGGCTTCTTGCACTAGCTGTTGCCAGCGCCGTTTTCGTCGGACGTCGCGGCGGCCCACTAAGAGCGAACGACTAGGCGCTTGCCGCCTCAACATCGACAAAAAATTGTCGATGTTTCAGTAAGTCATTTGTTATCAACCACAAAGCGTCGTCCGTAGGAGCGTCACTTGTCGCCCCCTACAGCCCGGCACGACACTGCCCGCAGGGCCTCTTTTTCGGAGCGAAGTCTCCGAAAAAGCCTAGCCCGCTGACGTCCGGAGCATCTGAACAAACGAGTCAAGTTTCGCCGTCACCCGGAGCCGCGCGCGTAAAGCAAGCGGTTGCCCAGACACCGACAACCGCTTGCTTACGCGCGCGGCTCCGGGTGCGCGATGCCTCGTCGGTTTGAGGTCGCAGACTTCGCTAGTGGACTGTCGCGGACGCGGAGGTATCGTGATCATAGGTCTTGTAGGGGTCGAGCGTGCTCGACCCGCGGGCGTAGCACGCTACGCCCCTACCAGAGCTAAGCGTAGTAACGAAATGTTGAAGACAGTCCACTAGCAACCGATCTTGCGCCCCCGCGGGTAGAATCGAAAACGAAAGCAGCAAGAATCGGACCAACTCCGCCGTAGATGTGGCCTGAGAAGACTTTCAGTTTGGACAAGATCGTCGGAGCAGAGGCCCGCAGCTACCGGCCTATCGTCGAGTACGGGGGATGGGGCGTGCGCTGGAGCCGGAGCGGCCGGGCCTTCAACGTGTCGGGCAATCACGCGACCGCTGATAAGCTCTTATAGAGACCCGTGTTATTCGTCGCCGGAGCACCTGAATCCTTTTCTACGAGTCGAAACCGTGAACCTTTTTTATCGCTCCTGCTTTCCGATCCTCCTTTTCCTGCTCCTTGCGCTGGCAAGCAACTTTTCACCCGCGGCGGCGCAGTCGGTGATCCGCGGGCCCTACCTGCAAACGGGCACGCCCTCCAGCGTGATCGTCAAGTGGCGGACGAATAGCACGACCGACAGCGTGGTGCGGTATGGCGTCCAGGAAGGCGTCCTGAATCAGTCGGCGTCAGTCGCGGGAGCGTTCACCGATCACGAAGTCTCGGTCAGCGGGCTTACCGCCAACACGAAGTACTACTATTCGGCGGGGAACACGGCCGGGGTGTTGGCCGGCGGCGACAGCGAACATTTCCTTGTGACTTCGCCAATCGCGGGGACGCCCAAGCAGACTCGCGTTTGGGTGCTAGGCGACTCGGGGACCGCGGACGCCAACGCTCGCGCTGTCCGCGATGCGTTCATCACCTTCACCGGCGCGCAGGACCCGGAACTCCTGCTGATGTTGGGGGATAACGCCTACCAGGACGGTACGGATACGGAGTACCAAGCCGCCGTTTTCGATACCTATCCGATGTTCCTGCGTAACACGATTCTCTGGTCCACGCTCGGCAATCACGATGGACACACAGCCGACTCGGCAAGCCAGAGCGGGCCCTACTACGACATCTTCACGTTGCCGAAGAATGCCGAAGCCGGCGGCATCGCCACGGGGACCGAAGCATATTACTCGTTTGACTACGGCAACATTCACTTCGTGTGCCTGGAGTCTTACGAAACCGACCGCTCGACCAGCGGGGCGATGCTGACATGGCTGGAAGCGGATCTTCAGGCCAACGACGAGCCCTGGCTTATCGCGTTCTGGCACCACCCGCCCTACACCAAGGGCTCGCATAATTCGGACACTGGGCCGCTTGATCGACATGCGTCAGAACGCTCTGCCGATCCTGGAGCAGCACGGCGTCGACCTAATCCTGACGGGTCACAGCCATTCCTACGAGCGGTCCTACCTCATTGACGGCCATTACGGCTCGTCAGGCACGTTCATCCCGGCCATGCAAGTGGACGCTGGGGATGGCAATGAACTAGGCGACGGCGCCTACTCGAAGACGTTCGCGGCGGATGTTCCCCATGAGGGGGCCGTGTATGCGGTGGCGGGCGCGTCGGGAAAGATCAGTGGCGGCGCTCTCAACCACCCGGCCATGTTCCTTTCGCTCAACGCTCTTGGCTCGGTGGTGCTCGACTTCGACGGCGGCCGTCTCGACGTTAAGTACTTGGACAACAACACGAATGTCCTGGATGACTTCACGATTCTGAAGGGACCCGACACGACTCTCCCGACGATTTCTTCGGTCGAGTCGGAAGGCCCAGCAACGGAAGTGGTCGTGAACTTCAGCGAACGAGTCGAGCAGACCAGCGCGGAGGCGGCGGCTAACTACACGATCGACAACGGCGTCACGGTGAGTGCGGCATCGCTAGATGCGTCCGCCCGAGTCGTAACGTTGACCGTCACGCCTCTGAGCGTCGCCATCACCTACACATTGACGGTCAACAACGTCGTCGACTTGTCGTCCAATCCGATTGCGCCTAATTCTCAGGCCGCGTTCGGCCACATTGACATCGTGACCGAATCGTTCCAGGAAGGGGTTTCGCCGGACGCGAGCTACGACGGTACGAGCGACACTTACATTTCTCAGAACGCCCCGACCTCGAACTTCGGATTGTCCGGCACGCTGTTGGCCGACGGCGACGATCCCGGCGGCAGCGGCAATGATCTGGCATCGCTCATGGAGTGGGACGTGTCGGCGATTCCAACCGGGTCGACCGTCGATTCGGCTGAAATCGACATCGAGGTTTTCAACATCAGCGGCGGCGTTTACGACATCTATCAGCTCAATCGTGACTGGTTCGAGACCGGCGCCACCTGGAACGAGTATTCGCCCGGGAACGCCTGGGACACGGCCGGAGCCCAGGGGCCGGGCGACCGAGGAGCGCTGGTTCTCGGGAGCATTACCGCTGGAACGGCGGGTTCCTACAAAGTGATTCTCAACGCCGACGGGATCGCCGCGGTGCAGGGCTGGGTGAACTCCCCCTCGACGAATCACGGCGTCATCATCGCCAACTCCGCTACGAGCGACGGCCTGGATTTTCGCTCCAGCGATTACGCAACCGCAACGCAGCGTCCGCGGCTGACGGTTCGATACAGCGCGTTCGTCGATAGCGACCCGCCCGATATCCCGACCGGACTGGCGCTGGTTTCGAATACTGATACCGAGGTCGAGCTGCAATGGAACGCCTCGGCTGACAACGTCGGCGTCGACCACTATCGCGTCTTCCGTGACACGGTCGAACTCGGCACGACGGCGGCCTTGACCTTCACCGATACCGGTCTCGATCCGGATTACAGCTACGGCTACACGGTTTCCGCGGTCGACGCCGCCGCCAACGAGTCGAGCCAAAGCCCGGCCCTGATGGTCACGACCGATCCGCCGCCGGACAGCGAAGATCCGACCGCCCCAGGCACGCCGACCGAGGTGTCTAAGACCGACACAACCGTCACGATCAGCTGGGCCGCTTCGACAGACAACGTTGCGGTCACGGCCTACGACGTCTACCGCGACGGCGGATTGGCCGGCAGCACGGCTGGCGACACGACAAACTTCGCCGATTCCGGCCTCACCGCCGCGACGGCCTACGGTTACCACGTCATCGCTCGAGACGCCGCGGGGAACAGCTCGGCCCCCAGCGGGACCTTGAACGTGACAACCGACCCGACGGCCGCGCCGACGATGCATGTCGGCTCGATCTCAATCGTTAAACGCAACGCCGGCAAGCGCCGATACGCCCGCGCGGTCGTCTCGATCGTCGACGAAGGCGGCGCCCCAGTTGACGGTGCGAGCGTCACCGCCCAATGGAGCGGTCTGACCAGTGACGCCGAGAGCGGCCTAACCGGCGCCACTGGAAGCGTAAAATTCGACTCCGATCGAGTCGACCGTTCGCTTTCCGGTCAGTTCATCATCACCGTCACGGGCGTCTCGGCCGCCGGTTTCGACTATGATCCAAACGCCAACGTTGAAACGGCGGCGTGTGTGGACATCGATGGAAGCGCATGCTCTGTCGGTCCGCCTGATACCGATCCTCCCGCCGCGCCGGGTGCGTCGGCGGCGGCGGCGGGTCCCGGCTCCGTTTCCCTCGATTGGCCTGACAACACAACCGACCCCGACTGGGCCGAGTTCCTGGTCTATCGCTCGACCGTCTCAGGCAGCGGCTACAGCCTGGTAGCGTCGGGCCTTTCAGCGAGTCAGTTTACCGATGTTGGACTCGCGGCGGGAACGCCGGTCTACTATGTCGTCACGTCGCGGGATACGAGCGCAAACGAGTCGGCGGCCTCGAATGAGGCTTCCGCAACGCCCGAAGAAATCGTGCGGCAGAGCATGCATGTCGCCGACATCGCTGTCTCGCTGAGCCAGCAAGGCAAGAACTTCACGGGCGCGGCAGCGGTGACGGTAGAGGACCAGAACGGCTCGCCGATCGGCAGCGTGCAAGTAACGGGATCATGGGAGCTCAACAGCGCTCCGATCGGCAGCTCCTCGGGAACGACCTCCGGAAGCGGGGCCGTTACGGTCAACTCGTCGAAGGAGAAGGCGTCATCCGGCGACATCTTCCGCTTCACGGTCACTAGCCTGACGCTTGCCGGGTACACCTATGCTCCAGGCAGCAATGTGGAGACCACTGACACGGCGTCCGTACTCTAGCCGAGACCATCTATCTTTATGACAAGGGCTCCAACAGCAATCCTCTCGGTCCTCATGACGGCCGTGGCCCTGCTGTGGCCGGTTCAGTTAGACGGCCACGCGGGCGTCCATGAGCGGCTGAATGGAGTGAACCCTAAAAATGAGACATTGAAATTTGGGACGAATTTCAGCGAATGGAAAGGAGTCCAGGATGGAAAGTCTCAAGCCGCGCAAGCCGCGGGAGTTCACGGTGGAGTTCAAGGAAGCCGCCGCCAGGCGGCTCCTAGCCGGCCAGAGCGGCACAGCGCTAAGCCGCGAGTTGGACGTCAAGCGCAGCCTGCTGTACCGCTGGCGGGACGCCTATCGCCAGGAAGGCGTCAACGGCTTGAGCCGGCGGCGAGGCCGGCCGAAACCCGGCCGCTCGGCGCCGCCCAAGATCCCTCGCGATCCGCGCGACGAACGCATCGCAGAGCTCGAACGACTGCTCGGCAAACAAGCCGCAGAGCTCGATTTTTTCGGACAAGCCTTTCGCGCCTTGAACCTCGCAGCCCCGACCAACGACGCCGGTGGCGCGAGCGGATCTACTCCATCGTCGAGCAGATCAGCGCCAAAGGCTCGCTCAGCGTCGAACACGCCTGCGAGCTCGGACGCGTGAATCGCGCCGGGTTCTATCGCCGGCTCGCCGTGTCGTCGCCCGCCGAGTGCGACATGGAATTGCGTGACCGCATGCAGCGGATTTCGCTCGAGAATCGTCGTTACGGCTACCGCCGCGTGACGGCCGAGCTGCGCCGCCAAGGCTTCCTCGTCAATCACAAAAAGGTCCTGCGGATGATGCGTAAGGACAACTTGCTGGCGGTACTCAAGCGGCGCTTCGTGCTAACAACGGATTCGAACCACTTCTTACCTGTTTATCCGAATCTAGCGGCGCACCTGAATGTGGACGGCGTCGATCAGTTGTGGCAATCCGATATCACCTACATTCGCTTGCGCGAGGCGTTCGTCTACCTCGCCGTGGTGTTGGACGCCTACTCGCGACGCGTGGTCGGCTGGCGGCTGGGGACGACGCTCAAAGCTGAGCTGGCTGTAGGGGCGTTGCGCGATGCGCTCGAGCTCAGACGCCCTGCCGCGGGGTGGATGCATCATTCCGACCAAGGCGTACAGTACGCTTCGAGCGCCTATGTCGAGCTGCTGGAGCAGCACGGCGCGATCATCTCGATGAGCCGCCGCGGCAACCCCTACGACAACGCGCGGGCGGAGAGTTTCATGAAGACGTTGAAGGCGGAGGAGGTTTGGTTGCAGCGTTATCGCACGCTTGACGAGGCGCGCGCATCGATCGGCGAGTTCATTGATGAGATCTACAACCAACGCCGGCTGCATTCGGCGTTGGGATATCGTCCGCCGGCGGAGTTTGAAGCGCTGGCGCGGCCGGCGGCAACAGCAGCGAGGAATCCGAAGTATGAGTTTTGAGAGGCATAGGCAAATCTATCAATCCGATGGGCCCTGGGCGGGCAGGGAGACATCGCCGGCGTTGGAGAAGCCGGGAGCGACCTTGGCGGCCGCCCCCGGCGCTCATCGTCTTGATGAGTTTGCGGCCGGGTATTCCTTGGCGGTTGCTCTCCAGCAGAGCCCGCTTCCGCTTCCCCGGCTAGGACCAGCGTGCGACGATACAGCGAAGAAGGCAAGCGTTTTGCGGTGAATCGTAACCTGTCCCGATTTCGACTGTCTCACGCTTGGGGTTCACTCCAGAAAGACATGGATAAGCGCATCTCCGCAGACCCGGACAACGCCGATCTCTACATCAAGCGAGGTGAGTTGCACCGTCTCCACCGTGACTGGGACTCGGCGCTGGCGGATTACCGGCGCGCGGCTGAGCTCAGCCCGGATTCAACTGCAATCCCCTTCGTCCGCGGGCGTATGTTCTTTGAGGCCGGCCGCTGGCCGGCAGCCAAGGCTGATCTTGACCGCCTCTTGGAAGCGTCGCCGGACCACCGCGAGGGCCTGCTAACGCGCGCAAGGCTGCTGGCCAAGCTGGAGCAGCCGCGGGCCGCGGCCGCCGATTACGACAAGGTTATCGCTAGTCTGGACAATCCAACTCCCGAGTATTATCTGGAGCGAGCGAAGACCCTCATCTCGGCCGGTTCGGCCCACATCGCTCGCGCACTAGCCGGAGTGGACGACGGCATCGAAAGGCTGGGCCCGATCTTCACACTCGTTAACTTCACAATCGACATCGAGCTAGCGCTCAACCGGTTTGAGCGCGCCTTGGGCCGGCTCGATCAGATTCGTCCTGCAATGGCCTCGGAACGTTGGTTTCATCGGCGGGGCGTCATTCTGACGCTGTCGGGTCGCCCCGACGAAGCCAGGAACGCTTACTCCCAAGCCCTCGATAGCTTTCGCACGGCGCCCCTTCGCCGGCAGTCCACCCGTGCCGGAAAGGAGTTCGAAAACGAGCTTCTTTCGTTACTGAGTGCTCCCGGCGGCGAGTGAAAGCCATTGCCGCGCAGTACGACAAGCTTTGCACCGAGTCGGCGATCATCACGGCCGCCCTTGTGCCAACGCAGGAAACGGTGGACTTGGGCAAAGGGTGTCTCGGCTAGCTATCGCTAGTCATTAGAGTCCCACTGGCAATTCAGTACAAGTGTACTATTCTATTCCGGCGTCTCCTGTGCCACCATGGATGGCGATGGAGATGAACGCTCGGTGCACTGCTTTCATCTGGTGTCTTTGCACAGTAGCCCTGCTCGGGTGGCCCCGAGTCGGGCTGCCGCAACCGTTCGATCCGACTTCGCCGTGGCCTCTGTGCGGGCGGATCAGCGAGGCGCCGCCCCAAAACTGGATCGATTCCGACGGTTGTCCGTCAGAGCGGTGGGGTGCCACCGCCTTCGCTGATCTGCCCATCGCTTCGCCATTCGGTCCGCGACCGCTGGCCTCAGAAGACGACCGCTACGACTTCCATCGAGGAATTGATATCGCTACGCCGGAGGGTACGCCTGTCTTTGCTATCGCGGATGGGGTCGTTCGCATCGCGGGCAGTCACCCCAGCTACTCAGACCCGCTGGTTCAACTCCGTCACTTCCGCCCGGGCCAAACCTCGTGCGATGACGTTGGCTGCTATCACAGCAACTACATGCACTTGACGCAAGCCGTCGTCGTCGAGGATGCAACTGTGAACAAGGGCGATCTGATCGGGTACACAGGTAGCAGCGAGAGCGGCTTTGCTCATCTGCATTTCGAGATTCGGAATGCTCCAGGCTTCGACAAATTCAGCTCCTGGCAGCGCGATTGTATCCATCTTACACACAGGCTCTGCCCAGTGATATTGACGGCGGGAGCTTGAGCGCCTTGCTGGAGAATGAAGGACGGGGCTCGGTGCACCGGCCCAACCCCGGGCTCGTGTTTCACCGCTACAACGACAGCTATCCGCACACGGCCATCCGCGTGGGCGATTACAAGCTGGTGAAGTTCTGGCGCGAAGACAAGATGCTGCTCTTCAACTTGAAAGACGACTTAGGCGAAACAAGAGACTTGGCCGGCGCCCAACCGGAAAAAGCGCGGGAGTTGCACAAGCAACTGATGGACTACCTCGATTCGGTCGATTCGGACGTGCTGACACTCTATAAATAACTAGCGGCCGGCCGGCATGTCCGCCCGCGTCACGAAGCTTACCGCGCTGTGCCTGGCTTCAAAGGACACCAATGATGACCAGTTACCACCGACGAGTACTTTGGATAGGCGAGCGAGTCACAGGCGCGCTAGTCTTCCTTATCTGCGCTATGACGCTTACAGCCCAAGACCGAATGCCCCCGATTCCAGAGAGTGAGTTGACCGCCGAACAGAAGGCGGCCGTTGAAGAGTTCAAAGCGGCGCGCGACAGACCTGGCCTGAGCGGGCCCTTCGTGCCGCTGCTGCGAAGCCCTGAGATGCTGAGCCGGGCGCGCAACGTTGGCGATTACGTGCGCTTCAGCAGCGCCCTACCGCCGCGCCTGAGCGAGCTCGTCATCTTGATCACCGCGCGCCATTGGACCCAGAACTACGAGTGGGCCGCGCATGCTCCGATCGCCGAGAGCGAAGGACTCGGAGCCGCGATTATCGAGGCGGTTGCCGACGGACGACGTCCGGAGCGCATGGCTGACGACGAGTCGGCCGTGTACGACTTCTGTATGGAGCTGCTGCGAACCCAAGGAGTCAGCGACCCGACCTATGCGCGGCTGTTGTCGTATCTCGGCCAGAAGGGTGTGATCGACACGATCGGCATCATGGGGTACTACCAGCTACTGGCGATGGTGATGAACACGGCGCGGACGCCGCTGCGCGACGGAGTTGAGCCGGGGCTTCGGCGTGCGCCGAACTGGCGCGAACACCCTGTGGGGTGAAAGGCCCCGCCGATGAAGATGTCGGTCGACATCGAAGCTGACGAGTGGCGAAGGCCGGTAACGGTCGAGCCGAAGCCTCGTGACAAAGTCCGGCTTGGCCGGGCGAGCAAGCCGTTAGGCCGTAACGCGCAGTATGCCCGAGCAGGCCTCGAAAGTGAAATCGCGGACGCCGACCCGACGCTGAAGTGGGGAAGGCCGCGCAAACCGGGAAGCGACCGACGCCTGCACCGGTTTGGTTCGCCGGGGTAGTAGGCGCGGCATGACGGTAAAGGGAGTTCGTAGTCAAAGGCGGGAGGCCCCGGCGGGTGGAGTTCGCAACTCTAACGTCGTCTATAAGGACGGCGGCCTGGATGGGGAGTCGGACAGGGCCATAGTAGTGAGGAAGCGGAGTAATGTCCGTGGAGCGAGGGGCCCTGCCTTCCGGCATGCTTGTTAACGAGTAAGAGGACGAGGTGATTGGCTATGAGTCTGGCAACGCCTGATAAGATCCGGAAGCTCCAGCGCAAGCTCTATCTCAAAGCGAAGCAGGAACCTACGTTTCGCTTCTATCAGCTCTATGATAAGATTTGGCGCGACGACATTCTCGCCCATGCTTACCGGTTGGCGAAAGCTAATAAGGGTAAGCCGGGAGTGGATGGTGAAACTTTCGAACAAATCGAGTCGGCGGGCCGAGAGGAGTGGTTACGAGGACTGCAAGAAGAACTTCGTATGAAGACGTATCGGCCACAGCCCGTGCGGCGAGCAATGATCTCGAAGCAAGACGGCGGCGAGCGTCCGCTCGGGATTCCGACCATTCGGGACCGTGTCGCGCAAACCGCCGCCAAGCTGGTTGTGGAGCCGATCTTCGAAGCGGACTTCGATCCGGAAGCCTATGGTTACCGGCCGAAACGGAGCGCGCAGGACGCGATCCAGAGAGTTCACCAGCTGTTGTGTCAAGGCTACGCCGATGTAGTCGACGCCGATTTGTCCAAGTACTTCGATACGATTCCGCACGCCGAGCTGATGCAATGCGTGGCGCGGCGTATTTCAGACCGCTGGGTCCTTAAGCTCGTGAAGATGTGGCTTGGGGCCCCAGTGGAAGAGCGGGATGATGACGGGAAACGACGGATGACGGGTGGCAAGAGGACGAAATGCGGCACGCCACAAGGCGGAGTTGTGAGTCCTTTGTTAGCTAATCTGTATATGAACCGTTATTTGAAGTATTGGCGGCAACAAGGGAAGGGAAGCGAGTTACGAGCCGTGGTGGTCAACTATGCCGACGACTTTGTCATCCTTAGCCGCGGTTGCGCGGCCGAGGCGATGAAGTGGACGGAGCAAGTGATGACGCGGATCGGGCTTACCCTGAACCCGGTGAAGACGAAGTTAGTTCATGCCAAGACCGAGAGCTTTGACTTTCTCGGATATACGTTCGGCCCGCATCGATTTCGTAAGGACGGCCATTGGTATCTGGGGGCGAGTCCGTCTAAGAAGAGCGTCAAGCGGCTTAAGCAGAAAGTGCGTGAGCAGCTGTGGCCGAGCAATGTGGACCCCTGGGAAGAGGTGCGCGACCGGCTGAACCGCACGTTGCGGGGCTGGACAAACTACTTTTCTTACGGGACGCGCATGCCGGCCTATCGCGCCGTGGACAACTTTGTCTACGAGCGAGTGCGAGGATTCTTGCGGAGGCGGCACAAAGTACAATCGCGAGGTACGCGCCGGTTTTCCGGCGTGGTTGTATTTGGCGCGAGGGGCGTTTTGCGTCTGCGCCAGGTGCAACTGGGGCCGCCATCTGCGACAGCGATGAGGTGAAGTCGGCCGGAGAGCCGGATGCGGGAAATCCGCACGTCCGGTTCGATGAGCGGGGACGGGAAACGGAGTCAAGGCGGAGACTGAGGCACTGGCGCAAGCGAAAGCAGCCAGCAACGGCTACTCCCTCCGGCTAAAGCCACCGCGCCCGTCCTCGACTCTACCGTTCCCGCGCTAGTGTAGTGCGCCAAGCAGACTGCAACTTATCCTGACGGCGTCATCGGGTCGTTGACGTGCAATATGTCGCTGAGTTGGCCAAGTTAGCGCCGGGCGTGTTCGAGCCCCGCAAGGGGCGGCATAACCGTAGCCCCCAGCGCAAGCTGGGGGTTTTGATTCGCCAAGACTCCGCTCCGCCTCTTCAGGGCCTTTGTATTCGCGCCCTCGGCGCGAATACAAAGGCCCTGAAGACGGTAAAAGGGACCCGCTAGTCCTATTTCCCACAGCTCGCGCTGTGGGCTACGGTTATGCCGCCCCTGACGGGGCTTCGGACCCCGACTATCCAGAGGCCAATTTGGGCGCTTCAGCGACATGTTGCTCTCTGCATTGACGCCGTGCCCGGACCCTGCAATATGTTACGGGATTTCTGGCGACCTACACTAGGACGGAAAATTTTTGAATTTTATTGTTGACACCACTACCATGTGGTGTTATTGTCTTCTTGTCTGGAGGACACTATGTCGATTTACGCCAATAGGTCGAGGTTCCAATGCCTCACTGGTGCGGGCTCACTGAGTCACCGTATGCCGGCGTGGAAAGATTCCTCCGGCTCCACCTGGATATAGCTCAGAGGAAAGAGCATCAGCCTTAGGAGCTGACGGACGCGGGTTCGAATCCCGTTATCCACCTGACTGCAAATCAGGTTCAAACACCAGTGAACCGGGTCGTGTTTCCGCCGCTAAGCCTCGCTTCGAGGTCTAGGGGCAGCGCAATCTCGGCCTGAGCTTTCCGTTGAAACTGCCGGTTCGTTCGCGTGGGTGAAGTCTGCCCACGGCTCAGCCAGCTCTAGCGGAAGCCCGCCGGAGGCTGCGCGAAGCGCGGCCCGGGGATCTCAACAATCAGTTTTGGAATGAGAGGAGGTGCGAAATGATTCGTCGAATTGTAGTTGGTGATAACGAGCGAGTGTTGCTGATTCGTGAGCGGCGCTTTGAGTCGATTCTCGAGCCGGGCGTCCACTGGGTCTTCGGCCGTGGGGTCGAGGCGGAGACGCACAATACCCTGCATCCCGAACTGACGAGCGAGTGGGCTGACTTCATCGCGACGCAGCGGCCGGAAGTCGCCGCGGCCCACTTCACCGTGGTCGAAACGGGCGACGCCGAGGTCGCGGTGGTTTCGTTCGACGGCAAGCTCGGACGCGTCGTGGGCCCGGGTGAGCGCGTGCTCTACTGGCGGGCTTCGGTTGAGGTAACGTTCGAGCGGATTGACGTCGTGGCGGAGCCGAAAGTCCCGGCCCGGCTGGTGGCTTCGCTTGCGCGGCTCGGGCAGGCATCGCTGGCTTTGTTCACTTTGGTGGACGATGGCAAGCGCGGCCTGGTGCATCTCGACGGCCGGCTGATCCGTGAGCTGGATCCGGGGGCTTACGCCTTCTGGACTGCCGTTGCGCAGCCGAAGGTCACGCTCACGGAACTGCGGCGTCAGACGATCGAGGTGACCGGTCAGGAGATCCTCACGGCCGACAAGGTCGCCATCCGAGTGAACGTCTCGGCGGTGTTCGATGTGGTCGACGCCGCGGCGGCGCGAGCTGGTGTGGTTGACGTCCACGAGCACCTGTACCGGACGCTCCAGATCGCCGTTCGCCAGTACCTGGGCAAGCGGACTCTGGAGGAGATGCTGGCGGAGAAGACCGACCTTGACGCGGCGGTGGCGGAAACCGTCCGGCGAGACATGGAGCAGTTCGGCGTTCGCGTGGGCTTGATTGCCCTTAAGGACGTTGTGCTGCCCGGCGATGTTCGGGACATCCTGAACCAGGTCGTGACGGCGGAGAAGCAGGCGCAGGCCAACTTGATCCGCCGGCGCGAAGAGGTGGCTTCGACGCGTTCGTTGCTCAACACGGCCAAGCTGATGGGCGAAAACCCCATCCTGGTGCGGCTCAAGGAGCTCGAGTCGCTGGAGCGAATCGCCGACAAGGTGGACAAGATCACCGTGGTCGGCGGAATGAATGCGCTCTTGGAGC
This sequence comes from Bryobacterales bacterium, assembly GCA_965247515.1. Classification (GTDB taxonomy): domain Bacteria; phylum Acidobacteriota; class Terriglobia; order Bryobacterales; family UBA6623. The sequence goes on along the minus strand of OZ252029.1, from coordinate 6,860,161 downwards.
GCACGGTGCAGATCCAGTCCGACTGATGGAGGACGGATCGGCGGAGGGGGCCGGCGTAATCGCGCGCCGGCCCACGATGCGCATGCCGAGTATGGTGGATGATGAGTTCCGAGTGAAGGCTGCGCCCTCAAACCGACGAGGCATCGCGCGAAACTTGACTCGTTTGTTCAGATGTTCCGGGCAGCTCCCGGCAAGTCTTGAAGCGCCTCCTGGTGATTCTTGATCTCGACGAGACGCTTGTCCATGCGTCCTCCAAGGTGCTCGACTGTCCATGCGACTTCCTCTGCCATGGATACTTTGTCTATCGACGACCCGGGCTTGGCGAGTTCCTGGACGGGCTTCGAAGCGTGGAACGCGCAGCCAAAGCGGCCCGACAACCCAGCGAAGGTCGGCGGTTCGCCGGCCCCTGGTCACTCGTCAAACGGTTCCGCCAAAGGCAACCGGAAGCCCGGTAGCAGATCCGGGGCTTCGAGAGCGCCCTGCTCGCTCACTTCTCGCAGACCGTCTTTGGTTCGAACCACGGCCTTGCGCAGCGCCAAATACAGCAACCACACTTCCGCTGCGCCCGCCGAGAGCAGCTGCCCAATCTTGCGTTCGGTATCCTCGGTGCGGTTGCTGGGCGAGACGACTTCGATCGCGATGTCGGGACAGCCCGGTACGATCGGCGGGTTGTCGTCGAGGATGTGAGAGTTTGCTTTCAAGATGACGGCCACGTCGGGTCGACGGACGACGCCTTCGGCGAGGCGGAAGTCCTGCTCGGCCAATACCCGGCCGAGCTTGTTCTGGAGGAAGTAGTGACGCAGGCGATACTCAGCCACGCCGCGTACATCGTTGTGATTGACTCTGGCCCCCATCTCGTCTCCGTATCGCGGAACCAGCTCGCCGTCGCTGAGCTCCCATTTGCGCCACTCCTCGTCGGGAAGCTCGGCGTACTCTTCGACGCTCAGCAGTGTTGTGGTCGCGCTCATGGCCCTCATTCTACGCCTGTTTCACCCGATCACCGTCCTCTATTGGATTGGAAAAGAGGCCTCGGCGGGGCATTTCTACCTGGTGCTGACAAATCGACGTTTTTTTCTTGACAGCTCCCCAAACTAGCGTTACCCTCTACTCAGTGGTGCTTACAACTTCTCGAACCAAAAGGAGGAAAGAGCAAAAGATGCCAACGAAATCAGGCGAACACAACGGCTCGATCCTCATGCGCTTCGAGGATCCCTGGCTCAGATCCCTGAGCCGGTAACAACTCGCCTAAAAAGAAGAACTTGCTTTCGATCTGAGGGGGCCTTGCGCCCGCCTGGGTTGAGGCGGTGGTCCGCGCAGGGTTGGTGTAAGCGGGCAGCACGGCGGATTCCAAACCCGCAAGTGGGGGTTCGAGGCCTCCACCCTGTGCCAGGCACGGTCCGTGCCATTGCTCCTTGACAACTGAATATGCGTACGCAGTTGTTGCGGGATAGCTGGAGTGGCTCCAGTCTGGTCTCATAAGCCAGCAAGGGCGGTTCGATTCCGCCTCCCGCAACCAACACCTTTCACTTGTCATGCCGGAGTCGTCCAACAGATAGGGCCCTGGGCTTCGAACTTGAGTGATGCGGGTGCAATTCCTGCCTCCGGTTCCAGTTTGTCGCGGCCGTGTAGCTCCAAGCGGTAGAGCGTCCGGTTGAAGCCCGGAGCCAGTGCTGGTTCGATTCCAGCCGCGGCCGCCAAGTTTGCCGGCGGGTGGTCTAATCGGCAAGGCGCCTGATTGTTAGTCAGGGGGATGGAGGTTCGAGTCCTCCCCTGCCGGCCAAGACTGGAGCCGCGACCGTGAGGGAGCGGTTGTCAAAGGTAGGCCGTCAACGATCCCAGCAACCGCTCCCTCAGGGGCTGTGAAAAAATCACCCGTTGAGCGCGAAAGACGGTCGAGGCATGCCTCGCCCCTACGGACGATCGTTTGTTTTCAACGACGTAGGGGCTTGGCATGCCAAGCCCGTCTTGCCGGAAGTGGATCCCCGACATTTTTTCACAGCCCCTCACGGTCGCGGCTCCAGTACGCCAGATCCTGGTTCGATTCCAGGTCTCCGATCCAAAGTTTAAGCGGACCGTTGGCGCAGTCCGGTGGCGCGCTCGGTTGTCAGCCGAGAGGTCATGGGTTCGAATCCCATACGGTCCGCCAGTTCTGAGAGTCCTTGGTGTTAACGGCAGCATGTTTGGCTTCCAACCAAAGGGTGCGGGTTCGAATCCCGCAGGACTCTCCATATTTTCAGGGTGTAGCTCAGTCCGGCCAGAGTTCCCGCCTCGGACGCGGGATGCCGTTGGTTCAAATCCAACCGCCCTGACCAATTTCAACCTGGGTTCGTAGTTCAACAGCAGAATAGGTGATTCTTAATCATCACGATGAGGGTGCGAATCCTTCCGAACCCACCACGGGCCTGTAGCTCAATGCAGAGCCCCCGCCTTGCAAGCGGGAGAATGCGAGTGCGAGTCTCGCCGGGTCCACCAGTTTCGTAGGTCCGTAGCTCAACCGGCAGAGCAACCGGCTTTTACCCGGGAGGTTGGGGGTTCAACTCCCTCCGGGCCTACCACGATCAGCCCTGTAGCCCAATCGGCAGAGGCGTCCGCCTCAAGAGCGGAGAAGTGAAGGTTCGAATCCTTCCAGGGCTACCAAGTCTCATGCCCCGCTGGCGGAATTGGCATACGCCCCGGTCTTAGAAACCGGTTGTTCCAGGTTCGACTCCTGGGCGGGGTACCAAGCTTTGATTTGGGTCGTACCGCATGGCGCGGAAGCGGGCTGTAAACTCGCTGCTCGGTGGTGCTGAATGTTGGGGATCGCCGCTGGTTCGATTCCACCCAGGGGGCTCCAGCTCGACGGAAGGATGGCCGAGCGGTAAGGCGCTGCCCTGCTAAGGCAAGGCTGGGTTGAGAAACCCACGGAAGTTCGATTCCTCCTCCTTCCGCCAAATTTGGAGAGTTGGCCGAGCGGGAAGGCTCCGGTTTCGAAAACCGGTGACGTGCCGAAGACGCACGCGGGGGTTCGATTCCCTCACTCTCCTCCAAAACCCCGGCGGGGTCCGCTCGCCCCCACAGGGCCCGTTCGGCGGCATCGTGGAGAACCGATGCAATCCGCACCCAACGGGCGCGGATTGTCCAGAAAAGGGGTGTCAGAGGAGGCGCCGGCGCTTCCGAGTTCCAGGGATAAATCCCCCGTGGCTATGATTGTCTGCGCTGCTGCCGTGCCCTGGGGGTAGAATCAAGCAGCCACAGATTTTGATCGTGCGAGCGTTATTGGTTTTCTTGATTCTTCTAGCGTCCTGCGCCGGTGTAGATGACTACTTCCCGCCGCCCGATCGGGAAGGCGGGTGGCGGGGGCCGGCCAATGCCGCCGAGGCTTTGCGTGTCGACGGCGTCGACCAAGCCGAGCTCGACAAAGCCTTCGAATTCATCAAGGCCACGACGAAAAACGGCGGCCTACTGGTCGCCCGCCGCGGCCGGCTCGTATACGAGCGATATTTCGGCCGGGCGCACCGCGACGCCAACCCTAACCACGCTTCGGTCGGCAAATCCTACACCTCGATCGCCATCGGAATCCTCATGGCGGAGCGGCCGGAATTGTTTCCCGACGGGTTGGATCAGAAGGTGTTCACGCGGGACTACTTCCCGGAGAAGCTATTCCCCTTGCGCGACCCTCGGATGAAAGACATCAAGCTCGGCCAGCTCCTGGCCATGTCGGCGGGCGTGCGTGGCAACAACCCCGGCATCGTCGACGGCCGAGAGGTCATCCTCCACCCGGCCGGTCCCGACGGCTGGCAGGGCATGTATGATCCGATCGTAATCGGCGCCGAGGATGGGGAGAACCGCGGCGAAGCCGTGACCACTAAGACGCTTTGGGTCGAGCCTGGAGGCGGCTACTCCTACGCCACCGCGTCCATCCACTTGGCGTCGATCGACCCCTACGATCACCCGCGCCATCCACAACGTGCGCATGCCGACCCCAAAATATGTCGACACCGACGAGCTAGACCTGACGAGCATCCAGACCTGGCCGACCAGCCCCGCGCGGCTGAACGAGCTTGGGATCGCTTGGGCCGAAGCTTCCATGGCGCGCGGCCGGCGGCCGCTGGTCGTGAATTTCGATGAGGCCCGGCCGGCCGATGATCGCCGCAGCGTTTGGGCGGTCTATATGGCGCGTGGATTGTGGGAGCCGATCATGGAAGCCCCTGACAGCTTCGCGGTCCACGAGCCGCTGTGGGCAGAGTTGGCCGCGGCGAGGCGATTCGTCGAGTCCATGCCGTTTGAGGAAATGTTCCCGGCAAACTGGCTGTTGAGCGACGGGTCCGGATTCTGTCTGGCCAAGCCCGGCGCGGCCTACGGCGTGTATCTACCCGCAGGGGCGCAGTGGCTCTCGACGCGCCAGAGGGAAGCTATGACGTTGCCTGGTACGACCCTCGCGCCGGCCGCTTCCTCGACGAACAAAGCATCTCGGGCCAAAAGCTCGCGCTAGCGGCGCCGGATGAGCAAGACTGGGCCGTCCGCGTTATCGCTCAAGATCCGAAGCCGTCTCCACCGTCGGCAGCTTCGGCCCGGGCGCGCTCGCTTCGGGGAGCGGCTGTCGAAATCAAGCTTGCCTTGTGGGACGCCGATCCGCCGGCGACTTACGACGTTGAGATCGTCAATCCCCCAAGTCATGGGAGCGTCAGCGGCGTCGGCCCCGACCGTGTCTACACCCCCGCCACGGGCTTCACCGGTGAGGACCGCTTCGGCTGGCGTGCCGTCGGGGACGGGTGGCAGTCGAATACGGCCGCGGTCGTGATCTACGCGAACGCCTCGGGCGAGAACGCGCGGCCGCAGGTTGAACACCAGCGCGTCAGGGTCCAAGCCGGGGGCGAAGAGCTGATCAACCTGCGCTACACCGATCCCGACGGGCCCGGGCCGCACTTCTGGACGATCCGCAAGCCCCCAGAACACGGCACGCTCGACGGAACCGACAACGACGTCCTCTACACGCCCGAGCAAGGCTTCACAGGCACGGACAGTTTCGCGTGGGCGGTCAGCGACGGGCTCAGCCGCTCTCCAAACGCAACCGTGACTTTAGTCGTACAGCAATGACCCTGAGCCCCGACCTTTAGGTCGGTGGTTGAACCTCGATGTAAATATCGGGGCTCAGGGCCGTCGTCTCGGCCTCGACATTCATCGCATCGAGGCTTTTGCGAATCTCTGATTCGTAGACCGGATTCATGATGAAGACGGTTGCCGGCCGCAGTTCGACCAACGCCTCCGGGGCGAAGATCAGATGCCCGGATCCGGCCAAATAGGCGCCTTGGCGGTAAGGATTGATGTCGACCACCGCGCCGACCTCGTGAGTCAAACCCAGCGTGGTCAAGAAAGACACCGCCTTCGACCCGCCGCCCCATAGTGCGACTGGGCCTTTCTCGGCAGCGGTCCTTACGGCGTCGCGCCATTGCCGTATTTTCTGTGGAAAACCTACTCCGGCCGGAAGGTGATCGCCGGCGCGCTCATCGCGGCTGCGAGCGAATCGGCGCTGAAATACGAGCGGTGTTCGTAGTAGACGTCCCAGAAGGCGCATTCGGACGCGATGCGCTCCCAGTTTGGAACTTCGATGACGACTGCCGGACTCCGCCCCGCTGGAATCGCGCCGCGGATCGCTTTCAGCAGACGTCCAGGAGCCGCGACGTGCTCAAGCGTCATCTTGGAGTAGATCAGGTCGGCGTCGCCGTCGGCGTTGTGTTCGGCGAAGTTTTCCGCAAGGTATCGGACGCCGGCTGAATCAGCAGGACGCCGGGCCGGCGCAAACGACGGATCGTAGCCGACGCCTTCGTTTTCTCCCAGCCGGCAGAGCAACGCCAGAAAGTCCCCTTTGCCGCTGCCGATCTCGATGATCCGCTTGCCACGAAGGTTGTGGCGCTCGATTAGCAGCTCGGCCTGTCGACGCTCAAACTCTCGAAACGTCGCCGAGTAGCCCTGAGTTTCCTCGTATCCTTCTCCGTAGCGAACCAAGCCGGAGTCGAACGCCGCGTTGAACACGAAGCCGCACGAACCGCAATGGTGCAGCGCACCAGCGAGCAATTGCGGCACAGAATGAGATCGAGCGGCGCACACGGCTCCGGATCCGAAAGCTCGGCCGCGGTCCTGAGGCGATCCGCGAGCGGTGTTTCCCCGAGGGAGAGCAGCGCTGTCAGCCCTCGACCTCCGCACGAGCGGCAGGCGGCTTCGACGCGATAAATCGAGTCAGGCCGCGCTTTCGACTGGATCGCCGACATCGGTTCGTTTCCATCGAAGATCCGAGGATAAGTCTCCCCGCTCCATCCGCCAACGGACGTGATTGACGCGATTGTAGCGGCGTCCTTCGATGTCGTCGACCGTCAACCCGCGCCCTAGCAAGCCGTCGTACAGCTCGCGGACGCCTTCCGTCACGGTCCAGCGCGGCCGGAAGGCCGGGATTCGCGAACGAATCTTGTCGAAGCTCACGCGGTAGCAGCGCTCGTCTCGCGCGGCCCCTTCGGCGTACTCGATCGATGAGCCCGGAACCGCCTTGTTTACAATCCCCGCAAGATCTCGGACGCGAAGATTCTCGTCACTTCGGCCAACGTTGAAGGTCTCCGCGTGGATAGCGTCCCGTGGGGCTTCGAGCACGGCCAGGAAGGCGCGCGCCATGTCTTCCACGTGCGCGAGCGGGCGCCAAGCCATGCCGTCGCTCTTGAGTCGGACCTTCCCGGTGGCGGTGGCCCAGGCCGTTAGATTGTTGGCGACTAAATCGAAGCGAATCCGCGGCGACATGCCGTAGGCGGTGGCGCTACGCAGTGACACGGGACTGAAGGACGGGCCGGCAAGCCGCGCGAGCGCTTCTTCGGCGCGAACTTTTGAGACGGCGTAGGGAGTTTGCGGCCGAAGTGCGGACTCCTCGTCCACCAGCTCGTCGCCCGCGGCCCCGTAGTTGCTGCACGAGGAGGCGAAAAGGAATCGCTCGACGCCGGCCTCGCGCGCAGCCTGAGCCAAAGCCACCGTCGCTCTCTCGTTGATCTCGGCAGTCAACTCGGAATCCAGATCGCCGAGGGGGTCGTTCGACAGGCCAGCCAAGTGGATGACGGCCGTAAATCCCTCCAAGTCCGCGGCCCTGACGTCGCGGATGTCGTTTCTCGAGTGGGTAGGCCGAGGCGGCTCCGCGCCGAAGCTGCAAGTTCGAAAAAGGTCGCAGTCCAGGCCAACGACTTCGTGGCCGGCGGCTCGTAGAACCGGACCCAGCACGGAGCCGACGTACCCCTGGCTGCCGCTGAGGAGAACGCGCGTCAAGTTAGTCCCACACCTTCCAGGGCGCTCGGCCCGACTGCCACTGCTGCTCCAGCTCATCGCGCTCGCGAGCCGTATCCATACATTGCCAGAACCCTTCGTGGCGGTAGGCCATCAGTTGCCCGTCTTCGCTCAGGCGCTGGAGCGGCTCGCGCTCCCACACCGTTTCGTCGCCTTGAATATAGTCGAACACGCCCGGCCATCGAGGAAGTCGAAACATGGCTCAGCTTGCTGGGGTCGGATGGCGAGTTCGAGCTAACTGAGGCGATCGGCAATTTGACGTTCAGGATTGGCGTCCGAACGCTGCTCGGCGCCGACCTGCTGCCGCACACGGAGGAGATCCGTTCCTTGATCGGCGTGCTGACAAAAGGCGACTCCCACCACATCTTGCGAAGGATTCGCGCCCTATTCCCCAGCATGAGCAAAGCTCAGGCGCGCAGCCGACTTCACGAGCTCATTGCGCCGGCGCTGGAGGGCCGCCGTCAAGGCCGAGCGCCCGCCTCCCATAATAACCTCCGAACGCTGCTCGAAACGACGCCGCCCGACGGGCGGGCGTTCACGGACGAAGACATCTGCGACCTGGCCTTAGGGCTGATTTGGGGCGGGCACGCCACGATGTGGGGTCAACTGTCCTGGGCGATCGTGCTGGCGCTCCAGAATCAGGCCTGGCTCGGCGAACTCCGCGAGCAAACCCGAGGCCTCTCTGCCGACGATATGTCCAACGTTCCGGCTGTCGAGTGGACAGTGCTGGAGGCTGAGCGGCTGCGCCCGCCCGTTCTGGTGATTGGGAGCCTGACGGTCGAGCCGTACGAGATTGACGGATTTCGCGTCGAGAAGGGCTGGCAGACGCTAATTTCGCCCGCCGTCGCCCAGCGAGATCCGAAAGTCTTCAGCGACCCTGACAGCTTTGACCCCACTCGCTTCGGGCCTGGCCGCGAGGAGCATCGTCAACCTTACGCACTGATCGGCTTCGGAGGCCGTCATCGCCGCTGCATCGGCGAGCAGTTCGCCAAACTCGAGATCAAGCTCGCCTTGGGCACGCTACTAAGCCGCTTCGGGCTGGAGTTGGCAGATGGGGAACCAGAGCCGTTGGCGGGCCCGCATCCCAATCGGCCAAAGAGCCCAGTCATGATCCGCTATCGACGCCGATGAAACCTCGCGTACCAGTCAGCATCGGTTTGCCCGTCTACAACGGCGAGCGCTTCTTGCGCCTGGCGATCGATTCCATCCTCGGCCAGACGTACGCGGACTTCGAGCTAATCATCTGCGACAACGCCTCGACCGACGCGACCGAGGGGATTTGCCGCGGATACGAGGCCGCCGACTCGCGCGTTCGCTATCACCGCAATGAGGCGAACCTCGGCGCCTCGAGGAATTTCAATCTGAGCGTGGAGCTGGCCCAGGGAGAGTTCTTTCGCTGGGCCGCGCATGACGATGTCTTGGCCCCGAGCTATTTGGCGAAATGCGTCGCGGTCCTAAGTGACGACCCAACAGTGGCCGGCTGCCATTCCGACGTCCAAATCATCGACGACACCGGCGACCCGCTAACCGAGCTCCGCTACCCCGCGGAGTACGCCTCCTCCCCGGACCCAGTCGAACGATTCGGCGACCTGCTGCGCTACGACCGCTGGTGCTACGAGGTCTTTGGCCTGTTCCGCATGGACGTCTTTCGCCAGACCCGCCTGCTCGACCGTTACGTCGCCTCCGACCGAATCCTACGCGCCGAGATTGGGCTCCGCGGACGCTACGTGATTCTTCCCGAGTTGCTCTTCTTCAACCGCGACCATCAGGATCGCAGCGTGCGCGCGAACCCGGCGCACCACATGCGAGTGGCTTGGTTCGACCCCGCGCAGGCCGGCAAACGCGTCCTGCCCCATTGGCGCATCTTTAGCGAGTATCGCAGGGCTGTAGCGGGGGGGGGCCGCTCACGCCGGCGCAGAAGGCGGCCTGCCGGCGTCAGGTCAGCCGTTGGGCGCTACGAGACATGAACTGGGCCCGAATGGCGGCGGATTTTCCGATCGCCCTGATGCCGCGTTCTTGGGAATGGTTCTCGCACGCCGCCAAAAGTAGCGAGAGCTGGCTCAAAGACCCCGAGAGGCCAGCGTAGCCGGCCCCTGGAGTTTCTACATATTTTACCCGTCAGCGGCGGCGCCGAAGGCCTGCCAGGAGGGTTTGAGCCCCAGCGGAGCCAGCAAATCGGGGTTTTCGACCATTTCTTTCCGCAACAGCGCCACCAGATCCAGACAAGAAGGCCTCTTTGCCTTTTCCCTCCATTTCGGCAGCGGCGCATAGGCCTCTCCGCGCCCCGGACCATACGCCAGCAACGACGCCAGCAGCAAAGCGCTGTACGCCGCCACCGCCAATACCGGTTGCTTCGGGACCGCCGTCTCGCTCCATAACTGCGCCTGTCCCACGCCCAACGTGTCCTTCTCTTCGCGGTGGTTCACCTCGATCTGCCAACGGTCGAAATAGATCTGCAACAGCTCGCGCGCCTGGCTGGCGAGGTCCGTCGTGAGTAGATACGCCGGCTGGCGGTAGTACATCTTGCTCGAAAGGCGCTTGCTATAGGGGGTCGGCGCGACCACCAACAAACGCAACGGCGTGCGCCGCGCCCCGCCCTGCCAGTACACCTCGTTGACCTCTTTATAACGGATCTTGCGGCGCTTGCCGCCGTAGAATGGCTTGGTCGTTTTCCAGACGATCGTCTCGTCGCGGCGCACCTGTTCGGGGCGGAACTTTTCGACCCCATAGAAGCGTCGCGAGCCGGTCGGCGCGGCTTTGCACAGCACAGCGTCCAGGCGCGTGCGAGCGATGAGCTCGGTGCGATCGCGCGGCGCCAGGAAAACGGTGCGGTTGCTGAAACTGCCGTCAAGCGACAACACCATCTTCTTGGCGATCCCGCCGGCGGCATCCAGCGCAGCCCGCAGCGGCGCCATCATGTCGACTAAACGTTGCGAGATGCGACAGCGCTTGCGCGCTTGTTCGTACTGCTCTCGCTCGGCGTCGCCGGCGCGTTTGCCGGGACGCTTGGGAACCGGCGCACATTCAAAACGCACCGGCAAGGCCCGCGCGCCGGTCTTGCCGCCGCGATCGAAGGGAACCAACAACGACGCTTGCAAGTAGCGCAACCCCAGCATCAAGTTCGCGTGAAACGGCGGCGAGAGCGGATCGTGTTGATAAAACGCCTGCTTGATCCTACGCCCCGTCTTGCGCAAGCGCGTGTCGTCGATCGCCACGCCCACCAACCGTGAGCGGCAAAACCCCAAGGCGCGCTTCCACACCGGCGCGAACAACTCTTGCGGACGCCACTTGCAGCGCTCGTGCAAAAAATAGTCCGCGCTCCAGCTGTTTTGCTCGCCGCCGTTGGTCCAAATAATGCGCGAAAGCGTGCGGCGGCCCAGGCAAACCAGGCCTCCCAGGCCTTGGCGCACCGCGCGTCGATGCGTGCGTTGCTGGGGAAAGGCGCGCCTCCAATCAGCGCTGATCGACAGGAACTGAGGAAGCAGCATGGGAACCTCCAGGGGACAGCTAATCCGGGCCGCGTAGCTAATCCGGGCTACGCAGCGCGAAAGTGTTCTTCGCGGTGCGCACAAAACGGTCGCCGCGAGCGATCTTCTTCGACAGCGCCGAGACGAGGCTTTCGCGGTCAACCGCACGGGAAAACCTGGCCTGAATGCCCTCGATCAACTCCGCGATATGCAGCGGACGCTCGGCTCCGGCGAGTATGTCATGGGCCATATCGACCTGAGGCATACCTTGAGGCGAAGGGCGCTTGGGCCGGGGAGGGGGTTTCGATCGCAGCCGACGAACGGCGCGCAGCTGAGCATCGAGGGCTGATTCTAGGGTTTCCAGAAGAGTATCGCGGAGATCGTCGGGCATAGGCAGCGGCGCCGAGCGGGGCCAAGAACAGAATAGCTCAATCCTATCGGTATGTCAATAACCATCTACCGACCTACCTCAACCATGGCCCTCCCCCGTCCGCAAATGTAGAAACTCCAGTCCCACGGTAGAGTCGAGGACGGGCGCGGTGGCTTTAGCCGGAGGGAGTAGCCGTTGCTGGCTGCTTTCGCTTGCGCCAGTGCCTCAGTCTCCGCCTTGACTCCGTTTCCCGTCCCCGCTCATCGAACCGGACGTGCGGATTTCCCGCATCCGGCTCTCCGGCCGACTTCACCTCATCGCTGTCGCAGATGGCGGCCCCAGTTGCACCTGGCGCAGACGCAAAACGCCCCTCGCGCCAAATACAACCACGCCGGAAAACCGGCGCGTACCTCGCGATTGTACTTTGTGCCGCCTCCGCAAGAATCCTCGCACTCGCTCGTAGACAAAGTTGTCCACGGCGCGATAGGCCGGCATGCGCGTCCCGTAAGAAAAGTAGTTTGTCCAGCCCCGCAACGTGCGGTTCAGCCGGTCGCGCACCTCTTCCCAGGGGTCCACATTGCTCGGCCACAGCTGCTCACGCACTTTCTGCTTAAGCCGCTTGACGCTCTTCTTAGACGGACTCGCCCCCAGATACCAATGGCCGTCCTTACGAAATCGATGCGGGCCGAACGTATATCCGAGAAAGTCAAAGCTCTCGGTCTTGGCATGAACTAACTTCGTCTTCACCGGGTTCAGGGTAAGCCCGATCCGCGTCATCACTTGCTCCGTCCACTTCATCGCCTCGGCCGCGCAACCGCGGCTAAGGATGACAAAGTCGTCGGCATAGTTGACCACCACGGCTCGTAACTCGCTTCCCTTCCCTTGTTGCCGCCAATACTTCAAATAACGGTTCATATACAGATTAGCTAACAAAGGACTCACAACTCCGCCTTGTGGCGTGCCGCATTTCGTCCTCTTGCCACCCGTCATCCGTCGTTTCCCGTCATCATCCCGCTCTTCCACTGGGGCCCCAAGCCACATCTTCACGAGCTTAAGGACCCAGCGGTCTGAAATACGCCGCGCCACGCATTGCATCAGCTCGGCGTGCGGAATCGTATCGAAGTACTTGGACAAATCGGCGTCGACTACATCGGCGTAGCCTTGACACAACAGCTGGTGAACTCTCTGGATCGCGTCCTGCGCGCTCCGTTTCGGCCGGTAACCATAGGCTTCCGGATCGAAGTCCGCTTCGAAGATCGGCTCCACAACCAGCTTGGCGGCGGTTTGCGCGACACGGTCCCGAATGGTCGGAATCCCGAGCGGACGCTCGCCGCCGTCTTGCTTCGAGATCATTGCTCGCCGCACGGGCTGTGGCCGATACGTCTTCATACGAAGTTCTTCTTGCAGTCCTCGTAACCACTCCTCTCGGCCCGCCGACTCGATTTGTTCGAAAGTTTCACCATCCACTCCCGGCTTACCCTTATTAGCTTTCGCCAACCGGTAAGCATGGGCGAGAATGTCGTCGCGCCAAATCTTATCATAGAGCTGATAGAAGCGAAACGTAGGTTCCTGCTTCGCTTTGAGATAGAGCTTGCGCTGGAGCTTCCGGATCTTATCAGGCGTTGCCAGACTCATAGCCAATCACCTCGTCCTCTTACTCGTTAACAAGCATGCCGGAAGGCAGGGCCCCTCGCTCCACGGACATTACTCCGCTTCCTCACTACTATGGCCCTGTCCGACTCCCCATCCAGGCCGCCGTCCTTATAGACGACGTTAGAGTTGCGAACTCCACCCGCCGGGGCCTCCCGCCTTTGACTACGAACTCCCTTTACCGTCATGCCGCGCCTACTACCCCGGCGAACCAAACCGGTGCAGGCGTCGGTCGCTTCCCGGTTTGCGCGGCCTTCCCCACTTCAGCGTCGGGTCGGCGTCCGCGATTTCACTTTCGAGGCCTGCTCGGGCATACTGCGCGTTACGGCCTAACGGCTTGCTCGCCCGGCCAAGCCGGACTTTGTCACGAGGCTTCGGCTCGACCGTTACCGGCCTTCGCCACTCGTCAGCTTCGATGTCGACCGACATCTTCATCGGCGGGGCCTTTCACCCCACAGGGTGTTCGCGCCAGTTCGGCGCACGCTGAAGCCGTGGGCTAGAATATCGTTCTTGCAGCAGTCGACCGCTTGGGTCTGGTCCAAGCGTCCAACGTCACGACGCCGGCTCCGTACCCCGTCACACCATGTCTCAACCAGTTTTCTCAAGTCATTTCAATCACTTAGGGCCGCCCCCACCTGAAACCCTAGCCCCCATGCCTTAACCTAGAATTGGGGACCCACCCCTCTCCCGGCGCCACGGGAAAACACCGATTTTTGCCGGTTTTCGCCGCCATGGGGCCAAGTATCCGCAGCGCCTACTTAGCCGCCCTGCGCACCAAGGGGGACCTTGGGGTCTACCTCCAAAATGTAGAGGCCCCTAAAGGAGCCTCGATCCTCGCGAGGAACAGCGTCGACATTATTCTTCGTCCGGTTCACGCCGATTAGAGTCGGCACATCGCAAGTTTACGAGTCGTCTCAACCGAAAACAGGTCGAGCTCGCAGGCTCACGGGGTCGAGAGCCGGGCAAGGCTCCCGCAGTGATCGACGAACCCGCGATGAGCGTGGATCTGTTCCCGACCCTACTCGAAGTAGCGGGCGTAGACTCTCCGGCGAAGGTCGACGGCAAGAGCCTGGTCCCTGCCCTGACCGGCGAGCCGGGGTTCGAACGCGGCCCCATTTATTGGCATTACCCGCACTACAACGCCCACACGCCGGTCGAGACTTGCACGCCTTATGGGGCCATCCGCGAGGGGCCGTTCAAGTTACTCGAGTTTTACGAGGACGGCCACTTGGAGCTATACGACCTGCGCGAAGACATCTCAGAGACGCGCGACCTGGCCGAGTCGATGTCTGACAAGGCCCGGGAGTTGCAAGCCAAATTGCACGACTGGCGCAAGTCCGTCGGCGCCCAAATGCCGACTCCGAACCCGGATGCCGACCCGGCGAAGTACCGCGAGTACAAAGAGAAACGCATGTGGAAGCCGGTCGACGTGTTCGAACAGCAGACGTCGTTTGCAAGACCTTAGTAGTCGTTCGAGTGCATTAAAACACCCGCTTCTTCAATCGACTCGGGTCGAACTGCGCCGTGTCGGAAATCGCCATCACCGCCATCACGCCCGCCTGCACCGGATCCGTCACAACGAGATCAGCCGCCTCGGGCGCCGACCCCGCCATATTCAGCGAGATCACCAACAGGCCCTTCTCACGGACCTCGCGGACAGCGCTCTCGATGTCCCCGCCCATCAGCGCACCGGCCAGAACCACGGCGCGAGCCCGCGGCAAGCGAGCGGTCGCCCGAACGGCTTCCGCAAGGGCCTCTTCGCCAATCAGCGGGATCGTGTCGACCGAGATTCGCTCGCCCCGAAGGTTATGCCGATCCGCCTCGGCTACCGCGCCAATCGCGACTTGGCCGACTTGCGCGCCGCCGCCCATGATGATCAGTCGCTTGCCGAAGATGCGTTTCAAGGTGCGGCTCTCGGAGACTTCGCGCACGAAGTCAATCGACTTCAGGTCAGCAATCAATTCATCATGGTGGCCGACTTCGTGAATCTCGAACGCCACCGTCTCGACTTCGAGCCCTACGTCTAGGATCGCGACCGCGGTGATATCGCCGCCATGACGCAAGATCACACCCGTGAGCTCATGCAGCACTCCCTTGCCGCGCGCCGTCTCGACCGAAAGCGCCAGCGAGTCGTTTTGAGAAACCTCGGCCATCGATTCATTTTCGTCTATAATGCGCGGCCATGAACGGTTCGTACACCCGTCGTGAATGGATTGCAGCTTTAGGGGCGTCCGCAGCCTTCGGCAGCGTGGCGACACCGGCGGCTTCGAAGAAGCCCATGGAAGGGGCGTTCATCATCATGGCGACGCCTTATACAGAGGCCAAGCAGATCGACTACGAAGACCTTGCGGGGGAGGTCGAATTCCTTGACAAGTGCGGCGTGCAAGGCATGGTCTGGCCGCAGATGGCCAGCGAGTACGCCTACCTAAAGGAAGACGAACGGATGCGCGGCATGGAAGTTCTCGCCAAAGCCGCGAAGGGCAAGAAGCCCGCCTTGGTCCTCGGCGTTCAAGCCGAGACCGAGAACCAGATGATGAGCTTTGCGCGACACGCCGAGTCGCTCGGGCCGGACGCCCTGATCGCGATGCCGCCTAAGAAGGCGAAATCGATCGAGGATTACCGCAGCTACTACTCGTCTTTGTGCGAGTTGGCCAAGCGCCCCGTCTTCATCCAGACGACCGGCGGCGCGCCTGACATCGAGCCCAGCGTCGAGTTCATCATCGACTTGGCGCGGAAGTATCCCAACTTTGGGTACGTCAAAGAAGAGCTCAAACCCGTGATCGAGAGGCTGTCGGCGATGGCCAAGCACCGACCTGAGGTGATCAAGGCCGTTTTCAGCGGCGCGGCCGGCAAAGGTTGGACTTACGAGATGCGGCTTGGCTTCGACGGCACCATGCCGGGGGCGATGTTCTCGGATATCTACGCCCTGCTATGGGAACTGCACAAGAAGAACGACCGCGAGAAGATTCGCGAGGTGTTTTCGAAGCTCCTGTTGATGATCAACCTCGACCAACAGATCCCCGGTACGAGGAACTATGTGTTCAAGAAACGCGGCCTGTTCAAGACTACGATTTTCAGGCGCGGCGAGTACACCTACAACGCGGCGCAGAAGGCCGAGATCGACTTCAACCTCGAGGCCCTGAAGCCGTACTTTCGGGCCTAGGGCCAATACTGTCGACTTAGGCAACGCCATGCCAGGCGGATGGACCCGGAGCCCGAGACCGCAAGTACCTTTGTAAACGATTCCTGCACAAATCCGGCAGGAATTCCGAGCACCCTGCGTGAGCGGGGTGTCTTCCCACAACCCGGGCGACGGCCGCGAAAGTAAGAATAATACACCCCGCTCACCTCACGCAGGGTGCTCGGAAAAGGCGCGAACCTTTGACCTTTGGGTTCCGGCTCGTCCAGGTCAGGGACCGGTTGCTTGAGGAATCGCAATTTGCTCCCATTCTCAAGCAACCGCCCGCTGAGGGGCTGTGAAATAAACCCGTCGTGGCCGCCGAAGCTCCCCTGGGGCGGTTCGGAATGGCGCGAGTGGATCAAAATGGGATAAAACATGAGGGCAAACGAATGTTCGGATAACTTGGCGGCGGCGTCCAACGCCCTTATTATATGGGCGAACAACAGGTCTTAGTCGAGCTCGAGCAACGCCCCGCCAAGCCGCGCCAAGCCGTGCCCGTTGACCAACTGCAGCTGCGACAGCCCAATCGCGACCAATTCACCTATGCCGCGATCGACGTCGAACGGCTCGTGCCGGCCGACCATCTGGTGCGCGCCATCTGGGAGCTGAGCGGCATGCTCGACCTGTCCGGCTTCGCTGCTCATCTGGAAACCCGCAAGGAGTCCGCCGGGCGGCCGGCATGGGATCCGCGGTTGCTGGTCGCGATCTGGATCTGGGCGTATTCGGAAAGGATGAGCTCGGCGCGTGAGATCGCGCGTCAAAGCCGCTATCGGCCGGAGTTGGAGTGGTTGTGCGGCATGGCGGTCGTCAATCATCACACTCTTTCGGATTTTCGGGTATTCCACTCAAAAGCTCTCGAGAACTTGTTGACACAGGTATTGGCGCTGCTGAGTCAAGAGGGGCTGGTGGATCTCGAGCAGGTGGCCGTCGACGGCACGCGGATCCGGGCGCAAGCCTCGGGCGGGTCGCAACGCAGGCGTCCGACGCTCGAGCGGCATCTCGAACAAGCGCGCGAAGCGGTGCGTCAACTCTCGGAAGAAGCCGACGACGAGGGTTCGAATCGGCGGCGTCAGGCGGCGCGTAAGCGGACCTTGCGGGAGCGAGTCGAGCGGATGGAGCAGGCGCTGGAGGAACTGCCCAAGGTCGAAGCGGGCAAGCGCGACGAAGAGCAACGACGCCAGGCGCGGGTGAGCGAGAGCGAGCCGGAAGCGCGCCCGCAACACGAATCCAACGGCGGTTGGGGACTCGGCTACAACGCGCAGCTGGCGACCGAAGCCAAAGAGAAGATCGTGGTCGGCGTGGAGTTGACCAACAACGCCTCCGATGCGGGCCAGCTGACCCCGACGCTGGACGATGTGGAAGGGCGCTTCGAGCGAACCCCGAAGCAAGTGTTAGCGGACGGGGGCTACGCCAACCAGGCCAACATCGAGGCGCTGGCAGCCGCTGAAATCGAATACGCGACGCCGGCGCCGGCGCCGGACAAGGGCTCGAAGGCGGCGTTGAAAGCGGCGGGAATTGGGCCGCGCTACGCGCCGAAGTTTTTCATCTACGACGAGGCGACGGACACGTTTCTGTGTCCGGCCCAGCGGACCTTGACGTATCAGCGATCGTCGCTGAAGCGGAAGCGCAAATATCGGCAGTATCAGGCAAAAGCATCTGATTGTCGCGAATGCGCACAGCGACACAAGTGCTGCCCCAAGAGCGGTCATCGAACGTTGAGCCGCAGCGAAGAGAACGCGGTGATGGCGAAACATCGGCGCTGGATGGAGAGCGAGCGTGGGCGGGCGGCGTATCGCAAGCGGTCCGAGACGGCGGAGTTTCCGAACGCCTGGTTGAAAGAGCGATTGGGGGTGCGCAAGTTTCGAGTACGAGGGCTGCGGAAGGCGCGATCGGAGCTTTTGTGGGGGGTTTTGGCGTACAACATTGCGGCTTGGATCCGGCTGGTCTGGCGTCGTGGGCCGGAGTGCGGGCTGGCGGCGCAAGCGGCGGCGTAGCGGCGGTTCGGGGGGCGAAAAGGGCCGGGAAACGGCCCGAAACGACCGTTTCCGGGCCGCTCAGGCGGTCAATCAGGAGTCGAGGCGCAGAAGTTGCGGTTTCGGCAGGGGCGGCGTTCGGCAGCGCTGAGCTTGGCGTGCGCTTGGCGCTCCCGCGCGCCGACGCGACAATAGGTTTTCTTCACGGCCCCTTATAGTCGCGGCTCCGGGTCGCGGTCTCGACGCCTGACTCGACAGTGTTGGGCCTAGGGCCTACTTTCGCGTTGGTGCGCTTTCACGATCACCGTCAGCTCGGGGTGGTCCAGCCACAGTAGGAAACATTCCCCGCAGCAGTCAATCACCGCGTCGCCCGGGCCGTAGTAGGGATGACGTGACATCTCAACGCCACAGCGCGGACAGTCATGTCGCGGCACGGCGTCGTCGGCGGCCGGTCGCGCCGCCACCTCACGAGCACATCCTCGCTTGAGCCTCGCGTCGATGATTCGACGAAAGACGGCCGACTTGAGCAGAATCCCTCGACACAGCACGCAGTAGGCAATGTCCTGTCCCTCCACCGACGCCGCCTCTAGCTCCACAGTGCAGATCGGACAGTCCTCCCCGGCCCCCACGCCGCTCGAAACCACGCCCTCATCGGTCTCGCTAACGAACCGTAGGCTCGAGCAGTATTCACAGTATAGATAGGCTCCGGCGTCGGCAAGGCGCATTGGCGCGCCACAGTTGTTGCACTCCATCACGACTCACATCGGGCGGCAATTCGGTCTTCGAGAATGAAGCTCTCACGCCCGCTCAGCCCCACATCACGACCTCGGGACAGCTCCCACGCCCGCCGCGGCGCAAGGCCGATCATTTCCGCGCCCGCCACTTCGACTCCCAGCGAACCAGCTTCGCGCCGCACACGTTCAAACGCAACGTGGATGGGAGTGCGTTCGAAGTCCGCCAAGTTCATCGAAATCTGCGTGACGCCCTTGGTCTCGAGCGCGAGCCCGAGGGCTTTCACAGCGGGCAACCCACCTGATGACTCGCGAACCGACCGCGCGATTCGCTTGGCGATGCTGAGGTCAGAGGTCTTCAGGTTGACGTTGTAGGCGATCAGAAACTGGCGGACCCCTACCGCGACGGCTCCGGCCGAAGGGTGCAGTTTGGGCCCGCCTAGGTCCGGCGCCATTTCGGCATTCTCGAAACCGCCGCGGCGAACCGATTCGAGTCGTTCGCGGTGTGGTGATGCGGCCGCCCGCCCGTAGAAGTACACAGGCAGGCTCAACTGGTTCCACAGGCTAGCCCCAACTTTTTTCGCCAGCGTCAAGCAAGGCTCCCAGCGCCCGTCGCCCAGCGGGATCAGCGGCGCCACGTCGAGCGCCCCGAGCCTGGGATGGACGCCCGAGTGCATCCTCAGGTCTATCCGCTCGACCGCGACTGCCGCCGCCGCGACCACAGCCTCGCCGACGGCGGCCGGCGGACCTACGAACGTAAACACCGACCGGTTGTGATCGGCATCGCTCGTTCGGTCGAGCAGCAACACGCCGGCTCCGCGGATGGCCGTCTCAATGGCGTCGAGCGTTTTTGGGTTTCGCCCTTCGGAGAAATTCGGGACACATTCGACCCAGTCTTGTTTTGATTGAGCCCCGAGCCGGTGGCTCGGGGGGCCGTCGCTCGTGTCACCGGTTGACGTTGGGTTGTCACATCGATCGCTCGGTTTGGCGCCGCCACCTCGAGCCGCCGGCTCGGGGCTCAATCCCCGGCGTTCCATCAAGCCGCAATGGGACCACGGCGGCGAATGTGACGGCTCGGAACTTTTTTCGGAACCGGCGGCAGCGCCCCTGCCCGGTAAATCACTTGGCCGCGTTTCAGCGTGAGCGAACAAAGGTTCACACCCAAATAGTAAGGGATCTCGCGGTAGTCGCTCACGTCGAATACAGCGATGTCGGCCTGTTTGCCCGGTTCGAGGGACCCGATCTCACCCGCGCGCCCAACCGCGGCCGCTGCGTTGATCGTCGCGCAAGCCAGCGCTTCCTCGGGCGTCAAGTGCAGGCTCCGGCAGGCGGCGGCCACCGTCAGCGGCATGCTCAGCGTCGGGCACTCCGGACCGAAACCACTGGCGATCGCGACCACAGCACCGCGATCAACGAGCTGGCGTGCGGGGGGAGGAGCCAGGCCCGCGTGGTAGGTGAGTCCGGGCAGGAGAGTGGCAATAGTATCGGAAGACGCCAGCCGATCGATCTCAACCCCGGTGATCCCGCGCAGCCCGTCCGCGCTCAGTGCGCCGGAGCTGACCGCCAACTCGACCGCACCCGGCGCCATCGCCCACACTTTACGTTCGAGCCCCAAATCCTTGGCCGCCTCCAGAGCCGCCTTCGCCCTGCTGGGTGAAAGGGCTCCAAAGTCTACTTCGCAGGCGTAAGCCAGTTTCCGGCGGGAGAGGTGACCGAGAGCACTGGCGATCTCTTCATCGCCCCGCCCCGCCAGCGCGGCGCCCACAATCAGCGAAACGCCGATTTCCAAGGGGTCTCCGTTCAGGGCTTGGGCCGCCCTCAGTCCCTTCGCTTCAACTTCCCATGAGCTTTCATGACCGGAACGGATCTCGGCCGTCGTCGCCCCATAGGACGCGGAGGAGTAGGCCCAGCGCCGCGCCTGCGCCCGCAAGGCATTCGATGATTTCCCGCGCAAGGCGGCCTCCCCTGCCTCTGCCCGCCGCACTCCCGAAGCCTGGGCTTCGAACTCTTCAAGCCGAGGAGCGCCGAAGATCAAGCGCGTATACGAGTCGACGAACCCTGGGGAGAACCACCTTCCCGCTGACGTCGATTAACTTCGCCCCGCGGGCCTTGGCAAGATTCTCGATCCTGCGGGTGGAGCCCACCTCATCGATCCGGCCCCCGTCGATCAGGACCGAACCATCCTGGATTACCCCTAAATCCAGCAACTCAGCGCCGCGTCGAGGCGCCGGTCCGCGCATGGTGACGAGCTGTTTCGCCCCGCGGAGGAAGATCATGGTTTTTCAAAAGGGCCTAGACGGCCGATCAATTCGTACCGGTACTATTGTCTCATGTAAATCTCAGTATTTCTTACTAATTGTGGTTTTATTTACGCGACAATTTTTTGTTTATTTCGAAGTGTTTAGATGAGAAATACAGCGGCGGTACAATTACTCGCAGTGATACGCTTGTGGTCTCGTCGAACGTTTGTACAACTTAGCGCCGCCGGGGGAGTTGGCTGCGCTTGGCAAGGCCCCGTGGAACAGCCCGCCGCCCAACTCGACGGTGAGACGGCGCGAGCTCAGGTCGAGCGCTACCTCGAGCGCATTGAGGAGATTGATCGATCCGGGCCTAGCCTAAACTCCGTGATCGAGGTTAACCCGGACGCCTTGGCCATTGCGGACGAGCTTGACCAAGAGCGGCGATCGAAGGGACCCCGCGGTCCTCTGCATGGCGTCCCCATCCTCATCAAGGACAACATCGACACCGGCGACCGCATGCAGACCACCGCCGGATCACTAGCGCTGGTTGGAGCTCCAGCGCCGCGGGACTCCGCTGTCGCCGCACGGTTGCGCAGGGCCGGGGCGGTAATCCTTGGCAAGACCAACCTAAGCGAATGGGCGAATTTCAGGTCGTCAAACTCCACCAGCGGCTGGAGCGCCCGCGGCGGGTTGACCCGTAACCCCTACGCGCTCGACCACAACACTTGCGGCTCGAGCTCGGGCTCGGGAGCGGCCGTTGCGGCGGATCTTTGCGCCGTCGCGATCGGGACCGAGACCAGCGGCTCGATCATCTGTCCGTCGTCGATCAACGGCATTGTTGGGATCAAGCCAACCGTTGGACTCGTCCCCCAGGCGGGAATCATTCCGATCTCGCACTCCCAAGATACGGCCGGACCGATGGCGCGCACGGTGGCTGACGCGGCCATCCTGCTGTCGGCCCTGGCGCCGCCCACGGACTACTCGCAATTCCTGGATGCGGGAGTGCTGTCGGGAGCGCGCGTTGGAGTCGCTCGGGGGATGTTCGGCTATCTCGAAGAAGTCGACTCGCTGATCGAATCCGCGCTGGATGTGATGCGACAAGCCGGGGCCGAGCTGATCGAGCTAGGGGCCATCCCCACTGCGAAGAATTTCCGGCGGGCGCCGCTCGAGGTGCTGCTCTACGAATTCAAAGACGGGCTCAACAAATACCTCGCCGCTCGTCCAGGGACGGCGATCAACAGCCTGCGCGAGGCCATCGAGTTCAACGAGCTCAACAGCGATCGCGAGCTGGCGCACTTCGGCCAGGAGCTTTTCGAACAGGCCGAGGCGAAGGGGCCTCTGACCGACGCGGCGTATCTGGAGGCCTTCGAGCTGACCCAGCGTGTCGCGAAAACCGGCATCGACGACCCAGTCGAAGAATACGGGCTCGACGCGATCGTCGCCCCCAGCACCGGCCCGGCCTGGAAGACCGACCTGGTCAAGGGCGATAGCTCGTCGTTCGGCTCGGCCAGCCTAGCCGCGCGCGCGGGCTACCCCCATATCACCGTTCCCGCGGGGCGGATTGGCGGGCTTCCCGTCGGCCTGTCGCTGTTCGGCCCCGCGATGAGCGAGCCGAAGCTGATCGCCCTGGCCTACGCCTACGAGCAGGCTACCCATCACCGTAAACCGCCAACGTTCCGCCCAACAGCGCCGGAACCCTCCCCGTGAAGAAACTGACGTGGCGTACGGCTATGCCGTGCCGCCTTGCGCTTGTAGCGCAAGGTTTCAAGGAGACCTTGCGCTACAAGCGCAAGGCGGCACGGCATAGCCGTACGCCACGTCTGCGATGCATGCTCCGGCAGGCTACAACAGTACGATGACCAACCGCGTTCTGCTCATTAGCGGCTCCCGCGGAATCGCCGCCGAGACGGCCAAGCTTGGGGCCTCGCGGGGTGCAAAGGTGTTCTTCGTCAGCCGCAACGAGGAGCGCTGCCAAACCCTCGCCGACGAAATCGAATCCGCCGGCGGCGAGAGCGCATTCACAACCGGAGACCTAGCCGAGCCGGAAACCTCAGAGCGAACGGTCGAAGCCTGCCTCAAGCGCTTTGGACGCATCGACGCCCTCTACAACGTCGCCGGAATCAGCGCCCGCAAGATGGGTGACGGCCCCATCCACAAGTGCAGCGTCGAAGCCTGGGATCTCTCGATGCAGGCCAACGTTCGCAGCTTATTCCTGCTGACCCGCGCGACCGTCGCGGCGATGCTCGACCAGGACCCACTCCCCGAAACCGGGCAACGTGGCGTCGTGCTGAACATGTCGAGCATCCAGGCCGTGGCGCCGGCGGCCTTCCACTTCGAGACTCACGCCTATGCCACTAGCAAAGCGGCGATCATTGGGCTGACACGGACCATGGCGGCTCACTACGCGCGCGACAAGATCCGGGTGAACGCTATTGCTCCGGCAGTCGTCAAAACTCCCCTCACAGCACGAGCCCAGGCCGATCCCGTCGTTAGGAAGTACCTCGAAGAGCGCCAGGCCTTGACCGGTGGGATCCTTGATGTGGAGGGGGTGGCTGAGCTGTCGCTGTTCTTGCTCGGGGATGGGTCGCGGCATCTCACCGGCGAAGTCATCAGCCCCGACGGCGGCTGGCGCTATTCACTCTAGGCCTGCTCTTAGTTGTATACACAGAAGGTATATACTCATGACATGGTCCGGTTCGATGGATGCGCGTTTCGAGTGGGATACGGAGAAGGACCGAAGCAATCGAAAGAAACACGGCATCAGTTTCGAGGAAGCTTCAGCCATCTTCGACGGCCAAATGCTCACTGCTCTGGACGCACACACCGACTACGGCGAGGAGCGGTTCGTCAGCACTGGCCGTCTGGGGACGCTGGTGATCATTGTCGTTGTTCATACGGACCGCAGCGGGCGTATCCGGTTGATTTCTGCACGTAGGGCTAACCGCAAAGAAAAGCAGGACTACTATGAGTATCTCGAAAGAACGGCTTGAGGAAATCGCGGCGATCAAGGACGAGGACATCGACTATTCCGATATCCCGGAGCTCGATGAAGATTTCTGGAAGCGCGCCGAACTGCGCATGCCCGTGCCTAAGAAGGGTATCTACGTCCGGATTGATCCTGACGTGCTGGACTGGCTCAAGTCCAAAGGGAAGGGTTATCAGACCCGTATGAACGCGATGCTGCGAACAATGATGGAAAGCGACCAGGCTCGCTGAGTTTGCGCTGCAACTACGGCCAAAGTCGCACAACCGGCAACAGAGCCATGGACGGAAGTCCATGGTTGTTTTTGGCAACTTCACTTGGCCCACTTCGGCGGTTTATTTTGGCCCCCCTGTAAACGGGCCTCTAAGTCATTGATTTCAGGTCACCTCCTTTCGTTTTTGGGGACGTGGTCCGGAGCGGAGCCCGAAGGGCGAAGCGCAGGACGATGTCCCCAAAAACGAGCGCCCTCCTTGCTACCGCCCTCGCTTCTTCTTCGCCAGCGTCCTACGAAAGCGGTAGGACTCCTCGCCCGTCTCGATGATGTGAGCGCGGTCGGTGATGCGATCCAACAGCGCCTTACATAGCCGTGTGTTCGGGATCACCTTCGTCCACTCCGAGAACGGCAGGTTGGTCGTTAGCATTAGCGCCGCCTTCTCCGCGCGATCAGCGATGACTTGGAACAGGAACTCCGCTCCCACCTCCGCGAGCGGCACGTAACCCACTTCGTCGATCGCAATCAGCTCGTAGCGGGACCAGCGTGCGAGCACTCGACTCAGCTGCATTTGCTGCTTGGCTTCGACGAGTTCGTTGACCAGCGCCGACGCCGTGGTGAAGCGCACCCGCCGTTTCTGCAGGCAGGCCGCCACGCACAGGCCCGTCATCAGGTGGGTCTTGCCCGTGCCGCAATCGCCGAGAAACAGGATCGGTTCCGAACTCTCGATGTAGCCGCCTTCGGCCAACTCGGTTAGCTGCGGGGCCGAGACCGCCTTCGTCTCGGAGAAGTCGAACTCCTCGAGCGTCTTCATGCGAGGCAGCCGCGCTTCGCGTAAGCGACGATCCACCGTACGTCGCTCGCGCTCTTCCAACTCCGCGCTTAGCAGCGCTTCGAGATAGCCGACCGGCGTTTGTCTCTCGCGTATGGCTTGTTTGGCCAACGTCTCGAATTGCGCGCCCACCGTCGGCAGCCGCAGCAGCTTGCACTGTTGTTGGATGGCCTGCGCCGCCAGGCTTTCGTTGGGGGCGCTGGATTTGCGGGCGCTCATTGC
This sequence comes from Bryobacterales bacterium, assembly GCA_965247515.1. GTDB lineage: Bacteria > Acidobacteriota > Terriglobia > Bryobacterales > UBA6623. Next base: position 6,835,005 of record OZ252029.1, on the reverse strand, counting down.
ACCGCCTCCGCCGCCAGCAACTGATCGTAGTTCGTCAGCGTCGGCAAGGGCCGCTCAAAGCGTTCCAGCTCCGGCGCCACCAGCGGCGGCTGAGCTAGCCGTTCGAGGCACTGCGAGGTCAGCAAGTAACGCACCGCCGCCTGATCGCAGCAGCCGCACTCGAGCGCTTTCTCGATCGCCTCGCTCAGCTTGTCCCAACCGTGGCGTTTGCCCTCTTGCAACAGCTCGATCATCTGTTGCGTCCCCGCTTGCTTGTCATGGCGCTGGATCAACTTCGCCCATAACGTGTCGTAGCTCGCCGGCCAACGCCCGGCTTGGCGCCATTGTTCCAGCGGCGTCGAGCCCGCCAGCGCTCCCGGCTTGTGGGCCAATACGTCGAGGTAATGCTCCAAATTAAAGATCTTCTGCTGCCGAGAGTAGCTGCGCTCATGTCGCGCGATGCGACGACCTTCGTGCCAGACCTCGACCGACTCGGCGTAGATCTTCGCCTGCGCCCTGGTTCCCGGACGCAGCGGCGTCGAGTAGAAGTTCGTGCGCACCTTGACGCAGCCTGTCGCGTCAACCTTCGGGAAGCTCGACACTTCGATCTCAAAGCCTTCCGCCGCCAACCCCAACAGCCGCTCGCGTTCGATCAGCATTCCCTCGCCGACCGTTTGCGCCCGTCCGGCGACCGTGCGCGCTTCGTCTTCGCGGCAGCCTTCGAGCAGCTTGCTGTTGAGCTCGTCCAGCGTCTTGGCTTCAGGCAGCGGCACCGGGGTGGTTGCGGCGGTAACGTCTCACCTCGCCTTCCACGCCCCCTTTCTCGTTGCCTTTCCCCGGCGTGCAGAACTCGGAGGCGAAGCGCCAATGCGAACGAAAAGCCACGAAGCGCGCCGTCTCCTCGCGTCGCGCGCCGCGCAGAATCCGCTTCACCGCCGAAGAGAGATTATCGTACCTCAATGTCCGAAACACCCCGCCAAAGTAGGCCAAGGCCAGCTCGTGCGCTTCCAGAAACGCCTGCTGCGTCGCGCGCCGATAGGCGCGATGAAAGGCCGCGCCGCTCGCCATCGAGCGCATCGTGAACACTTGCAGCTTCACGCGCTCGCCGTCCATCTCGGCCCACGACTCGTACCAGTCCACCTGCGCTTCTTGGCCCCAGTCGTAGCTTTGCGGCACGAACGTCTCGCGCTTCTCCAATCCCAACTCACGCTTGCGCTCTTGAACGTACTGCCGCACCGTGCGCTCGGCCACTTCGCAACTGGTTTCCTCCCGTATCCGGTTCCAGATACGGTGCGCCGTGTGACGCTGCTTACGCGGCGCCTTGCGGTCCTCTTTGAGAATGCGGTCGATGAACCCCACCGCCGGCGCCGGCTTCTTGCGCGGCGGCGGCAGCGCGCTGGCTACCGCCTCGCGCACCATCCGCCGGTGCACGCCCAGCTTGCGCGCCACCCCCTTGATCGTCCCCACGCCGAATTCGTACTCGCGTCGAATCTCTTCGAATAGTTCCACTTTGCTCCTCCAGTCCAATTCGTTCCTCCGTTGCGGGCGATTCCCGCAAACAGAGTATCCGTTGATTGTTCTAGGGGGGCCAAATCAGGGCGCCGAAAGGGGCCAATTCAGAATGCCAAACTCACATGGTCTTATCTGTGCGGCATAAGCGTCCTGACCATGGACTTCCGTCCATGGCTCTGCATCTTGACAGGCGAACATTTAGCGAATAAACTAACTCCCCACGCGTGGCTGTCGAACTTCATGCAGCCTCGGGGTTCAGTTTCCTCGAAGGCGCCTCCGACCCGGAAGACCTTGTCAACGAAGCGGCTCGTCTGAACTATCAGGCCATCGCCCTCTGCGACCGAGATTCGGTCTCCGGTGCCCCGCGATTCTTCCAAGCCGCCCGCAAGGCCAAAATCAAGCCGCTTGTCGGCGCCGAGATCTCCCTCCACCAACCAGGAATCAAGAAGGGAACCCCCAACGCCTCGCTCGACCGTCGCCTGACCGTCCTAGTCGAAAACCGCACGGGCTACCAGAACCTCTGCCGCCTGCTCACGCGCATGAACCTCCGCGCCCCCAAGGGCGAAGGGCGCGCCGCCTGGGAAGACATCGACGACTTCTCCCTGGGTCTGGTCGCTCTACTGCACGACCTGCGTGACGAAGACCCGGTTCGCGGCATCTTCGGCCGGCGCAACGTCTACGTCGAGCTCCAGCGCCACCACCGCCGCGAGCAAGAGAAAGACAACCAAGCCCGCATTGAATTCGCGCGCCGCCACGGACTCCCGCTGATCGCGACGAACGGGGTCCGCTACGCCGTCGAGCGCCGCAAGCCAATGTTCGACATCTTCACCTGCTTGCGGCTGAAAAAGAAGCTCGACCAAGTCGGCCGCCTGCTCGATTCCAACGCCGAGCGTTACCTCAAGCCCCCGCCACACATCGCCGAGCTCTTCCGCGACATCCCCGAGGCCCTCGCCAACACGGATGAGCTTGGGGTGCGGCTCGACTTCACATTGGCGAATTTAGGATACGAATTTCCGAAATATCCGCTGCCGGCGGGCGAGACGCCGACCTCCTACCTGCGCCAGATGACCATCAAGGGCGCGATGGAGCGCTACCGCGACTCCCCTCACCGCGAAACGGCCCGCCATCAAATCGAGAAGGAACTAAAAGTCATCCGCCGGCTCGAGCTTGAGGGCTACTTCCTGATCGTCTGGGACATGGTCGAGTTTGCCAAGCGCAACGGCATCCTTTGCCAAGGTCGCGGCTCGGCGGCCAATTCCGCCGTCTGCTACAGCCTCGGCATCACCGCCGTCGACCCCGTCGGCATGGAACTGCTCTTCGAACGTTTTCTCTCGGAAGAACGCGGCGAATGGCCCGACATCGACGTTGACTTCCCCTCCGGCGACCAGCGCGAGCGAGTCATCCAACACGTCTATAGCCGCTACGGAAAACGCGGGGCCGGCATGACTGCCAACGTCATCACCTATCGGGGGAAGATGGCCGTCCGCGAAGTCGGCAAGGTGCTCGGCTTCCCCGAAGAGATGATCGCGTGGCTGTCGAAATGCATCCACAGCTTCGAGTACACCGACGACCACGACAAGCTCGTCAACCAGGTCAAAGTCGCCGGCTTCGACGCCGACCACCCTCGCGTGATGCATCTGGCCAAGCTGTGTCTCGAGATGCAAGGCCTACCGCGACACCTAGGCCAGCACTCCGGCGGCATGGTGATTTGCCAGGGCCAGCTCGACTCCGTCGTCCCGCTCGAAAACGCCCGCATGCCCGACCGCGTCGTCGTCCAGTGGGACAAGGAAGACTGCGCCGACCTGGGGCTCATCAAAGTCGATCTCCTCGGACTCGGAATGATGGCCGCCCTCGAAGAAGCGACGACAATCATCCGATCCAAAGGCGGCGAATTCGACTTGGCCAAGATCCCTCCGGACGACCCGAAAACCTACCAGATGATCCAGCGCGCCGACACCGTTGGGGTCTTCCAGATCGAGAGCCGAGCCCAGATGGCGACCTTGCCGCGGCTGCGTCCGGCGTGCTTCTACGACCTCGTCGTGGAGGTCGCCATCATTCGCCCAGGGCCGATCGTCGGCAAGATGGTTCATCCCTATATCAACCGGCGCTTGGGTCGCGAACCAGTCGAGTACACGCACCCCTCGCTTGAGCCGATTCTCAAGCGAACCCTCGGCGTGCCGCTGTTCCAAGAGCAGCTCTTACGCATGGCGATGGTCGCGGCAGGATTCTCCGGTGGAGAAGCCGAAGGCCTACGCCGCGCCATGGGATTCAAGCGCTCCGTCGAACGCATGCAAGACATCGAAGAGCGCCTACGCTCAGGGCTAGCCAAGAACCGCATCGTAGGCGAAGGCGCCGAGCAGATCATCCGCTCGATCACCTCCTTCGCACTCTATGGCTTCCCCGAATCGCACGCCGCCAGCTTCGCCCTGCTGGCCTACGCCAGCTCGTACTTGAAGGCCCACTACCCGGCCGAATTCCTCGTGGCGCTGCTCAACTGCCAGCCGATGGGATTCTACTCGCCGGCCGTGCTCGTCAAAGACGCCCAGCGCCACGGCGTCCGTGTCCGCGCGATCGACGTGAACGATTCAGACGTCAAGAGCCGCGTCGATTCACAAAGCGTTCGACTCGGGCTGATGTACGTCTCGAGCCTGCGAGGCGAAGCCGCCGAACGCATCGTCAGCCGGCGCCCATTCCGGTCGGTCGAAGACTTCGTCAAGCGAACCAAGCTCAACAAGAACGAGCTCGACATCCTCGCAGAGCTCGGCGCGTTGAACTCGCTGAACCCCGAAATGCACCGCCGCGAAGCCCTCTGGCAAATCGAAAAAGCCTGGAAGCCAAAGGGGCCTCTTTTCGAGCAGCAAGAGGACGAGGCGCCGGCCGGACCTCTGGCAACGATGACCCCTCTCGAGCGCCTCGACGCCGACTATCGCGGCTCGAGCATGACCGTCGGCCCGCACCCGATGCACTACCTGCGCCAAGCGCTCGACGACCCCAGCGTGTTGCGCTCGAGCGAGTTGGCCACACGCGGCCACGGCCACCGCGTCCGTGTCGCCGGCGCCGTCATCACCCGCCAGCGCCCGGGGACCGCAAAAGGCTTCTGCTTCCTCACGCTCGAAGACGAGACGGGCGTCTCGAACCTGATCCTGACGCCGCCGATCTTCCAAGATCACCGCGCGGTCGTCATGAACGAGACCTTCATCCTCGCCGAAGGAGTTTTGCAGAAGGTCGACGGGACAATCTCGGTCAAGACGGATTGGGTGCGACCCTTGGAAGCAATGGCGCTCCCGATGGAGTCGCATGATTTCCATTGAGCGCCTGCACGCGCGTCTGGGGATTGCGGAACCCGCTCCCTTGCGGTCGCGGCTCTGACGCCTTCCGGTTAGCGTTTGACTCGCGACGTCGGAGCCGCGACCGCAAGGGAGCGGGTTCCGCAATCTGGCGGCGAAGGTCTAAGCCGTCATCTCCCGCAACGTCTCGGTAAACGGCGCCCGCGCCACGCCCTTCTCCGTGATAATCCCCGATACATACCGGTTCGGCGTTACATCAAAGGCCGGGTTCATGACGTCGGTCCCGTCGGGGGCAATCTGCTGCCCGCGGATGTGGGTCACCTCATCCGCGGCCCGCTCCTCGATCGGGATCTGGTCGCCCGACTCCAAGCTCATATCCAACGTCGAAATCGGCGCAGCAACGTAGAACGGGACGTTGTTCTCCTTCGCCAGAACAGCAACCGCGTAGGTGCCGATCTTGTTCGCCACGTCGCCATTCCCCGCGATGCGGTCGGCGCCAACGACGACGGCTCCAACTTTGCCGGACTTCAACGTGTGCCCGGCCATGTTGTCGGTCAGCAGCGTCACGGGAATATCATCCTGCTGCAGCTCCCAAACGGTTAGCCGGGAACCTTGCATGAACGGCCGCGTCTCATTCGCGAGCACCGACACGGGGTTGCCGCCTTCGATCGCCGCTCGGATGACGCCCAGCGCCGTCCCATAACCGCCCGTCGCAAGCGCGCCAGCGTTGCAATGCGTCATCACCGTCGCCCCATTGGGCAGCAAGGCAGCGCCATGGCGGCCGATTGCCTTGTTGATCTCGATGTCTTCGCGCAAAACCTCTTCGGCCTCGGCGATCAACGTCTTGCGCAGGGCCTCGAGACCGGCGCCAGCGGCCCGTTCGCGTTGGTAGAGCTTCTTCATGCGGTCGATCGCCCAAAATAGATTGACCGCCGTCGGACGGGTAGCGGCAAGCGTCGCGCAGATCGTCTCGAATTGCTCGTCGAGATTGTCCTTGTCGGCGTTCTGAACGCCGATTGCCACTCCCATCGCGGCAGCGCAGCCGATCGCAGGCGCGCCGCGGATGACCATCGTTCGAATCGCTTCAGCAACTTCCTCGTAGTTGCGGCAGGTGATGAAAAGTTCTTTCGCCGGCAGAACGCGTTGGTCGATCATGACCACGCCTTCCGGCGTCCACTCGATTGTGTTGACCATGAGCCTAGAAAATCCAGGCTACCTGATCGAGCGCCTGTTCGTCCGCCAAGAAGAATCCGGCGAACAAAGTAGCGTTGTAGGCCGCGTGGATGATGGCGCTCGCCTTCGACGATCCCGAAGTCGCCCGGATCGCCCCCAGCGCCGCTCCGACGCCGAAGAGAATCAACAGAATCTGCCAGTGATAGCCGTATTGCTGGGCGTGCAACAGCGAGAAGACCAGGCTAGTCGCGCCAACCGCGGCCAGCGCCCCGTGCGAATGCTCAACCGCGCGAAACAGGAATCCACGAAAGACGATCTCTTCCATCGGGGGGGCAATCAGGATTCCGAAAACCGCCAGCGCGGCGATCGATACCGGGTCGGCGAACAGCTCCTCGAACGGCAGCTTTTCCTCAGGCAGAGTGATCACGCTGCTGGCAACCGCCACGCCAAACGCGAGCAGAACCCCAAGACTAACCAGCCGCCAAGCCGGGAGCCCCGAGCTAATCCACCCCAGCGAGGAGCCAAATGGCAACCCGCGCCGCGTCACGAGCACGTGATAGAGCGCCGCCAAAGTGAGCACCCACCACAGTAGTTGGATGGCGAGGGCGAACAGCGTCTTACCCGGGCCCTCCTCGTACAGCTTGAACCCGAAGGCGATTTCGAAGCCCTGGAAAGCGATCGTCGTGAGCACGGTTGCCCCAACAAGGGCGAGCAGGCTGAACCCGATGAACAGCAACACATCGGCGTAGCTGACGTCGTTGCGTGGCAGCGCTTCGACGGTTAGCGCGGGCTCGGATTGGGGCTCCACGGTTAGAGTCATGCTACCAGGCAACGCTCGGATGTAAAGCGCGCGACATGTCGCGCCCCTGCGGTGGCGGGAACGCCTTCCGCACTGTGTACCTCGCGCTATACTCGATAGCGTCTAACGTTCATGCGGGTTCAACTCATCATCGCGGCCATGTGTATTGGCCAAGCCGGCTTCGCCGTGGGGGGTGACGTGGTCACGCATCGCGGGCAAATCGTCTCCCTCCCGGGCGACGGCGCCCATGGCTCCGCACCCATCCGCTTCAAGGCCGAATCCGGCGAAACTTTCGACCTGATTCTCGAGCCCGACAACTTCCACGCCCTCCACGACGAGTTGCTCAAAGACCGCCTGTGGAAGCTCGAAGGGCGCGTAAAGGAAGGGGCCCTCGAAGTACGAAAGATGTTCTCCATCAAAGACGGCAAGCGCTTCAAGGTCACCTACTACTGCGAGATCTGCCATATCGTCAGCTATCGCCCGGGCCGCTGCATGTGCTGCCAAGAGAACGTCGAGCTGCAAGAGATTCCGGCCGAGGAATGAAAACCCCGGTCGTGGTCGCCTGTGCCATCCTAGGCGGGCAAATGCTGAGTGCCCAGCCTTACTCCGCCACCCAAGAGACTGTTGAAGGCGTCTCCGTCGTCCGCCTGACCGACCGCGAGCGCGACACCCGCGTCTCGATCACCCCACAGGTCGGCAACATCGCCTTTGAGATGGCCGTCGGCGGGCAAAACATACTTTGGTTCCCCTACGACTCGGTGGCGGAATTCGCCTCCAAGCCAAGACTCTGCGGCAACCCATTCCTTTGGCCTTGGGCGAATCGGCTCGATTCCGATGGCTACTACGCCAATGGCAAGCGCTACAACCTCAACACCGGCCTGGCGAACTTCGGCCGCGATGGCGCAAAGCAACCGATCCACGGCCTCGTCCAGTTCACATCGCTTTGGGAAGTCGTTTCGCTGACCGCTGACGACTCGTCAGCGTCGGTCACCAGCCGGCTCGAGTTTTCCCGCCATCCCGACTTGGCGGCGCAGTTTCCGTTCCTGCATACGGTCGAAATGACATACCTACTGTCTGTAGGTAAGTTGGAGGTTCGCACGCGAATCGAAAACCTTTCAGCGGAATCGATGCCGGTTTCACTCGGGTATCACCCCTACTTCCAAGTCCACGACGCGGCACGCGACGATTGGACGGTTTCGCTACCGGCGCGGAAGCTTTGGAAGCTCAGCGACAAACTCATCCCCATCGGCGAATCCGAGGACGCAACGGCGAGATTCCCCGGTTTAGATAAGCTGGATCTAAAAGGCGTCACACTCGACCATGTTTTCGGTGATCTCATCCGGGGCGGCGAAGGCCTGGCACGATTCGCCGTACAGGGGGCCAAACAACGAATCGAGGTCTTGTACGGCCCCAAATTCGACACTGCGGTGGTCTATGCCCCGCCCGGCGACGCCCGCTCATTCGTCTGCTTCGAACCGATGGCCGGCATCACCAACGCCTTCAATCTTTCGCACGAAGGCAAGTACAGCAGCCTTCAAACGATCCCCGCCGGACAGAGCTGGGAAGAGTCCTTTTGGATCGCTCCGAGCGGCTTCTAGCGAGCGCTTCACCGCGGCCACGAACTCCGCGCCCCGGCTACAGAGCCGCGACCGTTAGGGGCTCTGTAAACGATTCCTGCACAGATCCGGCAGGAATCTGCGACGGTTGCAGCGCCCGGAGCCGCGACCGGAAGGGAGCGGTTGCTCAAGTAGGCAGCCAATGTTCGTGCTCATCGGCAACCGCTCCCTTCCGGTCGCGGCTCCGGGATCGCAATCCGCTTGATGTGACCTTTTGGTTCCGGCTCGGCCGGGTTAGGGAGCGATCAACGGTCGAAAATGCGATGTCGATCGCTCCCTGAGGGGCTGTGAAATAAACCCGTCGTGGCCGCCGAAGCTCCCCTGGGGCGGTTCGGAATGGCGCGAGTGGATCAAAATGGGATAAAACATGAGGGCAAACGAATGTTCGGATAACTTGGCGGCGGCGTCCAACGCCCTTATTATATGGGCGAACAACAGGTCTTAGTCGAGCTCGAGCAACGCCCCGCCAAGCCGCGCCAAGCCGTGCCCGTTGACCAACTGCAGCTGCGACAGCCCAATCGCGACCAATTCACCTATGCCGCGATCGACGTCGAACGGCTCGTGCCGGCCGACCATCTGGTGCGCGCCGTCTGGGAGCTGAGCGGCATGCTCGACCTGTCCGGCTTCGCTGCTCATCTGGAAACCCGCAAGGAGTCCGCCGGGCGGCCGGCATGGGATCCGCGGTTGCTGGTCGCGATCTGGATCTGGGCGTATTCGGAAAGGATGAGCTCGGCGCGTGAGATCGCGCGTCAAAGCCGCTATCGGCCGGAGTTGGAGTGGTTGTGCGGCATGGCGGTCGTCAATCATCACACTCTTTCGGATTTTCGGGTATTCCACTCAAAAGCTCTCGAGAACTTGTTGACACAGGTATTGGCGCTGCTGAGTCAAGAGGGGCTGGTGGATCTCGAGCAGGTGGCCGTCGACGGCACGCGGATCCGGGCGCAAGCCTCGGGCGGGTCGCAACGCAGGCGTCCGACGCTCGAGCGGCATCTCGAACAAGCGCGCGAAGCGGTGCGTCAACTCTCGGAAGAAGCCGACGACGAGGGTTCGAATCGGCGGCGTCAGGCGGCGCGTAAGCGGACCTTGCGGGAGCGAGTCGAGCGGATGGAGCAGGCGCTGGAGGAACTGCCCAAGGTCGAAGCGGGCAAGCGCGACGAAGAGCAACGACGCCAGGCGCGGGTGAGCGAGAGCGAGCCGGAAGCGCGCCCGCAACACGAATCCAACGGCGGTTGGGGACTCGGCTACAACGCGCAGCTGGCGACCGACGCCAAAGAGAAGATCGTGGTCGGCGTGGAGTTGACCAACAACGCCTCCGATGCGGGCCAGCTGACCCCGACGCTGGACGATGTGGAAGGGCGCTTCGAGCGAACCCCGAAGCAAGTGTTAGCGGACGGGGGCTACGCCAACCAGGCCAACATCGAGGCGCTGGCAGCCGCTGAAATCGAATACGCGACGCCGGCGCCGGCGCCGGACAAGGGCTCGAAGGCGGCGTTGAAAGCGGCGGGAATTGGGCCGCGCTACGCGCCGAAGTTTTTCATCTACGACGAGGCGACGGACACGTTTCTGTGTCCGGCCCAGCGGACCTTGACGTATCAGCGATCGTCGCTGAAGCGGAAGCGCAAATATCGGCAGTATCAGGCAAAAGAAGCTGATTGTCGCGAATGCGCACAGCGACACAAGTGCTGCCCCAAGAGCGGTCATCGAACGTTGAGCCGCAGCGAAGAGAACGCGGTGATGGCGAAACATCGGCGCTGGATGGAGAGCGAGCGTGGGCGGGCGGCGTATCGCAAGCGGTCCGAGACGGCGGAGTTTCCGAACGCCTGGTTGAAAGAGCGATTGGGGGTGCGCAAGTTTCGAGTACGAGGGCTGCGGAAGGCGCGATCGGAGCTTTTGTGGGGGGTTTTGGCGTACAACATTGCGGCTTGGATCCGGCTGGTCTGGCGTCGTGGGCCCGAGTGCGGGCTGGCGGCGCAAGCGGCGGCGTAGCGGCGGTTGGGGGGGCGAAAAGGGCCGGGAAACGGCCCGAAACGACCGTTTCCGGGCCGCTCAGGCGGTCAATCAGGAGTCGAGGCGCAGAAGTTGCGGTTTCGGCAGGGGCGGCGTTCGGCAGCGCTGAGCTTGGCGTGCGCTTGGCGCTCCCGCGCGCCGACGCGACAATAGGTTTTCTTCACGGCCCCTGACGGTCGCGGCCCAGTAGCCCGATCCTAAGCTTCAAACGCCCGGGCGCTGCCTCAAATCCGCACTTCATCCCCCTATTACCCGGCATCGGGTGAAACTCACCAGGTCTTAAAGCGAACCTGAGGCCGGGGTAAGGCGAACCCCCGATGCCACAAGGGTACCGACGTTTCTAAACTTGCGGTCGTAGGGAGCCGAATCCCTCAAGAGGACTCTAAGATGCCCGCCGCGCCGTCCATCTCACCTCAAGAACTGGTTCTCGGACTGGCCTCAGCCGTCCTACTACTCTGGGCCCTGGTCTACGTTGCTCGCTCGGGACTAGATCGGGCGTTTGCGCCGCCCAGCTCCGACGACGATCGTAACAGCCTTTTTGCCAATCTGCCGCTTCGGCATGAATCCTCCCAGCTCCCCTTGGTCCTGTCGCTTTTTTTTCACTTGTTCTGGGCGTCCTCGCTCCCGTGGGTCGAAAAATTCCTGCCAGGCCAGATGCCGATCAACTGGAAGAAATACGACCTCGTAGTCGTTCAGTTCAAGCCTACGGACGCGAAGCTGGTACTGCCCTGGGAGCTTCGCAGGAAGCAAGACGACGAAGAAGAAGAAGAGAGGCGCAAGCGCGAGCTCGGCGAGATCGACGACCCAGGGATCGGCAACCTTCGTCCCGCGCCGAAATCGGATGAAACGGGCGGAAAGGATAACGATCGGCCTACCTGGGCGCATTTGGAAATCGTCGTACCCGAGCGCCCGAAACCTCGTCGGGAAGCGCTAGACCAGTCGACGCCCGCACCCGAGATCGCGGTCCAGCTGCCTCAGCCCGCACTGACGAACCCGGCGATGGCCTGGGAGTTCAACACGCCCAAGCCGAGCGAGATTCAATTCCCAGGAACCCCCTCGCTAGCCGAGTTGCAAGTCGAGCGGCCGCGGCTGGCTACCGCGAGCAGCGCCAGCGCTCCGATGATTGATTTCCTCTCGCCACTCCACGGAATGACTCCCGCGCTAGCCAACATCGCGGGCGCCGAAACTCTGGGCTCGGACGGATACTCAAGCCTGCTTGTCCCGCAGGGCGGCGACCGGCTGCTCCTGGCGGATCTATTCGAAGGAGGATTCTTCGGCGACGGCGTCGGCGCCGCCTGGGGCGACGGAATCTGGGGCCGCGATGAGGACGGCGACGGTCAAGGCCGGGGCATGGGCGGACTATCTCCCATACCCCGCCAGCTGCACGGAATCATCATGATCTCAACCGCCAGCGCGAGTCTGCCGGAGGCCCACGGCGTGCTCAAGGGAAGCCCGATCTACACCGTCTACCTCGACGCGCCGGGATTTCGCCGCAAGTGGATCTTTCAAGTCTGCGCCCGAGAAAACGGCTCATCGCTCGGTGTGAAAAACGGAGTCCTGAAGGTCGTCTCTCGCGGGACGCTGGATCCGCCCTACGCACTCAGCAAATCACCCCCGGAGTTCAGCGACCTCGGCTCCGACCCGCTGCCTCGCCGCACGGTGATCTACGCGGCGTTTGACGAAGAAGGGAGCATCAACGACCTGCGAGTCGTCGCCGGCGCCGATCCGCGAACAGACGAAGTCCTGATGGCCAGCTTGAAGAGCTGGGATTTCCATCCCGCGTTCCGCGACGGCCGACCCGTGGCGGTCGAGGCGCTCTTCGGAATTCCGCTGCGCTAAGATCCGCGGCGTGCCCTGTGATATCCTCACGGAAGGCCTCCGGCAACCTCTCTCGAGGCCAGGCCGAGCTCGCCGATGCAGTGTAGTTTTTCAGGCCAAAAAATCCCTGGCGACAAGCTGTTCGTCTTGTACTATCCGCCTTCGATGGCGCACCAGAACTGGTCGAAGTCGGTCTATGCGGCAACGCGAGCTCGTGAGGCGATTGCGGCCACGATTGACGAATTGCAGAACTTCTATAGCCGCTACGTCGTCGGCAAGGGGTTCTACTCTCATCTCGGGATCGGGCTGATCGGCGTACTCCTGCTGGGCTACTGGGTTTATGTCTTGGTCAACGGCTGGACGGATGCAAACTTTGTGTCGGCATTTGTCGCGCCCTTCGCGGGACTGATGCTGCTGCTATTCGCGCGGTCGCGCTTCCGCGCCTATTCCGAGCGAAAGGCGGTTTGGGAGGAGAAGGCGCGCGATAACGCGGCGGCGGAGATTGCGGCGATCCAGGAAGTGACGGCCAAGATCGCGGAAGACCCGTCCGCGGAAGCGGCAGCCCCAATCCTGCGGCGCGAATGCCCCGAAGCGCTATCGGAAATCGCCTTCCAGGGGCAGAACTTCCGGGCGTTCACGTACTTGGACTTCATTCTCTTCCCGAAGCTGAAGAACCCGACCAGCAAGGAAGAGCTGCCGGCCCAACATAGCCTTCACCGCGACGCCTACTACGTTGGCGACATCGTTTTCGACAGCTGGCGCACGTTCCATCGGGACCGCCGCGATGTTGTGGACCCGCGTTTCGCGGGCAGCGGCGGACGGCGGGGCGTCATCTAGTCACAGCGAACCCGCTCCCTAACGGTCGCGGCTCTGAAGTCGCGATTCAAATGTTTGCGCGCAGGCTTCAGAGCCGCGACCGCTAGGGAGCGGGTTCCGGGAACTTCAGCGTGCTCGACAAACCCAGCTCACTTTTGTCGAAACTGGTTTCCCCGTTAGCGATCCTCGTGGTCGCGTTCTTTCTCTCCTACCCGTTTCTTTTCCAAGACCTGGTCGGGATGAGCGACGACTTCTTCGCCCACTACGGCTGGGGGATGCAGTTTGCCGACGCGTTCCAGGAAGGCCGCTACTACCCGCGTTGGATGCCGCTTGACCACCACGGCTTCGGCTCGCCGGCGTTCTTCTACTATCCGCCGTTGACCTATCAAGCGATCGGGCTGGTGTCGCTGATCTGCGGTGACCATTGGCTGGCGATGAAGCTGGTGGTGTTGGCGAGCTTCGTGGCGACGGGCTTGATCGGTTGGGCGTTCGGGGTGCGGCTAGGCGGCGGGCGATGGTCGGTCTTGCTGGGCTTAGCCTTGATGACAGGTCCAATGTACCTGCTGGTGCTCTATCGCTACAGCTCGTGGTCATGGTTCGCCGGATTTCCCTGGATGCTGGCGTTCCTGTATGCGGCGGTGTTCCCCGATCGGCGGCAGGCCGGGGTGGACCCGCGCTTGACGATTGCCGCCTGGGGCCTGGTGATGACCCACATTCTGACGGGATTTGTCGCCATGATCTGCACTCTGGCCCTGGGCCGCGAGGGCCTTCGGTTACGCTTCCGCTCGTTGGCCTTCGCGCTGGCGCTGGCGGCCGTGTACCTCTATCCAGCGTTCATGCTGATGGACGTGATCGAGTCCCGCGCCTGGCTTGAAGGCGATCATCTCGACTGGAGACGCAACTTCGTGTTCCCGGTGCTAGGCTCGATTCGCTACGGCTTCAAGCTCGACCTTTATCACTGGGGGATTCCGGCTATCGCTCTGGCGTTGGGCTTGGTTGCCGCATGGGCCAGAGAGTCGAGCTCGCACCGGCTGTTGGCAGTTTGGGGAGCGGCGATGTTTATGGCGAGCGAGCTGTCGTATCCGCTGTGGGCGGCCTTTCCGCCGCTCGAATTCGTGCAGTTTCCCTTTCGGTTCATCTATCTGGCCGGTGCGGCGGGCGCGATGGCGTGTTTCGGAGCGGCGGTTTCTCGGTCGTCAAGGCGATGGGCCGCGGGCGGAGCGCTCGGGATGTCTTCGGCCGCGGGCTTGGCGCTGTTCGCCTATGCTTGGACGTCTTACATGACGCCGCTTAACCGGGAAGCTTCACATCCTACGGTCCACGACGCTCGTCCTGAATACCGGCCGCGAGGTTCCGGGTCGGCCTGGAGGGAATACCTCGAACGGGGCGGGCTCGACGGGGAGTGTCGGCGGGCCGGCGTGTTCTGCCGCGAGCTGGAGAACACTCGCACCCGCCGAACTTGGCTGATCGATTCAAGAAAGGAGGTAGAGGTCGTCTTGCCTCTGACTTGGTTCCCGGCTTGGAACACCCACTACGGCCACGGCAGGGGCGGCGCCCTCCCGATCGACTCTGCCAGCGGGCTGTTCCGGGCACGCAGCTCCGCAGGCGGATGGACGACCTCATTGAGCTTGGTGCGATTGCCTTCGCACCTGTTCGGCATCGTCATTAGCTCGATTGCAATGATTGTCCTGTTCTGGGTCTGGTTCAGAGAGCGGTTTGATTGAGCCCGGCGCCGGTGGCGGCGGGAAGGATCTAACACGGGAGTGCGTCGTAAACATGTAGCGGAAGACGTTCGAGCAAGTTCCTTCCCGCCGCCACCGGCGCCGGGCTCAATCGGTCGCGAACCCCAACGTATGGTGAAGGCGCAAGGCTTAACGCGAGTCCTGCTAGATTGGGGGTTCCATGCAGCCCACCCACGGACCCGCGAAACGTCCCCAAACCGGCCCTCCGGCGATGCCGCTAACGCTCGACGGCTCACCCGTCTTGCACCAGATGTTCCGCATCCGCTGGCCGCGGTGGAAGGGCCTCGACGACTCCGCCCGCTCGGCCGCCATTGACGAAGCGGTTGCCGCGCTATCCAAGCAAGAATCGCACGTTGAGGGCGGCAGCGCGGTCTTCGCCCAACTCGGCCACAAGGGCGACCTGCTGTTCGTCCATTTTCGGCGATCGTTCGAAGCGCTCCACCAGGTGGAGCTCGACCAGTCGCGGCTCGCGATCTCAGAGTTCCTCGAGCCGGCGAAAACTTACGTCTCAACGGTCGAGCTTGGGCTCTACGCGGCATCGGTTCAGCTCTACGACTCCCTCGTCGAAAGGGGCGTCGAGCCGGGGTCGGAAGAATGGGTAGCAGCAGAGCAGGAAAAACTTGCCGAGCAGCGCGAAGCCATGGCCCCACGGCTTTGGCCAGGCGTTCCGCCGCACAGGTACGTTTGCTTCTACCCGATGGACAAGAAGCGTGGCGAGCAGAACAACTGGTACTCGCAGCCGATTGCCGACCGCGCCCGCATGATGCGCGACCACGGCATGATCGGCCGCCGTTACGCCGGCAAGGTCAAGCAGATCATCTCGGGCTCGATCGGGTTCGATGATTGGGAGTGGGGCGTGGATCTGTTTGCCGACGATCCGCTGGTGTTCAAACAGCTGATCTATGAGATGCGCTTTGACGAGGCGAGCGCGCTTTACGCCTTGTTCGGCGAGTTCTTCATTGGGATTCGCCTGCAGGCCGCGCAGTTCGGCAAGATGCTAGCCGGCGGCGACCCGGAGTATGGGGCCCCTGAGCCGCGGCCTTGAGGGTCTCTCTTGTCCGAGCACCCTGCGTCAGCGGGGTGTCTTCCGGTTCCAGCGGGGATTGTCGTTGGGGCTAGGGGAAGACACCCCGCTCACGCAGGGTGCTCGGAAAGCGAACTACGCGCGGCTCGAGCCAAGGGTTCAGCGTCGGACTCGAGGTTAGCCTCGATCGCCTCCTTTGTCCGTTCAAGCAGCTGATCCATCGTTCTTGCCTGCGTGTGGCATGCCGTCGACCGTGGCTTCATTCTAGCGTCCGCTTCCGCTAAACTGTGGCGTCCATGTTCGACCTACGCATCCCAGCCCTCGACCTCGGCATCATCGTTGCCTACCTCCTGGGCATCCTCTTCGTCGGCATTTGGGTGACCCGCAAGCAGAAGATGACCGGGGAGGCCTACTTCCTCGCCGGCCGTTCCCTGGGCTGGGGCATGATCGGCGCGGCGTTATTCGCCTCGAACATCTCGACCATCCATCTGGTCGGGCTGGCCGCGTCAGGCTACAACGAGGGCCTCGTCTGGGGGAATTTTGAATGGGCGGCCGCATTCACCCTGGTGATCCTCTCGCTGGTCTTCGCGCCCTTCTACTTCCGCAACAAGATCTCCACGCTGCCTGAGTACCTCGAGCGGCGTTTCAGCGCCGGCTCGCGCTCGTTCCTAGCCTTTATGGCGATCCTCGGGGCCTTGTTCATCCACATCGGGATGAGCCTCTACGCCGGAGCCACCGTCTTCGAGCAGTTCTTCGGGATCGACGTTCTCACCTCGATTATCATCATCTCGACGATCACGGGGATCTACACGGTATTCGGCGGGCTGCGCGCGGTCGTCATCACCGAGACCATCCAGACCGTGCTCTTGATCGGCGGATCGATCGTCGTCACCTACTTGGCGATGGCCGCTCTACCGGAAGCCGGCATCAACTCGCTGGCCGAGCTGAAGGCCTCGGTCAAGCCCAAGCAGGTCTCGATGATTTGGACCGACAACTCGATCGGGCTAGCTTGGTACGCCGTTCTGCTGGGCTATCCCGTGCTCGGCATCTGGTACTGGTGCACCGACCAAACCATCGTGCAGCGCGTGCTGGCGGCGAAATCTGAAAGAGACGCGCAACTCGGTCCGCTGTTTGCGGGATTCATCAAGATTCTGCCGGTGTTTATTTTGGTCTTCCCGGGCGTGATCGCGTACGCCCTGTTCCGCGACGAAATCGGCGAAGATGCCAACCAAGCGCTGCCCTATCTGATCCAGACGCTAGTGCCGACCGGACTGAGGGGCCTGATATCAGCCGGGCTCTTGGCCGCCTTGATGAGCACGATCGCGGCCGCGCTCAATAGCTGCGCCACTCTAGTCGCCGTCGATATTGTCGGCCGGCTGCGCCCGAACATTTCCGATCGTATGCAGGTCCAAGTGGGCCGAGTCAGTGCGGTCGTCATCATGCTGCTGGCGATGTTGTGGTCGACGCAAGGGGAGAAATTCTCGAGCATCTTCGAGGCGGTTCAGGTGATCGGGGCGGACTTGGCCCCACCGATCACGACAGTGTTCCTGTGGGGAATCTTCTGGCGGCGCGGCACCGAGCAAGCGGCGCTGACCACGCTGATCGCCGGCTTCGCGATGGGGGCCGCCTCGTTTATCGTTGATTTCCCGCTGATCGGCGACACGAAGCTTCTGACAGATGGCCTAGGGATGCCTTTTATGATGCAGGCGTTTTGGATGACGATGATCCTCAGTGTGTTGTTCGTCGTCGTGAGCTTGCTGACTCCGCCGCCGCCGCGCGAGAAGGTCGACGGCCTGACCTGGGAGAACCCGGTGCAGGTGTTACTGAAGCCGCACACAGGCGAGGGCGTCGATCCGCGCAAGCCGGCAGCGGTGCTGTGCGCGCTGATGGCGGTGCTTTACATGTTCTTCAACTGAGGCGGCTGACGCAGCCCTTGAGCCCCGCGACGGTGTCGCGGGGTTGCGATGGCTGCCCGGACGCCCAGCAACAGACAGAGTGCGAGACCCAGGGCCGTAAGCCCCGCTCCCCAGATGACCGAGCTCGGGCGATACTCGAATCGAACCTCATGCTCGCCTGGCGAAACCACGACCGATAGCAGAGCCCCGCGGTAGGGCTGGACTTCGTACCCCGCAGCCACCCACCCCGGGGCGTAGACAGACGAGACGACCAGATTCCCGCTGCACTCGGAGCGGGCCTTGACGAGGATCGATTGGAGCCCCTGCTCGACCTGGACGTCGCTCGAGTCGCCACAGTCGAGCCAAGCGCGCGGACGTACGTCGGGGTTGCGGAAGACCCTCCAGCCGTCGGCCCCTGAGAACACCTCGCTCTGGGCGGATCGGGTCCTCTCTCGCGCAACGGTAAACACGGTGTTGAGCAGGAGCCGCCCCCGCTCCCACCCTTCGCTGTCCATCAACTGGTGGACACTGCCGTTGAGCGCGGTCAGATACCCGTCGGAAGCTTCGAGCCCGTGCCAGGCGGCGCGATTCGTTCCACCGCCGTCGGGGACGATCTCGAAGCGAAACGGGCGGGGCTGGATCTTGAGGAACTCGAGCGCTCCGGCCGGTTGGTCGAGCTTGGCGATGTAGCTCTCGCGCAGCGGATCGCCCTGCTCGCGGATCATGAGCCACTGCGCGCTGCCGGCTTCGAGCAACATCAGCATGATCATCACGACCGGATTACGCCTGGTTAGCGCCACAGCCAGCAAAGCCGCGCTGAGACCCGCGAACATCACGAGCTCGCCGTGGTAGACCCTGGGGCCGGAGTCGAATCGACCCAGCGTCAGCTCGGCCAATGTAATAGCGCCGGCGACGGCTGCAAAGAACACGAGGGCGCGCTGGACCGGAGCAATTAGCGGCCGCGTGTTGATGAGGAAGTCGAACCCTTGAGCGGCCAGGACAACCATCGCGAAATGAAAAAGGACAATTGCGTGCTCAGCCCCCCGCGCCTTCTCAGCGAACGGAACAAGCGCATAGATCCAGCCGTGAAAGAGCGTCTGGGGGCCAAAGGTGAACAGCAGGGCCCCCAACGCCAGCACGGCGTAGGGCCACGACATGTCGCGACCTTTGGCGCCAATCGCGATTAAAGCGAGCGCAACAACCGTCCAGCCGACAAACGGGTCGCCAGGAAACGGGACCTTTGCGATGACCGTTCCTAGAATATGCACGGGATTGAGCCGCAAACCTTCGTCGACGAAGTACGGGATACGATCCTCGAACCCGATAGGCCCCGACTCGAGCCCGACCCAGCGGACCGAATCGCGCCCGAACTCCCAGGCCGGCAGAATCTGTAGCGCGCCGACCAGAAAGGCGCTCAGCCCGGCAATTCCGTAGAGCAAGCCAGCTTTGATGGCGCGGCTGCGTCCCCACCAGACGAAGGCTCCCGTCAGCGCCATCCACATGAAAAGGGGAACTCGCGGATGCCCGCTCAGAATCGACGCCCCGGCCGCGGCGCCGCAAAAGACGGCCCAGCGCCAGTCGAGGGTCCGGGCCATGCGATGGAAACAGAGAAAGATCAGCGGCGCCCAGACGGCCCCGTGGAGGATCTGCGGCCAGCCCGTGGTGGCGACGTAGCCGACCGAGGTCCAGGCCAGCCCGGCGAACAGGGCCGCGGTTCGGCTGCGGCCGAGCTCGCGCGCCAACCCGAACATGAACAGCGCCGTCAGCAGGTGCATCGCGACCCGGTGCCAATGGACGTATTTGAGCTGAATCAGCCCGTCGGCCAGCGGGGCCCAAAACAGCGGCCAGTTCAACGGGAACGCCGCGCCGGGCTGCATCTGTCCGAACAAAGACTGGCCTCCCCAGTGGTGCGGGTCCCACATCGGGAAAACGCCCTCGTGCCAACCCCGCGCCTGGACTTGCAGCCACGGCAAGACCTGGTTGGCGCCGTCAGGGGTGTCAAGGTAGGTGAAGCGTTCGCCGAAGAAGGCGTAGCGCCAGTAGAACAGGACGGTCAGCGCGAGCAGGATCCAAACCGCTCGACGTTCGATGAAAGTGGCGGCCGTCACCGGCGGTTACACCGTATCGCGGTCGAAATGCCGTTCGAATGCGCGCTTGAGCGTCGACCCGCCTCGGGCCTGCACCGCGGCCTCAGCCTGATCACGGTATTTCGTTGCGAATCGACTCGCGGCCAATGACTCGAGCGCCGTCAGTGCCAAGTCTTGATCGGGCTCGGAGATCACTTCGACGAGGAAGTCGGCGGAGGCGGGAAGGGTCGAGGCGCCCAAGGAAGCGAGGATCGCCTTGCGCAAGTCGAAGCTGCGCTCGCAGGGAAACCGCTGCGTCAAAATCTCGACCGCATGCGGGTCGCGTGCGGCCCCGAGTGCGGCCGCTGCCTCGATCTGCAAATCCGGGTCGGCGTCGAGAAAACTTGCCACAAACTCGACGCATCCCGTCGATTCGAGCTGCAGCAGCGCCGTCAGGCAACTGCCAACCACAGCCGGTTCGATGTCGCCGACTCGGGCCTTGAGCCGCAGCAGCGGCGCCCCATAAGGCAATCCGATCTGACCGATCGCCATCGCCGCTTCGGCTCGTACAGGCGGGTCGGTGTCCGCGAGCCGGTCGCCTAGGTGGGTCATCAGCTCGGTGGCGTCGATGTGACAATCGACCAGCGCCATCAGGCAGGCCGCGCGCAGCGGACCGGCGCTGTCTTGCTCGCCGCCCCAAACCGGCTCCATTTGAATGTGCTCAACGCCCCTCAGAAACACATCCGCGTCCCGGTGGCCCAAATCCCGAAGAGCCTTCGCGCAGGCGATCTTCGCCCAGCATTGTGGGTCCTTCGTCGGGGCATCGACGAAGAAACGGTCACAAGCTTCGAGCAAGTCGGGGACGAGCTCCGACGCCATCAGCTCTCCTCCTACCGTGGCGGCTTTGGAGACGAAGTAGTTGTTGCGATCTCTCAGCGCCTTGCGCAACGCTGGGATCGCGATTTCTCGCTCCACCGACCTGAGCCGGTCCACCTCACGGACCCTTTCCTCAAAGTCTTTCTTGGGCATCAGCGTTTGAGCCAGTTATGACGATAACAATTAGGGCTAACGGCGACTCCCGTTTTGCGCTAAGCTAATGAACGTCGCCGTTCGGTCTCCCGCGACGCCCCCCTTCCAATCTCGTTTCTCCCCCGCTTTTGCGGGAATTCCATGACGATTTCCGAACTCAAGAGCAAGAGCATCAGCGAGCTGGGCGCAATGGCCCGCGAGCTCGAAATTACTGGCACCGGCACGATGCGCAAGCAGGAACTGATCTTCCGCATCTTGCGCGCTGGAGCGGATGAAAACGGCCTGGTGGCGGCCGAAGGCGTCATCGAAGTCCTCCAGGAGGGCTTTGGGTTCCTGCGGTCACCCGATTACAACTACCTAGCTGGTCCCGACGACATCTACGTTTCACCAAACCAAGTGCGCCGCGGCGCCCTGCGCACGGGAGACACCGTCGCCGGGCAGGCTCGACCTCCTCGCGAGGGTGAGAACTACTTCGCGCTGGTTCAGGTCGATTCGGTGAACTTCGAGGCCCCCGAGGTGTCGAAGAAGAAGATCCTTTACGACAACCTGACACCCTACTACCCGCAGGAAAAGTTCAAGCTCGAGGACGACGCGAAGAACCTCAGCGGGCGCGTCTTGGATCTCGTCGCGCCGATCGGCAAGGGCCAGCGCGGACTGATCGTGGCCCCGCCGCGTACCGGCAAGACGATGCTTCTACAGTCGATCGCGAAGTCGATCACGGCGAACCATCCCGACGCAACGCTGATCGTGTTGTTGATCGACGAGCGCCCGGAAGAAGTCACCGACATGCAGCGTTCGGTCAAGGGCGAAGTGGTGAGCTCAACCTTCGATGAACCACAGATACGGCACGTTCAGGTGGCCGAGATGGTGATCGAGAAGGCGCGGCGCCTGGTTGAGCACAAGCGCGATGTGGTCATCTTGTTGGATTCGATTACGCGGCTGGCGAGGGCCTACAACACGATCGTGCCGGCCTCGGGGAAGATTCTTTCGGGCGGCGTCGATTCGAACGCATTGCAACGCCCGAAGCGGTTTTTCGGCGCCGCGCGAAACATCGAAGAAGGCGGTTCCCTCACCATCGTCGCGACGGCGTTGGTCGAGACCGGCAGCCGCATGGATGAGGTGATCTTTGAGGAGTTCAAAGGCACCGGCAACATGGAGCTGCACCTCGATCGCAAGCTGGTCGACAAGCGGACGTTCCCGGCTATCGACATTCATCGCTCCGGCACGCGTAAGGAAGAGCTGCTGCTGGACCAAGACACGTTGGCCCGCGTCTGGGTGCTGCGCAAGGTGCTGAGCCAGCTGCCGACGGTCGAGGCGATGGAGCTCTTGCTTGACCGCATGGGCAAGACCCAGACGAACGAAGAGTTCCTCAATGCGATGAAAGGCTGAGACCGGGGTTTTGCGGAACCCGCTTGCGGTCGCGGCTCTGACGCCCTTCGATTAACGTTTGAGCCGCGGTGTCAGAGCCGCGACCGCAAGGGAGCGGGTTCCGCCTTCCCGACGTACCCAGCTACACCTCAGCCAACACGCAAATAACGAGTGCTAGGGCAAGCCTACGCGCCTCTGCGAGAATGGGTGCTCGCCCATGTCCACCCCCGCCCCGCGCCTTTTCCTCGTCGACGCCTTCGGCCTGATCTTCCGTGCCTTCTACGGCCGGGCGCGGGCGGCTGTCCCCTCAATGCGAACCTCGGCCGGAGTCCCCACCGAAGCGGCCTACGTTTTCACCACGATGATTCGGAAGCTGGTCAACGACCACAAGCCCGACTACTTGGCCGTGGTCTGGGAGGGCGAAGGGCCGACCTTCCGCGACGAGGTCTTCCCCGAGTACAAGGCCAACCGCGACGAAACGCCCGACGACCTTCTCACACAACTTCCCCTGATCCGGCGAATTCTCGACGCAATGCGGACACCGGTTCTCGCCGAGGCCGGGTACGAGGCCGACGACACGATTGGCTCTTTGGCGCACCAGGCCGCCGAGCACGAAATCGACGTGTACGTCGTCTCGAGCGACAAAGACCTCATGCAGCTCGTCGGCGGAAGAACCTACTTCCTCAACCCGATGAAGAACGACATCGTCTACGACTCCGACGGCGTCAAGGAGTTCATAGGCGTCGAGCCCAGGCAGGTCATCGACTTGCTGGCGCTCAAGGGCGATCCAGTAGACAACATTCCCGGCGCCCCAGGCATCGGCGACAAGGGCGCGAAGCAGCTCATCGAGGAATATGGCAGCGTTGAAGCCGCCATGGAACATGCCGAGGAGATCAAGCGCAAGACCTACCGCGAGAGCCTACAAAACAACCGCGAGCAAATCCTGCTGAGCAAACGGCTCGCCACGATCGCGCTCGACGCTCCCGCCAAGCTGACCTTGGAAGACCTCGAGACCGTCGACCCCGATCCGAAGGCTCTCCGGGAGATCTTCACCGAGCTCGAGTTTCACAGCCTAATCAGCCAGCTCGGCGTTCCGGCCGACCAGGGGGACACGGAATCGGCCACGTTTGAATCGGCCGACGAGGTTCAACAGTGGCTCGCGAGCCTCCCAACCGAGACCTCGGTCGCGATCTGGCCGGCCTTCTCAGCCGCGGACGAGGTCACGCCAGGCGGACTGGCGTTCTGCGCCGAGCCGCCCAAGGCGCGGATGCTTCCCGAGGACCTGCTTGACGCAGCCAAAGCATTCCTGGAAGACGCGGCCAGACCCAAGCGCGTCCACGACGGCAAGTCGACGTTGCATCGACTGCACTCTCGCGGAATCCGGTTGCGAGGCGTCGTTGACGACACCATGCTCGCCGCCTTCCTGAGCGACTCGAGCCGCACCGACTACTCGCTCGACAAGACCGTCGCCCGCAAGATGGCGGCGCAGCTCGACGGCGATCCCTGCCACGCCATCGACATGATTGCACGGCTCGGCGAGACGCTTGCAACCGACCTCGAACGTATGGAGCTGCGGCCGGTCTACGACGACATCGAACTGCCTCTCACCGAAGTGCTCGCGGAAATGGAGCGTGCCGGCGTGTTGCTCGACCGCAGTCTGCTTGAAGCCCAATCCGCCGAAATGCAGGTCGAGGTGGACGCGCTCAACGCTGAGATCTGCGCAATCGCGGGACGCGAGTTCAACGTCAACTCTACCAAGCAGTTGGGCGAGGTGCTCTTTGACGAGCTGGGCCTCCCCGCCCCTGCCCGGCGCGGCAAAACCAAGGCGCGCTCCACAGCGTCCGACGTACTCGAGCACCTCGCCGAAGAGCACCCCATCGCGAGAAAGATCCTCGACTACCGCCAGTTCGCCAAGCTCAAGAGCACCTATGTCGACGCGCTGCCCAACTTGATCAGCCCGCAAACCGGTCGGCTCCACACGACCTTCAACCCAACCGGGTCGGCGACGGGGAGACTCTCTTCATCGAACCCCAACCTGCAGAACATCCCCGTGCGAACCGAGGAAGGACGCAGGATTCGGGCGGCTTTCATCGCGCCCGAAGGAAAGACTTTGGTTGCGGCCGATTATTCTCAGGTTGAGCTGCGAGTGTTGGCTCACATCTCCGCCGACCCCGCCTTGCGAGACGCCTTCCAAAAAGGGGAGGACATCCACACCCGAACCGCCGCCGAGGTGTTCGGGATCCCTCCCCTTGCAGTCGGGAAAGAAGAGCGCCGCCGCGCGAAGGCCGTCAACTTCGGAATCGTCTACGGCCTCAGCCCGTTCGGACTCTCCCAACAGCTCGGCATCCCCCAGAAGGAATCCAAGGCCTACATCGAGGCGTACTTCGAGCTCTACACGGGCGTTCGCAAATACATGGACAAGACCATCGCCCAGGCGCGGAGAAGCGGTTTCGTCAAGACGCTTTTCGGACGGCGGCGTCCGATTCCTGACCTCGATAGCCGAAACCCAGCGGCGCGCGGATTCGCGGAAAGGACCGCCATCAACACTCCCATCCAGGGCACGGCGGCCGATTTGATCAAGATCGCGATGATTCGAGTCGACAAGCGCGTGCGCCGAGAGGGTCTGCGGTCAACGATGCTGCTACAGGTGCACGATGAGCTGCTCTTCGAGGCGCCTGTTGAAGAGGCGGAGGCCCTTGGCAAGCTGGTCAAGCAGGAGATGGAAGCGGCTCACCAGCTTTCAGTCCCGCTGATAGCGGACGTGAAAGCGGGGCCGAATTGGCGCGACATGGATACGAGGCTATAGCCCCTGACCGCTAGGGTGACCGAGCGCAACGAAGCAATAACGGGCCTATCGCGTGCTTACGTCCCCAGGTGATGAGAAGTCCGGGCTAGCCCTGGGTTAGGTGTGGGCTAGCGAGCTAGCCCCCAGGGCTCATCGCCGGTCGGCGTCCGCCTCGTCTCGAGCGGCTAGCACATCCTCAAAGTCCTTTCCCAAGTCGAATCCGAGCGTCGTGTCGGCCCCGAGCTCCGCCAAGACCTCGGCGGTCTCGTGGTGCGTGTAGAACGACCCGGCACGATACTCGCCTTGAGCGGCGATCATCCAAGCAGTTTGACCGCGTCGATTGATCGCGTCGATGTCGGCGCCTCGCTCGACGAGAAACCGCGTCAAAATTGTGCCGCCGTAGTAGACCGCTCCGTGCAGCGCGGTCTGCTCATTGTCGTTGGCGGAGTTGATATCGGCGCCAAGCTCAAGGCACAGCTTGACAGCCTCGAGCGCACGCTCCTGGAGCGGGGTGGCCTCGCCGAACCAGCGTCGGCCGTACTTGTCCTGCCCCTCGACGAAGTCGGCGCCGGCCGCCACCATCAACGGCGTAGTGGAGTCGTTCGAGGTAAGCAAGGGATCGGCGCCGCCATCGACGAGCAGACGCATGATCTCGGTGTCGGCGTAGCTGGCCGCCAGCCAGAACGGCGTGGCCCCGATCGGTGTGGGCAGCAGCCCGTTGTCGAGCTTGATGGCCCGAGACACATACGGAAGCGGGCGTTCGAGACGTGCGTTTGGGTCGGCGCCACGGGCCAGCAAGGCTTCGACGACCTCGGGCATCTTCTGCTGGACGGCCGAATGCAGCGGCGTCCGGCCGGCGCCGTTATGGTTGGGGTCGGCGCCCTGTTCGAGCAGGAACAGCGCGATTTCCCGGTGAGCGCTATCGATCGCGACCAGCAGTGTGTGGGCCTGGGTCCCGTCCGTGTATCTAACGAACGCGTTGGTGTTACCGCCGATCCCGTCCGGCGCGGATTCGTTGACGTCGGCGCCGGCGGCCAGGAGTAGTTGGGCGACTTCAACGTTCCCCTGCTGTGCCGCGAATAGGAGCGGCGTGAAGCCGTGCTTCGTGCGCACGGTGACGGCGGCCCCGGCCTCCACCAGCAGGCGCGCGACCTCGCTGTGATTCTCGGCGATGGCCCACATGAGCGCGGTCTGGCCACGCGACCGCTCCGCCGCGTTCACGTCCGCGCCGTGTCGGATCAGCTCACGAACAACCTCGCTGCTTCCCACGCGCGCGGCCGTTATGATGGGAGCGACGCCGGTTGAGCGAGCTAGGTTCGCGTCCGCGCCGGCTTCGAGCAGCATTGCGGCCACGCCCTCGCTCGCGTTGAGGGAGGCCAGGGCGAGCGGGGTCACGCCGTGGTCATCCTGAGCGTCGACATCAGCCCCGCTGTCGAGCAGCAATCGAACCATTTGCGTGTAGTCACGATGGGCCGCCCAGTGCAGCGCGCCGGCCCCGTCGCCTTGCCTGGCATTCAGGTCGGCGCCGGACGCCGCCAGACTTCTGACCTGCTCGGTTGCGCCGGCCTTGACAGCGGCCATGAAACGCTGCGGATCCGATGCGAGATCCTGCGCCGCAGCCTGACCGGTCGCTCCCAAAAGGGCGAGACAAGCGGCCATAGCGAAGAGGAGCCGACGTTCCGGTTGACGCTTCATCTCGTGCATTATGATAAGCCGTCAGCGCGCTCAATGACACCCAGACGATTGGCAAGGGGGGGGATTCCGCGGTCAATTGCGGACAAAAGCGCACATTTGGCGAGAATATTGGAGCGCCCGGCGTCGGGAGTTGAAGCTGAGAGACGCTTCCAAGAGTCTAGGGCCGGCTTGCAGTATCAGGATACAGATAAAGTTGCTCCATCCGGTGGGTCCGCATGGGCTAAGCAGCTGACAGGATTGGAGATATTCTCTTCCAAGTGCGCGTGGTAGACGCCGAAACGCCCCGCTTCCGGGAGTGCCAACAGGGACCACGCTGGGCGTCAAATGACCGCCGCAGGCGCTCTCGCTCGGTTTGGGCCAGTCTTGTGAGGCCTGAGCCGCCGCCCTAAGCGCTCCTCCAACAAGGAGACAAAGGTCTCATCGCTGTTTGGCGCCTCCGCTAACGACTCGCCCGGCGCTACGCGCGAGACGCGCCGGGTGTCGGGTCAGCCGCGCTGAGGCATCTTTCTCTCAGCATCGCAAAGTCAATCTACTGCTACAGTGAGGTCGTCGCAAACGGTTGAAATATAAAGATTTGCTTAATTTTACCCCTGTCCCCGATCTCCCCCTAGGTTAACCGCCCGGCGGCGGAGGCGACGGGCGGCTTTGGAGCTAAGTTGTTGAAGGGGTTAGGGATTCTCTTCGGAGAAATTGAGTGATCGCGGCCGGGGCGGAGCGCTGGAGGCGGAGGGTGTGTCGGATTGGCCGCAGATACGTGCCTGTCACCGCCGGCATGCTTGACAGGAACCTATCATGGATGTCCCTATGGCCCCAGTGGTGGGCGCCCAACGCCAATGCAGCCAAAGAGCGCGTTGAAGCGCCGTAGCAAGATCGGCTATTCTGGACATGGTGGGATCGCAAAAATGGCAGGTTCCGCTTGGAGGCCGCTCTTTCCGACGTTTAGGTTTGGCGAGGCCGGTTCGAGATGACCACTAAAGTCCGTAGAGCCGAACAATCGGATCTTTCGTCCATCGTTACGCTGGCAAACAGACTTGCGCTCGCCTCCGGTGAGAGCGATTCGCCGGAGGGAGGGTTTTTAGTTTCCGGGTTCTCTGAATCCGACTACGCTCGGTATCTTGACACGATAGACTACTTCTACGTTTACACCGACAACGATAAGATCATTGGTTTCCTTCTCGCGCATCCATCGCAATCGATCGATCTGAACAATAGAGTCGACAGCGTATTAAAAAATGTGTACATCGGAGACTTTATACTGATCAAGCAGATTGGTGTACATCCCGACCATCAACGAGCTGGAGTCGGAACAAAACTGTATGATTTCCTCTTGAACAATACTCCGGATAGCGCTTTCTTGGCCGCCGTTGTGCTTGCGGCTTTCAATGAAGCTTCCATTCGATTTCACCAGCGCTTCGACTTTCGACACCCACTCGACATCACTAGTGTCCGGCTATAAGTCCCATAGATTCAACTGGTTATAAATTGGGTCTGATTTTTCTTGGGACTCGGGATCGCCGAAGGCCTGTAAAATGGGCGTTTTCTCGAAAAGGGTCACGCTGAGAATCTGTAGGATTTGGTAGAGACTCGCCTCCAGGCCCAACCTCTTGCGCACGATCGCCACCAGTACGTAAAACGAGACGGCGATCCAGATCTGCGTCTTCACGGCGTTCTCGGAAGTGCCGTAGAACTTCTTGATCCTCAGGTGCTGCTTGATCCACTTGAAGAACAATTCGACCTGCCAACGCGACTTGTAGATCTGGGCGATGGTCACTGCCGGGAGCGCAAAGTTGTTGGTCAAAAACTTCAGACGCTTGTTGGTCTCGGCGTCGACGTAGCTGACTCGCCGCAACGCGTCCGGATAGGCTTTCGCCGAGGCGCTGGCTGTCAGGATGACGGTCTGATCCGAGCGCACGCCCGTGGACTTGTCGACCCGATGAGAGTAGCGGCGTTGCAGCAAAATGTTCTTCTTCGTCCGCACGACAAAGAACGACGAGCAGAGGGTGAACGCGAAGAGGCGCTCGAAATCGACGTAGGCGCGGTCCATGACGTAGAAGGCGCCGGGCTCGGGCGCGATTTCGTCGAGGATGTTGACGTCGTGCGTTTTGCCGTCAGTAATGCGGATAAACGTTGGGATATTGCCATGGAGGTCGAGCAGCGTGTGCATCTTCACGGCGGCCTTGTGCCGGGCGAAACTTGGCCCAGGGGAACAGCGACAGGCACAGGTCGATGGTGGTCGAGTCCAGCGCGTAGAGACTTTGATCGAGATCCACGCCGATCGGATCGCGGGCGTACAAGGGCCGCGCGATGCGAATCAAGATCTGGGCGAAGTCAGCGTAGATCCGCCAGTCGTGCGACTCGTTGGCATCGGCGAGAGTGGAGCGCGAAACCTTGCCGCGAAAACCCATGTGGTAGAGCTTGGGCTGCACCGAACGCAGGCAGGCTTGGATGTCGCGCAGGCTTTCGCGGTAGGTCAGCTGGGCGAACGACAGACAAAGAAACTGATCCCAGCAAGAAAAGCCGCGCAATTTGTGATCGCCGCCATAGCGAGCTACGCATTTACGGAATTCGTAGCTCGGGAGCTCATCCATCAACTGTGCGAAGACGGTCCGGCCAAGGTTCATGCCTCATTGTTCACAACCTGCCAGAGGCTCTCGACGCGCCAAAATCAGTACGCGGAATTCAAATCGATAAATCCCGAAATCACACTCACTCCACTCATTCCAAGTGACTTGTCAGCCACGCCCCAGACCGTAGCCGGACACTAGTGACCACGTCCCTAGAGCTCAAGCCGGAAGCGGAGGACATCGACAAGTGCGAAACCGATTTCGTGGTTTTCGCCAACGGCCAATCGCTGTGTGTAGTCAAAACCGTATCTGAAGCCGCGAGGCACGTCAGGGGAAACGAAAACTCGGCGAGTTCGAAGGCCGAGCTGGAGCTTTTGGATGGTTTGTGGTCGAGCGGGCGCGAGTTCGGCAAGGTCTGAAGCCTTTGTGCCTGCCGGTGGCGGGCTTTCAACTCAGACCCATCGTCGGGCCTGCTTTCAAATGTTCTAGCTACCGGTGCCAGAGACGGAGGCGACCTCGAAGATCCTACGCCGCCTCGCGCCAGGAGTAGCGATGATGCAGACCACCCAAACGGGGGCTGGAAATTACCTTCGCCTTCGGACACGGCTTCTTCTCGACCGGCCGGCGATTCGGGGTGTCCTTGCCCAGCGCGTCATGAATACGGTCTTGCTGGAAGTAGGCGACGTATTCCCGGACCAGCCGCCGCAAGTGCCGTTCGTTGATCGGAATCACATGGTCCAGCAGCTCCCGCCGACAGCTTCCCACTCAGCGTTCCGCGATGCCGTTTTGCCAGGGTGATCGGATGCCCGTCCGCGTCGGTGTCAGGCCCGTCGCCTTGATGAAGGCCACGACGTCGGCATTGAACTTGGAGTCACGAAGATAACGTAACGGTAAGCACCCGCTTCGGAAAACGTTGCGCGCAGTTGCTGGACGACCCACTCCGCATTCGGGTGAGCAGTCACATTGCAGTGCAGAATCTTGCGGCGTCCGTGCTCGATCACGAAGAAGCAGTAGAGCAGCTTGAAGCTCACCGTCGGCACGGTGAAGAAGTCGAACGCCACAATCGCTTCGCGGTGATTGCTCAGAAAGGCAAGCCAACTCTGGGCGGAACCGCCGCGACGCCGGATCGAGCGCAGATAGCGCGCCACGGTTCGTTCGGAGACGACGAAGCCCAGCTTCTGGAGTTCGCCGTGGATCTTGGGTGCGCCCCAGCTCGGATTCTCATGCGCCAAGCGCCGGATCAGCGCACGGATTTCAGCAGTCGTTTTCGGTCTGCCGCCGTGCGCTCGCGATCTCCACTTCCAGAAGAGCCGGAATCCGGCCCGATGCCAGCCGACCACGGTCTGCGATTTCACGACGACAAGGACGTCGGCCCAACGCGACCATACCCGGCGCAAGGCGATCCAGAACAACCGGTCCAGGAGATTCAATCGCGGGCGCGGGCGTTTCCTCTTGAGAACGGCGAGCTGCTGCCGCAGGGCGAGGATCTCCAGAGCATTGTCTTGCCGACTGCGGAAGAAGACTCTGACAACGGCGAGGGGAGCAAGGACGAATTCAAGCACGAAACCCTAGGTTCTACCATGCACATCATCGCCCCTCGATGCCAGCCCGCCGAGAATCCTAAGTTATTGATTCTACTCAACGACGAGGTTCTGACTACCCACAGGCCTTAAGCTCTGTTTTTGATTGGACTGCCCCTTATGCCTCGTATCGATTATTCTCGCGCGTTGAACCTATCGGTTAGCGTTTAGCGGCGCTGCGGTCTCGACGTAGGCGGCCTTTCTGACGGCGGACCCCGCGCGGCCATCGTCCCCCAGCTCAGAGGCAAAACTCTCAGCCAAGGCCTTCATTCGTTCGACGACCTCGGGGTGTTGGGCGGCGACATCTGTCGTTTCGCCGAGGTCCGATTCCAGGTCGAACAACGCTCCCGCCCGGACGTTGGTATCAATGTTTTGGCCCACAAGACGGAACTGCTGCTCTTTGAGGTAGTATTTCCAACGGCTATCGCGTACCGCGTCCAACCGCGCTTGGCTGGGCGCTTTGGGATCTGTGTTAGCTCGGAAGTAGGCGAAAGTCTCTCGCGGCGAAGCATTCGGAGGAGGGCCCTTGAACAGCGCGCTGATGTCGACTCCGTCGATGGGTCGGCGAGATTCATGCTTCTTCCCCGATAAGGCCGCGAAGGTCGGAAGTAGATCGATGGTCGAGGCCATCAAATCGGTCGTCGATCCAGCCGGAATCGTCCCAGGCCACCAGGCGATGGTCGGTACACGGAGACCGCCTTCGGCCGACCGCCCCTTGCCCCCGCTGAACGGCGTGTTGGCGGAATAGTTGTTGGTTGCGCCGGTTCGATAGGGTCCGCCGTTGTCCGATGTGAACAGAACCAGAGTCTTCTCGGAGAGGTTTCGTTCCTTGAGTTTTTCGAGAATGCGCCCTACCGACCAGTCCACCTCTAAGACCGTATCCCCGTAGACTCCCTTGCCCGACTTGCCCTTGAACTCGTCGCTGCGATGATGCGGCCCGTGCACCATGCTGTGCGGCAGGTAGAGAAAGAAGGGGCGATGAGCGTTCCGCTCGATAAAACCGAGCGCCTCTTCGGTATAGCGCTTGGTCAACAGATCCTGCTCTGCGTCGGCGAGATCCTGGACCACGTGCTCGCCTCGAACAAGGGGCGTCGGTACGAAGAACGGCTTCCTGTCGGCCATGTCGTTGGAGAACGGAATCCCAAAGTACTCGTCGAATCCCTGGCGCGTCGGCAGAAAGGCTGGCTGGTCGCCGAGATGCCACTTGCCAATACAGGTTGTGGCGTATCCACGTTCCTTCAGCATCTCGGCGATGGTGACTTCTTCAGGATTCAGGCCTTTGCGATCCCCGGGCCAAAGGACGATGTTGTTCATGACGTCCATTTCGAGGTCGTTCGTGAGCATGTCGACGCGGGCCGGATAAGCCCCCGTCATCAACCCGGCGCGGGAAGGAGTGCATACGCTGGCTGCTACGTAGAAGCTGGTGAAGCGGCGGCCTTCGCGAGCCATGCGGTCGAGGTTGGGCGTCTGGTAGCGGGTCTGCCCGAAGGCCGAGATGTCCGCATAGCCCAAGTCGTCGATGAAGATGATGACGAAATTGGGTCGCTCTGGGGCGCGTTCCTGCCCGAAGGCCAGGCCGCTTCCAAGCAAGAGGACGAGAAATGTGATGATTCGACTGGGCGTGTTCATTGGAGAATGCCTGATTCGAGGGACTGGGTTTCTCGACGGATTTGAGCCGCCAATTCTATGATTCCGAACGATTCAGCGGCACTTAAGGCCTGGCGCGCTAACTCGATTGCCCGACCAGGCTCGCCGTGTAGGCGGTAAGCGTTGGCTAGCGCATAGAGGACAAACGGCAACCTGCTGTCTTGAGGCCCCTGAACGGCTCGCTCCAAGTAATCGATGGCTCCAGCCGTATGCCCCGCTTCGAGCTCATATCCTCCCAGATGTAGGAGGGCTGAACGGTGCGTGGGATCGTTCATTAACGCGGTCTTCAGGTGTTCGACGGCGCTCCCGGTTTCGCCTAGCTGCATCAGGGCAACCCCTAGATTCGCATGTGCCTCGGCGGATTGGGGATTTACACTTAGCGCCATACGGAATGCGTCTGCGGCTGCGGCGGGGTTTTCTCGCATTGCCTCTACGACGCCCCAATTGTTGTGCAACTCCTCTAGCTGTGAGTTAATCTTGTTCGCCGCGATGTAGTGGGCTTCAGCCTTGTCGAGCTGCCCCAGGCGCCCGTAGGCCGCGACAAGGTTGACGTGCGCCCTCACAATGGTGGGATCGATGTCGAGTGCTGATTGGTAAGCGTCGACGGCTTCCGCGAACTTCCCGCGCCCTTCTAGACTCTGGCCCAAGTTCAGGAAGTAGTGCTCGTTGGCGCTTAGCTTTTTGACTGCTGCCAGAGTAGGGTCGTCAATTGGCGGCTTTGTCTGGGAATAAGTCTCGGCTAAGCCCAAGTAACGTTGTGCTGAGGCCTGGTCGCCGCCGTCGCGATACGCCAGCCCGAGCGCGTAGTAGGCTGCTCCCGATTCGGGAGACAACTCGGTTGCTCGCCTCAACAACGCTTTTACATCTTCTGTCTCACCGAGATCGATAAGCGTGCGCCCTAGAGCGTAGTAGGCGGCCGGTTGGTTACGGTCCATCTGTAAGGCGTCCTCAAGGGTTTCTCGCGCCTCTTGATAGCGTTCGAGCGAGGCCAGAGCTTCCCCGAGCCGGATAGCGGCGGGAACGTAGGCGCGCTTCGCCAGCGATCGGCGGAATGCCTCCGCGGCGCGATCGTAGGACCCGCTTTCCTGCTCGACAACTCCCAACAGGTAGACCCATTGGAACTCCCCGTCCGATAGCGCCGCGGCTCTGCGGTAGCAAACGCTGGCCGACTCGAATAGTTTGTGGGCATGCAAGAGCATGCCAAGCTCTCCGTTCACCTGTGAGTCGTCAGGATTGCTCCGGGCAGCCTCCAGTCGCTCTTCCGCGGCTGCACGCGCGCTTGCGGGAAAATCTTCCGCCACAACAGCGGGCATGTCGGGAAGACCTTGCTTGAGGCTATCGGAGCAACTGAACGTGGCTGCGAGTAGCACCAAGGTCCAGAGGGCGAATCGTTCAGCCACGTCGCTAATGTTACAGCTTGCCGAAAAAGGGACGCCCCGGCCAAGAAGGCCGAGGCGTCGTCGCTGAGAAATTGATCGCTCTAGAAAATCACCTTTAACCCCATCTGCATCACCCGGCCGGGCGCCGCGTTCGAGATGATTCCGAGGTTTTGGTTTCCGACCTGCCGGTTCGGCCCGTCGAAGATTGGACTGTTGAAGGCGTTGAACGCTTCGGCCCGGAACTGGATCCGCAGCTTCTCGTTGACCTGGAAGTTTTTGTGTAAGGCCAAGTCGAACTTGATCGTTCCCGGCGCCTCCAGGATGTTTCTGCCGGCGTCCCCAAACGTGAACGGATCGTTGCGGGCGAACGCGTCGGTGTTGAACCACCGATCCGGAGTCGGATTGTCAATCCTCCACTCCCCGGTGACCTTGGGCCGGTCCAGGTTGAACCCACCGGTATTTGAAGGATTGCCACGGACGGACAAGTTCATCGGGAAGCCCGAGATGAAGCTGTTGATGCCGCCGACGGTCCAGCCGCCGAGGATCGCGTTCATGGCGCCGCCCCAGTCCGAGCCATACTTTCGCTCCTTCCCGAAGGGAAGATCATACAAGTAGCTGACCACGGCCCGGTGGGCGACATGCTGGTTCAACAGCGAGCGTTCGGCATGAAGATTCTCAGCGTTCTGCACACCCCAATTCGCTCCAATCCCGCGGTCCTCACCCGGGATGAAACTGTAGTCGCCGATCGCCTTGGACCAGGTGTAGGAGAGCAGGAAGCTCAGCCCGCTGCCGTAGCGCTTTTCGACCTTCGTTTGCAACGCGTGATAGTTAGAGTTGGAGTCGTTGCGGAAGTTGTGCAGGAACGACAACGGCACTTGCACGTTGTCTGTTCCGGGAAACTGCGTGCTCCGCCAGCGCCGGCGAGTGAGAGGGTTGCCCGGCCCAGGACGCGCAAAATTGAGGTTGTACCTGCGGATAATATGCGTTCCCTTCGTGCCGAAATAGCCGACCTCCCATAGGATGTTGTTCGGCAGCTGCTTTTGGATGTTGAAGTTCCACTGCACGGCCAGCGGCCAGGGCGGGTCGATCTCGAACGACCCTGGCACGAGCGGCGGCGAGTTCTCCGGCGCCAGGGCGCCCTCGCCCTGCCCGGCTTGGAGGCTGATCGTCGGCGTGAGACGGTCCGTGGAGATTTGAGTCTTGACGTGAGACGGCGGATTGGTCTCCATGAATTCGCCGCCGCCGGTGTTCATCGTATTGGCGTAGAAAATTCCGCCACCGCCGCGGATGACCGTGTCCTCCTGCAGCCGATAGGCGAACCCGATGCGCGGGGCCCAGTTGTTCGTGTCCGAACGAACCAGCGCGCGGTTGAAGCGCCCGCTGCCCCTCTCGCCCACGACGACGAACTTGGGTTGCATCAAGTCAGTGTCGACGTCGAGGTTCGAGATCTTGTCGAACTTGTCGACCCAGGGCAGACTGACCTCGTAGCGCAAGCCGAGGTTGATCGTCAGCTTGTCGCTCACGCGCCAATCGTCTTGGACGTATTGGTGCAGCCATGGCGCACGTAGGGCCATGTGCCGGTGGTTCGAGTTGCGAACTTCACGTGAGAAGCCGAGCAAGAAATCGGCCATCGAATCGCCGCCTGCACGTGTCACAGGATCTTCACTAAAGCGTCCGTCGAAGACGAACCTGCCCGTGATAAAGCCGGCGTTGAAGATCTGGCTCTGCATCCAGTAGGTGGTGTGTCCGAACTTGATCGTGTGCCGGCCCTTCGTCCAGGTGATGTCGCCCGAAAACTGCCGAGTTTGCGACCCGATGAAGTTGAAGCAACAGTGTCCGACGTTCCGGAAACCGGCAGGGCTGAAGCTGCCTGAGCCCCGCGTCGAGACGTCAAGACCATTGCCCATGTCCAACCCGATGAGCGGGTTCACGGGCCGTTCTTGCTCCGCCGTGTTGGCGGTGTCGATGTAGCTCCAGCCAGTGCGAAACGAGCCGACCAGGCTTGGGCTCCAGACTCCGTTGTAGACCAGCGCCATTTGGCGGTTGGTGATGTCCACGTTGGTTCCCGGCGTGTAAAGGCCATCCGTGCTGTCCGGAAGAACAGCATTGCGGAGGTTGTCCGTTTGCTGGCCGCTAACACGGAAGTAGAAGTTGTTCCTGTCGTCGATGGCCTGGTCGTAGCGAATATCCCAGCGGTTCAGATCTTGGGTCCGAGGCGGGACGAAGACGTGGTTCCGAGTGCGCCCGCTGTTCGTCGGCGTCGGCCACCAGTCGCGCGTGATCCGCGAGACCGAGTCGATCCGACTATCGGGAATGGTGTTGTTCGGAAACGGATCGCGGGCCCTGGTACTCAAGTTCGTCGTCAGCGGATCGCGGATGATGTTGCTCTCGCCTGAAAAATCGCCCGTGCGCTCGATCAGGCTAGGAATCGTATTGACGCGCGTCGTCGATTCGCGGATGTCGGAAAACTCCATGTCGCCGAACAGGAACGCCTTGTTCTTCTTGATGGGGCCGCCTACCGCAAACCCGTACTGGTTGCGCTTGAACGGGGGCTTCTTCACGGCGGCCGGAACGAAGAAGTTCTTCGCGTCAAGCTTCTCGTTCCGCAAGAAGTTGAAGACCGTGCCGTGCAGCGCGTTGGTGCCCGACTTGGTCGTCATCGTTACAACGCCGCCCATCGAGCGTCCGAACTCCGCCGAGTAGGCGTTGGTGAGGATCTTGAACTCTTGGACCGCGTCGATCTGCGGCTTAATGGCTTCTTTCTGACCGCCTTGTGAGGCGATCGACTGATTGTTGTTGTCGATGCCGTCGATGATGAAGTTAACCTGCGTCGCTTGCGACCCGCCGACGCTAATACCCTGGCGGTTGGCGACCTCCGACCGCGCTGGAGGAGTCACGCCAGCCGAGATACGCGCGAGTTGCAGGTAGTCGCGACCGTTTAACGGCAACTCGAGAATCTGCTGATTCTCCATGACCGTCCCGGCCGAGCCTTCCTGCGTTTGCAGCAATGGCGCCGCGGCGGTGACCTCGATCGTCTCGGTCACATCGCCAACCTCGAGCACGAGGTCGACCTGGCGGGTGTCGCCGGCGTTCAGCGTGACGCCTGTTCGCTGAATCCGCTTAAAGCCAGGCGATTCGGCTTCCATAACGTACTCGCCAATGCGCAGAGGCGGAGTCCGGTAGAAACCGTTCCCGTCTGTCTGCGCTGTATACGCTGAGCCGGTGGCCGCGTGATTGAACCGGAGCTCTACGCCCGGAATGACGGCGCCTGTGGCGTCGGTAACCGCTCCGACGACGACGGCCGTGTCCGCTTGCTGGCCGAGTGCGGCCGAAGCGGAAAGTAATACAAACAGGGCTGCGAGCCCTTTCGACTTCTTGTTCATGATTTCCTCCGGCGCCAACGAATCGACAATCTTGGCTCCCACCCTTTGAACTAGGCCTGTTATGAAGTCGACTATAGTCTAGTCGACGAACGCGGAGATAGCAATCGATTGTAGAGGCACTTAACAAGCGTCTTTGCGATATAGTATGTTATCGTTCCATGTCTTGGATCGCCCGGTTTCGTCTTCTTGAACCCCCTGGAGTGAACCCCAAGCGTGAGACAGTCGAAATCGGGACAGGTTACCATTCACCGCAAAACGCTTGCCTTCTTCGCTGTATCGTCGCACGCTGGTCCTAGCCGGGGAAGCGGAAGCGGGCTCTGCTGGAGAGCAACCCGCCAAGGAATACCCGGCCGCAAACTCATCAAGACGATGAGCGCCGGGGGCGGCCGCCAAGGTCGCTCCCGGCTTCTCCAACGCCGGCGATGTCTCCCTGCCCGCCCAGGGCCCATCGGATTGATAGATTTGCCTATGCCTCTCAAAACTCATACTTCGGATTCCTCGCTGCTGTTGCCGCCGGCCGCGCCAGCGCTTCAAACTCCGCCGGCGGACGATATCCCAACGCCGAATGCAGCCGGCGTTGGTTGTAGATCTCATCAATGAACTCGCCGATCGATGCGCGCGCCTCGTCAAGCGTGCGATAACGCTGCAACCAAACCTCCTCCGCCTTCAACGTCTTCATGAAACTCTCCGCCCGCGCGTTGTCGTAGGGGTTGCCGCGGCGGCTCATCGAGATGATCGCGCCGTGCTGCTCCAGCAGCTCGACATAGGCGCTCGAAGCGTACTGTACGCCTTGGTCGGAATGATGCATCCACCCCGCGGCAGGGCGTCTGAGCTCGAGCGCATCGCGCAACGCCCCTACAGCCAGCTCAGCTTTGAGCGTCGTCCCCAGCCGCCAGCCGACCACGCGTCGCGAGTAGGCGTCCAACACCACGGCGAGGTAGACGAACGCCTCGCGCAAGCGAATGTAGGTGATATCGGATTGCCACAACTGATCGACGCCGTCCACATTCAGGTGCGCCGCTAGATTCGGATAAACAGGTAAAAAGTGGTTCGAATCCGTTGTTAGCACGAAGCGCCGCTTGAGTACCGCCAGCAAGTTGTCCTTACGCATCATCCGCAGGACCTTTTTGTGATTGACGAGGAAGCCTTGGCGGCGCAGCTCGGCCGTCACGCGGCGGTAGCCGTAACGACGATTCTCGAGCGAAATCCGCTGCATGCGGTCACGCAATTCCATGTCGCACTCGGCGGGCGACGACACGGCGAGCCGGCGATAGAACCCGGCGCGATTCACGCGTCCGAGCTCGCAGGCGTGTTCGACGCTGAGCGAGCCTTTGGCGCTGATCTGCTCGACGATGGAGTAGATCCGCTCGCGCCACCGGCGTCGTTGGTCGGGGCTGCGAGGTTCAAGGCGCGAAAGGCTTGTCCGAAAAAATCGAGCTCTGCGGCTTGTTTGCCGAGCAGTCGTTCGAGCTCTGCGATGCGTTCGTCGCGCGGATCGCGAGGGATCTTGGGCGGCGCCGAGCGGCCGGGTTTCGGCCGGCCTCGCCGCCGGCTCAAGCCGTTGACGCCTTCCTGGCGATAGGCGTCCCGCCAGCGGTACAGCAGGCTGCGCTTGACGTCCAACTCGCGGCTTAGCGCTGTGCCGCTCTGGCCGGCTAGGAGCCGCCTGGCGGCGGCTTCCTTGAACTCCACCGTGAACTCCCGCGGCTTGCGCGGCTTGAGACTTTCCATCCTGGACTCCTTTCCATTCGCTGAAATTCGTCCCAAATTTCAATGTCTCATTTTTAGGGTTCACTCCACCCTTTCCCTCGCCCCGGATGATTGCAGATCGGTCCTCGCCGTCAAGGGTTCGCTGCGCCGCTTCGCGCCCTGGACGGCTGCGGGCCGATCCGGGAGACGTGGCTGTTTACGAGGGAAAGGGGATGGATGGGCTTGGTTGTCGGGTTTTTCCGGGCCGTGCTTGCCGGGCCGAAGGGAACCTTTCGGTCCTACCAGCCGCCTGAGCCGTAGCGGAGGGAGCGGAGCTTCGCTTCGCCTTCCGGTGTGCCCCGATCTGGTTCTTGACGCGTTCGCCGGGTGGATATCCAGCGATGTCCAAGATGACGCTCTTGCGTCCCTCGTCGACGAGTGCAAGTTGCACAAACGAGCGGTTTCGCAACGACCCGACACCGAACTGGTTTTCAAGGGCTTGGGGGTTGCGAAACGCTATTGCAGGAGAGATTCAATTGGCGATAGTTTTTTGCAACGCCGTCCGCGAGGCGGTCATCCAGGCGCTGCGCCGGGAAGGGACGCCCCACCACC
The DNA here is from genome assembly GCA_965247515.1 of Bryobacterales bacterium. Classification (GTDB taxonomy): domain Bacteria; phylum Acidobacteriota; class Terriglobia; order Bryobacterales; family UBA6623. Next base: position 6,795,540 of record OZ252029.1, on the reverse strand, counting down.
ACAACCCCGCCCCGGATGGAAAGCACAACTGAGGTAATCTCTAAAGGCCATGAAGAACCAAGGACGTTATCGCCACTTGCGCGTGGACTGGGTGGGCGAATCCTGCAGCGAGCCGATCACGCTGTGCGGCGTCGAGGGTGAAGACATTGGGGCGGGACAGGCACTGTGCCCCGACTGCGCCCAGGTCGCCGATGCTCTTCACGTTTGTGGGTTGGGACCGGAGAGCCTAAGAGAGTTATTTGACACGCTCCGGGTGATCGGCCCTTCCGACGGATCTTCCCCCCGCCAGCGAGCAGAGTTTCGCCGCCAACTTCCTGAATTCGCGTCGGTTATGGGATGGATCGGGCGATCGGCGTCTGTCTACAGGTTACATGTGCGGCAGCGAAACCCCCAACGCATTGAGGATTTCTGTTTGGCGGGCGTCGGGAATCGGCAGCCGTGTGACGCTGGTCTGCTCATCCACTCGATATTCCAATAGACACAGTCGCCCCAACGCCGCCAGCGCGTCCGGCAAGGTGATCGCGTGCGGGTCGTCGTCGGTCGTGCCAAACGCCGCTTGTATCCGCCGTTCCAATTCGCGGCTCAGCTTCAACGCCAGCATGCTGCACAACACATGTCCTCGGGTGCGGCTTTCTTTGCGCACGAAGATCGGCCGCACCTCGAGCAAGCCCGTCTTCAGCTGCCGAAAGTCGCGCTCCACCCGCTGCAGGCTCACGTAATGGTCGTGCACTCTTTGGCCGCTCATGCGCTCGGAGGCGACATCGGTCACGACCACGTAACAGCCCGCCAACTCCAGCGCCTGCTCGATCGCCGCCTGCTGGCGCTCGACGACCAGCGTACGTCCCTGCAAGCGCAACTCGACCAATTCTGTCAGCTTGTGACGCGCCAGCCAGGGCTTGAGCTGGCGCAGTCCGGCCGCGGGCTCGCAACGGGAAGAGGCCGTGACTTTCTGGTTGCGTCGGTCGAGCTTGCCTCCCAGCTTGGCCAGCTTGTCCTCGAGCCGCTGCCGTTGCCGTTTGGCTTCGGACGCGTTGAGGCGCAGCACATAGCGCACGCCGTCGGCTTCGACCTCGCAGACTTGTTCAGCGAACAGCTCCAGTTGCAGCACCCCTTCGCTCAAGCGCCGCCGAATCTGGGGATCGGTCAGCGCCGTGATGTAGCGCAGCCCGGCCTCCCCCAGCGCCTGCTTGCCCTTGCTCTTGACCATCCCGCGGTCGCCGACGAAGACCAACTCCTCGACTCCGAACTGCTCTTTGACGATGCGGATCTGATCCGGCACGGTCGTCGGATCGTTGCGGTTGCCGGCAAACACCCGCACCGCCAGCGGCTCGCCCTGGTCATCGGCCAGCAGTCCGATCACAATTTGCTTCTTGCCGCGCTTGCCGTCGCGATTGTAGCCGTACTCGCCCAACGCGTTGTGCAGGCCTTCGAAGTACGAGCTGGTGACGTCGTAGAGCAGCAAGCTGGGCGGGGCTCCGCGGCGCTCGAGGTAGTGGCGGTATAGCGCTTGCTCGATCTTCACTTGGCGGGCGCTCAGATCATCGAGGGCGGCGTAGAGGTCGTCTTCGTCGAAGGCGCCCAGACCCAGCACTTCTGCGACGGCCTGATCGGCGGCCCAGCGCACGGCCGAGAGCCGCGATCCTTGGTGGGCCAGGCGCGCCAGCACCAGGAACAAGGCGAGTTTGGCGGCCCGCGTTCGACCCAGCGCGGCGGTCAGGCCCAGCTCATCGGCGAGTTGCTTGAGCGCGAAGAGCAGGCCAAAGACGGGGCCGCAGACGGGAGTGGCGGGAAGCTGATCGAACTCGCCGCGGAGGGCGCGCCGGAGGGCCTCGACGCGGACGGGGCGCCAGCAGGAGAGGTTGGCGAGGGTGCGTTTTTTGACTCTGCCGTTTTGGCGGAAGGATTCGCGCAGCAAGACGGCGGGCGGCGAGTTGCGATTGGGGACGGACTCAACATACATGGGTATATTATATCACAAACAACACAATGAATAAACGATACAATAGCATAATACATGGGTACACTAAAAGCGCCCCCAAACGTGTTAAAGCCAAGCAAGCCAAGCAGTTAGCCCGTCAAACGAGCCTTCCGCTGGGGGGAAGATCCGTCTGAACTCCCCACCACATCACCCAGCGCGGCAACAATCGCCAGATCGTCTTCCGCTCCGACCACGACCGCAACTTCTACCTCAAAACCCTCAAAGCCAAGTCCAGCCAGCACAGCCTGCGCGTGCTCGGCTACTGCCTCATGACCAATCACGTGCACCTGGTCGCGATCCCCGAGCACCCCAGCTCCATGGCTCTCGCGCTCGGGCAGACCCACATGATCTACGCCCAGCGCTTCAACTTCAGCGGACGCCGCAGCGGCCACCTTCGGCAAAACCGCTTTTACTCTTGCCCTCTCGGACCGACTCACCTGGTCGACTCGCTCGTCTACAGCGACATGAATCCGGTCCGCGCGCGCCTCGCCGGCCGCGCCGAGGACTACGACTGGTCGAGCGCCGCCGCGCATATCAGCCACAGCGACCCTAGCGGGCTCGTCGACCTTTGGGCCTGGTCCGATCTCGACCGCGAACGCGACTGGAAGGCGCGAGCCGATACCTCAATCCGATGCCGCCGACCCGACTCCCCGCGCCTCTCGCCGGCTACGACAGGCCATCCGTAGCGGCGTCCCGTACGGGGATGAGGCTTTCGTCGCCTCGCTGGAGCAGCGCTTCGGGCGTCACCTCCACCCCAACAAGCCCGGCCCAAAGCCCCGGCCCGCAAGCCTCGCCAAGTCGGCTTGACGAGCTACCCTGTCACACCAGTTCCAAACCGACTTTCTCACGTTGTTTCAATGAGTTAGGCCCTTCGTCCATGCGAAAGTCCGCAGCTTGTGCCTTAATCTAGAATCGGGACGCGAACCCCTCTCCGGGCGCCACGGCAGTCCGCCGAATCTTGCCGGTTATCGCCGCTACGTCCCCAAAAAAACTCATCCTCAAGCCCGGCTAGCTGCGAGAGGCCGCATCCTCGGCCTCGACCGAGGCAAGCGCCACGTCGAATCGTAGTCCGGACGACCGAGGAACCACTTGTCCCATCCCGTTAGTACCTCTGTAAACGATTCCTGCACAAATCCGGCAGGAATTCCGAGCACCCTGCGTGAGCGGGGTGTCTTCCGACAACCCTGGCGACGGACACAACTGTAAGCGGAAGACACCCCGCTCACGCAGGGTGCTCGGAAAAAACGCCGAACCTTTGACCTTTTGGTTCCGGCTCGGCCGGGCAAGGGTGAAGTCACGAGGTGGTTGCGAGCGGGCGTAGCACGCTACGCCCCTACGGTTCGTACAGCCCGAAAGTAAACACGTCCGTTGCCGTGGCGATCGTCACATATTGCTTGCCGTCAGCGGTGAATGTCATCGGCGACGCGTACAGCGTATTGCCCATCGAGAAGTGCCACAGGTGCTCGCCCGTTCGCGCGTCCAGGGCGACCAGGGCGCCGTCGTCGTCGCCGGTGAACACCACCCCGCCGGCGGTTGAGACGGTCCCGGCCCACATCGTCGCCGGGCCGGTCATCTTGTACTCCCAGCGGATCTCGCCGGTTGTCGAATCCAGCGCGCGCAGGTAGAATTGCCCCGGCTCGGAGGGGATCTGCGTGTTCCCGCCCCCGCGGAAGCCGCTCGAAGGCACGGGCTCTTTCGCCGATCCGGTGTAGATGTCGCACATCTCGAGAGTGACGACATACAGCAGCCCTAGGGCCGGATTGATCGACGGCGACATCCAGTTCGTGGCCCCGCGAACCGAGGGGCAGACCTTCACTCCCGAGGGGCTCGGTTCGAGGTCGGGCACTTCGATCGGGCGGCCGTTTTCGTCGATTCCGGTCGCCCAGTCGAGGCGCTCGACGAAACGCGTGGCTTGCAGGTACTCGCCCGTTGCGCGATCCAGCAGGTAGTAGAACCCGTTCCGGTCGGCATGGAGCATGAGCTTGCGCTTGCGGCCCTGGTATTCGCGGTCGATCAGGACAAGTTGCTCGTTTGCGTCCCAGTCGTGGGTGTCGTGCGGGGTGAACTGGAAGTACCACTCGAGCTCGCCCGTGTCGGCGTCGAGCGCGACGACGGAATCGGAGTAAAGATTGTCGCCCTGGCGGCGGCCGCCGTAGAAGTCGGGCCAGGGGTTTCCGGTGGGCCAATAGATGAGGTTCAGGTCGGGGTCGTAGGAGCCCGTCGTCCAGGTCGGCGCGCCGCCCCATTTCGAAGGAAAGCCGCCCCAGGTTTCAGAGCCCGGCTCGCCTTCGGCGGGGACGGTCCAAAAGCGCCAAAGCTCATCGCCGGTCTCGGCGGATAGTGCGGCGACGAAGCCGCGCTGCCCGGAGCCGCCTCCAGCCGTGCCGACCAAGAGCTGTCCCTTAACGGCCAGGGGCGCCAGCGAAGTGTTGTAGCCCTCTTCATACGAGGCGAATTCCTTATCCCACAGCAGCGCGCCCGTGACGCGGTCGAGCTTGACCAGCCGGCAGTCGGCGGTGATCAGGAAGACTCCCTCACCCCACAGCGCAACCCCACGGTTTTGCCGCACTCGCGGGCCTTCGGCGAGATAGCTCCAAATCAACCGGCCGGTCGCGGCGTCGAGCGCGTACACCTCGTTGGTATTGCTGACGTACATCACGCCCTCGTAGACCAGCGGGGTCGTTTCGAGCCGCCGCGCGCCGGGCACGTGGAAGGCCCACTTGGGCACGAGCGACTTCGCGTTGTCGCGCGTGATTTGGTCGAGCGGGCTGTGGCGAGTCGAGGCGTAGTCGCCCGAGTAGGTCAGCCAGTTGTCGCCCGGCCCGGCTGCGATGGTTTCTTCATCGACCTGCGCAAGAACGGGCGTCGACATGCCCAGTACCAGCAGACATGCACTGATTCGACATCGCATTTATCTTCCTTCCGGCGGTCGCACGGCCTGCCGGCTCAGGTAGGCCACAACGTCGCGGATCTGGCCGTCGCTCAGGCGGTCGGCCCAATCGTCCGGCATCCACGACTTCGTCTCGAACCGCAGTCGCCCCAGCTCGGCGCTTCGCAGCAAGTGTAGCCGGCCGTTGGCGTCGAGCACCTGCGCTGAGAAGTTCGAATGGTTCTTGACCACCGCGCGGACGCTCTCCCCTCCGGAAGTTTCCAGCGTCGCCGCGCGAAACCCGTCGGCGATGCGTGCGTTGGGCTCGAGCAGCGACTCGCGGATCTGGTCCAGCCGCCGAGTCGCGCCGACGTTGGTAAGGTCAGGCCCCAGGCGGCCGCCCTGGCCCCGTACGCGATGACATCCCCAGCAGCCCGCCGAGCCGAAGAACAGCGCTTCGCCCGCGGCCGCGTCGCCTTCGACCGCCATCTCGACCGCCGGCGCACTCAGGCTCCGCACGAAGGCGACGAGATTCCAAACCTGCTCATCGGGGAACGGAAACGGCGGCATGTCCGCTCCAGGAACGCCCTTGCTGATCGAGCTGAACAACTGCTCGTCGGTCGCGCGGCGAACCTCGCGGCCGTCGACCAGGCTGGGTCCGCGTCCGCCTTCGCCGTTCGAGCCGTGGCATGCCGCGCACGCATCGGCGAACTGCGCGCCCCCCGCCTCAATGGCCTCGGGCGGGAAATCCCTCGAATCAGCCGCGTAGCAAACGACACCTGCTAGGACGGGCAGAATCCAAAGCTTCATCGGCGCCGGATATTATAGCCCAGCGCCCGTCATCCGGGCCGGCGCGGCGTTTCGAGGCGACGAGCCAGCTGCTGTCCAGCACGGACCCCGCGACCCTCAGGGCGTACCGCGGAAATCCAGGTGACTACCTGCCTGACTTTACCGGTCGAGTGGTTCGTTAGTTCGGCTACACCTCTCACCATCTATCCGCGGACGAGAGCGATAGGGTGCATTTCAAGGGACCTTCGCTTCATCCAGCAACCGCAACCAGTTCTCTCCGAGAATCTTCTTGATACGCCGTTCGCTGTAGCCTTTCTCAACCAAGGCTTTCGTAAGGCGCGGGTAACCGCTGGCATCGAAATTGAGAAGATTCGGCCCGCTCATCAAATCAAGACCGATGCCGATGTGATCGTCCCCAACCATTTCAACCGCGTACCCGACCTGATGCGCCCAGTCACTCTCCGTCGGAAGCGGAGCGCCGGGCGGTAGGCGCCCGTTTCATTGGTTGGCGGAAACAAGCGTTCGCTTGAACGACCGTCTGAGGGCCTCGCAAAAGCCCTTCTAGAGCGCTCTAAGGCACTGTTCAAGGGGCTTCGAGCGGTTTCTAGGGGTGGTTGGATCAGCGGGAAATTTATTTCCAGTATTTATCCGTCGGACTGTTCCAATGAACCGTTTTGGGCTGGGCTTGCCGGCGCGATGGAACCAAGTCGGAATGAGATTACCGACATGTTCCAGCGGACTGGCTCTAAGTCGTTGCTGCGCAGAGCGTTAGGCTATTCGCGGTCGCGGAACTCTTCGTACCGGTTCTGGGCGATGTCGATGGCTGGGCTTTGTCTTCCCTACTCTCCGCGTTTCCGGCAACATGCCACATAGCTTCGCCATCACTTCGCAGAGCTGTTGCCAGGGTGTGAGGGTCATTCCGCGGCAGGGCTCAGGCGTTCGATCTCCGCCAAAAAGTTCTGCACAACCCGAAACTCAGAGAGCATCGACAACGGGTCGCGCTGGACCATCACGAAGTCATTCCCCAACACATCAAAGACGGCTTCGCCAGTCGTCAAATCGGGTCGGTCGAAGAGAAAAACCGGCCGCCCGGCGGCAAACTCATCGCCTGTCTGAACGGGCGCAACCATCATGCGGTTCCCTTCGATGAAAAAGAGTTCCCTGCCGTCACGGGACCAGACGGGAGACCGGCCGCCCTCCGTTGAGACAGCCCATCTTCGCCCGCCTTCGGGGAAGCGCTGTACGTAGATTTCCCTGCGGCCGGATTGGTTTGAGGAGTAGGCTTGACAGGATCACCGACAACCGTTGCGCCGGCAGGTTGGCCTAGCAGCCCGTGGTGGAAGTCGCACTGTGAAACAAGAGGTGATAAACTTGTTTTATGGCAATGGGACAGCGTAAGCGACGCGAGCGGCAGAAAGACCTATGGGTCGCCACCTCGGAGTTGCCCAAGAGCGCTGGGCATCCGTTTTATCTGCGGCTCAGCGAGTTATTTGACGAGCACGAGTTCGACGCCTTCGTCGAAGGCCAGTGCGAGCAGTTCTACGCGCCGAGCTTGGGACGGCCGTCGCTCACGCCGGGCATCTATTTCCGCAGTTTGCTGATCGGGTATTTCGAAGGCATCGACTCGGAGCGCGGCGTCGCTTGGCGCCTTGGCGACTCACTTTCGCTGCGGCGATTCCTGGCGATCGAACTCGATGAACAAGCGCCGGATCATTCGACGATCTCGCGCACGCGGCGGCTGATCGACCTCGAAACGCATCGCGCGGTGTTCACCTGGGCGCTGCAGCTGCTGGCCCGCGAAGGCCTGTTGTCCGGCGGAACGATCGGACGACGCTGTAAGCCAACGCGGCGATGCGCTCGCTGGTGCGTTGCGACTCCGGCGAGGGCTACGAAGAGTATTTAAGACGTCTAGCTCTGGAATCGGGAATCGAGACGCCGACGCGCGAGCAGTTGGCCAAGATCGACAAGAAACGTAAGAAGAAGACCTGCAACAAGGATTGGAAGCATCCCTACGATCCCGACGCCAAGGTCACGAAGATGAAAGACGGCCGTACGCACTTGGCGCACAAGGCCGAGCACGCGGTGGATTTGGAGACGGGCGCGGTGGTGGCGGTCACGCTGCAAGCGGCCGACGAAGGCGATACCACGACGATTGAAGAAACGCTGGTCGAGGCGGCCGAGCAGTTGGAAGCGGCGGCGGAAGAAGCCGCTGGCGCGGTCGACGAGCTGAGCGAAGTGGTCGCGGACAAGGGCTATCATTCGAACCGAGTGCTGACGGATTTTGCCGAGCTGGACGTACGCAGTTACGTGAGCGAGCCGCAGCGAGGGCGACGCAAATGGGGCGGCCGAACGCGGCAACGCGACGCGGTGTACTCCAATCGGCGGCGGATCAAAGGCAAGCGCGGCAAGCGTCTGATGAAGTTGCGAGCGGAGAAGGTTGAGCGCAGTTTCGCGCACTGTTACGAGACGGGCGGGATGCGGCGATTGCACTTGAAAGGCCGAGAAAATGTTTTAAAGAGGCTGCTGATTCACGTGGGCGCGTTCAATTTATCGATCGCGATGAGGGGCAAACTGGGCGCGGGGACGCCGCGCGGGCTGGCGGACGCGAGGAAAAGGACAAAAGTGTCGGTTTTGGGGCTTGTATTGGCGTCTTGGGCGGCCTTGGGGCGGTTGTGCGGGGCCCTGGGGGCGGTTTTCAGGAGATTCCCGGCGAAGGTGCGAGATTCAGCCGGCGCGCCGCTGGCCACGCCGATGCTTCTCGCGGCCTGAAACGGGGTGTTTTGCCACGGGCTGCTAGGCTACTCTACGCGCGTCGAGGCGACGAGGACGGAAAACCCAGACTTGGGATGCTCGGTTCCGGTCAAAGGAGCAAGAGCCGAGCACAAACTGCTTGGGGAGCAGCGGGCGCACAACATCCCAAGCCGCCGCCTGCTCCCAAACGGGATGAGTCTCTGAACGACAGAGCATCGGGGATCGGCATCAAGGAGGCGCAAGAGATGAGAGCGGCAAACAGACGTAGTTTCCTGCTCGCGATCGGGGCGAGTCTGGCCCCGGGAACCGCGGGCTTCGCGCAAGCCGACAAACCCCATCGCGTGTTGTTCCTGGGGAACAGCGTCTTTTATTCCAGGGGAGGCCTTCACCAGAGCTTTGAAAGATTTTGTAAACTGGACGGCCTCGAATACGAAGCTGTCAGTCAGTGGAACCAGCCTGAGAACAGCCACGGCGTTGAGTTTCTCAACTATGGAAGGATCCCTCTCAATCTTCCCGCAGTGGCTGCCGACGAGGAGATCCGTTCACTGATTCGTTCCGGCGGTTTTGAGTACGTTGTTCTCGAGGGGAGGCGGCCGGGATATCTCATGCCCGCGTTCGTCGAGCTGCCGGAGGATCTGAAAAGGGGAGAGCACATCCCTTACGAGCAGAACTTGAAGGCCCTCGGCAAACTGCATCGCACCATCATAGAGTCGGGAGCGCAAACCGTTTTGTATATGCATCCCGGCGGTCATATGCTGCCGGACATCAAGCACCCGCTGGCTCAGATCTACCGCCGGTTTCAGTCGGACCTGGAGAAGATCGAAATCGGCGGCAGGAAACATCCAGTGACTTTGGTTCCGGCCAGTTTGTTGTGGCTGGATGCGATGAAGCGCTACGGAGTCGATGATTGGTTTACCGATCCGTTTCACGGAACTCCCCTGGCCCGGTACTCGAGCGCCTGCATGCTCTATACCTACATCACGGGCAGAGACCCGCGCGAGAGCGATTTCCGGGAGTTGCCGCGCGACTGGAATACCGCTTCAACAGAACCTGCTAAATATGCCAACGAGGAGGATGCGGAGTGGATCAAAAAGCAGGTTTGGATCTATTACACGACGAGACCGCAATAGTAGGGAGCTAGGGTTTAGAAGGTAAGGTCGAAATTTTGTCCGGTTGTCGTCTAGGGCCACATAGGCCACGTGTTGGCCGTTCGGGGAGATCACAGGACGGGCGGTTCGTCCAGTGATTGTCTCGTGGCTCAGCTGCGCCACATCAATGGAGGAGGCAAAATCCAATAGAGCCTGCGCTTCGAAGATGGGTGCAAACGATATCGTTTTACGCATCCTGCCACCGGCGATGCACCTGGACACCAGCAGCAAAACGGAAACGTTCGGTGTCGCTCTTGTCGGCCCGGACGTCAAGCTGCCGCGGACCGCCTGGACGCGTTTCGCCGCAAAGCGGCGTTCGAACATAACAGCCTGGGGCGGAAGCCCCAGAAAAATGGCACGATTCGGACCCCTGGAAGCCCCGAACGATGCGCTCCTTCGGAGCTTTCGAGGCAGCCGGGGGCGTCGCGTTTCGTGGGGCTGTTCGCCCCAGGCTGTTATATGGAACGCCGCTTTGCGGCGAAGATCTCGACTCTAAAATTAGCGCCTATGGGGATGAATCCCTGGACTATGGTTGTGGCGCCCGAAGGCGGGAGCGAACGGCCGACCTGTATATTGATCTAAGCCCCCTATGCGCACCAGCCGTATCCCCCCTCCGGCGTGCGTCCGCATATGCTTGTCCGCGCTTTTTGCGACAAGCCTTCTAACGGCGCAGACGCTCGACCTCAATCCAACTGAAATTGTTTCACGACGGAGGTCGGCGCGCCCCCTCCAGCGGCGCAATCGTTTCAGGTGCTCTCATCGCCGCTCGGACAGTCGTTCATAGCAAACGTCGAAGTGGGACTGATCGGCACAAGCTTTCTGAGCCTGGCGCCCACCAACGGAATCACTCCGGCTCAGGTCACTGTCTTCGCCGACACATCCGGGTTCACCATAGCCGGCTCGCGCTCGACGAACGTGCAGGTTCGGCTGCAAAACACCAACGAAGTCAAGGTCGTGAAGGTGACGATCCAGGTGTCGGACCCGGGTTCGACACCGCGCATTTCGGTTTCGCCGCCGGCGTTCAACTTCGCCGCTCTCAACTCCGAGGTGTTCCCTGCTCCGCAGCAACTGCAAGTCGCCAACCCCGGCGCCGGAATCCTCGACTACCAGATCAGGATCGACTACCCCCAAGGGGCGCCGAACAATTGGCTCGCGCTGACGCCCCTGACCGGCGCCGTGACGTTTGAGGAGATGTCGCACCAAGTTCAAGTGGCCGACCTGACGGGGCTCAGCGAAGGCACGTTCACGGCGCAAATCACGATCAACGGCAATGCCTCGAACACGCCGGTCGTGATCCCCGTGTCGCTGCGGGTCGGCGCGGACCCGGCAATTTCGGCGACGCCGCCATCACTAGCTTTTTTCGCCTCCGAGGGAGGGGCGTTCCCAGAGCTTCAGAGCATAGAAGTCCGCAACGTAGGCCAGGGCTCGCTGCGCTATGACATCGATAGCGACCAACCTTGGCTGTTCGTCCGGCCTTTCAACGGCGATGCTTCGACCGAACCTGTTGTCCACGAAGTCGTGCCGGACATCCGCGGGCTGCCACAAGGGACGTTTTTGGCGAATCTGATCATCTCATCGGCTGATCTCGACACGCCGTTCTTGATCCCCATCCGTCTGACGATCGGCCCTCCAAGCCGTGTCTTCGCGCTGCCGTCGCGGCTGGATTTCATAGGGAACGCGAATATCCCCGTCGTCGAGAAGCGTGCGGTTAGCCTTGTGAATACTCCCGCATCGCCGGGCAGATGGTCGGCGCGCGTGGTGCAACCGCAAGCCTCGTGGCTGAAAGTTTCTCCCGACCAAGGTCGCCTGCCGAGCCATTTGATCGTCGAAGTGGACACGGCGGGTCTCGGAGAGGCCACGCTCTCAGCCGATATCGAGATCATTTCGAGGCAAGGCGGCGGGGCGGCGCCACTGTCCGGCGAGGGGGCCAAGGAACAGGCCGAATCCCGGACGATCGTCCCCGTGCAACTGACGGTGCTGGGGAACCCGCCGACGCTGGGAGCGGCGCCGGGGTCGATCTTGTTCCAGGGAGTCGACTCGACGCCGGACGTCCTCCAGCAAATCGTGCAGGTGAACAACGAAGGCGGCCCGGAGCTGAATTGGGAAGCTTCGATCGAAACCGACAACGGTCTCGACTGGCTTACACTGAGCCCTGATCGAGGGCGCGCGCCAACCTTGGCGGTGGCGGCCGCGAATACGACGAGTCTGCCGTTGGGCGTTCATCATGGCCGGATCGTGCTGAGCGCCGGCCCGCAGAGGCGAACGATTCCGGTGGCTTTGGCCCTCGCGCGCAGGCAAGGCGTGCTCGACTCCGATCGATCGGCGGTCTACTGGGAGGTGGCTCAAGGGTCGGCGGGCATTGCCCCCGAGCCGCTGCGGATTCTCAATCGGGGCTCATCGGCCCTGGGTTGGACGGCGCAGACGACAGGGTTCACCGGCGGCGGAGGAATCTGGCTATCGGGGGCGCCTCGATCTGGGGTGGCGGATGCCGGCGCGGTCCCGGTCGAAGTCCAGCTAACGCCCTCCGCGGCGGGTCTGCTCCCAGGGGAGTACGGGAGCCTGATTCAGCTGCGCTCGAACGTCGACAACTCACCGCGCTTGGTGTCGGCCATGCTGCGGGTGCTGGGGCCGCAAGACTCCCCCATTCCGACGGTGCGCCCCGGCGGGCTTTCGTTTATCGCAAACGGGCCCGCGCCGGCCCAAACGGTGCGCTTCTGGCGAAATCGAGACGGTGAAATCGCGTTTCAAGCCGCTGCTACCGAGTTCGACGGGGAAGACTGGTTGCGCGTCGTGCCGGCGACCGGAAGCACCGATGCGCTAGGCGTCGCTGAGCTCAGTGTTGACGCCGACGCTAGCGGACTTGCCGCCGGAACCTATCGAGGCCTGGTAAGCATCACTCTAGGGGGCGGAGCGGTGGACAGCGCTCTGGTGACTTTGGTCGTCCCAGTCGGCGGCGCCTGCTCGGCTCAGAGCGTCACCGTTGCGCCGATCCTGCCGCACATAGGCTTCCGGGCCGTAGACGGGCGGGGCCTGCCTCTCGAGGTGGAGATTCTCGACAGCTGTGGACGGCTCGTCGACGACGCGGCCGTTCTTGCCAGCTTCAATACCGGCGACGAGGCGATGACTCTCAAGCGCGTCGCTTCGGGACGCTTCGCCGCGACTTGGGCGCCACAGAACGCCATCTCCCAGGCCAACGTTCGGTTCATCGCGATCTCTGGGGCCTTCCGGGACGAGACGTCGGTGATCGGCGCCGTGGATGGCGGCGCCAATCCGACGATTTCGCGTGGAGGGGTGGTCAACGGCGCCAGTTTTGCGAGAGGAGAAGGCATCGCTCCCGGATCGATCATCAGCGTGTTTGGCCGCAACCTCGGCGTGGGAACTGAAGAGGCCGACTCGATCCCGCTGCCGACCGAGCTCGGGAACACTCGGTTACTGGTCGCGGGAGACGAGTCGCCGCTCTACTTTGGCGGCATCGGACAGATCAACGCGCAGGCTCTGACCGAGCTTCCGGCCGGCGTTGTGACGCAAGCGATCGCGCGGGTTGGCGGCCGCTACTCCGCTCCCGAGGAATTCGCGGTGTCCTCGGCGCGGCCGGGCTTGTTTTTCATTCCGTCAGCGGCCGGGCCAGACCGCGCGATTGTCCAAAACCAGGACGGAAGCCTGAATTCACCGTCGAACCCCGCCCGGGCGGGTGAAGTCATCGTGATCTACGTTTCGGGTATTGGGGCTGTGAACCCGCCGGTCGCCAGCGGAAACGCCGCGCCCGCGGCCGAACCGTTCGCGCGGTCGACCCTAAATGCGACCGTCACCATCGGCGGCGTTGAGGGACAGATTCTCTTCCTCGGCATGACGCCGAATTTCGTGGGTCTCGCGCAGGGGAACATTCTGCTCGACGCGGCGACGCCGGTGGGCGACAACCAGGTGATTGAGCTCGTGATTGATTCGCAGCCTAGCTTGCCGCTGGTCGTTTCGGTCGGGGCGCCGTTGTGAGCCCCGGAGGGATGAGAACGGGTGGGACCATGCGGCGATCGCCCGTCGGGTTTTAGAGTGAGCCCATGGCTGTGACCCCGTGGCTGAATCGGATTCGTGTTTACCCGGTCAAGTCACTTGACGGGAAGAATCTTGAGGCGATCCGGGTCAACGGCGGGGCGGGGCTGGCGCTCGACCGTGAATACCGCTTCGTGGATGACGACGGCCGCGTCGTGAATTCGAAACGCTGTGGGGCTGCGCTGATCCCGATTCGCTCGTGGTTTGACATTGTGACCAATGAATTGACACTCGAAGACGAAGGGTCGTCGGTGCAGGCGATTTTTCGAGATTGGCCCTGGGCGATTTGGGCCGGTCCGGTTGGAAGCGGTTAACCCCTGCGCGCGGTGCGCGGTGCCGTCGATGGACTCCCGCTCGGGAAACATCCCTGATGGCGACTTCGCCCAGCGATTGGCCCAACGCCGCTCAGGGACGTTGCCCGACCGGGTCGAGCGCGGTCGCTTTGATCACTTTTATCGTTTGTGTGTCAACACCCGTGTTGAGGCCTCGCCAGGCAAGAGAGTGCTGTCGGTCGGCGACCAGGTGAGAGTTCTATGATGACCGTTGTCCGTTGTCCGTTGTCCGGAAGAGGGCTACCCGCCCCGTTGCAGCCGCCAATCGGGCAGCCCTCTTCCGGACAACGGTCAACGGTCAACTATCATGAGACGACCTGTGCGAAAACCGATCACACTTGTCGCGCTCGGCCTACTCATGCCGGCGGGCGCTTGGGCCCAAGGGCATCAAAAGCCCCCGACCGCCGCCCGCTCCAACCAGGTCCTTAGCGGCGCGGCGACCCTTTGGATGGATCCCGTGCTATGGACTCGCGTTCTTTCGGCGAGGAAAGACACGCTGATCTTTATCCACAAGGACGCCGAGGCCCACGGCCGCATGATCTTCAAATCCGAAGGCAAGCCGGCCCAGGCCCAGACTCAAGAAGTCCTCGAGCGCGTCCAAAAGGTTAGCCCTGAAGCGAAGTTCATCTTTGAAGAACCGCGCAAGGTCAACGGGATTGATGTCCATTGCTTTCAGATCGAGGCCCCTCGGGGAGACGCCTCGCCGATGATCTACTACGGGTACGTCTATGGCGACGAGCGGATCAGTATCCAAGTTTTCGGCCTTGTCGAGCGCGCGAGCCTTGGGAAGTACTACCTCGATTTGACGGGTTTCTTGAATGGCTTGGAGATCGCCCAGGTTCCGTTGACCGTTGACCGGAAGAGGGATACCCGCCCCGCCACAGCCGCCAATCGGGTAGCCCTCTTCCGGTCAACGGATAAGGACAACGGACAACGGATTTAGGTCAAACGCCTGATGCCTTGCGTGCCGCCCGACGTTTACCCTAAGAGCCAGAGTCCCATGTCCGAAGCGACTGTCTACAACGTCACGCGCGACTCCGTGCTAGGCGACGCGATCGAAATCGCCGGCAGCAGTAAGACCCGCAACAAGGGTCTTTTGGGCCGCCACGGCATCGAGCCTGGGGGCGGGCTTTGGATTGTGCCCTGCGAAGCGATCCACATGTTCTTCATGAAGTTCGCCATCGACGCGGTTTTCTTGGATCGCAAGAAACGCGTCACGAAGGCGGTGACCGCCCTGAAACCCTGGCGGATGGCGATGAGCTGGCGCGCGCACAGCGTGGTCGAGCTGCCTGTGGGCGTGATCGAACAGTCCGGTACCAGCCGTGGCGACCAGATTGAGATCCAGCGGCCGAATTGATTCCGTCTGTGTCCTGTTCGACAGTAATTCGTATTGCGAACCCGGACGCTGGTTTGTTATCTTCAAAGTTACGGGTTCGTCTGAGCTCGCGATCGATACGCCTCTCCCTGACCGAAAAACCGAAGCTAATCCCGCTGCAGAGCCTCGCGGCTCGGGAGCGAAGATGCGCGGACTGGGCGGAGGGGCCGCCGACGCCGCTTCGACCCTGACCGGAAGCGTGATCGGTTGTCCGCTCGTGGGTTACGCGGTCGGTGAGTACTTTGGAACGAATCCGACAGCCACGGTGATCGGTCTGATCGTGGGCTTGGTCGTGGGGTTTTACAAATTGGCAAAGGCGATGGGGCTTTTTAGATGACAGCAGCGATCGGTCTAGGCATTCTTGGCGGGCTTTTCGCCGTTCTGGTCTCGGAGGCGCTGCTGAAGTTGCTGGTCCGTTTCAAAGCTTGGGATCCGATCCCTGTGTCACTGGGCGGAGTGTTGATCAGAGGGTCGTGGATCTTGATTTGCCTGCTGCTCGGCGTCAACGGCATGGACCCCGCCGCGGGCCAGGCCTTCGCCGTGGCCCTGCTTGGAACCTATCTCGTGGCACAGGTTGCCGAAGGGTTCCGGTTCGAAAAGGCCGTACGAAATCGATGATCCAGCGCGTGTTAGTTGCGATGGCGCTGCCCGCAAGCGCGCTCGCCGCTGCTGAGGGCCATGGCGAAGAAACGCTCTCGGAAGTGATTCTGCACCACATCTCCAACGCGCCGCTGGGCGTTCCGGCACTCGACCAGCTTGGCCTCAGCAAGGCCGCGCTGCTGATGATGCTTTCGACCGTCATGCTGTTCGCCGTCACCGGTTGGGGCTTGCGCCGCTCGCGGCTCCAAGGCGCTCCCAAGGGATTGACGAACGCGCTCGAAGCGATGGTGATCTACATGCGCGACGAAGTTGCGGTCGCCACGATGGGAGACAGGTGGGGGAAACGATTCACGCCGTTTCTTTGCACGCTTTTCTTCTTCATTTTGAGCTGCAACTTGATCGGCATGCTGCCGGGGTCATACACCGCTACGAGCAACCTCAACGTGACCGCCGCGTTGGCGCTGATATCGCTGCTGCTGATTGTCGTTTGCGGCCTGATCGCGCTAGGGCCGATTGGCTATGTCAAACACATGATTCCGCCGGCGACGCCGACGGCGCTGGTGCCGATGGTCATCATGATCGAGCTGCTGAGTCTGATCATCAAGCCTGTCGCGCTGACGATTCGTCTCGCGGCCAACATGACGGCGGGGCACATTGTGATCATCGTGATGTTGAGCTTCATCTTCGTGTTCAAGAGCTTTTGGCTGGCGCCGTTTTCGGTGCCGCTGGCGGTTGCGATCACCTTGCTCGAGATGATCGTGGCGTTCATCCAGGCTTACGTGTTTACGCTGCTGACTTCCACCTTTATCGGGATGGTCGTGCAGGAGTCGCATTGAATCTGAAAAACAGGAGACTTCCCAAGATGCAATCAAGAATCAAACGGTCCGCCAGGGGCGTGCTGTTCCTCATGGCGCTGCTGCTGCTGTCACCCGTCGCGGCGCTGGCGCAGGACGGCGGAGGAGACATGGCGCACTACATGGGCGCGGGCATTGGCGCCGGGTTGGCCGCGATCGGCGCCGGCATCGGCATCGGCAGGTTGACCGGCTCGGCCACCGAGGCCATTGCGCGGCAGCCCGCGGCTTTCAACGACATCCGCTCGGCGTTCATGCTGCCGTTGTTCCTGCTCGAAGGCACCGCCGTCATCGCTTTGGCGGTCTGCCTGCTGATCGTCACAACGAAGTAATGCGCCCGGTTCTAGCAGCCGCGAACCCGCTGCTCGAGCTCGATCCGGGCTTGATGGTTTGGACGGTCATCGTCTTCTTGCTGGCGCTCGTCGTGCTCAAGAAGATCGCCTGGGGTCCGTTGCTCGAGTCGTTGGATGAGCGCGAGAACAAGATCCACGATGCGCTGACCCAAGCCCAGAAAGCTCAGCAAGAAACTGAGTCTGCGATTGGTCAAGCGCGCGAAGAGGCCACGCAAGCGATTCGGCGCTCCGAGGAGATGATCCAACAGGCCCGGAATGAGGGGGAGCAGCTCCGCCAGAAGATGATCGACGAAGCCAAGGCGGAGTCGCAAAAGGTCGTCGACCAGGGCCTGCAGCGAATCGAGGCCGAACGGCGCGCGGCGATGCAGGAGATTCGGCAGGCGTCGGCTGATTTGGCGATCCAGGCCGCCGGAAGGCTGATTCGGTCGTCGATGACGGCGGACCAACAGCGTGAGATCGTGGACGACTTCCTGCGGGAGCTGCCTGACTCGGCCGTTCAGTAGCCGATGCCGCGAGCTTTCCCTACGCGTGCGCCCTCGGCTCCGGGCCGGCGTTCTTCTCCGCCGACCGAGACGCCGTAATTGATTCCGTGCGGGACTACGTCGTTCGAATAGGCTCGGATCGATCAATTGATTGTCCCGCTTGCAGCAGGCGATGCCGCCCTCGCTGGTCTTGCCCGCCAACAAGGCGCTTGCGCCCCCACTCAACTCGTTCCGATTCTGAGAAGGCCGTCATTGGACTTCTCGGTCGTGGCCGGGTTCCCCCTCGCGATCGAAGCGGAGATTTTCGATGACTGCGGTGTGCCGTTGACCGCGGGATCAGTCACCGCCGAATTCTCGAACGGAGACCCGCAACTGGCACTGGAGCCACTTCGCGACGGGCGCTGGGTTGCCAGTTGGGCGCCGGTTCGCGAAGCGGCGGCCGCAAACGTCACGCTCCGTGCGATGGACGTTCAACAGCCCGGCGTCGAGGGGACGCTCAAGATCACGGGGTCCATTCCCGAGACCGCCGCGACACCGATACTGGCCGCGCTTTCGCTTAGCGTCTGCCCAAAAATTAGTTCACATTTTGCGCAGCGGTCGAAGACCTAGGCAATCGCAATTAGACTGCGGGTCGTACGAAAGTACATCGTCCCGTCGGCAATCGCCGGTGTCGCGAAGCATGGCTCCCCAAGCGGGTTGCGCGCCAGGATCTCGAAGTCCGGTCCGGCCTTGAGCACGTAAACCAGGCCGTCTTCGGACGCGCAATAAACCTTCCCGTCCCCGGCAACCAGTGACGAAAGCACTGACGCTCCCGGGTCGAGCCGCGTCTGGTAGGCAACCTCGCCGGTTTTGGCATGGAAGCACCGCACGACCCCATTGGTATTCCCAAGATAGATATAGTCCCCGTAGACGACCGGCGTCGAGATGTAGGAGCCGCCGCTTTCGACGCTCCAGGCGACCGCGTCGCTGTCGGGCGTCAGCTCGCCGCGGGCGTCGTCGGGTCGAATGGCGTAGATCGGGGCCTTGCCGCCGTGAGCGTTGGTGATGTAGAGCAGTCCGTTGGCGACGAACGGCGAAGGGATCGGATTGTCGCCGCCGCCCGGCAGCCGCCAGAGCTCCTCGCCGGTCTCCAGGTCATAGGAGACGATCCACGGCCAGCCATTTGCGACGATCTGCGTGCGGGTCTGTCCGGCATGGATCAGAGCGGCGCCCCAACTTCGTTCGCTGATTCCGTTGCGCGATTGCCTCCACAACTCCCTGCCGTCCGAAAGACTCAGCACGGTGATGAACGGGCCGCTGGGATCGTCGCAGATCAGCACGATGCGGTTCTGGTGAATCGTCGGGGAACTGGCATAGCCCCAACCGATTCCGTACTTGCTGATGTTGATAACGCCTAGATCGCGGTCCCAGAGCAAGTTGCCGTCGAGGTCGTAGCAGTAGAGGCCCTCCGAGCCGAAGAAGGCCACCAAGCGCTGGCCGTCAGTCGACAGCGTAGTGTTCGAGTGAGTGGCCTTAAGGTGACGCGCGGCGCGGGGGATGCCCTTGCGCGCCGTCGTGCGCCACAGCCCGGCGCCTGAAGCGCGGTCATAGCCGAGTACGAGCCAACTCTGCTCAACGTCTTCAGCGGCGTTGGGAGCGCCATCGCGGCCGAGCAACAAGGGCGGTTCGCCCGTGGACTGTACGGCGGTGGGGACAAAGATCCGCCGATCCCAAATGATCGGGCTCGAGTGGCCTAGGCCCGGGACCGGCGCCCGCCACAGGACGCTGTCGTTGGAAGTGGCATCCCAGGCGGTGGGCAGAGGATTAGCATCCGCGACGCCGCGCCCGCCCGAGCCGCGAAAGGCCAGCCAGCCGGCGTCGGCTGACAGGCGCTGGGTGAAGGCGCAAAGACCGGCCAGAAGTTGGCGTCGGGAAAGCGTCGCCACTGCACAAGTCACGGTGCAAGTCTACTACTACGCCCGGCCGAATGCGAGCCGCGACCCGGAGGGAGCGGTCGTCCCGAGTGAGCTACATGCGCCGCACGCTCGAGAAACCGCTCCCTCCGGGGCCGTGAAAAAATGTTCAAGCCAGTGAACGAGGCGTTCGAGGCCCCTGAAGGGGCCTCAGCCCGCTCTCCCGGAGTCGTCGACATTTATTCACACCCCCTAAGGGTGCGATCTACGCCGCACGCTCGAGGGTTGACCGCACCCTGACCCGGCCAAGCCGGAACCAAGAGGGCAAGCCCGGGTATGGCGTCGAGGTCAACGAAGACGTCGCTCGCGCGCATTTGGCCTCAGGCGGGGTCTGGGTGGCGCCGACGAAGCGCGAGCCCCCGGGCTTGCCGTCTCGCGATTCCTTGCGAGACAGCTTCGCGGCCGAAATCCGCGCCCCCGTCACAGCCTCTCAAAATTAATAACCCTAGCCCCCGCAAGCACTTACACCCCAACGGCGGGTCCGAAATAGACGGCCCGCCCCTACAATAAAACCGAAAGCGCCGGGTCGCCTCACAGATCAGAGATGCCCGCTTTTTTCCGGATTTACCCGCATACACGGGGGGGGGTGACATCACCAACCAGGGATTTTCAGGCCGAGAACAGCCCTTACGACGCGAAGGCGCCGAGCGACGGGTGGTCGCCTTTCAATATCGAGGCCGTCTGCTTAGACCCCATCCAGTCGGAGATCATGGTCGCGTAGACACGCCTGAAATCGGTCGTCATCTTCAGATTCCCGTCGTCGAGGTCGGTGAGGCTCGGCGTCTCGCCGTAGAAGCCTCCCTTGACGCCTTTGCCGATGATGAACATCGGACCGGCCGTGCCGTGGTCAGTGCCTTGGTTGGCGTTTTCTTCGACACGGCGGCCGAACTCGGTGAACATCATCATCGCCACGTCGTCGGCCCGGCCGATGCGCTCGAGGTCTTGCATAAACCCATGAACGGCGTCGGCGGTGTACATCAGCAGGCGGTCGTGCAGGTCGGCTTGGTGGACGTGCGTGTCGAAGGAATTCCCACGGTAGCTGACGTAGTAGATGCGCGTCGGCAGGTCGGCGGCGATCAGGGCGGCGGTTTTCTGGAGGTCCGAGGCCAGGCCCCCGCCGATGCCGTAGTCGACCGGCGTCCGGTAGCTGGCCCAGGCGTCTCGGACGAGGGCGCCGCTCGAAAGGGCGTTCTCGGCCGTTGAACGAAGGAAGTCGAGCGCAGGGTTGGACGTCTCTCGCTTGGCGGCGAACTCGGCGAGCGCGGCTTTTTCCGAATCGCTCCCCTCGCGGCGGAGCTGCGAGGGATTGTCGAAGACAAGCGGCGAATGCAGCTCGCTACGCACCGCCGGCGATTGTGAGCTGCCGATGTTAACAATGGCGTTGCGCGTGGCTGGGGGCGTATGGGCGTCGGCAAGACGACCCAGCCAACCGAGCCTGTCGCCGCCGTTGGGGACGCCGGTGTGCCAATAGCTCATCGACGAAAAGTGCGACAGGCTCGGGCTCTCATAGCCGCATCCCTCGACGACCGCCATATGGCCATCCTTATAAATACGTTCGAATCCGACCAGCGAGGGGTGGAAGCCGGCTTCGTCGGTGATGACGATGGCTTTGTCCTTCCCTATCCCCAGGGTGGGGCGAACCCGATAGTATTCATCGCTCCGGTAGGGGACGACCGTGTTGAGGCCGTCGTTGCCGCCGGAGAGCTCGACGACGACCAGGATGCGGTTGTTCGACGAGTCGGCGGCGAGGGCGCGCGAAGCGCGGCTCAGGATCGGCGGGAGGGCGGCGGTGATGCCGAGTCCTGAGAGGAATTGGCGGCGGGTGGGTGTCATGGCTATCCGAGTTGGTATTCCGGCGAGCTGAGGATCAGGTAGAGGACGCTGCGGAGGGCCTCTTCGTCGCCGGCGGATTGTTCGAGGTGCGCAACGAGCCGGTCGCGGTCGGCTGGGTCGAGGGGCGCGCGCAGGAATCGTCGAAGCAAATGGTCGACCGCTTCGGCGGACGTTTCGGCGTCGGCGACCATCTCGGTCAAGTTGAGCTCCGGCACGTGACGGGGGACAAGCTTGACCCGCTCGTACGCCATCACGTATCCGCGGTAGCCGCCGTAGCGTGTGTTGTAATCCTCGTCCGCGTCGGCCATCTTGCTGACCGCGGAGTCGCCCGCGCGGGTCGCGTTGGTGATGTTCATCCCCTGCTCGAGGCGGTCGTGCACCTTCTGATAGATCCCCGGCATGCGGCGGTCGGGATGGCCGAACTTTTCGAGATCGGGCGGGAACAGCACAGAGCGCATGGCGTTGCCGCGTTCGAGCAACGTGGCCGGGGTGATCCAGGTGCGGCCGCCGGCCCAGCCGGCGACGTTCGGCGGGTAGAGCAAGGTCTGGCCGAGGCGTCCGGTGAGTTGGTTGAAGTCCGGGGCGGTCGGGGACTTGGCGAGGCCGAGCTTGCGGTAAGTCGAGACGAACAACTGCACCGGGCTTTTTATCTGCGTCGCGGCGGAAGCGTAAAAGGCGCGGGAGAGGAAGATGGTCTTGAGTAGGGGTTTTAGTTCGTAGTTAGCGTCGCGCAAGACGTCCCCGAGCCCTGGCGGAATCGCAGCGGTCGCACCGCCGAAGAAACGGTAGATCTTGGCGGCGATGAAAGCCGCGGTCGCCGGGTGCTCGAGGATGATGTCGACGATCTCGTCGCCGTTGAAGTTACCGCTCCGGCCGAGGAACTGCTTTTCACCGAAGTCGTGCAGCTCGGGGTCAAAGCGAAACTCGAGCACGTCGTTGGTCCAGCCGGTGAAGGCGCGCGCAGCCTCGCGGATGTCGTGCTCGGAATAGTTGCCGACGCCCATCGTGAAGAGCTCGAGCAGCTCGCGGCCGAAGTTCTCGTTGGGGTGGTCCTTGATGTTTTGGCCGTTATCGAGGTACACCAGCATAGCCGGGTCGCGCATGATCCCGAGCAGCAGGTCGCGGAAGTTGCCGGTCGCCAGCCTGCGCAGCATGCGGTTCTGGACAAGCATCACGCGGTAGTCGCGCGTCTTGACCTCTGACGTGGCAAAATGGCCGTGCCAGAAGAAGGTCATCTTCTCCTCGAGCGGCCGGGGCGTCGTCACCATACGGTTGGCCCACCAAAGGGCGAGGCGACGCGTTTCAAGCACGTTCGAGCGCAGGCCGTAGAAGAACTTGTCGACCACCGGTTGCAGGCGGCGTGACGAGCCTTCAGGCAGGACTTCCTCGCCAAGCGAGACTCCCTTCTCCCGAGCAATACGGACCGACTCCGCGCGACTGGGTGGGAAGGGGTCCATGCCGGGGTCCCACAGTCCGGACTCGTCGAAGTCGGCTAGCGCGGAAGCGTCGATCGATTCGTAGTTGATGAGCGACTCGACTGCCTCGGCGGGAGGCATGTCGGCCAGGCGTTGGATCTCCTCGGGAGCGCCTCCGAAGCCCGCGCGCTCGAGCAAGTGGGCGGCGCGGTCATAGTTCCAGTCCGTGGCCGCGATCGGGCGGAGGTCGTCGGTCGAAGTCGACACGTGATTGATAATACCTGACCGGCCCGGCCGACGCCTACAGGGAGCCCGGCGTATGCAACGCCGGGTACAGAGCTTGAGAGGCAATCGTGGCTTGCTCCAGTACCTCTGTAAACGATTCCCGCACAAATCCGGCAGGAAATCCGAGCACCCTGCGTGAGAGGGGTGTCTTCCCACAACCCTGGCGACGGCCACAACTGTAGGCGGAAGACACCCCGCTCACGCAGGGTGCTCGGAAAAAGCGCCAAAGACGAATACTTCTGATATTATCGAGGACTATCGAATTTGTACAAATCGCTTTTCTCAACCTACATGCGGATTTCCTAGAAATGCGCGCCTTCAGATTGAACCGCGCCGGCAGTTGATGAAAACGGCCTCGAACGCTCATCGTCGGGTCGTCGTAGCGCTGGGGACCCGGCCGGAAGCGATCAAGCTAGCGCCTGTGGTTCTCGCGCTGAGAAAGCGCGGGGTCGACACCCTCGTGGTTAGCACTGGGCAACACCGCGAGATGCTTGACCAAACGCTCAAGGTGTTTGACCTCGGGCCCGACCGCGATCATCAACTCATGCGCCCCGACCAATCGCTTGCGGGACTTTCAGCGGGAATTCTTGCCGCTGTCGACGACACCCTACGCGAGGTCGAGCCGAGTTGCGTCCTAGTCGAGGGCGACACAACCACAGTCGCGATGGTAGCGCCGGCGGCCTTTTACCGGAAAATTCCGGTGGGCCACGTCGAGGCGGGGCTAAGAACACATCACAAACACGATCCATTTCCCGAGGAAATGAATCATCGTACCCTGGTCGGCAGCCTGGCCGATCTCCACTTCGCTCCCACGCCGGGCGCCCGCGACGATCTGCTTTCCGTGACGCGACGCACGAGTGCGCGACAAGAGGCGATTGACTCTGGGATGGCCGAGCTGGCCGGGACCGATCCAGCCAATCTCGTCGCGGCCGGGCGACCGCTGTTAACCGAGCCTGATTACTACGCTTCAAGGGCCGTCGCCACCGACGCGTTCGGCGATGGGCGCTCGAAGCGACAGGATTGCGCACGTTGTTATGGCTGAGCTCGAACGCACGGGAGGCGACCACGGTTGACCCGACCAGATCACACCAGCAAGCGGACCAGGCAAAAGATCTGGATTGTGCTGCCCGCCTACAACGAGGAAGCCTCGCTCCCGCACCTGCTCGAACGTATAGAAGACTCGATGTTCGAAACGGACATCGATCACCAAATCGTCCTCGTTGACGACGGTTCGACCGACCGCACATTGAAAATCGCCGAGCAAGCCGCTCTCAATCAGCCGCTGATCATTGAGCGTCATCAGATTAACCTCGGCCTCGGAGCGACGATCAGAGACGGGCTGCTAAAGGCTTGCGAATTGTCTCATCCCAGAGACCCCTCTAAGTCGGTTTCCGGGCCGGATGACGGGTTTGTCTGGGCGAGGCATGACCCGGCCCTCTACGCTCGTTCACGATACAAGCTCGGATCGACGGCGTTCGCCATCGCGGAGCGATCGAGCCCCATCTGCAAAAACTCAGCCACGCGTTCGGCCCAGCGGTTCCGCATCCAATTTCTCTGAGGGTCGGAAACCATTGATTTAGCGGGTGTTTGGGGCTGGGCCTGTGGTCCGAGCAGATTCGCATTCCTGTTGAGGAGTTGCAGCGCAGTTGGTTCTGGTATATTGTATATATATCAGTTATGAAGGCAGCCCCGGCTCGCTCCAGCCTCGCCGATGCCGAGCGTAAGCTGCGCTCCCGCATCGCCCAGCTGGTCCACGGCCGCTGGTTGCTGCATGGCACCGTGGCGCCGCGCCAACGCGTCTGCGGCAAGCCCAACTGTCGCTGCGCCCAGGGTCAACTGCACGCCTCGCTCTATCTGGTGCGCTCGCGCCGGGGAAAGGTGCAACAGCTGTTCGTGCCGCGCAGCTGGGAGCAACGCGTGCGCCAGGCCGTAGCCGACTATCAACAGCTCGAGCGGCTGCTCGAAGAGGTCTCCGAGCGCGAGTGGAAGCGGCTCCAAGACCGCCGGGAGGAGTGACGTTCTTCGACGTCTGATCCAGTACGCGGAGAAGGGTTACGGCCTGCGCAGCCGCCTTCTCGCCGGGGTCTCGGATTCCCGCCCCAAGCCGCGCATCCCCACCCGCGCTGTCGTCGAGTCGACGCTGGCGCTGTTCTGGGCCCGGCTGGGCAGCCTGAACGCTTTGGAAACGCTCGAGGGGGCGCCGTTTTGGAAGAAATGGCTGGGCCGCAAGCTGCCCAGCGCGGACACCATTGGCCGCGTCTACAGCTCGCTCGACACGGCCGTGCTGCGGCAAGCGATTCGGCAGCTGTATGAACGCCTCAAGCGCAACAAGGCCTTGCCCGGCATCGGCGGATTAGGGGTGGCTGTGATCGACGGTCATGAGTCTCACGCCAGCTACCGCCGTTGCTGTGGAGGCTGTCTCGAGCGCCGCATTCAGCGCAGCGACGGCGAACAGCTGCAGTACTATCACCGCCAAGTGACGCTGCAGTTGCTCAGTGACGCGCCCGCCGCCTCGCCATTCAACATCCAAGGCGAACCGCTTCCGCTGTTGCTCGACGCCGAACCGCAACTCCCCGGCGAGGACGAGCTGGCCGCCGCCAAACGTTTGCTCGAACGCGTTCTAGCCGCTTACCCACGGGCGTTTGATGTTGTCTTGGCCGACGCTCTTTACGCCGCCGCGACGTTTGTGAACTTTCTGCTGGCGCACGGCAAGGACGCCGTCATCGTGCTCAAGGACGAGCGCCGCCACCTGTTTCAAGACGTTCAAGGACTGTGGCGAACCCAGCCCCCACAGGCGGGCGAGTATCGCTCACGCAATTGCCAATGGTGGGATCACGAGGGCTTATTATCGTGGCCGCAGGTCGCCCAGCCCTTGCGCGTCGTTCGTTCGGTGGAGACTTGGCGGCGGCGCTCGCAGCTTGACGGCGAGCTCCACGAGCATCAAAGCGATTGGGTTTGGCTAACGACTTTGGGGTCGCGGCAAGTTTCCACGGCGCAGCTGGTGCGCTTGGGCCATCAACGCTGGGACATCGAGAACCGCGGCTTCAACGAGTTGGTCAACGGCTGGCATGCCGACCACATCTACAAGCACGAACCCCACGCCATCGAGACGTTTCTCTTGACGACGTTTCTGGCATTCAATCTCTACCACGCTTTTGTCGCCCGCAAGCTCAAACCGTCGTTGCGGCGCGGCAAACCGCGAGTCTTTTGGGCGCGGGTGATGGCGGCGGAGCTGTATCAGGCGGCCACGGGCCCCTCGCCCTAGCACGCGAGTCGACTCCCCCGCCCACCCCGCGCCTGCCAGTAAGCGGCCCTGCCGCAAGAGCCGCCGGGGTGTCTTTGCCCTGCGATTCCCCACCTATTTCCGGGTCAGGACCGCGTGCGAATCTGCTCGTCCTTCACCCCACGCCCCTAAATCCCTCGATTCCCAACTACTTCCGCCTTCTGACTCAGCCTCGTTGCGGAATCGCTGCGTTCGGCCGACTCCTCCGGCAGGCGAAGGACGTCCGCATATGACAGCTCGAGCACCGGGATACTGTGCGCGGCGAGCAACCCCTTGGCCTCCCGCAGCTGCCGGGACAGGGCGCCGTTCACGGCCTCGGACGACAGCCTCGCGCCGCCGTGCTCGAGGCGGTCGAGGATCTTGTTCTGCGAGGCCCGCACTTCTTCCAAGTCGCGCTCGATGAACAAAACCCGGTACCGGCGGTCTTGGGGCAAGTAGCGCACCAGCGGCGCCACCACTTTGACGGCCTGGCCTGAAGCCTCGCCGAGCCAGTCGTTGCTCGTCTGTAACTGCTTCACCCTCTCGAGCTCGAAGTACCCGTGCGGATTGCTCTCATCGGCGCCGCGCGCGTGGTCGCTGAACACCTTTAAGCCGCCGGCGTCCAACATTCTCATCAACATCGAGGTGCCCGAGCGGGGCAAGCCCGACACCACGGTGACAAACGGTTTTTCGTCGCTTCCGGTGCGCTCGCGCGACGGCCGTCGGGCGAGCGTCGGGCGCAAATTCGGTTGCTCCGCCGGCGGCTCGGGGAACGACGGCAGGTTCTCCTCGATGGGGATGCGGTCGAGCGGCGGCAGTTCGGGGAGCTTTCTGGACTTGAGCTGACGGCGCCGCTCGAGCCGAATCTCTCTCGCCATCGCGCGATGTTCTTTCGTGCGCGTCTCGTCGCCGAACCTGCGCCCGTAGATCGCCGCCAGCCGGCCGTGCGCTTCGGCGAAATTCGGGTTTTGCTCAACGGCGCGATGCAGCGCCTCGACGGCCCCGTGAAGATCCCCCGCGCGGTGCAAGGCTATCCCTAAGAAGTAGTGCGCCGCGGGAAACTGATACTTCAGCCCGACCGCCCGGCGGGCGGAGTCCAACGCCTTGCCGTTGCGCCGCCGCCGCAGGTCGACGCGGCACAAACCCAGGTGCGCGTTGGGATTCTCCGGGTCCAATTCCAGAACCTTGCGGTAGCCGGCCTCGGCGTCGTCGTAGTTCTTCAGCTCGAGGTGGGTATCGCCCACCTGTAGGTAGAATCCGGGGGCCTTTGAGGTCGACTTCTCGGCTTCGCGCAAGTACTCCAAGGCCTCTTCAAGCCGTCCGTTCGCTAGGGCGGCGAAGCTCGCTAGGTAGTCCAGCGTCCGCTCGTTGCCGCGAGCGATGCCTCGCAGGCTTCGGATCACCCGGCGCTCGGCTTCGCTGAAAACCTGCTTGTCCTCCAGCTCATCTTCGGCGGGATCCGCCGGATCACCCGCAGTGCGGCTCGCCCGCCGTTGTTGTGCGATCTCGCTGATCTCTTTGAGGCGCTTCCGCGCCCCGGCCGCCGCTTTTCTCCAACGCTGATTGAGGTCCTCGATCAGCGCGGCCATCTGCTGCGACATGTCGAGCGCCCGAAGGCAGAGCGCCAACTGCAGGCCGAAGCGAAACTCCAGCGGATACACCTGATATAACCGCGCCAAAAGCTCCGCCGCTTCTCCGTGCAGCCCGCCGTCCATATAGGCGCGCGCCAGGTTGTAGTCAAGCTCCCGCCGGGTCTCCGCCACGGCCTTTTCGCGGTCTTCGCTGGGGCGCTCGATATAGCCCAGAGCCACTAATTGCTCGAGCTCCGCGCGCGCTTGCTCCGGGTCGAGCGCGAAGCCCTCGGGGTGGCGGCCGGCTGGCCCTGGCTTGTCGTCCCAGCTCGGGATCGTGCCGGGGGAGCGCGTCTCTTGGAAGGCGTCCGTCAGGGGGCGCCCGTCCATGTCGTCCCCGGCCGGCAGCCCGAACAGCGTCAGAATCGTGGGCGCGACATCGAGCAGCGTGGCGCCATGCAGAAACTCGTCTTTCTTGATGCCCGGGCCCACCATCACGAAAATACCGAAATCGCGGTGCTCGATCGCCGGCCCGGCAGGCTCGGCGGGGATCGCTCGTGGCCGCAGGTGATCGGGGTGGAATCCGTGGTCGGACATTAGGATCACGGTCGTGTCGTCGCCCGCCAACTCCAGGAGCCGCCCCAGCATCATGTCGTGATAAACATAACCGGCCCTCATCACGCCGCTGTAGATCTCGAAATCCTTCTCACTGACGTGCTCCTGCCGCGGCGGGTGATACTTCATAAGGCCGTGGCTAAAGTGGTCGATCGCGTCGTAGTACACGGCCATGAAGTCCCAAGGCTCGTTGACCATCAGATGGGTCGCGCAGGAGTGGATGCTCGAGCAATCCGCCAGCACGCGCACGAAGGATTCGATCCGGCGGTCTTTGTCTTGGTCGACTTCGGCGCCGCGCGGAATGAACCCCAACACGTCTTCGGCGGTGATTTCCTGGGGATGCACACGCAACTCGGCCAGCTCTTCGGCCAGACGCGGCGGATGGACCGTCCCCGGGCTCATCGGCCAACCTTTCTCGATCGGCCCCGGCGCGCGGTGGTAGTTGTTGGAAACCATCACGCCGTCGATCGGCTCGGCCGGGTGGCTCGGCCACCAGCCGACGACGGTGGATCGCTTACCCTCCTGGTTGAGGATGTTCCAGACGGCCTTGGTCTTGCGCGAGAGATTCGTCACCGGTTGCACGGCCAGCCCGTCTCGAGTCGGCTCGCTGAAGCCATGGATGCCGTGCTTGAACGGTCGCTTCCCGGTGGCGATCGAAGTCCACAGCATCGGCGAGAGCACGGGCGAGAGGGTGGCGAGATTGGCCATCACGCCGTTTTCGATCAGGCGGTGGGCGTTTGGCATGAGGCCCTGGTCGATCAGGGGATGCATCATCTTCCAATCGGCGGCATCCCAGCCGACGAGTAAGACTTTCTTCGAGGTCGACATTGATTCGGGTTCTCAGACCTAGCGTAGTGCACCAGCTAGATTACGACATTTCGTGAGTGAGTCATCCGATTCGTAGGGGCGCGAGATGTCGCGTTTTTCGTTCGCAGGGAGCCTGGCGTAGCAACGCTGGGTACAGAATTTACTCGGGCGAGAGTGGCCGCCAGTAGCGAACTATGTCATCTATGCCTGGCGCTGTACCCGGCGTTGCTACGCCGGGCTCCCTGGTCCGTCGGGCCGGCTGAAACTGCTGTCACAAATTTGTCGTGACTGTAGTTCTATTGCGCTGCAAGCTCGGAAGCCGTATACTTGTACCGTCGAGGCGCCGCTAGTGCGCCATGTCAAGAGGGGAGGATTCATGAAGCAGGCAACGAACCAAGTTCGGAAACAAGTAACGCGCTATGGAGCGGCATTGTGCACGCTGTCGTTGGCCCCGCACGCCGGCGCCGCCGTGATGGACCTAGCGGCCAGTCTGGGCGGGCCGCTGGGGTATAACGTCGGCAGGACTAGCTTTGATTTGCTCGGCGATGGCGGCGCCGACTTTAAGCAATTCAACGACCTCTTTGGGAAGTCGATTTTCACTACCGGCGGCATCGTCGGCCTAGGTTTTGCCGGATCGAGCCAAACGATCACGACCGGACAAGTGTTTGCAGGCGCGCTAATCATTGGCACCGCTTCGTCGGGAACTGGGATTGTAAAGTTCCTCACCTCCGCCAATCAGCTGGGCTGGATCAAGATCAACTTCGGCGGCGCCGGCGGGACGATCAACTATCTCGGCGCGGCCTTCAACAACATGCCGGCCGGCACGATCCACGCCGGCACGCTGGACGAGACGGCCATAGGCAATGTTCCTGAACCCTCGACCACCGGTCTTGGCATGCTGGCGCTCGGAGCGCTTGGCGTACGCCGCCGCCGCAAGCTCCAGGCCGCCAAGAACGACTCGTAGCGAAGCCCGCGGCGTCGTTTTCAGCCACATTCTGAAGCAAAAGAAAACCCGGAGCCTCGCGGCCCCGGGTGGTTTAACAGCCCGTGGTGGAAGTCGCACTGTGAAACAAGAGGTGATAAACTTGTTTTATGGCAATGGGACGGCGTAAGCGACGCGAGCGGCAGAAAGACCTATGGGTCGCCACCTCGGAGTTGCCCAAGAGCGCTGGGCATCCGTTTTATCTGCGGCTCAGCGAGTTATTTGACGAGCACGAGTTCGACGCCTTCGTCGAAGGCCAGTGCGAGCAGTTCTACGCGCCGAGCTTGGGACGGCCGTCGCTCACGCCGGGCATCTATTTCCGCAGTTTGCTGATCGGGTATTTCGAAGGCATCGACTCGGAGCGCGGCGTCGCTTGGCGCCTTGGCGACTCACTTTCGCTGCGGCGATTCCTGGCGATCGAACTCGATGAACAAGCGCCGGATCATTCGACGATCTCGCGCACGCGGCGGCTGATCGACCTCGAAACGCATCGCGCGGTGTTCACCTGGGCGCTGCAGCTGCTGGCCCGCGAAGGCCTGTTGTCCGGCGGAACGATCGGGGTCGACGCGACGACGCTGGAAGCCAACGCGGCGATGCGCTCGCTGGTGCGTTGCGACTCCGGCGAGGGCTACGAAGAGTATTTAAGACGTCTAGCTCTGGAATCGGGAATCGAGACGCCGACGCGCGAGCAGTTGGCCAAGATCGACAAGAAACGTAAGAAGAAGGCCTGCAACAAGGATTGGAAGCATCCCTACGATCCCGACGCCAAGGTCACGAAGATGAAAGACGGCCGTACGCACTTGGCGCACAAGGCCGAGCACGCGGTGGATTTGGGGACGGGCGCGGTGGTGGCGGTCACGCTGCAAGCGGCCGACGAAGGCGATACCACGACGATTGAAGAAACGCTGGTCGAGGCGGCCGAGCAGTTGGAAGCGGCGGCGGAAGAAGCCGCTGGCGCGGTCGACGAGCTGAGCGAAGTGGTCGCGGACAAGGGCTATCATTCGAACCGAGTGCTGACGGATTTTGCCGAGCTGGACATACGCAGTTACGTGAGCGAGCCGCAGCGAGGGCGACGCAAATGGGGCGGCCGAACGCGGCAACGCGACGCGGTGTACTCCAATCGGCGGCGGATCAAAGGCAAGCGCGGCAAGCGTCTGATGAAGTTGCGAGCGGAGAAGGTTGAGCGCAGTTTCGCGCACTGTTACGAGACGGGCGGGATGCGGCGATTGCACTTGAAAGGCCGAGAAAATGTTTTAAAGAGGCTGCTGATTCACGTGGGCGCGTTCAATTTATCGATCGCGATGAGGGGCAAACTGGGCGCGGGGACGCCGCGCGGGCTGGCGGACGCGAGGAAAAGGACAAAAGTGTCGGTTTTGGGGCTTGTATTGGCGTCTTGGGCGGCCTTGGGGCGGTTGTGCGGGGCCCTGGGGGCGGTTTTCAGGAGATTCCCGGCGAAGGTGCGAGATTCAGCCGGCGCGCCGCTGGCCACGCCGATGCTTCTCGCGGCCTGAAACGGGGTGTTTTGCCACGGGCTGTTAAGGTTTGTCGCCGGATCGGCGGTTAGAAGATGAACTTCAGGCCCAGCTGAATCAGCCGCGGCGCGCGCGCCCCGCCGATCAGCCCAAAGCTGCGGTTCGTCACGCGCGAGTTGGGGTTGTTGAACTGCGCGTGGTTGAAGGCGTTGAAGAACTCCGCCCGGAACTGAACCCTCCGCACTTCGTCGATATTGAAGTGCTTCTGGATGCCGATGTCGAAGTTGTTGAGGCCAGGCCCGTGGATCGGCGCCCGTTCGGAATTGCCGAAGAACCCTTGCTCGGTATTGGCAAAACAGCTGGAGTCAATGAACCGGTCACGCGCACGAATATCGGCGCCGGAGACGTCCCCGACGCACGACCGGTTCGGGCGGTGCCCGATGAACGGAGTGCCGGTCCGGTTCGGCAAGGTGACGAAGATCGGCAAGCCGTTCGAGAACGTCGCGATGGTCGTGATCGTCCAGCCGCCGACGACTGCGTCTGCGACCTTATTCATGTTCGACCCGATGTCACGGCCGCGGCCGAAGGGTAGCTCCCACAACATCGAGAACACGCCGCGCTGGCGAACGTCAAACGAGGTCGGCCCTTTGTCGAGAGCACGATTGGTGGCGATCTGATTGTTCGTCGCGCCGCCGAGTTCCCAGCCGTCGTAGAGCGCCTTCGAAAACGTGTACTCGAAGCGGAAGTCGAGACCGCGCGACATGCGGTGGTGGTACTTGGCAATCAACGCGTTGTAGTTGCTGTTGGCGTTGAAGTCCGAAGTGAGGATCGCGCGATAGCGTGTGTACGGACGCGTCGAGCGATCACAGCGCAGATCCGAACCAACACGGCACTGGTCGCTGTCGTAGCGGTTTTGTTGGCGGTGGGCGCTGTTGCCCATGTAGGTCAGCTCGAACAAGTCACGTTCGCCGATCGAGCGCTGAATCGAGAAGTTCCACTGCTGGACATAGGGCGTCCGGCCTGTGTCGTTGAGAGTGAACGGCGTAATGCCCTGCGGAAGGTTCGCAGCGAAGTCCGGGCCAATCGGAGGCAGATCGAAAGTCGGAAAGACGTTGACGCCGGGAACAAATTCTGGAAGAAGCTTGCCCGTGTTGATCGCGTCGATGCTATTCGAGAAGGGCGGCGCAACCGCGGAGAACTGCAGCTCGATCAGCTGCATGTCGGAAAAGTAGGCGCCCGCGCCGGCGCGGATCACGGTCTTATCGTCCAGCTGCCAGGCCAAACCCAGGCGCGGGGCGATGTTGTTGCTATCTTCCTCGATGATCTGCGGGTCGATTGCGCCGGTCGCCGCGTATAAAAGCAATCCGGTGTTCGGGTCGAAGCCGTGCGGGAAATCGCGGAAGCGCCCCTCCGGCGTCGGGATCGTGTCTTTGAACCAAGACACGCCCCAGTTCATCGTCAGATTGCGCCGTATCTTCCAGGTGTCTTGTACGTACGGCATGTACTGCGTATGCCGGTACTGGATCGACGGCAGACCGCGCGTGCTGGCGGTGTTGATCGTGCCGAGCAGATAGTCGGCGAACGCGTTGCCCGAATCTCCGCCGCTCGGAACCAGGTTCCCCGCTGCGTTGGTCGTTAGTTGCGCGGTGTAAGAGCGCTGGTAGCTCATGTTCCCGACTGCGCCGGCGTTGGAGTTTTGCTGCCACGTTCGACGGTACCGGATGCTCGTTCCAAAGCGGAACTGGTGGTTGCCCTTGATGTGGCTCAGCCCGTAGTCGAGCTGATAGTTGTTGTCGATATTGCCGAGGTCGCCGTTCGAACGCCCAAAACCGGTGAATCCTTGAATGTTCTGTCGGATCACGCCTCGATTGTCAAAGGTCCCCGTGATGCCGAGCGGCCCGAGGATGTCGCCGGCGTCGCGGCCTTCGTTGCTGAACAGGGCCTGGTTACGCGAGACGCCAAGGCGGAATGTCTGTACCAAGCTTGGCGAAATCGTGTAGGTGTGCTGCCCCATCGCCATCCAGAACTGATTCGGGAAGAACGCGCCGCTGAGCGGAAAGCTTCCGGGGCGAATCGCGGATGAGTCGCTCCAGATGTACTGGGCGAAGAAGTTCTGCTTATCGGAGAGTTGCGAGTCGACCCGCCCGTTGAACTGGTCGTCATTCACTGTGTTGCGCGGATTGACGAACAAGTTGTTCGGCCGTTGCGTGAAGCTCGCTCCGGGCGTGTAGTACTGCAGAAGATTGTCAGAGACGCGATTGAAGCGGTCTCTGGGGACGACCTGGTTCGGGAAGGGGTCGCGCGTGCCCGCCTGCTCGTTGAGAGTGAGCGGGTCGTGAATGATGAACGGATCTTCTGAGAAGTCGCCGCCGAACATGGTCTGGGTCGGAGTGAAAACGCCGCGCGAGAAGCCGGTGCGGTCGCGAAGCCCTTCATATCCGGCGCGGAACCACACCTTGTTCTTGACGATCGGACCGCCAATCGCGAAGCCGAATTGGTTTCGCTTGAGCTCTTCCGCTCCTGGCGCGTAGAAGTTGCGGGCGTCGAGCTCGGTGTTGCGCAGGAACTCGAATACCTGGCCGTGGAACTGATTGGTGCCGCCGTTGGTGGTCACGTTGACCATCGACGGGTTGGGCCCTTGGTCGGGCATGAAGAAGCTCGACTGAACCTTGAACTGGTCGACATTGGCGACCGAGAGGTTGACCGCCAGCTCGCCGCCGCGCGCGCCGCGAACCTGGATGCCGTTGATGGTGTAGCTGTTGTTCGCCGCCTTGACGCCGCCGATGACGACGAAGCGGCCGGGATGGCCGATTTGGCCTTCAAAGCTAGCGCGACCTTCCGCCGGCGCGGCGCCGCCGGCCAGCAGCGCGAGCTGCAGGAAGTTGCGTCCGTTGAGCGGCAGCTCGTTGACCCGTTCTTTGTCGACGACCGTACCGATCGCATTCGACTCGGTCTCGAGCAGCACCGCCGCGGCTTCGACCGTGACAACGTTCGTCACCGCGCCGACTTTGAGCTCGACGTTGGCGACGGCTCGGGCGCCGACCACGACCTCGAGATCGGTGATCTCCTGAGTCTCGAATCCTTCATTGGAAACGCGAATGGTGTAGACGCCCGGAGTGACGTCCGGGTACGCATAGTTGCCAGCCTCGTTGGACTGACATTTCTGTTCCTGGCCGCGCGCGACGTTGATCAACGTCACACTTGCGCCTGGGATGACTGCGCCGGACTCGTCCGAGACGGTGCCGGCGACCGAGGCGCTTCCTGAAACGCCTTGTGCCTGTAACTAACTGCTACCGAGCATTGCCAGAAGGCATGCTAAAGGTAGGACCATTTCCCGCATGTATATACCCCTTTCTCTAAGACTTATAAGGCTTACAGTAGCAGACTCCAGAGCGAGGACAGGTCCGACCAATGGAATGCTTCGCGCCGAATGCGCCTCCCCGAAGTCGTTGCTCCTGCTACTCTCTAGGCCATGCGACGCGCCCTCGCGCTTCTGATCGGTCTGGCCGCGGCGTCTGTCGCGGCGGAGCGTCCACCGAACATCGTGCTGATGACCGCCGACAACCTGGGTTACGGCGACCTCGGCTGCTTTGGGAACGGCGTCAACCGCACGCCGAACATCGACCGGCTGGCCTCCCAAGGCGTGCGGCTCACGTCGTTTTACACTGCCGGGGCGACTTGCACGGTTTCGCGCGCCACGCTGCTCACCGGGCGCTACCCGCAAAGGATCGGCCTCAACCATCAGCTGAGCGTCGAAGAAAACCAAGGCGGGATCGGGCTGCCGCATCGTGAAAAGCTGATTCCGAAGTACCTGAAACCGCTGGGGTATTCGACGGCATGCTTCGGCAAATGGAACATCGGCTTCGCGCCTGGGAGCCGGCCTACCGAGCGGGGCTTCGACGAGTTTCTCGGTATTCGGAGCGGGAACGCCGACTACTACACGCATGTGTATTCGGGCGAGCATGATCTTTACCGAGGCGTGGAGCCGGCGCACGTTTCCGGCTACTCGACCGACCTGTTTGCCGAGGCGGCGTGCGAGTTCATGCGGCGGCACAAGAGCGATCCGTTCTTTATTTACCTGCCATTCAGCGCAGTGCATTATCCCAAGCAGCGCAACAAGCGCCCAGACGAACCGAACATCTGGCAGGCGCCGTCGCGGTTCTTCTTCGAATACGGATATCGGCCCGACACGACGGACCAGAAGAAACGCTACCGCGCCACGGTCACCGCGCTTGACGCTGGAGTGGAGCGGGTACTGGAGCAGATCGAGGCTCTTGACCTGACGGGCGAAACCATCGTGATTTTCTACTCGGACAACGGCGCGTTCATGCGTGAAGGAACGGGGCTGGAGGTCGCGACCAACAAGCCGCTGCGCGACGGGGGCAACACGCTCTGGGAGGGCGGCATTCGAGTGGCCGCGATGGCTCGTTGGCCGGGCAGGATTCCCGCCGGGTCGACCTCGGCCGCTCCGCTGATCAGTCTCGATATTTTGCCGACTCTCATTGCCGCGGCGGGCGGCGAGATTCCCTCCGACGCCGGTCTCGACGGCCGCGACGCGATGCCTGAGCTGACGGGCGAGACAAGCCTGCCCGAACGTCCCATACTCTGGCACTACCGCGGGTACAGCGCCGTGCGCAAGGGCAATCACAAGCTCATCCGGACGACGCCGGAGGCGCCTTTTCAGCTATTCGACCTAGCCGCGGACCTCGCCGAAACGACCAACCTTGTTCATCGGTTGCCCGCGGTTGCGGGCGAGCTCAAGAGCGACTTCGAACGCTGGCTCGGCCAGTTCGCCCCGTAGCGAAGACCATTGAGGGCGCGCATCATGAGCCCCGAACGCAAGTGAGTGGGTACGAACCTTGTGGGGCCTGCAATTGCAGCACCCGCTCGTCTGAGACCGCTTTCGTGAGTGGCCCGCGTTCAGGCCGCCGCGGATTCGCTAACAAGCTGATAGCCAAGGCTTTTCACGCTGGCCCGCAAGCTTTGCAGGCGGGCTTGCTGATAGCGCCTCTCGTAGGCCTCCGCTCCTTCGTCGAGATAAGGTTTCCCCCAGCCCGGCAAGCGCTAGATGTGTTGCGCCGGCTTTCTCGCCGTCGCAAAAACCGCCACGTCCGCAGCGATGCGCCGCGCGATCTGGCGGTAGTAGGCGCCCAGGGCGGTCTTGGAGTGAGCCGGCGATAACGCCGCCATGCGCAGCGCGGGCGGTTCCATTCTGCGTCAGCCGGCGCTGAATTTCCAGCTCATACTCTTGCATTCTCTCGCTGATGAGGGCGTACATCTTCAAGGCTTGGGCGAGGCTGAACAGGTGGTCATCGCGGTTGCCCCGTCGAGCTTCGCCACGGCGCGGTGGACCCGAACGTTCATCTGATCCAAGCTTTTCTGCATGCGCCGCAGCCAGTCCGCGCCTTCGTCGACCAGCGTCGCTTTGTCGCGCGCCAGCGTCCGCAGCAGGCAAATCCGCTCGTCGCGACCGCATGACGGGCAGCCCTTCATTTGCCTTGCCTTTGTCGGTCGTCATTTTCTTCCCCCTTTCGTTGAATCGACGAACCCGACAGCCCGGGCCGGCCATTGGCGGACTCTCGTCTAGGGCAGCGTCCACCTCAACGTCAAGCGCCGAGGGGGCCTCGCCAATGTTGTGTCGCCTTCCCGGAGCCATGCTCACCGCGGGGCATTTGCACCAATGGGGTGAGGGCCCTAGCTGCTATCGTGTTCGGGAGAAGTTTACCGCTTCGAGCTCTCGCGCGGTCGCATGTACGTTGAGTCCGGCCCCGCCGGTCGGCTGAGCTCACTTGCGTTCGCTGCGTTCGGGGCTCACTGGAGGCGGATTCTTGATACGATTGCGCTGACATGATGCGGACGATTTTGTTTGTCTTTGTGCTGGTTTCGGTCTGCGCCGCGCAAAATCCTTGGCAACCGCTCGCCGATATGCCGGTGCCGCGCTGGGAGGCGGGGACGGTCGTGATCGACGACGAGCTCTACCTGTTCGGTGGGTACCTGCCGGGGCCGAAGTCGGTCAATCGGGCTGATGTCTACAACCCGGCGAAGAAGACTTGGCGGGTGCTGGCGAAGTTGCCGAGTGGGATCACGCACATCAATGCGGTGCGCGATGGGCGTTCGGTGTGGCTGGCTGGAGGATTCAAGGACGGGTATCCCGGAAAGGCGATCACGGAAGTGTGGCGCTATGACGTTGACAAGAACACTTACGAAGCCGGCCCCTCGCTGCCGGAGCCGCGCGCCGGGGGCGGACTGGCGCTGGTCGGGCGGCGACTCCACTACATAGGGGGGCTGATGGCGGATCGCGAGTCCAACTCGGCCGACCATTGGGCGCTCGACCTTGAGGGCGGCCCGGGGTGGGTGGACGCCGCGCCCATGCCCGCGCCCCGAAATCAGTTCAGCACGCTCACCATCCACGGGAAGATTTACCTGATCGCGGGACAGTACCACCACGACAGCGGGCAGGCGGATCAGTCGCGGGTAGATGTCTACGATCCCCACACCGACTCGTGGAGCGCCGGCCCCCGGTTGCCGGCTCCGCATTCTCATGCCGAGGGGAGCACGTTCATCAGCGGCGGGCGCGTTTTCATGATGGGCGGCATGACCCGGACTTTGGCGAAGCGGCATATCGAGGATGTGATCTGGGCTCTCGCGGATGGGAAGTGGAGCGAGGTCGGCAGGTTGCCCAAGCCCTTGTCTTCGCCTTCGGCGGCGATTATTGGCGGCAAACTAATTGTGGCGGGGGGATCGCTCAACGGGAGGGATCCGCAGCCGGGCATGTGGCTGCGGCAGGCCCCGTGACGCCCTTGGATGTGTTGGCACACACAGTCCGGAACCCGCTGTCGCGGCTCTGAAGTCGTCGACCAATGGCTAGTCGGTAGGTGTCAGAGCCGCGACCGCCAGGGAGCGGGTTCCTTGATGGCCAACGGCCCGCCATGTTGAATCTGACCGACTCCAAGCTAGCGGCTGCGGTCCGTTCGTTACTTCAAGGATGGGGCTTCAGTGAATCAGGCCTCGCTGATCCGCCGGGCGAGGACGATCCCAAGGGGTTGCTGGTTGCGCTGTTCTTGCAGGGGGTGGCGCACGAAACTGATCGCGCGCGGGATCTTTAGTTGATGTGTACGACGGCCTCGGCGAGAGTCGCTTCGACCGGATCATCGCCCACCCGCCCTACGTGTCTTGGACCGGTGATCAAGAAATCTACCGGCATGGCGGGCCTGACGGTGAGGTCGTGTTGCGAAAGCTCGTCGAAGGACTGCCGCGGCGGCTGCATCCGGGCGGTCGTTGCTACCTCTCGGCGATGGGCGCCGACACAGCTGATGGGCCCCTCGAGAACCGCCTGCGCGGGATGCTGGGCGATCGGGGCGACGAGTTCGACATCCTCGTGGTCGAGCGCGAAATTCTCAAGCCCATCGAGTTCATCCTTCCGTGGACAGAGGGCGAAGAGATGACCTTCGAGGAGGCCTGGAGTCTGCACGAAGCCTTCCGCGAGCGGGGCATTCGGCGGCTCGTGAGGTGCTCGATCATTTTCGTCCACGGCGGAAATGCAAGGACCCTACGACTCAAGGCCGCCGCCGCAACCCAAAGCTCGGATATCGAAGCGGCGCTTGAAGTCCGGCCCAAGCGCCGGCTCGAGTGGTCCCAGATCCGCGAGGTGAAACTCAGGGTTCGGCCCGACATCCGCTTGGAGGAAACGTCATTCCTCGATCACGGTGACTGGCGTGCGGGCGTGCGTGTGCTCGACGCGCCGGGGCCTTTCGCCTTTCGGACGGACTGCCCGGAGTGGGTGGCGGAGGCGCTTCCGCTGCTCGACGGGGCGCGAACGGTTCGAGAGGTCGTCCCGGAGACAGTCGACGAAGACGAAGCGGAAGCCTTCTTTGGCTGTCTGCTCGACGCCGGGGTGGTCACAATACTTGGTGAAGTCAAAGGGCCGGAACCCGCTCCCTAGCGGTCACGGCTCTGAAGTCGCGATCGAAGCACTTGCCGGCAGGCGTCAGAGCCGCGACTGCAAGGGAGCGGGTTCCGTCTACTACCGCCTGTCGTGCGCTCACTGGTTTGTGATCGCGAGCTCGACCGGCACGCTTCTAGACGACCCCAAACGAATCTCTAACGCCGCGCGGTCGCCGGCAGGCAGCTCGGTCGGCAATTGAATATTCAACTGAGCCAGCCCAACCAGCCCCGCGGTCAAGCCCGCGAACAGCACCTGCGCCCGCTCGCCGCCAATCGAAACGACCGGGTCGATCGTCGCCGTCGACAGCGGAGAAACCTGCGCCGCCTCGCCGCTTGCCGGGCGGTTGGAAACGCTCGAAAGCCCCGTGAAGAAGATGACCAGCACCTCCCCCGGCCGCGCTGGGGACTCCGGCGTCACCAACGAACCGTCGGCGTGGATGACTACCGGCTCGAGCGCTCCAGACGCGGACGTGTAAGTAAACACTCCCGGAGCGTCAAGCTGGACGACACCCGGCGCCAACGTGCCGCGCAGGCCCCTCGCCTCGACGAAGACGAGCGCTTCCCCGACTTCGGCCTCCGAGGGCACTTGAAAGTTGACCTGGCCGGCTGACCCGAAAAACAGCGGCGCCTCGACGCCGTCGAAAAGAATCTTGAGGCCCTGCATCTCGCGCGGCAGCGGCAGCGTCGTTGCTTCCTCGTTTATGGGAACGAGGGCGCCGCCAAAGAGGGTCGCGATCGCCCCAGGCGAAAGCTGCGAGGCAAAACTTGCCGCATTGACGACTCCGCCATCTGAAATTGTCGGGACGCCGGCGCCGGTGTCGAGCGTGATGTTTAGGGTCACGTCCGAGATCGCTCGATGGGTGGACAGATTGATGAACCACCTTCCCGCGGCTGGGGACTCCACACGCGCGACCTTGCTTTGCGCCGGCAGGTCATCGGTGACGGTGATCGAGTGGAAATTCCCGGGTCCTTCAGAGGCAAGGTCGATGTCACACGGCATATCCACAACGTTGCTGCGCTGGCAAACGGCGAAGCGATCGAAAGCCAAGTACAAGTCGACATCGCCCGTACCGCCGCCGATCGCAACGGTCAGGGCGTCCGCGCCCGGCGGTATGTTGACGCTGAAGTAGGATTCGGTACTGGTGGGCCGTGAGATGTTCGGGAAGATCACGTTTGGCGAGAACGCCTGGGCGGTCGGCTGGAGGAAACGGAGTCTGACATCGGCATACTCCGGAAAGGCGTCGACAAAGGCGATCCAGAAGCCAGGCGTCGGGTCAACGATCGTAAGCGTCTCATCACTGCCGAACCGCTCCGACGGATCTTCCCCCCGCCAGCGAGCAGAGTTTCGCCGCCAACTTCCTGAATTCGCGTCGGTTATGGGATGGATCGGGCGATCGGCGTCTGTCTACAGGTTACTTGTGCGGCAGCGAAACCCCCAACGCATTGAGGATTTCTGTTTGGCGGGCGTCGGGAATCGGCAGCCGTGTGACGCTGGTCTGCTCATCCACTCGATATTCCAATAGACACAGTCGCCCCAACGCCGCCAGCGCGTCCGGCAAGGTGATCGCGTGCGGGTCGTCGTCGGTCGTGCCAAACGCCGCTTGTATCCGCCGTTCCAATTCGCGGCTCAGCTTCAACGCCAGCATGCTGCACAACACATGTCCTCGGGTGCGGCTTTCTTTGCGCACGAAGATCGGCCGCACCTCGAGCAAGCCCGTCTTCAGCTGCCGAAAGTCGCGCTCCACCCGCTGCAGGCTCACGTAATGGTCGTGCACTCTTTGGCCGCTCATGCGCTCGGAGGCGACATCGGTCACGACCACGTAACAGCCCGCCAACTCCAGCGCCTGCTCGATCGCCGCCTGCTGGCGCTCGACGACCAGCGTACGTCCCTGCAAGCGCAACTCGACCAATTCTGTCAGCTTGTGACGCGCCAGCCAGGGCTTGAGCTGGCGCAGTCCGGCCGCGGGCTCGCAACGGGAAGAGGCCGTGACTTTCTGGTTGCGTCGGTCGAGCTTGCCTCCCAGCTTGGCCAGCTTGTCCTCGAGCCGCTGCCGTTGCCGTTTGGCTTCGGACTCGTTGAGGCGCAGCACATAGCGCACGCCGTCGGCTTCGACCTCGCAGACTTGTTCAGCGAACAGCTCCAGTTGCAGCACCCCTTCGCTCAAGCGCCGCCGAATCTGGGGATCGGTCAGCGCCGTGATGTAGCGCAGCCCGGCCTCCCCCAGCGCCTGCTTGCCCTTGCTCTTGACCATCCCGCGGTCGCCGACGAAGACCAACTCCTCGACTCCGAACTGCTCTTTGACGATGCGGATCTGATCCGGCACGGTCGTCGGATCGTTGCGGTTGCCGGCAAACACCCGCACCGCCAGCGGCTCGCCCTGGTCATCGGCCAGCAGTCCGATCACAATTTGCTTCTTGCCGCGCTTGCCGTCGCGATTGTAGCCGTACTCGCCCAACGCGTTGTGCAGGCCTTCGAAGTACGAGCTGGTGACGTCGTAGAGCAGCAAGCTGGGCGGGGCTCCGCGGCGCTCGAGGTAGTAGCGGTATAGCGCTTGCTCGATCTTCACTTGGCGGGCGCTCAGATCATCGAGGGCGGCGTAGAGGTCGTCTTCGTCGAAGGCGCCCAGACCCAGCACTTCTGCGACGGCCTGATCGGCGGCCCAGCGCACGGCCGAGAGCCGCGATCCTTGGTGGGCCAGGCGCGCCAGCACCAGGAACAAGGCGAGTTTGGCGGCCCGCGTTCGACCCAGCGCGGCGGTCAGGCCCAGCTCATCGGCGAGTTGCTTGAGCGCGAAGAGCAGGCCAAAGACGGGGCCGCAGACGGGAGTGGCGGGAAGCTGATCGAACTCGCCGCGGAGGGCGCGCCGGAGGGCCTCGACGCGGACGGGGCGCCAGCAGGAGAGGTTGGCGAGGGTGCGTTTTTTGACTCTGCCGTTTTGGCGGAAGGATTCGCGCAGCAAGACGGCGGGCGGCGAGTTGCGATTGGGGACGGACTCAACATACATGGGTATATTATATCACAAACAACACAATGAATAAACGATACAATAGCATAATACATGGGTACACTAAAAGCGCCCCCAAACGTGTTAAAGCCAAGCAAGCCAAGCAGTTAGCCCGTCAAACGAGCCTTCCGCTGGGGGGAAGATCCGTCCGAGGCGGAAATCACGATGTGATAGCCGGCTTCGGCGACGAGAATGTGGGCTTCATAAGCGGCAACCACCGTCTCGGGATCGGAAGGGAACGCTACGCGCCTGACCTCAATCGGGCCCAGGGACGCGCGGAACGTTTCGGCGTCTGCTTGAGCGGGCTCGATTCGCGTGATCTCACCGGGCTCGGATTCGCCCGCGGCGGTGAGCGCTTGCCGGAGGGCCCGTTCCGCGCTGATCGTGAACGCTCCCTCCGGCAAGGTGGCGCCGGGGACGATTTCAGCGACGCCCGCGCGCAGAACCTCGCCCTTGGCGGAGACTGTAATCATCACGGTTCCACCGAACACGTCGACACCGCCTACACGTTGTACGAAATGACAGACTGAAGCCTCGCCAACCGGAACGACGCTTCGCGGGGCCAGCGATTCAACCTCTGTTGAGGTCAGCTGAAACAGCGCTTTGTGCTCGTTGATGAACGCGCGGGCGATCTCTTGAGCCGATGCATCGGATGGTTCCGACAACGGCGCCTCGATGTTCGACAGCATCTTCGGCCGGCCCCAGCGGGTCAGGCTGAGGCGGGCGCGATTCAGGGGCTCACTATCGTGCTCATCGAGGTAGGCCTGCGCCAATGAGGCACGCTCGGCGTTTCTGGCCAGGTCGGACTTCGAGTCCCCTGAAGTAGCGAGGCGTTCGAGGCGTGTCCGGACGCGCGAATCGAAATCCGGACGCTGCGCTTGGGCGGCGATCGGCGCTAGGGCAAGGGCCAAAAAAGCTAGGCGTGCGAAATAGCGGCGCTCCAATCCATGCATTCAAATAACTCCCCTAGGCGACTTGCGGAATGCGACTTGTCCACGCAATTAAGCGACGCAGTCGCTAAAACTGGGGATACGATATCACAATCGCTGCGCGGAAAGTCTGAATTTCGACCGCTCGAATGCCGATTTCAAACGCAGCTCAGCGGCTGCGTTCGGACAGGAGCTGCTCGAAGAAAGCCTTTTCGTAGCCAGCGACTTTTGCGCGGTAGCCCTCTGGATCCACGAAAGTACCAGGGCTATAAGGCTGCCCGGGCTTGTATTTTTCATGCAAGCCGTATTGTGAGGCGTGGGCCGACACCCAGACATCAATGTCGAGAGCCCGCTGCTTGAGGAAGGTCCCGGCGAAATCCGCGGCGACGCCGGGATAAGTCGGCTTGCCGGTCATGATTTTGCCCTGGTTAATGGTCGACATATTGATGATTCCGACGTTGTAATCGCCGCCGCCTTCGGTGACTTTCATCGTGTAGCTGCAACTGCCGTTGCTATGGCCGGGGGTTTCGACGACCGTCAAGCGGATGTCGCCCAGCTCGATCACGTCGCCGTCTTTGATGACGTGGGCGACGTTGATCGGCTTGAAGGATGCCTTTCCGCCGAAGTGCCAGTCGGAGACGCCGCCGTCTTCGAGCACCGGTGCGTCGGAGGCGGTGGCCCACATTTCCGCGCCGGTCATTTCCTTGATTTCGGCGAGTGCGGCGGTGTGGTCCCAGTGGGCTTGCATTGTGAGCAGGATCTTCACGTCCTTTAGCTTGAAACCGAGCGATTCCATGCTCTTCTCGATCATCGGCCGAGAGGTTTCGGCGCCGGTGTTGATGAGGATGTGGCCTTCGTCGG
Source organism: Bryobacterales bacterium (assembly GCA_965247515.1). Lineage (GTDB taxonomy): Bacteria > Acidobacteriota > Terriglobia > Bryobacterales > UBA6623. The sequence continues at coordinate 6,751,032 of OZ252029.1, read as the reverse complement.
ACGTGATCAGGAAGCAGGCGAGGTCGTAGGTCCCGACGTAGTAAAGGTTGGCAATGACGCGGTGACCTTCGAAGGGTTGGGTCCAAGTGTCGCGCTGGGCGGCGAGGGGAAGGGTGAGGGCGAGGGTTAGCAGGGCCAAGCGCATGCCGAATACTATAGCCGTACGCCACGTCGAATCCTTTCGTCATGTCCGACATCTAACGGTCATGTCACTAAGACCTGTCAGCCGAATCACCCAAGCGGAGCCGAAGCTCGAAGGTGCCGGCGTCCACCTGCGTCGAGCGTTCGGGTTTGGCGATACGTCGGACACCGACCCGTTTCTGCTGTTCGATGATTTCCGAAATGACGACCCGGCGCGCTATCGGCAGGGGTTCCCGTGGCACCCACATCGGGGGATCGAGACGATTACCTATGTGTTGGCGGGGACGGTAGAGCATGGGGATAGCCTCGGCAATAGCGGGGCGATTGCGGCCGGCGATGTGCAGTGGATGACCGCTGGGAGCGGGATCATTCACCAGGAGATGCCGAGGGGCGACGACGGCGGGAGGGTGCACGGCTTCCAGCTGTGGGCCAATCTGCCGCCGCCCCGATCTATCTCGATGTCTCGGTCCCTGCGGGCAAGAGGAAAGTGCTGCCAGTGGAGACGACGCGCAACGCGTTTGCGTACGTCTTCGAGGGCGAGGGGACCTTTCGTGACGCATCCGACCCCCGTCCAGTCAAGACGGAGGTGGCGGGGACGGATATTCGCTCATACGAAGCGGGGAACGGTTCCCTGGTGCTGTTCGACCGGGGTGACGAGCTTGTCGTCCAGGCGGGCGAGGAGGGGATTCGGTTCCTGCTCGTGTCGGGAAGGCCGCTCGAGGAGCCCGTCGCGTGGCGTGGGCCGATCGTGATGAATACTCCGGAGGAGCTGAACCAGGCGTTTCGGGATCTGGAGCGGGGGACGTTCTTGAATCGGTAGGGATAGTCGAAGGCGCCAACGATCTAGAATCGCTGGATGGCTCGGCTTGTCCATCGCATCGGCGCACATACTTCAATCGCGGGGGCGCTCGATCGCTCTGCAGATAAAGCAATAGACGCGGGCTGCAATACCTTCCAGATCTTTTCGTGGAGTCCGCGGATGTGGAAAGCGGCGCCTCTTAGTCCGCATCAGATCGGCGAGTTGAAGCGTAAGCGGGAGGAGCACGACCTACGCCCGTTGGTGATTCATGGGAACTATCTGCTCAACCTGGCGGCGGCGGACCCGGGGACGCGAGAGCGCTCGATCCGAGCGTTTCGTGAGGAGGTCGAGCGTGGGCTGTCGATAGGGGCGGAGTACTTGGTGATCCATCCCGGGAGTGCGAAGGGACAGGAGCGCACCGAAGCGGTTCAAACATTGGCGGACTCCTTTCGAGCGGCGGTCGAGGGGATTGAGTGGGGAGGGCTCGAGGTTCTGCTCGAAAACACTGCCGGCGGGGGAATGGGGCTCGGCGGGGAATTCAAGGAGCTAGCCGAGATCCGTAAGGTAATCCTCGAACGAGTTGATGCGCCGGTGGGGTATTGCGTCGACACCGCTCACACGTTCGAGGCGGGGTGGGACATTCGTGACGCCAAGGGGTTGAAGCAAACGCTTGGGCACATCGATCAAACAATTGGGCTCGATCGTGTCAAGGTGATCCATACCAACGACTCGAAAACCAAACTCGGGTCGCACCACGACCGCCATGAGAGGATCGGGGAGGGCTACATTGGTAAAGAGGCCTTCCGGCGGATTCTGAACCATCCTAGGCTCCGTCGAAAGGCCTTTATCCTCGAGACGCCGGCCGACGCTGACGGCACTCACAGGACCAACGTGAATACGCTGAACGCGCTCGTCGAGCGGAAGGAATGTTTGTGAAAGTGATGTCGCTGGGGGGTAGCCTAGACGGAACCCGCTCCCTTGCGGTCGCGGCTCTGAAGTTGCGAGTCAAACGTTAACCCGCGGGCGTCAGAGCCGCGACCGCAAGGGAGCGGGTTCCACAAAGTCCCCAGCCCACGAAGATATGCCTGAACGTACCTACAACCCGCAAGAGATCGAGCCCAAGTGGCAGCAGAAGTGGGAGGAGAGCGGCCTATTCCGGACAAGCGCCGACGCCTCTAGCCCCAAGTACTACGTGCTCGAAATGCTGCCCTACCCTTCGGGGACGCTGCACATGGGCCACGTGCGCAACTATGCGATCGGCGACGCGCTGGCCCGCTACAAGCGCATGCAGGGTTTTCGCGTGCTGCATCCGATGGGCTGGGATTCGTTTGGACTGCCGGCCGAGAACGCGGCGATCAAGAACAAGCGCGATCCCCTGGAGTGGACGCGGCAGAACATCGCGGCGATGAAGGAGCAGCTGAGGTCGTTCTCGTTCAGTTACGACTGGGATCGCGAGATGTCGTCGTGTGAGCCCGAGTACTACCGCTGGAACCAGTGGTTCTTCATCCAGATGTGGAAGCGCGGGCTGGCGTATCGCAAGAAGAGCCAGGTGAATTGGTGTCCTGAATGCGCGACGGTGTTGGCGAATGAGCAGGTGGTCAATGGTTGCTGCTGGCGCCATGAGGAGACGCCGGTTACAAAGAAGGACCTGGAGCAGTGGTTCTTCAAGACCACCGCCTATGCGCAGGAGCTGCTTGACTGCTTGAAGGACCTCGAAGGCGGCTGGCCCGAGCGCGTCCTCACCATGCAGCGCCATTGGATTGGCCGCTCCGAGGGGACCGAAGTCGACTTCGCGCTCGAGGGGAGCGAGGAGAAGGTCAGGGTATTCACCACGCGCGTGGACACGATCTTCGGAGCGACCTGCGTCATCCTGGCGCCACAGCACCCTTGGGTGGCCGAGTTTGGGTTAGCCGAGAAGGCTCAGCCTCTGGTCGACGCGCAGTCTGATAGAGACGCCGACGATGTCGAAAAGGACGGTTTTTTTAGCGGCCGTTACGCGGTGAACCCGTATTCGGGCGAGAAGGTTCCGATCTGGGTCGGCAACTTCGTCCTGTGGGGCGTCGGGACGGGCGCGATCATGGCGGTGCCGGCTCACGACCAGCGCGACTTCGAGTTTTGCCGCAAGTTTGGGATCTCGCTCAAGCCGGTGATCAAGCCCTCCGATGGCGAGCTGCCGCGCGAGCAGGACATGACCGAGGCCTACTCGGAATACGGCATAGCCGAGGTGTGCGGCGAGTGGTCGGGACTGCCGAGCGCCGAGGCCAAGACGCGGATGTCGGCGTACGCAGAGGAGCAAGGCTTCGGCGAGGCGGCGATTACGTATCGGCTGCGCGATTGGGGCGTTTCACGGCAACGCTACTGGGGGACGCCGATCCCTATGATTCACTGCGAATCCTGTGGGGTCGTGCCGGTCCCCGAGGATCACTTGCCGGTGCTGCTGCCGCACGGAGTCGAATTAACGGGGACAGGCGAGTCGCCCCTCAAGCAGGTCCCCGAATTCGCCAACGTCGACTGCCCCGAGTGCGGCGGAAAGGCCGAGCGCGAGTGCGACACGATGGACACCTTCGTCGACTCGTCGTGGTATTTCTATCGCTACACAGACAACAAGTGCGACACGGCGCCTTTCGGGAAGGAAGCGGCCGCGGCCTGGTTCCCGATCGACCAATACATTGGCGGGGTCGAGCACGCGGTCTTGCACTTGATCTACTGCCGCTTCTGGACGAAGGTGATGCGCGACCTTGGGCTGATCACCTGGGACGAGCCGGCCGACCGGCTGTTCACCCAGGGGATGGTGATCAAAGACGGCAGGAAAATGTCGAAAAACCTTGGAAACGTGGTCGCGCCGGAAGAGATGGTCGAGCGCTACGGCGCCGACACAGCGCGGGCCTTCTCGCTGTTCGCCGCCCCGCCGGATAAGGACCTCGACTGGCAGGACTCGAGCGTCGAGGGGATGTCGCGGTTCTTGGCGCGGGTGTTCCGACTCGTCACCCGCCATGCCGACGCGGACGTGCGGGCGTCGAGCGAGGCCGCCAACGATGCGGATCGCGCCGTTCTGCGAAAGCTCCATCAAACGATCGAGCGGGTGACCGCGGACTTCGATTCACGCTGGCACTTCAATACCTCGCTGGCCGGAATCATGGAGCTGACGAACGACATCTACGCTAGCGAGGGCGAACTGTCCGCCGGCGTGCTGGGGGAAGCGCTTGAAACGCTCGTCCTGCTGCTGAGCCCGTTCGCGCCGCATCTGGTCGAGGAGCTATGGCAAGCGCTGGGCGGCGAGTCGACGGTGCTCGATACTCCGTGGCCGAAGTTCGACGCGGCGCTGGCGGTCGAGGACGAGGTGGAGATTCCTGTCCAAGTGTTGGGCAAATTTCGAGGAAAAATCATCGTCGCCAAGGGCGCTAGCCAAGATCAGGTCGAGGCAGCCGCCAAGGCCGACGAAAACGTCGTCCGTCACCTCGAAGGCAAGACGATCCGCAAAGTTGTCTACGTACCCGACAAGCTGATCAATTTTGTGGCGACTTAACTGCTAATCGAGTTGTAGAAGCGCCTATTATCCAGATTCCACGCGCGGCATTCGTGGCTGGGCCGGCGCCGGAGTATTATGTTGGAGAGAGGTCGAGATGATTCGCCAATCCACCGCTTACACCGTTCTCGCTGTTGCTCTCGCAGCCGGCTCCATCGCCTACGCCCACCATGCATTTTCGGCTGAGTTCGACGCGAACGCGCCGATCAAGATCTCGGGCAAGGTGGTGAAGGTCGACTGGATCAACCCCCACGCCTGGATCCATGTGAAGACCGACGCTGCTGACGCGGTTGTCTGGGAGCTCGAGGCGGGAACGCCCAATACGCTGATCCGCCGGGGGCTGACCAAGAAGCTGCTGCTTCCCGGCACCGAGGTGACGGTGCGGGGGTATCAGAGTAAGGACGCGCTCTGCGACCCGAGCTGCAAGGGCAGCGGGCGAGATATCACGTTCCCGGATGGGCGAAACTTGTTTATGGGGTCGTCGGGGACCGGCGCGCCGGAAGATGAGACGGACCCGAGAGAGCGTCGCCGCTAAAGCTCATATAGCTGGCTCACCTCCAGCCGAAGTTGATCGCCGATCCACCGCGAGACCTGGTCCTGGGTGGCTCCGACGGGCGGATGCCGCCACAGGGTGACGAGAGTCCATAAGGCCTGCTGTCGCAAATCCATCGTTCCGGGGTCGCCGGGATACTCTGCCAGGGTCTCATCGTGTACCGCGATCGAGCCGCGCAGATCGGCGACAAAGAGTTGGACCTCCTGGGTCCGGGTTGGAAGGAGGTCTGCATAGCTTTTGCGCAGGACCCTTTGGATGAAAATTCCGTACTTGTTACAGCGACTCGCGAGACCGTGAAACTTCCGTCGACTGCCGCCATGCACGCGGATTCTCTGGGCCTCGTCGGTCGCGTCCGCGATGGCCTGGTGGCGCTCGACGGGAAGTTGCTCGCGATCGAGTCCGAAGAATCGAATCGTTTCCTTGGCCTGAGGATGATCGTGACCTTCGCTCTGGGCCGGTTTGAGCCTCCAGACCTTTTTCGTGAGCTTTAGAGTGATGAGTTGCTCGACCTGATCTAACGAAGGATCCAGTAGTAGCCGCTTCTCGTCATCCAGCGGCCGACCGTCGCGGTAAGCCAATGCGGTCTCCCCAACCGCCAATATTCGGACTTCGGACGAAAGTGCTCGACGTCGCCTCGATCGCTCTGAGTAAGCTGGCCGGTGCAGTACGCGCAGACCCTTCCATGCATGGCGAGCAGGGTCCCGACGACGCTCGATTTGCGCCATGGCCCTTCGCTGAAGCTGGGTTTGTAAGTCTCACCGTGACCGGGCCAGCCGTCCTTCAGTCCTTGCGTCTTGTCGTGCAGGTGAGTGAATGATACCGCCGGCCGAACAAGCTCCTTCAAACCTCGGCGCCCTCCTCGTAGCCCATTTCTTTGAGCATCTGGGCTTGCCTCCGGTCGCGCTCGAGCGCGACCGCCTCGCTGGTCTTTGGGTTCTGGAAAAAGAGCGCGCTTAGGTCGCTGTCCTCACCCTCGACCTTGCGATCAAGAACCTCGCTGTGAGGAGGCGTTTCCATCAGCCAGTTGTAGACGTCGTCGGATGAAAAACCAAGGATTTGCCGATCGAGCGTCCGGACGCCGTCTGGCTCGTCTCGATCGAGTAGTACCAACTCGTTGCGGTCAAAGCTCGAGAGAATCAGAGGCGAGTGACTCGTGACGATGAACTGAACGTTCGGCAGCGCCTGGCGTAGCCTGGGGATGATCGATCTTTGTAGGGAGGCATGTAGGTGGAGGTCGAGCTCATCGATCAGGACAATGCCGCTAATGTCTTCGAGTGCGGACCAGCTTTGGTTTACCAAGGCCGCCCTCACGCAAAAGTCGGCCATCCAAGCCGCGGAAGATCGGAACCCGTCTGGGAGATCGACGGCCTTCACTCGGGCGCCGGCCATCGAGAATCGGCCCGTACTGTCGGTAGAAAGTCTTTCCTGCGAAAAAACAGCGCTCACTAGATTCGCGAACAAGCCCTGAGCATGGAAGTCGTTGTCCTCCAAAAGCACTTCGGCGCGCGAGAGCCTTGCCATCGGATCGAACAGGCTGATATGGGCTCGCACCATGTCACTCGCGCTGACCCACCGGTCGCTGGAGTCGGAAAGGTTGCGGCCGGCGCCGTAGCCTACGGTTAAAAGACTTTCCGCGTCACCCCAGCTCTCGCTGGTCGAGTGCGCTCCTTTGTCATCGAGAACCAGTTCCAAATATCGTTCTTCGCTAAAGTGGCGGACCCACGCTCGAAGGACGCTTGTTGCGGGCGATCCGGTGTTTGAGCGGTGGCGCATCGATTGCAGGAGCTTGCCGCCTAGTTCCCGGGCGTTTTCCGGACCCATCAAGAGAAGCGAAATAGCCTGAAGAATCGACGACTTGCCCGCGCCATTGATTCCTGCGATACACGTCCACTCACCTGAAAGAGTCGAGGGTGGGGACAGATTTATTTCTAGGCGCTCGTAACATCGAAAGCCCGAGATCGAAACCTTCTCAACGCGAATCGGGCGCCCGGCGTCCGCGTGCGCGTCGCTTTCTGACGTCCGCAACGCGTCAAGCCATGGACGGATGTGGTTAACATCTTCGTCAAAGCTGCTGGAGCGCAACCTTACGGCCTGCTTCTCAGCGAGGCCCCTCAGCGGTTCTGAAAGCGCCGATGCCGGAGGCATATTAGCATCGTCGAGTAGCACGGGAAGCACAGACTTTCGATTGGAAAGGGCGTGTGCGATTTCGCGATGCACCCAATCTTCATCGTTGTCGATCTTGCGTCGCCCAAAGTCGTCCGCGTGTCGCAGCCAATTTTGGTCGATCAAAACGATCAGCGCCGAAGACCGTTCGAGGTTTTCCTGCAGCGCGGTCGGCCAGTTTTGGCCTGATTGAATTGCGTAGTCGACGAAGACGAAGACATCGACTCCCTGTTCGCGCAACCACCGAGCTAAGAGCCGTGCCTGGCGCTCGGCGCCGTCATAGCGAAAACTCAAATAGACCAGCGGTGGGCTCATTGGGCTGGGCGGTCGCTCCTACGCCGACCGGTTCTTGCGAGGCCCGCGCAGCTGTAGCTCCCAACATCGTACTACCCGCGGCCGTCGGACCTACTTCTTGGCGGCTTCACCTTTCAGCTTGTCTTCAGCGGCCTTGACCGCCTTCGCGCCGCCGTACCAGGAGGCTAGCCAGTCCGACGCGTCCGTGTCGCCCTTGGTTTCGCGAACCCGCGCCCCGCGCAGCATCAGCGTCATTGCGCGGTTGCCTTCGTGGCAGGCGTATTCGAGCAGCGGATCCTCGGTGTGGACCATCTCCATCGCGACCGAGAACGGATTGGCGAACGAATCCGGGTCGGTCACGGTGTACTCGTAGCGCAAGTTGCCGTTGTCGGCGCGTGTGAAGCGTTCTTCGAGGACCATGTTCATGCTCGAGCCGCGGAAGTTGGTCTGATCGGTGAAGTTCTTGGTGCGAACGACCAGCGTATCGCCGTCCCAGTGGCCGCGGGAATCGCCTTTCCATAGGCGGATGTCTTCGGATACATGGTCGCGCCCGTCGAGCGGGATGATGCGATGGTCGTTGATCATCTCGGTCACCAGCGCGACGTGGTCTTTGGATTGGAAGATCTCGACGAAGTTATTGTACGCGCCGGGATTCATTGGCGGGCCCGCGTTGAAGCCTTGGATGCAGCGCTCGAGTGGGTTACGGTCTTCCGTACTGCCGGGGAGCTGCCCCCAGCGGGCGATGCGTGCGGCCGAGCGGTTCTTGGCGTCTTCGGTGATGGCAGGCATGCGGCCGTCGGACGGGTCGACGATTAGCGATGTCCGCCTGGTGCCGGTCATCTTGAATCCCTTGTCGAGGAAAATCGCGTTGTAGCCGACGTCGAGGTCGCCCTGGCTTTGAAAGTCTTCGCTATTGATCTTCTTGCGGCGCTCGATGCCGGCCAGGCGGGCCTTCTCTTCGTATTCTTCGACCTCTTTGGCCGTGAGGACTTCTTTGTTGCCGAACTGTTTTGGGCGCTCGAACGGCGTGATGGACTTGAAGTCGTAGGTGCCCTGCAGGTCGGGGGCCCCCCAGGAGGTGCGAGGGACCTCTCCGGCGAAGGCGGAGGTCGCCAGCGCGGCGGCGAAGACGATCAGGAGTGTGGTTCGAGTGGCCATGGTCAATTCTCGTGTTTGGTAGTCGGTTGTGGCGCTGGACCGCTCCCTCACGGTCGCGGCACGGCAGGTCGCGGTTCCGTAGCGGACGGTTGGTAGCTATCCCGATACAGATGGCCGTAGACGGCGCCTTCGGCAAACGGCACGCACTTGAACTCGAGGATTTGGGCGTTCTCTTCGAGGCGCCTGTAGAGCGGCATCTTGATTTTCCAGGGGCGAGTGAAGACTTTCGGGTCGGTGATGGTCGCCTCGTACATCAGTGTATTGGGTCCGGCGGCGGTGTAGCGTTCCTCGACTTTGAGGTCTTCGCTGTGGAAGTTTCCCGAGGCGTCAAACCAGGTGTCGGGCATCTGGTCGGTCACGTCGACGACTAGGGTCTCACCCTCCCAGCGGCCGAGCGAATAACCCATCCAAGACGAGACCGGCGCCTCGCTCCCGGGACGGTCGAGGCGAACCGCGCGGCTCGAGCTCGAGAACTCGTAGGCGAACAGCAGCTTGTCCTTGCCCTGCACGATCTGGAACGGGAACGGCATGTAGTTGGCTCGAGGCAGGCCGGGCATAAAGCACTTCACGCCCGGGTCGCGCTCGAGCCAAAATTCGCGGTTCTCGGCGCGCTGTTTGGCCGCGTCGGCGGTGTAAGGAATCTTGCCGCCCTCGACGACGCTTTGGCCGGCGGGGATGGCGCCGAGCGCGCCGAGCGGGGCCCAGGGACCCTTGCGGGCGGCGTGGGCTTCGAGATCCCAATGCGCCGAACCCATGGCTTGCCAGATGCCGTTGAGGTCGGGGGCGCCGTCGGCGGTGCGCGGCGCCCGATACTGGGCTGCCAATAAAACTGCCGTGAGCGCGGCAACGCCCGATAAGCTCAGTATCAGTCGCAAGTCTTCCACAGTATACTTACCGAGCTTGCAATCGTGAGATGTAGTGATAAACTAAGTCCGCCCAGGGATGGTAGAAGAGAGCGGACTTAGCAGACAGACCTCCATTCCGTCGTCGAAACTCACTTCCGACGGACTCCTATCCGCCTACCGCACGATGTACATGTCGCGGCGGTTGGATGACCGGGGGATCACACTCAAGCGCAAGAACCTGACGTTCTTCCAGGTCAGCGGGGCTGGCCATGAGGCCGTGCAGACCGCCGCCGGAATGGCGCTAAACCCTGGCGTTGACTGGCTTTATCCGTATTACCGCGATCGCGCGCTCACGTTGGCGCTGGGGGCGGCCCCGCTCCACATGATGCTCCAGGCGGTTGGCGCGGGAGCCGACCCATATTCAGGCGGCCGCCAGATGCCGACGCACTGGTCAAGCCCGAAGTTGCGCATCGTCGCTCCCTCGAGCGCGACGGGGACGCAGTTTTTGCAAGCCGTCGGGTGCGCGCATACGAGCGTTCTGACGGCCGGGGACCAGAGGGGCGATCTCGAGGTCACGCTAGTCTCCTCAGGCGACGGCGCGACCAGCGAAGGCGAGTTCTGGGAGGCGCTCAACGCGGCCTGCCTGGAAAAACTCCCCGTCGTGTTCTTGATTCAGGACAACGGGTACGCCATCTCGGTCCCGGTGGAGAGGCAGACGCCGGGCGGCAACATTTCACGCTTGGTGGAATCGTTCCCAGATTTGTCGGTCCATGAGGTGGACGGGCTCGATCTTTTCGCGAGCTACGACGTGCTCGACGAGGCGATCCGGCGCTGTCGCTCGGGGGCCGGCCCGGCGTTGGTTCACGCGCATGTGATTCGCCCGTACGGGCACTCGCTCTCCGACGACGAGGGGCTCTACAAGACGCCGGAGGAACGCGAAGCCGAGGCGGCGAAAGATCCGATTCGGAGACTTGGGCAGTATCTCGAAAAGGAAGGGCTCGCCGACGAGCGGAGTCTGGTTCACATCCAAGAAGACGTGGACGAGGAGATCGATCGCATTACCGACCAGGCGCTCGCTTCCGCGCCTCCCCGGCCGGGCTCGAGTCTGAATTTTCTCTATTCGCCAACGGTCGATCCGACCTCGTCCGAGTTCGAGTCCGAGCCCCAGCCTTCGGGCGAACCCCGCACGATGGTCGATTCGATCAACCTGTGCCTGCACGACGAGATGCGCCAGAACCCCGGCGTCTACGTCTTTGGCGAGGACGTGGCCGACTGCAGCCGCGAAGAGAATCTTTCTAAGGTTGCCGGCAAGGGCGGAGTCTTCAAAGCTACCCGCGGGCTTCAGCGCAAGTACGGCGGCAAGCGGGTGTTCAATACGCCGATCGCTGAAGCGGCCATCGTGGGACGCGCGACGGGGATGGCGACCCGCGGTCTCAAGCCAGTGGTCGAGATCCAATTCTTCGACTACATCTGGCCGGCGATGATGCAGATCCGCGATGAGTTGGCATCGCTGAGGTGGCGCTCGAACAACGGCTTCTCGGCGCCGCTGGTGATTCGTGTCCCGATCGGCGGGTACTTGAACGGCGGGGCGATCTATCACAGCCAGTCTGGCGAGTCGACGTTCACGCACATCCCGGGGTTGAGGGTGGTGTTCCCTTCGAATGCCCTAGATGCGGTTGGGCTACTGCGGACGGCGATTCGCTGCGACGATCCGGTGCTGTTCTTGGAGCACAAGAAGCTCTACCGCGAGACGTACAACCGCTCGCCCTACGCGGGGGCCGACTACACGATTCCGTTTGGGAAAGCGGCGGTCGTGCAGCAGGGCTCCGACCTAACGGTCGTCACCTATGGCGCGCTGGTCCAGAGGGCGAAGCTGGCTGCCAAGAAGCTGGCGGAGTCTCGGGGAGCTTCGATCGAGATCTTGGATTTGCGCAGCCTGGCGCCTTATGACTGTGCTGCGATAGCGCGGTCGGTTGAGAAGACGAACCGTGTTGTGGTGGCCCAAGAGGACTGCCTGTCTTGGGGGTATGGGTCGGAGATTTCGGCGCGAATCGCCAGGGACTTGTTCGATCATCTAGACGCCCCGGTCGGTCGAATCGGGGCGCTCGATACTTGGGTGGCCTATCGGCCGGAATTGGAGAAAGAGATCCTGCCGCAGACGGAGGACCTTGTGACCGAGTTCGAGCGGACGTTGGTGTACTAACGCCTTTGTTCTCTGGCGCCATGTCTTGGCGTCTTGAGCCCCGCCAGTTGCGGCATGGCCCCTCGCGGCGCGGGGTTTCTCATGACACTTTCGATTCCACGCCATGTTCCGCCAGATCACCCTTAAGTCATTGCTGCCGTGACGGTTAGTCCTACTCGCGATCCCGGAGCTCTTCGTACCATTTTTCGACGATGCCGATCGAAACTGCGCGCCACTTGCCTTCGATGTCTTCAATCACGACTGACCGTTCGCGGACCCTATCCATTTACAGGGTGGAGCGAAGCATCGCCGGCCTTAACGGAAATCTTCCACCAGCATGATGTCCGACTCGGGCGGCTCGTCCTGTGTGTAGAGTATTGACTCGCCATCGGGAGAAAGCGAAAAGCCGCTAAAGGTCTCTTTCTCGAACTCCATCACCGAGCTCACGGCCTTGGAGTCGAAGTCATAGAAGTCGATGGTTCTCGGAGTGTTCCTGCTACCTGTGAAATAGATCCCGGAACGCCCCACAGCCCAGCTCATGCTGGACCAGAATCGCTCGACCACGAGTGTTCGAGGGCCTCCAGCCACAGGAATGATCCAAAGGCTCGATAGATCCGAATAGTACAGGGTCCGCCCATTGACCGATTCGAGTGCATACCGATCGTTCCCGCCGCTGGTCACTTGGACTGGCTCGCCCCCCTCAGGCGCGATTCTCCAGATGCCGTACTCCCCGGACCGATTCGAACTGAAGTAGATCTGGCGGCCGTCTCGCGAGACCGTTGGCTGCCCGTCGAAGGCTGGATGATCTGTTAAATTGCGGGGCTCGCCGCCCGAGGCGCGGATGACGAAGATGTCCCACTGGTCGCCGTCGAAGCACTGAAATGCGATCCATGATCCATCGGGGGACCAGTAGGGCGCTGATGTCCGATCCAACTTCAGGTTGGTGAGTTGGATCGGATTCGACCCATCGCGGTCGGAAAGCCAGATCTCGCGGTAGCCAGAGCGCGAAGACGAGAACGCGATCCGGGATCCGTCCGGCGAGTATTGGGGCGTGACGTCAAAGAACGTCGACGAAATGGCACGCCTTTTCTCGCCTGTAGCCAGCTGCAACTCCCAGGTGTCGAAGTCCCGAATCACGTACGAGAGTGCAAGGCGACCAGATGCAGCGAAAGCGGGATACGAGGACCTTGATAGCTGCCTAAAGGGCTCAGGCTTGCCGCCCTCGGCCGGAGCACGCCACAGCCTGACCGACTCCGCACCTCTGCTGGCGAAAATGATCTCGCGACTGTCTGGCGTCCACGTCGGAAAGAAAGGAGGCTGGTCGCTGTTCAGCCGCCTCGATTCGCCTTCGATTTCGAGCGAAGCGGTGATTCCGACGATATGAATTTCCCAAGAGTAACGAGACACACGCCGCCGGAATGCAAGTTTGGACGCATCGGGCGACACGGCCGGATCGACATCCCCTTCCGGCGACACGTCGGCCATGAGCTTTCGAGCCTCGCCCGTGTCGGCATCGACAGTATGGAGCTGATGTGGCCCTCTCCCTGCCTCTCGGGCATGGCAACGATCAGGTGGCGTCCGTCGGGATGCCAAGTCACGTATCGATACGCGCTGTCGAGGGTGCCCAGGCGGGCCGAGATCGCTATTACTTTCCGGGCCGGGCCACCGATTGCTGGAACCGTCATGACTGCGGCCGACTCTTCGTCGAACTTACGAATGAAGGCGATCCGCCGCCCGTCGGGTGACCAAACGGAGTTGAAATCATCTGCCGGGTCGTCGGTCAGCCGGTCGGCTCTTTCCTCGCCAACACGCTTGACGTAGATGTCCCAGTTGTCGCGGTCCGGCCCTTCCCAGGTGAAGGTAATCTGCTCGCCGCCGGGCGAGAAGCTCGGGTGAATCTCGCGACCTGGGTAGGCCGTCAGCGGGATGGGCGCCGAGAGCGAAGCCGTCTGGTCGGGCGGTTGCGGCCTAACCCAGCCGCCTAGGTAAGCGGCCAGGGCCAACACAGCGATCGCGAGCCCCGCGATCGCAAGCCGCCCAATTCTTCGGGCGCGGGGCGCAGCGGTCAAACCAGGCTTCGCGCTGACTCGGCCGCCGCCGACGATCGGCTGAACCCCGGATAGCCCCATCCGAATGGCTCGAAGATCCACCAGCATATCCTCGGCGTGCGGATAGCGCTGCGAGGTGTCCTTGGCCATCGCCTTAAGGATCACGTCGTCGATCTTGGTGGGAACTCCGCTTCGCAGCGCCGTCACTGGCTCCGGCTGTTCGTTAACGATCGAGTAGACCACCGCCTGTTCATACTCACCCGGAAACGGATGCTTCCCGGTGACCATCTCGAAGAGCATCACTCCGAGCGACCAGATATCCGTGCGCCGGTCCATAGACTGACCTTGAGCCTGCTCGGGTGACATATAGGCCGGCGTGCCTAGCGTTGTGCCGCTCTTGGTGAGCTTGCTTCGTTCGGCCAGGTGAGCGAGGCCGAAGTCGGTGATCTTGGCTTGTCCCTTCGAGTTGAGAAGGATGTTGTCCGCTTTGATATCCCGATGAACTATGCCCTTCTCATGGGCTTCCTGGAGGCCTTCCGCCACCTGAATGGCTATGTCGAGGGCTTCGTCCAGGGGCAGTGGACGCTCCCTGATCTTGTCGGCGATAGTCGGTCCGTCTACGAACTGCAGGGCAATGAACGACTGGCCGTTATCTTCGCCAATCTCAAAGACTGTCGCGATGTTGGAGTGATCGAGCGCCGCCGCCGCTTTGGCTTCGCGCTGGAAACGGCGCTTGGCATCCTCGTCGGTCAGCAGGTGGGCGGCGAGAACTTTAAGTGCGACAGTTCGCTCTAGACGAGTATCCTCGGCCTTGTAGACCACGCCCATGCCGCCCTGGCCGAGCTTCTCGACGATCTTGTAGTGGCTGATTGTGCTGCCGATCACGACAGGCCGATTTTACCGCTCGGAGGGCGCGGATCGGATAGCTAATGGGAAAAGTTTCTTCAACAGCGATGGCCATGCCTCCCCTGACGGGTACATTGGCGAAACCGAGTTTTGCGGCAGACTCTCTTGAGCCCCGCCAGGGGCGGCATAACCGTAGCCCCCAGCGCAAGCTGGGGGACTGGAGTTTCTACATTTTCGCCAGAAACCGCTGATACGGGCAATATTGGAGCCGACGGCTACGGAGCCGCGACCGGAAGCGCCTCTGTAAACGATTCCTGCACAGATCCGGCAGGAATTCCGAGCACCCTGCGTGAGCGGGGTGTCTGAGTTTGGCATTCTGAATTGGCCCCTTTCGGCGCCCTGATTTGGCCCCCTAGAACAATCAACGGATACTCTGTTTGCGGGAATCGCCCGCAACGGAGGAACGAATTGGACTGGAGGAGCAAAGTGGAACTATTCGAAGAGATTCGACGCGAGTACGAATTCGGCGTGGGGACGATCAAGGGGGTGGCGCGCAAGCTGGGCGTGCACCGGCGGATGGTGCGCGAGGCGGTAGCCAGCGCGCTGCCGCCGCCGCGCAAGAAGCCGGCGCGACGGCGCGCCAAGCTGGCGCCGGCGGTGGGGTTCATCGACCGCATTCTCAAAGAGGACCGCAAGGCGCCGCGTAAGCAGCGTCACACGGCGCACCGTATCTGGAACCGGATACGGGAGGAAACCAGTTGCGAAGTGGCCGAGCGCACGGTGCGGCAGTACGTTCAAGAGCGCAAGCGTGAGTTGGGATTGGAGAAGCGCGAGACGTTCGTGCCGCAAAGCTACGACTGGGGCCAAGAAGCGCAGGTGGACTGGTACGAGTCGTGGGCCGAGATGGACGGCGAGCGCGTGAAGCTGCAAGTGTTCACGATGCGCTCGATGGCGAGCGGCGCGGCCTTTCATCGCGCCTATCGGCGCGCGACGCAGCAGGCGTTTCTGGAAGCGCACGAGCTGGCCTTGGCCTACTTTGGCGGGGTGTTTCGGACATTGAGGTACGATAATATCTCTTCGGCGGTGAAGCGGATTCTGCGCGGCGCGCGACGCGAGGAGACGGCGCGCTTCGTGGCTTTTCGTTCGCATTGGCGCTTCGCCTCCGAGTTCTGCACGCCGGGGAAAGGCAACGAGAAAGGGGGCGTGGAAGGCGAGGTGAGACGTTACCGCCGCAACCACCCCGGTGCCGCTGCCTGAAGCCAAGACGCTGGACGAGCTCAACAGCAAGCTGCTCGAAGGCTGCCGCGAAGACGAAGCGCGCACGGTCGCCGGACGGGCGCAAACGGTCGGCGAGGGAATGCTGATCGAACGCGAGCGGCTGTTGGGGTTGGCGGCGGAAGGCTTTGAGATCGAAGTGTCGAGCTTCCCGAAGGTTGACGCGACAGGCTGCGTCAAGGTGCGCACGAACTTCTACTCGACGCCGCTGCGTCCGGGAACCAGGGCGCAGGCGAAGATCTACGCCGAGTCGGTCGAGGTCTGGCACGAAGGTCGTCGCATCGCGCGACATGAGCGCAGCTACTCTCGGCAGCAGAAGATCTTTAATTTGGAGCATTACCTCGACGTATTGGCCCACAAGCCGGGAGCGCTGGCGGGCTCGACGCCGCTGGAACAACGGCGCCAAGCCGGGCGTTGGCCGGCGAGCTACGACACGTTATGGGCGAAGTTGATCCAGCGCCATGACAAGCAAGCGGGGACGCAACAGATGATCGAGCTGTTGCAAGAGGGCAAACGCCACGGTTGGGACAAGCTGAGCGAGGCGATCGAGAAAGCGCTCGAGTGCGGCTGCTGCGATCAGGCGGCGGTGCGTTACTTGCTGACCTCGCAGTGCCTCGAACGGCTAGCTCAGCCGCCGCTGGTGGCGCCGGAGCTGGAACGCTTTGAGCGGCCCTTGCCGACGCTGACGAACTACGATCAGTTGCTGGCGGCGGAGGCGGTGCAATGAGCGCCCGCAAATCCAGCGCCCCCAACGAAAGCCTGGCGGCGCAGGCCATCCAACAACAGTGCAAGCTGCTGCGGCTGCCGACTGTGGGCGCGCAATTCGAGACGTTGGCCAAACAAGCCATACGCGAGAGACAAACGCCGGTCGGCTATCTCGAAGCGCTGCTAAGCGCGGAGTTGGAAGAGCGCGAGCGACGTACGGTGGATCGTCGCTTACGCGAAGCGCGGCTGCCTCGCATGAAGACGCTCGAGGAGTTCGACTTCTCCGAGACGAAGGCGGTCTCGGCCCCGCAGCTAACCGAGTTGGCCGAAGGCGGCTACATCGAGAGTTCGGAACCGATCCTGTTTCTCGGCGATTGCGGCACGGGCAAGACCCACCTGATGACGGGCCTGTGCGTGGCGGCCTGCCTGCAGAAACGGCGGGTGCGCTTCACCACGGCGTCGGCGCTGGTCAACGAACTCGTCGAAGCCAAGCAGCAAATGCAGCTGAGTCGAGTGCTCGCACGCTGGTCCCGCTACGAGCTGATTGCGATCGACGAAGTGGGTTACGTCCCGCTCGCGGAGGTGGGAGCGGAGTTCCTGTTCCAAGTCATCGCTGATCGCGCGGAGAAGGCGGCGCTAATGCTAACGACCAACCTGCCGTTCTCCGAGTGGACAAAGGTGACTCCGAACGCTCGGCTATGTAAGGCGCTGTTGGATCGCATTACCGACCGCGCTCACATCATCGAGACGGGCGAGGAGTCCTACCGCTTTCGTAGGACGCTGGCGAAGAAGAAACGCGGGCGGTAGCAAGGAGGGCGCTTGGAGTGAACCCCAAGCGTGAGACAGTCGAAATCGGGACAGGTTACGATTCACCGCAAAACGCTTGCCTTCTTCGCTGTATCGTCGCACGCTGGTCCTAGCCGGGGAAGCGGAAGCGGGCTCTGCTGGAGAGCAACCCGCCAAGGAATACCCGGCCGCAAACTCATCAAGACGATGAGCGCCGGGGGCGGCCGCCAAGGTCGCTCCCGGCTTCTCCAACGCCGGCGATGTCTCCCTGCCCGCCCAGGGCCCATCGGATTGATAGATTTGCCTATGCCTCTCAAAACTCATACTTCGGATTCCTCGCTGCTGTTGCCGCCGGCCGCGCCAGCGCTTCAAACTCCGCCGGCGGACGATATCCCAACGCCGAATGCAGCCGGCGTTGGTTGTAGATCTCATCAATGAACTCGCCGATCGATGCGCGCGCCTCGTCAAGCGTGCGATAACGCTGCAACCAAACCTCCTCCGCCTTCAACGTCTTCATGAAACTCTCCGCCCGCGCGTTGTCGTAGGGGTTGCCGCGGCGGCTCATCGAGATGATCGCGCCGTGCTGCTCCAGCAGCTCGACATAGGCGCTCGAAGCGTACTGTACGCCTTGGTCGGAATGATGCATCCACCCCGCGGCAGGGCGTCTGAGCTCGAGCGCATCGCGCAACGCCCCTACAGCCAGCTCAGCTTTGAGCGTCGTCCCCAGCCGCCAGCCGACCACGCGTCGCGAGTAGGCGTCCAACACCACGGCGAGGTAGACGAACGCCTCGCGCAAGCGAATGTAGGTGATATCGGATTGCCACAACTGATCGACGCCGTCCACATTCAGGTGCGCCGCTAGATTCGGATAAACAGGTAAGAAGTGGTTCGAATCCGTTGTTAGCACGAAGCGCCGCTTGAGTACCGCCAGCAAGTTGTCCTTACGCATCATCCGCAGGACCTTTTTGTGATTGACGAGGAAGCCTTGGCGGCGCAGCTCGGCCGTCACGCGGCGGTAGCCGCAACGACGATTCTCGAGCGAAATCCGCTGCATGCGGTCACGCAATTCCATGTCGCACTCGGCGGGCGACGACACGGCGAGCCGGCGATAGAACCCGGCGCGATTCACGCGTCCGAGCTCGCAGGCGTGTTCGACGCTGAGCGAGCCTTTGGCGCTGATCTGCTCGACGATGGAGTAGATCCGCTCGCGCCACCGGCGTCGTTGGTCGGGGCTGCGAGGTTCAAGGCGCGAAAGGCTTGTCCGAAAAAATCGAGCTCTGCGGCTTGTTTGCCGAGCAGTCGTTCGAGCTCTGCGATGCGTTCGTCGCGCGGATCGCGAGGGATCTTGGGCGGCGCCGAGCGGCCGGGTTTCGGCCGGCCTCGCCGCCGGCTCAAGCCGTTGACGCCTTCCTGGCGATAGGCGTCCCGCCAGCGGTACAGCAGGCTGCGCTTGACGTCCAACTCGCGGCTTAGCGCTGTGCCGCTCTGGCCGGCTAGGAGCCGCCTGGCGGCGGCTTCCTTGAACTCCACCGTGAACTCCCGCGGCTTGCGCGGCTTGAGACTTTCCATCCTGGACTCCTTTCCATTCGCTGAAATTCGTCCCGAATTTCAATGTCTCATTTTTAGGGTTAACTCCAGCTCGTTTTTGGGGACATCGTCCTGCGCTTCGCCCTTCGGGCTCCGCTCCGGACCACGTCCCCAAAAACGAAAGGAGGTGACCAGAAATCAATGACTTAGAAACCCGTTTACAGGGGGGCCAAAATAAACCGCCGAAGTGGGCCAAGTGAAGTTGCCAAAAACAGTACTTGTCGACCGGATGCGAGTAGCGCCTCTGCAGCAAGAGGTTCTTCTTCGTGCGCACGACAAAGAATGACGAGCAAAGAGTGAACACGAAGAGGCGCTCGAAATCCACGTAGGCGCGATCCATGACGTAGAAGGCGCCGGGCTCGGGACCGAACTCGTCGAGGATGTTGACGTCGTGCACTTTGCCGTCGGTAATGCGGATAAACGTGGGGATGTTGCCGTGTAGCTCCAACAGCGTGTACATTTTGACGGCAGCCTTGTGCTTGCGGAACTTGGCCCAGGGGAACAGCGCGAGGCACCCGTCGATGGTGGTCGAGTCCAGCGCGTAGAGACTTTGATCCAGATCCACGCCGATCGGATCGCGGGCGTACAGGGGCCGCGCGATGCGAATCAAGACCTGCGCGAAATCAGCGTAGATGCGCCAGTCGCGGGACTCGTTGGCGTCGGCCAGTGTGGAGCGCGCCACTCGACTGCGGAATCCCATGTGGTAGAGCTTGCCGCGCATGGAACGCAGGCAGGCCTCGATATCGCGCAGGCTTTCGCGGTAGGTCAGCTGGGCGAACGCCATCGACAGGAACTGGTCCCAGCAGGAGAAACTCTTCAGATAGGAGGAGCCGCAATGGCGCGCCACACACTTCTGGAACTCTCGCTGGGGCAGCTGCTCGATCAATTGAGAGAAGACGGTGCGGCCGGTATTCATGCACCATTGTCCCCCTCCCGACGCCGCCTTCCCAGGCGCTATCTCCGTCTCCCGCAGTTCAAATCGTTCCCGCCCGCAGCGCCCCCCATCTTATTGATCCCCCGTGACTTATCACCCAGCCCCCAGATTTTCCCCGGACACTAGTATAGCGTTTCAATAAAACATATCGGTCCCGTAACGTTTCCTGCTAGGCTGGACGCATGCCGGGAAAATCAAAGCGTCTCAAACTCGTTCTCGCGCCCCAAGAGGTGCAACATCTTCAGCGCCTGCGTGCTTCGCGGACGGCTCCGGTTAGGGAGGTGCAGCGGGCTGAGATTCTGTGGCGTTATCATTCCGGCGAGACGATCGCCGAGATTATGCGAGCGGTCAAGATGACGCGCAAAAGCGTCGGCAAATGGATCAACCGAGCCCTCGCCATAGGCGTGGAAGCAGCGCTCAAGGATGCCTATCATCGTCCCCGGCCGCCCGGCATCACCGCCGATGCCAAGGCCTGGGTGGTGCATTTGGCCTGCAGCAAACCCACCCAACTCGGTTACGCCGCCGAGCTGTGGACCCGCAGCGCGCTCGCTCTACACGTGCGCCGGCATGCCGTGGAAGCGGGCTATCCGGCCCTGGCCCAAGCGGCTAAGGCGACCGTACATCGTATTCTGGCCGAGCAACCTCTGCATCCGGAGAAGGTGAAGTACTACCTCGAGCGTCGCGATCCCGATTTTGAGTCCAAGATGCGGCAAGTGTTGCTGGTCTACCGCGAAGTGGCCTTTCAGAATGAAAGCCTTCGCGACGGCCTATCGCCGGGCGTGATCACGGTTTCGGTCGACGAAAAGCCCGGCGTGCAAGCGATCGCCAACGTCGCGCCGGACCTGCCGCCGAAGCCTGGGCGGCATCCCTGTGTGGCTCGCGACTACGAGTACAAACGGCTGGGAACGTGCTCGATTCTGGCGGCGCTGGACTTGCACTCCGGCCGGGTAACGGCGCGGGTGGAGCGGCGTCACCGCAGCCGGGAATTCATCTTGCTGCTCAAGGATTTGGACCAATTCTACCCGGACCAATGCACGATCCGATTGATCTTGGACAATCACTCCGCCCACATATCGAAGGAGACGAAAGCCTACTTGGCGACGCGTCCGAACCGCTTCAAATACGTGCACACGCCGACCCACGGGTCCTGGCTCAACATAGTCGAGACGCTGTTTGGCAAGATGGCGCGCACGTTCTTGAAGCGTATCCGAGTCGCGTCGTGGGAGGAGCTGCGGGAACGAATTCTGCAGGGGATCGCGGAGATCAACGCGGCTCCGGTGGTTCACCGCTGGAGGAAGTTCGAGGCGCTTGAGGTCGCCTAGAGAGGATATGTTTTAGTGAAACGATATACTAGTAATCTTCGTACCATTCGGGGTTGCTCCAGTACGTCTCGCCCTTGACGAACTGGTGGAGGTGGCTGTCGGTCCAGCCGAAGACGCCTTGAAGCGCGTCGTGCAAGCAGCAGAGCAGCAAAGTATCGGGAACCTGTATCCGTCGCCAGATCGGAGGCTGGATCTCAAGGAGAGTGATCTTTAGCTGGTAGGAAGAGGGCGGTTCCTTCGAGCGAGGCACCAGACCATTGTGGACGAGCCCAGTTGAGCTTAAAACGAATATTGTGACTTGCTCGGCGGGAGAGCAGGCCTCCCCGAGGCAGCTCAGCTACGACTCAAACCTCGAATCGTTTTGAACACAAATGAACGCGAGTTTTTCTGGCGAGGCTTGTAAGTTGTTGAAAACATGGAGCGGGAGACGGGGATTGAACCCGCGACATTCAGCTTGGGAAGCTGACGTTCTACCACTGAACTACTCCCGCCCACTGTCGAATCAGTCACGTAGCTCATTCTAAAGAGGTTAGCTGATTCGTCTCTTGTCTCTCAAGTCTGTACTGTCTGCCAAATCTGCCTGTTCGGACGCTGATATGGACAGTAAAACGGACACTAAGTTGGCACTTGGAAGCGGAGCTTCTAGAGCTGAATTTACTGTCCATCATGGTGTCCATCCAGACGTGGGCGAGTATAGCACAGGGAGGGGCCGGAACCTCGCCCACAAGTGACCGCTGAGGCGTGCTGCGAGAGGTGCAGGGCTATGGTCAGCTCGCCTTCGTTCTGGGGGCGACTCTATGCTGGTCGACCCGTTCGAGAATGTCCTCGCGTCTGAAGCGGATATTGGACTGGATCTTCAGGTACGGGATGAGCCCCTCTGGACGTAGCTGTAGATCGTCTTCCGGTCAATCTTGAGCCAAGCCTCGAGTTCCCTTGCAGTCAAGAATTCTTGTGCTTCGGGTTCGAGCGCAGAGCGAGCGGTTCCGTGCGACGAACGGCTCCGCTGCGGTTCTCTCTTAGCGAACGATGGCATTGGAGAGTATGGCCGCAAGTTTTGGCGCTTTGCGCCCGACGTTGGTGACGACGGCCCCCCTGGCGAGCATATTGACCTGCTCTCAACAACGCGCGAGCCGGATCTGATCGAGAACGGCATGCTCTCGATTCTGGCCTCATTGGATCGCTGGCTCAACTTGGGTCAACAGCGGCTACAGCTTCTCGGAAACGCCTGACACGGCAGCTCTCATCCGAGACCGGTCCTGTGTCCGCGCGGCCAGTAGAAACAAACGTTGCCACAAACTCTCCATCGAGAGCGCGCCAAAAGCCCCAGCCATAGGGATGTAGCACCCTATTCAAGGGCCTCCGAGCGATTTCAACTGGTCGTCAGGTCGGCGTGAAATGGCTAACAGTATCTATCCGTCGACCGGCTGCGATCAGCCGTCTTCGGGTGGACTCGCCCGGCGCGATGGAAGCAAGTCGCAACGCGATTTTAACAGGAATCGGGCTATCGACTCCTAAACGCTTTCCGCTCTATCCGTTAATCCTGTTCGCGGTCGCGGAACTCTTTGTACCAGTTCTGGACCACGCGGATCTTCGCCGCCGAGTCCCAGCCGATCGGCTCGATGATCAGGAAGCGGCCATCTGGCAGCACATGGTAGTAGCGCGGGTTGAGTTCCGCCGTTGGACCGGGGAACAGAGGCTCGGGAATGGACGTACGGGTTTCGGGGTCGGCCTCAAACTTCGCCGCCATGAACATTTGATCTTCGTAATTCACAAAAAACAGCTCTTCGCCATCGCCGCTCCATCTCGGCGGTTCCCTCCCGCTTGCGAGACTCGGATCTTGTCGCCGCCATCGGGGAAGCGCTCGATGTAGATCTCGAACGGACCTGATTCGTTCGAGTTATACGCGATGAACTTGCCGTCGGGCGACAACCGCGGGAAAATCCGCGTTGTAGTGTCCGCCGACGAACTTTGTGCGCCCCGGTTCGCCGCCGTTGGGACCCTGCCGCAAGAACCAGATCCAAGTCGGCCCGGCGTGGTCGTGGTAGACGAGGCCGCCACGGTTCAAGGTCAAGTGGTCGGGGTGAGTGACCTGACCGACGTCTAGCTCCAAAGTTGACGCCCCTCCACGCAGCGGGACCGTGCGAATGGAACCGGCCGACACGGCGAGCGGCCTGGCCCAGCTATTGGACCGGCATCGGCGCGGGCTTGCTGCTTGCGCCCGCGACGCTAACGATCAGCTCGGCCGATGCAGCGCCTTGTTGGCGGCGCGCTTCGTCACGCAGTGCCGTCCGCACCGGCATGACGAAGTTCACCTGCCCCAGGCCGACAAAACCGGGCGTGAGGCCGGAGAACGCTACGATCGCATCGACCCCGCCGACCGTTACGGCCGCGGGTGTTGGTTGTCGAGAACGGGACCCCGGCCTCCGCGCCGCTCGCCGGCGCGTTCGATACGTCGCCGAAGCCGGTGACGAACGCGATCAGCGGCTCGCCCGCTCGTGCGGGCGAACCGGGAGTCGTAGTCATCGCACTCGGTTGGCTTGCAGGCTGAGGCCGTCCGCCACTGCTGCAAGGACACGTAAGAAGCAAGTCTCGTCGCTGGATTCCGAACCTAGCCCAGCCCGCTCGGGCTACTCCAGCTCTCCGGCCAAGAACAAGCTTGAAACCCTGAGGAACTCTTCAGGGTGCTGGCGATGAGGTCCGTGGCGACCATTGGGAATGATCCAAAGCGACGAGTCCGGTATCGAGCGATATGTGAGTCTTGCGCGCTCGCACGAAGTCTTCATCCGTCAGGCGGTTGCGTCAAAGGCGTCGCTATTGCTTCTAACTTTACTTTTGTTTCGCAACACGTGTTTCATACGCGTCCATCGGATGGCGCTGGGTTTCACCGTTCGGGATGCAGGCCAATACGCGAAGCGCCGCCGATCTCTGCGTTCGCGCTCGGCGTCAACAGACTTCCGTCGTCCACATGAAAGGTTGCAGTTCACGTTCGCGTTCGGACGCGATCTGTGCCGCGGAAAGCTGGACTGAGTGGCCGCTCTTGTTCCGATAGCGGACCCCACTCTGTGATGCTCGGCAGACAGCCATATAAGATCCGGTGGTACAAGTCACGGGGCAGCCATCGGCGGAGTAGTGAGAAAAAGTGTGCGTCCAGCGTGGCGGGGGCCCGTAGAGGCGGAACGCGGCTCTGCATGACGCGTAGCACGGTGCGCGCCACGCGCTCAGGCGGGGACCCGAACCTATTCATCATCGCCCCGACGAACGACGCCATAAAACGATAATGCGCGTGATAGGGGTCGTCCGGGGTCTCGACCGATGTTCCGCTCAGGCCGGTGTAGCGCACGTTCTTGAACGAGTTGGAGTGGATAAAGCCCGGCTGAACCAGCGTCACATGAATGTTCCAAGGACGCACTTCATACCACAAGGCTTCGCTGGCGCCCTCGAGGGGCGAACTTGGACGCCGAATATGCCGCCATCGTCGGCATCGCCATCATCCCGCCCACGGAGCTGATGTTGATGATCCGGCCTGAGCGCCGTTTGCGCATTCGAGGCAACAGCAGTCGAATCAATTCCATAGGCGACCGGAAGTTGATGTTCATTTGAGCCAGCCGCTCTTGCTCGGAGACGTGCTCGACGACTGACCGATAGGACACGCCGGCGTTGTTGATTAGGATGTCGATCGGTCCCACGCGCTGGTTGGCCTCCTCGACTACGGCTTCTCGCTCGCTCGGCCGAGTCACGTCCATTGGCAGGATGAGGACGCGGCTGGATGGATAAAGGCCCTGGGAGCGAAATCTCGGCAGCGAAGATTCGCGCGCCGTCAGGACAAGACGATACTGTCGTTGAAGCAGCAAACGCGCGATCGCCGGCCCGAGACCGGAGCTAGCGCCGGTAAGTAACACTACTGGTTCGTGAGACACGCCTGTAACCTGTCTGCGTGTATCTTCGCTCTCAGCCCGCACAGGTTACGTCGGGACAACGCAGAGTAACTGCGGGGCAGGCCGATCCGCGCACGCTGTGGCTCGATGCCGCCTGCAGATCTGTAACTAACTTTTCGTACATCTCGACCGGTCGGCCATAACTTCCTCCGGCGGATCTTCCCCCCAGCGGAAGGCTCGTTTGACGGGCTAACTGCTTGGCTTGCTTGGCTTTAACACGTTTGGGGGCGCTTTTAGTGTACCCATGTATTATGCTATTGTATCGTTTATTCATTGTGTTGTTTGTGATATAATATACCCATGTATGTTGAGTCCGTCCCCAATCGCAACTCGCCGCCCGCCGTCTTGCTGCGCGAATCCTTCCGCCAAAACGGCAGAGTCAAAAAACGCACCCTCGCCAACCTCTCCTGCTGGCGCCCCGTCCGCGTCGAGGCCCTCCGGCGCGCCCTCCGCGGCGAGTTCGATCAGCTTCCCGCCACTCCCGTCTGCGGCCCCGTCTTTGGCCTGCTCTTCGCGCTCAAGCAACTCGCCGATGAGCTGGGCCTGACCGCCGCGCTGGGTCGAACGCGGGCCGCCAA
This sequence comes from Bryobacterales bacterium, assembly GCA_965247515.1. Taxonomy (GTDB): domain Bacteria; phylum Acidobacteriota; class Terriglobia; order Bryobacterales; family UBA6623. The sequence continues at coordinate 6,725,355 of OZ252029.1, read as the reverse complement.
ACTCGCCTTGTTCCTGGTGCTGGCGCGCCTGGCCCACCAAGGATCGCGGCTCTCGGCCGTGCGCTGGGCCGCCGATCAGGCCGTCGCAGAAGTGCTGGGTCTGGGCGCCTTCGACGAAGACGACCTCTACGCCGCCCTCGATGATCTGAGCGCCCGCCAAGTGAAGATCGAGCAAGCGCTATACCGCCACTACCTCGAGCGCCGCGGAGCCCCGCCCAGCTTGCTGCTCTACGACGTCACCAGCTCGTACTTCGAAGGCCTGCACAACGCGTTGGGCGAGTACGGCTACAATCGCGACGGCAAGCGCGGCAAGAAGCAAATTGTGATCGGACTGCTGGCCGATGACCAGGGCGAGCCGCTGGCGGTGCGGGTGTTTGCCGGCAACCGCAACGATCCGACGACCGTGCCGGATCAGATCCGCATCGTCAAAGAGCAGTTCGGAGTCGAGGAGTTGGTCTTCGTCGGCGACCGCGGGATGGTCAAGAGCAAGGGCAAGCAGGCGCTGGGGGAGGCCGGGCTGCGCTACATCACGGCGCTGACCGATCCCCAGATTCGGCGGCGCTTGAGCGAAGGGGTGCTGCAACTGGAGCTGTTCGCTGAACAAGTCTGCGAGGTCGAAGCCGACGGCGTGCGCTATGTGCTGCGCCTCAACGAGTCCGAAGCCAAACGGCAACGGCAGCGGCTCGAGGACAAGCTGGCCAAGCTGGGAGGCAAGCTCGACCGACGCAACCAGAAAGTCACGGCCTCTTCCCGTTGCGAGCCCGCGGCCGGACTGCGCCAGCTCAAGCCCTGGCTGGCGCGTCACAAGCTGACAGAATTGGTCGAGTTGCGCTTGCAGGGACGTACGCTGGTCGTCGAGCGCCAGCAGGCGGCGATCGAGCAGGCGCTGGAGTTGGCGGGCTGTTACGTGGTCGTGACCGATGTCGCCTCCGAGCGCATGAGCGGCCAAAGAGTGCACGACCATTACGTGAGCCTGCAGCGGGTGGAGCGCGACTTTCGGCAGCTGAAGACGGGCTTGCTCGAGGTGCGGCCGATCTTCGTGCGCAAAGAAAGCCGCACCCGAGGACATGTGTTGTGCAGCATGCTGGCGTTGAAGCTGAGCCGCGAATTGGAACGGCGGATACAAGCGGCGTTTGGCACGACCGACGACGACCCGCACGCGATCACCTTGCCGGACGCGCTGGCGGCGTTGGGGCGACTGTGTCTATTGGAATATCGAGTGGATGAGCAGACCAGCGTCACACGGCTGCCGATTCCCGACGCCCGCCAAACAGAAATCCTCAATGCGTTGGGGGTTTCGCTGCCGCACAAGTAACCTGTAGACAGACGCCGATCGCCCGATCCATCCCATAACCGACGCGAATTCAGGAAGTTGGCGGCGAAACTCTGCTCGCTGGCGGGGGGAAGATCCGTCCGGGGAACCACGAAAGAACAGAATGAACACGCCAACGCGATACTCGAATCCGTGTTGGTCAGTGTGGATTCAACAGCTTGACGCTGCGCCTAAGATCTCTCTGACAGGGAGCTGGCGCAATTGGAGAGTACAAAAGGAGAACGAAGATGAAACACATATTCTTGGCAACCTGCATAGCAGTGTTGCTGTCGACAACCCCACTTGCAGCCGAGACCGTTGAGGGCGTCCTGATGGACAAGATGTGTTCGGGTATGGTCGCGGAGAAGGGATTTGCGGCGGCCAAGATGCACACGAAAGAGTGCGCTCTGATGCCGAACTGCTCCGCAAGCGGCTACGGCGTTGTCACCGAGGACGGAAAGTTCGTTAAGTTCAACAAAAAGGGGGACAAGCCGGCGCTCGAAGCGCTCGCGGGCACTGGAGTGAACCCCAAGCGTGAGACAGTCGAAATCGGGACAGGTTACGATTCACCGCAAAACGCTTGCCTTCTTCGCTGTATCGTCGCACGCTGGTCCTAGCCGGGGAAGCGGAAGCGGGCTCTGCTGGAGAGCAACCCGCCAAGGAATACCCGGCCGCAAACTCATCAAGACGATGAGCGCCGGGGGCGGCCGCCAAGGTCGCTCCCGGCTTCTCCAACGCCGGCGATGTCTCCCTGCCCGCCCAGGGCCCATCGGATTGATAGATTTGCCTATGCCTCTCAAAACTCATACTTCGGATTCCTCGCTGCTGTTGCCGCCGGCCGCGCCAGCGCTTCAAACTCCGCCGGCGGACGATATCCCAACGCCGAATGCAGCCGGCGTTGGTTGTAGATCTCATCAATGAACTCGCCGATCGATGCGCGCGCCTCGTCAAGCGTGCGATAACGCTGCAACCAAACCTCCTCCGCCTTCAACGTCTTCATGAAACTCTCCGCCCGCGCGTTGTCGTAGGGGTTGCCGCGGCGGCTCATCGAGATGATCGCGCCGTGCTGCTCCAGCAGCTCGACATAGGCGCTCGAAGCGTACTGTACGCCTTGGTCGGAATGATGCATCCACCCCGCGGCAGGGCGTCTGAGCTCGAGCGCATCGCGCAACGCCCCTACAGCCAGCTCAGCTTTGAGCGTCGTCCCCAGCCGCCAGCCGACCACGCGTCGCGAGTAGGCGTCCAACACCACGGCGAGGTAGACGAACGCCTCGCGCAAGCGAATGTAGGTGATATCGGATTGCCACAACTGATCGACGCCGTCCACATTCAGGTGCGCCGCTAGATTCGGATAAACAGGTAAGAAGTGGTTCGAATCCGTTGTTAGCACGAAGCGCCGCTTGAGTACCGCCAGCAAGTTGTCCTTACGCATCATCCGCAGGACCTTTTTGTGATTGACGAGGAAGCCTTGGCGGCGCAGCTCGGCCGTCACGCGGCGGTAGCCGTAACGACGATTCTCGAGCGAAATCCGCTGCATGCGGTCACGCAATTCCATGTCGCACTCGGCGGGCGACGACACGGCGAGCCGGCGATAGAACCCGGCGCGATTCACGCGTCCGAGCTCGCAGGCGTGTTCGACGCTGAGCGAGCCTTTGGCGCTGATCTGCTCGACGATGGAGTAGATCCGCTCGCGCCACCGGCGTCGTTGGTCGGGGCTGCGAGGTTCAAGGCGCGAAAGGCTTGTCCGAAAAAATCGAGCTCTGCGGCTTGTTTGCCGAGCAGTCGTTCGAGCTCTGCGATGCGTTCGTCGCGCGGATCGCGAGGGATCTTGGGCGGCGCCGAGCGGCCGGGTTTCGGCCGGCCTCGCCGCCGGCTCAAGCCGTTGACGCCTTCCTGGCGATAGGCGTCCCGCCAGCGGTACAGCAGGCTGCGCTTGACGTCCAACTCGCGGCTTAGCGCTGTGCCGCTCTGGCCGGCTAGGAGCCGCCTGGCGGCGGCTTCCTTGAACTCCCGCGGCTTGCGCGGCTTGAGACTTTCCATCCTGGACTCCTTTCCATTCGCTGAAATTCGTCCCGAATTTCAATGTCTCATTTTTAGGGTTCACTCCACACAGACAAGAAAGACAACATCACGGTGAGTGTGGACGGCAAGGTCCAAGGCCAAAACATAGATATGAAAAGCCTGAAGATCACCTGAACCAATCGCTGTCTCACCTTCTGGTGCGGTTCAGTGCGGTCGAGGCCCTAGGCCGAGTCCGGCATTGAGTTGAACCGGGCGTCTTAAGAGACCGAATTAGGAGCGCTCCGCGCGTGAGCGCGATGTAAAAGGTTTCTTGTCGAGGCCTGTTGTCGTGTGGCTCGTGGCGCCGCTTGCGGTTCGTCCATAACAAGTTCCTGGCCTCGAACGAATAGCAGGGTGGGAGGTCGCCAATGTCTCGATTAATTGCCCTTCTCCTTCTACCCGCTTTCACCCTCCCGGCCCAACTCGCCCCAGGCAACTGGAAGACTGACCTCTCCAAGAAATCCGTTCAACCGGCCGCGAAGTGAGCTACCGCTTTGCCCACGAGCCCATTAGGCGCACTTTGCTGGTTGGACTATCGATTCGAAGACGGCAGCGGACGCATTTGCGCATCGCGGACGTACTCGAAAAGAAGGCCCCGGAGAACTTCAGCAGCATCGCCCACCAGCTGTTCCAGGCTGGGGCGTCAGCAGACCTCGATAAGACTGTTCACTATTTGAAGCTGGCCGGCGAGCGTGAGCTCGAAACTCAGGCTTTCCAAGAAGCCCTCGATCATTTCGACAGCGCTCTGAGCCTTCTCGAAGACGAGTCCGCCGAAACCCGAGCCGGCCCGCCAAAACCGAAGAAGCGCTCGCGGCGTGGAACGAAGCCGCAACCCTTTACTTTACGTATCTCTCACCGTGCCTCAAGGATCACTTCAGCCAGATCGGCGAGCTCCAGATGTACTTTCCTGACTTGCGGCCGTCCAGCAGGGTGGCCTCGCCTTTCAGCCAAACGCGGACGTAGTAGTAGGTTCCGGCAGAGTGGTCGCCGCTGTCGCGGTAACTGAACGAGGCCTCGGGCGAGTCGCTCTCGGTCGAATACCGGCGCTCGATAGCCAATGTTAAAGATTAAGGTAAAGGTGTTCATCCGCCGCCCGTCGAACCAGCCGACGCGGGTCTCGCCCGGAGAAGCGTGCGGCCCTTTCCAGTACGGGGGAGTGTTGCCGGCATCGGCCGCGGCTTGCGTCTGCTCGAAGAACCACATACGCCCGGATGGATCGATCGTGAATTCATCGAGTTGCTGCATGCCTTCGACGAACTGCTGCGCCGCCGGCGCCAACTTGACGCGGGCGGCACCCTTGAAGCCCTCAGCGCGCTTGCCCGCCTGGACCCACACGGTTCCGTCGCGGGCTGCGCGCAGGGAGGGCCGCTGCTCGTCATTGGGTCCAGCGAAGAAAGCCGCCGGGTCGGACCAGCGGCCATCTTCCATGGAAGAGATATACGTGTCGTAGTCGCCGCTGACCCAGCGATCCCAAGCGAGCCAGACTTTCCCTCCCGACGCGACGGCGAGAAACGGCCGAAAATTGAACCCGGCGCCTGAGGTGACTTTGCTCTCTTGCCAGCGGCCGTTTTCCAGCGTCGCCGAAGCGATCTGCATCGATCCCGCGGCGCCGGCTTCCCAAGCTACGCCCTCTTCCCAAACTATCAGCGGGGCGCCGGCGGCGAAGGTGATCGCGGGGCGCAGGTCTGGGCCGCGATTCGAGCTGACTCGAGTGGTCTCGCCGAATTGTTGGCCATCGTAGTGGCGCGCGTAGATGTCCCAATCGCGGGCGATGGCGTTGAATTGAGCCCAGGCGATCCAAAGACCGTTCCTCCCGTCAGGCGCGGCGGCGGGCGAGTACGCGTAGCCCGAGTCGCTCACCGAACCGAGCCGCACCCAGTGATCGTCCTTCCAGGCGGCGAGCGAGACGAACTGGCGCGTCTCGTTCAAGAGGTTGCTGCCGTCCGACTCGACGCCGAGAGTGAAGACCCGGTCATTCCCAGTGATGATCACACCGCGGCACTCTTGTCGAGGCGTGGTGTGCAGGATGCTGCCGTTCGTGCCGTCGAGCAGGGCGGCATCGAGTACGAGGCCGTCTTGCGCGATGCCGGTCGACGAGAGGATCAGGAGACATGCGGCAAGTTTGTTCATATCGGACCTCTGTTAGTATCGGAACTCCAAAGGGATCTTACATCAACAATCTCTCAGCGTTGGCCGAACGGTTTCAGCACGCCAGGTGTCGGAGAACGGCGTCGCGAGGTGACGTCTGAAGCGTAGACAGAGGCATCGGCGGGCCGGGCTGTCGAGCTTCGAAAAATCTGTCAGGGCGCCGCCTGCGCACGCTAACAGTCACCGTCGGTTATTGCCCCGACACAGGCCATTCGGACTGTATACTAGGGCCACGCCGCTCATGGTGAATCACATGCCTACTCGCCGAAACTTTCTCCGGTCCGTAACACTGGCTCCCCTCGCTTCGACTCTGCGTCTGGACGCCGCCGACGCTCGGCAGATCAAGATTACTCGGGTGCAAGTCCATCGCCTGCGCCAACAGCTTCCAGAGCCGATGGGCTATTGCTGCGCCGCGGGAGGCGTCCTGGGCTTCGAGTCGGTCGGCGCCAGCGTGATCGAAGTCGAGACCGACGCTGGCATCACGGGTTGGGGTGACGGCAACTGGGGCGGGGAGGTTGTCCGCAAGAACCCCGAGCTCGTCATCGGCCGCTCGCCGTTTGCCCACGAAGCGATCTTCGACGAGATCGCCGAGGCCGCTCCCGGCGGTTACCAGCGCATGCCCCGCTCGATGGACACTCCCGGAGGCCTCGACGTGGCGCTTTGGGACATCGTCGGCCAAGCCGTCGGCAAGCCGTGTTGGGCGTTGTTTGGCAAGAAGCATCGGGATCGTGTGATGCCCTACGCCTCGGCAGGCTACCGCAAGAAGTGGGATCCTCTCGAGGCCGGATTCGCCGAAGAGCTGCGCCATTGGACGCACGACCAAGGCTTCCGCGCGGCCAAGGTAAAGACGGGATACGGCCCGGCGACGGACGTCAAGGTGATGACGGCGGTGCGCAAAGCCGTCGGCGACGAGATTTCCCTGGGACATGACTCCGGCACGCCTGGCGCCTACGATGACGGGACGGCCGTGATGATCGGGCGGCAACTCGAAGAGCTGAACCTCGAGTTCTGGGAAGAGCCGATCAACAAGTACGATCTCGAAGGCTACCGCCGGCTCCGTAACGCCTTGCGCGTGCCGCTGGCCAGCGGCGAGGCTCTGCCGATCGACTGGGTAATCGAGAATTACATCAACGGCAAAATCGTCGACATCGCCCAGCCCGACATCTCGAACGCGGGCTTGACGGGCGGCCGCAGGCTGTCTTACGCCTGTTGGCTCAACCGCGTGCGGCTGGTCCCACACAGCTGGGGAACTCCGATCCGCATTGCCTCCGAGATGCACTGGATGGCTTGCTTTCCGGCGGCTTCGACGGCCTGGAATCCGCCGCCCGTCCTATTCGAGCTGCACTTGCCGCACGAGAGCCCGGCCTGGGGTCTGACGGCGAACCGCATCGAACCGGACAAGTCCGACGGGATGATCGAGGTTCCCACAGGCCCGGGTTTGGGGATTGAGATCAATCGCGACGAGCTCGAGCGCTATCGAGTCGACCTGATCGAAATCGCCTAGCGGGAGACTGATCCGTCGCGTGGAAGTCGACTCTAGTCCTGTGACCGCCTGATACCTTGTTTTTTCGATCGAACATGGGGTTGCGGAACCATAATCTAGCCCATGGCTTCAGCGTGCGCCGAACTGGCGCGAACACCCTGTGGGGTGAAAGGCCCCGCCGATGAAGATGTCGGTCGACATCGAAGCTGACGAGTGGCGAAGGCCGGTAACGGTCGAGCCGAAGCCTCGTGACAAAGTCCGGCTTGGCCGGGCGAGCAAGCCGTTAGGCCGTAACGCGCAGTATGCCCGAGCAGGCCTCGAAAGTGAAATCGCGGACGCCGACCCGACGCTGAAGTGGGGAAGGCCGCGCAAACCGGGAAGCGACCGACGCCTGCACCGGTTTGGTTCGCCGGGGTAGTAGGCGCGGCATGACGGTAAAGGGAGTTCGTAGTCAAAGGCGGGAGGCCCCGGCGGGTGGAGTTCGCAACTCTAACGTCGTCTATAAGGACGGCGGCCTGGATGGGGAGTCGGACAGGGCCATAGTAGTGAGGAAGCGGAGTAATGTCCGTGGAGCGAGGGGCCCTGCCTTCCGGCATGCTTGTTAACGAGTAAGAGGACGAGGTGATTGGCTATGAGTCTGGCAACGCCTGATAAGATCCGGAAGCTCCAGCGCAAGCTCTATCTCAAAGCGAAGCAGGAACCTACGTTTCGCTTCTATCAGCTCTATGATAAGATTTGGCGCGACGACATTCTCGCCCATGCTTACCGGTTGGCGAAAGCTAATAAGGGTAAGCCGGGAGTGGATGGTGAAACTTTCGAACAAATCGAGTCGGCGGGCCGAGAGGAGTGGTTACGAGGACTGCAAGAAGAACTTCGTATGAAGACGTATCGGCCACAGCCCGTGCGGCGAGCAATGATCTCGAAGCAAGACGGCGGCGAGCGTCCGCTCGGGATTCCGACCATTCGGGACCGTGTCGCGCAAACCGCCGCCAAGCTGGTTGTGGAGCCGATCTTCGAAGCGGACTTCGATCCGGAAGCCTATGGTTACCGGCCGAAACGGAGCGCGCAGGACGCGATCCAGAGAGTTCACCAGCTGTTGTGTCAAGGCTACGCCGATGTAGTCGACGCCGATTTGTCCAAGTACTTCGATACGATTCCGCACGCCGAGCTGATGCAATGCGTGGCGCGGCGTATTTCAGACCGCTGGGTCCTTAAGCTCGTGAAGATGTGGCTTGGGGCCCCAGTGGAAGAGCGGGATGATGACGGGAAACGACGGATGACGGGTGGCAAGAGGACGAAATGCGGCACGCCACAAGGCGGAGTTGTAAGTCCTTTGTTAGCTAATCTGTATATGAACCGTTATTTGAAGTATTGGCGGCAACAAGGGAAGGGAAGCGAGTTACGAGCCGTGGTGGTCAACTATGCCGACGACTTTGTCATCCTTAGCCGCGGTTGCGCGGCCGAGGCGATGAAGTGGACGGAGCAAGTGATGACGCGGATCGGGCTTACCCTGAACCCGGTGAAGACGAAGTTAGTTCATGCCAAGACCGAGAGCTTTGACTTTCTCGGATATACGTTCGGCCCGCATCGATTTCGTAAGGACGGCCATTGGTATCTGGGGGCGAGTCCGTCTAAGAAGAGCGTCAAGCGGCTTAAGCAGAAAGTGCGTGAGCAGCTGTGGCCGAGCAATGTGGACCCCTGGGAAGAGGTGCGCGACCGGCTGAACCGCACGTTGCGGGGCTGGACAAACTACTTTTCTTACGGGACGCGCATGCCGGCCTATCGCGCCGTGGACAACTTTGTCTACGAGCGAGTGCGAGGATTCTTGCGGAGGCGGCACAAAGTACAATCGCGAGGTACGCGCCGTGTACGAACAGCAAACCCTCGGGCTCGACTTCGGCCGGCACGAATGCGTCGTCAGCAACAACTCGCACGACCGTAGTCACTGTCTGGGAAGCCATCCCCGCATTAGGGCTGACCGTTATGCGTCCGTAATAGTCCCCAGCAGCCAAGCCAGAGGGATCGATCTGTACTGGAGTGAACCCCAAGCGTGAGACAGTCGAAATCGGGACAGGTTACGATTCACCGCAAAACGCTTGCCTTCTTCGCTGTATCGTCGCACGCTGGTCCTAGCCGGGGAAGCGGAAGCGGGCTCTGCTGGAGAGCAACCCGCCAAGGAATACCCGGCCGCAAACTCATCAAGACGATGAGCGCCGGGGGCGGCCGCCAAGGTCGCTCCCGGCTTCTCCAACGCCGGCGATGTCTCCCTGCCCGCCCAGGGCCCATCGGATTGATAGATTTGCCTATGCCTCTCAAAACTCATACTTCGGATTCCTCGCTGCTGTTGCCGCCGGCCGCGCCAGCGCTTCAAACTCCGCCGGCGGACGATATCCCAACGCCGAATGCAGCCGGCGTTGGTTGTAGATCTCATCAATGAACTCGCCGATCGATGCGCGCGCCTCGTCAAGCGTGCGATAACGCTGCAACCAAACCTCCTCCGCCTTCAACGTCTTCATGAAACTCTCCGCCCGCGCGTTGTCGTAGGGGTTGCCGCGGCGGCTCATCGAGATGATCGCGCCGTGCTGCTCCAGCAGCTCGACATAGGCGCTCGAAGCGTACTGTACGCCTTGGTCGGAATGATGCATCCACCCCGCGGCAGGGCGTCTGAGCTCGAGCGCATCGCGCAACGCCCCTACAGCCAGCTCAGCTTTGAGCGTCGTCCCCAGCCGCCAGCCGACCACGCGTCGCGAGTAGGCGTCCAACACCACGGCGAGGTAGACGAACGCCTCGCGCAAGCGAATGTAGGTGATATCGGATTGCCACAACTGATCGACGCCGTCCACATTCAGGTGCGCCGCTAGATTCGGATAAACAGGTAAGAAGTGGTTCGAATCCGTTGTTAGCACGAAGCGCCGCTTGAGTACCGCCAGCAAGTTGTCCTTACGCATCATCCGCAGGACCTTTTTGTGATTGACGAGGAAGCCTTGGCGGCGCAGCTCGGCCGTCACGCGGCGGTAGCCGTAACGACGATTCTCGAGCGAAATCCGCTGCATGCGGTCACGCAATTCCATGTCGCACTCGGCGGGCGACGACACGGCGAGCCGGCGATAGAACCCGGCGCGATTCACGCGTCCGAGCTCGCAGGCGTGTTCGACGCTGAGCGAGCCTTTGGCGCTGATCTGCTCGACGATGGAGTAGATCCGCTCGCGCCACCGGCGTCGTTGGTCGGGGCTGCGAGGTTCAAGGCGCGAAAGGCTTGTCCGAAAAAATCGAGCTCTGCGGCTTGTTTGCCGAGCAGTCGTTCGAGCTCTGCGATGCGTTCGTCGCGCGGATCGCGAGGGATCTTGGGCGGCGCCGAGCGGCCGGGTTTCGGCCGGCCTCGCCGCCGGCTCAAGCCGTTGACGCCTTCCTGGCGATAGGCGTCCCGCCAGCGGTACAGCAGGCTGCGCTTGACGTCCAACTCGCGGCTTAGCGCTGTGCCGCTCTGGCCGGCTAGGAGCCGCCTGGCGGCGGCTTCCTTGAACTCCACCGTGAACTCCCGCGGCTTGCGCGGCTTGAGACTTTCCATCCTGGACTCCTTTCCATTCGCTGAAATTCGTCCCGAATTTCAATGTCTCATTTTTAGGGTTCACTCCACTAGCGACGGACACAACTGTCACCGGAAGACACCCCGCTCACGCAGGGTGCTCGGAAAAGGCGCCGAACCTTTGACCTTTTGGTTCCGGCTCGGCCGGGTTAGGGAGCGGCCAAACTCTAGCCCCCGAACCACGGGCTCCGCGCGGCGGCCCTACGTTACAATGAGCCACGGTTTAGCGAATGGCTCAAGTCACAACTTCCCCTGAAAAATACGACGCGGTCGTCGTCGGCGCGGGCGCCGGCGGAGGCACGGCCGTCCGCGTCCTCACCGACGCCGGCCTCAAAGTCTGCTTGCTCGAGGCCGGCCCCATGCTCGAGCCTTCCGAGGAATTCAAGGAGCACAAGTGGCCTCACGACTACCGCCACCGCGCCACGGAAGACGGGGGGAAATATTACTTTGGCACGGGCAAGGACTACGGCTTCTTCGCCACCACCATGGGCGGCTGGCAACTGCCCGGCGAACCCTACACGGTCGGCGAAGGCAGCAAGTTCAAGTGGTTCCGCTCCCGCGTCGTGGGCGGCCGGACGAACCACTACGGGCGCATGTCGTTCCGCTTCTCGCAGCTCGACATGAAGGCCCGCGACATCGACGGGCTCGGCGTCAACTGGCCCATCGACTACGACGAGCTTGCCCCCTACTACGACAAGGCCGAAGCGTTCATCGGCGTTACCGGCACGAAAGAAGGCATCCCTTCCGCGCCTGATGGAGTTTTCCACGACCCTCCCGCGCCGAAGGTTCACGAACGCCTCGCCCGCGAAGCCGGCAAGAAGCTCGGTATTCCGTTCATCGCCAATCGTCGCGCCATCATCACGCGCAATCACAATGGCCGCGCCGGCTGCCACTACTGCGGGCAATGCGGCCGTGGGTGTCTAACAGCCTCGGCCTACTCGGCTAGCCAGGTCGACATCTTCCCGGCGCTCGAGACCGGCAGACTGAAGCTAATCACCGACGCGATGGCGCGCGAAGTTTCGGTCGACTCCAACGGAAAGCCTGACGGCGTCATCTACGTCGACAAAAATACCCGGCTCGAGAAGAAGATCTCCGCGAAGGCCGTCATCGTGGCGGCCAGTGCGTGCGAGTCGGCGCGACTACTGCTCAACTCCAAGTCGAAGTACCACCCTAACGGAATCGGCAACTCCTCGGGCCAGGTCGGCCGGAACTTGATGGACACGGTCGGCTTCGGACTCTCCGGCTACGTCCCCGCGCTCGAAGGCATGCCGAAATACAACACCGACGGCTTCGGCGGCTCGCACCTCTACGCGCCCTGGTGGGGTTACGAGGATCACGCCAAGCTCGGCTTCCCGAGGGGTTATCACATCGAATTCGGCGGCGGTTTCCGCATGCCGGGCCCGGGCTCGTTCCACGGGTACGGACGCCGCTATGGCTACGGCGCCGACATGAAAAAGAACATCCGCGAGCAGTACGGCGCAAACGTTGGGTTCGCGGGCCGCGGCGAAATGATCCCCAACGTCAACAGCTACTGCGAAATCGACCCTGACGTGGTCGACCAGTGGGGCATCCCGGTGCTGAAGTTCCACTTCAAGTGGAGCGACTACGAGTGGAAGCAGGCGCGCCACATGGAGAAGTCCTTCGCCGCGATCATCGAAGCCATGGGCGGCCGGGTCGTCGGCTTGAGGAACTCCGAGCGGGAAGCCGACGGCATCTCCGTACCGGGCTCGATCATCCACGAAGTCGGCACGGCGCGCATGGGCTCGAGCGCCAAGACCTCGGTCGTGAACAGCTTCTGCCAAGCCTGGGACGCCGACAACTTGTTCGTCACCGACGGCGCGGTTCTGCCGACCGACCCCGACAAGAACCCGACTCTGACGATCAACGCGTTGTCGTGGCGCGCGTCGGAGCACCTGGCCGAGGAGATGAGGAAAGGCAATGTCTAACGTTGTACAGATAGAAAGCGTCTCACGGCGTTCGGCGCTTAAGCGCATCGCGGCGGCGGTGTTCGCCGGCGGCATCGCCGCAAGAATGGATCCGCTCGAGGCGCAGCACGTCCACCAGGCTGTGGCGAACGCCAAGGGCGCGCTCGAAAAATACGACCCCGGCTTTTTCTCGAACCACCACTGGATGACCGTTCGCCGGCTGGGCGAGCTGATCGTGCCCGCTGACGAGACAAGCGGCAGCGCGGTCGACGCGGGGGCGCCCGAGTTCATCGACCTGCTTTGCCGCCAGAACGAGGACCTCGCCAACATCTACTACGGCGGCCTTGGCTGGCTCGACGCCGAGATGCGCGGGCGCTACGGCAAAACCTTCATTTCGGCGGAGGAATCCGATCAACGCGAGATGCTCGACGCAATCGTCGCCGAAGAGCAGCGTTTGGCGGATAAGTCGTCCTACGGCGGCGGCCACTACGGGCGCTTCCACGACTACCAGGCATCGGACCGATCCGATCTCGGCGCGGGCGTAAAGTTCTTCGACTGGGTCCGCAAGATGTCGATCGACGCCTTCTACACCAGCCCGGTCGGCATCAAGGACATCGGCTATATGGGCAACGGGGCGTACTCGAGCTACAAAGTCCCACAAGAAGCGATCGATTACGCCATGAAGCGCAGCCCGTTCTCCTCGGACGACTAGCTCGGGCTGAATCAGGTGACGCAATGCTCCTGAGCAAAGTCACGATCAGGAACATCCGATCGATAAAATCCGCCCGTTGGGCGGTCCCCAAAAGCAAGGCCAAGGGGTGGCACGTCATTCTTGGCGACAACGGCTCCGGCAAGTCCACCTTTCTCCGCGCCATCGCCCTGGCGCTGGTCGGACCGCGCGAGGCGCACGGACTACGGCAATCGTGGGACGAGTGGCTGACGCGAAATGAAATAGAAGGCTCAATCGAACTTGTGATTTCGAAAGATCCTAAATCCGATCGCCCAGCGTCGAAAGACGAGAAGCTGCCGCTTCGGCTAACGCTTAGCCGGAAAACGCGGAGCGGCCAGGTCGAGCTCAGGCCATCCGGGCCTGCTCCGAACGCTGCACGTGCCGTTTGGGAAGGCGGACGAGGATGGTTCTGCGCATCGTATGGCCCGTTTCGGCGTTTCTCCGGAGGCGATACGCAGTCTGAGAAACTCTCCAATTCGATGCCAAAATTGGCGCGTCATTTGTCCATCTTTGGAGAGCATGTCGCGCTGACGGAAAGCCTCGAATGGCTGCGCGATCTCAAGTTTCGAGACCTGGAAAAGGACCCCGAAGGGCGGTTGCTCGACAGTCTCACGGGATTCGTCAATCAAAGTGGTTTCCTTCCATCATCGGTGCGATTGGAGGATGTGACGTCTCGCGGTGTTGTATTCCGCGACGCGAATGGAGTGAAGGTGGAGGTCGGAGAGCTCAGCGACGGCTACCGATCGATTCTCAGCATGACATTCGAGCTCATTCGCCAGATGTCGATGGCGTTCGGACCCGAGAATCTCTTCGACCCCAACGATGCCACGCGGATCGTGCCGGAAGGTGTTGTCATCATCGATGAGATCGACGCCCATCTTCATCCCACCTGGCAACGTACCATCGGACGTTGGCTCTGCGACCACTTCCCCAACGTCCAGTTCATCGTCTCAACTCACAGCCCGTTGATTTGTCAGTCCGCCGAGCATGGCTCCATTTTTCTGCTCCCCCGCGCTGGAACCGGCGGGACCGGCCGGATGCTCAAAGGCGACGATTTCCACCGCTTGGTCTATGGCACCGTACTTGACGCCTACGGAACCGAAGCGTTCGGTAGCGAAGCCGCCGCGACACGCTCTGCTGAATCGCAGAAGCTGCACGGCCGGCTTGCGGAGTTAAACAACAAAGAGATCCTCAAAGGGCTCTCAACAAGCGAGAAAACCGAGCAAGAGAACCTGCGGTCGATGCTGCCCTCAGCCGCATCCAGCATGGGCTAGGTCATGCTGAAGATTCGCAACGGCCGCCTGCGACGCGACGTCAGCGCGACGCTGGCCGAGTATCAAGACGATATCGATCGTCAGCCCAACTACCCGTTGCGGGTCGAACGTGCCAAGCGACAGTCCGCCACCCGCAATCGAAACACCAACGCAACATTCAATGCCGTCAAAGCAAAGTTGACAGGGATGTGCAACGGCGCACGTCGTTGCATGTACTGCGAAGACTCGGTGGCCGACGAAGTAGAACACTTTCAACCGAAGGATTTGTATCCCGAGCTTGTCTTCGCCTGGAGGAACTTCCTCTACGCGTGCGCCCCTTGCAACGGTCCAAAGAACAACAGATTTGGCGTGATGAGCGGCTTGAACGATCAGGTCATCAACGTCACCCGTCCCCGAGGCGCGCCCATAGCGCCGCCCCAGCCGGGGCTAGTGGCGCTGATTAATCCGCTGCGTGAGAACCCTCTCGACTTCATGATGCTCGATCTGCAAGGCACATTCGAGTTCACGCCGCTCGCCGCCCCTGGAACCGGTGATCGCTTGCGAACGGAGTATACGCTCGAGATTCTACGCCTGAATGAGCGCGACTATCTCATCGAAGCCGGCGAGAACGCCTTCGGCGGCTTTCGAGCAAGGCTATCGGAATACGTCCAGCGCCGGCGAGAGGAGACGGCGCTTCGGTTCGTGAGCTAGCCCGTTTGAGGCGTGGAATACAGCGCGCCCCGCATCCGACAATATGGGCTGAAATGAAGCGCCAGCATGCGTATCACCCCGCCTTGGCGCAACTGTTTCGAGGTGCGCCCGAGGCTCGGCGCTTTTGACGACTAGCCGCCGCCAGTCATCTTCGACAGATTCGTCAGCAGCAGGATCACCGCCGGGCCTGCCGTAACCAAGAACACCGTCGGCATAATCAGCAAGAAGATCGGGAAGATCATCTTCACACCGACCTTGTGAGCTCTCTCTTCGGCCGATTGGCGCCGGCGAATTCTCATGTAGCGAGCCTGCGTCCGCAGCACCCGCGAAACGCTCGACCCAAAGCGGTCGGCTTGGATCAACAACGACGTTAGCTTCTTCAGCTCGGGTTCCCCAGTTCGATAGCCGAGGTTTTTCAGGGCCTCCGCCCGGCTGGCGCCCGCTTGTTGCTCGAGTTGCAGAACTCCCAACTCATCGCTAAGCACCGGATGGCTGCGCTTCAGGTCGCGAGCGGTATCAGCGATGGCGTGGTCGAGTGACGTACCGCTCTCGACGCCGATCACGAGCAGGTCCAAAAAGTCCGGCAGCCCGCGGCTGATCTTTAGCCGACGCGCCCGAATCATTCGCCGCAGCGATCTTTCTGGCCAGGTATAGCCGATGTATCCGCCGAGCACGCCGAGCGAAAGCGCGGAGCCAAAGTCGCCCGTACAGATCCCGACAACCAGAACCGAGCCGGCCAAACCCAATACGGCCCCGACACACTTGAGCCCGAAGAGGACCTTTTCGGCCCCGACGGAACGATACCCCGCCGCGGCCAATGCTCTGCGCTCAGCCGATGCGTCCTTGTCGAGCGTGACGAATTCACCGAGCCCCGCCACAGCGCCGAGCCAAGCGGGCGACCCATCCGCCCGCAGGTCGTCAGCAAACTCCGAAGCTTCCGGATCGACCGCGCCAGAGCCGGTTTCGCGCAGCATGAACCAGTAGCCCGCAAAACCCACCGACCCCATGACCACGACAAAAGTTCCGATGAAGAGCGCTAGTACCATAGTCTCTTCAGACCTGAATATCCGCAATCTTGCGAATCACAAAGAACGCGGCGACCTGCGAAATCAGGCCGCCGAACACCAGCAGCCTGCCCACGGGATGATTCCAAAGGATCAGCAGATAGCCGGGATTCATGATCGTCATCACCCCGGCGACGAAGAATGGCAGCACGCTAAGGACCATCGCGCTCATGCGACCATTCGCGGTCATCGCGCGTACCTGGCCTTTGAGAGTTTCGCGCTCCCGGATGGTTTCCGCCAAGTTGTCCAAGACCTCGTGAAGGCTGCCCCCTGTGCGGGACTGAGTCAGAATCGCCGACGCGAAGAACTGCAGGTCGACGCTGGGCACGCGGTCGGAGAGGTTCTCCAGAGACTTTTGCATCGACAGGCCCAAGTTGTACTCGTCAACGGTCTTTCGCAGCTCTGTCGAGAGCGGCGCTTCCACTTCGTCCGCCAATAGCTCGAGCGACATCGGCAACGCGTGGCCGGCAACCAAGGCCCGCGAGATGAAGTCCAACGCTTCGGGCAACTGCGTTTCAACCGCCTTCACTCGTTTTCCGCGAAGCCGGCGGAAGTGAAACACCGGCCCGCACGCGGCGACCCCCGCTATAGCCCACACTACGATCGCCAGCACGAGCTGAAACGGCAGCAGGAGGGCCAGAGTCAGCGTTCCGCAGATCAGCATCAACAGGAACATGCGTCCGACCGACCAATTCGAGTCGGCTTCGTCCAGAAGCTTCTGCATGCGCTCGGCGAACTGAAGTCCGCTAAGCACGGAAGAAAGCACGGACAGAGTGCTGAACTCCTCGTTACGGAGAATCTCGCTCGAGCCGCCCGCCCTGCGACTCCGTTCACGTTCGAGGAACGCCCACGCAGCCGCCGCCGCCCCCGCGACGACGACGAACGTCAGCGCGAAGATGATGGTGTACGCGATCGCTTGGATCACTTACAATGTCTCCCCGTCCGGCTCCACTGACCGGAAGACGCCGGTTTTCGTTTCAAAAACAAACCGCTGCTGAATCCGCACGGAACCGTCCTTGGCTTGTCCCGCCGATTCCGCGATCTCAATCACTCGACGAGTGCCGTCGCTGAGTCGCGCCACGTGAACAAATACATCGATCGCCGAAGCAATCTGCTGCCGAATCGAATGCACCGAAATGTTCGAGTTCGCCATAGCGACCATCATCTCGAGACGGTGCACGGCGTCGGCGCAGCTATTGGCGTGAATCGTGGCCAATGACCCGTCGTGACCCGTGTTCATCGCCTGAAGCATGTCGAGCGCCTCCCCGCCGCGCACCTCACCGATGATGATGCGATCCGGGCGCATGCGGAGGCTGTTGATGACAAGTTGCCGCTCATTGATCGCGCCGTCGCCCTCGATGTTGGGCGGGCGCGTCTCCATCTTGGCGACGTGTTCTTGGCGTAGCTGAAGCTCAGCCGTATCTTCGATCGTGACGATGCGCTCGTCAGAACCGATATGGGCCGAGAGCACATTGAGCAGCGTCGTCTTGCCGCTCCCGGTTCCGCCAGTAATCAATACGTTGTGACGATTGCGGACGCGGTGCGCGAGCAGGTCGAGCATCTCTTGGCTGAGGGCGCCTTTTTCGACCAGGTCGTCCGACGTCAGCGACTCTTTGCTGAACTTTCGAATGGACAGCAACGGGCCTTCAACAGCGATAGGCGCGATCACCGCGTTGACTCGGGAGCCGTCAGGCAGGCGAGCGTCGACCATGGGCGAGGATTCATCGATGCGCCGACCGGCTTGGCCGACAATTTTCTGGATGATCCGCTGTAGGTGCTGATTGTCCTTGAACCGGATTGGCGTCTTCTTGAGCTTGCCCGCCCGCTCGATGTAAACCAGATGAGGCGTGGTCACCAAAATGTCGGAAATCGTCGGATCTTGCATCAAGGGATCGAGCGGGCCGAGTCCGAAGACTTCGTCTAGTACCTGGTCGACGAGCCCATCTCGCGTTTCATCAGCGATATTCGGCTCTTCAACTGCGATTAGCGTCTCGAGAGCCTTGCGAACCTCACGGCGCATGCGAGGCGCGTCGATCGATGCCAGACGGTCGAGGTTGATGCGCTCGAGCAAGCGGCTATGCAGGCGGTGCTTGAGCTCCATCGTCTCGGGACTGGCCGTGTACCCGTTGGTCGAGTGGACCGCTTCGGAGGGGGCAAGCGTCTGCATCTTGGGTTTCCCCTAGTCGTTCAACTGGGCAAGGGCGTCAGGAGCGGACAGATCAACGATGGTCGGCGTCACGACGATAACGAGCTCGTCATTGCGATCGCGTTCAAGCGGCCGCTCGGGAAACAGCCGTCGTAGGAAATCCCACGCGCCAGGCCTGTCGATCAGGCCGCGAATCCAGAAGCTTTGGCCGTCAGCGAGCTCGAGCTCAGACTCCGAGCGCCGGACAGTGACGCGCGGCAGGTCGGTTGATCCGATTCGGACGGTGTGCGTGCCATCCGGGATGATCACTTCGGCGCGTACCTTCATGCGGATGCGTCCTGACTCGGTGATGCGAGGAGAAAGGTTGACTTTGACTCCGACACGGTCGAGATCCGCGTCGACGCCGCCGGTCAGTTCCGGCTTGAGAGGCGCGAACGACGCCTTCTCGAATTGCGCCTCGGTCGCGTTGAGCGTCAGATAGCTTGGGGCGTCGAAGACTTCGACGTTTTGCTTGACCTCGAGCGCACCGAGTAAGCTTTGGGCGTCCCAGCCCGCCTCGAACGACGAGATGATCAGCGGCGCCTTCTGCGTTCTGCGGACTAGCCGAGCGGTCATCAGCGAGAGCGCCTCGTCTCCTAGACCAGCGAACTTCAGCGTGATCAACACCTGCGCGTCCTGACTGGCGCGTACACGCTTACGGACCGCCGCTTTCTCGGCCTCGGGCTCAGGTGCTGGTTTCGGTTTGGTCCGGCCCCTCGGCCGGCTGGAAGCGCGGCTCCCCGCCACGACCGAACCCGCCTGCGTTCCCCCGGCGGGAGTCTTGACGGCTTCGTCGTCCACCGGATTCCGCAGGGACAGCCGTATGGCCCCAGCCTGATCCGCCAGCGCGAGCTGCGTGCTCGGAAGCGACCAAAACCGTCACAACCGGGATTGCCTTGCGCCGATCTTCCGCGAACTCGCGACCCGTCGACAACACTTCTAGGCTTTGCGACAGAGTCCTGAGGGTGATCTCGCCGCGGCCCGGAGAACGGCACCCGCTCGCAACATGCACGTCGACTCGATCGCCCACCTCGACGATCTGAGTCACACCCGCATATTCCTCCACGTGCAGCGAGACGGCTCGCATCCCTGGTGGGATAGCTGACGAGAGACCTCCATTGCCTGTAGCCGGGAAATGTCCGGGAAGCAGTAGCTCTCCCTCAGCGACCGGCTGGACCACGAGCTTTCCGGTCAGACGATCGATCGAGTCGTACGCCCCTGGCGGTATCTGCTCGACGTCCCTTGTTTCGATGAAAAGGTCGCTCTCATCAAGGCGAACCCCGCGGGCGATGCCCCGGGCGGCGACGATCACCGGCTGCTGGGTGCTGGCTTCCACGACTGTGGGCTCAATCAGCCTGTCGGCTACTAAGTAGTAGAGAAAGGCTGTTACACCGCTTGCGGCGAGCAAGGCCATCAAGCCGACGAAAAGGGCTTTGCGTTTCATTTTCATGTCTGTGCAGGGCGCGGTTGCGACATGTACTTGAGCTCGGGCGAGTCATGTCCCACCGGTCGTGCTCAAATTGAGAGTAGGTTACGGTGGTGCTAAGCAGAACCCTACAAAGGCCTTATGACTCATGTTGATTTCCCCCTACGACCTCGGCAAACCGCGCTGACCGCGCGACAGTACGATCGTCCGAACACAGGACCGCTTGCTGAGGGGCTGTGAAAAAATCGCCCGTTGAGCGCGAAAGACGGTCGAGGCATGCCTCGCCCCTACGGACGATCGTTTGTTTT
The DNA here is from genome assembly GCA_965247515.1 of Bryobacterales bacterium. Lineage (GTDB taxonomy): Bacteria > Acidobacteriota > Terriglobia > Bryobacterales > UBA6623. The sequence continues at coordinate 6,705,163 of OZ252029.1, read as the reverse complement.
CAACGACGTAGGGGCTTGGCATGCCTCGACCGTCTTGCCGGAATTGGATCCCCGTATTTTTTTTCGCAGCCCCTCAGCAAGCGGTCCTGTGCCACAGCCTGAGGTCAACACCGCCGCAACAGGTAGAAAACGTACCCGTACGACTCATGGTAGCGTTCGAACAGCTCGATCTCCGACTCGGTCGCCTCGAGAACTTCCCCCAACTCAGGCCACGACTCCGCCGGGGCCCCGAGCTTCTCGATCCGCTCGCGAAGAGGCGTGTAGTAGCCCCTCCACCAATCCTCGATCAGTAGCGGAAAGGTCTCGAGAGTCTCGAACCCGAGCTTTGCGATCTTCGCGCAGTTGACCCTGACGCTCCCCATTCCTGGATACGCGTCGACCCAGAACTCCAGCGCTTCAGCCGGCGGGACATCCACCAGCCAACTCGCCTCCGTGAACCCCATCAGGCCGCCTTCAGCAAGCAAGGGCCGCCAACGCTTCAGGGCATTCTCGAGCCCCATCAGGTAGATCGCCCCTTCCGACCAGATCAGGTCGTAACTGCCGGGTGGGTCGCTGAGCTGATCCATCGACTGGCAGCGCGTCTCGACTTTGACCCCCGCGGCCTCGGCCGACGCCGCCAGCTGATCCAAGAACGGTTGATGGACGTCGACCGCGACGACCCGTGCGCCCGTCTCCTTCGCAACCGTGACCGTTTGGCGCCCGGGGCCGCAACCCAGATCGAGAATGCGAGGGTTTTCCGGCAGAGCCGGCAACAGGCTCAACGCCTTCTTGGTGGAGGCCTCGCTCCCCGGGCCTTGTTGCCCTAAGCCATCGAAAAGCGTCAGGAAGGGATCAGCCGTCACGGTATCGCTCGCGGGTCTGCTGGAGCGTCCGCCTCATTTCAGATACCACGGTCTCATATTCCGGATCGTTGTAGACATTGCGAAGCTCGTCGGGATCTTGATCGAGGTCGAACAGCTCCCAGTAGTCGCCTTCGGTGTAGTACTCGATCAGCTTGTAGCGCTCGGTCCGAACACCGCGATGCGGACCGATGCGGTGCGGAGTGAAGTACTGATACGGCTCGGCCCGCTGGTCATCCCCAGCGCCGACGAGCTGCCAGGAGTCCTCGTAGTAGGCGTAGTACGTCGCCGTGCGCCAGTCGTCGGGACTCTTGCCCTCGAGCAACGGCCGCAAGCTCGTCCCTTGCATCTGGCTCGGCGCCTCGACCCCGGCGAAGTCGAGAATCGTCGGCGCAAAGTCGACGTTCATTGCCAGGTTACGGCTGACTTGCCCGCCCGGGCACCCCGCCGGATAGCGCGCGACTAACGGGATCTTCAGCGACGGCTCGTACATGAAGCGCTTGTCGTACCAACCGTGATCGCCAAGGAAGTAGCCATGGTCCGAGGTGTACAGCACCAACGTGTCGTGGGCCAAGCCGCGCTCGTCGAGCTGGTCGAGCACGCGCCCCAAGTTCTCATCAACGCCGTAGATCGTGCGAAAGCGGTCTTTCATGAATCGTTGGTAGATCCAGTCCTTGCGCTCGGCCGGGTCTTCGGGCAGGTCTTCGTAATCCCGCGCCAGGCTGACGTCGAATTTCATGTCGTCCGACAAGCCCGCGATCTTGCGCGTCGCGTAGTCGTCGTCGTAGGTCGCCGGTTTTGGGACCTCGACGTCTGAAAACATTTCCGCGTGCCGGGGCGCGGGACGAAACGGCCGGTGGGGCGCCTTGAACTGGTAGACCAAGCAGAACGGGTTCGCCGCCGAGCACGACTCCAGGAACCCCAGCGCCATGTCGGTCGTGAGGTCCGACGAGTAGCCCTTCCGCTGTTCCAGTTGGCCGTTGACGATGTACTCGGGGTCGAAGTAGCGTCCCTGCCCAGGGTGGATCGCCCACTCGTCGAACCCCCTCGGGTCTTGGCGAATGTGATACTTGCCGAACATTCCCGTGCGGTAGCCAGCCCGCTGCAGCAGTTCCGGGAAGGTCGGCAGATCTTTGCGGAGCGTCTCCACTTCGCCGGTCTTCTCCGAGTTCCCCGTAATGCCGTTAACGTGCGAGAAGCAGCCGGTCAGCACCGTCGCCCGCGCCGGCGCGCAAAGGGCGTTCGTGCAAAAGCAGTTGTCGAAACGCGTTCCGGCCGCCGCGATCCGGTCCATGTTCGGGGTCTGGAGAATCGAGCTCAGCCCATAGCAACTCATCTCGCGGACCGTCTGATCGTCGGTCATCACGAACAGGATGTTCGGTCGTTTCGGCATAGCTAACAGGTTAACGGCGATGCTTCTCGACTTGCAGGGTCAAACCCTCGAACGACCTGATCACCACGCGCTCGCCTATCTCAAGCGGACCTTGGCCGGACATCGCCTCAGCCCTCCACAACGCACCCCTGACCTTGACGTAGCCATCTGGAGCGACCGCCTTCGATACGATCGCGTTGGCTCCCACAAGAGTTTCGATCCCCACGTGCGTCTGGTCGATAAACGCATGACGCATGACCGGGTACAGCGCCAGATCCTTGACGACCAGCAACACCATCGCCGCCGCCCCCAACTCCCAGCGCGTTTCGAAATATGTAACAGCGCCCGTGACGACGACAGCCGCGAGCAGCAGACCGGGAATCTGAAAAAGCAGATAGCGCTGCAATGTGGATGAGATTCGCACCCGAGAGCCTTGGATTCTACCGCGTGGACCAGGTCCGCTGGTATCCTGGAGCAACCAACCGCCATGCCATCCTGCGCTACCTACGACGACGTTCAACTCGTCCTCAAGCTCTACGAAATCCGCCGCGAAGAGCGCCTGCGTGACGCCCGCCGCTGGTTTGCCGGCAACTTCCGCGCAAAGAACATGGCGGAGCTCGAGGCCGTATGCCCGCCGGGTTCGACTGAAAACGAAAGCTTCCGGATGGTGGTCACCTATTGGGACATGGCCGCCTCGTTCATCTCCCTCGGCGTGCTGCAGCCCGAGGCGCTGTTTGAAAGCGGCTACGAGATGCTCGTCGTCTGGGAGCGCATCCGTGAGCTGCTCCCCGCCATGCGAGAGGCGCGGGAGGATCCCGCAGCCTTTTCGAACCTCGAAGAAGTATCGAAGGCCTACATCGCGTGGCGCGAAGTCCGCTCGCCCGGAGCCCACGCCGCCTTCGCCAAGCGAATCGGCTAGGCTGGATCCCCATGGCCAAGACGGTTCAACCCCAAACTCGCATCAACCCTGTAGAAAAAGTTAACTGGGGATTTTCGGAACCCGCTCCCTTGCGGTCGCGGCTCTGACGCCCGCGGTTAGAGCACTTGAATCAATACGTCAGAGCCGCGACCGCAAGGGAGCGGGTTCTTGACCCGGCAGCTTCATCTCCCCGTCTAATTGCTCAACCGTTGTGTTGAGTCAGCGTACTAACTCCCTCACTTGGCCATCTTCTCTTCCGTTTCCTTCTCCATCACTCGCGCGCCGCGCATAATTCCCATCATGGCGTAATTGCCTTCATGGCAAGCGTACTCGTACACGCGCTTATCCGTCGCCGGCCAAACGTATTCGCCGCCCCACCGACCGGTCCAAATCCGCGGGTCGTCGACCATGAATTCATAGCGCAAAGTGTTCTCGTCGACTCGTGTGAACCGTTCAACCACATGCAGATCTCGCGAGCCGTGCCGCAGCGCCGTAATATCCCCGAAGTTGACTGTATCGACCACCAGCGTGTCGCCTTCCCAACGCCCGACCGAGTCGCCGAACCATTTCCGGATGTCAGGCGGATCGTGCTCCGCGTTGAGCCGGATGATCCGCGCGTCGTGCACCATCTCAGCCAAGATCATCACGTAGTCGTCGGTCTGGACGACTCTCTTGAGGTTGTTGTAAGCAAACGGCAGAATCGGCGGCCCGGCGACCGGACCCGACCCGACCAGGCAGCGCTCATCGTGAGGCCGCAGCTCCATGTCGTCGTAGGGAGACGGGTCGATCTCGTCGCGTAACCACCAGGCGTCGCCGGTGTTGTCGTGCAGGGTTAAGACATCCATCCAGTGCCGACGCTTCTTGCCCTCGGCCGTCATCTCGGGCTGCCGGCCATTGGCTGGTTCGGTCAGGATCGAGGTGCGGTACTTGCCGTCGATCTTCATCGGCGCGTTGCCACGCTCCATGTAGAAGGAGTTGTATCCTCCCACGGCGGCGCCGAACGACCCTGCTCCGCCCTTGCCGATGGGGGGCGCCGATCGGCCCGGGTCGGAGGCGTCGGCCGCTCGCTTCTGGAAGGCCTCGACCTTGTCGAAGGCCTCTTGGACTTCTTCATCGGTCAGCGTCAGGCGCTCGCCGTACTTCTCCGGCCGATTCAGCGGCGTGGTCGTTTGCGTGTCATAGGTCCCCGAGAGATCCGGCCGCCCGCTAGGCGTACGGGGGATTTCGGCCCCCCAGAGGGTGCAAAGTGCTACCGATAGCGTCGTCGAGATACTCAAGTAACGGGTCATCATGTCCCATTCGCTGCCACGAAATTCTCTCTCGGCTAAGATACCACGCGGCTTAGTCCGCCACGCTCGCTTATGGCAATTCGGCCCCAGAGAGGTCCACCGGACGATTGAGCCGAAACGGCGCCGCTCAAACTCCGGTGACTGAGAGCATGGGCTGGATAGCGGGGATGTCCCCACCGCGGTTCGACCCGCGTCAGCGCCTGGCCCAGCGGCGCCGGGACTGGTCTATTGGTGGTAGCGATCTCCATTGACGTTAAGAACTGGCAACCCAGCCGCCCTGCCGATAGCGACTGAAAGTATTTTCACGCTGAGCCAACGACCGGCTGAAATCGCGCTAAGCCGCTTGAACAGGGCCTCAGAGTGCTCTACGAAGGGGGTTTGGAGGCTCTTGGCAGGTCGGTCATGCCAACGTTTGTGTTCACCATCTATCCCGGCGCCGTCGGCTGAGCGGTAAAATCGAACAGCGTGGTCGGCCAAACCATCAGTCACTACAAGATTCTCAAGAAGCTAGGCTCTGGGGGAATGGGAGAGGTTTGGAAAGCTGAGGACACCCAACTCCGGCGCACGGTCGCTCTCAAGTTCCTCTCATCCGAAACCGTTGACGACGATGAGGTCAAGACTCGGCTGATACGGGAGGCTCAGGCCGCCGCATCACTCGATCATCCGAACATCTGCCCTGTCTACGGGATTCACGAGGAGAACGGCGAGACCTTCATTGCGATGGCCTACGTCGATGGGCCGTCGTTGGCGGACAAGATCAAGGAACGTCCGCTGCCGCTGGATGAGGCGCTGAACATGGCCATCCAGATCGCTGAGGGGCTTCAAGAGGCGCACGAGAAGAGGATCGTTCACCGCGATATCAAACCTCAAAACATCATGCTGACCGCGAAGGGTCAGGTGAAGATCATGGACTTCGGCTTGGCGGCGGTGGCTGGAAGATCGAGGCTCACTAAGAGCGGCACAACACTGGGGACGCCTGCCTACATGTCGCCGGAGCAGCTCGAAGGGAGAGACGTTGACCGCCGGGCTGATATCTGGGCGCTGGGCGTCGTGCTTTACGAGATGCTGACCCAGCGTACTCCTTTCGCCGCCGACTACGAGCAGGCGATAGCCTACGGCATCCTCAACGAGGAGCCTGAGCCTGTGACGGCGCAGCGCAGGGGCGTACCTCCGAAAGTAGACGATCTGTTGACCAAGGCGTTGGCGAAGGATGCGAGCGAGCGCTACCAGCATGTGGAAGAGATGATCGTCGACCTCAAGAGCCTGAGCAAGAAGCCGCAGAAAGAAGAATCCAAGCGCTATGGAAGCGCCGGCGAGTTGGAAGTCGATCTGGGGAACCTCGCCGACCAGCTTAAGTCCGGCCGGACGACGGTCATACGTTCCGCCATGCGGCCCAGCCTGGCGGCGGAGAAGAAATCCATCGCTGCTTGGCTCATTGGCGCCGCGGCGCTCGTTGCCGGGCTCGTCATCGGCGGCCTCGCCTTCCGCAGCGCCCCGCCGCCTGCGCCTGAGGTGCGGTTCGAGATCCTGCCGCCTGAGGGCGTCTTGGGAGTTTCCGTTTTCGAGGGCGAGCCGGTGGTTTCCCCCGACGGACGGAAGTTCGCCTTCCTTGGAGCCAATGCCGGAGGAGAAAGTGCGCTCTATCTGCGGTCTCTCGACCGCGTCGAAACTGCAATCGTCGCCGGCACTCAGGGCGCTGCGTTCCCCTTTTGGTCGCCGGATAGTCGCTATCTAGCCTTCTTTACCGACGACAAGCTTTTCAGGGTCGATGTCAACGGCGGGGCCCCGCAGGCGCTTTGCGATGTGGTCGACGGCAGAGGCGGAGCGTGGGCGGACCTGGAAGGCAGCGGCTCGGGAGTGATCGTCTATTCGCAGCTAGTGTAGTGCGCCAAGCAGACTGCAACTTATCCTGACGGCGTCATCGGGTCGTTGACGTGCAATATGTCGCTGAGTTGGCCAAGTTAGCGCCGGGCGTGTTCGAGCCCCGCAAGGGGCGGCATAACCGTAGCCCCCAGCGCAAGCTGGGGGTTTTGATTCGCCAAGACTCCGCTCCGCCTCTTCAGGGCCTTTGTATTCGCGCCCTCGGCGCGAATACAAAGGCCCTGAAGACGGTAAAAGGGACCCGCTAGTCCTATTTCCCACAGCTCGCGCTGTGGGCTACGGTTATGCCGCCCCTGACGGGGCTTCGGACCCCGACTATCCAGAGGCCAATTTGGGCGCTTCAGCGACATGTTGCTCTCTGCATTGACGCCGTGCCCGGACCCTGCAATATGTTACGGGATTTCTGGCGACCTACACTAGCGGGCGGCCTCCACCGCGTCCCGGCCGGCGGCGGTGAATCGACCGCGATCACCCGGGTAGACGCCACGAGGGGAGAGACGCTTCACAGACCGGTCCGCTTCTTGCCCGGCGGTCGGAGGTTCCTGTTCGGCGCCGGGATTTGTATGATCTACCGTCTATTCCCCTCGATGCGACTTGCGGGGCTCAACTCTAGCGGCGGCATTACATCGACGACTCGCGGCCCCTTCATTGCGATTGGCCTGCCAAATCCTACCACGCGAAGCGTCTGCCGCAAGGCTTCGTTCATATCGCGATGTTCATGAAGACCATCCGGAGACTGCCTGCGGGCTCGCATCGGAACCGCGAGCTCGATAGATGCTGAAAAGTAATTTCACACCGTCCCAGCGACCGCTTGACCCTCGGCTGGGATCGCTGTAGCAAAACCCCCAGTGGCCAGGGCAGGCCGTGTGCCAGGCCGGAACGGGCTGTCCGCGCCTGGAAAGTCAAGCGGGTGCATCACAAATTTTTGACGGCATCTGGGCGGGGCGGCGACATTTCCGGCACCTCCGGCCCGACGGCGGACAGGCGTTAGCTTCAGGAGCTAGAATGAATGCCGAACGTTCGAAGGGAGGATGGACCATGGCTGAGATCACGAGAAGAGAGCTTGCGCAGACCGCGATTGCGGCGGGCGCCCTCGCCGGCGCCGCTCAGACGGCAACCGCCGCGAGTGGGCTCGAAATGCGCCCGCTCGGCAAGACCGGAATGAAGGTCGGCGTCTTGGGCATTGGGACCTCGCCTTTTGGGCGGCCCGATGTCACCCAGGCCGATGTCAACAACATGGTCGCGCATGCGGCGGAGCTGGGGATCAATTACCTCGATGCGGCGCCAATCTATCGCCAAGCCGAGAGACGCCTTGGGCCGGCGCTGAAGGGCAAGCGCGACAAGTTTGTGCTGGTGACCAAGGTCGAGTCGACCTCCAAGCAGGACGCGACCTGGCAAGTGGAAGAGAGTCTGCAGAAGATGCAGACCGACTATTTCGACCTGGTCCACATTCATAACGTGGGGCGGACGGATCGCTTCCCAAGCTTGGATATCTTGCTGGGCGAAGACGGCGCGCTTCAGGGGCTACGCGACCTCAAGAAGAAGGGCGTCGTCAAGCACATTGGCATGACCTGCCATTTACGGCCCAAGCGCGCGCTGCCAATCCTCAACATGGGCGACATCGAGGCCGTGATGTGCGCGGCGAACTTCGTCGACAACCACATCTACGACTTCGAGGGGACGGTGTTTTCCGCCGCCGCGAAGAAAGGCCTCGGCGTTGTGGCGATGAAGATCCTGGGGGGCTCGGTGAACGACGGTCCCCCCTTGCTCCTGGATCACTACGAACGGGCGGTACGGTACGCGCTGGGGATTCCCGGGCTGTCGGTGGCCATCATGGGGATGAAGGATATCGCCGAGATGGACAAAGCGTTCAACACGGTCAAGGCCTACAAGGCGCTCAAGGGCGGCGAGCGGATGGAGCTCTCCGAGTTGGGCAAGAAGATGGCCGCCGATTGGGGCGAGCATAGGGGCCCGGCAGTTTAGGCTAGCCTACTTTGGGCTGATTGGAACTGACGCTTCGGTCTGCTCCCAGCTCATCACGATCTTGCCGTCGGTGACCGCGATCGTGAACTGCTCAACGTTGGCGGCGAGCTTGCGAACCGTCATGGAGGTTCTTCCCAGGTCCATCTTGGCGTCGTACTCAAAGCCGCCCCATTGCTTGGCCGTCTTGTTCACGATAAGCTGCCAGTCGTCCGCGCTGGGCAAGGTGAACAGGGAGTACTCCCCCGCCGGCACTTCAAGGTCGCCGATCATCAGATCAATCGGAGTGTTGAGCGTGGTCGCCTCGTCCGCGCCGGTGCGCCAAACCGCCCCGAATGGAACGAGACCGCCCATGATCTCGCGGCCCTTGGCGTAAGGACGCCCGTAGGTGATCTCGACCTTCTCTTCTCCTACCGCGGCTGTTACGACCTCGTGGGGGCTCTTGCGCTGTTGGGCGGTGAGTGACATGGCTGCCAGCGCGAGCGCCGCGATGATAACTGCTGTCTTCTTCATGGTTGGGTTGATTCCTCTCGCTTCAGGGTAACGCTTCTAGATATTGGCGGGCGCGAGCTTCGTATGAAGCCTCTCGTTCAGCATATAGACGTCCAGAGCGGCCAAGGGTTTGGCCCAGCTCACGATCACGATAGAGGGTCAGGACGGTTTCCGCCAACTGCTCCGCGGATTCGGGCTCGATCGCCAGCCCGGCGCCGGCTTCGTCGAGCAGTCGCTGGGCCTCTCCTCGAACCCCGAGAATGATCGGCCGCGCGGCCGCCATCGCCTCGAACATCTTCGAAGGCAGCACCGTTTCGAACAGGGGCGCCCTGGCTAGATGAACCAGGCAGGCGTCTGAGGAGGCCAGGATTCGCGGAATCTCGGCCCAGGGCCGGGGTCCAAAGAACTCGACGTTGCTTAGCTCGGCGTCGAGAGCCTTGCGCTGCAGGGCTTCTCGCTGGGCCCCTCCGCCGACGAAGATGAATCGAATCTCGGGCCGGTCTCGGAGCAACGCCGCCGCGTCGATTGCGGTCTCGAGCGCGTGGGCCATCCCAAGGGCGCCGGTGTAGCAGACGGTGAACTTTCCCGAGAGACCCGGCGGTTCGGCGGCAAAGGAGTCGATGTCAACGCCGTTTCGCACAACCGCGACTTTTGCCGGCGAGATTCCCTTGCTCAAGATCTCGTCTCGCGAGGAATCGGTTACGGCAACAATCTTGTCGGCGCTGCGATAGAGCCAGCCGGCCATGTTTTCCAGGCTCCGATAGAGCAGGGATGACTCTTGGGCGGCGCCGACGGCGGAGAGCGATTCGGGCCAAAGGTCGCGCACCTCGAAGACGAAGCGCGCCCCGAAGCGCTTCGCAATGATGCGGGCCGCCGCGGCGCACAACAGCTGCGGCGACGTCCCGATGACGACCTCGGGCTGGAACCGCAGGAGCATTCCCCTGAGCGCCGCCGACATCCCAAAGCTCAAGAAGCTTAAAAGCTCCGTCTGGTCACGCCGCGATTCGGCGCCGGGTAGAGCCAGGTCCGGTAGACGGGCACGCCGCGCCATTCTTCTTCCATGACAAGGCGGCGAAGCTTTAAACGATACTCGGGCGGGACCACGCCCTCGGGGTGGTTCGGGAAACCGGTGAGCACCCGCACGTCGTGTCCCCACTCTCGCCAACGCCGCGCGAGCTGTGAGACCCGGACCGCGGGCGCGCCGATTTCGGGCGGGAAGTACTGGCTGACGTAAAGAATTCGCATCCGGGCGCGAGGCGTGACAAAGTACGTAACAATGTTCGAAAACAGTGTTCGAATCATCGCACGAACGGGAACTGTAGATGGATTTCGGCCACCGTGCGCGAATTCGTCCGCGACGGATTCTACGCCATCAACATCCCCGGGAACTGTCGTGGCTAGGACCCTGCCGCGCGACTGCGCGAGAATCATCGACGATCCGCTGTGAGTCGGCAACCAAGAGCTAGATTTTCTTGGACCAGTCCTTAATCTCCTTACGAAACTTCTTCGAAGCACGTTTGGTCGTCTTGTGCCCGAGCTTGGAGTAGCTGCGGGTGTTCTTGGCCAGATGCTTGCGAGAACGCTTGAAACGTTTGCTCGCGCGTTTCTTGGTTTTCTTGTCGAACAAGCCGCTCAAGAAACCTTCGCCGCCCGAGCGGGCCTCGGCCTGGGGCGCCAGAGGCGCCATCAGGAAAACTGCTAGCACGGCTAAGGGGATATATTTCTTCATGGTGGAACCTCCTTCTGCGTGATTGCCTATGCGGGTGTTTAACGCACGAGTTTCGGGTTCGGTTGCCGGCTATCTTCAACCGGCGTCGGCGGTGGATATTAGCCGGCCAGCAGCGCCCGCGAGTGCTCGAAATTGAGCGGCCCTGCGCCCGTCCGTTTGGCGTCGCGTTCGATTCGAAGCAGGCGGTTGTACTTGGCGAGGCGCTCGGAGCGGGTGACGGATCCGACCTTGATCTGGCCAGCGCCGCTGGCAACGGCGAGGTCGGCGAGGAAGCTGTCTTCGGTCTCACCGGAGCGGGCTGAGATCACGGCCCGGAAGGCGGCTTCGCGGGCGCGGTCGATCACCTGGAAGGTTTCCGTGAGCGTGCCGATCTGGTTCATTTTGACCAGCACGGCGTTGGCGGCTCTCTCTGAGATGGCGCGCTCGAGCCGGGCCGGATTGGTGACGAGCAGATCGTCGCCGACGAGGGTGCAGCGGTCGCCGATCTTTGCGGTCAGCGCCGTCCAGCCCGGCCAGTCGTCTTCGGCCAGGCCGTCTTCGATCGAGAGGATAGGGTAGCGGTCGACCCACTCGCTCAACAGATCGGTCATTTCGGCGCTGGTTAGCTCGCGGTTTTCGCTGGCGAGGCGGTAGGTTCCATCTCGAAAGAAGTGGCTCGCGGCAACGTCGATTGCGATCGAGACCTGCTCGCCCGGCTCAAAGCCGGCGCCGCTGATGGCGTCGACCATCAGGTCGAGGGCCTTTTCGTTGGACTCGAGTCGGGGGCCGAGGCCGCCCTCGTCGGCGACGCCGGTTAGCACATGTCCTTGGGTTTTGATGAGGCGCTCGGCTTCACGGTGGATCGCGACGACGGCTTCGAGCGCTTCGGCGAACGAGAAGAATCCGTGGGGGACGGCGAGGAAGTCTTGGAACTCGATTTGTCCGCCGACGTGGAGTCCTCCGGAGAGGATGTTGATCATTGGGACCGGAATTGCGGCCGGGCGGTCGCCGGCGAGGTAGCGCCAGAGCTCCAGGCCTTGCGACCGCGCGGCGGCGCGTGCGACGGCGGTTGAGACGCCTAGGATGGCGTTGGCGCCGAGCCGGCTCTTGTCGGGGGTCCCGTCGAGGTCGATCAGCGCTTGGTCGAGGACTGCTTGGTCGTCCGCGGCCTTGCCGGATATTGCCGGGCCGATGATCTTCTCGACGTTGTTCGCGGCCTGTAGGACGGACTTGCCGGCGTAGCGCCCTTCGGGTCCGTCGCGCAGCTCGACGGCTTCGTGCTTTCCGGTTGATGCGCCCGAGGGGACTTGGGAGGTCGCGCGCGTTCCGTCGGAGAGGGTGACCTCGACTTCCAGAGTGGGGTTCCCGCGCGAGTCGAGGATTTGCAGGGCGGTTAGGGCTTGGACTTTCACAAGCATTGCGGTCGGTTGCGGAACCCGCTCCCTTGCGGTCGCGGCTCTGACGCCTGCAGTTCGAATGTTAAGACGCAGGAGTCAGAGCCGCGACCGCAAGGGAGCGGGTTCCGCCGTGTGAACCAGCCCGAGGCATCCTCCAATTGTCGGGGGTTTCGATTCAATCATGCGTTTCGCCGTCCGCCGCACGGCGTCTTGGACGGCTTCGCTCAGATACTCGGCAGGGGACTTTCCGTCGATTCGCGCGAGCAAAAGAAACGCCAAGTGTCGCGCCGTACGGCGCTCGAAGTCCTTGAGGGCCGGGGCCGGGAGCGCAGCAAGCGTCCAAGTCCACAGCAGCGATGCAAGCTCGAGATGGTTCCTAGATCCGAAATGGAACGCCTTGAGGACGAGATGATTGAGAACGAAAGCCGCGTCGTAGGCCGGGTCCCCGAAGTGGGCGCACTCGTAGTCGATGAAGATCATGCGCGAGCCGTCGACGAGCATGTTCTTGGGGCTCCAGTCGCCGTGAGTTAGCGCGAGCTTGATCTGGGAAACCTCGCCGATCCAGTCGTCGACTTGCTGGGCGATGTCGGGGTGGCGGCGACCGATGGTGCGGTAGTAGGGGTCGGTGCGGAGTTGGTCGAAAGCGCGAGTGTCGGCGAAGAGTTTTTCCAGGCGCGGCGATCTCCAGCTGCCCCGAATCGTCAGTCCCAGGGCGATGCCGGCGCGTCGGGCGAGTTGCGGGTTGAGGTCCCCGGACAACAGCAGTGTTTTCCAATCGGAAGCCCTCTCGGAGAAGGCTTCCATGGCGTAGATGTAGTTCGCTTCGTCGCTCCAGAGGACTTCGGGGACCCAGCCGGCGGGTAGCAGCTTCGCAGCCTCGACCAGGCCGTCGCGTTCACGCAGGATTCGCGAGCGATCGGCAAACCACTCGTCCTTCACCCGCAGTTGCGGCAGCGATTGCTTGAGGACGAAGCTTTGCGCCTCGGTCTCGACCAGGATGACGGTGTTCGAAACTCCGCCTCCCAGAGCGCGGCATCTTGGGGCGCTCGCGACCCTTCCCGTTGTCTGAAGGTAGTCAGAGGCGCCCTCGGCGCTAAGCTCCAAGGCGCCGCCCATCAATCAGCGCGCAGCACGCCGTAGAACTGCGTGAAGACGTTGTCGGTTTCGGCGTGCTCGTCGTGGCAGCTCCAGCACTTTTCTTTCGGAAACACCTTGGCCGTCTCAGCCCCCCTGCCGAAGTGGAAGTAAGCCCATTTGTCGGGGAAGCGCTTGTTCTTGACGGCCGCTTCGACGCGGAGCAGCTCCTGGGCGAAGCGGCCCTGGCGGTTGATCGAGACTTGCGAGCCCGCGCTGTAGACTTCCATCACGAGAACCGTCTGGTCGGGGAACTTGCCGCTGCTTTTGTAGAGCTTGTACGACTTCGGGTCGAGGTAGACGTGGTGGAATTCCTCTTTTTGGGCCGGGGCTTCGCTGTAGCTCATCGCCAGCGAAGAACCGACCAACGGCCAGTTGCGATAGCCCTCGGGACGCTTGAGTTGGTCGTCTGAACCAAATCGAGGCTTGGCGGCTGTAAGGATGAGTCCCACGAAGGCCAGAAGGAAGATACGTTGCATGGTCATCGGCGTGTCCCCGCCACGTCAGAAGCGATCTCGAACAGAGTTTTGCCCGCGGTCACGTAAAGGGTCTTGAGATCTTCGCCGCCAAACGCGGCGTTGGTGATGGTGTCCTCGTAGATGGGGTGAAAGGCGATACGCTCACCGGCCGGTGAGAAGACGTGTACGCCGCACTCGGTGTCGAGCGTTTCATGCGATCCGCGGAGGCGATTGAGTCCGGCAGCGACCCACAGGTTCCCCTCGCTGTCGATGGTCATTCCGTCGCCTGAGCGTCCCGGGTAGAAGTCGTGGAAGACTCTCATGTTCGTCACGCTCCCGTCCGGTTGCAGATCGTAGGCGCGGATCATGCGGGCGCCGTTCTCAGTGCCGTTCGCCTCGATCAGGTAGAACGTCTTGTCGTCGGGGGAGATGACGAGGCCGTTGGGTTTGTCGATGTCGGGTTCGCTCAGAATTCGATCAAGCGACCCGTCGGGGTCGATGCGGTAGACGCCGTGGACCCCGGTTTGGTCGGGCTTGGGGTTCGCCAACGGACGGTCACTGAAGTAGAGCCGGCCCTGGGAATCGAAGGTCACATCGTTGGGCGAGTTCAGGCGCTTGCCTTCGAAGCTCTCGGCGAGAATCTCGATTTCGCCGGTTTCAAGATCGGTGCGAGTGACGCGGCCGGCATTGGTCTCGCATGCCACCAGCCGCCACTGGTCGTCGAAGATCAGCCCGTTCGAACCGTTGCTCTCCTGGCGAAAGACGGTTACCTCGCGGGTCTCGGGCCAGTAGCGTAGGATGCGCTTGCTGCGCATCTCGCTGAAGAAAACTGTCTGGTCCTTGTAGACGGTCGGACCTTCGGTGAAGGCGACCATCGTCAGCGGTTTGGCTTTCGGCGGACTCAGCGAGACTTTCACCCGAGCCTCGGGCGTCCCTTCGCAGGCGAGGATCGCGATCACTAACAAAGCCAACGCAAAACGATTCAAGGGGTCTCCGGGGGAATTGGATTCAGTATACTCGCAGGCTTATGCCAGATACCGCTTCTCCACTTGTCGGCATCCTGATGGGCAGCGCTTCAGACTGGCCCACGATGAAAGTTGCTTCAAAGACTCTCGAAAGCCTCGGGGTCCCGCACGAGTGCAAAGTCATGTCCGCGCATCGCACGCCGGACCTGGTTACGGAATACGTGAGCAACGCGGAGGCGAATGGTTTGCAGGTGTTGATTGGAGCGGCCGGAGGCGCGGCGCATCTGGCTGGAGTAATGGCCGCGCACACGCTGTTGCCCGTGCTTGGGGTCCCAATGCCGAGTGCGATCAACGGTGTGGACTCGCTACTGTCAACCGTGCAGATGCCGGGAGGGATCCCTGTAGGGACGCTGGCGATCGGCAAGGCCGGGGCGAAAAATGCGGCGCTGCTGGCGGTAGCGATTTTGGCTAACTCAGATCCAGCGTTGAAGGCGAGGTTGAGGGAGTTTCGCCAAGAGCAGTCGGCCAAAGTGCGCGCGGCCACGCTCGATTAGCGTGGCGCGAGCCGCCAGCCTTGCCAGCGATCGGGACCCAGTAGCGCGGCCCGTGAAACAGAATGGGTAATTCTGTTGCACGAGACGGCGAAGTGTGCAGCGCTAGCAGAAGAAAAAGACGACGCTGTGAAAAATCTACAATTTGCATACGCACAACTCTTCGAGCGTCACTAAAGAGAAGACCGATGCACTCGCGCGGGAGTACTATCAAACGTTTGTCGTTAGTAGCGGTGAAAGTGCAGACTTCAACCTCCTAGAGGCTTCAAGATGAAGGAAAAGGTTCGCAAAGCCGTCTTTCCAGCCGCCGGCATGGGTACGCGATTCTTGCCTGCGACCAAAGCGCAACCGAAAGAGATGTTGCCGCTGGTCGACAAGCCACTGATCCAATATAGCGTTGAGGAGGCGATCGACTCCGGAATCGACAACATCATCGTCGTCACCGGCCGCGGCAAAGCGGCGATAGAAGACCACTTCGACCGCAACCCCGAACTCGAGCACGAGTTGGAGGCGCGGGGTCGCACCGAAGAGTTGAGGCTGGTGCGTAAGATCTCGGATCTCATCCGGATTACCTACACCCGCCAGGGAGAGCCCCTGGGACTAGGGCACGCGGTTGGAGTGACCAAGGACCTAGTCGGCGAGGAGCCGTTTGCGGTGTTGCTGGCGGACGACGTGATTGACGCCGAGACACCGTGCCTCAAGCAACTGCTGAACATCTGGGACCATCTCGGCGCGACGGTGATTGCCGTGATGGAAGTACCCCGCGAGCAGATCTCCGCCTACGGAGTGGTCGACAGCGCGGGAGTCGAGTTCAAAGGATCGACCGGTCGGCTCTTCCGAGTCAACGACGTGATCGAGAAGCCGTCGCCGGAGAAAGCGCCGGCATCGAATCTCGCTATTATCGGCCGCTATGTTTTCCCGCAGGAGATCTTCGATTGCATCGACAAGCTTAAGCCTAGTAGAGGCAGCGAGTTGCAGCTCACCGACGCGATTCGAACTCTGATCAAGCGTGGCCCGGTCTACGCCTATCGCTTTGAAGGCAAGCGTTACGATGCCGGCGATAAGTTGGGATTCCTGAAAGCAACTGTCGAGTTTGCCATGGCCAGCGAGGATCTGGGCGCGGCGTTCCGAGCCTATCTCAAGACACTCTAGGAAGCCGTCGGCGGGCTCGCCGTCATCCGAAAACTCTTCCCTCACTGTGGGACGACAGGAACAACCGTTGAGATCCCAGTTAGAACTCGCTAGGAGAATGTCGCAGCACAAAACCACGATCCCGTTTTGTATGGGCCGCCTTCAAGGAGCGCGGGCGTCAGCCGTGCTTATGGACGGTACGCCAGGCGTGATACTCTCTACATCTGCCTATCGTGGGTCGGGAGGTTGAGCATGAGCGAGTCAGAGATCCAAAGTGACGAAAGCTCCACTGCGGAGGAAGCGAAGGACAACGACGTGTACAAGGAGAACCGTCTCCTGCTCTACGTCGTGATATTCATCACCGGGGCTGCTCTGATTTACTGGAGCTTCGACCGCGCCCCAGAAAGCCTTGCCTGGTACGTTGTGCGTGAGTTTGGCAAGGGCCTCATCCTGACTGTGCTCGTGTCCGCCGGAATCGGCTGGCTGATCAACAGGCAATCGCGACGCCTCGAAGCACAGCACAAGCATGAGGAGAAGCGTGAGGCGAAGATTCGGCAGCTATACCTTGAATCCCAACTCGATGGGCTCGCTCAACGTATCGAGCACCAAACTCGCGAGTTGGCTGACTCCTCGGCTACGATCGAAGCCCTGCGGAAGGCCAGCATCATCCGCCTGTACGAGAATCGCAGGAATGCATCGGACGACATCAAACATGCACTTGAGGAGAACGACGTAGACGAGGTCCGGATCATGGCCATCTCCATGAACAATTTCCTCGCGACCGCGGAGCGCACGCCCCTGTACGAGGGGTGGAACACGCTGGTGAACTACATCAAGACCGACAAGCCCCCCCCACGCGAGCAGAGAGGCTCTTGGTTCGGGTCCTCATGATCGATCCGCGCTCGAAGGGGGCTCGGCTGCGTTCGGTGGCCGAGTCCCGGGGAACATTGGCGCAGGAACGGCTGGAAAATGACCTCAATACCGCTATAGGGCAGTTCTCCACGCTCATGGAGGAGTCCAAGGACAACACGAAAGTCACTTTTGAAGTTCGGCTTTACCGAACCACACCGACGCTGTTTCTGGTCAGCACGCCGTCTGTCTCGTTCATCCAACAGTACTACTTCCGAGACAGTCATGATCCAACCGTCAGTGTTCCTGTCATCAGCGTGGGAGAGTCTAGAGCCGGGGGCGGCTCCAGCGCCTCGATGCATAGCAAAAACGAGATCATCTTCCACTTCGATTGGATCTGGGACAACGCCGCAGTCGGATTGCGGTCTTTTCTGGAGCGCGCATACGGCGTGGACAGAGCGCTCTTGCGCGCGAAGGTCGTGAACGCGTATTACGACCCGAAGGTGAGTCGAGATCGGTTGGTGCATCTGATCAAGAATCCGGAAAACGGTCGAATCTGGATCAAGGGAATCTCCCTCCGGTCGTTCTTCGAGGAAGGAGCGGACCTCTACGAGGCCCTTCGAAAGGCATGCCTTGAACGGGATGTCGACGTCCGGATCCTCGTTATCGACCCTGAGTCGGAGCAAGCTCGCTATCGGTCCTACAGGGAGTACAAGATCCGGCACCCAGGCGATACAGGTATCGAGAGCTATCCGCTCGAAGCTCAGGCATCGCAACGCCTCAGCGTGGATACACGCCAGTCCCTCGAAGTAGCGGGACGGCTCGTCGAGGAGTTGGGGCGGATTGGGGCGCGGTCCTCATTGAGCATCCGCAAGTTCAAGTCCGCGCCAGAAGCCTTCTTGCTCCTCACGGACCAGAGCGTTCTGGTCGAGCAATACCACTACGGCCGCGCCCAGCTTGAGGACGATGGACGTGTGACGCTGGAGGGCGAGGTGCCTGTTCTGGAGTACGCGGCTCGTCGAGAAGGGACCGATCTGGACAGCCCGTACGAAAAGCACCCCTACCGGATATTCAAAGACCATTTCAAGTTCGTGTTCGAACACTGCTCGGAGGAGGTCCTCCGATTCTCGATCAAGACGGACGGCAACCAAGAGCGCCAGCGGGCCGCCCTTGCAGCCGATCTCTGAACCGGTCGGTGCGACAGATAGCGTGGAAACTCTTACGACAAATAATTTGCAAAGTCACAGACATCCGCGAAACAGCCTTGCCGGCCTTGCCGGGGCCTTGATTTACTAGACGATAAAGCATATTATCGTCTAGTAAACATGGCCCAGGAGATCGCCCGCAGTCTCGACACTCTTGTCGAGGCAGTCCAGGGTTTTCGCGGCTATGTGTCGAACTGCCGCGCCACGTCTTACTCGCATTCGCTGACATCGACGACCTGGTTCGCCTCCGTTCGGCCCCGGGTTGTCAGCGCGCCCCCCGGCCACGTCACCGTGACTTCATCGACTTCGCTGACCGCACCCAGGCCGATGAAAACCCGCGGGTCCCTCGACGATAGATAGCTTCCGGCGGTGGTGACCTGCCGGCGCTGAACCTGGGCCTCGGGGCCGGCTACCTCGATCTGAGCCCCGATACCGTCGCGATTGCTCTGGCAGCCTCGAAGGCGGACGCCGAGCCAGTTCGCGCTGCTCAAATTCCGCGCGAGGTAAGCTTCGCCGTCGACGTTCGAGACGACCAGGTCGAGATCCCCGTCGTTGTCGAGGTCTCCGACCGCCGAACCTCGGCCGGCCCAGGCGTTTTGGAAGATCGGACCGGCCTGCTCGCTGACGTCGACGAACCCATCGTCGCCGCGCCCGAGTAGTAGGGGCCTTTGTAGATAGGTCAGATGGGGCTGCGATTGGGCGATGTTATCCATCACGTGGCCGTTGGCGAAGAAGATGTCGCGCCGCCCGTCGTTGTCGAAGTCGAAAACGTTGACGCCCCAGCCGGAGTAAAGCTGCGTCGCTGCTTCGGTGCGGTACTCGAAGGCGCCGTCGCCCGCGTTGTGGAAGAAAGCGTATTTTTCTTGCGAGAGAGCCGTGGCGACGATATCCGGCAAGCCGTCATTGTCGAGGTCTTCGAAAGCGATCCCCATGCCGGCGAATTCGCGGCCGTCTTCGTCGTAGGCCGTTCCGGCGAACAAGGCCGTTTCCTCGAAGGTCCCGTCGCCTTGGTTGTGGAACAGAAACTGCGGGAAAGAGTCGTTCGCGACGGCGATGTCGATCCAGCCGTCGGAGTCGTAGTCGGCGAAGGCGACGCCGAGCCCCTTACCGGGGTGGCCGGCAATCCCAGAGGCCTGGCTGGCGTCTTCGAACGTCCCATCGCCGAGGTTGCGGAAGAGATAGCTCGTCTCGGGCTCGAATAGGTCGGGGTGGCAGTACGTGCGGCCGTAGCTGGTTTCCATGCCGCAGCGGAAGTCGACGTCGAAGCGGTACTTCATGTAGCGCGCGATGAATAGGTCGAGCAAACCGTCGCGGTCGTAGTCGAAGAACCCCGCGCTGGTCGCCCAACCGGTTGTTACGAGGTTTGCCGCGGCGGTGACATCGCCGAATCGTTTGCCGCCGATGTTGCGATACAAGACCGCGGCCGGGGCTGAGCCCGTTCCGGCGTTGGTCACGAGCAGGTCGGGGAAGCCGTCGTTGTCGTAGTCGCCAACCGCGGCGCCCATGCCGTAACCGCGGCCTTGGAGGCCGAATGCTTCTGTCTCGTCTTTGAACGTCCCGTCGCCCTGATTGACGAAGAAGCGGTTCCAGAAGCGTGGGTCGGACTTGTCGGGTTCTTGTCCTTGCGGGTGCGGGAAGTCGAGTTGCGCTCCGTTGACGAAGAAGACGTCCATCCAGCCGTCTTGATTGGCGTCGAAGATCGCGACACCCCCCGACATCGTCTCGGGCAGGTATTTCCTGGCGGTCTTAGAGCTTTGATGTCGGAACGTCAGACCCGCTTCGGCGGTCGCGTCTTCGAAGAGGTCTGCGGCGGGCAATGCGGCCGCGGCCAGGGATAGAATCAGCCAGTAGGGCGTCTGCGACAATGCGTCCAGATTACCAGCGTGAGCCGTATCTTCATTCTTCTGGTCTTTCCAGGGCTGCTGAGCGCCGAGATCGCGGGTCGTGTCGTGCTGGAGGACTCGCGGCCTGCTCGCGTCGAAGTTGAGCTCAGGTGCGGTGAGAAGGCGGTACGAGTTGAGGCGGATGAGCTTGGGCGGTTCCGCTTTGAATCGACCCGCGGAACCGAATGTGAGATCGCGGCCTCGGCACGCGGATATCTGAGTCAGTCCATAGCGGTACGGCGATTGCCGCTGAGGTCCGAAATCCCCGGCCTTGTCCTGCATCGAGCGGGTAAGTGGCAGGGCGACACGCTCAGTGTGACGACGGTTTCGGCTCCAGAGGCCGCGAGACGGGCCTTCGCGGCTGCCCTAGAAGCCCCAGACCTCGCAGCCGCGGAAGCGTTGCTCGGCGAGGCTGTCGACGCCGACCCGTCGTTTGCGGAGGCGTGGTTCGAGCTTGGCCGGCTGTATCTGGCGCGCAACGATTTCGACGGTGCGAAGAAGGCGTTGTCGTACTCGATTGCGGCCGACCCCTGGTTCGTACCGGCGTTCGAGCCTTTGCTGCTTCTCGCTTCCGGCGCCCAGAACTGGGAGGAGGTCCGCCGCGTCGCGAGACTGCTACTTCATATCAATCCCAGCCTCCCCGCGGCGCACTATCACGTGGGCCTGGCGAGTTTCCGGCTAGGGGACGTCGGGTCGGCTCGGCTGGCCCTCGAAACCATCGAGACCGGCCCCGACGCGGTGGGGTTCTCGGGGCTCTATCACTTGCGGGGACTTCTGCTGAACGCGGAAGGTGAGCGTGAGGCGGCGCAATCCGCTTACCAGCGGTACCTTGAGCTTGCGCCCAGCGGTCCGGCCTCGGAGGAAGCCAGGCGGGAGCTGGGCTTGTGAGGCCTCTGATTGCCGCGCTGGCGGCCTGCGCGGCTGTGTGGGGCGCCGAGAGCCCCGCGATCGATGTCGACCGGCTTGGGCTCTCCGAAGATGCCGCCGAAGAGCTCAGGCTGGCGATCGACGAGGAGGACTGGCTCGAGGTCGAAGCCCAACTCTTCGACCACGCCCAGGACGATGCCCGTTCCGCTCCTCGGCTTGTGGCGCTAGGATTCGCTCACTTTGAAAACGAACGCTACTACCAGGCCGCCGCGGCTTGGCGAAAAGCGGATCAGATCGAGGCCTTGAGCGCTTATCAGCGTCTCGCACTGGTGACCGCGTACATCGCCATCGACCGCCGACACTGGGCTCGCCGGGAGGTGGAGAGGCTGATTAGGGGGAACCCAGACGATCCGCTCTACCGCCATTGGCTCGCCGGGATCTACTTCGACCTTCAATGGTTGGAAGAAGCGCTCAAGGCGGCGAATCAGGCGATCGCCTTGGATCCCGCCTTTGCCGCCGCCCACGACCGAGCCGGACAATCCCTCGAAGGGCTGGGGCGTCTGGCCGACGCGGAGAGCGCCTACCGCCGTGCCGTCGCCAGAGCCGAGCAAGATCCTTGGCCGCTGGTCCATCTGGGCGGGCTGCTGTCTGACCGGGGCGAATTGGACGAGGCCGAGCCGACACTGCGGAAGGCGATCAACCTCGACCCGGAGCTCGCGGAGGCGCACTTCGAACTGGGAAATCTGCTGCGCCGCGGCGACCAACTTCAGCGAGCGCGCAACTCGCTCCAGCGAGCCACCGAGCTTGCACCGGACGAGGCGAAGTTTCACTATGCCTTCGGAAACGTGCTACGACAGCTCGGCGAGACGGAGCTTGCCCGGCAGGCGCTGGAGCGTTTTCGGGAGCTGACGAGCCCACCCTGAGGGGCCGTGAAAAAATGTCGAACTGCGCTACGCCCGGATCGCGTCGATCGGGCTTATGGGCCGATCCGCCGGGCCGAGTCGCGTGGACGCCCCCATCGTGTCGAGCATGGTGTTATAGACGTCCAACCCCTCGGCGCCGATGTCGAGGATTTCGCCTGTCTTGAAGCGGCCATTGGCTGAAGTAATGGCATGAAAAATTCCCGAGAGCTCCCGCTTCACGTCCGCGTGCCGGCCGTCCCCGGATTCAGTCGAGACCGTGATCATCGAGTTCTCGAGAATCGTCTTGCCGTTGGCTTCCATCGTTTCATCGAGCCGCTTGAGGAAGTAGGCGACCTCTCGCATCTTCAGGTGGGCGTGCGCGCGGAGCTGAACGTTCTCAGCCTCGGGCTTGAAGTCATGCCACCACTCGTGGCTGCAACCTGCCGCACCCGACTTGTTGCGCTGGCCTTCGTCATCGAATTCGAAGATCTTGCGGCCGTCGTACTCGTAGTTTCCGGTGATCCTCAGGCGCTCGCCGGCGGCGAGGAAGGTCAGGGATCCGAAGCGGACGCGATCGAGCTCAATCGCCAGAGCGTAGAGATCAGCCATCAGCCGCCAATCGGTGACGAGCTCGTCGAGCTCCATGTCAATGCCCTCGCCGCCTGGGTCGGCATAACCGCCGTGCGCGATGCGCGAGCGCGGCGGAAGTTGGGGCTCATTGACATCGGTCTGCTTGAGTGTGAACGCCCGCTGCTCGAATTCCCGAATGCGGTCGAGATGGTCGGCGACGCGAGCCCTCGACTGCCGGCCGAGTGGTGAATTGCCGCCGGTGTAGTACAGGTACTGGCCGACGATGGAGTCGAGCACGCTTCGGCGAAGTCGATCGCGCCGCTCGTCTGGCTCGGCGTCGGCGAGGACGACCTTGCCAAAAACACGGTCGAAGATATCGCGCGGACGCTCCTGCATCTGTGCCGCGACCGTGCCGTCCTGGTTGTAACTGTGCACGAAGCGGCTGATTCGGCTGCGTCGGAAGTAGGTTCCCCCGATCAGCGTCGGCACGACTCCGGCCGGCTGCCCATCGGGGTAGTGCGCTTGCCGCACAACTTGATCGATCGAAGGGCCGCCGGACTTCGCGTCGCCATTCGGCGGTTCGGCGGTGAACGCTCCGCTGGAGCCGTCGAAGTGAGCGTTGATTCCCGCCTCGTCGCAGCGCACTTGGTCGACGTCGCGCATGATGAGCAGCTTGTCACGAAGCGGCTTTAGGGGCTCAAGGACTCCCTCGTATCCTTCGAGCTGCAGCGGGGATGGCACTCCAAGCCCGAAGAACACGTTGAACGCTCGCACCGGCGGAGCGGTAGCCGCCGTCGCCATTTCTTCGAGTAGCGGGAGGCCGATCAGGATGCCTCCGGCGCCGCGCAGGGCAGTTCTTCTTGTGATTCGATTTGTCTGCATTGCCTTGCTCATTGCTCTAGTCGCGCGCTACCGGCTCCGTGCGCATTGTTTGTACCAGATCACTCTTGACGAGCGCGGTGATCAAGCTCCCGTAGGCGCCGCGGTCTTCGCTTGTGGCCTCAACGATCCTGTCGATCGAAGGTTCATCTGCGGCGCCAAGAGGCCGCCCGAGCGCGAACTGAGTCAACTTGCGGATGATCGCCTGCCGCACACGCTCGCTCCCGGCGAGCATGTCCATGAGCTCGGCGGAAGTCTTGTACTCGACCGCCTCCCCTGCTCCAGGGAAAAGGACCTTTCCGTCTTCGCGCAGCGCGTTCCCATGCTCGTCTTTCTCGTGATAGGCGCCGACCCCGTCGAACTTCTCGAGGCCGAAGGCAAGCGGCTCGAACCTCGAATGGCAGCCCCCGCAGGCTGGGCTTTCGACCCGCTCCATTGCGATAGCGCGATGGGAACGCCCGGGGCTGCTAGGCGGCGGCGTGTCGAGTCCGGGAGGTGGATTACCCACCTCGCTCAGCAGGAGCTCGGTGAGAACGAACAGCCCCCGTGTGACCATCGAGGCTTCGTCGCCGCCCATCGTGAGGACGCTGCCGTGGGTCAGCAATCCGCCGCGCGACGGTGTGCCGGACAGGTCGTATCGTCGTAACCCTTGACCCTGTGACCCTTGACCCTGCGGGGCGATTCCGTAGTGCCTAGCAAGCTCTGGCGTGGCGTAGGTGAACTGTGCGTTCAACAGGTCGACCAGGGGCCGCTGTTGTTCCCAGGCGACTTCGCGGAAGAACGCCAAGGTCTCTTCACGCATGTCTTTGGCCAGTTTGGCGTCCCAGGCCGGAAACTTCTTTTCGCTCGGCTGCAGGTTCGCCAAGCGGTCCAAGTCGAGCCATTCGGAAATGAACTGGGTCGAGCGCTCGACCGCGCGCGGATCAGCCAACATTCGCTCGACCTGAGCATCGAAGGATTTCGGGTCGTGCAGCTCGCCGGCATGCGCCGCCGACAACAGTTCCTCGTCAGGCGAGGCGCCCCAGATGATGTAGCTCAGACGAGACGCCAGCTCGTATTCGCCAACAGGCCACGCCGTACCGTCTCCTCGCTGACCTTCGATACGGTAGAGCAGGCGCGGAGACTGCAGCATCGCCTCAAGCAGATACCTCGCGACCTCCTGGAAGTCGCCGCCGGCATCGGCAACCGCGCTGGCCAGGCTCTTGTACATCGACAGCTCTTCTTCCTCCAGCGGCGCGCGCAGAACGTGAGAGCCCATCTTTGCGATCAGCGGTTCGAGGGCGTCGGCGGTTAGCGTCTCCGCCTCGCCGAAACCCCGCGCGAATTCCTCGGCGTCGATCTTGCCGACGATCAGTTGCGCCAGCTGCGCGTACGAGGCCACGTGCTGGAGGTCAACATTCAAATTGTAAGCAGTGTTCTTGAAGCCGTCCGCGCGGGCGTCAGGCGGCAGCAACTCGGCGGCTTCGGCTGAGATGTCGACGCCCAGAGCGCCGCGAACGGTCGCAACGTATTCGGGCACGGTGAGACGCTGTACCCAGGACTCAATCGTCGACTCTTCGCTTTCCGGGTTTGCTCTAACAAGCGTCTCGAGCGTCCATTCGGCTCCGCCGTCGATCCATTCGCGTAAGAGCTTCTTTTCTTCAGCACGCAAAGGAGCCCGCCCGAGCGGCATCTTCTCGCTGTCGACCAAAGTGACGAGTTTGCTGGCGTCGGCGTCGCCGGGCGTGAGCACCGTGCCCTTGCCTGCGGTTAGCACCGCCTCGTATTTCGACAGGTCCAGGCCGCCGCTCTTGGACGAGGAGTCGTGGCACTCGAGGCACTTTGCCGAAAGCAGCGGCGCGATCTTGGTTTTAAACAACTCACCGGCCGGGGCGTCCTCTGAGTCGGCCAAACTGGGGGCGCGGAAATTCGCTCCGGCCTGGTAGTTCTGTAGGACCTCCCTCGCCAGCAAGTCTCGGCCGTAGAAGGCGACGAGATGGAAGGTCCCCAGCCACGGTTCGTCCGCGCTCGACTCGTTACCCAAGGTGAGGGGAAAGCGCTCGAAACCTTCAAGAGAGCCTGTGCCGAAAACTTCCTTTCGCAACTCGCCGTTGAGAAACACGCGGGTCCGGCCGGTACGGTCACGGGTGTAGACGAAGTGAGTCAAACCTCCGTCTGCTGTGTGCTCGACCGTCAGCGGGTCGCCGCCTGATGTACCTGTCCTCGTCGTTCGAAAGATGAGCTCGAAGCGGCCGTCCTTCTGGCCGAAGGCGAAGTTGCGCTGCCCGTTGCTTGGGGCCATCGCGATGAATCGACCCGATGCGTTGGGCGGCGACTCAAGCCAAACTTCGACCGTGACCTCGCCGGTAATTCGGATGGCGTCGGCAATCTTTGCCGCGCGTGAGGGCCCACGGATGATGCCCGGGCTATGCAGCTCGAGAGAGCCGGCGGTCCTCGAGACGGCGTCCAAATACTTTTCGCTGATTTTAAGGTCGACCGGACTCCCAACGCCCGAGCGGTCCAGCACCATCTCGCCTTCCGCGGCCGAGAAATCGTACAGCGCCAGCAGGCCATTGCGAACCCGTTCTTCACCATCGCCGGCTGCCTGCATCGCGGCGGATCCCAGTACAAGAACCAGCGTTAGAGTTGCGAAACGCAATGGTGGAACCAATATGATTGTAAGCGCATATTGGCCGGGAGGTGGGACCGTCTACTACACTTACTTTCGCCGGATCCCAACTTTGCGTCCCGTCCAACTGGGGATAAGCGCCTTGCGCTGGGCCTCGACCATCTGCTGGTGGCGTTCGGCGAAGCTCTGGTCGAACATACAAGACCTTCTGGCGGCGGTATCGAAGCTGATCGACAGCGTTTCTTGGGTCGCGAGCAATTGATCGCCCCGATACATCTCCTGGCAGACGTGCACGCGTTTGCCGTCGGAATCGATGACGCGGGTATCAACGCGCAGTTCGTCGCCTAGCGAAGCTTCCTGCTGATAGGTAATGTGCGCTTCGAGTGCGACAGTGGAACGGCGCTCGCGTTCGATGTATTCATGGGTCAAACCGATCACTTCATGTAACGCGTCAAGCGCCAAGTCGAATGTCATCGTGTAGTACGCGACATTCATGTGATTGTTGAAGTCAAGCCACTCGGGCTTGACCGTTGCGGTGTAGGAGACGACGCCGTTCTCCGGCAGTTTCTGTTGGGGCATGGAGATGGACCTGCTAGGTGTCGGCATCAACACTCAGCACCGCTAAGAACGCCTCTTGCGGAATCTCCACTCGCCCTACACGTTTCATCCTCCGTTTGCCTTCGCGCTGCTTGTCGATGAGCTTTCGTTTGCGCGAGATATCACCTCCGTAGCATTTCGCGATCACGTTTTTGCGAAGCGCCGAGATGTTGTCGCGGGCGACGATCTTGTTGCCGATGGCCGCCTGTAACGCGACTTCGAACTGTTGCCGCGGAATCAGTTTCCTAAAGCGCGCGATCAACGCCTTGCCGCGTGCGTGCGCTACGTCTGAGTGAATGATGACCGAAAGCGCGTCCACCGGTTCTCCAGCCACCAAGATGTCGAGCTTGACCATCGGGGAATCCGCGTGCCCGGCCAGGTGATAGTCGACCGACGCATATCCCCGTGAGGCCGTCTTGAGGCGGTCGTAGAAGTCGAGCACAATCTCGCTGAGCGGCACTTGATAGACCAGCACGACACGATCGGCCGCCACATACTCGAAACTCTTCTGGATGCCGCGCTTGTCTTCAAACAGCTTGAGGATGCCGCCCAGGTACTCGTCGCGAGTGATCACCGTGACGTCGAAGATCGGCTCTTCCACTCGGGCGATCTGCTGCGGCTCGGGCCAGCGGCTGGGGTTGTAGACGTCGATGATCGTGCCGTCGGTCAAGTGAACCTTGTAGCGCACGCCTGGAGCCGTCGTAATCAGTTCGAGGTCGAATTCGCGCTCGAGTCGCTCCTGAACGATCTCGAGGTGGAGGAGCCCCAAGAAGCCGCAACGGAACCCGAATCCCAACGCTACGGAGCTTTCTGGTTCAAACAAAAAAGACCGGTCGTTGAGCTGGAGTTTCTCTAGTGCGTCACGGAGCTCGCCGTGTTGGTGCGACTCCACGGGGTAGAGCCCGGCGAAGACCATGGGCTTGGTTTCTTCGTATCCCTCGAGCGGCTCTTCCGGGAGCCTGGACTCGTCGCAGATCGTGTCGCCGATTTTCGCGTCGGTGACGATTTTCATGTTGGCGACAAGCCAGCCGACTTCGCCTGTTTCGAGCTCTTCGCAGGGGACCGACTTGGGCGTCCGAAAGCCCAGCTCTTCCACGTCGTAGGTCTTGCCGGTCGACCAAAGACGGATACGCATCCCCTTGCGAATCGCGCCGTCGATCACACGGACAAGCAAGATCACGCCGCGGTAAGCGTCAAACCACGAATCAAACAGCATCGCCCGCAGCGGAGCTTCCGGGTCGCCCTTGGGTGCGGGGATCCGCGCAATGACCGCCTCGAGCACATCTTCGACGCCTAGCCCGGATTTGGCGCTAATCATCAGCGCGTCTTCGGTGTCGAGGCCGATCGCCCCTTCGATCTGCTCCTTGACGCGCTCTGGCTCGGCGGCCGGCAGGTCGATCTTGTTGAGCACTGGGATGATCTCAAGGTCATGGTCGAGAGCCAGATAGGTGTTCGCCAGCGTTTGCGCCTCGACGCCTTGGGCCGCATCGACGACCAGCAGAGCGCCCTCGCAGGCGGCTAGACTGCGCGAGACCTCGTAAGAAAAGTCGACGTGCCCTGGGGTGTCGATCAGGTTGAGCCGGTACATCTCGCCGTTGTCGGCCTTGTAGTCCAGCCGCACGGCTTGGGCCTTGATGGTGATGCCGCGCTCGCGCTCGAGGTCCATCGAGTCGAGCACCTGCTCGGTCATCTCACGCTTGGAAAGCGATCCCGTCATCTCGATCAGGCGGTCGGCCAAAGTCGACTTGCCGTGATCGATGTGAGCAATGATCGAAAAATTGCGGATGTGGGAGGGATCCATTCGAACGGCCCGAACGGGCCTAGTCCCACGCTAGCAAGGGTGCGGGGGGGCGTCAATGAACGCAGCCTAGTCCAGCCTAGTCCTGAAACCCGGTCTTCGAAACTCCTGAACCGGAATCGAATTACGCGACGTGATCTCGTGGCCTGCTCAATGCCAGGTCGTGCTGGGTTTGCAGGTTGGCCCAAAACTCAGCGCTCGTGCCAAACGCTCGGGCGAGGAGCCATGCTGTTTCAGCGCTTACGCCGCGTTTTCCTCTTACGATCTCGTTGACCCGCTGAACCGGTACGCCAACTTCACGGGCCAACTCCACTTGGCTCTTGCGCATTGGCTCGAGGAATTCCTTCAGAAGGATTTCGCCCGGGTGACTCGGAATTCGTCCCTCTGGCAGCATTATTTGTACGCTCCTCTAGTCATGATAGTCGAGCAATCGGACTTGCCTGGCCGCCTGAGATTCCCAACGAAACACGATCCGCCACTGATCGTTTACACGGATACTGTACGAGCCTTCAAGGTCACCCGTTAGCTTCTCTAGCCGATTGCCCGGCGGGCATCGCAAATCGCCAAGATCGGACGCTGCGTTCAGTATGTCCAACTTCCGCGCGGTGGCCGCCCTGATCGTCGGTGAGAACCGCCGGACTCGTGCCGTGTTTCGATCGTGGTACAGATCCTCGGTCGCTCGGTCTCCGAAAGACTCGATCACTCCAAGCCGCCAGGTTGTATCTTAACGCTTTCCCGGTCAGCGTGTAACTAGTCCCAACGATCGTTGTCGCCGACGCTAACACGTCGGCGCCCTACCGCCCGAGCGAAAAGAACGAACGTGCCCTGGCGCGTCCTTCCCGATGATCGCACTAAGCGCGCGGCTTAGTCACCGCCCGTGGCGCCCCTCGGCGACTCGTCGAGCGGCGTAGCCAGGTAGCCCGAGATGCTGTTCTTCTCGACCTTGTTCACCACGATCTCGTAAGGCGCGCGCGCCCCGATCACGTAGAATTGAACGGGCTCCAACAGCGTCTTGTTCTTCTTCTGGATGGTCTTGTCGTCGGCCATCACATCGATGGTGTAGCGGCCGCGCTTGTCGTTCGCGTCCCGCAGTCGAATCTGAATCTTGCCGACTTTCTGGGCGTTCTTGCCCTTGCTGATCTGGAACTCGTAGAAGTTCCGCTCGCCGAGCCGCCTGAGCGCCGCCAATTCCGTGCCGTTGGTCGCGACCAAGCCGCTCTGCACGCCCAGGTCGCCCCGGACGCTCTTGAGCTCGGCAATCGTCTTCTCGAGCTCGGCGGCCGTGGACTCGAGGTCCTTCTTGACGGTGTCGACACGCCCGGTCAGGTTGCCGACGCGCGAATCGGTGTTGCTGGCCACTCCGCGCAGCTCGGTGACTTTCGAGCCGACATCTGAAAGCGCCGCTTGCTGCTGCTTCTTGGTCGCCTCAAGGTCTTTCTCAAGCTCTTCGGTCCTGCCAAGCACGCGCTGCTCGACGCCGCGAGCCTTCGCATCGATTTGCTTCTCAGCGGACGCGACCATGCCCTTGACCTCTTCTACTCGCGTGCTCACGTCGCGTGAAGTGCGGTTCACATCGCCTTCGATCTGAGCAAACTGCTCGTCGTAGCCTTGGAACCTTTCGGCCATTTCGACCTTGGTCGCGCGCAGTTCCAGATACAAGTAGACAGACGACCCCACCAGCAGGGCGATCAGCACGAGCAGGACGATCGCCACCGGTGGAACGGATGATTCGCCGGACTGGCCGGTCAACGTACGCGGAGCGAGTTTGGATTTATCGAGTTTCAACACCTTTTCTTCTCCTCTAGCCGTCGAGAGTTGCGGTTTCCTATGTCAGATAGACGCAACCCGGCTGTCTGGGTTTCGGCGATCCGTCGAAACGGACCCTACTTGTTACAATACACGCTTGTTTCGAGTGCGGCTAGCCCGCGTTTTCCCTTATGCCGGGCCCGCTCTACTCCATCGTCATCCCGGTTCACAACGAAGAGGCTGATGTTCAGGCGCTTGCCGGCGGGATCGACGCCTATTGTCCCGGCGAATACGAGATCATTTTCATCGACGACGGCAGCGTCGACCGCACCTGGGACGCGCTGAGCGAAATCCACGCCGCCGGCAAGATTCGCCTGATCCGCTTTCGGCGCAACTTCGGCAAGGCCGCGGCCCTGATGGCCGGTTTCGCCGCCTGCCGGGGCGAGCGAATCTTCACCATGGACGGCGACCTGCAGGATGACCCGGCCGAAATGCCCCGCTTCGTCGAAAAGCTCGAAGAGGGCTTCGGGCTCGTCTGCGGCTGGAAAAAGAGTCGCCACGACCCCGCCCACAAGGTCATCGCTTCGCGCATCTTCAACTTCGTCTTGCGTAAGGGATCGGGCCTCGAGCTGCACGATATGAACTGCGGTTTCAAGCTCTTCAGCGGGGAGGCGGCGCGGTCGCTGCGAATCTACGGCGAGCTGCACCGCTTCATCCCACTTTTCGTTGCCTACCAGGGTTTTCCGCTGACGGAGATCGAAGTCCAGCATCACGCCCGCCGGCACGGCCAGTCCAAATACGGGATGAGCCGTCTGCTCAAGGGTTTCGTGGACTTCTTTACCGCGCTGCTGCTGACGCGCTTCGCCGGAAGGCCGAGTCATGGGTTCGGCTGGATGGCGATTCTGTGCCTGACACATGCGCTCTTGCTGTTCCTCTCGATTCCAGCCATCGCTCTGCTCATCGCGAGATTGCAACCCGACAGCTTGGTTGTGGGGCTCATCCTGCCGTTCTTCTACTTGGCCGCGTTTGGCAGCTCGGCGCTCGGCATCGCGGCAATCGCGCTGGTTGTGGCCGGCTGGGTCGCCGAGCTCGGGGCGGCGCCTCATTTGGCAAGTTCAGCGGACTCGCAGTACATCATTGAGGAGCAGCTTGACTAGCAGGCTCTCTTCGGGATTGAGCCCGGCGCCGGTGGCGGCGGGTTGGGATGTTACGCGGGCGTCGGTCGGCCACTGTTCACAGGAGACGTTTGGGCTTAGTTCCTTCCCGCCGCCACAGGCGCCGGGCTCAATCCACCGCACGGCCTTTGACGCATGACCGCCCGCGCAATCCTCATCCGCGCCGCCAAGCTATCTGTCCCGCCGGTTGTCAGCTTCTTCGTCGGACGCGCCATCTACCGCAACTGGGAGCAAGTCCGCGCCGCCGACTGGACGCTCGACCCCCTCCTGATCGCGGCGTCGTTCATCCTCTGCTCCGGCTGGTTCCTGTTTCGTCCCCTAGGCTGGAACATCATCATCAACCGCTTCGGCCGCCGTGTGCCGTATCCAGCCGTCTTCCGCGTCTACCGCAAGTCCGAGCTGAGCCGCTACGTCCCCGGCGCAATCTGGCAATTCGTCAGCCGCGTCTATTTCATCAAGGAATGGGGAGTCGCCCCGGCGGCCTGTCTGGCGGCAACGATGGTCGACCTCTTCCTGGCCGTCCTCGCCTGCATGGTTCCGGCCTTCTGGACGCTCAACACGCTCCTGCCCGAGCTCGGCCAATACCACCGCGTCGCGATCATCGTCTTCCCCATCCTAGCCATCGCGGTGGTCCACCCGAAGATCCTCAACTTCTGGGCCGGCTTTATCGCTAAAAAGCTCCGCCAGCCCTACCCCGAGCTCAGGATCCGCTGGTCGGCCCTGGCCGGAATCTGGGGCATGTACCTGGTCGGCTGGTTCGCCCTCTGCGGCGGAATCGCCATCTTCGTCAAAGGCTTGATCGAAGTCCCCTGGGAGCCGATGCCCTTCGTCGCCAGCTCCTACGCCGTCGCCTGGCTCGCCGGGACGCTGGCCATGATCGCGCCGGCCGGGATGGGGATCCGCGACTACGCCTTGGGGCTATTGTTGTCGCAAGTCGTCGGCGAAGGCCCCGGGTTTACGCTGGCGGTGGCGATCCGGTTGTGGGTAGCGATGACCGAAGTCGTCTGGGCGGTCATCGGGGAAATGGCGTTCCCAAGATCTGACCCGCCGGGCGGGAATTCCGAGCACCCTGCGTGAGCGTGAGCGGGGTGTCTTCCATGTTCAGTTGCGTGAGTCGCTCGGACAAATGGGAAGACACCCCGCTCACGCAGGGTGCTCGGAATTGTCTAGATAGGTACTCACGGCAGCTGAAAAATCACGCTCATTGTCGTCACAACCTCAACCGGCTGCCCGTTCAAAAGCGTCGGTTTGTATCGCCAGTAGCGCACGGCCTCGATCGCCGCATCCACCAGCCGTTGGTCGACTACGCTGTTGACCGCCTTGAGGCCCATTGGCGCGCCTTCCTTGCTGATCACCGCCTCGAGCAAGACCGTGCCCTCCACGCCCTCTTGCTGCGCGCCGGTAGGATAAATCGGCTGGACCTGCTGCAGAAGCTTAGCCGGTTGGACGTTCCCGCCCACACGGATTCTCCGGCGAGGACCCTTCGGTGTCGCCGAATCAGCGGGCCGCCCGCCCGCGATGATGATCATTTCCTCGATCGGACCCACCCCGAGACGGATTTCCAGCTCCTGGCTCGACGAAAGGTCAATCCTCTGGCGCTGCTCGGAAAACCCTCGCGCCCGAACCGCAACGTCGTAGGTCGATGGCTGCAACCCCGCAAGCCTGTATGATCCGTCGGCGCCCGTGGTTGTCGCCTCGGCGCCGTCTCCGGCAACGTCAAAGATTCGCACCGACGCTCTCGGGACCCTCGCACCGCTGGCGTCGACCACGGCGCCGGATAACATGATCGGCGGGCGGTACGTTCCCGAAAGCGCCGGTCGAGTCGCCTATCTCCAGACGCGGATGGTACAGCCGCCCTACCAGCTCGACGCGGAACGCCGACGCTTGGTCCTCGACTCGGTAATCGACGCTTGCGCGCATCGAGGCTGGGGGCTCGAGGCGGTGCATGTCCGGGCGACCCATCTCCATGCCGTCGTAGCGGCGGACTCCGAACCGGACCACATCATCGAGCTCATCAAGACGAACGCAAGCTGGTTCCTACGCAAGCACTACTCGGAGCCCGCCGGCATCCGCCGCTGGGCCGATGGGGGCAGCCGCCGCCGGCTTCGCGACCAAGAGGCGCTGAGGGACGCGTGCACATACGTGATTCACAAGCAAGGCAACCCGATGGAAACCTACGAGAACCGACGCGCCCGTTGAGCCCCGCGACGGTGTCGCGGGGTTGTGAGGGGTATAGCCCGGGCAGATAGGTAACACAATTCCCCGATCACATGGGTAACACATTGGCATCCTAGAACAAAAGGAAGACTTTTGTTTTGGGATGGAAGGAGACCCGTGTGCAAGACGAAAGATTGCGATTCGTTCAAGAGGTTCTAACCCGGGAGGATGCCATGGCCGCCGTCTGTCGGCGCTTCGGCGTCAGCCGCAAGACCGGCTACAAATGGCTCGATCGCTACGCCCAACAAGGCGTCGCCGGATTGGCCGATCAATCCAAAGCGCCCAAACGGCAAGCGCAAGCCTTTCCCGCCGAGATCGAGCGAGAGATCCTGGCCTTGCGGGCGCGCTATCCCACTTGGGGCGAAGACAAGCTCAAAGCGCGACTCGAGCGCACCAACCCTGACATCAATTGGCCGGCGCACTCCACTATCGGGGCGCTGCTGAAACGCCACGGACTCACCCACCCCGGTAAGCGCCGGCGCCACGCCACGCCTTCCAGTAAGCTCACCAGCGCCAAGGCGCCCAACCAAGTTTGGGCGATCGATTTCAAGGGTTGGTTCGAAACCGGCGACGGCAAACGCTGCGATCCGCTGACGATTTCCGATACGGCGAGCCGCTATCTGTTGCGTTGTCAAAGGGTCGCGCGCAGCGACACGGCGCACGTGCGGCCGCTGATGGAAGCGACTTTCCGGGAGTACGGCCTGCCCACGAGGATCCTTTCCGATAACGGTCCGCCGTTCGCCTCGACGGGCTTGGCGGGGCTTTCGCGGCTCAGCGTGTGGTGGATCCGGCTCGGGATTCAACTGCAGCGAATCGACCCCGGACACCCTGAGCAAAACGGGCGTCATGAGCGCATGCATCGGACGCTCAAGGCCGAGACGGCGACGCCGCCGGAGCGCAACTTGCGAGCGCAACAGCGGGCCTTCGATCGTTTTCGGCAGATCTACAACCAGGAGCGTCCGCACGAGTCGCTAGCGATGGCAACGCCGGCGAGCGTGTATCAGCCGTCGTGGAGGCCGTATCCGGAGCGCTTGCCGGAGCTGGAGTATCCGGATCGGATGCTGCCGCGGCGAGTGCAGAGCAAGGGCGACATTGGGTTGCTGGGGCGTCAGTTGTTTCTCAGCGAGACCTTGGCGGGCGAGACGGTGGGCCTGGAAGAGCATGAGCACGGCTGGGCGGTCTGGTTTGGGCCGCTGGAGCTGGACTGGCTCGAGCGTAGCCTATTCGAGGGCCCGCGGCCGGGCAGGGGGGAGCACCGACTGCGGCGGAAACGCTCGGGGGGCGCCTCCTCCGCTCGCCCTACGGGCTCGCTCCCCCGGCGCCCCCCGAGCGTTTCCGGGAAGGATTTCGTGCAAAGAACCTTCTCTTGGTTCAACCCTTAAACTGTTACCTATGTGGTTGGGGAAAAGTGTTACCTAGGTGCTGGGCTGTTCAGAGGCGAAACCGAACGAAAGACGCGAAACTCGAAGACCATCGGGTCACGCGAACGGCCGTCCCCCGCGCCACCGGCGCTGGGCTCAAGGGCGTCCCTGGTTACCCAGTTTGGTCCGCGAGCCCATGGTACGGTGACTATCGACCTCGATTGGGCGAGCGGGAAAAGGTGATCTCGAGTTGATGTCGGCGCTCACTCAACTTGGGCTGCTCTAGAGGAAATCTCCCAGTCGCGCAAGCCACCCGTCGCGAATCGTGATCGTCGGCGACAGAATGACCGCCGGGCGACCGAGCCGGCGGAAAACCTCGAGCCCGAGGATCGTCTTGCCCGATTCCGAGCTCGCGGCATCCCAGGTCGCGTGTTCATCCAGTTCCTCAGCCCAGGCCTTCGGGTCGGCCTTGAGCGCCGAATAAGCGCGATTGGTTTGTTCGAGCATTCGCTGCCGCCGATAGACCTCAACTGCGCGGTCGGCAGCTTGGTGAATCGAGCAACCGTCCTCCCGTGAGATCGCCTTGAGCGCGTCCCGCGACGCCGCACCAATTCGAATGTTGACGCTCGGCATGATT
This sequence comes from Bryobacterales bacterium, assembly GCA_965247515.1. Lineage (GTDB taxonomy): Bacteria > Acidobacteriota > Terriglobia > Bryobacterales > UBA6623. Next base: position 6,669,753 of record OZ252029.1, on the reverse strand, counting down.
TCAATCCAGTACGATTTCGTTTCGTCAATCAGTTCGAACGGGCCGGCTTAATCGTTCACCGCAAGATGAGTCAGAATTCTTTGCGCTTGCGCCGCCCCGACTACCTCCGCTAGTTGCGCCAACGAGCTTTCTTTCACCCGCTTGACGCTGCCGAACGACTTCAGCAACCTCTGCGCCGTCTTCTCCCCCACCCCCGGCACGTCGAGCAAGGCCGTGCGAATCCGCGTCGTCTTCCGCCGCTTGCGGTGGAACGTCACTGCGAACCGGTGCGCCTCATCCCGAATCCGCTGGATCACGTGCAAAACCGGTGAAAACCTGTCTAGCCGGATTGGATCGTCCTCCTGCCCAAGCACGTAGACCAGCTCTTCCTTCTTTGCGATCGACGCCAGCGGCTGATTGATCACCCCAAGCTCGTCGAGCGCCGCGGCCGCCGAATGCAACTGGCCGATCCCGCCGTCGATCAGGATCAGCGACGGGAAAGCTTTTTCATCTTTCCGCAGTCTCCCGTAACGCCGCCCGACAACCTCGCGCATCGCTGCGAAGTCATCGTTCCCAAGATGCCCCATGCCCTCGGCCCGCCGCACGATGAACTTGCGATAGTCCGACTTCTTCATCCCGCCGTCCTGCCAAACGACCATCGAAGCCACAACGTCGCTGCCTTGGATGTGTGAGACATCAAAGCACTCCACCCGCCAAGGCTCGTCTCCCGCGGCGTCGGGCAAGTTCAACGCATCACGCCAAGCCGCCTCGAGCTGCTCGAGCGTCGGCTTCATGATCCGGAAGCGTTGCTCGAACGCGTGACGGGCGTTCGTCACCGCGAGGTCGAGCATCGACTTCTTCGGCCCGCGCTGGGGCATCGTGATCTCCACCTTGCGGCCGCGTTTTTCACTGAGCAGCTCCGCCAGCACGTCTTGATCCTCAAACTCCTCCGGCACGTGGATCAGCGACGGAATGTACTGCTGATCGAGGTAGATCTGCGTCAGCAACGTGCTCAGGAACTCCGAGCGATCGAAGACCTGCACATCCTCCCAGTAGAATTCCCGCCGGTCGACCACTCGCCCGTTTCGCACGTGGAACAGGTTCGCGGCAACCAGCGGCGGCTCGGCATGGAAACCGTAGATGTCGGCATCGTTGCCTTCAGCTGAGGCGACCCGCTGGCGCTCCTTGAGCTCTTCGACGGTCGAAATCAGGTCGCGCAAACTGGCGGCGCGCTCGAACTCCATGGCCTCCGACGCGGCCATCATGCGGACCTTCATCGCCTTGAGCAGGTCCCCGTGCCGGCCGTCGAGAAACGCTCGAACATCGCTGACCGCCTGCTGGTAAATCTCGTCCGTCGTCAGTCCTTTGACGCACGGGCCGAGGCAGCGATGAATGTGGAACTCCAGGCACGGCCGCGGGTGATCGCGCCTCAAGTCCACTCGGCACGACGGCACCTTGAAGTGGCGGTGAATGAAGTGCACCAGCCGATGCGCCAAGTTCCCCGGGAAGTAGGGGCCAAAGTACGTCGAGCCATCCTTCTTCAACCGGCGCGTCACGTAGACCCTAGGGAACTGTTCCTTGGTGAGCTTGATGTAGGGGTAAGTCTTGTCATCCCTCAGCAGGACGTTGTAGCGCGGCTGGCGCTGTTTGATTAGGTTGTTCTCGAGCGCGAGCGCTTCCTTCTCATTAGCGACCGCGATGTACTCAATGTCGCGCGCCTCCCAGAGCATTCCGCCGGTCTTGGCGTCCCCGAGCTTTTCGTCGAGGAAGTAGCTGCGGACGCGGTCCCGAAGACTCTTCGCCTTGCCGACGTAGATAACCTCGCCGGCTTCGTTCTTGTAGAGGTAGACGCCCGGTGCAGCCGGCAGCGTGGCGGCCGTTTCCTTCAGCTTGTCCCAAAGCGGAGGTCGCACAAGATTATTGTTGCCGATCGCGACGTGGCGCGAGCCTCCTGGAGGCTCGCGCCACGTCAGAGCTATAAGGCCGCGACCAACTTGGCGATCAGCGCCGCGCGGTCGGCCATGCGATCGACCAATATGCTCTCGTGCGACGCATGCGCCCCCTCGCCGACAGACCCCAGCCCATCGAGCGTCGGCGTCCCGATCGCGGCCGTAAAGTTCCCGTCCGACCCGCCGCCCACCTGGGCCTCGCCAAGCTCAACCCCAAGTTCGCCCGCAAGCCGTTGCGCCAGACGGTAGAGCCTCTCGACATCGGCGGTACGCTCCATCGGCGGGCGCCGCAGCCCGCCCTCCACCGTGACCTCGACTCGCGGGTCAAAGGCCTGGATAGCTTGGAACCGCCCCTCCAGCCGCCCTGCCTGGCCCAGCTTCGGAACACGAACGTCAACTTCGGTATAAGCATTCTCGGCCACAACGTTTGAAACAGTCCCGCCGTGAATTACTCCAGGATTCACCGTGACGCCCGCCTCGAGGTCGGTCCACCCGGCGACGCGCTCGATCTGGCGGGCGATCTCAACCACCGCGCTGGCTCCGGCTTCGAAGTCCAACCCGGAGTGAGACGCCTTCCCATGCGCCGAGATCACGAACGTCCCGCCGCCCTTGCGCCCTGTCTTGACTCGGCCATCGAGCCCGACGCTGCCCTCGGTCACCAGGACCGCCTCGCTCGCCTGCGCCTCTCGTTCAGTCAGCGGCCGTGAGCTTGGACTTCCGATCTCCTCATCGGAGTTCAACTGCACAACGAAGCGGCGATGAGGCCCGAGGTCGAGATCCCGCAGCGCCTCCGCCGCGAAGATCAGATACGCCACGCCCGACTTCATGTCGAACACGCCCGGCCCCCATAACCGCCCCTCTTCCCGCTTGAACGGCATCCGCGCGAGAGTCCCGTGCTGATACACCGTGTCGAGATGCCCGAGCCCCAGGACTTGGCGATCTTTAGTCGCTCGCGGGAGCCTGAACTCGATCCGCAAGTGATCGCCCAACTCGGCCTGCGGGAAGCGCTGAATGTCAGCGAACCCCGACACGTAGTCGGCCACATACTCCACCGCACGATTGACCGCCTCACGATCGCGACTCGGCGACTCGATCTCGACCAACCCCCGAATCCAATCGATCATCGCGGGCAGCCTTTCGTTCATATACGCAAGCGCCGGATCCATATGCCAATGGTATAATCGCACTTCCCCGCGCCCCGCCCGCTCGCAGGTTCTCCATGCTCGACATCAACCGCATCCGCGAGCTGCTTCCGCACCGCTACCCCATGCTGCTGGTCGACCGCGTCCTCGAGGTCAGCGAGACTTCCGCGGTGGGTGTTAAGAACGTCTCGGCGAACGAGAGTTTTTTCCAAGGTCATTTCCCGGAACATCCGGTAATGCCGGGCGTCCTAATCGCCGAAAGCCTCGCCCAAATGGGCGCCATTCTGGTGATGAACGGTCTTGAGAAACCCGAGGAAAAGCTCATCCTGTTCGCGTCGATCGAGAACTGCAAATTTCGGCGTCAGGTGGTCCCCGGCGACCAACTCCGGCTCGAGGTCGAGCGAATCGCGCAACGCGGCGGCGCCTACAAGATGAAGGCCATCGCAACCGTCGAGGGCAAGAAGTGCGCCGAGGCCGTGATGTCGTGCCACGTCGTCGACCGGCCCAAATCCGAGTAACGCCGTGCGCCTGGGCCTGATCGCCGGCGGCGGCCGCTTCCCGTTCTTGGTCGCCGAGTCCTCACGCGAGCAGGGCTACGAAGTCATCGCCGTCGCCATCCGCGAAGAAGCCGACCCGGCGATCGAGCAAGCCGTCGACTCCTGCACATGGGTCTCGCTGGGTGAGCTTTCGAAGCTCATCAAAACCTTCCGGTCGCAGGGCGTCAACAAAGCCGTAATGGCCGGCCGCGTCCAGCACAAGCAAATTTTCTCGGCCATCCGTCCCGACTGGCGCCTGCTCAAACTCCTCAACACGATCCGCGCGAAAAACACCGACTCGCTGCTCGGCGCCGTCGCCCAAATCCTGGCCGACGAAGGGATCGAGCTGCTCGACTCGACGGCCTTCCTCACGCCAATCCTCGCCAAGCCTGGTTCAAACACCACGCGCGAACCTTCGACCAAAGAGCTCGCCGACATCGACTACGGCCGCCAAGTCGCCGGAGCCTTAGCCGGGTTCGACATCGGCCAAAGCGTCGTCATCTGCGAACGCGCCTGCGTCGCCGTCGAAGCCATGGAAGGCACCGACGCCGCCATCCTCCGCGCGGCCGAATTCAGCAACGGCCGCCCCCTGACCGTGGTCAAGCGGGCCAGACCCAATCAAGACATGCGCTTCGACGTCCCGGTAATCGGCCCAACCACGATCACGAAAATGGCCCGCGTCAACGCCACAGCCCTTGCCATAGAGGCGCGCAAAACCCTCCTCCTCGACCGCGACGAGCTTCTGTCCGGCGCCAACAAGGCCAATATCACTCTTTGGGGCTTTTGAGCCCGGCCGCGGTGCGGGCGGGTTATGGCGTGACTCAAGCGTCTCGCGCTCATACTGAGCGACAGACGCTTGAGTAGCTCCGGCGCCCACAGCGCCGGCTCCGGAGCCGGGCTCAGACCCTGGTCCCGCATAGGGAGATCGTGTGCGAGGATGAGTGCGTGCGTAGCGCACAGCTCGCAGGCTTGCTCGCGGCGACATTCGCCGTTTCGACTGCTGCCGAATACATCTCCATATGCCCAGCGGAGAAGGACCCCCGCGCTGATCAAGACGTATTTCTGGTGGAAGGGCCCAGAGGTGTTAAACGGTTCATCGATATCACTGGGAAAGTCGTCTTGGAGAGCACCGCGATAGTAGGCTATTTCTACGAGGGGCTCGCGCGGGCTACGGAGGGCAACCGATACGGCTTTGTTGACCGGGGTGGCCAGTGGCAAATTTCCCCGCAATTCCAAGAGGTCGGTGACTTCTCAGAAGGACGCGCGCCTGTGAAGATCGACGGCAAGTGGGGCTACATTGACTTGAGCGGCGCTGCGGAAATTCCGGCGGCGTTCGACGGCGGCGGCGAGTTTCACGATGATCGGGCCGCAGTGCGGATTGGCGATCTCTACGGTTACATTGACCGGACCGGACAGCTCGTCATTCCCGCCGTGTTTGGCGTCGCCAGAGATTTCTCCGAAGGCCGCGCATGGGCGGTCATGGGCGCCCGACCCTGCTGGATTCGAAGCGAGGCGTTTAGCTTGTACGACGCTAGCCGATCAGTACCGTACTTTCTGGGCGACCGCCCCTTTCCGTATCGATTCTCGATCCCGAACTGTAGGTACGTGCTGCTCAGCCGTGATGGCGAAATCGTGAGCGAGGTTGACTACGACGACGTCCGCGACTTCTCCGAGGGCTTGGCGGCCGTGGCCCAATACAGCGAGCTCGCCTGGTCGTCGCCAATCTGGGCGAACGTGCTCTAGCCCGCTATCATAATCCCAAGGCCCGGGTGGCGGAATGGCAGACGCAGAGGACTTAAAATCCTCTGTCCGCAAGGACGTGTGGGTTCGAGTCCCACCCCGGGTACCAGACCGATCGTGCACCTGCTACCCATCGCAACTGTCCTGCTAGCCGTCGCCGTCGTTGTCCCCGCTTCCGACTGGCCCCGTTTCCGGGGGGCCCAAGCGTCAGGCGTCGCTATAGAGATCCCCGTGCCGACGGAAATGACTCCCGAGGCGGGCTTCATCTGGAAGCGCGAAATCCCAGCCGGCAAATCCTCGGCCGTTCTCTGGGGCGAGCGCCTCTTCCTCACCGCCCATGAGGGCGAACGCCTGCTCACCCTCGCCTTCGACCGCCGCACCGGCGAAACGCTCTGGACCCGCCGGCTCCAGCGCACACGCGTCGACAAGCGCAACCCCGTGAACGACGCCGCCGTCCCAACGCCCGTCACCGACGGCCATTCGCTCTACGTCTTTTTCGCCGACTTCGGCCTCGCCGCCTATACGGTCGAGGGCCGCGAGCTCTGGCGCCGGCCGCTCGGCCCTTTCACAAGCCCCCACGGAGTCGCCGCCTCGCCGCTGCTGATCAACGGGGTCCTCGTCCTCGGGCTCGAGCAACTCCATAACGGCGAAATCATCGGCGTCGACGCCACAACCGGCGAGCTCAAGTGGAGCGTCCCCCGCCCCGCTTCCATTGGGGGATCGTTCTCAACGCCGGTCGCGTACCGGGACGCCGCTGTCGTAATGTCGCCCTTCGAGCTCGCCGCCTACGACCCCCAAACGGGCAATAAACTCTGGCGCGTCGGCGGACTCGCCCACCAGCCCAAGTCCAGCCCCATGGTCGTCGACGATGTCATCCTCGCCGGCATTCAAGGCGACAACGCCCGCGGCAACCTCAAGACCTGGGAGAAAACCGTCGCTGACCTCGACAAGGACGGAAGCGGCGTCGTCGAGGCGCCGGAAATCCGGGGAGCGCTCGCCGACTATGACGGTGACGGAGTTTTTGGCCGCAATGACTACGAACAGTGGTTCGTCGAGAAGTCCCCCGAGAGCCGCCTGATCGCCGTCCGTGACGGGGAAGTCCTGTGGAGCGTCGACCGCGGCGTCCCGCGCGTGGCGACTCCACTGGCCTACCAAGGCGTCGTCTACCTCATGCGCAACAGCGGCATTCTCTCCGCGTTCGACCTCGAAACCGGCGCGCTGCTCAAGGAAGGCCGCCTGCGCGACGCCGTTGATGAGTACTTTGCCTCACCGGTCGCCGCCGATGGGAAAGTCTTGGTGAACAGCCGCAGCTGCCAACTCACCTGGATCGAAGCCGGGCGCGACTGGCAAATCCTGCAAACCAGCGCCCTCGGCGAAGAGTGCTTTGCCACTCCCGCCCTCGCCCACGACGGAATCTTCGTCCGTACGTCCGGGCATCTCTACCGATTCGCCGCTCAGTGAAGATCCCGCGTCAGCCGCTCTCGACTGATTGGGAGCGTCGCAGGACCCGCACCGCCTTGATCGGCACGGCCGGCGCCCTGGTCATCTCCCTCTGTGTGGCGTTCGCTCTCAGCAGCGCCGAGGTCTCCTTTTGGCACTCGATCCCAGGCGCCGCCCTTGTCAGCTACTTCACTTACTACTGGCTAACCCGCAAACTGCGGCGCCGGCGCGGCATTCTTGCTGACCCTTTTCCGGGCGAATGGGAAGCCATCCTCCAACGCGAAGTCATCTTTTCCCGCACCTTGGATTCTGAGGACAAGCAACGCTTTCGGCGCGAGCTTCAAGTCTTCCTCGGCGAAAAGCGCATCACCGGAATCAAGATCAAGCTCGACGAAACGACCCGCGTCCTCACCGCGGCGAGTGCGATCATTCCGATCTTCGGTTTCCCGGAGTGGGAGTGGGATCAGATCAACGAAGTGCTTGTTTACCCCGACCGCTTCGACAACGAATTCGCCTTCGATGGCGCGGCCGAACAGCACACGCTCGGCATGGTGGGCACGGGGTCCATGAACCGCCTGATGATCCTCTCGAAGCCCGACCTGATCGCCGGATTCCGAAACTTTGGCGATAAGCGCAACGTGGGCATCCACGAATTCGCGCACCTGGTCGACAAGTCCGACGGCTCCATTGACGGCCTGCCCCAAGTCGGGCTTGACCGAGCGGCGATCGGTCCCTGGATCAACCTCGTCCGCCGCAAGATGGCCGAGATGCGTGATGGGGATTCGGATATCAACCCCTACGGATTGACCAACGAAGCCGAATTCTTCGCCGTCGCGACGGAGTATTTTTTCGAAAGGCCCGGGGTGATGGAGCGCAAACACCCGCAGCTTTATCGAATGCTGGCTCGGGTCTTCAACCAGAACCTCAGTGAGCGCGCCGAGGCCCTAAGACGCGAGAGGAAACGCGGACGCCCGCGGTTTGGACGGAACTCGCCGTGCCCCTGCGGGAGCGGGTTGAAGTATAAGAAGTGCTGCTTGACGTAGCTATTCGTGGGCGGCCATTTGGGCTGTGACTTCGATTTCCCCGAGAGCCTTGTCGGTGCATCGGCGTTGGGCTTCGCGCAAGGCGTCTGCGAGGTCGGGCTGATTGAGCCAATCGCGAAGAGTGCGCTCGGGACTCGCGCGGCCTGAGCAGCGGCCCGCCGAGGGGTCGGGCCCCGACTCTAGGTTAGCTCACGATCAGCTGACTGTGGCGTGCCTGACGGACATAACTCATTGAACCAGAGTGGGAAAGCCTGCTTTGGGATCGTGTGAAAGGCTGTGTGGTCGGTTGACGAGAACCGCATCCGTCTCGAGATCCGGCCTTCACGCCAGCCGGCGGAGTCGGCATCTGATACTCCCTCCACTCGGAAATCGCTGCCGTTACTTTGACTTCCTTAAGTAGGATATCGACCCGGCCCCAAAACCCAATCCGTAGCCGGCTCCCCACAGGATTGGCGCATCCTCATTAAGGGTATCCCGCCAAAACGTGGGGTCCATGAAACCTTCCACTAACTCCACGAAGTTTGTGTCATGTATAAAGAAATAGCCGCCCGGTGTCATCCTAGGCCAAAGGTAAGCCAAGGTGTCACGCGTTGATGAGATCAGGTCGACGTCAGAGAAAACGAAAGAGGGTCGAACATCAAGTGCAGGCAAACTGTCGGAAAAGAATCCCTCGACGAACTCACAGTTCGCCACTCGGCCATGCGTGTTCACGTTATTCCGCACTAAGTCTAATTGTGCTGAGTACTCGCCTTCGCTAAACTCGCGCTTGATGCCTCTCCTTAAGTCACGAAACACACGATCCGAAGCGCCCGTATCCGGCAATCCAGCGAAGCTATCGCAGAGATAGAGCTTGCAGTCCCTAAGTTCGGCGAGCCAGCTGAGTTTGGCGGACCCTCCCCCATCAAACGTTCCACATTCGACCATATCACCCGCGGGCGCGGCCGAAAGCAGCACGTCCGCCATAAAAAGCATTTCTCTTTCTTGATGCGCACAGTCAATCTTGCCATCAATGTTCCGAAATTGTCTCAGCAGCCTATGTCGCTTACTCCGATCTTCCGCCGAGTTAGCGCGCCCGATGAACCAGCGACGATTGATAGATCGTTGAAACGCGCGGCTGGCAAAGCTCTCAACTACTTGACGCAAACTTATCTCCAAACGTCCAAGCGACGCATCGTCCAACTTATCATATGCAGGACCGTGTTAGCGTCGGCTCGGCGCCTGCCGTGAGAGGTGAAGGCTGTTAGTTTAGGGGCCGCTCCTCCTACGCTCCGCGCGGTCGATGCGACCTGTAGATGACGTCTCGAATGATCGAAGAGGCTATGCGTTGACTGTTCTTATGAACCGCGCTTTCGTTGGCGTCGGCAGTCCCAGCTCGTAGCGAGTCTCGGTTTCAGAATCGCATGAGAGCACGAAGCCGAGCTGAGAGAAGTGATCCTTGACGAGCTTGTTCTTGCCGGTTGGACGGAAAACGCCGACTAGCCGGCGGATGCCACTGGAAGCAGCGGCCGTGGCCAAGCAGTCGAACATAAAGTTCTCCATCTGCCGGCCTAGCACGCGGCAACTCATCAGCCAAGTGTCGATCTCCCAGGCTTCCCCCTCTTCGCTTTCGACCGCTAAAACCACACCGACGATGCCATAGTCGCCCATTCGGTCACGGAGCCGAAACACTCCCGACCAGACATCGCCCCGAGCAGCTAGAGCGGCAACCTGAGTTTCGGTGTAACGCTGAGCCGTCAAGTTGAACTGATTCGTCTTATTCGTGAGCTGTGTCACACGGGCTATGTTTCGCGCCTCGATAGCCTCGACGGAGGCCTCGAGCTGCAGCCCAGACAGAAAACCGTCGAGAGTTTGCGCAGCGCTCTTCAAACTCTTGCGCCTCGCCTCCGCGCCGTACTGGTCGGCGCGGCTGCGATCTTCCTCCGACAAAGTCAAGTTGTGGAAGTAAAGGCCGTCGTCAAGCGCGTCCACGAAGCCGTAAATTGAGTCCCCCGGCTCAACGACGGAGACTTTGGGCAGTTGCTGACGAACCCATTCCCGTTCAAACGGACTGTCGTCCAAGAAGACGAAGCTGTCGAGATCCAGCGCCAGCTCGTCCGCTATCTCGCGCAAGTTACTTGCCTTATCTTTCCAGTTCGCCTTGAAGCTTGCGAAGTCTTCGGTCCGCAACACCATTCCGGAATGCTCTTCGAACGGCAAGAGCGCATCTTCGAGGTTGTTCTTTGAGCAAACCGACGCGCCAAATGTTCAAGTACTCGTCGATCGCGCCCGAGACCGCCTCTTCCTCGTTGTCTGCCAGCGCCGGCAGATTCAAGTCCCGCCAATGAACCGCCAGAAAAACGATGTCAGGCTTGAAACGAACGAGGGCGCTTCCGGGGTCCAGAACCTCCTGCCGAAACGACCCGTGGGGTCCTTCGTAGAACTGGGCGGCAACGCTGTCCCGGAGACAAAGCGCCTTCAGAATCGGCATCAGTAAGGCCGTCGTGGAACCGCCGATGACAGCGATGCGGCAACTCCTTTTGATCCGACCAGGAGCCAAGCTCAGCTGTTCAACCAAGGCGCCCGCCCGGGCGAAAAAGGAGTATGGCGGCAATCGCCTGGACAGGGCGCATCCTAGCAACTCGGCGCCGCGCTCTGGTTCCTTCCGGCCCACTGCTTCTCGGGCCAACGCCAGCGCCTCATCGAGCTTGACAAATGATGACTTCGACTCCTCCATCGCCTTTCGCCCGAGTGCGAGAATCCCCTCTACTCGACTTTGTCGCTGGCTGCAGCGCCGCGTCTATGGGGCAGAAAGCTGGCAACGCCGCTCAGCCAAGCTTCAATCTCCGCATCTTCCTTGCTCGAAGTGTCAAGCAACCGCGGAAGCAACAGCCAGTCCGTGGTAGGAGTCGCGAGATCCGTTTCGCAAGTCGTCCCCGATATAACCCCGTTTGTTTTTAGCCAAGGCAGGAACTCCGATCTGTAGTACCCGGACGGATAGCAGAAATGTTCCGCGGGTCTCCCACTCACTGCGGTAATTCGGCTGCGGTTGTCGTCGATTTCACGATCGAACAGGGTCTTGTTCAACGGAACGCGATGACGGTGCGTGTGGAGCTGAATATCAATTCCCTTCGTCGCCAACTCCGACGCCTCTCCGGGGGTCATTAGGTGCAACAGACGGCGTCGTCTCGCATCCCCGTAATCGAAGTCAAGCCGGTCCGCCAGCTCCTGGAGGATCTTATCTTTCTGGTGGGCATCGCAACCGTCACGCTCGACCTGCGCCCTGATCCGTTGATCAATTTCGGCGCGCGCGGCCGGAGTAAGAGTGACGTCAGTGAGAGCAAAGGCCGGCCAACTCAATTTACGGCCCTCGCTCTTCCATAACATATAAGAATGGGCTAGGTCGAAGATTGGACGATTGTATTCCGCGTAATAGGTCGTCCAATACACGGTTGCCGGATAACCGAACTCGGAGAGAAGAGGGTAAGCTTGTGAGTAGAAGTCAAAGAACCCATCATCAAACGTGATTGCCACGCTGCGCTGAGGCAAGGAGCCGTCTTTGAGCCGCTCCAAGGCCGTACCGAGAGGCAATACATTGCAGTCGCAGCTTTGTAAGAGTAAAAGCCTGCTTCGAAACTGATGAAGAGCCATATATAGCCCGCCGTTCCAGTGATGCTCATCGTCGATGGATATGCCGTGGTAACACAGAATAAGCAGCCTACGCCTCCGCCAACCGCTGCCCGCCACAATTGAGAGGCAGCCGGTTTGACTCAAGAATCGCAATGCGCGCAACTTAATCTCTCGTATCACTTCAATCCTCGAATCCGCCCTTCGCGGCGATTGCTTCTAACAGATCGCCGACGGTCTCAGCTTCCAATAATTCGGCGTCGGGTTCGAGTCGAAGGGTCTCTTGCACGAGACTCGCGATCTGTACGTCAACCAGCGAAGACCAGGTCTCAACGGTGTCGCGCGAGTCGGACTCAGACAAGCTGCCGGGAACTCCGACCAGTACTTCCTCGAGTTGACGAAAGAAGTCTACCTTGGTCATTGCGTGGGCTCAACCGCGGCGCTCCGCCGAGTCTAAGTGGTAAATTATATCATGGTGAGCAGGCGGAAGCTCCGGGCTGACGAGGCGCCTCCGCTCGACCTGATTTCGGTCGAAAAGGCGATAGCCCAGGCGGGGTATTCAAGAGACGATCTCGTCCCGCGAGTTGAAGCTGTTACCCAACATGAGGTCACATGGAAGTCGGTTCTCGAGCTCAAGAGGACCCTACTGGACATCGGCTTTGTTGCCCGAGATGATGCAGTGGAACGCACGATTCTGTCCTGGGCTTTCGAGTCTTACGCCGAGCGCATCGCCTCAAGACCCATTCACCCAAGTGTGAAGTCTTTGTGGGAGAAAGAGCGCGCGCTTACCGCTGAGCCAAGAAAGCGCGTACAGCCCCCATTGGCGGCGGGCAGCTGGCCGTTCGTGGCCGCGTGCATGATGGCAACTGGCCGCCGTCTGCCTGCCGGGCCGCTCGATTGGGAGCTCAGTGGCATTCCGCGCTCCTGGTTTCTCAAAGCTCGCAGGCTTGATCGCTTCCGGTTTCTTAGCGCGGTTTTGCAGAGCGGGGGGTTTCGTGACTTTTTCTTTACCCACGTAGCCATCGAGCCTCGGAATCGTGCGCTGGTTCTCGAGAAAGAGGTTAGTCGTTGCTATCAACGTATCTTCTCGTCGCTTGCGATGCAGCCGGAGATTAAGGGAGTCATTACGGCTTCGTGGTTTCATGATGCCCGCGCGGTGCGAGACAGCCCTCATCTTGAATTCCTCAATCGGCCTTATGTCGAGGAGGGTTTCTTGATTTCCTTAGAGCCCGCGACGTTCGATTCCGGGCCGTTTCATCGGAACCCAGATCGGGAGGCCAAGTTCCGCCGTGGAGAGCTGCAGTACTCCATAACGCTCGCCGCCCTACCACGCCGCAACGCCTTGCGCTGGCTGGCTCGGCAGCCCGAGTCCTTCGACATTTAGCGATTGTCTCCGATCTCCTCCACAACGCCGCTTCGATCCATAGGTGGGCCAACGAACAAGCCGTCCTCAACCCCGGTGACTACTCGGGGGGGCAGCCGCCGGAAGATGTCGCAAGTTCGAGTTGTTACGAGTCATCGCGCAGTCCGAACTGGAACGCCCGCGAGGCGGTACAATCCCAGCGTTGCGATCGGCTTGAAGAGCAGTCGCGCAGAAGTCCTCGGAAAGCTTGGCGGGGGCGGGAAGTTATGGCCAGGTAGCTTAGACAGGAGGAGTCGTTGTAATGACCATCAAGAACCTTATCCCGCCGTCTCTTTGGCTCGTTGGGTTTTGTTTGGCAGCCGGTGTTTCTGGACAGGAAAGGCGTGGCATGTCGATCGTCGATCTGCTCGAGATGCCTGCGGTCTCGAGCCCGCGGCTCTCTCCAGCGGACGGCTCGCTGATCTATGTCTTGGGCGAGGCCGACTGGAAGCAGAATAAGCGCATTTCGCATATCTGGCTGCAACCGGCCGATGGCGGCGAATCCCGGCAACTGACCAGGGGCGAGCGGGGCGAGTCTGACCCTCGATGGTCTCCCGACGGAGGGCAGATTGCCTTTGTGGCGCGTCGTGGCGATGACGAACACAATCAGATTTTCCTACTCCCGGTCCGGGGCGGCGAGGCGCGGCGTCTCACGGATCACGATACGGCGGTCTCATCGATCGAATGGAGTGGAGTGAACCCTAAAAATGAGACATTGAAATTCGGGACGAATTTCAGCGAATGGAAAGGAGTCCAGGATGGAAAGTCTCAAGCCGCGCAAGCCGCGGGAGTTCACGGTGGAGTTCAAGGAAGCCGCCGCCAGGCGGCTCCTAGCCGGCCAGAGCGGCACAGCGCTAAGCCGCGAGTTGGACGTCAAGCGCAGCCTGCTGTACCGCTGGCGGGACGCCTATCGCCAGGAAGGCGTCAACGGCTTGAGCCGGCGGCGAGGCCGGCCGAAACCCGGCCGCTCGGCGCCGCCCAAGATCCCTCGCGATCCGCGCGACGAACGCATCGCAGAGCTCGAACGACTGCTCGGCAAACAAGCCGCAGAGCTCGATTTTTTCGGACAAGCCTTTCGCGCCTTGAACCTCGCAGCCCCGACCAACGACGCCGGTGGCGCGAGCGGATCTACTCCATCGTCGAGCAGATCAGCGCCAAAGGCTCGCTCAGCGTCGAACACGCCTGCGAGCTCGGACGCGTGAATCGCGCCGGGTTCTATCGCCGGCTCGCCGTGTCGTCGCCCGCCGAGTGCGACATGGAATTGCGTGACCGCATGCAGCGGATTTCGCTCGAGAATCGTCGTTACGGCTACCGCCGCGTGACGGCCGAGCTGCGCCGCCAAGGCTTCCTCGTCAATCACAAAAAGGTCCTGCGGATGATGCGTAAGGACAACTTGCTGGCGGTACTCAAGCGGCGCTTCGTGCTAACAACGGATTCGAACCACTTCTTACCTGTTTATCCGAATCTAGCGGCGCACCTGAATGTGGACGGCGTCGATCAGTTGTGGCAATCCGATATCACCTACATTCGCTTGCGCGAGGCGTTCGTCTACCTCGCCGTGGTGTTGGACGCCTACTCGCGACGCGTGGTCGGCTGGCGGCTGGGGACGACGCTCAAAGCTGAGCTGGCTGTAGGGGCGTTGCGCGATGCGCTCGAGCTCAGACGCCCTGCCGCGGGGTGGATGCATCATTCCGACCGACCTCCTTCAACTGCCTAGGCAGAGCCACATCGCGCTTCTTCAGCCCGGCCCAATTCCACCCTGGCGCGGCCTGCTGGGACACCGCCAGAGGGAATGCTTTGTTGTCTAAGGTGCGATTGTTCTGCCAGGGATTGATGTAGTCGGTCGTCCGGTGGCGGGCTGCGTTCTGGCCAGTCATGATCGAGACGCGTGTCGGCGAGCAGACGCTGTGCGAGTAGAAGTTGCTGAACCGAGCGCCCATCGCAGCGAGCCGCTCCATGTTTGGAGTGCGATACCAGTCGTTGAGCGGATGGCGTTTGGGCTTGCCTTCTTTATCGGTCAACATCGAGATCGATGTGTCCATCAATCCCATGTCATCGACGAGAAACAGCACGATGTTCGGCTTGCCCGTTTTAGCAATCGCGTGCCCTGAACACAGCGCGCAGGCAATTACTGTTGAGAGCCAATTCTTCATCAGTTTGCCTCTCAGTGGACGACTCCCTTCTCGTGATCCAGGGAAGCTGCCGCCTGAGCTTCTCGCAGCAACCGCTCCCTGATCTCTTCGTTCTTGACGGCCTCCGAGGGCAGGAACTTCAGGGCGACAGTGCGCCGCAGCTTCGTGTCCTCGGCCTTGTAGACCACGCCCATACCGCCCTCGCCGAGCTTCTCGAGGATCTTGTAGTGGCTGATGGTTTGGCCGACCAAACTGCGTCGATTTTAGCGCTCAGGACCTTGACACCGGTTAGGTGACGATAACAAACGTTGCCACGAACGATGGTCCGAGCGGCTCTCAAAACCCTTGCCAGAGCGCTCTGAGGCCCTATTCATGGGGCTTCGAGCGGTTTCAAGGGTCGTTGGGTCAGCGGGAAAATAATTATGAACATCTATCGGTCGGACGGCTCGAATGGGCGCTTTCGACGTTCCCGGCGGCGGCGGATCGTTCGTGGGAGCGAGATATTGCAACAGTTTATGCATATTTATGCATATGCAGGAATATGCAGGAACTTTGCGAAACGTAGCCTGCGCGGGTCTTCGTCCCCGACCCGAAGCTAGCCGGCTCTAGCGAAAGTCCTCCACCAGCATGAGGTCGGAGTCGCTCTGGTCTAATTGGGCGTAGGCGAACCAGCTACCGTCCGGGGCCACGTCGAAGGGCGCGCTGCCTTGGGCGGGCGGCTGCTCGAGGTCGGCCACATGCCGTGCCTGGCGCGTGTCGAGGTCCAGAAACTTCAGCACGACGCCGCTGCCCGCCTCGGGCGCTTCAGCGTCGTCCAAAAAGTAGACGCCGCCTTCGACAACATCCCAACGGCCCCTTCCGACGGATCTTCCCCCCGCCAGCGAGCAGAGTTTCGCCGCCAACTTCCTGAATTCGCGTCGGTTATGGGATGGATCGGGCGATCGGCGTCTGTCTACAGGTTACATGTGCGGCAGCGAAACCCCCAACGCATTGAGGATTTCTGTTTGGCGGGCGTCGGGAATCGGCAGCCGTGTGACGCTGGTCTGCTCATCCACTCGATATTCCAATAGACACAGTCGCCCCAACGCCGCCAGCGCGTCCGGCAAGGTGATCGCGTGCGGGTCGTCGTCGGTCGTGCCAAACGCCGCTTGTATCCGCCGTTCCAATTCGCGGCTCAGCTTCAACGCCAGCATGCTGCACAACACATGTCCTCGGGTGCGGCTTTCTTTGCGCACGAAGATCGGCCGCACCTCGAGCAAGCCCGTCTTCAGCTGCCGAAAGTCGCGCTCCACCCGCTGCAGGCTCACGTAATGGTCGTGCACTCTTTGGCCGCTCATGCGCTCGGAGGCGACATCGGTCACGACCACGTAACAGCCCGCCAACTCCAGCGCCTGCTCGATCGCCGCCTGCTGGCGCTCGACGACCAGCGTACGTCCCTGCAAGCGCAACTCGACCAATTCTGTCAGCTTGTGACGCGCCAGCCAGGGCTTGAGCTGGCGCAGTCCGGCCGCGGGCTCGCAACGGGAAGAGGCCGTGACTTTCTGGTTGCGTCGGTCGAGCTTGCCTCCCAGCTTGGCCAGCTTGTCCTCGAGCCGCTGCCGTTGCCGTTTGGCTTCGGACGCGTTGAGGCGCAGCACATAGCGCACGCCGTCGGCTTCGACCTCGCAGACTTGTTCAGCGAACAGCTCCAGTTGCAGCACCCCTTCGCTCAAGCGCCGCCGAATCTGGGGATCGGTCAGCGCCGTGATGTAGCGCAGCCCGGCCTCCCCCAGCGCCTGCTTGCCCTTGCTCTTGACCATCCCGCGGTCGCCGACGAAGACCAACTCCTCGACTCCGAACTGCTCTTTGACGATGCGGATCTGATCCGGCACGGTCGTCGGATCGTTGCGGTTGCCGGCAAACACCCGCACCGCCAGCGGCTCGCCCTGGTCATCGGCCAGCAGTCCGATCACAATTTGCTTCTTGCCGCGCTTGCCGTCGCGATTGTAGCCGTACTCGCCCAACGCGTTGTGCAGGCCTTCGAAGTACGAGCTGGTGACGTCGTAGAGCAGCAAGCTGGGCGGGGCTCCGCGGCGCTCGAGGTAGTGGCGGTATAGCGCTTGCTCGATCTTCACTTGGCGGGCGCTCAGATCATCGAGGGCGGCGTAGAGGTCGTCTTCGTCGAAGGCGCCCAGACCCAGCACTTCTGCGACGGCCTGATCGGCGGCCCAGCGCACGGCCGAGAGCCGCGATCCTTGGTGGGCCAGGCGCGCCAGCACCAGGAACAAGGCGAGTTTGGCGGCCCGCGTTCGACCCAGCGCGGCGGTCAGGCCCAGCTCATCGGCGAGTTGCTTGAGCGCGAAGAGCAGGCCAAAGACGGGGCCGCAGACGGGAGTGGCGGGAAGCTGATCGAACTCGCCGCGGAGGGCGCGCCGGAGGGCCTCGACGCGGACGGGGCGCCAGCAGGAGAGGTTGGCGAGGGTGCGTTTTTTGACTCTGCCGTTTTGGCGGAAGGATTAGCGCAGCAAGACGGCGGGCGGCGAGTTGCGATTGGGGACGGACTCAACATACATGGGTATATTATATCACAAATAACACAATGAATAAACGATACAATAGCATAATACATGGGTACACTAAAAGCGCCCCCAAACGTGTTAAAGCCAAGCAAGCCAAGCAGTTAGCCCGTCAAACGAGCCTTCCGCTGGGGGGAAGATCCGTCCGACGGCGACTCCTCCCAGCCCGGGCAGTACGGCCTCTTCGTCGCCGCCCTCGGCGGGAATCCTCCACAAGCCCGCTTCCATCGGCCCCCGCCCGTAGTAGACGAACCGGCCGTCGGGCGACTCAAACGGGTTGTAGCCTCCCGCCTGGCTGACCCGGACGGGCTCGCCCCCTTGGACTGGAATCCTATAGATCTGGTGAGTTCCCCCGCGGTCGGAGTTGAAGTAGATCCATTGGCCGTCACGCGACCAGCTCGGCCGGGACTCTTCCCCTTCTCCCACCGCCACAACCTGCGCTGCGCCGCCATGCGCGTTCACTACATAGACGTCCCAACTACCTTGCAAGTTCGAGTCGAAGGCGATGCTCTGACCGTCAGGGCTCCAACGCGGGCTTCCGGCCGATGGCCCGCTGAAAGAGGTCAACTGAATGGGGTTGGAGCCGTCGCTGCCAGCCAGCCAGATTTCGGAGCTGCCGGAGCGCTGGGAGAAGAAAGCGATGCGCTTGCCGTCGGGAGACAGCTGGACGGAGCGTTCGGCTCGGGTTGAAGCGATCAACTTCCGGGGCTGGTTTGATGAGCCCTCGAGCTCGTACCGCCAAATGTTAGGGTCGAAAACCGACCGCTCGAAGACCAGCCTGTTTCCGTTGGGAGCAACCACGGGCTTTGAGGCGTTCTCTCCGATGCCGGCCAGCAACCTCGGGTCGCCGCCCCCCACCGCGATCCTCCAGAGCCGGCGTGTTTGGCTCTGGGCATACGATCCCGAGGAGAAGACAATCTCGCGGCCATGGGGCAGCCAGGTCACTCCTTGAATAGACCTATGCCTGGCCAGCAGCTTCGGTTCCCCGCCCTGAGAAGGCATCAAGTGGATTTGAGCCGGCGCGGCGGGGGAAGCGTAGCGGACGAAAGCCACCGTGTTCCCGTCGGGGGAAACGGCCGCACGCTGATCGCCCAAGGAACCGGCCGTGGGCGACGTCAGGCGGACTTTTTCGCCGGTAGCGGCCGAAAGCGAGTAGATAGCGGCAGGCTCATTGGGCGACTCGTTCCCCGCGACCAGTAGCGAGTCGGCATCCGAAAGCCAGGCAAGTGTCGGGAACCGGCTCACATAAAAATAGCCGAAGTCAAATTCGGCCAGCTCTCGATCAGGGCCGCCCAAGGGCGAAATCAGGTGAACCGCGTTGCGTTCCCCAACAGCACGGACGAAGGCGATCCGCCGGCCGTCGGGCGACCAGGCGGGTGCAACATCAGTAGCTGGATCACTGGTGAGCCGCAGCGGCGGGGAAGCCGAACCCACCACCTGGACGTAGATGTCGAAGTTGTCCTGATTCGGGCCGTTCCAAGTGAAGGCGACCTGGTTGCCGTCGGTCGGATCTTCCCCCCAGCGGAAGGCTCGTTTGACGGGCTAACTGCTTGGCTTGCTTGGCTTTAACACGTTTGGGGGGCGTTTTTAATGTACCCATGTATTATGCTATTGTATCGTTTATTCATTGTGTTGTTTGTGATATAATATACCCATGTATGTTGAGTCCGTCCCCAATCGCAACTCGCCGCCCGCCGTCTTGCTGCGCGAATCCTTCCGCCAAAACGGCAGAGTCAAAAAACGCACCCTCGCCAACCTCTCCTGCTGGCGCCCCGTCCGCGTCGAGGCCCTCCGGCGCGCCCTCCGCGGCGAGTTCGATCAGCTTCCCGCCACTCCCGTCTGCGGCCCCGTCTTTGGCCTGCTCTTCGCGCTCAAGCAACTCGCCGATGAGCTGGGCCTGACCGCCGCGCTGGGTCGAACGCGGGCCGCCAAACTCGCCTTGTTCCTGGTGCTGGCGCGCCTGGCCCACCAAGGATCGCGGCTCTCGGCCGTGCGCTGGGCCGCCGATCAGGCCGTCGCAGAAGTGCTGGGTCTGGGCGCCTTCGACGAAGACGACCTCTACGCCGCCCTCGATGATCTGAGCGCCCGCCAAGTGAAGATCGAGCAAGCGCTATACCGCCACTACCTCGAGCGCCGCGGAGCCCCGCCCAGCTTGCTGCTCTACGACGTCACCAGCTCGTACTTCGAAGGCCTGCACAACGCGTTGGGCGAGTACGGCTACAATCGCGACGGCAAGCGCGGCAAGAAGCAAATTGTGATCGGACTGCTGGCCGATGACCAGGGCGAGCCGCTGGCGGTGCGGGTGTTTGCCGGCAACCGCAACGATCCGACGACCGTGCCGGATCAGATCCGCATCGTCAAAGAGCAGTTCGGAGTCGAGGAGTTGGTCTTCGTCGGCGACCGCGGGATGGTCAAGAGCAAGGGCAAGCAGGCGCTGGGGGAGGCCGGGCTGCGCTACATCACGGCGCTGACCGATCCCCAGATTCGGCGGCGCTTGAGCGAAGGGGTGCTGCAACTGGAGCTGTTCGCTGAACAAGTCTGCGAGGTCGAAGCCGACGGCGTGCGCTATGTGCTGCGCCTCAACGCGTCCGAAGCCAAACGGCAACGGCAGCGGCTCGAGGACAAGCTGGCCAAGCTGGGAGGCAAGCTCGACCGACGCAACCAGAAAGTCACGGCCTCTTCCCGTTGCGAGCCCGCGGCCGGACTGCGCCAGCTCAAGCCCTGGCTGGCGCGTCACAAGCTGACAGAATTGGTCGAGTTGCGCTTGCAGGGACGTACGCTGGTCGTCGAGCGCCAGCAGGCGGCGATCGAGCAGGCGCTGGAGTTGGCGGGCTGTTACGTGGTCGTGACCGATGTCGCCTCCGAGCGCATGAGCGGCCAAAGAGTGCACGACCATTACGTGAGCCTGCAGCGGGTGGAGCGCGACTTTCGGCAGCTGAAGACGGGCTTGCTCGAGGTGCGGCCGATCTTCGTGCGCAAAGAAAGCCGCACCCGAGGACATGTGTTGTGCAGCATGCTGGCGTTGAAGCTGAGCCGCGAATTGGAACGGCGGATACAAGCGGCGTTTGGCACGACCGACGACGACCCGCACGCGATCACCTTGCCGGACGCGCTGGCGGCGTTGGGGCGACTGTGTCTATTGGAATATCGAGTGGATGAGCAGACCAGCGTCACACGGCTGCCGATTCCCGACGCCCGCCAAACAGAAATCCTCAATGCGTTGGGGGTTTCGCTGCCGCACAAGTAACCTGTAGACAGACGCCGATCGCCCGATCCATCCCATAACCGACGCGAATTCAGGAAGTTGGCGGCGAAACTCTGCTCGCTGGCGGGGGGAAGATCCGTCGGGGGAGAAGGTGGCGTCCTGTTCCTGGCCTTCGAAGCTGGTGAGCGGGACAGCGCTAAACGTCGCTTCAGGCTCGGGTGCGGAAGGGCCGATGAGCCGTGAGCCCGCCACACCCAGCACAAGCGCCGCGGCAGCCGCCCCCGCGTACCAGAGCTTGCGGCCTGCCACGCCCGCCGCGGGCGGCTTCGCCACCGGAGCGATGAATCGATACCCCCGCTTCGGCAGCGTTTCGATGAATCGTGGGTTGCTTGCTGAGTCACCGAGCGCGCTACGCACCTTGCGAATCGCTGTTGAAAGGCCATCTTCGAAATCAACGAACGTTTCGTCGGACCAGAGCTGCTCTTGAAGTTCCTCCCGGCTTACAACCTCGCCGGGCTTCTCAGCCAACGTTTTGAGCACTTGAAACGGCTGCTCTTGCAGACGCACTTTGACCCCGCTCTTGCGGAGTTCCCCGCTGCCGATATCCAACTCGAAGACGCCAAAGCGCACCGTATCCGAACTACCTGATTCCACGTCTCTTCGTCGCCAATTCTAGCGTCCAGCAGATAGGTGGCGGAAACAAACGTTCGCTTGAGTGACCGTCGGAGAAGCCTCCAAAAGCCCTTCCAGAGCGCTCTACGCCTTTGTTTAAGCGGGTTTGGGTGATTTCAAGGGGTGGTTAGGTCCTTGTGAAAATAATTAATAACATCTATGCGTCGGACGGCTCGATGGGCGCTTTCGGCGGTCCTGGGGGCTGCGGGATCGTTCGTGGGAACGCGATTTCCAGACAGTAATCGTGCGATTGACCCCTAACCCCTTTCTGTTCTATACGTTAGTCTATTCGCGATCGCGGAACCTTTCGTGCCAGTTTTGGACTACGTGGATCGACGGCGGCTCGAAGCCCCCCCTCGACCAGGCTCGCCAACACGCAGTGTCCGCCGTCCGACCGGCGCTGCCATCAAGGTATCGGTCGGCCGGCCACCCCGGTAGCTGCGAAGCCAGCCTACTGTAGCCCCTCCACCAAATAAAGGTCCGAGATGTGTCGCCCGTAGGTGTAACAGTAGGACTGTTCGTCGTCCGAGATCTGGACTGACCAGATTTCGAGCAGTCCGACCGTGTCGGCAGGTGCAAGGGATTTCCAGAGAGATCTCTCCCCCGTGACGAGGTCTACCCGATAGATGCCTTGCGCCACTTCGGGGAGGCCCTTCAAAAAGATCGAGCGGCCATCGGCGCTCCACGCGACGAAATCGTCCCCAGGCTCGACGCCTGGGATCTCTCGCTCTTCGCCGCCCTCTATCGGGAACAAGGAAGGGGGGCCGGCCGCCTCCGCGGCCAACCATTCACCGGTCGGGGAGACCGCCTTTTGGCCCAACCAAAAGCGGTAACCCTCCGGCGTGATGGGCCGGGGTTCGCCGCCATCGATACCTTGGATGTACGAGCGTACGCCTTGGCCTGATTTGCTTCCCGCAAAAACAAACTGTTGGCCGTCGGGCATCCAATCCATCCCCTCGTAGTTGTCTATATCGTCATTTCTAATGCGGATCGATTCTCCGGCACCGGTGGGTAGCAGCACTATCTCCGGGGGAGCTCCCAGCGACATCGTTAGCGCCATTTTTTTTCCGGAGATAGGGCAAACGCTTGGCCATCGCCCAGCCGCACCGCCGGCTCGCCCGTGGTCTCGCGTAAATACACCCCCCAGCGTCCAAGCCCGCCTCCCTCGCCGAACTCCGTCATCAGAATCGTTTTGCCATCGGAAGTCATGTCGTCCACTTCCGACGCATCGAACCAAGACAGGTCGCGCTCGGCCTTCTGCCCAGGCGTCAGGCAGCTAGTAGCGGCCGTCCAATGGAGACGGCTCACCAACACCCGTCCATCCTCGGAGACATCGAGCAGCCGTAGCGTGACGGGGCTGCGCTGCACGATGCTCTCGTCCCCTGTGGGAGTCACGGCGTATATCGTATTGCCTGCCAGCGGGCCCTCCTCATACCAGACTGAATCCCCATCTGGGGACCAGGCGAAGTTTAACTGGTCCACGCTTGTCCGCGTGCCGAGGACGATCTTGCGGCTGTCCCGGTCGACCGTCGCGATCTGCCAATCGCCCGCGAATCCGAAGGGTCGCTCGGAAAAGGCGATCCGGCTGTCCCTTGGTGAGATCCGAAAACTAGAGACTTTATCGGGCGTTTAGTAGAGCACCTTCCCGACGGGTAACTCGACATGGACTCGGCGGTCAACCATCCGGGCAACACCCAACTGACCATCCGGCGCATAGTCCGCGAACAGCACGTCTCTCAACACCTCACGCGGGGCTCCGCCGGCCAAGGAAGCCTGCAAGAAAATGGCGGGAAAGGATGCGTTCGGGGTTCCAAAAGAAGCAGCCAGATGTCGGGGCCGCCGCGACGCCAGGGCCATTTCACCGGTTTTCGAGATCGCGAGGATGTCTACATTTGGGATGTTCAAGGAGCGCGACTCCGAGCTTCCCGGTCGTGTCGTAAAGAGCTCCCGACGGCCACCCTCCCACGCCGCGCTATAGACGATCGTGTCGCCATCGGGAGCAAATTGGGCTGAAGTGATCGTCCCAGGGCGGAACGTCAGGCGCGTGTAAGTTGGAAACGTCGGGGCATCGCCGCTGAAGCGCGTGCCCGCAACAAAAACGACCGCGAGCAAGATCAGCAGGCCCAGCGCGGTGAGAGGCAGTGCCATAGCGGGTCTTGGTTTCGCCGCCGCCTGAGTCGTCTCTTGAGCGACGGCCGCTTTGAGAACCGCCGACCGGCCCGACTCGATTTTCTTACGTTGCTTCGAAAGGTCAACCAGCACTTCGCCAGCGCCTTGGTACCGCTCGCTTTCGGCCTTGGCGAGGCATTTGCCGACGATCCACTCCACCTCCATCGGAACACCGGTGCGGAGCCCCGTTATCGGCTCCGGCTCCTCGTTGAGGATCGAGTACATGACGGCCTTGTCGTAGTCGCCTTTGAACGGTTTCTGACCGGCGATCATCTCGTAGAGGGCGACGCCGAGAGACCAAATATCAGTTCGGTGATCCGTGCCGGAGCCCTCGGTCTGCTCTGGACTCATGTAGAAGACAGTGCCCATAGTTTGGTCGGTCTTCGTCAGCCGACTCGCCTCGGTCAACTGCGCGAGACCGAAGTCCATGATCGTCACCCGACCCTTTGAATCGACGATGATGTTCTCGGGTTTGATGTCGCGGTGGTGGATGCCCTTTTCGTGGGCGGCTTCTAAACCGTCCGCGACTTGTTTCGCGATATCTAGGGCGTCTTCTAACTTGAGAGGCCCCTTGGCGATCTTCTTGTCTAACGACTCGCCCTCGATGAACGCCATCGAGATGAAGGACTTACTATCGACCTCGTCGATCTCGTGGACCGGGCAGATGTTCGGATGATGGAGAGCTGCGGCAGCCTTCGCTTCTCTCTCAAACCGCTTCTTGATCTCTACATCGCCCAACAGATGGGCAGGTAGAAACTTCAGTGCGACGGTGCGGTCGAGCCTGGTGTCCTCGGCCTTATAAACGACTCCCATGCCGCCCTCGCCGAGCTTGTCGAAGATCTTGTAATGGCTGATCGTACTGCCTATCAAGATGCGTCGATTTTACCGCTCAGCCGATGCTGACCGTTTACGTGGCGTAAACAAACGTTGCCACAAACTACCCTCCGAGGGCCCCCAGAAACCCTGCCCAAAGCACTCTAAGGCCCTCCAGACAGTGCTTTGAGCCTCTTGGAGCCCTTGATCCCGCGCTGGGAAATTATTTCTCAACATCTTTGCCCGGACGGCTGAATCGCCGCGGCTCAGCGTGAAAACGCCTATCGACAGTCGGCAACGCGGTCAGTCGACGAGCGCTCAGAGGCCCGAAGAATTGCCTGTTCGACGATCGCGACTAGCACCTGGGCGTACTCGCTTGCAGCACCCCCCCACGCCCCTTTTCCGCGATCGGAGGGTCCCCAGCACCCGTAGGGGCGCCGACTCAACGCCTGAAGCGGGATCGAGCGTCGATTGACTAAGCGTCAGGCGTCGTCGCTTTTCAACCACCCCTCATGCCCTTCTGCGCAAACGGGGGTCCCCAAGGACCAAGGGGGCATTCCTTCCCTCAGGTGCGTACTGGAACGTGGGTTGCTATTGGCATGGCTGTGGGCTGCGGTACCCTTAGAATCTCTTGGAGACGAAAGTCATGACGTCCTTTACTCAACGCGTGATCGGCGCGGCAAAACTCGATGTTCACATCTACGAAGAAGTCGAGGCAGACACTACGGCTATGGGCCAGGCGATGGGGGTTGTGGCGCTTTCCAGCGTAGCGGCCGGTATCGGTGCTGTCGGTCAACAGGGTACAGCGGGCCTGTTCGGCGGCCTGGTGGCTGCCCTCTTGGGCTGGCTCCTCTGGGCGGGGCTAACCTACTTCATTGGTACTCGGATTCTTCCCACACCACAAACGCATGCTGATTGGGGTGAACTGCTACGGACGACGGGGTTCGCCGCAGCTCCGGGAATGCTCCGCATTTTGGGGATTGTGCCAGGATTGACGGGCCTCGTCTTCTTTGTAGCTGGCGTCTGGATGCTCGCCGCCTTCGTCGTGGCCGTACGCCAGGCGCTTGACTATACCAGCACCGGGCGTGCTGTCGGGGTTTGCCTGATCGGCTGGCTCGTGAACGGTGCCATCCTTTTTTTCGTTGGTTTCATATTACTGCGCTGAACTAGGTGGTAGGCACCTGTTGTCGTTGGGCCAGGTTCAGGCCTCAGCATGAGCCTCGGACCGCCCGGCCCCTTGACAACGAATCCCTTTTTCGCGCTCGAGGGGTCCCGAGTACCCGTAGGGTGCCACCCCTTTCCCGCAAACGGGGGGTCCCCAGCACTCGAAGGGCGCATGACTCATGCCGCCCTGGCCGAGCTTCTCCAGGATCTTGTAGTGGCTGATAGTGCTGCCGACCATCGTCGCGGTCGATTGTAACGCGCAAGCCTGAACCAGAGGCGCGCTACTTCAGAGCGATTGCAGATCCTTGCCGGGCTTAAAGCGAACCGCCTTGGCGGGAGGGATGCGCACCTCTTCTCCGGTGCGGGGGTTGCGGCCAATGCCCGTCTTGCGGGGATGGACACTGAACACGCCGAAGCCGCGTAGCTCGATGCGCTCCCCTTGCTCCATGGCGCGCTTCATCGTTTCAATAACCGTTTCGACAGCCATCTCGGCCTGGGTTTGACTCAGGCCGCTGCGGCTGACAACCTGCGAGACGATGTCGGCTTTGATCATCCTTGGATTAGTCGACGAACTGAATTCCTTCTCATCATGCTCGCGCCGCGCCTTTGCGACCGGAACCGACCACTGGCTCGCGAGCGCGTCAGACCGGATTCAATCAGATTGTACTCGCCGGAGCGCGTACGCCGGATTCCTCGGTACAACGAGATTTCCCAACATCAAAGGAGCGAATTGATGCTAACCCGTCTGTTTTGAGTTGCTTAGTCCTCGTCACGATCGCGAACTCTAAGCCCAATTTTGGACAATGAGACGCTTGAGGGGAGTGACTTCCTCCCCCCGACGACTCTCGAGTAGGCCGACGCGCTATTTCAGGCCCTCGACGAGCATCAAGTCCATACGTGTCATCTCCGCCAGTTGAAAAATGATTCGGCTCTCGTCCGGCGATACCGACATCGAATTGCCGCCTGTGAAATATTTTCCGCTCGGCAAGTTCCAGAGATCGAAGGTCTCGCCGGACTTCAAGCGCAACACCGAGAGCCGAAGAGGGCCTCTATCCACGCCCTCGCGCAGATAGTAAAGGCTGTCGCCGGCGGTTGCATGGTGTAAAGGTCCGGCAGGGTCGGTCAAGACCAGCGTTTCGTCGCCGCCGTCGATCGGAACCTGCCAGATTTCACTTCCGTTCCGGTAGAAGACTCGCGACCCGTCGGAGGATACAACCGCAGTCCGGCCGCCGCTTCTCGTGACCTGTACGGCTTCGCCGCCGCCTGGCGGCTTCTTCCAGATTTGCCCCTCGCCGCTGCGGTCACTGGAAAATACGACCCACGCTCCGTCGGGCGTGTACGAGGGAGCGGTCTCGTTCGATGCGTCATCTGTCAGCCTTTTGGGAGCCCCGCCGTCGGCGCCGAGAGTGAAGATGTTGAACTTGCCGCCCCGTTGAGCCAAGTCGAAAACGATCGTCGTGCCGTCGGGAGACCAGTGAGAGCTGCCCGTGTGGGCTTTGAGATTCGTGAGCCGGATTGCTCCTGTACCGTCCGACTTGGCTCGCCAAATCTCTTGATAGCCGGTTCTGGTGGAGGTGAACCCAATGCTACCGGTATCCGCGGAAAAGTGGGCCATGAAGTCGCTGTAGCTCGAAACGATCAACGGCCGTGGCGTCAAATATTTCTCCACCGGCGGTCCGGCAGGGCCGGGGCCGGCCAGCTCCCATGTATCAATCGTCTCAACGCGCTTCGAGTACACGAGTTGGTTCGTCACCGGCGCAACCGAAGCGCGCCAAGCGCCGTCCGAGTCGACGCCAATAACCTCTGCCTCCGCTCGTCGGACATCCAGGCTCCACAGTAGTTGTCGGCTTCCTTCGCGAGCCGAATAGACCAACCGCTCGCTGTCGCCCAGCCAGGCCAAGCCTCTGCACCAGAAAACGTCCTTCAAGCGCTTCTCAGAAGAAAGGATCAGATCCTCGTCCATCTCAGCGGAGTAGATCGCCTGGCTAAAGTTGTTGGGCCCTCGGACGAATGTGAGCATCCGCCCGTCATGAGAGACCCTGACGTAGCCGTCTGAGTACGGGGGCTCGGGCGAAGTGATTGGGCGGACCTGGCCCGTGGAGATGTCAATCGCTTGAACGCCGCTAGCGATTGAAGTCAGAATGACGTCCTTGCTGGGATGCCAGCTCAACGAACCCGGCTGTTCGTCGAAGCTCGTCAACCTTCTTTCTTCGCCGCCTAGGGAGGGTATGACATAGACGGCTTTGCCGCCTACGAAGGCGATTCGTCTGCCGCTCGGAGACCAAGTCGGCAGGGAGTCCTGCGCCGGGTCATCGGTGAGCCGAATCGGGCTGCCTCCCTCGACAAGTCGAACGTAGACGTCGGTATTGCCCTTTTCCTCGCCGTCCCAGGTGAAGGCGACCCGCTCTCCGTCCCACGACAGCGCGGGGGATTCTTCTTCGCCTGGATAAGCGGTCAGCGGGAGCACGCGCCAGGAGTGTGACTGCGGCCGTGCTGCAAAGTATCGCGACGAGACAGCGACCAGTGCTACTAGCGATGAAACCGCACAAAGAGCCCACGCCAGCCGTAGTTTCCGCCGGAGCGCCGGAAAACCCTTACCCGCAGCCTCGGCGCTAGAACGGGCCGTAGTGCTCGTAGCGGCAGGCAAAACTGCGGATCGGCCGGACTTGAGCTTTTCTCCCAGCGAACCCAGATCCTTGGCCAACTCCGAGATATGGTCATAGCGGTCCGCACTGTCCTTCGCCAAGCACTTGCCAACGATGAACTCCAGCTCCATCGGTACCCCGCTGCGGATGCCAGTCAGGGGTTCGGGTTCCTGATTGACGATCTCGTAGAGCAGCGCCTGATCGTATTGCCCCTTGAACGGGCGCACGCCCGCAACCATTTCATACAGCACGCAACCGAGCGCCCAAATGTCAGTGCGGTGATCGACTTCGGCTCCCTCCGCTTGCTCGGGAGACATGTAGGCGACCGTTCCAACCGTTGTGTCGAGCTTCGTAAGCTTCGACCCCTCGGTCAGCAGAGCGAGGCCGAAGTCGAGGATCTTCGCCCGCCCGTCCGGCGTGATCAAGAGATTCCCCGGCTTAATGTCGCGATGGACAACTCCAGCCGTGTGTGCCTCTTGTAACCCCTCGGCGATCTGTCGTGCTATATCGAGAGCATCCGGGAGCGGTAGCGGGCCTTTCTCGATGCGAGCCTCCAACGACTCGCCCTGGACAAGTTCCATCGCCAGGAAGCTCTTGCCGCCCGCTTCGTCGATCTCGTAGACGGTGCAGATGTTCGGGTGGTTTAGCGCCGCTGAGGCTTTGGCCTCACGTTCGAATCTCTTATGGATCTCTGGATCGGAGACCAGATGCGAGGCGAGGAACTTCAGCGCGACCTGCCGGCTGAGTTTTAGGTCCTCCGCCTTCCACACTTCCCCCATTCCACCGGAGCCAATGTGTTCCAGGATCTTGTAGTGACTGATCGTCTGCCCAATCAAGATGCGTCGATTTTACCGCCAGCGGCCTTGACTCGGATACCTAGTGAAAACAAGCGTTGTCATGAACTACCCGCCAAGAGCCTCCAAAACCCCTGCCTGGAGCGCTCTAGGGCCCTGTTTAAAGCGTTTCGAGCGGTTTCTAAGGGTGATTGGGGCAGCGTGAAATTTATTTACAGTATCTACGCGCCCGCGAGCTGGATCTTGAGGCCGATCGCCGGACCCTTGGCGTCGTCCCGTTAGTGCTTCAGATGCGAATCGGCAAAGTCGAGGAAGCGCCCCCAGTTCTCATCACCGAGGCCATGACCGCCCGTCCGAATGTTATAGCCAGTACTCCCCACGTGCCTCGGCTGTCCCAGCGCAGGCATCTCAGGATCCGCAATCGCCTGCTTCCCGTGCAACTTGAATACCGGTGACGCCGCCACCAGCGACGCATACTCACCCTTCGGATCCGCCCAGAGGTCCTCATCCGCGCTGGCAACGTAGACGGCGCGCGGAGCGATCAATGCGATCAACTCGTGCTGGTCTACCGGCAGCTCATCCTCCCGACCGCCGTATTTCCAGAAGTTCCTGCAGAACCAGTGCGGGAACGAAGCGTTTATGCGCCCAACCGTCTCACCGTACCGCCGCCGCGACAACGCCGCTCCCCCGCAACCCGAGTTATTGCTATAGGCCATCGCGAACCGCGTATCCTCGCTTGCCGCCCAAAGCGATGCCTTCCCCCCGCGCGAATGCCCGCTCACCGCCACCCGCTTCGCATCAATTGCCTCTAGTGTCTCCAGGTAGTCGAGCACGCGGCTCGCGCCCCACCCCCAAGCCGAGAGGGCCCGCCACGCATCGTCCTTCGGCGGTTTTCCGTCCGCAAAGAACGAGGGAATTCCGTCAGCATATCCGTCCTTTCTGTCCGGGTCTACATTCGACGTGTGGAACGAAGCAGTCGCGTACCCGCGCTGGATCATTGTTCGCACAGCCCAAAACGGATCATGTTTGTCCAGCACCGTCTCTAACGGAACGAAGTAGCGATTGTTGATGTGCACCACCGCGGGGACCCTGCCCGACGCCTGGTTCGGAATGAACACTACGAATGGGAAATCGAAATGTCGCGCCCCGATCGTGACCTGTGCGACCATGCTGCGCCCCGTCGCCGAACCTTCGAACACATCGGTCACCTCCGACTTCTGCCGAAACGACACCGAGTACTTTGTCTCCGGCCGCCGCCCGTAAACTTGATCCCGGAACAGCTCCAGCAACTCGCCACGCCGCTTCGAATCCCACATCGCGGCCGAAATCACCGCAGCCCCGTCGCGTGTCTTCAGCGGATTGGGCAAAGCGTACGCCGGGACCTTCGACTCGTCGAAGTTGAACTCCGTCCTCCGTTTACCCTGCTCCTCTACGACCTTTGGGTTGGGCGACCACGGGGGAGTGTCCTGAGCAATCGCGGCGACACTCAAGCCGATAGCAACGAGTCCCCAAACAAGCTTCGTACTCATAGCGCTGAATCCAGGACCCATTCTACTCGCCTACCAATAGCCCCGATTTCACAAAGCCAGCATTGAGCGCTCCCTGCATGATCCGGTCGATGTCCGTTGGCAGCCCGGCACGTTGTGCCAAGGAGGCGGTGGGCTATCGGGGCTCATGCTCGCTACTTCCGGCCGCTCCGCCCGAAGAAGTCCCAGATCACTTCGTAGACACGCCGCCCATTCTTCTTATCGAGTAGGGCTTTCGGGTGTCCATGAAGGTTGGCTTCCACCACGTAGAGCTCCAAGTTGACGCCGCCCGCGCAACCGCTCCACACCGTATGGCTGACGCAGGCGTCGTTGGCCTCGCCGGGAATCGCTTCGGCGGAGACAGTCTGGTCGGGGCCGCAGCTGTTCGCGCGCTTCCATCTCGCGATGGTCTCCGGCATGGAGACAAAGTTGGCCCGTCCGCCCGCACCTCCGTCCCACAACACCCGCGGATCGCCTTTGTCGTTGATCATCAGCACCGACACCGGACGCGTGGGCCGAAACTCCTCAGCGACCGGTCTCGCCATCGACCCCACGATGGGAGCGATGGCCGCGATGCGGTCGGCCAGCCTGGCGGCAAGCGTGTGGGACAAGAGCCCACCATTGGACCCGCCCGTCACGAAAACGCGTTTCTCATCGATCGAGTACTCAGCGCTCAGCTCCTCGAGTAGCGTTTCGATCAACCCGACGTCGTCGACATCCTCGCGGTGGCTGACAAAACCCTCGTATCCGCGGAGATCGTTCCAGTGACCGTCTACTCCGGTGGGGTAGACGACAATCCAGCCATCGCGCTCCGCGTACTCGTTATAAGCGACACGCGCTTCTTCGCGGGCCGCATTTCCACCCCCGCCGTGCAGCGCGAAAACCAGCGGCACGGGCTTCTCCCGATCAAGGCTGGACGGCACGTATAGCCGATACTCGCGCGTCCGATTCTCGTGCTCGATCGTTCGATCGACGCCCGTTTTAGGCGCGGCATTCAGACTTACTGTGACAATGACGACGCCGGCTAGCGTCAATAGATGTTGTCTACCCATCGGCCAACTCTTTGCCTCCTCAGGCCGCCTCACGGCTGGCTCCGCGGCCCACCATGCCGTTGAATTGTACACCTGAGAGCGGGATCGCCGGGCAGGAGTGGGCAGCACTAACAGCCCGTGGCAGAATACCCTGTTTTCAGGCCGCGAGAAGCATCGGCGTGGCCAGCGGCGCGCCGGCTGAATCTCGCACCCTCGCCCGGAACCTCCCGAAAACCGCCCCCAGGGCCCCGCACAACCGCCCCAAGGCCGCCCAAGCCGCGAATGCAAGCCCCAAAACCGACACTTTTGTCCTTTTCCTCGCGTCCGCCAGCCCGCGCGGCGTGCCCGCGCCCAGTTTGCCCCTCATCGCTATCGACAAATTGAACGCTCCCACCTGAATCAGCAGCCTCTTTAAAACATTTTCTCGTCCTTTCAAGTGCGCTCGCCGCATCCCGCCCGTCTCGTAACAGTGCGCGAAACTGCGCTCAAACTTCTCCGCCCGCAACTTCATCAGACGCTTGCCGCGCTTGCCTTTGATCCGTCGCCGATTGCCGTACACCGCATCGCGTTGTCGCGTCCGGCCGCCCCATTTGCGTCGCCCGCGCTGCGGCTCGCTCACGTAACTGCGTACGTCCAGCTCGCCAAAATCCGTCAGCACGGCGTTCGAATGATAGCCCTTGTCCGCCACCACTTCGCTCAGCTCTTCGACCGTTTCACCCGCCGCTTCCAACTGCTCGGCCGCCTCGATCAGCGTCTCGATGATCGTCGTCGTATCGCCTTCGTCGGCCGCTTGCAGCGTGACCGCCACCACCGCGCCCGTCTCCAAATCCACGGCGTGCTCGGCCTTGTGCGCCATGTGTGTGCGGCCGTCCTTCATCTTCGTGACCTTGGCGTCGGGGTCGTAGGGATGCTTCCAATCCTTGTTCGAGGCCTTGTTCTTGCGCTTCTTATCGATCTTGGCCAACTGCTCGCGCGTCGGCGTTTCGATTCCCGATTCAACCGCTAATCGGGTCAAATACTCTTCATATCCTTCGTCCGTGTCGCGACGCACCAGCGAGCGCATCGCCGCGTTGGCTTCCAGCGTCGTCGCGTCGACGCCGATCGTTGAGCCCGCCAACAAGCCTTCGCCGGCCAGCAACCGCAGCGCCCAGCTGAACACCGCGCGATGTGTCTCGATGTCGATCAGCCGCCGCGTGCGCGAGATCGTCGAATGATCCGGCGCGTCCTCGTCGAGCTCGATCGCCAGGAATCGCCGCAGCGACAGCGAGTCGGCGATGCGCCAAGCGACGCCGCGCTCCGAGTCAATGCCTTCGAAGTAGCCGATCAGCAAACTGCGGAAATAGATGCCCGGCGTGAGCGACGGTCGTCCCAAGCTGGGCGCGTAGAACTGCTCGCACTCGCCTTCGACGAAGGGGTCGAACCCGTGCTCGTCAAGCAGCTCGCTGAGCCGCAGATAGAACGGATGCCCGCCGCCCTTGGGTAACTCCGAGGCGACGACCCATAGGTCTCTCTGCCGCTCGCGTCGCTTGCGCTGTCCCATTGCCCTAGAACAAGTTTATCGGCTCTTGTTTCAATGTGCGACTTCCACCACAGGCTGCTAAGGGGCCCCAGCGCTGCGAACCGCCGAAATGGCCTCGATCACCGAGACCTAGCGAAAACAAGCGGTGTCGCAAGCTCCCGGTGGACAGGCCCACAAACCGCTGCCCAGATGGCTCTGAAACCCTGTTCAAGGGGCTTCGAGCGGTTCCAAGCGGTCGCTTGTTCGACACGAAATTAGTTCACGACATCTTAGCGAAGCTCACTCTAGCGGCCGGGCGCGTGAACATTGCCCTTGCTCCGACGGTGTTATACGCGAACTCAGGGTCTGCGGACTAGGTCGTCACGGTACCGCTCGCGAGCCTGGATAGGCAGGCGGCCACAAAGTTGCCGAACAGCCTCAGATGGCTCTGAAACCCTGTTCAAGGGGCTTCGAGCGGTTCCAAGCGGTCGCTTGTTCGACACGAAATTAGTTCACGACATCTTAGCGAAGCTCACTCTAGCGGCCGGGCGCGTGACGACATTGCCCTTGCTCCGACGGTGTTATACGGCGAACTCAGGGTCTGCGGACTAGGTCGTCACGGTACCGCTCGCGAGCCTGGATAGGCCAGTGCGGCGCTGAAAGCAAAGTTGCGCGAACAGCGGCTCGCCATCCGACGCGTTGCAACGAGATGCTCACGCAGAGGACGCCGTTTGCCGCCGAGTACACCCAGGCCATCGCTACGGACTGTCCGAAGTGATTCGGGCTCCAGATGAGTTTGGCATTCTGAATTGGCCCATTTCGGCGCCCTGATTTGGCCCCCCTAGAACAATCAACGGATACTCTGTTTGCGGGAATCGCCCGCAACGGAGGAACGAATTGGACTGGAGGAGCAAAGTGGAACTATTCGAAGAGATTCGACGCGAGTACGAATTCGGCGTGGGGACGATCAAGGGGGTGGCGCGCAAGCTGGGCGTGCACCGGCGGATGGTGCGCGAGGCGGTAGCCAGCGCGCTGCCGCCGCCGCGCAAGAAGCCGGCGCGACGGCGCGCCAAGCTGGCGCCGGCGGTGGGGTTCATCGACCGCATTCTCAAAGAGGACCGCAAGGCGCCGCGTAAGCAGCGTCACACGGCGCACCGTATCTGGAACCGGATACGGGAGGAAACCAGTTGCGAAGTGGCCGAGCGCACGGTGCGGCAGTACGTTCAAGAGCGCAAGCGTGAGTTGGGATTGGAGAAGCGCGAGACGTTCGTGCCGCAAAGCTACGACTGGGGCCAAGAAGCGCAGGTGGACTGGTACGAGTCGTGGGCCGAGATGGACGGCGAGCGCGTGAAGCTGCAAGTGTTCACGATGCGCTCGATGGCGAGCGGCGCGGCCTTTCATCGCGCCTATCGGCGCGCGACGCAGCAGGCGTTTCTGGAAGCGCACGAGCTGGCCTTGGCCTACTTTGGCGGGGTGTTTCGGACATTGAGGTACGATAATCTCTCTTCGGCGGTGAAGCGGATTCTGCGCGGCGCGCGACGCGAGGAGACGGCGCGCTTCGTGGCTTTTCGTTCGCATTGGCGCTTCGCCTCCGAGTTCTGCACACCGGGCAAAGGCAACGAGAAAGGGGGCGTGGAAGGCGAAGTGGGCCGCTATCGGCGCAACCACCCCGGTGCCGCTGCCTGAAGCCGCGACGCTGGATGAGCTCAACAGCAAGCTCCTGGAAGATTGTCGCACCGACGAAGCGCGCACAGTCGCCGGGCGTGCCCAGACGGTCGGCGAGGGGATGCTGATCGAGCGCGAGCGGTTGTTGGGGTTGGCGGCGGAAGGCTTTGAAATCGAAGTGTCGAGCTTCCCGAAGGTTGACGCGACAGGCTGCGTCAAGGTGCGCACGAACTTCTACTCGACGCCGCTGCGTCCGGGAACCAGGGCGCAGGCGAAGATCTACGCCGAGTCGGTCGAGGTCTGGCACGAAGGTCGTCGCATCGCGCGACATGAGCGCAGCTACTCTCGGCAGCAGAAGATCTTTAATTTGGAGCATTACCTCGACGTATTGGCCCACAAGCCGGGAGCGCTGGCGGGCTCGACGCCGCTGGAACAATGGCGCCAAGCCGGGCGTTGGCCGGCGAGCTACGACACGTTATGGGCGAAGTTGATCCAGCGCCATGACAAGCAAGCGGGGACGCAACAGATGATCGAGCTGTTGCAAGAGGGCAAACGCCACGGTTGGGACAAGCTGAGCGAGGCGATCGAGAAAGCGCTCGAGTGCGGCTGCTGCGATCAGGCGGCGGTGCGTTACTTGCTGACCTCGCAGTGCCTCGAACGGCTAGCTCAGCCGCCGCTGGTGGCGCCGGAGCTGGAACGCTTTGAGCGGCCCTTGCCGACGCTGACGAACTACGATCAGTTGCTGGCGGCGGAGGCGGTGCAATGAGCGCCCGCAAATCCAGCGCCCCCAACGAAAGCCTGGCGGCGCAGGCCATCCAACAACAGTGCAAGCTGCTGCGGCTGCCGACTGTGGGCGCGCAATTCGAGACGTTGGCCAAACAAGCCATACGCGAGAGACAAACGCCGGTCGGCTATCTCGAAGCGCTGCTAAGCGCGGAGTTGGAAGAGCGCGAGCGACGTACGGTGGATCGTCGCTTACGCGAAGCGCGGCTGCCTCGCATGAAGACGCTCGAGGAGTTCGACTTCTCCGAGACGAAGGCGGTCTCGGCCCCGCAGCTAACCGAGTTGGCCGAAGGCGGCTACATCGAGAGTTCGGAACCGATCCTGTTTCTCGGCGATTGCGGCACGGGCAAGACCCACCTGATGACGGGCCTGTGCGTGGCGGCCTGCCTGCAGAAACGGCGGGTGCGCTTCACCACGGCGTCGGCGCTGGTCAACGAACTCGTCGAAGCCAAGCAGCAAATGCAGCTGAGTCGAGTGCTCGCACGCTGGTCCCGCTACGAGCTGATTGCGATCGACGAAGTGGGTTACGTGCCGCTGGCGGAGGTGGGAGCGGAGTTCCTGTTCCAAGTCATCGCTGATCGCGCGGAGAAGGCGGCGCTAATGCTAACGACCAACCTGCCGTTCTCGGAGTGGACGAAGGTGATCCCGAACACACGGCTATGTAAGGCGCTGTTGGATCGCATTACCGACCGCGCTCACATCATCGAGACGGGCGAGGAGTCCTACCGCTTTCGTAGGGCGCTGGCGAAGAAGAAGCGAGGGCGGTAGCAAGGAGGGCGCTCGTTTTTGGGGACATCGTCCTGCGCTTCGCCCTTCGGGCTCCGCTCCGGACCACGTCCCCAAAAACGAAAGGAGGTGACCAGAAATCAATGACTTAGAGGCCCGTTTACAGGGGGGCCAAAATAAACCGCCGAAGTGGGCCAAGTGAAGTTGCCAAAAACACCAGATGCTGGTCAGCCGATTGATAGGGTGGCGCCATGTCTCGGCGCGGTTCTTCCCACGTCCGTTCTGGCCGCGAGGTTGAGGCTCAGAGACAGCGTTGGTGTCGGTTTGGTGTCTAACTCAGGCAACGAACAGGGAGAATCAAGGGGATCAGACAGATTGGATAGAATTTTGCAAGTGACTGAAAGGCCACCAGATAGGTTCTATCCCACTCGATATCAGTAACTTGCAATGGGGGCGGGGCTCGAATCCCACCCTCACCGCCATAGGCGGGCCTTCAGTCGGTGATCGCGCGAACGGTTATCGCAACCTGCGATATCTGACGCTCGATTCAGTGCAATGTCGCCTCGACCGGCCTCTACGCTCGGCTCGCTCAGGGCTCCAAGCTATGGCTGGCTTGCGACGCACTCCCAGCACATTCCGGATCGCGCGTATGCTGGTAGCTCTTCTGGGCACACTACGCCCGCACATGCGCGACACCTCCAGCCGATGATCGGTTGTCCGGCGTGCACCGCGATCACCACGAATGCGCCTTGCTTCCGATGGCCGATTGCTCCCGCCTGGCAGTCGCGTTGACTTGCTCTTTCTGTCCAACTCTTCTTTCGTGCCTTCATGGTTGTTCTCCTCCGCCCCTTTCGCGGGGTCTGATCTCCGTCAGTGGCCCCGCGCGATCGACAGCCGCTCCCGCTGCTCGAAGCCGGAGTGACCGCCCTCAGATGACTTGGGCGCCGGAGGGGCGAAGTCATCATGAACGGGCCGTCACGGAGCCGGAGAGCAAGGGGACGGCGCTTTCGTGGCAAGCGGTAACGGAACGCGTTTTCTTGGACACAACCTGATGGCAGTTGCAGTACCTCAGCGAGGACATGTCGGCTAGACTGCAAGCAACAGACGCTTCCCAGGCATGACGATTTTCACGATCGGATTCACGAAAAAGAGCGCCCGCGAGTTCTTCACGAAACTCAAGGATGCAGGCGTCCGCAGGCTTGTTGACGCGCGGCTGAACAACAGGTCGCAGCTCTCCGCGTTTGCAAAGAAGGAGGATCTTGCGTATTTCCTTTAGGAGATCGTCGGGATCGACTACGTCCATGTCCCCATCTTGGCGCCGACGCAAGCCATTCTTGACGCCTACAGGAAGCGCAAGGGTTCTTGGGAGGACTACGAGGTCGCCTTCCGTCGCTTGATGGCGGAACGCCGGATCGAGGACGAACTCGATCCCGGCCAGCTCGATGGCGGCTGCCTGCTCTGTAGCGAAGACAAACCACACCACTGTCACCGCCGGCTCGTCGCCGAGTACCTCAACGTGACGTGGGGAGGCGTTGACGTCAGGAACCTGTAGCAAGGAGCCCGAGAGCAGGGTCACGGCACACATGACAGAAGATCGCGGTTGCTTCGAGCTGGAGACGGCTGGAGAAACCCTTGACGTCCGCCACGTTCACCGGGGGAGTGGGGATGTGGGGGGAGTAATCCCCAAGGTTCTAGAGATCCTCAATTCAACATTGAAGTAGCCCAAGTAGAGACCTAACCCATTCCAAACTGCCAGGGATCATCCCCACTCCCCCCTCGTCTTCAAGCTGGAGTCTTGCCGAGCTTCCTGGTGTCGAGAAAGGCGCGACAACTCGCAATTGCCCATCTTCGAGGCGTCTCGGAGCCGTTTGAGTATTGATGTTGTAAATTAATTTACCAGCGAAGATTCCAGAGGTTTAAATGCGCCAAAGCATTGACTGGATGGCCTTTACGCGCTCTAGGCGGGGGTTTGGGAGGCCCCGAATAGGTAGTTCATTGGAACGCTTGTTTTCACTAGGTAAACGCATCAAGGCCCCTGAGCGCTAGAATCGACGCATCTTGCTTGGGCAGACCGTCAGTCATTACAAGATCCTGGAGAAGCTCGGCTCCGGGGGCATGGGCGATGTGTGGAAAGCCGAGGACACGAAGCTGCACCGTGACGTCGCTCTCAAGCTGCTTGCTTCGCACCTGCTACGAGACGAGGAAGCCCGCAAGCGTTTCCACCGTGAAGCTCAGGCTGCGGCGGCGTTGAGCCATCCGAACGTCACAACGATCCATGAGATCGACGAAGCCGACGGCAAGACGTTCCTGGCGCTGGAGTACATCGAAGGCGAGACGCTCGAACAGCGGATCGAGAAGGGACCTCTACCGCTTCAGGAGGCGCTAGACATTGCTCGCCAAATTGCGGAGGGCCTGC
This sequence comes from Bryobacterales bacterium, assembly GCA_965247515.1. GTDB lineage: Bacteria > Acidobacteriota > Terriglobia > Bryobacterales > UBA6623. The sequence goes on along the minus strand of OZ252029.1, from coordinate 6,631,125 downwards.
AAGCGGCGCACGCTAAGGGAATCGTCCATCGTGACATCAAGCCTGGCAACGTCTTGATCACGCCGGATGCGCGAGTGAAGATCCTCGATTTCGGCCTTGCCCTACTGACCGAAGGCTCGAAACTCACTCAGCTCGATACCACCGTTGGGACCATTGCCTACATGAGCCCGGAGCAAACCCAAGGCTCCGGCGTCGACCACCGCACCGACATCTGGTCTCTGGGCGTCGTGCTCTACGAGATGGTCACGGGCCAGAAGCCGTTCAAGGGCGACTACGACAAGGCGGTGATGTACTCGATCCTCAACGAGGAGCCGGAGCCCATCACGGCTCTACGAACGGGTGTGCCGATGCAGCTAGAGGACTATGTCGGCAAAGCCCTGGCCAAGGAGGCCGAGGACCGCTACCAGAGCGCCGGCGACTTGTTGATTGACCTCCGCACAATGGCCCGCCCGATGAACTCTCGCGGCTCGCGGACGCTGCTGACGGCACAGCCGCCCAGCACCCCCATAGACGGACGCTCCGCCGCGCGCACGCTCAAACTCCCCTGGATGGTCGCCGGTCTCCTTGCAGCCGCGCTGACCTTACTCGCCTTTGTTCATTTCACCGAGCCGGTGGAACAGCGCCCGGTACGCCGGTTCTCCTTTACGCCTCGCTCGCTACTGGAGACCGACTACATGAGAGCCGCCATATCGCCGGATGGACGGTGGATCGTCTACGTTTCCGACGAAGGCCCCGGCTCGCTGTGGATCAGGCCGATCGATAGCGAAGGGTCATACAAATTGGAGGGGACTGACGGTGCCTGGCTCGGCCCCTTCTGGTCTCCCGACAACCGTTACGTCGGATTCGCGTCCGACGGTCAGTTGAAGAAGGTCGCGGTTGCCGGCGAGACGCCGCTGGTTGTGTGCGAACTACCGGCGGGCTCCACTTTGGAGTGAACCCTAAAAATGAGACATTGAAATTTGGGACGAATTTCAGCGAATGGAAAGGAGTCCAGGATGGAAAGTCTCAAGCCGCGCAAGCCGCGGGAGTTCACGGTGGAGTTCAAGGAAGCCGCCGCCAGGCGGCTCCTAGCCGGCCAGAGCGGCACAGCGCTAAGCCGCGAGTTGGACGTCAAGCGCAGCCTGCTGTACCGCTGGCGGGACGCCTATCGCCAGGAAGGCGTCAACGGCTTGAGCCGGCGGCGAGGCCGGCCGAAACCCGGCCGCTCGGCGCCGCCCAAGATCCCTCGCGATCCGCGCGACGAACGCATCGCAGAGCTCGAACGACTGCTCGGCAAACAAGCCGCAGAGCTCGATTTTTTCGGACAAGCCTTTCGCGCCTTGAACCTCGCAGCCCCGACCAACGACGCCGGTGGCGCGAGCGGATCTACTCCATCGTCGAGCAGATCAGCGCCAAAGGCTCGCTCAGCGTCGAACACGCCTGCGAGCTCGGACGCGTGAATCGCGCCGGGTTCTATCGCCGGCTCGCCGTGTCGTCGCCCGCCGAGTGCGACATGGAATTGCGTGACCGCATGCAGCGGATTTCGCTCGAGAATCGTCGTTACGGCTACCGCCGCATGACGGCCGAGCTGCGCCGCCAAGGCTTCCTCGTCAATCACAAAAAGGTCCTGCGGATGATGCGTAAGGACAACTTGCTGGCGGTACTCAAGCGGCGCTTCGTGCTAACAACGGATTCGAACCACTTCTTACCTGTTTATCCGAATCTAGCGGCGCACCTGAATGTGGACGGCGTCGATCAGTTGTGGCAATCCGATATCACCTACATTCGCTTGCGCGAGGCGTTCGTCTACCTCGCCGTGGTGTTGGACGCCTACTCGCGACGCGTGGTCGGCTGGCGGCTGGGGACGACGCTCAAAGCTGAGCTGGCTGTAGGGGCGTTGCGCGATGCGCTCGAGCTCAGACGCCCTGCCGCGGGGTGGATGCATCATTCCGACCAAGGCGTACAGTACGCTTCGAGCGCCTATGTCGAGCTGCTGGAGCAGCACGGCGCGATCATCTCGATGAGCCGCCGCGGCAACCCCTACGACAACGCGCGGGCGGAGAGTTTCATGAAGACGTTGAAGGCGGAGGAGGTTTGGTTGCAGCGTTATCGCACGCTTGACGAGGCGCGCGCATCGATCGGCGAGTTCATTGATGAGATCTACAACCAACGCCGGCTGCATTCGGCGTTGGGATATCGTCCGCCGGCGGAGTTTGAAGCGCTGGCGCGGCCGGCGGCAACAGCAGCGAGGAATCCGAAGTATGAGTTTTGAGAGGCATAGGCAAATCTATCAATCCGATGGGCCCTGGGCGGGCAGGGAGACATCGCCGGCGTTGGAGAAGCCGGGAGCGACCTTGGCGGCCGCCCCCGGCGCTCATCGTCTTGATGAGTTTGCGGCCGGGTATTCCTTGGCGGGTTGCTCTCCAGCAGAGCCCGCTTCCGCTTCCCCGGCTAGGACCAGCGTGCGACGATACAGCGAAGAAGGCAAGCGTTTTGCGGTGAATCGTAACCTGTCCCGATTTCGACTGTCTCACGCTTGGGGTTCACTCCACTTGGCAAGGAGGGACGTGGAGCCCGGACGGCGAGACGATCGTGTTCAGCTGGGGCCCGGGGCCGGTGGCGCTTTTCGAGGTTTTTGCACGGGCGGCGAGGCCCGGCCGCTTTTCGAACCGGTGCGAGGCACTCAGGGAATTGCGAACCAACAGCCCTACTTCTTACCGTCGGACACAGCTGCCCGTGGCCTAATGTTCACTGTCGGCTCGGGCATGAGTCGGGATATTTACTTCAGGAATCTCGACACGCACCAAACGGTTAAGGTTGTCGAAGGAGCGAGGCCAGTCTATTCGAGAACCGGGCACATCCTCTTTCAACGATCCCCATACGGAAGGGGGGTTTGGGCCCTACCCTTCTCATTCGAAAAACTCGAGCCAACTGGCGACGCCTTTCTCGTGGCGGAGGGCATGGGCGACCACAGCCTGGCGGCCGATGGGTCGCTTGTCGCGGTTGAAGTTTTGGGAGGAGGGCAGCAACAGCTAGTCTGGCGAGATCGGGCAGGTGCCAGGCTGGGCGAGATCGGCCGGCCGCAAATCAAGATAGACAATCCGGCCCTATCACCCGATGGCCGGCGAGTCGCGGTGGCCGGGCAGGAAGACGAGGCCACCTCTGCGGACATCTGGCTACACGAGGTTGGTCGTGCAGTCACCCAGAGGCTGACGTTCCATCCGAGCATGGAGGGCAGCCCGGCTTGGTCGCCCGACGGCGAGAGGGTAGCGTTTCGCTCGGGGCGTAGCGGGGCGGGCGATCTTTTCGTCCGCCGGGCTGACGGGACCGGCAATGCAGAAGCCCTCGTAGACACGCCGGAGTCGGAGGCGGATTCAGACTGGTCGCCCGATGGATCGAGTCTCATCTACAGCGCGAGGAGCCCACAGACCGGAAAGCTAGATTTGCATCTGATCGACTTCGGCGGCACCGGGGCTAGAAGAGTCTTGACGGAGACACAGTTCAACGAACGCTGGGCTCAGATTTCTGCCAGCGGTCTCGCGGCCTACTGCTCAGACGAGTCGGGCGCCAATGAAGTCTACGTACGGGAACTGAACGCCCGAGCGCGACGGCGCCAAGTTTCCGAAAACGGAGGCTGTCAGCCTCGCTGGGGCCCGGACGGACGCGAGCTGTTCTATGTCGAGGGAGACACACTGGTCGCCGTGGAGGTGGCCGTGGACTCGGAGATTGAGGTTGGCAGAGCGGAACGCCTGTTCTCGGAGCCGAACTTGCGCGGCGCGGCATGGACCTACGACGTAGCTGCCGACAGTCGCTTAGTCACGGTAGAGGACGTAGCCACGGAAAGCGGGCCGGAGCGAGACGCCGCCATCCACATTGTCCAGAACTGGTACGAAGAGTTCCGTGACCGCGAATAGCCTAACGCTCAACGCAACAATGACTTAGCGACGGTCCGCTGGAACATGGCGTGAAAAATCTCATAGTCACTCGGTTCCATCTCGACCGCTCGCCGCTCAACGAAATCGATGCAGAGCGGGCAATCGAGCCACCCACAGAGTAGCCACTGACGATGATTTTTCACGTTGGCCGCGCAGCCACCGAAAGACGCTCAGAACCCTGGAAATGACCGCTGTTAGCGAGGACCCGCGACTTCCCGAGCCGGAGCCGCGAGTGCGTCCCGAACAGACTTCAAATCTCTTGAAAGCTTCGCCAGGGAAGAGCTGGCGCCAACCTTACTTTCCCTGTTTGTTGTACTTTGGCTGGGCCCGAGAGATGATCCGCTGTTCTTTGGCCCTTGCTTCAGAGATGCTGGCCACCTGCTCGATCACGACCTTTGCGCCTGGAATGCGGTCGTTTCCAGTGCCCAAGTGGTCCTGGAGGCGCTCCTGGACTCGGCCGCGTTTTGCGACCCCTGTGTAATTGTTCTTGCCGGCGTCAGTGAGGATTTTGTAGACGACAGGCTGCTGATTGGGCAACTCACTGATCCCAGAAGAATTGAAACGAACTGTTTTACGTGCCACTCCGGCGTCTCCTTTTTTGTACGGATTTTGGTCGTAGGCGGAAGCTCGACAGTCGTTTGCCGTGCTGCCCTATCTAGACAGCATAACACCGTGGCAAAACATCGAAGGCTTGAATTGTTTTATAGATGGGACTGCCGGTCGAACATGCTCAGGGGTCGCGCAGCTTCGGATAGTCGGACTCTCAAATTTTGGGCATTCGAAGTGTTGGTTGGTCCTTGACCCCAGGTGCGAAGAAAGACTCCCGGGGATAGCTGGCGAGAGCCCTCAAACCCGGCTGTCCCATGCTCTCTGAGACGATGGCCGCTTCACCTTGGGGTTGGAGCGTGCATCGCAGCCGTCCGCCCGATAGATACTGAAAAACTGTTTCACGCTGACCGAGCGACCGGCTGAAATCACCCAGAGCCCTATGAACAGGGCCTTAGAGCGCTCTGGAAGGGGTTTCTGAAGGCTCACGTCGGGTAGTTCAAGTGAGCGCTTGTTTTCACCAGCTAAGAAAGTCAAGCCTTCCCAGGGGTAAAATCGACGTATCTTGGTCGGCCGCACTATTAGCCACTACAAGGTCCTCGAGAAGCTTGGCGAGGGCGGTGTGGGTGAGGTCTGGAAGGCCGAGGATCTCAAGCTCGGCCGTCGCGTTGCGCTCAAGATCCTCGCGACGCCGCCGATTGATAAGCCTCGCGGCTACGCCAGCAGTTTCTCAATCAGCCGGCCGGCCACGTCGGTCAGGCGGAAATCCCGCCCCTGAAACCTGAAAGTCAGCTTCGTGTGATCGAGCCCCATCAGGTGCAGGATCGTGGCGTGCAAGTCGTGGACGTGCACCTCGTCCGCGACGGTGTTGAAACCGAGCTCGTCGGTCTCGCCGATTGTCTGACCGCCCTTGACTCCACCACCGGCCAACCATGTACAGTACGCGTCGATGTGATGATTGCGGCCGATGGTCTCCATACCTCCTTCGGCCATCGGCGTGCGGCCGAACTCGCCGCCCCATACGACCAGCGTCTGGTCGAGCAAGCCGCGCTGCTTGAGATCGCGGATTAGCGCCGCTGAGGGTTGGTCGACCTCCGTGGCGGACTTTTCCAGGCCCTTTACCAGATTCTGATGGTGGTCCCACTCGGTGTGGTAGAGCTGAACGCAACGCACTCCGCGCTCGACCAGCCGCCGCGCCAGAAGGCAGTTGCCCGCAAACGAGGCCTCCCCCGGCTTCGCGCCGTACATCTCGAGCGTCGCTTCGGACTCTTTCGAAAGGTCCGTCAGCTCTGTCCCGCCGGTTTGCATGCGGTAAGCCATCTCATAGGAAGCGATGCGCGTGGCGATCTCGCGGTCGCCGGTCTCATCCAGGCGCATTTCGTTGAGCTTGCGGATCGCTTCGAGGGCGCGCCCCTGGCGCTCATGGGTCACCCCGGGCTGGCTCTTGAGGTTGAAGATCGGCTCCGGGCCGGGCATAAACGGCGTTGCTTGGTAGGTTGACGGTAAGAAGCCGCTGCCCCAAATGATCGGGCCGTTACGCGGACCGCGCGGACCGCTCTGCAGCACCACAAAGGCCGGCAGATCGGTCGCCTCGCTGCCAAGCCCGTACGTCAACCAAGCTCCCATGCTGGGGCGGCCGGCGATCACCGAGCCGGTGTGGGCGAAGATCTTCGCCGGTGCGTGATTAAAATTCTCTGTCCGCATCGACTTGATTACGGCTATGTCGTCCATCACCGAGCCGATACGGGGGATGAGCTCTGAAACTCGCGTGCCGCTCCGGCCGTAGGATTTGAACTTCCAGGGAGAGCCAAAGAGCTTGGCCTCGCCCATGTTCTCCATGAAGGCGAAGCGCTTGCCATCCGTCAGGGACGCGGGCGGAGTTTGGCCGTCGAGCTCGTTGAGCTTGGGTTTGTCTTCGAAGAGATCAAGCTGACTCGGCGCGCCGGCCATGAAGAGGTAGATGACGCTCTGCGCCTTGGGCTCGAAGTGCGGCCGTCGCGGCGGCATGGGGTTGACTCCGGAGGTCTTCGCGGCGGGCAACGATTCAGCTAGCAGCGAGGCAAGCGCGATCCTGCCGACGCCCACTCCGCAGTCGTGGAAGAACTGGCGGCGAGTGCGGGCGAGCAGTCTGTAGGTCTCGAGGTTCATTGGATTCACTCGCGGGTGATGAATTCGTCGGTGTTCAGCAGGACACGGGCGATAGCTGTCCAGGCGGCCAGCTCGATCGCCTCGTCCTCCGAGTTGTCGGAGGCGAGCAGTTGAGCTTCTTCGGGTCTTGTTTGGAGGGCGTCTCTCTCCTGCGCCAATAAGCTCTGGATCACCTCCGCCTCATGCGATCCTGGAGTCCTAGAGACCGACAGCTCGAAGGCGCTCGCGATCCGTTCTTCAGGCGGGATGGCGACCAGACGGCCCGCAAAGGCCTGATAGAACTCGTGGAAGGCCGCGTCGTTGAGCAGCGTCAATGCCTGCAGTGGGGTGTTCGAACGTGTGCGGCGTGTACAGGCGATGTTCGAGTCGGGACGATCGAAGACCATGAGCGCCGGATGCGGCGTGACCCGCCAGAAGAACGTGTACATCCCGCGGCGGTAACGATCCTTACCGCCCGAAGGCGTCCAGGTCTTCTCGACCTGGCTGCCTAGCATCGCTTTCTCGGGCTGAGGAGGATAGACGCCGGGGCCTCCAATCGTCGGTTCGAAAAGACCGCTGACGCTCAGGCCGACGTCACGAACGATCTCAGAGTCGAGGCGAAGGCGATTCTGACGCGCCAGCAGCCGGTTGCGGGGGTCGGTCTCCTCGAGGTCCGGCCGCGTCTTCGAGGACTGGCGGTAGACGGCTGAATTGAGAATCAGCCGGTGGACTGCCTTGCGGCTCCACGCGCGGTCCATGAACTCGACCGCGAGCCAGTCAAGCAGCTCCGGATGAGTCGGCGGCGAGCCCTGGGTCCCGAAATCGTTCTCTGTTTCGACGATTCCAAGACCGAAGTATTCCTGCCAGATGCGGTTGACGGTCACTCGCGCCAATAGCGGATTCTTGCGGTCGGTCAGCCAGCGCGCCAGGTCGAGACGGTTCGGCTGCTCGCGCCCTTCGAGCCGATGCAACGAGGTAAGCACGCCGGGTTCGACCTGCTCACCGGGGCTCAGGAAGTTCCCGCTCAGATGCATGAACGTCTCGCGCGGCTCGTCCAGCTCCCGCATCACCATGGTGGAGTCGATCCGCGGCATCGAGTGCACGAGTTGATCGATGAGCCGCTTGCGCTCGACCAGACCCGGATCGGCCGACTTCGGCTCTTCTCGCTTTTGGAATTCGGCTAGCTCATCTTCGAGGGTGACGATCTGCGCCCGGATAGCGTCGCGGCGGGCGATTTCCTCAGGCGAGCCGAACTCGAGCAGGGGCGCGTGGACGAGGTGCAGGTTATTGATGTTGCGCTGCACGAAGCGCGGGCGCGAGTCGTCCCAGTCATCGGTGCTGTTGAAGAAGGCGAAAAGCTCGAAATGCTCCTTCTGAGAGATCGGGTCGAATTTGTGATCGTGGCAGCGCGCGCAGCCGACCGAGAGGCCGAGGAAGACGGTTCCCATTGTGTCGACGCGGTCGTAGATCATCTCCACGCGGTACTGCTCGCGGTCGGTGCCGTTTTCAATCTGCAACAGGCTGTTGCGGTTGAATCCGGTGGCGACGATCTGGTCGCTACGCGGGTTGGGTAGCAGGTCCCCGGCGAGCTGTTCGATGACGAATTGATCGAAGGGCTGGTCGCGGTTCAGCGAATCGATGACCCAGTCGCGATAACGCCAAATTTGGCGCGGCTCGTCGCGGCTGCCGCCGTCGGAGTCGGCGTAGCGGGCCTGGTCGAGCCAGCGCCGGCCCCAACGCTCGCCAAAGTGTTTCGAGGCTAGCAGGCGTTCGACGACATCGCTCCAGGCTTCGGGCCGGTCGTCTCTGACGAACGCTTCGACCTCTTCGGGAGTCGGCGGCAGGCCGATGACGTCGAGATAAGCGCGGCGGATCAGCGTGCGCTTAGAGGCAGGCTCTGACGGCTCGAGGCCCCGCTGGTCGAGGCGAGCGAGGATGAAGTTGTCGATGGGCGTGCGCGCCCAGGCGGGGCTCGAGATCGCCGGCAAGTCCGGGCGGATCGGCGGGACGAACGACCAGTGGCCTCGGTTGGTCCCAGACGCTTTGGTTTGGGGCCACTCAGCGCCGTCGCGAATCCATTCGGCAAGTAGCTCGATCTCGGCTCCCTCGAGTTTGCCTCCAGGCGGCATCTTCAGCTCGCCTTGCTGGCGGACAGCCTGTATCAACTGGCTGGCGTTCGGGTCGCCGACGACGATAGCAGGGCCGCGGCCTCCGCCCAGGAGCGCCCCTTCACGGCTCTCGAGCACGAGGCCCGAGGTCTTTAGCTTTTCGTTGTGACAGCCCAGGCACTTTTCGGCCAGTAGCCGGTGGATGGTGTCAAAGTCGGCGGCGGGGGCGGCGATTGGGGTGAGCGCGAAGACGATGGCAAGCATTCGCCCCGGGATTTCTGTCTTGGTCATCTCAGCGCCGCCAGAGTTGCTCAAAAGGCAGTTCCTCTGCAAACAGTTTCGCATGTGCTAAATGTTCAACAAGACGGGCCAGGCATGCCTGGCCCCTACATCCATCCCTCCGAATACAAGCACTAGAACTGGAACCGCAGCGAGAACTGAATCTGCCGTCCGGTGGAGCCCGTCAGAATGCCTCCGATGCGCCCGAAATCACCGCGACCCTGTACGGATCCCGGATTCCTGAAGCTTGCGCGGTTGATGATATTGAAAAAGTCGGTCCGGAACTGCAGACGGTAGCGTTCGGTTAGGTCGAACCACTTGTGCGCGGAGATGTCCACTCCCACAAACCCGGGCCCGCAGCACAGTGTTCGCGGCGAGCTCCCGAATACGCCGACCCCTGGAGCGGCGAACGCCGAGGTGTTGAAGTACTCGGCGAGCTGCTCCGAACGAGGCCGGCTTGTCGATAGCTCGGGATCCCCAACCAGGTCGGACCGCTGCGAGTGCGAAAACGTATTGCTGCGGTTGGTTCGCTCGACTACCCCGTAAGGAATCCCGGAGCGCAACTCCGTGATCGTGCCGAGACCCCAGCCGCCCACAAGCACATTGAGCACCGGATTCTGAATGTCGAACTTTCGATTCTTCCCGAACGGGAGATCGTATACGACGCTGGCGATGAAGCGGTGGGGCGTGTGGTTGCCTGAAAGCGATCGGTCGAGGTGGCGGAGCTCGATGTGCTGGTAGCCGTTGCCCTGGCCGCCAGCCAACTCCGTAGCCGCCTCAACGTCGTCCAAGAACTTCGACCAGGTGTAGTTCAGCAAGTAGCTCACTCCACCCGTGTAGCGCTTCTCAAGCTTCGCGTTCAGAGCGTGATAGGCCGAGTTTCCGAAATCTGGATAAACCAGGTTGACATTGTTAAATTGCGGATAAGGCCGCAACGATTGGCTCTGCTGATCCGGTCCTCGGCCGTTCACCAGCGGAATCATGTTGATGTTGAGGATATTGGAGCTCAACTGATGGCCCATGTTCCCCAGGTAGGAGAGCTCAAAAAGGCTGTTGCCTTGGAGCTGTTTTTGAACCGTGAAGTTCCACTGGTGCGAGTAGCCGTTACTGTGATTGTTTTGCAGGAACTCCGGAGAAAAGCGGGGACGCGACCCGAGCGGCACGGCGCCGAATGAGGCATCGAGGGCTTCGCCCGGCGGCGGCGGCGGTAAACCGTCCTTAAATAGGAATGCCGGCGTGAAACCGCCGTCGGGTGAGGAAAACGAAGCCAGCTTGCTAAAGCCAGCTGCGAAGCGGGTCGCTACCTGGCTGATGTAGATCGGATAGTAGACGACCCCGTAGCCCCCTCGAATGACGAAATCGTTTCTCGGGCGATAGGCAAACCCGAAGCGCGGGCCGAAGTTGTTGCGGTCGAAGCCGTGGGAGTACTTGTTGCGGCCGTCCCGGCCGGCGAAAGTCACGGCTCCCAGGTTGCCGGATACGGGATTGGTCTGCGTGATGTCGAAACTGCTCTGCTGGTTGTCCTCCTCCCAGCGAGGCGTGTCCATAGCCCATCGAAGCCCGAGGTTGAGCGTTAAATTGGACGTGATCTTCCAGTCGTCTTGGACAAAGGCGGCGACGTAATCGGTTCGCGGATGGATGGGATCGTTGTCCAATAACGAGGCGCCCGTCGTCCAGCCCAGCAGAAGGGAGGCCAGCCCGTCGCCGGTCGCACGGTCGTTGAAGTTGAAACGGCCCCCGGCGCGCTGGTTTTGCTCGTCTTGAAACCGCGAGTAGCGGAAGTTGAAGCCAAACTTAAACTGATGGCTGCCCTTCATCCAGGTGAGGTTGTTGATCGCCTGGATCGTTTTGACGATCGGTACCACGCGCTCGTGGTTGCCCGCGCCCAGTTGAGTCAGCCCGGTGGGGTAAATGCTCGCGAAGAACGAAGGATCGACGCCCCCCACGCCTAGCTCGCCGTTTCGGCCCGATTCCCAGCCGAAGGATCGGTTGATGTGGGAACGGTTGCCCCAGTTGTAGCGGAAGTCGTTGATCAAAGTCGGCGAGAAGTTGTGGATCCAGGCAATCGTGATTTGATCATGGTCATTCTTGATGTTGGCGGCGTTGGGGTCCGCGACCTCGACCGGGAATCTGGGCTGGTTCACAGCGGTGTTGGGCGAGGCGGTATAGCGCCCGAAGATGCGGTCGCTAGGCCCGAAGTAGTGATCCACGCGGGTCGTGTAGGAGTTCTGGGTCAAGGGGTTCGAAACATTGAAGAGGTAGTTGTCCCGCGGGCGGCGTGTGATGTCGTTGCCGGCCCGGTTCGGCGCCGGGTAAAAGCCGGCAAACTGCCGGCCGAGCGGATCCATGCGGGCCTGCGGAATGGTGTTATTTGGAAACGGATCGGTCGTCAGCGGGTCGAGAATGGTGGTGTCGACCCGATTCGAGAAATCGCCCTGAACCTCGGAGGGGTGGGGAATGTCATCGCCGGAGAACGTCCGCCCTGTTCGCCGCCGGGCGCCCTCCCAGTTGAAGAAGAAGAAGGTCTTGTTTTTCTTGATGGGACCGCCGATCGAAACGCCGAAAATGTTGTAGCGTAGAGGCGCTTTGCCCGCGGCGAAAAACGTGCGGGCGTCGAGCGAGTCGTTGCGCAGAAACTCATAGGCGGCGCCATGGAACTCGTTCGTTCCTGAGCGGGTGGTCATCAGGATGAAGCCGCCGCCGGTGCGGCCGTATTCGGCCGACAGGTTATTGATCTCGACCTTGAACTCCTGCAGCGACTCGGCGGTGGGGTTCAGCCCAAGCTGCGCGATGCCGATCGTGGAGTTCTGAACCGAGGTGCCGTCGAGCTGCCACATCTGGTTGCGTGAACGGCCTCCGGCCATCGAGAAGAAAGGCAATTGCTCGCCGCCTGCCCCTTCATTGCGAAAGACTACGGTGCCGGTCAAGCGCACCAGTGACGCCGCGCGGCGGCTCTCGACCGGCATATTCATCACGGTCGTACGCTCGATCAGAGTCCCAACCGTCGACGTTTCCGCTTGCAGCAACGGCGCCGCCGCCTCGACCGTCACGGTCTCGGTGACGTCGCCCAGCTCAAGCTCGACGTCCACCGTCCTGACGATGCTCGTCTCCATGATGATTCCGCCTTGTGTGACCAGCTTGAAGCCTTCGCTCAGGACGTTCAGCTCGTAACTGCCGGACTGCAAGAGTGGAAACGTGTAGAGGCCGGCCTCGTTGGTCACGGCATCCATGCTGATCCCGGTGTCAACATTGGTGAGGCTGACCTCGGCGCCGGGAATCACGGCGCCAGTACCGTCGCTGATAGTGCCCTTCAGCTGAGCTGTTTGCGCGAACATCGCGCCGGTCCACAAACACAACAGAGCTGCTAGGAAGACGATCCTGGAAACTGCGGAACTCATCAGAACGGAACGAGACTTCATGACGTCGGACCTCCTAGTTCAATCGATGCCGATAATCGAATAACTGGGAGCAAGGATAGCGGTCGTCCCCCAAGGGTGTCAAGGGTGTCAAGGCATGTTGGTCGGCCTGTCATGTTGGTCGGCCTTGTCGGCCTCCACAGCGCCAACGGCAGTCTCAAGCCACTCGAACGCCTCATCGAGGTCACCAGGGTTCGGGCAAACTTCCGCGATCGGTAGTGCGGGAAAGTATCTTTCCGTCCGTAGCCGTTTCAGATTCTCGGGAGTTTTGCCCTTGCCTCCGCCCGCCGGCCATCCGCCACGAGAGACGCGCCGAGGAGACCAAAATTGAGACGGTTCGGCGTTGATCGACAAGCGATCGATGACCTCCTGACAACGAGCGCCGACCTGCGAGAGGCCATCTGGCTGTTGATTGAGCGTCGCGAGCGGATGCGCGATCAAGAATCGATTCGTCTCGACGCGGAATCCGGCCAGCTCCTCGACAAGATCGACACGATCGACCGCGACAAGTTGGTAGAAGAACTGCGTTGCTTCCGTGACGTGCTGGCGCCCCATCGCGAGCTCGTCGAGAAACAACTATGAGGGATGACGTCGTCGACAAGGCTGGGCAAGCTGCTTGCGGTCGATCAGCCACGCGCAGAGCAGGCGTGGAGGCTGTGGGATCTGCGGCAGTTCGAATTGGTGGCGACCCATCTCTCTCTTGAAGACGCACTGTTGAGTCAGTCGCTGCGGCTCGGCGGTGCATACGATCAAAGTGAAATCATTCACGTGATCGATTTACTGTAAGTGGTGCGGATCTCAGAGACAGGAATCTTCGGGGAATGCTGATTGAATTTGATTGTCACTGCCACTACGCTAGGTTCAGATTTCCGCAATGTCCTCACCCGCGCCGCAACGCAGAGCCTTTTCGCCCGTCACGGCGCTGACGTTGGCGGCGATCTTTCTCGCCTTCTCCCCGGCCTACCCCCAACTATCCGGCGTTAACCGCAACGCGCCCCACTCGCCAGGCCCCGCGCTGAAGCAAGCCCAAGCATCCGGCGCGCGCGTCGCCTGGATGTCCGGCGTAACCCCGCTCGGCGACCAGATGCGGCAGAACGACTTCCCCGCCGCCGCAAGTGACGCGGAAGGCAACGTCTGGGTGGTCTGGACCTCCTATAGCGGCCTGCGAGAGGAGATCCACGCCCGTCGCTTCTCCCAGGGAACATGGTACGCCGCGTTCCCGATTCCCGGCGTCAGTGGCGATGTCTGGCGGCCCCAGGTCGCCGTCGATAGCCAAGGCTCTCCGTGCTTCGTCTGGTCGCAGCAAGTCAACTACGGCTACACCCGCGTCGAAGAAGCCAACTGGGACCTCCACTCCGCATGCCTTGCCAACGATGAGTGGACCCGCCGCCAACGCCTCACCGCTCATCCACTGCCCGACATCCACCATCGACTCGTCGGCGACCCACAAGGCCGCCTCTGGCTCGTCTGGCAAGGGTTTCGTGACGGCCAGTCCGACATCTTCCTGCGCACCCTCGAAGACGGCGAATGGACCCCCGAGCAGCGCATCACGAACCATCCCGCGAACGATTGGGAGCCTGACATCGCCGTCGATTCCGCCGGCGAGCCCACCGTGGTTTGGGACACTTACCGTAACGGAAACTACGATGTCTACCTACGCGCCCGCCATAACGGGGAATGGGGCGACGAGACTCCGCTGGCGGCGACCGCGACCGCCGAGGCCCGCGGCTCCATCACCTTCGATCGCCAAGACCGCCTCTGGGCCGCCTTTGAAGACATGGGTGCGAATTGGGGCAAGGACTCTGGCGGCCAAACGTTATCCATCCGGCCGAATGGCGTACGCCTCGGCGAGCAGCGTATCGTGCGAGTCAGGGTGCGCGAAGGCGGCGCCTGGAAGCAGCCTGCCGCCGACCCAGCCAAATTTCTCTACGCCGAGGCCGGCTTGATGCAGAGCCCGCGTCTGCAAGCTGACTCCGACGGGCGCGTTTGGCTTTTCTTTCGGCGCCGCCGATTCATGGAGCAAAGCTTCTCCCACGCCTGGCCGATCGACACCGACCAGATGGCCGTGACACGAAGCAATAAGCCCTACTGGAGCAGCTACGCCACCTTTTACCAGGGTGACCATTGGAGCCCCCCCACCGAGTTGCCCCGCAGCCGCTCGAGAATCAGCTCGGTAATGGCCGCCGCGGCGACGCCCGAGGGTCAGACCTGGGTTTTCTGGAATACCGACGACCGCGATGACTCGCAAATCACGGTACCGGGCAACAACCAGGTCTGGGCGGCCCTGTTCACGCCTGCGATTCCGTACCCCCCGGCACGGTTAGTCCCCACCGAGGACTACGAACCCGCCGACATATCCGACGGCCACCGCGACGAGCTCGGCGACCTCGCCCGTCTGCGAGGTCACCGCGTCGACATCGCCGGCCGCGAGCACCGCATCTACCGTGGCGACCTGCACCGTCACACCGAACTCTCTGCGGACTCCGGCGGCGCAACCGACGGCTCCGTGCTCGACTTCTTTCGCTACATGATTGACGCCGCCGGCATGGACTTCGGCGCTATCACCGACCATAGCGCCGGAGCCGACAACGAATACTGGTGGTGGCTGACCCAAAAAGTCACCGAGATGCACCAGGCGCCGGGCCGCTACCTATCGCTGTTCGGCAACGAGCGAACAGCCGTCTTTCCCCACGGCCACCGCAACATCATCCACCCTTACCGCAACGTTCCCATCGTAAAGTTTCACTTTCGAGGCGACGTGCCGGAAGCCTGGAACGCGATCGAGGCCGGGGCCCGCGATCTGGTCGAAAACGACACCAAGCTCCTCTACGAAAGCCTCGAGGCAAGCGGAGGCATCGCCATCTCACACACTTCCGGCACCCAAATGGGAACCGACTGGCGCGACAACAACCCCGATGTCGAGCCCGTCGTCGAAATCTACCAGGGCGCCCGCTACTCCTTCGAGCACGAAGGCGCTCCGGCCACCGACGTCCCCGGCAGGCAGGAGAGCCTCTACCACGATCGCGGTCTGATCGGCTTTCGCGGAGCCTACCAGCCCGCTGGATTCGTCTGGAAAGCCTGGGAAAAGGGCTACCGCCTCGGCGTAATCGCCAGTTCCGACCACAATTCGACGCACCTATCCTACGCCCTGGCGTACGCTCCGGAAGGAACCCGCAAGGGCGTCATCGAAGCCATCCGCGACCGCCGCACCTATGCCGCAACCGACAACATCTTGCTCGAATTCTGGATGGGCGACCACTTTATGGGCGACGACGTCCGCGCGGACTCATTGCCCGAGCTGCGAGTGAAGGTCATCGGCACAGCGCCGATAAAGAAAATCAGCCTGATCCGCAACCAACAATACATCGACGAACGCGAGCCCAGCAGCCGGGAAGCGTCGTACACGTTCCGCGACAACCAGCCGCTAACGGGAAGCAGCTTTTACTACATCCGAGTCGAGCAAACCGACGGCCAAATGGCCTGGGCATCCCCCATCTGGATCACCCTCCCGTAAACAAACTGATCCACGACCGTCAGGGAGTGATCCTCAGTTGCGGCCCGCCACCCCCAAGGTCGGTCCTGAAACAATAAGGTGTAGAGGAGTCCGCGGACGGATACTACGCATCAGCGGGGACAGAATGCCTCGCTGACGACGCCGACCGGGGAGAAGCCGTTTCGAGGCGAGTGCGATCAAGCAGCGATCTACTCGATCCTCAATGAGCCGCCTGAACCTGTTCGCTCGCTGAACCCCGCGACGCCGGAGTCGGTGGCGAGCATCATCGACAAGTGCCTTGCCAAAGACAAGGACGAGTGTTACCAGGACGCGGCTTCGCTGCTCGCCGTCTTAGGCGCCTGTCGCCAGACACCTCAGGCCGATCAAAAGCCACTCTTCCGCCTGCTCGGAGCCCTGGAAGCCGATAAGAAGCGTGTCCTCTCCATTCGACCTCACGGCCGCGCGACCCTCTCCGACGAGGAGATCTCCGACGAGTTAGGGCTCGTCGGCGGTTAGGTGGCAGAAAATCAAAATCCCACGAAGGATCTGGCCGCTGATTCCGTCCTGAAAAAAAGAAAGGGCTCTCAGACAACGCTGGGAGCCCTTTGACAATCGAAAACATTCCGTGTTCGAGTTGGTCTAGTACTCTTCGATGTTGCGCCCTTGACGCCAAGAAAGCAAGCGACCTCCTCAAACCGGGCGGCGGCGGCCATTGACCCGAACGTGCCCGCCACGCAGGTGGGGTGAAATCCACGTGCGTAGAGCGTTGGAGCGTCGAGTGCGTAGCTGACGCGGCAGCAGACATCGGTCCCGAGCACGAGCGCGCCAAGCACGTCTCGTCCGGGCGAGTGCAGGCGCTCGCCGACCGCCATTGCGGCGGGCATGACCACGGCAATGGCGTGCATGATGGCGCCGGGGTGATGGGCCTCGATATCGCCGTAGTAGCCGAGCGTTCCGTTGACTAACGCCGCTGTATTGCAGTCGGTTTGCAGCGGCGTGCCGAAAATTTGAGCTTCTGGTTTTCCCCCCAGCTCAGCGGCCCAGCGCTTTAAAACCGCGGCAATGTCAAAACGGGGCGAGGTCGCGCCCAGCAGCGCGCCGAGACCATCGTGAGTCAACTCTTTGGCACGAGCGACGACGGGATTGGGAAGTTGGTCGAATTGGAAGCCCTCCAAGAACTCGCAGAATCGATCGGTAGCGCCGCGGGGAGGAGAGGTCATGGTCATGCTTTTGCCGGTGGGCGGAGCCAACACGATTGTGTACCATAGTGGCGCCTTCCCCTGGCGGCATATCGTCCCCTGCGATCGTCCGACCCCTGCGACGCCCCCTGCGACTGCTGCGACTGAGGCGCGCAAGCGATTGATTTCATTAGCGGTTGAGGGCCCGAGGAGACGGAGTCGATTGGGTTCGTTCCGTCACTTTTCTGTTCGCCGGGAGCCTGGCGCCGGCGGCGCCGCGCGAGGAGAGTTTGGAGGGTGTGGCCGAGGTTGCGGGCCAGGCGGGATTCGTAGCGTGAGAGTTTTTCGAGCGAGCCGCAGCAGTCGATCACGGCTTGGCCGACAGCGAGCGGTAAGTCTTCGTAGCGGCCCCTGGCCTTGGCTATGGCCGAGTTCAGTAGAGCGGCTTCGAGGATGGAGATGCGGCTGAGTTGGAATTGGGTGAGGGCGAGGCGGCGGATGAGGCCTTCTTCGATGGCGTCTTGGGGTCGGAGTCGCCGGCGGTAGCACTCGGTCAATCGGTCGATCTGCTCGGCCTCTTCGGCTGACGGGGATTGGTCGCGGGCGTAGAGGCCGTGTTTGCGGGCGTTCAAGCAGGAGCGGGCCTTGCCGGCGGCGGTCCTGGGGCCGGTGGAGCGGAGGGCGTTGCGCCGGTTGGCGGTGATTTGCGCTGCGCTGGCCATGCTGTTGGGACTCTTCGCCGGTCGCTCGCTCCGTTAGCCGCGAGACCTGGGCCGGGCTCCGTTTCCAGGATAAGGTCGAGGGTGAGCCGGCGGTCGTCGGGTTGGGACTAAGTTATTGAAAAGTCTTGGGAGAGTGGCTGTCGAGATCTTGTGACGGGCAGCGGCGCGGGGCCTGAAGCGGTCGGGAAGACGGGGACACTCAACAGCGATTGATGATGTCGGCGGTGAGGTGCGCTAGCAGCACCCAGCGGAGGTGGCAAAAAAGTGCTGATTCAACTGGGCTTACGAGTTCGGTGGCTGTCACCGATCTCCCCGATCTCCCAAGCGATGCGCTTTATCAATGCAGAGGTCATAAAAAGGGGAGTCCGGTCGCGGATCGATGCTCTAGCAGACCGTAAAACCCTTGGGGAGACGGTCGTGCCATTCCCGGGAACTCGACGGGGCCGCAGCTTTCGACGACACGCCTCAAGCGTGTTTCCGCTCCAGCGGTGGCTGACTAGATCCCCTATAACGGCGCACTCATGCTCCAAGCCGCCGGCTGGGGCGCGGCCTACGTCGGGGGTGGGGCAACGCCGGGCAACAAACGGCGGCTGAGGCAGTGGGCTCGAATAGAACGTCGTAAGTCCAGGCCCGAAACGCGACGCTCGAATCGCCGTTTGAAGTGCCAGATTGGCCGAATACCGGCTCTTTAGGTCCGCTATCCTAACGATGACGGAATGGCCAAAACGAAAATTCTGGTCAAGGACGGTCGAACCGTGGGAACCCTCTTGGGAGTTGCTGTGGCTATCGGGGCAGCGTGTGTAGCCCAGCAAACGGACGGTGTGATTGTGCCTTCTGCTGAAGATAAGATTCTTGCGAGCCGGCCCGGGGTGTTTGGGCCTCCGCCGACGGCCGAGGAGTTTGCCCGCTCGCGCCTCGAAAGCGAACGGCTGCGGCGACAGATGTTGGCACGATTACCGGAGATGAAGCGGCTGCCGCCGTCTTCGTTTTCCGATCTACCCAAGCGCGTGGCCGCTGAGCTGGCGCGGCGCGGCTGCACGATTCCACAGACAGCCCAGGCGGAACCACACAACGTAATCCACGGCGAGTTCGCGCGGCCGGGGCAACAGGACTGGGCGGTATTCTGCTCAACGCGAGACACGAGCGACACCAGCGAGTACCGCGGCTACACAACCCGGCTGCTAGTGTTCTGGAATGGCTCGGCTGACAACCCGGCGGAGTTCGAACCTTTCTGGGAAGGCGACTATCTCTTCATGAATGAAGTTGCTGAAGCCAATGTGGATGATCCGGCTCGCGGGTTGTACTTCTATCGCAGCATTTCAGCGGCGAGCAGAGATTACATCACGGCACATGATCGCGCCTATGGGCAGGCCGAGCGCGTGAGCTTGCCTCCGACGTTGGATCATCAGGGCATCGACGACGGCTTTTACGAAAAGGCATCGATAGTCCACTACTTTCACGAGGGCGAGTGGTTGCAGCTAGCAGGTGCAGACTAGAGGCGTCGCGCGGGGGCAGGTTTGAAACCCCGACCTTACTCTGACGACCAAACGTCGCTCCTTCTTTGCTTTGACCAAACCGCTTGCCACGATTGTCGTCTTTTACATCACTTCATGCTGCATTGTGTCCGCCACAGTCTACAGGCCTCGCTCGCCTTGTTGCTCGTTGCCACACGAGAGGACTATCCTGTCGCTCCGGCTCGCTATCGGTGGCACGTGGTTTGCAGCGAGACTCCATTCGGCCCTATCGGTGCGCATTATGTCCTTCTCGATCTCAATGGCCGAACGCGTCGTCAGGAATTCATGCTGACCCCATCGACTGAGCACCGCGAGCCTTCCAGTCCGCCTCCGCAACTCCTCGGTCGTCTCCCTTCAGTTAAGACCTGTTTCATCGTCTTGGCCGAACCAACGGGAACAGTCCTTTACAATCTGCGGTACGACCTTTCCCCGGCCTTGCGATCGGTCCTGGGGAAGCTTTCTCGTCGATTGTCAGACGCTGCCGGAACTAGCCCTTTGGCAGTTCGGCAGGCTACCGATTGGCATGTCGGCCACTTTGACATGGATGCTCTTACTTTTTGAGTCCGGATATCGGTGCGAGATCGGTGACAGTCAGGTAATTCATAAGTCGGTTAGAATCAGCACTCCCTTTCTGCGAAGTTTGGCTGGTCCACTACACTTGCCTCTCTGACCAACAACGGCAACATCGTGGGGCAGGCGATCTCCGCCAAGGCGAACGCCGGCACGCCCTACTCCTGGACGCAGACCTAGGCCGGTCGGGGGCGGAGCCCGGATCGACATTGGGTGCGCAGGTATAATCAAGCCAACGATGAGATTGACCGCCATCATCCACCGGGCCCAGGAGGGCGGCTATTGGGCCGAGGTTCCGGCGCTTCCGGGCTGTGCGACGCAGGGGGGAGACGCGCGAGGAGCTGATGAAGAACCTGCATGAGGCGGCAGAGGGATGCCTCACGCTGAATGTCGAGTTGGGGCAGCTAGAGGCGGATGATGAAGCCGTCGAGATTGCGGTTTAGCCTCCATACTGTTCACTTTAGCTGACCAGGGCATGGAGGACGCATTGGAGCCGCGCACGTCAGCAAATGGTTGTTCGGGTTCGCGACGACCGCTCCCTCAGGGGACGTGAAACAAACCCAGGAGCGATCGTGGAGCCCCGTTCACGGGGCTTGTTCAACCTAGGCCGGTCCTTTAGGGTCGGTTGCCAGGAGCCGGCTCAGCAATATCAACCCCTTTGATTCCAATGGTTTCCTAAAGGAAACCATTGGAATCAAAGGGGTTGGGGAAACGTCGCCTCTCAACCGTTAACCGGCCTTAAAGGACCGGCCTACTAACAACAAGGCCCCTGAAGGGGCCTGACAAACGATCGTCGGCTCGAGTCGACATTTCGGTGACCGGCAGGGCGCGCGGAAGAGATCTCGGTTCCGGTCCATGGCAAGCGCGAGCTGAGAGCCGCGCGTGGGAGCGAGGGGTTGTCGGGGTTGCGCGCAACCAAGAAGGACGGCGTGCGGCCGCGATTCCGATTTCCTGCCGGATTTGCGTGGTGCGCTCGATGTATAGCGAAGCCTTCAACCACCACCCCGGCCAATCCCTGCTGATGAGCGGGCACACTCAGTTGGGCCGGCCCACCCTCGGCGCCTGGGTGGGCTATGGGCTCGGCAGCGAGTCGCAGAACCTGCCTGGATTCGTCGTTCTCAGCTCGGGAGTGGGGACCAGCGGCGGTTCGAGTAACTGGGCAAGCGGTTTTCTGCCGTCTACCTATCAGGGCGTGACTTTCCGCGGCGCGGGGGACCCGATCCTTTACCTTTCCAATCCGCCCGGTCTGAGCCGTGAGATGCAACGGGCGCGGCTCGACGCCATACGGAGTCAGAACCAAGAGCGCTATAAGAAAACCGGTGACATCGAGATCGCCTCGAGAATCGCTTCGTACGAGTTGGCGTTCCGGATGCAGTCTGCCGCGCCCGAGCTATTGGACTTTTCCAGCGAGCCGGACAGCATCAAGGAAATGTACGGCGTTGACCGCGAGCCGACCCATCCCTATGCCGTTAACTGCCTGCTGGCGAGGCGGATGGTCGAACGCGGAGTGCGTTTCGTCATGCTGGCGCATTCCACCTGGGATGATCACGTTGAGCTCAAGAAGGGACTCAAGAAGAACTGTGACATTACCGACCAACCCGCCGCGGCGCTGGTCAAAGACTTGAAACAGCGCGGCCTGCTCGACAGCACTATTGTTGTTTGGGGAGGAGAGTTCGGGCGCACGTCTCTAGCTGAGATGCGCCGCCCCGAAGATGCCGACTATGCCGGCCGTGACCATCACCCAAACGGGTTCAGCATGTGGCTGGCCGGCGGCGGCATCCGCGGAGGGCAGGTGATCGGGGCGACCGACGAGCTAGGGTTGACGGTCGCGGAAGACAAAGTGCATATTCACGACCTGCAGGCGACTCTCCTCAATCGTTTGGGGCTGGACCACACCCGCCTCACCTACCACTATTTGGGGCGGGATTTCCGCCTTACCGACGTTGAGGGAAACGTGGTCAAGAAGATGCTTGCCTGAGACGTCTTGGAGGCCTTCGCCCGAGCCGATTTCGGGACAACATGAGGCTCTAGTGGGCGCTGCGAGATCTTCTTGCCGAGCGACTCGCCTACGATGACGGCCATCGCGATAAACGATTTACCGTCCGCCTCGTCAATCTCGTGGACAGCACATATGTTCGGATGATTCAGCGCGGCGGCGGGGCCGATGGCGGTGATCTCCCGGTGCCTACCGGTCGCCCAGGTCCCGTAACGTGACAACCAGACCAGCGGCCCTTTGCGGCGTAGAATGCTGTGAAACTCACGCCCGTCCATCAGCTGCAGCATCTCGTACGGATCGATGTCGGACACCGGCGCATCGGGATAGGGGGCTTGCAAGGTAGTCGTGCGCTCCTGCCAATCCCACGCGGACCGACGGGATTGTACCAGAGAGTCGAGGATCTTACTGTGGATGATCGTCCGGCCGCCCGAGATGCCCCGATTCTAGTGTGTTTATTTATTGGTCCCGAGCGATTGTAGGCGTCGGCCAGGTCAGTGAGAAAATCTTCTTCAGTTGAGCTAGAGTTATTCCGTGAATTTGAGGAGCTCTAGCATGAGACAGATACAGTCGACCATCATCGCGGTCGGATTCATCGTCCTTGGCGCCTTGCTTGCGGACGCTCAAGCGCCGAACCGCCGGGTTGCGACGCCGCCTCCAACCAAACCACCGCTTGAGCCGGTCGACATTTCGGCGCTGCCGGACGGCGTCGATCGACTGGACCTGTTCCTGCTGATGGGCCAGTCCAATATGAAGGGGCGCGGCTTCATGCCCGATGAACCGCTGCGCGATCCGCGCATCGTGATGATGCATCGCAAGACCGACGAATGGTTCCTGGCGCGGCATCCGCTGCACCTCGTCGGCAGTCCAAAAGACTTTGGAGGCCATGACAACGCCGGGGTTGGTCCCGGTCTGGCATTCGCGCAGGCCATCGCTGCGAAGCGCCAGGGCGTGAGAATCGGGCTCATCCCATGCGCGGTTGGCGGCACGCCAATCGGCCGATGGGCGACCGGGCAAGAGCTTTACGACGACGCGATCCGCCGTGCGAAGCTCGCTCTCGAGCAGGGGCCGCCCGGCCGAACCCGACTTCGCGGAGCGCTCTGGCTTCAGGGGGAAGCCGACTCGCGGCCGGATCGGCTTCCAAAATACGCCGCAGCGCTGTCTGATCTGGTCGATCGCCTGCGGACGGACCTCGATTTCCCGGAACTCCCGTTTGTGGCCTCGACCATCGGTGAGATGCGAGAGGATACCGAAGACAGCAAGCGCTCCGAGGTCAACCTGATTCTGCTCGACCTGCCCAACCAGCGGCCGAATACCTCCGGCGTCGACGCACGCGATTTGAAGGACCACATTGGCGATTTTGTGCACTTTGACACGACATCGCAGCAAGAGATCGGCCGCCGATTCGCCGCGGAGTACCTCAAGCTGGCCGGTCAGTAGCGTCAGCGTCTCAGCAAGTCAGGCCGCTCTTACTTGCGCCGCCGACATATTTGGTTTGCTCTAATGTAGGCCGTCAATAATCCCTTAACATATCGCTGAAGTGTCGAAATTGACTGCCGAATTAATCGGAGTCCGAAGCCCCGCTAGGGGCGGCATAACCGTAGCCCACAGCGCAAGCTGTGGGGTCTTCCGGGGCCGTGCATCTGACAATTCAGACGGCAAAAGAACTCGCGGCCGCATACTACGATCAGCCCGCTGCGTACTCCTACTGGCAAGGCTGCTTTACTGGAGGGCGCCAGGGCCTGATGTCGGCGCAGCGATTTCCCGAGGACTTCGACGGCATCGTGGTCGGGGCGCCGGTCCTCAACTTTACCGATATTCAGATTTGGGGCGCCTGGAACGCCTACGCAATGTCGGAAGCGCCGATCAGCCTGGAGAAAATCGGCATCGTCGCGGATGCGGTTTACGACCGCTGCGACAAGTTGGACGGCGTCGAGGACGGTCTGCTCGAAGATCCGCGTGCGTGTGACTTCGAGCCTCGCGAGCACCTGCCCATCTGCAATTCGGATGTTTCCGGCCGCTGCCTGACCGAAGCTGAAGTCGGCGCGCTGGAAAAGATCTACGGCGTTATGAGCCGTGGCAAGGTGCTGTTCCCTGGCCAGCCGTTCGGCTCTGAAGCCGCACCGAGCAGCGGCCCGCGTCACGTGAGCGGCTGGAATGGATGGCTGATCAACGAAGACGGCCCAAGCCGGCAGCAAGTGTATGCCGAGACGTTCTTCCCGTACTTGGCGTTCAACAAGGACGACCCGAACTACGACTGGCGCGGGTTTGACTACGAAGAAGACCCCTACAAGATGGGCTTCATCCGCTCGATTCTCGACGCAACCGATCCCGACCTAAGCGGCTTTCGCGACGCGGACGCCAAGATGCTGATGTACTTCGGCTGGGCCGATACGGCCCTCAATCCGATGATGGGCGTCGACTACTACGAAGATGTATTGGAGACGATGGGGCCTGAAACTACCGAATTCTATCGGCTGTTCATGGTTCCGGGGATGTTTCACTGCTCGAATGGGTTGGGCGTCTTCCAAGCGGACTACCTGGGCGCCCTGGTTGACTGGGTCGAAGCGGGCAAGGCTCCCGAACGGCTCGGAGCCGCCCGCGTCATCGGCGGCAAAACTAAGATGACGCGACCGCTCTGCCCTTACCCGCAAGTGGCCAAATACAATGGCTCGGGCGACGTGAACGACGCGGCGAACTTCTCGTGTGCGACCCCGTAGTGGAATCGTTGAAACGCGGCGTCAGAGCCGCGACCGAAAGGGAGCGGGTTCCGCCGCTACAAGCTCTACCACGACGGGCGCTTCTATGACATATCCAAAGACCAGCTAGAGCAGCACTCCTTCGCCGCCTCCGAAGCAACACGCACCGAGTTGCAGCGCGCGCTCGACTCCATGCCAGAGTGGAACCCGCCATCGCAGGAGCGCCTGAGGGCATCTAGCCTACAACTGCATCCTTCTTGGGGCCGACGCCACAAGACTTTTGGGCACTGCGGGTACTGGACAGCACCGGACATCGCCGATGTCGCCCTTGAGGCAAAATTGCCTCGATGGCTGGGCACGCAAACCAAAAGGGATCGACTTCGTCACTAGTTTCGTTTTTTGTTCGTGTTTACTTCGTCGAGTTCAACTAGAAGGCAAATTAACTAGCACAATTACTGGCATATCTATTGACAGCGAGGCCGTCATGCTCTGCGATCCTTCGTGTCGAGATGGCGAGCGAACGCACGAACTCTGAGAACCCCACACCAGAAGATTCCTACGATTCAGTGGAGAAGGACATCCTCGCTGCGTTGAACGAGCGCATCGCTGCAAGACGCGAGTTGACGGCGGCGATTGACGAGAAGATCGAGTTTCTAAAGGCCTGTCAAAACCAATCCAACTCGAAGGTGTGGGGGCGCAAGGCCGCCTTGATGGTGCGCGTGCTGCAGGAGTCCGAGGTCGACGGGCTTTCGCCGAAAGAAATCCGGGAGAAGCTAAAGGGTGAAGACGAAGTGCCCTCCACAACTTACGTCAACACCACATTGGGGACTTTGGCGGAAGTCGGGAAAGGTGACTAGGATGCCGAACGGGCGCTACGTTCTGGCGGACTTCGTAGATGAGGAGGGCGCGTAGGGTTGCCGTCCGCTTTCTGCTCGAGGGACCGATCAAATGGACTTCGTGAGCTTCTTAGGAATCGTCTTGGGACTGTTTGGAGCTGCGGGGAGCTGCATTACCGTTTGGAGATTCCTGCGTTCCGATTCAGATGCCGCATTTCGCAAGATTCGAGAGGAAGCGAATCTCGCCAAGCAGGCGTTTCAAAGGCGCGCCCTAACTGTGGCGGCGATTCACCTGGGACAAATTGGAGTGAACCCTAAAAATGAGACATTGAAATTTGGGACGAATTTCAGCGAATGGAAAGGAGTCCAGGATGGAAAGTCTCAAGCCGCGCAAGCCGCGGGAGTTCAAGGAAGCCGCCGCCAGGCGGCTCCTAGCCGGCCAGAGCGGCACAGCGCTAAGCCGCGAGTTGGACGTCAAGCGCAGCCTGCTGTACCGCTGGCGGGACGCCTATCGCCAGGAAGGCGTCAACGGCTTGAGCCGGCGGCGAGGCCGGCCGAAACCCGGCCGCTCGGCGCCGCCCAAGATCCCTCGCGATCCGCGCGACGAACGCATCGCAGAGCTCGAACGACTGCTCGGCAAACAAGCCGCAGAGCTCGATTTTTTCGGACAAGCCTTTCGCGCCTTGAACCTCGCAGCCCCGACCAACGACGCCGGTGGCGCGAGCGGATCTACTCCATCGTCGAGCAGATCAGCGCCAAAGGCTCGCTCAGCGTCGAACACGCCTGCGAGCTCGGACGCGTGAATCGCGCCGGGTTCTATCGCCGGCTCGCCGTGTCGTCGCCCGCCGAGTGCGACATGGAATTGCGTGACCGCATGCAGCGGATTTCGCTCGAGAATCGTCGTTGCGGCTACCGCCGCGTGACGGCCGAGCTGCGCCGCCAAGGCTTCCTCGTCAATCACAAAAAGGTCCTGCGGATGATGCGTAAGGACAACTTGCTGGCGGTACTCAAGCGGCGCTTCGTGCTAACAACGGATTCGAACCACTTCTTACCTGTTTATCCGAATCTAGCGGCGCACCTGAATGTGGACGGCGTCGATCAGTTGTGGCAATCCGATATCACCTACATTCGCTTGCGCGAGGCGTTCGTCTACCTCGCCGTGGTGTTGGACGCCTACTCGCGACGCGTGGTCGGCTGGCGGCTGGGGACGACGCTCAAAGCTGAGCTGGCTGTAGGGGCGTTGCGCGATGCGCTCGAGCTCAGACGCCCTGCCGCGGGGTGGATGCATCATTCCGACCAAGGCGTACAGTACGCTTCGAGCGCCTATGTCGAGCTGCTGGAGCAGCACGGCGCGATCATCTCGATGAGCCGCCGCGGCAACCCCTACGACAACGCGCGGGCGGAGAGTTTCATGAAGACGTTGAAGGCGGAGGAGGTTTGGTTGCAGCGTTATCGCACGCTTGACGAGGCGCGCGCATCGATCGGCGAGTTCATTGATGAGATCTACAACCAACGCCGGCTGCATTCGGCGTTGGGATATCGTCCGCCGGCGGAGTTTGAAGCGCTGGCGCGGCCGGCGGCAACAGCAGCGAGGAATCCGAAGTATGAGTTTTGAGAGGCATAGGCAAATCTATCAATCCGATGGGCCCTGGGCGGGCAGGGAGACATCGCCGGCGTTGGAGAAGCCGGGAGCGACCTTGGCGGCCGCCCCCGGCGCTCATCGTCTTGATGAGTTTGCGGCCGGGTATTCCTTGGCGGGTTGCTCTCCAGCAGAGCCCGTTTCCGCTTCCCCGGCTAGGACCAGCGTGCGACGATACAGCGAAGAAGGCAAGCGTTTTGCGGTGAATCGTAACCTGTCCCGATTTCGACTGTCTCACGCTTGGGGTTCACTCCAAATCGTCGAAACCGCCGACACGTCCTTTCCTCGCGTCCCCAAGAGGTCCAAAGAGGTCGGCGCACAGCGCAGAAGTCTCTGCCTTGATCGAGCAAATCCGGGACCTGCGCCAGCAGATCGACACACGGCGGCTGCAGCGCGCCGATGCGGGTCGAATCGAGGGGGCAATCGAAACTCTGAACACCCTAAGCGATGCTTGCTCCCGCCAAATCGGCAATCGCCGAAACATACTCTGAAACCGGTTTTCCCAAGCTATAGGCGTGGCCTTTAGGTCACCGAGTTGTCAGTATAATAGGCGCGGCGGGATGGTGGCTGTGAACATCAAACGATTCGCCCTCGCAATATGCGCCCTCGCGCTTGTCGTCGCCGTAGCGGCCCAAAGAACCGAAACGCCGCGGCGGCCGAACATCGTCTTCGCTTTCGCCGATGACTGGGGAAAGTTTGCGAGCGCCTACGCCGCGCTCGAACCCGGGACCCCGAGCGACCTCATCCGTACGCCCAACTTCGACCGAATCGCGGACGAAGGCGCGTTGTTCACGAACGCTTTTGTGAATGCGCCCTCCTGCACCCCGTGCCGCAGCTCGTTGCTTTCCGGACAATACTTCTGGAGGACCGGGCAGGGCGCTATCCTCAGCGGCGCCGTTTGGGATTCGTCGATCCCGACTTATCCCTTGCTGCTGCGCGACGAGGGCTATCACATCGGATTCACCTACAAAGTCTGGTCGCCCGGAACTCCCAGGGACGCGCCGCATGGCGGTCAGGCGGCGGCCTACGCCAAGCGAGGCGTAAACTTCAACCGCTTCTCGCAGTTTGTCAGCCAGGCCGACGATCCCGAAAATGCCAAACAGCAACTCTACGATGAAGTTCGCGGCAACTTTAACGACTTCCTCGGGCGTAGAAAAGACGGCCAACCGTTTTGCTATTGGTTCGGTCCCACCAACGTCCATCGCAAGTGGATCCAAGGCTCGGGCAAGAAGCTTTGGGGGTCGATCCCGATGAGCTCAAGGGGAAGATGCCGGCCGATTTGCCGGACGTGCCAACCGTTCGAGAAGACCTGGCCGATTATCTCGGCGAAGCAATGGCGTTTGACGCCGGGCTGGGAGTTCTGCTCGCGGAGCTCGAACGAATCGGCGAGCTCGACAACACAATCGTGGCGGTTAGCGGCGACCATGGGCTGCCCGGCTTCCCGCGCGGCAAGTGCGACCTTTACGACTTGGGGCTGCGGGTTCCGCTGGCCATCCGATGGCCCAAGCGATTCCCGGCGGGCCGAGTGCTAACCGACTTTGTTTCGTTGCCCGACCTGGCGCCGACGTTCCTTGAAGTCGCCAACGTCGCCCCGCCCAAGACGATGACGGCGCGCAGTCTCGTTCCGGTGCTCGAGTCGAAGCAAGCCGGCCGCGTCGACGCCGCCCGCGACCATGTGCTGGCGGGCCGGGAGCGACATGTGGGAAACGCGCGTCCGGGGAACTTACCTTACCCGATGCGGGCGCTGCGCACCGACCGCTTTCTGTACATTCGCAACTTCAAACCGGAGCGATGGCCAATGGGCGTCGCGCCGGGCTTCGGCCTGCCCCCCGGCGAGATGCCTCCGTACCAGGATTTGAGGGAAAAGACGACCGTAGCGTTCGCGGATCTCGACGCGAGTCCGACCAAAGCGTGGCTGGTGACGCATCGCGACGACCGACAAGCGAAACCGCATTTCGAGCGCGATCTGATCCAGCGCCCGGCCGAGGAGCTGTACGACATGACGCGGGATCCGCACCAGTTGACTAATGTTGCTGATGATCCCAGTTACGCCGATGCGAAGCGCGAGCTGGCAGGACGACTGATGAAGATTCTCGAAGGGAGCGGCGACCCCAGAGTGACCGAAGATCCGCCGCGCTACGAGGGTCCGCCGTTCACCGGCGGGAAGTAGCGGCGCGCATGCGAATGCGGGCGAGTCACGCCTCTAGTCCGTAGCGCAGGTCTTGAAGAGACCAGCGCTAGAGGACTCTGCGATGACCTGCTTTACGGCGTCGAAGCGATCTGATATAGATTCATCGCGCAATCGGCGACGGCTTTTTGAAGCGTCGGACGGGGCCGGCCGAAGCCGTCAAGCAGCCCTGAATGCTGCCGCGCACCCTTGCGCGGGACCTGGTTCGGAGCGTCGATCAATCCGCAATAGTGCCAGCCCACGAACTCCGGGCGCGCGAAGGCGTTTCGGAAAAACTCAACCGTCCAGTTGATACGCTGCTCGAGGCTATCCGCGACTGGGCCGTAAGGGCGAGGCATCGTGTCGGTGATCATCGTGAATGCGGAGTCGCCGTTGATCACCGGCTTGTCGACCAGTTTGGACCAGCGATCGAGTCCCGGCTCTTGCACTTCGTATCGTCCGTACATCTGATAGAAGACGACATCGGTGAATCGGCTTGTCACGGGCAAGACCGTATCGAGCGAGTCGGTGTTGGCGTTGACCTTGTCGCCGAAGAACATGTGATTCGGGTCGTATCGACGGATCGCGTCCCGCGCTGTTTGGTAGTACTTGGCGACGACCCGCTGGAGAAACTCGACATTGTCGCGAGTCTCGTTGGCGTTTGACAGATCGGTCCGCGGCCGCCACTGTTTGGCCGCTGCAAGCGCGTCGAACGAGTCGAACGTTGTGTCGTAGGTTCGGTTGAGCTCGGCGATTTCGCCGCGATAAAGATCGCGCATCGTTTCGACGTAAGCCTGCTTTCCCGGAGCCGACTGCGGCAGATTCCGAAGACGACGCGGCCAGCCGATGCGACTTTCCCGTCGAGCTGGCAACCTTGTTGCTGACCATCCCGGCACACGCCCAAGTCGCGGACAGGGAGGCCTCGGAAGACTGGGTTCGTCTCTATAACCTCACGTCGATAGCGAAATGCCCTACCGCCTGATGAGGCCTCTCGGTTTCGACTCCGGCAAAAGCTGCCCGGTCATCGTTTCCCTGCATTGCGGCGGGGGCGGAGGGACGGATAACCGCAAACAACTGCGCGTTTTGGAACGGGCTTCTTGGCCAAAAGCAGATACGCTCCGAATACCCGAGCTACGTGCTCGCCCCCCAGACAACGCGTCTATGGGACGCCAAGCACCTCAACAAGATCAAAGAAGTCGTTGCGGCGTTGCCGCCCGCCGATAGGGACAGGCTGCGCCTGCTCCGCCGGGGACAGGGCTCCGCTCCCCCGCCGGCCCCTGGTCTATTCGTCCTCCCCGGCCTCCTTGACCGCCCTCCAAATGTCGATCGGGATCACGAATCCCACGCTGAACTTGTGATTGAAGCTGTTGTTGATCGGGTTGCCGGGGAAGACGCCGTGCATCATGCCCGCGGCGTCTTCGTAATTCAGCGGCAAACCGTCGAAGGCCCTCTCGTCC
Organism: Bryobacterales bacterium; assembly: GCA_965247515.1. Lineage (GTDB taxonomy): Bacteria > Acidobacteriota > Terriglobia > Bryobacterales > UBA6623. Next base: position 6,600,467 of record OZ252029.1, on the reverse strand, counting down.
GGCACGAGCCCCTCACCGTTCAGCGTGATCCCGTTAATGCGCGCCCTGTCTTGCTCCGACATCATTGGGAAGGCGGAACCGGCGGTATCGGCTTGTACGCGCCGAACAAACTGCCCCATCGCCCGCTGGAAGCCGAAGCTCAGTTCCTTTCCGCGCGCCAACGAATAGCCGGCGACCAATTCGATCGACGAAGTCAGCCCGATCCCGGCGCCGAAGAACAAGCCGTCCAAGACGCTGTTGCCTCCCTCCGCGAACTCGAAGTTTACCGCGGCGTCAAAAGTCTTGGGCATCCCACCCTTCTCCCACTCCTTGAGCTTGAAGAGCGCGCCGGTGACGACTTCCGCCCGCCAGCGGCTGTCGTTGTCGCTGAAGATGTGAGTCGCATCGTCTTCGACAACTTTGAAATCGACGAAGTCGTCGCTCAGATGCGTGATGCCGCCGCCGATCACCGGCCGAACCTTCGAGATCTTCGTGTCTTTGACCAGGACGTCGACTTTGCCGTCCCCGCCGGGCGTAGTACTCTCGCCTGCGAATTTTACGAAGTAGTTCTTCTTCGCCGGCGAATAGTCGTCCTTCGCCGCCACCGTGGAGAAGCTGAATTCGCCTTCAGCCATTTTCACGGTCAGGTCGTACGAGAGATGGCTGCCGCGCCGGTTGCGGACGGCATTCTCAACAACGCAATCGGGCGTACACATCTTCCAGTCGACAAAGTGTTCGACCTCCTTGGGGGCCGGAAATCCAACTTCAATCGGCTCTCCGACCGTCGCTCCCGCAAAGGCGACCGTGTACGCGCAAGTTCGAAGATCGGCGTCTTCGGGGGCAGTGCAATTCGAGTTGACCACGACGGGTTCCGCCGCGGCCGCCGCGCCGCCTAAACCGGCGAGTAAAAGGGAAATCAGAAGCAGCTGTCGCATTGTGTTCTCCTGCTTACTACGGCGTAAGACCGCGCGGTCAGGGGCCACGCATGCTAAAGCAGACAACGATTCCTTGGAGCCGCGACCGGAAGGGGCTGTGAAAAAATGTCGGGGATCCAATTCCGGCAAGACGGGCTTGGCATGCCAAGCCCCTACGTCGTTGAAAACAAACGATCGTCGGTAGGGGCGACGCATGCCTCGCCCGTCTTTCGCGCTCAACGGGCGATTTTTTCACAGCCCCTGAGCAAGCGGTTGCCGGAGTCTCAGGCAACCGCTCCCTTCCGGTCGCGGCTCCGGTCGCGGTCTCGACGCCTATGTCCGACAGTATTGGGGCTAGAAGGCGATCGATAATTCAGCTCACGGCGGCAGTGGAGGCGGGATCTCGCATCCGAGGGCAACGGTTCGCCGACGGTTCGGCGCCTTGCCGCGGGGCGGATAAGCGTGCAGGGTAGAACCTTGCGCGGAGCCTCGCCCAGGGAGGGGTGTGTCATGCAGCCGGCTGACGATTGGTGAATCGGGCGCGGAGGATTCTTGCTCGGCCTCTGGCGACTCGTCGCTTTGGCGCTGACGCTGAGTGTGATCCCCGCGGCCGACGCCGGGGTCGCCGGCGATTCGGGGAAAGCCCCCAATGCAGAGGCTGAAGATCCAGCGGCGGTGGCTTCGTCGCTGGGCGGCGCCGCTGCGACGGCAGGCGATTCTCCCGGCCGCGAAGAGCTTAACCTGCTTGGGCAAACCGACGCCGAGAGCGGAGAGAGCCGCCGCAACGAGAACGTCCGCATCAACCTGATCGACAACAACGTCCTCAAAGAGCTCAACCAGCGGCTTGGGGCCAGCGCGACGATTGTCGAGAGCTTCGAAGTCGACAATGAGTACTTTGGCGCGATTTACGGCGGCAGTCCACAGACTCCGCCGCACGTCTCGGCCACCCCGGGCGCGGGGGTCCACGGACGTCTTTATTACGGGCATAACAACAGCATTTTCAGCGCTCGATCTTTCTTTCAGGCGGGTCCGGTGGCGCCGGCGCGAGAGAACGAGTACGGATTCGGGCTCAGCTTGCCGAGCTGGGAAGGCGGGTTCCTCACCCTCGACGGCAGTCAGCGGAAGATTAGCGGCAACGTCAACGGCAATGTGCTGACGCCGAGCCTGGAAGAGCGGACGCCGCTAGCGACCGACCCTGCGACGCGGGCGTTCGTGGAGGCCATCCTGTCGGCATATCCGGCCGAGCTGCCCAACCGCACCGACCTCGACCCGCGCGCTCTCAACACGAACGCCCCGCAGCTGATTGACAACGACAGCGCCGGGATCCAACTCGATCAGGCGGCGGGCGAGCGGAATCGATTCCTGTTTCGCTATCGCTTCACGGCTCAAGGGGTGGAGGCGTTTCAGCTTGTAGCCGGGCAGAATCCGGACACGAGAACGAAGTCGCACGACGCGCGAGTGACTTGGCTCAGGGAGCGTGGGACGGCGGTGACGCGGGTTTCGGCGAGGTTCGGGCGAGTGGGGTCCTTGCTCACGCCCGATGAGTCTTGGGGCGGGCCGCTGATATCGGCGGGCTCGGCGATTTCGCGTTTAGGGGCCGGCAGCCGAATCCCCACGGACCGGGCGTTGAACGACTTCAGCTACTCCGCGCAGCGCCAGCAGACTCAGGGGCGCCATCAATGGACCCTCGGAGCGGAGCTGATTCGGCAACAGGTGAACGGCTCGAAGAGCAACACCCATCGTGGCCTGTTCACCTTCCGCAACGACCTGGGGGCGAGTGCGATCACGAACTTGCGATTGGGCCGGGCGACGATGTACTCGGTCTCGATCGGCAACGTGCACCGCGGCTTTCGCAACTGGCGATCCGTGCTCTACGCCGGCGATCAGTGGAGGGCGCTGCAGAATCTGACGTTGAGCTTGGGCCTTCATTTCTCGGCGGTGACCGCGCCGAGCGAAGTGAACGGACTGAATCCGACTCCCTATCCCTGCGACTGCAACAATCTCTCGCCGCGCTTTGGATTCGCCTACCGGCTGGGAGGGGCCGCCGGCGTAGTGCGCGGCGCCTACGGCATCCACTACGGCGAGATCTTTCCGGTCACCTTCGGGCACAGCCGCTTCAACCCGCCGCTGAACCGGCGGCTGGGGGTGCAGACTCCGGACCTGGTCAATCCTTTGGCTGGGACCGACGTGAACAATTTGCCGGCCGACACTCGGTCGATTCTGTTCGAAGTCTCGCCGAACTTCTCCACGCCTTATTCGCACAGTTACAACTTCAGTTGGGAGCTGGAATTGGCTCGCGACTGGCGGCTCTCGCTGGGATACGCGGGAGAGCGGTCACACCAACTGATTGCGACCTGGCCTCAGAATCGGGCCGCTCCCGTTGAAGGAATTCCGCAGACCACGGGGACGATCAACGAACGACGCCCGGATGCGGCGTCGCTGGAGGTGAAGCGATTCCTGAACGGGTCGCGGGCCTACTTCGACGCCGCCAAGGCGACGCTGACGATTCCTAGCTGGCGGGGCCTGTCGCTCGAGACCTCGTATTGGTTGAGCAAGGCGATCGATTTGGGCGGAGATTACACGACAACCGGAGGCGAGTTCGGCTCGGCGGGGGCCGAACCGCAATGGCAGTACGAGGCTCACAACGACCTGAAGGCGGTGAGCGTGTTCGATCAGCGGCACTCCCTGCTGACGCGGGTGGTGTACCAGACGCCCGGGCTCAGCGGGGCGCCGGGCTGGGCTCGACGCATCCTGGGGCGCTGGGAGATTTCCGGCGTGGTGTTGCTGAAGGGCGGGACGCCTTTCACCGTATCGTCGGGATCGGACGGACCGGGATTCGGCAACGTGGACGGCTCGACCAGCGACCGGCCGAATCTGCTGGACCTGTCGCTTCTGGGGCGCTCGATCGACCACCCGGACACATCGGTCGAAAGCTTGCCGGCCTCGGGGTTCAGCTTCATCGCACCGGGAGAGCGGGCGGGCACGCTGGGCCGGAACACGTTTCGTAAGGACGGGATTCGCAATGTCAACGCGGCGTTGGCCCGGCGCTGGGGGTTGCACGGAGACGCGATGGTCGAGCTGCGGGCCGAGTCGATCAACCTGTTCAACACGCCGCAATTCGCCGAGCCGGGCCGCTCGGCGGCGGATCCCAACTTCGGCCGAATCACGAATACGCTGAACGACGGCCGGACGTTCCGGTTCCGGCTGCAGCTGGAGTTCTAGCCCGCTCATCCAACTCAAAGTTCCGAAAGGGCAGCCCACTCCCGGCGGGCTTTAAATCCGTCTCCTTCTTGAGCGCCTCACGCAGTCGTGGAACATCAAGGAAGGGCTCGCGCGAGTTGGCCGCCGGATCGACCTTCCACATCAAGGTTTCCGTCCCGGTCTGTTCTGCGTACCAGAAACTCGAGCCGTCGGCCATCCAATGGGGGTTAACAGTTCCGCCGACTTGCCGCGAGAGTTCAACGGCGCTGCGATAGAGTGCACCGCGATCTGTCGCGGTCTGCTGACCGAACAGCGGCTGCCACATGATCAGAACGATCGTCGCGGCCGCTAAGCGAAGGATTCCTAAGCGATTCCGCCGTACAACGATACTGTGATGGTCCTGGGGAAACGACATCGCTCCATCAGGCATAGAGGGAGTCTATCGCGGATAGGTAATGGGAACAAGCGTTTGCTTGAATGACCGTCTGAGAAGCTCACAAAAGGCCTTCCAGAGCGCACTAAGCCCCTGTTTGCAGGCCTTGGGGCGATTTCGAGTGGTCGTTGGGTCAGCGTGAAATCATTTTCGAACATCTATGCGTAGACGGCTCAATCGCGACCGATCGGCACGAGAACGCCCGGAAGCCGACACCGAGCACTGTCCCGAGCTGCTAGATCCGCCCTGGTCGGCCAGTGTAGAGCCAGACGCGCCGGCAGGACGTAGAGCGCCCTTCTCGAAAACATAGTCCACGAAGATCGGGGAGTCAGGCAGACGTCTTGCCGGCTGCCTGCTGGGTTCTGCAATACGTGAGCGGACTTCTGAAACGGTGCACTAAGTCACGGCCGGCCGCCAAGTAAACAGTATTGGACCTCAGCGTAACCCGGCCGAGCCGGAACCAAAGGGTCAAAGGTTCGGCGCTTTTTCCGAGCACCCTGCGTGAGGTGAGCGGGGTGTCTTCCGCTTACAGTTGTGTCCGTCGCCAGGGTTGTTGGAAGACACCCCGCTCACGCAGGGTGCTCGGATTTCCCGGGCCACTCGCGGTCCACTATTCTAGCGGTCCCGTGCGGGAACCGTTGGCCGGCGCCTATAATGACGGCCATCCCATGCGCCATACCTCCCGCCGTTCATTCCTCGCGTCGCTCGCAACCGCCGCCGTACCCTCCTGGCTCGCCGGCTACCATCGACTCAGCGCGGCCGACCGCAACAAGGTCAAGATCACTGACATCAAGACGATGATCTTGCAGGGGCCGCGAACCTATACGCTGGTCCGTATCGATACCGACGCCGGCGTGCACGGTTTCGCTGAGGCTTACGGATCCCCGGGGCTGGGGGACCGGGAGGCGATTCAGGGTCTGCGCGAAATGTTCGTCGGCAAGGATCCGCTGCAAATCGACCGGCTCTATACCGGTTACCGCTATACCGACGGCAGCGCCCACGCTCAGCAACGGGCGATGAGCGGCATCGAGATGGCGCTCTGGGATCTTGCCGGCAAGTTGCTTGACGTTCCCACGCACGCGCTGCTGGGGGGAAAGTTTCGCGACAAGGTTCGCCTCTACGATCATTCAACCCCGCGAGACTTTTTCGACAAGGCTGTATTGCGCGATTGGGCGCAGCAGGTCAAAGCAAGCCCCTATGGCATCAACATGCACAAGTTCGGGCCGCTACGGAACAGTCCAGCCATGGACCCGGGACGGGACCCGTCGAATCGCATGCTATCGAGCGACGAGTTGCGGCGAATGCGACAAGGGTTCGAGAATTGCCGCGAGGCGCTCGGCTTCGAGCACGACATTCTGATCGGCTGCCATTGGGAGTTCGACCTGCGAAGCGCCATCGACATGGCAGTGGCCCTTAGCGACGTCAAGCCGCGCTTCCTGGAAGACCCCCTGCCGATCGCCTATTCGGAGAGTTGGAAACGGTTGGCCGAGATGTCGCCCGTTCCGATTTGCACCGGGGAGAACTGGATGCGACGCGCCGAGGCGCTGCCTTTCGTCGTGAACGCCGCGATCGACATCCTGCACCCCGACCTCCGCAACTCGGGCGGGTTCCTCGAGAACAAGCGCATGGCGGACCTGGCTGAGCTCTACTTTCTGCCTATGGCAAACCACAACACCGGCAGCATCGTGAATGGTATGGCCAGCATCCACTGGGCCTCGACGATCCGCGACTACTTTGCGTGCGAAACCGTGTTCTTCGACGGCGGCTGGATGGATGATGTTATCGTCCACGACGGGCCTCTTGCGAAGGGGGGCTTCGTGGAGGTTCCGGATAAGCCCGGACTGGGGATCGAGCTGAACCCGGATGTCGTCACGGCTCACCTTGCGCCGGGCGAAAGCTGGTGGGGGTAAGCAGTTGCCGGATTGCGGAACCCGCTGCGTCGAAAACCCGCTGACCGCCGACCGCCGACCGAATGCGCCACCGCCCCGGAGCCGCGCGCGTCAGCAAGCGGTTGCTCGAGGTTGCGACAACCGCTCCCTCACGGTCGCGGCTCCGGGGCAACCGTTTTCATCCTCATGGGTGGCCTGTGAGGCCATCAGATACTCCCTTGCAGTCGCGCGCTGACAACCTTTGAATCGCAGGTTTCAGAGCCGCAAAGACCTGGATACGTCATCGTATATGCGGACGTCGGCGCTAAGGTCTCGACAGCCCGCCGCTACTCCTCGGGGAGCCCAAAAACGAACATCGACCCGCCCGCCGCCGTAGCAACATACTGCCTCCCTTCGAGCTCGTAGCTGATCGGTGAACCCCGCACGGCGCCGCCGGCTGGAAAGCGCCAAAGCGCCTCGCCGGACTCAGCGTCCAACGCGAACACATATCCCTGAGGGTCGCCGGAAAAGACAAGGCTCCCGCCGGTAGACAAAATCCCGGCCGAAGGCGTGCTGACCATCTCGAATCGCCAACGGATGTCCCCGTTCGCCGGGTCGAGGGCCACGATCGAGCCCGTCTGAGGCTGGTGCGGCACGCCGCTGACGGTGCTGCCCTGATACCACTGGCCTTCGATATAGCCCTGCCTTGTCTTGTAGTAGACATGGCAGCCATCGGTCGTCTGAAAGTAATACAGCCCTGTCGCCGGACTAAACGAAGTCGCCTGCCAGTTGTGACCTCCGCCAAGCCCCGGACAAGCCGCGTTGCCCTCCTCGGTGGGTTCCCTTCCGGGTATCAGAATCGGCCGGCCATTCATGCCGATGCCGTCCGCCCAGCTCACCTCGGTGTAGGGCCGCGCGAACAGGAATTTGCCGCTGACCCGGTCGAGAGCATAGAAGAACCCGTTGCGATTCGCCTGAATGACCGCCTTTGTTTGTTTGCCGTCGACCATGACGTCAACCAGCACGGGGTCGGCCACGGCGTCCCAGTCGTGGACGTCATGCGGCGTGAACTGGAAGTGCCAGCGCAGCTCGCCCGTGTCGGCGTCAAGCGCCACGACGCTGCAGGTGTAGAGGTTGTCGCCGGGGCGCACGTCTCCGTCCATGTCGGGACCGGGATTGCCTGTGCCCCAATAGACAAGGTTGAGCTCCGGGTCGTACGTCCCGGTGATCCAGCTCGAGCCCCCGCCGCGCTTCCAGGCATCGCCTTCCCAGGTGTCGCCGCCGGGCTGGCCGGGCTCGGGTATGGTCCAGAAACGCCAGACGCGTTCGCCCGTCTCAGCAGAGTAGGCGTCGATGAAGTCTCTTGTGCCGAACTCGGCGCCGGCGATCCCGGTGATCACCATATCCTTGACGATCAGCGGCGCGTTGGTCGCCGAAAACCCCTTGCGGTAATCGGCAATTTCGGTCTCCCAGATCTCCCGGCCCGTCTTGCTGTCGAGCGCCGTCAGAGTCGCCTCGAAATTGACTTTGAAGAGCCGGTCGCCCAGGATCGCGAACCCTCTGTTGGGATCGGAGCAGCAGCCCTGAGCGCCGGGCGGAACCTTCTTCGCGTAGCGCCAAATCTGAGCGCCGGTCTTGAGATCGAGCGCAAACGCCGTGTTCGAAGGCCCGGTCAGGTACATCACGCCGTCGTGGACCAGCGGGGTCGCCTGCAGTTTGCCGTCGGAGCCGGTCTGGAAAACCCACCGCGGAGTCAAGCGGGCCACGTTTCCCCGATTGATCTGGGTTAGCGGGCTGTGCCTCCAGCCGAAGTAGTTCTTGCCATAGCCCAACCACGAGCCGGCGTCCTGTTGGGCGGCCTTGAGCGTGTCGAAGGATATCTGCGCCGGCAAGGCGCTTGCCGCAACCAACAGCCACAGAAACGGTCTCATTCCGACTCCTTCTCGCCGCGCAGGCTTCTCAAGTAGGCCAGCATGTCATCCAGCCGCGCGCCCGTTAGCGAAGCTTCATAGGAAGGCATTAGCGAGCGGGTCGTACGCTCGGATGAGCGCAGTTGGGTCCGGTCGAAGGAGCGCAGCTTCTCGCCGGCGTCCATCAACACGACGGAGAAATTCGTCAAGCTCTTCTCGACGCCCGCGATCTTTTCGCCGGCAAGAGTGACGACCTCGACCGTCCGATAACCGCCGGTAATCTCGGCGTTCGGCGCGACTAACGCCTCGCGAAGATACTTGAGGCTCCGGCTGCGGCCGATCCGTGTCAGCTCAGGTCCCAAGCGGCCTCCGGTCACCCCGATCTGATGGCAAACGGCGCAACCGTTCTCGGCATAGAGCCGCCGTCCGGCATCCGCATTTCCCGTCGCCGGCGTCGTATCCGGCTTCGCGACCGAACGCACATAAGCAACCATCCGCCAGATCGAATCGGAGTTCATGCGCTCGCCATACCCCGGCATCTCAGAACCGGGGACGCCGTCGGCGACTACTTCATACAAGTCGTGATCGGTTTCCCCGGCGTTATACACGCCCAGAGTCAAATCAGGCCCGCGGCCGCCCCGCGCCCCGATTCCATGACAGGGTGAACAGTAAATACGAAACATGGCCCGCGCAACGTCGATATCTTCGGCGCTGTCGCGAAACGGGTTCTCTTGTGCGGCCGCCAAGCCGCAAACCAGCAACGCGAGAAAAGCTCGGCCCACCGGCGCAGGATAGAGTGTGAACCGAGCCGTGTCAACTATCGGCCGCATTCGCCCAGAGGCCACAAGCCGTGGCGCCCAAGCTATCCGCCTGACGATGTCGAATCAGGACCAGACGGTGAGCTCGGTTGAGTTTCCGGCCGCTGAGAGCCGGTCTGGTCCGCTAGGCGGTACAATCTCAGCGTCGTGATCGGGACCACGATCAGCCACTACAAGATCCTCGAAAAGCTCGGTGAGGGCGGCATGGGCGAGGTGTGGAAGGCTGAGGACGTCAGCCTCAATCGGACTGTTGCCCTGAAGTTTCTCTCAACCGACACTCTGGACGACGAAGTAAGGGCGCGATTAGTCCGAGAAGCGCAAGCCGCGGCCTCGCTGAACCACAGCAACATCTGTACCGTCTACGAGATCGGCAAAGACCGCGGACGTCCGTTCATCGCAATGGAGGTCGTTGACGGGCAAAACGTCAGGGAGAAAGTAGGCGAGAGTCCTCTTCCACTTAACGAGGCTCTGGAAATAGCGATTCAGGCAGCTCGGGGAATCCAGGAGGCGCACGAGCACGGCATCGTCCATCGAGACATCAAGAGTGCGAACTTGATGGTGACCCGCAAGGGTCAAGTCAAAGTCATGGATTTCGGCCTCGCTCAGGTGGGAGGCAAGAGTGAGCTAACCAAGAGCGGAACGACGATCGGGACGCCTTCCTACATGTCTCCCGAGCAGGCGCAAGCCCGGCCAACAGACCGCCGCTCGGATATCTGGTCGCTGTGGAGTTCGGGGACAGCCCCCCAACACGCGATCACAGGCCTCCGCGCGAGCGTAATGCATTGAAAACATGGTGGTTCCGCGCACATCTCAGGAGTCCACGACGAATTCGGGGGCTGTCCCCGAACTCCCGGTGGTGGAGTGAACCCTAAAAATGAGACATTGAAATTCGGGACGAATTTCAGCGAATGGAAAGGAGTCCAGGATGGAAAGTCTCAAGCCGCGCAAGCCGCGGGAGTTCACGGTGGAGTTCAAGGAAGCCGCCGCCAGGCGGCTCCTAGCCGGCCAGAGCGGCACAGCGCTAAGCCGCGAGTTGGACGTCAAGCGCAGCCTGCTGTACCGCTGGCGGGACGCCTATCGCCAGGAAGGCGTCAACGGCTTGAGCCGGCGGCGAGGCCGGCCGAAACCCGGCCGCTCGGCGCCGCCCAAGATCCCTCGCGATCCGCGCGACGAACGCATCGCAGAGCTCGAACGACTGCTCGGCAAACAAGCCGCAGAGCTCGATTTTTTCGGACAAGCCTTTCGCGCCTTGAACCTCGCAGCCCCGACCAACGACGCCGGTGGCGCGAGCGGATCTACTCCATCGTCGAGCAGATCAGCGCCAAAGGCTCGCTCAGCGTCGAACACGCCTGCGAGCTCGGACGCGTGAATCGCGCCGGGTTCTATCGCCGGCTCGCCGTGTCGTCGCCCGCCGAGTGCGACATGGAATTGCGTGACCGCATGCAGCGGATTTCGCTCGAGAATCGTCGTTGCGGCTACCGCCGCGTGACGGCCGAGCTGCGCCGCCAAGGCTTCCTCGTCAATCACAAAAAGGTCCTGCGGATGATGCGTAAGGACAACTTGCTGGCGGTACTCAAGCGGCGCTTCGTGCTAACAACGGATTCGAACCACTTCTTACCTGTTTATCCGAATCTAGCGGCGCACCTGAATGTGGACGGCGTCGATCAGTTGTGGCAATCCGATATCACCTACATTCGCTTGCGCGAGGCGTTCGTCTACCTCGCCGTGGTGTTGGACGCCTACTCGCGACGCGTGGTCGGCTGGCGGCTGGGGACGACGCTCAAAGCTGAGCTGGCTGTAGGGGCGTTGCGCGATGCGCTCGAGCTCAGACGCCCTGCCGCGGGGTGGATGCATCATTCCGACCAAGGCGTACAGTACGCTTCGAGCGCCTATGTCGAGCTGCTGGAGCAGCACGGCGCGATCATCTCGATGAGCCGCCGCGGCAACCCCTACGACAACGCGCGGGCGGAGAGTTTCATGAAGACGTTGAAGGCGGAGGAGGTTTGGTTGCAGCGTTATCGCACGCTTGACGAGGCGCGCGCATCGATCGGCGAGTTCATTGATGAGATCTACAACCAACGCCGGCTGCATTCGGCGTTGGGATATCGTCCGCCGGCGGAGTTTGAAGCGCTGGCGCGGCCGGCGGCAACAGCAGCGAGGAATCCGAAGTATGAGTTTTGAGAGGCATAGGCAAATCTATCAATCCGATGGGCCCTGGGCGGGCAGGGAGACATCGCCGGCGTTGGAGAAGCCGGGAGCGACCTTGGCGGCCGCCCCCGGCGCTCATCGTCTTGATGAGTTTGCGGCCGGGTATTCCTTGGCGGGTTGCTCTCCAGCAGAGCCCGCTTCCGCTTCCCCGGCTAGGACCAGCGTGCGACGATACAGCGAAGAAGGCAAGCGTTTTGCGGTGAATCGTAACCTGTCCCGATTTCGACTGTCTCACGCTTGGGGTTCACTCCACGGATGGGCTTTGGTCGTCATCGGCGAAGATGGGCACGCCCGGCCCACGAATCCCGTTAAGGTGCCACTTGCCGAAGTGCCCGGTCGCGTACCCCGCGTGGCGCAACGCTTGAGCGACGGTGCGCTCTTGGCGGCGCAGGCCGAAGCCGTGGTTTTGCACGCCGGTTCGATCGTTGGTGCGGCCGGTCATCACCGTCGCGCGGGTCGGCGAGCAGACCGGCGCCCCGGCGTAAAAGCGGTCGAACCGCAATCCCGCCGCTGCCATCGCGTCGAGGTTCGGCGTCTTGAGCAGGGGGTGGTTGTAGTAGCCGGTCTGTCCCCAACCCTGGTCGTCGGCCATCACGAGGATGATGTTGGGGGGCTCGGCAGCGGCCGCGCCGAGGCCGTACCCAAGGGCAATTGAGAGGGCGACGGCGTGTTTCAATTTGGTCTCCTTGAAGTCCACATCAGCTTAGCTCAGCTTGGCTGGCTGACGCCCCGACGTGGCGCGCGAGCTTTCACGTCGGTTCGATGAGCGGGCGCGACGCCGTCGTGAGGCAGTTTTGAGGGCCGAGCTAACGCAAGGCGTTGTTAACCGACAACGCCGCAATGTCCTCCGGCCCGACGCCGCAACAGCCGCCGAAGAACGTCGCCCCACGGTCGCGACACCGCAGCGCCGCACGCACAAACTGCTCGCGGCCGAAATCTTCGCGCGGCTCCACCGAGACTTCATTATCGAGCGTAAACCCCTCGGGTACGTCGAACCGATTCGGATAGCCGCCCGTGGGCTTGTCCGTCAGCCCCGCCATGACTTCGATCCCCGCCTCGATCGCATCCGGGTGCGTGCAGTTGAAGAGAAACGCGCTGACTCCCGAGTCCTGCAGCGCTTCGAAGGCTTGCTCTACGCTCTCGCCGCTGCGCAAGCCGGCGCCCGGCTCTTCCTTGAGCGTCCACGACACGTAAACCGGCAAGCCGCGCCGCGCGGCCGCCCGAATCGCCTCGGTCGCGGCGTTGCGCGATTCACGAATGCTCGACATCGTCTCGCACAAGAACAGATCGACATGCGGTTCGAGCGCTTCGGCCAGTCCCGCATAGATCGGCCGCGCCTCAGCGTCGGCGGCGACCAAATCGGACCGATAGCTCTCTGAGAGCGGCGGCAGCCCGCCCGCCACCAACACATTCCCTTCCGCGTCCCGCGCCGCCGTGCGCGCCAGCTCGCCGGCCAGACCCGGTAGCTCGGCATAGCGTTCGCCCTGGTTCACCTTGCTCAAGTAACTCGGTACGCAAGAGTAGCTGTTCGTCGTGATGATGCGCGCGCCCGCCGCGATGTAGTCGCGGTGCACCTCCACCACCGTCTGCGGAGCGTCAAGCAGAGCCTGGGCCGACCATAGTCCTTTCCGCGTCGCCGCACCGCGCCGAATCAACTCGCGGCCCATCCCTCCATCCAGCAACGTCAACATGACTCACGTCCTCCGCTCGTCTTCGCGCAACGCCTTCACCAGCGAAAACGCAGTCACGACGAATATCAGAAGCAAAGGCGCTGACGCAATCAACGACGCCGTCTGCATCGAGCGCAGCCGCCCGCCGCCCGAGTCGCCCGCCAACAGCGCCATCGGCAACAACGCCAGCAGAACCGCCCACAACAACCTGTGCCGCCGACCGGGCGCCTGCCCCTCGCTCAACTTTGTCGACGCGCTCGCAGCCAGAGCGTAAGACGCCGAATCGTAAGTCGTCGCGAGAAACACGAGACTGATTACGCAGAAAAGCGGCGTGACCACGTGGGCGAGCGGCAGCGAAGCGATCACGCTCACAATCGCGTGCGGCGCGCCCATCGCGTCTTTCACGGCTACTACATCTTCGACGCCATGCAATTGCAGCGAAAGCGCATAGTTTCCCAGAACGAAATAGAACAGCGCAGAGCCCAGGGTTCCCAACGCCAGCGTCCCCACCACGATCTGCCGGAACGTGCGCCCGCCCGAAATCTGTGCGATGAACACGCCCATGAACGGTCCCACCGCGATCCACCACGCCCAGTAGAAAACCGTCCATTCCCGCGCGAAACCGTAGTGCGCCGCATCCAAAGGGCCCCAAAGCGCGTGCATCTTCAACGCCCCCGCAGCGAGCGCGCTCACGCCTACCGCCGCGCGCCGTAGCAAGAACCCGGTCGGCCCGACCGCGGCAACGAACGCCAAAAACGCCAGCGCCAAAGCCATGTTCACGTTGCTCAACCGCCGAATGCCTCTCTCCAGGCCGAGATAGACGCTCATCCCGAAGATCGTCGCGCAAACAGCCGAAATCGAAACCGTCAACAAATACGACTCCTCGATCCCGAAGACGCGGCTGGCGCCGGCTGCGATCATCGGAGCGCCGAACCCCAACGATGTGCCCGTCGCTCCCAAAAGGCCGATGATGAAGCAAAGGTCAATTAGCCTTCCCGCCGCGCCGTCCGCGGCCTTGCCCAGAGCTGCGCTGCATGCCGTGCTCAGCCGCAAGCGCGGAATCCCGCGGACATAGTGCGCATGTCCCATCGCTAACGCCGGTAAGCAGTAGAACGCCCAACCCGCCGGGCCCCAATGGAAGATGCCGAACACGCTCGCCCAGCGGACGGCCTCCGCCGAGCGCGGTTCCAGTCCGAACGGAGGCGCATCGTAGTAGTAGGCCCACTCGATCGTTCCCCAATAGAGAAGCCCCGTCGCGACGCCTGCGCAAAACAGCATCGAGGCCCAACTGTAAGTCGAGAACCGAGGCTGTGATTCCGGGCCGCCCAGCTTGACCGCCCCATGCCGGCTAGCGGCGATCCAAACGCAGAACGCCAGGACAGCAACCGCGCCCCAAAGATAGAAGACGCCGAGATAGTGCGTCAGCGGGAAATAGATCCGCTGAATCCAAACTTCGCTCTGTTGCGGGAAAAGGAAAAGAGGCAGGCAAACCAGAACCAGCAACCCCATCGCCGCGCCCAAAATCGGCCAATCCGGCCGGGGCTCTCGAAGCTCTCCCACCGCAGCCTATTGTAACTTGACGCAGCCTCGGCGTTGCCCAATAGGGAAGCACCGAACAGCCGCGCGCCGGTCGTTCCATTCTGCTCCTGACCAGCGTCGGCGCCATGAAACCTGCAACGGTCAATCAGGTGACGAGAACTTCGATTTCGCCGAGGCCCTCTATTCCAGCGCGGATTACGTCGCCTTTCTCGACGAGTCCGATGTTCGCTGGTGTTCCCGTCAGAATGATGTCGCCCGCGGCAAGCTCATAATGTTGCGACAGAATGGAGACCCCTTCGGGAACGGACCATCGTTGCAACGAAATATCCGAATCCTGCTTTACCTCGCCGTTTGACGTGCTGTCGTTCCAAGACTTCCGCGACCCGGCGCCCCACCTCGACGAGTGGCACAAGAAAACCAGCAGGCCGGTGCTTCTGGCCGACGCGGCGGGGCTCATTCGTCCCGATACCCCCGAAGGCTTCACCCGCAACGACGGCGAATGGTACGCGGATGTATTGGCGGCGCTTTTCGACAACCCCGGCTGCATCGGTTTTCATCTTTGTGGAGCCTACCAGCGCAACAAGGCCCGGCGCCGCGGCCTGCTCGACGAAATGGAAAGGCCCGATCAGGAGAACGTCGAGCTGATCAGCGCTGCAAACTCGCAGGTCAGCGGCTGGATGGATGAACGGTTCTGACCAGCGCCAGACGCGGGAAACACCTCGGCGATCTCGCCTCATGTGGCGCACCCCGCCTGTCGCTCAGTGTTGACCGCTTAGGAGATTGGGCTTAACATGAAATTAGTGAGTCGTCGCGTAGCCAATTTCGCGCTAGCAGCCAGCCTTACGTTCGTGATTGGCGTCCTGCCGTGCTCGGCGTGGATGATTGGCTCCCAATCGGGCCACGAGTGTTGCGACCATTCGAGCAAGCATTCTAGTGACCCGAAAACGACTTGTGAGCTGCTGTGCGCCATCAGCGGCAGTCCGTTCACTGTTGCGCAGAAGCAGGGCGTTCAGAAAACTGAAGTTTCCGCGGTCCTGCTTGCCGCTGGGGCCGCTAGTTGGCCTCTGCTAGGCGAAGCGTCAGCCGCGGTTTGCCTTCCCATTCGTCCGCCAGACAATCACCCGCCTCTGTACGTGTTGCACGCGGCCTTCCTCATCTAGAAGCAGCTTCCTGCTGAATTGACCGGGACCACGAGGCCGAAGGCGCCCGTGCGCGTCCGGTCGTCTCCAGACGATGGTTGCCCGATTTGCCGGGCAACTCCGATTTTGCTGCTCGCGGGCGAGGCGTGTTTCCTATTCGGGAGATATCGCGCCGCAAAGCCCGCAAACGACTTAGACAACGCTTTCGGAGGAAGTTCATGCTGCTTCGCTCTTGTGTGTGGCTGCTGCTAGCAGTGGTCGCCGCGGCGCGGGCCGACTCGCTTGCAGGCGCGTACTCGCCCAACGGAGATCCCAAGCTCGCCGCCCTTATCGAGGAGTCGCTAGAAAGAAACCCCCAAGTTCGCGGGGCGTTCTCGCAGTACCAGGCCGCGCGGCAGCGAGTTCCTCAGGTCACGGCCCTTCCTGATCCGATGCTCGCCGTCACGCAACACGCGCGCACGCCGGAGACTCGAGTCGGCCCACAGACCACTGTCCTCACGATTAGCCAGAAGCTTCCATGGTTCGGCAAGTTGTCCGATCAAGGCAAGATCGCCGCCAAGAAGGCCGCGGTGCACGATGAGATCTACCAAGCGCAACGAGCGGAGGTGGTCCGCCGGGTCAAACTGGCCTACTACGACCTGGGGTACATCGACCAGGCGCTCGCCGTAACCGAGCAGGACGCGCAACTACTGCGGCATTACGAGACGTTGGCCCAGGCGCGCTACTCCCAGGGGGTAGGCCTTCAGCAAGCGGTCGTTAAACTCCAGGCCGAAATCACACGGGTCCTGAACCGTCAGCAAGAGCTTCTGCGGCAAAGAGTTGACGCCGAGGCTGTGCTCAATGTGTTGCGCGATCAGCCGGTTCGTTCCGCGATTCCAGGGGTCAAGCTCGTCGATCGGCCAGACGTTCAGGTCGACGGCGGCCGCCTTTTCGCGATCGCGCGCCACGACAGGCCGGAGGTCAAGGCGGCCTTGCTGCAAATCGAAAGCAGCGAAAAGGGCGTTCACCTGGCGCAGCGTCAGAACCGGCCCGACTTCTTGGTAGGGGCGGCCTGGGGAAACGTCCTCGGCCGCCGCGACGAACCGGGACGCATGAATCCTCCGCCGGGCAACGGCAAGGACGTCTACAGCGTGACGGTCGGGGTGAACATCCCCATCTTCCGCTCGAAGTACCACGCGGGAGTACAGGAGGCGTCCGAGCGATTCTCCGCCGACAAGGAAGCCTATCGAAGCGTCGTCAACAATGTTGAGCTTGCCGTCCGCTCGATCGGCTTCCGGCTGACAACGATCGACGAGCAGATCGCGCTCTTCGAGAGGGCGCTGCTGCCGCAGGCTGAGCTGGCCTTGCGCTCAACCGAGGACGCCTATTCGACCGGCACGATCGGCGTCTTGGATCTGCTTGACAGCGAGCGTGTCCTGCTGGACGTCCGTCTCGGGCTGGCGCGTCTTGAAACCGACTACATGAAAGCCTTGGCTGAGATGGAACGCGCCATCGGATCAGCCTTCCCCCCAGAAGAGACCATGACGGAGAGACCATGACGAAGCTTGGCGGTTTCCTATTACTACTCAGCGGAGTCGCACTCGGCATCGGCGTTTGCGCGATGTTGATTTGGAATCCCTTTGGCTGGGCGGAGGTCGACCATCTGTTGGGCCGTTCACACGAAGCCCATGCCGTTATAGACGGCCAAGGCAAGGCGCTCTACACCTGCGGCATGCACCCCCACGTGATTCAAGACGAGCCGGGAGAGTGCCCGATCTGCGGCATGAAGCTGGTCCCGGTCAGGGACTCGGCGCCGGAGACGGCGCGCGGCGAGCGCAAGATTCTCTACTGGCGCGCGCCGATGGACCCCAACTACACCTCTGAGGAGCCAGGCAAATCGCCGATGGGGATGGACCTGGTCCCGGTCTACGCGGATGAAGTCGCGCGGGACGGCGGCGTCCGCGTCAGCCCGAGCTTTCTGCAGAACTTCGCGGTGCGCACGACCGAGGTCACACGAGGCGCCATGCCGGTTTCGATTCGAACTGTCGGAGTCCTCGCCCACAACGAGGAGAAGGTCGTCTCGGTCAACACGAAGTTCGAGGGTTGGATTGAAAAGGCCCGCGTCAACAACGTCGGCGAGCTGGTCAAGAAGGGCGACGTTCTATTCGAAATCTACAGCCCGCAGTTGGTCACCACACAGCGCGAGTACCTGGCGGCGATGGACTATGTCGAGCGGCTCAAGCAGAACGAGGCCTACCCAGACGCGGTCGTGCGCGCCCAGTCCCTGCTCGCCTCGGCCAAAGAGCGGCTGCGTCACTGGGATATCACCGAGGAACAGATTAGCGACCTCGAACAGTCCAAGACAGCCGCTCGTACGGTGCGCTTCTTCTCGCCCGCCTCAGGCTTCATCGTCGACAAGATGGGCGACTCGCTCGAGGGTATGAAGCTAAGCCCCGGCATGACGGTTCTAAAGCTTGCCGACCACTCAACTCTGTGGGCTGAGGTCGAGTTCTACGAAGACGACCTGCGGCACGTTCGTGAGGGCCGGCGCGTTTCAATCGAGGTCGCCGCCTTTCCGGGCCGGCGTTGGAGCGGGAAGGTCCTGTTCTTCCGCCCCGCCGTCAACCCCCAGACGCGTACCCTGACCGGTTTTGTCGAGGTGGACAACCCCGACCTGAGACTTCGCCCCATGATGTATGTCAACGTCTCGGCGCGTGTTGGGGGCTCATCCAACGCCGTCATCGCCCCGGCGGAAGCGGTGCTTCACAGCGGCGAGCGGGCGGTGGTGATCGTCGCCAAGGGCGGCGGAGTCTTCGAGCCGCGAGAAGTGCAGCTCGGCGTGAGCGGCGACGGCATGCAAGAGGTGACCGCCGGTCTCTCCCCAGGGGAAATGGTCGTGACCTCTTCACAGTTCCTGATTGACTCCGAGAGCAACCTCAAGGCGGCCATCTCCCAGCTCTTGAGCGACAGAGGCGGCCAGCCCGGCAAGCCGGCGCCGGCGATGCCGATGACCCATCAGCAATAAGGCGGAAACAATGTTCGAACGCCTCATCGACTGGTCGATCCACAACAGGTTCTTGGTTGTGCTGGGGACTCTGTTCGTTGTGGCGGCGGGCTTGTACTCGCTGTCGCAAACGCCGCTTGATGCCATTCCCGACCTCTCGTACGTGCAGGTGATCGTCTACACCGAGTATCCGGGCCAGGCCCCGCGCATCGTCGAAGACCAGGTCACGTATCCCCTGACAACGCAGATGCTTTCCGTGCCGTTCGCCAAGGTCGTTCGCGGCTATTCGTTCTTCGGCTTCTCGTTTGTCTACATCATCTTCGAGGACGGTACAGACATGTACTGGGCCCGCAGCCGGGTGCTTGAGTACTTGAACTATGTGTCTGGGAAGCTGCCACCCGGCGTCTCTCCCACCCTCGGGCCCGACGCCACCGGAGTCGGCTGGGCATTCATGTATGCCTTGAAGTCGGACCGGCATGACCTCTCGGAGCTCCGTTCGATCCAGGATTGGTTTCTCAAGTACGAGCTGACGAGCGTTCCAGGGGTCGCGGAAGTGGCCAGCGTCGGCGGCTTTGTTCGCCAGTACCAGATCACCGTCGACCCCAACCGCCTGCGCGCGCACCGCATTTCGATCTCGAAGATTCGCACCGCGGTTCAGAACAGCAATAGCGACGTAGGCGGCCGCTTGCTAGAAGTCGCCGAGAAGGAGTTCATGATTCGAGGGCTCGGCTATATCGAATCGCTTGATGACATTCGCAAGATCGCCCTGGGAGTCAACGAGACCGGCACGCCCGTCCTGCTCCAAGACGTGGCGCGAGTGAGTGTGGGGCCCGAAATGCGCCGCGGTCTAGCGGAGTGGAACGGCGAAGGTGAGACTGTCGGCGGCATCGTCGTCGTTCGCTACGGCGCGGATACGCTTCAGGTCATCCGTGACGTCAAGGCCAAGCTCGAGCAGGTGAAAGCCGGGCTCCCGGAAGGGGTCGAAATCGAAGTCGCCTACGACCGCACCGCACTGATCGAACGCGCCGTTGACAGTCTGCAAACGAGCCTGACGCAGCAATTCCTCATCGTTGGCGCGGTCTGCTTGGTCTTCCTATTTCATGTGCGAAGCGGGCTCGTCGCCATCATCACGTTGCCCGTCGGGATACTGATGGCCTTCATCGTCATCTATTTCCAGGGCCTCAATGTCAACATCATGTCGCTGGGCGGCATTGCGGTGGCGATCGGCACGATGGTCGACGCCGGTATCGTGATGGTCGAGAACGCCCACAAGCATCTCGCGCGCGACCGCGGCAGCAAGCCCCACTGGGAGACCATCGCCGCCTCGTCCCGAGAAGTCGGCCCTTCGTTGTTCTTCTCCCTGCTGGTGATCACGGTTTCATTCATGCCGGTGTTCACCCTGGAGGCCCAAGAGGGAAGGCTCTTCAAGCCGCTTGCCTTCACCAAGACCTATGCGATGGCCGCCGCGGCGTTGCTTTCCGTCACGCTGGTCCCCGTCCTTGTGGGCTATTGGGTGCGGGGCCGAATTCTACCCGAGAACCGGAACCCGATCAGCCGGCTGCTCATCTTTCTCTACCAGCCTGTTGTCACCTTCGCGCTCCGCTTCAAGTTCCCGGTCTTGCTGCTCGCTCTGCTCGCTCTGGCGGTCACCTTCGCGCCGTTTTCACGGCTTGGTTCCGAGTTCATGCCGCCCCTGTGGGAAGGCGACTTGCTTTACATGCCGACCACGTTGCCTGGTATCTCGATCACTAAGGCGCGAGAGATCCTGCAACAGACCGACAGGATCATCAAGACTTTTCCTGAAGTCGAAAACGTCTTCGGCAAGATCGGCCGCGCCGAGACGGCGACCGACCCGGCGCCGCTTTCGATGATCGAGACCACGATCACGCTCAAGCCCCAGAGCGAATGGCGGCCGGGCATGACCCCGGAAAAGCTTACTGACGAGATGAACGCGGCCATCCAAGTCCCCGGGTTGACCAACGCTTGGACGATGCCCATCAAGACCCGTATCGACATGCTCTCGACCGGTATCAAGACTCCGGTCGGAATCAAGATCGCTGGTCCCGACCTGCCCGAGCTAGAGCGCCTCGGCAAGGAGATTGAAGGCGTCATCCGCGATGTCCCGGGCACGCTGAGCGTCTACGCCGAGCGCGTGATGGGCGGCAACTACCTCGACTTCAAGATCGACCGCACTGCAATCGCCCGCTACGGCCTGACCGTTCGCGACGTGCAGCAGGTGATCCAGACCGCCATTGGGGGAATGAACATCACGACCACGGTCGAGGGCCTCGAGCGCTATCCCGTGAACCTGCGTTACAGCCGAGAGCTACGGGACGACTTGCCGTCCCTACGCTCTGTTCTCGTGCCCACCCCAGCCGGTCCTCAGATCCCTCTGGGGCGACTGGCCAACATCCAGTACGTCGTCGGCCCCCCTAGCATCAAGAGCGAGAGCGCGAAGCCCAACGCCTGGGTCTACGTCGACATCCGCAACATTGATCTCGGCAGCTATGTCGAGGCCGCCCAGCGTGCGGTCGCCGAACAAATCACGGTCCCCACGGGATACACCATCGCCTGGAGCGGACAGTACGAATACATGCAGCGCGCTCAGCAACGCCTGATGTACGTCGTCCCACTCACGCTCCTGCTGATTTTCGTCATCATTTACGTGAACACCAAGTCCATCGCCGAAACGCTCTTCGTGCTGCTGGGCGTGCCGTTCGCCCTAACCGGGTCGATCTGGCTGCTCTACGTTCTCGACTACAACCTCAGCATCGCCGTCTGGGTCGGCATGATCGCGCTGGCCGGACTCTACGCCGAGACCGCCATCGTTCTGCTGCTCTACTTGAACATTTCATATAACGACTACCGAAAGCGTGGCCTGCTCAGCGACCGCGGCGCTCTCGTCGAAGCCATCAAGGACGGTTCGGTGAAACGGGTCCGGCCGATTCTAATGACCATCGCGACCGACGTGATCGGGCTTCTGCCGATCATGTGGAGCACGGGCACGGGGGCGGACGTCATGAAGCGGGTTGCGACTCCGCTTGTCGGCGGGGTCGTCACCTCCGGCATCGTTGTCTTGGTTGTCTACCCGATTGTTTACTACCTCTGGAGAGCTCGCGGCCTGCCGCATGTGAGGACACAATGACACGTTACATCTTGCTTCTAGCACACCTTCTCGCCGCCGTTGGCGCGGCGCAAGTCTTTGAAGTGGAAATCGACAAGCCCCTCTGGTTCGGCCGCAAGGGCTCGGTTGAATTCGGGGACACCGGAATCTCCTTCCAGCCGTCGGGAAAGAAAGCCGAGACCGTCAGCTGGGCCTACCGCGACATCCAGTTCTTCGACCGGGTCAGCCGGAAGGAGTTCCGACTGCTCAGCTACGAAGACGTCGCCTGGAAGCTCGGCCGCGACCGCGGCTACGACTTCGAGATCACCTCTGGCGAGCTCTTCGACGCACTCTTCGAGCAGGTAACCGCCCGGATCGGCAAACCCGCAACCGACCGAGTGGTAGTGGAGCCCGCCAATGTGCAGCAGGAACTTCCCGCCAAGCACATCACGACCCTCGGCGGTTCCCAGGGAACGCTGTATTTCGCTCCCGAGCGAATCGTCTACTCCAGCGAGGCGGAGGAACGCTCTCGCGAATGGATCCTCGACCGCGATATCCACTCAGTCTGGTCGTCTGACCCCTATCGCCTCGAGGTGCATGCCTACGAAGGGAACCCGGGGGCGTTTCGGAAGCCTCGCGTCTACAAGTTCGCCTTGAAACAGCCGTTGGACGCAGAATTCTATCGTGGTCTGAAGCTCCGCCTCTATTCTATCGTGGTCTGAAGCTCCGCCTCTACGAGATCGACCGCCGACGAGACCTTAGGCCGTAGTATAGTGCGCCAGAAATAGGCTGACCTATCGTCAGATACCCAAGCAGAGGCTAGCCGGCGCAAGGGCGCGACATGTCGCGCCCTTCAACCTGCCCTTTCGGCAAAACCTTGGTGAAACCCAAATGCAGGCACGTCGACGGCTCCATGTTCTCATCTCGGCCACCAGCATAAGGGCTAATACTCGTTACTTAAGCGTCGGTTGAGGTGTAGCTGGGTATGTCGGGAAGGCGCGGAACCCGCTCCCTAGCGGTCGCGGCTCTGACGCCCTTCGGTTGACGTTTGACTCGCGAAGTCAGAGCCGCGACCGCTAGGGAGCGGGTTCCGCAAACTTCAACAACCGCCGGCTCTTAAGTAACGAGTATTAGCATAAGGGCGCGACATGTCGCGCCCCTGCGACGCCCCGCCGTGGCTCGTGGATAAGGCGCGAGAAAATAAGTTGCGATCTGCTTGGCGCACTACACGAGCCTCGCTTGCGCAGCCACAACCAGAACCGTGACTCGTCGGTTCGAGGTTGCAGACTTAGCTAGATCTGCTACTTCAAGGTGGCTTCCAAGTCGGTGAATCGCTCCACGACGCCCCCCTGCGTGTCGCGGAATCGCTCGGCGGCGTCCCTGCTCGCAAAGGTGAGAACGCTGGGGGCGCATCGGTCAAAGTGCAGCTCGCTTGCCTCTTTGTGCGCGTCCATCAGCACATGCTCGCGCATGCACAGATTGACGTTGCTGCCTACCACGGCAGTCGCGGCCTCCGGCTCGAGCGCCGTCCCGGACTCGTAGTCGAACACGCGAGTAACACGAAGACTCTCCCGATCTTGCTTTCTCAAAGCGCAGGCGGCGCAACAGAACGTCAAGGTCTTCCCGTTCTCGACGCCATCAACACGGGAGGCAAGGTGAACCGGCCTCCCACAGACGCTACAAGAGAGATCCGCCGGCGCCCGCAGCGTGGCCCAGCCGGCATAGAGGATGGCCGCGGCGATCACGCAAATGACCAAGGCGGGAACGAATCTGCGCGGGTGGGCCACTAGAGCTCGCTTCGGTTCTTATGGTATCGAACAGTCACTCCCCCAGCATGCTTCGGGCCGGCTCACTCGGCCGCGAGCGACGCGCAGATGATTTCCTCGTCGTTGCGCGCGAAGATGTGTCGGCCGGCATACGCCGGGTGCGACCAGTTGACCGCCCCTAGCTCACGGCGAGCGCCAGGCTTCGAGGTCGGGCGGATCAGCTGAGTGCGGCTGATCTCGTCGTAACCGGCCCGACTAAAGCGTGCAATGATCAGTTCGCCGCGATCATTGTTGATGAAATACCGATCACCGTTGCGAACCACGAAAGCCGATGCGTTGCGAGTCTTTTCACGTGTGACAGCTTGGGTTTCCCAGACTCGTTCCCCGGTCGAGAGCCTTAGGCAGCGGAGTTGCCCGAAGCTGCAGATGCCGTAGACGTAATCGCCGTCGATCGCCGGAGAGTTCATCAACGAGTGGAGCCCATCGGTCTAGATCCCACTGTCGCTCGATCCCTTCCAAGCTAACTCCGCGCCACTGTCGGTAAGCCTATACAGTCGCGAGCCGTTGAAGAAAGAGGACACCATCAGATGCGGCTCGCTCCACAGCGGGGTAGCGATCGGAGTCTCCATGCGGATGCGAAACGGCTGCTCCCACCGGAGTTCCCCGTTCTCAGGGTTGAGACCAACAAGCGCTCCGGCATGCCACACGATCAGCGTCGGCCGTCGTTCGATTTCGACCAGCATGGGTTGAGAGTAACCAGGGCCCGACTCCGCGGATGAGAGCGCCCGCCAGACCTCTTTCCCGGAGAATTTGTCAAAGGCAACTACCTTCGCGCCGGGACGGCCGGCGGCGACCGCGATCACCAGGTCATTGTGGATCAGCGGAGCCGCCGTCATGCCCCAAGGCGGGAGCTCGGCGCCGAGATCGCGCGGGAAGTTGCAGCGCCAAAGCTCAGCTCCGTCGTTAGTCTGCAAACAGACGAGGTCTCCTGCCGCCCCCAACACATACACTCGATTCTCGTCCACCGTAGGGGTTGCCCGCGGTCCCGACGCGTAATCGATTAGGGCGTAGTCGACGGCCCAGCTACGCGACCAGAGCCGGCGCCCGGTTGATTGGTCAAGCGCGACAAGATTCTCGTGGCCCTTTGTTCCACCATCCGATCGGAAATCGGTCACGAACACGCGCCCGTCAGCTACGCTTGGTCCGGCGTATCCAGAGCCGAGGGGAGTCCTCCAGCGCACGGCGAGGCCCTTTTCGGGGAACCGCTCGAGCACGCCGGTTTCATTCCAGACGCCGCCGCGTCCAGCGCCCCGCCATTCGGGCCAGTCGTCGGCCGCTAGAAAACCTGTCGGCATCACCGCCGCAATAAGCAGCAGGGAGGGCCCATGAAAGGCGGACACAGCCTCATTCTCTCTCGCGAAGCTAACAGATTGCGGAACCCGCTCTGTCGAAAACCCGCTGACTGCCGACCGCCGACCACCGCGGAATGCGCCGCGGCCCCGGAGCCGCCCTCTATGGGGCTGTGAAATAAACCCGTCGTGGCCGCCGAAGCTCCCCTGGGGCGGTTCGGAATGGCGCGAGTGGATCAAAATGGGATAAAACATGAGGGCAAACGAATGTTCGGATAACTTGGCGGCGGCGTCCAACGCCCTTATTATATGGGCGAACAACAGGTCTTAGTCGAGCTCGAGCAACGCCCCGCCAAGCCGCGCCAAGCCGTGCCCGTTGACCAACTGCAGCTGCGACAGCCCAATCGCGACCAATTCACCTATGCCGCGATCGACGTCGAACGGCTCGTGCCGGCCGACCATCTGGTGCGCGCCGTCTGGGAGCTGAGCGGCATGCTCGACCTGTCCGGCTTCGCTGCTCATCTGGAAACCCGCAAGGAGTCCGCCGGGCGGCCGGCATGGGATCCGCGGTTGCTGGTCGCGATCTGGATCTGGGCGTATTCGGAAAGGATGAGCTCGGCGCGTGAGATCGCGCGTCAAAGCCGCTATCGGCCGGAGTTGGAGTGGTTGTGCGGCATGGCGGTCGTCAATCATCACACTCTTTCGGATTTTCGGGTATTCCACTCAAAAGCTCTCGAGAACTTGTTGACACAGGTATTGGCGCTGCTGAGTCAAGAGGGGCTGGTGGATCTCGAGCAGGTGGCCGTCGACGGCACGCGGATCCGGGCGCAAGCCTCGGGCGGGTCGCAACGCAGGCGTCCGACGCTCGAGCGGCATCTCGAACAAGCGCGCGAAGCGGTGCGTCAACTCTCGGAAGAAGCCGACGACGAAGGTTCGAATCGGCGGCGTCAGGCGGCGCGTAAGCGGACCTTGCGGGAGCGAGTCGAGCGGATGGAGCAGGCGCTGGAGGAACTGCCCAAGGTCGAAGCGGGCAAGCGCGACGAAGAGCAACGACGCCAGGCGCGGGTGAGCGAGAGCGAGCCGG
The DNA here is from genome assembly GCA_965247515.1 of Bryobacterales bacterium. Taxonomy (GTDB): domain Bacteria; phylum Acidobacteriota; class Terriglobia; order Bryobacterales; family UBA6623. Next base: position 6,574,503 of record OZ252029.1, on the reverse strand, counting down.
AAGCGCGCCCGCAACACGAATCCAACGGCGGTTGGGGACTCGGCTACAACGCGCAGCTGGCGACCGACGCCAAAGAGAAGATCGTGGTCGGCGTGGAGTTGACCAACAACGCCTCCGATGCGGGCCAGCTGACCCCGACGCTGGACGATGTGGAAGGGCGCTTCGAGCGAACCCCGAAGCAAGTGTTAGCGGACGGGGGCTACGCCAACCAGGCCAACATCGAGGCGCTGGCAGCCGCTGAAATCGAATACGCGACGCCGGCGCCGGCGCCGGACAAGGGCTCGAAGGCGGCGTTGAAGGCGGCGGGAATTGGGCCGCGCTACGCGCCGAAGTTTTTCATCTACGACGAGGCGACGGACACGTTTCTGTGTCCGGCCCAGCGGACCTTGACGTATCAGCGATCGTCGCTGAAGCGGAAGCGCAAATATCGGCAGTATCAGGCAAAAGCATCTGATTGTCGCGAATGCGCACAGCGGCACAAGTGCTGCCCCAAGAGCGGTCATCGAACGTTGAGCCGCAGCGAAGAGAACGCGGTGATGGCGAAACATCGGCGCTGGATGGAGAGCGAGCGTGGGCGGGCGGCGTATCGCAAGCGGTCCGAGACGGCGGAGTTTCCGAACGCCTGGTTGAAAGAGCGATTGGGGGTGCGCAAGTTTCGAGTACGAGGGCTGCGGAAGGCGCGATCGGAGCTTTTGTGGGGGGTTTTGGCGTACAACATTGCGGCTTGGATCCGGCTGGTCTGGCGTCGTGGGCCCGAGTGCGGGCTGGCGGCGCAAGCGGCGGCGTAGCGGCGGTGGGGGGGGCGAAAAGGGCCGGGAAACGGCCCGAAACGACCGTTTCCGGGCCGCTCAGGCGGTCAATCAGGAGTCGAGGCGCAGAAGTTGCGGTTTCGGCAGGGGCGGCGTTCGGCAGCGCTGAGCTTGGCGTGCGCTTGGCGCTCCCGCGCGCCGACGCGACAATAGGTTTTCTTCACGGCCCCTGAGCAAGCGGTTGTCCCCGGCTGCGACAACCGCTCCCTCACGGTCGCGGCTCCGGGGCGACCGTTTTCATCGCTTTGGGTGGGCAGTCAGGCCCATGGGGCACTCCCTTGCGGTCCCGGCGGGTTCCGCAAAAGATAGCGCCGCTACCCGCGCCTGAGCGCCCGCTTGGCCCGTTCGATCGCCGGGGCGTTCTCTTGTTCGGCCCCCGGCAGGTAGTGCACCAAAGCCGCCTGCAAATGGGGCCGCCAGGCGGGGCTCACCCAGTTCAAATCCTCCAATATCGCAATCGAGAACTTGTAGTCATGAGCGTTGACCGTCGCCTTGACCGAGAGCAGCGTGCGCGCCGCGATACGGTACGCCTTGTTGCAGTTGCCGCACGACCAGCTCGACGACTTCTTCTCTGGACGATTCGTCGAGCATCCGAACCAGCGGTTCGATCTCGGGACGGAGTTGGACGAGGTCGGGGGTGACTTCGGCCTCGGCCGCGTTGGCCGGGCTGAGCTCCGCAAAAACGCCCAGGCCGCACCCGCTCAGCCAGGCGCCGCCTGCGCCGGGCTCCTAGGAATCGCCTCCGGGAAGCGGGCCAGGGTCTCACATGATCTGTAAACCGCGGCCGCTGCGACTGCGTTTCTTGGGGCTGCTTGGCCTCGCTCATGTCCTTGCAGCCGAGCTTCTCGACTACCTGGTAGCGGCTGATGCGGGAGACGACCATGATCCGCGGCCCGTGTGACGGGTTCGGTCAGATTGTACCCCCGAGCGCGGTTAGCCGGGACCGTTTATGCGATTGAGATTTCCCGACAGGTTCGGCCCGAATCACTCATAAGCCATTGCTGTATTGAGGGTTAGGTTCGCGGTCCCGAAACTCCTCGTACCAGTTCTCTACGATGTGAATTGAGGCCGGCGGACGCTCGCCTTCCTCTTCGACCCGCTCGAACATGATGATCCGCTGCCCATCAGCAGTGACGTCATACCTCGGGTTGTTCGAGGTTTGGATCAATCGATTGTCCTGGAAGAGTCTGACCGGGCTGCCCGCTGAGAAGGTCGGCTCGGTCGTCACCTCGACACCGAACAAGACGCCGCCCGGCTCCACATACAAAATCTCCTTTCCATCCTTTCGCCAACGCGGCTGAGATGCCCCGTTCCCAGAGATGCGCCATTTCTCTTCGCCGTTCGGAAACGGCCTGACCCAGAGCTCCATGCGTCCCGATTCGTCGGAAAGATACGCGATGTACCGGCCGTCCGGCGAGAACTTGGCGGTCTGCTCTCGGAACGGTGTCTGGAGAAATACTCTGCTCTCCCATTCGCCGTCGGGTTTCAACGAGGCCATCCAGATGTCGTCCATCGTGCCGGCAGCACGCTCGTGGAGAAGCACATGCTCGCCGTTCGGGGACCAGTCCGGCGCTAGCGCATAAGACAAAGACGACCCGACGGGAACAGCCTCGGCGGTCGCGCTCACGCTCCGCCGATAGATGGCGGATCTCCCATTGCGTGATGAGTCAAACACGATCTCTCGACCTGACTTAGACCAGGCAGGGTGCAAGTCCGCCGCAGGGGAGAAAGTAACGCGCGTGTCGATGGAGCGTGCAATGTCGTGAACCCAAATGTCAGCGTTGTTCGCATCCACGGCGACGAAGGCCGCCTGTCGGTCGTTCGGCCCCAGCGCCAGCATGTTAAGGCCTCGTCGGGGGCTGCCTACGACGCCCAGCCGGCGCCCCTGGCGATCTCGCCACACGATCTGGGCGTTGTTAAACGGAAAGTCGTGTACGAAGGTTAGAACACCATCCGCCGAGACGCTTGGTTCGCCCGCATTCCGCACGACCGGGAACGCCTGGCCTGTCGGCTTCATCTCTTCAACCGAGATCGGCTGGGCCCAGACCTCAGCGGGATTTCCGATTTCGGAGAGGACATGGCCGCTCGCATGGTAAACAGGCCGCCCCCCTTCGCCTACGACGGCCTCTTCGGCTGTTTCGATATTGAAGAGGTGGACGCGAGCGCCGCGGCCCGGCGTATGTTCGTAAAGGATCGCGCGTCCGAACTCCAGCGGGAGAAAGTGCGGATTCACTTTTGGGAGCGTCTGATCCAGGCCGGGCAGCGGCTCGGGGCGGCCCCCGAGCGCGGGAACCTGATAAAGAACCGTCGGCGCACTGTCGCCTGAGCTGAAAACAATCTCTCGTCCGCCAGGACTCCAGGCGCCGCCCCGAAAAATTGGACTCGGCAGCGGGCAAATCGTTGCAGCCTCTCCGCCGGACACAGGAATCTTTTTCAGCTCGCCGTCCGACGCAAACCCGATCATCCGGCTGTCAGGCGACCAGAAAGGCCGCTGTGCGCCGTCGGTCCCCGCCAGTTCGCGCGGCTGCTCGCTGTTCAGGTCGCGAACCTCGAGCTTTGTCACGCCGCCCCGTTCCACTGCATAGACGATGTGCCGACCGTTCGGCGAGATTCCAACGCGATTGCCGAAGGTCACGAGCGAATCCGGGGTAAACGAAAAACGCCGAATCGCCGAATCGCCCTCCGGCGCCGAAACGGAGCCTCTACCGGAGAACGTCAGCGAACCGACGAAGCCGATCAAGCAAATCGCGGCTATCGCCCACGCCCACTGTTCGCGGGATGAGGCCCGAGGAGGAGACGACGACGGCGCCGTGGGACGATCCGACAGCGAAGCTACGCGCGCCACCGTAGAGCGCCCAGACTGGAAGCGCCGCCCGATGTTCTCCAGGTCGACGACCAAGTCGGCTGTATTCTGGTAGCGACGCTGGGGCTCCTTTTCCAGGCACTTTCCAACGCCAACCTCCAGCTCCATCGGGACGCCAGTCCGCAAGGCCGTGATCGGTTCAGGCTCCTCGTTGAGGATGGAGTACATGATCGCCTTGTCGTAGTCGCCTTTGAAGGGCTGGTCGCCGACGATCATTTCGTAGAGCACGACGCCGAGGGCCCAGATGTCGGTGCGGTGATCGGTCCCTGATCCTTCCGTCTGCTCGGGTGACATGTAGGAGGTCGTCCCGAGCGTCTCGTCAGTGCGCGTGAGCCGCGAGGCCTCAGTCAACTGCGCCAACCCAAAGTCCATGATCGTGACGTGGCCCTTGGCGTCAACCATCAAGTTTTCCGGCTTGATGTCGCGGTGATGTATCCCCTTTTCGTGGGCGGCTTCCAGGCCCTGTGCAACCTGCTGAGCGATCGCAAGAGCTTGATCGAGCTTCAGCGGTCCTTGCTCGATCTTCTTGTCGAGCGACTCGCCCTCGATGAAGGCCATCGCGATGAATGCCTTCTCGTCAACATCGTCAATCTCGTAGACCGGACAGATGTTCGGATGGTGGAGAGAAGCGGCCGCTTTCGCCTCACGTTCGAAGCGCTTGCGGATGTCCTCGTCGCCGAGTAGATGCGCTGGCAGGAACTTCAGCGCGACGGTTCGATCGAGCTTGGTGTCCTGGGCCCGGTAGACGACTCCCATGCCGCCCTGGCCCAGCTTGTCGAGGACCTTGTAATGGCTGATTGTCTGCCCAACCAAGATGCGTCGATTTTAGCGCTCAGGGCCTTGACTCGGCTATGTAGTGACAACAAACAATCGAATACACTCTCCGCTCAGCGCCTCCCAAAACCGTGCCTAGAACGCTCTCAGACCCTATTCAAGGCGCTCTGGGCAGTTTCAAGCGGTGGTTGAGTCATCGTGAATTATTTTCATGGGCCACCCCGCGGATTGCTGAAATACGCCGCTCTCGAGTAGCGATCGTCTAGTGAGGTCACATCTCCGCGGATCGTCCCGCCGGCAAGTCGAACTGGAGCCAAAACGCCAAGACTTTGCAATCTGGCGATCAGCGACCTGAGAGAGGTCCTCGTCGGGGTGCGCGACAAATTTGTGACTGCCGGCGGCGCTTGGCCGAACAATCTGAACAGCCCCACCTAGGTAACACTTTTCCCCAACCACATAGGTAACAGTTTAAGGGTTGAACCAAGAGAAGGTTCTTTGCACGAAATCCTTCCCGGAAACGCTCGGGGGGCGCCGGGGGAGCGAGCCCGTAGGGCGAGCGGAGGAGGCGCCCCCCGAGCGTTTCCGCCGCAGTCGGTGCTCCCCCCTGCCCGGCCGCGGGCCCTCGAATAGGCTACGCTCGAGCCAGTCCAGCTCCAGCGGCCCAAACCAGACCGCCCAGCCGTGCTCATGCTCTTCCAGGCCCACCGTCTCGCCCGCCAAGGTCTCGCTGAGAAACAACTGACGCCCCAGCAACCCAATGTCGCCCTTGCTCTGCACTCGCCGCGGCAGCATCCGATCCGGATACTCCAGCTCCGGCAAGCGCTCCGGATACGGCCTCCACGACGGCTGATACACGCTCGCCGGCGTTGCCATCGCTAGCGACTCGTGCGGACGCTCCTGGTTGTAGATCTGCCGAAAACGATCGAACGCCCGCTGTTGCGCTCGCAAGTTGCGCTCCGGCGGCGTCGCCGTCTCGGCCTTGAGCGTCCGATGCATGCGCTCATGACGCCCGTTTTGCTCAGGGTGTCCGAGGTCGATTCGCTGCAGTTGAATCCCGAGCCGGATCCACCACACGCTGAGCCGCGAAAGCCCCGCCAAGCCCGTCGAGGCGAACGGCGGACCGTTATCGGAAAGGATCCTCGTGGGCAGGCCGTACTCCCGGAAAGTCGCTTCCATCAGCGGCCGCACGTGCGCCGTGTCGCTGCGCGCGACCCTTTGACAACGCAACAGATAGCGGCTCGCCGTATCGGAAATCGTCAGCGGATCGCAGCGTTTGCCGTCGCCGGTGTCGAACCAACCCTTGAAATCGATCGCCCAAACTTGGTTGGGCGCCTTGGCGCTGGTGAGCTTACTGGAAGGCGTGGCGTGGCGCCGGCGCTTACCGGGGTGGGTGAGTCCGTGGCGTTTCAGCAGCGCCCCGATAGTGGAGTGCGCCGGCCAATTGATGTCAGGGTTGGTGCGCTCGAGTCGCGCTTTGAGCTTGTCTTTGCCCCAAGTGGGATAGCGCGCCCGCAAGGCCAGGATCTCTCGCTCGATCTCGGCGGGAAAGGCTTGCGCTTGCCGTTTGGGCGCTTTGGATTGATCGGCCAATCCGGCGACGCCTTGTTGGGCGTAGCGATCGAGCCATTTGTAGCCGGTCTTGCGGCTGACGCCGAAGCGCCGACAGACGGCGGCCATGGCATCCTCCCGGGTTAGAACCTCTTGAACGAATCGCAATCTTTCGTCTTGCACACGGGTCTCCTTCCATCCCAAAACAAAAGTCCTCCTTTTGTTCTAGGATGCCAATGTGTTACCCATGTGATCGGGGAATTGTGTTACCTATCTGCCCTGGGCTATACCCTCGGTTTCCCCGGGATGAATCCCGGGGCTATGATTGTTTCGGATGGCCTGCGCCCGCGCCCCACGTAGGTGTACGCTCGGACAAGCGTTTATCCATTGCAGTTACGCCTTTCGCTCACATTTATGTCGCACACCCTCCTCGTCGCGGCCGGCGGCTAACTCGTCCAACTCATGCTGAAGGGAGAAGTCTAATCATGGAACCGTCGACGACCATGCCGTCGTATCACCGGATTCGAACCCATCGGCGAAGATCGGGCCGTTGAAGGGTGAACCGCCGGCCGGCGCCCCGGTATTCGCAACTCCGTTGTACTGGCCCAAGGTGCAACTCTGCCCCGGCGCAACTCCTCGGAACGTCTCCTGCTGAACTCGTCCGTTCCAGACCACGTCGAACTGATTTGCGCTCGTGAGTAGACGGTCCGTGGGGGCCAGCCCGTCTTCCGGCCCGTCTTCCGGACAGTGTCGTCGAGAACAAATAGCGCTAGAATTCAGACATCTTGGTGGAGCGTACGATCAGCCATTACAAGATCCTCGAAAAGCTGGGATCGGGCGGCATGGGCGAGGTGTTCAAAGCCGAGGACACCCAGCTCCGCCGCACGGTCGCCCTCAAATTCCTTTCGTCCGAGACCGTCGGGGATAGTGAGACCAAAGCTCGGTTGATTCGCGAGGCGCAGGCTTCAGCCTCCCTCGACCACAACATATCTGCCAGGTCTTCGGCATTCACGAGGAACAGGGGCGGACCTTCATCGCGATGGCCTACGTCGACGGGCCGTCGCTGGCGGAAAAAGTCAAAGAACGCCCACTGCCGCTCGATGAGGCGCTCGACATCGCTTGCCAGATCGGCGAGGGCTTGCTGGAAGCCCACGAGAAAGGCATCGTCCACCGCGATATCAAGCCCCAGAACATCATGCTCACCGCCAAGGGGCAGGTGAAGATCATGGATTTCGGGCTAGCGTCGCTGGCGGGCCGCTCGAAGCTGACCAAGAGCGGGACCATGCTGGGGACCCCGGCCTACATGGAGCCGGAGCAGCTCGAAGGCAAGCAGGCCGACCGCCGTGCCGACATCTGGGCGCTGGGGTGCGTTTGCTATGAGATGCTCACCCAACACACGCCGTTCGAAGCGGAATACGAGCAGGCGATCGCCTACGGCATCTTGAACGAAGACCCCGAGCCGGTGACGGCGCGGCGCTCGGGGTTGCCGCCAGCGCTCGACCGGGTCCTCGACAAGGCGCTGGCGAAGGAGCCCGAGGAGCGCTATCAGCACGTCGATGAAATGCTTGTCGACCTGCGGCGGCTCGACAAGGGGGCCGCGCAGCCCAAGCCGTCGCCGAAGCCCGTCGAGGCCAAGCGGTTCGTCCCCTGGGCGATCGCAGCCGCCTGCGCCGCCCTGGCTTGTTGGAGCTTCTTTAATCGCGCTCCGTCGACGCCGGGGGTGCAGCGCCTCATCATCCCACTGCCCGAGGGCCACGAGCTTCGCAGCCAGCTGGACATTTCGCCCGACGGCACGACTTTGGCCTATCTGGCCCGAGGGCCCGAGGGCCCGCCACGTCTCTATCTGCGCCCGATCGACGCCTTCGAAGCCGTCACCGTTCCCAGCTCGGAGAACTCGGGGGCTGTGTTCTTTTCGCCGGACGGCCAGTGGGTCGGCTTTCAGGCCAGAGGGGCGGTTTGGAAAGCGTCCGTCCTGGGCGGATCCCCCCAGAAGATGTTCGAGTTGGACGGCCCTCTTATGGAGGCGCACTGGAGGGACGACGAGATCCTCTACAAGCTCGGCTTCGTAGGCGACCTAAGCATCAGTCGTACATCGCTGGGGGGCGGCGCGCCTGAGATCTTGATGAATGCCGAGCCCGATCTAGGCGAGGGCTACCCCGGGGCGCCGCGGCGGCTTCCCGGCGGAAAGGAGCTATTCGTCGCGATCAGGACATACGAAGGTGACGGTGTCGTGTGCAGCGCCGTCACGCTCGAAGGAGGCGAGCGGCGAACTCTGCATCGCGCGGTCGATGGCCGCAACGCCACGTTGCTCGAGAGAGGGTTTCTAATCTTCGGCGAGCTAGACGGCTTGATGGCCGCACGCTTCGATTTCAGCAAAGGGCGGCTAGTGGGCTCCCCCCTGCCGGCGCTCGATGGCTTACTACGAGCGGGGGGCTACTTCGGCAACGGAAATTTCGCCGTGTCGGAGTCCGGCACGCTGGCCTATATATCCGGCGAGCTGAGTGGGGACCGACTCGTCTGGGTCGACCGAGAGGGGGCGGTTCAGCCGTTGATCGACGATCGCGCCGAATACGGGTGGATCGACATATCGCCCAACGGCAGGCGGGCGGCGGTCCAGATCAGCTCGGCCCACGACCGAGACATCTGGGTCTACGACCTCGAAACAACCCGGCGCACCCGCTTGACCCATGAGGCGGTTCATCGGTCTCCGGTTTGGTCTTGGGACTCGCGGCGCGTGGCGTTCCAGTCCAACTATCCCGAGCGCATCGAGCAGCGTATCTCTGACGCTAGCAGGCCCGTCGAGGTCTTACTCGAGTCCGACGCACGAGTGTTCCCGCGCAGCTGGTCACCCGACGGTGAGAACCTCCTGTATCAGAAGCGGAGCCCGGATACCGAAAACGACACCTGGGTGCTGCCTCTGGGCGGAGAGCCGCGCCCGCTGCTCGATTCCGCGCAGAACGAGATACAAGCTCAGATTTCGCCTAACGGCCGCTGGCTGGCCTTCGTTACCGACGAGTCGGACGACAGCGCGGTCTACGTACAACGGTTTCCCGAAGGAGGCGGGCGTCAACCCGTCTCATTCGGCGGCGGAGAGCGTCCGCGCTGGTCGGGAGATGGGCGCGAGCTGTTCTACCTCGACGGCTCCAAGATGATGGCGGCGACCATCGACCCCGGGCCGCCGCTCAAAGTCGGGACGCCCCGGGAGCTGTTCGATAACCCTCTGTTAAGTCAATACGACGTCGATCCCAGCGGCCGGCGCTTTCTGATGATCGAGCGCGGGGAAACCTCGCCCGCCAACAAGATCCACGTGATCGTCAATTGGGTGGAGGAGCTCGACCAGCTCTTGCCTGATTGAGCCCGGCGCCGGCGGCGCCGGGTTGGGAGCTTGCTTGGGCGTCACGCGGCGGGTGTAAGCGACCCACGTCCGTGTTAATTTCCAAGGCTCGTTCATTCTCGGCTTTGCCGGCCAGGTTGACGACCTGCGAATCTACAATCGCGCGCTAAGCGGGTCTGAAATTTTGTCTGATCTCAATACGGCGGTCACATCAGGCGGAGCAGGAGGGCCAGCGAACCAGCCGCCCTTGTTGACAAATCCCGGGCCACAGACGGCAGAGGTTGGCGAATCTACAACCGGGCGCTGACCGCCCCGGAGGTCCAAGCGGATATGGCCACGCCCGTGGGACCGTAGCCGCCGCCGCCCAAGGAGCCGAAAGCGAAGGCCAAAAAACAAGGCCCCGCCTTCACTTAACAGCCGACTGTAGCTTAAGTTTTGCGGAACCCGCTCTTTTGCATACATACAGAATCTATGTAAAATTCACATACATTCTGTAACATTCTGTATGTATGCAAAAGAGCGGGTTCCGCATTCAGATCTAATTGTCTAAGCCTAGCCAAAGATATCTGAAATTTGGGTAGGGGCGTCGGCGATTTCGTGAGCCGTGAACCGTCCGCTGCGCTAAGCCGTGAGCCGGCCTGAGCGGGTGAGGTCGCGGTTCTGGCTCATGGTCCAGACTTTCGTAGGGCGGCCTCCGATCGGAAACGCTCCCTGCCGGTCGCGGCTCAGGTCAGGGGCTCTGTCGCGTTGGGTCAGCTCAGCGGTCGGCGGTCAATCGTCTTTCGACGACGGGCGCCGCGGGTGCTACGGCTCACGGTTTGCGGCTCACGGCTCACGACGAGAACCGTCTGTGATCAAGTCTGAGAGCAAGATCCTCAGACCGGCTGGGCTAGCATCTACAAGGTCTGGGACGACCGGATTGACTTCGTGCAGGCCCGCTATCACTACCGGCGATAGATTGCTACGACTTCGCGGAGCCGGAGTGCGCCATCCGCTCGGCGAGGACTTCGAGGTACTCCTTGATCGCGATGCGAATGTTCTCGATGGCCTCCGATTCGCTGGCGCCCTGCGACCAACAACCGGGCAATCCCGGGCACGACACGCTGTACCCTTCCTCGGTCTTTCGAAGCGCAACCTTGTACGTCATCTGAGGCTGATTGTAGCGCCACAATGCCGGGCCGACTAACTTAGCCGCGCCAATAGTTGCTCGGGCTCTCGGCGCTTGAGGGCTGGGACCCGATCAAAGTCCCTGTCATAGCTGCAGACGCATTCCGCTTCCTCAAGCTGATAGACCGCGGCGTGGATCGCGTCCCGGGCCCTGAGATTCAACTTCGAATCGACGATCGCCCGCGCCAGGTCCATCACCGTCGCGGTGATCGGAACCACTACGGGCATGAGCTCCCTCGCCTGGTCGTAAACGATCCGCCCCTCTGGCCACCTGCCGATCGCGATATAGCGATGCAAGATCTCCTGAAGGGTTTCAGCGTCAATCGCAGCTTCGATCCGATGTCTGGCTACTGCTTCCAGCAACTCGATGCTGGGGGCCCTGTGCGGGTCGTCGCCGCCGGCGGCGTACATGAAGATGTTCGCGTCGACAAGGATCACAGTTCTCTGGGCGGCGCGGTGGATTCTTCCTTCATCGTTGCGGGGTCGCTCACCGGCAAGTTGAGCTCCGACAAAACCTTTACGGCCGCCAAACGTTTCTCCACGTCCAGCGATCCGTAGCGCTCTGTGCAGGCTTCGCGAATCACTTCACCCAAGCTCACACGCCGCCGCTTCGCGATCCGCGAAAGGTGCGAGTGCTGTGCAGGGGATAGGAGGATTGTTGTTTTCTTCGATAGCTCCATATGCACCTCCGTATGCATAATGGTATCACGCTCCTAAGACGCCGCGGACAGCCCAGCAAGCGAAGTCCTTATTCGGTCCGGATCCTCCGCCATCACCCCGTCCCGCAGCCGCAACTCCCGCCCGCTCCCCTGGGGCACGCGCGGACCCGGCAAAACAAACCCCGCCAAGTTCAAGGGATCCGCCGCGCTGAGCCGCAGCTCCTCTCCACCGGGCTCGGACCGCCGCACCGCCCGCATCAAATCCAGCGCCTCGGGCAATGCAAACTGCTCGCCAAGAAACGCCGCCACGAATCTCCCGCCGCGAACCTCCCCTCGGGCCTCCATCCGCCGCAGCACGACCAGCATATCCCGCCAGGCAGGCGCCAACGATTCTCGCTTCATCAGATCCCGAAAGACCACCCCCCAACGCGCCAGCAACTGGCGCGCGAACGCCTCCATGTCGCGAACTTCGCCGCCGCGGGCAAGCAACGCCCAACGCCCCCCAGCATGCCGCGGACGCGCCAGCCTTCCCCGACCTTGGCCGGCCCGCCGCTTGGGATCGATCAACGACCGCAAGTTGTCAAACCCATCCGCCGTCACCAGACCTGCCGCGACGAGCTCCCAAAGCCCTTCCTCGACCTCACTCGCCAAACGCCCCGTCGCCGCCGAGAGCTCCGCAAAGAACGACGCCCCGCGCGTCTGCAGCGCCTCAAACAGCTCCCGCGCAGGATGACTCAACTCCCCCGCCATCGGGGGCCTCACCGGAATCAAAGCCGGCGCCTCTTCCCGCAAGAACACCGACAGCGGCGCCGCCCGTGTCGGCCGAACCCGCCGTCCACCGCGCTCTCCGGGCGCATCCTCCAGCGCCGGATGCGGCGACAACCGGCCCCACATCACCTCGCCGGAAAGGCAAAGCTCATCCAAGTAGCCAGGGACGTACCCCTTCACCCGAGCCGGCAAAATGTGAGCCTCCCACGCCGCCGCCGGAGCCTCATACCCCTGCAACTGCTTGAGAATCTGCAAGGTCCCGTCCGCCCCGTGCAAGCGCCCGCCCGGCGTGACGTGCTGCCATCGCAGGGCGAACCGCATGAAGTCCGCACTCGTGACCGGCTCGATCTCGCGCCGCAACCGACGCAGCGTCAGCCGATGGATCCGCGCCAACACCCGCCGGCTGCACCACTCGATTTCGCCCTCAGGCAAGTCGGGCGAATAGCGCCCCTGCATCGCCTGGCCTTCCGACTCCAGCTGCGCCAGCGCCACCGCCGGCGGCGGAAGCATGAGGCGGTCAGCGATCGCCGCGGCGGTCGCCGGTCCCGTCGAATCCAGCCAACCCCGCAGCACCTCCGCCACGCAGGCGTCCCGTGAATCCGGCAACGGTGTGGGCGGTTCAAGCGCCTTGATCGAACACTTGCAGCCTGGGTAGACCCGCCGCGCCAGCGCCAACCGCTCCGCCGCAACCCAAAGCCCGTTATCCAAAAGCGCGGCACGCCGGGTCTCGACCAGAGCCCCAAACAGCTCCTCCCACTCCGGGGCCGGCGGCATCACCGTTAACGTCAACAGCGCGTCGTGCAGCTCATCCTCATCCCGCGCAACCGGCCAAATATCCTCGCCGACCTGCGCAATCGCCTCCGCCGACAACGCCCCAAGCCCGGCGTCGACATCGGACAACGTCTGCCGCATCTGGACCGCCCGCGCCCGTCTCTCCTCCAACGGCGCATCATCGAGAAACGCCCAGGGATTCGCGTTAAGCAACTCGTGCGAAAACGGCGAAGGTTCTGGCGTATCCACCGCGACAGACTCAATCTCCCCCGACCGAATCTGTCCGATGATGCCCGTCAATCGGTCCAAATCCATCGCCTCGCGCAGGCAGTTGTCGACCGTCTCGGCGACCAGCGGATGATCCGGCACCCGAATCTCGCCCGCCAGATTCTCCGCGCAAGCCGCCTGATCCGGGAAGACCGACGCCAGCAGGTCTTCCGCCCGCATGCGCTGGATCGGCGGCGGCGTCTTCCTCCCGCCACTGAACCGCGGCACCGCCAGCGACCGCGAGACATTCCAACGCCAGCGCGTCGTAAACATCGGCGCATCGAGCAGCGCCTGCGTCAAGGTGTGTTCGAGCGTCTCAGGCGAAAGGAACTCAAACACCAACTCCAACGGAAACGCGTGCTGCTCGGTCAGAGAAATATTGACCCCGTTGTCATTCGCCGCCGCCTGTAGCTCGAGGTTGAACGACCGGCAAAACCGCTTCCTGAGCGAAAGCCCCCAAGCCCGATTCACCCGCGCGCCAAACGGCGAATGCAACACCAACTGCATGCCGCCCGACTCGTCGAAGAACCGCTCGGCGACAACCGTCGTATCCGTCGGAACCGCCCCCAGCGCCTTGCGCGTCGCCCTCACGTACTCCACCGCCTGCTCGGCCCCGCGCCGGTCCAAAGCGCACTCCGACGTCAACATTTCAATCGCGTCTTCATCTGAAAGCGTGTCAATGTCCCGCCGCAAACGTCCCACTTCTTGCGAAAGCTCCCAGGTCCGGCCCGGCGCCTCGCCCAGCCAGAAGGGCACCGTCGGCGCCGCCCCATGCGCGTCTTCCACTCGCACCCGCCCGGGCTCGACCCGCCGAATCCGCCACGATGTCGCCCCCAGCAAGAAGATGTCGCCGATCGAGGACTCAATCGCGAAGTCCTCATCCAACATGCCGACCATTCCGCCCTGGGGTTCGGCAATCACCTGATATTGCGCCGAGTCGGGAATCGCACCGCCCGAGGTTATCGCCGCCAACCGCGCCCCCCGCCGTCCCTTGAGCCGGCGGTTCACCCGGTCATGGTGCAAGTACGCTCCCGAACGGCCCCGGGCTGTAGCGATCCCTTCGCCGAGCATGGTGATGATTTCGTCGAACTTCTCCCGCGGCAGCGCCCGATACGGGTAGGCCCGCCGCACCCACTCAAAGCACTCGTCCTCGGTCTGGTCTTCGCAGGCCAGCTCGGCCACAATCTGCTGAGCTAAGACATCAAGCGGCGCCGTGGGAATCTCCAGCCGGTCGAGCCGCCCGCCGCGGATCGCCCTCACCAAGGCCGCACACTCGAGGAGATCATCGCGCGAGGTGGCGAAGATCCGCCCATGCGGCAGCGCCCCCACCCAGTGACCCGACCGCCCAATCCTCTGCAGCGTGACGGCGATCGACCGCGGCGTCGAAATCTGGCACGTCAGGTCGACCGTCCCGACATCGATCCCCAACTCGAGCGAAGCGGTCGCCACCACGGCCCGCAGCTCACCCGACTTGAGCTTCTCTTCGGCTTGGAGCCGGATCTTCCGCGACAAACTCCCGTGGTGGGCCAGCACCGAACCCTCGGGGAGCTTGTCTTCCAAGGCATGGGTCAAGCGCTCGGCCAGCCGCCGGGTGTTCACGAAAACCAGCGTCGTGCGATGTCGCAGGATCAACTCCGCCAGCCGGTCGCGAATCTCGTCCCATTGCCCTTGCGTGGTCACCGCACCCAGCTCATCGCCGGGAACCTCGACGCCCAACTCCATCGGACGCGTATGTCCGATTTGAACCGTCTTCGCTTGCGGACTCAAAAACCGCGCAACTTCTTCGAGCGGGCTCACCGTCGCCGACAGTCCCACCCGCTGTAGCTTTCCGACGACATTGGTGAGCCGCTCGATCGACAGGGCCAAGTGCGATCCGCGCTTGTCGTCGGCCACCGCGTGGATCTCATCGACGATCAACGTCCGCGCGGTCTTGAGCGCCTCGCGGCTTTTCTTCGCCGTCAGCAGGATGAACAACGACTCCGGCGTCGTCACCAAAATGTGCGGCGGTTTGGTGAGCATCTTCTGGCGCTGATACGCCGGGGTATCACCGGTCCGCACCGCTGTCCGAATCGGCGCCAACTCGACCCCGCGCTCAGCGGCTAGCTCCCGAATCTCAGCCAACGGCCGTTCGAGGTTCTTGTGGATGTCGTTCGACAGCGCCTTCAGTGGCGAGACGTAAACCGCCTGAACCTCATCCGGCAGCGCCCCTTCGCGCGCCGCCCGCACCAACCCATCCAGACAAATCAGAAACGCCGCCAGCGTCTTGCCCGACCCGGTCGGCGCCGAGATCAGCACGTCGCCCCCCGACCGAATCTCCGGCCAACCCTGGACCTGGGGCTCGGTCGGCCGCCCAAACTTCCGCTCAAACCACTCCGCAATCAAAGGATCGAACGCTTCAAGGACCACCTAGCGTATTGTATGACCCGGAGCCGCGCGCGTGAGCAAGCGGTTGCTGGAGTTCACAGCTGAGTCGCTTACTCTGGCAACCGCTTGCTGACGCGCGCGGCTCCGAGAAACGCTCGTGCCCGGCGCTCGTCGACAAGCAACTTTCACGGCGAAGAGCGCGGGTCAATCGATCGCCTTCACAACCTACCCGGATCATGGCTGCCGCCAGAGGATGAACCCCGCTATGAAACCGCGCACAGGCTGATGAAAGAACGGCCCTACAGCCTAAACGCGACCTGCCGCGCGATCGTCCTCCGCGCAATCATCGACGTTTGCAAATATCGGTAGCACTAGACGGATCAACGGCCGCGAACCAGTCTTGCACGCAATTCGATATGTGCTCGAGGGACAGGGCCAGCCCATGGCGGTCTGGCCGGAGCCGCGACCGTTAAGGGAGCGGTTGCTAGAACAAGCGGCC
Source organism: Bryobacterales bacterium (assembly GCA_965247515.1). Taxonomy (GTDB): domain Bacteria; phylum Acidobacteriota; class Terriglobia; order Bryobacterales; family UBA6623. The sequence continues at coordinate 6,558,680 of OZ252029.1, read as the reverse complement.
CGGTCAGCAACTTCAAGCAACCGCTTGCTTACGCGCGCGGCTCCGGGCCCGCCCCGGTTTTCGAATTCGCTAAGGTTGAATCTCGTGCCGTTGCAAGGATTCAACCGCTCCCAAGGCTGCCTGCTCTGCGAAGGCGTCTCCCTCGAACAAATCGCCCAAGAGGTCGGAACCCCAACCTACGTCTACTCCGGCTCAGCCATCGTCGAGAACTACCGGGCTTACCGGTCCGCGTTATCCGAGCTCCACGCCGAAGTCGCCTACTCCGTCAAGGCCAACGGCTCGCTCGGCATTCTCGCGCTGCTGGCGAAAGAAGGCGCCGGCTTCGACATCGTCTCCGGCGGCGAGCTCTACCGGGTCCTGCGAGCCGGCGGAGACCCGGCCAAAGTCGTCTTCTCGGGCGTCGGCAAGACGCGCGCCGAGATGGACTATGCGCTCAAGTCGGGCATCGGATCCTTCAACTGCGAATCGGCGGGCGAGCTCGAAGCGCTACGCCAAGCGGCCATAGACGCCGGCTTGAGTCCGAAGGTCGCGCTGCGCGTGAACCCCGACATCGACGCCGACACCCACCCCTACATCGCCACAGGCCTGAAGGCGCACAAATTCGGCATCCCGATGGACGAGGCTGAAGACCTCTACCGCCGCGCCGACGAGTTCGCGCCGCTTCAACTCGTTGGCGTGGACTGCCATATTGGCTCGCAAATCTTCGACATCGAGGCGTTCGGCGGCGCTCTCGACAAGGTGCTCGCGCTGATCGATCGATTGGATGGCAGTATCACTTCGGTCGATCTCGGCGGAGGACTCGGGGTTCCGTACGACGACTCCAGGAAGCCCCCGTCGATTGCCGACTACGGACGGCTCCTCACCAACGCCTTGAAAGGCCGCGATCTGCTGGTGATGCTCGAGCCGGGCCGCTCGATCGTCGCCCGCGCCGGAGTCTTGCTGACCGAGACGCTCTACATCAAGCAAGACGACCAGAAGTCCTTCGTCATCGTCGACGCCGCGATGACCGACCTCATCCGACCCGCGCTCTACCAAGCCGATCACGAGGTCTACCACGTCGTCGAGCGGAGCCGTCCGGAGATCGTCGCCGATGTCGTCGGACCGGTTTGCGAGTCAGGCGACTTTCTGGCGCAAGACCGCGTGATGCCGGCCGCCGAACCGGGTGATCTGTTGGCGGTCGCCACGGCGGGGGCGTACGGGTTCGTGCTGGCGTCAAACTACAACGCCCGGCGCCGGCCCGCCGAAATCCTGGTGCAGGGCAACGAGTGGACCGAGATTCGACGGCGGGAATCGTACGAAGACTTGGTTCGGGGAGAGCGAGAAGTCTAGGCCGGCCAGGGCAGGGTCTCGCGGGCGTAGCACGCTACGCCCCTACCTCCGCGTCACCCAAATAGGCGACGACCAGGCAATATTGTCGTCGTTCTGGATCACACGAACGTAGTAGTAGTCTTCCCCGGCGGCTTTGTCTTCGTCGACATAGGTAAAGCTGGTCTCCCGCGGCTGGTTCTGCCGGTTGAATACAAACTCCTGGTTCTTCATCACGTCGATCTGACGAATCGACGCCGTGCCGATCACCTTCACCGACAGTTTGAAGTCGCCGTTGACGGTGACCTCCTCGCCTTGCAGGTATTCCTTGCCATCGCCCGTCACCAAGCGATAGTCGAGAATGATGTTGTCGGTCGCCCCGTAGCTGTGGCGCTTCTTCATCGCGTCGAGCATCGATTCGCGAGTGAAGTCTTCCGCGATCGTACAGGCATAGGACATGTGCGTCGAAAGATGGTCCGAGGCCGCCTGGATGCCAAGCTTGTAGCCCTTGGCCCAGGCATTCCATACATAGCCGGCGGGACGGAAACCACCAGGGCCTGACGCAGGATTCTCCTTGTTCGCGGCCCAGTGCGCCCCCTCATATTCGGCTGAGACACGGTCACCCTGGAAGATCTCGACCAACGGCTCGACCTCGGGGTCGTTGTCGCGCCAGTCGGTGCCCATACCCGTGGCTGAGGTGTGAGAGATAGCGATGCCGTCTCGCTCTTTCAGGTAAGCGTAGAGCCGCGCGGCCCCCTTGGTGTGGTTGCGCTCTTCCGGCAAGATCTCGAGCGCCGGATTGCCACGTTCGGCGAACAGGATGTTGCGGTGACCGTCCGGATAGGAGATCGAGCGCTCATAGCCGTAGAAAGGCTGGAACTCGCCGGCGATCGAGAAGACGTCGACGTATTGCTGCAGCATCCAGTTGATGTAGGGTTGGTCGGGGCCGGCCGAGCTGTTGTGCTCGCTCGTGAGCAGGTAGTCGAGCTTGGCGGCGTCGATCGCGTAGCGGTAGGTCTGGAAAGTCGATCCGTCGTTGTTGCCGTCCATCGAAATCTCGCTGTGGCGGTGGGTGTCGCCGCGGTAGATCTTGTAGGTCTTGCCGCCTGAGCTGATTTCGTAGTTGCGAATGCGCTCTAGGTCCTCTGTCTCGGTCGGCGCCATGTCGTGGAAGGTAAGCTCCAGCTTCGGACGCGGGGCCAGCTTCGGCGCGGCCGTCGTCCGCTCGAGATTCGGGAGCTTGGACGCATAGACATCCGCATGCTGGTAGAGGAACTCCGAGTAGTCGCGGTTGTCCATCTGCCAGGCGGCGAAGAGGTTGCCCTTTCCATCAGAAGCCAGGCCCCAGCGGACGTCTTGGCGGCTTTGACTGCGCGGGACGTAGACCGGTTCAATCCAATTCGAACCATCAAGCGTGGAGCCCCAGATCTCCCAGCAGGCCCGATGCAAGGGGGTCTCGGACGGAGTGTCGCGGCGGCGTTGCAGGCGCTGCCGGCCGAAGACCCAGACGCGGTCGTCGCCATCGAGCGCTAGCTGCGGAAAGTCGTCGTAGCGCGGCTCGATATCTTGAGGGAGCGCCGAATTGATATCCGAAGCGGGCTGTTTCCACGAAGAGCCGTCCCAGACCGCGACCCGGATCAGCCGGTCCTCGTACAGCCGCGTCCCCTCCACGCTGAGTACGTAGCCGGTATCTTTGCCCCAATTCAGGCCGCTTTCGTTGTAGGCGGCCCAAAGCCGGTCTTGCTTGTCGTAGACCAGCGAGACGTGAGCCTCATACAGCTTCGAATCCGCGACCGGGATCTGCTCACCCCAAGATTCCCCGTCGAAACGCCGCATGACGACGTCGTAGTCGCCCTTGTCGTAGGTGTCCCACGCGATCGTCAGATCGCCGCTCGAATCAGCCGCCAACACGGGCTCCCAGTCGTTCTTCGACGACGTCGAGACCTTTTGCTCGGGACCCCATTCCGCGCCGTCGTAGAGTCGAGCGAAGATATCGGCCTGACCATCGCGAAAGCCCTGCCAAGTGAGCCACAGCCGTCCCTCGGAGTCGGTCGCTAGGTTGTGGAAAATATCCGGCTGCGGCGAGTCGGTCAGCCGCACGACTTCGCCCCAGCGCGACCCGTCCAGCCGCCGGCCGTAGAGGTCGAAGTTGCCGCCGACTTGGTTCGACCAAACGACCCAGGGCCGGCGATGCGCGTCACGACCCATTTTCGCCAGAAAGACGTCACCAGGCTTTTCGGTGACGGTTTGCACCGCGCCCCAACTCGTCCCATCAAAGCGCCGTACAAACACCTCGTTGGCGTCGTCCTTGTAGGCGACCCAGCAGACCCAGACTTCGCCATCCTCGCCGCTCAACATCGAGACGTAATCGTCCTCATGCTCGGAGTCGCCTAGGTTCTCGACGCCGGCGACGCGGTCGACGACCACAGCACCGTTAAGAAACGCCTTCTGTTTCGAAAGCGGGACTTCGCGCACGTTAAATGCGAATCGTCCCTGCTCGGTGCGAACGTTGACGCGGGTCCCCGATGAGGCCTTGACATCGACGATCACCCCGGGCGACCAGAGATACTCCAGCCGGCTGTCGCTAACCAGCGGCTCCCATGGCCTGCGGACGTAGTTGACGCCGGGAAGAGTCGACATCCGCCAGGAATTCGGGCCGCGAATCTCGTTCTCAGGCCGCGGGTGCATGTCTCGCACCTGCAGTAGCTCCCCGCCCGAGACGGTGACCGTGCCGTCCCAGCGCTTCTCCGCGGTGTCGGTGAGACCGAACCGGATGCGGTACGACTGCACGGAATCATCCGTGACGGGCGTTTGGGCCGCCGCGACAACGGCGAGTAAGGCGAGTGGGATCAAGCGCATAACGTCCGAGTCGATTGTATCGTACCGTGATATTGTGTCCCCAGGCCCGCGGGTGGAATGCTGAATCAACGCTCGATCCTGTTGGGCTTTGTTTGCCTCAGCGTGGGATTGATTTGGGGCGAAGCGGCGTACTACTACAAACTGCCGCCCCACGCTACTTTTAAGGCGCTCAAAATACGCTTCTGGGATCCATGGACTCGGGCCGGCATCCCATTGGAGTACCGCCATTTCGCGGAGCGCCGAGCCCCCGACGCCGCGGCTAGCCAAGATCTCAGCCAACTTGAAGGACTGAGCTATTTAGGGGCCGTCAACCCCTCGCAATTCTCCGGAGTCACCGTCTACAAAGCGGAAGCCGCCTACGACAAGCCCAGACTCCTGACGCTCGGCCACCGCGCGGAGGCGCAGCTGATCTCCCCCGCAGGCGACGTCCTGCATCGCTGGAGCCGTGAGTTTCGAAGCGCCTTTCCCGATCGGGCCGACGAGTCCGATGAGTTTGGCGCCCAATCGTGGAGGGCGGTCCTCTTGCGGCCCGACGGCGGACTGCTCGCCCTCTACGAAAACCATGGGCTGGTTTGGCTCGACATCCACTCAAACGTCGTGGCAACAAACGGTATGAAGGCTCACCACGCCATCATCGAGACAGGCAGGGGAACCTTCTATGGCCTTGCAAGGGAGCGGGAGGTTCTCGACTGGTTTGATCCTTCAAGAGAAGTGGCGAACGACTACATCGTCGAGCTCGACCGCTCGGGCGCCGAATTGAGACGGGTTTCGATTCTCGAAGCGCTTCGCCGGTCCTCGTTCGCTCCGGTCCTCAGGCAGGCCCGCGAGAGCTTGAAACCCGACGACCCGTTGATGGACGTGCTCCACACCAACTCTCTGCAACTACTCGACGGCGCGCATGCCGCGGACATTCCCGGCTTTAAGGCGGGAAACGTGCTGATCTCGATGCGAAAGATCAGCATGATCGCCTCTCTAAACGTCGACGAGGGCCGGGTCGAGTGGGGCGCCTCGGGAATGTTCTCGCTCCAACACGACCCCGTTCTGCTTCCGACGGGGACGATCCTGCTATTCGACAACTTCGGCTATCCCGAACCCGGAAAGCCGATGCAGTCCAGGGTGATCGAATTCGACCCTAGGAATATGGACGTCGTTTGGCAGTACGACGACCCCGAAGGCGACATGCTGACCCTTTGCTGCGGCATGGCCCAACGCTTGCCGAACCAAAATACGCTGATCACCGAGACCGACAACGGTCGAGCCTTCGAAGTAACGCCCGATGGAGAGATTGTGTGGGAGTACTACGCGCCCGAACGCAAGCAGGAATACATCGCTCGCCTTTTCGAGGCTCGGGCGCTCGATGAAACGCCGTCTTGGCTCAAGTCGCTCGACTCGCCCGACCACGTAGAATAGGTAGCCATGGCAGAACGATTGGTGAAATGCGTCAAGCTCAACAAGGAGCTCCCCGGACTCGATGAGACCCCGTTCGATCACCCGCTTGGGCAGCGCATCTACGACAACGTTTCAAAGGAAGCCTGGGCAGGCTGGGCCGAGCACCTCAAGATGATTATCAATGAGTTCCGGCTGAATCCCGCGACGTTGGAATCGCAGGAGATGATCCTGTCGCAGATGGAAGCCTATTTCTTCGGCGACGGCGGGTCGACCCCGCCGCCCGATTACGTGGCGCCGTCGTCCTAGCCGCAACCCAACCGCTGTATTTCGCTGCAGTGTGAACATAGGAACAAACGCCGGGGCCGCCTACCCCACGCGAAGGCTTTCAGGGATCCGCGCCACGGGCGACGGAACATTCTCAACCGGCGTATATCCCCAAGACCGGCGCAGCTCATCATAATCGCTCTGCGCCCGCCGCGTAAGCGAGCGCTCTACAAAGATCACACTCCACAGCACCGCGATCAGAAGGGCGATCACCGTGAGGCCGTGATTCGATATGCCAAGAATTTTCATGTTGTCCGTGGCCGTCCTGTTTGCACGTCTTGCGCCAAACTCCCCTTTGCCTGTACCTCTACCTTCGTCGAACGCCGTCAAACGGTTATCCAGGTAAATTTTTCGTAGCCGGCGCGCTGGCTGCCGCCGACTGTGTAAGTTTTTCCCAATGTGCATCCTTTGCGGCGATTCCCACGTCTAGCTGGAATGTGTCGCTTTAAACCAGCTCGGTGCTTTTCGGCCACCGCATGGTGTAAATCAGTCAGAATGCCCTCTCCACAGGTACTAACGAAGTTGCTCACTGTTTGGTTTGCTGTTTTCTTGGCCGCCGCGAGCGTATTCGGACAGGCCGGCCCCCCTGGCGCGACCGTCAGCGACTTCCTAGCAGTCGACGCCCAGCCTGGATTGGTTTACGCCGCGACCAGCGCCGGCGTGTTTCGCAGCGACGATTCAGGCGACACCTGGGCCGCGATGCGCGACGGCCTGCCGAGACTCCCCGTCGTGGCGCTGAGCGGCAGCCCGGCCCAGCTTTTCGCGGCGCTCGACGGCGGCGGAGTTTTCCGATCGCGTGACGGCGGCGTCTGGGAGCTCACCAGCGACGGCATCGGCGACCTGCAGGTGCTCTCGGTCGCCAACGACCCTCAACGGCCGAACGTCTTATTCGCCGGCACTCGCGCCGATGGCGTCTTTTTCTCCGACAACTCAGCGGACGGCTGGATCCGCGCCGGGACAGGCCTGATAGCCGGCGCCTATCTTGACCTCGCGATCGACCCGAATAACTCCGATCTGGTCTACGCCGCTTCCGCCGCCGGCGCATTTTTTGAAAGCGTTGACGGCGGCTTGATCTGGCAGGCGGCGGCCGCCGGGCCGGCGGCGTTTCGGAAAATCCGCTTCGACCCCAACGACTCCAACATCGTTTACTGCACGACGAGCCAGGGGATGATTCGTCGTCTCGCCGCGGGACAACCGTTCGAGCAGGTCGCCGGCGCTGGGGCGCTTTCGTACTTCGATATCGAGTTCGACGCGACCGACAGTATGGTGCTCTACGCGGCTTCGGAAGACCTTGGCATGCTGATCAGTCGCGATGGCGGCGCAACGTATGCCCAGATCTCCAATGGGCTTCCTCTGGCGTTTCCTTTTTCACTCCAAGCTTTGCCCGGCGAACCCGCCCGAGTCCTGATGGGCGCGGGGGGCTCGGGAGTGTACTTGACCTCCGATCAAGGGGCGAACTGGGTCGCCAGCTCGACCGGTCTCGACGGCGCCAACGTGTTGAGCCTCGCCATCGATCCGCAGACGCCAACGACTCTCTACGCCGGAATGGATGGGGGGAGGATGTTCAAGTCGCTCGACGGCGGAGACTCCTGGTTCGACTCCGGCAACGGCTTTCGGCACACCAGTCCGCGAGTCCTCGAGATCGATCCGACGAACCCTCAGGTGCTCTATGTTGGGTCCACGAGTCCAACCAATCCCAATGACGGCGCTCTATCGAGAAGCGTTGACGGCGGCGCAAATTGGGGCGCCGTCCAGGTGGGATTCGGCGTCCAATCGCTCGCCGTGCATCCTAGCGACGGACGAACGGTTTGGGTCGGCACGCCGGGCAACCGGTTCCTGTTGACCACGGGGCTGTTCCGGTCGCGCGATCGGGCCGACAGCTTCGACGCCTTTCTGGATGACCGATTTGTACTTGCGGGGCAGAGCGTGGCCCAAATCGCGATTGATCCGAGCAATGGGAGAAACATCTACGTTGCGGCGGAGTCGTTCGGTTCATGGCTATTCTTGGCGAGCGACAACGAGGCCGAGGATTTTCAACAGGGCGGCGCGGCGCCGGCGATTCTTGCCTTGGAGGTTGATCCAACCGATGGGCGCCGCGTTTTCATCGGCTCGGCTGGCTTTGGCATTCTGCTGACCGAAGACCGCGGCGAAAACGTTGTGATTAGCAACGGCGGCTTTCCTAGCGATACTTTCATCGCGCAGGCGTTCGCAATCGATCCGAGCAGCGGCGCAGTCTATGCGGCGACCAGTTTTGGAGTAGCGCGAAGCGACGACCATGGCCGCACCTGGAACTCGACCAATACCGGACTAGATGGGCGAACGGTTCAGCGTCTGGTCGCGGACCCGCGGAGCTCGGGCGTGGTCTACGCCTCGGTTGTCGCCGGCGGCGTCTGGAAGACCGTCAACGCCGGCGCATCGTGGGAACCCACCGCGGCCAGAACCCAGATTAGCTCCCGCGGCATCGTCAACGCGGCTAGCTTCGAGGGCGGCGGCGTCGCTCCGGGGCAGATCGTGTCCATTTTCGGCGTGAGAATCGGGCCTAGAGACGGGGTGTCTCCCGGTTTCGATCCCGCTACCGGCCGGCTGCCAACGACGTTCGCCGGTGTAACGGTGTTCTTCAACGGCGTCCCCGCGCCCCTGTTTTTCGTGAGGTCCGATCAGATCAACTGCCAAGTTCCGTTCGAGGTCGCCGGCGCGCAGGTTGTCGAGATCCGGGTGGAGTTTGACGGTCAGGTGAGCTCTCGGGTTGAGCTGCCCGTCAGGGAATCCGACCCCGGGCTGTTTGGAGCGGTTCTGAATCAAGACAGCAGCGTGAACAGCAACGCGAACCGGGCGCGCCCGAGTCAGTTAGTGGTCTTGTTCGCGAACGGCCAGGGCCTGATGAACCAACCACTCCTGACCGGCGCCCCATCCCCATCGGTGTTGCCGCTCCCTTCGCCGCTCCTGGACGTCAGCGTGGAGGTCGATGGGCGCCCCGCCGACATCGCTTTTGTGGGGCTAACGCCGGGGTTGGTGGGGCTGCTCCAAATCAATATTCGGCTTCCCCCGGATCTCGAGACCGGAGCGGTGACCGTGAAACTCACCATTGGCGAGCGCACGATCGAGGCGGTGGGCCTGGTGCAAATTCAACGCTAGGCTGACGTCTGCTGGTGGCGTAGGGGCGCGACATGTCGCGCCCTTCAACTCGCCCTCGCGGCGAGGCCTTGGTGAATGCCCGGATGCAATGGCGTCGACGGCTCCATGTTCTCGTCGCGGTCCCGGCACAAGGTCGCGACATGTCGCGCCCCTGCAACCCCTCGCTCTGAGCCCTGGACAAGGCATGAACAGAGGCCGAATGCTGAAATGAAACCGTCCTGGATGACCCGCCGTCTTTACAAAAGTTTCGCCAACGACGTTCGCCAACGACGTTCGCCAACAAGGAGACCGAATGAGACTGACGCATCTTTTTTTTGCCGCGCTCGTTAGCCTGCCGGCCGGCGCCGCTGAGCTAGCGACCAATTCCGGACCCGATCCCTTCCGCCTGCTCGCCACGAATAAGACCAAGACCACCGAAAGCGAGATCAACGAAGCCGCGCGCTCGGGCTATCGATTCGTCGACATGATGGCCGGTGAGACGCTAGGCGGCGACGAGGTCGTCACCGTGATGTACCTCGATCCAAGCGTCGAGCCCGGAGTGCAACGCTTCGAATACAAACTGCTGGCGACGAACAAGACTTCAACAATGCAGAAGGAAATCACCGCAGTTGGGCGACAAGGCTACCGCTACGCCGGTCAGTCGGTCGCCGAGACGTCTTTCGGCGGCCAGGAAGTGCTCGTGATCGTCGAACGTGCGCTCGACCAACCCGACCGTCAATACGAATACCGCTTGCTAGCGACGACCCGCACAAAGACCATGGGGCGCGAGCTCAACGAGGCCGGACGCCAAGGGTTCGAGCTGATGGGCATGACGGTTTCGACCACAATGTTTGGCGGCCAGGAGCTGGTGTCAATCCTGATGCGACAGGTTGACTAGGAATCCTACGCAGGGCCGTAGGGGCGAGGCATGCCTCGCCCGCACTTGCTTCCGTCCTCACTAGCACTAGCGATGCGTGACCTTCAGATTCGCATAACGCGCCACGGTCGAAGACTCCAGCCACAACGCCACCGCGCCCTTACCATCGGCCCCGGAATGCAGGTCGTTCACAACTAGGGTCGGGTGGTCGTTCCCGTTGATATACAGGCGCGACTTCTCGCCGTCGACCGTGATCTTGACGTGAATCCATTCGTCGGGCTGGATATCGACATAAGCTTCGTACTTGCTCGGCGTCTCCGCGCGACTCTTGAACCAAGGCGCGTGCGGGTGATGGATGTACTGCGCCGAGTGGTTCCGGCGCTCCTGGTCGTCAGCGCGGCCGTTTGTCGGACGCAGGTAGTATGCATCGTAGGTTTTCTTGTCAGGCTGTACGCGAAACGCCACGCCGATGAATCCGCGGGAGCCGCCGGTGGCTCCGGGCGCGGGTGATCCGGCCAGATCGACTTCAATCGTGCCGTTGCTGAATTCCTTGACCTTTGGCAGAGCCAGCACCTCGACGCGACTTGCCTCCAACTCAGCGAAGTTCGGCGGCCCACCCTTCTTGCCGCCTTTCTTCCCTCCTTTCTTTGCGCCACTGGCACGCCGCTCGGCGACGCGCCGGCCGGCAGCCTCGGAGATCGCGATCTTAACTCCGGCCTTGCCTTTGAATGTGTCCTTCTCAGCGGTGCTATTGACCAACTCGAGGTTGTCAGGCAGCAACAGCTCCGATTCCAAATGGGCCGCGCCCGGCAGCAGCGTCGCCGCCGCAAGCAGAGCAAGCATGTAACGAAGTTGCATTGAGGTTCCTCCAGTAACTTGCTATCAGGCGAGCCTGGAAGCGCCTGGGTTACGGGTTGGACAAGAGGCCAAGCGCGCGCTCCGGCGACCCCATGCTATTCTTTCAATCCGGAGCAACGGATGAGACGCACGCTCTGTTTCTCTCTCGCCCTGGCTACCCTTCTTGTCGCCTGCAGACCCGCCCCGACTTCTCGCACGGCCCGCGTCACCGGATCTCCCAACTTCGTCATCATCTTCGTCGACGACATGGGCTACGGCGACATTGAACCCTTCGGCTCGACCCACAACCGCACCCCACAGCTCAACCGAATGGCCGAAGAGGGTATGCGGCTCACCAGCTTCTATGCCGCGCCAGTATGTACGCCGTCCCGCGCCTCGTTGATGACTGGCAGCTACCCCAAACGCGTCAGCCTCGACTCGACATCCTGGTCGGGCGTCCTGTTCCCCGGGGAAGAGAAAGGCATCCACGCCGACGAAATCACCGTTGCCGAGATCCTCAAGACTCGAGGGTACGCCACCGCCTGCATCGGCAAATGGCACCTCGGCGACCAGCCCGAGTATCTGCCCACGCGCCATGGGTTCGACTACTACTACGGCCTGCCATATTCGAACGACATGATCCCGGAGGCCCCGGAGTTTCGTAATCGCAACTACCCCCCGCTAGCCTTACTGCGAAACGAAGAGGTCATCCAGACAGTCAACTTGAAAGATCAGCACCGCCTAACCGGCGATTACACCGAAGAAGCGGTGAAATTCATCGAAGACCACCTCGACGAGCCCTTCTTCCTCTACCTGCCGCACTCGATGGTTCACGTCCCCCTGTTTGCCGGCGAGCGCTTCCAAAAAGTGTCAAGGAACGCGGACAACCCGATCTTAGGCGACACCATTCAAGAGATCGACTGGAGCGTCGGACGCATCCTCGACACGATCCGGCTCCACGGGCTGGGGGGAAACACGCTGGTGCTGTTCACCTCCGACAATGGTCCCGCGCGCGGCAGCGCCGGTCCTCTACGGGGACGCAAAGGGTCGACCTTCGAAGGCGGAATGCGCGAGCCTACCATCGCATGGTGGCCAGGTACAATCGCTCCGGGCTCGTCGGGCTCGTCGTTTGACGGAGTCACGAGCACGATGGACGTGCTGCCGACGCTAGCCAAGCTGGCGGGCGCCGAGCTCCCCTCTGACCGCAAAATCGACGGCGGAGATATTTCGCCGATATTGAGCGGGGAACCCGGCGCCCGCTCGCCCTACCAAAAATTTTTCTACTACAGCCGCGCGAACCTGCGGGCCGTCCGCAGCGGTGAGTGGAAGCTCCACACCTCCGGAGAGCTCTACAACCTCGATCGCGACACGGCCGAGTCGACCGATCTGGCCACCCAATACCCCCATGTCGTGGCGCGCCTGGAAACCTACCTCGACGAGGCCCGGGCCGACCTCGGAGATGGGGACGAGCACCCAGGCTCCAGCATCCGCCCCGCCGGCTGGGTCGAGAATCCGAAGTTCCTCTTGCCCCGGCACGGCACGACCAAAAGCGAAGAAGCTCACGCCCCAATCTTCCGCGGCCGGCTGACGCCTGACCCGACCGCGACGCCCCCTCCAAATTGGTAGCCGGCCAGCGTGAGCCGTCCACTTCGTTGAACCGTCCGTTTCACTGAACCGTCCGTTTCACTGAACCGTCCGTTTCACTGAACCGTCCACTTCGTTGAACCGTGGGCTACCCAACAGGTTGTGATGGCCTGTAGTTGAGACCGCTGTAACATCGGGGGTAGCCCACGGCTCACAGTTCAGCGCAGCGGACAGCTTAGCGCAGCGGACGGCTCACCTCTCCCCGCTCACCTCTCCCCGCTTGACTTTCGTTCAAACAGTATGCGATCTTGCCTGTTTGTCGGCGGACCGCCGATCGGCGCATCGTTGAATGTCGGAAAGTAGAAGCCTCGAGCTGCGGCTGGAGAGCAAAATCGACAGCGTGGACGCCGCGGAGCTGATCGTTATGGGGTTGGCGCGCGAAGCCGGTTACGCCGAAGACAAGATCGGTCAGCTTGGATTGGCCGTGCGAGAGTCGATGGTCAACGCCCTCTCTCACGGCAACGGCTACAGCCAGGACAAGACGATACATTTTCGCGTCGAGGCCAGCTCGGAGGCTTTGACGGTCGGGATCAGAGATGAAGGCGAAGGATTCGACCCTGAACAGGCGCCGGATCCGACCGCGCCCGAAAATCTGCTCAAAACTTCCGGGCGAGGTCTACTGTTAATGCGAGCGCTTGTGGACGAGTTCTCGCTGGAGCGGGCGGAGCCGGGGGGAATGCAAGCCAAGCTTGTCGCTCACGGTCCGGCGGCGGAAAGTACGAAGGAGGAATAATCATGAGCTTAGACGTAGGAACTCGCGAGGTTGACGGCGTTACCATTGTCGACCTGGGCGGGCGCATTACACTTGGTGACACATCATCGGGCAAGCTTCGCGACTCAGTGAAGGGAATTCTCGACGGAGGCGCCAAGAAGATCTTGTTGAACCTTGGCGAGGTGAGCTACATCGATAGCTCGGGTCTTGGCCAACTCGTTTCGACCTTCACCACAGCCTCCAACGCGGGCGCCAAAGTGAAGCTGCTCAACGTGCAGAAAAAGGTCAACGATCTGCTGCAAATCATGAAGCTGTACACGATCTTCGAGTCGCACGACAACGAAGCCGACGCGATCTTGAGCTTCTCGTAAGTTTCGGATTCGGACAGGGTTTCAGGGCCGCGGGCGCTGTTGGCGTTTGCGGTCCTCCTTGCGTTTACGTGTCTCAACGCGCGCGTAGGGGCGAGGCATGCCTCGCCCGCCATTCGTCTCACGCCGGCGCCTCGCCATCGACATCGAGCCCGGCCTTACGCAACCCGTCCAGCTTATGCTCGGCGAGCTCGTCCGAGAAATACCATTTCGACATCTCGGCCCGAAAGTTCCGCGCGGCGTCGGGCGCCAGCTCGAGGAACGTTTTCAGGTGCTTGCGCGCCTCCTCGGCTCGTCCGAGCTGGGCGTTGATGATGGCTAGGTCGGCGTGAAGCGGATAGTGGCCGGGCATGTTGACCTTCTCGGCTGCTTCGAGGGCTTGTTCGTACTCCCTCTTGTGGTAATGATGTTCGACGAAAACGAAGTTCAACCAACCGGCGTGGTGCGGGTTGAGTTGCATGACCTTCCGAACCGCCTCACATCCCCTTTCCCATTCGCCGGCAATGGCGATCAGATTGCCGATCATGCCCACATTGCTCGTGTCTCGCGGATTGAGCGCCAACACGCGGTCTGCGGCTTGAACGAACGCCCCACGCTCCTTGCGGAAGTAATGAGCTTCCGCAAGCGCACGGTAGGCTAGCTGGCTCGTTGCGTCCAGCTTAACGGCTCGCTGCGCCGCCTGTAGGGCTCGGTCCAGCGCATTGGGTAGGACATTGAAATCGAACCGAAATTCGTCGAGAAACACCCACGAGAGACAGGCCCATGCCTCGGCGTGGTTGGGCTCTCGCTCGAGCGCCCCCTCGAGCGCCGTCCTCATCTCGGCGTGTTCATCCGGCATCACTTGCTGCCAATAGACAAACGTCCGCAGCACGCACTCGTGTGCCGTGAGCTTGTCGACGGGCTTCGCCTTCGCTAGAACGCCTAGCGATCGCGTCAGCACTCCGGAAGAGTCGGCTACGGTGGCCACGATGCGGTCTGTCAGCTCGTCCTGCACCGCAAGAATATCGACGGAGCCGAGGTCGCGGTCGAAACGCTCGGCCCACAAATGAGCGCCTGTCGTCGCGTCGACTAGCTGCGCGCTCACCCGGATGTTCGATCCGGTTTTTCGGGCGCTTCCCTCGAGCAAGAAGCGCGCGTCGAGCTGCTTGCCGACCTCGCTGGTGTCGATTGGTCCTTTGAAGCGAGCCGCAGCGCTCGCCGACATAACAACCAGGTGACGGAATTGCGAAAGTCCCGACGTGATCTCTTCCGTCAGCCCCTCTGCAAAGGACTCGATCTCCGCGTCGCCAGCCCGCGTCTTGAGCGGCAGCACAGCCAGTCGCGGGACTTCGGACGGCGCGGCCACGGCAGGCTGGGTGTCTCCGGGGATTTCGAGCCCCGCCTTGCGCAGACCATCGATGAGTTGCTCCACAAACTCTTCGGAGAACCACCATTTGCGTAGCTCGCGCCGCGGGTTCCCGGCGCCATCCGGCCAGAGCTCGACAAACCTCTTGACGTGCTTCCGCGCCTGCTCTTTCCGTCCGAGCTGGGCGTTGGCCATGGCTAACACGCCGCTTGCCCACGGATAGCCGGGCATATTGACCTTCTCGGCGGCTTCAAGCGCTTGTGCGTACTCCTGCTTCCGGTAGTGATCCCAGACGAAGACGAAGTGCAGCCATCCCGCG
The DNA here is from genome assembly GCA_965247515.1 of Bryobacterales bacterium. GTDB lineage: Bacteria > Acidobacteriota > Terriglobia > Bryobacterales > UBA6623. The sequence goes on along the minus strand of OZ252029.1, from coordinate 6,543,587 downwards.
TGGTGAGGGTTCAGTTGGATGAGTTTCCGGACAATCGAGCATCCCTTAGTCCAATCACCGCTGTACGCAATCAGGAGGCCCATCAAGCCGACATTGTTCGTGTCTCGCGGATTGAGAGACAACACTCGATCGGCGGCCGGACGGAACGCACTCAGTTCTCGCCGGTAGTAGTGTGCCTGCGCCAGCGCCGTGTAAGCGAGTTGGCTGGTAGAGTCCAGTGCGACCGCACGTTGCGCCGTGTGCAGCGCTCGGTCCAGCGGATCGCGTTGCGTATTGTAATCGTGGCGAAACTCGTCGAGGTACGTAAGAGAAAGACATGCCAGCGCCTCGGCGTGATTGGGTTCGCGCTGTAGCACGTGCTCAAGGGCCGCACGCACGGCGGCGTGTTCATCTGGGCGCACCTGTTGCCAATAGGCGAACATCAGCAATACGCACTCGTCGGCCGTGAGCGCGTCGACCGGCGTCGTCTTCGCCAACCCGGCCAACGATCGCGTCAAGACCCCGTACGTGTCGGCGACGGTGGCCACGATGCGGTCGGTCAGCTCATCCTGCATCGCGATCATGTCGGCCGAGCCAAGCCCACGGTCAAACCGCTGAGCCCACAATTGAGCGCCGGTCGTCGCATCGACCAACTGCACGCTCACCCGAATGTTCGATCCGGTTTTTCGGGCGCTGCCATCGAGCAGAAACCGCGCGTTCAATTGCCGGCCGACTTCCCCGAGGTCGGCCGGTCCCTTGAAGCGAGCAGCGGCGCCCGTCGAGACGACAACCAGGTGGCGGAACTGCGACAGACCGGAGGTGACCTCTTCTGTCAGACCTTCGCCGAAGGACTCCATCTCCGCGTCGCCGGCGTGCGTCTTGAGCGGGAGGACCGCCACTCGGGGAACTTGGGAAGCGGGCGCCGCCGGCGCCTCGGGGTCGCCAGGGATTTCTAGCCCCGCCTTGCGTAATCCGTCGAGGAGCGGGCCGACTAACTCTTCGGTCAACAATCTTGCCGCCTTCGTCCGCGGGTCCCGTGCAAAATTTGGTTCGAGTTCGAGAAGCGTCCTGAGATGTTTCTTTGCCGCCTCGGTCCGGCCAAGCTGAGCGTTGATCGAGGCTAAGGAGGCGCTCTCCCAATAGTGGCCGGGCATGTTCACCTTCTCGGCGGCTGCAAGCGCTTTTTCGTACTCCCGTTTCCGGTAGTGATCCCAGAAGAAGACATAGTGCAGAAAACCCGCGTGGTGAGGGTTCAGTTGCATAACCTTCCGCACCACCGAGCATCCGGCCGTCCAATCGCCGCTGTAAGCGATCAGGCAGCCCATCAATCCGACACTACTTGTGTCTCGCGGATTGAGCGACAAGACCCGATCAGCGGCTGGACGGAACGCACTCAGCTCGTGCCGGTAGTAGTGAGCTGCCGCCAGCGCCCGGTAGGCGAGCTGGCTCGTCGCGTCCAGTTCGACCGCGCGTTGCGCCGTTTGTAGCGCTCGGTCGAGCGCATTGGGTTGCTCATTGTGGTCGTGCCGAAACTCGTCGAGGTACAGCATCGAAAGACACGCTAACGCGCCAGCTTGGTCGGGCTCCCGCTTCAAAGCTTGCTCAATGGCCGTCCGTACTTCCGCGTGTTCATCCGGGTGCAGCTGCTGCCAGTAGCCAAACGTTCGAAGCACACACTCGTGGGCCGTGAGCGTATCGATCGGTTTGGCCTTCACCAGGGCGCACAACGACCGCGTCAGCACTCCAGAGGAGTCGGCGACCGTGGCTACAACGCGGTCCGTCAGCTCGTCCTGCACCGCGAGGATATTGGCGGCGCCGAGGTCACGGTCGAACCGCTCGGCCCACAAATGAGCGCCGGTCGCCGCATCGACTAACTGCACGCTTACCCGGATGCTCGATCCGGTTCTTCGGGTGCTTCCTTCGAGCAAGAATCGCGCGTCCAGCTGTCGGCCAACTTCCCCTAGGTCCGTCGGGCCCTTGAAACGAGCCGCCGCGCTCGCCGAGACGACCACCAGGTGGCGGAACTGAGAGAGACCTGCTGTGATCTCTTCCGTCAGCCCCTCCGCGAAGGACTCCATCTCCGTGTCGCCAGCCCGCGTCTTGAGCGGGAGGACCGCCACTCGGGGAACTTGGGAAGCGGGCGCCGCCGGCGCCTCGGGATCGCCCGGGATTTCGAGTCCCGCCTTGCGCAACCCGTCGAGAAGATGCTCAACGAACTCTTCGGAGCTGTGCCATTTCGAGAACTCGGCCCGCGGGTTCCGTGCAACATCCGGGGCGAGCTCGATCAACGTCTTCAGATGCTTCCGCGCCTCCTCAGTCCGTCCGAGCTGACCGTTGATCATGGCAAGGTAGAGGTTCACAAAATAGTAGCCGGGCATGTTGAGCTTCTCGGCCGCCTCGAGGGCTTGTTCGTACTGGCGCTCGTGGTAGTGATAACAGGAGAAGAAGAAGTAGAACCAACTGGGGTGGTGCGGATTCAGTTGCTTGACCTTCTGGGCGAGCGAGTATCCGGTCGCCCAATCGCCTGAATAGGCGATTAGAGTCGCCGTCATGTGGACATTGGCGGTGTCTCGGGGGTTGAGCGCCAACACTCGATCAGCGGCCAAGCGGAAAGCGCTGAGCTCCCGTCGATAGTAGTGCGCTTCGGCTAGAGAACGATAGGCGAGTTGGCTCGTCGCGTCCAGCTCAACAGCGCGCTGCGCCGTACGCAGGGCTCTCTCAAGCGCATCGGGCGGTGGATTGAAATTGAAGCGGTACTCATCGACATGCAACCGGGCGAGACACCCCAACGCTTCGGCGTTGTCGGGTTCCCTGTCGAGCGCCTGTTCGAGGGCCGTTCGCACCTCATCCTGTTCATCAGGGCGTACCTGCTGCCAATAGCTAAAGGTCCGCAGTACGGCCTCGTGGGCCGTGAGTTGGTCAGCCGGCTTCGCCTTCACTAGCGCGCCGAGCGACCGGGTCAGAACGCCGTATGGGTCGGCGACGGTGGCCACGATGCGGTCGGTCAGCTCATCTTGCAGCGCAAAGATGTCGGTGGTAGAGAGGCTACGGTCGAAGCGCTCGGCCCACAGGTGATCGCCACTCGTGGCATCGACCAACTGCATGCTGACGCGGATGTTTGACCCGGCTTTTCGGGCGCTTCCTTCGAGCAAGAATCGCGCGCCTAGCTCCTTGCTCGCTTCTCTCGCGTCAGACTGCCCCTGGAGGCCGGCGGCGGCGCTCGCCGACACAACAACCAGGTGACGGAATTGCGAAAGTCCCGATGTGATCTCTTCCGTCAGGCCCTCCGCGAAGGACTCCATCTCCGCGTCGCCGGCGCGCGTCTTGAGCGGCAGCACACGGCTACGCGGGGAACATCTGAGGGAGCCGCTGTTGAAGGTCGCGCCGACGCCTGGCGACGACCCTGAAGCGCTTCGAGTAGCGCCCTGCCATCCTCGTAGCGCTCCTCCGGGTTCTTCGCCAAACAACGCTGGATGACGGCTTCGACCTCAGGTGGAATGTTTTCGAGCGGCTCGGGCTCTTCGTTGATGATCGAATAAACAATCGCCTGCTCGTAGTGGCCCCGAAACGGCGGCTCCCCGGCAAGCATTTCGTAGAGCACGCAACCCAGCGCCCAGACGTCTGTACGAGCGTCAACCTCCGCGCCGCTCGACTGCTCGGGAGACATGTACGCGCAAGTGCCCAACGTCGTCCCCTCGCGCGTGAGCTTGGAGTCCGCCGAGGCGAGCTGAGCCAGGCCGAAGTCGAGGATCACCCCTCTCCCGCTCGAGGTGACAAAGAGATTGGCGGGCTTAATGTCGCGATGGACAACGCCGTTGGAGTGGGCCTCGGCCAGCCCGTCCGCGAACTGAGTCGCAAGCTCGAGCGCGCGTTCGACTCCCAACGGGCCCTCGGCAATCTCGTCAGCCACCTCTTGCCCCTCCAGATACGCCATCGATATGAACGTTCGTCCCGCGGCCTCGCCGATCTCAAAGACGGTGCAAATGTTCGGATGCTGCAGGGCCGCGGCTGTTTTCGCTTCACGGATGAAGCGTTTGCGCACGTCTTGGTTCGACACCAGGTGCGGCGCTAGGAACTTCAGAGCGACGGTGCGGTCGAGGCGGGTGTCCTGGGCCTTATAGACGACACCCATGCCGCCCTCGCCGAGCTTCGCGAGGACCTTGTAGTGGCTGATGCTCTCGCCCGTCAAGACAAGCCAATTCTAGCGCGCGGTGTCTCGTCTGACTGCTCGCGGCCGGGACGGCGACAAGAATGTCGCCGCGTTGGGCAAGAATGCCCACGCCACATCAGTCACTCCCTATCGCGGAACGCTTCATACCAGTTCAGGACGATGCGGATCTTGGGAGTCTCCGTTTCGTCCCCAAAGAAAGGCATGACCGTTAGGAAGCGCTGGCCATCGGCGGATACGTCGTATCTCGCCGAATTCCCGCCAAAGCGTAGATCCGCGGACTCAAAGAGCTCCTGCGGCTGGCCGCGGGTGAATCCCGCATCGGTCGAGACAGGGACAGCCATCATCGCGGTGTTTTGCACGTAGTACAACTCGGCGCCATCGCTTCGCCAGCGCGGTTGCGTACCGCCGTTCAGAGACACTTGCCACTTCCCGGCTGATCCATCGGGAAACGTACGTACGTAGACATCGTGGTGCTCCGATCCGTCAGCTCGATGCAAAGGTACGTAGGCCACAAAGCGGCCGTCAGGCAAGAACCTCGGGACAAGTTCCGATGCCGGGGTGCTCAGAAACGTCAAGGGTTCGGAACGCTCGCCGTTGGCCTGAAACTCGACGTAGCGAATGTCGTGGTCCCTGCTCTCGGTGTTAGCGTTCTCCTGGTAGACCAAGTACTTGCCGTCTGGTGACCAGTCTTGGTGGGCTATCGCACCTTCAGACGCAACCAGAACGACGGCATCGCCCGTTCCGTCCGCGGCCTTGCTGAGGAAGCTGGATACTCCGCCGACGCTCCCCCGCCTGAAGGAGATCTCTCCCCCATTCGGCGACCAAACCGCTCGGCTGTCGCGCCCGGCGAAAAACGTGAAGCGAGTTTTCGTGGAGCGGCTCAAATCGTGGACCCAGATATCAGGATTCCCACTTTCATCAGTACCCACCGCTATCCTTTGGCCGTCGGGAGAAATGGCAGGATCTCTCATGGCCGCCTGTGGCTGACCGACAGTCTCAACAATCTCCCCTGCTCGGCTCCGCCAGACGAGAGAGCCGCCAGCAGCGCCTTCAGCCCCGTCCCAATAGGCCAGGGCGCCGTCCCGCGAGACGCTGGGAAGCTGGCCGACTCCAGCAATTGGAAAAGATTCCCCAGTCACTGACAGGGTCTGACGAGAAAAAGGCAAGGCCCACAATCCCCGCTGACTACCGTTGGAGTGCCCGTGGATCAGGTGACCTTCGGCCGAGTAGACTGCCGCGAAGCCTGGAGCAAGTTCTTTGCGTTCGCCCGTCTCCAAATTCAGCACCGCCACTGATCGATCCGCTTCGCCGGCAGTTGCTGAGTAGATGAGCGCCCGAGGCCCACCGTCGGGGGGCAAGAAATGAGGCGAGCGGGAGCCAGTCCTGGGAACTTCTCCACCGCCAAACAGCATCTGCGGCTCGCCGCCGCGCGCGGCGATTTCATACAGCCGTAGGCTTGAGGAAAACACAATTCTCTCGCCGTCGGGGCTCCACGTCCCCCCAGCGAAAGCGATGCCCCGCAGATACGGAAGACCGCAGAGGGTGATCGGGCTCCCCCCATCGATCGAGACTCTCTTCAGTTCGGAATCGGCGCCAAAGCCGATCGATAGGCTGTCTGGCGACCAGAAGCCACCGACTGCTCCCTCTGTCCCATTGAGCTCCCGCACGGACTCGTTTTCGAGTGAATGTAGCCACAGGCTGGGTTGACCGCCCGCCCCGGCCGCATAGAGGATGTGATTGCCGTCTGGGGAAATCTGCCCGCCGCTCCCCGCGGTTAGGCCTTCTAAAGAGAATGAGAAGCTCCTCACAGGCCTGAGGGGCTCGGGCGGAGCCGTCATAAAATGGATGGCTAGAAGGCCAAGAAAAGCGATGCCGAGCACTGCGGCCAACGCTTGCAGCAACCGCTTGTCTGCTTCGTTGCACGACCACCGAACCGGGCGGAATCGCATCGATAGCGCTCGTCGGTGCGCTTCTCTGACCCACTGCGCTTCTTTGACCCGACGAGGCCTTCCGCGCTCCGCTACCCTGCTTCTGAAGCACACGCAAGTCGGCTAGCAAGTCGTCAGCGTGCTGGTAGCGCTCGCCCGGCTCCTTCGCCAGAGCCTTGGCCAGCACTCGATCGACCTCTGGCGTCACGTCGGCTCGCTGCGCTGAGATGGGCTCGGGATCTTCGTTCAAAATGCCGTAGGCGATTGCCTGTTCGTAGTCGGCCTCAAACGGGGTTCGCTGCGCAAGCATTTCGTACAACACGCAGCCCAGCGCCCACACATCCGCACGCCGATCGACTTCCCGGCCCTCGACCTGCTCCGGGGCCATATAGGCGGGCGTTCCCAGAGTGGTCCCCGTCTTGGTCAACTTCGAGCGTCCCGTCAACGACGCCAGACCGAAGTCCAGGATCTTGACTTGACCTTTGGAGGTGAAGAGGATGTTTTGCGGTTTGATGTCCCGATGAACGACGCCCTGTTCGTGGGCTTCGTGGAGGGCCTCGGCGATCTGGATGGCGGTGCTGAGAGCTTGATCAAGCGGCAGCGGACGTTCCTTGATCTTCTCCGCCAGCGAAGGCCCATCGACGTAGGCCATCGCGATGAACGTCTCGTCGTCTTCCTCGTGGATGCCGAAGACCTGGCAGATATTGGGGTGATCGAGGGACGCCGCGGCCTGCGCTTCTCGCATCAGCCGGGCTTTTAACTCCCCGTCGTCGAATGTTTCGCGAGGGAGGAACTTGAGGGCGACTGTTCGGCGGAGTTGGGTGTCCTCGGCTTTGTAGACGACGCCCATGGCGCCCTCGCCGAGCTTCGCGAGGACCTTGTAGTGGCTAATGCTCTGGCCGATCAAGACAAGCCAATTCTACCCCGCCGCGAGCCCCGCCAGGGGCGGCATAACCGTAGCCCACGGCGCAAGCCGTGGGAAAAGGACGACCGGGTTCCCTTTCCCCTTCCGAAAGGTTGTTATCGCGCCTGGTCGCGATAACAACCTTTCGGAAGGGGTTTGGGACGCAATGGTCGACCATCACACCCCGGGCTCGCGCCCGGGGCCTGGAGTTTCTACATTTGTGGACGGGGAGGGCCATGGTTGAGGTAGGTCGGTAGATAGTGATTGACATACCGACAGGATTGAGCTATTCTGTTCTTGGCCCGCTCGGCGCCGCTGCCTATGCCCGACGATCTCCGCGATACTCTTCTGGAAACCCTAGAATCAGCCCTCGATGCTCAGCTGCGCGCCGTTCGTCGGCTGCGATCGAAACCCCCTCCCCGGCCCAAGCGCCCTTCGCCTCAAGGTATGTCTCAGGCCGATATGGCCCATGACATACTCGCCGGCGCCGAGCGTCCGCTGCATATCGCGGAGTTGATCGAGGGCATTCAGGCCAGGTTTTCCCGTGCGGTTGACCGCGAAAGCCTCGTCTCGGCGCTGTCGAAGAAGATCGCTCGCGGCGACCGTTTTGTGCGCACCGCGAAGAACACTTTCGCGCTGCGTAGCCCGGATTAGCTACGCGGCCCGGATTAGCTGTCCCCTGGAGGTTCCCATGCTGCTTCCTCAGTTCCTGTCGATCAGCGCTGATTGGAGGCGCGCCTTTCCCCAGCAACGCACGCATCGACGCGCGGTGCGCCAAGGCCTGGGAGGCCTGGTTTGCCTGGGCCGCCGCACGCTTTCGCGCATTATTTGGACCAACGGCGGCGAGCAAAACAGCTGGAGCGCGGACTATTTTTTGCACGAGCGCTGCAAGTGGCGTCCGCAAGAGTTGTTCGCGCCGGTGTGGAAGCGCGCCTTGGGGTTTTGCCGCTCACGGTTGGTGGGCGTGGCGATCGACGACACGCGCTTGCGCAAGACGGGGCGTAGGATCAAGCAGGCGTTTTATCAACACGATCCGCGCTCGCCGCCGTTTCACGCGAACTTGATGCTGGGGTTGCGCTACTTGCAAGCGTCGTTGTTGGTTCCCTTCGATCGCGGCGGCAAGACCGGCGCGCGGGCCTTGCCGGTGCGTTTTGAATGTGCGCCGGTTCCCAAGCGTCCCGGCAAACGCGCCGGCGACGCCGAGCGAGAGCAGTACGAACAAGCGCGCAAGCGCTGTCGCATCTCGCAACGTTTAGTCGACATGATGGCACCGCTGCGGGCTGCGCTGGATGCCGCCGGCGGGATCGCCAAGAAGATGGTGTTGTCGCTTGACGGCAGTTTCAGCAACCGCACCGTTTTCCTGGCGCCGCGCGATCGCACCGAGCTCATCGCTCGCACGCGCCTGGACGCTGTGCTGTGCAAAGCCGCGCCGACCGGCTCGCGACGCTTCTATGGGGTCGAAAAGTTCCGCCCCGAACAGGTGCGCCGCGACGAGACGATCGTCTGGAAAACGACCAAGCTATTCTACGGCGGCAAGCGCCGCAAGATCCGTTATAAAGAGGTCAACGAGGTGTACTGGCAGGGCGGGGCGCGGCGCACGCCGTTGCGTTTGTTGGTGGTCGCGCCGACCCCCTATAGCAAGCGCCTTTCGAGCAAGATGTACTACCGCCAGCCGGCGTATCTACTCACGACGGACCTCGCCAGCCAGGCGCGCGAGCTGTTGCAGATCTATTTCGACCGTTGGCAGATCGAGGTGAACCACCGCGAAGAGAAGGACACGTTGGGCGTGGGACAGGCGCAGTTATGGAGCGAGACGGCGGTCCCGAAGCAACCGGTATTGGCGGTGGCGGCGTACAGCGCTTTGCTGCTGGCGTCGTTGCTGGCGTATGGTCCGGGGCGCGGAGAGGCCTATGCGCCGCTGCCGAAATGGAGGGAAAAGGCAAAGAGGCCTTCTTGTCTGGATCTGGTGGCGCTGTTGCGGAAAGAAATGGTCGAAAACCCCGATTTGCTGGCTCCGCTGGGGCTCAAACCCTCCTGGCAGGCCTTCGGCGCCGCCGCTGACGGGTAAAATATGTAGAAACTCCAGACCCCGGGCTCGCGCCCGGGGCTGCGGCTATACCGCTCCTGCCGGAGCTCAAGAAACCACGACCTGGACTACGTGTAATTGACGAACTCGATCGTGTGTCCGTCGGGGTCCGAGCAAAACACCTGCTGCATCCCCAAGGCGTCATTGCTTCCCTTCTGGAACGCGATCCCTGCCGAGTCGAGGGTCTGGCTGACAGCCGCAATGTCGGCCACCTCGAGCGCCATGTGATCCGAGCGACTCAGTCCCGCTGCGATCTCTCGATCCGAGCCGGCTTGTTCGATCAAGTGAAGCTGGCGGTCGCCAACCGCGTACCAGGCGCCGGCAAAGTTAAAGGCCGGCCGGTCGAGCTCGCTCAATCCCACGACCTCACCGAAAAAGCGTCGCGAGGCCGCCAGGTCTTTGACGGCAAAGGAAACATGGTGCAGTCTGACAAGTTCGATCATAGCCTTACAGGATAGCCCTGCACGGCGGTCCGAGTCTCGCTCTTTCGGCTACGGAGCCGGGCCTTCGGCTAGACAGGACGAGCGAACCGGATTGCGACAAACACCGCGCAGCCAAGCGCCAACAAGCCCCACTCGAGCCCGTTTAGGGCGGCCCGGTCGCGAGCTGGCAAAGTTCCTTCAAAGCCTCGCAGCACCATCGCCCCATGGACGCGATCGGAACGCTCCCAGCTCCGCAAGAACGCCTGCCCCAGCTGCTTCCCGTAGACCGAGACTCGACCCTGCATCAGCCTACCCGCCGAACGGCAATCCCGCGCCTGGCTCATGCGGCTCCACTCGTCGGCCAGCGTGAACATATGTCGATACATCAGAGTGGCAAGAATGCCGATGATCTCCGGCACATGAAGCCGGCGCATGGCGTCCAGCAAGTCGGCGAAGTCCGAAGTCGACGTCAGCAGCGCCAGCATCAGGATCCCGAAGTAGGCCTTTAACGCCACCGAAGCCGACCACGCCAGCGCGAACTCGACCTCGCTTCGACCCTCCAACCAAACCGCAACCAACGGCAGAGATGAAGCCGTTAAGATGAACGGCGACGCCACCGCAAATCGGCTCAGGAAGTGCCGCAGCGGGACGCGACTCAGCAGCGCCAACGTCAGCCCAATCGCGTAGTAGCCCACAAACGGCGCCGTCACCCCAGCCGTCTCGGAGCTCGCCAGCAGGATACCCGACAGCGCGACAACGAGCTTCACCCGCGGATCAAGCCGATGAAGGGGCGAGTCGAGATCCGTGTGACGGTCGAGAAAGCCGTGTCTCACGCCGATTCGACTTGCTCGAGCTGCTTACGGGTCTTCCACCAAAGCGCCAGACCCGTGAGCCCAAGGATGGCCGACAGCCCCGTGAAGACTCGCTCGAGCGGCGGCGACGAATCCGATTGCGCCGTCCCCGACCAATCCACCTGGAATGGCTTGTCGACCCGGTGACCGAAGCCGTCATCCACCACCACCGTCCATTCGCCCGTTTCGTTCGGAACGAAGGCGAACGCACCCCCCGGGTCGGTCCGGCCAAAGTGATAGGGCTCGGGTCCCAGCGCGGCCGAATAGATCTCGATATCGCAATTGCCGGCCGGCTCGCCGGTGTCATATTTTGCCATCACGACCACAGCCGGCTCGGCCAGTTCGATCTTTGCTACCAGGCCGTGTCCGAAGGCCGAACCAGTGAGCGCCAGGCCGATTGCCAGCGCCAGAAAAGCTTTTTCAGGCATGAGCTTGTTGTAAGACCTCAGGTTTCGCCCTGCGGAGGAATCCGACAATCGCCGCCGTCAGAGCCCCCTCCAGCGCCGCCGCCACCGCGTAGATCCCCGCGATGAAAAAGAACCCTCTCCCGTACCCGCTCAGCGCGAATTCAGTCGCCATGAACAACGCCGGAATCCACACGCCCAGAAACCCGGCCGCAAATCCGCGAACTCCGTCCGGGAGGCTCCCAATCGACCAAATCAGCCACCCGCACACCGCCCCCACACCCATATTGAGCGAATTCACGCCGAGTGACAGCAGACCCCCGTGTTGGAAAAGCAAGCTCTGGAACAGTAGCGCGGCAAACACGACCGGGAAAGCCCGGCTGCGCAGTACTATGCCAAGGAGTCCGAAAAGTCCTAGGTGGACGCTAGTACCCGCCAACGGGAAGTGGATCAGCGATGCCGTAAAAGCCGCCGCCGCGAGCAGCCCCATCCGAGACATCTCCGCCGTACCAACCTTGCGGCTGGACGCATAGACGCCCGCTAGGGAAACCGCATAGGCCCCAGCGCACGCGCCGACTGGCAGAATTCCGTCCGCAATGTGCATTCAAAGCGCCACTGAGCCCGTTGAGGCCGCTGAGCAAGGAGCGCTGAGTATAGCACGAACTGGAAATTCGTATGCAGGCCCGGTGCGAGCCGTGTGAGCCGAAGCGAATCCGCTAGCCCCAATACCGTTCACTTAAGGCACGGCTCCGGGTCGAGGATTCGTCTACGGAATTGCTAACTGAAGAGTAATGGGGCTAGGCGAGAGCTAGGCGCTAGCGCCGGCGGCCAGCGGATCGGTCGCCTGGAGCAACTGCGCGGCGCCTTGCCGAAGCTGCGAGAAGCTGTCAACCAGCGGAGTCACATCGACTTCGATCGGGGCCCGGAAAGCCCACAGGCAGCGGGCATGAGTCAAGACCAACAAGCCGTGAAAGACCAACAGCTGCCGCACCAGCGAGAACGCAAACGTCGGGTCGTCGCTTACCGGCGTAAGCAAACGGCAGATCGTCCAGGCGCGCATGAAGTCGCCACGCAACTGACTCAAGAACAGCCGCATCGTTCGTTTGCGGCCCTCGACCAGCTTTTCAATCAGGTCCGGACGGTTGACCACGGCGTCGAGGTCAGCCCGCGCGAACAGTCGGACCATCGGCCGATAGCTCTCTTCACGCATCGGGCTGGCCCAGGCGTGCGGGTCGATCGTCTCGGGCTCGGCGCGATTCAGACGCAAGAGCTCCCAAGCCATGGCGGCGCCGCCAAGCAGGATCAGCCCAAGTATGAGCACGACGATCGTCATTTCGCGAGCGCCCTCAGCAGTTGCGCGTTGACGTGGTCAAGCCGCCCCATCGCGTCCCGAACTTCGTTCGCGTTGGCCGCGGCCGCGCCGATTCGGGCATCGGCCGCGATTTCCTCGCCGGCGCGTGAAAACAGCAACGCTCCTACCGCCGGGCAAGCCGTGGATAGGAAAAGCCCGCCCAGATTCAGCACATTATTGAGCTCTTGCCCGACATAACTGCGCATCACGATCAAAGCGGCCATCCCTGCAAAGTAGAACCCGAAAGCGCCGAAGACGACTCGGACATTCTTGACAACGGGAAGTCTGAAAAAACGCCTGAACAGCAACAAGGCGAATACGCAAAACGCGGCCGCCAGGTACACGCTCTGCTCGTGGATCAAGGTCGCCTTGTACCAGTAGTTCGCGTGTGTGGCTGCGTATGGGTCAGCAAGCACAAGCAGGGCCGCCAGCGCGAACACGCTGCCGAAGGCCCCATACATGACGAGCTTGCCGATCCGCTTGACGCCGGCGTAGCCGGCAACCATACGGGCGTAGCACTCATACAAGACCGCAAAGAAGAGCGCCCAAACCAGCGGGCGCGACACAGCCGTGTACCACTTGTACGCATCCACTCCGCCCAAGTCTCGCAGGAAGACGCCGGTCGGCAGCGCGATGCAGCCCAACACAAGATATCCGAACAGGGCGGGATATTGTCGAGAAAGAGATCCCTGAAAGATTCGGGCGAGCCACAGCATCTGGGTGGCGAGAAACCCAATCACCAGAATCGGTTTGATAGCTTCGAACGACAAGCTGGCTACCCGTTAGGTACTAGAAGTACCGTTACTTCTGGAATGGTACCACGAAGACCCAGATCTGCCAAGGGGTTTGGGGGAATTATTTCGGACGCGGGCGTGGATTGGCTGGACTACGACTCGTCGTCGTCGTCGTGCCCTGCGTAGCCGGCTCATTCGTCTTGTTGACGGGACGGTCAAAGGCGCGCCCCTCTAGTCGCGGGCCGAGCTCCACTCCCGGCCGGTCCGTCACCCTCGTCGACGGTCAACGAGCGCGGAGAAGAGGCGCGCGCCGCGACCCGTTCAGTGGACAGCTCATGCGGCTTCAACAGCAGCTTAGGGGGTTTAGGTGCGCTTGCGGTGAGCCCGGCGCGGCAAACACGGGTACAGAGTTCAGCGGGGGACGACGGCGCCATCTTACTGGCGAACGCCGTAGGCCCCGAACGCCCGTCAACGCACGGAGCTAGCGCGCGCCCTACGCGTGAAGGGACAGCGTTTCCGGCCCTGTCAGGACCTGGTTGATATTGACTCCAGACGCCAGCGCCGGCGCAAAGACCTCGGCCTCCGCCGGGCGTCCCAACGCATAGCCTTGAGCGAGGTCGCAATGATGCTCGATCAGGAAGACCAACTGCGCTGGGGACTCCACCCCTTCGGCGACGACTTCCAGATTTAGACTGTGCGCCAAAGCGATTAGCCCGCCCGCGATCGCCGCGCTATCGTGATCGCCAGGGATTCGCCCAATGAACGAGCGGTCGATCTTGATGACATCGAGCGGGAAACGATGCAAGTAGACCAGCGAGGAGTAGCCCGTTCCGAAGTCGTCGAGAGAGATCCGAACGCCGCCCGCGCTCAGGGCGCTAAGCGTTTCCTTCGCTGTATCGGTGGTTTCAAGAAAGGCGCTTTCGGTGAACTCGAGCTGAAGCGCTGATAGCGGCACTTTGTGTCGGCGCGCCGCGGCGAAGACAAGATCCTCGAAGCCCGGGCTAAGCAACTGACGCGGAGAAACGTTGATCGCGATTCGAACCGGCGGCAGTCCCTCAGCTTCCCACGCTACCGACTGCAGGCATACCATTTCAAGAAGCCATTCGGTGAGACTGCTAATGCTCCCCGTCTCTTCGGCGACCCCAATGAACTCCGACGGCTGCAGCAACCCGCCCGGATGCTGCCAGCGCATCAAGGCTTCGCATGACACTACACAGCCATCCGTCAAGCGAACGATAGGTTGATAGTGAACGATTAGCTCCTCGCGTTCGACGGCACGGCGCAGATCGTTTTCAATCTTGAGTTGCCGTACGGCCTGCGTGTGCATGCCCTGGTCGAAGATCTCGTAGCGCGCCCGGCCGCCCGCCTTGGCTCGGTACATCGCGGTGTCGGCGTCACGAAGCATTTCTTCGGGGGTTCGGCGGCCGTCTGAGCTCAAGGCGATTCCGATGCTGACGGCGGTGAAGACTTCCTGCTTGCCAACGCGCAGGGGCTCTTCTAGTTTCTGCTGGATGCGTCTCGCTAGCCGAGTGGCGTCCTCGGCGTCCTTGAGATCATCCACGAGCAAGGCGAACTCATCGCCGCCGAGCCGGCAAATAATGTCTCCCGGCCGGACGCACTCGCGCAATTGCTCGGCGATCTTGACGAGAAGCTGGTCGCCGACGACGTGGCCCAAGCTGTCATTGACAAGCTTGAACCGGTCGAGATCCAAGAACAGCAGGCCGAACAAGCGGCCGCCCTCAACGGCGGCTTCACGGCGTACGCGCTCGAGCTCGCTGAGGAAGTAGCTGCGATTGTGCAGACCCGTTAGCGGGTCGTGGAGAGCCTGCTGCAGCAAGCGCCATTCGTTCTGCTTGCGGCTGGTGATGTCGGTCTGAGATCCGGCGATGCGCGTCGCTTTGCCCTCCTGGTCACGAACGGCCAACCCGCGGGTCAGCATCCAGAAGTGTTCGCCCCCGCTGTGACGGATGCGGTACTCGACTTCGAAGTGCGCCGTCGAGCCGCCGATGTGATCCGACATTCCCGAGCAGAAGGTTTCCAGATCGTCGGGATGAATGCGGTCGAGCCAGTCCGCCGGTTCTCCGGTGATGTCGCCGGCTTCTTCGCCGATCATCGCTTTCCAACGAGGCGAGTAGTAAACTTCATCGGTCTTGAGGTTCCAGTCCCAGAGTCCGTCGTTGGCGCCCTGCGCGGCTAGAGCGAAGCGTTCCTGGCTCTCTCTGAGCTCTTCTTCAGCCTGCTTGCGGGCTGAGGCGTCGCGGATGATCGCTGTATAGCGAACGCGATCGTCGAGTTCTATGCGAGACAGAGTGAGCTCGGCCGGGAAGATCGACCCATCCTTGCGCCGGGCCTTACATTCAGCGCCTCCCCTGCCAACCAGGTTTGGCATTGCCAGCGGGGTGCAGGCCGGCAAAAGGCGTGAGAGCACGAGCTGGACCGCCTGTTCCTTCGAATAGCCAAACAGGTTCTCCGCGCCGGGATTGAAGGTTTCGATTCGACCCGAAGAGTCGAGCGTCACGATCCCGTCGGGCGCCTGATCGATCACCGCTCGAATTCGCGCCTCACTTTCCCTGTGGCGGGCGGTCATGAGCTCGGCGAGTCCCAACGCGCGCGCTCGGGTCGAAGAAAGGACCAGCGCGATGTCGAAAAGCAGAACGCTGATCGCCAAGCCTGCCAAGAGGACTTGAGTGGGGTAGTCCTGCCCGAGCGTCACCGATTGATCGGGTGAGATATTGAACCGATCCCGCATGGAAAGCCAAACCGCGGCGGTCGCGGCCAGCGAAACCGCCAAAATGCCCCAGGCCGCGGCATTGCCGCGGCGCCGGGAGCTAGGCAAGCCGCCGACACTCGACAGCTGCGCCATGACCAGCGCCACGATGCAGAGCGCGGCGATGGCCGTCGTCGCCACGGTTGCGGCGCTCAGGGATGTGGAAGAGCTGTACGCTTGGCTTCTCGGCACCTCGGCGAAAATACCGATGTTCGGCCCCGCCCGGCTGTTCCAAGCCGCAACCACCGGCCTATCCAGGCATTCATTGAATCCCTCAAGCTCGTAACCGCTCTCGATCGTC
Source organism: Bryobacterales bacterium (assembly GCA_965247515.1). GTDB lineage: Bacteria > Acidobacteriota > Terriglobia > Bryobacterales > UBA6623. The sequence goes on along the minus strand of OZ252029.1, from coordinate 6,527,689 downwards.
GAGGCGCTCGAAAAAGTACTCCAGGCGCACGAATTGTCGGGATCGATCCAGCGTCCGCTAGCTTCGTAGTAGCGAATCGTGACCTCGCCCTGTTGATAGCTCTTGAGCGGCGCACCCTCCGGCAGCGCAAGCAACTTCGATTCAGCGAGTTGGAGAGCGCCGGCGAGCTGGGACTTGACTTCCGCCCGGCGGCGCACCTCGTGGGATGAGACCGATCGCCACTGCGGGATGACGACGCACAGCAGCGCTAGCAGGACGAGCACACTCTCGGCCAGGCCCGGTCGGCGTAGGCGGGCCATGTCAAGGGCCAGTAGTCGCGATAGGCTTGGCATTCTCTTCGAAGCTGTGGCGCAAGAACCCCACGGGTGCTTACAAAACGGCGAACCTGCGCTAGCCTGGATTCCAGAGTATCCCTAGCTCTCTGTACACCCTTTCAGAAGAACGTCCTATTTCGACTACGAGGAACTACGTACTCCCGCGAGTTTGCTAGTCTTTGCGATTGGCCCCCATGAAGATCGCCGATCTTGACACCCCCGCGCTGCTTGTCGATCTCGATCGCTTGCAAGCGAACCTAGCGAAGGTTGCCGGTTATGCCGGCGATCACCAGCTGGCTCTCGTCCCTCACACCAAGACCCACAAGACGATCGAGATCGCCCGGATGCAGCTTGCCGCTGGGGCGAGGTCGTTGACCGTGGCGAAGGTCAGCGAGGCTGAAGTCATGGCCGCCGCCGAGCCCGAGCGGATCTTGATCGCGTACCCGGTGATTGGCGCCGCCAAGCTGACAAGGCTGGCCAAGCTCTCCAAGCGAGTCCCGCTGTCGGTCGCCCTTGACAGCCGATTCGCCGCCGAGGGCCTCTCGAGCGCTTGCGTTGCAGTGAGCGCTTCAGTTGGCGTGCGAGTCGAGGCGAATGTGGGCGGGAATCGCTGCGGACTTCCCCCAGGCGCCGCGCTGCTGGACCTGGCTCGAAAAGTCGATGACTTGCCCGGCTTGGAGTTCGAAGGCCTTCAATTCTATCCCGGACACGTCTGGCTGACCGCGCCCGGGGGGGAAGCGAACTTCGAGGCCGTGAAAGCCGACATCGCGCGTATTCGCGATGATTTCGAACGCGCTGGAATCCCGCTTGAGAGCATTAGCGGGGGCTCGACCCCGACGCTGTTTCGCTCTCACGAAATCGACGGTTTGACCGAAATTCGACCCGGGACGTCGGTGTTCAACGATCGCAGCCAAGTCGCCGCCGGTTCGGCGACTCCATCCGACTGCTCAGCGACCATCCTGACGACTGTGATCTCCACGCCGCGCGAAGACTTCGCCTTGATCGATGGCGGCTCGAAGACCTTTACTTCGGACCCAATTCCGTACGCGACCGAGCAGACCCACGGCGAGCTGATCGAGGCGCCTGGCGCCCGCTTCTATCAAATGAACGAGGAACACGGCTTCATCGATCTGAGCGAGTCGGGCGAAAAGCTGAGCATCGGCGACCGGGTTCGAGTCGTCCCCAACCACGTGTGCGTGGCGGTGAACATGCATGAGAAGATGTACGGGATTCGCGGAGACACGGTCGAGGCCGTTTGGGAGGTCGCCGCCCGCGGAAAACTGCAATAGCCAAATTGCATTAGGATGGCGAAATGATCGAACGAATCACCGACCCTAGCGGCCCTCCTCCGCAGGGCCCCTACTCGCACGCCGTCAAAGCGGGCGGGTTTATCTACGTCTCCGGTCAGGCTTCAATCGAAGCGTCGACCGGGCAATTCGTCTCGGAGTCGGTCGCGGGCGAGACCCGGCGGACGATTGGGAATGTTCAGGCGATATTGCGCGCCGCCGGCGCCGACCTTGGCGACGTAGTGAAGTGTTCGGTCTTCCTGTCGGACATTCGCGACTTCAAAGACATGAACGAGGTCTACAACGAGTTTTTCGGCCAAGCCAAGCCGGCGAGGACGACGGTTCAAGCGGTGTTGCCTGCGAAGGGCATGAAGGTCGAGATTGATTGCGTGGCGTATAGGCCCTAGGCGCAATACTCGTTACTTAATAGCCGGCTGTAGCCTAAGGGAGCGGGTTCCGCATTCAGATCGCGCCTAACCGACCACGCAAAGGCCCTATGTAACGAGCGATGGCCGGTCGGTGTCGGCCGCCATCAGCCGAAGCTTCTCGACCGAGATCACCACGATCGAGCGCCGTCCGAGGGCGATGCAGCCTTCGCGTCTCAATCGATTCAACGCAGTCGAAGTTGTTTCGCGTGTTGCCCCGATCATGTCGGCAAGATCCTTCTGAGACAGACGCAGCTGAGGCTCGCCGCCAAGAGACCGGCCCTGCCCGTCGGCCCAGCGCAGCAGGAGCTTGGCGACGCGTTGCTCGACCTCGAGAAAGCTCACCCACTGCAGTTGATCTTCGAGGTTCCGCAACCTTGTCCGCAATAATGGCGCCAGCTCTCGCCATAATTGGGGTCGACTTTCAAGTTCACTTAGCACGGATTGAGTTGGCGCGATCACTAGCGAAGCCGACTCCATGACCTCGGCGGCCGTCCGATACGCTCTCTCCCCGAGCAGCGCCGATTCGTCGACAACTTCGCCCGCTTCGACGATGTGCAACAGACAACTCTTCCCGCCCGGCCCTGCGACCGAAAGCTTGACGCTCCCTGTTAGCAGTGCGAATACCCGATCGCAGGGATCGCCCGCTGCGAACAGCTCCGTACCTCGAGCGAGATTAAAAAGTGAAACGGCGCCTTCGAGCCGTAAGAATCGAGCTCCGATTCCCTCGGCGGAGAACTGCGGAACGACAGCGACGGAAGCCATGTTTGTTGTCGTTCACAGGCTACCAGGCTGGTGGCCTATTAACGAACGCCGGATCAGCTACTTTTCACTTGTTTATGGAAAATTTGCGCCGCGCGAAAACGCTTTTCAAGGTCTTTGCTCTTGATGGCCTTTCGAAACTCGCTCAGCTCCGAAATGTACGCCTCCAAGCAAGCGTCGAGCGCCTCGTGATTGGTCCGGAAGATCCCCTCCCACATCTCGTACGAGCTGCCGGCGAGCCGAGTCATGTCGCGCAGGCCGCTCCCGGCGACCGCCGAAGCCCGGCCATCTTCAAGACTCTGGTGAAGCCGGGCGGCGAGGGCGCTGGAGGCGATTTGCGGAAGGTGCGAGGTCCAGGCGACAATTTCGTCGTGACCGGTGGCGCTCAGCTCCATCGCCCGGGCGCCGATCGAGAGCAAGAGCTGGCGAAACCGCGCGACTCGAGGATCATCTGAATCGTCAGGAGTCAGTACGTATGGGGCCCCACGAAAGAGATCGGGATCAGCGATCTCGACCCCACGCCCCTCTTTTCCAGCCATCGGGTGGCCCCCAAGGAACAGCGCGTCGGCTTGAAAGAACTTCGCGGCGCGCTCGACGATCGCGACCTTGGTGCTGCCGGCGTCTGTGACAAGAGAGCCGGGCTTGGCCAGGCGAGCAATTTCGGGGAGTTGGTCGAGAATCCGCAGGATCGGCTGGGCGAGGTAGATCAAGTCCGATTGCGCCAAGGCCTCTTCAATCGGCGCCCCGGCGTCGATCGCGCCGGCCTCGAGAGCGCGATCGATCGTCCGCGGCCGGCTGACCCCAAGAATGCGTCCGCCGAAACCATACTTCTTCAGCGCCAGTCCGAGCGACCCGCCGATCAAGCCGACGCCAACAATACTTACGGTTCGAAACGACACGATTTATCAAGGCTTTTGGATGTCGCGCATGGTCGCCATTACACGCTCGATGACCTCGACCAAAGCATCGTCAGAGAGCGGGCCACCGTTGGCGGCGCGAATGTTCGCGCGCACGCGTTCTTCGCGGTTTTTGTCGAGCACATCCATCTTCTGAGCCCGCTTCAGCGGGGCGAGATTCAACACACACTCAGCGCGTTCGTTGAGCAAGCGGACCAACTCGCGATCCAGCTCATCGATTCGTTCGCGCCATCCGGATAGGTCGCTCATCCCAGACGAAGACCTTCCTTGAGCTCGGCCGCGAGTTTACGAAGGCCCTCCGCAAGGTCCGCGGCGCCCTCGGCTTCCTCGACCACTCGCATAAAGGCGCTGCCGACGATGGCGCCCTCGGCGTGGGGAGCAACGGCTCGCATATGTTCTGGTTTTGACAAACCGAATCCGATCGCCAGGGGCAGGTCAGTTGCCCTTCTCGCGCGTTCAAGCAGCGGAATGGCTTGGTCAGAGAGCGTCGTCCGCGTCCCCGTAACCCCCGCCATGGACACCAAGTATAGAAAGCCTGACGACGCTTTTGCTACTCGACGGAGACGCTCTTGCGAGGTCGTTTGAGAACCGAGGAAAATGGTCGCAAGCCCGTGGCGCCGCATTTCCGCCAAGTAGGGCTCGGCGGCCTCAATGTTGAGGTCGGTCAGAAGAGCGCCGTCGGCCCCAGACGTGGCCGCGTCTTCGGCGAATTCCTCGAACCCATAGCGCAGCACCGGGTTCAGGTAGCTGAAGACGACGATCGGGACTTCCGACGTCTCGCGGACCTGCTTGATGATGTCGAGGACTCCGGTGAGCGTCGCCCCGGCCGCCAAGGCTCGGTCGCTGGCACGCTGGATGACGGGCCCGTCAGCGATGGGGTCGGAAAATGGGACGCCAAGTTCGATGATGTCCGCTCCGCCCGCCTCGAGCGCCAGGACGAGATCGGCTGTACGATCAGGCGAAGGATCGCCGGCCGTGAGGTACGCGATCAAGGCGCGGGTGTTCTCGCCCCGCAGGCGCTCGAAAGCCTGATCGATTCGGTTCATTGAGATCTGTCGTTTTCGGGCGTAGCACGCTACGCCCCTACGAGATGGGCCGGTCTTGCTGTAGGGCCGTAGCGTGCTACGCCCGCGCCCCTCCCACCCTACGACGACCGCTCGGCGTCAATCAAGGTCGAGCATGTTTTCGCGGAAGATCCCAACGTCCTTATCTCCGCGCCCGGACAAGTTCACCACGAAAGTCTGGCCTTTCGCATCCGGAGCGCGCTTGACCGCCTCGGCCACCGCATGCGCGGATTCGAGCGCTGGGATGATCCCCTCCAAGCGCGACAGCGTCCGCACCGCTTCGATGGCTTCTTGGTCGCTGCAATGGGTGTACTCAGTCCGCCCCAACTCGCGCAGCCAGGCGTGCTCGGGACCGACCGAGGCGTAGTCGAGACCCGCCGATACGGAATGCGTCGTCGAGATCTGCCCGTCGCCGTCTTGCAAAACCCAGCTACGAGTCCCGTGGAGAACGCCCGGGGCGCCCCCGTCGAAACGCGCGGCATGGTCGCCAAGCGTCCCGCCGCGTCCGCCGGCTTCGACGCCCACCATCCTGACGCCCTCATCCTCGAGGAAGCGATAAAACAGGCCAATCGAGTTGCTGCCGCCGCCGACACAGGCGATCAGCAGGTCGGGCAGCGATCCCGTCGCCTCAAGGATCTGCTCGCGGGCCTCGTTCCCGATCACCGATTGGAAGTCGCGAATCATCATCGGGTAGGGGTGCGGCCCCAAGACGGATCCGAGCAAGTAGTGCGTGTTTTCGAAGGTCGCCACCCAATCGCGCATCGCCTCGCTGATGGCGTCCTTAAGCGTCCGGCTCCCCGTCTTGACTTCAACCACTTCAGCCCCGAGTAGGCGCATGCGGAAGACGTTGAGCTCCTGGCGGCGCATGTCTTCCTCGCCCATGTAGACCACGCAGCTGAATCCGAACAGCGAGCACACGGTGGCGGTGGCGACGCCGTGTTGACCCGCGCCGGTTTCGGCGATGATACGGGTCTTGCCCATGCGGCGCGCTAGTAGCGCCTGGCCGAGGCAGTGATTAATCTTGTGCGCGCCGGTGTGGAGCAGGTCCTCGCGCTTAAGGTAGATCTGCGCCCCGCCGAGGTGATCGCTGAGTCGCTTCGCGTGATAGAGCGGCGTCCGGCGTCCGGCGAACTTCTCGTTCAGCTCTTGAAGCTCAGCTTGGTAGAGCGGGTCCTCGCGAGCTTCCTCATACACCTGCTGGAGCTGATCAAGCGGCGCCACCAGTATTTCAGGCACATAACGCCCCCCATATTCACCAAATCGTCCCAGCGCGTCGGGGGCGCTGGTGTACGTCGCGGTCGACATCCCTCTACTTTACTCTGTGGACTCGGACGTGGCGCACGGCTGTGCCGTGCCGCCTTGCGCTTGTAGCGCAAGGTCTCGGGCTTCGACCCAAGACCCGGACCTCGCATCACAGGTGCAAGGCGGCACGGCACAGCCGTACGCCACGGCCACATTGACGCGCGTCTAACCGGCGCCTTACAATGAAACTTAGGCATGCCTAAATCAGCAGTCCAGCAGTCGTCCTCCGAGTCGATTGACGACTATCTCAAGGCGATCTTTGAAATCGCGGGAGACGACGGGCGCGCCTCCACCGCTTCGATCGCCAAAAAGCTCGCGGTGGCGCCCGCCTCGGTCACAGGCATGCTGCGCAAGCTCGCCGATCAAGCCCCGCCCTGGGTGTCATACGAGAAGCGCCACGGGGCCGTCTTGACCGAGCTCGGACGCCTACGGGCGCTCGAGGTGATCCGCCACCACCGCCTGCTCGAGCTCTTCTTGCACAACTCCCTCGGCTACAAATGGGACGAGGTGCACGACGAAGCCGAAAAGCTCGAGCACGCCATCTCCGAAACCTTCGAAGATCGCATCGCGGCGCAGCTAGGCGATCCCGAGGTCGACCCTCACGGGCATCCGATCCCGCGCAAGGACGGGACGATGCCGCAGCGTGTCGATGTCCGCCTAGTCGACTTGGACCCCGGAGCAAGCGGCGTTGTGTCGCGCGTCTCGGACCGCGACGGGGATCTTCTGCGCTACCTCGCCTCGCTGGGCATCCGCCCCGGCGTCCACATCGAATTCATCGAGCGGCAGCCGTTTGAAGGCCCGCTTATGATCCGGATCGCTGAAGCAGCGGCGATGCAAGCGCTCGGCGCCCGCGTCTGTTCCGAGATCCGGGTCTCACCGTGTGACTAAGGCTATGTCGAACTTCGTTGTATTAGCGGTCATCGCCCTCGTCGCGTACTTCCTAGGCGCGCCGCTGATGGCTCGTCTTCGCGAAGGACGCAAGCGCCGGCTCTATGAGGATGCGCTCAAGCACGCGCTCACCTGCCGCCACGAAGGCCGCGACGCCACGCGTGAGTCGCTGGCCGGAGCCTTGGGTTTGTCGCCCCGGCAGACCATCGCGTTGATCAACGTGCTGCAGTCGAAATCCCTGCTCCAATCCGTTTCCGGGGCGCTGCGCCTGACTCCCGAAGGCGAACGAACAGGCGTCCATGTGATGCGAGCGCACCGGCTTTGGGAAAGGTACCTGGCCGACGACGCGGGCATGCCGATGGCCAAGCTCCATCAAGCGGCGGAAAAGGCCGAGCACACGCTCTCCGATGAAACTCTCGACGAGCTCGATGCGCATCTCGGGCATCCGCAGCGAGACCCCCACGGCGATCCTATCCCCGCGCCCGACGGCACGGTGTCTCAGCTCGGAGGCTCGCCGCTAACCGACTGGCCTGGCGGTCCAACGGCGAGAATCGTCCACATCGAAGACGAGCCGGCGGTCGTTTTTGAACAAATCCTCGCCGCTGGCTTGAGGCCAGGGGCGACCGTGAGAATTGTCGAAGATACGCCCGAGAGACTCGTGATCAGCGACGGCACGGACGTCCATAGCCTGGCGCACTCGGTCGCGGCGAACATTCACGTCGCGCCTGCCGAGGCGGCCGAGCCGCGGCCCGCCTACGCGAAGAGGCTCTCAGAGCTAGACCAGCTCGAGAAAGCCGAGGTGATCGAGCTCGACGACCAATGCCGGGGCTTCAGCCGGCGGCGTCTGATGGACCTCGGGTTGACGCCAGGAGCCAGGGTCCAAGCGGCGCTCGAGAACACCTTCGGCGACCCGCGCGGCTACCGCATCCGCGGAGCGACGATCGCGCTCCGAGAACCCCAGGCTCGCCACGTCTGGGTGCGCCCGGTCGAGGACGCCGCATGACTGAGCACAACTGCGAAACTTGCCCGGCGCACGCGCAGCTCGAGAAGATGGGCGTCTCGCTGGGCAAGTACGACCGTCTGGTCGCGCTCGCCGGAAATCCAAACACCGGCAAGTCGTCGGTGTTCAATGCTCTAACCGGTCTTCGCCAACATGTCGGCAACTGGACCGGCAAGACCGTCACCCGGGCCGAGGGCGGCTACACCTACCAAGGCGTCGCCTCCAAGATCGTCGACCTGCCCGGCACCTATTCGCTGCTGTCGGCGTCACAGGACGAAGAGATCGCCAGGAATTTCCTACTGTTCGGACGACCCGACTGCACCGTCGTCGTGGTCGACGCCACCGCTCTCGAAAGAAACCTCAACCTGGCCCTACAGGTCATGGAGATCACCGACCGGGTGGTGCTCTGCGTCAACCTCATGGACGAGGCCGAGCGCAAGGGACTCGACGTGGACGTCCGGAGTCTTTCGCGCGATTTGGGAGTGCCCGCTGTCCCGACCGTCGCGCGAACAAAGGAAGGGCTGCCGCAGCTCGTGCAGGCGGTCGCCGATGTCATCGAAGGGAACACCCGAACCAAACCTTTGCGGGTCGAGCCTCCCCCCGAGGTCGAGTCGGCGGTGCGCGAGCTCGTCCCGATGATTGAGCAGCAGGCCCCCGGGCTACCTAACGCACGCTGGGTGGCGATGCGGCTGCTCGACGGCGACCACCGTGTTCGGCAGGCCCTGGTGAATGGCGAGCTCGCCGAGATGCAAGCCTCTGTGTTGGCCCCCGTCGACGACCACAGCAAACTCATCGCCCTTCAAGGAGCGCAATGAGCGCGCCCACGCCAAAACTGAACTCCCCTTCTATCGCCGCCACGCGCGGCCCCCGGAGCCGCGACCGGAAGGGAGCGGTTGCCCGAGCGTGCCACAACATTAGCGTTGGCCGGCAACCGCTTGCTCCCGCGCGCGGCTCCGGGGCGCTGGCGGTTTCGCATGAGTAGCGTGAACGCCATCAATGTCCTAAGCCGCGCCGACGAGCTCCGCAGAGACCTCGGCGAAGGGGTCCGCGACCGCATCGTCTCGTCGCTCTACGCCAACGCCCAATCGATCGCCGATCGCGCGGTGCAAGCGACAGGGGCGCGCTCGTGGGACCTCGACCAGCGCATCGACCGTATCGTCACCTCGCGCGTGTTCGGCCTGCCGATCATGCTGGGCCTACTGGCAGGTGTCTTCTATCTGACAATCCTGGGGGCGAACGTCCCCTCACAAATGCTGGCAACCGGGCTGTTTTGGCTCGAAGACCAAGGCGCCGCGTTCTTCACTTCGATGGGCGCGCCGTGGTGGGTCACCGGGTTCATCTGGCACGGGGTCTACCGTGGTCTGGCCTGGGTCATCAGTGTGATGCTGCCACCGATGGCGATCTTCTTCCCCATGTTCACGATCCTCGAGGATCTTGGGTACTTACCGCGAGTGGCGTTCAACATGGACTGGCTATTCCGCAGCGCCGGCGCCCACGGAAAACAGGCCCTGACGATGGCGATGGGGTTTGGATGCAACGCCGCCGGGGTGATCGCGACGCGCATCATCGACTCGCCCCGCGAGCGGCTGATCGCGATCCTCACCAACAACTTTGTCCCCTGCAACGGACGCTATCCGACGCTGATCATGCTGGCCGTGATCTTCGTTGCGGCGGCGTTCCCGCCCGTTGTCGCCTCGTTCGTCGCGGCAGGCGCGGTCATGGGGGTCGTCCTGGTCGGCATCGGGTTCACGCTGCTGGTCTCGTGGGCGCTCACGCGGACAGTCCTCCAAGGCGAGGCCTCAGCCTTCACGCTCGAGCTGCCGCCCTACCGCCGGCCAAGCATCCTACGGATCCTCTACACCTCGCTCATCGACCGCACGATCTTCGTGCTCTGGCGGGCGATCTTGACGGCGGCCCCGGCGGGGGCGGTCATCTGGGTCCTGGCGAACATCGAGTGGGGCGGTGTGAGTCTGGCGCAGCGCTCGTCGGACTTCCTCGACCCGTTTGGGCAATTGCTGGGGCTTGATGGGGTGATCCTGCTGGCGTACGTGATCGCGATCCCGGCGAACGAGATTGTCGTCCCAACCATGCTGATGTGCTACATGAACATCGGGATGATGACCGAGCTGACGGCCTACGACGAGATCCGCGCCGTACTGGTCGACCAGCACGGCTGGACGCTGCTGACCGCGGTCAGTCTGATGCTCTTCTCGCTGCTGCACAACCCCTGCGCAACGACGATTCTCACGATTTGGAAGGAGACGCGTAGCGCGAAATGGACGACAATCGGCGCTCTGATGCCGGTGGCGATTGGGTTCGTGGTGTGCTTTACCGTTGCGACGATATGGCGCGCGTTGGGCTGACGCGAATCTAAGCACTCTGGCTCACAATCGCGGTTGCGTATTTGCGGGGAGAGACGAAGCTACCAGACTGCGGAACCCGCTCCCTCGCGGTCGCGGCTCTGACCCCGTCCGGTTAGTGTTTGACTCTCGATGTCAGAGCCGCGACCGCGAGGGAGCGGGTTCCGCAATGCCTAGACATGTCATCGTATTGCGGATGGGAGTACTAAGTCGGGGGTCGCTCCAACTCCTGGTCAGTATCCCAGCTTTCGACCCAGCCCCGAACTCGCTCATGTTCGACAGTGCGGCCCGCGTCGGCGGCTCGGACGCCCGCTTGAATCATCTCGTCACGGACGAGACGCAGACGGATGTTAACAGATCTCGGATCGTCAAAATAGAACGCATTGACGGCGTCGCGGGCATTGCCGCGAAGCTCGTCCCACGAGTCGGCTTGAGTGAAAATGGCCTCGGTCAGGCACTCGGCGCAGTAACCGCCGTCGAGCTCTTGGGTGACTTCGAATATCAGCTCGGTCACACGATCACTTTATCACCCAGTCGAGGCTCCGTCCGCGGCTCAGTTCGGGACCCGGTTCGCGAAAACCCGGGCGTCGTCCTCAGCATCTTCTTGCGAAAGACCCACGTACCCGCCCACGTGCTTACCTCTCGGAAATAGGAAAACCGGCTGGTCCCCATCCATACCGAAATACCCGCCAAAGTTCGGAGCGAACTTGCTGTCGCCAAGCTTGCCCTTGATCTCAAACGCCAGTAACGCCGCCGACTCGTTGTCACGCGTCCGGATGAGGAACTGCTGGTACTTCTTGCCGCCCTTGTCGTATTGAGCCAGATTCCCGCCGGGGAGATAGTCTTTACCAAGCACGTGGTTGTCGACAAGCTCCATGCCGACCTGCCCTTCCTTGGCGAAATAGGCGCTTAAATCCAGGGGCTTCGGCGCCGCCTTCTTTTCCGGGGCCGGGGCCTGGGCGCCGCCTCCGCAACCCAACAGAGAAACAAGGCCAAAGACGATCCCGATTCGATTCATGCCGCCTCCTGCTTCACAACGCTGACACTCCCGCCAACCTCGACCAGGCCGCCTTCGACGATGCGACCGTAGACGCCCCCGCGGCAATCGGGGTCGAGCGCCTCTTGAAGACCCGGCGCGAAATCATCCATCAGCCGGCAGGGACGCGTTTCGCCGATCACCTCAATGCGGCATGGGCCTATATGAAGCTCGTGACCGATCGAGTCCGATAGCGGCACGCCCCTGACGACGAGGTTTGCGCGGCGGCCGGCGGGGCTGACCTCGCCGCCGAGGTCGCGGCAGGCGTCGTCCCAGCGTTCCTCGGAAATGATGGTGACCTGGCGATTCCCGCCGCCCGTGTGATCCCCCTCCAGGCCCCGGCCGCGAACGGCCTCAGCGGAGGCGACCTCTTTGACCGGCGTCCCGGCCGACAGGCGGAGGAAGATTCTCGTGACGGTTCCCACGTGTCGTAATGTAGCGAATTCCGCCGAGGCTGCCAACTCTAACGCACGACCTGCGACTCCACCACCCAATCGATCAGCAAATCACGGATCTTCGGCCCCCGCCCATCCAGCTTGACGCCCCGCTCGGCCCATTTGTCCGCGATGAAGTTGTTCGTCGCCACGACATACTCGCGATTTGGGTCGATGTTGGTACGATCCCGCAACTCGTTCGGCAGCTTCGATCCCTTGACCGTCCCATAGGCCAGGTCGTTCCCAAACGGGAGTATCGTCCAAACGTGCCGCCGCAGGACTACCCCTTGCGGAATGTTCGCCCGGATCCCGCCGCGGTTCATGTAAGCCAGATCAGCGCCGGCAGCCTTTCGCATGACCTTCTCGATAATGCCCTTAAGGTCATCGCGGCGGATGGCCCGCTGCGCCCGCCCGATTGGCTCGTCAACGATGTCGGAGACCTTCTTCTCCCAGTAAGCCACGAGTTTCGCCGTTTCGGGCGCAGCCTCGTAGCGGTCGCCGATGTCGATGCGCCGCCAGTCGTAGGCGACAATCTCTTCGCTTGCGACGTCGTACTCGAGGTCGAGTCTGCCGAGCTCGTGCCCCCAGGCGCGGACCTTCGCCAGCACCCGTCCGTCGCGCTCTTTCGTGTCTTGGAGGCCGCCGTGATTGTGTCCGCCGATGATGACCGCTACGCCATCAAGTCCGGCCAGCATGGCGTCGTCCTCTTCGTCGGTGCAATGGCACAGGGCGATAATCAGATCGGTCTCGTCGGCGATCTGCGATGCATAGCGCCGCACCATATCGACGACCGGCAAGGCCTCCCACGGCCCCCTGAGCTCCGCCATCGTCAACGAATCAAGTATCCCCGTCACCACGCCAATCACCCCAACCCGGACCCCATTGAGCTCATGGATCGTGTAGGCCGCCGGGGCTAGCAGTTCCCCCGCCGGGTTGACCACATTCGCCGAAATCGTTGCGAACTCCGCCGCCTCGATAAACTCACGGGTCTGGCGCCAGCCGTAATCGAACTCGTGATTGCCCAGGGTGTGAACGTCGATCCCCAAGGTGTTCGCCACCTCGATGACCGGCAAGCCTTTGAAGATCGTCGACACCGGCGAGCCTTGGACCAGGTCCCCTGCGTGCAGCAAGATTGACGCCTCGGACTTCGCCTTCTCCTCCCGGATCGCCGTCGCCATTTCGGCGAAGCCTCCGCGGCCGTTTTCGTCGGGCAAAAGCCGCGCGTGTAGGTCGTTCGTATGCAGAATCGTCAGCGAGCGAACGTCAGGCGGCGACTGGGCGCCGCAACCATGCAGCGCCAAGGCGAACAGGAGTAGACCGCGCACAGTTCCATTGTCTTACTTCACCCGACTGGTTGGCGAACGGCCCGCTTCGTTTGTTTGGCGGCAAATCCGAGCACCCTGCGTCAGCGGGGTGTCTTCCGCTCGCACTGACTAGAAGACCGCCCGCTCACGGTCGCGGCTCTGTCAGCCCGAAGCAGTAGACGTTGGAGTCATAGTCCACCGCGTAGATCCGCCCTCCCGCGATCGCCAGCCCGCTGAAGTGAACGAACGTGCTCATCGCGTCGCCGCTGTTGTAGAGCTCCGTCCCGGTGCGGACGTCCAACGCGTGCAGAACCGCATTCTTGGTGTCGGTCAAGCGCGAGCCCGCGGTCTTGATGCGCGACTGGCCCCTTTGGTGTGGGTTTTCGCCCGTTTCAAGAACGAAGGCGATGCCGTTGGCGATAGCGACCGGGTCCGGCACCCTGTAGTTGCCCGAGATCCAGACCGGCTCGAGCGTCGGCTTGTCGCTCCCGACGACTTTGAAGGCCATCACGCTGCCGTCGGGAGTGGCGCCATGATTGTAGGGAAAGTCTGGCGCCGCCTCGGACGGGGGACCGTACATCGGCACGTAGAGCCAAGTCTGACCCTGCTCATCGCGCGACATCGAGAGTCCCCCATAAATGCCTCGCGACGTGCTGGACTTGTCGTCGTTCCCCAAGCGGACGCCCGCCGCCAAGGGCGTCTGGTGATCTTTTCCGCCTAGCGAGTCGGCGTCGAGCAGATAGACGACGCCCTCTTTCGCCCCGCTCGCGAGCAGATTGTAGTTCCTCCAGCCGAACCAAACCGGGCTGGCGGAGCCGTAGTCGAGGTCCTCGCGGTAGAGCTCGAACCAGTTGCTGGGGGTGAAGAAATCCGTCAGCTCCAGCTCGTCGAGCGAGGCTGAGACGACGCTGTTCGAGTAGTCCCCCGAGCTGCGGTCCGTCGGCCCGTCGGCGGTCGATCCGTAGACGCGTCCATCTTCGCCAATAATCGGACCGCCGCGGCCCCAGACACCGCCCGTGGTGGTGTTCGACAGCAGAAGCTGCCGCACGACCGGGTGATGACGGTCGCTGATGTCCATCGAATAGAAGCCGCCCAAGCTGCCGCCGCACCCTTGGGCCAATGTCGTATAGATCGTGTTGCCGACCAGGTTGAGACTCCAACTCTTTGATAAGGGGGTGACGAACTGCACCGGTCCGAAGCGAACTTCTCCGCTGCCCAAGTCCAATCCGTAAAGCGCTCCGCTCTCGGCGATCGTATAGAGGATGCCGCTGCGCCGGTCGAATGTTGGAGTGGCGATCACGCCATTGGGGCAGTAGAGGCTCCCCTGCAGGCCCACGTTGCTTGGCAGGACGTACGCGGTGGGCTTCCAATCCCACAGGACATCGCCTGTCTCGGAATCGAGCGCGAAGACCCCGCCTTGCTTGCCGGCGACGTAGGCGACATCTTTTAGTCCCCCGCCGGCCGGCACATCAAGGGCCACTACGGGAGCGGTCAAAGCGAATAGCAGATTGCCTTGATTGGGGACCTTTGCCTTCCACTTCAACTCGAGATCGGAAACGTTCTCGGTGGTGAACGTCCGCTCGGTGGTCGCCCAACCGGTTCGCTGAGGATCGTGGCCGAAGGTGGGCCAATCGCCGGCGCTTGCCTGGGGAGGAAGCGCCAGCCAGGAGCAGAGGAAGAGGGTCAGGCTGGCCAGTCGTCGCATAGGGGCTTGTGCCTGCGTATGTTACTGGAATTAGGCCCGAGGCGGGCGGTTGGTGGACGAAGCGTCTCGAACCAGGAGGACCTTCACCTCGCCGTCGGCAACGGTTTCCGACGAGAGAAACTTCAACGCAACAATCCGTCGGAGCTGGGTGTCCTCCGCCTTCCAGACCTCTCCCATGCCCCCGGAGCCAAGCTTCTCCTGGATCTTGTAGTGACCAATCGTTGTCCCGATCAAGATGGTGAGATTGTACCGCTGAGCAGTCCAGACCTGCTTGCAGCGGCCGAAAGCTGAATCAATCGCGATTTTGCGACACCTAAGTGTCGAATGGGACCTAACCCAATTGCTTTGAGTAGCTTAGTCCTGTTCCCGCCCCCGGAATTCTTCGTACCAGTTCAGGGCGACGCGTATCTTCTGCTCTTCATCCAACCGGCGCTCGGAGAACAAGAACCGTTGGCCGTCGGCGGAGACGTCGTAATCGCCGCTTGCCATTTTCTGCTCGAAGAGCGCCCGCGGTTGCCCAAAGGTCAAGCGCTGGCCAACAACGAGACCGTGACTGCCATCACCGTTCGGCCCTGCATGTAGTACAACTCTTTGGCGTCAGCTCGCCAGCGTGGCAGTATTCCGCCGTTGGACGAAACCTGCCATTTGCCGGGGCCTTCGGGGAACGGGCGCACGTAGATCTCAAACGCAGAGCGCTCCGAGTAGGACGCGTTGGACTCGTCGGATGCGTAAGCTAGGAATCGGCCGTCCGGCGAGAGCCTCGGATCTGCCTCACTGAAAGGCGTAGCAAGCCAGGTGATAGGTTCGGAGACGCCGCTGGGCTCAAGCTCGAGGTAACGGAGGTCGCGACGGCTGTGGCTGTCGCGCTTGAGCACACTGTAGACCAGATGGCGGCCCGACCAATGGAGCCGGACCGCATCCTCCGACTCGACCAGGGAGACAGCCTCGCCCGAGCCGTCGGCCGACTGGCGCAAGATGGCCCGCGTTTCTCTGCGCTGACTTGAGGTATGGGCGTAGGAATAGCGCACCTCTTGCCGGTACGCGATCTCGCGTCCGGAGGGCGACCAGGTCGGCTTGCTCTGACCTACGTCGTCAAAGGTCAAGCGGGTCTTGGCGTCGCTGAGCAGATCGTAGATCCAGATCTCCTCGTACTCGCTTTCGCGAGATGTCACCGCGACCCGCCGGCCGTCGGGCGAGAGGGAAGGATCTATGACGGCCTCGGACTCGACGATGGTCTCGAGCAACTCGCCGTTGCGGCTGCGCCAAACCAAATTCCGCCGGATGAAGCGGTTAGAGGGATCCTTGTACACCAGCGTTCCATCCTCGGATACGGAGAACCGCCCAGTCTTCGCGCGGATCTTGAACGCCGTGCCAGTGAATCGGAGCGTCTCGGGAGAAAATGGTCGAGCCCAGAGGTGCGCTTCACTCAGGTTCTGGCGGATGTGAGCCATCTCCTTCTTATGCGTCGCCATCTCCTTCTTATGCGTCGCCATCTCCTTCTTATGCGTCGAAGTGTGCTCAGCCAGTGTCCGCAGCACCTTCGCTTGTTCGCGCTGAATCCCCGCCGTGACGGTCAAAGAGTCCGTCACTTCGCTCAGATTGTGACGAATATGTGCAATCTCCCTATCGTGAGTTGCCGTCCGCTCTGCCAGTGAACCGATTTCGGCTTCAGAATCCATATCGACTGTGGTCGCAGTATAACAGTCGCCCTTTCGCGCTAGGCTCCGTAAAAGAGCTCAAAGACTACACATTTTCAGGCAGGACGTAGGGCTCGCGGTACTCTCTCCGGAGCAGGCCGTTCGCTTCCGCGTCCCCGATGAACTTCTCCGTCGCTGGGTCGAAATCCAGCTTGCGCCCCACCCTGAACGCAACATTCGCTAAGTGGCAAAGCGATGTCGAGAGGTGCCCCTCCTCGACTTCACAATGTAGATCTGCGTGTTTGCGCGATCGCACGCAATCGATGAAGTTTTGGAAGTGGTTGACCTCGGGCTCGTCGAGGTCCGGAATCTCCGGCCCCGCCGGGTACTCGATCCCAGGGAAGCTCAGGTTGTTCGTGCGGTACGAGACGCCGCTCGCCGAGTCGGGTTGATCTCTTGCGGTGAATTTGCCGGCGGTCGCGGTGAAGTCGTTTGGGGAGCCGATGTAGCCCTTTTCGGTGTACCAGAAGCCTCCCATGTGCACTCCGCCGAAGGTGGGGCTGAACAGTGTCGTCATTTCGACCTCAACCAGCGTCCCGTCGGCGTACTCGAAAGTTCCGACTTGGACATTGGGGACCTCGGAGTCTGAATCTTCGACGAACTGGCCTCCGGTGCAATGGATCTTGACCGGGTGGACGTCCTTTTCCAAGCCCCAGCGAAGCACGTCGAGATAGTGGACTCCGTTATTGCCGACCTCTCCGGTCGCGGTGTCCCAGAAGAAATGCCAGCCGTAGTGGAAGCGGTTGAGGTCGAACGCACGGTACGGCGCCGGCCCGAGAAACTTGTCCCAGTCGACGCCCCGGGGGATGCCCGCCTCGGGGACCTTGCCGATGTTGATGCGTCCGCGATAGATGACCGCCTTGGCTCGATAGGGCTTGCCAAAGCTGCCGTCCTGAACGAACTTCACGGCCGAGCGGACGCGCGGACTGCTGCGCCGCTGGAGGCCAATTTGCACCATGCGGCCGTACTTGCGCGCCGCCTTGACCATCTGACGGCCTTCCCAGAGCGTGTATGAGCAGGGTTTTTCGCAGTAGACGTCCTTACCGGCCTGGCAGCCCCAGACGGTCATCAAGGCGTGCCAGTGGTCCGGCGTCGCCACGGTGATCGCGTCGAGATCGTCACGCTCCAATAATCTGCGGATATCGGTCTCCGTCTGTGGCCGAGTCCCTTGCATCTGCTCGACCTCGGAGACCGTCTTCTCGAACAATCGCTCATCGATATCGCAGAGGTAGGCGATCCGCACGCCAGGGACTCTTCCGAACCCCTCGATATGAGCCCTGCCGCGCCCCCGGATGCCAACAACGCCGATGTTGATGGTGTCGCTAGCGCTGCTCTGGGCGGAGGCGAGGCCGGCTCCGAGGGCGCCGGCAATGAAGGTTCTACGGTTGGTCGACATGGTCGTCGGATTCTAGCAATTGCGGCGCCGACAATAACAATTGGTCCAGCGCTTTCTTGACTTGCTCGACGCCTACCGTGTCGATCGACTGCGACTCGACAATCGCATGAGGGGTCTTCCACGGGCCCCAAATCCGCGTGTCCGAATCGGCGAAGATGACGAGGGTCGGAAGCTGATAGGCCGCCGCAATGTGGGCCGGCCCTGAATCGTTTCCCACAAAGAGGCTGGCGTTGGCAACCAGCTCGGATACCTGTGTGATGTTCAGACCCGCTAGCGTGTCGAAGTCTCCGAATTCCTCAAGAAGCTGGTCTTGCCCCGGACCCGCGATCACTCTGACTTTCATGCCGTGCGAGTCGGCCAGCCAGTGGGCGATCTCGACGAATCGCGACGTCCGCCAACGTTTTGTTTCATGCGACGCCGCCACATGCAGTACGGCGTATGCGGCTTGTTTCGACTCTGGGAGACTCTTGAGCCGCGACGCTGGGATCTCCCCTGGTTTGGCGCCGAGATAGAAGGCCCCGGCAGCGTGATGCTCCGCGGTGTGGACCGCCGCTTCCGCGTCTCTGCCCAGGATTCCTTGCGCTCGCGGGATGCGGACGCTGTAGGCGAACTGCTTCCCGAAGTGCCGGTACCCGGCTCGGTAGCGGGCGCCCGACAGCATCGTCATCCAAGCGCTGGTCGAGCCTCCGTGCAGATTCCAGCACAGCTCGGGGCGTAGCGCTCGAATCTTCAGGATGGCTTGCAATCTCTTGCCGCGGTCGAACGACACGACTTGGTCGATGGCCGGGTGATCGGCGAGCGTATCGGCGAAGGCCCTGTCGAGAACCACCGCGATCCAGACATCGGGCCGCGCCTGACGCAGCAATTGCAGAGCGGGAGTGGTGAGGACAATATCCCCGAGCGAGCGCAGTCGAATGGCGACAACCGTCGCGCCAAGCGATAGGCGGCCGAGAACGGGCTCCGCGGGCGTTTCCACGTCCTGCTAGGTGTTGCGCGCCTTGCGGACCGCCTTCTGAAAATCACGAGCCGCTTGCTCGATCACTTCGAATCGTCCCTCGCGCATGGCTTTCGTATTCATCATCGAAGACCCGACGGCGACGGCGCTGGCTCCGGCGGCAAAGTACTCCGAGACGTTATCGAGTGAAACGCCGCCAGTAGGGACCATCATGACCTGTGGTAGAGGCGCCTTGAGCGCTTTGACATAACTCGGCCCCCCCATGTTGTCGACCGGGAAAATCTTGACGATATTGGCGCCGGCGTCCCAGGCGGTCATGACCTCGGTCGGGGTGAGCACGCCCGGAATGATGACTTTCGAGTAGCGTTTGCAGATCTCGATGGTCTTTGTGTTGAGCCCCGGGGTGACCATGAACTCCGCGCCCGCGAGCATGCAGATGCGGGCGGTTTCAGGGTCGAGGACCGTCCCGGCGCCGAGGGTGAGCTGATCGCCGAATTCGTCGGCGAGGCTCTCGAGAACCTTCACCGCGCCGGGAACGGTCATCGTGACTTCGAGCGCCTTCACGCCGCCGCGCACGACCGCTCGGGCGGCCGCGGACGCCATCTCAGGGGACTCGCAGCGAACGATCGGGACGATACCGATGTCGAGAATCGAGGCTAGGGTTTGTTCGCGAGTGGCCATAGCGGAGAGCGTGTCTCCAAGTGGTTAAGCTACCAGAGGTTGAGTTGCCGGCACAACGTGGAAGCGTCCCAGTTGCGTCTGCAATTCGGTACGGTGATGGGGCGATGAACTCCGATCTTCACTTGCAGGATCTGCGCGTTAGTGACACCTTCGCTATCCGTCGCTCGGGACGATTCTTGATCGCCGAGTTGCTCACTCCTCATCGCGTGCTCTCAACCTCGGCCCTATCAGGAGGCGAGCAGGAAAGCATCAAGTATCTTGTGAATCATCAGAGCTGCGAGGCCACCGGTCACCTTGACCTTCACGAAAAGATTAGCGCGGTCGGGCAACAGGGCTACCACCGCGAAGTTTGCGAATCGTTGGGGCTGCCGCCGGAGCGGACCGCGGTGATGGGAACAGCCGCTAGTATGAACTACGCGGCGGTTCGGGTGGAGAAGTTCGGTGATGCGAGTGCGTGCGCGGCCGTCACCGCGGGCGTTCATGGAAACGCTACGCGCGCCGCGGACCCGGCTATCTGGCAAGAAACAGAGCAGGGATGGCAGCCGGTCACTCCTCACTCAGGGACGATCAACACGATTCTGATCGTCGACTGCCCGTTAGCTCCGGGAGCGCTGGCGCGAGCGGTCGTGACCATGACCGAGGGAAAGTCAGCCGCCCTAGCCGAGCTCGCCATCGGGAGTCGCTCGTCGCAACACCTCGCCACCGGAACCGGGACGGATCAATTCGCTATCGCCACCCCGCTCGACCCCGGACGCAAACCGCGCGAGTCGACCAGCCCCCACTCCAAGCTAGGCGAGCTCATCGGGCGGGCGGTCCTTGAGGCGACCAAGGAGGCGCTTCGTTGGCAGAACGGGCTCGAGCCGTCTTACACGCGCGGCGTGGTCGAGGCGCTTGGTCGTTTCGGGCTAACGCTCGAGGGAATCCGCGAAAGCATCAAAGCTGAGCTGTCGGCGGACGATTTCGAACTTTTCGCCAAGAACGAGAAGTCGGCGCTGTACGACCCCCAAGTCGGGGCCGCCTGCTACGCCTTCGCGGCGGTCGTCGACCGGATCGAATACGGCGCGATCCCGCCAGGACTCGCGTCAGAAACTCTGCGCCAGCAAGCGGCGAATATCGCGGTTTCGATCGCGGCGAAACCCTGGGAGTGGCCGCGCTTTTTCGACGAGCTGACGGTTGACGAGGCGGACCCGTTGGCGGTCGTACCCTGTGCGATCGCGCTCGGCTGGAAAACCAAGTGGACCTGAGCGCCCTCGCCCCTTCCGCGCCGTTGCTGTTGGCGGGCGTCGTGCTCGACGCTGGGCTGGGCGACCCCGTGTATCGCCTCCACCCGATCCGGCTAATCGGCGCAACAACCAGCGGCTGCGAAGCGATGCTCCGACGGATCGGGTTCGACGGGCGCTTCGCGGGTTGCCTGTTGTTTGCGTTGGTGGGCGCGGTTTGGGTTGGCGCGCTGTGCGCCCTGACTGTCGTTCTCGGCGCCGTGTTTCACGTTTTCGTCGTATTCTCGATGGTCGCGATGGGCGACCTCATTAAGCATGGCAACCGGGTCGACCAAGCCGCTCAGGCTGGGGACATCGAGCGAGCCCGTCAGGCCATCTCGATGATCGTCGGGCGCGACACCGCCCGCATGGACGCCGCGGCCTGCCGGCGCGCGGCCATCGAAAGTTTGAGCGAAAGCTTAGTCGACGGGTTTATCAGTCCCATCTTCTGGTACACCCTGGCCGGCGTTCCTGGGATCGTGCTGTTTAAGGTCATCAGCACGATGGACTCGATGGTCGGGTATAAGACGCCGCGATACCTACAGTTCGGATGGTGCGGCGCGAGAGCGGACGACGCCGCGAACTGGATTCCTGCACGTCTTTCTTGGCTCCTGCTGAGCCTCGTGTCGGTCTTCGCCCCGGGCTGCTCAGGCAAGAAGGCGATCCGGATCGGGTGGAGCCAGCACGCGCTCGTGCCAGGACCAAACGCCGGCTGGAGCGAGGCGACCGCCGCGGGCGCTATTCAGCGGCGGTTGGTTGGGCCAATCTGGCGGGGGGGTGAGCTAGTCACCGAGATTTGGCTGGGGGATCCGGCCGACCCGCCAGCGGATGATCCGGCCGACTACAACCGAGCAGTTTGGGTCGTATTTTTTGCGGCCCTCGGGTTTGCCGGCGCTGTTCTAGCGATTCTGGCGTGAGCCGAAGGCGAGGCATGCCTCGCCCCTACGGTCGTTACGCCATCCCACTGGTCGTGGGGGCTTGGCATGCCAAGCCCGTCTAGACCCCAACCACCGAAACAAAGCTCACGCACCGCCCGGGCGCGCCGCCGAGGTTATGCGTCAATCCCAACTTCGGATTGCTAATCTGCCGTTCGCCCGCTTCATCTCGAAGCTGCAGCCACATCTCATACATCATCCGCAGTCCGCTGGCGCCAATCGGGTGTCCGAAACTCTTAAGCCCACCGTCGGGGTTCACCGGCTGCGCACCGTCGAGGTTGAATCGCCCGTCAAGCTCATCGCGCCAAGCGTTGCCGCGGTCGGAGAACCCAAGATCCTCCATCAGCACCAGCTCAGTCGGCGTAAAGCAATCGTGCACTTCGGCCATGCCGATCTCTTCGCGAGGATTTGTCACGCCCGCCTGCTTGTAGGCGTCTTCGGCGCTGACCACGACTTCCGGGAAGCTTGTGTAGTCGTAGTCTTGCCGCTTTGGTCCATCAGCCGGGCCGGCGATGAATGACAGACCTTTCAGGAAGATTGGCTTGTCGGTGTATTTGTGCGCATCCTCGGCGCGGCACAGGATCGCAGCCGCCGAGCCGTCGCTCACGCCCGAGCAGTCGAAGATCCCCAGCATTCCGGCCACCTTGGGCGAGTTCCTGATCTTCTCCATCGGAACCTCCTTTTGGAACTGGGCTCTGGGGTTCTTCGCCCCGTTGGCGTGGTTCTTATGCGCGATCAGCGACATGACTTCCTTGAGCTCGTCGTGATCGACGCCGTACTTCTTCGCGTAAGCCGGCGCGAGTAGCGAGAAGTTGGCGGGCGCCGTGATGCCCGCATCGGTCCCGTCGGACGGAGGCAGGCCCGTTCCGGTCAAGCCCATGTAGCCCGAGTCCTTGAGCTTCTCGACGCCGATGGCCATGACCAAGTCGTACGCGCCGCAGGCAACAGCGTAGGCCGCATTGCGTATGGCTTCGCTGCCGGTCGCGCAGAAATTCTCGACGCGCGTCACGGGCTTGTAGGGGATCTTAAGGGGCTCGGTCAGCAGCAATCCCGACGAGCCGGACGAGAGCGTGCCGAGCCAGTAGGCGTCAACCTCGTCGGGCTCGATGCCGGCGGACTTGTGCGCCTGTGTGGCCGCGTCGAGCAGCATATCCGATGGGCTCGAGTCCCAGTTCTCTCCAAAGGAGGTGCAGCCCATCCCGACGATGGCGACTTGATCGCGAATGCCGTTGCTTGACATGATTTCTCCGTTGTCCGTTGTCCGTTGTTAGCGTAGCGCTATCCTTATCGCAGTGTGCGGGCCTTCCAGAAGTAGTTGTGAACCCCGTCGGCGGTGAAGAGTAGCCGGAAGGTCATTTCGAGCTCATCTCCAATGGCGACCTTTTCAGGGTCCGCGTCGGCCAGCTGGCAGGTAAACCGCCCGCCTTTGTCGAAATCGATCACCGCCGCGACTACCGGCGGCTGAAGCGAGTAGGCCAAGTGGTCGACCGTGTAGGTCGCGACTTTGGCCTTGGCGTCGGCGTAGCTTTCAGGCTCGCTTTCATCGATCGATTGGCAGATCGTGCAGACACGCTGCGGGGGCAGGTTGCCGGCCCCGCACGACTTACAGCGCGAGCCCACGAAGGCGTATTTCCAGCGCTCGGCTCGGCGCATGGGCGGCGCCGCCGGCCGTGCTGGGTCGGGCCGCCGCGGCGGCTCGAAAGGCAGCACTCCGCGCCATTTGAGGTAGCGTGTGTATTCTAGCCCTGAGTTCTTGGACCCGATCCAGTGCGCGACTGAGCGGCTCGGGCGCGAGTCTGTGATCCCATCGCTGACCGCAACCACGATTGCCTCGGCGCCATCAACGCCGCAGACCGCCGCTAGCAGGTCTCCCGGACTCGCCTCGTCGAGCAGGCCGGCCAGCATCAAGCCAACGTGGGCGGCCCCACAGCGACCGACGCTCGATCCGAAGTTGTCGCCAAGCCTATCCGGGCCGAGGCCGGCTTTCTTCGCGAAGGCCCGCACCGCCCGTGCATTGGTCGAGTCGGCCGCGACTTTGGTCAGGTCAGCGGCGCTTTTGCCCGCCGCCTCGAGCGCGGAGCTCAGCGCGCCCTGCATTTGGTCCGCGAGAATGCCTTCGCTAAAGCGCGGCTCCCATTGTTTGGCGAAAGGCTGACTAGCGGTGCGCCAAGTGTCAAGCAGCTCCTGAGTCCTCGATCCCGTACCTAAGACCCGAGCAACGCCGTCTCCCTCGCCAAGAACGAACGCCGCGGCCGCATCGCCGCCCCCCGACTCACGCTCCCCGCCAGGGGCTCCAACAACGACATCGGCCATGCAGACCACGGTCGACGCGCTCGAGTCCGCCGCCAGGCACAGCGCCGAAAGCCCACTGCGCGTCGAATCCCCAAGATCAGCCGCACGGGAGTCGCCGCCCAGGTCGAGCGCCGCATGGATCGTGGCCGCATTGAGCTTTTCCGCATAGGGCGGGGAAGTCGTCGCGAACAAAACTTGATTGACGCCGCTGGTGTCCGCCTGCCGCGCCGCTTCCACAGCCATCGTGACCGAGTCTTCGTCGAAGCTTGCCGCCGCGCGTTCACCCTTGCCCCCAACGTGTTTACGATCAAGCCGGTAATAGGGGACATACGCCCCGTAACTGAGTATGTTCGCCAAGGCTCGATATTATGCCACGCTATCCTGGTTCCGTGCCCGGCAAACTCAAGAGTCGTCCCTTATCCCAAGTTCCCGCCAATGGCTTCGTCGCGCTGCAGATGCTGCACTCCCCGGCGGCGCCCCCGCGGCCCAGCGAAGAGGACGGCGGCCCTTGCCACCTTTGCAACGCCAGCTGCTGCCGCTACTTCGCCCTACAGATCGACAAACCCCGCTCCAAGCAAGACTTCGACCACATCCGCTGGTACCTCATGCACGAGGGGATCGCAGTTTGGGTCGACGAGGGCGATTGGTACTTGGAGGTTCGTACCGTCTGCCGGCACCTCCAGCCGGACCACACTTGCGGGATTTACGAGACGCGCCCACAGATCTGTCGCGACTACGGACTGCCGGGCGAAGACGTCTGCGAGTTCTTCACCCAAGATCTCGAATACGACCTGATGTTCGAGACCGACGCCCAGTTCGACACTTGGCTAGAGAAGCGCAAAGCAAAGAAAAAGAAGAAGAAGAAAAAAAAGACCAATGCTTAGTGGGGCGAAAGCATCGCTTTCTTAGCCCCGTGAGGGGCGGCATAACCGTAGCCCACAGCGCAAGCTGTGGGAAAAGCGGAGATTCAGGTCCCTTGGCGCTGTGTTCACGCCTTGTTCTCGCGCCTTGGCGCGAGAACAAGGCGTGAACACAGCGATGCGATCATCCCTGCTCTGTCCGGCGTCGCACAGCTCGCGCTGTGGGCTACGGTTATGCCGCCCCTGGCGGGGCTGAAACAGACAGGTTCATTATTGAAGTACGTGTAAGACTTTTCCTCCGACCTAACAATCGCGCCCCTACGACGTCGGCGGCGGTGAAGGCAACGGCATCTCCATACTGTCCTCGTCCCTCGCCCGCTCGAACGACCTCACCGGCTCGGCCGTCCTCACCTGCTCCAACCAATACACTCCGTCCCACGGGACTGAATTCGCCCGCGTTCCGATGAAATCGACATCGCCATCGCCGTCCATATCTTTCGCGAGAAACTTATCGAACATCCCGCGCTTGCGCCGCGAAATGTCATGCCGCGTCCACTCGGCCGTTGGGTTGGCCGGCTGCTCGAACCAAGTCAGTCGCCCAAGCCTGCCGTCCTTGGTGACCTCTTCGCTGTCATGGTCGCGAGGATCCTGGCTATAGGAGCCGGCGATGAGGTCGGGCCGGCCGTCTTCGTTAATGTCAGCGAACCGAAAACCGGTCATCGCGTCGGGATAGTGCGTGCCAATCAGCCGCGCCGGCCAGACTTCGCCCTCCTCGGATGGCTGCTCTAACCAGATCAGATTCGTCTCCTCCGACAGAACCACGTCGAGCCGCCCGTCGCCGTTGAGATCCTCGAATTCCATGTGAGAACCGGTAATCAGCGCGTTGCCGTCGTTGGGACGGCGCGCCGAGCGCCGGGCGTCGGGCACTGTGCTGCCGACGACCTTGATCGGGCGCTCGGCGAACTCGATCTCGTCGCCGCCGAGATTCTCCAGCCAGAAGATGCGGCGCTCTCCGCGCGAGCCGGCAACAATGT
Organism: Bryobacterales bacterium; assembly: GCA_965247515.1. Classification (GTDB taxonomy): domain Bacteria; phylum Acidobacteriota; class Terriglobia; order Bryobacterales; family UBA6623. Next base: position 6,501,783 of record OZ252029.1, on the reverse strand, counting down.
CGAGATCCCCGTCTTGGTCGAAGTCGAGAGGCCGTGAGTTGATCGGGATGCGGACCTTCGTGATCACGTGCTCCACCCATGAATCGGGCCGCAGCGGATCGCCGGCGATCTCGAGCCACGAGATCGGACCCAACTCCTGGGTGTCGAGCGCCGGGTTCTGCCCGCCTTTGTTCGGCGTGACCACTTCCGGTTTGCCGTCGCCGTCGAAGTCGGCGAAGAAGGCTCGGATGAACGACCCGCGATTGAGACTTAACGGCAAGATCAGCCGTTCCCACGTCGCCGTGCGCGCCTCTTTTCCTGGGTTTTGAAAGTAGATCAAGTGCGCCAGCTCACACGCGGCGATGATGTCGGGATAGCCGTCGCCATTAACGTCCGCGATATCGGCGTCCTCGGCCGCGCCGGCCTCTTCGCCTTCCGCCAGAGTTGCCAGCGTCCAACGGTCAGGGTCTTCAGATCCAAAGGCCAGCCGGATGTGCCCGTCCGCCACCCCGTCGTAGGTCGTGTCGGACTCGTGAACCGACACGATGTCCATGTGGCCGTCCAGGTCAAGATCGCCGCCCGTCAGACCGTCGCTTCCCGCGATGGCAACGCCGCCGATCTCCCGATCATCAATGATGTGCTCACGCCACGAGATGTAGCTGCCATCGGCTGCCCGCGCGTCGGTGAGAGTGTCGCCGACGAGGTTCGACGTCGGCGCCTCGGGAGCCGTGGCGCATGAGGCCAAGGCGAAGGTAACCACCCACACGGTGCGACAAGGGCGCGACATGTCGCGCCGCTACGACATCGGCGGCGGCGAAGGCAGCGGCATCTCCATACTGTCCTCGTCGCGCGCCCGTTCGAACGAGCTCACCGGCTCCGCCGTCCGTACCTGCTCGATCCAATAGACCCCGTCCCAAGGAACGGAGTTCCCCCGCGTACCAATGAAATCGACGTCCCCGTCACCGTCCATGTCTTTGGCGAGGAACTTGTCGAACATCCCGCGCTTGCGCCTCGAGATGTCGTGGCGTGTCCATTCCTGGGTTGGGTCCCCCGGCTGCTCGAACCACGCTAGCCGCCCCAGACGACCATCCTTGGTGACCTCGGGGCCGTCATGATCACGCGGGCTCTGTGAATACGACCCCGCCATCAGGTCAAGCCGCCCGTCTTGATTAATGTCAGCGAACCGGAACCCGGTCATCGAATCAGGATAAAACGACCCGATTACCCGTACCTGCCAAACCTCCGCCTTGTCGGCGGGCTGTTCCAGCCAGATCAAGTTCGACCCCTCTTGGGTGATGATGTCTAGCCGTCCGTCCTTGTTGAGATCGCCGAATTCGAAGTTGAAGCCGGTCAGCAGCTGTTTCCCATCCTTCATCCTTGTGCGCTGTAAATTCGGGACCGTGCTGCCCGAAGGCTCGATCGGGTACTCCTTGAACTCGATCTTGTCGCCGCCCAGGTTGTCGAGCCAGAAGATCCGGCGCTCCCCGCGCGACCCGCCCAGCACGTCGAGGTCTCCATCTTGGTCCAGGTCAACAGGCCGAGTGTTGATCGGGATGTGCACCTTCGTGATGACATGCTCCTTCCACGAGTCCCCTTGGAGAGGATCCCCGGTGACTTCGAACCACGAAAGCGCATCCAGCTGCTTAGTGTCGAGCGCGGGGTTCTGCTCGCCCTTATTCGGCGCCACCGCCTCGGGCTTGCCGTCGCCATTGAAGTCGGCGAAGAAGACCCGAATGTAGGACCCCCGGTCAAGGCTCAGCGGAAGGATCAGCCGCTCCCACTTCGCCGTGCGCGCTTCCTTGCCAGGGTTCTGGAAGTAGATCAGGTGCGCCAACTCGCACGAGGCAATGATGTCCGGGTAGCCGTCGCCGTTGACGTCCGCGATGTCGGCGTCTTCAGCGGCGCCCGCTTCGGGCCCTTCCGCGAGCGTCGCCAGCGTCCACTTGTCCGGGTCCTCGGACCCAAACGCCAGCCGGATGTGCCCGTCCGCGACGCCGTCGTATGTCGTGTCGGACTCATGCACCGAGACGACGTCCATATATCCGTCGAGGTCGAGATCCCCGCCCGTCAGCCCGTCGCTGCCGGCGATGGCGACGCCGCCCACGGCTAAGTCGTCAACCACGTGCTCGCGCCAGGAGATGTAGCTGCCGTCGGCGGCCTGAGCCTCGGTAAACGTATCGCCAACGAGGTCCGACGTCGCCGCTTCGGGGGCAGGCCCGCAGGCTGCCAGCAGGGCGAATCCGGTGATGATGAGCAGTCGAAAAGTCATGACGGCTTCGATCATAGCGGAAAGCGCACAGCTACGGCGCCGGCGGCTCCGCCAAAATCTGGTTGTAGGTCCTCTGCCTTCCCCCGCGCGCCTCGAGCAACGGCAACGCGATGTTCGCCGCCGAGGCCGGCACGCGCCCACGCGTGTGCGGATATCCCTGGTCGCCGCCCGCTAGCTCTTTCATGCCGACGGCATGAGCATTTCTTCCAGTCAACAGCGACGCCCGCGTCGGAGAACAAACCGCCTTTGAATGGAAGTTGTTGAACAGCAGGCCGCCTTCAGACAGCGAATCGATATTCGGTGTGGAGACCGAGGAGCCATAGCAGCCGAGGTCGCCGAACCCTGTGTCGTCGAGCACAATATAGACAACGTTCGGGCTGCCCGGCGCCGCCTTAGTCGGCTCGAACGGCGCGGGAGTTGAGTGCGCCGCCGTCCTTCCAATCACACCTTTGAACTCGCTTGCCGACCCGTTCTCGCAGCTGCGTTGACCCTGAGTCGCGGGCGTGAAGACGAGGGCGGCCAGCGCGGCGATCCCCAGCAGGAACGCGCGAGGGTTCGGGGAGGATGTCGGGGTAAGCTTAGGCAAACGTCGCATGACAAGCCTATTGTTACCGAGATCGTCTTGTACTCGTGTGGGTCGAGCGAGGGAGCGTTATGATGGCTAAATAGAACGCCCCTGCCGGATCCGAAGTTATCGAGTCCGGAACCCCGCCCGAACATTTCCCTCGTACCACGGAACCGAGCGCTAGAATGCCGAGCAACAATCGGGTTGTGAAGCAACCGGCGGACGTTGTCCACGACCACCGTCGCCCCGACCGCGAGATCGACGAAACATCTCTCGAGGCTCAGGCTCGCTTGCTTCGCAAGAGGCTCGAGCTCGTGACCAGCAGCCCTGGCTGGAAGCTTGTTTGCTGGTACCGCCTCTGGCTGCGGCGGACGATCTGGCCTCGCCCAATCTTAAAGCGGGCCTACGAGCGCGCCGCGCAATGGATTCTGCGGCGGGCGCTTGGAGCCGAATCCGCCGGACGCTTGAGCGAGACAACCAACGCCAGCCGGATGCCGGGAGCGGTCAACGAGTCGGTGCTTCATCAGGTGCTCGTCGGCGACCAGATCATTGCGCGGTTCGACGAGGTTTCGCCCAACTCGCCATTCGAAGTGCGAGGCCGCACGGAAATCTATGGTTGGGCGGTGGCCCGTTCCGGAAGTCGAGATCTCCGCGCCCGGGTCGATGAGGGGCCATCTTTTGACGTTGAGACCGGCCTGTTTCGACCCGATATCGAGACGCTTCTTCCCGAGTACGAAGGCTCGGGACGCTCCGGTTTCCGAATTCGACTCAACGGCGTTGACTACTCGGCGGGGGTCCACGATCTCAATGTCGAAACGCGTGCGCTCGATGGCGACTCGATGTTACTCACCCGCAGGTTCCTGTGTGACAGCCGCGAACCCTATCAAGTTTGGATAAGCGAGAACGAATCGGCAGCGCCCGAGGCGGGTTCGCCCGACAGCGGACCTACGATCAGTGTGATCCTCCCACTAACTTCAGAGCCGCTTTCGAGCGTTCGCCCTGGCATCGATTCCATCACGGGCCAGCGGGCCGCGAAATGGGAGCTACTACTGGGCTTGAGCCCCGATCGTGCGCCTGAGCTCGCCGAAGTCGCTCAGGGCGTCGCCGCTGCGGAAACCCAGGTACAGGTTGTCCCAGCGTCGCAGCTTCTCGAACGTTGCACCGGCGACTACGTCGCTTGCGTCGAGCCCGGCTGTCTTCTCCCTCGATTCGCCCTCACCGAAGTTGTCGCGGCCCTAGCGCGCAACGAGTCGACCGATGTGCTGTATTCAGACGAAGATTCGATTCATGAGGAAGGGCGCCGCTGCGATCCAGTTTTTGAGCCGGAATACTCTCCCGACCTGATTCGAAGCTGCAACTACATCGGCGGGTTACTAGTCGCCAGGCGCTCTACGATTGAAGCGGCGGGCGGCCTCGGCGCGAGCTTCGATCGTGCACGAAATTACGACCTGATCCTGCGCCTAACCGAGCGAACCTCAAAGATCGTTCGAATTCCGAAGGTCCTCTATCACCGCCAACCCGGGGCCCGAGAGCTCTCGCCGGAAGCCTCGGCCGACGCAATGCGAGCGCTCGAGGCGCATCTCGAACGTAGCGGCGAGGACGCCGCCGTCGACCAGGTCAAGGAGGGAGTGTACCGTGTACGCTACTTGCTTCCAGAGCCGCCGCCCGTCGCGGTAATCATGCCGACCGCCGGCAATATCCCTCGCCTGCGCGATTCGCTCGACGCGATCCTCCAAGCGACCTACCACGGCCGGTTGCGGGTTCTCGTCGCCGATAACTCCAAAAGCGCCGCGGTCGAAACCTTCATTGCGGGACTCAACTCCCAGGGTCGCGTCCAACGACTCGACTATCGCAACCGCCCGTTCAACTTCTCCGCGATCTCGAACGCCGCGGCGCGGACCGAAGATTCGCCCTTGTATTTGTTCTTGAACGACGACGTCGAGGCGCTCAATCCCGATTGGCTCATGCCCTTGGTCGAGCACGCGGCGCGTCCGGCGGTTGGCGTTGTGGGCGGGCGACTGCGTTTCCCCGACCTGACCATCCAACACAGCGGCGTGATCATGGGGGTCAACGGAGTGCTGGGCACGCCGTTCTATCGCCAGCGCGGCGGCGCCGGACACGTCCTTGACCTATCGGCGGTCACGCGGAACTGCGCCGCTGTCACCGGCGCCTGCCTATTGACGCGGCGCGACGTGTTCTGGGAGCTCGGCGGCTTTGACGAAGCTCGCCTCCAAATTTCATACCAAGACATCGACTATTGCCTGCGCGCCCAGGAGGCTGGCTATCGAGTCGTCTACACCCCTCACGCCGAGCTGCTTCATCACGAATCCGTGAGCCGCGTCCGCGCCGGGCTGCTGGAGCATCCGAGCGAACACTCATACATGTGTCAACGTTGGGCTCGCTGGATCGAAGATGACCCCTACTACAGCCCCAACCTGTCACGCGACCAGGAGAATCTCGAGATCCGCTTCGGAGCGAAATCCATGAGCCCCAAACGCAAGTGAGGGGTCCTTCGGGGCTCTTGGGTTATTTGCCGTCGCCCATCTATTACTCGCTGTTTGTTTGGTCATATGACCATTACTTGAATACCCCATTGGATAAACCCAGGTCCTAGTTTTGAGAGGACCATAGTTGGTTTTTCTCGCCCATTACTTGACTTCTCTCCGGCCCCGGGTGAATCTTGGTCTGCATAACGGGCCCCGTGCGACAAAGACGAGGCCCCATTGGGAAGCACATCTTAGGCTGAAACCGGGCATGTAAGCCTCATGGCGGTAGCATGGCCCGAAACAACGCCCGCACCGATGGAGGACACCATCTCAGAACCTGCGAATCAAGCCAAGCCGTGGTACGCGGTGCAAACCCGCAGGAATCACGAGCTGATCGTCCGCCGCGGGTTGGAAGAAAAGGGCTACGAAACTCTTTTACCGCTTCAGCGTGTTCGGCGCGCCTGGGCTGACCGCGTCAAGTTTTTGGAGGAGCCGCTTTTCCCGGGCTATGTATTCTGCCGCCTCGACATCACGCGGCGGCTGCCGGTTCTCCAAACGCCCGGCGTCACACGCTTTGTCGGGCTGGGCAAGACGCCGGCTCAGGTGGATGCGGCGGAGATGGAAGCCCTGGTTGCTGTCGTCGCCTCGGGCTTGCCGCTCGAGCCCGCGAAACCGGCGGTTGGGCAAACGGTCCGGATTCTCAATGGCCCGTTGCGCGGAATGACCGGGACGGTGATTGATGTCAACGATGAGCGCCGCCTGGTTGTCTCAGTTTCGCTGCTGCAACAAGCGGCGGCTGTAGTGATCGACCATCTCGAGGTCGAGCTAGCGGCCTAGCCCCCGCTCTTATAGTTGCTCGCGGTCGCGGCTCTGAAGGCCGTGATTAGCGTTTGCCTCAAGGCGTCAGAGCCGCGACCGCGAGGGAGCGGATTCCGCATTCAGATCGCGCATGACCCACTCCGCAAAGGCCCTAAGTGAAGAGTATTGGGCCTAGCCCTTCTACTTCTTTGTTCACCCTTACAGTGGGGCGTTCTCATTTCCCAACATCATGACTCGTCTCGCCATAGGCTTCGTCCTTTGCAGTCCCCTGTTTGTCGTTCCGGCTGCCGCTCAGGGCGTCCCGGAAAGCATCGACCAGGCGGCCCTCGAGCTCGAGATCCGTCAGGCCTTGGCCGATGACTCGCCTCGGATGGCTCCGCCAAGACTGTTGGACCGTAGCGAGCGGCCGCGGTATCGCCTGCGGCGCGGCGACGAGATCGAGCTGAGCTTCGAGCTCACTCCCGACTTCGACCAAACGCTGAGCGTTTTCCCCGACGGCTTCGTAGCCCTCAAGGGCGCCGACGATCTGTATGTGGAAGGGTTGACTTTGCCCGAAGCCCAGCGGGCGATCGAGCAGGGCTACCAGAAGATCTTTCGCGAGGCGCGGCTGGCGCTGACGCTCGTCAAGTTCGAAGAACCCTATTTCATTGCGTTCGGAGAGTTGAAGACCGCCGGCAAATACCCTCTGACCGGCCGCACGAGCGTGACGCAGGCGCTGGGCATCGCCGGCGGACTGTCGGACCGCGCCAAGCACAAGCAAGTTCTACTTTTCCGGCCGATTGACGACTCCTGGATTCAAGTCAAGGACCTCAACATCAAGCGGATGCTTTCCAACGCGGACCTCAGCGAGGACCTCTTCCTGCAGCCGGGCGACATGATCTACGTCCCCCGCAGAATGATGTCGAAGCTCAAGGAGTTTATTCCGAGGCCCGGCCTCGGCGTCGGACTCCGCTACTAATATGCCGCGCCCCGACTCAGAGCAGTCTTCCGCCCTCGTGCGTGTTGCGCCGCCCGCGCACCTGGGGCGCCCGGCCCCGCCCCTGCTTTTGCCGGAACGGGCGCCGCCTGGCCTCGACCCGCGGCCCCAAGCCTGGACGATGCGCGACGTGCTGTGGGTCGGGTTTCGCCGCAAGCGAATCATCGTCGCCTGCTTCGTCTGCGTGATGGCGGCGGTCCTGGCCTTCGTCGCGAGCCGGACTCGGGTCTACGAGTCGGAAATGAAGATTCTCGTTAGGAGGGGGCGCACCGATCAAGTCGTGAGCCCGTCACAGAACCCCAGTGCGGGGCGCTCGATCACCGTTACGAGGGAGCACTTGAATTCCGAGGCGCAGCTCATCATCGGCAGCGACCTCGCCCGACAGATCGTCGAATCCGAGCGCCTTCACGAGTTGGACGTCGAACCGGATTGGAATGCGTGGGTCCGCGGTTGGTTGGGGCTCAAGTCAGAAGAAGCGACGGAGTCGGGTCGTATCCGCGCGGCCACCTCGCGGTTCGCGCGCACGCTCGAAGTGCAACCGTTGTTGGCGTCGAACGTAATCCGAGTCTCGTATGCCTCGCCCGAGCCCGAGAGGTCGCCGCGGGTGCTCAATACCTTGGGACGCCTCTATATTGACAAGCATCTGGAAGCTCATCGCGCGGCGGGCGCGCTCGACTTCTTCAACGCGGAGGCCCAGCGCTATCGAACCGAGCTCGACCGCGCCCAGCAGGGGATCGCGGAGCTGAGCCGCAAGCGGGGCGTGATTGACGTCGGCGTCGAAAAGCGGGCCGCGCTTGAAAGGCTAGACGATTTGGAAGGGACGCTCACCCGCATCCGAGGCGAGATAGATGCGGCGGGTCGACGCATCGCGACGCTGGAACGCGAGCAACAAGGGGCCTCGGCGCGAATTACCACTGAGGTGCGCACGGATCCCGTCCTAACCGCCGCCCTGCGCGAAGAGTTCCATGCCCTGGAGCTCAAGAAGATCCAGCTGACCCAGGTGTTCCGGCCTGAGTACCCGCAGGTCCAGGAGGTCGAGCGTCAGATCGTCGCAACGCAGCGAGCGCTGCGCGAGTCGATCGAAGCGCCGGTGAGCGAAGAAACCACCGATCGCGACCCGACCTACGACTGGGTGCGCGGCGAGTTGACCAAAGCTCGCGCTGAGCTGGCGGCGCTGCAGGCGACCGCCGAGGCCACCGCCGCCGCCGTCGCGGCTTACCGGGGCCGCACGCGCCGGCTCAGCGATTTCGCGCGCGCTCACGAGCGGCTCGAGGACGATCTCCGGCGAGTTGAGGAGAATTACCTCGTATACTCTCGAAAGCGGGAAGAAGCTCGGATCTCCGAAGCGCTCGACGAGCGTCACATCCTGAACGTTTCGATCACCGATCCGCCGACGACTCCGATCTTACCGAAGGGACCTCCCAACAAGCTGGTCTTGTTGGGCGGACTGATCGCGGCGCTTGCGCTAGGCGGGCTCTCGGCCGCCGCGGCCGAGCTCCTCGACTCGTCCCTAAGCCGGCCCGACGATGTGGAAGCCTTCCTCGAAACGTCCGTGCTCGCTAGCTTCCCGCTCTGTGACAACGCGCTGGAGGGCGACGTATGAGCGCGGAGGCCGACCGATCGCCGTCACAATGGCGCCGGCCTCCTCTGCGCGCGGTGATCGAGCGTAATCACCTCGAAAGGCGCCGCGGGCTCTCCGATCTCGACGCGACGACTCGGGAGCAGGCTCTCCGCCTCGCGCACACGGTGTTCCTGGCCGCGGGGCCGAGCGGCCCGCGGGCGGTGGTGTTCGCCGCCGTCAAGCCTGGTGAGGGTTGCAGCTACGTCTGCGTGCGGGCGGCCGAAGCCTTGGCGGCGCTCGGCGCCGGCAGCGTTTGCCTGGTCGACGGCAATCTGAGAAACCCTTCGCTTCACCGCCATTTCCGCCTGCATAGCGATCTTGGCTTGCTCGACGCGATCCTCCCAAAGCAAAGCGTGAGGGATTTCGTGCAGCCTGCCGGAGTAGCCGGTCTGAACGTCTTGTGCGCCGGGTCTTCGTTTCCCGACCCAGCTGGAGCCGTCAATTCTCGCATCCTGCGGATGTGCGTAGCCGAGCTGAGGTCGACCTTCGACTACGTCATCGTCGATGCTCCGGCCGCTGCGCACTATGCCGATGCGTCGTTCCTTGGACGGCTCGTCGATGGAGTCGTACTGGGTCGTCGAAGCGGATTCGACTCGGCGCCACACCGCTCAGAAGGCCAAGCAGGACCTCGAATCCGCGGGCGCTCCGGTCCTCGGCGTTGTCCTGAACAAGAGAACCTATCCCATCCCCGAATCGATTTATCGCGTCCTTTGAGTCCTAGCAAGCGGGTATTCCGCCATGGCGTCCATCAGCACCAATCTCGATTCGCGATTCAGCGCCGAACCCAGCGCATGGCGCCTGGGGGCGGAGCTCGAGGCCCCCTCCGGATCTGGGGGAAGCGGCTACGCCAAGAGAGCGTTCGATGCGGCCTCGGCTTTGGCGCTGATCCTCTTGCTCGTTCCCTTGGGTCTGTTGATCGGCGCCGCGATTGTCCTCGACTCGCGCGGGCCGGTATTTTTCGTCCAGACGCGCGCCGGCTCCAAGCGCCGCTCGGCCGGCGGTAAGACCCTTTGGACGCTCGCCCAGTTCCCGATGCTCAAGTTTAGGACGATGTACGCTGACTGCGACCAGCGCATGCATGAGCAACGGATCGAAGATTTCGTGCGAAACCAGCGCTCGGGTAACGGCTGCTTCAAGCCCGACCACGATCCGCGGGTGACGCGCGTCGGACGCTGGCTGCGCAAGTCCAGCCTAGACGAGTTGCCACAGCTTGTGAACGTCTTGATCGGACATATGTCCCTGGTCGGCCCGCGGCCGGTCCCGCTGTATGAAGCGGCCCATTACGAACGCAGTCAACTCGAGCGCCTGTGCGCGCTGCCCGGCATCACGGGCCTCTGGCAGGTGTCGGGACGCGCCGAATCGACGTTCGAAGAAATGATCGAGCTCGACATCCGTTACGTGCGTGAACGGTCGGCTCGGATGGACCTGAAACTCCTGCTCAAGACCATTCCCGTCGTCGTTACCGGGCGCGGCGGGTATTGAAACAACAGCTTCCCCCGGGGAACCATATGCCCTCGGTGAACCAGAAATGGAACTACGACCACATCGAAATCTCCGCGTTGCCGTACTGGGCTGCGGCTACTGGGGAGGAAACTACATACGCGTTTTTAGCGAGCTGGCCGGATCGGAAGTTGCGGCGGTTTGCGACCAGCGTCCGCAGCGCCTACAGGCCTTCGAAGCTGCCCGTCCCGGCGCCCTCTACACGACCGATATCGACGAAGTGTTGAAGACCGATGTCGACGCGATTGTGATTGCGACGCAGGCGAGCACTCACTTCGAGCTGGCGCGCCGTTGTCTCGACGCCGGCAAGCACCTGCTGGTCGAGAAGCCTCTAACAACGGTGTCCGGACACGCCCTCGAATTGACCGAACGGGCCCACCAACAGGGCCTGACGCTGATGGTGGGGCATACGTTCGTGTACAACCCCGCCCTGCAACGGCTCAAACGCTACGCCGCCGACGGAGAGCTCGGCGACATCTACTACCTCTATTCGAGGCGGACCAATCTGGGGCCGATCCGCAACGATGTCAACGCTTTATGGGACCTGGCCTCCCACGACATCTCGATTTTCAATCACCTGCTCGACGACGTCCCCGAATGGGTCAGCGCCGTCGGCGCCTGCGTTCTGCGCAATGATCGCGAGGATGTCGGGTTTCTGTCTCTGGGTTATTCAGCCGGAATCGTGGGCCATATTCACGTCAGTTGGGCCGATCCGAACAAGGCCCGCGAGATCGTTGTGGTCGGCAGCGAGAAACGCGCCCGCTTCGACGATCTCGACGGCGTCGAGAAGATCCGCTTGTTCGAGAAGTCCATCAAGGCTGTCCCGGATGGTCCGCGGACCTTTGGAGAAGCTCACTTCGAGATGCGCGACGGTCCGATCGTGAGCCCGAGCGTGCCGACCGCCGAACCGCTCAAGAACCAGTGCAGCCACTTCCTCGACTGCGTCGTCCAGGGCCGCCGCCCAATCAGCTCCGGCGTCGAAGGGGAGGACGTGATCCACGTGCTCGAAGCCGTCGATCGATCGCTTGCCCAACAGGGCGGAAGCGTCGCTGTCCGCTCCCGGCGCGCGGGGGGTCAAAAACAACGCCGACAGACCGCCGCCCGAACCATCATCACAGGAGAACATGTCGATGGCTACCACCGTGCCGCTGGTTGACCTGCAAGCTCAATACCACGGGATTCGCAGCCGTGTGCTCGAAGAGATCGCGCGCGTCTTCGAGGAGGGCAGCTTCATCCTCGGCCCGGCGGTCGAGAAGTTCGAAACGGATTTCGCCTCGTTCTGCCAGACGCGTTTCGCGATGGGAGTCGACTCGGGCACGTCCGCCCTCGAGTTGGCGTTGCGCGCTCACGAAATCGGGCCCGGCGACGAAGTGATCGTTCAAGTCAACACCTTCATCGCGTCCGCGCTGGCGATCGCCGCGGTCGGTGCGACTCCGAGACTCGTCGACATCGATCCCGAAACGCTTCAGATCGATGTTGATAAGGCGGCCGCGGCGGTGACCTCGAAGACGCGCGCCATTATGCCCGTGCACCTCTACGGGCACTTGGCGGACATGGACCCGATCATGGACCTCGCGCGCGAGAACGGGCTGTTTGTGATTGAGGACGCCTGCCAGGCGCATGGCGCGGAGTACAAGGGCCATCGAGCCGGTTCGATCGGACACGCGGCCGCGTTCAGTTTTTACCCCGGCAAGAATCTCGGCGCCTACGGCGACGGCGGGGCCGTCGTCACCAACAGCGACGTCATCGCCAAGAAAGTTCAGCTTCTGCGCAACTACGGTCAAGACAAGAAGTACAGTCATCGCGTCAAGGGCTCCAATCACCGCCTGGATTCGGTTCAGGCGGCCATCCTGAACGTCAAGCTCGAGCGCCTCGAGGAATGGAACTTGATGCGCCGGCGAGCCGCGGTACGCTACCACCAGCTGTTTGCGGATTCGGAAGTTCGCACGATGGCCGAGCAGCCCGCCTGCCGCTCCGTGTGGCACCTGTACGTCATCCGTTGCCGCCGCCGCTATGAGCTACAGAACCGCCTGATCAGCCGCCACATCCTTGCGGGGATCCACTACCCCGTTCCGATTCACCTGCAGCCGGCATTTGCCGAGCTGGGGCACAAGCGCGGCGACTTCCCCAACGCGGAGACGGCGGCGCGTGAGATTCTCTCGCTCCCGATGTATCCCGAGCTCGAAGTCCAACAGCAAGACCGTATCGCCGCGGAGGTGCGGGATTTCTGTCTCGAGGATAGGCGACCAAGCGTCCGCCGGGCGTAGGGGCGAGGCATGGCCTCGTCCGTCTTGCTTCCGATGCAGCATAGCCGATCCATGCCCTTGACCGCAGCCGTCTCCCGCCTGGGAGACGCCATCGTCATCGCGGCGGTCGCGCCCTTCGCGGCGCTGTCGCTATTCAATCTCAAACGGCTCTTGCTCGGGGTCATGTTGCTGGAGATTCCGCTGCAGCTTGATACTTGGTTGGCCTACCGTGAGGAAATCGCGGCGCTGTCCGGGCTCGGCGGTTTCAACATGGGAGTGATGACGGGCTGTTTGTTCGCGCTGGGGCTGATTTGGATTTTCGAGCTAGGTCTTGGGATCGAACGCGCTCCAAGCGGGTTGCTGCGGCCTTGCTGGCCGGCGATGCTCTACACGCTGGTTGTCGGACGGATCTTCCCCCCGCCAGCGAGCAGAGTTTCGCCGCCAACTTCCTGAATTCGCGTCGGTTATGGGATGGATCGGGCGATCGGCGTCTGTCTACAGGTTACATGTGCGGCAGCGAAACCCCCAACGCATTGAGGATTTCTGTTTGGCGGGCGTCGGGAATCGGCAGCCGTGTGACGCTGGTCTGCTCATCCACTCGATATTCCAATAGACACAGTCGCCCCAACGCCGCCAGCGCGTCCGGCAAGGTGATCGCGTGCGGGTCGTCGTCGGTCGTGCCAAACGCCGCTTGTATCCGCCGTTCCAATTCGCGGCTCAGCTTCAACGCCAGCATGCTGCACAACACAGGTCCTCGGGTGCGGCTTTCTTTGCGCACGAAGATCGGCCGCACCTCGAGCAAGCCCGTCTTCAGCTGCCGAAAGTCGCGCTCCACCCGCTGCAGGCTCACGTAATGGTCGTGCACTCTTTGGCCGCTCATGCGCTCGGAGGCGACATCGGTCACGACCACGTAACAGCCCGCCAACTCCAGCGCCTGCTCGATCGCCGCCTGCTGGCGCTCGACGACCAGCGTACGTCCCTGCAAGCGCAACTCGACCAATTCTGTCAGCTTGTGACGCGCCAGCCAGGGCTTGAGCTGGCGCAGTCCGGCCGCGGGCTCGCAACGGGAAGAGGCCGTGACTTTCTGGTTGCGTCGGTCGAGCTTGCCTCCCAGCTTGGCCAGCTTGTCCTCGAGCCGCTGCCGTTGCCGTTTGGCTTCGGACGCGTTGAGGCGCAGCACATAGCGCACGCCGTCGGCTTCGACCTCGCAGACTTGTTCAGCGAACAGCTCCAGTTGCAGCACCCCTTCGCTCAAGCGCCGCCGAATCTGGGGATCGGTCAGCGCCGTGATGTAGCGCAGCCCGGCCTCCCCCAGCGCCTGCTTGCCCTTGCTCTTGACCATCCCGCGGTCGCCGACGAAGACCAACTCCTCGACTCCGAACTGCTCTTTGACGATGCGGATCTGATCCGGCACGGTCGTCGGATCGTTGCGGTTGCCGGCAAACACCCGCACCGCCAGCGGCTCGCCCTGGTCATCGGCCAGCAGTCCGATCACAATTTGCTTCTTGCCGCGCTTGCCGTCGCGATTGTAGCCGTACTCGCCCAACGCGTTGTGCAGGCCTTCGAAGTACGAGCTGGTGACGTCGTAGAGCAGCAAGCTGGGCGGGGCTCCGCGGCGCTCGAGGTAGTGGCGGTATAGCGCTTGCTCGATCTTCACTTGGCGGGCGCTCAGATCATCGAGGGCGGCGTAGAGGTCGTCTTCGTCGAAGGCGCCCAGACCCAGCACTTCTGCGACGGCCTGATCGGCGGCCCAGCGCACGGCCGAGAGCCGCGATCCTTGGTGGGCCAGGCGCGCCAGCACCAGGAACAAGGCGAGTTTGGCGGCCCGCGTTCGACCCAGCGCGGCGGTCAGGCCCAGCTCATCGGCGAGTTGCTTGAGCGCGAAGAGCAGGCCAAAGACGGGGCCGCAGACGGGAGTGGCGGGAAGCTGATCGAACTCGCCGCGGAGGGCGCGCCGGAGGGCCTCGACGCGGACGGGGCGCCAGCAGGAGAGGTTGGCGAGGGTGCGTTTTTTGACTCTGCCGTTTTGGCGGAAGGATTCGCGCAGCAAGACGGCGGGCGGCGAGTTGCGATTGGGGACGGACTCAACATACATGGGTATATTATATCACAAATAACACAATGAATAAACGATACAATAGCATAATACATGGGTACACTAAAAGCGCCCCCCAAACGTGTTAAAGCCAAGCAAGCCAAGCAGTTAGCCCGTCAAACGAGCCTTCCGCTGGGGGGAAGATCCGTCGGAGGATCGGCCTTGGTCGCAAGCGACCGGATGCTGGCTGTGTTCGAGCTGAACTTGCTCGTGCAGACGTTGCTGCTTTTCACCTATCTGGTCGCGTCGACGCGCAGCTTCGAAGACGTCCGGTTCGTCATGACGATGCTGCTGCTCGGGCTTGCGCTGCAGGGCGTGATCATGATCGCCCTCAGCGTCACGGGTGAAAGCGTGACGATCGCGACCGTGCTCATGAGGGTCGACGAAGGCGGCCGAGTGGGCGGAACCATCGGGTCGCCGAACGGAGCGGGCGCCTATCTGAGCACCTTGCTGGCTCCGGCGATCGCGGTCGCCGTCTTGTGGCGCGGCAAGGCGCTTCGGCTGCTGGCGCTTTGCGGGATCGCGCTGGGGTTCGTCGCTCTTGCCCTAACGGCGTCGCGTGGAGCCTGGCTCGCGACGGCGCTGTCGATCACTCTCTTCGGACTGCTGACTTGGCGCAGAGGGCCGGTTTCGCTGAAGGCGCCGCTGGCGCTGGGTTGTCTGGCGCTGCTCGCGGTGGCGCCGTTCCTGGATAGCGTCCTACTGCGTCTCTCAAGCGATGCCGCGGGTTCGGCTTACTCCCGAATCCCGTTGATGAAGCTGGCCATGTCGATCATTTCCCAGCACCCCATCTTCGGAGTTGGCGCCAACAACTTCGCCTTTGTGATGGGTTCGTACGTCTCTCTCGACATCGCCGGCGAATGGTTGAACACTGTGCATAACAAGTACCTGCTGGTATGGGCGGAAACCGGAACGATCGGACTCGTCGCGTTCTTGCTGTTCCTCGGCTCGATTCTGTCGCAAAGCCGCCGTGTTTGGCGTGGAAACGATCCCCTTCTGGCGCCGCTTGCCCTGGCCTTTGGCGCGGCCGTGACGGGTCATATGCTGCACATGTGCGTCGACATGTTTAACGGACGCCCGAACGTACAGATCCTCTGGATCATCGGCGCCATGGCCGGCTCGATTGCCGGCATCGACGTGTCCAAGCGGATGGCCTCACAACCGATCGCGTCAAGCGAGGTGAACCCCAGATGACGGCGCGAGTTCGAGGTCGCATCCTGATGCTGCTCGAGAACTGCCCGTATCCGCGGGACGCTCGCGTCCGGCGGGAGGCCTTGACCTTGACCGAGGCGGGCTTGAGTGTGACCGTCATCTGCCCCAACGACGGCTCTCAAGCTTGGAGCGACGAAGTCAACCGAGTGCGGGTGATGCGTTACCCGGCGCCGCCGGCGGCCGGCGGATTCGTCGGCTACTTTTTCGAGTACGGGTATTCCCTCATCGCCGCCGCCATCTTGTCATTGCTGGCGCTGGTTCGCGGCGGATTCGACGTCGTCCATGCCCACAATCCGCCTGACTTGTTCGTGCTGATCGGTGCGTTCTACAAGGTTTTCGGCAAGAAGTTCGTGTTCGACCATCACGACCTGTCGCCCGAGCTCTACGACGCCCGCTTCCAAGGGGGCGGCAACCCGAGGGTTCGCGCCTCGCTCGAGTTCTTTGAGAAGCTTTCTTGCCGGCTCGCCGACCGCGTAATCACCACCAACGAGTCGCAGCGGCGAAGCGACGTCTCGCGAGGCGGGGCCGACCCGAACCAAGTCGTCGTTGTCCGTAACGGGCCCGATCTCGACCGCTTTGGCCTGACGGAGCCGCACCCGCGCATCTCCCGACATCCCGGTCCGGTACTCGGATATGTCGGAGAGATCGGATATCAAGACGGCCTCGATTACCTCGTCGATGCCGTCGACTGCCTGGTCCGCGAACAGGGCCGGACGGACGCGCTTGCCGTGGTCGTCGGTGACGGAGATGCCCTGACATCGGTTCGCGAGAAAACCAGCAAACTCGGGCTGCGGAGCAACTTCTGGTTTACCGGCCGTGTCGCGCCGGGCGAGGTTTCGCGGTTCCTCTCCGGCGCTGACATCTGTGTCGACCCGGATCCCTCAACCCCTTATAACGACGGCTGTTCCATGATCAAGCTCACCGAGTACATGGCCTTGTCCAAACCCATCGTGGCGTTCGACTTGCCCGAAAACCGCGTCACGGCGGGCAGGGCCGCCCTCTATGCCGAAGCGAACAGTCCGGCGGATCTGGCTCGCAAGATCGCAACGCTTCTCGATGATCAGCGACTTATCGCCGAGATGGGCGCGGCCGGCCGGCGGCGGATCGAACGGAGCCTCGGATGGTCGCATCAGGCTCGCCCCTTGCGCCAAGTCTACGACACGCTATTGCCCGGCCGATTGCAGGCTGCCACCCGCCGCCAGCCGGCCGCCGAATCAAGGCAAGCACTATGAGAACCGTTCGCATCGACCCGATCGCAGACCCTCGCTGGGAATTGCTTCTGCAGCGCCGACCCAACTCCGTCTTTCACTCGCCCGAGTGGCACCAGACGCTTGCCGACGCCTACGGCTTCGAGCCGCAAGCGATCGTCGGGCTGGACGACGACGGCGAGCCCGCCTGTGGAGTCAGCTTCTGCACGCTGGACGACCTACGTGGCCGCCGGGCGGTTTGCTTGCCCTTCTGCGATTACTACGATCCGCTGGTCTCCGACGAACAGTCGTGGAAGACGCTCGCGGCGGAGCTCGCTCGCGAAGGCGGCCCGGTCACGCTGCGGCGGCTGCACTGTGAGTTGCCGCTCGCCAACGCTCAGTTTCAGCTCGTGAAGCGGGCAAAGTGGCACGGCGTCGATTTAACCCGAGACTTCGACGAAATCGCGAAGAGCTGTAACCGCAGCGCCCGGAACGTGCGGCGCGCGATCCGCGATGGAGTCGTCGTACGACACGCTCACGGCAAGTCCGAGCTACGCAAGTTCTACGACTTGCACCTCCAAACCCGAACCCAGAAGTACGGTCTGCTGGCGCAACCCTACGAGTTCTTCGAAAGCATCTGGGATCGCTTGATCGCCAACGGCAAGGGCGGGTTGTTGCTCGCGACGCGGGCCGACGCCGTCATCGAGGCGGTCCTATTTCTGGTTTGGCAAAAGACCTTCTACTACAAGTTCAGCGCGTCGTCGTTGAGTCAACTCGAATCGCGTCCGATGGATCTGATGCTCTGGAAGTGCTTGGAACACGCCAAGGAGATCGGTTGCGAGACGGTCGATCTCGGGCTCAGCGATTGGGATCAGGAAGGGCTGATTCGCTTCAAGCGCAAGTTCGCGAGCGAGGAGAAGACGATCGAGTTCTTGCGCTACGAGCCCCGGGCCGCCTCCTCGCTTCAAACGGCGCATGCGCAAGGGTTGCTTTCCCAAATCACTGATCTGCTCGTACAAGACTCAGTCCCGAACGCCGTTCAAGAACAGGCCGGCCGTATCCTCTACCGCTACTTCACGTAGGAACGAAGCATACCTCGCCCCCGCCGCTATGCAGACCCCACCGCCCGACGTATCGGTTGTATTGATCAGCCGCAACCAGGTCTGGAACACCCGCCGCCTGATCGACTCGGTCCTCGCCGGAACCCGATTCCTTGACTCGAGCGAAGTGATCTTTGTCGATTCAAGCTCGAGCGACGGCACCGCCGAAGCCGCTGCCGAGCTCCCGATTACGGTCCTACGGCTTTCGTGTGAAGGTCCGCTGACGCCGGCCGCCGGCCGCTACATCGGCTACAAGCGGTCACGTGGAAAGTACGTAATGTTTCTCGACGGAGACATGGAACTGTTCCCGGGATGGCTCGAGCAGGCTTTCGCATTGCTCGAAAGCTCGCCGGAAATCGCGGCCGCTAACGGCGTCCGGGTCGACTTGCCCGTCGATGTCCAAGGCGAGCAAGCGTCCGCCGCCGAGCCCGCCCGCGTCAGCGACAGTCGTTTTCTGGGCGGCCATTGCCTGCTTCGCCGGAGCGTGCTCGAACAAGTCGGCTCCTTCAATCCCTTTTTGTTCTCCGAGGAAGAGCCGGCTCTCGTCATGCGAATTCGACACGCTGGACATCGCATCGTGCGTGTTCATCGGCCGATGGTGTTTCATTACACCTCCCTGCCCGGAGAAGTGTCGACCATCATCGGGCGCTGGCGTCGCAATCTCTATCTCGGCGCGGGCCAGAACCTGCGCTACAACCTCGGGTCGGAGATCTTCTGGCCTTACGTCCGTGAACGGGCCTGGGGCATCGCCCCTCTGGCAGTGATCCTTGGCGGGACGGCCGCGGCCGGCGTCGGCCTTCTTCGCGGGGAGCTGATCTGGTTCGGGCTCTTTGCCGCGCTGGTTGTCGCGGTCGCTGTCGGAGACCTCATTCGGCGGCGCAGCCTGACTCGAACCTTCGCCAGTCTGATTGAAAGGCTGTGCCTGGCCGACGGAACGCTCCGAGGGTTCTTTCTCCCTCCGCTGCCGCCGGAGAGCTACCCGGCCAATGTGGAAGTGCTCCGCAACTCGAATGCGCCATGAAGGTTCTCCACATCGCCGTTGAGTTGCCGCGCCCCGGACGCCCCAATACAATGGCCCCAGCGGCGCGCCAGATCGAATCGTTGCGCCGACTCGGCGTGGACATCGAAGTCCTCGAAGTGGTCGGCTTGGCCAAGCTCAAGTACTTACAGGCTTTACCTAAGCTGTATCGCGCGCTCAGACGCGTGGACCTGGTGCACGCTCACTACGCATTCTGCGGATGGCTGGGACGCTTGCAGCTGTCGAAGCCCCTCGTCGTCTCGTTCATGGGCAGCGATCTCTACGGTTCGCTCGACAAGAACGGACGCCCGTCGCCGGCAAGCCGTTTCGCCGTCGAGATCGACCGTCGCTTCGCGCGATTCGTCGATGAAATCATCGTCAAGTCGCCGGAGATGGCTCGCGTCCTCGAGCCGCTCCCCGTTCATGTGATTCCGAACGGGGTCGATACCGAGACGTTCCGCCACGTGCCGCGCGAAGAGGCCCTGCGTGCGCTTGGATGGGGGGCGGGCCCGCTGCGCGTGCTATTTCCCGGCGATCCGGCCACCTCTCGTAAGCGCTTCCCCCTCGCGCGAGCGGCCGTTGAAGCGGCTTCCCGGCGGGTGGGCCGCCCGATCGAGATCGCACCGCTTTGCCGGATCGACCCGTCTCAGGTTCCGCTGATGATGAACGCCTGCGACGCGATGATTCTCACCTCCTTCGCCGAAGGCTCACCGAACGTCGTCAAAGAAGCGATGGCCTGCAACCTGCCGATCGTCTCGGTCCCCGTCGGCGATGTCGCGGAGATGCTCGAAGGCGTCGAGGGGACCTGGATCCGCCCGGATAACGTCGACGACCTGGCCGCCGCGCTATTGCAAGCGATCGCAACCCCGGCAAGCCGGGGCCGGGAAGCCTTGCTGCGAAAGGGCCTAGACATCGAAACCGTCGCTCGCCGGATCTTATCGGTTTATGACCGAGTCCTCGAGCGCTCCCCGAGTCGCCGGGGTAAGCGGGCGGTCTTCCCGTCAAGGTTGTGACTCTCGCCCGCGGTCGTGGCCAGACGCCCCTCTGGGTTCGGACTCGGCCGTTGCATCGTATTCACACACGTTCATGACGAAACCAGACAGCGTTATCCCGAACGCCATCTTCATGCTGGCGAGCCAGGTGTCGATGCGCGCGGCGACGTTTGCCATCTACGCGATGGTGTCGCGAATGTTGGGGACCCGCGAATTCGGCCAGCTCGCAATCGCCTTCGTATTGTTCTACTTCTTCCGCTCGCTGGCAGCTGGCGGAGTCAAGGTATTGCTGGTCCGCGAAGTTGCGCGCAAGCCCGAAGAGTCCGCGCAATATCTCACCCGCGCGCTAATGTTCGTCGTGCCAACTTCGATCGCTGGCTCGCTGCTGATGGTCGCCGCGGGCTTTCTGTTGCCCTACGACCTCGACACGCTAACGGTGACAATTGCGATCGCTCCGGCGGTCTTCGGCGCGGGTCTGAGCGCCGTCTGGGAAGGCATGTTGCAGGCCCACGAGCGGATGCGCTGGATCGCCTTCGCCACCGTGCCCGCCAGCGTCGCCTCGGCCGCCTGCGCCTACCTCGTGCTTTCCGGCGGAGGCTCGGTCGTGGGCGTCGCACAGGTCATGTCGGCGGTGTTCGTCTCGATCGCGGCCGTTCAGGGAATCCTGGTCTTTCGTCATGTCGCTCGGCCACAACTAGAATGGAAGCCGCGCGAGGCCCTAGCGCTAGCGCGCGGGTCGTCGACATTCTTGGGAATCGATATGGTCATCGCGATCTGGGGCGGCGTTGGCGTGCTCGTGCTCTCGAGTTTTGTCGATGAAGCGGCCGCCGGTCTCTACAGCGCCGCGATGCAGCTCTGGGTCCCGGCCAAGCTCACTGTCGATAACCTGGCGATGAGTTTCTTCCCGGCCATGTGTCGTGAATCGGCACGAAAGCTGGGCGCCTTGCGAAAGCTGAACGGCGACTTGATCGAGCTGTTGCTGACGCTCTCGATTCCCAGCGCGATCGGTCTTTCGATCATCGCGGAGTCGGCTCTCGAAACGGTCTACGGTAGCGAAGAGTTCGCGGCGGCGGCTCTTCCGTTGCGAATCATCGCCTGGAGTCTAGTGATGTCGTCGCGGACCACTTCGCTCGGAAAGGTGCTGTTGGCCGCTGGCCGAGAAACCTCGACATTGCGCATCGTTTCGATCAACTTCGCGGTCGAGCTGTCGTTGGCTCTGGCGCTGATTCCGCTCTGGGGAATCGGTGGGGCGGCCGCCGCCGCTGCGCTGGCCGCGACCGTGAACGTCGCGCAACATTACGTCCCCGTCGCCAAGATGATTGGACCTGGGTCGTTGTTCCAGGTTGCTTTACGGCCCGCCGCGGCCTCGGCCGCGATGGTCGGCGTTCTGCTCGCTCTAGAAGGCTCCCCGCTTCCGCTGCTGATCCTGTCGGGGGCTGTGGCCTACGCCGTCGCGTTGGCGGCCTTGATGTATTGGCCCAACGGGTCCTTCACCCACTTGCTCGTGCGCTATGCGTACCTGAAAGGCGCTTAATGTTTCGTCGTCTGCACCCCTTCACTTTCCTCGCCCTAGCGGCCGTCAGCTTGGCCCAGAGCCAGGAGCTCAGAATCGCCGACGCGCTTTCGGCCATGCGGCCCGGCGACACATTGACCGTGCCCGCCGGCAACTATAGCCATCAGGGGACGATCCGCGTCGATGTCTCCGGCTCGCCAGAACAGCCGATCCGCATCATTGGCCAGGGTCGCCCGACCGTCGCTGGGTTCGTCTTGGACTCGGTCCGACACATCGAGATCTCCGGCTTCCGTTTACTCGACCCTGTCCATGCGTTCCCCTCGACCTGGCAAGACATGCCAGCGGTGGTTATCGAGCGTCCGGAAATCGTGATCGATCGCACTGAAAATTGGACTCTTCGCAAGGCGAAGCTATTGCGAAAATACGCCACTTTCATGGGATTGCTGGAACGCTTCCAATCCAACTGGAGCACCGGCGTGATGATTCGCGGCTCGCGCCACATTAAGTTGACAGACAACGAAATCTCCAACTACACCGCCGGCGTTCAACTCCAGTCAGGCAGCGCCTCGATCACCGTGGAACGGAACCACATCCACCACTGCCGCGACGGCGTCTTCACCTGGTCTCCCGAGCCCAGCGTAGTGTCGTCGGTCATCCGAGGAAACCGGATAGAGCAGACGCTTGCCACCGGCATCGCGATTCGTAAAGGGGCGCGCGGCATAAGAATCGAAGGCAATCAGCTGCGGTACAACGGAATCGGTCACATTTCCCTCCGAGAGCAAAGCTCGAACAGTCTCATTCTCCGAAACGATGCCAGGTACGGCGGGTATTACACCGAAACCCTCGAAAATCCCGGCAGCTCCGCCATCAATATCAATGTCGCCGGACCCGGCAACATTGTTGACGGAAACATCGCCGCCTACCAAGTTGATGCAACTGAGCTGGACGGAGTCGGATTGTTCGCCGATGTAATGAAGGGGGCGTCCGTCACTTTCGTCAACAACATCGCCTACCGGAACTCCGGCCCGGGCATCGCCGCCACCGACAGCCCCAACTGCGTAATCATCAACAACACCCTGGCCGAAAACGGATTCGGCAGCTCGAGCCCGACCAACGGCGCCGGCATCGGCCTGAACCGCATCGCTGACGTCGGCAATGTGATCGTCAACAACATCTTTTTTCGGAATCGCGTCGCCGGCATCCACGCGGTCGGCGAGTTGGCCGAGCAAGCCCTCATTGACCACAACCTCTACGACCAGCCGCGGACTCCTTTGATCCGGCAGAGCCGGCCCGCTGCCCCACTGGAATATCGGGCGATCTCCGAAATCCTGCCGTGGGAGGGCCGCGGTTTGACGGGCCCAGCGAGCTTCCACAACCCGGAATCGTTCGACTATCGACTGCTCGAAGAATCGCCCGCCCGCTGGGCGGCCGACGCCGAGCGCGCCCCTGAATGCGACCAGACCGGACTCAAACGCAGCGCGACCCCCGACCTCGGAGCCTTGGAATTTCGCGGATCTGGTGATCTGGACGGAACGAGCCGGGCACAGACCCCGCCGGGTGCGAGCGTCGCAGCCCGCGGGCAGTCCGCGACATTGCTCGTGCGCCAGGCGACATTCTCGACTTGCCGAACGTGGAGCAACCGGGGTTCGACCCCGCGCCGGTCCAGAATGGGGAACAGCGGAAACGAATAGACTCGGTCGACTCCCACTAGCGGGTTTGCATTGCCGCGGGTCGGGCATGCGTATTGCACCCGTCCCAAAGGGACTACAATGCGTGCCATGGATCCCCCAGTTGGGACGGCGTGCCGGCTGCTTGGTTTTCTGTGCGTTGCGTCGGCCGCTCTTCAAGGGGCGACGCTAGCCGAGCAGCAGCGTGAAAAGTCGGGCGATGCCTTCGTCTACTTGAACTTCGCGATCAACTGCCACGATTGGGTCGACCCTGACCTCAGCAGCGCGGTGGTGTTGCGGGCCGCTAGATTTCTCGCTAAGCACGGATTGAAAGCTGACTTCTACGCTACCGGTCCGCTCTATCGCGCCTGGGAGCAAGGCGCGCCAGGAACCATCGAAGAGCTGAACGAGCTCGGCATGGGGTTGGGCTACCATCACCGTCCGCCGCATCCGACGTTCTACAAGCACGAGCGGCTACAAGAAATCATCGGCATGAGCCCCGAGGATGCGTTTCTCGCGTTCGAAAGGCTGGAGTCCGAGGAGCTGGACCTGCGGACCGGCAATACCGTCGCGGGGCGACCGGGCGGGTTTCGTGGCGCTGAGAAACGCGCTGGGCGGCCGCCGCTTGTCCTCGGAGCCGGAACCGCGCCGCCGCATCTGATGGCGATCGACCGGCAAGTGCTGCGGATGATGGGCGCTCGGTCGGTGGTCGCTTTCCACAGCCAAGGCGAACAGGAGTACCCGCTGCTTTGGTGGCAGGGTCTGTTGGCGCGGCCGTCGGACTTCAGCATTGTCAGGGTTCCGATGAACTCCCGGCAGCGCAGGGCGAAGAAGAACGTGCTGCCCCGCGGGGTGGGGGCCGGGGAGGAGTCGGGTTCGTTTTGGTGGAACGCGATCAACGACCCGGAATCGCGGCAGCACCGGCCGGCAAAGTACCTCGAGCGCAAGCTGGGAGAGATGCAAACCGATCGGATCACCTATATCACCTCGCTGATTCACGAAGACGACTGGTACAAGATCGGCAGCTCGTTCAACGCCATCTATTACGAGGACCGCACACGCCGCACGACCCGCACGCCGCCGTTTGACATTGAAGGCACACCGGGGGCGCCGCCGAAGAAGGCGGCGGACACCGAGAAGATCTGGCAATGGTGGGAGGAGCTGGTGGCGTTTGCGGCGGGCGACCCTCGGGTGCGGGTCGTGACAACGGCTGACCTGTTGGAGATGTTACGTGACGATCTGGAACGTACGTTCGATCGCGCTACGGTCGAGGCGGCTGCACGGGGCTTGGTCGAGGCGCAGGACTTCCCGCCCGAGTTCCTCACAGTCTCGAGCGGCGGCGGCGAAGATGCGCTCTCGCTTTCCGACGCTGTCCAGGCGATCACGCGGGCGATCGGCGGCGACTCCGGTGAATTCGCCGTGAAAACGATGCTTGGCCCGATTCAGGCTTCGGCGGCTCCGGGCGGGTTCGACGTTTCCGCCACGGACGTGCGTTTGGCGGCCAAGCGATTGACCTCACAGCTCGATCAACCCGGCCGACCGGATGCGCTGCCGGCTTCCGTCGAGATCGCGGGGCGTGAAAGGCCCCTCGAGTCGTACTTATTTGCCGCGGCCCGCGTTTTGCTTGGGGAGAGCGGGGAGTTTCGCGTGCCCGAGCTCCGGCGCGTCGAAGCAGACCCCGCGCGTTGGACGATCAAGCCGGCGCGCAGACGCTAGCGACCTATCTTGGCATCCAACTCGGACGCGCGGCAGGATGAAACTCAGCTCACCGCGGTCCGACAACACTACTGGACACAACCGCCACAACCGGCGTCGGCCCGATGGGGACGCGTGCGGCCCCGACCGCTCGGCGTTCGCCCGACGCTCCCTCGATGAGAGTCAAGGAGTCCGATCCGTAGCGGCTGAGGTTCACCTCCTGGACTGCCGCCTCCGACCAACCAAACAGGAGTCTCGTTGTGTCGCCCGGCATTTCGGGTTCTCCGGACTTACGGGCCACGGGCAGTCCGCGCTCGTCCTCTACCCACTCGGAGCCCTTCTGGACGCGCACCAGCTCATAGAGCTTGATCTCATCTGGAAGGTCCTCCACTTGTCCTACGAAGTGTGAGCCCATCAACGCCTGAGCCGCTCCTCGTAAGGCGTAGGGGTAGTCGTCCCAAACGACCTTGCGGTGCGGGTAGTGGAAGGATGATTCACTGGGATGCTCACGCTCCCACCCATAGAAGTCCGCGGCGACTTGGTTGGAGGTCTTCCAAGCGACCTCGCCCTCGAAGTTCTCGTTGATCCACCTCACAAGCTCGACGATCTGAGGGCGGCGCGAATGGCGAGGGGTTCCCCGGCGGGTGCGTCGAGGCGGGCCGTCTTCGGGGTTAAGGTCGCCGGAGTGCATGGTCCAGCCGAAGTTCCAGATCTTCGGCGGCAAGCCTTGTCGCTGTTGCTCGCGCCGCTCAGCGACGATCTGCAAGAAGCGCCGCTGCATGGCTTCGAGCGAAAGGTCTTGCATCACGCCGAAATGCGCGCTGATGTTGCCGACGACCGCCAGCTGGGGGACGCAAACGTAGTCGTGGTTCGTCAAGTCTTCAATGAGCGCGTGCTGCTCGCTGGGCCGCCAGGGGTTGAATACGTCGTGGTCGAAGAGCATGTTGAAGACTTCATTGCGCCCTCCGGTCTGCACCGTTAGCCGAAAGTCCTTGAACAGGTTCTCGGCGGACTCCCAACTGTTCGGCATGTGGTTGTTGCCGTGGTTGTTGTATTTTCGGATCTCGTTGAGGTCGCTCGAGCCGATGAGTCTGCCAATCAGCTTGTCGGTGAACTGGTAGTGCAGCCGCCACTGCTCACGAATCTCGTCGAGACTATTGCTTTCCGGCAGGATACCCGGCGTGAGCAGCTCGCCCTCGGGGACCTCCGGCCGCTTGAGGGGCCTCGACGGCGCCACGTTGCCCCAGCGATGCGGTTCGCCGAGGTAGGTCTGGCGGTGCATGTGAGTGCCGATCAGGTGGCCTTCTTCCCAAAGCCCCTTGAGCAGCTCGAAACCCGCTTCGTCTTGGAGGTAGAATTCCGCATGCTCGCCGCCCATCTGGATGTCGAGAACCGGCCGTTTCTCCTCGCCGATCGTCCGCAGGAATCCGGCCAGCCAGACGAGGTTGTCGCGGCGGCGGGCCAGCTCCGCCTTCATGGCTTCGGCGTTTGGGCGGCCGCCGGGGTCGAGATGGATATTGAAATTGACCGCGATCTTAGGCTGACCGCCGGCCGCGCCGGCGCAGACAATCGCAAGAACGAACGCGGAGAGCCGACCCGGAGCCGCGACCGGAAGGGAGCGGTTGACCGAGTAGGCTAGCGATGTCGCCCACTCAGGCAACCGCTCCCTTCCGGTCGCGGCTCCGGGTTGCCGGTCTTCATCCCCCCTCGTCACAGCTCCAACTCCAATCCATCCTGCGCGACGACCACGCGTTCGGCGTGACGCTCGGCGAGGCTCACGGTTTTATCCAAGTCGTAATAGCGGGCGAAGCCGATCGGACGCTCCGTCAGATGCGTGAACACCACCGTCTTCGCACCCGTAGCCTCGACGCTCTTCTCGAGCTCTTCAGGCGGCAGGTGAAGCGTGTCGAGCACCAGCATGTCCGCGCCCTTTGCAAGCTCGATCAAACCCTGCTGCTCTCGCGCCTCCAGGTGACGGGGACTGCCGATGTCGCCCGAGTACACCAGCACTCCTTTTGGCGTCTCGAACCGGATCGCCCAAGAATCCATCGCCCCTTCGCCATGAACGACCTCGGTAAACGAGACGTTGTAACCCTCAGCCTCAAACCCTCCGGCCTCGCGGTTCGTGTTTCGCTCAATCGCGGGATTGGTCAGCAAGGCCTTGCCGCGCCCGTCGACCTTGTAGGCGCGGTTGTAGAGGTCCGAGAGCATCTCTTCGAGCCCGTCTGGCCCCCACAGGTTCAGGCGCCGCCCAGCGTCTTTCCCGCGACGACCCAACGGTCCGGAACCCAGCGACCGCCACTGCCAGATCACCGCATCGAGGTCGACGCAATGGTCGTAGTGCAGGTGCGAGACGAAGATGTGGCGCAGAGTGTCCGGCGCCTTGCCGTTTTCATAGAGACGCGCAACCGCCCCGGCGCCGGCGTCGAGCAACCATCGCTCGCCGGCAACGTCCACGGTCACGGACGACTGCATGCGGGGCCGGGCGGAAGCGATGTTGGGATGCCCGGTCCCCTGAAACTGGATCCGGACCGAATCGGGGACCGGCAAGGCGAACGCTAGCGCGGCGGCAAAACAGGCGGCGCCGGATGCACGCAGGATCGACGTGTTATGCACTACAGCCCCAACTCCATCCCGTCCTCGGCAACAATGACTTCTTCGGCGTGCTCGGCCGCCAGCCGAAGCGTCTTCGGCAGATCATAGCCGCGAAAAACCGGCTGCGGTCCGGTCCTCTCGGCAAGGTGGGAAAACACAACCCGTTTTGGGGCGATTGACTCGACCAGTTTGCCTAGCTCGTCGGGAACCAGGTGCAGCGTATCGACGATCAGCAGGTCCGCCCCCTTGGCAAACTCCAAAAACTCGCCATTGTCGGCAGCCGTCGAATCGGGCCCCGAACCTAGGTCGCCTGAATAGACCAGCGTCCCCCGCGGCGTTTCGAACTTGACCGCCCAACAGTCCATCTGGCGCGCGTGCCGGACTTCCTGAAACGACACCCGGTAGTCGCCGCTGTCGAAAACGCCCGCCTCTCGGTTCATCTTGCGCCTGATCGTGGGGGCCCGCAGAAGACCCCGGCCACGCCCGTCGGCCGCGTAGGCGACGTTGTAGTAACCGGCCATCATGTCTCCCAGCCCGTCCGGCCCCCAAATATTGAGATCGCCGGGCGACTCCTCATGGCTCGAGCCGGTTCGCCACAGCCACAAAAAGGCGTCAAGGTCGAGCGTGTGATCGAGGTGCAAGTGCGAGACAAACAGATGGTCGATGCTCTCCGGCGCCTTCCCATAGTCGAACATCCGAGCGACCGAGCCCGCCCCGACGTCGAGTAGCCAGCGGTCGCCGCCGACATCAACCGCGATCGCGGATTGCATGCGCGGCTTATCGGCTGAGATGTCCGGATGACCGGTGCCAAGAAACTGGATGCGAACCGCATCGCCTTCAGGAACCGCCATCGCCATGGCCGCGACAAAACCTGTCAAGCAAACCGCGCGCACAGACACGCAAGTATTGTACAGCGGACGTGGCGCGAGCCTCCACGCTTGCCGGCTCGACATTCTTGTCGAGGCAGGCTTAAAGATCGCGGCCAATGCGAGCGCTGCCTCAGGACGAATCGCGAGCCGGCGCCACGTCCGCTAACGATTGCCGTTAGAGCCGCCCTGGTTGCGGATCCACTTTTCGATCATCGCCCCCAGGTTGTCCACGCGCGCATCAAGTGCCTCGATCCGATCGGCCTGGGACTCGGCCGTGGTCGTCAGAGCGTCGAACCGACCGGCATGCGACTCGGCCACGGTAGTCAGGCCGGCGACGATATTCGTTAAGTCGTCGATCGCTTTCGTGACTCTGGTGTTCTCTTCGGTCAGCTTCTCAATACGGACATCGGTCCTCGCCTGGACGCCGAGGATGAACTCGATGGTTCTCTCAACCTGCCCTTGGTCCACGTGGCTAGTCTAGCAGCCCCAACGAAGCGCCCCAAGACGAACCCAATCGAACCAATCGAACCCAATCGAACCCACTTTTACTGTGCCGGCAAGAGTTCCGCGGCGTTCGCCCAAACCTTCGTCGGCCCCAAATATTGAGATCACCGCGAGGCTTTCATTAGGGGTCAGGATTGGGCGGCCTGATCACAGCGCAGGTCGCCGTCTTGGATTGGAGAAGAGGAGTCGCTGGGTTACGGGGACCTAGGCGTCGATCTTGTCGAACATTTTCTTGAGACGTTCCGCGACTTAGCAGAAGCCGACCAGTCATCCGGCCAGCCTCGCGAATTGGCACGGCCGGGCGCTTGATTTTGTACAGAATCCTCGTGACTTCCGCGAATCCCCAATCGCGGAAGTCTACTTAGAACCGTGCCGCCAGCCTATGGCTACGCCGGGCAGTAGCACAAGGTTCGGCCCGACTACCAGATAGGCACGGAGCTGGGGGCGGATGAAAAATCGTTTGCCTAACGAGATGGACGCTCCCCCGCCGATGGTGAGGGCAAAATCCGTTCTCGTCGCGGACACTCGTCCGGACGCCTCAGGGGGGATGTCGAACCTGCTTAGATCCAATCGCCGGATCTCGACGCCGGCTCCCGCTTGCAAGAACGGGCGAGCACGGCCCGCCTTCGCTTGCCGCACGTAGCTCGCTGTCACGAAGTGCGTGTCAAAGACCGCGCCGTCGAGCTTGGTGAAGAAGTACGAACCCTGAATTGCGTGGCCACTAGAGCTGGGTAGCCGCACCGAGGCGCCTACTCCCCCAGCCGCCGTACTAGCACCCTCTCCAGATACGCCTCCGAAGGCACCAAACAACGCCGTATCCACAGACTGCCCCGCCGCCGCTGAAGCGAAAGCTGCTGCCAAAGACAGGCGCCTGAGGAATGACCGTATAAGCACCGTTAAACCTCGCCGTCGTGATGGTAGCAACAAGGGCTGAAGGATCTATGAGGATGCTTGTGCCCTAGAACTCCATACTTCCGACGATCCCCAATCGCGGAAGCTACGGCGGGCGGCGGATTACAGTCGGGCGAGAAGGGCTCCTTTTGGTCCATGCCTTGGGTGGCTCTACAATGCGCGACATCTCGCGACTTTCTCGATGAAAAACACTCAAACCCAGGCTGGATACGGTCGATCTTTCACCCAAAAAATGTAGTCCGTCAGTGGCGGTTCGCCCCCCAGCATTCGGAGTCGCGTGGCGCACTGAGCGCGGTGCCCGTGGCTGTGCAGGCACACTTGTGTGAGGGCTTCGCCTACGGTAGCTTGCCCGCCCGGAATGTATTGAGTCTCCAATACTCGTGCAAGGTCAGACGCCTCGAGTTGATCGAGCCAGACCAGTTCCTGCACTTGCGTAGCTTGGAACCCCGCGACGATCTCATCGAGAGTGGCGGGAACGATGTTCTCAGCTTCGACTGAGAATGGGAGTCCTTGGCAGAGGTGAATAAAGAAGCGATGCGCTACCAGAATGTGATGAAAGAGCTTCCGCAATTCTTGATCGTTCGAGGCCGCCTGGTGTCGCTTGATCGCCATGAGCAACGACGCGTCGGCATGCGCCTGATGGTGAAAGAGTTCTCCGAAAATCGCAACCATTCGCCAAAGTGTACCGTGCGCGGTCGTCACGAGTATTCTCCGCCCGAAGAAACAGATGGATCACGATCAAAGGCGTGGCGGACAGCGCCTCAGGCCCGCCTCGGAGCTCGATCGAGTGTACCGCTTAGGATCTTGTGGAATGCCCCAAGCTTCTCAGACCCGAGCCTTGCGCCGAGGGCGCAAAGCGGCACGGCACGGCCGCGCGCCACGTCATGGGCCTGCAGGGAGGTAGTTCCAAGCGGCGTCGAGTTGCTCCGGTGTGAGCGCCTCTCGCCATACGAACCCCTCATGCTTGAGCGAGTGGACGTGAAAACCCCCATTTTTAGACATCGGCGAGTAAGGTACAGCAAGCATCTGACGGATGTCCGGGGTAATCTTCGTCCCGATCATATAAGCCGCCGGGCTATGCTCCGCCATTGGCGGCCGGTGCCGGACGATCGACAAATAGACCTGAGCCATCGCCGGCAGTAGCTCCGCGGCATTCGCCCACACCTTCGTGAACTGCGAATTGCTACGGCCCGTCCCAGGGGAGTGCTGCGCGATCACGTAAACCGGCGACGAGGCCGGAATGTGCCCTTGTCCATCGATCGTCTTGAGCGCAAGCCAGGCCGCATGCAGGACGTCGTCTCCCTCGACCAACGCTCGCGCCGGCCAGCACAGGTGATTCCCCGCCGACTGCATCGGCAGTCCTTGCTTCCATACCGGCTCCGGATCAGGAAACTTCTCCTGTGGCGTCTCCCGCGGGGTGTAGCCGGTGCGAGTCTTCGCGGGGTCGTATTGAGGTTCAACGCCGACATCCACCGCCGGGTAATCGATCGGCCCCCGAACCGGCGGCAGCTCCACCGAAGCCGGCAGCTTGTGCTCGTGACCCCAGTGGACGATCGCGCGCGCCAGCGCTTGGTAGGCGTCCGCTACGCTCACCATGCGCCCTCCTGACAACTCGAGGTAACGCGGCAAGCCGCCGTAGTCCGCGTCGTGGTCGGGCTGCGGGAAATGGCCCAGCACGGCGCCGGTGAGTTCCTCCAGCTCAGCTGCGTCCATCGTGATGGTCTGGGTCCGGCGTGGTTGCGG
Source organism: Bryobacterales bacterium (assembly GCA_965247515.1). GTDB lineage: Bacteria > Acidobacteriota > Terriglobia > Bryobacterales > UBA6623. The sequence continues at coordinate 6,470,220 of OZ252029.1, read as the reverse complement.
CTTCGGGAGCGTGCCGCGCGCCGAAGCCCCTGGCCCAGGAGCGGGGTCGATCCCACGCATGGGACGCCGGTCGGCCATCAGCTTGTCAATCGGCGCGGGAGCGTCCCGGAGCTCGGCCATGCTCATCGAGTAGGTCTTCCGGTAGAACGACTCGGCGCTGTTCGCGGGTTCCCACTGCGCCGCGTCCCAGTCCGGCCAGATGATCTGGAAGTCCTCGGGATGTTCCTTGAGAAAGACAATCAGGTCTTCCCAAGACTTGCGGTTGGGGCCGGCCAGCGCCGCCGCGTGCGTGAAGACCCGCTGGACATAGGGCCGATCGTCGGGAAGACTGGAAGCCAGCGCCTCCAACCACTCCTGAGGGCTGGGGCGGCGCGGCACGTCCTCTCCGAAGCGCTTGCCATAAAGCTTCAACGGCGGACGGCCGGCAAAGATCTCCGCCTCCGCCATGCGGGGCAGCATGATGGCCTTGGAGTAGTCGAGCGGTCCCCAGTTGTAGTCGAAGGAGCGCACGCCGAGCATCTCGTAGAGCAGCCCGGCCCCACCGGCGTCCGTATCCATCGGGGAGATGTTGAGAACCTTCTCGATCGCCATCCAGCCGCCGTAGCGCCAGGTCTCGCTGTCCGGCAGGTTGTACTTGGTCAACTCTCCAGCCGGCATCAGCTCGCCGTACTGCGGGTTGTCGTCTGAGATCTTCCCGTCGCCGGCGGGACGCCATTTCGGAATCAGCGTCTTGGTCTCGAAGTTCCACAAGATCTCGAGATTCTTTGCCCGCGCTTCGAGGTCGTCGCGGCCTTTCGTGGGGACATAGACCGCCCGGCCAACCTGGCACGGCTCGCGATGCCCGGAGCCCGGGTGATAACCCACCGGCATCTTCAACCGTTTGATCGCGGCCGTCACCTTGGGGTCGTCGAAGTCGATCAACTGCAAGACCGAGCCTACAAAGCCCAACTGAGCCTTGATCCCATGCTTCTCATAGGTCTCCATCATCCAGCGGACCGCCGGCGTGGAGGCAATCGGCTCGGTCGAAGTCACATCGCGCCGGCCGTCGTCGATATGGTGCGAGAAGTAGACGTAGATCGGCGTTTGGCGCTCCGCCGGGAGAAGAGTTGGGCGCCCAGCCATCAGAGCCATAACCGCGAGAAGGGCCGACGCGCGAACCGGCATGGTCAAATCCTCCTATCGGCCCGGTTCCGCCTTGCAGGCGGGCGGAGGGCCGCCTAGAGTATAGGTCACACACGGCAAGTAGCAGTCGCCTGACGTCGGTGTGGCGCACGCCCTCGGCACGGCGCGGCCGTGCCCCACATGGTCAGGGGTTGCCGTTGGGGCTGGTCTGGTTGGCGATGGCGCTAATCATCGTCGCTAGGTTTCCGACGACGCCGGTCAGGTCCAGAATCGATTTGTTGACGTGACGAACCTCGATGCGCAGCTTGTCATGCTCTTCAGCCAACTTAGCCACAGTTGAGTCCGTTTTGGACTGGGCTTCGCGTAGCTCTGCAAAGTCTGCTTCCACCTTGGTCTGGAACTGTCGCATACTCGCGAAGTCTGCTTCGGTCTTGACCTGGAACTCTCGCATACTCGCGAAGTCCACCTCGGTCTTGGCCTGGGCGTCGAGAATGAACTGGATCGTGCGGTCGAGCTTGTCCTGGTCCACGTGGTCAGTCTAGCAGGGCGGCGGCCGGCATGGCGGAGCCGCCGGCACAACGGGTGCGCGACATGAGAGTTACTTCAAAGCGTAACCGCAATCGTTTCACGCCGGTCTGAACGCTGGAGGATGCTCAGATTGCCGCGGAGCGCCAAAGGCGCGCCACGGCCGAGCTGGAAGCAGAAGCTCGGGCGGGCGGCGTTACCGGAGCCGCGACCGGGAGGGAGCGGTTGTTGCGTACTCCAACAACCGCTCCCTCCCGGTCGCGGCTCCGGTGGCTGCCGCCCCGCGGAATGCTGCCATGTCTCATCGAGATCGGTACGAATATGTCGTGGACCCCAGCACAACGTTCCACATAGAACATTTCTGACTTACAAGCTCCCCTTCTGAGACGAGCCGCCCTCCTCCACGCGAGTAAGTAGTAGAATCCTCTCAAGGAGACGAGCGATGCAGTCACGAAGGTCTTTCCTAGCCGCCGCCGGGCTGGCCGCCTCGGTCGCGGCCCGCGCGGCTTCCCCGCCCTGGAAGCTCGCCACCGGGCTCAACGGTTTCGGTTCGTCGGAGCAATACCACGGCAAGAAATACGATTACGACGAGATCCTCAAGTTCACACGCGACGAGGGGTTCCAGGGGATCGAGGCCTGGCGAAACTGGCGAGAGGGCTACCCCGAACCGGGCGATGAAGCCGGCATACGGGCCATGCGCAAGAAAGTGGAGGACTACGGGCTGCAAATCTTCTCGATTCAGGCCGGCGGTCCCCGCGGAGTCAACCCGCTCTCGGCCGACAGCGCCGAACAGAAAAAGTACACAGACGCATTAAAGTCCTACGTTGATCTAGCGCTCAAGCTGGGCTGCGATGCGATGGGCCTGTGGCAAGGCGGCCGTGCCGGGGGGCTCGCAGAGGACGAGCTGATCGAGCGCTTTGCCGCCGTCATCAAACCGGCGGCCCGGTACGCCCTCGACCAAGGCATCTTCATGGCGATCGAAGGCGAGCCGCCGCTGCTGATCAACAGCGCCGCCCGCTACCACAAGCTCTTCGCCGCGGTAGATATGAAGGAGTTCAAAGCAATCTTCGACCCCAGCCATTTCGACGTTCTTGGCGGCGCCAAGGGCAAACCCGAAGACCTGCTGCGAGAGATCGGCGTCGATCGCATTGGCTACATCCAGTTCTGCGACGGGGACTCGACGCTCCGCCCGACCCCCGACGGACGTCCGGGCACCTCCAAACACCTGCCCTGCGGAGTCGGAAAGTACGACATCGAATTACAACTCAAGATCCTGCACGAAGGCGGGTTCAAGGGCTGGTTTCAAATTGACAGCTGGGCGACCGAGGACCCCTACGAAACCTCGCGAACCTGTAAGAACGCCGCCGTCGCCTACCTCAAGAAGGCCGGAGCATCCCGATGACGCGACGAACCCTTCTTACCGGCGCCGCGGTTTCGCCTCTGGCCGCCGCCGCACCGCTCGCGGCCGCTCCACTCGCTACCGCCGCCGGCGGCGGCCTGGAAGTCGGCATGCACCAAGCCACGCTTTGGAAGTGCGAGTCCACGATTCGCGAGGACTCCGAAGCCATCGCGAAGGCTGGCTTCAAGCACGTCGAGTTGCGCCAGAGCAAGATCAACGACCAGTCGCAATATTCGATCGCCGACGTCAAGAAGATGCTCGAAGACAACGCTCTCGAACCGCTTGGCTCGCAACACGCGCCGTCACTCGGCTTTCCCGACGCCCGCCAACCCCAGCGCCTCGACGCCTTCAAGCGCAACGTCGAAAAGACCGCCACGCTCGGGCTCAAGCTCAGCAATTGCGCCTGCGTCGTCCGCGATCCCAAGGTCACCTTGGACCATTACAAGCAGGCCGTCGACAACTATCGCGCCGCCGCGGAGTTCGCCAAGGGCTACGGAATTGTGATCGTCATCGAGTTCATGAAGTTCTCGACCTTCCTCTCGACCCTGCCCTCGGCGCTCTGGATGACCCGCCAAGTCGCCCACCCCAACCTCAACATCACCGTCGACGCGTTCCACGTCTGGGCCGGCCGCGGCAAAATGCTGGATTTTGACGATGTCGGCGAAGGCGAAGTCTTCAACTTCCATCTCAACGATGTCGCGCCCGGCAAACCCCGCGAGCTTCTCGGCGACGCCGACCGCCTGATGCCCGGCGAAGGCGAGATCCCCTTGGCCGAGATGCTGCGTCGCCTCTCGGGCCGGGGTTACAACGGCAAGGTGATGGTCGAGCTGTTCTCGCCCAAATGGTGGGGCCGCCCGGTCGCCGAAGTCTGCCAAGCCGCCAAGCAGAGCGCCGACGCCGTGATGGCTGAGCTGTGACGCCCGTGTTCCCGGATCCGTAAGTCGCGCGGTCTCAGCCACGCGGGCGGGCGAACTTTGATGTTCACCGCTAAGCCGCAAGTCGGGTTGCTCTCGTTTTCTTGGTACTTAATTCTGTCCCTGTCCCGCATCTTTCAGCGCCCCCGTGAGCCCGGAACGCAAGTGACGGGTACGCATGACCACCACGCGAACACCGTACCCGTCACTTGCGTTCCGGGCTCACGGGGGCGCGGGTCTTCCCCGAACTCCTGAGACTCCTTGAGCAGGGACAGGTTGCGGGCCACACGGGCCGAAGGCGCAAGGTTCGGTCGGCTAGGCCCAGGCCAGGGCTCATCGCGCACCGCACCCGCGGTTTGCCTATGTGCAGCCAAATTGGTACTGTCCACTCTAGATGCCTGGAGTGAACCCCAAGCGTGAGACAGTCGAAATCGGGACAGGTTACGATTCACCGCAAAACGCTTGCCTTCTTCGCTGTATCGTCGCACGCTGGTCCTAGCCGGGGAAGCGGAAGCGGGCTCTGCTGGAGAGCAACCCGCCAAGGTCGCTCCCGGCTTCTCCAACGCCGGCGATGTCTCCCTGCCCGCCCAGGGCCCATCGGATTGATAGATTTGCCTATGCCTCTCAAAACTCATACTTCGGATTCCTCGCTGCTGTTGCCGCCGGCCGCGCCAGCGCTTCAAACTCCGCCGGCGGACGATATCCCAACGCCGAATGCAGCCGGCGTTGGTTGTAGATCTCATCAATGAACTCGCCGATCGATGCGCGCGCCTCGTCAAGCGTGCGATAACGCTGCAACCAAACCTCCTCCGCCTTCAACGTCTTCATGAAACTCTCCGCCCGCGCGTTGTCGTAGGGGTTGCCGCGGCGGCTCATCGAGATGATCGCGCCGTGCTGCTCCAGCAGCTCGACATAGGCGCTCGAAGCGTACTGTACGCCTTGGTCGGAATGATGCATCCACCCCGCGGCAGGGCGTCTGAGCTCGAGCGCATCGCGCAACGCCCCTACAGCCAGCTCAGCTTTGAGCGTCGTCCCCAGCCGCCAGCCGACCACGCGTCGCGAGTAGGCGTCCAACACCACGGCGAGGTAGACGAACGCCTCGCGCAAGCGAATGTAGGTGATATCGGATTGCCACAACTGATCGACGCCGTCCACATTCAGGTGCGCCGCTAGATTCGGATAAACAGGTAAGAAGTGGTTCGAATCCGTTGTTAGCACGAAGCGCCGCTTGAGTACCGCCAGCAAGTTGTCCTTACGCATCATCCGCAGGACCTTTTTGTGATTGACGAGGAAGCCTTGGCGGCGCAGCTCGGCCGTCACGCGGCGGTAGCCGTAACGACGATTCTCGAGCGAAATCCGCTGCATGCGGTCACGCAATTCCATGTCGCACTCGGCGGGCGACGACACGGCGAGCCGGCGATAGAACCCGGCGCGATTCACGCGTCCGAGCTCGCAGGCGTGTTCGACGCTGAGCGAGCCTTTGGCGCTGATCTGCTCGACGATGGAGTAGATCCGCTCGCGCCACCGGCGTCGTTGGTCGGGGCTGCGAGGTTCAAGGCGCGAAAGGCTTGTCCGAAAAAATCGAGCTCTGCGGCTTGTTTGCCGAGCAGTCGTTCGAGCTCTGCGATGCGTTCGTCGCGCGGATCGCGAGGGATCTTGGGCGGCGCCGAGCGGCCGGGTTTCGGCCGGCCTCGCCGCCGGCTCAAGCCGTTGACGCCTTCCTGGCGATAGGCGTCCCGCCAGCGGTACAGCAGGCTGCGCTTGACGTCCAACTCGCGGCTTAGCGCTGTGCCGCTCTGGCCGGCTAGGAGCCGCCTGGCGGCGGCTTCCTTGAACTCCACCGTGAACTCCCGCGGCTTGCGCGGCTTGAGACTTTCCATCCTGGACTCCTTTCCATTCGCTGAAATTCGTCCCGAATTTCAATGTCTCATTTTTAGGGTTCACTCCAATAGCCCGGGCAGATAGGTAACACAATTCCCCGATCACATGGGTAACACATTGGCATCCTAGAACAAAAGGAGGACTTTTGTTTTGGGATGGAAGGAGACCCGTGTGCAAGACGAAAGATTGCGATTCGTTCAAGAGGTTCTAACCCGGGAGGATGCCATGGCCGCCGTCTGTCGGCGCTTCGGCGTCAGCCGCAAGACCGGCTACAAATGGCTCGATCGCTACGCCCAACAAGGCGTCGCCGGATTGGCCGATCAATCCAAAGCGCCCAAACGGCAAGCGCAAGCCTTTCCCGCCGAGATCGAGCGAGAGATCCTGGCCTTGCGGGCGCGCTATCCCACTTGGGGCGAAGACAAGCTCAAAGCGCGACTCGAGCGCACCAACCCTGACATCAATTGGCCGGCGCACTCCACTATCGGGGCGCTGCTGAAACGCCACGGACTCACCCACCCCGGTAAGCGCCGGCGCCACGCCACGCCTTCCAGTAAGCTCACCAGCGCCAAGGCGCCCAACCAAGTTTGGGCGATCGATTTCAAGGGTTGGTTCGACACCGGCGACGGCAAACGCTGCGATCCGCTGACGATTTCCGATACGGCGAGCCGCTATCTGTTGCGTTGTCAAAGGGTCGCGCGCAGCGACACGGCGCACGTGCGGCCGCTGATGGAAGCGACTTTCCGGGAGTACGGCCTGCCCACGAGGATCCTTTCCGATAACGGTCCGCCGTTCGCCTCGACGGGCTTGGCGGGGCTTTCGCGGCTCAGCGTGTGGTGGATCCGGCTCGGGATTCAACTGCAGCGAATCGACCCCGGACACCCTGAGCAAAACGGGCGTCATGAGCGCATGCATCGGACGCTCAAGGCCGAGACGGCGACGCCGCCGGAGCGCAACTTGCGAGCGCAACAGCGGGCGTTCGATCGTTTTCGGCAGATCTACAACCAGGAGCGTCCGCACGAGTCGCTAGCGATGGCAACGCCGGCGAGCGTGTATCAGCCGTCGTGGAGGCCGTATCCGGAGCGCTTGCCGGAGCTGGAGTATCCGGATCGGATGCTGCCGCGGCGAGTGCAGAGCAAGGGCGACATTGGGTTGCTGGGGCGTCAGTTGTTTCTCAGCGAGACCTTGGCGGGCGAGACGGTGGGCCTGGAAGAGCATGAGCACGGCTGGGCGGTCTGGTTTGGGCCGCTGGAGCTGGACTGGCTCGAGCGTAGCCTATTCGAGGGCCCGCGGCCGGGCAGGGGGGAGCACCGACTGCGGCGGAAACGCTCGGGGGGCGCCTCCTCCGCTCGCCCTACGGGCTCGCTCCCCCGGCGCCCCCCGAGCGTTTCCGGGAAGGATTTCGTGCAAAGAACCTTCTCTTGGTTCAACCCTTAAACTGTTACCTATGTGGTTGGGGAAAAGTGTTACCTAGGTGCTGGGCTGTTCAATTGTTCGGCCAAGCGCCGCCGGCAGTCACAAATTTGTCGCGCGCCCCCCCCGCAGCCGTCTCGCAGTGGCGCCTCGCCTTCTCGCCTTGACATCGGTTGACTGACCTATGCATATCGACTATGATCGGCTAATCGATTACAGATCTTCGATTACTGTGATCGGTCTGTCAAGGAGGTTCGTCGACTCATGCAATGCTGCCGTTTCGCAAAGGTCTTTCTAGCTCTTTCGCTCCTGATCGCATTCGGCGTGGCGCATAGCTACGCTCAAGTCACCTTCGCCAGCCTCACGGGGCTGGTCACCGATCCCGGCGGCGCGGTCATCCCCGCCGCTGACGTCACACTAACCAATTCCGACACCGGCGAGGAGCGTGTGACCTCGACCGGCGCTGTTGGCCGCTTCACCATGCCTCAGCTCAAACCCGGCAACTACGAGCTCGCTGTCGAGACCGCCGGCTTCAAGCGCTTCGTGCAGTCGAACATCCGCCTGCAAGGCAGCCAGGACGCCGAGATCAACGCCTCGCTCGAGTTGGGCGACGTCACCGAGACGGTCGAAGTCACCGCTCAGGCCGTGATGCTCGACACACAATCGGCCAACCAAACCAGCAACCTCAACAGCGAAGAGATCACCGAGCTGCCGCTCAACTTCCGCAACCCGCTTCTGCTCGTTCACGCCCATGCCGGCGTGACGTCATCGTTCCAGAACAGCGGACGGCGAGCGGTTTCGGACCGCTTCAACGACCAAGAAATGGCGCTGTTCTCGATGAACGGCGGACGCGAGGCCTCCAATACGATCACCATCGACGGCGTCGCCAACAAAGGCGGCGCGGGCGACTGGGGCGCGAATTTCGGCACCCCGTCGGTCGATTCGGTGCAAGAGATGAACATCTCGCGCAATACCTACGACGCGCAGTACGGCCGCGTCGGCAACGGCGTGGTGAGCATCATTACCAAGGGCGGCAGCGAGCAATTCCACGGCAACTTCTTCTTGTTCCACCGCAACGACAACCTCGACGCCAACGAGTGGCGGCGCAACCGGGCCGGTAACCCCAAGCCCGAGTTCAAGCGCAACCAGTACGGCCTGAACGTGTCGGGCCCGATATCGAAGCAGAAGAGACTCCACTTCCAATTCGGCTTGGAATCGATGCGCCAGCCCGCGGCGTCCTCGTTCGCCGCGACCGTGCCGACTGAGCTGGAACGTCAGGGCGATTTCTCCGAGAGCCGCAACCGCAACGAGTCGCTGCAAGAGATCTACGACACGTTCAGCACGAGGACGAATCCCGACGGAGACGGCTTCATTCGCGATCCCTTCCCGGGCAACGCGATCCCGGCGTCGCGAGAGGACCCGATCGCCAGAAACCTGGTCGGCTTCCTCCCGACTGCGAACGTCGCCGGCGTTCCGGTGACCAACGCGCTGAACTTCTTCAAAACGGCGCCGGCAAAGCTCGAGCAGGATCGCTATGACGGACGGATCGACTATGCTCCGACGTCGAAGTACAGCATGTTCATCCGAGCGAGCCGGACGCTATTGACCAACAATGGAGCTCGCTTCTTCAACAACGCGGCGGACTCGGGCTTCCAAAACGACCAGCCGTTCTACAGCGTCAGTGTGAACAACACCTACATCGCGAGCCCGACCTTGGTGATCAACTTCCACGCGGGCTCGGGAGGCGGCCATCGCACGGCGAATTTGATTAGCCAGTCCGAAGGGGTGGGTCTGGAAGACCTGGGCTATTCCTCGGGTTACGCCAGCCAGTTCGAGAACCAAGACCTCGGGCAGTACAACATCGGCAACTACCTGAGTGTCGGCCGGACGCGCTTTTTTGGCAACATCCGCCGGACCCACTCCGGGGGAATCACCATTGCCAAAGAGAGCGGCAACCACTCGCTCAAGTTCGGGTACAACATCGAGTTCCAGCGCCAGAACTTCTTCGACCGCCGCACGCAGTCGCTGTCGTTCAACCGCGGGCCGACTACCGGCCCGATCGCGGTGGGCAACTCGGAGACGGTCGGCAATTCGATGGCGTCCCTGCTGCTGGGCGTCGGCGGCGGCTCGGCGCGCTTGTCGGCCGACCCGGCCAAGCAAAACGTCTACATGGGTTGGTACGGCCAAGACACCTGGCGGGTGACTCCCAAGATGACGCTAGTCTTGGGTCTGCGCTACGAGCTGCAGTACGGGCGCACGGAGCGCTACAACCGCCAGGGCTACTTCGACTATGCGGCCACCAATCCGCTCAGCGATCAAGTTCCCGGGTTCGACCTAAACGGCGGATTCCGCTTCAATGACGCCAACCTGCGCAACATTACAGGGCTGCCCAAGAAAAACTTTGCGCCGCGCTTCGGCCTGAGCTACAAGCTCACCGACAAGCTGGTGCTGCGCACGGGATACGGCTTGTCGTATTCCCAGGCCATCGTCGACGGCGGCATCACGGGCATGCCGGGGTTTGACCGCAGCACCCCCTGGGTGCTCAACCCAGAGGGCCCGGTCCCCGTGAATCTGATGAGCAACCCCTTCCCGAACGGCCTCTCGCAGCCCACGGGCAGCGCCGACGGGTTGCTGACGCAGACGGGCTTGAACATCCAGGCCTGGCGGCACGACAACCCATCGCCCTATCTTCAGAGCTACAGCCTCGATCTGCAGTACGAGGTCGGTCGAGGAATGATCTTCGACATCGGCTATACCGGCAACACGGGCCGCAGGTACTCTTGGGGCTCCGGGCGGAACTTCAACCAAGTGCCGTCGCAGTACCTGAGCATGGGCCAAGCGTTGAACAACCGCGTGCCGAACCCGTTCTCCGGCGTCCTGACCGCCGGGCCGAACCGCGGCAGCACTGTGCCGTTCCATCGGCTGCTGCGGCTGTTCCCGCACTTCAACAACGTCAACACGCCCCGCACGGAAAAGGGCGCTTCGACGAGATTCGACGCTCTCTACGTGAAGTTCACGCAGCGATTCTCGAAAGGGCTGACGGTGCTGTCGAGCTACCAGTGGTCCAAGGCGCAGGACAATGCGTCTGAAGACCAGGGCTGGTTCGTCGGCGACGGCCTGCGGGATCAATTCGACCCCAACGCCGACTATTCGATCAGCGCACACGACATCCCGCACGACTTCGTCACCAACCTGATTTGGGAGCTGCCCGTCGGCCGCGACCGCGCTCTCGGCGGCAGTATGCCGAAGGCGTTGGACATGGTGATCGGCGGCTGGCAGGTGGCGGGCACCATGCGGTTCGGCTCGGGCGTGCCGGTCAACATTAAGGCCCCGAACACTCTGGGCGCTTTCGGGTACGCCGTCAAGAAGGGCAACATCACCAGTGAGGAGGCGGTCAAGGTCTCGAACCGCACACCGGAGCGCTGGTTCAACACCGACGCCTTCTCCGCGCCTGGGCAGTTCGAGATTGGCCGAGCGCCGCGTTACTTCGGCTCGCTGCGCAACCGCATCAATACCAACGCGGACATCTCGCTCAGCAAGTACCTCAACTTCACCGAGAGGTTCCGCGCGCAACTGCGAGGCGAGTTCTTCAACATCACGAATACGCCGACGTTTGGCTTGCCGGACGGCGGCGGCCAGATTACCGTTGGGGCGGGGGCCTTCGGGACGGTGAATCGAAGCTTCCGGCCGCCGAGGCAGGTCCAGGTTGCGCTGAAGCTCATGTTCTAAACTGGGCGTCGGCCCTGCCGATTTCCATTGCATTGACGTTTGGGCCCCGCGCCGCCGGCGCGGGGCTCGTTCTTTTTTCCGGCGTTCTTGCGTCGGGCACCCCGCCCGCCATCGAGTTTCAGAACGTCGCCGAAGCCGCCGGGATTGACTTCGTCCTCGAAAACGGCGCCACCGAAAACAAGTACATGATCGAGTCCGTGCCGGGCGGGGTCGCGGCGTTCGACTACAACGGCGACGGCCTGACTGACATCTTCTTCGCCAACGGGGCCGCCATCCCTTCGCTGGCCAAAGACGACCCGAAGTTCTACAACCGCCTCTACCGCAACGATGGTGACATGAAGTTCAGCGACGTCACCTCCGAGGCGGGCTTGACCGGCGAAGGCTACTCGATCGGGGTCGCGGCAGCCGACTACGACAACGACTCTGATGTGGATCTCTTCGTCGCCGGCGTCAACCGCAACGCGCTGTATCGCAACGACGGCGCCGGCAAATTCGAAGAAGTCGCGGCCGCCATCGCCAGCGACGTCTGGTCGGTTGCCGGCGGCTGGTTCGACTACGACAACGACGGCTGGCTCGACCTATTCGTCGTCAACTACTTGCGCTGGGCGCCGGAGCTGGACCGCTTCTGCGGCGAGAGCTCTTCGAATCTGCGGATCTATTGCAGCCCGACCTACTTCGACCCTCTGCCTAACGCGCTGTACCGCAACAAAGGCGACGGGACATTCGAAGACGTCTCTCGAGCCTCAGGCATTGGCGCTCACGTCGGAAAAGGCATGAGCGTCGCCTTCGCCGACTACGACCAAGACGGCCTGCTCGACGCCTTCGTCACCAACGACACCGTGCGCAACTTCCTCTTCCACAACGAGGGCGATGGGGCCTTTGAGGAAGTCGGCCTCTTCGCGGGAGTCGCCTTCAATTCCGACGGCAAGCCGGTCTCGAGCATGGGCGTCGACTTTCGTGACTACGACAACGACTCGCGCCCGGACATCAACGTCACCGCGCTTACGGGTCAGACCTACCCCTTGTTTCGCAACCAGGGAGACGGGCTCTTCGAAGACGCGTCCCACGCGAGCGACCTGGGCCGGCTAACGGCGAAAGTGAGCGGTTGGGGAAACGGGTTCTACGACTTCAACAATGACGGGCTGAAGGACCTGTTCACAGCGAACTCTCACGTCAACGACCGCGTGGAGCGCTTCCAGCCCACAACCTACTTGCAGCGCAACAGTGTTTTCGTCAACGTCGGCGGCGGGAAGTTCGAGGACGCCTCCGCCCAATCCGGTCTCGCCGATTCGGCCCCGGCGGCGCACCGTGGCGCCGCCTTCGCTGACTTCAACAACGACGGAAAGGTCGACGTCGTTGTCAGCGTGATCAGCAAGCGCGCCGAGCTGTGGGAGAACGTTTCCCCGAGCGCCGGGAATTGGCTAAGGATCAAGCTGACGGGGAACCGCAGCAACCGAAACGCGATCGGCGCCACCGTTGATGTTGGGGGTCAGACCAACCACGTCTCACCGAGCGTTGGTTATGCGTCCTCCAGCCACGACGCTGTGCACTTCGGGCTGGGCGACTCGCGAAGCGTTAACGTAATGGTTCGCTGGCCAGCGGGCGGCGCTCAGCGTCTCAACGACATTGAGGTCAACCAGACCATTGCGGTAAACGAGGAATGAGACTTCTGCTTAAACGATCAGGCCGTCCCAGAGTGCGTGGCTGGTAGCGCATGAGCGGTGTCCTCGCGCCCAAGACTCATGCGCACTGATGCTCAACAGGTTAAGAACGCTCTAAGCTACTCAAGCGAATACACTTACAGGTCATTCGCCGAAACCTGTCGAAAATATCGCGTTGCGACTCCGAATCCGCTGGCCCAGAATGGCCCACAGAAGCTTGGAAACAGCCCGAATCCGAGCCCAAGTTATTACACTGTGTGAAATGGAAATCGGAGGGCCCTTATTTCATGCTTTGGCCCGCAATATCCCACGCCGCAGCAGGCGCATGACGGGCCCACGAACGCCGCACCCCTCACTGGCGTTCGGGGCTCACTGCCGATTGCCCACCCAGCCGCTTGCCGCACTGCGCGCTCCCTGAGGATAATAGCGACATGCCGGCTGGCAACCACAAGCTGATCATCACGATCAACGGGGAATTGAGTGCGGAATTGATAGGCTAGGCGCGAGGAGAATCCCATGTCGCTGTCGGCGCCGATTGCCGCGAGCTTCCGTTTTACGAACCCGATGGTCCAGCTGGCGCTGGGCAGTGTGACGGCGGAGCAGGCGCTCAAGCGGTCGCGCAATGGTGAAGGGCCGTCGATCGCTTGGCACGTCGGCCACCTGCTGCATTACCGCTGCTTGGCGCTCAACGCCGTTGGGTTCGCGAAAGACAGCCTCTATAAGGAGAGGTTTTCCGACCAGGGGGCTAGCGATGGCGAGGGTTATCCGAGTGTGGGAGAGCTTCAACAACAGTGGAACGCAATGGCGGAAGAGATCGACGCGGCATCCAGCGGGGCCACGGACGAGGCGCTCAACGGGCCGGCCTCGTTCCCGGGTCCGCATGGCGAGCAGAAAGTGCTCGAAGCGATGACCTTCTTTAACTGGCACGAGGCTTGTCACATGGGCGGCCTGAGCGCCGTGTTGAAGGACTTGGGGCTCCCTGGGGTCTCCGACCTCCTGATGGCGCGGATGAGCGTGGGGGCGTAGCGTGCAACGCCCGTTGAGCTTCGGATGCTCGGACCATACCCCCCTGCCCGGGTCTCGGAGCCGCGACCGGAAGGGAGCGGTTGCCCGAGCCGGCGACGATCGTAGCGTTGGCGGGCAACCGCTTGCTCCCGCGCGCGGCTCCGGGATCGCCCTACTTGCAGCGGTCCTTTGCGCGTGTGCGCCTCAGGCCGAGCCGCCGCCGAACATTGTCTTCGTCTTCATTGACGACATGGGGTATGGCGATCTCAGCGTCACCGGCAATATGGACGTCGAGACCGAGAACATCGACCGACTGGCGGCTGCCGGCGTGCGGCTGGCGCAGTTCTACGTGGCGTCTCCGATTTGTTCGCCGTCTCGGGTTGGGATCACGACGGGGCAGTTCCCGGCGCGCCACTTGATCCACTCGTATCTCAATAGCCGCGAACGTAATCGCGCCCGTGGGATGCGGGACTATCTTGACCCGAACGTCCCCGCCATTGCGCGGTCGTTTAAGGAAGCTGGATACGCTACGGCGCATTTCGGCAAGTGGCACATGGGTGGAGGCCGCGATGTCGACGACGCTCCGATGCCGCAAGAGTACGGATTCGACGAGTCGCTGGTTTCGTTCGAGGGCCTGGGCGACCGCATCCTGCCGCCGGGCGGGCTTTCCGAGCAAAGCGCCGAGCTCGGCCAAGGCATCATCGAGCGAGCTGAGAAGCACGAGATGACCCGGATGTACGTCGACCGCTCGGTGGACTTCATCCGGCGCAACCAGGATGGGCCGTTCTACCTGCATCTATGGCTGAACGACGTTCACGACCGCCATGTGCCGTCCGAAGAGGGGCTGGCGCAATACGCCGAATTCAGTGACAACCCTTACGTGCAGGCCTTCTATGCGGTGCTCGATGAGATGGATCGGCAGATCGGGCGTCTGGTCGACGAGATCGATGCCATGGGCTTGGGCGAGCGAACGTTGATTGTGCTGACTTCCGACAACGGCCCCACGGCTTGGAAGCGCTACTACGACGAGGGATACGAACCGCCGGGCAGCACGGGCGGGTTCCGGGGGCGTAAGTGGAGCCTGTATGAGGGTGGGATTCGGATGCCCCTGATTGCCCGCTGGACGGGGAAGATTGCGCCTGGGAGGGTGGACGAAGAGTCCGTTATGGGAGCGGTCGACCTGTTCCCGACGTTTACTTCGATCGCGGGGTTGGCCGCGGCGGGCGGGGACTTTGACGGCGAGGATATGAGCGGTTCGTTGCTGGGGACGCCGAGACAGCGTACGAAGCCGCTGATTTGGGAATACGGGCGAGATGAAACCTACCTTCGTCCGGGCGCGGAGAGCGATCAGAGTCCGAACCTTGCGATCCGCGACGGGCGCTGGAAGTTGTTGGTGAATGCGGACGGTTCGGGGCTGGAGCTGTACGACTTCGCGTCGTCGTCGGACGAAGGCGAGAACGTCGCTGATGGGAACCCGGAGGTGGCCGAGCGGTTGTCGCAGCTGCTGCTGGGTTGGAGGGAGCGGTTGCCGAGTCTTTAGTCGAAGGGTTTAGAATGAGGCCATGGCGAGCGACTACCACGTCCAACAGGTATGGTTGGGGATGCTGGATTCAGAGCGGCTAGTGAGGTACTACGGTTACCTTGCCGCACGCTTGCAGAGCCGCCACCTATTGATGACAGCATTCGTGGCCCTGGGGTCGACCGGCGCCGCTTTTACCTTTTTGACCGGGTTTTCTACGACTGCGGCGAGCGGGCTAAGTATTCTCGTGGCGGCGGCCGCGATTTGGTCTTCCTATTACGACTATTCCAGGAAGTCCGTCACGGCATCGGTGATGAGGAAAGACTGCAATGAGCTGGCTCGCCAATGGGGCCAGCTGTGGTCGGAGCTCCAAGGCCTCTCGGACGACGAGGCTGCTGAACGGACACGTGCGCTCGAGCGAATGGCGGATGACATCACGGCGATGGCTCCCACTCAACTGCCAACCGATGATAGTTTGAACGAGAAATGCGCTACCGAGGTCTATGAGCTCAACAGAGCCCAGCAGGCCGCGTAGCGAGCTGCGCGGCGGCGGCTACCCGGAGCGGCCAACCAACCCCACCCCTCCGCCGCCCCAAATACCCCCGCCGCCGCCGAAGAACTAGTAATCCATAACTCTGCGGCAATAGACAGGTATAATCTCCGCTGGAGATTTTTGATGCCTGATATGACTTCTCACGCGCCGGGAACTTTTTCTTGGGCGGATCTTGTGACGACCGACCCTGCCTTGGCCAAGGCCTTCTACACAAGTCTATTCGGGTGGGATGGGGTGGATATGCCGGCGCCGGGGAGCGTCTATACGATGCTTTCCAAGGGCGGCAAGAACGTCTGCGCGTTATACGAAATGCCGGCTGACATGCGGAATCTGGGCGTGCCGCCGCATTGGCAGAGTTATGTGACCGTGGAGGATGTGGACAAGGCGGCCGAGCGGGCAAAGGAACTCGACGGGACTGTGATTGCGCAGCCGTTTGACGTGATGGACGCCGGGCGGATGGCGCTTGTGCTCGACCCTAGCGGGGCGAAATTTGCGATGTGGCAGCCGAAGGGGAGCGTCGGCGCCGGAGTGCTGCGCGAGACGGGAGCGCTGTGCTGGAACGAGCTTCACACGAAGGACACCGAGGGGGCGGCGAAGTTTTACAACAGGCTTTTCGGGTGGACGACGAAAACCAGCCCGGGCGCGATGAACGACGAATACACGGAGTTCTACAGCGGGAGCCGGCCGGTTGGGGGGATGCTGAAGATCAAGCCCGAGTGGGGCGAGGTGCCGCCGAATTGGGCGGTGTATTTTCAGGTTGAGAGTTGTGACGCTTCGCTTGAGAGGGCGCAGGGGCTTGGGGCGAAGGCGATTATGCCGCCGATGACGGTGAAGGGCGTGGGGCGGTTTGTGTTCTTGAACGATCCTCAGGGGGCGGTGTTTGCGGTGATTCAGATGGAGGCTGGGGCGTAGGACCCGGACCTTGCGCCATAGGCGCAAGGCGGCACGGCATAGCCGTACGCCACGTCAGCCGAGGTTAACCGTTCTCGCGAAGCGCACGGCGTGCATTTCTACAAGTTGATCCAAAGCGGCTTGGGGGATCGGCTGGTCGACCCGGACGGCTGCCACGGCTTCGGCGGCGCCGCCGTCGGATTCGCGGCGGCCTAGGGAGAAGTCGGCAATGTTGACGCCGTTGTCGCCCAGAATGCTCCCGATCTTGCCGATGACGCCTGGAGTGTCATCGTTCTTGACCAGCAGCATATGACCGGCTAGGGGGGCTTCGACGTAGATTCCGTCGACGTTGATCAGCCGCGGGGAGCGGTCGGGGAAGACAGATCCTTCGGCGGAGCGGGCGCCGTCTTCGGTTTCGACCAGTACCGTCACCGAATCGGAGAACTGGGTGCGCCCCCGGCGGGTTTCGCTGACGCCGAAGCCGCGTTCTTTGGCGACTTGGGCGGCGTTGATGATGTTGGCCTTCTGCTCTAAGAAGCGGTTGAGGATTCCCGCGATGGCGGAGTTGCGGATGAGGTGCGAGTTGGTTTCGCCGAAGTCGCCCGAGTAGGTGAGTTTGATGCGGACGAGGCGACCGGTGGCGGTCTGGGCGGCGAAGGTTCCCAGGCGTTCGGCCAGTGTGATGTATGGCGACAGTTCGGCGTACTGCTCGGCGCTGACCGACGGCATGTTGACCGCAGCCAGGACAACGCCGTTGGTCAAGTAATCCCGCACCTGCTCGGCGATGCGGATGCCGACGACTTCTTGGGCTTCTTCGGTCGAGCCGCCGATGTGCGGCGTGGCGATGAGGTTTGGGTGCCCGAGGAGCGCTGAATCAACTGGCGGCTCGACCTCAAAGACATCGAGGCCGGCGCCGCCGACCTTCCCGGATGTCAACGCGTCACCCAGCGCGGCGGTGTCGATCAACTCGCCACGCGCGCAGTTGATGATGCGGACGCCGTCTTTCATCTTGGCGATCGACTCGGCGTTGATCATCCCTCGCGTCTCGGGGGTCGAAGCTACGTGCAGGCTGATGTAGTCGGCTCGTGAGTAGAGCTCGTCAAGCTCGACCATCTCGACGCCGCGGTCCTTAGCGAGGTCGCTCGAGATGTAGGGGTCGCAGGCGATGATATTCACGCCAAACGGTCGAACGCGACGCGCCACCTGCACGCCAATGTTCCCAAGGCCGACGATGCCCATGGTTTTGCCGCGGATCTCGTTGCCCAGGAATTTCTTCTTTTCCCACTTGCCCGACTTGGTCGATGAGCTGGCGTTGGGGATCGCGCGGGCCAGCGCCAGCATCAGGGCGACGGTGTGCTCGGCGACGGCGACGGCGTTGCCGCCGGGAGTGTTCATCACGACGACGCCGCGATTGGTCGCTTCGTCGATGTCGACGTTATCGACTCCGACGCCGGCGCGGCCGACCACCTTCAGGTTCGGCGCGGCTTTGAAGACGTCTTTCGTCACTTTGACCGCGCTGCGGACGAGAATGGCGTTGGCTTCGGCCAGGCGCTCGCGAAACTCGTCTTTGTTCGAGACGATGACGTTAAATTCAGGGACCGCCTTGAGGACGTCAATGGCGGCCGGTGAGACGGCGTCGGCGATAAGGATGTTCATTTCCGTTGACCGTTGACCGTTGACCGTTGACCGTTAAGCCGGAAGCGGCTAGCGGCCTCCGCGTAGACCTTTTGGACGGCGGCGACGCCTGAGCCGAACTCGACTTTCCGGCCTAGGCCCGACAGGATCAGCTCGAGCTCGGCGATTGTCGCGAATAGGTCGTGAAAGTCGAAGTAGCCAAGGTGCGCGATGCGGAAGATTTGTCCCTTCATCGAGCCTTGGCCGTTGGCGATGATGGAGTTGTATTCGTCGCGGTAGGCTTTGACGATGGCGCTCGAGTCGACTCCCTCGGGGGCCTCGATTGATGTCACCGAGGCGGCCGGGTTCTTTTTGGCGAAGAGGTCGAGTCCTAGCGTTTGTGCAGCTTCGCGGGTGGCGCGCGCCAGGACTTGGGCATTGTCGATCAGATTCTCGCGGCCGATTTCGCGGACGTAGTCGAGCGCGGCGCCGAGGCCGAGCATTAGAGACGTCGCCGGCGTGAAGGGGGAGTCGCCCTTCGCTCCGCCCTCGGCGTGGGCTTTGAGATTCAAGTAGAAGTAGCGGCCGGAGGCCTTCGCTTGCTTGGCCCAGGCTTTCTGGCTGACCGCGGCGTAGGCGAGCCCCGGCGGGATCATGACGGACTTCTGCGAACCGCCGATGCAGACGTCGATGCCCCAGCCGTCCACATCGAGCGGCATGGTTCCCAGGCCCGTGATGGCGTCGGTGACGAGGATCGCGTCGGTGGCGGCGACGAGCTTACCGATCGCTTCGACATCGTGGGCGACGCCGGTGGATGTCTCGCTGGCTTGCAGGAATACGCCTTGGGCGTCGGGGTTGGCCTTGAGGGCGGCTTCGACCGATTCGGGTTCGACGACCTCGCCGTAGGGGACTTCGAGGACGACCGGCTCGAGCCCAAACGCCTTGGTGAGCTTGACCCAGCGTTCGCCGAACTTACCGGCGCAGCAGACGATGACTTTCTCGCCGGGCGAGAAAAGGTTCGAGACGGCGGCCTCCATCGCTCCGGTACCGGACGCGCTGAACAGCGCAACATCGTTGTCGGACCCGTAGAGGTATTTCAGGTCGTCGATGACTTTGACGTAGACGTCGATGAAGTCCTTGGTGCGGTGGTGCATGTCAGGCGCGGACATGGCGCGCACGGCGGCGGGTAGTAGCGGCGTAGGGCCGGGAGTCAATAGACGAAGCTTTCGTACGTGCATCGAGATCCGACCGGGAGCGGGGGGCCGGGCTTAGGACGGCTGGACGAGCGGGAAACCGGCTGAAATCTCAGGATAGCGCGGGTATGGCGAACGTGCAGCTAGAGAAGTCTACGACCTCAAACCGACGAGGGCCGCCCTTGAGCCGCGCGACGGTGTCGCGGGGGAGAGTCGTTCGCGTGGTCGGATGGTGTTTGAGTCTCACATTCTTCGTTCGATTTCGCCTCGCAACCCCGCGACACCGTCGCGGGGCTCCCTCTCCTAGGGCACTTGACTTGTTAGGATTGATCTCATGCGACTCGTGACCTTCAGCCACGGTGAGGACCTCGGCGCGGGACTGATTATTGATGACAAGATCGTCGACCTTGGTCCAGCGGGATACCCCGATGCGTTGAGCTTCTTGCGGGACGGCGACAACGCCCTAGAGGCGGCGCGCTTGCTTCAGCCGACTCCAACTTCGCCGAATGTCAGCGACGTCAGGCTTTTCGCGCCGATCCCGAAACCGGACAAGTTCATCTGCATCGGGTTGAACTACCGCGATCACGCCGAGGAATCGGGCATGGCGATCCCGGATACGCCGATCATCTTCACCAAGTATCCCAATGCGATCTGCGGTCCCGGCGACGAGATCGTGCTTCCTCCGACATCGGACCAAGTCGACTATGAGGCCGAGCTCGCCTTCGTGATCGGCAAGACGTGCAAGAACGTCAAGGCGGCGGACTGGGAAGATGCCGTCTTCGGCTACACTTGCGTGCACGACGTCAGCGCCCGTGACTATCAGATGGCGACGTCGCAGTGGACGATTGGGAAGACCTTTGACACATTCGGGCCGATGGGGCCGTCGGTGGTTTCCAAAGACGAGATAGCAGATCCGCACAATCTGCGGATCGAGCTCGATCTCAACGGCGAGACGCTGCAGGATTCGAACACGTCACAGTTTATTTTCGACATTCCGGCGTTGATCGAGTACCTCAGCCATGTGATGACCCTGGAGCCTGGGGATGTGGTCTCGACGGGTACGCCGCCCGGGGTGGGGTTCGCGCGCAAGCCGCCGGTTTTTATGAAGCCGGGGGACGAGGCGGTCGTGCGGATTGAGGGGATTGGGGAGCTGCGGAATCCTTGCGTGGCGGGCTAGCCTCAATACGGTGAACGAGGAACCCGCTCCCTTGCGGTCGCGGCTCTGACGTCGCGAGTCAAACGCTAACCGCGGGCGTCAGAGCCGCGACCGCAAGGGAGCGGGTTCGGAAACTAGCCCAGCCCTAGCTTCGCTGCAAGCCCGATCCTTTGGACCTTGCCGGTGGGGCCCTTGGGGATCTCGTCGAGGAAGAGCACTTTTCGTGGGACTTTGAAGTCGGCGAGGCGCTGCGAGGTGAAGTCGCGGATTTCGCGTTCGGTCGCCGACGCGCCGGGAGCGAGAACGATTGCCGCCGCGATCTCTTCTCCCAGTTTGTCGTGCGGCATCGCGAAGGTGACCGCCTGTCCGACGGCTTCGTGGTCGAGCAGAACTTCGTCGATCTCGCGCGGGGAGATCTTTTCGCCGCCGCGGTTGATGATCTCCTTGAGGCGTCCGGTGATGAAGAGATAGCCGTCTTCGTCGATGCGGCCTTGGTCGCCGGTGCGGAACCAGCCGTCGGTGAACGACTTGGCGTTGGCGTCGGGGTTGTTGGCGTATCCGGGGGTGACGTTGGGGCCTTTGATGACGATCTCGGCGGTCTCGCCGACCGGCAAATGCTCGCCGGCGTCGTTCATGATCGAGACTTGGGGGCCCGCCGGCAGGCCGACCGAACCGGGCTTGCGCGCCCCGGGGGGTAAGGGGTTGCTGGTCATCTGGTGGGTCGCTTCGGTCATGCCGTAGGACTCGACGACCGGCGCGTCGAACGTCTTCTCCAATTCGGCGAGGACTTGCGGCGGAAGCGCGGCCGAGGATGAGCGGATGAGCCGCAGCTGGTTGTTGGCGATCACCTCGGCATTCCGTCCGGCGCGGGCCAGGATCGTCTGATGCATGGTGGGGACGGCGCTGTACCAACTCGGTCGAAACTCGGCGAGCCAGGCGAAGAACTTCATCGGTTGGAAGCCGGGCGTGCAAACAATTTCGGCGCCCGCGCTGATCGACGACAGTAGCGCCCCGATCAGGCCGTGGATGTGAAACAGCGGCATGATGTTGAGGCAGCGGTCCGCTGATGTCAGGCGAAGCGTTTCGCTGATGTGGCCCGCCGACGCGGTGAGATTGGCTTGAGTAAGGGGGACGATCTTGGGCCGGGCGGTCGTGCCCGAGGTGTGCAGCACCAGGCCGACATCGGAGGATTCGGCGAATCCGCCGGCGGACTGTAGGTCGCGCGGCTCGCCTTGCAAAGCGAACCAGCCGGCGGGCTGGGTGGAATCGACACGAGCCTCGATAATCGGAATACCCAGCGACTGAGCCGCCGCGGTGGCGGGCGAGTCCGCGCCTTCCTCGACGATCAAGGCCTTCGCGCCGAGGTCGTCGAGGTAGAACTCGAGCTCTTCGGTGCGATAGCCGGGGTTGAGCGGCGCGCAGGTCGATCCGCAGGAGCAGCAGAGAAACACCGAAGCCATCGTTGGCCCGTTTGGCAATACGACGCCCACGGTATCGTTACGTCCGACGCCGAAACGATTGAGCGCTGTGACGGTTGTTTCGGCGAGGCGGCTGAGGCTTGAGTAGGACAGCGGACTCAGGTCTGGGGCGAGAAAGGCGTTGGAGTCGGGGGCCTTTTCGGCGGAGGTCTGGATGAGTTGTAAGATCGTCTGCGCGCTTGGCATAGCCCTCGATTATCGTCGAATCCCGGTGGCGACGTGGCGTACGGCTGTGCCGTGCCGCCTTGCGCCTATGGCGCAAGGTCTCCGTGGTACGGGCTGCAGTCGAGTCTAAGACCCGGACCTTGCAGCACAGCTGCAAGGCGGCACGGCACAGCCGTACGCCACGTCACGAAGCCGGCAGCAGCGCTTTAAACAACGCCCGGTAGAATTTCAAATAACGTTCCGGTTCCAGGCTCGCCTGCACTTCGGCGAGCAGGTAGCGGTCATAGTTGATTCCGGCCAGCAACTCGAGCAACTCGCGGGTGGGGTAGTCGGGCAGCTCGTGCGTATGGACGTTCATGATGAAGTCCTTGAGCAAGGCGAAGCTTTCGCGGATCGAGCCGTTCTTGACGTCCGTGGGATTGCAGTTCCAGCAGACGCCGACGTTGGGATGCCCACAAGCGTCCATGATGGCGCGCATGCGGCGGGGCTCCTGAGTTTCCCTGCCGTGGACCTCGACCCAGATCTCGACACCGAAGCCTTCTCCGATCTCCCCGCACTCTCGTAGCGCTTCGCCGATGCGGCGGATGGTGACCTTTTCCGCGACGCCTTCCGGCAATCCGTTCGGCCGAACCTTGACGCCTAGGCAGCCGAGGTCGTGGGCGAGCTCGACGAACCCGCGCGTCTCCTCCACATTCTTCTTCCGGACCTTTTCGTCGGGATCGTGAAACTCGCAGGCCGAGCCCAGGCTGAGCAGCCTTACCGTGCTGCGAGAGAATTGCTCGCGAACCTGGTTGATGCGCTCACGCGAGATTCCCGGCTCGATGCCGTGCGCGTGGGTGCTGCGCAGCTCGACGGCTGAGTAGCCGAGAGGCTCGAGCGTCGTGATAATCTTCTCGACGTCCCAATCCTTAGCGATGTTGTAGGTGACGATTCCGAGTCTCATATGGGCCGCATTGTAGCCTGAATCCTTTACCATGAGTTCGCATGACGATTCGGCTATTGCTTTTGTTTCTGGTTGCCGGCGGCTCGCTCTTCGCCCAGCCTGACTGGCGGGTCGGTCTGGCGAGTGTCAAAATCACGCCCGAAGAGCCGATCCCGATGGCGGGCTATGCGAGTCGTCGGGCGCCGTTCGAATCGGTCGATGCGGACCTGTACGCCAAGGCTTTGGCGCTCGAGGACCGCGGCGGGGCGCGGGCGTTGCTGATTACGGCGGACCTGCTGGGCTTCCCGAGCGAGGTCGCCGAGCGAATTTGCGAGCGGATCAAAGCCGCGACGGGCATGCCTCGCGAAGACATCTTACTGAACGGCTCGCATACGCATTCGGGGCCGCTGGTTGCCGGGTCGGCGCTGTCGGGAGTGGCGCCCGAGATGCGGCCGCGAATCGCGGAGTACATCTCGAAGCTCGAGGACAAAGTTGTCGCGATTGCCGAGCGCGCCCTCGGCGAGATGGAACCGGCCGCGCTAGGTTGGGGAACCGGCGTCGCCAAGTTCGTGATGAATCGCCGCGAGTTCACTCCTCGCGGCGTGATCCTGGGAACGAACCCGCGGGGACTCGCCGACCGCACTGTGCCTGTGTTGCGAGTCACCTCAACCGCTGGAGACGTGCGGGCGGTCGTGTTCGGCGCCGCGTCACACTGCACCACGTTGACGGGCGGGAATATGTTGATCAGCGGCGACTATGCCGGCTACGCCCAAGCTTTTCTGGAAGCTCGGCGCCCGGGCGTGCAGGCGATGTTCGTCACCGGTTGCGCCGGCGATACGAATCCTTTCCCGCGGGGGACGATCGACTTGGCGCGGCGTCACGGGAGCGAGCTGGCTGAAGAGGTCGTCCGCGTGCTGGGGGGCGAGCTGCTGACGGTTCGCGGATCGCTCAGAACGGAGTTTCGACGGGTCGAGCTGCCGCTGCAAAAGCTGTCGAGGTCCGAAATCGAGGAAATGGCAAAAGGAGCGCCGTCGTACCGTCGCTTCTTCACCAACGCCGCTCTCGAGATTCTCAACCGCGGCGGGAAGTTGAGGGAGACGTATACGGCGCCGCTGGCGATGTGGCGGATCGGCGACGAGCTGACTCTTGTCGCCTATAGCGGCGAGACGCTCGGCGACTATGCGCTGAACTCCGAGCGAATTCTGGGGCCGCTGAATCTCTGGGTTTCGGGCTACAACAACGACTTGTTCGGCTACCTGCCGCCGGCTCGTGTGCTCGAAGAGGGCGGCTACGAGACGCGCGGGCTCTATGCGGACTACGGCCTCTTCACACCTGAGGTAGAGCGGGTCGTGCTGGGTGCGATCGAGGAGATGGGCCGTGCGATTGGCCGCATTGGGCAATGACTTGACATGAACATACAACGATTGACATTCGTCTTTATTCTTTGCGCTTCGCTGGCGGCCGCCGCCGATTGGCCACAGTGGCGGGGTCCTGATCGCAACGGGATCTCAGCCGAGACCGGGTTGCTGCAGCAGTGGCCCGAGTCCGGGCCGAAGCTTCTATGGCGTTTGGACGATGTCGGTGACGGTTACGGAACCGTCGCCGTCGTTGGCGATCACTTCTACATCGTCGGCAATCGTGGGATGGGCGAGGAGTTCGTTGCGGCTCGCTTGGTTAACGACGGCACACTGATTTGGTCGCTTCCGCTCGGCAAAGTCGGCGCACCCGACCAGCGCCCTTCCTACCCCAAGGCGCGTTCGACTCCAACAGTTGAGGGCGGTGTTCTGTACGCCTTCTCGTCGGACGGGGATCTGGCCGCTGTCCAGACGGCGACGGGCGAAAAGCTTTGGGGCGGCAACGTAAGAGCTGATTTCGGCGGTCAGCCGGGCAATTGGGCCTACGCTGAATCTCCCTTGGTGGATGACGACAAGGTAATCGTGACACCGGGAGGAGCCGAGGCGACACTGATTGCGATCAACAAGGCCGACGGCGAGGTGGTTTGGAGGGCGGCCGTCCCCGGAGGCGACGTTGCGGCGTATACCTCGCCGATCACGACCATGGCGGCGGGGAGAAAACAGTACGTACAGTTTCTCGACAAAGGGGTCGTCGGAGTCGATGCGAAGAACGGAGATTTTCTTTGGCGCTATGCCAAGACCAGCAGCGGGCCGGCCAATATCTCGGATCCGGTCGCTCACGACGGCTATGTGTACAGCACGAACGCCCGCCGGTTTGGAGCAGGGCTAGTACGCCTAAGTCAATCCTCGGGCGGAGTCTCAGCTGAAGAGGTCTACTTCGAGCGCTACGCCCCAAATACGCTTGGCGGACAAGTTTTGCTTGACGGCGTTCTCTACGGGACGAATCAAGAAGGGTTGGTTGCGGCGGATTTCATGACCGGTAAGGTTAGCCGGCAGTCCGAAGGCGGGCCGGGCGCGGTGATCTACGCCGATGGCCGCATCTACGTCCGCTGGGAGAGCGGCGAGGTTTCGTTAGTCGAGGCGACGAACACGGAGTTCCTCGTGAAAGGAAGATTCACGCCGCCGAATCCGCCTGAGCATCTTCTCGGACCGCGTGAGGTTTCGTGGTCTTACCCAGTCGTCGCGAACGGCAGACTCTACATTCGTGACATGGGGACGCTGTGGTGTTACGACGTAAGTCGCTAACGTTTGAGCCCGGCGCCGGCGGCGGCGGGTACAGAGGCGACACGTGAGTCCGTAGGTTGCATCGAGCTGGAAACGTCCGAGCAACATCCCAACCCGGCGGCTTGTTGTATGATCCTGCTGATATGCAAGTCGCCCGTTCCATCCTCGTGGCCACGACATTGGCGTCACTCGCCTCAGCCCAACTGAGCAGCGACCCAACCCGCACATCACGGCAAGACAAGCCTAACGTCGTGATTATCTTCACCGACGACCAAGGCGCCCTCGACGCCAACTGCTACGGCTCAACCGACCTCCACACGCCGGCGATCGACTCCCTGGCCGAGAGCGGGGTCCGATTCACGCAGGCCTACTCGCACACCGTCTGCTGCCCCGCGCGGGCGATGTTGATGACCGGCCGCCAGCCCCAGCGCGGCAACGTCAACGACTGGATGCAGGGGCCTTTGAATGGGCCCAAGGGCCGCAACATGCTCACCAGCGAGGTCACCATCGCCGAGGTCTTGCGAAAGGCCGGCTACCGCACGGGCCTGTTCGGGAAATGGCACCTGGGCGGACACCGCGATCACGGGCCGACCAAGCAGGGGTTCGACGAATTCTTCGGAATCCGCGACGGGTTCATCGAGAACTATACGCACTACTTCTTGCACCGCAACGGCTACCACGACCTCTACGAAGGCACGCGCGAAGTCTTCCATCGCGGCTCGTACTTCCCCGACCTGATGGTCGATCGAGCGCTGTCGTTCATGGACCGTCACCAAGACCGGCCGTTCCTGCTCTACGTGCCGTTCAACATCCCGCACTACCCCGAGCAGTCGCTCGAGCGCTTCCGCGAGCGCTACAAGAATATGCCCGAGCCGCGGCGCACCTACGCCGCGACCGTCACCACGACCGACGACTACATCCGCCGGATCCTGACCCAGATCGACAACTTGGGGCTACGCGAAAATACGATCGTGATCTTCCAGTCCGACAACGGTCACTCCGAAGAGGACTATCAGATCACCGTCGACGGCCACCTGAGCGGCTTCGAAAAGGGCTGGAACTACGGGGCCAACGCGGGCGGCGGCAACACCGGAAAATGGATCGGCGCAAAGGGAAGCTTTCTCGAAGGCGGCATCCGCGTGCCGTCCATCTTTCGCTATCCGCCGGTCACCAAGGGCGGGGAGGTGCGCGATCAAGCGATCACGGCGATGGACTGGTTCCCGACGATTCTCGAGTTGGCGGGAGTCGACATTCCCGACGACCTCGAGCTCGACGGCCACAGCGCCCTGCCGGTCATCAAGAGTGCGTCGGCGAAGTCGGCCTACGGCGTCATGCACTGGGCCTGGCAGGGGCGTTGGGCGGTTCGCGACGGCGACTGGAAGCTGATGTACGATGGCGCTCGGAACCTAGCCAGCGGCGACGATACGAAGATCTACCTGGCCAACCTGAGCGACGCCAAACCCGAGCAGACGAACCATGCCGCGGCCCAGCCGCGGATCGTCAAACGCCTGACCGCTTTGCATGAAGAGTGGGCGAAGGCAGTGACGCCGCCGAATCTACCGTCGGGGTCGTCGCTGCCGTAGACAGGCTTTCCGAGCCGCCTGCGTGAGGCAAGACGGGCTTGGCATGCCAAGCCCCTACGTCGTTGAAAACAAACGATCGTCCGTAGGGGCGAGGCATGCCTCGACCGTCTTTCGCGCTCAACGGGCGATTTTTTCACAGCCCCTGAGCGGGCGGTCTTCCAGCAGGTGCGAGGGGAAGACACCCCGCTGACGCAGGGTGCTCGGAATTGCTGCTTTTGACCACGGGTGCCTGCTAGAGTCAGAGCGTCAGCTTCTGAAGGATGTCGGCAGGCACAAGCTCTCGCTTCTCGGGATAAGCCTCCAGCAGCCGCTCGATGTCGAGTAGGTCCTTGCGCCGCTTGCCGGGTCGGCGAGTATCGCTGGATGCGGCCCAGATCTTGCCTTGCAGAATGTCGTCCAGCGAGGCGACCGGCAGCTCGATTCCGAGGACCTCCCTGCGCGTCGCCCTCTCCGGGAATGTCGAATACCTCGGGTCCGTCCGGATCTGAACCCGTAGCTGGGACCCCTCCGCGGAAATGTTGAGGCTATGCGGGAAGCGGCGCACGGTGAATTCCGCCGAGAATAGTGTTTCAGCGAAATCGACCTGTTCGACCGAAACAACGAGATCGAGGTCCAGGCTCACAAGCGGATCGACGTAGGCGTTGACGCCCTGACCGCCGATGACGCAGTAGTCGATGGAGTTGTCTTCCAAGACAGCGAGCAGCCGGTCCAGAAAATCAGTTCGGTCAGCCGTCACGGATTTCCAGACTTCCAGGGCGAGCATGTATTCACTTTATACCCGTGTTGGCGCTATCGGTACGAGCTGTACGAGGATCTCGCGAGAGTCCGCCACGCCGTCACTGTCTTCGTCCGGGAGCTCGAACAAGCAGGCTTCGCCGTCCTCAGGGTTCGTACTTGCCTGGAGGCTCGCGCCACGTCGGCTTTTCACGGTGCTAGCTCGTAGGTGACGACTTCTTCGACGTAATTCTCGCGAAGAAAGCGCTGGAGTGACACCGATTCCACTCTACCCAGCACTTCCGCCAAGCTTGGGATGTTCTCAGACAGCAAGTACGGAGCGCGATCGGGGTCGGAATACCCGCCCCAGTAAACGGCGTCGAGCTGGCCCATCAGACGCCGATAGTGGACCTTCTCCGATGAGAGCGCGAAGCGGCCGGAGTAGATCGCGTCCGTCTCGACCGGTTCGGTGTCGACGCGCGCGGCAATTGCTGTGATCACATCAGCCGAGTTGGAAACGGCCAGCAATCGCCCGCGAATCAGCACAGCCGCGCCGACTAAGCCGTCGAGGGCGTATGCCTCGCCCGCCTGGGTCCAGCCGGCGCCGAGTCCGCTAAGGGTCCACTGTCCGCCGGCCGATGCTGTCAGCGCTTCGAGAGTCGCTGGAATGTCCCAGTCCTCGGCGGCTTCAACGACTAGCCCCAAGTTGGAGCGGACGAACACGTCGGAGACCGAGCCGCTCTCGAGGCGCAGGATCCCCGTGAGACGGCTACCGCTGAACAGGGCCAACAGTGGCGCCGCGTCGAAGACGGACGAGTCGACCCGCAATGGGGGCTGGTCGATTCGCGTCTCCAGCGACGCCTCGGATCCAACCGGGCCGGGTCCGCGCGGCGCCCCCGGTGCAAAAGTGATGGGGGAAAAGGCTCCACGCGCAGCGGGCCCGAGCAGCTTTTGACGTAGCAATCCGACAGCCTCGGAAGCGGTTGGATCGAGCGCTGCAGCCGAATACCCCGTGTCGTCGGGAATCAACCGTACCAGAGACCCGACGCCGCTCTCGCCCGCGTCGCCATCATCGTTGGCATCGGGGGCTTCGACCGGAATCAGCACCCGCCGCTCGGTCCAAGCGCCCGATGCTCGGTCCAAGTCGATCGCGCCGGCACGGTAGGCCCTCACCGACGAAGCGTTGCGCTGAACCCAGTAGGAACGGAAATGAGGGCTCCCGGCCAAGGCGGCCGTGTCGTGGACGAGCCGCAGCCCGCCCCGTTCGCCGGCGTAGCGGACAGCGTCGCCGTACCAGCCCTCGCTCGTGACGGCGTCTCCTTGTCCGGCAAGCAGCTCCAAGGCGCCGGCCATCAGATCCGACCCGGTTGCCAACAGCAGCAGCTCGCCAACCGCCGCGAAAGCCGTCTCACGCCCGGAGTCGGCGTCGCTGCGAACGTAGTAGGCTTCTCCGCCCGCTTCTCGCGGCTCGAAGCTCAGTCGTGAGCGCCACAACACCGTCTCCACGGCGCGGGCGGCGGGAAGCTGGGTCACGTACAACATCCGCAGCTCTCCGATGTCGTACACCGCCAGCGCCGACTCGCCGCCCGCGATAGCCCGAACCAACGGCATGTCCGGCCGCACGCCGGCGGCGGCGGCAAACTCCTCGCGAGCCTCTTCGAGCCGCAGGTAGAGCTTCGACTGGGCGAAGGCCGTAAAATTGTCGCTGGCCAGCCAGGCGGGCTTTTCGGCCGAGGAATCCCAGTCGGCCAAAGCGCCGCCGAAGTCCTTGGATTCGAGCACAAGAAGCGCGCCAGAAGGCAGCAGCCGCGAAAGCGACGGCTCGGGTCCAGTCGAGACCTGCACGAACGCCGTAGTTGCCAGCGCCAGGGCCAAAACAGCGCCGGCTGCTCGGTTCTTGGTCGCGCGGGTCATCGCACGCCTCCGCTGAGTTTGGCGCGAACGTCGCGCGAGTACTCGACCGTTTCGTGAATCACCGGTCTGCGGCGAGCGTTCTCCGCCATCAACTCAACGCCGCGCCGAACGGGTTCGAGACGGTCCGAGGCTCCTTCGAGCCGCTCCGCGATCTGGTAGGCCCGAAAAGCCCCGCGCAATCCGCCCAGGGACTCGAGCGAGCGGCCAAGGCCGGCGGCCAGTTCAGCCCGATCAGATCGGGAAACGCCCGCTTGAGCCAGGAAACGATCGGCCTCGTACGGCGACAGTGACGAGACGGGCCGTTCGTCAAAGATCGAGTCGGGCTGGCGAAGCTCGTAGGCCAACGAGCTCCCTCGAAGAAGCGGTTCGATCGCCGCGACGGCCAATCGATGCCGGTCCGCGCCTAGGGCGAGACGGACTAGATCCATGCGGCCCTCCGCATCCGAAGGGCGAGTCGCCAGATGCTCCCGGAGAGACTCGATCGTCGCGATCCCGTCGTCGCCCGAGGCGGCCGTCCGTAGCTTTGCGGGCGCTCGCAAGTCCCCGGCGATCTTCGCTAGGCCGTCAGCGTCATCGCGAAGTTGTGCGAGCTGGAGCCGGGCCTCGTTGTCCCACGGAACAGCTTTGACTCGCGTCTCAACGAATTCGATGGCGAGCTCCGAGCGTCCGTTCTCGGTCAATACGCCCGCGGCGGCGAGGTGGTGACCAAACGGTTCGCCCACGGCGGAAGTCAGCCTCCTCAGCAAGGCTTCGGCATCGTCGATTCGGCCCTGCTCAATGCGAACCTCGGCAAGGCCCAGGAAGCTGGCCGGACTCAGGTCACGCCGCGCGAGCCGGCCTGAGTAGTGGAAATCCAACAAGCGCCGCGCGTCCGCGGTCAAACCGCGGTCTCGTAGCCGAGCCGCGGTCTCCAAGTAGGTTTGGCCTGAAGGCTCGGAGGCGAGGAGCTCTAGAGTCGAATCAAGCGAGTCGGTCCGGGCCGCCAGTTCCAAGGCGAGGTCCGCCCGCTGGTAGCTCAGCAACTCGACTAGGCTTTCCCCACCCGCGGCCTGCAGGGCTATCGCTTCACGCAATTGGTCTTGGTTCAGTAGGAACTCCAGCTTCTCGGCCTGCCACCGGGCGACATTGCTCTGCTCCTGGTAGCGCTGTTGAGGACCAACCGACGCCGCGCGGGCCTCGGCAAGTCGGATCGTCTGCTCGAAGGCCTCTTCGCGATGCGCGGAATCGAGCCACTGCGCCCGCGCGAATGCGCCTAAATACTGCTCCGGCGCCGGGGAGAGCTCGGCCCACTCGAATAGCCGGGCGGTCTCTTGATTGGGCGTCGGAGACGATTCGACCAGCGCCCGAGCCAGCTCTTCGATGCGATACATTCCGCTGCGGCGAATGTAGGCCTCGAAGAAGCCGTCGATTTCGGTGCGCAGCGGGTCGACTTGGCCGTGCTCGGCAAGCACCCGGATCAGCCCTGCGACGTCGTCCCAAAACGTCGAATTCCAGCGGCTCTGCTCGGCGCGGCGCGTGTAAATACGGGCGGCCTCCCGCCAGTGCTCGGTCGCTTGTTGCGACTGGCCCGAATCCCAGAGCAAATCCGCCAGATCGCTGTGCGCACGGGCGTCGAGGGGCGCAAGCTGCAGACCCAGCCTGTATTGCGCTGACGCCTCCTCGGTTTCGTCATGCTCGGCCAGGACCTCAGCCAGCCGGAAGTAGGCGCCCGCTGATGACGGAGCGCTCTCGATCCCGGCCAGGAGGTAGTCGTCCGCGCCGATTTCGCCGTAGCGAGACGCCAGGTAATACCAAGCGTCGCCGGCGAGACGCACTTCTCGATTGACCGGGCTTCCGAGCTGATCCGCGATCGCACGCGAACCTAGGGACTCTGCGAATGCGGGGGCTTCGATGTCGTCGTGATAGACGGCGGCAAGCCCGCCGTAAAAACTCTTCCAGACGGGCGGGCGCTGGGCCCTGTATCCGGCGATCGCACGAGTCGCCAATTCGGAGTCGCCGGCCACGACCGCGTACGACAGCGCGGCTTGGCTCCTTGCCGCCAAGGCGAGTAAGCCGTCCGAATCCCGTCTACCGAGCAGCGCGAGGTAGCGTTCGCTGGTGGAATTGGCTTGCCCGAGCACCCCGAACTCGGCATCTTCGTCTCCAGCTGCGCGATAGGCCTCGGCGGCCTCGATCAAAATGTGCTTCTCCTGGTTTCGAGTCGGGTGCGCGTTCCAGATCCTCTCGAGTTGGCCGCCCAGCTCAGCGTGTTTGAGCCGGCTGCGCTGAAGCTCGATCAGTCGGCCGCGATCGTGGTCGGCTTGCGATCCGTCGGGTTGCCGCACGACCGCGTCGAAGAGCCACTTCGCCTCAACCTGCGCCAGCCCGGCCGATTGCGCCGCTGGCAGCAGGGAGTAGCGAAATTCCTCGCCGTCAGCGTCGGCTCGCCAGCTGTCCAGTGAGGCCAGAAAATCCTCGCGCTCTTGGCCGACGAAGTAGCGCTCCGCCGTCACCAGCGTCTCTTCGATGATCGAGCGCCACAGGTCGGGCAGATAGTCGCGCTGCTCACGCGGCCAGGCGGCTTTGAGCGATCGGATCGCCTCGTCGTGACGGCGCAACCGGGTCATCAAGCGGGCGTAGCAACGGGCCCCGTCGAGGTGCGTGTAGTCGACCAGGAGCCGGTCTCCCGCAATCACGACGCCTTCCTCGGCAAGGGCGAGAGCTTCGTCGAGTATCCCCCAGGATTCCAGCCGCTCCGCGGCCCGAAAGAAGTTCGCCGGCCGCTCCGGACGACCCTCAATCAACGCTTCTCGAAGCGCCGTGAGCGTCGCCGGCGCGTCGCCGAGGCGGGCGTGCAGCTCGGCCATGCGCTCTTTCCAGCGGGGTTCCTTGTGGCTGACCTCATACAGTTGCCCGTAAGACTTGAGCGCGTCGTCGAAGCGCATCTGGCGTACCTGCAGCGCGGCGAGCGACTCCCAGTCGGCAACCGAGTCGGGGCGAACGCCCAGGGCTCGGCCATACGCGGCGATCGCTTGGCGGTACTCCTCGAGCGCTACATGCACCCGCGCCAACACGCGCTGGAATCGGACGTCGCGGGGCGACTGTTGGGTCGTCGTCATGTAGAAGTCGACCAGCTTTTCACGCTGGCCGTGATCGGCCGCGTAGAGCGCCGCCTCCGTGGTGAGCCCCGGGTCTTCGGGGAAGCTGTTGATCAGCTCGATGTATTGGTCGATCGCCCCCGAGTGGTCCTCCAGCCGGGATAACGCCGGAATCAAGCCTCGCCGGAGCCTAGCCGTGAGCGCGCGATCGGTCGATTCGGCGAGCTTCGACTCGTAAAACTCCCGCAATCCCTCGTCGTCGCCCTCGTTAGCAAAGGAATCGGTCGTAATCGCTATGGCTTCGACGTCGAATGGAGCTTCGGCCAGCAACACACCCGCAATCTCCCGCGCCTGCTCGAACTGCTCGGTCTCAATCGCTTTCCCCGCCGCCTCGAGTCGAAAACGCCGGGCAAGCTCGGGATAGGAGACGCCCGCCGCCTCCAGTAAAACACCGATCGCTTCAGGCCGGCGCTCGCTCCTCCACAGGTAGTCGGCGCTCGCTCGCACGATTCCGAGCGTGCGGCCGTTCTCGGCATATAGGCCCGCAATCTCACGATCCGCGGCGCGGTCATCATCGAGCGATTCATGCAGGCGCATCAAGGCCAAGCGCTGACGCATTTTCTCAACCGGGTCGCGCGTCAGCTCCACTCGCCGCTCGAGGACGCTCACTTGAATCTGGCTCAGATTCCGGACGCGCGCCGCGTCATCAATCACGCGGAGCAGGTCGTGGGACGTCGTGTCAGCCGCCAGGCTCGTCAGCAGCGCCTCGATGTCGTCGTTGCGCTGTTGCGCCGCCAGCGTGTCGACCCTCAACGCCACCGCCTGAGTCGATGGATTCAAGGTTTCCGCCAAGCGCTGGGTCGCCGATTCAATGCGGTCGTGATACTCCTCCCGCCGCGACAGGTTCACCAGCCGTTGTCGCGACTGGTAGTCGGGTTCGCTGGCGAGCGCGCCCTGCAGGTATTCCTTGACAGCGCCGTCGGGGTCGGCCTTGCCCTCGTAGATGGCCCCGGCTTCGTAGGCGTATAGCGCCGGTTGGGCAAGGCGGGTCCGGCCTTCGCGAAGAAGCCGCAGGGCGTCGTCGAACTGGTAGTAGTCCCAAAAAACCGTCGCCGCATCGAGATAGCCTTCGCGGGCGCCGGGTTCGGTCTGCGCCATCCGGTCCCACAGAGGCGCGGCTCTCTCGAGCGCCCCGCGGTCGGCCAGCACGTCTCCCGCCAACGCCAACCTCTGGCGGTTGAGCGGTTCGCTTGCGGCAAGGTTCTGGGCGAGCTCGAGCGCGACCTCGGTGTCGGCGAGCGAGCGATGGAGAGACGCGCTGCGGGCCACGTGCGGCTCGTCGCCCGGCGCCTGTCGCGAGGCGACCAGCAGGGCCGGAGCGGCCTCTTCGAAATGGGCGCGCCAGGCCTGGGCCTCTCCGTAGAACTGAGCGGCCGCCGAAGTTTCCGCCCAAACCCCCTTCAGCGAGGCGAGGTGGCTGTCGAGCTCGCCGGCGCGAGTAACAGCCGCGAGGTATTGGGTCCGCAGATCGTCTGAATGCAACCAGTAGCGGCGGAGCAGCTCCCGCTCGGCCCCGGCATCGCGCGTCTCTCGGTTGCGATACGCCCGGATCAGGTTGCGGACGAAGGCGAGATTCCGCGGGAAGCGGTTGTGGGCGTAGAGGTTGAGCTGCAGGTAGATCCGCGGTGTCGGCCCGCCACGAAGCGTCTGAGCGAAGTAGGCTTCGAGCTCCGTCCCGGAAAACGCATCCGTCACCTCGCGAGTCAGGGACTCAAACTCGGCCGCCCGCTGACGGCGCAGATACCAACGCGCCAGCTTGTGATGCCACGATCGATCGTCGAAGCGCGCCATCGCTTGGCGGTACACCCCTTCGACTTGCTCGCTGAGCCCATTGACGTCGAGAAATCCGGCGAGACGCTCATATAGGCCGGGGTCGTCGGGATTGCGGGCGATTTCTTGGGCGTGGATTCGCAGCGCTTGAGGCAGCCTTTGTAGGGCGACGAGGCGGGAAACGTAGCGGTCGAGCACCCTTGCGTAGTCGGGCGAGCGAGGTCCGCCTAGCCGGCGGGAGCCGCCGATCTGATCGCTAAGCGTCCCGCGCCCCAGGGGGACTTGGTCGGACTTCGCCGCCAGATCCGCGAGCAGCCTGTCGTAGACCGCAAACTCGGCTTCAGGATCCTCGCGGCGGGCGTGGGCCTCGGCGATCGAGAACGCAACATCGGTCCGCTGCGCGGCGCCGGGATAGGCCTCGAGGAATTGCCCGCCACGGCTGATCACGGCCTCGTTCTCGCCGTAGAGCGAGTAGGCCTGGATGAGCTTCGCCTCGAGCGGCGCTAGCCTGCCGCTGTCGGGGAACTCCGCTCGCAAGCGCCCAAGCAACTCGGCCGCTTTCGCGCGATTGTAGTAGGCGATCGACGACTGCGCCGCCCGGTCGTACTCGTACGGCAACTGCTCGGAGTTGAATAGCAGCGAGAGCACGCCGTTGAGCAGTCCCGGGTTCTCGTCCATCGTGGCGACGTCACGATAGAAGTCGAAGTCGCGAGCGCCCAGCCTGATCTGTTGTTCGGGGGCGCCGAGTAGCAGCTCAGCCAGCCCGGCCAGCGCGAGCTCGCGCGAGCGATCGGCGGCGCCCGGCAGGCTGTACAGGGCGTAGTAACACCGCGCCGCTTCGTTGAAATTATTGACTTGTCGGTACAGCACGCCGATCGTCTCGAGCTCTCCGGCCGTCCAATTCGCACCGCGTTGGTCCTTGCTTTGCTCGAACGACTTCAGTGCGAACGCGGCGCCTCCGAAGTCTCCTTGCCGCCGGCGGTAGTGGAAGATCCAAGTGGCTGCCGCGAGGTCGTCCGGGTCGGCGGCAAGCCTCGCCCGCGCTTGATCTTGACGTTCGCGAAGCCGCTGCGCTCGCTCCAGCAAGTTGAAGTAGCGCTGGATCAGTTGTTCGGGCCACAGTGGGTCGTAGGCTCCTTCATACGCCGCCAACTCAGCATCGTCTCCGCCGGCCAAGCCCGCGATTCTTGCACCAGCCGACACCGCGAAGGTCCGATCATCAGGGAATCGCTGCGAGAAATCGTCGACCAGAGCCTGAGCCTCGGCTGTAAGGCTCGCCGACACCAGCAGGTCCAGATGACGTTCGTAGACCAGCTTCGACGACGGATAACGTTGCGTCCACCGGGAATAGACTTGCCGCTCGAAGTCGCGGTCGAGTCCGTGGCGGTCGATCAGCTCTACGATGCGCTCGAAGGCTTTCCACGCGGTCTGCTCATGGTCCGGGAGCAGCGCGTCAGCGGGACCAGCAGGCAGGAAGGACTGAGCTAGACGAACATTGGCCTCATCTTGAGCACGGCCCCTCCGACAATAGAATTCGGCCAGCTCCGCGGGGTCTTGCGAGCGCTCGGCGAAGGTCTGCCAGTCTTGCTCGGCCGCCTCGAAGTCGAGCTCCCGTTCGGCTTCCCGCGCGCGCAGGGCGTGGAGCTCGAGCCGGTCTCCCTGACTGGCAAGCCGCGACGTCAGGGCGGCGCGCGTCTGGGCCGGCGGCCGACGCGCGTCGACCGGGCCGCCCGGCAACTCGACCGTCTGGAAGAAGATCCGCCGCAGCTCGCTGCCGCTCTCGACGTGCCGCACCCACTCGGGCAAACGCCCGGCGCCCAGGGACAGCAGCGCCGCGCTGACAACCACGAGCTGAAGAACCCGCTCCCTTGCGGTCGCGGCTCTGACGCCTGCGTACCAGCCTTCTAACGGCGGCGTCAGAGCCGCGACCGCAAGGGAGCGGGTTCCGCGTGCCTGCAGTTTCGCTTTGCTAAGGAAGGACCGCAAGTGCGACCTCCCGTACGGCTACGTTATGGGCGAAATCCTCCGCCGTCAGCTTCAGCTGGTACTCCCCCGCCGGTAGGTCAGACGGAATCACAAACGACCCGATGTTCGTCTTGGCGTCGGAACTCCATCGCAGGTTCACCGGAGCCACTCCGTACATTCGCGCCGTCAACGTGCGAGTGCTCTGGCTGGCGCCGACTTTCAGCTCGACCCGCTCTCCCCTCCGAAACGACTTTTTCTCGAGCATCTCAACGATCTCCGGCGGCTTGCTGGCGATCAGGAAACTCTTCTTCTCGCGATAGACTCCGCCGTCGCGGTCCCGCAAGACAAGCCGAACCTCGTGACTGCCGTCCGGCGTATCCTTGGGCGCCAGGAAGCGCGTCTGCCAGATATCGTCGTCGGCGAGGTAGCGCAGCTTCTTTACCAGGCCGAACGGGAACAGCGCCGTCACCGAAACGATCGATTCGTCGGTCCGCACCCGCAGAACCGGATCGCCCGGCCGGATCACCCTCGGCCGCAGCAGCGAGCGTGGAGCCGCCAGAAACGACGTGTACGGCGTGACGAACTTGAAGCGCTTCGACCAGTGGATGATCTCCTCGATCTGATCGCGGTCCTCGCCATCACGCTCGATCGCGGTTAGCAGTGCATCGACGCGAGCGCGAGCCCAGGTGCGCGCGACGTGAGGGCGCCCGAGGTCTCGGCGCGGCAGCCGGACCCGCGCCTGGGCCTCAACCGACTCACCGCCCAGCCGTCCCTCGACTCGAAAACTCGTCTCGATGTCCTCGCCCAGGTAGCGGCCCGCCCAGCGCGCGGCCGAACCAGCGAACCAACTCGACTGCAGCGGGTAGATCATGTTGGCTCTCGCCGCCGCCTCGACCTCCAAGCGAACGTTCTCAACCGGGTTGCGGCCGATCTTGCCAAGGAAGGCGCTCAGCTTGAAGTCGATCGGCTCGGTTGAGCGGACGTGCTCGAACTGCCCCCCCGTTCGAGCAAGGGCCGTCAGCAGCGGCACATTGGCGTCATCGCCGACCGCGAAGACGAACGTCTGGGGCCGCTTTCGCCTGGGAAGGTCTTGGATGAGGTTGGCGTACGCGTCAGTGAGGCTCGCACTACGGATGTTCCCGCTATTAACCCCGCCGTCGCTGAGCAACACAACGAAAGCCGATCCCTCCGCGTCGTCGAGCTGATCGACCGCCGCGGCTAGCGCGGCGTCAAGGTTCGTTCCGCCTCGGATTCGCCCGGCCCGCGCGAACTCGAGCGCTCGTTCGACGGACTCCCGACTTCCGCACTGGAGCTCCGCCGCGAAGGGTCGGACCTCGGAGTCAAACAGCATGACGTTGAATCGGTCATTCGGCCCCAGCCCCAGCAGTAGCGTCTCGAGCGCCTGGAAACTTCGCTCGAGCTTGCCCCATTGCATCGACAGCGATGCGTCGAACAACGCCACTACTGACCTGGGCCCTCGCTCGATTTCGGCGCCGGCTCCCGCGGTCAACGCCGAGGCCAAGAAGTATCCGGATTCATAGAGCTCGGCGGGCGGGCGCCAAGCCGTGGGGCTGAGCCGGACTGGCTCTGGATCTCGATAGGTCAGCACGCTGAGAGTCGGCTCTCCGGGATCCGCCAATTCCAAGTCCACGGCGAAGTCCTCGGCGAGAGTCACCTCACGACCCTCGAACGCCGCAACCACGCGATGTTCGGTCCGTTCGCCCACCTGAAGCGGGTACAGTTCCCCCACCGGCCCGAAATCCGAAATCGGGTCGCGAGAAAGAATTGTCAGCCGGATACCGAGCCGCCGCGCGACCTGGGCCTGGTAAGCCTCGGGGCGGAGCGGAATCGCCAGGCGCGTCCGCAGGTCCGAGAGAGTAAGCGATTCGTGATACTCGACCTCAACGCGCTTGAACCCATAGCCGGGGATCGGGACGACCTTCGCGCTGAATACCGAGACGCGGCGCGCATCCTCCGGTCCGCCGTCGCCTTGCTGCAGCAAGCCAGGATCGATCGATTGCGCCCGAATCTCCTCGTAAAGCTCCCGCGCTCGGCGTCGCTCGAGGATCACCCCAGGAATCCGCTTGACGTCGTCCCAGACAGCGAAGTCGGAAACGGCGGCGCCGTTTGGCAAAGCGAACACCCACTGGCCCTCCAGAACGCCCGAAGTGTGATTCGCGAAAATCTGCCGGATGCGGACCCGCGCGGTCAGGTTGTCGACGAGGATGTCGACTTCCATCTCCTCGAGAGAAAGTTTCGCCGGATCGGGTTCGGTGCGATCCCCGGGAATCAGGACGCCCGCGTCCGCCCAAAGCACCAGCGGCGCAAGCAGCAATCCGAGCCCCCTGCGTAAGCGGGGGGTCTTCCCCCGCCATTCTCGACAAGAGCGAGAGGAATACCGCCCGCTAACGCAGGCGGCTCGGAGTTGCGCGCCGTAGCCCAATTACCCTTAGCCTAGCGTTCCGGCAGCGCCGACTCTGAAATGTAGGCCAACCCATTGTCGGTTCCGACCCACAGGCGACCGTTTTCCGACTCCAGAGCGGTCACGTTCCTCGAGGGCAATCCCTCCGCCACGACCCTCCAGCGGTCGCCGTCGTAAACCAGTAGCCCGCCATCGAGGAGCCCGGCGTAGAGATGAGCTCCGCTGGCCATCATCGCGTTCGGGTTCACCTCCCGGCCCGCCATTCCGGGGAAGCGGGTCCACAGCCCACTCGCATCGAGCTTGATGACCCCGGCTCCGTACGTGCCAATCATCCAGTCGCCGCCAAAATTCACAATCGCCGAGATCCAATTGTGTTCGAGGGGTGAATTCGCCGTCGTAAAGCTCTCGACAACTCGATCACCGCGCAAGGTCGACAATCCCCCGAGCGTCCCCGCCAACAGCCGCTCGCCGTCCGAGCCCAGCGCGTAGACGTGATTATTGACCAAGCCGTGGAAGGCGTAGAGGCTTCGGACGCCGGCCGGGTCGAAGAACGTCAAACCCGCCGGAGTCGCCGCGACAAACCCCTGGTCCCGCATGGCGACATCCGTCACGTGATCAGCGATCAATCCGTCGGACTTGCGAAGCAGCTCGCGCCGGACGCCGGACGAATCAAACCCCAACAGCCCGTTCGCGGTCGCGACCAGGACGCGATTGCGATCGGGGTCCTCGACGATTCGATTCACGCAGAAAACGTGCTGGTCCTCGACATGTGTGCGTAAATCGGCCGCACCCCCAAGCACGTCGAGCCCCCGATCAAAATATCCAACCCACAGATCGCCGCCGACCGCCGCAAGAGCGCTTACGTTGCGAGCCGTTAGGGCGCTTTCTGAGTCGGACCAGACCCGCCGCCAGCCCAGCGCCTGATCGAGCTCCCAGAGCCCAGAGTCCGCCAGCGCCAGAGTCGACCCTCCCGAAACCAGCAAGCGGTTGACCCCATCGATCTCGTGGCGCGGCCGGCCCGGGCGGGCGCGTTGACCTTCGAGCGACACCTCGACGATCCCTTCATCGAGCGAACCCGCCCATAGCGTCGCCTCGTTCGCTAGCAGCGCGGTTGCGAAAAACCCGTCGGCAAGGAGCCGCTGGAACTCCCCAGCTCGAAATTCGGCGATGCCCACGGGTGTGCCCACATAAGCCGAAGCGCCTGTCCATTCGATCGCAAGAACTTGGCCGTCGGGGAGTCCTTCCGCCTCGCCCAGCTGTGTCACAGCCCCGGCCAGCCAGCGAAAAGCTCCGTGCCGCAACGTGCCCACCCATAGCTCGGAGTCATCGCCAGCGAGCGCCGTGATATGACTGCTGCTGAGCTGGGTGTGACCGACCTCGAAAGGCGCTAGACGTTCACCGTCGAATACCGCGACGCCAGCCTGCTGCGTCCCCACTAGTACGCGGCCCGTTGTGAGGGGCGATAGCGCCGTGATATCCCGAAAGGCCTCTTTGTCCGCGCGAATCAGCTCGACCCCGCCCTCCTCCGAAATAATTGCGAACCCCTCCCCCGCCGTGCCCGCGAACAGCCGCCGCTCCCCGGACCGCGGGTCCAGGCCAACGGCGAGACAAGTCAGCGGTGATGACGGAAGCTCGACTCCGACCCGCAAGAACGGCTCGATTCGCCCTTCGGCGCTGAGACGACTCACGCCCGTGGGGGAAGCAAGGTAGAGCCGCGAACCCAGCGCCGCTCCATCGATCCATTCCGGCGCGGACGAGATGAGGCCGAAAGGACTCGAAGCTTCCCCGCGCCGAACCGTTTCAAAGCCGTAAAGCTCGGCCGCCCGCTGCTCCACCCGGTCGAGCTCTTGGGAAGCCTCACGAAAGATCGCCACGG
This sequence comes from Bryobacterales bacterium, assembly GCA_965247515.1. Taxonomy (GTDB): domain Bacteria; phylum Acidobacteriota; class Terriglobia; order Bryobacterales; family UBA6623. The sequence goes on along the minus strand of OZ252029.1, from coordinate 6,429,063 downwards.
CCAGCCCAGCCACGACGACGCAAACGCCCGCCCCGCCCAGCACGAGTCGTCGCCGCAGCGAAGGAGCCACAAGTATCCGAGCTACGGCTCGACCTGGTAGTTCGGCGCTTCTTTCGAGATCACGACGTCGTGTACATGCGCCTCGCGCAAGCCCGCCACCGAAATCCTCACGAAGCGCGTATTCTCGCGGAGCTCGGAGATGTTCGCCGCCCCGCAGTAGCCCATGCCTGCCCGCAGGCCGCCGACAAGTTGGTGGATAACGTCGCCCAGGGGCCCCTTGTAGGGCACCCGACCCTCAATCCCCTCCGGCACAAGCTTGCCGCCTTCGGTGGCTTCTTGCCCGTAGCGTTCGGCCGCTCCCGGGCCTTCAGTCATCGCACCCTGCGAGCCCATGCCGCGATAGGTCTTGTAAGTGCGACCCTGATAAAGCACCCGCTCGCCCGGACTCTCCTCCGCTCCCGCCAGCAGGCTGCCGATCATCACCAGATGCCCGCCGGCGGCGATCGCTTTGGTCACGTCGCCCGAGTACTTGATGCCGCCATCGGAGATGATGGGGGTCCCGGAGTCCTTGGCCGCCTCGGCGCATTCCGACACCGCCGAAATCTGAGGAACTCCCGCCCCGGAGACGACCCGCGTGGTGCAGATCGAACCCGGACCGATCCCTACCTTGATGGCGTCCGCTCCTAGCCGGATGAGGTCCTTCGTCGCTTCGGCCGTCGCGACATTGCCGGCGATGATCTGGCAATCGGGCAACGCCGACCGCAGGCCCTTCACCGCGTCATACACTCGCTGGCTGTGGGCGTGCGCCGTATCCACTGCGATGATGTCGACGTTGCGAGCGTTGAGCTCCTGAGCGCGTTCGAGATAGTCGCCCGTCGCCCCAACCGCGGCGCCAACGAGCAAGCGCCCCTGGGGGTCCTTCGCGGCGTTGGGGTAGTCGCGCTTCTTCTGGATGTCTTTGACCGTGATCAGCCCTTTTAGCTGGTAGTTCTCGTCCACCACCGGCAACTTTTCAATACGGTGCTTGTGTAAGATCCTCTCAGCGTCCTCGAGAGTGGTTCCCACACTGACCGTCACCAGATTGTCCTGGGTCATCACGGAGTCAATCGGCTGGTCATAATTCGTCTCGAATCGCAGGTCGCGATTGGTCAAGATTCCGACGAGCTTGCCGTTCTCGGTCACCGGGACGCCCGAGATGCTGTAGCGCCGCATCAACTTGAGAGCGTCACAAATCCTGTGGCCGCGCGAGATCGTGATTGGGTCAACAATCATGCCGCTCTCACTGCGCTTCACGCGGTCGACCTCTTCTACCTGTCTTTCGATCGTCATGTTGCGGTGAATCAGCCCGAGACCGCCCTGCCGTGACAGCGCGATCGCCAATCGAGACTCCGTCACCGTATCCATCGCCGCGCTGACGATGGGAATGTTGAGCCGAAGTTTTTTCGTCAACACCGTGCCGGTGTCGACTTCCGCGGGTAGGACCCGGCTGAATGCCGGCTGCAGCAGGACGTCGTCAAAGGTGAGCGCCTGCGGGAGCGGGTGGGTGACCATATAAGATCTTAAGTGCCCGGATAGGCCCCCCGCAAGCGTTTCGAACCGATTTGTGAACCGCGGCGTCGCGGGCGTTACAGTATCGGTACAGTGTTAGGGTCTCGCAACCCGAGCCCCCAAGTGTCTGTTCCCACCATGAGCCCCATTCGCCAGCGCACCGCTTGCGCAGCGTTGCTCCTCACGGTCGCTCTCGGATGTTCGCAACAACAAAAGGCCGAACGGAGCGGCCCTCCGAACATCGTCCTCATCGTCGCGGACGACCTGGGGTTGATCGACACACAAACCTACGGCAGTCGCTACTACGAAACGCCAAATCTCACCCGGCTGGCCCGCGAGGGAATGAGATTTACTTCCGCCTACGCCAATCCCAACTGCGCCCCGACGCGCGCTGCTCTGCTGACCGGCCGCTACAGTCCTAGAACAGGAATCTATACCGTCGGCTCCGGCGCACGCGGACTCGAACAGTACCGCAAAATGATTCCCGTCGAGAACGAAACCAACCTCAAGACGTCCGAGACGACTTTCGCCGAAGCGCTCAAGGGCGCCGGCTACGTCACCGCGCACATGGGCAAGTGGCACATGGGAACCGGAGAGTTCGCACCGACCGAGCAAGGTTTCGACATCAACGTGGGCGGGAACGAGAGCGGGTCTCCGCGCGGCGGATATTTCAGCCCGTTTGAAAACCCACAGTTGCTCGACGGCCCCGAAGGCGAGCACTTGACTGACCGGCTCTCGGCCGAGGCCGTGCGGTTTATCGCGGACAATCACGACAAACCGTTCCTGCTCTACCTGGCTTACTACTCAGTGCATTCCCCGATCCAGGCCAAAGAGGAGCTGGTTGCGAAGTATCGAAGGAAACCCGCCTATGGCGGACAGGCCAATCCCGAATACGCCGCGATGGTTGAGACCCTCGACACCGGGATCGGCAAAGTCCTCGACATGATCGATCAACTCGACCTCGCCAACCAAACGGTCGTGATCTTCTATTCCGACAACGGCGGCGTCGGAGGATACTCCCGTGAGGGCATCGAGGTCAATCTCGAGGTGACCGACAACGCCCCGCTACGTGGAGGCAAGGGCATGCTCTACGAGGGCGGCGTGAGAGTGCCGCTGATCGTGCGCTATCCGCCCCAAATCCCGCAAGGACTGCAGTCGGACGCGCCCATCGCCTGCGTCGACTTTTTTCCAACAATCCTCGAGATCGCCGGTTTGGATCCCCATGCCGGCGAGACGATCGACGGCACAAGCTTCTACCAACTCGTGCGATTGGCGGCTCGCGTCCCCGAGCCCCGCCCGCCGGTCTACTGGCACTTCCCGGGATACCTTCAGGGCAACCAGGATGTCGGGGCCTGGCGCACCACTCCAGCCGGCGCCATCCGGGTTGGCAATCACAAGTTGATCGAATTCTTCGAAACTGGCGAGGTTGAGCTTTACAACTTGCAACAGGACCTCGGTGAGCAGAACAACCTCGCGACCTTGCAACCGGAAAGAGCCCAAGAGCTCCACGCCATGCTCAAACAATGGCGCCAGGACACCGGCGCGCCGATGCCCGAGCCGAAGCCGTAGGGGCTTGGCACGCCAAGCCCTCTTGCCTGCAGTCGACAGGCTTTTCCATAGGCCAGCGGTCGACCAACTTGCAGTTCGCCCTACCTAGCGTCTAGGCTCTTGTGAACGTGAAAGTCAAAGACAAAATCATCGTCGTCACCGGCGGCGGCCGTGGAATCGGCCAAGCGCTATGCCGTAGATTCGCCGCCGAAGGCGCCAAGGGCATCGTCGTCTCGGACATCAATTACCCCAACGCTGTGGGCACTGCAGAGGAAATCGGCGGCCACGCGGTCCACACCGACGTATCGGACGAGTCACAAATCAAGCAGCTTGTCGCGGAAGCCGAATCCCACTTCGGCCCGATCGACCTGTTTTGCTCCAACGCCGGCATCAGCCTGCCGGGCGGCCTCGACGTCAGCGACGAGGATTGGGACCGTATCTTCGGCATCAACTTCAACGCGCACCTCTATGCCGCGCGGGCGGTCGTACCCGGGATGATCGAGCGCGGCGGGGGCTACCTGCTCAATGTCGTTTCAGCAGCCGGCGTCCTGACTGGAATCGGTTCGGCGCCCTATTCCGTCACCAAGCACGCCGCTCGCTCTCTGGCCGAATGGCTCTCGGTGACCTACGGCGACCAAGGCATTGGCGTCTCGATCGTCTGCCCGCAAGGCGTGCGCACGAAGATGTTGCTCGGTGAAAACGAAGACCGCACCGAGCATTTTCTCGTCAAAGAGGCGATCACCCCGGACCAACTTGCCGAAACCGTGATCGGGGGCCTTGACGAAGAAAAGTTCCTGATCTTGCCTCATCCCGAGGTCGAGGAGTTCTTCCAGCGCAAAGCCAACGACTACGATCGCTGGTTGCGCGGCATGCGGCGGCTACAGGGCAAAGTGTTCGGCGGAAAGGCGCCCACCGACCGCACCGGCTAAAGGCGTAGGGGCGAGGCATGCCTCGCCCAACCCCGATCTGAAGATCGGGGCTCAAGCCGGCAGCGCTAACCGTCTACGGCTCCCTCGCCGCCAATCGCGGTTCGGTCCTCGGCGAAATCCCCGACGCAATTGATGTTGGTGAATTTGCCCGACGGGTCGTACCCCCGCCAGGCATCCTCGAGCAGGGTCCGAAACCCGCCTTCATAGAGCCCCTCGAAGCGCTCGATATAGCTATATCCAAGCTGATCCACCACGATCATGACCACCAGCCGAGGCGGTCCGGACACGAGCCCGCAGCCAGCGAACACGGCCAAGAAAATGGCGACGAGAACGATTCTGCTCATTGCTGCCGGCCAGCCTGTTTGGCGGCCTCGATCACCTTTTGGGCCTCTTGGCCTTGGCTCGCCAAGACGCGCACGCGAACCCGTCCGACCGGCAACTCAGGGACGTTCTGGCGAACGATCATCGACTCTAACCCGGCCGATTCGAGCAGCCCGTGGATCAATTCACATTGAAGCTCTGCGTCGTAGCCGCTCGACGAAAATATGTTCACAAAGCGATCTTCAGATTCATCCATCGGAGTCCCCTAGTTGTTGAGCTTCCTCGATCACTGCTCGCGCGTCATTCGCGTCTGAAGAAAGTGTCAGCAATCGGATGCCGCCCAGCTTTTGAAACGTCGGCGGAACCCATTTGATGATCGACTCAATTCCAGCCGATTGCAGGAGCGAGCGCAGTACCTCGGCCTCGGCGTTCGCGCTGAGCTCTTTCGCCGCAAACACAACCACAAGCTCATCTTCGTCAGCGTTCTGGATCATTCGATCCGCTTCAACGTCCAGCGTCGCGTTTGTCCGTCTGCCGAGTGATTGTCTTCGAGCGTGAGCTTGTCGCCCGTCACCTTGAACTTGGTATGGAACGACTTGCCCTCGTAGTAAGCCGACAGTGTGACCCGAGCCGTGCGGGTCAGCTCGCCGCCTTTCGCTGTGTAGGAGTAGAAGCCCGCCCCGACTGGCTGCTGGCTCATGACTTCTTCGACGGTCATGTCGGAGAGAGATTTGTTGATCACCGGCCTGTCGTTACCGGCCAGCATCACCATGTGATGACCCTTCGTAAAGACGTGAAACTCCCGATTCAGCGGTTGAACTTTACCCGTAGCGAGGTTCTTGATCTCCTCGACCTGCCAGAGTCCCTGGAGCTGTGCGTGTTGCTCGGATTCCTTGTGAGCGGCCGGCTCGGCGGCTAGCGGCGTCCCAACGATCGAAGCAATCAGCAATGGAAGCAAGAGTCTCATAGATGGTTCTACCCCGCGCCTCCAGCGGCCAGGGGCGGAGGCGTATCGCCACGGGCGGATGCGCTTCGACAGCATAACAGAGCGCAACAACTCGTATTATGCGTTCCAAACACTTTCGTGAACCCGCGACTTTGTTGGCTCCAAGCGCTTCGAATCGAGTCAGGGCCCCGCTAAAATGGTCCTCCTGACCCTTCGGTTAGGAATGCCCACGCCCCCCGCCTCAACGCCGCTCATGCGGCAGTATCACGCTGCCAAAGAGCAGTCGCCTGAAACTCTGCTCCTGTTCCGTCTCGGGGACTTCTACGAGCTGTTCTTCGACGACGCGATCGTGGCGTCGCGCGATCTGGAGATCACGCTGACTTCCCGGAACAAAGAGAAGGGCGAACCGATCCCGATGTGCGGCGTACCGGTGCGGACGATCGACGGCTACATCGCCAAGTTGATCAAAAAAGGCCATCGGGTAGCGGTTTGCGACCAGGTCGAGGACGCAGGCAAGACCAAGAAGCTGGTCCGCCGAGAGATCACACGGATCATCACACCCGGAACCGCCAGCGACGACAGCCTCCTCACCGCCGGCGTCCACAACTACCTGGCGGCGCTGGTAGAGCGGCAAGGCACGGCCGGGCTGGCCTATGTGGACGTCTCGACAGGCGATTTCCATATGACCGAGCTGCCCGCCGCCGAAGCCGACGCGGCGCTCGAGAACATCGGCGCGCGCGAGGTCTTAGTGCCATCGCCGGGTCCGCTCTTCCAAGATTCGAACGGGCGCGGGACCGACGGAAACCGCTTCCGGACCGAGCTCGATCCTTGGATCTTCGACTTCGGTTACGCCCAGCAGCTCTTGCGCGACCACTACGGCCTGCATTTGCTCGACGGTCTTGGCGCGGCGGGTCAGACAGCGGCCATCTCCGCCGCCGGGGCGCTGCTGCACTACCTGCGGGACACCCAGCGCGCGGCCCTAGGTCACCTCGACCGCCCGACTTTCTATCGCCAACAGGAGTGGATGGCGCTAGACCCGATCACCGTCCGGAACCTCGAGCTTGTCGAGCCGCTCTTCGGAGGCTCGCCGAAGTCGACTCTGCTGGCTGTAATCGACCAAACTTCGACCTCGATGGGGGCGCGGCTGCTTCGCCAGTGGCTGCTGAGACCGTCGCTTGATCGAGCCGAGATCGAGTCGCGCTTAGGTGCGGTCGCCGAGCTGCGCGGCGAGACGATCACCCGCACCGAGATTCGCCGCGAGCTCGATCGAGTCCTCGACATTGAGCGGCTTCTTGCCCGAGTGGCGCTGGGCTCGGCGACCCCGCGCGACGTAGCCGGGCTCGGCGCCTCACTGCGCTGCTTGCCGATGCTGCGAGGGCTGGCGGCCCCGCTCAAGACTGGGCGCATGGTAGACATCCTGACGCGGCTCGACGAGCTTGCCGATGTTCGCGACCGCATCGTCAACCAGATCGCCGAGACGCCGCCCATGTCGGTCTCCGATGGCGGCGTCATCGCCCGAGGCGTCGACCCCGAGCTCGACGAGCTTCGCGACATCCAGACCAACAGCCGCGGCCACATCGCTCAGATGGAGGCTCGCGAACGCGAGCGCACCGGAATCGGTTCGCTCAAGATTCGCCACAACAACGTGTTCGGCTTCTACATCGAGATTTCTAAAGCAAACATGGCGGCGGCGCCGGACGACTACGACCGCAAGCAGACGCTGGTGAACGCCGAGCGCTTCATCACGCCCGAGCTCAAGGAGTACGAGCAGAAAGTCGTGGCGGCCGAGGAGAGAATCTTCGCCCGCGAGAAGGAGCTGTTCGAGAAGATCCGCGCCGCCACAGCGGCCGAAGCCCAGCGAATCCGCGCCACCGCGGCGGCCGTGGCCGAGCTCGACGTCTTCCAAGGTTTGGCTTTGGTCGCCGCCGAGAACAACTACGCGAAGCCCGAGTTCAACGACCGCGGAGAAATCCAGGTCGTCGCGGGACGGCACCCGGTCGTCGAAAGCCTAGCGGAAACCGAGGGCGGCGACCGCTTCAAGCCCAACGACTCCTACCTCAACTCGACCGGCCGCCTGCTCGCCGTCATCACCGGACCCAACATGGGCGGCAAATCGACTTACCTGCGCCAGCTCGCGCTAACTTCCGTGTTGGCCCAGATCGGATCGTTCGTGCCCGCGACCAGCGCCGCGCTGCCGGTCGTCGACCGGATCTTCACCCGCATTGGCGCAAGCGACAGCCTGGCCCGAGGCCGCTCGACTTTCATGGTCGAGATGACCGAGACCGCCGAGATCCTCAACGCGGCAACTTCGTCGAGCCTGATCCTGCTCGACGAGATCGGCCGCGGAACTTCGACCTTCGACGGCCTGGCGATCGCCTGGGCCGTGGTTGAGCACATCCAGCGAAAAGTCCGCGCCAAGACGCTGTTCGCGACCCACTACCACGAGCTGACCGAGCTAGCCGACTTGCTCACGGGCGTCTTCAACCTGCACGTCAGCGTCAAAGAAGCCGGCGACCGGGTGATCTTTTTGCGGAAGGTCGAGCCGGGCAAGGCGGACCGCAGCTACGGCATCGAGGTCGCGCGCCTCGCCGGGCTCCCCATCGATGTCGTCGAACGCGCCCGCGAGGTGCTCAAGCGCCACGAACGCGGGCAGGCATCGGTCTCCGAGGAGCTGTCAGCGGTCGAGGACATGCCGGTGCAGGTCGACATCTTCAACCCGAGCGAAAGTGGAATTCTCGACGAGATCCGCGCTCTCAACCTCGACGAGCTCAAACCGATTGAGGCCCTCACACGCCTCCACGAGTGGCGCTTGAAGCTCGAGGGAGCGGCCTAGTGGGCCCAGCAGCTCGCGCCCTTCGTCTCGGCTTCCAACCGCTTGCTTACGCGCGCGGCACGGTAACGGTAACCGTAACGGCGCCGACATCCTGCCGTGCCGTGTCCTGCCGTGCCGCGCGCGTAAGGGGCCGTGAAGAAAACCTATTGTCGCGTCGGCGCGCGGGAGCGCCAAGCGCACGCCAAGCTCAGCGCTCCCAAACGCCGCCCCTGCCGAAACCGCAACTTCTGCGCCTCGACTCCTGATTGGCCGCCCAAGCGGCCCGGAAACGGTCGTTTCGGGCCGTTTCCCGGCCCTTTTCGCCCCCCCAACCGCCGCTACGCCGCCGCTTGCGCCGCCAGCCCGCACTCCGGCCCACGACGCCAGACCAGCCGGATCCAAGCCGCAATGTTGTACGCCAAAACCCCCCACAAAAGCTCCGATCGCGCCTTCCGCAGCCCTCGTACTCGAAACTTGCGCACCCCAAATCGCTCTTTCAACCAGGCATTCGGAAACTCCGCCGTCTCGGACCGCTTGCGATACGCCGCCCGCCCACGCTCGCTCTCCATCCAGCGCCGATGTTTCGCCATCACCGCGTTCTCTTCGCTGCGGCTCAACGTTCGATGACCGCTCTTGGGGCAGCACTTGTGCCGCTGTGCGCATTCGCGACAATCAGATGCTTTTGCCTGATACTGCCGATATTTGCGCTTCCGCTTCAGCGACGATCGCTGATACGTCAAGGTCCGCTGGGCCGGACACAGAAACGTGTCCGTCGCCTCGTCGTAGATGAAAAACTTCGGCGCGTAGCGCGGCCCAATTCCCGCCGCTTTCAACGCCGCCTTCGAGCCCTTGTCCGGCGCCGGCGCCGGCGTCGCGTATTCGATTTCAGCGGCTGCCAGCGCCTCGATGTTGGCCTGGTTGGCGTAGCCCCCGTCCGCTAACACTTGCTTCGGGGTTCGCTCGAAGCGCCCTTCCACATCGTCCAGCGTCGGGGTCAGCTGGCCCGCATCGGAGGCGTTGTTGGTCAACTCCACGCCGACCACGATCTTCTCTTTGGCGTCGGTCGCCAGCTGCGCGTTGTAGCCGAGTCCCCAACCGCCGTTGGATTCGTGTTGCGGGCGCGCTTCCGGCTCGCTCTCGCTCACCCGCGCCTGGCGTCGTTGCTCTTCGTCGCGCTTGCCCGCTTCGACCTTGGGCAGTTCCTCCAGCGCCTGCTCCATCCGCTCGACTCGCTCCCGCAAGGTCCGCTTACGCGCCGCCTGACGCCGCCGATTCGAACCCTCGTCGTCGGCTTCTTCCGAGAGTTGACGCACCGCTTCGCGCGCTTGTTCGAGATGCCGCTCGAGCGTCGGACGCCTGCGTTGCGACCCGCCCGAGGCTTGCGCCCGGATCCGCGTGCCGTCGACGGCCACCTGCTCGAGATCCACCAGCCCCTCTTGACTCAGCAGCGCCAATACCTGTGTCAACAAGTTCTCGAGAGCTTTTGAGTGGAATACCCGAAAATCCGAAAGAGTGTGATGATTGACGACCGCCATGCCGCACAACCACTCCAACTCCGGCCGATAGCGGCTTTGACGCGCGATCTCACGCGCCGAGTTCATCCTTTCCGAATACGCCCAGATCCAGATCGCGACCAGCAACCGCGGATCCCATGCCGGCCGCCCGGCGGACTCCTTGCGGGTTTCCAGATGAGCAGCGAAGCCGGACAGGTCGAGCATGCCGCTCAGCTCCCAGATGGCGCGCACCAGATGGTCGGCCGGCACGAGCCGTTCGACGTCGATCGCGGCATAGGTGAATTGGTCGCGATTGGGCTGTCGCAGCTGCAGTTGGTCAACGGGCACGGCTTGGCGCGGCTTGGCGGGGCGTTGCTCGAGCTCGACTAAGACCTGTTGTTCGCCCATATAATAAGGGCGTTGGACGCCGCCGCCAAGTTATCCGAACATTCGTTTGCCCTCATGTTTTATCCCATTTTGATCCACTCGCGCCATTCCGAACCGCCCCAGGGGAGCTTCGGCGGCCACGACGGGTTTATTTCACAGCCCCTCAGGGAGCGATCAACGCTAGGAACAGCGGCGTTGTCGCTCCCTTACGGTCGCTCCGTAGCAGTCGGCTCCAATATTGCTCGTATCAGCAGCCTCTGGCGAAAATGTAGAAACTCCAGGCCATACCGGTGAGGGTATGGTCCCCCGCCCGCGTCTTAGGAGAGTGTCCCTGCGCGGGAATTGCGGCGGCTCCCCGGGGTTAAGGCTGAGTCAACTTCAGGACGCGGTGATTGTTGCTGTCGGAGATGTACAGAGCGCCGGAAGCGTGGACATAGACGCCGTGCGGGCTGTATAGCTCCGTCTTCAACGGATCGCCTGAGACTAGCTCATGACCCTCTTCACCGGTCCCTGCAACTGTCGTGACCTTACCTGTCTCGGGGTCGTATTTTCGAATCAGATGGTTCTCGGAATCGGCGATGATGACGTTGTCGCCGAGGTCGATGCAGAGGTCCTTGGGACCGTTGAAGTCCGGCTGGATGTCACCGGGACGAATGAGGGTGCGAATGCGTCCCGAGCGATCGACGACGCGTAGGGCGTTGCCTGCTCGCTCCAAGATATAGACGTTGCCTTGGGAGTCCACGGTCGCCGCGCGGGGGTCGACCAGCGGACTCTCAGTTGCGAGGGCGCCGTCGTGAGGAACTCCTTGTTGGCCGTTGCCTGCGACCAGATCCACAATGTTGGTCTTTAGATTCACCTTTCGGACGCGCCGGTTTCGCAGGTCGGCGATGTAGAGTTGGCCGTCCCTCAGCTCGACGGTAAACGGGCCGTTGAAGGCGGCCTTGGCGGCTAAGCCGCCGTCGCCGGAGTAGCCGGCTTCCGCCAGGCCGGCGATTGTAGTGATCTTTCCCGTTGCGAGATCGACCCTGCGAACTCGATTGTTGCCGGTGTCCGCGATATACATTTGGTCGCGGGGGCTGATCACGATGCGGTGCGGGTCGTTCAGCTGGGCTTGGCCGGCGGGGCCTCCATCGGCCCCGTAGGATTGTTCTCCGGTACCGGCGAAAATGGTTATCATCCCCGTGCGATCGACTTTCGTGACTCGGTGGCCTTTCCATTCGACGATGTACCAGGCGCCCTGTTTGTCGAACGCGACGCCGAAGGGGCGAATGAGCTTGGCTCCGGCGGCGGGTCCGCCGAAGGGTCCTTCGCCGCCGCCGGCCACCAACTCGATCCGAGCGTCGGTGGCGGCGTCGGTTGCCGCCGACCAGAGCAGCGCCAACAGCGTGAGCGATCTCAGTGTTCGAAGCATGACTTCCTCCTGCACCAGAGTGTGCGACGAGCGTTCAGCAAGACGGGCCGGGCATGCCTGGCCTCTACAAGGTTTCAGTCAACTTCGGCCGGCGGTCGAGATGATCGGTTGCCGCCTCGTAGGCCATCGCGAATTCGAGGAGTGCGACGTCCTCGCCCATGCGTCCGATGAACTGCATTCCCATTGGTAGGCCGGCGCCGCTGAAGCCGGCCGGCAAACCAGCGACTGGGAGGCCGGAGAGGGTCCCGCCGATGACGACCTCCATCCAGCGGTGATAGGTATCCATCTCGCGGCCATTGATCGATTTCGGCCAATGAAGGTCGGCCGGGAACGGAAACACCTGGGCGGACGGCAGTGCAAGGACGTCGTATTGCTCGAGTAACACACGCAGGGCCTCGTACCACTCGGAGCGGGCGATGCCGGCATCGTAAAGCTCCTTGCCGGTCATCGCGAGGACTCCCTCGTATTCCCAGACAACCTCGGGCTTGAGTTGGCGGCGTTTGGCGGGATCGTCGTAGTATTCCTTCACCCAGCGGGCGGACCAGTGCCGGAAGATCAGCCAAGTTTGCCAGAGCCGAGCCATGTCATATCGCGGGCGGCAAGGTTCGACGATGCCGCCGGCGCCGGCGAGCTGTTGGAGGTTCTGCTCGCACACTTCGAGGACGCCTGGTTCAGTGGCCAGATATCCGTCGTAGCTACCGAGCCAGCCGATCTTGAAACCCTTGAGCTCGCGCGGTTGGAAGGCTTCGTAATCGGGGATCGGGTCGGTTCGGCTCAGTGCGAAGCGGGGGTCGGGGCCGGCTATCGAATGCAGCAACCGAATCGTGTCTTCGACGTTGCGGCCCATCGGTCCGGCGGTGGCGAGTTGCTGATAAAAGATGTCGACGGCGGGGTAGCGCGGGACACGGCCCTGGCTGGGGCGGAAGCCGATGACGTTATTGAAGGCGGCCGGGTTGCGAAGCGATCCCATCATGTCGCTGCCGTCCGCGCAGGGCAGCATGTGCGTGGCAAGCCCGACGGCGGCGCCGCCGCTGCTTCCGCCTGAGGTCAGTCGTGGGTCGTAGGCGTTGCGCACTGGGCCGAAGACCGGGTTGTAGGATTGCGAGCCGTAGCCGAATTCGGGCGTATTCGTCTTGCCGATGAAGATGGCGCCGGCCTTTCTGATGCGTGAGATGAACAGGTCGTCGGCCTCGGCTACGGAGTCGGTGAGGAGCGGCGAGCCCTTGACGGTGGGAAAACCCTTGGCGTTGGCGAGATCTTTCACCGCGTGCGGCAGGCCGTGCATCCAGCCGCGATAGCGGCCTTGCTCCAGATCACGGTCGGCCTCGGCCGCGAGGGCCATGAGCTCGTCGTTGTCGAGCATGCTGACGATCGCGTTGTAGACGCCGTTGTAGCGCTGAATGCGCGCGAGGTAAGCTTGCATGACCTCCCGGCAACTGGTTTTGCGGGCGCGGATGGCCGCGGAGAGCGACGACGCGCTGAGGTCGGTCAGGTCAGACGACGGGGATTGGGCGGAGAGGGGCATGGAAAAGCCAGTGATTGTGGACACGGCTCCGGCAGTGAGGCCGGCTTGAAGAAAGGCGCGGCGCGGCAGCGCGTTGACTGGCCGGGGCCACGGGGCGGAGTTATTGGGCATACGTCGCGTGAAGTCATGCTAGCTGAAGTGGGCGGTTTGGCGCGCGCCGGCAGGGCAAAACGGTTGCTGGACCTGCCCGTGATCAATTGATACGCTCAGGAACGGGGGGCGGATGTCGGCCCGCCAAGGGCAGAGCGCGGATGAGCCGTCTACACGCGAAACCCGATCCGATCGCGGAAGCCGAAGTCCTGCAGATTGACGCGGACGGTCGCTATCGCTGGTATGAGGAGGAGGCCGATTCGGAAGTGCACGGTGTGAGCTTGTACGATGCGATCGAGAACGCCGAAGCTGCGTGGCGGGGTTTTCAGTTGCTAGAGGTGCGCGGGAAACAGGTTGGGATCGGAGCGGAATTCCAGAGCTCGTTTTCCCGCGACGAGCTGCTTGAGGCTGGAGATCATCCCGAAAGTTGATGTTGCGCCTACTTGCTCGAGAACGGCGTCCCACGACAGTTAGCCCCAATACTCTTCACTTAACAGCCGGCTGTAGCTTAAGTCTTGCGGAACCCGCTCCCTTGCGGTCGCGGCTCTGACGTAGCGGTACAAAGGCTTGAATCTCGACGTCAGAGCCGCGACCGCAAGGGAGCGGGTTCCGCGAACAGACTCGCAACTCGGCCTTAAGTGAAGAGTGTTATAGCTAGCCCTGGACTAGCCCCAATACTCTTCACTTAACGCCACGGAGGTCGAACCGGGGGCTTGGAGCCGCGCGCGGGAGCAAGCGGTTGCTCGAATTCGCGACAACCGCTCCCTTCCGGTCGCGGCTCTGAGACCCGCCATAACCGTTGAGTGAAGAGTATGGGGTTAGGAGCCGACCCTGAGCCGCTAACTCAAAATCTCCTTCAGCACCCGCCCGCCGGTATCGGTCAGGCGCTTGTAGCGACCCTCGTGGAGATACGTCAGCGCGTCGGAATCGAGCCCCATCAGCTCGAGAACCGTCGCATGCAGATCACGCACGTAGACGGGCTCGTCCGCGCAGCTCAGACTAAACTCGTCCGTGGCGCCGACGGTCGAGCCGCCGTTAACCCCCGCGCCCGCCATCCAGCTGATCATCGAATGGCGGTGATGGTCGCGCCCAACGCGCTGGCCGTAAGCCTTGCGCTGGATGAAGGGCGTGCGACTCATCTCCGTGGTGAAGACGATCAGCGTGTCGTCGAGCAGGCCGCGACTTTTCAGGTCTTGGATGAGGCCCGCGATCGGCAGGTCGACTTCCCGGATCCTCGCGGGGAGCCAAGACTTGATCTCTTTGTGGTGGTCCCAACTGTAGACCCCGTTCTCCCAACCGTGTACGAGCAGCGAATATCTGACGCCCTTCTCGACCATCCGCCGTGCAAGCAGGCACTGCCGGCCGAATGGCTCGGTGACGGGGTCGTCCAAGCCATAGAGCTTGCGGACCGACTCGGGCTCGCCGGAGATGTCGACGAGCTCAGGGGCGTGGGTTTGCATGCGATAGGCAAGCTCGTAGGAGGAGATGCGGGCTTCAAGGTCGTCGGCGGAGGCCCGCTCGGCGGCGTGCCGCTCGTTGGTCCACTTGAGCAGGTCGAGCTCGCGGCGAGTGCGTTCGGACGATACGCCGGCTGAGGATTCAAGATTCAAGATTGGCGGGCCCGAGGCGCGCAGGAGGGTACCTTGGTAGGCGGCCGGCAGGTATCCGCTCTGCCACGCGGCGGAGCCGTTCACCGGCCCGCCGCGCCGGTCGTGCAGCACCATATATCCGGGCAGATTCTCGTTGGCGCTGCCTAAGCCGTAGGCGACCCAGGCGCCGACCGAGGGGTTGCCGGCGAAGATCGACCCGGTCGTCATGTGTAGGGTCGCCGCGGCGTGCAGGGGCGAGTCGACTTCGATTCCGTGAATGAGCGCTAGCTCGTCCGCGACGCCGCCGAGGTTTTCGAACAGCGTCGTCATCTCGCGGCCCGACTCACCGTAACGCCGGAATTCGAATGGGCTCCCGACGGCGACGACGTCTGACTTTACGTAGGCGTCAAGCTGCGTCGCCAGACCCGGAAGCGCCGGCATGCGCTGGCCGTCGATCTTGCTGAGCTCGGGCTTGTTCTCGAACGTGTCCACCTGGCTCACACCGCCGGACATGAACAAGAAGATGCAGTTCTTCGCCTTGGGCGTATGGTGCGGCGGCTTGGGCGCGAGCGGGTTCGCAGCCGGCGCGTCGTCGGCGAGGAGCGACGCGAGCGCCAGTCCGCCGAGGCCGTTAAAGCTTGACCGCAGCATCTTCCGCCGCGTGGTCGGGCGTCGGGTCTGGAGGTCAATCAACATAGACGAACTCGTTGGCGTTGAGCAGCACGCGGCAAATCGAGACCAGCCCGCCGGTTTGGACAAATTCATGGTAGCGGTTCAATTCTTCCGGCGACGGTTCCCGGGAGAACGCGAGCTGGAACGCTCGGCGAATCTGCTTGCGCGGATCGGCCCCAGCTTCCCGACGCAAGCGAGCGGCGAAATGTTCGGACTCCTCCGCGACGAGGCGCCCATTAAGCATCGTCAGTGACTGCAACGCCGTCGTCGACACAGAACGTTGCTCAAAGGACGTTTGCGGAACCGGCGCATCCAGCACTTCGAGCAGCGGCAAAGCCAGGTGGCGACGTTGAAACACGTAGATCGAACGTCGACGCGAGTCCGGACCGTCGCTGGGCTCCCACGCCGGCCAGTTCTTCACCAGCATCTGATCTTTCATCGACTCCGGGAGCCGCGGATAGACCCCGGGGCCCCGCCGCGCCCGATTCAACCGCCCGCTAACCGAAAGAATGCTGTCGCGTATGACTTCCCCCTCCAAGCGTCGCCGGGGCATGCGCGAAAGTAGAGTGTTCGCGGGGTCTAGGTCAGCAGCGTTGTCGGCAAACCGCACCGAGCTTTGGCGGTAGGTCGCGGAAGTCAGCATCAGCCGATGCAGGGCCTTGACGCTCCATCCGCTCTCGACGAACTCGCGCGCCAGCCAGTCGAGCAACTCGGGATGCGTTGGGCGGATGCCGTTGACCCCGAAGTTACTCGGCGTTGCGACGATTCCCCTGCCGAAATGCTTCTGCCAGATGCGGTTCGCCATCACCCGCGCCGTGAGCGGATTGTCCTCGCTCGCGATCCATTCAGCCAGCGGCAGCCGCCAACGGCTGATGTTGCCGAGCGCGTCCAGCGGCATCTCGGCATCGTCGGGTCCTCCGGTCAGCGCGCTCGGGAACCCCGGCAGCACGTGCTCGCCAAGACTGTCGACATCGCCGCGGATACGCACGAACTGCACCGGGAGCCCCGCGCTATAGGGCGATTCCGTGGCGTTGCCGACCGTGTGAACCTTGGGCAGATAGCGCTCGACTTGACGGCGGTAAACGCCCATGTCGCGGCCGCCTCGATGTCCGTCGATGAAGCTGAGCAATCGGATGTATTCGGTTTTCTCGGCCAGAGCGAAGTTCGGCTCGTCGCGGGGGACCACGCCATTGGCGACGGCGTCGGTCAGCCGAGCCCGCAAGGCCGCCGCATCGGCTTCGCCGCGGTCTTTCCCTTCCTTCTCGAGCACACCTTGCAGTTTTGTCAGCAGCCCGGCCTCAAAGGCCGCGTACTGCTTTCGCATTTGCTCGAGTCGTTCCTCGGCGGCCTGGCGGCCTTTTTCGGCCAGGCTCTCGGTTGTCTTGTCAGTGAACTTCGCGTCGACGTCTTTGTTCTCGGCCGGCAGGAAGAAGGCCTGGAAGCGATAGAAATCGTCGGTTGGGATCGGATCGTACTTATGGTCGTGGCACTGCGCGCAGCCCAGACTCAAGCCCAGAAACGCCGAGGCGATTGTGCCGGTGAGCTCGTTGAGATGCTGCTGTCGAGCCACTCGGCGAATCTGACTTTGCGGCGGGAAGCCCAATCGCAGAAAGCCGGTCGCCACCAGCTTGTCCGGATCGCCCGGCGCAAACTCGTCGGCGGCAAGCTGCTCTTTGACGAATTCGTCGTAAGGCTTGTCATCGTTGAAAGCGTCGATGACGTAGTCGCGATAGCGCCAGATGTGGAAAAGCTCACGGTTCGCTTCGCCGCCGGTCGAATCGGAATAGCGCGCCAAGTCGAGCCAATGACGGCCCCAGCGTTCGCCGTAGCGCGGGTCGGCGAGCAAGCGGTCGACTAGACGCTCGTAGGCGCCGGGCTTGTCGTCGGAGATGAGCTCCAGAACTTCCTCGGGGTCAGGCGGCTCGCCGATCAAGTCGAAATAGACGCGCCGTAGGAGCATCCGCCGATCGGACTCAGCTGCGGGCTCGATCCCTTTCGCTTCCAGCCGAGCCAGGATAAAGCGGTCGACTCCATTTCGGACCCAGGACTCCTGTTTTACTTTCGGGAGCGTTGGACGGGCAGGCTTCTCGAACGGCCTCCAAGCATCGACCTCTGCGGCGGTATCACTGGGCCGATAGCTCTCGATCCAGTTTGCGATGGCTTCGACCTGATCGCGAGGCAGGGGCGGCTTCCCCATCGGCATGCGCGGCGAAATCTCGCCCTTCAGCGCCCGTACGAGAACGCTCCGCTCGGGATGCCCTGGCGTGACCGCGGCCCCGTGGCGCGCCCCTCCCGCAAGCAGCCCGTCAATAGAAGTTGCCGTCAGACCGCTCGTCTGGCTTGCAGGACCGTGGCAAGGCAGGCAGTTCTGCTCGAGGACGGGCAGGACCTCCGATTCGAAAAACCCGCCACCCTGGGCAAAAGCCGAAACAGCGAGGCAGAAGAGTAAGGCGAGCCGGCGCACGGTAGATCCGCTCACTAATAGTAGCGCGACCCCGAGGCGTGGACAGTCGTAGCGCCCGAGGTCGATACTAGCGTAGAATGGCCGCCATGGGAGACAACGGGTAATGCCAGCGCTAGCGGCGGCGATCCTGCTGCTCATCGGCGCCGGTTGCGGCTCTCCGCCCGCCGACTCCCGTCCGAACATCCTCTTCGTCCTACTAGACGACGTCCGCTTTGACGACCTCGGCTTCGGCGGCCACCCCTTCGTCAAAACCCCCAACTTCGACCGCATCGCCCGCGAGGGGATGCGCTTCACCAACGCCTTCGCCGCCACGCCGCTCTGCTCGCCCAACCGCGCCAGCATCCTGACCGGCCAATACGCGCACACGCACGGCATCATCGACAACGTTGACCGCAGCGAGCAAACTCACCGCCTGATCACGTTTCCGCTGCTACTCAACCAGGCCGGGTATCAAACCGCCTTCATCGGCAAATGGCACATGGGGATCGACGACACCCGCCGGCCCGGATTCGACGAGTGGCTCAGCATCAAGGGCCAAGGCTATTACTTCGACCCCGACGTCAACGACAACGGCGAGTCGCGCAAGCTCCCCGGCTACGCCACCGACGTTTTCTCCGCAAGGGCCGCCGAGTTTATTCGACGTGAGCGCGACCAGCCGTTCTTGGTGTATCTCTCGCACAAGGCGGTCCACCCCAACATCTTTCAGCATGCCGACGGCAGCATCGACGCGATCCCGGAGGACGGCGGCTTCACTCCGCCTGAAAGGCTCGAAGGTCTGTACGCCGGAGAAACGATCGGGCGTAGGCCGAACGCATCCTCCTACGCCGAAGGCAAGCGCGCGCTACTGCGGCCGATCGAAGGATTGCCGACGCTCGGTCCCGACACCGGCACGCCCGACCACATCATCCTCAACCGGCTGCGCATGCTAACGGCCGCCGACGAAGGGTTTGGCCCCATCCTCGAAGCTCTCGAAGAGACCGGCCAACTCGACGACACCATCATCGTCGTCACCAGCGATCACGGATATTTCTATGGCGAGCACGGCTTGAACAAAGAACGACGGCTCGCCTACGAAGAGATCGCGCGCACGCCCTTGGCTGTGCGCTGGACCGGCAAAATCGCAGCCGGCTCGACCTCCGACGCCTTTACCCTCAGCGTCGACCTCGCGCCCACTTTGCTCGAACTTGCCGGCGTAGACATCCCCGCCGCCGCTCATGGCCGCTCGCTCGTCCCGTTGCTTGCCGGCGAGACTCCCGCTGACTGGCGCCGGTCGATGTTGATCGAGTACTACTCCGACACGGTTTGGCCGCGGCTGGTGAAGATGGGCTACCAGGCCGTCCGGACCGAGCGTTGGAAGTACATCCGCTACGTCGACCTCGAAGGAATGGACGAGCTCTACGACCTCGAGACCGACCCCTACGAGATGAACAACCTAATCGACGACGACAGCGCCCAACAGGACAAGGACGAGTTGGTCGTTGAGCTTGGCCGTCTGCTGCTCGAGACAGGCGCCCCGGAGCGGTAGGCGATGACGATGCTGGCTAAGCAATGTTTGGTTGTGCTCGCGATCGCGGCCGCCGCGAGCGCGGCCCCGACCATCGACGAAATCTTCGACCTCGGTAGCGTGCGGACGCCGGCGGTCTCGCCCGATGGCTCACAGGTCGCCTACGCGCTCCGGGGGGAGGTGCACCTCGTCGAGGCGGATGGATCGGGCGACCGCGTGCTGGCGAGCGGGGACGGCCCAAGGTGGTCGCCCGCGGGAAACAAACTTGCCTTCTTCGCAAACTCCAGCGGATCCCGACAGCTCTGGACGGTGAGCCCGAGCGGCGGCAAGCCCCAACAACTCACCGTCCACGAAGGCTTCATCGACCGCTTCCGTTGGGCGCCCGACGGTGGCCGGATCGCCTTCCTTGCACGGCCATCCGACCAAGCAAACCTCGCCTACTTCGTGCGGTCACGCGTCCCCGGCAAGCCAACCGTGGTTGACCGCAACAACCTCCCCCGCAATCGCTTGTGGGTCGTCGACCTGAAATCCAAGTCGTCGCGGGCGATTACCTCCGATGAGTTCAGCGTTGGCGGGTATGAGCAGTGGTTCCGCGATGGGTTTTCATGGTCGCCTGCCGGCAGCCGTATCGCCTTTTCAAAACGCCCTCACGCCAAAGCCGGCAGCCATCTCGACGGCGACATCGCGGTCGTCAATGCAGCCGGCGGAGACGTACGCGTCCTGGCCGAGCGCCCCGGCATGGATGGCTACCCGCAATGGTCGCCCGATGGACGCCACATCGCCTTCATCACCAGCGAGCGCCGTGACTGGGTAACCGCCTCTCACATCTACCGCATCGAAGTCGCCACGGGCCTCACCGAGAAACTGACGCCCGACTTCGATGAAAAGATCAACGACTTCCATTGGGCCGACGGCGGGCGCCGCATTCTGTTCATCGCCGGCCAAGGAGTTTCGACCCAGCTCTTTTCTCTCGACATCGCCGCCCGCCAGGTCGAGGCGCTCACCGGCGGGGACTTGGTGCGTGGCGGCCTCAGCGTATCAGCGAACGGAGAGACCTTAGCGTTCGTCGAGCAAGGACCGGCTGCGCCGCCCGAAGTTTATGCGACCGACTTGGATCGGTTTCGCCCGACAAGGTTGACCCACGCCAATCCTCAGGTTGAGCAGTGGCCCAAAATCGCAACGGAGATCATCCGCTGGCAAAGCTTCGATGGAATGGAGATCGAGGGCATCGTTCACAGGCCTGTTGGCTTCGAGCCAGGCCGACGCTATCCCCTGCTGGCGCTACCCCACGGCGGGCCGCACGGAGTGATGACCAACGGGTTCGTCGGCGGCGAGAACCGTGTGTTCGCGCAACGCGGCTGGCTGCTGTTTCGCCCGAACTTCCGGGGGAGCGGCGCCTACGGGGAAAAGTTCCTGCGCGCGAACCTCGGCGGTTGGGGCGTCGGCGACTACCAGGACGTGATGACCGGCGTCGATTGGTTGATCGAGAAGGGCTGGGCGGATCCCCAGCGATTGGCCATGTCGGGCGCAAGCTACGGCGGCTACATGACCAGCTGGACTATCAGCCAAACCGACCGCTTTCGCGCGGCCGTGATCGGCGCCCCGATCACCGATGTCCCCAGCTTCATCCGGACGACTGATGTGCCCGAGCGTTTTGAAGACTACCTCGGCCGCGACCCGCGCGCTTACGCCCGCAGCTCCCCCATGCACTTTGCCGGCAACCTACGTACACCCGCCTTGATCTGGCATGGCGACCAAGACATTCGAGTGCCGCTGATGCAAGGTCGACATCTCTACACCGCTTTACTAAAAAACGGCGTCCCGGCCCAGCTCTTGATCTACCACGGCGAGGCTCACGGATTGCGTAACAGCAGCCATATCCGTGATCTGCTGGATCGTAAGATCGAATGGCTGGAACGTTGGACGCTCAACCCCGAAGGAGGACGTGACAAATGACTCGACGAAACCTTTTGAAACTCGCGCCGGCGGCGGCCACACCGTTCGCGCTCGCCAATGCCGCCCGTGTCGAAGATGACCTAAAGATCACCGGCGTGCGTCTGGTCCGGATGCGCCCTAAGCGGCCCGTTCCCAGCTACGAGCCCGCGCCGGGCTCCTGGTCCACCGGAGCGGTCGAGGTCGCCAACCCGGTCTCGATTTACCCCAAGTACAAGCCCATGCGGAGCCTGTTCCGCGCCGACGGACCCCGCGCCCGCAGCTTCTGGGTCGAGGTCGAAACGAATAAGGGCGTCAAGGGCTACGGTCCCGGCGGCCCCGGCGGCGGGGTGATCGTTGAAGATCACCTGACCAAGCTGCTGATGGGCGAGAACCCGCTCGACATCGAGCGCCTGTGGGACATCATGTGGCGCTCCACCATGTCCTACGGCCGCAAGGGAGTCACGGTCAACGCCATCTCGGGCGTCGACATCGCCCTCTGGGACATCGCGGGCAAGGTCTGGGACGCTCCCGTGTGGCGGCTGCTGGGCGGCAGAATCCACCCGCGCATCCCTTGCTACTGCACCGGCAACGACATCGAGCAGCACGTCGAGTTCGGCTACAAGCGGCTCAAGCTCGCTCTGCCGCACGGGCCGGCGGACGGCAAGGAGGGCATCCGCAAGAACGTCGAGCTCGTCAAGCGGGCGCGCTCCGCCGTCGGTCCCGAGGGAGACGTGCTGATGGACTGTTGGATGGCCTTGACCGAGCGCTACACGCTCGAGCTCGCCGAGGCCTTCGAGCCCTACAACGTCTACTGGCTCGAAGAAGTTCTCCCGCCAGACGACTTTGAGGGCTTCGGGCGGCTACGGCAGCAGATCACCTCCACGCGCATCGTCACCGGCGAGCATGTGTATACGCGCTATGGATTCCGGCAGCTGTTGCGGGTTAACGGCGCCGAGATCTGGCAACCGGACGTTCACTGGTGCGGCGGCTTGAGCGAACTAGTCAAGATCGCGCACATGGCGGCGGCGCATGACATTCCCGTGATTCCGCACGGAGGAGGCCAGCGAGACGCGGTGCATTTCATCTATTCGACTCCCAACTCCCCGTGGGCCGAAATGTTCATGCCGGCCCCAGGCGGACCCGACGTCGTCTACAAGCGGTATGAAGAGGACAACAACCTGACACGCGGCCCCGAAGGAATCTACACCAGGCCCTCGGACGGTCCCGGCTTCGGCTGGGATCTGGAACCGACCTAGCCGGGACTTAGCCCGGGGGTTCGACGACTGCTGGAAATGGGCAGAGCGGTCTGTGTCGTTCACTCAACTGCGAGGCTATCGAGCGCGGCCTTCGCATCCCGTAAGTCGTGAGTGTCGAATCCTTCAGTGAACCAGCCGTAGATCTCGCCGAGCATTTGGCGGGCCTCTCTGTCGCGACCCTGCTGTTGCCAGAGGCGACTCATGGCGACCGCTGCACGGAGTTCATACGACTTCGCGTGCTGGCTGAGGGCGACCTCAACAGCCTTCTGGTAGCAGGCTTCGACCTCGGACGCGGACGCCTCCTGGATCAGTAACAAGTTTCCCTTCATACGATGGAGGTCGGATTCGAAGAACGTGTGCTTGGTAGCGGTCACGATATCGAAGGACTCCTCTAGGAGAGCGAGTCCTTGGCCCGGTTGCTGTAGCCGGCCATGGATTTCGGCCATTAATGAATGCCAGTACGGCACCATCGCCACCATGCCTACCATTCGCCACGTCGCGAGACCCTGCTCCATCATCGCCAAGCCTTCTTCGGAATCGCCTTTCTTGGCTAGGGCCCACCCCTTATGCATGGACGCCCAGGCAATATTGACTGGATATCCCTGCTCCTGGGAGAGAGCAATGTTGGCATCAGTCAACTCGAGGACCTTCTCAGCGTTTCCGAGGTTCTGATGAAGGAATGCGGCAAAACCCAGATAATGCGCGAGTACAAGAGGACTGAGAAGTTCTTCAGCTCGCTTTTTTGCCGCGATGCTAGACCCAATCGCCTGGTCCGAGTATCCAAGGACCCACGTGTTGAAGGCCTGGTGCCCCAACATGGTGACTAGCAGATCCAGGTTAGAGGCGGTTGAAGCGGAACTTTCGGGCTGCTTATCGCCGTCTTGAACCGCTTGCTCGAAGTGTGTTGAGGCTCGTGTAAAGTTCCCGAGAAACTGCTCAGCCATTCCTCGTTGCCCGTGGGAAAAGCGGAGCAGCGCCGAATCCTCCTGGAGTTGGGCCAGCGCGAGAAGCTCACCAGAAAGCTCAAGCGCCTTGTCGAGTTGGACCGTTGTGACGTAGTAGGCGGAGAGCCCGAGCGTAGCCGTGAGGGCCCGCGGTTCCGGTCCCAATCTCTTGGTTAGCTCACGCATGCAAGTATAGGCCGCGCCAACGTCTTTGTGCGCATACCCCCGAGTCGCTGTTAATGCGGCCCCGAGGGTAATCTGGAACAACAACTCCAGCCGGTCTCTGTCCAAAGAAACAGGCAGCTCCTCGAGCAGCTTGAGTCCGCGCTCTACGAGGGAGATCGCCTCCTGATAAGCGAACACTCCTACCGCCTGCTCAGCCGCCCGGCCCAGGTAGTTCGCCGCCTTCTCGAAATCTCTTGCTACCTCGAATAGGGAGCCGAGTTGGGACGCGACTTCGTCCGTCTGATCCCCATAGAACCCCTCTAGCGTCTCCGCCGTGGAACGGCTGAGCCGGATCCGTCGGGTCCGAGTCAGCGAATCATAAAGCTTGTTCTGGTACAGGACGTGAACGAACCTGTACCGAAGGGTTGGCGTTCGGTCTGGGAACTCCGCCTCCTCGCCGGACTGAACAAATCGGTGCACGCCATCCAGTCGTTGCAGCCGCTCTTCCACCTCTTCCTCATCCCGTCCATCTACCGCCGCGGCAACCGCGGAATCGAACAGAAAGCCCTGGACGCTCGCCACGGTAAGGAGCCGACAATCTTCGTCGCTCAGGGCGTCGATCTTGCTCTGGATCATCGCCTCGATTGAACTAGGCAACTCCAACCCGATGCTTGAGACCGGTTGGGAGAGCTTCCACTTTTCTGCGTCTTCCGAGATTAGGCCTCGGTCCTGTAGGTCTCGCACGAGATCCGCCATGAAGAGTGGGCTACCCTCGGTCTGTCCGAAGATCAACTCCGCAAGTTCTGGCGGGAACTCGTGGCTGGGATACTTCAGCGCCAGGTAGCTCTCGATGTCGGTCTGGGACAGATAGCGCAACTGCACCTCCTGGCAGTGGCCGCGGGAAAGCAGATCAGGGTTGATCTGCAGGAACGGGTGATCGCTGACAGCCATCTCCTCGGGACGGTAGGTCGTCACGATCAGGAGTCGCATTTCATCGAACCTCGCTGCCAGGTAAGCCACGAGATCGACACTCGAAACATCCGCCCAGTGCAGGTCTTCAATGAAGAGCAGAACAGGCCGTCTCTCCGACGCTGCTCGAAGGAAGGAGGCGAGCTCGCGCTTTAAGCGCTCCTGGGTGACGTTTTTGACCTCGCCAAGGATTCGCGCATTGGATGGATCATCCGGCGTGAGTGAGCCTGTTTGCACGAACCACCAGGGCGCGAGTTTCCGCATGAGTCGCGCAAGGTTTCGATCGCGTGCGGCCAAGCTTTCGAGCGCATCGAAAAAGGGCAGGTAGGCTTCGCTGCCTGCGAGCCGCTCCGAGCACTGGCCACGCGCCACAGGCAACGCCCCGCTCGACGCAGTGATTTCCCCAAGAAACTTCTCGACAAGCGTCGTTTTGCCTACGCCGGCTTCGCCACTGACGCCCACGATCAGGCTCTTGCCTTCATCGACCTGCTGGACGGCGTCACGCAGAGTCTTAAGGTCGCTGTCACGGCCGACGACGTGAGCGCCGGTGCGGGTGGCAGAACCCGGCCCAGTATGCCCCGGCCGGGTATGCGTTGAGTCTCGGGTGAATCGCGATGACTTCTGAGGTTGAGAAGAGTGCGACGCCGGGTCCCCCTCTGGAACCGTTTGCGATTCTCCTGCACCGTGAGATCGACTGACGGCCCTCAAGGCAGCTAGCACGTCATCCATGTGCTGAAAGCGGTCCTCCGCATTCTTGGCAAGGAGCTTCGTGACCAAACGGTCCAGCTCGGGGTGAAGGCCGCTCCGAATCGCGGTCAGCGGTTCAGGCTCCTCGTTCATCACTCCGTATGCAATTGCTTGCTCGTAGTCGGCCTCGAAAGGCGTGCGCTGTGCGAGCATCTCGTAGAGAACAATGCCCAGCGCCCAAACATCGGCCCGGTGATCGACTTCGAGGCCTTGTAGCTGTTCCGGGGGCATGTAGGCCGGCGTCCCCAGCGTGGTCCCGCTCTTAGTAAGTTTGCTGCGTCCCGTTAAACGCGCCAGCCCAAAGTCCATGATCTTCACCTGACCCTTGGCGGTCAGCATCACGTTATGCGGCTTGATGTCGCGATGGACGATTCCCTTCTGGTGGGCTTCTTGTAAGCCCTCGGCGATTTGGATGGCCATGTCCAGCGTTTCATCGAGCGGCAGCGGACGTTCCGCGATCTTGTCCGCGAGCGATGGTCCGTCGATAAACGCGAGGGCAATGAAAGTCCGCCCGTCTTCCTCGTGTATGCCGTAGACAGGGCAGATGTTTGGATGATCCAACGCAGCCGCTGCTTGCGCTTCTCGTATCAGGCGAGTTTTCGCCACTTCGTCTTCGATCGTTTCAGCGGATAGGAACTTGAGCGCCACGGCGCGCCGAAGCCGGGTGTCCTCGGCCTTGTACACGACGCCCATGCCACCCGCTCCGAGCTTCTCGAGGATCTTGTACTGGCTGATCGTTTGGCCGACCACGACGCCCGAATTCTACCGCCTATCAGATACCTGGAGGAAATGGACGCTCGCATGAATGCCCCGCCGAGGGCTCACAAGACCCTCGCCTGGAGGGCTCTACGGCCCTGTTGATGGGGTTTTGATCGACTTTGAGCAATCGTTCGATCACCGTGAAAATTTTTTGAGTGGCTACCCCGCGGACTGCTCGGATACGCCGCTCGCGAGTGGACTCGCGGTTCCGGGTCGCGGAAGCAGCTCAAAGGCAAGGCCCCAGAGCTCGCGGCCGCGGGCTTCCGCTCCCAGACTTTGGGTTCCAGACCCGTGGCCGAAATGGTCTCCGCCACGGCCTCGGACGACAGAAATTCCAGCAACTCCCGGGCGTCGGCGAGATTTCGCGCGCGAGTGGTCAAGGCGGCGGAGAATGTTGTCACCTGCTGCACCTCGGCTGGTATCGGCCCCACCTAAGTGAATCCCCCGGAGGTCATCACGCTGACGGTGCGCGGAGACTGACACGCGCCGACGAGCAGCGCCGCGGCGGCAATGGCGATCGAAAGAAATCGTTTCATGCGGCGCGCAACCCGCGGCGACATCGGGGGCTAGAAATACTCGCGCAGCGACGGCAGATACTTCAGGGCGTTCTGGTAGTAGATCTTGCGGATCGCCTCATCGGGCAGAAAGGCGCCGTGGATCGCCCAGCGTCCCTGTAGCGGCGCCCCCAGAGGCGACAGCATTTGCGCCGGGTGGTCGAAGTACTCGTCGTCGGTCTCGAAATAGCGCCAGTGCGGCGTCCAGAAGCGGTCGACCTCGCGGCTCGGGTTGCCGTCGGACCCGAACAGCACGCGGTCTTGGTATTTGATCAGGAACTCGCGGCCCGAGAAGGGCTGCCGGCCGAGGTCTTGGATACGAGCCGAGACTTCCACATCGGTGTTGGGATACTTGTCGAGCATCTCGCCGACGCGCTTCAGGTCGAACGAGATCATCGCGATGTGAGCGTTCACGAAGCGCGTGTTGGGGTGTTTGGCGAACATCTTCTCGCGATGCTCGAATATCTCTTCGATGCCGGGACGGCCGCTGCCGTAATAGTTCCCGTCGACGTCGCTACGCCATTGGCACGGCCTCCCAGCGCTCGTTGGCGGGGCCGATCTGCTGGAAGCGTGCAACCGAGTCGCTGACGTGGATCATCACCGGCTTGTTGTTGCGGGCGCAGGTCTCCCAGACCGAATCCATGCGCGGGTCGTCGCATTGGACGTAGGAGCCGTCGGGGTTTTGTACTTCGAGACCGAGCCGTTTGCTGATCTTGAGTCCCGCGGCGCCGGCGCGGAAACAGCGATCGAGCTCGGCGGCGGCTTTCTCGGACCAGCCCGGCTCGTTGATGCCTTCAAAATCGACGCGGGCGAACTGGGCGAAGCGATCTTTGAACGGTTCGCTCGCCTGCATGTTCTTGTCGAAGGTCTCGCCAAAGCCGCCATCCATGTTGCAGATGACGCCCACCCCGGTCTGGTCCATCTTGGCGATCATCGCCTTGTAGTCTTCGGGGGTTTGCATCCTGCGCCCATGGAAGTGAAAGTCAAGGACGGGATACTTGGCCTTCTCGATGGGCGTTCGATTGACGACGAGCCCCGCCGGTCCGTCCGAAACGCCAGACCGGGTTCGCTCTCCGAACAAGAAAAAGGCCTGACGTTCGCACGACATCGCGGGTTTTGTTCCGAACCCCTGGTGCGCGGGCGGCGGCGGAAGTAGAAGGTCCCCTGGCGTAGAATACAATCACTCGTGAACGGCGCCTGACTATGCCAACCCTACATCTACCCACTCTGCTGCTATGTCTGGTTTCGGCCGCGCCCACCGTTGTCGCCGCCGATTGGACAGACCTCATCACTCCGAAGCTGGAAGCTTGGGAGGCCCTCGGCGACGGGATCTGGAGGGTTACCGCAGAGGGCGTTCTGATTGGCTACCGCAGGCCGGCGATTGATGCCTTGTTTGGCTCGTCGGAAACGATTTCAAGACAGCAGTTCGACGACTGGATGGGAGTGCAGTCCTGGCTCTATACCAAGGGGGAGTACGGCGAGTTTGACTTGCATATCGAATACTGGGTGCGCGTTCCGGGCAATAGCGGGATTTCGATTCGTGACCCGACGCGCGCGAAATACGCGCTGACTCAGCCGGCCAACTATGAGAGAACTCCGGCTCACAACGGCTATGAGGTGCAGGTGACGGGGAGCGGGGGTTCGCGAAACCCCAGTGGGAGCCTGTATACGTTCGTCGCCGCGAAAGACGGTCCGCAGAAGGACGGGGAGTGGAACTCGTTTGACATCGAATCGCGGAATGATCGGATCCGAGTACGGGTCAACGGCGAGCTCGTAACCGAACACCCCGGCGATCCGGACCGGCCCAAGACGGGGCCCGTCGGGTTGCAGCTCCATGACCAGTTCAACTTCATCATGTTCCGCAACATTCGGATTCGTGAAGTAGGTTCCTCGCGCTGAGATGGGGCGCTTGCTGGTTGGCGTGGCCTTGAGCCCGGAGGGCGATGCAGTCAATAGCCCACGGCGCGAGCCGCGGGAAAACCAGCAAAGGCGGATCATCCTTCCGGTCCCTGTGGTTACCGCGCCCTTCGGGCTCAAGAATGGCCACCCTCTACGCGCTGGTTGCGCTAGCTTTGGCCGCGGCCGCGCAAGCGTTCGCCGCTGACTGGCCTCAATTCCGCGGGCCCAATGGAGCGGGGGTGTCAGACGCCGAGGGTGTGCCGGCCGAGTTCGGACCCGGCAAGAATGTCCTCTGGAAGACCCAGCTGCCGCCGGGGCCCTCCTCGCCGGTGCTGGCTGAAGAGCGCTTACCGCGACGTGCTCTATCTGGTGAAAGATGGGGGCGTCTTGACGAGTCTCGATCCCCAAACCGGTGAGGTGCTCAAGCAGGGGCGCTTGCGAGAGGCGCTGGGACGATATTGGGCTTCGCCGGTCGCCGCCGACGGAAAGGTTTATTTAGCCAGTGAGACGGGGATGGTGACGGTATTGAAGGCGTCGGGCGATTGGGAGGTTTTGGCGACGAATGATCTCGGCGACGAGGTGTTCGCCACGGCCGCGATCGAGCCGGGCCGGATCTACTTCCGCACTCGCGGGGCGCTCTATTGCTTCGGACGGGGGGACTATTAGGCAAGACGGGCTTGGCATGCCAAGCCCCTACGTCGTGGAAACAAACGACCGTCCGTAGGGGCGAGGCATGCCTCGCCCAGGGCCAGGCGTGCCTGGCCCCTACACCGCCAAAGGCGACAATGCCCCAATTCATGACGACTCAGTCTCGCGTGGCGTACCGCAGCACGCCGCGAGAGCCCGCCACCTGGGCGCCGTAAACGAACTCTCCGTACGCCGCCACCCCCTCGGCCCCGCTCGTAACGCTTAGATAGTTCGGCTTCGGGTCTGGGATGAATGCTTCGAGCTTGCCGCTGCGAGCGTCGCCGATATAGATTCCGCGCGCGAAGCCCGGGTTGCGAGGCTTCCCGGTTGACTCGGGGTCGAAGCCGGAATCCGAGTCGGCGACGTAGATCTTGTCGGCTTCGTCGATGTAGATCCCGCTCGGGGATCCGAACTGCGTCCAGGTGTCTAGATGATTCCCGTTCTGGTCGAGGATCTGGATTCTGCTATTGGCGCGGTCGCCGACAAAGATTCTTCCCTGTGAATCGGACGACAGCGCATGCAGCCCTTGAAACTCTCCAGGCCCTGTCCCCTTATGGCCCCAGGCGGCGACGAACTCGCCGTCTTTGGTGAGCTTCACGAGTCGATTGTTGCCGCCATGGCCATGGTTATGACCGTCGCTGACGATGATATGACCGTCAGGCAGAACCAGCACATCCGACGGGCAGCTGAAGGTGTTCTCGTCTTGGCCGGCCACGCCCGCCTTGCCAATGCTCATCAACAGCTCGCCGCTGGAGCTGAACTTGTGGACCTGGTGCCCTCTGCCGTTCTCGCCGCCAAGCTTGCAATCGGTCTGCACGGCGTCGGCGACCCAGACGGCGCCTTGGCGGTCGACGTGGATTCCATGGGGCCAGACAAACATCCCCGATCCGAAGCTCCGTATCAGCTCGCCGCCGGGGTTGAAGAGCAGGATCGTCGCGAGATCACTCCCTCGGCAGCTGCCGCGGCCGCAGCGCTCGAAGACCCACATGTTGCCTGTGAGGCGCCCGCCGCCATCGCGATGAGGATAGATGCCGCTGGACGAGCCCCAGGTCCTGCCGTAGGGCAGCGTTCCCCATTGTTCGCCCGCCCCGTAGGGATTCGGCGGCCGGTCTTGCGCCGCCAGCGACGCAGCCCCAAGCAAGAAGATCATCATTGCCTTCATTCGAACTCTCCTGGCGCCCCGGAGCCGCGACCGGAAGGGAGCGGTTGCCCGCAACTTCGACAACCGCTTGCTCCCGCGCGCGGCTCCAGCGCTGCCGTTTCCTAGGGCGAAACATCCAAGCTTCAGCAGGCGCAGCACGCTAAGCCTCCACATCGCGAACCTCGTCCAGGCGTGTCATGGGGTCGATGAAGAACCACGCGGCCGCCCCAATAAAATACACGGCGGCCGAGATGTAGAACGTCAGGGCCCAATTGTCGCTCGTGGCTGCCAGTATATACGCTACGGTTGGCGGAGCGATAAAGCCCGCGATGTTACCCGCCATGTTCATCGCTCCGGAAAGGCTGCCGGCGAATCGGCCGCCCGCGTCCATGCAGACGCCCCAGCTGGGCGGCATGGCCAAGTCGTTGCCAAAGCTAGCCAGCCCCATCGCGACCATCGCCCAGACCGGGCTCTCAATCTGGACCGAAACGATCAGCAGCGCCCCGGCCGCAACCTCGCCGAGTTGGGCCATCAAACGTCGGGCGCTAGCAGGGCTCCCAAGCCAGCGTTCAATCGTCTGCAACGCAAACCCGGCAAAGAGCGACCCGATGCCGCCGAAAAATAGCGGCATTCCCGCCAGCCAGGCAGAATCGCCCATCGACTGCCCGCGCGCCTGCTGCAGGTAAGTCGGCAGCCAAGTGATGTAGAAATACCAACCGTAGGAGATGCAGAAATATTGCAGCCAGAGCATCCAAACCGTTCGTGAGGTGAAGAAGCGTCCCCAGGGAACGCGGCCGTGGCCGCTGGCGGTCTCGGACGACTCGGCCAGCAACTCCAGCTCCGATGCGTTCGGAGCGGGGTGATCGGTTGGGTGGTCGCGATACCAGCGCCAGAAAAACACAGCCCAAACCACACCAATCAGTCCGAAAATCTCGAACGCTCTACGCCACGACGTGAACGACATCAACCAGGCCACCAACAGCGGCGCGAACGCACCGCCCCAACGCGCCGCGAGCCACATCACCCCTTGTGCGCGGATGCGCTCGTTTTGAGGCAGCCAAGTCGTGAACGTCTTCGTCAGGACCGGGAACCCGCCTCCTTGACCCAAACCGAAGCAGAATCGCGCTGCCACGAGCGTCACGAGGTTGAAAGCCCACCCGGTCGCCGCCGTGAACAACGACCACCAAACGACGATCGAAGTCAGCACGCGCCGCGGACCGATCCAATCGCTCATCCAGCCGCCCGGGACTTGGCACGCCGCGTAGGCGACGCCGAAGGCCGAAAACGCCCAGCCCATCTGGACCTTCGTGAGCCCTAGATCTTCAGAAATCGCCGGCGCGGCTTGGGAAATCGACACTCGGTCGATGTAGGTAATCACCGACAGCAGGACCGCGAAGCCAACGACGCCGTATCGGACGCGGCTGGGTGGGGCTTGCTCAGGGCCGTCCATGGAACAGCCTATGGTAGCGGGACGCTCCCAGTGCCGCTAGCGGGAGACGATCTTGCGGTGCGCGAGATCGAAGACAGCCCCGGGCGGAAGGAGCTCGAAGTCGTGTTCGGCCGCCGCGTCGTAGACCGCCACATAAGATTGGCCAATCACTTCAAACTTGTTTCCCTGGACGACGATCGCCGTGTCCTCGTCGATGCCCAGGCCCAACAGCCCGGGTTTCACACTTAGAATCTCAAGCAGGTCGAACTGGCGGTTGCGGCGCAGCAGGTGTTGGTCGATCGCCACGTTTTTGAGGAAGCCGAAGCCTTCGATGTGGTCGCCCATCATGATCGTGTTGCCTTTCGTGTCGCCTCTCGCAAGGTACGACCCTTGAATCGTCGCTCCGGCCGAGGAACCGCCGATGACGCCGCCGCGCTCGAGCAGCTTCCATAACTCCTCCTCGACGCGGGTACCCAAGTAGGAATCCGCCAGCCGCCACTGCCTACCGCCGCTGAACCAGACGCCTTGAGCCGTCTCGAGGGGTTTGGCGAAGTCGGCTGTATCGGCCACTTTGGGGTCGTATGTGTGCAGCAAGGTCAGGTTGCGAAGCCCCGCGCTTCGCAGCCGCTCAAGCCCGGCCCAATAGGTATAGTCCTCCGCGCCGCCCGCCGTAGGAATAACGACGAACTGGGCGTCGGGGCCCCCAGCGAGCTCTATGAATCGATTCCAGACGCTTTGGTCTTTTAGGGCGCCTCCGACGATAACGAGCGAGCCGTTCTCGGGTCCTACGGTCTGGGCCGCCAGGGGGAGGACCGAAAGCAAGCCCGATAGGACGATCACTTTTCGCATGGCAACATTGTGGCAGCCCGAGCTTCGCACATGTCCCCCCAAAGGGTGTGCGACATAAATGTGAGCGAAAGGCGTAACTGCAATGGTGAAACGCTTGTCCGAGCGTACACCTACGTGGGGCGCGGGCGCAGGCCATCCGAAACAATCATAGCCCCGGGATTCATCCCGGGGAAACCGACGGTATAGCCCGGGCAGATAGGTAACACAATTCCCCGATCACATGGGTAACACATTGGCATCCTAGAACAAAAGGAGGACTTTTGTTTTGGGATGGAAGGAGACCCGTGTGCAAGACGAAAGATTGCGATTCGTTCAAGAGGTTCTAACCCGGGAGGATGCCATGGCCGCCGTCTGTCGGCGCTTCGGCGTCAGCCGCAAGACCGGCTACAAATGGCTCGATCGCTACGCCCAACAAGGCGTCGCCGGATTGGCCGATCAATCCAAAGCGCCCAAACGGCAAGCGCAAGCCTTTCCCGCCGAGATCGAGCGAGAGATCCTGGCCTTGCGGGCGCGCTATCCCACTTGGGGCGAAGACAAGCTCAAAGCGCGACTCGGGCGCACCAACCCTGACATCAATTGGCCGGCGCACTCCACTATCGGGGCGCTGCTGAAACGCCACGGACTCACCCACCCCGGTAAGCGCCGGCGCCACGCCACGCCTTCCAGTAAGCTCACCAGCGCCAAGGCGCCCAACCAAGTTTGGGCGATCGATTTCAAGGGTTGGTTCGAAACCGGCGACGGCAAACGCTGCGATCCGCTGACGATTTCCGATACGGCGAGCCGCTATCTGTTGCGTTGTCAAAGGGTCGCGCGCAGCGACACGGCGCACGTGCGGCCGCTGATGGAAGCGACTTTCCGGGAGTACGGCCTGCCCACGAGGATCCTTTCCGATAACGGTCCGCCGTTCGCCTCGACGGGCTTGGCGGGGCTTTCGCGGCTCAGCGTGT
Source organism: Bryobacterales bacterium (assembly GCA_965247515.1). Classification (GTDB taxonomy): domain Bacteria; phylum Acidobacteriota; class Terriglobia; order Bryobacterales; family UBA6623. Next base: position 6,395,543 of record OZ252029.1, on the reverse strand, counting down.
GGTGGATCCGGCTCGGGATTCAACTGCAGCGAATCGACCCCGGACACCCTGAGCAAAACGGGCGTCATGAGCGCATGCATCGGACGCTCAAGGCCGAGACGGCGACGCCGCCGGAGCGCAACTTGCGAGCGCAACAGCGGGCGTTCGATCGTTTTCGGCAGATCTACAACCAGGAGCGTCCGCACGAGTCGCTAGCGATGGCAACGCCGGCGAGCGTGTATCAGCCGTCGTGGAGGCCGTATCCGGAGCGCTTGCCGGAGCTGGAGTATCCGGATCGGATGCTGCCGCGGCGAGTGCAGAGCAAGGGCGACATTGGGTTGCTGGGGCGTCAGTTGTTTCTCAGCGAGACCTTGGCGGGCGAGACGGTGGGCCTGGAAGAGCATGAGCACGGCTGGGCGGTCTGGTTTGGGCCGCTGGAGCTGGACTGGCTCGAGCGTAGCCTATTCGAGGGCCCGCGGCCGGGCAGGGGGGAGCACCGACTGCGGCGGAAACGCTCGGGGGGCGCCTCCTCCGCTCGCCCTACGGGCTCGCTCCCCCGGCGCCCCCCGAGCGTTTCCGGGAAGGATTTCGTGCAAAGAACCTTCTCTTGGTTCAACCCTTAAACTGTTACCTATGTGGTTGGGGAAAAGTGTTACCTAGGTGCTGGGCTGTTCAATTGTTCGGCCAAGCGCCGCCGGCAGTCACAAATTTGTCGCGCACCCCTCCCCAAGACTGGGGAGACGGCAAGGCGGGAGCCTCGCGCCAGGCCTGAGGGTATAATTTAGTAGTGGGGCTGATGAGAAGACACAGGCGAACACTGCTGGCGGCGTTTGGCGTGTGTTTCGCAGCCGGGGTGCAAGGGGCCGCCGATGAGCCGGGGTCAAAGGGGGAGGCGCTCTTCCTCGAAACCGTCCAGCCCGCGCTCAAGCAGCAGTGCATTGGCTGCCACGGAGAAGCCAACACGTTCGGTAAGCTCGACCTGCGCACTCGCGACGGGTTGCTGAAAGGCGGCGCGAGTGGTCCGGCCTTAGTCCCTGGCGATGCGGGTAAGAGCTTGCTGTATCAGGCGCTTGAGCATGCGGACGAGCGGAAGATGCCGCCCACGGGCAAGCTGGCCGAAGAGACCGTGGCGGCGATTCGCGATTGGATTGACGCGGGAGCTCCCTTCGTCGAGGCGGAGCAAGAGGGCATCGATTGGGGCTCGTTCAAGGAGGAAGACCTTTGGGCGTTTCGACCCGTGCAGAAGGTCGAAGCTCCGGCGGGCGCTTCGACGCCGGTGGATGGGTTCGTCGAGCGCGGGTTGGTTGACAGCGGCCTTGCTTGGGCCCCGCGCGCTGATCGGCGAACTCTGATACGGCGGGCGACAATCGATTTGACCGGACTTCCGCCCACGCCTGACGACGTTCGGGCATTTGTCAACGACCCCGCCAGCGACCAGGCGGCGTTTGAAAAAGTCGCCGAGCGCCTGCTCGATTCACCGCGCTATGGCGAGCGCTGGGGGCGCCACTGGCTCGACGTCACGCGCTATGCCGACACCGCTGGATTTTCGAACGACTACGAGAGGCCCAATGCCTGGCGCTACCGCGACTACGTGATCCGGTCATTCAATAACGACAAGCCCTACGACCGCTTCGTCATGGAACAGATCGCGGGAGACGAGCTGTTCCCCGAAGACCCCGAGGCCATTCTCGCGACAGGCTTCTTGCGCATGGGGCCGTGGGAGCACACCGCGATGTCGGTGACGGCGGTGACGCGCCAGCTTTGGCTCGACGACGTAACGCACGCCACGGCGACGACCTTCATGGGGCTCACGCTGGGCTGCGCGAAATGCCACGACCACAAGTTCGACCCCATCCCGACGAAGGACTACTACAGTGTGCAGGCGGCCTTTGCGACGACGGCGTTCGCGAGACGGCCGCTGGCGTTCTTGCCCGCGGAGAACGCTGACGACTTCGAGGCTGGCGCCGAGCGCATCGCAGGACTCATCGCGCGGCTCAGGGAAAAGCGAGATAGGTACAGCCAGCTCAACAAACAACGGCTGATGGAGCGGCACGGCGTGGGTCGCTTCGAGGACGTACCGGACGAGTTTCGGAATCAACGGTCGGGCTTGACCGACGAGGAGAAGTGGGCGCGCGCTATCGTTCTCAAGCATTTAAGCCACTACCAAGAGTCGATCAAGCGTTACGAACCGTTGGCATTCTCGGTGACCAGCGGGCTAGTCGAGGATTGGAACGACGTGGGGCCAGGCGGGGCGAACAGTTACATGAAGAAGCCCGACTATGCCGGCGCCGAAATGCACCTGCTGGTCGGCGGGAGCATCGAAACCCCGGGAGAGAAGGTCGCGCCGGGCGTGCTCAACGCGATCGAACGCTACAGCGGGTTTCAGGCTCCGAAACTCCCTGAAACGCTTGACGGACGCCGGTCGGCCTTGGCGCTGTGGATCGCCGATCCGCGCAATCCGCTGACGGCGCGGGTGATGGTCAATCGGATCTGGCAGTACCACTTCGGCAAGGGGCTGGCTGAGAACGCGAACAACTTCGGAAGGATGGGCAAGAAGCCGACGCACCCCGAGCTCCTCGATTGGCTGGCCGGTTACTTCGTCGAGCAGGGTTGGAGCGTGAAGGCGGTCCACCGGGCGATCCTGTTCTCTGACGCGTACCAACGCGCCAGCGAGGCCCCGGACGGCTCAGCCGGGGTCGACCCCGACAACCGCTTGCTTTCGTACTTCACGCCGCGGCGGGTGGAGGCGGAGGTGTTGCGCGACAGCATGTTGGCGGTGGCCGGCGAGCTCAGCCCCTCGACCGGAGGGCCGGGAACGAATCCGCGGATCAACCGTGACGCCGCCGAGCAGCCGCGGTTCACCATGGGCGGTCTGGGACCCCCTTACTACGAAGAGCCCACCAAGAAGGCCCGCAACCGGCGCTCGGTCTATAGCTTCCAGCAGAGAAGCTTGATCGATCCGATGATCGAGGTCCTCAATGGAGCGCCGGTCGATCTGTCGTGTGAGCGGCGGGATACGACAACGGTCCCGACGCAGGCGTTCACGTTGTTCAATGGCGAGCTGAGCTACGACCTCGCGCTGGCGTTCGCGGATCGGCTCCACGGCGAGACGGACAAAGTTGACGAGCTGGTGGATCGGGCGTTCGAGCTTGCTTACGGCCGTTCTCCAAGCGGGGAAGAAAGGAAGCTGGCTGAGCGGCACATTAAGCAGATGACCGCCTACCATCGCAAGACGGCCCCGGCGCCGCGGCGAGAGCGGAAGGCGCTCGTGCGGGCGCTTCCGAGCCAGCTGACCGGGGAGACGTTTCACTACAAGGAAGAACTTCCGCCGTGGGAGTATGAGGAGAACCTTCATGCCAGCGAGGCTCCTCCCGAGACGCGTGCGGTCGCGGATTTGGCGTTGGTGCTGTTTAACTCGAATGAGTTTGCGTATGTGTACTAACATGACGCGGCGGTTTCTTCAGCCCCGCAGGGGCGGCATAACCGTAGCCCACGGCGCAAGCCGTGGGAAAAGAGGACCGGCGAGTCTCTTTCCCCCACCATTCCGCCTCTTGCTTTCGCGCCCGTGGCGCGAAAGCAAGAGGCGGAATGGTGTCGTGGCGGGAGTTCGCGCACGTTCAATACCCCGGGCTTGCGCCCGGGGCTACGGTTATGCCGCCCTACGGGCTCAAGAGCGCCGCGACGAGTTGGGGGAAACATCCCGGTGAAGCGTCGACTCCGCACTGTAAGCCCATCGCGGCGCGAATTCGTCTATCACTCCGGTATGGGGCTGGGGACGATCGCCCTCTCGGCGCTCTTGGGGGATGAAGCCAAGGCTGGCGTGCTGTCGCCCAAGCACCCGCACCACCGGGTCAAGGCGAAGAACTGCATCTTCCTGTTGATGGAGGGCGGCCCCAGCCACATTGACACGTTCGATCCCAAGGCCAAGCTGAACGAGCTCCATATGACAGAGTTCGCCAAGGAGCGCTCCAAGTTCGCCGCCGCGATGAACACCGGCAAGCGCTACTACGTTCGGAGCCCGTTCGAATTCCAACGCGCGGGCAAGCTAGGCATCGAGATCAACAGGCGCTTTCCCCATTTCGCGGACGTTGTCGACGATGTCTGCTTCTATCGCGGATTGCAGGCGGAAAGCGTCAACCATCCCACGGCGCTCTATCACCTCAACACCGGCAACCGCTTTGGCGGCGACCCGGCGATTGGATCGTGGGTCTCCTACGGATTGGGGACGGAGAACGAGAACCTTCCCGCGTTCGTCGTCCTGCCGGATGTAGCTTATCCGCAGGGCGGCGCGGCGAACTGGTCGAACGGGTTCTTGCCGGCGCACTACCAGGGAACAGCGTTGCGTTCAAAGGGCGCGCCGGTGCTCGACATGAACCCGCCGGCGGGCGTCACTGCCGAGCACCAGCACAAGAACCTCGACTTGCTTGGCAGCCTGAACGCGATTCACAGCCAACGCCACCCCGACCACGCGGAGCTTGCGGCGCGAGTGGAGAGTTACGAGCTCGCGTTCCGCATGCAAGCGGAAATGCCTAACGTCATCGACCTCAGCAAGGAGCCTCAGTCGACTCTCGAACTGTACGGCGTTGGCGATGAGAACGCCGAAGTGGACGCGGTCGCCAAGCGCTGTCTGCTGGCCCGGCGGATGGTCGAAGCCGGCGTGCGCTTTGTGCAAGTGATTGTCGGCGGTTGGGATTCCCACGACTACATCGAGAATGCTCATGGCACCCGCATCGCCGCTATCGACAAGCCCATAGCAGGCCTGCTGAAAGACCTCAAGCGGACGGGACTAATGGACGAAACACTGGTGGTCTGGGCGGGTGAGTTCGGGCGATCCCCAGACAACGGCGTTCGCAGTGAAGGTAAGACTTGGGGGCGCGATCACAACGCCAAGGCCATGACCGTTTGGCTGGCCGGGGGAGATGCTCCGCGCGGGAAGATCGTGGGAGCGACGGACGACGTCGGCGGCGCCGCGGTCGAGGTCGCGCACCCGATCAAGAACTTCCATGTGACGCTGCTGCACCTGCTGGGACTCGACGACACGAAGTTGACCTACTTCGCGCAGGGGCGTGACAAGCAGCTCTCTCAGACGGGCGGCGAGCTGATTCGCGAGTTGATCGCATAGCTGGAAGACGCCGCGCTGACGCAGGGCGCTCGGATTTCCCGCTACAATATCCCACGGTCGAGTGTTGAGCCTGACTGCTAAATACATAGTGAGTCTTGCGGTTGCCGCCGCCTTCGCCTCTGGGCAAACTGCCGACAAAAACCCGTTAACGCGGGACCCGGACGCGGTCAAGGCCGGGCACGCGCTCTATCTCGAGAAGTGCGCCGTCTGCCATGGCCAGGACGCCACGGGCGGTATGGCGGCGAACTTGCGGCACAGCCGTAGCGTTGGCCGTGGGAGCGATGCGGGTCTCTTCCAGATCATCCGCAAGGGCTTCCCCGGCTCCGCGATGCCGGCCCAGCCTGATATGGAGGAAACGCAGGTCTGGCGGATCGTGTCGTACTTGCACAGCGTTTCGCGGCCGGGTCTGCAACCACCGCTTGCGGGCGATGTCGACGCTGGGCGTGAGGTCTTCGAGAGTGCGGGCTGCGGGGGCTGCCACCAGGTGGGCGGTTCCGGCGGGTTCATTGGACCGTCTTTGAATAGCATCGCGTCCCGCAAGAGCAGTGACGAGATTCGCAGCGATGTGGTCGACCCCGACGCGGAATTGGGGGTCGGATTTGAGGCGGTTTCGGTCACCACACGGAGTGGAAGTCGGGTCGAGGGCGTGCTCAAGAACGAGGACCTGTTTTCGGTACAGATCCTGACTCGTGACGGGCGATATCAGACGCTTGACAGGCGTGAGATTTCGGAGCTCCGCAAACCGGCCCGCTCGGCCATGCCGGCCGATTATCGGACCAAGTTGTCGGATGAACAGCTTCAGAACCTATTTGCGTACCTCGACCGACAAAGAGACCCTTATGTCGGCACGCCTCGGGGCTGGGCGAACTACTAATGAGTTTCCAGGACTTACACCGCTATTACGGCCTGGGCCGACCCCACCCTGACGGGCGGGGCACGTGGTCGACGACGGACGCATCTACGTGCCCCACCAGTCAGTGCCTAGGTAAACGATTTCTGCACAGGCTTGGCAGGAATCCGAGCACCCTGCGTGAGCGGGGTGTATTCCCATTGCCCAAACGACTCTCGCAACTGAAACGGGAATACACCCCGCTCACGCAGGGTGCTCGGAGAAGGGTCGCCAAGCGTCTCCATTTTCGAAACAGGCTCGTGGTGGCGCTGGCGACCCTGGCCTTGGTTTCGGCCGCAGCCGCGGACGACTCGGACTCGATACGCGAGGACCGCTACAAGGCGCCCGAAAACTGGCTGACCTACGACCGCGACAACACTGGACAGCGTTACAGTCCGCTCGATCAGATCAACGTCTCGAATGTGGGCGCCCTCGTACCGAAGTGGGCCTTTCAGTTCGTGCCGATCCCGTTGCGGACCGAGCCGACGCCGCTGGTTCGCGACGGCGTGATGTATCTGCCGATCGACGGCCTTGTCGCGCACGCGCTCGACGCCAAAACGGGGCGTGAGCTCTGGCGCTACGAGTACGCGCACGGTGACCGCGGCGCTCCGATTCGAAGCTGGAGCCGCGGGTTTGCGCTCTCGGGCGAGCGACTCTTCATGGGGACCTACGACTGCCACCTCGTGGCGCTCGACGCGCGTACGGGAACCCAGTTGTGGCGCTCGTTCATCGACGAGCCGAACTGCTTCGGGGCCCCTGGCGCGCCGATCGTCGCGCGCAACCGCGTGATCATCGGAACCACCGGCGGCGACTCGGCTCGCTTTCGCGGCGGAATTCACGGGTTTGACGCTGAGACCGGCGAGCCGGCTTGGCGATTTATGACCGTTCCCGAACCGGGGCAGCCGGGTTCGGAGACCTGGCCCGATAACGACTCTTGGAAAGCCGGAGGCGGAGCCGCCTGGCACAGTGGGACCTACGACCCGGAGCTGAACCTGATCTACTGGACGACAGGCAACGCCGGGCCGAAGGACTTCGACGGCCGCGACCGCGAGGGCGACAACCTCTACACTGCCTCGCTACTCGCCCTCAACGGCGACACCGGCGAGCGGGTCTGGCACTTCCAGTTCAACCCCCACGACGAGCACGACTGGGATGGCAACCAGACTCCCATGCTGCTTAACGCGGATTGGGAAGGCAAGCCCCGCAAGCTCTTGATGCAGGCCGCGCGAAATAGTTTCTTTTACGTGCTCGATCGCGAGACCGGTGAGATGTTGCTCGCTGAGCCCTTCGCCAAGCAGAGTTGGGCTGAGCGAATCATGCCCGATGGACGGCCGGTGTTCGCCGAGAACTCGCTCCCCAGTCAGAAGGGGAATTTGGTCTGTCCCGACATCCACGGCGGAACCAACTGGCAAGCGCCCTCCTACAATCCGGAGACCGACCTTTTCTATGTCGCCGCGCGCGACGCTTGCGGGATGTTCTATCGCACCGGCTCGAGCATCGCCCACGAGGAGCGCGAGGAGCGCCAGTTTATTCGAGCGCTCAACTACCGCACAGGCAAGCTCGTCTGGGAGATCGCCTTCGAGGGCGACGAAGCTCAGCAAGCGAGCTTCGCGGGGACGATGTCGACCGGCGGAGGGCTGTTGTTCTTCTCGAGCCGCATCGGGAATTTTATCGCCGCCGACGCCAAAACCGGCGAACTACTTTGGCATTTCAACACCGGAGGGTCGATCCGTACGTCGCCCATTACCTATTCGGTTGACGGCCGACAGTACGTCTCGATCACGCATAAGAACGGCGTTATCGTGTTTGGTCTACATCAATAGCAACGCAATCACATGAGCGACATCGTAGAAGTCATCGACGAAGGACATGTCCGCTATATTCGGCTCAATCGGCCCGAGAAGAAGAACGCGGTCAATGAGGCCCTTGCTTGGGGCGTTCTCAAGGCCATTGAGGGCGCGCAATCCAATGACGACGTCTGGGCGATTGGACTCACCGGGAACGGTGACTCGTTTTGCGCCGGGCTCGACCTATCCGGGCGAGGCGACTCGGCCTCGTCGATGGGGCCTGTCAGCGAGCGGCTGGACGATATCGGATGGGTGGGTCGTTTTTTATTGCAGCTTCGTCAGGACTGCGACCGGCCGATCGTCGGCGGCATTAACGGTGTGGCCGTGGGGGCGGGGCTTGGACTCGCAATGGCGACTGACATTCGCCTGGCGGCCCGAAGCGCGCGGTTCATGGCCGGCTATACGCGCATTGGCGGGTCCCCCGACGGCGGCCTGACGTTCACTCTGCCTCAGGCGATCGGCTACGAGCAGGCGATGCGGTTCATGCTGGAGAATCGAACCGTGTCGGGCGACGAAGTTGTTTCGCTGGGGCTGGCCGGCGAGGTGGTCGACGACGACAAGTTTGAAGCGCGCTTTAAAGAGTACTGCCAGCTGGTCGCTTCGTGGTCGCCTTTCAGTATTCGATTGACGAAGCGCGGCATGGCGAAGGCGTCGACGCCGATTGACCTCCGCGGTCAGGTAATTTGGGAGCGGGCGAACGTCATCACCGCTTTTCAGACCGAAGACGGCAAAGAAGCGCGGAAGGCGTTTTTCGAGAAGCGCCAGCCAGAATTCAAAGGGCGCTAGCGCTGACCCGAACTCAGTGGCCCTTCAACTCACAGTTCTCGACCTGTTCCGCTCGCCCCGGCAAACCTTCGCGCTCGCCGAAGAAGTCGACCGAATGGGCTATCACCGTTACTGGATCACCGAGCATCAGCCGCAACCGAGTCCGACGACGATCCTGCCACTGCTCGCCGAGAGGACGAAACGGATTCGTGTTGGGAGCGCCGGAATCCTTGCGCGGTACTACGCGCCGCCTCGGACGGCGTTGGACTTCCTCTTTCTCGAAGCGCTCTTTCCGGGGCGGATCGACGCGGGACTGTGCGCCGGTTTCGTTGCCCCCCCTTTTAGCGAAGACTTTTTTTCGGGCGAGGGATCAGAAGAGGAGGCGCACAAAGTCTACCGCGAAAAGGCAACCCTCATCGCCGAATACATCCGCGGCGCTCGCCCACCCAGCGCCCGCCGGCCGAGCGCGGTTCCCGAGCTCTGGATACATGGGAGCGGGTTCGGAGGAGCTCGACTAGCGGCCAGCCTTAGCGCCGCTTTCGGCTATTCGCTTTTCTTACGAGGCAGCATGGACAAGACCGACGCCGTCGATCTCTACCGCGACGAGTTCGTGGGGCGAGAAGGCGTCGAGGCGCCGCGAGTGTTAGTCGCAACCGCCGGGGTCTGCGCGGCTACCGACGCCGCGGCCCGCGAAATCGCCGATCAGCATCAGAATCCGTTTGTCGTGCCAATTTTGGTCGGTTCGCCGGAGCGTTGCGCAGACGAGCTCGCGGAGCTAGCCTCGCGCTACGGCACGAAAGAGATCACTTTCATGGACGTTTGCACTCGACTTTACCAACGGATTGCCTGCTACCGCCTGCTGGCTGAAGCACTCGCTTCACTTGGCCTCTCGTTCGACGCGGGGACCGACTGCCCGCCGGAGGGCTTGGTATGAGAATGACTCACCCTCTGCCGCTAACAACCCAGGAGCGGCGGATCATGGACGCGGTCTGGGAGGGCGACGAGCTGAGTAGCGATGACATCGGTAAATCGCTCGTCATGCAATCCGAACCGGGGCGCCTGCAAGTACCGCGGTTGATCGAATCGCTCGAAGAAAAGGGCTGGCTTCGATCCCGAGTCAGGATCAAGAACGCGCATGCGAGCGGCAAAGGCGGCGGCCCTGAAGTTGTGTACTTTGACCCTGTTTTCATGCGCTACTTCGATCGTTCATCGAAGGCGTTCATGGCGGACGCGATCGACAACGAGCCCGGCTTGATCACCGATCTCGGCTGCGGGCCTGGCCACTCCACGCGTCTTCTAGCCGATCTTTTTCCGAACGCCCAAGTCGTTGGGCTTGATCACAGCGATGAGTTTCTGTCGTTGGCGGCCGGCGCTGGAGTCGACCGCCCTACCTACCTTGCCCACGACATCCTAGACACACCGTACCCGCAAGGGTCGAGCGATGCGCTTTATTGTCGATTCGTGCTGTCGCACCTTGACGACCCGATCTCAGCCGTCGAGAAATGGGTGACTCAGCTCGGGCCGTCCGGCTTGTTGGCGCTGGAAGAAGTGGAGCTACGGGAAACGAAGAATCCCACCTTCAGACGAGTGTTGAAGGTCGACTCAGGCGGAGAGCTCGAAGGCCCTTACATGGGGCTGGTCGCTGATCGGTTGAACGAGTCCGGCGGGCTGACGAAGAATTGGAGTCGACTGACTACGGTAACGGCAACGACGCCCGCAAACGCTACGCTCTGCCGGCTAGCGCTTCAAAAGTGGAAGTCAAACCCCAACATTGATTCCACCGCCCGATCGATCGCCGAAGGAATCGACAACGAGCTTCGCGCGGCCGGCAACGATCCGACTGCCGACATGCGCGTGGAATTCGTCGTTCGACAGGTAGTCTATCGCCGCGGCGGCGCGAGCTGATCGCCCCAAGGCAGAGGTTGAGGCTGGGCGACGCTGGCCGACCCTCGTCGTGCCCAGGCGTCGCTCGGTTTCGGCGACGCTCAGAGCCTGCCGCCGTCCGTGCCGCCAAGGCTCCTGATTCCTCCTCCTGACCGGCAGCCGGTACAGGTTGGCGTCGAGTACCCGCCCATGCCGCCCGCAACCATCTCCAGCTCTGCGTTGCTGAGGTCTCCGCTTGGCTCCGCGGGAAGCACGAAGTAGGTCTGCTCCGGAGTGGTCTCGAGTACCTTGAGATCCACCCCATCGGGCACTGTTACTCCCATGTCAGCGAGAGCTTCCTTCGGATTCGACAGGAGCTTTGCTTTGTACTCTGGATCCTCCCAGGCCCTCGCGATGATTTCTGCTCTTTGTTTTTCGGTATCCGGCACGTCTTTAGTCCTCCTTACTTATGTTTGTTTGAGCGGTTGAAGCAAGCCCTACTTTGGGCGTCTATTCCGAGACAGACTGAGCGAGTTGCTCGACCTTCGCGAGATCCGCGCCATCGCTCTTCGCTCGAAAACTCCGCGGGAAATCGAACCCGCAACAACCGAAGCCGTAGCCCATCCGCTCGTCAAAACGTTCGTGGACCTCGGCATGGTTCATTTTCTTCAGTTCCTCGAGCGGCGGACCCTCCGCCGGCAAGACAAAGACCATTTCGTTCTTAGCGGCTTGCTCGAGTACTGCGAGATTCATTTCGTCCGGCAAATCGAGCCCATTTTCGCGGCAGACCGTTTTCGGATCCGCCACCAGCCTGGCCTTGAATTCCGGGTCCCTCCACGCTCGCGCGATGATTTTTCCTCTTGCGGCGGCTGCGGGATTCATAAGCGATCTATCCTCCCTTGGTGAAGTGGGTTTGCGTTCGTGATGCGCCTAGAGTAGCCACACCCGGAAGGCATTGCAACCGAAAGTGGCCCAACACCTCGCCCTGCGTCACCTGACGCTAGCTCAACGGCGGCGCCGTTACACTCGTAAACCCTTTAGATCGAATCACTAGTGTCCGGCTATAAGTCCCATAGATTCAACTGGTTATAAATTGGGTCTGATTTTTCTTGGGACTCGGGATCGCCGAAGGCCTGTAAAATGGGCGTTTTCTCGAAAAGGGTCACGCTGAGAATCTGTAGGATTTGGTAGAGACTCGCCTCCAGGCCCAACCTCTTGCGCACGATCGCCACCAGTACGTAAAACGAGACGGCGCTCCAGATCTGCGTCTTCACGGCGTTCTCGGAAGTGCCGTAGAACTTCTTGATCCTCAGGTGCTGCTTGATCCACTTGAAGAACAATTCGACCTGCCAACGCGACTTGTAGATCTGGGCGATGGTCACTGCCGGGAGCGCAAAGTTGTTGGTCAAAAACTTCAGACGCTTGTTGGTCTCGGCGTCGACGTAGCTGACTCGCCGCAACGCGTCCGGATAGGCTTTCGCCGAGGCGCTGGCTGTCAGGATGACGGTCTGATCCGAGCGCACGCCCGTGGACTTGTCGACCCGATGAGAGTAGCGGCGTTGCAGCAAAATGTTCTTCTTCGTCCGCACGACAAAGAACGACGAGCAGAGGGTGAACGCGAAGAGGCGCTCGAAATCGACGTAGGCGCGGTCCATGACGTAGAAGGCGCCGGGCTCGGGCGCGATTTCGTCGAGGATGTTGACGTCGTGCGTTTTGCCGTCAGTAATGCGGATAAACGTTGGGATATTGCCATGGAGGTCGAGCAGCGTGTGCATCTTCACGGCGGCCTTGTGCCGGGCGAAACTTGGCCCAGGGGAACAGCGACAGGCACAGGTCGATGGTGGTCGAGTCCAGCGCGTAGAGACTTTGATCGAGATCCACGCCGATCGGATCGCGGGCGTACAAGGGCCGCGCGATGCGAATCAAGATCTGGGCGAAGTCAGCGTAGATCCGCCAGTCGTGCGACTCGTTGGCATCGGCGAGAGTGGAGCGCGAAACCTTGCCGCGAAAACCCATGTGGTAGAGCTTGGGCTGCACCGAACGCAGGCAGGCTTGGATGTCGCGCAGGCTTTCGCGGTAGGTCAGCTGGGCGAACGACAGACAAAGAAACTGATCCCAGCAAGAAAAGCCGCGCAATTTGTGATCGCCGCCATAGCGAGCTACGCATTTACGGAATTCGTAGCTCGGGAGCTCATCCATCAACTGTGCGAAGACGGTCCGGCCAAGGTTCATGCCTCATTGTTCACAACCTGCCAGAGGCTCTCGACGCGCCAAAATCAGTACGCGGAATTCAAATCGATAAATCCCGAAATCACACTCACTCCACTCATTCCAAGTGACTTGTCAGCCACGCCCCAGACCGTAGCCGGACACTAGTGAGATCGAATCCAATAAGCTGATGCCATTACGCTTGGCCCCGACGAAAAATTCGCGACCATAAGCACGAATGCCTGCGACCAAACGCACGACGAATCAGCCAGGGACAGATTGACGGGGGAGCCCTTGCGGGGCAAGTTCATTCCCACAAGAGGACGGACGGATATCTCTCGGGTCGCGCAACCCGGAGGAGCTGATATCCGATTCCGGTGGAGCCTTGGAAGAACCCGGGAACGGATCCGTCACTCGGTAGATTGGCAAAGAATGTGAACGTCCCAGAATCCTTCCAACGACCGATCACCGATGCAGCCCGTTGCCGCGCCGCCGTCACTAAATCCTGGCGACCGAGCGCCCTCCCGAGGGTCAACAGCACATCCGCCCTTCCCATGTTCCCGCAGCACAGAAGATCCACATCGTCGGGAATCGAGCACCCCAGCGTGGCCGCGGTCCCGGCGTCGATATCGCGGCGTATGCGGCTGTCGTCAAGAGCGGCGAGTCCGCCCAGACGGGCCAGGGCGATGCCGGGGGCGCCGTGACACCAAGAAGTCGCAAATTCATGGTCCGGGGACAAGCCCTCGCGGAAGTCCGGCCAGTTGCCGGCCGACGAATCGAATACTCTTGTCTCCCACTCGATCGCCTCCCGAGCCGCGTCAAGCAACTCTCGGTCGCCGCAGACGGAATAAAGCCTGAGGAGTGACATGGCGATTCCGGCGGCGCCATGCGAGAAACCAGTTAGGTGCGGCCCCTGCGGCGACCGCCAAGCGCGATACCCGCTGGCGGTCGTGTCACGATGCTCGAGAAGGTGAGCGGCGCAGGCCCTGGCTTGCTCGATGAGGTCGCAATTCGGAGCGCTCGCATGGAGCGCCAACAGCGCCAGAATCGCCCCAGCCGATCCGCCGACAACATCGAGCGCACGGTCGGCCGCGACCGCTTCCGGGGTGATCAGATTCGCGGCGGCCGCGGCGTCATCCAGCAAGCTCGGGACATCGAGAAAGCGACTAGCCAGCGCCAAGACGTAGACGATTGAGCCCAGGCCTGTGGCCCCGCCCAGGCTGCTGCGGGCCGCAGTGCGAGCTCGGGCCGCCGGGTGGCTGAGCCGGCCGCGAAATGGGGCCAGCGCCGCCAGCGAGAGATCCCTCCAGCGACTATCGCCCGTCTCGCTGCTCAAGGCGGCAAGGAACAGCGCCACGCCCGGGACGCCATCATAGAAATTCCATTCCAGCCGAGCCGGTTGATACCGCTGGGCTTGCTGCATGAACGTCAAACCGATCCAGGAAGCCTCGTCTCCGGCGACGATCGCCTGACTTTCGATCTCGGCCGCGATCCGCACCGCATGGTCAAGCGCCGCCTGCGGCGTCAACTGGGCGATCTCGGCCGATTCGGCGGCATGCACGGCGCCGGCGAGAGCGCTCGGGCTGTCCTGTTCGGTTGGGAGGAACAGCGCCCGGATGTAGGCGATCTGCTGCTTCAAATCGACGTCATCAAGCCGCTTCAGAGTCGCGAGCGTGCGTTGGAAGCCAGACTGCGCGAAGAAGCCCTCAATGGGGACCATGCCAGGCGTTTCGATGTACGTGTCAGTCGTGCTTGCAGAGAAGCACGGGATATCGAGCCGCTCAAGCGCGTGCATTTCGGCCGCATACAGCGGCCAATAGGGCGGCCGAGCCTCATCGAACATCGAGGTCTTCGTGAAAGCCTCGAGCTCCAGCGAGCGCTCAACTCCTTCGCGAAGATACGGCCTCTGGAGCGACATCTTGAGGAGCGAACCGTACAACCGCGTCGGGCGCAATACTGGGCGTGTTCGCTGGTTCCGAAACTTCTCGAGCGGCCCGCCCTTTGCAGTGATCTCGTCCCTGTGTTGGGCAAAGAGATTGTAGGTTTCGCAAAAGCCGCGAAGCAAATCTTCCACGTGGCGTTCGACAGCGGCCGGCTCGCCTTCGAGGGTCGGCAGATTGTCGAGCGGCTCAATTTCCGTGTCCGAGAGCTCGCGCCGCATTTGATCGGTATTCACCTGCTGCCACACGAGCGATTCGCCCCATGTTCGACGCCCGTCGAGATCGCCCAGCCCGCTGACCTCCAGCGCCTCGCCCGGCTGCTCGGAGTCCCAGCGAGGAAGCAACCCGGTGCGCAGCACGGAATCCCAGAGACGCTGGGAAGCGAGCGCTTCGGCGGAGGAGCGCTCCACGGAAGCCGTGATGGCATCCCACCATGGCGTCATCAGCGCTTCGAGATCGACAAGGATGGGGTGTTCGCCGCTGGCGATCAGATTCTCGTAGTGGAAATCGGCGCCCCCGAGCACGTACCCAAGACAGACCAGGGCGCCCGCCCGCTCGTAGTAGCGGCGCAGCTCGTCTTGGTCGCGGCACGGCGCCGGCTCGACAAACTCCACCCAGCCGTATTCGTCTCTTGCCAGCGCGAACGGCGTTTGCAGTGGCGGGTCCAAACCTTGCTCGTTCAGCCATTCCACGAAACTCCGAAAGGCAACGTCCAGACCAAGGTTCTTCGTCTTGTAGACCACCCGCGGACCGCTCGAAAAGCGTATACCGATCGCGGTCCGGCCGTCGTGATGAGGGTCCGACAAGCTGGCCCGAAGCCGCTCGACCGGGCCTAGCTCGTTTCCCGCGCCAAAAGCGTCTCTAATCGCCATGGCGTCTGACTCCAACCGCGCCAGGAACTCGGCATTCGCGTCGCACCACTGTTCGACGACGGTGGCCACCAGCCGGGCGAGGACGCTGTAGTTGAGAAACACCTTCTGCAGCCCGCCGCCGAGCATTTCTTGGACGAAGGCGTCGTAGTGAGCTCTCGCCCCCTGCGCGCCGCCGCCTCCCAGCCAATCGAGCTCCGTGCCGCGCGCGGCCCGTTGCGCCGAGAACCGCAGCTCGAGAACAGGCGCCGCTAACTCAACCAACCGCGAGAGTAGGCTCCTCTCCAGCTCGACGCGAGCGGGCGCCTCCAGCAGTTCGCGGTACAACTGAGAGCGAGAGCTCAGCCGATCACGAGCGAACCGCACGATGGGGGCGAAGACTTCCTCGAACGGGGCGGGGGATTGGGGGTCAACAAAAGACTTCTCGGCAGGACTCGGTATTGCGTCACCCTCTGAGTCGACGCGCTCGACAATGTCCGCCAGCAACCGCGCCCAAGGTGGAACTTCCCGCGGATCAGCCAAGCGGACGGGGCCGAGGGCTTGGCGGGCCTTTTCGGGATCCCAGCCGTCCCATGCGAGACGCCGTTCCAATGTGTCAGGGGCCTGACCGCGCCAGCGGACGGCTTTTCGCCAGCGCTCCCAGCGGTCATCTAATTGTTTGGAATTTGCCGGCGCGACAAACTGGAAGCCGCCCGACATCCTCTCGCTGAGCGTGCTGGAGCGTTCGACGATCGCGGCGAGATCTTCTTGCGAGAGACCCATTTAGACCATTGAGCTTATCCCAAGACGACTTGCTTCTACATTTCGACTGACGTTGAACTATTTTCAACGGGATTCGAAAATGTAGAAACTCCAGCCGCACCTGTAGTGCGCTTGCAACCTACCGTCACAAGCCAATCAAACAAGCTTCCGCCTGTCTTTTCAACAACTTGACTCCCTTCCGATCCTCACTCCCACCCAGCAGGGTGTAGTCTCGAGTTGGGACACACTTTCCACCCCCGCCCCAAGCGAGTTTGCAGGTTCTTGCCGGTTTTCGCCGCCACGTATAGAGTTTTCGCGGACCGCTCGACAGTGAGCCCAGTGTAGCAACGAGCCCAGCGTAGCAACGCCGGGTACAGCGCCGGCGCTTACGCCGTTCCCTAACCCGGCCGAGCCGGAACCAAAAGGTCAAAGGTTCGGCGCTTTTTCCGAGCACCCTGCGTGAGCGGGGTGTCTTCCGCTTACAGTTGTGTCCGTCGCCAGGGTTGTTGGAAGACACCCCGCTCACGCAGGGTGCTCGGAATTCCCGCCGGATCTGTGCAGGAATCGTTTACAGAGGTACTAGAGCAAGCCACGGTCATTTGCACGCCGCGCCGGACGCACCGGATCGTCAAGTTGCCGCCGACACGAGCGCGTGAGAAGATAACTGCGGGTGCGGCTTGCTCTCCTAGGATTAACCGCCGCCGTCGTTGCCGCGGCGGCTCCGGCCCGCGTAACGCGGTTCATTCAAGACAACTGCCTGGCTTGCCACTCAACCCAAGCCAAGATGGGCGGGCTCGACCTGTCCCAACTCCCTCTCGACGGCGATCACCCAGAAGCCCTGGCGAAGTGGATCCGAGTACACGATCGCGTGCGCGATGGTGAAATGCCTCCCAAGGCCATGCCCCGGCCAGATGCGGGTCAAGCCGCCGAGTTCGTCGAGTCGCTCGAAGGGGCGATCGCGGCAATTAAGCGTGAGAAGCGTGACGCCATCGGGCGGGTTCACGCGCGGCGACTGACGCGGGTCGAGTATGAGAACACTGTCCAAGACCTGTTGGGCGTTGAGATTCCGCTAAAACACCTGTTGCCGGAAGGCGCCGCGAACCAGGTTTTTGACACCATCGCGACCTCACAACAGATCTCGCACTTTGTACTAGAGAAGTACCTGGCGGCGGCTGATGTCGCCCTTGACGCGGCCTACCGCCGCGCCTTGGAGCCTCTGCCGAACTTCCAGCGCACCTACAGCATCGCCGACTTAAGCGTGAGCACGGGCAAGAACAATCGGCAACCGATGCCACACCCTAGCGGCAAGATGGCGGTCGCGTGGTCGAATGGCCTTGTCTATGTCGGACGAATGCCGCGGACTACCGTGACAGAGGATGGCTGGTATCGCATCCGCGTTACGGCATCGGCGATACACCCAGACGAGGAGGGCAGAGTCTGGGCCAGTCTTCGCTCCGGGGAGTGT
Source organism: Bryobacterales bacterium (assembly GCA_965247515.1). Taxonomy (GTDB): domain Bacteria; phylum Acidobacteriota; class Terriglobia; order Bryobacterales; family UBA6623. The sequence goes on along the minus strand of OZ252029.1, from coordinate 6,377,855 downwards.
TACGCGAGAGCGCCGTCGATGTTCTGGATCGGCGCGCTCGAATTGACTCCCGAGCCGCGAGAGTTTGTCTTCGACTCCTGGATCCGCAACAACCACATGCTCCAGCTGCAGCCGGGCGACTATACCTTCGACCGGGGGGATCTCAAGCCCTTGGATCGCGGGTATAACAGCATTCGTTACGATCCTTACGAGACGACCGTCGCGCGCGGGTTGGCCGGAGCGGCGATTCATGCGCTCGAAATGGAGCGGATATTCCCGGGATCGACGCCGGAGGAGGCGCGGCGACGCCTGTTTGGCGAGGGGACGGTTCAAGCGTCATCGCCGGGAGAACGCGCTCGTGACCTGATTCAATCGTTCGCCAGTCAAGCCTTTCGGCGTCCCGCGCAAGAGGACGAGATTGCCCCCTATGTGGGGCTTGTCCATGAGCGGCTCGATTCGGGCGCTACGTTTGAAGAGGCGCTCCGCGCGGGCTACCGAGCGCTGCTGGTCTCGCTTAAGTTTTTGTACCTGCCCGAAGAACCCGGGGAGCTTGACGACTTCGCTGTCGCATCACGGTTGAGTTATCTTTTCTGGAGCACGATGCCCGACGCTGAGCTGCGAAGGCTTGCCGCAAGGGGCGAACTGCGGAGCCCGACGCAGTTGCGTGCACAAGTCGAACGCATGCTCTCAGATCCTCGTGCCGAGTCGTTCACCCGGAACTTCACCGACCAGTGGCTCGACCTCAAGGACATCGACTTCACGCAGCCGGATGGCGACTTGTTCCCGGAGTTTGACGAAGTTCTCAAGAACTCAATGCTCGACGAGACTAGGACGTTTTTTGACGAGATGCTCACAAAGGACCTGAGTGTCTCAAATATCATCGACTCGGACTTCATGCTATTGAATACTCGACTTGCCAAGCATTACGGGGTCGAGCCGCCTGCTGGGCGGGGCCTGCAACTCGTAAAGGCGAGCGCCCGGCGCGGCGGAATGCTCACTCAGGGGAGCGTTTTGAAGGTGACGGCCAACGGGACCAATACGTCTCCGGTTGTTCGCGGCGCGTGGGTGACGGAGCGGATACTGGGAAGGCCGGTTCCGCCGCCGCCCCCCAATATTTCCGCGATCGAACCTGATGTACGGGGGGCCTCCACGATCCGGGAACAGCTCGAGAAGCATCGCGATGACGCGTCGTGTGCGACCTGCCATGCGAAGATCGATCCGCCGGGGTTTGCGCTTGAAAACTACGACCCGACCGGGCGCTGGCGTGAACAGTACCCGGTAGTCGCCGAGCGTACCGAGAAGCGGACGAAGTGGGAGGCTGGTCCGGCGGTCGATGCCAGCTACGCTTTGCCGGACGGGGCTGAGTTCGAAGACGTTGATGGCCTGAAGCAATTGCTCGGCCGCAAGCGCGAGCAGATTGCGCGGAACGTCGTTGAGAAGCTACTGCTCTATGGGACGGGCGCCCGGATCGGCTTCGCTGATCGCGCTGAGGTCGAGCAGATTGTGGCCGGCGCGGCCGAGTCCGGGTATGGGTTGCGGAGCCTGGTCCACGGCGTGGTAGCGAGTCCGTTATTCTTAAGCAAATAGGAGATCAGCTTGTGAATACGCCGAACCTGGCCCTTGGCAAGAAGCTATCGCGTCGATCGATCTTGCGCGGAGCCGGCGTCTCGATGGCGCTGCCTTGGCTCGATGCGATGTCGCCCGCGTTTGCGCGTTCGGCTGACTCGCCCAGTCCTCGGCGATTTGTCTCCGTCAGTTTCGCGCTCGGCTTCCACGGGCCGAATCTGTTTCCGGAAGAGGCAGGCCGGAACTACACGCCGTCGCTCTATCTCGAGCACATCAACGACCTAATCAACGACCTTACGGTCTTTTCTGGGGTTTCGCTGCCGGGCGTCCGGGCGGGGCATCAGGCGGAGGCTTGCATCCTGTCGGGCGCGCCGCTGGCGCGCGGCAGCGAGGGCGGTTTCCGCAATACGATTTCGCTTGACCAGTTGATGGCCAAGCACCTGGGCGGGGAGACGCGTTTCCCGTCGATTGCGGCTTGCCCGACCGAAGACAGCAGCCCGTCCTACACCGAGAACGGCGCGATGATTCCGCCAGAGCGGTCCGAGGTTGAACTCTTCCGCAAGCTCTTTATCGACGACACGCCCGCCGAGCGGCAGCGGCAAGCCCAGCGGATTCGGGAGGGACGCAGCATCATGGACATTGTCCAAGATGAAGCGAAGTCGCTCGAGGGCAAGCTCGGCGCCGGCGATCGCGAGAAGCTCGACAATTACTTCACGAGCGTTCGCGAGCTGGAAGGCCGCTTGGCCGCAAACGAGGAATGGGCGCTCAAGCCCAAACCCAAGGTCGACGCCGAGCCGCCGCGCGAAGTTGCGAACAGGGCCGATCTGCCCGGTCGGCTACGCAACATGCTTGATGTGTTCAAGCTTGCGCTCGCGACCGATTCTACGCGGTTCGTCACCCTTCATAGCAACGGCGGCGGCCCTGTGCTGCCAATTGACGGAGTGTCAGTCGGCTACCACACACTCAGTCACCACGGGAAGGACCCTGAGAAGATCGCACAGCTCACGCTCGTCGAGAAGGAAATGGTGGGAGTCTGGGCGGACTTCGTGCGGGGGCTCAAGACGAGCGATGAAAATGGTTCGCCGCTGCTCGACAACACCATGGTCCTGCTGACTTCGAACCTGGGCAACGCTTCGAGTCACGACAACAAGAACATGCCGGTTGTGCTGGCAGGGGGCGGGTTCAGGCACGGGCAGCACTTGGCGTTCGACCGAAGCGATAACTATCCGCTGACGAATCTGTATGTGCAGATGTTGCAGCGGGTGGGCTTAGAGTTTCGGCAGTTTGCTACGAGTACCGCCGAAAGTGTGCCGGGCTTCGAGATGGCTTGAGCCGCGGACGGAAAGTCCGCGACCGCGGACGTCAAGCAAGGGGAGTAGGCGCGGACTTTCCGTCCGCGGCTCAGGGTCGCGAAGGGCGGCGCTACTCGTCAGCCCCCGAGCCGCCGGCCTCCTCTTTGCGCGCCCCCGCGAGCATACCCTCCATCGAGTAGTTGCCCTCGTGGCAGGCGTACTCGTAGATCGCGTCCTCGCTCTTGCTCAGCGGAATCATCACCGTCCAGGGACGAGTCCAAGTCGTCGGATCCTCAAGCGTAATCTCATACCGAAGCTTCTCCGGCCCCACGCGCGTGAAGCGTTCCACCAGCGTCAAGTTCTCCGACGAACCTCGAAACGAGCTCTTCGGGGAATAGTTCCGGTTCTCGACGACCAACGTGTCGCCTTCCCAACGACCACGCGGGTCCCCGTGCCATAGACGTATCGGGTCCTCGACATGCGGCCGGCCGTCCAGCGGGATGATGCGTACGTCGTGGATCATCTCCATCATGATCGCCACGTAGTCAGGCGTCTGGAAGATCTGGTAGTAGCTGTTGTAGCCGGCGCCGGTTCTGGGCACGCCAAACGTGACGCAACGCTCGCCCAGGCTGCGATCCTCGGGCCCTTCGGGCGGGCGGGCGCGCTTGACGGCTGACTCGGCGTTCTTCGCCTTGCCTGTAGCGGTCAGCTCCGGAATCCTGCCGTTCGGCGGATCGACAACCAGCGAGGTTCGGTTGTCGGAAAACTCACGCTCGACCACCCAGAACTGGTTGTAATTGCCGGTTGCGGCGTCGCGCGAGGTAAAATTCTCCGATTCGTTTAAGGCCGCGCTAAAAACGCTGTCGCCGAAGGCGGCGTCGCCCGAGTCGTCGTTGAAGAGCTTGCGGGCGCGCTCCTTGATCTTGGCCAGTTCTTCCTTACTGAGCGCGGCTTTGTCGGCCAGCTTATCGGGACGCTCGAGCGGAGTGGCGTTGTTATTCGCCCACACGCCTTGAAGATCGGGCTGGCCGTCCGCCGTGCGCGGCGCGGTCCAGGAGTTGGGATCGGCGGCCGGGAGCGCGGCGATTGAGACCAAGCCGACTAGGATCGTGAGTCGAACGAGCGAACGATTGGTCATAGAGCCTCCGAGCTGGGTCTGCGTGATCATGGTAGCAGACCTATAGCGCCGGCGCGATCCCGAGCCGCCTGCGTTGGGTGTGCGACATAAATGTGAGCGAAAGGCGTAACTGCAATGGATAAACGCTTGTCCGAGCGTACACCTACGTGGGGCGCGGGCGCAGGCCATCCGAAACAATCATAGCCCCGGGATTCATCCCGGGGAAACCGACCCGCTAGGCGCCCTTCTTCCGACATTCGGGTGCGATTCCGCGCAGCGGCTGCTTTTGAACAGCCCAGCACCTAGGTAACACTTTTCCCCAACCACATAGGTAACAGTTTAAGGGTTGAACCAAGAGAAGGTTCTTTGCACGAAATCCTTCCCGGAAACGCTCGGGGGGCGCCGGGGGAGCGAGCCCGTAGGGCGAGCGGAGGAGGCGCCCCCCGAGCGTTTCCGCCGCAGTCGGTGCTCCCCCCTGCCCGGCCGCGGGCCCTCGAATAGGCTACGCTCGAGCCAGTCCAGCTCCAGCGGCCCAAACCAGACCGCCCAGCCGTGCTCATGCTCTTCCAGGCCCACCGTCTCGCCCGCCAAGGTCTCGCTGAGAAACAACTGACGCCCCAGCAACCCAATGTCGCCCTTGCTCTGCACTCGCCGCGGCAGCATCCGATCCGGATACTCCAGCTCCGGCAAGCGCTCCGGATACGGCCTCCACGACGGCTGATACACGCTCGCCGGCGTTGCCATCGCTAGCGACTCGTGCGGACGCTCCTGGTTGTAGATCTGCCGAAAACGATCGAACGCCCGCTGTTGCGCTCGCAAGTTGCGCTCCGGCGGCGTCGCCGTCTCGGCCTTGAGCGTCCGATGCATGCGCTCATGACGCCCGTTTTGCTCAGGGTGTCCGGGGTCGATTCGCTGCAGTTGAATCCCGAGCCGGATCCACCACACGCTGAGCCGCGAAAGCCCCGCCAAGCCCGTCGAGGCGAACGGCGGACCGTTATCGGAAAGGATCCTCGTGGGCAGGCCGTACTCCCGGAAAGTCGCTTCCATCAGCGGCCGCACGTGCGCCGTGTCGCTGCGCGCGACCCTTTGACAACGCAACAGATAGCGGCTCGCCGTATCGGAAATCGTCAGCGGATCGCAGCGTTTGCCGTCGCCGGTTTCGAACCAACCCTTGAAATCGATCGCCCAAACTTGGTTGGGCGCCTTGGCGCTGGTGAGCTTACTGGAAGGCGTGGCGTGGCGCCGGCGCTTACCGGGGTGGGTGAGTCCGTGGCGTTTCAGCAGCGCCCCGATAGTGGAGTGCGCCGGCCAATTGATGTCAGGGTTGGTGCGCCCGAGTCGCGCTTTGAGCTTGTCTTCGCCCCAAGTGGGATAGCGCGCCCGCAAGGCCAGGATCTCTCGCTCGATCTCGGCGGGAAAGGCTTGCGCTTGCCGTTTGGGCGCTTTGGATTGATCGGCCAATCCGGCGACGCCTTGTTGGGCGTAGCGATCGAGCCATTTGTAGCCGGTCTTGCGGCTGACGCCGAAGCGCCGACAGACGGCGGCCATGGCATCCTCCCGGGTTAGAACCTCTTGAACGAATCGCAATCTTTCGTCTTGCACACGGGTCTCCTTCCATCCCAAAACAAAAGTCCTCCTTTTGTTCTAGGATGCCAATGTGTTACCCATGTGATCGGGGAATTGTGTTACCTATCTGCCCGGGCTATACCACTCCAGACCCCGGGATGAATCCCGGGGCTATGATTTGTTCGGCCAAGCGCCGCCGGCAGTCACAAATTTGTCGCGCACCCCGCCTGCGTTAGCGGGCGCTCTTCCCGCTCGAGCTCTGACTATCGCTTGGGCTACGGGAAGACACCCCGCTCACGCAGGGTGCTCGGAATCCTGCCGTGCCGCGCGCGTCAGCAAGCGGTTTAATGGTCGGACTTCTGCATAATCAATAGATGGCAGTGTTGGAAGGAAAGGTCGCGCTGGTCACCGGCGCCGGCCGCGGCATCGGACGCGGCGTCGCGTTAGAGCTAGCCGCGCAAGGCGCCAAGGTGGTCGTCAACGACCTCGGCGGGGGCGGCGACGGCCGCGGCCAAGACGCCGGGCCCGGCCAGGAGGTGGTCGACGAAATCACCGGCGGCGGCGGAGAGGCCGTGCTCAACACCGACTCTGTCGTGAGTTGGGACGCCGCGCACAGCATGGTCCAGCAAGCGATCGACACCTACGGCAAGATCGACGCCGTGGTGAACAACGCCGGCATCCTGCGCGACCGCATCTTCCACAAAATGAGCGAGGAGGATTGGGACGCTGTTCTGAACGTCCACCTCAAGGGCTCCTTCAACGTGGCCCGGGCCGCGGCGCCGCACTTCCGCAAGCAAGAATCGGGAGCCTACGTCCACATGACTTCGACCTCGGGCATCGTCGGCAATTTCGGCCAGGCCAACTACGGCGCCGCCAAGCTCGGCATCTTCGCGCTGTCGAAAATCATCGCGCTCGACATGTCGCGCTACAACGTGCGGTCCAACTGCATCTCGCCCTTCGCCTGGAGCCGCTTGATCGGGACGATCCCGACCAGCAGCCCCGAAGAAGAAGCGCGCGTCGAGAAGATGAAGCGGATGACGCCCGAAAAGATCGCGCCCATGGCTGCCTACTTGTGCAGCGACGCCGCGGACGGCGTGACCGGCCAGGTCTTTGGCGTGCGCATGAACGAGCTGTTTCTGTTCGGCCATTCGCGCCCGGTGCGCTCGGTCCAACGCAGCGACGGTTGGACGCCCGAGACGATTGCTGAACACGCGATTCCGTCGATGAAGCCGAGCTTCGCTGCGCTCGAGCGCTCGGGCGATGTGTTTTCTTGGGACCCGATTTAGGCCAGTCCACCCGGAGCCGCGACCGGAAGCAAGCGGTTGCCCGATTCAGCGACCATAACAGCGTTGGCGGGCAACCGCTTGCTTCCGCGCGCGGCTCCGGGTGTAGGCGGGCTCAAACGTCTTCCGGACGGCCGACCGCGAACCCGCCATCGACGGCCAGCGCCTGACCGGTGATGCAGGCCGCGTCGTCCGAGCACAAGAACAGGACCGCGCGAGCGACATCCTCAGCCGTGGGGAAGCGCCCCATCGGGTGCATCGCTCGAATGCGCTCCCGCTTTTCCGAGTCCGCAAACAATCCCGTCGTCAATCCCGTCTCGGCGAAACCCGGACAGACGGCGTTGACGCGAACGCCCTCGGCAGCGTAGTCGAGCGCCATGTTCTTGGTCAGGGCGATGATCGCTCCCTTCGACATGGAGTAGGCCGCGCGGTTGCGAACGCCCACGATCCCCACCACCGAGGAGGTGTTGACGATCGCCCCGCCTGGGCGGCGCATGTGTGGGACGACGTGTTTCGCGCACAGGAAAGCGCCCCGGCAGTTCACCCTCATGACACGGTCGAAGCCGTCGGCGTCCTGGCGGTCGACCCGTTCGCGGACTGCAACGCCGGCGTTGTTGAAAAACACGTCGATCGGACCTACCCGCTCAACGACTTCCGCGATTGCGGCCGCGAGGCGTTCCTCATCGCTGACGTCGCACTGGACGGCCAGCACTTCAGGGATAGGCTCATCGGGCGCAACAAGATCGAGAGCCACGACTCGGGCGCCCTCGCGCGCGAACAACTCAACCGCCGCTCGTCCGAACCCGGATGAGGCTCCGGTGATCAAGGCAGTTTTTCCGGCCAGACGCATAAGCCGAGATCATACTCCACCCGCGTAGCTGTGCTGACGTGGCGCGATCCTCCAGGATTGCCGGCTCGCGATTCGTCGCGAAGCAGGACGCCCTACCCGTCAATCCTGAGTTTGATCGCGAGCGGCGGCCCTACCTCGCCAAGACTGGCGAGCCGGCAAGCCTGGAGGATCGCGCCACGTCAACCTCGCAGCTTGTGCGGAAGCTGGACGTCTTCGTCATATCGGCAGCGTATCAGCGATTGTTCGTTGAATCGGATGCGACTATGATCGTACCGGCGCCGGCGGCTCGGAGGTTTGATGAACAAGCAGCAGCTCTTAGCGCAACTCGAGTATTTCGACATGGTGCACGACGTCACGGTCCGTGCGATTGGAGGTTTCACTGACGACGAGCTTGGATTCCGGCCACAGCCCGCCATGCGTAGCCCGCGCGAGCTAATCTTCCACATCTACAGTCAGGAAAAAAGCCTCGCGGAGGGCGCCCAACAAGCGCGCATTACGATGGACGCGCTTACCGGATCGAGCCCGGAGCACGAGTCGGCCAAGCCTGAAGTCGAGGCTCTTGCGACGGTCGCCGACGCCCAAGCTTTCGCGAAGAGATGCCACGAGGCCGGTCAGCACGCCTTTCGGTCAATGTCGGAAGCCGATCTAGCTCGCACGGTGGAGTCGCCGTTCGGAACCTATCCCGCTTGGCGGTACTTCTCGTTCGCGTACGACGAACACTGGCATCATCGCGGTCAGATGTACAGCTATCTTCGGCTGCTTGGGAAAGAACCGTTGATGCTGTACGACTATCCCACTGGCTAGGGTTACCCATCCCTTCCCAACTCCATCCATTCCATCGAAGTCTGCGCTAGGCGGATGCTCTGGTAAGCATTTTCGCGCCCGGCCTCGTAGAGCAGGCCGATCTGCCCCCCCGGCAGCCGCGCCAAACTCGAGTACGCCGACGGGCCAAGGTGCATGATCCGGGCTGCGGGCCAAGTCTTGCCGTCGTCGCGGCTCACCCGCACCGTCATCCGGACGCGCGGCCCGCGCTTGGCTGAGATCGGCGGGTTGGGGTTCGAGAACAGCAACTTCCCTCCCCCCGGCTCCTCGGGCCAGGAGTAGCGGATCAGACTCGCCTGCACCTGCGGGTCGCCCAGGTGCTTGTCGAACACCGGCGACGTCCAAGTCTCGCCGCCGTCAGCGCTATAGGAGATCGAGCGATACCCCGTGCGCTCCTCGCTGGTGAACGACTGGCTGCGCATGTTCATCATCAGGCGGCCGTCGGCGAGCTCAACCGCCTGACTCTCGTTGCAGGCCGGCGCGATCACCGAGCTGCGCTTCCACGACTCGCCCGCGTCATCGGAGTAGATCACATTTGCCGCGAAGCCGCTCTTGTTTGACCTATGGTTTGCCGGTGTGACGATGCGCCCGGCGTGTTCACCGTTACGGATCTGAATCGACACTCCCGGACCCGTGGCATACCACCACCAGTCGTCGGCCTTGGCCTGCTTGGTGATGTCACGCGCCGGCGCCCAGGTCTCGCCGTCATCGTCTGAGTGGGTGACGTAGACCCTCCGGGTCCCCTTGGCCTTGCCGCTGTGGAGGTCCTGGCCGTGATCGTCGCCGCGGTTCCAGCACATCGGCAGGACGATCAGGCCCGTCCGGCGATCGACCACCGGGCAGGCATTACCGCAAGTGTTCTCGCCCTCTCGCCAAACGATCTGGGGAGCGCTCCAGGTCAGCCCGTTGTCCTCGGAGCGTTTGACGATCATGTCGATTGCGCCGCTATCCCCGCGCGCCAACCGGCGTCCTTCGCAAAAGGCCAACAACGCGCCCTTCGCCGTCACAAGTAGCGACGGAATGCGAAAGGTGTGGTAGCCCTCCTCGCCTGCCCCGAAGACGGTGACCTCTTCGATTCCGTAAGTCTGAGAATACGCGGCGGCGCCAATCGAAAGGGCCCCAAACGTTCGCCGAGTGAGTTTCATTCGCGTGCACATCCTAGCATTGAGCCCGGCGCCGGTGGCGGCGGGAAGGAGCTTACTCGGGCGTCTCCCGCTAGATGCAACCTACGGACTCCCGCGTTACCTCGCTCCCCGCCGCCACCGGCGCCGGGCTCAATGCCCCACCGACGCGCTTCCGGTTTGCTAAGATCCATCCAGCTATGCGCGTGCTCTTCCTCACCCTCTTCATCGCCTCCCTCGCAAGCGCCGACGATTGGAAGGCGCCTCGAACCGCGTGGGGGCATCCGGACCTGCAAGGCCTCTGGACCAACGAAACCATCACGCCGTTCGAGCGCCCGTCGGAGCTTGGCGACAAGAAATTCATGACCGCCGAGGAAGCCGCCGAGATCGAAGCGAGTCGAGCCAAACGCCTCGCCGCCTCGGACGGCAAGTCCGCTCCCGGCAACGTCGGCAGCTACAACCAGGTTTGGATGGATTCGGGCACGAAGTTTCTGAAAACCCGCCAGACGTCTTTGGTTGTCGATCCGCCGAACGGGATCGTCCCCACCCGCCCTAGCGCCGAGGCAGCGCGCGACTACGACAAGAAGCACGCAACCGACTCCTACGTCCACATGAGCGTCTGGGACCGCTGCGTGACGCGCGGCGTGCCGGGGTCGATGTTTCCGGCCGGGTACAACAATGCGTACCGAATCATGCAAACGCCCGACTACGTCGCGATCGTCTACGAGATGATCCACGACGCCCGCATCATTCCGCTGGATAAGAGCCCCCACGTCTCCGACAACATCCGCCTATGGATGGGCGATTCGCGCGCGCGCTGGGATGGGGACACGTTGGTCGTCGAGGTGACGAACTTCACCAACAAGGGCTGGATCGCGAACAACGGGGCCTCACGGCGCATCAAGGGGATTCCGCAGAGCGAAGCGCTGCATGTGGTCGAACGTTTTAAGCTTGTCGACGCGGGGACGATCAACTACGAGGTAACGATCGAAGACCCGGCGATGTACACCGCGCCTTGGACGGTCGAGATGCCGCTGGAGGCTGACCCGGGGTACATCATGTTCGAGTACGCCTGCCACGAGGGGAACTCGGCGGTCGAGATGACGCTGAGCGGAGCGCGGGCGCAGGACAGAAGTTCGGAGGAGAAGTAGGTAACTGCAGGCCTCTGGCCACGCAACGGACTTGGAGTAGGGCTACGAACCCGCCCGAATATCGGATAACATCGTCTGAATGTGTTCCCGCAATCTTGGGAGATCATCCTGGATCACCTCCCAGACGATCTCGTAATCCGCCTCCCAGTAGCGGTGGGCAAGCACGTTCCGCATGCCGACGATCTTGCGCCAATCGATCTCTGGATGAGTAGCGCGGAGCGAATCGGGAATCTTTGCGGCCGCCTCGCCGATGATCACGATCTGATTAAAAAACCGCCCTTGCGCCTTCTGGTCCGCCGCGAAGGCCGCTTGATCGATTCCCTCAGCGAACTCGACCGCGAGGTTGATTCGCTCGATGATATGGGAGAGCCAAAGTTCCGAGCGGTTCATCCCAAAACGCGCTGCTCTTCAGCCAGGATTTGATCCCGTACCATCGGGTGTAGACCCTTGTAGGTGGCGATGTCGACCTCAACGCCCAGGGTGTCGCACAAGTCCAGACGCAGCCCCGACAGATCTAGAAGCGAGAAGCCTTTGGGACATTCGACGACCACATCAAGGTCGCTGTCCGGCCGGTGGTCGCCGCGCACTCGTGAGCCGTAGAACCCCGCGCGCTCGATGCCGTACTCGCGTAGGATCGGCAAAGCGATCTCTTTCAGTGTTCGGAGCGCCAGGGCCATACCGCTTTCACGCAATCACCAGCACAGGCCGTATACAATACCGTTCAATCGATGCCTTCATCCAGAACGCCGCCCTTGTCTGGCAACTCCCGTTGCGCGGGCTCGCACCCCAAAACACCTAGGAGTGTGTCCGAATATTCAAGATTCGCCTTCGGCGACCACCATATGCTGTAGGTGCCAGTGATTCGAAACACTACATGCAGGCGCAGATGTCAATACTCGGACAGACTCCTAGGGGAAGTCAGTCTTCAGTTCAGCGACGATGAGCTGGACTTCTCTCCTGAGCTTCGGAAGGTCATTCTGCACGACGTCCCACACGATCTTGTAGTCGGTCCTCCAGTATTGGTGTGCGATCAAGTTGCGCATGCCGACAATCTTTCGCCACTCAATGCTCGAATGATTCTCGCGGATCTGCTCCGGCACATTCGCCGCCGCCTCACCGATCACGAGGAGGCTATACAGCACTCCATCTTTCGTGGCTTGAGTAGCCAAGAACTCATCTCTCGTGAAACCCTCGACCAGACCAGCGATTATCGAGATGCGCTCCAGGATATCGGCTAGCCAAACCTGGGTGCTGCTCATCCGAGCACGCGCTGCTCTTCGGCAAGGATTTGGTCGCGCATCATCGGATGCAGGGCGTTGTAGGTTGTGACTCCCACATCGAGCCCCAGGGTGTCGCACAGATCCAGCCGGAGCCCCGACAGGTCCCACAAAGAGAAGCCGCTGGGGCACTCGACGACCACATCGAGGTCGCTGTCCGGGCGATGGTCGCCGCGCACGCGAGACCCGTAGAACCCCGCGCGCTCAATGCCGTACCCGCGGAGGATCGGCAGGGCCGTCTCTTTCAGCGATTGGAGCTCCAAGGCCACTGATTTAACGCTACCACGCGAGTCTTGCGTAGGCCCGCCATGAATGCCGGAACCGGTCGCAAATCGTGACCGGTTTCAATAAGCTCACTTATCCGCGGCGTCCAACCGGACTCGCGGCAACAAGAATTTCGCGCAAAGGCGCAAAGAACGCGCAAAGGAAGAGCAGGCCCGGGTCTTCTTTGCGTTTCCTTTGCGTACTTTGCGCCTTTGCGCGAACCTCAGGCGGCTTCGGGATCATCGCGATCCGCCCCAGGTCCAACGACCACTCGCCGCACAACGTAGCCAGCCGTATACAATACCGGTCAACCCATGCCCCACCACCAAACCCGCCGCACCTTCATCCAAACCGCCGCCCTCGCCTCGGGAGCCCTCTACGCCCCCTCCGCCCACGCGGCCCTCGGCGTTTCCAACGACTGGCCCCACTACGGCGGCTCCTTGGGCGCCACACGCTACTCCGAGCTCGACCAAATCGACCACTCCAACGTCGGCGAGCTCAAGGTCGCATGGGTCCACCACACCGAAGACGCCCGCATCCGCCCCGCCACTCGCATGGAGTGCACGCCGATCGTCATCGACGGCCGCATGTACCTCACGACCGCCCAGGTCCAAGTCCGCGCCCTCAACGCCGCCACAGGCGAAATGCTCTGGAACTTCGACCCCTACGAGGGAATCCGCATGCGTAGCTCGAAGGGCGTCAACCGCGGGGTGGCTTACTGGGCCGACGGCAGCGACCGGCGCATCTTCATGTCCACCCAAGAGCATATGTACTGCCTCAATGCCGACACCGGAAAGCTGGTCGCGGAGTTCGGCGACGGCGGCGTGCTTAACATGAAGCTCGATCTCGATCGCGACCTAGCCGAAGACACACGATACTTCTACGCCTCCCCACCGGTCATCTTCGAAGACATGCTGTTGCTCGGCGGCGGCTCCGGCAGCGAAGGCCCCGGCCCGGCCGCCCCGGGCCACATCCGCGGATTCGATGTCCGCACCGGCAAACGTCGGTGGATCTTCCACACCATCCCCCACCCGGGAGAATTCGGCTACGAAACCTGGGGCAAAGACAATTGGCAGCATACCGGCGGCGCCAACAACTGGGGCGGCATGAGCCTGGACCCCGAACGCGGCCTATTGTTCGTCTCGACCGGCTCGCCGACTTATGACTTTTGGGGCGGAGATCGCCCAGGCAAGAATCTCTTCGGCAACGCGGTGATCGCCCTCGACGCCCGGAGCGGGGAGCGCAAGTGGCATTTCCAAGCCATCCACCACGACCTGTGGGACTACGACTTCCCCGCCCAACCCCTGCTCGCACGGGCGAAGCGGAACGGTGAATGGCAAGACATGGTCGTGCAGATGTCGAAGCAAGCCTTCTGGTACGTGTTCGACCGAGAAAGCGGAAAGCCAATCTGGGATATCGAGGAGCGTCCAGTGCCCGAGTCCGACGTTCCCGGTGAGCACGCCTATCCCACTCAACCGTTCCCGACGAAGCCGCCCCCTTTCGCGCGGCAGGGTTTCGCAACCGACGACAAGGTCACCGATATCTCCGAAGAGTCGCGCGAGTACATCCTGAGCCGTCTCAAAGATCTGCGCCGCGGCGGCCTCTACACGCCGCCAGCAAACAAGGCACGGTCTACAATCCTGGAACCACGGGCGGCACGATCTGGGGCGGCTGCAGCCACGACCCTGATGCGGGGCTCGTCTATATCAACACCAACAACTCACCAAAGTATTTCACGCTTCTCGACGCACCCGAGGACGCCGGTTACCCCTACTACACGCAGGGCTACCCGTTCTTAGTCGACCAAGACGGCTACTCCGCCGCGAAGCCCCCTTGGGGCGAGTTGCTGTGTCTGGACCTGTCAACAGGCGACTACCGTTGGCGGCGGCCCTTCGGCAGGCACCCCGAGCTCGAGGCGAAAGGCATTACCGATACGGGGACCTACAACATCGGCGGATCGATCGTAACTAAGGGTGGCTTGCTATTCATCGCCGCGACACAGGATGCAAACTTCCGTGCGTTCGACTCCGGGTCCGGCGAAATCCTCTGGGAGCACGAGCTCCCTACCGGTGGATTCGCAACTCCTTGCACCTATTCGGTCGACGGCAAGCAGTACGTCGTCATCGCTTGCGGCGGCGCCAACAGGAGCGAGACGAAGTCGGGTGATGAGTTCATGGCGTTCGCCTTGGGGTGACCCGAAAGCTTCGCGGCGACGCTCATGAGTCACACATAATAAGGAAGCTATGTTGGATTGGTCTCATTGCCGATGGGTCGAACGGTCCGCCGAGAGAGTTAGCGGCGCGTGGGTGTTCGCGGGCACTCGAGTTCCAGTGCGGGCTCTGTTCGAGAATCTCGAGGCCGGCGCAAGCGTCGAGGAATTCCTGGAGTGGTTCCCCGGCGTCGAACGCACTCAGGTCGACGGCGTTCTTGAACACGCTCGCGCAAGCCTAGAGACGGCCGTACCCGCTTGAGCTCGAATGCGCGTCCTTTTCGATCAGGGAACTCCCGTACCCCTTAGGCATCTGCTGGGTTCTCACGAAGTCGATACCGCGTTCGAAAGAGGTTGGAGTGAGCTGCGGAACGGCGAGCTTCTCGACGCCGCTGAAGCCGCGGGATTCGACGTGTTTGTGACCACTGATCAAAACCTCAAGTTTCAGCAGACTTTGTCACAGCGAAGTCTGGCGGTCGTGGTGTTGACGACAACGAGCTGGCCCGCGATCCGGAGCCATCCAGAGCGCGCCCTTGAGGCCGTCGAGTCCGCGGAAGCAGGCGCGTATGTCGAAGTCACGTACGAGCACCCGTAATTTGACTGGATGCCGGCCAGTAGCGGCAACAAAGCCTCGGAGCTGCAACGGTCCGGGCTCAATCGCAAGAGCGCCCAGGGCGAATGGAGCCGCGGACGGAAAGTCCGCGCCGACTGGCGCCGGGTAACGGGAGTAGGCGCGGACTTTCCATCCGCGGCTCAGTATCCTGGTGGTCAGCCATGACGCCGCAACTGCCTGACCCTCGCAACGCCGAAATTTTGGTTTGGGTTGGCGATGGCCTCAAGCCGCGCGCCGAGGCCAAAGTTTCCGTGTTCGACAGCGTCGTCCAAGGCGGCGACGCGGTCTGGGAAGGGCTCAGAATCTACGACGGCCGCATCGCGGACCTCGACCGGCACCTCGCCCGCATGGCCGACTCCGCCAAGGCTCTCGCTTTTGCCGCCATCCCCTCACCGGACGAAATCCGCGACGCCCTGTTCAAGACGCTCGCCGCCAACGGAATGTATGACGGCGCGCACGTACGCCTCACCCTGACCCGCGGTGAAAAAGTCACCTCAGGCATGAGCCCGCATTTCAACCAATCGGGTTGCACGCTGATCGTGCTCGCGGAGTGGAAGGCGCCGGTCTACGACCAAAGCGGAATCCGCCTGATCACCTCATCCATCCGCCGCAACAACCCACAGTTCCTCGACTCGAAGATCCACCACAACAACCTGCTCAACAACATCCTCGCCAAGATCGAAGGCAATGTCGCCGGGGTCGATGACGCTCTGATGCTGGATCTGAACGGCTTCGTGTCGGAAACCAACGCGACCAACGTCTTCATCGTCAAAGGCGGAACAATCCTCACGCCCTACGCCGACAGTTGCCTGCCTGGCATTACCCGCGCGTCGGTGATGGCCATCGCGCGCCAGAACAACATCGATCTTGTCGAACGTAACGTTTCCCTGAGCGAGGTCTACACGGCCGATGAAATGTTCACCACGGGCACGATGGGCGAGCTCGCCCCGGTTTTGGAAGCTGACGGCCGCACGATCGGCGACGGCGTTCGAGGCCTCATGACTACGCGGCTCCAGCGCCTGCATGCGACCTGGGTCCGCGAGCACGGCGTGCCGATTCCAAGAAGCTAGCGCCCAGCTTCGAACACGCCGCCGCGGAGGCGTGGACGGAAGTCCCCGCTCGCTCCTACCGAGGCGAGAGTTGTGGTAGCGAGCGTGGACTCCCGTCCACGCCTCTGTGATCGTGCTCACGAACGCTGGTCGAGATAGCAGTGATCTGAGAAGTAACTAGATCCGCCGACCTATGTAGAATGAGGTCACGGAGTATCTTTGAGTTCCCCTCCTCCTCCCCTGCGCCCCGTTGAATCTCCGCGTATCGAGCCCACTTCCTGGGGACGGTCGGCCCAGCCCTACCGAGCCCCTCCCCGCCCCCAGCGCGGTGGCCGGGTTTGGATTCACGTCGTCCTCTTCCTGGCTACAGTCGCCTCGACGACCTACGCCCATGGACTCGACTATGCCTTTGCGTTGATGCTCATCCTGACGTGCCATGAGTTCGGACACTACTTCGCCGCCAAGCACCACGGTGTCGGAGCAAGCCTGCCCTACTTCATACCCAGCCCGTCACTGTTCGGGACATTCGGCGCCGTCATCCGCATGTCGCCCTATATCCCAAACCGCAAAGCGCTGTTCGACATCGCGTCCGCCGGTCCCCTCGCCGGATTGGTGGTGGCGCTCCCGGTGAGTTTCTGGGGGCTGATGAACTCTCGGATCTACACCGGAAACCGCCCCGGCACGATCGAGCTGGGCGAGCCGCTGATCTTCAAGGCGATGCAGTGGATGATCTTCGGCAGCCTTCCCGAGGGCCAGCAAGTCCTATTGCACGACGTGGCCTTCGCCGGCTGGGTCGGGATGTTCGTCACCGCGCTCAACCTACTGCCGATCAGCCAGCTCGACGGCGGGCACATCTCACACTCGGTTTTCGGCTCGAAGAGCCGCTATTTCTCGCGCGGGGCGTTCGGCGCGCTCGGCTTGGTCGTTCTCTTCGGCGGCACCCCCTACATTCTCTTCCTCGTGCTGCTCTGGTGGATCGGCATCGACCACCCGCCGACGCTCAACGACGGACCCGGGATTGGGAAGCAGCGCCGCATTCTGGCGGGAGTCTTGCTAGTCGTATTTATCCTTTGCTTCACACCATCACCGCTGAAACTGTGAACTTGGAACCGTGAACCCGACGTGGCTCGGCGACGAGGGCTCTGTTGCTCATGAAGTGACGCTCCGCGGCCGGACTCTGATTTGCCTCCACGAATACTTCGTGCTGTAGAATTGACTGTTGTGCCCAGCCCCAATGCGACCGAAGAACCGAACCCGACCCGACGCCGCGCACTTAGGAACCTAGCAGCCTTCCTCGCCGGTTCTCCGCTGCTCCACGCCCAGCAGGATCCCTTCCGGGACCACAGCCGCGTCCCCGGCCTCGACGAGCTCAAGAATGCCTTCGACTTCGAGGCGGCGGCCTACGAGAAGCTTCCCCGCCAAATCTTCAACTACACCGCTCACGGAACCGCGGGCGAGTTCACCGTGCGCCGCAACCGCGAGGCCTTCGACTGGGTGAAGCTCGTCCCCAAAGCGCTCTCGAATGTCAGCCAAGTCGACGCGTCGACCGAGATTCTCGGCGCGAAGATGAAGTTCCCCATCATGCTGTCGCCATCGGCGGCCCACCTGACGCTGCACGCCGAGGCCGAACACGGCACCTACGAGGGCGCAACCGCCGCCTCGGGAACGCCGGCGATCATCAGCTACGTCACCAGTACGCCGTTCCCCGAAATCGCCAAAGCCACCGGCGGCCCGCTCTGGTACCAGCTCTACACGCGTGAGGACATCCCCGAAAACCGCGAGAACCTCTACGCCGCTCAAGAGGCCGGCGCCGGAGCGATCGTCGTGACGGTTGACCAAGAGGCGCCCTACTACGAGCGCTCGATGCACGACCGGCACCTCTCCGCGGCCTCCCGTCGCTCTCGCCGTCCAACACGAGGGGAGCCCGTCGGAGCGGCGCGCTACCGCCTCTACGCCCGCAGGCTCTGGTACCAGTGGGACCTCTTCGCCAAACTCCGCGAATACATCCGCGTCCCCATGGTCGCCAAGGGCATCATGACCGGCGAGGACGCCGCGCGCTGTGTCGACGAAGGGCTCGACGCGATCATGGTTTCCAATCACGGCGGCCGCGCGATGGACTACTGCCCGTCGACGATCGAAGTGCTGCCCGAGATCGTCGAGGCGGTCGGGGGCCGCATCCCCGTGCTGATCGATGGAGGATTCCGGCGCGGCAGCGACATCCTCAAGGCTTTGGCTTTGGGTGCGGATGCTGTTTCACTCGGACGCGTCCCCCGCTGGGGCTTGGCCGCTTTTGGGGCCGAGGGCGTCCAGCGGGTGCTCGAAATTCTGCAAGCCGAGCTCGTCCAGGCAATGATCCACAGCGGCTGCGCCAACTTGGCCGCCGTCAACAAGTCGATCGTGAGGACAGATTGGCGATGACCCGGCGCCAGGCATTAGCCGGATTCGCCTCGTGGCTCGCGGCGTCCCCGTTGGCGCGCGGGCAAAGCAACGTCCCGACATCGAGAGGCGAAGCGCCTGGCAGAATCGCCCCCGTCGAGGAGTTGGCGAACGCCTACGAATTCGCCCAGATGGCCGAACGAAGCCTAGGCGTGACGACGTTCGCCAAGATCGCCGACAGCGAACGCGAAGTCTTCGACCAAATCACCTTCAGAATGCGGCTGATGGTCAACACGACCAACCTCGACCTGACCTCCAAGGTGATGGGCCAAGATCTCTTCACTCCATTCATCATTGGGCCCGCCGCCCATCAGCGGCGTTTTCACGCTGACGGCGAGCTGGCTATGTCGAAGGCGGCCGCGTCTGCGAAGGCCGTCATGGTCCTTTCGCAAGACTCCGACTTCGGGCCCGAGCAGCTCGCCGGTCAGCCGTTCTGGTATCAGGCCTACCCCACCAGCAACAGCCTCGACCCCATCAAGCAAGCCGTTCAGGCCGGGTCCAAGGCCATCTGCCTAACCGTCGGAATGCCGCGCGCGCCGGCCGATTGGGCTCAGGTCGATCGCATCCGCCAAGCCGTCGACGTCCCCGTCGCGCTCAAGGGCGTCCTTCACATCGACGACGCCAAAAAGGCCGCGGACGCCGGCCTTGACGGCATCGTCGTCTCAAGCCACGGCGGCCGCTTCGTCCACGGGCTCGCTCATCCCATGTCAGTGCTAGGCCCGATCGCCGAAGCCGTAGGGGACAAGATATCCGTGATGGTCGACGGAGGCTTCCGCCGCGGCAGCGACGCGCTCAAGGCGCTAGCCCTCGGCGCCGACGGCGTCATGATCTCCCGCCCGGCGTTGTGGGGATTGTCAGCCTACGGCGAAGCAGGCGTCAAAACGGTGGTCGAGCTGCTACAAACCGAGCTAGCCGCCGACATGGCCATGCTCGGCGCGGTGAACGTGGAAGCCGTGACACGCGAATCAATCAGAATCGACCGACCCTAACGGCCCCGGAGCCGCGCGCGTAAGGGGCCGTGAAGAAAACCTATTGTCGCGTCGGCGCGCGGGAGCGCCAAGCGCACGCCAAGCTCAGCGCTGCCGAACGCCGCCCCTGCCGAAACCGCAACTTCTGCGCCTCGACTCCTGATTGACCGCCTGAGCGGCCCGGAAACGGTCGTTTCGGGCCGTTTCCCGGCCCTTTTCGCCCCCCCAACCGCCGCTACGCCGCCGCTTGCGCCGCCAGCCCGCACTCCGGCCCACGACGCCAGACCAGCCGGATCCAAGCCGCAATGTTGTACGCCAAAACCCCCCACAAAAGCTCCGATCGCGCCTTCCGCAGCCCTCGTACTCGAAACTTGCGCACCCCCAATCGCTCTTTCAACCAGGCGTTCGGAAACTCCGCCGTCTCGGACCGCTTGCGATACGCCGCCCGCCCACGCTCGCTCTCCATCCAGCGCCGATGTTTCGCCATCACCGCGTTCTCTTCGCTGCGGCTCAACGTTCGATGACCGCTCTTGGGGCAGCACTTGTGTCGCTGTGCGCATTCGCGACAATCAGATGCTTTTGCCTGATACTGCCGATATTTGCGCTTCCGCTTCAGCGACGATCGCTGATACGTCAAGGTCCGCTGGGCCGGACACAGAAACGTGTCCGTCGCCTCGTCGTAGATGAAAAACTTCGGCGCGTAGCGCGGCCCAATTCCCGCCGCTTTCAACGCCGCCTTCGAGCCCTTGTCCGGCGCCGGCGCCGGCGTCGCGTATTCGATTTCAGCGGCTGCCAGCGCCTCGATGTTGGCCTGGTTGGCGTAGCCCCCGTCCGCTAACACTTGCTTCGGGGTTCGCTCGAAGCGCCCTTCCACATCGTCCAGCGTCGGGGTCAGCTGGCCCGCATCGGAGGCGTTGTTGGTCAACTCCACGCCGACCACGATCTTCTCTTTGGCGTCGGTCGCCAGCTGCGCGTTGTAGCCGAGTCCCCAACCGCCGTTGGATTCGTGTTGCGGGCGCGCTTCCGGCTCGCTCTCGCTCACCCGCGCCTGGCGTCGTTGCTCTTCGTCGCGCTTGCCCGCTTCGACCTTGGGCAGTTCCTCCAGCGCCTGCTCCATCCGCTCGACTCGCTCCCGCAAGGTCCGCTTACGCGCCGCCTGACGCCGCCGATTCGAACCTTCGTCGTCGGCTTCTTCCGAGAGTTGACGCACCGCTTCGCGCGCTTGTTCGAGATGCCGCTCGAGCGTCGGACGCCTGCGTTGCGACCCGCCCGAGGCTTGCGCCCGGATCCGCGTGCCGTCGACGGCCACCTGCTCGAGATCCACCAGCCCCTCTTGACTCAGCAGCGCCAATACCTGTGTCAACAAGTTCTCGAGAGCTTTTGAGTGGAATACCCGAAAATCCGAAAGAGTGTGATGATTGACGACCGCCATGCCGCACAACCACTCCAACTCCGGCCGATAGCGGCTTTGACGCGCGATCTCACGCGCCGAGCTCATCCTTTCCGAATACGCCCAGATCCAGATCGCGACCAGCAACCGCGGATCCCATGCCGGCCGCCCGGCGGACTCCTTGCGGGTTTCCAGATGAGCAGCGAAGCCGGACAGGTCGAGCATGCCGCTCAGCTCCCAGATGGCGCGCACCAGATGGTCGGCCGGCACGAGCCGTTCGACGTCGATCGCGGCATAGGTGAATTGGTCGCGATTGGGCTGTCGCAGCTGCAGTTGGTCAACGGGCACGGCTTGGCGCGGCTTGGCGGGGCGTTGCTCGAGCTCGACTAAGACCTGTTGTTCGCCCATATAATAAGGGCGTTGGACGCCGCCGCCAAGTTATCCGAACATTCGTTTGCCCTCATGTTTTATCCCATTTTGATCCACTCGCGCCATTCCGAACCGCCCCAGGGGAGCTTCGGCGGCCACGACGGGTTTATTTCACAGCCCCTCAGGGAGCGGTTGCCGGAAGCGTCAACAACCGCTTGCTTAGGGGCCGTGAAGAAAACCTATTGTCGCGTCGGCGCGCGGGAGCGCCAAGCGCACGCCAAGCTCAGCGCTCCCAAACGCCGCCCCTGCCGAAACCGCAACTTCTGCGCCTCGACTCCTGATTGACCGCCTGAGCGGCCCGGAAACGGTCGTTTCGGGCCGTTTCCCGGCCCTTTTCGCCCCCCCAACCGCCGCTACGCCGCCGCTTGCGCCGCCAGCCCGCACTCCGGCCCACGACGCCAGACCAGCCGGATCCAAGCCGCAATGTTGTACGCCAAACCCCCCCACAAAAGCTCCGATCGCGCCTTTCGCAGCCCTCGTACTCGAAACTTGCGCACCCCCAATCGCTCTTTCAACCAGGCGTTCGGAAACTCCGCCGTCTCGGACCGCTTGCGATACGCCGCCCGCCCACGCTCGCTCTCCATCCAGCGCCGATGTTTCGCCATCACCGCATTCTCTTCGCTGCGGCTCAACGTTCGATGACCGCTCTTGGGGCAGCACTTGTGTCGCTGTGCGCATTCGCGACAATCAGATGCTTTTGCCTGATACTGCCGATATTTGCGCTTCCGCTTCAGCGACGATCGCTGATACGTCAAGGTCCGCTGGGCCGGACACAGAAACGTGTCCGTCGCCTCGTCGTAGATGAAAAACTTCGGCGCGTAGCGCGGCCCAATTCCCGCCGCTTTCAACGCCGCCTTCGAGCCCTTGTCCGGCGCCGGCGCCGGCGTCGCGTATTCGATTTCAGCGGCTGCCAGCGCCTCGATGTTGGCCTGGTTGGCGTAGCCCCCGTCCGCTAACACTTGCTTCGGGGTTCGCTCGAAGCGCCCTTCCACATCGTCCAGCGTCGGGGTCAGCTGGCCCGCATCGGAGGCGTTGTTGGTCAACTCCACGCCGACCACGATCTTCTCTTTGGCGTCGGTCGCCAGCTGCGCGTTGTAGCCGAGTCCCCAACCGCCGTTGGATTCGTGTTGCGGGCGCGCTTCCGGCTCGCTCTCGCTCACCCGCGCCTGGCGTCGTTGCTCTTCGTCGCGCTTGCCCGCTTCGACCTTGGGCAGTTCCTCCAGCGCCTGCTCCATCCGCTCGACTCGCTCCCGCAAGGTCCGCTTACGCGCCGCCTGACGCCGCCGATTCGAACCCTCGTCGTCGGCTTCTTCCGAGAGTTGACGCACCGCTTCGCGCGCTTGTTCGAGATGCCGCTCGAGCGTCGGACGCCTGCGTTGCGACCCGCCCGAGGCTTGCGCCCGGATCCGCGTGCCGTCGACGGCCACCTGCTCGAGATCCACCAGCCCCTCTTGACTCAGCAGCGCCAATACCTGTGTCAACAAGTTCTCGAGAGCTTTTGAGTGGAATACCCGAAAATCCGAAAGAGTGTGATGATTGACGACCGCCATGCCGCACAACCACTCCAACTCCGGCCGATAGCGGCTTTGACGCGCGATCTCACGCGCCGAGCTCATCCTTTCCGAATACGCCCAGATCCAGATCGCGACCAGCAACCGCGGATCCCATGCCGGCCGCCCGGCGGACTCCTTGCGGGTTTCCAGATGAGCAGCGAAGCCGGACAGGTCGAGCATGCCGCTCAGCTCCCAGATGGCGCGCACCAGATGGTCGGCCGGCACGAGCCGTTCGACGTCGATCGCGGCATAGGTGAATTGGTCGCGATTGGGCTGTCGCAGCTGCAGTTGGTCAACGGGCACGGCTTGGCGCGGCTTGGCGGGGCGTTGCTCGAGCTCGACTAAGACCTGTTGTTCGCCCATATAATAAGGGCGTTGGACGCCGCCGCCAAGTTATCCGAACATTCGTTTGCCCTCATGTTTTATCCCATTTTGATCCACTCGCGCCATTCCGAACCGCCCCAGGGGAGCTTCGGCGGCCACGACGGGTTTATTTCACAGCCCCTAAGGGAGCGGTTGTCGGTATCTGGGCAACCGCTTGCTTACGCGCGCGGCTCCGGGTGCGCGATGCCTCGTCGGTTTGAGGTCGCAGACTTCGCTAGTGTAGGTCGTCACTAATCCCGCAACATATTCCTGGGCTTGGGCATGGCGTCAATGTAAGGGCGCAACATGACGCTGAAGTGTCCGAATTGGCTTCTGGGCAATCGGAGTCCGAAGCCCCGCCAGGGGCGGCATAGCCGTAGCCCCCAGCGCAAGCTGGGGGTGTTGATATTGCCCACGGCCCTCCCTCCGCCTCTTCCGCGAGCCATTGTATTCGCGCCGTCGGGCGCGAATACAATGGCTCGGAAGACAATAAAAAGAGCGGTTGCCCGTTGGTGCAAGAACCGCTCCCTTCCGGTCGCGGCTCCAAGTCGCGGCCTTCAACCCCTAAAATAACGAGTATTAGGCTAAGGCTTGTTTCAACACTGTCCCGTGCACATCCGTTAGCCGGAAGTTCCGCCCTTGAAACTTATGAGTCAGCCGCCTGTGATCCACGCCGAGGCAGTGCAGGATCGTCGCGTTGAGGTCAAAAACCGAGACTGGATCCCGCGTGATGTTGTAGCTGAAGTCGTCTGTTTCGCCGATCGTGAGCCCGCCTCGGATGCCCCCGCCGGCCAGCCAGACAGTGAAGCAGCGGGGATGATGATCGCGGCCATAGTTGTCGGCGGTAAGTTTTCCCTGCGAATAGACAGTCCGCCCGAATTCCCCGCCCCAGACGACTAGCGTGTCCTCGAACAGTCCGCGTTCCTTCAGGTCCTGAATCAGCGCGGCTGTCGGCTGGTCCGTGTCGCGGCATTGACTGGCAATCCGTTCAGGGCAGTTGTTGTGCTGATCCCAGCCGCGATGGAACAGCTGAATAAACCGCACGCCACGTTCGGCCAACCGCCGCGCTAGGATGCAGTTCGCGGCGAACGTACCCGGCTTGCCGGCGTCGGGGCCGTAGCGCGCCAGAGTCTGTTCTGATTCGCTCGAGAGATCCGCCAACTCGGGAACCGACGACTGCATGCGGTAAGCCAGCTCATACTGAGCAACGCGGGCAAGGATCTCGGGATCTTGGAAGCTCTCGGCGTTCTTTTGATTCAACTTCGCCAGATCGTCGAGAAAACGGCGGCGCACTTTCGCATCGATCCCCGGGGTATTCGACAGATAGAGCACCGGGTCCGGACCACTGTGGAACTTCACTCCCTGATGGCGGGACGACAAAAAACCGCTGCCCCACAAGCGGTCGTACAATGGCTGGTCGCTCACGGCTCCCAGCGAAACCATAACCACGAAAGCGGGCAAGTCCTTGTTCTCGCTGCCCAGCCCATATGCGATCCACGAGCCCATGCTTGGGCGGCCCGCCAGTTGAAATCCGGTAAGAGAGAAGGTCACGGCGGGATCGTGGTTGATCTGCTCCGTGTGCATCGATTTGATAAAGCACAGATCGTCCGCGACCTTCGCCGTGTGCGGCAGCAGCTCGCTCAAGGTTGCGCCCG
Source organism: Bryobacterales bacterium (assembly GCA_965247515.1). Lineage (GTDB taxonomy): Bacteria > Acidobacteriota > Terriglobia > Bryobacterales > UBA6623. The sequence continues at coordinate 6,352,902 of OZ252029.1, read as the reverse complement.
ATTCCCCGTGTTGCGCGAATTTGTAGATTGAGGGAGCCATCGGGAAGCTCGACTGATGAGCGGTCATCCCCGTCAGTCGTTGCTCGCCGCGCACCGACTCGGGCAGATCCTGGCCGCGATACTTATCCAGCTGTGGTTTGTAATCGAAGAGCTCCAACTGCGAGGGGCCGCCTGACTGGAACAGGTAGATCACCCGTTTGGCCTTCGGCGCGAAGTGCGGCAAACCCGGAAGTCCGGCCCCGTTGTCTTCGTTTCCGGCCGGCGCCGCCGCCAGGCCATCTTCGTCCAAAAGCGTCGCCAGGGCGGCTGTACCGAGGCCCAAACCGCTTCGGCTGAAGAAGTGCCTGCGGGTCAACGAGAGGCGATACTCGTCTATTGGGTTGAGGATCCCGGGTTTCATTGCTTGGTGATGACCTCGTCAAGATTGAGAATCAAACTGCCGACCACGGCATAAGCCGCTAGTTGCTCAGCCTCCAGCCTCGGATCGTTGCGCTTCTCGCCCACGGCTAGCAGCCCCGCCGCCGCCGCCGGATGGCTCTGGAAGTAAGCGAGCTGCGTTCGTAGGCTGCCCAGCAACACTTGCCTTTCCCCCCGCTCCGGCACACGCCCCGCCGCCAGACGAAAGCCCAGGGTGATGCGATCGTCCGGCCTGGCACCGCCCTCGTTCAACATGCGCTGGGCAAGCATTCTGGCGGACTCCACATAGGTGACGTCGTTCATCAGATTCAAAGCCTGGAGCGGCGTGTTGGTGCGCGTTTCGCTCACTTGGCAGTATTCGCGCGAGGAAGCGTCGAAAACCTGCATCGCGGGAGGCATGACGGTTCGCTTCCAAAAAGTGTAAAGACTCCGTCGCCACAGGCCTTCGCCTTGCTCCTGGGCATAGTCGGTCATGTTCGAGAAAACCATGTCCTTCAACAGACCCGCAGGCTGATAGGGTTTTACCGAAGGGCCGCCGAGTTTTTCGACCAGTAGGCCGGAGACGAACAACGCTTGATCGCGGATCATTTCGGCTGACAGGCGCAGGCGCGGGCCGCGCGCCAGCAGCCGGTTGTCGGGATCACGCCGTAGCAGCTCAGGTGTGGTCCTTGACGATTGGCGATACGTCGCGCTCGTCACTATGGTCTTAAGCAGCTCTTTGACGTTCCAGCCATTCTGCTGTAGCTCGATCGCCAGCCAGTCAAGCAATCCGGGATGCGAAGGCAGGTCCCCCTGCACGCCGAAATCCCCGGCTGTCTTCACCAACCCGGCGCCGAAAAGCATCTGCCACAGGCGGTTGACCGTTACGCGGGACGTCAGCGGATTCTCCTCGCTGACGAGCCAACGGGCAAGACCCAGCCGGTTGTTCGGGGCATTCTTGGGCAGAGCCGGCAGGATAGCTGGAACGCCGCGCTCGACGCTTTCTCCAGGCGCGTCGTAGGAACCGCGTCGAAGCAGCTGCGTTGGCCGCGGCTCGGGCAGCTCCTGCATCACCATCACGGTGGGAATCGTAGTCTCGAGCCGGAATTTCTCTTGCTTGAGCGCGTGCCATTTCTTCCACTCGCGCCGGGCGTTGACGGGAGCCAACTCCTGCAAGAAAGCGTTGCGCATCTTCAGTCGCTGCCCCTCGCTCCGCGCCTTGGGCGATATCCCGGCGATCCGGAAGATCGAATCCGCACTGGCCAGGACGGCAATTTCTTGCCCGTCGAGCAGAGTGTTGTAAATCCGGACTTCGTCGATCAACCCCTTGAAGCTCCACTCCGGGCCGCCGCCCCCGCCGATCAAAAGATGCGCGTCTTTGATGCTGAACTGCCGGAACAGGCGGCCGTTGTTGACCTTGAGCTTCTGTTTCTCCCCGTCGACGTAGATCTGGACCTTCTCATGCGGTTGTAGACTGTCGAACATCGCGACCACATGGCGCCACTGCTTGGCTGGCAGCGTGTCTTGGGTCTCGACGCGAAAGGAGTCATCGGCCCAAACGCCAACGAGATTGAAATGCACCTTGCCGTTGAGGAAAAACAAGCCGTAGCCGCGCCCTTTTGGCAAGCCGTTCTCCTGCTCGGTCACTTTGTCGCCTATGCGCGTGACAATGGCGCCGCTATTCTCGGACTCCGGATAGAACCAGGCCGAGATGGTGAACCGGTCCTTGAAATCGTGCAGGCGGTCGCGATAGTCGAAGCTGGCCACGTTGCCCGCATCGAACACCAGGTTGCCGTCGAACACTACGGCTTGGCCGAGCGGCGAGGGTGCGTACTGGGGTAAGCCGTTTTGAAATCTGGCCGTGTCGTCTTCGTTCACGACCGGCTTGGCGTCCTGATCGAAGGGTTGGTGCAGAAGCAAGTCGTCGGCAGGGAACCAGTGGCGGGCTGGAGAACCCGAGAGCGCCTGCTCCCAGCGGCGCTCGATCGGCGCCGGCTGTTTCAGCAGGTCCCCTAGTCTTCGTTCGGACGAAGCGATCTCTTCGTCCAGCCGGCGTTGCCGTTGTTGCTGCTCCCGTGTGGGGGCGTGAATCCAAGGCGCCGCATTGCCGAAGTTACTGAACCGCCCGTCTTCGGGAATGCCAGCGGTTCCGCATCCAATTTCCCTGAGGGTCGGAAACCATTGATTTAGCGGGTGTTTGGAGCTGGGCCTGTGGTCCGAGCAGATTCGCATTCGTGTTGAGGAGTTGCAGCGCAGTTGGTTCTGGTATATTGTATATATATCAGTCATGAAGACAGCCCCGGCTCGCTCCAGCCTCGCCGATGCCGAGCGTAAGCTGCGCTCCCGCATCGCCCAGCTGGTCCACGGCCGCTGGTTGCTGCATGGCACCGTGGCGCCGCGCCAACGCGTCTGCGGCAAGCCCAACTGTCGCTGCGCCCAGGGTCAACTGCACGCCTCGCTCTATCTGGTGCGCTCGCGCCGGGGAAAGGTGCAACAGCTGTTCGTGCCGCGCAGCTGGGAGCAACGCGTGCGCCAGGCCGTAGCCGACTATCAACAGCTCGAGCGGCTGCTCGAAGAGGTCTCCGAGCGCGAGTGGAAGCGGCTCCAAGACCGCCGGGAGGAGTGACGTTCTTCGACGTCTGATCCAGTACGCGGAGAAGGGTTACGGCCTGCGCAGCCGCCTTCTCGCCGGGGTCTCGGATTCCCGCCCCAAGCCGCGCATCCCCACCCGCGCTGTCGTCGAGTCGACGCTGGCGCTGTTCTGGGCCCGGCTGGGCAGCCTGAACGCTTTGGAAACGCTCGAGGGGGCGCCGTTTTGGAAGAAATGGCTGGGCCGCAAGCTGCCCAGCGCGGACACCATTGGCCGCGTCTACAGCTCGCTCGACACGGCCGTGCTGCGGCAAGCGATTCGGCAGCTGTATGAACGCCTCAAGCGCAACAAGGCCTTGCCCGGCATCGGCGGATTAGGGGTGGCTGTGATCGACGGTCATGAGTCTCACGCCAGCTACCGCCGTTGCTGTGGAGGCTGTCTCGAGCGCCGCATTCAGCGCAGCGACGGCGAACAGCTGCAGTACTATCACCGCCAAGTGACGCTGCAGTTGCTCAGTGACGCGCCCGCCGCCTCGCCATTCAACATCCAAGGCGAACCGCTTCCGCTGTTGCTCGACGCCGAACCGCAACTCCCCGGCGAGGACGAGCTGGCCGCCGCCAAACGTTTGCTCGAACGCGTTCTAGCCGCTTACCCACGGGCGTTTGATGTTGTCTTGGCCGACGCTCTTTACGCCGCCGCGACGTTTGTGAACTTTCTGCTGGCGCACGGCAAGGACGCCGTCATCGTGCTCAAGGACGAGCGCCGCCACCTGTTTCAAGACGTTCAAGGACTGTGGCGAACCCAGCCCCCACAGGCGGGCGAGTATCGCTCACGCGATTGCCAATGGTGGGATCACGAGGGCTTATTATCGTGGCCGCAGGTCGCCCAGCCCTTGCGCGTCGTTCGTTCGGTGGAGACTTGGCGGCGGCGCTCGCAGCTTGACGGCGAGCTCCACGAGCATCAAAGCGATTGGGTTTGGCTAACGACTTTGGGGTCGCGGCAAGTTTCCACGGCGCAGCTGGTGCGCTTGGGCCATCAACGCTGGGACATCGAGAACCGCGGCTTCAACGAGTTGGTCAACGGCTGGCATGCCGACCACATCTACAAGCACGAACCCCACGCCATCGAGACGTTTCTCTTGACGACGTTTCTGGCATTCAATCTCTACCACGCTTTTGTCGCCCGCAAGCTCAAACCGTCGTTGCGGCGCGGCAAACCGCGAGTCTTTTGGGCGCGGGTGATGGCGGCGGAGCTGTATCGGGCGGCCACGGGCCCCTCGCCCTAGCACGCGAGTCGACTCCCCCGCCCACCCCGCGCCTGCCAGTAAGCGGCCCTGCCGCAAGAGCCGCCGGGGTGTCTTTGCCCTGCGATTCCCCACCTATTTCCGGGTCAGGACCGCGTGCGAATCTGCTCGTCCTTCACCCCACGCCCCTAAATCCCTCGATTCCCAACTACTTCCGCCTTCTGACTCAGCCTCGTTGCGGAATCGCTGCGGGAATGCTGTTGAAATAGGCAAACAGCTGGTAGTATTCCTTCTGCGTGAACGGATCGAACTTGTGATTGTGACACCGTGCACAACCCATCGTGAGCCCCAAAAACACGGTTGAAACGGTATCGACACGGTCCACAACGTACTCGACCCGAAACTCCTCCGGCACAAGGCCGTCCTCCGCGTTCCCGCGATGGTTGCGATTGAATCCGGTGGCGATGCGCTGCTCCATCGAAGGGTTCTCGAGCAGATCGCCGGCTATTTGCTCGATGACGAATTGGTCGAAGGGCAAGTTGCGATTGAAGGCTTCGATGACCCAATCCCGCCAACGCCACATCTCGCGATCTCCGTCGATCTGATAGCCGTTCGTATCGGCGTAACGGGACGCGTCGAGCCAATCCGACGCCAGCCGCTCCCCGTAGCGCGGCGAAGCGAGCAGACAATCAACCACCCTGTCGTAGGCCTTCGGCCCCGAGTCGCTCAGAAAATCATCCACTTCCTTCGGCGTCGGCGGGAGACCCGTAAGATCCAGCGAGACGCGACGAATCAAGGCAGCGCGGCCGGCCTCGGGAGAGGGCTGCCAGCCTTCGCGCTCCAGCCTGGCCAGCACAAACGAATCAATGGCATTGCGCACCCAGCTCTGGTTCTTTATCTCCGGCGCCGGCGACCGGCTGGGCCGGGTGAATGCCCAATGCCGCTGCCATGGGGCGCCCTGCGCGATCCATTCGGTCAGCCGTTCGATTTCTTCCGTAGTGAGCTCTCGTCCCGAATTCACCGGCGGCATGCGGATCGATGTCTGCTCGGCGGTGATACGCCGCACGAGCTCGCTCTGTTCCGGATTGCCGCGGACGATCGCCCGCTGGCCGTTGCCCAGATCTGCCATCGCATGGGCTTCGGAATCGAACCGCAGCGAGCTAAGGTTGTTCGCAGCGTCGGGGCCGTGACAGCCAAAGCACTTGTCCGCCAGTATCGGGCGGATATCGCGGCTGAAATCGATGCGACTTCGAGAAGCCGGGGAAACGGCCTGTGCAGCCAGGGCGGACGGCCGCGGAACCCCACCAACACACAGCCCCCAGACCGCCGCCAGAGCGAGATACTTTGCGCTAGCAGCGCACAAACCTTGCCTTGTGTCCGACGTACCTGAGCTAGTCATCGCTCGCGACCACTATGCGAATAGCTCTAGTGTCCCACTACCTGGTTACAAACGCGTACTATCACGGATTTCCATTTTGGCCCTGGCGCGACAGCGGTATGCACCCCGCTGCCCCTCGTCCCACGTCTTTTCGTCTGAGATTAGCTCCCGCTTTTCAGCTGCACTCAGAGCCCATCGGATCGATAGACTTGCCTATTCCTGAAAAACTAAGGGGGCATGATGGATGCCATACTACCTCGGCATCGCCATGAAGCTCACAACGAGTTTGGGTCAGGGGTTGCCATTCGTCACCCGTCTGGGACTTGCCACCCGAGGGGACAATCATCTCGATTCCGATGATGTCGCCTGGGCCGTCTCGCGCGGAGTCAACTATCTGAACTGGTGCGGACGAGAGGACGGGTTGTCTCGCTACGTTCGCGAATCGGGAGACGCGAGAGACGGGTTAGTCGTTGCGGCTCAGCTCAAGGCCCGCTCAGCGGATGAAGCGGAAAGAGAGCTCGACCGGATTCTGGAATCCCTCGGCGGCCGACTCGACATCGCGACCTATTACTACGTGGAGGCCGAAGAAGAATGGCGGGAGATCGTGTCCCCAGGAGGAGCCTGCGGTGCATTGGCAAAACCACGAGCAACTGGCGAACTGACACTGATCGGTCTGACAACGCATCAGCGATCCTTGGCGGCTCGATGGGTGCGGGAGTCGAGCCTAGGCGGCGAACGGCCGCTCGATCTGTTGATGGTTCGGTACAACGCTGCTCACCGGGGGGCGGAGCGAGACGTATTCCCGGTCGCCGACCGACTGGGGATTCCGACGGTCTGCTTCACGGGCCTGCGGTGGGGGAAGCTGCTGAAGGCGACGGCCAAGGATCCGCCTAACTGGTCGCCGCCCTCGGCCCCGGATTGCTATCGGTTTTGTTTAACGAACCCGTCGGCGAGCGTCGTTTTGACGGCTCCGAAGATGCGTCGCGAGTTGGAAGAGAGTCTGACGCTACTCGACGATTGGCGGGCGATGACACCGAGCGCCCTCTCTCGGATGAGGACCCACGGGAACCTCGTTCGGCGCACCGCGGGAGAATTCTGGTAGGGCTGCGCGCAACCTACTGTCACCGATCGGCGGGCCAGTTCCCAGGGGAGATCCGGGACAGGAACGAAACTAGGTGGAGTGAACCCTAAAAATGAGACATTGAAATTCGGGACGAATTTCAGCGAATGGAAAGGAGTCCAGGATGGAAAGTCTCAAGCCGCGCAAGCCGCGGGAGTTCACGGTGGAGTTCAAGGAAGCCGCCGCCAGGCGGCTCCTAGCCGGCCAGAGCGGCACAGCGCTAAGCCGCGAGTTGGACGTCAAGCGCAGCCTGCTGTACCGCTGGCGGGACGCCTATCGCCAGGAAGGCGTCAACGGCTTGAGCCGGCGGCGAGGCCGGCCGAAACCCGGCCGCTCGGCGCCGCCCAAGATCCCTCGCGATCCGCGCGACGAACGCATCGCAGAGCTCGAACGACTGCTCGGCAAACAAGCCGTAGAGCTCGATTTTTTCGGACAAGCCTTTCGCGCCTTGAACCTCGCAGCCCCGACCAACGACGCCGGTGGCGCGAGCGGATCTACTCCATCGTCGAGCAGATCAGCGCCAAAGGCTCGCTCAGCGTCGAACACGCCTGCGAGCTCGGACGCGTGAATCGCGCCGGGTTCTATCGCCGGCTCGCCGTGTCGTCGCCCGCCGAGTGCGACATGGAATTGCGTGACCGCATGCAGCGGATTTCGCTCGAGAATCGTCGTTACGGCTACCGCCGCGTGACGGCCGAGCTGCGCCGCCAAGGCTTCCTCGTCAATCACAAAAAGGTCCTGCGGATGATGCGTAAGGACAACTTGCTGGCGGTACTCAAGCGGCGCTTCGTGCTAACAACGGATTCGAACCACTTCTTACCTGTTTATCCGAATCTAGCGGCGCACCTGAATGTGGACGGCGTCGATCAGTTGTGGCAATCCGATATCACCTACATTCGCTTGCGCGAGGCGTTCGTCTACCTCGCCGTGGTGTTGGACGCCTACTCGCGACGCGTGGTCGGCTGGCGGCTGGGGACGACGCTCAAAGCTGAGCTGGCTGTAGGGGCGTTGCGCGATGCGCTCGAGCTCAGACGCCCTGCCGCGGGGTGGATGCATCATTCCGACCAAGGCGTACAGTACGCTTCGAGCGCCTATGTCGAGCTGCTGGAGCAGCACGGCGCGATCATCTCGATGAGCCGCCGCGGCAACCCCTACGACAACGCGCGGGCGGAGAGTTTCATGAAGACGTTGAAGGCGGAGGAGGTTTGGTTGCAGCGTTATCGCACGCTTGACGAGGCGCGCGCATCGATCGGCGAGTTCATTGATGAGATCTACAACCAACGCCGGCTGCATTCGGCGTTGGGATATCGTCCGCCGGCGGAGTTTGAAGCGCTGGCGCGGCCGGCGGCAACAGCAGCGAGGAATCCGAAGTATGAGTTTTGAGAGGCATAGGCAAATCTATCAATCCGATGGGCCCTGGGCGGGCAGGGAGACATCGCCGGCGTTGGAGAAGCCGGGAGCGACCTTGGCGGCCGCCCCCGGCGCTCATCGTCTTGATGAGTTTGCGGCCGGGTATTCCTTGGCGGGTTGCTCTCCAGCAGAGCCCGCTTCCGCTTCCCCGGCTAGGACCAGCGTGCGACGATACAGCGAAGAAGGCAAGCGTTTTGCGGTGAATCGTAACCTGTCCCGATTTCGACTGTCTCACGCTTGGGGTTCACTCCAGGCAGAAATTGGAGGCGCCCTCCATTTTTTCTCAAAGCTTCAAGTTGGCACGTCCAAGTTTCGAGGCCCCTATGGTTTGTTCCAATTCTTTCGGTTTTTCCTAACATTTCGCTGCAAGAAGCGCGATCAGGCCCAGGCGGTGCTGGTTCGATTCGTACAAGCGACTTTACAAGAATTTAACGGTGGGCGCCTCCAATTACTCCTCCAATTACTAAATGCTTGAGCCCAACCAGCTATTCCCCAATCCGCTAGCGGTCGACCCAGCGCTTCCGAGCACCCTGCGTGAGGCGTGAGCGGGGTGTCTTCCAGTATGTGCAACGGAAAAACACCCCGCTCACGCAGGGTGCTCGGATTCTGTTCAAGCGCCGATCTATATAAGAACGGCCTAGTGGATCCCCAAGACAGTCTTCGCCCCACACTACGAGCCCTAGCCGCGGCCACGGAATCCTTCCAGCCGATCCGGCCGATCGGCGTGGTGACCGACTTCGCTGGGTTGTTGGTGGAATCCGAAGGCCCGCTGGCATCGATTGGCGACATCTGCGAGGTGCAGACCGGGGGCGTCTCCATTCGCACCCAGGTGGTTGGCTTTCGCTCGGGTCGCGTGCTTTCGATGCCCCTCCAAGAGACGGTCGGTCTCCAACCGGGCAGTCCCATCGCCGCCCATCGTTTCGCCTCACAGGCCCCGGTCGGGATAAACCTGCTCGGCCGCGTGGTCGACGCGTTCGGCGCCCCGATCGACGGAAAGGGGATTCTCCATACGGCCGACTCGCGCGAGCTCTTGAGCGACCCGCTCGGGCCGATGGAGCGCGAGGCGATCGACGAGCCGCTCGTCACCGGCGTGCGCGTGATTGACGCCCTACTGCCGTGCGGGAAAGGGCAAAGGGTCGGCAGCTTCGGCGGCGCCGGGGTGGGCAAGAGCACCTTGCTGGGCGCCATGGCTCGTAACAGCTCGTGCGATGTGAACGTGGTCGCGTTGGTCGGCGAGCGGAATCGCGAGGTGCGAGCGTTTCTCGAGGAAACCCTGGGACCTGAAGGCCTGGCGAAGTCGGTGATCGTTGCCGCGACTTCCGACCGGCCGGCGCCCGTCCGCGTGCGGGCGGCGTTCTTGGCTGCGACGGTGGCCGACTGGTTCCGCGAGCAAGGCAAGGACGTGCTGCTGATTCTTGATTCCATCACACGGCTCGCGATGGCTCAACGCGAGATCGGGCTCGCGGTCGGCGAACCCCCAAGCCAGAAGGGCTATACGCCGTCGGTCTTCCAACTGCTCCCACGCCTTTTTGAGAGGGCGGGGAAGTACGCCAGCGGGTCGGTGACGGGTTTCTACACGGTTCTGATGGAGGGCGACGACATCAACGACCCGATCGCGGATGCGGCGCGCTCGCTGCTCGACGGTCACATCGTGCTCTCGCGCGACTTGGCTGAAGCGGGCCAGTTCCCCGCGATCGACGCTCTCGAGAGCCTGAGCCGACTTTCTAATGCCGTCGCCTCGGAAGATCATCTCGAGCGCGCCGGCCGGCTACGCGAGTCGATGGCGGCCTACCGCCGTTCGGAGGACCTGATCAACCTGGGCGCGTACGCCGCCGGGTCGAATCCTCAAGTCGACGCCGCCGTACGATCTCGCGACGAGGTGGTTGGATTCCTAAAACAAGACCTTGCAGACACCCAGCCGCTCGAAGACACACTTGATCAGCTTCGGGCGCTTTCGGAAAAGTTGTGAGACGGCGGCGGTCGGCCCTCGAGTCGCTGATCGAGCTCAAGCGGAATGGGCTCGATCAGCTCGAGCTCGAGTTGACGCGACTACGAAACCGCCAAGCTTCATCAAAGCAACGGGCGCGTTCACTCGCGGCCGATTTGGCGGCCCGCCGGCAGTCGCTAGCCGAATCAACCCGCCTAACCGGCGCCGAGCTTCGAGAACACGATGAGTGGGCGGGCCGGCTTCACAACGACACGCGAGCCGCGCTCGAAGCGGCCAAACGCCTTGAAGCGCAAGCGCAGGATCTGTTGGCCCAAGTGGTCGAGGCGCGGCGGGGCGTTGAAGCGATTGAAAAAGTCCATGCCTCCCGCGAGAGTGCACAACGTCGCGCAGCCGAACGCCGGGCTGAGCTTGAGCTCGACGAGCTGAGTCTCGGCCGCTGGGCCGCCCGGCAGCGCTATTGATCGCGGTCTTGGCCTTGGGTGCGCGACAAATTTGTGACTGCCGGCGGCGCTTGGCCGAACAATCATAGCCCCGGGATTCATCCCGGGGTCTGGAGTGGTATAGCCCGGGCAGATAGGTAACACAATTCCCCGATCACATGGGTAACACATTGGCATCCTAGAACAAAAGGAGGACTTTTGTTTTGGGATGGAAGGAGACCCGTGTGCAAGACGAAAGATTGCGATTCGTTCAAGAGGTTCTAACCCGGGAGGATGCCATGGCCGCCGTCTGTCGGCGCTTCGGCGTCAGCCGCAAGACCGGCTACAAATGGCTCGATCGCTACGCCCAACAAGGCGTCGCCGGATTGGCCGATCAATCCAAAGCGCCCAAACGGCAAGCGCAAGCCTTTCCCGCCGAGATCGAGCGAGAGATCCTGGCCTTGCGGGCGCGCTATCCCACTTGGGGCGAAGACAAGCTCAAAGCGCGACTCGAGCGCACCAACCCTGACATCAATTGGCCGGCGCACTCCACTATCGGGGCGCTGCTGAAACGCCACGGACTCACCCACCCCGGTAAGCGCCGGCGCCACGCCACGCCTTCCAGTAAGCTCACCAGCGCCAAGGCGCCCAACCAAGTTTGGGCGATCGATTTCAAGGGTTGGTTCGAAACCGGCGACGGCAAACGCTGCGATCCGCTGACGATTTCCGATACGGCGAGCCGCTATCTGTTGCGTTGTCAAAGGGTCGCGCGCAGCGACACGGCGCACGTGCGGCCGCTGATGGAAGCGACTTTCCGGGAGTACGGCCTGCCCACGAGGATCCTTTCCGATAACGGTCCGCCGTTCGCCTCGACGGGCTTGGCGGGGCTTTCGCGGCTCAGCGTGTGGTGGATCCGGCTCGGGATTCAACTGCAGCGAATCGACCCCGGACACCCTGAGCAAAACGGGCGTCATGAGCGCATGCATCGGACGCTCAAGGCCGAGACGGCGACGCCGCCGGAGCGCAACTTGCGAGCGCAACAGCGGGCGTTCGATCGTTTTCGGCAGATCTACAACCAGGAGCGTCCGCACGAGTCGCTAGCGATGGCAACGCCGGCGAGCGTGTATCAGCCGTCGTGGAGGCCGTATCCGGAGCGCTTGCCGGAGCTGGAGTATCCGGATCGGATGCTGCCGCGGCGAGTGCAGAGCAAGGGCGACATTGGGTTGCTGGGGCGTCAGTTGTTTCTCAGCGAGACCTTGGCGGGCGAGACGGTGGGCCTGGAAGAGCATGAGCACGGCTGGGCGGTCTGGTTTGGGCCGCTGGAGCTGGACTGGCTCGAGCGTAGCCTATTCGAGGGCCCGCGGCCGGGCAGGGGGGAGCACCGACTGCGGAGGAGGCGCCCCCCGAGCGTTTCCGGGAAGGATTTCGTGCAAAGAACCTTCTCTTGGTTCAACCCTTAAACTGTTACCTATGTGGTTGGGGAAAAGTGTTACCTAGGTGCTGGGCTGTTCAGAGTTTCTACATATTTTACCCGTCAGCGGCGGCGCCGAAGGCCTGCCAGGAGGGTTTGAGCCCCAGCGGAGCCAGCAAATCGGGGTTTTCGACCATTTCTTTCCGCAACAGCGCCACGAGATCCAGACAAGAAGGCCTCTTTGCCTTTTTCCTCCATTTCGGCAGCGGCGCATAGGCCTCTCCGCGCCCCGGACCATACGCCAGCAACGACGCCAGCAGCAAAGCGCTGTACGCCGCCACCGCCAATACCGGTTGCTTCGGGACCGCCGTCTCGCTCCATAACTGCGCCTGTCCCACGCCCAACGTGTCCTTCTCTTCGCGGTGGTTCACCTCGATCTGCCAACGGTCGAAATAGATCTGCAACAGCTCGCGCGCCTGGCTGGCGAGGTCCGTCGTGAGTAGATACGCCGGCTGGCGGTAGTACATCTTGCTCGAAAGGCGCTTGCTATAGGGGGTCGGCGCGACCACCAACAAACGCAACGGCGTGCGCCGCGCCCCGCCCTGCCAGTACACCTCGTTGACCTCTTTATAACGGATCTTGCGGCGCTTGCCGCCGTAGAATAGCTTGGTCGTTTTCCAGACGATCGTCTCGTCGCGGCGCACCTGTTCGGGGCGGAACTTTTCGACCCCATAGAAGCGTCGCGAGCCGGTCGGCGCGGCTTTGCACAGCACAGCGTCCAGGCGCGTGCGAGCGATGAGCTCGGTGCGATCGCGCGGCGCCAGGAAAACGGTGCGGTTGCTGAAACTGCCGTCAAGCGACAACACCATCTTCTTGGCGATCCCGCCGGCGGCATCCAGCGCAGCCCGCAGCGGCGCCATCATGTCGACTAAACGTTGCGAGATGCGACAGCGCTTGCGCGCTTGTTCGTACTGCTCTCGCTCGGCGTCGCCGGCGCGTTTGCCGGGACGCTTGGGAACCGGCGCACATTCAAAACGCACCGGCAAGGCCCGCGCGCCGGTCTTGCCGCCGCGATCGAAGGGAACCAACAACGACGCTTGCAAGTAGCGCAACCCCAGCATCAAGTTCGCGTGAAACGGCGGCGAGAGCGGATCGTGTTGATAAAACGCCTGCTTGATCCTACGCCCCGTCTTGCGCAAGCGCGTGTCGTCGATCGCCACGCCCACCAACCGTGAGCGGCAAAACCCCAAGGCGCGCTTCCACACCGGCGCGAACAACTCTTGCGGACGCCACTTGCAGCGCTCGTGCAAAAAATAGTCCGCGCTCCAGCTGTTTTGCTCGCCGCCGTTGGTCCAAATAATGCGCGAAAGCGTGCGGCGGCCCAGGCAAACCAGGCCTCCCAGGCCTTGGCGCACCGCGCGTCGATGCGTGCGTTGCTGGGGAAAGGCGCGCCTCCAATCAGCGCTGATCGACAGGAACTGAGGAAGCAGCATGGGAACCTCCAGGGGACAGCTAATCCGGGCCGCGTAGCTAATCCGGGCTACGCAGCGCGAAAGTGTTCTTCGCGGTGCGCACAAAACGGTCGCCGCGAGCGATCTTCTTCGACAGCGCCGAGACGAGGCTTTCGCGGTCAACCGCACGGGAAAACCTGGCCTGAATGCCCTCGATCAACTCCGCGATATGCGGCGGACGCTCGGCTCCGGCGAGTATGTCATGGGCCATATCGACCTGAGACATACCTTGAGGCGAAGGGCGCTTGGGCCGGGGAGGGGGTTTCGATCGCAGCCGACGAACGGCGCGCAGCTGAGCATCGAGGGCTGATTCTAGGGTTTCCAGAAGAGTATCGCGGAGATCGTCGGGCATAGGCAGCGGCGCCGAGCGGGCCAAGAACAGAATAGCTCAATCCTGTCGGTATGTCAATAACCATCTACCGACCTACCTCAACCATGGCCCTCCCCCATCCACAAATGTAGAAACTCTGAACAGCCCAGCACCTAGGTAACACTTTTCCCCAACCACATAGGTAACAGTTTAAGGGTTGAACCAAGAGAAGGTTCTTTGCACGAAACCCTTCCCGGAAACGCTCGGGGGGCGCCGGGGGAGCGAGCCCGTAGGGCGAGCGGAGGAGGCGCCCCCCGAGCGTTTCCGCCGCAGTCGGTGCTCCCCCCTGCCCGGCCGCGGGCCCTCGAATAGGCTACGCTCGAGCCAGTCCAGCTCCAGCGGCCCAAACCAGACCGCCCAGCCGTGCTCATGCTCTTCCAGGCCCACCGTCTCGCCCGCCAAGGTCTCGCTGAGAAACAACTGACGCCCCAGCAACCCAATGTCGCCCTTGCTCTGCACTCGCCGCGGCAGCATCCGATCCGGATACTCCAGCTCCGGCAAGCGCTCCGGATACGGCCTCCACGACGGCTGATACACGCTCGCCGGCGTTGCCATCGCTAGCGACTCGTGCGGACGCTCCTGGTTGTAGATCTGCCGAAAACGATCGAACGCCCGCTGTTGCGCTCGCAAGTTGCGCTCCGGCGGCGTCGCCGTCTCGGCCTTGAGCGTCCGATGCATGCGCTCATGACGCCCGTTTTGCTCAGGGTGTCCGGGGTCGATTCGCTGCAGTTGAATCCCGAGCCGGATCCACCACACGCTGAGCCGCGAAAGCCCCGCCAAGCCCGTCGAGGCGAACGGCGGACCGTTATCGGAAAGGATCCTCGTGGGCAGGCCGTACTCCCGGAAAGTCGCTTCCATCAGCGGCCGCACGTGCGCCGTGTCGCTGCGCGCGACCCTTTGACAACGCAACAGATAGCGGCTCGCCGTATCGGAAATCGTCAGCGGATCGCAGCGTTTGCCGTCGCCGGTGTCGAACCAACCCTTGAAATCGATCGCCCAAACTTGGTTGGGCGCCTTGGCGCTGGTGAGCTTACTGGAAGGCGTGGCGTGGCGCCGGCGCTTACCGGGGTGGGTGAGTCCGTGGCGTTTCAGCAGCGCCCCGATGGTGGAGTGCGCCGGCCAATTGATGTCAGGGTTGGTGCGCTCGAGTCGCGCTTTGAGCTTGTCTTCGCCCAAGTGGGATAGCGCGCCCGCAAGGCCAGGATCTCTCGCTCGATCTCGGCGGGAAAGGCTTGCGCTTGCCGTTTGGGCGCTTTGGATTGATCGGCCAATCCGGCGACGCCTTGTTGGGCGTAGCGATCGAGCCATTTGTAGCCGGTCTTGCGGCTGACGCCGAAGCGCCGACAGACGGCGGCCATGGCATCCTCCCGGGTTAGAACCTCTTGAACGAATCGCAATCTTTCGTCTTGCACACGGGTCTCCTTCCATCCCAAAACAAAAGTCCTCCTTTTGTTCTAGGATGCCAATGTGTTACCCATGTGATCGGGGAATTGTGTTACCTATCTGCCCGGGCTATACCTAGCTAGCGGGCCGGTTTCCCCGGGATGAATCCCGGGGCTATGATTGTTTCGGATGGCCTGCGCCCGCGCCCCACGTAGGTGTACCCTCGGACAAGCGTTTAACCATTGCAGTTACGCCTTTCGCTCACATTTATGTCGCACACCCACCGGCGACGATTCGCTTGAAATGTCGCAACGTCGTTGCTAGTGTTTAGATGGATCTAACACTCGACATACATACCGGACTCATTCGCTCAAAGCGCGTCGCCGTCGCGGCGCGGGCGCTGGCCCTTAACCCTCTTGGAGGTGAGTGGTGTTCGAACAAGTCGACGAAGAGCAGGGTGGCGTGCCCTGGGTTCTGATTGCAGGCCTCGGGGCGGCTATCGCCCTCGGTTACGGCTTCTACGTGATGGTCACCTAGCAAGGCCCGACAAGAGATCCCATCGGGCAGTCCCAACCTAGGTCATCGGGCTGTCCGCACGAACGACTCGTAATACAACAGAGTCGCCACGGTTTTTGCATCTCGAATTTCCCCTTCGAGGATCATCCTCATCGCTACGTCACGCGCGAACCAGCGAGCCTCGATCAGCTCGTAGGGCTCTGGCGCGGCCTCACCCTGCGTGGGTTCCTCGGCAAGAAAAGCATGCATCAGCTCGCTGGCGAATCCCGGCGCCGGATAAAAGCTCAATAGCTTTTCCCAACGCTGGGCGCGATAGCCGGTCTCTTCCGCCAGCTCACGCCGAGCGGCGTCGAGCGGATCTTCCCCGTCTTCGCAACGGCCGGCTGGAAGCTCCCACAAGCTCTCACGCACAGGCAAGCGGTACTGCCGAATGAGCAGAACCGATTCGTCGTCGCGGCGAACGAGAATCACCGCGGCGGGCGGGTTTTGGATGATACGGCGATCAAGGACCACGCCGCTGGGGTGTTCGGCGCGGTCGTGGGTAAGCGTGAATCGCGGGGTTTCAAGCTCCGACTCAGAGGAAATCAATTTGAAGTCGGACATTGTCGTAGGGGCGCGACATGTCGCGCCCTTCAACGTGAGTTGCGCCGTTTTTGCGCAGACCCTATAGCGTCAGCACGTACGCGACGACCGTATTCCGCTCTTCTTCCGACAGCATCGCCTCGTAGCCGGGCATGCCGTTGCCGCCCTTGTTCACCACCTCGAGCACGACTTCTTTGGTCGAATCCTTGCCGCTCGGCAGCTTGCCGTCTTTGACGCCCGCCAGGCCGGGACCGATCTTCTTTTCGTTGTTATCGACGTTGTGGCACATCAGGCATTTCGCATCGAAAACGCCTTTCCCTTTTTCAATGTGCGAACCGGCCGATGCCAGCGGAACCATCAGGCTCAAAACGGCGATTGCCGCGATCAAGTTGAAACGAGTCATTCAGTAGCTGCCCTCCATTGTCCCGAGGGGCCTTGCCTCAAGAGCGCCTCGAATAATTTAGTGTAGCGAACCCGCGGCGCTGTTCCCGAGCCTCATCACATTCGATGCAAAAACACGCGATTTCGTTTCGCTAGAAGGCCCTACGGGCGATGGCGCGCCTTGGGAATGTAGGGGCCAGGCACGCCTGGCCCGCCCTGCTGAACCCTTCATGGCTAAGTCCCAGGCCCATTCAGCGGCACAACTAGCCCAATCCCCAACGGCGCCGCAATCGGTTCGACGACCGTGTTGCTGTAGAGGTCGATCACCGACACGAATTCCGACAAGCGGTTGCTCACATACAGGAATCGACCGGTCTCGTCGAGCGCGAGCGACTGCGGTTCGGCCCCAACATCCCAGGTTTGTAGCAATTCTTGGTCGGCGGTTCGGAACATATGGACTTGGCCCTGTGCGGTCTCGCTGCTGGCGAAGAAGCGATTTCCGGTTGGTTCGAACAGCACGCCGTAGGGGTCCTCGACCCTCAATCGCGCCAACACACGCCGCGTCGTCACGTCGAGCAGCGCGACTCGATTGTTGCCGCGGCTGGAGGCGATGGCCAGTGTTCCGTCCGGGCTGAAATCGAGCTCCAGCGTGTGTCGGCCGACGCGGTCGATCCTCTCGACAAGCGTCCGGGTCGAGGGATCGATAACCAGGATGCCTCCATTGGGGACAAAGTTCGTCACCCAGATCTCCGCGCCGTCGGGCGTGATTTCCAAGTCGAAAGGCGTGTTGCCCTGGGGGATCTCCACCTGGCCCACAGCTTGAAGCGTTGCCGCGTCGATCACATCAACGCGGCGCCCGATTTCCGAGGCGACGTAAACTTCCGCTCCATCCGCCGAGACCGCAATGCCGCGCGGCCAGCGGCCGACATCCACTCGGCCAAGCAACTCGGCGGTTCGCGGGTCCCAAACTTGCAGCTCGTTGAATGCGGCGTTCGCGACGTAGAGTCTCCGTTCGACGGCGCTCCCCGGCAGGCGTTCGGAGGCGGAGCGAAGAGGCGAGAGCACGGCGCCCCCGGCCGACAGCCGATTGCCGAATCCACGCGGCCGCACGAAAGGCCGGGGAGGCGGCGGGGCCGGGAGGTCTTGCCGCGTCTCCCGCCTTACGCCACACTGGTCGTCGACTCTCAGCGCGGTCTCTTCGGTCTCGAAGTCTTGATTGTCGCGTGGGACGGTTTGAGGGTCCGCCAGGCGATCAGCCGTGGCCTGGTTGATCCCCGTCAGCAACAGCAGGCGGGTTTCGAGGCTGGCCGTGCAGTTCACGCAGCCTGCGCCTGGCGAGCAAACTTGTTCGCAGGCGACGAGCGTCAGCGCGATCCCGAGAGTTGTCCACTTCCGCATCGCTGGTCTACTCAAACACCACTGTCTTGGCGACCACCGACAAGGGGAAGATCGCCGCGCGGTCCAACCCGTCGGCGGTGAACATCGTCGCAGGGCGCTGCGCCCACAGGCCGATCACCCCAACCGATTGCCCAGGTTCGGCGCTGGACTCGGGTAGCGCCGACAGGATCCACTCGGGGACGGTGACCGGTCCCCCTGAGACCGGGCCTAAACAATAGAAAGCCGCCGCTGAATCGGTGGCTTTGTCGTAGTTGAAACCGCCGACTCCGATGAGGTCATCGACGAAGTGCAGTCCCCCGAACTCGATTCGGAGATCGCTCGAGCGATCCACGACCCCGACATCGTCCCGATTGACCCACCTCGGTGCGCTAGCGATGGCAAACGTGGCTCGGATCGTCCCGACATCCACTCCGGCCGGAGCACTGACGGTATGCTCCGCGACCTCGAAGAACCGGCTCGCAAGCGGTAGCCCGGGAATAGTCGCCCCAAGAATCCCGAAATAGTCCAGCGGCCCCGGCGGCAATCGCGGGATCTGGCGCATGCCCGCGGGCCCGCCCAGCGTGACGGTCTCGCCGGCGCCAAGCAAGCCGCCCGTAGGTCGGGTCATCGGGATCTCGGCGCCCCCGATGACGTCGCCCGACCCGCTCACAAGCGCGCAAGTCCCGGAAGGGATCGAGCTCAGCAGTGGGTTGAAGAAGAACGGACTAGCCGACTCGCTCCGGAACGTCCCGGCAAAGACGTCCAGCTCGATGTCTGTAGGAGTCGGGACGTCGACCGCGAGCTCAAGGTCGACGTCCGCCGCTAGTGTCGCCCCGAAGGCGCCTCCGCCTAGGAACAGTTGCTCGGACCCGTCGCAGGCGCCGTCTTCGGCCGCGATGGCCATTGTTGCCATATTGCTTAAAATTAGTCCTCTAGTTCGTAGAAAAACAGGGACGTAGCAGCCAAGCGGGGCCTGCTCAGGAACCGGGAAAATGACCTGATCGACCCCCGCGCAGCACGGGCTACGGCCCGCATACAGGATGTCCTGATCCGCGACGGCGACGCCTCCAACCCAGATCTCGATATCGGCCGTTAGCGTCTCGGGAATCGGCGCCTCGTTGTCAGGGAATTCCACCGGACCCAGCCCAGTGCCCCACAACGTCACCAGCTGCCCGCGACGGGCGGCGGTCGCGGTGGCATTGATCGGCTGCACTTCGGGCGAGATAAAGTTCTGGAAGATTCCGGGGCCGAGCCCCGTCCCATTCGCACTAAAAATCCCGAAGCTCGACTCGACGATTTCTATCGGGACGGGGTTCGAGTCGGTTTGCCCGACGCGGACTCTCAAGGCGCCGCGACCGAGCCGGGCGTCCGAAGGCATGATCGCATTGACTTGCCCACGATTACCGAAAAGCGGGATCGCGTTGACTACGCGCTCGCCTTGGGTAACAGTGGCGCTGATCTGGCCCAGCGTGTCCCCGAGCGGGAATTCCGAAACCACGACCGGGGTGGTCGGCCCAAGATTCTCCCCGAAAACCGTAAAGATCGAGCCGCGGGCGATTTTGCCATTCGGCAGCCCGGCCCGGGCAAAGCTCGCTGCGTTCACCACCGCTCGTGGCGGGATGCGCGGTTGGGCCACCAGCGGAATCGCCGCGGCGAATAGAAGTGCGGCGAGGAGACGTCCACTCATTCGTCCCATCCTAACGTGCGTCCCCTTGAGCCGCGACCGTAAGGGGCCGTGAAGAAAACCTATTGTCGCGTCGGCGCGCGGGAGCGCCAAGCGCACGCCAAGCTCAGCGCTGCCGAACGCCGCCCCTGCCGAAACCGCAACTTCTGCGCCTCGACTCCTGATTGACCGCCTGAGCGGCCCGGAAACGGTCGTTTCGGGCCGTTTCCCGGCCCTTTTCGCCCCCCCCACCGCCGCTACGCCGCCGCTTGCGCCGCCAGCCCGCACTCCGGCCCACGACGCCAGACCAGCCGGATCCAAGCCGCAATGTTGTACGCCAAAACCCCCCACAAAAGCTCCGATCGCGCCTTTCGCAGCCCTCGTACTCGAAACTTGCGCACCCCAAATCGCTCTTTCAACCAGGCGTTCGGAAACTCCGCCGTCTCGGACCGCTTGCGATACGCCGCCCGCCCACGCTCGCTCTCCATCCAGCGCCGATGTTTCGCCATCACCGCATTCTCTTCGCTGCGGCTCAACGTTCGATGACCGCTCTTGGGGCAGCACTTGTGTCGCTGTGCGCATTCGCGACAATCAGATGCTTTTGCCTGATACTGCCGATATTTGCGCTTCCGCTTCAGCGACGATCGCTGATACGTCAAGGTCCGCTGGGCCGGACACAGAAACGTGTCCGTCGCCTCGTCGTAGATGAAAAACTTCGGCGCGTAGCGCGGCCCAATTCCCGCCGCTTTCAACGCCGCCTTCGAGCCCTTGTCCGGCGCCGGCGCCGGCGTCGCGTATTCGATTTCAGCGGCTGCCAGCGCCTCGATGTTGGCCTGGTTGGCGTAGCCCCCGTCCGCTAACACTTGCTTCGGGGTTCGCTCGAAGCGCCCTTCCACATCGTCCAGCGTCGGGGTCAGCTGGCCCGCATCGGAGGCGTTGTTGGTCAACTCCACGCCGACCACGATCTTCTCTTTGGCGTCGGTCGCCAGCTGCGCGTTGTAGCCGAGTCCCCAACCGCCGTTGGATTCGTGTTGCGGGCGCGCTTCCGGCTCGCTCTCGCTCACCCGCGCCTGGCGTCGTTGCTCTTCGTCGCGCTTGCCCGCTTCGACCTTGGGCAGTTCCTCCAGCGCCTGCTCCATCCGCTCGACTCGCTCCCGCAAGGTCCGCTTACGCGCCGCCTGACGCCGCCGATTCGAACCCTCGTCGTCGGCTTCTTCCGAGAGTTGACGCACCGCTTCGCGCGCTTGTTCGAGATGCCGCTCGAGCGTCGGACGCCTGCGTTGCGACCCGCCCGAGGCTTGCGCCCGGATCCGCGTGCCGTCGACGGCCACCTGCTCGAGATCCACCAGCCCCTCTTGACTCAGCAGCGCCAATACCTGTGTCAACAAGTTCTCGAGAGCTTTTGAGTGGAATACCCGAAAATCCGAAAGAGTGTGATGATTGACGACCGCCATGCCGCACAACCACTCCAACTCCGGCCGATAGCGGCTTTGACGCGCGATCTCACGCGCCGAGCTCATCCTTTCCGAATACGCCCAGATCCAGATCGCGACCAGCAACCGCGGATCCCATGCCGGCCGCCCGGCGGACTCCTTGCGGGTTTCCAGATGAGCAGCGAAGCCGGACAGGTCGAGCATGCCGCTCAGCTCCCAGATGGCGCGCACCAGATGGTCGGCCGGCACGAGCCGTTCGACGTCGATCGCGGCATAGGTGAATTGGTCGCGATTGGGCTGTCGCAGCTGCAGTTGGTCAACGGGCACGGCTTGGCGCGGCTTGGCGGGGCGTTGCTCGAGCTCGACTAAGACCTGTTGTTCGCCCATATAATAAGGGCGTTGGACGCCGCCGCCAAGTTATCCGAACATTCGTTTGCCCTCATGTTTTATCCCATTTTGATCCACTCGCGCCATTCCGAACCGCCCCAGGGGAGCTTCGGCGGCCACGACGGGTTTATTTCACAGCCCCTAAGGGAGCGTTCGGATGAGGTTAGTGAAACCGACCGCTCCCTGATCCGGACAAGCCGGAACCAAGAAGGAAGGCAGGGGCCGCTTTTCGGAGCCGCCTGCGTAAGCGGGCGGTTGTTGGAGAAACACCCCGCTAACGCAGGGTGCTCCGAATTTCCTGCCGGATTCGTGCAGAAATCGTTTACAGAGGTACTAACGGTCGCGGCTCAGGGATCCCTCCTCGCCGCAACGAACTGCAGCGCCGGCGAATTCAAGCAATAACGCAAGTAAGTCGGCCTCGGCCCATCCTTGAAAATATGGCCCAAATGCCCATCACACCGCTTACACAAGACCTCCAGCCGCCGCCCCCCCCAACTATCGTCGAACTCCGAATACACATTCTGCCTATCGAGCGGCGCCCAGAAGCTCGGCCATCCCGTCCCCGAATCGTACTTCGTCTCCGAACCAAACAGCGCCGTACCACAGCCCGCGCAGCGGTAGATTCCATCTTCGTAGAACTTGTCGTACTCGCCACTGTAAGCAAGCTCAGTCGACTTCAGCCGCAGGACCACGAACTGAGGTTCGCTAAGGTCACGCCGCCACGCCGACTCGTTCTTAACGACCTTTCGCAGCGTGACCGCGCCGATCCGCCGGCCCGCGTCGTCGAAGTCGATGATCTCAACCAGCGCCCCTTCGTACTCGACCGGCGGCTCCGGCTCAGGCTCTTCAACCGGGATAGCGCAGCCCGGAGCCAGCGCCAAAACCAACAGACATGCTACGTTCTGATTCACGCCTATGTTCAAAACGACGTCCTTCATTGCATTGTGTTTCTTGTTCGCCGCCGCCGCAAGCGCCGCGGAGTTCCAAAGCAACTGGGACGACGCCGAGCGTGTGTGGATCGGGCCCGAATACTGGGCGAATCCCCTCCAGGATTGGCGCTTAATGAACGGTCGGATCGAGAACACCGTCAGCGGAGGCAACCGCAACATCTTCCTGCTGACGCACGAGCTCAGCGAAGACTCGCAGCCATTCGAGATGAGCGTGCGGCTCGGAGAACTCGAGCTTTCAGGCGCCGGCTGGGCCGGTTTTCGCATCGGGATCGGCAACGAGATCGACGAATACCGCTACTCAGCCCTGCGCGGGCAGGGCCTGAACATCGGCGTCACCTCGCAAGGCAAACCCTTCGTCGGCGACCAACAGGCCGCGACAGTAAATCGCCGTCGCGACCGCGGCGTCCCCCTCGACGACCTCGAGCTAACCCTCACAGGCGAGCCCCGCGGCGATCAATACCAACTGCGCCTCGCGGCAGGCGGGCGCCGGGTCGAGGCCGTTGTGCCGGCCGGAGATGTAGCCGGCTACGTCGCTCTCGTCAGCGAGCCGATGGCCGGGGAAAGCCCAACCAACCAAAATAGCTACGGTCCCCAGTCTCGACGGGGGGCTCACGAAGGCGCCGCGCGCTTTTGGTTCCGCGACTGGCGGATATCCGGCGACAAGGTCGTCGAGCATCCTGAACGCGCCTGGGGGCCGCTCCTCTGGGCGCAGCACACGCTCAGTCGCGGCGTCATGAAAATGTCCGCCCAAATGCCGCCAATGGCCATCGACGACGCCCAATCCGTGCGGCTGCAACTCAAACGCGGCGCCGCCTGGGAGACCATCGACGAGGAACAAATCCACACCCTGGCCCGTACCGCGACATTTCGCATCACCGACTGGGACGATTCCCGCGACGTCGACTACCGCCTCGCCTACCCGTTCCGCGGCGAAGACGTCTACTGGACCGGCAAAGTCCGCAAGAACCCCGAAGACAAAGAAGAGATCGTCGTCGCGGCATTCACCGGGAACAAAGATACGGCATTCCCCAACCTGGATACGGTTCGCAATGTCGGCGCTCACGACCCGGATGTCTTATTCTTCTCGGGCGACCAAATCTACGAAGACGTCGCGGGCTTCGGCATCGAGCGCCTGCCCGTACCGACAGCCTCGCTCGACTACCTGCGCAAGTGGTGGCTGGTCGGCTGGTCCTTCGGTGACCTCATGCGCGACCGCGTCACAATCCACATGCCCGACGATCACGACGTCTACCAAGGCAATATCTGGGGCGGCGGCGGACCCAAACAGCCGATGTCCGAGCACCAGCGCGGGGGCTACGCGATGCCCGCCGAGTGGGTCAATGTCGTCCAACGGACACAGACGTCTCATATGCCCGATCCCTACGACCCCCGCCCGATCGAACAAGGAATCGGCGTGTACTACGGCGAGCTCAACTACGGCCGCGTGAGCTTCGGCATCATCGAAGACCGCAAGTTCAAGTCCGGCCCCAAAGGAATCACCCCCGACCCCGGCGGCCGCCCCGACCACATCACCGACCCCAACTACAACCCCGCCGACTACGACGCCCCCGGCGCAAAGCTATTGGGCGATCGCCAACTAGCCTTCATTCGCGACTGGACCTCCAACTGGAGTTTCGCCGATTTCAAGGTCTCATTAACTCAAAGCGTCTTTGCGAACGCCGCCACCACGCACGGCGCCAACATGATGCGCCTCGTCGCGGACCTCGATTCAAACGGCTGGCCACAGTCAGGCCGCAACCGCGCCCTAAACGAGTTTCGTAAAGGATTCACCTTCATGATCGGCGGCGATCAGCACCTGCCGTCGATCATCCACCACGGAATCGACGAGTTCCGCGATGCCGGGTACTCGTTCTGCGTACCGTCGATCGCAGCCGGCTATCCGCGCTCGTATGAGCCCGAGGACCCGCCAGTGAACCGCCCCGAAGGCGCCCCATACTATGCCGGCGATCGCCTCGACGGGCTTGGCAACCTGATGACCATCTATGCGGTGGCGAACCCTGTCCACCCCGACCAGCAGCGCAGCGACCCCCTCGGCAAGCTCCACGACAAGGCTTCGGGATACGGCATCGTGCGTCTCAACAAGCGCACCCGCAAGATTTCAATGGAGTGCTGGAAGCTGCTTACTCAAGATCAGTTCGAAGGTTGGCCGTTGACGATCGACCAGACCGACAACTACGGCCGCAAGGCCGCCGGCTATCTTCCCACCGTGCGCGTACAAGGCCTTGAGAACCCAGTTCTTCAGGTCATCGACGAAGAATCCGGCGAACCCGTCTACACCCTACGCATCAACGGCACGGAGTTCGCGCCAAAAGTCTTCCGACGCTACGCACAGTACACCCTCCGCATCGGCGAGCCCGACACCGGAGTCTTCCAACAGTTCCCAGGCCTAGGCGCGTCAGCCGAGGCCGGAGCGACGACGATAGAAGTTGCGTTCTGACGTGGCGCGAGCCTCCAGGCTTGCCGGCTCGACATTCTTGTCGAGGCGGGGCCAGTGTTCGCGACAGTTCCAACCCTGCCCAGCGACGAATCGCGAACCGGCAAGCCTTTGGGATCGCGCCACGTCTACAATAACCTACGATGCGGGACGTGCTACAAGTCGTCGAACAACCTCGCCTGTGCTCGTATCTTCCCGGGGAGACCGCGTCTCTCGAATACCGCATCGTGCAGCGCCTCGCCCCCGAGGAATACGAAGACTATCTAGCCCGTGGCTACCGTCGTTTTGGGCGGCAGCTCTTCCGCCCGCGGTGCCCGACCTGCCGTGAATGTGTGAGCATCCGCGTACTTGCCCAGGAATTTCGTCCGAGTGCTAGCCAGCGTCGCACCTTGCGTCGGAACTCTCACTTACGTGTGGTCCAGGATAGGGTGTTTCTCTCCGATGCCCATCTCGCCCTGTATCATCGCTACCACCTCTTCATGGCCGAGCATCGAGGCTGGTCGTACGATTCGGTTTCGCGGACCGACTACTATGAATCCTTCGTCGCCGGCAGCGGGGAATTCGCCTGGCAGTGGCTGTTCTATCAAGACGACGCGCTGCTCGGCGTCGCCTTAATGGACGAAACGCCAAACGCCGTGTCGCTAGTCTATTTCTTCCACGAACCGGAATGGCGCCCGCACAGCCCAGGGACCTTCGCCGCCCTTACCCAACTGAACTACGCAAGGGAGCAAGGGAAGCAGTTCTGCTACCCCGGCTACCTGATCGAAGCAAACCCGTCGATGGCCTACAAACGACGCTTTCGCCCCTTCGAGCGACTGATATCACAACCCAGCCAAGGACAGGAACCCATGTGGTCGCCGCCCAGCAACCCCATGAGCCCCGAACGCAAGTGAGGGGTACGGAGCATGACGACCCCACGAACTCCGCACCCCTCACTGGCGTTCGGGGCTCACGGGGTTACCAGCGCGGCAAAACCCGCGTCCAACCCGGGTCGACATGCCTACGCATCTCCGCCTGGTCGTCGCGTTTCCGGTAAGGGATCTTCTCATAACGCTCCTTCATTGCCCAGGTGCTGGACCTGCCGCATCCCGCCCCGTCCGATACACTCGAAAGGACTCGGCGAGATTTTCCGCGCTGCGCCGGTCAGGCTGTGAAACTGGCGGTTCGACAAGAAGCCCGAGGACGCCTCCGCCGCGGGTCGGCGTGCATCGCGGTCCTGCTTCTTCTCACCGTTCGTTGTGGCTCGGCTCCGCCTTCGACTTCCGAAGGTCCCGCCGATGCCGCTCCCGAGGCGATGACGCTGGTTGCCGCGGGGCCGTTTCTGATGGGGAGTACGGCGACACAGATCGACCGCGTCCACCAGAGTTACGGCGGCGAGCGCAGCCTCTACGAACCCGAATACCCGCAGAGAAGCGTCCATCTCCCAGCGTTCTGGATCGACCGCACCGAAGTCACTCAGTCTCAATACAAGG
This sequence comes from Bryobacterales bacterium, assembly GCA_965247515.1. Lineage (GTDB taxonomy): Bacteria > Acidobacteriota > Terriglobia > Bryobacterales > UBA6623. Next base: position 6,326,510 of record OZ252029.1, on the reverse strand, counting down.
CGTTCGTGGACGCAACCGACAGGGCGCCGTCCGTTGTCGATTACGATTGGGCCAAGGCGTTCAATTGGGACAGCGAGCAAGGGCCGCCCGCCGGAATCGAGCAGCATCCCGTCGTGCTCGTTTCGTTCGACGACGCGCTGGAGTACTGCGAGTGGGCGGGCAAGGCGCTCCCCAGCGAAGCGGAGTGGGAGAAAGCCGCCCGCGGCCCCGACGGGCGCGAATACCCCTGGGGCGAGGGCTGGGACTCGAGTCGCTTGAACAGCGCCGCCGAGTGGGCCGATACCGAGCTCCCGACGATCGACCTGTGGAAGCAATGGTGGGAAACCGTATACAAAGGCCAGCTCCGCGGCAAGGTCATCACCACCAAGCCGGTCGGCTCGTACCCTCGGGCGCAAGCCCCTACGGCGCCCACGACATGGCGGGGAACGTCTTCGAGTGGGTCGACGCTTGGTTTGAACCGTATCCCGGCTCGACCTCGCGGCACCCCGAATTCGGCCAAACTTATCGCGTGGTTCGTGGCGGGGACTGGTACCTTGACCGCATCTACGCCAGGGCAGCCGCTCGGCTCCGTGCGCCGGTCGATCATAAAGCCCCCACGATCGGATTTCGCTGTGTCTGGCGTCCGGACGTCCAGCCATGACGGTGTATCATATCCACGCCCATGGCAAACGCGGATTCCTCTAGACGACAATTTCTTGGTCAGGTCGGGGCTTCATCGCTGGCTTTCTCTTCAGCCTGCTCGACTGAATCCCCCGCCCAGAAGCCCAACATCGTCCTGCTGATCACCGACGACCAAGGCTACGGCGACCTGGGCTGCCATGGAAACTCCGTCATCAACACGCCCCACATGGATAAGTTCCATGCCGAGAGCGTGCGCTTCACCGACTTCCATGTCGACCCCATCTGCGCGCCGACTCGCGCCGGACTCCTGACGGGTCGCTACGCCTACCGCTGTGGCGTGACGGCGGCATTTGCCGGACGCTCGATCATGCGCCTCGATGAGACGACGCTGGCCGAAATCCTCAAGTCCAATGGCTACTCGACCGGCCTGTTCGGCAAGTGGCACCTCGGCGACAATTTCCCCTTCCGCCCCAACGAACGCGGGTTCGACGAAACCGTCGTCTGTTGGAGCGGCGGAGCGACCCAAGCCGCCGACGCTTGGGGCAACGACTACTTCGACGACCGCTATTCCCACAACAACGTCGTCGAGCAGTACCAAGGCTATTGCACCGACATCTTCTTCCGCGAGGGTCTCGAGTGGATCGAGCAGAATCGCGACGTCCCCTTCTTCGCCTACTTCCCGCTGAACGCACCGCACGCGCCATACTTCGTCGACGAACGCTACAGCAAGCCCTATGAAGACAAAGGCGTCCCCGAGAGGATGGCCGCCTTCTACGGCATGATCGAGAATATCGACGAAAAACTCGGCGCATTCCGCATCAAGCTCGACGAGATGGGCCTGGCCGACAACACCATCTTCATCTTCATGACCGACAACGGAACCGCCGCCGGCCTGGCCCGGGAAGGCGACTGGCGCGGCCACCCCGCCGGAATGCGTGCCGCGAAAGGCTCGAAGTATGACGGCGGGCACCGCGTGCCGTTCTTCGTTCAGTGGCCCGACGGCGGGATCGGCGGAGGCCGCGACGTTCAACGCCTGACAGCGAACATCGACGTCACCCCGACCCTAATCGACTTAGCCGAACTCAAGATCCCCAAGCCGATTGACTTCGACGGCCGGAGCCTGGCCCCACTGTTAAGGGACGAGCCCGGTTGGCCCGACGGACGCATCCATTTCACTCAGCATTCCCAGTTCACCCACGAAGGGGTGCGGCAGATGGATAAGCCCCAGCCCTTCTTGAACGGGTCAGTGCTCGACGAACGCTGGCGCCTTGTCGATGGCGCCGAGCTCTACGACATCAAGGCCGACCCCGCGCAGGCGAACGACGTTTCTGCCGAGCGCCCCGACCAGGTCGCCCGGCTCCGCCAAGCCTATGATGCCTGGTGGGGCGAGGTTTCCGGGACAGCGACCGAGTACGTCGAGATCCCAATCGGCGCCGACGGCGGCAACCCGACCCGGCTAACGAGCTTCGACTGGCGACCCGACGGCGGCCCGCCGAATCAGGCCGTCATTCAGAACCCCGAGGCCGTGCGTGCCTACGACGGCGACCGCTTCTGGGCCGTGCATGTAGCCCAGGCCGGCAAGTACGCCTTCACGCTCATGGAGCGGCCGCCCGAAGCCGACCATCCCATCGACGGAGTAAGGGCCCGGATCAAGGTCGCTGGATTCGAAGCCGACCAGGCGATCGAGTCTGGCGCGAGATCCGTCCAGTTTGAGGCGGAGTTAACAGCAGGGTCGACCAAACTTTGGACCTGGTTCGACCGCGCCGACGGCAGCAAGTGTGGCGCGTATTTTGTCGACGTCGAGCGCCTTGGCGTGTAACGCCACTGGGAAGTCTAATGGGGTACTTCGACGCGTTGACCGACTCAAGTTTCAAGTGGTCGGGCAAGAACTGGACGTTTTACCCCTGGGGCACGCTCGGCGCTGGGTACGACATTCCGACAAACGAGCAATATGAGGCAATCAGGGATTGGCTGAAACGATGGTACAAGATCATGCTCGTTTTATTGGTATTGGGTGGCGTCACGGTCGGTTGGATCCTTGCGGGGATAGCCCTTGTTCCCGGCTGTATCTACTACTGTCTGAAAGTCAGGGGGCTGACTCAGAGCCTCGAGAGCGGCGCGGAACGTCTAACAATTGAGGAAAGCCTGTCTTCGCAGGCGACGGGCCACAGCCTTGTCTTCTTGTGGCTCCTCGAGGTCGTGTCGCTCCTCTTCGTGGCTGCCGCAGCGTTTGGCGTTTGGAAAGACCCTCAGCAATGGTTGCGCGGAGCTTTGCCAATCATATTCTTTGGATTCTGCGCGCTCGTGTTCGGCTACATGATACGGTTGCGTTGACTTGGATTGGAGAACGGCGAACGCCCGCGCCGTTTCAGGAGCGCAGCAGCGACTTCCCCACCATCTGCTCCGGCCGTTCAATCCCAAAGTAATCGAGAATCGTCACCGGCAAGTCGACAATATTCGGGTCCTCCCCCGGCAACGGCATGCTCGCGAACAACGACCCCGGCACCAACTCCATCGCCATCGAGTGATCTCCGGCCCAGGCCCGGGGGTTGATCCCAATGATGTCCTTGACGGTGTCGCCTAACAGAGAATCGTTCGAATTGCGATACCCGGGGGTATAGCCGACGAGCATTTCCGGCATGTCCGGCGTGAGCTCGCCCTGGTAGATCTCGTCGCGCTTGTAGACCTTGTGAACAGGGCGCCGGCCGGTGTCCGAATCCGTCAACCCCATCAGCTCCCGCGAAATGCGGGCAATCAATTCGGGCGCCTTTTCCGCGCCGACGATACCACGCTCCTCGCGGCCGACCGTGTTGAGGTAGAGCCCGTTAAATCCAATGCCGTATGCGACGGTCTTGTCCCAGTTGATGTCGTAAAGGTCGGCGCGATCCTTGCTCTTCGCCGAGTCTTTCAACGTCAGGTAGCCGTTGTCGCGCAGCCAGCTGTTGAGCTGAAACTCCCTTCCAAACGACGCAAACCCATGGTCCGAACAAACGATCAGCAGAGTCCTATCATCCGCTGCCGGCAGCACCTCCCCAACTAACTTATCCATCCGCTCATAGAGGTGATGGATATACCCCGAGTACCGCACGTCACTCATATGATGCGTCGGATGCGTCTCATCCATATTGCGCCATAACATATGCGTGTCTTGATCCGTGCTCGATACATAGAAATAAAACAACCCCTCCTCAAACCGCGACCACTCGTACTCGAACAGCCGCATCCTGTCTTCAAGAATGAGCTCCGCCTGCTTAACGTAGTCCTCGTCGTCGAAAATCCCAAGATCGAGCGGCTTCGTATCCGACGGCAGACCTTTGGTCCAAAACGGCCCGATATGCCGCGCAATCTCCCCGCCCATCTCTTCCGGATAGGTCACCGGCATCGCCTGATCTTCCGGATCCAAGTTGATAGGGGAGACGTAGAGCTTAAAGTGCGGATGGACCTGCTTCACATAGAACCGCGCAATGCCCGACACCCCCGCCAGCCCCGGAATGAGGTCGAACTTCAGATGCGCCCAGTCGCTGAACTCACCCTTCTGCAGCACGAATACCTGGTCCTGCACTTCGATGCGGACGACATCCGAGTCCGGGTCAACATGCACGAAGAACGGAATCTTCGTCGCCCCGGTAACAGATCTATCGACCGTATTATCCGGTCCAAGGATGTCGGAGTCCACCCGGCCGCCGCGAACACGGATCCGGATCAGCCGCCCGCCGGAGATGTTTTCAACGTCCTCGTCGAAATCAGTCGTGTAGTAACCGAAGTTGCCGAAGCTGTCGGTCAGGTCGGGCGTCCCCATCCCGGCCATCGCCCGCGTCGCGGTTTCCTCAACAGGAAAGTTCGTCGGAATCTTAATGACGGTCGCCGGGATGCCTTGTTCGGTTAAGTAAGCCCAGAACGGCTTGCCCCGGCGGTTATTGCGAGTCTCCCCCCCGCTTAGCGCCAACTCATAATCGCCAAGCTTGAGCGTACTTTCGACATCGCCGGTTTCCCAGATCGAAAACACCGGGCCGTAGGTGAGCGGATCGCGCGCCAAGAAGTCCGGGATGCCGTGTCCCCCCGGAGTCATCCCCGTAATAAAACTGCTCCACGCCACCGGACTCAGCGCCGGCATCGTCGTGCCCAACGGCTGAAACATCCCGCGCTCGGCCAGCTTCTTGAAGTTGGGCGCGCGCCCGGAGTCCATCAGCGCCTTGATAATCTTCGGGTCCAGCCCATCAAGACCCAGCACCACAACCTTGCGGCCTTGCGGGTCGCCGGCCATCTTGGCCCCGCAGCCGGACAAAGCAGCAGCTAGGCCGCCAGCCGCGGCTTTCGAGAATGCGCGTCTGCTAATCGGCGACATCTAGGTTTCCCGACTGTAGCCCGCGACGTCAAACGCTCGTCAACCACCCAAAGCGATCGTCGACCTCTCCCGTCACAATCGCCGTAAACCCGTCCTGCAGCTTCTTCGTAATCGGCCCGCGTCTCCCGGCCCCAACCTTAATCTTATCAACCGACCGGATCGGCGTGATCTCCGCCGCTGTTCCCGTGAAGAAGAGCTCATCAGCGATATACATCCATTCACGCGGAATCGTCTGCTCCTTCACCGTGATGCCGGCCTCTTCGGCGAGGGTGATCGCGGTGCTGCGCGTGATGCCGGGCAACGCGGAGGTCCCCAGCGGCGGCGTATACGCCACCCCGTCACGGACCAAGAACACGTTCTCGCCGCTACCCTCCGACACGTACCCCGAAGCGTCAAGCGCGATGCCCTCGGCGTAGCCGTTCAGCGTCGACTCCATCTTGATCAGCTGCGAGTTCATGTAGTTGGCCGCAACCTTCGCCATCGCCGGCAACGTGTTCGGCGCAATTCGTCCCCATGACGATACGCACACGTCGACGCCTTCTTCGAGCGCCTCGGCGCCAAGGTACTGGCCCCACTCCCAGCAGCAGATGTAGATCTCGAGCGGGTTCTTCGTCGAAAGGACCCCCACCTCGCCATAACCGCGAAACGCCACCGGCCGGATGTAGCACGAGCTCAGCCCATTCACCCGCACCGTCTCAATGCAAGCCTCGACAAGTTGGGCCCGCGTAAACGCCTCGATATCCATGCGATAGATCTTCGATGAATCAAACATCCGCCGGATGTGCTCATCTAGCCGAAAAATCCCCGAACCGTTCTTGGTCTCGTAGCAACGAATGCCTTCAAAGACGCTCGTTCCATAGTGCAAGGCGTGCGTAAGGACGTGGACCTTCGCCTCATCCCAACCGATGAACTCACCGTTCGCCCAGATCTTCTCTGTAGGTGTAATGGGCATTCTCCATTATTACATCGAACGTGGCGCACGGCTATGCCGTGCCGCCTTGCAGCTGTGCTGCAAGGTCTCGGACCTCCGCGCCGCTGCCGTGCCGCGCGCGTCAGCAAGCGGTGCCGTGCTCCAAGCGGGGCATCCCGTCTTCGTTTTCGACCTAACCCCTAAAACATCTATAATCTCGCTAATGAAGTTTCCGCGACCTTTCGCCGTCTTCCTCCTCGCCGCCACCCTAACCGCCGAACCCCTCCCAATCGTCCAGCCCGATAGCGTCGGACTCGCTCCCGACCGCCTCGCCCGCATCACGGCCGCCATCGAAGACGATGTCGCGGAAGGCAACGTCATCGGCGCCTCCGGCCTCATCGCCCGCCGCGGCCAAATCGGCTACTTCGAAGCCCGCGGCCTCGCCAATCGCGAAAAGAAGACGCCGTTGCGCACCGACACCATCTTCCGCATCTACTCGATGTCCAAACCCATCACCACCGCCGCCCTGATGATGCTTCACGAAGAAGGCAAGTTCTCGATCAAAGACCCCGCCTCCCGGTACATCCCTGAGCTCAAGGGCCAGAAGGTCATGGTCGAAGCCCGCGCCTACCCTGGCGACCCCAAGCGCGGCCGCCAAGTCCCAGCCAAGCGCGAAATCACCGTCCAAGACCTCATGCGCCACACCGCCGACTTCACCTACGGCTACTTCGGCGGCACGGCCGTTGACAAGATGTACATGGACTCACAGATCCTCGGGACCGGCCAAACCCTCGCCGACATGGCGAAGAAGCTCATGTCGCTGCCGCTGCTCCACCACCCGGGCGAAAGGTTCCACTACTCGATCGCGGTCGATGTCCAGGGCCTGTTGGTTGAAGTCCTCTCGGCGTAACAAGGGCGGCGGCGCCGCGGCGACTTAACCTCGACGTTGCGCAAACGAAAGGGCTCTTGAGCTGTTGTGGCACGCCGCGCGAAAGGCTTCCCTGGAAGAGCCGCCCGATGCTCGACGCGCCCGGCGTGATCAACTCGAGGCGCACCCTAGAAGCAGGGCTAGCGATCCGCCAGCCCCAATTCAATCTCCCTCAACTGCGAATCAATCCGCGCATCCAACCGCCCCTGCGCCGTCTCCAGCAGCGCCCCCCCGCGCGCGATCCCCGCATCCGCCGACACCGCGACTCCCTCCCCCACATACTGCCGAACAAGCTCAAGATCCTCCGGGTTGACCAGGATCTTGGTCACCTCCGCCTCCGCAAATTCATCAATACACGTCCGCACCATCGCCACCACCGTCGTCGGATCGACCGTCACCTCACGCCGCAGAATCCGCTTCGCCACCGCGAACGCCAGATCCACAACCTCTCGCTCGGCGTCGCTACGCAGGTTCCGTTTGTACCCTTCCAACTCGCCCAGCACCGCCCCCAACTCGTCGAGCTTCTTTGAATACTCAGCTGCCGTACGCTCAGTCCCCGCCTGCTCGCCTTCGTTGAGCCCTTCTTGAAACGCCTGCTTGCGGATCTCCTCCACGTCGATCTCCGGCACCGGAGGAGCCTCCTCAACTTCAGGCGCCTCCTTGGCCACACTCTCTTCCGCGCCTCCGCCCTCCTCGACCGTCCGAGGCTCGAACGAACTAACTCCATCCGCCAACGGCTCCCCCGCCGCCTTCCACCGATGCGCCGAAATCGCGCCCGCCGCGCCGCCTCGGAAAACTCTAGACAACGTACTGCTCGCCCACGGCGCCCTCGAGCGAGATCACACCGTCGGACTCCAACTTCCGCACGACGTTGATGATCTCCTGCTGCGAGGCTTCCACTTCGCGGATCTTGATCGGCCCAAGCGCCTCCATGTCTTCCTTGAGCATCGCCACGCCGCGTTCCGACATATTGATGAAGAAGTGCTCGCGAAGTTTCTCGCTGGTCCCCTTGAGCGCAATCGTCATCACTTTCTTGTCCACGCCCGCGAGGACCTCGCGCATGCTCATCGTGTCGATCAGCAGCATGTCTTCGAAGACGAACATCAGGTTGCGAATGGCCTCGCCCAGCTCCGCATCTTCGCCGTCGATCTCGTTCAGCAATTCCTGGCCCGTGTTCGACTCGAGCCGGTTGAACATCTCGGCCACCGCCGGGACGCCCCCGTACGACTCGCGCGAGAACTGGCCCAACGACTTGAGCTTCTGATCGAGGATCACCGCGATGCGATGCACGATCTCGGGCGAAATCTGCCCGAGGCTGGCCATCCTGACCGCGACGTTCGCCCGGATCTCGGGCGGCAAAGCCATCAACATCCCCCCCCGCCGAGCCGGCCTTCAAATGCGAAAGCACCAGCGCAATCGTTTGCGGGTGCTCGTTCTGAATAAACTTCGCCACCTGTTGCGGGTCCGCCTTCTGCAGCGAGTCGAACGACGGAACCTCGCTGCCAATCGAGCGCATCAGCTTATCGATAATGTTCCGCGCCTTGTCGGGCCCAAAAGCGCTGTAGAGGACTCGTTTCGCATAGTCGAGTCCTCCAGCGGAGAAATGCTGATGGGCCATCTCCAGCTCGTGAAACTCATGCAGAACGCGCTCAGCTTGATCGGATGTGACCGTTTGAATCTTCGAGATCTCTCGACTTAGAACCTGAATATCGTCTTCAGTCAAAAACGGAAACACGTTCGCCGCCACGTCATCCCCTAAGGTGACCATCGCGATCGCGGCCTTCTTCCGGCCTGAATAGATTTCATTTTCGTTTTCTGAATTACTAATCATCTTCGTGAATCCAGGTCTTCATCAGGCGGGCAAAGCCCTCGGGGTTGTCGCCGGCCATTTCTTCGAGGTGGCGTTTGAGCACCTGAGTCTTGCTGCTGTGAACCTTGCCGACTTTGAGCCCCTTGAGCATGCGAGCTTCTTCTTCGGCCTGCTTCTCCTGTTCAGCCTGGTGTGCGGCTTCGAGCTCTTGGCGTTCACGCTCGGCGGTGATCGCGGCCTCTCGCTCAGCACGAATCCGGGCGTTCCGGCGACGACGTCGAAAGAACCAAAACACAGCCGACACAATGCCGAGTGCGACGACGCCGACCATCAGCTCGAGCCGATTGCGGCGCAGCCACTCGAGCGAAAGAATCTCATCGGCCGGATCAGGCGGCGGTTCCGGCACCCGAGGCGGCTCTTCGAGCATGTGGAACGGCAGGCTCGAAACCGTCACCACGTCGCCCCGTTCCCGCATCGCTCCAGAAGCCGCCCAGACCAATTCGCGAATGGTGTCGAGCTCCTCCGACTCGCGCGGAACCCGCTCCAGGACTCTCTTCTCCTCATTGAGGACCACACGGTGATCCACCAATACCGCGATCGACATTCTCTTGATCGAACCGCGCTCTAGACTCAACCGCGTCACCGTGCGGCTCGTCTGATAATTCGTCGTCTCCGTCTTGCGAGACGCGCCTGTCTGACGATTCTCGGGCGCCTCGGGCTGACGGGGAAGATTCGTCGCCGTGCCCGGGGCGCCGCGAGTCAGATCGTCGGCCGTCTGTTCCTCGGTCAGCTGACTCGACATGGCCACCGGGGAGGGGTCGAGGATTTCCTCGGTCTGCTCGCCCGAGTCCCAGTCGACTTCGACAAACGCGTTGGCCCGCATGCCGCCGGGGCCGAGGTGCGGTTCGAGCGTTTCGGTGATCTTGCGAACCGTGTCGGATTCGACGTTCCGGCGGTACTCAAGCTGTTTTTCCGTTAAGTCCTGAGCTTGCCAGTACCTTTTTGAGAACAACCGCCCAAGGTTGTCCATGATTACGACCGAATCGGGCTGCAGGCCCTCGACCGCACTGGCCACCAGGTACGAAATGGCCCGCGACTGCTCTTTGGTCAACTCCCGGCCAGCTTCCAGTTCGACAACGACCGAAGCCTTGGCCGCTTGATCGGAATCCAGAAAGACCGAGCGCTTCGGAAGGCTCACGTGGACCCGCGCCCGCTTGATCTCGTCCAACGATGCGATCGTCCGCTCGAGCTCTCCCTCGAGCCCACGGCGGAAGTTGACCTGTTCGGCAAACTCGGTCGCCCCGAAGCTACTCTGGTCGAAAATCTCGAACCCCATGCGTCCCGTGCTGGGCAGGCCTTCAGACGCCATCTGGAGCCTGAGACCATCGAGTTGGGACTCGGGAACGAGGATCGTCGCCCCCCCCGAGGCCAGGCGATATGGGACGCCCATCTCCTGCAAACGCGTCACCGCCACTCCGGCCTCGGATTCTCCAAGCTCCGTGTAAAGAGGCCGGTACGCACGATCATTCATGCGCCACACGAAGATACTGATCGCTCCCAGAACGGCGACGCCTACAGCTGCCAGAACGAGTCTTCTGCGTGGGGGCAGGCTCGTCCAGAGCTCGACGATCTGTGACAGGTATTTCTTCGCCGTCGCCAGAATTTCGTTCATTGCGGCCTAGCTGCCCCGGGCCGAAGACGCCTAGACCTGCATTCGCATGACTTCTTGGTAAGCGTCGACCGCCTTATTGCGGACGCTCATCAGGAGGTCAAATGCCAGTCCGGCCTGCTCGCCGGCCATCACAACCCGATGGAGCTCAACGGGTTCTCCCGCCATCAGCTGCCGAACGAGCTCTTTGGAGTCATGCTCCAGCTCGTCAAGGCGGTTCAGCCCTTCCCGTAAGACATCGGCGAATTCACCCGTTTTCTTTTGGGAGTCGGGCGAGCCAGGGAGTGGGAGCAGTTCCGGAGAAGTGATGCGACTAAACTGAACGGCGTCCATTGCGGCCTCCTGGATGAGTTAGCGAGCGAGGTCGATCGTCCGATTGATCATTTCTTTGACAGCTGAGACTACCTGTAAATTCGCTTGATATGAGCGTGTTGCGGAAATTAGATCAACCATATCTTCAACCGGGTTGAACGACGGAAACTCGACGTAGCCGTCGGCGCCGGCATCGGGGTGATCGGGTAGATAGCGGCGCTCGCCCGGGGTGTCGTCGGTCACGACTTCCGTCACCCTCACACCGCGAGGATGAGTCTCGACCGACTGCCCGGCGACCCGGACCAAAGTCTCCCGAAACGAGGCCCGCGCCGGCTCGGCCTCAAAAATGACCCTCTGTCGCCGATAAGGCCCGCCATCCGCCGTCCGCGTAGTCTCGGAATTCGCGATATTCTGCGCAAGGATTTCAGCGCGTTTCCGCTGCGCCGAGAGCCCCGACGCCGCGACATCAAGGATGTTGTAGAGACTCATAGTTCAGCCTGCCCGCCCCCTTCCGAGCCGCCTGCGTAAGGGGCCGTGAAGAAAACCTATTGTCGCGTCGGCGCGCGGGAGCGCCAAGCGCACGCCAAGCTCAGCGCTCCCAAACGCCGCCCCTGCCGAAACCGCAACTTCTGCGCCTCGACTCCTGATTGGCCGCCCAAGCGGCCCGGAAACGGTCGTTTCGGGCCGTTTCCCGGCCCTTTTCGCCCCCCCCACCGCCGCTACGCCGCCGCTTGCGCCGCCAGCCCGCACTCCGGCCCACGACGCCAGACCAGCCGGATCCAAGCCGCAATGTTGTACGCCAAAACCCCCCACAAAAGCTCCGATCGCGCCTTCCGCAGCCCTCGTACTCGAAACTTGCGCACCCCCAATCGCTCTTTCAACCAGGCGTTCGGAAACTCCGCCGTCTCGGACCGCTTGCGATACGCCGCCCGCCCACGCTCGCTCTCCATCCAGCGCCGATGTTTCGCCATCACCGCGTTCTCTTCGCTGCGGCTCAACGTTCGATGACCGCTCTTGGGGCAGCACTTGTGTCGCTGTGCGCATTCGCGACAATCAGATGCTTTTGCCTGATACTGCCGATATTTGCGCTTCCGCTTCAGCGACGATCGCTGATACGTCAAGGTCCGCTGGGCCGGACACAGAAACGTGTCCGTCGCCTCGTCGTAGATGAAAAACTTCGGCGCGTAGCGCGGCCCAATTCCCGCCGCCTTCAACGCCGCCTTCGAGCCCTTGTCCGGCGCCGGCGTCGCGTATTCGATTTCAGCGGCTGCCAGCGCCTCGATGTTGGCCTGGTTGGCGTAGCCCCCGTCCGCTAACACTTGCTTCGGGGTTCGCTCGAAGCGCCCTTCCACATCGTCCAGCGTCGGGGTCAGCTGGCCCGCATCGGAGGCGTTGTTGGTCAACTCCACGCCGACCACGATCTTCTCTTTGGCGTCGGTCGCCAGCTGCGCGTTGTAGCCGAGTCCCCAACCGCCGTTGGATTCGTGTTGCGGGCGCGCTTCCGGCTCGCTCTCGCTCACCCGCGCCTGGCGTCGTTGCTCTTCGTCGCGCTTGCCCGCTTCGACCTTGGGCAGTTCCTCCAGCGCCTGCTCCATCCGCTCGACTCGCTCCCGCAAGGTCCGCTTACGCGCCGCCTGACGCCGCCGATTCGAACCCTCGTCGTCGGCTTCTTCCGAGAGTTGACGCACCGCTTCGCGCGCTTGTTCGAGATGCCGCTCGAGCGTCGGACGCCTGCGTTGCGACCCGCCCGAGGCTTGCGCCCGGATCCGCGTGCCGTCGACGGCCACCTGCTCGAGATCCACCAGCCCCTCTTGACTCAGCAGCGCCAATACCTGTGTCAACAAGTTCTCGAGAGCTTTTGAGTGGAATACCCGAAAATCCGAAAGAGTGTGATGATTGACGACCGCCATGCCGCACAACCACTCCAACTCCGGCCGATAGCGGCTTTGACGCGCGATCTCACGCGCCGAGCTCATCCTTTCCGAATACGCCCAGATCCAGATCGCGACCAGCAACCGCGGATCCCATGCCGGCCGCCCGGCGGACTCCTTGCGGGTTTCCAGATGAGCAGCGAAGCCGGACAGGTCGAGCATGCCGCTCAGCTCCCAGATGGCGCGCACCAGATGGTCGGCCGGCACGAGCCGTTCGACGTCGATCGCGGCATAGGTGAATTGGTCGCGATTGGGCTGTCGCAGCTGCAGTTGGTCAACGGGCACGGCTTGGCGCGGCTTGGCGGGGCGTTGCTCGAGCTCGACTAAGACCTGTTGTTCGCCCATATAATAAGGGCGTTGGACGCCGCCGCCAAGTTATCCGAACATTCGTTTGCCCTCATGTTTTATCCCATTTTGATCCACTCGCGCCATTCCGAACCGCCCCAGGGGAGCTTCGGCGGCCACGACGGGTTTATTTCACAGCCCCTCAGCGGGCGGTCTTCCCGCTCGTATCGCGACCATACGCATGGCGAACACGCCGACACTCCGCTAATGCAGGGTGCTCCGATTGGCCGCACAGTTCGCACGCTTACCCGCCCCTTCCTTCCTGAATCGCCTTACGCACCGAACCGATCCCCCCGCGCAACATCAACAGCGCATGATTGAACCGAACAGCCGTCTCCGACAAGTCGCTCAACTCTCGATCAAGGCTCACGTCATTGCCATCATTCTTCACCGGACCCCCCCCACCTCACGGATCCGGATCGGCGAAACAGGCGCGTGCTTGGGGTCGTCCATGGCCGTGCGAAGCTCAGCCTGAAAATCCATCCCCAGCGTCTTGAAACCGGGCGTATCGGCGTTGGCAATATTCGTCGCCGTTAGCCGCTGACTCTGCGACAGCAGGTCGAGATATCGCGCCACCAGGTGAGTTTGTGCGCTCAACATCAGACCACCTCCCGCTCGTTCAAGCTCTTCCAGCGGGCAGCGAACGTCGTTCTCTTGATTCGCAGTAAGTCTGCTGCTTTCTTTTTATTACCCGCCGCCATCTCAAGCGCTTGTTGCATCAAGGCCCGCTCGAAATTGCCGACCAGCCGGTTGTAGTCGAGCCCACCCGCTGGTAGCGTCACCTGCGGCGCATCAGACGGTGCTTCCAGCGCCGGCGCGAGCGTAAGCTCAAAGTCGCTGGGAATCAACGTTTCACGGGCGCCGGACAGGATCACCGCTTTCTGGATCGCGTTCTCGAGCTGCCTGACGTTGCCCGGCCAGCTGTACTGTGCCAGCCGATCGAGCGCTTCCCGCCCGGCGCGCTTCACCGCGATACGCTCATGAGCGCAGGTCTTTTCAAGCAGGTGCTCGACCAGCGCGGGCAAGTCCTCAATGCGCTCCGCCAGGCTAGGAATCTCGATCGGTACGACGTTGAGCCGATAGTACAAATCCTCGCGAAACTGGCCCTGCCGAACCCGCTCTCGCAGGTCGCAGTTGGTCGCCGCGACAACCCTGACATCCACCTTGACCGACTCCGAGCTGCCGACTCGCTGGAACTCACGTTCCTGGAGCGCGCGGAGTAGCATGGCCTGCATTTCGAGCGGCATCTCCGACACCTCGTCGAGAAATATCGTCCCCCGGTTGGCCTGCTCGAACAGCCCAACACGGTTCGCCGTAGCCCCAGTGAAAGCGCCCTTGACGTGGCCAAAGAACTCGGCCTCGAGCAGATTCTCAGGGATCGCCCCGCAATTCACGTTGACCAGCGAGTGGGCGGCGCGGGGTGAGCCATCGTGGACGGCCTTCGCCACCAGCTCCTTGCCAGTACCAGTACGTCCAATAATCAGGACAGTGGACTGTCTTGGCGCCACCAGCCGAATCAGCTCGCCCACCTGGCGCATGACGCGGCTCCGGCCGATGATCGACGGAATCGGCTGATCGTCCGTCCGTCCGGCTGGGGCCTTCAGCGAAGCGAAGTCCCAGGCAAGCTCGATGCGCTCCATCAGCCAGTCCAGCGGCAATTCGCGGCTGGTGTCGATCCCAATGTATTCGGCTACCCCGACGCTGCCTGCCCGAACAGCCTCGGCTAACTCCGGCCGGCGGCTCAGCACAACGAGACTGACAGATGGTTCTAGGCGTAATAGAACTTCGGCGGCGTCCAACACATCCAAGGCATCCGCATCGAGAATCGCTAGCGGGTGGGGCCGCGCACGGAAGTTGTTGAGAGCCGCATTGAGAGTCGCAACCTGAGTCGTCCGCTGCGCCCAGCCCGCGATTCGATCGACAAGCGGTTGAAGCTCAGGCTGCTCGAGCCCAACCAGAAGTACGTCGCGCCGAGTGTCCACCAAACAATGCGATCGGATGTTTGGAGTGAACCCCAAGCGTGAGACAGTCGAAATCGGGACAGGTTACGATTCACCGCAAAACGCTTGCCTTCTTCGCTGTATCGTCGCACGCTGGTCCTAGCCGGGGAAGCGGAAGCGGGCTCTGCTGGAGAGCAACCCGCCAAGGAATACCCGGCCGCAAACTCATCAAGACGATGAGCGCCGGGGGCGGCCGCCAAGGTCGCTCCCGGCTTCTCCAACGCCGGCGATGTCTCCCTGCCCGCCCAGGGCCCATCGGATTGATAGATTTGCCTATGCCTCTCAAAACTCATACTTCGGATTCCTCGCTGCTGTTGCCGCCGGCCGCGCCAGCGCTTCAAACTCCGCCGGCGGACGATATCCCAACGCCGAATGCAGCCGGCGTTGGTTGTAGATCTCATCAATGAACTCGCCGATCGATGCGCGCGCCTCGTCAAGCGTGCGATAACGCTGCAACCAAACCTCCTCCGCCTTCAACGTCTTCATGAAACTCTCCGCCCGCGCGTTGTCGTAGGGGTTGCCGCGGCGGCTCATCGAGATGATCGCGCCGTGCTGCTCCAGCAGCTCGACATAGGCGCTCGAAGCGTACTGTACGCCTTGGTCGGAATGATGCATCCACCCCGCGGCAGGGCGTCTGAGCTCGAGCGCATCGCGCAACGCCCCTACAGCCAGCTCAGCTTTGAGCGTCGTCCCCAGCCGCCAGCCGACCACGCGTCGCGAGTAGGCGTCCAACACCACGGCGAGGTAGACGAACGCCTCGCGCAAGCGAATGTAGGTGATATCGGATTGCCACAACTGATCGACGCCGTCCACATTCAGGTGCGCCGCTAGATTCGGATAAACAGGTAAGAAGTGGTTCGAATCCGTTGTTAGCACGAAGCGCCGCTTGAGTACCGCCAGCAAGTTGTCCTTACGCATCATCCGCAGGACCTTTTTGTGATTGACGAGGAAGCCTTGGCGGCGCAGCTCGGCCGTCACGCGGCGGTAGCCGTAACGACGATTCTCGAGCGAAATCCGCTGCATGCGGTCACGCAATTCCATGTCGCACTCGGCGGGCGACGACACGGCGAGCCGGCGATAGAACCCGGCGCGATTCACGCGTCCGAGCTCGCAGGCGTGTTCGACGCTGAGCGAGCCTTTGGCGCTGATCTGCTCGACGATGGAGTAGATCCGCTCGCGCCACCGGCGTCGTTGGTCGGGGCTGCGAGGTTCAAGGCGCGAAAGGCTTGTCCGAAAAAATCGAGCTCTGCGGCTTGTTTGCCGAGCAGTCGTTCGAGCTCTGCGATGCGTTCGTCGCGCGGATCGCGAGGGATCTTGGGCGGCGCCGAGCGGCCGGGTTTCGGCCGGCCTCGCCGCCGGCTCAAGCCGTTGACGCCTTCCTGGCGATAGGCGTCCCGCCAGCGGTACAGCAGGCTGCGCTTGACGTCCAACTCGCGGCTTAGCGCTGTGCCGCTCTGGCCGGCTAGGAGCCGCCTGGCGGCGGCTTCCTTGAACTCCACCGTGAACTCCCGCGGCTTGCGCGGCTTGAGACTTTCCATCCTGGACTCCTTTCCATTCGCTGAAATTCGTCCCAAATTTCAATGTCTCATTTTTAGGGTTCACTCCAGTTCCGCGAAATCGGTGTATCCGCCCCACTCGAGAGGGAGTCTATGACGGCGCACCCCACAACGATATAGGGCTTCTTTGCGCCAACATCTCGGCATGATGGGCTTCTCCGCGGGAGGGAACCTCGCCGCGCGGGCCGGAACGCTCTACGAGACGAAGGCCGCCCGGCCCGACTCCCTGATCCTCGGCTACGCAGCGATCCGCGAAGAGCTCCCGGTCGACTCCGACACGCCCCCCACGTTTTTCGTCCACGCCCACGACGACAAAACGGTCAGCAGCTCAAACAGCGTCAACTTCTATCTGAAGCTTCTGGAGGCCAATGTGACGTCGGAGCTTCATGTCTACCCGACTGGCGGGCACGGCTTTGGGATACGCAACCGAGGTGTCGCGGTGTCAAGTTGGCCGCTACGGCGCCTGGATTGGATGCGCGGTCAGGGCATCATAAGTAAATAATAATAAATGGCTTAGGATAAGGCTCCGTTAACTTGAGCCCGGCGCCGGTGGCGGCGGGTTGAGAGGCTACTCTCACTGATCCCGCTAGATGTAAGCGCCAGTCGCCCTTGTTAGCTCGCAACCCGCCGCCACCGGCGCCGGGCTCAAGCCAACTGGACTTAGGTCGATGACTTAGCTAAGGTGTATACCCGATCTTGATTCTATCAGACTTAGCTAATCAGACTTAGTTTACATGGCCATAAATCCCGATCCACCGCTCGTCAATATCCACGAGGCGAAGACCACCCTCTCCAAGCTTGTCGCGCGGGTCGCCGCCGGCGAAGAGATCGTGATCGCGAAGGCGGGCCGTCCGATGGCGAAGCTGGTTCCCCTTGGCGAGCGTCCAAAGGGCCGCGACTGGGGGTCGTGGAGAGGCAAAATCTGGGTCGCCGACGACTTCAACGACCCATCGGAGCGTGAGCAGTGAGGGCGTTGCTCGACACGCAGACGCTTTTGTGGGCGTCCACATCGGACCGGCGTCTGCCGTTTCGCGTCCAGCGCATCCTCAATGACGAAAGTAGCGAGCTCTTGCTCAGCGTCGTCAGCGCCTGGGAGATCACCGAGAAGGCCAACTCCAGCAAGCTCACACTCGGGACTACGGCCGCGTTGTATCTGACTCAAGAGCTCCGCCGAAACGCGGTGACCTTGCTGCCGCTCGACCTCAAGCACGTCCTGCGCGCCGATGGGCTCGATCGTGAAACGGGCGATGCGTTCGACCGCCTGATCGCCGCGCAAGCGATTGAGGAGGCGCTGACTGTCCTCACGCCCGACCCGGTTTTCAAGCAGTATCCGGTTTCTGTACTGTGGTGAAAAGGAAAACATCGTTGGACTACCGCCTCGCAGACTTCCAAAAAAGTCACGACTACTTCATCGGCCTCGACTCGGACGGCTGCGTGTTCGACTCGATGGAGATCAAGCACAAAGAGTGCTTTACCCCGGCCTTCATCAAGCACTGGAACCTGCAAGCGGCGGCGAAGTACGCCCGCCGGGCTTGGGAGTTCGCCAACCTGTACTCGAAGTCCCGCGGAATGAACCGCTTCCCGGTGCTGATCCGGACTCTCGAGCTGCTGCGCGACTGGCCCGATCCGATGCGACGCGGCATCAAGATTCCCGACCTCTCGCCCCTGCAGGCGTTCTTGGACTCAGGCCTCCCGCCAAGCAACGCCGGTCTGACCGACTACATGAAGGATCACTCCGACCCGCAACTCGCCCAAACGATGGAATGGAGCCTCGCTGTCAACCGAGCCGTTGAAGACATCGTCTACGGGGTGCCGCCCTTCGCTTTAGTGCGCGAAACCCTCGAAAACATAGTCGCCAAGGCCGACCTGGCCGTCGTGTCCGGCACGCCGGCCGAAGCCCTGATCCGCGAGTGGGATGAGAACGAGATGCGCCATTTCCCGAAAATCATCGCCGGCCAAGAGCTTGGCAAAAAGACCGAACATCTCAACGCGATCGCCGGCGGCGACCGCTACGGCGAGGGCAAGAAGCTCATGATCGGCGACGCTCCCGGCGACCGCAAAGCGGCCGAGGCTTCAGGGTGCCTGTTCTACCCGATCGTCCCCAACGAGGAAGAGGCCTCATGGGAGCGGCTCCACAACGAAGCGCTTGATCGCTTTTTCAACGGAACTTACGCCGGAGAGTATGAAGCCGAACAGGCGGCTCACTTCGAGAATCGACTGCCTGAGAATCCCTCGTGGTGATGTCACCCCCCCGTGTGTGCGGGCGAATCCGGGAAAAAGCGGACATTTGGGGAGGTCTTGCCCGGAGCGGATGCGTCAGCGGTGAAGGCGGGACGGTACATTCGATTCCAGTGTAGGGGCGCGTTGCGGTTTGGCGCTGGCGGGTGCGGCGTAAGCAACTGCGGCGTTTAGGGTTATGAATTTCGGAAGGCTGTGACGGGGTGGCCGTGCCCGCGACTCTGCCACAGCATATGGCGTCGGCCTCAGCGGTGGTCATATCGGCAGGCCGGTCATTCACAATGTTGAAAAGATTGGACTTTCTCCCGTTTCGCGTCTCGGCCCGACCCTGCCCTTACGGGCCGGGCACGTGGTATGTGGCGCGAGCCTCCAGGCTTGCCGGCTCGCGATTCGTCGCGAGGCAGGATGCGACTGTGCTCCAATCCTGGGCTTTGGTCACAATCCCCGGCCCTGCCTCGCCAAGACTGGCGAGCCGGCAAGCCTGGAGGCTCGCGCCACGTCGGCTTGGTTCCGGCGCGTCCGGGCCAGGCTCGTCGGCGGGATTTGAGCTAAAGTGGGGTCCGCGAGGCGCGGATGGAAAGAAAGGTATTTGTCAGTTAGGATTTGTTGATCGAATTCGGGCTCCGTCCCCGATCGTTGGGCTCCGCCCCGATCGTTCGTCCCCTTTGGCTTTACCACAATTCCTGCATCCAACCATGGTATGTTTCTACCAGGCTGCGGCCGATCACGTCCCAATCGTAACGACGGCGAGTGAGACCTCTGCACGCTTCCACCCGGCCGTTTTCCTGTAGAATCGTGAGCGTTTCCGCCCATTCTTCTCAGAGCTGCTGCCCGACGGCCACGCTTTTTCAAAGATCGAGACAAAAACGGTAGAGTTGAGATTCCAGCTTTTTGGCACTGCATAGGTCTGTCGGCAATGGAAAACCGGCCAATATTCATAAGCTACAGCCACGACGACGTGTGGGTACTGAACCGTCTAATCCCATCGCTTTCCGTCGCGGGATGCGAAGTGTTTTACGACCGGCAAGACTTCGCGGCGGCCTCCGATCTAAGGGCCGAGATCGCAAAATGGCAACAGCGGGCAGCGCACCATATCTTAGTCCTGACTCCCAATTACCTCAAGAGCAAATGGTGTCTAGAAGAGATGGAGTGCGCCCTGGCTACACGCAAGGCTATTCCAGTATTGCGAGCGGAATGCGACCTACAGGAGATCGTCAAACTCACGCATATCGACTTGCAATCACCTGAGGACGCAGAAGCTTGGGGGAAACTTTTGGAAAAATGTCAGCCTCAACGATGGCTATCGGTCGTAGACAGGGCGGCGCGATATCTGACACGCAATCAATCTATACATATCCAGATAGAGGGAGATCATTTGTGGAAACCTTTGCTCGACCAAATCAGCGAAGCGATTCATAGCAATCTACCTAAGGTCGATTTGGAGGGCGCGGAGACTTCGACGCGCCCCAGCTTCGTCCGAGAAATCCTAAAGGCGTGCGCCGTCGACTCCTCCGTGCCTAGTGGTAGAGGAGATCTCGTACCCCTCGCAGATCGCTTAGTTGGGAAGCCAAAATTACTCGCCTTTGTAAATTTTGATTATTTTCCTCATAAGAAATTCTTCTCCGTTGAGACTGTTGGCGCGCTGAGAAATCTGATGCATTCCCGAAAGCTCGTCGTGGTCATTCAATCGAGGGCCTCTTTAGGCTCGCTTCTACCAACCGGTTGTCCGTACCCGCTTGACCTGCCCGGGCTCGAGTTGCGGGGAGGAGGTCACCTTGCAGATTAGAGACTTAAGCTCGCTCAAGGCCTTTTGGGACAAGTGCTGTCGCCTTCCTTTCCCGGCGCTCTACAGCCAACGCATGCAGGCCCAACGCGCACGTACCCGGCTCTTGGCTCGAGAAGCCGGGGACGAACAAGACCTGACGAAGCTGACCGACGTCCTGGCGGACCTGCCCACCGGGGAGAAAGGCTTTCTCGCCCAGACAGAGCGCTTACAAGAAATGGTCACCCGCATCCACCGCCAACAGTTGCGCGTCAACCAAGCCGACCGAGCGATCTTTCGCAAGACCGAGGCGTCCGACCTTGTGCGCGAGATCGAGGCGTTTCGGGGACAGGTCGGGGGGTTCAAAGAGCCACTGGCTAGTGAGTTCCGCAAGGCCGCTGAACCATGGCTTGCGAACGCGCGGAAACAGCTCGAGGAGGTCGAGGTGATCGTTTCGGCCGAACCTGTGGGTCAGGTTTTCCGGGCGGGAGATCCGGTCAACCCTGGGACGGAAGCGTTCCTGCCGCGGATCAAGGTGCTCGGGCGGCTCGAGCAGCAGGTGATGCTGAGTACGGGCCGCCCAGGGGTGATCCTCTACGGGCGTAGGCGGCGGGGCAAGTCGACGGTGCTGAAGAATTTGACGCGCGGCGGCATCCTGCCGGAGTCGGTGCGATCGGCGTCGTTTTCGATGGAGGAGCCGGCGGCGTTTGCGTCGCTGGAGTCGTGGTGTGGGCGCGTCGCAAGATCTATTCTAGAGGCGAACCTGGAGGGAGGAATCACCTCCCCTGCAGCCTCCGAAGTGGATAGCCTGGAGACGCTTTTTCGATTCGTTGGGCAGTGGAGCGCAAATCTCGCGAATGCAAACCTACGACGGCTATTGGTCGCGATCGACGAATACGAGTACATCGACCGCAAGATTGGTGAAGGGGTCTTCCCGGTTGAACTGCTGGCGACAATTCGCGAGTCGATCCAGAGTCACCGCAACATCACCTGGGTCTTCGCCGGTAGCCACGAGATTGAGGAGCTGCCCAATGCGGAGTGGCCCTCGTACCTGGTCAGCGCACGCACGATCGAGGTTCCCAATTTTACGCTCGATGAGACGCGGCTCCTGCTGACCGAGCCGTTGCGGTATTCGCCGGCCTATGGCAAGGACTCGCCGGATCGACCGAGCTTTGATCCTTCTTTCTGGGGAGTGGGCGGCATCGAGCGCATCTACAGTGAGACGGACGGTTGGCCGCACTTGGTCCAGCTGATTGCGGAGACTTGTGTGGACTTGGTCAATGAGGAGGAGCGGCGGGAGGTTTCGTCGGAGCTGTTCGAGCGGGCGCTTGATGAGTCGGTCGACCGGGGGCGGACGGTGTTGAGTCAGTTGATGCGGGGCGAGTCGGCGTTGCCGGGTGAGTGGGAGTATTTGTTGGGTTTCAAGAAAGCGGACGAGCAGGCGCCGCCGGAGGATGAGGCGGTTCGGCGGTCGTTGCAACACAGGGAGATTGTGCGCGAGGAGGGTGGGTTGTGGCGGTTGAGCGTGCCGTTGATGGGGCGTTGGTTGAGGCGGCGGGGGTAGCTGGTTCGACGGCGTTGTGCCCGGCGCCGGTGGGGCCGTGAAAAAATGTCGGCGATCCGATTCCGGCAAGAAGGGCTTGGCATGCCAAGCCCCTACGTCGTTGAAAACAAACGACGGGCCGTAGGGGCGAGGCATGCCTCGCCCGTCTTTCGCTAATACGAACGTCCGTCGCTTACATCTGGCGGCAGACGCTTGAGCGGCATCCCAACCCGCCGGCGCCGCCGCCGGGCTCAAGGGAGCGGCCCTGTTGGCAACGTCCAGGGCTACTCTGCCGCGACCGGGCCTTGGTCGCTGGTTAAGGATGCGACCCGCTGCTCGCGGCGTTCGTGCAATTGGCTCGAGGCCCACATGAATGAGCGCCAGTAGATGACTGCGCCGATGAGGCAGGCGGCTACTAAGACAGCGGCGAAGAGTCCGGCTGATTGGGACTGGTGGCGCAGGATGTAGGCGGCGAAGATCGGGGTCAGGGCGAAGGGGAAAATCAGGAAGTGCAGCGTCGCGCGCAGGCCGTGGCCGGGACCGGAGCGGGACACCCGGTCGGGGTTGGTGGGCACGGGGAACCGGACGCTCATGTAGTTGCCCACAGCCATCAGGCTCATCAGGGCGACTGAGCCGACGGCGATCGCTTCTAGGAGCTCCTCTACACCAACGAGTAGGCCGACCGCTTTGCAAATCACGGCTGCCATCAGCAGCTCGAGGTAGACGAATAGAACCGTGGTGATGTTTTTCGAGGCTAGGATCTCGCTCGGGCTCAGCGGCATCCAAAAGTAGAATCTTGAGGCGGCGTGGTCGTAGAGGGCGAGACCCTTTTGGCGGTCGAAGTAACAGTCTCGCCGACCTTTACGCCGCTTTCGACCAAGGTCCTTTTCCCGGACCCCCGTCTTCGCCAGCGGGCACGGAATCGAGTCGAGTACGACGTCTCGTCCGACGGCCAACGGTTCGTGACGATCGCGCCGGTCGAGGGGGACGCAATGGAGCCTCTAAAGATCCGAATCGTTCAGAACCGGCGCAAAGAGTTCCGAGACCGCGAACCGGGCTAAGCTGTTGAAACCGAACCGGTTCCGGCTCGTCGGCGGTTAGGTGGCAGAATGTTCTACTTCGAGATCCCGCTCGATCGGTACAGGTAGGGTAGCTACCGCGGGCGGCTCAAAGCGGCCGCAACCCGGCACTCCGCCCAATAGCCAGTTAAAAATATTTCGCGCTGATCTCACGACTCGCTGAAATCGCTCGGGGGGCCATAAATAGGGCCTTAGAGCGCTCTGGACAAAGGTTTTGGGAGTTCGCGACACAGCGGTCATGCGATCGTTTGTTCCCAACACGTAAGCTCTGGGCGGTAGAATTCGGGCGTTATGGTCGCTTCGACCATCGGCCACTACAGGGTTCTCGAAAAGCTCGGCCAGGGTGCGATGGGCGAGGTCTATAAAATAAAGCCCAGGAGACCCAGCTCGGGCGAATCGTCGCTCTCAAGTTCGTCTCCCGCGAAACGCTCGCGTCCGCGAAAACTCCGAGCTGGTCTTGATTGAGCTCGCGCCGCAAGAATGACGAACACTTCGGGCCTGCGGTGACAGCGGTCGATTGTTGAAAGAGCCATGAGCACGGTCCACGATCTGGGCATATAATCCGACGGGACCCTTCCGACAGGCTGCGAGTCCATGGTCGGCTCCGTCATCAGCCACTACAAGATCCTTGAGAATTTTGAAGAGAGTCGCTCAGCGAGCGATCCTGCATCCGAACTACTGGATATACCCCAAGCTCTCGAGCTTCTCGCGATCGTCGGCGTCCATTTGGTTTTCGCCATCAGCGATGTGGGTCGCCTTGAACCACTTCGTCAGCGACGACGTCTCGCGCTGGTACTCTTTATCGCCATCGCTGTGCCGGGACGGCTTGTGCTCGAAGGGGTCTTGGGAGAGGTCAAACACCAGCAGATCTTCGTTCTCGGGGGTCCAGATGGTCTTCCTGTTCCCTTGTAGCGCGCCGGTCCGTAGAGGGAAGTCGAGGTCGCGCAGCCAGAGCTTGGCGAACCACTTCGGCATGACCCACTTCTGGCCGGCGAAGGCAATGTAGCGGACGATCCGGTCGGGAAGCTCGGCGTCCAGCTCGAGATTCTCCGCCAGGCTGCGTCCGACGAACTCGGTCGGGATTTGGGCTTCCGGCTGTTGCTTCTTCACCGTCAAATCGAGGATCGTGGGGGCGAGGTCCATCAGCGTCACTCTTGACTCGACCACGCGGCCCGCCTCGATGGTTCCCGGCATCCGCAAGATCATCGGGATGTGCACGATGCTTTGGAACAGCCGCCGGCTATGGCCTTGGTAGTCCCGCTCGCCTAGGCTTTCGCCGTGGTCGGCGACGAGCACGACCAGGGTGTTCTCCTTGAGTCCCAGCGAATCAAGGCGCTCGAGGAGTTTGCCGACGTAGTGGTCGGTGTAGAAGATTTCGGAGTTGTAGGCCTTGACATCTTCTAGGATGCTTTCTTGCAGACGCTCTTTAGTCAAATCCGGCCGGCCGGTCTTCTTGGTTGGATTGAAATCCTCGCGAAAATCATAGGGCGAGTGCGGGTCGAAGTAGTGCACCCACAGGAAGAACGGGTTGTCTTTGTTGCGTTCGAGCCAAGCCAGCGCCGGCGGGTTCACGTCCTCGGCGTAGCGCATGGAATTGAGGCCCTGGTAGGTGCGTGAGAGCTTGTGCTCATAGGTGTCGAAGTGCTTGTCGAGCTTGGTCAGCTTTGCGGTCAGCACCCATGAGCTCACGAAGGCGCCGGTCTTGTAACCGAATTTGCGAAGGAGCTGCGGCAGGACCAGAAACTTCGACTCCGGCGGAGGCGCGAAGCCGTTCAGCTTGACGCCATGCTCCTGGGGATAGCGGCTCGTGAACATCGACATGTGCGAGGGAGCCGTGCGTGTCGTGACAGTGTAGGCGTTCGAATACCGCACCCCTTCAGAGGCCAGCTTGTCGATGTTCGGGCTAGTTTCGAGGTGGTAGCCCCAGCTGGAGAGATGGTCGGCCCGCAGCGTATCGACGGTAATGAACAGGATGTTGGTCTTGGGTTGCTGGGCAGCCTCATCTTGCTGCGCCGCGGCCGCAGCCGCACAGGCGGCGGATAGGAAGAGGACTCGAGCAAAAACTAAGCGGTTCACCCCACTGATTCTAGCGTCTCCGATGGCGACGTTTGAACCCCGACTTGTAAATTGCATCCCGGCGGGGCCGATACGAGCTTGGGGAACTGTGCTTTCAGCGCTTGGCATCGTGATTGTGATCGTGGCCGTTTTTGGGGGCTATTGGCTCGAAAACGGCGATCTGAGGCTGCTGATGCAGCCGGCCGAGTTCGTGATCATCTGGGGGGCGGCGTTAGGGTCGTTGATAGTCGCCACGCCGCTGCCGGTTATCCGGCGTGTTTTCAGTGGAATGGGGAAGGTATTTCGAGCGGATCCTTATAACAAGGCGTTCTATCTGGCGACATTGAAACTGCTGTTTCAGCTCTTTCACAAGGGCAGGATGCAGGGCCTCGTGGCTCTGGACACGCATGTCGAGCGGCCCCGCCAGAGCGA
This sequence comes from Bryobacterales bacterium, assembly GCA_965247515.1. Lineage (GTDB taxonomy): Bacteria > Acidobacteriota > Terriglobia > Bryobacterales > UBA6623. The sequence goes on along the minus strand of OZ252029.1, from coordinate 6,300,974 downwards.
CATTTTCCGCGCGCATAAGACCGTGCTCGCGAACCACTCGGCGGTGGGCTTCATATGCGACACGTTGAGGTTTGCCGTGACCGGCGGAGTACCCGCCGGCGACATCGACCAGATGGTTGAGACCGACCTCGAGGTCCAAGCCGAACACAACCGCCAACCGGTGCACTCGTTGACGACGATCGCCGACGCCTTGCCGGGATTGGGGATCGTAGCCGCGGTGATGGGAATCGTGATCACGATGGGTTCGCTCGGCGGTCCTCCGGAAGAGCTCGGCGCCAAGGTTGCGGCGGCGTTGGTCGGGACGTTCCTAGGGGTGCTGACGTGCTATGGGTTTGTGTCGCCGTTGGCGGAGGCGATGAACGCGGCCGATGAGTCGGAGGGGGCGTACTTGCGGGCGCTCAAGGAGGGGCTGATCGCCTTCATCAAGGGCCATCCGCCGGTGGTTGCGATGGAGTTTACACGGCGGGCGGTCCCGCATGATGTGAGGCCGACGTTCAGCGAAATGGAGCGACGATGCTTGAAGTAGACGAATCCCCACCGCAAGAGGTTGCGCCGCCAGCGGTTCCAATGGCTCCGCCGCGACTACCCCCGGCCGAGAGGGTCGTCGTCCGGAGGGTGCGGAGGCGTCACGTCAGGCGTCACGGCTCCTGGAAGGTGGCGTTTGCGGATTTCGCGACCGCGCTGATGGCGCTGTTTATGGTGCTCTGGCTGATGGGTTCGAACGCCGAGACCAAGGCCGCGATCGCCGAGTATTTCAGCGACCCTGACGGGATCCCCAGGGCCGATTCGAGCCCGCCGAGTGCTGACGACCTAGCCAGACAGATCCAGGAAGCGATGCTTGCGGCGAGTGAGTTTGAGGGGCTCGAAGACCAGATTGAGGTCTCGGTAAGCGCCGAAGGATTGCGAATTGAGCTGCTCGAGGCCGACGAGGGCACTTTTTTCGAAAATGGTGGATCGCGGCCGACCGAGTTGGGAGGAGTACGATTACGGCGATTGCCGGCCAACTTGCGGCGTTCGACTCGCCGGTGGTGATTGAGGGCCACACGGACGCGACCCCGTATCCGGCGGGGCATAATTATTCGAATTGGGAGCTCTCGACCGATCGTGCGAACGCGGCGCGGAGGCTGTTGCTCACTGGGGGCATTCCCGTGGACCGCATTGCCGAGGTGAGGGGGTTTGCGGCGACGCGGCTTCGGGCGGCCGAGAGCCCGGAGGACGCCTCGAATCGCAGGGTGTCTTTGATCGCGCAGTTCTAGCTCTCGGCTACACTAAGGGCATGCTGGAGCCCAACGAAAAGGAATCGAGCGAGCCCCGCTGGAAGCAGATTCCGAATCTGAAGCCGCCGGTGAAGTCGTTCAAGTTTCGGGAGGGCAAAGACGATCCTGGTGACCCGTCTGAAGTCGACGAATTCAATCGGATGATCCGAGAGATGCGCAATAACGACCGAGGCCCCCGTATGATCGACGAATGAAGCCCTTGCTCGTCGATACGAACGTCGTTTCGATTCTATTCAGGGAAAGTCACCCTCTCACGGATGTTTGCGAACAAGAGGTCGTAGGTGAACAACTGCTGATCTCGTTCATGACACGGGCTGAGGTCTTACTCTGGGCCGATGCCAATCAGTGGGGCGATCGCCGGCGGCGAAGGTTAGAGAGTCATCTGAGCCACGACTTCACGACTCTGTTTGCCGATACCAGAACGTGCGAGATTTGGTCGCTCGTAACCGCGCACGGGCGACGCTCCGGTAGATCGATCGCGGTGGGCGATGCATGGATCGCGGCCGCCGCTCTCCGATGGGAGTCTCCCGCTGGTGACGACAGATTACAGGGACTTCGAGTCCGTTCAAGGTTTGACAGTAATTCGCGTGGAGTAGAACCGAGCCAGTCTACAATGTCAGCACGATGCCGGCGCGCCTTCTCCTGTTCTGCCTTTTCGCTTCGACTCTAGCGGCCCAAAAGCCCAACGTCCTGTTTATCGCCGTCGATGACCTCAACGACTGGGTTGGCGTCCTTGGCGGGCACCCGCAGGCGAAGACTCCGAACATCGACCGCTTGGCCTCGCAAGGCGTCCTGTTCACAAACGCCCACTGCGCCGCTCCGCTGTGTAATCCGTCGCGGACAGCGATTATGTTTGGCCGCCGCCCCACGACCACCGGGGTCGTCGGCAACATGGACGATTGGCGCACCTACGACTCCCTGAAAGGCGTCGACTCACTGCCGGCCTACTTCAAGAAGAACGGCCACTACACCGCCGCCGGGGGCAAGATCTTCCACGCTAATCACGGCGGATGGCGCGGCGCTCTCACCCACGCCGAAAGCGCCCCCTACGCCGGACGCAGCGGGTTCGGCCAACCCGACGCCTGGGACGAGCGCTTCCCGGCGAAGACGATCCAATTGCCGATGGCGCCGGTGTTGATCGACTCCCACCGCAACGGCATCAACCACCACTGGGACTGGGGGCCGATCGACTTCAAGGCCGACGTCACCGAAGACGGGTTGAGCTCGCGCTGGGCCCAGCGCCAGCTCCGCATGGAACACGACAAGCCCTTCTTCCTCGCCGTCGGGATCTACCGGCCGCACGATCCGCAATACGCTCCAAGCGAGTATTTCGCGCAGCACCCTCTCGAAGATGTCGAGTTGCCAACGATCAAGCGCGACGACCTTGACGACATACCTGACATCGCGAAGGGCTACACACGCTCGAAACAGAGCTACGAAGCGATGATCCGTAAGCACAACGCGCTACAGTCGGCGACGCAGGGGTACCTGGCCTCGGTGACCTTCGCCGACGACATGCTCGGCCGCGTACTGCTGGCTCTAGAAGCGAGCCGTTACGCCGACAACACGGTAATCGTGTTGTGGTCCGACCACGGTTATCACATTGGCGAGAAGGAGAAGTACCACAAGTCGACGCTCTGGGAGGAGTCGACCCGAGTGCCCCTGATCGTGGTCGCTCCGGGAGTCACGGCAGCGGGCGGAAGGTCGTCTCGCCCGGTGAGCTTGATTGACCTCTACCCAACTTTGGTCGAATTGGCTGGGCTCGACGGGCCGGGCGGGTTGGACGGCGAAAGCTTGGTCGGGCTGTTGAGGGATCCGGCGGCGCCGCGCTCAACGCCCGCGATCACAACGCGGGGCGGGGAACACCATGCCCTGAGAAACGAACGCTGGCGCTACATCCGCTACGCCGACGGCAGCGAAGAGCTCTACGACCACGAAAGCGACCCTATGGAGTGGACGAACCTTGCTGGGGATGCAAGACAGGAAGCCGTCAAAGCGACGCTGTCGGCGGAATTGAACAGGATCCTGCGACGTTGAGCCGCGCGCGTAAGCGGAAGCAAGCGGTTGACGGAACCGGCGGCAACCGCTTGCTTAGGGGCCGTGAAGAAAACCTATTGTCGCGTCGGCGCGCGGGAGCGCCAAGCGCACGCCAAGCTCAGCGCTCCCAAACGCCGCCCCTGCCGAAACCGCAACTTCTGCGCCTCGACTCCTTTCTGATCGCCCAAGAGGCCCGGAAACGGTCGTTTCGGGCCGTTTCCCGGCCCTTTTCGCCCCCCCCACCGCCGCTACGCCGCCGCTTGCGCCGCCAGCCCGCACTCCGGCCCACGACGCCAGACCAGCCGGATCCAAGCCGCAATGTTGTACGCCAAAACCCCCCACAAAAGCTCCGATCGCGCCTTTCGCAGCCCTCGTACTCGAAACTTGCGCACCCCCAATCGCTCTTTCAACCAGGCGTTCGGAAACTCCGCCGTCTCGGACCGCTTGCGATACGCCGCCCGCCCACGCTCGCTCTCCATCCAGCGCCGATGTTTCGCCATCACCGCGTTCTCTTCGCTGCGGCTCAACGTTCGATGACCGCTCTTGGGGCAGCACTTGTGTCGCTGTGCGCATTCGCGACAATCAGATGCTTTTGCCTGATACTGCCGATATTTGCGCTTCCGCTTCAGCGACGATCGCTGATACGTCAAGGTCCGCTGGGCCGGACACAGAAACGTGTCCGTCGCCTCGTCGTAGATGAAAAACTTCGGCGCGTAGCGCGGCCCAATTCCCGCCGCCTTCAACGCCGCCTTCGAGCCCTTGTCCGGCGCCGGCGCCGGCGTCGCGTATTCGATTTCAGCGGCTGCCAGCGCCTCGATGTTGGCCTGGTTGGCGTAGCCCCCGTCCGCTAACACTTGCTTCGGGGTTCGCTCGAAGCGCCCTTCCACATCGTCCAGCGTCGGGGTCAGCTGGCCCGCATCGGAGGCGTTGTTGGTCAACTCCACGCCGACCACGATCTTCTCTTTGGCGTCGGTCGCCAGCTGCGCGTTGTAGCCGAGTCCCCAACCGCCGTTGGATTCGTGTTGCGGGCGCGCTTCCGGCTCGCTCTCGCTCACCCGCGCCTGGCGTCGTTGCTCTTCGTCGCGCTTGCCCGCTTCGACCTTGGGCAGTTCCTCCAGCGCCTGCTCCATCCGCTCGACTCGCTCCCGCAAGGTCCGCTTACGCGCCGCCTGACGCCGCCGATTCGAACCCTCGTCGTCGGCTTCTTCCGAGAGTTGACGCACCGCTTCGCGCGCTTGTTCGAGATGCCGCTCGAGCGTCGGACGCCTGCGTTGCGACCCGCCCGAGGCTTGCGCCCGGATCCGCGTGCCGTCGACGGCCACCTGCTCGAGATCCACCAGCCCCTCTTGACTCAGCTGCGCCAATACCTGTGTCAACAAGTTCTCGAGAGCTTTTGAGTGGAATACCCGAAAATCCGAAAGAGTGTGATGATTGACGACCGCCATGCCGCACAACCACTCCAACTCCGGCCGATAGCGGCTTTGACGCGCGATCTCACGCGCCGAGCTCATCCTTTCCGAATACGCCCAGATCCAGATCGCGACCAGCAACCGCGGATCCCATGCCGGCCGCCCGGCGGACTCCTTGCGGGTTTCCAGATGAGCAGCGAAGCCGGACAGGTCGAGCATGCCGCTCAGCTCCCAGATGGCGCGCACCAGATGGTCGGCCGGCACGAGCCGTTCGACGTCGATCGCGGCATAGGTGAATTGGTCGCGATTGGGCTGTCGCAGCTGCAGTTGGTCAACGGGCACGGCTTGGCGCGGCTTGGCGCGGCGTTGCTCGAGCTCGACTAAGACCTGTTGTTCGCCCATATAATAAGGGCGTTGGACGCCGCCGCCAAGTTATCCGAACATTCGTTTGCCCTCATGTTTTATCCCATTTTGATCCACTCGCGCCATTCCGAACCGCCCCAGGGGAGCGTCGGCGGCCACGACGGGTTTATTTCACAGCCCCTTACGCGCGCGGCTCACGGGCTGCCGTGACTTCGCAGACGCTGTTGTCGCAGCGGCGGGCAAGCTTGTAGCGGTATTTCGCAATCATCCCGTACCCTAGCCGCGCGATCTGCTTGAAGATAGGGACGCGGTAGAGCCAGGCAAAACGCTTCCAGACGCTGAGACGGCGCGCGATCTCGTACACCGCGTCCGCGCCGACATCGATTCTGCCGTCGGGCCGCACCAGGCGCATTCCGGTGTTGAAATCCCCTTCCGCTAACTTCGGGAAGCGCTCCTCCAGCCCTTCCGTTTGGCGAGGAGTGTATTCGAAGACGCTCTCCGCGTCAAGTCGTTGCATCCGCGCCACCTGTTTCTGACAGAACGAGCACTCCCCGTCGTAGACGATCAGGTAACTCGACATTCCGCTCTTATTCTACCTTGACTTCGGTAAACGGTATATTCTCTAGCAGATGAAGGCTTTCTACGTTAGTGTCGCTCTAATCGCCGCCGTCCCGCTTTTCGCTGAAACCTGGATGCAGTACCGGGGGCCCGCGGGGACAGGAATCTCAAAGACCACAGGCTTGCCGGCCGAGGTCGGGGAAGGGAAGAACCTGGTCTGGAAAACAGCCCTGCCACCCGGACACTCGTCACCCGTTCTCACCGAACGCCTGATCTACTTGACCGCACACGAGAACGAACGCCTCTATGTGTACTGTCTGCAAAGGGCCGACGGCGAAATCCAGTGGCGGCGGGAAGTGCCCCGTCCGCGCAAGGAGGACTTCAACCCAATGCACGGCCCGGCATCGCCAAGTCCCGTGACCGACGGCGAAAACGTCTACGCCTTCTTTGGCGACTATGGGCTCGTCTCCTACGACTCGGCCGGGAACGAGCGCTGGCGCAAGCCGATGGGGCCGTTCCAGAACATCAACGGGCATGGGTCGTCGCCAATTATCTCGGGGCAAATGCTGATCCTGCTGGTCGACCAGAACGACGACTCGTACTTGCTGGCGATGAACAAAGACAGCGGCGAGCAACTCTGGAAGACCGACCGCTCCGAGACGACGCGCGGATATGGGACTCCTGGAATCTTCTATCCCTCGAAGGGAGATCCGCAGATCGTTGTCCCCGGCGCCTACCGAATTCTCTCCTATGACCTAACGACGGGAAGGAAGCTGTGGTGGGTCAACGGGATGGCCTGGCAGCTCAAGTGCGTCCCGTTGTTCCGGGGCGACGTCATCTATATCAACGCCTGGGAAATGGGAGGCGACCCGGGCCAACAGAAAGAGACGCTGAGCTTCTCGGCGGTTCTTGCCACCCACGACGCCGATGGCGACGGGAAGCTCTCGAAAACCGAAGTGCCGGACGAACGTCTCGCCGGCGACCGCTCTTGGCTCGAGCACGATCTCGATGCCGACAATCTGATGAACAAACGCGACTGGGACTTCTACGCCGCCCGCCGCGCCCCGATCAATAACCTCGTGGCGATCAAGCCGGACGGACGCGAGGGGGACATTACCGAAAGCGGGGTCTTGTGGCGCTACACCAAGTCGTTGCCTAATACGCCGTCGCCGCTCCTGCTCGACGACATCATCTACATGGTCAAAGACGGCGGGATCTTCCAAAGCGTCGATACAGCAACAGGCGAGGCTCACAAGCTGGCGCGCCTGGGCCCAGATTCGCTCGAGAGGTACTGGGCGTCACCCGTTTACGCGGATGGCAAGATCTACGCCGTCAACCAGCCTTGCACCGTCACCACGGTGAAGCCGGGCAAGGATTGGTCCGTCGTTGCGGTAAGCGCGCTTGACGATGACCAGTGTTTCGCCACCCCGGCGATTGCCGATGGGCGGATCTACCTGCGCTCCGGGCAGTCCCTGTATGCGTTTGGCTCAAAGTGAGAGTTTTCATCGCCTGCCGGCGCCCCGGAGCCGCGACCGGAAGGGAGCGGTTGCTTGAGAGTGCGGCGCATGCTGCGCACTCGCGCAACCGCTCCCTTCCGGTCGCGGCTCCGGGGCGCTGCAATCACCCACAGCCGTGTCCTGGGGTTTGCCGTGCCGCGCGCGTAAGCAAGCGGTGCATAGCCCGAATCGCCGCCCTCGCGCTAGCGCTCGCCGCATCCGCAACGGCTCACGTCATGAGCACCAGCAGCGGGGACCTCGTCGTCGAAGGCGCCGCCGGCACGCTCACCGTCCGCATGCCGATCTACGAAGCGGCGGACATCGAAACCCCCGGCGAGGCCGTCCTCAACGCCTTCACCATTGACGGGGCCGAGATGACGATCGTCGGCTGCGAAGACGACCGCGGCGCGGGCATGAGCGTCTGCCGCGCGGATTTGACTTTCGCCGATGAGCCCGACGCGGTGACGGTAGAGTGTAACCTACCCAGCATCACGGTCCCGAACCACGTCCACATCCTGCGCGTCAGCAAAGGGGACACGGCGGAGCAGAAAGTCTTCGACTTCAACTTCCGCCGCCAGACCGTCCGCTTTCGTCCGCTCGGTCCGATGGAATTGCTGATGAGCGAAGGCGGGGCCGGGTTCTGGCGCGCCGCATTGGGGCCGGCACAGGCGCTCTTCGTCTTGGCGCTGGCGCTGGCGGGCCGCAACCGGCGGGAGCTCCTGCTCTTGACCGGAGCGTTCATCGCGGCCGAAGTGATCGCCACGTTCGGACTCCTCGCAGCCGACTGGTCGCCGCCGCAACGCTTCGCTGAAACCGCCGGCGCTTTGACAGTCGCCTACCTGGCCGTCGAGCTCCTGGCGCTTCCCGAAGCGGGCGCCCGTTGGGCTGTTGCGGCCGGGATGGGGGCGTTCCATGGCCTGTATTTCGCGAACTTTCTCGAGATTTCGGAGATGAACCCCGCTAGAGTGCTGTCCGGGGCCGCCCTTGCCGAGGTCCTCCTGTTCGCCGTTTTCGCCCTACTTTTCACCCGCCTGAAGAAGGATTTCGGCGAGCGGCTCTTTACGAAGATCCTCGCTGTGCCGCTGTTGCTCGTTGGTCTGGTCTGGTTCGCCGCCCGCGTGTTCGGCTAGCCTCGACGCTCTTCACTTGGCCGTCGTGTCGGCTTGCCGGAGCCGCTTTTTCCGAGCACCCTGCGTGAGCGGGGTGTCTTCCCCTAAACTTACTGGAAGACACCCCGCTCACGCAGGGTGCTCGGAATTCCTGCCGGATTTGTGCGGGAATCGTTTACAGAGGTACTTACGGTCGCGGCTCAAGTCCCTCGGATTCGACCTCTTGCGCGCTAGGTGAAGAGTGTCGCAGGCTAGCGCTATACTCGATGGCTTATGGCACTCACCGAATCCACGATGGTCGAGCTGGGCTCGGCCGCACCCGCCTTCTCTCTACCCGACACGGTTAGCGGCTCGACCGTGTCGTTCGACAGCGTCGCCGGAGAGCACGGGACGCTCGTGATGTTCATCTGCGCGCACTGCCCGTTCGTGATCCACGTGCAAGATGAACTGGCGCGCATCGGGCAAGACTACTCCGCCAAGCCTGTCGGCATCGTCGCCATCAGCGCGAATGACGCCGTGACCCATCCCCAAGACGCGCCCGAGAATCTCAAGAAGATGGCCGAGACACTGGGGTTCGAGTTCCCCTACTGCTACGACGAGTCTCAAGCCGTCGCACGCTCCTACGGCGCCGCCTGCACGCCCGACTTCTTCTTGTTCGACGGGGCGGGGAAGTTGGCCTACCGTGGCCAGCTCGACGACTCTCGCCCCGGCAACGACGCGCTGCTGGACGGCAAAGATCTCCGCGCCGCCCTCGACGCGGTGTTGGCCGGGGAGCCGGTGTCGCCGGAGCAGCGACCGAGCGTGGGCTGCAACATCAAGTGGCGAGCGGGGAACGGCTAAGCCAAGCCCGCCCAGCAGCGGAAGCAGCTTCCAAGCCTTGGGGGGCGCCTGGCCGCGAGAGAGAGTGAGCGGCGGCGCCCCGGGTCGTTTTTCGATTCCGATGACCTTAACCACCTACAGAATACCGGCGCTCCCGACCCGTGCCAACTCGGAGCGTTCCTGGGCTGGACTGGGGAATCTCCTAGGTGTTCGCCCTTAGTCGAGATGTAAGGGGTGTGCGACAAATTTGTGACGCTCAGGCCGCCCGGGCGCGATTGTCCCAGTAGTCGTCGAAACGGCGGCGGGTGAGCCGCGCGCAGCGCAAAGCCACAATCGCGTTCGCGCCGCGCACGCTCCAGAACATTCCCGAACGCTTCAGCCGACTCGCAATCACCGTGCGACAACCCGCCTCGATCACCCCCGAACCCACAAATAAACCCTGCCGTCGAAACTCGTCGTATCTCATCCGTTCGGCGTTGCGCTGGAAGTAATCCGCCTCCAGCAACAGTTGATGCGCCAACTCGGCGTCTTGAGTTTCGAAGCTTCGCAACGCCGCCACCAGCGGTTCGATGCGCCCCGCGTCGAGCTTCTCCTTCAGCCGCCGCGCCCAACCGCAGCGACGCTTTTCGTCCCGCGGAAACAATTTCGCCGCCAGCCCCCACAGGTGTTCGCGGGCGTGATACAAGTCGACGATCTCGACCGCGCCAGGGAAATATTCATGCGAAAGATTCCAGATCCACGAAGCGCCGTCGCCGATGACGACCTTCTTGCGCGCCCGGCGCCAGCCCCGCCGCAGGGCCTCGCTCCAGATTCGCCGGCCGAAAGCGGCAGCGTCTTCGATCGCGCCGGTGTAGCTGGTTGAGTCCTCGTCGCGGAGGGCCCGTCCGTTGTCGTCACAGCTTGTTTGAGTGAAGACGCAGCCCAGCTTCACCTCGCGGGTGCGAGCCGGACCGCCGGCTTTGCCTTTGCGCCCTGCCGTCTCAGCGCCGGTGACCGGCACGCCCGTGCCATCCATCTCGATATAGAGTATCGGAGTATCTTCTCCTAATATCTCAGGAAGCTCGAACTGTACGGCGCGGGAGATCTCGGCCTGTTCGTGGTCCGCGATGTCGGCGCCGATCGCCTCGGCTTCGCGTTCCACCGCCTTCGTCGTCAGTTGCACTCCAGCCAACTCGTCGAGCAGCGCGCGGCCGCGATCGAACGACGTCTCGGAGCCGACCAACGCTGTCATGCGGCGTACGCCCGGCGAATATTGCGTCCCTTCAACGTCCAACTCTTGGTCGCGAGGCGCGCAGCCGGCGCCGCAGCGATTGCAGTGATAATACGGCCGTTCGACGACGACTTCGCCCAGCATTGTGACGATCTTCTTGCGGCGGCGGCCGGCCAAGCGCGCCTGTTTGCCACAAGCGCACAGCTGTCGCGATTCGCTCGCTTGCTCCTCGTTCAAGAGCGTCTCGATCAGCCCCGCGCCGGCTTGATGCAGGGCGTCGCGCGTCGCTTGTTCGACCGCTTCCAGGTCCAGCTTCCCGCTCTTGCGCCGATCGGCGAAGACGACCCGCAGGAGCCGCCCTACTTCTTGGCCGACTTCTTGCTGGATCGCTTTGGCCGTTTTTTTTCCCGCGGACTCAACTCGGCGTCCTCTTCCACCGGACGCAGCCGGCAGATCTGTTCGTTGACATCGAGCAATTGTCGGCTCAGTTCGCGGAAACGCTGGAAGTTGTCGACCTCGCGTTGCGCCTTGCGGCGTTGGGCAGGCGCAGCGAAGGTTTCACTCACGGTCTTGCCGTTGACCTTCCTTGTGAGGCGGAAGTTTGGGCCATGAGCCGGCTGGCCGGGCTGATGGCAGCGGCAGTCGGGTTTGCCGCAGCGACCGCTGATGGCGCTGATCGATCCACTGCGGAAGTCTCCCAGGTCGATGATCTCAGACAGGAAGGCACTTCTATGACGTTCGAGCGCGGCGAGGGATTGGGACACGGCGCACCTCCTATCTCCTAACGTATCACCACGTTAGGATTCATGCGCAAAAAAAGAGAAACTCGCAAACTGCCACTTTCTTGTCGCGCCCCCAGATGTAAGGTTGTTCGCCCAATTCCCGCCGCCGGCGGGTATAATGTGAAGTTACGGGTCTCCCACTGAGTCAGTGATTCTTCTCGCCTCCCCCGCGCACTCGTCTTAACGAAGGACTTTCCTCTATGGCGACGATTCAAGCCTCTCCCGCAGGCCCCGCTATACCTCCAGCTAATCATCAAGTCGTCAACGACTTCTCCATTCAGATAGCTACCACGAACGGGTCGGGCTCGCAGTCAGCCAATCTGGTACTACTGCGCTCGCTGTTCCAAATGGGCATCCCGGTCTCGGGTAAGAACCTTTTCCCGTCCAACATCGCCGGCCTGCCGACCTGGTACACCATCCGGACCAACAACAAAGGCTACATCGGCCGCAAGAAGGAAATTGACTTCCTGGTGGCGATGAACCCGGAGACCGCCCAGGAAGACGTGATCACGCTCGAGTCGGGCGCGGCGGTTGTCTACGATGAGCCGCTCAAGCTCAACGAGCTGCGTTCGGACGTTCATTTCTACGCGGTGCCGTTTACCGAGCTGGTCAAGCCGGTCTGTCCGAACCCAAAGCTCCAGAAGCTCGTCCGCAACATCATCTACGACGGGGTCTTGGCCTACCTTCTCGACATCGAGATGGAGGAAATCCAAAAGGCTATCAACAAGCAGTTTGCAACGAAACCCAAAGCAGCCGAGATGAACTTTAACGCGGCGATGGCAGGGTTCGACTGGGCCAAAGAGACGCTTGAAAAGTCCGATCCATGCCGCGTCGAGCGCATGGACGCGAACAAGGACAAAATTATCATCGAAGGCAATTCGGCCGCCGCCTTGGGGTGCGTGTTCAACGGTGTGACGGTTGTCACCTGGTATCCGATCACTCCCTCGTCATCGCTCGCCGAGTCATTGGCCGATTATGCCGAGCGTTTCCGCAAGGACCCCGAAACCGGCAAGGCGACCTACGCCATCGTCCAAGCCGAAGACGAGCTGGCCTCGATTGGTATGGCGATCGGCGCCGGTTGGGCCGGCGCCCGAGCGATGACCACGACCGCCGGTCCCGGCATCTCGTTGATGAGCGAGTTTGTCGGGCTTGGCTATTTCGCCGAAATCCCCCTCGTGCTCTTCGATGTTCAACGCATGGGCCCGTCAACGGGCTTACCGACCCGCACCGGCCAGGGAGACCTGCTGTCGGCCGCAACGCTGTCGCACGGAGATACCCGGCATCCGCTGTTGATTCCGCACTCGCCCGAGGAGTGCTTCGAAATGGCCGGTGAGGCGTTCAACCTGGCCGAAGAGCTGCAGACGCCCGTCTTTGTGATGCTCGACCTTGACCTGGGAATGAACTACTGGATGGCTGACCAGTTCGAGTATCCAACTGGCGAGATGAAGCGTGGAAAGGTCCTAAGCGCCGAGGACTTGGAGCGGCTAGACGGTTTCGAGCGCTACCGCGACGTGGACGGAGACGGCATCGGCTACCGCACGCTGCCGGGGACCAAACACCACAAGGCCGCTTACTTCACCCGCGGCACCGGGCACAACGAGAAGGCCGGCTACTCCGAGCGCGAAGACGACTGGAAGAACAACATGGACCGCCTGGTCCGCAAGTTCGAAACCTGCCGGGCGATGGTTCCCCGGCCGGTAGTGGAAAATACCGAAGGCGCGGAGATTGGCCTGATCGGCTGCGGCACAAGCCACTACGCCATCACCGAAGCGCGGGATCAACTGCGCGACGAACACGGTATCGAAACCTCGTATCTGCGCTTCAGGTCGTTCCCTTTCAACGACGATCTGGTGGAGTTCGCCGAAGCGCACAAACGCGTGTATATCGTCGACCAAAACCGCGACGCGCAGCTGTTGCAGCTGATTCGTCTCGACCAACCCGAGCTAGCCAAGCTCGACCTGCGTAGCATCCGCCACTACGCCGGCATGCCGATCGACGCCCGCTCGGTTAGCGACGCCGTCGTCGAACAGGAAAGATCATGAGCGCTTCCGCCGCCCCCCCTCTTCCAAAGAGAACGCCGAAAGTGAATCGGCTCGAGCTGCCGGTTCTCGAGTATCGCGGCCTGCCGACGACGCTTTGTCCCGGCTGCGGGCACAACTCGATTTCCCAACGCATCATCGAGTGTTTTTGGGAAATGGGCGTCGACCAGACGCAGGTCATCAAGATGTCGGGCATCGGTTGCTCGTCGAAGTCGCCGGCCTACTTCTTGAACATGTCGCACGGGTTCAATTCGGTGCACGGCCGTATGCCCTCGGTGACCACCGGGGCGCTGCTGGCGAACAAGACCGTCAGAGCGCTCGGCGTCACCGGCGACGGCGACACGGCTTCGATCGGTATTGGCCAGTTCGTCCATCTGATGCGGCGTAACGTGCCGATGGTCTACATCATCGAAGACAACGGCTGCTACGGGCTGACCAAGGGACAGTTCTCCGCCACCGCCGACGCCGGCTCGAGGCTCAAGAGCGGCCTGCTCAACGAGCTTCCCCCGATCGATACCTGCACCCTGGCCATTCAGCTCGGCGCCACCTACGTCGCGCGCTCGTTTTCAGGCGATAAGAAGCAGCTTCAGGCCATCATTAAGGGCGCCATGGGCCACAACGGAACGGCGATGATTGACGTCATCTCACCCTGCGTCACCTTCAACGACCACAACGGTTCGACCAAGAGCTACGACTACGTCAAAGACCATCGCGAAGACCTGCAAGAGGTCGGCTTCGTACCCTATTTCGACGAAATCGCGGTCGACGAAGAGATTGAACCGGGCTCGCTGCGTGACATCGAAATGCACGACGGCTCGCACTTGTTGCTCAAGAAGATCGAAGAGGATTACGACCCGTCGGACCGCGTGAATGCTATCTCAACGCTCGAGCGGAGCTCAGAGGACGGGCATCTGTTGACCGGCGTCTTCTATGTGAACACGGAGAAGGCGAACTTCCTCGACTTGCTCGACCTGAGCGATACGCCACTGTCGCGTCAGCCTGATGATCGCCTACGCCCGCCCGCCTCGGCCTTGGCCGAAGCCATGGCCGAGCTGACGTAAACGAGCCCCGAGCGCAAGCGAGGGGTACAACGTTGGGCCGTGCGTCGAGCGCTGCACCCCTCGCTCGCGCTCAGGGCTCATGGCCTGCCGCCGTAGGCATTTATTCACAACTTCCCGTCCGGGAATGACTGTGTCCATGACTTTGGGGCCTTGACCGCTTCACCACATCTCCGCGAGCTTGAGGTAACATGATGTCCGAACATCGGAGAAGAGCCGACACGTCAAGGCGTATCGGCCGGTCTCGGTGCGAAAGGAGGAATGTTGTGAGCCCAAGAGTCAATGGCCGGCTGCTCGGTGTTGTGGTTTGCTTGCTGGTGTGCCCCCTCGCGGCGGCAAAGAAGTATACGCTCATCACCGAACCTGTGGCTGACGGCTGCTTGTTTGTGAACGGCGAGTTTGTAGGCGTTTCACCGGTCGAGGTCGACCTCAGATCAAGAAAAACCAAACGGCTGTCATCACCGCCGAGAAGGATGGCACGATCAGTGACTGGCCGCGCCGAGTCGACCCCAAGCAGAAAGGCGCGGTAGTCGTTCGCCTAGAGTCCGATGCGGCTTTTCAAGCCACCGAGGAGTCGGATGTCTCGAACACCTGGATAACCATCGCGCCGCACCGAACGTTTAACGACGCGGGAGAGCTTGACGAGAGCAAGACCTGGCAAAAGCTGGTGAGCCTCGTCACCGACAACTTTTCAGACCTCGAGCAAGTGGATCGAGCTTCTTACTATATTCGTTCAGCCTGGCGGGTGCGGGAATACCCCTTCCGCGTATTGCGGCGCCGCCTCGTCGTCAAACGAGGTGTGAGCGATGATTTCACGATGAGGGTGTCGATCGAGAGTCAAATCGCTCCTCGGCAGGGCGGAGCCTACCGCGACGAAGACTTCCGGCCCACTCGGCGCGTTTATCGCAGGGACAAGGAAACAATCGACTTCCTGCGCGACCAACTCTGAGGGGCCGCCACAGCCGATCTGAACCTTACATGGGAATCGTCACGGCTCCTGTCGCCGCCGACGATACCTGTGCCGCGTACTTCGCGTAAACGCCCGACTTGTACTTGGGTTCGGGCCTCTCCGCGGACGCGATCCGCTCCGCAATCGTGGCGTCGTCAAGATCGATGTCGAGCCGCCGTTCGTCGCAGTCGATGATGATCGTGTCGCCTTCCTGGACCGCGGCGATCGGGCCGCCAAGCGCGGCTTCCGGAGCGACGTGCCCGATCATTAAGCCTCGCGTGGCGCCGGAAAAGCGACCGTCGGTTAGCAGCGCGACGTCTTCGCCCAAGCCGGCGCCGACCACCGCGGCCGTCACGCCCAGCATCTCGCGCATTCCCGGCCCGCCGGCCGGGCCTTCATAGCGGATCACCATCACGTCACCAGGCTTGATCTGACTCTCGGTGACCGCCGCCATCGCAGCCTCTTCGCTCTCAAAAACTCGTGCAGGGCCGGTGTGTCGTGAGCGAACTCCGCCGGCGACCTTGACAACGCCGCCGTCGGGCGCAAGCTTGCCGCGCAGAATCACAAGTCCGCCCGTTTCCTTGATGGGGTCATTGAGCGCGCGGATCACCTTCTGGCCCGGCGTTTCCGTGGCGTCCTCGACCGACTCAGCAAGCGTCTGCCCGGTCACCGTCAGGGCCGACCCATCGACGTACCCGCCCTCGATCAACCGCTTCGTGATCAACTGGATCCCCCCGGCGGTGTGCACGTCCGCCGCGACGTAGTTTCCCCCCGGCTTGAGGTCGACCAGCGTGGGCGTGCGCTTGCTGATCCGGTCGAAGTCCTCGAGCTCGAGGTCGACGCCGGCGTCTTGCGCCAACGCCATCAGGTGCAGCACGGCGTTGGTCGAGCCGCCCGTGGCGGCAACGCTGGCAATAGCGTTTTCGAACGCCGTCCGCGTAAAGATGTCGCTTGGCTTGATGCCTCGGCGTAGAACGTCCATCACGACTTTGCCGGCGTTGTAGCTGACGTCGCCTTTGCCCGGATCGGTCGCCGGAACGCTTGCGCTTGCAACCGGTGAGATCCCCATAATCTCCATCACGGTCGCCATCGTGTTGGCGGTGTACTGACCGCCGCACGCGCCGGGCCCGGGGCAAGCCACATCCTCGAGGGCGATCAGATCCTCCAAGCTCATGTCGCCATTGGCATGCCGGCCGACGGCTTCGAAAACGTCTTGGATCGTCACGTCGACGCCCTTGAATTTTCCCGGCATGATCGAGCCGCCGTAAAGCAGCACCGACGGCACGTCCACCCTAGCCAAAGCCATCGCCGCACCGGGGATCGTCTTGTCGCACGAAACAATCGCTACCAGCGCGTCGAACATGTATCCGCGGGCGGTCAGCTCGATCGAGTCCGCAATCACTTCACGACTCACCAAAGACGCCTTCATGCCCTCGGTGCCCATCGTGATGCCGTCGCTGATGGCGATCGTGTTGAACTCCATCGGAGTTCCGCCGGCGTCACGAACGCCTTGCTTGACCCGCTCCGCCAAGTCACGCAAGTGGTAGTTGCACGGCATCGCCTCGATCCAGGTATTCGCGATCCCGATAATCGGCTTCTGTAGGGCTTCGTCATCGAAGCCGATAGATTTGAAGTACGACCGCGCAGGCGCCCTCTGGGGGCCATCGGTGATCGTGGAACTCTTGTGTTTTAGCGGATTCGCCAAGGGTAACTCCCGGAATCAGACAAAGATCCCCATTCTAACTCAGGCGCCATGCAGAGCTGTTAAAATCACGTTTTATGGCCGATTGGATCAGAGAGGACGGAATGCTCGACCAAGAACAACGAGTCAAACTTTCGACCCGCGAAAAGGCGTTCCGAGTCAACCTCGACCACAGCCGCTACGGCACCTTCGCTGAAATCGGAGCGGGGCAAGAAGTCGCCCGCTGGTTCTTCAAAGTTGGCGGCGCCGCCGGGACCGTCGCCAAGACCATGTCGGCCTACGACATGAAGGTGTCCGACGCCATCTACGGCAAGTGCAAGCGCTACGTCTCACGCGAGCGCCTCGAGAGCATGCTCGATCACGAGCACCGGCTCAATATCGAGCGGTTGAAGGTCGAGCGTGGCGATAACACGGCCTTCTTCGTATTCGCCGACACCGTAGCCGCCCGCAACTACAAGGGCACCAACGAGTGCCATGGCTGGATGGGCGTGCGCTTCCAAGCCCACCCGCGTGACGACGACAGCGAGGTCATTGTCCATGTTCGGATGCGCGACACCCAGAACTCCCTCCAGCAGGAGGCGCTGGGCATCGTTGGCGTCAACTTGATCTACGCGGCCTGCTTCCTGCACCACAAGCCACACCTGATGATCGAATCCCTGCTCGACGGCTTGTCGACCGAGCGCATCGAGATCGACATGATCGAGCTCAAGGGGATCGAGTTCCG
This sequence comes from Bryobacterales bacterium, assembly GCA_965247515.1. GTDB lineage: Bacteria > Acidobacteriota > Terriglobia > Bryobacterales > UBA6623. The sequence goes on along the minus strand of OZ252029.1, from coordinate 6,283,442 downwards.
CAACGTCGACAACCGCGTGATGAGCCTCAAGCTCGTCCAACTGGGCTTGAGCGGGGCGGCGATGTTCTCGGCCTCGGGAGAGGTCTTGCAGCCTTCAGCGGTCCTACGCAAGCGCGCGATCGTCGTCGAGCGCGGCAGCTTCCGTCCGGTGACGAAAGTCAATATGGACATGATGGCCTGCGCCCGCCGGCAGTTTGCACGAGATATCGACGTCGAACAAGACGAGATTTGCGAGCTGATGGAAATCACCATGCGCAACCTGATGGCGACCGGCGAGATCGACCTCGGCGACTTCCTCGCGCGCGCCGATGTGCTGGCCGCCGCGGGCAAGACCGTTCTGATCTCCGACTACTTCGAATACTACCGCTTGGCCGGGTATCTGCGCCGGTACACCCAGCAGCCCGTCGCGATCGCAATGGGCGCCGCGAGCCTGCTCGACCTTTTCGACGAACAGTATTACGAAGGACTCGAAGGCGGCATTCTCGAAGCGATGGGGAAGCTCTTCACCAAGGATTTTCGGATCTACTCCTACCCGCTCAGGGATACCAAGACGGGCAAGCTGACGACCGTCGAGAACGCGCCCATCCCACCGGATCTTGGAAAGCTTTACGGGCACTGTGTCGACCGCGGTGTGATCCACCAGATCGAGGATACCGACGAGAGCCTGCTGCACATCTTCTCGCGCGACGTGCTGCGGCGGATCGGGGCAGGGGACTCGTCCTGGGAAGACATGGTCCCCCCGGAGATCGCCGAAATCATCAAGACACGACGGGTTTTCGGATACGAGGCGTCGGAAGAGCCGGAAGCGATTGTGGCTTAGCGTCAAACGGGGCGACCGGATTTCCGAAGTTATGAACCACTCGATCTTTTGTCGGCGCTCTCGCCCGCGAGATATTGAGTTCCCGGCGGCAGTTTCTGTCTGATCCTGTCGAGCTCCTGGAGCGAGTGCTCGGCGATGTCCAAGTCAACCAACTCCACTTTGTCATCGTGTATGAGCAGGCTTAAACCAAAACGCTCCAGGGACTCCATACCGATCAAAACGTCGCCTTCGCCGATCAACTCCCCGAAAATTGCGGGCACCTTTTGGGTCTTGTCACGGACCGTTACTGACACTTCGGTCACGTGAAAAGTAAGCGTTTGTCCGTTCGACATGCGCAGCTCAGTCGAACCTGTTGTCGTGAGCCCCAGTAGTCCAACCTTCTGGATGGGAATAAGGAGGCAGCCGTCGAATCCCGTATCAATGAAACCTTCGATTGTCCGTGAACCGCGGGAGCCAGCCAAGGTGATTACGCTTGTTGGGCTCTTCCATTCGCTGCAACTTCCGCCGGGCAGCACCCTGTACGCCGCGGATCGACCTACACGGATGAGATGACAAGGCTTTGGCCCCTCGGCGCTTCGCGCTCTAGCGACGGCGCCTTCTAGCGTAGGATCGACATAGCATCGTCCAGTGTCAGGAACAACTGCGGCGAACTGGCCAGTGTGAGTTTTCTCCAGTTTCTCCTGATATCGCTCTGCATAAATCTCTCCCGCCCGGTCCGCGAACTGGTCCAGATCGTCTACCCGTGCAGACGGAGCCACAGCGAAGCTCGTTAGCGGGCGAAAGTACATCGAGACCGATTCCCTCGCAGCACTACGAATTACGTCACCAATGGATCGTTGTTCAGCCATGTTCACTACCACTCCAGCTTCTTGAGGAACTTCCAGCTAGCGTTTGCTAAGTAGACCATGAAAAGAGCCAGGCCTAGCAGCCCGTGGCAAAACACCCCGTTTCAGGCCGCGAGAAGCATCGGCGTGGCCAGCGGCGCGCCGGCTGAATCTCGCACCTTCGCCGGGAATCTCCTGAAAACCGCCCCCAGGGCCCCGCACAACCGCCCCAAGGCCGCCCAAGACGCCAATACAAGCCCCAAAACCGACACTTTTGTCCTTTTCCTCGCGTCCGCCAGCCCGCGCGGCGTCCCCGCGCCCAGTTTGCCCCTCATCGCGATCGATAAATTGAACGCGCCCACGTGAATCAGCAGCCTCTTTAAAACATTTTCTCGGCCTTTCAAGTGCAATCGCCGCATCCCGCCCGTCTCGTAACAGTGCGCGAAACTGCGCTCAACCTTCTCCGCTCGCAACTTCATCAGACGCTTGCCGCGCTTGCCTTTGATCCGCCGCCGATTGGAGTACACCGCGTCGCGTTGCCGCGTTCGGCCGCCCCATTTGCGTCGCCCTCGCTGCGGCTCGCTCACGTAACTGCGTACGTCCAGCTCGGCAAAATCCGTCAGCACTCGGTTCGAATGATAGCCCTTGTCCGCGACCACTTCGCTCAGCTCGTCGACCGCGCCAGCGGCTTCTTCCGCCGCCGCTTCCAACTGCTCGGCCGCCTCGACCAGCGTTTCTTCAATCGTCGTGGTATCGCCTTCGTCGGCCGCTTGCAGCGTGACCGCCACCACCGCGCCCGTCTGCAAATCCACCGCGTGCTCGGCCTTGTGCGCCAAGTGCGTACGGCCGTCTTTCATCTTCGTGACCTTGGCGTCGGGATCGTAGGGATGCTTCCAATCCTTGTTGCAGGCCTTCTTCTTACGTTTCTTGTCGATCTTGGCCAACTGCTCGCGCGTCGGCGTCTCGATTCCCGATTCCAGAGCTAGACGTCTTAAATACTCTTCGTAGCCCTCGCCGGAGTCGCAACGCACCAGCGAGCGCATCGCCGCGTTGGCTTCCAGCGTCGTCGCGTCGACCCCGATCGTTCCGCCGGACAACAGGCCTTCGCGGGCCAGCAGCTGCAGCGCCCAGGTGAACACCGCGCGATGCGTTTCGAGGTCGATCAGCCGCCGCGTGCGCGAGATCGTCGAATGATCCGGCGCTTGTTCATCGAGTTCGATCGCCAGGAATCGCCGCAGCGAAAGTGAGTCGCCAAGGCGCCAAGCGACGCCGCGCTCCGAGTCGATGCCTTCGAAATACCCGATCAGCAAACTGCGGAAATAGATGCCCGGCGTGAGCGACGGCCGTCCCAAGCTCGGCGCGTAGAACTGCTCGCACTGGCCTTCGACGAAGGCGTCGAACTCGTGCTCGTCAAATAACTCGCTGAGCCGCAGATAAAACGGATGCCCAGCGCTCTTGGGCAACTCCGAGGTGGCGACCCATAGGTCTTTCTGCCGCTCGCGTCGCTTACGCCGTCCCATTGCCATAAAACAAGTTTATCACCTCTTGTTTCACAGTGCGACTTCCACCACGGGCTGCTAGTCCGAAGAGTACGAACTTCATCCCAACAAGGCCGCCCGAGATCAGTTCGTGAAGACCCTGCGCCTTTAGCCATCCGGTCGCCAGATCCAGCAATACCGCCGGCACCGCAATCACCAGAAAGATTGCCGTGCCAACAGTCACGTGCACCGCGAATTCGACCAGCGGAGCCCACCATTCATTGTCCCCAGCTTCGATCGTCGATATCCTCGGACCAATAGAGTCGGCCAGTACGCACCAGCGACATCGGGAAACGGCTCTGTCAACCAGAGATCCGACCTCAATATACAGCAAGAGACCGCGAAAGCAGCGCGAACATGAAGCGCTAGAATCTCACCGGAGCGCGCCGAAGAACTTCCTCACATCCTCGACGTACAACTCCGGCTCCTCCATCGCCGCGAAATGCCCGCCTCGCGGCATCTCGGTCCACTGAACGACGTTGTACCTAGCCTCAGCCCACTTGCGCGGCGTAAAGAAGATCTCTCCCGGGAACACCGCAACCGCCGTCGGGACCTCGATCCGCCCACGCCTGCGGCCCGCGCGGCGTGACTCGTAGTACAGCCGAACGGCCGACGGCATCGACTCCGTTACCCAATAAATCATCACGTTCGTCAGCAACTGGTCCTTCGTGAAGCTGCTCTCGACATCACCGCCGCAATCGGACCACGCGCGGAATTTCTCGATGATCCATGCAGCCAACCCGGCCGGTGAATCGTTGAGACCATAGGCCAGCGTCAGCGGCTTACTCCCCTGGATGTCCCCGTAGGCCTTCTCTCCGCTCCACCAATCACTGCGTTCCTTCCAACGCTTGAGCTCCCAATCCGGGACGCCTTTTTCCGGGTTCTCCACTCCACGGGGCGGGCCCCCGCCAACCATGTTCAGATGAATGCCGACGACGTGCTGGGCCGCGTCTTGGCCCAGCCAGCTCGATACGCCCGAGCCCCAGTCGCCGCCTTGTGCGGCGTAGCGGTCGTAGCCCAGCCGCTCCATCAGCTTCGCCACAACGCCCGCAACGCTGTCAACGCTCATTCCACTCTTGTGCGACGGCCCCGAGAACCCATACCCAGGCATCGACGGCAACACCAAATGGAACGCGTCCTCCGCCTTGCCGCCGTGCGCGACCGGGTCGGTCAGCGGTCCGATCACGTCCATAAACTCGTAAAACGACCCCGGCCAGCCATGCGTCACGACAAGGGGCAGGGCATCGGTCTCCTTTGACCGGATGTGGACGAAATGCATGTCGATGCCGTCGATCTCGGTCTTGAAGTGCGGCAACTCATTGAGCTCCGCCTCGTGCTTGCGCCAGTCGTATTGGGTCCTCCAGTACTCGAGAAGCTCCTCCATGTATCCCCGATCGGAGCCGTAGTCCCACTCCGAACCTGGAATTTGGTCGGGCAAGCGCGTCCGCGCCAGCCGAGACTTGAGGTCTTCGAGGACAGCGTCATCGACGCTTATGGTGAAGGGGTTCACTTGACAGACTCCGAGGGCGGGGAAGCAGACCAGCACGGCCATGAGGGTGCGCATCACGTGCCTATTGTAGTGAGCGCCGGCCGATCCGGGCTCAGTCTCCTCGACCGATGGCCGATAAGCCTAGCTACTTTCTGGCGCAAAAAGCGCTATCGCGAGCCAAGCCCGATTGGAAAGCGTTTTCTTAGTTCCGGTCGGATCGCGGTTTCGATCCTGTTTCGCCGCCTCGCCCCGCTCCTTCAACCCGTCGCCCGCGCCTCCAGGCAGGCCCCGATGTTGATCAGGTTGTCCGCGATCACCCCCAATCCCACCCAGCGCCGCATCCCGTCCAGGCCCGGATAGCGGCTGCGGTCGAGTCCGTGGCGGCGCTTCAATACCGAGATGCGCCCTTCGCAACCGGTTCGCCACTTCTGCCCGCGCTTGAACCAGCGCTCCTTCTGCCGTCCGCGCCGCACCGGATCGCGCGTTGAGTAGTTCGGAATCGACACCCGCTCCACGCCACGCCGCTCCAAGGCCTGCTCGTTGGCCGCCGAGGAAAAGCCCGCGTCCGCCGCCACCAGGCGCGGCGTGCGTCCTAAGCGCCGCTCGTGTTCTGCGACCGCGTGCAGCAAGATCGCGCGGTCGTCCGGCCGCTCTTCATACACGTCATAGGAGGTAACGATCTGATTCTCCGCTTCTTGCACCTTCAGCATCTTGCCAAACTCGTTCGGCTTGCCCGACTTGCCTTTGCGAATCACTTCCGTCGTTGGTTCGAAGACGCTCAGCAGCTTGTCCGGCACATGCTTGTCGCCGCCGAACACCCGCTGCTTGGTCTGCCGCCGCACTCGTTCGACGCGATCGAGCATGGTTTCGAGTTGTTTCCGCAAGCCTTGGAGCAACGCATCGCCCAGCGGTTCGGCCGACCGCTTGACGCCGCTTGCGACTTCGGCCGCAAAGCGCCGCGCCTGCGCCACCACGCGCCCGCCGGTCTCGAGCAGCTTGGAATAGAGCGTGCGGCGTTTTTCGGCGCCTTGCTCGGAGCGCGCACTGCGGCCAATCTGCATCACGATCTTGCGCACGCTGCGCAGGCGGTTGCGCAACCTCTCGCCGGCGTGGTCGGCGGCCTCTTCGATCTTGCGCATCGTCCGCGTGAGCACGCGTAGGCCGTCGTTGAGCAAGCTCGAATCGGTCGGGTAATGCACGTTGGTTTCGACCACCGTCGTATCGATGCGCAACTTGCGGCCGGTCACCACACGCTCTTCGCGCGCCAGCTCGATCAAACGTTCGTGCAACTGCGCGATCACCTCGGGCCCGAGCGCGCGGGCGATGCGCCCCAGGGTCTTGGCGTCGGGAACTTTGTCGAACCCGATGCGGCTGAAGTGGCGATAGACAACGTTGGCGCGCACTTCGCGTTCCAGCACATCGAAGCTCCAATTGCGCACGTGTTTGAGGATGAGCAGGCGCAAGACGACCTCGGCGGGAGTGGCCGGGCGGCCTGTGCGGCGCGATTGAGGATGGCGGCTGCCGAGGGCGTCATAGACGGTGTCGAGCAGCTGATCGTCGTCGAGCAGGCGGTCGGCGTGACGCATCCAGGGCTCGTAGAGATCGAGGGGATCTTCGGGGAAGAGGGGCTCGAAGAGGCAGCGTTGGGGGCGGCGCCGTGTGGTCATGGCTTATTATAGCATAAATAGGCCTGAAACTCCTATAGAAAATGTGCGTTCGGGACGCTTGCGCGACAAGCCGGCACTGAAAATGCGGGACTTAGGCGGGCGTTTTGCGCCGGGAAGTAACTAGTGGCGGACCACTCAAGCCATCCTCGGCTGCGCATTGTCATCGCCGACGATCACGCGGTCGTGCGATTCGGTCTGCAGCTGTTGCTTGAAGAGAATCCACGTTTCGAGGTGGTCGGCCAAGCCGGCGGCGGCGTCGCCGTTGTTCCGGCGGTCATCGAATACAAGCCCGACATCCTCGTCCTCGATTTGGAAATGCCCGGCATCGACGGATATCAGGCGCTCGGCCGCATCCAGTCCGAAAAACTCGTGGTGAAGACCGTGGCGCTGACGGAGGACTGTTCACCCGAAGCCGTTCATAAGGCTTTAAAGCTCGGCGCGCTCGCCGTTATCGGCAAACGGGCTCCGGTGCGGTTCCTCAACGAAGCGATCCTATCCGTGGTCGAAGGAGTCCGATGGTTCGACCCGGAAGTCCGCGGCGCCTACGAGCGAGCGGCCAACTTGGAAGCCCGCCACGCCGCTCGGGGCCTCAACGAGCTCACGAACCGAGAGCAGCAAGTGGCAACGCTCGTCGCGCAAGGCCGCAGGTACCGCGACGTGGCCCAGGATCTCGGAATCTCAGAACACACGGTGCGCAACCATCTGCGTCACGTGTTCGACAAGCTGCAGGTCAGCAGCCGAGTGGAGCTTGCCGTCCTTTACGAACGCGAAAGCGCTGCTGCTCGGACGAATTGAACCGTTGGCACTCCGCTGGCCGAGCCTAACGGACCCCGTGAGCCGGCCCAGCGTAGCAACGCCCGGCACAGCGCCAATGCTTACGTATGTCGCTAACCGAAGCCACATACGCCCAAGCAAACTCTGTACCCGCCGTTGCTACGCCGGGCTCCCTGCAAGGGCGGTGATACCATCAGGTTAGGCAATGACCGACCTGCAATTCTTGGCGGTGACAATCGGGCCGGTGGTATCGGTGGGCGTCGTCCTGATCGGGCTTCTATTCAATAGCCGGGTCATCAACTCGCGCTTCGAAGATCTCAACAATCGGATGAACGACCTTCACCGGATGGTTGACAACCGTTTGGGTGATCTTAGAGACGGCATGCGCGCCGAAATGGCGAAGAATCATAGCGAGCTGCTGCACAAGTTCACGGAACTCGATAACCGACTCACGCGGCTCGAGACCGAACTTGGCGAGCGCGGATGATCATAGCGACTGCTAACTTAGTTTCACCGCTTTGTACCCGCCCTTCGCACGGAAATACAAGTACAGCCCGGCGAAGATGAACGTCAGTACGATCGGCAGTCGCGCGACATACTGGAATGCCGCCGCCGCTCCTTCGGTGTCGTACCAGCGGCCGATGACCGGCAGAATAAACGCGATCGACAAGTTGCCCGTTCCGCCCATGATCGCCAGCGCGAGCGCCCCGCCCTTGGGGAACAGCTCAGCGGTCAGCCCAAGCATCACCGGCCAGAAGTAGGTCTTGCCGACGCCAAAGATCGTGGCAGCCATGAAGGCGTCAATTGTCGTCGTTGCGGCACCGAGCTGATAAAGTCCAATCGCTGACAGGATCGCTGAAACCGTGAGCACCGCGAATGGCGAGAAGCGCTTGGCGACGCCGCCGGCAAAGAACCGCAGCGTGAACATGATCCCGGCGGTGTAGACCAGCAGCAGGATGCCCTGCATCCCCGTCAAGTTCGTGACCAACGACGCAACCCACTGATCGGGCGCGAGCTCGGTCGAGGCCGTCATCCACATGCAGGCCCATAGCAACAGGAACATCGGCCGGAAGACCTCGCGCAGCATCTCGCTGTTCGATACGCCGGCCGCGACGCGTTCGGTTGCGGGAAAATGCTGCCCGCGCGCTATAGCGAGGTAAGCCAGCGCGGCCACGAGGATCGTCGTGAGCTTGAGTTGCCAGCCGAAGGTCGCCGTCGCCGCCGAGACATCCCCGTCGAGTCCAATCGCTTTGGTGATCGCGAAGGCCAGCAGTCCGCCGATGATCAACCCGCCGGGCCACCAGGCGTGCAGGATGTTCAGCCGGCGGGTCTTGTCTTCCGGGTAGAGGGTCGAGCAGAGCGGGTTGATCACACCCTCGACCAATCCCTGGGAAAGGCCCAGCGCCAGCATCGACAGGTAAAGGATGATCACGCCCGTATGCTGAAACAGCCCCGCTACGGGGCCGTCAGGCGTCGGGGCGACGATAATGGCCAGCACGGCGCCGATATACCCGAACCCCGACAAGAACAAGAGCCTGCGCATGCCAAAGAAGTCGACTAACGAACCGCCGAGTAAGATCGAGACCGTGAATCCCCAGAACGCGGGCGAGAGCACTTGACCGATCTGTTCGTTGTTGAGGTTAAAGTCAGCGCCAAGCGCGTCGAGAATGTCGCCGCGGATGGAGAAGACCATCGACGTCGTGACTAGGGCGACGCAACTGGCAAGGAAAAGGCGGCTCTTGTTCATTCAGGGAAACCCGCGGAGCCGCTAGGGTAGCACACGGAACCCGCTCCCTTGCGGTCGCGGCTCTGACGTCGCGACCCCATGCATGAGACCGGGCGTCAGAGCCGCGACCGCAAGGGAGCGGGTTCCGTGTGCTACGCCCGACGGTCTAGCGGCTGCGTGAGCGGCTTGGGGCCGACCGCGTTCCGCCCGAGGGGCTGCGGCTGGGCGCCCGTGACGGCGCCGAGCGTGCGCCTCCGCCGAACCCGCCGCTGGAGCGCGAAGGCGCGCTTCTGACGCTGGGAGCCCGGCTCGGTGCGCGGCTTGGTGCGCTACGGGCGCTTCCGCCGTAGCCTTCCGACCGAGACGAGGGGGAGCTGCCGCCGCGCGATCCGCGGTAGACCTGTGAGGACGACCGTGAGCGACTTGGCGCGGACCTAGCGGTTGGGATCCGCGAGCTCGACCGCGAGGAGCTTGACGGCGCCCGCGAAGCCGACGGTATCCGGCTCGACGAAGAGCGACTGCTGCTCGCCCTCCCGATTGCGCCCTGGGAGCGGCTGGGATTCGACCGTGCGCTTGGAACACGCGAAGTAGACCGAGTCGGGAAGCGCGAGCTGGAGCTCGAGGCCGACGGGCCTCTTCTCACGCCAACGCGGCTGGTTCGAGGAATGATTCCCGAATTCGCCGACCCAGAGCGCGAGCGCGACGGTGAAGTGCGCGAAGGCGCGGCCCGGGAAGTCGAGGTTCCGGAGCGGACCCCGCCGCTAGGAGTCCTCGCCGTCGTAGCCCCGGTGCGGCCCCGTAGGACGACCACTGCATCCGAGCCCGTGCGGGTGGACTCGAAGCGTCTCCACCCGGCGTCGCTTCGTGTCGTCGTGCGTGTCGTTGTGCTCGGACGAACGCCGGCGCGCGCGCTCGGCTGAGTTGTTGCGCGGGTTCCTCCGCGAACGCCGGCCGAAGCGGCTCCAGCTCTTGACCGCGTCGGGCTGGTGCGGACGCCGGCGGCCGAAACCGTACCGGTCCCGGCGCCTGAAGCCCGCGTGCCCGCCGTGCGAACGCCAGCCGATGGCCGGTCGAGGCTCCGCACCAGGCCGGTCGCCTGTGCCCTCTGCTGGTCGAAGCTCCCGCGCGCGGCCCTACTCCGGACCCCGCTCCGCGCGGCGTTGGCGCGGGTCACTCCGCCAGATGTTACCGCGGCCCTTGCCGTGGCCGACCGAGCGGCGGCGTTTCGAACAACCGTTCCCTGGCTGCTGCGCGACGGCACCACCGGAATCTGTCCGCGTATCGACGTCGCGCGTTGCAGCTCGACGCCGCGCACGCTGCTGACGTTATTCATCTGGCCTTGCGAGAAGCCTTGGGCGTCGACCACGGTGACTCCGTTGTGCGTCCGTGCGTTGCGGAAGGTGTTGTAGATGTTCGTGTTGTTGATGATCGTCGTATTGTTGATCGAATTCCCGCCGCCCCGGCCGTACCAGGGGTAGTAGGCTTCGCCCGGCGCCAGCGGGCACCAGCCGATCTGCGAGTACAGGCTCCCGTAGCCGAGCCCTACGCCGAGGCTGAAGCCGCGGCCGCCGTACCCGAAGAAAGAGACCAGCGCGGGCCGCCAGGAGTGGCGGTAGCGATACCTGCCGGGGTACCAGCCCCAGCCGTAGCTCGCGTTGTGGAACCAGCGCCCGTAGTGATAGGGCGCCCAGCCCCAGGGCTCGTAGCCAATCCAGTTCCAGCCGTAGTAGTCGATGTAAGACCAGCGCCCGTTGCGGTAGGGCGCCCAACCTGAAGCCACTTGCGGGTACCAGACGTTGCCGTAGCCGGAGACGTAGCGCCAGTCGCCGTACTCGTCTAGCTCGTGAGCGCCGGAGATGCTGCTGCTGACGTAGCGGTAAGATTCTGACTTGTTGAGACGATCATCGCGGCGTCGATTCCAGTCGTCCCATTCGCCGCGTGGTTCGGCGCTGGTTAGGCGGAACTCGAGTCCCTGACCTTCGTCGCGGACCCGCATGAGCTTGCCGCTGCGTACGACTTCGATCCCCTCCGAGGAGACCACTTCAGCCTCGCCCTTGCGGACCTGGACGGTCGTTTCGTTGTAGCGGGCTTCAATTTCGTAGCGGCCGTTCTTGGCCGGACGAACCGCGATATGAGGCGTCTCGATATCGACATCGGCCTCGCCGTTGCGTAGTTCGCTATAGGTAATGCGGCCCTCGATCAGGCGCACCCGAAACTTGCGATTCGCCAGCTCGGAGACCTCAACCTCCGTGGCGCCGTCGAGCCGGATCAGGTTGGAATAGTCGAGCTGGACCTCGGCGCGCGAGCCGGGGCCGGTCTGGATGGTGTCGCCTTCAATCAGCGGAGTATTGACGCCGGCCTTGACCCAGTCGCCGTCGCCGCCACGTTGTGTGGTGACGTCGCCGTTGATCAGGCTGATGCGCGCAACGCCGAGGGCCGGGCCGGAATCGCTCGATTGAGCGAACGCCCCGGGCGGGACCCACATGAGCAAAGCGGCGAAAAGCCAACTTGTCCAGGTTCGAGTGTGCATACGGCCCTCCTTTACGATGTCTCAGCGGTCATCCGCTACCAACCATAAATGCAATTGACGGTCCGTTTGTTGATCTTCGTTAAATCATTGTAAATCAAGCGTTTGCTGTGGGCGCTCGATTCGCGCAAACGGTTGAAATCCACCGGCCGGTGGTTTAGGGCCAAGATGTGGCGTGGAGGCCTGCGCCATGCCCGCGCGGAGCGAGCCTCTCGCCCGGACGACCGGGAACCAAGAAGGCTCATCCGGCAGGCCGCGATCCTGGAGCCGCGACCGGAAGGGAGCGGTTGCTAGAGAGCGCGACGATTGGTTGCCTACTCTAGCAACCGCTCCCTTCCGGTCGCGGCTCCAGGCGCTGCCACTGTCACAAATTCTGCCATGTTTGCACAGAAAGTGACGACCGAGGTACTCACGGGTCTCCACGTGATTGGTCCGTCGCCGATCACGTGCCCATACGTAAGTGTGGGGCCCTCGGACGGCCTTGCCGTGCGCGACGTCAAGCGCCCATCTCTCTTTCACGGACCCGGTGGGCGGCGGCTGACATCACAAATTTGTCGTGCACCCAGCGGCGTTGCCACGCCGGGCTCCCCGCGGCAATCAGAGGCCGACATTCGCGCAAAGCATCAGCTTGTAGCGCCAGGTCCGCGTGCGCGATAGCAAGCCGGCGGCCCACGCCGGCGGGAACTGCGACTCGGGTTGAAGGCTCCGATCGTCGATCCAGGGCTTGCCGTCTCCGGCCTGGCCGCTCGTGATCAAGGCGTACGCGTCGGGTTCGGAAGCGCAGGCTTCCACGAATCGGTCGGGAGGGGTGTAGACGTACTGAAGGTCGGCTGGCTTGCGAAAGCGGGCGTTGAGCCGTTGGGTTTTCGGCTGATCGTCGAAGAAGGGAGAGGGTTCGACCTCGCGATCGAAGTGTTGAAAGAGGTTTGTCGCTGAGAGCACGGTCGCGGGCCGCTCTATCGCCCATAGCGCATATTCGATCTGATGCCTCGGGCCCTTAGTTCCCATCGCCGCGAATAGCAGGAACGCCGCGACGTTGAGCCCGACAACGACCCGCAGATAGGCCGGGTGCGCCGTCCATCGCCGGGGCCGCTCGGCGAGGAAGTCTCTAGCGATCAGCAGGATGGCTAGGGGAAGAATCGGGATGAGGAAGCGAAGCTCTTTATGCGGCGTCAGCAGGTGCGCCATCAGGAAAAACATCGCTCCCGATGAGACCGTCCGCGAGAGACGGTCGTGCCAGCCGCGGCGGATTGCCAGCGCTAGCCAGACGAAGAACAAGGGGTTCAATAGCGTCAGACTCCCTTGGACGAAGTACCAAAAGGGGCCTGAGGTCCCGAACGTGCTGGCCCTTCCGTGGAGCACTTGCTCGCGAAAATAGTTCAGTGGCGTTAGCTCGAAACGGCCGTAGCCCCACCAATCCAGAGTCAGCATCAAGAGGCAGACCAAGGCGAAGCCGACTCCAGCTTCGAACAGCCGGCGCCCGATACCCTTGCGGTCGTGCCAGGTCACCCTAGACACGAACCAGCCCACAAGGAAAAATCCGGTGTGGAAGCGAACCCAGAATGCGAGGGCGGCCAAGCCTCCCGCCAAGACGCATCTCAGGCCGGGCTCGCGTTCGCTCCTCTCCCAGGCGAGGATGAAGAGAATCAGCAGAACCGCCGCCAGAGCCTCTGAGGAATGCCTTAACAGAAAGCTCGGCAAGAACCAGGGGCAGGTCGCCGCGGCGATCGCCAACCAGCGAATCCTAACGTTAGAGTCGCCCTTCTCAAAAAGCAGAGCCGCGAACCCAACCACGCCGCCGCAGACCAGCAGGAAAGAGAGCAGATAGGCTGAACGTTCGAAGAGCAGGTGATTGTATCCGTCCTGGTCGACCATCGAATGGAATAGCGCGTAGTAGATCGCCGGTTGGAACCAAGGCCGCACGGCGTCATGAAACTCCCAGGGAAGCTCGTCGCTCGACAGCACTCCGGCCTTCTGAAGAAAGAAGGCGGTGATTTGCCCGACTTCGTCCTCCTGGTAGAAGCCGTACATCGTCAGCGCGGAGTAGGCGGACGCGACGAGCCAGGCGATCAACAAGAATCGTCCGGGCCTTGAGATGCGCTGCCGGTCGGGGGGCAAGATCTACGATTTTAAGTGTTCGCCCTTTCCCCATCTACGATTTTAAGTGTTCGCCCAAGAATCGTCCGGGCCTTGAGATGCGCTGCCGGTCGGGGGGCAAGATCTACGATTTTAAGTGTTCGCAGCCGGTCTGAGGATTTTGCTCTCAGATTTCAAGCCGCCAGCAGACATAACCAGCGGAAGGTTTGCTGCTTCAGCCCCGGAGGGGCGAGGCAAGTAACAGCCTCGGGCGGGAGCCCGAGGTTTGATTGACGGCGCTCTCCAACGCCTCCGAGCCTTTGTTTTCGCGCCAAAGGCGTGAAAACAAAGGCTCGGAGGCGGAAAAAAGGACGGGCCGGTCTTCTTTCACCCACAGCTTCCGCTGTGGGCTGCTGCTTGCACCGCCCCTGACGGGGCTCCGGAACCCAATCGGCTCGCTTAACCTACGGAGCCGTCGACAACCCGACCGTCGCCGTCGCTGTATTGCCAAAGCGAATTGAGAAGTCCACCCGAGCGCCCCGCGCAAGATTATCCGGCAATCGAATGTTCACCTGGAGGACGCCCACGAATCCCGGCGCCAACCCGGCGAAGGTCGTTGTCCCGGCAATGCCTCCGGCGCTCGCCTCCGCCGGGATCAACGATGTCGCCAAGGGACCCGCCGGCCCGGCCTCCCCTGTTCCGGGCAGATTGTTGACGAGCGCCATTCCAGTCAAGTAGACGATGACGGTCTCGCCTGGCCGGGCTGGATTCTCCGGCGTCACCAGCGACCCGTCGGCGTGCGCGATCACCGGATCCACAACGCCATCGGGCCGAGCGTAGCTGAAAATTTGCGGGGCGAGTAGCCGGACGTCGGCGACGATCGAAGGACTCAATCCGCCGGCGGAATAGACTTGGATGTTCGTTGGGCCCGCGATCGTCTCCAAGGGGATTTGGAAATTGATCTGAGTGCGGTTGAGCGAGAAAAGCGGCGCCGCCAGGCCATCGACAATGACCTGAACCCCGCCCAACTCGCGCGGCAGCGGCACCGCGCCGGCGAACAACAGCCGATCGGCGAAGTTGTCTCCAAAGACCGTCGCGACGCCCCCAATCCCGATCGCGGCGGTAAAGCCGGCCCCGTCGACGGCCGCATTCAACACCGTCGTCGAGGAGTCGAGCGACGCCTCGAGCCGCACGCCCGAGTACGCTTGAAATCCGACGATGGCGATGAACCATGCACCCGGCTCGGGGTTTTCGATCACGACCCTCTCAAAGGGACCGACGGCCCTGCCCTGCGCCTCTCCGCAATTGCCGGCGTCCCTCTGGTTGTTGGAGCCGAAGCCGCACAAGGGAGCCGCCGCCGGCTGAAGGAAGATGTCAGGGTCCCCTTGACCTTTGGCCAGCGTGACGACGAGCTGAGGCGCTCGGGCGGGCACGTCGATTCTGAAGAACCGCTCGCTCGTCTCGGCCCCCGCTAGATCGACGACCGGCTCATCGAGAGCCAACTGTGCGATCGCGGGAAGCTCAGCCAGCAGGGTCGTGTTTTCGTAGGCCGTCAGTCCGTCAACCGCCACAAACCACAGACCGGGGTCAGGATCGGCAACCGTAATCGTCTCGTTGGCGCCGAGCTCGAACGATTCGATCAACTCAAAGCCGGGATCGAACAGCCGAACGTCGGGGTCGCCGTTGTCCCCTCGTAGCGTGACCTGGAGCAGGGGCGCTCCGATCGGCACGATGAAGCTGGCGAGCCCGATGCTATCCTCGGGTCCGTCGATGGTAACCGGCGCGCCGGTCGTCAAAGTTGACAGCGACCGCAAGAGGAATCCATGAGTCGACTCGCCGCCCCGGCCGTCGTCGAGCCCGATCTGGAAGCGCGCTCCGGTGAAATTGCCTGTCCAGGTCAGCTCGCCCGACGCTGCGTCGACCGCCGCCCCTTCCGGCCCATCCAGTAGCGAGTAGCGAATCGGATCTCCCTCGGCGTCGAAGCCGTCGACGCGGTAGCGAAAGGGCTCGCCGAGCGCTGCCGGATCTTCCGGGCGACTGCGAATCCGCGCCGGCCGGTTCACCGCATCAAGGTCGGGCGGCAAGTCGAAGGCCGAGTCGAACAGCGTCTGGTAGCCCGCCGCGAAAGTATCACCCCTGGCGCTGAACCCCATGCCGCGGCGCGCGAAGGCCGTCCAGATCGCCCCTCGATTGGGTGAGCCGGCGGCAAGGTCCACGGCGAGCATTGCGTCGCGGGCGTCAATGAATGACGGGTCGCAAGGCGCCAGCTTGAGGCTGTCGACGACCAGTTGCTCGGCGGCCGGCCCGCCAATCGCCTCTCGCAAATCCCACAGTGCGGCCGCGAAGATCTCGCCGTCGTCGTGCTCCTCGAAGAGGGTCTCGCCGAGGTCGCTGTAGTCCATCGGATTCTGGTCGTACGGGAACCGGCGCACCCCCGCCACGATGTCCGCGCCCTCGTACTCTCCCGCTACCGGGTCATTGAAGAAACTGATCGCAAAGTAGTCGGACCAGCCTTCAGAAAGCGCGGCCTCTTGCGGGCCGGCGAGGCAGCTGATGCTATCGGGACCGCCGACCAGTCGTGAGGTGACGCCGTGAGCGTACTCGTGGATCATCAGGTCGCCCGACAACGCGCCATCGCGGACATCGTTCTCCTTGAAGAACAGCCCCACTCGAATCGTGCCGTGCTGGCCCTCGGGGGCGAGCATGAACGATGCGTTGTTGCGCGACCGGAAGTTGTGGACGCTCACGCTGATCTCGTCCGAGCCCGCGCCGCCGCGGCCGAAGTTGTCCTGTTGGAAGTTGCCGTCAGCCTCTCTGAAGCCGAGCTCGTAGAAATGGTCGTGCGCGAGGTTGGCCCAGTAGAAGGCGCTCGTCACCGACGCGGCTTGAAACGGCTCGGGCGATTCGAAGCCCGTCCCGGCGGGGAAGTCGAATGTCTGGGTTTCGCTCGTCGCGCGTCCGCCGGTCAGTCCTGGGGCGTCGGCGTTGTCGGCGCGTAAGTTGCCGTCGGTGTCGAGGAAGGCGTCCGCGTTGTTGCCCCTGGTCACTGTGCTGGTGGGCGGCAACCAGCCTTCGGGGAATACAACCAGCTCGCGGTCTCCGTTTAGGGGGCTGTCTCTCCACACACGCGCCGATCCCATGTCCACGCTAAGGCCCCGGCGTAGCAGGACGTCAGGTTCGTCGGCGCCGATGTGAACTTCAAACCGCATCGATTCGCCCTCGGGGAACATCCGCCACGCCAGCCGCCCTCTGCCGTTGGACGGAACGATGATGAGTTGCGGGGTGACGCCGTCGGCGAGCTCGAACCCGACGGATCGACCAGCGACCTGAAGCGCCTCCGCCGCCGACACAGTAGGAACAACGCCGAGCGCTAGAGCGGGGATGACGTCGTCCGCGCCAGCCAAGGCGACTTGGCCTTGACGATCCACCGCGACTCGAACTTGACCGCGCAGGACGGGTACGCTCTCGTGAAACTGCTGTAGCCTCACCACTTCAAGCGAGCCGGCCATCGCGCGAGAAGAGACTCTGAACCCCTCGATGTCGGATGTGTTCAAGCCAAACAGGTGAGACTGGCCACGCAGAAAGTCCAGCGCGATGTCAGCGGCGTCGCGGCCATCCGGTGCGGTCATTACGGCGCCCGGCGCCGTCAGCAGCCTCGGGATTTGGAGGGCCGCCGGACGCCCCGACTTTGCGGCGACGCGCGAAACGAGAAACTCACTGGCCGCGAAATCGCTGGCGGCCCGCTCCTTTTGCGGGCGTTGCTGCTTGGGCTGAGCGGCTCCTTCGGCCGACGCAAGCAAGAGTAGTCCAACCGCTCCGAAAACCGGTCGTAAATGGCGGAAAAGCAGCGCCGAGGAGATTAATAGCAAAACGAGAAAAGTGATTTTACCACGCCATGGGTGAAGCGGCGCTCGCCGGGCCCTTCGGGCCAGGCCGATAGATATGTCGCGCACCCGGTCGCAGGTCATTTTCGAAGGTTGGGGCAGATTCCCCCGCCTGCCGGGCCTTGAGCTGCAAGCCGAAGACTTGGCCAGCGCCGCGCCGCGGGCGAATCTCACGCGCGGGCTAGGCCGCTCCTACGGGGATGCGTCGTTACCAGCAGCGGCGACCGACATCGTCAACTCGTCTCTTGCCTCCGATCGTGTTCTGAGCTTCGACACAGAGGCCACGCCTCTTTTTACGGGTGCGCGACAAATTTGTGACTGCTGGCGGCGCTTGGCCGAACAATCATAGCCCCGGGATTCATCCCGGGGTCTGGAGTTTCTACATTTGTGGACGGGGAGGGCCATGGTTGAGGTAGGTCGGTAGATGGTTATTGACATACCGACAGGATTGAGCTATTCTGTTCTTGGCCCGCTCGGCGCCGCTGCCTATGCCCGACGATCTCCGCGATACTCTTCTGGAAACCCTAGAATCAGCCCTCGATGCTCAGCTGCGCGCCGTTCGTCGGCTGCGATCGAAACCCCCTCCCCGGCCCAAGCGCCCTTCGCCTCAAGGTATGTCTCAGGTCGATATGGCCCATGACATACTCGCCGGCGCCGAGCGTCCGCTGCATATCGCGGAGTTGATCGAGGGCATTCAGGCCAGGTTTTCCCGTGCGGTTGACCGCGAAAGCCTCGTCTCGGCGCTGTCGAAGAAGATCGCTCGCGGCGACCGTTTTGTGCGCACCGCGAAGAACACTTTCGCGCTGCGTAGCCCGGATTAGCTACGCGGCCCGGATTAGCTGTCCCCTGGAGGTTCCCATGCTGCTTCCTCAGTTCCTGTCGATCAGCGCTGATTGGAGGCGCGCCTTTCCCCAGCAACGCACGCATCGACGCGCGGTGCGCCAAGGCCTGGGAGGCCTGGTTTGCCTGGGCCGCCGCACGCTTTCGCGCATTATTTGGACCAACGGCGGCGAGCAAAACAGCTGGAGCGCGGACTATTTTTTGCACGAGCGCTGCAAGTGGCGTCCGCAAGAGTTGTTCGCGCCGGTGTGGAAGCGCGCCTTGGGGTTTTGCCGCTCACGGTTGGTGGGCGTGGCGATCGACGACACGCGCTTGCGCAAGACGGGGCGTAGGATCAAGCAGGCGTTTTATCAACACGATCCGCTCTCGCCGCCGTTTCACGCGAACTTGATGCTGGGGTTGCGCTACTTGCAAGCGTCGTTGTTGGTTCCCTTCGATCGCGGCGGCAAGACCGGCGCGCGGGCCTTGCCGGTGCGTTTTGAATGTGCGCCGGTTCCCAAGCGTCCCGGCAAACGCGCCGGCGACGCCGAGCGAGAGCAGTACGAACAAGCGCGCAAGCGCTGTCGCATCTCGCAACGTTTAGTCGACATGATGGCGCCGCTGCGGGCTGCGCTGGATGCCGCCGGCGGGATCGCCAAGAAGATGGTGTTGTCGCTTGACGGCAGTTTCAGCAACCGCACCGTTTTCCTGGCGCCGCGCGATCGCACCGAGCTCATCGCTCGCACGCGCCTGGACGCTGTGCTGTGCAAAGCCGCGCCGACCGGCTCGCGACGCTTCTATGGGGTCGAAAAGTTCCGCCCCGAACAGGTGCGCCGCGACGAGACGATCGTCTGGAAAACGACCAAGCTATTCTACGGCGGCAAGCGCCGCAAGATCCGTTATAAAGAGGTCAACGAGGTGTACTGGCAGGGCGGGGCGCGGCGCACGCCGTTGCGTTTGTTGGTGGTCGCGCCGACCCCCTATAGCAAGCGCCTTTCGAGCAAGATGTACTACCGCCAGCCGGCGTATCTACTCACGACGGACCTCGCCAGCCAGGCGCGCGAGCTGTTGCAGATCTATTTCGACCGTTGGCAGATCGAGGTGAACCACCGCGAAGAGAAGGACACGTTGGGCGTGGGACAGGCGCAGTTATGGAGCGAGACGGCGGTCCCGAAGCAACCGGTATTGGCGGTGGCGGCGTACAGCGCTTTGCTGCTGGCGTCGTTGCTGGCGTATGGTCCGGGGCGCGGAGAGGCCTATGCGCCGCTGCCGAAATGGAGGAAAAAGGCAAAGAGGCCTTCTTGTCTGGATCTGGTGGCGCTGTTGCGGAAAGAAATGGTCGAAAACCCCGATTTGCTGGCTCCGCTGGGGCTCAAACCCTCCTGGCAGGCCTTCGGCGCCGCCGCTGACGGGTAAAATATGTAGAAACTCCAGGGGCGCGACATGTCGCGCCCCTGCAAAGGCTCTGCGACGGATCGCCGCGGCCGCAGTGTCGTAACCTATATCTCTGCCCCCGCGCCTACTTCTATGACAACAGTAAAAGGTTTGTTCGCCGGTTTCGGCGGGGAAAGTTCCCCATAAGCCCGATGCTGGTCGAACCCGAGATTATCGAGAAAGCGAAAGGCGGCGACCCGGAGTCGTTCAATGCTCTGGTCAAGGCCTATCGCAAGCGGATTCTTGGGACGATCTACCGGTTGATCGGCCGCAGCGACGATGTCGAGGACGTAAGCCAGGACGTATTCGTTCGGTTGTATCACTCGCTCGATCAATTGCGGACGGTTGAGGTGTTCGAGCCTTGGCTGTATCGGCTGACGGTCAACGCTGCATACGACTACCTCCGCAAGAAGCGGCGGTCGATCGATGTGCGGATGGCGGACCTCAGCGAGGAGCAGGTGGCCGCGGCCGACGCGGCGGAGAGTGGAAAGAAGAGTTGGGAAGAGCGATCAAAGGCCGAGGTCCGGGAGTTCATGGATTACCTGCTCGATCAGGTTTCCCCGGAAGACCGGATTCTGCTAACGCTCAAGGAAGTGCAAGGGTTATCGCTCAGGGAGCTATCGAAGATCTACGAAGTCAATGAAAACGCCCTCAAGGTGAGACTGTTTCGGGCTCGAAAACGAGCGTTGCGAGCTTACGAGACGCTGAAAGAGCAGGGCAAGATCTGATAGGATCCGCGACGGAGAGCCGGATGAAGAACACAGCCGGGATCGACAACACGGCGCCACTGGACAAGCTGTTCGCGGCTTATCGTGAAAGCTTTGACGAGGTGGACTCCTCGCCGGACTTCCTGCCGGGCGTGTGGGCGCGGATTGATGAGAGTCAGCAGACAGATCGGCTAGGCGCTGCCGAGGGCCGACTTGATCGTTTGTTCGCCGCTTATCGTCAGACGTTTGAACAAGTTGAAGCCTCGCCGAACTTCTTGCCTGCCATCTGGGCAAGGATCGGTGAGAGTCGCCAAGCCGGCTGGTTATTGAGCGCGGAAGAGCAGCTCGACCGCCTGTTCGCGGCCTATCGACAGACATTCGGCGAGATGGAGGCTTCACCGAATTTCATGCCGAACCTTTGGGCGAAGATCGAACAAAGCCGGCCGGTGGGCTGGCTTGGGCTGATTCGGGCCTGGTCGCCGCGGCTTGCCGCTGCCGGCGCCGCCGCCGCAATTTTGCTCTCGGTTTCGCTGAGGGTGCAACAACAGGCGCGTCCCGAACCCGCGCTGCTGCAGAATAGCTACGTCGACGCGCTGACCCTTGACTCGATGGATGAGCATGATAACGCTCTTTGGACCTTGGCTGGATATCGCCGATGACACCACGGTCTTCCAGGATCGCCGCCTTATACCTCGGACTCGTGTTCTTGGCGGGCGGAGCGCTTGGCTTTTCGGTGAACCAGTTTTACTCGGCGCAAGTCGCCGAGGCGGATGATAAGCCCTGCACTCCCTTGACCGCCACTGAGTATCGTTCTCGCTTAATTGCGACGCTCGACGCGCAGCTGAACCTTGACGATGATCAAGAGTCGGAGATCCTGATGATCCTCGACCAGATCGGCGAGCGCTGGGGCGCCGTCAGAGACGCGATGGAGCCCGAATTCGGCGCTATCCGGCAGGAGCGCGCCGAGCGCATTATGGCGATTTTGACTCCCGGCCAGCAGACGAAATACGCCGCGATTCTGGAGGAGCGCGCGCGCTTGCGCGACGCCGCGGCTCATTCCGACTAGCCCCGGCGGCCTGAACAACGATTCAGGCTTGCGGTGACACCGGAGCCGCGCGCGTCAGCAAGCGGTTGCCGAAGTTGCGAAACCGCTCCCTTTCGGTCACGGCTCCGGGCTGCCAAGCCCCTACAATCCGTCGCGATATATGACCTTTCTCCTAGGGTCATATGGCCGCCGTACTCAGCGCCAACTGCGGCGGAACTCTTATAGCCGACAAGACGAAACCAAGATACTTTCGAGGTGGTAAGGACTGCCCGAAGTGTCGACAGATCCGGTACAGGACCCAACCAGGGATGGGAATGACCCGGAAGAGCTCCGTTCGCGTTTCAATGCAGTCGTTCTCGAAACGATCGAGACTCTTCTGCCGGGTTTAGCCGCGCTCTATGTGCTCTACAGCGCGCTGAGCTTGGCGATGCTGTCAACCGACGCGGGCGCCGCCATGGCTCTTGCGCTTACGGCGGCGGTGTCGGCGGCGGGCCACATCTTCCTTCGCAGCGCGCTGCGGAGAGGCCGAATCCCGGTTGCCAAGGCTCATGCGGTAGCGGCGGGGGTGGCGATGGGCGGGCTGCTCAACAGCCTGTTGCACATGGTCTTGATGCCGGACGGCGGAAAAACGACCGCATTGATCGTGCTGTCAATGGCGGCGGGATGCACCTTCCTCTCGCTTCGCTGGCTGCTGGTGGTACTCGCGGCCACGTTGCTCGGGTGGATGGCGGTGTCTGAATTGGTGGCGCCGACGCACGAGTGGTTCCAGTTTGGCGTGGCGCTGTTTGCCTCGGCCGCAATCTCGGTGGCGGTGCACACGGCTCGTATGCGCAGTTACAGACGCTACATCGGGAGCACTTGAGCGAGATCACGAGTCTCGACTCGGCGGACGCTTCGCTCGAAGCCCGCGGCGAGCTCGAGGGATTGTTGGACTGGGATCTCAAGACCGACAAAGTGTACTTCTCGCCGCGCTGGATGTCGATGCTTGGTTACGAGAAAGAACGCATCGATCCTACGCCGGAGGCCTGGTTCAACCTCATTCACCCAAACGATCTTGATGGGCTGACGAGGCAGTTGCGCGAGCACTTTGACGAACGAGCTGAGCACTTCGAAATAGAACACCGCATCCGACAATCGGATGGGAGCTACCGATGGGTGCTGAGTCGCGGACGAATGGTGCGCGGCGGCAAAGGTGACCGTGACCGTTTCGTTGGATCTCAGATCGACATCAAGCGGCTGAAAACCTACGAGGCTCAGCTGCTCCACGACGCGACCCACGATCGCTTGACCGGCCTACCGAATCGCGAATACGTCCTGGGGCGGCTCGAGGAAGAAATTGAGCGCGTCCGGTCGCCGACTATGAGTTTGCCGTGGTGTTCTTGGATCTTGACCGCTTCAAAGACATCAACGACAGTCTGGGTCACCTAGTGGGAGATCGGTTGCTTGCCGAGGTGGCTCAGCGGCTCGAAACGAGCAAGGAGAGCTCCGATGTGGTGGGCCGACTTGGCGGCGACGAGTTCGTGATCCTGCTGCGTGAGCTGCGCAACGGTAAGGAAGCCGCCGACCGCATGGACAGGATGCAGCGGGATATCAGCCGGCCGTTTCAGATCGACCAGCACGAAGTCGTGAGCAGCGCGAGCGTCGGGATCGCGTTGGGCGATTCGAAGTTTCGTAAGCCCGAAGACCTTCTCCGCAACGCTGACTTGGCCATGTATCAGGCGAAGTCGCGCTCGAAGGGGAGGTTGCAAGTCTTCAACGCCGATATGCACGTACGCGCCTCGCGACAATGGGAGCTGCAGAACGACCTGCGCCGCGCGGTGGAGCGCGAAGAGCTAGAGGTCTACTACCAGCCGTTCATCTCGCTCGGGGACGGGCGCATCAGCGGGGCGGAAGCCCTATTACGCTGGCGCCGCAATCACACCTTTATCTCGCCGGCTGAGTTCATCCCGTTGGCGGAGGACCTTGGGTTGATCGTCGAGATTGGCGAGTGGGTGTTGGAACAGGCCTGCCGACAGAACCAGACCTGGCAACAAGACGGACTTCGCCCGATTCAGATTTCCGTCAACCTTTCGGCGCGCCAACTCTACCAACAAGATTTTTCAGCGGTCGTGAGAAATACCCTGGAGAGGATCGGCCTCGACGTGCGGTGGCTGCAGCTCGAACTTACCGAGAGCGCCCTGATGGGGGGCGCCGAAGGAACACCAGCGAGCCTGAATCAGCTTTTCGAGCTCGGCGCCGACACAGCGATCGATGACTTCGGTACCGGCTACTCGTCACTGAGCTACCTCCGGCGGATGAGCTTTACAAGCCTCAAGATCGACTCCTCGTTTGTAGCGGACATCTCCGAGGACGAGAAGGCCGCCGCGCTGATCTGCTCGATGATCAATCTGGCGCACAGCCTGAAACTCAAGGTTGTCGCCGAGGGCGTCGAGACGCGGGCTCAGCTCGACTTCCTAAGGACACAGGGGTGTGATCACATCCAGGGCTATCTGGCTAGCCGACCCGTGCCGCACGACAAATTCCAGATGCTGCTTAGTCGAGACGATTTGCTGCTGGGTCGAATGAGATCGGACCCAGCCGCGATTCCGGAGTTGGCCGCCCAGCCGGCCGGCGCCGACTCGTCGAACAGCGTACTCGCTGTAGCGGGGAGCGAGGCGTGAAGTGAGTCAATTGCAACACACCGACGACAAGCGGGCGGAAGGGCTCGACTGGATCATTGCCGACTCGCTGCGGTTTGTCGAGCCCCTGCTGTCCGCCATTCTGCTCGCCTATGCCGCCGCAACGCCGTTTCTCTACGCAGGCAGCATCTGGGCGTTCCTAGCGCCCGTCACGGCGGTTTGCTCAGCCGCTACGCTCTATTACGTGGGCAGTCTGGCCAAGGCGGGGGAATTAAACAGCAACCAGACCGAGACGCGGGCGTCGCTTTGCGTCGGGATCGGGCTTTTCAACGCGGCTCTGCCGCTCTACGCCGGCTTTCCCGACGCCCTCGCCGGCTGCGGAGTTGCGGCGGTGGCGGCGGGATTTCTACTTCTGACCCCGACTCGCTTTGCCGTCGGGATGGGCGTCTGGGCCGGCGTCGTGGTTCCGCTGGCGCTCGCCCTGCCAGACGCCATGAGATCGGCCGCTGTGATTGGCGGATGGGCCCTTCTAGCGGCGCTTATCTATGCCGTGCGATTCTCTACTTTTCGCCGCGTCACTGAGCAACACGCGCGCGAGTTGGCAGTCGTTCGGGCGGGCATTGCCGAGACAGAGAGTCCCCTAAACGAGAAGCCGACAACACACGTAGAGGTCCATCAGCAATCGGCGACGGACCTAGAGAAGTGGGGCGAAACCGAAGCTCTGTGGTCTTGGGACCTGACCGAAGACCTGGTATCGTTCTCGCCCCGCTGGGTTTCGATGCTGGGCTACGCCGAGAGTGAGGTTAACGGTCCGCCCGATGTCTGGTTCAATCTGATTCATCCGCATGAGCTTGGAACGGTTATCGAGGAGATGGCCGCTCACCTGGACGGACGCAAGCCTGCGTTCGAGTGCGAGCACCGCATCCGCCAGAAGGACGGGGTGTACTGCTGGGTGCTCACTCGCGGCCGGGTCATTCGCGACCCCCACGGAACCGCGATCCGCGTCGTCGGTTCCCAGCTGAACCTTCGTCGACTCAAAGCCTTTGAGTCAAAGCTCCTTCATGATGCGACCCATGATCGGCTCACCGGGCTGCCGAACCGCCAAAGCCTGATGAACCGTCTCCGAGAAGCTTCCGAGCAAAGCGAGCGCACGCCTGATTTCAGCTTTGCTCTGCTGTTTCTCGACCTGGATGGATTCAAAGAGATCAACGACAGTCTTGGCCACTTGGCGGGCGATCGTCTGCTGGCGACAGTGGGGGAAAGACTCAGAAGCGTCTGCCGACCAGACGAAACGGCGGCCAGATTGGGCGGCGATGAGTTCGTCGTGCTGTTGCGGAACATCCGAGACGAGAGCGACGCGGCGTCGAGAGCGCAGCTCATTCAAGAAGTCCTGAGAAAGCCGATTCGGCTGCGGAAGCAGGAAATCGTTACTTGCGCGAGCGTGGGAATCGCGGTCAGCTCGCGGCAATTCCACAAGGCGGAGGAAATGCTCCGCAATGCTGACATCGCGATGTACCATGCCAAGTCGGAGGGCAAGGGCAAGGTCCAAGTCTTCGATGCCGATATGCGCAAGCGCGCCAGCCGCGCCTGGAATCTGAGAAACGACCTTCGGTTCGCGATCGACCGAGACCAGCTGCGTCTGGTCTACCAGCCGTTCATTTCTCTTGAAGGGGGACAAATCAGCGGCGCCGAGGCGCTCGTTCGCTGGCAACGTGGGGATGAGCTGGTATCGCCGGCGGAGTTCGTACCGCTGGCCGAAGAGCAAGGCACGATTTGGGAGATTGGCGAGTGGGTCTTACGAGAGGCCTGCCGCCAAAACCGAGCCTGGCAAGATGCCGGGTTGCGTCCTGTGAAGATCTCCGTCAACCTGTCGGCGCGCCAGTTGAGTCGCGATGAGTTCTCGCCGACGCTGCGGCAGATTCTTGACGAGACTCGGCTCGACCCGCGCTGGCTGCAGCTCGAGCTGACCGAGACAGCGTTGATGGGAAGTCTCGATGCAACGCCGGCGAGTCTGCATAGTCTCTTCTACCTGGGAATCCAAACGGCGATCGATGACTTCGGGACCGGGTACTCGTCGCTTGACTACCTGCGGCGGCTACAATTCGACACCCTAAAGATCGACAAGTCGTTCATCGACGACGTTTCGAACGACAGCAAGTCAGCCGCACTGGCGCGGTCGATGATCTCGATGGCGCACAGCCTGGAGCTGATGGTTGTTGCCGAAGGCGTGGAAAGTCCCGATCAGCTGCAGTTCTTGGTGGATTCGGGTTGCGATCACCTACAAGGTTATTTGGCTAGAAAACCGGTGGATGCCGAGGACTTCCGGCAGATGCTCGAGCAGGACAGGTTTCTGCTCCGAGGCGCCGGCGTCGCAATGAAGGGGCAAGATCGGACGTCGCAAGATTTGTCGAGCCTGGCGCGCCGCGGAGATCTAATCGGCTCGCCTGCACAGCAGCGTAGAGTGCGGCCCGTAAGCACTCCAACACTCCCGCGCATCCATGAGCCCCGAACGCAAGTGACGGGTGCGGAGTCTTTGGTCGCGTCATAGTTCCCACCCGTCAGTTGCGTTCGGGGCTCATTAGTGCGCGCCTTCAATCGCCATGGGATAAAATGGCGGTTGCCAACGTGACGAACTCCAACCTCACCCGCCGACAGGCGCTAGCCCTATTCGCCAGCGCCTTCGCTGCCCGCTCCCAAGCTTCCTCGCAGCCGAACATCATTTTCATCATGGCCGACGACCTCGGCTATGGCGACCTTGGCTGCTACGGCCAGAAGACGCTCAAGACCCCGAACATCGATCGTCTCGCCGCCGAGGGCGTCAAGTGCACCGATGTCTACGCCGGAGCCACGGTTTGCGCCCCCTCGCGTTGCACCTTGATGACGGGCATGCACCAGGGCCACGCTACGGTCCGCGGGAATCGCAACCCCGAAGTGCCGCTCAAGCCCGACGATGTGACGGTCGCTGAAGTGCTTAAGTCCGCCGGCTACCGCACCGCGCTTTACGGCAAGTGGGGTGTTGGCGGACCAGTAACCCTGGGGCGTCCCAACGCTCAGGGGTTCGACGACTTTTATGGGTATCTGAGCCAGTGGCACGCCCACGATCACTTCCCCGGACACTTGTGGGAGAACGAGATCGAACGCTTCATCGGCGAAAACCGCAGTGGAGCGCGGGGCTCGTTCGCGCAAGACTTGTTCACCGACAAGGCCCTCGAGTTCCTCGACAACCATCACGATATGCCGTTCTTCCTCTACTTGCCCTATGCGGTTCCGCATACGAACAACGAGCTGGGCCGGATGACGGGCGATGGCATGGAGGTCCCGAGTTATCTCTCTTACTCGGATCGCGATTGGCCGAACCCGGAAAAGGGTTTTGCGGCACAGGTGGAGTACCTCGACCGCGACGTAGGGCGGATCCTCGATAAGCTCGATGAACTAGGGATCGACGGCAATACGATCGTCTTCTTCACTAGCGACAATGGGCCCCACCAAGAGGGCGGTCACATGTCGGAGTTCTTCAAATCAAGCGGGCCTTTGCGCGGGATCAAGCGGGATCTCTACGAGGGCGGAATTCGTGTGCCGATGTTGGCCCGCTGGCCGGGGAAGATCGCGCCTGGGTCGACGAGCGACGAGCCGTGGGCGTTCTGGGATGTGCTGGCGACCTGCGCGGACCTGGCGGGCGTTCCGGCGCCGGCGGACACGGATGGCATCTCGATGGTTCCTACGCTGCTGGGCCGCGATGACCAGCGATCTCACGAGTATCTTTATTGGGAGTTCCACGAGAGACGTTTCGCGCAGGCGGTTCGGATGGGCAAATGGAAGGGCGTCCGCCTGAACCCCGGTGAGCCTATCGAGCTCTACGACCTGGACAAAGACCTCGGCGAGAAGACCAACATCGCTTCGGCGCATGCGGATATCGTTCGCCGCATCGACCAAATCATGACCGACGCCAGGACAGAGTCTTCGTACTTCCCGGTTCCCAATGGCTGAGCCCTACGACGTCTGCGTGATCGGCTCCGGGGCCGCGGGCGGGACGCTCGCCTCGGCGCTGGCCAACAAGGGCGCGCGGGTCGCACTAATCGAGGGCGGGTCGTACCGAAACCCGTCAAAGCTCCACACTCATGACTGGCCCTGGGAGCGTCGTCCGCCGGAAGTGCCGTCCGTGCAGGTGGATCGAGCCAAGGAGCCGCTGATTCACCTGGGCGACCCAGTCGGCATCGCTCGGGCGCGGGTCCTTGGCGGACGTACAACCCATTGGAACGCCGTCTCGCTGCGTTTCTCCGCCGATGACTTCCGCGAATGGTCGAAGGCCGGAATCGAAGAAGACTGGCCGATCAGCTACGACGAGATCGCTCCCTACTATGACCGAGCGGAGCGAATGATGGTGGTCAGCGGGAGCAAAGAGAACCTAGAAGTCCTGCCCGACGGCCAGTTCATCAAGGCGATGAAGCTGCGCTGCTCGGAAAAGATCCTGCGCCGAGCGTCGCGCAAGTTTAACTTTCATGTGATCCCGGTTCGTAAGGCGCTGGCGACCGAGCCAGGTCATGGGCGCGCGCCGTGTCACTACTGCGGACACTGCATGCAGAGCTGCGGGGTCTCGGCCATTTTCAATACCGCCGAGCACGCGATCCCGCAGGCTCGAGAGGGCGGACAGCTCGACCTTCGAACCGGCTGGATGGCCCACGAGCTGCTCGCCGGCGACGAAGGCCGGGTGCAGGCGGTGCGCCTGGTGGAGCGCGAGGGCACGGCCGAGACCGAGATTCAGGCGCGGGCGTTTGCCGTTTGCTGCGGGAACATTGAGTCGTCGCGCCTCCTGCTGAACTCGAAGTCGCGGCGCTTCCCCAACGGCTTGGCGAACAACAACGATGTCGTTGGCCGCTACTTGCACGGCCATGTCACGGGGCAGGTCTTTGGCTACCTCAACGACCTTGTGGGCGTCGAGCCGTTCAACCAAGACGGCGCGATCGACCACGCCTACATGCCGCGGGCAAAACCCTACCGCAAGGTCGACTACTCCGGCGGCTTTGGCTTCCAGATGAACATCCGGCCCTACGATCGGCCGCACCACGCCTACTACATGGATGGCTACGGGGCGGGCTTCAAGCGGCGCGTTCGTGAGCTTCAACCGGCGCAATCGATCCTGGGAGGCTATGGGAAAGTCCTGGCTTTGCCGCGCAACCGGGTCACCTTGCATCCGGAGAGGAAGGACGCGAATGGGTTGCCGGTTCCCGTGGTCGACTTTCGCTGGAGCGACAATGAGCGCGCGATCTACGCCGACATGCTGCGCACCGCGCGAGAGATTTACGACGAGGCCGGAGTGGCCTTCACCCACGCCAGCGAGCCCGACCAGCTTGGCGGTTTCGCCAGCCACGAAGTCGGCACATGCCGCATGGGGAAGGATGATAAGACTTCGACGCTGAACGGTCTGAATCAGGCGCGCGAGGTTCGGAACCTGTTCGTGGTCGACGGGAGTTGCTTTACGACGTTCCCGGAGAAGAACCCCACCTTGACGATTGTGGCGCTAGCGTTGCGGACGGCTGATAACATGTTCGAGTTGAAGCGGCGCGGGGAGATTTAAGCATATGGAACGTCGAACCATCCTCAAGCTCATCGCCGCCGGAGTTCTGCCGGGCTCGAACGGCTTGGTCCAATTGGCCCGCGCGCAGGACGACTACTCCCCTGAGTTCTTCTCGAAATCGCAACTCAGGTTGGTCGATGCGCTGACGGAAGTCATCATCCCGACCGACGATCATTCGCCTGGCGCACAAGTGGCCAAAGTCGCTCGCTACATCGACGTTACGGTCGCCGATGGGACCCGCGGCGCCCAGACGGCTTGGCGAGACGGCCTGCGGGCGGTTTCAAGGAACGCCAAGAAGAGGTTCAAAAAAGACTTCGCCCGCTGCGACGCCGGGCAGCAAGACGCGCTGGTCGCTGAGATGGCGCGGAACGAGGGCGATCCGACGATGGAGCTCGAGCGCTTCTTCGCTGTCTTGAAGCGTTCGACGCTTGACGGCTACTACACCTCGAAGGTCGGGATCCACGAAGACCTCAACTACCAGGGGAACAGCGCGTTGGCTGACTTCCCCGGCTGCACTCATCCTGAACACGCCTAGCGATGACGCGCGCGGCCTACTTGCTCGGCGACATGGCGGCGAACTGCGCCGCGGGCGCCGTTGTTGGTGCACTGGCGGCGCTCGTCTTCACACCGGCATGGCCGCATTGGCTCGCGATGTTCGCCGGAATGTTCGGGGGGATGGCCCTGGCGATGCCACTCGCCTTTGGCATGGGAATTTTACTCGGCGCCTTCGAGGTGATGCTCCCCATGATGCTCAGCGGCATGGTCGCCGGGATGGTTGTTGCCATGCGAGCAGGCGAAGGCGTGGGCGCTTCGGCCGTCACGGGGGCCGCCCTTGGCGTCGCGGCGCTCGGGTTCTGCTATGTGATGGATGGCGTTTTGGGCGGAGAGAAGCGTTATGGATGAGGCGGCGCAAGCGAAGTGGGATCGAGCCGCCGCCACCTTCGACGTCGCCAGCGCTCGGGCCGAACGCCGCTGGGAAGCACCCAAGACCGAGTTCTTTAGCCGGATCGCGGGACGGGCGTTTTTCTTAGCGGCTGGGACGGGGCTTGATTTTCAATTTTTCCCGCCGGGGAAGGATATTCTCGCGCTCGATATCAGCGAGAAGATGCTCGAGAAGGCGCGCCCTCGCGCCGCAGCCTATGACGGCACGATCGAGCTTCGCCTTGGCGATGTTCAGGAGCTGGAGCTCGAAGATGACTCGTTCGACCAAGTTTTTACCTCGTGCACGTTCTGTTCGGTGCCTGATCCGGTCAAGGGTCTCAGCGAGCTCAGGCGAGTGCTTAAGCCCGGCGGCGAGCTGCACATGTTCGAGCACACAGGCAGTCGTTGGCCGCCCTTCAACTTGATATTGCACTTGATGACGCCGATTACGCGTCGGTTCGGGCCGTGGGTCAACCGCGATACGGTGGGCGCCGTTCGAGCTGCGGGGTTCCGGGTGCGGCGGGTCAACAACATCTACCTGGACGTCGTGAAGACGATCCACGCCGCGGCCTGAATCGGCTGGGGACCGAATGATATACTTCGAAAGAAGGCGGGCCGCTAGCTCAGCTGGGAGAGCGCAGCGTTCGCAACGCTGAGGCCACGGGTTCGAGTCCCGTGCGGTCCACCAAGCTCCCCTCTACAGTCAGAGTTTCGTAGCCGGAACCCGCTCCCTTGCGGTCGCGGCTCTGACGCCACGTGGCGAAGGCTTCCGTTCCGAAGTCAGAGCCGCGACCGCAAGGGAGCGGGTTCCGGCTACGACCAAGTCAGACTAGGACCGGCTCTCGCTCTAGCTGCGAAAACACGTACGGCCCCTCCGGGATCACGACCACGCTGCCGCCGGCCGGCAAAGCCGCAACCGAAGCGTCGAGCGCCTCCTGTGGCGAATCATAACTCGGCCCCCAAAGAGCGGCGAGCTCTTCGGCCGACAACCCCGGCAGGCAGAAAGCCAGCTTTGCCTTGCGGGCTACCAGGGCGAGTTTTTCCGCCTGCCACTGGTCCACTTGGACCGGCGCACCCACGAGCTTGTCGAGCAGCTCCCGCGAATCGGGCGAGCTCCGCATAAGCTCAGTGAACTCCGGGCTCCCGACGCCCTCGCTGCATTCGGCGACGAGCAAAATGGTTCCGCCGGGTTTGACGATGTGCGAGGCGGCGGTGATGCCCTTGACGGCTTGATAATAGGTCAAATCGAGCGGATATCCGCCCGAGGTCGTCACCACCAGGTCGGCCGGCTCGGGGACGGCGGCTAGGGTCGATTCGCGGACGAACTCGACGCCCTTGGCATGGGCCGTGACAGGCTCGCCGGCGAAGACCGCCGACACTCCACGCGTGCGAGTCAGGGCGACGTCGATCATGAAGTCATGGCCGGCCATCCCGGCGATTTCGATCAGCTCGCGGTGCAGCGGGTTGTCGGGGAAGGAGCCCTCGGTGGCCTTGGCGTCGCGCATGAACAAAGGGCTGTGGAGGCGCTTGATCGTACGCTCGCCGGCTAGGCCAATGGAGATCAGCTTGCGCCCGCCCGAGAAGCCGGCCATCAGGTGAGGCTCGACGAAACCGAGGGTGATGTGGATGTCGGCTTCGACGAAGCGCCGGTCGATGTAGACCGGGGTTCCCGACGCGGTTTCGCCCAGGCGGGACTGCTCGTCGAGGTTTTTGGCGCGGTGCGAGTCGACCGGGTAGCGCTCGAGGGTCGCCTCGCCGAGGATTTCGGCCAGCTCTTCGCGGGTGGCTTCGCGATGGAGTCCGGTGGCGATCAGAATGGTTATGCCCGACGGCGGAATGCCCCCGCGCTCAAGCGCCGCTAGTACGTGCGGCAGCACCAGCTTGTTCGGCGCCGGGCGGGTGATGTCGCAAACCGAAATGGCGGCGGTCGACTTGCCACGGGCCGTCTCTTCGAGCGACGAGCAGCCGATTGGGTTGGCGACGGCTTCCGCGAGCGCGCGGTTGGCTTCGGGGAGCTCGCGGGCGTAGCGCGGTTCGAGAACCGTAGTTTGGACGTTGCCGGGAAGTCGAACTGGCGACCCGGTCTTCCCGAAGGCTAGAGTGATCTGGTCTGACATAGTTTCGTCCAAATCCCTAGCGGGACCGTTTCGATCAGGTCCGCTTCTGGATCGAAGGGTGTGGGATCCGGCTTGGGCAGCGGCTTTCCAAGCTCGATCCAAGCCTGAGCCAAATCCTCTAGGGCGCTCCGGATCATCGTCCGGGCGTCCGCAAGGTCAAATCCTTGGCTGGCCGCGCCTGGGAAATCGAGAACTTTGGCGACCACCATGCTTTCCGTGGTCGGAGGCATGTAGAAGGCCATGTGATAGCGAAGCACGGTTTAAGTTTACAACCCGCGCGACCCGGCCGGCTCTAGCTGAACGAATACAGCAGCGTCCCCGAATCGACCGCGATGTCGCCCTCGCCATCGCCTTCGTCGCTCGCCGGAACCAACTCCAGCGCCTCGGGTCCTTCCTCTTCCGCCCGTTGCACCGGCCGGTAGTACAGCCCATCCGCATCGCGATAGATCTCGAGCTCGGCCGGCCGCGGCAGGCCGCCCTGGATCAGCGCCTCTGACAGCGGATCCTCAATGTACTTCTGCAGCGCCCGCCGCAACGGCCTCGCGCCGTAGTTGCGATCGCTCACTGTCTCGTCAAGGATGTACTGCGCGGCTTCACGGGTCAGCTTGATCTGGATTTCCTTCCGGATCAGGTTCTGGTTGATCTGGCTCACCATCAAGTCGACGATCTCGAGCAGGTCGTCATCAGTCAGGCTCTGGAAGGTGATGACCTCGTCGATGCGGTTGAGGAATTCCGGATTGAAGGTCCGCTTGACCTCGTGCATCACCTCGCTTTCGGCCTTCTTCGTCACCGACTCCTCAGTCTGCGAGCCGGCGAAGCCCATCGGCGTCCTCGTCTGCAAGTGACGCGCCCCGATGTTCGAGGTCATGATGATGATCGTGTTCTTGAAATCGACTTTGTTGCCAAGCCCGTCGGTCAGTTGGCCGTCTTCAAAGACTTGCAGCAGAATATTAAACAAGTCCGGGTGGGCCTTCTCGATCTCGTCGAGCAAAACGATCGAGTAAGGCTGACGCCTGACCTTCTCGGTCATCTGGCCGCCCTCTTCGTAACCCACGTAGCCCGGAGGCGACCCAATGAGCTTGGAGACCGCGTGCTTCTCCATGTACTCAGACATGTCAAAGCGGATCAAGGCCTTCTCGCTGCCGAACATGAAGTCCGCAAGGGCCCGTGCGACTTCGGTTTTGCCGACGCCGGTCGGGCCGAGGAACAAGAACGACCCGGCCGGCCGCTTGTCGGACTTGAGCCCCGCACGCGAGCGTCGGATCGCCCGCGACAGCGCCGAGATGGCCTTCTGTTGGCTGACAATGCGCTTGTGGAGCTCGTCTTCCATACGGACGAGCTTGGCCATTTCCTCTTCCTTGATCGAGGTCATGGGCACGCCGGTCCAGCGCGCGACGACATCTTCAACGTCGTCTTTAGTTACCACGGCCGTGGCCGTCTCGTCCAGGTTGTACTTCTCGCGAAGCTGGCGCAGATTCTCGCGCTCTTTCCGCTCTTCGTCCGAATAAAAGCGCGCCTTCTCGAACTCGTGGTTCGCAATCGCGTTTTCCATGCGATGGACGATGAACTTGATGCGCTTGTGGACGTCGGAGATCTCCTCGGGCATCGTCGTCTGGCGCAGCTTCACGCGCGCGCCGGCTTCGTCCACGATGTCAATCGCCTTGTCGGGCAGGAACCGATCAGGAATGTAGCGGCTCGAGGTGTAGACCGCGGCCTCGATCGATTCGTCGGTGTACGCCACCGCGTGGAATTTCTCGTAGCGATCTTTGACCCCGAACAGCACCTGAACCGCTTCCTCTTCCGAAGGCGGCTCGACCTTCACGGCTTGGAAGCGTCTTTCAAGCGAACGGTCTTTCTCAATCGACTTGCGGAACTCGTTGGGCGTGGTCGCGCCGATACACTGGATCTCGCCCCGGCTCAGCGCGGGCTTGAGGATATTCGCGGCGTCGAGCGACCCTTCCGCCGCCCCGGCGCCGACCAAGGTATGGAGCTCGTCGATGAAGATAATCGCGTTCTGATTGTCCATCAGCTCCTTCATGATCGTCTTGAGGCGCTCTTCGAACTGCCCGCGATACTTCGTACCCGCGACGATCAGTGAGAGGTCCAACGCCAGGATGCGCTTCTCGGTCAGGAACGACGGCACATCTCCATCGGCGATGCGTTGGGCCAGGCCCTCCACGATGGCGGTTTTGCCAACGCCCGGCTCGCCAATCAGCACCGGGTTATTCTTGGTACGCCGGCACAGAATCTGCGTGGCGCGCTCAAGCTCGTTATCGCGACCGATCAGCGGATCGAGCACGTTATCGACAGCGGCCTGCGTCAAATCACGGCTGAACTCAGCAAGCAACGAACTCTCCTTGGGACGGCTGGATAGCAATTTATCCGATTGTGAACGGGCCAACTCCTCACGGATCGTGTTCAGGCGTAGGCCGCGCTCATGTAGTATCTCAGCCGCGAAGCATTTCTCTTCCCGCAGCAGCCCCAGCAGTAGGTGCTCGGTTCCGATGTGCTTATGCGAAAGGCGCTCGGCCTCTTCGGCGGCGTATGCGAGGACGCGCTTACATTCGTGGCTCAATGGCAGGTCGACCGAAGTCGAGACCTTTTCTCGAACCGTTGTGTGAGCTTCGATCTGCTTGCGAATCGACTCCACGGCGGCGTGCGAGCGCAAGAAGCGATTCGCCAACGCCTTGTCTTCGCGGATGAGGCCGAGCAGCAGGTGCTCCGTCTCGATGTATGGGCTGCCAAATTGGCTCGCCTCGTAGCGTGCGAAGAAGATGACGCGACGCGCCTTTTCGGTATAACGCTCGAACATAAGTGGAGGGGTTCGCCCTGGAAGAAACAGCGCTACTGCTTCTTATGACATCATATCAGCCGCTTTGGTCGCGAGTTTTAGCGGGATTCTTCTCAGGATGACTCCGAAAAGGGCCCTAGGACGGCCTGGGGGCCGTGAGCCGTCCGCTTCGCTGAGCCGTGAACCGTGAACCGTGGGCTACCCCAATGGTCACCTTGCCGGGGCTGCCGGGCTGCGCCTTCGATCGCCTGGACCAAGGGCAAGCTCAGCAAAAGGGGTATCCCACGGTTCACGGCTCAGCGAAGCGAACGGCTCACGGCGGGCCGGCCCCGTCGGCCATAATCATAGATCCAGATGGGCGAGCGCATTGCACACTACGAGATCGTCGAACGCCTGGGCGAGGGTGGCATGGGGATCGTCTATCGCGCGACGGACACGAAGCTGGAGCGTGCCGTCGCCCTGAAGTTTTTGTCGCCGGATCTGAGATCGTCCCCCGAAGACATCGAGCGCTTCTTGCACGAGGCGAGGGCTCTTTCACGGCTCAACCATCCGAACATCGCCACGATCTACGCTGTCGAGGAACATCGCGGTGAACGCTTTCTCGCACTCGAGCACCTGCCGGGCGGGACGCTGCGCGAGGCGATCGACCATTCCGCCGAACCGCTATCAATCAAGCAACTACTGCCCTGGGCCCTCGGAATGGCGCGCGGGCTGGCTCACGCCCATCGCCACGGCATCGTTCACCGCGACGTCAAAGCCGACAACGTCTTGCTGACCGCCGACGGCGGCGTCAAGCTGACCGATTTTGGAGTCGCGCAGGTCGCTGGCCGCGCGACAAGCGACGCTGGAATGACCCTCGGGACGGCCGCGTTCATGTCGCCCGAGCAAGCCCAGGGGATGCCGGCCGACCATCGCTCCGACATCTTTTCGTATGGGCTTCTGCTTTACGAACTGTGCGCCGGGAGGCCTGCGTTCGGCGGGACCGAGGCTGAGGTCATTCTGTACGACATCGTCCATTCCCCCGCGCCGCCGTTGGACGGGAGGGTTCCCGCGGGACTGCGGTCGCTGATCGACCGCCTAATCGCCAAGGACCCGGATGAACGTTTCCAGTCGATGGACGACGTGATCGAGCGGCTTTCCCGGCTTGGAGAGCAGGAAAGGCCCAAGACCGCGCCGGCCAGCCGCTCGGGCATCGCCGTTCTGCCGTTTGTCGATATGAGCCCGGAGCGTGATCAGGAATACTTTTGCGATGGCGTCGCCGAGGAGATCACCTTTGCTATTTCCCGCGTCGACGGTCTGAAAGTCGTTTCCCGCGCTTCGGCGTTCCAGTTCAAGGATCGTCCCTACGACATCGAGGAAGTGGCGCGCCGTTTGGATGTCTCGACCGTCCTGGAAGGCAGCGTGCGTAAAGCCGGCGACCGGCTTCGCGTGGCGGTGCAGCTAATCGACGGCGAAGACGGCCGCCATCTGTGGTCCGAGAAATATGATCGGGCGCTAGAGAACATCTTCGAGGTCCAAGACGAAATCGCCGGTAAAGTTGCGACCAGTCTCAAGGGCCGGCTGCTCGCCAAGGTGTCCCGCCGGCCTCAGACGAGCAACCTCGAGGCCTACACCTGCTACCTCAATGGCCGCTACCGGCTCAATCAGCGGACGAAGGGGTCACTGCGGGAAGCGGTCGAATTCTTCAAGAAGGCGGCCGAGCTTGATCCCGAGTACGCGCTGGCGTACAGCGGTCTTGCTGAGTGGGCGATCCTGACCGGCGGCCATTGGCTGCATCCTGACGGCCAAAAGAGAGGCATGGAGGAGGCTCGCCAGGCCGCGCTCAAGGCCATCGAGCTCGGGCCCGAGCTAGCCGAGGCGCATACGGCTCTGGCGTTGGTGCGGGTGCGCGCCGACTGGGACTTCGCCGGCGCGGAATCGGAATTCAAGCGGGCGATCCAGCTCAATCCCGGGTATGCCACCGCCCACCATCAGTACGCGCTGTACCTGGCGCAGATGAATCGTATCGACGAAGCGATTGCCGAGATTCGTCGAGCACAAGAGCTCGACCCGCTTTCGCTGATTATCAGCACCGCGATCGGGCGGATTCTGCACTTCGCTCGCCGCTACGACGAAGCGGTTGAGCAGTGCCGGCGGACGATCGCGCTTGATCCAAAGTTTCGACAGGCGTATTTCGATCTAGCGATCGGCTACGGCCAGATGGGCGATATCGAAGCGTCGAAAGATGCGATCCGAAAGATGGACGAGCTTGACCCGGATGAGCTGACCAGCTCGATCATGTGGGCGGCGATTCACGCCCGAACCGGGGATCGCGAGCGGGCGCTCGAGCTGCGCGCTGTCGCCGAGCGACTCGCCCAGGCGCGCGGCGCCTCGCCGGTGGTCCTGGTCGTGATTGACTTTGCGCTTGGCGAGATCGACCGCGCGATGGACGCTTTGTTCGAAGCGCTCGAAGCCAAGGACGGGATGCTGCTCTATATGCAATGCGAGTCGACCTACGACCCGATCCGGGATCATCCCCGGTACACGGAGCTGATTAGGCGAGTCGGCTTTCCATAACCTCTCAACCCGCCGCCGGCGGCGACGGGCTCAAGGTGCGCTCGACGGCGCGATAGGTCACCGCGATCAGGATCAGATACGTCCCCAGCACCTCGCTGTCGCCAAGGGTCAAATCGGTTAGCCCGACGGTCAACACCGCGATCGTTCCGGCGACGCCGGCGTGGAGCAGGTAGCGATCATCCCCGCCAGGCGGGGCTCGGCGTAAGGCGCGCCCGTGGTCCCACACCACCTTGCCCAGCAGCCACAGCAGCGCCAGCAGCGCCGGCACGCCGCGCTCGGCCGCGTAGTGAACGTAGATGCTGTGGAGGTGGCCGTAGTATCCCAACGGCAGCTCGTTGACGTCTTCGGGGATGTAGTAGGGGAACGCCTCGGCCATTCGCCCGGTGCCGATTCCAAACCAGGTACGCTCCTTGATCATTGTCCAACCTGCGCGCCACATGATGATGCGGTTCGAATTCTCGCCAAGGCTGACCGCGGAGAGCGCACGCTGTTGAACCGATACCGGGGCGGCGATCGCCACGATCGCCAGCGTGATGGGCGCCAGCCACAGCAGCCGACGGTTGATCATCCAGGCGAAGTACAGACCGACGATTCCGATCGCCAGCCAGACGCTCCGGGTGAAACTCAGATAAAGCCCCAGCCCGATGGTCAACGAAATCACCAGCCAAATCGTCCGCTGGGCCCGCGCCGCACGGGCGAACAGCACGTAGCTGGTCAGCGCAACAAGGGCCAACAGCACGGCCTGGCTGAAGGTCTGCCAATGACTCAGAAAACCTGTGATTCGAGCGCCCTCGTAGTAGGCCAGAAAGTCGGACCCGGCTTCTTTCGCGAGCTCCCACTTGTAGGCGAATTGCCAAAAGGAGACGAGCACGCTGGCGAAGGCCGCCGCGGCCCAGCCATGCACGACTCTGCGGGCGTCCTGGCGGGTTGCGCACACGGTATAGACCGTGATCAGCAACGAGTAAACGAAAACCTTGCGAAGCTGCGGCCAAGCGGCGAGCGGGTCGCCGGAGAACAAAGCCGAGATCACGCTCCAGCCGAAGAAGGCGCAGACCGGACCAGCGATTGGCGGCCACCGAAGCTTGGTTCCGCGAGCGACCAGCAACGCCAGCGCAATCGCATGCGCGGTATGCGAGACGAAGATAGAGAGGAAGCTCGAAATCGCCGCCAGGAAGGTGAATCCCGCGGCGGCGGGTTCTAGTCGTGATCGTTTCGAGCGCCCCAAGGAGTGTTAGTTCCCAGTATTGCAGGGCGTGCGTGCGGGCCAATACTGTTTACTCAAGGCCGAGTTGCGAGTATGGCCGCAAACCTAAGTCGCAGCTGGCGTTGGTAAACAGTATTGGGGCTAAACCCGGACTAGCGAGGGTTTCGGCGCCCTGCGACGCACCGGCCGGGCGGAAAAATATCCCTTGGCCAGCTGAGGCTTGAGCCGAATCGCTTGCTCGAACGACCGAATCGCCTTGTCTTGGTCCCCTAGGCTCTGTAGCGCAACGGCTAGATTCAGGTGCGCCTCGGCCAGATTGGGATTACGCTCGATCACATCGGAATACAGCTTTGCCGCCTGTTCGTGGTTCTTTGACTGTTGCTCGAGCAACGCGGCGTTGAACAAGATTTCCGCTGAATCGCCCTTGAGCTCGACCAATGCGGCATAGTGCGCGCGAGCTTCCTCGGTCCGCCCCTCCTCGACGCAGATGGAGGCGAGGCCCAGCAGAGCCTCGGATTGCTTGGAGTCAAGCTCGAGGACGCGCTTGAACGACTCGCCGGCGGCTTGCTTGTCACCCACTTTGAGCTGAGAGATTCCACGGTTCACCCAGGCCTCGACCCAGTCCTCCCGTAACTCGATGCAGCGGACGTACTGAGTTACCGCTTCGCTCCACTGTTCGGCCTTGTGCAGAGAAATGGCGAGTCGGAAGAGTCGGCGCAGCGCCCGTAGTGAGCCGCCGCGGCGCTCCAATCTTCGTTCTTCTCCGCCAGCGAAGCAAGAGCCAAACACGCAGCCTGTAGTCCCGGGGATACTTCGAGGACCCTTTCGTAGAGGCTATGGGCCGCGTCGATATCGTCGTTGTCCAGGTGAATCAAGGCAACGGCTAGGTAGTTCTCGGATACTTCCCGACGCAGCTCAATGCACCGTTCATAAGCTCTGACCGCGGACTCGGAGTCGCCGGCCTTCTGGGCCGCCATGGCGAGGTTGAACCAGCCTTCGTAGGACGAGTCGTCAACCTCAACCAACTTTTCGTACTGCTGCTGGGCCTCTTCCGCCCGGTCTTGCCGGTAGCACGAGTACCCCAGCCCCTCTAACGCCTGGAGGTTCTCTGGATCTAGCTTGAGCAGCCGGCGAAAACAGCTCTCGGCGTCAGCGAAAGCTCCAGACTTCAGGTGGGCGACCGAAAGGTTCGTCAGCGCCTCTAGCGATTCCGGCCGCGCCTGCAGCGCAAGCGTGTAGCCTTCGATTGCTTTCTCGAGCTCGCCCGCCATTTGATCGGCCACACTCAGGCCAAATCGCGCGGCGTAGGAGTCGGGCTCCTGATCAAGGTAGGCCTGATAGGCGCTGCGAGCGCCCAGAGCGTCGTTATCGCGCAGACAGACGCCGCCGAGGCCCAGGTGAGCGTCGAGCAACTCAGGTGAGCGCTCAGCCGCGGCGGAGTAAGCTGATTTGGCCTCGTCGAAACGCTCGAGCGATTCCAGGCACAAGCCATAGTTGACCTGGGCGCCCGAGTTTTCGGGATCGAGCTCTAGCAACGTCTCGTACGCTTCGGCGGCCTTGGCCGGATCCTCCTTTTCGAGATAGGACTGGGCCAGGGCGGTTGCGACTTCAGCGGGCTCCTCTCCAGCCTCTTTGGCCTTCTCGAGCTCTTCGACCGCCTGGTCGAGCTCGCCAGTCAAGTAGTAGCGAACCGCCGCCGCGTAGTGCGTCGCTCCTTGCGCGTTCGCGGAGCGCTCGCTCCCTGACTGCTCATTCCCGGACTGCTCAGTCGAGGAGTCTTGGGTTGATCCGGGCGCCCCCGCCGGGGCGCTGGCGCCCTCCGGCTCGAGTGCCGTATCCGAGATGTTGATATCACCGAGTATCTTCATTAGCTTCCCCCCCCGCGGTTGGACTCCGAAAATGTTGATGCTATGATGGAGTGAACCCCAAGCGTGAGACAGTCGAAATCGGGACAGGTTACGATTCACCGCAAAACGCTTGCCTTCTTCGCTGTATCGTCGCACGCTGGTCCTAGCCGGGGAAGCGGAAGCGGGCTCTGCTGGAGAGCAACCCGCCAAGGAATACCCGGCCGCAAACTCATCAAGACGATGAGCGCCGGGGGCGGCCGCCAAGGTCGCTCCCGGCTTCTCCAACGCCGGCGATGTCTCCCTGCCCGCCCAGGGCCCATCGGATTGATAGATTTGCCTATGCCTCTCAAAACTCATACTTCGGATTCCTCGCTGCTGTTGCCGCCGGCCGCGCCAGCGCTTCAAACTCCGCCGGCGGACGATATCCCAACGCCGAATGCAGCCGGCGTTGGTTGTAGATCTCATCAATGAACTCGCCGATCGATGCGCGCGCCTCGTCAAGCGTGCGATAACGCTGCAACCAAACCTCCTCCGCCTTCAACGTCTTCATGAAACTCTCCGCCCGCGCGTTGTCGTAGGGGTTGCCGCGGCGGCTCATCGAGATGATCGCGCCGTGCTGCTCCAGCAGCTCGACATAGGCGCTCGAAGCGTACTGTACGCCTTGGTCGGAATGATGCATCCACCCCGCGGCAGGGCGTCTGAGCTCGAGCGCATCGCGCAACGCCCCTACAGCCAGCTCAGCTTTGAGCGTCGTCCCCAGCCGCCAGCCGACCACGCGTCGCGAGTAGGCGTCCAACACCACGGCGAGGTAGACGAACGCCTCGCGCAAGCGAATGTAGGTGATATCGGATTGCCACAACTGATCGACGCCGTCCACATTCAGGTGCGCCGCTAGATTCGGATAAACAGGTAAGAAGTGGTTCGAATCCGTTGTTAGCACGAAGCGCCGCTTGAGTACCGCCAGCAAGTTGTCCTTACGCATCATCCGCAGGACCTTTTTGTGATTGACGAGGAAGCCTTGGCGGCGCAGCTCGGCCGTCACGCGGCGGTAGCCGTAACGACGATTCTCGAGCGAAATCCGCTGCATGCGGTCACGCAATTCCATGTCGCACTCGGCGGGCGACGACACGGCGAGCCGGCGATAGAACCCGGCGCGATTCACGCGTCCGAGCTCGCAGGCGTGTTCGACGCTGAGCGAGCCTTTGGCGCTGATCTGCTCGACGATGGAGTAGATCCGCTCGCGCCACCGGCGTCGTTGGTCGGGGCTGCGAGGTTCAAGGCGCGAAAGGCTTGTCCGAAAAAATCGAGCTCTGCGGCTTGTTTGCCGAGCAGTCGTTCGAGCTCTGCGATGCGTTCGTCGCGCGGATCGCGAGGGATCTTGGGCGGCGCCGAGCGGCCGGGTTTCGGCCGGCCTCGCCGCCGGCTCAAGCCGTTGACGCCTTCCTGGCGATAGGCGTCCCGCCAGCGGTACAGCAGGCTGCGCTTGACGTCCAACTCGCGGCTTAGCGCTGTGCCGCTCTGGCCGGCTAGGAGCCGCCTGGCGGCGGCTTCCTTGAACTCCACCGTGAACTCCCGCGGCTTGCGCGGCTTGAGACTTTCCATCCTGGACTCCTTTCCATTCGCTGAAATTCGTCCCGAATTTCAATGTCTCATTTTTAGGGTTCACTCCATGAATCAAAGCGGGACGGCCTCGATAATGGTTTCTTCTGCAGCCTCCTCAGCCGCGGCCAGAATGACCAGGCCCGCGGGCTCGAGCAACTCGTTGGTTGTCTCGCGAGGCTCCTGAAGCTCCCAGGCAAACGCCTCCACGACGAGCGGCTCGCCGGCGCTCAGCGCCCCAGCTTCGTGTAGTACGACTGGGCCGTCGCTTGCCTCGGTTGTGGGACAATCCCAAACCTCGAGCGTTGACATCCACGACGGTTCCGCCGGCTCCGATGATGAGTAGGGTTTCAAATCACGCGTCTCAGCCTGGCCTGCAAAGGCTGTCGGTACGATCGGAGTCAGCGCCAACACCGGCTGGATTTCGAGCTCGCTCACGGACCCGCCGGGCGCCTGAGAATCCTCTACTGACGCGGCGCCGGCAGCTTCTTGAGTTTCCTCTTCGAGCGGCTCGCCTCCGGTTTCCGGTAAAACTTCGGGGTCGGGAAACTGGACGACCCTAGCATCGCGCGTTTCCACATCTGGCGCACACTCGTCGGACGAGGTCTGGTTCGCTTCGCTGAGAATCTGACTTCGGTTCTGGGAGCTGTCTTCTGGCGCGGGTCCCGCCCCAATGGCATCCAGGCTTTGAGAAAGCCGCCCGAGTTCTTCGTCGACACCCTCTTCAGCTGTCGCCGGCATCGAGTCAGCTAGCGGGGAGTCAGCTGGTTGGGATTCGGCTGTGAGGTCAGCCTCGCCTGGATCGGGTTGCTCCACGCCCGCTTCGATGTCGCCCGCGACTCTATTAAGCTGCGCGTTGAGACCTTCCAGGCCGTACGCAGGCGCCTGTTCTAGGTCTTCCGGAAGTTCCGGCGGGTCCTTTGCCGGTTTCGCGTCCGCGGTGGCTTCGAACGCCGGATCGGGCAGAGGATAATCCGAGTCCTCTACTCGGGGAGCGGGCAGATCACTCTGCCAGTCCGCGGCGGTCCAGTCCTCCGCGCCC
Source organism: Bryobacterales bacterium (assembly GCA_965247515.1). Taxonomy (GTDB): domain Bacteria; phylum Acidobacteriota; class Terriglobia; order Bryobacterales; family UBA6623. The sequence goes on along the minus strand of OZ252029.1, from coordinate 6,239,842 downwards.
GGGTCCTCCGCGGCCCCGACTTCCGCGGCGGGGTTAGGGGCGAACGGATCGGCGTCGAGGGCCGGCCGTGAAGCTGACGCCGACTCCGGGGTTGGCTGCTCAGATGCCTCTTGAGTGCTGCCGCGAACCAGCTCTCGCAAGGCGGCAAGCGCTTCTTCAGCCGATTGCGTCGTAACCGTGGGAGGATCGGCCTGCGGCAACGATTCGCCGACCGGTGGTTCGAGCCGATCGCCAAGGTCTCCTTCCCAGCCGACCGGCAAAGAAGACTCTTTGTCCTCATCCGAATCCACTTCGGAGTTGATGACCGGTTCACCGACCTCGTCGGCTAACTTCCACAGCTCTTCGAGGCCTTGGTCGTCGGTTGGACTGTCAGAGAACTCCGGCAACTCGCTGCTGTCGAACTCCATGAGCCGCCGCAGCGCCTCCGAGGAGCCCCCCGATGGTCCGGATTCCTCGCTCGCCAAGACCGTGTATTGGTCTCCGGTTCCTGGGTCCTCCAGGGCCTTGCGGGCATCCGGCCCGGGCGCGGCGACAGGATCCGCCTCCGTCGTGAGCTCGGTCTCTTGCTCGGGCGGGAGCGGAGTCCTCGCCAGGTTGAGCGCGGGCACTGCTGGACGCTCGGCGGCCTCGGGTTCGGTGAGGAGACGCTCTGGAGTGAACCCTAAAAATGAGACATTGAAATTCGGGACGAATTTCAGCGAATGGAAAGGAGTCCAGGATGGAAAGTCTCAAGCCGCGCAAGCCGCGGGAGTTCACGGTGGAGTTCAAGGAAGCCGCCGCCAGGCGGCTCCTAGCCGGCCAGAGCGGGACAGCGCTAAGCCGCGAGTTGGACGTCAAGCGCAGCCTGCTGTACCGCTGGCGGGACGCCTATCGCCAGGAAGGCGTCAACGGCTTGAGCCGGCGGCGAGGCCGGCCGAAACCCGGCCGCTCGGCGCCGCCCAAGATCCCTCGCGATCCGCGCGACGAACGCATCGCAGAGCTCGAACGACTGCTCGGCAAACAAGCCGCAGAGCTCGATTTTTTCGGACAAGCCTTTCGCGCCTTGAACCTCGCAGCCCCGACCAACGACGCCGGTGGCGCGAGCGGATCTACTCCATCGTCGAGCAGATCAGCGCCAAAGGCTCGCTCAGCGTCGAACACGCCTGCGAGCTCGGACGCGTGAATCGCGCCGGGTTCTATCGCCGGCTCGCCGTGTCGTCGCCCGCCGAGTGCGACATGGAATTGCGTGACCGCATGCAGCGGATTTCGCTCGAGAATCGTCGTTACGGCTACCGCCGCGTGACGGCCGAGCTGCGCCGCCAAGGCTTCCTCGTCAATCACAAAAAGGTCCTGCGGATGATGCGTAAGGACAACTTGCTGGCGGTACTCAAGCGGCGCTTCGTGCTAACAACGGATTCGAACCACTTCTTACCTGTTTATCCGAATCTAGCGGCGCACCTGAATGTGGACGGCGTCGATCAGTTGTGGCAATCCGATATCACCTACATTCGCTTGCGCGAGGCGTTCGTCTACCTCGCCGTGGTGTTGGACGCCTACTCGCGACGCGTGGTCGGCTGGCGGCTGGGGACGACGCTCAAAGCTGAGCTGGCTGTAGGGGCGTTGCGCGATGCGCTCGAGCTCAGACGCCCTGCCGCGGGGTGGATGCATCATTCCGACCAAGGCGTACAGTACGCTTCGAGCGCCTATGTCGAGCTGCTGGAGCAGCACGGCGCGATCATCTCGATGAGCCGCCGCGGCAACCCCTACGACAACGCGCGGGCGGAGAGTTTCATGAAGACGTTGAAGGCGGAGGAGGTTTGGTTGCAGCGTTATCGCACGCTTGACGAGGCGCGCGCATCGATCGGCGAGTTCATTGATGAGATCTACAACCAACGCCGGCTGCATTCGGCGTTGGGATATCGTCCGCCGGCGGAGTTTGAAGCGCTGGCGCGGCCGGCGGCAACAGCAGCGAGGAATCCGAAGTATGAGTTTTGAGAGGCATAGGCAAATCTATCAATCCGATGGGCCCTGGGCGGGCAGGGAGACATCGCCGGCGTTGGAGAAGCCGGGAGCGACCTTGGCGGGTTGCTCTCCAGCAGAGCCCGCTTCCGCTTCCCCGGCTAGGACCAGCGTGCGACGATACAGCGAAGAAGGCAAGCGTTTTGCGGTGAATCGTAACCTGTCCCGATTTCGACTGTCTCACGCTTGGGGTTCACTCCACTCAAGCGTCTGTCTCTTATATACGGCCGCGTGCTCGTCGGAGCAGAACTCCGAGCCCGTCCGCCAAGCGCGGATGCGCGAGATCTTCTTATGGCAGAGCAGGCATTTCATGATTCATCGCTAGTCTTTCCATCGGCGGAATGCGCCGAAGAGGGAAGACCTTTGCCCACACTGAATTCTGATTCACCCCCTGTGAGGCAGCGATCCGCGCCACACCCTAGTCAATTCGCGAAGGACTCTTAGTACTTAGCCGTGGTAGGGGATAATCCTAGGCCAAATTCGGCAGCCGGCGCTGAGGCGGACCTGTAAGTAATTGATATGACGAAGCTTAGAATAGCTAAACACCTAGCTCCCAACTGCAGATTGAGGTCGTAGGCCTCCAACGGCTGTTCTAGGGCCGGGTAGCGGACTCATCCCGGCATCCCCCGTCCCAGTAGGCGCACTACTCCTCGTTCAACAGCACCGAAACCGCCACGACCTGGCCCGAGACAGGCTCCTCAACCGGAATCCAAGGCTGTTCGGCTAGCACTCGGTTATACGCGGCGGTATCCGAATCTCCTAGACTCGCCGATGCGGCCAGAGCGGCCTGAACAGTGGGCTGCGACCACGCTTCCGCGTTCGCCAGCTGGAAGTTCACCTGCGGAACGCTATTGCAAAGCTGGCCCGGCGGCGCTCCGGCAAACATGATGAGCGTCTAAACCAGGCCATAGCTCCGATCGGCCCTGATTGTCTTCCTCAACATCAAGGTGGAACGGAATGCCGGCCTCGGTGACATTCCCGCGGACCCACATGTCGTCGAGGCTGTCGAAGTCCACGCCATGACCCATGTCGGGACCCTCGCCGCCCAGGTAGCTGACGAGTTGAACGCCAGCCAAGCTTGGTTGGGCGAGAGACTGCCCAGCACAAAGAAAGATGAGTGCGCAAAGGATGTAAACGTTCCGCATAACCGCCCCCGCGGGATTCTAGCACTCTACCAGCGCCGGCCCTAACTTAACAGCCCCATGAGCCCCGAACGCAAGTGAGGGGTACGCCATTGGAGCGGGCGTCATCCGCTGCACCCCTCGTCTGAGACCGCTACGCAAGTTGTTGATTCTTGTCGGCTGCGAAGATGGACGTCGCGCGGGCATTGGTCGACCCAACCTGGCGGTTGGGGCACGTGGTTTCGCACCGACACATTGACGTGCCCGGCCCGTCAAGGTCGGGTCGACCCCGGCCTAGAGGCGCCCGGACAGAAGGTGAGTTTAGAGTAAGATTCGAGCAGCCAAGTGAGGATCGCACAAAGTCTGCTGATTGTCGGTCTGGTCGCCCTGACAGCCTGTTCCGATGCGACCACAACCGACGAGACAGCTGAGCCGCCCGCTCTCTCCGATGCCGAGCGCAAAGCCCTCGTGGCCCAGGCCAACGCACCGCTTTTTGAAGGCATGGGCGACCACCATCACCCCATCACCACCTCGAGCTCAGGCGCGCAACGCTACTTCAACAGACTCTAGCGGCGTACCTCGACACGACCAAGATCCTCGAGCTCGACGGGGCGGACTACCCCGCGAGCACGATCCTCAAGATCGCCGACGAGCTCGTCCAGGGCGAGATTGCCATGGCGCGCGACGACTGGCCGGGCGCGATCGGCCACTTCAAAGAAGCTGTTGCGACTCAGGACGAGCTGCCTTATATGGAACCGCCGTTCTGGTATTACCCAACACGTCAATCACTGGGCGAAGCTCTACTGGCCGCCAAGGACGGGGACGGGGCCGAGAATGTCTACCGGCGGGATCTCGAAGACTACCCGCGCAACGGCTGGTCGATGTTCGGCTTGGCACAGAGTCTCGAGCTTCAAGGCAAGACCGAGGACGCCAACGCCGCGAGAGAAAAGTTCGACCAAGCCTGGTCGCTGGCCGACGTGACCTTGACTGCCTCACGCCTGTAACGCTCATATGTCGCCGCACTTCTTACGGCGAAAGCCGTGGGAAAGCTTGCGGCTGTTGCAACATCAATTCTTCTAGCCGACCACATGAAAAACCGGCCTCTAGACTTCCATTGCGCGCTGTGTAGCTGCTCGGTCCCGCCTTCGGCTTCCCCCACCGGCTCCTCACGCCGTTGGATTCTCATGTCAACGCGATCCCAACAGTTAACGCCTGAATCGCTCTAGAGGACTGATTGTGAGGCGCTGAGACTATTCACCGTCGCGGAGCTCCTCGTACCGGTTTTCAACTAGGTGGATCTAGGCGGCTTGGCTTCTGCTCCCTCCGCGTCGTCGACCATCACGAAACGGCCGCCAGCCGAGGCGTCGTTGCCGCCTTCTGTCGGATCTTCCCCCCGCCAGCGAGCAGAGTTTCGCCGCCAACTTCCTGAATTCGCGTCGGTTATGGGATGGATCGGGCGATCGGCGTCTGTCTACAGGTTACTTGTGCGGCAGCGAAACCCCCAACGCCGCCAGCGCGTCCGGCAAGGTGATCGCGTGCGGGTCGTCGTCGGTCGTGCCAAACGCCGCTTGTATCCGCCGTTCCAATTCGCGGCTCAGCTTCAACGCCAGCATGCTGCACAACACATGTCCTCGGGTGCGGCTTTCTTTGCGTACGAAGATCGGCCGCACCTCGAGCAAGCCCGTCTTCAGCTGCCGAAAGTCGCGCTCCACCCGCTGCAGGCTCACGTAATGGTCGTGCACTCTTTGGCCGCTCATGCGCTCGGAGGCGACATCGGTCACGACCACGTAACAGCCCGCCAACTCCAGCGCCTGCTCGATCGCCGCCTGCTGGCGCTCGACGACCAGCGTACGTCCCTGCAAGCGCAACTCGACCAATTCTGTCAGCTTGTGACGCGCCAGCCAGGGCTTGAGCTGGCGCAGTCCGGCCGCGGGCTCGCAACGGGAAGAGGCCGTGACTTTCTGGTTGCGTCGGTCGAGCTTGCCTCCCAGCTTGGCCAGCTTGTCCTCGAGCCGCTGCCGTTGCCGTTTGGCTTCGGACTCGTTGAGGCGCAGCACATAGCGCACGCCGTCGGCTTCGACCTCGCAGACTTGTTCAGCGAACAGCTCCAGTTGCAGCACCCCTTCGCTCAAGCGCCGCCGAATCTGGGGATCGGTCAGCGCCGTGATGTAGCGCAGCCCGGCCTCCCCCAGCGCCTGCTTGCCCTTGCTCTTGACCATCCCGCGGTCGCCGACGAAGACCAACTCCTCGACTCCGAACTGCTCTTTGACGATGCGGATCTGATCCGGCACGGTCGTCGGATCGTTGCGGTTGCCGGCAAACACCCGCACCGCCAGCGGCTCGCCCTGGTCATCGGCCAGCAGTCCGATCACAATTTGCTTCTTGCCGCGCTTGCCGTCGCGATTGTAGCCGTACTCGCCCAACGCGTTGTGCAGGCCTTCGAAGTACGAGCTGGTGACGTCGTAGAGCAGCAAGCTGGGCGGGGCTCCGCGGCGCTCGAGGTAGTGGCGGTATAGCGCTTGCTCGATCTTCACTTGGCGGGCGCTCAGATCATCGAGGGCGGCGTAGAGGTCGTCTTCGTCGAAGGCGCCCAGACCCAGCACTTCTGCGACGGCCTGATCGGCGGCCCAGCGCACGGCCGAGAGCCGCGATCCTTGGTGGGCCAGGCGCGCCAGCACCAGGAACAAGGCGAGTTTGGCGGCCCGCGTTCGACCCAGCGCGGCGGTCAGGCCCAGCTCATCGGCGAGTTGCTTGAGCGCGAAGAGCAGGCCAAAGACGGGGCCGCAGACGGGAGTGGCGGGAAGCTGATCGAACTCGCCGCGGAGGGCGCGCCGGAGGGCCTCGACGCGGACGGGGCGCCAGCAGGAGAGGTTGGCGAGGGTGCGTTTTTTGACTCTGCCGTTTTGGCGGAAGGATTCGCGCAGCAAGACGGCGGGCGGCGAGTTGCGATTGGGGACGGACTCAACATACATGGGTATATTATATCACAAACAACACAATGAATAAACGATACAATAGCATAATACATGGGTACACTAAAAACGCCCCCCAAACGTGTTAAAGCCAAGCAAGCCAGGCAGTTAGCCCGTCAAACGAGCCTTCCGCTGGGGGGAAGATCCGTCGGAAGAAGCACCGAGAGCTGCGACACGACTCTCCCGATTACTTCGCTGAAATTGTACCGCTGAACGTCACGAGCCCCTCAGATCTGGGGGATCGGTGACATCAGGCACGGGGAGTGCGGAAGCTGCCGAAGCCTCGGACCTCGACCGGCTCGCCTGCTCGCAGGGCTTGGACGATGCTCCCCATGATCGTCTCCACGATGGCCTCCGCTTCTCTGCGCGTGACCTCCACAACTCGGGAAACTTCTTCGATCAGATCGGCTTTGGTCATGTTCGGGTGGAGCGGATGGACCTAGGGTAGCGGATGCGGCGGGCCATAAAAAAAACCGCCCTAGGAAGGGCGGCGCAGAACGAGACAAAATAACTGTTCTGTCCAGAATGGTAAAGTAGCCGCCCAATGTTTTCAAGGACTTGCTGGGGATAACCGAGGGGCGGTTTTCAACTGTAATGTCCAATAACAGTCCGTCTGCCTAGATCTGCTCGGGGCGATGACCTTCCGGCCCTGGTCAGAGCAGGCAGCGGCGATCGATGGATCGTTCGTGGCAACGCGATATGAACGAAGCCTGGCGGCAGACGCTGCGCGTGGAAGTAAGCGAAGGGGAGACGTGTAGGCAGGCGTAAGGTCGGGGGACACCAACAAGGAGGTGTCCGATGACACAGTTACGTCAGCAGATGCTCGAAGAACTCGAGCGTCGCAACTATTCCGAGAACACGATTCACATCTACCTGCGCGCGGTCGAGGAGTACGCGCGCTACTTCAACAAGAGGCCCGATCGGTTAGGTCCCGAGCACATTCGCAAGTATCAAGCGCACCTGTTTCGTGATCGCAAGCTCGGCGCCAACACCGTGGCGCAGCGCCTGACAGGGATTCGGTTCTTCTACTTCAAGACGCTCAGACGCAGTTGGGACCTGAGCCTGACGCCCTATCCCAAGAAGCCCCAACGATTGCCGAGCATCCTTTCCCAACACGAAGTGGAGCAGTTGATCGACGCCGCTGAGCGCGCGTTCCATCGCATGATCTTGATGACGCTCTACGCCACTGGAGTGCGTCGACAAGAGCTGACTCGGCTCGAGCTCTCCGACATTGCGAGCGCATGACGGTCCACGTGCGCGGAGGCAAGGGCCGTAAAGACCGCGACGTCATGCTCAGCCCAGAGCTGCTCGTCGCGGTAGACGAGCACATTCGCTCGCTGTGGCGCGAGCCTAAACAGTGGCTGTTTCCCGGCGGGGCCTGGCACACCGGCAAGTACCCGATCAGCACCGGTACGGTTTGGAACGCTTGCCGTCACGCCGCCGATCGGGCCGGCATTACTAAGCCGCTTCACCCCCATACGCTGCGGCATTGCTTCGCCACGCACTTGCTTGAAGCCGGGGCGGACTTGCGCACCATCCAGGTGCTGCTGGGGCATCGCGACCTGGAGCAGACGGCGGTGTATCTGCATCTGTCGGCGCGGCATCTGGGCGCCGTCGCCAGCCCGTTGGACTCCTTGAAGCTGTCCGCACAGGCACAACCACCCTCTCCACACGAACGTCCCGGGACAACCTAGATGCAACGGCCGCCGCTGGAGGTGGCCGATCTGGTTCGCGCCGCCGGGCAAGGCTTTCTTGTCCGCAGCGGCAAGTGGCTCCGCGGACAGCATGCGAAAGTGTTGTCCGCGATCGCACGTTGCCGCACCGCCGCGCTCGGCGGTCATCGCCTCAAGTGTGATGACTGCGACCATTCGCCGCCCATCGTCTACAACTCGTGCTTGGATCGGCATTGCCCCAAGTGCCAGGCCGGTACTCGCAGGCGTTGGCTGGAAGCTCGCCGCTCCGAACTCCTGCCGGTGCGTTACCTGCATGTCGTGTTCACCTTGCCGCGAGCCCTCTCACAACTCGCCTTACAGAACAAAAAGGTCCTTTACTCGTTGTTGCTGCGAACGAGTGCGGATACGCTGCTCGAAGTCGCTCGCGATCCCCGCTATCTCGGCGCCAAGATCGGCTTCCTCTCGATCCTGCATACGTGGAATCAACGCTTGCAGGAACACGGCCACGCCCACTGTGTGGTTCCCGCCGGCGGTCTCTCGCTTGATCACAGCCGTTGGATCGACGCGCCGTCGAAGAACTTTTTCTTGCCCAAGGACGTCCTCGCTGAAGTCTTTCGCGGCAAGTTCGTCGCCGGCTTGCGAAAGGCCTTCGCCAAGGGCGCGCTACGCTTCTACGGGCGCTTTGGGACGCTGAGTCGAGAGCGTGACTTCAAGGCCTTCGTGCGCACCTTGTATCGCAACAAGTGGGTCGTCGATCTGCGGCCGCCCTTCGGAGGTCCAGGGAAGGCGCTGGAGCACCTAAGCCGCTACACCCACCGTGTAGCGATCTCCAATCAGCGCTTGGTCTCGTTCGAAAAAGGCCAGGTCACCTTCTGTTGGCGCGATTCAGCCCACGGCAACCAGCAAAGGCTGATGACGCTCGAGCTTGACGAGTTCCTGCGCCGCTTCCTGTTGCATGTGCTGCCCTCGGGCTTCCACCGCATTCGCTACTACGGCTTGATGACCAACTCGAAACGCGGCGAGCTGTTGCCCTTGTGCCGCCAGTTGATCGCTCGCGTCAACCCTTCGCGCACGATCTCGCCTGCTGGTGAGCAACCCGCTCGTGGCGGCTTGGCCTGTCCACGTTGCGGCTCTCGCTTGCTCATCGTCGAACGCTTTACCGCAGCTCAGCTGCGTACTCGCGCCCCGCCCGCTCTTGCCGCCGCATGATGCTACGTCGCATCCCACCTCCAGCCGCTCTCGCGCTTCCGCGTGCACCCTACTGCTGCGTCTTGGACCGCTTTTGCCGACGATTCTGCCTGTTTCGAACCCCTCTCAGGCGGCCTTATGTCGCCTTCGCCCCTTTTATCACCCCTCGATTCCGCTTTTTGCCGACGTGCCCCCCGCGCCGAGGCCTTCTCACCGCCGTCTGCCCTTGGCTCGTACCTCGAATACAAACCGCATAGGCTTCTAACATCCGTCGAGGGCTTCCTTCTTATCGTTGTACCGCTCGCGTCACCCTTGCCCGTTTGGCGCCCTTCTTCCCGTCGCGTCGCCAGCGGTACAACACTCTGATATCCCAACAGTTAACGCTCAAGTCGCTCTAGATCGTTCATTCTGAGACGGTTAGCTTATTCCCTGTAGCGGAACTTTCGTGCCAGTCTTGGATCACATGGGTGGCTGGATTCGGCGGCTCGCCGAAGGGCTCGGCGATCACGAATGTCCGGCCGTTAGGCCCTGTTCCTTACCACGCCAGCAAACCTCGCTACTGAAGACGGTAACGGTCCCGGAGCGACCTGAACGGAGTAGAGATGCTCGGGTCAAGCTTCGCGGGCTTCTGAGCGGATGCCTTCGCGACGGTGTGGGCGCTCGAGTGCGGCTCGAATAAGAGCGTCATGCAGGACGCCTTGGAAGGTCGAGGTCGCCCAGGCGATGCTGCCAGTTGAGATTTCTTACCGTCCTATTTTCAATTGCTTAGGTGGCCACTCAGGAAGTATACAGCGGCCTTTCGCCGCGCCTTCCCTCTCGAGAAACCTCGGCCGCTAGAGTCAACAGCACGACCGTTGGCAACCCTCGACGGCTACATATGCTACATGCTATATCATAGTCTCGGGGTGAATCATGAGGGGCAAATGCTCTACCGGTGCGACGGGTTTAGCCGTAGCGCTGTCGAGTTCTCCTTCAATTCGATCCTTCGAAACCCAACCTCAACAGAAACGGAAAGGAGTTGACCATGAAAAACCGAATCAGCCCTAGCCTCGTTGCGGCGCTGCTTCTTTTGGCTGCTCCCGTCCTGGCCCAGCAAGATCAGGGGGTCATCACGGGCACGATTACAGACGCCACCGGGGCGGTTATCCCCGGCGCGATGGTTACGATCCGGGAAATGAATACCGGCATCACGGTTGAGCAACAGGCGAACGCCAGCGGCACCTATGTCTCGGGGCCCCTCAAGGTGGGGATGTATGAGATCTCAGTGGGAACCGAGGGCTTCAAGACGGCCGTTCGATCCGGCGTCGACATTCACGCAGGAGACCGCATCGGCCTGAACTTCGCCCTGGAAATCGGGAACCTGGTCGAGGTGGTCGAGGTGACCGGCGCGACGCCGTTGCTGCAGACCGAATCGGCGACTTTGGACTACACTGTCGAGCGCCAGCAGATCGAGGATTTGCCGATCAGCGGCCGCAACTATCAATCGCTCGCTCAGCTGACGGCCGGTGTGGTCCCCGAGATCGGCGGGCGCGACCGCGGACCTCTCGGCGACTCGCGGCTTGGCGGCGGCTTCTTGAGCCACGGCCAGCAGGTCGGCCAGAACAACTTCTTGATCGACGGTGTCGACAATAACTCGACGATCATGGGCCAGCAAGACCGCAAGGCGCAGGCGATGATTCCGTCGATGGACGCCGTCCAGGAATTCAAGATTCAAACCAGCAACTACTCGGCCGAGTACGGCCGCAACGCCGGCGCGGTGGTCAACGTGACGATTCGCGGCGGTACGAACCAGTTCCACGGCAGCGTTTACGAGTTCATGCGAAACGACTACTTCGACGCCCGCGAAGCCTTCGGGCGCAACGACCGCGACGGCGACGGCAAGGCCGATCCTGCCGTCTTACGCCAGAACCAGTTTGGCGCCACCTTCGGCGGGCCGATCAAGAAGAACAAGGCCTTCTTCTTCGCCAGTTGGGAGGCCTGGAAGCTGCGCAAGGCGCAGTCGGACTTCCAGATCGTGCCGACCCCGGCCGAACGCTCGGGCGATTTCAGCCAGACGGCGAACTTGGGCAATCTCAAGGATCCCCTCGGCGACGTGTTCGCGAATAAGACGATCCCGTCGGCGCGGTTTGATTCATCGTTTAACCAACTGGCGGACTTGTACCCAGCCCCGAACTTCGCCGACAACACCCGGCGGAACTTCGTCAACAACCCCCCGTGGACGACCGACCGGGATCAGCTCGATTTCCGCTACGACCACACCTTCTCGGCCAACGACAACTTCTTCGTGCGCTACAGCCATTACCGCTACGACAACCTTCGCGCTGCTCCGCTGCCGGGGCTCGCGAGGGGCAGCGTCGGTAACGACCGCAGCTTAGACGACAACGACGGCGATCACCTGGCCTCTTCTTGGACGCACGTCTTCTCGCCCACAATGATCAACGAAGTACGCGTGGGCTACAAGTGGTTGAAGGTCAACAAGGTTCAAGACGCCCCTCCGCAATCGGAGCTCAACGCCCAGTTCGGACTCAACGGTCTCAACGAAGATCCGTCGATCCTAGGACTGCCGCGCTTCCAGTTGACCGGAGGTTTGGCCCACGCCGGTCTGGGCGGCAGCCCCAACCTGCCGAACGGCAAGGTCAGCCAGACCTGGCAGTTCGTCGACAACCTCACCGTCATTCGGGGCAACCACAGCCTGAAGATGGGGGCCGATCTGCGGCACGACTTCGCCGACATCCTGGGCTCTCAGCAGGCCACCGGGACGTTTCGCTTCAACGGCCGTTACACGGGCATCGCGCTCGGCGACGGTCTGCTCGGCTGGGTCGACCGGGGCCAGTCGGGAACGACGATCGACGCGAACATGAACTTCGACAGTTACATGTTCTACTTCCAGGATGACTGGAAGATCACCCCGAAGTTCACCCTAAACCTGGGTGTGCGCTACGAGCTGACGACGCCCTACGTCGAGCAGGACGACCGCATGAACCGGGTCGAGTTCGACGCCGGTTCGGACTTCGGCCGAATCATCCGCGCCGGAGAGCTCGGCGACGGCACGGCGGATCGGGCGCTGATCAGCTTCGACAAGAACAATTGGGCCCCGCGCATCGGCTTCGCCTGGCAGCCCGGCGCCAATTGGACGGTCCGTTCGAGCGGCGGCGTCTTCTACGGCGGCTCGCAGGGCCTGGGGGCCAGCGCGCGCATGCTGCGCAACTTCCCGTTCGTGGCTGCCGTCTCGGCTCGAGGCAGCGGGTCCGCTCCCGTCTTTTTGCTTCAAGACGGCTTCCCGTCCGACTTCTTGGGCGATCTGAATGCGCCCGTCACCTCGGTGGACGATCTGCCGAGAAACTCGGTGATGCGCACCTGGTCGAAGGAGTTCCCGATGCCGCAGGTGTACCAGTGGAACTTCAGCGTGCAGCGTCAGCTCAATGACACGATGGTGTTGACGACGGCATACGTGGGCTCGTCTTCGACGAACGTCCAGTACTCCTACAACATCAACGCGCCGGGGATCGGCCCGTCGAACACCGAACGCCAACGCCGGCCGTTCTTCGAGTCGTTGAACGGGGTGACCTACCGCACGCCCGCGGCGCACGCCTCCTATCACGGACTGGAAACAACCCTGACGAAGCGCTTTTCGAAGGGGTTCACATTCACCAGCGCCTATACCTGGTCGCGCTCGATAGCCCAGACGAAGGAGCTGTTCGTCGGCGGCGATAACACCACCGCGCAGGATGTCACTTGCTTGGCCTGCGAGCGCGGACCTTCCACCAACGACACCAATCACCGCTATGTGAACAGCTATATCGTGGACCTGCCGTTCGGCCGCGGACAGAAGTACCTAAATAGCGGCGGTGTGGTCAACGCCATCTTCGGCGGCTGGCAGATGACCGGCATCCTCAGCATGCAGGCGGGTCAGTTTTATGACCTGACGCTGGCCAACCCCACCGCGAATCTCGGCACCAACGGCGTGGGCGCCTGGCGTCCGAACGTCATCGGCGAGCACCGACTGAGCAATCCGACGCCCAACTTGTGGCTGAACCCCGCGGCGTTCGAACGTCCGTTGGACGCCAACGGCAACCCGACGTTCGGGAACCTGGGGCGCAATTCACTTCGAGAAGGCGGCATCTTCAACTGGGATGTCGGTTTGATGAAGAACTTCCAACTCACCGAGCGGGTCCGGCTGCAGTTCCGCTGGGAAGCCTTCAACGTCACCAACCATCCGTCGTACGGGACGCCGAACACGAACCTCTCGAGCCCGGACGTCGGAAAGATCACCAGCACGCTGGGTCTGCCGCGTCAGCAGCAGCTCGGACTGCGGGTGAGCTTCTAAGACTCAGAGGCTGCAAACCAAGCCTGATTGGGGGGGCGGCCTGGCCGCCCCCTTCGACGCCCATGCCGCCCTCGACCGTGTTGCGTGCGACGCTCGTAACCTGCTGTCCGCTGTGGTAACGAGTGCTGAGCGGCCGCAACATTTTGTTCGGAGTATGTTTATCGCATGCCGACGGGTCAGACCTCTCCGCGCTTCATCTGCTCGGCCATGTAGTCGCTCGCCCGCCACGCCAACGCCAGAATCGTCAGCGTCGGATTCTTCTCGGTCGCCGTGGGGAACGAGCTGCCGTCCATCACGAAGACGTTGGGGACTTCGTGCATCTGGTTGAATTTGTTCAGCGCCGAGCGTTTCGGATCATCGCCCATGCGGCAGGTTCCGTGCTCGTGGATCGCCGTGCCCAGCGTTTCGATCTTCCCGCGCTCGTAAGGCAATAGCTCGGCCTTCATCTCGTGGAGGATCTCTTCAACCACGTCGTACATGCGCACAATCATTTTGCGCTCGTTCTCGCCTATGTCGTACTCAATCCGAATCGTGGGATAGCCGAAGCGATCGTTCGGCGTGCCTTCCACCGAGATGCGGTTGTGCCTGTAGGGCAGGACTTCGCCGTAGGGGAGCAGCGCCACCAACGACGGGTAAAGCTCCTTGACGGCCTGTTTGTAGGAAAGTCCGAACCCGCCCAGGTCCTTGGCGAAGCTAGCGTTCGAGGCGCAACCGACGCCCGTGATCGGCACCCCGAAGCCGCGCAGGTAGCCGCGCTTTTCATCAGTCGGCTCGAATCTGGGGATGTAGATGTGTCCGCCCGAAATGCCGTCGTCGTTGGTGGCGGGGCTGCCCATCAGCTCAGGAGCGAGGGCCCGCACCTTCAGCCGGATCTGCTCGACCAGATAGCGGCCGATGACGTCGGAGCCGTTGCCGATGCCGTTGGGGTATTGGCGCGATTTGGAGTTGAGCAACAAGCGCGTCGAGTCGACGGCCGAAGCCGCAACGATCACACGCTTGGCCGGGACCCTCCGCTCGTCGCCGGTGAGGCGGTCGAAGTAGCGAACGCCCGACGCCAGCCCTTCGTCGTTGACCAGGATTTCTTCGACGAGAGCGTTGGTGACCAGCTCGAGATTTTGGGTCTCGAGTGCGTCGGCCAGCAGGTAGTCGAACGAGTTGAAGAACGCGCCGATGTCGCAACCGCGCCCGCAAGCGCCACAGTAGTGGCAGGGGTTGCGGCCGTTGTGGGCCTGGGTGAGATTAGCGCGGCGGATGTGCACCGCGGGATAGTTCACCCTAGCCGCGGCCTTGCTCAACAGTACTTCGCCGCAACGCAGGTTCGGAGGCGGCAAGTGGTTCTCGGAGCCCGGCAGCCAGGGCGTGTCGTCATCGCCGCCGCAGACGCCGATCTTTCGCTCGACGTTGTCGTAGTAGGGGGCGATTTCTTTGTAGGTGATCGGCCAGGGGATCTCCCAGCCGTCCTTGGCGGGCTCTTGGAAGTTCAAATCGGAGTAGCGAAACGAGACGCGGCCCCAGATGTTGGTCTTGCCGCCGACGCCCCAGACGCGGCCTAGCCAAAACTGCTTGCCGGGCAGCGTCTCGTAGGGGCTTTCGCGCACCGGAGTCCCGTACCAGTCCGGGGGCGATTCGCCGCGCCGGCGGCGCTCGCTGGCTTCCCAGGGCTTGACGTGCGACCAGAACTGGTTGCGGTCGAACTTCTCGCCGGCTTCGAGCAGCAGGACCTTGACGCCCTTGCGGGTGAGGTTCCAAGCGGCCATGCCGCCCGAGGCGCCGCTGCCGATGATGACGACGTCAACGTCTTCGTAGGCCATCAGGCGTGCTCCTCGTGTTGGCAGCTGGGGACTTCTCTGCGAGTGCTTTCAGGCAACGGCTTCTCCAGCAGAAAGTATAGGCGCTGGCGGGCGAGCATGCGGCTCGCGCTATCATTTCGAGGATATGCTTTCCCGACGCGAATGGCTCAGAAGTGTGGGGTTGGGCGCCATCGCCGCCGGCAACGCCATCGTCGCCGCCGACGCCGGCGGCCAAGGGGCGCGCGCCACGGGCCCCAACGTGCTGATGATTTCGATCGACGATTTGAACGACTGGATCGGCGTCCTCGGCGGACACCCGCAGACGCTCACGCCGAACATCGACGCGCTCGCCAAACGCGGCGTCACCTTCCGGCGAGCCTACTGCCAGGCCCCCTCCTGCAACCCCTCTCGCGCGAGTCTGATGACCGGCATGCGCCCGACGACCTCAGGCTGCTACACCAACGGCGACGTCTGGCGCGACGCCATGCCGCTCGCCGTCACGCTGCCGCGGCACTTCATGCAGCACGGCTATGAAGTGATCGGCGGGGGCAAGACCTTCCACAACACGCTGAACGAGGCCGCGTCGTGGCACTACTACTCGAGCTTCCGCGGCTTTCTGAAAGTCCCCGGCTGGCCGGTGAACAAGCTGAACAGCAATAACTTCGACTGGAGCGCTCTCGACGTCGACGACGAGGACACCGCCGACACGCAGCTGGCCAACTGGGCTGCGGACTACCTCTCGAAGGAGCGTTCGAAGCCGTTCTTCATGGCTTGCGGCTTCTACCGCCCGCACCTGCCGTTCTACGCGCCTCAGAAATACTTCGACAAGTTCCCCGAGGCCGAGACCAAGCTGCCGCCTTATCTCGAGAACGACCTCGATGACGTGCCCAAGTCCGCGCCCACGAGCCGCGGTTTGAGCGACCACGACAAGGTGACTTCTACGGGGCAGTGGAAGCGGGCCGTGGCGGCCTATCTGGCGTGCATCAACTTTGCCGATACGAACGTGGGGCGCGTGCTGAAAGCGCTCGACGAAGGGCCGCACGCCGCTAACACGGTCGTTGTTCTTTGGACCGACCACGGGTGGCAATTCGGCGAGAAGAACCAATGGCGCAAGTTCACCCTGTGGGAAAGGTCGTGCCGCGTGCCGATTATCTTCGCCGGCCCCGGCGTCGAGGCCAAGGGAGAATTGTGCGACCGCACCGCTGAGCTGCTCGACATCTATCCCACGTTGGCCGATCTGGCCGGGTTGCCCAGGCGCGAGGAGCTCGACGGCGAGAGCCTGCGGCCGCTGCTGGAGAATCCGCAAGCCGAGTGGGACCACCCGGCGCTCACTTCGCTGGCGGCGGATAGAAACTCGATCCGCACCGAGCGCTGGCGTTACACGAGCTATCCGGACGGTGAAGAGCTCTACGATCACGACAACGACCCGAATGAGTGGCGCAACTTGGCGGACGTCCCCGAGCACGCCGAGACGAAGCAGCGGCTTCGGGCGATGCTGCCGAAGAATCCTTCACGCAAGAAAGTGATGCAAATCTTCGACCTGCCCGAGGAGCAGCCACGGCTGACCGAGCTGCTGCCGGATCACTATCACGCCTCCGACGCGGCGAACTACGTCGGGCTCGACCCGGGCCCGCCCTAATTGGAAATCTGATCGACAATGGACAAGGTTCGGAAGCTCAGTCCACCCGGATACTTCGTCTCTAGGATTCCCCGGCCACGCGCTCGACCTCTTCGAGCACCCGCAGGTTGTTGCCACCCAAGATTTTCGAAATGTCCTCTTCGGAAAAGCCTCTTTCGCCCAGACCCGGCACGAGGTTGACCGTCTCGGAGATGTCGTCGACGGCCTCGGGATAGAGATGGCGGGCGGCGTCGAGGTCGGATCCGAACCCGACATGATCGACGCCGGCGACGGCCGCCGCGTGCTCGAAGTGATCGAGTAATTGGTCAAACGAAACCCGGCCGATGCGGTCGGCTTCTTCTTTGTCGACTTTCCAGAGCTCGCTGAGGCGCTCGTCGCGGTCCTCGGCAAACTCCTTGTTGATCGCTTCCCGGCGGGCCTGCAAGTCCGAGAGGTCGGGCATTGGTTTGCCGTAGTTCTCGACAACCATCCCGTTGTAATAACCGATGTCGATCACGCCGCCGTTCTCGGCGAGCGCCTTCAGCATCTCACCGCTCATATTGCGGGGCGAATCAGCGACTCCCCTGCAGTTGGTGTGAGACGAGATGATGGGCGCCTTGGATGTCTTGATGGTGTCGAAGAACGTTTGGTCGTCGGCGTGCGCCAAGTCGGCGATCATGCCGAGCCGGTTCAGCTCGCGGACGACGTCGTGACCGAACTCAGTGAGGCCTCCGGGGCCGTTGGAGTCTTCGACCGATTGTGCCCAAGGGGTGCTGACGCTGTGCGTCAGCCCGAGCGAGCGAGCGCCGAGGCGATAGAACTCCCTCAAAACCGGGAGACTGCTGTCGATCAGATGCCCGCCCTCGAGCGAGAGCAGAATGGCGATCTTATTCTCTTGCTTGGCTCGCAGGATGTCGGCCGAGCTGACCGCCAAGATCAGATCCTCAGGGTAACTCCGGACTTCTTGAACAATCAGGTCGCTGATCTCGAGGGCTTTCTTGACGGCCTCGAGCGGCGTCTTGTCTTTGGCGCTGGTGTAGATGGCGAAGAAGGCTGCGGTGATGCCGCCGGTTCGCATCCTGGAGATGTCTACCTTGTGGTACGACTTCGTCTCTCCGAGCCGAATGCCCTCGTTGAGCATGCGTGTCGGCGTGTCGATGTGAGCGTCGAAGACGATGGAGCGGGAAAGGACGTCCCCATCGCCTGCGACGGGCTCAATCGCCAGGTCGGCGTCGGGCGTCCCCCCGCATCCAGGCAGCCAAGCGGCCAGGGACCCCGCCGCGGCCATAGCCGCGAGCTCACGTCGTGTGTTCATGGTCTTTCGATTGTACAGGCCCGCGACGCCGTTGCAAGTCATCAGCCCCGCCGTGTACGTCGTGCTTGCCACGACGCAATTGGTTCGTCAGTGGGTCGACTCGCCCTTTCACCGCCTCTTTCTCAGGTCCGAGGAGCGGAGACGGGTCTCACGGTCGCGACGATTGTGAGGGCTACAGACTGGATCCGAGCGGAACGGGCAAGGCGACGATATAATACGCTGGTAGAGGTCAAACATGGACATCAGGTTCGCAATTGAGTTCGTGTTGGGTGCAGGAGTTGCTCTATGTGCCGGGCTGCTCTGGCGAGTATCCCACTTGCTCAGACTCGTTGTGAAGCACTCCGAACTCTCCCACAAGGAGAACAGAGCCTGTTGAGGAACGTGACATCGGTTGTACAAGAGTCTTCGAAAGCAATTTCGAACGAGCTACGGGCATCAGCGGAGCGTCAGCCTCACACCGACCTGAAAGAGTTTGTTCCAAGACGATAGAGATTTCGTTTGCACGACACCGAAACGATCGGGAAGATTCTTAGCTGTCTAGCTTCTGGAAATCCCCTGGGGGAACTGGATAAATTCGGTCTCATCCTTCGTGGGCGTGACGACTCGGTCGGCCTCGATGAACTCGTTAAGACGGCGCGATCAGCCCACACGAGAGGCCCAGCGCACAACCGCGACGTTTTCTGGTTGCTAGCTCCTTACGGTGGAGGTAAGACCGAAGCTCTGAGTCGCATTCGCCGGCTACTTCTGTCGAGACACGAAAGCGAGGGTAAGTATAAGGTGGCCACGGTTTCCTTGGACCTAAAGTCGGCCAGCGAAGTGACCTCTGGTAGTGGCCTGCAAGCACAGATTTTCCGACAGGCGACGCGCACTAATCCTTCCAGCGGAACCCCGGGAGAACTCAATTTCTTAATCAATACCTTGATCCAAGATGGCGAACTAAGTCAATTCAGGCAGGATATGATCGGCCTAGGACTCGATGTTGCGATTGGGCTCCTCCCTATCCCGGTACCGGGTGGTTCCTTGCTGGGCTCCAAAGCCCTGGCACACGCCTGGCGAAAGTTTAAGCTGCGTGATTCGGCAATTCAGAAGGCATTGGAGAGCAAGGGCATCACATCCGACGATGCGACCCGACTATTCTCAGTCTGGATCAGATATTGCTTGCGACCCAATAGTGACAACTGGAACAGGTTTTCAAGTGCGTACGAAGGGCTGGCCAGCGAGGAACAGCTGTTTCACATCTTTTGCCAATTCTTAGAGAATGCTGGCTACTCGACCCTGGTTATCCTAGCAGCCCGTGGCAAAACACCCCGTTTCAGGCCGCGAGAAGCATCGGCGTGGCCAGCGGCGCGCCGGCTGAATCTCGCATCTTCGCCGGGAATCTCCTGAAAACCGCCCCCAGGGCCCCGCACAACCGCCCCAAGGCCGCCCAAGACGCCAATACAAGCCCCAAAACCGACACTTTTGTCCTTTTCCTCGCGTCCGCCAGCCCGCGCGGCGTCCCCGCGCCCAGTTTGCCCCTCATCGCGATCGATAAATTGAACGCGCCCACGTGAATCAGCAGCCTCTTTAAAACATTTTCTCGGCCTTTCAAGTGCAATCGCCGCATCCCGCCCGTCTCGTAACAGTGCGCGAAACTGCGCTCAACCTTCTCCGCTCGCAACTTCATCAGACGCTTGCCGCGCTTGCCTTTGATCCGCCGCCGATTGGAGTACACCGCGTCGCGTTGCCGCGTTCGGCCGCCCCATTTGCGTCGCCCTCGCTGCGGCTCGCTCACGTAACTGCGTACGTCCAGCTCGGCAAAATCCGTCAGCACTCGGTTCGAATGATAGCCCTTGTCCGCGACCACTTCGCTCAGCTCGTCGACCGCGCCAGCGGCTTCTTCCGCCGCCGCTTCCAACTGCTCGGCCGCCTCGACCAGCGTTTCTTCAATCGTCGTGGTATCGCCTTCGTCGGCCGCTTGCAGCGTGACCGCCACCACCGCGCCCGTCTGCAAATCCACCGCGTGCTCGGCCTTGTGCGCCAAGTGCGTACGGCCGTCTTTCATCTTCGTGACCTTGGCGTCGGGATCGTAGGGATGCTTCCAATCCTTGTTGCAGGCCTTCTTCTTACGTTTCTTGTCGATCTTGGCCAACTGCTCGCGCGTCGGCGTCTCGATTCCCGATTCCAGAGCTAGACGTCTTAAATACTCTTCGTAGCCCTCGCCGGAGTCGCAACGCACCAGCGAGCGCATCGCCGCGTTGGCTTCCAGCGTCGTCGCGTCGACCCCGATCGTTCCGCTGGACAACAGGCCTTCGCGGGCCAGCAGCTGCAGCGCCCAGGTGAACACCGCGCGATGCGTTTCGAGGTCGATCAGCCGCCGCGTGCGCGAGATCGTCGAATGATCCGGCGCTTGTTCATCGAGTTCGATCGCCAGGAATCGCCGCAGCGAAAGTGAGTCGCCAAGGCGCCAAGCGACGCCGCGCTCCGAGTCGATGCCTTCGAAATGCCCGATCAGCAAACTGCGGAAATAGATGCCCGGCGTGAGCGACGGCCGTCCCAAGCTCGGCGCGTAGAACTGCTCGCACTGGCCTTCGACGAAGGCGTCGAACTCGTGCTCGTCAAATAACTCGCTGAGCCGCAGATAAAACGGATGCCCAGCGCTCTTGGGCAACTCCGAGGTGGCGACCCATAGGTCTTTCTGCCGCTCGCGTCGCTTACGCCGTCCCATTGCCATAAAACAAGTTTATCACCTCTTGTTTCACAGTGCGACTTCCACCACGGGCTGCTAGTGGACGAGGCAACGCTGTTGGTCGGGGCCGAGGCTCTTACAAAGAGTTTTGAAACTATTTACGATCGAAAGCTTGATGCGCTAGCCGTCGAGCACCGCATGAACCTGTTCTTTGTGTTCGCGGGAACGACAGATGTGTTGGAACTGCGAAACGAGAGATCATACGGGGGCTTTAGTCGACGGTTCATGGGACCCGAAACCAATCCACACCCGGTTGTCAAATTGCGTCTGCCGCACGTGGGACGCGAGGACCAAGAGGATGACCTAACTTGGGCTATTGCGAAAGTCCGAGACTTGTCGCTGGGTAGCGGATTCCGCCAATTGCCTACCACTCATAAGGAGGCAAGTGATCTGCGAGCTGAGATCGCTGACGTGTTGGAACAAGGCCAGCTCAGTTGGCACGGATTGTGGAGCGCCGTATGTGAAAAACATGTTCGCCCAGAGTAGGTCAGCGGTCAAAGCTCTCGTCTCCCGGCCGCACCTCGTGAGGCGATGCATTCCTTCAAACGCCTCAAGTCTCGAATAATGGAGACTCGCCCTGGAGGAGGGGGCTGGCCCAAAACTGTTAATCGCAACTGAGGAAACGAATGTTACTTGCCCTCGGCCGCCCACCGTTTCATCAAGGCGATGTTGCGACGCAGGATGCTTGCCATTTCAGGATCGTTGCTCACGCGCTTGGAATACACGGCCATCTCGCTGTCGTACATGGCTTCTGATTCCGCGCCATGGTCGTTCGTGCGCTTGATCCATTCGTCTAGGCGCTTTCTTAGTTTCTTCAGTTGAGCTTGGTGTTTCGTGTCGCCCGCTAGGTTGCGGGTTTCGAAGGGGTCTTGGGTCAGATCATAGAGCTCCTCTTTGGGGCGACTGGGGGCAAATAGAAGCTCCTGGGTCTCATTCAACGTCCCGGCCGCATGAGCCTTGCGCAGCGCTATGAGAATGCCTTTCCCATCCTTATAGAGGTTGGGTTGCAGGTGAGGGCGGTCGGGCAGGAAGTTGCGGATGTACTTGTAGCGCGCCGTCCGCAGCGCTCTGATGTAGTCAACCGTTTCATCGCAGCGGTCACGGGCCGCGAATATAGCCGTCCGCTTCTTGTAGTCTTTACTGAGGATGTCGCGGGCTTGCATGTATTGGGGAATCTCGATTCCAGCGAGTCCGAGCGAGAGGGCCGCGATATCGATGTGCTCCACCAGGTCGTCGCGCACCTGCCCGGGCTCGATGGTCGGTCCAGCGATGACTAGCGGCACGTGCAGACCTTCGTCGTAGAGAAACTGCTTCCCCCTGGCGTGGCTGATTCCGTGGTCGGTCATGAAGAGAACAACCGTGTTCTCGTAGTCGCCCTCGTCTTTGAGTCGTTCGACGACGTCGCCCACGAACTTGTCGGTGAGACGAACCGAATCCAGATACGCCGCCCAATCTTTTCGAAGCACCGGATCGTCGGGATAGTACGGCGGCAGCTTTACGTTGGCGGGATCGGTCCTGCTCCCCAGCAGCTTCTCGACGCGAGCGCTGATCTTTTCGAAAGACTCGAGCGATCTTGCGCGATGTTTCCCGCCGGGCAGGTGAATCTGGGCGAAGAAGGGCTGGCCGGGCTGACGTTCGCTCCAGTCGGGGCCGTCGTACATGGCTTCGTCCCATTCGAAGTTGTAGTGCGTCTTCCCAATGGTGGTTCGATCGGTGTTGGGCCACCCGGTGATCGCCGTGTAGTAGCCGGCCTCTTGAAACATCTCCGGAATCGGCCGAATGCCGTCAGGTAAACGGATTTTCAGCTTCCCTTGACCGCTGCGGTGATGGTGAGCGCCGATGGAGGTCTGGTACATCCCGGTAATAAACGCCGAGCGGTTGGGCGAACAGACCGGGGCCGTGACGTATGCATTGCTGAACCGCACCCCATTGCTCGCCAACCGATCAACATGCGGCGTCTCGATCAGCGTTTCTCCATAGGAAGAGAAGTTGGCCGACATATCATCGACGATGATCCAGAGGATGTTCGGTCTCGATGATTCGGCTCCGCGGAGAGGGAGCTGGGCGAGAGCTCCGAAGGCGAGAACAAGGGCGGCTGTGATTTGGTGCGTTTTCATGGGCCTGTGGCCTCCGTTTTTGGCCATTCCGGCACGGAGAGCATAGCAAACCAGCAGTGCCGTGTCGGCCGCGGCGACCACTGAACCTGGATTTGCGATCTGACAATCGTCAGCTAACCGTCCCAGCGGCCTCGGCGCCCTTCTAGATGCAGGTTTGCGCGCATCGCATGGGCCGTGGAGGGCGACACCGAGTGGGTGACAAGGATCGCGATCCGTTTCAGCTCTCGTTCAACCGATTTCTGAAGGTCGATTTTCAGGGCTCGCGCCTCACCTCTGACGGTGGGCTATTGCTGGTCCGGGAGTTGGACGAGCGGCTGGGACTCAGTAAACTAATCGACGAGCATCTCCTTCAAGAGTCAGATAAAATACTTTGAAACGATTTCGCTAGGAGGACTTCGCCGCCCCGCAGGCCACTTCCATCGCTGCGGGCCGCAGTGGAGAGTCCGCGAAGTTAAGCCGAACGAGGTGTCAGATGAGCGAGACGACTGTTAGAGAGGTCTCCACGACCCTGGCCGACAGGCCCCACTCGCCGGGGACTGGAAGGCTGCGACGGGTCCGGGGCCGCGAATCGCGCCAAACCAGCGAGTTCGCGGGTAAATCGCATCCAGACAGCTCCCCGCCCCGCCAGGCGTCCATCGCGAACACCCGTGTCGCTATCCCCCTCAGAAACCAAACCACAAGATGTTGGGCCTACCTGAATGAAGTGGATACCCAGCTTTCAGATTATTCGGCTGATGGCGGGAGCAGGGCGCTATCGGAGAGCGGGGCTGCTCGGCATCGGCGCGTTGCCGGCCTACCGGGGAACCGGGCTCGCGCAGTCTCTCGCGATCGCTCTCTATCGCAGATACGAGGAGCGAGGCCTGAAGGAGGCGTTCTACTACCCGGTGAATGAGGACAATGTGCAATCCCGGAATTTCGCAGAGTCGATGGGCGGCACGGGCCGCATATTGGCGCACTGCTACGACAAGCGTCTAAGCTGACCGGCCTTGACCTGAGCTTTCAAAGGGATCTCTATGCCGCAATCTTCAGCGCAACAGGACGCTTGAGGTTCGTGTCCTCAGCCCGATAAACGACACCCATCCCGCCCTCACCGAGAAGCTCGGTGAGGGCGGGATGGGTGATGTGTGCTAAACCGCGTTTTGCCTGTATCCCGATGATGAGGCCAGGACTTGGCGCAGGACCGGCTCTACCGCGCCGATCACTTCAACCGGCTCACCCAGGCCGAGCAGCGGGCGTTTCAACAGGATCAATACGCGGCGTACACTGCCAGCTTGTACGCGACTGGGCTGAGCGGCGCCGCCTCGAAGGCGCCGGAGAGGCGCTTCCCCGATACGTTCTACGCCGAGGAGTCGGTCGCTTTTCTGCGCGAGAACAAGGACCGCCCCTTCTGCCTGTGGACCTCGTTCTACATGCCTCATACGCCGTTGGTCCCGGCGAAGCGGTACTGGGATATGTATGACGGGGTCAGTCTGAGTTTGCCGGAGCGTTCGGATGAAGAGCTGGAGGGCGGCTTCGTCGGGCACTTGATTCGCGCCAAGGAGAGCGGCTGGTATCAGCAGACCGACGACGATCTGCGCGACGCTATCCGCGGCTACTACGGCAATATTTCCCAGATGGACGCGAACCTTGGGCGAGTGTTTGACACGTTGCGCGAGTTAGGGCTCGACAAGAATACAGTGGTCGCCTACACCTCGGACGGAGTTTTGCGCCCCTAGTCCAAGGCGGAGCGTACACGCCGCGCGAGCACGCTTACTCGGAGTACTACTTCTGCCATCGCTCTTTCACGGCGGACAACCGCTATGTCGGCAAGCCGCCCATCCTAATGGTGCGCACGGACAAGTGGAAGCTCAACTACTTGAGCTGGGAGCGCTCGGAGTTGTTCGACCTGGAGGCCGACCCGGGCGAGCGCCACAACGTCATCGACGCCTCCGGCAACTCCGGCATCGTGAAAGAGCTGAGCGCTGTCGCCGAGCGCCTTTACGCCGCGAGTTGATGGAGATCCGAATCAGGCGGGTTTACGAGGCCCCATCGGCCGAAGATGGATACAGGATGAACGGTCTTCTTCAGCGAGCGACGAACATTTGTATCTTGCTTGCCGCGATTGCCTCCGCGCCATTGGCGCCCGCTCTCTACGCCGAGCAACCAAACATCGTGTTCGTCATTTTCGACGACCACGACAACGAGCACCTGGGTTTCATGGGCAACACGACCGTGCACACGCCGAATCTCGATCGGTTGGCTCAGGCTGCGGAAAGCCGCTCCCGGAGTCGACGGCGTGACGTGGCGAGAGTACGAGACCGGGCTGGAAGGTCGACTCGTCGATCTGCACAGCCGGGTGCATCGTGGCACGTACCGGGCGCAGCCCTCGCGAAGAGTCTACATCGAGAAGGCCGACGGGCGGCAGCGTCCGTTGGGCATCGCGGCCTTGGAGGACAAGATAGTCCAACAGGCTGTGGTGACGATCCTCAGTCAAATCTATGAGGTCGACTTCCAGGGCTTTTCGTAATTCCCGAGATGCGCGCTGCGGGCAAAGAGTTGGAGACGACGTTGATCGGTTCTTTCGGCGTCATCTGCCAATACGACCAGAACCGATCGATGAGGCAATGATCTCAAGCGCGCCCCTCACCCCGTTCCGGGTACGCTTGGCCATCTTCGAGTGCGATCGCGATCCCAACATCTAACCATCGAAGAGCGCTAACTGTTTGATGTGCAACCAGTTACGTGCCGGCGGCAGCGACGCCGTTATCCGCCCATCTTCCGGCTGCCAGGTGAGAAGAAGACCACCGAGGGCTATCACAACCTCAGCCGTCACGGACAAGACGAAGAGAAGGTCAAACAACTCGAAGCCGCGGACCGCCAGAACATGGCCTTACTGAAGAAGCTACTGGGAAGCCTTGCGGAAAGGCGGCGAGCGTCTGCTCGATCGCACCATGGTGCTCCACGGCAGCAAGCTCGGCGACGCGAACATCCACGACACCACCAAATCTCCCCATTCTCCTCGCCGGAGGCGGCTTCCGGCACGGCCGTCATCTCTCCTTCCCACGGGATATCAACGCTCCTCTCTGCAATCTCTTCGTTTCCATGCTGCAGCGCATCGGCGCGGGGGGCATGGGCGTGGGGGCGGACCGCTTCGGCTCCAGCACTGGAAGTTTGACCGGGTTGAGTCAGACTTGATCTGTTCGACTGAGCGAGTTCGGGGGCAGCGGTCCCCAGTTCCCCAGCAACCCAAGACCAACACTGCGTTACGCCTCTCAGCCGAGACGTCGCGGGAGGATCGACCCGGAGCCGTAACCCCGGCGTCAGAGCCTACGACAGGTACTATCAGCTAGGGCATGCGCCGTTTAGCACTCATAGCCGCACTCGCCGGCGCCCTTCCGGCGCAGCAGACCGACGCTGTCTTCCGCGTCGACACCGAGCTGCTGCAGATCGAAGTCCGCGTCCTCGACAAACAAGGTCGTCCGATCGTCGGCATTGACCGCGAAGCTTTCACCTTGCGCGAGCGCGGCGCGGCGCAAGAAATCGCTACCTTCGAGTTCATCGAACAGCCTGCCGCCGCCGCGCAATCCTCGGCCGATGCACCCATCGATACGTATCTCTACTTGCTGTCGGATTCCTCGCCTGAAAACACGACATTCGCTTATCGGGCCATGCGCGACTTCTTGGCTGAACAATGGCAGTCCGGCTATTCGGTGGCCATGCCCGGCCTGCCGTTTACCAACGACCCTCAGCGCGCTCAAAGGTTCCTTGACGCGCTCGAGACGGGCGACGGGCCCAGCTGGCGCCGCAGTCTCTGGGACGACTTCGGCGCTAGCGACCGAACCACCCGCGAGTTCTTTGACCAGTTGCGCGAGAACGCCGGGTTGAACGACGAGGAGACGCCGTCCGCCCTTGCCGAAATCATCCAAAGCAGCCGCGCGGGCTTTGAAAACAACCTGTTCTACGCCGGAATCCAGACGACACGCTACCGCGACGTCGTCAAGCAGCTCGGCCTGCAGCCCGGCAAGAAGGTCATCGTCTTGTTCCGCGACGGGCTCAATATCGAGAAGGACATGATCCCTTCCTATCGTGACCTCGCCTCGGAGGCTCTGCGCTACCGAGTCGCCTTCTACACGGTCGATACGCGCGGCCTGGTCCCCAACGACAACATGCGAATCGAAGGCGCTTTCGCTGCTTCTCGCACCCCGAACCGCCGACTTCCTGGAACCTATGGCCGAATCGAAGGCTTGCGCTCGCTCACAGAGGGCGGCGAGCTCAGCGACGACGACGGCCGCAACGGCATGCGCACCCTCGCCGAGCTGACCGGCGGGCGCGCGGTCGTCAACACGAACGACTTCGGTGAGGTCTTCGAGCGCGTCGACGCCGACCGCAGAGGCTACTACGTTCTCGGCTACTACCCTGAGCCATCGGACGAACGCGGCCGCTTCCGCAAGATCCGCGTCGATGTCGATGGGCCTGGCCTGAAGGTTGAGACGACCGACGGCTACTTCGAGCGCCAAGAGTTCCAGGATTGGTCCGAATCAGATCGGCACAATCATCTCTATCACGCATTGAACGCATCCGAGCCGTTCAACGACTTGCCGTTCTGGGTGCGCTACGACGTCTTCCGCGGTCGCGCGGGAGGCGCCGAAGCGATTCTGACGGTTGGCGTCCCGCCATCGGCCCTGAGCGTCAAGCCAAATCCTGATGATGAGACTCGCGAGCTGGCCTCGTTCGTCATGATGGCGCGGCTCGGCGGCGTCGAACCTGACCGTGAGCCTCTCTACGGAGGCTCCTCTCTCGCGCTGAACCCACCGGCCGGCTCGTTCGCCCAGCTCGCCGCCGACCCCCTAACTCGCTTCGAGTTGACCAAGAGTTTCCCGATCGCGTCTCCCCAGGAAACGTTGCGGGTGCTGCTACGAGACGAGCTCAGCGGACGTATCGGCGCCCAGACCGTTCAGCTCCGCGCCCCTGATTTCGACAAACCCTGGGCGCCGAGCAGCGTCTTGCTCACGGCTAGGGTTCAAGAAGCTGATCCGAAAAACCCCAGCGTCCTCGACGTCGGCACGGTGCGGCTCGTCCCTCAGTCGCAAACCGTCTTCGCGAAAGGCAAAGAGGTGTTCATCCTCTACGACCTTTACAACGTGGAAGAAGATCTGGTGAGCACGCTGCCGGGTTTCATGGTGTTCCTCAAGAAGGGTGCTGAATCAGTAACGGCAAGGTTCGAAGGCGAAGCGAGCTTTGACTCCAAGGCTGGGACAATCCGCTACGCTGGCGCCCTCGAGACCGCCGACCTCGACCCTGGCGTCTATCAGGTGCTCGTACCCGCTCCCGAGGGGGCGAAGAATCCCAAGCGTTATTTGGCACGCTCGTTCAGGGTGCGATAGTCCGGCGCCCGTATTGCCCCCTCATTTGTTGCCCCCCCCCTCGTATTGACTTCCTGTTTTCGCCGGGTGTAGACTGTGATCGGTCTAGGCCCGACTCGGTCGGCGACCTCCATGCGGGCCTCTTGAAGACCGCCGCCAGGAACTTTCTCCTGGCGACGACATTGTTGTCTTGAGTTTTAGGGGTTAGTATGTCGGCAAATCATGCCAAGTTAGTTCTCGCGCTGATCTTAGTGTTTAGCGCGACCGCCCTCCAAGCGCAGAACACCGCCACCATCAGTGGCGTCGTCACCGACACGACCGAAGCCGTCATTCCCGGCGTCGAGGTCATTGTTGTCAACTCCGCAACCGGAGAAACTTTGTCATCGACCACCAACGATGTCGGGGCATACACGATTCCCTTTATCAAGCCGGGCAACTACACGCTTTCGGCGGAGTCGGCCGGATTCAAGCGATATGACCGCCCGGGCATGGACGTCGATACCGGCGCCGCCGCGAACGTCGATATCATGCTCGAGCTCGGCGAGGTCACCGAGGTCATCACGGTCGAGGCCGATGTGCCGTTGCTGAGAACCAATTCTTCCTCGGTGGCATCGGTCATCCAGAATAAGACAATCGCCAACATGCCGCTGATCAACCGCCGGGCCGCGCAGCTCGTGCGGCTCAGTGGCTTCGTGGTCCAGCGCGGCAATGGGTCACAGTTCGCGATCGCCGGCGGCCGCGGCAACAACGCAATGTGGACGCTCGACGGCGGCGGGACGCAGAACATTCTGCTCGGCGTCGCCTCGCTCACCTTTGACCCTCCTATCGAGGCGCTCGAGGAGTTCAGCGTCGAGGTCTCGAACTACAAAGCCGAGCTGGGCCGCACCGGCGGCGGCTTCATCCAAATGACGACCAAGGCAGGAACGAATCAGTTCCACGGCGCGCTCTACGAGTTCCTGCGCAACGATGCGATGGACTCGCGGCAGTTCTTCGCCGCCAACAAGCAGAAACTGCGCCGCAATCAGTTTGGCTGGGCCATCGGCGGTCCGATCAAGAAAGACCGCACGTTCTTCTTCGCCAGCCAAGAGTTCATCAAGAACAAGTCGTCGACGCCGTTCTTCGAGAACATCCCCGACGCGATCGAGACCCGTGGCGACTTCTCGCAGCTCTACAACTCGCCGACGGTCAAGAATCCGGCAACCGGCGATTTCGCCCCGAACAACATCATCCCGCAGAGCGAGCTCGACCCCGTGGGTTTGGCTGCAGCGACGTTCTGGCCGACACCGAACGTTTCCGGCCGCAACTCACGCAGCCTCAACTACACCGGCCAATCGTTCACCAGCGCGCCGAACAACACGTTGTCGGTGCGGGTCGATCACTCGATTAACGATCACAACCGCCTCTTCGGCCGCTACGCCCAGAACCTGCAAGACCAAGAGCAAAACGGCGGACGTTGGCCCCAGCCGGTCCACGCCAACCACCGCCTGATCGAGTCTAGCTACTACAACTGGTCGGTCACTCACATCGCCAACTTCACGAACACGATCATCGGGGAGTTCCGCTACACCGGCAGCCGCCGTAAGTGGCATCCGATCATCGCTGCCAAGGGGCTGGGGCTGGCCCAGCAGATTGGCATCCAAGGCGTCGACCAGGACTTCTTCCCCGGTTTCGGGTTCACCGGCGGCGTGCAGCGCATTGGGCGCGCGGGCGGCCAAGAACGTCGCCAGTTCCCGATCATCGACAACCATGTCGTCGCGAACTTCACCATGATCAAGGGCAGCCATGCGATCAAGTTCGGCGGAGAGATGCGCGCATCGAAGAACGACGATGTGTTCCTCTCTCGGGCGGGCGGCGACTTCAGCTTCAATTCCAACGGCGCGGGCGATTCGGTCGCGGCGATGCTCTACGGTTGGACCAACCGCGGACGGCGCGAGGAGACATTCAGTCTTCAAAGCCGGGCGGCCACGATGGGCTTCTACGTCCAGGACGACTGGAAGGTGAACTCCAAGCTGACGCTGAACCTCGGCATCCGCTATGACATCGACACGCCGCGTTGGGAGGGTTTCAACAACCGTCAAAACTCCTTCGATAGGGGAGCGAACAACCCGGCCTGCGATTGCCCGGGGCTGATCGTCTGGTCCGGCCGCGATGCGCGCGGCGGCAGCAAGTACGCCCACAACTTCGTCACCGCCAACATCGGCCCGCGCGTCGGCATCGCCTACCGCGTGGACGACGACTGGGTGATTCGAGCCGGCGGGTCGATCGTTTACGCCGGTCAGTATGATCAGGCGACGCCGGTCGTCACCAACGCCGGTTTCTCGATCAACGGCGATTTCCGGGCATCGAACACGGCTGGCATGGCCTTCCTCCTGCGCGATGGCCTGCCGAACATCCCGGTCCCGGACGAATCCAGTCTGGTTCCGGGCTTCGGCGCCGTCGGCCCCGGGCAGGGTGGAATCTTCTCGCCGCAGTTCTTCCAGCCGGAAGGTCGGCCGTTCCCCCGTCTGTTCACCGGCAACTTAAACATCCAGCGGTCTTTGCCGGGCGACGCTTTGTTCGAGGTCGGGTACCTGACGACGTACGGCAAGCACCTCACGCTGCCCGGCTCGGCGACCCAGAACCAGATTCATCCGAGTCAGATTCACTTCGTCGACGAGGGCGTCTCGCAGCAGGCTCTGCGGCCATTCCCGCAGTTCTCCAACGTCACGATGATCGCCCCGACCTGGGGCAGCTCGATGTATCATGGCGTCAACTTCAAGCTCGAGAAGCGATACTCGAAAGGTCTGCAGTTCAACATGAACTACACCTTCTCGCGGGCTCTCGACGATGTCGACTCGCGCAACGAGCTCGGCGGTCAGGGCAATCGTGTTCCCTTTACGAACCAGTACGATCGCAGAATCGCCTGGTCTCTCACGGGCAACCATATCAAGCACCGCTACATCACCAGCGTGGTCTGGGACATTCCCTACGGCCGCGACCGGGCGAACTCGTTCTCGAACCCCGTCCTCAACCAGGTCGCGGGCGGTTGGACGTTAGGCACGATCATCGAAGCCCGCACCGGGCCGCCTCTCTCGGCTTTCTACGGCAACACCGGGCGGGTCTATCCTACAGCCGCTCGCGTCCGAGCGGAGATCACCGGCGACTATCAGCCGAATTCGGCCTGGCGCGACAACGTCAAGGGCGAAACGTTCTACAACACCGGCGCCTTCGGCCAGCCGGCCCGATTTACCTTCGGAAACGTCAGCCGCAACTTCAACATCGGATCGGGCGCCCTTCGTACGGACGTCTCGATCATCAAGCACATCTACCTGCCCTGGGAGGGCCAGGACTTCCAGATCCGTGCGGAGTTCATCAACCTTCCAAACCGGGCCAACTTCGGTCTGCCGGTCGAGAACGTCAACAGCGGCTCGTTCGGCACGGTCAACCGCTTGACGGTGGGCGCCTCGGGCCGTATCGCGCAGATCGGTCTGCGCTACGCTTTCTAAAGGCTGAAAGCGCAACCTTCAACCCAGGGGGCGGCTTCGGCCGCCCCTTTTTTCGTTATGGCACGCAAGAGCTCACGCGGAGGCAGTGAGCCCCGAACGCAAGTGAGGGGTACGACAGTCGCAGTCGCGGCTCCGACCACCGTCGTACCCCTCACTTGCGTTCGGGGCTCACTTCTTGCCCTCGCGCTTGCGGCATGCGCTCCCGAACCCCCCGCCCTGCCGTCGCTCGACACCTCCAATTTCCTGCCCCAAGTTCGCCAACCTATCGACGAAGCGCACGCCCAGGCCCAAGACAACCCCAACGATCCCGAAGCCAGCGGCCGCCTCGGCATGATCCTCCAAGCCCAAGGAGAATGGGCCCCGGCTCGCGACTGGCTCCTCCGCGCCCAGTCCCTAGAGCCCAACAACTTCGCCTGGCCGTACTACCTTTCGTCCGTTTCCATCCAACTCGCCGGCTACGACGACGCGCTGGCCCACGTCGACCAAGCGCTAGCGCTCGACGCCGGCTACCTCCCCGCCCAACTATCCCGAGCGCGGCTGATCTTCGACGCCGGTCGCCTCGATGACGCCGAAGCCTTGTATGCCAAGCTCAGCGAAACCAACCCCAACCCGGAAGCGTTCTACGGCCTCGGCCGCTGCCTGGCCGCCCGCGACGACGCTCGGGGCGCCACTCAAGCCTTCGACAAAGCCCTCGAGCGCTTCCCCTCCTACGGCGCGGCTTTGTTCGCCATGAGCGAGCAACTCCGCCGCCAAGGCTGGGCGGAAGAAGCCGAGCAAAAGCGCGACCTCGCTCGGCAATACCAAGAACTCGGCCCCCCGCTCGACGACCCCTACCTCGATCGCGTCAACGCCCTAGCGATGTCGGCAGTCGCGTTCATCGAGCGGGGCCGCCGGCAAGTCAGCTCCGGCGAGCATCAGCAAGCCGTTGAGACATTCGAGAAGGCCGCCGAGCTCGACCCCTCTTCAGCCCAGGCGCTGATCAACCTGATCGCCCTGCACGGCGAGCGCGGCCAGCCCGCCGAAGCAGAAAGAGCCTACGAAAGGGCTATTGCCATCAACCCCAACGAAGCCGAAGCGCATTTCAACTTCGGCGTCTTGCGCCTGATTCAGCAGCGCTATGACGAGGCCCGCGCGGCCCTCGAACGCGCGACCGAGATAAATCCCCGCGACCCAGACGCTCTGTACAACCTCGGGTTCGCTCTCGAGAATGTCAACGAAAGCAAGGCCGCGCTGGCGTCGTACCTCCGCGCGGTGCAGGAGCGCCCCAGCTTTACCGACGCTCATTTCCGTGCCGGCCTGATACTCTTCAACCAAGGTCGTTACCGCGAAGCCGTGACGAGCTTGAAGCAGACCTTGGACGAAGTATCCGAGTCCACTCCCCAACATCTCTACGCCTTAGCCATGGCTCTCGGCGCGGAAGGGCAGACCTCCCCCGCCATCGAAACCCTGCAACGCGCCCACAGGCTGGCCCAACAATTTGAGCAAACCGAGCTGGCCGCGCAGATCGCCGATGACCTCCATCGCCTCCAGTGACTGCGGCCGGCGCCAAATCTACGGGGCTGCCCTATTGATCTTTGCGACTTCGTGCGCCGATCCGCCAGGTCACGAACCGCCCGCCGCCTTCCGTGAAATCGCCGAGCAAGTTGGCCTCGTCGCCACACACTTCAGCGGCGCGACAGGCAAATACTACATGCCCGAAATCATGGGCTCCGGGGCTGCCCTGATCGACTATGACAACGACGGCGACCTCGACGTCTTCGTCGTTCAGGCGACCGACTTAGACGATCCCGAGCGCGGCCCCGGTCACCAGTTCTTTCGCAACGACATCATCCCTTCCGGCCAGCTGAGTTTCAAGGAAGTCACGACTGCAACCGGTTTAGGCAAAGTCAGCTACGGAATGGGAGCCGCCACCGGCGACTACGACAACGACGGCTGGACCGATCTCTACGTCACTGCCTTCGGTCCTAACGCCCTCTTCCGCAATCTCGGCAACGGTTCATTCGAAGAAGTCGAACCGGGCCCTCAAGACGCACGGTTCTCAACCGGCTCGGCGTTTCTGGACTACGACCGCGACGGCGACCTCGACCTCTTCGTCCTCAACTACTGCGACTTCTCCATCGAAGGCAAGAAGAAATGCGCCTCAGCCACCGGCGAGCCGGACTATTGCACGCCCAAGGCCTACCAGCCCGTGCCCGACAGGCTATTCCGCAACGACGGAAACGGCAGCTTTAACGACGTGACCGCTGCGGCAGGCATCGACCGTCACTTCGGCCCGGGGCTCGGAATTGTCTGCCAAGACTTCAACGGCGACGGCTGGACCGACGTTTACGTCACCAACGACACCCGCCGCAATCTCCTCTGGATGAACCGCCAAGACGGAACGTTTGTTGAAAAAGGGCTTGAAGCGGGCGCTTCCTACGCCGAAACCGGCGTCCCGCGCGCCGGCATGGGCGTCGGCGCGGGCGACTACGACAACGACGGCGACGATGACCTGGCCGTCTTCAACCTCACAGGGGAAGGCGCCACCCTGTTCGAGAACGATGGAATCCGCGACGGCCTGCCCAGCTTCCACGACGTCACCACCCCCCGCGGCCTTCGCTCTGTAACTCTTCCGTACACAGGCTTCGGCGGCGGCTGGCTCGACTTCGACAACGACGGCTGGCTCGACGTTTTCGTTGCCAACGGTTCGGCCGTTTCGCAAGCTTCGATGGCTGGCGACTCCTGGCCCTTTCACCAACCCAACAAGCTTTTTCGCAACATCGACGGCAAGCGCTTCGAGGACGCCGAAGTCGGCCTCGGCCACATCGAGACCAGCCGCGGCGCCGCCTTCGGCGACATCGACAACGACGGCGACATCGACATTCTCGTCACCAACGGCAACGGAAAGCTGCGGCTACTTCGAAACACTCTTGGCGGCCGCTCACTTCAAATCGAACTTGACGGCCCCAGCGCCGGGGCCCGCATAGGCCTCCACTTAGACGACGGCAGAACGCTCTGGCGGCGTGTGTACGTCGACTCGAGCTACCTCAGCGCCAGTGATCCGCGAGCCCACTTCGGCCTCTCCGAATCGGCCATCCCCGTAGCTGCTGAAGTTGCCTGGCCTGACGGAGAAACGCAACGTTACGAAAAGCCCCCGACGGAAGGAACCTGGCTCATCTCCAGAGGCGCAGAACCCTAGATCGATTCTCGACGAAGTTACGATATCGCCGCCATACCAACGCACAATCGCGCTCGAGCGTTGGTGCAGCCCCTTAGCCTGCTGGGTAACGTCGAGGTGAAGCTTGATCCTGAAGAGCGGAGCTTTCGTCGAGCACACAATCCGACCTTCAAGTTCAAACGCGAGGCACTTGAACGCGTCGATCAGCTCAGGGCCACGCGTTTCAGACGGAGTTTCGAGCACGGCTCCCTGGCGGTGGCTCTCCTACAGCTTCCGCGAGATGAGCCCTAAAAAAGCGCTCTCTGGCCTCGTTGTCTCCGAGCAGATGGGGGCCGAGGAACTTGAGCGCAACGGTGCGGTCGAGCTTGGTGGCAACGCGATATGAACGAAGCCTTGCGGCAGACGCTGCGCGTGGAAGTAAGCGAAGGGGAGACGTGTAGGCGGGCGTAAGGTCGGGGGACACCAACAAGGAGGTGGAGTGAACCCCAAGCGTGAGACAGTCGAAATCGGGACAGGTTACGATTCACCGCAAAACGCTTGCCTTCTTCGCTGTATCGTCGCACGCTGGTCCTAGCCGGGGAAGCGGAAGCGGGCTCTGCTGGAGAGCAACCCGCCAAGGAATACCCGGCCGCAAACTCATCAAGACGATGAGCGCCGGGGGCGGCCGCCAAGGTCGCTCCCGGCTTCTCCAACGCCGGCGATGTCTCCCTGCCCGCCCAGGGCCCATCGGATTGATAGATTTGCCTATGCCTCTCAAAACTCATACTTCGGATTCCTCGCTGCTGTTGCCGCCGGCCGCGCCAGCGCTTCAAACTCCGCCGGCGGACGATATCCCAACGCCGAATGCAGCCGGCGTTGGTTGTAGATCTCATCAATGAACTCGCCGATCGATGCGCGCGCCTCGTCAAGCGTGCGATAACGCTGCAACCAAACCTCCTCCGCCTTCAACGTCTTCATGAAACTCTCCGCCCGCGCGTTGTCGTAGGGGTTGCCGCGGCGGCTCATCGAGATGATCGCGCCGTGCTGCTCCAGCAGCTCGACATAGGCGCTCGAAGCGTACTGTACGCCTTGGTCG
Organism: Bryobacterales bacterium; assembly: GCA_965247515.1. Lineage (GTDB taxonomy): Bacteria > Acidobacteriota > Terriglobia > Bryobacterales > UBA6623. The sequence goes on along the minus strand of OZ252029.1, from coordinate 6,203,936 downwards.
GAATGATGCATCCACCCCGCGGCAGGGCGTCTGAGCTCGAGCGCATCGCGCAACGCCCCTACAGCCAGCTCAGCTTTGAGCGTCGTCCCCAGCCGCCAGCCGACCACGCGTCGCGAGTAGGCGTCCAACACCACGGCGAGGTAGACGAACGCCTCGCGCAAGCGAATGTAGGTGATATCGGATTGCCACAACTGATCGACGCCGTCCACATTCAGGTGCGCCGCTAGATTCGGATAAACAGGTAAGAAGTGGTTCGAATCCGTTGTTAGCACGAAGCGCCGCTTGAGTACCGCCAGCAAGTTGTCCTTACGCATCATCCGCAGGACCTTTTTGTGATTGACGAGGAAGCCTTGGCGGCGCAGCTCGGCCGTCACGCGGCGGTAGCCGTAACGACGATTCTCGAGCGAAATCCGCTGCATGCGGTCACGCAATTCCATGTCGCACTCGGCGGGCGACGACACGGCGAGCCGGCGATAGAACCCGGCGCGATTCACGCGTCCGAGCTCGCAGGCGTGTTCGACGCTGAGCGAGCCTTTGGCGCTGATCTGCTCGACGATGGAGTAGATCCGCTCGCGCCACCGGCGTCGTTGGTCGGGGCTGCGAGGTTCAAGGCGCGAAAGGCTTGTCCGAAAAAATCGAGCTCTGCGGCTTGTTTGCCGAGCAGTCGTTCGAGCTCTGCGATGCGTTCGTCGCGCGGATCGCGAGGGATCTTGGGCGGCGCCGAGCGGCCGGGTTTCGGCCGGCCTCGCCGCCGGCTCAAGCCGTTGACGCCTTCCTGGCGATAGGCGTCCCGCCAGCGGTACAGCAGGCTGCGCTTGACGTCCAACTCGCGGCTTAGCGCTGTGCCGCTCTGGCCGGCTAGGAGCCGCCTGGCGGCGGCTTCCTTGAACTCCACCGTGAACTCCCGCGGCTTGCGCGGCTTGAGACTTTCCATCCTGGACTCCTTTCCATTCGCTGAAATTCGTCCCGAATTTCAATGTCTCATTTTTAGGGTTCACTCCAAGGTGTCCCCATGACACAGTTACGTCAGCAGATGCTCGAAGAGCTCGAGCGTCGCAACTATTCCGCGAACACGATTCAGGTCTACCTGCGCGCGGTCGAGGAGTACGCGCGCTACTTCAACAAGCGGCCCGACCGGTTAGGGCCCAAGCACATTCGCAAGTATCAAGCGCATCTGTTTCGCGATCGCAAGCTCGGCGCCAACACCGTAGCGCAACGCCTGACAGGGATTCGATTGTTCTACTTCAAGACGCTCAGACGCAGTTGGGACCTGAGCCTGACGCCCTATCCCAAGAAGCCCCAACAACTGCCGAGCATCCTCTCCCAACACGAAGTGGAGCAGTTGATCGACGCCGCTGAGAGCGCATTCCATCGCATGATCTTGATGACGCTCTACGCCACCGGCGTGCGTCGACAGGAGCTGACTCGACTCGAGCTCACCGACATTGACTCCGAGCGCATGACGGTCCACGTGCGCGGAGGCAAGGGCCGTAAAGACCGCGACGTCATGCTCAGCCCAGAGTTGCTCGTCGCCGTAGACGAGCACATTCGCTCGCTGTGGCGCGAGCCTCGGCAGTGGCTGTTTCCCGGCGGGGCCTGGCACACCGGCTGCTACCCGATCAGCGCCAACACGGTTTGGAACGCTTGCCGTCACGCCGCCGATCGGGCCGGCATCAGCAAGCCGCTTCACCCCCACACTCTGCGGCATTGATTCGCCACGCACTTGCTTGAAGCCGGGGCGGACTTGCGCACCATCCAGGTGCTGCTGGGGCATCGCGACCTAGAGCAGACGGCGGTCTATCTGCATCTGTCGGCGCGGCATCTGGGCGCCGTCGCCAGCCCGTTGGACTCCTTGAAGCTGTCTGCGCAGTCACAACCAACCTCGCCACACGAACGTCCCGGAACAACTTAGGGATCGTAACGAAATAACCTATGCAGAATCTCAGCTCCGCCTGGGATGTAGCGTGTAGTTCCAATCTCCGTGGAACTTGTCACAGCGCAGATCAATCTGCGCCACTTCGCGATCCGAAACCTTGACGCCCCGAGGATAGCTGGCGGTATCTAACTCCGAGTGGACACTGAGACCCGCCGCGGTCGTCGTGCCGGCGATCAGGTTGACGATCACCTCATGACTGATCAGCGGCTTGCCACGCCAGTTCTGGCTGATAAAGGAAAACAAACGGTGCTCGATCTTGTTCCACTCAGAGAGTAGGCGGTCGATCTCCGGATCGCCGCGGAACTCCTCAATGTACTGACCGCAGTTGACGCGGATCATGAATGGGGGCGTGGCTTCCGCTAGCGCCTTGGACAGAGTCCGGCGTATCCTCGTCAGCGGTTTTCTCAGCCCCGCCTTGAGTCCCAGCTTGTGGCAGAAGTGTCGCACTCCCGACGGCCTCAGGATCTCGCCTGGCTTGCGCTCCGGAAACAGCAGCCCATTGGGGTCGGGCTTGGCCCAACGGCAGTAAGCCCGCGGCATCTCCAACAACTTCTGAGACAGCATCACTTGGCGAGGCTTCCCGCCCTTGCCGCAACGAACCAAGATGACCATCCGCTTGGAGTCGATGTCGCGGCATTCCAGCCGCAAGGCCTCGTCCAATCGCAGGCCGGCGCCATAGAGCGTCCCCAAGATCGCGCGATGTCTCAGGTTCACCGCGACGTCGAATACGGCGGCGACTTCCTCCTTGCTGAGCACGACCGGCAGCTTGCGCCGCTCCTTGGGCCGTGCGATGCGCTCGACCACCCAGGCCCGTCTCAGCGTCTGGGTGTAGAGAAACTTCAGCGCGGCGGTGCGGATGCGAAACGTCGACCAGGCCGGCTTGCGCTCCTGGATCAGGTAGAGCTGATACTCGCGAATGTGCTTCGCTCCCAGCTGCTTGGGAGTCCTCCCAAAGCGACGTGCGAACTCCGCGACGGCTGCCACGTAAACACGGACGGTCTGCGGCGAGTAGTTTCGCAGACGCAGATCCTCGATCATCCTGCGGCGTAGTTGTGTCATGAACAACCTCCTTTCGGGCCGTTCATTGTCGCTACCGCCTCACCCACTCCCGCCTATGCGCGCCTCCCCTCGCTCTCCTACTGCCGCGTAGCGGCTTAGTACAACAAGCGATGCCACAAACTCCCAACCGAGGGCCTTCAAAAGCCTTGCCAAGAGCACTCTAAGGCCCTGTTTAAGGGGCTCTGAGCGGTTTCAAGCGGTCGTTCTATCAGCGTGAAATTGTTTTTCATTAGCTACCCGCAGGCGGTCCCGGATGCGCCCCTTGAGGAGACTTCACTGCACTGTTGATGAAACTCGCGATTTGAAGCGCGTGTAGCTCGGTTCGGGCGACTCAGCCGCAATCGCGAGAGGTTCACCTCAAACGGCGGCTGTCGGGAGACACCGGAGGAGGGTTGGGATTTCTGGCTCTGGCAGTCGCTGGGGCCGTCTTTGTCGGGCGTCGAGGGGGACCGTCGCGGGAAAACAACTGGCTCTGGGCTTGCCCCGATACTGTTCACCTAGAAATCGAGGCAGCCGGCCGCAATGGGCGCAACAGCAACCTGGGGGGCCGTGGAAATTCCGGTTCCCGCGGCTGAAGCCGTGGGCTAGATTATTTCACTGCCACTAAGCCCCACAGTCCCTTTCTGAACAGTATTGAGGGCTAGCGCCGCTCAACCTTCGCGCCGAATAGTGCTACTCTCCATCCCGAGGAGTTTGTAATGGCGAAGCGAACGCTGCTGTGTCTAGTAGTCAGCGCACTGGCCTGCGCCCCGGCGCCGGAGCCCGCGGGGCTGGCCATTAGCCACGGCCCCATACTCGGACGCGTGGGGACGGACCACATTGGCGTCTGGGCGCGCACTTCCAACACGGGCGAATTTCGCGTCTTCTATGGCGCCGCGCCCGATAAACTCGACCAGACGGTCGGCCCGGTGGAAACGCGTCTCGATGACGACAACACCGGATGGGCGTTGATCGATGGCCTCTCGCCGCACACCAAGTACTACTACGAGGTGTCGACTGGCGCAGAGCCGGCGGGAGTCGAGCGCTTGAGCGGGCACTTTCACACCTTGCCCGCGACCGCGGACTACGTGCACCCCAAGGCGAACCCCGAGGGCCTGTTCAACTTCCGGTTCGAATTCGCTTGCGGCAACAACCAGCGCACCGGCAACGGCGGCTCGTATGGAGCATCGCTGCCGACTTACGCCACCATGCGCCGCGAGCTGATCCGCGACGAAGAGCCCAACAAGATCGACTTCGCGATCCTCAACGGCGATTGGCTGTACGAAGAAGGCCGCGAATATCCCGCGGATGAGTGGCGGGACCAGGTTGGCATCAGCGAAGCCGATGTCCCCCGGAGCGTCGACTTCATGCCCAACATCACAGGCGTCTGGGAGAACTACAAGATCTTCTTGGAACGCGGCCGGAACCTCGCCGACTGGCACCGCTACGTTCCCTCGTACTACACCTTCGACGACCACGAGCTGCTCAGCGATGTGTACGGCGCGGGCGAGGTCGGGTTTCGCAACTGGAAGGCGGTGTTCCGTGATGTCGCCACTCAGGGCTGGTACGACTATCTCGGCTGGAGCAATGAAGTCCCGCCGACGCAAGACATTTTGTATGGACGCTGCGAACTTGCCGAGGGCAGCGACGTGCTGACTGACCCGGGAGCGAGCTTTTCCCAGCTGAAGCTCGACGAGTCGGCCACGCTGCACGTGCATTGGGGAAACCCCGAGGGAGCGAAGTTCCGCGGCGTGGACGATTCAACGGGCGACCTCAACGCGCGCGTTTACGAGATCGTCGAGGTGATCGACGACCAAAGCGTCCGGATCAACCCGCCCGCGGTTGCCGATTCGAGCTCGACTTACTCGATTGGGCGAGTCTCGTACTTCAAGAAGACCGTCAGCAACGTCGACTTATTCTTTGTCGACACGCGCACCTACCGCGAAATGCACGACGTCACGAAACCCTTCGAGCCAGGGCGTTCGATGATCGGCGACCGTCAGCGGGAGTGGCTCAAGCGTGAGATGGCGGCAAGCGAGGCGGACTTTTTCTTTGTCGTCTCGTCGGTCAACTTCTCCATTCCCCACATCGGTGGGAACTTGAGCCCCGGCGCCCAGCGGACCGGCAACTCCAACAAGGACGACGCCTGGACCGTCTTCATGGACGAGCGAGAGGAGCTGATCAACTTCTGGGATTCACTCGGCAAACCCGTCTTCGTATTGACCGGCGACCTGCACAACAGCTTCGCCATCAAGATCACTGACCGGGTGTGGGAGTTCGCCTCCGGTCCGCACAACTCGGTGCAGCATCCGCTCTCGAGCGAGGGGAGCCGGCCGCCCAACGGGCCGTATGAGTACAACGGGCGCGAGGTGGACATTCGCTGGTCGAGTTTCGTTCTGCCGGACACGCCGGTCAAGCTACGCAATCGGGTGATCTATTGCGTCGTGCAGATCAGCAACGTGTTCTCCAACCCGAATGAAGAAGGTAAGTCGCGCTGGGTGGCCTATCCCAGGCCGCAGGCGACGTTTCAGTATTACGACGGGCTGACGGGGGATTTGCTCTACGCCGAATCGATCCTGGCGGGCGGCTGAGCTATCATCCTGGGTTCATGGTTGGAAAGATCGTTCTTCTGTTGGTATGCCTGGCCAGCCTCGGCTACTTCATCAAGATCGTGGCGGAGCGGTTGGCGGCGATGCGGACGGCGAAGGCCAAGCTCAAGGTCGACCGAGTGGGCGAGCGCTTGTGGCGGACGTTCAAGGAGGTGATGCTCCAGACGCGGGTGATCCGCGACCGGCCGATACCGGGGATCCTGCACGCGTTGGTGATGTGGGGGTTCTTAGCGTTTGGCTTGGTGAGTATAGAGCACTTTGCGCTCGGGTTTATGGGACTCGAGAACGCTCATCGCGACGAGAGTTGGTACGGCTGGTTCGCGGCGGGGTGGGCGGTGGCGGTGACAGTCGGGATTGTGGGGCTGACGTTTCGGCGGTTCGTGCTGCGGCCGAAGATTTTGGGAGACAAGCTCTCGGGCGGTTCAGCGGTTGTGGCGGTGCTGATCGTCGGGCTTATGGTCACTTACCTAGCCGGATGGCGCTGGCTCGAGATTGGCTCGATGGCCTGGACGGCAAACTGGTGGGCGCACACGCTCGCCTTGCTGGGGATGCTCTGGGTGATCCCCAGCTCGAAGCATCTGCATTTGTTCTTGGGACCTATCGGGGTCTTCTTCCGCGAAGGCGACACGACCTCTCCGACCCGACCCCTTGATGAGGATGACGACGATGACTTCGGCATGCTGCATCTATCGGACATGTCGCAGAAAGACATCCTCGACGTGAACTCCTGCGTCGAGTGCGGGCGCTGCACCGAGCTCTGCCCGGCCAACATCATCGGCGGGACGCTCAATCCGAAGGAAGTCATCTTGGGCATGCGGCGCGGGTTGCTCTCGGGCGGCGATCTCGCCGAGACAAAGATCGCCGGCACAGCGGAAGAAGTCGCCAAGGGTGAAGCCTGGGTCGCCGAAGAAGACCTCTACCAGTGCTACACCTGCGGCGCCTGCGAACAGGCCTGCCCGGTCGGCATCGAGCACGTGGGAATGAAAATCCTCGACTTGCGGCGAGGACTGGTTAGCGAAGGCCGCACGAACAACGACAAGCTCAACGACCTTTTCAACACCATGGAGCGCTCTCCCCACAACGCCTGGGGAGCTTCACAGGACGTGCGCCGGAAACTGGTCGAGGGCGAGGAGTTCCCCATCTTCGACGGTTCGCAGGAGTATCTGCTGTGGATGGGTTGCGGGCTGAATTACGACCCGCACGGAAACGACGTCGCACGTGCGATGAAGAAGGTGCTCGACGCCTCGGGCGAGAGCTGGGGCGTGCTCAAGCGCGAGACCTGCTGCGGCGAACCCGCCCGCCGCGCCGGGAACGAGTACCTCTACATGGAGCTCTCGGAGAAGGTGATTGAGTCATTCGATGGGGCGAACGTGAAGACGATCATCACTTGCGATCCCCATTGCTGCCGGACGCTTGACGTCGACTATCGCCAGAACGAGCAATACGCCGAGCTTGGGGTTCGCGTGATGCACCACACCGAGTTCTTGGCTGAGGCCTCGTTGCCTCTAACGCCTCAGTCGCAGACTGTCGCCTACCACGACCCGTGCTATCTCTCACGCGGCCGCGGCGTGGTCGATCAACCTCGCACCGCGCTCGCCGCGGCCGGTGTGAAGGTCGCCGAGATGGAGCACAGCCAGGAGCGAAGCTTCTGCTGTGGCGCGGGCGGCGCTCAGATCTTTATCGCCGACGACAAGATCGAGTACGAGGGGGGGCGCGTGAACTATCGTCGTTTCGCCGAAGCCGAAGCCACCGGGGCGGAGACGGTTGCGGTCGCGTGCCCCTACTGCCAGATCATGCTCAAAGACGCCGCCGGACACGCGAACAAGCCGGATGTGCAGATTCTCGATGTCGCGGAGTTGGTGGCTGCTCGGCTGGAGTAACGGGCCTGCCGTTGGTCGCTAGTAGAACCTATCGGTTGGGCGGCCAATCAGGCGGCCCGCGACCGCTCTAGAATGAAGATATCGATGACATTCGCCCTAAGCGCAGATCTCGAAAAGCGAGTCGCCGAACGAGTCGATCGAGGCGACTACGACAGCCCGGATTCGCTGGTTTCCGAGGCCGTCGAGTGGCTGCTGGCTGAAGACCAGGCCGAGATCGAGGAAACGCGGTCGGCAATCCAAGAGTCGATCGAACAATCCGGCCGGGGCGAAACGGTGGCGCTCGAAGACTTCGTCCGATCAATGTATCGGCAAACAAGCGTCAATCAGAACTGACGTTCGCGCAAAGACGCAAAGAACGCGCAAAGGAAGAGAAGACTCCGTCTCTTGTCAATACTCTTCACTTGACAGTCGGCTGTAGCCTAGCTCTTGGGGAACCCGCTCCCTTGCGGTCGCGGCTCTGACGTCGCGACCCCATGCATGAGACCGGGCGTCAGAGCCGCGACCGCAAGGGAGCGGGTTCCGCATTCAGATCTCGCATGGCCCTCGCCGCATGCGCGAAAGCCGTCCTGCCGCGAGTGCCCCACGCTAGGCCAGATCTCCGCGCTTGGCTGCCTCCACGAGGTGCTCGGCCGCCCTCACGGCGAGAGTCATCATCGTCAGCGTCGGGTTGACGCACCCTGTCGTGACGAACGCGGCCCCATCGGTCACCAGTAAGTTCCTCATATCATGAGCCTGGTTCCACTTGTTGAGGACGGACTTGCGCGGATCGTTGCCCATGCGGGCGGATCCGACTTCGTGGGTCGCTCCCCCAGGCCAGCGAGGCGGCGAGCGCCGGATGTCCGTGGCGCCGGCGGCGAGTAGCATTTCCTCGGCTGAGTCGCCGCCAAACTTGAAGAGACGCTCGTCGTTGTCGCCCCACGTAACGTTCATATGCAGCGCGGGGATGCCCCAGGCGTCGGTGACGTGGGGGTCAAGCTCGACGTAGTTGTCGTAGCGCGGCAGGCACTCGCACGCCGCCGTCAGGCCGAAACGCCACCAATCCTCCGACTCGTGCACTGAGCGCTTGAAGTCGGCGCCGAACCCAGGGAGGCGGCTGATCGCCGAAGGCGAGCCGTAGCGAGAACCGTTACTCGCCTGCATCGCAAAACCGCGCATGATGCCGTTGGTGTGCGGGCGGTCGAGGTTCGCCGACCTTGGAACATAGAGCCCGTTCGGACGCCGCGGCATCCCGGCCCACTTCTTGTCTTCTTTCACCGGGAGCACGCCCGAAGCGCCGGCGTAATTGTGGTCCATCACGTAGCGCCCCAGCACGCCGGAGGAGTTGCAAAAGCCTTTGCCGGAGTTGAGCATAATGCGCGTCGACTCGAGCGTGGAGGCCGACAAGACCACGGCCTTGGCGCGGATCTCGCGAGGGGCGCGAGTGAGGCGGTCGATGTAGGCGACGCCCCCAGCCAAACCCGTGTTCTTGTCAGTCGTGACATGCGAGACGACCGCATCGGTGATGACATCGCAGTTTCCGGTCTTCTCGGCGTCGGGGATGGTCGTCCAGACGCTTGAGAAATACGAATGGGTGACGCAGCCGTGCTCACACGGGCCACAGTAGTGGCAGGCTTGGCGGCCATTGTGGGGCTGGGTCAAAATGGCCGACCGGCCGATAGTGACGTTGCGGTCGAGTTTCGCGTTGACGGTCTTTTGGAAATACTTCTCGACGCAAGTCATCCCCATCGGCGGCATCATGATGCTGTCGGGGAGTTGCATCAGCCCGAGCGGTTCGCCGCTGATGCCCACATAGCGCTCGACCTTTTCGTAGTAGGGCGCCATGTCGTCGTAGCTGACGGGCCAGTTTTCGCCGTAGCCGTCGTGGCTGGCGGCGCCGAAGTCGAGCTTGTTGAGGCGATAGCTTTGGCGCGCCCAGGTGAGCGAGCGTCCGCCGAGCTGGCGCCCGCGGGTCCACTGGAAAGGTTTGTCTTTGGGGTAGGTGTAGGGGTTGCGGACATCGTCGACGAACCAATTGAAATTCGACTCCCGGCAGGCGTACTTCATGCTCTGGATCGGCCGGTTCCGGGAAATCTCGGGCGAGGCGCCGCGGTACTTCAAGTCGTAGGACTGCAGGTGCTCGGTGAATTCGGCTTCGGTCGTGCGGTGGCCAGCCTCGAGCAGGGCGACTTTCATGCCCGCTTCGGACAGGACCTTGGCCATCCAGCCGCCGGTGGCGCCGGAGCCGACGATGACGGCGTCGTAGGTGTTGTTGTCTTTAGCGATGACTTGCATGATATGCTCGATAGCCTTGGCTTCTGTGAAATACGTGAAGGATATTGACGATCCGAGACGGGCGGTCGATATCGAACAGGACTCGAATGCCGCCGACGCGAAGACGAAACGACGGAGAGGCGCCCTTCAGTTTCTTCGTATCCCCCGCCGGCAGTCGCATAAAAGCTTCCCTGGCCGCTTGTCGTTCTCGCTTTCCCTGCCGGCGTAGGTCTTTCTCAGCTGACCGCGCGACGATGACCTGCCATTCATCCAAGGGTGTCCTTGATCTGCTCCCACGGGACGACGTTCCCGCGTCGGACCTCTTCGCGAGCGATCTCGACCGCCGCTCGCTCTTCATCGGTAAACGGTTCGTCGTCTTCCGGTGAAGCCATCAACTTGGCGTAGAACGGATCTTCAGTGGAATCGAATTCCTCGATGTGCTCCCGCAGGCGATCTAGCTGCGAGTCGGGCGTTTCGTCGACGAGGCGGTGCAGTTGCCGCCGCACTGTCATCGTTGACTCGGGTGTCGTTGTCTCGGTCATCTCGGGCTCATCATAGCGCGTCAGCTACAATAGAGCCGAGTGATTTCTCCCGCGATGAAGAGCTTAAACCGCCTCACTGGGCTGTTGCTGCTGCCGTTGCTGGCGACCGCCGGCCCCACGGCGCGGGAAGTCATTGAGCGCCGTTGCCTCGAGTGCCACGGCTCGGCCGCGAAGTCTACGCTCGACCTGCGCACGCGCGAGGGGATGCTCCGCGCTGAAGCAATCGTCCCCGGGCATCCTGACAAAAGCCCGCTCATCCGCGTCCTCAGTCGCGAGGAGCTACGGATGCCGCTCGGGCGAAAGCCCTTGCCGGCCGAGGAGATCGCCGCCCTCGAGCAGTGGATTCGAGAGGGAGCGTCATGGGACGCAGCGCTCAGCGATCAACCCACCTCGGATTGGTGGGCGTTTCAGCCGCCGAAGAAGGCTGCGCCGCCGGGCGACGCCGCGAACCCGGTCGACGCCTTCGTCAACGCGAAGCTCGCTGAGAAGGGACTCGCTCCCATCGCCGCAGCCGACAGACGCACGCTGATCCGGCGCGCGCACTTCGACCTGATCGGCCTTCCCCCAACCTTCGAAAACGTCGAACGCTTCGTCCACGACCCCGACCCGCGGGCCTTCGCCAAGGTCGTCGACGAATTGCTCGCCTCACCCCGCTACGGCGAGCGTTGGGGACGCCACTGGCTCGACGTCGTGCGCTACGCCGACACCGGCGGGTTCGAGACCGACCTCTACTTCCCCAACGCCTGGCGCTATCGCGACTACGTCATCAAGTCCTTCAACGACGACAAGCCCTACGACCGCTTCGTCAAAGAACAAATCGCGGCCGACGAAATCTGGCCCGACGATCTTGAGACTCGCGGCAGCTATCACCTGAGCCCGGAAAAGGAAAAGCACCTCGAAGCTCGAATCGGTACGGGACTCTACACCATCGGCACGCTTTACGCCGAAGCCGCGCTCGACGGCCGCCAACTGCGCTACGAGTGGCTCGTCGACTCGGCTGACGTCACCAGTGAAGTCTTCATGGGCCTCACGCTGGGGTGCGCGCGCTGCCACGATCACAAGTTCGATCCGCTCACCCAGCGGGACTATCACCGCATGATGGCGGTCTTCGCCGATAGCGAACCGATCGAGCGCTCCGTCGTAAATCAGAATTCGCAACTGTCATACATGGGCGGCTTCCCCCGCCTGATCAAAGTAGAAGAGTACAAGGCGGCGGTCAAGCGCATTGACGCCGCCGCGAAGAAACGGGCTCTCGACGCCTTCAAGGCGAAGTTTCCTCGGGACTTGGTCGAGGCCTACGAAGTCCCCGAGGGCAAGCGAACGCCCGAACAGCAGAAGCTGGCGGTCAAGTTCGAGTTCGAGCTCACCGAAGTCGGTTTCAAGAAAAACCCCAAGGGCAAGGAGCCGGAGCTCACCTACACGGCCAACGAAAGGGACGATCGCGAACGGCTGATCTACGAGCTGGGACAGGCTGCGCTGTCCAGCCGCATTGTGCGGCGGCAGGCGACCGTGCTCGGTCACTCCGAGATCATGAGGCCGGTGTACATGACCTCGCGCGGCGACTATCGCAGCGTCGGCAAGCGAGTGTCCGCCGGCTTCCCCGCGGTATTGACCGGCGGCACGGAGGTTCGAGCCACTCAGGAGCCCGAGCAGGGCCTGTTCGTCCCACAACGCAGGAAGGCGCTCGCGGAGTGGCTCACCGATCCCGAGCATCCATTGACGGCGCGCGTCATGGTTAACCGGATCTGGCAGGGGCACTTCGGGCGCGGCCTGGTGGGCACGCCGAACGACTTCGGACGGCAAGGCGACGCGCCGACACACTCAGAGTTACTCGACTGGCTCGCCGCTGACTTCGTCGAAAACGGCTGGAGCGTCAAGTCGATGCACCGGCGGATCATGCTCTCCAACGCCTACGGGCGAAGCAGCGCTCCCGACGAAGCCAACGCCCGCACCGACGCGACGAACCTGTATCTGTGGCGAATGAATCGCCGCCGCCTCGAAGCAGAGGCGCTGCGGGACAACGTGTTGGCCGCGTCGGGCGCTCTAAATCTGAAGATGGGCGGACGCTCGGTCGTGCCCGTGCTGACCTCGGAAGAGATGCGCGGCATGTGGAGCAAGGACCAGTGGCCGGTGTCGCTCGATCCGGCTGAACACAACCGGCGCAGCGTCTACCTGTACACAAAGCGGTCGTTTCCGCTGCCGTTGTTCACAACCTTTGACGCGCCGGATACATCGGTGAGTTGCTCGCGGCGAACGGTTACGACAGTGGCCCCGCAGGCGCTGGCGTTGATGAACTCGGAGTTCATGCAAGACCAGGCGCGTGTCTTGGCTGACCGTGTACGCGCTGAGTCCCTCAATGACCACATCGCGGGAGTTTGGCGTCTCGCGCTTGGACGCGAGCCTTCAGCTTACGAGCGGGCGCGGGCGACTGCCTTGTTGGAAGGACTATCGTCGGACGCCTTGACTCAAGTCTGCCTGCTGGCGATGAATCTGAACGAGTTTGTGTATGTCGACTAAGGGAACAAGGCCAGCCACCGGTCGTCTGAGCCGCGACCGCAAGGGAGCGGGTTCTTCAAACCGCCGCGACTTCCTCTCCAACGCCGGACTCGGGTTCGGATCGCTAGCCGCCTCCGCACTACTCGCCCAAGACACCAGCCCACTTACTCCGAAGCAACCCCCCCTCCCAGCCACCGCCAAAAGCGTCATCTTCCTGTTCATGCACGGCGGCGCGAGCCACATCGACACCTTCGACCGCAAGCCCCTACTCGAAAAGCTCCGCGGCCAGCCCGTTCCAGCAAGCTTCGGCGGCGGACTCGACTTCCAGTTCACCAAGATGGACGAGGCGCCGATCATGCCGTCGACGCGGCAGTTCCGCCATTACGGAGAATCAGGCCTGGAAATCTCAGACCTATTCGAGAACGTCGCCGAGCACGTCGACGACCTAGCGGTGATCCGCTCCTGCCACCACGATGGTTTCACCCACGTGCTCGCTCAGAACTGGATGTCGACGGGCTGGGCGCGCGTCGGGCGTCCGAGCGTCGGCTCCTGGGTCACCTACGGCCTCGGGACCGAGAATCAGGACCTGCCCGCCTTCATGGTGATGCTCGACGGCCCGCTCAAGGCCGGGCCGCCCCTCTACAGCTCCGGTTTCCTGCCGGCGGTCTACCAAGGGACCGTGCTGCGCAACGACGGGCCCCCGATTCTGAACGTCCACCGACCCGAGGCGGTGACGGCGGGCGATCAGCGCCTGCTGCTCGACGCCCTGGGCGATCTGAACCAGCGCCACTACGCCGACCGCTCCGACGACTCCGAGCTCGCGGCTCGACTCGCGTCCTACGAGCTAGCCTTCCGGATGCAGACAGCAGCCCCCGAGATGGCCGACCTCACTGGCGAAACCCCAGCAACGGCCCGGCTCTACGGCATCGACGACGACTCGACAAACTCGTTCGGCGTGCAGTGCCTTCGCGCGCGGCGGATGGTCGAACGCGGTGTCCGCTTCGTCCAGATCTACTCCGGGGGCGGGCCCGGCCTCGGCTGGGACGCCCACAACGAGCTCAACCACAACCACGAGACGATGGCCCGTTCGGTCGACAAGCCGATCGCCGGCTTACTCGCCGACCTCAAGAGCCGCGGCTTACTCGACAGCACTTTGGTCGTGTGGGGCGGCGACTTTGGCCGGACCTGCTTCACCGACGGCGACGAATTCGGCACGGGCAACCGCAACGGCCGCGACCACAATCCCTACGGATTCACCATCTGGATGGCCGGCGGCGGCGTCCGCGGCGGGAAGGTTATTGGAACGACCGACGAGATCGGGCTACACGCGATTGATGACCGCGCCCACGTCCACGACTTGCACGCAACGATCATGACCCTGCTCGGGCTCGACCACAAGGATCTGACCTACTTCTTCCAAGGCCGGGACTTCCGGTTGACCGACGTGGGAGGCGCGAACGATTTGGCGGCCAGGCTGCGAGCGTAGACGCGCGCTAGCCGAACAGCTCATCAAGATCGCGCGGCCCGTGGAGGACGCGAACAATGTCAACGCCTTGTTTGGCCGGGAAGTAGAAGATCGAGGAATTGGGGAAACCCCTTATGCGCCACCGTCGCATCCCGACGAACCGGGGATTCTTGAAGTCCGTCACCTGCCCAATATTCGGCATGCGGGCTAACTCTTCAAAACTTTGATGGACGGCGGCCAGAAATCGATCTGCGATGTTGATACTCGCTTCTTCGGCGAGGTTTACGAAGTGTTCAACCAAGTCACGATCAGCTTGAAGTCTTCGGTTGACACGGGCCGTCATCCGGTCTTCGCGCGTCTCTTTTCGAGGACAGCCATTGCCTGATCCCGGATGTTGCTCCAGTCTTCAGCCGTCATCTCCTTTGGTTCACTGCTTTCCAACCCTTCCAGCAGTAGTCGCTCAAGCCTTTGCTCGGCTGCCCGCCGTTGGTCGGCGCGCAAGAGAGCGCGCACATACTCGCTCGCCGTCCCGTAGTCTCCGCTGGAGACCTGCTGCTCGACGAAAGCGCGAAGCTTTTCCGGGAGCGAGACATTCATCGTTTCCATCACACTTCCAGCCTACACGAGAATGGCAAGAACTGCCAATAACCGTCATCGCCGGGCCTGCTCGATACCAGACTGCGGAACCCCGTCGCTATCTTAAGCGGTTGGATTCTCGAATGTTCCGCCCGTTCTTCGTCGTTCTTCCGGCCGCCGCCAATCCGCTGGAACCTCGGCTGCCGCACTTCGCCCCGCGCGCCAAGCAGGTCATCTTCCTCTTCATGCACGGCGGGCCGACGCCTCGCAACCCAGCCCTAAAGGACTGGGCTAGATTAGACAAGGCCCGTAAACGGGCCTCAGGGAGGGCCTCAAGCCTGGGTCGACATTTTTTCACGGCCCCTCAGCGGGCGGTCTTCCTGTTCGAGTTGCGACCCTCGCCAGATCAAAGGGAAGACACCCCGCTGACGCAGGGTGCTCGGATCGGAGGGTCGAGTCCCGGACAGTCCCGGTTTTCAGGGGAAGACACGCACAAAAGCAAGCGAGCGGCTGTGGAGCTATCATATTCCGACATGGACCGCCGCAAATTCCTCTCCGCCGCAATGGCCGCTCCGGCGCTCCTGAAAGGCGCCGCGAAACCCCCGGTTCGCATCGGCTTCCTCGGCGCTAGCCACTCGCACGCCCGCGGGAAGATCGAGATCGTCCGCAACAGCCCCGACTTCGACCTCGTCGGCATCTACGAGCCCTACGCCCTCTACGCCACCGCTCACGCCAAGAACGGCCTGCCGCTGGCGGATTCAGCCGAGTCCCTGCTAGGCGACCCCAGCGTCGAGGTCATCGCCGTCGAGTCCGATGTCCGCAATCACTTCCGGCTAGCCAAGATGGCGCTCGAAGCACGCAAGCACGTTCACCTCGAAAAACCCCCGGCCCTCGATGTCGAGTCGTTCCGAGAGCTGCAGAATCTCGCCGCCCGCAATGAGCTGGTTTTCCAAATGGGCTACATGTGGCGGCACAACCCGGGGCTCAACCGCATGATCGAGGCGGCTCGCGAAGGCTGGCTGGGAGACGTGTTCCTCGTCCAGGCTACGATTCATAAGACGCTCAAGCCCGAAGACCGGCCCGCCTGGGCCGAGTTCCGCGGCGGACAGATGTTCGAGCTCGGTCCACACGTCATCGACCCGCTGATTCGCCTGCTCGGGCGCCCCGATCGCGTCACGCCATTTCTCAAGAAGCACGGCGACTATCCCGACAACATGTTGGACAACACCGTCGCGGTTTTCGAGTTCCAAAGCGCGATGGGAGTGGTCGTCGGCTCCGCACTGAGCGCGGTCGGGAGCCGTCACCGCAGCTTTGAGGTCCACGGGACCAACGGCGTCGCTACCCTACGCCCGATCGAGCCGCCCACGCTAGACTTCAATCTACAAGCCGCCGCCGGCCCGTACGCCGCCGGGCGACACCCGATCAAGCTCCCCAAGTACCAACGCTATGTTGATGATATGAAAGAACTTGCCGCCGCCGCCAGGGGCGAGCGGCCGTTAGGCGTCAACTTCCGCGAGGACCTAATCGTCCAAGAGGCCGTGATCGCCGCGTCTGGAATGTAGGGCTGGTCCGACCCTTGTTCAACGGTGGTCCGGAGCGAAGCGAAGTAGGGGCGCGACCCCCTACCCCAAATCTAAAAACCCAAAATTTCAGTGTTGACTAACTTACATAAGACGCGTAACATGAGCCGAGGTCTTCAAGAGCCCGGATTGCTAAACTCCTGCCTCAACCTCGACATCGGATTGACCCGATTAGACGCGAGGATCCTCCTACCGTTGATGCTTTGCGTCGGAGCGGCCGCGGCCCTGGGCATGTGGACCCGGATGAGCGCGGACGAACTGGTCGAGGGATCGGACCTGATCGTGATTGGGCAGCTCCTAGCGTCTGATGTTAAGGGCTCGTTCGGCGAGATTAGGATCGACGAGGTGTTGAAGGGAGATCCGGTCAAGAGTGTCACGCTTGGCGGGCGTCCCGAGCCAATGCGGCTGATGCATAGCGCAATGCTGACCTACCGAGTTGGGCAGAAGGGCTTGTGGTTTCTGCGAAGCGCCCCAGGCGCCGCGACCCCGAGCTATCTAGCCGACCATCCGCAGCGATTCGAGTTGGACGAGAAAAAGATTACGAGTTGGAAGGAGCGGCTGCAGTCAAGACGTCGTCCGGTGTCACCTTGAGGAAGGGGAAAATAATGGATCATTCAAAAAATCACTCTTTTGTGTGGGTCGCGCTTGCCGTCTGCGCGGTGTTAGCGACGCCCGCGACAGCCAGCTACGTAAATTTCGGAGGTTCTCCTAGCGACTTTACGCTCCTTGGAACCGCGTGGGATCCGGGGACGGACACTGCCCGTTCTGGCGGCAACCCAGCTCCAGGCGGCGCTACCTGGAGCGTGATGGGCGCTGGCATAACCGGTTTTCCTGGTAGTGGTTGTTGTGCCGCGGATCTCCATGGCGGTGCCTCCACGACTGCCTTGTCGGCTTTGTACGGCAGTGGAGTGAGTGAATCGGCAACGATCACCTTGACGCTCGACAAGTGGGCGGCGGTGTCGCTATTCACAAACCTGGGCATGGTCGTCGATGGGGGCGCCGCCTTTGGCGCTGCGAATGCTGCTTCCGGCCACATTGGGGATATCCGCATTGGGGCAATTTTCATTGATGGCGCTGCTGGTTCGAATGTCCTCGCTCACGCCTTCCAGCCTTTCACGGAAGCAATTGGCGGGCCGGGAGGTAGCATTGGTGGCGACACGCACTTCGATAATGGGAACACTTGGGGTGATACTCCCACAGCAGTCGCTGGGGTCTTTGATTTTCACACTGTTGCGCTTCATGAGTTCGGCCACGCACTGGGACTGGGACACTCCGCCGTTGTCGGTTCCGTGATGGAGCCGGTTTATGCCGGCCCCCGCCGCACGCTCATCGCCGACGACATTGCCGGAATCCAAGCGATCTACGGTGCAACGGCTATTCCGGAGCCGACCACGGTTCTGCTGCTTGGGATTGGGCTGCTGGGCCTATTTGCCCTCAAGCGCAAAGCCTCGGCGTAATATCACGCTCAAGAGCGTATGCAGCCAACGTGGCGCAGGCATTCCTGCCTGCTGCGCCGACATTCTTGTCGGCGCTCCGGCCCACACCCAACGAACGCTCTGAATCTACGAGGGTTACCCTGGTGTAGTGCGGGGGAAATAGGCTGACCTATCCCGGCATCTTTGCACGGAGCCTGAGCTCGACGAGCTCGGACAAAGCGCTGACTGATAAGGCGCACGCTTGTTGGTGCACTGCTGGACGCCGACAGAAATGTCGGCGCGGCAGGCAAGAATGCCTGCGCCACGTGGACCGGCTGCCTTGATCATGTTCGGCGACCGACTGCTGCTGCTGGCCTTCTTTCTCTCGGGCGTCGCCGCGCTGGGATACGAGATCCTCTGGACGAGGTTGCTGGCGTTCGGGCTCGGCAACGAGAGCCTCGGCATGCTGGGCGTGCTCGCCGGGCTTTTTCTCTCTAACGGCTCGCCCGCAAGCTCGCCTCGTTAGAATGGTCTCTTCCAGGAGGACCTCTTTGCCCCACTACCCGACCATCGGAAATATCATCCGCCAAGACCCTGCTCTCGACGGGCTGATCGCACCGGACGCCAAGATCGAGCTCCTCACCGACGGGCTCGTGTGGTCGGAAGGCCCGGTCTGGTCGACCGATGGCGGGTACTTGCTGTTCTCCGACATCCCCCGCAATACGATCTTCAAATGGTCCGAAGGCGCCCCGGTGACGACCTACATGCGCCCGTCGGGCTACACCGGGGTCGTCCACTACAGCGCCGAAGCGGGCAGCAACGGGCTGACGTTCGACTCCGAAGGCCGCCTCACCGCCTGCGAGCACGGCGACCGACGCATCTCACGGCTCGAGCACAGCGGCGGAAAGAAGACGCTGGCGGATACGTTCGAGGGGAAACGGCTCAATAGCCCCAACGACCTGGTCTACCGCTCCACGGGCGACCTGTTTTTCACCGATCCGGCCTACGGACTCCCCGGACGTTACGAGGACACCGCCAACCGCGAGCTCGACTTCTGCGGCGTCTTCCACCTAAGTCCCAGCGGCGATCTGAACCTACTCACGGACGAGCTCACCAACCCCAACGGTCTGGCCTTTTCGGTCGACGAATCGATCTTGTACGTCGGGCAATCCAATCGCGAGCGGGCAATCTGGATGGCGTATCTGGTCCGTCCGGATGGCTCGATCGATAAAGGGGAGGTTTTTTGCGACGTCACCGAGCTGGCCGGCGGCGAGTTGCCGGGCGCCCCCGACGGCTTCAAGCTCGACGCCAAGGGAAACATGTTCGCCACGGGTCCGGGCGGGGTGTACGTGATCTCCGCTGGCGGGAAGATCCTGGGACGAATCGATCCCGGGAAGCAGTCAGCGAACGTCGCCTGGGGGGATGACGGGTCGATGCTCTACATCACCGCCCATAGCTGCCTCTGCCGGATTCAGACTTTGACTACCGCCGCTGTGATGCCGTAGTTGGTGAACAGTGAGCGGTGAACGGTGAACAGTGGGCTACCCGGCTGTCGCTGGGAGCTTTTGCGGGTGTGGTCATGCGCGATCCGAATGCGGAACCCGCTCCCTTGCGGTCGCGGCTCTGACGCCTTGGGAGTCCAACGTTAACCGGAGGGCTTCAGAGCCGCGACCGCAAGGGAGCGGGTTCCTACCACAGTCGGTTATTAGGACCAAGCCCGCAGCGGTAGCCGGGTAGCCCACTGTTCACCGTTCACTGTTCACCGTTCACCGAACTCACATCGCGCCCTGCGCCGCCAACCGCTCGTGGGCCTCGTAAGCCCTCTTACGCGCCCGGAAAAGCCTGACTTTCAGCGCGCCCTCGTTGGCGTCGTAAACCCTCTTGAGCTCTTTCAACGTCAGCCCGTGAATTTCCTTGCGCGTCAACAGCTGGCGATCTTCGTCGGAGATATGCCGCAAGATAATTGACAGCTTCTCGCGGGCGTCGGCTTTACGGCTGTCGACCGAGTGGCGCTTCGTGCTCTCGCTGGCGTCCGCGCTTAACAGCTGCTCTTCGCTCAGGTCGGCCATGGGCACGTCCATGCCGCGCCGCCGGCGCCGCAGGTGATCGTAAACCGTATTGACAGTCAAACGATAGAGCCAGGTGTCGAACACGTCGACGCTGCGCAGCTGGTGAAGCGACGTATGGAGTCTCAAGAACACATCCTGTCCGACATCTTCAACTTCGTCGGTCTTGCCGACCAAGCGGTAGACCGTGCCGTAGACCCGTTTGCGGTAGGTCTGAACGAGGCTAGCGAAGGCGTTGGAATCGCCCTCTTGGGCTTGTCGGATCATTTCGGGGTTCTTGGCCATTGAATCTCCTTTTTCGAGGTCCATAAGCCAAGACGCAAGGGGCGACCAGGTCGGTTATGGCGAGCCGGTTAAATGGAAGTAAAAAGGGACTTTACAGGGATTTAACAATCCTCCGGGCCCATCCGAAACCCCGCCGGCTTTCGTACGGAAGGTAGATGGCCGCGAACGAGTACCGCTTTGTCACGCGATGGAAGATCAAGGCGTCGCCCGAGGAGGTCTCGCTCGTACTCGATGACCCGGAGGATTTGGTGCGCTGGTGGCCGAGCGTCTACCGCGAGTCCCAAGTGCTCGAGTGGGGCGACGAGAGCGGCGTAGGGAAGAGGGTCCGCTTGCTGACCAAGGGCTGGCTCCCCTATCGGCTGCGGTGGCAGTTTCGGGTGGTGGAATCGCGCAAGCCCTACGGTTGGACGCTGGAGGCCGACGGCGATCTGATCGGCCGTGGAATCTGGACGTTTTCGCGCAACCGCGACGAAACAGTAGTGACCTACGACTGGCGGATCCGAGCTGAAAAACCCTTGATTCGAGCCTTCTCGCCTTTATTCAAGCCAATATTTCGTGCGAATCACTGCTGGGCGATGGCCCAGGGAGAGCGGGCCCTGCGGCAAGAAATCTCGAAGCGCCGCGAGGGTAGGAGCCGCGCGCGGAAGCAAGCGGTTGCCCGCCAACGCG
The DNA here is from genome assembly GCA_965247515.1 of Bryobacterales bacterium. Classification (GTDB taxonomy): domain Bacteria; phylum Acidobacteriota; class Terriglobia; order Bryobacterales; family UBA6623. Next base: position 6,183,129 of record OZ252029.1, on the reverse strand, counting down.
GTTGTTTGCGCTGACTCGGGCAACCGCTCCTGTACTCTCTACTCGCTCCAGGGAGGAACGACTTTGTTCGCGCGGGCGTGCGAAATCAGTTTGCCGAAATGCTCCGCTAAGTGGCCCAATAGCGCTGAAGAGGCGCCCCGATAGGTCGACTCTTGTCCGCCGAAAATCTTCGTCGGCTTGTTAGGCATGCCGCCGTCCATCGCGTCTACCGCTCCGCGGAAATGGTCGAACGAAGCCTTGAGCTTCATCACGATGTCCGATTTTTCGGTCGCCGAGCCGCCAAACGCCTGGAAGTCGAACCCATCCGGCGGCGGCGTGCCGATCATGCGGCCGGTGCCGTAGTTGGCGCCGGCGATGTGCATGAACTCGTCGCCAATCGAGCGCGTTCCTTCCATCGGTTTGTAGGAGTACTTGTCGGCTGGAATCGCTTCCGCCAAACTAACGACGCGCTCTTTCAGCTGGTCGACGCGAGCGAGGGCTTCGCTCTTGAAGTTGGCCTTCTCCGCGTGGGCGGCGGCGCTAAGTGGGGAGCCCGTAAGCGTTAGGGCGGCGACAATGCCGAAAAGGGCGATCGTCATCAATTTGTGATTCATATGTAATCCTCCGTGCGCTGATCGGGTGCATTGGGGCGCACCAATAGCGTTCTCTTACAAAGGGCGGCGCTCGCGGCCGGGTTGTTACACGGTGAACGGTGAACATGCTCAAATGAGAAACTCTAGGGATATGGGCGTCGTTTCCCGCAAAGAACTACTCGAGCTTCGAGCCAAGTGGCGCGATGAGGGGAAAACGGTCGTTTTTACGAACGGCTGCTTCGACTTGCTCCACCCGGGGCACGTGCGATTGATGGACCGTGCGCGCTCTCACGGCGACGTCCTGATCGTCGCGGTGAACTCCGACGTGAGCGTCAGCGACCTGAAAGGCCCCTCGCGGCCGATTCTGCCCGAGGGTGAGCGCGCCGAGACGCTCGCGGCGCTTGAGGCCGTCGATGCGGTGATAGTTTTTGGCGAAGAGACGCCCTGCCCGTTGCTCGAAAAGCTATTGCCTGACGTTTTGGTGAAGGGCGCGGACTGGGCCCACTGGATCGCCGGGCGAGAAATCGTCGAGGAAGCAGGGGGCGAGGTCTTTCCTTTGCCCGTCGAACCGGGTTACTCTACCACCGACGTGGTCGACGCCATCCTCGAGCGTCACGCGCAAGTATCGCCCCATTCGCCTTGACTCACCCCGCGCTCAAGGATTTTTTCGACGCACTCTCGCGTCAACCGCCGTTCGAGCACGCTCTGGGCCGACTGCGGGGCGCCGAACCGGCGAACTTTTCAATCGTCGGATCCGGGGTCACCGCGCAGGCGATTCTCGCGACCCTCTTGCATCTCAAGACCGAGCGGCCAGTCGTCCTGCTCACCGAATCGAACCCCGCGGCCGACGCGTTAACTGAAACCGCCGGCGCTGTGTTCGATCTGCTCGAAGACAAGCCGACCCGATCAGCTCCCATCACGCTGCACGCCCATGACGTCACGCCCTATGACGGGCTCTCGCCTCACGCCGAGATCGTTGAGAAGCGCGGAGTCGCCCTGTGGCGAATGTCGACCGGCGGGGCTTCTGTCGTTGTGGCGCCGATCGCGGCCGCGCTGCTCAAGACGGCCCCGGCGGAGTTTTTCTCGAACCTCGCCTGGGCGATCGAAGTCGGCGACGAGTTCTTCCTCGAGGATCTCGAAGAAGGACTCGGTTCGGTCGGCTACCAGCGCAACGAACCGGTTGAGATGGTCGGGCAGATGTCGATCCGAGGCGGCATCGTCGACGTCTTTCCTCCCGAAGCCCAGTATCCGGTCCGGATCGAGATGTTCGGCGACGAGGTGGAGTCAATCCGCGAGTTCGATCCGGAGACGCAAAAATCCGTCCAGCGGGTCGATCGCGCGACGCTGCTGCCGCTCTCGGAGTATCCGCTGCGAGCCAACGCGCAGCTAACGCCCGGATGGGAGTTTCACGAAGAGACCATTCGCGAGCGCAATGCGTGCCTGCTCGACCTGCTCGATCAGCCCATCGTGATCTGGTCCGAGCCCGAGTTGCTCGACGCTCAGGCCGACAAGCTCGCCGAGCGCCTCGAATCGGCGCGAGCCGCGGCGGCCGACGCGCACGAGGAAGGCCGCTACTACTTCTCGCTCGAAGGATTTAAGCAGGTCGCACAAAACTTTGACCAGATCTCGTGCATGCAACTGGGATGGGCGGGCGCCCCGAGCCGCGCGCGTGAGCAAGCGGTAGTCGAAGACTCAGGCAACCGCTCCCTAACGGTCGCGGCTCAGGAGCCCCCGCCCGCCTCCGACGGGCCGATCGAGCTGCGCTCACAGCGGACGTCGCGTTTCCAGGGCAACATCGCGCACGCCGTCCGCGAGCTCAAGGCTCAGATCGAGTCCGGGGCTCGCGCCGTTGTAGCGGCCGGTTCACTGGGCGATCTCGAGCGCCTGGCCGACATATTCAACGAATACGGCGTGACCTACCAGCTCATCCTGGGCGACACCGCGAGCCAGGCAAGCCCCTACGTACAAGAGCGCGCGGCTCTGGCCGGGCCGGTGGCGAAGGCGATCGTCGTTGAGACTCCGATCCGCGATGGGATCGCTTTTCCGGACGCGCATTTGCTGATCTACGGGACCGAGGACCTGTTTTCGACCTCCGAGTTGGTGGCCAAGCCGGCCCGGCGAAAGTCCGTGGCCTCGACCTTCTTGGCTGATCTCGAAGACCTCAAGCCGGGAGATCTCGTGGTGCACGCCGAGCACGGCGTTGGACGCTACATCCGCATGACCAAGGTCGAGCAAGATTCGCGTCAGGAAGACTTGATGATGATCGAGTACGCGGAGCGGGCGAAGCTCTACGTCCCGCTGTCGCGGCTCGACTTGGTCCAGAGATTTCACGGGGCCGGCGGCAAGCAGCCGGCATTAGACCGCATGGGCGGGCAAACCTGGCAAAAGGCCAAGGCCCGGGTAAAAAAGCGGCTCGTCGATATGGCGGACGAGCTGCTCAAGCTCTACGCGCAGCGCCGGCTCGCCCTGGGCTTCGCGTTTTCGCCGGACGGGCCTTGGCAGCAGGAGCTCGAGGACGCCTTCCCCTACAAGCTCACGACCGATCAGAGCCGCTCGATCCGTGACGTCAAGCGTGACATGGAATCGGGCGACGCGATGGATCGGCTGATCTGCGGCGATGTCGGCTTCGGCAAGACCGAGGTCGCGATGCGCGCGGCCTTCAAGGCGCTCGGGGATGATAAGCAGGTTGCGGTCTTGGCGCCGACGACGGTCCTGTCGTTCCAGCACTACGAGACGTTCCGCCAGCGCTTCTCGGCATTCCCAGTGACGGTCGAGATGCTGAACCGTTTCCGCTCTCCCAAGGAGCAAAAGGCGATTCTCGAAAAGCTCGCCGCCGGACAGATCGACGTCGTCATCGGCACGCACCGAATCTTTTCGAAAGACGTCGAATTCTCGGACCTCGGACTCCTAATTGTCGATGAAGAGCAACGCTTCGGCGTTCGACACAAGGAGCGGCTCAAGCAGATCACCGCCAACATCGACGTGCTGACGATGACCGCGACGCCGATTCCACGCACGCTGCATATGTCACTCGCGGGCTTGCGCGATATCTCGATCATCCAGACGGCTCCCAAAGATCGACTCGCTATCCAAACCGTTGTCGCCACCTACGACGAACGCATGATCAAAATGGCGCTCGACCAGGAGATTGGGCGCGGCGGCCAGGTTTACTTCATCCACAATCGGGTCGAGTCGATCTGGGCGGTCGCGGCGCGCCTACAAGAGCTTGTACCAGGCGCTCGTATCGGCATCGGCCACGGACAGATGGCCGAGAAGGAGCTCGAGACGGCGATGCTCAAGTTCATGCGGCACGAGTACGACGTCCTGGTCGCGACGACGATCGTTGAGAACGGACTCGATATTCCGTTGGCGAATACGCTGATCGTCGATCGCGCGGACCTGTATGGGCTGTCTGACCTTTATCAGCTGAGAGGGCGGGTGGGGCGATCGAACCGGCGGGCGTACGCGTATCTGATGATCCCGCCCGAGAAGGAGCTGACCGAGCTGGCTCGCAAGCGTCTAGCGGCGCTCAAAGAGTTCAGCGAATTGGGCTCAGGGTTCAAGATAGCGGCGCTCGACCTCGAGTTGCGCGGGGGAGGCAATCTGCTCGGGGCCGAACAAAGCGGGCACATTGGGGCGGTCGGGTTCGAAACCTACTGTCGGTTGCTCGAGGAGGCGGTGCGCACGCTCAAGGGTGAGAAGGTCGAGGACGAGGTTCGTACAACCCTGCGGTTGCAGATCGACATTCACATCCCAACCGACTACATCGCCGAAGAGAATCAGCGCCTGCGCGCGTACAAACGACTCGCCGAGATTAGCAACGAAGAAGAGCGGACGCGGATGGAGTCGGAGCTTACCGACCGCTACGGTCATCCGCCGGAGCCAGTCGTCAATCTGATGAACTATTCGCTGACGAAAAGCCTTGCCGAGAAATTGCGCGTACAGACGATTGAGCGGCGCGCGAAGCGATTGACATTCAAGTTCTTGGAGGACTCGAAGGTCGACCCCCAACGGCTGATGCGGTTCGTGTCGACGACCTCAGGCGTAACCTTCTCACCCTCGGGCGAGCTGCAATGGAATGGGGCGCCAACGGATGCGACAGAGGTGTTGGCCGCAGTCCGTGACGTGCTGCATCGGGTGGCGAAATGAGCTACCGCTGATATACTCAACACCAAGTGGCTGAGAAAACCCTGCCGTTTGAAATACGCCTGGAGTGGGACCCGGACGACCATGTCTGGGTAAGCCATGTTCCCTGTCTGAACCACTTATCTACTTTCGGCAAGACGTATTCGCAAGCTTGGGAGATGACCCGGGAAGCGATCGCGCTCTACCTTGAAGTCGCGCTCGAAGACAACGACCCGTTGCCGTTCCCGCGTTCGCAGGCGGAAGAAGTCTTGGCTCAGCTTACGCTGGCCGAAGCTGTTGTCTAGTGGCTCGCGCTATTCGCATATCAGGGCGCCGACTGATCAAAGTGCTGGAAGCAGAGGGTTACGCACTGCGCCGGATCCGGGGAAGTCACCACATTCTTAAGCCCCACGACGGCGCGAGCTCGGTTGTCGTGCCGCTACACGGCTCGGAAGCTCTGCCGCTGGGGACGCTGCGCGCCATTCTCCGTCAGCTTGGCTGGACGGCCGATGACCTCCGTAAACGGGTTCCGACGGATCTTCCCCCCGCCAGCGAGCAGAGTTTCGCCGCCAACTTCCTGAATTCGCGTCGGTTATGGGATGGATCGGGCGATCGGCGTCTGTCTACAGGTTACATGTGCGGCAGCGAAACCCCCAACGCATTGAGGATTTCTGTTTGGCGGGCGTCGGGAATCGGCAGCCGTGTGACGCTGGTCTGCTCATCCACTCGATATTCCAATAGACACAGTCGCCCCAACGCCGCCAGCGCGTCCGGCAAGGTGATCGCGTGCGGGTCGTCGTCGGTCGTGCCAAACGCCGCTTGTATCCGCCGTTCCAATTCGCGGCTCAGCTTCAACGCCAGCATGCTGCACAACACATGTCCTCGGGTGCGGCTTTCTTTGCGCACGAAGATCGGCCGCACCTCGAGCAAGCCCGTCTTCAGCTGCCGAAAGTCGCGCTCCACCCGCTGCAGGCTCACGTAATGGTCGTGCACTCTTTGGCCGCTCATGCGCTCGGAGGCGACATCGGTCACGACCACGTAACAGCCCGCCAACTCCAGCGCCTGCTCGATCGCCGCCTGCTGGCGCTCGACGACCAGCGTACGTCCCTGCAAGCGCAACTCGACCAATTCTGTCAGCTTGTGACGCGCCAGCCAGGGCTTGAGCTGGCGCAGTCCGGCCGCGGGCTCGCAACGGGAAGAGGCCGTGACTTTCTGGTTGCGTCGGTCGAGCTTGCCTCCCAGCTTGGCCAGCTTGTCCTCGAGCCGCTGCCGTTGCCGTTTGGCTTCGGACGCGTTGAGGCGCAGCACATAGCGCACGCCGTCGGCTTCGACCTCGCAGACTTGTTCAGCGAACAGCTCCAGTTGCAGCACCCCTTCGCTCAAGCGCCGCCGAATCTGGGGATCGGTCAGCGCCGTGATGTAGCGCAGCCCGGCCTCCCCCAGCGCCTGCTTGCCCTTGCTCTTGACCATCCCGCGGTCGCCGACGAAGACCAACTCCTCGACTCCGAACTGCTCTTTGACGATGCGGATCTGATCCGGCACGGTCGTCGGATCGTTGCGGTTGCCGGCAAACACCCGCACCGCCAGCGGCTCGCCCTGGTCATCGGCCAGCAGTCCGATCACAATTTGCTTCTTGCCGCGCTTGCCGTCGCGATTGTAGCCGTACTCGCCCAACGCGTTGTGCAGGCCTTCGAAGTACGAGTTGGTGACGTCGTAGAGCAGCAAGCTGGGCGGGGCTCCGCGGCGCTCGAGGTAGTGGCGGTATAGCGCTTGCTCGATCTTCACTTGGCGGGCGCTCAGATCATCGAGGGCGGCGTAGAGGTCGTCTTCGTCGAAGGCGCCCAGACCCAGCACTTCTGCGACGGCCTGATCGGCGGCCCAGCGCACGGCCGAGAGCCGCGATCCTTGGTGGGCCAGGCGCGCCAGCACCAGGAACAAGGCGAGTTTGGCGGCCCGCGTTCGACCCAGCGCGGCGGTCAGGCCCAGCTCATCGGCGAGTTGCTTGAGCGCGAAGAGCAGGCCAAAGACGGGGCCGCAGACGGGAGTGGCGGGAAGCTGATCGAACTCGCCGCGGAGGGCGCGCCGGAGGGCCTCGACGCGGACGGGGCGCCAGCAGGAGAGGTTGGCGAGGGTGCGTTTTTTGACTCTGCCGTTTTGGCGGAAGGATTCGCGCAGCAAGACGGCGGGCGGCGAGTTGCGATTGGGGACGGACTCAACATACATGGGTATATTATATCACAAATAACACAATGAATAAACGATACAATAGCATAATACATGGGTACACTAAAAGCGCCCCCAAACGTGTTAAAGCCAAGCAAGCCAAGCAGTTAGCCCGTCAAACGAGCCTTCCGCTGGGGGGAAGATCCGTCAGAACTAACCCGCAATCGATCCTCAGCGCTTGCGCGCGGCCAATGCTTCAAACGCAGCCCGCCCCTCTTCAACCTCCGCCAAGGGAAGTCCGCCCGCCTCGAGCTCGGCTGCAGCTCGCAAGCCAAGCCTCGTGTAAAACGAAACCCCCTCCGCGAAGACCCGATGCTCGGGCGGCGCAGCCTCCGCGGCGTGAAACAAAGCATCCTCGGCCTCAGCCAAACGCTCGCGGCGCTCGAAGTAGAACGGCAGACGCGCCGCGGAGTCCAGCGGAATCCCGACAGGCCGAAGCGACGCGGCAAGCCTTTCAATGTCCGTGAAGCAGGATTCCATCGTCGGCGCCCCAGTCCCAAGGAAAGTCTCCAGATAGAGTGCCAGCGATTTACCGCGAAGGCGCACGGCTTCATCATTCGCCCCCAGAACTTCGAGGGTCTCCGCCTGCTCCGCCAACAACTTTGCCGCCATCACCACTTGCTCGGGCTGAAGGATCCCTTCGTTCATCATCCCGACCAGGTCGTCGGCGGAATGCGAATCGATGAACCCCTCGCCGCAGCCGAGAAACGCCTTGTAGGCCTCACGGATCGCATCCAAGGCCTTCTCGTACTGCTGAGTCTCGCGATGCTTGAGGATGCGGCGTATGAGCGCGAAGAACTGCTCGATCATCCGTAGGATGTAGTCGCGTTGGATCACGGCTTTCCCGGAACCCGCTCCCTTGCGGTCGCGGCTCCGAAGTCGCGAGTCGAAGGTCGATCCGCGGGCGTCAGAGCCGCGACCGCAAGGGAGCGGGTTCCGGGTATGCGCTGGCCTAACGCCTATCGTAGTCGAACTTTCAATTTGGTCTGCAAGCCATCCCGGATCGCATCCGCGTAGCCGTTAACCTGCTCGTCCGTGAGACTGGCGCCCTCACGCTGCCAAGTCGCGCGCAGCAACAGTCCATAATGCCCCGCCGGCGCTAGCTCACCGCGCAGCACTTCAACCGGCTCGACCGAAACCAAGTCTTCCATCACGCCAATCGCACCGCGAACGTCTCCGAAACGGATGCCGTCGGGGACGAAAAGCGAAAGGTCGCGCTGCACCGCCGGCGTTTTGGGAATCGGCCTATGGCCCAGCCGCCTCAACGACGCCCCGTAGAGCGCATCCGCGAAAATCTCGGCAACAAAGACCGGCTGGTGGATCTTGCGCTCGGCGCAGATCGCGGGCTCGACCTGGCCAAGCATCGCTAGGATGCCATGCTCGCTCTGCACGCGAGCCGCCGAACCTTCCAAGTAGTAATCCGGCAGATCGCGGTCGTCATACTCGAGATGCTCAATGTCGAACCGAGCCAACAGCACCGCCAGGTCGGCCTTGAGGTCATAGAAGTCGACCCCCTTGGCCTGTTCGAAAACGCCCGCCGGCCGCTGCGCCCCGGTCGCCGCCAAGGCAATCACGTTGGGCTCTTGGTAGCCGCCCTCGCCGCGCCTATACAGACGTCCAAACTCGACCAGCTTCACCTCGGGCTGATTGCGGTGAACGTTCCGCTCTATCGCCTTCAGCATGGTCGGAACAGCCGATGTGCGTAGCGAGTTGTAAACCTCGGAAAAAGGATTCCGCACCAAGATAGGCTCGTCTGAACTAAAGCGCTTCGATTCGACGTCCCCCGCGAGCGCGAGGCCGATCGTCTCGTCGTAGCCTAACCCCCGCAAAGTCTGGCGAGCCGCCCTTTCCTCGGCAGCGTGTGGAGCCGCTTCCGGCGCGGAACCAAACGGCGGGAGAGTGGAAACGACTCGGCCATAACCGTAGATTCGCCCGACCTCTTCGATCAGGTCGATCTCGCGCTCCACATCGAGCCGGTGCGTCGGGATCGGCGTCTCCCACCCTCCGTCCGTCGAGCGCGGCTCAAACCCCAAGTTCGTGAGAATCTCGACAACATCGCCGTCTGGAATCTCGGCTCCTATGATGCGATCGAGGCGCTGCCGGCGCAGGACAACCGTCTTCGGCTCGCTCTGGCCCGGGTAGACATCGATGCTCCCCCGAAGGGCCACGCCCGGACTGACCTCGGCCAGCAATCCGGCAATCCGGTCGGCCGCCCACGACGCGCACCCAACATCAGCCCCGCGCTCGAACCGGTGCGACGCCTCGGTGTGCATTCCAAACTGGCGGGAGGTCTTGCGGATCAACCCCGGCTTGAACCAGGCCGCCTCGATCAGAATGTTCTTCGTCTGGTCGGAAATCTCCGTCTCGAGACCGCCCATCACGCCAGCCAGCGCGACCGGCTTGTAGCCGTCGGCGATGACCAAGTGTTCGGACTCCAGCTTGTGATCGACGCCGTCGAGCGTACGAATCTCCTCTCCCGCAACGGCTCGCCGAACGACGATCCGCGATTTGCCAATCGTGTCGAGATCGAACGCGTGCGTTGGGTGCCCGATCTCGAGCAGCACGTAGTTCGTCAGGTCGGCGATGTTGTTGATCGAGCGGATGCCGCAAAGCTCGATTCGCCGGCGCATCCAGTCCGGGGCCGGCTTGACTTCCACTCCCAGCGCGACCCGCCCGACGTAGCGCGAGCACAGATCCGAGTCGAGAATCTCAATCGACGCCGCACTCGACGACTCGCGCGCGGCCTCAGCAATCTCAATCACTGGGCGCTTCAGCGGCCGACGGTAGATCGCCGAGATCTCTCGCGCGACGCCGAAATGATTCATCGCGTCAGGACGGTTGCTCGTAATGTCGAGCTCGAGCACCGTCTCGCCGCCGCGCTCCTCGACGCCGTCGACGGCCAGCCCAGCCATGGTCAAAGCCTCGCCAAGCTCCTGGGGGTGTTCGGAGATCTCGACGAAATCCTTCAGCCAACTGACGAGAACGAGCATTATCGAATCCGCCGCACGGTCGCAAACCCTCGTGTAGAATTCGAGCCGGCCGGTGGGTGATTGCCGGGCCCCGGAGCCGCGACCGGGAGGGAGCGGTTGCCCGAGCGAGCCGCCTCCGCCGCATGCCGGGGCAACCGCTCCCTCACGGTCGCGGCTCCGGGCCGCCAGTCCTCTCTTGCTAGAACCAACATTATCTGAATTGCCGCAAGAACCGGACGTCGCCGTTGAACAGCAACGAGATGTCGTCGATGTCGTACTTGAGCATCGCGAAGCGATCGATCCCGAATCCCGCCGCGAAGCCCTGGTAGCGCTCAGGGTCGAGACCCGCTGAACGCAACACGTTGGGGTCGATCATGCCGCAGCCCAGCACTTCGATCCAGCCCGTCTGCTTGCAAATACGGCATCCCCGCCCACCGCAGAACGGGCAGGTGCCATCGAGCTCGGCGCTCGGTTCGGTAAACGGGAAGAAACTCGGCCGAAAGCGAGTCTTCATGTCGGGACCGAAGAACTGCCGCGCGAAGTACTCCAGCGTCCCTTTGAGGTCGCCCATCGTGATCGACTCGCCAACCGCGAACACCTCGAGCTGGTGGAACATCGGGCTATGGGTTGCGTCCGGGGCGTCGTTGCGATAAACCTTGCCGTGAACCAGGTACCGGAGCGGCGGTTCGACTTTCTCCATGACCCGGATCTGGTTCGGCGAGGTGTGCGTGCGCAACAGTATCTCGTCCTCAACGAACAAGGTGTCCATCTCGTCGACCGCCGGGTGGTCGGCCGGGAAGTTGAGCGCTTCGAAGTTATAAAAGAAACTTTCGATTTCAGGCCCGCTCGCCACTGAATAGCCCAGTCCGCCAAAAATCGAGATGCAGTCCTCAAGCACTCGGCGAACAGGATGGATGGCCCCGGGGCTTCGAGCCGGTCCGGGCAGCGTAACGTCAAGCCTTTCGATTTTCGTCGTCTTTGCTGCAAGCCCCCTCTGCGTATCAGCCAAGGCAGCCTCGATGGCCTTCTTGGTCTGGTTCTGGAGCTTGCCGACCTGGGGCTTGAGCTCGCGCGGGGCGGCCTTGAGCCAGTTGTCATTGGCCGCCGCGAGCAGCCCGTTCTTGCGCCCAAGCCAGCGGTCGCGAAGACTCTTCAACGCCTCGACCGAGGCGACGTCCTCACGCTCGCCCTCGAACCCGGCGACGAGCTCGGCGTAAAGAGAGTCCGGCGAACCGCCGCCGGCAACTAGCTCGGAGATCGGACGAGCGACTCTGTCGTCCAGCGCCATCGCCGGAGCCTATTCCGCCTCAGGTTCAGTCGGCGGCGGAGGCTCATCTTCGATCGCCCCGATCACCGGTCCGCTCGCGGGCGCGGGTTCGGCGACGGGCGCGGATTCAGTTGAATCCCCACCGCCCAGCGCAGCCTTAGCTTTCTGGGCGATCTGTGCGAACCCCTCCGGATCGCTCACAGCGACTTCGGCAAGCATCTTGCGGTTGATCTCAACCCCAGCCGCGCTCAGCCCATGAATCAGCCGGCTATAGGAAAGCCCATTGTTGCGGGCTGCGGCGTTGATGCGGATGATCCACAGCGAGCGGAAGTCACGCTTCTTGCGCTTGCGCCCGATGTAAGCGAACTTCTGACCGCGGTCGACAGCCTCTTTGGCATAGCGATAAAGCTTACTCTTGGCTTGGTAAAAGCCTTTCGCCTGATCTAATACTTTTTTGCGCTTGAGACGGCGCTTGTTTCCACGTTTGACTCGGGGCACGGTTTCTCCTCCTGGGGGATGTTGCTAGAACCGCTAGGGTTCAAAATTGGGCGCTCCAGGCACGTGCCGTCGAGCTCTGAGGGCGCCGCTAGGCCGGACGAATGACTATCCGGCCAGAAGCATCTTCTTGATCTGCTTCTCCATCGAAGAGCTGACCAGACCGCTATGACGGAGCTTGCGCTTCCGCTTCTGCGTCTTCTTGGTCATGATGTGATTGGCCAGCGAATGCCCGCGCTTCACCTTCCCCTTGGAAGTGACTTTGAAGCGCTTCGCGGCTCCGCGATGTGATTTCAACTTTGGCACGACGTTATTCCTTATCTTCGATCCGCCCGCAAGTCCGCTCACCGCACGATGAGCAACTGAATTCAGGCCGGGGTCGGACCGCGATGGGGTCCGGGCGAGGACAACTCTTGAGATTATATCAACTTCAGGCGCCGGCGGCCACGAAACATGCCCGGCGCGCCCGGCGCCGACACCGGCGGACCGTCAAGCGGGCTACGCCCTGAGCCCCGAGGTTCACCTCGGGGAAGAGGAGTTGCGTAAGACAAGACTTCGCCTCTCGCGCGCTATTGGCCATCGACGCGCGGAAAAGCCAGGCCGCCTCATTCTCCGGGTTGAGCGCTATCGCGCCGCCGACGAGCTTGCGACCCAGTTCACGGTGGCCACGACGAAAGGCAGTCGCGCCTTTACTTGCCAATTCGGCGTCCGCGGTTCTGATCGGTTCGGGGGGACTGAGCTTCCGCGCCGGCTCCACTTGAGCGCCTCCATCGTTTGGCGTTTCGTTCGTCGCCTATGAGGCATCTTGCGACAGGCCCCCTTAACCCGAAACCAGAGTTTCGTCTTAAGCCGGCTAGGCCAATTGCCTGAGCCCCCCAAGGGCGCCGCCGGACGACCTGTTATGCTGCCGATAGTGGGACCAACCCCGTCAGACGAAATCGCTCGACTCTTCGAGCAACCCGACCACGAGATCAACCTCGGGGAGGCGGCCTGTGCGCTCGCGCGGCTGGAATACCCGACGCTCGACTTCGGACCGTGCCTCGAAAGGATTGACGACTTCGCCGGCACGGCCGGCAGCATCCTCAGGGGCCGCTCCGAGCCCGATGCCGCGGTGTCGGCCATCAACCGGGTGATGTTCGAGGAGCTGGGCTTCCGCGGAAATCACGACGACTATTACGACGCCCGCAACAGCTGTCTCAACGACGTCCTCGAGCGACGCACCGGCATCCCCATCGCGCTCTCGGTCGTCTATCTCGAAATCGCGCGTCGCCTTGGGCTGCCCATCTACGGCGTCGGATTGCCGAGCCACTTCCTGGTGAAGTACGACGACGGCTCGCGGCTTTTCTTTGTCGATCCCTTCCACGAAGGTCGCTCACTGACCCGCCAAGGTTGCCGGGACTTGCTCAAACAGCTCCACGGCTGTCCGGTCGAGCTGACAGACCTGCATTTCGCCGCGGTCGAGAACCGCCAGATCGTGCTGCGAATGTGTGGCAACCTGCGCTCGATCTACCTCACAAACTGCGAGTATCACAAGGCGCTGGAGACGGTTGAGATCATCCTCGCGCTCAAGCCCGAATCGGCCGAAGACCTCAAACAACGGGCATGGATCAAGCACCAGCTAGGTCACCGGAACGCGGCCCTTGAGGACCTCGAAGCCTATTCAGCGATTCGGCCCGACGCGCAAGATTCGGCCGACGTCGAAGCGTGGATGACCAACATCCGCCGCACGATGGCGCAGTTGAACTAGCCCGAACCCGCTTCCTTGCGGTCGCGGCTCTGACGACGCGACCCAGGTATTCGCCACCGGTGTCAGAGCCGCGACCGCAAGGGAGCGGGTTCGGGCTGCTACGCTGCCTCCGCCGTCTTCCTCTCCCCCACAACCCAGCCGTCCTTGAGCTCGACCACACGGTCGCTGTATTTCGCGTTCTCGTGCGAATGCGTGACCTGGACGATCGTTGTGCCTTCGCCGTTGAGCTTCTTGAACAGCTCCATGATCTCCTTGCCCTGCTCGGAATGCAGGTTCCCGGTCGGTTCGTCCGCCAGAATCAGCTTCGGGCTTGCAATGACAGCTCGCGCCACGGCAACCAACTGTTGCTGCCCGCCCGAGAGCTGACTCGGGTATAGATCCTTCTTCGCGACGATGTTGAAACGGTCCAGCGCATCGGCGACCAAACTGGCGCGCTCACTTCCGCGGACGTTGCGGTACGAAAGGGGAATATCCAAGTTCTCGTAGACCGTCAGGTCGTCGAGCAGGTGATTAGGCCTGGAAGACAAACCCGATGTAGTCGCGGTTCAACTGTACGCGATGCTTGGGCTTGAGCTGTTTAACCTGCTGACCAACGAAATTGAATTCACCGCCAAATTCGCCGTCAAGCATCCCGAGGATCCCCAGGATCGTCGACTTGCCCGCTCCCGACGGGCCCATGAAAGTTACAAACTCGCCTTCTTCGATGTCAAGATTCACCTGCCGAAGCACGTACGTCCGGCCGGCGCGATTCTCGTAGAATTTCTCGAGTTGGCGCAGCTCGATCATCGCCATCAGTTGGCTCCCGCCGCCGACTCCTCCACCACCCGTCCGTCGAACAGATGCACGGTCCGCTCGGCGTAGAGCTCGTATCGTTGATCGTGCGTCACCATGCAGATCGTCGCGCCGCCCTGATGCAGCTCGCGCAGCAACTCCATCACCGCCTCGCCGTTCTTGGAGTCAAGGTTTCCGGTCGGCTCGTCCGCCAGCAGGATAGCCGGGTCGCCCACCAGCGCCCGCGCCACGGCGACGCGCTGCTGCTGACCGCCTGAGAGTTGCGAGGGGTAGTGCTTCATGCGATGCGCCATGCCGACTCGCTCCAGCGACTCCTGCACGCGCTCTTTGCGCTCTTTCGATCCCATGCCGCGGTAGGTCAACGGGAGCTCGACATTCTCATAAACGTTGAGATCGCCAATCAGGTTAAACGCCTGGAAGATGAAGCCGATGTCGCGGTTGCGCACCCGCGCGCGTTGGCTTGCAGTGAGATTCTCTACCGGGTCGCCCTTGAGCGTATGGAGGCCCTCGGTCGGCGTATCAAGCAGCCCCAGAATCGACAGCAACGTGGATTTGCCGCAGCCTGAAGGGCCCGAGATCGCGATGTACTCGCCACGGTTGATCTCTAGGTGGATGTTCGCCAGCGCGTGCGTCTCCACCTCGTCGGTGTAGAAGACCTTCGCGACATCTTCCATCTTGATCAGCGTTTCGCCGTGCGTCGATTCCATCGTCTCCTCCTCAATCCGCCAACGTCAGTCCAAACGAATGCGGTCGTAGGCGTCCCAGGCCGACATGTCTGAAAGAATCACTTTGTCGCCCAATCCCAGCCCGCCTCGAATCTCGATCGTATTCACCGAAGTCTTACCAACTTGCACTTGGACGCGCGATGCATGCACGCCGTCTTCTTCCATCTTGAACAGCCCAATCGTACTGTCTTGCTGAGCGTAGATCGGCCGCCCGACATAGAGTACGTCTTCGAGCCGCTCGAGTTCGATTTTTCCGTCGACGCTCAAGTCGGGGCGGGCGCCGCGAGGCAGCTCGTCCAACAATTCGACGTCCACCAGAACCGTGCCCTCGATCGAGGCGGGGTCGATTCGCGACACGCGGCCTTGCATCACGCCGTTGCGGGTATCGATCTCGGCCCTTTGCCCGAGAGCGACGTCCTTCACCTGCGTCTCAGGAATCTTCAGCTCAGCCTTGAGACGAGTCGGATCGGAAACTCGCGCCAAGACCGTGCCCGGCATGACGAGTTGCCCTACTTCGACCTCCATCTGCTGCAGGACGCCGTTTACACCCGCGCGAACTTTGAGCTTGTTGAGCTTGTCCTTTCGCAGGTTGACCAGCGTGCTCCACTGCTCAATGCGGGCGTTTTGAGCCGCCACCTGCGCCTTGACCGCGGGCTCACGCACTTGGTCGCGATCTCTCTCGAGCCGCAAACGCGTTTCGAGCTGCTCCTTGTTTACGCGCGACAAGGTGAGAGTGACCTGATCGATCAGGCCGTACTTCTCTTTCTCGAGGTCCGCCGCGTATTGCGCCTCCGCTTGGCGGAATTGCCCCTCGATCAGGGCCGTGTTCGATGCTTGATTGAGCCGTTGGTCCTCGAGCTGTGCGTGAAGGTTCGCCAGGTCGGCTTCGGCCCCTTTGAGCTGAGCTTGGGCGTCGAGTAACTCCTGTTCAACTTGCGGGCTGCTCAACTCCAGCAAGATCGTGTCGCGAGCCACCGACTGGCCCGGTTGAACCAGGCGGCGCTCGACCCGCCCTTCGTCGTTGGCTGGAATGAAAACAATGGTCTCGGCCGCGAGGATGCCAATCCCGCGCACCTGGCGCAGCATCTCCGCGCTTGACCGTGTCGGGGAACACCGTTGCGCCATCCACGCTGGGAGCCGCCGGCTCCAGCCGCGACAAAGCCCACGTGATCGCCGCCAGGCCGAGCAACAAGCAAGCGCCAAGGATGATCTGGCGTATGCGCTTTTTTCTGGCGTATCCGACTCGCGGCTTATCCACGCTGTCCTCCGTGTCCTAGCCTCATCATGGGCATTTGACGGACCAAACCGTGACCCTCATGATAAATGACGGAATATCAACAGCTTGAGCTCAATCATTCTCCGCCGGATCCCGCAAACGGGACCACATGTGAAACCCCGCGATTCCGGAATTGGGAATACTGGGACGAATTCATTTTCGTTGATCTGGATCGCGGTCAGAGCTTAAGCCTCGGGACCTTCCTCAGCGGCCTCGGATACTGGAGGAGATTCGGAAGCTTCCCCCGCGCTCTCCACCACCCGGCGCTCGATGCGGGCAAGTTCGTCGCGTATTCCGCTCAGGATCGCTTCCGCCCGTTCGCGCGCGGCTACGGTCTTGGCGTTATCGGCGACCTGCTTGGCCATGTCCACCAGAAATACGACGAAACCGGCCACGGAAAGCAGAAGCGAGGCTCCTCCCGAAAAAGGCGCGAGAGCAATGCCTCCCAGTCCCAGTGCGCCGGACGCGATCCAGACCCCTATCGTCCATTTGGAGAGGGTGGATCTCGCGTCAAGATCTTCCAGCTCCTTCTGGAAGCGGCGTAGCCGCGCCAGCGCTCGATCTAGTTCTTCGTCCCCGCCGGCCACGTGTCCGCCTTCGCCCGGATTGCGGCCTCTTCGGCTTCTCGGAGCGTGGCGGCGGCTCTCTCGAGCGTTGTGCGCAGCCTTTCGCGCTCCCGGACTCCGGCGATCACCACCCAGCTATAGGCTAGATAGACGCCTCCAAACGCGATTGCAACGCCGACGGTCGCAGCCGTAATCAGCTGGGCATCGTTGGTACTGAACACGGCGCCGGCCACGGCGACCACAACCAACGCGAGCCACGCGCCGAGCAGCCACAAGACTTCTCGGCGGCGGTCAGCGTGCGCTTCCAATCGGACGTCAATCGCCTGCGTGTCTGGCTGCGCGGCCATCTTTCACCTGCACTGTTCACAGTATACAAACGGCGCCGTTGGGAATCGGGCCTTGTCGCCCCTTAGAACGAAACGTCCCACTGCAACCGCACCTGCGTGTCATGCAGATCGCGCCCAAGCTTGAACCGCGAGGTGTCGAACGTCAGCTTGTTGCCATGCCCGTAGAAATACCAGTTCACGACGGCCGCGAACTCTTTCTGCATGTTTCCGTCTAGCGTGCGATCGGGATCGACGAAGGCATAGCGCCCGCCGAGCTCGAGCTGCTTCGGAATCTTCGGGAACATGTAATGGAAGAAGTACCCGGCCTGCACGTAGGCGCCGCGCATGTAGGTCATGCGCCCAGAGTTTAGGTTGTCCTTGATCCGCTTCCAATGCAGCTCGTGCTGGATCGCCAGACCGCGGTACTTCACGGTCGTTTCTTCCATGAACTGCCGCAGCGAATACTGACCGTTCTCGCCAAGCTCGAACCCGTCGAGGTTCCCGCCGCCGCTCGACGAGAACCTCGTGAACCGGCTACGATTGCGAGCCGTGCCAACCGCGATCGCAGCTACAGGCTTCTCGCTGTACTCGATGTCGCTTTGCGAGTGGCCGACGTCGCGGCCGAGGAAATTCCACTGGTAGCGCGCCATCACGAGCGGCGAGCCGTCGCTGTTATCCAAGCCGTCGCGATCAATCCAGCCGCGGCCGTTGCCGGTGAAGGCGCCGACGTAGTACCACGAGTCAAAGCGGGTTCCCTTGGCCAGCCGGCCGAGCACGGTGACGCCCTTCTGGCGATCGAGGGTGAACGCGCGATTGACGATCGAACGGTCGGCGAACTGTTGGTTGCCCGACGAGTCCATGCGCTCGCGCGAGTAGTCGACCTTCCATTCACCGAAGCGGAATTGCAGCCACTCGAACTTCTTGATCGTGATGCGCGCGTCGAGGTCGCGATTGCTGACCAGATCATGCTCGAATTTATAGCTGATCCACGGGGCGTAGAGATGCCCCTGGGCCTTGAAGCGCGCCCTGCGGAAGTAGGTTTCGCGGTCGCCCTCCCGTGTGAAGTGACTAGCTTTCCGTGGAGCGCTCTTGAAGGGCTGGTCGAAACGAAGCTGCGACCGAACGTTGATCTTGGCTCTGAAGCGGCCTTTGCCTTTCTCACCAATGTGAGTGCCGGAGCGGTCCCGGCGGAAATAGGGCGGCTTCTTCGCTGTCACGTCCGCAACCGGCGAGCGCGCGGGCTCGACAAACCGAAGTGCAGCATTCGGTTGGACTGGCGAGGCTTCACTGATCGCCACCAGAACTTCCTTTTCTTCCGCCTCTTCAGCCGGTGCGACAATCGCAAAGACCAAGCAACAGATGATCGCGATGAGGCCCGCGGGAAGGTGTTTCGTAACCATCTGGTTTCAGACTAGTTGCGCGCCTGATTCCGTAGGTTGTGTGCGTGTGAAAGTTCGGTTAACTTAACATTCCATTTGGGTTAGGGTTCGATTAAGCGATTGCCTGCAGTGAAGTCCACGTAAACATCCCAGGGTGTCATTACCGCCGAGAGACCTGCCGCTGCTGGCAAAATATTCTAGCCCATGGCTTCAGCGTGCGCCGAACTGGCGCGAACACCCTGTGGGGTGAAAGGCCCCGCCGATGAAGATGTCGGTCGACATCGAAGCTGACGAGTGGCGAAGGCCGGTAACGGTCGAGCCGAAGCCTCGTGACAAAGTCCGGCTTGGCCGGGCGAGCAAGCCGTTAGGCCGTAACGCGCAGTATGCCCGAGCAGGCCTCGAAAGTGAAATCGCGGACGCCGACCCGACGCTGAAGTGGGGAAGGCCGCGCAAACCGGGAAGCGACCGACGCCTGCACCGGTTTGGTTCGCCGGGGTAGTAGGCGCGGCATGACGGTAAAGGGAGTTCGTAGTCAAAGGCGGGAGGCCCCGGCGGGTGGAGTTCGCAACTCTAACGTCGTCTATAAGGACGGCGGCCTGGATGGGGAGTCGGACAGGGCCATAGTAGTGAGGAAGCGGAGTAATGTCCGTGGAGCGAGGGGCCCTGCCTTCCGGCATGCTTGTTAACGAGTAAGAGGACGAGGTGATTGGCTATGAGTCTGGCAACGCCTGATAAGATCCGGAAGCTCCAGCGCAAGCTCTATCTCAAAGCGAAGCAGGAACCTACGTTTCGCTTCTATCAGCTCTATGATAAGATTTGGCGCGACGACATTCTCGCCCATGCTTACCGGTTGGCGAAAGCTAATAAGGGTAAGCCGGGAGTGGATGGTGAAACTTTCGAACAAATCGAGTCGGCGGGCCGAGAGGAGTGGTTACGAGGACTGCAAGAAGAACTTCGTATGAAGACGTATCGGCCACAGCCCGTGCGGCGAGCAATGATCTCGAAGCAAGACGGCGGCGAGCGTCCGCTCGGGATTCCGACCATTCGGGACCGTGTCGCGCAAACCGCCGCCAAGCTGGTTGTGGAGCCGATCTTCGAAGCGGACTTCGATCCGGAAGCCTATGGTTACCGGCCGAAACGGAGCGCGCAGGACGCGATCCAGAGAGTTCACCAGCTGTTGTGTCAAGGCTACGCCGATGTAGTCGACGCCGATTTGTCCAAGTACTTCGATACGATTCCGCACGCCGAGCTGATGCAATGCGTGGCGCGGCGTATTTCAGACCGCTGGGTCCTTAAGCTCGTGAAGATGTGGCTTGGGGCCCCAGTGGAAGAGCGGGATGATGACGGGAAACGACGGATGACGGGTGGCAAGAGGACGAAATGCGGCACGCCACAAGGCGGAGTTGTAAGTCCTTTGTTAGCTAATCTGTATATGAACCGTTATTTGAAGTATTGGCGGCAACAAGGGAAGGGAAGCGAGTTACGAGCCGTGGTGGTCAACTATGCCGACGACTTTGTCATCCTTAGCCGCGGTTGCGCGGCCGAGGCGATGAAGTGGACGGAGCAAGTGATGACGCGGATCGGGCTTACCCTGAACCCGGTGAAGACGAAGTTAGTTCATGCCAAGACCGAGAGCTTTGACTTTCTCGGATATACGTTCGGCCCGCATCGATTTCGTAAGGACGGCCATTGGTATCTGGGGGCGAGTCCGTCTAAGAAGAGCGTCAAGCGGCTTAAGCAGAAAGTGCGTGAGCAGCTGTGGCCGAGCAATGTGGACCCCTGGGAAGAGGTGCGCGACCGGCTGAACCGCACGTTGCGGGGCTGGACAAACTACTTTTCTTACGGGACGCGCATGCCGGCCTATCGCGCCGTGGACAACTTTGTCTACGAGCGAGTGCGAGGATTCTTGCGGAGGCGGCACAAAGTACAATCGCGAGGTACGCGCCGGTTTTCCGGCGTGGTTGTATTTGGCGCGAGGGGCGTTTTGCGTCTGCGCCAGGTGCAACTGGGGCCGCCATCTGCGACAGCGATGAGGTGAAGTCGGCCGGAGAGCCGGATGCGGGAAATCCGCACGTCCGGTTCGATGAGCGGGGACGGGAAACGGAGTCAAGGCGGAGACTGAGGCACTGGCGCAAGCGAAAGCAGCCAGCAACGGCTACTCCCTCCGGCTAAAGCCACCGCGCCCGTCCTCGACTCTACCATGGGCTAGATTATTGCCCGCCTCAAGTGTCAGATTCCTGCCGCGCAAGCGCGCGTGACGTCGTCACTCAGCTCGCCAAACCAAGGCAACTGCCGGAACACAGACCTACTCGTGGCGCAGCGCCGTCATGGGTTCCACGCGAACGGCTCGCAGCACCGGGATCGACGACGCCAGTAGCGCGACTGCTCCGAGTGCGGCCGCCACTGCGGCAAACACTGTCGCATCAGTTGGCTCGACGCCGAACAGGAGCGAGGCCATCAGCCTCGTCAGCCCGTAGGCTCCCGCGGCCCCAATCAACAGCCCAATCCCCGCGAGCTTCAGACCGTGGCCCGAGATCATTCGGATGATGTCCCCGGACTGCGCCCCCAAAGCGGAGCGAATCCCAATCTCACGAGTTCGCTGACTGACCGAGTACGCCAGAACGCCATAGATCCCAACCCCGGCCAGGACCAGGGCAAGCGCCGCAAACACGACCGAGAGACCGAGAACGGCGCGCCGTTCGACCAGTGAATCGTCCACCCAGGTCTCCATCGCCTTGACGTCGTAAAGCGGCAGCGCCGGATCGACCTCTCGGATCGCGGCTCCGAGCGAGGAAATGATCGCTGACTCTTCTACCGCCGTCTTGACCGCTATCGCGATGGAATAGGGCCGCATCTGGCGATAGGAGAAGTAGATGTGTCCGGGAACTTCGTCGCCGGCCAACTGCTTGTGCTTGATGTCGCCAACCACGCCAACGACGGTGTAGATGTCCGCCTCGTCCGCGTTGATGTCGGTGCTGACCTTGGCCCCGATCACGTTGCGGTCCGGCCAATAAGTCTTCGCCAAAAACTCATCAATCAGGCAAACCCTGAGCGAATCCGCTGTATCACTGGACCCGAAGCCGCGCCCTTCGAGCATCGGAATCCCCATGACGGAGAAGTAGTCGTCGCTGACGCGGTTCCATTGCGGAACCGGCGGCAACTCGCCCTCGCGAGACAGGCGGCCCTCGATCAGGATGACGCTATTGTTGCGGTCTCCGCCAAATGGCAGAGCACTAGCGATGGCTGCTCCGCTCACGCCAGGGATGCTGTTGACGCGCTCCAAAGCCCTCGCGACAAAGTCGCGGACCCCGGCTGCGTCGCCGTATCGCGCATTGGGAAGGCTCACCTTGGCGGTCAAGACTCTCGCGGATTGAAATCCCGTATCCTGGTCGAGCACCAGCCGGAAACTAGCGATCAAGAGGCCCGCGCCAACCAGCAGCACAAACGCCAGCGACACCTGCGTGACGACCAAAACGGCGCGGGTTGTCAAGGCTTCGCGCTGAGCCGTCCCGGTCCTCGACACCTGGCGAAAGAGGTCGCTGAGGTCCCGACGCAATAGGTGAGCCAACGGAATCAGTCCAAACATCAATCCAGCCATCAAAGCGACCGTGAACGCCGCCCCCAAAACCGGCAGATCGATGCCAACCTCGGTTCCACGAGGGATCAGTTCCAGACCAAAACGCTTGATCAACTCGACGCCTCCCCAGGCCAGCCCCAAGCCACCGAGGCCTCCAAGCAGTCCCAGCACCGTGCTTTCGACCAATAGCAACCGAGCGACCCGCCCGCGTCCGGCCCCCATCGCGAAGCGCACGGCCAACTCCTTGAGACGAGAGTTGGATCGCACAAGCAGTAAGTTCGCCACGTTGACGCAACCGATCAGCAGGACGAAGAGCGCCGCGCCCTGCAGCAACAAGAGAGTCGAACGAACCTCGGATGCGACTTCGTCGTGGAGCCCGACGATCACCGTGTGGTATCCGAAGTCCTTGATCGCGCCGCGGAACTGCGGCGCCCGTTCATTCGCCGCGCGGTCGAGTGCATCGACTCTCGCGGTCGCCTCAGCAATCGAGACGCCCGCGCGAAGGCGAGCAATCATGATGAAGTTGTTGGAGTGCAGGTTCTGGTCTGACATGTTGCGGGCACTGAGCGACTGTGGAATCCAGAGCCGAATTCCGCGATCCCACTCCAGGTTTCCGACCGTAACCTTGAACCCGGGCGGCATCACTCCGACCACTTGGTAGAGCTTGCCGCTGAGGCGCAGATCGCGGCCGATAGCGCCGGCGTCTCCTTGGTAAAGCTCCCGCCACAAGCCGTAGCTGAGAACAACGAACTGATCGGCGCCCGCTTCGGCCTCGCTTTCCTCGAACGTCCGGCCCAGATAGGCCAGCTGTTCTAGCGCCCGAAAGATGGAGGGGGTGACCTTAGCAGCCCGTGGCAAAACACCCCGTTTCAGGCCGCGAGAAGCATCGGCGTGGCCAGCGGCGCGCCGGCTGAATCTCGCACCTTCGCCGGGAATCTCCTGAAAACCGCCCCCAGGGCCCCGCACAACCGCCCCAAGGCCGCCCAAGACGCCAATACAAGCCCCAAAACCGACACTTTTGTCCTTTTCCTCGCGTCCGCCAGCCCGCGCGGCGTCCCCGCGCCCAGTTTGCCCCTCATCGCGATCGATAAATTGAACGCGCCCACGTGAATCAGCAGCCTCTTTAAAACATTTTCTCGGCCTTTCAAGTGCAATCGCCGCATCCCGCCCGTCTCGTAACAGTGCGCGAAACTGCGCTCAACCTTCTCCGCTCGCAACTTCATCAGACGCTTGCCGCGCTTGCCTTTGATCCGCCGCCGATTGGAGTACACCGCGTCGCGTTGCCGCGTTCGGCCGCCCCATTTGCGTCGCCCTCGCTGCGGCTCGCTCACGTAACTGCGTATGTCCAGCTCGGCAAAATCCGTCAGCACTCGGTTCGAATGATAGCCCTTGTCCGCGACCACTTCGCTCAGCTCGTCGACCGCGCCAGCGGCTTCTTCCGCCGCCGCTTCCAACTGCTCGGCCGCCTCGACCAGCGTTTCTTCAATCGTCGTGGTATCGCCTTCGTCGGCCGCTTGCAGCGTGACCGCCACCACCGCGCCCGTCCCCAAATCCACCGCGTGCTCGGCCTTGTGCGCCAAGTGCGTACGGCCGTCTTTCATCTTCGTGACCTTGGCGTCGGGATCGTAGGGATGCTTCCAATCCTTGTTGCAGGCCTTCTTCTTACGTTTCTTGTCGATCTTGGCCAACTGCTCGCGCGTCGGCGTCTCGATTCCCGATTCCAGAGCTAGACGTCTTAAATACTCTTCGTAGCCCTCGCCGGAGTCGCAACGCACCAGCGAGCGCATCGCCGCGTTGGCTTCCAGCGTCGTCGCGTCGACCCCGATCGTTCCGCCGGACAACAGGCCTTCGCGGGCCAGCAGCTGCAGCGCCCAGGTGAACACCGCGCGATGCGTTTCGAGGTCGATCAGCCGCCGCGTGCGCGAGATCGTCGAATGATCCGGCGCTTGTTCATCGAGTTCGATCGCCAGGAATCGCCGCAGCGAAAGTGAGTCGCCAAGGCGCCAAGCGACGCCGCGCTCCGAGTCGATGCCTTCGAAATACCCGATCAGCAAACTGCGGAAATAGATGCCCGGCGTGAGCGACGGCCGTCCCAAGCTCGGCGCGTAGAACTGCTCGCACTGGCCTTCGACGAAGGCGTCGAACTCGTGCTCGTCAAATAACTCGCTGAGCCGCAGATAAAACGGATGCCCAGCGCTCTTGGGCAACTCCGAGGTGGCGACCCATAGGTCTTTCTGCCGCTCGCGTCGCTTACGCCGTCCCATTGCCATAAAACAAGTTTATCACCTCTTGTTTCACAGTGCGACTTCCACCACGGGCTGTTAAGCGCCCGAATGTATTGGGGACTCTGCTCTTCGCCGATGTTGAAGTGCGCGTAGTTGATCAAGCCAACTTCTTCGAACACATCGCCGGCTTCCCGCCGATCGCGGTAATTGGTCGCTGATGCGCCCGCCTTAGGGACGCCGACGCCCGGATAGCTGTTGTGGAGCGCAACGAGCCGGTCTGGGGCCGGGTAGGGGAGCGGCCTGAGCAAGACGGCGTTGAGCAAACTAAAGATCGCCGTGTTGGCGCCCGTGCATAGAGCTAGCGTCAACACGGCGACGGCCATGAAGCTCTTGGTCCGCAGCAACGAGCGAATTGCGAATCGTAGGTCTTGCGTCAGCGAGCTCATCATGTACACATACGCACTTGAAAACGCCAAAGTTCAGGGCGCTTCATTCCGCTCGGTTACTGGTTCATTGTTTTCTGGAAACCTCGTCCCCTCCCAGCGCGCCACGACCGCCGGGGCCGCGCAATGCCCGACCACGTTCACGCTCGTCCGCACCGGGTCGATCAGCGCATCGATGCCAAGCAGCAAAGCCAAACCCTCCATCGGCAAGCCATGGCCTTCAAACAGCGCCGCAAGGATCACAAAATTCGCCCTCGGGATCCCCGCAACGCCTTTGCTGGTGAGCTTCAGCGTCAGCAGGATCACAATCTGTTGCTGCAACGGCAACTCGATCCCCGCCGCCTGTGCGATGAACAACGACCCCATGGCGATGTGGATGGTGCTGCCGTTCATGTTGAGCGTCAGGCTCAACGGGGCCACCACGCCGAGGATGCGCTTCGGCACGCCGAACAGCTCCATATTCTCGAGCGTCTGCGGCAGGGCGGCCGCACTGGAAGTCGTCCCAAACGCGATCGCAAAGGGTTCCCGCGCAAAATGAGCGAAGCGTTTCAGGGGTGCCCGGAACAGCATCAGACCGCCGACCTGCACCACGACCAGGAAGAGGCTCTGGGCGACCCACGCCGCGGCGACGAACACGGCCAATCCTTCAAGCCCTCCTTCACCGCTTCCGGCAGCCGTGCCGGCCGCCGCTGCAAACACGGCCGGCGGCGCCAAGTACATCACATAGTCCGTATAACGGAACGCCACCTGGGCGAGGGCGTCGGCGAACTCCACAACCGGCCGCGCCTTGTCTCCGACTGACAGACACGCCAGGCCAAACAGGCAGCAAAACACGACGATTTGCAGCACATCGCCGCGAGCCGTGGCATCCACGATGCTGGTCGGAACAGCGTTCTGTAGCGCCTCGGCCAGACTGGTCGACGCCACGGTTTCGACCGTCGCCGGCAGCGTCAGCCCCTCCCCTGGACGTACCAGCATGACGGTGAACCAGCCCAGAAGAAGCGCGATCGTCGTGGATACTTCGAAGTAAACCAGAGACTTCCAGCCCACTCGCCCCAGCGCCCCCATCGTCCCGGCGCCCGCAATCGCGCGGATCAAGACGCCGACAATCACCGGCGCGATGATCGACTTGATCAAGCGCAGAAAGATGTCGCTAATGAATTCGAGCTTCTTGGCCCACTCCGGCGCCGCCAGACCGAACACGACGCCGCCGGCCATGGCCAGCAGCACGGCGGAAGTCAGTGAGAGTTTCAGACGGGCGAGCACCGAGAGGCGTCAAGAATAGCAAGGGCGGCCCGCTGTTGCGATGCCGCCGAGCGACTGTGTCGGATAATAAAAAGTTGGCGCCCATCAAGATTGCCTGCGTCGTCGGCGCCCGCCCCAACTTCATCAAGATGGCGGCGCTCATCCACGAAACCGAGCGTCGCCCGCGTTTCAGCTACGAGCTGATCCACACCGGGCAGCACTTCTCGCCGGAGATGTCGCAGCAGTTCTTTGACGAGCTGGGTCTGCCAAAGCCGCACCATCACCTGGGGATCTCGACCGGCAGCCAGACCCAGCAAACTGCGGAAATCATGAAATTGATCGAGCCCGTTTTCGAGCAGTCTCGCCCGCAATTGTTGCTCCTGGTGGGCGATGTGAGCTCGACACTCGCGTCGGCCCTTGCGGCGGTGAAACTGGGTATCCCAATCGCCCATGTGGAAGCCGGACTCCGCAGCGGAGACCGCCGGATGCCCGAAGAAATCAACCGGATCGTGACCGACGCGGTCTCGGACTACCTGTTCGCCTCCGAACAAAGCGGAATCGACAACTTGCGCGCGGAAGGCGTCGACGAGGAACGGATCTTCCTGGTCGGCAACGTGATGATCGACACCCTGCTACGCTTCCGTGATCAGGCTCGTCGGTCGTCCGTCGTTTCCGATTTAGGCCTGCGCGCAGGGGCCTACGCGGTCGCGACCCTGCACCGGCCGTCGAATGTGGACGACGCCGGCCAGCTCAAGCGGCTGATCGAAGTCCTCACTGAAATCTCGCGCCGGACGCCGGTGGTTTTTCCCGTACACCCGCGCACTCGCGAGAAAATCGAAACCTCGAGCGTATCCACCGAAGAGCTGCATCTCACGCCTCCGTTGGGCTATCTCGACTTCCTCGAGCTAACCGCCAACGCGCGGCTCGTCCTCACCGACTCCGGAGGGATTCAGGAGGAGACGACAATCCTGGGCGTTCCGTGTTTGACCCTTCGCGAGAACACCGAACGCCCCGCGACCATCCATGAAGGAACGAATCGGCTGGCGGGCGTCGAACCGGCGGCCATTCTGTCGGCCGCGCTCGACGTCCTGGAAAACCCACCCGCCGCCGGATCGACGCCAAAGCTATGGGACGGAAAGGCTTCCAGTCGAATCCTCGACGCGCTCGAGGACCGCTTGTAGGCACGGCGCGTTCTCCGAGCACCCTGCGTGAGCGGGGTGTCTTCCAGCCACGGTCGCGGCCGTCGCCCGGGTGATGGGAAGACACCCCGCTGACGCAGGGTGCTCGGAATTCCTCCTACTCCATCAGCATCGAAGGCAGCCACAGACTCAGCTCCGGAAACACCGTCACCAGCAGCATGATCGCGACATTCGCCGCCAGAAACGGCGCAGCCCCCCGAAAGATCGCCCCAATCCCCAACCCCGAGATCGCCGAACATACGTTCAGGCAGTTCCCCACTGGAGGCGTACAAGCCCCGACCGCCAACCCGGCGACGAGCACCACACCAAACTGAACCGGCGACACTCCTGCCTCGGCCACCGCCGGCAAAAACACCGGCGTCAACAGCAGAATCGCCGGGCTCACATCGATAATCGTCCCCGCCAACAGAATCACCAAATCCACCAGCAACAACGTCCAAATCGGCGCCCACCCCAGCCCCGCGACAAACGCTCCGATTCCCTCGGGAATCCGCTCCAACGCCAAGATCCACATATAGGCCTGCGAGAACGCGATGATCGCCATGATCTTCGCGCTGATCAGGGCCGCCGCCTTCAACGACTCGACGAACGCCCCAACCGTCAGCAGCCGCAGCACAAAGAACCCCAGTACCGCCGCATAGAAGACACCGAGAGCCGCCGACTCAGTCGCCGTAGCGATTCCAAAGACAACCGAACCCACGATAAACACCGGCATGATCAGCACCAACGCCGACCTTTTCACCTCGCTGACGAATCGCCCGAACGACAGCTCGTTGTCCTCTGCCGGATACCCTTCGCGCTTCGAAATCACGAGCGCGATCCCAAGCTGCACCACCCCAATCAGGACTCCTGGAATCAACCCCGCCAGGAACAACCGCCCCACCGACTCCTGCGCCACCACCGCGTAGAGCACCATCGGGATGCTCGGCGGA
The DNA here is from genome assembly GCA_965247515.1 of Bryobacterales bacterium. Lineage (GTDB taxonomy): Bacteria > Acidobacteriota > Terriglobia > Bryobacterales > UBA6623. The sequence goes on along the minus strand of OZ252029.1, from coordinate 6,155,046 downwards.
ATAATCATCCCCATCGTCGACGACGCAACAGTGATTCCGCTGGCGAATCGCGTCGGATACCCGCGGCGCTCCATCTCAGGAATCAGGATCGAGCCGATCGACGCTGTATCCGAGCTGGACGACCCGGAAATCCCGCCGAACAACATGCTCGCCAGCACATTCACCAAGGCAAGCCCGCCCTGCAGCCGGCCCACGAAGAACGCGCTGAAGCTGACCAGCCGCTGTGTGATCCCCGCCTGGTTCATCACCAGCCCCATCAAGATGAACAGCGGCAGCGAAATCAGCGTGTAGGAGTTCAGCCCCGAGAAAACCCGCTGCGGCAGCACCTGAATCAACCACGGATCTTCGATCACGAAGAAGCACAGCGCCGCCAGCCCAAGCGAGTAAGCAATCGGCAGCCCGAGCCCAATAAACACGACCAGCGCCAGCAGCAAGATCCACACAGGCGCTAGCTGGCCTCCCGCGATTGCACGGCAGCCAAGCGCAACAAGCAATACCCCACCGCCAGCGCGCTGCCCACGGGGATGCTCGCCTGCGCCCACACCTGCGGAGCCTGCGTCGCCGGCATCAGATACGAGCCCGTCGCCCCAATCCAGTCGAGGCTATAGACGAACAACACCCCATTGAGCGCCGCCAGCAGAAAGAGTCGCACCGCTTCCAGCCCCCTTTGCCACGATTGCGGAAGCTTGCCGGAAAAATATTCGATCGCGATATGCTCCCGCCGCGCCAGGGCGATCGAAGCCCCGATCGTCGAGGTATAGACAAACAGAATCGGGAGCGATTCGTTGAGGCCCACCAGCCCCGTTCCGAAGGCGTAGCGCAGCACCACCAGGACGACCACCGCCATCACGATCAGGAACAACAAAAACGCTATCGCCGACTCGAGCCAAGCTGTGAGCTTCGACGCCACTAGTCTGGTCCCCCGCGAGCCGCTTGCTTGGCCGCCTCAATCTCATCCCAGGTGAAGTCGCCCTCCTCCACGAAATACTCGTAGACCTCTCGGGCTCGCTCTTGGAACTTCTCGAGGTTCTCGCCGGTGATCGTGTTGGTCTCCAGCTGCTCCGCAAGCTTGGCCGTGTAAACCTCTTCGCCTTCACGATTCATTTGGTCGCTATAGACGATCGCCTCACGAGCCGCCTCATCAAAGGTCTGCTGCAAGTCGGCGGGAAGCGTCTCAAACCACGCGAGGTTCACCATGAACGGGTCGGGACCGGTCGAATAATTCGAGATCGTAAAATACTCCTGAACCTCGAAAACCTTCATGTCCCAAATATTCGAAGCAGCGTTGTCCTGCCCATCAATCACCCCCGTCTTGGCGGCCTGATAGACCTCCACAAACGGCAATTCCTGCGGATTCATGCCCAGCACACGGGCCGTCACAATCAGCGGCTCTTGCGCCGGCACGCGCATCTTCAAGCCCTTGAAGTCGTCCGGCGCCAAGATCGGACGCACGCTATTGGTATGGTTTCGAAAGCCCTGGGAAACCCCGCACGCCGGGATGTGATATCCCCTCTCTCGCGCGCCCCGATTGATCGCCCCAACGAAATCGCTATTGATCAGCCGCAGCAACTGGTCCCAGTCCTCCACTAGAAAAGGCAGCAGCAAGATGTTGTACTTCGGGTTGGCGTCGGAAAAGAAGCCGCCCCGCGTCCCTTGCACAGCGCCGGTGGCGACCATGTCCATGACCTCGCGCTCATTGCCGAGCACCGCCGAGAAGTAGTTCTCCACCTGGATCCGCCCGCCGGTTCGCTTCTCGAGCTCTTCCTCGAAAAACACCATCGATAGGCTCCGTGGATGCGACGGCGGTTGAGCATTCGCGTAGCGAAAGACAAAGCCCTCGTTCGCAGTCCCACCGCACGAAAACGTCAGCAAGCTAACGACCAGGACCTGCCGCACGGTTCCTGAGCCGCGGACGGAAAGTCCGCGCCCACTCCAGTCACTCACCATAGGTGGGCGCGGACTTTCCGTCCGCGGCTCAGTATCGGTCCCTCGAAGATTTCGGCGTTGCTGGGTTCTGATCCCCATCGGCGGCAGCCCATTTTATCGTGTAACCGGTCCGTTACACTGGTTCCGATGCGACTCGCCCACCGCTCTCTGCTCGCGCTGCTGTCGATCGCCCTCTTCGCGAGCGGCTGCGGCGGAGCCCCCGAACAAGACAATCGTCCCAACGTCATCCTGGTCATGACCGACGATCAGGGCTGGGCCCAAGTCGGCTACCGCGGCGACGACGTCCTCAAGACCCCCCATCTCGACGCCCTAGTCAAAGAAAGCGTCGAATTCACCCGCTTCTACGCCTCCCCCGTCTGCGCGCCCACCCGCGCCAGCCTGATGACCGGCCGCTACAACTACCGCGCCGGCGTCGTCGACACTTGGATGGGCCGCGCCATGATGGCCCCGGACGAGCTCACAATCGCCGAAATCCTCTCCAGCGCCGGCTACAAGACCGGCATCTTCGGCAAGTGGCACCTCGGCGACAACTATCCCATGCGAGCCATCGACCAAGGGTTCGACCAAGCCATCGTGCACCGCGGCGGCGGCATCGGCCAACCCTCCGACCCGCCAGGATCGGACTACTTCGACCCCATCCTGTTCGACCGCGGCGAACAGAAGAAGTATTCCGGCTACTGCACCGACGTGTATTTCGACGAAGCCATCAAGTTCATCGAGCAGAACCAGCAAGATAGGTTCTTCATCTACCTGCCCACCAACGCCCCGCACTCGCCCTACCTCGTCCCCGATGAATACCGCGAACCCTACGCCGCGCAGGGGCTCAACGACAAAGACGCTCGCATCTACGGGATGATCACCAACATCGACGACAACATGGGCCGCTTGCTCGCCAAGCTCGAAACCCTCGGGCTCGCCGAGAACACCATCGTCATCTTCATGACCGACAACGGCCCCACAACCCGGCGCTTCGATGGCGGGCTGCGGGCCCAGAAAACCAGCGTCTACGAAGGCGGCATCCGCGTTCCGTTCATGTTCCGATGGCCGGCCAAACTTCAACCGGCGAAAGTCGACAGAATCGCCGCACATATCGACGTGACCCCGACCTTGGTCTCGCTGATTGGCGCTGAGCTCCCCCGGGGGACAATGTTTGATGGCAGGGATTTGATGCCATTACTAGAGGGATCGGCTGAGAACTGGCAGGATCGAACACTATATTTCCAGTCGCACCGCGGCAACCAGCCTGAGATCTACCGCGCATTCGCTGCCGTCCAGCAGCAGTACAAGCTTGTCCAGCCCCTGAGCTTCTCCGAATCGCCCGAGCGAGGGGCGCGCCCTGAGCTCTACGATCTCGCGGCCGACCCTGGAGAGCAAGAGGACCTCAACACCAACCGCAATTTCACTCGCGTTCGCCAGCTGCGAGAAGGCTACGAGCGTTGGTACGCCGATGTCACACAGACGCGCGGCTTCGAACCCCAGCCGATTTATTTCGGAACCGAGCACGAGAACCCGGTGACTCTGACCCGCCAAGATTGGCGCTCGCTCGGAGCCGATAACTGGGGCTCGGGAGGAATGGGTTACTGGTGGGTCGACTCCCGCGTGCCGGGCGTCTACGACATCAAGCTAGACTTGGATCCAGCCGAAAAGCCCGGGCGCGTAGAGTTCCACTTCCGGTCCGTCGACCTAGAGCGGGAAGTCGAAGCGGGCACCGAGTCGGTCACCTTCGAAGGGATCCAGATCGGAGCGGGCTTCGGCAAGCTCGAGGCCAGCATCGTCCGGAGCGGTGAGGCGGAAGGAGCGATGTTCGTTCACCTCGACCGCAAAAGTGACGTTGTGCTCGACGAAGGTGAAACCGGAGAGTGATTATTGCTCGGCGAACGCCGACGTCCATCGGCTCTCTAAAATGGTTCTATGCCGCTGAACCAGGGCCTGCTGTGTGCCGTTTTTGCGTTCTGCCTCAGCTGCGGCGCCGACGTCGCCCCCCTCCCTCCGCTGCCCGACATCTCCGAAGACTCCTTCACCACCTCCGCGCGAGGCGAAGTCGCGAGCCTCCGCGCCGCACTCCAGGATGATCCTCAAGACCCCGCGGCCAACGGACGCCTCGGAATGCTGCTGCACGCCCATCAGCTCTACGAGGGAGCTCGTACGTGCTACCAACGGGCTCAATCCCTCGATCCTGAAAACTTCCGCTGGCCTTATCTTCTCGGGATCATCGAGACCACCCTCGGAGATCCCGAGGCTGCCGTCCAATCGATACGCAAGTCCATCGAGCTGCACGACTACCGCCCGGCCCATATCCGGCTCGGTGACGCCCTATTGGCTGGCGACGAATTGGAGGCCAGCCGGCGAGCCTTCGAGGATTCTCTCCAGCTCGATTCCCCCGAGGCCGCCGGCTACTACGGACTGGGCAAGGTCCTCGCGCAACAGGGCGAAACCTCCGACGCGGTCCGCATGCTCGAAAAAGCCGCCGAGCTGGACCCCTACGCCGGCGGGGTTCATTACGCCTTGGCCATTTCCTATCGCGATCTCGGTAACTCAGACGTTTCGAACCGTCATCTCGCTTTGTCCGAGCGATACGAACAGTCCGACCCGGGCCTCTCCGACGAGGTGCTCGCAGAAGTCGAAAAGCTCCGCCAAGATCAGAATTGGCTCCTCGGTGAAGGGCAACGGCTCGAAGCCGAAGGGGACCTCAACGGGGCGATCAGACAATACCAGGCGGCGCTCGAAATCCAGCCGGACTTTGTGGCGGCCCACGTGAACCTTGTCGGGGCCTATGGCGGTCTCGGGCGATTCGCCGACGCCGAGCCGCACTATCACAAGGCCCTCGAGATCGACCCGGAAATCGAAGAGTTGCACCACAACTGGGGCGTAATCCAGATCAGCCTAGGCCGTCGTGACGAGGCGGAGGCGGCATTCCGGCGCGCGCTCGAGATCAACCCCTACTCCGCGGACGGACACTTCAACCTCGGGGCCCTCCTCTACGAATCCGGCCGGCGGAATGAAGGATTGCGCGAACTCGAGGAAACCTTGCGGTGCGCGCCCAACCACGCGCTAGCTCACTTTCAGCTCGGACTCCACGCGGTCCGCGGCGGGCGTATCGATGAGGGTATCGCGCACTACGAGAAATCACTCGCGGCGCCCGCCGATTCGAAAACGCCGCGGATCCTACACGTGTTGGCCGACGCTCACTTCCGGGCCGGGCGGCGGCGAGTGGCCCTTGAGTATGCCGAGCAAGCCTTGGCGGCCGCTGAGCAAATGGGCCTCCAGGACTTGGCAGGGTTAATCCGCGGGGACCTGCGGACCTTGCGGAACCCATGATGCCGATTGCGGGAGGTGCTCGATCGGGTCTCTGAGCCCCGTTCAGGGGCGACACAACCGTAGCCGTCGCTTGAGCACAAAAAAGCCCGGCCTCGCGAAAGGGAGCCGGGCTGGTTAGAGGTTAGACTTGATCTGCGAGTCTAGAAGACGACCTTCAGACCCATTTGCATGGGCCGCCAGCCGCCCTCGTCGGTCACGCCGTTGATCTGACCGAAGCTCGCGTTGCCGACCGCACTGTTCGGGAAACCGAAGCGCGGCGTGTTGGTGAAGTTGAACGACTCGAAGCGGTACTGGAGGCCGATGCGCTCGCCGATGCGGAAGTTCTTGAACAGCGAGAAATCCCACAGCGTCGTGCCCGGCCCGTTAAGCAGGTTCTTGCCGGCGTCGCCGAACGTGAACGGTTCGGCCGGCACGAACGCCTCGGCCGGTTGGGCATAGGCTACATTGTTCCTTCTTCCAATCACGGCCCCTAGGGCTGGTCACCTGGGCTGGTCACCCAGGTCCTCCAACGCCCGCTTGGCTAGCCCTCTCGCCTGCTCGTACTCGCTGCGCGCCGCCGCCTCGAAATGCTTTCTCGCCTCCTCCCGCTGTCCGGCCCCCAACAGGATTCCGGCTAGGTTGAAGTGGGCTACGCCCATGCTCGGGTCGATCGCTAGCGCTTTCTCGTAGGCATTGGTAGCCTCCTCGACCTGGCCGCTCTTCGACAGCAGTACGCCTAGATTGCTGATTGCTTCGGCATAGGTCTCGTCTACGGCGATCGCACGGTTTAGTAGGCTGATCGCTTCGTCCCAGCGCCCGCGGGCCGCCAGCGTCATCGCCAGGTTGTTGTACGTGGGCGGATGACGGTCATCTAGCTCGAGGGCTCGCCGGTAGTGTTGAACCGCAAGCTCGCCGCGGCCGATTTCCCCATACGCTGCCCCAAGGTTATGATGCGCGAGCACGTTCCTCGCGTCGAGATCCAGTGCCGTCCGCAAGGTTCGAATCGCATCTTCGTGGCGGCCGCCTTTCAAGTACTCGTTCCCGAGGACGACGCGCTTTTCGATGTCCTCTGGGTGGACACGGATTTGCAACTCCAACCCAGCGATCTGCGCCTCACGCTCCTTCGCCCCATACGCCTTGGCGAGAATCCGCCGGTCCTCATCGCTGCGCGGGAGGACCTGGAACCACAGATCTCCCATTTCTTCGCTGGTCTTCCAGCCGTGAGTGACTCGCTTGGGCGGGTTGTTGGGGTTTTGGGGATTCGCCTCGGAGTTGTCGTAGAGAAATCGCATCCGCAACTCCGATCCCTTCGGCAGGCGCACCGGCTCTCTATAACGGTACTCGTCCTGCCAGGCGAAGTCCCAATCGTCGATCTTGAGCAAGCGCCGCTCGGATCCGTCAGGCAGTCTGGCCCAACCGCCGATCGACTTTCCTAGGTAGTGCGCGTGCGCGTAGACGTTAAGGACATCGACATCTACCGGAAGCGTGAACGAATCCTCCTCGACATAGTTCGCTTCGCCCGCGGGGATGTCGATCGTGTTCTTCCCCAGCCTGAGAATCACCGGCGTTCGCGAGGGCGCCTCGTCGGTGAAATACAGGGCCAGAGACGACCGAATCGACTCGGGCTTGCCCGTCGGGACCATGTGCAGCTCGAGGACGAGGTCCGTCCCCGGTTCGAGCGTCCAAGCCATGTGCGCTTGACGAAGGGTTGGCTGCTTGCCAGGCGTCCAGCCGATCCAGTGTCCAGCGGGGTCGAAGACCGCGTCGAACGCCATGCCGCCACCAAATCCCGGCTGTGGATCGACTTCATCCTGGGCCCGTGACCGCCCTGTTCGATCGAGCAACATGCGAGCGTGGTGGACGAGTCGAGCGTTTCCTGGCCGAAACTCGAATCCGCGCACGTATCGACGCTGCGCTACGGGAATGTCGATAACAAAGTTACGAAAGATATCCGGCCCGTCTGGCGGGACCTCGAAAGAGGCGTGCATCTCGACAACGAGATCGGGCTCGCCGAGCTGCCACGCGGTCGCCCGCCTGGGCCGTTGTGGCAGGTCTTTGGGGTCCCCTTCGAGCCGATCGCCTTCCAGCCATGCGAGCAGGGTCTTGCGCTCTGCTTCTGCTAGGCTGCGGTCGCCCTCGAACACACCGGGGTCCGCCTTAGGTGGCCAAGGAGGCATGTAGCCCGACCGGATGACCGAGGCCAGCAGTGGGGCGCGCTTCGCTGCATCGGAATAGCTCAGCAGGGGGAAGGGACCCGCTTGCCCCGGGCGATGGCACCCCGCGCAACGTTCCCATAGGATTGGGGCGACGTCGCGGTTGAACGTCGGTTGGGCGAAGACCCCACCCGCGAACGCAGCTAAAAGTAGAGCGATTCGCACCACCGGCCCTATTGTCAACGATAGTCTGGGACCACGTCCATCAATGCCGACGTGGCGCACGGCTTTGCCGTTCCGCCTTGAGCCTTGAAGTCCTGCAAGCTATTCGTTGAGCGGTTGTCGAAACCCTGCCTAGCTTCCTGAGCGCCCACGACCCCGTCGTGCAATTCGGGCTAGACGGCCTGGGCCCAGATTCGATCGAAGCTGTCGGCGTTGTGTGGCTGAGCGGTCTGCGCGAGAAGTGGACGGGGCTCGCGATCAACAGCGTGCATCGACTGATCGAAGGCGAAGGGGAACCCTGGCAGGCGGATGCCCGGGCGGCGCACTGACGCTCCCCTGCCACGCCCAAACATAGGGGAGGGTCAGCGACCCGCCCCCACGCGAAGCGCGCCTAGAAGACGACCTTCAGACCCATCTGCATGCGCCGCCAGCCGCCCTCGTCGGTCACGCCGTTGATCTGACCGAAGCTCGCGTTGCCGACTTGGCTGTTCGGGAAACCGAAGCGCGGCGTGTTGGTGAAGTTGAACGACTCGAAGCGATACTGGATGCGGACCCGCTCGCTGATGCGGAAGTTCTTGAACAACGAGAAATCCCACAGCGTCGTGCCCGGCCCGTTAAGCAGGTTCTTGCCGGCGTCGCCGAACGTGAACGACGGGGCCGCCACGAACGCGTCGGTGTTGAAGAAGCGGTCCAGGGTGCGCCCTTCCGACAGGATGCCGCGCTGGCCCGACACCACGTTCGGACGGTCGCCGCCGCCCACGCCCGCCGGATTGCCGCGAACGGTCAGGTGCTGCGGCGTGCCGGCGTAGAGCTGCACGATGCTGCCGACCGACCAGCCGCCCAGGACAGCATCCGCGACACCTCCCCAGTTGCTGCCATAGGACTTGCCCTTGCCGAAAGGCAGCTCGTAGACGAAGCTGCCGACAAAGCGCTGACGCATGTCCTGAGCCGACGACCCTCGCTCCTGCTTCCAGTCGAGCACGTTGAGAATGACACGGCCGCTCTCGCCAGGCGCGGAGCCACTGCCCCCAAGCGGCGTGTTATCCCCGATCACATGGGACCAAGCATAAGAGCCGATGAAGGTGAAGCCCTCTGAGTAGCGCTTTATGAACTTGGTTTCAAACCCGTGGTAGAGCGTGTTGCCGCGGTAGGCGTGCCGATTCATACGGCCGAGCGTAATGTCATTGCCCTCAGTACCGTCGAAACAAACGTCGCCCCGGCAGAAAGCGTCAAAAGTGGTCCTCGACCAGGGACGGCGCGGGTTGAGCGCTCCCGGCCCTGGAAGCGGCTGGTTCTCGTCGTAGCGCAGCACCATATGGTTCATCTTGTTGCCGTAGTAGCCGACTTCCCACAGCACGTCGCCGGGCAGCGTCTGCTGGATATTGATGTTCCAGTTCTGCGCCAGCGGCCACTGGAGGTCGGTCTGGAACGACGACATCTCCACGCCCCGCGCCCCCAGCGGCGTGATGGTGCCTGCCGGCAAGCCCTCCCGCATGCTCAGGGTCGGGTCGGTGCGGCCCGTGGCAAGCGACACCTTGAAGTGAAACGGCGGCATCGTCTCCATGAACTCGCCGCCGCCGGTGTTCGTAAAGGTAGCGTAGAAGATGCCGTAAGCAGCACGGATCACCGTCTTCTCGCGCAGCCGATACGCGACGCCGAAGCGTGGAGCGAAGTTCGTGTTGTCCTGGTCGACCAACGCCCGTGATCGGCGGTCGCTGCCCTGGCTGCCGGCGGTATTGATGGATCCGTCGTCGCAGCCGCGGCAGGTGCCAAGTTCGAAATTAGAGATTCCGTCACGCGTCTCAATCCAAGGCGGGTAGCGCTCATAACGCAAGCCCATATTCAGCGTCAGCTTGTCGCTCACCTTCCAGTCGTCTTGGATGTAGTAGTGGTTGACGGGCGAGCGAATGTTCATGTAAACGGTGTTGGAACCTTGCATCTCACGCGGGAAACCGAGCAGGAAATCCGCAAAGGACTCGCCCGTGCCCGCTCGCATACTGGGTGAGCGCTCCGTGAACCGCCCGTCGAACGTGAAGGTGCCCTTCGCTCGTTGCGGGTTCTGGATGAAGCTCTGCATCCAGAAGATCTGGGCGCCGAACTTGATGGCGTGGTCGCCCGTCGTCCAGGTGTTGTCCGCGGAGAACTGACGGGTCTGTGACTGGATTAGATTGGGGCGGAAGTTGCTAGTGCCCACCTGGCGGAAGCCGGCGATGGCGAACTGTCCCGCACCAGGCAATGTCTGGTCGACGCCTTGCAGACCGATCACTGAGTTTAGCTCGTCGGTGACGTCGCCGTACACCGTGTTGTCCGTGTCGAGGTAGTTCCAGCCTAAGCGGAACCCCGAAATCAGCGAGGGACTCCAGACCTTGTTGTAGGCCACGACCGCGTTGTTGGCGGTGAAATCCACGTCGCCCCCGAAGGTCAAAGAGCCGAATTGCGTCGCGGGCAGGAAGGGTGAGCCCAGGTTTGTCCGCTGATGGCTGGTCCAGCGCACGAAGAAGTTATCCGTGTCGGTCAGGTTTTGGTCGAAGCGAAGGTCCCACTTCCTAGCGTCCCGGTTCTGCGGCGCCGGGAAGATGAAGTTCCGCGTGCGATTGGCGTTCTGCGGATCCGGATACCAGTCGTTGATCTGGTCCGTAATGGGATCGATACGGCTGGCCGGAATCTGGTTGTTTGCAAAAGGCTGCCGCTCAGTCCCGTCAAAGGTCATCGGATCGTAGACGGTATCGCCCGCGCTGAAGTCACCCGCTCTGAAAGCGGGCGTGGGAATGTTGTTCACACGAATGTTCGACTCACGTTGCCTGGTAAACTCCATATCCCCGAAGAGAAACGAGCGGTTCTTGGCGATCGGTCCGCCGATCGCCAAGCCGTACTGGTTGCGCTTGAAGGGAGGCTTCGTACCGCCTGCGGGAGTGAAGAAGTTCTTCGCATCCAATTTCTCGTTGCGTAGAAACTCGAACACCGTGCCGTGCACTTGGTTCGTGCCCGACTTGATGGACAGCGCTACGATACCCGACGAGGTCTTGCCGTATTCGGCGGAGAAGCCGTTGGTGATGACCTTGAACTCAGCAATGGCGTCGATTGAAGGCTTGACCGTCTCTTTCATGCCGCCCTGCGAGGCGATCGACTGGTTGTTGTTGTCCATGCCGTCGATCGTGAAGTTGACTTCGCTGCCGCGCTGCCCCCCGATCGAGATGCCTTGGCCGCGCGAGCGCACCGTACCAGACGAGATGACCGCCAACTGTAAATAGTCGCGGCCGTTGAGCGGCAGGTCGACGATCTGCCTGTTTGCAATGACGGTGCCGGCGGAGGCGTCGCTGGTTTGCAGCAAGGGCGCCGAGGCCTGGACCTCGATGACTTCCGTTACAGCGCCGACCTCGAGTGGAATGTCGAGCTCGCGAACGTCGCCGATCGAAAGGTTGATGCCGCTGCCCGCATACTGCTTAAAGCCTTCGGCCTCGGCGACGACGATGTACTCGCCGATTCTGAGCGGCGGCGAGCGATAGTTACCGGTTTCGTTCGTGGTAGAGGTGTACTCGGTACCGGTTGCAAGGTGCGCGAACGTTATGTTCGCGCCCGGAACGACCGCCAAAGTCTGGTCGGACACAGTGCCGACAATTAGAGCGGTGTCCATCTGCTGACCGACCGCGAGGCCGGCAAGCAGGATCCCCAGCAGCATGGCGGCTGTTACACATCGACGTACGTTCATGGCTTGACAAGCTCCTTATCCTGATGATTTTGATCCGGATCGAACACTGTCAGAAAAGCGCTCAACCCGAAGGCGTAGCGAGATCCACCCCTGGTTTACTCCCACGCCCGAGGTAGTTGTACCATAAACACCTTACATGCAAACACCACCACGTAGTAGTGGGGTGATCGTAGTGGAACTTTCCGCACATACACGATCCGCAGCCTGGTTGGCTGCCTACATCGTTTGTTCGCGACGATGCCACCGTCGTCCGAGTAGACGTCTGTACCTGGCGTTGCTACAACGGGCTCGCTGCCGGGGATTCAAGCATTGTCAGAACGTCGGCTTCGCGTCGACGCGGTGGCGGAAGATAATGGTGTTGTCGAGCTCGAGGTCTTCGGTCCAGATGAACTCGGCGCCCTTGAAGTCGTAGTCGAGATATTCGGGCCGAGGGCGGACTTGCTCGACGCTGTATTGGGTCGCGTTGCCCCAGGCGCTGTCGTCGAAAGCGGGAGAGGTCCAATTGTCGGGGATCGGTTCGTGGACGGCGCGCGGGTTTTGCATGTCGCCGTTGAGCGGGCCCCAGGAGAACTTTTTGGCCTTCCAGGCGGAGTTCGTAACGGTGCCGTCGCCGAGTTTGAGGATGAAGCCGCCGTCGCCGATTTGGGAGTTATCCCACTCGAGGCCGGTCTTGGGGTCGGCGAAGTCCTTGACGCGGACGGCGATCGTCATCGGGTATTCGGCAATCATGTCCACTGAGATCACGTTGTGAGGAACGAATTCGATCGAGTCGACCGCGATCAGCTTGCCGTTGATGTACATCTCGAACCAGTTGTCGGCGTAGATATTGGCCTTGATCGGAACGGGGCGGACGCGGCGGGGGCGGCCGGCCTTTTTGCCGCGCTGGGCGTCGGCGGCGAGGGCGAAGGTTGGCAGGGCAAGTAGGCGGCGGCGGGTCATGGTCTTAGTATGGGCGCTTTCCCAGAACTCGCTCCCTGGCGGTCACGGCTGTGACGTCGCGATTCTAACGTCAACCAGCAGGCGTCAGAGCCGCGACCGCCAGGGAGCGGGTTCCTAATAGCGCGAACGGCCAGCCTTGCGGACGCGATTCAGCTCGGCCAACAGCTCTTCTTTCTTGTCGGGTCGGGTCTTGACCAGGTTACGGCGTTCGCGAGGGTCTTCGCTCAATAGATAGAGTTGCATCGGGCCGTCTTCGCCGGGTTTGAGGATCGTACCGCGGGGGGACGAGAAGCCCCCGCTCCCGTCCCCGAGGATGAGCTTCCAGCGGCCTTTGCGGAGGGCCCGGACCGCAAGGGCGCCGGCGCCGGGGTGCGCGACAAATTCGTGACGGCGACCTGAGCTGCGAGGCGCTAGAGGCCCGTTCACGGGCCTTGTCTAATCTAGCCCAGTCCTTTAGGGCTGGGTTTGCACGCGCCGGCGGCTCTTCCCCAACCCCTGGCATTTACGCATACTGTATGTATGCGTAAATGCCAGGGGTTGGTCGGAGGCAGTCGCTGCTCTCGCGGACCGGCCCTGAAGGACCGGCCTAGATCGAACAAACCCCGTGAACTGGGTTCCAAGAAAGGCCGGCGACCACTTTTTCACGGCCCCACCGCCGCCGGGCTCAAGGCCGTCGTTCCGTTCGTGGGATCATATATTGACTGATCCCACATGCCCGCAAAAGACCCCACGAAACTCCGCAGCGCCCGCTGGTTTGAGCCCCACACCTATCGCGCCTCCGGCCACCGTCAGCGGCTGCAGCAGGGCGGCTTCGCCCGCGAACAATTCATGGGCCGTCCCGTGGTGGCGGTAGTCAACACTTGGAGCGATCTTTCACCGTGCCACGCCCATCTTCGCGAACGAGCCGAATCGGTCAAGCGGGGCGTGCTCCAAGCCGGCGGATTCCCGGTGGAACTGCCCGCGCTTTCGCTCAGCGAAGCCATCGTCAAGCCAACCACGATGATCTATCGCAACATGCTGGCTCTCGAGGTCGAGGAGCTGTTACGCAGCCATCCCGTCGACGGCGCCGTGCTGCTAGGCGGCTGCGACAAGACGACGCCCGGTTTGCTGATGGGCGCGTTGAGCATGAACATCCCAGCGATATTTCAGCCGGCGGGTCCGATGCTCAACGGCAACTGGCGCGGCCAAAAAATCGGCGCCGGGACGCACGGCAAGCGGTTTTGGAACGACCTCAAGGCCGGTGGAATCAGCCATCAGGACTGGCTTCAGATCGAGCCCCGCAACGCGCGCTCGACCGGCACCTGCAACACCATGGGGACTGCCTCGACCATGACGTCGATCGTCGAGGCGATGGGGATGTCGCTTCCGGGGGCGGCGACCACTCCTGGGCCTGATGCCGAAAACAACCGCAACGCCTACCTGGCCGGTCATCGCGCCGTCGACATGATCTGGGAAGACCTCAAGCCTCGCGATGTCATTTGCGCTGAGTCCCTCCGCAACGGGTTGATCGTTTATGCGGTGCTTGGCGGATCGACCAACGCCGCCGTCCACTCCATAGCGATCGCCAGACGCGCGGGCCTCAAGCTGACCCTCGACGAGCTGGGTGAGATCGCCCGGGACATGCCGGTGCTGGTCAACCTGATGCCGTCGGGCAACTTCCTGATGGAAGACTTCCACTTTGCCGGAGGCGTGCCCGGCCTGATGAATCGAATCAGCGATCGCCTCGATTTGGGCTGTGTGACGGTGACTGGCAAGTCTGTCGGCGAGAACATTGCCGACGCCGAAATTCATGACAACGATGTGGTTCGGACGCTCGACAACCCCGTCTCCGAGCGCCGCGCCCTGGCGGTGCTACGTGGGAACCTCTGCCCCGACGGAGCCGTGATCAAGCCCAGCGCCGCCAGCCCGGAGTTGCTGAAGCACACCGGCAAAGCCGTCGTTTTCGAGAATGCCCAAGACATGGCCGACCGCGTCGACGACCCCAACCTCGAGGTCGACAAAGACTCAGTCCTTGTGCTCAAGAATGCCGGTCCAGTTGGCGCGCCGGGGATGCCCGAGTGGGGCAACCTGGCGATTCCCCAGAAGCTCCTACGGCAAGGCGTGCGCGACATGGTTCGGATCTCCGACGGGCGGATGAGCGGGACACACGCCGGCGCTTGCGTGCTGCACGTCGCGCCGGAGTCTTATATTGGCGGACCGCTCGCGTTGGTTCAATCGGGCGACGAGATCGCGCTGGATGTTGAGGCTCGCTCGCTTCAGCTCCTGGTTCCCGACGAAGAGCTCGCACGCCGTCGCGCCCAGTGGAAGCCGCCCGCGCAGCGTCGAGCGAGCCGCTATGGGGCTCTCTTCGCAAGCCACGTAACCCAGGCGAACGAAGGTTGCGATTTCGACGTTCCGGGCGCGTCCGAGCCTGTGCCCGAGCCCGAGATTCAGTAGGCTGTTGGCTGCTGCGCCCTTACGAGCTCGGCCCCGCCCCACGGCGACGAGAGGTCGGATTATAGCGGCCCCGACGCCCCGACGTCTTGTCATTCGCCGACACACGGTTCCCGGGTAGAATGTCAACGCACCGCTAAGGAGACTTCATGCAATTCGGAGCGCAAGTCAACTGCTATCGAACCACCTGGGACGACATTCGCGTGGTCATCGAGACGATGGAGAAAGGGCGTTGGGATAGCCTCTGGTTTGCCGACCATCACCTACCCCCGCCCGGACGCCGCGAAGACGAGCCCCTCACCGCGCACGAGGCGTTCACGCTGATCTCGGCAGCCGCCGCGATGACCGAGCGTCTGCGGCTCGGTCACCTGGTCCTGGGGAACACCTATCGCAATCCGGCGCTGGTGGCGAAGATGGCGACAACTGTCGATCACATCTCACACGGACGCTTCACACTGTCGATTGGCGCCGCCTGGTTCAAGCGCGAGCACGAGGCCTATGGCTGGAAGTTTCCCGAGATGCGTGAGCGCTCCGACCGTCTCGAGGAGGCCTGCGAGCTGCTGCGCGCCTTGTTAACCGGCGACGGCCCGGTTGATTTCAAGGGCCGCTACTACCAGCTCGACCAGGCCCCGCTATCGCCGGGTTCCTACCAGAAACCCCACATCCCGATCATGGTCGGCGGGACGGGCGAGGTCCGAACGCTCAAGACGCTTGCGATGTACGGCGACATCTTCAACCTTGACGGTTGGGCGCGCGGGCCGATGACGCTCGAGTACTACCATCACAAACTCTCGGTCTTGGCGCGCCATTGCGAGCGCGTGGGCCGCGATCCGAACGAGATCCGCCACACGATTCTGATGCCGGTGATGTTGACCGACGACAAGGAGAAGGCCGCGAATTTCATCGCCGCCCGACGTTTGGGCGAAGGGACAGTCGCCGGTCCGAAGCAATACTGCATCGACAGGATCGGCGAGTTCAAGGAAGCGGGGGTGGACGAGATCATGTTCGGCGGCATGATCACATCGAAGATCGAGCAGTATCACCGTTTCGAAGAAGAGGTGCTGGCGGCATTTGGTTAGCGGCGACAGGGACCGTTCGGGCCCGGCCCCACTTCTATACTGGGACGATGGACGATCGCCCAGACGCGACCAAACCTGCGCGTACCAACTTCATCCGCGACGTCATGGTTGACGATCGCGAGCAGGGCAAGAACGAGGGCCGCGTACTGACACGTTTTCCGCCTGAGCCGAACGGCTATTTGCACATCGGGCACGCCAAGTCGATTTGCCTGAACTTCGGCCTGGCCGAAGAGTTCGGCGGCAAGTGCAATCTGCGCTTCGACGACACCAACCCTTCGAAGGAAGAGAGCGCCTACGCCGAGGCGATCATCGAAGACGTCCGCTGGCTGGGGTTCGATTGGGAAGACCGGCTCTTCTACGCTTCCGACTACTACGAGCAGCTTTATGAATGGGCCGTCGACCTGATCAAACAAGGCAAGGCATTTGTCTGCGATCTCTCGGGCGACCAGATCCGCGAGTACCGAGGGACGCCCACTGAACCCGGCAAGAACAGCCCCTGGCGCGATCGGTCGGTCGAAGAAAACCTCGACCTATTCGCTCGAATGAGGGCCGGCGAATTCCCCGATGGCTCGAAGACACTGCGCGCAAAGATCGACATGGCGTCGCCGAATTTCAACCTGCGCGACCCGGTAATGTACCGTATCCTGCGGGCGCATCACCACCGCACGGGAGACGATTGGTGCATCTACCCGATGTACGACTTTGCCCACGGGCAGAGCGACTCCATCGAGGGGGTGACTCACTCGGTCTGCACGCTGGAGTTCGAGGACCACCGGCCGCTGTACGACTGGTTCCTGGACGAGCTCGGCGTCTTCCACCCGCGGCAGTACGAGTTCGACCGGCTGAACCTTTCGAACACCATCCTGAGCAAGCGGAAACTCTTGAAGCTTGTCGAAGAAGGGCGTGTCGACGGCTGGGACGACCCGCGCATGCCGACGTTGTCGGGGCTCCGCAGGCGGGGCTACACGCCCGAGGCAATCCGCGAGTTCTGCGGCGGCGTCGGGGTCTCGAAGACCAACGTCGAGGTCGAGCTAGCCCTGCTCGAATACCACTTGCGCCAGGACCTCAACAAACGATCGCTGCGGGTGATGGCGGTGCTCGACCCGATCAAGCTGGTCATCGAGAACTACCCCGAAGGTGAATCCGAAGAGCTCGAAGCCGTCAACAACCCCGAAAACCTCGACGACGGCACACGCAAGGTCCCCTTCTCAAAGGTCCTCTACATCGAGCGTGACGACTTCCGCGAGGAAGCCCCACGCAAGTATTTCCGCCTGACGCCCGGCCGCGAAGTCCGCCTTCGTTATGGATACTTCGTCACCTGCACCGGGTTCGTCAAGAACGACCTGGGGGAAGTTGTCGAAGTTCGCTGTACCTACGACCGCGCCACGAAAGGCGGCAACGCCCCGGACGGGCGCAAGGTGAAGTCGACGATCCACTGGCTCTCAGCTGAACACGCCGTGGATTTCGAGGCCCGCCTCTACGACAACCTCTTGCTCGAAGACGACGGCAATGGGGACGAAGATCACGACTTCACCGATCTCCTCAACCCGAACTCGCTCGAAGTCCGACAAGCCAAGATTGAGCCCAGCGCCCGCGCCGCCGCGCCCGGCGGACACTACCAGTTCGAGCGCGTCGGCTATTTCTGCGTCGATAGCTATTCAACGTCCGAGAAGCCCGTTTTCAACCGCACAGTCGGGCTGCGCGATGCGTGGGCGAAAATCAAGAAAAGGACCAACGGGTAAGCAAGATGCCCGACTTTTCTGAGTCATCCGTAAAAGGAGTAAACAGACTTCCTTGTCTGCTGTTGCTGCTCGAGCGGACTCTCCGGCTGGGTTTCTCGAGTACTGCGCCCACCCGGATCACTAGCTCAGATGGCCGTGTATTCAACCCGAATTCGGCGTTCGGAGGTATGTTCTACGACTGGCTGCGCACGAGTTCGGGTCGGGTAGTCGGAGTCCGGTATGACACGCTCTTTTGGTTCGAGGACGACAAGAAACGGATAGAGGAGTGGAGTGAACCCCAAGCGTGAGACAGTCGAAATCGGAACAGGTTACGATTCACCGCAAAACGCTTGCCTTCTTCGCTGTATCGTCGCACGCTGGTCCTAGCCGGGGAAGCGGAAGCGGGCTCTGCTGGAGAGCAACCCGCCAAGGAATACCCGGCCGCAAACTCATCAAGACGATGAGCGCCGGGGGCGGCCGCCAAGGTCGCTCCCGGCTTCTCCAACGCCGGCGATGTCTCCCTGCCCGCCCAGGGCCCATCGGATTGATAGATTTGCCTATGCCTCTCAAAACTCATACTTCGGATTCCTCGCTGCTGTTGCCGCCGGCCGCGCCAGCGCTTCAAACTCCGCCGGCGGACGATATCCCAACGCCGAATGCAGCCGGCGTTGGTTGTAGATCTCATCAATGAACTCGCCGATCGATGCGCGCGCCTCGTCAAGCGTGCGATAACGCTGCAACCAAACCTCCTCCGCCTTCAACGTCTTCATGAAACTCTCCGCCCGCGCGTTGTCGTAGGGGTTGCCGCGGCGGCTCATCGAGATGATCGCGCCGTGCTGCTCCAGCAGCTCGACATAGGCGCTCGAAGCGTACTGTACGCCTTGGTCGGAATGATGCATCCACCCCGCGGCAGGGCGTCTGAGCTCGAGCGCATCGCGCAACGCCCCTACAGCCAGCTCAGCTTTGAGCGTCGTCCCCAGCCGCCAGCCGACCACGCGTCGCGAGTAGGCGTCCAACACCACGGCGAGGTAGACGAACGCCTCGCGCAAGCGAATGTAGGTGATATCGGATTGCCACAACTGATCGACGCCGTCCACATTCAGGTGCGCCGCTAGATTCGGATAAACAGGTAAGAAGTGGTTCGAATCCGTTGTTAGCACGAAGCGCCGCTTGAGTACCGCCAGCAAGTTGTCCTTACGCATCATCCGCAGGACCTTTTTGTGATTGACGAGGAAGCCTTGGCGGCGCAGCTCGGCCGTCACGCGGCGGTAGCCGTAACGACGATTCTCGAGCGAAATCCGCTGCATGCGGTCACGCAATTCCATGTCGCACTCGGCGGGCGACGACACGGCGAGCCGGCGATAGAACCCGGCGCGATTCACGCGTCCGAGCTCGCAGGCGTGTTCGACGCTGAGCGAGCCTTTGGCGCTGATCTGCTCGACGATGGAGTAGATCCGCTCGCGCCACCGGCGTCGTTGGTCGGGGCTGCGAGGTTCAAGGCGCGAAAGGCTTGTCCGAAAAAATCGAGCTCTGCGGCTTGTTTGCCGAGCAGTCGTTCGAGCTCTGCGATGCGTTCGTCGCGCGGATCGCGAGGGATCTTGGGCGGCGCCGAGCGGCCGGGTTTCGGCCGGCCTCGCCGCCGGCTCAAGCCGTTGACGCCTTCCTGGCGATAGGCGTCCCGCCAGCGGTACAGCAGGCTGCGCTTGACGTCCAACTCGCGGCTTAGCGCTGTGCCGCTCTGGCCGGCTAGGAGCCGCCTGGCGGCGGCTTCCTTGAACTCCACCGTGAACTCCCGCGGCTTGCGCGGCTTGAGACTTTCCATCCTGGACTCCTTTCCATTCGCTGAAATTCGTCCCAAATTTCAATGTCTCATTTTTAGGGTTCACTCCAGAGGCCAGACAGAGCCACGGCGTAACGCACAAGAGAAGTGGGTTCAACTGACGGATCTTCCCCCCAGCGGAAGGCTCGTTTGACGGGCTAACTGCCTGGCTTGCTTGGCTTTAACACGTTTGGGGGCGCTTTTAGTGTACCCATGTATTATGCTATTGTATCGTTTATTCATTGTGTTATTTGTGATATAATATACCCATGTATGTTGAGTCCGTCCCCAATCGCAACTCGCCGCCCGCCGTCTTGCTGCGCGAATCCTTCCGCCAAAACGGCAGAGTCAAAAAACGCACCCTCGCCAACCTCTCCTGCTGGCGCCCCGTCCGCGTCGAGGCCCTCCGGCGCGCCCTCCGCGGCGAGTTCGATCAGCTTCCCGCCACTCCCGTCTGCGGCCCCGTCTTTGGCCTGCTCTTCGCGCTCAAGCAACTCGCCGATGAGCTGGGCCTGACCGCCGCGCTGGGTCGAACGCGGGCCGCCAAACTCGCCTTGTTCCTGGTGCTGGCGCGCCTGGCCCACCAAGGATCGCGGCTCTCGGCCGTGCGCTGGGCCGCCGATCAGGCCGTCGCAGAAGTGCTGGGTCTGGGCGCCTTCGACGAAGACGACCTCTACGCCGCCCTCGATGATCTGAGCGCCCGCCAAGTGAAGATCGAGCAAGCGCTATACCGCCACTACCTCGAGCGCCGCGGAGCCCCGCCCAGCTTGCTGCTCTACGACGTCACCAACTCGTACTTCGAAGGCCTGCACAACGCGTTGGGCGAGTACGGCTACAATCGCGACGGCAAGCGCGGCAAGAAGCAAATTGTGATCGGACTGCTGGCCGATGACCAGGGCGAGCCGCTGGCGGTGCGGGTGTTTGCCGGCAACCGCAACGATCCGACGACCGTGCCGGATCAGATCCGCATCGTCAAAGAGCAGTTCGGAGTCGAGGAGTTGGTCTTCGTCGGCGACCGCGGGATGGTCAAGAGCAAGGGCAAGCAGGCGCTGGGGGAGGCCGGGCTGCGCTACATCACGGCGCTGACCGATCCCCAGATTCGGCGGCGCTTGAGCGAAGGGGTGCTGCAACGGGAGCTGTTCGCTGAACAAGTCTGCGAGGTCGAAGCCGACGGCGTGCGCTATGTGCTGCGCCTCAACGAGTCCGAAGCCAAACGGCAACGGCAGCGGCTCGAGGACAAGCTGGCCAAGCTGGGAGGCAAGCTCGACCGACGCAACCAGAAAGTCACGGCCTCTTCCCGTTGCGAGCCCGCGGCCGGACTGCGCCAGCTCAAGCCCTGGCTGGCGCGTCACAAGCTGACAGAATTGGTCGAGTTGCGCTTGCAGGGACGTACGCTGGTCGTCGAGCGCCAGCAGGCGGCGATCGAGCAGGCGCTGGAGTTGGCGGGCTGTTACGTGGTCGTGACCGATGTCGCCTCCGAGCGCATGAGCGGCCAAAGAGTGCACGACCATTACGTGAGCCTGCAGCGGGTGGAGCGCGACTTTCGGCAGCTGAAGACGGGCTTGCTCGAGGTGCGGCCGATCTTCGTGCGCAAAGAAAGCCGCACCCGAGGACATGTGTTGTGCAGCATGCTGGCGTTGAAGCTGAGCCGCGAATTGGAACGGCGGATACAAGCGGCGTTTGGCACGACCGACGACGACCCGCACGCGATCACCTTGCCGGACGCGCTGGCGGCGTTGGGGCGACTGTGTCTATTGGAATATCGAGTGGATGAGCAGACCAGCGTCACACGGCTGCCGATTCCCGACGCCCGCCAAACAGAAATCCTCAATGCGTTGGGGGTTTCGCTGCCGCACAAGTAACCTGTAGACAGACGCCGATCGCCCGATCCATCCCATAACCGACGCGAATTCAGGAAGTTGGCGGCGAAACTCTGCTCGCTGGCGGGGAGAAGATCCGCCAGACGGAGCATCCCGCCGAGAGGCGGGCTAGCTTCAAAACTCTCGATTCGGCCCCGTGTGGCCCGATCAGTCGAGATCGACGTCTTCCACCATCCAGATATTGCCGCTGTCTTCCATCCCGTCCGGGAGGCAAGGGGAAAACGGCCGATGGCCCGGCCTATATCGACGACGCTCTCGACGGCGGTTGGGCGCACTTCGTCGGCGCCGGGGTCCACCTCGATCAATGACGGCCGATGCGACCAACTCAAGGGCGCTTGCTCCGAGCTCCCTGACTTCATCACCAAAGATCGCGACGGCCTTTGCTACATGACCTACCCCTCGACCCGTTACGCCCGGGTCAGCGGGTTCATCCAGGATCCCGACCAGAAGGGCGTCACCTACCGCTGGCGTTGCGGACCCCAGGCGGGCCTTGGCGAGCGAGACCTCCGATGACCGCGGAAAGTTCAGAACGCCGACTCTGCGCGAGGTTGTTCGCACGGCGCCTTACATGCATGACGGGTCGCTAATAGCGCTTGAAGATGTCGCGACTTCTACAACGACGGCGGACCTCCCAACCCGAATCTCGATCAGGACATCCGCAAGCTCAATCTTTCGGACAATGAGAAGAGGCAACTCGTCGCCTTCCTGCACGCGCTGACCGGTTCCGTCCAGGAAGGCCTGTAATGCGAGTGAGGGATAATTTACCCGACGATCGGACCGGTTGGAGACCTAAAAGCCCGCCGACCAAAGTGCCCAATGTCTGCGTCTAACCATTAGCTGGCGACAACAAACGTTGTCGCGTCCCCCCGATCTGGAACGTCCGAAAAGCCCTCCTAGAGCGCTCTAAGGCCCTGTTTAAGGGGTTCTGGGAAGTTTCAGGGGTGGTTGGGTCAGCGGTAAATTAATTTACAATATCTATGCGCCGAACCCCCCGATGGGCGATTTCGACGGGTCTCGGAGCTGCGGCGGGATCGTTCGTGGAAGGGAGATTTTTTTCGCCAGGAATCTGGCGAAAGGCCACTAAGCCGTTTCCGCTCTATCCGTTAGGCTATTCTCGGTCGCGAAACTCTTCGTACCAGTTCTCGGTTACTCGAATCACCGGCGGGGTCGCGGCGGCGTCATCGGACGGAACTTTGAGAACGAAGCTTTGGGCCGTCGGGCGCCACATCATAGGTTCGAAAAACGTCCGATTCAAAGTCTAGCGACGGCTCCGAGAACAGCGTCGTGGTCGACTGGACCGAAAACGTGTCGCCAGAGGTCACCTCGGCAGCCATGAGGGATGCCCCCTGGACATAGAAAAGCTCACGCCCGTCGGCCCGCCAGCGGGGCGAATTGCCTCCCGCACGGGAGACTTTGTGAAATGGGGACCCTTCTGGGAATTTCCGAACATAGACCTCGTACGGGCCATCCTGGGTCGTGGTGTAGGCAACCCACTGACCATCCGGCGAGAATGCTCCGGCGAATTCCTCGAAGTTTGCTCCGAGGAACAATTGAGGGGCGTAGCCGCCATTACCGTCCGGCTCTAAGTACCAGATGTCTCGGCCGCGCTCGTCCGGTTCAACTCGGCAGTACAAGATCCGCCCCGAGCTCTGGTCAACGTCGGTCGGGCGCTCCGTCTGATCTGTCGCTACCAGGGGCTTGGCGTCCCGACCCTCGATGAGCGTGCTTCCATCGGAGGAGAATGTCGGGGCCCTGGCGCGCGGCCAAATGCGCTCGGTGTCATGGACGATACCCCCGCTTCGGTCGACCAGGCGGAATCGTTCCATTCTCGCGCCCGGCGATTGGCGGTAGATGAGAGTGCCGTCGGATGAGACGCTTGGGGCGTAAGCGTTGCGGGCAAGCAGAAATTGATCTCCAAGCTCATTGTGCGAGTCGGGGGAGAAAGGGAGCGCCCACAGATCGCCGCCGAAGGTGGAGTCGATATTGTAGAGGAGGTGGCCGGTGGGCGAATACGTAAACAGCGCGGCCGGCACAGACCACTCTTGCTCATTGTCTGTCTCGAGGTCACGGGCGACGAGAAATGTGGCACGCCCAGGGGTCCCGACCCGATACAGCAAAGTGTGATCTGAAACAAACTGCGGCGAGGAGGCCGTATTCATACTTCGCACCGACGGATCGATCAAGACCTGGGGGTCGCCGCCTGACGCGGAAACTTGGTAGATACGAGTTGGGTTCTGAGCCGCAAAGACGATCGATTCGCCGTCAGGGCTCCAGACTCCTTCGAAGTAGCGGGAGAGCCCCGGCAAGGCGCAGACGGCGATGAGTTGGCCTCCGTCGAGCGCAACCCACTTCAATTCGGAGTTCGCGACGAAGCCGATCGACTGGCTATCGGGCGCCCAGAACGGGTTGACGGCGCCTTCGGTCCCCTCAATGCGGCGCGTCGTCGTCTGGTCCAGCGGACGGATGTAGAGCGAAGATTGGGCCGTCCCCGCCACGTGGGCGATGTATTTGCCGTCGGGTGAGATGGCGGCGCGCGCGTCGGCGCCGGCGAACTCTTCCGGCGCGATCGAGAATTTTCTTACCGGGCGTTCGGGGGCTGGCCGGGTCCACAGTTGCCAGCCCATCACGGCCGCGATGATGGCCAGTGCGGCCAGTTGGTAGAAGCGATTGTAGGCCCTAGGAGGTGACGACGCGACAAATCGCGCATTCTCGACAAGGGCTTCTGGGACGGTGTCTGGGGATGCGACGTCGGTCACCAGGATCTTTGACCTACCTGCTTTCAGACCCTCCGCCAGCGTGCGCAGGTCCTTGCCAAGCTCCGAGGCCTGGCCGTAACGGTCAGACGGTTGCTTCGTCAGGCACTTACCGACGGAGATCTCCAATTCCATCGGCACGCCGGTACGCAGTCCGGTAATCGGCTCCGGTTCCTCATTGAGGATGGAGTACATCACCGCCTTGTTGTAGTCGCCCTTGAAAGGCTGTTGGCCCGTGATCATCTCGTAGAGCACAACCCCCAAGGACCAAATGTCAGTGCGGTTGTCGGTTCCCGAACCCTCGGTCTGCTCAGGGCTCATGTAGAACGTCGTTCCCATGGTCTGATCGGGTCTGGTTAGCAGGCTGGCCTGGGTGAGTTGAGCCAACCCGAAGTCCATGATCGTGACGTGGCCCTTGGAGCCCACCATCACGTTCTGAGGTTTGATGTCTCGGTGGACAACGCCTTTCTCATGGGCGGCTTCAAGACCCTGGGCAATCTGTTGAGCGATGTCGAGAACGTCTTCTAGTTTCAGTGGGCCGCGCTCGATCCTCTTGTCGAGAGACTCGCCCTCGACGAACGCCATCGCGATGAAGGTCTTGCCGTCGGCCTGGTCGATCTCATAAACGGTGCAGACGTTGGAGTGATCCAGAGCGGCTGCGGCTTTAGCTTCACGCTCAAAGCGCTTCCGCACCTCCTCGTCACCAAGCAGATGAGCGGGTAGGAACTTGAGAGCAACAGACCGATCGAGCTTGGTGTCCTCAGCGCGATAGACCACGCCCATGCCGCCCTGGCCGAGTTTCTCCAGGATCTTGTAGTGGCTGATCGTAGTCCCGGTCAAGACGTTGAAATTGTACCGCCAAGCGAGGCGGCGGCTTCAGAACGCGCGATCGAGAGTCGCAACGCGATATCTCAACAGGTTTCAAGAAATAGCTGGTTAAGTGACTTGCTTTGAGTATCTTGCATCCGATCTTGTTGCGAAACTCTTCGCGCCAGTTCTCTACGATACGGGTAGGCGTCCGCTTGGCAGGCAGCGTCGGCGTCGCCACTCAGAACCTCAGCGTGCATCCGTCCAATTGAGAATCACATTGAGCTGGCGCGGCGCCGAGCCCGGGTCGCGCTGAATCATCAAAAACCGTTTGCCGTCCGGCGAGACATCGTAGTTTCGGAAAAAGCCGCTGAGGAAGTTCGTGCGGTCAAATAGCGTACGAGGAGCGCTGAAAGACCCGTCCGGCTGAATCGCCACGGCGGCCATGGCGTCCCCCGTCAGGTAGAACAGCTCCCTACCGTCACGCGACCACTTGGGCCAGGAACCGCCTCCGGTGGAGATCGGAGTCCTGTTCGCTCCGCTAGGATACGACTGGACGTAGATCTCGCTTCGCCCCGACTCGTCGGATGCATACGCAATCCAGCGGGACCCGCCCTCCCTACCAGGCGAGACCTCGGCATCCCTTTCGTTGAACGGGGTTACCCGAAAAGGCGAGGCCATTGCCTCTTCTGACGGGCCGCCCGGGGAGAGGGTCCAAAGGCTACTACCGGTTTGGGGGTGGACCTCGTGGTAGAGCACTGTCCCATCGACCAAAACCGAGGTCGGGAACTGGTCGTAGGGCCGAGAGAGCAGGGCTTCCGCAGGCCTCGATCCGTCGGCGGGTCGGGAGTAGATGTCCCAACTGCCTCCGCGATTTGAGCCGAAGAGAACCCGCTGGCCATCAGCGCTCCATAGAGACGAGAAGTTGTGGCTGTTCTGCGTCGTTAGAGGACTGCGCGTTCCGCGCTGCAAATCATGAATCCAAATGTGCGGACCCTGCCTGACGGCTGCCTTCGTTCCGTCGGGTGAGAGCGTCACCTCTCGATACAGCCCCTGGTCTCCGCCTAGCGATTCGGTCTCACCCTCCTGGTCGACCCACACCAACGATGACTTTGCCGGGTTGCCGGGCGCGTAGACGGCGGTGCCGGTGTTCGAGACAGCCAACCAGCCCCGGACCTCGTTCTCTAACTCGTGGTACACGTTGGCCAGGACCGAAGTATCGGCGCTCGTGGGCGCGGGATGCGCGGCGTCGAATGGCGCAGCTCTAATGCCGGCTGCCAAATCGACGACCAGCAGTTTGCCCGTTGCACTGCTAGTACTGACGTAAATCGGTGCGGCCCCCGTCGTCGAGGGTAAGACGAGCTCCCACTGGCCTGAGTCTAGTGAGAGCACCGCCGCGCCCATGGTTTGCCCCCAAATCGTGAAGAGAACCTTTCGCCCTCCGGGCAGGGCCTGCGGGAAAACGTGCGCATACCCGTTGGCGGCGCCGTCGGGATGGGTCAGGGCCTCGGGCGTTCCGCCGCTGGCGGGAATTCGCATGAGTCCGGAATTGAGCGACCCGCTGTAGAT
The DNA here is from genome assembly GCA_965247515.1 of Bryobacterales bacterium. Lineage (GTDB taxonomy): Bacteria > Acidobacteriota > Terriglobia > Bryobacterales > UBA6623. Next base: position 6,128,718 of record OZ252029.1, on the reverse strand, counting down.
AATCGTGTCGTCCTGATTCCAGGTCCCACCCTTGGGATAGGCGGCTTCGGCCAACTCGACGGGCGTACTCCCAGCAACCTCCGCTTTCTGAAGCTGCCCTTGCGCGAAGAACGCCACCCATTGTCCATCGGGCGAAAAGAATGGTAGCCGCGCGCCGCTCGAACCCTCGACCAGACGCGCCTCAAACGAATCCAGCCGGCGCAAATAGAGCTGCGACTCAGCGGTCCCTAGTTGCGCCGTGTAAGCGATGATCCGGCCATCGTCGGAAATGGCCGGGCCGCTGGTGATCTCTTGCCCGGGCGGAAGTGAGATGGAAAAGCGCGTGGTTGTCGTTTCCGGTTCCGGACGAAAGGCAAGGAACGCTAGGGCGACAGCAACGATCGCGAGTAACGCCGCCACGGCAGGCCACAGCAACGTCCGAGCAGGGCTTGCTGTCTGGTCCGACGCCGCGACCGTTGGGATACCCGGCGCAGGATTCGTGGTTCGCGAGATCGTCGAACGGCCCGACTTGAGCTTCTCGACCAGCATGCGCAGATCAACCGAGATGTCACTGGCATGTTGGTAGCGATCACCAGCCTCTTTCGCCAGGCACTTGCCGACGTACTCCTCCATTAGCATCGGGACGCCCGTACGTAGTGCCGTCACCGGCTCGGGTTCCTCGTTGAGGATCGAGTACATCACGGCCTTGTCGTAGTCGCCTTTGAACGGTTGTTGGCCAGTGATCATCTCGTAGAGCACGACCCCAAGCGCCCAAATGTCCGTACGGTGATCCGTACCCGAGCCTTGGGTTTGTTCAGGGCTCATGTAGAACATCGTGCCCATGGTCTGGCCGGGCCTGGTTAGCAGGCTGGCCTGGGTAAGCTGAGCCAACCCAAAATCCATGATCGTCACATGGCCCTTGGAGTCCACCATCACGTTCTGAGGTTTGATATCGCGATGGACAACACCCTTCTCGTGCGCGGCTTCCAGGCCCTTGGCAATCTGTTGAGCAATGTCGAGCGCTTCGTCGAGCTTTAGGGGGCCACGCTCGATCTTCTTGTCTAGAGATTCGCCCTCGATCAGGGCCATCGAGATGAACGTCTTGCTATCCGCTTCGTCAATCTCGTAGACAGTGCAGACGTTTGAGTGGTCCAGAGCGGCGGCAGCCTTTGCTTCGCGCTTGAAGCGCTTTTTGACCTCCTCGTCACCCAGCAAGTGCGCGGGTAGAAATTTCAGCGCGACAGGCCGTTCAAGCTTGGTGTCTTCCGCCTTGTACACGACGCCCATGCCGCCCTCGCCGAGCTTCTCCAGGATCTTGTACCGACTGATGGTCGTCCCAACCAAGATACGTCGATTTTACCGCTCAGGCGATGCCGACCGTTTAAGCGGTGAAAACAAACGTTCGCTTGAATGACCGTGTGAGGGCCCCCCAAAAGCCCTTCTAGGGCGCTGTAAGCCCCCTGTTTAAGCGGGTTTGGGCGATTTCAAGGGTGCGTTGGGTCCCTGTGAAAATAATTAATAATATCTATCCGTCGGACTGCTCGAATGCGCGCTTTCGGGCAGTCTTGGCGGAATTCAAGTGACATCTGGAGAGGCTGAGCCCTGTTCGCGATTTCGGAGCTCTTCGTGCCGGTTAACGTGGCGCTCGGCCGCGGATACCTTGTTGGCCGCGCCGGTCGGGCTCCGCCGTGGGCTGTTGATTGCTTCGCCCTGCCGGACACAAAAACGTGAAACGCCAACTTGAGGCAATCAACCGAGCTGTCGCGCCAGGATCAGCGAGGTCACGGCCCACGCGGTTCCGACGATGAGTATCACGACGCCGATCCCTCGCTCCTCGTAGGTCTTGAACCACAAGTACAGCCCACTGGCTCCGAGTAGCAGCAAGGCGAGCGATGAGGCGAGAGCCAGCGCTCCCCACAGTTTGTGGAGCCAATAGTCGTGCCAGAAGCCGTGGCCGATGTGCATGCCCGCCAGCATTGCCCAAAAACCTTGTCTGTGGGTAACGACTTTGATCTCTCCGGCGCCCGCCGCGCCCGCGATCTCGTAGCGCGTCCCCAGGCGTCGGATGATCATCGAGTAGCCGCCGTCGTCTTTACGCTGGACGCCCATCAGATCGCCGCGCATGTCGTGCTTGTCCATGAGCCAGGCGGCAACCTTCCGCGGGGCGCCGGCTAGCTCGGAATCGACTGTCATGGTCTGCTCGCTTGTAACCAGGTCGCGGGCGAACCAGCGGCCATGGGCGAAGCGGACGGAGCTGAGCAGGTATGCCGTCAGGAACAGCAGCGAGGCCAGCCCCAGGATCAGGTGAGTGTTGCGCATCCATCGATACATGGGGGTTTACCTGATCACCATTTACCTGACAAACATGTAGAAGAGTCCAAAGGCGGCGCAACCCGCGGCGAGAGTCCAGCCGGCCCAGGAGAGCTTGGGGCGCGTGGCGAGCCACATGTAGACGCCTGAGACTGTCATGAAGATCACCGACCAGAGCGACATTTCGTTGTAGGCGCCCCAGAGTTTGATCTGCCAGGCCGGACGCGAGTGAAACAATGTATTGGTGTGGGTCGCATCCAGAAAGTCCCAGAAGCTGTTCGGAGTTTCCTCGATGCGAATCTTCGCTTCGTCTTCGAGGAGCACGATGTGACGGCGTCCGTTGACGGTGAAGTAGGTCATCGTCAACCGATTCCGCGCGTCGCGGACCTGGCGGGGCGCGTCGGTGATGAAGGGCATCTGGGCCGCGTCGACCATCATCTGGGCCAGTTCCGGATCGGCCACATCGTCCGGCGTCTGGAAATCGATCTGGCGGACTACGGGCTCAGCGCGCGGGCGTTCCTCCGGCGCGGAGCGGAAAGCCGACTCGACTCCGACGACTCCCCAAACGGTAAGCCCGAGGAAGCTCAGGAGCCCCGAGTACATATGGATCTTCTTGGTCCAGCGGTAGAGCACAGACTCGTATAGTAGCGGGTCGGCCTCTTCAGCCAGACGCCCTTATAAAAGACGCCCCTGGCGGGCCGAGCCGCGTGCGAAAGCCTTATAGTAAAGTCGTTGTCTGCGACGGCATCTGAGAATTCGTTTCAGGCGACTCGGCGCATCCCGTTGCGCGCAGGGCTTGCGGTAGACATCACGATGTCTGGGAGCGAAATTCGTCGCAACGGGATGCCAGGGGCCCTGCTAGCTTGCCCCAAATCGGTCTCGCCGGCCAACCCTGGAAACGGTTTTCCCACATTTCCACCGCGCCGACGATGCTTCTTGCCCTCTCTTTCACTCCCCCTCACTGGGGCAACTATAAGCCACCTGAGCCCCGGGATCGCCGCCTTGAAGCCGCGAGAGTTGACGTTCACATCTTTCTCTCGAAAAACTCCAGCATCCTGGCGATCACGCTCTTCTGGTCACTGTTGGGATGATATTCGCCGTCCCGGCTACGGCGTGGCAAGGCGAAGCCGTGCCGAGGGTGATCGTAGCTCACCCATTGCGCGTCTTTGCCCGCCTCGAGCAGCCAAAGGTAGGTCAATCGAAACACTCCCTGGAGGTGGTCGTCATCTCTCCCGATCACAAGCAACGGGCCGTTGATCCCTTGAATTCGTTCCATCGCTCTACCCTTTTCCGCCAGCTCTCGAACTCGCTCGACATCCTGAAGCTGGGGCTCTCCCGGCGGCAGGCGACTCATATCGACCGACAGAAACTCATGCGAAGCCGGTTCACAGAGAGCTCCCGCGGCAATATCGATCTCTGATGCGGCTTTAAGTATCATCTCGCCGCCGTGGCTGCTGCCGACGAGCCCAACTCGCTCTCGTTCGACGAAAGGCAAACGCCCGACGTAGTCGACAATCGCGATCAAGTCGTCGTGATCGAGCGGCGACCTGGGCAAAACCCGGCCTTCCTTGGGAAGGGGTTGGGCCCCGGCATAGGCCCGTGGAACCTCGGCGCGGTAGCGCAGCCAGGCCACGGCGTAGCCCTCGTCGAGAAAGCGATCCGACACATAGCCGCGGTTCAGCATTGCGCTACGAGCCGCCTCCATTCCGCCGCCCCCGTTGCCTGCCAGAAACAGCACGGCCGGGAACGGCCCTTCGCCAGGAGGCTTTCGCAACGCGATCGGAGTGTAGACGCCGTCGCGCGTAGGCACGAAGGTCAACTGGATGGGCGACTCTGATCCCTTGACAGGCTCGGAGACGACCCAGCGATCGTCCGCGGCCAGGGCCGGAAGAGCGAACAACGCCAGGCAGAAAAGCAGTAGTCGAAACACGGTTGGCCTCCTATCGCTCCATCCCTGAAACAAGCGGTATCGCCGGATAGAAGCGAGCCCCATCCGGCTTGGCGTCGGCGACGTTTTCGGGCAAGAGGTCGTCACCGGAGAAACCGCCGACGGCGATTCTTTCCGTTGAAACGGCCAGCTCTTCGATCCTCTCGCGCGATAGCGGGGCGGGACGAAGCTCGCCTTTGGCCCACAGATCCATTTGGTTCAAGTAGAAGGGGCTTTCGGGATCCTCGCTTATCCCGGGCGCGATCATGGCGCGCGAGTTGTCGATGTCGTTGAGGTCGACGATCTGGCTGTAGCCGTCTTCTTTGGGCGACCAGACGCTGCCGCGTTCGACGACTTCAAAGCGCGGCGACTGAGCGTCGAGCGACGGATCGACCGAGGGCAGCCCCATTCGTGAGTCGCCCTGGTAGGGAAGATAGTGGATGGCCGGGTCGTCCTCGCCGGCGCGGGCCAGTTGCCGACCGGCGACCCGTAGCCATGTCAGCAGGTATTTTCGGATCTTCGGGTCTTTTGGCGTTGCTTGGTCCTTCTGGAATTGAGCGGAAAGGAGGCGTCCCAGGTGGCAGGCGCCCGCCTCGGTCAAGCCGAAGCGTTGGGTCAGGCCGCTGCGGCGAAACGCCGTGCCGGCGGTTGACGCCAACGCCGCCGCGGCGCGGAAGGCGGGATAGCTCGTCCGGAAGCGGTAGTCCCAATCTTTGGTCGCCTCGAGGATGCCGAGCACCGGCGGGTCGGCCGCTCCGTCCTCCTCGGCGACCTTGCGAGCCACGGGCAGCAAGGCCGAGGTCGCGGCGTGCATGTCGTCGCGATGCACGTCCGATTCGAGCGTCTCCACCGAGAACTTGCGGTCGCCCTCGATCAGCTGATGAACGCGCCAAGCGCGGGAGCCGCTGCCGGTCGAGCCGATCCCAAGGTCGTGGGGATACCAAGCGCCGACCGGGCGGTTGTTGGCGTTGCCGATGAACCCGGCGTCGGGGTTGAGCATGCGAGGCATCTCTTCCCAGGGCACGCGGCCGAGCACTTCGTCCTCGCCGGTCCAGCCTTCCAGAGCCATCCGCCTGGAACGCTTCGTCAAAGGAATATGCGCGACCGTTGAGTAGCCAATGTTGCCTTCAACATCGCCGTAGAGCATGTGGACGGCCGGTACGTAGTAGCTCTCGGCCGAGTCGAGAAACTCGCGCCAGTTTCGCGCGGCCATGCGCTCGATGAAGGAGCGGACCGACGTGCCGCGGTCGTGGGCGGCCTTGTAGTAGCTGACGTAGGCCTCGTCCGCGCTTGGCCGGCGGGCGAAAGCGTTGAAGACAAACCCGTGACGGTTGGTCAAGACTTCTTGGATGACTGGTGAGCCCCCCTTGACCTCGATCCGCTCCAGTCGCCGGTCGAAGGCCAGAGTTTCTCCCTTGAAGATGAACCCTTTGCCGTCGTCTGTTAGCTTATCGAGAAACGTGACCGTGGAACCGACGCCAACCGCGGTCGCGCCCAGGGCGATACGCCGGTTGAAGCCGATCAGCATTCCCGGGACGCCCGGCATGCTGATGCCGCGTGCGTCGAAGCGGCCCGCGTTCAAGTGGTACTCGTACCAGATCGAGGGGTTTGTGACCGTGATGCGCGGCTCGCTCTCGAGGATGGGTTTGCCGGTCGTCGTCCGGCCGCCGCCCAGCACCCACGCGTGGGAGAACTTCAGGGTCTCGCCGCTCGAGTCACGCCGAAGAAAGGCCGGCGTGCGCTGGCGTGCTTTGAGGCGGTCGTAGACTTCCGCGTCCTTCGCCATTTCCGACTCGGGCACGGTGACGAACTCCTCATCGATGGTCATGGCTCGCGCCTCCAGCGCCTTTCGCTCGCCGACCTTCGCGACGAGCTCGTGGTACTGCCGATAGTTGTTGATCGCCCCCTCGTCGAAGAGTTTGTCGAACAGATCGGCGACGGCCAAGATCGAGAGCAACGGGTCGGCGGCTGTCCAAGGCGCGGGCTCAACGCCCAGCGGTGCAAAGCGGCGCTTTACGATGTCGGGGTGTTCGACGATCCAAGCGTTAACCCCGGCGGCGTAGGCGCGCAACCAGTCTTTCATCTCGTCCGAAGAGGCTTCGAAGGCTTGGTTGGCATGGCGCAGCAAGCCGGCGACCCGGAACTTGCGGTCGTGTTCGAGATAATCAGACCCGAATGTCTCGGCTAGGCGGCCCGACGCGCGCCTCCGCCAGATTTCCATTTGCAGGATGCGGTCTTCGGCGCTCACGTAGCCTATGCCGAAGAAGCCGGCGTTCTCGTCGCCGGCAAAGATGTGGGGGACGCCCCATTGGTCGCGGATAATTTCGACGGTCGGGCTTGATTTGCACGAGACCAGAAAAACGCAAACCAGCGCCGGAACTAAGCGAAGCGATGAGCGGGCCATGGCTTTTCCTCCCTAGGCATAATACTAGTTACCTAGGGGTTGAACGCCGCGACTTGGAGCCGCGACCGGAAGGGAGCGGTTGTTCGAGTGAGCGACATTTGCTGCATCCACGGCCAACCGCTCGCTTCCGCGCGCGGCTCCGGCTCACTGGTCTGACTGGCGCCTCTAAAGTAGCGAGTTGATCCCTAAGCGGGGTTATCTCGGGGACCGTGCTTGCGCATCTCACCTCGGTCGAGCAGGTCCGCAATGTGGTCGCCCGCGCGGGCGGCGAGCGCCATGATCGTCAGCGTTGGCTCGAGCGCCGTGGCGGACGAGAACGCCGAACCATCAACGACGAAAAGGTTGGGCGCGTCATAAGAACGGTTATAGCCGTCAAGCACGGCCGTCTTCGGGTTGGACCCCATTCGAGCCGTGCAGACCTCGTGAATGCTCCAGCCGGGCTGCGACGCCTCTTTCCGGTGGCTGAGAATCTCGATCCCCGCGGCCCGACAGATCTCCTCCGCCTTGTCGTTCATGTGCCGAATCATCTTGCGGTCGTTGTCGCCGAACTCGAGGCGGATTCTCAAGCTCGGGATGCCGTAGGGGTCCTGGCGTCCGGCCGGGTCCAGCTCGACGAAGTTTTCTGGGCGCGAAAGCACTTCGCCGGTGGTCGCCATATTTACCAGCGCCGGGTAAGTCTTCTTGACCTGGCGCTTAAAGCCGGCGCCGAATCCGTCGAGGCGGTGGGCATGGCCCGGGTAGTCCGAGGTCCCACTCCAGCATTCGAAGCTGTAGTTGCGAATGAAGTCCTCCTGCTCCGGGTTGTCGACGTTGGAGAACGGCGGGACGTAGCTGGCCCCAGGATGGCCGTCCTCGGGATAGTCGGGCATCTTTCCCCGCAGCACCGGCGCAATCCCCGTGATACGAGCGGCCATCGTGTGCTCGGCCAGGTTCTTGCCTAATTGTCCGCTGGAGTTGCCAAGGCCCGTGGGGTAGTCGCGGCCGCGCGAGCTCAGCAGAATCTTCGTCGAAGAAAGCGCCGAGGCCGCCAACACCACGACTTTGGCGGAGACTTCATAGTCCTGCTTGTTTCCGCGGTCGATGTAGGAGACGCCGCGCGCGAAGCCTTCGTTGTCGGTCAGCACTTCGCGGACAATCGCGTCTGTTTTGATTTCCAGCTGGCCGGTTTCCTGAGCCATGGGAATAAAGCTGACGCGCGAGGAAAACATGGCGCCCGTGCTACACAGCCGGTTGCAGTGTCCGCAGAAGTGGCAGCGAGCCCGGCTGAAGTCGCGACGCGTGACAACGGCGACTCGCGTGGGGATCAAACGCAGCCCCAGCTTCTCGACGCCCTTACGTAAGATGTGCTCTCCGCAGCGCAGCGGCAATGCGGGCTGAAACTCCCCGTCGGGTAGATTGGGGATGCCCTCCTTCGAGCCCGCCACGCCGATCGCGCGCTCCACGAGAGAGTAGTAGGGAGCGATCGGCGTGTAGCGTATTGGCCAATTGATTCCAAAACCGTCACGCGAGGCGCATTGGAAGTCGTAGTCCGAGAAGCGAAAGCTGTAGCGCCCCCAATGGAGAGTCTTGCCGCCCAGCGCTCGTGATCGCACCCAGGCGTAGGGCTTGCCTTTGGGGAAGCTGTAGGGCTCCTCGGCGTCGGGCAGCATCGTCGGCTGGTTGTAGACGTTGGTCGACTTATTGCCGCGATAGCGTAGCCGGTCGCGGGAGGAAAGCTGTCCGCGGAACTCCAGCTCGAAGGGCATCTTGTGGTGGATGTTTTCGACGCGCGGGTCGATGTCGGGACCAGCTTCGAGCAGCAGAGTCTTGAGCCCGCGCCGGGTGAGCTGGTAGACCGCCGCCCCGCCCGCGGCGCCGCTGCCGACCACGATCGCGTCGTACTCGGGCGACTTCATCGCTGATGCTCCCGGTGAGTACAGCCGGGCATCTCGGCGAGGTAGGAGTTGCCTTTGTACTCGAGCTCTTCGAGCAGACCTTCGCGGGAGGTGTAGTAGCCCCTGATGGTGAGGTCCTTGATCTGGCGAAAGAAGGTGTCGCCACCGTCGCTCATCGCGGTCAGGATGCGTACCTGCCGGTCTTCGGGCAGCCCGGCGAACGGCGCGCCGTGCTCCTCGCGGCAGCGCTCGTCGAGCGACTTCAATCCCGAGAGGAACGCCTCGCGCTCGCCGGCGAACAACCCCCTGTCGAGCATCAGGTCGATGTAGCGATGGACCTTGGCGTCGCGGGCGCCCGGCGTGTCCGTGCGGGGAATGATGAGCTCGGAGAGGACATCGACGGTACGATCCTGCTCCGCGCTGAGGACCTGGGGTCGCCAGTCCGCTTGGGCGAGCAGATCGCGCTGGGCGGCGCTGAGCGAGATGATACCGGCGGTTAGGGTTTCGAGAGCCTCACGACGTTTCATTGCTGCACCTGCGCGGGCTGATGTTAGCATGCAAGCGGCCTGGAGCACATCCCGAACATGAGAATCATGAGACTCACTCTTTTATTTATCTTCACCGCGTATAGCCTCGGCGCGCAGGCGCCCGAGCACGCGCCCGACTACGACAACGACAACCCCATCGTCACGCTGACGCAGACCGCCAAGAGCGTGCCGTTGGCCGGCGCGCCCGAGCAGTACTATCTCGATTCGCTTCACTACCTGTTTCCCCTCGAGTCGTTCGGCATCCCGGCGGATGACCCGAGCCTGGCGACCGACGGGCGAAATTCAACCAAGCAAGCGTTGCGGCGCTACCAACTCGGCGACTACACACTCGTGAAGGGGCTCGTGAACTACGGCGGCGGTCGGCGCAACTTCCTCAATGTCAGCTATCGTTGCGACCCTAACGGGGACAGCTTCGCCGGAGAAGTTTTGCTCACTCTCGCTGTCGGAAACGTGGAACGCGAGCTCTCGATGGGCTACGACCGCGAAACCGGCTGCTACCAGCTCGAGATCTGGGCTGTGCCGCCCGCGGCGGAGCCGACCTTGCCTGGCGGGCTGCGCTCGTTGATCCCCCACAAGCGCTTGCTGTTGGACGACACGGCCCTACCCGGCAACCCTCTCGACTACGTAGCGGAACGAGTCGAGGGGACGCTCTGGGACATCGGAGACACGAACGACATCAATCACCCCTTGCGGCCCGCGGGGCTGACGCTGACTTTCCGCGACTCCAACAGCCGGGTCGATGGTCCGCACAAAGTCGCGTTCAAGATGGTGCGGCGCGGCTACGACGCCTTTCACACCCGGCGCTGGGGAAATAACCCACACGGAGGCACGGGAAGCACCCGCGGAACCGTCTTCTACGTCGCCGAGAACGAAGAGCCGGACGGCATTCTGCGCTCGCTCGAGCCAGGAGAGCCTCTGGCCGACGGATCGCCCGCTGCCGAAGCGGTCACGGAACGCTTTTACACGGCGAAGTACATGATGCTGGTCGAGTTCGGCCCGTCCGCGAGCATCGGCATCCACCGCCACACGCACTACATGGACTCGTTTTGGGTGATTCACGGAAGCGGCATGGCGGTCATGGCCGATGCCGTCCCGATCGACGGAACCGAGCAGACGGTCGAGCTACGCCGCCTGCGGGCGTTTGAGGGCTTTATCGCACGGCCAGGGCAAATGCACGGCATGCTGCGAGACAGCGGCGAGGAGTTGGAGATCTTCGCGTTCGGGGCCGCGAACTGACCGACGTTAATTCCGAGCACCCTGCGTGAGCGGGGTGTCTTCCCACAACCCGGGCGACGGCCGCAACCGTAAGTGGAAGACACCCCGCTCACGCAGGGTGCTCGGAAAAGGGCCGAACCTTTGACGTTTGGGTTCCGGCTCGTCCGGGTCAGGGAGCGGCCGGGTGAGGCTACGTTAACCGACCGAGCGGGGTGTCTTCCCACAACCCGGGCGACGGCCGCAACCGTAAGTGGAAGACACCCCGCTCACGCAGGGTGCTCGGAAAAGCGCCGAACCTTTGACGTTTTGGTTCCGGCTCGTCCGGGTCAGGGAGCGGTCGGGTGAGGCTACGTTAACCGACCGAGCGGGGTGTCTTCCCACAACCCGGGCGACGGCCGCAACCGTAAGCGGAAGACACCCCGCTCACGCAGGGTGCTCGGAAAAGCGCCGAACCTTTGACGTTTTGGTTCCGGCTCGTCCGGGTCAGGGAGCGGTCGGGTGAGGCTACGTTAACCGACCGAGCGGGGTGTCTTCCCACAACCCGGGCGACGGCCGCAACCGTAAGCGGAAGACACCCCGCTCACGCAGGGTGCTCGGAAAAGCGCCGAACCTTTGACGTTTTGGTTCCGGCTCGTCCGGGTCAGGGTATGGCGGGTCTCTCAGACGCCTGAGACTAGGTTGCTCCTTTGAATTCGGTGAGGCCGCCACCGCCAGGTTGCGCCAGGCGGTCATGACACGGCTTCCTCACAGCGGCACGCGGGCCGTCCTCGCTCGGCCACAGCCTCGCCGTCCTTGAAGACATAGCGGAGCTTGCTCTGATCTCGCAGCACGGAAATGTCGTTGAGCGGATCGCCGTCGACCACAAGAAAGTCCGCCAGTTTCCCCGCTTCCAGAGTCCCGACCCTCTCGCCCATTCGCAGCAGCTCGGAGCCGTGCTTGGTGGCGGCGATGATCGCCTCCATCTCGCTGAAGCCCATGTGCTTGACGAACAGCTCCAGGTCCCAGGCATACGTGCCGTGGGGAACCCACGCGAACCCGTAATCGCCGCCCGGGATGACGCGAATGCCCATCTGGCGGGCCTTGCGGATTACCTCGCAGCCGTGGTCGCGGTCGGCTGCCGCATCGGTATTCTTTCGAAATTCGTCGTCAAGTCCGAACTTGTCGCCGTTTTCGAATACGCCGAAGATGTACCCCAACGCCGGCACGAGAAACAGATCTTTTTCTCGGATGATCTCGAGAGTCTCGTCGTCGGCAAAGGTCGCGTGGTTGATAATGTCGACGCCGACTTCGGCGCACATGCGCGCCCCGTCTCGGTCGCGTACGTGCGTGGAGGCGAATTTGTCCCGGCGGTGGACCTCCTCCGCGAAAACCTCCAGCTCACGTTTCGTCACCGTGCAGGCGTACTGATTGCAACTCGCGACCGCACCTTCTCCCGAGACGAACAGCTTGATCACGTCCGCCCCTTGCTTGATGTTCTTGCGCACTGCCTTGCGAATTTCGTCCTCACCGTCGCAGATGATCGTCAAGCCGTCGATGCCGAGCTTCCAGAAATCGGGGTTCCAGTCCGTCAGCCCAGCAGTCGGACAGATGTCTCGGCCAGCGGCCAACAGCCGCGGGCCGGGGATCTCGCCCTTGTTGATCGAGTCGCGCAACACGGCGTCGATGCGGTAGTGAGCGCCGGCGCAAACGGCCATCGTGAAGCCGCACTCGAGCATCAGCTGGCAGTGTTTGACGCCGTGGATGACGCTTTCCTCGATCGGCGCCAGGTCGAGCTTGGTCAGGTCGATCACGTCGTAGTAACTCGGGTGCCAATGGCCGTCGCACATGCCGGGCATCACCGTCCCGCCACGCGCGTCGATGGATCGTTTAGCGCGGGAGGAGGCGTCGCCGTTCAGGGGGCCGCGCTCGACCGCTGCGATCTCATGCCCGTTGACGAACAGCGATCCGAGGAACGCGTCCGCGCCAGTGGCGTCGATGATCTGAGCGTTATGAATGACCAGGTCGGACTGGGCTTCCGCCATGACTTGCCTCCTTCTTGACGACCGCGGCGAGGGTCCTCACAGATTCTTCTCGAAGAACTTCTCGAGCTCCGAAGCGACTCGCCGCGGCTGATCGAGTTGCATGGCGTGGCCCGCATCCGCGATCTCGACCGTCACGGCGTTGGCGAGTCGGGCCGCGAGAGCTCGAATGTTCGCCGCGGGAGCGGTCGGGTCGGAGTCGCCGCCGATCAACAGCGTCGGCGCTTCGACATTCGGCGCCAGGGCGTCCCCATCCGCCCGCACCAACGCTTCGCAATATTGCGCGTAGGATTCCGCGTCGTTGGCCAGCAGCGAGGCCCGGAACAGCGCATGGACCGCCGGGTTGTCGCGTCGCGTTTTCTGGGCGAGCGCTCCCATCGGAATCGCGTCGACGACCGCCTGCATCCCGTGCTCCCGGACAACGGCAGCGCGCTTGGTGATGGCGTCGACGCCGATCTGGCCCAACTTGGTAACCGGTCCCAGCAGCGCCAGCGCGGCTACCAGGTCGGGCTCGCGGGCGGCCAAGGCGAGCGCCACCGCGGCGCCCATCGAGTGGGCGACCACTCCCGCTCGGGAAATCCCCAGCTGCTTGCACAACGCGCCCACGTGCGCGGCGAGCGATTCGATCGATGGTTCCTTGTCACCCGAGTCCGAGCAGCCGGATCCCGGCCAGTCGTACGCGGTCGCTCGAAACTTCGCGCTGAGGGCTTCGGCCGGGGCAAACCAGATGGCGGATGTCCCGCCGAGGCCGTGAATGAACAACAGATGTGGCCCATCGCCGCGCTGTTCGTAGTAGGTTTGAAGGCCGTCGACTGCCGCGTACATGATCCCAGCCCGGCAGGATTATATCACCGCAAGCGGGTATGATACGGGCCGTGCGCCGCATTGGGATGCTCATGCTGTTCGTCGCTTCGGCCGGGGCCGAGCAGACGCTGCTTCCGCACATTGAATGGAACGCGCTACGGAACGAAATCTCGGGCGACCGCAGCTGGAAGTGGACGAATGCTATTGCGCAGTTCGACCGCAACATCGGCAGTGACGGCTACCTGGAAGCAATGCGTTATGTCGAGCGTGAGTTGCGGAAGATCGGCGTGACCGATATTCGCGTCGTCGAGCTGCCGTTCCATGAGCCGAGTTGGACGGGGCTAGACGGCGAGCTGTGGATACGGGAGCCGGTTGAGCGCAAGATCGGGAGCTGGGCCGACTCCGGAACGGCAATCGCGCTCTACAGCCGCTCAGGCGAGGCCGCGGCCGCGCTAGTCGATGTCGGCGACGGTCTCTCGGAAGCTGACTACGCGGGCAAAAATGTCGAGGGAAAGATCGTGCTGGCCTGCGGACGTCTTGATAGCGTTTTCCGGCTGGCCGTGTTTCGCTACGGCGCCGTGGGCGTGGTCTCATGCGCCCCGCGCTGGCCGGGCCCGGCCTTTGAGTTTCCCGATCACATGGGCTGGCAGCGAATCCCATTCGAGGGTGAGAACGGCCGCGAGCCGACCTGGGCCTTTTCGGTTTCACTGCATACCGCGGAGGAACTGAGGGAGCTATTGCGCGCCGGTCACGAGGTCACGCTCTCGGCGAAGGTTCGCACCAAGTTCGTTACGCCAGGACGAATGCATCTGCTGATTGCGACGATCCCCGGCGCCGAGGTCGAGGACGAAGCGATTGTTTATACCTCGCACCTCGACCACATGCGCGGCGGCGCCACGGACGCGGCTTCCGGATGCGCCAACATGATCGAGATCGCTGGTGTGCTACTGAGGTTGGTCGAGCAAGAGAAGATTCGCCGGCCGCGGCGGGACATCCAGTTCTGGTTCGCCCCAGAGGTTCATGGCGAGTACGCCTACTTTGCGAAATTCCCCGAAGATCGAGACCGCATCCTGATCAACATCAATCAAGAGCTGATCGGTGAGAACCAACCGAAGCTGGGGGCCTCAGCGGTGTTCGAGCGCGCGCCGTGGTCGATTCCGACCTACCTGAACGACGTGGTCGAGCACTTTGTCCGGCACGTCATCGACACCAATGTGGGGACGATTAACCAGCACGAGCGGTTCAGCGACCCGCTGTTGGCAGCCGGCGGCTCGCGAGACGCTTTTCGGGCGTTCATGGCGCCTTTCTACCCCAGCTCCGACCACGAACCCTTCTCGCACGGCCTTGTCGGGATTCCGGCGACTCACTTCACCGCATTCCCAAACTACTTCATTCATTCGAACCAAGACACCATCAACAACGTCGACGCCACGCAGCTGCGTCGCTACGCCCTGCTGGCCGCCGCGGTGGGATACTTCGTCGCCACGGCCGATGAAGCGGTTGTTCCGGCGTTGGTGAATGAAGTGTCGGGCGGCAGCGCCGCTTTGGTCGCGCGAATGACCCAGCTGGCTGGAAGGCTTCTCGGAGAGGCCGCGACTCCGAGCTACTCGCCTAATCGCGCGCCGGCGGGCGTCTTCGCGCGAGAACCTCTGGCGCAGAGGTTCTTCACTGCAACCGATTCAGTGCAAATCGCAGCGCGGTACGCGGCGGACAGCGTTCGGTCAGTTGCGCACTTCGCGGGCTCGGAGCAAGCTTTCATCGACGAGTCCGCCGGGGGCGTCGAGCGGCTCGGGCGCATAGGCGTCGACCAACTCGAAGCAGCGTACCGTGCCCACTCCGGCGATGCGCCTCCGTCTCGTCGCCTGACCTCAGAGGAGGCCGCGGCGAACACGCTCGTCCCCCGATTCACCGGCACGCTCGAAGAGATTTTCCGGCGCCGCCGGAGCGTCAAGAACACCGACCCGCCGCTGAGCAGTCCTCTGCGCTTCGAGCTCGAAAGCCTGATCGACGGGGAGCGTAGCGCTCTGGAGATCTACCGCATACTCAGGGCCGAAAGCCTCAACGGCGGCTCGCCGCTCTATGGCCCGGTGCGGTTAAGCCAAGTCGTCGAGCGGCTGCAGAATCTGAAGGCCGCCGAGGTCGTCGATATCGAGCGTTGACGTCGTGAGCGAGCTGTGGACGACAGGCTGCAGTCGGCGGCGTGCTCGCGAGCCAAGTCTCAGATGGACTTGTAATAGAATGATCACGGCTCCGCGGACAAGAGTCCTGGGGCCGAGGAGCATCACTATGAGGATCGCGTTTGCAGTTTTGGCGATAGCGATACTGCTTGTCGGCTCGGGTTTCGCCGCGGAGCGAAGTGGTTGGGTGGCGGATGAGAAGTGCGCGAACGAGGGCAAGGCGACTAGCGCCGAGCACGCCCAATGCGCCCAAGCCTGCGTCAAGGGCGGTGAGCCGATCGTCTTTTTGGACCTAGCAAGTGGGCGCGTGGTTAAGGTCAAGAATCCCGACAAAGTCAAGGACTTCGTGGGCAAGAAAGTCACGATCGTCGGTGAGCTCGACGGAGCCGGAGAAGTCGAGATTAGTTCGGTCCAAGCAAGCGACTAAGAAATTCGCCGGCGGCTTCGTCATATCCCGTTGGCACTCGTAATCAACGGCTCGGCCGGGCCATCGCCAACGTCCGTCGGATTTGCGGCCGATCGGAAGTTCGCGCAAAGGCGCAAAGAACGCAAAGAAGACCAGCCCAGACCTAGGCCCGATGTTCTTCCGCGCCCCCTGTGAGGGCGCTACAATCATAGCCCATGGATTGATCCAGGCGTATCTGAACTTACCGCCCCAGGAACAACAACATCGGTTTTCGTTGAGTCCGGGAAGACTCTCGCTAATTCCCGATTGTTGGAATCAGCCGGCGGGCCAGCCGCCCGACCGGTCGTCCTATCCCCGCCGAGAACGCCTCCTCGGCTCCTCGTGGTTTTGGCCGTCGCCCTCGTAAACCGGCCGCTGGGGTGGCTGGTCGATGCGCTGCTCGCCGACAGGGTCCCACAGCATGGTCTTTCCTTCGCGGTAGCTGTCGACGCCGAGCTTGATCGCGGTCATGATCTTGTAGGCGAAATCGGCGTCGCAATTCGGTTTCTGGCGTGTACGCATGCAACTCAGGAAGTTGTCGATGTGCTCCTCGCCCATCGCGTGCGGCTCGACCTCGACATACATCTTCGACGAACCGGTCTTCTCGATGAACTCTTTTTCGAACTGCCACTCGGGTTCGACGACGACCGCCATGCCGTCATAGGTGAGCGTGCCTTTGTGGCCGTAGACGACCGAATCCATATGCTCGTTGCCCGCTGAGTTGCCCATCGAGCTGCCTAGGATGCAATAGCTGTCTTGGTACTCGACAGTCGAGGTATAGGTGTCAGGCACTTCACGATCTTTGTGGACGTAGATGCCGCCGGAGCCGGTCACCCGCGTCGGGAATTCGACACCCATCACCTGTCGCAACGGGGTGAGGCGGTGATAGAAGAGGTCGGTGGCAACTCCGCCCGAGTAGTCCCAGTATTTGCGCCAGCGGAAGTAGCGGTCCCGGCTGAAGGGGCGCTTGGGGGCGGACCCCAGGAAGGCTTCCCAGCCGACATCCTCGGCGCTGGCGTCCTCATCGATTTCATAGTTCCACTCACCGTAGAGGCTGTTGCGCGAGTAGTTGGCCTGCGCCCACAGCGGCCTTCCGATCCAGCCGTCTTCAACGAGCTCGCGGGCTTTGAGGTGACGTTTGTCGGAGGTGTGTTGGCATCCGACCTGCACCACGCCTCGGGTTTCGGCGACCTTTTGGGCGACGGCTTTGGCTTCAGGGATCGTCAGCGTGACCGGTTTTTCAACGTAAACGTCTTTGCCGGCATCGAGGGCGTCGAGCGTCATCGGCGCGTGCCAGTGGTCGGGCGTCGCGATGAAGACGCCGTCGACATCGGAGCGGGCCAGCAGGTCGTGATAGTCGCGATGCAGATCTCTTTGCGTCAAGTTGGCGGCGGCGAGCCCGGCGTTGTTGCGCTTCGAGTAGATATCGCTGATGCCGACGATGGTGACGTCACCCTGCATCTCCTTGCGCCGCATGAGCGAGCGGACATGGCCTGAGCCGCGTCCGCCGACGCCGATCATGCCCATGTTGATGCGGTCGTTCGCGCCAAGAATCCGCCGGGCGGACTGTGCGCTTAGAGGGCGAGCGCCTGCCGCTGAAACCGCTGCCGCGGCGGCGGTGATAAATGAGCGTCGAGTGGTTTCGTCGTCGGCCATGGCGGCAGTATACATCGTCGCGAGATGCGGCCGGCGTAGCGCCCTATACCTTGACTATCTACAACTCCGGAGGTATTGTAGATAGTCAAAGGTATGGGCAAACCGACGGATCTTGTGCAGGGGACGCTGGGTCTCCTCATTTTGAAGACGATTGCCGCCGAGCCCAAGCACGGCTGGGCGATCGCCAAGCGGATCCAACAGGTCTCGAGCGAAATCCTCCAAGTCCAGCAGGGCTCGCTCTATCCCGCCTTGCATCGGCTCGAGCAGCACGGCTGGATCAAGGCCAGGTGGGCCGAGACCGAAACCGGCAGAAAGGCGAAGTTCTATTCGCTCACTCAAGCCGGCCGGGC
Organism: Bryobacterales bacterium; assembly: GCA_965247515.1. GTDB lineage: Bacteria > Acidobacteriota > Terriglobia > Bryobacterales > UBA6623. The sequence goes on along the minus strand of OZ252029.1, from coordinate 6,111,011 downwards.
GCAGCTCAAGCGTGAGCTGGCTGACTGGGATCGTTTGTCGGCCGCCGTAAACGCCGTCGTTCACCCCGCGTGAGAGTCCAATGCGTTGGCGGACTGTCAGTCGATGAGTACACGGCCCAATGGTTGACCGTCCCGATTGGGGATGAGCGACAGCGATTGGGTCCCGCGTCCCTGGGTGAGCCCCGGCGCCGACGCGAAATCCGTCGTCGCCGCCGAGTCCGCCCGAAAACAGCCCATCGAGCCGTCCGACGGATAGATATTATTAACTATTTTCACAGGGACCCAACGACCCCTTGAAATCACCTAAACCCGCTTAAACAAAGGCTTAGAGCGATCTGGAAGGGCTCTTGAGGGCCTCGCAGACGGTCACTCAAGGCAACGTTTGTTATCACCAGCTATGCGACGTCGGGCCTTGGGGCGACTGTACGCACCTTTGGAATCAGTTGGTTACAGGCATAGTCGAGCCTGGCTGAGGGAGGTATTGGAGAGGAGCTTGGACTGCCTTTGAACATCACTTGCTGCCTCCCGCAAGCCCTTGGTGCGCTACAAGAGTTTTCGCTATCAGGCGGAGAGTTAGTCCAAACCTCGGCGCATCGTGGCCAAGGTCGAGCATCATCTCGGTGAGCTGTTTCCCCGCGTTGGCTTCATCGTCACGAACATGAGCTTGCCAAGCCGCTCGGTGGTGCGCTTCTACAACAAGCGCGGCACCGCCGAGCAGTGGATCAAAGAAGGCAAACAGGCCACGCACTGGACGCGGCTGTCATGTCATCGCTTCCGGGCCAACGAAGTGCGACTGCAACTCAGCGTGCTGGCCTACAACCTGGACAACTTGTGGCGACGGCTGGGACTGCCGCAGAGGATCAAGAGTTGGTTGCTGACGAGCTTGCAGCAGCGGCTGATGAAGACGGGCGGCCGTCTGGTCAAGCATGCCCGCTACTACTGGTTGCTGCTGGCGGAGGGGCATCTGAACCGGCGGCTGTTCGGTGACATGCTGCACAGGATCCGGGCGCTGTCGTTGCCGGGCGGGTAGGACCATCCCTTACGGGCGCGAAATCTGGTCGTCGAGGGAGGAGGATCGGATGGGTGTGTACAATCGCAATGGCCGGAGACCGAAATCGGAAATGCCCGATATAATGTGCCTGCTATGGCATGGGGCGCAACGGACGGTCTTAGCGGCGAGAATCGTGAGGGTCGCTTCCGCTTCCAGTATTTTGGCAGCACACTTCAACTCAAGATCGAGAACGCCGGGGACTTACGTCGCGTAGGCGAACTGGATGAAGCCCACTGGGTCGCTACGAGCGCTCCGATCGCGGGCATCAACGCTGACCCCGTCTTCCTCGATCTCGTGGACACCGACCATGACGGGCGCATAGGATGCTCCGAGCTTCGCCTGGCGATTTCCTGGCTCTTTGAACACTTGAAAGACTACGCCGGCATCAACGCCGGCAACACCGCCCTGGTGTTGGCTGCGATTCGTAATGAGAGCGACGAGGGTCGGCGCATCGTCGAGACCGCGGTCAAGATCCTGAACCGTCTCGGCTCCACCGAAGAGTCCCGGATCACCCTCGATCAGGTGAGGCGGATCAAGAAGGAAGAGGAGGGTCGGGCGGTCAGCGAGGCGGGGATTGTCTTGCCCGAGGCCGCACAGGATGACGACGCCGGCGCGCTCCGCCAGTTTCTGAGCGACATCCTTGCCACTGTCGGCGGCGACTCAGATCCCAGTGGCTCCAAGGGAGTCAGCCGCAAGTACCTGGATGAATTTCTAACCGAGACCGAGTCGTTCCTCTGCTGGCTGGTGAAAGGCGAGCGGGTTGATGGGGAACCTTTCTCCCCCGTCATGCCTTTGGGCGAGACAACCTCCTCGGCCTACTCCCTGTTCTCCTCCCTACGGAACAAGATCGATGAATACTTCGTGCTCTGCCAGACCCTCCTCCTAGATCGCCGTGTCGGTGAGCAGATGTTGACAGGCAACTCACACCTGGAGGAATTCGATTTTACCGATCCTTCCGCCGTCCAATCCCTGCTGCTCAGATCTCCTCTGGCTCCCCCCCAGCCAGACGGCGTGCTGGACTTCGACAGTCAAATCAATCCCCATTACGCCCTACAACTCGAGGATCTTCGAAAGGTGGTTCTGTCGCCACTACTGCAAGGCGCAGCCGAGAAGGGCCTGACAAAAGAGCAGTGGGAACACGTAAAGGAGTGCTTGAGGCCGCATGAAGACTGGATCGACTCGAAACCGGCTTGCCGGGTCGAGGTCCTGGGCGCTGAAAGACTGCGGAGGTATCTGAACGACTCCCCACTGGTTCGGGCCGCTCGTGATCTGGCCTTTGTTCTCGATGATGTTCGCCTCCTTGAGAAGGTTATCCTTTATCAGGCCTATCTCCTGTCGTTCGCCAACAACTTTGTGAGCTTTCCCGACCTCTACAACCCCAAAAGACGGGCCCTTTTTGAGATGGGGACACTCATCATGGACGGGCGTCACTTCAACCTGAGCATCCGGGTGCACGACCGTTCTCAGCACGCAAACATCGCCCGCGCGAGCAACATGTTAGTGCTCTATGTGGAGGTGGGATCGAAAGAGAAGGGAAAGCTCTATGAGGTTGCCGTTCCGGTGACCTCGGGCAGCAGGGGAATCTTGTACGTAGGCAAGAGAGGCGTTTTCCATGATGTGGATGTTCGGGAGATGGATGCCATCGTGGTCGAGATCGTCGAGAATCCCATCAGTTTATGGGAAGCCATCATGGTGCCCTTCCAGCGCTTAGGTCGTGCGGTTACGGGCAAGATCGAGAAGATCACAGGCGCCGCGGAAGAGAAGCTCGACGCCGCGGGCTCGGAAGCTGTTATCGGCGTCCAAGCTGCCTTCGCAAAGGCACAGCCTGCCGCACAAGCCCCATCGGCTCCTTCCGGCCAAATGCTTGGTGGGCTGCTGGCTGGAGGAGGCATTGCTCTTGCCGCGCTGGGGTCCTCGGCCGCATTCGTTGTAAAGACCTTCGCCAGCCTTACTTGGCAATCCACCCTCGCCGGCATCCTGGCCGCGGTGGCAGCCGTCGCAGTCCCTGCCTCCCTGGTTGCTCATCTGAAGCTTCGCCGGCGGGACCTAAGCGTTATCCTCGAGGCCTCCGGGTGGGCCATCAACGCGCGCATGCGATTGACCCGGCGCCAGGCGGATTCCTTTACGTGCGTGCCAGGATACCCGGGCGGCGCCAAGGGCATCCGGGGCCGCCCCTGGTTGGTGTGGGCGTTGCTGGCGGCGGCAATTGCAGGCACAGGCGTCCTCATGGTTGTGCTCAGCAGATTTGATTTCCACTGAGAAAGAAATTCCCGCTTTAGACCGGTTGCGTCGGCGTCGAAGGCGATCCATCGCCTCTCCCACCCTTGCATGGGCGAACTGACCGGCAACATCTGGATGGCGGAGCCGCCAACCGTGCCGTGACCGTGAGGGAGCGCGTCGTCCTGAACTGCGAAGAGTTCCGCGACCGCGAGTAGGACTATAAGTCTCACCCAACGAACCACATAGGGCTTGTTCGCGGAAAGGTGTTGGGATATCTCATTTGCTACGCCGAATCTTCCAGCCCGGAGGAGGCGTCCAGAAGCCCGGAAACGGCCCGAATCTGGACCCAAGTCATTACACTGTGCGAAATGGAAATCGGAGGGCCTTTATTTCACGTTTTCGCCCGCAATATCCCACGCCGCAACACTCACGTGCCGATGATCCGGCGGCGTTTGTATATGCGGGGCTCTTGATCCTGCTCGCCACGGCGGCCGCGTGTCTGCGGCCAGCGCTACGCGCCGCTTCGGTCGAGCCAATAACCGCACTTAGGCATGACTAGGCGATAGTCCAGCCCAGGGGCCGCTTTTCGGAGCCGCCTGCGTCAGCGGGCGGTTGCTTGAGAAACACCCCGCTAACGCAGGGTGCTCCGAATTTCCTGCCCGATTTGTGCAGGAATCGTTTACCAAGGTGGAGAAACTCAGCGGGCCTTCCTTCAGCGTCGTCTTAGGCGGTAAGGTGAGATGGTCGCCGAGCCTTTGAGCCAGCGCGCGCGGAAGAATGAATCGACGTCGACGCCTCCACCTCATCACCCTCTCCGCCGTGGCTCTAGTTGCCGCTTTGGCCGCAAGGGACGAGCCGCCTTCTCCGGGCCGCTGGATGGCCGGCGACTTTCACCAGCACAGCTATTTCACCGATGGCAGCTTCCCGGTCGACACCGTGCTCGTCAAGGGTTTTGAATACGGGCTCGCCTGGGCGGCGAACTCCGAACACGGCGGCGCCGGCTGGCGTGACGGCCAGGGACGCCCTTGGCCGGAAAGCCCCGATGGCCCGCTCCTAGGCGACAAGACGGCCAGGGAGCGTGAGATTGAGGAGAACGGTGAGAAGGTCAAGAAAGAGTTTCCCGCGATGTGGCGCTGGCAGTCGCTCACCGACTTCGCCTATCGCATCATCCAGCAGGTTCGCCAAGACCGCCCCAAGAACCTAGCCGCCACCGGCCTCGAATGGAACGTCCCCGGGCACGAACATTGTAGCGTTGGGATTGTCGCCCAGGACGCGATGCCGATTGGCGAGTTCGAATACCGTTTCGATCGCGGCGACAACGACACTTCCGGCGGTCCAGGCGGCGCCTGGAAAGATAAGACGTTCAACCAGAACGAGCACGCCAAAGCCGTCGCCGCCGTCGAATGGATGCAACAAAACCACACCAACAACAGCTGGATCGTGTTCGCTCATCCCGAGCGCGTCTCCTCCTACACCGTCGCCCACTTCCGCGATTTCAATAATGCCGGTCCCGACGTAGCTGTCGGTTTTGAAGGCCTGCCAGGCCATCAGGGATCTTCTCGCCGTGGCGGCTACCGCGAGCGCGCCGTAGGCGAGGGCACATACGGGGGCGCCGGTTGGTACATCGCCAAGGTCGGCGGCGTCTGGGACGCGCTGCTGGGCGAGGGCCGCCGCTGGTGGACTTTTGTCAGCAGCGACTTCCACTCCACAAGGGGCGACTTCTGGCCGGGTCAATACGCGAAGACTTGGACCTGGGTCCCCGATTTCAATCGCGACGGCAAATTCGCACTGGAAGACATTCCGCACGGGCTGCGCTCAGGGAATACCTTCTGTGTCCACGGCGACTTGATCGACCGCCTCGATTTTCGGGCCACTTCGAAGAAGCTGTCCGCCGGAATGGGTGAGACGCTGACCGTTCGCAAGGGGCGGAAGGTAACCGTGAAGATTCGATTCCGATCACCCGAGCGAAACCACAACGGAGATTCTCCGCGTGTCCGACTGATCCAGCTCATTGGCGGCGAGGTTCATCCTCGGGTCGAGAAGTTCCTCGATGATGGCAAGACCCCGAACCCGGCCTACTCAGTGGATGAAAACAAGACAACGCGCGTGCTCAAGCTCTATACGGATTCTCAAATCAAGCGTTCGGCTGACGGGTGGTATGAGGCTCCGCCTTTTGTCGTCTCAAAGCTCGATAAAGACATGTACTTTCGGATCCGCGGCAGCAACCTGACCCCGGACGCACCATACGAAACCGACGCCCAGGGCAATCCGCTGCCTGATCGGTTGGTCGAGACCGAGACGAAGCTTACGAACTTCGAAGCTTCATGGCGGGACCTGTGGTTCTATTCAAACCCGATCTTCGTCCGTGTTCGCTAACGATGAAACGCCATGGCGAAGAGCAGATTATCGCCACTCTGAAACAGTCCGAAGCCGGCATGACGACCGCCGAGGGGCGCCGCCAAGCCGGCATCGCCGAGCAGACCTTCTAGCGCCGCTCAGCGCGCATCGCCCTGATGGGCTTCGTAGTAGGCGCGCAAGATGGCGTTAATCCGGCTCTGGTAGCCCTTGCCCTGGCCTTTCATCCACGCCAACACATCGGCGTCCAGACGCAGGGACACGGGCCTTTTTCCCGGTGACACCTTCATCTCCACTTGGCGCAGGAACGCCTCATCGAACTCGGGAATCTCGCTGTAGTCGATCTCCTCATCCTTCATCGCGTCCAGCCGCTTCAAGTCGCTTCTGATAGATCTTTTGCTCACGGTCATTTCCTTTTCTCATTGAAATGATGCGTATGTTCTCGCCGCGCGGCGTCTGGGCGATGACGACCAGCCGCCCTTCGAGTAGCCCGAGGGTGATCAAACGCTTCTCGCCGTAGTCGTAGCGCGTGTCTTCGAACGTGACGCACGGACCGGCGAAAACCTCTTCCGCATCTTCGAAACTCAAGCCGCGTTCGGAAAGGTTTTTGCGGTTCTTCTCTTCATCCCATTCGTGCACGGCTGTCCTTTCATGCGTATATACAAATGTACAGACATTTTGATGGTCTGTCAAGCCATTAACATTTGGTGACGCTCTTGACGCGGCCGCTCTTGCCGTACTCAGTGAGCGCTTGAGCGGGATCTTACGGTCACGAAGAAATTTACGTAAATAGCTTTCTATTCAGTCGTTTATTCAGTTCGGGAACTGTCCCCGATCTCCGGATCTCCGTAGGCCATTCTTGGATCGTGAGTTACTCAAGTTCGTCTCTGTCCCGAGATCCCCTCGAGATCCCCTGTCCCGAATCCCCGATCTCCCTCGCGTCTCCCTCGTGCGAGCCATTTCTGTCAAGCCCCCCCTGTGGTGCGGGTAAATCCGGGTGATTGAGGGCATTTGCGGCGGGTCGGGTGTGAGCCAAGCAACGTGGCCAGCCGGTTTTCGGGTGCGCGGTGAGCATCCAAGGGAAGCGTAACATGGGGCGGACTGGTTAGCGGGATCTTGTGTCTCTAAAGGCTGCCACATCAACAACTTGCGTTATTTGATGGGTTGTGACCGCTAGCTGGCGGCGGCCTGAGACCGGGTTCGCTTCGGGCCGGGCTTTTGGGGGCCGTAGCGGTCGGCCGAGCCGTTGCTCGAGGGAGGCGATGAAGGCCGTCACCGAAAGCCGTCACCGAAAGCCGGATCGAAAGTGTTGATTTGGCGAGGGTTGGGCTGGTTGGAACCCGTGTGACGAGAGTGCGGAACATGTTGGAAGTACACGAGCCGCAGAGGATCGGGTGCGCGGTGGGGAAAGGCTGTCAGCCAGGAGCGAGTGCGGCTAAATGACCACAGTGCTCAGGCGAGTCGATCGTTGATTTAAAATGACTTACGAGTTCTGTGGCTGTCACCGATCTCCCTTCACCGATCTCCCGACCTCTTGAGGAGTTTCGACGGCTGGTTCGCCCCAAAACCTCGGCGCAGGTATCGACCCTATTTGCGAGTCGTGAGGCGCTCGAAGCGTTGTCCCACGCTCTGGGTAAATTCAGTGGCCGTATGACGCAGTTCGATAGAGCGATTCGGGGACTATTGGTTGATCTCGGGTAAGCACCTGTCACGCCATCTCTCCGCCACCGCAGGCCATTTAGGGTACACAAGCGTTTTGAAATTGGTTTCGAAAGCGATGTTCGACTCCCGGTGGGTACTGACTTTATATGGCGGCTCAAGTGTCTCATCTATTGTTAAGGTCTCTAAACATGAAGTGCTTGTGGTTGACAAACTCAATATACCCTTCAAAATCGAGCCTGTTCGCATGTAACCACGCGAGTAATGAACCCCAAGACCTTCACCGTGAATCGTTACATCAATATCAACATTATGAAGGTGAAGGTCAATAACCAGATCAACTAGTGTTTCCTTTATCGGTAGGCTAACACTGAGCAGTGGAAACAGAAACCAAAAGCGGTCTGTATCAGTGTACTCTTGCTTAACGATTATCGAAACATCCTCGAAAGAGAGTATCCTGTCATTGGCCATTTTCAGAAGCTCGTCGTTTGCTGAATAGGGGTCAGTCCCTCTGTCAGGGTAGTAGGCATTGAGGAATTCGAAGACCTCTTCAGTGTTACTCGTTTCCTCCCAGGCCGAACGCCGCTTTGCTCGATCCCGGTGGTCATGCCATGATGCCCAACCAATTAGTGACATCAACAGCATGAACCCAATCCCAACCAGGATCTCCCCTACCTGTTCGCTTAAAAAGGCCGAGAGCTTTGACTCGAAGTATGGACAGCTTGGTAAATGTTGTCTGGAAGGACTCAATGTCATGTAAAGGGAAGACCGCCTCCACAGGTCTTCTCCCCAAGCACCACATTCGGGACATTGCGCGTAGTCGCCCTCGCTTTCAGGTGGGAGCGCATCGAGGGAAATGTAATCATCGTCCACAGTTTCATCTCACAACGATCATGTGCCTACGAGTCTAACAGTCTCTATGATCGACCGTTCCTTCTGCGACGGGGGCTCGATTTTGTGGTCCTCTAGAACCCCTACGAGCGGTCGTGCCTCGGCGGGCCCTTCCTCGGAAGCGTCGATGCTAGCGGCCAGTCTCTGTAGATCTTCCTTGGCGCTCCGCTCCTCAGCCGGCCGGCGGTCGAGGCCGGTGACTAGCGGTTGCTGTTTTGGTTGCTGTTTTGGTTGCTGTTTTCGTACGAACCGCTACGAACCTCACATCGATGTAGACCCCCGTATTTATTGACTACGAACCGCTACGAACCCCAATATCCTGGGCTCATAACCCAAAGGTCGAAGTGGAGTGAACCCTAAAAATGAGACATTGAAATTTGGGACGAATTTCAGCGAATGGAAAGGAGTCCAGGATGGAAAGTCTCAAGCCGCGCAAGCCGCGGGAGTTCACGGTGGAGTTCAAGGAAGCCGCGGCCAGGCGGCTCCTAGCCGGCCAGAGCGGCACAGCGCTAAGCCGCGAGTTGGACGTCAAGCGCAGCCTGCTGTACCGCTGGCGGGACGCCTATCGCCAGGAAGGCGTCAACGGCTTGAGCCGGCGGCGAGGCCGGCCGAAACCCGGCCGCTCGGCGCCGCCCAAGATCCCTCGCGATCCGCGCGACGAACGCATCGCAGAGCTCGAACGACTGCTCGGCAAACAAGCCGCAGAGCTCGATTTTTTCGGACAAGCCTTTCGCGCCTTGAACCTCGCAGCCCCGACCAACGACGCCGGTGGCGCGAGCGGATCTACTCCATCGTCGAGCAGATCAGCGCCAAAGGCTCGCTCAGCGTCGAACACGCCTGCGAGCTCGGACGCGTGAATCGCGCCGGGTTCTATCGCCGGCTCGCCGTGTCGTCGCCCGCCGAGTGCGACATGGAATTGCGTGACCGCATGCAGCGGATTTCGCTCGAGAATCGTCGTTACGGCTACCGCCGCGTGACGGCCGAGCTGCGCCGCCAAGGCTTCCTCGTCAATCACAAAAAGGTCCTGCGGATGATGCGTAAGGACAACTTGCTGGCGGTACTCAAGCGGCGCTTCGTGCTAACAACGGATTCGAACCACTTCTTACCTGTTTATCCGAATCTAGCGGCGCACCTGAATGTGGACGGCGTCGATCAGTTGTGGCAATCCGATATCACCTACATTCGCTTGCGCGAGGCGTTCGCCTACCTCGCCGTGGTGTTGGACGCCTACTCGCGACGCGTGGTCGGCTGGCGGCTGGGGACGACGCTCAAAGCTGAGCTGGCTGTAGGGGCGTTGCGCGATGCGCTCGAGCTCAGACGCCCTGCCGCGGGGTGGATGCATCATTCCGACCAAGGCGTACAGTACGCTTCGAGCGCCTATGTCGAGCTGCTGGAGCAGCACGGCGCGATCATCTCGATGAGCCGCCGCGGCAACCCCTACGACAACGCGCGGGCGGAGAGTTTCATGAAGACGTTGAAGGCGGAGGAGGTTTGGTTGCAGCGTTATCGCACGCTTGACGAGGCGCGCGCATCGATCGGCGAGTTCATTGATGAGATCTACAACCAACGCCGGCTGCATTCGGCGTTGGGATATCGTCCGCCGGCGGAGTTTGAAGCGCTGGCGCGGCCGGCGGCAACAGCAGCGAGGAATCCGAAGTATGAGTTTTGAGAGGCATAGGCAAATCTATCAATCCGATGGGCCCTGGGCGGGCAGGGAGACATCGCCGGCGTTGGAGAAGCCGGGAGCGACCTTGGCGGCCGCCCCCGGCGCTCATCGTCTTGATGAGTTTGCGGCCGGGTATTCCTTGGCGGGTTGCTCTCCAGCAGAGCCCGCTTCCGCTTCCCCGGCTAGGACCAGCGTGCGACGATACAGCGAAGAAGGCAAGCGTTTTGCGGTGAATCGTAACCTGTCCCGATTTCGACTGTCTCACGCTTGGGGTTCACTCCAAAGGTTCAAATCCTTCCCCCGCGGGAGACCGGGGACGGGAGATCGGGGACGAGATCGGGGACAGCCCCCGAAGTCGTACTCGTAAGTCCCGTCAAATCGACGATCGTCTCGCTCCGAACTGTGGCGATATAGCCACAGTCGCTTCTGGCTGACAGCCTTTCTCCCCCATACACCGCTCCTCGCGGCCCGCGTATTTCCAGCCTGCCCCGCACTCTCATCACACGCGGGCAAACCAGCTCAACCTCCGCTGAATCAACAGTTTCAACCCAAATCGAGCAACCAACCCGCCCCCCATGCGTCATTCTGAAATCGAAGGTCCGCATGGCCCGCAACAGCGCAAATCGCCGCCAACCGGCGCAACGCCCTCCACTCCACCGGCCCCAGGACCGCCTCCGGCAAGGCCCGCTCTAGCAGTCCGTGGTGGAAGTCACGTGGGTCGCGCGGAGCGCGCTAGAGAGGCCCGGCCGACAGGCTCCTGCGGTCGCTCGGCGAGGAAGGAGGAGGATGATGACCCGGGCTGATCTGCTCCGACGACAGACAAAACCGACGGCCGCAAATGGCTGTCGGCCCCCCGATGGGTTCATGAAGAATGGGGTTACGCGCGCCTGAGCATCGTTTAAAGGTCGATGGGGCGGCGCCGGACATAGAACGCCGGTCCAGGGCTCATCGGCCCGAAAAGCGCGTAACGCGGCTCGCGTGACTTCCACCACGGGCTGCTAGCGGCAACGCCCGCTAACACGGACTCTACGCTCGTGAACGCCGCGAGGATTCCAACCGCGCGCTGGGCCGGGCGGTTGCTGAATGCTACGGCCCGATCACCAAGCTCTCGCGCTACGAATCCCGCCTCGACCGCGATTTCAACCTCACGCTCGAAACCCTCCTCGCCCGCCGCCACCAAGCCCTCGCCCTAGAAAAAAGTGACGGAACGAACCCAATCGACTCCGTCTCCCCGGGCGGTCAACCGCTAATCGAGCTAATCGACCAATTCGGTGTCGAGACGCCCCTTCTCCCTGGCAATTCCTATGATCAGCAACTCCAAGTCTTCGTCTTGGTCGGCGACAAATGAGTGCACGTCGTTGAACAGAATGGCGACCGCATCGCCTTCGCCGATCGATGCCGTTAGCTCACCGCCGGCCGTCCGGCCAATCTCGTTTCGCGCCCGTGTATCGTCTCTTCGCTCGGCCCCGCTGAATCCCTCGTAACGGGGCTGCAAAAGCGCCTTGCCCCGACCTTTCATCACGTAGTAGACCTCTTCGACGGCTGCGTGCCGATGTCGCCCTTCGGAAGTTCCAGCCGGCAACAGCAGATGGTCCACGTAAGCCCAATTGCCCACATAGACATGGGGCGTGATCGCACGCCGGCGATGCACGACGCCGTTTCCGCCATGGTAGTCGGCCGTCGGCTCCAACAGCTCCCTCTTCAGCAGGATGTGCATGAACACTGGTTTTGGGTCAAGCGGCGCTCCCACGCGATCGTCGCCAAGATTGAAGAAGTCGAGAACCGCCGGCTCGCCTTTCGTGCTACCCACGGAGATGTTCATGAACTGCACCGGTCGATCACCCGGGTTGTAGATCGCGTGCGAATGACCCATGCGCAGGGGCGCGCCGGCCGGACCCTGGAGCAGGGAGGTGCGACCGTCGACGGTGAACTCCGCCGCGCCGTCGAAGATCAGGTACATCTCTTCAGCTTGGTTGTGGAAGTGATGACCGATGCTGCTTTTCGGTTGGACTACGCCACGATGGATAAAGAGCAAATTGGAGCTGAGCGTGTAGGCGTCCACGATCGGCATGTAGTGGACTTCGCCTGCTCCCAAATGGACGCTTTTGGCGATCCCATATTGAGACGGATCGGTGCTCTTGATCCGCCGCGTCAACTCCGGGGACTGCGCGAAAGCCACCCCGGCGGTCGCCAGAAGAGTGATCAGAAACCGCATCGATTTGAATCGAGCAGCTACACGAGCCGGCAAACCCAGCGACTCGCGGCATCGCAATACCAGACGACGCCGTCTCGCATGGTCATGCCGTGCGGCTCGGGGTCGTCCTCGCTCAACTGGATCTTGGCCAGCAACTCTCCGGTTTTGGGGTCCATCTTGTAGATGGCGCGGTCGTTGCTTTCCACGCACCACAGATAGCCTTGATCCCACGCGATCCCGTGCGGCCGGACGCCAGGCGCGTCGAAGCTGTGCAGCTGCTTTCCGGTGTCGGGCTCGATCTGATAGATCCTGACCGGAGGCGGCACGGCGATCCAGTATTTGCCGTCGACCCACTCGAGACCATGAGCTCCGCTCTTGCGGCCGCGCCGGCTACCCCACTTGATTTCGCCGATTCCGGGAGTGTCGAAACTCGCCAGCGTCTTGCCGGTGTTTGGATCTACCTTGAGTGTTGTGAGCCCAAAAGTAGACGCAATCCAGAGGGCGCCGTCGTCGCCAACCGTAATGCCGCTACCGTGGATCGACTCGGTCTGAAGCTCCTTGAGCACCGAGCCGTCTTTGTAGCTGACCTTGTGTACTTTATTAGGGTCCTCCTGATCGAGGATCCACAGGCCGTCATCAACAGCCTGCAATCCGTTGGGCATCTTGCCGGGGGCCAAGAAAGCTTTCTCCAACCGTTTGGGGATAACGGGGAGCTTGGCCTTCAGCTCCTTGTCGCTGATCGCGGCCGATGACCGCGAGGCCGAGGCGACTGTGAGCGTCGCCAGAAACGCACGCCTTGACACGTTCGAGTTCATTGTCATGGGAACCTCCTACGGGCGTCTCGATTGTAGCGCTGAAGGAGCGCGCTGGCAATGACAACGATCCGCCGCGGTCAACGAACCGCCGGCGGCGCAGGCGAGCGCTAGGGGCGTCACACCGTAGCGCGTGGCGCAGTCGATATCGACGCCCTTTCGAATGAGCGATGCGACAGCTGCGTCGTCACCCCGGTGTGCAGCCCAGTGCAGAGCCGTGGCTGGTTGCGCCGGGACGAACCCGGGTGCGGCAATTTGAACCAGAACGACGACGAGTTGAGCTGCGCGCGTCAGTACCTCGGTAGTCATTTTCTGTGCAAACTTGGCAGGAATCTGCGACAGCGGGCCGCGCCCGGCGTAAGTCACTGATACAATGGGCCCCGTCCCTTCAGCCCCCGCGCCCCCGGGACCAACTCCACTTCACCGGCAGCCTCGGACCAGCCGACCAGACGGAGGGACTCCTCTTGAGATTCGACCTCCCCGGCGTCAAGGGCGTTCAGCTGATTTCGGATTGAGGACTGCGGCTCCCCACTCTATCTAGGAGTCGTCCCCATCAATTCGTTTTTGCCCTTCTTGCCCAAATCTCACCCTTACCGCCGCTTCCGTTTCTTCACGGACCACAGATTAGAGGGTCCGGGGAACCCCTTCATCGCGGTGGCGCGGTGCGGCGTCCATTCGAGCCCCTCGAACCGTTTGGGGCTCTTATCGTCAATGTCGGCCTTAGCCCTCTCGCTTACCCAAATTTCCGCTTTTTTAATCGCTCCGACAACACGAGCCGCGAAATTCACCGCACCGCCGAAAACGTGGGCGCCTTCCACATCCATGGGGCCGATGTGGATGCCCGCCCGGATCTCCACGTCCGGGTGACCCGTATCCTGCTACAACTTTAGGGCGTAGTCGAGAGCGTCCTCTGCGGATTTGAACGCCGCCATGAAGCTGTCGCCGATGGTCTTGATCTCGCGACCTTTGCAGTCCGCGATGAGTTTCTGGCTCTGAGCGAAGTGCGCTCGCCGGACCTGGCCCATCTCTTCCCGGCCGAGTCCCTCGCCGAGGGCCGTAGAGCCCACGATGTCGGTAAACACGATCGCGAGCGTCACCGACTTGTCTCCCGCCCAGTCGAGGAAGTCTCGAGTTTTCGTCTCGCCGCGGGCTGACATGACGAAGGCGTCGAATTGCTTGGCCCGGTCGGCCGAGCGGTCCATGGCGCCCACCTGCGACTGGTATTGCAGGCGTTCCTTTGGCTCGGTCAGATCGATCGTGCCCGCGCCACAAGGACAGTCGAACAACGTCTCGCCCCTCTCTCTCAGCCGCTTTACGTAGTGTTCGGGCACGGGGTCGCCGCAGGCGGAGCATGTGAAGAACCGCACCACCTCGACCGTTCCCTCGAGCGAGCCGCGTCGTGCGTGCTCCTCCACATAGCGTTCGAAGTGAAACCGCGTTTCGTCGTTGGTGTGAGCGCCCGGGTAGAACAGAGTGAGCCGGCCGCGGGCTTCGGCGAACTCCTGCAAAAACAGACCGCATTGGCCGCCCGCGGCGGCGTTGAAGATGGCCGCATTCCGCCACATCCGCGCCCGGCCGGTCGAGAACAGGCCGCTATGTCCCAGCCGCACCGCGAGCGTGGCATAGAGGCTCTGCACCGGACCGTCGAAGGTGATCGCCACGGCCTTGCCTTCCGGGTCGGGGGCGTCTTCGTAGTCGCGGTTGAACTGCGAGGGGAAGACCAAGTAGCGGCCGTCGTCGGCGTTCTCGCGCAGCGCCAGATCGTGGACCACCAGCTCCTCGACGGTGGCGTGCAGCAGCAACTGCTCTTGCCCGGAGTCCGCGACCTTCTGCTCGGGCGGAACGAAGAATCGGCCGGCGAGCGCGCTGTCTTCGGCCATCGAGCCGAGTCCGTCGGGTTCTTCCTTGGCCGCGTTGACCATCGCCGAAGCATAGGCGTCGAGCAGCTCCGGCTGCAGCAGCACGTGCCCGCCGAAGGTCAAGCGGCGGATCAGGTCGCGAGCCTCCAGGCGTCCGATGCAAGTCTCGAACTGCTCGCGCAGGTCGGCCACGTTGGCGGCCGCATCGGGATGCCGGCGGACGAAGTCTTCGTAAAGCCGGCTGGCGGGCGCCAGCAGCAGTCCGGTCTTCTTTTGCTCGAGCAGGAACTCTTTGAGATCGGCGAACAGTTGCGAGGAGACGACCTCGGACAGGCGATCCCAATCGATCGCATCTTCGATCGCAGTCCGCAGGTCCTCAATAGCCCATCCTTCCTTGGCGCTGGTCTTGAAGTAGCCGTCGAAGTTGAATTCCTCGAGGGGCGCCTGGAGCCGTTCTTCGCTGATGGAGACGCTTCCGCGGTCGTTGCGGGCCGAGACGAGAAACTTCTTGAGCGGGATGCTCGAGCCGCGATGACGTCGCTGTGCGACGCGCAGGGCGCGTTCCCAGTGGCGTACGCCTGCGAGGGGATCGGTCTCGCTGCGGGCGTCGAACACGACCATGGCGACCGCGACCTCATGAAGATGCAATTGGTGGATCACGCGATAGCCGGGCTGCCCGGCCAGGTCCCACAACAGCGTCTCGCGCGTTTGCGTGACGTTGTCCGCCAGCGGCACGGCCTGGGAATCGAGCGTCCAGACGCGCCGCCCGGGTGTGGAGTCGGTGGCCTCGAAGGGTTGGTTGTTGAGCACCAGACTGAGGCCGGTCTTGCCAACGCCGGTGTCGCCGACCAAGACCACTTTGGCGTTGACGTAGCGGGCGCTGGGCTCGGAAACTTGTCCAAGCAGGATGGAGTAGTCCAGTTCGTAGATGTGGATGACGCGGTCCCGGTCGTCCTTGGGCGTTCCGGGGTCGGAGCCGACGGCGGCGAGGAGGGGCCGGCGGGGGTGGAAGGCAACGCCGGGCGGCCGGTAACCACTAGACTCGGTGGTGATTCGGCCGATGGAAGTCCCAGCGTCCAGGCGCCACAGGCGGACCGAGTCATCCCCGCCCCTGGTTGCCAGCAGCTCTTGGTCGCAGGAAATCGCAACCCCTCTGACTGAAGCCGCGTGGCCCTCCAGCGTGCGCAGCTCGCGGCCGGACTCCAGATCCCAGACCTTCAGCGTGTTGTCGTAGGACGCCGACACCGCGCGCCGCCCGTCCGGCGTCAGCGCCACCGCGTTCACGCCACTCGCGTGGCCCTGCAGCGTGCGCAGCTCGCGGCCGGACTCCAGATCCCAGACCTTCAGCGTGCCGTCCCAAGACGCCGACACCGCGCGCCGCCCGTCCGGCGTCAGCGCCACCGCGTTCACGTCACTCGCGTGGCCCTGCAGCGTGCGCAGCTCGCGGCTGGACTCCAGATCCCAGACCTTCAGCGTGCCGTCCCAAGACGCCGACACCGCGCGCCGCCCGTCCGGCGTCAGCGCCACCCCTTTTACCGAACCCGTGTGGCCCTGCAGCGTGCGCAGCTCGCGGCCGGACTCCAGATCCCAGACCTTCAGCGTGTTGTCGTCAGACCCCGACACCGCGCGCAACCCGTCCGGCGTCAGCGCCACCCCGATTACCCTATTGGTGTGGCCCTCCAGCCTGCGGAGATGCTCACCCGTTTCCGCATCCCAGAGGCGGATTGTTTTGTCGCCCGACGGCGAGGCCAGGATCCGCCCATCGGGCGACCAGGCAATCCGTCCGACCCATCCAGTGTGTCCGCGCAGCGTGTGAACGAGCTTCACTCCAGGCGGCGAATCTGGTTGGTCTTGCTTGCCGGCAGCTCTGGATCCGAACCAGCGTTTCATTCCCATGCAGTCTATCTCTCAGCCATTTCCGTCCCGCATGCGGCTAGGCGTCCCACGCCCATATTACAAGGGAGTCCCGTTCAGGGGCCTTTGATAATTTAGCCCCGTCCTTTAGGGCGGGTTCTAGGGCGAGCCGGGTGATCCCCCCAAGCCCTTGGACAAAGGGCGCCAGCATCTCGAAACCCCGCCCTAAAGGACGGGGCTAAATTATTCAAGACCCGTAAACGGGCCTCAGATGCCGGCTCGGCCTAGCTGAACGGCCTGGGCCCTCCGCCCGCTCTACCTTGTTGGCCAGACGACGCCTTGGTCTTTCTTCGTTACCGGTCCCAGGCCCTTGTAAGCGAACTTCTGCAGGCGCTTGCCTTCGAAGGTCTCGGATGTATACAGGTTGCCTTTCGAATCGAGGGCGACGTTGTGCACGCCGAAGAACTGACCGGGCTGGCGTCCGCCGTCGCCGAAGTTCGTCAATTCTTCGAGTGTGTCGCGCAGCAGGATGTGCACCCTCGAGTTTTGTCCGTCGGCCAGAAAGATGTAGGTTTGCTCGGGATCCTTCGAGAAAGCGATGTCCCACACCGACCCGCCGCCACGGGTTTCTCTGGCGATGAACGCCTCTTTCACATACGAGCCGTCCTTGTTGAACACTTGGATCCGATCGTTCGCCCGATCGCAGGTATAGACCAGCCCATCGTTCGAGATTTCGGCGCAGTGCACCGGCGACCGGAACTGTTTGGGCGGCGGTCCGTCGGGGTCGTAGGGGCCGAGGTCGGAATCGTCAGGCTCGTTGCCATATGCCCCCCAATGCCGCTTGTATTCGCCGCTGTCGGCGTCGTAGACGATCACGCGCCGGTTGCCGTAGCCGTCGGCGATGTAAACCTCGTTGGCCTCGGCGTCCACCGAGACTTCGGTCGGCCTGCCAAGGTTCTCGAGGTCATTGCTTCCCCCGTTCTTGCCGAGATGGCCGATTTGCAGCAGAAACTTGCCGCTCCGGGTGAGCTTGAGAACGTGGGCGTCCTGGGCGCCGTTGCCGCCGATCCAGACGTTGCCCTTGTAATCGATCGTGATGCCGTGGTTCGACTCCGGCCATTCGTAACCTTCACCGGGGCCGCCCCAGTGGCCGACGAGGTTGCCTTCGGGGTCGAACTCCAGCACCGGCGGCGCCGGCGCGCAACACATACCGAGCGGGGGATCGAGCGTTAAGGCCCTTTCGTTAGCGACGACCGACGACTGCCGATGCACAACCCAGACGTGGTCCCTCTCATCCACCGCCAAACCGATGGTCATGCCCATGACCCAATGGTTCGGCAGAGGCTTGGGCCACAGCGGATCGACTTCGAATGTGGGCGCCTGGACGCCGTCGGCCTCAACCGCGGCCTGCTCCTCCAGCACGGCGGCCCCGCATGCCAGCAACAGGATAGCCCCGAGGAGCCCTATACCCACGTAGAAATTGCGCTTCATAGCCGTCGTCCTCCAGTCCGAATGTGTATTGATTGTACAGGAAACGTGATTCGGCTTTGCGAGAGATGTTCCGCGCCGCTACGGATCAGCCGCTTGGGGTAGAATCACCGCTGGCGCCGCCAGGACCTCACCGAGCAATCTGGGCCCCGATCAGTAGATCCTGGTCAAAAAAGTGAAGGAACGAACCCAATCGAGTCCGTCAGTCGACCCCGCCCGCGGACCCGACGAGATACAATCGAGCCGTCGGAAAGATGCCGCAACAGGGCCAAACACGCAGAGAGCTGCTCCAAGCCGCCGGATGGGCGGCCGCCGCCTCGAGCCTCGGGTGCGGACGAACGCCCTTCGAGTCCCCGGCCGGCGCCAATGCGGCGCCCGATCTGGTCCTGCACAACGCCCGCGTCTTCACGGTCAACCAGACCCAACCGCGGGCCGAGGCATTCGCTGTCACGGGCTCGCGCTTCGTAGCCCTCGGCGGCAACGACGATATCCGCCCGCTCGCCGGCCCCAACACAAAGGTGATCGACGCCGAGGGGATGACGGTAACCCCGGGTTTCATCGACGCCCACTCACACCCCTCGGGGGCGGGCGTCGACGAGCTGCTGCAGGTGAACGTCGATCTGCGCAGCGTGCGGACGATTCAAGAGGCTCTTCGCAAGCGAGTCGCCGAAACGCCGCTGGGCGAGTGGGTGGTCGGCTTCAAGTACGACGATACGAAGCTCGAGGAGGGGCGGCCGATCAACATCCGCGACCTCGACGAGATTGCTCCCAGCCATCCCGTCGAGGTGCGTCATCGCGGCGGGCATACGGCCGTGTACAACAGCAAGGCGTTCCAGCTCGCCGGCATCACGGCGGGGACTCCTGATCCTCGCGCGGGCAGATTCTACCGCGAGGATGGCGAGCTGACAGGACTGGTCGCCGAGCACGCCAGAGCCCCGCTCCGCCGGCTGATTCCTTCCGGCAGCACCCGGGAACAACGCCAGGCCGGCGTCAGACTCATTTCGGAGCTGATGACGGCGGCGGGGTTGACTTCCGTACATCAGACAGGCGGCGGAACCGACGCTCTGATCGCCTACCAGGACGCCTACGCGGCGGGGGAGCTGCGTTTCCGCATGTACCTGTTCCCATCCGGCGGCAGCGGACTATTCAAGGGCCTCAAACAAGCCGGAATCTCCACCGGATTCGGGGACGACCGCCTGCGCATCGGGGCCGTCAAGTACGTCGCCGACGGCTCAGCGTCCGAACGGACGATGCACATGAGCACCCCGTTCGAAGGCCGCCCCGACGACTACGGGATCTTGACCATGTCCCAGGACGAGATCCACGAAGCCGTCGAGGACGCTCATCGCCACGGCTACCAGATCGGCATTCACGCCAACGGGGACGTGACGATCGAGATGGTTCTCAACGCCTACGAGCGCGTGCGGCAAAGTCACCCCCGGCCCGACGCGCGTAACCGAATCGAGCACTGCTCGCTGGTCAACCCGCAACTCCTGCAACGCATCAAGGACCTCGGGGTGATTCCAACGCCGTTCTACACCTATGTTCACTACCACGGCAACAAGTGGGTGGACTACGGCGAGGAGAAGATGCGGTCGATGTTCGCGCACCGCTCGTTCCTTGACTACGGCATCCGGGTCGCCGGCGCATCCGATTACACGCCGGGGCCTTACGAGCCCATGATGGCGATCCAAAGCATGGTGACACGGAAGGACTTCCAGGGCCGGGAGTGGGGCCCGAACCAGCGCATCAGCGTGGATGAGGCCTTGCGAGTGTGCACGATCAACCGGGCCTACGCTTCGTTCGAGGAAGACCAGAAGGGATCGATCGAGCCGGGCAAGCTGGCGGACTTCGTCGTGCTGGCTGAAGACCCCCACGAGGTCGAACCGGATCGGATCAAGGAGATCGAGGTCGCGCAGACGTTCGTAGGCGGCGAGTCGGTGTGATGGCGTGTTCCCGGACCAGCCACAGTGTCTTTCGTCGAGTGGGACCACGTGGTCGAGCAGCTCGCGCCCAACTTCTAGTCTTAAGTCAAGAGTATTGGTTCTAGCCCTAATACTCGTTACCTAAGAGCCAGCTGTTGCGGAACCCGCTCCCTTGCGGTCGCGGCTCTGACGTCGCGCGTCAAACGTTAATCGAAGGGCGTCAGAGCCGCGACCGCAAGGGAGCGGGTTCCGCCTTCTTCTAGCCCTGTCTCCACGACAGATCCGGCGCCGTGCCGGTTGGTTCAGCGGGCGGGCGCAAGCCAGTGCGGCAGGGCAAGAGTAAAGTCCGGCCAGTAGGTAATCATCAGGACGGCTGCCAGCAATATCAGCGTATAGCAGCCCGTGGCAAAACACCCCGTTTCAGGCCGCGAGAAGCATCGGCGTGGCCAGCGGCGCGCCGGCTGAATCTCGCACCTTCGCCGGGAATCTCCTGAAAACCGCCCCCAGGGCCCCGCACAACCGCCCCAAGGCCGCCCAAGACGCCAATACAAGCCCCAAAACCGACACTTTTGTCCTTTTCCTCGCGTCCGCCAGCCCGCGCGGCGTCCCCGCGCCCAGTTCGCCCCTCATCGCGATCGATAAATTGAACGCGCCCACGTGAATCAGCAGCCTCTTTAAAACATTTTCTCGGCCTTTCAAGTGCAATCGCCGCATCCCGCCCGTCTCGTAACAGTGCGCGAAACTGCGCTCAACCTTCTCCGCTCGCAACTTCATCAGACGCTTGCCGCGCTTGCCTTTGATCCGCCGCCGATTGGAGTACACCGCGTCGCGTTGCCGCGTTCGGCCGCCCCATTTGCGTCGCCCTCGCTGCGGCTCGCTCACGTAACTGCGTACGTCCAGCTCGGCAAAATCCGTCAGCACTCGGTTCGAATGATAGCCCTTGTCCGCGACCACTTCGCTCAGCTCGTCGACCGCGCCAGCGGCTTCTTCCGCCGCCGCTTCCAACTGCTCGGCCGCCTCGACCAGCGTTTCTTCAATCGTCGTGGTATCGCCTTCGTCGGCCGCTTGCAGCGTGACCGCCACCACCGCGCCCGTCTCCAAATCCACCGCGTGCTCGGCCTTGTGCGCCAAGTGCGTACGGCCGTCTTTCATCTTCGTGACCTTGGCGTCGGGATCGTAGGGATGCTTCCAATCCTTGTTGCAGGCCTTCTTCTTACGTTTCTTGTCGATCTTGGCCAACTGCTCGCGCGTCGGCGTCTCGATTCCCGATTCCAGAGCTAGACGTCTTAAATACTCTTCGTAGCCCTCGCCGGAGTCGCAACGCACCAGCGAGCGCATCGCCGCGTTGGCTTCCAGCGTCGTCGCGTCGACCCCGATCGTTCCGCCGGACAACAGGCCTTCGCGGGCCAGCAGCTGCAGCGCCCAGGTGAACACCGCGCGATGCGTTTCGAGGTCGATCAGCCGCCGCGTGCGCGAGATCGTCGAATGATCCGGCGCTTGTTCATCGAGTTCGATCGCCAGGAATCGCCGCAGCGAAAGTGAGTCGCCAAGGCGCCAAGCGACGCCGCGCTCCGAGTCGATGCCTTCGAAATACCCGATCAGCAAACTGCGGAAATAGATGCCCGGCGTGAGCGACGGCCGTCCCAAGCTCGGCGCGTAGAACTGCTCGCACTGGCCTTCGACGAAGGCGTCGAACTCGTGCTCGTCAAATAACTCGCTGAGCCGCAGATAAAACGGATGCCCAGCGCTCTTGGGCAACTCCGAGGTGGCGACCCATAGGTCTTTCTGCCGCTCGCGTCGCTTACGCCGTCCCATTGCCATAAAACAAGTTTATCACCTCTTGTTTCACAGTGCGACTTCCACCACGGGCTGCTAGCCGAACGTCGACATTCTTTGCGTGGGAGTGCTTGACCGCGTTGGTGAAGCACTCCTGCACCAGGCGGTAGGTCATGATTTTGGTTCCTTCCGGTAATTCGTCGACGCCGACCATATCGACGTTGACGCTGCCGGGGAAAGTCTTGCCAAGGTTCTTGACGAATTGGCGAATGCTCGCGGGCAGGCCGAGATCCCGCAAGACGCTCGGCTGCAGGGCCGAGATCAGCCGCCGCATCTCGATGATGGTCTGCTCGACGATGGTGCGCGTCTCGTCGAGCTTGGCGACGGCCTCGATCTGCTTGTCCTCGTCATCATCGGCCAATCCTGTTTGAACCATTTCCAGGTTCAGGCGCACGAAAAGCAGGGACTGACCAACCTCATCGTGGAGCTCGCGCGAAATGCGCCGGCGCTCCTCTTCCTCGACTTTCATCATGTGTTCGCCGAGCTCGCGGATGCGCTCCTCGCGCTCTCGCAGCTCTTCGTGCAGGCGAGCCTTCTCGATCGCCAGGGCGCAACGCTCGGCGATCGCCAAGAAGAGTTTCAGCTCCCGCGGCAAACAGTGATACTCGCGTTCGAAGGCCAGCTGCACGACTCCGATGACCTTGCCGCGCAGAGCCAGGGGCACCGACCAGATGCTGTCGAAGCTATCGCGCACCCGCTGTGAGCTGACGCGGGGGTCGGCGGGCGCTCCAACGATGGTGATGGCTTCGCCGGAAAACGCCGCCTCGCCGCCGAGCCCCTCGCCGAGGGTGGTGTTGAAGCACCGGGCCAGTGACTTATCCATCCCCTTCCAGGCCTGCACCTTGAGGTCATGCGAGTCGGGACGTCCTAGTACGATCACGCCGCCGTTTGCCCTAAAGGTCTGGATAAGGGTTTCCAGAACACGGTGCAACAAGTCCTGGACGTTCAAGGATTCGAGCTGATTCTGCAGGACATCATAGAACGCAGTAGCCTCTAAGTCCCGGACCTGATAGTACGCATTGTTCAGTGTTTGCTGAATCGTGTAGTACAGATGATCCAGGGCCGTTGCGACCTCAGCGTGATCGTCAGGCAGTAGTTTCTTGACCTGCGGCTTGAGCGCTTTCTTGTACTCGGATAGGGCGGCCAGCACCTGGCTCGGAGCGACGTCGAGTTTCGCCAGCCGGCGCGAGTGATACTCAACGTTTTCAAGGAAATCCCCGAAGTTTCCGCTCTAAAGTAACGGAGTCCAGGCTCCCGGATTCATGGCCGCCAAGGCGCGCATTCGGGGGGCGTCTAGGGGTTCGTCAAAGATCGCCTCAAGGCGCCGTTTCCAACGATCCTCGATTGCGTCGGCGACGGGCCCTAGCTTGTTCGTCAGCCGACGGATCTGGCGCTGGACCTTTTTGCTTAATACTAGTCCGTCCTGGGAAAGAACGGGAGTACGCTCTAGGTCTCTTAGCATTACTCCACCGAGTATACAGTTGTTGGGGGTTCTTGCCAAGCTTTCACCCTATATTTCAGTTGTTTACCCGAGGTCGGGCCCTACTGTTTTCCTATCGTCGGAGTTTCGAAAAACCTTAGGGGGTTCAGTACTTTCGTACCAAACTAAGGCGATACCGTGCTACGTGGGTCGAGTCTCGCGGAACCCGCTCCCTTGCGGTCGCGGCTCTGACGCCCGCGATTCAAAGGGTGAGACGCAGGTGTCAGAGCCGCGACCGCAAGGGAGCGGGTTCCGCGAAAACTGCGATGCCTCGGCTGCTAAGATTGACAGTCACTGATTCGCTCGCCTAGCATCAGGGGTAGTCAGCGTTTGACGTAGGGGATCGTCTTGGCCGGATTTACGCGGAAACAACTCAAAACGAAGGACGCTTTCGTCACCGAAGTGGGCGAACAGGTCGAGTTCTTCGCCGAACATCGCAAGCAAGTGATCATCGTGGCGGCCTTAGCGGTAGCGGGCATCCTGGGCGGCATCTCTTACAAGCAGTGGCAAGATCGTCGCGGCGTTGGCGCCCGAGTTGCCCTGAACGACGCTGTTCGAATGTTCCACGGATCGGTGACAACCGAGAATCGCCCTGGGTATGTTACCTACACTACTTCGGGCGAACGCTACCGCCGATCGGGCGAGGCGCTGCAGGGGGTCATCGACGAATACGGCGGCCGAGGCGAAGCGGGCGCGGCTGAGTATTACCTCGCCCTGTTGGATATCGAACAAGGCAACATGGACGAGGCGAAAGGCCGTCTGCGAGTGGCGACGGATAAATCCAATGACTTGTACCAATCGCTGGCCCGATTATCGCTCGCGGACGCGCTGAGTCGCGTTGGCGAGGCGAGCGAAGCGGAATCCGAGTACCGGGCTCTTGTCGACAACCCGACCAGCGTCGTACCGGTCTCGCGGGCCAAACTAGCGCTCGCTGCACACCTTGCAAAGAGCGATCCGGCGGCCGCGCGCACGCTGCTGGAAGAGCTCATGGCCGAGCCGGGTCCGGTAAGCGTCGCCGCCAGCACGGCCCTACGTCGCTTGGGCGGCTAGCATCTACGATGCCCCTGCGTTTCCCCGATGAGGGCGGGCGCGGGCGTCGATACACGGAACCGCCCCACCCCTACCGCTCTCCTTTTCAGCGAGACCGCGACCGAATCATCCATTCGCGAGCGTTCCGGCGGCTTGAAAACAAGACTCAGGTCTTCACCAACCCGCTGTCGGATCATTTCCGAAATCGACTCACCCACACCATCGAGGTCGCGCAGATCGCTCGCACGGTGGCGGGAGCGTTGCGGTTGAACCTGGATCTGACGGAGGCGCTGGCCCTCGGCCATGACTTGGGTCACCCGCCCTTCGGCCACGCCGGCGAAAAGACGCTGGACCAGCAGATGCGGCGTTTCGGCGACCGGTTCGACCACAACCTGCAGGCCCTCAGAGTGGTTGAAACATTTGAGGTGCGTTACGCTTCCTTTCCGGGACTGAACCTTACCTTTGAGGTCCGCGAAGGGCTCGTGAAGCATTCCCGCACGCCGGCCCTGGCTGCTCATCCCGAGCTGGCCGAGTATGAGCTGGACCTGCAACCAACCCTCGAGGCTCAACTGATCGACCCCGCCGACGAAATCGCTTACAACACCGCCGATCTCGACGACGCGCTCGAGGCGAAGGCGCTGGAGGTCGCCGAAGTCCGTGATCGAGTCGAGGCTTTTGATCAGGCCTGGCGAGCCGCCGAAAGCTCCCATCCCTCGGCCAAGCGCTGGGTGACGTTCAACGAGGCGCTACGCCGGTTCATCGATTTTCTGGTGACCGGCTTGATTGAAGGCACCAGGCTGGCGGTGGCCGAGGCGAAAGTGGTCTCGGCCCACGATGTGCGCATGCGGCCGCATCGTCTGGCTAGGTTCACTCCGCCAGCCGCAACGGCCTCGGCGGCGCTGAAGGGGTTGCTGAGCGAGCGAGTGTATCGGTCGGCCGGCATGGAGCTTGCGAGTTTGAAAGCTCATGAGAAGATCTCGGCCCTGTTTGAGCGTTGGCTTTCGCGGCCGGGCGAAATGCCCCAAACGTATCGTGACCGGGCGCAAAACGAACCTCTCCACCGAGTCGTTTGCGACTACATCGCCGGCATGACGGACTTGTTCCTGCTGCGACGGTACGATGCGGCGATCTAGGACGAATACTGTTCACCTGGTGATGTATGCCGGGCGGGATCCCGCGCGATTCCAGCCTGCACGGGTTGCTCTTCAGCAGAGCCCGCTTTCGCTTCGCCGGCGGGGCTCAGCGTCCGACGAGACCGCTGCGAAGGCAGGGCGTTTGCAGCGAACGGCAACCTGCCCCTTCTTTCGTGGTTTCACGAAGCGCCCGCAGTCCAGCCTTTTGCGGCGATCTGCAACTTGTCCCTTCTTTCGTGGTCTCACGAAACGCCCGCAGTCCATCCACGCCCTCTATGGCGCCTTTTTCGTCGAGAACCGGTCCGCGTTCAGCTTCATGATGAACGTCGAATCCTATGTCCACGTCGAGGTCCGCAAGCTCTATCCCGACGCCGAGCTGCCGTATTTCGAATGCGAGGCGCCGGACGAAAAGCACATGGTCATGACCTATCGCTCGACGCGTCCGTTGGCTGACCTGGCCGAGGGCCTGATCGCCGGCTGCGCGGCGCATTTCGGCGAGACGATCGACATCGCGCGCGAGGACCTGCCCGGCGAGCGGGGAACCCACGTCCGTTTCACATTAACCAAGCAGCCCCTGAACGAGCGGGATTGAGCCATGGCCGACCTTGAGCGGCTCGAGCGTCGTCTGAAACGCGAGCGCAGCGCGCGCAAGCAGGCCGAGGCGCTGATCGAGCAGAAGAGCCGCGAGATCTACCATGCCAACCAAGAATTGGAGCGCTTCAATTCTGAGCTGACGGAACGGGTGTCCGAGGCCACCGCCGACATCCAATCCAAGAACAAACAGCTCGCCCGGCAGGTAGACGAGCTCGCCGCCCTGCACAGCCTGGCGATGGCCCTGGCCAGCGAGCTGCGGCTAGAGGGACTCCTGCAACGCATCATGCAAGTCAGCAAAGACGTCATGCACGCCGAAGCCGGTTCCGTACTTTTGCTCGATGAGGCCTCGCGCGATCTCAGCTTCTATCTGGTCAGCGGCTCAGACAGCGCCGCCTCCCTCAAGCAAATGAGCGTCAAGCTGGGTCAAGGCATCGCCGGGTCCGGGGAGGCGGTGAGGGTCCGCGACGCCTACGAGGACCCTCGCTTCGACGCCTCGTTCGACCAACAGACCGGCTTCCGCACACGTTCCCTGCTCGCCGCGCCGATCCGTATCAAAGACACGGTCGTGGGCGTCATTGAAGTGATCAACAAAATCGGCCACGCCGAGTTCGACGAACAAGACCTGGACCTGTTCCGCTCGTTCGCCGGCAGCGTCGGAGTGGCGCTCGAAAACTCCCGCCTGTTCGAGCAGACCAACGCGATGGCCGAGGATCTGCGCGAGGCGCTCGAGAAGGAACGCCGCCTGTCGATCGAAAAAGAGAAGATGGGCGCCTACATCCCCAAGCATGTGGTCGACGAGATCTCACGCAACCGCGAGCAGAAGCTCGCACTCGGCGGCAGACCGGTGCGGGCGACAGTGATGTTCTCCGATCTCAAGGGTTTCACCACGCTGGCCGAGAGCATGCGGGCCGAGCTCATGGTCGGCCTGCTAAACGTCTACATGACGGCGATGACCGAGATCATCGAGTCCCAACATGGAGTGATCGACAAGTTCATTGGCGACGGAATCATGGCGACTTTCACGCCGCTCGCCAACCACGAACCCGACGCGGTCCGCGCGGTGCGTGCCGGCGTTCTCATGCAAAGGCGGCTCGTGGAGCTGCACGAGGATTGGCGCGTAACCTATCCCGACGCCCGCAGCCTCAAAATGCGGGTCGGGATGAACACCGGCGAAATGGTGGCCGGCAATATCGGCTCGCAGACACGCATGGAGTTCACCGTCATCGGTGACAACGTCAACGTCGCCTCGCGAATCGAGTCCGTCGGCGTTCCCGGCGAAGTGTGAATCAGCGAATCGACCTACCACGAAGTGAAAGACATGTTCGAGGCCACCCGCATGGCGCCGATCCAGGTCAAGAACCGCTCGCAGCCGGTCCAGATCTACGCTATCCGGATCGATTGACGGCCGCCACAAGTACAACGTGCCGGCCAGCCTGACTTACGTGGTGACCGGGTTGGCAACGCAAATGCACGCCGGGCCGAGCGCCCGCCGCGCCCCCTCCGTGAGCCCGGAACGCAAGTGACGGGTGCGCATGACGACCACGATCTTTCAGTTCCGTGCCTGTCACCGATCTTTCCGATCTTTGCTATGGATTCAGGGCTGCCTCAGTATACAACCGCGATCGCAGTGTTAACATGCTTCTCGACTCTGCGTCCGCGACCACTCGGATGAAGCACGATGAAGCCACAGTCAGGCGCTAGAGAGCTCACAGTCTTCGGCTTTCTTATTCTCAGTCAGATTCTCTCAGCCCAGTATCGCTACCCTCCGGTCGGCGGAGACCGCAATAGGACCGAGGTGTATCTCATCCCGGCCCCGACGGCCTCGCCCATGTCGCCAAGTTGGTCTCCGGACGGCCGCTGGATTGCATTCTCCATGCGGGGATCGATCTGGAGGGTTCCCGTCACGGGCGGCCAGGCGAGAGAGCTGACGGCTGGGCCAGGCTACGACTACCAACCGAGCTACTCGCCCGACGGCGAGAGAATCGTCTTCGTCCGTGACCAGGACGGACAACTGGACCTTTGGGAATACGGCGGCGCTGAACGACAACTGACCGATGACCAGCACGTCGATTTGCTTCCCAGCTACGGTCCCAACGATGAGATCGTGTTCTATTCCGCACGCTCGGGCCGGTTCGACATTTGGAAACACCCGCTGGAGCGACTCACATACGCGTCCGCCCGCGACATCCAACCGACTCGATCCCCAACCAGCCCGCTGATCGCGTTTGTCTCGACAAGGGAATCGCCGCTCGGAACCGGCGGCATCTGGACCCGCAACCTCGATACGGGCGAGTCCAAGCTGGTCCATTGGGAAGAGACCGTCTATCGATCCCGACCCGCGTTTTCGCCGGACGGCGCTGAGCTGTTGTTCTCCTCTCGAGGCGATCTTTGGCGAATCCCTGTCGGCGGCGGCGTGCCGATCCGAGTGACGAGAGGCCCCGCACAAGACATTGAAGGCCGCTGGTCTCCCGATGGCCGCGAGGTTGTTTATGTATCCGACTCCCGTGAGCTGCGAATTGTATCCCGGGCCGGCGGCGCCGGCCGACCGGTCAGAATCGACGACTACCGCTTCAAACGGCCCACGGGCGTCCTGAAGGTCACGCTAGACGGCCCGGCGCGTGTTTCAGTTTTGGCCGCTGACGGCCGCGGTTATACGCCGCTGGGACATTGGCATCACGTGGCCTCGGCGACAGAGACTCACTTCTTTTACGCTCCAGGGTCCTTTGAGGTCGAGCTGCCCCGCGGTGACGCCCGGCTCCGCATCAGCCGAGGGTTTGAACACGAAGTGTTTGAGCAAACGGTCGAAGTCCCGGGGAGCGTCGATGTCGCGCTGGCCAAACGTTTCGATTTGCCCGGTTGGTATTCCGGCGACACCCACGTCCATGAGCTCCACTCCGGCATCTATCCGCTGACCGCGGCGGACATGGCGGTCGCGGCCGCCGCCGAAGACCTCAACGTTGCGAACATGCTCGTCCACGTCGACGGAACCAACGTCCAGGGACGCTTGGAAGACTTGACCGGAGAGGACCACCCGCTCTCGACCGCGCGGCACATACTGCACTACAGCGAGGAGTATCGCAGCTCGCTGGGACATCTAGCGCTGTTGGGGGTGTCGCGAATGTTGTATCCGATCTCGAGCGCCATCCGCGGCACGAGCATGGCGTTGCCTTGGCCTCCCTTGTTCCAGATGGCCGAACGGGCGCGGCGGGCCGGCGCCGTGGTCGGCATACCGCATCCCTACTACCCGGAGATGGCCGCCGCGTCCATTGAGGGAGTCCGCGAGGGCGGGCGAGCGACGGAGATTCCAGTCGATGTCGCTCTCGGAACGATGGACTACTACGACATCAGTTGCATGTGGAGCGAAGACAAGCTCGCGGCTGAGATCTACTACAAGCTGCTCAACAGCGGGTTCAAACTGCCCGTGGCCGGGGGGACGGATTCCTTTTCCGACGTGCCTCGGAATCCCCCGCTGGGCACGTCTCGAACGTTCGTCCGGGTCGACGGCCGACTGACCTTTGACAAATGGATCGCGGGCCTGAAGGCGGGCCGTAGTGTTGCGACGAACGGCCCGCTGCTGACGCTGAGCGTCGATGATCACGAAATCGGAGAGGAGATCCTTCTCGACGCCGCGGCAAAGCTGCGCGTCCAAACGCGAGTGATGTCCTACGCGCTGGTCGACAGGCTCGAGCTCGTCGTGAACGGCGAGGTCGTGGAAAGCTCCGCCGGCGGCTTTATAGACCTTAATCTTCCGGTTACGACGACGAGCTGGATTGCGGCTCGCGCGATCGGTCCCGCGCACCCGCTGGTTGGCGATTCCTACGCCTTCGCGCATACCAGCCCGGTCTACGTACGGATCGGGGATACGAGGCTGGAAGACAAAGACGATCGGCTCTTCTTCGCTCGTTATATTCGAGAGCTTAAGGAGCACATTCGAAGTTTGCCCTGGCGCGACCCGGCTCGGCTCGAGACCTATCTGGACGCTTACGACAGAGCGATCGAGGCCTTCTCGCCGTCACAGACATCGGAGAGGGGGCCCTGAACTGGGTGTGCTACATAAATGTGAGCGAAAGGCGTAACTGCAATGGTTAAACGCTTGTCCGAGGGTACACCTACGTCGGGCGCGGGCGCACAGGCCATCCGAAACAATCATAGCCCCGGGATTCATCCCGGGGAAACGACCGGTATAGCCCGGGCAGATAGGTAACACAATTCCCCGATCACATGGGTAACACATTGGCATCCTAGAACAAAAGGAGGACTTTTGTTTTGGGATGGAAGGAGACCCGTGTGCAAGACGAAAGATTGCGATTCGTTCAAGAGGTTCTAACCCGGGAGGATGCCATGGCCGCCGTCTGTCGGCGCTTCGGCGTCAGCCGCAAGACCGGCTACAAATGGCTCGATCGCTACGCCCAACAAGGCGTCGCCGGATTGGCCGATCAATCCAAAGCGCCCAAACGGCAAGCGCAAGCCTTTCCCGCCGAGATCGAGCGAGAGATCCTGGCCTTGCGGGCGCGCTATCCCACTTGGGGCGAAGACAAGCTCAAAGCGCGACTCGAGCGCACCAACCCTGACATCAATTGGCCGGCGCACTCCACTATCGGGGCGCTGCTGAAACGCCACGGACTCACCCACCCCGGTAAGCGCCGGCGCCACGCCACGCCTTCCAGTAAGCTCACCAGCGCCAAGGCGCCCAACCAAGTTTGGGCGATCGATTTCAAGGGTTGGTTCGACACCGGCGACGGCAAACGCTGCGATCCGCT
Source organism: Bryobacterales bacterium (assembly GCA_965247515.1). GTDB lineage: Bacteria > Acidobacteriota > Terriglobia > Bryobacterales > UBA6623. The sequence goes on along the minus strand of OZ252029.1, from coordinate 6,080,205 downwards.
GACGATTTCCGATACGGCGAGCCGTTATCTGTTGCGTTGTCAAAGGGTCGCGCGCAGCAACACGGCGCACGTGCGGCCGCTGATGGAAGCGACTTTCCGGGAGTACGGCCTGCCCACGAGGATCCTTTCCGATAACGGTCCGCCGTTCGCCTCGACGGGCTTGGCGGGGCTTTCGCGGCTCAGCGTGTGGTGGATCCGGCTCGGGATTCAACTGCAGCGAATCGACCCCGGACACCCTGAGCAAAACGGGCGTCATGAGCGCATGCATCGGACGCTCAAGGCCGAGACGGCGACGCCGCCGGAGCGCAACTTGCGAGCGCAACAGCGGGCCTTCGATCGTTTTCGGCAGATCTACAACCAGGAGCGTCCGCACGAGTCGCTAGCGATGGCGACGCCGGCGAGCGTGTATCAGCCGTCGTGGAGGCCGTATCCGGAGCGCTTGCCGGAGTATCCGGATCGGATGCTGCCGCGGCGAGTGCAGAGCAAGGGCGACATTGGGTTGCTGGGGCGTCAGTTGTTTCTCAGCGAGACGCTGGCGGGCGAGACGGTGGGCCTGGAAGAGCATGAGCACGGCTGGGCGGTCTGGTTTGGGCCGCTGGAGCTGGACTGGCTCGAGCGTAGCCTATTCGAGGGCCCGCGGCCGGGCAGGGGGGAGCACCGACTGCGGCGGAAACGCTCGGGGGGCGCCTCCTCCGCTCGCCCTACGGGCTCGCTCCCCCGGCGCCCCCCGAGCGTTTCCGGGAAGGGTTTCGTGCAAAGAACCTTCTCTTGGTTCAACCCTTAAACTGTTACCTATGTGGTTGGGGAAAAGTGTTACCTAGGTGCTGGGCTGTTCAGACCCGCTAGGCGCCCTTCTTCCGACATTCGGGTCTGGGTCGCGCAGCGGCCGCTTTCTGAACCCCGGGATGAATCCCGGGGCTATGATTGTTCGGCCAAGCGCCGCCGGCAGTCACAAATTTGTCGCGCACCCCCCTGAACTCTGCTACTTGCGCGCAGCCCCGGAAGCGGTCATGATTGAGCCGCGACTACAGGAGGGAAACCATGGATCGACGCGGCGCACTGAAGACTTTGGCCGGAACGGGCCTGTTGGCGGCTCCCGGGCCCTTGGCCGCGGCTCAGTCCGCGGCAAGGCGGGGCATGCCGCCGCCGAAAATCAAAGAGGTCAAGGTGATCCAAACCCAGCCGGCCGGCAGCCAGCTCGTGGTCGTCAAGATCATCACCGACGAGCCCGACCTCTACGGCGTCGGTTGCGCCACTCACCAAGAACGTCCCTACGCGGTAGCCGCGGCCATCGAGAAGCACATCGGGCCGTATATCCTCGGACGCAACTGCGACGAGATCGAAGACATCTGGCAGTCTGTTTATCTCGCTTCGTACTTTCGCAGCGGAGTCACGCTCAACAATGCGCTCAGCGGGATTGACGGAGCGCTGTGGGACATCCTTGGCAAACGGCTGGGCGTCCCGGTGTACCAGCTGCTGGGCGGCAAGGCGCGAGCCGCCGTTCCGCTCTACGCACATTCCAGCGGCCGTGATTTTCAAGAGGTCGAAGATAAGGCGCGCGAGTGGATGTCGCAAGGTTACCGACACGTGCGCGTCCAGGCAGCGACTCCGGGCTACTCCGGCTACGGGGCTTCAGCCGACACCGAAGAGCAGGTGCGGCGAATGCGGCCGGAGGGAGTCCGCCCGTCCCCGGTCTACGAGCCGACCCCTTACGTGAACAATACGCTGAAGATGTTCGAGTACTTGCGCTCGAAGCTTGGCTTTGACGTCGAGTTGCTGCATGACGTGCACGAGCGGGTCCCCCCGGCGCAGGCGCTGCAGTTAGGGCGGCTGCTGGAGCCCTATCGGCTGTTCTTCATGGAAGACCCGTTCGCCCCGGAGGATGTCGGCTGGTTCAAGATCATGCGCCAACAGACGTCCACTCCGATCGCCATGGGCGAGCTGTTCGTGAATCGTCAGGAGTGGCTGCCGTTGGTCGCGAACCGTCAGATCGATTTCATGCGCGCCCATATTTCTGCGATCGGCGGTCTGAACATGGCGCGCAAGATGGCCTCTTGCTGCGAGTTCTTCAACGTGCGCACCGCCTGGCACGGGCCGGGAAATGTGTCGGCCGTCGGTCACGCCGTCAACATGCACCTTGATCTGGCGACGACGAACTTTGGGATCCAGGAGCAAAACTACTTTTCCGACGAGGTACGTGAAGTCTTCCCCGGGGCGCCGGAGCTGCGGGGGGGGTACATGTATTCGAACGACAAGCCGGGGCTGGGCGTCGACGTGGACGAGCGAGCCGCAGCGAGGTTCCCGTATCAGACTCCAGGGCGCAACCGGGGCGAGCAACGCAGACTCGACGGCTCCGTCCAACGACCTTAGTGTGCGGGACTATGATGGCGCCATGTCGGAAGTGATCGAGTCGATCGGCAAGTACAAAATCCTGGTCCGTGATTCCCACGATTAGACTAGCTCATGGTTCCGAGCCGTGCGGACGTCGCTGCTCAAGAATTGCGCGCCGTCCAGGAATCGTTGGATCGCGCCGTCGTCGAGCCGATACTATATTGGCCATGGCACGACTTCTTGCCCCCGTATTTGCCCTGATGATCTCGGCGTGTGGCTCCGAGCAGCAGGTAACGACTCCCGCCGACGTGAGAATCGAAGAAGGCCTGCCGTTCCCGAGCTTGGTCCTGCCCTCGCTCGAAGGCGGCCGTCCGTCGGCGGTCGCTGGGTTCCGTGGGAAGAAGACGCTGCTGCATGTATTCGCTTCTTGGTGAGCGGGTTGCCGCAAACACGTGCCCAGGGTGGCACGACGCAGTCCAAGACCTCTATGAATCCGGCGAGCTACAGGTCGTTGGCATTATCCAGGAGCAGCACAGGCAAGATTTCGAAGTCGCGTTCGAGGTGCGCTGAGGCTTCGCCGGCCCCAATACTCTTCACTTAACGGCTGTCGCGGCTCCGACGAACGCCGATCCAGCCTTACGGCAGCTTGCCGATCTCGGTCAGGATCATCTGGTTGGTCGGCCGGATCTTGAAGTCAACTTCGGTGAACTTCCAACGAATCGATTGAGTCTTATCGATGACGTAGGTCGTTGGATGCGGTAGCTGACGGGCGCGTCCGGCAGTTTTCTCGTTCAACAGTCCATAACGATCGATGACCTGATGTTCCGCGTCGCTCAATAGGGTGATCGTCAATTTGCTGTTGGTTTGCGATTCCACCTTCGGAGTCATCTTCACAATGTCTGCGAGCGTGTCGGGCGCGACAGCGAGAATCACCGTATCTTATCGGCGCCTGCTTGCCCGCCTGGAACGATGCCGGCGGCAGGCGCTCGCAACGCGGCCGTGCCTGGGCCGGAGCCGGCGGCAACCGCTCCATGTCGGCCAGGTCCACGTCGATGGCCGGGAGACGGTCTTTCCAGTGGCCTCTCAGGTGTGCGCAGACCGTAGCTGAGGTCGGCCTGGTAAGGTTTCTCGGTTACATCGACGACCTGCTTCCAGGCCGCGCGGGCGAGGCGATAGTGTTGGACGGCGCGACGTAGCGCAGCCAGGTCGCCAGTGCGATTATGGATCCCATAGGCGGCGCCGGCGCGCAGCTTCTCGGTCGATCGGACCCGCCAGGCACGCCAGGCACGTTATCGCGTTTCGTCCCCAGTGGCCACGTCCTCTTTGTCGGTTGCGGTCAAGGCCATTTTGGCGCCGCTGCTGATCAGCGAGCCTTCCGAGGGTCCCTGGAAGAACGTGAAGCCTTCCTTGTCGGTCCACGCCGACGGCCCCGCTAGGACTTTGCCGTTCTTGAGCGTGTCCTCCTTGATCGAGTCGATCAGCTTCATGTAGCGCGGGTCGGTGCGCTCCCAACCGCTGAAGCTGCCGATGTCGCCGCTGGCCGCGAAGATAACGTCGATGCCGTCGATCTTCGCGATGTCGTCGACGATGTCAATGCCTTCTTGATTCTCGATCATGATGACGATCATCAGGTTGTTGTTGATCGTTTCGCGGTAATCGGAGCCCCACACCCTGCGGTACTGGCCGCCGCCTTGGCTACGCCTGCCGGTGGGAGGGTACTTCGCGTACTTAATTGTGTCATGGGCTTCTTTGACGGTGTCGACCATCGGCACGATGATGCCGAGGGCGCCGATGTCCATCGCTTTTTGGATGTCGCCTTCGGTGGCATCGGGAATGCGGATGAACGGGATCGCGGGGGCGTCTTTGCAGGCCCAGATCATGCGCGCGACCTGCTCGTAGTTGAGCGGGCTGTGCTGCATCTCGATCCAGAGGAAATCGAACCCGGAGTTGGCCATCGAGCAGTAGATGTTGGGGTCCGAGGTCGTAACGGTGCCGCCGATGACTTTCTTGCCCTCGGCAAGCTTCGTCTTGACGGTGTTGTACATGCGCTCCTTATGGGCGGCGGCTTGAATGCCGGTGACGAAAACTGCCGCGAGTAGCAGCGGAATGGCGAATCGTTTCATGGTGGTGGGTATCTCCAGGCGGACGCTCACAAGTATACTCCCCCTGGGGGTCGCCTGCCGTCGGGAAATTGTTTGGCGTCGCAGACAGCTAAACTGAACAGCATGAAGATTTTGGCGCTTGCGTTAGCTTTGGCCGGATTGCCCGCGTTTGCGGCCGACCAGGAGCAGTCCGTCAAGGACCTGGTTGCCAAATATTCGGCGGCGAGAGAAAGTCGCGATCCGGCGGCGATTGACCAGTTGTTCACCGATGACGCCGACCAGCTGGTTTCCAGTGGAATTTGGCGTCGTGGGCGAGAGACGCTCGTCAAGGGGATGCTCGGGAGCTCGGCGCAGAACCCGGGGTCACGGACGATTACGGTGGAGACGGTACGGTTCGTGTCCAAGGGCGTTGCGTTGGCGGATGCGCGCTATGTGATCCTGGGGACCAACGGGGCGGCCGATCGGCGAATGTGGAGTACGTTTCTTTGTGTCGACAGTGAGAAGGGTTGGAGGATCTCCGCGATCCGCAACATGGCGCCGGCGAAGTAGCGGCATTCAGGCATCCGATGACGTATCCGGGCATTGAAGAACCCGCTCCCTTGCGGTCGCGGCTCTGACGTAGCGAGTCGAATGTTTGTCCCACGGCGTCAGAGCCGCGACCGCAAGGGAGCGGGTTCTTCAAGCTGGTGGCCCTATGCTACAGCGGTGCTCCTTCGATGTGGCGACCGTTTGGGCCCATCCTGATCGCCGGATGCGAATCGGCAAGGTTGCGTAGCTGATAGGGGTCTTGCCTGACGGCGTACAATTCCTCGGCCAGCGATCAGGTTCGTAGTTGCGAATGTAGAGGTAGTCGTGGGTCCGGATCGCGCGCATGGGGTAGCCGACATCGTCCGGCCGAGCCTGCATGTGGCGTTCACGGCCCATCACCGACTGGGCGCGAGATGAATCCACTCGGCCTGAGGCGTCTGAGGTCAGCAAGGGGAGGCGAGGGCCCCCGCCACGATGAATTGGCGACGACTAATCATCGAGGCGCGGGCCCTAGTGCGTTGCGAACAAGGTTCCGCTGGGAGTCGAACCATTCGGCGTACGCCGTCCCAGGAAGGAATTCGTCGTGAGCGTCGGCCAGCAGCCCTCGCATCTGCTCGCGCATCGCGTTCATGCGAGGGAGGTCATCCTTCGCCAGGTTGCGCATCTGGTAGGGATCCGCGGAGTTGTCGTAAAGCTCTTCTTCCCCGCTCAGCCACCTGACGTAGGAGTATCGCGGGTCGCGGGCGGCGCGCCATTCCGGCCAGAGCGTCTGCGTCTGAAAGTAGTCCCAATGCGAGGAGTAGTTCATCATCAATGCCGGCGGCCGATCGACGACGCCGCCGCCCAAGACGGCGTTACTCATGTCGACTCCGTCCAAGTCGTCAGGCGCGCTCACTCCGGCCAGTGCGCATAGCGTCGGAAAGTGGTCGAGCCCGGTATAGGAGTCCTCACGAATCGACCCCGCCGGCACGCGTCCGGGCCAGCGCACAATCAATGGCACATTCACCGACTCGTTGTACGGCGCCATCTTGTTGATGCGGTTGTGCGAGCCGTGCTGGTCGCCGTGGTCGGACGTAAACACCACAATCGTGTCGTCAGTGAGCCCTGAGGTGTCGAGATAGTCGAGGATGCGCCCAACGTTGTCGTCTACGTTCTTGCACATCGCCAAGTAACAGCGGTACTCGAACGGGTCGGTTCGACGCGGGTGATCCTCGGGTACGTTGGGCGAGTAGTGCGGCTCCTCGGGGATCTGCTCGAGATATCCAGGCGGATTGTGCGAGGCGCGAAACGGGTTGTGGGGCGGGTGCGGCGCGACCATCAGGAAGAACGGCTGGCTGTCGCCCTTGTGCTTGTCCATGTAGGCGATCGCCTGATCGGTTTCGGTGTCGGTCTCGTACTTGTCCGAAAAGATCTTCTCGGGCTCATCGCGGTAGAACCAGTAGTTATTGAACGAGACGTGGAAGTTGTAGGCCTCCCAGTGTTGGTAGCCTAGCCGTGCAGGGCCGGGCGGAACGAATTCGGGGTTGGGGAAGGGGTCGCCGTCGGCGGCGCGTTTGGCGTAGTCGCCGTTGTAGGGGTCGACGTAGAGGTCCTCGAACTTTCGGGCGCCGGCGGCCAGGTGCCACTTACCGATGAAGCCGGTCTGGTATCCGGCGCCGGCGAAAGCGTGGGCCAGGGAGCGGCGATTGAGCTTGGTATTGGTTTCGGTCCAGTTGCAGAAGATCCCCGAGTGGGTCGGGTAGCGCCCGGTTTGCAGCATCCCGCGGTAGGGCGTGCAGAGCGGGTACGTCGACCAGGCGTTGGTAAAGCGCACGCCCTGGTAGGCGAGCTTATCGATATTCGGCGTGGCGATGTTGACGCCGCCGTAAACGCTACAGGCGTCGGCGCGGAGCTGGTCGTCGAAAATGAACAGGACGTTGGGGGGGCGAGGAGCGACGGGGCCGGATTCCGAGCACCCGGCCAGGGCGGCGCCGGCGGCGGCTGCGAAGAATTTTCGACGATCGAGCCGTAGTGGCATGGCCGGCATTGTACCCCGGCGAACCTGCCGCTGTAGCGCGCTCTCCGAGCACCCTGCGTCAGCGGGGTGTCTTCCCAGAACCCGGGCGACCGTCGCTACCGTAAGCTGAAGACACCCCGCTGCTGCAGGGTGCTCGGAGAGAACACCGCACGTACGCGCCGACTACAGGCCGAACGGGCGTCGGGCGCTCGCTCCGTATAATGAGCGGAGCTTATGGACTTTCACCTTACCCTCGTCAATACACTTACGCGCCCGGAATGGCTCTTACTTTCAGCACTGCTTATCGCCGCGGTTCCGCTGGCCGTCGCGGCTACTCCGTCGGACAGCATTGAGATCGAGTACGAAAAGTTCGTCCTCGACAACGGCCTAACGTTGGTTGTCCACGGAGATCGCAAGGCTCCGATTGTTTCGGTAAACGTCTGGTATCACGTCGGCTCGAAGAATGAAAAGCGTGGCAAAACCGGCTTCGCCCATCTGTTCGAGCATCTGATGTTCAACGGCTCTGAGAACTTCAACGACGACTACTTTCAGGCTATGGAGCGCGTCGGCGCCACCGATCTCAACGGCACGACGAATAACGACCGCACGAACTATTTCCAGAATGTGCCGACGCCGGCGCTCGACATCGCGCTGTGGATGGAGTCGGACCGCATGGGGCATCTGTTGGGTGCGATCGACCAAGGCAAGCTCGATGAGCAGCGCGGCGTTGTCCAGAACGAGAAGCGTCAGGGCGAAAACCAGCCCTACGCGATTGCGTCCGACCTGATCATCAAAAATACGTTCCCGGCGAATCACCCGTATTCCTGGACGGTGATCGGCGAGATGGAGGACCTCGACGCGGCCTCGCTCGACGATGTGCACGAGTGGTTCAAGACTTACTACGGGGCGGCGAACGCGACGATCGTGATTGCGGGCGACATCGACGCGGCAACGGCGAAGGCGAAGGTCGAGAAGTATTTTGGCGATATTCCCGCGGGCAAGCCGGTGCCGCATCAGCGCGCTTGGATCGCGAAGAGGCAGGGGAGTCACCGGCAGACGGTCCAGGATCGTGTTCCGCAGGCGCGAATCTACAAAGTCTGGAACGTCCCCAACTGGGGCACACGCGAGGCGGTTCATCTTGACTTGGCGACCGATGTTCTCGCGCTTGGCAAGACGTCGCGGTTCTACAAGCGGCTCGTATACGAAGATCAAATCGCCACGGCGGTGAGAGCTTCGATCTACGGGCGCGAGATCAGCGGCCAGGTGACGATTGCCGGCACAGCGCACCCGGGCGGGGACCTCGCGGCGGTCGAAAAGACTCTGGACGAGGAACTCGCGCGGTTCATCAAAGAGGGGCCCACCGAAGAGGAGCTGGCTAAGATCAAGACGCGCAATCGGGCGCGGTTCGTGCGCGGGGTTGAACGCATCGGCGGCTTCGGCGGGAAGTCCGACATCCTCGCGCAAAACGAGGTGTATGGCGGCTCGCCCGACTACTACAAGAAGACTTTGGCTTGGGGCCAGGAGGCCACCGCGGAAGACCTTCGACTCGCGGCTGAGAAATGGCTTACCGACGGCGTGTACGCCCTTGAGGTCCACCCATATCCGCAGTTTACCGAGAGCAAGCCTGGGGCGGATCGGACGAAGCTCCCCGACGTGAGCGGGTACCCGACCCTGGACTTGCCGGAGTTGCAACGGGCCACATTGAAGAACGGACTGAAAGTGATCTTGGCCGAGCGGCACGAGGTTCCGACCGTTGAGTTGAGCTTGATCGTCAACGCCGGCTACGCCGCTGATCAGTTCGCGTCGCCCGGTACGGCAAGCCTGGCGATGGCGATGATCGACGAGGGGACAAAGACTCGCACGTCGCTCGAGATCAGCGAGGATCTCGACAACTTGGCGGCGAACTTGTCTGCGGGGGCGGGGCTCGATACCTGCACGGTTGGCCTGTCCGCGCTCAAGGAGCACTTGGCGGATTCACTCGACATATTTGCGGACGTGATTCTCAACCCGTCGTTCCCTGAGAAAGATCTGGAGCGGCTCAAGAAGCAGCAGTTGGCACGGATTCAGCAGGAAAAGTCGACGCCCTTCTCGATTGCGTTGCGGCTCTTGCCGGGGCTGGTGTTTGGTTCCGAGCACGCCTATGGCGCGCCGCTGACAGGGAGCGGAACCGAGGAGGCGGTTTCGGCTCTGACCCGTGCCGACCTCGAGAAGTTCCACAAGACCTGGTTCCAACCCGGCAACGCGACGTTGACGGTTGCCGGCGACACGACGCTCGACAAGATCGTGGACAAACTCAATGCCGAGCTGGCGGATTGGGCCGACTCCTCGGCGGTCCCCGTGAAGAAGCTCGACAAGGTTGCGGCGCCGGAGAAGCGGACCGTTTACATGGTCGACAAGCCGGGGGCCGAGCAGTCGATCATCATCGCCGGCTTGGTGGCCCCGCCGACCAATAACCCCGACGAGATCGCGATCGAGACGATGAACGCGATCCTCGGTGGGACCTTTACCTCGCGGATCAACATGAACTTGCGCGAAGACAAGCACTGGGCCTACGGGGCGCGGTCGATGTTCCTCGATGCACAGGGGCAGCGGCTGTTCCTTGGTTATGCACCGGTTCAGACCGACAAGACGAAAGAGTCGATCATCGAGATGGACAAGGAGCTGCGGGAGATTCTGGGTGAGCGTCCCCCGACCGCTGAGGAGCTGAAGAAGGCTCAGGCGAACCAGACGCTGCGTCTGCCAGGGCGGTTTGAGACGAAGCGGTCGTTGCTTGGGGCGATGCGCGAGATTTTGGTCTATGGGGTCGAGGAAGACTACTACGAGACCTATCCCAGCAAGGTGAGCGAGCTGAGCCTGGACGAGATCTCGGCCGCGGCGAAGAAGACCGTGATGCCGGATCGGATGGTCTGGATCGTGGTCGGTGACAAAGAGAAGGTCGCCAAGGGCGTAGATGAGTTGGGGTTCGGGGAGCTTCGTTTCTTGACCGCGGACGGGGACGTGGTCGGCAACTAGTCTGTCGCCGGCAGTCTCGACAACAGAGCCCTGGACGGGAGTCCAGGGTCCCCAGCGTCCGGACCCGGACTCCCGTCCGGGGCTCTGTTGTCCATCTTTTAAACGACTCTAGTAATCCAACAAGTGGTTGAACTTGATGAAGAACGCTTGTGACTCCAGCCGCCGGTCGACTCCGTGCGGGTCCAAGAAATCCCTTGTACTCGTCCCGGTGTTGTAAACAACGAACAGCCCCGTACTCGAGGTCGACAACAACCCCAGCCGGATGTTGTGCGTGATCTGATTTGTGCGGTTGCTGTACTGGCTTAGCGTCTGTAGAAAACTCTTCGACGTGAACGACCAGTTGAACCGCAGACTGGCGAGGTCGGTGTGGAATTCGTCGGTCGGTAGGTCAATATAATTGCGCGACCAGGTGACGGTCCAAGTCAGGTTCTGCCCCTTGCGGACGCCGCCGTTCAGGCTCAGGCTCTTGATCTTGCCGTGATAGAAGTCCCCGACCGCGAAGTTGCCGCCGCCGAAGAAGGTCGCGCTGGGGTCGCTGGCGAAGTTCGCGATGGTCTCGTCGAACTGATATCGCCCGACAGGAACGTCGACGCCAGGGAAGACGGTAAACGGGATGTCGAGCCGCTCGAAGTTGCGGTTACGGGCGATTCCCAGGCGGCCGCCGTTCTGCCAGCGCGAGTCGATGTGGTAGTGCTCGAATCCGGACTCCTTCTCGTTTGTCCCCAGGGTGTACCAGTTCTGAACGAAGGCATGCGGCTCGATCGAGCGCACGGGGCTGTTTTCTAGGTAGTGGGTGTAGCGATAGAAGGCGCGCGGCTTGCGAAATTTGACTCGCCGGACGAAGCCCACTTCGGGGTTGAAATTCTCGCCAACCTCGGTGTAGCCAACGCTGAACTGGTGCGTGGAGTCGTCGTATTCGAACAAGCTCGAGCCCGCGCGCCCGCCTCCAACGAGCCCGGGCGTGCGGGTTCCGGCGATGTAATTGGACCAATTGGCGTACTTGCCAATGCCTATATTTGCGTCGGCGCCGAAAGTGCGGTTGTACTCACCACGGCCGAGGGAGTTTCCCATGGTCTGGCGGTTGACGCCGATCACCCCGATCGAGCTGCGGTTGGGGAACTCGCGGCTGACCCTGGCGATGGCGTAGTTGTTCGCGGGCGAGCGGCCCTCAACGTCGCGGGTCTGCATGTTGAGGAAACCGACTTGGTAGTTGCCGACCTTGCCGCTGATCCGCGCTCCCGCGTCGATCGGGACTTCCTGGCGGTTGTCATCGATGCCGATCCGCCGTGAGAAGAAGATCTCGACTTCTTGGGGAGTGCCGAATTCGAAAAATCCGGAGTTCTCGAGGAAGAACGGCCGCTTTTCCGGGAAGAACAGGTCGAAGCGAGTGAGGTTGATCTGCACATCGTCGACCTCGACTTGCGCGAAGTCGGTGTTGAACGTGGCATCGAGCGTCAGGCCCGGCGTCAGGCCGTACTTGATGTCGAGCCCGGCACCGATCTCGCGGTCGGTGCGATTCTCGGCCTGGCGGAAGTTCCGCGTGACTCCGCCGATCACGTAGGGGAGCAGCTTGAGGTTGCGGTTGCTCTTGGTTTCAAGGCCCGTGAGTGAGCCCGCCAGCTCGACTTGCGTGAGCTCGAACGCCCGGGAAACCGGAGACCAGAACGACAGCTCGTTACGGCGCCGGATGTTGCGGGAAATGTTGAGCCCCCAGGTCTGGTCTTGGCCGGGCCTGTAACGCAACGTCCTGAAGGGGATGATGATTTCGCTCTCCCAGCCGCGGCCGGTGATTTGGGACTGCACTTTCCAAACCGCATCCCAGTTGAGGTTGAACGCTCTCGAGCCGCCACGCTGGGCGCCGCCGCCCCCCGCGCCGCCCGCACGCGCGGGTCCGCCGCCGCCGCCGCGTGACTGCCCGGCCTTGGTGACCTGCGCGTCAAATTCGACTCCGGCCGGACTGGTGCCGAAGATAAAGGCGTTCTGCCCGTCGTTGTAGGCGTCGATCAGTAGCTGGATCGAGTCCGTGTCGTCGAGGGCGCCGTCGCGGCGGTTTTGCGTGACCACGATGTTTTCGGGCTCACGGTCAAAGCAGATGATTCCGAAGTAGAGGTTCTGGTCGTCGAAGCCGATGCGGACTTCGGTGCGCTCGGTGGAGGGCTGGCCTTCGTCGGGATTTTGTTGGATGAAGTCGGTTGCGGGGGCGATGGCGTCCCAGAAAGCTTCGTTTACGAACCCGTCGAACTCCGGTGCAGTATCCACCCGCGTTGCTCGGACGGTTGGAACGTCCTCGGAGGGCTGTTGGGCGAAAGTAACGGCTGCAAAGGCGAGGATGCCGACACCAATTCGAAAATGGCAATTATTCATGCAGGGCGCGGGGTTCAGAATATGGTAGCGCGGTAAGCTAATCCTTGTGCAACGACGTACCTTCCTAGGCGCCGCCGCCGCGGCAACGCTCACAGCCGCGGAGTCCGCCGTCCCCATCCTGGATACCCACATTCATCTCTACGATCCTACCCGGCCGGGCGGTATTCCGTGGCCGCCCAAGACGAACAAGCTGATCTACAAAAAGACCCTACCCGATCGCTTGCGGAGCGAGATCAAAGGGCTCGCGGTCGTCGGGGCAATCGAGGTCGAGTGCAGCCTGGAGTGAACCCTAAAAATGAGACATTGAAATTCGGGACGAATTTCAGCGAATGGAAAGGAGTCCAGGATGGAAAGTCTCAAGCCGCGCAAGCCGCGGGAGTTCACGGTGGAGTTCAAGGAAGCCGCCGCCAGGCGGCTCCTAGCCGGCCAGAGCGGCACAGCGCTAAGCCGCGAGTTGGACGTCAAGCGCAGCCTGCTGTACCGCTGGCGGGACGCCTATCGCCAGGAAGGCGTCAACGGCTTGAGCCGGCGGCGAGGCCGGCCGAAACCCGGCCGCTCGGCGCCGCCCAAGATCCCTCGCGATCCGCGCGACGAACGCATCGCAGAGCTCGAACGACTGCTCGGCAAACAAGCCGCAGAGCTCGATTTTTTCGGACAAGCCTTTCGCGCCTTGAACCTCGCAGCCCCGACCAACGACGCCGGTGGCGCGAGCGGATCTACTCCATCGTCGAGCAGATCAGCGCCAAAGGCTCGCTCAGCGTCGAACACGCCTGCGAGCTCGGACGCGTGAATCGCGCCGGGTTCTATCGCCGGCTCGCCGTGTCGTCGCCCGCCGAGTGCGACATGGAATTGCGTGACCGCATGCAGCGGATTTCGCTCGAGAATCGTCGTTACGGCTACCGCCGCGTGACGGCCGAGCTGCGCCGCCAAGGCTTCCTCGTCAATCACAAAAAGGTCCTGCGGATGATGCGTAAGGACAACTTGCTGGCGGTACTCAAGCGGCGCTTCGTGCTAACAACGGATTCGAACCACTTCTTACCTGTTTATCCGAATCTAGCGGCGCACCTGAATGTGGACGGCGTCGATCAGTTGTGGCAATCCGATATCACCTACATTCGCTTGCGCGAGGCGTTCGTCTACCTCGCCGTGGTGTTGGACGCCTACTCGCGACGCGTGGTCGGCTGGCGGCTGGGGACGACGCTCAAAGCTGAGCTGGCTGTAGGGGCGTTGCGCGATGCGCTCGAGCTCAGACGCCCTGCCGCGGGGTGGATGCATCATTCCGACCAAGGCGTACAGTACGCTTCGAGCGCCTATGTCGAGCTGCTGGAGCAGCACGGCGCGATCATCTCGATGAGCCGCCGCGGCAACCCCTACGACAACGCGCGGGCGGAGAGTTTCATGAAGACGTTGAAGGCGGAGGAGGTTTGGTTGCAGCGTTATCGCACGCTTGACGAGGCGCGCGCATCGATCGGCGAGTTCATTGATGAGATCTACAACCAACGCCGGCTGCATTCGGCGTTGGGATATCGTCCGCCGGCGGAGTTTGAAGCGCTGGCGCGGCCGGCGGCAACAGCAGCGAGGAATCCGAAGTATGAGTTTTGAGAGGCATAGGCAAATCTATCAATCCGATGGGCCCTGGGCGGGCAGGGAGACATCGCCGGCGTTGGAGAAGCCGGGAGCGACCTTGGCGGCCGCCCCCGGCGCTCATCGTCTTGATGAGTTTGCGGCCGGGTATTCCTTGGCGGGTTGCTCTCCAGCAGAGCCCGCTTCCGCTTCCCCGGCTAGGACCAGCGTGCGACGATACAGCGAAGAAGGCAAGCGTTTTGCGGTGAATCGTAACCTGTCCCGATTTCGACTGTCTCACGCTTGGGGTTCACTCCAGCCCTCTATTCGAGGACAACCAGTGGGTGCTCGACGTGATCGAGCAAGATCTGATCATGGTGGGCATGGTCGGGAACCTCGAGCCGGACAAGCCGGAGTTCCCGCGCCAATTGGAGCGCTTCGCTGCCAGTCCGCTGTACTTGGGAATTCGCTACGGGTATCTCTGGGGAAGAAATCTTCGCGAGGCCGTTGCGAAACCGGCATTCATCGAAGGGGTGAAGCGCCTGGCGGATCGCGGCTTGACGCTCGACACGGCGAACCCGAGCGTGGACGCTCTCGAAGACGTTGTGCGCTTGACGGATCAGGTCCCAGACCTGCGCGTGGTGCTCGATCATCTTCCGAAGCTTCCCGAGCCGCCCGCCGGGCCCGAGCGGGACGCCTATCACGCGGCGATGCGTGCGCTGGGCTCGCGGCCGAACGTCTACGTAAAGGTGTCGGCGGTCTTGCGGAAGATTGGCGACCGAGTCCCCGATGACTTGGAGGTCTATCGCCCCAAGTTGGACGAGATGTGGGGGACGTTCGGCGAGGATCGGGTGCTCTACGGCAGCGATTGGCCGAACTCAGAGCCGTTGGGCCCTTACCCGAAGGTGCTGGGTGTGGTGCAGCGATACGTCGCCGAGAAGCCACGAATGCTCCAAGAAAAATACTTCTGGAGAAACTCGGTGAAGGCTTACCGCTGGAAAAAGCGGGCGAACGACCAGCCGGAAGGGGCTTGATTACTCTGCGTCGGCCCAAGGGTTCACGGTCGGAACTCCCATTACGCTGAAGTCGCCGATGTTCCGAGTGGCGACGGTGAGCCCGTGAACCAGGGCCGTGGCGCCGATTAGAGCGTCAACGATGGGGCGGCTCTGGGGGGCGGACAGTTCCCCCCAGCACTTCGCTTCGGCCGGCCCCAACGGTATTACCCGACCGCTATACTCGGTCTCCACTCGGGTGAGCCACTTTTCAAGACCGACGGCCCTGGAAGGTTGCCGACCACGAAGCTTCGCGATACCCTTTTGGATTTCTCCGAGCGTCAGAACGCTTAGGTAGACGTCGTCCCCAAACTGAGTGATCCATGCCGCCACGTTCGGATCACAGCGCGCGCTGTGGATCTCCGAGATCACATTGGTGTCAACTAGGTAGCTCAGAATTCCACCTCGCGACCGGTGTCCTTGGACCGTTCGAGGTCCAGGCCGTCCATATTTGGCCCGGAAAGCAGGAACTCCCCGAAGCTGGGTTTCTCCGGCTTGAGCTGTTCGTAATCGCGCGCCGACACGACGACGACGTGCGCCTTGCCTCGTCGAGTTATCAATTGAGGTCCGTCGGACCTGGCATTGTCCATAACTTCACTGAATCGGTCTTTTGCATCTTTTACCGCCCAGGTCGTCATGCTGTTTACTGTATCCTAAAGTGGCCATGATGGCCACCTCGCAGGGCGGGCGTAGCAAGCTACGCCCCTACAAGGCAGAAGATGTGCAGGTCCGCTGTAGGGGCGTAGCTTGCTACGCCATTCTTTCGGCTCTTCTGGCGACGCCAGTCTTCGCCCACGAGTTTTGGATCGAACCCGACACCTTCCGCCCACAGGCCAACGAGGTCGTCCCGCTCACTTTCTTTGTAGGCATGGCGTATCAAGGAGATGAGCTACCCCGCTACACAAGCCGGATCGTCGAATTTCTCCACTTCGAGCCGGGTGCGAAAGCCAAACCGGTCCCAGGTTTCGAAGGCCAGCGCGCCGGTCTGGTCCGCACGCACGCACCGGGCCTTCACCTAGTCGCGTACCAGAGCACCTCGACCTTCGTCGAGCTCGAGCCCGAGAAGTTCAAGGAGTACTTGCTCGAGGAGGGGCTCGACTCGATTGTGGAACTGCGACGGTCTCGGGGCGAGTCCGACAAGCCGGGCAGGGAGCTGTTCGCGCGCTGTCCCAAGGCTCTACTGCAAGTCGGCGACTCGGGCGACGCCAAAGATGGAATGCGGGTGATGGGGTTCCCGGTGGAGCTGATCGCAGAAGTGAACCCTTACGAGCTTTCGCCCGGGGATTCTCTGCCGATCCGAGTGTTCTCTCGGGGAAAACCACTTGCCAACGCGCTCGTGGTTGGTTTCCCCCACGAGGATCCCGAAGACAAACCACAGGCGCGCACCGACCGCGACGGCCGCGCGACGTTGAATCTCGAGTACTCCGGCGCGTGGCTCATCAAGACCGTTTTGATGGAGAGAATTGACGACGACCCAAGGGCCGACTGGCAGAGCTGGTGGGGCTCGCTGACGTTCGAGCTGCCGAGGTAGGCGGCTAGCGTCTGCGGACCTGTTTCTGCTGACCGGCGCGAACCTTGTTCCGCGACGCTTGCTGCTCGTCCCAGGCCTTCCAATCGAAGCGCTTGGTGGCGTCGGCGAGATAAGCGTTGACGTCTGAGCCCTTTGGCAGGACGGCCGCGATAACGGCGCGGTCGCCGGTCTCGGGATGCGCAATACTGTAGCGCTTTACGTTCGGAATGCCCATAACAGTTTCAAGTTAACACAGAGAAGCGTTCGGCAGGGCTAGCGAACAACCGCTTGCTTAGGGGCTGTGAAAAAATGTCGGCAATCCGATTCCGGCAAGGCGGGCTTGGCATGCCAAGCCCCTACGTCGTTGAAAGCAAACGATCGTCTGTAGGGGCGAGGCATGCCTCGCCCGTCTTTCGCCCTCCCCTAGGGATTTTTTCGCGGCCCCTTACGCGCGCGTAAGCAAGCGGTTCGATGTCACTCGATCGTGTAAAGCCCCGCGTCGAAGTCTCGCCGCGTCTCGCGATTCGCGTCGCCTACCGTCGCATGAATTGCCAGCACGTTCTTCCCTTTCCGGAGCAGCCCGACATGGGCGCTGAGATTCTGATGGCGATACTCGCGCCGCGTCCGGCCGATCAGCTCGGAAACTTCTTTCCCGTTTAGGTAGACCGCCCCGGCTGAGAGCGAATGCCACGCTTCGAGCCACAGAATCTGGGGAACGTCGTCGAGGATGAACTCCCGCCGCGCCCAAATCGAATCCTGCTCGACTGGCCAGACGTCCCCGTTGGGGAACTGGTCATCGGGTGACGAGCGCAGCGGAGCTTTTCCCGTCGTCCAACCGGCCGCCGCAAAGTCGGCCGCGGCCCAGCCGTCATCGGGTTTTGCGAACGTGTAGGTCCACTGGGCGAGAATCGGCGCCAGCGTTCTCGTAGCCGAGGGCTTGGCGTACAGCCGATCATGAACTTCGTTGACCCGATCGGCGTCGAGCTTGACGATCGCGCGGTCGTAGGTCATCAAGCCGTTGACTTCGCCTTCAACGTCAGTCGTTTGGGTATAGATCGCCCCGGCCGCGCCACGGGCGCGCACCCCGATGACGTTGCCGACAACCTCGACGTAGCGGTCGTTGAGCTCTTGACGCGACGTGTAGGTGCGATAACCCCAATTGCGCTTGTTCCACCAGAGGTGATCCTCGACCGGCCACCCGAGCCCGCCAAATTCACCCAAAATCATGGCCCGGTTCGGGCCGCCGGATTGTAAGCCGGGTCCTGGGTACATGTGGGTGTCGTACACATCGCCGACCCCGCGATCGGTCCAGCCGCTGGCGGCGTTGACCAGCCGGGTCGGGTCGTACTGCTTGGTCCATTTGGCGATGCGGGCGGTGTCGTACTGCCCCCACCCTTCATTGAACGGAACCCACATCACGATTGACGGGAAGTGCCGGAATTCGTCAATGATCTCGCGCCACTCGGCCTCCCATTGCGCCGCTGAAACCCCGTCCCTCGGGGCGTCGGACCCGGCCCAAGGGTCGATGTAGAGGCTGTGGGGATCATCGCGCTGCCCGCTCAGAAAGGCGCTAGGCATGTCTTGCCAGACGAGGAGCCCCAACTTGTCGGCGTGATAGTACCAACGCGCCGGCTCGACCTTGACGTGCTTGCGGGCCATGTTGAAGCCCAGCCGGCGGGTGACTTCGATGTCGTAGCGCAGGGCGTCGTCGGTGGGGGCGGTGTAGAGTCCGTCCGGCCACCAACCTTGGTCGAGGGGGCCGAGTTGGAACAAGGCCTCGTTGTTGAGGTGCAGCTGCATGCGGCCTTCCGCGTCCGGCTCCATCGAAATTTTGCGCATGCCGAAGTAGCTTTCGACCACGTCGACTTCTTCCCCGGTTTGGAGGAGCCGCGCGGTTACGTCATAGAGAAACGGCGAATCGGGCGACCAGAGCCTCGGGTCCGGGACGGACAGCTCGAGAGTCCGGTCGGCGGCGACCTCTCCCGACGCCACCTCCCGTTCGCCGTCGGTCACAGAGACGGCTAGGCGGGCGCCTCTCGGCGCTCGGTTCAGATTCGCACGAACCCGCACGACCTTGGCATCGAGGAAGGGTGATACCTCAAGCTTGGTGATGGAAAGGTCCGAAACAGGCTCGAGCCAGACCGTCTGCCAGATGCCGGTGACGGCGGTGTACCAGATCCCTTGGGGTTCGAGAACCTGTTTGCCGCGGCCTTGAGTGCCGCTGTCAGTCGGGTCCCAGACGCGGATGACGAGCTTCTGGCTGCCCTCGACCAGGTAGTCGGTAATGTCGAACGAGAACGGCGTGTAGCCGCCACGATGGACGCCGACCTCTTGGTCGTTCACCCAGACGCCGGCCTCCCAATCAACGGCGCCGAAATTGAGACGGACGCGTTTGCCCGCCCAGTCAGACGGGATTTCGAACGAGCGTCGATACCACAGCGCGTCGTCGGGAGTGACGGCCTTGCCAACGCCGGAAAGTGCGGACTCGATTGCGAACGGGACAAGGATTTTCCCCCCGGGCCGGCGCGGGCGCGAGTCGTTTCGCGACGTGATCGCGTAGTCCCAGAGCCCGTTGAGATTGAGCCAAGAGTCGCGGCGCATCTGCGGGCGCGGATATTCAGGCCAGGGGTTGTCGGGTGAGACCTCCGAGGCCCAGCGGGTCATGATGCGGTCGTCAACGGGCTTCCATTGCGCGTAGGTGGGCGCGACCGACAGTAGCGCGAAAGCTCCAATGAGTAGGGGAATCCATTTCCGGGGTCTTGCCTGTGGCGTCATCCTTACCTCTTCTTGCGAGACAGCCGACGTTCGATCTCCTTGCGATTCAGTCCAATCGTCCGGCCGACCGACAGCACAACATCTTCTCTCAAATCGCGTTTGGCCGGGATGACCACGGGCCGGAGTAGCCCAGGCCTTTTCATGATGTAATGATCTCCGTGCCAGCGGGCGAGCTCGCAGCCTTCGGCCTCACATAACTTTCGAAGTTCTTTCCAATCGACGGGACGCAAGGGATTGATCCGGTGCTACGCAGCAACGAACGCCGGAATGGAGATCTCGATGAAGGCGCCCTGATCGCTGTCCGCTGAGTCGCGCGTCTGTGCGCCATTGGCGGGTACGAACCCAACTTCGCGTAGCGCTTCCTCGAGGACCCCGCGTTCGATGCACGATTCGAACCAGCCCTCGACGGCTTCTGCAATGGCGGCGGAAGCGCCGTCTCGCGTGGCATCCTGAGTAACTACGTCGAGCTGAGGGCAGGACGCTAGCCAAACGTCACCGTCCTGCCAAATTCGGGTGGCGAGCCGAACCTTGTAGTGGACCGATTGAGACATTAACTTCGCTCAGCTCAGTTTAGCCTAGCGATTGAAGACTCGCTCTCAACCTACTTACCTCGCCCATTCATCAAGTAGATCGCCCCAAACAACAATACCCCCGCCGCATCAAGCACCGGAACCGGTAGACCCGCCACCGAAACCGTCGGCCCGGGCGCAAGGAGCAACGCCGCTGCCGCGAACATCGCCAGCTGCAGGGGCATCGATAGCGCCTTCCGCAACTGCCCGGTGATGCCCGAAGCAAAGCACACCACGCCGAGCGTCCCGATCGCAACGGGCGCCAGCATTTCTAGTACGCTTGCGGTCTCGCCCGCGGGCGTGAGCATCAGCAATTCCGGCCGATAGACAAAGATGTAGGGCAGCGTAAACCCGACCAGCGCAAAGCGAAACGCCGCAAAGCTGGTCGCCATGATGTTGGTGCCGGCAATCGATGCCGCGGCATAGCCGGCCAGCGCAACCGGCGGCGTCACCATCGACATCATCCCGAAGTAAAAGATGAACAAATGCGCGGCGAGCGGCACGACGCCAAGGTTCCCCAGCACCGGCCCGATCAGCGTTGCAAGCAGCAAATAGCAAACCGCCGACGGCAGACCCATGCCCAACACGATCGACGAGACCATGATCAGCACGAGCGCCAAGAATAGGCTCTGCTCGGCCAGCGGCAGGATCGTAGCCGGGAGTCGGGTGCCGACCCCGGTCAATGTCACGATTCCGATGATGATGCCGACCGATGCCGAAGCGGCGACCAACGAAATCACATCCCGCGACGATTTGACGAAAGCATCGATCACGTCTCTGGCCGACAGCCGCGTCCGCTCGTTGAACGCCCCGACCACAACGATGGCCAGCAACGAAAGAGAAACGGCGCGGAACGGCGTATAGCCCAGAATCAACAGCAGAATCAGCGTCCCCAGCGCCGTCGCGAACACGACTCCCTCCATGCGCGATTCCGCTAGGTTGGGTTCGGGCTTAGGGGCTTGATCGCCGGCCGATCCGCGGGCATGGAAGTGCACGATCAAGAACAGCGACAGGTAGTAGAGAATCGCCGGAATCAGCGCCGCGCGGATGATCTGCAGATACGTGACCGGCGGATCGACAATCTCGAGCATCATGTACGCCCCGGCGCCCATCACCGGCGGCATCAGCGCTCCGCCCGAGCTCGCCGCCGCCTGAATCCCGGCCGCGGTCGTGGCCTTGAACCCAGCGCTGCGCATCATCGGGATCGTAAAGCTGCCGGTCGTCGCCGTATTCGCGACCGCGCTGCCAGAAAGCGACCCCATCAACCCGCTGCTTAGGACGGCAACCTTGGCGGGCCCGCCCGGACTGGCCCCGAACACTGATTGAGAGAAGTCAATGATGAATTTCGTCGCGCCCGTCGCACCCAAGAAGGCGCCAAAGATCACGAACAAGAACACGTACGAGAACATGACGCTGAGAGCGATCCCGAATGTGCCTTGCGCCTGCAAGAAAGCCTGAGCGACGATGCGCTCGACCGAATACCCACGGTGCGGGAAAAGCCAGTCCGGCACGCTGGGCCCAACGAAGGCGTAGATCAGGAACAGCCCCGAGAGAATGGGCAGCGTCCAACCCAGCGACCTGCGCGCAGCCTCGATCACCAGGATCAGACCAAGCACCCCAACCGCGATGTCCTGGGGGGTCTCGAACCCCGCGCGGTTGCCCAGCGACGATCCGTCTTGCCAGAACTCTTTGAAAAACGGCTCGTTCTGGACCAGAATCCACCCACAGCAAACCGCCGTGAGCGCCGCCAGCAGGACATCACTGGCGCGCGCGATGCCGTTGTCCCGGAGCTTGGGATGGAGGGGAACGTTGAGAAAGCAGATCACCAAGCCCAATAGGGCAAAGACGGCGAGCTGTGGCTGCGGCGCAAGGAGCGGGTAGTTCACCTGAACAAGGGTGAACACGCATAGCGCCACCGATAAAAGGCGCGTTACAAGCTGACGGACTCCGCCCTCTACGGCCAGATGCCAATCTCCTTGTAGAAGCGGATCGCCCCCGGGTGGAACTCCGTGCCCGTGGCGCGCACAACGTTCTTCGGGTTGATCGCGCGCCCGGCCGCGTGCTTCTGGACCACGCTCTCGCGGTTTTCATAGAGGGTCTTCGTGATGTTGTACACGAGTTCTTCGTCGGTATTAGCCGAAGTGATCAGGTGCATCGAGCCGGTATCGAGACCCTCGAACGGCTCGGTTTGTCCGCGGTAAGTCTCGGCCGGAATCGTGGCCGGACGGAAGAAAAGATACTCATCGATCAGCTTCTGCTTGGCTTCATCTCCGTAGGGCACGAAGTGGATATCTTGGGAAGCCGAGGCCTGGGTGATCGACGCGGTCGGCACGGCCCCGCCTACAAAAACCGCCGCCGCGGAGCCGTCCGCAATCAGATCGACGGCCCCGGTCTGAGTCGCGTTCAGGGGACTAAAGTCTTCATAGGTAATGCCATGGGCGCCCAGCAACGGCTTCACAAAGTACTCAAAACCGGCGCCGGCGGGCCCGACGCCCACGCGCTTGCCGCGCAGGTCGTCGATTGTCTTGACGTCCGAGTTGGCGGGAGTAATGAACAGCGCTACGTTCGGCGCAAGAGTCATGACCGCGCGCATGGAGTAGGCTTTTTCCCAACCGTCCGCGCCCCGCACCGCAAAGTAGGTAATCGCGGCGTTGGACATCGCGAGGTCGATCTCGCCCGAATCGAGCCGTCGGATGTTTTCTTGGGATCCGCTGGTCGACTCCGCCGTCGCGCTCCAGCCGAATGCTGCGCCGAATTCGTTGAGCACCTCGGCGAGTGCGCTGCCGACGACGAAGAACGCCCCTCCTGGAGGAGCGGTTCCGATGCTTACGAAGACACGCGGCGGCCCAGACTCACTGCCCCCGCCGCACGATACAGCGGTCAGGGCGAAAACGACCCACATTACTACGAAAAAGGTACGGCGCATTCGGTCTCCCGCAGCCTGAACTTCAAAGGCGGCGACCTCCTATGCTACACCAGACGCTACCGCCATGAGCCCCGAACGCGAGTGAGGCGAGTGAGGGGCTGTGAAATAAACCCGTCGTGGCCGCCGAAGCTCCCCTGGGGCGGTTCGGAATGGCGCGAGTGGATCAAAATGGGATAAAACATGAGGGCAAACGAATGTTCGGATAACTTGGCGGCGGCGTCCAACGCCCTTATTATATGGGCGAACAACAGGTCTTAGTCGAGCTCGAGCAACGCCCCGCCAAGCCGCGCCAAGCCGTGCCCGTTGACCAACTGCAGCTGCGACAGCCCAATCGCGACCAATTCACCTATGCCGCGATCGACGTCGAACGGCTCGTGCCGGCCGACCATCTGGTGCGCGCCATCTGGGAGCTGAGCGGCATGCTCGACCTGTCCGGCTTCGCTGCTCATCTGGAAACCCGCAAGGAGTCCGCCGGGCGGCCGGCATGGGATCCGCGGTTGCTGGTCGCGATCTGGATCTGGGCGTATTCGGAAAGGATGAGCTCGGCGCGTGAGATCGCGCGTCAAAGCCGCTATCGGCCGGAGTTGGAGTGGTTGTGCGGCATGGCGGTCGTCAATCATCACACTCTTTCGGATTTTCGGGTATTCCACTCAAAAGCTCTCGAGAACTTGTTGACACAGGTATTGGCGCTGCTGAGTCAAGAGGGGCTGGTGGATCTCGAGCAGGTGGCCGTCGACGGCACGCGGATCCGGGCGCAAGCTTCGGGCGGGTCGCAACGCAGGCGTCCGACGCTCGAGCGGCATCTCGAACAAGCGCGCGAAGCGGTGCGTCAACTCTCGGAAGAAGCCGACGACGAGGGTTCGAATCGGCGGCGTCAGGCGGCGCGTAAGCGGACCTTGCGGGAGCGAGTCGAGCGGATGGAGCAGGCGCTGGAGGAACTGCCCAAGGTCGAAGCGGGCAAGCGCGACGAAGAGCAACGACGCCAGGCGCGGGTGAGCGAGAGCGAGCCGGAAGCGCGCCCGCAACACGAATCCAACGGCGGTTGGGGACTCGGCTACAACGCGCAGCTGGCGACCGACGCCAAAGAGAAGATCGTGGTCGGCGTGGAGTTGACCAACAACGCCTCCGATGCGGGCCAGCTGACCCCGACGCTGGACGATGTGGAAGGGCGCTTCGAGCGAACCCCGAAGCAAGTGTTAGCGGACGGGGGCTACGCCAACCAGGCCAACATCGAGGCGCTGGCAGCCGCTGAAATCGAATACGCGACGCCGGCGCCGGACAAGGGCTCGAAGGCGGCGTTGAAAGCGGCGGGAATTGGGCCGCGCTACGCGCCGAAGTTTTTCATCTACGACGAGGCGACGGACACGTTTCTGTGTCCGGCCCAGCGGACCTTGACGTATCAGCGATCGTCGCTGAAGCGGAAGCGCAAATATCGGCAGTATCAGGCAAAAGCATCTGATTGTCGCGAATGCGCACAGCGACACAAGTGCTGCCCCAAGAGCGGTCATCGAACGTTGAGCCGCAGCGAAGAGAACGCGGTGATGGCGAAACATCGGCGCTGGATGGAGAGCGAGCGTGGGCGGGCGGCGTATCGCAAGCGGTCCGAGACGGCGGAGTTTCCGAACGCCTGGTTGAAAGAGCGATTGGGGGTGCGCAAGTTTCGAGTACGAGGGCTGCGGAAGGCGCGATCGGAGCTTTTGTGGGGGGTTTTGGCGTACAACATTGCGGCTTGGATCCGGCTGGTCTGGCGTCGTGGGCCGGAGTGCGGGCTGGCGGCGCAAGCGGCGGCGTAGCGGCGGTTGGGGGGGCGAAAAGGGCCGGGAAACGGCCCGAAACGACCGTTTCCGGGCCGCTTGGGCGGTCAATCAGGAGTCGAGGCGCAGAAGTTGCGGTTTCGGCAGGGGCGGCGTTCGGCAGCGCTGAGCTTGGCGTGCGCTTGGCGCTCCCGCGCGCCGACGCGACAATAGGTTTTCTTCACGGCCCCTGAGGGGTGCGGCGCCCGCCGGGTCGTCAATCACCGCACCCCTCACTCGCGTTCGGGGCTCATGATGGGCGCCAGCTAGAACTGGAGCTTTAGCTGGATTGTCCCTTGGCGTCCTGGGGCCAGCGCCGTTCCTGAGAAGAGTCCGCTGAAGTTGATCACGTTCAGTCGGTCGGTGGCGTTCCGCAGGTCGAATTGCACGGTCGCGGATCGCTGGTCCTTCTCCCAGAACTTCACGCCGAACGACAGATCCAGGCTGAAGTTCGGCCGAACCCTGCCTCGCTCGAAGTTCACCCTGTCACGGATCGCTTGCGGAATGGGCTGCTCACCTTCCGCAGCGTCCTCGTCGAGCTCGACCGGCAAGCCGCTCCCATATCGGGCCCCCCAGGCCACCCAAACTCGTGAGTGGGGCTCGAACCGCATCTGCGCCACAACCGTATTGCGCTGATCCTGCGTGATCGGAAAATGTTGCACCCTCTCACGCAGCTCGTCCGCCTCGCCCCCCGCGATGAACAGCCCTCCGGTGACAGGCGACGACGTTCGGCCCAGCATGTTCGAGTAACTCACAAACGAAGTGATCCGCCGCCAGTTCGGCAACTCGAGCCTGACCTCGGTGCCCTCGATGCGAGCCGTGTCCAGCGTGATCGGGAACGACAGCCCGGTGTTCAAGAAGACGTCGTCGTCGATCGGGTTCCGGAAAGTTCGCCAGAAGTGAGTCACATCAAGGCGCAGAACGTCCCCGAAGGCCTTGTGCAGCCCGACTTCGAAGAAGTTGGCTCGGCTCGCTTGCACGGCAAGGGCCCCGGCCACGCCGTCGATTCCGAGAGTCGGAGCCGCACTCGACAGCAACAGGTTTTCGATCGGCGGCGGCTGAAACACGCGATCGTAAGACGCCACGAGCTGAAGCCCGGCGCGAGGCACAAAATAGCTCAACGCCACTCGCGGGCTGAGCGCGTTGTCTTCGACGAGCAGGCGGTAGTGATCGAAACGCACCCCAAGGTTGGCCGCGAAGTTTCCAACGCGGATCTGATCCTGCATGAAAAGCCCGACCTCACTACTGCGCCGCTCGTCGCGAAAATCGAGGTCGAGCACGGGAAGCTTAGTCGGCTCGGCTAGCTGGAACCGTTCGCGAATGTCGTTCATGCGAACATCGCCGCCAAGCTTGAACGTGTGGCTCTCACTCTCAACGGTGAGGTCGCCGATGATCGCGCCCTCGCGAAACCCCCTGTCCTGCCGGACGTAAACGGGCGTCGCGAGCTCGTTGCTCCAGAGCTCGCTCGCCAGGTCTCGCAGCATCCCGCGAAGCGACCCCAGCGCTCGAGAGGAAAACACCCGCTGGTAGTGGACCTGCCCGCCGGTCTCACCCGAGCGCCGGTCTTGACGCTGTCCGGCCTCCTGCTGAAGCAGGTCGTTCGGGACCAGGAAGCCGGTTCGGTTCGAGCGCAGGTAGAACGAAAGCCGGTCCTGGTCGGTCGGATCGTGCTCGAGCCTGGCGTTGAACCCGGCCGAGCTGGCTTTGTTGCTGAAGTTCTCGAGCGACGGGGGATCCAGGTAGCGGTCGGTGTGTCCGCCCTGCAGGCCAAGCGAGACGACAGTTCGCTTGGCGCCGTAGCGATGCGACAAAGAGCCAATCGAAGTGCCAAAGCTTCCGCCTTGGAGTCCTAGCTCGGAGCGGTGGCCGCGAAGCCCCGTCCTCCGTGTGTCAAGCGCGATCACACCGCCCAACCGCCGGCCGTACTCAGCGGGGATGCCGGCGGTGAGAACACTGACCGCTTCGAACTCGCTGTTCTCGAAGGCGGGCGCGAAGGCGATGGAACGGTTGTCGTACAGCGGCATGCCGTCGACGACATATTGCGTGTCGTATTCGGACCCTCGCGGATGTAGCACGGCGTTCGCCTCGACCAGCCATCCTGGCATCGTGGTGACGACATCGATCGTGCTGCGTCCCAGCGTCGTCCCGAGCGTTTGATCGAGCCGAACTCGCCCGGCGCGCAATGCGTAGGAAGGGCTGGACGAATCAAGCAACGGAGCCGTGCTTTCAACAGTGACTTCCGCGCGGACCGCCCCGACTTCGAGCACGATCTCGACCGACCGCGGCACCGCCGAGCGAATCTCGACACGCCGCTGGGCGTCTTCGAAACCCGAACTGGTGACGGACAACTGGTAGACGCCGCGCGGGATGCGTCGGACGACAGCGTGGCCGGCCTTGTCGGCCTGGGTCGACGCGAGGAACTCCGGATTCCGCCCCTCTAGCTCGACCCGTGCCGCGATAGCGCCGCCGCTCGAATCCACAACGCGGACGTCGAGCCTGCCGTCCATAACCTGAGCGACTGCCGCGGAGTTGACCGCAAGAAGCAGAACGACAAAGCGTCCACTGGTCGTCGTTTCCATCTTGAGCCCGGCGCCGGTGGCGGCGGGTTGAAAAGCGACTCGAACCGATCCCGTCAGAGCCAAGCGACAGACGCCCTTGTTATCTCTCAACCCGCCGCCACCGGCGCCGGGCTCAAGATAGCCTAAACCGTTATCGAGCGGATGTGGTCATAACTCTGGCGCAGGCTCGCCAGCGGGTCGCCCGGCGTCTGATCTTGCTCAACCAAAGTAGTGCTTCACACCGGCTTCTTCAGCGGCAGCAAGGACAGAGACGAAATCGATTGACCCATTGCCCACTTCCTTGAACGTCTCCGGCGTAACCTTCTCGTTGAACTGGGGCGGCAAACCGGCCGCCTTGTCCTTGAGGTGGACGAGCGGCACACGCCCCGCATGGCGGCGAAGCGTTTCGGCAGGGTCGTGTCCGGCAACGCTGACCCAGAAGACGTCGAGCTCGAGCTGAACCGATGCGGGGTCGCTTTCCCAGATCAACGTGTCGAGCGGGGTGGAGCCATCGATCGGCTCCAGCTCGAAGGCGTGGTTGTGATAGGCGAATCCGAGTCCGGCCGCTTTGGCGGCGGCCCCGGCGGCGCTGAGCTTTTCGGCTAGTTTCTTGTAGTGGTCGAGGTCGGTCCCGCGGTCGGCGGGAAACAAGTAGGGCATCACGAGGTACGATATGCCGGCCTTGGCGGCGATCTCGGCGATAGCTTCGATCGTGGAGTCCGCGGGCTTTTCCATTTCCCCCCAAGACCCAGTAACGACCGGCGGTAGCAGGTGCATGCTCTTCGGCTTGAGACCCGCGTCGGCGATGAGCGGGCCCAATTCGGAGAATCCGGCCTGAAGAACTTCTGCCTCCTCGTAGCCGATAGCCGCAAGCTTCTTGAGCCCTTCCGCCGGCCCGTTGGGCAAGATGGAGCGAAGAGTGTAGAGCTGGGCGCCCAGCGCGTGCGAAAACGTCGGCGAGGCGGGCTCCTCGACCTCGGGCGCGGACCCTCCGCAGGAAGACAGCGCGGCAGCGCTGGAGACTTGAAAAAACTGACGGCGTGAAGTCATCGATCCCAATCTATCACGCTGTACGGCGATCGAAACTAACGCTCTTGATCAGCGCAAACACTGGGGCGCCTGGGGTCAACTGAAGGTCTTCGACGGCCGCTCGGGTCAGCCGGGCGCGGATGCGCGCGCTCTTGAGTGCGACGAACACCTCCGCGAACGCGGTGTCGGCTTCAGGCGTGATCTCGCTAACCGTGCCCGGTAGGATGTTGCGGATGCTGACCCCCTCGGGCCGTTGTGTCGCCAAGGCCACGTCCCGCGCGCGAATCCGCAGACGAATGCCGTCGCCGGGTTGGAGTCGATCGACCATCGGCATCACGAGCGTCTCGCCATCGAGATCAACGTGGGTGAGCGAGAGGCGTAAATCGTGTTCCCTGACACGCCCGTCGAGCAAGACGCCCGCTTCGAAGCGGCCGGTCAGCGGTTGCAGGTCGAGGCGCTCGACGATTGCCGCCGTCGGTCCGTGGGCTCGGACGCGTCCGTCGGCCAAGACGAGCACCCGATCCGCGAGTTGCATGACCTCGTCGATGGCGTGGCTGACGTAAATCGTCGGGATGCCGAAGCGCTTGGGAACTTGTTCGAGATAGGGCAGGATCTCGGCCTTGCGGTCAACGTCCAACGCCGCTAAGGGTTCGTCAAGCAGCAGAAGTTCGGGTCGTGTGAGCAGCGTGCGGGCCAGGGCTACGCGCTGGCGTTCTCCACCCGAAAGCGACTGCGTTCCGCGGTCTGTCAGCGATGCGAGATCCAAGGCCGCGACGACATCCTCCCGCGAGCGCCCGGCCGCGCGATGGCTGCTACGCCGGTCCGCGAAGTCGAGATTGCCCGCCACCGTGAGGTGGTTGAGGAGCCGCGCGTCTTGGAACATGAAGCCAACCGGGCGCAGGTGGGCCGGTGTGCTGACGCCGGATTCTGAGTCGAACCAGACCCGCTCGCCGACGCTGATCCTGCCTCGGGTTGGAGTTTCAAAGCCGGCGATCGCCCGTAGTAACGTGCTCTTTCCGCTCCCGCTCGGCCCAAATAGGGCTGTGACGCCAGCGAGGCTGATCTCCTCGGATACGTCGAGGTCGAAGCCCGAGAACGACGCCTTGACCCGAACCGTGAGCGCTTCAGCCGACATGCACCGGGAACCTTCGATTGACCGAGTAGACCAGCAGCAGGACGCAGAACGAAAAGATCACCAGTCCGGCGGAAAGGATATGCGCCTCTGAATATCTCAATGTCTCGACATGCTCGTAGATCGCGATCGAAATGACCTTCGTCCGCCCGGGAATGGCTCCGCCGACCATCAGTACGACGCCGAACTCGCCGACTGTGTGGGCGAAGGTGAGTACCGACGCGGTGAGAAATCCACGCTTGGAGAGCGGGACGGCCACGTTGAAGAAAGCGTCGAGCGGTGACGCTCTCAGGCTCGCGGCGGCTTCCATGGGTCCCGAGCCGACCTGCTCGAACGCACTCGCCAGCGGCTGCACCATGAAAGGCATCGAATAAAAGATCGAAGCGACGACGAGGCCGGTGAACGAGAAGGTTAGAGAATCGCCGGTGACGTCCACCCAGAGTCTTCCCAGGGTCGAGGTCGGGCTGAGAACGACCAGCAGGTAGAAGCCCAGCACTGTGGGCGGCAGCACCAGCGGGAGCGCGGTGACGGCCTCAACCGCTGGCTTGAGAGCGGACCGCGTTGTGGCCAGCCACCACGCGATTGGCGTTCCGACGATCAGCAGAATCGCCGTCGTCACCAGCGCTAGGTTAAGCGTGAGCCAGAGCGGCCCCAAGTCCGGCATCGTCATTCCATCGTCATTTCCACGATGTAGCCGAGCCCCTCGATGATGGTTTTGGCCTTCGCGCTTTGAAGATACAGGAAGAACTCTTTCGCCGCCGGATTCGCAGTTCCGCGCTTCAATAAGACGGCGTCTTGCCGAATCGGCGCGTGAAGGTTGGCTGGCACCTCCCAACGACCTCCCTCGGCATTGAGGACGTTGGCGAGAGCGACCAGCCCCATCTCCGCGTTGCCGGTTGCGACTAGGGCATGGGCCTGGGCGATGTTCTCGCCCATGACGATCTTGGGTTTCAGTCGGTCGGCAATCCCCAGCGCCTGCAAGGTCTCGAAGGCCGCCGCGCCATACGGCGCCAGGTCGGGATTCGCGATGGCGAGCCTTCTGAAGTTGACGGTGCGGAGCGTATCCGGGCCGACGTTGTCGGAATGCGCGCTCCACAAGGCTAGGCGGCCGACAGCGTAGGTGAACCGCGAGCCGGCTACCGCTTGGCCATTTGTTTCAAGGATCATTGGGCGTTTCTGATCCGCAGCCAGTAAGATGTCGAACGGTGCGCCGTGTAGGATCTGGGCGTACAGCTTTCCCGTGGAGCCCGTGGTGACCGTGATGCCGTGGCCGCTCGATTTCTCGAAGTCGGCACTGAGCTGGTGCGCGGCCTGAGAGAAATTTGCAGCGACCGCAACGAGGCCCTGCCCAGCGATGGCGCTGATAGGCAGACACGTATTCGCCAGAACGAAAACCACCGATTGCATCAACAGCGCGCGCCGAGAGGCCCCTGAGCCGCGGACGGGAAGTCCGCGCCCACTCCCTTTGCCAGGCTTGGGTGGTCGCGGACTTCCGTCCGCGGCTCGGCGCCCTATGCTCGCGCCCAGTTTCAACGGTTCGACATCGCACAACATCAAACTGACAATGATCATCATCGCAACCGGGCGCCGCTACTTCCGCCGGAAGGTGTACGAGTCGAAATCGAAGTCGTACGCATCCCGCCCAGGCGCCTGGGGCGCGCTCGACTCGGGCATCCAGTAGGCAAGTTGACGTTTTAGCGACTCGTGCTCCTGAACCCCCGCGAGGTTGGTCCACTCGTTGGGGTCGTTGACGCGGTCATAGAGCTCTTCCGAACCGTCACGGTAGCGGATGTAGCGCCACTTCTCGGTGACGACGGCGTGGTTGTCGGGTAGGTAGGTCGTGACGGCGGGCCGGCGCTTCGCCGCCGGTGCACGCAGTTGCGGCCCCAGGCTGACCCCCTCCAGATCCTCCGGCGCCGACAGTCCGCACAGGTCCGCCAGGGTCGGATAGATGTCCATCAACTCGACCGGCTGATTACGATCCCTCTCGGTCGCACGGACTCCAGGCCCGGCCCAGATCAGCGGAACGTGCGTCGCCCTCTGCCACAGCGTCGACTTGTGCCAGTGGCGCTTCTCGCCGAGATGCCAGCCATGGTCGCTCCAGAAAACAACGATCGTATTGTCGGCGTAGGCGCTTTGCTCGAGAGCCCGAAGGACGTACCCGACCATCGCGTCGGCGAAGCTGATGCAGGCCAGGTACGCCCGCACCCCGTCGGTCCACTTGTCCTCCCTCAGGATGCGCTCGTGTTCAGAGCGTCGGACGGCGGCGTATTGCCGCGCTAACGCGGGGACGTCGTCGAGGTCGTTGCCCGGGACCTCTGGCAGTCGCACGTCTTCGCGCGGGTAGAGATCGAAGTACTCCTGCGGGGCGAACAAGGGAATGTGCGGGTGCCACAATCCCAGCGCCAGGAAGAACGGCTTGTCGTGTTCGCGTCCGAGAAACTCCTGCCCGTAGCGAACCGCCGCCATGTCCCCGTAGGTCTCTTCCGGACGGTTCGGCAGGGCGCCCCAATCGAACTCCCCAGCGAAGTTGTCGCCAGCCATTCCGTTGAAGGGATGTCCCGGCGGATTCGGGATCTTGTTGACCCAGGGGTACCAAGACACGCGCCGATACCAGGGGTCGTCGAACTCCTGAATCTGGAACTCATCCCACTGATCGGGCGGGTTGAACCCCGAGGTGTGATGAAAAATCTTGCCCGCGCCAGCGGCGTAGTAGCCGTTCTCACGAAAGCACATCGGCAAGGTAACAAGATCGGGGTGGACGGGCCGCCAGAACTGGTCATTGCGATAAATGCCGGTCGTCGTCGGCCGCTTGCCGGTGAGAATGGAGGTGCGCGAAGGATTGCAAATCGGCGACGTGCAATGGGCGTCGCGGAACAGCGCGCCGCGGCTGGCCAGCGCGTCAATGTTCGGCGTATGGACTCCCGGATAGCCTCCCAGGCAGCCGACCCAATCGTTCATGTCATCCACCGAAATCGACAGGACGTTGGGGCGCTCGCCCTGGGCGGGGGCCACGCTCGCCGCTAGCAAGCCAAGAAAAGCGCGTCGAGTCATGGCAAGATTCTAACGTGGAGTCGGCATCGATCGCGAAATGTTTGGCCACAGCGGGAATCGAGCTGTCGTGTCCGCGGTGCCGCGAGGGCGTCGAACCGCAATCGAGCGGGTTCGCCTGTAGGGCTTGCCAGGCGCAATATCCGGTCATCCACGGCGTGCCCGACTTCCGCATCGAGGGCGATCGGTTCTTGACGATCGAGCAAGATCGCGCCAAGGGAATCCGTGTGCTCGAGCAGGGCTTCGACGACTTCGAACGGACCCTCGACGCCTACTGGGCAGCGACCGCTGAGACCGACGCCGCTCTCGCCAGGGCCTACAAGCGCCGCCAGCTCTGCGAGCAAGCCATCGGCGAGAGCGCTTACGCTGAGCTCCTGCGCTGTTGCGGCGTGAGCTCGGGACCGTTGCTCGATGTTGGGTGCGGACTAGGAGGACTCGTCTCCCGCGCGTCGGCGGAGAGAACAGCGGTTGGAGTCGATTCCGCGTTTCGCTGGCTGCTTGTCGCTCAACTGCGCGCCCAAGGGATTGGCGCGATTTTTGTGTGCGCGAATCCCGAGGCCCTGCCCTTCAGCGGAGGCAGTTTTGAGACGGTTCACTGCTCAGACCTGGTTGAGCACCTTGCCGACCCTGGCCCGGCATTGCGCGAATGCCGCCGGACATTGGTTCAAACAGGTATGGCCTTGATAGCTTCAAACAATCGCTACTCCTTGGGACCCGAGCCCCATTCGCGCCTCAGCGGAGTCGGCTGGTTGCCGCGGGTCTTTCAGCAAGGCTACGTGCGCTGGCGGACCGGCCGCGACTATTCAAGGGTTCGCCTTCTGTCAGCCGGAGACCTCCGCCGCGAGGTGTCGGCCGCCGGTTTCCGTCCCGGAAGGGTTGAACCGGCTCCGGTTCACTCGGCTCATTTGGGCGGCTTCGAACGGCGCTTGGCGGACGGCTATGAGCGCATACGGCTGTGGTTCCCCGCCGCGCTTGCCCCGCGCATCCAAATAACGGCGAGGCCATAGGCTGCCCGCCCTTGCTACGATCCTCACAGACATGAAACGCACCGCCGTCCGCCTTCTAACCTTCGCGATCGTCGCCGGCGTCGCCTTCGGCGCGGGTGACTACAAGGCGCCGCGAACGCCCTGGGGGCATCCGGACCTGCAAGGCGTCTGGACAAACGAGACGATCACACCCTTCGAGCGCCCCGCACACCTGGCGGACAAGAAGTTCCTAACCGCCAAAGAGGCCGCCGATATCGAGGCCGACCTCGCGAAGAGACGCGCCGCGGGGGATGGCAAATCCGCGCCCGGAAGCGTGGGCGGCTACAACCAGTTCTGGTTGGACTCGGGCGACAAAGTCCTCAAGACCCGCCAGACCTCGCTCGTCGTCGACCCGCCAAACGGGATTGTTCCCACCAAGCCCGAAGCCGAGACGACCCGCGACTACAACAAGGAGCACGCTACGGATTCCTACGTGCACATGAGCGTCTGGGACCGCTGCATTACGCGCGGGGTTCCAGGGTCGATGTTCCCCGCCGGATATAACAACGCCTACCAGATTCTGCAAACCGAGAACTACGTCGCCATCGTCTACGAAATGATCCACGACGCCCGCATCATCCCGCTCGTCGACAGCCCTCACGTTCCCGAAAACATCCGCCTGTGGATGGGCGATTCACGCGCACATTGGGAAGGCGACACGTTGGTTGTCGAAATCAAGAACTTCACCAACAAGGGCTGGATCGCCAACAATTCCGCGTCGCGCCGGATCAAAGGGATCCCGCAAAGCGAAAGATTGCACGTCGTCGAGCGCTTCACACGCACCGGGCACGACACCATCAACTACGAGGTCACGATCACCGACCCGGTGACCTACACCGCTCCTTGGACAGTCGAGATGCCGCTCGACTACAGTCCCGAATATCAGATGTTCGAGTACGCCTGCCATGAGGGGAACCGAACTGTTGGGCTGACTCTTGGCGGCGCGCGTAATCTGGAGAAGGCCGCTGCAAAGCAATAGGGCGCCAGCGCGCTATACTCGGCTTCGAAATGCGTTGTCTGATCGTTTTGCCGGCCCTCGTCTTGTTGGCCTCGTGCGCGCCGGAGCCGGAGCCCGTATCAGCGTTCAAGCCTGTCGCCGACATCCACGCCTTGATGGAGAACGTCGTCTACCCCAACGCCGACAAGTTTTGGAAATCGGTTGGGACGATCATCACCGAGGAGGGGACCGAAGAGATTCGCCCTGAGACGGACGAGGAGTGGGAGGCAATCCTAGGCAACGCTTACACCCTCACCGAAGTCGGCAACTTGCTCCTAATCAAGGAGCGAACGCGTGAAGAGCATGTTTGGGCCAGTGGCGACGAAGATTGGACGCGGTACGTTCACGACCTTATCTCGGCGGGCGAAACGGCGATCAAGGCGGTCGAATCAAAGGACCCGGACGCGGTCTTTGACGCCGGCGGCGTGCTTTACGTCGCTTGCCGCAACTGCCACGGCAAATACCTCCACGAGCCGGGCGACCCCGGCTCCACGATGGAGTTCTGATCGGCGGTCCGATGCTCTAGAATAAGATCGTTGGACGTATTGACTTCTGGACCAATTCAAAATGTCAGCCGACGACGACCAGCTGGATGAAACACTATGGAATCTGCGTTTTGGCGTGCGTCGATCGGTTCGCTACCACCGCCGCCGCCGGGGATTCTATGAGGCGTGGCACACCCTGTCCAGCGGGCTGTCGGTTCTGCTAGCGACCTCTGTTGTCCTAAGCCTCCTCAAGCAGGCCGGCGAGCTCACGGTCGCTACTCCGGCTGTGATTGTAGCGATCGTTTCCACATTTGATCTCATCGTTGGTACGACTCGGAAGGCGCAAACGCATGCAGATCTAGGCCGTCGGTTCGCCGAGTTGGAGAAAGCGATGAACAGCGAGCCAAACCCGAGCCCCGAGCAAGTTGCGGACTGGAGAAACTCACGCCTCGACATTGAAGCTGATGAGCCTTCTCAACTTCGGGTCGTCAGCGTGCTCTCACACAATGAACTCTGTCGTGCGATCGGACGCGACCAAGAGGTCTATCGGGTCGGGTTGTGGCGAAAGGCAGTAGGCCACTTTTTGAATATCGATCCGAGGCCCACCAAAGTCGCGGCCTGATCTACACTTTTGTGGGCGGCGGAGGAGGAACGGTGTCGGGGTCGGGAGCCAAGCTGCCTTGGCCTCCCAGTCGGCGTCGGCGCTTGGCCCAGTACTTCTTCATCTGCGCGGAGAGTTGAGCCTTCGCCGCGACGCTCGAAGCGGGGTGTTTCCGACGTTTGCCCGACGCCTTCTTTTTCGTCAAGCGACGTGGCGGCGGCACTTCGGGCTCCGAATCCTCGCCGGCCGCGAGGATCTCAATCGCGCGATTCAACCGATCCCGTTCTTCGATTAGGATTGTCAGCGCATCTCGCATGGCTGTTCGCGCGAGTGGGATGATAGCACGAACTACTTTAGCTTAGCTAGTTCCACAAAATGTCTTCCTTTTTGCCGAATATCCCGGACATTGTCGACGCTCAGCAGTCCAATGCCGGTAGGCCCGTAACTGAGATCGGAGATTTGGGCTACGTCTACAATGGGTCGATGCCCCTCTTCGATCCCTCACGCATCGCCGACATTGAGGGCGTGCGCGTCCACCTCGCACACCCCGATGAAATCCGCATTAAGTGGGTGGGGCAAGACGAGATGCTACGTCAGCTTCAAGCCGCCTGGCTGACCGTCCACACCGATGATATCCCGATGAGCCCGCGCCTGCTGGGCAAGCCCGGGGTCGGCAAGACGACGCTCGCCTACGCCGCCGCCAAAACGCTCGGGCGCGACGTTTACATCATGCAGGCCACGCTCGATACGCGGCCTGAGGACCTGCTGATTACCCCTGTGATCGAGGGCGAAGGGAAGCTCCGCTACGTGGCGTCGCCGCTGGTGAGCGCCATGATCCGCGGCGGCGTGGCGATCCTCGACGAAGGCAATCGCATGAGCGAAAAAAGCTGGGCGTCGCTGGCGCCGCTGCTCGACATCCGCCGCTACGTCGAGTCGATCGTCGCGGGCGTGAAGATCCACGCGCACCCGGATTTTCGTATTGTTGTAACGATGAACGACGACTCGTCGACCTTCGAGCTGCCCGAATACATTCACTCGCGCCTACAGCCCCAGATCATGGTCGACTTCCCCGAGCGGGACGAGGAGCGCGCGATTCTCAAAGAGAACCTCCCGTTCGCCGACGAGGACGTGTTGGACTACGTGGTCAACTTCCTCCAAGCCGCCCACCTAGCGGATGAGTCCTACACCGTTCGCGACGGGATCAATATCGGACGATTCGCGCTGAAGCTCGTAAAGGTTGGCGGCGGCGACACGGCCCAGGACCAGGCGCTCCACACGGCGCTGCTCCAAACCTTGGGTCGCGAAGCGATTCGCTACACGATGCAGTGAGTCATCGGAGCCGCGACCGGGAGGGAGCGGTTGCTTGACGTGACGGGCGTATGTAGCACTCTCGGGCAACCGCTCCCTCCCGGTCGCGGCTCCGGGCCAGCGTTGTGTTCGGGCGGTGTGGTTTCGACAGAGCGCGCGTCACACTCAGACGTCAAGCGCTACAATCGGCGCTATGCATTTCTCCAACCGGCGTACGTTTCTTCAAACCACTCTCGGGTTGGCTGGCGCCGCTGGCCTTCAAGCTGCAGCCCATGGCGAGGCGCGCCGCTCATTCGTTGTGTTCGGCCCGAGCACCTACATCCTCTCCGAGAAGGGCGAAATCGAATGGGAGTGGCCCGGCAACACCCGCGACGGTTGGATGCTGCCCAACGGCAACTTCCTGCTGACGGTCAGCCGGGCCAAAGGCGAGCACGGAGGCAAAGTCCAGGAGGTCACTCGCTCCGGCGAAGTCGTCTTCTCCTTTACGGGGTCGCAGGACGAGGTCAACACCTCGCAGCCTCTATCGAACGGTCGAATCATGCTGACCGAGGCCGGCGCCAACCCGCGCATCCTCGAGGTTGATCGCTCCGGAAAGGTTCAGTTCGAGCTCGCCCTCAACTGCCAAACCGAAAACACTCATCTGCAAAGCCGTATGACTCGAAAGCTCGCCAACGGCAACTATCTCGTCCCGTTGATGGGCGAGAAGGAAGTTCGCGAATACACTCCGGCGGGGAAAGTCGTCTGGCGGGCCAGCACACCCCACTGGCCGTTCACGGCGATTCGGCTGCCCGACGGCAACTCACTGATCGGCTGCACGCTGGGGAACCAGGTGATTGAGTTCGACAAAGCCGGCAAGGCGGTTTGGACTCTTTCGAACGATGACCTGCCGGGCGAGCCCTTGAACGACTGCTGCGGCGTCCAGCGCCTGCCCAACGGGCACACGGTGGTCACCAGCTATCACGCCGAGCCGGGCGCGGTGAAGCTGACGGAAGTTACAAGAGACAAAAAGGTCGTTTGGTCGCACTCGAGCAACCGCAAGGGCGGCATCCACCATTTCCAGATGCTGACGGCGAACGGCAAGAAAGTCGGCGGAGCCTTGTTGCGATAGCGTCGGCGCTTTTCGGCGCATGCCGACCCCACGAGCACCGCACCCCTCACTTGCGTTCGGGGCTCATTGGCCGATCAGAGTACGCCGTACACCCTCGCCATCCAATACGGCAGGACAAAATCAATCCCCGCGTTCTCGATGAACCCATCCCCGCCCGCCACGAGCTGAAACGGGCTCCGTTGCCAGAGGAAATCCGACCGTACGCGGTCTTGCACCGGGATCGGCCGGCAAGCGCGATCGCCGCAAGCCTCGTATGTCGACCTCAGGTCAATCCCGAAGTCTCGGCGGGGCCGCCGCATCCAGGCGACCAGCAGGCCATAGGTCTCTCGATCGCGGCTCAGGTCCGGCCCGCGCAAGACTCGGGCGATCATGTTGAAGTGCGCGTTGCCGTGGTCTTCCACTGCGTTTCGGAACGTCTCGTAGGCGCCCAAGTAGCGGCTGCGGTGGATCCCCTGCCCTTCCTGTCGCGCCAGCATGAACATGGAGATGGCCACGAGATTGAACTTGAAGTACGAGCTATGGTCGTCTATGATCTCGAACGCGATGGGGATTCGGATCGTCGCCGACCCGATGAAGCGCTCATTGCGGTAGGGCCGGCTGAAGCGGTCGTCGTTGACCTGACGGCCAACCTGCAGCAAGGCCAGCCGTTGGTCGACACGATGTAGGAAGGTTGTGCTCGAGTCGCCGTCAGGTATGCGCACGATCCAGCCGTTGCCAAGCAGGAAATCGAGCATCCGAGTGACAACATCTCGAATCGGCGCCCGGAAACGCTCGTCGTCCAGCCACTCGAACGCAACGCTCAGTCCAAAGAACACGCCTAGGTATTGGTCTCGCGAGGTGTTGCCAACCCAGAAGTGGGCACGGCCGTCAAGCATGCCGTCAAGCATGGTGTCGTGCACGCCGTTCGCCGCCTCTTGGGTCGCCACCCCATCGGCATAGGGCGAATCCGCTGGGAACACGACCCGGGCCAGGAGGTTCGAGCCCGTCGCGTCAACCAGTCGTTTGATCGCTTGGATCGCGCGCTCCGCGTTGCCCAGCGCTTCGGGCGAACGCGTGACCACAAAGCGGTAGACTTCCGCCGCGAGGTAGAAGCCCGTCCACAAGGCGGAGTCGCCTGCGCGCGTGTAGGCGACGACTTGGTCGCTATCCGGGGCGGCGAAGATGGGGTCCTGAATCGTCCCGTGGGGCAGGTGCCGCTGCTCGATTTCGCGTCCAATCCGCTCGGCCGTACGTGCGAGGGCGTCGCGTGTGGTGAAGGTTCGGGCGCGCCGTGGGGTATGACGTCGTTGCATGCGCGGGGGGCCGGCTTACGAATAGACGTCCCACAGAGCCAAAGCGGTTTCAGCCGGGTAGCCCAGCCTCCAGCCTCCGACGCAGCTGACTCAGAATCTCGGCGCTCTCCGGACTCCCAGCCAAGTTCGTGAACTCCCCGGGATCGTTGTCGTGGTCATAGAGTTCCTCGCCCCCGCCATCGCCCTTCCAGTGGACGTAGCGATACCGCTCCGTCCTGATCGTACGACCGTAAATGCGATCGTCCGTATTGCTTGCACCGCCCTGAACCGACCGCGGATCGTCCGAGTGCGCCCACTCCACCTGTGTGAACGCAGCATCCTTGACGCTCGCCGTCGGGTCGTCGAGCACCGGCCGCAGGCTCACGCCGTCGAGGTCATCGGGAGGCTCCAAGCCGCACAAGTCCGCCAACGTGGGGTAGAGATCGACGAATTCAACGAGCGCCTTTGTCGATTGGCCCGCGCCATGCGCTCCGGGAACCGAGATGATCATTGGCGCCTTAGCAGCCTCTTCCATCAGGCTCATTTTCTGCCAGTGCGTATGCTCCCCCAGGTGCCATCCATGGTCGCCAAAGAAGACAACGACGGTCCGCTCGGCCACTCCCAGCCTTTCAACCGTGTCGAGCACCCGTCCCACCTGCTGATCCATAAACGATGTCGAAGCGTAGTAGCCTTGCAACGAGACCCTCTGGCCTTCTTCACTCATGCCCATGTGGTTCCACAGGAACGACCGCAGGTTTTTCGCCGGCGCTGGGATATCGTCAAGATCATCAGTGGGATTCTCCGCCAACCGGATGTCCTCGAGCGGATACATGTCGAAGAACTCTCCCGGCGCGACAAACGGCACATGCGGACGCACAAAGCCCACGCCCAGAAAGAACGGATCCCCGCCAGTTTCCTCCAGCAACTCGATGGCGGTGTCAGCCGCCGCGCTGTCGGCCTGGCCGGACGCGTCGGCCGTACGCACCCACTGCATCTTGAGGCCGTTCCGATAGTCGGGCGTTGGGTCCCCGCCCTCTCCCACGCTCTTGTCCTCGTCACCGGGCGGGCTAATCGAAACGTCCCACGACGGCGGATCCTGATGCGCCATCGAGCCCACTCCGCCCGGCACGCCCATGTGGAACAGCTTCCCCACGCGCATCGAGCGGTAGCCGTTGTTCTTGAACATTTGCGGCAGCGTCACCGTGTCGGGCCGCGTCGCCCGGAAGTCAACGTTCCCGTTTGTCGTGATTCCGGTTGTGTTCGGCCGCAAACCGGTCATCAGCGACGCCCGGCTCGGCCCACAGAACGGAAACTGGCAGTAGGCGTTGTCGAAGCGCACGCCACGCGCGGCCAGCAAATCGATGTTCGGCGACTTCACCAGCGGATGCCCGTAGCAGCCGAGCGTCGTGCTGGTGAGGTCGTCCGAAGCGATAAAGAGCACGTTGAGCGGCGGCTCCTTTGCGCTCGAACAGCCCAGAGCGGCCGCGCCCAACGAACCCAGAAAGCCACGTCGGGAGATCCTCATTGCAGCACCGATTTCGACGTTGGCGCAAGCCGCGTCACCTTGACCGCCGAGCGGTCCATCAGCTCAGGGATACGCGGAGCGATCTTCGACTTCCAAACCTCGCTCTCATAAACCGCCTTGTACAGGCGCTTGCAGTCGTCCTCGCTCTCGAAGCGGCGCATCCAGATGTAGGTCGAGTCATCTTGCTGCCCGCGAAAGCTGCCGGAGATGACCATCCCCTGGGAGACCTGGAAGGGAATCACTTCCTCCTCCATCAGCCGGATCCATTCCTCCATCTTGCCCGGGAGGATCTTGTAGTGTCTGAGCTCATAAAAGGCCACGTGTAAATGATACCTACAACCGCCCGTCGAACCACAAACGATTTGCGGTTTCGCCAACGATCATCGCGCGGTCAGCGGCGCTGAGCGGCAACTCCTCGGTGTAGATCTTCAAGTGCTGCTCGTAAGTCAGCGCCGGTGCGTACTTCTCGAGCGGGAAGTGCGCCCCCCATACGCAGCGTTCCGGGCCAAACATCCGGATCACATCGCCGATCACCGCGTGGAACATCTGGCAAGGGAACCCGTCCGAGCAGCCATCAGGGCCGTTCGCGATCGACGAGACCTTGGCGTGCATGTTCTGCCTTTCGCTCAGACGTTTCAGCGCTTGGAGCGTCTCCGTCACGTTCGACTCATACTGCAGCCCAAGGCAATGGTCGATCACCAGCGGAAGCTCGGAAAACTCCCTCGCAAGGCGCTCGGCCTGGTCCGTCAACGCTCGCTTGATCAGCAGATTCACGACGATACCGTTGTCGGCGGCGGATTTCCACAGCGCGCGAACGCCCGGGTGATCCAGTCGACCGTCGGCGGCGGGAATGCTTCTCATGCCGCGAATTCCGTACTCGCGGGCGTATTCGCCGAGCAGCCTGGGGCTTTTCGGGTCATCCGGGTCGAGCGTGATGACGCCGGCGATCCAGTCTGGGTTGGCTTTCGAGGAGTCGAGAATATAGCGGTTATCAAAGCGGTAGAATCCGCTGACTTGAACCGCGCAGACCGCCGTGACCCCCGCCGTTTTCATCTCACGCCGTAGGTGCATGATCGTGCCGGTCCCTTGCGGAGGACGCGACGGGTCGGCGCGAGGCGGATATCTCTTCTCGTCTTCGGAGAAAAGGTGGGCATGTGTATCGATAGCAAGCATTCTTGCGGCTCCGATTGAGCCCGCCGCCACCGGCGCCGGGCTCAATCCCTACGCGGTTAACACCTCGCGCACTCGCGCGCCGACCACCTCGTCTTCACCCGGATTCAACATCCAGACCGCAATCTCGAGCGCCTCTTTGGCCCCCGGGCGAACCTCGATACTCGGCTCCCCGTCACGCATGGCATCGCTCGCCTGCGCCGGAGTCAGCCCGCGCGCGCCAGCGTCCCAACTGATCCGTAGATGCGGAGCGGCATTCGCAATCTCAGGCACAAACGTCTCAGTCGAAACCCCCTCGACGTCCGCCACCGCCGCGGCGATGCGATCACAGCGGCCCTCCCAGTCGGCCCAGACCGCCTTGTGATCCTGATCGAGGTAGAGCTCCAGCGCCGCCAACATCCCGACCAGCTCTTCCTTGTTGACCTTATTCGTTCGGCAAACCGTATCCGAGTTCGGGCTATTGTTCAACCTGGCCGCTGCGATCAGGTCCCCTCGCCCCAGAAGCAACCCGGCCGACTGCGGCCCACGCAACCCCTTCCCCCCGGAAAACGCAACTAAATCAAACCCCATCTCGGTGAAGCGCCACAAATTCTCGACCGGCGGGATGTCCGCCGCCGCATCGATCAGCGTGGGGACGCCCTTCGCTCGGGCCACCTCGACGAACTCCTCATGCTGGACCTGTCCGTCGGGCGCCTTGGTGTTGATAAACGCCATCATGGCAGTCTCATCGTTGACAGCCTTCTCCATCTCCTCACGCGTTTCAACCTCAACCAAAGTGACGCCCACATTCCGAATCGCGTGGTCGTAGCCGAGTCGATGCCCCTTCTGGATGATCACCTCACCCTTCATCCCCTCGGTGTCAGGCAAGCGCTTGATGTTCTCCGGATCGTCGCCCGCCACGCAAGCCGCTGTCGCGAGTGTCAAGGCCGACGCGCAACCAGCCGAGACCATCGCCGCCTCGCAGCGCAGCCGGCTGGCAATGCTTTCGCCGACTTGGGTCTGCAACTCATTCAAATCGCAGAACTTCGTCGCAGCGATCCGAATCGCCTCGACCACCTCATCGGGCATTCGCGACGCCGTCAGGCGAGTGTAGGTGCCTGCGGCGTTGATGAACGTCCGGCAGCCGAGCTCGGCAACGATGTCTCGTCCCGTGGCCGGCATCGGTCCTTGGCCACATCCGGTCGCCAGTCCCAGCGCGGGCAAAGCCGCCGCCCTTCCTAGAAAACGCCGTCGACTTGGGTCTTTTATCTGCATGCCGCCCGGATTCTAACATGCGCGCTACAACGGCGGCTTCATTGGCGGTTTCGGCGGCTCAACCTTTCGAAAATCAAAACGCGCATTGGTCTGGAGCGCGTCGAGAGACTCGTCCGACGAGATGTCGACGAAACCTTCTACCAGTCGCCCCTCTTCAAGCAGCGCCCGCGCCTCCAGGGCGGCTTCGCAACTTCCGCGAGCTGTTAAGGGTCCAGAAAGTCAACGGCGGCAGATGTGAGAACGATCGGGTCGTTCGGGTCACAGGCGCCCGGAACGGGCTGTTGTGCGGTTAAGACCGTCAGCGGATCGCTGCGGTTCTGAGCTGCATCAACAAGCGTTACGGTCGCCATACCCAAGCCGGCTTGTATCGGAGCCTGCCCAGCCATACCCGCTGGCGCAACGGGACACTCTGACATCGTAACGCCAGGGAAGTTTAGAACATTCGGTCCGCCTAAGATGAACACGCACTCTCCGCTGGCTGCCGTGAGACGCACTTCGACCCTCGCGCTGGTCTCGATGTCCCCATGCCACGTCAGGTCGCCGTCGGGGTCTTGCCACTCAAGGAAAGCGCTCATGAAGTAGAATTCACCCATCTGACTCCAAGCTACGATGATGAGATTCGATATCACCGGGACGCCCCCACCGCCCGCCGCTTCGAAAACCTCTACGTCGTAGCGGTTCGAGCGTCCGTCGGGCGTCACGACCGCAATAGTACGCGTGCCGGTAGCGGCGTCAGCGCCGACCATGACGTCAAGTGTCGCCATCGTGCCTGTGCCCGTGATATTGGTGATCGTGGAGTCGCTGTCGGGGAGCAATTCGACGCGATTGATCGGCGTCAGACCACTACCCGTCAGCGTGAGGGAGAACGTCCGCCCTACAATCAGACCCGCCGGTCTTATATCTGCGATTTCGGGCGACGGTGTGATCACGTCACCCCCAAACGCCGCCGTGACGAATCCCGTCGATACCCCGTTGAACCACAGCTCGACATCAACCTCGCCCTTGCCCGCTAGCAGATCGCGGTTGACCGGCCCAATCGCAACCTGATCAAGTCCGGCAAATTCCGGGGACTCCGCAACTGCTAGAACGTCGGTGGGCACGCCGTGGACCTCCGCGACGACGTCAGCAGCTGCCTGCTGCGCACCCGTCGCAGCGCCTCCGCGCATACCTGTGCCAAAGAGCGACAGGAAGAGCAGATCTCCTTCGTCGCCCAAGTCGAGTGCGACGGCCCGCCGCGTTGCTGGGTCAAAGATCAGATCTTGTTGCCGATCGCCGGAGGAGAATACCTTAACAAACTGCGCGGCCGCGACTCCAACCCCGCTGGACCTGGCTGTGAATACGCCGGGGGCGACGGCGGCAATATCCACCATCCCCGAGGCAACCGCTTGACCATCGACTTCGAGGCTTACTGTTGCCTTCCCCAGAGCCGTCATAGCCGGAATGAGAAAGTTGACCTGGCCGGTAAAAGTCGGTCCGTTGAAGATCCCGAACAGCAGCGCGTCGCGCGCCGCCCCGGCGCTGTC
This sequence comes from Bryobacterales bacterium, assembly GCA_965247515.1. Lineage (GTDB taxonomy): Bacteria > Acidobacteriota > Terriglobia > Bryobacterales > UBA6623. Next base: position 6,035,647 of record OZ252029.1, on the reverse strand, counting down.
GGTGACTACAACCTTAGCGCCCCGTAACACCGTTGGCAGGGGCAGTTCCTCGACTGGGGCAAAGACTAACGGCAGGGCGTTAGAGAATCCGCTCACAATCATTTCCGCGGCCAGGCTGCCGGTCCTGAAGTTGGCTGCTGAAACGACTGTGATCGATTGTTGTTCGACGGAACCAACGGAAAGTGGAGCTACCGCTGGTTGTACGAAAGCATCGCCTTCCACACCCGTGATGGCCGACTGCGACTCAGCGAGCGCCGCTACTGAGAGCAACAAGACCGGGACATAGAAGGGTCCGGGCCGACAGAACGCTCTTAGAATCCTCATGCTTGCTACTCGAGGTTTTGTAGGTCCGCGGCTACTCCTAGAACCCGGCGTTCCCCAGCGGTTCCGCATCCAATTTCCCTGAGGGTCGGAAACCATTGATTTAGCGGGTGTTTGGGGCTGGGCCTGTGGTCCGAGCAGATTCGCATTCGTGTTGAGGAGTTGCAGCGCAGTTGGTTCTGGTATATTGTATATATATCAGTTATGAAGGCAGCCCCGGCTCGCTCCAGCCTCGCCGATGCCGAGCGTAAGCTGCGCTCCCGCATCGCCCAGCTGGTCCACGGCCGCTGGTTGCTGCATGGCACCGTGGCGCCGCGCCAACGCGTCTGCGGCAAGCCCAACTGTCGCTGCGCCCAGGGTCAACTGCACGCCTCGCTCTATCTGGTGCGCTCGCGCCGGGGAAAGGTGCAACAGCTGTTCGTGCCGCGCAGCTGGGAGCAACGCGTGCGCCAGGCCGTAGCCGACTATCAACAGCTCGAGCGGCTGCTCGAAGAGGTCTCCGAGCGCGAGTGGAAGCGGCTCCAAGACCGCCGGGAGGAGTGACGTTCTTCGACGTCTGATCCAGTACGCGGAGAAGGGTTACGGCCTGCGCAGCCGCCTTCTCGCCGGGGTCTCGGATTCCCGCCCCAAGCCGCGCATCCCCACCCGCGCTGTCGTCGAGTCGACGCTGGCGCTGTTCTGGGCCCGGCTGGGCAGCCTGAACGCTTTGGAAACGCTCGAGGGGGCGCCGTTTTGGAAGAAATGGCTGGGCCGCAAGCTGCCCAGCGCGGACACCATTGGCCGCGTCTACAGCTCGCTCGACACGGCCGTGCTGCGGCAAGCGATTCGGCAGCTGTATGAACGCCTCAAGCGCAACAAGGCCTTGCCCGGCATCGGCGGATTAGGGGTGGCTGTGATCGACGGTCATGAGTCTCACGCCAGCTACCGCCGTTGCTGTGGAGGCTGTCTCGAGCGCCGCATTCAGCGCAGCGACGGCGAACAGCTGCAGTACTATCACCGCCAAGTGACGCTGCAGTTGCTCAGTGACGCGCCCGCCGCCTCGCCATTCAACATCCAAGGCGAACCGCTTCCGCTGTTGCTCGACGCCGAACCGCAACTCCCCGGCGAGGACGAGCTGGCCGCCGCCAAACGTTTGCTCGAACGCGTTCTAGCCGCTTACCCACGGGCGTTTGATGTTGTCTTGGCCGACGCTCTTTACGCCGCCGCGACGTTTGTGAACTTTCTGCTGGCGCACGGCAAGGACGCCGTCATCGTGCTCAAGGACGAGCGCCGCCACCTGTTTCAAGACGTTCAAGGACTGTGGCGAACCCAGCCCCCACAGGCGGGCGAGTATCGCTCACGCAATTGCCAATGGTGGGATCACGAGGGCTTATTATCGTGGCCGCAGGTCGCCCAGCCCTTGCGCGTCGTTCGTTCGGTGGAGACTTGGCGGCGGCGCTCGCAGCTTGACGGCGAGCTCCACGAGCATCAAAGCGATTGGGTTTGGCTAACGACTTTGGGGTCGCGGCAAGTTTCCACGGCGCAGCTGGTGCGCTTGGGCCATCAACGCTGGGACATCGAGAACCGCGGCTTCAACGAGTTGGTCAACGGCTGGCATGCCGACCACATCTACAAGCACGAACCCCACGCCATCGAGACGTTTCTCTTGACGACGTTTCTGGCATTCAATCTCTACCACGCTTTTGTCGCCCGCAACCTCAAACCGTCGTTGCGGCGCGGCAAACCGCGAGTCTTTTGGGCGCGGGTGATGGCGGCGGAGCTGTATCAGGCGGCCACGGGCCCCTCGCCCTAGCACGCGAGTCGACTCCCCCGCCCACCCCGCGCCTGCCAGTAAGCGGCCCTGCCGCAAGAGCCGCCGGGGTGTCTTTGCCCTGCGATTCCCCACCTATTTCCGGGTCAGGACCGCGTGCGAATCTGCTCGTCCTTCACCCCACGCCCCTAAATCCCTCGATTCCCAACTACTTCCGCCTTCTGACTCAGCCTCGTTGCGGAATCGCTGGGCGTTCCCGCTCTGCCGCCAGTTGGCGCAGGAACCGGTCTCGCCGGTCAAGACGCTGAGATTGTACCGCTTGCGTCACGCTTGCCCGTTTGGCGCCGTTCTTCACGTCCGGTCGCCTGCGCTACAACACCCAGATATCCCGACAGTTTCCGGCGAATCGCCGCACGGGGCCTTCAAGAGCCGGCTCGCGGAATTGAAGCGCCTGCCAAACAATGACCGCAACGGCCACGGCTAAGGCAATGGACATTCTGGCCAGCAACGAGGACTGGGAGCGCCGCGGGACCTGCATAGGCGCGCCCTGTTGCGACCCTACAGCAGCGCCGCTTGCGGCGTCCGGGGCCACGGGCCGCAGGATCGTTGATTTTCCCTCGGCCAGCTTCTTGCTCAGGCTCTTGAGGTCGACGATCATCTCCTCGACATGCTGATAGCGTTCCTCTCGGTCCTTTGCCAAAGCCTTACTAACGATCCACTCCAGCTCCATCGGCAGGCCGGCCCGTAGGGCGGTTATCGGTTCCGGTTCCTGGCTGGAAATCGCATACAACACCGCTTGCTCGCGCTCACGCTCGAACGGCAGCTGGCCCGTAACCATCTCATAGACCACGACGCCCAACGACCAAATGTCGGTGCGGCGATCTGTGGCGCTCTTCTGCGCTTGCTCGGGTGACATATAGGCCGGAGTGCCCAGGATGGTTGCTGTCTTCGTGAGTCTGGATCGCTCGGCGAGTTGCGCTAGCCCAAAGTCCATGATCTTGACCTGGCCTTCCTCGGTCAGCATCAGGTTGGCCGGTTTGACGTCTCTGTGAACGATCCCCTTCTGGTGGGCTGCTTTCAGACCCTGGGCGGTCTGGATGGCAATCTCCAGAGCCTCGTCGAGTTTCAGCGGACGGGCTGCGATCTTTTGCTTGACGCTTTGCCCTTCGACGCAGGCCATCGCGATAAACGTTTGGCCGTCGATCTCGTGGACAGTGCAGATATTGGGATGATCGAGCGCGGCCGCAGCTTGCGCCTCGCGGATGAAGCGCGTCTTTTCTTCGTTCTCGCCCAGCAGGTGGGTAGCAAGGAACTTGAGGGCGACAGACCGGTTGAGCTTGGCGTCGATGGCCTTGTACACCACGCCCATGCCACCCTCGCCGAGCTTGGAGAGGATCTTGTAATGGCTGATGCTGCTACCGACCACGCTGTCTCAATTCTAGTCGAGACGATGTTGGCGGGGTAAGTGGAGGAAACAAACGCTCCCACGAATGACCAGTCGAGATCTTCCGAAACCCTTGCCTGGAGCGCTCTAGCCCGTGGCGGGTCTCAGAGCCGCGACCGGAAGGGAGCGGTTGTCGCGAATTCGAGCAACCGCTTGCTTCCGCGCGCGGCTCCAAGTCCCCCGGTTCGACCTCCGTGGCGTTAAGTGAAGAGTATTGGCGCTTGCCCGCATTTCTCGCCACGTGGGCAGCGAAAGTGCGTGAGAGGCCCGTCAGTGCGAGGCGCGCGAAGGTTGGCGCCCAGGCTTGTCTGGATGTGAAGGGGCGTACTGGACAGTACGTTGAGCCGTAGGCGAACCAGCGTGCACAGCACGACGATCGAGCGCAACAAATGCAATGGCGGGCCTATCGCGTGCTTTCGCCCTCAGGTGGTGAGTAATGCGGGCTAGGGCCAATACTGTCGACTTAAGGTACGCTGGCCGGCGGGTGGACTCGGAGCCGCGACCGGGAGGGAGCGGTTGCTCGAGAATGCGAGCAATTTGCGATTCCTCAAGCATCCGCTCCCTCCCGGTCGCGGCTCCGAGTCGCGGTCTCGACGCCTAAGTCGACAGTAGTGGGGCTAGGGCTAATACTCGTTACTTAAGCGTCGGTTGAGGTGTAGCTGGGTATGTCGGGAAGGCGGAACCCGCTCCCTAGCGGTCGCGGCTCTGACGCCCTTCGGTTAACGTTTGACTCGCGAAGTCAGAGCCGCGACCGCAAGGGAGCGGGTTCCGCAAACTTCAACAACAGCCGGCTCTTAAGTAACGAGTATTAGGGCTAGCTAGGGCCCGATTTATGGGCTTTGCGTGATTTCGGGGGGGCAGCGTGAAATAATTTACAGTAGTTATCCAGCGCAGTACGGCGATTCATGCTCTCGAGTGGTCCCGGCGCGAATTGCCGCCGCCGCCCTCCTAGGGCCGGGCGCCGGCGTACCGCTTCCCCAACTGGATCGCCACCGGGTCGTTGATTTCGCGACCCCAGTCCACTAGCCAACCAGCCAGCTTGCCGGCCATCTCCGCCGACTCGGGCTCATCGATCAGGTTCGTCTTCTCGCCCGGGTCAGCTTCGAGGTTGTACAACTCGTCCATCCGCGGCATGCGCGGCCGGTTAAACCTACGGACTATCAGCTTCCATTCCTCAAACCGCACCATTCGCTCGTCGTGCGGGCCATCGTCGACCCCTGGCTGCGTACGGTTCTGCTGGAACACCGGTTCCTTCCACCCGAGATCCCCAGCTTCGATTTCGCCGATACGGCTCTTACCCTCCAGTCGCTCTGGTATCGGCAGGCCAGCCGCTTCGAGCATCATGGGCATCAGATCGAGCGTCGTGACGCCGCCTTCGTAAACCGAACCCGCCCGAATCAGCGGCGGATACCGCACGATCATCGGAATCCGCGCGCTCTCCTCGTATCCCACGCGCTTGTTACTGCTCAGCGGCCGTCCCCCAAAGTCGTCGCCGTGGTCGGACGTAAACACGACCATCGTGTTGTCGCTTTGCCCGATCTCGTCCAGCTTGTCGAGCAACCGCTGGATGTAGCTATCGAGCGCCGTGCAAGCCGCGTAGTACTCCATCGGCTCGAGGTGTGGCTTGCCCTCGTAGAGCTTCTGGAACTCCACCGGCGCCTCGTATCTGGTGTGCGGCGGGTAATAAGAGATCTCCAGGAAAAACGGCTCGTCCTGATGCTCATCGAGGAAAGCCAGCGCCAGCTCGGTTTCGTTTTCGGAGCGGTATTGGGACTTGTACTTCTCGCCCATCCAATGGCCGAGCAGAGAATTAAACCCGGCCCAGTAGTCGAACAGGCCAGGGTCCTTTTCGCCCAGGTGCCACTTGCCGATGTAGCCGCTGAAGTAGCCCGCTTCCCGGAAGATCTCGGGGTAGTTGGGCCGCAACTCGAATTCCGGCAGTGCAAAGACCGAGTCGAACCCGTAGACGTTGTCCGTGACTCGGTTCGTGGTGGGGTAGACGCCGGTCAGAAGCGCCGCTCTCGACGGCGTGCAGACCGCCTGGGGGGCGTAAGCGTTGGCAAATCTCACCCCCTCGGCTGCAAGTCGGTCGAGGTTCGGGGTCTGCACGAGCTCGTTCCCGTCGACGCCCAACGCGTCGCCCCGCCACTGATCGGTGAGGATAAACAAGAAATTGGGCCGATCGCCGGTCGGTGGCTCCTGCTCGGGTGGCGCGGAGCCGCAACTCATAAGGACCAGGGGCAGGATCAAGAGACGATTCATTCGAGCCCACCCTACCAACAACCCTCCCCTCCCCTCAAGCAAACTCAACGGCGCGACTCTGCACCAGCTGGGCGCGCCGGGGGACGGTTACATCAGTTTCCGGACAACCTGTTTCGCGCCGATTGGCGACCGAACCCGCGTGCTACAGTTAGCGAAACGTTCGAGAATTGCCGCCGGACGGCCGTCCGGATGGGCGACCCTTTCCAAGTGAGCGAGATTGATCCAGAAAGCGCTGACAATGGCGCTCGCGACGAGGATTCGCGCGCCGATTCGCCCGCCGACGAGGAACGCGACCCCTCTCCCTTCGACGTCAAACTGCCCCACTTTGACGGTCCGCTCGACCTGCTGCTCGATCTAATCCGCAAGCACAAGATCAACATCTACGACATCCCAATCGCGCAGATCACCGAAAAGTACCTCGACTACATCAAACGCGCCGGCGAGCTCAACATCGAGCTCGGAGGCGACTTCGTCTTCATGGCTTCGACGTTGATCTTGATCAAGTCGAAGCTCCTGCTTCCCAAGGACCCGACAGTAGCTGAAGAGGAGCAGGAGGACCCGCGCGAGGAACTCGTTCAACAACTGCTCGATCGCGAGAAATTCCTGCAAGCCGCCGAGATGTTGCGCGAGAAGCGCCTGGTTGAAGAGAGTGTCTGGTCGAATCCGCCCGCCCAGACGATAGACGATGACGACGATGGGCCAGGCCTCACGGTAGGCGTTTATGAGCTCGTCAAAACCTTTGAGACGGTGGTCGAGCGTTTTAAGAACCGCCCAACCTACGAAGTCGAGGGAGAGGATGTCTCTGTCGCGAGCCGCATCGAGTTCATGAAGAACTTGCTGCTAAGCCAAGAGCGGGCCGTCACCCTGCAAGAAGTGTTCGAACGCCAGCCAGGCGTACGGGCCTTGGTTGCGACTTTCTTGGCGGTTCTCGAGATGGTGAAAATGCAGGCGATCGTCCTGCGTCAAGCCGAACTGTTTGGCTCGATTGTGGTGCGCAAACACAAGATGTTCGACACAGTGTTCAATGAAGATGGCCCTATCACGGGCCCTGACGCGGAGTACGGAATTTGAGCGAAGAGGTCCAAGACACAGAAGCGACGACGCCCGACGCGGGCCCGGAAGTCGATCACGATGCTGATCACCGGCTGGCTCTGCTCCAGGCGATCATCTACGTGGCCGAAGAGCCGCTTGACGCCAAGCAGATCGCCGAGGGACTCGAGCTGCCGCTCGACCAGGTCACCGACGACCTGGGCCGACTCGTCGCGGAAGGCCAGAAAGGGGCCAGCGGAGTCGAGGTTCGCGAAGTCGCCGGCGGCTACAAGATGTTCACCAAAGCGGAGCATCACGAGGCCGTCCGCAAGTTCGTCAAGTCGCTGCGGCCAAAGCTCAAGCTATCGCTGCCGGCCCTCGAGACACTGGCGGTGATCGCCTACAAACAGCCGATCACGCTGCCGGAAATCCAGGCCGTACGCGGCGTGAGTGCAACCGGAGTCGTCCACACCCTGCTCAAGCACAAGCTCATCACGCCGGCCGGGCGCAAGAAGGTCGTCGGCAAACCGATGATGTACAGGACGACCAAGGATTTCTTGGTCCAGTTTGGGCTGAAGGATCTCGACGAATTGCCGAACCTGAAGGAGCTCGAGGAGCTAAGTAGGGCCGCGCTCGGTGAGGCGGATCCGGAGCCGGAAAAGCCTGAGGCCCTAGAACCGGCCGAAGAGGCTTCAGAATCGGAGTCGTAGCCGCTGTCTTGCCGTGTCGAGCGCGTCAGCAAGCGGTCCTCCATTCGCGGCAGTCGAACCATGCAAGAACGTCTGCAGAAAATCATCTCCCGCGCAGGAATCGCTTCCCGGCGAAAGGCGGAAGAGCTGATCGTCCAGGGCCTGGTCTCGGTCAACGGCGAAATCGTCAGCGAACTTGGCGCAAAGGCGGACCCGCAAACCGACGTGGTCAAGGTTCAGGGCAAGCCCATCAACCGACAACCCCCGAAGCCGATATACCTCCTGCTCAACAAGCCGAAAGGCTACGTCACCACCACCGACGACCCCGAAGGCCGCCCCACTGTGATGGATCTCGTCGGCCGCTACCGCAAGTCCGTTTACCCGGTCGGCCGTCTCGACTACTCGACCGAAGGATTGCTATTGCTGACCAACGACGGCGATCTCGCCAACCGCCTAACCTCAGCCAAATACGGAATCGCCAAGACCTACAACGTCAAAGTTACCGGCCTCCTCAGCGCCGCCCAGCTCGACAAGTTCCGCGGCGGCATCCGACTCGACGGGCGCATGACGGCTCCAGCCAAGATCCGCATGATCAAGGCCGCAACCAATCCTTGGTATGAAGTCGTTCTCACCCAAGGCCGCAATCGCCAGATTCGGCGCATGTTCCAGCGCCTGGGCCCCCTGGTCGAGAAGATTCGACGAGTCAAGCTCGGCCCTCTGACCCTCCGAGGGGTCGACATCGGCCAAGTCCGTCCGCTGACCGAGCGCGAGCTCGAGAAGCTCAAACGCACCGTCGAGCGCGAGCCGCCAACCCGGGCCCCGGAGCCGCGACCGTAAGGGGCCGTGAAGAAAACCTATTGTCGCGTCGGCGCGCGGGAGCGCCAAGCGCACGCCAAGCTCAGCGCTCCCAAACGCCGCCCCTGCCGAAACCGCAACTTCTGCGCCTCGACTCCTGATTGGCCGCCCAAGCGGCCCGGAAACGGTCGTTTCGGGCCGTTTCCCGGCCCTTTTCGCCCCCCCAACCGCCGCTACGCCGCCGCTTGCGCCGCCAGCCCGCACTCCGGCCCACGACGCCAGACCAGCCGGATCCAAGCCGCAATGTTGTACGCCAAAACCCCCCACAAAAGCTCCGATCGCGCCTTCCGCAGCCCTCGTACTCGAAACTTGCGCACCCCCAATCGCTCTTTCAACCAGGCGTTCGGAAACTCCGCCGTCTCGGACCGCTTGCGATACGCCGCCCGCCCACGCTCGCTCTCCATCCAGCGCCGATGTTTCGCCATCACCGCGTTCTCTTCGCTGCGGCTCAACGTTCGATGACCGCTCTTGGGGCAGCACTTGTGTCGCTGTGCGCATTCGCGACAATCAGATGCTTTTGCCTGATACTGCCGATATTTGCGCTTCCGCTTCAGCGACGATCGCTGATACGTCAAGGTCCGCTGGGCCGGACACAGAAACGTGTCCGTCGCCTCGTCGTAGATGAAAAACTTCGGCGCGTAGCGCGGCCCAATTCCCGCCGCTTTCAACGCCGCCTTCGAGCCCTTGTCCGGCGCCGGCGTCGCGTATTCGATTTCAGCGGCTGCCAGCGCCTCGATGTTGGCCTGGTTGGCGTAGCTCCCGTCCGCTAACACTTGCTTCGGGGTTCGCTCGAAGCGCCCTTCCACATCGTCCAGCGTCGGGGTCAGCTGGCCCGCATCGGAGGCGTTGTTGGTCAACTCCACGCCGACCACGATCTTCTCTTTGGCGTCGGTCGCCAGCTGCGCGTTGTAGCCGAGTCCCCAACCGCCGTTGGATTCGTGTTGCGGGCGCGCTTCCGGCTCGCTCTCGCTCACCCGCGCCTGGCGTCGTTGCTCTTCGTCGCGCTTGCCCGCTTCGACCTTGGGCAGTTCCTCCAGCGCCTGCTCCATCCGCTCGACTCGCTCCCGCAAGGTCCGCTTACGCGCCGCCTGACGCCGCCGATTCGAACCCTCGTCGTCGGCTTCTTCCGAGAGTTGACGCACCGCTTCGCGCGCTTGTTCGAGATGCCGCTCGAGCGTCGGACGCCTGCGTTGCGACCCGCCCGAAGCTTGCGCCCGGATCCGCGTGCCGTCGACGGCCACCTGCTCGAGATCCACCAGCCCCTCTTGACTCAGCTGCGCCAATACCTGTGTCAACAAGTTCTCGAGAGCTTTTGAGTGGAATACCCGAAAATCCGAAAGAGTGTGATGATTGACGACCGCCATGCCGCACAACCACTCCAACTCCGGCCGATAGCGGCTTTGACGCGCGATCTCACGCGCCGAGCTCATCCTTTCCGAATACGCCCAGATCCAGATCGCGACCAGCAACCGCGGATCCCATGCCGGCCGCCCGGCGGACTCCTTGCGGGTTTCCAGATGAGCAGCGAAGCCGGACAGGTCGAGCATGCCGCTCAGCTCCCAGATGGCGCGCACCAGATGGTCGGCCGGCACGAGCCGTTCGACGTCGATCGCGGCATAGGTGAATTGGTCGCGATTGGGCTGTCGCAGCTGCAGTTGGTCAACGGGCACGGCTTGGCGCGGCTTGGCGGGGCGTTGCTCGAGCTCGACTAAGACCTGTTGTTCGCCCATATAATAAGGGCGTTGGACGCCGCCGCCAAGTTATCCGAACATTCGTTTGCCCTCATGTTTTATCCCATTTTGATCCACTCGCGCCATTCCGAACCGCCCCAGGGGAGCTTCGGCGGCCACGACGGGTTTATTTCACAGCCCCGAAGGGAGCGGTTGCCCGAGGCAGCAAAGAAAGTAGCACTGGCGGGCAACCGCTTGCTCCCGCGCGCGGCTCCAAAGCATCCGCCGGTCTCGCGTCTGAGCGAACGACTCGGTCCCGCTCGCGGTCGCGGAACTCTTCGTACCAGTTCAGTACGACCCGGATCACCGCTCCTTGGGCGCCTTCGTCAGGAATAGCTTCCGCCAGCAAGAACCGCCGGCCGTCTTGCGAGACGTCGTACATCTGTTGCGGGAACGGAAAGACCAGACCGGGATGCGAGAACAGTCGAGTCGTGGAACCGACCGCCAACTCGGCGCCCGAGTCTATGGAGTGGGGAGTCCGCTCCGCAGCGCTGTCACCGGCTCGGGCTCCTCGTTCAAGATTCCGTACGCGATCGCCTGTTCGTAATCGGCCTCGAACGGAGTTCGTTGCGTCAGCATCTCATACAGCACACAGCCTAGAGCCCAGATGTCGGAGCGGCGGCCGACCTCACGACCCTCAAGCTGCTCCGGGGACATATAGGCGGGGGTTCCAAGCGTCGTCCCGCTCCTGGTAAGCTTCGACCTGCCCGCTAGCGCCGCTAGCCCGAAATCCATGATCTTCACCTGACCCTTGGCGGTTAGCATGATGTTCTGGGGCTTGATATCGCGGTGGACGATCCCCTTCTCGTGGGCTTCCTGTAGGCCCTCAGCGATCTGGATAGCCAGGTTTAGCGCCTCAGCCAGCGGCAGCGGACGTTCCTCTGATCTTGTCCGCCAACGACGGCCCTTCGATGTAGGCCATCGCGATGAAGGTTTCACCCTCCTCTTCATGGATGCCGAAGACCTGACAGATATTGGGGTGATCGAGCGATGCCGACGCCTGCGCCTCACGGATCAGGCGAGCCTTGATCTGCCCGTCCCCGACCGTCTCGGAAGAGAGAAACTTGAGCGCGACCATCCGCCGGAGCTGGGTATCCTCGGCCTTCCACACCACGCCCATGCCGCCGCAACCCAGCTTCCCGAGGACTTTGTAGTGCGCTATGTTGCGACCGGTCAAGACTCCCGAATTCTACCGCTCCTGCGCGAAGCGCCGCACACGAACCGGAGCCTAGAAGGTCAAAGGCGCGGCGCTTTCTCCGAGCACCCTGCGTCAGCGGGGTGTCTTCCGCTTACTGTTGTGGCTGTCGCTCGGTCGTAGGAAGACACTCCGCTGACGCAGGGCGCTCGGATTCCTGCCGGATTTGTGCAGAAATCGCCCGCGCGGCCGGACCCTAATCCGGCGACACGATCCCGTGCTTGACCGCGTACTGCGTGAGCTCAGCCGTCGAGCGTATACTCAACTGCTCCATCACCCGGTACTTGTGGAACTCGACCGTCTTCGGCGACAGATTCAAGATGCCGCCGATCTCTTTGATCGTGCGGCCCTCGGCGACCAGCTGCAACACTTCACGTTGGCGATTGGTTAAAGCGTCACGTGGCCCAGACTGGTTCAAACCCTTTCCGCCAAACGTGTCGTTCATCATCGCGCGCGCGACCGACGGGGTCACATAGACGCCCCCGTTTAGCGCTTCTCGAATGGCGGTGACCAACTCGCCGGCGGCCGAGCGTTTGAGAATGTACCCCGACGCGCCGGCCCGAAACGCCTCATTCGCGTAGGCCACGTCGGCGTGCATGGTTAAGAATACAACCCTAATCTTGGGCGCCTTTGGAAGGATCTGCCGCGTCGCCTCGATCCCATTGAGCAAGGGCATCGACACGTCGGCGATGATGACATCGGGCATCAGCTCGAGGGCGCGTTCCACTAACTCGCGTCCGTCTTCGACCGTTGCCAACAGGTCGAATTCAGGCTCGAGCAGACCCCGCAGTCCCTCCACAAGGATCTTGTGATCATCAGCCAATAAGACTCTTGGGCGCGCCATGGTGTTCCTCCCTTAGGCCCTGAGTGGGGCGCTAGCTTCGACCAGCGTTCCCTTTCCGACAGAGGATTCAACCTTCAGGTCGCCGTTGAGCAAGCGAACGCGCTCACCCATACTGACCAGGCCGAGCCCAATGTTTCCTTCGACCTCGCTCATCTCGAAGCCCTTGCCAAAGTCCTCGACCTTGAGAACGATGTGCTCGCCTTCGATGTGCAAGTCCACTGAAACCGCCGCGGCCTCGGCATGCTTGGCTACGTTATGCAGACTCTCTTGCGTAATTCTGTAGAGAGTTAGCGAACAGGCGGGCGAAACATCTCCGGGGACCCCTTTTTCCTCGAACTGAATCCGGATGCCCTCGCGCTTTTGGAATCGCTCGCACTCCGCTCGAATGGCCGCCACGAGCCCCAGGTCGTCAAGGATCGAAGGATGCAAGAGCCGCGAAAGGTTGTGGATATCGTCAGCCAACTTGTGGACCGAGGTCTCGACTTGCTCAAGCCCCAACTCGAGCTGCGGCGGGACCGGGCCTCGCTTCTGCCGCAGGCCGGCAATATGCAGGGCCAAAGCCGCCAAACTCTGACTGAGATCGTCATGGAGCTCGCGGGCAAGGCATCGGCGTTCCTCTTCCTGGGCCGCTATGAGCTTCCCCGCCAAGCGGCGCAACTCCGCATCGCTGTGGCGTAGCGCCTGCTCGACTCGTTTGCGCTCCGCGACCTCGTTCTGAAGTGAGCTGTTCGCCTCGCGCAACTCGGTCGTGCGTTCTTCGACACGCTGCTCCAGCTGGTCGTTAGAGCCCCGAACATCGTCGAACGCTCCGCTCAGATCGTTCAGAGTCCGAACGAGAATCAGCGCGGTCAATAGAATGGCCAGACCCCCGCCAAGCTCGGGCAGCCACGAGCTAGCCACCGAACCGGGCGGGTTGGCCAGCTCGAGCAGCGGGAAGTTCGCCGTTGTCGCCAAGACGAATGTAATGAAGGCGAATCGTATCTCGCGAGTTCGGCGGTAAAGGCGTAATGCGAGCCAAGCCGCCGCGAGGCGGATGGCAAAGGTCGCCAGGATTAGTACTGCTCCCATGGTTGTACAGATTTAACGTACGACCTCTTGGGTCAAGTCATATACCGGGGAAACGCACTAGAAATACACCGGAGGGTATTGAGTCAGGCGCCGGCTAATTCTTCTCAAGCTTCCGCGGCATTGGCCGATGAGCAGCCGTAGCCGGGAAAGGACTCCCGCGGTTCAACATCAACACCAAGGAAGGAAACCAATGTCTAGCTTTTCAATCGTTACCAACGTCAACGCTCTGTTGGCGCAAGAGAATCTTACTAAGACGAACAATCTACAAAGCCGAACGATCGCGCGTTTGACCTCCGGTCTGCGCATCAACGCTTCGGGCGACGACGCTGCGGGCCTGGCGGTCGCCAACCGGTTCCGGTCGGACATTGCCGTGCTACGGCAAGGTGTCCGGAACGCGGCTGACGGCCTTTCGACCCTACAAACCATCGACGGCGGCTTGAACAACATCTCGCTGCTGATCGACCGCGCTCGGACTCTGGCTACTCAGTCGGCTTCGGGAACGTTCACCGGCGACCGCAACATCCTGAACTCCGAGTTCCAGTCAGTGATCTCGGAAATCAACCGTCAATCGCAAGCCGTCGGCCTCGACTCCGGCGGACAGTTCAACAAGGCGCTATCGGTATTTATCGGTGGCGGTAAAGCGAATGGGAACATCAGTGAAATCACGAACGGCGCGGTCAGCGTTGATCTGAGTCAGTCCGCCGTTACTGGCCAGACCTTGGGGCTCGAAGGCGTTAGGGCGCTTGGCGGCGTCGAGGGAACGACAGACATCGGAGTCGCCTCTACAACGAGCGTGCAAGCGATCGTTGGCAACGCGACGAATATAGCGTCCTTGGACACCGGCGGCTTCACCGAGTTTGTGTTTTCGGGCCCAGGCTTCGCCGACGACGGTAAAGCCGTTCTTTCGGTCAACCTTGCTGGAATCGTCGACAGCGGCACGCTGACGACTGCCATCAACGCTGCGATAGAAGGCTTCAGCACGGCTTCTGCCGCGGGCGAAGCTTTCAAGAACGCCGGGGTAACGGCGTCGATCAACACCGATAGCACTGGCAAACAGCAGTTAACGTTTACCTCGACTGACACTGCGTTTCAAGTGAAGGCTGGCGACCAGCTGTCCAACGCCCTATTGGGCAACTTTGACTCCGGCGGACCGGCGGGAGCGAGCCTCTCGGTTACGAGAACCGGGGCAGCTGGCGTCACCGCAACCGGTGGGGCTACCGCACAGGTTGTCATCAACGGCGGCGGGCTGCTGTCGGCTGAGACAGTCAGCGTTGCGATTGTAGCCACCGACACAGAAACCGAGTTCGCAACCAAGTTGAATACAGCGATCGCCGCCAATGTCAACTTGGCGGCCGCCGGGTTCAGCGCGACCGAAACCGGCGGCGTCGTTGTGATCTCGAACGATAAGGGCGAGAGCTTCCAGACGAGGGTCGTAGGCGACACCGAGAACGTCGGCGGATTCGGCGTGGCCGAGCTTAGCGGCGGCAGCGCCACCTACAACTCGATCACCACGGGCGCTTACGCAGCGCCGGCCGCCGGCGCTTCCGCCACTTTGAACGTGTTGCTGGAGGGCCAGGAAACCTCCCAGACGCTAACCGTAGCGGTGGCCTCCGCCGCGACTCTGCAGGACACGGTGGATGAGATCAACGCTCAAATCGCCAACAACACGGTCCTGTCGGGCGCCGGTTTGGTGGCTGTCGCCAACGGCGGCGCGGTCGAGTTGGAAACCACGACCAACGGCGGTAGCGGGAACTTCCTGGTCACAGTGAACGACGACGGCGCGAACCCATTGTTCACCAGCTTCACAGACGCGACTACGGCGGCCAGCGCCGGCACAATCGGCGAAGCGACCGGCTTTGTCGAAGCGACCGTCAACGCGGGCGGCTCGCAAGCCACGACCGGCACTTCAGCCTCCCCGGTTAGCTTCTCCGGCCTGACCTTCGGCAACGATGTCCAAAACCTGGTGATCAGCGCCAAGGCCGCCGACGGATCCGTTCAGAACCTCAACATCGGCCTAACCGATTCGAACGCTCTGACGGTCGACCAAGCAGTCAACGCCATCAATGACGCGCTGCAGCAGTCGAATAACTCGACCCTACAGAAGATCGTTGTGGTCAAGGAGCGCGACGGTACCGGAACCGAAGGCCTTCGCTTCTTGGCGAACCTGCCTGATGGCTTCTCGGTCGGAGTCGGCGACCTGTCAAACGACCACGGCATCGCTAACGCTACGCCTGCCGATCTCTTGCTCGAGTCTTCGGCTCTGGCTGGCGGATCGGTCAGCGACATCTCATCGCAGGCCAACGCCGAAACGGCGGTTACTTTGCTCGCGACGGCGGTCGCCAAGCTCGGTGTCGTCCAAGCGGATGTCGGCCGCGGTCAGAACCGGCTGCAATTCGCGATTGGTCTGGCGTCGACTCAGGTCACCAACCTAGCGGCCGCGGAAAGCCGCATCCGAGACGCTGACTTGGCTCAAGAGGCCGCCAACCTGACCCGGGCCGGAATCGCCCAGCAGGCCGGCATCGCCGCTCTGGCTCAGGCGAACTCGGCCCCGCAGGCCGTGCTCGCGCTACTGAGAGGATAATCTCTCGTCTAACCCAAAACCCAAGCCCGCTAGGCTTCACCGGCCTAGCGGGCCTTTTTCTTTCTCGCCGCGAATTGCCGGGAGCGCGCTAGCCCCAATACTGTCGACTTAAGCTACGCCAGCCAAGCGGGTGGACCCGGAGCCGCGACGCCTAAGTCGACAGTATTGGGCTAGACCGCCTGACGGTCGAACAGATCTTTGGCCGTGAGACGCACGCCCAGCTCGGGCAGCGTTAGCTCATCGACGTAGAGCCGGGCGCTTCCTTGATAGACGGCCAATTGGCGGCGCCCAGGATCAATCAGCCAGACGTGCTCCACTCCCCAGGCGTGATACTCCGCCAGCTTTGCCGTCAACGTCGAAGAGACATCTGATGGCGAGACGATCTCGACGACGAGCATGGGCGGAGCGTCAGGTACGTCGTCCTCAACCGGCGATCGAAACACGCAAACGTCGGGCACACGGACCGTCGCGGCCCCCAGGCGAAGCCTTAGTTCCGGGTAGGTGTCCACACCGCGCGACTGCTCCAGATCCATGAAGGTCTTGGTCACTACGGCCTGCGCGCGAGAGTGGGGGCGTTTTGGCATCGGGCGCTCGACAATCACTCCATCGATGTATTCGGCGTCCGGGCCGTCAAAGCTCATCGCAAGGTAGTCTTCGACGGAGATACTGACTTCGAGCGGCGCTTGGGTGGTTGTCGCCATGCTGCTCATCATAGCCTTAGATTCTCGCTCTGCAAAGCAGCGAATTCCTTGCAGGCTTGCGGGGGCTCGGAGGCGCTTCTCGTCGGTAGCGGCGGCCGCCCCAACTTGAGGTCACGGCTTGTGACCTTAAAGCCTCATCCTCATCCCACTATTGGACCGCGGGCGGGGAGCGATTTCCCGATTGCTTCAAAAAACGATTCGAGTACGCGATAGGTGAGCCCCCAAATGACTCGGGTCTCGTATTGGACGCCTGGGAGGCGGAATCTGCCTACGGGGGCGTCCCACTCGACCGTTGTGCGGTTCTCCGGGGCCCACAGGTGGTCGATCGGGGTCCAGTAGGTCGCCGCGACCTCGGCGTTCGGGGTGAGGGGCGGCTGGTCGCGGCCGATGTAGAAGACGAAGGCTGATAGGATCCCCGCCTCGCCGCGGCGCCGGGGTGCGATCGGTGATTCCGAGAGCTCGCCCAGGCGCTCTGCGGTTTCGAGGGACAGGCCGATTTCTTCGAGAGTTTCTCGCTGGGCCGTTGCCGTGAGGTCCGCGTCCTGTGCCTCTCGATGGCCGCCTGGAAAGGCCATTTGACCGGACCAGCGGTCAGCGGGTCGCTCGGCCCGGCGAATGAAACAAGCCCGAAGCTCGTGGGGGAGACCGGCGAGAATGACGGCCACCGACGCCCTGTGGACGATCGTTTCACGAACCTGCACCCTGGGCGAGGAGTACTCCGCGAGGGCCTGTCGAATTGCGGCTAGCGTGGCCACCTTTACACTGTACGGGGCGAGCGATTCCGACCAAGGCGTAGAGGCAATCCGAGCACCCTGCGTGAGCGGGGTGTCTTCCCGTTGCGCCAACGTCTACAGCGACTCTAGCTGGAAGACCGCCGGCTCAGGGGCTGTGAAAAAATCCCCAGGCACCGGCGAAAGAGGGGCGAGGCATGCCTCGCCCCTACGGACGATCGTTTGTTTTCAACGACGTAGGGGCTTGGCATGCCAAGCCCGTCTTGCCGGAATTGGGATCCCCGACATTTTTTCGCAGCCCCTGACGCAGGCGGCTCGGAAACGCGGCGTTGGCGTGGGCCTGGTATTTTGGAGCCTTGCCCCCTTCCGACGAGGAATCTCGGTCGTGGTACCTTGACCCGCTGGCGGCTGAGCAGAAGCGGCGCGCCAACCTTGGCCTGGTCCGTCAGGCTGCGGGTGACCGGACGCCCCGGATTGTCCTCAAAACCGACCTGTTCGAAGAAGCCAACGGCGCCGACGAGATCCTCTTCGGACTCGACTTCGGGCAGCAACTCGCGCTCGGCTTCGACCGAGACGCCGAGACTTGCCGACAGGTCCGTAACCGCGCTCCGCGGCCGGGTTGGCCGTTGTTTGTCGCCGACGCCCGCCAACTCCCGCTCGCAACGGGCAAGGTCGACTTGATCATCTCGACATCCACTCTCGACCACATGGACTCGGGCGACGACCTGGTATAGCCCGGGCAGATAGGTAACACAATTCCCCGATCACATGGGTAACACATTGGCATCCTAGAACAAAAGGAGGACTTTTGTTTTGGGATGGAAGGAGACCCGTGTTCAAGACGAAAGATTGCGATTCGTTCAAGAGGTTCTAACCCGGGAGGATGCCATGGCCGCCGTCTGTCGGCGCTTCGGCGTCAGCCGCAAGACCGGCTACAAATGGCTCGATCGCTACGCCCAACAAGGCGTCGCCGGATTGGCCGATCAATCCAAAGCGCCCAAACGGCAAGCGCAAGCCTTTCCCGCCGAGATCGAGCGAGAGATCCTGGCCTTGCGGGCGCGCTACCCCACTTGGGGCGAAGACAAGCTCAAAGCGCGACTCGAGCGCACCAACCCTGACATCAATTGGCCGGCGCACTCCACTATCGGGGCGCTGCTGAAACGCCACGGACTCACCCACCCCGGTAAGCGCCGGCGCCACGCCACGCCTTCCAGTAAGCTCACCAGCGCCAAGGCGCCCAACCAAGTTTGGGCGATCGATTTCAAGGGTTGGTTCGACACCGGCGACGGCAAACGCTGCGATCCGCTGACGATTTCCGATACGGCGAGCCGTTATCTGTTGCGTTGTCAAAGGGTCGCGCGCAGCAACACGGCGCACGTGCGGCCGCTGATGGAAGCGACTTTCCGGGAGTACGGCCTGCCCACGAGGATCCTTTCCGATAACGGTCCGCCGTTCGCCTCGACGGGCTTGGCGGGGCTTTCGCGGCTCAGCGTGTGGTGGATCCGGCTCGGGATTCAACTGCAGCGAATCGACCCCGGACACCCTGAGCAAAACGGGCGTCATGAGCGCATGCATCGGACGCTCAAGGCCGAGACGGCGACGCCGCCGGAGCGCAACTTGCGAGCGCAACAGCGGGCGTTCGATCGTTTTCGGCAGATCTACAACCAGGAGCGTCCGCACGAGTCGCTAGCGATGGCAACGCCGGCGAGCGTGTATCAGCCGTCGTGGAGGCCGTATCCGGAGCGCTTGCCGGAGCTGGAGTATCCGGATCGGATGCTGCCGCGGCGAGTGCAGAGCAAGGGCGACATTGGGTTGCTGGGGCGTCAGTTGTTTCTCAGCGAGACCTTGGCGGGCGAGACGGTGGGCCTGGAAGAGCATGAGCACGGCTGGGCGGTCTGGTTTGGGCCGCTGGAGCTGGACTGGCTCGAGCGTAGCCTATTCGAGGGCCCGCGGCCGGGCAGGGGGGAGCACCGACTGCGGCGGAAACGCTCGGGGGGCGCCTCCTCCGCTCGCCCTACGGGCTCGCTCCCCCGGCGCCCCCCGAGCGTTTCCGGGAAGGATTTCGTGCAAAGAACCTTCTCTTGGTTCAACCCTTAAACTGTTACCTATGTGGTTGGGGAAAAGTGTTACCTAGGTGCTGGGCTGTTCAAAAGCAGCCGGTGCGCGACCCAGACTCTATTCGGGTGCGATTCCGCGCCTGGGCGCGGAATCGCACCCGAATGTCGGAAGAAGGCCGCCTAGCGGGTCGGTTTCCCCGGGATGAATCCCGGGGCTATGATTGTTTCGGATGGCCTGCGCCCGCGCCCGACGTAGGTGTATGTTCGGACAAGCGTTTAACCATTGCAGTTACGCCTTTCGCTCACATTTATGTCGCACACCCTGCTTCGGCTTGAAGCCGGCGCCGCCGGAGGCAATATGGTAGAACTGGTACGACTTCCTCGACGAAGCGTCTAAGGAATAGTAGAGATTCCTTCAACAACCGCATAACGTTATGTCGTGGGAGAGGCGAGCCATTGGGCGATCACGGCGTCAAGTTGTTGGTGCTGTTTCATCAGGAATCCCCACTCGCCCGTCGGATTGATCTCGAGAAATAAAAACCCGTCGGCTGTTTCGACGAGATCGATTGCACCGAAGGCTAGCCCGAGCATCCGCATGAGGTCCATACACGAACTCTCAACCGTGCCTGGGAGCTGGAATGCTTCGTACTGCAGGTCCTCCTTACGGGTAAGCCGCCAATCGCCTGGTATGGGTCGCCCATCGCGGAGGATACGGGCCGCGAAAACGCGGTCACCGACGATCGTAATCCGGCAGTCGGTCTTGTCGTCGATATACTCCTAAACCAGCCTGCGGAATGGTCGGCGAGTCGCAGTCTGTATGAGTAAGTGTTGTTTGGTCACTCGGGTGCCAATGTGATGCTACAGCATTGCTTCTTCTGTTGCCAATCTCGACACGACCGGACCGACCGGAGGGTCTGGGGGTAGGGGAAGACGTGCGGCCGTTCCCCGGCCCCCTACCGACGGGTCAGAGTCCCTAACCGCACGGGTTAATCCCCAGAATCCGAGACTTTGATTCCTGGTGCTAAGGTTTAGCGATCCCGGAGTTCCACCGAAGTGCGTCCGCAGCTCATGCGGAAGACTGGCCGAAATGACGACCACGGACGCCCCCGTGCCGCCCGCTCACGGGCCGCAACGCGGATCAGGCAATACGACTTAAGGGCCTGGCGAATGCGACCAGCGTTGAGGAGCCGAAGCTCACAGGCGGTAGGCCCGCGCGGCCGTGTCGTGGAACAGCGCATTCTTGTCGCTTTCTGACGCGTCGGCGGCGATTTTTTTGAAGGCGTTCCAGAGGACGTGGTACGAGCAGCTTTGCTTGTCGACGGGGAAGTTGCTTTCGAACATGCAGCGCTCGGCGCCGAAGACTTCGATCGCATGACGGTGGTAGCGACCCGTGGCGGCGACGATCTGATCGGAGGTCGCAGGCAGATCCTGCTTGTGGAACCCAAAGCTGTTGATCGGCATCACGATTCCGCCGAGCTTGGCGAAGACGTTTTTGCACTGGGCCAGCTCGGCGACGGACTCCTGCCAGACCGGAAAGATCTCGTCTTGCTTGCCGGCGTAAGGGCCGATGCCCAATGGCCCGCCGAAGTGATTGAAGATGATCGTCGTGCCGGGGAAGGCCTTGGCGAGGTCGGTCAGCTCGGGGATCTGCGTGTGATAGAGCCAGGCGTCGAAGCTCAGGTGACGGCGGTCTAATTCGGCGAAGCCTTCGCGGAAGGTGTCATTGAGCAGGATGTGCTCAGGCGGCTTGCTGTGCGAGTTGCGGACTTCATCGCTGGGGTCCCAGCCCGCGGCGTGGCGGATGCCGCGGAAACGCGGGCTCGCGGCGATATGGGCGTCGAGCGCTTCTCCGACGGCCGATCCGAGCAGAAGGTCGGCGTGGCTGACGATCCCCGAGCAAGCGCGCATGTCGCCGTAGCCGCCGCTGGCCGACATGGCGGCGACGCCGTTGACGAATTCGGTTTCGCCGACGACCTTCATCGCCTCCGGGCCGTCGGCGCGGTACATGCTATTGCACTCGACAAAGACCGTGCTAACGACGTTATGACCGCTCCCGGTGTCGGCGAGCAGCTCGTCAAGCAGGTAGCGGCTGGTAGGGTGATCCCAGAGATGATGGTGCGGGTCGCAGATCTTGCGGTCGGGGTCGATGATCTCTTCGCTGACCTGGGCCAGCCATTCCGCGCGTTCCATAGCGATCAAAGGATACCTTAGGCGTGAGAGGAATCAGCCCGGCTGCGGGAATCGCACCGTAAAGACGGTCCCCTCGCCGACCTTGCTTTGCACGGCGATCTTGGCGTTGTGGACTTCGGCGATCCAGCGGGCGATCGCGAGACCGAGGCCGAAGCCGCCGTTGTTTCTGTTGCGGGCCGAGTCGGCGCGGTAGAAGCGATCGAAGACCCGGTCGATCGCCTCGCCGGGAATGCCGGGGCCGGTGTCGGCGACGCTGAACAAAGGGCCGGCGGCATCGGTGTCGAGCGAGACCGTGATTCTGGCGTCCGGCGGGGTGTGGCGAACCGCGTTGTCGACCAGGATCACGACGAGACGCCGAAGCAGCGATTCATTGGCCTCGACGACGGCGCCATCCGCGATGAGGAAGGCTTCGATTTCGCGATCGGGATGCGTGCGGTGCTGCTGTCCCAGGACCTCGTCCAGCAGCTCGCGAAGGTTGAGTTGCTCAAGCGGAGCATGGGCGCCCCCCGCACCCGAGCGGGCCAGCGTGAGCAGATCCTCGATCAAGGCCGAGAGCCGCACGGACTCGGCCTGAATCTCTTGCATGTCGGCACGCAACTCGTCCGGGGTTCGAGACTGCCGCAAGGCCAGATCGGCGGTCGTGCGGATCACCGAAACGGGGCTGCGAAGCTCATGCGAGGCGTCGGCGGAGAAGTCCTCGAGACGGCGCACGGAGACTTCGAGACGGTCAAGCATGGTGTTGAACGCGGTCCCGAGCCTTTCGACAACGTCTCCGGTTGGGGCGACTTCGAGCCGATCCGAAAGCCTCTCGACCGTCATGCCTTCGGCGACGCTGACGACATTTTCGGCCGGACGAAGCGCGCCGCGGCTGATGGCGTATCCGCCGATCAAACTGACGATCAGCCCAAGGGGCGCCGTCCAGGCGAGCCAGGCCAGGAGCCGGCCGCGGGCCGCGGGCGGTGAGCATGAGGATCGGCGTGCGATCGCCGGAAGTGCCCAGCCGATCGGCGACCTCGAGGCCGCTGAGAACGGGAAGGAGAATATCGAGCAAAATGACGTCGTAGTCGCGCGCTGGCGTAGTCGAGAGCCTCGCGGCCGTCGGCGGCATGGTAGACGCTATGTCCCTCGGCCCCCAAGCCGCGTTGGAGGAGAGCGGCCATGCGGGGGTCGTCTTCGACGATCAGGATTTCCATCGGATCTGTTGCTTATGTTAATCGGCGGTGTCTGAAGGTTCTGTGAAGCCGGGCTCCCTCTTGGTTCCGGCTCGGCCGGGTCGAGTTGGGGTCACAGGCGCTCGAGCGTTCGTCCTATACTGTCGGCCACGAGTACGCCCCATGCGATCACGTCGCGGCGGGCCGACGTTTCCCGATCCAGGGTGACCCGAGACTTCTACTGAGCTTCAGCTCACCCTTAACGAACGCCGGAGGGACAATCCCCCTTCTTCTCTCCAGCTCGTCACGGGAACAAGAGTGCGCCAACGTCGACTGCAACTCTGCGTCAAACACGGTCGCGCGGGTTGTAACGGCAGGCAGCGTCACAGCTGTACCCGAACCCTCGACGTTGGTACAGCTGCTGCTCGCCGGGGCGGCAGGGCTCTACCTGCGACGCCGAATGCGCGCAAGGCGGGCCAGGCGACGCCCAGGATTCGAGTTGCCGGAAGCAGCCGGTGTCGACACGCTCATCGGCCGCGCGCCGCCGTGCGCTCGGAGTGCGGTTCAATTTGGGTCCCTGAATGAGAGGGTTCAACCCGACTATCTTGAGCCGGTCCCTGCCGTGCGCGACGCTGTTCGTACTGACGACGGGACCACCGTCGGCGCGATCGCTCCGTGAACCATCGACCTGAAGCTGCTATCCTCGGCCGTATGAGCGCACAGTGCACGGCGTCCGACAATGGGTTCATTCTCCGAGGAATTGAGGGGTACCCATACGATGTGGTTTTGGAGAAGGCTCATCCCGGCTGGAGCGCTACGCCGACGGGCGAGTCGGCCCCCGACGTAAGGGACAGCGCGCTGACGCGGACTCGGGCGGTGGAGCGACTGCTGAGACATTTGTTGGTAGAGGAAGTTCAACTGGCGAACGCCATGACCGATGTCGACCTCGCCCTTGGCGTTTGCCCCGAGTGACGGCCGGCTATCGATCGATCTCGGACAGCCCTATGGCCGTCTGGCCGGCGCCGCCAAGCCGAAGCGGCCGCGCTTGTCTTCGTACATGCGGCGATCGCTGACCGAGATCAGCTCCTCGGCCGTTTCTCCGTCCGCCGGGTAAGCGGCCCCGCCGATGCTTACGGCGGGCTTGACCCATCCTCCGGGCTTGACTTCGATCGATGAGCTCGAGACCGCCGCCTTGAGCTCGGCGATTTTTCGTTCGATGCCATCGCCGGATATCCCAACCAGAATCGCGAGGAACTCGTCACCTCCGACGCGGGCCAACTGGTCATAGCTGCGGAGGCGTCCTCCGAGGCGGCGAGAGGTCTCGAGCAGAAGCTGATCGCCGGCGCTGTGGCCGTAGGAGTCGTTCACCGGCTTAAGGCCGTCGACATCGATGAAGAGAACAGCCAGCGAATCCGAGCGTCGGGACGCGCGAACGAGCTCGGACTCCAGACGGCGGAAAGCGGCGCGCAGGTTCGGCAGACCGGTGGCTTGGTCGGTTTCCGCATCGCGATAGATGCGCTGCAGGGCGCGGGCCGAGATCACCGCGTTGGCGATCGGTTCGGCCAGCTGATCGATAAACTCCAGATCGGGCCCGCTGAAGTGCGAAGTGCGATTCGACCACAATGCGAGCCCGCCGATCGATTGGCCTCGTAGCGCGAGTGTGCGGGTCAGCGCCTCTTTTGCCTTCGGCAGGATCGGGTCGCCGCCGGCGCTCATGGGGACCTTGGATGCGGGCAAAATGCGAGCCAAGGCGGTGGCGGCCCCGAAGACGGCTTCGGCCGCCTCACCTGGTATCGCCGCCCTTGCAATGCTGTCGCGGGCGAATCCGTCGGCATAGTGCAGGACCAGGCGGCGGCGCTCCTGAACGTATATGCCGGCGTGTTCGCACTTCACTTGCTCACGAATGACGCCGAGACATTCGGTCAGCCGGCGATTGAAATGCAGATCGCCGGCGAGGCTTCGCAGGATTTGGATGTAGGCGGAGAGGCGTCCCGGCTGCCGAGGCCAGGTCATGTCGGCGGCTGGCGACATCGTGGGTATTTTCATGATCCCACGGGCGCGCAAACATGATTCCGCACAGTGCTAGGCATGCCTAGCCAGACCCCGATCTAAAGATCGGGGCTCAGGCCGGCAGCGCCAGCGGCGCTGAGCCCCAAGGTTTACCTTGGGGTCGTCTACTTCGTTTGAAAATGTAGAAACTCCAGTGCGAGGCATGCCTAGCCCCTACCTGCAAGGTTGGCCGTTTTCGGTGATCGCCGCCGTTACTTCGTTGCTGGCGATGCCTTCGACCAAGACCTGGACCGGCACTTCGCAACCCTGAGGCGGACTCGGCGGCAGTAACACGTCCACCTGATAAAGATGCGGCGAACCGGGGCTCAGGCCGGCGTAGAGAACTTGGGCGTCGCGGCTGCCGATTAGCACACGCACCGCGGAGGTGAGCGAGCTCAGGCCGCTGGCGCCGACTCCGTCGGGAACGGCCGGACGCGAGGGACCCATGCCTGTCCCGAATAGTGAGATCGCTTGGTTGGCCTGGGCGGGGTTCTCGAAGGTGTTGATTTGAACCTGGCCCGCGCCGATCGTGTTGAGAATTGCGCCGGGGCCGGAGCCGGTTTGGCTCTGGGAAAACAGCTTCGGACGCACAGGCTCCAGCCGTACCGGCTCAGGCGGGCTCGCCTGGCCGTCACGAATCACCACGACGTCGACGAGCTCGTTCGCTTGAGCCAGCCGATTCGTTTGAGCAAGGAGGGCGGGCTCCGTCAGCGCTTGCGGGGCGGCGACGACCAGCACTTGATCGGAAACGAAGACGATCGTGGCGCGCAGGCCCGCGAAAGTGACGATCGTGCCATTGAGCTCGGTCGGCAGCGGCAATAGGGAAGCTTGCACGCTCCCAGACGCCATGCGGACGCCGAAGATCGACACGTACATGCCGCCGACGATCGCCCCGGCCGGGTCGGCGTTGGGGGTGAAGTCGGCGGAGTTGACGATCCCTCCCCTGTTGATCAGGGGACTCGTCGCCGACACCAAGTGCAGGGTTACGGGAATCGACAGCGTGCGCGGAGAGCCGACCCAAGCGATCTCGATCGCGCCGGTATAGACCCCGGCCGGCAGACCCGCGCCGTCGACAGTGACCATCAACTCTCCCGGGGTTGTCCCGGAGTTGGACGGCAGAGTGATCCAAGGGGCGTCCGCGGAAGGCGCCGCTACCCACTCGAGAACCGGGCCATTAGAGGTCAGCTGCAACGGTTTGGGCAGGGGCCTCGCCTCGCCTTGGACGGCGTTGAAGGTCAGCGACTCCGGGCCGGCGCTGAGCTCGGGAACAAGCGGCGGCGGGACGACGAGCAAGACGGTGTCTAGCCCCGATGTCTCCAGTCCGGCGAGCTCATCCATGCTGAGCTCGATCCGCTGCACGGCCCGCATCACTTGTTCGAACGTTCGCTCACCGGCGATCTGGGTCCACTCGCTGCCGTCTAGAGGCGCTATGTAGTGCGTCCACTCACGGGTCGGAGCGGGACCGACCCAGGCGAAAGCGCCGCCGAAGCCGATGATCCGGACCTCAACCCCACGTGTGGGACCGCTGGGAGACACGTGGCGACGATCGAACTCCAGACGCGCCGTGGGGCCTAGCGTGAGCAAATTGCCGAGGTACTCGCGCGGAGCGACGACGTAGTCGCGCTCGAAGTCCTCGATGAATTCTTTCAGCTGGAAGAACCCGCCTGAGGCGCCGCCGGCGCCAACCGATCGCGTTCGCGTCGACTGGTCGCCCGAGGTGACGCCGAAGATGCGCGGCTGCAGGTACAGGGTGCGTGGCCGGTTAGGCTCCCAACCATCGGTCGAGCGCTCAAATGGCGAAACGACAGGAGGCCGCGGCGGACTCGCCCGCCCCAGCAGAACGACGTTGTCGAGCCCGACAACAGCTCCGTCGACGCCAAAATTTGCGCGGATCTCGATTCGCAGGACGTTCACCAAAGCCTCTTCGAAGGTCAAGGGGCCGCTGATATGTTCGAAGGCGCCGCTGTTGAACTGAACGACGTAATGGTCGCCGCCTTGACGCAGCGGGATCTGCCCGACCCAGAGGAAGGCCGCGAATTCCCCGATGAGTTTGACCTCAAGCGGCACCCGCGCCCGGTCGCCGATATGGTCCAGGTCGAACTCCATCCGCAGATTTGGCCCCAGAAGACTCAGGTCGCCCAGGTATTCCATCGGCAGGACAAAGGAGTCGAGGCTGCCATGGGTTGTGATTTGCAGCGAACGACTGCCGTTCGGGGGTCCGCGGCGGAGGGTGATCGCCGAATCCGGGCTGCCGGTCGTGCTGCCAGGGACCTGAGGGTCGGCGTCCGGGAAATTTCGCGACCAGCCTTTCAGACTATTCGTCTCGAAGTCGCTGCCGGCGATCACATCGAGACCGGAAACTCCCGCCGAGAGCTCGATCAGGACCTCCAAGAAACCGAAGGTCTGCGGGTTTCGAAAGCCCGCCTCCAGGGCGATGAAGTAGCGCCCGCCCATCAGCGCCGGCGCGGATTCGGGAGTAACGATGATGTTTTCGCCGCCGGCCGGGTTGCGAGACTCGTAGTCGGCGATGATGTTGTCCGCCGCGTCGCGTTCGACGTCTTGCCGAAGCGTACGTAGAGGTTGATGTTGGCCTCTCGCGGGGCGGTGGTGAGCTGGAACTCCAGGCGAATCGCGTTGTCTGGAACGTCGATGAAGTGGCCGGCTTCGCCGTTAAACAGCTCGGGAGCCACCACCTCGGGGACGACAATCGTCACGAGACGTTGGAGTGAACCCTAAAAATGAGACATTGAAATTCGGGACGAATTTCAGCGAATGGAAAGGAGTCCAGGATGGAAAGTCTCAAGCCGCGCAAGCCGCGGGAGTTCACGGTGGAGTTCAAGGAAGCCGCCGCCAGGCGGCTCCTAGCCGGCCAGAGCGGGACAGCGCTAAGCCGCGAGTTGGACGTCAAGCGCAGCCTGCTGTACCGCTGGCGGGACGCCTATCGCCAGGAAGGCGTCAACGGCTTGAGCCGGCGGCGAGGCCGGCCGAAACCCGGCCGCTCGGCGCCGCCCAAGATCCCTCGCGATCCGCGCGACGAACGCATCGCAGAGCTCGAACGACTGCTCGGCAAACAAGCCGCAGAGCTCGATTTTTTCGGACAAGCCTTTCGCGCCTTGAACCTCGCAGCCCCGACCAACGACGCCGGTGGCGCGAGCGGATCTACTCCATCGTCGAGCAGATCAGCGCCAAAGGCTCGCTCAGCGTCGAACACGCCTGCGAGCTCGGACGCGTGAATCGCGCCGGGTTCTATCGCCGGCTCGCCGTGTCGTCGCCCGCCGAGTGCGACATGGAATTGCGTGACCGCATGCAGCGGATTTCGCTCGAGAATCGTCGTTACGGCTACCGCCGCGTGACGGCCGAGCTGCGCCGCCAAGGCTTCCTCGTCAATCACAAAAAGGTCCTGCGGATGATGCGTAAGGACAACTTGCTGGCGGTACTCAAGCGGCGCTTCGTGCTAACAACGGATTCGAACCACTTCTTACCTGTTTATCCGAATCTAGCGGCGCACCTGAATGTGGACGGCGTCGATCAGTTGTGGCAATCCGATATCACCTACATTCGCTTGCGCGAGGCGTTCGTCTACCTCGCCGTGGTGTTGGACGCCTACTCGCGACGCGTGGTCGGCTGGCGGCTGGGGACGACGCTCAAAGCTGAGCTGGCTGTAGGGGCGTTGCGCGATGCGCTCGAGCTCAGACGCCCTGCCGCGGGGTGGATGCATCATTCCGACCAAGGCGTACAGTACGCTTCGAGCGCCTATGTCGAGCTGCTGGAGCAGCACGGCGCGATCATCTCGATGAGCCGCCGCGGCAACCCCTACGACAACGCGCGGGCGGAGAGTTTCATGAAGACGTTGAAGGCGGAGGAGGTTTGGTTGCAGCGTTATCGCACGCTTGACGAGGCGCGCGCATCGATCGGCGAGTTCATTGATGAGATCTACAACCAACGCCGGCTGCATTCGGCGTTGGGATATCGTCCGCCGGCGGAGTTTGAAGCGCTGGCGCGGCCGGCGGCAACAGCAGCGAGGAATCCGAAGTATGAGTTTTGAGAGGCATAGGCAAATCTATCAATCCGATGGGCCCTGGGCGGGCAGGGAGACATCGCCGGCGTTGGAGAAGCCGGGAGCGACCTTGGCGGCCGCCCCCGGCGCTCATCGTCTTGATGAGTTTGCGGCCGGGTATTCCTTGGCGGGTTGCTCTCCAGCAGAGCCCGCTTCCGCTTCCCCGGCTAGGACCAGCGTGCGACGATACAGCGAAGAAGGCAAGCGTTTTGCGGTGAATCGTAACCTGTCCCGATTTCGACTGTCTCACGCTAGGGGTTCACTCCACGTTCAGGGAAAATCAGCGTCTGCGCAAACGCGGTTTGGGCAGCCAATAGGGCCAGAAAGAGAGGGATGTATCGACGCAGTTTCATAGGAAATTCGGGCGAACGGCAAAGGTTCGCTCGACGCGACGGAACGGGGTTCAGGTTATCACAAACGCCTAAAAGAGGCGACTAGAACGGCCGACTGGACTGGACCCGCCCGGGGCGTTTCTTGTCCTGTTTTGTGCCGAGAAACTC
This sequence comes from Bryobacterales bacterium, assembly GCA_965247515.1. Classification (GTDB taxonomy): domain Bacteria; phylum Acidobacteriota; class Terriglobia; order Bryobacterales; family UBA6623. Next base: position 6,006,443 of record OZ252029.1, on the reverse strand, counting down.
GAGCGTCACGTCGACGGTTTTTCGCACTTCGTCGATCTTGCGGGTCCACTTCGTCCCTGATAGGCGGTCGAACATCTGCTCTTCGCGGATGCGGTCGAGAAAGTAGGCGGGGTAGCTGGGGTTGAAGGGGGCGCCAAGCTCAAGGCCCCAGCGCTTGCGGATCACCGGCTCGCTCAAGATATCGAGACCTTCGATGTGCAGCCGGTTGAAGGAGTACTGGGGGCCGGCGGTGACCGTGAGTTGGAGCCCAACGGTGAGGGCTTCGTGATCGATTGGGGTCTCGAGATCGGAGTTGGCTTTCAGGTAACCCTGGGTCTGAAGCGCCTTGTCTAGCTCGGAGCGCGCTCGGTTGACCAGTGTCATATTGACCTTGCCGCCCTTGTGGAAGGTGAATTCCTCCTCGATCTGGTCCGGCGAAAACGGGCCAGGGTCGAGAACTTCGATTTCGCCGAAGGTGTACTCGGGGCCGTCTTCGACTTGGACGGTGATGGCCAGACCCTGCGTTTCGGCGTCCGGTTCGCTAGCACAGGGGCAGAACTTGACGCCCATGCGGCCTTCCTCTTCGAACAGCGGCCGCACGTTGTAATGCAACAGCTCTTTGATGCGCGACTCGGAGTAGGGTTCGCCGATGGCGATCGGGTTGAACATGCGCTGCAGGTCGAGGACGTCGACGGCTTCGCTGCCCTCGAATTTGACGAAGGCGATGGCTTCGAGGCGCGTCTCGGGCTGGAAGAGCATTTCGAACTGGTCGCTGCCAATGGGGGTAAGCTCGCCTACGACTTTCGAGCTGTTACCGGCGGCTTTCCAGTGGGCTTGCAGGACATCGCCGATGCTCCGGACCATCGAGCCGGTTGGCGGAACCGACTCGCCGAAGAGGGGAAGTTTTTCGTCGAGCAGAGCGATGATCTCGTCTTCGGGTTCGTCGAAGCCCGCGACACGAACACGGTAGAGCTGCGGGACCTCGACGACGACAAAGGTCACCGCATAGCCGTCGCCTTGAGGTTCGTAACGGAACTCGAGCGAGTCGAAGGCGCCTGCTTCGCTGATTCGCAGCAAAGCGGTCCGGAAGTCGCCCTGATCGACGGATTGGCCGAGCTCAAGGCCGGTGAGTGCAAGGATGCGCTCTTCAGAGAAGGCTTTTTCGCCCTCGACGCTCATGCCGCGCAGGGGGTATTTTTGTTCTTGCGCGTTGACGGAGAAAGCAAGCGCAAGAACAACAAACCCTTGAGCCGCGACCGTCCGTGCCTTGGCGAACGATTGCTGCACAAATCTGGCGGGAAATTCGGAGCACCCTGCGTTAGCGGGGTGTTTCTCCAGCAACCGCCCGCTTACGCAGGCGGCTCCGAAAAGCGGCCCCTGGCTCAGGGAGTGGTCGGATGGGGCCCACGCGTGGATATACTCTGGGTCTTGCTCCACGAGATACATAACGTCCTTAGGGCGTCCACGGTTTCTCAGGATGAGTACAGCGCCTCAATCCTATCGGCGTAACGCTCTTCCACCGCCCGCCGCCTCACCTTCATTGTGGGGGTTAGCTCGCCATCGGCGATGGTCAGCTCTCTGTGCAGGATGAGGACCTTCTTGGGCTGCTCGTAACGCGGCAAGTGTTTACAGATGCGGTCGACCTCCGCTTGAATGAGCTGCGTCACTTTGGCCTCCGCGCAGAGCTTCTCGACCGAGTCTAGGGACAAGCCTTGCTCGGCTCCGTACTTGCGCAAGCGATCAAAGTCCGGAACGACCATCACGCTCGGGAACTTGCGCTTCTCGGCGACGACGATTGCCGTGGAAATGTAGGGGCTAGCCTTAAGCTCGTTCTCGATCGGCTGCGGGGCGATGTATTTTCCGCCGGAAGTTTTGAACAGATCCTTCTTGCGGTCGGTGATCTTGAGAAACCCGTCGTCGTCGATCTCGCCGATGTCGCCGGTTGAGAACCAACCGTCGTTGATCACTTCGGCGGTCTTTTCGGGTTCCTTGTAGTAGCCCCGCATCACGACCGGCCCCTTGACGAGAATCTCACCGTCGTCGGCGATGCGAACCTCGAGTCCGCGGATCGGCTTTCCGACGGTTCCGAGCTTGATGGACCCGGGCGTGTTGGCGCTGACGAGGGCGGAGGTTTCGGTCAGCCCATAAGCTTCGTAGATCGGCAGTCCAGCGGCGTGGAAGAACTCGGCCAGGCGCTTGCCGAGCGGCGCGGCTCCCGAGAAGAGCATCCGGAAGCGCCCCCCGAGCCGTGCGCGAAGCTTCGAAAGCACAATCTTGTCGGCGAGGGCGCGTTGCAGTCGGATGCCCAGCGGGGGTTCTTCGCCGCGGATCAGGTACGGGGTCGCCCGCGTGCCGACACCGACCGCCCAGTGGAAAAGCTTCTGGCGAATCGGCGGCGCCGCATCGATAGCCGCCATCACTTTCTCGTGGACCTTCTCAAAGAACCTCGGGACCCCGATCGTCGCCGTCGGCTGGACCTCTCGCATGTTGTCGGGCACGGTTTCGAGCGATTCGGCGTAAGCTACGGTAGCGCCGTTGAGGAAATAGACGTAGTCCGCGACACGCTCAGCCACATGGCACAAGGGCAAGAACGAAAGGCACACGTCGCTGGCGAAAATCTCGATGGGGCAGTCACGGGCGCTGGCGGAGAGGCTCCCGTGGGTGAGCATCACGCCCTTGGGCGCCCCCGTTGTCCCCGAGGTGTAGATCAGGCTCGCCAGGTCCGCGGGCTCGACAGCGCTGATCGAGGCCTCGAACGCCGCGGTCTGCTCGGCTGACAGCGAGTCGTTTCCGATTAGCTGGCCGATATGGACGATTCGCTCGTCATCGGCCTCAACCTCATCGAAGGCGATGACGCCCTGGAGCGTGGGGAGCTTTTCCCAGATCTGTTGGATCTTGGCGAGCTGGTCTTGATTCGAGACCATCGCCGCCTTGCACTGCGAGTGTTGCAGCAGATACTCGATTTGCTCGGCTGTCAGGGTGGGGTAGATGGGGACATTGACTAGCCCCGCGGTCATCATCGCGAAATCGGCGACGGCCCATTCCCAGCGGTTCTCCGACAGCAGAGCGAGGCGGTCGCCGTGCTCGATCCCGGCCTTCTTGAGCTCGAAGTGAAGCCGTCCGACGCGCCGGTAGAGCTCGCCGGCCGAGATCGGGCGGTACTCGCCTGACTGCTTCGTCAGGATCGCGTCGGGCTTGCTGAATGAGATGGTGTGACGGAACAGGCGTGCGAGTGTTTCTGCCATTTGGGCTGAACATAATCTAGCGGATACGAAGGCTTGGTAGGATTTGCGGCATGAGGTTCCTCGCCATTTTGCTGACCGCGGTCGCGTGCCTCGGCCAGACCCGCTACGACATCGTCCTCAAAGGCGGATACGTCATCGACCCCAAGAATGGGATCAACGGCCATCGCGACATTGCGATCTCCGACGGCAAGATCGCCGCGGTTGAGACGGAAATCAATGCGGACTTGGCGCGGCAAGCGCTCGACGTCACGGGGCTGTACGTGACGCCCGGCCTGGTCGATCTTCACGTTCACGTCTTCTCGACAACGAATATTCCGGGGGCATGGGCGGGTGACAACAGCGTGCGGCCGGACTCTTATTCGTTCCGGACCGGCGTGACAACGATGGTCGACGCGGGCAGCTCCGGCTGGCGGAATTTTGAGACTTTTCGCCACACCGTGATCGATCGCGCCAAGACCCGGGTGCTGGCGATGATCAACATTGCCGGGTTCGGAATGATCACCGACATCACCGAGCAGGGCGACTTCGACTCCGCCGAGGTGGCCAGATTGGCGAAGAAACATAGCGACGTCGTAGTCGGGGTCAAGTCGGCGCACTATCAGTTGCCGGACTGGGACTCGGTCGAGAGCGCAGTCGCGGCGGGGGAGTCGGCTGGGATTCCGGTGATGGTCGACTTCGGGCACTTCCGGCCGGAGCGGCCGTTCTACGAGCTGGTGCTGGACAAGCTCCGAGCCGGCGACATGCCGACGCACTGCTTCCGGGGACCGGTGCCCTGGGTCGACCCGCAGGGTAGGTTGTACCCGTACCTGACCGAAGCGCGCGAGCGCGGGATCAGGTTCGATGTGGGGCACGGCGGCGGGAGTTTTGTCTTTCGAAGCGCGGTTCCGGCGATTGAGCAAGGGTTCTACCCCGATTCGATCTCGACCGACCTCCATACCGGGTCGATGAATGGGGCGATGATGGATATGCCGACGCTGATGTCGAAGTTTCTAGCGCTGGGGATGCCGTTGACGGAGGTCGTGAAGAGCTCGACCTGGAATCCGGCGCGCCAGATCGGGCGGGAAGATCTGGGTCATCTGAGCGTCGGCGCGGCGGCGGACCTGGCCGCGTTTCAAGTGATGGACGGAAAGTTCGGCTTCCGCGACGCCAGCGCAGGGTTGATCAGCGGTAGCCAGCGATTGTTCTGCGAGCTGACATTGTCGGCGGGGCAGGTGGCATGGGATTGGAATAGCCGCTCGGGGGCCGACTATCGCGAGCTTGGCCCGCGGTACGGGGTTCGCGAGGGGGTGGACTCGGTGCTAGCTCCCCCTGGGCCCTAGTACCGTGACCGCCAAATTGTTCGACATATCAGCCAGACCCTCTCTTGAGCCCGTAGGGCGAAGCAATCAATAGCCCCGGGCGCGAGCCCGGGGATGCCCCGAACGCATCCTACCAAGCCCCTGTATAGCGCCCCGCAAGTACCCCATCTTCGCCACGATGTCATGCGCTGTGAATTGCAGCCCGTCTTCCGAGGTGGCCGACTGTGAGCGCTGCCCATAGTCGTTCTTGGCAGCCCAGTCTGTATACTCCGCCCGCGTGTCGAACCCAGGCACGCTCTTACCGTCGGTCCAGCGCCCGTGGACGAACATGACGATCCGCTTGTTCTGGTCGTCAATGTGAACGTCCGGCGACGCCACATGCAGATACAGCGGCACATCCGGATCCGGCTCGGGAACCGGGCGCTTGAACGCCGTGTCCGCGACCGCCAGCACCCCCGGCTCGTAGATCTTCCACGGACCTCGAATCGAGTCCGCATACGCCAGCCGAATGTGGTGGCCTTTGTGGTGCGCGAAGTAGAGGTAGTAGCGCCCGAGCGGGTTCGTCACCCAATCGGGGACTCGAATCAGCGAAGGAATGGAGTGAACCCTAAAAATGAGACATTGAAATTTGGGACGAATTTCAGCGAATGGAAAGGAGTCCAGGATGGAAAGTCTCAAGCCGCGCAAGCCGCGGGAGTTCACGGTGGAGTTCAAGGAAGCCGCCGCCAGGCGGCTCCTAGCCGGCCAGAGCGGCACAGCGCTAAGCCGCGAGTTGGACGTCAAGCGCAGCCTGCTGTACCGCTGGCGGGACGCCTATCGCCAGGAAGGCGTCAACGGCTTGAGCCGGCGGCGAGGCCGGCCGAAACCCGGCCGCTCGGCGCCGCCCAAGATCCCTCGCGATCCGCGCGACGAACGCATCGCAGAGCTCGAACGACTGCTCGGCAAACAAGCCGCAGAGCTCGATTTTTTCGGACAAGCCTTTCGCGCCTTGAACCTCGCAGCCCCGACCAACGACGCCGGTGGCGCGAGCGGATCTACTCCATCGTCGAGCAGATCAGCGCCAAAGGCTCGCTCAGCGTCGAACACGCCTGCGAGCTCGGACGCGTGAATCGCGCCGGGTTCTATCGCCGGCTCGCCGTGTCGTCGCCCGCCGAGTGCGACATGGAATTGCGTGACCGCATGCAGCGGATTTCGCTCGAGAATCGTCGTTACGGCTACCGCCGCGTGACGGCCGAGCTGCGCCGCCAAGGCTTCCTCGTCAATCACAAAAAGGTCCTGCGGATGATGCGTAAGGACAACTTGCTGGCGGTACTCAAGCGGCGCTTCGTGCTAACAACGGATTCGAACCACTTCTTACCTGTTTATCCGAATCTAGCGGCGCACCTGAATGTGGACGGCGTCGATCAGTTGTGGCAATCCGATATCACCTACATTCGCTTGCGCGAGGCGTTCGTCTACCTCGCCGTGGTGTTGGACGCCTACTCGCGACGCGTGGTCGGCTGGCGGCTGGGGACGACGCTCAAAGCTGAGCTGGCTGTAGGGGCGTTGCGCGATGCGCTCGAGCTCAGACGCCCTGCCGCGGGGTGGATGCATCATTCCGACCAAGGCGTACAGTACGCTTCGAGCGCCTATGTCGAGCTGCTGGAGCAGCACGGCGCGATCATCTCGATGAGCCGCCGCGGCAACCCCTACGACAACGCGCGGGCGGAGAGTTTCATGAAGACGTTGAAGGCGGAGGAGGTTTGGTTGCAGCGTTATCGCACGCTTGACGAGGCGCGCGCATCGATCGGCGAGTTCATTGATGAGATCTACAACCAACGCCGGCTGCATTCGGCGTTGGGATATCGTCCGCCGGCGGAGTTTGAAGCGCTGGCGCGGCCGGCGGCAACAGCAGCGAGGAATCCGAAGTATGAGTTTTGAGAGGCATAGGCAAATCTATCAATCCGATGGGCCCTGGGCGGGCAGGGAGACATCGCCGGCGTTGGAGAAGCCGGGAGCGACCTTGGCGGCCGCCCCCGGCGCTCATCGTCTTGATGAGTTTGCGGCCGGGTATTCCTTGGCGGGTTGCTCTCCAGCAGAGCCCGTTTCCGCTTCCCCGGCTAGGACCAGCGTGCGACGATACAGCGAAGAAGGCAAGCGTTTTGCGGTGAATCGTAACCTGTCCCGATTTCGACTGTCTCACGCTTGGGGTTCACTCCAGACCATTGACGTTGTCTCCCAGACTGGGTGAGGAGTCAACCGTAATCAGCGGGTTTTCCTCGAAGCGCTCCGCGCGAACCGAGCTCTCGGCTAAACCGAGGCTAGAGAGTGACAGGACGCCGGCAACCAACCAAAGCGTGTAACTCGTCCTTGTCACTATCGATGTCACCGTGTCCTCCGATAAACCGCCAGCGTCTTGCTCACCGCCGCCCGCCAGGTGAATTCCTTCACCCTTTCCGCGCCGGCCGCCGACAGCTTTGCGCGTAACTCATCATCGTGTAGCAGCCGGGTCAACCCTTCGCGAATCTCATCCGTCTCCTCTGGGTCAACCAACACCGCCGCTTCCCCCGCGGCCTCGGGCAACGCGGACCGATCCGACGTTAGCACCGGCAAGCCCGCCGACATCGCTTCGAGCACCGGAATCCCGAACCCTTCGTCAAGCGACGGAAACGCCAGTGCGGTCGCCGTCCGATACAGCTTGGCCCGACGCTCGGAGTCCACGTACCCTAGGACTCGAATCCGCCCACGGGCCGAGCTAGCCTCGATCCGATCAACGATCCCCCGCGCCCCAAACCCAGCAGCGCCGGCTAGCACCAGCAGCGGCTCACCAGCGAGGCCCTCGAACGCCTCCACTAAGCGGGCCACATTCTTCCGCGTTTGAAGAGCGCCGACCAGCAGCAGAAACGGCCGCTCGAGGCCCTCGTCCTTTCTGAACCGCTCCAGCTCGTCAGCCGCGAAGGCCGGAACCGGATCGACGCCATGATGAACGACGTGAACTCGATCCCGCGGGAATTTTAGGAGTCCCGCCACCTGGTCCGCTGTGAACGCCGAAACGGCGATGATCTCGTCCGAGCTATCCGCCGCATCCCGCGCAAGATCGGTGAACCGCCGCCGAAAGTCCGGGGTCGAGTAATCCCCCGTTATCACGAACAAGTCGTGGAACGTAGTGATCGCCCGCTCGAACCGCCCCCGCGGCAACCGCTGATTGAGCCCGTGGAATACGCCGAATCTTCCGCCGAGCGGGCTCAGCGGCGGTTCGAGCAGCCAGCGACTACAGTTGGGCCCAGGGCTGGGCGCCGCCAGCGCCTTCAGAAATCGATTCGACCGGTAATAGAGATCGAAGCGATCAGCGGCCGCTTCCGCCGCCAAGCCCGCAATCAGATGCGCACAATAAGCCGCGACGCCGGAGGGCTCGCGCGCAATGCTGTAGGTCGCGTCGAGCCCGATCCTCATTGCAATTGCTCACCAAGCTCCGTCAGCGCGCTTTCCGCCGAATCAACCGGGATCACATGCCCCGCCCGCGCTCCCCACGGCGACCAGCGCTGCCGCATCCTCTCCGACACCGCGCCCGCGAAGACGTCGATCCCCCGCACGCCGGCGGCCGCCGCGATGTGCCCGCCGGCCGAGTCATACCCCAAATAGAGGCCGCTCGCCCAGATGAGCGCCGCCAGCTCCGGCAGCGGTCCGCTCCAGAGCTCGACTCGATCCCCGAGCGCGTCGGCGATTCGCAGCGCCCGCGCGGCCTCGTCCTCGCCAAGTCCGCGATCGAGCGCGACTCGCCAGCCAGCCTCCGTCAAGAGCCTCACCGCTTCAACCTCAAAATCGCCCGCGACGCGCTTGGAATCGTTCCCCCCAACGCCCCAGTTCACCGTCGCCAGCCTCGCTTCCGCTTCCCGCCCCCGGGGCAAAGAGATGAACGGACCTGGCGCTTGGTCCAATCCGAGCCAGTCAGCAACCCACCCGCCGGCGAGCTGCGCGATCGGCGCCGAGCTCTGCGGCGAATACGCCCGGCTGTTGAAGAACGCGTACCGGCCGTTATCGACCAGCGGCAGCAACCCGAGCTGCGTCAACCGCGAATCCGGATCCACAACAATGGAGTCTCCGGTCAGCGCTCCCTGAACGGCGTCGGCCAACCCGACCCAGCTCAGCAACCGCGACTCGAGCGTTCCTCCGCGCTCATAGCTGTACGGTAGCGCCCGAACGCGCTCGTCTCCAGCAAACAGGCCGAAATGTTTTCCCGCGCCGACCACGAGAATCTCCGCTTCCGGAAACCGCGCCTCGAGCCCCTTCAGGATCGGTGACGTCACCGCCACGTCGGCGCCCGCCGTCACCCGCGAAAGAACCAAACAACGTCGAACCCGATCGATTCGTGGCGGCTCGGCTAGCGATTCGAAGCGCGTCTTTAGGTCATCTGGACCGGTATGCCCGAACTCGCGCAAGCGCCTGTCAAAGGCCTCGAAGCCCCCCCGCCGGCGGCAGCGGTCAATCACTCCGCCGAAGAACTCGACGTAGGCGTCGACCAGCGGAGGCTCAAAACGATCGGCCAGCGGTTCGACCAGGTCAGCGAATATTGCCGCCGAAGCCTCCCGCGCCGTCTCCTGGGCGCACGCCAGGTCAACCAATTCGTCAACCTCAAACGAGCTCGGCGCGGCGCCCCCCAGGTACTGCTCACGACAGAAGGAAGTCAGCTCCGAAATACGCCCGGCCGCCACTCACCCAGGATGACACGGCCCAGCACGACCGCCGACGCCCGCCCGCATCAAGCGTAGACGTTAGGCGCCGCGGTCTGAGGCGGCATCGTGTGTATCTCACGTCGCTGCCGCCGGTAGGACTTCATCTTGCGGTAAAGCGTCGTTCGCCCAATGCCCAGCATCAGCGCCGCCGCGTTCATATCACCCTTGGTGAATTCGATCGCCTTGAGAATATGAATCCGCTCCACCTCCGCCAGCGGAACGATTTCGCCGAAACTCTCTCCGGGCAGCGCGGGCCCAGCGAAATCTCGCAAGCTCGGCGGGAGGTCCTCGACCAGCACAATCGGATTCGACTTGAGCGCGACCATCCGTCGAATCACATTCTCGAGCTCGCGGATATTGCCCGGCCAGTCGTAATCCTTGAGCGCATTGAGCGCCTCATCAGACAGGATCACGCGCCGCACCGCATGCTTCTGGATGAAATGTCGAGCCAGCGTCACAATATCGCGGCGCCGATCCCGCAGCGGCGGCACGTGAATCGAGATCACGTTGAGGCGATAGTACAGGTCCTTGCGAAACCTGCGGCTTTGAATGTCGGCCACAAGGTCGCGGTTAGTCGCCGCGACGATACGGACAGTCACCTTGAGCGGCTTGGTCGACCCGATCGGACGCATCTCGCCCTCTTGTAGCACTCGCAATAACTTCCCCTGAACCTCGGGCGTCAACTCCCCGATCTCGTCGAGGAACAGAGTCCCGCCATCCGCGGCTCGTACCAGGCCGAGCTTGCTTTCTGTCGCTCCCGTGAACGCGCCTCTCATGTGACCGAAAAGCTCGCTCTCCATCAGCGACCCAACCAGCGAGGCGGCATCCACGGCAAGAAAGAGGTTCTCGGCCAGAGGCGAAACACGATGGACCGCCCTCGCCACAAGCTCCTTGCCGACGCCGCTCTCACCCGTGATCAAGACGGGCGAGCTGTCATTGCGAAGCTTGTGGATCGTACGCAGGACGCTCTGAATCGGCGGAGAATCCCCAACAAGGCCGAAGTTCTCCGCCGAGTCGCCGAAGAACAAGTTGTGCTGCATAGGAATCGACGGCCAAGACAATTATATCTTACAATGTTAAAACCAATTTGGCCTATTCCCGATATTACTCAACAAATATCTAAATTTTCCGTGAAATTCCGCCGGGGCGCGACACGTCGCAGTTGCGCGCGCGGTTTCAGCAATCCGAGCACCCTGCGTCAGCGGGGTGTCTTCCTATCCCCCCAAATGAGAATTGCGACTAGAGCGGGAATACCGCCTGCTCAGAGGCCTTGAAAAAATGTCAGGAGTCCGCTGGTCCACGCGTTTGAGGCCCCTGAAGGGCCTCATGCCCACGGCTTCAGCCGTGGGCATCTGAGAGGCGGCATCGAGATTCCACGCCCCGGTTCCTCTTTCCGCATCGCCCTTCCCGGCGATGCGGAAAGAGGAACCGGGGGGCGTAGCCGTCGGTCTTGGCGGTTCGAATTCCCATGGCTGAAGCCATGGGCCAGATTATTCAGTTGCAAGCAGGAGTCGCCGGCTCCACTATTGCTAGTATCAGCGGTCTCTGACGAAAATGTAGAAACTCGAGGCCCAGGGATTCATCCCTGGGACACATTGGAGACGCGGCGACACCTCCCGCCTGCCATTGTTCTCCCCGCCTCGGCGGGGGAGAACAATGGCAGGGCGAAACGGGAGGCCCTGGGTCGTTCCCAAACCCAGGGATGAATCCCTGGGCTATGATTGTTCGCCCACCCTCACAGGCCTTGCCGGTAGTCGATCCCATGCCTGTCGAGTATTGTAGCTGGCGCCGTGGCGAGAAGTTGTCCCGCGCAATTCGGCAAGACGGGCTTGGCCTGCCAAGCCGCTACACCGTTGAAAACAAACGGTATGGGTGTAGGGGCGAGGCACGCCTCGCCCGCATTGTCTTGACTCGACGAAGTATCATCAAAGTATGAGGATCCGCCGCAACCGCAAAGCCAACCCCGGCCAACAGTACTGCAAGTACCAAGCGGAAGAATCACCCCGAAATTAGTACGAAACGCAAAACGAACCCAATTTTTTGCACCTGCGGCCGGGTGCCGGCGCCGCCTCCAAGCGCTGCCGTGACCCTCCTCGCCTCGCCGTTGACGTAGCACGAATGTGCTACGGTCAAGAATGTGGGCCGTTTACCTTTCCCAGCAAGCGACAGCGCAGCTTCGGCGGCTATCCGCTCGGGAGCGCGCAATCGTCGAGAACGGGATTTCGACCCACCTGGCGATGAACGACCCTTCCGAGACTTCGCGCAACAAATTTCGTTTGCGGCGGGCCTCGGAGTACGAGGAGTTCAGCCTATGACGACCAAGAGCCTACGGGAGGTCAAAAACAACCTAAGCGCCGAGATCGAGCGTCTGCCGGACTCGGGCCCCGTCCTGATCACCAAGAACGGGCGGACCCGGGCCCTGCTGATTGGCGTCGACGAAGAGACGGACCTCGAGTCGCTGCTGCTTTCGACGAACCCACGCTTTTGGGAGCTGTTCGACAAATCCGCGAGGAGCAAGTCGTGGACGCCGCTTGGGCAGGTTCGCCTGGAAAGCTAAGCCCGGCCTCGCTCCTCTTTCGCCATATCGTAAAGCGCCCGGATGTAGCCAATACTAAACGCCCAGCCCGTCTTTCGATCACCAACCATCGTCGGCACGTGGTCGGCGATCAGAATCCCCCGAAAGTCCACGTCGACGAGCGTGCGCATCAGCTGCTTCATGTCCGTGTACCCATCGTCGACGTAGGTCTCGACGAAATCCGGAATCGGGCCGGTCACATTGCGGAAGTGGATCTTCCAAAGCTTGTCCATCTTGGCGAACTCGCGCGCGGCGTCGAGCACGTTCTTGCCGGTGTGGGCGCCGCCTTCCATCCAGGTGCCGCAGCACAGGCAGATGCCGACGTTGGGGCTGTCGGCGATCTCGAAGGCGCGCACATAACCGTCGAAGGTCCCGAACATGCGCCGCGGGACGCCGGCAAGCTCCGGCACGGGCGGGTCGTCGGGATGAACGCCGATCCGCACGCCCACATCTTCTGCGACTGGAGCCACGCGCTTAACAAAATATTCCCAGTTGTCCCACAGCTCGTCTTTCGAGAACTTGCGCCCGTGGCTCAGCGGCGTCTCGAAGACCTCGCCCGCCCAATACCCCTTCGCCGTTGACTGGTGGAACGCCCGCGCCGAAGCCCCGCCGCGAGTCGTCTCGCGCTCGGAGCTCCAGATGCCGTTGCCCATGTGAGCGTATGTCGTGTAGTGGATGCCGGCCTTGCCGATGTTGCGCAAGTAACGAATGTACTCGGCGATCTTCTCGTCGCGCCCATCGAGACCGAGGGTGACCTCGGGCATGTTGTGAACACTGGTGTCGCCCATGTTGGCGATCTTGAGCCCGGCGGCTTCGACGCGCTGCTTGTGTCCAGCGAAGTATTCGTACGTTGTATTGCGCCCGCCGATCGAGACGTACTCCACGCCGATCTGATTGGCGAACGTCAGATACTCGTCGTCGTAGGTATTAGGGATCTGCAGGGAGATCTTGATCCCCGGCCCCCAAGGCGGCAGAGGCTTTGCCCCGCTCGTCGCAGCCATCGCGGCGGCTCCAAAAGCAAGGCGCGCCAAGTCGCGCCGGGAGAGAGTACGGACATTCGGACCAGTCATCGCGAGATCAGTATAGGCGAGTGGTTGCGTGGTTGTGAAGGCGGAACCCGCTCCCTTGCGGTCGCGGCTCTGACGTTACGAGTCAAACGTTAACCGGAGGGCGTCAGAGCCGCGACCGCAAGGGAGCGGGTTCCGGGGACTTATTAGGCCTAGGCCCCGCAAAACGAATCCTGCTTTAGGGAAAGTGCGCTTTCGAGATAGCGCTTGCTCATACGCGCGGTCTCTTTCGGCGGCCTCGGCGGCGACGAATCAAGCTCCACGGTGAGCCAGCCCTTCCAGGAGATTCGATCCAGCTCCGCCTTGATCGCCGGGAAGTCAACGCCGCCATACCCCAACTCGAAGAACGGCGGGTCGCGCATCACGTCCGGCTTCTCCATCCGGGCTTTCGCGCCGCCGCGGTGCTCTGGACCCGTGTCTTTCATGTGGAATTCCACAATCCGATGACCAAGCTTGCGAGTCAGCTCGACTGGATCGATTCCGGCCAAGGTAATGTGCCCGGTGTCGAGGACGAACCAGACGTGCTCGGGGTCGGTATTGTTGAGCACAAAGTCGACCTCTTCGCGGTTCTCGAATTTCGACCACATGTGGGCGTGGGCCGCCAGCTTGACGCCCTCCTGCCGGCACCGTTTGCCGAGCTCTCCGAGTACCTTGGCCATGTGCCGGAGGTCTTCCTCGCTTGTGCCTTCCGGGCGGCGGCCACCGAAGTTGATCTTCAGATGCGTGCAACCAAAGTGGCGAATGAAGCGCGCCAGACGCACGTGATCCCGAAGGAGCTTGTCGTGTTTCGACGGGTCCTCGAAGCCCATTTCCAATGGGCCTCCGTTGGAGATCGTCACGAATCGGACGCCGATGTCGTTGATTCGGCTCTTGAGCTCGTGGGGGCGGTCGGCGAACTCCACGAAGTAGTGGAAGAAAGACTCGACGTGGCAGTACCCGACCTCGCGCGCCTCGCGGAAGGAACCGAAGACGTCGTCCTCCCAGCCTCCGCGCGTGTTCGTCGTGATGCCGACGCGATAGCTCGGCGTCGAGGCGGCCAGCGCCGCCGCCGGTAGGGACAAAACGCTTCTGCGAGTCAAGGTCATGGCCAAATCATAAACCACCCGCGACTCGATCGGCGGCGCTATGCTATCAGCCAAATGCGATTGTTGCCTGTATCCGCCCTGTTGCTCTGCCTCTCGAGCTGCAATCAAAGCGACGATCCCGTCCAAGCGCTGCGGGATGAGTCGGTCAACCGCTTGGCGACACTCGAAGGAAGCATCTCCATCCTGGGCCTCGAGCAGCCGGTAGAAATCCTGCGCGACCGTTGGGGCGTGGCGCACATCTACGCTCAGAACGTCCACGACTTGTTCTTCGCGCAAGGCTACGTGGCCGCGCAAGACCGGCTCTACCAGATTGAAATCTGGCGGCGGACCGGCGCCGGGGAGCTTGCCGAAATCTTCGGGCCGGAGTACCTCTCTCGCGACCGCATCGCCCGCCTGGTGCGCTATCGCGGCGACATGGAGGCCGAGTGGGCCAGCTACTCCCCGCATTCGCGTCAGATCGCCGAGGCGTTTACCTCGGGCATCAACGCCTATGTGGAACAGAATCGCGACAACCTGCCAATTGAATTCGAGCTACTCGACTTCGAACCGGGCGTCTGGCAACCCGAACACATCTTGCTCCGGGTCGCCGGGCTCCTGATGGTGCGCAACATCAGCCAGGAGATTGCGCGGGCGCAGATGGTCTCGCAACTCGGCGTGGAGATGACCCAGAAGTGGTATCCCACCGACCCTGTGCGCGAGCTGCGCCCCGACCCCGACATCGACCTGGCCGGAATCGACGACCGCGTCACCAGCGAATATCGACGGGCGGTGTCGATCCCCGTGCTGCACGAGCAGGATGGCTCGAACAATTGGGTCGTGAGCTCGGAGCTGAGCGCGACAGGCAAGCCTTTGCTGGCGAGCGACCCGCATCGTCCAGTGATTCTCCCATCGCTACGGTACCTGGTTCACCTCAACGCGCCCGGGTGGAATGTGATCGGGTCCGGCGAGCCCGCGCTGCCCGGCGTCGCGATTGGACACAACGAGCGCGTCGGTTGGGGCTTCACGATCGTCCAGTATGATCTCGCGGACCTGTTCGTCGAGAGGACCAACCCCGAGAACCGCGAGCAGTATCTGTTGCAGGGAGACTGGCTAGACATGCGGATCGAACGCGAGGAGGTTCGCGTCAAGGGCCGGGAGCAGCTCGAGCAGGTTGAGCTGAAGTTCACGCGCAACGGTCCGGTGATCTGGGAGGACCCGGAAAACGACCGTGTCGTTGCGCTGCGTTGGGCCGGCCAGGAGCCGGGGACGGCCGGCTATCTTGGCAGCTTGGCACTTGACCAAGTCCAAGATTGGGACGGGTTCGTCGACGCGATGCGGGCTTGGAAAGTCCCCTCGGAGAACATTGTGTATGCGGATGTCGACGGCAATATTGGCTGGGTCCCGGCCGGACTCATGCCGGTGCGCGAGGGCTGGTCGGGACTGCTGCCGGTCCCCGCGCACACCGGGCGCTACCGCTGGAATGGGTTCCGCGGGGTCGACGAGCTGCCGCAAATCAAGAACCCTACGAGCGGCTATGTAGCGACTTCGAACCACAACATTATTCCCGCGGGATACCCGCACGAGCTCGGGTTCGACTGGTCCGACCCTTACCGCTTCGAGCGGATCGACGAAGTTCTCGCGGGCGGCGGAAAGTTCAGCGTCGAAGATTTCAAACGATTGCAGCACGACGAAACGTCCTTGCCGGCGCGTGCGCTCGTCGCGATGCTACCGGTGGAGGCCGAAGGGGGTGCGGTCTTCGACGATTGGGACTTTGTGCTGGGCTCGGATTCGAATGCCGCCGCGCTGTTTGAGGTCTGGATGAAGAAGCTTCCGGCGAAGTTCGTTGCTTCGCAGGCGCCGCCGGAGGCTCGCCGGCTGATCGAGCGGAATCTGCAGCTCACGAACTTGATTGCCGGGCTTCGTGACGCGCCGGCGGAGCAACGGCGCGGGGTCTTGGTCGAATCCCTCCAGGAAGCTTACGCAGAGCTGACTTCAACGCTGGGCGCCGAACCCGCCGGCTGGCGTTGGGGCGATCTTCACACGATTGGCTTTCGGCATCCCCTGTCGAGCTCGGACACGAGACGGGCGGTCTTGGACCTCACACCGGTCGAGCGTGGCGGCGACGGATTTACGCCGAACGCCACACGGGGTCCCGGCTACTCCCAGTCGAGCGGAGCTTCGTACCGTCACATCCTCGACCTTGCCGACTGGGACCGCTCGGTGTTTACCAGCACGCCCGGACAGTCCGGCCAGCCCGGGAGCCCGCATTACGACGATTTACTGCCGCTGTGGGCCGAAGGGGAATACGCGCCGCTGGTCTTCAGCCGAGAGGCTGTCGAGGAACACACAACCAACCGGCTGCTGCTGCGGCCGAATTAGCTCCGTTACAGAGCCGCGACCGTAGCCGGAACCAAGAAGGACACAACGGGCCGCTTTTCGGAGCCGCCTGCGTAAGCGGGCGGTTGCTGGAGCAGCACCCCGCTAACGCAGGGTGCTCCGAATTTTCTACCGGATTTGTGCAGAAATCGTTTACAGAGGCACTCGGGCCAACTCACGGTATCTGCGGCGATTCATTGTGATAGTCAGTGCGTTCGCCGCGTGGGCGGGTCTTGAATTCGCGGACCAGACGTACGAACGCTTCCACAACGGCCTCGAAGATCGGCTTTCCCTTGTCCGCTGACGCAATAGTCGGGTCGCCGTAGGTTCCGCTCTTGCTGAAGCGCGTCCACTCGTCCATTACGTGCACCGGCGAGGGGTTCATCAGGTCCATCCAGATAAATTCGGAGTCGGGCATCCCAATCTCTTTTACCGCCTTTTGCATTTGGACTTTGTCGGGCGCCAGGTGCAGGTACACCGAAGTCTCGAGCTCGCCGCCGTGCGACATGCCTCCGCGTCCGGACTCGCGCTGTTTGTTGATCTCGTCACGCGCCAGACTGGGCCAGATGAAGCAGCCGCACAGGGCGTCGGTCTCGAGAATGGTCCTGCGCGCGACCAAGTCGAGGATCGGCATATTCGACCCGTGGCCGTCGGCGATCAGGATGCGCTTGAAGCCGTGGTGGGCGACGCTCTTGGTAATGTCGAGGACGAAGTGGAGGAGGTGTTCCTGGCGGATATCGATCGTGCCGGTGAAGTCCATGTGGTGCGTCTCGAATCCGTAGGGGATCTGCGGCAGCAGCAGGATCTCGCCGTCGGCGCGCTTAGCCGCCTCCTCGCAGATATTCCAGATCAGAAAGTTGTCGGTGTCGAGCGGCAGGTGGTAGCCGTGGTCTTCGACCGAGCCGATCGGCAGCACGACCACGGGCTGGTCTTTGACGCGCGCTCCGAGCTCGGGCCAGGTGTGGTGTTGGTAGAGATAGGGGACTTTGGGCATTGGGGTCAACCTCCGACGCGCCGTTCGGGATCAATAAAGAACCACAGCAGCGCGCCTACAAGATACACGATGGCCGAGGCGAGGAACATCGAGTCGAACGAGCCGAACCGGGCGGTCAGCCAGGCGGCGGTAATCGGCGAGATCATGGCGGATATGCTCGAGGCGGTGTTCATGAACCCCGTAGCCGTTCCGCCATAGCGATGGCCGACGTCAACACAGACCGCCCACGCGACGGGCAGCATAAGGTCCTGCGCACCTTGGGCGAAAGCCATCCAGAGGACGGCTGACAAAGCGTCGTTCGCGGTCGTGGCTAGTACGAACCCGACCGCGGCGAGACTGAAGCCGCCGATCCCTACAAGCCGCCGCCCCCACCGCAAGCCCATTCGCCCGACCAGCCAGTCGGAGAAGACGCCGCCCGCCACACACGCCACGGCTCCTGCCAACAGCGGAATCGCCGAGAAAAAGCCCGAGCGCTCGAGTGTCAGCCCGTACTCGTCCATGAGGTAGGTCGGCAGCCAGGTGACGCAGAAGAAGAAGCCGTAGGCCGAGCAGAAGTACATGGCGAATAGCGTCCACAGGTTGCGGTCGCTCAACATGGCGCCCCAGGGAATGGCCGCGGGCTCTTCGTCGGGGGGGCCGCCCGAGCGAATGTAGGTCAATTCCGCTTCGTTGACGCCAGGATGATCCGCCGGGTCGTCGCGGTACCAGCGCCAAAAGAACCAGCACCAGACCAGACCCAGCACGCCGAACGACCCGAAAGTCGGCCGCCATCCGATCGAGCCGATCAGCAACGCCGCGACCGGAGGCGCTAGAGATCCGCCCAGGCGGGCGCCCATCCACATCAAGCCGGTGGAACGGCCGCGCTCGCTTGGCGGGAACCAGCGCGCCAACGCCCGAGCCAGCGTGGGGAACGCTCCAGCCTCGGCCGCGCCGAACAGGAACCGTACGGCAATCAGCGCGGTGTAACTGCGCACCACGCCCGTCAGGACGGTGAACAGTGACCACCCCGCGACGATGCGGGTCATGAGCCGGCGTTGTCCAAAGCGGTCGCCGAACCACCCCATCGGGATCTCGAAGATGCCGTAGGCCAGCGCGAAAACGCTGAAGACGTAGCCCATCTCCATGCTGGTTAGGCCGAGATCCTCGGTCATGGACGGCGCGGCGATCGAGATGCAGACGCGATCGAGGTAAGTGATGAAAGCCGCTGCGATGGCGAAGCTGAGAGTGATCCGACGGGCGTTGGTGGCAAGCGTCACGCGGCTGCAGGAGTCTAGCACGACGCTTGCAGACTTCTTGTCGCGCGCGCACCTGATTGTCTCGGTTCGCGGCGGTTGGTATGATTCAGGAAATTCTTACTTGGCTGCCGCTCCGGGCCTCGCGCAGGTCCTATCGCCGCGGCAAAATGCCAATTTGACGAGATTTCTAATGATGAAGCGCCTGTATCGGTGTGTCCGCGTGTACGTTCCAGCGACGCGAAGGATATGAAAGCGTCCGGTGTCAGGCGATCAGGAATCGGCATAGCAATAGTCTTAATAGTTATCGCGGTTGCTCTCCTGATCGGCTCGGGAAGCGAAAAACTAGCTTGGCGGGCCAACTTCCTTAAGCTACGGTTGCAAGGAAAACTGCCGGGCTATCCATGGTGGAAGACTGTGTACGTGTTGGCGCCCAACTCTTGGAAGCGGGCCGCTAATCCCGAGGATTTATTGTTCGGATTCGCAAAGTTCGTCGACAGAGATGACACCAGACCGTGCCCGGTACTTTGGGAAACTCCAGAGGGTAGGTTTTGGGCGCGTGATAGCGACGAAATGGCGTTGGAGGTTACGGCGAGCGAACAGGCCCGTCACCTCTATTGCAGGAAAAACGTCGGGGTTAGGGAGTCCGATATCGTTCTTGATGTGGGCGGTCACGCGGGCCTGTTTACCCGACACGCCCTCAACCACGGAGCGAGGCTGGTCGTCGTCTTTGAGCCTGACCCGCTGACGGCGCAGTGCTTTCGCATGAACCTCGAGAAGGAATTGAGCGACGGTAGCGTCGTTCTGATCGAAGCCGCGGCGTGGGAGAAACCCGGAACGCTCCATTTTGCGTCCAGCCCGGATGGCAATAGCGGCGCCAGTAGAGTGAGCGAAAAGGGAGGGGTTGAGGTTGACGCCGTTACGATCGACGACACGGTCCGCAAGCTGGGTCTGGAGCGAGTCGACTTCATCAAGATGGACATCGAAGGCGCGGAACGGCACGCGCTGCTGGGGGCGGCGGAGACGCTCGCCGCGAACAAGCCGCGGATGGTTCTGTGCGTCTATCATCGCGAGGACGACACGGTCGTTATCCCCGAGGTCGTGATGAAGCTTCAGCCGGAATACACACTGATTCGAGAATTGACCCAGCCCTACTTCCATTAGGGTAGTTGGGTAGGTTGGGAAGGCGGAACCCGCTCCCTTGCGGTCGCGGCTCTGACGCCCTCCGGTTAACGTTTGACTCGTAACGTCAGAGCCGCGACCGCAAGGGAGCGGGTTCCTGGGACTTCGCCGACAGCCGGCCCTTAAGTAACGAATATTAGGGCTCGCGCCTGTGTGCTTGTCTCCGCGGTGCTATGCTCACGATCGCAATGCGGCTGGCTTGGACGCTTTTCACGACTGCGGTTGTACTGCTCGGGCAGAGCTCGACTCAGACTTCGTTAACGGACCCTCCCGCCGACGCGGAGACTGTCCTGCTGATCCGGCTGGGGCTTACCGACGTGGAGCCCACGGAGTGGGATGGCGTGATTCGGGTGGAGGCCGGAAGTCTGCTGGCGCTGATCGGGCGGGAGTTTCGCGTGGGCGATGTGGTCGATCCGCCGAATCGCTGGCAAGCGGCGAGTCGTCCTGGATTTGAAGTCTCTAAGCGGTTGATGTACGAGGAGTACTTCAGCACTCCCGACGAGCACCGCATACTCGAGCCAAGCTTCTATGCGTTTCTCGACGAGAGTCCAGCGGCGCGGGTGACAGTCGAAACGGAGCAGGGGGCGTTTGACTTCCGAGTTGCAGACCTTGTTGTCGGAGATACGAAGGTCTACCTCGAAGGTCGCGCGTCGGTTGAAAGGACCGTCGTTGGGAAGTTGCTCGGGCGGGGCGGGCGGGGGCCTGACAGCGTTCGCCGCACCGACAACGACTACCCCGCGGTCGCGGTTGTCCGCGACGGCTCGACATGGGTCAGCTGGCAGGCTTACACGGGCGAGGGGGACGAGATTCATGTGCAGCGCAACGATGACCGGCAGGTTGTGATTCGCCGCAATGGCGACGTGTACCGGACGGATGCGGCCATCGACGGAGACGGGCGCGTCTGGGTCGTTTGGGGCGAGCGTGTGGACGACAACTGGGACATCTACGCCCGCGCCTTTGACGGCGAGGTCTGGTCGCCGGTCGAGCGGTTGAGTGAGGCGACCCAGCCTGATCTTCAGCACCGGCTCGCCGCCGCGCCCGACGGATCGCTGCATCTGGTTTGGCAGGGATATCGTCGTGGAGTCGCGGGCGTATTCCACCGTTCGTACTCTCCCGACACGGGCTGGTCGGCGCCCACGCGCGTTTCAGGTGAAGGCGGCAACTGTTGGGAGCCCGTTGTCAGCGTTACTCCAAAGGGCGAAGTATTCGTGGCATGGGATCAGTACGGTCCAGACGGATACGACGTGAGGCTGCGCGCCCGCATCGGCGGCGAATGGCGTGAAGAGATCCCCGTCGCGGCGACGCCGCTGTTCGAAGCGCACGTTTCGATGACGTCCGACCCGGCGGGCCGAGTTTGGTTGGCGTGGGATGAGGCCGGCGTCAACTGGGGCAAAGACTTCGGCTACCCGCGCGACATCACGTTGCCGGGAGAAGGCCTGTACCAGAAGCGTCGGATCGGCATGGCGGTGTGGCAAGACGGCAAGCTGCTCGAACCGGCGCAGGCGCTATCGGACGCCCTGCCGACTGATCCGCACAACTTCTACGAGCTGCCTGAACTTGCCGCTGACGATACCGGACGTGTCTGGGCGTTCTTCCGGCATCGCACCAACTATGAGGTCAACGCCCCGTCGCGCGTGCCGTCGCACTACGCGCTCTGGGAGATCTACGCGTCCTACTACGAGGGCGATCGCTGGTCGCCCATGACCCTGCTGCCCTACAGCTCAGGGAACAACGATCAGCGCATGAGGAGCGCCCGCGGCGCCGACGGTAGAGTCGTCGCGGTGTGGCCGACCGACCGGCGCAACTTCCGCGACTTCGACATCCTGCAGCCGGACGTCTTCATGGCGCGCATGCCTGCCCGCGCGACTCAAGCGCCCGCGCCGGCGCTAAAAGCCTACGCCCCACAAGCGATAGAAGCGCCTATCGCACCGGTCGCACCGGTTCACCCGGAAGAGCCACAAGATCTCGCGCGGATTCGCGGCTACGAATACATCGTCGACGACGAGCGCTACCGCATCTTCCGCGGCGACATGCATCGCCACACCGAGTTCTCATGGGACGGCCAGAACGACGGATCGCTCCAAGACGCCTACCGCTACGCCATCGACGCCGCGGCGTTCGACTACGTCGCCATCACCGAACATATCTGGGGAGCGCGGCACGAGTACGATTGGTGGCGAACGCAGAAGGCCGCCGACCTCTACCGTGTCGGCAAGAATTTCGTCCCCTTGTTCGGCTACGAACGTTCGGTGGGATATCCCAACGGCCACCGCAACATCATCTTTTCCTACCGGGGCGTCGAAGAGTTCGACATCCAGGGCCACGAGATCAGCCCCTACGGCGACCATCTCCATGGGGCGGAGCGGCTTTACGCCTACTTGCGGCGTTACAACGGAATCGCGATGTCGCACACCAGCGGCACGAACATGGGCACCAACTGGCGCGACTGGGACGCCGAAGTCGAGCCGTTAGTCGAGATCTACCAGAGCGACCGCAACAGCTACGAGTCAGTCGGCGGCTGGCGAAGCGCCGACCCGGACGACGTGCGAACGCAGCATGGCGGCTACCGGCCCGACGGTATGGTGTCGCGCGCGTGGGAGATGGGCATTCGCGTGGGCGTGCAGGCCAGCTCCGACCATATGGCGACGCATACCTCGTACGCGATGATTCTGGCCAAGGAAAACACACGATTGGGCCTGCTGGAAGCGATCCGGGCGCGGCGAGCCTACGGCGCCACGGACAATATTGTTTTGGACTTTCGCCTCGTTGACGATGACCGTGAGTATTTGATGGGCGACGAAGTTCGTCTCGAGGGCGCGCCGCGTTTCAGTATCCATGTCGAAGGGACTGCTGCGATTGGCGAGCTCGAGCTGGTGCGGAACAACGAGGTGATACTGGCTCGGCGGCCGGGCACACGCGTTGACGATGTCGAGTTTCAAGACAATGACCGCCCGGCTGATCGGACGTCGTTCTACTACGTTCGAGTACGCCAAACCGATCAAGACAAGCAGATCGCATGGAGCTCGCCGATCTGGGTGGATCGCGAGTAGAACGAGGGTGTGCCGGCCGCGTGCTACTATCCGTCCATCGCGAACAGTCAGTAGGAGGTCAGCATGAAACCTACGCACACGACCACACACACCAGGCGAGACGTCTTTCGGGCTGGAACATTGACCGGCGCCGCTTGTTTCATGGCTTCCACGGCCTCGACCGCGCCACGCCTTCCTGAACGCGGCTCCGGCCCGGGCATCTACGAGCGACTGGGGATCCGGCCGTTCATCAACTGCACCTCGGACCGCACGATCAATGGCGGCGCCGTGGTCTCGCCGGGAGTGATCGACGCGGTTCGTGAGTCCTCCTACTACCACGCCAATCTCGAGGAGCTGATGGCCGCGGTGGGCCCGCGCATTGCGGAACTGCTGCAGGCCCCTGGAGCGATGGTGAGCTCCGGCTGCGCCGGGGCCCTGACCTGCGCGACGCTGGCTTGCATGGCGGGGGGAGACATCGAAACGCTCCAGCAGGTTCCCAATACCGACGGCATCCGGGACGAGGTCGTCACGCCCCGATGGTCGCGCTCGATCTACGATCACGCCGTCCGTATGACCGGCGCCAAGATGATGAACGTCGAGACCGTCGAGGATCTCGAAAAAGCGTTCGGGCCGCAAACCTTCATGGTGTTCGCCGGCAAGGAGGTGCACTACCCCGACAGCAAGATTCCTCTCGAGGCGCTGGTGAAAGCGGCGCATCGACACGGCGTGCCCGTGCTGGTTGACGCCGCGGCCGAGTTGCCTTTGGTTCCCGATCCTTACCTGTCGGCGGGCGCGGACCTGGTCGCTTACAGCGGCGGGAAGGCGCTCAAGGGGCCGCAGACAGCGGGTCTGCTGCTTGGACGGAAGGATCTGATCGCGGCGGCCTTCATCGCCAGCGCTCCTCATCACACTTTCGCCCGGCCGATGAAAGTGGCCAAGGAAGAGATCATTGGCGCACTCGTCGCCGTCGAAGAACTGGTGACGACGCGGGACATCAAGGCGGAATGGGAGCAGTTCCGCTCCTGGTATCGACACATAAGCAGCCGCATTACACAGGTCCCCGGCGTAGCGGCACGGATCGTCGAGAGTCCTCGCGCGAGCCACTATCCGGTGCTGCGAGTCGAGTGGGACACCGACAAGATCGGCGCCGTGGCTCGCGAGATTGGCGAAGAGCTGCTGCACGGCGAACCGCGCATCATGTCGCACGCGTTCCCGAAGGAGCTCGATCCGTCGATGGCGGAGACCAATACTTTTGATATCCGTCCGATGGCTCTTTATCCGGGGGATTACGAGGTCGTCGTGGAGCGTCTCTATGAAGCCCTGCGGAACGCGCCCAAGGGACCGCGGCCGGCGCCCAAATACGAGCGTCCGACTCAAGACTTGAGCGGACTATGGGACATCGACATCGAGTTCGTCGCGGGTAGATCTCGGCACACGATGTATCTCGAAATGAACGAGAATCAGCTCACCGGCCTGCACCGGGGGCGCATCACGCAAGGACAAATCAAGGGTCACGCCGACGGAAACAAAGTCGTGTTCGAGAGTCGCGGCAAGTACGAGGCCGCCGCCATGCGCTACTTCTTCGAGGGCAGCGTAACGGGCGCTGAGATGGCCGGCGAGCTGGGCTTGGGGGAGTACGGAAAGGCGCGCTGGACGGCGCGTCGCCAGAGCGCTTAGGGGGCTCGCATGAATCGCCGAGATCTGCTTTGGGGAACTTTGGGGACCGCGATGGCTCCCCTCGGCGCGGCGCCACAAGCGCAGAGCGACTCAGCCGAGGCCAACGCGGTCCAGCCCAACTTCGTCTTCATCCTTTTCGACAAGTGTCGCCGCGACGCCATTGGAGCGTACGGGCGAGCGGACGTCCACACTCCGAACATTGACCGCTTGGCCGCTAATGGCGTGCGTTTCGATAACTGCTACGCGCCCCAGGCGTTATGCGGGCCTTGCCGGGCGTCGATTATCACCGGCAAGTATCCCCATCAGCATGGGATGCAAAAGAACACCTACCCCTACGACCGCAGCCGTGGGACAAACGTTTACCACGAAGCGATCCCCGACCCGTTCGGCGATCCGCGCTTTGATCTATGGGATAACTTTCCGCATTTCCTCAACGCGGCGGGCTACCGTACGGCGCATATCGGCAAGTGGCATCTGGGGGAAGGCAATCCGGGATTCTTCGACGTCTGGAAGTCGTTCAACTCGCAATTGCGTCACTGGGTGGGTGAAGCCCACAAGTCGCCCTACCGACCTCACGTACACACCGACTTAGGGATCGAGTTTATCGAGCAGAATGCCGAGAGGCCTTTCTTTCTTTACCAGTCTTACTATCCTCCGCATAAGCCGCACGATCCGCCCAAACAATTCTTCGAGCCCTACCAGGGCAAGAACGTCGAGCACGAAGAGTACTACGCAGCCGTTACCGCACTCGATTGGGATGTGGGTCGTCTGGTTGAGGCTCTCAGGCGCAAGAACATCCTCGACAGGACGTTCATCATCGTCGGCACAGAACACGGCCGAAGCTGGATCGACCGTCCGGGAACCGTGGAAGGCATGAGCGTCTCCTACGACGAAGCCGCGAGGCTTCCGCTGATCATGCATTGCCCAAGCATGCTCCCCCAGGGCCTAGTTTGGGAATCCGGCGTGAGCATGGTTGATCTGATGCCGACGATCTTGCACGCTGGCAACGTATACGGGCGGCTTCGCAGGGACTATTCCGATCAGAGCCTGTTGCCCGACATCCGGGCCGGGCGCGATGAGTGGAACCGGACGATCGTGATTCAGAACATCCCCCAGAAAGGGATCAACGATGTGATGTTCGAGGAACGCGCCTTGCGAACCGAGGGCTGGAAACTGATCCTGCGCAAGTTCGCGGCTCTGCCCGAGATGCGAGTCGATGAGCTTTACGACATGCGGGAGGATCCAGGCGAGACTCGCAATCTGTACGATCTACGGGGAGATGTCGTGAAGCGGCTCGCGACGCAACTAGGCGAGTGGGGTGAGGAGAACGGCGACTCCCTTGCGGTTGAGCTCGGGCGGCGAGCTTAGGGGCGCGGGAAGACATGGCGAGAAGCGGCGGCGTAGGTTTCGTGAGATTCGCACCGTTCCTGCTCGCTTGCTGCGCGGCGCTGATGGGCCAGCAAAGGCCCAATGTCGTCCTCATCCTCACCGACAACCATGGTGCGTGGACGCTCGGCGCCTACGGCAATCGCGACATCCTCACGCCCAATCTTGACCGCATGGCGGAAGAGGGCCTGCTGTTCGAACAAGCCTTCGCCAACAACGCGGTTTGCTCACCGACTCGTGCGACGCTGCTGACGGGCTTGATGCCGTCGCAGCACGGCGTCCATCGGTATCTGGGCGCCGGCAGAGCCCAAATCGGCCCCGACGCGTACAACACTCTCGCCGAGTTCAATACGATTCCCAGCCTTCTCGTCGATGCCGGCTACACCGCGGGCCTGGTCGGCAAGTGGCATCTCGGCGACAACCTGCGTCCCCAGGAAGGCTTCAGTTATTGGATCACTATGCCCCACGGCGCAAGTCCGGGCTTCTACGGTCAAGAGGTTATCGAGAACGGCGCCGTCCGGCGCGAGCCTGGCTATCTCACTGACCTTTGGACCGAGCACGGCGCCCGCTTCATCGAACAGAATCGCGACAAGCCATTCTTCCTCTACCTTGCCTACAACGGACCCTACGGGCTTGGGGCCGCCATGCGGGAGCCCATTAGCAACCGCCACGCGGCGCACTACCTACGGCATCCGTTTCCCTCGATGCCGCGAGACGCCGCGCATCCTTGGAACCACATCTACGCCGAATGGGTGAATCGAATGGACGTGCGGGCCAAGTACGCCGCCGAAGTGAGCGCCATCGACGACGGCGTGGGCCGTATTCTTTCCACACTCGAACGCCTTGGGCTAGACGAAGACACTCTGGTGATCTTCATGGGCGATCAAGGATTGGCCGGGGGCCACAGCGGTTTCTGGGGCATGGGCGATCACACTCGGCCGCTGACGGCTTTCGACTGGACGATGTGGATTCCGATGATCTTTCGCCACAAGGGATCGATTCCACCAGGCAGGCGCAGCGAACTGCTGGTGAGCAACTACGATGTTTTTCCTTCGCTACTCGCCTATCTTGGCGTCGAGGCGCCCCAACAGCCCCCGCGCCCCGGGCGCAACTTCGAGCCCCTGCTGCGCGGGAGCGACGTGGAATGGAGCGACGAAGTCTTCTACGAGTTCGAAAACGTCCGCGCCATTCGCACCAGCGAGTGGAAGTACATTGAGCGAATTCATCAATCCCCGAACGAGCTCTACGATCTTCGCAGCGACGCCGGTGAACGCCTCAATCGCCACGGCGCCGCCGAGTTGGCCCAAGTGCAAGCGGACCTGAAGCTACGCCTGCACTCCTTCTTCGACCGCTACGCGGAACCGCAATGGAATCTTTGGAAGGAGGGCGCCTCAAAGACAGGCCTGATCACGGCCGACCTGTTCGGCCAGGCGAAACCCCTAGACTAATCAGCCGGAGCGACTCATGATTCGATCACGGAAAACCAGAACCGGCAGCCAAGGCATGGACCGGCGATCGATGTTTGGAATGTTGGGGGGCGCGGCCGCGGCGCCCGCGGCCGCGGCACAAGCCGGCGGCGATCAACGCCCTCCGAACTTCCTCTTCATTCTTTTTGACAAGTGTCGCCGAGACGCGATCGGCGCGTACGGCCGGACAGACGTCCACACGCCGAATATGGATCAACTCGCCACGGGCGGCGTCCGCTTCGACAACTGTTACGCCCCGCAGCCCTTGTGCGGCCCCTGTCGCGCATCCATCCTCACCGGCAAGTATCCGCACTGAGCGCACGGCCACCCTGCTCGGCATCCTCGAAGGGTTGCCCGGCCTGGCGTGCGAAAAGCAAGCGCCCGAGATCCACAATCATGTGCCCCACGTGCACGTAAAGTGGACAGAGAGCGAGCAGGGGCTGACAGCCGAGGATGCCAAGCAGCGGCTCATGGACGGTGATCCGCCGATTGCACTGGGCCGCTTGGCTGACGGCGAGTTACGGATCTCGACCTGGATGTTGCGCCCGGGCGAAGACCGCATCGTAGGCGAACGGGTGAGGGCCCTGTTCAGCTGATGACGCGCCGACGCGATCGTCAGCCCAGCGGGCATGAGAGCCGAGGCGGACCAGCCCGAATGGCAGAGCGACTCGAAGGAGTTGGCGTAAGCTGGACCGACGTTACGCAAGCCAACATCTACACCGTCCACAATCTCCACCCCGTGCTCGGCGCGGCGATCCTGCCGGCGTTGGGCGATGCGAGCCGATTCGGCATCCGCCGGCAGTACGCACGGCCCCCGGTTCACGAGATCGAGCTTGAAATGGACTTGCGAAGCGTTCGCCGCGAAATCGTCGTCGGCTAAGGTCGCGGCAACGCTTGGCGCGCTACCACGGCCGCGGTCGATTCGTTAGCCGCTTGGCCTGTTCGGCGGCTTCGCGGCTCCGAGTTGCGCCAATCATCACCCCCTCCCGGATTCTTTCCTCCACATTTGTGGGGGTGATGACGTCGAGAAACGCAATCCCGGCCTTCTTACACGCATCCCGCACGCGTTGTCTCGCTTTCTCGACCTCGTCCGGATAGGGCGGGTCGTGGACTTCCGGGTGGCCTAGCGACAGTCCCATGTCGCCCGGACCCCATTCCGCGTAGCCGATCCCAGGGATGGCGGCCAGCTCTTCGGATACGGCCAACGCGTACTTGTCCTCAATCTTCAACCCCAGCAAGACCTCGCCTTGCGGGTTCAGCGGCCACACGTCGGCGCGCTGCATGTATTCCTTAGGCGAGAGGCCCCAGACCTGCGACGCGTGGCCTTGACCGCCGTTCCCGCGATAGCCCTCGCCGAGCGGACCGCCGTCGACAGCCTGGCGGTGGTGCGGAAATCGCGCCGTTCGCACAAACTCCCTTACCGCGTCGGGATCGCGCGCATGACACAGAGTCACGCCGTGCACGCCCGCCGCCAGCACCTGCTGCACGACCCAATGATTGGCGCGAACTGTCGCCACATCGTAGCCGCTGAAGGGCAGCACCACTTGAACCGCGGGCGTTCTGTGACCGCTGGGAGTCGGTCCCCCCTGAACCAATCCGGCCATGAACTCCCTCAGCTCGGTGACGTCGTAGGCTCCGAACTCCATCTCGTAAATGATCAGGTCCGCCCAAGTTTGCGCCAGACGAAGCCCTTCCTTGAAGCCTCCCTGACTTCCGCCGCGCCCCTCGGTGAAGTAGTAGATCGGCTGTTTCTTGCTGAGTAGAGAGACTGCCTTGTTGATACGTTCGGCGTTCGGCGGATCAGCGGCTGACAGGCCAGCCGCGATCGTCGCGGTCAACAGCCCCGCCCCGAGAAGAGCTGTCGCGCGCGGCTTGATTGGTGATCTCATCGGGCTTCTCATGCCGGCTAGCATCGGGCGCCTTGGGTCTAAACGTCAAGGGGGGGCTGTCGCCCGCTCGCCGAGACTGCTACTATACAGGCCGTTATGCTTTCACGAAGAACGTTCCTTACCTTCGCGGCCGCTCCCGCGCTCGCGGCGCCCCGCATGGACCTGTCCAGCATCCCCTTGCGAAAGGTCGGCAAGGTCGAAACCCGCTTCGACTCGCCCGGCCCCAAGCCCAACGGCTTGCAGGCCACCTCGGACGGGCTGTGGATCATGGACCAGGGCGACAATCGCGCCTACCTGGTCGACTACAAGAACGGCAAAGTTCTGCGCGAGTTCGCCACCGAGGCCGACCGGGCCAGCGGCATCACCGCCGAGGGCGAAGCGCTATGGCTGGCCTCGACCTACAGCCGCGAGCTCATCCGTTGCGACGCGAACACCGGCGCGACCATCGTAAAGCGATTTACTCCCGGCGCGGGAGTGATCTATCGCATGACCGGCGATGTTCCAGGCCGCAGCAGCCCCCTGGCGGGCAAGCCGGCCCCCGCACCCGCTCGCGAGCCGGCCAAGGAATGGCCTTGGGTCCGGAACACGAGCGGCACCGGCGCCCACGGACTCGAGTGGCGCGACGGCAAGCTTTGGGCCACCGTTCCGCCGGCTCGGAGCGTCTACCGCATCGATCCCGAGGGCTGGGTGGTCGAGAGGAGTTTCCCAACCGCCGGTAATCGCCCGCATGGCATCGGCTGGGAAGGCCGTTTCTTGTGGGTCACCGACTCCAACCTGAACGCCTTCTTCAAGCACGACACCGCGAGCGGCGAGATTGTTGAAAAAATCCAACTGGCCGACAGCGACCCTCTGCCTCACGGGATGACCATCTGGCAAGGCGCCCTTTGGTATTGCGACGACGTCGGAATCGTCTGCCGTCTCGAGATCTAACGATGAGCCCAATGAACCGCCGACATTGGCTTCGAACGACGTTGGGCTCCTACGCCGCGACCGCGACCGCCGCCGACGTGCACCAACACATTCGCAAGCTGGCCGACGAAGCTCCGTTGGACATGCGGTTCGAGGGCTCGACAGCGGCGGAGTGTCGGGCCTGGCAAAGGCGCTTCGGCGACAAGCTTGCCGAGCTTGTGGGTCCCCATCGGCCGCCGCCGCACTGGGAGACCCGAGTTGAAGAGACGGTCGAGTTTGACGATCACCAACGCCAGTCGCTGCTGCTCAGCGCCCCCGGCTACCCCGAGCTGCCGGTTTACCTGCTGACCCCGAAAGGCGGCGCGCAAGGCGAGCGGCCTGGGATTGTCGCTCTCCACGGCCACGGCCCCTTCGGGCACGACCCGGTCGCGGGCGTTGAGAATACGCCTGAAAAAGCGCAGAACATCAAAGACCACAACTACGACTTCGGCCGGCAGCTGGTTCGCAGGGGCTATGTCGTTGTCGCCCCTTGCTTTACCCCGTTCGGCCGGCGGCTCGACGGCCAAGAGGCTTACAAGGGCAACGACGCCTGCGCGGTGGCGTTCGTTCGAATGCAATTGCTGGGCAAGAATCTAATGAGCGAGAACCTGCGTGACGCGCTTTGGGCGTTCGAGTTTTTGGCGCGCCAGGGCGGAGTCGACGCCGGCCGCATCGGCTGCGTCGGGCTTTCCTACGGCGGCAGAATGACGATGCTGACCGCCGCCCTCGAACCCCGCATCCGAATCGCTGTGATCTCAGGCGCGCTCAACGTGATGCAGGAGCGCATCGCGGGGCACTACGGCTGCGGCGCCCAGGTCATTCCCGGCTTGCTGCAATATGGCGACGTTCCCGAGATCGGCGGATTGATTGCCCCTCGCCCCGCTGTGTGGGAAGTCGGTCAGCGTGACGGATTGATGGTCAAGAAATGGATCCCAAACGCTTGGGAGAGGATCGAGAGAGCCTATAAGGCGCTGGGGGTCCAGGAGAGTCTGCAAATGGACTCGTTCGACGGCGAACACCGCTGGAACGGCGTTGTCGCGGAAGGAGCCTTGGCTAGCGTCCTGTGAGCCCGGAACGCAAGTGACGGGTACGGTGTTCGCGTGGTCGACATTCGTACCCGTCACTTGCGTTCCGGGCTCACCGGGGGGCGAGCTGGCCGTCTTACGTCCGCAACTATTGGAATAGTTGGAGGCAGTGGCCTCTATAACATGGATGCGCTCGAGGACCGGCGCGAAGTCACTGTCGAGAGTCGATCTGGCGCAAACCATTGATTCGAAATCGCTTCGTGATCCTAGAAAGTCTGTGACGGCGCGCGAGGACCTCTTCGATCCTGTTGGCTGCCCGATCCCGCCGCTACGCCAGAACCAGTTCGGGCTTCCAGCCGTCAGGTCGACGTTGTGGTCAGCTGTCGGGCCACCCGATCGAGAGCCGCAAAAAGCATCTCACGACGGATCGGCTTGGGGAGGTAGTCGTCCATGCCCGCGGCAAGGCAGCGCTCGCGGTCCCCGTTCATGGCGTGAGCGGTCAGCGCAATGACGGGAGTGCGGCGGCCCCTGCCCTCTTCTCCCTCGCGGATGAGCTTAGTGGCCTCCAGCCCGCTCATGCGCGGCATCTGCACGTCCATCAGCACGGCGTCGAAGGGCTGCTTCCCGAAAAACTCGACAGCCTCGAGGCCGTCGCAGGCGAGCGTGATCGAATGCCCGAGAGGTTCCAGTAGGGATTGCAGAAGCTCCTGATTCATCGCTACGTCCTCGACGACGAGCAAACGCAGCTGAGCCCTAGACTGGTCGCTACCGGCGTCGAGCCCGAAGCCCCGGCATTCAACCAACTCGGCTTCCACGCGAGCCTCGCCGACAACGCTGGCGATCGCGTCGAGAAGCTGGGATTGCGAGGGCGACTCTTGGAGAAAGGCGGAGGCGCCAACGGCGCGTAGGCGCGCCACGCCGGGATCTTTTTCTCCTAGGACCACGACCGTCGACTCTCCTTCCCGAGTCTGCTCGCGGGCCCATTGCCGCAGCGCGGCCTCGGACTCGAGGACTCGCAGCTCCGCGAGCACGAGCAAGAATGGCCGGCGGGCCTTGTGCGCCTCTTCGGCGGCGGCCAGCGCGGCGGCCCCGCCGTCGACGGTACTGCAGTCCATGCCCCAGCCGACCAGCGATTCGGCCAGCATGCCGCGCTCCAGGGCGTCGCCGGCGACGATCAAGGCTCGCATTCGCTTCAGGGTCTGGGCAGGGCGCTCCCTGCCCCCGCCGAGCGCAACGCGGCCTAGCTCGAGCGTGAAGTGAAACTCGCAGCCTCGGCCGACCTCGCCCTGCACCCAGATACGGCCTCGCATCAGCCCGACCAGCCTCTTGCAAATGGCTAGCCCGAGGCCGGTTCCGCCGTACTGGCGAGTTGTCGAGCCGTCGGCTTGGCAGAAAGAGTCGAATATCAGCTCCTGCTTATCCGTGGGCACGCCGATCCCCGTGTCCGAGACCGTGAAATGCAGGCGGACATGCTCCGCGGACTCGCTTTCCTTGCGTACTCGGACCGACACTTTGCCTTGCTCGGTGAACTTGACGGCGTTGCTCAAGAGGTTCGTCAGAATCTGCCCAATGCGAACGGAGTCTCCGAGGAGACGTTCGGGGACGTTGGGGTCAATCTGGACGATCAGAACCAGGCCTTTCTCCTTGGCGCGCGGCTCGAGCGAGCGAGCCACGTCGAGGACGGTCTGCGACACGTCCAAGTCCTCTGGCTCGATCTCCAACTTCCCTGCTTCGATCTTTGAGAAATCGAGGATGTCGTTGATAATGCGTAGCAGCGCCTCACCCGAGTCCCGGACCATATTTAGTTGCCGCTGCTGCGGCGGGCTCAGCTCGCCGTCGAGGGTCAGCTCGGTCATGCCGAGAATGATGTTCATCGGCGTGCGGATCTCGTGGCTCATATTGGCCAAGAACTCGCTCTTGTGTCTGGACGCCGTCTCAGCGCGGGCCTGACTCTCCTGTAGGTTATCGATCAGCCTTTCGCGCATCTTCTCGGCCTCCTGGCGGTCCGAGGTCATGCGGTTGAACTCCGCTGTGAGCAAACCGATCTCGTCGCTGCTCTGGACCGGCAAGTCTTTCGGATACAGGCCTCGCCCCAGCTTCTCAACCGCCTTCGTTAGCCGCGTCAGCGGCCTCAAAGCGACGAATTGCAACAGCCAGGCTAGCGCCAGCGCGCACAGCCCGCTCAGCGCGCTCATTGTCAGTACGGTATTTCGGCGGGTCTCGGCCAGGGCGCGATTCATTCGCTGGAGCGAGAGTCCCAGCCGAGTGTAGCCCCACTCCTGCCCGCTGTCGGTCACCTTGCGCACGACGTGAATGGCGCCGTCGGTGCGCCAGGCGCCTTCTTGAAGCGTCCTTGGGCCCACCGGAACGGACTCGACGCGGCGTGAGGCCAACGTCCTGCCTACGGAGTCCGTCACCTCCGCGTAGGCGAAATCCGGGTTCTTGGTCAGGGCGGCGAGCGCTTTTTCAATCTCGGCGTAACTCTCGAAAGCTATCAGCGGGCCGCTGACGAAGGCTGTGCCTTCGGCCAAGCCGATAGCCTTGGAGCGCAGCGTCTCGACCAGGTGTTTCTCAGCAGTATGCGAGACGTACAAATAGCCGGCCAAACCGTTCAGCAGAAGCGTGAGGGCGACTCCGGAGAGCAGCTTGGTGCGAACTGAGCGATGGATCCAGACACGCATTGCTTCACTCCGCCTCAATCACCTTGACGCGATCGTCCACCATGTTCTTGGGGACGTAGGCGATCGCCCCGGGACTCGAAGCGACCATGGCGAGCACCCGGCGGTAGTCTCGCTCCGCGTGGGGACGACTTAAGTTTCGGGTGACCTTCTGTTCAATCCAATAGGCGTCGAGCTCTTCGGGGCTTTGGCGAAGCATCTGCTCCGAGAACGCTCGTCGCAGCGGGTCCCGGCGATCCAGATTGACCGGCCGAATCTTAGCTCCCCATGGCCAGCGCGACACTTTCTTCAAGAAGATCAGCCGGAGCTTGGAGGCCGCCAGCGTATCCATGCGATTCGACTTGTGAGCGATGATCGCCAGCTTCGGCAAGGTCTCACCCAGCGCCGCCCCCGCAAGCCACAATGCAAATCGGCGGGTCATTATTCAAAGAAGAAGGCGGCTCCGGCGGCAAAGCCGTTGTAAGCGGAACCCTGACGCCCGCGCGACCGCTGTCGCTGGAACTCGAGCTTGAGCGACAGCGTCGGAATCGGCCGATAGTTCACGCCAAACAGATGCTGGCGTGCGTTGCGGGAGTGCGGCCGGAGGCTGTCGAAGTTCAGCGTGTCATAGCGGTAGACCAGATGCGCCCGGCGGCTCACGCGCACCCAGGGCTGCAGATAGAAGCCTTCTCGAAAGAACGCGCGCCCGCTCTGGCTGGGGCTGATGTCGGCGTGCGCAAACTCGCCCAGAAAGCCGAGGCGGCCTTTCTCGATACGCGACTCGAAGCCGTAGATCCGTTCGCGCTCTCCACTCGACAGCTTGTCGCGATAGCTGATCATTCCGGCGTCGAAGACGTCGAACACACCCCCGGTCGGCGCATGAAAGAGGAACTTGCCGCCAGTGGCCTTGTGGTCGTCAACGTCGCTCCGTCCCTGGTCCGGGCCGCGGCCGTTGCCGCCGAACAGAGCGTAGCTGAAGCCCGCCTCGCCGAGGTACTTCGACCCTTCGACCGAGACGCCGGTCAGCGCCCCGGGAAAGATCCGCTTGTCGATCAGCGGGTTGGTGACGGTGAGCGCAATCGAGGGGTAGTGATGCACCCTCCAGTAGGTCGGCACGAGCAAGTACCCGACCCGGCTGTTGAGCCAGTCCCGGTGCAAGTAGTTCAGCCAGGCGGTCTCGAGCAGGATCTCGCCACGCGAGGTCGAAAGCTCTGAGCCGTCGCCGGCGAACTTGGGGGCGTATTCGAGCTCGAACTCGGAGAAGAACCGCCACTTGCCGAGCTCCTTGCCGAAAAAGAGGCTGACGACGTGGGCCTGGAAGCGGCCGGGGCTCCGCGGCCTGGAGTCGTTGAAATAGCGCGTATTGAAATACCCGCTGATGTCGACAGGCCGCGGCTGGTCGAGCTCTCTTGCTAGCTCGATGACCGGCGCTGCGATCGTCGGACCCGGCGCCGGCGCCGGATCGGCCGCGCCGGCTGGAGCGGGAGCAGCCCGCTGCGCTTCCCGAGGCCGGAGCTCGAGCTCAGCTTTGAGCGCCTCGATCTCTTCGTGCTGGCTGCGCAGCAGCTTCTCGAGCGCCGCAACACGGTCACTGAGATCTTTCGGGGGGCGGTCTTGAGCGCGGACCGGCGCGGCTGCCAGCCAGCCGAAAATCGCCGGCAGTATCAGGATGACCAGGGCGAGGGGGCGGCCCATGGTCAAGCGTCGTCTATGGGAACGCGTGCGAAAGGCCCCCGTCACTTCAAACCGTCTCGAGCTCGCCACCTACCGATTTCTGATCCGCTCGAGGGTTTCGTCCCGATCTGTGAAGCAGACTCCCAGCCCATAGCGGCCTCCACAGTCTGTATCGGCCGGGGAACACAATCTCTTGAGGCGTCCCCTACTTCGTAGATATCGAGGTCGTCCTTCCCGCAATATCTGACTGTCTGGACTGCGGATGGACTCCTTCGACGGCGAACACCGCTGGAACTGCGTTGTGGCGGAAGGGGCCTTGGCTCGCGTCTTGAAGGCATGAGAGTCCGGCCCTCGATTGTCTGCCCGATCAACGCCCTGTGAGCCCGGAACGCAAGTGACGGGTGCAAATGACGACCACGCGAACAACGCACCCGTCACTTGCGTTCCGGGCTCACCGGGGGGCACACTGGTCGTCTTATGCCCGCAACGATTGGAATCATTGGAGGGAGCGGTCTTTACAACATGGATGCGCTCGAGGACCGGCGCGAAGTCAGCGTTGAGACGCCCTGGGGATCGCCGTCGGACTCCTACATCCTCGGCGAGATCGGCGGCCGGGAAACGGCCTTTCTGGCGCGGCATGGGCGGGGGCATCGCATCAACCCGTCGAACCTCAACTTCAGGGCCAACATCTATGGCATGAAGAAGCTGGGCGTCGAGTGGATTCTATCGTTCAGCGCAGTCGGCTCGCTCAGGGAAGAGATGGCGCCGCTCGATTTTGTGATCCCTGACCAGTTCTTTGATCGTACGAAGGGGCGCCCGTCGACGTTCTTCGACGAGGATGTTGTTGTGCATGTCGCGTTTGCGCATCCGGTTTGCGGGACGCTCGCCCGCGTCGCGGCTGATGCTTGCAAGGCTGCTGGAGTGACGCTGCATCAAGGAGGCACGTACTGTTGCATGGAAGGGCCGCAGTTTTCGACGCTTGCCGAGTCGAACTTTCACCGCCAGTGCGGCTTCGACGTGATCGGCATGACGAACCTGCAAGAGGCCAAGCTCGCGCGTGAGGCGGAGATGTCGTATTGCACGGTGGCGATGGTGACCGACTATGACTGCTGGCACACCGACCATGACGCGGTGACGGTCGACCAGGTCATCGCCTACTTGACGCAAAATGCCGAGAACGCCCAGAAGGTCGCGATCGAGGCGGTGAAGAACATCCCCGAAGGGCCGAGCCCGCACGCGTCGGCGTTGAAGAACTCGATTCTGACCGGCCGCGCCGCGATTTCCGACGCTTCCAAGAAAAAATACGATCTGCTGATCGGCAAGTACCTCTAACCCACCTTTATGTCTCTTTTAGTTGTTGGTTCGGTCGCCTATGATGGCGTCGAAACTCGTCATGGCAAGGTCGACCGCATGCTCGGCGGCTCTTGCACCTACATCGCGCTGGCGGCGAGCTTTTTCACTAAGGTGAACCTTGTCGGGGTGGTCGGCGACGACTTTGCCGAGGCGGATGAAGCTATCTTGAGCGACCGCGGCATCGATCTCGAGGGCCTCGAGCGGGTTCCCGGAAAGACGTTCTTCTGGTCGGGTGTCTATTCGAAGGACATGAATGAACGGACGACGCTGAGCACCGAGCTGAACGTCTTCGCCGATTTCGACCCCAAGCTCCCGGAATCGTATCTCCAGACGCCGTACGTTTTTCTTGGCAACATCCACCCCAGCCTACAATCGAAAGTGCGCACGCAGCTGCCGGGAGCGCGCTTCGTCGGCGGCGACACGATGAACTTCTGGATCGACGGCACGCCGGACGAGCTGGCCGAGGCGATCCGGGGCTGGGATTTCATCCTGATCAATGACGGCGAGGCGAGGGATCTGTCGGGCGAACACAACTTACGGAGGGCGGCGCAGCGGATCCAACAAATGGGCCCCCACACGGTGGTGATCAAGCGAGGGGAGTATGGGGCGATCTTGTTCCGCCCCGAGGGGCACTTCATCGCGCCGGGGTTCCTGCTCGAGACGGTGTTCGACCCGACGGGAGCGGGCGATTCGTTCGCGGGCGGCTTCATGGGATACCTGACCGAACGGGGCATCACCAACCTCGACGATGCGTCGCACCTGGAGCTGCGGCGGGCGATGATTTATGGGTCGGTGATGGGGAGCTTCTGCTGCGAGCAGTTCGGCGTCGGGCGTTTGCGGACGTTGACGCGCGATCAGATCGAAGGGCGGTACAGGGAGTTCCAGCGGTTCACTGAGTTTTAGAAATAGATGAGGAAGCCGGCGAATGCACCGGAGCCGCGCGCGGAAGCAAGCGGTTGCCGGCCAACGCGACTGTCGTTGCTGACTTGGGCTACCGCTTGCTTACGCGCGCGGCTCCGGTTCCGGTGACCGACATGCGACTCCCGTTCACTAAAGCGCAAGCCGTCGGCAACGACTTTCTCGTTGTTGAATCGGCTGAGCTCGAGCAAGTCGGGCTGACGCTGGATGACGCGCCAAGCCTTGCGCGGGAGATCTGCAACATCCACAGCGGGGTGGGCGCCGATGGGCTCGAGATCGTGCTCCCTAGCGAGGGCGCGGCCGCGGCGCACCTTCGGATCTTCAACTCCGACGGAAGCGAGGCCGAGATCTCCGGCAATGGGACGCGCTGCGTGGCGGCCTACCTGGTGGAAGCTGGGAGGGTGGGCGAGGAATTTCAACTCTCGACCGCCGCTGGAACAAAAGTCATTCATCTACTGAAAGATAACCGTCCAGAGTTCGAGTTCCTTATGGGCATGGGGACGCCCAGCTACGACGAAGATGATCTGGACGCAACGCTCGAGCTGGCGGACGGCCCGCGGACGGTGACTATCCTCGATGTCGGCAACCCGCAGTGCGTCCTGTTTGTGGACGACTTCGATCTCGACTGGCGCGGGCTTGGGAATGAGATCGAATCTCACCCCCAGTTCCCTGCCCGGACGAATGTTTCGTTTGTTCGGGTCGTCGACGAGCGGACAATTGACGTCCGGTTCTGGGAGCGCGGCGCCGGCGAGACCTTGAGCTCGGGGACCGGTTCAAGCGGGGCGGTCGCTGCGTCGATCCTCACGAAGCGTACGGGCAGACAGGTTGAGGTTCGGACCCCTGCCGGAAACATGAACCTGCGTTGGGACGACGGGATTCAGCTTCAGGGGCCGGCAACGCTGATCGCCAAGGGCGAGTATTTCACTTGATGCGCCAGAATCCTGGCTGGTGACGGTATTTCGTCGATCGTCGAAGCGGCCACAGCACGCTACGCCCCTACATAACCACTGCTGTATCAGTCACGTACCGGACAGGTGCGACTGTGGCCCCGGGCGTGCTTTTCTCGACCGCGTGGTACATCCTTTCGCTCACATGAATTCGATGATCGCCCTCGAACGGCTCCAGGCCCAGGGACGCGCCCCGGCGCACTCAGACGCTGGAGGACGGTTCGAGCGGGTCGTGCGCTCGCTCGTCAGCGAGACCGAGCCGGAACCTGTGGTGCAAGGGCCGCGTCCGAGCCCGTCGAGAAGCCGCGGCGCAAATACTCAGCCTGCTCCGGCGGCGCCGCCGGCCGCATCCAACGCTCGGCCGGGCGGATTCGCCGATGTCCCAGAGTCAGCCAAGTACCCCCTTGGGCCTTACCGCCAGGCCCCGGCGGAACACGGCGGCACGTGGTGGCTGGTGAATCCTTTCACGGTGGCGGAGCCTTGGCTGCAGGTCGACAGCCTGACGCAAGAACCCCCCTCCGACGCCCCCGCGGCCCCCGACGACTTTGTCGCTGTATTTGGCGACCGGCCCGTCTGGGACAAGCAAGTCAGCTATCAGCAGTTCAAAGACGACCTCGCGCAATGGGAGCACGACCTGAAGTACTTCCAGCAGTCCGGCGTGCCCGATGGGTTCTCCGAAGAGAAGATCCAGCTGGCGGGCAACTTGTTCGAAGCTTGGGGGCTGGGCCGCCCGATGTTCTACGAAGGCCGTTACGGATGGACGGCGACGTTCCCCGGCGCGGAAATCGAGAACTATCAGGCAGCTGTCTTCACAGCCATCGAGGCGCCGCACCTGGTCATCGCCAAGTACCAGCTGCGCCAAATCCGCGAAGGCATCTCTCCCACACAGCAGCACCCCTTTGTGCCGGGACGCTTCTTCCCGCAATCAGCCGCCTAGCCTCGATACTCTTCAGCAGGAAGGGCTTGGCATGCCAAGCCCCTACGTCGTTGCGGTTGTTGGAGAGCATTGGGGCTGGGCGTTGGTTTTACCCAACTATTACATAGGTTGCTTCGCCTGCCTTGACCTCGCTGCTAGCCTGAGGTTGAAGCAACATGAGCGCCCAAATCGATACGTATGAAAGCCTCTTCGGAGATCGCAACAAAGTCAATTGGATCACCTCCATCGCGATAGTGATCTTCCACGCGCTCGCCATAGTGGCCCTGTTTTATGCGAGTTGGGGGCCGATCTTGTTTGCGGTCGTGATGCACTGGATCGCTGTCGGCTTGGGGATCGGGCTCGGCTACCACCGCCTGCTCACCCACCGCTCTTACCAAGTTCCCAAGGCAATCGAGTACTTTTTCGCGGTTTGCGGGACTTTGACGCTCGAAGGCGGGCCGCTCTTCTGGGTCGCGACTCACCGGATTCACCATCAGAAATCCGACAAGCACGGCGATCCGCACACGCCGCGAGACGGGGGTTGGTGGTCGCACATGCTGTGGACGATGTTCGGCGAGTCGCTGCACTCGAACACGGCCGCACTTGAGAAGTACACGCCCGACATGGCCAAGAATCCTTTCTATCGGACGCTGAACAAATGGCACTGGGTTCCGCTAACCGTCTTCGGCCTAGTGGTGCTGGCGATCGGCGGGATCGCTTACCTGTTATGGGGCGTGTTCTTCCGGGTGGTCTTCGGGCTACATGCGACCTGGCTGGTCAACTCGGCGACGCACATGTGGGGATCGCGCCGGTTCCACACGCGCGACGATTCGCGCAACAGTTTTTGGGTAGCGGTTCTGACCTTTGGCGAGGGCTGGCACAACAACCACCACGCGCATCCGACCTCGGCCCGCCACGGGCTGGTCTGGTGGGAAATCGACATGAGCTGGATGCAGATCTGGCTGCTGCGGCTGGTGGGGATCGCGAAGGACGTGAAGCTTCCGGCCGCGGCGCACATGGATTTGATGGCGACGCCGTTTGAAGAGCGGAAAGCTGCGTAGGCGGCAGGTTTAACCGTCGCTTACTACACCGGCGGGGTCGAACAATCATAGACCAGGGATCAATCCCGGGATTCTAAATCGCCACCGCAAGCCCGGCAATCCTCTCGGAGCCATGCGCGCCACTCGGGCGCGCCCGCCGCCGTCAGGCATTCGTCGCTAATCTCTTGGGCTACCATCCGCCGGGTGCGCGACAAATTTGTGACAGCGACCTGAGCTCCGAGACGCTCTCACGGGACGCTTGGGGTAAGTCTCGTGTTTTCAACAAAGGTGCGAAGCCGCGTCCTTGAGCCCGGCGCCGGTGGCAGCGGGTTGGGATGTTACTCGGATGTCTCCCGCTAGATGCAACCTAGGGACGCCCGTGTTGCCTCACAACCCGCCGCCACCGGCGCCGGGCTCAACGCCGTCGCTCCCACGCCCCGATCTGTCGTCTGCAAGTACGACATACTATCCCTGCCTAATTATAAGGCGTTCCGGTACAATCATCAGTGGGGCCTCAATGCCAGAACACATCCGCTGGACACGCAACCGCCGCGAATTCCTCGAAGACGCCTTCTGCGGATTCGGTTCGCTCGCCTGCCTTCAAATGACCGCGGCCGACCGGGCCCGCGCCGCCGCTATCAACCCGCTTTCCCCAAAGAAGCCGCACAAAGAGGCCAAGGCCAAATCGGTCATCTTCCTGTTCATGGCCGGGGGGCCGAGCCACATCGAGACATTCGATCCCAAACCGCTGCTCAATGAGCTCAGCGGCCAACCTCGCCCGGCGGAGTTCGGCGAAGCCAAATATCAGTTCGTCAAATCGGACGCCAAGCTCCTCGGAACCAAGCGCTCCTTCAAGAAATACGGCCAAGCCGGGATCGATGTCTCGGACCTGTTCCCCCATCAGGCCAAAGTCGTCGACGATCTCGCGATCTTACGCTCCTGCCACGGCGATATGGTCGTGCACTCGGCGGCGCAGTACGAGCTATTCTCGGGGCGGATCACTCCTGGCTTCCCGTCGATGGGCTCGTGGGTCGTCTACGGCCTCGGCGCCGAAGCGGAGTCGTTGCCGGCGTACGTCGTGATGCCCGATCCCGACGGCGCACTCGAAGCCGGCCAGCCGATGTACATGAACGGCTTCCTGCCGGCCGTCTATCAGCCCACTACGTTTCGCGGCGGCGAGCGCCCGGTCCTCAACCTCGACCTGCCCGACGGCGTCTCGATCGACCAGCGCCGCCAGACCCTCGACCTGATCCGCGCTCTCAACGAGGCCACCATCGAGCCCGGCGACGAGGAGTTCGACGCGCGCATCCAATCAATGGATCTCGCGTTCAAGATGCAGACCGAGGCGCCTGAGGTTCTCGATATTTCCAACGAACCCCAAGAGACGCTCGACCTTTACGGCGTCGGCGCCGAGCCCACCGATGACTACGCGCGGCGCTGCCTGCTAGCGCGCCGTCTGGTCGAGAAGGGCACGCGCTTCGTCTGCGTCGTCTCCGGCGGCGGCCCCGGCAACCTCCAATGGGACGCCCACAGCGACATTGAGGAAAATCACCTCCGAATGGCCGCTGAAACCGACAAGCCCGTCGCGGCGCTGATCACCGACCTCAAACGCCGCGGAATGCTCGACGCGACTCTGGTCGTGTGGGGCGGGGAATTCGGACGCTCACCCGAGGCGGAGACTCGCGCAGACGGCACGGCCGGACGCGATCACCACAACCTCGGCTTCACGATGTGGATGGCCGGCGGCGGGATCAAGGGCGGCCAGATCGTCGGCGCCACCGACGACATCGGACTACGCGCGATCGAGAAGCCCTACCACTTCCGCGACATCCACACGACGATCTTGAACCAGCTCGGCCTCGACCAGGATGTGCTGACCTACCCCCACCTGGGGCGCCGCGAGCGGCTGACGTTGGTCCGTGGCAAGGTGATCGAAGAGATCGTTTAGCAGGCTTTTGTGCCGAGCTATAGTATGGTAGATAGCGGTGAGTCGCCCTGAAAAACTAACGAAGTGGGTCGTATTTAGCGTAATCCTAGCGCTACTTCCGATCGCTTTCAACTATCTTCACTAGACCGGGTGATGCCACACCTGAGCGCTTGCTTGGGAATGGAGAGCTCCTTCTTATATCGGCGAGCATTTCTGCGGCGGCGGTTGGTAGTCTCATCGGTAGCGGTAAGGATTGGCTCACCGCCAAAATCTTCGCCGGGGCGTTTCGGTCATGGTACTCAGCTTGGCTTCGCTCTACTTTGCGGACATCGCTGCGGCGCCGCCAACCGCACGATTGGATACTAGCGTCATAGCCAATTACTCCATGCTGTTCTTCGCTTTTTCAGTGCTTTCGGGAGCAGGTTGTGTTGCGCTAGAGGAGGTCTAAAGTGGATGTTGGCCTTAGTCTACTTGTCGCGGGTATTGCGTCAGTAGCATCGGTCGTCGTGGCCGCCCTCACGATCTTCTTGCATGCGCGTGACAAGGTAACAAAGATCAAAGTGGGCGGGGCGGAACTCGTGTTTCGAGAGAGTGATCGTGCCGACGCGAAAGAGGCCGTTGAGATGCTCCGGCAGAAACTAGCCGAGGACAGCGCTACTGATGACCTCACGGCTACCTCTAGTCGCTGACGCTCAGTCTTGACCTCCTCTCGCTTGTGCTTCCACCTTAAATCCGGTGGAACGCCTTCAAAATATCCCGCACCGGATACTTCAACGCAATCGGCCGCCCATGCGGACACGCCATCGGGCAATCCGTCCGCGCCAGCTCGTCCAATAGCCATCGCATCTTGGTCCCATCGAGCGGCATGTTCACCTTGATCGCCGCGTGACACGCAATCGTCGCCGCCATACGCTTCTGCAGGTCGTCCAGCGACAACTCCCGCAACTCGCGTTCGGGCGTCTCGAGAATCTCCTGAATCAGCGCCTCCGCCTGCTTGGGCGACACGCTCGCCGGCGTCGCCTTTACCGCGATCGTCCGATTTCCAAACGGCTCGATCTCAAACCCGTTCCCCCGGAACTCCTCCTCAATACTCTCGAGCGCCAACTCCTGACCCGGCCGCAACGTCAGGATGATCGGCATCAACAGACGCTGCACCTTCGGCTCGCCCTGAAAGCGCTCCAGCAAGGTCTTCTCAAAGAGAATACGCTCGTGCGCGACATGCTGGTCGATGATCCAGAGCCCGTCTTCGTGCGCCGCGATGATGAAGCTATCGCG
Organism: Bryobacterales bacterium; assembly: GCA_965247515.1. GTDB lineage: Bacteria > Acidobacteriota > Terriglobia > Bryobacterales > UBA6623. Next base: position 5,962,592 of record OZ252029.1, on the reverse strand, counting down.
CAGCTGCCCCAGCGGCCGAAGCGACTTGAGATCGACCAGCGACTCCGGCGGCGTGTCGATCAGCGGCGCGCGGCTGTGGAGCTGCTCGTCGACCCGACGCTCGCTGGGCACAGCCGGATCGGCTTCGCGGAAGGCCGGCGCCGGGGCGGGAGCGGCGGCAACGGGCGCGGCATCCTGCAACGGCAATCGCGGTATTGGCGGCGGCGTCCCCTTGAGCTCCAACACGGGCCTCGGCGCGTCTTCCGGAGGGGCCGCCGCCGACTCGAGCCGCGCGGTCGCCTCCGAAAAAGGCAGCCGAGTCGCCAGTTGTCCCGGGGACCGGGGCAGGGGAATACTCGATACGGGCTTCGACGCCACCAGCAAGTCTCGTATCGAATCCCTCACGAAGTCATGCACGAACGACTGACGCCTGAAGCGCACCTCGGTCTTCGAGGGGTGGACGTTCACATCCACATCTTCGAAAGGGATGTCGATGAACAGCAACGCAAACGGGAACGTGCCCGGCGGGATGACGTTGTGATACGCGCTCGTGATGGCTTTGAGCACGACGCGGTCCCGTATCAGCCGCCGATTCACAAAGACATAGATCGAATTCCGATTCAGCTTCTGGATGTGCGCCTTCGACACGAATCCATGTAGCCCATACTGCGCGACGGCCGGCGATGGCGGCCCGTTCAACGCCGCTTCAACCGCTCGCTCCGGCGGAACCGGCGACCGCGGCAATTGGATCTCTTGGACGGTCCGCGGCATCTCGACGAGCTGATCAAGAGTATCTGACCCGAAAACCTGATACACGCGCTCCCTGAGTTGCTCGACCGGGGTAGTGCTGAGCAAAGGCCCCTTGTCGCCCGTGAGGGTGAACGATTTGTCGATGTGCGCCAGGCTGTAATGCGTCACCAGCGAAGCGATGTGCGCTAGCTCGGTCTTGTCGGTGCGTAGAAACTTACGCCGCGCCGGCACGTTGTAGAACAAGTTCGACACCGTGATGGTCGTGCCGGGAGGACGGGGCGTGTCGGCGACGTTGACGATGCGGCCTCCGGCTACCTCGATTCGAACCCCCGGGTCCTCTTGCTCGGAGGCGGTCTCCAACGTGAATCGCGAAACGCTCGCGATCGACGGCAGCGCCTCTCCGCGGAACCCGAGCGTCCGAATCGAGAACAGGTCTTTTGCACTTCTTAGCTTGCTTGTCGCATGCCGCTCGATCGCCAGCATGGCGTCGTCGCGGATCATGCCGATACCGTTGTCGTCGACTCGAATCTCGCGGCGGCCCCCGGCTTGCGCATCAATGCGGATCCGGGTCGCCCCCGCGTCGAGCGAGTTCTCGAGCAACTCCTTGACGGCCGACGCCGGGCGCTCGACAACCTCACCGGCGGCGATCTTGTTCGCGACCGTGTCCGGCAGCACCCTGATTCGGCCCATTCGTGAAAGCTTAGCGCAGCCGCGTGCCTGGCGCGAGCCGTGATGCCGACTGCTAGGATCAACCTCATACGGGTGGATTTTCGACTTGCAGTATTGTTGATCGCCAGTCTGATCGGCGCCCCGGTCTGGGCGGAACAATTGCGTGTCGACAACCCGGTCGGCGACATCCAGTTCAACGTCGTATTCGACGGCCGACTCGAGATCCGTCCGTCAAGCCCGGATCGACCCTTGACCAGGGACGACATCAAGTTCTTGCGCAACGGCGAAGTCGTGCACGTGCTCTGCCGGCCGCCCGACGGAGCTCGCATCGATCTCGATATCGACATTCCGATCGGCAACCCATTTCGAGCTAAAACGACTCAGGGTCTGGTCTCAATCGACGGATTCGCCAGGTCGGCGGTCGTTGAAACCGAGGGCGGCGCGGTCCGCGTGAGCGCCCCCTGGGAAGCAACCAAGATTGTCGTGATCGCCGGCGAGAAACCCAAAGAAGTCGTCACTCCGCGAAAGTTCAAGTTTGCGCAACGAAAGGACGCGACACTCACCCATGAGCGCTGGACGCTCCGCGATAAGCTCGCCCCTGACGCGGTGACCTACGGCCGCATCCAAGTGCGCGCGAGCAAAATCGCCAGTCTCACGCTCGAGCACACGCCGATACCCGAGGAGTCGCCCGTCAAGATGGCCTGGCAGGCGGTGGAGATTGTCGACAAGCTACTAAAGCCCCCCGCCCGCCCGCGCTCGACTTCGCGCGTTTCCGATAAGCCCGCCGCGGCGCCCCTGGTCGACGGGGCGGCGCTTTTTCGCTCCGACGTGCGGATGGTCAGTCTCGGCGTATCGGTCTATGACGAACGCGGCAAGCCGTTAACGGGCCTTGAACCCGACGACTTCGAGGTTTACGAAGACGGAGAGTTGCAGGAGGTCGCCGTCGCCTCGTCGCAGGAGGCGCCTTTCAACCTCGTCTTGCTGCTCGATCTGAGCTCAAGCACGCAGCGCAACCGCGAGCAAATGAAGCAGGCCGCGCGCGGGTTCATCGAGATCGCTCGCCCGCGGGATAAGGTTTCTGTTCATATGATCGCCAGGAACTGGTTCGTCACGCTTTCTCGCCTAACGTCCAACCGCCGAAGCGTGCTTGATGCGATCGAGACGCTGCCGGATCTTTCCGGTGGATCGCCGATTTACGATTCGATCGCGCTGGCGTATGGACACGAGTTGCCGGAGCTTCGTGACCAGCGAAACGCGATCGTCGTGCTCACCGACGGAGTCGATAACCGGCTCTACGGCATGGGCCTGCCCTCGAAGGTGTCGTTCGACCGGCTCTTGCTCGCGGCGCCTCACATGGAGACGCTAATCTATCCGATCTTCATCGGCCCGCGCGTGGAGGATCTGGAGCCGGCTAGCTGGCCGAACAAGGCCTACCAGCGCCTTTGGAAACTGGCAGCCGCCGGCGGCGGCCGGGTGTTTACGGCGACCACTCTTGCCGAAGTCGCGGGCGTCTACGCCGAAGTTGCCGCCGAGCTGCGGTCGATCTACAACCTGGCGTATTATCCAGCCAACCAGAACTTCGACGGCGCCTGGCGGCAAGTCCAGGTGAAGCCGAGGGATTCCACGGTGCGCGTTCGCGCGCGGTCGGGATACGCCGCGCGCTAGTTCCGCGGCCGTGTGAAGGCTTACAGTCGCACCGTCCAGTTTGCGGCTTAGCTTCGAACACCCACGAAAGAGGCGTGGACTCCCGTCCACGCCTCTTTCGCTCGGCCGTCATGCGTTTCGTCATTTAAGATCTTGCTGGCGATAACGCTATGAACCACGCGGTCGCATTACTAGCGCATTCTATTTCGCCAACTCAGCCGAACGTTGAGCCGCCTTTTCGACCGCGTCCATGCAAGCGCTACGAACACCGCCGCTTTCGAGGGCGTGCAAGCCGGCAATCGTCGTTCCGCCTGGGGTCGTAACCTGGTCTCGCAACGCTCCAGGGTGGAGGCCGCTTTCGATCGCCATCTTGGCCGCCCCGAGAAACGTCTGCGCCGCGAGCTTCGACGCCACGGCCGGCGCCAACCCGGTCTTCACGCCCCCCGCCGCAAGCGCTTCAATCAGCAGGAAAACATACGCCGGCCCGCTGCCGGAAAGTCCTGTCACGGCGTCCATTTGCGCCTCGCTCACCACGACCGCCTCGCCGACCGCCGAGAAAATGTCGATCGCGAGCTGAATATGTTCCGCCGTTGCCGACGCATTTGAGCACAGAGCGGTCGCGCTAGCCTGCACCGTCATGGCTATATTCGGCATCGCCCGAATGGCGGGCCGGCCCGGCGGGAGGTTTTCTTCGATCGTTGACAGCGGTACTCCAGCCGCAAGTGAAATCACTAGCTGGTCATCGCGAATACTGCCCTTGACGCCGTCTAGAACCGGGAGGCGCCACCCAAGCGCTGGAGGCCCGCTGAGGCTTTACCGCCACGATGAGCAGGTCGGCCCACTCCGCCGCGGCCTGGTTGTCAGCGCTGGTGAACGACACCCCCTGGATTTCGGCGGCCTCGGCTAAGCGCTCCGGAGAAACATCGGCTGCTCCCAGGTTTCCCTCCCGCACTAGGCTTGATGCCGCTAGTCCGTTCAGCAACGCGCCGCCCAGGTTCCCAGCGCCAATCACCGCGATCTTTTGACTGATTGCCATCGGACCATTCTAGCCGTCAGCCGCCTTGGAGGCCCGCTGCGTCTTTCCCTCGGCGGCGCGACAGATTTGTGATGCCCGACGGGACCACGGGGAGCCCGGCGTAGCAACGCCGGGGACAGCGCCAAGGTTTACGTCGTTTGCTACTAGCCCGCACCTGTTCACTTTCGCCGACCAGGGCATGGAGGACGCACTGGAGCCGCGCGCGTCAGCAAGTGGTTGTTCGGGTTCGCGACAACCGCTCCCTCAGGGGACGTGAAACAAACCCAGGAGCGATCGTGGAGCCCCGTTCACGGGGTTCCACGAAAGGCCGGCGACCATTTTTTTTACGGCCCCAGCGTGAGCGGGGTGTCTTCCCACGCCCCGCCCGGGCGACGGCCGCAACTGTGAGTGGAAGACACCCCGCTGACGCAGGGTGCTCGGATTTTCCGCCGGCAGCTGGGCCGTTTTCACGCAGACCCCAACTTGTGCGGGTTCCGATTCGGGCAGGTTCGCAGGGACGTCCAGCGGTCTCGTAGGAACAGGCGCTGCCGGTGGGCCTTGAAGTTAGGGTGAATTTGCAGGCAGGGCGATTGGTGCAGCGCCAGATGGGGCCGAAGCGGCCGCGGGCGGGCTCGAATTGCTCGTTGCCGCATTCGGGACAGCGGGTGGTTGCGGGCTTCAACTCGTTGAATTGACACTCTTTGTCGGTGGCGGGCATAACGCGTCTCGTAAGAGCATGGCGCCTCTGGGACGGATATCGACGGCCGCGAAGGATATTTCTGAGTTTTGTCCCGATCATGCCCGTGTGGGCCGAGCTCCGCCATTCCGCTAGAATACCCAGACGCCCGCGGCGACCCATGAAGAGATGACCGAGGCTTGGAAGCCCCTGGAAGGCCAAACCGTACTCGGTGAATTCGAGCTCGGTTCGTGCCTGTCCGCTACTACTGACGGAGCTGTCTTTTCGGCGACGCCGGTGGAGGACGAATCGAAGAGAGTCGCGGTTCGGTTTATCCGCTCGGATTCAGAGCCGGCGGCGCGGCGGAGGAGTCAGTGGGAGCTGGCGTCGCGGCTCAGTCATCCTCACCTAGCTCGCGTCGAGCGCAGCGGGGCGTGCGATGTCGGCGGCAAGCGGCTGGTTTTTGCCGTGATGGAGCTGGCTGAGGAGGTGCTGGCGGATGTATTGCCGCATCGGGCGTTGAGCGCGGGCGAGGCTCGTAAACTGCTCGTGCCCGTGCTTGACGCGCTGACCTACCTTCACGGCCACTCGCTCGTCCACGGCCGCTTGAAACCGTCGAACTTGATGTCGGTCAACGAGACGCTGAAAGTGTCGGGTGACGGCGTCTACCGGACAGGCGAGTCGATGTCGGATCAGGCCGAGGGTCCGTATGCCGCCCCGGAGCAATCGACCCAAGGCGCTTCGCCGGCTGGGGATGTGTGGGCGCTGGGCGTCACGCTGGTTGAAGTTCTCACGCAAACGCCGGGGTCGGAGGCGCTGCAAGCGAGTGCGCTGCCAGCGCCGTTCGACGAAATTGTCCGCCATTGTTTGCCGCGCGAACCTGGCCGTAGGTGGACCGTGGAGCAGATCGCGGCCCACATGGGGCACAGCTTTGTGCTGCCGCTCAGATCCGGATTGGGGAGGGGGGCGCGGTCTTCGCCGCGGCGCTTGGCGCTGTCGGCCGCCGGAATCGCTTTGCTGGTTGGCGTAATCGCCTATGGGCCGGGGCTTCCCGAGGGGGCGCCGGATCCGCCCGGAAAGCCGTCAGAAAAGAACGAGTCGGCTGCCCTGCCGCCGGCGGCGGAAGCGAAGCCGGCGGCGGAAGAGGAACCGGCGCCCGCCCCGGTTGCTGAGCCGGAGCCGCCGCCGGCGGAGCGCGAACCGGAGCCGGCGCCTGAACCAGTCGCAGAGGCCCCCGCGGAGCCGCCTGAAGAGCCCGAGCCGGAGCCGCCCGCCCCCGAAGAGCCGGTCGTGGCGGCCGAGGCCGAACCGCTTCCCGAGGGGGTGGCGCGGCGAGTTAGCCCGAAGGTTGTGCCGAGTGCGCTGGCGACGATCCAGGGCACCGTGCGGGTAGCGGTTACGGCGATCGTCGACACTCGCGGGCAGGTCGCGACGACGATTATGGAAGACCCAGGACCGAGTCAGTATTTCGCGCGGGCGTCCCAAGAAGCGGCGGGTCAGTGGGAGTTTGAGCCTTCGTACAACGCCGCGGGGGCGGCGACTCAGTGGTTGTTGAGGTTTGAGTTCACGCAGACCGAGGTGCGCACGTTCGCTGAGCGTCCTGGAGCCAACTGAGCCGTTGGAGGGGATTTATGGCCATTGCGGCCAAGCCGGCCGCTCGGGTTTGGTCCAAGAGCTCACGTCAGCCGAATGTCGAACCTCAGCGGGCGTAGCAAATCTCGGTTGAATGGCTTGTTGCTTGGCGCCGCGGCTGGCTTTAAGATAGGGGGAGCCTGGACATGGTCTGGTGACGAAGGCCGGGCGGGCGTGGATTATCTACTTCGGACAAAACATGAAACTCTCGGGCGTTCGTAAACTTCTTCTAGCGAGTGTGGCGCTGGCGGCTGTGCTGTTAAGCGCATGCACTGTCGGGCTCAATTGGCGGGAAGATCTGCCGGTCTTCTATAACGAAATGGCGTACAAGCCCTTGCCTTTCTCGCCCGTCGCCGCCACCGCGGCCGGATACCATGTCCACCGCGAGGGAGAGGGGGAGAACGTCACCGAAACGAACCTCGACGAACTGCTCGACGACTATTCGTCGGCGGCGATCCAGGAGCGGATCAGTTTCTACAAGGACTTCAGCGCCCGGTTCAGCGACCCTGACGCCAACACTCCGCGGAATACCCCGGGGTTGGCCAACGATATGTGGGTCGACTACGGCGTCTGCGAGAACCGGGTCAAGCGCGCTCTTTTCGCGCTGGAGGTAGAGCAAGCCTTCACCAGGGACCCCAACTTCTACGTCGAGCTGTTGGGCAGTGCGCTGTTCACTCCGATCACGCTCGAGTACGCGGGTGAGAACGAACGCTACGGCCACATCATTGCAAGGCTTCAGAAGGTTCCGGATCTGATCGATCAAGCCAAGCAGAACCTCACTGGCGCTTCTGAATTGGCCACCGAGGCGGCTAAGAACGAAACCCAAGGCCTGATCAACCTGATTCAGAACGTCATCCCTCAGACTCTGCCGAGCGGGCTGCGGGGGAACTATGACTCCGCGGCCGAAGGCGCTGTCGCGGCCTTGCGGGACTACGGCTCGTTCCTTGATGGGCTTTCGACTGCCGCGGACTGGCGCATGGGCGCTGGGCTGTTCGAAGAGAAGGTTCAAGTGAACACGGCCGTTCAGGCGACGTTGGACGAGACGCTTGCTGCAGCTCAGGCGGATTTCGACAAAACCTACAGCCAGGTGATCGAGGCCGCCAGACCGATTCACCGCAAGATCTATGGCGGAGCTCGGGCGCCGAGTGATTTCGCACTGATGCGCGACATTCTCGACGTGGTCTCGGACGACAATCGGCTGCGCAGCGGTGATGGCTTGCTTGACCGCATTCGCGAAGACATTGAAGGCGCCAAGAAGTTCAACATTGAACAAGAGGTAGTTCCGATTCCGCAGGGCGTGGCGCTCATGACCACCGACACTCCCCCATTCTTGCGGACCAAATACCCCACGAGCGCATTCCAAGGGGCGCCAATCCTCGACGCCTCGAAGGGCGCGCAGTTCTGGGTGACTCCGATCCCGGCGAACTGGTCGCGTGGCCAAGTGCGCGCCAAACTGATGGAGTTCAATAGCTTCAAACTCGACATTCTTGCGGTCGACGCGTTTGCGCGCTATGCCCAAACGGCGTTTAGCTCGAGCCTCGAAGACCAGGTCAGCCGCTTGGTTCGAAACGTGGACGGCAACCAAGGCTACACCCGCGGTTGGGTTTGGTACGTCACCGACACCAGCATGGAGCTGGGCTTCACGGATAGCGATGAGTTCAATCTGACCTGGTACAAGTACAAGCTCGAGTTCTTGGCCAGCACGATCCTCGACATCCAGCTCCACACCAAGAATATGGACCTCGAAGAGGCCCGCCGGATGCTCGACCGGCAGGTGTTTATGGAGCCCGGTGCGATTGCGAGCGCGCTGCTGGGAATTCAGTTGCGGCCGACTGAGTTTGCGATGACTTACATAGGTGCGAAGGAGTGGAACAGAGTCCGCGAGTTCTATCAGGAGGAGACGACCGACTTTAGTTTGACGTCGTTCCACACGAAGGCGCTCAGCGCGGGCCCGATGCCTGCCAAGGAGTTGGCGTACAGCGTGACCGAGAACCGCATCATGGAGGAGTAGCGGGTCAGGCAGGCCTGGCGATTGCCTCGGAGCCGCGACCGGAAGGAAGCGGTTGCCCGGGAGTGCTACGGTAATCGCTTTCTCGGGCAACCGCTTCCTTCCGGTCGCGGCTCCGAGGCCAGATCCCTCGCAAAGGCCAGCGCTATCGCGGGAACTTTGCGGCCCCCCGCAGCATCTCTAGTAGGGGACGTCCCTAAGATACAATGACGAAAGCTCTTCGGAGCTTCCCGGAAAATGTTCGATACCGCTCTCTCAAAGGTCTTTGGGACCAATCACGATCGTGAAATCAAGCGCTTGCGCCCGATCGTCGCTCAAGTCAATGACTTCGAAGACCGTATCTCGTCCCTAACCGACGCCGAGCTCAAGGCGAAGACCGCTGAGTTCAAGCGCCGGATCGAACGCGGTGAAACCCTCGACGACCTGATGCCCGAGGCCTTCGCTGTCTGCCGCGAAACCGGCAAGCGCGCGGTCGGCATGCGCCACTATGACGTCCAACTGATCGGCGGCAAGGTCCTCCACGACGGCAAGATCGCCGAGATGAAAACCGGCGAGGGCAAGACGCTCGTCGCGACGCTCGCGGTCTACTTGAATGCGCTGGCCGGCAAGGGCGTCCACGTCGTCACCGTCAACGACTACCTCGCCCGACGCGACGCCGAGTGGATGGGCAAGATCTATCATTTCCTTGGCATGACGGTTGGGGTGATTGTCCACGATCTCTCGGACCAAGAACGCCGCGACGCCTACGCGGCCGACATCACTTACGGGACGAACAACGAGTTTGGGTTCGACTACCTGCGCGACAACATGAAGTTCGACTTGGGCGATTGCGTCCAGCGCGAGCACAACTTCGCCATCGTCGATGAGGTCGACTCCATCCTGGTCGACGAGGCGCGCACGCCGTTGATCATCTCGGGGCCAAGTGAAGAGTCAACCGACAAGTACTACAAGGTCAACCGAGTGATCCCCAGGCTCGAGCGAGGGGAGGTCATCGAGGGCGACGAGCCTCGCGACAAGACCTACACCGGCGACTACATCATCGAAGAGAAGCACAAGACGGCCTTCTTGACCGAGATTGGCGAGGAGAAAGTCGAGAACGCGCTGGGCATCGAGAACATCAACGAACTTCGCAACTACGAGACCAAGCACTCTGTCGAACAGAGTCTCAAGGCGCACGTCATATTCCACAAAGACAAGGACTACGTCGTCAAGGACGGCCAGGTCATCATCGTCGACGAGTTCACCGGACGTCTGATGACGGGCCGGCGTTGGTCCGACGGGCTGCACCAAGCGGTCGAGGCCAAAGAGCGGGTCAAGATCGAGCGCGAGAATCAGACCCTGGCGACGATCACCTTCCAGAACTACTTCCGGATGTACTCGAAGCTCGCCGGCATGACCGGTACGGCCGACACCGAGGCCGCGGAGTTCTCGAAAATATACAAACTCGATGTCGTCTGCATTCCGACCAACAGGCCTCTGCTTCGGCTCGAGCACGCCGACATGGTTTACCGCACCGAGGAAGAGAAGTATCGCAACGCCGCCGTTGAGCTGAAGGAATACCACGAGCGCGGTCAACCGGTGCTGGTCGGAACGATTTCGATCGAGAAGTCCGAGAAGCTGTCGAAGCTCCTCAAGAAGTTGGGGGTCAAGCACGAGGTCCTCAACGCCAAGCAGCACGACCGTGAAGCGAAGATTGTTGCTCAGGCCGGCCGCAAGGGCGCGATCACGGTCTCGACCAACATGGCCGGCCGCGGCACCGACATCCTGCTCGGCGGCAACCCGGAATTCCTGACTCGCGAGTACTTGACCAAGAAAGGCGAAGACCCCGACGCCGTCGACAAAGAGCAATGGGACGAGGCCTTTGCCAAGTTCAAGGAAGAGACCGACCGCGAGCACGATGAGGTCGTCGCCGAGGGTGGGTTGCATGTACTGGCGACCGAGCGGCACGAGTCGCGTCGAATTGACAACCAGCTCCGCGGACGCGCCGGACGCCAGGGCGACCCGGGGGCGTCGCGCTTCTACCTCTCGCTGCAAGACGACCTGATGCGGATCTTCGGCGGCGAGAAGGTCCAGAACCTCATGCTCAAGCTGGGCATGGAAGAGGACGTCCCGATCGAGTCGGGTCTGATCACCAAGCGCATCGAGGCGGCGCAGAAGCAAGTCGAAGCGCAAAACTTCGAAGCGCGCAAGCACCTGCTCGAGTACGACGATGTGATGAACAAGCAGCGCGAGGCCGTCTATGGCCGCCGCAAGAAGTCGCTCGAAGGCCGCGACCAGAAGGAGTACCTGCTCAACCTCGTCGGCGATATCGTCGGCGACCTTGTGGAGTCGCGCTGCCCCGCGCGAGTGCACCCCGACACCTACGAAATGCCCGAGTTGCTGCTGAACATCGAAAAACAGTTCGGCACGAAGGTCGACCACCTCAAGCTCGAGGGCCTTGACCCGCAAGCCATCGCCGACGACATCACTGACTATCTCTGTAAGGAATACGAGTCGAAGGAACGCATGGTTGGGCCCGAGCGCATGCGCTATTCCGAGCGTATGATCATGCTGCAAATCATCGATCAGCAATGGAAAGACCACTTGCTGTCGATGGATCACCTCAAAGAGGGCATCGGGCTACGCGGTTACGCACAAAAAAATCCGTTAATCGAATATAAGAAGGAATCGTTCAAGCTCTTCGAGGCGATGATGGGGCGCTTCGAGGAAGAAACGCTGCGGGTCCTTTTCCATCTGCAACCTTCCGTGAGCGCGGCGCCCGCCGAGCGGCGCGCGCCGGTGTTTGAAATGCGCGACGGTTCGGCCCCCGCGCCGACGAACGGTTCGACTCCGCCGGCGGACACTTCGATCGAAGATTACACCCGCGACGTTCGCAAGAAGAAGGAGCGCGAACTTGCCCACGTACGGATGGCCGGATCCGGTGACGCTCAGCCCGCGGTCAGGCAGGTCGTCAGGGGCAAGAGGGTCGGCCGCAACGATCCTTGCCCGTGCGGCAGCGGCAGGAAGTACAAGAAGTGCTGCGGGAAAGCGGCGTGAGGAGTTCTATAATCGGTTGGGCTATGACTGTTCGCTTTTTTCTGATCCTTTGTCTGCCCGCCTTGGCGTTCGCCGAGATGCTCCCCGAGGCGTTGGGGGAATTTGAGCGCAAGTCTCTCGAATCGGTCGAGCCCGATCAGCGCGAGCTTCAAGATGAGTTCGGGTTTGAAGAGGCCGAAAAAGCTGTCTATGTGACGCCCGACGGGAGACGGACCGAGATCACCGCGACTCGCTACTACGACGCCACCGGCGCCTTTTCGGCGTTCTCATGGCTGAAGCCCGCGGACGGCGAGCTCTCCGGATACGGTAAGCGCGCCTGGCAGAGCTCTCGAGGGGCGCTGATCCAGTTTGGCAACTATCTCATCGAGATGACGGGCGCCGTCCCTGAGGACGAGCATGTCGAGCTGATGCTGGCGTACTTGCCGCGAGTGCGGATTACCGTCGACCCGCCGCTGCTCAAGTTTATCCCCAAGGGAGAGGCGACGCCTGAGTCCGAGCGTCACATTTTAGGCCCGGTCGCCCTCGAAAAGGTCGCGCCGGAGGTGCCGCCCTCGACGGTCGGATTTCACTTTGGCACGGAGGCGCACTACGGACGCTACCCGTCGAGCGAAGGCGAGATGCGGATGCTGCTGTTCGGGTACCCGAGCCCGCAGATGGCGCGTGCGCAGATCGAGGAATTCCATGCGCTCGATGGCGTTATCGCCAAGCGAGACGGCCCGCTAATCGCAGTCGTGATCGCTCCGCCATCGCCGGACGAGGCTCAGCGACTGCTGGCTAGGATCCGTTATGCGGCCGAGGTGACTGGCGAGTACACCCCGCCGAGGCGGCACGACAATGTCGGAACCTTGATCTTGGACATCATGATCCTGTCCGGCATCCTGGCGCTGCTCTGCATCGTCGGCGGGGTTCTCGTCGCCGGCGTCCGGATCTTGGCTGGCCGCGTCGCGCCGAATTCGATCTTTGCCGCTCCCGATGGCGATGGCATGACTCATCTCAACATCGAGCAACGTTAGCGCTGCACCGCGGGCGTAGCTTGCCACGCCCGCCGATGCGTCGGTAGGCCAGCCCGCTTTACTCGCCACGTGGGGAACAGAAGTGCGTGAGAGGCCCGTCAGTGCGAGGCGCGCGGAGGCGTACTCGGCAGTCCGTTGAGCCGTAGGCGCACCGGCGTGCACAGCACGACAATGAACCGGCGTGCACAGCACGACAATGAACCGGCGTGCACAGCACGACAATGAACCGGCGTGCACAGCACGACAATGAACCGGCGTGCACAGCACGACAATGAACCGGCGTGCACAGCACGACAATCAAGCGCAACGAAGCAATGACGGGCCTATCGCGTGCTTACGCCCCCAGGTGGCGAGAAAAGCGGGCTAGTATATATTGTCGAGGCGACTTGTGTCCGATCCGCTTCCAACCGCACCATCCGATGATGCCGCGTTCGAGAAACTCGAGGAGCGTGTCCTGGGGTTGATCGCCGGGCTGCGGGCGTCAAGGCGACGCGAGGCCGCGCTGCGAGACGCCGTCGCCGAGAAAGACCGGGAGATCGAGCGCCTGCGGGCGGCCGGCGGGGCCTCGGAAAAGGGTCGCCACGCGATCCGCAAGCGAATTGAGGCTCTGTTGGTTCGGGTAGAAAGGCTTGACAAGGCTGGATAGAGTTTTCATGCGTCCTCCATCTATCGAGGTTCAGATCTTCGGGCAAGTTTACCGCTTGCGAGCGGGCGAGAATCCCGATCAAGTTCGGCGCGTCGCGGCGTTGGTCGACAGCAAGATGAACAAGATCGCGGATCGCGGATCGTCGCCGGATAGCTATCGTATTGCCGTTTTGGCCGCGCTCGAGCTTGCCGACGAGGTGATTCGATCGAAAGAGGGTCAGCCTCTACCGTCCGCCGCCCCCTCCGTGAGGGGCGACCGTATCGCCTCGCTGCTCGAGCGGATCGACCAAGAGATCGGCGAAGACGAGGTCCGCCCGGCGGCGGATTGACCTCCCTAGCAAATGAAATACCGCAGGCTTGGTTCAACGGACCTCGAGGTCTCAATCCTCGGATTTGGCGCTTCTCCGCTCGGTGGGGAGTTTGGCGCGATCGACGCGGAAGAGGGTGAGGGGGCTGTCCATGAGGCGCTTGACAACGGGGTCAATTACTTCGATACGGCCCCGTTCTACGGACGCACGCTGTCAGAGACTCGCCTCGGCCGGGCGCTCAAAGGGCGACGCGATCAGGCCATCCTGGCGACGAAGTGCTGTCGCTACGACATTGACGGGTTCGACTTTTCGGCTGACCGGGTGGCGGCCAGTATTGATGAGTCGCTCAAGCGGCTTCAGACCGATTATGTCGATGTGCTGCTTATCCACGACGTGGAATTCGGCGACCGGCGGCAAGTCCTAGAAGAAGCGATCCCCGCCGCGCTGCGGGTCAAGGAAGCTGGGAAGGCGCGCTATGTCGGGTTCTCGGGCCTGCAACTCGGGATGCTCGAATCGCTGGCCGCCGAAGCGGACGTCGACCTGGTTCTCTCGTACGCCCGCTACAACCTCGCGATTCGGGATCTTGACCGGTCGCTGCGGCCGTTGGTCGAAAGCCGCGCCATCGGCCTGGTCAACGCCTCGCCGCTGTTGCTTGGCGCCCTAACTCAGGCTGGACCGCCAGAGTGGCATCCCGGGGCGCCCGAGCTTCTCGAAGCGTGCGCGAAGGCTGCGGTTGCTTGCGAAGAATCGGGGGCGGATATTGCGCAGGTCGCCCTCAAGTTTTGCCTAGATTACGAGCCGGCGGCGACGACCCTGGTGGGCATGTCGGCACGCGATCAACTGCGAATCAACTTGGCCGCGGTAAACTTCGAGATCGACCCGGGGTTGCTCAGGAAGCTCGGAACCATTCTGGAACCCGTGTCCTCGATGGCTTGGGCGAGCGGCCGACCAGAGAATCACGACACAGGCGCCGTCCTACAGGTGTAGGGGTGTAGCGTGCTACGCCCGTGAGGAGCGATCAAATGAAGCTACTAACTTTCGAGCGCAACGGATCCGCAAGCTATGGCGCTGTTGTCGACGGCGGGGTCGTCGACCTCGGGGCGCGTCTTTCTGACCTGCCAACGCTGAAGTCGGTCCTCGAAGCGGGGGCGCTTGACCGTCTGCGCGAGACCGCCGCTAGAGCTTCGGCGGATTTCGGGACCGCTGAGATCACCTTTCTGCAGACGATCCCCGATGCTGGCCGGATCCTCTGTGTGGGGCAAAATTACCGCAAGCACATCGAAGAAATGGGCCGCCCGGCGCCGGCTTATCCGAACGTCTTCGTACGTCATCCCGACGGCCAGGTCGGGCACGGCGGAGAGATGGTCGCCCCTAAGGCCTCGGATCACTTCGACTTCGAGGGTGAGCTTGCCGTGATCATCGGTCGAACCGGGCGCCATATTTCCAGCGAAGATGCGCTGTCCCACGTAGCGGGCTATAGCTGCTTCAACGACGGCTCGATCCGCGACTTTCAGAGGCACGCCTCGCAGTTCACACCAGGCAAGAACTTCTTTCACTCGGGCTCTTTTGGCCCATGGATGGTTACTACCGACGAGCTCCCCGACCCGAGCGTGCTGACGCTCGAGACGCGGCTTAACGGCCAAGTGATGCAGCACGCCGAGACGGACGATTTGGTCTTCGACGTGCCGACGATCATCTCGTATCTGTCGCAGTGTTTCCCGTTCCGTCCGGGGGATGTGATCGCTACAGGGACGCCGGGCGGCGTTGGGACGGCGCGCAAGCCGCCGGTGTACATGAAGGCGGGCGACCGGATCGAGGTCGAGCTTTCGGGGATCGGGGTGCTGGCGAATACGATCGTCGACGAGTAGTCGGCCGGGCTCAAGACCGCGGGAGGGCGAACACCCAGAGCACTCCCCCCTGTGGCACGTGGACCTGTTTGTCGAGCTGCCTGTTCAGCATGGCCTGCATGCGCTCGGAGTCGACTCCCCAGCCAGACAGCACCGCCACGTACTGGACGCCGTCGATTTCGTAGCTGCTCGGAACTCCGGTGACGCCGGAGTTGGTGCGTTGCTTCCAAAGCTCCGCGCCCGTTCGGGCGTCGAAGGCGCGGAAGTAGCGGTCGTTGGTCCCTCCCATGAAGAGCACATCGCCCGCGGTTGCGAGAACCGAGCCCCAGTTATGGCTTTTGAAGGTTGTCGTCCAGACCTTTTTCGGCCCGTTGAGGTCCCAGGCTTGCAGCTCGCCGATGTGGTCGCCGGCATCCTCATGGAGAACGAGCGCCGACACCCCTCCCATAAAGGTCTGGCCCGGCCTATACTCCCGCTCCTTACCTTCCATGCGCCCGCAGAGGTTCTCGTTGGCCGGAATGTAGAGGTAGCCGGTCTTCGGGCTGTAAGCGGCGGGGGGCCAGTCCTTGCCGCCCCAAAGTGACGGGCAGAACTCGGCGCTCTTGCCGATGCCGGGTTTACGTGCCATGTCGTAGCTGGGCCGCCCTGTCTCTGGGTCCAGGCTGGTGAAGACGTTTTGTCTCACATAGGGCGCCGCGTCGACGAAATCGATCCGATCGCGGCCCCGCTCGAGGAACCAAAGGTAGCCGTTGCGGCCCGGGTGGACTAGGCCGGAGCGGGCGCGTCCGTTGCGTTCGAAGTCAACCAAGATCGGAGCCGATACTTCGTCCCAATCCCAGGAGTCGTTCCAGTGATACTGATGGTGAGCACGAATCTCGCCCGTCTCGACATCGAGCGCGACGACCGAGTTGGCGTAGAGGTTGTCGCCGGGGCGGGCGTCACCCATCCAGGGGGCTGCGTTGCCGGTGCCCCAATAGGTGAGACCTAGCTGTGGGTCATAAGAGCCCGTGACCCAGATGGAAGCGCCGCCGGTCTTCCAGGCGTCGCCCTCCCATGTCTCGCTCCCAGGCTCGCCCGGGGCGGGGATCAGGTAAGTCTTCCAGGCCTGCTCGCCTGTGATCGCGTCAAACGCCATGATGAAGCCGCGGATGCCGAACTCGCCGCCTGACACGCCGACGATCACCTTGCCCTCCGCCACGAGCGGCGCCAAAGTCATGTAGTAGCCGTTCGCGTAGTCCTCGACCTCGCTTTCCCAGACCACCTCGCCGCTGCGTGCGTCGAGCGCCGCCAAGTAGCAGTCCGCGGTGGCTAAGTAGACGCGGTCGGCATAGAGCGCCACGCCTCGGTTGGTGGGGTGCATCTGGAACTGGTCTTCGGGCAGCTCGCGGTCGTAGCGCCACAAAAGATCGCCCTTGCGGGCGTCGAGCGCCAGCACGCGATTGTGGGGGGCCGAGATGAACATGACGCCGTCGTTCACGATGGGCGGGGCTTGGTGCCCTTCGCGCATCCCTGTGGAGAACGTCCAGGCCGGAACCAGTTTGCCCACGTTGCCGGCATTGATCTGGTCGAGTTGGCTGTACCCTTTGGAATCGTAGGTTCCGCGATACATCAGCCAATTACCCGGCTCAGGAGTCGTCAGGCGCTGGTCCGTAACGTTCTTGTAGTCGAGTTGCGCGATCCCCAACGAGGGGAATCCCGAGAAGATGAGCAGTATCGCCGCCAAATCGGTCGCAAAATTGCAGGCGCGCGGATTGCGCGCCCTACCTTTAAGGGTGGGATCTGCAAACCTCTCAGGGCGAAGAGCGGTCGTAGCCGGCATTGTTCTACTCCTGCGGGTCACTGGCGTTGAAATCCGACGCGGCGTGTAAATCCACGAGTCACGCGCAGCTCGCCGCCGGCGATTTCGACGGGAAGCATGGCGAGGGGCTTTGGAGCGGGTCCCGTCATCACTTTAGCGCCATCGGAGACCTCGAATTCAGACTCATGGCACGGGCACACCAGCCGCTGCGTCTCGTGATTCCAATCCGAGACATCGCAGCCGGTATGGGTGCAGACGGCCGAATAGACCACGATCCCTTCGGCGGCGCCCTCCGCCGTCTTCTCGGAAAGCGTTGCCGGATCCAGCCGCATCACCATGACTCGATTGAGCCGCGACCCGTCGCGCACAACGCCTGAGTCAGGATCCATCGGCAAGGCCGCCACCGCCGCCGCGCCTATCCCTAGTTCTTCTGATTGCAATCGCTCGCCCTCATGCGGACCGAAGGCGAAAACGAGACGGTCACCGGGCTGAGGCCGCAGCTTTTCCGGCTTGGCTCCAGCCTGCGCGAACACCCGAAGCGGTGAGGCAACGGCCAGCGCTAGGGCCGGCTCGAGGAGGGCGCGTCGCGTCGGAGATTTATCGTTGATGGCGCCCATCGGTCGGAAGCTCCTAGTCTAGCGAGCCTGCGCGGGGTTGAGGGCGTCGAACCGCTCTCGACCGCTACAGCCGCCTCGGCCGCCCCGGCACGCCAACCCCGTCACCGCGGCCAAAGTCTACCTCGGCAAGACCCTCTTTTGGGACGAGCAGCTTTCCTCGACCCGCACCGTGTCGTGCGGCACCTGCCATTTCTTCCGCCACGGCGGCGGAGATGAGCGCGCGATTCCAGGCTCGCCCCGCTCCGCCCACCCCGGTTTCGATGGAGTTTTTGGAGGCGAAGACGATGTCGTGGGTTCGCCCGGCGTGCCACTCAACCACACGGACGGAAGCTACGAGCTCTCGGCCCTCTACGGCCTCAGGCCCCAGGTCACTCGCCGCAAGGCGCTGTCGATGGTCGACTCCGCCTACGCCGACCAAGGGGTCTTCTGGGACGGCCGGGCCGGGCGCATCTTCAACGACCCCCTGACGGGCGAACCGGCGTTCCCGAACCCCCGGCCTCTCGACCGCCAGGCGCTGGAAAACCAAGCCGTCGGGCCGATCCTCGACGAAGTGGAGATGGGGAGCCCCGGCCGCGACTGGGCCGACGTCATCCTGCGCTTGTCAGAATCGCAACCCCTCGCCCTGGCGCCGTCGATTCCGGCGCCCTTGGCCGCTTGGCTCCACGGACGCACCTACCCCGAGCTCTTCCTCGAGGCCTTTGGGGGCCCTGAGATCAATCCGGTGGCCATCGCAAGCGCCATTGCCAGCTACGAACGCACGCTTTTCTCCGACCGAACGCCGCACGACCGCTATATCTCGAAGATCGGCGAGGAGCCCGCCGAGGTCGCCCGGGGCCGCCAGGTCTTCCTCGACAGCGACTGCGCCCAATGCCACCGCGGACCGTTGACCTCTGACAACCGCTTCCACTTCGTCGGCGTCAGGCCCGACACTGAAGACCTCGGGCGCGCCGAGGTGCGAGGCCTCAGATTCCGCGGCGAGTACCGCACCCCTAGTCTCAGAAACGTCGCCCTACGAGCGCCCTTCATGCACAACGGCGGGTTCGCGACGCTCGAAGAGGTGATCGAGTTCTACGATCGCGGCGGCGACTTCGATGGAATCAACAAGGCCGCCAACTTCGTTCGCAATCTTCGGCTTACAGCCGCGGAAAAAGCCGACCTGCTCGCCTTCCTGCGCTCCTTGACCGATCCCCGCTTCGAGGCCGAGCAAGGGCCGCTGTTCGACCGGCCGATGCTCTACTCCGAATCGCTGCGGGCGCCGGAGATCCTCGGGGAAGTCGCGCCAGGGCTGCCTCAAGTGGTGGCGATCGAACCGCCACTCGTCGGCAACCCTAGCTTCACCGTCGCCGTCTACGGAACGCGGGCGGGGGGCCAAGCGACCCTCGTCATCGATCGCCAGGATCCAGGTCCTGGTACCAATATCCCGGCGGAAGGCTCGCTCGCGCACGAAACGATCGCGCTTAAGGGCGAAGGACGCGAAGGCGGCTATGGGTCGGTCAACGTGGCCATTCCGAACGACCCCAGCTTGACCGGTCAGACTTTCTTTGGCCGCTGGTACGTCAGCAGCGGTCTGCTCGTCGAAGTGGTTGAAGTTAGCGCGCCGTTTCGGTTTACGATATTCGGACCTTCAAATCCGCCTCGCGAAATCTCGACCTTTACCGGAGTCTCAGCGGCCAGCTTTGCCACCGGCCTGGTCGCGCCGGAATCGATTGTCAGCGGGTTCGGGCCGAACGTCGCGCCCAGCCTGCAGTCCGCCACGGCCATCCCGCTGCCAACGATCCTCGACGGCGTTAGCGTGATCGTGCGCGACAGCGCCGGCGTGGCACGGCTGGCTTCGCTCTTGTTCGTTTCGCAAAACCAGATCAACTACATCATCCCCGCCGGAACCGCCCTTGGCGAGGCTGTCGCGTCCGCGCTGCAAGGCGGCGCAATCGTTGCCGGCGGCACGTTGCAGGTCGCCCAAGCGGCGCCCGCCTTGTTTTCCGCCAACTCCGATGGCCGCGGCCCGGCGGCGGCGCTACTCCTGCGAATCGCCCCCGACGGGACACAAACCTTCGAGAACGTCGCGCAATTCGACCCGGCGTCAGGCGTGTTCGTCACAGCCCCCCTGGAGCCCGGCGAGCAAGCCTTTCTGCTGCTGTTCGGCAGCGGCATCCGAGGCGCCGCCGCTGAGCTGACCGCGACCATTGGAGGCCGGGACGTGGAGATTCAGTTCGCCGGGGCGCAATCCGAGTTTCCAGGCCTGGATCAGGTCAACTTAGTCCTTGACGCCAGCTTTGCCAACATCGGCGAGCAAGACGTCGCGGTTGCCATCGGGGCAAGAGTCAGCAATCTAGTCCGAGTGAGGTTTGGGAATTAGCGCCCTCGGGCAGCACTGTTTCGCGCAAAGGCGCAAAGAGCGCAAAGGAAACGCAAAGGAAGAGAAGGCTAGAACCAAGACTATTCACTTGGAAGTCCGACGGCTGATCGGACCTGCTGAACAATCATAGCCCGCGGATTCATCCGTGGTTTTGCGAACGCGCGGGCGCCACTTCGCTTCCGGCCTTCCGGCGCTCCTTTGCGTACTTTGCGCCTTTGCGCGAACCTCAGGTCACCGTCCTGGGACAATGGCAGACCGCGGCGGAAGGCCGCCATGGATAACCATGTCGGCGCACAGGTCGGCCCCGTTAGGCCAGACGAGCGCTCCGGCCTCGACTCGAACACGGACGAATTCGCTCCGATCCGCACGAATCGTCTGAAAGACGCGCCCGTTCAAATGCGGCTCCAGATCTCGCTCAGCGACCGCGCCATCCGTGAGCTTGAGCCTCACGCGAAAGCCGGCCAGAGGCTCGATGCTGCCAATTCGCACCATGGTTAGTATTGTCGGCCGCTAGCCGAATCCGGATCTTTAGTTCCGGCAAGCAGCGACTCCAATCGTGTCGCCAGCGCCGCGGCCACGAACTCGTTTCCTCGCTCGTTGAAGTGTCCGTAGTCGCCGAGATGAATCAACGCCCGCCCGTCCAAGCCAATGTACAACGCATTGGCCTGCGCCCTGGTCAGCCGGCGAAGGTCCTCGCCCACGTCCCAGAAAGCGACCCCGGCCTGCCGCGCTTCGGCCCGTATCCAGTCCGTCCATGGTTCGAGGTTCGCGTTGGGGGCGAATTCATCGTGCATCGGCAGGTAAACCACAGCGGCGGCGGCGCCCCGAGTCCGAGCGTCTTGGCCGATCTCTCGCATGATCGCCGCGAATATCCGTTTGACCTCTTCATTGCTCCCCAAATCCGGCGTCTCATAGCGGGGCGGCGCCTTTGCTGGCCGGGGCCAGATCGCACTGCGGGCCCTCGCCGCCAAATCGAGCAACCGAAACGGCTTCAGAATCGTTCCCGGACCATTCAGCTGCCACCAAAGCTCGATCAGCGACAGTTTGACGACGGGCGTGTTGGCAGCCTCGAGCCTTCCCCCCTGGAGTTGGAGCAGCGGCTTAGGGCGGCCCAAGAATCGATCGCCTGTCAAGCGAACGAAATCGTGCGTGATCACCGAGAATAGGTGAACATCATAGTCGAACTCCCGGCTTACCCGCCGATAGTACAAGAGCGCTTGGCCGGGGCCATACCCTGAGAGCCCGGCATTGACCGTCTCGAGCCGAGGGTCGCCCAGCTCAAGTAGGCGAACCCAGGCGTCCTCGTCATCCACGCCGTACCCCACGGTGAACGAATCGCCTATACATAGAATGCGGGTTCGTCCCTTGGGCGCATCCTTGGCGTACTCGGTGGCGCCGCGAAATCCGCGCGAATTTGTTGTGAACGCGCGACCATCTCCATAAAGGTCGGGGATATGGGCGTTGAGGAGGTTGACCCAGCCTAGTTCGGGATCGTACCGGGCGTGCTTCCGCTCCAAAGGCAGGTTGTCGATCGTCTCGTAGATCTCAATCGACGCGACGATGATGCTCGACAACCCCTCGAGCAGCAGAAAGAACAGCACAAACGCTGCGACCGCGAATAGAACGCGCTTCAAAAGACAGCCTCTTCAACGATCGTCCCACAGCCAGGAATGCTTCGGCTGCCCGGCTGCCTCACGGGATAGACTAGTCGCCAACCATGACCCGCCGAAGCTTCCTTGCCGCGGCTTCGCTCGGCGCGGCCGGCTGCACAGTTAAGACCGCCTTCACCGTGGAGAACCGCACCGGCCGCTGGTATTTCCATCCACCCACCGACGAACCCTTCTTCTCACTAGGCCTCAACCACATTGACTCTGCGTCGCTCCGATTCGCGGAGAGCGGGGGAGTGTGGAGCGAGCGATTCGGCAACAGCCAGGAGCGCTGGATCAAGGAAGGCGTCCGCCCCGACCTGCTCGACTGGGGATTCAACACCGTCGGCTGGAACCAAGAAGTCGTCATCCGCGGATCGATCTTCGACCCCGAGATGCTAGAGACTGAGACGGGCAGGCGTGAGCTGTACGACCTAGCAACGCCTAGCGGCTTCAGCCCGCCTTCGCCAGGGCTCGCCCTTCGAGCACCGCATCCCAGATCCTTGCGGCCATGTCGGCTTTCGAACTGCGAGGCAACTCCACCGCATCGCCCGAAGCCGCCAGCAGCACACCTTGATTCTCCAGCGAGTCCATCCCCGCGCCCTCGGCACTCGCGCCTACCGGGTTCGCCACCAAAAAATCACAATTCTTCTCGCGCAATTTCCGGACCGCATTTTCCCGCAAGTTCTCCGTTTCGGCGGCGAAGCCGACCAAAACCTGGGCAGCCTTGCTCTCACCCAGCTCGCGAAGAATATCCGGAGTCGGCTCTAGTTCAAGCCGAGGCGGACCCTCGCCCTTCTTAATCTTCTGTACGCTTGGACGAACCACCCGATAGTCCGCCACCGCCGCGGCCATCACACAGAAATCGGCTCCGCCAAAGCGGTCGACAACCTCCCGGCGCATGTCTTCGGCGGATTCGACGTGAACTACCTCGACGCCTGCTGGCGGGTCCAACCGGGTGGGCCCGAGCACCAGTTGCACACTCGCCCCGCGATCACGAGCCGCTTCAGCCAGCGCGAACCCCATTCGGCCGCTCGAGCGGTTAGACAGGTACCGCACCGGATCGATCGCCTCTCGCGTGGGCCCGGCGGTGATCAAGACTCGTTTACCCGCCAAATCCCTCTTCCGGGGCGCCAACGCCGCCTCGACCGCCGCGACAATTCGCGCCGGGTCCGACAGACGCCCTGGGCCGACCATGCCACAAGCTAGGTCGCCCGAGTCGGGTTCGACAACCCTCACGCCCCGCGAAGTCAGCGTCTGAAGATTCTCCACCGTCGCCGGATGCGCCCACATGTTGGTGTTCATGGCCGGCGCAACAACCAGCGGCCCATCGAACGCCAACTGCATGGTCGAGAGAAAATCGTCCGCCAGCCCATGGGCGAACTTCGCCAGCGCATCGGCCGTCGCCGGCGCGACCAAAAGCAGGTCCGCCTCTTGGGCGACGGCGATGTGCTCAATGGAACTGTCGAGGGTCTCGCTCGCGGTGCGGTCCGCGAACAGGTCGGTGATGACCTTCTCGCCCGTCAGCGCCGCGAACGTCAGCGGCGCAATGAACCGCTGGGCATTCGCCGTCATCACCACTTGGACGCGAAAACCGCGCTCCTGCAGCGACCGAACGATTTCAGCCGATTTGTAGGCCGCGATGCCGCCCGTTACACCGAGAACGATTTTGCGTCCGTCAGACATCAGCATCGACCGGGCGGCGGCTCTGTAGCGCGCTTACGTAAACGGATTCGGCTCCGTCACAGGCGGCGGCGGGGGCGCAAACAGCGCGTCCGCCTCGGCCTGCACTGGATCCACCGGCGCAATCGGTTCCGGCTCCACCCAGTCCTCGGGCAGAATCTCGACCTCGATCGCCGCCGATCGGATCTCTTCCATCGCAATTCGCGTGGGCTTGCGCGAGGTCGTCGAGATCACCGGGCGTGCGCCGCCTTGCAACTGCCGCGCCCTTTTCGCGGCCGCCATCACAAAGCGGTACACCCCCTTGTCCTCATCGGTCGGGATGAACCACGGCAGATCAGGCGGCTTGGTGTCTTCCGACGGCAGCGGAGGCTCTTCAAGCTCGGTGGGGGCCGATTTGGCGGCCTGGATTTCTTCGCTCATATTTGTTTCACCAGATCAAACCCTGTGAGAATCGGCGCTACTTCTGCCTCGTTTCGACTCGTCCGACAACGCTCCGCCAACAAGATCGCCCTGAGCCGATCGAACGATTCATCGACCTGATCATTGATCAGGACGTAATCATACTCTCGGTAGTTCAAGACTTCTCGTCCAGCTTCGCCGAGCCGGCGATCAATCACCTCATCCGAATCCGACGAACGATTGCGGAGGCGCTTCTCAAGCTCCCGGCGCGACGGCGGCAAGATGAAGATCGACACCGCACGCTCAAGCTTCTTCTTCAATTGTGAGGCGCCCTGTACGTCGATGTCCAGAATCAGATCTCGCCCCGCTTGTTCGGCTTGCCTGAGAACCGCTCTTGAAGTGCCGTAGAAGTTGCCAAAAACCTCCGCCCATTCTAGCAATTCATCGTTGTCGCGGCGTTTCAAGAAATTCTCTCTTGTGACGAATTCGTACGCTTCCCCGTCGACTTCGCCCTCGCGCGGAAAGCGCGTCGTCACCGACGTAGAAAACTCGAGACTGTCGTCACTCTTCATCAACCGCTCGACCAGGGTTGACTTTCCCGACCCAGAAGGGGCCGAAATGATGAAGACGACGGGCATTCGCGGGGTGAGTTTTGATTATTTCAGATTGGGCGGTTGACCGTTGTCCGTTGACCGTTGACCGTTGACCGGAAGAGGGTTACCCCCTCGACGACGCCCACCCCAGGGGTAGCCCTCTTCCGGACAACGGTCAACGGCCTACTCCAGATTCTGCGCCTGCTCGCGGATCTTCTCGACTTCCGCCTTCATCGAAAGCCCGATCTCGGTCACAGGGAGGCCGTCCGGACCCAGTGGGTTCGTCTTCGATAGCAGCGTGTTGGCCTCACGATTCAGCTCCTGCGCGAGAAAGTCGAGCCGCTTGCCGACCTCGCCGCCCTTGTCCAGCATCTCGAGCAGCCGCGCCGTGTGGGCTTCGAGCAGCTGCAGTTCTTCGCTGATGTCGGCCCGATCCGCCAACAGCGCCGCCTCCTGTAGGATTCTCTGCGGCTCGATCCCCGCCTGTCCGAGCAACTCCTCGAGCCTGGCCTGGAGCCGCGCCTGGAACAGAGGAACGGTATCCGCCAGCTTCTCCCGCAATGCAGCCACGCCTGCGACGATCGTCTCTGTCCGCGCTCGCAGGTCGGCGACGACCGTTGCGCCTTCGCGCGCCCGCTCTTCGTTTAACTTGTCGAGCGCCTCGGACAGCAGCGCTTCTATTCGCTCCTCCAGGCCCTCGACCGGCCCGCGCGCCCCCTGGCTCACGACGCCAGGGGTACGCAGCAGCGCGGTCAAATCCGGCGGCTCATCGACTCCAGCGGCCTCGGCTAGGTCGCGGTAGGCTGCCAAATAGGCGTCCACCAGAGGGCGATTCAACTCGAGCGCCGGGGTCGCGTCTGAGCTGAGATTGATGGTGATCTGGAGTTGGCCACGCTTGACCCGCTTTCTCACGACGCGCCGAATCATCTGGTCGGCGGACTCCAACTCTTGCGGCGCGCGAGTCTTGACATCGAGCTGCCGATGATTGACTGCCCGAATCTGAATCTGGATGGAAGGATCTTGAGAGCTCGACTCAACCCGAGCGAAGCCAGTCATGCTGTATGTCATATTCCGTTGTCCGTTGTCCGTTGTCCGGAAGAGGGTTACCCCCTCGACGACGCCCACCACAGGGGCAGCTCTCTTCCGGTCAACGGTCAACGGTCAACGGTCAACGGATTGTAGCTCGAACAACCGCCGATACACCTTGCATGTCGCCAGCAAACGCTCGTGCCCGCCAACCGCGGCGACCCGCCCCTTGTCGAGCACCACGATCTTGTCGGCGCTCTGAATCGTCGACAGTCTATGTGCGCTCACTATCACGGTGCGGCCTTCAATCAAGTTGCTCAGAGCCTTTTGCACGAGCATCTCGGCTTCGGCGTCCAGGTGTGAGGTCGCCTCGTCGAGCAGCAGGATCGGCGCATCCTTCAGCAGCGCCCGCGCGATCGTAATTCGCTGCCGCTGCCCGCCGCTGAGGCGATGTCCGCGCTCTCCCAAGTGCGTCTCGTACCCCTCTGGCAGCGCCTCGATGAAGTCCTGCGCGATCGCCATCCTGGCCGCCTTCCGTAGCGCCTCACGCGAAACATCCGGCCGTCCATAGGCGATGTTATTGGCGACGGTTTCGTCGAACAAGAACGTCTCCTGCGTCACAATCGCGATTTGCTCGCGGAGTGACGACAAGCTGACCTCGCGGATGTCTTGATCGTCGATCGTGATCTTCCCCTGACTGGGATCGAAGAAACGAGGTAGCAAGTTCATCAGCGTTGACTTGCCGGCCCCGCTGGGCCCCACGATGGCCAGAACCTCTCCAGCGTTGACCGTGACCTCCACGCCCTGAAGCGTCAGCTCGTCATCGTGCCCGGGGTAGTGAAACCACACATCCTCGAACCGTATCGCCCGTGAAAATGGTTTTAGGGCTACCGCGCCGGGCGCCTCAGCGATGTCTCTGGGGTGCGCCAAATACTCAAACACGCGCTGCGACGACCCCAACGCTTGCTGAAAGATGTTGTAGATTCCGTTGAGCCGCTTGACCGGTTGATAGAGCATCAGCAGCGCGACGATGAACGTGGTGAACTGCCCCGCCGTCATCTCCCCCGCCATCACCTTTTGCCGGACATAGGTCAGCAGTCCGATCACGGTTAGCGCCCCAAACACCTCGATCAGCGGTGACGCAATCGCCTGCTGCCGTATGTACCGCAGGCTATTGCGAAACAGTGCGTCCGCCGTCAGACGGAAGCGGCCCCTCTCGAACGCCTCCATCCCAAACGCCTTCACCACGCGGTTCCCCGCGATCGTCTCCTGCAGAATTTGAGTCAAATCAGCCAGGTCATCCTGCGCGTCGCGCGTTGTGCTGCGGATCCGCTTGCCGATTCGTGACGTCGGAATCAACACCGCCGGGAGCACCGCCAGACTGACAGCCGCCAACTGCCAATCGGTCTGCAACAGCACCCATAACAGCGCGATGACGATGAATCCCTGCCTGAGCAAGTCCGCAAGGATATGAGACAAAGCGACCTGAATCTTCTCAATGTCGTTGACCAAGGACGACGTCAGCTTGCCCGTATGCCGGGTCTGAAAGAACGCCGGCGACTGATCGAGCACCACCCCGTAGACGTGATTACGCAGGTCCCGGACTCCGGCAAGTCCGGCGTAGTTAACGAAATAGTTCCCGAAGAAATCGCATAGCCCTTTGACGAGGAACACGCCGAAGATCGCCGCCGCGATCATGCCCCAAACATCAGCCATCGAGGTGGGGAGCAGATCGTCGAGGTGCAACGCCCAATCGGTGAACGGGGCCTCCACCAACCGAATCGGCTCATGCGCCGCGTCCGGATCGAGCACCCGATCGAAGACGGGCTCAATCAGCACCGCCACGAGCCCATGGCAGGCGCCAACGACAGCCATCAACGCGACAGCGATTAGCAGCCGAGGCAGATGCGGCTTCACATATCGCAGTAACTGGAAGAGCTCAGACAACGCCTGATGGGTCATTTACCCGCTCCTCAGTATTTCATGATGAAGCGAGTGAGGCGACCTGAGCTTCGCTGGGACAAGATGGCGTAACCCGTATCTCTATACCCGGATACCCTCGGGGGTCACCCCAATCCGGCCATACGGGGTCAGCTGAAAAGCGGCCAACGAGAATGTCAGCGTCGCGCAGAATAGGGCGCCCGTCTCGGGAGCACTGGAGGATGATCCATTACAACATTGGGGACTCTGTCCCCAAACCCCTGGGATTTAACGCTTTATGGCCAGAATGGCCGGAGATCCGGGGAGAGATCCGGGACAGCTCCCGAATCAGCTAAATGAAGAAAGGACGCAGGTCTCTGTGACCCTGCTTTTGCAGGCGATTTGATCCGGCGCGCTGGCCTCGCGGGTCGAACAATCATAGCCCAGGGATTCATCCCGGGGATTCCCATGGTAGAGTCGAGGACGGGCGCGGTGGCTTTAGCCGGAGGGAGTAGCCGTTGCTGGCTGCTTTCGCTTGCGCCAGTGCCTCAGTCTCCGCCTTGACTCCGTTTCCCGTCCCCGCTCATCGAACCGGACGTGCGGATTTCCCGCATCCGGCTCTCCGGCCGACTTCACCTCATCGCTGTCGCAGATGGCGGCCCCAGTTGCACCTGGCGCAGACGCAAAACGCCCCTCGCGCCAAATACAACCACGCCGGAAAACCGGCGCGTACCTCGCGATTGTACTTTGTGCCGCCTCCGCAAGAATCCTCGCACTCGCTCGTAGACAAAGTTGTCCACGGCGCGATAGGCCGGCATGCGCGTCCCGTAAGAAAAGTAGTTTGTCCAGCCCCGCAACGTGCGGTTCAGCCGGTCGCGCACCTCTTCCCAGGGGTCCACATTGCTCGGCCACAGCTGCTCACGCACTTTCTGCTTAAGCCGCTTGACGCTCTTCTTAGACGGACTCGCCCCCAGATACCAATGGCCGTCCTTACGAAATCGATGCGGGCCGAACGTATATCCGAGAAAGTCAAAGCTCTCGGTCTTGGCATGAACTAACTTCGTCTTCACCGGGTTCAGGGTAAGCCCGATCCGCGTCATCACTTGCTCCGTCCACTTCATCGCCTCGGCCGCGCAACCGCGGCTAAGGATGACAAAGTCGTCGGCATAGTTGACCACCACGGCTCGTAACTCGCTTCCCTTCCCTTGTTGCCGCCAATACTTCAAATAACGGTTCATATACAGATTAGCTAACAAAGGACTCACAACTCCGCCTTGTGGCGTGCCGCATTTCGTCCTCTTGCCACCCGTCATCCGTCGTTTCCCGTCATCATCCCGCTCTTCCACTGGGGCCCCAAGCCACATCTTCACGAGCTTAAGGACCCAGCGGTCTGAAATACGCCGCGCCACGCATTGCATCAGCTCGGCGTGCGGAATCGTATCGAAGTACTTGGACAAATCGGCGTCGACTACATCGGCGTAGCCTTGACACAACAGCTGGTGAACTCTCTGGATCGCGTCCTGCGCGCTCCGTTTCGGCCGGTAACCATAGGCTTCCGGATCGAAGTCCGCTTCGAAGATCGGCTCCACAACCAGCTTGGCGGCGGTTTGCGCGACACGGTCCCGAATGGTCGGAATCCCGAGCGGACGCTCGCCGCCGTCTTGCTTCGAGATCATTGCTCGCCGCACGGGCTGTGGCCGATACGTCTTCATACGAAGTTCTTCTTGCAGTCCTCGTAACCACTCCTCTCGGCCCGCCGACTCGATTTGTTCGAAAGTTTCACCATCCACTCCCGGCTTACCCTTATTAGCTTTCGCCAACCGGTAAGCATGGGCGAGAATGTCGTCGCGCCAAATCTTATCATAGAGCTGATAGAAGCGAAACGTAGGTTCCTGCTTCGCTTTGAGATAGAGCTTGCGCTGGAGCTTCCGGATCTTATCAGGCGTTGCCAGACTCATAGCCAATCACCTCGTCCTCTTACTCGTTAACAAGCATGCCGGAAGGCAGGGCCCCTCGCTCCACGGACATTACTCCGCTTCCTCACTACTATGGCCCTGTCCGACTCCCCATCCAGGCCGCCGTCCTTATAGACGACGTTAGAGTTGCGAACTCCACCCGCCGGGGCCTCCCGCCTTTGACTACGAACTTCCTTTACCGTCATGCCGCGCCTACTACCCCGGCGAACCAAACCGGTGCAGGCGTCGGTCGCTTCCCGGTTTGCGCGGCCTTCCCCACTTCAGCGTCGGGTCGGCGTCCGCGATTTCACTTTCGAGGCCTGCTCGGGCATACTGCGCGTTACGGCCTAACGGCTTGCTCGCCCGGCCAAGCCGGACTTTGTCACGAGGCTTCGGCTCGACCGTTACCGGCCTTCGCCACTCGTCAGCTTCGATGTCGACCGACATCTTCATCGGCGGGGCCTTTCACCCCACAGGGTGTTCGCGCCAGTTCGGCGCACGCTGAAGCCGTGGGCTAGAATATCGTTCTTGCAGCAGTCGACCGCTTGGGTCTGGTCCAAGCGTCCAACGTCACGACGCCGGCTCCGTACCCCGTCACACCATGTCTCAACCAGTTTTCTCAAGTCATTTCAATCACTTAGGGCCGCCCCCACCTGAAACCCTAGCCCCCATGCCTTAACCTAGAATTGGGGACCCACCCCTCTCCCGGCGCCACGGGAAAACACCGATTTTTGCCGGTTTTCGCCGCCATGGGGCCAAGTATCCGCAGCGCCTACTTAGCCGCCCTGCGCACCAAGGGGGACCTTGGGGTCTACCTCCAAAATGTAGAGGCCCCTAAAGGAGCCTCGATCCTCGCGAGGAACAGCGTCGACATTATTCTTCGTCCGGTTCACGCCGATTAGAGTCGGCACATCGCAAGTTTACGAGTCGTCTCAACCGAAAACAGGTCGAGCTCGCAGGCTCACGGGGTCGAGAGCAGCGGTTCCGCATCCAATTTCCCTGAGGGTCGGAAACCATTGATTTAGCGGGTGTTTGGAGCTGGGCCTGTGGTCCGAGCAGATTCGCATTCCTGTTGAGGAGTTGCAGCGCAGTTGGTTCTGGTATATTGTATATATATCAGTCATGAAGACAGCCCCGGCTCGCTCCAGCCTCGCCGATGCCGAGCGTAAGCTGCGCTCCCGCATCGCCCAGCTGGTCCACGGCCGCTGGTTGCTGCATGGCACCGTGGCGCCGCGCCAACGCGTCTGCGGCAAGCCCAACTGTCGCTGCGCCCAGGGTCAACTGCACGCCTCGCTCTATCTGGTGCGCTCGCGCCGGGGAAAGGTGCAACAGCTGTTCGTGCCGCGCAGCTGGGAGCAACGCGTGCGCCAGGCCGTAGCCGACTATCAACAGCTCGAGCGGCTGCTCGAAGAGGTCTCCGAGCGCGAGTGGAAGCGGCTCCAAGACCGCCGGGAGGAGTGACGTTCTTCGACGTCTGATCCAGTACGCGGAGAAGGGTTACGGCCTGCGCAGCCGCCTTCTCGCCGGGGTCTCGGATTCCCGCCCCAAGCCGCGCATCCCCACCCGCGCTGTCGTCGAGTCGACGCTGGCGCTGTTCTGGGCCCGGCTGGGCAGCCTGAACGCTTTGGAAACGCTCGAGGGGGCGCCGTTTTGGAAGAAATGGCTGGGCCGCAAGCTGCCCAGCGCGGACACCATTGGCCGCGTCTACAGCTCGCTCGACACGGCCGTGCTGCGGCAAGCGATTCGGCAGCTGTATGAACGCCTCAAGCGCAACAAGGCCTTGCCCGGCATCGGCGGATTAGGGGTGGCTGTGATCGACGGTCATGAGTCTCACGCCAGCTACCGCCGTTGCTGTGGAGGCTGTCTCGAGCGCCGCATTCAGCGCAGCGACGGCGAACAGCTGCAGTACTATCACCGCCAAGTGACGCTGCAGTTGCTCAGTGACGCGCCCGCCGCCTCGCCATTCAACATCCAAGGCGAACCGCTTCCGCTGTTGCTCGACGCCGAACCGCAACTCCCCGGCGAGGACGAGCTGGCCGCCGCCAAACGTTTGCTCGAACGCGTTCTAGCCGCTTACCCACGGGCGTTTGATGTTGTCTTGGCCGACGCTCTTTACGCCGCCGCGACGTTTGTGAACTTTCTGCTGGCGCACGGCAAGGACGCCGTCATCGTGCTCAAGGACGAGCGCCGCCACCTGTTTCAAGACGTTCAAGGACTGTGGCGAACCCAGCCCCCACAGGCGGGCGAGTATCGCTCACGCGATTGCCAATGGTGGGATCACGAGGGCTTATTATCGTGGCCGCAGGTCGCCCAGCCCTTGCGCGTCGTTCGTTCGGTGGAGACTTGGCGGCGGCGCTCGCAGCTTGACGGCGAGCTCCACGAGCATCAAAGCGATTGGGTTTGGCTAACGACTTTGGGGTCGCGGCAAGTTTCCACGGCGCAGCTGGTGCGCTTGGGCCATCAACGCTGGGACATCGAGAACCGCGGCTTCAACGAGTTGGTCAACGGCTGGCATGCCGACCACATCTACAAGCACGAACCCCACGCCATCGAGACGTTTCTCTTGACGACGTTTCTGGCATTCAATCTCTACCACGCTTTTGTCGCCCGCAACCTCAAACCGTCGTTGCGGCGCGGCAAACCGCGAGTCTTTTGGGCGCGGGTGATGGCGGCGGAGCTGTATCGGGCGGCCACGGGCCCCTCGCCCTAGCACGCGAGTCGACTCCCCCGCCCACCCCGCGCCTGCCAGTAAGCGGCCCTGCCGCAAGAGCCGCCGGGGTGTCTTTGCCCTGCGATTCCCCACCTATTTCCGGGTCAGGACCGCGTGCGAATCTGCTCGTCCTTCACCCCACGCCCCTAAATCCCTCGATTCCCAACTACTTCCGCCTTCTGACTCAGCCTCGTTGCGGAATCGCTGGCTGTAGCGGGCCGATGCGGCCGAAGGCGAAGGTTTCACCGCTGGCGCGGAAGCCTTCAGCGGGGGAGCTGAATTCGCTCTGCAGCTCTCCGTCTTCGGCCCGGAGCCAGTAAAAGTAGCGCCGCTCGACCGCAGCCTGTTCGTCATAGAAGATGACCGACGGGGTGGAGCCGATGGGCGCGGCGGTTGCGGGGTCGTTCGAGGTCGAACGGAAGATGCGGTAGAGCTTGGCGTTACGGACGTGATCCCAAGAGAGCCCGACCTTGGTGGAGTAGGCTCCGTCGGATGCTTCGAGGCCGGTGGGAGTGGGCAGGCCGCCCCCCGATTGGGCCAGCAAGGCGGCGCTGGCCAGG
Source organism: Bryobacterales bacterium (assembly GCA_965247515.1). GTDB lineage: Bacteria > Acidobacteriota > Terriglobia > Bryobacterales > UBA6623. The sequence goes on along the minus strand of OZ252029.1, from coordinate 5,930,107 downwards.
AATCCGACAGCGAGCCACAGTCGCAAATCGTATGATCTCATGTCGGGTCGGCGAGAGTGTGAATGTCCGCACGCGTGACCACTGGCAATGCGCTCTGACGCGGCGTACGGCTATGCCGTGCCGCCTTGCGCTTGTAGCGCAAGGTCTCCTTTTCGGTCGCTTGCGGCGTCGTGCCGGAACTGGAGCAGTAAGAAACCTTGCACCACAGGTGCAAGGCGGCACGGCATAGCCGTACGCCACGTCGGGCAGATGAGGCGGTTCTATGCCGATTTGGGAATTGGGTTCGTTTGTTATTTGGTACTAAATCGGAGCCAGCCTTTCGTGTGAGTACCGGTACCTGGTAGCGGCCCGGCGCTGGTGAATCAGGAATAGCATGTCTGATTCCAGAATAACCCCAGCGGTCAAGCTGGAGGAGTCGGCCAGAAAATACTCTGGGACTCCAATTGGGGCCGGATCCCAAAACCGACGGGGGGTGGTGCACTTGGAGCCGCGACCGGGAGGGAGCGGTTGCCCGAGCAGGCGACGACAACAGCGTTGGCAGGCAACCGCTTGCTTCCGCGCGCGGCTCCGCGTGTCGGCTGCCAATGAGCGAACATATGGGGAAGCTGTGAAGATCGTCCATACCAGTGATTGGCATGCGGGGCGCGTCTGGAAGGGCGTGGATCGGCTTCCGGAGCTCGAGGCCTGTTTGGACGAGATTGCGGAGCTCGTCGAGGAAGAGCGGTCGGATCTGCTGTTGATGACCGGGGATGTCTTCGATAGCGGGGCTCCGTCGGCGAAGGCGGAGAGGTCGGTTTTTTCGTTCTTTAAGCGCGTTGGCGAGTCGGGCGCCCACATTGTGGTCATTGCCGGCAATCATGACAGTGGGGCTCGGTTGGAGGCCTGGAGTTTGCTGGCGGAGTTGATTAACGTTCACGCGGTTGGACGTCCGCTGGGGCCGGACGACGGGGGCGTGATGGAGATTCCGGTGCGAAGCGGCGAAGTGGCGGTGGTCGCGGCTGTGCCGTTTGCGTCGCCGCGCAGGTTGGTTGGCGCGCTCGACCTTGCCGAGGGTGAAGCCGTTGCGAATGAAGCCTACGCGGATAGGCTGGCAGCGGTGATCGAAGGGCTCTGCGAGAGGTTTCGGCCCGACGCGGTGAATCTGCTCTGTCTGCATACGCATTTGGAGGGGGCGGTCAAGGGAGCTTCAGAACGGGTGGTTCACTTGAGTGATGAGTGGGCGGCGGATCCGCTCAAGCTGCCCGCGCAGGCGCAGTATATTGCGCTGGGGCACATCCACAAAGCGCAGCGGGTGCACGCGGCGGCGCCGGCCTACTATGCGGGGGCCCCGTTGCAGTTGGACTTTGGGGAGGCCGACCAGCGCAAGTGTTTCTTCGCCGTCGAAGCAAAGCCAGGCCAGCCCGGGGTTGTGCGGCGGATTCCGCACAAAGGCGGCAAGCGGCTTCGGAAGGTGACGGCGACGCTTGATGAGCTGGAAGAGCGGCGGGAGGAGTTGGCCGAGACGGGGTGGATGAAGGTGGAGGTTCCGCTCGAAGAGGCCGACCCGGAGATCAACCGCAAGGTGCGGACGCTGCTGCCGAATGCGGTCAGCGTCGATGTGCGGCTGCCGAAGTCGAAGGTCGAAGAGAAACCTCGGCCGCGGCTGGAGACGCATTCCGCGAGCGAGGTTTTCGCCGACTACTATCGCGACCGGCACGAGCGCGATCCGTCGGCGGAGTTGCTCAAAACGTTCGAGGAACTGTTGGACGAGATCGAAGGAGCTCCGGATGAGGCCGCGGCGGCTACGGCTTGAGAATTTCACCTGCTTCCGAGATGTCCAAGAAGTCGACCTCTCGGAGCTGCGGCTGTTCGCCATCGCCGGGCCGACGGGTGCGGGTAAGTCTTCGCTGCTCGACGCGGTGGTGTTTGCCTTGTACGGGCGGATCCCGCGGCTGGGCGCGCGCAAGCTCGATGAGTTTATTTCGCTAGGGACGACGAGTGCGTCGGTGACGCTTGAGTTTGAGCTGGGTTCGGCAAGATACAGGGTTGCGCGGCGGATGCGGCGGTCCGGGCAAAAGACGGCGATCTTGGAGCGTGTACAGGGCTCGGAGGCGGTCGGCATCGCTGATGGCGTGCGTCAGGTCAACGACGCAGTGGAGCGCCTGCTGGGCTTGGGGAGCGAGGCGTTCCTGCAGTCGGTTGTGCTGCCCCAGGGGGAGTTTGCGCGGTTTCTACAAAGCGACCCGTCCGAGCGGCGGAAGATCTTACAGGAGCTGCTGCGATTGCAGGTGTACGAGGAGATGCGCCGCCGCTCGGAGCGCCGCCGGGGCCGGCTTTGGGGCAGGCTGGAGACGCTGCGAGAGCGCCTCGATGCTGACTATGCCGAGGCCACTCCCGAGGCGCTCGAGCAAGCTGAGCACGAAGCGGTTGAGTTGCGCGAGGAGTTGGAATCGGCGAACGAGAATCGGGGGCGGGTTGAAGTCGAGCTGAATCGGCTCGAAGAACGTTGGAAGCTCACCGAGGAGCGGCGCGAGAAACAGGCGCGACTGGAGCGGGCGGAAGCGCGTAAGCCCGAGATCGCCACGCTCCGGGCTCGGCTGGATTTGGCAAGAAAAGCGGAGACCGTTCGCCCGTACTTGGAAATTTGGGAGAAGGCCGAGCGGGAACATCAGGCAAATCTCGGCGAGCGCGACAAGGCCCGGGAAGCGCTCGAGGCGGCGGAGAGTGCGAGTCGCGAGGTCGAAGAGGGATTCGTCGAGGCCGCTGATGCCGCCGGTGAGATTCCCAATTTGCGGGAGGAGCTAGCTGAGCTGCAGCAGGTTCTGCCGCTCGTCGCGGTGATCAAAGAGAAGCGCGCGGCGGCTCGACGCTTGACGGCGGAGTCGGAAACAGCTCGTCGCGATGCGACCGCGAACGCCGCCTCGGCGGCCAGGTCGGAAGGGCTGATTGCTGAGATCGAGGCGGAGGGGAGGGAGCTGGAGTCGCTACGCAGCGCAACCGGGTTTGACGCGGCGTTGCTTGGACGGCTGGCGTTGGCCGAGGACGAAGCTCGTCAGATCTTGCGTGACCGCGAGCGCCACGGTGATTGCGTCGCCAAACTGCGCGGCGAGCTGGAGCCGGGCCAAGCATGCCCGGTGTGCGATCGCCCGGTCAAGGCGTTGCTGGCGCCGGTCCCGGGGCAGATGTCGCTCGGCCTCGAGCTTGAGGCGGCTCTCGATGGAGTATTGCGGCAGAGCCCGGAGGAGAAGATCTTGACTCAGTTGCGCGGGCAGCGGGAGGCGCAAGAGGAACATCGAAGACTAGAAGCCGCGCGCGGCCGGGTGGAGCTTCGACTCTCCGAGGCTCGTGCGGCGTTGGGCCAGGCGCGCCAGGCAGAGCAGGCCGCCGCGGCGCTTGCCGACATGCGCGCGGCGGACGCTCGTGAGGCGGCCGATGCGGCCAAGGAGCTCGCCAGGCGGATTCGGGCCGATATTGGGGATGTGGAGTCGAGCCGGGCGGCGCTTGAATCGCGTATCGAGGATTTGGAGAAAGGGCTCGAGGAGGCGCGGCGGCGGCGCGAGGGCGTCCGTCTGGAGTTGGCCCGCGGGCGAGAGCGGGCGGCCGGCGCCGAGGACAACGTCGCCAGTTCGGCGCGGGCGGTCGAGGAGTCGCGGAGTCGGGTTTCCTTGGGGCTCAACACGGCGGGATTTGACTCGCTGGATTCACTTCGCCGCGGCTTGCCGGCGCCTGGGGAGCAAGCCTCGCTCGAGTCCCGGATCCGATCAGCGGACGAAGAGGTCCGATTACTCAAGCCGCGGCTCGCGGAGCTCGACGAGTGGCTTGGCGACTCGGCCCCGACTCCGGCTGATGTGGAGGCCTTGAGAAAGAGCTTCGACGACGCGAAGGCCGGGTGTGAGCGGCTGCAGATCGAACTTGGGCGGCTGTCGAACCGTTTGGAAAGACTCCGCCGTGATGTTGCTCAGGCTGAGCGCCTCAGGGCGGAAAGAGCTCAATTCGAGAAAGAGCACGGCCTGTTTCGGCAGCTGGCGGATGAGCTTGCGGGCGCGCGCTTCCAGGCTTATCTGCTTGACGACGCCTTCGGCCGATTGGTGGCCGGGGCGTCGCAGCGCCTATTTGGCTTGACCGACCGCTACGAGCTGGAGTTCCGAAACCGGGAGTTCACCGTGATCGATCGCGAGCATGGGCGCGAGAGCCGCAGCGCGGACACCCTCAGCGGAGGGGAGACCTTCCTGGCGTCGCTGGCGTTGGCCCTGGAGTTGATCCAGCAGGTTCAGCAGGCCGCCGGGGCGGTGCGCCTCGACAGTATTTTCATCGATGAGGGGTTTGGCGCCCTTGACCCCGAGACGCTCGACATCGTCGCGGATACGATTGAGAATCTCGACGATGGCGAGCGTATGGTGGGGGTGATTACGCATGTGGCTGAGCTGCACAACCGGCTGCCGTCGCGAATCGAGGTCATCCCCGGGGCGGAGGGTTCGACGCTGAGGCTTTCGCACTCTTAGTCCTCCGTAGACGGGCCCCAAGCAAGTAGATGTGGACGAGCGCGATGTGGCGCGGGCCGACGTTCTTGCCGCACGACCCGGACCGAAATCATTGATACAATTTTAGGTCGAGGACGTTCGAAAGCGGCATCGCCCCGTAGGGTCCTGGCACAAGCCGGTGAAACACTATGGGTAATTCTGTTGCACCAGTGGTCGCTTGGGTTCCGCATGGGCTTTGCCGAGGATGGCTCCTTCGTGGCGCTGCTGCGAACCCACTCCGAACGCTGGGAACTCGATATCCTCGGCTACGGCTTGATGGGGAATCACGTCCACGTGATCGCTGTTCCGCAGCGGGAAAACTCTCTTGCCAAGGCGCTGGGACGCACGCACTACAACTAAAGTGAGTTAAGGTGACTGACCCCTTCGGGCCGTCCCCTTCGGGCCCATATCGGTAGGGTGCAGGGAACGGCGCCCCAGTGCGTCAGAATAGAAGAAAGGGAACGTCATGGAAACCTATTCCCACAGAGCGAGCGATTTGACGCCGGAGATGAAAAGGGCAGTCGAGGGGCTCATGGGCCGGAAGCTGGGCGATGAGGAAGTGATTACCCTAAAACCCTGTGAACCGCACACCGTGCAAGGGACGCAGGAGCGTGAGCAGCTGCTGCGCGAGATGCAGGATCTGCGCCGGCAAATGCGGGAGAAGATCGCCCCCGGCGTCACGCAGGAAGCGCTCGAAGCCGCGCTTGACGAGGCCTGCGCGGAGGTCCGCTATGGGCCGCGCGGATGAGGGTTGTTCTTGATACGAACATCCTGGTCCGCGCCCAAGCCAGCCCAGGAGGGCCGGCGGAAGCGGTGCTTGACGCGATTGTCCAGAATCCGATCCCGACGTTGCGGGCGTGGTTGGGATGACATGAACCTCCGGGTTATCGCTCGACCGGCAGGCGGAACTCCGGACTCGACTGGTCGCCGACGATGACCACGAAGATCAGGTGTGGCGGGCCGTCGCCGGCTACTTGCTCGGGCACGATGAAGTTGAGCTGGTAGAGCCCCACGAACCCCGGCGTCAAGCCGGCGAACAACGGGGTCACCTCGATTCCGTCGATCAGCATCGTCACGGGGGCGATCGTCGTTGCGGGAACTGCCGGGGAGGGCTCGCCCGTTCCGACGTCCGCCGAGACCGGCCCTAGCCCCGACATGAATGCGATCAACACGTCGCCGGGCTGAATCGGCCGTTGCGGGTCGATCAACCGGAAGCTTGGGTCGGTCACGATCGGAAGCAAGGTGTTGCCGTTGACGAAGATGCCGGGCTGACTCGTTGCGATGCGGCTGTCGACGCGATTGCTGATCGCTAGATCGCTGCGGAAGACCGTCACGGGCGCCACGGTGTGCGGCAAGGACTGGAATGGCGCTTGAACGTTCGCCTGGTTCGGCGAACCGAAGATCATGCCGGCAAACGCTGGTCCCATCTGGATCGCCGTTCCGCCAAGCTCTTCGGGCAGCGGGAGTGAGGTGGCCACTTCGAGCTCGAAGCCAAGGTTTTGGCCGAAGATCGACATCAGCATGCCGGCCGCGACGTTCACTTCTTGGAAGCCCGCGCTGTTGGTCAGCGCTAGAATCACTGGCGGGGCGGCGGCGTTGTCGACGATGCCCGAAACGAGCTCAACCATCCCTTCGACGCGCAACGTATCCGAGATCCGGCGGGTGCCGAAGGCGGTCAGAGTAACGCCTTGTTCGACCGAGTTCTGTTGCGGCCAGGTGCCTTCCCATTGGCCGTTCCGCAAGGAGTTGAGATAGAGCTGCGGGTCGCCGTTGCTGAACGCGACCGAAACCGTACCGTTGACCATCGGCTGACCGCAGTCATCGGCGGCGTCGATTCTCACCACGGCCGGGAACCCGAACTTCACCGCGGTTCCGACGGTCGGCGAGAGGAAGTTCATCGTCAGCGTTGTGGGGACGCAGCCCTGCTGATTCTCCACGGCCGGCGCCCTCGGCATGGGGGGCGCCAGGGTTTGAGCGGGCGGACCAGCGGCGGCATCGAGATCGAACACGACGGTGAGGCGCTCGGGAGAGTTCGCGGCTTCGTTCGACTGGATTGTCAGCTGGCCGTACAGCGCCGGCGGATTGATGCCAGGTTCTAAGTTGACCAGGCCCGGATCAATCGACACGGTCACTTGCGGGATCGCCGCTTGCGGAAGGCTTGAGCCGGAGTTGGGGGTGACGCTGAGCCAGGCGCCGGTGTCTTGGGTGTTGACCTCGATCTGCCAATTGATCGCTATCAGGCCGGGGTTGCCGACACCGAACGACTGATCCGCCGGCGCTGGGCCGTCGAGCGTCCCGCCGAACGTTAGTCCAGTCTGGGTCGGGCGCAGAATGCCGAAAGTCGGGTTCCCGTCAACGTCGACGTCACCGGTTGGATTGACCGTCACAGTAAACGGAATGGAGTGAACCCCAAGCGTGAGACAGTCGAAATCGGGACAGGTTACGATTCACCGCAAAACGCTTGCCTTCTTCGCTGTATCGTCGCACGCTGGTCCTAGCCGGGGAAGCGGAAGCGGGCTCTGCTGGAGAGCAACCCGCCAAGGAATACCCGGCCGCAAACTCATCAAGACGATGAGCGCCGGGGGCGGCCGCCAAGGTCGCTCCCGGCTTCTCCAACGCCGGCGATGTCTCCCTGCCCGCCCAGGGCCCATCGGATTGATAGATTTGCCTATGCCTCTCAAAACTCATACTTCGGATTCCTCGCTGCTGTTGCCGCCGGCCGCGCCAGCGCTTCAAACTCCGCCGGCGGACGATATCCCAACGCCGAATGCAGCCGGCGTTGGTTGTAGATCTCATCAATGAACTCGCCGATCGATGCGCGCGCCTCGTCAAGCGTGCGATAACGCTGCAACCAAACCTCCTCCGCCTTCAACGTCTTCATGAAACTCTCCGCCCGCGCGTTGTCGTAGGGGTTGCCGCGGCGGCTCATCGAGATGATCGCGCCGTGCTGCTCCAGCAGCTCGACATAGGCGCTCGAAGCGTACTGTACGCCTTGGTCGGAATGATGCATCCACCCCGCGGCAGGGCGTCTGAGCTCGAGCGCATCGCGCAACGCCCCTACAGCCAGCTCAGCTTTGAGCGTCGTCCCCAGCCGCCAGCCGACCACGCGTCGCGAGTAGGCGTCCAACACCACGGCGAGGTAGACGAACGCCTCGCGCAAGCGAATGTAGGTGATATCGGATTGCCACAACTGATCGACGCCGTCCACATTCAGGTGCGCCGCTAGATTCGGATAAACAGGTAAGAAGTGGTTCGAATCCGTTGTTAGCACGAAGCGCCGCTTGAGTACCGCCAGCAAGTTGTCCTTACGCATCATCCGCAGGACCTTTTTGTGATTGACGAGGAAGCCTTGGCGGCGCAGCTCGGCCGTCACGCGGCGGTAGCCGTAACGACGATTCTCGAGCGAAATCCGCTGCATGCGGTCACGCAATTCCATGTCGCACTCGGCGGGCGACGACACGGCGAGCCGGCGATAGAACCCGGCGCGATTCACGCGTCCGAGCTCGCAGGCGTGTTCGACGCTGAGCGAGCCTTTGGCGCTGATCTGCTCGACGATGGAGTAGATCCGCTCGCGCCACCGGCGTCGTTGGTCGGGGCTGCGAGGTTCAAGGCGCGAAAGGCTTGTCCGAAAAAATCGAGCTCTGCGGCTTGTTTGCCGAGCAGTCGTTCGAGCTCTGCGATGCGTTCGTCGCGCGGATCGCGAGGGATCTTGGGCGGCGCCGAGCGGCCGGGTTTCGGCCGGCCTCGCCGCCGGCTCAAGCCGTTGACGCCTTCCTGGCGATAGGCGTCCCGCCAGCGGTACAGCAGGCTGCGCTTGACGTCCAACTCGCGGCTTAGCGCTGTCCCGCTCTGGCCGGCTAGGAGCCGCCTGGCGGCGGCTTCCTTGAACTCCACCGTGAACTCCCGCGGCTTGCGCGGCTTGAGACTTTCCATCCTGGACTCCTTTCCATTCGCTGAAATTCGTCCCGAATTTCAATGTCTCATTTTTAGGGTTCACTCCAGAATTACGGCCAGGGGCAGGGCCCCTTGAGCGACAGCGCCGCCTGGCGGCGGAGTCACGTCGGTGATGATGACGTCAGCGGTGAAAACGCCCGGTTCGAGCCCCTCGTCAATCACCTCGACGAGCACGGTCGCGGTCTCACCGGGAGCAATCGTGCCGGATTGGTCGCCCGGATCGATCTGCAAGAAGTCACCCGTTGCCTCGGCTGTATAGTCGATGGGCTGGTCGGTTGTGCTCATGACGCCCATGATCTGTTCGTTGGACCCAACCTCTGAGCCCAACTCGAGCGCCAACTCTTGGGGTACGTCGAAGTCTCCAGCGACGTCGAGCATGTAAGTCTGCGCGACGGATGTGCCGCCTTCGTCCGAGGCGACGATGTCGATGGAGTACTCGCCCTGGGCCAGAACCGTTCCCGATAGAATGCCGGTCAGCGGGTCGAGCATGAGACCCGGGGGCAGTCCGTTCGGCGTGAGGTAGACTAGTTCACCGGTGCCGCCGCCGACCTCGATTTGAATCTCGATGGGCTCGGCTGCGGGAGTCTCGAGCATCTCGGGGGGAGCCAGGGTCAGAGCGGCGTTCACGGTGAATGGAAGCGAGCCTGAGATTTGGCCAAGGCCTCCAATCACGGAAACCTGAAGCGTCCCCGGCGAGCTCAGTAGCGACTGGGGCAAGATTACGGTGAGCGAGGTTGGACTGCTGGAGGTTGGGGTAAGCGTCAGCGGGCCAAAGTTGACCCGGGATTCGGGGCCGAACCCGTCTCCAGTCAACATGACCTGGAACGATGACGCTCCGACGGTGGCGAAAGCCGGCGAAAGCCCGGAAAGCGTCAGAAGCTGCTGCTCGGTTTCGTCTACCGCCGCAACCGGCTGCGAAAAGATGGCCCCGAAATTCGCGACCACGACGGCGGCGCCATCCTGCACGGCGGCGACTGGAACCGGGGCGATGATAGTCGTCGCGCTCGCGGAAGCAACCGGCAAGTCGTTGCCGCCCAGGCTCACCCCGACATCCCCCAGGGGGGCGAAGCCGGAGCCGTTGATGATCAGCATCGGCAGCGCCTGAGCCGCCTGATTGCCGGCGGGTCCCTGGATACTCGCGCTCGACACGACCGGCCCGAGCAGCTGCAAGTTCATGGGATTCGTTGGGACGCCGTTGCCCGTGCGCAGTTCGATGGCCAGGAAGCCAACAGCGGTCCTAAGGTTGGGCGGAATCTCGGCTCGGAACCGTGTCGTCGACTGCAACGTGCCCGGGACCCTTACTCCAGCGGCAAAGGCCTCCAGGAAGCCGATGAAATTCTCGCCAACAATCGCGACGATGAGGTTCGAGGGGTCGCCAGCTAGAGCGGTCGCGGGCTGCAGGCCGGTGATCCGGGGCCCGGATTTACCCTGACGGATCTTCCCCCCAGCGGAAGGCTCGTTTGACGGGCTAACTGCTTGGCTTGCTTGGCTTTAACACGTTTGGGGGCGCTTTTAGTGTACCCATGTATTATGCTATTGTATCGTTTATTCATTGTGTTGTTTGTGATATAATATACCCATGTATGTTGAGTCCGTCCCCAATCGCAACTCGCCGCCCGCCGTCTTGCTGCGCGAATCCTTCCGCCAAAACGGCAGAGTCAAAAAACGCACCCTCGCCAACCTCTCCTGCTGGCGCCCCGTCCGCGTCGAGGCCCTCCGGCGCGCCCTCCGCGGCGAGTTCGATCAGCTTCCCGCCACTCCCGTCTGCGGCCCCGTCTTTGGCCTGCTCTTCGCGCTCAAGCAACTCGCCGATGAGCTGGGCCTGACCGCCGCGCTGGGTCGAACGCGGGCCGCCAAACTCGCCTTGTTCCTGGTGCTGGCGCGCCTGGCCCACCAAGGATCGCGGCTCTCGGCCGTGCGCTGGGCCGCCGATCAGGCCGTCGCAGAAGTGCTGGGTCTGGGCGCCTTCGACGAAGACGACCTCTACGCCGCCCTCGATGATCTGAGCGCCCGCCAAGTGAAGATCGAGCAAGCGCTATACCGCCACTACCTCGAGCGCCGCGGAGCCCCGCCCAGCTTGCTGCTCTACGACGTCACCAGCTCGTACTTCGAAGGCCTGCACAACGCGTTGGGCGAGTACGGCTACAATCGCGACGGCAAGCGCGGCAAGAAGCAAATTGTGATCGGACTGCTGGCCGATGACCAGGGCGAGCCGCTGGCGGTGCGGGTGTTTGCCGGCAACCGCAACGATCCGACGACCGTGCCGGATCAGATCCGCATCGTCAAAGAGCAGTTCGGAGTCGAGGAGTTGGTCTTCGTCGGCGACCGCGGGATGGTCAAGAGCAAGGGCAAGCAGGCGCTGGGGGAGGCCGGGCTGCGCTACATCACGGCGCTGACCGATCCCCAGATTCGGCGGCGCTTGAGCGAAGGGGTGCTGCAACTGGAGCTGTTCGCTGAACAAGTCTGCGAGGTCGAAGCCGACGGCGTGCGCTATGTGCTGCGCCTCAACGAGTCCGAAGCCAAACGGCAACGGCAGCGGCTCGAGGACAAGCTGGCCAAGCTGGGAGGCAAGCTCGACCGACGCAACCAGAAAGTCACGGCCTCTTCCCGTTGCGAGCCCGCGGCCGGACTGCGCCAGCTCAAGCCCTGGCTGGAGCGTCACAAGCTGACAGAATTGGTCGAGTTGCGCTTGCAGGGACGTACGCTGGTCGTCGAGCGCCAGCAGGCGGCGATCGAGCAGGCGCTGGAGTTGGCGGGCTGTTACGTGGTCGTGACCGATGTCGCCTCCGAGCGCATGAGCGGCCAAAGAGTGCACGACCATTACGTGAGCCTGCAGCGGGTGGAGCGCGACTTTCGGCAGCTGAAGACGGGCTTGCTCGAGGTGCGGCCGATCTTCGTGCGCAAAGAAAGCCGCACCCGAGGACATGTGTTGTGCAGCATGCTGGCGTTGAAGCTGAGCCGCGAATTGGAACGGCGGATACAAGCGGCGTTTGGCACGACCGACGACGACCCGCACGCGATCACCTTGCCGGACGCGCTGGCGGCGTTGGGGCGACTGTGCCTATTGGAATATCGAGTGGATGAGCAGACCAGCGTCACACGGCTGCCGATTCCCGACGCCCGCCAAACAGAAATCCTCAATGCGTTGGGGGTTTCGCTGCCGCACATGTAACCTGTAGACAGACGCCGATCGCCCGATCCATCCCATAACCGACGCGAATTCAGGAAGTTGGCGGCGAAACTCTGCTCGCTGGCGGGGGGAAGATCCGCCTGAGGATCAGAGGGTTCGAATTCGCCGAACCAGGGTTTCGGACAACCACCGTCCGCGTTCCGGCGGAGCTCAGTTGCGAAGCTGGAAGCGTAGCCCTCAGTAAAGTTGCGCTGATGAACGTCGTCAGCAGATCCGAGCCGGCAACGGTAATGACCGCGCCGTCAATGAAGCCTGTACCGGTCACTCGCAGCGTGGTGGCCGGTGAGCCGGCCGGGAGCTCGGCGGGGTCCAACGATGTGATGGCCGGGGCGACGTTGCCGACCGTGAAGGGCAATACTGCGGAGGCGCCGCCGCCGGGGGCGGGAGTCATGACGAACAGCGCGGATGCCTGTGCGGTGGCCAGGTCCGCCGCGGTAATCTCGAATGTCAGCGTAGTGGCATCTACAAAAGTAGTAGCGCGGGCGACGCCGTTGAAGATAACGGCCGAGCCGGCGGTGAATCCCGCTCCGGTAACGATCATCGTGAAGGGCGCTTCGCCGACGAAGGCAGTAGTTTGGCTCAGCGTCGTCACGGCCGGAGCGGGATTATTCACGGCGAACGGTAGCGCCCCGGATGTGCCGCCGGGAGTGGTGACGGTTACCAGGAACGTTTGAACCACGGCCAAGTCGGCCGCGGTGATCGCGACGCTGAGCGTGTTGACGTCGATGATGGTCGTCGGCCGGGCGACTCCGTCGAAATTAACCGTGGCGCCGGCGCCGAAATCAGCGCCGAGAACCATGAGCGTATATGGAGCGGCGCCAACGATATTCGTCGGCATGCTCAATGAGGTCAGAGTGGGAACTGGGATGACGGCGGGGTTGACCGTGAAGTCGAGAGGGGCCGAAGCTCCCCCGCCGGGCGCGGGGGTCCCGACCGTCACCGAAACGACTTGAACCGCGGCTAGATCGCCCGCCGTGATCTCTACAGTCAGCGTTGTCGAGTTGATAAATGTCGTTGGGCGGGGAACGCCGTCGAACAACACCGATGAGCTGGCGATGAAGTCGATGCCGGTGACGACGAGCGTAACCGGAACATCGCCGACCATGGCCATGGGTGGGGCAAGTGACGTCAGTATCGGTACGGGGTTGCCAAGTGTTCCCTCGAAAGCCCCGATATCGCAGGCGCCCGAAGCCGGCCTTGCCTCGCCCCGCTGGTCTTGGGTCACCGTGGTTCCACAGCCGTTGGTTGCATTCGGGATCGCGTCGAGGGCGACGCTGCCGGCCATCAGGGCGTGCGTGTCTGTTGGCCCGCCATTGTTGGCTAGCGCACCGAGGGCAAGCGCCGCGGCCGAGACGTTTTGCTGGTCGTTGGTCTGAGCGAAGCCGCAGGTCGTGCCACTCTCGATGTTGTAGTCGCCCGACGCGAGCAGACCGCCTGAGGCGCTTTGGCAGTCGCTCGTACCCGCGGCTTGGTCGGCGATGATCGAGTTGCTGATGGTCACCGTGCCGGGCGACGCCCCGTGGCTCGATACGGCCGCCTCGCCCGCACCGGCGGTGTTGTTCGTGATGGTCGAAAAATCGATCGTTGCGGGGCCAACGCTTTCGATCGCCGCGCCACGGCCGTTGGCCGTGTTGCCGGTGAGTGTGGAGTTGGTGACGGTAAGCGCGCCGGGGCCGAAATTCATGATAGCCCCAGCGTGACCCATGGCACTGTTGCCAACAAACGTGCAGCGATCGATAGCGCCGGTGACGGTCCCGCCGGGCTCCAAACTCACCGCGCCGCCGTCGGTATTGCTCCCCGCCCCGGTAGAGTTGTTGCGAACGCTGCAGACGCTCATCGCGAGATCGGCGCCGACGTTGGCCCGCACCGCGGCGCCGCGGGCGTTAGCGCCGGAGACGGCGCCGTTGATGAGGGACACCTTTTCGATCGTGACCAGCCCGGCCCCGAAGATGTCGAAGAGGCGGTCGATGCCGCCGCCATCGAGGATGGTCGTGCGCTCGCCGGCGCCAATGATCGAGGTCGCAGCCGCGTCGGTGAAGTCGAAGTCGCCGGTCGCGTTGGCGTCTTCGTCCGCGCCGGCGATCGCCAAGGCGTAGGTTCCAGCCGGTAGGTTGATCGTGTCGGAGCCGGAGCCGGCTGCGCAGTCGCCGCCGGTTGTGTCGCTGTTGCTGTTGGCGTTGTTGATCGCCTCGCGTAGAGTGCAAACGCCGTCGCCGGCGGTCGTGTTGTCGGGGACGCCGGTGACGATGATGGGAACGGCCGGCGCGTTGACCATAAACGTTGAGGCATTGGAAAGGCCGCTCGCGGGGTTGAAAACCGTGATCGCAACTGTGCCGGGCGCCGCCAATTCGGTTGCCGTGATCTGAACGGTTACCTGTGTAGGGCTAACGAATGTAGTCGGCTGGGCAACACCATCGAAGCGCACAACCGAGCTTGCGTCGAAGTTAGTCCCGGTGACCGTCTGCGTGAACGGCGGAGCTCCCACCGTGCTCACCGGCATGCTAAGCGAGGTGATCGTCGGCGCCGGAGGGTTCACCGTAAAGAAGCGCGGTGTCGGCGCGGGCCCGCCGCCAGGGGTCGGGTTCGCAACCTCGATTTGGAAGACCTGACTCACTGCGAGCAAGGCGCCGGTAAACTCTACGGTCAAGGTCGTGGAGTTGACGAAGGTGGTCGTCTGCGCAACGCCATTGAACGTGACGATCGCGCCTGGGACGAAGTCAAGCCCCGTCAGGGTGAGCGTAAACGGGGTTTCCCCAACAGTGCCAAACGTCCTCGAGAGTGACAACAGCATCGGCACGGGGTTCGGGGGGGCACCCTGCCCGAGCTCCGCGATTGCGAGCGGTCCGTTCGCGCCAGTCGGAGAGCCCACGACGCTGTTGCACGCAGGGAAGCTGCCCGCCCCGTCGTTCAAGCACGTGGTGATCCCGCCCGGGCGGTTGAAGACCAGATCTCCGTAGGCGTCAGAGTCGAAGTCCGCGATGCCAACTCCATTGCCGGCAGGCGCCCCGGCCGGGCTGCAAGCGAACGTGAACGTAGGCGGGCCGGAATTAATACAAAACTCCGCCGAGCCCGAGAAGGCAAGGTCCGGATAGTTGTCGTCATTAATATGGCCCACGGCGGCCTGCCCGAAAGTGGTGTTCACCGAAGTGCAGGTAAACGCTGGGGCAGCGGCCCCATCGCTAAGGCAAACATTTCCGTTCGCCGCGACGATGTCGATGAATGAGTCTCCGTTGACGTCGGCAAAGGTCGAACTGGTTCCGGTGGCGCCGCCCGCCGAGCACGTGAACGTCGGTACGGCGCCGCCGTTGTTGATGCAGGTCTGGCCGCCCGTGGAGGTAATGTCGGGGAGCGCATCGTTGTTCAGTTGGCCCGCGCCCGAAACGAAGCTTGTAACGCCCGCGATCGCCGTGCAGGCGGTGCTAAAGCTGGCCGAGCCGTCGTTTAGACACAGCGAGGAGTCGACGATGATGTCCGGGCCGTTGACACCGTCGAAATCTCCAACCTCCACGCTGCTGCTGGCGATCCCGGCGCCGCTGACTTGCGCACAGTTAAAGAACGGAGGCTCGTTGCCGTCGTTCAGGCAAAACTGCGCGCCGCGGGTGGCGCCGGTGTCCGCCGTAATGATGTCGTTGAAGCCATCCAAGTTGAGGTCGGCCACCTCGACGTCCGCGCGACCCCCGTCAAACGGAAAATCGCTGATCAGCGTCGAGATCAACGTTCCATTTTGCGGACAAGGGTTCAACGGATCCGCCGGAATCGAGAGGAAGTCGCCATCCCCGGGATTGAGACAAACGTAGGTCGGGAAAGCCCCCGAGGTGACGAAGTCCGGGGTAGGAGCCGACCCGCTCACGACGAGCATGTGCCCGATAAGGGGGTGGGGGTCGGTAACGGACCACGCGAACGAACGGGAAAAGCTCTGGCTCCCCGATTGGAAGAGCAGATCAGCAACGTCCACAAGTCCAGTGCTGCATGTCAGGGGGTCGGGGCAATTTGATCCGGGGTAGATCCCGAGCGTTCTCACGAACGTCGGGGGACTGCTTTGCGTTATTCCAAGGTCGCTGATAAGCGGTACGATCGTGACGTCGGGCGGCAGAAACTGCCCCGGGTCGATCGTGCTATGGGTCGCCGTGTAGTTCTGTAGCAGAGTCTCGATCTCATCTTCGGTGGCATATCGAAATCCTTCGAGCGGTTGGCCGGGGCCCAGTTGGGTCATGACCAAGCTGTTAAATGAAGTATTCAGCGTGAGGGGGACGTCTAGCCAGTGCGTGCCGGTGAGCGGGTCGAAGTTGCAATCGGTGGTCCCAGGCCGGAGCCCGTTGCAGTTAGATTGCTGGAGGACGGAATTAACCGTCAATGTCGGCGGACTTAGCACGCCATCCTCTTTCGAGGCGAACTGCATGGAGGCGCCGTTCGACACGCCGGTGTCCGAGATGATGAGCGTGACCAGCCCGTCGGTATCGGAATTCAGGAAGTTGACTAGTATATCGTTTCACTAAAACATATCCTCTCTAGGCGACCTCAAGCGCCTCGAACTTCCTCCAGCGGTGAACCACCGGAGCCGCGTTGATCTCCGCGATCCCCTGCAGAATTCGTTCCCGCAGCTCCTCCCACGACGCGACTCGGATACGCTTCAAGAACGTGCGCGCCATCTTGCCAAACAGCGTCTCGACTATGTTGAGCCAGGACCCGTGGGTCGGCGTGTGCACGTATTTGAAGCGGTTCGGACGCGTCGCCAAGTAGGCTTTCGTCTCCTTCGATATGTGGGCGGAGTGATTGTCCAAGATCAATCGGATCGTGCATTGGTCCGGGTAGAATTGGTCCAAATCCTTGAGCAGCAAGATGAATTCCCGGCTGCGGTGACGCCGCTCCACCCGCGCCGTTACCCGGCCGGAGTGCAAGTCCAGCGCCGCCAGAATCGAGCACGTTCCCAGCCGTTTGTACTCGTAGTCGCGAGCCACACAGGGATGCCGCCCAGGCTTCGGCGGCAGGTCCGGCGCGACGTTGGCGATCGCTTGCACGCCGGGCTTTTCGTCGACCGAAACCGTGATCACGCCCGGCGATAGGCCGTCGCGAAGGCTTTCATTCTGAAAGGCCACTTCGCGGTAGACCAGCAACACTTGCCGCATCTTGGACTCAAAATCGGGATCGCGACGCTCGAGGTAGTACTTCACCTTCTCCGGATGCAGAGGTTGCTCGGCCAGAATACGATGTACGGTCGCCTTAGCCGCTTGGGCCAGGGCCGGATAGCCCGCTTCCACGGCATGCCGGCGCACGTGTAGAGCGAGCGCGCTGCGGGTCCACAGCTCGGCGGCGTAACCGAGTTGGGTGGGTTTGCTGCAGGCCAAATGCACCACCCAGGCCTTGGCATCGGCGGTGATGCCGGGCGGCCGGGGACGATGATAGGCATCCTTGAGCGCTGCTTCCACGCCTATGGCGAGGGCTCGGTTGATCCATTTGCCGACGCTTTTGCGCGTCATCTTGACCGCTCGCATAATCTCGGCGATCGTCTCGCCGGAATGATAACGCCACAGAATCTCAGCCCGCTGCACCTCCCTAACCGGAGCCGTCCGCGAAGCACGCAGGCGCTGAAGATGTTGCACCTCTTGGGGCGTGAGAACGAGTTTGAGACGCTTTGATTTTCCCGGCATGCGTCCAGCCTAGCAGGAAACGTTACGGGATAGATATGGTTTATTGAAACGCTATGCTAGTGCGGCGTTGGAAAAGCTGCTCGTGGGGTTCGCTCGCGTCGCCGTGCCTAGGAAGTCCGTCTTCGCAGGGTCGACGTCGTCGGACCCCAGCCCGACGAAGGCCAGGCCTGGAGCATTCTGGTAGGTGATCGTCAGCTCACCCCAGTTGTCGGCGTTCTCGCTGTCCTTGAGTCCGTGAACCTCGAACAAGTCGCCAACTCGAAGAGCGGCGCAACAAATCGTCATATCGAGATTTGCGCTCGTGATCACTCCGGAAACGCCGGAAAGGTCAAACCGAACCAACGCCACCGTACTGCTCCCGGCGGTGAAATCCTGCGCCCGAAGGATGGGATCGGCTCCGAAGTTGACCGTTCCCGTATTGGTTTCGCCGCCCAGCGTAGTGTCGGCGCCGTTACCGTCGGCGGTTGTGATCACTTGCGCCCGCATGGCGGCCGGCGCGGCAAGCGCCGCCAGCAACGCAGCCGTCGCGACCAGGGTTCGAAATTGGCTTAGGCGCAACGGCCTGCAGGAGCGTGTGTTGACGTTATAGGTCATACGTCCAGCTACCTTTCGTCATGTCCCGTCACGAGTTGTACCAAAACGCATCCGCCGTAGCAATGTTTCACCCGTTAGTGCTTGGGCTATCGGACTATAGGACGTACCGGTACATTATTCCGTCTGGCTTGGATGATCTGGTTGGACCAGACCGCCTCGCGGCACAGCTAAAGGCCACCGGAAATCGGCGGCGGCTGCCCGTTCTTAAGGAGTTGGGAGCTCGCCGTTCGTGTTATCCAGCCAACACACGGGCAGCGGGTTTCGTACCGGTACTAACGGCTTGAGGCAATCGGAAACCACACGAACAGAACGGCGTGCCGGAATCACGATTCGCGACTACCTGTCGCGCCAGCTCGGACTATAATTATTTCGCTAGCTTTTCGATTCGCTTGACCAGCGACTGCAAGCCTTCGCTCTTGGCGGCCGCGTGCACGCCAAATCGCGGTTCGAAACGGAGGTCGCGCAGCTCGGGGTCGCTCTCGTTCACTGACGACTTTCGAAGCTCGCGCGACAACCCGGCCAATTGGCGGCCAACTTCTCCGGCGACTCCCCGTTCGACGATGGCGGCGATGGTTCGCTCGTCCCATTGATAGAGCTGGAAGTCCGCTGGCAGGTCGGCTTGAAGGCGCTTCGTCATTCGCCCGACAATCTCCCGCGCCTGCCCGTCTCCATAGCGGCGGGCGAGGTCTTTGAAGTCCCCCAGAGCGACGGCCGCGACGACGAACGGCTGTCGGCGCTCGGAGAGCTCGGTCAGCAGCTGCTCGGCGTGCTTGCGCGTCGGCAGCGCGCCTAGCGACGAGGTGTTGACGAGTTGGCTCATCGACTTGGCCTCGCTGCGCGCCTTGTCGAGCCCCTGCTGGAGGCCGTCCCAGCTTTCCCGGGTTTCGGCTTCCTGCCGGTCGACGTTGTCCTCCAGGGTCCCCAGGCGATCTTGCAACGCTTCGCGGAGCGCGGCGATGTTCTCGATGCGTCCGACCTCTTCGAGCCCCTTGACCGAGTAGCGCAGTCCGCGGTAGAAATCACTGTTCGAGCTATCGAGGCGCGAGGCGGTTTCGGCGAGCAGTCCGATGATCTCGGTGAGGCCATGTTCGCGTTCCTTCAGTGTTGAGGCGAATTGGTCCCAGCCGTCGGCCATCGCCTCGATTGCCTTTTGAGCGGTCTGGCGGATCGCTTCGGCTTCTTTGAGCTCGCGGATGCGGCGCTGGTGCGCGCCTAAATCAAAGGCCAGGCGTTTGCGGCGGTCCGGATCCGCGCAGGGCACGCGTTCGCCGATCGCGCCGAGGGTTTCGGCGACCGCGTTTCGTAGGGCTTGGCGGACTTCGTCGTTCCCGCCCGGTTGGTCGAGGTGCTTTTTGATCGACAGCATGGGTCTTCGTTGATCCATCGACCGAAGTTGCGCCGAGCGTGAGCTTCCGAGCACCCTGCGTGAGCGGGGTGTCTTCCAGTCAGTGCAAGTGCAAGACACCCCGCTGACGCAGGGTGCTCGGCGAACGGATCGGGTAAGATCGTGAGTTCTCATGGAGCGACTAGAACTTCGGATCCGCAAGCTTCACCGTGACGCGCAACTGCCGCGGTTTGCTCATGGCCCGGACGAGGATGCCGGGATGGACTTGGTTTCCGTCGAAGAGGTTTTGCTGCTGTCCGGGGCGCGCGCGGCGGTCTCGACGGGGTTGGCGCTGGAGATTCCGGCCGGGTTCGAAGGCCAGCTGCGTCCGCGTAGCGGGTTGGCAATCAAGCACGGGATCGGACTGCTGAATGCGCCGGGGACGATTGATCCGGGCTACCGCGGCGAAGTGAAGGTGATTCTGGTGAATCACTCGGGGGTCGAGTTCACGATAAGGCCGGGCGACCGAATCGCTCAACTGGTGATCGGGACGTACGCAGCGGTCGAGTGGACGGTGGCTGAGTCGCTCGAAGATAGCGCGAGAGCAGCCGGCGGGTTCGGGTCGACGGGCTAGCCCAGGGTTAGTCGGAGATGTTCTTGAGGGCGAAAACGTTCGCGGGCTGCAACCGAACCAGCACCTCCCCCTCGACCGCGTTGCGTTTGCCGTACGCATCCGCCAAGTCCGCTCCCATGTAGCGCTCTCCAATGCGGGTCGCCCATGGCAGGAGCTCCGCTGGCGGCAGCTCGTCGATCGAGACCTCCCCTTCGATCGAGATGAATGAGTACGGCAGCCTCTCTTCGTCGACACAGATGGAGGCGCGTCCAGAACGGAGCATGTTCGTCGCCTTGATGGAGGTCTTCATCGTCATGAAAACAATGTCGTCGCCGTCGAGCGTGAACCAGACGGGAACGGTGTGCGCGCGCCCGTCGGCCCGCACCGTGGCGAGTTTGCCGGTCCGTGTGCCGTGCAACAGGAAAGCGCGAACCTCGCTCGGAGTCATTCGTTCCATAGTTCGGATTCTAACTGTTGGAGATACTGAAAGCGTATGCCGCTTGAAATCGTCAAGGTTTGCGGGATTACTTCTCCGGCCGATGCACTGTCCGCGGCCAACGCCGGCGCGACGGCCATCGGGATGATCTTCTTCGGGCGCAGCCCCCGGTTTGTGCGGCTTAACGAGGCGGCGGCGATCGCGGCGGTGGTTCCGGCTGGAGTGGCGAAGGTCGGGGTCTTCGTAAATGAAACGGCCGAGCGGATTCTCTCAGTTGTCGAAGCTGCGAGGCTCGACGTCGTCCAGCTCCACGGAGACGAGACGCCGGGTTTTTGCGGGCAACTCTCGGACCTGCGCATGTGGAAGGCTTTGAACGTGGGAGAAGATTTCGACCCGCAGGTCTTGCGGACGTATCCGTGTGAGGCATTCTTGCTCGACGCGCCGGCGGGAGAGAGTTACGGTGGGGTCGGCCGAACTTTCCCCTGGACGTCGGCGGAGGCGGCCAAACGCTACGGGAAGATCATCGTCGCTGGAGGGTTGGCGGCGGATAACGTGGGCGAGGCGATTGCACAAGTCGATCCCTGGGGGGTTGACGCGAGCTCGCGGCTGGAGAGTCGGCCGGGAGTAAAGGATCCGGCGAAGGTTGCTGAGTACGTGCGCGCGGCCGGCCACACCTGTTTAAGCCCGGCCGACGGCGGCCGAGCGGATGATTGTTGACGAAATCTCTCTCTGGCACGGGGAAAAAGACTCTCGTGTTGGGGCGTGAAATCACTAGTGTCCGGCTACGGTCTGGGGCGTGGCTGACAAGTCACTTGGAATGAGTGGAGTGAGTGTGATTTCGGGATTTATCGATTTGAATTCCGCGTACTGATTTTGGCGCGTCGAGAGCCTCTGGCAGGTTGTGAACAATGAGGCATGAACCTTGGCCGGACCGTCTTCGCACAGTTGATGGATGAGCTCCCGAGCTACGAATTCCGTAAATGCGTAGCTCGCTATGGCGGCGATCACAAATTGCGCGGCTTTTCTTGCTGGGATCAGTTTCTTTGTCTGTCGTTCGCCCAGCTGACCTACCGCGAAAGCCTGCGCGACATCCAAGCCTGCCTGCGTTCGGTGCAGCCCAAGCTCTACCACATGGGTTTTCGCGGCAAGGTTTCGCGCTCCACTCTCGCCGATGCCAACGAGTCGCACGACTGGCGGATCTACGCTGACTTCGCCCAGATCTTGATTCGCATCGCGCGGCCCTTGTACGCCCGCGATCCGATCGGCGTGGATCTCGATCAAAGTCTCTACGCGCTGGACTCGACCACCATCGACCTGTGCCTGTCGCTGTTCCCCTGGGCCAAGTTTCGCCCGGCACAAGGCCGCCGTGAAGATGCACACGCTGCTCGACCTCCATGGCAATATCCCAACGTTTATCCGCATTACTGACGGCAAAACGCACGACGTCAACATCCTCGACGAAATCGCGCCCGAGCCCGGCGCCTTCTACGTCATGGACCGCGCCTACGTCGATTTCGAGCGCCTCTTCGCGTTCACCCTCTGCTCGTCGTTCTTTGTCGTGCGGACGAAGAAGAACATTTTGCTGCAACGCCGCTACTCTCATCGGGTCGACAAGTCCACGGGCGTGCGCTCGGATCAGACCGTCATCCTGACAGCCAGCGCCTCGGCGAAAGCCTATCCGGACGCGTTGCGGCGAGTCAGCTACGTCGACGCCGAGACCAACAAGCGTCTGAAGTTTTTGACCAACAACTTTGCGCTCCCGGCAGTGACCATCGCCCAGATCTACAAGTCGCGTTGGCAGGTCGAATTGTTCTTCAAGTGGATCAAGCAGCACCTGAGGATCAAGAAGTTCTACGGCACTTCCGAGAACGCCGTGAAGACGCAGATCTGGAGCGCCGTCTCGTTTTACGTACTGGTGGCGATCGTGCGCAAGAGGTTGGGCCTGGAGGCGAGTCTCTACCAAATCCTACAGATTCTCAGCGTGACCCTTTTCGAGAAAACGCCCATTTTACAGGCCTTCGGCGATCCCGAGTCCCAAGAAAAATCAGACCCAATTTATAACCAGTTGAATCTATGGGACTTATAGCCGGACACTAGTGGCGTGAAATATTGCGGCCCGAAAATCTGAAATAAGGGCCCCTCGATTTCCATTTCACACAGTGTAATAACTTGGGCTCGGATTTGGGCTGTTTCCAAGCTTCTGTGGGCCACTCCGGACCAGCGGATT
Organism: Bryobacterales bacterium; assembly: GCA_965247515.1. GTDB lineage: Bacteria > Acidobacteriota > Terriglobia > Bryobacterales > UBA6623. The sequence continues at coordinate 5,907,622 of OZ252029.1, read as the reverse complement.
CGGAGTGGGCCCGCGATTTACCGACACTTTCCCGTGAGAATTAGTGTAAGTGATTGTTTTTGAGTCATGATTGTGGTCTCCAGCGACTGTTGCAAGATCTAGCCGAATCGGACGAAACTCTTTACGGGAGCTCGTCTTTGCGGGGACTGTGTGCCGCTCCTGCTTTGACCTCTCTAAGCCGCCTGTTCGGCCCACTCAGGCACCGACCGCTGCGGCTCCACCCAGGTATGGCAAGGCGAATCGGTGAAGCGGCAATGACCGACATCGGGGCCGTGGCGGACATTGCCGGTTGCTTCCTGGCTGTGGCGTCCGTACGCTCGGCGGCAGGAGGTCACACCACACCATGAACGCCAACCGCGAAGAAAAGCCGCTGCAGTCCTGGAAGGAGATTGCAGCCTATCTGGAACGCGACGAGCGCACGGCGATGCGCTGGGAAAAGGAGGACGGCTTGCCCGTCAGGCGCCTGCGCGCCGGAGGCAAGGCCGGCGTCTACGCCTACCCGAGCGAGATCGAAGCCTGGCGCTCGCGCCGTGGACCGGCCACGCCCGCCAAGGCAAAGAAGTGGCTCCCCGTTGCCGCGGTGGCTGCCGGCTTGGCCGCAGCGGTGTGGTTCATCGACCGCGGCCCGATCATGAACCCGCCGAGCCCCCGCGCTGAGGCGGCCGGCGTGGTTGGCATGACCGAGCGATTGGTTTCCGGCAACAGCCTCGCTTTTCGAGGCTCGCCGTTCCCCGACGGGCGGCGCATCTCATGCGTCAACTGGGTCGACAACGGGGCGCTGGCGATCTGCGACCTGGAGTCCGGCGAGATAGTCTCGCTGACCAAGCACAGCACCGAGAAGACTGAATTCACGTACTACTCGGTCGTCTCTCCAGACGGAGGCAAGATCGCCTACACAGCGCTGTTTGACGGCCTATGGGAGCTTCGCATTGTCGATGTCGACGCCGAGCAGCCTTACAAGACCGCCCGAACGCTACATCGCAGCGAAAACACGCACTACATCGATCCTTTCGCGGTGACGCCCGATCTGCAACACGTTCTGGCACTGTTCAGCCTGTCGGGCGAAGCCCGCTTGGTATTCGTGTCCGTGGAGGATGGTACGTTGACACAGCTCAAGAGCCTCGCCTGGAGGTGGCCGGAGCATGTCAGCGTCTCAGCGGACGGACGCTGGATCGCGTACGACTCCGCGGTGAGCCGAGGCTCGCAGGATCGTGACATTTTCCTGCTCAGCGCTGATGGTTCGCGCGAGGCGCAGATCGTTCGCCGCAAGGGGCTCGACACTCGCCCGATCTTCGCCCCGAACGGAGATTTACTGTTTGTCAGCGACCGCAGCGGCGATCTCGGCTTGTGGCGGCTGCCCATGGACGGCGCCGAGGCCGCCGGCGCACCCGAGCTTGTCAAGGCCCCGACCGGCATGATCGCCCCTGTCGGATTCACCCCCTCCGGCTCGTTGTTTTACGGCGTGCAGCGAGAGAGCGAAGACGTCTTCATGGTCGACCTCGGCCCGGGCACAGGGCGCATGCTCTCAAGGCCGGTACACGCGACGGACCAGTTCCTCGGCAGAAACTTCTATCCCAGTTGGGCGCCAGACGGCGAGCGACTGGCCTACGTCTCGCGCGGCGAGGCGCATGGAGTCGGCGGCGGAGTCAGCGCCTCGATTCTCGCCATTCGGTCGATGAGCACGGGTGAGAACCTGGAACATCAGACCGAATTTCAAAGGATTCGCCCGTTCCGCTGGTTTCCGGACGGGACCTCGCTGATTGTTCCGGCGACCACGAAAGGGCAAAGAGCTTGGTCGCTGTACAAGATCGACGCTCGCAGCGGCGAGGCTAAGCGACTGACCCCCTCGCTGTCGCGCACTTTCCGTTTCGCGCGGCCGGCCGTCTCGCCGGACGGAGGAACCGTCTATTACATTGGGACTGACCCGCCCGGCCAGACAGATTCCGCCAGGCCACAGCTTGTCGCGCTTGACGTGGAATCACGGGTGGAGAGAACGGTCTACTCGCCCAGCGCTCCGGAGGTCATCGCCAGCGTAGCGGTTTCACCGGACGGCAAGACTTTGGCGCTGGTCACTGCAACCCCCGGAAGCCGTGCGAAGGGTACGGACATGGCTGTCGGCGTAATGCCCGCCAAAGGAGGGAAACTAACCACTATCTTCGAGGCCCAAGGCGCGGACTACACCGCGGCCTACGACAACGGGATCGAATGGACCCCTGACGGCGAATACGTTCTGGCGTCGATCCCGAGCAACATCTATCCCGGGCCCGAGAACTGGGAAACTCTGCGGATCCCTGTCGATGGCGGCAAGTCGGCAAGTCTCGGCGGCCCGGAGCTGTGGAAAAACAAGCTGCGGTTTCCGTCCTTGCATCCCAACGGAAAAACGCTGGCGTTCGACACCAGCAGCGCGGGCGAGCTGGGGGGTGAGCTTTGGGTTCTGGAAAGCTTTCTCCCAGAGCCTGCATCGGACGACTAACAGAGACCAACCATGTGGAAGCGCATCCTAGCCGAGGCCGCCATCGTGCTCTTGCAGACGGTTCTGCTGCTGGGGCTGACGGCGACGCTCGGCGTGGAGCGCGGCGAACAGCCCGCGGCGAGCAGCGAGCCAAGCGCTGTCGATATCGGCGAGAAAGAAGGGGCATTTCCCGGCGTCCCGTGGTATGTCCGCTTATGCCCGTTCTTGCCCGTTGCGGCCGAGGATCAATGCGGGCACCCTAAGGAGGGCTCCCAGGATGAGGAGACAGATGACAGTACGTCTTTGGAGTGAACCCTAAAAATGAGACATTGAAATTCGGGACGAATTTCAGCGAATGGAAAGGAGTCCAGGATGGAAAGTCTCAAGCCGCGCAAGCCGCGGGAGTTCACGGTGGAGTTCAAGGAAGCCGCCGCCAGGCGGCTCCTAGCCGGCCAGAGCGGCACAGCGCTAAGCCGCGAGTTGGACGTCAAGCGCAGCCTGCTGTACCGCTGGCGGGACGCCTATCGCCAGGAAGGCGTCAACGGCTTGAGCCGGCGGCGAGGCCGGCCGAAACCCGGCCGCTCGGCGCCGCCCAAGATCCCTCGCGATCCGCGCGACGAACGCATCGCAGAGCTCGAACGACTGCTCGGCAAACAAGCCGCAGAGCTCGATTTTTTCGGACAAGCCTTTCGCGCCTTGAACCTCGCAGCCCCGACCAACGACGCCGGTGGCGCGAGCGGATCTACTCCATCGTCGAGCAGATCAGCGCCAAAGGCTCGCTCAGCGTCGAACACGCCTGCGAGCTCGGACGCGTGAATCGCGCCGGGTTCTATCGCCGGCTCGCCGTGTCGTCGCCCGCCGAGTGCGACATGGAATTGCGTGACCGCATGCAGCGGATTTCGCTCGAGAATCGTCGTTACGGCTACCGCCGCGTGACGGCCGAGCTGCGCCGCCAAGGCTTCCTCGTCAATCACAAAAAGGTCCTGCGGATGATGCGTAAGGACAACTTGCTGGCGGTACTCAAGCGGCGCTTCGTGCTAACAACGGATTCGAACCACTTCTTACCTGTTTATCCGAATCTAGCGGCGCACCTGAATGTGGACGGCGTCGATCAGTTGTGGCAATCCGATATCACCTACATTCGCTTGCGCGAGGCGTTCGTCTACCTCGCCGTGGTGTTGGACGCCTACTCGCGACGCGTGGTCGGCTGGCGGCTGGGGACGACGCTCAAAGCTGAGCTGGCTGTAGGGGCGTTGCGCGATGCGCTCGAGCTCAGACGCCCTGCCGCGGGGTGGATGCATCATTCCGACCAAGGCGTACAGTACGCTTCGAGCGCCTATGTCGAGCTGCTGGAGCAGCACGGCGCGATCATCTCGATGAGCCGCCGCGGCAACCCCTACGACAACGCGCGGGCGGAGAGTTTCATGAAGACGTTGAAGGCGGAGGAGGTTTGGTTGCAGCGTTATCGCACGCTTGACGAGGCGCGCGCATCGATCGGCGAGTTCATTGATGAGATCTACAACCAACGCCGGCTGCATTCGGCGTTGGGATATCGTCCGCCGGCGGAGTTTGAAGCGCTGGCGCGGCCGGCGGCAACAGCAGCGAGGAATCCGAAGTATGAGTTTTGAGAGGCATAGGCAAATCTATCAATCCGATGGGCCCTGGGCGGGCAGGGAGACATCGCCGGCGTTGGAGAAGCCGGGAGCGACCTTGGCGGCCGCCCCCGGCGCTCATCGTCTTGATGAGTTTGCGGCCGGGTATTCCTTGGCGGGTTGCTCTCCAGCAGAGCCCGCTTCCGCTTCCCCGGCTAGGACCAGCGTGCGACGATACAGCGAAGAAGGCAAGCGTTTTGCGGTGAATCGTAACCTGTCCCGATTTCGACTGTCTCACGCTTGGGGTTCACTCCAAAGAGTCCCAACGACTGATACAGCCAGGATCGGCTCCATCGCTTCCATCCGAAGCCCCGGCGCTTTCGGGCTCGACCCAAGTGGCGTCGGATCTTCTTCTCCACCCAGTCTCGGATGTACGAGAAGCAGCGGCCCGAATGGCCCACCGCAAAGTATTGCACCCAGCCTCGTAGGATTGGATTGATCGTTTCGATCAACTCCCCCACCGGCCGGGATCGGAAGCTTCGGAAGATCAACTTGAGCTTGCGTAGCAATGCCGTGCGTTTGGCGCCTTTCGGCACATACAGCGGCATCCATCGTCCCCGCCATGAGCGGGTCCGACGGAACTCAAAGCCGAGAAATCCGAAACTCTCTCCTTGCGCCAGGTCCACCCGGCCACTCTTCTCCTCGTTCACCTCCACTTGGAGCTTCACCAACTCCTCGCGCAAGCGTTTCTCCACCGCCCCTCGCAGCCAGCGCCATTGCGGGTTCGAATCCACCAGGATCACCAGATCATCGGCGAACCTGGCATACTCGATCCTTTCCCGCTGTCCCTGACGGGTTGTCTCCTTCGCTTTCTCCAGCATCTTGTCCACCTCGTTGAGGTAGAGATTACTGAGCAGCGGCGAAATCACCCCGCCTTGCGGAACGCTCTGCTTCCCCGACGCCTTCAGCATCAACCGCAGCAGCCACAAAACCTCGTCGTCTCGCACTCGCCGAGCTACTTTCTCCAGCACGACGTGATGCCGCACCGTGTCGAAGTAGGACCGCAAATCAAGATCGATCACGTAGGTCTTGCCGCTGGCGATTGCGTCTGCCACGCGCCGGATCGCAGCGTGCGCCGACTTCTTCGGGCGATAGCCAAACGACCCGCCTTGAAAGTCAGCTTCGAAGATCGGTTCCAGGATCAGCTTTAAGGCTCCCTGGACCACTCGGTCCCGGATCGATGGAATCGAAAGCAGGCGTACTTTGCCCCCTTCCTTGGGTATCTCCATCTTCCGTGCCCGTAGAGGTCGATAGCTCCGCTGCACCAGCTCCTCGCGGATCTGATCGAGAAACTCCTCAACGCCTTCGGCTTCGACCGCTTCAAACGTCACTCCGTCAATACCCGGAGCGCCGTTGTTGCGCTTCGCTAGCCGGTAGGCTTCTCGAAGGGTTTCTCGTTTGCAAACGTGAACGTACAACCCCCAAAAGCGCCAAGACGATTCAGACTTCGCCTTGACGTATAGTCTTCGTCTCAGGTCTTGCAGACTGCTGGACGCCTTTATCATTCGTCCCTGCCTCCCTTTGTTGACCAAGACTTCATCTGCAGTAAGGCCCCTTCGCTCCACGGGCGTTACCCCGCTTCAGCGCTACTACGAACCTCGCCGCCACCCTCTCGCCTTCCACCGATTTCCCGGTTGACGCCGGTTATACGGCTTGACTTGCTCCGCCGATTTCTCGACGGGACGAGGAGGGTTTCTCCAGTTGCTTTGCATGCCCTTGTCACCGTGCTGCCCCTATTACCCCGCCGGAGTGACCCAGCGCGTCAGTCAGTCTGCGCCGGCTCATGCTGCCTTCGTCCTTAGGAAACGGACTCGGCCTCCGAGGCTTATGTTTTTCGAGGCTACCTATGGGTTCACTTGCGTTACGGCCCAGTGACTCGCTCACCATCCTAAAGATGGCTTTGTCAGTTGGCTTCATCAGCTTCGTTTTCTCCACCAATGCAACTCAAGCTACGGGGCTCTGACTTCTTCCCCGGCGGGTCTATCTCCCACTGAACATGCCAGCCTTCGCTGGACGCACTTCCCAACAACATGCCGGTTTATCCCGGCGCTCCCGTGAAAAAATGTCGGGGATCCAATTCCGGCAAGACGGGCTTGGCATGCCAAGCCCCTACGTCGTTGAAAGCAAACGATCGTCCGTAGGGGCGAGGCATGCCTCGACCGTCTTTCGCGCTCAACGGGCGATTTTTTCACAGCCTCTCACGGTCGCGGCTCTGTAACACGGAGTGGACTAATTCCCAGCGACGGGCTTGATGATGCGGTCGTAACGCAGCTCTCCGCCCTTGATCCACAGGATCTCCGGCGATCGAGGCTCAGTGGGATAGCTGTCCGGCGTCTGCGCGTCCATCTTGTCGAAGATCTTGCGTAGCCTTGCGACAACTTCCGGGTTCTCGGCCGCGACGTCACGCTGTTCGCCGCGGTCGGATTCCAGGTCGAAAAGCATCATCGGCTTGGGATCGGGCCCGGTCAGCAGGCCCGGGCACTGATCATGCTTGGCCTGTTCGAACTGGGCGATGATCGTGAGGCCGTCCGGCGCGCGCGGGTCGGAGTACTGGCTGGGGTCTTCGAGGCATTCAAACCCTGGTTGCGGCGAGCGAACGTGCAGCTTCCAGCGGCCCGAGCGCACGAGCTTGAGCTCGCTGCCGCCCATCGCGAAGATCGCTTCGTGGGGCGACTTCTTGGTCTTTCCGGTGAGAAGCGGCATCAGGTCGAGACCGTCGATCACGCGGTCGCCGGGGAGCTTGCCGCCCGCCGCGGTGACGATCGTCGCGAACACGTCGACTGAAGCCACGGCTTCGCCCGACACCTGCCTGGCGGGGATCCTACCCGGCCACCAAGCGATCGCCGGGACGTGGACCCCGCCGTCGAAGTTCGAGCCCTTGCCGGCCCGCAAGCCGCCGTTGTATCCGCCGAAGCTCGCGCCGTTGTCGGAGGTGAAGAAGACGAACGTGTTGTCGTCCAAGTCGAGCTCGCGCACTTTCGCGAGGATCTGACCGACCGACCAGTCCAGCTCGCGGATCGCATCGCTGTAGAGATCATCAGGGGTCTCCGGCGTGTAGAAGTCTTCCGAAGCGGCCAGCGGTTTGTGGGGCATCGCGTGCGGCAGGTACAAGAAGAACGGCTTGTCGCGGTTGCGCTGGATGAAGTCAATCGAGCGTTGCGTATACTTCTTCGTCAGCTCCGATTGCATCACCGGATACTCGACGACCGTCTCGTTCTCGACCAGTTGCACCGGACGCATGTCGTTTGAATAGAGGATTCCGTAGTATTCGTCGAAGCCTTGCTTGCGCGGCAGGAATTTCTCGACGTGGCCGAGGTGCCATTTCCCGACAGCGGAGGTGGCGTATCCGAGTGGCTTGAGCGCTTCGGCGATGGTGATCTCCGACGGCGCCAAGCCCATGCCGTTGCGGCCGACATCAGGAGAAGGGTTGGTGACCAACTTGGTCCGGAAGGGATAGCGGCCGGTGAGCAAGGTGGCGCGAGAGGGACCACAGAACGGTAGGGGAACATAGAACTCGGTCAGGCGCATGCCGTCGGCGGCCATTTTGTCGAGATGCGGCGTTTCGTGGGCGGTGGCGCCGAAGGACGACAGGTCTCCATAGCCCAGGTCGTCGGCGAAGATGACGATGAAGTTGGGTTTGGACTGCGCGGCGAGGGGAAGCGCGCTGAGGAGCAGGGCAAGGGCTCGAAGTTTCATGTGGGTGGCTAGAGTTTAGCTTTTCGAGCGGTCCCTCGGCGAACCGGTTGGCACAAATGCAAGGGCGATCGCTTGCACCTGCGCCGTACCCCGCGACACCGTCGCGGGGCTCAAGGGAGGGATATCGGCCGCGCCGGGTTCGACCTTGCCAACAGATTTTTCCTACGTGGCGGCAAAGACCGGCAAGAATCGGCGTACTCGGCAGGCGGCCGGGATGAGGTCCGGCACCCGGTCTCAGAGTAAGGCGCCGGTGCGGCCCTAACGGAGGGGGACCGCGTTAAGTAATTGATATGATTGATGAAAGTATTTCTGGAGTCGTGTGAAGGGTTGTTGTGATAACTGACAGCCACTACGGGGAATGGTGAGCCGAAACAAGGACCTGCTCGACCCGATTCACCCGGGCGAAGTCTTACTAGAAGAGTTCATGAAGCCTTTGGAGTTGAGCATCAATCAGCTCTCTCGAGACCTCGACGTACCTCCAACGCGCATCCACAGCATCGTGAACGGGAAGAGATCGATTACGGCGGACACCGCCCTCAGACTGGCGCGGTACTTCAGGGTCTCGCCCCAGACATGGCTTAACCTACAGACTGACCACGACCTGCGGACGGCGGATCGCGCCGGCGGAGGCCTAGGCTCAATACTCTTCACTTAAGGATGAAATGGGAGTTTGGTCGCGGAACCCGCTCCCTGCGGTCGCGGCTCTGACGCCCTCCGGTTAACGTTTGACTCGCCACGTCAGAGCCGCGACCGCAAGGGAGCGGGTTCTGCAAAGCTCCAGCCGCGCGGTAAGTGAAGAGCATTGGGGCTAGGCCGCCGTCTCCCAGTCCATGGCCTGATTGATCGCCTGGACCAGATCCTTCGGGCGAAACGGCTTTTGCAAATACCCGGTCAGCGGTTGATCTTGAAACCGCTCGGTGATCTCCTGCCGCGAGCAGCCGCTCGCGAGCACAACCCGGACACGCCCGTGCTCGCTGCGCAGATGTTTGAAGGTGTCCACGCCGTCCATGCGCGGCATCATCAGGTCGAGGCAAACGACTGAGATCTCATCCTTGTGGCGCCGGTAAACCTCCAGCGCCTCGATGCCGTCGCCGGCGGTCAAGACCCGATACCCTGCCTTCTCGAGCGAAATGCCGGCGACCTCGCGGACGGCCTCTTCGTCGTCGACAACCAGAACCACGCCGGGCCCTGAAGATTTCGCCGGGACAGGACTCTCGTTTGAGCTCCGCTTGACGGCCCCGCGCGCCGCCGGGAACAGGACTCGGAAGGTCGTGCCCTCGCCGGGCTTACTCTGAACGCGAATCGCCCCGCGGTGGGCCCGGACGATCCCAAGCGCAGCCGCCAGGCCCAATCCTCGACCGGTGAACTTTGTCGTGAAAAACGGGTCGAAGATCTTGCTCAGGGTGGCCGAGTCCATTCCCTTTCCGTCGTCGGCGACCTCGATGTAGACATACTCACCCTCGGGGAGATCGTCTTGAAGGTACGATTGGGCCAAGTATTCCCGGTCCGCCTCCATGACGCCGGCGGTGAGCTCCACGCGGCCCGCCGCGCCATCGAATGCTTCCGCGGCGTTGGTGATCAGGTTCATGACAACCTGACGGACCTGCGACGCGTCGGCCAACATCGCCGGCAGCTCGCTGGGCAGGTTGCGCTCGAGAGTGACGGTCCTTGGAATCGACGCTTCTAGCAGGTCGATCATTTCATCGACTAGTTCGGAGAGCGCCACCGGTTCGACGACAAGGTTTCCCCCGCCGGAATAGGCCAGCATCTGTTTGGTGAGCTCCGCGGCGCGCAAGGCCGAGGTTTCGATCTGCTGGATGCGCGCAGTAGCGGGAGAATCCGCCTGGCACTCCATCAGCGCGAGCCCGGCGTTGCCGAGGATGCCGACCAGGAGGTTATTGAAATCGTGGGCGATTCCGCCGGCGAGCACTCCGAGGCTCTCGAGCTTCTGGGCGCGGCGCATCGTGCTTTCGAGGTTCTGGCGTTCTTCGTCGGCGCGCACACGCTCGGTCATGTCGCGAACGATCGCGGCGTAGCGCGCCCCCTCGCCAACTTGGACTTTCCCCATGGTCATTTCCAACGGGAAGCGGCTTCCGTCCTTACGCACCCCCTCGGCCGCGCTCACGGCTAGCTTGCGGCGGCTTCCGATCGAAAGCGGGTTGGAAAGAAACGCCGTTAGCTTGTCCCGACTGCGTTCGTCGAGCAGGTCTGAGATGGAGACGCCGACGGCATTTTGCGCGGTGTAGTGGAACAGTTCGCGGGCGGCGGTATTGATGGACTCGATCTGGCCGAGCGAGTCTGTGATGAAAATGCCTTCTCCAGCGTGCTCGACGATCGCGCGAGTGCGCTCTTCGCTCTGGCGAAGCCGGGTGGTCATCGCGCCCGCAAGCGCTTGCGCCCGGTGTTTGGTCGAACCCAGCGTTGCCGTGAGGCCAAAGATCAGGAAGCTGCACACCAGGCCAAACAACAAAGTCTGCTCGGGTTCGGCCAGCGCGGCGAAGCCGGTTGTTTCGGGCTCGGCTTGGAAGCACAGCTCCCATCGCCGGCCCGCGAACTCCACGATTTTGCCGATCTTGATCGCCGACTCGCTCTTGTCCGATTCCCCGTAGATCTGAAGGGGAGCCTCTTTTGTCGAGATGTCGACAACCGCAATCTTGAGGTCGCGCTCGTCCGCCGCCATCATCTCTTCGAGCATCTGGCGGATATCGATCACCGCCGCCACCCATCCCCGGAGGAGATCCCGCCGCTCGTCTAGAGTTGCAGGCGTACCGACGCCGGAGAATACCGGCACGGCCAGCAGGGCGGATTCCGCCATACCTTGCGATTCGAGAGCCCCGCTCAGGCGGACGAGACCTCCGTCGCGAACTTGCAGCAGGAAGTTCTCGTGAGAGCCGCCCGGCGGCGCCTCGATCGTCTCGCGGCGAAGCTTTTCTAAGTAGCGGCTCGTGATCGCAACATTTGCGGCCGGCGGCGGCCATAGCACAGGCTTAGAATCAGTTGGGAGCAGGGCGAAGGCGCTCGCCCCGGGGAAGCGGCGCCTGGGCTCTAGGCCCGAAACAAACGACTGCCAGTCGTCGAAGTCCACCTCGCCCGCGGTGCGCCAAAACGCCCGTCCCGTGCGAACGAGGTCGGTGTAGGCACGAACCCTCTCTTGGACCGCTCGTTCGATCCTTTCAGCCGCCCGCTGTAGGCGGAGGTGCTCGCGGGCGTCGAAGTCGGTGCGTGTTTTCTGCCAAGCCCAGACGCTGGCGATCACCGATATGGCCAAAACCGCCCAAGCGACTGGTTGGCGGCGAACGGTCAGGCGCTTCCACCAATCCCCATGCGCTTGCCGCCCCAGCAAGAACACGATCGCGACGAGGCCGCAAAGAGCTCCGACGAGCAGAACCAGATCGCGGGTGCGTTCATAAGACGCAAAGATCTCAGTCTCGGATTGCTCAGCGACCAGCGCCTGACCAAGAGTCGGGTTCCACCTGATAGCGGTTTGAAAGCGGCCGCCCATCGCGGTGCGATACGAGAGAACCGCCGAATCAGGTTCGCCGTCCGCGGAAATCGCGCTGAACGCCGCATGGGGCTCGGTGTTGACCGGAATTCGCGTGCGGCTCACGGCGGTTCCATCGGGGCCAAGCGCGGCCAGCCGCCCGGTTCGACCCAGGTCGTGCTCCTCGAAAACGGGAAGATAGCGTTGTGAAGGGTCAACCCGCAGAGCCAGCACGGCGACAATTGAGCCGTCTTGGGAGCGTACCGGCGCCGCGACCATCGAGGTCGTGACGCGCGAGAGAATTCGCCCTTGACTCGTGGGTAGAGGAAGCGGCGACGGGAAGGGCCTGCCAACCGCCGTTTCCCCCTTGAAGGCCCTTCGAATGCTGTCGTCAAGGTCGTAGAACTCTTTCTGCCCAACCGGTCGCGTTCCACGAGATGCTAGTTGTACGCCGTCGGGAGCGACGATCAGGTAGCCGAAGTAGGGCTTGTCGGGATCACCGTATTGGCCCACGATTGGGGAGAAGAGCTTACGCAGGCGAGCCTGGGCCGGATTCGCCAGCAGGGCATGCCGCTCGCGAGCGCTAGCTGTCAGGCTCTCGACCTCAGTAACGATCCACTCGTCAGAGGCCCAGCGCTCGAGCTGGGTTCGGTGCGCGTCAGCGAGGGACAGGAGGCGCCTCTCCACGCGATCGAGCGTGGCCGCTAACTCGCGATGAGCGGACTCTTCCGCGCCAGTACGCAGGTGAGCGAGAAACCCGCCGATCAAAGCGATCGCCGCAACACTGGTGGCAAGCGCGAGGCGAACTCGAGTTCCGACCCGTTCGGTTGTGTCCGACTCCTGCGTCACGTCTCTGTGGTCCGCTGGACCTTCGCTGGTACATATCGGCCGTTCTGGGCCCAAATCCGTCGATAACAGCCCGTCATCTGGAGCCGACCGCCGACCGCTCGCCTCCCACAAACGTAGAGACCCGCGGCAGTTCGCCCGGTTCAGGCACGAAGAGCCGCGGGTCTCTTCGAGCGCCCGCGCTACGGGGGGGTTGGGCCGATCTCGCCTGTTCCACATGAGACGAGAGGATCTCGACCAGGTGGGCCTCATATCCCAACGACGCCAGCCACAGCGAATACACTCCGGTTCCTCCGCCGACATCGACGATTACAGCGGGAGCAGGGGGTAAGCGTCGTTCCAGAATCGTCTTCGTTCGCGCCAGTTCGAGCCGGCCCGTTCCTTCGAAGAGACGTTGCGATTCATCGTAGCGATCGTAATGCCGCGGTAGGTCGTCCACGGCACGATCATACGCCGCGCCTGCGCTGTGATGTGCGCGGATTGGGAGGAACCAGTGCTATCGCAGGACCGCCTCGCACTCCTCTACGATCGCTTCAGCGGCATACGGCCTCGCTAGCGCCCGGGCCCTCTGGCCTAACGAGGCTAGAGCCACGCGGTCGGAAAGCGTCGCTTCGAGTTTCGCGGCCAGCGTTGGAACATTCCAGGTCGTCTCGGGAGCTTCGAGGGCCCCCGTGGCGCGACAGTAGGCCTGGGCGTTGGCGGTTTGGTGATCTTCCGCGACGGCGCCGACCGCGGTGATGAGGGAGGGCAGACCGTGGCAAGCAAGTTCAGCCAGGGTAACGGCGCCGGCGGAGGAGATCACGAAGTCCGCCCGCGCGTAGCCGCCGGCCATGTCGTCGATGAAGCGTTCGACATCAGCCGATATGCCGTGTCGCTGGTAGTCAGCCTGGACTTGGTTGACCGAGAATTTCAGTCCCTTATCTCGGACGGCCGACAGCAAACCGGGCACATTCCGGTTAAGGAATGGCGAGCCCTCGGACCCCCCGACCACAAGGATGCGAAGCCGACTAGCGTCAGCCGATTTCCGGACCGACTCTGAAAACACCGGCGTTCCGGTAACTTTGGTCTTCTGGGTTTGGAAGTCCCCGGCCGCCTCGTCCCAGGCAAGCAGCATTCGACGGACAATACCCGCCGCCTTGCGATGGACAAGGCCCGGCCTGACGTTGGACTCGAACCCGAGCACCGGGATGCCTAGAGTCCACGCCGCGAAGACGGTTGGAGCCGCCGCGTAACCGCCAAGACTCAGAACAATTTGGGCTCTGCATTGGCGCAAGATTCCGCGGGCGGCAAGCGCGCCTCGCGGCAGAGTCGCGAGCGCCCTTAACTTACCGACAAAGCCCTGGCGCATGAAGGGAAATGCCGGCAACGACGCCAGCTCGAACCCCCTCGCCGCCACCAGGCGTCCCTCGAAGCCCTGGGTACTGCCAACGAAGAGCAGATCCGCGTTCGGATGCAACCGCCGATAGGCCGTCATCACCGCCAATCCAGGGGTGACGTGTCCGGCCGAGCCGCCGCCGGCGACGACAATGGAACGAGTTGGAGTCACGCGAGAATGGTTCCAGGCGGGCGCCCTATATTAGAGGATCTTTCCAAGATCGAGCTTTGCGGCAATTCATCAAAACGCTATCCGGGGACCCGCTTCGCATCGTCAGAATTGTGTGCGTCGTCGGCGCGTTCTTTCTCGCCCTATTCTTGCGCACAGCGTTTAACTATGACCACGTCTTCGCGGATGACGGGGTTGAGCTCGCCGAGTCCGACGCCCTGTTCCACATGCGCACCATCCACAATCTGGTGCACAACTTTCCCTGGAGATCACAGTTCGACCCCTACGGCGCTTTTCCAGACGGCCTGCCGATGCCGACGGCCCCTCTGTTTGACTACGTTGTTGCGATCGCATCCCTGGTCATCGGTTTTGGCAATCCGAGTCCGGATCTCATCGACACGGTCGGGGCGTGGACTCCGTGCGTGTTGAGCGCCTTGGTCGTTTTTCCGGTCTACTTTCTCTCGCGGTTGGTTTTCGACCCGGTTGCGGCGTGCTTCGCCGCGTTGATGGTCAGCGTGCTCCCCGGGACGTTCGCGATCATCTCTCGGCTCGGGTTTGCCGATCACCATTCTTTAGAGGTCCTGCTTGCGATTACGTCGGTCTGGCTTCTGACCGAGGCGCTTAGTCGTGCGGGGAAGAGCCGCCGCCTAGTCTGGAGCTGCGCCGCCGGCGTGGCCTTGGCGGGGTACCTCTGCACACGAGCGGGCGGCGCTTTTGTTGTCGCGGTATTGGTCGGTTGGGCGCTGGCGCAGGTCTCGGTTGACGCGTTTCACGGCCGCTCGGAGTGGAGGGTATTGGGTCTGATCGCTCCAGCGTTTGCGATTGCGGTGGTGTTGGCGGGACCCGCGCAACCGCTCGCTTGGGGATATACGACCGCTCTAGCGCTCTGCGGAGGGGCGGCAGCCTTGGCCGTCTGGTCATCGGTGGTTTTCGTGTTGCGGAAAGCGCATGCGCCTCCTTGGGCTCACCCGCTCGCCTTTACCACGGCTACTCTGGTCGGCTTGGGCGCTCTGGCGCTGTTCTTGCCCGACACGCTAATGTCATGGTCGACGCGCTTTCTTCCCGTTCTTGGAGACGGACCGGCCCGAAGCGTCCGCGAGCTGCAGCCAACGCTCGTGCTGGGGCCCGGATTCTCCGCCACTCGCTTGTTCGAAGAGTTTGGAACGACGATTGTCTTCGCGGCGCCGCTCATTCCGGTGCTGTGGCGGCGAGCGTGGAGCGATGCGTCGTTTGGGCTGTACTGGTGCTGGAGCGCGGTGATGCTGGCGTTGGGGCTCTCGCAAATGAGAATGGTTCCCTACGCGGTGGTGGCTCTAGCGCCCCTCGCGGGTCAATTCGCCAGCCGGGCGCTCGAGGTGAAAGCCCCCATGACGCGGATGGTGGTTTTTGGTCTTCTGGCCGCGCTGGTGTGGGCCCCCAACATCAAGCCGGCCGTGGGAGTGTACGAGCTCCGAGCGGTTTTTCCGCCGCATTGGAAACGAACGTTCACCTGGCTGCACACACAGACGCCGGAACCCCTCGGCGATCCTCGGGCCTACCGGCGCTGGTACGCTCAACCGGAGGCCGGCCGGCAGTTTGACTACCCGCCTTCGGCGTACGGCGTGCTGGCATGGTGGGACTTCGGCTACGCGATCACGGTGCTTGGCCAGAGAATTCCGACTACAACAGGGACGCAAACCAACGTCAGCGGGGTCTCGAAGTTTTATTCGGAGACCGATCCGCTAGCGGCGCGGGAATTGCTCGAAGAGCTCGGGGTGCGGTATGTGATCGTGGATCGCGGCCTCCCGCTGGAGCGGTACGAGAACTGGGTAGGCCGAGACGCGTGGTTCTATGCCATTACGCAGTGGGCGGCCCGCGACGCTAAGCAGTTCTTTGAGCTGTACTTTGAACGCGCTTCGAACGGCCAGAGAACCCCGGTCGTGGTGTATTATCCCGACTACTACCGCACTATGATGGCCCGCCTCTTCTTGTTCAACGCCGAGCCCGCCGAGCCTGACAACAGCACTTGGGCGATCCGTTACAACGAGCTCATCGCCGGAAGTCGGATCGTGCGGGACATCGTCGAGAAAAAGCAGTTCGAGACCCTGGGAGAGGCCGAGGAGTTTCTCGCGGAGCAGACCGAGGACAATTGGGTCATCGCCGGGCTCCACCCTTACAAGACCTGCGCGCCCATCAATGGCATTGGCGGTTACGAGTTACGCTTCAAGGCCACTCGGGTAGGGTTGGGAGCCGTGAAGGTTTTCGAGGTCGTCGATGACGGTCAGAGCGTTGTGCCACAATCGCTTCCGTGACTAGACCTTTTCGTATCATCGCGACGCTGCTGCTCGCATCCGTCGTTCTTCCGGGCGAGAACGATCCCAAGCGGGTCGAATGGTTCCGCGACCTGGGGCTGGGACTATTCATCCACTGGAGCCTCGATAGCCAGCTCACGTCGGTGATCAGCCACTCGATGGCGGGAGCGGATGAGGCCTACCTCGAGCGCTATGTCACGGAGCTCCCGCGCTCGTTCAACCCCAAGAAGTTCGATCCTCAGGAGTGGGCGCGGCTGGCGCGGCTGGCTGGTTTCAAGTACGTCGTGCTGACCACGAAGCACCACTCGGGGTTCTGCATGTATGACACCGAGACGACCGAGTTCAACATCATGAACACGCCGTATGGGCGTGACTTGGCCAAGGAGCTCTTCGACGCGTTTCGAGCTGAAGGGCTGGCGATTGGGCATTGCTTTTCGCCCGATGACTTCCATTTTCTCTATCGCCAGGGGACGCTGATCAGCCGGCTGCGGCCAGAGGTCTTGGTCAACAACAACCCTGAGCTCAATGACTTCAACAATGCTCAGATGCGCGAGCTGATGCGGAACTTCGGGAAGATCGACATTGTCTTTTTTGATCCGCCGACCAACGCCGCCGTCGATCGCGACGACATCGTGGCCGAGCTCAAACAGATCGTCTGGGAAGAGAACCCCGAGGCGCTGGTCACGCGCGGCGAGATGGAGACGCCCGAGCAGTACACGCCGGGCATTCCGCTCGAGGGCGCCTGGGAGGGCAACCTGACCATGGGCGGCCAGTGGCAATACCGCGGGACGAATGAGAACTACAAGTCCGGGACGCCGCTGATCAATACCTGGATCGAGACGCGGGCCAAGGGCGGCAACTTGCTGCTGAACATCGGCCCGAGGCCCGACGGCGAAATCCCGATTGAGCAGGAAGCGCGCATGCGGGAGATGGCCCTTTGGCGATTCGTGAACGAAGAGGCTGTGCGGGCGGTGCGGCCTTGGGTGATCACGAACGAGGGGGATATCTGGTTCACCAAGGCCAAGGATGCGAACACGGTCTATGCGTTCGTGACGAACCAGGATTGGGCGTGGGGGACGCGGAAGACTTTCACGCTCAAGTCGGTGAAGGCGACCGACGAGACTGAGGCCAGCGTCCTGGGGCAGAACGATATTGTGCTGGAGTACCGGCCCGACGTGACGCCTAAAACGGAGTTCGAGCAGACCTCGGCCGGATTGAAGGTGACCGCGTGGAGGGCCCAGCGGCTCTACAACGACCGTCACTGGCCCAATGCAGTGGTGATCAAGCTGACTAACGTCGAGGCGGGGCTGCGGCCGCCGGTCGTGGTGACTTCTGAGGCCTCATGGGGAGGACGCGGCGCTACTCTCACCGGAGAGCTCAAAGACCTCGGCGACGCTTCGTCGGTCGAGGTCGGTTTCGAGTACCGCCGCAGGAAAAGCACCGCGGAAATGTACGAAGCCGACGACCCATGGAAGCCGGTTGGGAAGAAGATGGAGTCGCTTTCCGGGCCTGGGGAGTTCTCCTCGCAGCTGTCCGGGGTCGACTCAAGCAGAGATTGGGAGTTTCGGGCGGTTGCGAAGCATCCGAAAGTGACGCTCTACGGCGTGACGGAGACGTTGTCGGCGCGCTAGAGTAATCATCGTGGGCGCCCTCTTGAGCCGAATCACAATCGAGCCGGGCAAGCGCAGCGGCAAGCCGTGCATTCGCGGTATGCGCATAACGGTTCAAGATGTGCTCGAGTACATGGCCTCGGGGATGACGGGAGATGAGATCCTGGGAGACTTTCCTGAGCTGGAAGCTGATGATTTGAAGGCTTGCCTGCAATTTGCCGCTGAGAGGGAGCGACGGCTCGCTATCTCCGGCGTCGGATGAAGCTGCTCTTGGATCAGAATCTCTCGAGACGGCTGGCTGACCGCCTCGCGGATGCGTGGTTCGGCCCCAAGCCGCAACGATCCGCGCTTGCGAGGATGACTCCGGCGCAGCTGCGCTATTGCTCTCTTGAGGACAGCGGACCGACGAAACCCCTAGCCCTACTACTCGTTGCTTAAGCGTTGGTTGAGGTGTGCCTGGATGAGTCGGGAAGGCGGAACCCGCTCCCTTGCGGTCGCGGCTCTGACGTCGCGAGTCAAACGTTAACCGGAGGGCGTCAGAGCCGCGACCGCAAGGGAGCGGGTTCCGCAAACTTCAACAACAACCGGCTCTTAAACAACGAGTATTACGGCTAGGCAGCCGGTAGCGGTCCGACCCGTTCACGCGCCAAGTTCGCTGCGTACTGAAGCGATTGATAGATATCTTCCGCCTCAAGGTAGGGGTATTCGTCGAGGATTTTCTCGGTGGTCATGCCGTTGGCGACAAGGTTGGCGATAAGCGAAACCGTGACTCGGATACCGCGGACACATGCCCGCCCGCCCATGATCTGCGGGTTGAAGGTGATTCGATCAAGTATGCTGAGTCTCAGTCTGGCTGCCGGGCGGCGAGGCACAATCGGAACGGCAATGCTAGGCAGGAACGACTTCGGTCGAGTCCGCCGGCAAGGATTTCCCTTGGTCCCGGTACTCCTCGACGATCATGTCGAATACCTGCTCAAGCTCTTGAAGCGCGGCCTCTCGGGTGTCCATGAGCGCATGACAAGCCGGAAGGGCGGGCGCCTCGGCGACCCAAGAGCCGTCATCTTGACGATAGGTGATGACCTTATAGTCTCGAAGCGTCACAGCCACTTGGAGTGAACCCCAAGCGTGAGACAGTCGAAATCGGGACAGGTTACGATTCACCGCAAAACGCTTGCCTTCTTCGCTGTATCGTCGCACGCTGGTCCTAGCCGGGGAAGCGGAAGCGGGCTCTGCTGGAGAGCAACCCGCCAAGGAATACCCGGCCGCAAACTCATCAAGACGATGAGCGCCGGGGGCGGCCGCCAAGGTCGCTCCCGGCTTCTCCAACGCCGGCGATGTCTCCCTGCCCGCCCAGGGCCCATCGGATTGATAGATTTGCCTATGCCTCTCAAAACTCATACTTCGGATTCCTCGCTGCTGTTGCCGCCGGCCGCGCCAGCGCTTCAAACTCCGCCGGCGGACGATATCCCAACGCCGAATGCAGCCGGCGTTGGTTGTAGATCTCATCAATGAACTCGCCGATCGATGCGCGCGCCTCGTCAAGCGTGCGATAACGCTGCAACCAAACCTCCTCCGCCTTCAACGTCTTCATGAAACTCTCCGCCCGCGCGTTGTCGTAGGGGTTGCCGCGGCGGCTCATCGAGATGATCGCGCCGTGCTGCTCCAGCAGCTCGACATAGGCGCTCGAAGCGTACTGTACGCCTTGGTCGGAATGATGCATCCACCCCGCGGCAGGGCGTCTGAGCTCGAGCGCATCGCGCAACGCCCCTACAGCCAGCTCAGCTTTGAGCGTCGTCCCCAGCCGCCAGCCGACCACGCGTCGCGAGTAGGCGTCCAACACCACGGCGAGGTAGACGAACGCCTCGCGCAAGCGAATGTAGGTGATATCGGATTGCCACAACTGATCGACGCCGTCCACATTCAGGTGCGCCGCTAGATTCGGATAAACAGGTAAGAAGTGGTTCGAATCCGTTGTTAGCACGAAGCGCCGCTTGAGTACCGCCAGCAAGTTGTCCTTACGCATCATCCGCAGGACCTTTTTGTGATTGACGAGGAAGCCTTGGCGGCGCAGCTCGGCCGTCACGCGGCGGTAGCCGTAACGACGATTCTCGAGCGAAATCCGCTGCATGCGGTCACGCAATTCCATGTCGCACTCGGCGGGCGACGACACGGCGAGCCGGCGATAGAACCCGGCGCGATTCACGCGTCCGAGCTCGCAGGCGTGTTCGACGCTGAGCGAGCCTTTGGCGCTGATCTGCTCGACGATGGAGTAGATCCGCTCGCGCCACCGGCGTCGTTGGTCGGGGCTGCGAGGTTCAAGGCGCGAAAGGCTTGTCCGAAAAAATCGAGCTCTGCGGCTTGTTTGCCGAGCAGTCGTTCGAGCTCTGCGATGCGTTCGTCGCGCGGATCGCGAGGGATCTTGGGCGGCGCCGAGCGGCCGGGTTTCGGCCGGCCTCGCCGCCGGCTCAAGCCGTTGACGCCTTCCTGGCGATAGGCGTCCCGCCAGCGGTACAGCAGGCTGCGCTTGACGTCCAACTCGCGGCTTAGCGCTGTCCCGCTCTGGCCGGCTAGGAGCCGCCTGGCGGCGGCTTCCTTGAACTCCACCGTGAACTCCCGCGGCTTGCGCGGCTTGAGACTTTCCATCCTGGACTCCTTTCCATTCGCTGAAATTCGTCCCGAATTTCAATGTCTCATTTTTAGGGTTCACTCCAACTAGTCCCCGCTCAATGTCACCAATTCCTCGCCTCGCACGACCGCCTCGGCCTCCTCCATCGTGAAGTCAGAGACCTTCGACGACACGTTCATCGAGCAGAAGTTCGGTCCGCACATGGAGCAGAACTTGGCCGACTTGTAGCCTTCTTCCGGCAACGTCTCGTCGTGCATTTCGCGCGCGGTCTCCGAGTCCAACGCCAGCTCGAATTGACGGTTCCAGTCGAACTCGAAGCGGGCTTTGGAGAGCTGGTCGTCCCAATCCCGCGCGCCGGGGCGGTGGCGGGCGATGTCGGCGGCGTGGGCCGCGATCTTGTAGGCGATTAGGCCCTGCTTGACGTCTTCTTTGTTCGGCAACCCGAGGTGCTCTTTCGGCGTGACGTAGCAGAGCATCGCCGCCCCGTGCCAGCCGATCATCGCCGCGCCGATCGCGGACGTGATGTGGTCGTAGCCTGGCGCAATATCGGTCACCAAGGGCCCAAGCGTATAGAACGGCGCCTCGTGGCACAGCTCGCGCTCCATGTCGACTTGCAGCTTGATCTCGTCCAACGGGATATGCCCGGGGCCCTCGATCATCACCTGGACGTCGTACTCCCAAGCCTTCTTGGTCAGCTCGCCCAGCGTCTTCAATTCGGCGAACTGCGCCTCGTCGCTCGCGTCGGCGATCGAGCCGGGCCGCAGTCCGTCGCCAAGCGAGAAGCTGACGTCGTACTTCTGGAAGATCTTGCAGATCTCGTCGTAGTTCTCATAGAGCAGGTTCTGCTTGTGGTGGGTCACCATCCATTCGGCAAGCAAGGAACCGCCGCGGCTGACGATGCCCGTGATGCGCTTGACCGCCAGCGGTACGTACTGGATCAGCACCCCGGCGTGGATCGTCATGTAGTCGACGCCCTGCTCGGCCTGCTCTTCGATCACGTCGCGCATGATCGGCCAGGTCAGGTCGGCGATCTTGCCGTTGACGCGGGTGAGCGCTTCGTAGATCGGCACGGTCCCGATCGGCACCGGCGAGTTGCGGATGATCTGCTTGCGGATGTGCGGGATGTCGCCGCCGGTCGACAGATCCATCACCGTGTCGGCGCCGTACTTGACCGAGTAGGCGAGCTTCTCGAGCTCTTCGTCGACGTTCGAGGTCACGGCCGAGTTGCCGATGTTCGAGTTGATCTTGCACTTGGAAGCGACGCCGATCGCCATCGGCTCCAGATTCGTGTGCTTGAGGTTGGCCGGAATGATCATCCGCCCGCGGGCGACTTCCTCGCGCACGACTTCGCCGGTGAGCTTTTCGCGGTTGGCGACGTAGGCCATCTCCTCGGTGACGAGCCCCTGTCGGGCGTAGTGGATCTGCGTCCTGATGGAATCTTTGTAGCGGTCTGCAACCCAGTTCGTGCGCATCTCGATCTCCTGGCCGGTGTGACGGCGGCTCCTCATTATGCCACTGGATTATGGCATTGCGGTTTGCGTGGCGGCAAGACGGCAAACCGTTCGCCGGTTTCGGCCCTTTCGCGAGGCGTTCCGGCTGTCAGGCGAGACGGGCTAGAACAGGTCGCCCACTGTCACCGACCATTCTCCGAACAGGTCGGGGAGCGAGAGTCGATCCCGCGCCGACAGAATTCGAGGTGCGCGTCCTGGCTCGTACAGGTGGGCTTTTTGGGTCTTCGGGTACAAAACCAGTACCGCCGCTGAACCAGCCGCCAGATACTGGTCGACCTTTAGCTCTAAGTCCTCCGCCCGATCACCGGGTGAGACGACTTCGACTGCCAAGTCAGGAGCGCCCCGCAGATACTCGTCAACGGGCTGATCCGGTATCCGTGGGCCGCTCAAGAATGCCAGATCCGGCGACCGAATCGTGTCAGGATTGCTGGACAGGACGAATCCGACCTCGGAGATCAGCCGGCCTAGCCTATGGCCGTAGACTGGCTCGGCTAAGGCAAGCCTCACCTGCTCGATCACCCATCCGTGCCGATACTTGGCTGGGGGCATTTCAATCAGCACCCCTTGGGACAGTTCCTGGCGCATTCCGTTGCTGGCAAGCCCGCTGAACTCCTGGGCGGTTAGCGGCGCAACAGTCGGCATCGGCTCGGCGATCATGGCCTTATTCTAGCTTTAATACTCATTACTTAAGAGCTAGTTGTTGTTGAAGTTTGCGGAACCCGCTCCCTTGCGGTCGCGGCTCTGACACTCTTCGGTTAACGCTTGACGCGCGATGTCAGAGCCGCGACCGCAAGGGAGCGGGTTCCGCCTTCCCGACATACCAGCCACACCTCAACCAACGCTCAAGTAGCGAGTATTGGGGCTATTGGGGCTGGAGGACCTTGCTTTGCCGGCGTCGTCGGCGTATCCTCACGCGACATGCCGCAATCGCCCGTCCTTCGCTTTATCTCCTCGATCACTCCCGGCATTTTCATGATCGGGTACGTCATCGGGACGGGCAGCGTGACGACAATGGCGTCCGCCGGGGCGAGCTGCGGGATGTCGCTGGCCTGGACGCTGGCGCTGGCCTCGGTGTTCACCCACATCATGATCGTGGCGCTGAGCCGGCTGACGATCCTCACGGGTGAGACGACGCTCTATACGTTCCGGAAGCACTTCGGAGCGCCCGTGACGATCTTTATCATCGGCTCGCTGATGCTCACCCAGATCGCTTCGATCATTGGGGTGATGGCGATCGTGAGCGATGTGTTCCGCGAGTGGACCGCTCAGCTGCTCGGCGGGGCCGGGACGCCCACGTTGGTCTCGGCGGCGTTTTTCTCGCTGCTCCTGCTGGGCCTCTATTGGGTGGGCCGGCATCATTTCTTCCTCAATGTGCTCGCTTGCTTGGTAGCCGTCATGGGAGTGGCGTTTGTGTCGACGGCGTTCTTGGTTGCCCCGGATCCAGCGACAGCCGTTGCGGGCCTGGTCCCCAGCATTCCCGAGGTCGGCAACCCGTCGCTACTCATTGCCGGAATGGTCGGCACCACGATGGCGTCGGTCTGTCTGATCACGCGCGGCGTGCTGGTCCAGGAAAAGGGCTGGCGGATGAGCGACTACAACGAAGTGATTCGGGATTCAGGCATCTCGATGACGCTGCTGTTTTTCATCAACACGGCCATCATGGCCTGCGCGGCCGGCACGCTTTTCGTCGAAGGCCGCGAGGTCGAGCAGGCGATCGACATGGTGCGAACCCTCGAGCCGCTGGCCGGCCCCATCGCCGTGGGCGGCTTCGTGTTGGGGATTCTGGCGGCGGGTCTATCGTCGCTGTTCCCGAACTACCTGCTGGGGCCATGGCTGGTTGCGGACTTCGCCGGAATCCCACGCGCGATGGGCCGTCCGCTGTTTCGGGTGATGGTCGTCGCCGCGGCCTCCTTTGGGCTTGTCGTCCCGCTTTTTGGAGGCCGGCCGGTGCAGATCATGATCGCCTCGCAGGCCGTCAGCCCCTTGGTGATGCCTTTGTTCGCGGTTTTCGTCTGGATCTTGATCAATCGCGAATCGGTGGCGCGTGAGTATCGACCCTCCGCGCTGCTCAATGTGGGGATGGGCGTGACGGTCGTCTTCACGCTGTATATGTTGTATCTGGCCGTAGTCGGCTTCCTCGGCGGCTAGGGGATGTGGCCGCCAGCCGCCGACGGGGTATCCCGATGAGGCGCAGGCTTGGTTGGGGAGTGACGCCCTTCTCTCTCGCTGGAATTTTGCGGCTAGCTTGGCGACGGGTCGATTGAACGGGATCGAGGCTTCGGAGGGGTCGACCTCGGGGACGCTGGACGAGCTTTCCCAGCGCTTCTTGCACGCGCCTCTGGCGGCGAATGGGAGCCTTTCTGAAAGCGCGGCTCAGTTGGGCGCTCGACGGGGCGAGACCGGGATTCTAGCTGCGCTGGTGCTGGCATCGCCGCAGTTTCAACGGCGTTAGTTAAGGAGGAACGTGATGAGTCTGAGTCGTAGATTTTTGCTGAAGTCGAGCGGGCTGGCCTTGGCCGGCGCCAGCGTGGCTCCCTCGTTCTTGCGCCGCGCGGCCGCTCTGGAGAAGGATGCCAGGAAGAAGGTTCTGGTCGTTGTGTTCCAACGTGGGGCGGTTGACGGGCTGAGCATGGTGGCGCCGTACTCGGACCCGCACTACTCAAAGCTGCGGCCCAACCTGGCGGTGTCGCGACCGGGAGGCGGAGACCAGGCGGCGGTCGACCTCGACGGCAAGTTCGGCCTGCATCCGGCGCTCGAACCGTTGGCTGGCTTGTGGGGCGACAAGAGTCTGGCGGTGATCCACGCGGCGGGTTCGCCCGACTCGACGCGCTCGCATTTTGACGCGCAAGACTACATGGAGTCCGGCACACCGGGCGTTAAGGGAACTCGCGATGGGTGGATGAACCGGCTGATTCAGGCCGGCCAGCCTTCGCCGCTGAGGGCGGTGTCGGTCGGGTCCGGGCTCCCGCGGGCGCTACAGGGCGAGGCGGCGGCGGTTGCGATTCGGCGTCTGCGCGACTTCCGGTTGGCGGGAGGGAATGAGCCGGTCGAGCGCTTGTTCCGTGGCCTTTACGAGAACGCCGAGGGTCCGTTGGGCCGTTCGAGCGATGACGCCTTTTCGGCGCTGCGGCTGGTCGACGAAATCCGCTCGACGCCCTATCAGCCGGCGAACGGCGCCTCCTATTCACGGGGCCGGTTGGGCGCGAAGATGCAGGAGATCGCGAGGCTGATCAAAGCTGACGTGGGGCTCGAGATCGCCTTCGCCGATTGTGGGGGCTGGGATACGCACACCAACCAGGCGCCACAGCTCAACAACCTGTTGCGCGACTTCGGCCAAGCCCTAAGCGCATTCGCAACCGACCTAGGCAGCCGGATGCAAGACGTGATGGTCGTGACCATGTCGGAGTTCGGCCGAACGGCGAAAGAGAACGGGAGCCGCGGGACCGACCGCGGGTACGCCAACGCGATGTTCGTGCTCGGGGGCGGCGTGCGCGGCGGCAAGGTCTACGGTGAGTGGCCGGGCTTGGCCCCCGACCAGCTCTACGAGGGCCGCGACTTGGCGTTGACGACGGATTTCCGCGACGTGCTGCTTGAGGCGATCAGCGGACACTTGGGGGCCGAGCGGGTCGAAGATGTCTTTCCGGGCTACTCACCCCGCGGGCGCCACGGCCTTCTGCGGTCATAACTTGGGTCCAGCGCTCCGCTACCCGGCGGACGTGATAGTTTGATTGGCGTTGACGGTTCAACGAATGAACTCCTACGCCGGATCCCGCAAGCGGCTCAAACGCGCACGGCAATCGCTTGCCGGGGGGACGTCGAGTCCGTTCCGCGCGAAGGCCCCGGTCCCGCTCTACTTTCAAGACGCCGAAGGCTGCAGGTTGACCGATGTCGACGGCAACCGCTACATCGATTACACGCTCGCCTGGGGCCCGCTGATTCTCGGGCACCGGCACCCCCGGATCGTGGCGGCGATGGTCGAGCAGGCGAACAAGCCGCATATCTACGGCGCCCAGCACGACCTCGAGTACATCGTCGCCGAGCAGGTCTGCGCGGCCGTGCCGTGCGCGGAGCGGGTCGCCTTCACCTGCGCCGGCACCGAAGCCGTACAACTGGCGATGCGGCTTGCGCGGGCGTTTACGGGCCGCAATCTGATTCTGAAGTTTGAAGGCCATTATCACGGCTGGGCCGACACAGCGCTCGTGTCGCACCACCCCACTCTGGAGCAGATCGGCGGCAACGAAGAGACGCAACCGATTCTCGAATCTCGCGGGCAGATCCCGACCGCCGGCGAGAACTTCGTGGTCCGGCATTGGAACGATGTCGAGGCGGTGGAGTCGGCCTTTCGCGACCACCGTGGCCGGATCGCGGCCGTCATCATGGAGCCGGTGCTGTGTAACAGCGGCTGTCTGCGGCCGCTGCCGGGCTATCTCGAGGCGGTTCGGCGCATTTGCAATGTGAACGAGGCGCTACTGATCTTCGACGAGGTGATCACTGGGTTTCGGGTTTCACCCGGCGGGGCGCAGGAGGCCTTCGGCGTGACGCCGGATTTGGCGACCTTCGGCAAGGCGATTGCGGCCGGCCTGCCGCTAAGCGCCCTCGCGGGACGCGCGGATGTGATGGAGCAGATCGGCAATGGCGTCTCTTTTGGCGGGACGTTCAACGGCAACCCGGTCTCGATGGCGGCGGCGCACGCGGCGATCGACGAACTAACGAAAGACGATGGAGCGCTCTTGGAACAGGTGAATCGAGTGGGCGGGGAGTTGAAGGAGGGTCTCGGCGAGATCGGCAAGTCGCACGGCATCGAAATGACGGTCGAGGGCATCGGCCCGGCGTTCGCGGTGCATTTCACCCCGGTGAAAGAAATGCTCAACTACCGGCACACTTTGCAGGACGACAAGGAGCTGCTGGGGCGCTTCCTGCGGCTGGCGCTTGATCGGGGGGTGAACATCCTACCCGATGGCCGCTTCTATGTGTCGACGGCGCATACGCGCGAGGACGTTCGGGAAACGCTCGAAGCCCTCGACGCCGTCTGCGGTCAACTCTGCGAGGAGCAGAATGGCTAGTGTAGTGAGCCAGCCAGGTTGTAACTTATCGTGAGTCACTATTCTGAGCCCCGCCAGGGGCGGCATAATCGTAGCCCACAGCGCAAGCTGTGGGGAAATTAGGACGGGCGGGTCCCTATTATCGTCTTCCGGGCCTTTGTATTCGCGCCGAGGGCGCGAATACAAAGGCCCGGAAGAGGCGGAGTTGGGTCGCGGATAATCAACACCCCCAGCTTGCGCTGGGGGCTACGGTTATGCCGCCCCTGACGGGGCTTGAAGACGGTCCGCTTTGCAAAACTGGGAGTCGCGGCTTCAAGTCCAATCCGATGTCCGCCCTGTGGGGCATGTTACGGGATTAGTGACGAACCACAATAGGTTCGGGACAGGCCGCTCGGGCGTTACAATCGGAGGGTCTTGACCGGGACCACGATCAGCCATTACAAAATCCTCGAAAAGCTCGGCGAGGGCGGCATGGGCGTCGTCTATTTAGCCGAAGACACCAAGCTCGATCGCTCGGTTGCTCTGAAATTCCTGCCGGCTCATTTGCTGGGGAACGAGGACATTCGCGCCCGCTTCGAGCGTGAGGCCAAGGCGGCCGCGTCCCTCCATCATCCGAACATTTGCCCTGTCTACGAGATTGACGAAGCCGACGGCAAGTCGTTCATCTCGATGGCCTTCATCGAGGGCGAGACGCTCCACCAGAAGATCGCTCGTGGCCCCATGGCGCTCGAGCAGGCGCTGGCGATCGCGCAACAGATCGCGGAAGGCCTTGACGCCGCCCATGCCAAAGGCGTCGTCCACCGTGATATCAAACCCGAGAACGTGATCGTCGACTCCAAGGGGCGGGCGACGATCATGGACTTCGGCTTGGCGCAGCTAACAGAAGCGTCACGGCTGACCCGAACCGGCGAGACCCTCGGCACTGTCATCTACATGAGCCCCGAGCAGACCGATGGCTCCGGCGCCGACCAGCGCAGCGATATCTGGTCGCTGGGCGTCGTGCTGTACGAGATGGTGACCGGCCAACAGCCTTTCAAGGGCGATTATGACAAGGCCGTGATGTATTCCATCCTCAACGAGCCGCATGAGCCCATCACGGCCATTCGAGCCGGCCTGCCGATGGAGTTGGAAGTCTTAATTGGCAAGTGCCTGGAAAAGGACGCGGATCAACGTTACTCCGACGTCGGCGAGCTCAGCAAGGACCTTGGTTCTCTCGCCGAGAAGGTCAAGCTGGGCGGTTCGCGCTTAGTCTCCGCGGGGGCAAGCCAGGCCGTGCCGGCCTCCACTCAAATCCAGGCGCCGCCGCCGTCTTCTCAGAGCTGGCGGCTGCCGTGGGCATTAGCCGCCCTGTTCGTCGTCGCGGCGGCTGGCCTGGCATTCCTCTATACGACCCAGCCTTCGTACGTTGCCCCGCTGCGCCGCTGCGCCGATTCGCTCTCCAGCCCGCGGGTACGATTGAGACCAACAGGCTCCGCTCGGGCGTCGCAGTTTCGCCTGATGGAAGGCGCATTGCCTACACGACGACCGGCGTGGAAGGAAAGCTCTGGGTTCAAGATCTTGAGCAGTCGAGCCCCTATTCGCTCGACGGTACAGAGGGCGCGTTCTTGCCATTCTGGTCCCTCGACAGTGAGCTCATCGCCTATGCGACGTCCGCCGAGCTTAAGAAGGTCTCGCTTAGCGGGGGACGACCGATCTCGGTCTGCCGGCTTCCGAGCCTGATATTTTCCGGCGGAACCTGGAGCCCCGACGGCGAATCGATTGTCTTCAGTTCGGGCAACTACTCGCTCTTTACTGTTCCCGCTCGGGGCGGCGCAGCGGAATCGTTGGTCACCCACGAGCAGTTCGAATCTCTGATCGGGGAACCGACCGTGGCTCTGGCGCGGCCTCATTTTCTACCGCCCGCAGCCGGCAAACGGGTCTTGGCTTACACCTTCGGAGACAACCTCAGAAGAACCGTCGCTGTCCACGATCTCGAAAGCTGTCGCGTCGAGATCCTCACGCCCGGTTCACATCCGTCGTATTCCCCCACTGGGCACCTGATCTACCAAGAAGACCTCGACAGCCACCGTCTTTGGGCGTTGCCTATTGCTTTGGACACCCTGCAAGCCACCGATGAGGCTTTTCCCGTCGCCGAAAACGGCCATGGTCCGACTGTCGCTGCCGACGGATCGTTGGTCTACCTCGACACTGTTGGCTCGCTCGAAGGGCAGCTGGTTTGGCTCGATCGTCAAGGCAACAAGACCGGAGTGATCGGCGATGCTCAAGCATCAATGAGCGATCCAGCGTTGTCGCCAGACGGTCGCTTTGTGGCCGTCTCCGCGGTAGAAGGCGGAAGCCAAGATATCTGGATTTGGGATGTTCGCCGAGGAGTCAAGCAGCGCTTGTTCACTGAGGTGGCGACCGACGGCAGGCCGTTTTGGTCACCTACCGGAGAAGAGATCGTGTTCGATCACACCGGAGCTGGCGGAGTTGACATCTCGGTTCAGAGCAGCGATGGAGATGGTGCTCCTCGGGTTCTCGTCACAACGCCGTATCCGGATTTTGCAATGGACTGGTCCCGGGATGGAGAGTATATCCTTTACCTGACGGTCACTCCAGAAACGCTTGCGGACCTCATGTACTTGAAACGACAGCCTGATGGCGTCAACTGGGAGCCGCATGAGCTGCTGCGCACCCAGTTCAACGAGGCGTGGCACAAACTGTCGCCGGACGGTCGCTACTTTGTCTATGTTTCGGAGGAATCCGGCCGACCCGAAATCTACGTTCGGTCGTTCCCCGACGCGGGCGGCCAGCGGACGGTATCCAGCAACGGCGGCGCTCACCCGCGCTGGGGTGCGGACGGAAGCGAGATCTTCTACATCGAGGGCGGCGCCTTGATGGCCGTTTCGGTAACGACTGAGCCCGTCCTTTCGGTGGGCTCGCCGACTCGGTTGTTCGAACATCGGAGTTTAGACGCGGCAGACGTCAGGTCGCGATACGACGTCTCGGCTGACGGCCAGCGGTTTGTCTTGGTTGAACCGGTAGGAGCGGAGGAGTTTGGCGAGCCCTCGATCCGTATCGTCCAAAACTGGTACGAAGAGTTCCGCGACCGCCAGTGACGGCGCCGGCGTGTGTGAAACGGCACAACCGGCGTCGAAGGGCGCACGTCGGACCGCTACACTGATTCGATTGGACTTGAAGCTGCGGCTTCGGTGTTGCCAAAGCAGACCCTCTTCAAGCCCCATCAGGGGCGGCATAACCGTAGCCCCCAGCGCAAGCTGGGGGTGTTGATTATCCGCGACCCAGCTCCGCCTCTTCCGGGCGATTGTATTCGCGCCCTCGGCGCGAATTCAATGGCCCGGAAGATAAAGGGACCCGCCGGTCCTATCTCCCCCAGCTTGCGCTGGGGGTTACGGTTATGCCGCCCCTGGCGGGGCTCAGAACAGCGACACCCAAGATGCTAATTTGGACACGCCTGCGACATGTCGCGCCTCTGCCCGATCAGCCCCAGAATATGTTTTCACGCAGACCCTGAAGGGCGAAGTGCTACCGTAAATCTTGATGCCCGCCGCGCCCAAAGTATTGCTGATTGGGCTTGACGCCGCCGAGCCCAGTCTCATCCGGCGCTGGTGTGAGCAGGGCAAGCTGCCGAACATTTCGTCGGTGGCCGAGATGGGGTCCTCGACGCTGCTTCGTTCGCCCGCGCGAGAGTTTCCCGACGAGGTTTGGCCGGCCATCTATGCCAGCGCGAACTCGGGCGAGCTGGGTAAGTATTTCTATATTCAGCCCAAGCGCAACTC
The DNA here is from genome assembly GCA_965247515.1 of Bryobacterales bacterium. Classification (GTDB taxonomy): domain Bacteria; phylum Acidobacteriota; class Terriglobia; order Bryobacterales; family UBA6623. The sequence continues at coordinate 5,877,093 of OZ252029.1, read as the reverse complement.
CGAAAATCTCGAGCTTGTCAACGACACGCCTCATGGGACGCCCTTTTGGCTGTTGGCCTCGGAGGCCGGCAAGAGATGTGCGATCGTTGACGCGCCCAAGATTTCGGCCGAGGCGGGGTTCAACGGCGTTCAGCTGGCCAACTGGGGCTCGCATGCCACTCATTGTGATTTGGCGACCCATCCGCCGGAGTTGCTAGACGAGCTGCTCTCCAAACACGGCCCCTACCCGATTGACGCCTGCGACAACCATGGCCGTTCGGACGCGGAATATCGCCGGATGCGCAAGCGGCTGCTGCAGGGCGTTCGAGCGCAGGGAGAGCTATTCCGAGACGTGCTGGGACGTGAACCGTGGGATCTATTCTTTTGCGTGTTTTCGCAGCCCCACTGCTCGGGACACCAGTTCTGGCATTTTCAAGATCAGCGCCATCCTGATTACCGCGAAGAGCCGGAGCTTTCCCAAGCTATCGAGGATGTGTATCGAGCGGTCGACGCTCAAATCGGGGCGCTACTGGCCGAGGTCGGCCCCGAGACGCATGTAATGATCGTCTCCGGCCACGGGATGACGGCGCAGTTCCACGGGCGCGACCTCATGCCGGAGCTCTTGAAACTGTGGGGTTTCGATGGGCCTGCCGACAAGACCGCCGACCCAAACAACGAGCGGCGCGTCGAAATCAAGCCGGGCCTGGTCGCGAAACTCAAGCGGGCGATCCCGATTCAGTTTCAGTATTTCGTGAAGAGATGGCTGCCGAAAGCCATCGAAGACGCGATTGTTTGCCGCGTGATGGGGTCGAAGAAGCTCGACTCGCGGGCGCGGGTGAACTGCGTTCCCAACAACGACTTGAACCCGGCGTTGCGGGTCAATCTGCAAGGGCGCGATCCGCACGGAAACGTTGCCCCGGGGGAGGACTTCGAGCGCCTCCTCGACCTACTCGAACGACGGCTGATATCGCTCATCAACCCCATCACTGGCGAGACGGCGGTTCGCATGGTGACGCGCTCGAGTGTGACTCACCCTGGCGCAAACCGCGACGTATTGCCCGACATGACGGCGATGTGGAAGGACGACGCCTGGATCGGCGAGCTTTATTCGCCCGGCTTTGGCACGGTGGCCGGCAATCATCGCGACCTGCGAACGGGCGGGCACGACGTCGACGGATTTCTGGCCTACCGGGGGCCGGCCGAGGGGCTCGAGCTCGAGTCCCAGATTCCCGACGGCAAGGACGTCGCTCCGACGGTGCTCGATTTACTTGACGTCGCGATCCCGCGGAAGATGGAGGGCTGGAGCCTGTTTGTAAGGGCGGCTGTCGGGGCCCAGCGGTGAGTCTCAACGAAGAGATTCGGCAGCTTCTGGCCAGCTTTAACACTCCGGCGGAGATCACTAAGCAATTCGCGCGAGCCATAGCGGAAGTCGAGTCGAGCCAAATCGCCCCCGGTTTGGAAGTTGGCGCTCGGGCGCCGGACTTTAGTTTGCGAAACCACCACGGTAAAGAGGTTGGATTGGCAGACAAGCTCTCACAGGGACCAGTTGTCGTAACGTTTTTTCGAGGCGCTTGGTGCCCGATTTGCAACCTGCAGGTTGCGGCGCTGAGTCGAGCAATGCCGGAGATTCGGGCGGCCGGTGCGTCGGCGATCGGAATCCATCCGGACTCGACGCCGATGACGCTTCCCGAGGATGTCGAGGGGTTCGAACTGGCCCAAGATCCCGAGCAGCAGGTGATTCGCGACTATCGCGTGCAGTTCCGTATGCCCGCGAACCTACAGGCCCTGTATATCGGCTCGCTAGACCTCGACCTGGCGAAGCGCAATGCGGACGGCAGTTGGGATTTGCCGACGCCGGGCACATTCGTAATCGGCCGCGACGGGGTTGTCCGGGCACGGCATGTGACGGCGGACTTCACCCGGAGAATGGAGCCCGAAGACGTGCTGGCGGCGCTGTCTTGAGGTTGGCCGACGTGGCGCACGGCTGTGCCGTGCCGCCTTGCACCTGTGGTGCAAGGTTTTTGCCGCTCCACTGCGGTTAGGGCAGACGGCAGGGTGAATAAGGTCGAAGCAAGAGACCTTGCAGCACAGCTACAAGGCGGCACGGCACAGCCGTGCGCCACGTCGGGCCCCTCTTGCTGGAACCTCAGGGATCTGGCGGAAACGCATTCGAGCCAACTGCCGTCGCAAGAAGGCAATGCGTCTGCTGATCACGATCGCGGCCTCTCTTTCGCTAGTCGCCTCGACTTGGGCCCAGAGACCAGCGGCGACCTACATCGTCGTGCTTGACGCCCCCTCGGTGGCCGAGGTGAAGATCGCCGCGGAGAAAGGGCGGCCCGCGCCGCAGGCCCAGATCGGGCATACGCAGGTCAGGGCGGCGCTCGAAGCGGGCGGCCTGGAAGTGCTCGGAGGGGTCGAGCGAACGCTCAACGCGCTATTCATCCGGGCGACGCCTGACGAGGCGGGGCAGGTGCGCTCGTACCTGGGTGTCAAGCGAGTGGTCCGTGCGCGGCGGTTCAAGCCGCTGCTCAACCGGGCGGTCGATATTGTCCGCGCTCCAGAGGCTTGGCGCGCGTTGGGCGGCGATAGTCGAGCGGGCGAAGGCATGCGGATCGCGATCATCGACAGCGGCATTGACCAGACGCACCCGGCCCTGCAAGACCCTGGCGTTCGCCCGCCGGATGGGTTCCCGATCTCGCTCGATATCGATCGGGAGTTCACCAACAACAAGATCATCGTGGCGCGCAGCTACGCGCATCTGTTGTCGCTGCTGGACCCGGCAGCCTCGCGTCCCGACGACGAGACCCCGCGCGATCGAACCGGCCACGGCACCGCCATCGCGATGATTGCCGCCGGCCGGCCCGTCGACTCTCCAGTGGGCCGCCTGACGGGTGTGGCGCCCAAAGCCTTTCTGGGGAACTACAAAGTCTTCGGTTCGCCCGACATCAACGAATTCACCAACGACGCGGCCCTGATTCAAGCGATTGACGATGCCGTGCTTGACGGGATGCACATTCTCTCGATCAGCTCGGGGGGGCCGGCGGAGTTCCCGTTCGATCACGCGAGCGATGTGCTGTGCACGGATCGCCCGGATTTCTTGTGCGATCCGGTCGCTTGGACGCTCGAGAACGCCATGACGGGGTTCGGAGTAGTTGTCGTCGTCTCGGCCGGGAACGCCGGCGCATTCGGCGAACAGGCCTTCCCGACGCTGAGCTCCATCTCGTCGCCGGCGACGGCGCCGTCGGTTGTGTCGGTCGGCGCGACGGTCAACGCCAGACAGCTGATTCAGAGCGTGCGGTTCGGGTCGGATACGGTTCGGGCGCTCTCGGGCGTCGGCCCTGAACTGGGCTCGGTCTTAACGCGTCAGGCGATTGACGCGGCAACGGTCGGCGACCCTTTGGGGTGCCAGGCTTATCCGGCTGGGGCGTTCCGGCAGTCGATCGCGGTGATTAAGCGGGGCGAATGCGACAACGAGTTCAAGGTCGCTTTCGCGGCTGACGCCGGGGCCGAGGCCGTCATCATCGTCAATCTCACCGGGCGCGAGGATCCTGAAGTTATCGTGGGCCTGGAAGCGACGGACGTGCCGGCGTTCATGGTCGGCGTCTTGGACGGTCTGCGGCTGTTCGAGTACCTGGCCGGGTCGAACGACGACGAGGTGAGCATCGACCCGCGATTCCAAGAGATGGGCTTCGCGTCGGACCAGGTGGCGCCCTTCAGCTCACGGGGTCCAAGTGTTGGCGGAGACATCAAGCCCGAAATCGTCGCTCCCGGAACGTTTATCTACTCCGCCGCCCAGCGATACGATTCGAACGGCGATCTTTTCAGCCAAACGAGATTCGATAGCGCCGACGGTACGAGCTTTGCCGCTCCGTTCGTCTCCGGCGCGGCGGCGCTGGTGTGGCAAGCGAACCCGGATTTCACGCCCGCCCAGGTGAAGTCGGCGCTGGTGAATACCGCCGCGCAGAGCCTCGTCGAAGACGGCGCCTTGCCGCGCACGAACTCCGTCGGAGGAGGGTTGCTCAACGTCCCAGCGGCGCTCGACCCGATTGCGACAGTGGAGCCCGCGACGGTGAGCTTCGGATCGGTGGCAGGGGTTGGGCTTCCGCTCACTGTCGAGCTGACGGTCACCAACGTCTCGGACATCGTGGCCACCTATCAGGTTGACGTTTTTCCGCGCGACGTGGACCCGAACGCCCGGATCTTGGTTGACGGGGCGACGACGATCAACTTCCGGCTAGATGTCGGTCTCAATCGGCTCGTCCAAGTCAGCCTGACCGGCGCCGCGCCGGCGCCAGGCCAGTACGACGGCGTTATCCGTATCTCGCGAGACGCGGGCGGCGTGGAGTTGCTGGTTCCCTATTACTACGTGGTGGGCGACGGCGTTCCGGCCAACGCCCTTCCCATCTCAGGCTCGGGCGTGATCGGGACGGTCAACGAGGAACACCCCGAGATCTTGCTGATGAAGGTCGTCGACCGCTACGGCCAGCCGGTTGCGAATCTCGCCACAAGCTACGTCGTCGAAGCCGGCGGCGGAGCGGTGTTCCAAGGGGATCCGGCGACGGACGAATTCGGCGTCTCAGGCGCCATCGTGGACCTTGGCCCCGACCCCGGCCAGCATATCTTCGTCGGCCGCGCCGGGACGCTGGAGGTTCCCTTCTTCAACCAGGCGCGGGCGAAACCAGGCATCACCGGTGTGGTCAATGCCGCCGGATTCGCCCCCAACCGCCCGGTCGCACCGGGGTCGATCGTTTCGATCTTCGGCTTCAGTCTCGCCGAATTCAGCGGGTCCGCCACGACGATCCCGCTGCCTGTGGCGCTCAAGCACGTCAGCGTCAGCTTCGACGGGCCGGAGTTCGCCTACCCCGGGCGGATGTTCTTCTCTAGCGATGGCCAGCTCAATCTCCAAGTCCCGTGGGAGACGGCGGGTCTCGGCGCGGTCGACATCAAGGTGCGCATTGAAGACACGGTCAGTGGGATCTTCCGGTTGGATCTCTCCGATTCCGCGCCGGGAGTGTTCGACTTCGTGCTCAACGGTGAACGCTGGGGAATCGCCACACATGCCGATGGATCCCTCGTCACGCCGGCCAACGCGGCACGGCCCGGCGAAACGATCATCGTGTACGGGACGGGCTGGGGCCCGGTTGATGTCGCACAGCAATCGGGTGAGCCGGCGGGGTCAAGTCCGCTTGCCAGGACGCGCGGAGCTCCGACTGTTCGAATCGGCGACATGACCGGGAGGGTGACCTTCTCGGGGCTGTCCCCGGGATTCGTCGGGCTCTATCAGGTGAACGTTGCAATCCCTCGAAACCGACCGCCGGGCGACTACATTCTGACGCTGACGATCAATGGCGCGGTTAGCAACGAAGTCCGCATCGCTATTCGATAGGCGCTTTATTGATACAATTGTCATCGAAAATGTTCGCACTCTGAAGCTACCCGCTTGCTAAGGGGCTGTGAAAAAATGGGGGATCCAATTCCGGCAAGACGGGCTTGGCATGCCAAGCCCCTACGTCGTTGAAAACAAACGATCGTCGGTAGGGGCGACGCATGCCTCGCCCGTCTTTCGCGCTCAACGGGCGATTTTTTCACAGCCCCTAACGCGCGCGGCTCAAGGGTGCGTCCACACACATGGCCGAATCCACCGCGCCCAGAGCTGGGCCGACGCCGATCTTCATCACCTGGAAATCCGTCGCGGCTATCTGCCTCGGATTGGTTTTTCTATGGGTGCTGGTACTGACCCAGCGTCAAACCACCCAACTCAACGACAACTTCCTGGCGCTCTATAGCGCGGCCAAGCTGCTGGGCACGGGAGAGCTCTACAACCCCGACGCGCTGTACCAAATCGAGCAAGAGTTCGGCGGCGAGCCCGATGAAACGCACCGGTTCGCTCGGCCGCCGTTCTACGCGCTCGGCCTGTGGCCCTTGACCTTGGTCAGCTATCCGGCCACATTCCTGATCTGGAGACTGCTGACGCTTGCAAGCGTCATAGGCTTCGTCTTCGTGTGGGCGCGGCCAAGCCGAACCGCATCTCTGACGGCCTGCGTGCTCTCGCTGCCGCTGCTGTTGGCGATCGCGCAGGGCCAAGACACCCCTTTCCTGCTGTTGTTCATCGCCTTGATGGTTCGCGACGCGGAGAGGGGACGCGACTTGGAGGCTGGTCTGTGGCTGAGCCTATGTGCGATCAAGTTCCATCTGTTCTTACTCGTACCGCTGGTGATTGTGGCTCAGAAAAGGTTACGCATCGTGGGTGGGCTCGGCATCGGCGCCGCGGCGCTGTTCGTCGTCTCGTTCGTGGCCGGCGGGCTGAGTTGGCCGCTGGATCTTTTCAAGGCGGCGACGGCCCCTGGTTTTTCCTCGAGTCCCCACCTGATGCCGAACATATATGGACTAGTCGGGGCTCAAGGGGTCATCACCGTGGGCGAGATTTGCGGGGCGGCGCTGGCGGGGGCGGTCGTCTGGTTTGGATCTGCCCGCTGGGACTTCCCGACAGCTATCGCCTGCGGCCTTGCGGCAAGTTTGTTAACGAGTCGCCACGCTTACCTGCCCGACGCTGTCCTGTTGATCCCGGCCGGACTTGCAGTATTTGTTGCCGCCAAGAAGCTCCCCGCGCGAATCGCCGCGCTCGTTCTACTCGCGCCGCCGTCTTATCTGCTAGGCGGCGAGGGGTACGCCATGGGGATCCTCGTAGGGATGGTGCTGTTGTTCCTCATCCTGGCGATGGTGGATTCGTTTTCGGAAGAGGCGCTCGCCTCCAAGACCGCGCCCGCCCCGCGCTCAGTCTTCCGAGAATTTCGATAGCCGCTTGAGCATCGCCGAGGCTTCCTTGAATCGAGGAAACTTGCGCTCTTCCCGCTTGAAGGCGGGCGTGTGGATCGAACGGCGCCCGTCGGGGCGATACTCCACCGGATGCTTGATGTGGAGCATCTCGTGATACATCACGAACTCGAGCAAGAACCGCGGAATCTTCGCTGAATCGAAGACGCAGCTGATCACAATCGCCGAGTGGGTCGCGTCGTAGTGGCCTAGTAGTCGCTCCGACGGCGAGAGGCTCCACCCCAGGTGCGGTTTCTTGATCGCCTTCGAGAAGAACCGCTGGTTGATCTCATCGAATAGCTCGTTGAGGTCGTGGTACTCGCCGCGGGGATGGACGATGCGTTTGCGGCCCCGCCGTCGGCGGATCTGGGTGGCCTTCTCGCGGACGTCGGGGCGCCGGATGTACTCCTTGTAGGTTCGGTTCGCGTTCGGCGGCGCCCGCCCGACGTACAGCTTATTGAGCAGCACGTACGCCAGCGCCTCTTGAACGTGCGCCGGGGCGGTTTCGAGTTGGTCGCTGATCTTGACTTCGACCCAACTGCGGTCGGGGGCCATGCGAACCTTCGAATCGATGTTGGCGTAGGGGTAGAAGTAGACGATGAACTCGGGGCAGGGCGCGTCGGGATTGATGTGGGCGAAGACGCGCTCGAACATCTGCTCGATCGACTCGAATGGAAGCGGCTGTTGACTCACTGTTGGGAAACCTTCATCGGGCGGGCATCCATCGAGTGCGCGGATCATGAGCCCCGAACGCAAGTGATGGGTGCGGAGCTGGTGGGGTCGTCATGCTCCGTGCTTCAGCGTCAAGTATCTCGGACGAAAGCGTGAAATATCGACCTCGATTTCCATTTCACATAGGGTAGCGACCCGGGCGCGGATTTGGGTCGTTTGCGGCTATTCGGGTCTGCAGATTCGGAGTGGCAACGAGATATTCTTTCTGCTCTGCTTGTTAGGCTACTTGCGCTCGCAGAATCGACGGAAAAGATTCCAGCTCGGCGATAGCCTAGCCGTCGCTGTTTGGCCGCTTCGTAGACTCACGTGATGCGCTTGACGGGCTCGAACCGGCACGATCCGCCGAGGTCCGCGCTAGGGAGCTTGGGCGATGCCTTCGCGAATCCCGTCATACGTATAAGTGACGGCTCCCAGTGGTTCCCACGGGTGATCGATTGGCGTTCCGTTCGGGCCGTTACCGCTGAGATCGGCCGCACCCTGGATTGCTTGGCGGATCTGCTCGACGCCCAGGCCGTTGGTCGGGGCGCTCACGGCCCCGGTTTGGATCAAGCGAGCGACCACTCCGGCCACAAGCGGGGCCGAGAAGCTCGTGCCCAACGCTTCGGAGGATCCTTCCGGCGTCGGAATCTGCTGCGAGATGTCGCCGCCGAGCGTGGTCGAGAGGGTCCCCCAGAACGCCAGATAACAAGTAAAACCTCCGGTCCAGATCGTCCCTTCCATCTCTTCGCCGGGGGCGGAAATGAGAACGTTGGGGCCGTCGGTGGTGAAGAATGACGCCGTGTCGCGCTCGACGCTCGGGACGACCCCAAACAACTCTGGAGGACAACTAATCGGTCCTCGTGTGGCGGCGGTGGATGCAACGGCGAACACCTCGTCGTAGCCGGAAGGAACAAGGCCGGTCGTTTCAACTTGCGGGTCATTGCCAGCGGAAGCAACGACTGTGACTCCGCTGTCGTAGAGAGCGCGAACGGCGTCGTAGAGCGGACCGCTGATTAGGTTTTCTCCGGCTTCGAGGGGCCGTCCGAAACTCATGTTGACCACTCGAATTGGAGGAACCGCCGTCCCGGCGTTGTTCTGGTCCAGGACCCACTGCATGCCGGCGATGACATGCGAATCCAGCCCAACTCCAGCGATATTGAGAACCTTGACGGGGTATAGAGTCGCGTTCGGCGCTACGCCCACCACTCCAAAGTTGTCGTCAATCGCACCTGCGATGCCCGCTACATGGGTTCCGTGGCCGCGGAAGTCCTGAACCTCCGGCTCGGCGGGGTAGCTGGTCACGACTCCCTGGTCGTCAACGACATCGAAGCCCACGGAAAAGGCGCTGAATCCCCCGCTTGAAAGATTGCCGGCTAGGTCAGGATGAGTCAGGTCAATCCCGCTGTCGAGGATCCCAATACCGACTCCTGCACCGTTCGAGATGTCCGTCGGCGGGCCGACTCTTTGCACTGCGAGCGGAATGATCTGGCGCGTGCCGAACTGGATCTCACCGTCCGGGCCGGAGCCGCCTCCGCCGGGCTTGCCGCCCCCGCCGCCGCCATTGCCTCCTTTGGCCGCGGTGGTTTGCACATGGTCGGGCGAAACATTGGTCACCAGAGGATTGCGTCGCAGGGCCGCGACTGCATTTGCGTTGGGCAGGCTGACTGCGAACCCGTCAATCAGATCCAAAGCCGAAGCCGCGATCCCGCCTGCCTGACTTACCGCCGCGGCTCGCTGGCTTGCGGCGCTGCCGGGCTGGAACTGCACGATGAATCGACCCGGGGCGCTGGCCGCGCTTCCTTGAGACAAGTCAACTGCTGGAGCTTGCGCTCCGGCGGGAACAACTCGTTGAGCTTGAAGCGGCGAACCTCCAAGCGCCCAAATCGCTACGATCATCGCTGCGCGGAATCCGCTTCGATGAAAGTCCGAAACAATATTGTTATTCCTCACAGCGGGGTCTCCCTAGGGTCAAGCTGATGGTGCGGTCTCTTAAAGAACGCAGAACGTCAAGCGTGCCTGTGTCAATCGGCATGAGTGATCTAGAACGCCTTGACAACAGGCTTCTACGAATGTGGAGCACCCGGGAAGCCTTGTAAATATGTCGAACGGATTAGGCCGGGTACTACATAAGCGACTTATGGGGTGGCGGTTAGATGGGCTGCCGCACGCTGAGGACGTTCGGATCGGCTGCAGCGAGGCCAAATTTTCGCATGACATCGGGATTTCACGACACCAATCCGGAGAATTGCACTTAAATCCTTTCTGCTCTATTCGTTAGGCTATTCGCGGTCTCGGAATTCTTCGTACCAGTTTTGGACCACGTGAATCGTCGGAGTTGGCGAATCCCCCACCGGCTCCACGACCACGACACGCTGCCCGTCGGCGGATATGTCGTACATGTGCGAGGCGGAGGAGCGCCCTTCGGGTATCACGAACAGCTCCTCTTCACCCTCCACCGAGAAGCTCGGATCCTCTCTGACGCTAGCGGCTATGAGCGTGTGGCCTCTGACGTAGAAGATCTCGTTGCCATTTTTCGCCCACCGCACATGGCGTCCCCCGTCGTGCGACTGGAGTGAACCCTAAAAATGAGACATTGAAATTTGGGACGAATTTCAGCGAATGGAAAGGAGTCCAGGATGGAAAGTCTCAAGCCGCGCAAGCCGCGGGAGTTCACGGTGGAGTTCAAGGAAGCCGCCGCCAGGCGGCTCCTAGCCGGCCAGAGCGGCACAGCGCTAAGCCGCGAGTTGGACGTCAAGCGCAGCCTGCTGTACCGCTGGCGGGACGCCTATCGCCAGGAAGGCGTCAACGGCTTGAGCCGGCGGCGAGGCCGGCCGAAACCCGGCCGCTCGGCGCCGCCCAAGATCCCTCGCGATCCGCGCGACGAACGCATCGCAGAGCTCGAACGACTGCTCGGCAAACAAGCCGCAGAGCTCGATTTTTTCGGACAAGCCTTTCGCGCCTTGAACCTCGCAGCCCCGACCAACGACGCCGGTGGCGCGAGCGGATCTACTCCATCGTCGAGCAGATCAGCGCCAAAGGCTCGCTCAGCGTCGAACACGCCTGCGAGCTCGGACGCGTGAATCGCGCCGGGTTCTATCGCCGGCTCGCCGTGTCGTCGCCCGCCGAGTGCGACATGGAATTGCGTGACCGCATGCAGCGGATTTCGCTCGAGAATCGTCGTTACGGCTACCGCCGCGTGACGGCCGAGCTGCGCCGCCAAGGCTTCCTCGTCAATCACAAAAAGGTCCTGCGGATGATGCGTAAGGACAACTTGCTGGCGGTACTCAAGCGGCGCTTCGTGCTAACAACGGATTCGAACCACTTCTTACCTGTTTATCCGAATCTAGCGGCGCACCTGAATGTGGACGGCGTCGATCAGTTGTGGCAATCCGATATCACCTACATTCGCTTGCGCGAGGCGTTCGTCTACCTCGCCGTGGTGTTGGACGCCTACTCGCGACGCGTGGTCGGCTGGCGGCTGGGGACGACGCTCAAAGCTGAGCTGGCTGTAGGGGCGTTGCGCGATGCGCTCGAGCTCAGACGCCCTGCCGCGGGGTGGATGCATCATTCCGACCAAGGCGTACAGTACGCTTCGAGCGCCTATGTCGAGCTGCTGGAGCAGCACGGCGCGATCATCTCGATGAGCCGCCGCGGCAACCCCTACGACAACGCGCGGGCGGAGAGTTTCATGAAGACGTTGAAGGCGGAGGAGGTTTGGTTGCAGCGTTATCGCACGCTTGACGAGGCGCGCGCATCGATCGGCGAGTTCATTGATGAGATCTACAACCAACGCCGGCTGCATTCGGCGTTGGGATATCGTCCGCCGGCGGAGTTTGAAGCGCTGGCGCGGCCGGCGGCAACAGCAGCGAGGAATCCGAAGTATGAGTTTTGAGAGGCATAGGCAAATCTATCAATCCGATGGGCCCTGGGCGGGCAGGGAGACATCGCCGGCGTTGGAGAAGCCGGGAGCGACCTTGGCGGCCGCCCCCGGCGCTCATCGTCTTGATGAGTTTGCGGCCGGGTATTCCTTGGCGGGTTGCTCTCCAGCAGAGCCCGCTTCCGCTTCCCCGGCTAGGACCAGCGTGCGACGATACAGCGAAGAAGGCAAGCGTTTTGCGGTGAATCGTAACCTGTCCCGATTTCGACTGTCTCACGCTTGGGGTTCACTCCAGTCGATAGCAAGAGACACAGTGCGCTGATTCGCATCATCGACACCTCCGTTGCGCCGCTTGGTCGTACCAGCTTGCCGCCGCGGAACCCGGCGTCGGAAGGAGCGCGAAGTGCGGCGCCGAGGCCTGGTCGATGCGGTCGATGCTAGTCGTCTAGCCCCAATACTCTTACTTAACAGCCGGCTGTAGCTTAAGTCTTGCGGAACCCGCTCCCTTGTGGTCGCGGCTCTGACGCCCGTGGTTAGCGTCTGTCTCAAGGAGTCAGAGCCGCTTGACGTAGATCTGGCCCGCCGTGGTGAATGTCCCGCGTCCGCGGATGAAAGTCACCATGCGACCATCGGCGGACAAGGCCGGCTGAACCGCGGAGTCGCTGAACGCGGTGATTTGTTCAAAGCGCGCGGGATCGGGCGGCCGCGCTGGCCGGCTGCGCGTGTACAGCAGGTAAGCCACGGCCAACAGTAGGGCGGCGGCGATGCCCAATGCGGCAGCGAGCCCCGGTCGGCGACGACGACTGACGCCGCTCGCTTTTGGCGTTCGGCGCAAGCTCCGCAGGTCCACCAGCATGTCCTCTACGTGCTGGTAGCGCTCCTCGGGCTTCTTGGCCATCGCCTTGCCGACGATTCGGTCCAGCTCGACCGGCAGGCCGACCCGAAGAGCTGTCAGGGGTTCCGGCTCCGAGCTGACAATGCCGTAAAGGACGCCGTGCTCGTTTTCACCTTCGTACGGCAGCCGCCCACTGACCATCTCGTAGAGCACGACCCCGAGAGACCAGATGTCGCTTCTCGCATCCGCCGGCTTGCGCTGAGCCTGTTCCGGCGACATGTAGGCCGGAGTCCCGAGGAAGGTGGCCGTCTTGGTAAGTCGGGATTGATCCGCCAGCCGCGCCAGACCGAAGTCCATGATCTTGACCTGGCCCTGCTGCGTGACCATCAGGTTGGCGCTCTTGATATCCCGGTGAACGATCCCCTTCGAGTGGGCCTCCTGTAGACCTTGGGCGGCTTGGATCGCATAGTCAAGCGCTTCATTGACCGGTAAGGGACGTCTGCTGATTTTTCCGCGTATGCTTTCTCCCTCGACGAACGACATCGCCAGAAAAGTTTGGCCGTCCTCCTCGTCGACGTCGTAGATGGAGCAAACGTTGGAACGATCGAGTGCGGCGGCGGCTCGCGCCTCGCGGAGAAAGCACGTCTTGGCTTCCTCATCGTCGAGAGCGTCGGCCTTAAGGAATTTGAGGGCCACGACCCGGCCGAGCTTGGTGTCCTGGGCCTTGTACACAACCCCCATGCCGCCCTGCCCGAGCTTTTCCAGGATCTTGTAATGACTGATGGTTGAGCCCACCAGGATGGATTAATTCTAGCCGCTCGTGGATCGGTCGCGGCGACAAACGTCGTGTTGAGGAGCGATTTTCTTGGCTGGCAAGCCGCTAAATCAATAGTAAAAACGATAGGGCCTTGGGGCGAACCGGCCGCAATGGCCCGCGCTAGCCCCAATACTCTTCACTTAGCGACGCATTCGAGCAATAAGCGTCCGCTCAAACGTCCACAGGGCGCGACAATCATAGCCCAGGGATTCATCCCTGGGACTTGGAAGCTCCCGCGCCCCCTCTGCCACCTCTCTGTGTGCAATCCGCGCCCTTCAGGCGCGGATTGCACACAGAGGGGAACGAACCCGCGGCGCCCAAACCGCGACCCAGGGATGAATCCCTGGGCTATGATTGTGACGCCCGTAGGCGGGCTCGAATCCAACTTTTGGCCTTAAGTGAAGAGTATTGGCGCTAGCTAGCCCGCATTTCTCAGTGCGCCGTACTGGCGCGAACACCCTGCGGGGTGAAAGGCCCCGCCGATGAAGATGTCGGTCGACATCGAAGCTGGCGAGCAGCGTGGTCCGGTAACGGGTCGAGCTGAAGCCTCGCGACAAAGTCCGGGTAAGCCGGGCGAGCAAGCCGTTAGGCCGTAACGCGCAGTATGCCTGAGCAGGCCTCGAAAGTGAAGTTGCGGACGCCGACCCGCCTGAGAAACGGGGAAGGCCGCAGCAACCGGGAAGCGACCGACGCATGCACCGGTTGGGTCCGCCGGGGTAGTGGGCGCGGCATGACGGTGAAGGGGGTTCGTAGTCAAAGGCGGGAGGCCCGGTGCGGTGGAGGTCGCAACTCCAAACGTCGCCTACAGGGCGGCGGCCGCGGCGGGGAGTCGGACAGGGCCGTAGTAGTGAAGAAGCAGGGTAATGCCTGTGGAGCGAGGGGCCCTGACTTCCGGCATGCTTGTCAACGAGCGAGAGGACGAGGCGATTGGCGATAAGCCTAGCAACGCCGTTAGGATCCGGAAGCTCGGGCGCAAGCTCTGCCTCAAAGCGAAGCAGGAGATGGGCGTGCTGCGCCTGCGCGGGGCGCAACTGGGGCCGCCGCCTGCGACAGCGATGAGGTGAAGCCGGTCGGAGAGCCGGATGCGGGAAATCCGCACGTCCGGTTCGATGAGCGGGGACGGGAAACGGAGCCAAGGCGGAGACTGAGACACTGGCGCAAGGCGAAAGCGGCCAGCAACAGCTACTCCCTCCGCCTAAAGCCACCGCGCCCGTCCTCGACTCCACCCACGTGGCGGGCGAAAGTGCGTGAGAGGCCCGTCAATACGAGGCGCGCGCCGGTTAGCGCCCAGGCTTGTCTGGATGTGAAGGGGCGTACTTGACAGTACGTTGAGCACGGTGACCAAGCGCAACGAAGTAGTGGCGGGCCTATTGCGTGCTTTCGCCGTCAGGTGCTGAAAAATGCGCGCTAGTTCCGACCAAGACGCTGAGATTGCACCTCCGAGCGTCGTGAGCCGCTCAGAAGACGGGATCACTCGATCAAGTCGGATTTCACGCCATGTTCGGGCGGATGCCCCCTAAGTCATTGCTGCGGTTTGGTGTTAGGCTATTCGCGCTCGCGGAGCTCCTCGTGGCAGTTTCCGACGACTCGGATTGCCGGCGGGGTGACGAGAGGCTTCAGGCGAATACGAAACCACGGCCGTCGGGCGCTACGGCGTAGCGTCGAAATCGGGTCGTTTTCGCTACGAGAGGAGATCACCTCTGCGACCCATCTTTACGTGATCGCGCTTCCCGGCTTGGGCGCTCAACCAGAAGTCATGAGCCGCCGGCTGACGTCAGATAGAGAGGAAAGACCGCGAGTCGGAACCGCACTCACGTAGCTTAACGGAACGGACCCGCGATGACCGGCGCTAGTTGGTCCACGCGATTCGGCTCTTCGCGCAGAGAGCCTGTGCCAGGGGTCACGCTGCTCCAGGCGCTTATGTCGCCCGACTCGAAACCGTCCGCGAAGATCGGAAGTGGGTCGGTTCCCACGTAATCCTCCTGTTTGAGGAGTTTGACCTGCTCTCCCGGCTGGTCCACCCGGAAGAACCATAGCCTATCACCCAACGGGCCGCCCAGGGTGAGAGGATATTGACCGTGTAAGGAGGGTCGACGTTAGTCCGTACCATCACTTCAAATTCGGGGTCCTCGCTCTCTGTGCGCTTCATTGAAGCCCAACCTCGAAAATCACCGACTGGCGGGTCGGCCACCCAATCCTCGATCAGGTTGGCGGTGCGTTCGTTACGTTCGTTGGGCGAGCCGGGGAGCGGCGTATTCAGATACGGGAAGACGTCATCAAACTGGTCGGGGCCCTGGTAGGCGCCGTCCGTTAGCGGCGAGTTGCCCCCAAGCGCGTCGGCGGGATCGCACATGCCGAGCGACGGGGGCCTCGGCGCCATCACCTGGCCGCGGACCTCGCCGTTCGGATTGTTGATGGTACTCAGCTCGATGTAAGTGTCGTCGCTCAGGAGTGCAGCCAATTCCTCCGGACTGAGGAAGCAATTAGCAAACACGACCGGCGCCGGCCCCGTGGCGTCTCTACAGATCTCGGGCCCTTCTTCCCCGAGCGCACCCTGGCGGAAGGAACCGCGGATGACGTTCCGGACGTTGTGATTACAGGTGGCAAAAAAGTTTTTCCCGTTGAGCCCGCCCACGCAGGTACCCATGGCGTTGGTATTGACCGGTGGCACGACGTTGGGGCCCAACAGGGTGGCATTGTACTCGTCGCCAGTGGGCGGCGCGTTTGGGTCGGGCACGAAACAGAAAGCGCCCATTGCCGCCCGCAGCGTACCGTCCACGACATCGTCGCCGGGCCGCCGACCGTTGGGAAAGCCCCCATTGTCGCCGCCGGCCACGCCCTGGTTGTTCTGCAAGAAGAACGGCGTGAAAGGAATGGCGGTGTTCAGGCGCATGACCTCTCCCACCGAGCCGTCTGCGTTCAGCCCCGGGAAGCCTGTAAGGAACAGCTTGACCAGGTCGTTGCGCGGGATGTTGGTCGGCGCGGGGACCCCGAAGAGAGCCTCAATCAGGACGGGCAGCGTCGGGTTGGTGACATATTGCAGGAAGTTCGCCCCATCATCCCGCGGGTGGGAGGCGTTGAACAGGTTCTTGTCAGGCAGCCCAATGGCGACTTCGTTCACGAGCGGGTTGGCCAGACGCGAGACCTGCACGAGATCGCCGGACTGTTGGTCGGGGTCGTCGTAGGTCGGGTTATCAGTGAGCGTGCGATCGCGGGGCAGGCGTGCAGTGGTCCAGCCGCCAATGATGCCGGAGCCGCCACCGGTAAGACAGTCGGTGGGTACTTCCAGAATCAGGCTGGTGATGTTCTTGTCGGCCGTGTCGGAGCGTTCGGCGTCAGGGTTGCCAACGGGATCCAGGTTGATCAGGTCAAAAACCTCTCCAAGGTTCACCGCGAAGGGCTCATTGCGCTGGCCGGCGAACACCTTGCCGTCGTCGCAACCGGGGATGCCGATGGGATGAATGAACGTGTCGGCGTAGGCCGCATAACCATTGGGAATCGACTTTTCGCCAACGTTGTCGAAGGGATATCCAAAAAAAGTTCCACCCGTCCCGCGGTTCGTCGCGAGCGTACGCGAGGTCGGATTTGTGACGTCGCCCCGGATGAGCTCTACGGTGTAGATGCGATTCTGGTTCAACATCCCGCCAAACCCGACGCCGAATGGAGCAATGTTCGATAGAGGAACGGCGATGTCTTGGCCGTCCACGGGAACGGTGAGGAAGGGGCTCGTTTGGGTGAAGCGAAAACGGAAAGTGATGTCCTCGGTGATCTGGCCGTCGGGGTTGTCGCCTCCGTTGTTGTTGATGTGGATGTCGTAGGCGGCATTGGGGTCTAGAGGGAAGTAGTTCGGCCCGCCGTAGGGGTCTTGCAGTGGGTTGTAGTCAGCGATCAGCATGACAAAACCGTCGCGGCCCTCTTCGTAGCTCCGGAACATGTAGAAGTCGGTGCCATCGACCTGCGGTGAGCTCAGAATCCCCGGTGCTTCGCGGTGGCTGGAGGCCGCCGCGGAGAGCACGCCGAAAACGGCGGCCAAGGCCAGGAGGCTCCATCGGAACAGGCGGCGCTGGTTCGTGTTTGTCATTGGACGGACCCCGGCAGAGGCGTCTTGAGATACGGAAACACGTCGTCAAACTGCGCGGCATTCTGAATCGTCTGATCGGTGAAGTCCAACATTCCCGCCGGCGCGTCGGCCGGGTCGCACAGCCCCAAACCGAGATGGCACAGGCGTCCCATCAGGACGCGCAAAGCGATGTCCACAACGTCGTCGCCGGGCCGGCGGCCGTTGGGGAAGCCGGCGTTGTCGCCCGCGATCACGCCCAGGTTGTTTTGCCGCGCGGAATCGACCGGCGGAATCGACGTGTTCAGTCGCAACATCTCGGCGGTCGAACCATTGGCGTTGACGCCGTCGAGACCGCTCAAAAAGGCCGCCACCAAGTCGCCGCGGGGGAAACGCGTGGGCGCTCGAGCCGACGGGAACAACATCTCGATCAGCGCCGGCAGGGTCGGGTTGGTCACGTACAACGCAAACTGACCGTCTCCGCTGGGGTGGCTTGCGTTAAACAAGTTTTTGTCCGGAAGCCCGATCACAACCTCGTTCACCAGCGGATTACCGAGCCGCGACACCTGCACGAAGTCGCCGCTGTGAACCTCGAAGCCGCTGGAGGCGACCCGGCGCTCGGCGAGGGCGTTCGTCGGCTCGATGTCGCGGCTTGTGCGATTTCGAGGCAGCGATGCCGTCGTCCATCCAGCGATGACGGGGCCGGAGTCACCCACCAGGCAGTTGACGGGAATCTCCAGAGCGATGCCGGTGATGTTCTTGTTCTCAATCGCCGATGCTTTCTCGTCCGGCGCTCCGAGTGGGTCGAGATTGATCAGGTCAAAAATTTCACCCAGGTTGACCGCGAACGACTCCTTCCGAGCGCCGACGAACATACGGCCGTCCCGCGGACAGCCCGGAATCGACACGTTGTAGACATACTGCGCGGCATAGGCTTCATAGTCCGGGAACGACTTCTCGCCCGCGTAGTCGAACGGCCTCTCGAACTGCGCCGAGCCCCCGTTCGATTCCGTGACGAAACGCTCCTCGCGATTTTCGCTCCCCAGCGCACCACGAACAACACGCACATAGTAAGGTCGCTCAACGTTTAGGGCGAGGGTCAAGTCGGCTCCGGCCTCCACCGGCGCCAGCAACGTCAGCGGCGCGAACACCGGGGTATCGTCGGGTCCCAGCCGGAACCCCAAAGGCCCCACATTGTTCGAGAACTGGAACCGGAATGTTATGTCCTCCACCGCATCGCCGTCGTTGTCGATGTGGATGTCGTAGTGGGCGTCGCGACTCAAAGGATAGTAGTTGGGTCCCCCGAACGGATCCTGAAGGGGATTGTAGTTGGCGATTAGGGTCACAAAGTCGCTACGTCCCGCCTCATAGCTGCGGAACATGTAGAAGTCGGTGCCATCGACCTGCGGACTGCGCGTTATTGCCGGCGCCTCGCGGTGGCTCGAGGCTGCTAGAGGCATGGCTAGGCAGGACGCGACCATAGCCATGCCGAGCCATGGGCTAATTCCAAGGAGGGCCGTCGATGGCAACATAGACTCTTCCTTCCCCTCCTTCACATGACCGGAACGAAGAGCCCGGCAGGCGAACGTCGACCGCCTATCTCAGCGACAAGTTCATGCTCCCCGGCGCCAACGTTGGGTACACGCACCACAACTTGATACACGCCGGCGAAGCCCGACAGACCGGCGAACAGCACTTCCGCCTCCGTAGTTCCGAAAAGCACCCGCACCGCCGCGGCGATACGCGCGACCGTCCCGGGCGACGGGAGTTGGCCCGCCGGCACGGCGGGGTCCGTGGCGCCGCCTCCTGTCAAGAAGAACGCCACAATGTCCCCTGCCATCGCGGGCCGTACCGGACGACCGAGATCAACTCCGCCGAAGAGGTCAGCCGGGGCCACAAACGCCGAACCATCGTTCTGAATAGCAGCGGCAAAGCGACGGCCTTGTGGGTCAAACGGGAAAAACCCGGGCGCCGAGTCCTGAAGTGTGACGATCACCGCCGCGCTACGTCCGCCAGGCGTAACGACCTCCAGCGTTACCGGTCCTCGGGCCTCATCTTCGGGCCAAAGGAAATTCACTTGATCGAAGCCGCGACCGGAAAGATCACCGTCATCAACGAACGATATGAACGCCGCCTTGCCGTTAGCCAGCACTTGGGTGCCACCCAACGAAGTCGGCGCCACTCCGTCGACGAACGACGAATCCCAAGTCTCGCGCGTCAGCGCTAGGTCGCTTCCAAACAAGCTGCCGAATGTATTCGGCGAAAAGCCCGGGGCGGCGGTGAGCGTCGCTCCGTGCACGGCTCCACCGTCGCCAATCGCCGGCGCGGGCGGTGGCGCCGCCGGATTAATCGTGATCTCCCGAAGATGCGTGCGGTCGCCAAAGCTGCTGCGATCGCCGTTCGCGGCCGCGGCGGCGACATAGAACGTGACGGGTCCGACGTCGGTTGCCGGGGGAACCCAATCGAACGAGAACATGCCGTCCTCGCGGGGTATCAAGTTGTTGCCGACGTACTGCGCCGCGTTGGCGGCCTCGACGCGTGTGGACGCATCGGTCGAGATTAACTCACCCGCGGCCGCGTTCGTGCCGTCGCGAGCCGTGGCCTGAAACCCGAAGACGACGCCCAGCGGATCCTCAATGCGGAGCATCAGGCTCCGCCTCACTCCGGGCTGGTAGTCGCTGGAGCCAGGAAAACTGATGGAAATCGACTCTGAATCCTCAATCAGAGTCGCATCGGCGGTACGGTGGCAACCCAACGTGAAACAGCTCTGCTCATTTGGAGCCCCGGCGAACCCGGGCGGCGAGCCCCCGCGAAAACCGAGAGTCACTAGAGGAAGCGTGCCGGCGAGAACCGCGATACATGCGGCGGTGCTGGGTGCGCTTGGTAACAGGCGGGGCCAACACACGGTTCTTAGACTGTACACGATTGTACGGCGCTAGTACATGGAAAACTCAGCCGGCTCGAATGCCCAGCAGACCACGGCTCGCGCAAACTCGGCATCGCCGCTACTGCTATTGCAAGTCCGATAGAGGAGGAGCGGATCCTGACTAGTTGACTTGGAGCTAGCGCTCTCCGCGTTGCCTGATCGTGTCGGCAAATACGCAAAGATGCCAGGTTCCAACGGTCTTCAGTGATTACTGGTGTGAACAAGCGTTCGCTTGAATGACCGTCTGCGGGCCTGTCTAAACCCTTTCTAGAGCGCTCTAAGCCCCTGTTTACAGTCCTTCGGGCGATTTCAGGCGGTCGTTGGGTCAGCGTGAAAATAATTCTAAATATCTATCCGCCGGACTGCTCCGATGAGTCGTTTTCGGGTGGACTCGCGGCCACGATGGAACCAAGTCGCAAAGCGATTTTCACATTATCTACGTGCTGAGGAGTGCCAAGCCGCTCATTTAGAGCCTAGTCGCGGTCGCGGAACTCTTCGAACCAATTCAAGACAACGTGAACCGTCGACTCCGGCGCGGCTTCCACCAGTTC
Organism: Bryobacterales bacterium; assembly: GCA_965247515.1. Classification (GTDB taxonomy): domain Bacteria; phylum Acidobacteriota; class Terriglobia; order Bryobacterales; family UBA6623. The sequence goes on along the minus strand of OZ252029.1, from coordinate 5,856,527 downwards.
AGCGACCACGAAGCGCCGGCCATCGGGAGCAACGTCGTATCGCTGGCCACGCCCGCGGAAAACGCCCCCGCCGTCGAAGAGTCTCTGTGGCTTACCAGCTGAAAACGAAGAACTGAGGTTGACGGGAACGGCCATCAGAGTGTCGCCTTCGACGTAGAAGATTTCCTTACCGTCGCGGCTCCAGCGAGGCTGGCTGCCTCCATTGGTCGAGATCCGCGTAATGCTGCCCCCCTCGGGGAAGGGCTGGACGTGCACCTCATAGCGGCCCGATTCGTTCGACTCATAGGCCAGGAATCGAGCATCAGGGGATAGATCAGGCGACGTTGCATCGAATTCGCCTTCGAGGAAGAAAGTCCTTTCATGCTCGTTGCCGGCTTCGGTCGCCCGAAAATACCAAAGTCGGCCTCGGCTGGTTCCGACCGCATACTTGCCATCACTGCTCCACTCGTATAGATACTCGTTTTCTGGGCTTGCAAGCAGCTCGGCAACCTCCCCGCTTCCGTCCGCGGACCGAGTGAAAACATCAACATTCCCGTCGAAGGGGGAGGAGTAGATGACTCGCTCCCCGTCGTGCGTCCAGGCTGGTCGGTCGTCTTCCGCCGAGTCAAAAGTAATCCGGCGCTTCAGGCTACGAGCGACCTCGTGAACAAAAATATCAAAATTGTCGTTTTCAAAGGCTCGGACAACTACCCGGCTACCGTCCGGAGACAGAACCGGCATTCCAACACCCTGCTGGGGCGGGCCGATCACCCCAAGCTTTCCCCCATCCCGGTCTCGCCAGGTCAGTTGCTTGAGATCTATTGAGGCGCCTCTTATGTAAACCAGGTCGCCGTCGAGCGCAACGCTAGGCAGAGCGGCGGCGTGTTCTTCGATCGGGAAGGGCTCTCCAGCCGTCGTCAAGCTCTCAATTGAGAAGGGCACGGCCCAAAGCCTAGGCCGCATCTCGTACACAATGTGGCCCGTTGGAGAATAGAAAGGCCGGGTTCCGGCAATTAATACGTCTCGCCGGCCAGTCTCCAAGTCCAGCACCACGATCTGGGCTTCATCCGGCGTCGTCCCCACGGCGAAGAGCAGGCCGCGCCTGCCGCCTTCGGTGGGTAAGAAGTTCGGGAACACGAAAACTTTGTCCTGTTCTGGCCCTTCCGGCTCGAACAAGAGCTTGGGTGTCCCTCCCTGAGCAGGCATCTCATAAAGCCGGTCCGAGCCGCCTGAGGCGCGCAAGGTAAAAATGATAGTCTTCCCGTCCGGGCTCCAGACGCCTCCGTAAACGACGCCTGCAACGGAGCAAAGGGTCGTCGCCGGCCCACCATCAACGGAAACCTTCTTTAATTCGCTCGACTGACCGAAGGCCACAAAATCACTGCCGGGCGACCAAAATGGCTGATTAGCGCCGACTGCGGCTTCGATTCGGCGCGGTGCGTTGCGATCCAGGTCCCATATCCACAGCTCTGTTGCACCACCGACACGGGTCACGTAGGCAATGTGCCGACCGTCTGGAGAGATCTTCATGCTGGCTATTGGGTCGTCTCCCACACTCAGGGCAAACCGGCGTAAGGGGCCGGCCTCGGGCGGCGCCGGCCCGCGCAGCCCCTGGAGGACGAGCAAAACAACGGCCAGCGATAGTAGCGCCGACAGCGCGATGGGCAAGGCTCGTTGCGAGCGTCGAGTAACCTGCGCAGGCACAGCCGGCTGCGTCCCAGCGGGCACGCCGGCGGCCGTGCCCGGAGCCTGAGGTTGCAGGATCGTCGATCGCGCCGCTGCCGGCTTCTTGCTGACTCTGTTGAGGTCGACGATCATCTCGTCCGCATGCTGATAGCGCTCAGCCGGGTCCTTGGCCAGTGCCTTGCCCAGCAGCCCGTCGATTTCTACGGGCAAACCACTCCGCCTAGCAGTGACCGGTTCGGGGTCTTCGTTGAGAATGCCGTACCCGATCGCTTGCTCGTACTCGGCTTCGAACGGCGTACGCTGCGTGAGCATCTCGTACAAAACGCAACCCAGCGCCCAAACATCAGCACGCCGATCGACATCCCCCCTTCGAGTTGCTCTGGGGCCATGTAGGCCGGGGTCCCCAGCGTCGTGCCGCTCTTAGTGAGCTTCGAACGACCCGCCAGCGAAGCCAAGCCGAAGTCCATGATCTTGACCTGCCCTTTGGCGGTCAGCATGATGTTCTGCGGTTTGATGTCGCGATGGACGATTCCCCTCTCGTGGGCTTCCTGCAAACCTTCAGAGATCTGGATGGCAATTCTCAGAGCCTCGTCGAGCGGCAGCGGCCGTTCTTTTATCTTCTCCGCCAGCGACGGCCCCTCGATGTAGGCCATCGCAATGAACGTCTCACCCTTCTCTTCGTGGATGCCGAAGACCTGGCAGATGTTCGAGTGATCGAGCGAGGCCGACGCCTGCGCCTCTTGAATCAGGCGAGCCTTGACCTCCTCGTTGTCGACGGTCTCAGAGGAGAGAAACTTCAGCGCAACGGTCCGGCGAAGCTGGGTGTCCTCAGCTTTCCAAACCTCGCCCATGCCGCCCTGACCGAGCTTCTCGAGGATCTTGTAGTGGCTAATGGTTTGGCCGACCACGATGGATCAATTCTAGCCGCTCGTGGATCGGTCGCGGCGAGGACAAACGTCGTGTTGAGGAGCGATTTTCTTGGCCGGAAAGCCGCTGAATCAGGAGTAAGACCGATCCTTCACGACGTAGGTGTCAGCTCCTCGGCCCGCTCAACATGTGCCGCATATCTTCAAGTGGAGCGCCCGGTCACAAGCCGATCGAGAAGACTTTCACCCGCCTTTTCAACAACTTGACTCCCTTCCAAGCCTCGGGCCCATCCAGCAGGGTGTAGTCTCGAGTTAGGACACACTTTCCGACCCCGCCCCAACCCAGTCTGCCGATTTTTGCCGGTCTTCGCCGCCACGTATAGAATTTTTGCGGACCGAGTCCCTGCTAGAATCGCTGACGAATGAAAGCCTTCTGCCTCGCCGCGTTTCTCGTTTCGATCTGGGGCTGCGCCGAGCCCGCGACGGTCGCTGACACCCCAACCAGCGCGCAAACCCCCGACGGTCAGTACATCTCCTGGCAAGAACACCTCATCGACGACCAAGCCCTCAACGGCGGCGTCGAGCTCCGCGGCGGAGACGGGCTCAAGATGGCCGACCTCGACAAAGACGGTCATGAGGACATCATCTCCGTCCACGAAGACAACCACCACATCCGGCTGGCCTTCGGATCAGCCGACCCCGACAAGTGGGAGCTCGCGACCCTCGCCGAGGGCAATGAAGCCGTCGCCGCCGAAGACGTCTCGGTCGCCGACGCAAACGGCGACGGCTGGCTCGACATCGTCGCCGCCACCGAGCTTGCCCACCTGATCTACTTCCAGAACCCGGGTGAAGCGGCCGAGATCCGCGGCGGCGCCTGGCCCCGGACAATCCCCCGCCGGACGCAGAATCGCGGGTCATGGATTCGCGTCTTTTTCGGCGACCTTGACGGCGACGGCAAGCCCGAAGTGATGGGTCCGAACAAGGGCGACCAACTTCCGGCCGAGGAAGAAGGCCCTCCGGAATTCGCACCGAAGGATATCTCCTGGTTCACACTCCCTGAAAACCCCCTCGAGGGCGACCAATGGGAAGAGCACGAGCTGCTTAAGATCAAGATCCCCATGAACGCGCGCCCAGTCGACCTCGACCAAGACGGCGACCTCGACATCCTGTCCGGCAGCCGCTTCGAGATGCGCTCGTTTTGGTTCGAAAATAAGGGCGGCTCACCGCCCGAGTTCGACTACCACTCGATCGACGTCAGCGGCCGCAACGAACCCCAGCCCGACATGTTCACCGGCAAGCGCCTCACGACCATGAATGTGGTCATCGAAGACCTCAACGGCGACGGCCGGCTCGACATCATCCAGCAAGAGACGCCCTACATCGTCAGCTGGATGGAGCAGCCGGGGGACATCGACGCGCCGTGGCCGCTCCACAAGATCGGCGACCTGAGTCCCGACACCTCGACCGGCTTGACGCTAGCCGACATCAACGGCGACGGCCGCAAAGACCTCTTCACCGGCGGATACAGCCAGAACCCGCGCGACCACGACGGCGACGACATCAACGTCCACAGCCGCACCGGCCGCCTGGCCTGGTGGGAGCAGCCCGCGAGCCCCGACTCCGAGTGGACCCTCCACAACGTCAGCCGACGCAAGCGCGGCATGTACGACCAGTTCGTCGCCCGCGACATGGACGGCGATGGCGACATCGACTTCGTCACCACCCGCGGCAACAGCGGAACCTACGACGGGGTCCTCTGGCTCGAGCAGGTGCGATCGGCGTCACCGGCCAAGTCGTTCACTCCCGCCCGAGCAAGCGAAAGCGCTCATCTGCCAATGCCCTGACCCGGACGAGCCGGAACCGAGAAGGACGGAAAAGCGGCGCGTAGGGGCGTGACATGTCGCGCCCTTCAATGTTGGGTCGTCCGTTCAAGATCAAGGGCGCGACATGTCACGCCCCTACGCAGCCTCTCGCAAATCCTGCCAGATTTGTGCAGGAATCGTTTACAGAGGTACTAGTGTAGTGCGCCAAACTCAACGTAACTTATCACGAAGGCCATTGCCAATCGAGAACGCACTGAAGTTCGCGCAAAGGCGCAAAGAACGCAAAGAAAACACGAGGCTTCTTTGCGTTCTTTGCGCCTTTGCGCGAAAAGTCTTGCCGCTCCTGCCCGCGGCCTTTCGTTACCCTATTTACGGCGACCTACACTAGCAGGGCATCACTCACGATCGGAAGATCGAGTTGATGTGAGTCTCGAACTCGCGGCGGAAGTCGAGAGCTGAGTTAGTAGGTCTGCTCATCCCCGGGCGAGCTACTTCGACATCAGCTTGATGTCCCGCTGCTTGCCGTTGGGCGGGGTCACGGAGATCGTGAAGCTCTTTCCGCTCTTGGTGTAGGCGAGTTGCCGCAAGCCCCCCTCGCCGATGTTCTTGAAGACGACCTTGCCGGGTTCGATCGAGACAAGCTCCATCACTTGCGGCTCGCGGTAGCGTTCTTTCCAACCGGGATCCCATTGCTTCAGCCGCAGGGTCAACGAACCCCCGGCTTCTTCGACCACGATCAGCTCAATCATGCTCGTGGCCCCTTCGCCGTTGGTCGCTCGGACAAAGGAGCCGATCGTGCCGCCCTTCGACTCGACCCAGTTCTCCTCGAGCATTCCCTGGCCGATGGGTCCTTCATAGTGGCCGGTGATCCAAGACAAGTCGCTGACCTTCGCGGCGGGTCCAGCGGCTAGGGCCGGCATTGCGCCGAACACGATCAACGAAACAGACAGGAGTACAAACAGCACGCTCTTCATGGGCGATAGGCTATCACAGCACAGCCAGGAACATCGACGATTGGCTAGCTTGCGTAAGGGCGCGACATGTCGCGCCCTTACGACGCCTCGCTCTAGTTTTCGACGAATACCGGGTCGCCGGTCGGCACCGCTCGCGGTCCTCGAAAATACCCCGGCCTAGCCCGGACCCTCGCGCGTGGATACGGCACCCTCACCTCGATTTCGTGGAAGATGCCGCTGTCGTTGAGGTTGTTCGGCGTGTAGGTCAGCAGGTACTGGCTGCGGATGTCTTCACCGATATTCACGATGGCCTCCTGCAAGCCCTCGTCGGTCATCGGCTTATAGTCCTCGCCGCCCGTGCCGCGGGCCAGCACGGCCAGAGCATCTTTGAAGACCAAGTTTTTCACGCCGATGACCAGATCGGCGAGCAGTGGGAGCACGTTCGGCGTCGCGTTCCAGTGGCTTTGCTGGAGGGTCGTCGGCGTGTTCGGCGCTCCCGGAGCCACTGGAATCACGTTGATACCGGGAGGCACTCGGCTGGTCGGGACCGGCGGCGGGCGCTTGATCCGCGCCTTCAGAGTCGACAGATAAATCGGGTAGACGGTGATGTTGTGAAGCTGCGCTGTCCGCAAGGTCTCACCCAGGTTGATGTAGCTTCCGTTGTCGAGCCCCTCGGCGATCACGATGATCACCTTCTTGTGATTCTCCGGTCGCTTGGTCAGCATGCGGATACCTTCGTAGACCGCGTCGCTGGTGCGGATTCCCGACGAGCCGATGGTGAAGCGGTTGAGCGCCCGGTCGATCTTCCTGTCGTCACTAGTGAAGTCGGAGAGGATCTTGAGTCGGGAGTCAAACGAGATTACCGCGGATTCGCCGAACTCGCCGAGTACGGCGTCGGTAAACAATATGGCCGTCTTGCGGACCTGGTCGATAATCTTTTCCACGCGGTCGCTCGATTGGATGCACACGACCATTGAAATGGGCAGAAAGCTGACGTCAAAGCCGGTGACCTTTTGCTCCTTGCCGTTATCGAAGAGAGCGAAGTCGTAGGCCTCGAGGCCGTTGACGTAAACGCCCTTGGGGCCCTTCACGACGACGGGAACCGTAACGACGCTGACTTCGGCCTGAAACCTGATCAACTCGGGGTCGTCGGTGATCGTCAGGATTTCATCGACATCATCGTCAAGGGAAGGGTTGAACTGCGCGAAGGCGAGCGTCGGCAGCAGACAGATCGCGAGCAGGATTGGATATTTTCGGGGTGCCGCCATTGGTTTGTCTGATGTCCTTCGGCTAACTTGGGTTGCGCTTGAAATCGCCGCTCTTGCCGCCGGTCTTCTCGAGCAGATGCACTTGGGAGATCTCGATCGCCTTATCGAGGGCCTTGCACATATCGTAAACCGTCAGAGCGGCTACCGACGCGGCGGTCATCGCTTCCATTTCGACTCCCGTCTGGCCGGTGGTCGTCGCGCTGGCCACGATTTCGGCGCCACTGGAGCTGAGGGTGACCTCCACATCGACATGCGACAGCGGCAGAGGATGGCACAGCGGGATCAATTCCGAGGTCTTCTTGGCCGCTTGAATGCCAGCGATGCGGGCGATCTCGAGCGGGTTTCCCTTGGGATTCTCGGGGAGCTTTCCCAGGACCTCCTCGGAGAGAACTACGAATGCGCGAGCCTTCGCGGTTCGCCGAGTGGCGGGTTTTTCGCCAACATCGACCATGCGGACATCGCCCGAGTCGTCGTAGTGAGAGAGGCGTTTCACTCTATCGCCATCCGAACATCTGCCGGATCCATTGAGCAGTAGCCCGCACAAAAGAGACCTTGCGCTACAAGCGCAAGGCGGCACGGCATAGCCGTGCGCCACGTCGAAAGGTCGGCGAACGTGTCAATGCGGCAGAACCTCAATCTCTTCCCCACGATCCCACGATTCACGTTCATTCGATGCGACCAGATAACAGTTCGACTGGGCGATCGACGCGAGATCACCCGACCCTTGCCATTCTATCCGACGAACCCGGGCATCTTCGTACGCGCCTTCGAGGCGGGCCGGCAAGAATCGCGTCAGAACCGGCTTGTGGCGGAAATCATGAGCCAACCGCACACGCACAAACGGCAGAGTCGACTCGCTCCGGCCCGCCAGCAGGTCGAGCGCAATCCGGCCGAAGATTTCGAAGGTGACCATCGTCGATATCGGGTTTCCTGGGAGCCCAAAGATCGGTTTATCGCCAACCTGCCCAAACACGAGCGGCTTGCCCGGCTGGATCAACACCTGAGTGAAATGCAACTGTGCGCCGAGCTCGGAAAGGACCTGCTCAACCAGGTCGTACTTGCCCATCGACACGCCGCCCGAGAGCAGCAGGATGTCGGATTCAAGCCCTATTTGGATCGAGGCGCGCGTCTGGTCGAGAAGATCGGGCGCCACCGGCAGAACGCGCGGTTCCCCGCCCCGCCGAGCGACTTGAGCCGCGAGCGAATACGCGTTCGAATTGCGGATCTGGAAGGGTTCCGGCGCCCGCTCGAGCGGAATCACCTCGTCGCCGGTCGAGAGAATCGCGACGCTGGGGCGCTTGTAGACCAAAACCATCCGCTTGCCGATCGACGCCAGCAGAGCGATCTGCGGATAGTCCAACTCCATGCCGGCCGACAGAACGGTCGCTCCTTGCCGGGATTCAGCGCCTTCGGAAATAAGATTGCGACCCGCTGGCAAAGACTCCTCTAGGATCACGTCGCCCCCCTCGCGGCGCGACCGTTCGACCATCACGACGCAGTCGGCGCCCGCCGGGCCCGGAGCACCCGTCATGATTTCGACCGCCTCCCCAGGGCCCACGGTGAACCTCGACGGCTCGCCGGCGCGAGTTTCGCCTATCAGCTTCAACCGCGCCGGAACTTCAGCTATGTCTTGAGATCGGACCGCAAAGCCATCGCGCGCGGAACGGTTGAAGGGAGGGTAGTTTCTATCCGATGCGCAGTCCTGGGCCAAGACCCGTCCGCGAGCCTCTTCGAGGGGGATCGGCTCGGCCGTGGGGCGGCTCAAATCCCGAACCGTCCGCTCGACCACCTCCCTTGCATTCTTAAACGTCAGAGCCGCCATACTCCTATGCGGCCACGGTTCCGGCGGGCGCGTCAAGTTTTTCGCGACTTCGATTGCAGAGCCGCATCCAATCCGTACGGAATCTCCCATTTGTTGACAGACTTTCGGGGGATTCCATAGGATCGAGGTTCCAGATGACTTCCGTCGCTCTCGCGGCTCACGTGCAGCAGGACTCTAATATTCGCTCGGATGGGCATTCCATCCTGGATCAGATCGGCAATACTCCGCTGATTCGGCTCGGCCTCGTCGCCGCGCACGTGTCTGAAGTGGAGATCTACGCCAAGGCGGAATACTTCAATCCCGGCGGGTCGGTCAAAGATCGCCCGGCGCTCAACATGATCCGCGACGGCGAGGAGACGGGCAAGCTCACGCCGGGCAAGACGATCGTCGACGCGACCAGTGGGAACACCGGGATCGCCTACGCGATGATCGGCGCCGCCAAGGGGTACCCGGTCAAGTTGTTCCTGCCGGCGAACGCATCGCAGGAGCGCAAGAAGATTCTCAAAGCCTACGGGGCCGAGCTGGTCTTGACCGACCCGGCGCTTCAGACCGACGGCGCAATCGAGGCTTGCCGCGCTGAGTATTTGGCCAACCCAGCGAAGTACTTCTACCCGGACCAGTACGGCAATCCGGCAAACTGGCTAGCTCACTACAACACCACCGGACCCGAGATTCTGCGCCAGACCGGCGGGCGGTTGACGCACTTCATCACCGGCCTCGGCACGACGGGGACGTTTATGGGCGTCGGGCTATTCTTGCGAGAGGCCGCCCCTCGGGTGAAGCTGATCTCAATGCAGCCGGCGACGGGGTTTCATGGTCTCGAAGGGCTCAAGCACCTCGAGACGGCTCTCGTCCCTGGAATTTACGATGGCGAGCTTGCGGACGAAAACGTGGCCGTCGAAACAGAAGACGCCTACGCAATGGTCAAGCGACTGGCCCGCGAAGAAGGCCTGCTGGTCGGATTATCGTCGGGAGCGAATGTGGTCGCGGCGATCCGACTGGCCGAGCAGATCCGCCAGGGCGTGATCGCGACGGTCTTCTGCGACGGGGCCGACAAATACCTCAGCGACGCCTTCTGGGAGCAATCATGAGCCCCGAACGCGAGTGAGCGGGTGCGGTGATTGACGGCCCCGCGAACACCGCACCCGCTCACTTGCGTTCGGGGCTCATGACGTTCCACATCAGGCTATCGTCGGCTCGCTCGATGCGATCTGATTCCGGCCAGCGCGTTTCGCGTTATACAGCCCCGCGTCGGCGCTCTGAATCAGCTCCGTCGGCGAACCCGAGCCCCGTGGCAGGCACGAGGCGATTCCGATGCTAATGGTGATGTCGGGCGTTTCCTCGCCGGTGAAATTCGCGACGTCAACATGTGTCCTCACGTTTTCGAGAACCCTTTCGGCCCCGCTGGCGTCGGTCGCGGGCAGCAAGACGATGAACTCGTCCCCTCCGTAACGGGCGACAACGTCGGAAGCGCGTCGGGTCGCGGCGCATAGGGCCTCGGCTACTCGCACCAAGCAGGAGTCCCCGACCGGGTGTCCGTAGGAATCGTTGATTCGCTTGAAGCGGTCGAGATCGATGATTGCGATGGCGAGCGGCGAGTCTTCCCGGACCGAGCGCGCCCATTCCACCGATAATGCCTCGTCGAAGAACCGTCGGTTGCCGATTCGCGTGAGCGGATCGATTGTTGTTTGCTCACGCAGTTGCCGATTGGCCTCCGACAATTGCGTGAGGGCTTCCTGTAGCTCTGTATTGCGGTCCTGAACGCGATGCTCGAGTTGCTCGAAATCAGCCTGCACCTTGGCGGAGTGCTCGCGGATGAAGATGTACCCGAAACACAGCACGCCAAGCTCGGTCGCCAACGCTCTGAGCTCGATGTCGGGCGGTCCCCCGAGACTGTCGATGAGCATCGGCGAGACGGCCTTGACGATATCTCGAAGAGCGAATAGGGCGATTCCGCACAGCATGGGACCTCGGAAAGATCCGTGAATGTGTCGAAACGTTAGCCATAGGCCGCTTCCGAGAGCGATGAGGCCGACCCCGCTCTCTAGCAGAGGAAGTCGGAAATCGAGCGGCGGGGGGTTCGGAAGCGCAACCGGCCCGAACGTTCGGCCCACTGGAATATCCGGCTTCAACCTGATACGGATGCGCGAGTTTCGTAGAACCTCGGGGTTTCGGGGGGAATCACCTTACAAACTGGCTCGATGAATGCGCGCCAACCGCGGCTGTCCTTTCTCAATCGCATCTCGGATCTCAACTAAGTGGAACATGACCGGTTGGAAATCCTCGGGCCTTGCGTGAATGATTCGCGCCCTAACGCCATAGTAGACATGCCGGTCGATCCCGGGCCCCCTTAGGCTGTCCGCCCAGCGCGGCAGGCTGATCTGAAGGTCTTCCAGTTTCGCGACGTCCGGAGGTCGCTCGCCGCCCCGCGAAAGCCTGTGTAGCTGCAAGTAGATTTCGAAGGGATTCGAATTCCTGTCATTCCAGGGCGGATTTAGAACGGAGGCACACCAAAAATGCATGCGAGAACTGTTGATCGCTTCGGCGACATCCAACGAGAGCTGGGCCTGCGCCGAATAGCCGGTCCACGGGCTTGTCTAGATCGGCGCCACTTAGCGATTAAACAAGAACGCGTTCGAGTTCACCAACGCCCAAAGCAAGTCCTGAGCCCGCGCGGCGCGGCCATTCCCTCCACGGAGATACGTCAACGCCTTATCGAGCTCAGTAGCCGTCGGCAAGCGCGTCATCGAGGCCAGGTAAAGCTCTTCGACCAGCTCGCGGTCGCTCCTGCCCGCCAGAATCGCCTCGGCGACCCGCCCTTCTGGATCCGCGATCGCCTCAGCCAGCGTCGGACCATTGACCAAGTTCATCGCCTGCGGCAAGCTCATGTCGCTGCGGCGCTCGCATTCGCACGCCGACTCGCGCTCGGGCCGCCCAAACATGTCAAGAAATCCCCCCCGGCCCACGTGCGGGTCAGGTAGCTGTTGCGCGGTGAAGTCCTCGGGAACCTCCTCGAATTTCGGCCGCGAACCCGTAGCAATCGTCATTGCGTCGAGAATCGACTCCGCCGCCAGCCGCTTCGGAATAAAGTGCGAGAAGTTGGTCTCATCGCCCTCGTTCCACTTGTTGGTCGAGATACTCGCCTGGTAGGTCCGTGAGCTCACAATCGTGCGGACGACGTGCTGCAGGTCGAAGCCATGCTCCACGAAGTCGTCCGCCAGCGCATCCAACAAGGCCTTGTTGACCGGGGGGTTCGACGCACGAATGTCGTCGACCGGATCAATGATGCCGCGCGAGAAGAAGTAGCTCCACAGCCGATTCGTGATCGCTTGGGCGAAAAATGGATTCTTCTCTGAAGTCAGCCACTCGGCCAGTTCCTCGCGTCGATCCGACAACGACCCGACGGGCGGGGCGCCCGCTGAAGCGATCAAGTACTCCGGCTCGACGACCTGACCGTTGTTGGGATGCTTGATCTCGTTGTCGTCGCGCTTGAGGAAGACGATCTGCTCGTCGGAGCTGAAGCCGGGTTTGATGCCCACCGCACCAAAGAACGCTGCGAGCTGGTAGTACTGATTTTGCGTCCAGCGCTCGAACGGGTGGTCGTGGCACTGCGCGCAGACCATGCGCACGCCCAAGAAGATCTGGGTCGTGTTCTCCATGGCGCGCTTGGGGTCGTCGTTGACCCGGAAGAAGTTCGTCGCCGGGTTCTGGTAGGTGCTGCCAACCGAGGTCAGCATCTCTTTCACCCACTCGTCGTAGCGCTTGTTCTCGGCGATCGAGTCTTGGATCCACTGCCGGAACGCCCAGGTGCCCTTCTCGCCGAGGAATTTACGGTTGCTCTGTAGCAGGTCGCCCCACTTGAGCGACCAGTGATCGACGAAACCCTTGGAGCCGATCAATGAATCAATCAGCCGGCGGCGCTTCACTTGGGAGTTTTCGGGTTCGTCTAGGAATTCGCGCGCCTGGGCCGGCGTCGGCGGAATGCCGGTCAGGTCGATGTATACGCGCCGGACGAAGGTCGCGTCATCAGCCAAAGGCGACGGCTGGATCTTGAGCCGGGCGAGCTTGGCGTCGATCTGCTCGTCGATGAAGTTCAGCTGCGTCAGCTTCTGGAACTCAAAGCCGGGCTCGGAATTGAGTATCGTTACCGGGATCGTCACGAACTTACCCGCGTAGCGAACCATCAAGGCCGCTTCGCCGACTCGCACACCCTTCACGGCCGAGCTTTCATCAACTTCGGCAATTTCGGCAATCGTCGGGACGTTCGATTCGACCATGGCTTCGCGAGTCACATCGCGGATCGATCCGTCGCGATACTTGGCCGTCACCAGAAGCCGCTGCTCGAGACCAGGCTCGGGCATGAAAATCTCTGTCGGCAGCACCTCGAGCTCAGCCACATCATCCTTTTCGGGATCGCCAAACGCGACGCCCTCGGCGATCCAGTTATAGATCGTTTCGAAATAGCGCGAGTCCTTCTCGAAACGCAGGCCGCCTTCGTGCGGGACGTCTTGCACCGGCTTGGTCAACATCAAACTTTCGCCCGGCGCCGCGCGGTTGAAGCGCCGGCCCGAGACGTCGAACAACAGTGAGCGGTAGTCGTACTCAGGGTCGTATCCGCGTAGCGAAAGCTTGAAGCCGTTCTTGCCCGCTTGCGAGCCGTGGCAGGAACCCGCGGTGCAGCCGGTTCTGTTGATCACGGGCATCAGGTCGCGGATGAAGTTGATCGCGCGCGAGGATTCGAGGTCGCTGACCGTCGCCTTGAGCGTCGTCTCATGGCCGCCGGCTTTGACCTGAATCATCGTGACGCCCTTCTTTTGCGGGTAGAGGCGCCCATCGTCGCCAAGTTTCACCCCGTCGCCTTGGACCGTGAATTCCGCGTCCGCGCTCAGGTCGATGTTGTGTCCCTCGGCCGTCACGCCCGTGACCAGCACGGCCCGGCCCTCGGCTGTGACCACAATCTCTGACGGCTGGACGGAGATCTTGGCGACCTCGACGCCCGCGGCGGTGGAGCAGGCAAAAAGTAGTGCGATCAACGTGTTACGCATTTTCAGATCCTCGATTCTAGCGGCTACCCGCCATTCTAGCGCCCCCGATCCTCAACTCCGCCTCGACCGGCGGAATATTATACGGCACTTCTTCGGTATCGCGGGCAGCCAGGTAGGACGTGGCCGCCAGTTCGACGGCGTACTCGCCCGCCGAAGCGTCCTTTTCGGCGGAGCACTCGAGCTTATATCGCGACGCCTCACCTGAGAGAACGGCCTCCGAGCACGTCACGCCATTCGGCAGGTTGCTGGCCTTGATCGTAACCGGGGAATTGAAATCCGGCTCGCGGCGGAACTGGCCCGAAATCAAGGCCTCCTTGCCCGGCTCAATCGTCACCGGACCCGCCGGCGGGTCGACTTCGTAGCCCTGCACGACTTCGAACACAATCGCCGGCGAAACGATGGTCTGTTTCCGGCCCGCGACCATCGTGTCGGCAGTCAACTGCAAGTCGAACGTCATCGCGGGGGTGCCCATCGTCGTGTTGAGGTGGAAAACGCCCTTGGTGTCGCCCTTCTTGATCTTGCCGCCGCCGATGATGCGCAGATTTCCTACCGATGGAGTGTTCGTCACACTCACCACGTCCGTTGGCCGCACACCGGGCCGGCGGCCGCTAAAGGCGAACTGGATGTCGTGGGTCATGCCCTGGATCAGCCGCACATGCCGCGGCGAAACCACTTCGAGCACGGCGGCCTCTTCTTCCGCCACGCGGCCCGTCAGCCCGCCGTATGTCGCCGCCATCGCTTCGGCGTACTCGGCCTTGCGCCGGATCTTCTCGCCCTTGTCGTTCACCGCCACGCCGTAGACTTGCAACTCCATCGGCCCAAGCTTGGCGCCGGGTTTCGGGGAAAGCGTCAGCAGCCCGCGGCGCGATTCGCGTGCGGTCGTCATGCCGCCAAACTCCGCCGCGATGTGGCCGCCAGTCACAACGACGTCCTCGGGAGCCCCCTCGACTTCCAAGTCGACCTTGCCCATGTAGCCGCGCCGGTCGAGATTGACCGTGATTGTCGAAGAGCCCCGCAGCGGGACGTTGATGTAAGGAGTCAACATCGTAAGCGTGAAGTCCGCCGGCTGCTGGCGAGCGCTCAATTGGTATCCGTAGCCATCGCCGCCCCGGCCCAGCAGGTCTTCGATCGAGATTTGGAGCTCCTCGACGCCCTCGGGGATATCGATCAGGAGGTAGGGGTCGCCCGGCAGGTCGTTGTTGACACGAAGGTTCGAAAGCGGTTCGTCGGGCTCTTGATCGCCGGCCGAGCCAAGCTTCTTACCGCTTTGGTCCCTCAGCGTCAATAACGCGTAGAGGTCTGAAAAACCCGTCGCGGCGGCGCGTGCTTGGATCAGCCAGCTTTCACCGGCCTTTACGCCGAGCGTGTAGGAGTCGTGCTCGCCGGCCTGCGCGATCCGCCCGTCCACGATCACCTCGGGCTCGAGCGTTGACCCCTCACTCTCGAGCACATGGGCTTCACGAGTAAGCGGGAATCGGACGGGGCTACTCACGTGCTCGCCCTTCGGCTGTAGGGCGGCCCAATCGCCATCTCCCGAAATCGACACGGTTTGGGGCTCGGCGAGGCTGCCGCCACTGAGCTCGACCTGGGTCGCCTCGCCCCGGCGGCCGCTGAGCGGGAAGGCAAGTTCAGCGTATTGAAACTGGCCGACCTTCAAGCGGTAGTGGTTGCGGCCCTGAGCCTTGAAGCTCGCGTCGTGGACCGAAACGAAAAGCGGCCCGGCTCCTTCGGCGGTGAAACTGATTCGTGCGTCGGTTCCGATCCCGCGGGCGTCGTTGTTGCGCGCGAGAGTGCGGCCGCCGGCGTCGCGCACTTCGAGAATCGGGTCGACCGCCGAGCCGATGCGGCTGGATTCGACCTCGATGTCGAGCCGTTGGCCGGCCTTGGCGTCAACGCGGTAGACGTCCTTGTCTGGGCCGCTCAGGGTGGCGTTGACCGTCACGGGGAGCGTGATCCCCTGCGCCGAGCCAGCGGAATCGTTAAGCGGAATATGCTCTTCGAATTCGGATTCTTCCTCGACAGTCTCCGGGAACGAGCCGACCGCGAAGAGGAGAACGTTCGAGACGCCCTCTTCCGTTTCGACGCGAATCGGATAGGCGCCGACGGGGGCCTCGGGCGAGACCTCCAACAGATAAGGCCGGCGTCGCATCCCAGGCCCCTCGGGCGTCAACGGCGTGATGGCCCCAGGAACCTGGCTGTGAACCTTGAGCTCGCCATCGAGTCCAGCGCCGACCAACTCCAACCGGACGGCCGTGCCGCGCTGGGCGCCGGGGGGTTCAAGGCGGGCGAGGGCGGGGCCGGCCGCGGATGCAAGCGAGGAAATCAGAACTAAAGCAAGAAGACGTCCGCAGCATGCCAATCCGCGCCGTTCAGCCCCGTGAGGGGCGGCATAACCGTAGCCCACGGCGCAAGCCGTGGGAAAGCGAAACAGTCGGCCTGATCCAACCTCATCCAAACCCTCGGCATCGCGCCACAGGCGCGATGCCGAGGGTTTGGATGAGGCGGTGGCGACACCAGCTCGTGTGGTTACCCCGGGCTCGCGCCCGGGGCTACGGTCATGTCGCCCCTGACGGGGCTGAAGAATGCCACTCGGTAGCGTGGAAAGCGTACGCATCATTCCGCGGCCTCACTCGCCGAGATCGGCACCGGCGTAAACTTCTTGACCAGCGACCCGTCGGCCGAGTTGAACAGCCGCACATTCCCGTCGAATCCAGCCACCGCGACGGTCTTGCCATCAGGAGCCGAGCGGATCACAAACGTCCCAGGCGGCAGGTCCGAGCAAGTCGCCCGCCGCTCCCCAGTCTCCACATCGTAGATCGGCACCTCGTCGCTCATCCCGCCCACCGCGATCCAACCGCCGTCGGGACTGAATTCCAGGGCATGGATCCTGGCCTTCTGCTCTTCGTATTGTTTGACCAACGTCGAGTCGTCGGCGATTTTGAGCGCCCGCGGCCGATCCATCATGTAGAGGTACGGGACGCGATCCTCGCCGCCAATCAATACGTAATCTCGCCGTGGGTGCCGTACCACGGCGTTGAGCGAATCTCGAAGGAGATTCACGTTCTCGCGAAAGGCTCCGGTGTCGGCGTCAGCAAGCTTGGCCGCCCGGTCGCGCCCGACCGTGACGATGCGCTTGCCGTCGATTCCAAACGAAGTCCCTAACACCCAGTCCTCGTGATGGCCGGCCTTGAAGAGCTCTTCCCCAGTCGCCAGGTCATACATCCGGACGCTGTTGTCCGTGCAGCCGACGACGACCTTGCTTCCATCCGGCGAGAGCGACCCGCCGAAGAACGTGTCGTTAGTCGCCAGAATCGATCGCTCGAGCTTGCGCCTGGCGACATCCCAGACTTGGATCTCGCCGAAACGAACCGGCGATCCGCCAACCGCGATGAGCTTCGAGCCGTCTGAGGTAAACGCGACCGAATGGATCTTCTCGGCCCGCCCCAAAAGACGCGCCTCGATCTTCGACCCGTCAGCGCGATGCAACAAGACTTCGCGATAGCCGCCGACCGCCAGCAGCTTCCCGTCGGGCGAATAGGCGATGGCCGTCACGACGGGGGCTTGCGTGTACGTTGGCGGCTCTTTCGGGACCTGCGGCGCTCGGGCCTCGGCCGGAGTGTCGTCAACGGCGCCTTCGTTGATCCAAGCTTCCAACATCGCGATGTCGGACGCCGGCAAAGGCTCGCCGCCCATCGGCATGCGAGGCTCGGACTTACCCGTCACGTAGGCGATCATCGGGCTCTCGGCGGGCGCCCCGGCGCGAACGGCCGGGCCGTTCTTGGAGCCGCCCTTCAAAATCGCCGGATGCTCGGTCAGCACCAGCCCGCCCAGCTTGTTCGCCGGTTGATGGCAACCCGAGCAGGACTTCTGAATGATCGGGCGAACCTGGTTGTAGTAGCTAACGGATTCCGCCGCCTGAAGAGACGAAACCAAGAGGGCGGCGGCGGCGAGGCGCAAAACTAGCATTCCGCCCATATTCTAACCTGCTTTCTACAGCCATGAGCCCCAAACGCGAGTGAGGGGTGCAAATGTCCGCTGAAATCGTCTTGCAGCCCTCCCCTCACTTGCGTTCGGGGCTCATTGCCTATTCAGACGCGCCCTCGACGCTAACCATCTCGCGCTCGATCTCTTCAACCGTGCGTGGCAGAGCTCCGCTCAACAGCTTCGCCCCATCTTCTGTGACCACGACCATGTCCTCAATCCGGACCCCGAAGCCCTCCTCGGCCAAGTACAGACCCGGCTCGATCGTGATTACCATTCCCGGGCGAAGCTCAACCGATTCGCCCGGATCGTGGACGTCGAGCCCGACGTGGTGCCCGATCGAATGCAGGAAGTAGGCCGACAGCCCCTCCTCCTGGCGTTCAAAGCAGTCGCCAGCGATTTGAGTCAGGCTCTTCGGCGGCTGGCCGTTGAGGGTCATGCCGGGTTTCACGGCCGCGATGATTTCCGTCTGGCAACCCAGCACCGCCTGGTAAATCTCGCGCTGTCGCGGTTCGAATCGGCCGTTCGCCGGAACCGTCCGCGTAATATCAGCCGCGTAGTGGCCATACTCACCGCCGACATCCATCAAGACCAGATCCCCCGCCTCGAGGGTCCCAGTGGCCTTGGAGTAGTGCAAGGTCACACTGTTGGGGCCCGCGCCGACGATCGGCGGATACGCCACCCGCAAAGCGCCGCGGTCGATCATGGCGGCCTTCATCGCGGCCAAGACCTGGTACTCCGCCACGCCTGGACGAATGCGACGCCAGGCGGCAAGGTGCGCCGCGACCGAGGCGTCGATGGCCTTTTGGATTAGCCTCAGCTCGCCGGCGGACTTGATGTAGCGGGCCTGCTCGATCTTCTCGCGAATCTCCTTGAGGCGGGCGCCCGGCGCCAGACGGTCGATCCGAGAGCGGTTTGGCTGCCGTCTGACCGGTTCGCCCAAACCTCCAGGCGGCGCTCCAAGCAACGAATACAGCCGTCGTGAGCGCTTGAGGGCCTGGCGAAGTCGTCCCTCCAAGTCACCGCTAGGCAGAACTTCAGCGAATCCGGTCCGCTCGCGGGCGTCGTCTGATTGAGGATCGAGCGTAGCGCCGGTCCATGCGGAGTGGATCGGATCAGGCCTAGGAATGAACAACGTCTCCCGGTAGGGCTTGGCGTCAGAACCTGGGACGACAAGCAGAGCGGCGCCGGGCTCATTCCACCCGGTCAGGTAGTAGAAGTTGTTCTCCTGCCGGAACCCGGAGCGGCCGAGCTGGCCTTCGCTTGAAGTGAAGCCCAATAGCAAAACAGGCGAATCGACCTGCTCGGCCAGCGCGCGGCGGCGCTGCTCGAATACCTCGTTCGGCTCGCGCTCTAGAGCGTTGAGCGCTCCGGCCGGGAGCACCGAGATCGCCACGATCCAGGCAAACAAGCGCATCGAATCCCAGTATATGAGCCCCGATCTTCAGATCGGGGTCGCTCGCCTAGCCGACAGCGTTACAATGGCAGCGCCGGAGGGCCAACGCCATGCTCAAATCCATCAGCCTCGCCACCGCTTTGCTCGTCACGACATGCCCCCTGTCCGCCCAAGAGCTCGACTTCGAGTTCTTCAAGGAGCGCGTCCAGCCCATCTTCCTCAAGAAGCGACCCGGCCACGCCCGCTGCATCACTTGCCACGACCACCGCATCCCGCCGCTGGCGCACCTCGAATCCAACGACTCCAGCTGGTCCGATGAGGGGTCGCGCCAGAACTTCGACATGTGGAGCCAGTTCGTCGTCCCCGGCAAACCGCTCGAGAGCAAGATGCTCATTCACCCGCTCGCCAAGTACGCCGGCGGCGACAACTACCACGCCGGCGGCAAGCACTTCCAATCCCAAGACGACCCCGAGTGGAGGACCATAGCCGCCTGGGTGAACGGGAAGACTCTAGCCTCCTCAAAACCCAAGGCCGCCGGCCTGGTTCGCGTTTTCCAAACCAACGCCGCCGGCGACAACATCCACGTCATCGACCCCATCACCAACGGCGTCGTCGGCATGATCGAAGACATCGAAGTCCCCCACGGAATCACCATCGCCCGCGACGGGAAGATGATCTACGTCACCAACGAATCCCGCGTGACCCTCGACGCCGTTGACGCCAAAACACTCAAGGTGATCAAGCGAGTCCCGCTGAGCGGCCGTCCCAACAACGTCGCCGTCAACAACGATGGCACGAAAGTCTACGTCGCCATTGCGGAAGACCCCGGGTACGTCGACATCATCGACACCAAGTCGCTCACCAACGTCAAAAGCGTCCCCGTGAACGGACGCCTGCACAACGTCTACGTCACCCCCGACGGCAAATACGCCGTAGCCGGCGCGATCCCAGCGAAGACGATCAGCGTCATCGACACCGACACCGACACGATCGCCTGGACCCTAACCCTTGACGCCGGCATCCGCCCGATGGCGTTCCCGACCAACCCCGACGGGTCGACCAAGGAAATCGTCGTCCAGCTCTCGGACTTCCACGGCTTCGCGGTCGTCGATTTCGCCACACGAAAGGTCGTCAAGCGAATCGAGCTCCCCGATCCGCCCGGTCTCCACAAAGAACAGCAGACGCTGCAGGGGTCGCCCGCCCACGGCCTAGCGATCACCCCCGACGGCAAGACCCTATGGTCAACCAGCAAGTGGTACCACAGCGTCATGGCCTACTCGCTGCCTGACTACAAACTGCTCGGCGTGGTCGAGGTCGGTGAGCACCCCGACTGGATCGCCATCACACCCGACGGCAAGAGCGTCTACGTCGCCGCCGCCGGCGAAGACGAAACTGTCGTGATCGACAACGACACACGCAAAGTCGTCGACCGAATCCCAGTGGGGGCCGTACCCAAGCGCGTCGCCGTGGGGGTGCTGAGCGTCGACTGAGCTTACGGAACCCGCTCCCTGGCGGTCGCGGCTCTGACATCGAGGGTCAAACTTCAGTCGGCAGGCGTCAGAGCCGCGACCGCCAGGGAGCGGGTTCCGGTCTACCCACGCTCAAGCGCCCGGACCACCTCCGCATGGCCGCCGAATGCAGCGCCACATACCCCGCCTCCTGCCGCAGATTCGGATCCGCCCCATTCTTGAGCAGCACTTCCGCAATTACCGCGCCGACGATGACCTCGCGCGCGAAGTCGCGGCTCATCTCGCAACACGCTCACAGCTGTCGTCTCGTTGGCCCTCGGCATCGGGTCCGCGGCCGCCATCTTCACGGTCGCCGACCAAGCCCGGTTCCGCCTGCTGCCCGTCGAAGACCCGTCGCGCCTCGTCCTGCTCGATTGGGCCGCTCAACCGCTCCACTTCCTCCTCGCGATGGTGGGCGTCTTGCTATTGATCACCTGCGTCAATCTGGCGACACTGCTGGTCATTCGCTCGGCTCAGCGCCAAAAAGAGCTGGCGGTGCGAGCCTCGCTAGGCGCATCTCGGCTTGGACTGGTGCGCATGGTGATGACCGAATGCTTGGGATTGTCAATCGCCGGTTCGCCCTGCGCCACGAATAGCGGCGAATGGCCCGACGTGGCGTACGGCTATGCCGTGCCGCCTTGCACCTGTGGTGCAAGGTCTCCGGGATTGCGACCATTTGTCGAAGCCGGATTCGGACCCGGACCTTGCAGCATAGCTGCTAGGCGGCACGGCATAGCCGTACGCCACGTCAGAGCGCATTAGGCGACTCTTTCACAGCCACGCTGTTCGAGCATTTCACCTTAAGCGTCCTACAGGATTCCGCCCAAGGTCGTACGGTTCTAAGGTCCGCTCATAGGCGCCCTCCCTTAGGTGATTTCGGTACTGTTGGGCCATTCACATCGTTCCTACGGCTTGTCAGCATGGAAATACAGCAATTAGCGAGTTTTTTTCAAACAAGCCTATGCCCATCCCCCCCAACCCCATTCAAGCCGACCGTTCTCCAAGAGATCGTCCCCTCCAACGCCTCGCCGGCACCGTCCTCATCCAAGCTCTTCAAGACGCGACCAGCGGCCCCCGCCGCTATCGCGAAGACGCGCTCGAATGGATCAACGGCAAGCAGACCGCTGGATTCACTTTTGAGTTCTGTTGCGCCATCCTCAACCGCGATCCGGAAGATGTTCGCCAGCGGCTGATGAAGCACAACATGATTCCGAGGTGGGATCCTTCGGATCCGACCTTTGGCGGCGCCTACCCGGGCTACAACCACCCTTACCCGCAACATCAGCAGGAGCAGCCGTTCTCCAGCCCGCTGTATCGCTAGCGGGCTCGGGCGCCACTTACCCCGGAGCCGCGACCGTGAGGGAGCGGTTTTCGCAGCTTCGACCAACCGCTTGCTCACGCGCGCGGCTCCGCGGCGTCAGTCGCCTAGAACGGGACGTCGTCCTCGCCGACACCCATATCATCGGCCGGTTTCGGCGCGGCCGCGGGCGCGGCCGGCGGCGCCTGTTGGGGCCTGTCGTACGACCCGCCCCCGCCGCCGCCATCATCGCCCCGGCCGCCCAGTAGCATCAGACCGCCTGAGTCCGCAACGACTTCCGTCCGATAGCGCTTCTGGCCGTCCTGGCCTTCCCAACTACGAGTTTGCAGCCGCCCTTCGACGTAGACTTGCGTCCCTTTCAGCAAGTATTTCGCGACGTTCTCGCCACGCCACATCTTGACGTTGTGCCAGTCCGTCTCTTCGCGCCACTCGCCCGACTGCTGGTCTTTCCAACGCCGCGTCGTCGCGAGGCCGAATTCGGTGACCGCCGTGCCGCTAGGAAGGAATTGCGTTTCGGCATCTTTGCCAAGATTGCCGATCAGCATCACTTTGTTGAGCCCTCTTGCCATGGCTTCCCAGCGTACAACCGGCGCGCCGGCCGATCAAGGGTTTTCGACCAACGAAAACGGCATGGGATCGAAGCGTTTCAGTCTCGAAACAGCGGCGAGCTCTGCTTCGCCGGACCGGTCTCGCTAACTCGAATCGCGCCGTTGGGGTCGAGCATGAAATGTCGCCGGATCTTCTTCGGATCGGGCTTCCCGAGCGGATCAGCGCTGACAGTAAAGTTGCCGCCATATCCGTGAACCTTGAACTCGTACCCGAAGCGCCGCCCTGACGCCAAATCGGTCGGAATCAGATTCGCGGCGCCTGCTCCGCCCGCGCGGCCATAGTCCGGCGGCCCCAGCTCGCGGAGGGTGCTGGCGTAGCGCCCATAGCCGTCCTTGTACCGCGCCTGCGCCGTAATGATCGTACGCATCGACTGGACCGCCGCCGCGTCGCCCGCGTCGCGGCGAGGCTTGTTCATGAACTCGTCGTAAGTGAAATAGAAGAAGCTGCCGATTACGGCGAGCGCCAAGAGCCGGAATAGGATCTTAAGAACCATCTACTGATAATTGTGCCACGTCCACTCCCAAGGCATTGACGAACCCGCCGGTCACGGCTTTGCAAACACCACGTCCAAGACGAGCGTTTCGCGCGCCGTATAGCCAGGACTGCCCAAGAACTGAGTGACTTCCCGTACGCTGGCCCCCATGGCTTCGAGCTGACGATCGACCATCTCAACGATCAGGACCGGAGAGTGTTCCACGAGAGTCTTGCGAGCTCCTTTGAGAACAAGCAACTCGACCCCCTCAACGTCGATCTTGATCACGTCCACTCTCGAGACGGCGGCTTCTTCAAGGATCGCGTCCAGGGGCCGAGCCCGCACTCGGTGCGAACTTTCGATCGATCCGGCGTGCTTGGCGTTCTCAAGCGAAACCGAGCTCATTCCGGTATTCGCCCGGTTGGCGGAGTAGAGCTCTAGCTCGGTTTCGACCTCGGCGCAGGCCTCGGCTACAACACGAACGATGTCGGCTCGACTAGCGAACACATTCTCTTGCAGCTGATGAACCGTGTCGGGATTCGGCTCGATGGCGACCACCAGTCCAGTCGATCCGACTCGACGAGCAGCCTTGAGCGTGTGATATCCGATGTGCGCTCCTACATCGACGAAAGTGCCGCCTTCGGGCAAGTTTCGCTCGATCACCGCCCAGGTTTCCGGCTCCCACCGGCCACGCTCGAACAGCTCCCGCGCGACTAAGTCGGCCGGGTTGAGCAGCAGGCTGACTCCCGGTTCGAGCTCAATCCGCACCGGGACAAGTGGCTCCAGGTACGGTCGAATTCGCGTTGGAATGGAACGGCCTCGCGCGAACGGCCAGTGTGCGCTCCATCCACGCCGGAGCTCAGAGTAGGCTTTCGAACGCAGTTCCGGGCTCTGCCTGACCCCCGCCAAAGCAACAACAAAGGCCGCGAGCAACACCCCAATCCAGACTCGCTTCACCAGCTTGATAGTAACCGCATCGCACCAGCGAGTCCGAGCCGCCTAATCGCTCGGCCGGCAACCAGACAGAAATTGTCAGCGCTCGGAGCCGCGCGCGTAAGCAAGCGGTTGCCGGAGTCTCGGACAACCGCTCCCTCACGGTCGCGGCTCTGGGCGCCATGACCAAGCGCCCATCCGAACCATCAATTGAGGCTATCGCCCGATCGCCTAGAAGTCCAAGTCGCCGAATACATCCGCGGGGTCGAGGCCCAAGCCCGCTAAAACCGTCGAGTCAACGGCCTCCCCAGGCCCAAAGCTCTCCGGCTCGGCATAGCGGTCGTTCAGCAGCTTGTAGACGCTTATCCGCTCAGAGTCAAGATCGACGATCCAGTACTCGCGGACCCCGTACTGCTCGTAGTTCCTGAGTTTCGTGACCAGATCATGGCGCCGATTACCCGGCGAAAGAATCTCAATCGCCAGATCGGGCGGTCCATTCAGCGCCGGCGGAGGGCCCAAGTCCGTGCGTCGGCGGGCGACAAAGCACAAGTCAGGCTCGAAGTTTACGTGCGGCGCCAAGATGACGTGAACAGCCGACGAGTAGAACTTGCCAAGCTTGTGTCGCTTCACGAACGGCGTGATCACGACGCCGAGGTTCGTGGCGGCTTCCTGGTGGCGTCTCGAAGGCGTAGGTGACAATACCAACTCCCCGTCGACGATCTCAGTGCGACCAGCTGACTCCGGGAGGTCCTTAATATCCTCCCAGGTCAGGGCTTGGAGTACGGATGGCATCGGCCTGCACGCATTTTAACAACCGGGGCGGGAGGAGGAGACGGAGGCTTAGGCTCGGCGTCAGCTGCTCGGCAGCCAAAGTGTCTCTGGAGGGATTTCATTGTTCACTCTGGCCTGCGCTTGCTTAGCAAGCTCGTCGCTCGGGTCAGCCTCATCATGCGTTTCAAGCGCGCCCATCTGATGCTCGAGCTCGCTTGCGGCACTGCGATGAATCTCCCCGTACGTTCCAGCAGCTCGAATGTGCCCGACCAGCCTGCTATAGGCTCCTGAAATGTTCAAGTAGGCAAGGTGCAGACCTTCGAATTTCGCAATCCGTTCAGAGAGTCCAAGGAAAGGTGATACGGCGACAGCGAGAGCGGAAACAACGGATATCCAGGTCCAAACCTGCAGCCCGGCCACCGCAGGAATCAGCGCCGACCATAGCGGCGACGACGCGCCAAGAGCAGCCACAAATTGAAGGGCACGGTACCAGCCCTGAGCCTTTCGGCGCCTCTTGCCATAGAAATAGACATTCAGACGGGCGCGTCGATACAGGTTGTACACGCCGACGACCTCCGCCTGTAGCGGCGAATAGTCGTATTGTGTCTTGGCAGGCTCAGCCATGCACACGTATTATAAGTGGTCGCCTCAAGACAGTAGGACATCGTGAGCGGGTGTGCGACATAAATGTGAGCGAAAGGCGTAACTGCAATGGTTAAACACTTGTCCGAACGTACACCTACGTGGGGCGCGGGCGCAGGCCATCCGAAACAATCATAGCCCCGGGATTCATCCCGGGGACTGGAGTTTCTACATATTTTACCCGTCAGCGGCGGCGCCGAAGGCCTGCCAGGAGGGTTTGAGCCCCAGCGGAGCCAGCAAATCGGGGTTTTCGACCATTTCTTTCCGCAACAGCGCCACCAGATCCAGACAAGAAGGCCTCTTTGCCTTTTCCTCCATTTCGGCAGCGGCGCATAGGCCTCTCCGCGCCCCGGACCATACGCCAGCAACGACGCCAGCAGCAAAGCGCTGTACGCCGCCACCGCCAATACCGGTTGCTTCGGGACCGCCGTCTCGCTCCATAACTGCGCCTGTCCCACGCCCAACGTGTCCTTCTCTTCGCGGTGGTTCACCTCGATCTGCCAACGGTCGAAATAGATCTGCAACAGCTCGCGCGCCTGGCTGGCGAGGTCCGTCGTGAGTAGATACGCCGGCTGGCGGTAGTACATCTTGCTCGAAAGGCGCTTGCTATAGGGGGTCGGCGCGACCACCAACAAACGCAACGGCGTGCGCCGCGCCCCGCCCTGCCAGTACACCTCGTTGACCTCTTTATAACGGATCTTGCGGCGCTTGCCGCCGTAGAATAGCTTGGTCGTTTTCCAGACGATCGTCTCGTCGCGGCGCACCTGTTCGGGGCGGAACTTTTCGACCCCATAGAAGCGTCGCGAGCCGGTCGGCGCGGCTTTGCACAGCACAGCGTCCAGGCGCGTGCGAGCGATGAGCTCGGTGCGATCGCGCGGCGCCAGGAAAACGGTGCGGTTGCTGAAACTGCCGTCAAGCGACAACACCATCTTCTTGGCGATCCCGCCGGCGGCATCCAGCGCAGCCCGCAGCGGCGCCATCATGTCGACTAAACGTTGCGAGATGCGACAGCGCTTGCGCGCTTGTTCGTACTGCTCTCGCTCGGCGTCGCCGGCGCGTTTGCCGGGACGCTTGGGAACCGGCGCACATTCAAAACGCACCGGCAAGGCCCGCGCGCCGGTCTTGCCGCCGCGATCGAAGGGAACCAACAACGACGCTTGCAAGTAGCGCAACCCCAGCATCAAGTTCGCGTGAAACGGCGGCGAGAGCGGATCGTGTTGATAAAACGCCTGCTTGATCCTACGCCCCGTCTTGCGCAAGCGCGTGTCGTCGATCGCCACGCCCACCAACCGTGAGCGGCAAAACCCCAAGGCGCGCTTCCACACCGGCGCGAACAACTCTTGCGGACGCCACTTGCAGCGCTCGTGCAAAAAATAGTCCGCGCTCCAGCTGTTTTGCTCGCCGCCGTTGGTCCAAATAATGCGCGAAAGCGTGCGGCGGCCCAGGCAAACCAGGCCTCCCAGGCCTTGGCGCACCGCGCGTCGATGCGTGCGTTGCTGGGGAAAGGCGCGCCTCCAATCAGCGCTGATCGACAGGAACTGAGGAAGCAGCATGGGAACCTCCAGGGGACAGCTAATCCGGGCCGCGTAGCTAATCCGGGCTACGCAGCGCGAAAGTGTTCTTCGCGGTGCGCACAAAACGGTCGCCGCGAGCGATCTTCTTCGACAGCGCCGAGACGAGGCTTTCGCGGTCAACCGCACGGGAAAACCTGGCCTGAATGCCCTCGATCAACTCCGCGATATGCGGCGGACGCTCGGCTCCGGCGAGTATGTCATGGGCCATATCGACCTGAGACATACCTTGAGGCGAAGGGCGCTTGGGCCGGGGAGGGGGTTTCGATCGCAGCCGACGAACGGCGCGCAGCTGAGCATCGAGGGCTGATTCTAGGGTTTCCAGAAGAGTATCGCGGAGATCGTCGGGCATAGGCAGCGGCGCCGAGCGGGGCCAAGAACAGAATAGCTCAATCCTATCGGTATGTCAATAACCATCTACCGACCTACCTCAACCATGACCCTCCCCCGTCCACAAATGTAGAAACTCCAGGCCCCGGGATTCATCCCGGGGAAACCGAGGGTATAGCCCGGGCAGATAGGTAACACAATTCCCCGATCACATGGGTAACACATTGGCATCCTAGAACAAAAGGAGGACTTTTGTTTTGGGATGGAAGGAGACCCGTGTGCAAGACGAAAGATTGCGATTCGTTCAAGAGGTTCTAACCCGGGAGGATGCCATGGCCGCCGTCTGTCGGCGCTTCGGCGTCAGCCGCAAGACCGGCTACAAATGGCTCGATCGCTACGCCCAACAAGGCGTCGCCGGATTGGCCGATCAATCCAAAGCGCCCAAACGGCAAGCGCAAGCCTTTCCCGCCGAGATCGAGCGAGAGATCCTGGCCTTGCGGGCGCGCTATCCCACTTGGGGCGAAGACAAGCTCAAAGCGCGACTCGGGCGCACCAACCCTGACATCAATTGGCCGGCGCACTCCACTATCGGGGCGCTGCTGAAACGCCACGGACTCACCCACCCCGGTAAGCGCCGGCGCCACGCCACGCCTTCCAGTAAGCTCACCAGCGCCAAGGCGCCCAACCAAGTTTGGGCGATCGATTTCAAGGGTTGGTTCGAAACCGGCGACGGCAAACGCTGCGATCCGCTGACGATTTCCGATACGGCGAGCCGCTATCTGTTGCGTTGTCAAAGGGTCGCGCGCAGCGACACGGCGCACGTGCGGCCGCTGATGGAAGCGACTTTCCGGGAGTACGGCCTGCCCACGAGGATCCTTTCCGATAACGGTCCGCCGTTCGCCTCGACGGGCTTGGCGGGGCTTTCGCGGCTCAGCGTGTGGTGGATCCGGCTCGGGATTCAACTGCAGCGAATCGACCCCGGACACCCTGAGCAAAACGGGCGTCATGAGCGCATGCATCGGACGCTCAAGGCCGAGACGGCGACGCCGCCGGAGCGCAACTTGCGAGCGCAACAGCGGGCGTTCGATCGTTTTCGGCAGATCTACAACCAGGAGCGTCCGCACGAGTCGCTAGCGATGGCAACGCCGGCGAGCGTGTATCAGCCGTCGTGGAGGCCGTATCCGGAGCGCTTGCCGGAGCTGGAGTATCCGGATCGGATGCTGCCGCGGCGAGTGCAGAGCAAGGGCGACATTGGGTTGCTGGGGCGTCAGTTGTTTCTCAGCGAGACCTTGGCGGGCGAGACGGTGGGCCTGGAAGAGCATGAGCACGGCTGGGCGGTCTGGTTTGGGCCGCTGGAGCTGGACTGGCTCGAGCGTAGCCTATTCGAGGGCCCGCGGCCGGGCAGGGGGGAGCACCGACTGCGGCGGAAACGCTCGGGGGGCGCCTCCTCCGCTCGCCCTACGGGCTCGCTCCCCCGGCGCCCCCCGAGCGTTTCCGGGAAGGATTTCGTGCAAAGAACCTTCTCTTGGTTCAACCCTTAAACTGTTACCTATGTGGTTGGGGAAAAGTGTTACCTAGGTGCTGGGCTGTTCACGACCCGCTAGGCGCCCTTCTTCCGACATTCGGGTGCGATTCCGCGCCCAGGCGCGGAATCGCACCCGAATGGGGTCTGGGTCGCGCACCGGCCGCTTTTCTGACCCCGGGATGAATCACGGGGCTATGATTGTTCGGCCAAGCGCCGGCAGTCACAAATTTGTCGCGCACCCAGCGTGAGCCGGCATTGCCCCGAGCTGCCACCTGCGGAAGCTACGCGGTCTTCAGATCCATCGCAACAAGCTTCTTCGCGAAGCTCATCCGGTCACCGTCGCGGTCTACCAGAACCGTGTCGCCCTCGCCAAATTCACCCTCCAGCAGCGCCAGCGCCAGCGGATCTTGAATCAGCCGCTGGATCGCCCGCTTCAAGGGCCGCGCGCCAAACTGCTCGTCATACCCATCGGCGAGCAGCAGTTGCTTGGCTTGGGCCGTCAGCTCGATCTCGATCTCGCGCTCAGCCAGCCGCGTCCTCAGGTAGCCCAGTTGCAGCTCGACAATCTCGGCGAGATGCTCGCGACTAAGCCGATTGAAGACCATGATGTCGTCAATGCGATTGATGAACTCCGGCCGGAAGCGGGCCTGTAACTCCTCCATCAGCCGGTCGCGCATTTCAGCGTGGCCATCCTCGCGGCCATGGGTCACCGAGAAGCCGATCTTGCCGTTCTTGGCGATGACGCTCGAGCCGATATTCGACGTCATGATGATCACCGTGTTGGTGAAGTTCACCGTGCGCCCCTTGCCGTCCGTCAGCCGGCCGTCATCAAGGACTTGTAGAAGCAGATTGAAAACATCCGGGTGAGCTTTCTCAATCTCGTCGAGCAGAATCACCGAGTACGGCTTCCTCCGTACATGCTCGGTCAACTGGCCGCCCTCTTCATACCCCACGTACCCCGGAGGCGCGCCAATGATCCGCGCGACAGCGTGTCGTTCGCCGTATTCGGACATATCGATCCGAACCATCGCCTTGTCGTCGTCGAACATGAACTCCGCCAGCGCTCTGGCCAGCTCGGTCTTGCCGACGCCCGTGGGCCCCAGGAACACGAACGATCCAATCGGCCGGTTCGGGTCGCTCAGCCCAGCGCGATTGCGCCGAATCGCATTGGCCACGTGCGTCATCGGCTCACTTTGGCCAATCACCCGCTTCTGCAGGCGCTCTTCCATGTGAACCAGCTTCTGGACCTCGCCTTCGAGCATCCGGCTGACCGGAACGCCCGTCCATTTCGCTACGATCTTCGCGATATCTTCTTCGGTGATCTCGCCACGCAGAAGCGTCGACTCACTATGCTCGCTCTCGAGCCGCTCCGTCGCCGCCTCGAGGTCCTTCTCCAGCTGAACCAACTTGCCGTAGCGAATCTCAGCCGCCTTCTGTAGATCGCCCGTGCGCTGAGCGTCTTCCATCTGCGCGCGCAGCTCTTCCTGCTGCTGCTTGAGCGCCTTGACCTGATCAATCAGCTGCTTCTCTTGCTTCCATTTGGTGCGCAGCGTCATCGACTGCGATCGCAGCCCTTCAAGCTCGCCCTCAATCACCTTGAGTCTCTCCTTCGAAGACCGATCCTTCTCTTTCCCGAGCGCCTGTTTCTCGATCTCGAGCTGCAGAATGCGCCGGTCCAGCCGGTCGACCTCCACCGGCACCGAGTCGATCTGCATCCGCAGCGCCGCGCCGGCCTCGTCGACAAGGTCAATCGCCTTATCCGGCAAAAACCGGTCAGAGATATATCGATGCGAAAGAACCGCCGCCGACACCAGCGCCGAATCCCTGTACCTGACCGAGTGGTGAATCTCGTACGTCTCTCTGATCCCCCGCAGAATCGCGATCGTATCCTCGACCGACGGCTGGTCGACCAGCACCGTCTGGAAGCGCCGCTCGAGCGCCGCGTCCTTCTCGATGTACTTGCGGTATTCGGTCAACGTCGTCGCGCCGATGCAGCGCAGCTCACCACGCGCCAGCGCCGGCTTGAGCATGTTCGCCGCGTCAATCGCCCCTTCCGCCGAACCCGCCCCGACAAGCGTGTGCAGCTCGTCGATAAAGCACATGATCTCGCCGTCGGAATCTTCTATGTCCTTCAAGACCGCCTTGAGCCGATCCTCGAACTCGCCGCGAAACTTCGCGCCCGCGACCATCGAAGCCAAGTCGAGCGACACCAGCTTTTTGTTCTTCAGCGTCTCGGGGACGTCGCCGTTCACCATCCGCTGCGCCAGTCCTTCAACAATAGCCGTCTTGCCAACTCCCGGCTCGCCAATCAGGACCGGATTGTTCTTCGTCCGCCGCGAGAGCACCTGAATCACCCGCCGAATCTCTTCATCCCTCCCAATCACCGGGTCGAGCTTGCCGTCGCGCGCCCGCTCGGTCAGATCCGTCGCATAGCGCTCCAGCGCCTGATACTTCGACTCCGGATTCTGGTCGGTAACTCTATGGCCCCCTCGAACCTCCTGTAACGCGCCCAGAATCGCTTCATGCGAAGCCCCCATCTCGTTCAGTAGTTTTCCAGCGCCGTCACTCTTGCCCTTACTCAGCGCCAACAGCAGATGCTCCGTTGAGATGAACTCGTCCTTGAAGCGATCCGCCTCTTTCTGCGCCCCCTGAAAAACCTCAGCCAGAGCTGGAGACAAATACATCCCAGGCTCGGCCCCCTTGACCTGCGGAAGCGCACCCAAAAGCTTGCCCGCGTCAGCCGCGACAACCTTCGGGGCCATGCCCATCTTCGTCAGCACCGCCTCGACAACCCCCGCCTTTTCCTCAGCCAGCGCCACCAGCAAATGCGGCGGCTCGACTTGCTGGTGTTGCTTGTCAGCCGCCAGCGATTGGCTGCGTTGCACGGCCTCTTGGGCCTTCTGGGTGTACTTTTCGAATCGAATCATTGGGGGGCCTCCTCGTCCTCCTCGTAAACCTCATGAACGTGGGGAGGGGCATGTCGCTGCCCCTCCCCCATCTCGCGCGCCAATCATTGGATCGGAATCACGCGCTCTTTGCTGGGAACTTCGACCTTCGGCAGCGTCAGCTTCAGCGCTCCTTGCGAGTAGTTCGCCTTGATCGCCTCGGCGTCAACCGTCTCCGGCAACGTGAAGACTCGCTGGAAGGACCCATAGCGCCTTTCAACCCTGTGGTAGTTGTCCTTCTTCTCTTCGTCGGCGAACTTCCGCTCGCCCTTGATCGTCAACGTACCGTCGTCCACACGGACATCGAGGTCTTTCTCCTCCATACCCGGTAGATCGGCGGTTAGCGTAATCGCCTTGTCGTCTTCATAGACATCAACCGCCGGCGTCCAGCCTGACGGACGTGTCGCCGCCGGCATGGGACGGTCGAAATCAGCAAAGAATCGACCGAAATCGAACCAAGGATTGATTGTAGTGGGGTTGTAGCGAATCAGTGACATGTGATGAACCTCCTGTACTTCATTGAAAACTGTCGGCTTACGGGCTCTTCGCCCTGGCCTCTATCTAGATACTAAACGATCGTAGATTTCTTGTCAAGTATTTGTTATATTATATGAGTGTATATAACTAAGATTTTATGATACACATGACCACGACGTAGGGGCGAGACATGCCTCGCCCTCTGCTACCAATCCAAAATCCCGTCCACCGTCCCAGCCGAAATCGGGTGATACCCCGCCCGCGCCTTGGCATAAATCGCCCGAGCGCGCTCTTTCCCCTGCGGCGTCTCCGCCAGCGCCTTGTACAGCGGCTCAAGAAACTTCCTGCGCCCCACCTCAATCAAAAACTCCTCAACCCTAGGCTGCGCCGGCTCATACCCCCGCCTCACCGCCGTCAACAACCAACGATGAGCAATCTCCGAATTCCGCGACTGGGTCAGTCGAAACGCCCCATCCAACTCCGCCAACCTCTCAGTCGAAACGTCCTCGGGCAACCCGCGCAAAAAGTGCAACCACTCCTGCGTCGTCCAATCCTCAACCGGCAACTCCCCGGCCGGAACCTCACCCTCAAGCCAACCCTTCGCCGCGGCGTCCACTTGCGCAAACGCATCCGATTCCGGACGACTAGCCCCCTCCGGCAATCCCGGCCTCTCCACCCACTCCTCGAGGTCAACCACCTCGGCCGCCTGCGGCAAGTTCTCCTTCAGATACCCCAAAAAATCATCCGTAATAATGCTCCGAAACGCGTGCTCAGCAAAATACGCCCGCAGAAAGGCGTCAAACCTCTCCCGCCCCACCCCCGCCTCAATCGTTCGCAACAACAAGGCCCCCTTCACATAAGGAACCCCCGTAAACCCCTCATCCGGGTCCCTACCAGCCAAATCCACATGGAGAACCTGATCGCGCTCGTCAAGTTCCTTGAGCTCCTCTTCTAAGCCCTGAACCTCCAGCGCCCCCTCCATATCCGCCCGCCGCTTTCCGAAGACGGCCTCCTGAATCCGACTCTCGAGATAAACCGTAAACCCCTCGTTCAGCCAAAAATCCCTCCAAGTCGCATTCGTCACTAAATTCCCCGACCACGAATGCGCCAACTCATGCGCCACCAACCCGACGAGCGACTTATCCCCCGCCAAAATCGTCGGCGTCGCAAATGTCAGCCTAGGATTCTCCATCCCCCCAAACGGAAAACTCGGCGGCAGCACCAGCAGATCGTAGCGCCCCCAGCGATACGGCCCATAGAGCTCCTCGACAGCGACCATCATCGCCTCGGTATCTTCAAACTCACTCGCCGCCGCCTCAACAACGGAGGGCTCCGCATACACCCCCGTCCTCTCACTCATCTCGCGAAACTCGAGATCCCCCACCGCCAACGCAATCAAGTACGACGGAATCGCCTGTGGCATCTCGAAGGTGTATCCCCCCTCCCCGCCGCTCATCTGCGCACTCATGACGGCTCTTAACTGGGGCGGCGTCCGAATCGTCGCCGAATATGTCGCCCTGACCCCCGGCGTATCCTGCAACGGAATCCAACTCCGCGCATGAATCGCCTGACTTTGCGTAAACAGGAATGGATGCTCCTTCCCCGCCGTCTGCTCCGGCGTCAACCACTGGAGGCCACTCGCCGCCGGCGAGGTCGAATACCGCACCTCGACGCTCGTCGCCCCCTCCGGCAGCGCAATCGTCAACGGCGCCCCCATGTAATCCTGCGCCTCCCCCAGCTCAAACCCCGCCTCACCCGCCGGCGTCGAGACTCCATGAATCGTCAGATCCCGCGTATCTAAAACGAGTTCGTCCGCCGCCGCCGCATCGAACCGCAGCGTAACCGTCCCCGCCAGCGTCTTGCTCTGGAAATCCACATCCAGATCAAGCGTGATGTGCTCCGTCCGAATTTCATCAGCATTCGAAAACGAATGTAAGTCTTTGCGAAGCTCAGCGTAGCGATCAGTCATAGATTCAGTTCCGCAGCCAACGACAACAGCTAGATACAAAACAACAGGTCGCACGCCCATCATCTTAGCCCGTAGGGCGACGCAATCAACAGCCCACAGCGAAGCTGTGGGAAAAAAGGACCGACGAATCCCTTTTATCCCTTTGCAGCCCGTATTTTCGCGCCCTGGCGCGAAAACACGGGCTGGCAAGGGGGGTGATCGCCGGCCTCTCACTTCCCCGGGCTGCGCCCGGGGCTATTACTTGCATCGCCCTACGGGCTCGGAGAGACTGCCTCACTTGCTATTCCTGCACCCCCAACGCTATCCTTTCCCCAACCCCATGGGCCACACGTTCACCAACGTGCTGGTTCACGTCGTGTTTTCGACCAAGAACCGCGAGAAGAGCCTCACCGCCGCCATCCGGACCCGCCTTCACGCCTACCTCGCCCGCATCGTCAACGACGAAGGCGGCCACGCCCACTCTGTCAACGGCGGCCTCGAACACATCCATCTTCTGATCCGCATCCGCCCCACCCACACCCTCGCCGACCTGATGCGCAATCTCAAGAGCCACTCCTCCGCCTTCATCCGCCGCGAATCCAACCCCCATTTCCGATGGCAACGCGGCTACTCCGCCTTCGGCGTCAGCTACTCTCAATTCTCAACCGTCCGCAACTACATCGACTCCCAAGAAGACCACCACCGCCGCATCTCATTCGAATCCGAACTCACCTCCCTCCTCAAACTCAACGAAATCGAATTCGACGAAACCCACCTCTGGAAGGACGAATCGTAGGCCCTCAGCGCGAACTATCTTCAGCCCGTAAGGGCGCGGTAACCGGCAGCCCACAGCGCAGCTGTGGGAACCCGCTGCCCCGACGTTCGACCCCTCCCCTGCCGTGGTTTGCGCCGTCGGCGCAGACGACAACAGGAAAACAATCGGGGCAACCTCGCGTAGCGTCTACGGCGCTATCCTCCGCGCTTTGACCGATGCCGTCTCAGTGCGCTCACCGTCAATCGCCTCAAACGAGAAAGACACTCCTAGCAGCTTTAAATTCATGCGAACGTCGCGCTTGCGACGCAGCGCGTAGAACACGATCGCAACGAGAGATATGCCTACCAGAGCCGACGCCATCGTGAGTTCCGGCATGGCGTCACTCCGACTTGCGGCGCTTTTTGGACGAATCGCCGTGGACGTCGATCGTTGCCGCAAGCTGCCGGGCATACTCAGCCCGTTCCTGGATCTGAGATGTGACCTTGGCGGCCTCTTGGGTAAGTTCCTCGAGCAGGTTCGGCAGTTTTTCAATGCCGTCGATTCTTAGATCCCGAGGCGCATCGCTGAAGGACCATCGGTCTTCACGCTCAGACTCCGGCTCGCCATAGTGACCGGACATAACCCGCAATGATATACCCCACTGCTTCCGAGCTCTGGCATAACCGACTTGCTCGGTGCGGTAGTACTCCGAATCTTCGTGAAACTCGTGCGAAATATCGGTCCAGGCCTCAATTCCTAGATTCAGTCGTTTCAGCGCAGCTTCGAGCGCCCCGACAACCTCGCCAAGCTCGTCGGAAGCTGCGTTGAGAGCTGTCGCGGCAGCCGAAAGTTTCTCAAACGGAACAGACAATTCCCCGGGAATCGGGGTCTCAAGTGCTTTCATATTTCCTCCTAGCGGACAGCTAAGTGATGAATCGCCTACCGGCGATTGACCGTACCGACTTCCATCGGTGCTGGTTCATGACCAGCTCAGTCGAGTTCACAATAGCACATCGCCGGCGACCGCGTCAGTGCGGTTTGAGCCCGCAAGGGCGAAGCAACCAACAGCCCACAGCGAAGCTGTGGGAACGCCGGCGAGCCCCTCCCTCCCGCTCGTCTTGGAATCGTGCCCTGGCACGATTCCAAGACCAACGAAACGACCGCCGCCGCCCCATTTCCCCGCGCTCGAGCCCGGGGCTGTTGCTTGCTGCGCACCTAAAGCGCTTGTGCACTCAGGGTCCAGTTATCTAACCGGCGCGATCCGATGGGCCATTGACAAACCCAAAGAAACGCTTGCCGAGATCACTCAAGCACCAAATCTCACCGACTCTTTGCTGCACATAATTGCCACTGAGGTCACGGTCGAATCGGTCAGCATAGATCCGGACCTCAACGTCTCGCCGATCCTGCACAAGTCCCTTCAACCCGAGAGATCTTTTGGCTTCGACCACGAGGTGGTTAAACTCTAGACCAGACTGGAAAGCGATCTCCTCAGTTATGTTGAGTCGCACTGGATCAGTCAGGTTGCGGCGTGCAATTGCTCCAAACACTAGTACCTCAGCGAGATTGAGTGAGCGAGCCAACCTCATGATCTGAAGGGGCAATGCGCTCGCGCGATCGCTGGCCTGTTCAGTGCAAATAGCGAGAAAAATAGACTTGAGCAGGTCGAGACGCTGAGCGTCGGGCGGGTCATTTTCTAATGCATCAAGCCATTCGCTGAAACAGCTCGCAAATTGATCCGTTGATGAGTAGTCGTCCTTTATCTAGCCAGTCTGGCTGAGCTGATCGAATTCTCGCTCACACTGCTCAAAGATGCGCCCCTTAACTGCTGCCTGTACAAGTCGACCGGCGATGCGTATCCGGTCTGAGCTGCCGGCTGCGAGGTACTCGGTGCCGGCCGATATGATTTTTTCAGCTTCCTTCGCGAGCTTGCTGTCGGAGTTTCCCTGCAGCAAGTGCTCTAAGATTCCGCGCTTACTGCCACCGGCGATCAAATCAGGCACTCCTCTACGATACAACCAGTCAGACAGGGCTTTATCGGTAAGCTGCTATGCTTTGCGCCATGAAATCCTCGAAGAACCCCGACGAATCGAGACTAGTTCAAGGCTCTGAACCCGATACGAAAGCGACTCCGTTCTACATTTCCATCGCAATTTTTGCGTTGGTCCTCGGGCTTTTCATGGCTGTCTACTATCAGGTCGCGGCCCATCCCAAACAGTGGCGGGACTTCGCGTCTTTCGGTGACTCATTCGGCAGTCTGAACACGCTATTTTCCGGGCTTGCGTTCGCGGCACTGGTGGTCACGCTCTGGATGCAGAGGGAGGAGCTGGCTATGCAGAGAAGGGAGCTGCGCGAGTCGCGAATCGCCCAGCAAGAATCTAGGGACGCCTTGCGGGACCAGATTACGGCCATGAATGCACAGACTGACGCGATAAGTGGTCAGACTGTCTTGGCAGCCCTTGGAGACCTGGTCCGCTTCGAGGACGCAGAGTGGCAACGGCCCCTCGTTAGGTTAGAACGCGACATCCGTTTCGCTGAGGCCAGGAAGCAAATCGAACCGGAAGAGGCTGAATGGGTTACCCATCACTTTGACAAGTATCAGGCTACCGCAACCGTGATCAAGGATTTCTTAGCCACTCACCACGCAGCGATTTCGGCGTCTTTGGAGAGTCAGGAAAAGCAAATCAGGCGCCTTCGGAGGGCATTCGAGGACGGATAGAGGCTAATGGTGGCCCTCGTCGAGCTCAGCCAAGCCCGCTCGCTCGAAGACGGCCGCTTCATTGCGGTTTGAGCCCGCCAGGGCGAAGCAACCAACGCCCACAGCGAAGCTGTGGCAAACGGAACGCCCCATCCCATCCGGAAGGTCTTGGAATCGTGCCACGGCGCGATGCCAAGACTGCGGATGACAGCGCCCCTGACCGACTTCCCCTGGCTGCACCCGGGGCCAATGATTGCTTCGCCCTACGGGCTTGACACCCCCTGCTACCCTCCAAACAGAGGCCCTTTGTTATTCCCATGGCCACCGAAGCTCAAATCTCCGCCAACCGCCGCAACGCACAAAACTCCACCGGCCCCAAGACCGAAGAAGGCAAAGCCCGCTCATCCCGCAACGCCGAAAAGCACGGCCTCACCGCCCGCTGGACCGTCATCGCCGGTGAAGCTGACGACGAATTCACCGGCCTCCTCGCCTCCAATGAAGACCGCTTCGACCCCCAAGGCGAGCTCGAAGCAGACCTAGTCCGCCAACTCGCCGTCACACAATTCCGCCTAGCCCGCGCCGCGCGCCTGGAAACCTCCATTCTTCGCGACGGCATCAGCGACGCCCTACGACACGACACCCGCGACGTCCAAAATCTCCCGCTACGAGCTGCGCCTCACCCACCGCTACAACCGCGCCCTCTCCCGCCTCGTCTGGCTCCAAGACCAACGTACCAGAAGTACTAGATCCGGGCTCCAAATCTAGTACGAAACGCAAAACGAACCCAATTTTGAGCTGACCCGTTTCACGCCGTCCACCTCGAACGCGATCACGTGCCCTACCCGTGAGTACCTCTGTAAACGATTCCTGCACAAATCCGGCAGGAATCTGCGACGGTTGCAGCGCCCGGAGCCGCGACCGGAAGGGAGCGGTTGCTCGAGTCG
The DNA here is from genome assembly GCA_965247515.1 of Bryobacterales bacterium. Classification (GTDB taxonomy): domain Bacteria; phylum Acidobacteriota; class Terriglobia; order Bryobacterales; family UBA6623. Next base: position 5,818,263 of record OZ252029.1, on the reverse strand, counting down.
GCAACCAATGTTCGTGCTCATCGGCCAACCGCTCCCTTCCGGTCGCGGCTCCGGGATCGCAGTCCGCTGGATGCGACTTCTTGGTTCCGGCTCGACCGGGTTAGGGTACGGTCGACAGGCGCCCCTATTTCGGGTCATCCTTGACGATTCACGCTAGATGCATCACAATAATACGGAAAAGTGATGCAAAGAACCGCCCCGCCCACAGCCATCACCCTCCGGAACCTGCCGCCCGGCATCGCCGAAGCCATCCGCGAACGCGCCGAGCAGGACAAAACCAGCTTCAACAAGACCGTCATCCGCATTCTCGAAGAATCCTTGGGAGCGCAGCTCAACGGCGGTCGGCGTACCAACGGCCTCGAGCGCTTCGCCGGCACTTGGACCGATGAGCAAGCCGATGAGTTCGACGCGCAGCTGAAGGAAATCCGGAAGATAGACCCAGAGCTTTGGGACTAGATGCGCGTAGTCATAGATACGAACACCTACGCGGTCTTATCGAGGCGTACGGAAACGGGGCCGCTGGACGACGCGATAAAGTTTGCTGAAAAGGTAGTCCTTCCTTCCGCCGTCGTCGGAGAGCTCTACGCAGGCTTTTACGGAGGAACCCGCTTTGAGGAAAACCGGCGACTCCTGGAAGCATTCCTCGCATCCAATCCGGTCGAAATTGCCGTCGCCGACGAAGAGACTGCAATCAAGTACGGGCGCATCCAGGCGGAGCTACGAAAACAGGGAACTCCAATCCCAACCAACGACATCTGGATCGCCGCAACCGCCTTTCAGCACGGCCTCACCATCCTCACCTTCGATAGTCACTTCAAGCAGGTCCCGTTCGTGGATGTCGAGCTGTTCGAGAGGGGAACACGACCCCAACAATAACCGTCACCACACATCCGATCACGTTGAACCACAGGAAGGTCACATCGGTATACATGCGCGTATAGGCAACCGCCGCCAGCCCGGCCAGCATCCCCACAAACGCTCCAGTGCCGCTCGGCCGCCACGGCCCGAACGCAAGGACGAACACGCCCAGCATCGCGCCATAGAATAATGACCCGATGATGTTGACCGCTTCGATCAACGACCCAAGCTGGCCGGCATAGCCCGCGAAGATCGTCGCATAAAGCCCCCAGAACGCGGTCGCCACCCGAGCCGCCATCGTGTAGCGCTCATCCGCGAGCCCAGGTCGAATGTAGCGCCGGTAGTGGTCGATCACCGACGCCGTAGCCAGCGAGTTAAGCTCCGCCGAGATAGTCGACATCGCCGCCGCAAACACCGCCGCGATGATCAGGCCCACCAACCCAACCGGCAGATAGTTGATCACGAACGTCAAGAAGATGTAGTTCGTGTCGTTGTACGATTCGCCCGAGCGCTCCTCCTCGAGCGCCACGAAGCGGCCGCGGACGCCGTCGAAGTCCTGAGCCGTCTGCTGGAATGCTCGACGATTCGCGGGCGTTGCCGAAGCTGCCAAGCTTCGCGCCGCTTGTTGCCGGGCTTCGAACGCCGCGGTATATCGGACATGTAAGTCCGATACATCTCGTTCCGCCTTCAGCGCCGCGAACCGCGCCCCGTCAAACAACGCGGGCGGCGCCGTGAACTGAAAGAACGTAAACACCAACGCCCCGGTCAATAGGATCACGAACTGCAATGGGACCTTACAGACCGCGTTGAAGAGCAGGCTGATGCGGCTGTGCGTGAGGTCTTTCGCCGTGAGGTAGCGCTGGACTTGCGACTGGTCCGTCCCGAAGTAGGCAAGAGCTAGGAACGTCCCGCCAATCAACCCGGACCAGAGGTTGTAGCGGTCCTCCCAGTCGAACTGTAGCTCGACCGCGTTGAGCTTGCCGGCCTCGCCGGCGATCGCCAGAGCATCCCGGAATGAGATGTCGCTCGGCAAACCGACCGCCGCCGAGAAGAACGCTACGACAATGCCAAGCAACATGACGATCATCTGCTGAGCGTCGGTCCACATCACAGCCTTGATGCCGCCGACCACGGTGTAGGTCACCACCAGCAGTCCCATCGTGATGATCGTCGCTTGCACCGACCAGCCCAAGATGACCGACAACACGACCGCGGGCGCGTAGAGCGCCAGCCCGACCCCAAGCCCTCGCTGGACCAAAAAGATCAGGCTCGCGAGCGTCCGGGTCTTCGAGTCGAAACGCTTCTCGAGGTATTCGTAAGCCGTGAAGACGCCGCTGCGGTAGAACAAGGGCGCGGCGACGGCCGAGATGACGACCATCGCGATCGGCAATCCGAAGTAGAACTGCACGAAGCGCATGCCGTCGGCGTAGCCCTGCCCCGTGGTCCCGATGAAGGTGATGGCGCTGGCCTGTGTGGCCATGATCGACAGGCCGATCACCCACCAGCGCATGTCCTTATCGGCGAGGAGATACTGGCGGGTGGTGCGGCTGCCGCGCGAACGGTAGATGCCGTAGCCGACGATGGCGGCGAGCGAGAAGATGAGGACGGCCCAGTCGGCGGTCCTCATGGGAGCGGTGTGTAGCTCCTGGTAAAGACGTAGAAGACGACGATCCAGCCCGCTAACAGCAGGAGGATCGCCGTATAGGCCCTAGCCCAACCTCTCTGCTTGTCGTCTGTCAGAACGTAAAAGAGGATAGCACTACTGCGGGCAACGAATTGCCAGTGTGGAGGTTGGGCTGAACGTGTCTCCCATTCGTACGTTGATCGGACGCAGTCCGCAACGGGCGTCGACGGGGACGGTGAAGTTCGCCTGGTAAAGCCCAAGGAAACCCGGGGCGTAGCCGGAGAACAGCAAGGGAGCGCCTTTGTTATCGACGCCGATGATCGTTGGCAGTGTCGCAACCGACGGCGAAAGCGGTCCGGGCGTGCCAGTGGGCACAGGCGGATTCAAGGGTCCGCCGCCAGTGAAGAAGACCGACAATGCCTCGCCGCGGTCGGCGGGGTTGTCGGGTGTGACAAGCGCGCTGTTGAGGGCGTGAATCACGGCGGCCACCGTTCCGCCGGCAACGAGAGGAATCTCGAATATACCGGGTTGGGCGGCAAAGACTGGGACTCCGCCAACGGTCTGGCGGCTTCCGTTGTTTTCGATCTCAACCGTCGTCGTCTGGCCCGGAATAAGCCGGAAGGGCGCTTGGAGGTTGATCTGTTCGGGCGGACCAGCCGCGAGAGTGAGCAGGGGCGAGGGGATTCCGCCGATGCGAACGGTGGTGCCGTTGAACGAGGTGGCGCCGGCCGCGCTTTCCGCGCCGATGACGCCTTCCATTAGGCCGGTCCCGAAGATCGTTACGAGACTCCCTGGGACGATGCCGCCTTCGAAGGTCGCGGCATTGACGACGCCGCGGCCTTCAAACTGGGGCGTCCGGCCGGAAACGTTCAGCAGGAACGAGGTGGCGAGTTGGCCGCCAAGAGAAGCGGTCACGGTGACCGTTCGAGCGAGCTGGGAGGGGGCCAGGCCGCCTACGCCAAGGGCCGATACCGCAGTGAGCTCGGCGCGTACCGCCGCGAGACCGTCTCTGTCGGTGAGGACCTCGACCGGGTTGCCGGGAGGGGAACCGTTGGTCGGATGCAGCCGCACGGTAGGCGGCCCCATCCACGCAACCGCGGCCGCGGCGGCGGGGGTATTATCGATTTCGGTGACGCGGACGACTAGCGGGTCGGAAAGGACGCTGGTTGTCAGGGTCTGATTCTGGCCGTCGAAGGTCGAGATGGCCGCGGGCTCGGGCGGCAGCGCGGTGACGGTAAAGGTCGTCTGGAGATTTCCGATCGCGGCGACGATGCGGACCGTCCCCGCCCGGTCGCCGAAGGTCACGAAGGCAAGCGAGCTCTGGGCATCGACTTGGACATCGAGCGTCGCTTCGCCCTCGACTACCCGCCAAGTGAGCTGGGGAAAGGGGACAAGCTCGCCCGACTCGTTGCGGACTCGGACCCGCAATGGTGCGGACAGGCTCGAGCTCGCTTTGGCGGACTGGCCGTCGCCTTCGGTTTCGAGGCTTACGGGAATACCGCCGGTAGAGACAATCGTGTAAATCGCGGTGGGCAAGTTGGGAACAGAAGCCTGCGCCTGAAAGACAACCCTGCCGGCCTGGGGGCCGAGCGTGACGAAGATGTCGCGAATAAAGCGGATCCTGCCGGACTGAACGCGCGGAGTGATGAACGCGGGCGGTCCGCTGAGCTGCGTCATCGTGACGGCGACTTCGCCCTTGCCAACGGGCGCTCCAAAGGTGCTGGTGAGAATGTACTGGAACGGTGTTGCAATCGTGGCCCCGGCTTCGGCCATAACGCTGGCCGGGCTGACGCGTTCGATTCCTAGTCGGGTTCCTCCGCTGGCAACGTTCCAGAAGAAGCGAGCGAAAACGAGGTCGCGGCCCAGGTCGACGACGCGGGAAGGGATCGACGCAGTGACGCCGCCGTCGCGGAAGAGTCCGCCGCCCACCCGTATTGCCGCTCCAGTGCAACCAAACTCAGCGAAGCCGCGAGGATCCACGGGCACCCTGAGAGTGGTGCAGGTTCCGTTGGACCAGGAGAGCTCGATCAGCGTACCGGTGGGCAACGGGCGCCCTTCTCTGTCGGTAGCCAGGAGCACAAAGGGAAGAGGGAACCCGACTCCCTCGTTGGTCACCTGATTGTCGCCAGAGACCTTCACCAGTCCGATGGCCCGAATGACAGTTAGCTTAAACACTGCTGGGGGGAGGCCCGCCGTGGTGGCGGTGACGAAGAGCGGGCTGAGGGTCTCTCCGTCCCCTTGGAGCAGTGCTCGAGGAAGGCTGGTGGCGCTCAGCCGCTCCGCTCCCTCGTCCGCGGCCTCGGCGGTGGGGGGCGGGTCGGGGGGAATGGTGACGGCGACTGAGGCAATGCCCAGGCGATTGGTGCGAACGATGGGACCGGGCGTGAAGATCAAACCGCCTTCCAGCGTGTCTTGGAAGAGGACGTCGGCGTCGCGGACCGGGTTCCCCTCGGCGTCGACGACCCGTGCGGCGAAGGCGATTGGGAGGGTCGTGTCGGGCGGCAGGAATTGGTCGTCTCCGCCTTGGACGGTGATCTGCGCCGGCGGGAGTGGAGTGAACCCTAAAAATGAGACATTGAAATTTGGGACGAATTTCAGCGAATGGAAAGGAGTCCAGGATGGAAAGTCTCAAGCCGCGCAAGCCGCGGGAGTTCACGGTGGAGTTCAAGGAAGCCGCCGCCAGGCGGCTCCTAGCCGGCCAGAGCGGCACAGCGCTAAGCCGCGAGTTGGACGTCAAGCGCAGCCTGCTGTACCGCTGGCGGGACGCCTATCGCCAGGAAGGCGTCAACGGCTTGAGCCGGCGGCGAGGCCGGCCGAAACCCGGCCGCTCGGCGCCGCCCAAGATCCCTCGCGATCCGCGCGACGAACGCATCGCAGAGCTCGAACGACTGCTCGGCAAACAAGCCGCAGAGCTCGATTTTTTCGGACAAGCCTTTCGCGCCTTGAACCTCGCAGCCCCGACCAACGACGCCGGTGGCGCGAGCGGATCTACTCCATCGTCGAGCAGATCAGCGCCAAAGGCTCGCTCAGCGTCGAACACGCCTGCGAGCTCGGACGCGTGAATCGCGCCGGGTTCTATCGCCGGCTCGCCGTGTCGTCGCCCGCCGAGTGCGACATGGAATTGCGTGACCGCATGCAGCGGATTTCGCTCGAGAATCGTCGTTACGGCTACCGCCGCGTGACGGCCGAGCTGCGCCGCCAAGGCTTCCTCGTCAATCACAAAAAGGTCCTGCGGATGATGCGTAAGGACAACTTGCTGGCGGTACTCAAGCGGCGCTTCGTGCTAACAACGGATTCGAACCACTTCTTACCTGTTTATCCGAATCTAGCGGCGCACCTGAATGTGGACGGCGTCGATCAGTTGTGGCAATCCGATATCACCTACATTCGCTTGCGCGAGGCGTTCGTCTACCTCGCCGTGGTGTTGGACGCCTACTCGCGACGCGTGGTCGGCTGGCGGCTGGGGACGACGCTCAAAGCTGAGCTGGCTGTAGGGGCGTTGCGCGATGCGCTCGAGCTCAGACGCCCTGCCGCGGGGTGGATGCATCATTCCGACCAAGGCGTACAGTACGCTTCGAGCGCCTATGTCGAGCTGCTGGAGCAGCACGGCGCGATCATCTCGATGAGCCGCCGCGGCAACCCCTACGACAACGCGCGGGCGGAGAGTTTCATGAAGACGTTGAAGGCGGAGGAGGTTTGGTTGCAGCGTTATCGCACGCTTGACGAGGCGCGCGCATCGATCGGCGAGTTCATTGATGAGATCTACAACCAACGCCGGCTGCATTCGGCGTTGGGATATCGTCCGCCGGCGGAGTTTGAAGCGCTGGCGCGGCCGGCGGCAACAGCAGCGAGGAATCCGAAGTATGAGTTTTGAGAGGCATAGGCAAATCTATCAATCCGATGGGCCCTGGGCGGGCAGGGAGACATCGCCGGCGTTGGAGAAGCCGGGAGCGACCTTGGCGGCCGCCCCCGGCGCTCATCGTCTTGATGAGTTTGCGGCCGGGTATTCCTTGGCGGGTTGCTCTCCAGCAGAGCCCGCTTCCGCTTCCCCGGCTAGGACCAGCGTGCGACGATACAGCGAAGAAGGCAAGCGTTTTGCGGTGAATCGTAACCTGTCCCGATTTCGACTGTCTCACGCTTGGGGTTCACTCCAGTCAGCTAAAGGCCTCCGGCAGCGGTTTGGAGGGTCTTTGGGACCCGTCCGGGCGGTTTCGGGTGCAGGCGGCGGCCCAAGCGAGCCTCCCATTTCATCAACGAATGCGCTGTCACCGAACGGCAAACCCGAGTAGGTCGCCCGGCGCAATTCCGCATCGAGTGCGGTGGCCGATTCGCCCTTGAGCCGCTCTTCCCAGTCTCCCGCCAGTCGCGTTTCCGACCACGCCCAGGCGTCGATCAGCCTGTCGTCCCGGCCTTGCCCGCAGTGGGGGAAAGCGCTCGACTAGGGGTATTGCGGCCCCTCTCCCGCTAGCGCGGCGCGCACCGGATTCAGGTCGACATAGGCCAAGGCCGCGACCAGGCCCCTTCAGGGGCCTGGTCGAATTTAGCCCAGTCCTTCAGGGCTGGGTTGTGACGGCGACCAGCGAGCTCCCCCCAGCCCCTTGCAAGGGGTTGGGAAAGAGGCTACAGGCGCGTATTAACCCAGCCCTAAAGGACTGGGCTAGATTATGCAAGACCCGTGAACGGGTCTCAAACGCCTGCCCTGAGGGAGCGTGAAAAGATGTAGGTGGCGGTGGGCCCATCATGACGACGGTGGTTGCGGCGATTTTGGTGCGACAGGGCAAGATTCTGGCCTGCCAGCGGCGTCGGGACCAGACTCATCCAGGCAAGTGGGAATTTCCCGGGGGGAAGGTTGAGCTCGGCGAGCGACCGGAGGACGCCCTTGAGCGGGAGTTGTCGGAAGAACTGGGGATCGAAGCGGTAATCGGGCCCCGGGTCGCGGCTTACGAGTATGCCTACCCTGGGCGGGACCCGATTTCGTTGCTGTTCTTCCGGGTCGATGAGTTCGTCGGCGAGCCGGACTACAGCCAGTTTCAAGAGGCTCGGTGGGTCGAGCCCGGCGAGCTCGGTGATCTCGACTTCCTCGAGGGGGATGTCGAGATCATCCGGCTATTGCAACCTACGCAGTCATCGAGTTGAGGAACTGCTCGTTGCTCTCCGTCTTCGACATCTTGTCGATCAGAAGCTCGACGGCCTCGACGGGCGACATCTGGCTCAGCACACGGCGTAAGACCCAGACGCGGCTTAGTTCGTCTTCGCTCAAGAGCAGCTCTTCCTTCCGCGTGCCCGACTTGTTGACGTCGATGGCCGGGAAGACGCGCTTGTCGACCAGCTTGCGGTCGAGTTGGATTTCCGAGTTCCCGGTACCCTTGAACTCCTCGAAGATCACCTCGTCCATGCGGCTGCCGGTGTCGATCAGGGCAGTGGCGATGATCGTCAGCGAGCCGCCTTCCTCGATGTTGCGCGCGGCGCCGAAGAATCGCTTTGGACGTTGCAGCGCGTTGGCGTCGACGCCGCCGGAGAGGATTTTTCCAGAAGGCGGCACGATGGTGTTGTAGGCGCGGGCGAGGCGCGTGATCGAGTCAAGTAGGATCACGACGTCGCGCTTGTGTTCGACCAGACGCTTGGCCTTCTCGATCACCATCTCGGCGACCTGAACGTGGCGCGTGGCGGGCTCGTCGAAGGTCGAGCTGATGACCTCGCCGTCGACCGAGCGCTGCATGTCGGTGACCTCCTCGGGCCGTTCGTCGATCAGCAGAACGATCAACTTGATGTCCGGATGGTTGGCGGTGACCGAATTGGCGATCGACTGCAGAAGCATCGTCTTGCCCGTACGGGGAGGGGCGACGATGAGACCGCGCTGGCCCATGCCTTGCGGCGTCATCAGGTCCATGATGCGGCCGCTCATGTTGGTTTTGGCGGTTTCGAGCTGGATGCGCCCTTCGGGGTAGAGGGGCGTGAGATTGTCGAAGAGGATCTTTGTCTTGGCAACCTCGGTCGATTCGAAATTGACGGACTCGACCTTGATCAGCGCAAAGTAGCGCTCACCTTCCTTGGGAGGCCGCACTTGGCCCGACACCGTGTCGCCGGTGTTGAGATCGAAGCGGCGGATTTGGGACGGCGACACGTAGACGTCGTCGGGCCCAGGCAAGTAGTTGTACTCGGGAGCGCGCAGAAAGCCGAAGCCTTCGGGCAGGGTTTCAAGGACTCCCTGCGAGAAGATCATGCCGCTCTTGGCGGCCTGTGCTTGCAGGATCTTGTAGATGAGCTCCTGCTTGCGCAGACCCGACAGATCGTCGATGTTGAGGTCGTCCGCTTGCTGGGCAAGCTCGGTGATGCTCATTTCCTTGAGCTTCGCCAGGTCCACGGGTGTGACGTCGGGGTCGATCTCGACCCGCTCGGGGCGTTCGGCTCTTTCAGTTCTCTCGCCCCGTTCTTGCCGGTCGGCCCTCTCGCTACGATCAGGGCGGTCGCCGCGTTCAGGGCGTTTTTCGCGATCGCGCCGCGAGCGGCTGCGGGAGCGTCGAGTAGGCTCGGGCGGAGGCCCGGCTTCGGCTGTCGGCGGCGGGGGTTCTTCGGGGATCACATCGTCGAGGTTCTCGAGCGCCGCCGATTCCTCCGGCGCGCCTTGGGAGCTTTCCTGTTCGGCCTCGTCGACTTCTTCGAATTCGTATTCGTATTCGTACTGCTCGGACGACTCTTCGATTCCCTCGGAGTCTGCTGTCTCGGCTTCGGCGGCTAATTCTTCGACTTCAACATCGTCTTGCGTTTCAACGGGTTCTTCGTCTGTGGTGAACTTGGCGGGCATGGGATACCTCAGGTAGGATGGCCCCTTTGCGTGTCATGAAATGGGGCGTGTCATGAAATGGGGCGCGTCAGGAAATGGAGAGTGCGTCAGGGATTGAGAGAGGAGCGAATTCCGGTCCAGACGGCGGAGACGCCCTCACCGGTGGCGGCGGAAAACGCGATCGGAGGATGGAAACTTTCAGCGATCGACTGGATCGATCGGTCCCGTCGGGACACTTTGAGCTTATCAGCTTTTGAGGCCACGACAAGGTAGGGTCTCTTGTAGGCGTCGAGCCACTCTTTCATTTGCAGGTCGAGCGGCTTGGGTCCGTGACGAATATCGACAATCAAAACGACAAGCTTGAGGGGCTCGCGCTCGGTCAAATACTGTTCGGCGAGGCTCTTCCATTGCTCCATCGCGATCTTGGGGGCCTTGGCATAGCCGTAGCCCGGCAGGTCGACGAAGTAGAACTCTTCGTTAATTAGGTAGAAATTGATGCTTTGGGTCCGGCCCGGAGTTTGGCTGGTGCGAGCGAGTTGTTTGACGTCGACGGGCTCTTTGCTGGACTTGCGGCGCTTCCCTTTGAGCAGAAGGGTGTTGAGAAGGCTGGACTTGCCGACGTTGCTGCGGCCGACGAAGGCGATTTCAGCGCGGCGGTCGCGAGGGAAGCGATCGGGAGAAGACGTGGCGGCGATGAATCGGAACGACATAACAAGCCTGGTTCCAAGCTGGCGAAGCTCCCCATAGCGTAGGGCACGTCGGTGCGTGTGATTGCACGCGTCCGCACCTAGGAACTTGGTGGCGAGACGGACTTACCTGCTGGGCTGATCAGCGCGCTTACGGGACTCGGCCCGGCTTACCCCCGCGGTCGAAAATTCGAGCGGGATTCTCGTAGCAATTGTCGCCGGCTTGTCGGACTTCTGCGTTCGATCGAAACGGTAGCTTCGCGCGGAATCCAGCGCAGGCTCCTCGACCAAAGGATGTGTCGTTTTCTTGTCCGCAATTCGTGCACACTTAACTTCACCGTCGGGACCAATGACGGCTTCAACCGACACCAGAGCCTCTAGCCTCGTACCTGCGGGGATCTCCGGGTCAACCTTGCTTACGACCCGGCCGGCAAGATTTTCCCACGGGGTCCAATGTATGCCTCCCTTAACCGTGGCGACTCCAGCCGTGGTCGCGCACGGCCAGTCGTCAACTGCGTTCTCGGACGCGCAAGCTGCCGCCACAAGCAGAAAGAACGGAAGCACAACATTCCGCATGTTGTGATTATAACAGCAGACGAAAAACCTCAGATCGTCATCGGCGTCATCGGCTTTGGCAGACGCCCCCTTCAGGGTCAGCGACGATTTCTAGTGTCGTAGATTCGACCGCTTCGAATTCGGGGTCTGTCAACGGGTTTGGATGGCCGTCGTCGATGCCTCGGCTGCTATTGCGGGCGTGCTGGAACTCGTGAGCGATTACATGTGAGAAGCCCGCCAGGTGCTGCCCATGAATGTAGGCCTCCCAACCCGGCCCACAAGCGTAGACCTGGCCAGTCTTGAGCCGTCCGTCGTCTTGAGGCAGTTGTCCCTCGCGAAAACTCCCGGACAGGTCCTCGTCAAGTCGGTATAGCTTCGTCACGTCTTCGTAGCGCTCGCCGGTCCAGCGCTTCGTGCACGCAAGGTGATCGGTGGGAACCACGAGCACTCGCCCTTGCGAACCGCGCAGATCCATGAGCTGGGCGAGAATCGGCGATTGGGGCTCCACCTGGTCCTTGACCTCGACCTGATGGCAGGAATCGAAGCCGGGGACACGAGTAGCACTCTCCGTGACGCGGACGGCTTGCTGTTCGGATTCGCAGATCCCGGCCATCAACCCAGCGAGCACGTCAATGCCATGTGGCCTCAGGTCCAGGTGTGAGCATACTTCAATCGCTTTTTCAAACTCTTGTGTTCGCCCGCGCTCGGCACAGGAGGAGAGTGCCAACCCAGCCAGTGCAGCGAACCTGAGGACCGCGCAGCGCACGACGGTAGTCTAGTATATCGTTTCACTAACACATATCCTCTCTAGGCGACCTCAAGCGCCTCGAACTTCCTCCAGCGGTGAACCACCGGAGCCGCGTTGATCTCCGCGATCCCCTGCAGAATTCGTTCCCGCAGCTCCTCCCACGACGCGACTCGGATACGCTTCAAGAACGTGCGCGCCATCTTGCCAAACAGCGTCTCGACTATGTTGAGCCAGGACCCGTGGGTCGGCGTGTGCACGTATTTGAAGCGGTTCGGACGCGTCGCCAAGTAGGCTTTCGTCTCCTTCGATATGTGGGCGGAGTGATTGTCCAAGATCAATCGGATCGTGCATTGGTCCGGGTAGAATTGGTCCAAATCCTTGAGCAGCAAGATGAATTCCCGGCTGCGGTGACGCCGCTCCACCCGCGCCGTTACCCGGCCGGAGTGCAAGTCCAGCGCCGCCAGAATCGAGCACGTTCCCAGCCGTTTGTACTCGTAGTCGCGAGCCACACAGGGATGCCGCCCAGGCTTCGGCGGCAGGTCCGGCGCGACGTTGGCGATCGCTTGCACGCCGGGCTTTTCGTCGACCGAAACCGTGATCACGCCCGGCGATAGGCCGTCGCGAAGGCTTTCATTCTGAAAGGCCACTTCGCGGTAGACCAGCAACACTTGCCGCATCTTGGACTCAAAATCGGGATCGCGACGCTCGAGGTAGTACTTCACCTTCTCCGGATGCAGAGGTTGCTCGGCCAGAATACGATGTACGGTCGCCTTAGCCGCTTGGGCCAGGGCCGGATAGCCCGCTTCCACGGCATGCCGGCGCACGTGTAGAGCGAGCGCGCTGCGGGTCCACAGCTCGGCGGCGTAACCGAGTTGGGTGGGTTTTGCTGCAGGCCAAATGCACCACCCAGGCCTTGGCATCGGCGGTGATGCCGGGCGGCCGGGGACGATGATAGGCATCCTTGAGCGCTGCTTCCACGCCTATGGCGAGGGCTCGGTTGATCCATTTGCCGACGCTTTTGCGCGTCATCTTGACCGCTCGCATAATCTCGGCGATCGTCTCGCCGGAATGATAACGCCACAGAATCTCAGCCCGCTGCACCTCCCTAACCGGAGCCGTCCGCGAAGCACGCAGGCGCTGAAGATGTTGCACCTCTTGGGGCGCGAGAACGAGTTTGAGACGCTTTGATTTTCCCGGCATGCGTCCAGCCTAGCAGGAAACGTTACGGGATAGATATGTTTTATTGAAACGCTATACTAGCATGACATTCCTTTGTTTCTACTAGAATCTATGGGGGAATATTCTGCTAGCATAATTTCGTGCCATCTCGTGCGGTACCGATACGCATCCTTCGGGAGGTCGCCCGTCGAGCAGAGATTCTCCGTCAGCCTCACGACGAGATTTCCAAGGCGATGAATCTTAGGAATGCGAACGCTGTCTCGAAGCTCCTTTCTCGCGCAAAAGACATTCGGCTGGTCAGGAGCCTCATCGACGACGGTGCGGCTGCGAGGGGCGACCACGACCAAGTCAGGAGCCAGGAGCTTCGCGACGAATTCGAACTATCGAACGCCCGGGTCATCCAGCCCGACATGAGCGCCGCTCAAGACTCTGACGGTCCTGACGACAACTACCTGCACACCGCGCTAGCCAACACGAGTGAAATAACGGAGCGGATTCCAGAGCAGAGTGTACTCGGGATCGGGCCGGGGAGGGGGCCCTACCAGTGGGCCAGCGCTGTACGACGCAAGCCCCCGTCTCGCGCGGGCGTAAAGATCATTTCGTTGAGCGGCAGGGTGCTTGCCACATTCTGGCGTTCGGGAGTTGGTGGGACTTCCGGACGGCCGCTCGATGCCGACGACGCGGTCATCCGGCTTCACGAGGCTTTCGAGCACGAGCCGAGCACGCAATATCGGCTCGTGGGGCTACCCGCCATTGTCCCGGAGGGGACACAGATGGACGATTTCTTGAGAGAACAGTGTCCGTTCAAGCCGGGTGGTTCCTGGGACGATCGTGTCGGCGCGCCGCAATTCGCGGTCATCGGAGCGGGCGCGCTCCGGCCAGGCAGCGGACATCGAATCGTCCAGGCCGAATCAGAATCCGAATCGGCGGCGACTCGGAGCTTCGGCAGCAAGGGAAGAGAATTGATGAAACAAGCTTCGGATCGGGGACTGACTCCGCTAGGCGATCTTGTCAACCGCTTCTTCCCCACGCTCCCGCTTCCAGCAGACCTACGTGACGCATCAGCAACCGAGCTCGAGGAACTCGAAAACAAGCACCGCCGGATGGTTCAGGATATCGCCACGTTTGATGAGCGGCTGGTAGCCGCGAACTGGAGCCACCTTCGCTCGATCGGAAAAGTAATCGTTATCGCGGGGGGCGAACACAAGCACCATACTCTATGGTCGATTCTCCTGAATCGGTTGAGCTCGGAAGTGAAAAGCAATCAGATTGTGGACGAGGTTGTGACAGATCTCAAAACGGCGGAGGTCCTGATACAGGCGAAGAAAGACTACCTTGACCTCGAGAGACGCAACCCAGCCGCGTTTGATTGGCTCCGACGCTCCAGTCGAGCGATGTTTAGCTAGCAGCTAGTGGAGGCTATGGGCCTTCCACCCCTTTGCCCAACCCCGACATCCGATCCCAACAACTACCCGGAGGGGCGTCACACGACGCTCTACCGACAAGGCGGACTATAGGGCGCCGCTTCGGGCCTAATTCGCGCGCTCGTGCTCTTCGCTGACCGTTTCGGCCGCCACGGGCGTCGGCGTGATGGCCTCGATCAGAGGCGTTTCGAGCGCGATATCCAGCACTTCGTCCATGTGCTCCACAAAGTTGAGCTTCATTTCAGCCTTGATGTTGTCGGGGATGTCGGGCAGATCCTTCTCGTTGTCACGGGGAAGTATCGCCTCCATGATTCCGTTGCGGTGCGCGGCGAGCAGTTTTTCTTTGATCCCGCCAATGGGGAGGACCTTGCCGCGTAGCGTCACTTCACCGGTCATGCAGACGTCGCCGCGAACTTTGATCTTCGTCAACGCGCTCACCAGCGTCGTCGTCAACGTAATGCCGGCCGACGGCCCGTCCTTGGGAATCGCCCCTTCGGGGATATGGATGTGCACGTCGAGGTGCCGGTAGAAGTCCTTCGGCAAGCCAAACTGCTGCGACCGCGAGCGCACATAGCTCATCGCCGCCTCGGCGGATTCCTGCATTACGTCGCCGAGCTTGCCCGTCGTCGTGAACTTGCCCTTGCCGTCCATCAGAGTGGCTTCGACAGTCAAAATCTGTCCGCCGACTTCGGTCCAGGCGAGGCCGGTTGCCGTGCCGACTTCGTTCTTCTTCTCCGCGCCCAGGTCGCGATACTTCGGGACTCTTAGGAACTCGGCGATATTCTCAGCCGAAATCGTTATCTTTGGGGCCCGTTTCTTCTTTTTGTGCAGAACCACCTTGTGAGCGACCTTGCGGCAGACGTTGCCGATTTCACGCTCGAGGTTCCTGACGCCCGCTTCGCGAGTGTAGTCGGCGATGATCGCTGCGATCCCGGAGTCGTCGAACGCCACGTGCGCGTCTTTGAGACCTGAGGCTTGGAGCTGCTTCTCGATCAGATGGCGCTTGGCGATCTCGACCTTCTCGACTTCGGTGTAGCCGCTCAGGCGGATGACTTCGAGCCGATCAAGCAGCGCCGGCGGAAGCGTGTGCAGCACGTTCGCGGTGGAGATAAAGAACACTTTAGAGAGGTCGTATTCGACGTCGAGGTAGTGGTCCACGAAGGCGGTGTTCTGCTCGGGGTCGAGAACTTCCATCAGCGCCGCCGAGGGGTCGCCGCGGAAGTCGGTCGACATCTTGTCGATCTCGTCGAGCATGAAGATCGGGTTGCTCGTGCCGGCCTTCTTCATCATCTGGATGATCTGGCCGGGCAGAGCGCCGATATAAGTGCGCCGATGGCCGCGGATTTCCGCTTCGTCTCTGACGCCTCCAAGCGACAGCCGCACAAACTTGCGGCCGGTCGCGCGGCTAACCGATTTGCCCAACGAAGTCTTGCCCACGCCCGGGGGCCCTACAAAGCACAAGATCGATCCCTTCGGATCCGCCACCAGCCGGCGGACGGCGAGAAATTCGAGGACGCGCTCCTTGACCTTCTCGAGACCAAAGTGGTCTTCGTCGAGGATCTTGGCGGCGTATTCGAGGTCCCTCTTCTCGCGGGATTTTTCCTTCCACGGGACGCCGAGCAGCCAGTCGATGTAGTTGCGCGAGACGGTCGCCTCGGCCGACATCGGCGGCATGTTCTCGAGCCGCTTGAGCTCGGTCATCGCCTTTTCCTTGGCGTCTTCGGTCATGCCGGCTTCTTCGATCTTTTTGGTCAGCTCGTCGAACTCGCTCTTCTCGCCGCGCCCGAGCTCCTTTTGGATCGCCTTGATCTTCTCGTTGAGGTAGTACTCTTTCTGAGCCTTCTCCATCTGGCGCTTTACGCGGCCCTGGATGGTGCGATCGACGTTGAGCTTCTCGATTTCGATGTCGAGCACGTCGCCGATGCGGGCCAGGCGCTCGACAGGATCAAAGATTTCGAGTAAATCCTGCTTTTCGGGAATCGTCAGCTGCAGATTAGCGCCAATCGTGTCGGCCAGCTTGCCAGGATCGTCGACGCGTACGGCGGCGATCATCGTCTCATAGTTCAAGTTTTGGCTTTGCTTGACGTATTGCTCGAACAGCGATGTCACGCGGCTGGTGAGCGCTTCGAGATCGGCATCACGTTCCACGTGGAACGTGTCGGTCTCAACGTCAGCCAGCATGAAACCGTCGTCGTCGGTCACCGCGCGCGCCCGCCCCCGCTCGATCCCTTCCACGAGAACTTTGATGTTGCCATCGGGGAGCTTCAAGCTCTGGACAATGCTGGCAACGGTTCCAATCTGAAAGATCTGATCCGCGCCGGGATTGTCTTCCGAAGCATCGTGCTGGGTGGCCAGGAAGATCTTCTTCTCGCCGGCCAGCGCCTCTTCGAGCGCGCGAACGCTTGAATCGCGTCCGACGACGAACGGCGTCATCATGTGCGGAAAGATCACGACATCCCTGATGGGCATCATGGGGAGGCGGCGGGTGACGGTGGCTCCTTCGTTCGATTTCATACTCTGCTCCTGATTATGACTGCCGACAGCCGGAAAGGGAAACGCGGTGTATTGGCGCGCGGCCCTCGCGCCGCCAGTGCGGAGCCACAGCGCCTACCGCTCGGCATACTCTAATTGTCCTGCAATGCAGTCTGGAAGATCCAAGAAGATCGGTACGAGTTCCGCGCGGAACCTGGCTCTCGCATCTCTTGCGGACGGACGTTTTGGGCTAAGGGCCCGCCCAATAATAACATCGCACTGTAAGGAGTAGGTCAAGCACTTTCACATCCGAGGGTGATTCCTTGCCAGACTGTTGCGTGCTTCCTGGATATCAACAATAGGGCCGATTCCGAGGCAATCCAGGGATGCCAGGC
Organism: Bryobacterales bacterium; assembly: GCA_965247515.1. Lineage (GTDB taxonomy): Bacteria > Acidobacteriota > Terriglobia > Bryobacterales > UBA6623. The sequence goes on along the minus strand of OZ252029.1, from coordinate 5,801,538 downwards.
AAGAGTTGCCTATTGTGTTAGAGGTCTTCTCATAGTACGATCATGAAGAGGATGTCTAACATTATGAGAACCGAGTCCTTCCATGCGGACGATCTGGCACGGCTGCTGCGCCGCAATAAGATTGCCACGATGTCCGAACTGAAGAAGGCGCTGGGGACCCAGGTGGAGGTCACGGTCTTCCGCAAGTTGAAGCAACTGAGCTATCGCAGCAGCTACTCCCATCGCAGCCGCTACTACACGCTGGATGAGATCGCGCGCTTCGATCCACGCGGCCTGTGGTCGTTTCAGTCGGTGTGGTTCTCTCGCCAGGGCACTCTGGTGGCGACGGCGGAGGCTTTTGTGGAGAACTCTGCGGCCGGGCACTTCGTCGAGGAACTGGACAACCTGTTGCACGTGAGCGCCAAAGAGCCGTTGTTGAAACTGGTGCGGCAACAGCGGCTGGCGCGGCAGCCGCTGGGGGGACGTTACCTGTACGGTTCGATCGATCCGGTCCGGCGCCGGCGCCAGTTGTTGGCGCGGCGGCTGCGGCAGACCGAACCGAGCCTGGCCAGCAGCCTGGCTGCAGGGGAGGCGGCGCCCGCTCAGTTGCAAGCCGCCGTGGTGCTGTTTTTCAGTCTGCTGAACGAGAAACAACGCCGCTTGTACGCTTGTACGCGGGATTGGAGTCACTCAAGCTCGGCCCTAGCGGGGATCGGCGGATGGCTGAGTTTATTGGCATGGATCCACACACGGTGGCCAAAGGCCGGCGCGAACTGCTGACCCAAGAGGTGGAAGTGGAACGCGTACGCAAAGCCGGTGGCGGGCGCAAGCCGGTGGGAAAAAAGCCCCGAAGTCCTCTCCCGAATCGCAGAGTTAATGCGGCACGACACGGCCGGAGACCCCGTAACAGGGGTGAAGTGGTCCCGACGAACGACACGCAAGATCGCCCACGAACTCACCGCGTTGGGAATCTCCATCAGCAAGAACACGGTAGGCCGCCTGTTGAAAGACATGGACTACGCCCTCCGCGTCAACCGTAAACAGATCGCCTCCAGCACCAGCCCCGACCGCAATCAACAGTTCCTCTACATCGGTCAGCAGCGGGAGAACTTCGCCCGTCAAGGCCAGCCCGTGATCAGTGTCGATACCAAGAAGAAGGAACTGATCGGCGCCTTCAAACACTCCGGGGCCAAGTGGGATCGTGAGCCCGTCTTGGTCAACGATCATGACTTCCGCTCCGACGCCGACGACCTCGCGATTCCGTATGGCATCTACGACACTCAAGCCAACCGCGGCACGGTGTGTGTGGGAACCAGCCACGACACCCCGGCTTTCGCTGCTGATTCCATTGCCCGTTGGTGGGCATCGGACGGACGCCAACGCTACTCAGGGGCCAAAGAACTGTTGATCCTTGCCGACGGCGGAGGAAGCAACGGTCCTCGTTGCCGCGCCTGGAAAAAGGCGCTTCAAGACAGGCTCTGCAATCGGTTCGATCTCACCGTCAGCGTGAGTCACTACCCTCCGGGCGCGTCCAAGTGGAACCCGATCGAACATCGTCTGTTCAGCGAGATCAGCAAGAACTGGGCCGGCGAGCCTCTCACCGGCCTGGAAAAGATGCTCAATTTTATCGCCGCCACAACTACCGAGGCGGGCCTCGCCGTCAACTCCTACCTGATCCGGGGGCGCTACGACACCGGCGTGAAGGTCTCCGATCGGCAGATGCGTCAACTTTCACTACTCAAGCACGAGACACTCGGTCTCTGGAACTACACTTTGCACCCTGCGCAAAATGTGAACTAATTTTTGGGCAGACGCTAAGCGCCTCGTTCGGCGGAGCGATGGCAGAGGCCGCTAGCGTCTGTTTAGAGGACCAGAAACATAGTCCCGGCGTGAGATTGGCTGTGGACGCACTGCCCCCAGCGGTATTCATTCTGGATTGGATTGAAGCCACTAGGCAAGCAACCAGGACCTGGGCCGACCTCCAGGAGGCCACCGAGTACGGGGCATGCGCGATTGCTTTGCTGCTCGTCGAGAAGCTCTTCGGCCTTGAGGTCACTCAAAGATCGTACAAGGGACCCGGGTTTGACTATTGGCTGGGTCGGCCTGGAGATGGCGAACAATTCGGGCGACGGCTCGAAGTATCAGGAATTCTCAACGGAAACCGCACGACCATCAATCAAAGGTTCAAGAAAAAGACTCTACAAACGCTTCGAGGCGGCGAGGCTGTTGCCGCTTACGTAGCCGTCGTCGAATTCGGCGCTCCGCGAGCGAAGACCGGGGAGGCGATACTGTGACCGAAGTGCTGGATCGACACGCCGAGGCGATGGACCTCGCGGAGGAAGCAGTTCTTTCGCGGCGGCGAGGCCGTAATGGTCAAGCCAAGCGCTTATTCAAGAGGGCGCTGGAGCTAGAAGCGAGCGCTGCGCGACAAGCCGCCCAGAACTCAGACCGGAGCGCCGCTGTGCTCTACCAAAGTGCAGCTGCCATCGCGCTGGATTGCGATCAAGTGGAAGCCGCTCAGCGACTGATACGGGGGGGTCTTGAAACGGACGCACCTGAGGATCTAAAGGCTGCGTTGCGGGCACTTGAAAGGCGGGCGTCGGAACGCCTGGATGAAACCCCCATCACGCAACCTCCACGAGGTATGAACTACCCCATCGTTGAGATCGAGGGTATCGCCGCGGCCAACGCCAAGAAGCTCGCAAAGGCCGGCGTAACCAACACCAACGGCCTGTTGAAAGCCGGCGCCACGCCAAAGGGTCGCAAGGCCCTGTCAAGAGCTTCCGGCGTTAGCGAGAATCTCATTCTCAAGTGGTGCAACCTCGCCGACTTGATGCGAGTTAGCGGCATCGGCAAGCAGTACTCCGAATTGCTCGAGGCCTCCGGCATCGACACCGTGAAGGAGCTGCGTAATCGTAACGCCGCGCACACAGCCGCCAAGATGAAAGAGATCAACGCAAAGAAGAAGCTGACAAGGACCACTCCATCCGAGTCTTTAGTGGATCGTTGGATTGAGGTGACAAAGAGTCTCGGGGCCATCAAGACCTGATGCACAGGGTCAAGAACGCGGGGCTGCCAGAACGATTCGGGGGAGATTCGGAACGGGCCTCAACACGCCAACTACCGGCCGAAGATCGCGTCAGCGGAAATGTGAATTTCCGGCTCGGCGCATTCGATCGTATCGACCACCGCGGAGGTTTGACTTTCGTACCGTGTCAGTGTCCGCCGCTCGGGATCGGCGAGGAAGATATGCCCGACGCCCCAGCGTTCGTAGTCGGCGAACTTGTCGACGACAGTCGAGTACTTCTCTCCCGGGGAAAGGATTTCGATCACGATCAGAGGAGGACTGGAAGGGATGCCTTCGGTTGGCTCGTCAGCAAAAACGCAGAAATCAGCTATGCGGATTCGCCGCGGAGCGACCCGCAGGTGCAGCTCGGGACATAGATGCAAACCGTGCTGCTCGGCGGCGGCGCTGAACGCTTGGACCAGCCGCCGCTGCGTCTTGCTATGGGGATATTGCGGCAATTCTCTCTCCACAAGGCGCCCGTCGACATACTCCGGCGGATATTCCGAGTCGTCCAGCGCGAGGTAGGCCTCAAGGGTAATCAATGGCAGCGTCTGGGTCGCCATGGGCATCAGTCTAGCACTGGGCCTGCTTTGCCGACAGGTTACGGAACGGGCCTCAACACGCCAACTACCGGCTAAAGATCGCGTCAGCGGAAATGCGAATCTCCGGGTCGGCGCATTCGATAGCATCGACCACAGCGGAGTTGCGACTTTCGTACCGCGTGAGCGTCCGCCGCTCGGGATCGGCGAGGAAGATATGCTCGACGCCCCAGCGTCGGTAGTCGGCGAACTTGTCGAGTACGGTTGAATGCTTTTCTCCCTGGGACAGGATCTCGATCACGATCAATGGCGGCTCTGACGGAATACCCTCGGTTGGCTCTTGGGTAAAAACACAGAAGTCAGCGATGCGGATTCGCCGGGGAGCGACCCGCAGGTGCAGCTCCGAACCCAGATGTAGGCCATGCTGCTCCTCGGCGCCGCTGAACGCTTGGCCGAGCCGGACCTGAAGCTTGCTATGGGGATATTGCGGCAATTCTCTCTCCACAAGGCGCCCGTCGACATACTCCGGCGGATATTCCGAGTCGTCCAGCGCGAGGTAGGCCTCAAGGGAAATCAATGGCAGCGTCTGGGTCGCCATGGAGATCAGTCTAGCACCGGGTCTGTATTGAATTCGGACAACCGCTTGCTTTACGCGCGCGGCACAGTAGCGGCGGCGTATTACCGTGCCGCGACCGGCTGTTACCGTGCCGCGACCCGTGAGGGAGCGGTTGATTGCCGCCGTGTCGGCCAGATTCCAAAATCGGGGTCTCTTTTAGATTCAATAAGTTACAACGGTTTTTGACGGAGTATCTGATGGCCTTGCAGGCCACGCATGAGGATGAAACGACCGCCCCGGAGCCGCGACCGTGAGGGAGCGGTTGTCGCAACTAAGAGCAACCGCTTGCTGACGCGCGCGGCTCCGGGGCGGCGATGCATTCGGCTGGTGGAGCGGGTTTTCGAGCGAGCGGTTGGTTCCTCATCAATCCATTGTCTGAGCTACCGGGTTTTCGACTTTTCCCGGCGGACGCTGATTTTGCCCGGGGCGGCCGCGGTCGCCTAGATCCTCGCGGGCTTGTTCGGCTAGGGCCAAAAGGCGTTCGACGATGTCGGGGTTGTCGGCGGCGACATCGGTGGTCGAGCCGATGTCTTCGACGACGTTGAATAGCAACGGCTCCTCGAGCGTCCCGTCATCAGCATGTGGGTGACGGCCGGCGTTCTCGACGGGGACAAATAACTTCCAGGGCCCGCTCCGGACGGCCTGAAGGTGATCGCGCATGTAGTAGTAGAAGACCTCGTAGGGCGAGGGCGTCGCGGGGTCGCCGTAGATCATATCGCCAATGTCGTGGCCGTCGAGGATCCGGTCTTGCGGGGTCTCGGCGCCGGCTAGGGAGGCAAACGTGGGGAGGAAGTCCATCGTTGTCGCCAACTCTTGGCTGACGCCGCCGGCTGGAATACTGCCCGGCTGCCACATGATGGCCGGGACACGGAAGCCGCCCTCGGCCGTGGTGTATCCGCGGCCGTAGAGGGGGAGGTTCGACCCGCGTGCTGGGCTGGTGATGTCCCTCGCTAGCGGGGCGCCGTTGTCCGAGAGCCAGATCACGAGCGTTTCTTCGGCGATTCCTAGCTCGACCAGCTTGTCGAGGATCTGGCCCATCGACCAGTCGAGCTCTTCGACCGAGTCGCCCCAGAGCCCGTTTTGGCTATTGCCCCTGAAGTCGGGGCTGGCGAAGGGCTCCACCTCGCTGCCGGGCATGGCTTGCGGGAAGTAGAGGAAGAAGGGCTCGTCCTGGTGGTCTTCGATGTAGCTCAGGGCGTGTTCGGTGTAGCGCTTGGTGAGTAGATTGCGGTCGACTGGGGCGTCGATGACGCGTTCGTCCTCCATGAGGGGCAATGGCGGCCAGGGGACGGGGCCGAAGCGGCCGCTATTGCGAAGGCCGCGCTCCTCGGTCATGTCATCGCTATAGGGAATCCCGAAGAACGAGTCGAAGCCCTGGCGCGTCGGCAGGAATTCCGGCTGGTCGCCGAGGTGCCATTTGCCGATGATCGCGGTGGCGTAGCCTCGAGTCTTGAGGACTTCGGCGATGGTCACTTCGTCTGGGTGAAGGCCGTAGGGCGAGGCGGGACGCAAGACATGGCCGTCGCGCTCATTGACGTGCATCCCGACGCGTTGGGCGTAGCAGCCTGTCATCAGGCTTGAGCGTGAAGGAGTACAGACGCCTGAGGTGGCGTAGAAGTGGGTGAACTTGCGGCCCTCGGCGGCCATGCGAGTGAGGGCCGGGGTGCGGTGGAGGGTTGACCCGAACGGCTCGACATCGCCGTAGCCGAGGTTGTCGCAAAACACGACGATAAAGTTCGGGGGGCGGTCGCTCTCGGTTGCTTGGCTGCAGGCGAGGAGGCTCAAGGTGAACGCTGCTAGGGTTCGCTTCATTTGCCGAGCAGGATAGCGTATCGGCGTGCTATCTTACTCCCTGTGCGTATGCTGCTAAACCTCGCTCTCGCGCTCTCGCTGGGCGCGTTCTCGCTCGCCGCGCAAGACTTTGAGCCCAAACGGCTCTCGAACGGCAAGCCGGACTTCAACGGCATCTGGCAGGCGATGAATTCGGCCAACTACGACATCGAACGCCACATGGCGCGACCTTCGATGATGCTCAGAGAGGGCCCCCACGGGCCACTAGCGGCTGTCGAGACCTTGCGCCTGGGCGCGGTCGGGGCTGTTCCGGGCGGGATGGGAGTGGTCGAAGGCGGCAAGATTCCCTACAAGCCGGAGGCCGCTAAGCTCCGCGAAGAGAACCGTAAGCACTGGATCGAGCGCGACCCGGAGATCAAGTGCTACATGCCGGGAGTGCCGCGCGCGACGTATATGCCGTTCCCGTTCCAGATCTTCCAGAACGATAGCTCGGTGTTTATCACCTACGAGTTTGCCGGCGCCGTTCGCGAGGTGTATATGAAGGACGTCGGTCCGGCGGAGACCGATTCTTGGATGGGACAGTCAAACGGCGGCTGGGATGGCGACGCGCTTGTGGTGAAGGTCACCGGGCTTGGCGACGGTAGCTGGCTCGATCGCTCGGGTACACATCACAGCTACAAGATGACCGTTGAAGAGCGCTATACGCTCATCAGCGAGAACCACATCCAGTACGAGGCGACGATCACCGACCCTGAAGTGTTTACTGGGCCCTGGAAGATCTCGATGCCGCTGTACCGGCGAATTGAGCCCGACGCGCGGCTGATGGATTTCAAGTGCGTCGAGTTTGTCGAAGAGCTCATCTACGGCGAGTATCGGCGAAAACCGCTGGAGCGGTAGCGCCGGCGAATTGAACCCCGAACGCGAGTGAGGGGTACAGGCTTCGACGACCCCACACGCTTCGTACCCCTCACTCGCGTTCGGGGCTCATGTCCGTGGGCTCAATTACCAATATGTCCCACAAGGTCCTGCTCATTGGATGGGACGCCGCCGACTGGAAGGTGATCAACCCTCTGCTCGATGGCGGCGAAATGCCCAATCTCGAGCGCATAGCCCAATTCGCCTTCGATCTCGGAGCCCGAGCCCCGACGATCAACGCTAGAATAGACCCGTCTCTCTCGTCCGTGAATGCGACGTTTTCTCCTATTCCTGCTAGCGCTCCCCGTGGCCGCCACAACGCCTGAGGAACTCGAGTTTTTCGAATCAGAAATCCGCCCGCTCTTGGTTGAAAAGTGCTACTCCTGCCACTCCGCCAAGGCGCCGACCATATACGCCGGCATGCGGCTCGATTCACGCGAGGGACTGCTCAAGGGCGGCGATTCCGGTGCGGCGATCCAACCGGGCGACCCAGCGGCAAGCCGCCTGATGAGCCTGCTGAACGGAAAGCCCCTGCTGATGCCGCCGACCGGCCGCTTGCCCGAAGACCGCATCGCGGCGCTGTCGAAGTGGATCGAAATGGGCGCCCCCTGGCCCGAGGAAACACAGACTGAAACTGACGTCTCGGAAGCTTTCGACATCGAAGCCCGCAAGCGCGCCCACTGGGCCTGGCAGCCCGTCAAGCCTGTCGGCGTCCCAGCTGTTCGCGACGAGGCGTGGCCGAGCAATGACGTGGATCGCTTCCTACTACGTAAGCTCGAGGCGAAGCATCTCAAACCAGCGAAGCCGGCTGGCCGCCATGCTCTGATTCGACGTCTCACCTTCGACCTGACCGGTCTGCCTCCAACGCCGGCCCAGATCAAGAGCTTCATCGGTGACGAGTCCCCAAACGCCTATGTCAAACTGATTCGCCGGCTGCTCGAATCACCACATTTCGGCGAACGCTGGGCCCGCCACTGGATGGACCTCGTACGCTACACCGAAACCCATGGCAGCGAAGGCGACCCGGAGATCCCCGACGCCTGGCGCTATCGCGACTACCTCATCCGCGCCTTCAATGCCGATGTCGGCTACGACCAACTCATTCGCGAACACCTCGCCGGCGACCTGCTCGATAACCCTCGCATTGACGAGGGATTGCGCCTCAACGAATCGATACTCGGCGTCGCGCATCTGCGAATGGTCGAGCATTCCTACCAGCCCATCGACCCTTGGGAAGACCGCGTCAAATGGACCGACAACCAAGTCGACGTCATCTCAAAGGCCTTCCAGGGCCTGACGGTATCCTGCGCCCGCTGCCACGACCATAAGTTCGATGCCATTAGCCAGAAGGATTATTATTCACTCTTCGGCATCCTTTATGGCGCGCGGCCCACCCAGCGAGCGATCGACGCTCCCGATGCGCTCAACCTCCACCGCGACGAACTTGCCGACCTGAAAGCCGAAATCCGGACCGCGCTTGCGAACCAGTGGCTCTTGGCCGCGGACAAGGCGCTCGCCAACGAAGATTCGTGGGCCCTCACGAAAGCCCTGGAGGAGGCAGCCTGCGAGTCCGACAGCCCGCTCAATGCGTGGCTCGAGCTGCGTGATAAGAGCGAAGCCAAATTCTCGGCCGCATGGACAGAGCTTCAATCCTATTGGCAAGCCCAAATCGCCTCCCGTGAGCAGTTCAATGACGAGAACTTCGACGCTACTTGGGAAGTTCCAGAGGACTTCTCGAACTGGATCTCCCACGGCGTCGGAACTGCCGACGCCCCCTCGGCGCCAGGCGAATTCGCCGTGCTGGACTCGGGTGATCGGGCGCTGGAAGGCCTCCATCGCGCCGGGGTCTACTCCCACCTGCTCTCAAACAAGCACGGCGCCGTTATCCAATCCCCTCAATTCGAAATCGCAACTGATTACATCTCGGTCAAGATGCTCGGCGGCGGCTTCAGCAACGCGCGCTTGGTTGTGGAGAACTACCCCGTCCCGCGCGGCGGAATCTACGAGCTGCTGTGGAGCCCGCGCGGCGACAAGATGCAATGGTTCAGCTTCAAGACCGACTTCTGGAAAGGTTTCAAGGCCTACATTGAATTTTCGACCCGCGACGACGCGACCAACTTCGGGCTCGACCCCATCGACCGAAACAAGAACCCACGCCCGACCCGCCCGAAGGACGGCCGTTCTTCCATCGGCGCCGCCGCTGTCGCCTTTCACAACAACGACGACAAACCGCGTGAGACGGCGCCGCCGATCCTCTACCTCCTCGATGGAGCGGCGCCGAACGGCGCCAAAGGTCTGCGCCAACTGATCTCCGAGCGCCTCAAAGAAGCGATCGGGGCCTGGCGCAACGGCAACGTCAATGAGCTGCAAATCGCCTTTTTAGACTCCTTTGTCCGGAAAGACCTGCTTCCCCGCTCGCTGGAGCAACTCCCAAGCGTCCGACCGCTCATCGAAAAGTACCGTGCGCTGGAAGCCGAAGTCCCGGTCGCTCGCCGCGCCCCCGGAGTCGTCGACGACGCTTCACCCGACCATCCGCTCTTGCTCCGGGGTGACCCGACCAAACCCGGAGAGCCCGTCGCCCGGCGTTTCCTGACCGCCATGGGCGGCGCCCGCTACGAGAACCCGTCGACGGTTCGACTCGCACTCGCAAAGGATGTCGCGAACCCCCAGAACCCTCTAACCGCTCGCGTGATGGTGAACCGCATCTGGGGCCATCTCTTCGACCAAGGGATCGTCGCGACCCCCGACAACTTCGGGGTGCTGGGCGAACGCCCCAGCCACCCCATGCTGCTCGACTACCTCGCCAAACGGTTCGTCGACGACGGTTGGTCGATCAAGAAAATGATCGAGTTGCTCGTCTCGACAAGGGCCTACCAAATGAGCAGAGTCTCCTCCGATAACGGTGGCAATAGCGGCGACCCGACCAATGAGCTCATCGGACACATGCCCGTGCGGCGCCTGTCGGCCGAAGCGATCCGCGACGCCTTGCTCGCCGTAACCGGGCGCCTCGATCGGTCGGTCCACGGACCGCCCAGCCGCGGAGAATCCCGGGAAGATCTGCGCGGATTCCGCGAGCTCGGCGACGACCGCCGCAGCGTCTATCAACCGATCAGCCGCAACGTGCATAACTTCTTCCTGGAGTCGTTCGACCAGCCCAAGCCCACCGCCACCCGCGGCCGACGCGACGTGACCAACGTTCCCGCTCAATCTCTCGCCATGTTGAACAACGAGCTCGTCATCGACCTTGCACGCGAATGGGGCGAGCACCTCGCGCACGGCGAAGCATTGTCGATCGACTCACGCATCAACCACATGTTCCTCAAAGCGTTGCACCGGCCCGCGACCTCAGTCGAACGCGACCAAGCCGCGACCTACGCGGCGGAGCTCGCGCGAGAACACGACATCCCCGAGACCGACATCCTCTCGAGCCCCGAAGTCTGGGGAGGTCTCGCACACGCCCTGTTCAACCTCAAGGAGTTTATTTATGTCGGTTGAGCGGATGCCGTCCCGGCGCGAAATGCTTCGCCGCGCCTCCACCGGTTTCGGCATGCTCGCCTTCGCCGGACTCTCCGCCGACAAAGCCTTCGGCGCCATCGCAAACCCCCATTTCGAACCCAAGGTCAAGAACGTCATCTTCTGCTACATGTCCGGCGGCATGTCGCACCTCGACACCTTCGACCCAAAGCCTCGCCTCGCCAAAGAGGCGGGACAGCCCATGCCGTTCAAGACCGAACGGACCATGTTCAACCTCGACGGCGACATCTTCCCGAGTCCCTGGGAGTTTCACCAATACGGCGAGGCGGGAATCCCGATTAGCGACCTGTTTCCGCACATCTCGACCGTCGCCGACGAGCTCACCGTCATCCGCTCGATGACCGTCAAGTTCGCTGAACACGCTCAAGGCAACCTCTACTTCCATTGCGGGACGCCCTTTGCCGGCTTCCCCTCGATGGGAGCGTGGGTCAACTACGGCCTCGGTAGCGAAAACCGGAACCTCCCTGGATTCGTCGTCCTGGGCGGCGGTGGCATCCCCATCGGCGGCATCAACCTCGTTGGTAGCGGATTTCTGCCGTCGGTTCACCAAGCCTCGCTGATCCACCCCGCACGTCCGGAACCCCTGCGAAACGTCTCTCCAAAAACCGCCGACCGCCTACAGCGGAAGCAACTGGCCTTCGTCCGCAACATGGACGAGCGGTTCTCCGCGAGCCTCGGCGGGCACGAACCGATCGAAGCCGCCATCGCGAACTACGAGACCGCCTACCGTATGCAGTTTCAGGTCCCGGAGCTGGTCGACATTGGCGGCGAAAGCGAAGCCACAAGGAAACTGTACGGCCTCGACGGTTCCGGCACGCCTCGCGAAGTTTACGCCCGGCAGGCGCTAATGGCGCGCCGTCTTGTCGAGCGCGGCGTTCGATTTATCGAGCTCTCGATGGTTTCGACCAAGGGTAAGACCGACGGCATGGGGAATCCCTGGGACCAACACCGCGGTCTCGAGCTCGGCCATGGAGCGAACGCCTACACGGTTGATCAGCCCGTCGCGGCCTTGATCAAAGACCTCAAGGCCCGCGGGCTACTCGACCAAACGCTGATCCTCTTCTCCGGAGAATTCGGCCGCACGCCCTTTGCCCAAGAAGGCGCCGGCCGCGACCACAACCCTTACGGCTTCTCGCTATGGATGGCCGGCGGCGGTCTCAAGAAGGGCGCGATCTACGGCCAGACTGACGATTACGGCTATCGCGTCGTCGAGAACAAAGTCACCATCCACGACCTGCACGCCACCATCCTGCACCTGCTGGGGCTCGACCACGAGCGTCTCACTTACCGTTTCGGCGGCCGCGACTACAGCCTGACCGACGTTCACGGACACGTCATCCACGACATACTGGCTTGAAAATGGCGGGCTTTGCGCTGCGCCCGGTCGCCGTCACGAGCTAACGACCGCAGCCAGGGCGTCCACACCCGCCTGCGCCACGACGCCGTCTTGGTTGGACATGACCCCGCTTACTCCGATCGCGCCGACAATCCGGCCGTTAACGAAGAGAGGCAAGCCGCCTTCCACGGGAATGGCTCCGGGCAAGCTAATCATGCCGACATTCCCACCCGTCACAACATCGGCAAGCGCCTTGCTAGGACGCTTGAACAGCGCGGCGCAGCGCGCCTTTGCGATCCCTACGTCGACACTGCCGATTTGCGTGTCGTCAATCTTCTGAAAGTACACAAGTTGGCCGGCAGGGTCGACGATCGCGATAGTTACTGGCCAACCGTTCTTGATAGCCTCGGCTTCCGCCGCCGCGCCGATTTGCTTTGCGACATTCAGGCTCAGGATTGGCTGAGTGGGGAGTTGCATACGAGTTTCCTCCCGCAATGATAACTCTACGTCTCCTAGTGTAGAGCGCCGGCTAGGTTGTAACTTATCGCGAGGGAGTCTTTCGGTTGCAGGGGCGCGACATGTCGCGCCCCTGCGCTCCTAGATGTTATGGAATATCTGGCGACCTACACTGAGTTTGGCATTCTGAATTGGCCCCTTTCGGCGCCCTGATTTGGCCCCCCTAGAACAATCAACGGATACTCTGTTTGCGGGAATCGCCCGCAACGGAGGAACGAATTGGACTGGAGGAGCAAAGTGGAACTATTCGAAGAGATTCGACGCGAGTACGAATTCGGCGTGGGGACGATCAAGGGGGTGGCGCGCAAGCTGGGCGTGCACCGGCGGATGGTGCGCGAGGCGGTAGCCAGCGCGCTGCCGCCGCCGCGCAAGAAGCCGGCGCGACGGCGCGCCAAGCTGGCGCCGGCGGTGGGGTTCATCGACCGCATTCTCAAAGAGGACCGCAAGGCGCCGCGTAAGCAGCGTCACACGGCGCACCGTATCTGGAACCGGATACGGGAGGAAACCAGTTGCGAAGTGGCCGAGCGCACGGTGCGGCAGTACGTTCAAGAGCGCAAGCGTGAGTTGGGATTGGAGAAGCGCGAGACGTTCGTGCCGCAAAGCTACGACTGGGGCCAAGAAGCGCAGGTGGACTGGTACGAGTCGTGGGCCGAGATGGACGGCGAGCGCGTGAAGCTGCAAGTGTTCACGATGCGCTCGATGGCGAGCGGCGCGGCCTTTCATCGCGCCTATCGGCGCGCGACGCAGCAGGCGTTTCTGGAAGCGCACGAGCTGGCCTTGGCCTACTTTGGCGGGGTGTTTCGGACATTGAGGTACGATAATCTCTCTTCGGCGGTGAAGCGGATTCTGCGCGGCGCGCGACGCGAGGAGACGGCGCGCTTCGTGGCTTTTCGTTCGCATTGGCGCTTCGCCTCCGAGTTCTGCACGCCGGGGAAAGGCAACGAGAAAGGGGGCGTGGAAGGCGAGGTGAGACGTTACCGCCGCAACCACCCCGGTGCCGCTGCCTGAAGCCAAGACGCTGGACGAGCTCAACAGCAAGCTGCTCGAAGGCTGCCGCGAAGACGAAGCGCGCACGGTCGCCGGACGGGCGCAAACGGTCGGCGAGGGAATGCTGATCGAACGCGAGCGGCTGTTGGGGTTGGCGGCGGAAGGCTTTGAGATCGAAGTGTCGAGCTTCCCGAAGGTTGACGCGACAGGCTGCGTCAAGGTGCGCACGAACTTCTACTCGACGCCGCTGCGTCCGGGAACCAGGGCGCAGGCGAAGATCTACGCCGAGTCGGTCGAGGTCTGGCACGAAGGTCGTCGCATCGCGCGACATGAGCGCAGCTACTCTCGGCAGCAGAAGATCTTTAATTTGGAGCATTACCTCGACGTATTGGCCCACAAGCCGGGAGCGCTGGCGGGCTCGACGCCGCTGGAACAATGGCGCCAAGCCGGGCGTTGGCCGGCGAGCTACGACACGTTATGGGCGAAGTTGATCCAGCGCCATGACAAGCAAGCGGGGACGCAACAGATGATCGAGCTGTTGCAAGAGGGCAAACGCCACGGTTGGGACAAGCTGAGCGAGGCGATCGAGAAAGCGCTCGAGTGCGGCTGCTGCGATCAGGCGGCGGTGCGTTACTTGCTGACCTCGCAGTGCCTCGAACGGCTAGCTCAGCCGCCGCTGGTGGCGCCGGAGCTGGAACGCTTTGAGCGGCCCTTGCCGACGCTGACGAACTACGATCAGTTGCTGGCGGCGGAGGCGGTGCAATGAGCGCCCGCAAATCCAGCGCCCCCAACGAAAGCCTGGCGGCGCAGGCCATCCAACAACAGTGCAAGCTGCTGCGGCTGCCGACGGTGGGCGCGCAATTCGAGACGTTGGCCAAACAAGCCATACGCGAGAGACAAACGCCGGTCGGCTATCTCGAAGCGCTGCTAAGCGCGGAGTTGGAAGAGCGCGAGCGACGTACGGTGGATCGTCGCTTACGCGAAGCGCGGCTGCCTCGCATGAAGACGCTCGAGGAGTTCGACTTCTCCGAGACGAAGGCGGTCTCGGCCCCGCAGCTAACCGAGTTGGCCGAAGGCGGCTACATCGAGAGTTCGGAACCGATCCTGTTTCTCGGCGATTGCGGCACGGGCAAGACCCACCTGATGACGGGCCTGTGCGTGGCGGCCTGCCTGCAGAAACGGCGGGTGCGCTTCACCACGGCGTCGGCGCTGGTCAACGAACTCGTCGAAGCCAAGCAGCAAATGCAGCTGAGTCGAGTGCTCGCACGCTGGTCCCGCTACGAGCTGATTGCGATCGACGAAGTGGGTTACGTGCCGCTGGCGGAGGTGGGAGCGGAGTTCCTGTTCCAAGTCATCGCTGATCGCGCGGAGAAGGCGGCGCTAATGCTAACGACCAACCTGCCGTTCTCGGAGTGGACGAAGGTGATCCCGAACACACGGCTATGTAAGGCGCTGTTGGATCGCATCACCGACCGCGCTCACATCATCGAGACGGGCGAGGAGTCCTACCGCTTTCGTAGGACGCTGGCGAGGAAGAAACGCGGGCGGTAGCAAGGAGGGCGCTCGTTTTTGGGGACATCGTCCTGCGCTTCGCCCTTCGGGCTCCGCTCCGGACCACGTCCCCAAAAACGAAAGGAGGTGACCAGAAATCAATGACTTAGAAACCCGTTTACAGGGGGGCCAAAATAAACCGCCGAAGTGGGCCAAGTGAAGTTGCCAAAAACACCAGCCCGCACTCCGGCCCACGACGCCAGACCAGCCGGATCCAAGCCGCAATGTTGTACGCCAAAACCCCCCACAAAAGCTCCGATCGCGCCTTCCGCAGCCCTCGTACTCGAAACTTGCGCACCCCCAATCGCTCTTTCAACCAGGCGTTCGGAAACTCCGCCGTCTCGGACCGCTTGCGATACGCCGCCCGCCCACGCTCGCTCTCCATCCAGCGCCGATGTTTCGCCATCACCGCGTTCTCTTCGCTGCGGCTCAACGTTCGATGACCGCTCTTGGGGCAGCACTTGTGCCGCTGTGCGCATTCGCGACAATCAGCTTCTTTTGCCTGATACTGCCGATATTTGCGCTTCCGCTTCAGCGACGATCGCTGATACGTCAAGGTCCGCTGGGCCGGACACAGAAACGTGTCCGTCGCCTCGTCGTAGATGAAGAACTTCGGCGCGTAGCGCGGCCCAATTCCCGCCGCTTTCAACGCCGCCTTCGAGCCCTTGTCCGGCGCCGGCGCCGGCGCCGGCGTCGCGTATTCGATTTCAGCGGCTGCCAGCGCCTCGATGTTGGCCTGGTTGGCGTAGCCCCCGTCCGCTAACACTTGCTTCGGGGTTCGCTCGAAGCGCCCTTCCACATCGTCCAGCGTCGGGGTCAGCTGGCCCGCATCGGAGGCGTTGTTGGTCAACTCCACGCCGACCACGATCTTCTCTTTGGCGTCGGTCGCCAGCTGCGCGTTGTAGCCGAGTCCCCAACCGCCGTTGGATTCGTGTTGCGGGCGCGCTTCCGGCTCGCTCTCGCTCACCCGCGCCTGGCGTCGTTGCTCTTCGTCGCGCTTGCCCGCTTCGACCTTGGGCAGTTCCTCCAGCGCCTGCTCCATCCGCTCGACTCGCTCCCGCAAGGTCCGCTTACGCGCCGCCTGACGCCGCCGATTCGAACCCTCGTCGTCGGCTTCTTCCGAGAGTTGACGCACCGCTTCGCGCGCTTGTTCGAGATGCCGCTCGAGCGTCGGACGCCTGCGTTGCGACCCGCCCGAGGCTTGCGCCCGGATCCGCGTGCCGTCGACGGCCACCTGCTCGAGATCCACCAGCCCCTCTTGACTCAGCTGCGCCAATACCTGTGTCAACAAGTTCTCGAGAGCTTTTGAGTGGAATACCCGAAAATCCGAAAGAGTGTGATGATTGACGACCGCCATGCCGCACAACCACTCCAACTCCGGCCGATAGCGGCTTTGACGCGCGATCTCACGCGCCGAGCTCATCCTTTCCGAATACGCCCAGATCCAGATCGCGACCAGCAACCGCGGATCCCATGCCGGCCGCCCGGCGGACTCCTTGCGGGTTTCCAGATGAGCAGCGAAGCCGGACAGGTCGAGCATGCCGCTCAGCTCCCAGATGGCGCGCACCAGATGGTCGGCCGGCACGAGCCGTTCGACGTCGATCGCGGCATAGGTGAATTGGTCGCGATTGGACTGTCGCAGCTGCAGTTGGTCAACGGGCACGGCTTGGCGCGGCTTGGCGGGGCGTTGCTCGAGCTCGACTAAGACCTGTTGTTCGCCCATATAATAAGGGCGTTGGACGCCGCCGCCAAGTTATCCGAACATTCGTTTGCCCTCATGTTTTATCCCATTTTGATCCACTCGCGCCATTCCGAACCGCCCCAGGGGAGCTTCGGCGGCCACGACGGGTTTATTTCACAGCCCCTTCCGGTCGCGGCTCTGACGTCGTGTGTCAAACGTTAACCGAAGGGCGTCAGAGCCGCGACCGCAAGGAAGCGGGTTCCGCAAACTTCAACAACAGCTGGCTCTTATGTAACGAAGGTTATGGCTAGCAGAAGGGCTTGGCATGCCAAGCCCCGCATGCCAAGCCCCTACCTCGGCTGGTTGATTCCGCCGATACTCTCAATGAGGACGTCAAGACAATGGAAGCATCGCTCAGGGAACAAACGCATCAACTCATCGACGAGCTATCGCAACAACAACTTCTCTCGCTACGAATGTTCCTCGACGACGTGTTGAGGACGTCGCCGGAGCGCCCGGCAACCTCGGAAAACGCCGGACCGCCGCCGCCCTTCAAGCGCATCAGCATCAACCAATATCGCCGCGCCATGGGACTAGCCGAGCCCGCATAGCCGTTATCCTAGGCAGGTGAGGACGATCGTCCTGGGCGCCGGGGGCCAGCTCGGCATTGAGCTCACCCAGCAGTTGAAGCAACGGGCGCACCAGGTCGTCGCGCTAACGCGTGAGGATCTCGACATTACTTCCGCGGAAGCCGTCGACGCCGCCATCAACGCGAGCAAGCCCGACTGGGTCTTCAACGCAGCCGCTTACAACTTCGTCGACCTTGCCGAAAGCGAACCCGAAAAGGCGATGGCCGTCAATGGGATCGCCGTCCGAGGCATTGCGGTAGCTTGCCAACGGCACGGAGCGGCTTTGGCGCACTATTCGACCGACCACATCTTCGGCGGCGAAAAGCCTGAACCCTACACGGAGGCCGATCTGCCGGGGCCGCCGTCGGCCTACGGAGTCTCCAAACTCGCCGGGGAGCACTACGCCCGGGCCTTCTGCGAGCGGGCCTATGTGGTCCGAGTCGCCGGGGTGTTCGGACCCGCTGGGCGCACGACGAAACGCGGAAATTTCCCCGAATTGATGCTGGCGAAAGCGGCGCAAGGGGTCCCTTTGCGAGTGGTCGAAAATTTCTTCGCTACCCCCACGTACGCCGTTCCGTTGGCCGCGCGATCGATTGACCTGCTCGCCCAGGCGCCGCCGGATTTGTATCACATCGGCGGCGGGGAAACGGTCTCGTTCTATCAGTGGGCGCGGAAGATCTTCGAGGCCGCGGGAGTCGAAGCTGATCTTTCTCCAACGAACCATCTGGAGTTCCCGACTCCGGCGAAACGTCCCAGGCAGTGTAGCCTTTCAAACGCCAAGATCGAATCGTTGGGGCTCGACCCAATGCCGAGCTTGGACGACGCTCATCGGGACTACTTCAGGCGCCGCGATGGGCAATCGTAAGCTCGACGTTCGATATGATGACGGCCAATCATGGCCGATCAAACTCTTTCCCGCCGGGAGGCTCTCGCCGCACTTGGGCTGAGCGCCTTCGGGGCCTGCTCCTCCCCTCAGCCTGAACCGTCCGCGGATCGCCCGCCGAACGTCGTCTTGATCATGTCCGACGACCTGGGCTACGAGTGTCTGGGCTGCTACGGCGGAACGTCATACAAAACACCCAACCTCGACGCCCTGGCCGCGAGCGGCGTGCGGTTCACCCACGCCTACTCGCAACCGCTGTGCACGCCGACCCGCATCCAGCTGATGACGGGCCAGTACAACTTCCGAAACTGGATGGCGTTTGGGATTCTCGACCCCGCCGCGAAGACCTTCGGCCACATGATGCAAGACGCGGGATACAAGACCTGCATCTCTGGCAAATGGCAGCTCTACAGCTACAACCCGGTCGACTTTGAGCCGGAGTTCCGCGGACTGGGCATGCCGCCTGAGGACGCCGGTTTCGACGACTGGTTCCTGTGGCACGCGCGCCATACCGACGACAAAGGCTCGCGCTACCCCGACCCGGTCATTCTCGACAATGGCGCCGAGGTCGACGGCGAAGGCAAATACGGGCCGGACCTCTACGTCGACCGGATCAACTCCTTCATCAAGGCGAACCGGGACGAACCGTTCTTTGTCTACTACCCCATGGCGCTGACCCACGGACCGTTTAACCCCACGCCGAACAGCGAGGTTTGGGCCGATGGCGATCGCTTCGAGTCCAACTTCAAATACTTTGGCGACATGGTCGACTACATGGATCTTTCGGTCGGGCGAATCGTCTCAAAGCTCGACGAGATGGGCCTGAGAGAGAACACTTTGATCCTGTTCTTCTCCGACAACGGGACGCCTAAAGGGGTCATTTCGATGATGGGCGACGCTGAGGTGGCCGGCGGCAAGGGGCTTCCCAGCGACGCCGGTACGCGAGTGCCGCTGATCGCGAACTGGGCCGGGAAGACGCCCGAGGGAGCCGTACTTGACGACTTGATCGACTCGACCGACTTCATCCCGACGATCGCCGACGTGACCGGGGCGGCGGCGCTGGAACCGAACGACGGGCGTAGCTTCGCCGCTCAACTACGCGGTGAGACCGGCAATCCCAAGGATGTGATCCTGTGCTGGCACGACCCCCGGCCCGGCGTGAACAAGGAGAACTACACCCGGCTCGAACTGTGGGCGCGCGATCGGCGGTTCAAGCTATACGACGATGGGCGGCTCTATGACGTGCCCGCGGATGTGCTCGAGGAGAGCCCGATTCCCGTGGGAGGAGGCGGGCCTGAATCGGAGGCCGCCCGGGGGAAGCTTCGGGCCGCGCTGGACAACATCCCAGTGGATAAACGCGAGCCCGGCTGGGACCCGTACGCCCCCTTTGCGCGTAGCGCCGCGGCGGCGGGCCTTGAGGAAACTAGCTGACAGTCGCAGACGTGGCGCACGGCTGTGCCGTGCTTGCAGCTGTGCTGCAAGGTCTCCGGACCCCGGACCTTCGAGCACAGCTCGAAGGCGGCACGGCACAGCCGTGCGCCACGTCGGAGAGCGATGCCAAGCCTAATTCACAGCGTACCGAATTCCGATTGCGGCGATCATGCGGCCGGCGGCTTTGCCCTGCCGTCGATACGAATAGAACCAGTCCTCGCGTTCGTAGGTGCACAATCCGCCGCCTTTGATGGATTCAACTCCGGCCTCTCGAAGCTGGAGGCGGATGGCGTGCTCTAGGTTGAGGTGGGGTCGCGGTTGGCGATCGACGACGGATTCTACCGGGAATTGTTCGGCGACCTCGAGACCCACCTCAAATCTCTCCACTCCGATTGAGGGTCCCAGTAGCGCCTCGAGGTCGGCTGGCGCGCAACCAAACTGTTTCTGCATCTCCACCACGGCGCGAGCGGCAATGTTGACAGCCGCTCCTCGCCAGCCGGAGTGGACAACACCAACGACCTTCCGGTGCGGGTCGAGCAAGAGCAGCGGAAGGCAATCGGCGACGCGAACACTGAGAAGGCGGTCGGGTTGCTCGCCGATCAAGCCATCGCC
This sequence comes from Bryobacterales bacterium, assembly GCA_965247515.1. GTDB lineage: Bacteria > Acidobacteriota > Terriglobia > Bryobacterales > UBA6623. The sequence continues at coordinate 5,781,471 of OZ252029.1, read as the reverse complement.
TTCTTCCGGAAAGTCAGCGTCAGCGTTGTGGACGAGACCAGAGTGGATTTGTCGGAGCGAACGCAGCCCCATCCCAGTTGCACCGAAGCGTGCAGGGACTCCGACGGGATTAGCGAAATCTCCGGCTAGCCGAGTCGTGAATCCGTGAACGAGCCAGTCGAAGAGCTCCCAGTCGGCCCAACGCAGAACGCCGGACTCGTCGAGCCTGAACGCCATCGGAGCCACTATAGCGCGAGGTCCGCCGATTGACTCGACAGCACGACACACCTACTCTGAAGTCGGAGGTGGCCTGGAATCATGGCCGTCGTCACACTCAACGACAACTATCAACTCAACCTTCCTGAAGAACTGGCCGAGCGGGCTGGTCTGGCAGTGGGAGAGCGCTTCAGCGCAACGGTTGAGGACGGGAGGATCATGCTGACCCCCGAATCGCTCGTTGAGCAACGGATCGAAGAGGCTCTCGACGACGTCAGCAATGGGCGGGTCTACGGCCCCTTCTCGAATGCGCGGGAGCTCACCGAGTCGCTGAAGGAGAACGCCGAGCGACTCAAGGCAGAGGACGAGGCAGGTCGCTAAACGATTGCGCGTCACCTACGCCAGGCGCTTTCTGCGCTCGTTCACCAGCGCTCCTGACAGTATCCAGAAGGCTTTCGAGAAGCAGGCCGGCTATCTCCTCACTGACCTTCGGCACCCCTCCTTGAGGGCCAAAAAATACGACGAGGCCAACGATATCTGGCAAGGCCGCGTGACACGCGATTGGCGCTTCTATTTCACGATCGAGGGCGACGTCTACAAGCTGCTCGATATCGTTCCGCACCCCAAGTAGAGCGGGCCATCAGCCCGGCGGCGCCATCCACGGGAAACTCGGCGTAAACACATAACCCAGCTGGTAGTGCATGACCGCCACGATTCCGGCGACAATCGCCAGCAGGGTGAAGATCGTCAGCAATAGCCCCTTCCACGGGAAGGCGCGTCCCTCGCGCTTCCACACGATGATGTAGCTCGCGCCGATGCCGACGAAAAACAGCAGGATCATCGGCGCCGCGAACGTCATCATCGTCAGCACATCAGGCGTCGGAGTGATCACCGCCGCGATGACGAAGATGATCAAGATCGCATAACGCGTATTGGCCAGCAAGAACCCGGGCGAGGTGATCCTCAGGAGCGTAAAGAAGAAGATCACCATCGGCATCTGGAAGACGATGCCAAGCCCGACATGCAGGTTAAAAAACATGTCGTAGTACGAGCTCACCGTGATCATTGGGCGTACGTCGACAGAGTCCCCTAGGCCCACTAAGAACTGGATCGCAAACCTCAGAGCGATGAAGTAGCAAAACGCTCCGCCAAGGACGAACAGGCTCGCCGTCGATCCGATAAACGGCATGGCCCACTTCCGCTCCCTCTTGTAGAGCCCCGGGGCAATGAAGGCCCAAACCTGAAACATCAACCACGGCGATCCCAAGAAGATGCCGGCCAAGATCGGGATCTTGATGTACATCATGTGGAACTGCTCCATCGGGGTGATCTGCGTCAGCTGGAGAGGCGGATCGTAGGGCAGCTCGGCCGTGGCGGCGTTAAACGGCTCGATGACGAACTTGAACAGCGGCACATGGAAAGCGAGGCATATCAGGTAGACGATGACGACGCCGATCAGCGCCCGAATGATGCGGGTGCGCAGCTCCTCGAGATGCCCCAGGAACGACATGCGCACCATACCCTCTTCGTCTTCGTCCTCCTCATCGTCATCCGGGACCGGATCGGCGGGCGGAGGCTTCGACGGTGGAACCGCCGGCTCGACTTTGGTTAGCGCGGTCGTCGTCGGCTCATCGTCAACGGGCTTGTCCCCCGGAGCGTTGCCGTAGTCGTAGTCGTCGTGGTCTTCGTAGGGGTCGTCGTAGTAGTCGGCCGACTTGGAGACCTCGACAGTCTCAGACGTCTCGGGCTCGGCCGAGTCCTCGCGCGCAACGGTTCCGTCAGGCTCAACCGGCCCGTCAGGCTCAACCGGCTCGGCCGGTTCGACTGGCTCGGCCGGTTCGACTGGCGTTTCCGTTTCGCCGGACGCAGGAGCTTCCGCTTCGTCGCGAGGCTCGTCGCCCCGCCCGTCTGTCTTGTCTGAGCTCATTCAGGAACTACGCAGCGCTACTCTCCGCGGACTTCTCTGAGGTTGAACCTTCTGAAGAAGTGTCGGAAGCGACCGAAATGGGCTGGTCGCTGTTAGAGCTGTCGCTGCTCGGGGTTACAGCCGCTGAGGATGCGGTGTCGGTGGACTCTCCCGTGCTGGGGGAGGAGTCTTCGGATTTGGTTGAGGTTGAGCTAGCCGGTACGTTGTCGCCGTACGCGTCGTAGTAGTCGTCCTCGCCATCGTCGTAGTAGGCCGTGTCGACCTGTTTCTTGACGTCGCTCGCCGCGATCTTGAGCTCGTCCATTTTCGTCTCACGCTCGATGTTGTCCATCTCACGCTGGAACGTACCTTTCAGCTCAGCCGATGCGCGGCGGAACTCCGCCATGCCTTTTCCGAGCTTTTTTCCAAGCTCGGGCAATTGCTTCGGGCCAAAGACCACAAGGGCCAGCACGAAGATGAAAATCATTTCTGGGACGCCTAGAGGGCCCATACTTACCTACGTGCGCCAAGTAGGCGCTAGCTTTGATGATAGCGTAGAATCACTTCAGATGAGCGTCGCCGCCAAGCCGCTGACCTGGGATGACATCAAAGATTGGCCTGAGGATTCCAGCCAGAGGACGGAGCTCGTTCATGGAGAGCTTGTGATGTCGCCCGCGCCCGGAACCCCACACCAAAGGTGTGTCTCCCGACTGATGATCGCCCTGGGAGTATACCTAGAGGAGAAAAGTCTGGGTGAAGTCATTTCAGGCCCGGTCGACGTTGTCCTCGCGCCGAGCCTGGTGTACGAGCCCGACCTGTGCTACATCAGCCGCTCGCGGCTGGGCATCATCCGCGAGACCCATATCGCGGGCGCTCCCGACCTCTGCATCGAGATCATCTCGGAGTCGAACCGCACCCATGACACCCTCGTAAAGTATCGCGACTACGCCGAATACGGCGTGAGCGAGTACTGGCTGGTCGACCTACGCGAAGGCGAGATCGTCAGCCTACGAAACGACGGCGGACAGTTTTCCGTAATCGGCCGCGCAGGGCCTGGCGACCGAGTGCGCTCGGCGGTCTTGCCCGGCCTCGACCTCGATCCCAAGGCGGCCCTGCAACTTTGAACTATCTCAAGCCGGCCGCGCCGCCTTCGAGCTCATAGAGAGCGGCGACGTGTTCACCCGTGAGCGCCCGCTGAAAGTAGCGTAGAATCACTTCAAATGAGCGTTGCCGCAAAGCCGCTGACCTGGGATGACATCAAAGACTGGCCCGAGGACTCCAGCCAGAGGACCGAGCTCGTCCACGGAGAGCTTGTTATGTCGCCCGCGCCCGGAACCCCGCATCAGTGCTGCGTTGCCGAGCTCGTGATCGAACTTGGGAATCACGCAAGAGACCAAGACCTGGGAAAGGTTATCCCCGGCCCGGTCGATGTTGTGCTGGCTCCCCGTCTCGTATATGAGCCCGACATCTGCTTCGTCAGTCGCTCGAGAGAAGGGATCATCCGCGAGACCCATATCGCGGGCGCTCCCGACCTATGCATCGAAATCATCTCCGAGTCGAACCGCACCCATGACACCGTCGTCAAGTATCGCGACTACGCCGAATACGGCGTGAGCGAATACTGGCTGGTCGACCTCCGCGAAGGCGAGATCGTCAGCCTGCGAAACGACGGCGGACAGTTTTCCGTAATCGGCCGCGCACGGCCTGGCGACCGAGTGCGCTCGGCGGTCTTGCCCGGCCTCGACCTCGATCCCAAGGCGGCCCTGCAACTTTGAACTATCTCAGGCTGGCCGCGCCGCCTTCGAGATCATAGAGAGACGCGACTTGTTCACCCGTCAGCGCCGAGCTGAATAACGCCAAGTCATCGAACAGCCCCACATAGTTCACGCCTAGGCGGATCGACGCCGTCGCCTCATCCCATTCGAACGGCTCGCTGATTCCCTCACTCGTCCCTTGCAACTGACCGTCAAGGTACAGCGCGGCGCGCCCGTCCGCCGTCCCCAGGCCGTCGTGAACGATCACAATGTGCGTCCACTTGCCGCTTGCGAAGGGCGGCTGGCCCACGACGACAAGACGATCGTTGAAGCCTGGGTTTTCGTTGTTGGGCTTGTTGTCGGGGTTCCAAGCGGAAAGCTCTCCGAAAGCTCCCAGGCGAAACTGTCGCGGCGTCTCGCGCGTGAAGTCGACCCAGATCGCGGAATCGTTGTAGGCCGAGTCGGTGATTTGGATCGGGTCGCAGAATCCGGGCGCAAGCTCGTTCTCGGGGTCGACGCTAAGCCAGAACGAGACTGTGCCGCTCCAGCCGTCGGGCGAGAAGGCGACATTACCCTCGCCGGCGGAGTAGAACAGGGCCTTCTCGTTCTTGCGGTTGAAGCGCAGGGCGTGGCCAAAGCGGCCGGCGTCGTAGGCGATCTCGATGTCCATGCCCCAATAGCCTGGGCTGCGGCGCTCGAGCTCGTTGTAAGACGGAGCGGAGTAGATTCGCCGGTCGCCGCGTGCGAAAGCGCCGTCCATGCCGTCTTCGAAGCCGGCGTGGAAGGTGAGGGCTTCGCTGAGAACTTCGGCTGGGGGCGGGCCCTGCTCTGCACAGGACACGAACGACAGAAAAGCGAGAAGCAGCGCTGGCACAGATCTCATGCCATAGAGTCTAACGCGTTTTCCGACAACGCCTACATCGGGGCTCGATGCCGTCACCTTGAGCCGCGCGCGTCAGCAAGCGGTCGGATAAGGCGGCCTCATCCGACCGCTTGCTGACGCGCGCGGCTCAAGGGAGCGCTAGGACGCGTTCTCCGGGCTCGTCGGCGAGGACGTTGATCGTGTGGTTGATCTCGGTGTTGACTGACTTGCCGTCGGCCGCCTTGACGGCGATGCCGATCTGCATTTGCATCACTTCCCGCAGGTCGGCCACCTCAAGCGTGACGGTCCGGTTGTCGTCCGAGAGCTTCGCGGAAACGACCTTCATCGATTCAGTGCCTTGCTCGCCATTGAGCTTGAACAAGTCTGAGCCGTAGCGCGGGAGCCATTTGTAGTTCCAACGCGAGGCTTTGTAGTTCGCAATGTCCTCCGCCGTAGCCTTATCGAGCGGCTGGGTGAAGGCAATCTCGACGCCGCGCTTGCTGACATGCAGCTCCTCCGGCAGGTATGCTTTGTTGCCGGTGTATCGCGTGCGGTAAAATCCGCCGATGGCTTTGCGCTTGGTGCCCCAGCCGTAAAGTCCCGAAAGGTAGAGCTGCCCGTCCTTAGCGCGGAAATCCGGCCGCATCAGGCCCGCATCGTAGTCCACCGGCAGCTCGACCGCGCCGCCTTGGATGACGCCGTTTACACGCTCCATCAGCATCAGGAAGATTTTGCCGCGGCCGAACGTCGAGTGCACCAGATGTCCCTTGAAAGGCCCCCAGCGATCGTCCGCCACCCAGGCCTGGCCGGCGCCGGAATTGTCCACGCTGATCGGAAGAAACGCGATTGGAGGGTCGTAGGGCCGATGCGGGTTGACCTGCCCGCCCATCACGTAGCCGTGGTAGCTGCCCGGCGAACACCAGTTGATGCGCGTCGACGGGATCCAATGGCCCTCCTGGTCCGAGGTCGTGATCTCGCCGTTGGGGCCAATCGCCACCCCGTTCGGGACGCGAAAACCGGTGCAGACCGTCTCGAGATTCTTGCCGTTGGGGTCGACCTTGAGGATCACGCCGTGATGCTTGACCTTTGCCGGTAGGGCATGCCGCGCCGCCTTGGCGAAGTAGAAGTTCCCTTGTTTGTCTCGGTCGAGGTCAAAGGTGAACTCGTGGAAGTGGTGCGTGGCGTGGAAGTCGTTGTTGAAATTCTCGTAGAAGTCGGGCTCGTCGTCGCCGTTGAGATCGATCAACCTGGAGATGTTGTTGCGGTCGAGGACGTAGATCACGCCATCGACGACCTCGAGACCTTGGGGCTGGTAGAAACCGGTCGCGACGCGGCGCCACTCGAGCCGGTCGAGGTCGTCGTCGAGACCTTTGACGACCCAGATGTCTCCACTCCAAGTCGACATCACCGCGCGGTCATCGTCGAAGAAGGCGATATCCCCAGGGCGCATCCAGGAATTCCAGGGGTTCTCGAACGGCAGCGTCAGGCTGTCGACCGCCCAAGGCCCGGAGTCGTCGCCGAGTTTGCCTTTTGTGACTAGGACTTCGGGGAATCGCTTGGGGCCCCCTTGCGTGTAGGCTTCGAGCGACTCGACCTCTTGGCCGCTCGCCCACTTGCCGAACTTGGCGGCGTTGGAGGCCTCGGCGATGTAGACCGAAAAACGTTGCTCGGATGAGGAAGCCGGGAGCTTGAGGCGAATGTGTCCAAGTTGGCTGACATCCCAACTCGAGCCCGAAGGCAGCCCAGCCGCCGCCACTGTTAACTCACCCAGCCGCGCGAATTCGACTCCGCCGGACGGCGAGATCTTGCCGGCCACGCCCGGATTCCAGGCGACCTGCAGCACTCGAGAATCGCCAGACGGCCCGAGTTGGAATGTCCGCGAGAACGCCTCCGCCCCGCCGCCTTTCGTGAAGCCGGGCATTTCGAGCACTTCGGCCGCGCCCACGGTGTAGGCCAAGATCGTGCGGTCGCCGTGCACGTAGCGGCCGCGGTACTTCGCCCAATCCTCCGGCAGGGGGCCAAAGAAGTCCTCTCGCGGATCTTGAAAAACGCCATCGCGCGCCCACCCGGGGGCCACTGGATTCTCGAAGACCGCCTTGCCGTCGGCGTAGGGATGCGGGCCGTGTTTCCAGTCAAAAACGGTGCCGGTGAGCTTCAAGAATCCGCCGGTCCAGCCAGCGGAGTAGCGCAACAGCTCGGTATCAAAGACTACGGTTGCGTCCTTCTCGGGCGTGAGCGCGATCGCGTGCGCTTTGTAGGTGATGTTGTCGCCGGGTCCCTTGTCCGCGCGCGGGTCCTCGGGCTCGCGCACGGTCACACTGGCCGAGATCACCGGCCCGTAGTCCATCGTGAGCCAGGGAGTCGCGTCTGTGAGCCTGCTGTCTTCAAAACGCGTGGCGGTGAACGGCGTACCCTGGTCGATCCAGGCCCGCAGAATGCCGATCTCTTCGTTCGTCAACTTTTCGCCGACCGGGGGCATGATCAGATCCTTCTCAAGCCCGGCGACGATGTGGATCAGGCGACTGTTGGCGCTGTCTTTGTCGATAATCGCGGGCTTGCCGGAGTATCCCCCTCGGAGCGCGTCCTTCTTGCGCCAGAGCGAATAGCCGTTCATCACGGCATCGTCGCCGTGGCAGGCGTAGCACTTGCGCTGGAAGATCGGGTCGACGTGCAAGTCGAAGTCGACCTTGCCGTTGAAAGGCTCGGGGAGATCGGCGGCGCTCAGAAGCGGCAGGCAAACGGAGACAAAGACGATGGCGCGCAACATGATGGGCATTTTACTTGATCGGCGAATCGCTAAACTGTGATCGATGTCGCCTGGCCGTTTACTTCTCCGCTCGCTGAGCTATCATCGGGCCGTTCATGTCGCGGTAGCGCTTGGCGTGGCCGTCGGCGCGGCCGTCCTCGCCGGCGCCCTGATCGTTGGTGATTCGGTTCGCGGAAGCCTCAGAGACCTGACGCTCGATCGTCTGGGTAAGATCGACCAGGCCCTGGTCGCGGACCGCTACGTCCGCGAGGCCCTAGCCGACGACCTCGGGGCTGTCCCGGCGATTTTGATTAGGGGAACGGCGGAGAACCCCGGAAGCGGGTCGCGAGCCTCACGGATCAATATCCACGGGGTGGACGAGCGCTTCTGGGGGCTCTACGAGTCGGACATCGAACAGCCGGGCTCGCGGGAAGTCCTGGTTAACCAATCATTGGCAAGCGAGCTGGGGGTCGAGGCCGACGGGACGATTCTGCTGCGCTTCCAGACCGACACATTGGTGCCGAGCGAATCCGTGATGGGGCGCAAAACGGACAACGTTCGAACGTTGCGGCTGAAAGTGGCTCGGGTGATCGAGGATCGCGGTCCGGGGCGCTTCGGCCTCTCTCCAAGCCAACAACTGCCGCTTAACGCCTTTTTGCCCTTGGCCGCGGTTCAGCGGGCTCTCGAGCAGGAGGGGCGCGTGAACGCGCTCTTTGGGGCCGGAAGCGGCGATCTCAATGGGTCATTGGCCGTGGAGATCCAGCTCGATGACGTCGAGATTGACGTGCTCTCTCTCGAAGACTCGGAGGTGTTGTCGGTTCAGACAGGCCGAATTGTCCTGGAAGCGACGGCGGCCGAGGCTGCTCGAAGGGCCGCCGGCGACCGCGCGACCGATGTCCTGACCTATCTCGCGAACACGATGACGGTCGGCGATCGCAGCGTTCCGTATTCGACGGTGACGGCGATCGGATCGGGCGAGCTCGTGCTCAGCGGAGACGAGATCATCATCAACGACTGGGCCGCGCGCGATCTGCGGGCTGAGGTCGGCGATGAGCTGAAGATGAGCTACTTCGTCGTCGGCCGGCAGGGCGCCCTCGACACCGAAACCCACAATTTCCGCATCAAGGCCGTTGTCCGGCTGCGTGGTCTGGCCGCGGACCGGAATCTCGCCCCGGAGTACAAGGGCATGAGTAACGTGGAACGGATGGGCGACTGGGATCCGCCGTTTCCGGTCGATCTCGGACTGATTCGGCCAATTGACGAGGACTACTGGGACCGCTACCGCACCGCGCCGAAGGCGTTCGTCTCTTTGGGCCGCGCCAAGCAGTTGTGGAGTAGTCGCTTCGGGCAGCTAACGTCGGTCCGAGTCTCGCCAAAGGCCGGCCAGTCTCTCAGCGACGCCGAGACCGAGTTCGCCGAGGCCTTGCGGGGCTCGATTGATCCGGCCGCGTTTGGGCTGGCCTTCAGGCCCGTGAAGCAGGATGGGTTGGACGCCTCGTCGGGCGCCACCGACTTCTCCGGGCTGTTTTTCGGGTTCTCGATGTTCCTCATCGCCTCGGCCGCCATGCTGGTGAGCCTGCTGTTTCGACTGGGAGTCGAACGGCGGTCCAAGGAGATCGGCCTGCTCTTTGCGACCGGTCAGAGGACTTCGACCGTCCGACGATTGCTGCTGGGCGAAGGCGCTCTGCTCGCGGCCATCGGTTGCCTGATTGGAGTCCCCGGCGCGATCGCTTACGGCTGGCTCATGGTCTACGGCTTGAGCACCTGGTGGAGCGCCGCCGTCGGGGGTTCATTCCTCGAACTGCACGTTTCAGGAGCTAGCCTAGCGGGAGGGTTGGTTGGGGCGTTCCTGCTGATGCTTTACTCCATCTGGACTGCGGTGCGGCGGGTTCAGAAGACCAGTCCGCGGACTCTGCTCGCCGGTGGATTCGAACAACGCTCGGATATCGACGACCCCAAGCGGGCGCGCCGGCCGCGGATGCTTGGGTGGTTGGCGGGTTCGCTGGCGATTGGGCTGCTGATCGTCGGATCGCTCGGTGATTCCTCGTCGGTGGCGGGAGCTTTCTTCGGGGTTGCGGCGCTCTCGCTGATCGCGGTGCTGGCGTTCTTCCGGGCGGGGCTATTGAGCCCGGCAAAGACGAAGCTCAGCGACAACCCATCGTTGGGCCGGCTCGGGGCCCGCAATGGACGGCGCTTTCCCACGCGCAGCGTCCTCTCGGCGGGGCTGGTCGCCAGTGCGACATTTGTGATCGTGACGGTCGCTGTGAACCGGCACGACGTCAAGTTGCAAGAGCCGGAGTTTCTCTCGGGCGACGGCGGCTTCCGACTGATCGCCGAGTCGGACACTCCCCTGCACCAGGATCAGCTGAACGAGGACGCCGTGCCGGCGATGACGCCGTTTCGAGTCCAGCCGGGGGAGGACGCGAGCTGCCTGAACCTCTACCAGCCAACAAAGCCGACTCTGCTGGGCGCGCCCCGTAGCTTGATCGAACGGGGCGGCTTCGCTTTTCAAGCGACCCTGGCCGAGACCGCCGAGGAGCAGGCCAACCCCTGGGTCCTGCTTGACAAGAAGTTCCCCGGAGACGCGATTCCCGTGTTCGGCGACATGAACTCGGTGATGTGGATCCTGCACAAAGGGCTTGGGCAGACGCTCGAGGTCGATGACGAGCAGGGCAACAAGCGACAGCTGATCATCGCCGGGCTGATGACCCGCAGCATCTTTCAGTCTCAGCTCATCATGGCCGAGGATCGTTTCCTCGAGCTCAACCCGAGCCGCGGTGGCTTCAACCTTTTCCTGGTCGAGACCGATTCGGCCGAGGTCGGCGCCACTCTCGAGCAGCGCTGGGCGGACTGGGGTTTCGACGCAACCGGAACGGCGGACCGGCTTGCGGGCTACTTGGTCGTCGAAAACACCTACCTGAGCACGTTCCAAACCCTTGGCGGGCTGGGGCTGCTGCTGGGCACGCTCGGGTTGGCCGTCGTCATGGTCCGCAATGTCGTGGAGCGTCGCGGGGAACTGGCGCTGCTGCAGGCAGTCGGCTTCAGCGAAAAGGCCGTGTCGGAGGTGGTGTTCTCGGAGAACGCTTTCCTGCTGGTGTTTGGGGTCGCCGCCGGAGCTATGACGGCGCTGTTGGCGGTAGCTCCGCACTTGCTGAGTGGTTTGGCGCATCCGCCCTGGGTGTCGCTCGGGCTGACCTTAGCTGGGATTGTAGCCGTCGGCCTGGTGGTTGGGGCGATCGCCGTGCGTGCGTCGCTGCGGCAGCCGATCCTCTCGGGGCTGAGCCGGGACTAGACGGCCGGGCTTGTTCCTTGAATAGGCAATCTACCGGCATCAAGCTTCGACAGATCGGCAACAGTGCTGGCTTGATCGATGTCAATGCCGACGAGACGCCCTTGGTGGTCGAAGTCAGCAACGACGCCGGGGGCCACCTCGCGAGCATCCGCACCCGGGCCCGCCGTCAGCTCGATATACAGAGAATCGGTCTCGGGATAGTAGTTGAGCTTCATTGTCCGGCGCCCTTAGTTTAGTGCCGAGCTACGAGTCTGGCCGCGGAACCCGCTCCCTGGCGGTCGCGGCTCTGACGTCGCAAGTCAAACGTTAACCGGAGGGTGTCAGAGCCGCGACCGCCAGGGAGCGGGTTCCGCGAACTTAAGTCACAGGCTGGAGTTAAGTAAACATTATTGCCGTTTGGCTGCACTTCGGAATGCACGGCGCGCGCGACCGTAAGCTCACACCACTCGCGGCAAAGGTACGGGCGCCTTGGGAGAACTTGCTCCTCGAAGTACCGCGCGGTCTTCATGTTCGGGAGCGACGAGCCTCATAGAGTACAACCGCGGCGGCGACGGCGGCGTTAAGCGACTCCGCACCGGCGATCTGCATATGAACGGCCTCCGCAGCCGACCGATACTCTTCGCGAACACCATGGGCCTCGGACCCGATCACGACCGACGTCTGGTCCCACTCGAATCCGGCAACCGCGACCCCGGATCGGGATGACGCCGCAACCAACCGCCTCCCAACTCGGTTCGAGGCTTCGATCGCCTGCGCCGGAGACAGGCTGACAAACGGTAGACGAAATAACGATCCCGCCGAGGCTCTCAGCGTCTTCGGATGATACGGCCGCGAGGATCCTGAGCTAAACACCACGCCGGCCGCCCCGAAAGCCTCTGCCGTCCGGACAATGGTTCCAACGTTTCCCGGATCTTGGAGTCCGTCGAGCACAACGACCGGGCCGTCAGCCTCAAAGACCTGCTCTTGGGACCACTCCGGCAGCCGCACGAGCGTGATCACTCCCTGTGAGGTCTCGGTCGACGAGAGCTCTTTGAACAGCTCCGCCGGAAGCAGGCGCCCAGCGCGGCCGGCCTTCCTCTTGAGGTCCGTCGGCGCGTCTTCACTCAGCAGAACCGTCTCAATTTCGACGCCGCTCTTGCGCGCCTCTCTGAGCAGATGCGGCGACTCGGCGACCACGAATCCCCCAGTAGTCGGCTGTCCCCGCTGTATCGCCCGCTTGACCGCCTTGAACAGCGGATTCGCGGAACTGGTAATCGAAGACTCCGCCACCCACGCCCAGCGTAATAGAATCTTCCAATGCCCGTCAGGCCTCCTGAAGTCCTCGAGATCTCGCGCGAGCGGCCGACGCCGGCCCAGGTTCGGCGCGTCGCCCGGTGGATTCGCGGCGGCGCCGTGGTGGCGATCCCGACGGACACGGTCTACGGCCTCGCCGCCGATCCGTTCAACGAGCGGGCGGTCGCGGAGATCTTTCGCGTGAAGCGCCGCCCCGAGACTGTACCGATCCTTCTGCTGCTCGATTCCGCGGCCCGCGTAGACGAGTTGACTTCGACGCTCCCGGCCGCGTTCACGCGTTTGTCTCGAAGGTTCTGGCCCGGGCCTCTCACAATCGTGCTGCCGGCCTCGCGGCGAATTCCTGAAGCCGTGACCGCGGGAACGGGCGCCGTGGCCGTACGCCTGCCCGCTAGCCCGTTTGTGAGGACCCTGGCGCGCGCCGTGGGCGGTCCCCTGACCGGTACCAGTGCGAACGTCTCCGGACGGCCGGCGTGCCTCTCAGCCGACCAAGTAAACCGCCGGCTCGGATCAAACGTCCCTTATATTGTGAACGGGGGCTTCTCGCGGATGCGCCGCCCCTCGACGATCGTGGATCTGACCGGCGAACCCTGGATTCTGCGCGAAGGCGCGATCCCAGGCCGGTTGGTTCTCGGCAGCCTATGAACGGACCCAGGCGATCGTTACGGTGCTGTTCCTCTCGGCGTGCTATTTCGGGGTTGTCTTCCTTGAAGTAAGCCATCAGGCCGAGATTGACGAGGCGCGGCCCGCTGACGCGATCGTCATCCTCGGAGCGGCGCAATACTGGGGCAGGCCGTCGCCGGTTCTCAAAGCGCGGCTGGATCATGCGCTAGACCTCTACCACCGCGGGTTAGCGCCGCGGCTGATCACGACGGGCGGACACGGCGAAGGCGCGAAATTCTCCGAGGGAGAGGTCAGTCGCAACTACCTGTCGGAGAACGGCGTCCCCGCGGAGAACGTACTGGTCGAGACCTCGGGCCAGTCCACCATGCACAGCTTCGCCGCCGTGGTCGAAATCATGCGGCGGATGGAGATGGATAGCTGCGTCGTCGTCAGCGACGACTACCACATCCTCCGCGTCAAGCGAATGCTCGAGGAGCAGGGCCTGACCGTCTACGGATCGCCCCGCCGGACGCCTCAAGGGGACGCCTGGGCGCGGCGCAAGCGCTATGCCCGCGAATCGTTCAGCTACATCCTCTGGCGGATCGGCATCCGGGTCTAGCCGCAATACTGTCGACTTAGGGCGTCGAAACCGCGACCCGGAGCCGCGACCGTCAGTACCGCTGTAAACGATTCCTGCACAAATCCGGCCGGAATTCCGAGCACCCCGCTGACGTGAGCGGGGTGTCTTCCCACAACCCGGGCGACGGCCGCACCCGTAAGCGGAAGACACCCCGCTCACGCAGGGTGCTCGGAAAAAGCGCCGAACCTTTGACCTTTGGGTTCCGGCTCGTCCGGGTCAGGGAGCGGTTGCTAGAGGAATCGCAATTTGCTCGCATTCTCAAGCAACCGCTCCCTTAGCAGCCCGTGGCAAAACACCCCGTTTCAGGCCGCGAGAAGCATCGGCGTGGCCAGCGGCGCGCCGGCTGAATCTCGCACCTTCGCCGGGAATCTCCTGAAAACCGCCCCCAGGGCCCCGCACAACCGCCCCAAGGCCGCCCAAGACGCCAATACAAGCCCCAAAACCGACATTTTTGTCCTTTTCCTCGCGTCCGCCAGCCCGCGCGGCGTCCCCGCGCCCAGTTTGCCCCTCATCGCGATCGATAAATTGAACGCGCCCACGTGAATCAGCAGCCTCTTTAAAACATTTTCTCGGCCTTTCAAGTGCAATCGCCGCATCCCGCCCGTCTCGTAACAGTGCGCGAAACTGCGCTCAACCTTCTCCGCTCGCAACTTCATCAGACGCTTGCCGCGCTTGCCTTTGATCCGCCGCCGATTGGAGTACACCGCGTCGCGTTGCCGCGTTCGGCCGCCCCATTTGCGTCGCCCTCGCTGCGGCTCGCTCACGTAACTGCGTACGTCCAGCTCGGCAAAATCCGTCAGCACTCGGTTCGAATGATAGCCCTTGTCCGCGACCACTTCGCTCAGCTCGTCGACCGCGCCAGCGGCTTCTTCCGCCGCCGCTTCCAACTGCTCGGCCGCCTCGACCAGCGTTTCTTCAATCGTCGTGGTATCGCCTTCGTCGGCCGCTTGCAGCGTGACCGCCACCACCGCGCCCGTCTGCAAATCCACCGCGTGCTCGGCCTTGTGCGCCAAGTGCGTACGGCCGTCTTTCATCTTCGTGACCTTGGCGTCGGGATCGTAGGGATGCTTCCAATCCTTGTTGCAGGCCTTCTTCTTACGTTTCTTGTCGATCTTGGCCAACTGCTCGCGCGTCGGCGTCTCGATTCCCGATTCCAGAGCTAGACGTCTTAAATACTCTTCGTAGCCCTCGCCGGAGTCGCAACGCACCAGCGAGCGCATCGCCGCGTTGGCTTCCAGCGTCGTCGCGTCGACCCCGATCGTTCCGCCGGACAACAGGCCTTCGCGGGCCAGCAGCTGCAGCGCCCAGGTGAACACCGCGCGATGCGTTTCGAGGTCGATCAGCCGCCGCGTGCGCGAGATCGTCGAATGATCCGGCGCTTGTTCATCGAGTTCGATCGCCAGGAATCGCCGCAGCGAAAGTGAGTCGCCAAGGCGCCAAGCGACGCCGCGCTCCGAGTCGATGCCTTCGAAATACCCGATCAGCAAACTGCGGAAATAGATGCCCGGCGTGAGCGACGGCCGTCCCAAGCTCGGCGCGTAGAACTGCTCGCACTGGCCTTCGACGAAGGCGTCGAACTCGTGCTCGTCAAATAACTCGCTGAGCCGCAGATAAAACGGATGCCCAGCGCTCTTGGGCAACTCCGAGGTGGCGACCCATAGGTCTTTCTGCCGCTCGCGTCGCTTACGCCGTCCCATTGCCATAAAACAAGTTTATCACCTCTTGTTTCACAGTGCGACTTCCACCACGGGCTGCTAGGGGCTGTGAAATAAACCCGTCGTGGCCGCCGAAGCTCCCCTGGGGCGGTTCGGAATGGCGCGAGTGGATCAAAATGGGATAAAACATGAGGGCAAACGAATGTTCGGATAACTTGGCGGCGGCGTCCAACGCCCTTATTATATGGGCGAACAACAGGTCTTAGTCGAGCTCGAGCAACGCCCCGCCAAGCCGCGCCAAGCCGTGCCCGTTGACCAACTGCAGCTGCGACAGCCCAATCGCGACCAATTCACCTATGCCGCGATCGACGTCGAACGGCTCGTGCCGGCCGACCATCTGGTGCGCGCCATCTGGGAGCTGAGCGGCATGCTCGACCTGTCCGGCTTCGCTGCTCATCTGGAAACCCGCAAGGAGTCCGCCGGGCGGCCGGCATGGGATCCGCGGTTGCTGGTCGCGATCTGGATCTGGGCGTATTCGGAAAGGATGAGCTCGGCGCGTGAGATCGCGCGTCAAAGCCGCTATCGGCCGGAGTTGGAGTGGTTGTGCGGCATGGCGGTCGTCAATCATCACACTCTTTCGGATTTTCGGGTATTCCACTCAAAAGCTCTCGAGAACTTGTTGACACAGGTATTGGCGCAGCTGAGTCAAGAGGGGCTGGTGGATCTCGAGCAGGTGGCCGTCGACGGCACGCGGATCCGGGCGCAAGCCTCGGGCGGGTCGCAACGCAGGCGTCCGACGCTCGAGCGGCATCTCGAACAAGCGCGCGAAGCGGTGCGTCAACTCTCGGAAGAAGCCGACGACGAGGGTTCGAATCGGCGGCGTCAGGCGGCGCGTAAGCGGACCTTGCGGGAGCGAGTCGAGCGGATGGAGCAGGCGCTGGAGGAACTGCCCAAGGTCGAAGCGGGCAAGCGCGACGAAGAGCAACGACGCCAGGCGCGGGTGAGCGAGAGCGAGCCGGAAGCGCGCCCGCAACACGAATCCAACGGCGGTTGGGGACTCGGCTACAACGCGCAGCTGGCGACCGACGCCAAAGAGAAGATCGTGGTCGGCGTGGAGTTGACCAACAACGCCTCCGATGCGGGCCAGCTGACCCCGACGCTGGACGATGTGGAAGGGCGCTTCGAGCGAACCCCGAAGCAAGTGTTAGCGGACGGGGGCTACGCCAACCAGGCCAACATCGAGGCGCTGGCAGCCGCTGAAATCGAATACGCGACGCCGGCGCCGGCGCCGGACAAGGGCTCGAAGGCGGCGTTGAAGGCGGCGGGAATTGGGCCGCGCTACGCGCCGAAGTTTTTCATCTACGACGAGGCGACGGACACGTTTCTGTGTCCGGCCCAGCGGACCTTGACGTATCAGCGATCGTCGCTGAAGCGGAAGCGCAAATATCGGCAGTATCAGGCAAAAGCATCTGATTGTCGCGAATGCGCACAGCGGCACAAGTGCTGCCCCAAGAGCGGTCATCGAACGTTGAGCCGCAGCGAAGAGAACGCGGTGATGGCGAAACATCGGCGCTGGATGGAGAGCGAGCGTGGGCGGGCGGCGTATCGCAAGCGGTCCGAGACGGCGGAGTTTCCGAACGCCTGGTTGAAAGAGCGATTGGGGGTGCGCAAGTTTCGAGTACGAGGGCTGCGGAAGGCGCGATCGGAGCTTTTGTGGGGGGTTTTGGCGTACAACATTGCGGCTTGGATCCGGCTGGTCTGGCGTCGTGGGCCGGAGTGCGGGCTGGCGGCGCAAGCGGCGGCGTAGCGGCGGTTGGGGGGGCGAAAAGGGCCGGGAAACGGCCCGAAACGACCGTTTCCGGGCCGCTCAGGCGGTCAATCAGGAGTCGAGGCGCAGAAGTTGCGGTTTCGGCAGGGGCGGCGTTTGGGAGCGCTGAGCTTGGCGTGCGCTTGGCGCTCCCGCGCGCCGACGCGACAATAGGTTTTCTTCACGGCCCCTTACGGTCGCGGCTCCGGGCCCACTCGCCTGGCTGGCGTAGCTTAGTCGACAGTAGTGGGTCTAGCCGGCTATAAAGGGATCGACCTGGCTATAATAGCCATATGGAAACCGCATCGATTTCCGAGGTCAAGAACGGTCTTAGCGCCTACCTGAGGAAAGTGCGCGCGGGCGAGACGGTGCTGATTTACGACCGCGACGAGCCGGTAGCAAAGTTGACGAAGTTCGAGTTCGCCGATGATCGCGATGCGCGGTATCGTGAGGCGGTCCGGAAAGGAATCATTAGACCTGCTGAAGAGCCCTTCGATCCGTCGATTTTCGACGACCCGCTAGAGTATGACGGCGCGAGCGTGCTCGAGGCGCTGCTCGAGGAACGCCGCGAGGGTCGGTGAGATTCTGGGACAGCTCGGCCCTTGTCCCGCTGTTCCTCAGGGAGCCAAGCTCAGAGCAAATCAAACGCCACCTCCGAACGGCCTCCGCGATGTTTGTTTGGTGGGGCGCGTCGGTCGAGGTATACTCCGCGGTTGCTCGGGCTGTTCGAGAAGGGCGAATCCCCGCGGGCGGCCTGCCCTATTGTGCCGGCAAGCTGAAGCGCTATCGATCTGTCTGGGAGGAGATCCTACCAACCGATCCGGTAAGAGGTGAGGCCCAGCGTCTTTTGAGCCAACACTCGTTGCGAGCCGCCGACGCCTTACAACTGGCCGCGGCGATAGTCGCTCGCGACTCGGTGCAAACCGAGTGCGACTTCGTGTGTCTTGACCAGCGGCTCTCGCAAGCCGCCGTTGACGAAGGCTTCACCGTCCTAAGCTGAAGCCGCCACGACAAACAAAAACGCGGGCCCGGAAGACCGGACCCGCGTCGTTGGTTAAAGGTTGAAAGTCGAGCTCAGAAGGTCACCCTCAAGCCCAACTGCATGATGCGCCGGCTGTCCGGCAGCGTGCTGGTGACCAAGCCGTAGTTGCCTGAACCGAGCGACCTGTTCGGGACGTTGAACGCCGGCGTGTTCGTCAGGTTGAACGCCTCCCAGCGGAACTGGGCGCGAAAGCGCTCGGACCAGCGGAAGTTCTTGGCCAACATCACGTCGAAGTTGACCCGTCCCGGCCCGCGGATACCGGGCAACGTCCGTGAGGAATTGCCAAGAGTAAACGGCGCCGGCTCGGCGAATGCGTCCGGATTCAGGAACTGCCAGCCAATGACGTTCTCCGCTGGAGTCCCGTGGTTAGGCGACTTGAAGGGTTGGCCTGTCACGTCCGGACGCAGGATGATACCTGCACCGATGTCGCCGCGGAGGTTCGCGCCGCCGTCGACAACACCGCCGAAGTAGCCCCCCGTGCGGATCGTGCCAACTGTCGCCAACTGCCAGCCGCCAAGGATGCTGTTGACAATCGGATTCCAGTCCGAGCCGTACTTGCGGCCGCGACCGAACGGGAGATCATAGATCGGCGCCAGCACCAAGCGGTGCGGAAGCCCGTTGACGGACTTTGACCGCTCGTTTTGCAGGTTGAAGATGTCCTGCGGGTTCGTGTTGTCACCGAAGGTGTCCGCGTCGCCGATGAATCGAATATTGTCGATCCACTGCGTGTGCGTGTAGGCGATCGTCCAACCCAAACCGTTGGTATAGCGCTTCTCAGACTTGAAGGTGAGCGCCCAGTAGTTCGAGACGCCCCAGTTCGGCGACATCACCTGGATCTGGTCAATCGTTCCCGACCAGGCGTTCCAGCGCCGGAATTGCCGCTCGGCTTGAGCCGGGCTGACCTGCGAGGCCGCTTCAAGGTCATTCGGATGGATGACGTTGAGGTTGATGTTGTTGATCGCCTGATGCCGCGCTAGGCTGGCGAGGCCGCCGAACTCCCAGAGGATGCCTTTCCAGCGCGTTTGCACCGTTAGGTTGGCGTTCTGGCTGTAAGGCATCTCGCGAGCTTGATCCCAGAACTGAATCGTCGACGTCGGGAAGCGTGTTCCCACAGTGCCGAAGCCGCCGTTGAGCTCGGATTCCGGAATGTCGTCCAACGCACCGGCGGGAACGCCGTCGCGCAGGAAGCCGTTGCCGGAAGTGCGGGCCAGGGCGCCGCCGCGGCTGCGGAAGATATTGTCGAACCCGGCGCGGCCTGGTTGGATCGAGTTGCGATCGTAGGGGTTGCCGAATGCAGCGAGTTCGAGTCGACGCCGGCCACTCCAAAGGGAGCGCCTAATCGGTCAAACCAAATCCCTACGCCGTAGAGGCTAGTAAGGTTCGGCACATTTGTCAACCGGCTCTCACCGGTCCCAGGTATGGAAAGGCACTACCATTTCGGCGGAACAATCAGTGAGGCTGATGTTTGCAGGGCCGGTCTGGCGGGCGTAGCAAGCTACTACGCCGCCTGCTCCATCAACTGGGCCAGCAACTTGTTGAATTTGACCGGATCGGGGAGCTCGGCCCCATCGGCCAGCGCCGCGTAGCCGTAGAGCAGCTCTGCGTAGTCGCCAACCAGCACGTCGTCCTTGTTTTTGGAGTAGCGATCCTGTAGCTTGCCGACGATGGCGTGGTTCGGATTCAACTCGAGAATGCGCTTCTGGACCGGCGCGTCGGCGCCTGAGCTCATCCGCATCAGCCGCTCCATGGTGGGGCTGAGGTCGTGGTCGTCCGCAGCCAGACAGGCAGGCGATTCGGCAAGCCGGTTCGACAACCGGACCTTCTTCACATAGGCGTCGAGTTTCCCTTGGAGGGCGTCGAGCATCCCTTTGTGCGACTCGGCGGTTTCTTTGAGCTCTTCTTCAGCCTTCTTGCGCTCTTCCTCCGACCCCAGCTTGGCCTCGCCCTTGGCAACCGACTGCAGCTTCTTGCCGTCGAGCTCCGGCAAATACTCGACAACGAACTCGTCGACCGGGTCGGTCAGGAAGAGCACCTCGTACTCTTTCGAGCGAAAGGCTTCGATCAAGGGCGAGTTCTCACACATCGCGCGCGACTCGCCGGTGACGTAGTAGATTGCGTCCTGGCCGTCCTTCATGCGAGAGACGTAGTCCTTCAGCGTGGTCGGCTCTTCGCCCGCGGATGATTCGAACAGCAGTAGGTCGACGACCTTATCTTTGTTCGTGTGGTCTTCAGAGACGCCTTCCTTGATGGCGCGGCCAAATTGCCCCCAGAACTTCTTGTACTTCTCGGGCTCGTCCTTCTGGAGCTTGGCCAGCGCGTCAAGGATTTTGCGGGTCAGCCACTTTCGGATCTGCGCCAGATGACGATTCTCCTGCAGCGTCTGCCGTGAAATGTTGAGCGGCAGGTCGGCCGAATCCACCACGCCCTTGATGAACCGCAGGTAGCGCGGCAGCAGCTCCGCGCATTGGTCGATGATCATCACGCGCTTGGCGTAGAGCCGCAGGCCGTATTCGGCTCCGTAGACATAGAGATCTTGCGGGCTCGTTTGCGGAACAAACAGCACGGACTGATACTCCGAGACTCCCTCGGCCTTGAGGACCAGACGTTCGAGCGGCTCGTCCCAGGCGCCGGCGACCTGCCGATAGAAGTCGTTGTACTCCTCGTCTTTGACCTCGGACTCCGCGCGCGACCAGATCGGCCGCTGCGAGTTCAACGTCTTGTCTCCGCTGACGATGGTCGTCTTGCCGTCGGGCTTGAGGATGCCCTTTTCGGCGGTTTCCTTCTCCTCGCGAGTGATTTTTTGACGGATCGGGTAGGTGACGAAGTCCGAGTAGCGCTTGACGATGCGGTCGATTGTCCAGTCTTGGGTGAAATCCTCAATGCCCGCCTCGTGGTCGACCGCCTTGAGCTCGAGGGTGACCTTGGTCCCGCGGGCGCGGCGCTCGCCGGGGCCGATCTTGTACTCGCCGTCGGCGGAAGACTCCCAGAAGACGGCCTCGTCCGAGCCGGCACGGCGCGTTTCAAGCGTGACCTTCTCGGCAACCATGAAGGCAGAGTAAAAGCCGACTCCAAAGTTGCCGATCAGCTCCGGCGGAATGGGGCCGTCTTTGGCTTCGGCAAGCTTGTCGACAAGCTCGCGAGTTCCAGACTTGGCGATCGAGCCGATGTTGGCGACGACTTCGTCGCGGCTCATGCCGATCCCGTTGTCGGAGATGGTCAGGGTCCTGAGCGCCTTGTTGGCGTCGATGCGAATCTCGAGCTGTTCGTCTTCGCCCAGGACGTCCTTGTTCGTCAGGGACTCGAAGCGCAGGTGGTCGAGCGCGTCCGAGGCGTTCGAGATCAACTCGCGAAGGAAGATGTCCTTATTGGTGTAGAGCGAGTGGATGACGATGTCGAGAAGCTTTTTGCTTTCGGCTTGAAAAGTACGGGTTTCGAGCTCAGCGGCGGGCATAGGCAATGGGACTTTCTCCTAAAGAACCATTTTATGCCGCCGGCAGAGGTTAAAGTTCTGCGCTCCTTTCCGAGCACCCTGCGTGAGCGGGGTGTCTTCCCCTTACAGTTGCGGCCGTCGCCCGGGTTGCGGGAAGACACCCCGCTCACGCAGGGTGCTCGGAATTCCTGCCGGAGCGACTCACGGCGCCGAGGCGACTTCCGCCAGCCAATCCGGCGACTTGAGGACTTCGCGCGGGCGGCTCCCGTCGGGCGGACCGATGATGCCGTCGCGCTCCATGGCGTCGAGAATGCGCGCCGCCCGGCCGTAACCGAGCCGCAGCCTGCGCTGCAGGGTCGAGGTCGAGGCCTTGCCCATGTCAAGCACCAGCCGGACCGCTTCCTCGTACATCGGGTCGTCGAACCCAGGCTCGTCTTCGCCGCTGCCATCGAGCTCATCGGCCGGCGTGGCCAGGTACTCGTTCTCGTAACGCGGCTGGCCTTGGGATTTCCACTCCCTGACCACAAGACCGATTTCGTCCTCGGAGACCAGCGGCCCGTGAACACGCATCATCCGGGCGGTCCCCGGGGGTAGGAAGAGCATGTCGCCACGACCAAGCAGCGCCTCCGCGCCCATCGAGTCGAGAATCGTTCGCGAGTCGATGCGCGTCGCTAGGCGGAACGAAATACGCGCTGGGATGTTCGCCTTGATCAGCCCCGTAATCACGTCGACGCTAGGCCTCTGGGTCGCCAGCACCAGGTGAATGCCCACCGCGCGGGCCATTTGCGCGAGCCTCGTGATCGACTCCTCGATCTGACGGCCCTCGAGGATCATCAAGTCGGCCAGCTCATCAATGATGATCACGATATAGGGCAAGCGCTTGAGCTCGGCCGCGAGCTCGGGGGCGCCCTCTTCGTCGATCCGGCCGCGCATGCGCTCGACCTTCTTGTTGAACTGATCGATGTTACGCACCGCGTGCTCGGCCAGAAGCTTGAGCCGCCGCTCCATCTCGCGCGTCGCGTTCTTGAGCGCGTTCGAGGCCTTCTTCATGTCGGTGATGACCGGCGTTAGAAGGTGTGGAATATCGCTGTAGAGCCCCAGCTCGACCGTCTTCGGGTCGACCATGATGAAGCGCACCTCATCAGGCGTCGCCCGCAGCAAGATCGACATCACAAACGTGTTGATCATGACGCTCTTGCCCGATCCGGTCGAGCCGGCGACGAGCAAGTGCGGCATCGAGGCCAAGTCGGCGACCTTCAGCCGGCCGCTGATGTCTTTGCCGAGGGCGACGGTCAAAGGCGACTTCGCTTCTCGAAACTCGCGCGACTCGACCACCTCGCGCATCCCAATGATCTCGCGCGTGCGGTTCGGCGCCTCGATCCCGACGGTTGACTTGCCTGGGATGCGTTCGACCAAAATCGATTCGCATTCGAGCGCCAAGCACAAGTCTTCCGACAGGTTGATGATCTTCGAGTACTTGACGCCCGCGTCGGGCTTGAATTCGTAGGTCGTCACGACCGGGCCGGGGTTGATCTGCGTCACTGACCCGCCGACGTTGAACTCGGCGAATTTTTCTCGGATCTGCTCGGCTAGCGCGCGAAGCTCGTCCGGGTCGTAGGGGCTACGCTCCGACGCCGGGTTGAGCAGCGAGGTCGATGGGATGCGATAGTCGACGCGCGGCGCCTCCTCGTAATCGCGCTCCCTTTCCCAAGGGGCTTCACCGGCGGCGGCATCGTCCTCCTCTTCGGTGTAGGGAACGATCGGCGGTTCGGAGCCCTCGACCTCTCCTTCGTGGCCCTCGTATTCTTCGTACTCGGCCAGGGGAGCCGCCCCGTCGTAGTCCTCCACGACTTCAGCCGCTTCATCCGCCGCGGCGGCGGCCGCCCTTGCTTTCGCGGCCTCTCGGCGCGAGCCGCGCCAATCGGCCCAGCGATCCTTGAGGTCGTCGAACAGCCTGAACGACCCCAGCTTGAACCAGGAGGGAACGACCTCGAGCTGAAACGGCGTCAGCAGATAAATCGAGACGATGCCGGCGCAAGCGAGCAGCAGACCGGCGCCGGCCTTGTTGAGCACGCTGACCAACCCCGCGCTCATGAGCGATCCGACCACTCCGCCGGCGTGGATCGCGCCGCCAAAGAGCCGGAAATCCTGGAACAGTCCGAACGAGCTCACCAGCGTGCAGGTCAGCAGCGCGAGTCCGCCTAGCCGCGCCAGAGGCCAGCCGATTTCTCTGGAGCGAAGCCAAATCCAGCCATAGGCGGTGAGCGCAATGGGTAGCAGGAACGACGCCAGCCCGAACCACTGCCAAGCGATGTCGGCGAATGCGGCGCCGGGTTTGCCTATCAGATTGCGCGCGCCCTCCGAGCCCGAAGCCACGCTCATCGAAGGGTCGAGCGGATAGTAGGAGACCAAGCTGAGCGTCGTCGCAATCGCCGCCCCCAGCAAGAGGAACCCGATCGGCTCATTGAGGCGGGGGTTCAATGTGGGTTGAACCCTCATAACCGATACCCTCCGGAACAGAGGTTAGGGGACTTCGACCGGTTGTTAGCCGGCGCCAGGGAAACGCCAGAATGTCGCAAGGGCTAATACAATTATGCCAAAAATGATTCGGTAATACACAAACGGGCGAAATGTCGAGCGTTGCAGATAGCGCAGGAAGAAGGCGATGACCGCGTATCCGGCGACCGCTGAACACAAAACGCCGACCGCGAAGGCGGGGTACAGGGCTGGGGGGATTCCGCCCGCGTTGGCCGAATCGAGCAGCGCCTTTGCGCCCGCCCCGAGGATAATCGGCGTCGAGAGCAGGAACGAGAAACGCGCCGCCGACTGCCGTGTGAGCCCCAGCATCATCGCCATCGACATGGTGATCCCCGAGCGCGACGTTCCTGGGATCAGCGCGACGGCCTGGGCGAACCCGATCGCCATGGCGTCTCGAAAACTAAGTCGCGACAGGTCGCGATTGAAGGCGCCGCGCTTCTCCGCGAACGCCAGCACCAGCCCGATCGCGATCAGCATGAAGCCAATCACGAAGGGGCTGCGGAAGGTGGTTTCGACGAGATCCTTGAGCGCCAGACCGGCAAGTCCGGCTGGGAATGTCGCCGCGACAAGGAACACAAACAGCTTCGGATTCTCGAATAGGTCGCTGTCGGGCTCCCCTGGTCCCGGCTTGAGAACTTCCTTGCCGACCGAGAGGAAGGCCAGCCGGATCCAGGTTTTCGCGAAGTAGATTAGGACCGCCGCCAGCGTCCCCAGATGCAAAGCGATATCGAAAAGCAGGCCGTGGTCGGGCCAACCTAGTAGCCATGGGACAAGCACCAAGTGGGCGGTGCTGCTGACGGGAAGAAATTCCGTGGCGGCCTGCACCAAGGCCAATATCACGGCGTGGAAGAGCGGCATCTAGAACCAAGGTCGCACAGTATTGTTTTGCCTTTTACTCCAGCCGCTTCAGCCGGAGATCGCGAAACTCGATTGTCATCGGCGAGCCAACGTGGGTCTGCAGGCCGATCACCCCGCTCGCAATGCTCTTATCGACCTCTTCGTCAATCACTTCCGAGGCGAGCTTGCCATTGATCATCAACGTGAAACGATTCCCGTCGACGATTACGTGAACGTCGTTCCAGTCGAGCTTGCGAAGATCCTGCCGGCGTAGGCGGCCTTGGAACCGCTTGTAGCGCTTCTTACCTTGTTCGTCAATTGTGACCCTCAGGCCGCGATTCGCGAGGTTGTTTCCCCTCCAGTAGCCGTGGAAGTCCCAAGCGCCAAGGGTTCGAATACCGCTGCCGACGCTGCCAAAATCCGCGTGGTAGCCCGACACCCGGTGCGAGTCGGACTCCCCGAGATGTCCGCGAATGTGGATCCCGGAGTTGCCCTTGGTCCGGAATCGGTAAGACAGCTTCACCTCGAAATCGGTGAGCTCTTGGTCGAAGATTAGGTCGGACCCTTCGCCCTCGGTATGACCGACCAAGAGCCCGTCCTCCACGGTCCACTCCCACGCTCGGCCTTCAGGCAGTGCACGCCAGCCGTCAAGCGTCTTGCCGTCGAAGATCGAGACGAACGCTTCCTCGGCAACAGCAGGTAAACCGAGAAGCAAAACCAGGCCAAGGGTCTTCATGAACTTTCCCGACTCATTCTTTCACGGAGCACGACCGCCCTGTAGACTACTGGAGATGAGCCGGCAAAAACTAACCGACGACGAGATTCAGCAGGCCCTGGGAACCCTTCCCGGCTGGAGCGTGGTCGACGCAAAGCTTCATCGTGAGTATGCATTCCCCGATTTCACCCACGCGTTCGGCTTCATGGCTGCCGCCGCGACAGTTATCGAAGCCGCCAACCATCACCCGGAATGGTTCAACGTCTACAGCCGCGTCACGATCGACCTGACCACCCATGATTCCGGCGGAATTACCGCGAACGACACATCACTGGCCGGAAAACTCGAATCGCTCGCCACGAAGTTGCTTTGAGCCCGGCGCCGGTGGCGGCGGGTTGGGATGTTACTCGGATGTCTCCCGCTGGATGCAACCTAGAGACGCCCGTGTTGCCTCACAACCCGCCGCCACCGGCGCCGGGCTCAAAGTGATGCTCCGCCTGTTTTCCGTGCCCGTAAGTAGCGCCCCGTGCCGGATTGGCCGATAGAAAGGTCGAATCCGCAGCGACTCATGCCCAAGACGCGAATTCTCTGCACTCTAGGCCCGTCGACGAACGATGCCGAGAAAATCGGGCGGCTGCTCGACGCCGGCGCCGGCGCCGTGAGGATCAATTTCTCGCACGGCGACCACGAGGCGCATGCCGCGAGCATCGCATTGGTTCGGCAAGTTTCGACTAGCCGCGAGCGGATGATTCCGATCGTGGCCGATTTGCAAGGCCCCAAGGTTCGCACCGGCGTGCTCGCGGATGGCCAGCCGGTTTCGCTCGAAGAGGGCCAGGAATTCCGACTGCTGAGTGAAGAGATCGTGGGCTCGGCTGCGGCGGTCTCGGTCGACTACCCGTCGCTGGCCGAGGATGTTGCGCCAGGCGACAGAATCCTGCTCGCCGACGGCGCCATCGCCCTCGAGGTGACCGCGATCGACGGGCCCGACGTTGTATGCAAGGCGCTCAACGGCGGCCCGCTTGGGGAACGGAAAGGCGTCAACGTCCCTGGCGCGCCGATGAAATTGCCGCCGCTCACCGAGAAGGACAAGAATGACTTGCGGTTCGCACTGTCGCAGGGTGTCGAGTACATCGCGCAGTCTTTCGTCCGCCGCGCGCGGGATGTGCGCCTCACTAAGAACCTGATCCAGTGGGCCGGATTCGAGACGCCGGTGATCGCGAAGATCGAGAAGCCCCAGGCGATCGAGAACCTCGAAGAGATCTTCGAGATCGCCGACGGCGTGATGATCGCCCGCGGAGATCTGGGAGTCGAGCTGAACCCCTGGCAGGTGCCGCTCGAGCAAAAGCGCATCATCGAGTCCGCCGCCCGCTGGCGCAAGCCCGTGATCACGGCGACACAGATGCTCGAAAGCATGATCGAGAACCCTCGGCCCACACGCGCGGAAGTGGGCGACGTGGCGAACGCCGTGTTCGACGGCTCCGATGCGCTCATGCTCTCGGGCGAAACCGCTGTTGGGGAGTATCCCTTTGACGCCGTCGCCATGATGGCGAAAATCATCGAGGCAGCCGAAGGGGAAGCCGGAAAGCCCAAGCTTGACTTGGGGCCGGCGCCCCGCGAAGACGACCAGGTTTCGGTCGAAGTCGCCCACAGCGCCGCCCGACTGGCGGAGAGCCTGTCAGCCCGCTACATCGTCGTCTTTACCGAGTCAGGCTTCACGGCGCAGCTTATATCGAAACACCGGCCCACATGTCCGATCCTCGCTCTGTCGCGGCACTTGGAAGTCTGCCGCCGGACGAAGCTGCTTTGGGGCGTGAGATCCAGGCCGGTTCGCGAGATCGCCGACCTAGACCAGCTCCTTCTGACGATCGAATCGGTGCTGAAGAGCAACAGCTGGGCGGATGACAACGACCTCGTCGTCGTCGTCGCTGGAACCCCTTTCGAAGTCGGCGGCCACACGAACATGATCAAGCTCCACCGGATCGGCTCGTAAGTACCTCTGTAAACGATTCCTGAACAATCCGGCAGCAATTCCGAGCACCCTGCGTGAGCGGGGTGTCTTCCCTTTCGACCAAACCGGCAGACACCCCGCTGACGCAGGGTGCTCGGAAAAGCTCCGTCCGGGTCAGCGAGAGGAAAGCGGAACCGCGGACGTCAGAGCCGCGACCGCAAGGGAGCGGGTTCCGCAAAAGCTTGGGCGGCTACTCCAGCTTCTTCACCGCGATATTGCGGAACCGTTGGTAGCCGCCTTCGTTCCAGCGCGCGGTTCCACCGTGCACCTGGACAGCAATCATACCCAACGTGGCGCCGCCGGCGGCATGGTTTTCCGTATCCCGAAAGTCGGTGATTTTCTTTCCGTTCATCCAAACTTGAATATGAGGAACCTTGCCCTCGATCCGCGCCCGTATCTGGTTCCAATCGTCCTTCTTCCAGACCGATTCCCAGTTTTCAGACGGCATACGCGTAACGCCCGTGAGCCGTTCGCCATAGACGCCGCCCATATTGCCGCCTTCGAGGTAGTCGAGCATGACCTGGTATCCCTGGCCGTTGCCATTGGCGCGGAGAAAGAGCCCGCCGTCGCACCCGAAGTCAGGCTTGACCTCCAGGTATACCTCGAAGTCCTCGTACTTCTCGTCCGTCAGCAAAATGCCGCCGTTGCCGGGCGGGCGCTGTCTGCCGGTCAGGTTCCCGTCGATAATTCGCCATTCGGGCGTGTCGCCGTGGTGATTGGTCATCGAAATGTGCCAGCCGGCGATATTGCGGCCGTTGAAGATGGGCGTGAAGCCATCGGGGACCTGGGCGATCAGGGTCGGCGCGAACAAACACAGAGTTAAGAATGGAGCTGGCTTCATGGTCTTGGCTTCCAGCCGAATTTTATCAGGCACAGCAGCCCGACGCTTGAGGCCCGGTCGCCTCGGAGCTACAACACTCGCCCGGCAGGTTTTTGCCATGAGTCGCCGAGTCTGGGTTCGTCACCACGAAAACCTCCCAAGGGTTGCCGTCGGGGTCCTTGATCCAAACCTTGTCCTGCACGGCGTAGCAGCAGGTGACATCGTCCTCGACGAGGGTCTCGTAGCCGGCCTGCTCAAATGACTCCTTCATGTTCATCACCGCCTCGGTTGCTTTGACTTGAACTCCAAAATGGGCTGCCACCGGCTGAGCTTCGGCGCGCGCGTTGAGCGCCAGGTTCAGGGGCGGATCGGCGACTTCGAATTTGGCGTAGTCGGGACGCAGCTTGGTCGGCTTCTGTCCGAAAAGGCGACTGTAGAAGTCGACCGACCGATCGATATTTGATGAGTCGAGCGCGATGTGGACGCGTCTGTCGGTCGCGAACTCTACGGCTGAGGTCATGATGGTTCTCCTGTTTCGTCAAGTTGGGGTTTGAGCTTTTGAGTGTAGAGCTCGAGGAAACGACGATGAATGTCGTCGCGGGAGTCTCGGAACACGACCAAGACTTCCTCGTCGGTCCCAGCGGCGTCGGCGGGATCGGGGAAGCCCATGTGCAGTCGATTGCGAACTTGGCCCGTGAAGGCCGGACATTGACGCTCGGCGTTCGCACAGACCGTGATGACGTAGTCGAACGGGTCGCGCAAGAGCTCGCTGACACTGCGCGGGCGCGCGGCGGATAGATCGACGCCCATCTCCTCCATCACGCGGATCGCATTGGAATTGACCGACGTAGCGGGCATAGACCCGGCGGAACGCGCCTCAAGACGCGAGTCGAATGAGCGCAGAAAACCCTCCGCCATTTGGCTGCGGCAGGAGTTTCCAGTGCAAAGGACGAGAATTCGCATCGAGTCACCCACAGCAGGCCAGCACGTCTTCGGCCCGAACAGCTTTGCTGCGCCTGCAGCACTCGGCGAACAGGAACGACAGCAGCTCTTGTAACACGGGCGCATTAGCCGTGTAGCGCAAGAAAGTGCCCTTCCGCTTCACCTCAAGCAGACCCTCGTGTTTGAGCCGCTCGAGATGGTGAGAAAGCGTCGAGCCGGGGATCCCCAGCTCAGCTTGGATCTCGCCGACCACCAAGCCCTCGGGATGGGCCGAAAGCAGCGCGCGGATGATCCTCAGTCGCGGCTCGGCCCCAAGGGCGCTGAACATGTCGGCGTAACGGGTGAAGTCAAGTTCCGGCATCTCTATTTCTATATTTCTAACATCACCGAAATATAATGTCAAACGTAACCCCGGAGCCGCGACCGTGAGGGAGCGGTTGCCCGGGACTCCGACAACCGCTTGCTTACGCGCGCGGCTCCGAGGACGCGGCGTCAGCCGCCTAGATAAAATCGGACTTGTGAAGCGGGTCACCCTTATCACCGATGGATCATGTCTTGGAAACCCCGGCCCCGGGGGCTGGGCGGCGATCTTACGCTATCGCAAGAAGTCGAAGCAGCTCTCTGGCGGGGAATCTCACACGACCAACAACCGCATGGAGATGACCGCTGTGATCGAGGGGCTCAACGCCTTGCGCGAGCCTTGCAAGGTCTTAGTCGAGATCGACTCGCAGTACGTCAAGGACGGCGTCACCAAGTGGATGGCCGGCTGGAAACGCCGCGGCTGGGAGACCGCCTCGAAGGCGCCGGTCAAGAACCAGGACCTTTGGCTCAAAATCGACACGGCGGTTTCGCGCCACGCCATCGAGTGGAAGTGGGTCAAAGGCCACGCCGGGCACGCGGACAACAACCGTTGCGATCAGTTGGCCAGGACCGCCGCGGAGGGCTATCGCTAGGTTGTGGTTGTAGGGACGTAGCGTGCTACGCCCGCGCCTAACGCCAACGCCCTAGTACTCCTTGTGCATGTCGACGATATTGCGGAGCTTGTCCCCAGCCGCGAAGCGCGCGATGTTGTCTTTGTAGAGGATCATCCGATTGGGCGTCCCGCCTTCGCCTTGGGTGGCGACGTGGGGCGTGATAATCGCGTTGTTGAACTTCCACAGCGCGTGGCCCTTGGGGAGTGGTTCCGGCTCGGTCACGTCCACCCCGGCGCCGGCAATGTGCTTGCTGTCGAGCGCCTTGACCAGGCCCGGCATCGAGTACACCTTGCCGCGCGAGACGGCGATGAAGTAACTATCCTTCTTCATCAGCTCAAACTGTTTGCCGCCAAACATACCTTCGCTGTCTTTGGTGTGCGGCGCGCAGATGAACACGACATCCGCCCGTGGGACCACCATATCGAGACGATCGGGATAGACCATGCTGTCGAAGGCCGGCCGCGGCGGAAACTCCTCCGGGTCGACCCCAATCGTCGTCATGCCAAAAGCCTTGGCGCGCTCGGCGACGCCCGAGCCGATGCCGCCCGTTCCAATCACGACAGCGGTCTTGCCGCGTAGCTGCTGCAGGTTGTGATTGCTGCGGTCCCAGTTCTCTTCCCCGCGAGCGGGCATGAAGATGTGGAGCCGTCGCGTCAGCGCCAGCAGCATCGCGAATGCGTGATCGGCGATCGCGTCCGAGGACATGATCTGGGCGTTCGTCATGACGATGTCGCTGTTGACGAGCTCGGGATAGAGATAGGGCTTCACGCCCGCGCTGGTGATCTGGACCCACTCCAGGTTCGGGGCCGACTTGATCATCTCAGCCGAAGGGTTGCCGAAAATCGCGTTGGCGTCGGCGATTTCTTTCATGATCTTGGCGCGCTGCGAGGCCTCGGGCGAGTCCGCGACGATTGCAACGACGTCCGCGCTCGTGCCGGGGTTCGATACATTGACGAGCTTGGCGCTTGACGGCGCGGCGCGTCGAAGCTCAGCGAACAGGTCATCGGACATGCCCATGATGACGATTTTTTTCGATTGCGCGCTCAGCAGGGTGGCAGCGAGCAGCGCGGTTAGTAGAAGGCGACTACGCATGGTAATTTTCTCCTTGACGACATCTACACTTTAGCCCAGCCACGACTCTGCGTGCAAGTTGAGCCCGGCGCCGGCAGCGATTCCGCAACGAGGCTGAGTCAGAAGGCGGAAGTAGTTGGGAATCGAGGGATTTAGGGGCGTGGGGTGAAGGACGAGCAGATTCGCACGCGGTCCTGACCCGGAAATAGGTGGGGAATCGCAGGGCAAAGACACCCCGGCGGCTCTTGCGGCAGGGCCGCTTACTGGCAGGCGCGGGGTGGGCGGGGGAGTCGACTCGCGTGCTAGGGCGAGGGGCCCGTGGCCGCCTGATACAGCTCCGCCGCCATCACCCGCGCCCAAAAGACTCGCGGTTTGCCGCGCCGCAACGACGGTTTGAGGTTGCGGGCGACAAAAGCGTGGTAGAGATTGAATGCCAGAAACGTCGTCAAGAGAAACGTCTCGATGGCGTGGGGTTCGTGCTTGTAGATGTGGTCGGCATGCCAGCCGTTGACCAACTCGTTGAAGCCGCGGTTCTCGATGTCCCAGCGTTGATGGCCCAAGCGCACCAGCTGCGCCGTGGAAACTTGCCGCGACCCCAAAGTCGTTAGCCAAACCCAATCGCTTTGATGCTCGTGGAGCTCGCCGTCAAGCTGCGAGCGCCGCCGCCAAGTCTCCACCGAACGAACGACGCGCAAGGGCTGGGCGACCTGCGGCCACGATAATAAGCCCTCGTGATCCCACCATTGGCAATCGCGTGAGCGATACTCGCCCGCCTGTGGGGGCTGGGTTCGCCACAGTCCTTGAACGTCTTGAAACAGGTGGCGGCGCTCGTCCTTGAGCACGATGACGGCGTCCTTGCCGTGCGCCAGCAGAAAGTTCACAAACGTCGCGGCGGCGTAAAGAGCGTCGGCCAAGACAACATCAAACGCCCGTGGGTAAGCGGCTAGAACGCGTTCGAGCAAACGTTTGGCGGCGGCCAGCTCGTCCTCGCCGGGGAGTTGCGGTTCGGCGTCGAGCAACAGCGGAAGCGGTTCGCCTTGGATGTTGAATGGCGAGGCGGCGGGCGCGTCACTGAGCAACTGCAGCGTCACTTGGCGGTGATAGTACTGCAGCTGTTCGCCGTCGCTGCGCTGAATGCGGCGCTCGAGACAGCCTCCACAGCAACGGCGGTAGCTGGCGTGAGACTCATGACCGTCGATCACAGCCACCCCTAATCCGCCGATGCCGGGCAAGGCCTTGTTGCGCTTGAGGCGTTCATACAGCTGCCGAATCGCTTGCCGCAGCACGGCCGTGTCGAGCGAGCTGTAGACGCGGCCAATGGTGTCCGCGCTGGGCAGCTTGCGGCCCAGCCATTTCTTCCAAAACGGCGCCCCCTCGAGCGTTTCCAAAGCGTTCAGGCTGCCCAGCCGGGCCCAGAACAGCGCCAGCGTCGACTCGACGACAGCGCGGGTGGGGATGCGCGGCTTAGGGCGGGAATCCGAGACCCCGGCGAGAAGGCGGCTGCGCAGGCCGTAACCCTTCTCCGCGTACTGGATCAGACGTCGAAGAACGTCACTCCTCCCGGCGGTCTTGGAGCCGCTTCCACTCGCGCTCGGAGACCTCTTCGAGCAGCCGCTCGAGCTGTTGATAGTCGGCTACGGCCTGGCGCACGCGTTGCTCCCAGCTGCGCGGCACGAACAGCTGTTGCACCTTTCCCCGGCGCGAGCGCACCAGATAGAGCGAGGCGTGCAGTTGACCCTGGGCGCAGCGACAGTTGGGCTTGCCGCAGACGCGTTGGCGCGGCGCCACGGTGCCATGCAGCAACCAGCGGCCGTGGACCAGCTGGGCGATGCGGGAGCGCAGCTTACGCTCGGCATCGGCGAGGCTGGAGCGAGCCGGGGCTGCCTTCATGACTGATATATATACAATATACCAGAACCAACTGCGCTGCAACTCCTCAACAGGAATGCGAATCTGCTCGGACCACAGGCCCAGCTCCAAACACCCGCTAAATCAATGGTTTCCGACCCTCAGGGAAATTGGATGCGGAACCGCTGCGGCGCCGGTGGCGGCGGGTTGGGATGTTGCTCGGACTGATCCGGCTAGATGCAACCTACCGACGCCTGCGTTACCTCTGCACCCGCCGCCACCGGCGCGGGCTCAAGGCGCCAGCTCACCCGTAAAAACCGTCACCGCCGTTCCGCCAAGCAACACGCGATTTCCTACCAGTTCGACGTCAACTTCACCGCCGCGCGGCGACGCTTGGTAAGCCAGCAAGTGATTGCGTCCGAGCTTCGGGGCCCAATAGGGAGCCAGCGCGCAATGAGCGGAGCCGGTCACCGGGTCTTCGTCAATGCCGGCCGCCGGCGCGAAGAAGCGCGAGACGATGTCGTAGCGGTCGTCGCCCCTCGCGGTGACGATCACACCTCGCACTGGCAGTTCGGCAAGACGCCGGATATCCGGGTTGAGGTTCCGGACGGCGGATTCAGACTCCAGCTCCAACAGGTAGTCGAAACGGCTCTTGGCGCGATTGACGAGGCGAGAGCCGATTGCCTCATCCAAACCCTCGGGCGGACCGCACGACTCCGCCGGTGCTGACGGGAAATCCATGACGATACGATCTACGTCCCTGCGAACTGTAAGTAGCCCGCCGCGGGTGTGGAACCGCGCCAACTCCTGCGACCCCAGCACATTTGTCTCCCAAAGGATATGCGCCGACGCCAGCGGCGCGTGTCCGCACAGGTCGACTTCGACCCCGGGGGTAAACCACCGCAGGTCAAAGTCACCGTCGGGCCGCCGAACGACAAAAGCGGTCTCGGCAAGGTTCATTTCGCTGGCAAGGTTCTGTAGCCAAGCATCCTCACGAAACGCATCCAGTATGCAAACGGCGGCGGGGTTCCCCTCGAACCGGCGGCTCGCGAATGCGTCGACCTGGTAGAGCGGAATCCCCATCTCTTCATTGTGCCGAGTCGGGACAGATTGTCGGCCCGGCGTTTTTGCCTGAACAAAAGGTTGATTTCTCTTTTTGTTCGCCCTATCCTGGAAAAGATCGGACATGTATCGCCTCATCGACCTTTTTTGCGGGGCCGGCGGCATGACGCTGGGTTTCAGCTCTGCGTTCCGCCAGCCGTTCGAGACCGTCTGGGCCAACGACTTTAATAGTTATGCCGTTCGGACATACAACCTGAATTTCGGCGACCACTGCATAGTTGGCGATATCTGTGAGCTTCTGGAGACCTCCGAGATTAAGATTCCCAGCGCCGATGTCGTGATCGGCGGGCCGCCGTGTCAGGGGTTCAGCCTGCTGAACAAGAAGCGCCGGGGCGACAGGAGACGAAAGCTATGGCTGCCCTATCTTGAGGTTGTTGAACGTTCAGGCGCTCAGGTCTTCGTCATGGAAAATGTTCCTCAATTACTCGATTCGCCCGAGTATGCCGAGATCGAGGAGGCCGCCCGCGACCTAGGCTTCAGTATGAAGGCGTGCAAACTAGTGGCCGCCGACTATGGCGTGCCTCAGACGCGAACGAGGGCGTTCGTGCTGGCGTCCCGGATAGCCGATCCCGGCGACTTCTTTCCACCACCGCGCTCGCACTATAACTGCAAGAACGGCCACGTACTCGGCTTCGACGAATTCGCATCTGAGTCGAAACCGTGGAGAACGGTCCGAGACGCTATCGGCGACCTCCCTCCGCCGGTCGGTACTTCACTCCGCACGGGCGAAGATCCTCCGGCGAACCTGCACTTTGGTCGCTCACCAACTCAGAAAAGCGTTGAACGTTACCGAGCGATTCCGGAGCCGGGAATGAATCGCGTGGACCTACAACAACGACGGCTCGACTTGACGCCCCGCTGTTGGATCAACAAGAAGGGTGGGACCGACCTGTTCGGCAGGCTTTGGTGGGATCGACCAGCCTTTACCATTCGTACGGAGTTCTTCAAGCCCGAGAAGGGCCGCTATCTGCATCCCGAACAGCACCGGCCGATCACGCACCGGGAAGCGGCTCGATTCCAGAGTTTTCCAGACGACTTCGCGTTTGCCGGTACGAAGATCGAGATCGCGAAACAGATCGGCAATGCCGTGCCGCCGCGTCTGGCCGCCGCGGTGGCGCAATCCGTGGTAGCGATGCTTGCCGGGGCTAGTCGCCGAAGAATAGCTTAAGCCGCTCGTAAACCTCGCTTTGCACGCTCCGAGGCTGTTTGCGGATCCGAGCCAGAAGGTTCTTGGCATCCTCGCTCGGAGTTTGGAGATTGGTACGACCCTGGTTGCAGGGGGAGCACAGTGCCCTAAGATTCTCGGGCTCTGCGTTTCCACCCTGACTGACGGGCACGATGTGATCGATATGAAGCCGGATTCGACGACGTGGATTGGCCGGGTCCGGATCACCCGCCCCAGCCCAGCAGAGCTGACACGTAAAACCGTTTCTCTCGAGGATTTGCATACGAAGCTGAGGAGAAACGGCCCTATCGACAGCCGGAAGCAAGTCCAGAGATTCCAGTCGGTATTGACCGGACTTGAGGTCGTGCCGGTCTTTGTGGGAGCTGATCTGCATTCCTTCCTCGTCCCGGAGCTCTCGGATTCGCCGGGCGTACTCGGCAATGCCTGCAACCTCCGCTACCTCGTGGGTTGATACGATACGCCGCACGTTGGTTTGAAAGAAGGAGCGAATTCGATCTCTAGCAGCCATTTTTTGCTATTCCTTTTCTAAGAAGTGGACCAACCGTTGTTCGAGCCCTGGCGACGCAATCCGGCATTGCCACACGATCATCACCCGCCAGCCAAGGAGCCGCAGCCTGCGCGACGTTCTCCGGTCACGCCGAATCGTGGCGTCGATTTTTCGGTTCCAGAATTCCGGGTTGGTGCTGGGTCGTTTCGCGCGTCGGCAGTACCGGTGGCCGTGCCAGAAGCATCCGTGAACAAAGATTACGGTGCGATGCTTAGGCAATACGATATCCGGTTTTCCGGGAAGATCCTTGCGGTGCAGTCGAAATCGATACCCGAGGGCGTGCAATAGACTCCGCACGCGCTTCTCAGGAGTCGTGTCCCGGCCCTTGACTCGGGCCATTATGGCGCTTCTCTTCTCAGGGCTGAAAACGTCCGTCATAGCCTCAAGCCAACGGTAGCTTGGGTGTGCCGCTCACCGCTTTCCAGTGCTCGTTCGCAGCATAACGCGGGACGAAAAGCCGGAGCGTCGCGTGCGGGGGGAGATCACTGGGAACGGACCGTCATCAATGCGATTGCTAAACTGGCCTCAGCCATGCCGACCGCCCCATTCAAGCTTTCCGTGTGCAACGAGCTCTTCGAGCGGATGGACTTCGCGAAGTCCTGCCGCATCCTCAAGGAGGTCGGTTGGGACGGCATCGAGATCGCGCCTTTTACGCTCCAGACCGACGCGACGACGCTCCCGGCGGACCGCCGCCGCGAGGTTCGCGACATCATCGTCTCCGAGGGCCTAGAGTTCGTCGGTCTGCATTGGCTCACAGTCGGGCCGAGCGGGCTCCACGTGACGACTCCCGACAAGACCATGCGCGATCACAGCTGGGATTTCGTGCGACGGTTGGTCGACCTCGCCGTTGACTTGAGAGCGGCGGATACTGGCGGCGTGATGGTATTCGGCTCACCCGCTCAGCGCCGGTCGACCGGCGGGGCGACGCGTGAGGAAGCTACCAGGAACTACGTCGACGGTGTCCGCTCGCTGGTCGGCCATCTCGAAGGCGCGGGCGTGACGCTGCTGGTCGAAGCGCTGCCGCTCGAGCAGTCCGACGTCGTACAGACTCTCGATGAAGCCGCCGGAATTGTCGATGAGATCGGTAGCCCCAACGTCCAGACGATGTTCGATTCTCATAACGCGATCGACGAGGTCGACCCGCACGCCGACGTGGTTGAGCGGAACTGGCCGAAGATCCGGCACATTCACCTGAACGAGCTCAACGGCAGCTACCCGCGCCCGGGCGGCGGCTACGATTTCAAGCCCGTCCTGCAAGTTGCGAAGGATCGCAGCTTCGACGGTTGGGTCTCGATCGAAGTCTTTGATTTCGAACCTGGCGGCGAACGCATGGTGAACGAATCGCTCGCCTACCTTCGCGATGAGATCTCTCAACTCGGCTAGTAAGGTATCGATGGCTTTGCGGAACCCGCTCCCTTGCGGTCGCGGCTCTGACGTAGCGAGTCGAACGTTTTCCCGTCGGCGTCAGAGCCGCGACCGCAAGGGAGCGGGTTCCGCAACAGCCAGAGCACCCCACAAAACATGAAACGGGTTTTGGTCACCGGCGGGGCCGGGTTCATTGGCTCGGCGCTGGTCCGAGGTCTGCTCGGCGACAGCGAAGTCGAACGGGTCGTTGTCGCTGATAGCCTGATCGCGGGCAAAGAAGAAAACCTCTCCGAAGTCGCTGACTCGGTGGAGTTTCACAGGGCCGACATTCGCGACTACGCCGCAATGGAAAAGCTCTGTGACGGGATCGACGTGGTCTTCCACGAGGCTGCCATTGCATCGGTTCCGCGCTCGATCAATGAGCCGGTTCTGTGCCACGAGATCAATGTTGACGGAACGTTCAACGTCCTACGGGCGGCTCATGAGAAGAAGGTCAAGCGGGTAGTCTTCGCCGCATCGGCGGCCGCCTACGGCAACGCGCCTGAGCTGCCGAAGCGTGAGGACATGGCGCCCGATCCGGGCTCGCCCTACGCTGTCCAAAAGTTGGTGGGCGAGTACTACCTGCGAACGTTCCAAGACAACTTCGGCGTTGAGACCGTGGCGCTTCGTTACTTCAACGTATTCGGCCCCCGGCAGGACCCAGCGTCCCCCTACTCGGGAGTGCTCTCGATCTTCTGCAACGCCGTTCTCGACCGCCGTCAACCGACGATCTTCGGCGACGGCGAACAGTCGCGAGACTTCATCTACGTCGACAACATCGTGGAGCTCAACCTGCTCGCGGCGCGATCGGAAGCCGCCGCGGGCAAGATCTACAACGGCGGGCTGGGCGTTCAGACGACGCTCAACGAAACTTGGGCGCTGCTCCAAAAGATCGAGAACGCCGACCTGGCGGCGGCGTACGGACCCGAGCGCGAAGGCGATGTCAAGCACTCGGTGGCCGACATCTCGGCAGCTCGACGCGACCTTGGATTTGCTCCCAAAGTCAGCTACGAAGAAGGTCTGCGCCGGACGCTGGACTGGTATCGCACTACAATCTCGTAGATGACCGCCCGTCTGTGCGCCTTAGCCCTCGCCGCCCTTGCCGCCTGTTCGACCGAGCAACCGCCGCTGCCCCCCAATGTTCTTTTCATCGCGGTCGACGATCTCCGGCCCGAGCTTAGCGCCTACG
Source organism: Bryobacterales bacterium (assembly GCA_965247515.1). GTDB lineage: Bacteria > Acidobacteriota > Terriglobia > Bryobacterales > UBA6623. The sequence continues at coordinate 5,743,048 of OZ252029.1, read as the reverse complement.
GCCAGGCGCACATGGTCACGCCGAACTTCGACCGTTTCGCGACCACGGGGCGGCTGTTTGAGCGCCACTACGTTCAAGTACCGACCTGCGGCGCGTCACGATACGCACTGCTCACAGGCGAACGGCCGTCCTCGCGCGAGCACACCAGCAACGAGGCGATTCGGAACCTTCTTCCCAAGACCGAGCAAGAGCGCCCCGAATCCTTCGCCCACATGTTCCGCCGCGCCGGCTACCGCACCGTGTCGAGCGGCAAGATCAGCCACTACGTCGACGGCCGCATCTACAGCTATGAGGGCGAGGGAGAAGGCGAGTTCGAGATGCCCTTCAGCTGGGATGCGCGCATTATGCCCTACGAAAAATGGGGCACGGCCTGGAACTCGTTCTTCGGCTACGCCGACGGCTCGAACCGCAACATGGAGCGCGGCGCCTACCCGGCCTACGAGAGCGCCGACGTCCCCGACGAAGCCTACCCCGACGGGTTGATCGCCCAGGAAGCCATCGCGCAATTGAACGAGCTCAAGGACGAGCCGTTCCTGCTCGGCGTGGGATTCTTCAAGCCCCATCTGCCCTTCACGGCGCCCAAAAAGTATTGGGATCTCTACGACCACGACCAGATCGCCATCTCGCCAAACCCCGATGTCCCCGAGGGGATCAACCCAGGCAGCCTGACGAACAGCGGCGAAATGTTCGGCAACTACAAGCACGAACGCCGCGGCGACACCGGCGTTCGGATCGCCGACGAAGACGCCCGCATGCTTCGCCACGCCTATTACGCCGCAGTCAGCTACGCCGACGCACAAGTGGGCAAGGTCCTCGACGAGCTCGAGCGGCTCGGCTTGGCCGACAACACGGTGGTCGTCATCTGGGGCGACCATGGCTGGCACCTAGGCGACCAGACCATCTGGGGCAAGCACACAACCTTCGAGCGCTCCTCCCGTAGCGCGCTAATGATCCGGACGCCGGGGATGCCTTCGCCAGGAGTCTCCGCCGCCGGACTGGTCGAAACGCTCGACCTCTACCCCACCCTGGCCGACTATGCGGGCCTCGAAGCGCCCGCCGACCTCACCGGACTCAGTCTCCGCCCGATGCTGGAGGACCCGGCGCACCCGGGCAAGGACTCCGCCTTCAGCTATTGGCGGGCGCGCCACACGATGCGGACGGACCGGTATCGAATCGTCCAACACGAAGAGCCGGGCGACGGACCGGAGTTTGAGCTGTTCGACCACCAAAGCGACCCGAACGAAACGAGAAGCGTGGCGGCTGAGCAGCCCGAAGTCGTGGAGAGCCTGCGCGCGAGCCTGGCGGCCCAGAGCCCTGGTTGGGGCCCGCGGTAGCTTAGGTCTTGCGGAACCCGCTCCCTGGCGGTCGCGGCTCTGACGCCCTCGGGTTAACGTTTGACTTCCGGCGTCAGACGGATCTTCCCCCCGCCAGCGAGCAGAGTTTCGCCGCCAACTTCCTGAATTCGCGTCGGTTATGGGATGGATCGGGCGATCGGCGTCTGTCTACAGGTTACATGTGCGGCAGCGAAACCCCCAACGCATTGAGGATTTCTGTTTGGCGGGCGTCGGGAATCGGCAGCCGTGTGACGCTGGTCTGCTCATCCACTCGATATTCCAATAGACACAGTCGCCCCAACGCCGCCAGCGCGTCCGGCAAGGTGATCGCGTGCGGGTCGTCGTCGGTCGTGCCAAACGCCGCTTGTATCCGCCGTTCCAATTCGCGGCTCAGCTTCAACGCCAGCATGCTGCACAACACATGTCCTCGGGTGCGGCTTTCTTTGCGCACGAAGATAGGCCGCACCTCGAGCAAGCCCGTCTTCAGCTGCCGAAAGTCGCGCTCCACCCGCTGCAGGCTCACGTAATGGTCGTGCACTCTTTGGCCGCTCATGCGCTCGGAGGCGACATCGGTCACGACCACGTAACAGCCCGCCAACTCCAGCGCCTGCTCGATCGCCGCCTGCTGGCGCTCGACGACCAGCGTACGTCCCTGCAAGCGCAACTCGACCAATTCTGTCAGCTTGTGACGCGCCAGCCAGGGCTTGAGCTGGCGCAGTCCGGCCGCGGGCTCGCAACGGGAAGAGGCCGTGACTTTCTGGTTGCGTCGGTCGAGCTTGCCTCCCAGCTTGGCCAGCTTGTCCTCGAGCCGCTGCCGTTGCCGTTTGGCTTCGGACGCGTTGAGGCGCAGCACATAGCGCACGCCGTCGGCTTCGACCTCGCAGACTTGTTCAGCGAACAGCTCCAGTTGCAGCACCCCTTCGCTCAAGCGCCGCCGAATCTGGGGATCGGTCAGCGCCGTGATGTAGCGCAGCCCGGCCTCCCCCAGCGCCTGCTTGCCCTTGCTCTTGACCATCCCGCGGTCGCCGACGAAGACCAACTCCTCGACTCCGAACTGCTCTTTGACGATGCGGATCTGATCCGGCACGGTCGTCGGATCGTTGCGGTTGCCGGCAAACACCCGCACCGCCAGCGGCTCGCCCTGGTCATCGGCCAGCAGTCCGATCACAATTTGCTTCTTGCCGCGCTTGCCGTCGCGATTGTAGCCGTACTCGCCCAACGCGTTGTGCAGGCCTTCGAAGTACGAGCTGGTGACGTCGTAGAGCAGCAAGCTGGGCGGGGCTCCGCGGCGCTCGAGGTAGTAGCGGTATAGCGCTTGCTCGATCTTCACTTGGCGGGCGCTCAGATCATCGAGGGCGGCGTAGAGGTCGTCTTCGTCGAAGGCGCCCAGACCCAGCACTTCTGCGACGGCCTGATCGGCGGCCCAGCGCACGGCCGAGAGCCGCGATCCTTGGTGGGCCAGGCGCGCCAGCACCAGGAACAAGGCGAGTTTGGCGGCCCGCGTTCGACCCAGCGCGGCGGTCAGGCCCAGCTCATCGGCGAGTTGCTTGAGCGCGAAGAGCAGGCCAAAGACGGGGCCGCAGACGGGAGTGGCGGGAAGCTGATCGAACTCGCCGCGGAGGGCGCGCCGGAGGGCCTCGACGCGGACGGGGCGCCAGCAGGAGAGGTTGGCGAGGGTGCGTTTTTTGACTCTGCCGTTTTGGCGGAAGGATTCGCGCAGCAAGACGGCGGGCGGCGAGTTGCGATTGGGGACGGACTCAACATACATGGGTATATTATATCACAAACAACACAATGAATAAACGATACAATAGCATAATACATGGGTACACTAAAAGCGCCCCCAAACGTGTTAAAGCCAAGCAAGCCAAGCAGTTAGCCCGTCAAACGAGCCTTCCGCTGGGGGGAAGATCCGCCTGACGAAATCAGAGCAATCCGGGAGCGGGAGAATGTGAGCCAGTCGGTCTTTGCAAACTATTTGAATGTGACGACGAGCCTGGTGAGCAAATGGGAGCGAGGGGGAAAACGGCCGTCCGGCTCCTCGCTGAAGCTGTTGTTGCTGGTTGAGAAGCGCGGCCTCGTCGCTGTCGCCTAGCCATTGCGCGACCTCAAGGCTAGTCCAGAGCGCGGGGGGAACCGCCCGTAGGCGGGCCATTCCAGCGCCGGCGATTGCAAACGACTCGCTTGACCCGGGATGATCGAAGGAAGGGGTTCCGCTCCTTCCCGTGAACATCTCCGGCAGAGTTGGCGCGGCGCGCTTCGCGTTGGCGCAAGAGTTCCGGCCCATGCTCGCCTTGGCCGCGCCGGTGGTGATTGCCGAGCTGGGGTGGATGGCGATGGGCGTGGTCGACACGCTGATGGTCGGCCGTCTTGGCGCCGAAGCCATTGGCGCGGTTTCGATCGGGTCGATCTTGTTCTACACGATTGGCGTCTTCGGCACCGGTCTGCTGCTGGGGCTTGACACGCTGGTTCCCCAGGCTTTTGGCGCGGACGACGTTGAGGACTGTCATCGCTCGCTGATCCAGGCCGTCTACGGCTCGAGCTTACTGGCTCCGCTGCTGATGGCTCCAATGTTTCTGTTGCTGCCGTTGATGAACACCTGGGGAGTCGACCCGACAGTGGCGGAACTTGCCGGGCCCTACACGCGCGCTTTGCTGTGGAGCACGCTGCCGCTGCTGCTGTTCATGAGCTTTCGGCACTACCTGCAAGGTATGAATGTCGTCAGGCCAATCATGTTCGTGCTGGTGTCGGCGAATCTTGTCAATGTGGTCGCCAATTGGCTGCTGATCTTTGGCAACGGGGGTTTTCCGGCTTTCGGGGTCGCCGGGGCCGGCTGGGCGAGCTGTGTTTCGCGGATCTACATGTGCGCCGCGATTCTTGGATACCTGCTCGTCGATGCCAAGAGACGCCGGACGGGGCTGCTTCACGCTAGGACAGCGCTTGATGTCGATAGAATCCGCCGGATCGTCTCGCTGGGATTCCCGGCGGCTGTGCAGCGGGCGCTCGAGCTCGGAGTATTCGCCACCGCCACCGCGATCATCGGAACCATCAACGCTGCTTCCCTGGCCGCCCACCAGATCGCGCTCAACGCCGCGGCCGTCACCTTCATGGTTCCGCTGGGCATTTCGTCCGCGGCGGCGGTGCGCGTTGGACAGGCGATCGGCCGCGGGGATCCCGAGGGGGCGAACCGAGCGGGCTGGACCGCGCTGGCCCTAGGCGGCGCGTTCATGACTTTCGCGGGATTGTGTTTCCTCGCATTCCCCGAACCGCTGATACGTGTGTATACGGCGGAACCGGCCGTTGTCGAGCTGGGCGTGATTTTGCTCTATCTAGCAGCGCTGTTTCAACTATTTGACGGCTTCCAGGTGGTCGCCACGGGAGCGCTACGCGGAGCTGGTGATACCCGCACTCCGATGATTGCAAATCTCGTGGGGCACTGGTTCATCGGACTTCCCGTGGGATGGTGGCTCTGTTTTCGCATGGGATGGGCCGCGCCGGGGATTTGGGTCGGGCTTTCAGTCGGACTGATTGTGGTGGGGATGGTATTGCTGTACTTCTGGTCGACCCGACTTGGGGAATCGCGGCGGCAAACTAGCCGCTGACGATCGCGTCGGCTTCGATTTCGACCAGCATGCCGGGGTCGATCAGACGGCGGACCTCGACCATCGACGTTGCGGGGCGGATGTCGCCGAAGAACTCGGAATGGGCCCGGCCTAGCGATTGCCAGTCGCGATCGATGTCGACGACGAACATGCGGGTGCGGATAGCTTGATCGAGAGTGGCATCGACATCGGCGAGGGCGGACGAGATTCGTTCGAGTATTTCACGGGCTTGGCGATAGGCCTCGGGCGCGCTTGGGGGAGCGTAGGGGCCGGGGGCGGCCGTGCCCGACACGGCGACGTGCTCGCCGACCCGGGTCACCCGGCAGTAACCGACCTGCTCCTCCCACGGTGCGCCGGAGTAGACGTTGCGCCGCTCAAGCGGCACGCAGTCTTTCCAGCAGGGCGATTGCCTGGAGGATGTCGGCTCGTTGTTCGTCGCCTACGATCTCGCGTTCGATCGTGAGCGGGCCGTCGTAGCCGATTTCCTTGAGCTTGGCGACGAAACGATCCATGCCGACGTCGCCCTTGCCTAGGGGCGTCTCGGCGCCCCACTCGCCTTTCTCAGTCGGCCAGGTTCCGTCCTTGGCGTGGACGGTGATGACGTGCTGCTTGACCGTCTCGAGCGCCTCGATCGGCTCGCCGCAGCCGTAGAGAATCATGTTGGCCGGGTCGAAGTTGACCTTGAGATTCTGGCGGCCGACATCGGCGATAAATTCGTTGAGAACGTCCGCCGGCTCTTGGCCCGTCTCGAGCGCGAGGGTCTGCCCGTTGCCGGCGAGGTAGTCGCACAAGCGGCGAACCAGGTCGCGGACGCCGATGTAGTCGGGGTCTTGCGGGTCGTGGGGGACGCAACCGATGTGCGTCGCAAGGCCGGGGATGCCGAGGGCCTTGGCGAAATCGCTGACCAGGTAGGTGCGCTGCTCGCGCTCATCACGGGTCGCTCTGGGGACGTATCCGACCGTTGCCGCGCAGGTTGGGATGGAGGCGTAGCTCTCGCCTTCGAAGCCGGGAAACGCGGTCGCGGCGGTGATGCCGTGCTTCGCGAGCGCATCGCGCCAGGCGGATTGGCCGGCCTCGCCGAGGTCGCAGGCGCCGTGAATGCCGAGTTGTCCGCATTTCACGCCAAGCGAGCTGACGGACGCCGCGATGTCGTCAGCCGACGCGTCGACGCCGAGGACGCCGCCGGTCCAAAACATGACGCCGACTTCTAGGGGTTCGATATTTTCGATCATGGGTCTACATTCTGACGGAAACCGGCCGCGGGAGCCAACTAGCGGTTCGATGCAACCTCTCGGACCTGAGTTTTGGCGTGAGCGTGAACAGTACTGGGGCTAAGTACATCGTTTCGGAAGTTCGCTAACGCATTCCTCGACGATTTCGGGCGGGGCGGGGAGCGCGCGTGCGCCATGCTCCGCGTTGCCGACCACACGGCCATGTCGACGGGCTGGTTCAACGCCGCGCCGTTACACAGGATTTGGCACGAGGTCGAGGGCCCGGAGCCGATCGATTGGCCAACGGGATTTCCCTACAGTTTCCGGCGGATGGGCTCCATGTCGTTGGTTTGTCGAGGATTTAGTTCCGATCGCGGTCGCGGAATTCTTCGTACCAGTTTTGGACCACAAGAATATCTACAGATGCCTGCTCGGCTTCGTCGCGTTCGAGGAGAAGGAACCGCCGCCCATCCAGCGCAACGGAATACCTCGGGCGAGCCGCCGATCCTACGAGTGCGGAGTTGCTGAATAGGGATTTTGTTTTGCCGACACGAAGCTCTGGCGTGGTCGTCACCTCAACAGCAAACAGCTCACCATTGTTGGCAAAGAAGAGTTCGCCTCCATCGGGATTCCATCGAACCTGAGCGCCACCGCTCGCAGTCACCTGCACCTGAGGCCCGCCTTTGGGAAACGGTTGCACGAATACCTCCCAGCGGTCAGTAGGCGATTCTCTCTGAACGTAAGCTAGGTATTTCCCGCCGGGTGAGATCTGCCCGTCCACCGTATCGAACGGCGTTTCAAAGAAGGGCTGGGCCTCCGAGAAGTCCCCGTCGTCCCCTCGCTCCATTCGCCAGAGATCCCAAATTCCTTCTTTGCGGAGCGCAAAAACGACATGACGGCCGGACGCATCAACGTCGCCTGGAAACGAGAGGCCGAGGTCGCTGGTGATTGGTCTCGCCTCCTGACTCAGATCGACAGGCCGAGAGTAGATCGCACCGCCTGGCCCGCAATAGAGCGCTCCCCACGGAGCGAAGACTGGAAACACAGCGCTTTCGCCGTAGGTAATCCGCGTCGAGACTCCACGTTCCAGATCCTGAATTCGAATCTCACGCTGGCCGGTTATCACCATTCGACCGTCAGCGGACAAATCAGGGTACGAAAGGTCCGCATCTACTTGGCCTGAAACGGCGACTTCACCTCCGTTCCGATCGTGCCAAACGAACTTCGTCGAAACCGCAGGGTTTCCTCGCAAGTAAACCAGAGTGCCGTCTGCCGATAGCGAAAGCGGCGATGCGCTTTTTGCTGTGGCACTGAGCGGTCTGCCTGTCGGCTGCAAGGTGACAAGGGAGAACGGCAGAACACGGAGTTCTCCCGTTTCGCTCGTCAGCCGATACACGAGATGGCCGGTCGGCGAGTAAACCGGATTCACTCCAGGAGTCAGGAAGCGGCGACTTCCGTTCTCGAGATCTTCAGAGACGAGTTGCCAGTATTGGAGGGCGCCCGTCCCGTCGCCGACCGAGTAGACCAAGGCCCTCGATCCAGCTTGTTCTGGGAGAAAATGCGGGTGCTTTAGCCACGGCAGTTGACCGTCCCGCGCAGACATCCCCTCGTAACCATCTCTCGCTATCAACACCCGGGGGGGCCCTCCTGCCGCCGAAACCTCGTAAAGGTCCCCATTCGAAAAGACGATCGATTGGCCGTCTGGGCTCCACGTCCCACCGTGAAATCGTTCAAACGGTATGCTGCACACGCGAATCTCGCCGCCGCCCTGGACAGAGACACGCCGCAGCTCGGTGACGGTTGCGAACCCGATTTGCTGACTGTCTGGAGACCAAAACGGGTCAAAGCCACCTAGTTCCGTAAGCAGACGTGAATCCCCCTGGTCCATGTCATAAACCCACAAATCAAAGACGCCTCGGCTGGAGCCCACCCCGTAGGCAATGTAGCGGCCGTCGGGCGAGATAGCTGCGTGGAATGCTTGCTCCTCAATGCCTGGAACACTGAGGGCAAATTTGCGGAGCTGAGGCTGCGATGTCTGCGGACTGCGGAACAGCGCCGTGATAAGCCCTAGCAGGAGTGCGGCCGCGAGGACCCAGGGCAAATAAGACTGCGAGACGGTTGGAGGGAGCGCCGGTGCGGCCCGTAACGTCGACACTTCGCCTTTGACGATGGTCGAGCGGCCCGACTTCAATCCGTCGGCTAAGTTGCCGAGGTCAACGGCGAGGTCTCTCGTGTTCGAGTAACGCTTGGTCGCGTCTTTGGCCAGACACTTGCTGACAAGTACTTCCAACTCCATCGGTACGCCGGCCCGGATTCCCGTAATCGGCTCATGCGGCTCGTTGAGAATCGAGTACATCACCGCCTTGTCGTAATCGCCCTTGAATGGCCGCTGGCCGGCGACCATCTCGTAGAGCACGACGCCTAGAGCCCAGATATCGGTGCGGTGATCTGTTCCCGACCCTTCCGTCTGTTCGGGGCTCATGTAGAACGTGGTCCCCATGGTCTGGTCGGGCCTTGTCAGCAGGCTGGCCTGGGTAAGTTGAGCTAACCCGAAGTCCATGATCGTCACGTGGCCGCCTGCGTTAGCTGAGTCTGGGCCGACCATGATGTTCTGCGGCTTGATGTCGCGATGGACCACACCCTTCTTGTGGGCGGCTTCCAGGCCCTTGGCGATTTGCTGGGCGATATCGAGCGCTTCGTCGAGCTTCAGAGGGCCGTTCTCGATCTTCTTGTCGAGGGACTCTCCCTCGATGAGTGACATCGCGATGAAGGTCTTCCCGTCGGCCTCGTCGATCTCATAAACGTGACAGACGTTGGCGTGATCCAGAGCGGCCGCGGCTTTGGCTTCACGCTCAAAGCGCTTGCGCACCTCCTCGTCGCCCAGCAGATGAGCGGGTAGGAACTTGAGGGCGACGGTCCGCTCTAGCTTGAGGTCCTCGGCTTTGTAGACGACGCCCATGCCGCCCTCGCCGAGCTTGTCGAGGATCTTGTAGTGGCTGATGGTTTGGCCGACCACGAAGGCTCGATTCTACCGCCTAGCGGGTAGATGCTGCACACGGCCGAGGTATTTGTCGAGCCAGGCGAGGACTCCGGAGATCTCCTCGTCGGAGAGGGTCGCGCGGCCCCGGCTGCGTCTACCGTAGATACATACATTCTCACTAGTGTCCGGCTATAAGTCCCATAGATTCAACTGGTTATAAATTGGGTCTGATTTTTCTTGGGACTCGGGATCGCCGAAGGCCTGTAAAATGGGCGTTTTCTCGAAAAGGGTCACGCTGAGAATCTGTAGGATTTGGTAGAGACTCGCCTCCAGGCCCAACCTCTTGCGCACGATCGCCACCAGTACGTAAAACGAGACGGCGCTCCAGATCTGCGTCTTCACGGCGTTCTCGGAAGTGCCGTAGAACTTCTTGATCCTCAGGTGCTGCTTGATCCACTTGAAGAACAATTCGACCTGCCAACGCGACTTGTAGATCTGGGCGATGGTCACTGCCGGGAGCGCAAAGTTGTTGGTCAAAAACTTCAGACGCTTGTTGGTCTCGGCGTCGACGTAGCTGACTCGCCGCAACGCGTCCGGATAGGCTTTCGCCGAGGCGCTGGCTGTCAGGATGACGGTCTGATCCGAGCGCACGCCCGTGGACTTGTCGACCCGATGAGAGTAGCGGCGTTGCAGCAAAATGTTCTTCTTCGTCCGCACGACAAAGAACGACGAGCAGAGGGTGAACGCGAAGAGGCGCTCGAAATCGACGTAGGCGCGGTCCATGACGTAGAAGGCGCCGGGCTCGGGCGCGATTTCGTCGAGGATGTTGACGTCGTGCGTTTTGCCGTCAGTAATGCGGATAAACGTTGGGATATTGCCATGGAGGTCGAGCAGCGTGTGCATCTTCACGGCGGCCTTGTGCCGGGCGAAACTTGGCCCAGGGGAACAGCGACAGGCACAGGTCGATGGTGGTCGAGTCCAGCGCGTAGAGACTTTGATCGAGATCCACGCCGATCGGATCGCGGGCGTACAAGGGCCGCGCGATGCGAATCAAGATCTGGGCGAAGTCAGCGTAGATCCGCCAGTCGTGCGACTCGTTGGCATCGGCGAGAGTGGAGCGCGAAACCTTGCCGCGAAAACCCATGTGGTAGAGCTTGGGCTGCACCGAACGCAGGCAGGCTTGGATGTCGCGCAGGCTTTCGCGGTAGGTCAGCTGGGCGAACGACAGACAAAGAAACTGATCCCAGCAAGAAAAGCCGCGCAATTTGTGATCGCCGCCATAGCGAGCTACGCATTTACGGAATTCGTAGCTCGGGAGCTCATCCATCAACTGTGCGAAGACGGTCCGGCCAAGGTTCATGCCTCATTGTTCACAACCTGCCAGAGGCTCTCGACGCGCCAAAATCAGTACGCGGAATTCAAATCGATAAATCCCGAAATCACACTCACTCCACTCATTCCAAGTGACTTGTCAGCCACGCCCCAGACCGTAGCCGGACACTAGTAATACATTCTGTATGTATGCGGTCATTTGCCGTAATTCACCCAGATCGGGCTTGACCAAGCCAATTCGCCGTCGGCTTGCTCGACGCGGACGTAGTACCAGTGCTCCCCGGACCCGACTTCGTTATCGAGGAACTCGAACTCGGCCTCGGGCTTGCCTTGGGCTCGGACTTCGGTTCCTCGCATGGATGATCGTAGCGCCCAATTGCGTCGCGGATCAGGTGGATGCGCGCGACATCGTCGGTTCCTCGCACGCGCACGTGGATGCGTTGCGGCTCATCGGCTGTTATCTCGTCGCCCATCATGGCTCGCCCAAGGCGGAAGTCGAGAATGATGTTGTCGGTGGCGCCGTAGGTGTGGCGCGCGCGGATGGCGTTGTGGATCGATTCGCGGCTCTTGTCGGGCGTGTAGACCATGGCGAAGGAGATGTGGGTCGAGTAGTGGTCCGAGCTGGCGATGACGCCGAGCTTGGCGCCCTTCTTCCAGGCGTTCCAGAACATGCCCGCTTCTTGGAAGCCGCCGGCGGCTTGGGCTTCTTCGCCGTCCATGATGCCGCGCGGGGCGTTCTTGTGCTCGTAGCTTTGGCGGGCGCCTTGGTAGATCTCGGCGACGGTGTCGACTTCGGGGTTGTAGTCGCGCCAATCGGTGCCCATCGAGTTGGTGCCGGAGGTGTGCGGGATCGAAAGGCCGTTGGTCTTTTTGGCGACCTCGTACATGAGTTTGGTCTCGTTGCGGATGCCGCTCCCAAAAGTCATCGAGCTGAACGTCAGCAGCTCGCCGTCGGGCGAGTCGGGCAACACGAACTTCGGGTGGTCGGGGATGAAGAAGGGCACGATCGGGTAGTTGCGATGGGTGTAGATCAGGTTGCGGTGCCCGAATGGGTTCCCCGGATTGCGCTCGTAGCCGTAGAGGGTTGAGAAGCGTTCGGGGAAGTGGTACATGTCGGTCATCTTCTGGGTGATCACATTCCAGAAGTCGGTGCCGCCGGCCTGGTGGTCGGTCGAGGCCCCGAAGTCCATTTCGGCCGCGTCGATCATGTAGCGGTAGAACTCGGGGAGCGAGCCGTCGTCGACGCCGCCGTTGTCGGGCGAGAGCTCGGTGTGGCGATGCAGGTCACCTCGGACGATCTGCAGCGCTTCGCCGTCATTCTCAATGCGGAAATTGCGGATGATCCTGACGTCGTCCGATTCATTGGGGTGCGAGCTGGGACGCGTCTCGGCCGCCGCGGGACGATAGGGCCTCAACTGCGGGGCGCCGCCGGCGCCGGGGAGTGTAAGAGATCCCGCCACTACGCGATTGAGCCGCGCCCGGCTGGCGAACGCCCACTGGCGGTTCTCATCCGGCCAAAAGGCCCACAATCTACCGCCGCCGGCAGTCATCCCCATGCGGGTCGACTTGCGCGACCAGCTCTTGGGTAGGGTGATCGGATCGACCCACTTGTCGCCGTCGAGCCGCGAGAGCGCGTATTCCCAATAGGTTGTCGGGCGGTAGGAGCGCCGGCTGTAGCGACGCTTGAACGACATCCAGAGATTGTCGTCGGGGTCGAAGAACAACGTCGGCCGGCTCTCGCCGGTCGACCCCTGGGCCAGGGGATCAGTCGGGCTGAATTCCGCCGGCGCCTTCCACGAGCCGCCGTCCAGGCAGACGAGCTCGATGCGCCGAGGGCCTCCCAGCGGCGTGCCCGGTTGAGGGAAGCCGATGCCGAGGCCGGTGTCTTTGCCCCAGGCGACGGACGAGGTTTCCCATGACACCCAGGGGCGGTCTTGGGAATCGACCGCAATACTCGAGTGCGCCTCGAAGCGAGTGGTCGTTGCGACTGGCATTTCCGGGCCGAGCCCGCCGGCGGCCGAGAAACCGCGGGCGTAGACGTCGTAGTTGTCGGTGTAGCGATCCCAGGAGATCCAGACTGAGCTCTTGCCGGCGGCGACCGCGGGAGCCCAGTCATTGTCGGCGGAGCTGGTGACGGAGATCGTTTCCGACCAGCGGCCGCCTTTGAGATATTTCAGGCGAATCTGCGAGTGGCGTCCGACCAGCGACTGCCAGACGACGTAGACTGTCCCGTCGTCCGAGCGCGCGACGTGAGGCTCGATGTCGGGCAGCGGGTTTCGCGAGAGGCGGTGCATCTTGCCCCATTCGGCCGACTCCCAACCGTTTGATTCTTCCCAGGCCATGGCGTAGATGTCCCAATTGCCGGGGCCGCCGGTGGCGGGGCGGTGCGAGAAGATCAGCCACGGTTTGCCGGACTCATCCGTGATGATCAGCGGACGCCAGAGGTCTTCCGCGGCGCGCCCGACGGGGATAAGGCGCGACCAGCGGCCATCGTGATAGCGCCGGAAGTTCAGCTCCTCGCGGCGGTCGTGGTAGCTGTACCAGGTTGTCCATAGATCCCCGCCGGCGCCGGAGGCTATGGCTGGCGAATCGTGCTGGCGAAGCTCGGTGCCGGAGAGATCGGTCTCCGGTGGAGTGCGTTGGACGCCGGCGCGGTCGTTCAGGCGGCGATCCCAGCGCCCGAACTCCATCGCCATCGGGTTGAAGTCGATGTCGCCCTGATCGGTCTTGATCGTCACCTCCGTCGCCGTCGTTCCGCTGCCGCGAACCCACAGACCCTTAGGCAGGGTTTCTTCGTGAGAGCCCGCGATTGGACGCCTGACCATCGTCGAGTTGTCGTACACATTGACGGTCTGCGTCTGCAGGAGCCATCCTCCTTGCGGCAGGATGCGGTCGGGCGGCTCGTCGCGATAGAGGTCCATCGAGAGGATCTCGCCGCCCTGGATCGCAAGGGTCCCATTCCAGGATTGGTTCGGGCCGTCGCCGATGCCCATCAGGACCAGGACTTGCCACATGTCGGCTTCACGGGTTCCGCCTGGGTGCCAGGTGAGATTGTCGAGGAAGTCGCCTGTCGCGGCGGCGGTCGCGCCGGAATTTGGAGCCGGCTGTTGGGCGGCAAGTGGGATCGCAACGAGCGCGACCAGGATCACGGGGGCGAGGCGGTGTTTCATTCCAACGATAGTGTAGCCTTGCTCGCTCCCAACTAGCGCTAGAATTGAGCCGTCGCGATGCCTAGCGCTGCTACACGCCTGTACCGCTGGACGAGGGAACTGCATCTCTACTTCGGCCTCTTCGTCTGTCCTTACGTGTTGATCTTTGCCGTCACGACGATCCTGCTCAACCATGGCTGGAGAGCCGAAGTCGAGGAGGAGAGCACGAGCGTGACCGTCGATCTCAGGGGGATTGAAGAATCCGAGCAAGTAGCCAGCGTTGTGAGCCAGCTCGACCTTTCAGGAGAAGTCCACGAGCGTCGCTTTGCCGCTCAGAATCGCTTGCAGGTCAGAGTGGAGAGGCCAGCCGACAGAACGATCGCTGTTGTCGATCTGGCGACGAACGTGGCCGAGATCAAACGCCAGCGCAGAAGCTTCCTCGGGACGCTTACGTACCTGCATTTCAATCCGGGGCCGCACAAGGTTCGTGGGCTCAACTGGTTCTTCAGCAAGCTCTGGGGCTGGTCGGTGGACGCGGCTGTGTGCTTGCTGCTTTTCATCACGATCAGCGGCGTCTATATGTGGACGGTGATCAAGGCCGAGAGAAAGGCGGGGTGGATCATGCTCGGCGTTGGAAGCGTGTCGTTCGTGTTGATCGTTGCGGGGTTCTTCGTAGGCGCATGATGGCCGCGCGGACAGGGATCGTTCTGATTGTGCCCCGAGCCGGTGGCTCGGGGGGCTGTCGCTCGAATCACCGGTTGACATTGGAGCTCGGACTCTGTCGTTCGATCTCGCTTCGCAACCCCGAGCCACCGGCTCGGGGCTCAATCGCGCGGCGCAACCCTGGAGCACGAAGATGAACTTCAGGCTGGTCAAGAAATGGAATACGAAGCTCCACATCTATGTCGGGCTGTTCTCGCTACTGTTTCTGTGGCTGTTCGGCGTCTCGGGCGTGGTCATCAACCATCCTCTGTGGTTCGGGTCTCAGCCGACCCGATCCGAGCTCGAGCAGCCAGTCGAGCTGCCCAGCGGGACCGACGACCAGGCGACGGCGGAGGCGTTGCTCGGGCAGCTCGGGATTGACGGAGAGATCATCTTCATGATTCCCAAACCCGATCACCTTCTTTTTAGGGTGAATCGGCCCAATCGCAGGATCGTAGTCGACGTCGATCGGCTGAGCCGGACGGCTGTTGTGAGGACCGCGGTCCCCAACGCGAGCGGCGTCTTGCTCTCGCTGCACACCGCGACCGGAGTGCGCTCGATCTGGAACGAGCCCGTGCCGAAGAGGGACTGGGTCATGACCCGTATCTGGAGCCTGGCGATGGACGGGATTTGCGTCGGCCTGATCTTCCTGGTTTGCAGTTCCCTGTACATGTGGATCGAGCTCAGGCGAAAGCGCTTGCTGGGCCTTCTAGCGCTTGGCCTCGGGACGCTAAGCTGTGGATTCTTCATTTGGGGTCTGGCGTGGGTCGGATAGGGCTTGCCGTCGCGGCGGCGCTCGTCCAGCTCGCCTGTGTTTCTGGCCCGAATGTTGGCGATCGGCTCCACGAACTTATTGATCGCGAGTGGGAAGCTCGCCTGGTCAACAACCCTTTGCTGGCGACTTCGGTCGGACGACACGAATTCAACGACCGCCTGCCCGATGTCTCGCCACCGAATCAACAACGCCGCGCGACGCAAGTCCGCGAGTTTCTCGATGAGCTAGAGGCGATCGACCGCGCGCGGCTCAGCGCCGCCGACCAGATCAACTACGACATCTTCGAGCGTCAGCTGCGAGCGGCGATTGCCGACTTCGGTTTCCGCGCCTTCGAGATGCCTCTGACCGCCGATAGCGGCTTCCACACGGACTTCGCGCAGTTACCCTTCGAGGCGCCTTTCGAGACCCCGGGAGACTACGAGAACTACATCGCGCGCCTGGAGGCCTTCCCGAGTTACGTGGAGCAGCAGATCTCCAACATGCGGGCGGGGCTCGAGCGTGGGTTTAGCGTGCCCCAGGTCGTGCTCGAGGGCTACCAGGTGACGATGTCGACCCACATCGTCGACGATCCGCGGGAGAGCGTCTTCTTCGAGCCCTTCGAGCGCTTGTCCGAAGCCGATCCCCTTCGCGCAGAGGGAGGCCGTGTTGTTGTTGACTCAGCGTCCACCGGCTATCGGGCGATGCTCGAGTTTTTTGAAGCGGAGTACCTGCCCAAGGCGCGCAGGAGCGTTGGAGCGTCGCAGATGCCCGACGGCGCCGCGTACTACGCCCAGCGAATCCGGCACTTCACGACCCTCGACCTGGCGCCTGAGCAAGTCCACGAAGTGGGACTCAGCGAGGTAGCCCGGATTCGCTCCGAGATGGACGCCGTCATCGAAGAAGTCGGGTTCAAGGGAAGCTTCAACGAGTTCCTCGAATTCCTGCGGAGCGCCCCGCGGTTCTACCCCAAGACCGGCGAGGAGCTGCTGATGCGCGCCGCGTACATCGCCAAGCAAATGGACGCCAAGCTCCCTCTGCTGTTCAGGACCTTGCCGCGTCTCACCTACGGAGTCGCGCCTGTTCCCGCTCACCTTGCCCCGAAATACACCGGCGGACGCTACTCCTCGGCCCCCGCCGGCAGCGGGCGGCCGGGCTACTACTGGGTGAACACCTATAAGTTGGAGAGCCGCCCGCTCTACGTGCTCGAGTCGCTGACCTTCCACGAAGCCGTCCCAGGGCATCACCTGCAATTCGCCCTGGCGAACGAACAAACCGCCCTGCCCAACTTCCGGCGGTACGAATACATCGAGGCTTTCGGAGAGGGTTGGGGGCTGTACGCCGAGTGGCTGGGCCTCGAGGCGGGCTTCTACTCGGACCCCTACAGCAACTTTGGCCGCCTCACCTACGAGATGTGGAGAGACTGCCGACTCGTCGTCGACACCGGAATCCACGCCATGGGCTGGACGCGCCGGCAAGCGATCGACTACCTCGCGTCGAACACCGCGCTCTCGCTCCACGAGGTGACAACCGAGGTCGACCGGTATATCTCGTGGCCCGGTCAGGCGCTGGCCTACAAGATGGGCGAGCTGAAGATCAAAGAGCTGCGCCGCGAAGCCGAAGCCGCCCTGGGCGAGGGCTTCGAAGTGCGTGATTTCCACGATGCGGTGTTGTTGAACGGTCCGGTTCCGCTGCCGGTGCTTGAAAGGATCGTGCGAAGGTATATTTCCGCCGCGCGGTTAACCCAGGGCTAGAATCCGGCAGGAATTCCGAGCACCCTGCGTGAGCGGGGTGTCTTCCCACAACCCGGGCGACGGCCGCAAAAGTAAAAGGAAGACACCCCGCTGACGCAGGGTGCTCGGAACCTGGCCGGCGTACTTCAACAGTATTGGGGCTAGACGGACGCTGGCGGGCTCGTGTTAGAAACGCGGGTCGGCGGCGGCCTGGTATTGGAACGGATAACTCGAGACGATCTCGCGAACCAGCGTCTGGGCGCGATAGTCGGCGGCGATGACGCGCCCGGTGATCTCGCCGATCGTCGGTTGGTCGTAGTATTCGAGCTCGCGTCCCAAGGCGAACCGCAGCATCGCTTCGGTCACGGTTCGGGCGAACTTCTGACGGTCTCTCAACAGGATTTGCTTGAGCCCGGCTGGACCGTCGAAGGTCTCGCCGCCGGGCAACTCGCCGGTGGCGTCGATCGGCCGGCCGTGCTCGGAGTCGCGCCAGCGTCCGGTGGCGTCGAAGTTCTCGAGTCCGAAACCGATCGGGTCGATGCGGAGGTGGCACGAGGCGCATTGCGGGCCGCGGCCGTGCAGCGCGTACATCTCGCGCATGGTGAGGGTCTTTTGCTCGGGTGTTGGCGCGGGTAGCTCGCCGGCGTCGGGCGGCGGGGGCGGCAGTTCCTTTCCCAGCAGCGTCTCGAGGACCCATTTGCCGCGAACGACGGGGCTTGTCCTCAGCGGCAGCGAGGTTGCGGTCAGGACGGCGCCCATGCCGAGGATTCCGCCGCGTTGCGAGCCTGCGAGCTTCACTCGCCTGACCTCACGGCCCACGACGCCGTCGACGCCGTAGAACTTGGCCAGCTCCTCGTTCAAGAAGGTCGAGTCGGAGTCGATCAGCTCGAGTATGCTTCGATCGCGCCGGACCAGGTCCGCAAAAAACGCGGCCGCCTCGGCGTGCATGGCCCGCGCCAGCGCCGGGGTGAAGTCGGGGAACTCGACGTCGTCCGGCTTGACCGATCCGCCAAGCTCGGAGTAGCCCAGCCACTCGGAAAGAAAACTCCGCGTGAACGCCTCGGCCTTGGGGTCGGCCAGCATGCGGGCAATCTGCTTGTCGAGGACCGCGGGCTCGCGTAGTTTCGCTCGAGCCGCGAGATCGAACAGCTCTTCGTCGGGCATCGACATCCACAAGAAGTACGAGAGCCGCGACGCGAGCTCGTAGTCGTCGAGCCGCCTGGCCGCGGCTGTACCGGGCAGCTGTTCGACCCGGAACAAGAACGACGGCGAGACCAGCGAGGCTTCGAGGCCTTTGACTACCGCCTCGTCGAAGGGTAGGCCGTTGTCGTTGGCGGCTGCGAATCGCCCCATCAGGTAGTCGACCTCGTCCGCGTGAACCGGCCGGCGGTAGGTGCGTGAGGCGAAGTGCACCAGGACCTGGCGGGCGGCGTCTTGGGCGCTGAGTCCCGGGCCGGGCTCCGCGATGAAAATGGGCGACGGTTTGGGGTCGGGGTCGGCGATGTCGAGGTAGTCGAGGGAGACGCGAACGGCCTTTCCGTTGCGCGTTGGCTTCTCGCCCTTCGCGATGGCTTCGTCGCGAGCTTTCTGGGCGGCGGCCGCGAGCTTGCGGTTGACTGCGTTGGTTTCGGCGGTGATCGCTTTGTACCAGTGCAGCGAGACGCGGTGGTTGCCGCGCGGGACGTAGGCGACGGAGCGGTAGACCTGAGGCTCGTCCTGGGTCGCCGCAACTTGGTCTTGGCCGACGATTCGCCCGCCCACGCGCACCGTGACGCCGGGGAGCTCGCCCTCGTTCTCGGACTGCCCCCAGGCGCGCACGGCGAACTCGTAGTCGCCGGAGCGTGGGAAACGCACGTAGCGGTAGAGCGTGTCCTGGTATTTCCACAGGTCGTAGCCCCAGGGCATCAGCGGCGTGTTGGTTTCGGTGATGCGAAGACTTTCCACCTCGACGCGCATCGACAGGGGTTCGGCTCGCCGCGCCGCGAGGATTTCGTTTACGACCTGCTTGGCCGCGGTGAAGTAGCGCTCGAGTAGCAGAGGCGAGATAAACAGGCCGTCGCGGTCGTTGGTGAAGCCGCTTTGCCCGGCGCCGTCGGCCGGGAAGGAGTCGGCCGGCTTGAGGTCGATACCAGTGAGATCGCGAATGGTGTTGTTGTACTCGGCCCCGCTGAGCCGCGGCATGGTCACGCGTCCCGAGTGGCGGACTTGGTCCCAGGTGACGTGGTTGATGGCTTCGTCGACCCACTCGATCAGACGCCGGCGATCTTCGGGGGCCGGTAGGGGCTCGACGGGGGGCATCTCCTGTTCGCGCAAGACGCGTAGGACGCGTTCCCAGGTTTTGCGGCCTTGGAGGACGGATTTGTGGTCGCTGAAGGCGCGGAGGTTGACCTCGGCGTTGAGGACTTGGTCGTTGTGGCAGCGGTAGCAGTGGGTCTCGAGTAGGGGGCGGATGTCGGTCTGGAAGCGGTCCTCAAGCTCGGCTCCGAAGATCGGCGCGGTCACGCAGACCAGCAGGGCCGGCAGGGCGCAACGCAGCCGCGGCCTTGAGCTGCGCGCGTCAGCAAGCGGTCGGATGAGGGCGCCGTTACCGACCGCTTGCTGACGCGCGCGGCTCAATCCGACCTCAAGCTCTCGGACCTGATTCATGACAACTAGTGTAGTGCGCCAACCAGAATGTAGCCTATAACCAGGGAGCGTTGTCGGAGGGCGCTGACCTGAGGTTCGCGCAAAGGCGCAAAGTACGCAAAGAACGCGCAAAGGAAGAGCAGGCTCGGGTCTTCTTTGCGTTTCCTTTGCGTACTTTGCGCCTTTGCGCGAAATCCGTGTTGTCACGAGTCTAGGCTCGGCTAGGGTATCAGCACCGTTACGGTGTTGGCTGCCACGCCGTCGGCTGTGATGACGACGCCTAAGGTGCGATCGCGACCGTCACGTCGCCCCGGCTCATCGCGCCGCCAATGTCGATGATGATCGGGACGGCATCCCCCGCGGGCGTACCTGCTTGGGGGATCACCACAACCTGGTAGACCCCTACAAACTCTGGCGAGAGGATCGACGCAAAGACCTGAGCCGGGACGCCCCCGATCGTCACGGTCGGCTGCGCTACGGTGTTGCGCAGCACAAACGTCCCGCCAACGGAGCTGCTATCGCCCGTTACCGAAGCCGGGTTCGTTGGCCCCATGCCCGTCGCTAAGACAGAGAAGGCTTCCCCTATGGCCGCCGGCCGGGCTGCCAGGCCAAAGGTCCCCACCGGTTGTATGATCGTTCCGTCGTTAAAGAAGGCGACAGCGCGACCTGCGCCGGAGTCAAAGCTGAAGATGCCCGGGGCGAATTCCGCGATCGCTATGTTGACCGCATCGCTGACCACACCCGCCGCGGTGACCACAACCGACGCTATGCCTGGCGGGACCTCCCACGGGATCTGCAGGTTGATCTGATTGGCGGGCCCGGAAACAAATACCAGTGGGGCCGCGACTCCCGCGGCCTGTTCCTTCGTTACCGCCGATGTGCCTTGTGGCGTGAATTCAACGGTCGTTTCCGCGAGCTGAGCCGGCAGCGGGACTGTTGAAGCGACCGCGGTAGCTCCCACAAACTCGGCGATGCCAACGAAGAGCGAGGCAAGTCCACCGGTAGCCGCCTGTCCGAACGATGCCGCTCCGAGCAGGGAGCTCGACCCGAACTCGGGCTTCGCCTCCGGCGCGCCTAGTCCTTCAAACACCAGCGCGCCGGTGTAGGCGGTGGTGGCGCCGCCGATGGTGATGACGATGGTTCCCAGGCCCCCGGCTGGGAGGTTCTGCGTTGGCCCGCCGGCGGTGGCGAAGCGGAGAGGGATGGTTACCTCGGGAAGGCCGTTGACCGTCGTTCGTGGGTTCACATTGATGCCGTTTGAAAGCGCCGTGACCCCCGGGTGCAGCACCTGGATACTACCCGACTGAATCTGATCGAGCCCGAGGCCGTGCATCACCAAGTCGGCGGCCTGCGCGTCGGGGACTTCAACCGGACCTTGGTTCCTTCCGACGCGGCGCGTCACGGGATCGACAAAGCCGAGCACTAGAATGTCCACGAGCGCTGGACCGGGCTGAGCCGCGATGTCCACCGTGACCTGCTGACCGGCGGCGACGGGAACAGGGTTCGTCAGGCCCGCGGCGGGAGCAAACGTCACCTGAAACTCGATATCGGCGTCCGCTGCCCGGTCGACGTCACTGGCATCAACCGGACCGTCCAAGGGTTCGATGTAGACGACATATCCGCTGCCGGGTGAACTAGGCGGGACAACGATGTCATACGTGCCGTCTGGTTCAGTGAGCCCGCCGATAACGATGCCGGTCGCCGGATCCGCCGCGGCGACCCCCGCGGCGCTGATGGGACCGCCGGCTGCGAATGTAGCCGTCCCCTGGATTCGGCCGTAGCGCGCCGCCGCCCGAGGTCCGGGATAGACGTCGACCGCATAAGCGATGTCGTCGGCGGTAAGGGTTCTCGCGAAGGTCTCGCCGTCGCGTCCAAACGGGTACATGGTTGCGCCCAGCACGTTGCTGTGGTCAGCGCCGAGGGCGTGGAGCATTTCATGGAGGACCGTTGACTCGATGTCGTTGGCTGCCGGGTCGCCGGTGGTCGCGAATAGGCTTTCGCTCCCATCGCCGAGCATATCCGGATTGAAGAATATGTCTCCCTCATCAAGCCTTCCATCCGCAAAACCAAGATTCCGCGTGACGGCGAGTGCGCCGCGCACGATCGAGCGGTTCGCATCACTGTCCGCAAAGCTGATCGAATTGATTCCGTCGCCGGATATCGCTTCGGTCGGGCTGATGATCAGGTCTGCGAATCGGAAGCCGGCGTCCTCAATGCCATTCAGCGTGCGATCACGTTTCGCACGGCGCTGACCGGATCGCTGTCGGTTGTGATCAGCCGGCGTCCGTTCGTGTTGGCTAGTCCGCCCCTGACCTGGTCGCTGATTTGGAATTGGATGTTGGCGGCGTCGGTGCGAAAGGTGACTGGTCCGCCGAGCTCGGTACGGCCCGGCACGTAACCGTGGAGGAGCAAGGGGGAAAGGAATAACGGAACCATCCAGAAACGCGGCATAGACCTCGTCTAGTTTAGCGTCTGAGAGAGGTTGTGGCGCGGCACACGCCAAGCGCCGTCTGACGGATCTTCCCCCCGCCAGCGAGCAGAGTTTCGCCGCCAACTTCCTGAATTCGCGTCGGTTATGGGATGGATCGGGCGATCGGCGTCTGTCTACAGGTTACATGTGCGGCAGCGAAACCCCCAACGCATTGAGGATTTCTGTTTGGCGGGCGTCGGGAATCGGCAGCCGTGTGACGCTGGTCTGCTCATCCACTCGATATTCCAATAGGCACAGTCGCCCCAACGCCGCCAGCGCGTCCGGCAAGGTGATCGCGTGCGGGTCGTCGTCGGTCGTGCCAAACGCCGCTTGTATCCGCCGTTCCAATTCGCGGCTCAGCTTCAACGCCAGCATGCTGCACAACACATGTCCTCGGGTGCGGCTTTCTTTGCGCACGAAGATCGGCCGCACCTCGAGCAAGCCCGTCTTCAGCTGCCGAAAGTCGCGCTCCACCCGCTGCAGGCTCACGTAATGGTCGTGCACTCTTTGGCCGCTCATGCGCTCGGAGGCGACATCGGTCACGACCACGTAACAGCCCGCCAACTCCAGCGCCTGCTCGATCGCCGCCTGCTGGCGCTCGACGACCAGCGTACGTCCCTGCAAGCGCAACTCGACCAATTCTGTCAGCTTGTGACGCGCCAGCCAGGGCTTGAGCTGGCGCAGTCCGGCCGCGGGCTCGCAACGGGAAGAGGCCGTGACTTTCTGGTTGCGTCGGTCGAGCTTGCCTCCCAGCTTGGCCAGCTTGTCCTCGAGCCGCTGCCGTTGCCGTTTGGCTTCGGACGCGTTGAGGCGCAGCACATAGCGCACGCCGTCGGCTTCGACCTCGCAGACTTGTTCAGCGAACAGCTCCAGTTGCAGCACCCCTTCGCTCAAGCGCCGCCGAATCTGGGGATCGGTCAGCGCCGTGATGTAGCGCAGCCCGGCCTCCCCCAGCGCCTGCTTGCCCTTGCTCTTGACCATCCCGCGGTCGCCGACGAAGACCAACTCCTCGACTCCGAACTGCTCTTTGACGATGCGGATCTGATCCGGCACGGTCGTCGGATCGTTGCGGTTGCCGGCAAACACCCGCACCGCCAGCGGCTCGCCCTGGTCATCGGCCAGCAGTCCGATCACAATTTGCTTCTTGCCGCGCTTGCCGTCGCGATTGTAGCCGTACTCGCCCAACGCGTTGTGCAGGCCTTCGAAGTACGAGCTGGTGACGTCGTAGAGCAGCAAGCTGGGCGGGGCTCCGCGGCGCTCGAGGTAGTGGCGGTATAGCGCTTGCTCGATCTTCACTTGGCGGGCGCTCAGATCATCGAGGGCGGCGTAGAGGTCGTCTTCGTCGAAGGCGCCCAGACCCAGCACTTCTGCGACGGCCTGATCGGCGGCCCAGCGCACGGCCGAGAGCCGCGATCCTTGGTGGGCCAGGCGCGCCAGCACCAGGAACAAGGCGAGTTTGGCGGCCCGCGTTCGACCCAGCGCGGCGGTCAGGCCCAGCTCATCGGCGAGTTGCTTGAGCGCGAAGAGCAGGCCAAAGACGGGGCCGCAGACGGGAGTGGCGGGAAGCTGATCGAACTCGCCGCGGAGGGCGCGCCGGAGGGCCTCGACGCGGACGGGGCGCCAGCAGGAGAGGTTGGCGAGGGTGCGTTTTTTGACTCTGCCGTTTTGGCGGAAGGATTCGCGCAGCAAGACGGCGGGCGGCGAGTTGCGATTGGGGACGGACTCAACATACATGGGTATATTATATCACAAACAACACAATGAATAAACGATACAATAGCATAATACATGGGTACACTAAAAGCGCCCCCAAACGTGTTAAAGCCAAGCAAGCCAAGCAGTTAGCCCGTCAAACGAGCCTTCCGCTGGGGGGAAGATCCGTCTGAACCAACGAGTCAAGTGGAAATTCGCGCCGGGGTCCCCCTCGAGAGCGTGACTCGCCGTAGTCCGCCGGATAGATACTGAAAAAGTTTCTCACGCTGCCCAACCACCGCTCGTGGTCGCTCGCAGCCCCTTGAACAGCGCCTTAGAGCCAATACTATTTACTTAGGGCTGGCTATGACTTGAGTCCGTGCTAGTGTAGTGCGCCACACAGATTGCACCTTATCGTGAGGGCGTCATCGGGTTGTAAGGGTGCGCCATGTCGCTGAGCTGTCTAAGTTAGCGCCGGGCGTCTTCGAGCCCCGCCAGGGGCGGCATAACCGTAGCCCCCAGCGCAAGCTGGGGGAATGCGAGCGGCGTGTCCCTTTTTATTGTCTTCCGAGCCTTTGTATTCGCGCCCGACGGCGCGAATACAAAGGCTCGGAAGAGGCGGAGGAGGGCCGTGAACAACCTCAACACCCCCAGCTTGCGCTGGGGGCTACGGTTATGTCGCCCCTGGCGGGGCTTAAGACTCCGATTGTCCAGATGCCAATCTGGACAGTCCAGCGACATGTTGCGCCCTTACAGTGACGCCGTGCCCATGCCCAGGAATATGTTATGGGATTAGTGACGACCTACACTAGGTTTGTGGCTTCATGCAGCCCACTACACGATCGTTCACAAGCTCGGCGAGGGCGGTATGGGTGTAGTCTACGAGGGGATTGCCGACCACGGTGCGGAATGAGCCCTTGTCGAGCCTCTGAGCCGGGGCTCAGCGGAGGGCCGTCCAGGAGGTGAAGTAGATGCGAAGAACTGGGTTTGGTTTGCCGCGGCTGGTTTCGGCTTGCTTGGTCGCTGCTGTGATGGGAGGAGCCGACGAGGGTGCGACCGCTGCGACCGGTGCGACGGGTGCGACTACTGTAGGCGGAGCGAGGAAATGAGAATCGACCGTGCCGAAGCAGTACCTAGGTTCGCGGCGCTTGCCCTTTTTCTGCAATTCGGGCTCGCAAGCGGTGTTGCGCAGGAACCCCCGCGGCCCAACATCGTCGTGCTCCTCTCCGACGACATGGGTTGGAAGCAGGTGGGTTTCAATGGCGGCGAGGAAGTTTCCACGCCACACATCGACTCCATCGCCCGCGACGGCCTAAAGCTCACGCAGTTTTATGTGCAGCCGGTGTGCACCCCGACACGCGGCTGTTTGATGACCGGCCGCTACGCTTGGAAGAACGGTACAGAGGTTCGCCCGACGGCAACGTCTCAACACGGCATGCTGCGCGACGAGCGGACTCTTGCCGAAGCTCTACGCGAAGCAGGCTATGCAACTTGGATGGTCGGGAAATGGCACCTGGGCGAATGGCAGTCCATTCATCTGCCCTTAGCGCGCGGATTCAATCACTACTATGGTCACTACAGCGCCTTGATCGACTCGTTCAGCCACAGCAGGGCGGGCGTTCTCGACTGGCATCGCAACGGCGTCCCGCTGGTCGAAGAGGGATACTCGACGTTCCTGTTGGCGGAGGAAGCTTCACGCCTGATTGCGTCGCATAGCGGCGATCAGCCTTTCTTTCTCTACCTTCCCTTCAACGCGGTGCACGGCCCGCATCAGGCGCCCAAAGAATACCTTGATAAATACAAACACCTGGGTCGCCGCGGCCCACAACGCGCTCAACTCGAATGTATGGACGTTGCCATCGGGCGGGTGCTCAAGGCGATTGAAGACAAGGGCATTGCCGGCGACACTCTGGTCATTTTCACCAACGACAACGGCGGGACGCAGATCACCAGCAACGGGCCCTACCGCGGCTTCAAGTCGCATTATCACGAGGGAGGCGTTCGCGTTCCGGCGGCGATGCGCTGGCCGGGGAAGATCGAGCCCGGATCCTCGACCGACGAGATGCTGCACATCGTGGACCTGTTTCCAACGCTCTGCCGGCTGGCCGGCGCCGACTCGGACAAGGGCCTGCCGCTGGACGGCAAGGACGCCTGGGCTACGATCGCGGAAGGCGCCCGCTCGCCGCGCGATGAGGTCGTTCACTCCCTGCAGGTGATCCGCAACGGGGAATGGAAGCTCATCGAAGAAGGGGCGAGCTACTACGGCTGGAGGGATCAGCCTCTGCAGCTCTACAACATCCGGGATGACCCCTACGAAGAAAAGAATCTAGCCGCGCATCGGACCGAGATTGTGGCGAAGCTGCGGGAGCGGCTGGGCTACCACCGCCGGTTCGCGCGCGAAGGCGAGCCGGTGGAACGGATCCCCGGCTACCCGCCCGCCGTGTACGGCGAGTTGGAAAACGCCCGCTACGGCGTGGAGATCCGGAAGGAACTACAGGCATTGGACATTCGTGACAAGGACGTGACGATCAGACGGCAGGATTGAAGTTCTTGCCCCGCGACTGGAACCGCCAAAACGGGAGGACTCGCCGTCGACTCGCCGCTCGAAAACCCTTCCTCGGAGAAGAATAACAGATGGCAGGGTCCGCTATTTCCCCCAGCTTGCGCTGGGGGCCTGGAGTTTCTACATTTCGACTGACGTTGCACTTTTGGACCACACCCAGGCGATGGGCTCCGGAGCCGCGACCGTTAGGGAGCGATCACCGCCGCTGTTCCTAGCGTTGATCGCTCCCTAACCCGGCCGAGCCGGAACCAAAAGGTCAAAGGTTCGGCGCTTTTTCCGAGCACCCTGCGTGAGCGTGAGCGGGGTGTCATCCGCTTACAGTTGTGTCCGTCGCCAGGGTTGTTGGAAGACACCTGTTTTTGGCAACTTCACTTGGCCCACTTCGGCGGTTTATTTTGGCCCCCCTGTAAACGGGTTTCTAAGTCATTGATTTCTGGTCACCTCCTTTCGTTTTTGGGGACGTGGTCCGGAGCGGAGCCCGAAGGGCGAAGCGCAGGACGATGTCCCCAAAAACGAGCGCCCTCCTTGCTACCGCCCTCGCTTCTTCTTCGCCAGCGTCCTACGAAAGCGGTAGGACTCCTCGCCCGTCTCGATGATGTGAGCGCGGTCGGTGATGCGATCCAACAGCGCCTTACATAGCCGTGTGTTCGGGATCACCTTCGTCCACTCCGAGAACGGCAGGTTGGTCGTTAGCATTAGCGCCGCCTTCTCCGCGCGATCAGCGATGACTTGGAACAGGAACTCCGCTCCCACCTCCGCCAGCGGCACGTAACCCACTTCGTCGATCGCAATCAGCTCGTAGCGGGACCAGCGTGCGAGCACTCGACTCAGCTGCATTTGCTGCTTGGCTTCGACGAGTTCGTTGACCAGCGCCGACGCCGTGGTGAAGCGCACCCGCCGTTTCTGCAGGCAGGCCGCCACGCACAGGCCCGTCATCAGGTGGGTCTTGCCCGTGCCGCAATCGCCGAGAAACAGGATCGGTTCCGAACTCTCGATGTAGCCGCCTTCGGCCAACTCGGTTAGCTGCGGGGCCGAGACCGCCTTCGTCTCGGAGAAGTCGAACTCCTCGAGCGTCTTCATGCGAGGCAGCCGCGCTTCGCGTAAGCGACGATCCACCGTACGTCGCTCGCGCTCTTCCAACTCCGCGCTTAGCAGCGCTTCGAGATAGCCGACCGGCGTTTGTCTCTCGCGTATGGCTTGTTTGGCCAACGTCTCGAATTGCGCGCCCACAGTCGGCAGCCGCAGCAGCTTGCACTGTTGTTGGATGGCCTGCGCCGCCAGGCTTTCGTTGGGGGCGCTGGATTTGCGGGCGCTCATTGCACCGCCTCCGCCGCCAGCAACTGATCGTAGTTCGTCAGCGTCGGCAAGGGCCGCTCAAAGCGTTCCAGCTCCGGCGCCACCAGCGGCGGCTGAGCTAGCCGTTCGAGGCACTGCGAGGTCAGCAAGTAACGCACCGCCGCCTGATCGCAGCAGCCGCACTCGAGCGCTTTCTCGATCGCCTCGCTCAGCTTGTCCCAACCGTGGCGTTTGCCCTCTTGCAACAGCTCGATCATCTGTTGCGTCCCCGCTTGCTTGTCATGGCGCTGGATCAACTTCGCCCATAACGTGTCGTAGCTCGCCGGCCAACGCCCGGCTTGGCGCCATTGTTCCAGCGGCGTCGAGCCCGCCAGCGCTCCCGGCTTGTGGGCCAATACGTCGAGGTAATGCTCCAAATTAAAGATCTTCTGCTGCCGAGAGTAGCTGCGCTCATGTCGCGCGATGCGACGACCTTCGTGCCAGACCTCGACCGACTCGGCGTAGATCTTCGCCTGCGCCCTGGTTCCCGGACGCAGCGGCGTCGAGTAGAAGTTCGTGCGCACCTTGACGCAGCCTGTCGCGTCAACCTTCGGGAAGCTCGACACTTCGATCTCAAAGCCTTCCGCCGCCAACCCCAACAGCCGCTCGCGTTCGATCAGCATTCCCTCGCCGACCGTTTGCGCCCGTCCGGCGACCGTGCGCGCTTCGTCTTCGCGGCAGCCTTCGAGCAGCTTGCTGTTGAGCTCGTCCAGCGTCTTGGCTTCAGGCAGCGGCACCGGGGTGGTTGCGGCGGTAACGTCTCACCTCGCCTTCCACGCCCCCTTTCTCGTTGCCTTTCCCCGGCGTGCAGAACTCGGAGGCGAAGCGCCAATGCGAACGAAAAGCCACGAAGCGCGCCGTCTCCTCGCGTCGCGCGCCGCGCAGAATCCGCTTCACCGCCGAAGAGAGATTATCGTACCTCAATGTCCGAAACACCCCGCCAAAGTAGGCCAAGGCCAGCTCGTGCGCTTCCAGAAACGCCTGCTGCGTCGCGCGCCGATAGGCGCGATGAAAGGCCGCGCCGCTCGCCATCGAGCGCATCGTGAACACTTGCAGCTTCACGCGCTCGCCGTCCATCTCGGCCCACGACTCGTACCAGTCCACCTGCGCTTCTTGGCCCCAGTCGTAGCTTTGCGGCACGAACGTCTCGCGCTTCTCCAATCCCAACTCGCGCTTGCGCTCTTGAACGTACTGCCGCACCGTGCGCTCGGCCACTTCGCAACTGGTTTCCTCCCGTATCCGGTTCCAGATACGGTGCGCCGTGTGACGCTGCTTACGCGGCGCCTTGCGGTCCTCTTTGAGAATGCGGTCGATGAACCCCACCGCCGGCGCCAGCTTGGCGCGCCGTCGCGCCGGCTTCTTGCGCGGCGGCGGCAGCGCGCTGGCTACCGCCTCGCGCACCATCCGCCGATGCACGCCCAGCTTGCGCGCCACCCCCTTGATCGTCCCCACGCCGAATTCGTACTCGCGTCGAATCTCTTCGAATAGTTCCACTTTGCTCCTCCAGTCCAATTCGTTCCTCCGTTGCGGGCGATTCCCGCAAACAGAGTATCCGTTGATTGTTCTAGGGGGGCCAAATCAGGGCGCCGAAAGGGGCCAATTCAGAATGCCAAACTCAGACTGTCCACGGGCGTGCGCTCGGATCAGACCGTCATCCTAACTGCCATCAAATCGGCCAAAGCCTATTCCGACCCGTTGCGGCGAGTGAGTTACTTCGACGCCCAGACGAACAAACGGCTGCAGTTCCTAACCAACAACTTCGCGCTGCCGGCGCTGACCATCACCCAGATCTACAAGTCGCGTTGGCAGATTGAATTGTTCTTCAAGTAGATTAAACAGCACCTGCGGATCAAGAAGTTCTACGGCGTCTCCGAGAACGCCGTGAAGACTCAAATCTGGATCGCCGTCTCGATTTACGTGCTGGTTGCGATTGTGCGCAAGAGGTTGGGCCTCGAGGCGAGTCTCTACCAAATCCTACAGATTCTCAGCGTTACCCTTTTCGAGAAGTTGGGGTATTTAGTTGACTCCAGTTGGTACAACATGTTGTGGTTGGGCGGATGCAGGACTCCCCCCGAGAGCGTATCGAGTTGGAAGCTCGGCTCTCGGCAGAGGAGGCGTGCGGCGAGTGTCCTGCTGCAGCTTCGCTGGGCCGCTTCCTGTGGCAGGCGGTCGGCCGCCCGACCCGGCCCCCTACAAGGCGACGGCCGAGGCCTCCTGGGCCGGCCACCCGCACCCACAAGATGTAGTGGCTACTGGAGTCAACTAAATACCCCATCTGCTCAAATCGCGATCCGCTCGATTTCATCCAGCGTGACGCTGGGCGGACAACACAGATGATCTCTACGATCACAGCGACGACGCCGGGCGAGGCATGCCAAAATTCCAAAACAACGGCCAGTCCAACGGTCAACGCTTCATGCAGAAGCTCGACGAGTGGACGAATGAAAACATCTGCCACGCGCTGGGCGATGCAATCGCCGGACAGTCGATTGTTCAGAGACGCCTCGTGGACACGGAAGATCGCCCTTGGGGAGAATTGAGTGCTAGAGCATCTGCTTTTGCGGTAGGTGCTCCCGCCAAGCGGACTTCGACTGTAGCAGAACTGTACCAACCCCCCCCCGTATTGAGCCTGTTGGGGTTAGCTCCGAGCGAAGGACGAATTCCCCAACTTGTTGAAAACGTTGGTACTTGAGAGAAAGGGATGGAAGCTGTGGAAGCGAATCAAGCGCTTGTAAGGCAGGCGCTCTAACCAACTGAGTAGCCGCCCTGATTTTGCAATCCTTTGATTCTAAGATGCTTCTCTGCCAAGCTCTCGCGGCCCGCGTCTCATAACTCTATCAAAACCGCCTGTGGACGATGGCGTCACGGTTGAATCTGTGTCATTGCGTGCCGAGCTTGTTTGCCAACTCTGTCAGCGTACACGCAATCGAGCTCGTCACGGACCAAGTTGGCGGGAAAACTGCCGATATGAGGACCGACAGGGTCTATTACCGGTAAGCCAAGCCCTTGCGACACCAGCCAAAACACATCCTCGTGGTGGACGACGACGACGCGATGCTCGAGTTCCTGACGGACACTCTCGACTCGACCGGCTACCGCTGTACGCAGGTCGGCGACAGCTTGCGAGCTCTCTCGTACCTCGCGCAAAAGCATGAAGAAGTGGATCTCGTCCTTTCCGATATCAACATGCCGCGCATGAGCGGGATTGACCTGCTGCAAACGGTCAAAGCGGTCAGCCCGTCGACGCCCGTGGTTCTGATCTCAGGCCAGTATGAGCAAACGCTTGCCGTCGATGCGCTCAAGTCGGGGGCGGCCGAGTACCTCTACAAGCCCGTATCTCGTGCTGCGGTTCTCGAGATCGTCGCGCGGCACCTCGGCCCGGGCGTCGGCGGCGAGCAAGAAACGCTCCAGCGAACACTAGGTGAGTACCTGGCGGCCAACCGGCGGCCGCTCTCGACCGAGCAGGTGCTCACCGTGTTCGACGCGCTTGGATTCAAGCGTTTCGAAACGATGCAGCACTCGCGGCGGGTAGCGGAGTTCTCGCTGCTATTGGCGCGGGAGTACCGGCTCGCGGAAGAGCGATTCGAGGAGCTACGGCTTGGCGCGCTGCTGCACGACGTCGGCAAGATTGCCATCCCTCACAACATCCTGATGAAGCCCGGCCCGCTCGACGATCAAGAGATGAGCCTGATGAAGCTCCATCCGGAAATCGGCTGGGAGCTCTTGTCGCCGTTTCCGCAGCTCCAAGGCGCGGCGGCGGTGGTCCTCCGCCACCATGAGCGATACGACGGCGCCGGCTACCCGGGGCGGCTCAAGGGCGATTCGATTCCTGAGCTGGCAAGGCTTTTCTCGGCGATTGACACGCTCGACGCTATCATCTCGCACCGCCCGTACCGCGACGGCCGGCCGATTGAGGTGGCGCGCCAGGAGATCGTGACGCATTCAGGGAGCCAGTTTGATCCCACCATCGTCGCCGCCCTAGAGCGGGTTTCGGATGACTCGCTCGACGACGTCAGGAATCGCTTCCCCGACGAGCCGCCTGAATCCGAATCCGCCAGCTAGATTCCGCGCTGCTGGCCGATATGAGAAGCGTCGGATTGGATCACCACCGAAATCCGGGGCAATCCGGCGGAAAAGTATCTCATGCGGCCCCCCTTTCGAACTCAACTGTCCCGCGTAGGGCTCAGCGGGTTGCTTCTTGCAACTCTAGCGCTCGGCGCCGGCAGCGACCCCGGCGCGGTCGAGAGCGTCCCCGACGACCTGACTGAAATCAGCCTCGAGACCCTGGGCCAGATCAAAGTCACTTCGGTCTCCAAGAAGCGCCAGGATCTGTCCAAGGCCGCGGCCGCGGTGTACGTCGTCACGTCCGAGGATATTCGACGTTCGGGGGCGATCAGCATCCCAGAGGCCCTCAGGATGGTTCCAGGGATACATGTCGGCCGCATTGACTCCAACAAGTGGGCGGTCGCGTCAAGGGGCTTCGGAGGTCGGTTCGCAAACAAGCTCTTGGTACTGATTGACGGTCGTACTGTCTACAACCCCTTGTTCTCGGGGGTCTTTTGGGACGTCGACGACATTCCGCTCGAGACCATCGAACGTATCGAAGTCATTCGCGGGCCGGGCGCCACGCTGTGGGGATCGAACGCCGTCAATGGCGTCATCAATATCATCACCAAGTCGGCCAAGCAGATGCAGGGGGGACGCGTCATCGTCGGGACTGGCAACCAGGAAGGGCAGTTCGGCTCGATCCATCAAGGAGGCGTCGTCGGAAAGGGGCACTACCGCGCCCACGCGAAGTGGTCCGACCGCAACCCGATGCCGAGCGATTTGCCGTTCCGCGCGGACCCCTGGGAGAGCCTGCGCGGAGGAGCGCGATTCGACTTCGAGCTGTCTGAGAAAGATCAGCTAATGGTCGAGGGCCACCTCTTCCGCTCCGATGGCGGACAGCTGAATCTCATCGCCGACCTTCAACGGCCCGTACGATTTGCGCCCGGGGCGGTGAAGAATTCGGGCGGGCACATCCTCGCTCGCTGGGACAGGAAGATCTCCGCGCGCCAGGACATCTCGCTGCAGTCCTACGTATCTCGTCAGCAGCGCACCGAGCAGTTCCTCTACAGCTTGAGCTTGTGGACTCAGGACGCCGAGTTCCAGCATCGCTACGATCACAGCTCCCGCGGAGAGCTGATCTGGGGCGTTGGACACCGCTTGGTGAAGGATGAGATCGGCTCGGACACCGTGTTTTCGACTGCGATCCCCAATCGAGACCTGCGCTATATGAACGGATTCGTTCAAGAGGAGTGGCAGCTTAAGCGGGACGAGCTCTACCTGACAGCCGGATCGAAGTTCGAAGAGAGCACGTTCGGCGGATTCCAGATACAGCCAACGATTCGAGCGCTTTGGTCGCCGAGGCCTGAGCGCTCGGTTTGGGTGGCAGCTTCGCGTGCGGTGCGGGCGCCATCGCGCGCCGAGCGCGAAGGGCAGTTGAATTTGCTTTTGATTCCGTCTGCGGCGCCACTCCCACTGCTAGTGGGGACGATTCCCAGCCCGCAATTTCGCAATGAAACGCTCGCGGCGTACGAAGGCGGTTTCCGCCTACAGCCGATGCCCCGAGTTTCGTTCGACGCCTCGGGCTTCTACAACTCGTACAACAGTTTGCGCTCCTCGGGGCCGCTCGAGCCGCGGCCGGTGTTCGACGATGGCCCGCCGCATATCTTCTTGCCCATTCAGTTTCGAAACGAAGGGACGGCGGCCGCAACGGGAGCAGAGCTGGCGTCGAAGGTTCGTCTCGCCGAATGGTGGCGAGTTACAGGCACTTAAAGCTTCTTGAATATCAAGTTCCGCGGAGGGATCGGCGAGGAAACGTTCACTGCGCGGCTGAGTCCGAAGCATCAGGTCGGGATGCTCAACTACTGGGACTTGCCTTCGAACTTCAAGCTCGACACCGCGCTCTACTATGCCGGCGACATCATCGCGCTTACCGCCACGAACCCCGGCGAGGCGCTGCCCGCCTACATTCGGGCCGACATTCGACTCGAGTGGCGCCCCAACGATCGCTGGGATTTCAGCGTGAGCGGCCAGAACCTGTTTGGCGGTGATCGGATTGAGTTTCAGCCGGAAACACTAGGACTGGCGAGCAAGATCGGCCAACAGGTACGAGGCCGGATCTCCTTCAGCTTCTAAGGATGAGAGGAGGCGTGTTCAAGCCACTTCAACCTCGGCTTCGGTGGCGCACTTCGGGGCGTTTTGCGGGCCGTATTGCCGCGCTGTGTTGCCTCTTGTGCGCCGCGCTGTCGTCCGCCTCCGTCGCCGACGACCCGTCTCAGCTTGAGTACCGCGTCAAGGCGGCGTTCCTGTACAACTTTGCTCGCTTTGTGGAGTGGCCCGCCGACGCTAGTCCCCGAGACCGCATCGTGATTGGCGTCTACGGGAACAACCCGTTCGGTGAATCGCTGCAACGAACCGTTGAGGGAAAGTTGGCCAAGGGACTATCGATCGAAATTCTCGCCGTCAGTGATGTACGGCAGGCGCGCGACTGTGACCTGCTGTTCGTCGGATTGACAGATCGCAAGCGTCTGGCCGAGGTACTCGACGCTCTCGCCGGCGATCCAGTACTGACGGTCGGCGAGTCCCGCGGC
This sequence comes from Bryobacterales bacterium, assembly GCA_965247515.1. Taxonomy (GTDB): domain Bacteria; phylum Acidobacteriota; class Terriglobia; order Bryobacterales; family UBA6623. Next base: position 5,708,934 of record OZ252029.1, on the reverse strand, counting down.
TTCACCGAAAGGGGCGGCATCGTTAACTTCGTGATCGAGCAAGGGCGAGTGCGGGTTGACGTAAACATCCAATCGGCCCGGACCGCGGGCCTAAAGATCAGCTCGCAATTGCTGCGTGTCGCTCGGCGCGTCGAGGGTGCGGAGGGGCAAGGCCGATGACGTTGCTCCGCGGCCGTCCGATTCAACAAAAGCTCACCGCCATACTGGTCCTGAGTGCGGCGATCGCTCTATTGGCGATCGCCGGCGTGCTGGGCGGTTACGAATACATTCATGCCAGCCGCGACGCCGAACTGGAGTGAACCCTAAAAATGAGACATTGAAATTTGGGACGAATTTCAGCGAATGGAAAGGAGTCCAGGATGGAAAGTCTCAAGCCGCGCAAGCCGCGGGAGTTCACGGTGGAGTTCAAGGAAGCCGCCGCCAGGCGGCTCCTAGCCGGCCAGAGCGGCACAGCGCTAAGCCGCGAGTTGGACGTCAAGCGCAGCCTGCTGTACCGCTGGCGGGACGCCTATCGCCAGGAAGGCGTCAACGGCTTGAGCCGGCGGCGAGGCCGGCCGAAACCCGGCCGCTCGGCGCCGCCCAAGATCCCTCGCGATCCGCGCGACGAACGCATCGCAGAGCTCGAACGACTGCTCGGCAAACAAGCCGCAGAGCTCGATTTTTTCGGACAAGCCTTTCGCGCCTTGAACCTCGCAGCCCCGACCAACGACGCCGGTGGCGCGAGCGGATCTACTCCATCGTCGAGCAGATCAGCGCCAAAGGCTCGCTCAGCGTCGAACACGCCTGCGAGCTCGGACGCGTGAATCGCGCCGGGTTCTATCGCCGGCTCGCCGTGTCGTCGCCCGCCGAGTGCGACATGGAATTGCGTGACCGCATGCAGCGGATTTCGCTCGAGAATCGTCGTTACGGCTACCGCCGCGTGACGGCCGAGCTGCGCCGCCAAGGCTTCCTCGTCAATCACAAAAAGGTCCTGCGGATGATGCGTAAGGACAACTTGCTGGCGGTACTCAAGCGGCGCTTCGTGCTAACAACGGATTCGAACCACTTCTTACCTGTTTATCCGAATCTAGCGGCGCACCTGAATGTGGACGGCGTCGATCAGTTGTGGCAATCCGATATCACCTACATTCGCTTGCGCGAGGCGTTCGTCTACCTCGCCGTGGTGTTGGACGCCTACTCGCGACGCGTGGTCGGCTGGCGGCTGGGGACGACGCTCAAAGCTGAGCTGGCTGTAGGGGCGTTGCGCGATGCGCTCGAGCTCAGACGCCCTGCCGCGGGGTGGATGCATCATTCCGACCAAGGCGTACAGTACGCTTCGAGCGCCTATGTCGAGCTGCTGGAGCAGCACGGCGCGATCATCTCGATGAGCCGCCGCGGCAACCCCTACGACAACGCGCGGGCGGAGAGTTTCATGAAGACGTTGAAGGCGGAGGAGGTTTGGTTGCAGCGTTATCGCACGCTTGACGAGGCGCGCGCATCGATCGGCGAGTTCATTGATGAGATCTACAACCAACGCCGGCTGCATTCGGCGTTGGGATATCGTCCGCCGGCGGAGTTTGAAGCGCTGGCGCGGCCGGCGGCAACAGCAGCGAGGAATCCGAAGTATGAGTTTTGAGAGGCATAGGCAAATCTATCAATCCGATGGGCCCTGGGCGGGCAGGGAGACATCGCCGGCGTTGGAGAAGCCGGGAGCGACCTTGGCGGCCGCCCCCGGCGCTCATCGTCTTGATGAGTTTGCGGCCGGGTATTCCTTGGCGGTTTGCTCTCCAGCAGAGCCCGCTTCCGCTTCCCCGGCTAGGACCAGCGTGCGACGATACAGCGAAGAAGGCAAGCGTTTTGCGGTGAATCGTAACCTGTCCCGATTTCGACTGTCTCACGCTTGGGGTTCACTCCAACCCTCAGCATGGGACAAGACGGTGCGACGGCCGACCCCAAGCCGTTTCTGGTGACGCCGTTCAACGAGTCCTCCCCGCAGGTCTCGCACGATGGCCGCTATGTGGCCTATCTCTCAGATGAGTCGGGCGAGTTCCAGGTGATGGTGCGGGAGTTTCCCGAGGGCGAAGGGCGCTGGCAAGTATCGGCGAACGGCGGGGTTCAGCCGCGCTGGAGCCGCGACGGAACGGAGCTGTTTTATATCGAGGACAACACGCTGACGGCAGTGCAGGTGAGCCTGAGTCCAAACTTCGTAGTCGGAGAAGCGCAACCTCTGTTCGACGCCCCGCTCTTGGGGCGCTCCACGTGGGACTACGACGTCTCGGCCGATGGACGCTTCGTGATTGTCGATTTCGTTCAGCCGGAGGAGATGTTGACTCACACACCGTCGATCCACATCATCGAAAACTGGTACGAAGAGTTCCGCGATCGCGAGTGATGAGAAACCGTCCCTGATGTACGACTTCAAGCAACGCGTGGTCCCAGTTACCGGCGGGGCCGGCGGCATTGGCGGCGCGAGGCGGCTGATGCGAATTGGAACTACGGCGGCGGTCGCCTTGCTATCCGCGGTCTTGACCGCGACCTCGTGCGGGCAGGACGACGCTGCACCCTACATCGCGCGGATCGAGGGCGGCCACCCCAACGAGCATCGCCCCTACGCCGAGATGGCGCTCGGCGAGCTGATGGAGCAATTCGGGGTCCCCGGAGTAAGTATCGCCGTGATCCAGAACTTCGAGATCCACTGGGCGAAAGCGTATGGGACCGCGGATGTCGAGACCGGCGCTCCCGTAGACACGAAGACCCTCTTTCAAGCCGCTTCGATCAGCAAGCCTGTCGCCGCGATGGCCGCGCTCAAAGCCGTTCAGGATGGTCTCTTCTCCCTCGATGACGACGTCAACAACATCCTGCAGTCCTGGTCGCTCGACGGGGGCGAATTCACCGCCGATCAGCCGGTCACGCCACGATCGCTGCTGAGCCACACCTCGGGGCTGGGAGACGGCTTCGGATTCCCGGGGTACCCCCCTGGCGACCCGCTCCCGACCACCGTACAGATCTTGGACGGCCACGAGCTATCCAACGTGGGTCCGGTCGTGATGGAGCGCCCGCCGATGAGCTTCATGGAGTACTCCGGTGGCGGGGCCATGGTCATGCAGCAGGCCCTTGAAGATGCCCGCGGGCGTCGCTTCGCGGACATCGCGCGGGAGTCTGTACTCGAGCCGATCGGGATGGAAAACAGCGCCTTCGACCAGCCTCTCGCGCCAGAGCGGGACCGCCATGCAGCGCGCGCCCACGGCAACGAGGGCGAGTCCTTGGGAGCAAAGTGGCACGTTTACCCCGAGCTGGCGGCGGCCGGGTTGTGGACCACGCCGACGGATCTGGCTCGCTTCGCGATCGAGGTTCAGCAGTCGGCGAAAGGCAAATCAAGCCGAGTGCTTTCACGGACCATGGTGCAGGAGATGCTTTCGCCCGTCGGAGTCGGTTCTTTTGCAGTAGGCTTTTCAATCAACCGGCGCGGCGAGGGTTGGTACTTCTCGCACGGAGGGAGCAACTTTGGTTTTCAGTGCATGCTTCTCGCCCATAAGGTGAAGGGGTGCGGGCTCGTGGTGATGACCAACGCGCACAGGGGCGGCGTCATTATGCGAGAGATCAGCGAGCGAATCCAAGAGGCGTACGACTGGGATTCGAAAGCGGACCCCGTGCCGAGGGGCTAGCGCCTCATCGTGTACGATTGTTCCCTATGAGCGGCCCGTGAAGTACGAGCTCGAAGGCCGAATCATTCCCGTAACTGGCGGCGCCGGGGACATCGGCTCCGCGATCTGCCGCAAGCTGGACGACTCGGGCGCGACCGTCGTTATCCTTGATACCGACGAATCCGGAGGCGCGGCCGTGCTGAGCTCCCTCCAGCAACCCGGAGCCCGCTTCATCCGACTCGATGTCTCCGACTCGGGGGCCGTCACCGCCGCCTTCGACCAGATCGCACAGATCTATGGTCGAATCGACGGCCTCGTCAACGCCGCCGGCGTCGTCGCCATCGCCGACTCGATCGACACCGACGACCAAACCTGGCAGCGCGTAATCGACATCAACCTCTCCGGCGTCCACTACTGCAGCCGCCAAGCGGCCCGCGTGATGGTGCGCCAGAAGCGCGGCGCCATCGTCAACATCTGCTCCACCAACGGCCTCGTGGGCGAAGAACAGCTCACCGCCTACAACGCCTCGAAGTTCGGCGTCATGGGCGTCACCAAGACGATGGCAGCCGAGTTAGGCCGGCACGGAATCCGCGTGAGCTCGGTCAACCCCGGCTTCATCGAAACCAAGCTCACCGCCGAGCCGCGCCAAGACCCGGAATTCGTCCGCGCCTATCACGCCAAGATCCCGATGCGCCGCTTCGGAAAGCCGGAGGAAGTCGCGAACTGTGTCGCCTTTCTGCTGTCTGACGAGGCGTCTTTCGTCACCGGAACCGGCCTAGTCGTCGACGGCGGCCAGATCTGTCACTGACAGGGTGCGCTAGCCCCAATACTCTTCACTTACCGCGCGGCTGGAGCTTGCGGAACCCGCTCCCTTGCGGTCGCGGCTCTGACGTGGCGAGTCAAACGTTAACCGGAGGGCGTCAGAGCCGCGACCGCAAGGGAGCGGGTTCCGCGAACAGACTTGCAATTCGGCCTTAAGTGAAGAGTATTGCCGCTAGCGGCCGATGTCCTTCAAGCGCCCGTTGACGAACTTGTGCAGCACGCTCGAGATCAAAGTCTGGTAGGGGATCCCTTCAATCACGGCTCGCTTCCGGAGCTCTTCCAGATCGCGACTCGTCATGCGGATATTGACGCGACGGTCTTTCCGAAGCGTCGCGCGCGCCGCCTCGCGGAGGCGCTCGATCTCGGCGGCCTGGTTCTCGACAGGAACCAGTTTGTCAGTCTCGTATAGCTCGAGGATTTCTCGCTCGTACTGATCTAGGTCAGATGTCATTGCGTTTGTACTCCGTGCTTGCGGGCCGCTTTTCGGCTCGGGAAGATCGTCTTCAGAAAAAACTCCTCGTCCGATTCAACGTACGGCACAAGATAAGCGTAATTGGCCATCGAAACGACGAAAACGCCCTGCCCTGGGTAGCGCGCCTGATTGGGATTATCAAAGACCTCTAAGACATCGCCATTCTCGATATGGAACACCGCTTGCTCAAAGCTCACTCCCCTCCTGGCGAGAAGCTGTACGTTCTTCTCTTCGTTCCACGCGTACCGCTTCAACGCTCAGACTAGCACATTGTGTGCCGGTTGTACCCAGCCGCCGACCAAAAAGTGGGTCGGCCCGAAAGCTCGAGCCGACCCGGAAGGAGGGAACATTCGCCGTTGGCGAATTTCAGACAGGAAGGGACTCTTAGCTACACCCCGATGTGGCGCCGCAGTTCTCGCACTTGTAGCAACTACCGTTGACGACCATCAACGACCCGCACTCGGCGCACACCGGCGCGTCCAATGTCGTCGGCGCGAACTGCAACTGTTGCTGCGGTTCGGGTTCGGTCGGCCGCATCTTCGAAGTCTCGCCGACTTCGGTGTTTTTGTACTCGTCGGACACAAACTTGCCGCCCATCCAGCGGAAGATGTAGTCCGTCAGCGACTTGGCGTAAGGAATCTCTTGGTTGCCCGTCCAGCCCGAGGGCTCGTAGCGAACGTGCTGGAATTTTTCTACCAGGTCCTTGAGCGGGACCCCGTACTGCAGGGCCAGCGAAATCGCCGTCGCAAAGCTATCCATCAGCCCCGAGATCGTCGAGCCTTCTTTCGACATGCGAATGAAGATCTCGCCCGGGGCGCCGTCGTCATAGAGCCCGACGGTGATGTAACCCTCGTGGCCGCCCACCGAGAACTTGTGGGTTATCGAGGCGCGCTCATCGGGCAGACGCCTCCGCAGCGGCTTGAAGACGACCTTCTCTTCGGCCTTCTCGTCGTCTTCTTTGCCGGTGTTGAGCGGTTGAACCTTCTTCGAACCGTCACGGTAGATCGCCACAGCTTTGATCCCAAGCTTCCATGACTCAAGATAAGCCTCCATGATCTCGTCGACCGTCGAATGCTCGGGCATGTTGATCGTCTTCGAGATCGCGCCCGAGACGAACGGCTGCACGGCCGCCATCATGCGAATGTGCCCGCGGTGATGAATCGTGCGGTCGCCGTTCTGCGCCTTGAAGCTGCAGTCGAACACCGGCAAGTGCTCGTCCCTGAGAAGCGGCGCGCCCTCGATCGTACCGGTCGAATCAATGTAGGCGACGATCTCGCTGACCTGCTCGGGTTTGTAGCCCACCCGCAGCAGCGCTTCGGGGACGGTGTTGTTGACGATCTTGATCATCCCGCCGCCAACCAGCTTCTTGTACTTGACCAACGCCAGCTCGGGCTCGATGCCGGTGGTGTCGCAGTCCATCATGAAGCCGATCGTTCCGGTTGGGGCGATCACGGTGACTTGCGCGTTGCGATAGCCGTACTTCTCGCCGGCGTCGTGGGCCTCGTCCCAAACCTGCTCGGCGGCTTCGCGCAGGTCCGGGTCGTCGTACTTGCGATTGAGCCGGTGAGCCGCATCACGATGCATCCGGATGACGCCCATAAACGGCTCGCGGTTCTGGTCGTATCCCGCGAACGGCCCCTTCGCGCCGCTGGCGATGCGGGCGCTGGTGAGGTAAGCCTGCCCGCACATCAGCGCCGAGATCGAACCGGAGAGGTCGCGTCCTTGGTCGCTGTCATAAGCGACGCCCATCGACATCAGCAGCGCTCCGAGGTTGGCGTAACCCAGGCCCAGCGGACGGTAGTCGTGCGAGTTTTGCGCTATGCGCTCGGTCGGATAGCTCGCGTTCTCAACCAGAATCTCTTGCGCCAAGATCAGCGTATCGACCGCGTGCCGGAACGACTCGACGTCGAATTTACCTGAGCGCGTGCGGAACTTCATCAAGTTCAACGACGACAAGTTGCACGCCGAATCATCGAGGAACATGTACTCCGAGCATGGGTTCGACGCATTGATGCGGTCGGTGTTCTTCGAGGTGTGCCAGCGGTTGATCGTCGAATCAAACTGCATCCCCGGATCGCCGCACTGGTGCGTGGCCTCGGCGATCTGTTTGAGTAGATCCCGGGCCTTGAGCCGATCCTTCGGCTGGCCGCTCACCCGCGACTTCGTCCACCAATCGGAATCGTCCGCCGCCGCGCGCATGAATTCGTCGGAAGCGCGCACCGAGTGGTTGGCGTTCTGGAACGAGATCGTCGAATAGGCCTCGCCGTCGATCGAGCTGTCATATCCAGCCTCGACCAGAGCCCATGCCTTGCGCTCTTCCTTAGCCTTCGACCATACGAACTGTTCAACGTCGGGATGGTCGGCGTCGAGAATCACCATCTTCGCCGCGCGCCGCGTCTTTCCGCCCGACTTGATTACGCCCGCGAAGGCGTCAAAGCCCTTCATGAACGACACCGGCCCGGAAGCCCGCCCGCCGCCCGCTAGGGTCGCGTCATCCTCGCGAATCTTCGATAGGTTCGAACCCGTCCCCGAGCCCCACTTGAACAACATGCCCTCGGTCTTGGCCAAGTTCATGATCGACTCGAGCGAATCGTCGACCGAGTTGATGAAGCAAGCCGAGCACTGCGGCGTATGCACGTCGGGACGAATCGCCGACACGCGCTCTTTCTCTTTGTCCCAGGTCCAACCGTAGCCGCGCGTCTCTTTGACGCCGACATTGAACCAGACCGGCGAATTGAAGCTCGCCATCTGGTTGATCATCAAATGAGCCAGCTCGCCGCGGAAGTTCTCGGCATCGGCCTTCTCGGCGAAGTAGCCGCCGGCGAAGCCCCAGTCGGCAATCGTGTCCACCACGCGGTGGACAAGTTTACCGACGCTCGACTCTCGATCCTCCTGCCCGACCGTGCCATGAAAATACTTGCTGGCTACGATATTCGTAGCGGTTTGCGACCAGTTTCGGGGGACGTCAATGTCGCGCTGTTCGAAAACAGTCTCGCCTTTGGCGTCGGTAATGGAGGCGGTGCGCTTTTCCCAAGCCAGCACGTCGTAGGGGGCTGTGCCGGGGTCCAGCTCCGCCGTGAAGTGCTTTGAAAAAGAAAGTCCGCTCGTACGCTCGCGTTTGATTAGTTCCGCTTCGCGCGCGGCTAGGTCAATCCGAATCTCACCCACTGCCTCATCCTCCAATCCAATCCGTCTAGCCAACTTGATTCGCCGCGGAAGCGATCCGATACTTAAGATGCCCTCTATCCCAGCGTTTTCCTCTAGCCCGTTGGTCCGCTCCCCTACGCCTGTGCGTGCGTCTACCAGGGCTCAGGGTTCCCATAGTGTACCTGATCTTGGGGAGGTGTCAAGACTCCAGGGCAAGATATTGTGGCTTGATTGCAGAATCTTTTAGTTTTCCTTTACGCTCGTCACGTTCGTCAGGGGTGCGCGACAAATTTGTGACTGCTGGCGGCGCTTGGCCGAACAATCTGAACAGCCCAGCACCTAGGTAACATAGCCCCGGGATTCATCCCGGGGTCTGGAGTTTCTACATTTGTGGACGGGGAGGGCCATGGCTTAGGTAGGTCGGTAGATGGTTATTGACATACCGACAGGATTGAGCTATTCTGTTCTTGGCCCCGCTCGGCGCCGCTGCCTATGCCCGACGATCTCCGCGATACTCTTCTGGAAACCCTAGAATCAGCCCTCGATGCTCAGCTGCGCGCCGTTCGTCGGCTGCGATCGAAACCCCCTCCCCGGCCCAAGCGCCCTTCGCCTCAAGGTATGTCTCAGGTCGATATGGCCCATGACATACTCGCCGGCGCCGAGCGTCCGCCGCATATCGCGGAGTTGATCGAGGGCATTCAGGCCAGGTTTTCCCGTGCGGTTGACCGCGAAAGCCTCGTCTCGGCGCTGTCGAAGAAGATCGCTCGCGGCGACCGTTTTGTGCGCACCGCGAAGAACTGGAGTGAACCCCAAGCGTGAGACAGTCGAAATCGGGACAGGTTACCATTGACCGCAAAACGCTTGCCTTCTTCGCTGTATCGTCGCACGCTGGTCCTAGCCGGGGAAGCGGAAGCGGGCTCTGCTGGAGAGCAACCCGCCAAGGAATACCCGGCCGCAAACTCATCAAGACGATGAGCGCCGGGGGCGGCCGCCAAGGTCGCTCCCGGCTTCTCCAACGCCGGCGATGTCTCCCTGCCCGCCCAGGGCCCATCGGATTGATAGATTTGCCTATGCCTCTCAAAACTCATACTTCGGATTCCTCGCTGCTGTTGCCGCCGGCCGCGCCAGCGCTTCAATCTCCGCCGGCGGACGATATCCCAACGCCGAATGCAGCCGGCGTTGGTTGTAGATCTCATCAATGAACTCGCCGATCGATGCGCGCGCCTCGTCAAGCGTGCGATAACGCTGCAACCAAACCTCCTCCGCCTTCAACGTCTTCATGAAACTCTCCGCCCGCGCGTTGTCGTAGGGGTTGCCGCGGCGGCTCATCGAGATGATCGCGCCGTGCTGCTCCAGCAGCTCGACATAGGCGCTCGAAGCGTACTGTACGCCTTGGTCGGAATGATGCATCCACCCCGCGGCAGGGCGTCTGAGCTCGAGCGCATCGCGCAACGCCCCTACAGCCAGCTCAGCTTTGAGCGTCGTCCCCAGCCGCCAGCCGACCACGCGTCGCGAGTAGGCGTCCAACACCACGGCGAGGTAGACGAACGCCTCGCGCAAGCGAATGTAGGTGATATCGGATTGCCACAACTGATCGACGCCGTCCACATTCAGGTGCGCCGCTAGATTCGGATAAACAGGTAAGAAGTGGTTCGAATCCGTTGTTAGCACGAAGCGCCGCTTGAGTACCGCCAGCAAGTTGTCCTTACGCATCATCCGCAGGACCTTTTTGTGATTGACGAGGAAGCCTTGGCGGCGCAGCTCGGCCGTCACGCGGCGGTAGCCGTAACGACGATTCTCGAGCGAAATCCGCTGCATGCGGTCACGCAATTCCATGTCGCACTCGGCGGGCGACGACACGGCGAGCCGGCGATAGAACCCGGCGCGATTCACGCGTCCGAGCTCGCAGGCGTGTTCGACGCTGAGCGAGCCTTTGGCGCTGATCTGCTCGACGATGGAGTAGATCCGCTCGCGCCACCGGCGTCGTTGGTCGGGGCTGCGAGGTTCAAGGCGCGAAAGGCTTGTCCGAAAAAATCGAGCTCTGCGGCTTGTTTGCCGAGCAGTCGTTCGAGCTCTGCGATGCGTTCGTCGCGCGGATCGCGAGGGATCTTGGGCGGCGCCGAGCGGCCGGGTTTCGGCCGGCCTCGCCGCCGGCTCAAGCCGTTGACGCCTTCCTGGCGATAGGCGTCCCGCCAGCGGTACAGCAGGCTGCGCTTGACGTCCAACTCGCGGCTTAGCGCTGTGCCGCTCTGGCCGGCTAGGAGCCGCCTGGCCGCGGCTTCCTTGAACTCCACCGTGAACTCCCGCGGCTTGCGCGGCTTGAGACTTTCCATCCTGGACTCCTTTCCATTCGCTGAAATTCGTCCCAAATTTCAATGTCTCATTTTTAGGGTTCACTCCATTTCGTCCTGGAAAACCAGCGCCGCCGCGTGGGGACGCCGTTGGGCCTGATCGATCAGGTAGTGTTGCAGTAAACGGTTCACGCTTGAAACCTCTGGCAGGCGTCAGCGAAAACGACGCCGATGTGTTCGAGCTCTTCTTGGTTCGGAGGAATGTCGAGGATGAAGCTGCGGTAGTCGGCGGCGAGGTAGTTGTTGAGCTCCTCGGCGACCTCTTCGTAGCTACCCACCAAGTAAGGGCAGAACGTCTTGTAGTTCTTGAACGGCACTAGCCGATAGGGCTGACGCTTGTCGTCCATCTCGTCGGCGGCGTCAGACAGGGTCTTGTGCCAAGACGAGTCCGACATTTTCAGGGCCAGGTCGTGGGCAATTTGTCCGCGGCGATCCACCGGGAATCGCTCGTGGGCGACCTTCCAAGGCTCGTCGGAGTTTTCGCGAGCGATGATACCCACTCGCAGCCCACGCTGACGGCCGAGGGCGTCCACCTCTTGCGCGCATTTGTTCGGCGGAAGGGGATACTCGACCGGTGTGGCGCCAATCGCTTTCGCGGCGGCCTGTCCGGCGGGAGAAGAGCCCGACATCAGCAGGCCTGGGAAGAGCTCCGGGGCCAAGGTCGGCGTCATGGACAAGTTCTTAACCTTGTAGAAGTCGCCCTCGAAGGTCAACGGCTCGGCGCCTTCGAGGAGCTTCCGGATGATGCAAGTGTATTCGAGGATCCGGCCGTAGCGGCTGTCGTGGGGCGTCTGATCGTCGAGCGCCAGCAGGTCGTTGCGGAAGCCGCCGGCGACCATGTTCAGATAGATTCGCCGGCCGTTCAAGAAGCCATAGGTGCTGATCATCTTCGCCACCGTGTACGGGTGCATATAGATCGGCTGAACGGCGACCAACGGGCAAAGCACGTCGGTCGAATCGAGAATGACCTGCGAGACCATCCAAGGATCGACGAGGCCGTTATCGGTGTAGACGAGAATCCCGCGGCAGCCGATTTGCTCGCTCCAGCGAGCAACGTTTTCGACCTGGCGCCGATAGGCCATGGGGTCGCCGTCTTTCGATTGCGGGCAAGTAGAGAAGACCTCGAGTCCCAGCGCGTTATCGCGTATGCCGTTTGTCGCTGGAATCGACCTTCGCTCAGTAACCGTTTTCATCTTTGCCTCCTTTACGGGCTTGGCGTAGCCCCAGAGGTGCAATCGCGGGACCAAGCCCGCAGCCAAACCAGAGAAAAGGCGTAAGCCATTGGTTTTCAATCGGTTAGTGCGTATTCGGACCGGCGTTGGGAGAGGTTTAAGGTGTGGGGTTGGTGCACCCAAACGTCAGAAAAGTGTGACGAGCCCATCTAAGGGCGTAGGTAACCGATTCAGGGCCCGCAAGAGTAAGAAAACACACGCTCAAGGTCTGTGTGAGCTGGGTATTCCTCGCGTCTGCAGACGCTCTTGAGCCCCTTCAGAGGCGGCATAACCGTAGCCCCCAGCGCAAGCTGGGGGACAGGAGTTTCTACATTTTCGGCAAAGACTGGTGATAGGAGCAATATGTGAGCCTACTGCTACGGAGCCGCTCCCTAACCCGGCCGAGCCGGAACCAAAAGGTCAAAGGTTCGGCGCTTTTTCCGAGCACCCTGCGTGAGCGTGAGCGGGGTGTCATCCGCTTACAGTTGTGTCCGTCGCCAGGGTTGTTGGAAGACACCCCGCTGACGCAGGGTGCTCGGAATTCCTGCCGGATTTGTGCAGGAATCGTTTACAGAGGCGCTTACGGCCGCGGCTCTGTAGCCGGCCGCCTTGGCTTGGTCCAAAGGTTCAACGTCAATCGAAGACCCGAACTCTAGCAGGCGTAGCTCTACGGCTATGCCGCCCCTGGCGGGGCTCAGATCGACTGCTCGGCGAGCTCGTCGATCACGGGCAGGGAAAAGCGCTCGCCCCGGCTGGTCTTGATGAGCATGACGATCCACAAGATCACGACCATCAGCTCGAGAAGGCCTCCGAGCGGGAAGAAACTTCCCAAGAAGAACTCGAACCAGATTCCGAACACATAGCGCGCGACCATCCACGCCACAAAAAGGTACAACCCCTGGAAGCCGTGGAAGCGAACCTCAGCTGAATCGCGGAAGCGGTCGGCCGTCAAAGCGTAAACCACGGCCAGCAGTCCCAGCCAAGGGACATAGCATAGGATCGAGACGCTGCGTGGGCTAATGGAATTCGTTGCAAACTCGCCCTGCGCGGTGGGTTGCGGCCCTCCGCAGCTCCGGCAAAAGCGGTCAGCCGCCTCTACCTGGGAACCGCAACTGGTGCAAAACGGCACTCGAATCAAGCCTCTAAAGCTGAACTACGAGATTCTAGCGAACCATGTTCCCCGCGCAAGAGGCCCGATTCGCCGAGAACCTGCTAAAGTAGCGCCGTCCGAACCGATCGCGGGAGACTTGCCATGACCCAATTCTTCAAGCTTTTCACCGCTCTGGCGGTTGCCGCGGTAGGCTTGGCGGCGCCCCCAATTTCGGTCGAGTCGCCGGAGTCCGCCGGCCTATCCTCTGAACGGCTCAACCGAATTGACCTCGCCATGCAAGGCTACGTCGATCGCAAGGAAGTCGCCGGCGCGGTGGCTCTGGTCGCCCGCCACGGGAAGGTCGTCTATCACAAGAGCTTTGGGAATCGCATCGCCGGCCAGAATGCGCCGATGTCGAACGACGTCATCTTCCGCATCGCGTCGATGACCAAGCCGATCGCTTCGGTGGCTCTGATGATGTTGTACGAGGAGGGCAAGTTCCAGCTACGCGACGACATCGCGAGGTTTCTGCCTGAGTTCAAAGACATGAAGGTGGCTGTGCCGCCGCCGAGCGGGTCGGGGCCGACCAAGCTGATTTCAGCCGGTCCGATCACGATGATGCACATCCTGAGCCACCAATCGGGCTTGGCGAACCCCGACCGTGGCCCGAACGTGGCTGCTCATAACAAGATCCGCGAGAGTCGGAAACCCGACTGGACGATCGGCGATTACATTAAGGAGCTGGCCAAGCTTCCGCTCAACTTCGAGCCGGGCACGGGCTGGGAATACGGCCCGTCGACCGACGTAGTGGGCCGCTTGGTCGAGGTCTTGTCCGGGCAGAAGCTCGACGCATTCCTCAAAGAGCGGATTTTTGAGCCGCTTGGGATGACCGACACCGCCTTCTACCTGCCGCGCTCGAAGATGAACCGCTTGTCAGCGCTTTACGTCAAGGGTGACGACGGCAAAATCGAGCTTTCCGAGCTCCCAGACGAGAACAGCCGTTGGATCAAGGAACCGCATATCTACTTCAGCGGCGCGGGGGGCATGGTGTCGACGACGGCCGATTATTTCCGCTTCCACCAGATGATGCTCAATGGCGGCGAGCTCGACGGCGTCCGTATCCTGGGGCCGATGACGGTGCGGCTGATGACGTCGAATCACATCGGCGACAAGAAGATCTGGATTGGCGGGCACGGCGACAAGTTCGGCCTGGGGTACTCGGTGGCCAACGCGATCGGCCAGAGTGGGTTGCCGAATTCGGTCGGAACGTTTAGCTGGGGCGGCGCCTACGGTACGGTCTTTACGGTCGATCCCGAGCAAGATATGATCGTTGTCTTGATGAGTCAGATTCGACCGTACTCGCACTTGAATATTCGGAGAGATCTTCAGACGCTGGCCTACTCGGCGATTATTGACTAGAGAAGTCCGCGACCTCAAACCGACGAGGCACGCCCCCTTGAGCCCCGCGCCGGTGGCGCGGGGGACCGTCGCTCGCGTGACCGGATTGCGTCGGAGTTCCAGCTCTTGCGTTCGATTTCGCATCCCAACCCCGCGACACCGTCGCGGGGCTCAATCCCCCAGGGAAACTTGACTCCGTCGTTTCACATGCTCCCGGGGGCGTGAGTGGCGGCTGAGCCCCGCTCAGCGTTCGAGATACACTGACGATTCCAGCCAACGATGCCGAATCCTCTAACTGAAATCCAGTTTCAAATCCCGTTTGACCTGATTAGCGCCGAGCACGTCGAGCCCGCGATTGACGAGCTTCTCGCCCAAGCCCAAGCCGGGCTCGAGGGATTAGCGAACGACGAGAGCGACCGCACTTTTGCGAATACGCTGCTCGCGCTCGAGGATTTGACCGAAAAGCTCGAATTCGCGATGGGCGTGGTCGGCCACCTCGAAGCGGTGCGCACCACGCCGGAGCTACGCAAGGTCTACAACGCCGTGCAGCCCAAGGTGAGCGCCTTTTATTCGAGCATCCCGCTCAATGAGAGTCTTTGGCGGCAGATCAAGTCCTATGCCTCAACCGATGAGGCCCGCGATCTCGAGGGAGTGCGCGCACGGTTCCTCACCAAGACGGTCGATGATTTCCGCCGCAGCGGCGCGGAATTAGACGAAGCCGGTAAGACCCGTCTGACCGAGATCAACGTCGACCTTGTTCAGCACACGCAGAAGTTTTCAGAGAACGTGCTCGATGCGACGAATGCATTCGAGCTGATCGTCGAAGACGAGGGACGGCTCGCGGGCCTGCCAGATAGCGCGATCGAGGCCGCCAAGGAAGACGCCGCGAAGAAGGGAAAGACAGGCTGGCGCTTTACGCTGCAGCAGCCGAGCTTCCACGCGGTGATGACTTACGTGGACGATGCTTCGATCCGGGAGCAGGTCTATCGCGCCTACAGCACGCGGGCATCCGGCGGCGAGTTTGACAATAGCGAGCTGATCGGCAAGATCCTGATGCTGCGGCGTGAGAAGGCCGAGCTGCTCGGCTACCGAACGTTCGCCAACCTAGTTCTAGAGGAGCGGATGGCGAAGTCGGGCGATCGCGCGCAGGAGTTCGTTCGCGACCTCAGAGTTCGCACGCAAGAAGCATTCGCGAAGGAGAATGCCGAGCTGCAGGCGTTCCGCGACGAGATTGAAGGCCCCGCGGCGCCCGAGATTCAGGCCTGGGACGTTGGCTATTACTCGGAGAAGATGCGGAAGGCTCGCTACGACTTCGAAGAAGAGGAACTGCGTCCGTACTTTTCTTACGAAGGCGTCAAACAGGGGATGTTCGAGACCGTCAAGCGCCTCTACGGCATCGACGTTCGCGAGGAACCGGGAGCGCCGATGTGGCACGAGGACGTCCAGTATTACTCAGTTTACGACTCCGACGAGACGAAGCTCGGCTCCTTCTATGCCGACTACTTCCCGCGTGAAGACAAGCGCGGCGGCGCCTGGATGGACAGCTTCCTTACGGGAACTCCCCGTGGCGGCGGCTGGGAACCTCACCTGGAGCTGATGTGCGGGAACCTCAATCCCCCAGTGGGCGGCAAGCCGGCGCTGCTGACTCACCGCGAGGCTGAGACCTTGTTCCATGAGTTCGGTCACCTGCTGCATCATTTGTTGACGAAAGTGGAAATCCGCAGCCTCGCCGGCACCAACGTAGCCTGGGATTTCGTGGAGCTGCCGTCGCAAATCATGGAGAACTGGTGCTGGGAGCGCTCGGCACTGGATCTCTTCGCCCGGCACTACGAAACCGGCGAGCTGATTCCCGACGAGCTTTTCCAAAAGATGAAGCGCGCCAGGAACTTCCGGGCCGCCAACTCACAGATGCGGCAGCTCAGCTTCGCCACGGTCGACTTGGCCCTGCACGTCGACTACAACCGGGAACGCGACGGCGACGTGATGAGCTACGGGTTCAACCTATTGAGCCGGTTTGCCGCGACGCCGCTGCCCGAGGGACATGCGATGCTGGCCGGGTTCCTGCATCTGTTCTCGAGCCCGGTGGGGTATGGGGCCGGCTACTATTCGTACAAGTGGTCCGAGGCGCTTGACGCCGATGCCTTTACACGGTTCGCCCGTGAGGGGATCTTCGACCCGCAGGTCGGCGCGTCGTTCCGGTCTTCGATCCTGGCGAAAGGCGATAGCGAGGATCCGGAGAAGCTTTTCCGAGACTTTATGGGGCGCGACCCCGACCCGGAAGCGTTGCTGGCGCGTTTAGGGCTAAACGCAACACCCGTTGTTTAGGGGGCGGGTTTTCGGTCGCTCCCGAACTCACGACCCCGGCGGGGTCGAGCAATCATAGCCCAGGGATTTATCCCTGGGAATTCGTTGGGGGCGCGGCCACATCTCCCGCCTGCCATTGTTCTCCTCCGCCTCGGCGGAGGAGAACAATGGCAGGCGGGAATACGGGAGGGGCCCCGGGTCGTTCCGAAACCCAGGGATGAATCCCTGGGCTATGATTGTGTCGCCCTCCGGGCGTATCACCGCCCACTCGATTGCCCAAGTAACGTGTATTAGGGCTAAACGCCGCCGCATAATATCCGATCTAACAGAAGAGGCTTGATGTCTCTTCTAGCATTCGATTCCGCAAGAAAGGCTGCGCCTCTGGCCGTGCTGGGCTGCGCTGCGTTGTCGGCCGTGGCCGGCAACGGGCTGAGCGGCGAGCTCGGTTGGGTGCTGTGGTTGATCGGCGCCGCAGCCGCCGCCTCGGCCTGTGCTACACGCACGTCGGAGGGCGCGACCGAGGAACGGCTGCTTTGGCTCGCGATCAGTTTCGCGGCCGCCTTGCAAGGGGTCTCGCGATCATTTGACCTGGCCGCCCCTCACGCGTCGCTGTGGCTGACGGCGGGGCTATTCCTCTACTTCGCACGTAGCGGCGGCGTCTCGTTGGACCCGTTGTCGCTGAGGTTCAATAGCTGGGCGCTTTCGATTGTCGGATTCTGCGCTTTCGTGCGACTATCCGACGCCGTGCGCGAGTCGCCCGCCGCTCAGTCGCCCTTGGCGCAAGGTGCGATCGGGGTGATGTTGGCCGGTGTCACCGGGATTCTGCTGGCGCGATCAAAGCGCGGCCAAGGGGACCACCGGGTCCGCTCGACCCTTGCGCTACTTGGGTTGGTAACGATCACGAACGCTGCCCTAGCAGCGGTCGAGCCGGACTCCGGCGCGACGATGATCGTTGCCGGGGCGCAGTTCCTGACCTGGGCGGCGTTGACCGTGGCGGCGCAGGACCGCGACCCTCGCCCGCCTGGCCCTCGAGTGCGCTTTAGAAGCTCAAGTCATGCTCCCGCGTTGCTTGCCACGATTGCGGCCGGCGTTTTGATCACGATTCGCCTATTGGCCCCAGCTCCGAACGCTCTGGCCTTGCAATTGCTCGACGCCGGAATCTTGCTTGCGGTGATGGCGCTGCTCTGGCATCGCGTTGTCGGATCAAACCGGGCCAGCCAAGCCCGGCTCAAGCAGATGGGCGTCGAGTCGTCGCGCGTTCGCAGCATGCTCAACAACATCAACGATGCCGTCTTCGCGGAAGATCGCGCCGGGCAGCCGATGTTTGTCAACCAGCGCTTCTACCGGATGTTTGGCATGCGGCCGGAAGACTTGGACGGGCGCCGCTTGTGTGATTTTCTCCACGACGACGACCGCGACGCGCTCCAACGTCAATTTCAGACCTGTCTCGAGAAACGAGAGCCCGTGACGGGCGTCGAATACCGGGCGGTGCGGGGCGGCGAGTTCAGCTTCCCTGTCGAATGCTCGGTGAGCGCGGTCGAGTCGGGCGGCATCCCGATCGGCGTACAGGCTGTTTTCCGAGATGTTTCACGAGAACGAATCATCGAGAAATCCGAGAAGGCCATGGCCCAGCGGCTGGAGTTCTTCTTCAGCGAGATGCCGCTGGGATGCATCATCTGGACGCTCGACTTCGCCGTCCAAGAGTGGAACGATTCCGCGGAGAAAATCTTCGGCTGGACCCACGGAGAAGCCCTCGCTCAACGCTACGCGGACTTTCTAGCGGTCGAGCCCGAGGACAAGGTCGAGCGGGCCTGGAAGACGCTCGAGAACGGGCGCCCCACCAGCCATCAGCAGTGCCGCAACCGGACCAAGGCGGGCGCAACGCTCGACTGTGAGTGGTTTCACACTTCGCTCGTGGACGAGCACGGCAAGGTCGTCGGCGTCGCTTCGATGGTGCAAGATATCACCCAGCGCCGCGATCTCGAGCGGCAGCTCCTGCAGGCCCAGAAAATGGAGGCCGTCGGAACACTAGCCGGCGGAATCGCGCACGACTTTAACAACCTGTTGACGACGATCCTCGGGAACGTCACCGTCGCGCGCATGCAGCTAGGCCCATCCAATAGCGCTTCGCGTCGCCTAGCCGACGCCGAGACGGCCGCCGATCGGGCCTCCGAGCTCACCCAACAACTGCTGCGGTTCGGCCGGAAATCGCCGGCTGAAATGGAGCCGGTCGACCTTCGAGCGCGTCTGAGAGAGATCGTCGACCTCATCGGTTACGGGCTTGATCCGAGAATCCAATTTAAAAGCGACATCGCCGAGAACCTGTGGCTGACTGAAGCCGATGCAGGCCAAATCGGCCAGGTCGTGATGAACCTCTGCGTCAATGCACGGGATGCTCTCGAGCAGGGCGGAACGATCCGTTTGAGCGCGGTGAATCGCACTGTCGATTCGGAGTTCTGTAAGTCGCGAACCTGGGCGCGTCCCGGCGACTACGTCGAGATCACGGTCTCAGACAATGGCCCGGGCATTGACGATGAGATTCGCACGCGCATTTTCGAGCCCTTCTTTACGACCAAGCCGGTGGGCAAGGGCAGCGGGCTAGGGTTGGCGACCGCTTACGGCATCATCAAGAACCACGGCGGGGGGCTCGAGCTCCAGAGCAGCGCGGGTGAGGGGGCGGTGTTTCAGGTCTATCTGAGGCGCGTTGCGGCAGTGCTCAATGAGGGCGCGGCGGATGAGCCGGTTGTCATCAACGCCGGAGCTGAAACGGTGCTGGTGGCGGACGACGACCCGAACATCCGGCGCCTGGCTAGTGAAATTCTGAGAAGTCACGGCCAGCGAGTGTTGGAGGCCGCCGACGGGCAGGAAGCGGTCGATCAGTTTGGCGCGAACCCTGATCAGGTCGATCTGGTCATCCTCGACCTGACGATGCCGCGAAAGTCGGGACGCGAGGCCTTCGAGGAGATCCGCCGGATCCGCCCGAATCAGCGGGTCATCATTTCAAGCGGGTACTCGAGCGACGGAGTGCCCCCGGGTACAGACTTCTTGCCTAAACCCTACAAGGCCCGCCAACTGCTCGAAGCGGTTCAGTCGACGCTCGAACAGCCGGCTGCGCTGGTCTAGCCGGTGGCCCGGCCGTTGACGTCCGTTACCGGTACGGCGACCCAAGCGATACAATTGACGCTACGTGGTCGGCAACCGCATCAGTCACTACAAAGTCCTAGAGAAACTCGGTCAGGGCGGCATGGGAGTCGTCTACAAGGCTGAGGACACGCGGCTCGAGCGGCGTGGCGAACGATCTGTCGGAGTTGGTCGGGGGTTGCCGGCATCCCGTTCTTGACCATCCGCTGTACGAGCTCTCGCGCGGCGTCAGGTGAAGCAGGAGGACTGGCCTCCACGAGGGCAAGCGGATGGCACAGGCCGCATTGCGTTTCGACTAGGACCCGGGCTTGTTCGGGATCGTAGGCGGCTTCGCCCTCTTCCGCCTCGTTCAGAGATAGCGCGGCTTCGCCGGCCGCCGCTTCTTCGGCGTCCGCGTCACGGCGTTCGGCGGCCGACTTCTGCAGATCCGGCGAAATCGCGATCAGGTAGGCCGTGACGGCCCACTGCTCGTCGTCGGTTATCGGCGAGACGAGCTTGGCGCGATCGGCCATGCGAACGACCGTCGCGCGCCAATTCCGCGGGGGTGCGTGGGCGCGCCAGCACGGTCCGCAAATCGTGGCATCGACTGCTCATGGAGCTAGCGCCGAACGGGCAAAAAGACTGGGCTGCTCGTGACGCCGTCCGTGGTCACCCGCAATTCCAGCTCGCCACTGCGGATGTCGTCGGGAACAGTGAAATTGATCTGGTAGACCGTGACCAGGCCCGGTGCGTAGTAAACGCCGAAGTTCGTCACCGCCCGTCCGTCGAGCGTGACTAGCGCCGGTTGCGCTTGGGGCGCCGGAATCGGCCCAGCTTCGTTGGTCGCCACGGCGGGGTTCGTCTGCCCCATGCCGGTTAGGAAGAGCAGCACGGTCTCTCCCGGGCGGGCGGGGTCCGCCGGCGCGATGAGCCGGAAATCAGAGTGCAGAGCCGCGGCGAAGCGCCCACCCTGGATGTTGATCTCGAAGACTCCCGGGCGGACTCTGAAAAGCTGCACGCCCTCGAACACGCTCTCCGAGCCGTTGTTGTTGATGGCGACCGTAACCGAGGCGGGAGCGCCGAGCTCAAACGGCGGCTGCAGGTTGATTTGTTCGGCGCCCGCGGTGTTGGAGACCGAAAGCAGCGGGGCCGGATTCCCGTCGATTCGAACACTGACCCCCTCGAGCTGGGTCGGGAACAGCGCTGAGCTTCCCGTCGAAACTCCAACCGTCTCCACCAATCCCTCACCGAAGATCGACGCCAAACCGCCCGGAACCCAGCCGCCCCGAAAGCTCGCGCCGTCGACAAAACCGGCTAGAGGCGCCCGCGGAAACCGTCCGCCAACGTTCAAGGTGAACTCGGCGACGAGCTGACCTTGCTCGACCTGCCCGATCTTACTTGTTAGTTCCGCGACGGAGGCTTCCCCCAATCGAGCGGCGATCACAGCCGGTCCTAACTCATCGCCGGCCAGGAAGCGCGTCGAAGCCCGTCCCTCGGCGTCGGTGGTTGAAACGACGCTCGAGAGGCTGCCCGAGCCGCTTTCGAGCGCGAAGACGATCGAGGCGCCAGGGATCGGTTCTCCCTGCCCGGAAACGAGCTGTACTTCGAGCGGCTCGCTGAGCTGCCCTCGCGGGACAGACCGCTGAGAAATCTCGGTCGCACGAAGGCCCGCCGGCGTCGGAATCACTTCAAGCTCGAAGGTCTGCGAGAGCTCACGGTGTGTGGCGGTGACTGTGAGGCGACCAGGCCGGGCGCCCAACCGCACCAGAACCGAAGACCTGCCAGAAAAGCCGGTTGTGCCGAGAACGTTCTCGAGAGTCGCGGCGTCAGGCGGGTCAACTAGCCAGGTGACTCGCTCGGATCTCAAGGGATTGAAGCAACGATCCGTCAAGCGAACGACCAGCGCGAAGTCTTCGAGGCGTTCGTTCGGCGCACCGCTTTGGCGGTTCCCCTGTAATCGCAATAGGTGCGTGGGGCCTCCGGTGTCGACCTCAACCGGGATGCGAATCAGTGTCGCGTTGGCTTGCGGGGCGACCCGGATCAAGCCGTCGCCGCCTGGGCATCCGATGGTGATCGAAGTCTCGCCGTGCCCTCGCAAGTTGGTAACCGCCACGGTCGGATCGAAGGTGATGTTCTGGTTTGAATGGAAGAACAGAGGGACTCCACGAACAGCAGCTCCAGCGCCGTCGAGAGCTTCGATCCGGACCGCTCGGTCGATCGTTTCGCCCGCCTTCGCGCTGATACGAGGCGCCGACAGCAGATTCAGCGTCGCGGCGACGCCAAACCTTTCACTTGTGATGGCGATGCCGAACGCCTCATCGATTGAAACTCCCAACTGTTCGTCCCTGAGAAAAACTCGAACCGATCCGTTCTGGAGTATCGGACCGACCGAACAGAAGATTCGTACGCGTCCGTCGTCGCCGCTCAGCGCCGAGCCTGGGCACATCAAGATGGTCGGATCGGTGACGCTGACGGTCACGCGTACGTTCTCGGCCGGCTGATCGTTGCGAATCGTCAGCGCCACCAGGGGGGCCGCCAACACACCGTTCTCAGAGACCACCTGGTTATCGCCCGAAACTTTGAAGACGCCGTTGAGGAATTCATCACGCGCCAGCAGGAACACGGTGAACGTGACGGACCGTCCGAAGGGATCGGTCACGGTAATCAGGACGGTGGTGTTTTCCTCGAGCGGCAGCAAGCTTTCGCAGATGATGCGAGTTTGGCCGCTGATGTCCGTGAACGCGACCTCCGGACAACTGACCGGGGCGGCAATCGGCATCCGTTCCACAATCAGCTCGAGATCTAACTGCGGGGCGCCGTTGCGCACCGCCTGGACGCCCAACTCGAAATCCATTCCGCGCGCGACTGTTGCGCGCGGTCCCGCAGGCTGCGTGAGTCCCTCGAGCAGCGTAAACGGCGCAACCGTGATGTTGAAGGTCGGCGCGGTGCGGCCAAAGATGTCGATCAGGGTGATGCGGACCGTCGTCTCAATCGGCCAGGCGCCGGCAATGCAATCGATCTGGGCGAAGCCGGCGCCGTCGGTCAGGTCGTTGTCGCAAGAAATCGTCGGGCCCGAGGTTTCGATGTTTCCGACGCCAATGTGGACGCCATGCGCTGGCTCGCCTAGCCGTACCTGTAAAAAGAACGTCGCGCCGGGCTGGACCCGCTGATTGTTTCCCGAAACTTGTACCCAAACCGTTCCGAGCTGGTCTGGAGGCTCAGCGGCGCCTGCGGGGACAACGCCCAGCAGGACGCAGAACCAGATACACAGAGCCTTTGGGAGGAAAGGCGAGCCCGGGCGCATGCGCCTACTAGTATAGCGTTTCAATAAAACATATCTATCCCGTAACGTTTCCTGCTAGGCTGGACGCATGCCGGGAAAATCAAAGCGTCTCAAACTCGTTCTCGCGCCCCAAGAGGTGCAACATCTTCAGCGCCTGCGTGCTTCGCGGACGGCTCCGGTTAGGGAGGTGCAGCGGGCTGAGATTCTGTGGCGTTATCATTCCGGCGAGACGATCGCCGAGATTATGCGAGCGGTCAAGATGACGCGCAAAAGCGTCGGCAAATGGATCAACCGAGCCCTCGCCATAGGCGTGGAAGCAGCGCTCAAGGATGCCTATCATCGTCCCCGGCCGCCCGGCATCACCGCCGATGCCAAGGCCTGGGTGGTGCATTTGGCCTGCAGCAAAACCCACCCAACTCGGTTACGCCGCCGAGCTGTGGACCCGCAGCGCGCTCGCTCTACACGTGCGCCGGCATGCCGTGGAAGCGGGCTATCCGGCCCTGGCCCAAGCGGCTAAGGCGACCGTACATCGTATTCTGGCCGAGCAACCTCTGCATCCGGAGAAGGTGAAGTACTACCTCGAGCGTCGCGATCCCGATTTTGAGTCCAAGATGCGGCAAGTGTTGCTGGTCTACCGCGAAGTGGCCTTTCAGAATGAAAGCCTTCGCGACGGCCTATCGCCGGGCGTGATCACGGTTTCGGTCGACGAAAAGCCCGGCGTGCAAGCGATCGCCAACGTCGCGCCGGACCTGCCGCCGAAGCCTGGGCGGCATCCCTGTGTGGCTCGCGACTACGAGTACAAACGGCTGGGAACGTGCTCGATTCTGGCGGCGCTGGACTTGCACTCCGGCCGGGTAACGGCGCGGGTGGAGCGGCGTCACCGCAGCCGGGAATTCATCTTGCTGCTCAAGGATTTGGACCAATTCTACCCGGACCAATGCACGATCCGATTGATCTTGGACAATCACTCCGCCCACATATCGAAGGAGACGAAAGCCTACTTGGCGACGCGTCCGAACCGCTTCAAATACGTGCACACGCCGACCCACGGGTCCTGGCTCAACATAGTCGAGACGCTGTTTGGCAAGATGGCGCGCACGTTCTTGAAGCGTATCCGAGTCGCGTCGTGGGAGGAGCTGCGGGAACGAATTCTGCAGGGGATCGCGGAGATCAACGCGGCTCCGGTGGTTCACCGCTGGAGGAAGTTCGAGGCGCTTGAGGTCGCCTAGAGAGGATATGTGTTAGTGAAACGATATACTAGTGTAGCCGAAACATTAATGAAATAAAACGTTTGATCAGCGCGTTTTAGAAATCGCGGACTTGAGTCTGATAGCCCTCGAAGTTCCGCTTCGTCTCGTCGAGAGAGTCACCGCCGAATTTTTCGAGGAAGGCCTGCGCGAGCACGATCGCCGTCATCGCCTCGCCGATCACGCCGGCCGCCGGCACGACCGCAACGTCTGATCGCTCATACACGGCGCTAGCCGGCTCGCGGGTCTCGAGGTCGACCGATTCGAGCGGTTGGCGTAGGGTCGAGATGGGCTTGATGTAGCCCCGGACGACCAGGTCTTGGCCGTTCGTCATGCCGCCTTCGAGACCGCCGGCTTTGTTCGAGCCGCGGTAGAAGCTGCGTTCGGACTTGTTGTAGTGAATCGTGTCCTGGGACTTCGAACCCGGGGAAAGGGCGGTAACGGTCCCGGCGCCGATTTCTACGGCTTTGACGGCTTGCATCGACATGATGGCTTGGGCAAGACGTCCGTCGAGCCGCGTGTCCCAGGTGATGTGGGAGCCCAGGCCGATCGGTAGTCCGTGGGCGACGACTTCGAAGATTCCGCCGCGAGTGTCTTTGGTGCGATAGGTCTCGTCCACCTCGGCCTTCATCGCTTGCTCGACCTCGGAGTCGACGCAGTTCAGCAAGACCTCATCTTTGCCGGCGAGGGCGCGAATCTCTTCCCAACTGGCCGCTCGATCGAGATGCGCCGAGCCAAGAGCGACCACATGGCTGAGTATTTCGACCCCGAATTCCGCCAGCAGAAGTTTGCACAGCGCCCCGACAGCAACCCGGGAGGTCGTCTCGCGTGCGCTGGCTCGTTCGAGGATGTAGCGCGCTTCGCTGAAGTTATACTTGATCGCCCCGGCGAGATCGGCGTGCCCGGGCCGTGGCCGCGTGACGGGCTTGGCTTTCTCGGCTGAATTCTCAGCGTCCACAACTGGCAGGACTTCCGTCCAGTTCTTCCAGTCGCGGTTTTCAAGCAAGACCGCGATGGGCGAACCAATCGTCTTCGAGTGTCTGACGCCAGAGACGATGTGAGCCTTGTCGGTCTCGATCTTCATCCGCCCGCCGCGGCCGTAGCCCTGCTGTCGACGCCACAGCTCGCGGTTGATCTTGTCGAGGGAGACCGGAACCCCCGCCGGCAGCCCAGTCAGTATCGTGACCAGGGATTCACCGTGCGATTCCCCAGCCGTTTCGTAACGCAGCATGAAATCCCATGATAGTTTGAGCCCGGCGCCGATGGCGGCGGGTTGGGAACGAACAAGGGCGACTCTCGCTCACATCTAGCTGGCTCAGTCCGAGTAACTTTTCAACGCGCCCCCACCGGCGCCGGGCTCATTCCACGCCGCGCGCCCAAGCAGGGCCCCCGTCAAGGCAAATCCCACCGCGAGCCCCGTCAGCGTCGAGAAGTACATGATCGTCATGGCGACGATCAGGCCCACGCCGCGCTCAAGGCGATTCTTTAGCATCGCTTGAGCCACGTAGGCGCAGGCGAACCCGGTCAGGATCAGGGTCAGCGAGAAGGCCACGTCGAGCACCGGCCGCAACAGCTCGAGCATTGGGCCAATAAAGTACATGATCGGCAGGCCGAAAAAGTAGTAGCTCACCAGCCCGTCCCAGAGCGAGTCCATCTGGTCGCGGCCGCGGCGGTAGCGTTCGGCGATGACGACCATCGCGCCGGTCCACAGTGGTCCTTGCAGGGGGAAGAACGGTCCGCCGAACACGGCCACCCCGGCGTTTCGCAGCCCAATTTGGAGGTGGGTTCGCTGGGCGTTGAACTCAACCGTTTCGTCCGGACGGTCCTTCGTCGCGTCGGACAGCACGGCTGTCGCCGTAATGATGTCGCCGAATCCGATCACGTAGGCGGCGAGCGCCAACGGCAGGGCCTGGACGAACATCCCGGCGCTCGGCAGTCCTTGCCCGAGGACGCTGAAGTTGGCGATCAGACCGCCGAAGTCGGGCATGAAGAAAATCGGCCCGGCGTAGTTGAGAAAGCCTTCGTAGCTAATCTCTCCGACAAACGGCCCAACTGCCATCGCAAGGAAGAACCCGGGCGCGATTCCCAACGAGGCGATCATCGCGAGCCAAGGCCAGCGCTTCTTCCACTTTTCGAGCGGGGCTGAGAACAACAGCAGCAGCGTCAGCCCGGCCGCGGCAAAAATGCAGACTGTGTAGGCGTCGATTCGCGAGGCTCTTCCGCCCGACCGAGGTATAAATTCGCCGTAGATCGCCGCCATCCCCGCGCCCAAGATGATCGACGCTTTCAAGACTCGCGGCACGAGCCGCAGGAACCACGGACCCAGGCCGGTTGCTCCGAACAAAAGAAACACAGCCGCCACCGACAGGACGACGGCGTTGACGAACTCGATCCGCTCCGGCGTCGAGGCAAACAACAGCGTCTCGCGCAAGACCAAAGGCAGGGCGGGAGTGAGCCATCCGGGAGCGTAGGGGTCGCCAAAGACCAGGAAGCCCGAATAGACCATCATGCTCTGGACGACCACCAGCGCCACGGCGGTCTCGAACGCCATGGCGAAATGCTCGGCGTACAGCGGGACAACCGCCAGTCCGGTCGCGCTCGCCACAACCAGCCCTTGCAGGGCCTCCGGCCCCGTGGCACGCATGTGGACGAAAGGGATCCTCAACGTGAACGGGCCCCAGTTGATACCAGGCTGAACCGCGCCATGCTGGCGTTCGGGCATAGGCGACGATTGTACTTGACGGCCACGTCACTGATTTGGCAAAGCCTGATATAACAAGCCCGTGCGATCGTTTTCCGTCATCCTTTTCCTCGCGCCTTTGACGCTACTCGCCCAGGACTGGCCCTCCTACGGCGGCGACCCCGGCGGGATGAAGTATTCGGCGCTCGACCAGATCAATCGGCGTAACGTCTCCAAGCTCGAGGTCGCTTGGGAATACGACACAGGCGACTCCAGCGACGGTCTCACCGAGTTCCCCAGCCGCTCGGCATTCGCCACGACGCCGCTGGTTATCGACGGGCGCATGTACTTTACGACGCCCTTTCACCGACTGATCGCCGTCGAGCCCGAAACCGGCAAGGAGCTTTGGACCTTCGATTCCGAGCTCGACAAGACCAACCGCGTCAATCTCTACACCAACCGCGGCGCCGCCTACTGGGGCTCGGGCGAAAGGCTCTTCCTGGCCAACCAGGACGGCTTTCTTTTCTCCATCGAACCCAAAAGCGGCAAGCCCGACCAAGCCTTCGGCGACAACGGCCGCCTCGACCTCAAGACCGGCATGATGAACGCCGAGGGGCGCTACGGACTGACTTCCCCGGTTTCGCCCTGCGGCGACGTGGTGGTGGTCGGGGGATGGGTCACCGACGGTCGGCCGCGTGGCCCGAGCGGCGACGTTCGGGGCTTCGACGCCCGCACGGGCAAGCTCATCTGGACCTTCCACACCGTCCCCAGGCCGGGCGAGTTCGGGCACGACACCTGGGAAGGCGATTCGTGGAAGGATCGCGGCGGAACCAACGCCTGGTCGATCATCACCGTCGACGAGGCGAACAAGATGGCGTTCGTGCCCATCGGTTCGCCCTCCACCGACTACTACGGCGGCGACCGCAAGGGAGACAACCTATTCGGCAACTCTCTCGTCGCGCTCGACTGCCGGAGCGGCGAACGCAAGTGGCACTTTCAGACGATCCACCACGATCTTTGGGATTGGGACCTGCCCTCGCACCCGAACCTGATCGAGGTGGTCCGCGAGGGCAAGCAAGTCCAGGCGGTAGCGCAGGTGACCAAGACCGGATTCGTTTTCGTCTTTGACCGCTTGACCGGGGAGCCCCTGTTCGAGATCGAAGAACGCCCAGCGCCCCAGGGCGACATCCCCGGCGAGCAATATTCCCCGACGCAGCCTTGGCCGGTGAGGCCGCCCCCTCTGACCCGGCACTCGATGACAGTCGACGACTTCACCAACGTCACCCCGGAGTCGCGCGCCGAATGCCTCGAAATGACCGCAGATGCGGTCGTCGAGAGCCCCTTGTTCCGCGCAACTCAAGAAAGACTCACCGTGATCTTCCCGGGGACCAACGGCGGACCCAACTGGGGCGGAGGCTCCTTCGACCCCGAGACCGACACGCTCTACGTCAATTCGATGGACGTCGGCAAGGTAGCCCAAATGGTCGAGATCGAAGACGGCGACCCGGCCTACCGCAGCCGGGGGACGAAGTGGGGGCGCTTCTGGGATTCCAACCTTTACCCCTGCCAGAAGCCGCCTTGGGGCCACCTGACCGCGGTCGACCTCAACTCGGGCGAGTTCCGCTGGCGAGTCGTGCTCGGCGAGTACGATGAGCTGACCGCCAAAGGCGTGCCCAAGACCGGCGCCTCGAACCTTGGCGGGTCGGTCGTCACCAAGGGCGGGTTGGTCTTCATCGCCGCGACGAATGACGGTCGTTTCCGGGCATTCGACAAAGACTCCGGCGAGCTTCTCTGGGAAACGCGGCTCCCGGCTTCGGGCCACGCCAGCCCGATGACTTATCTTGGTAGAGACGGTCGGCAATACGTTGCGATCGCGGCCGGCGGCGGCAACAAGTACAACGACACGTACATGGCAAAGATGATCGTCTTCGCTTTGCCTGAGAGCTCACAATGAGGCGTATCGCCTGGTTGGGCCTGCTGATGGCCGCGTTTATTGCGGCGCAACAGGGCGTTGCGCCCATCTACATGCCTCCCCAGGAAGCCCTCCCGCGGGAGGTCGCCCGTCAGCCCGTCCCGTTTAGCCACAAGATCCACAACGCCCAAGGGCTGCAGTGCCAGGATTGTCACCAGACGCCCAAAAAGAGGGCGCGCGCCGGGCTTCCGCGCCTGAGCGACTGCATGAACTGCCACCAGACCATCGCGCGCGAAAGTGAAGCCGTTCAACGAATGACGGCGCTCTATGCCGGAGGCGTGGACAAGGTCAACTGGGTGCGGGTTTACGATTCGCCCGAGTTTATTTGGTTCAGTCACAAGCGACATGTCTCAAAGAGCGGCAATTGCTCGCGTTGTCACGGCGACGTGACGCAGCACGACGTCCTACCGCAGGAGGCTTCCATCAACATGACCTCGTGCATGAATTGCCACGCGGCAATGGGCGTCACCATCGAGTGCTTTATTTGCCACGATTTAGGGCAATAATGCATCTGACAAG
Organism: Bryobacterales bacterium; assembly: GCA_965247515.1. GTDB lineage: Bacteria > Acidobacteriota > Terriglobia > Bryobacterales > UBA6623. The sequence goes on along the minus strand of OZ252029.1, from coordinate 5,679,695 downwards.
GAGAGGAGATCAACATGACAAAAATGATCGTAAAAGTTTTCGCCATTGCCGTGTTTCTGACCAGCGCCGCCTTTGCGGCGGCCCACTCGGAGCGCCTGGCGAAACAAGTGCGCAAAGAGCTCGTGATGCTGCCTTACTACAGCGTCTTCGATAACTTTGCGTTCAGTCTTGACGGCTCGAAGGTCATCTTGAAGGGCCAGGTTTCGCGGCCAACGTTGAAGTCAGGCGCCGAGAGGGTGGTTGGGCGGCTGGAAGAGGTTTCCGAGGTTGTCAACGAGATCGAGGTGCTGCCGGTCTCGCCCAATGACGATCGCATTCGCCAGGCCGTCTTTCGGGCGATTTACTACCACCCGTCGCTGAGCCGCTACTCTTTCCGGTCGGCGCCGCCGATTCACATCATCGTCAAGAACGGCGATGTCACTCTCGAAGGCGTGGTGAACACCAAGGGAGAGAAGACGATCGCGGGCTTGCAGGCCAATGGGACCTCCGGTGTGTTTTCGGTGATGAATAACTTGGCGGTCGAGCGGGAGTAGGCCAATCTCCCCTGGGCGGCGCCCGGCAGGACGGGCTTGGCATGCCAAGCCCCTACGTCGCTGAAAACAAACGATCGTCCGTAGGGGCGAGGCATGCCTCGCCCGCGTTTCCGGACGAAAGCCGTAGTAGTGATAGGTGCGTTTCGTTACTCAACCGCAACGAACACAGCGTTGGACTCGAATCCGGCGACCTTAATGATCAGCGCGACCGCCGCGCCTGACCGCAGCCCGGCCAGGGCCTGAACGTTGACCTGGTAGAGCCCGACGAAATTCGGGGCCAACCCCGCGAATGTTGCGGCGAGCTCGACTCCGCCAAGAGTCACCGACACTGGTTGCACGACCGACGCAAGGTTTTCCGGATCAGGCGGAACGCCGCTGACTTGGGGAACCGACACGCCTCCGAGTCCAGTGACGAAGATCGCGAAGAACTCGTTCTCGCGGATCGGCCTCGACCCGGGAAGCTCCCCTATCGGCGCCGCAATCCCGCCGTCTTCGGCAAGGATAACGACCGCCCCGTAACCGGCGTCATTGACCACGAAGATCCCCGGATTGGCGGCGGCGATCGGCACCTCGATTGGCAGGCTAGTCTGGCCGCCGATCGAGATCCGGACCATCGTGCTTGCCTGGCCCGCCAGCTCCCAGGGGACTTGAAAGTTCCTCTGCGTTAGGATCGCGAAGACCTGCGGCGCGAGCAGCGTCTGGTCGAACTCGATCGTCCCGTCGAGGTCGGTCGGCAGCGGGACGCTCCTCGCGGCCCCGCCGACGGTGGCGAGCGCCGCTCCAAAAACGGTCGCCAACATTCCCGGGGCGATGCCGCCGGCGAGGGCGAACGTCGCCGCGTTCACGACGCCTCCTTCGCTGATGCGAGGCGCTTGCACAAGGGCTTCAATGCGGTAGATCGTTCCGGTGAAATAGTCCGCGAAGTACACCTCGCCGGCTTCGTCCTCGCCGAAAGTTGAGATTCCATAGGGAGTGTCTCGTGGGCCCTGAGCTCTCCAGACGCCATTCACCTCGGTGGCCGCGAAAAAGTCGCCGTTGGTGAAGTTGGCGTAGAGATAGGCCCCTTGCAGCCGCGTGAACCGAGCTCCGCGATAGCGATAGCCGCCGGTGACCGACGCCCCGGGCGGGCGGCCGGGGCTATCGAACTCGAGTATCGGCGGAACCAGTGAACCGTCGTTGCAGTTCACCGGGGGATTAAAGCACAAGCTCGCTTCCATCCGCCGCCAGCCGTAGTTTTCCCCGCCGACACTGTCGCGAGGCTGGAAGTCGATTTCTTCGCGCCTGTTCTGGCCGACATCGCCGACGAACATGTCGCCGGTGGCTCGGTCGAAGCTGAACCGCCAAGGATTCCGCCAGCCGTACGACCAGATTTCTCCGAGGGCGCCGGCGATTCCTACAAAGGGGTTCGAGGGCGGAATCCTGATCGAGTCGTCGACATCGACCCGGAGGATCTTGCCCAACGCCGTCGAGAGGTCCTGGGATCGATTGCCCGGGTCGTTGGCGCTGCCTCCGTCACCGAAGCTGATGTAGAGAAATCCATCAGGCCCAAATTGGAGCTGGCCGCCGTTGTGGTTGGCAAACGGCTGGATGACGTTGAGTAGAACCTGTCCGGATCTCGGATCGGCGACGTTCGGATCGGCGGTAACGCGATACTTGGCGACAACCGTGTCGCCCCGTAGATCGGTGTAGTTGACGAAAAGCGCACCATTTTCGGCGTAGTTCGGGTGAAACGCGACGCTTAGCAGCCCTTGCTCGTCGCCGCTCCGAATAATCGCACTGATATCGAGGAATGGGGCCGCGAGCAGCTCGTTGCCATCGTGGATCCGGATTCGGCCAACCTGTTCAGTGATGAACAGGCGGCCCGAGCCGTCGCCCGCGTGCGTAATCGCAACAGGATTGTTGAGTCCATTCGCGACGGCAACGAAGGTGATTTCGTTGAGCAGCGGCGTCTGCGCCGCCGCGGTGAATAAAGAACAAGTGAAAACTGCAATGAAACGACCGATCATCTGACTTCAGCATAGAGCCATAGCGCCTTTGAGTCGGTATCGGGTCTAACACTGATTTGGCTTAGCGCCCCTACTGCATGATCCGGTGGATCTCGCTTTTGAGCTGCTCAAACGCGGCCGCCAGCTGCTCCTTCGTCGCTGCGAAGAAATACTTCCCGATCGGCAGGTTTTCGTCGTACACCGCCGAGAGGGGATCGTTCGCCATATCGAGGAGCAGGGGCTCATCGAGGCCGAGGTAGCCGGGGTTTGTCTCGCCGCCTAGCCCGACCGTGTACACGTGGGTCGGAATGGTCGGGTCGGTGCGAGCCGCCAGCGCCGCGTTGAGGGCGGCGTTCGCCGCCATCGGTCGGATGCGGTTACCGACAGGCGTCAGTGGAGTCGGCACTGACCGCGGGCCTGTGAGTGAGTAGCCGTTGGCGTCGGTCGAATTCAGTGCACTGACGTAGGAGCGCAAAGGCGTCCCCCACGCGAAACCGCACCCGCCCTGCATGGTCTCGGCCAAGGTCGGTGGCGGCGGCGCCTGGGCCAGTGTCAACCCCCAGCCCGTTGTCCCAATGTTGGTTGAGGTCGACACACTTCCGTCGCGTTGCTGCCCGCTGCAGGGTCCTCTGGTGATGGGCTGGTTGGCTACGTTGAACCCCGTCGCGGCGCCGTCGGTAAATAGAACGATCAGATTCATCGCGTCGGGGTCGTTCAGGTTCTGCAGGCCCTGAAGGCCTAGAGCCACCCCTTGGCCGATGTTTGTGCCTGCGTTCAGGGCTTGGTGAGTGTTGATCGTGTTCCTAACCACCGTACGGAAGTTGTAGTCCGGGTCAATGTCTCGGCGGGCCTCGCCGCCAAACACGACCAACCCCATACGATCGCGATTGGGGTCGAACTCATCGACAAAGTCACTCGCGACGGTTTGAAGAATCGGCCAAGCACCTGCGCGGAACATCGAGCCCGAGCGGTCGAGCACCAGCATCATGTTGACGTCCCTACGGATCGCAGTCGCCTTGGTCGTGATTTCAATGTCGTTCATCCCGAAGAAGCCCATGAAGAACGATGGCGCGGTCGCGCGGCCAATTACCGTAACCTTGCGGGTGCCCGCGGTCGGGCCCGGCTCGATCAGCGGCGCATCATAGCTCACCCCCGAGGTCATCAGATGGCCAGCGGGAAAATTGGACTCGAACAGGGTCTGCGCCATCGCGTCGGCTTCGGCTTGTTGCTCGCTGGGCGTCGTGCCGCGGCCCATGTTCCTGGCAGACGCCAACGACGCGGAGTCCGCCGCGATCCCCAGTCGAGCCCGGATGGTCATCATGTAAAGCAGGTCGATTCCGAGGCCGGTCATGCCGAAGATCAAGCCGGCAGACATCGCTAACATCAGCGCGACCTGGCCTTTTCGTAAATCAAAGTGACGCCTTTGGCTCCCCTCCCCTGGCGCTAGAAGTAAGCGCGCGAATGAATCATCTCGATGCCTAGGTAGGCGGAAAAACCCAGCTCGATCGGGTCATAGAGCATTTCGCTGACAAACAGTTGATCGCCGTCGCGCATCACGGCCTCGAGCGCGGCCGGGAAACTCTGGAAGACAGCCAGCAGATCGTTGAACGAATCGACTGTGACGACTCCCAGTGAGTCAACGGGGGGAACGTTGCCTAACTTGGTGGGGCTGACCGAAGTATTGCCGATGTCCATGAAGCGCATGTAGACCACTTGGCCTTCATTGACGTAGCCCTGGGCCATCGGGACCTTCTCCACAAGCGCGAGATACAGAACACCCTGGCCGGTTCCATCGGATTTGATGTTCAGCCCCGAGGCCGCCATCATCAGGGTGTCGAGGTTCGACTGGTTGTTGAAATCCACGCCACGGGCGAACATGTTCCCAGCGTTGCGGTTGAATTGAATCACCGTGATGTAGCGGTCGAACATCATGCCGATCGAAAAGCCGGTGATCGACATGAGCAACAAAACCGGTACAGCGATGCCGAATTCAACCACGGCTTGGCCACGCCGGCCTTCGTCGGTGCGGATGAGTCGTCTGTTCTTCATGGGAATCACTTCCATCTAGCGGGTCGGTGGCGCACCCGTATATGGCTCCATCTTGTCGACCGCGCTCACTGTGATGTTCAACGGCCCGTTGGCTCCGAGCCCCGAAAGCGGGCCAACAACCGGAATCTCGTAGTCGTCGACGGAGACGATGACGAGGTTGCCTGGCCCGTTGTTCATCGTGGCGCACCCGGAGCTGCAGGACGGCAGGAAGTAGTTGATGCCAATCAACGCTTCGTCGGCCACGCTCAGCACGCCGGCTGAGTTAAGACGAACGACATTCTTGATCGATTGGTCGTGGCCCAACCCGCCTGATGTCTGCGCTGTGATCGCGTATCGAACGCCCTCTCGCACCGCGTTATGAAGTGCGCCGCGGGTGTAAAGAGCGAACGAGAAATCGAAGATCGCCAGAAGTATGACGAGGAACGGAATAAAGACGAGCGCGAACTCGACGAGCGCGTTACCGCCCCGCGGGTCGCCTGGTCGGCGAATGCTGCTTCGATCGCGTGTGTCGGCATACATGTTCGTGGTGACCATTCGTCCTAGGACTTTCTTGGCAATTCGAGTTTAAATCGCCGCCGCCCGGGCTGCTACTAGGAGCAACCCCCGGCTCCTATACGACTATGGGCGGATCGGCATATGCCAAGCGGGCGCCCCGAGTAGGCCACCCGGCGGGTCTGGGAGTGAGACTCAAGCTGAAGTCGCTAAGATCAAACCTTTGGTACCAGTACTCTACCCCGGATGGAATGTCTTGGGACTAAGGGCTTTAGCCCGCTTGGAAGGCCAGGGAGGGCCGGGAGCGGCCTCGCACCGACCCAGAACGCCCCTTGGGAGAGTTCCTAGGTCCAACTTGCACCAGTACTATCACTCGCAGGCACATGTGATTCTGGGGCCGCTTTGAGGGCAAATACTTAGCTCTAGCTATTCGCCGCGGCAGCCGCGGCCACGCAGGCTGAGAGGAGCGGATCAACTCGGCAGGGCGGCCGCGAAGAACCGCAGCCAGTTGGCGTGGAAGATGCCGTCGAGGTTTTCTTTGGAGTAACCGCGCCCGGCCAGGACCGGTTCAAGCTTGTGCAGGTCCGCGATCGTTTTGACCTCTGCGGGCGTCTGCTCGTGTCCGAATCCGCCGTCGAGATCGCTGCCGATCGCGACGTGGCGCGCGTTGCCGGCCACTTGGCAGACGTGATCGATGTGGTCGGCTAGCGTTTCGAGAGTCGCTGGGGGCCGGTCCGGATCGGCTCGCACGTAGTCGGGAACGACCATCCAGGCGTCGCAGACCGCGCCGATGACGCCGTCGCGTTCGACGATGCGTCGAATCTGGTCGTCGCTGATTTGGCGGTCGTGGGGGACCAACGACCGACAATTGCCGTGGCTGATGAAGACGGGTCCCGAGTAGAGCTCGAGTGCTTGGTCAAAGGCTTGGTCGGCGGTGTGGACCAGGTCGAGAATCAACTCGAGCCGCTCGAATTCAGCCAGTAGCTCGCGTCCCTTGGCCGTGAGGGGTCCGTCGCCGCCCGTGCCCATAGCGTAGGCGCTGGGTCCGTAGTGAGCAAGGCAGGCCGTGCGGAGGCCCTGCCCAAACCACCATTCCGCCTGGGCCGGGTCGACGATCGGATCGGTTCCCTCCATCGAGAGGATGTAGCCGATGGGCTCATCCGTCGCGCCTTCGGCCCAAGGCCGCCAAGCTTCCTCCAGCGACCCAGCGTCGCGGATCATGCGCATCTCGCCCTGCTGCTCGAGCAAGCGGTAGTACGCGGCTTGCCCCTGCCCGATGGCCGAAGCGACCTCTTGGTTGCAGTAGTCCAAGTCCTCGCGGAGGATGATTTCCCCATGCTTGCGGGTTCCAGCTGGCCCCAGGTTCGAGGTCATCTCCGGAACGTCCGGCGGCATGGCCCGGCACAGAACCGTCGCAAGGCAAACGCCAACGCGCGCTCGGCGCATCTGGGGCAGGCTGACGGTGCAGTTGCCGCGACTCTTGCCCGTCATGCCGGCCTCGCGCTGGCGAAGCGCGGCAAGCTCTAAGGTTTGATCACGGTCGAAGGAAAGCGCGTTCCAGGCCAAGTCGAGATGAGCGTCGATGATCGGTCGCATTGCATAATGTTCGCACCATGTTCGGTTGCGGACTCATTCGCAAAGGAGGGTTCACAGGTTCCTATGCATTCTGAGCAACTCCTCGATCACTTTCAAAATCCTCGCAACGTGGGCGAGCTTGACCCGCCGGCGATTCGGGTCGAAGTCTCGAACCCAGCTTGCGGCGACATCCTGCGCTTGTCGGCGACGGTTACCGACGGACGACTCGCCACCGTAAAGTACAAGACGCGGGGCTGCACCGCTTCCATCGCGGCGGGGTCGGCGCTGACCGAGCTGATGCTCGGCCAGGACCTCGCTAGCGCCGGCTCCATCGGGAGAGATGACGTCGAAACGGCCATCGGCGGGCTTTCGAATGAATCCAAGCACGCCGCCGTACTCGCCGTCGACGCGCTCACGGCGCTATTAAAGGCGGCCAGTTCACAAGGCTAACTTTTTCCACGGCTTCGCCTGGCCCCAGTCGATCCAGCATCGCCCGTAGTGTCTGCCGCCCGGTCGAGTGAACCCAATCACCGGCGATCTCCACCGCCGGTTCGAGTACGAACCTGCGCTTATGCATCCGGGGATGAGGCACGGTCGGGTTGCTCAGCCGCGTCAAGTCGCCGTACAGCAGAATGTCGATGTCGATCGTCCGCGGGCCGTTTGGGACCGTGCGCTCGCGGCCCATCGAGGCCTCGATGCGGGCGATCAGCCTCAGTAAAGCCTCGGGCTGGAGCTGAGTCGAAACCACCGCCGCCGCATTGAGGTACCAGTCTTGGTCGTCGTAGCCGACCGGCTCGGTGCGGTAGCCCGCTGAAACCCGCAAGATCTTGCATTCGCGCGAAAGCGTCCGAATCACACACCGCAGGTTCTCGGCTGGATCCCCGACATTCGCGCCCAGTCCAAGTAAGACCTCAGCCATCGCGCCGTCGCTCGATCTCGACCGCGGCATAGGGCGCCCCAAAGTTCGCCATCGCCGACGGCTTTTTGATCCGCACGCGGACCCAAGCGACGGGGAAGCGGCCAAGCAACTCGGCCGCGGCGTCTTCAGCGAGCGTCTCGATTAGCTTTCGCGGGCGCGCTCGGGCGAGGTCGACCAGAGTCTTCCCTACCCGCTGATAGTCGAGAGTCTCGTCGAGGCTGTCGGAGCGCCCGGCCGGCTGCAGGTCGAGACCCAGCTCGATGTCGGCCAGCACTTCCTGCTCAGCGGCGCGCTCCTGCTCAGTTACCCCAATATGGCAGCTTAGCGGCAGCTCAGGAATCAGTATTCGGTCCATAGCGGATCGCGTCGATGACATCGAGCGCTCGTCGACATTCCTTGACGTCGTGCACTCTTACGATATCGGCCCCGTTCATCGCCGCGGCACAACTCGCGGCAATCGTCCCCTCGAGTCGCTGCTCGACCGGCAGCTGACTCGCCAGCCTGCCGAGGAACGATTTGCGAGATGGGCCCGCCAGCAGCGGCCAACCCAACTCCCGAAACTCGTCGAGTCGCCTCAAGATCTCGTAGTTCTGCGCCACGGTCTTGCCGAATCCCAGGCCCGGGTCCAGTGCGATGTCTTTCACGCCGGCGTCGATTGCCGCTCGGGCCCGGTCTTCAAGAAACGCCCGGAGCTCGCCTATCAGGTCGTCGTATCGCGGATCGGCCTGCATCGTTTTCGGTCGTCCAAGCATGTGCATGATCACCACCGCCGAGCCGGATTTGCCGGCGACAGCGACCATCTCCTCGTCGCGCAGCCCGTTGATGTCGTTGATGATCGTCGCTCCCAGCTTGAGACACTCGCCCGCTACGCGCGGCTTGTAGGTGTCGATGGAGACCGACACGCTGAGCTCGGCGGCAATCCGCTCGATGACGGGAGCGACTCGATCGAGCTCGACTTGCTCCGGAGTAGGGTCGGCCCCAGGGCGACTGCTCTCGCCGCCAACGTCGAGGATGTCCGCTCCATCGGCGACCAGTTGGGCCGCTTGCTCGAACGCGGAATCGGCTGACAAAAAGCGGCCGCCGTCGGAAAACGAGTCCGGGGTCACGTTCACGACCCCCATGACGAGGGTCTTGTCGCCGGATCGAAAGACACTCTGGCGAGTCAAGGTTCCACTCTAGCCCAAGCCCACTTCCGATAGAATTGGACCGAAGACCAAATGAAACGTTCCCAACTACCTCGCTGGGGCGCCCAGCGCCGCGCCCTGAGCGTTGGGCGATTTGTCGTACTTCTCGCCCTCCCCGCGTTCGGCGTCGCAGAATGCCTGCACGTTACAGTTCGCGATCCAGACGGCTTGGCCGTCCAGGGTGCGCTTGTGCGTAGCGGCTCAGCTGAAGTCGCCAGCGACGAAACGGGTATGGCTAAGCTCTGTACGGATGGCGATCGGCCCGCCGATGTCTCTGTCTCCGCGGCTGGATTCGCCGAAGCCTCGGCGACCGCATCTGGCCCCAGCCTCACCGTCAACCTCGAGATCGGGAGACTGATCGCCGATCCGATGGTGGTCACCGGGACCATCACGCCCAGCCAACTCGCCGAAATCGACCGCAGCCTAACGGTTCTCTCAGTCCGAGACCGCGACACGCCAGCGTGGTCGCTCGCCGACGTCCTCAAGCAAGACAGCTCGGTCCACCTGCGCGAACGCGGTGCCGACGGGACGCAGGCGGACCTTTCGATCCGGGGTTCGAGCTTCGATCAAGTCCTGGTGCTGATCAACGGCGTGCGCGTCAGCGACGGCCAAACCGGCCATCACACGATGGATCTGCCCCTGCCACTCGAGTCGGTCGAGCAGGTTGAAGTTCTGCACGGCAGCGGCGCAACTCTCTACGGGTCCGACGCGATCGGCGGCACCGTGAACTTTGTGACCAAGAAGCCCGAGACCGGCGAGCTCAAACTCATGGGCGGCCTCGGCGATTTCGGCTGGAACCGTAGCGCGGTGTCAGGCGGGTTCACGAAAGGGATCTGGAGCCAGTCATTCTCAACCTCGCGCGACTTCTCAACCGGGTTTGACGAGGGTCGCGATTTCCGTAACTTCGCGCTCAACACCGAGACCTTCCTCGACACCTCGGTCGGGTCGACCACCATCATGTTCGGCTACAACGACCGGCCGTTCGGCGCAAACAACTTTTACGGGCCCTGGAACTCCTTCGAAGAGACGGGCACAAAGTTCGTCTCCGCCTCGCAAACCATCGGGCGCACCGACAAAGTTCTGCATCGCTTCAACTTCGCCTATCGTCGTCACAACGATCACTTCGTGCTGTGCAAATCCGGGTGCGTGTTCGGCGGCAGGCAGTTTGCGCCCGAGGACTTCCAGAACTTCCATACGCTCGACACCTACCAGGGCAACTACTCGGTCACCAGCCAGCTCAGCGACCGTGTCACGGTTTCTGCCGGCGCACAGTACCTGTCAGAAATCATCGACAGCACAGTCGCTGGCCAACGCGACCGGAGCCGGGGTTCCGCATACGTCGTATTCAACCTCCAACCGACCGACCGTCTGACGCTCTCGGCGGGAGTTCGTGAAGAAGTCTGGCGCAAATGGCGCGGCCAGACCAGCCCGAACTTCTCTGCCGGGTACCGGCTCGGCCGAGGCTTCAAGGTGCGCGGCCAGGCCGGCAGCGCGTTCCGCATCCCGACCTTTACCGACCTCTACCATGTCGACCCTGGCAACGTCGGCAATCCCAACCTCTTCCCCGAGTCCGCTTGGAACTACGAAGGCGGCATGGATTGGTACTCGAACCGGGGCACAAAGGTCTCGGCAACGTGGTTCCACCGCGACGAGAGCAATACGATCGACTGGGTCAAGGACGCCGGTTCGAACGTCTTCCAAACTCGCAACTTCCAAGAACTGTCGTTCAAGGGCGGGGAAGTTTCGGTCCGCCAGCGGCTCAAAAACGGCGCCGCCATATGGGTCAACTACACCGGCATGCGCGCATCGCGCCTACTGGCCGTGAACGCGGTTTCGCGCTACGTCTTCAACTTCCCGCAGAACCAGGCGACGTTTGGCTACAGCGGTTCTATCGCGGGAGACCTGGTCATCAAGACCCAGGTCGGCATGTACAACCGCACCTGGCAATCCACACGCGCGCTATGGGACTTCTCGCTGCTGTGGAACGGGGATCGCTACCAGCCCTTCATCCAGGCGACCAATCTGGCGAACGTGCAGCATGAAGCCTTTCGGGGCTTAACTCAGCCCGGCCGCTGGATTCGCGGCGGAATTCAGATCCGGGTGTTTTGAGACTCGTCGACCCTGCAGTCAGCAGCTCCGTGACGATGGCAGCGCCCGGAGCCGCGACCGGAAGGGAGCGGTTGCTCGAGAGCGCGACCGCGGGTTGCCTACTCGAGCAACCGCTCCCTTCCGGTCGCGGCCCCGGGACAATCCGGGCCAACGTACCGTCGACGCCCATTAGCGTAGAATTGGCGACGAGAATCCCCCATGCTAAAAGCCCTCACTCTCGTCGTTTCTACGGTCCTCGCCGTAGCCGCCCTAACGGTGTTCAGCGCCGCTCAGGCTCAAGACGGATCGATCGAGATGAACCTCGCCGAGAAGGCCGTCCGGCTGACATTCGGGGTTGGCGACTTATCGCCGGCGAATTGGACCGGGCGATTCTCTCCATCGGCCGTGGGCGAGCTCCGCGGCGGCTGGACGATCCGGACGCAGCGACGACAGGGCAAGAACGTCGAGCCTGACGACGTTGAAACGGCCTCGATAACCGGCCAACTCGCCGTCAGCGGCTCTGAGAGTGTGGAAGTCCGCACCGAGCAGGGGAACTTCTCGTTTGCCTTTGATTCATTGCCAATGGCCGCGCCGCGAGCCTTCCTGGAAGGCCGGGTCCTAGCCGAGCAGCTGCCGGCGTCAGCCCGATTGACCACCGGGGCAACAGATGACGACTTCCCAGCGATCGCGGCAGGAGTCGACGGAACGATCTGGTGCGCCTACGTTGAACACGATCGCGGGACGGCTGTTGACGCCGAAGCTACGGCTCGTGGGGAGTTTAGCTCGCTCCGGCCCGCCAACGCCGGCGATCGAGTTCGGCTCATGAAGTTCAAAGGCTCAGCGTGGTCACAAGTCAACGCTTTGACGGATTCGGGCCTCGACGTCTGGCGGCCCACCATTGCGGTCGATGCCAGCGGAGTCGTCTGGTCGACCTGGTCGCAGAACGACGACGGAAACTGGAATCTCTACGCACGCTCCTACGACTCGAAGGCGGGCATGAGCGGTGAGATCCGTCAGCTGACATCCCAGGCGGGCTCGGAGATCAATGCCGGAGCAGCCACGGATTCGAGCGGTCGCGTCTGGCTCACCTGGCAAGGTTGGAACGACGGGCAGTTCGACATTTGGATCGCCCCGCTCGATGACATGAAGCCGATGCGGGTTTCACCGAGCGACGCCAACGACTGGAACCCCGTTATCGCCGCCAGACCTGACGGCGAAGTCTGGGTCGCCTGGGACACCTACGACAAAGGCGACTACGACGTCTATGCTCGCAGCTACCGTTCCGGCAAGGCCGCGGAGCCTATCGCCATCGCCTCTTCCCCACGATTCGAAGCGCGCGCAAGCATCGCCGTGGACAAGCAAGGCCGCGCCTGGGTCGCCTACGAAGACGGCGGTGAGCAGTGGGGCAAGGACTACGGCGACCGCTTCCCAGGCCGCAAGGGCGTTCCCTTCTATCAAGACCGCTATGTGAGAGTACGAGCCGTCGCGAACGGCCGCCTGCTGCAAACCGCGAGCCAGTTCCGCCCGCGCGCGATCGACTACTTCTCCGACGACCCCCAGCGTCCGACCCAGAAGCGTCGCCGGGCCAGCATGCCGCGTATCAGCGTCGACGACGCAGGCAGGGTTTGGATGCTCTACCGGCGACATCCCCGTCAAGACGGCCGCGGCGAGCATTGGGTGAGCTTCGTGACCCACTACAGCGGCGGCGAGTGGTCCAAGGCGATTCAGCTCGCCTCTACGGACAACCTAGTCGACAATCGCCCCTCGATCGTCTCGCACGAGGGGGGATTGATGGTCGTTCACTCGACCGACAAACGCACGAACAGCGTCCAAGATGCGATGGACAACGACATCCACGCGAGCTGGCTCCAGATCGCCGGTGAGGCCGATCCGGTCGCGCTGGTCAAGCCCGATCCCGACCCGCGCCCAATGCTGCCAATCCATCCCAACGAAGAGGCCGACATCGAGCGCATGCGGGCCAAGCGCGTCAGCGTCGGCGGGAAGCAGCTCCGTTATCTACGCGGCGAATTCCACCACCACACCGAGATCTCGGCCCATCGCGACTGGGACGGTCCTCTCGAAGAGGTGTGGCGCTACGGCCTCGACGTCGCCGACATGGACTGGATCGGTCCTGGCGACCACGACTACGGGCGCGGGCAAGACTACCTCTGGTGGCTCACCCAAAAGCAAACCGACCTCTACCTGCACCCTGGGACGTTCCTGCCGATGCACACCTACGAGCGCAGCAACAGCTACCCCAGCGGGCATCGCAATGTCATTTTCCCCGAACGCGGCATCAAGGCCCTGCCCCGCTTACCCGGCCGCAATCGGCTGTTCGGAACTTACGAAGGCGGCTCAGACGACATTCGTAACCTCTACAGCTACCTGCGCGAATTCGGCGGTATCTGTTCCTCGCATACCTCAGGCACGAACATGGGCACCGACTGGCGCGACGCCGACCCGGAGCTCGAGCCCGTGGTCGAGATCTTTCAGGGCCATCGCCAGAGCTACGAAGAAACCAACGCTCCCCGCGCCGCCAGAGGCGAGCACGACACGATCCAAGGCTATCGCCCGCTGGGGTTCCTCTGGGAAGCCTTTAAGCGCGGACGGCGGCTTGGGTTTCAGGCCTCGAGCGACCACGTCAGCACCCACATCAGCTACGCTATCGTGATCACCGACGACGCCAGCCGGCAGGGGATCGTCGACGCGTTCAAGAAGCGTCATTCCTACGCGGCCAACGACAACATCATCCTCGACGTGCGCTCGGGCGATCACATCATGGGCGATGAGTTCTCCACCTCCGAGCGGCCTCGACTCGAAATCGAAGTGGTCGGCACGTCGCCGATTCGGACGCTCGACATCGTCCGCCAGGTGAACACCGAAGCGCCCACCTACGCCGCTTCGTTCGAGTTGGGCGCCGACGAGGCGAGTTTTTCGTGGACCGACACGAGCGCCGTCCCGGGGTCGACGTACATGTACTACGTCCGCGTCTTACAGGAGAACGAGGCGCTCGCTTGGGGTAGTCCCATGTGGCTCGACTTCACGGAATGACCAATCCGAGCACCCTGCGTCAGCGGGGTGTCTTCCTTCCGCAATTCCGACGACTCTAACAGGAAGACCGCTCCCTCAGGTCAGGGGCTGTGAAAAAATCGCCCGTTGAGCGCGAAAGACGGTCGAGGCATGCCTCGCCCCTACGGACCAGCGGTTCCGCATCCAATTTCCCTGAGGGTCGGAAACCATTGATTTAGCGGGTGTTTGGGGCTGGGCCTGTGGTCCGAGCAGATTCGCATTCCTGTTGAGGAGTTGCAGCGCAGTTGGTTCTGGTATATTGTATATATATCAGTTATGAAGACAGCCCCGGCTCGCTCCAGCCTCGCCGATGCCGAGCGTAAGCTGCGCTCCCGCATCGCCCAGCTGGTCCACGGCCGCTGGTTGCTGCATGGCACCGTGGCGCCGCGCCAACGCGTCTGCGGCAAGCCCAACTGTCGCTGCGCCCAGGGTCAACTGCACGCCTCGCTCTATCTGGTGCGCTCGCGCCGGGGAAAGGTGCAACAGCTGTTCGTGCCGCGCAGCTGGGAGCAACGCGTGCGCCAGGCCGTAGCCGACTATCAACAGCTCGAGCGGCTGCTCGAAGAGGTCTCCGAGCGCGAGTGGAAGCGGCTCCAAGACCGCCGGGAGGAGTGACGTTCTTCGACGTCTGATCCAGTACGCGGAGAAGGGTTACGGCCTGCGCAGCCGCCTTCTCGCCGGGGTCTCGGATTCCCGCCCCAAGCCGCGCATCCCCACCCGCGCTGTCGTCGAGTCGACGCTGGCGCTGTTCTGGGCCCGGCTGGGCAGCCTGAACGCTTTGGAAACGCTCGAGGGGGCGCCGTTTTGGAAGAAATGGCTGGGCCGCAAGCTGCCCAGCGCGGACACCATTGGCCGCGTCTACAGCTCGCTCGACACGGCCGTGCTGCGGCAAGCGATTCGGCAGCTGTATGAACGCCTCAAGCGCAACAAGGCCTTGCCCGGCATCGGCGGATTAGGGGTGGCTGTGATCGACGGTCATGAGTCTCACGCCAGCTACCGCCGTTGCTGTGGAGGCTGTCTCGAGCGCCGCATTCAGCGCAGCGACGGCGAACAGCTGCAGTACTATCACCGCCAAGTGACGCTGCAGTTGCTCAGTGACGCGCCCGCCGCCTCGCCATTCAACATCCAAGGCGAACCGCTTCCGCTGTTGCTCGACGCCGAACCGCAACTCCCCGGCGAGGACGAGCTGGCCGCCGCCAAACGTTTGCTCGAACGCGTTCTAGCCGCTTACCCACGGGCGTTTGATGTTGTCTTGGCCGACGCTCTTTACGCCGCCGCGACGTTTGTGAACTTTCTGCTGGCGCACGGCAAGGACGCCGTCATCGTGCTCAAGGACGAGCGCCGCCACCTGTTTCAAGACGTTCAAGGACTGTGGCGAACCCAGCCCCCACAGGCGGGCGAGTATCGCTCACGCGATTGCCAATGGTGGGATCACGAGGGCTTATTATCGTGGCCGCAGGTCGCCCAGCCCTTGCGCGTCGTTCGTTCGGTGGAGACTTGGCGGCGGCGCTCGCAGCTTGACGGCGAGCTCCACGAGCATCAAAGCGATTGGGTTTGGCTAACGACTTTGGGGTCGCGGCAAGTTTCCACGGCGCAGCTGGTGCGCTTGGGCCATCAACGCTGGGACATCGAGAACCGCGGCTTCAACGAGTTGGTCAACGGCTGGCATGCCGACCACATCTACAAGCACGAACCCCACGCCATCGAGACGTTTCTCTTGACGACGTTTCTGGCATTCAATCTCTACCACGCTTTTGTCGCCCGCAAGCTCAAACCGTCGTTGCGGCGCGGCAAACCGCGAGTCTTTTGGGCGCGGGTGATGGCGGCGGAGCTGTATCGGGCGGCCACGGGCCCCTCGCCCTAGCACGCGAGTCGACTCCCCCGCCCACCCCGCGCCTGCCAGTAAGCGGCCCTGCCGCAAGAGCCGCCGGGGTGTCTTTGCCCTGCGATTCCCCACCTATTTCCGGGTCAGGACCGCGTGCGAATCTGCTCGTCCTTCACCCCACGCCCCTAAATCCCTCGATTCCCAACTACTTCCGCCTTCTGACTCAGCCTCGTTGCGGAATCGCTGCCTACGGACGATCGTTTGTTTTCAACGACGTAGGGGCTTGGCATGCCAAGCCCGTCTTGCCGGAATTGGATCCCCGACATTTTTTCACCGCCCGCTCACGCAGGCGGCTCGGAGTGCACCGCCGCGACAATCGCTTCAATCAGCCCGTCCGTCGTGTGTGGCTCTGCCTCAACGTCGACCTCGAACCCGAAACCACGAACGGTTTCGCTCGTGATCGGGCCAATTGACGCAACCCGCGCCCCCTCCAAGTCGTTGATCTGTTCGAGCAGATTCGACGCCGTCGACGAACTAGTGAAGGTGATCCAGTCGGCCTTCTCTTCGACAGCGAGCTCGGGCCGGACAGTCTTGTAGGCCGCAGCTACATCGACCTCCGCGCCGCGACGGCGAAGCTCTTCCGGGAGAATCTCGCGGGCGACGGCCGCCCGTGGAATTAAGATCTTCTTCGCTTGAAGATCATGCAACTCGAAGGCTTCGAGCAATCCCTCGGCGACAAACGTCGTCGGCGTCAAGTCCACTTTAAGGTGAAGTTCTTCGAGCGCCTCGGCCGTCGCGGGACCGATCGCGGCGATCTTCCCCCGAATTGCCCGTAGGTCGAAAGGGCCGCCGTCGAGTTTTTCGACGAAGCGGCGAACACCGTTTTGGCTCGTGAAGATCAGCCAGTCGTATTGGCCGAGTCTTTCGATCGCCCGATCCAGCGGCCCCCAATCATCAGGAGGGCCGATCTGGATCGTCGGCATCACGATGGCCTCCGCGCCGAGCAAGCGCAGCTTATCGGCGAATCCGCCGGCCTGTTCACGTGCCCGCGTGACGACGATTCGTTGTCCGAAGAGCGGCAGTTGTTCGTACCATCGCAGCCGTTCCCTGAGGGCGACGACCTCACCGACAACGACTAACGCGGGCGGTCTTAGCCCTGCGTCTGTGACCCGTTCGGCGAGGTTCGCGACGGTCCCCGACACGACAACCTGGTCCGGGCGCGAACCCCATCGAATAGCCGCTGCCGGCGTCTTGGGATCCCGACCGGCCGCGATGAGCCGTCGTGCAACATCCCCAAAGCTCCTCAGGCCCATGAAGATCACGAGCGTTCCGGATACGCCAACCCTTGGCCAGTCAATCTGCTCGGGATCGTGCCCGGTCACAAATGTGACTGACGACGTAAGCGAGCGGTGCGTGAGCGGAATGCCGGCGTACGCGGCGACACCTAGCGCCGAGCTCACCCCGGGGACAAGCTGAAAGGGGATGCCGGCAACCCCGAGGGCTTCGGCTTCTTCACCCCCGCGGCCGAAGATCAACGGGTCGCCGCCCTTGAGCCGCACAACCTGCTTTCCAGCGCGGGCGTGCACGGTCAGCAGGTTGTTGATCTCCTCTTGGCTTAGGGCGTGGGCGGCGCGCTTTTTGCCGACGTATTGGGTCTCGGCGCCTGGCTTGGCGTGATCGAGGAGACCTAACGGAGCGAGGTTGTCGTAGAGAATGACATCCGCCGTTTGGATCAGCCGCAAGCCGCGCTGGGTGATCAGCTCAGGGTCACCCGGGCCGGCGCCGACGAGGTAGACTGTGCCGGTCATCCGGTCACGTCCTTGGCGGTGGCCGGTAACGACCCGGAACCCGCTCCCTTGCGGTCGCGGCTCTGACGCCCGCGGATCGACATTCCACTTGCGACTTCAGAGCCGCGACCGCAAGGGAGCGGGTTCCGGGTCAGTCGCATGCTTATCCGATGAGCTCCGCCGCTCCCTGCTGTTTGAGCTGTTCCGCCACATCTTGACCTAGCAGAGTCGGCTCTGATAAATCACCTACCCCATACGCCCGAATGAGTTGTTCCCCGTCAGCCGAAGCCACAGTGGCGGCCAATTCGAGCTCACTTTCACTCTGAAGCGAATAAGCGCCCAGCGGTACTTGACAGCCTCCGCCTAGCGCGGCGAGCAGCGCGCGTTCAGCTTCGACAGCCGTGCGGGTTTCCTGGTGATCAAGCGGCGCCACAGCCCTCTGTGTGACAGCATCGTCTTGGCGGAT
The DNA here is from genome assembly GCA_965247515.1 of Bryobacterales bacterium. Taxonomy (GTDB): domain Bacteria; phylum Acidobacteriota; class Terriglobia; order Bryobacterales; family UBA6623. The sequence goes on along the minus strand of OZ252029.1, from coordinate 5,661,723 downwards.
CTCGATAGCCAAGGCGCCTTGCCCTATTGCCGGCGCCATCACGAACGCTTTCAATGTCTCCGCTATCCGCGCGGCGAGGCCCAGCCGCTTCAGTCCGGCCGCCGCTAGAACGATAGAAGCGTAGTCGCCTTCATCGAGCTTGCGGAGTCGCGTGCCCACGTTTCCGCGTATATCCGCGATCTGCAGATCAGGGCGAAAATGCCGTAGCTGCGCGGCGCGGCGAAGCGAGCTCGTCCCGACAACATCGCCCGCCGCCAGTTCGTCCAAGGTCTTACCCGCCAGCACATCGCGCGGATCCGCCCGCTCCGGGACAGCGCCCACCATCAGACCGTCAGGCAAATCCGTCGGCAAGTCCTTCATGCTGTGGACAGCCAGGTCGATTCTCCCATCCAGCAACGCCTCCTCGATCTCTTTCGTAAATACGCCCTTGAGCCCCGTCGAAGAGCCAACCTTCGCCAGCGGAACGTCCACAATCTTGTCGCCCGTCGTCTTGATGATCTCGATGCGAGTTTCGCGGCCTAACTCTTGAAGCTTTCCGGCAATCCAGCGGGCCTGCCAAACAGCCAGTTGCGACCCGCGCGATCCGATGACGAGCGCCCTCATCCGCCGCCCAGCCGAAACGCCTTCCGCACCGCTTGAACGAAACTTGGACCATCGGGGCGGTCGGAAGTGCGCTTCATCTCGGTGATGGGGGGGTGCGCGATCTTGTTCATCATTCCCCGGGTCAAGGCGTCGACGGCGGCTTGCTGCTCGGGGGTGAGTCCGCTGAGCTTGCCCTTGAAGCGCTCGAGCTGGCCCGTGCGGACTTGCTCGAGCTGTTTTTGTAGCTGCACGATCGTGGGCGCAACCTGCACCGTGCGGATTCGCTGCATCACCTTGTCGACTTCTTCCTCGACGATTTTTTCGGCGAGGCCGGCTTCTTTGCGCCGTTCCCCGAGATTGGCGTTGGCGACTTGTTGAAGGTCGTCGATGTCGTAAACGAACGTGTCGTCGAGCTTGTTGATCTCCGGGTCGATGTCTCGCGGCACCGCGATGTCGACCAGAAAGATCGGCTTGCCGCGCCGGGCCGACGTGACTCTCCGGAGCATCTCTTTGGTCAAGACGAATTCCGGCGCGCCGGTGGATGAGATAACGATGTCGACCTTGGTCAACAATTCAAACAGATTTTCAAACGGCGCCGGAGAGGCATTGTAGGTCTGCGCCAACTCCGTGGCGCGTTCGTAGGTTCGATTCGTGACGATCAGCTCTTTCGCCCCGGCGGAATGAATGTGTCGCGCCGCGGCTTCGGACATCTTTCCGGCGCCTATGAGTAGGACCGAAAGCCCGTTGAGATCGCCAAAAATCTTTCTCGCAAGCTCCACCGCGACATAGCTGATCGAGACCGCATGCTGGCCGATGCCGGTTTCGTTGCGCACGCGCCGCGCCACCCGGAACGCCGCGGTGAAGAGGTGATCGAGCGGCCCACGAATCGAGCCGGTCCGCTTTGCTGCGTTGTAGGCTTGCTTGACCTGCCCCAAGATCTGCGGCTCGCCGATGACCATCGAGTCCAGGCTCGAAGCAACGCGAAAGATATGGCGAACGGCGGCGCGATCAGCGTGTCGGTAGAGGTGCGGCTCCGCCTCGCGGACCGGCGCGACGTGAGCCTCATCCAGGTACGTAAGAAGCTCGGTCTCGGCTTGCTCGGCGATGTCGGAGCGGAGCATGAACTCCACGCGATTGCAGGTCGACAGGATGCAGGCTTCGTGGATCCCCGGGCGCTCCGCAAGTCCCGTCGTGGCGGCGTCGGCAACTTCGCCGGACAGGGCGAAGCGCTCGCGCAACTCGACCGGCGCGGTCTTGTGGCTAAGGCCGACGACAAGAACGCTCATGGGCCCATGAAGGAGTGCACGCCGGAGTTGACGATCCAACTCAGCGCGGCACAGCAGAAACCAACGATGGCGAAGTAGGCCCCCTTGCGGCCTCGCCACCCTATAGCCCAGCGACTGAAGACCATCGCAAGGTAGATCGCCCAAGTCAGGAATGCGAGCGCGATCGTAGGGTCGACAATCCATCGTGCGCCCCATTCGACCGACGCCCACACGCTCGCCATGATGATACCGACCGTCACCGCCAGGAACCCGACCGCGAGCGTCCGGTAGGCGACTTCATCGAGCTTGTTGAGGGGCGGCAAGCGGTAGTAGAACGCCCGCGGCCGCTTGGACTTGAGCTCGCGCTCCTGGAGCAAGTACATCACCGCCGCGATGAAGGTCAGAAACAGCGCCGCATATCCGATCAGGAACATCACCACGTGCGCGGAAAGCCACCAGCTCCCGACCGATTCTTGGATCCACGGCTCCAGCGGCGTACCAAGGTTGGCGACGAAGGTCAGCAGGAACACAATCGGAAAAACGAAAACTGCAACGCTTTCATAGCGATAGCGGTAGTAAACCCAAAGGAACGCCACGGTGATCAAGAAAGCCGACAGCGAGGCCATCTGGTAGAGGGAGCGGACCGGCACGCCCCCCAGCATGATGGCCTCAAAGACCAACGAAACCAGGTGGAAGAGCGCTCCCAACGAAATCGAAGTCAGCGCCGCCAGGAACATCTGCTGCTTCCGGCGAATCACCGACAGCAGCGAATGCCACAGCCCGACCGAGTAGAGCACAAGCGCTACCCGCAGCCAGAAAACGCCCCAGTGATCCACTACCCGGACATTATAGCGGTGGGCGGGCTAAGCGCTTGGCGGCAAAGGGCTTGTAGTGGTCAGCTGCCAAACCACACGGTTTGACATCTAGGCGATTGCCCGGCACAGTGGGGCGTGGCCAGGCGGGACATGGCGAAGTCGAAACCCGCAGGCATCATTCCCATCGAGCGAATCGCGAGGCGGATCTACCTAATCCGAGGTGAGAATGTCATGCTCGACTTTGATCTGGCAGAGCTTTACGGTGTCGAGACGAGAACGCTCAATCAGGCGGTAACGCGGAACATCGAACGGTTCCCGGAAGACTTCTGTTTTCGCATAAGCGCCGACGAAGCTGACGAACTGAACCGATCACAGATTGTGACCGGTTCCCAGAAGCATCGCGATCCGCGTTACGCGCCCCGCGCTTTCACAGAACAAGGCGTTGCCATGCTATCGAGCGTGCTACACAGCAAGCGGGCTGCAGAGATCAATGTTCTCATCATGCGCACTTATGTACAGATGCGGAAGGTGCTCGCCGGCAACGAAGAGTTGGCTCGTCGCGTCGAGCTGGTAGACCGTAAGGTCACTGTCTTGTGGGACCAGTTCGAACGCTTCATCAACCCACCGACCCCAAAACAGAAGCGACCCATCGGCTTCGCTCATCCGAAGAACAAGAAGTAAAATCGGTCGGGCACTGGCTCTCGCTTCATTTGCTCTACGCGTGCGACGGCCACTCCGGCGCGCGCTTCTCGCGAAACGCCAGGATCCCTTCCTTGAAGTCCGCGGTCGCTTGACAATTCCGGCGGCCGTCGACAACCGCGTTCGGATCGCCGCCGAGCAACCGCGGGACGAACTCCAGACCGTGCCGGACCGCTTCTCCGCTCAGGCTCGCTAGACCCTCGGCGAGCTCGACGCAGCGGTCGTCGAGCGAATCCGCGGCGACGACTTCGTCGACAAGCCCAAGCGCGCCGGCCCTCTCGCTGTCGAACACCTTCGCCTCGAGCGCAAGCTGGGTCGCCTGGCGCTCCCCAACCGCCCGCACCATGATCTCGAAGATCGCGAACGGCCAGAGGCCGATCCGCACCTCGGTGATGCCGAACTTGGTCCCCGCGGCCGCGATCACCCAGTGTCCGTTGAGAGCAAGTCCCATTCCGCCGGCGATCGCCGCCCCGTGAACCAGGGAGACCATCGGAGTCCGTAGTCGCGTTCCGACCGAAAACAGCTCTTGATGAACCGGCAGCATCGCCTCCGCGTCGGCTTCCAGCACCTCCTTCAAGTCCATCCCCGAGCAGAAGACCTTGCCGGCGCCGTTGAGCAGAATCGCCCCGACATTGCGGTCCTCATCTGCCTCCTTGAGCGCCGCCAGTAGCGCCTGGCAAAGCTCCAGGTTGAGCGCATTGCGCATCTCCGGACGGTTTAGCGTCAGCCGCCGTACGCGCCCTTCTTGGCTGATCTTCAGGCAGTCATTCATAGAATCAATCCTCGCAGCATTCCGAGCGCCCTGGAGACAGACTAGCTGGTGATCGCAGACGTGGCGTATGGCTATGCCGTGCCGCCTTGCACCTGTGGTGCAAGGTTCTGGCCGTCGCATCGACCGACCAGCAGACGCCGAGGGGAGACCTTGCACCACAGGTGCCAGGCGGCACGGCATAGCCGTACGCCACGTTGTCACGCAGGCGGCGCATCTCCAGGCAACACCTCCAGCGCTAGATGCCGATGCGCGGAGCTCTCGCAAGCCTCGAGCAGGAAGGCCAAAACGTCTCGCGTCTCGACCGGGTCGATGATGGCGTCGACATTCCCGCGCGCGGCGGTCCAGGTCGCGTCGAGCCACTTCTCGTAGTCTTCGCGGGTCTTTTCGATCGCGGCTGCCAATTCCTCGGGCAAATCGTCGCCATGTTCTTCCAGAGCGCGACCATGTGCGGCTTGGACCGCCGAGTCTCCCTCCATCACGCCGATCCGCGCGCTCGGCCAAGCGAGCGTAAAATCCGGATCGAAGCCCTGGCCCGCCATCGCGTAGTAGCCCGCGCCGCTGGCGTGGTTGAGCGAGACGATGATCTTGGGGACGGTCGCGCATGCCATCGCCTCGACCATGTCCGCGCCCGCACGAATGATGCCGTTCGTCTCGGCCCTCTTGCCCACCATGAAACCGGAGACGTCTTGGAAATAGAGCAAGGGCGTCCCGCTACGTTGGGCGGTCTCGACGAAGTAAGCGACTTTACGGGCTGACTCGGCGTAAACGATGCCGCCAATGCGCGGCCCGGCATCAGTCTTGAGGAACCCACGCCGATTCGCAATCACCGCAACAGGACGCCCCCCAAGCCGTGCATTCGCACACAACATCTCAGGAGCGCAGTTCGGCTGGAACTCGAGAAAGTCATCGGCGTCGAGGACTGCCTCCAGCAGCGGCTCGACATCATAAGGCAGCCGATGATTCGCGGGAAGCGCGGAAAGCAACTCTCCGGACGGCCTGGACGGTTCGGTCCCAGAAATCGACGCCGGGGCCGCGGTTATGGACCGCATCTTCGCGCGGATCAGCTCCAAGCACTCGTGGTCGTCCTTGGCGGTGTAGTGCGCGACCCCGCTGGCCTCGGTGTGCGTGCGCGCCCCGCCGAGCGACTCGGAATCGATGATCTCGCCGGTCGCCCCTTTGACAAGGTTCGGGCCGCCAAGACCCATGAAGCTCGTCCCCTCGACCATGATGATGACGTCGCTCAGCGCCGGCAGGTAGGCCCCGCCGGCGATGCACGGGCCCATCACCGCCGCAATCTGAGGAATCTTCAGCTTCCGCCGCATCAGCGAGTTGTAGTAGAAGATCCGCGCCCCGCCGTATTGTCCGGGGAAGACGCCATCTTGCAAGGGCAGATACACGCCCGCGGAATCGACCAGATAGACGATCGGGATGCGCTGCCGCATCGCAACCTCTTGCGCGCGCAGAATCTTCGAGATCGTCTCCGGCCACCAGGCGCCCGCCTTGACCGTTGCGTCGTTCGCAACGATTATCGCCGGACGGCCTTCGATCTTTCCGACTCCGGTGACGACGCCCACCCCCGGGGCCGCTCCGCCGTACTTGTCGTGCGCGACCAGCAGGCCGATTTCGAAGAATCGCGACCCTTCATCCGTGAGCACTTCAACACGTTCCCGAGCCGTCAGTTTGCCGGCTTTATGCTGCTTTTCGATCTTTGCCGGGCCCCCGCCGGCCTTGAGGCGCTCCTCAAGCTCGTGAAGCCGGCCGAGCAGATCGTTCATGCGTTCGCTAGAGGAGTCGGCCGGCACTTCCACGAGATTCTATCAACTGGGCGATTTCCGACTCTGGCGCCTTAGACTGATAGCCGCCATGCGAACACTACTACTCCTCGCCGTCTCAGCCTGCATCGCACTCCCCTGTGACCTGACCCAGTACCACCTCAGCGACGCTCTGTCTGCCCGCAGCTCAGGCGATGGCGTTGAGTTGCTTTGGGGCGGCGAAGGCGGCTCGGATCTCCGCGCGACGCTCGCCTTAGAAGGCGGGCGCCCGGTGATTCGTGATCTCGCCGCGCGATCGGCTGCCGAGGAATGGAAGTTGCTCGGCTCGGGTCTCTCTCCCGAGTTCCACGTCACCGCCGGGCGACGCCGCATCTCCAACCAGCAGCTCAATCCACTCCGCGCTCTCGGCGTCGAGCTGAGCGACGAAGTGATCGAAAAGGAAAAGTGGAAAGTCTTCTGGGACGCGCCCCTCGAGACGCCTGGCCTGGAAGGGGTCAACACCGAGCTGCCCCGATCCGCCGATGAAATCATCCAGGCCGACGCCACATTCGCATCAACCGGCTGCATTGTGCGAAGCGAGGGCGCGCGGCTCGAAGTGGAATTCGACGGCGTCACCATGGGCCCGTTTTCAGGCAAGCTCCGCTACACCGTCTACCGCGGCTCAAACCTCTTACGTCAGGAGATCATAGCCTCTACCCAACGCCCATCGACCGCTTACCAGTATCGCGGCGGCCTCAGCGGACTTTCGATCGACGACGCTGAAAGAATCGTCTGGCGCGACGTGGCCCGCGCCGAGCAACGCTACCTGTTCGGAAGCTCAACCCACGACGACCCCGTCCCGCTGCGGGCGCGAAACCGGCTAGCGATAGTCGAGTTTCGCGACAGCGGTTCGCTGGCCTACTTCCCCCCCCCGCACAAGTTCTTCTGGGCTCGCGAGATCGAAAAAAACCTTGGCTACGTCTACTACCGCAAAGACTCCGACGAGCAGTTCAGCATCGGCGTGCGGCAAGGCGAGCACGAAGAACCCTACTCGGCATACGGCGTAACGGACGAAATCTGGGAACGCCGCTCCCGCCAAGCCCACCGCTTCGCACGCGGAAACTTCGCCCTCTACAACGCGCCCCCAGGCTCCCAGCAGCGCATGGCCGTCTACTTCTACCTCAGCGCCGGCGACGCTTCGGCAACCCGCGACTCCGTTCTGCGCTACACCCACGGCGACCGCTACAAGAAGCTGCCGGGCTATCAGGTGGCGGTGAGTCATTTCCACACCCACTTCAACGAGTACGTCAACGACCGAGGGAGCCTCGACGCCCGCCCGTCCTGGGTGCCGGCCTTCCGCGGGTTGGGGATCAACATCGCGATGATGTCCGACTTTCACGGCGACGGTCACGCGAAAGACCCCGGAGAGTTGCGCTTAGCCGATCAAAACACTTACTTCGAGGCCTGCCGGCGGCACTCGGACCGCGACTTCCTTCTGATGCCCGGCGAGGAGCCGAACGCGTACTTCGGGGGGCACTACACGATGGTCTTTCCAAAGCCTGTCTTCTGGACCCATGTTCAGACCGCAGGCCAAACCTTCCAGGAAAACGTCGACGGCTACGGAAAGGTCTACCACGTCGGCGATGCCGCCGAGGAGCTCCGCATGCTGGAGCAGGAAGGCGGGCTCGTATGGCAGGCGCACCCGCGCACTAAGGGCTCCACCTACTACCCGGACGTGATCAAGGACACACCGCAGTTCAAGAGCGACCGCTATATAGGAGGGGCGTTCCAGTCGATGCCGGTTGACTTGTCCGAGGCCCGGATCTGCGAGACGCGCTGCTTCGACCTGCTCGACGACATGAACAACTGGGCCGGCCCGAAGTACTTGTTAGCCGAAGGCGACACCTACAACAAGTTCCCCGAAGACGAGATCTACCCCCACCTGATGGTCAACTACGTCCGACTCGACCAACTCCCACGTTTCGATGAAGACTGGAACCCGATCCTCGAAGCGATTCGCGCCGGGGAGTACTTCGTCACTTCAGGCGAGGTGTTGATCCCGGAGTTCGAGGTCGTTGACGGCGCGGTCCAAGCAACGATTGAGTGGACCTACCCGTTAGATTTCGTTGAGGTCGTTTGGGGCGACGGTGACAGGACGGATCGTAAGATCATACCGACGGCCGATGAAGGACCCTTCGGCAAGAAGCGCTTCCGCATCCCGTTCGACCGCGAGGGCAAGAAATGGGTCCGCGTCGCCGCCTGGGATTCAGCGGGGAACGGCGCCGCGGCCCAGCCTATTCACCTGGGCAATTGAGGCCACGGTTCCTAACATCCGACGCGGAACCCGCTCCCTTGCGGTCGCGGCTCTGACGACGCGACCCAAGCTTTCGCCAGGTGGTGTCAGAGCCGCGACCGCTAGCCCGGATATCTCAGTGCGCCGTACTGGCGCGAACACCCTGCGGGGTGAAAGGCCCCGCCGATGAAGATGTCGGTCGACATCGAAGCTGGCGAGCAGCGTGGTCCGGTAACGGGTCGAGCTGAAGCCTCGCGACAAAGTCCGGGTAAGCCGGGCGAGCAAGCCGTTAGGCCGTAACGCGCAGTATGCCTGAGCAGGCCTCGAAAGTGAAGTTGCGGACGCCGACCCGCCTGAGAAACGGGGAAGGCCGCAGCAACCGGGAAGCGACCGACGCATGCACCGGTTGGGTCCGCCGGGGTAGTGGGCGCGGCATGACGGTGAAGGGGGTTCGTAGTCAAAGGCGGGAGGCCCCGTGCGGTGGAGGTCGCAACTCCAAACGTCGCCTACAGGGCGGCGGCCGCGGCGGGGAGTCGGACAGGGCCGTAGTAGTGAAGAAGCAGGGTAATGCCTGTGGAGCGAGGGGCCCTGACTTCCGGCATGCTTGTCAACGAGCGAGAGGACGAGGCGATTGGCGATAAGCCTAGCAACGCCGTTAGGATCCGGAAGCTCGGGCGCAAGCTCTGCCTCAAAGCGAAGCAGGAGATGGGCGTGCTGCGCCTGCGCGGGGCGCAACTGGGGCCGCCGCCTGCGACAGCGATGAGGTGAAGCCGGTCGGAGAGCCGGATGCGGGAAATCCGCACGTCCGGTTCGATGAGCGGGGACGGGAAACGGAGCCAAGGCGGAGACTGAGACACTGGCGCAAGGCGAAAGCGGCCAGCAACAGCTACTCCCTCCGCCTAAAGCCACCGCGCCCGTCCTCGACTCCACCCAAGAACTAGCGAAAAGCCGCTCAATCTGGCATAAACGTAGTTAGCTCAACACGTTTCAACCAGAAGAGAACGGCTTTCGCTATGACAGAGTGTACCCAAACCAGTTTTTCTTTCGCTACTGATTCCCAGCGCGAGGTGGTCGCCCGCTTCGACGGCGGCACGATCACGACCGAGGCCGGCTCTCTGCTGCTGCACCGCACTGAGCAGCGAACCGGCATCCTGCGGCAGTTCGCGCACTGCTTCAGCGACTACCGCAACCCCGATCGCATCGACCACAGCGTCCCCGAACTGGTGCGGCAGCGCGTCTACGGGCTGGCGTTGGGGTACGAAGATCTCAACGATCACGATCAACTGCGCGCCGATCCGTTGCTGGCGATGCTGTCGGGCAAAGGCCGACGTCGAGGGACAAACCCGCCGCCACAAGCGCGACCGCGGCATGCCCGGCGCCGGCAAAAGCACTCTCAACCGGCTCGAGCTCACGCCCGCCGACGCCGACCAGAAGTCGCGCTACAAGAAGATCACGCTCGACACCGCAGCGGTCGACAAAACACTAGTAGATCTTTATATCCAAAGTCAACCGCGCCGGCCGAAACAGATCGTGCTCGACCTCGACGCCACCGACGACCTGCTGCACGGACAGCAAGAAGGACGCTTCTATCACGGCTACTACGGCGGCTACTGCTACCTGCCGCTGTACATCTTTATCGGCGAGCAGCTGGTGTGCGCGCGGCTCCGGGAGGCCAACCAAGACGCCGCGGCGGGAGCGCTCGACGAGGTCAAGCGAATCGTCGCGCGACTACGGCGGACATGGCCCGACGTCGAGATCGTGCTGCGCGCCGACTCGGGCTTTTGCCGCCAGGAGTTGATGAGCTGGTGCGAGCAAAACCAGGTCGACTATGTGTTCGGACTGGCCACCAACCCGCGCTTGTTGAAACGCATTCGCAAGGCGCTGGGAAAGGCCCACCGGCGCTATGTCGAAAGCGGCAAGCCGGCGCGAGTGTTTCGCCAGTTCCGCTATCGTACGCTCAAAAGCTGGAGCCGCAAACGCCGCGTCGTGGCCAAGGCCGAGCGGCTTGAGAAGGGAAACAATCCGCGCTTCGTGGTGACATCGCTGAGCGCAGCGCAATTCGACGCGCGCAGCTTGTACGAGGATCTCTACTGCGCGCGGGGCGAGATGGAGAACCGCATCAAAGAGCAACAGTTGGATCTATTCGCCGACCGCACCTCGACGTCGCTAATGAGGTCGAATCAGATCCGATTATACTTTTCATCGATCGCATATTGTCTCATGCAGGCGCTGCGCGAGTTGGGGCTGCAGGGGACGAAGATGGCGCGGGCGCAGTGCTCGACGATCCGAGTGCGGCTGCTCAAGATCGCAGCGCGGGTGCGGGTAACGGCGCGCAAGGTGTGGATCTCGATGGCGACGGGGCATCCGGCGCGGGCGTTGTTTGCGGCGGCGTACGGCAACCTCGCGCGGGGCGAGCCGCAGCGCTGCTGAGGACGCTGAAGCAGCGTTGGGAGCTCAAGTATCACTGGAAGCGCAGCGGCCCTGGCAAGGGCCTTAGCCGGAGTTTGGGCCAAAAGGGTTCAAAAACGCCTCCGCCGGACCGGATCCGAGCGCCTGCGGCTCTGTGAGCGGCGACAACGGCCATCTGAGGCGCCGATCCGCGTCAACCGCCCCATTTATCGCCCTGAAACCGAGTTCAGCCCCTCTCGGCTAGTTCTGGGTGGAGTCGAGGACGGGCGCGGTGGCTTTAGGCGGAGGGAGTAGCTGTTGCTGGCCGCTTTCGCCTTGCGCCAGTGTCTCAGTCTCCGCCTTGGCTCCGTTTCCCGTCCCCGCTCATCGAACCGGACGTGCGGATTTCCCGCATCCGGCTCTCCGACCGGCTTCACCTCATCGCTGTCGCAGGCGGCGGCCCCAGTTGCGCCCCGCGCAGGCGCAGCACGCCCATCTCCTGCTTCGCTTTGAGGCAGAGCTTGCGCCCGAGCTTCCGGATCCTAACGGCGTTGCTAGGCTTATCGCCAATCGCCTCGTCCTCTCGCTCGTTGACAAGCATGCCGGAAGTCAGGGCCCCTCGCTCCACAGGCATTACCCTGCTTCTTCACTACTACGGCCCTGTCCGACTCCCCGCCGCGGCCGCCGCCCTGTAGACAACGTTTGGAGTTGCGACCTCCGCCCGGTGGGGCCTCCCGCCTTTGACTGCGAACACCCTTCAGCGTCATGCCGCGCCCACTACCCCGGCGGACCAAACCGATGCACCTGCCGGTCGCTTCTCGGTTTGTGCGGCCTTCCCCGTTTCTCAGGCGGGTCGGCGTCCGCGACTTCACTTTCGAGGCCTGCTCAGGCATACTTCACGTTACGGCCTAACGGCTTGCTCGCCCGGCCTTGCCGGACTTTGTCGCGAGGCTTCAACACGGCCCGTTACCGGATCGCGCTGCTCGCCAGCTTCGATGTTGACCGACATCTTCATCGGCGGGGCCTTTCACCCCGCAGGGTGTTCGCGCCAGTACGGCGCACGTGGAGTCGAGGACGGGCGCGGTGGCTTTAGGCGGAGGGAGTAGCTGTTGCTGGCCGCTTTCGCCTTGCGCCAGTGTCTCAGTCTCCGCCTTGGCTCCGTTTCCCGTCCCCGCTCATCGAACCGGACGTGCGGATTTCCCGCATCCGGCTCTCCGACCGGCTTCACCTCATCGCTGTCGCAGGCGGCGGCCCCAGTTGCGCCCCGCGCAGGCGCAGCACGCCCATCTCCTGCTTCGCTTTGAGGCAGAGCTTGCGCCCGAGCTTCCGGATCCTAACGGCGTTGCTAGGCTTATCGCCAATCGCCTCGTCCTCTCGCTCGTTGACAAGCATGCCGGAAGTCAGGGCCCCTCGCTCCACAGGCATTACCCTGCTTCTTCACTACTACGGCCCTGTCCGACTCCCCGCCGCGGCCGCCGCCCTGTAGGCGACGTTTGGAGTTGCGACCTCCACCGCACCGGGCCTCCCGCCTTTGACTACGAACCCCCTTCACCGTCATGCCGCGCCCACTACCCCGGCGGACCCAACCGGTGCATGCGTCGGTCGCTTCCCGGTTGCTGCGGCCTTCCCCGTTTCTCAGGCGGGTCGGCGTCCGCAACTTCACTTTCGAGGCCTGCTCAGGCATACTGCGCGTTACGGCCTAACGGCTTGCTCGCCCGGCTTACCCGGACTTTGTCGCGAGGCTTCAGCTCGACCCGTTACCGGACCACGCTGCTCGCCAGCTTCGATGTCGACCGACATCTTCATCGGCGGGGCCTTTCACCCCGCAGGGTGTTCGCGCCAGTACGGCGCACGTAGAGTCGAGGACGGGCGCGGTGGCTTTAGGCGGAGGGAGTCGCTGTTGCTGGCCGCTTTCGCTCGACGCCAGTGCCTCAGTCTCCGCCTTGGCTCCGTTTCCCGTCCCCGCTCATCGAACCGGACTTGCGGATTTCCCGCATCCGGCTCTCCGACCGGCTTCACCTCATCGCTGTCGCAGGCGGCGGCCCCAGTTGCGCCCCGCGCAGGCGCAGCACGCCCATCTCCTGCTTCGCTTTGAGGCAGAGCTTGCGCCCGAGCTTCCGGATCCTAACGGCGTTGCTAGGCTTATCGCCAATCGCCTCGTCCTCTCGCTCGTTGACAAGCATGCCGGAAGTCAGGGCCCCTCGCTCCACAGGCATTACCCTGCTTCTTCACTACTACGGCCCTGTCCGACTCCCCTCCCGAGCCGCCGTCCTGTAGACAACGTTTGGAGTTGCGACCTCCGCCCGGTGGGGCCTCCCGCCTTTGACTGCGAACACCCTTCAGCGTCATGCCGCGCCCACTACCCCGGCGGACCAAACCGATGCACCTGCCGGTCGCTTCTCGGTTTGTGCGGCCTTCCCCGTTTCTCAGGCGGGTCGGCGTCCGCGACTTCACTTTCGAGGCCTGCTCAGGCATACTTCACGTTACGGCCTAACGGCTTGCTCGCCCGGCCTTGCCGGACTTTGTCGCGAGGCTTCAACACGGCCCGTTACCGGATCGCGCTGCTCGCCAGCTTCGATGTTGACCGACATCTTCATCGGCGGGGCCTTTCACCCCACAGGGTGTTCGCGCCAGTACGGCGCACGTGGAGTCGAGGACGGGCGCGGTGGCTTTAGGCGGAGGGAGTAGCTGTTGCTGGCCGCTTTCGCCTTGCGCCAGTGTCTCAGTCTCCGCCTTGGCTCCGTTTCCCGTCCCCGCTCATCGAACCGGACGTGCGGATTTCCCGCATCCGGCTCTCCGACCGGCTTCACCTCATCGCTGTCGCAGGCGGCGGCCCCAGTTGCGCCCCGCGCAGGCGCAGCACGCCCATCTCCTGCTTCGCTTTGAGGCAGAGCTTGCGCCCGAGCTTCCGGATCCTAACGGCGTTGCTAGGCTTATCGCCAATCGCCTCGTCCTCTCGCTCGTTGACAAGCATGCCGGAAGTCAGGGCCCCTCGCTCCACAGGCATTACCCTGCTTCTTCACTACTACGGCCCTGTCCGACTCCCCGCCGCGGCCGCCGCCCTGTAGACAACGTTTGGAGTTGCGACCTCCGCCCGGTGGGGCCTCCCGCCTTTGACTACGAACACCCTTCAGCGTCATGCCGCGCCCACTACCCCGGCGGACCCAACCGGTGCATGCGTCGGTCGCTTCCCGGTTGCTGCGGCCTTCCCCGTTTCTCAGGCGGGTCGGCGTCCGCAACTTCACTTTCGAGGCCTGCTCAGGCATACTGCGCGTTACGGCCTAACGGCTTGCTCGCCCGGCTTACCCGGACTTTGTCGCGAGGCTTCAGCTCGACCCGTTACCGGACCACGCTGCTCGCCAGCTTCGATGTCGACCGACATCTTCATCGGCGGGGCCTTTCACCCCGCAGGGTGTTCGCGCCAGTACGGCGCACTGAGAAATCCGGGCTAGCAGGAGGGGCACCAGCAGGATCAGCGGCAGTCTCATGGCGCGATGGTGAGGTCGACGTCGACTTCGAAGCCGGGCTCGACCTGGATGCGTTTGAGGCTTTCGCCGGCTTGGCGCCAGACTTCGTCGTCCGCGACATCGACCATGGGGCAGTTCCAGGCGGCGATCTCGTATTCGCCTGGGATGAGGCGCTCGAAGACGAAGCCGCCTTCGTTGTCGCTCAGGGTGGAGCGGGTGTTGCGGCCGCGAACGCCGACGACGATGTTCGCGGTTGGGGTCTTGTCAGCCGAGCGGACTGTGCCGCGGATCGTGGAGCGCTGGTTCGAGAGGCGAAATTCCACTTCGGTCATTTGGCCGGGGACGATCGTGATCGGGGGCTTGTCAAGCATGAAGTAGCTGCCGGCTTGCACCCAGCTGATGTAGTCGCCGGGGAGCAGGCCGCTGCGCTCGATTTCGGTTGCGGCGCCGTCGAATGCGATCCGGCGGGCGGGCGCTTTGGGGCGGTCCCTCTGGCGGAGCAACAGATAGAACGGAATGGGCGGCGAATCGACATAGGCGACTCGCGCGCGGACACCGGTCGGCGTTTGCGGCCGCAGGCGCAGGTCTCTCAGATCGCGGTTGACGTTCAACGTGGCGAGGTAGTCGGCTTGGGATGCCGCCGGGTCGGCGTTCACGACTTGTTCGAGCCGGACGACGTATTCGCCGAGGACGCTGGAACTCGAGAACTTGCGGTCAAGGACTTGGATGTACTCGCGGTCTCCGCCGCTGACGGGCTCGAGCGTCAGCCAACGGGTGTCGTTGGGGGCGAGGTCTTCGATTTCGCCCGAGAAGCTGAAGGCTTGTGGGGCGTCGGTAAGCTGGAGGTTGAGGCGGACGGATTCTCCGCCTTCTGGGATTCGGACGACCCGGGTGAGTTGGGGCGGTTCGGGGATGCCGCTGTAGCCCGTGCCTCCGCGCTCGGTTGTGAGGGTGTACTCGCCGGGGCGGAGTCCCCACATTCGGAAGTAGCCCCGGTCGTCGGTGACGCCTCGCTCGTTGCGGTTGCGCTCTTGGGTGTAGGAGAACAGCGGGCGTTGGTTCGCTTGCTCGGCTTGGTTGGATTGGCTGCGCTCGAGCTCGATTTCGATGCTTTGCATCGGATTGCCGAAGGCGTCGGTGATCCAACCTTCGAGGACGGTAGCGCGGGAAAGCAGGAAGTCGGCTTCGCCACAATCGCCCGCATCAGGGCAGACGCGTGCGATCAATTCGGCCTCGGCGTGGCCCGCACGGGCGACGAAGTATCCGCCGGCCGTGAGGGAAAGCTCGAAGCGGGGGGCGGAGGTTTCGAGGCGGTAGCGGCCCTCAGGGTCAGTGGTCGTGGAGGCTACGACAGCGGGCGGCTGGCCGGCGACGGCGAAAACGTTCGCGCCCGCGATCGGCGAGGAATCAGCTGCGTCTCGGACCGTGCCTTGGATCGTCACCCGGGGGACAGCGACTTCGGCCGCGAAGCTGAGGGCGGAGCCTAGAAATAAGGCGGCCAGATTCCCTGTCACGTCGGCCGGGAGGCGGGAGCGCAGCGACACGATCGGAGGTTAGCATACCCGGGCGTTTCCTCAGCCGCGTTGAAGCCGTATGACAGTTTCCTTGCACACAATCTCTTCCAACCCCCGGGGATCCGCGAAAGCACGGCCGTAGCGGTAGCGGTGGATCTTGATAAACGGCGTAGCATTGAACCAGCCCGTCCTCATGGCCGCGTAGCCGGCAACCCGGAGAATGGCACGCACGCTCCGTGCGATGTCCGAAATCATCGAGGAATCCGTTAGCGAACTTCCGAAATGGTGTACTTAATAGCGGCAATCCAGGGAATCTGGCGGCATAGCTGTGCCAGCCACATCAAGGCGGTTACGCTTCAGGCGGAACCCAATCGTGTGTCGAGGTTCTTGAGCTCGCGTTGGGCCGCTTCGGCGACGCGTTCGTCCAGGTCCTTCGTCAAGCGCTCAAGGTGCGAACGGCTGTCACGGTTGCCGCTCCGGGAGATCACGTGCGCAAGGTGAATGCGCTGATTCCGCGTGCCGGACGTGAGGGGCGTGTAGAGCTCGCTCAAGACCGCGGGGTCGCGCGCCAGCTCTACCAAGAAGGGTCGCGCCTCGAGCCGGTGGAAGGTCGATTCAAGCCCGTCGATCAAGTAAGACACCTTGTCGCGGTCCCCCAACAAGACCAGCGCAAACGCCATCGACAGCCTCGGCGACTCGGCCTTTTCATTGGCAAAGGCGTCCTGGATGGTCTGCAGGTCGGTCCGGTTTCCGGCTCGCCCGATACCCTCGGCGGCCGCGGCGCGGATCTGCTTGTCCTTGTCGCGCAGGTGAAGCAGGAAGAGCTTGTCCTCGCCGTTGTCGGGAATCTTGGCCAAGGCGATCAAGGCCGCTCGACGAACTTCCTTCTTGTCAGCGTTCTTGGCCAGCTCAACCAGGCCGTCGGCCGCCTCCTTGACGCGCAGCTGGCCGGCGGTCTCGGCGGTTGCGGCTTGAACCTTCGGGTCCGGATCGCGCAGCAGGAAAACAATATCCGGGCCGACGCTGGGTTCGCGGATCTTTTCGAGTGACCGAACCGCCTCGACGATGATCGTCGTGTTTCGCGACTTGAGGGCCTGTTTGAGGTCCGGCAACGCTCGGCGCGCGCGAAGAATACCGGCGGCGCGAGCGGCGTTGGCCCGCGAGTCGTTGCTGCTGCCGCCGGTGATAACCGACGCGACGGCATCAGCGATCGCCGGCGCGATCTCAACGTACTGCTCGACGACCAGAGGCTCGGGTTCGGCGAAACGGCCCTTCAGATTCGACCCAAAACCCTTGAGCGAGCTCAAGATGCCGAACTTCACATACTCGGGAACGTATTGGTTCACCATGCCGTCAACCGCCATCGACTGAATCGATGCCTTTGCGTCGCGCGAGGCCGCGATCAGGCCGGGTACGCAGCTGTCGCCGCTCAGCTTGATCAACGACACGACGACCGCCGAGCGCACCTCGGCCACAGGATCGCCCACCGCGTCACTAAGCGCGCGGCACAGCTCGGCGGGATCGCCCTCGCGGCTGTCGCCGATTCGCTGGGCGGCTTTCTTGCGGACCTTGGCGTCTTCGCTTTGAAGATCGCTCACTTGAGCCGACAGGCTGGCGACCAGCAGCGGAGTGAGAAAGAGTCGAGAAAATACGGAAAAACGGCGCGTCATGGTTCACCAGATTCTTCGCCGGAGGGGGAGCTCCTCTGGGCAAGTTTCAGCTACTTACGGTGATTATACGTACTCCAACTCCACACGGTTAGGTATCCATCCGGCGGCGTGCCCCATATCGAGCATTTTCTGGGCGGACGCGAGGACTTCCGGGTCCATCGAAGTCGTGTGATGGTTCACGTACATGCCGACGAATTGATCAGCGTCGGCGGATTCGAGCCCGCGTCCGAACTGCAGCGCGTACTCGAGCGCTTCAGCCCGGTGATCGAGGGCGTACTGGATACTCTCACTCAGGCAACGCCTGGATTCTTCTTGCACCTCGCGAGGCAGGCTGCGGAGCATGCAGTTGGCGCCGAGCGGGAGAGGCAGTCCGTGCTCTTCCTTCCACCAGACGCCTAGGTCTTGCACGTTGTGGAGACCCGAGCGGCCGTAGGTGAGCTGGCCCTCGTGGATGATTACGCCGGCGTCGGCCTCGCCCGATTCGACGGTTTCGATGATCTTGTCGAAGTCGACGACTTTGGCCTCGAAGTCGGGTTCGAAGAGCCGCGTGGCCAGATAGGCTGTCGTCATCAACCCCGGCACGGCAATGGTCTTGCCCTTGAGATCGGCCGGCGTCATCGGGTTGGTCGAGATGATGATCGGACCGTAGCCATCGCCCACGCTCGAGCCGGCCGAGGTGAGGATGTACTTGTCCGCCACGTAGGGGTAGGCGTGATACGAAATCGCCGTCATACCGTAGCGGCCATTCCTGGCCTCGACGTTGAGGCTCTGGATGTCGCTGAGGATGTGCTTGAAATCGACGATGTCGGAGCTGACATGGCCCTTCGCCAACGCGTAAAACATGAACGCGTCGTCAGAATCAGGGCTATGCGCGATTTCTACGAGGTGCTTGCCGTCTGCCATGGGATTGAAACGACCAGAGTAGCAAGCTAGCCCGAATTTTCCACCACCTGACGGCGAAAGCACGCAATAGGCCCGCCACTACTTCGTTGCGCTCGTTCGCCGTGCTCAACGTACTGTCGAGTACGCCTGCGCGCGCCAACCTTCGCGCGCCTCGTATTGACAGGCCTCTCACGCACTTTCGCTCGCCACGTGGTTAGAAATGCGGGCTAGCGTTCGATCACGAAGTCGACCTCGTACATGGAATAGGCTGTGTTCTTCATCCCCAGGCGCTCGTAGGTCTGCTGAGCTCGGCGGTTGTCACGCTCGACGTAGAGCCGGATGCCACACACGTTGCCGGCTTCGGCGGCCCGGTGTTGGGTCTCGGCGTAGAGAGCTTTGTAAACGCCCTGACCCCGTGCGTCGGGGCGAACGTAGACGCTCTGGATCCACCAGAACACGCCGTTTCGCCAGTCGCTCCACTCGAAGGTGACCATGAGTTGGCCGACGATTGAGCGGTCGGATTCGGCAACGAGGTAGAAACCTTTCGAGGGGTCGGCGAGCGCCGCTTTGACCCCAGCCAGCACGCGGCCGGGTTCAAGGGCGAGATCTTCGGTCTCAAGGGCCATCGCGGCATTGAATTCCGCGATGGTTTGGGAGTCTTCGGGTCGGGCGGATCGGATGGCCATCGTTCTCCCTAACCCGAATATTCTCTCCTAACAACTAACGTTGAAAGACCTTTCACTTCAATTCTACTTTGAAGGGCGCCAGATGTTGCGCCCCCGCGGCGCTCGACTCAGAATTGGGTTCGTTTTGAATTTCGTACCAGTTTCGGGTCCATTTTTTCGACTCGAATCTAGTACCTACAGTACCCAGTAGGCTCTGAGAAATGGTCGGCCGGTCCTCACAACTTCTAGTTTAAACGACGAGGGCAAGCTTTCCGGGCATGCAGCCGGGTTCAGCGGGCCGATCGGGCTGGCTCCTATCCGGCCGTCGTAAGATAGGCGCTGAATGAACCGCTACGGCGCGGTCGACATCGGCAGCAACTCCATCCGCATGCAGGCGGCGGAGGTTGTCGCTGGCGAACCGATCAAAACTCTTGCCGAGGACCGCGAGGTGACCCGGCTCGGCGAATCCGTGTTCAAGGACGGGGTGGTCAGCCCAGAGGCGATGGACCTCGCTGGGCGAGTCCTGCGGCGTATGGCGGAGGGGCTGAAAGCGTGTAAGGTCGACGTGTTCCGCGCGGTCGCGACCAGCGCCGTTCGGGACGCCCGCAACCAGGACGAATTCCTGCTGCGGGCGCAGCTCGCACTTGGGGGCGTTCGACCGGAGATCATTTCCGGCGCCGAGGAAGCTAGGCTGATCCACCTTGGGGTGCAAGCGCGCTGGCCGCATCCCGCCGAGCGAACGCTAATCATCGATATCGGCGGCGGTAGCGCGGAAGTGATCGAAAGCAACGCGGGAGAGGTTCGCAGCGCTTTGTCGAAGCCGCTTGGCGCGGTTCGTTTGACTCGGCTGTTCTTTTCCGAAGACCCGCCGACTCCCAAAGCACTGCAGCAATTCGAGGAGTTCGTACTGGAAAAGACCGCGAGCATCAAACAGGAGATATTGGGCGGCTCGTTCGATCGCGTGATCGCCACCGCCGCAACTGGAGCGGCGGTCATCCGAGCCGTCGAGGGCATACCGACTTCAGATGGCGATAGGGCGGATCGAGTGGGTGTGGACACGGCGCAAGTTCGCAAGCTTTACGAATCGCTCGCGCATCAAAACGTGCGTGAACGTGAGTTGGTCACCGGCATCGGCGGCAAGCGCGCCGAGATCATCGTTGCCGGTGTGGGAGCCCTGGCGTTGTTGCTCGAGGAGCTTGGCGCGGACCGCTGCTGGCATTCCGCCGCCGGCGTACGCGACGGCGTGATCGCGGATCTGGCAGCCCACGGCTTGGAGTTTTCTCGGAAGCAGCTCGACGCCGATCAGCTTCAAACCGTCCGTAAGCTGGCGAACCGCTGCGGTGTGATCGCCGCCCATTCTGAGTGCGTCACCCAACTCGCTGGAGAGCTGTTCGAAGCTCTCGGGCCGCTGCACCAGCTGGGCCCGGAATACGGCGGACTGCTCGAAGCGGCGGCCTACCTCCACGACGCGGGCCATTTCGTCAGCAGCACCCGCCACCATCGACATTCCTTCTACTTAGTCGCCAACGCCGATCTGCCCGGCTTCGTCGGCGATGACCGATTCTTCATCGCCAATCTGTGTCGCTATCACCGGAAGAACATGCCGAAGCGCTCGCAAGAGAATTTCGGCGACCTCTCGGCCGAGCGCCAACAGGCCTTGCTGGCCTTGATTCCGATACTGCGCATCGCCGACAGTTTGGACCGAAGCCATCGGCAGTTGGTTGAGGGAGTCAAGATCGAAGCTACCCGAAAGCAGGTCACGCTGAACCTTTTTGGATCGGGAGACTTGGCGCTCGAGCAGTGGGCGGCTGAACAACACGCGGGCGTGTTCGGGCAGGTTTATGGCAAACCGCTCGTAGTTGATTGCTACTCTCAAAAGAGACCGTGAGATACTCGCTCGAAGACGCGCTTGACAAGTTGAGAGGCGCGCGGTCCGCTCTCAAAGAACGTGGGGTGGTTCATGCGGCGGTTTTCGGCTCGACAGCGCGGGGACAAGCGGGCCCTGATAGCGACATAGATATCCTCGTCGAGCTTGACCCCGATGCCGAGATCGGCCTATTCGGCGGTATAGCCCGGGCAGATAGGTAACACAATTCCCCGATCACATGGGTAACACATTGGCATCCTAGAACAAAAGGAGGACTTTTGTTTTGGGATGGAAGGAGACCCGTGTGCAAGACGAAAGATTGCGATTCGTTCAAGAGGTTCTAACCCGGGAGGATGCCATGGCCGCCGTCTGTCGGCGCTTCGGCGTCAGCCGCAAGACCGGCTACAAATGGCTCGATCGCTACGCCCAACAAGGCGTCGCCGGATTGGCCGATCAATCCAAAGCGCCCAAACGGCAAGCGCAAGCCTTTCCCGCCGAGATAGAGCGAGAGATCCTGGCCTTGCGGGCGCGCTATCCCACTTGGGGCGAAGACAAGCTCAAAGCGCGACTCGAGCGCACCAACCCTGACATCAATTGGCCGGCGCACTCCACTATCGGGGCGCTGCTGAAACGCCACGGACTCACCCACCCCGGTAAGCGCCGGCGCCACGCCACGCCTTCCAGTAAGCTCACCAGCGCCAAGGCGCCCAACCAAGTTTGGGCGATCGATTTCAAGGGTTGGTTCGAAACCGGCGACGGCAAACGCTGCGATCCGCTGACGATTTCCGATACGGCGAGCCGCTATCTGTTGCGTTGTCAAAGGGTCGCGCGCAGCGACACGGCGCACGTGCGGCCGCTGATGGAAGCGACTTTCCGGGAGTACGGCCTGCCCACGAGGATCCTTTCCGATAACGGTCCGCCGTTCGCCTCGACGGGCTTGGCGGGGCTTTCGCGGCTCAGCGTGTGGTGGATCCGGCTCGGGATTCAACTGCAGCGAATCGACCCCGGACACCCTGAGCAAAACGGGCGTCATGAGCGCATGCATCGGACGCTCAAGGCCGAGACGGCGACGCCGCCGGAGCGCAACTTGCGAGCGCAACAGCGGGCGTTCGATCGTTTTCGGCAGATCTACAACCAGGAGCGTCCGCACGAGTCGCTAGCGATGGCAACGCCGGCGAGCGTGTATCAGCCGTCGTGGAGGCCGTATCCGGAGCGCTTGCCGGAGCTGGAGTATCCGGATCGGATGCTGCCGCGGCGAGTGCAGAGCAAGGGCGACATTGGGTTGCTGGGGCGTCAGTTGTTTCTCAGCGAGACCTTGGCGGGCGAGACGGTGGGCCTGGAAGAGCATGAGCACGGCTGGGCGGTCTGGTTTGGGCCGCTGGAGCTGGACTGGCTCGAGCGTAGCCTATTCGAGGGCCCGCGGCCGGGCAGGGGGGAGCACCGACTGCGGCGGAAACGCTCGGGGGGCGCCTCCTCCGCTCGCCCTACGGGCTCGCTCCCCCGGCGCCCCCCGAGCGTTTCCGGGAAGGATTTCGTGCAAAGAACCTTCTCTTGGTTCAACCCTTAAACTGTTACCTATGTGGTTGGGGAAAAGTGTACCTAGGTGCTGGGCTGTTCACGGCTACGCGCGCCTCAAGTTGGATATTGACCAAATGTTCGGCGGTCGAACAGACGTGGTGAATCGTAGGATGTTAAGACCGCTCCTGAGAGATCAAATCCTTGGCGAAGCAGTTGATGCCTTCTAGGGATTCCCTCCCGGCCGCAACCTTCTCGATTTACCGAACGCCTTTATCAAGAGCGACATAAGGCAAACATGGCTGTTGACATCAAGCATGGGCAAAGCGCCGAGAAGACGACGGTTGGGACCTACTTCGTTTCCAACTACCCGCCGTACAGTTTTTGGGGAACTCAAGCAGTGGCGCAGGCCCGCTCGGCGCTTGATCGCCCACCGGCGCCGGATACGCCCCTGGGCATCTATCTCCACATCCCCTTCTGTCGTAAACGCTGTAAATTCTGCTACTTCCGCGTCTACACCGACAAGGACGCCTCGGAGATCCAGCGCTACCTCGACGGAGTCGTCGAAGAGCTCAAGCTGTACTCGGAAAAGGCCGTCGTCGCCGGCCGCAAGCCGAAATTCATCTACTTCGGAGGAGGGACGCCTTCCTACATTTCGACTCGTCAGCTCTCAGGGTTGGTCGAGGCCTTCCGACCCTTGTTTCCCTGGGATGAAGCCGAAGAAGTCACTTTCGAGTGCGAGCCCGGCACGATTACCGAAAAGAAGCTCGAAATCCTGCACGACATCGGCATTACGCGGCTGAGCCTGGGCGTCGAGCACTTCAGTGACGAAATCCTCGAGCTCAATGGCAGGGCCCATGGCTCCAAAGAGATTGACCGCGCCTACGATCTCGCCCGCAAGGTTGGGTTCCCGCAGATCAACATCGACCTGATCGCCGGCATGGTTGGCGAGACCGAGTCAGGCTGGCATGAGACGGTTCAAAAAGCCGTCGCGATGGAGCCCGACAACGTCACGATCTACCAGATGGAGCTGCCGCCGAATACGGTCATCTCAAAGGAGATGCGGATCGAGGGCAAGTCCGCGCCGGTGGCCGATTGGGACGTCAAGCGTCATTGGCTCGATCATGCTTTCGCCGAGTTCGAGCGGGCGGGCTACACGGTTACGAGCGGGTACACGGCCGTGAAGGACCCCGAAAAAACCAAGTTTGTCTACCGTGATTCGCTGTGGAGCGGGGCCGACATGCTCGGCGTGGGCGTGTCGTCGTTCTCGCACGTGCAAGGCGTTCACTTCCAGAACGAGGTTCATATTGAGCCCTACCTCAAGCGCGCGACTGCCGGCGAAATCCCGATCCGGCGTGCGCTGGTGACGACCGAAGAAGAGCGCATGATCCGGGAATTCATCCTGCAGATGAAGAAGGGGCGGGTCGACACCGGATATTTTCAGAGCAAGTTTGGAGTTAGCCTTCAAGACCGGTTCGGCGCATCACTTGTTGAGCTTCGTAACCGAGGGATGCTGGAAATCGACGATTCTCATGTGACGCTGACGCGTGAGGGGCTGCTTCGCGTCGATCAGACGTTGCATCAGTTTTTCTTGCCTCAACATCGCGTTGCTGACGCGGCCTAGAGTGAATGGCTAGGGTAGGTACGGCGCGAACGCAGGACCCGGACCTTGCACCACAGGTGCAAGGCGGCACGGCTATGCCGTGCCGCCACGTCAAGATGCAGTACGACGCTATCGTTATCGGCGCCGGTCCGGCCGGTTCGACTGCCGCTGCTGTGCTGGCTGAGAAAGGCCGGCGGGTGTTGGTGATCGAGCGTGAGAAGTTTCCGCGCTATAGCGTTGGCGAATCGCTAATTCCCTACTGCTACTTCCCGCTCAAGCGGATTGGGCTGATCGAGAAGATGAAGGCGTCGCACTTCCCGGCAAAGCACAGCGTCCAGTTTGTTAGCCGTAACGGGAAGCTTTCGCAGCCGTTCTACTTCTTCAATCACCTCAAGCACGACGCCGCGCACACTTGGCAGGTGCTGCGCAGCGACTTCGACTTGATGCTGATGGACAACGCCCGCGACAAAGGCGCCGAGGTGTTGGAAGAAACCAGGGTGACCGAGACGATCCAGAACGGAGGTTCGACGGTCGGCGTCAGAGCCACGAACAAAGCCGGCGAGGAACTGAATTTCCAGGCGCCGATGACGATTGACGCCACGGGGCGCGATTCGCTCTCGATGCTTCGAAACGGCTGGCGCGTGCGTGACCCGAGCCTCAACAAGATCGCCGTGTGGACATACTACGAAGGCGCGGCGCGCGACCCCGGAATTGACGAGGGCGCCACCACAATCGCATCCGTTCCCGAAAGGGGCTGGTTCTGGTACATCCCTCTACCAAACGACATGGTCGGTGTGGGCGTGGTCGCGGAGAAGGAATACCTCTACAACGGCGTGCGTGATCCGGAAGCGATTTTTCTACGAGAGATCAAGAAGAATCCGTGGATTGAGGACCACCTTGCTCGGGGTCGCCGTACCGAGCCAGTACGCGTAATGGGTGAGTTCTCCTACCGATCGCGCTACTGCGCCGCCGATGGGCTGGTGCTTACGGGGGATGCATTTGGCTTTTTGGATCCGGTGTTCTCGTCGGGCCTTTTCTTTGCTTTGCGTAGCGGTGAGCTCGCTGCCGACGCTGTCGACGCCGCCCTCGAAGCGGGGGATTACTCGGCCTCTCGCTTCGTCGACTACAGCTCGGAGATGCGAAACGGCATCGAGGCGATGCGAAGACTGGTCTACGCCTTCTACGATGAAGGATTCAGTTTTGGGAAACTGCTCAAGGAGTATCCCGACCTGGGGCCGGACGTGACCGACTGTTTGATTGGCAATTTGTCTCGCGATTTCGAACCGCTGTTCAAGGCGGTCTCGGAGTTCGCTGACGTTCCCGAACCTCTGGCCCACGGCGTACCGTTAGTCAGCAACTGACGGTCCAGCGCCCTTGCTCCTACCTGCCCGCAATGACTTCCGCTAAGGCGCTATCGCTCGACCGCGCCGCCCTCGAGGCGCATCAGCTACTGCTTCTGCGCCAGTTGGTGGCAAAGGTGCGCGCGGGCAACGCCTTCTATCGCTGCCGGTTCCCTGAAGGCGACCCGGAGAGTCTGGCGGACTTTGTCGAGCGATTCCCTTTGACGACCAAGCAGGAATTCGTGGACGACCAACTAGCGAATCCGCTGTACGGCTCGAATCTCACGTTTCCGGTGGAGTCGTTCAGCCGTTTTCACCAAACGAGTGGGACGACCGCGGCGCCGCTGCGGTGGCTCGATACGCCTGAGAGCTGGGACTCGATGTTGGGCTGTTGGGAGCGTGTCTTCGAAGCCGCCGAAGTCACCTCGGCCGATCGCCTTTTCTTCCCCTTCTCGTTTGGGCCGTTCATCGCGTTCTGGTTGGCATTTGAGCAGGCCGCGCGGATGGGATGCCTGACGATCCCGGGAGGCGGCGTGCGTAGCGCGGGGCGACTAGAAACGATCCTCGACAACGACATCACTGTCATGTGCGCAACGCCGACCTACGCGATTCGGCTGGCGGAGACGGCCGCGGAGATTGGGGTCGACCTGTCGAAGTCAAAGATCAAGACGCTCATTGTCGCGGGCGAGCCGGGTGGCAGCATTCCCGCGACGCGCGAGCTCATCGAGCGGTTGTGGCCTGGCGCGCGTGTGTTCGATCATCACGGCTTAACCGAAGTTGGTCCGGTGAGCTATGAGTCTCGCGACCATCCGGGGATTCTGTTCGTGATCGAAGCTTCGTACTTCCCAGAGGTAGTCGACCCAGCGACACTTGAGCCGGTCGGCCCTGGAGAAACGGGCGAGCTGATTCTGACCAATCTGGGCCGCGCCGGGATGCCCGTAATCCGCTATCGAACGCGAGACACGGTTCGTCGGTCCGCGCGGTCCGCCCAGGAGCTGGGTAGCTGCGAGCTCGCTCTCGAGGGGGGAGTGATCGGTCGCGCCGACGATATGGTGGTTGTTCGCGGGGTCAACCTTTACCCCAGCGCCGTCGAGGACCTACTGCGAGCTGACGGGGGCGTGGGCGAGTTCCGCGTCGAGCTCTTCGAGGAACGCGGGCTTCAACAGGTCAGGGTGCAAGTCGAACGGTTGAACGCCGACGCGGATCCGATAGCGCTCGAGCAACGAATCCAAGACGCGCTTCATCGAGTGTTCAGCCTGCAATGCAAGGTCGAATGTGTCGACGACGGCGCCCTGCCGCGCTTTGAGACGAAATCCAGACGCTGGATTCGGACGTAAACTTGCGTATTTGATCCGTCAGCAGTACAATTCCGGCCATGAGCCGCTCAACACTACTGACCGCCATTCTCCTCTCTACCGCCGTCCTGGCCTCGGCCGATTCCGATGTCCGGCGTTATCTCTACATGAGCACGCCCGACGGCGCTCAAAAGGAGGGCCGCGCCGAAGGGAACGGCATTCTCGTCTTCGACATCGACGACGGCCACAAGCTGGTCCGGCGAATCGATGTCCCCATCTTCGAAGAAGGCCTGCGTGGCTTCGCGGGGAATCTCAAGACGGGATACGCCTACTATTCGTCGACCAACCGCACGCTCGGCGCCTACGACTTGGTCAACGAGAAGAAGGTCTGGGAGGTCAAGCTACCGGCGGGCGCGGATCGTTCGTCGGTCACGATGGACGGCAAGAAGATCTACGTCCCGACGGGTTGGTGGTATTCCGGCGCCGATAGCGGACTCATCGTCGTCAACGGCGAAAACGGCGAAGTGATCCGGCGGCTCAATGTTGGTCCGCAGGCTCACAACTCCATCATGAGTCTCACCCGCGACCGGCTTTACCTGGGCACACGGACGACGCTTTCGGTGTTCGACACGAACTCGGACGAAATGATGATGCAGATCAAAGACGTCGGCGAGCGCGGAATCTTTCCCTTCACGATCAACAGCGCGGAAACGCTCGCCTATGTCTGCCTAGGCGATCACATCGGGTTTGACGTCGTTGATCTCGTCGAAGGGAAGGCGATTCATCGGGTTTACGCGGGCGAAGAAATGATGGAAAACCGGACTCACGGAGTCGGCTTAACGCCCGACGAAACCGAGCTGTGGATTAGCGACCAAAAGGGCCAGCATCTTTACATCTTCGACGCCACCAAGATGCCGCCGGTGCAGACCGCGCACGTGGAGCTGTCGCAGGGCGGACACGGCTGGGTTGGCTTTAGCCTGGACGGCAAGTACGCTTGGTCGCATACCCCGGATATCTTCGACGTCAAGACGAAGAAGGTGGTCGGGACGTTTAGGGACGAGAGCGGCAAGCCGATCAGCGGGTCGAAGTACGTCGAGGTCCATTTCCGCGACGGCAAGATTGTTGCTATGAGCAATGAGTTCGGGCTCGGGCGTAAGTAAGCCGCTACGACTCAACCCGCGCTCTGCCTAGGCTGTCCGCGGAACCCGCTCCCTTGCGGTCGCGGCTCTGACGTAGCGAGTCAAAGGTTCGCCGGAAGGCGTCAGAGCCGCGACCGCAAGGGAGCGGGTTCCGTATTTTGGTTAGGCCGCAACCGGCGCCGCGAGGCCGAAGCTGACGCCGTAGCGGTCTTCGAGGGTGCAGCCGAGGGCGGCGGCGTAGAAGGCGTCGCTCTCGCCCCTCACCGTCGATTCGTCCCGGGTCGGGTGGGTCAGGTGGTCGAGCTCATGCAGGAAGACCGTCAACAAGGCCGTCTGGAAGCGTACGTCGCGCAGGTCGGCTTCGTCGGGCGAGGATTCGGCGGCGGCGAGGCTTGAGATAGGGCGCGGCTCCCATCCCCGAATCGCTTCGATGGCGAGATCGATTTCACCGACCGATCCGAGTGTGTCTTGCGCTAGGCGCGCCGCCACTTCGCTTTGTGATCCGGCTGGGTGGTGGTGACCCAGGCAAGCGCAGGAGTTGTAGGCGCGCAGGTCCGCGACGACAAGAGAGGGGGCGTCGGCTAGGGCTTCGCGATAGGGGCCGAGAACGGAATCGGGTAGCGTGGGGAGACGGAACCGCAAGGCCGATTTCAGCGCCGCGCCGAAGCTGTCGTGACCGCGCGGGTAGATCGCCAGCACAAGCGGCAGGTTTTCGCCGCAACGAATCAGCATCTGCCCTTGACCGACCATGCGGTCGATCAAGCGCATCAACATGCTTCGCGGGCGGATTCGGCGGTTTTTTCTCGACATCGTAGAACTCTCCCCCTATTGATATCGCCCCTGTCCTGCCTCGTCAAGCGATTTCTTAAGTACCTGCTATTCTCAAAGCGCGATCTCTGGATGGCTTATTCCCCTCGCTTCGGTCCTCCCGGCGGCCAACTCGGCGGTTTTCTTACGCCGGCAATCAAATGGATCCTCATATCCAACACCGCGATCTTCGTCGTCTACTTCTTGTCGACGGCGTTGGAGATTGAGGCGTTACTGTGGCTGTTTCGCTCACTGAGTCTGATTCCTGATTGGGTAGTGCGTGGGGCCGTCTGGCAGCCCATCACGTATCTGTTTCTGCATAGCCCCTACGGGTTCACCCACATCCTGTTCAACATGTTGATGACATGGATGTTCGGCGCCGAGCTGGAGCGTGATTGGGGCACCCGCAGGTTCGTCAATTTCTACCTGTTCTGCGGCGTTGGCGCGGGTCTGTGCGACTTGGCTACGCGGTTTGTGATGGGGGATACCGGCATCGCGACGATCGGCAACTCGGGGGCGGTGTACGGAATCTTGCTGGCGTTTGGACTCTGCTATCCCAATCGCACGGTCTACTTCATGATGATGTTCCCGATGCCGGCGAGGATCTTCGTGTTGATCTTCGGCGCGATGGCTTTCTTGATGACGATCGGGGATGCGGGCAGCAACGTCAGCCACATCGCGCATTTGGGCGGGATGGTCTTTGGCTACATCAACCTGCGCTACCGGCCCGATTTGCTCGAGTTCGACTGGATCTCGGCCTATCGTCAGTGGAAGCTGAAGCGCGCTAGGCGCAAGTTCGAGGTCTACATGCGCAGGCGCGATCGGCCGGGCGGCGGCTCGGTGCACTAACGCCACTATTACGATCTTTGTTGACGCTCCCGTCTAGCGCAACTAGAATGAGGACCTAGGAGTACTACATGCTCACACTGAATTCGATCGGCGGCTTCTACGGATTGCTGCTCCCGAACCTCGGGGTGCAGGAACTGCTGATCATCCTCGTAATTGCCGTTCTGATCTTTGGGGGGAAGAAGATTCCCGAGATCGGCAAGGGCATTGGCGAAGGGATTCGTCAGTTCAAAGATTCGCTCAAGAGCGAAGAAGCAAAGCCCGCGGAGAAAGCGGAAAAAGCTGAAACATCAACGTAAGCCCGGAACTCCACCGGATGAGGCTTGGATCCAAGGGTTTGGATGAGGCCGCAGATTCACGAGAGCCCGCGCAGCGACTGACGCCGCGGGGGCTCTTTTTGCTTGATTGAAGAAGGGTTACTTCTTCCTGGGGGGAACGACCGCGTCTTTGCAAGCCTTGGCGACGCGGAACTTCACAACCGTCTTGGCCCGGATACGGATCGCCTCGCCGGTCGCGGGGTTACGGCCCTTGCGAGCCTTGCGAGCTGACTTCACCAAGCGGCCGAAGCCGGGAAGGATGGCGATGCCGTTCTTCTTGGTTTCTTTGACGACCATCTCGGCCAGGCTCTCGAGCAGAGTCTTGACTTGAGCCTTGCTCAAGTCGTTAGCCTCGGCCAGCTTTGTGATCAGCACGGCCTGAGTCAGTTTCGCCGGAGCGGCCTTTTTCGCGACCTTCTTGGGGGCAGCCTTCGCGGCTTTCTTTGCAACTTTCTTTGCCATTTATCCTCCTAAATCTGCCGCCGACAGCGGCAGGCTGCCTCGGACAGGGGAACGAACATTATTGTCGAAAATGTTTCGACAACCCCATCATAAACACGTTTGGAAGAGTGTTACAACAAGAAAACGCCCTGAACCCCAGTTTTTTTGGGGGTTTGGCGACGTTGGGGCGCTGAAGGGCCCTGTTTGATGGGGGTTTGACGTGGCGTACGGCTGTGCCGCGCCGCCTTGCAGCTGTGCTGCAAGGTCCGGGTCCGGTATTCGAACGACGGTCGCAGCCCGAGACCTTGCGCCATAGGCACAAAGCGGCACGGCATAGCCGTGCGCCACGTCTCCGCGGGCGTGGTGAAGCTCGAATGTCACGCCGCCGACTTCGAGCTGGAGCGTTGAGTCGTAGGTCTTGGTCGGGTAGATCGGATCGGTCGGCCAGTTCTGCTCATGGCCGAACTGGCGGGTGTTGATCAGCGAGTTGAAACCCGCGGTGAGGATGTAGCGGTCCATCCGGGCGCGGACTAGGGCATGTCCGACGATCTCGGGCTCTTGCCAACCTTTTTCGCGGGCCTCGGCCAAGAATGGGGGAAGACCGTAGGCGTGATCGGCGTGACCGTGAGTGTAGACGGCGGTGTGCAGAGGCATGTCGGACCAGCTGCGAACCTTCTCGAAGATTCGACCTTGGGCGACGGGGTGGAAGGAGCCGGTGTCGATGAGCGACAGACCGACATCGGTTCGCACGGCCGCGAGGTTGGAAAAGCCTTTGTAGAAGGCGACGCCGGCGGCCACATCCTCGATTTCGTAGAGCGGCGCGAAGGGATGGCAGCCTTTGTCGGAGGTCTTGTCTTGCCCGGTCCAGAGGCGATTAGAAAGTTCGTAGAGGCTCGGCACAGGGGGAAATTATACAGGGGCCGCGACACGCTAGAATAATCCGAAGATGGGTGGGTAGTAGCTTCGCTGCACGTTTTGGGCAGCTTGGGCGTCTAGCTGGGTAGTGACCAGTCGGTGTCTGTAATCTCAAACCGACGAATGCAGGCTCCCGGAGCCGCGACCGGAAGGGAGCGGTTGTCCGAGTTGGCAAAGATAGTCGGCGTTGGCGGGCAACCGCTTGCTCCCGCGCGCGGCTCCGAGCTTCAGCCAAACTTGACTGGCTGTTCAGATGAGGCCAACCTCAGTAGGCTAGTGACATAGAGATCATGCTTCGACGAAACAGAAAGGGCTTTTCACTAATCGAGCTGCTGATCGTTATTGCGATCATCCTGATCATCGCGGCGATCGCGGTGCCGAAGTTAGTGCAGGCTCGCAAGGCGGCTTACGAGATGGCGGCGATTCGGGCGCTGCACACGATCAACACCGGTCAGATCCAGTATTTCTCTACCTACGGCCGGTATGCGCAAACGATGGTCGAGCTGGGCCCGCCGCCCGGTAATTCGGCGCAAACGCCTGCAGCGGCGGACTTGATTCCCGAAGGGCTTTCGGCGGGGATTCATTCCGGGTATGTATTTACGATGGTCGGCACGCCGTCGGGCTATAGCGTCAATGGCGACCCGCAGTCTGAGCAGCACGGGACGCGTCATTTTTATACCGACCATTCGAACTCGATCCGGCAGAATTTCGAGGAATCGGCCAGCGAGAACGACCCCGAAATCCAATAGCGGCGAGCCTGCGGCGACACTGCGGCAACCCCGGGTTACACTGGTCGTTCATGTTGGATCTGAACCTTCTCAGGCGTGATTTCGACGCAATCAAAGCACGTCTGGAGCATCGCTGTTCGCCCGAGCTGCTCGACGAGTTTTTCGATGTGGATCAGCGTCGACGGGTCGCCGTTACCGAGATCGAGGAGCTCAAACGGCGCAGGAATGAGCTCACCGCGCGGGTGGCTCAAGCCAAGCGCGCGGGGGCGGACGCCGCTGAGGCGATCGCGGCCAGCAAAGACATTGGAAGGCAGGTCAAAGACCTCGAGACGTCGGTCAACGGCCTCGACGAGCGTCAACGCGGGCTGCTCAGCCAGATCCCCAACATCCCCGACGAGAGCGTGCCCGCGGGGGAGGACGAGTCGGCGAACGAGGAAGTCAGCCGCTGGGGGGAACCGCCGAGCTTCGACTTCGAGCCCAAGGCGCACTGGGATTTGGGACCCGAGCTAGGGCTGATCGATTTCGAACGAGCCGCCAAAGTGACGGGCGCGCGGTTTGCGGCCTATGTCGGGATTGGGGCTCGGCTCGAGCGGGCGCTGATCAACTTCATGCTCGATGTTCACACCCGTGAGCACGGGTACACCGAGGTGCTGCCGCCGTTCATCGTGAACTCGGCCAGCCTCTACGGTACTGGTCAGCTGCCGAAGTTTTCCCAAGACCTGTTCAAGCTCGAGGGTACGGACTACTGGCTCATCCCCACGGCAGAGGTGCCGGTTACGAACCTCTATTCTGACGAGACCCTCGACGCCTCCCAGCTGCCCGTCAAGCTAACCG
Organism: Bryobacterales bacterium; assembly: GCA_965247515.1. GTDB lineage: Bacteria > Acidobacteriota > Terriglobia > Bryobacterales > UBA6623. Next base: position 5,629,313 of record OZ252029.1, on the reverse strand, counting down.
CCTACACGCCTTGCTTCCGCAACGAGGCCGGTGCGCATGGGCGAGACGTGCGCGGGATCATCCGCCAGCACCAGTTCCAAAAAGTCGAGCTGGTGAAGTTCGTCCACCCGGACAACAGTTACGGCGAGCTCGAGAAGCTGACTTCGGATGCCGAGGACATTCTCGAGCGCCTCGGGTTGCCCTATCGCCGAGTCGTGCTTTCATCGGGCGACACGTCGTTTAGTTCGGCGAAGACCTACGACTTGGAAGTCTGGCTGCCGGGGCTAGGCAAGTACAAGGAAATTTCTTCGTGCTCGAACTTCGAGAGTTTTCAGGCGCGGCGGGCGAAGATTCGATTCAAGGACGCAGGGGCGAAGAAGGCGCAGCTCGTGCACACACTCAACGGTAGCGGGCTGGCTGTCGGGAGGACTTGGCTGGCGATCGTCGAGAACTATCAGCAGGCTGACGGCAGCGTTGTTGTGCCGGAGGCCTTGCGGCCCTACCTAGGCGCGGAAACGATAACGAAGACTGGTGGGCTGGGTTGAACTCTTCCCGGAGCTGGGCCGATCGGCTTCGCCTATTATCCGGGCGCGTATTTGACGGGGAGACGAAGCCTCAAAGATTGCGGAACCCGCTCCCTCGCGGTCGCGGCTCTGACGCCGCGGGGCAAGCGTTCGACTGGCGACGTCAGAGCCGCGACCGTGAGGGAGCGGTTGTCACAAGCGCGGGCAACCGCTTGCTCACGCGCGCGGCTCCGGGGCGGCGACGCATTCGGCCGGTAGAGCGGGTTTTCAAGGGAGCGGGTTCCGAGTGGGTTGCCGGGGTGCGACGGGCTAACAAGAAACCTACTCCGCCATCGGAAGCTGGACTTCCACTTCTCGCCAGGCGCTGATCTTCAGCCGGCGGCAGACCCAGCACAGTCCTTCCGACTCGTCAGACGCGCCGGGATCGTCGCAGACGCGGCACTTGTAGGTCTTCTTCGGCTTGGGCTCGAAAACCGTCAGTTTGGCTGATTGGATCAGCTCGGGGTCGACGAACGGCTGGTCTTGTTTCTTCAAGTCTGGCTCCGCTGTGGGCTCTAGCGAAGATCTTACTATATAAATCGGCCGGCCCCAAGTCCAGGCTTCATGGGCGGTTATTGGAAGAGACGGGCGAGCCGCCGCGCCGGTTGCAAAACAGCCGATGGAAGCCCGGGCCCATGTTAGGATAAGGACCTTGCGAAACGTAGACGTTTCCGGAGATGAAGGTCGCACCGAATACGAGCCGCTGCGGAAGTACGGAATTCGCTCGACCCGGCAACGTGAGCTTCTCTTCGAGTTGCTCAACAAGGCGCATACACATCTCAACGCCGACCAACTTTATGAGCTGGCGAAAAAGCGCGACGAGAAGATTAATCGGGTCACGGTCTACCGTACGCTCAAGATTCTCAAGGAAGAAGGACTGATCGACGAGCTCGACCTGTTGCATTTCGAAGGCGATCAGCACTACTACGAAACGACGCTGAAGCGCCAACACGCTCACATCGTTTGCCTGAAATGCGGAACGGTCCAAGAATTCTTTGGTTCGCCGCTCCAGGACATGAAGCAACAAATCGAGACGGATTTCGCCTTTAAGATCGATTTGATGCGAACCGAAATCGGCGGGCTTTGCGCGGACTGCCAGCTCAGCGATCCGCCTTCCGCGCCGGAACCCGTGGCCGCTGAAGCCGACGCGTAAAGGGGCCGGCCGCCCGCGCTTCTCCATGGCTGCTGATCCTCAAGGGCTTCTGCTAACTGTCGTCAACTCGAACGACGAGCGGAGTGTTGTCCGTGTCGATCGCAGCCCGTTTCGGATCGGCCGCCTGCCCGACCGCGAGCTCTCACTCCGCGATTCGCGGATCTCGCGCAATCATGCGCAAATCCTGCTGGAGGACGGCCGTTACTTTATCGAAGACAGCGGATCGCGCCACGGCGTCTTCGTGAATGGCCGGAAGGTTACCCGCTCACCGCTCCGTCCGCGCGATCAGGTCGACTTCGGTGTCGAGGACTCGTTCCGGGTCTTTGTTGGCGACGAGCCCGCACAGGTGGGGCCCTTGCTCAAGAAAGTCGCGGAGATACCAGGTCAGGAGGGGACCGGCGACCTGGGTCGGCTCAGTGCAGTCATTGACGTTGCTCGGGTGCTCGAGTCGTCGGGGTCGCTCGACGACGTGCTTGCGGCGGCGGTTGACGCGGCGTTGTCGGTGACGGGGGCGGAGCGTGGTTTCCTGCTACTCCAAGACTCAAGCGGCGAGTTGCAGACTCGTATGGCTCGCGACCAGAGCGGCAGCCCGCTACCGGCCGACGACCTGAAGGTTCCCCATAAGGTCATTGCCGAGGCGCTTAAGCGCCGGCGTGAGATGTTTGCCATGTCGTTTGACCCGGGCGTGGACGCCGAGGCCGGCCAAACGGTGCTGGCATTGGAGCTGCGAAGCGTCTTGTGCGTCCCGCTGGTGAAGATGCGCTTCGGCGACCACGGCGAGACGAGCCTGCTGTCAGCCGCGGAGAATACGATAGGCGCGCTTTACATGGATTCGCGGAAGATCACCGCCGACCTAGGCGAGGGGCACAAGGAATTACTGCAGACCCTGGCGATTGAGATTTCGACAGTTCTCGAGAATGCGCGGCTACTCGAGGAAGAGCAAAAGCGGCGGCATCTCGAACAAGAGCTTCAGATCGCGCGCGAGATCCAACAGTCGCTTCTTCCCAACAAGCTGCCGAGCGAAGGGTGGTTGCGGGCGGCGGGCAGTAGCGACGCTTGCTTCCAAGTAGGCGGGGACTACTTCGACGTGATGGAGCTTCCTCCGGATCATTGGGGGGCGGTGCTGGTTGATGTTTCTGGGAAGGGAGTCTCGGCCGCGCTGCTGACGTCGCTGTTGCAAGGGGCGTTCTTTCAGGCTACGGCCGCGCATGAGAGCCTATCGGAGTCGCTCGCGCGGATTAACCGGTATGTGTGTGAGCGTTCCCGGCACGCACGGTTTGCGACGGCGTTTTGTTGTGTGATTTCCGAAGCGGGCCGAGTACGTTGGATTAACGCCGGCCACTGCGCGACGCTGGTCGCCCACGCCGACGGGTCGTTGGACTGGTTAAAGCCGAACGGATTTCCGATTGGGCTGTTTCCCGATGCGGAGTTTCCGGAAGAGTCGCTCGAGTTGCAACCCGGCGACAAGATGGTTGTTTACAGTGACGGGGTTTCCGAGGCGGCCAACCACGCCAGCGACCGCTTTGGCGAGGAGCGGATCGGGGACTTCGTCAAGCGAAACCGCGAATTGTCGGCCGATCAGCTGCACATCGCGCTGCTCGAAGAGGTCGCGGCGTTTACCCAAGGGGCTGAGCAGGAAGACGATCTGACGTTGCTGGTGCTGGGGTATGGGGGCTAGCTACTTTCTGGCGCAAAAAGCGCTATCGCGAGCCAAGCCCGATTGGAAAGCGTTTTCTTAGTTCCGGTCGGATCGCGGTTTCGATCCTGTTTCGCCGCCTCGCCCCGCTCCTTCAACCCGTCGCCCGCGCCTCCAGGCAGGCCCCGATGTTGATCAGGTTGTCCGCGATCACCCCCAATCCCACCCAGCGCCGCATCCCGTCCAGGCCCGGATAGCGGCTGCGGTCGAGTCCGTGGCGGCGCTTCAATACCGAGATGCGCCCTTCGCAACCGGTTCGCCACTTCTGCCCGCGCTTGAACCAGCGCTCCTTCTGCCGTCCGCGCCGCACCGGATCGCGCGTTGAGTAGTTCGGAATCGACACCCGCTCCACGCCACGCCGCTCCAAGGCCTGCTCGTTGGCCGCCGAGGAAAAGCCCGCGTCCGCCGCCACCAGGCGCGGCGTGCGTCCTAAGCGCCGCTCGTGTTCTGCGACCGCGTGCAGCAAGATCGCGCGGTCGTCCGGCCGCTCTTCATACACGTCATAGGAGGTAACGATCTGATTCTCCGCTTCTTGCACCTTCAGCATCTTGCCAAACTCGTTCGGCTTGCCCGACTTGCCTTTGCGAATCACTTCCGTCGTTGGTTCGAAGACGCTCAGCAGCTTGTCCGGCACATGCTTGTCGCCGCCGAACACCCGCTGCTTGGTCTGCCGCCGCACTCGTTCGACGCGATCGAGCATGGTTTCGAGTTGTTTCCGCAAGCCTTGGAGCAACGCATCGCCCAGCGGTTCGGCCGACCGCTTGACGCCGCTTGCGACTTCGGCCGCAAAGCGCCGCGCCTGCGCCACCACGCGCCCGCCGGTCTCGAGCAGCTTGGAATAGAGCGTGCGGCGTTTTTCGGCGCCTTGCTCGGAGCGCGCACTGCGGCCAATCTGCATCACGATCTTGCGCACGCTGCGCAGGCGGTTGCGCAACCTCTCGCCGGCGTGGTCGGCGGCCTCTTCGATCTTGCGCATCGTCCGCGTGAGCACGCGTAGGCCGTCGTTGAGCAAGCTCGAATCGGTCGGGTAATGCACGTTGGTTTCGACCACCGTCGTATCGATGCGCAACTTGCGGCCGGTCACCACACGCTCTTCGCGCGCCAGCTCGATCAAACGTTCGTGCAACTGCGCGATCACCTCGGGCCCGAGCGCGCGGGCGATGCGCCCCAGGGTCTTGGCGTCGGGAACTTTGTCGAACCCGATGCGGCTGAAGTGGCGATAGACAACGTTGGCGCGCACTTCGCGTTCCAGCACATCGAAGCTCCAATTGCGCACGTGTTTGAGGATGAGCAGGCGCAAGACGACCTCGGCGGGAGTGGCCGGGCGGCCTGTGCGGCGCGATTGAGGATGGCGGCTGCCGAGGGCGTCATAGACGGTGTCGAGCAGCTGATCGTCGTCGAGCAGGCGGTCGGCGTGACGCATCCAGGGCTCGTAGAGATCGAGGGGATCTTCGGGGAAGAGGGGCTCGAAGAGGCAGCGTTGGGGGCGGCGCCGTGTGGTCATGGCTTATTATAGCATAAATAGGCCTGAAACTCCTATAGAAAATGTGCGTTCGGGACGCTTGCGCGACAAGCCGGCACTGAAAATGCGGGACTTAGGCGGGCGTTTTGCGCCGGGAAGTAGCTAGCTAGCGGCGCAGCAGGCGCAGCCCCCGCCGACGCTTACCCTCAAGGGCCGAGTCGTCCGCCACAACACGCCAAGCCCTCTCGGGTGCAGTCGTCCGTATCTACAGGAGCCGCGAGGCGGACCATCTCGCCCACTCCGACGGCGAAGGCCGCTTCGAGCTGTACCTTCGCAGCAGTACCGAGGCCTCTCGCTGCGCTCGGGCTACGAGCCCCAACGGATCCTCGCGATCGACGTACCGGCAGGAAAAGACGAACACGAGATCACCGTCGAGCTCAACCGCTCCGTCGTCATCGCCGGACGCGTCGTCGACCATCTCGGCCGGCCAGTACCCGCGACCAAGGTCTCGGCCTACAGCAAAGAAGCCGCCTCCGGCTCGCTGGAGACGACCTGGCAGCGCTTCGACTCGCACTCCAGCTACGCCATGACCCCGTACATGGGCGTAACGAACGACTTGGGCGAATACCGGCTGTGGGGCCTTTCCAAAGGCGAGTACATCCTCGCCGCCAGGCCCTCTCCGGAGCCGGGTCCCCTGGGACGCCTGCGCTTCGCCCATGTCCCGACGCTCTATCCCAACGGATCGACTTTCAGCGAAGCGACGCGCCTTGAACTCGACTGGGGAGATGTTCGCGAGGGAGTCGACATCCGCCTCGCGCCCGCCTCACCCACACGCCAGAGCGTCCGCGTTCTCAGCGACGCCAACGGCTGCAACCGCTGCTCGTTACGGATCTACCGCCGAGACCCGGAGGCCGATCTCTTGGTGACCTCCTCCGGCCGCCCATCCGCAAAAGGCGATCTCCTGATCGAAGGCCTGCCGCCCGGCGAATACCTGCTCGGCGGCTTCTCGCGTCTGCCCAACCGGTCAATGATCACCGGACTCAGAGACTTCCTCATCGCCCCCGACGCCGACAGCCCCTTCCAGCTTCAACTCCGCGAACCCGTCTCCGTCCGCGGCCGAGTGATCTTCGAAGACCCTCCCGACGAAATACCGGAACCCGAAGGACAAGACTCTCTTTTCCCGCAGTTCAACATCGCGCGAACCGCCCCCCTCGCCCGCGACCGCGAAAAGGTCTTCTTCTCGTGCCGCGGTGAAGCCGCGCCGTTCGCGGGCGACGGCCCGGAACGGAGCTTCGAGGTCCACACCTCCCCAGGCCTCTGCCAGCTCGACATCCGCGGCCCGGGGGGCTCCTACGTCGCGGGAATCTCGCTCGACGCCCATCCGCTCGAAAAGCCCCAGTTGCTCATCCCCACGACCGGGCTTTCTTCCGAGCTCGTCGTCCTCATCCGCTTCGACTCGGGCAAAATCACCGGCCGCCTGGAACAACCCAACCCGAACGCGGCGGTCTACTTCGTGCCGGCCGGTGGCCCAAGTTTCCTGCGCTACCAACTGGCGCGTCCCGATCCAGACGGCTCCTTCCGCAAGAGCCTTCCCCCGGGGCGATGGCACGTCGTCGCGTTCATCTACGCGCAACCCGAAGTCTTCAAGAACCTCCGCAAGCTCGCCAGTCGACTCCCCGGCTTGGAAGTAAAAGCGGGCCAAGTCACGGCCCTGTCCTCGCCTCTTTCTCCAATCCAGTGAAGATGGACCTTTCGGCGACGTCCCGCTCAGCGCTCGCTGTCGGTTGATCACGAGGCGCACGGAAGCTATCTTGCTAGTGGTGCCTTGCCAAATCCGGCCTTGTCGGCAAGGGTAGAGCCAGACGAACAGGAAGGACGTAGAACAGCCTTCTCGGGAACCTAGCGCACAAGACTAGGACGAAGTCACGAAAACGTCCTGGCGTCTTCCCGAAGCGCTCCGCAATACGTGAGGGAACTTCCGAAACGATGTACTCAGCTAGCTACTTCCCGGCGCAAAACGCCCGCCTAAGTCCCGCATTTTCAGTGCCGGCTTGTCGCGCAAGCGTCCCGAACGCACATTTTCTATAGGAGTTTCAGGCCTATTTATGCTATAATAAGCCATGACCACACGGCGCCGCCCCCAACGCTGCCTCTTCGAGCCCCTCTTCCCCGAAGATCCCCTCGATCTCTACGAGCCCTGGATGCGTCACGCCGACCGCCTGCTCGACGACGATCAGCTGCTCGACACCGTCTATGACGCCCTCGGCAGCCGCCATCCTCAATCGCGCCGCACAGGCCGCCCGGCCACTCCCGCCGAGGTCGTCTTGCGCCTGCTCATCCTCAAACACGTGCGCAATTGGAGCTTCGATGTGCTGGAACGCGAAGTGCGCGCCAACGTTGTCTATCGCCACTTCAGCCGCATCGGGTTCGACAAAGTTCCCGACGCCAAGACCCTGGGGCGCATCGCCCGCGCGCTCGGGCCCGAGGTGATCGCGCAGTTGCACGAACGTTTGATCGAGCTGGCGCGCGAAGAGCGTGTGGTGACCGGCCGCAAGTTGCGCATCGATACGACGGTGGTCGAAACCAACGTGCATTACCCGACCGATTCGAGCTTGCTCAACGACGGCCTACGCGTGCTCACGCGGACGATGCGCAAGATCGAAGAGGCCGCCGACCACGCCGGCGAGAGGTTGCGCAACCGCCTGCGCAGCGTGCGCAAGATCGTGATGCAGATTGGCCGCAGTGCGCGCTCCGAGCAAGGCGCCGAAAAACGCCGCACGCTCTATTCCAAGCTGCTCGAGACCGGCGGGCGCGTGGTGGCGCAGGCGCGGCGCTTTGCGGCCGAAGTCGCAAGCGGCGTCAAGCGGTCGGCCGAACCGCTGGGCGATGCGTTGCTCCAAGGCTTGCGGAAACAACTCGAAACCATGCTCGATCGCGTCGAACGAGTGCGGCGGCAGACCAAGCAGCGGGTGTTCGGCGGCGACAAGCATGTGCCGGACAAGCTGCTGAGCGTCTTCGAACCAACGACGGAAGTGATTCGCAAAGGCAAGTCGGGCAAGCCGAACGAGTTTGGCAAGATGCTGAAGGTGCAAGAAGCGGAGAATCAGATCGTTACCTCCTATGACGTGTATGAAGAGCGGCCGGACGACCGCGCGATCTTGCTGCACGCGGTCGCAGAACACGAGCGGCGCTTAGGACGCACGCCGCGCCTGGTGGCGGCGGACGCGGGCTTTTCCTCGGCGGCCAACGAGCAGGCCTTGGAGCGGCGTGGCGTGGAGCGGGTGTCGATTCCGAACTACTCAACGCGTGATCCGGTGCGGCGCGGACGGCAGAAGGAGCGCTGGTTCAAGCGCGGGCAGAAGTGGCGAACCGGTTGCGAAGGGCGCATCTCGGTATTGAAGCGCCGCCACGGACTCGACCGCAGCCGCTATCCGGGCCTGGACGGGATGCGGCGCTGGGTGGGATTGGGGGTGATCGCGGACAACCTGATCAACATCGGGGCCTGCCTGGAGGCGCGGGCGACGGGTTGAAGGAGCGGGGCGAGGCGGCGAAACAGGATCGAAACCGCGATCCGACCGGAACTAAGAAAACGCTTTCCAATCGGGCTTGGCTCGCGATAGCGCTTTTTGCGCCAGAAAGTAGCTAGCGGCCACGAGGCCCTACAGTGAGTGGAACAGTCTCTGGGCTGTCCGTACGCCTGGCTCGTCCCCGGCCTGGGCCGTGAACGCGTCGAACGCCCGACCGACGAGCAAACGCGCGTCAGCCCCATAGGCCCGCAGGGAATCGTCAATCCACTGCTGCACCGACTCTTCGCTTGCCGACCCCGCGTCGACCCGTTGCGCCTGCTCGAGCAATCCCGGGGCAAACACCTCCCCGAACTGCCGCTTGTTGTCGAGCGAAACCAAGTCGGAAACTTCCAAGGCATAGCCCGGGACGCGGATGCCCACGATGTCGAGCATCATCTCGAGGAAGGCGTTCGAGAACTCGACCACGCCGGCGTCGACGCTCCGCTTCTGGGCAAAAAACTCCTCGTCGGTCGCCTCCGCCCCGAGCGGCTCGGACGGCATCTCGAGGTAGATCTTGTTCTTCGGCTCGGTACCCGATGGGCGGATCGTCGCCTTGAGGCCGCCCTCGAGGAAGTAGGTCATCAAGTTGCGACTCGCGCGGTCGGTGTTGCTCACAAATGCCCCGAAGCTCTCCTGGTCGAAGTAGTCGACGACCCGCTCCACCTTGAGGCCGCCGATCTCGGCTGGGGGATTCGCCCTTAGCTCAGCTTGGATCCGCTGGATCGCCGCCGTCCCCGCCGCCCCCTGCATGATCGTCGAGCGCAAGTAGTTCCGGAAGTAGCCGTAACGCTTGTAGGTCTCGATCAGATAGTCGTATACGGTACGGCCTTCCGCCGCTAGGTCGGACGCCATCTCCGCGAGCACGACGCCGGCCCCAGCAGCGTCTTTGTCGCGGATGTGCGGGGTCAGCAGAAGTCCGTGGCTCTCTTCGGTCCCTAGAACAAAGTCGTCCAGGGTCGCCTCGATGTCGCCGAAACGCCCGTGGGCTTCGAGCTCGCCCAGGATGTGGCCAATGTATTTGAATCCGACCAGCAAGTCTCCAATCACGACGCCGCCAAAGGCCTCGGTGATGGCCGTGATGAGCTCGGTCGTCACTTGCGTCTTGATGACCAGCGGACGTAACGGTAGCTTCCCAGCGGCTTGAAGCTTCTCGAGGCGATAGCGCGTGAGAATCGAGGCGAGCTCGTTGCCGTTGAGGAAGGCGTAGTCGTTCCCGTTTCTAGACGCTCCGCCCAGCCGGTCTGCGTCTGGGTCGGTAGCCAGCACCAAGTCAGCTCCGACTTCCCGGGCGCGGGCGATCGCCAGGTCGAGCGATTCCGGCACCTCGGGGTTCGGGCTACGAAACTTCACGTTCTTGAAATCGCCGCGAAATTCACGTTGCTCGGGGACCTCGAAGTACTGCCGGCCCTTCTCGAAGCCCATCGCTTGAAGACACTTGCCGACCGTGTTGACTCCGGTGCCGTGGAGCCCCGAGAAGACGAACTTGGCCGGGCCGGCTTCGTCCTTCATCCGCAAGGAGAGGTTGAGGTCGACATAAGCCTGGCGATCTTCCGCCGTGATGTCTTTGATCAGCCCCGCGGCTCGAGCTTCGTCGTAAGGCATCGCGTCGACTGCGGAGATGCGCTCGACAAGCTCAACCATCTTCTCGTCGCCCGGGGGCACTTCTTGTCCACCTTGGCTGTTGTAAAACTTGCCGCCATTGTCGTCGGGATGGTTGTGCGAAGCGCTTGTATTCAAGCCGCCTTGGGCACCGTAGCGCCGTATCAGGAACGACAGCTCTGGAGTCGAGATGTAGTCGAGCGGCTCGTCGGGCAGCATGTAGACGGTGACGCCGGCGGCGCAATAGACGCCAGCAGCCGTCTTCGCCAAATCATGGGACGTGAGCCCCATCAGCGGATTCGAGACGTCGGGCGGATAAACGCCGCGCAGGTCCTCGAAACGCCGAACATCGTAGGCGACGACGACCTTGCGCTGCCGGCCGGCCGGGGCGTGCTCGCGAAAGTACTCGACGTGACCCTGGACCGACGACGCGATCGTATACGGGTTGATGCGATTCGGCCCGATTCCGACAGGCCCCCGCCGGCCGCCCGTGCCGAACGGAATCACCTGGTAGAAACTGTCGAACAGCAGGTCGAAATTTCCTGATTCCGCCATCCACTCGAGCAGGGGATGGTAGTCGCTCGGTTCGATAACGCCGGCGAACTTGTTGTTCTCGAGCCAGTCGGCCAGATTCTCAAGCGCGGTCCGCTTGATTTCATCGCTGAGATTGATCGATTGAAAGCCGGCTTCGGCGCGCGAGACAAGACCGGACACTTTGCCCATCCTACAATGGGCCCGATGCATCTTCGCCTATTTTCCGGCCTACTCGCGTTATCTATAGCGCTCGGAGCGCAGGGGTTCGAGACCAACGCGCCCTACGCCGATGTCGCGGCAGCCGAGGCCCGCCGCTGACCTCGATATCGGCCGCGCGGAATTGATCGGCCCCGACCAGGCCGTCGTCGGCACGTACGGCGAGTTCAGGCTGCGCTTCACCGTGGGCAAGGCCGGCCTAGCCACGGGCGGCGCGATTCGCATTCTGAGCCAGCACGGCTTCAGCTGGGACATGTGGGGCGGCGTTCGAGTTTGTCGATCGTTCCGGTGCAAAGCCAGGCGACTACTACTGCCTCGACCTGGTGCAGACAGACGGCGAGAAGGCGATTTCGAGCCCCATTTGGGTAGATTAGCGCGCTTTCCCTCGCATACATACATTCTGTGTGTATGTGCCGGAAAGGCCCTAATTGGGGCGTAGCGGGGGCGCTTCGCCGAACTCGTCCGTGATTCTGCGCCGACCGCTGAATCCGTCTTCGATGCGGTGCCAGTACTCGATGCGAGGCTCACCTAGCTTCCAGCAAAGGTAAACCTCCTCGCCGCCTAGTAGGGCGGGAAAGTCCAGCAACCCGACATCGAGGTCCTTCACGTGGCAGCCAGTTTGGTGGATCTCGTCGATGGCCTGCTGCGCCTGGCGAACGGTTCTGTCTCGTAGAAGCTTTTTCTCGGCGACCTTAACCGGGTCGACTTCGAACCCACCGCTGGCGGTGATCTTCGCTGCAAGCGCTCTCAGCGAACCTTCCAGAGCAGACGCTTCGGCCTTGGCGGCAATCGCGTCGTTGAGCAGCCGCTCCAGCACGGGGACTAGCGCCTGGGCCTCGCTGAGGGTGAACAGCTTGCTCATTACATGTACATGCCGCCATTCACGTCTAGCGTGTGACCGGTGATGTAGGCCGCTTCGTCGCCGGCTAGGAATCGCACCGCGCAGGCCACTTCACGCGCCGAACCCATACGCTTCAGGGGGATGCCCGCCAGCGCGGCCTCGCGGTGCTTTTCGCTGAGCTCGTCGGTCATGGGCGTCTCGATGAAACCTGGGGCAACGGCGTTTACCGTGATGTTCCAGGGCGCCAGCTCGCGGGCCAGCGACTTCGTCAGCCCGATCTGCCCTGCTTTAGCAGCGGCGTAGTTGGCTTGGCCGGCGTTACCGGCTTGGCCGACGACGGAGGTAATGTTGATGATCCTTCCCCAGCGCTTCTTCGCCATACCGCGTGCCACCGCCTGGTAGCACCAGAACCCGCCGCTCAAGTTGGTATCGACGACATCCTGCCAGTTGGCGGCCGACATTCGCATGGAAAGCCCATCGCGGGTGATCCCGGCGTTATTCACCAAAATCTCAACGGCGCCGAAAACTGTCTCGGCTTGCTTGAAGGCGTCGTGGATCGACTCCTTTGAGCTCACGTCGAGCGTGACCGCCGACGCTTCACCGCCGGCCGCCAGAATCTCGGCGACGACCGCGGCGAGCTTTTCCTGGTTGCGGGCGCCGAGCAGGACCTTGGCGCCGGCTTCGGCGAGAGAAAGGGCGCATTCGCGGCCGATGCCCTGGCTCGCTCCGGTGATGAATGCGACTCTACCCTTCATAGCTTCTCCAGGCTAGCCCGATCACCCACCGCGACGCCGGTCAGCGATTGGTCGATACCGCGCAACAGCCCGGTCAGGACTCGGCCGGGCCCGACCTCGACGAACCGCGTCACGCCCAGCCCGGCAAGTCGGCGAATGGACTGCTCCCACAGTACCGGATTGGGAATTTGTTTCTTGAGCCCTTCTCTGGCGTCGGCTCCGGCGGTGATTTCTGCCGCGTCGGCGTTGTTGACCAACGGGATGCTCAAATCGTTGAATGCGATCGCATCGAGCTCGGGAGTGAGCCGGTCTCGCGCGGGCTGCATCAAGGCGCAGTGGAACGGCGCGCTCACGTTCAGCATGACGGTCTTGCGGGCCCCGGCCTGGGTGGCCGCCGCCGCTGCGCGCGTAACAGCTTCGGTGTGACCCGCGATAACAACCTGACCGGGCGAGTTCAAATTCGCGGGACTGACTACCTGACCGTCAGCCGCCTGCTCGCAGACCTGGCCGACCTTGGCGGCGTCGAGTCCCAGGATTGCGGCCATGGCGCCGACTCCCGCGGGGACGGCTTCTTGCATGTAACGGCCGCGATTCCTCACGAGCTTCACGGCGTCGGCGAAATCGATCGCGCCCGCCGCAACCAGGGCCGCGTACTCTCCGAGGCTATGGCCGGCAACGTAGTCCGCCTCAAGCCCCTTCTCGCGCGCGGCGGCCAGGACGGCGATCGAACAGGTAAGGATCGCCGGCTGGGTATTTTCCGTGAGGGTGAGTGTTTCGGCCGGACCCTCGAAGCACAACTTGGAGAGCGCGAACCCGAGCGCCTGGTCCGCTTGGTCGAATACGGCTCGAGCGGAAACGAAATCTTCAGCCACTTGCGACCCCATCCCAGGGGACTGTGCACCCTGGCCAGGAAACAACAACGCGGTTTTTCCCATCGACCTCCACTCTAGCCGCGCCGGGGCACCCTCCGCAAGCACACCTTGGGCATTCGCCCCGAACCGACGCCGTGCGGATGCGCTGGAGCCGCGCGCGGGAGCAAGCGGTTGTCCGTGCGGGCAACGAGAGTCGAGTTGGCGGGCAACCGCTCGCTCCCGCGCGCGGCTCCAATACCGGTTCGGCGGTGATTGCCGCGCGTACAATGGGGGCTCGGAGCGGCAATGAAACTCAAAGGACAAGTGGCCATCGTTACTGGCGGCGGCACCGGAATGGGGCGCGGAATCTGCGAACTTTTCGGTCAAGAGGGCGCAAAGGTCGTGGTGAACTACCGGGCCTCGAAAGAGGAGTCCGAGTCCGTTGCCGAGGCGATTACGGCCGCTGGCGGCGAGGCGATCGCCTACCAAGCCGACCACGTCGACGAGTCACAAGTGAAGGCCATGACCAGCGACGTCGAGCAGCGTTGGGGGCGTCTCGACATCCTCGTCAACAACGCCGGTTGGAGCAAAGTCACTCCCCACCGCAAGCTCGATCTGTTGACCGACGAGATCTGGGATCGCACGCTCGATACGAACCTGCGCGGGCCGTTCTACTGCATCCGCCAGGCGGCTCCGTTGATGCGGAAGAACGGGGGCGGGGCAATCATCAACAATGCGTCGGCGTCTGCCTTCACCGCCGGCGGCAGCTCGCTGATCTACTCGGCGTCGAAAGCAGCGCTGGTCAATTTGACGAAGGGAATTGCTCGCGTGCTGGCCCCAGACATTCGGGTGAACGCGATTGCGCCGGGCCACGTACGGACGCGCTTCGCCGGCTGGACGGCCGAGGCGTTTGACGCCAGCGAGGCGAGCAGTCCGCTCGGGAGGCTGGCGAGCTTCGAGGAGATCGCCCAGGTGACGTTGTTCCTGGCCGCCGACGCGACGGCCATCACGGGCGAGACGATTACGGTCGATTCCGGCCGGACTGCGTTAGGACCGTCGCGGGGCCGCTAGCCCCCATTACTCGTTACTTAAGGCTTTTGCGGTGTGGCGGTGCGCGATCTGAATGCGGAACCCGCTCCCTTGCGGTCGCGGCTCTGACGTTGCGATTCAAACGCTATTAGGCGGGCGTCAGACGGATCTTCCCCCCAGCGGAAGGCTCGTTTGACGGGCTAACTGCTTGGCTTGCTTGGCTTTAACACGTTTGGGGGCGCTTTTAGTGTACCCATGTATTATGCTATTGTATCGTTTATTCATTGTGTTGTTTGTGATATAATATACCCATGTATGTTGAGTCCGTCCCCAATCGCAACTCGCCGCCCGCCGTCTTGCTGCGCGAATCCTTCCGCCAAAACGGCAGAGTCAAAAAACGCACCCTCGCCAACCTCTCCTGCTGGCGCCCCGTCCGCGTCGAGGCCCTCCGGCGCGCCCTCCGCGGCGAGTTCGATCAGCTTCCCGCCACTCCCGTCTGCGGCCCCGTCTTTGGCCTGCTCTTCGCGCTCAAGCAACTCGCCGATGAGCTGGGCCTGACCGCCGCGCTGGGTCGAACGCGGGCCGCCAAACTCGCCTTGTTCCTGGTGCTGGCGCGCCTGGCCCACCAAGGATCGCGGCTCTCGGCCGTGCGCTGGGCCGCCGATCAGGCCGTCGCAGAAGTGCTGGGTCTGGGCGCCTTCGACGAAGACGACCTCTACGCCGCCCTCGATGATCTGAGCGCCCGCCAAGTGAAGATCGAGCAAGCGCTATACCGCTACTACCTCGAGCGCCGCGGAGCCCCGCCCAGCTTGCTGCTCTACGACGTCACCAGCTCGTACTTCGAAGGCCTGCACAACGCGTTGGGCGAGTACGGCTACAATCGCGACGGCAAGCGCGGCAAGAAGCAAATTGTGATCGGACTGCTGGCCGATGACCAGGGCGAGCCGCTGGCGGTGCGGGTGTTTGCCGGCAACCGCAACGATCCGACGACCG
The DNA here is from genome assembly GCA_965247515.1 of Bryobacterales bacterium. Taxonomy (GTDB): domain Bacteria; phylum Acidobacteriota; class Terriglobia; order Bryobacterales; family UBA6623. Next base: position 5,614,097 of record OZ252029.1, on the reverse strand, counting down.
TGCCGGATCAGATCCGCATCGTCAAAGAGCAGTTCGGAGTCGAGGAGTTGGTCTTCGTCGGCGACCGCGGGATGGTCAAGAGCAAGGGCAAGCAGGCGCTGGGGGAGGCCGGGCTGCGCTACATCACGGCGCTGACCGATCCCCAGATTCGGCGGCGCTTGAGCGAAGGGGTGCTGCAACTGGAGCTGTTCGCTGAACAAGTCTGCGAGGTCGAAGCCGACGGCGTGCGCTATGTGCTGCGCCTCAACGCGTCCGAAGCCAAACGGCAACGGCAGCGGCTCGAGGACAAGCTGGCCAAGCTGGGAGGCAAGCTCGACCGACGCAACCAGAAAGTCACGGCCTCTTCCCGTTGCGAGCCCGCGGCCGGACTGCGCCAGCTCAAGCCCTGGCTGGCGCGTCACAAGCTGACAGAATTGGTCGAGTTGCGCTTGCAGGGACGTACGCTGGTCGTCGAGCGCCAGCAGGCGGCGATCGAGCAGGCGCTGGAGTTGGCGGGCTGTTACGTGGTCGTGACCGATGTCGCCTCCGAGCGCATGAGCGGCCAAAGAGTGCACGACCATTACGTGAGCCTGCAGCGGGTGGAGCGCGACTTTCGGCAGCTGAAGACGGGCTTGCTCGAGGTGCGGCCGATCTTCGTGCGCAAAGAAAGCCGCACCCGAGGACATGTGTTGTGCAGCATGCTGGCGTTGAAGCTGAGCCGCGAATTGGAACGGCGGATACAAGCGGCGTTTGGCACGACCGACGACGACCCGCACGCGATCACCTTGCCGGACGCGCTGGCGGCGTTGGGGCGACTGTGTCTATTGGAATATCGAGTGGATGAGCAGACCAGCGTCACACGGCTGCCGATTCCCGACGCCCGCCAAACAGAAATCCTCAATGCGTTGGGGGTTTCGCTGCCGCACATGTAACCTGTAGACAGACGCCGATCGCCCGATCCATCCCATAACCGACGCGAATTCAGGAAGTTGGCGGCGAAACTCTGCTCGCTGGCGGGGGGAAGATCCGTCAGAGCCGCGACCGCAAGGGAGCGGGTTCCGCATTCAGACTTGCAATTCGGCCTTAAGTGAAGAGTATTGAACCGCTAGCCGCCATTCACTCTTCAGCCAGCTCTCGCGCCCGCGCATACGCTTTCTCCAAGTCCCGCGCAACCTGCTCCGCCACATGGGCGGCGGACCCCTGATACCGCGCGCCCATGCTCTCACGGGTGGTCGACCAGACGACTTCGCCGTTCTTCAGGACAATCCGAACGGCCGCCAACGCCTCATGTTTCCGATTGCGCGAGGAGGCGTCCTCGGTATCTCCAATGCCCACGCTGGACGAAAAGTACTCCGATTCCCCGCTCGCGCGCTTACTGCCCGATGCCGCTCCCCTGACGTTTAGACCCGTGCGGTAGCGCTCGTAGTCTTGGAAGATCAGGTCTTCAGCCGAACCTCTAAAGAATGCGTCGGCATTGGCCTCGTCTTCAGTGAGAATGAAGAGCCCCGTGCGTTGGACCGATCCGATCACGAGGTCTCGGAATGAGCCGGCTTCCTTTCCGCCCAACGAGTCGACATAGAGTGTACGGACATCGAGGAGCTTGACCAGCTGGCGGTCGGCGAGCTTCCCGGCCGGCGGGTCAGCCGCGGGAGCGGCCATGCAAAAGGTGAGACCAACGATTGTGACTAGATGAATCATTGACCCGCAGCTCTCCTTGCCTGGTCGTCTTCGTACTCGACCCTCAAGCCGGTTCGCGCCTCCAGGCCCGCCAGTGTCGTCCGGACGATTTTCTTTCCCAATTCGAAAACCGCGGCCTGTTGGCGGCCATCATCATCGACATAGCTCAGTGTGAGAAAGTGCCGCCGCCTCTTCGTGAGAAGAAACAGCGGTGAGACCACAATCGCCAGCCCTAAACGGCGCGTCGACTTCTGGCCGTACTCGAGCGCGTTGAACTGCCCGTAGGGGATCTCTAGGGCTCCGGCGGGATGCTGAAAAACGAAGCTCTCAGAGTCGAGCGCCGACACGCTGCCTATTGACAGAGTTTCCACAGACGTGAGGGTGCCGCCTTGATAAACAGCTTTCTTTGATGGCGCTCCGGCTGACGCGCCGGCGGTCAGTCCGAATCCGGCGATGATGGCAATCGCCCACCGAGCGCTGGCTCGGATTTTCAAAATCAGCTTACGATCCAGCGTTATTGTTGCATACCCCGCCAAGCGATCTCAGCGCAGCTCGACGACCTTCCCGCCGTTTCGCTTGCTTTCAAGCGCGGCGTGCATGAACCGAAAGATCTCGAGGGTCTCGGCGTTCGGCACGGGCAGCTTGCCCTCTTCGAAGAACTTCACCACTCTTTCGAGCAGATCTTTGTATGACCCGCTGGCGTTTTGCGAAACTTTGACCTCATCCCCGAAAGCGACGACGCCGTAGCCTCGTTTGCCTTCGCGGATCGTCCGTACCGTTCCCATGCGGCCGTCCGACCATTCGCCGACAATCACGTCGGCGCCCTCGGTGTAGTTCCGCCGTAGCCGAACGCATCCGGTTCCCATCACGCTGTAGAGCAGCTCGAAGGCGTGGATTCCGTACCAGGAAAGATCAAGCTCGTGGGTCGGCTCGATCGGTCCGGGGCCCCAGGAAATCGCGCCGGTCAGTCCAGCGACCTTCACCTCTTCGACGGCCGGCGAATAACGCAGACTCGACGCGCTCCACCAAGCGACGCCATGCTTCTTGCCCAGCCGAGCGATCTCCTCCGCGTCGGCGAGCGACGCCGCCAGGGGCTTGTCGATGAAGACGGGCTTGCCGGCTTCGAAAACCGGCTTGACTTGCGCGAGATGCTTGCGTCCGTCGACGCTTTCAAGCAAGACCGCGTCGACCTTCGAACACAGGGTTTTGATGTCATCGACGATTTGGACGCCCCACTTGTCGCGCAGCTCAGCCGTGAAACCTTCGAGGCGAGTCCTACTGCTCTCGATATCCGGGCTCCCGCCCTTGTAGCCGGCGACGACCCGAGCGCCAGGCACGTGGTCGGGGTTGTTGGGGTCGTTCAGGATTCTAGTGAACGCCACGACGTGCGAGGTGTCGAGGCCGATTAGACCGATCTTGATCTCCGCCGAGACAACGCTTGGAAGGAGGATCGCGAGGAGGACGCCAGTGAGTCGCATGACGGTGATTCTAGCGGATTCGCAGCTTTCCGAGCACCCCGCTCACGCTCACGCAGGGTGCTCGGAGAAGGCTCCGATGCGGCTGTGCGGGTAGACATAGGGGCGTTCGTCATGACGGCCCTAGTGTAGTACGTCAGAGGCGGCCAACGGCGTGGTCCAGGCGGGCTTGCGCGGCGCCCAAAGCATAGCGGGCTTTGGCGGCTTTCGCCTCCGCATTGGCCAGGGCCGCTTCGGCCTGAGTCACCTCGACGGCGGACCCAAGTTGTTCGCGATATCGAGCTCGCGCCAAGCGAACAGCGTCCCCGGCCGCTCCGACTTCGATCGCGATCAGCGGCGCCACCTCGGATGCGGCCTGAAGTTGGCTGTGCGCGACCCGGACATCAAGCTCGATCAGTTGGAGCAGGTCCTCGACGTGATAGTCCATACGGCGCAGATGAGCCTCGGCCTCGTCGATTTCGGCGCGGCGCTTGCCGAAGGTGAACAGCGGGGCGGCGAGTCCGGCCCCGACCGACGTCAGGCTGCTGAGCACGAGCGGGTTGAAGCGCGCCCAACCGCCGCTGAAGAACATCGACAGCGAGGGCTTGTATTGCGCTTCGACGCGCCTGACGGACATTTCTTGGGCGTCTCGGCGGGCGCGGGCGGCGGCGAGGTCGGGCCGGTTTTCGCGGGCCTCGGCGAGCAGCTCGTCCAAGCCTGGATTGTCGTCTCGATGGGCCGGCTGGTCCACTTCTAGCCCCTGATCGAGCGGCTGACCCATCGCCCGCAGCAGCTTGACTTGGGCGATTTGGCGGCCGCTATCGGCGTTCGATTGCTCGACTCGAGCTTGCGCCACGGCCGATTGCGCCAAGGCGTAGTCGACCCGCGAGCGTAGCCCGCCTTCGTAGAAAGCCTTGGCCTGGCGCTGGGTCGCCTCTCGACCTTCGACATTGCGGTTGGCCGCTTCGAGCCGGGCGATTTGCGACAGAACTTCGAAATACGCGTCCGCGACTTCGAGCCCCACGTCGGCCTCGGTTGCCGCGAGCTCGGCCTGGGCGGCTGCGCTTTCGGCACGGGCGTGCTCAACTGAATACTTGACCCGCCCGCCGTCTAGGCCGGGGTGTGAAACGTGGATTCCTTCAGCGAAATTGCGGAAGAAGGGGGAGTTGGCGATGCCGACCGGTTCTAGGCCGTTCATTGAGCCCGAGAGGCCGGCCTTGGCGAGCCCGCTGGAGCCGATCTGGGGATAGTAGGCCGCCCTGTTCCGGCGAACACGGGCCGCGGCGGCCTCGGCCTCCGCGCGGGCCGCGGCGATGCTTGGGCGATTCTCGCGGGCGGTCGCGATGGCGTCTTCGAGTGTGATCAAGTTTTGGGCCGGGAGAACCCCCAAAGCCGATGCCAACGCCAATCCAACCATTCGTAACGGTCGCGCCATTCGCAGTGTTCGCAACACTCGCAAAGGCTAGAATAACGCCTTTCGCCCAATGTTAGCCGAACCCCGCATGCCGGCCGAATCGGAGCCGCACGAGCGCACCTGGCTCGCCTGGCCCCACAACGCCTCCGATTGGCCTGGGAAACTAGCCCCGATCCACTGGGTCTACGTCGAAATCGTTCGACAATTGGCGCGATTCGAAGATGTCTCGATCGTTGTCCAAAGCCAGCGCGCCGAGGCTCGTGCGACCCGCATGCTGCGCGACGGCGGAGCGGATCTGGCGCGCATTTCGCTCCTTCGTTTCGAGACCGACCGCTCTTGGCTGCGCGACTCCGGGCCGAGTTTTGTCCGGCGCGGTTCGAAGCTCGAGGCCGTCTGCTGGCGCTTCAACGCCTGGGCGAAGTACTCCAACTACTCCCGCGATGAGCTCGTTGCTGAGCGTATCGCCAAGACGGCGAAAGCGCGGGCCGTCAAACCAACTTGGAACGGCCGCCGGGTCGTCCTCGAAGGCGGCGCAATCGACGTAGACGGCCAAGGGACCCTCCTCGCCACCGAGGAATGCCTGTTGAGCAAGGTTCAACAGCGCAACCCCGGCTTCACCCGTGAAGACTACGAGGCCATCTTCGAAAAATATCTCGGAGTGCGCGAAACCATCTGGCTGGGCGCCGGAATCAAGGGCGACGACACCCACGGCCATGTCGATGACGTTGCCCGGTTCGTTTCGCCGGGAGTCGTCGTGGCGGTTGGGGCCGGCAACATCGCGCGCCTGAAGCCGCGCGTGGAGGTCATCGAACTGCCCTCGCCCCGGCCGCTCTACTTCCGAGGAGAGCGCCTACCCGCCAGCTACGCTAATTTCTACGTAGCCAACGGGCTCGTGCTGGTCCCGATGTTCAGCGACCCCAACGACCGGACGGCCCTCAATATCCTCTCCAACGCGTTCCCAGGCCGCGAGGTCATCGGCTTCCCCAGCGTCGACCTGGTCTGGGGATTCGGGTCCGTCCACTGCGCGACGCAGCAACAGCCAAAGATATAATCGGGGCTTCGTGTCGCCCCAGCGGACAGTGCGGGTCCCCGCGTCGAGCGCCAACCTTGGCCCCGGCTTCGATACGCTCGGCCTTGCGCTCGAGATTTTCTTGACCTGCCGGTTCGGGCCGGCGGAAGAGCTTCGGATCACGGCTTGGGGTCTCGACAGCGACAAGGTTCCGCTCGATGAGTCCAATCTGATTTGGCAGACCGCTATGAGCGTCGCCCAAGGCCTGGGCAAAACGATGCCGCCTCTGGCGATCGAGGCGGTCAACGAGATTCCGATCGGCAAGGGCCTGGGGTCGAGCGCCGCCGCCCTGACCGCCGGCGTTGCGATCGCGAACGAAGCCCTCGAGCTGGGCTGGGACGAGCACCGGCTGCTTGACGAAGCCGCCCGGATCGAAGGTCATCCCGACAATGTCGCCGCGGCGGTGCTTGGCTCTATGACGACAGCCGCCATCGGCGCCGACGGTGTTACGCGGGCGGTTCGGCTGGAGGTTCCCGACAGCTTTTCGATCGCGGTTGTCACACCGAACTTCGAGCTGCCGACGAGCGAGATGCGCGCGGTCCTGCCGGAGTGCTACCCCAAGGAAGACGCCGTGTTCAACCTTCAGCGTGCGACGCTGCTGGTCGCGGCGCTGGCAACGGGCAGCAAAGACGTTTTTCCCGAGGCCCTGGCCGACCGGATGCACCAGCCGTTCCGCGCCGCTCAAGTGCCCGGAATGGAGGCGATTCTTAAACTGCGAGCGCCGGGGTTGCTAGGATGCGCCCTCAGTGGCGCTGGACCGTCAATGCTGGTCTTCTTCGAAACAGGCTCGGAGCATGTTGTCGGTCACGTATCGGACGAGTTCGAAAAGGTAGGGCAGTCCAGCGAGGTGCGCTTTCCGCGAATCGATCGCGAGGGGTTGAAGGTGACATGAACGAAACCCGCGAAGCTCTCGCTAAACACGGTTGGCCCTCCGAGGATCCGGCCCCCGCGCCGAGCTCCAAGAAGCGCTTTCCTGACGGGGACGCTTACAAGATCGAGATCCCGAGCACCGAAGGCCCGCGAGTCTTCGAAGCCCTTCTGGAAGAGGCGAAAAAGCGCAGAGTCCCGGTCCATCGCATCAGCCAAGGCAGCGGCATCATGATGCTCGATGACGATGAAATCCGCGAGATGGCCGCCATCGGCCGGCGCGAGAACATCGAGGTCAACCTCTTCGTCGGGCCCCGCGCGACGTTCGACATCGGCGCGCAGGTCTACACCCCGGCCGGCAAGAGCCTGGGACTGAGTCTGCGCGGAACCGACCAAATCGTCTACGCCCTCGAGGACGTGAAACGAGCGGTCCGGCTTGGCGTCAACAGCGTCCTGGTCTCCGATATTGGCCTCATCGCCGTGATCGACCGGCTCAAGAAGGGCGGCGAGCTTCCGGCCGACCTGATCATCAAGACATCGGTGATGATGGCCCCGGCGAATCCCGCTTCCGCGCGGGTGCTCGAAGACCTCGGCGCCACCACGATCAACGTTCCGTCGGATCTGACCATCCCACAGCTAGCCGCGATCCGCCAGGCGATCGACGCTCCGATCGACTTCTACGTCGAGGCGCCGGACAACATCGGCGGGTTCGTCCGCCACTACGAGATCCCGGAATTCATCCGCGTCGGCGCTCCGCTCTACGTCAAGCTGGGTCTGCGCAATTCCCCCGATATCTACCCCAGCGGAACCCACATCGAAGACACCGCGATTCGCCTCTCTCGCGAGCGGGTGCGGCGGGCGCGGCTGGTTCTCGACCTACTCGAGCGCTATTGCTAATGGCCCGCTATTGGCGATTGTTCTGGCACTACCTGCTGCAGTACGCCAAGGTGCGTCTGGCCTATAAAACCGACTTCATCGTGTCGGTAATCGCAACGCTCGTGGCGACGGCGTTTGGGCTGTTGCTGGTCTATCTGTTCTTCAGCAAGGCGCCTGTCATCGCGGGCTGGACCTACGACGAGATCCTATTCCTATATGGTTTTGGGCTAATACCGCTGGCTTTGTTCAACGCCGTTAGCGTTAATCTCTACTATTTCGGGCAGCTTTACATTGTCGAGGGCAAGTTCGACCGAGTCCTGCTGCGACCGGTGCATTCTCTGTTCCAGGTGATGACCGAGCAGTTCCGGCTCGAGTCGCTTAGCGATGCCGTCGTCGGGGCCGCGATCGTGGCGTACGCCGCCGCCCGGTTGGGGCTCGAGATTGACTGGCTCGGCGCCGCACTGGTTCTGATTGCCGCCCTGGCCGGACTGGTCGTGTACCTGGGCGTCTTTCTTGCATTGACCTGCATCGGGTTCTGGGTCGAAGACCGCGTCGGAGTCATCCCGCCGGTTTACAACATGCTGGCGTTTGGGCGCTACCCGCTCGACATCTACAACCCGCTGATCAAGTTCCTGTTGAGCTGGATCGTCCCATTCGCTTTCGCGGGGTTCTATCCGGCGGCGAACCTTCTGGGCCGCGAGCGGTACGAGGTGTATATGTTTCTGCTGCCGGTGGTTGCGGTCGTTACGCTGACGTTCTCCGTGTGGCTTTGGAATAAGGGCGTCCGAAACTACTCGAGCACCGGGTCTTGAGGCGGCCGCTGACCTGCGCCCCGGAACCCGCAAACTTGTTACTAACGCTTGATCAGCTCCCCTCGCTTGGGCATCGAGTCCAACGCGGCGCGCAACTTCCCTCGAGCCTCCGGCGCCGACTCCATCGCCAGCGGGGACTTCTCCTCAACGTCCGCCACAACGTCGAACATCCGGCCGTCGTCGTATAGCTTGTAGCGCTTGTCCCAGACGAAACGCATCTCGGCCTGATTGCCGGGAGGGCCGAACTTCTCGTTGTATGGGCGGGGAAAGTAGTAACAGAAGATCCACTCGCGGGGGTCGCCGGGTTCACCGCGCAGCTGGGGGGCATAGGTGCGGCCGTCGAAGATCTCGTTCTCGGGCAGCTTGAGCCCGGCCATCTCGGCGATGGTCGGCAGAATGTCGGTATGGTCGACCAGATCGTCGACGACCCGCCCGCCCTTGACGCCCGCGCCCCAAACAACCAGCGGGACGTGCGTGCCGTAGTCGATTGTCTTGCCCTTACCACCGGGAATCGTGACCCCGTTGAGCGTCGACGTCAAGCTGCGATGGGTGCCGTTGTCTCCGGTGAAGATCATCAGCGTATCGTCTTGGAGCCCCAGTGACTCGATCTTGTCCGATAGCCGGCCGACGGTCTTGTCCATGTAATTGACCATGTCCTCGAAGTTCTTCTGAGGGTCCTTAAGGTTGCGATCGGGGCTGTCAGGCGTCGGCAGAAACGGGCTGTGGACGAGAGCCATGGGGTAGTAGACAAAGAAATCTTCGTCGCGGTTCTGCTCCATGAAATCGATCACGAAGTCCGCGAACAGGTCCGGGCCGTAGTCGTTTTCCGTGACGGGCATGATGCGGCCGTTGTGATCAAGGCTCGGTTCCCAGAAGCGATTCCGCTCGGTGATCGGCGTGTTCCAAAGCAGATAGCTGTGAAAGCCGGATTTGTAGGGCGGTACGCCCACCGTTCGTTCGTTACTGTGGAGCTGCCACTTGCCGGCGATGGCGGTCTGGTAGCCGGCGCCGCGGAACAGGTCGGCGATGGTGTACTGGCCCGGCGCCATCACAGTGAAGTCGACATAGTTGCGGGCGTTACTGTTGCCGGTCATGATCGCGACCCGGCTCGGCGTGCACAGCGGTTTCGAATGCGCCTGAGTGAAACGCACTCCACGATCGGCGAGCGTATCGATGCGGGGCGTCGAGTATTGCTTGCTGCCGTAGGAGCTAAAGCATTCGCGACCCACGTCGTCGGCCATGATCAGGACGACGTTGAGATGCTCCTTCGCCCCTAAACACCCGGCTGCAACCAGCACGATTGTGAGCAGCTTCTTCCCCATGACGGACTATTTTAGCCAGTGAGCCCCGAACGCCAGTGAGAGGGTACAGTGATTGACGACCCCAAGAGCGCCGCAATGTACCGGCTCACTTGCGTTCGGGGCTCACCGGGTTCGGCATGCGCTACGATACTTATCCCCCCCAAGTCACAGCGCCGCAATGACCGAGCAAGAGCGAGAGAGACATCACCTTCGGGAGACGATCGCGGCCTTGCGCAACGAGCTCGAGGCGCAGGCGTTCGAGAAGGCCCGCGAGATTCAGCAGGCGGTCTCGGCGGCGAATAACGAGATTCGGCAACTCAAGGCAACGATTGTCGCCTTGCGCGACGAGCTCACCGCGGCGGCCCACGCCAAGGACAACGCGGTTCAAGAAATGGCGGTCAAGGCTCATGCGGAGAATCGCCAGCTGCAGAAGACGATCGTCGAGTTGCGCGATGAGATGATGGCTCAGCGCGTCGACATGGAACGCGATCGGCAACAGGCGATTTCGAAGTCGAGGGACGAGAACCGGCAATTGGAGAAAGCTGTCCAAGCGCTACGCGACCAGCTCGAGAAGATCAGGTTTGAAAAGGATAAGGAAGTGCAGGACGCCGTCTCGAAGGGATTCAGTGAAATCCAGCAGCTACGAAAAATCGTCAGCGCACAGCGTGAAAACGCCGAGGCTCGTGACTTCACGCACGAGCAGACCGTAGACGAGCTTAACCGCGCCGCCCGCGACGAGATCAACCAACTCAGGCAAACGATCGTCGAGCTGCGCGCCGAGCTCGAAGTCGGAAGGGCCGTCGGCCAGGAGGTACACGATGGCTAACGAAGCCACTCGCACGCTCAAGGAAACCGGAGCGCTGCTCGAAAAGTCAGAAATGCTGCTCGGCGTGTCTCGCCGAGTGGCGAGCATCTCGTCGATCGACGAGATATTGGCGGCGCTCGTTGAGATGGTCAGCTTCGAGCTCAGAGCCGAGCGCGCCACTCTGTTCCTGAACGACGCCTCCTCGGGTGAGCTCTATTCGCGAGTCGCGCAGGGAAACCTGCGACGTGAGATCCGTATTCCGAATACAGCCTGTATCGCCGGTCACGTGTTCACCACGAACGAGGGACTGCTCGTCAAGGACGCCTACTCGAGCGAATACTTCGACCCGGCCGTTGACGAACAGACGGGGTTCACGACCGAGAGCATCGCCTGTGTTCCGATCAGAACGTTCCGGGGCGAGATCATCGGTGTTGTCCAATGCCTGAACAAACTGGAAGGCGAATTCAGCGACGAAGACTTACAAGTCCTCGAGGCGATCACGACCCAGGCGGCCGTATCGCTGCAGAGCACGCAGTTCGTCGAGCGTATGAAGAAAGACCGCGAACAGGAAATGCAGTTCCTGGACATGGTCTCCGACATTACCTCCGAGTTGGAATTGGGCTCTTTGCTGCAGCGCGTGATGAAGGAGGCCACCCGTATGTTGAATGCGGACCGCGCCACGCTCTTCCTCAATGACGAGAAGACCGGAGAGTTGTTTTCGCGAGTCGCGATGGGCGACGGCATCGGCGAGATCCGGCTGCCCAACACCGCGGGTATTGCGGGCGCCGTATTCTCGTCCGGCAAGTCGGTGAACATCCCCTACGCCTACGCTGATCTGACATTCAACCCGGCGTTCGACAAGCAGACGGGCTACTTCACGCGATCGATTCTGTGCGTCCCTGTCGTCAACAAAGAGGGCAAAGTAATCGGCGCCACCCAGGCCCTCAATAAAGTCGGCGGACCGTTCACCGCGGACGACGAAACGCGTCTCAAGGCGTTCACCGCTCAGGTCTCGATCGCGCTTGAAAACGCCAAACTCTTCGACGACGTTCACAACATCAAGAAGTACAACGAGTCGATGCTCGAAAGCATGTCGAACGGCGTGATCACCATCGACGAGGAAAACAAGATCGTCACCTGCAACGCCTCCGGGTTACGAATCGCCAGGTGCACGATTGACGACATCGTTGGCAAGCAAGCCGACGAGTTCTTCACGGGCAAGAACGGTTGGGTCGTCGAACGGCTCAAGACTGTCGAAGAGACCAAAGAGCAAGTCGTCGTCATGGACCAGAGCATGGGAGTTCGCCGAAGAGTTGACCTCGGCCAACGTGACGCTGATGCCCCTGCGCGGCGTTGAGGGAGAGAGTCTTGGCTCGATGGTCATGATCGAGGACATCTCATCCGAGAAGCGCATGAAGTCGACCATGTCGCGCTACATGGATCCCGGGCTGGCGGACCAACTGCTGGCCGGCGGAGAAGACATCCTTGGCGGTAAGAGCGTCGATGCGACGGTGCTGTTCTCAGACGTGCGCGGCTTCACAACGCTTTCCGAAAAGCTCGGTCCGCAGGGCATCGTCGCCTTGCTCAACGAATATTTCACGATCATGGTCGATTGCATCACGGTCGAGGAGGGCATGCTCGACAAGTTCATCGGCGATGCGATCATGGCGGCTTTCGGCGTACCGCTGGCGCACGATGACGACCCGGATCGGGCTATGCGAGCTTCGATCGCGATGATGCGCAGCCTCGACGAGTGGAACGTCGTGCGCGAAGACAATGGGCAACTCCCGGTTCACATGGGGATCGGTCTCAACAGCGGTCCTGTGGTGGCGGGGAACATAGGCTCACCCAAGCGTATGGACTACACCATGATCGGCGACGGAGTGAACTTGGCCGCACGCCTCGAGAGCGCTTGCAAGCAGTATTCAGCGAAGATCCTGATCAGTGAGTTCACCTACGCTCAACTCAAGGGGACCTATCAAATCCGTGAGATCGACTTCGTCGTAGTGAAGGGCAAGACCAAGCCGGTGGGGGTTCACGAGGTCTTAGATTTCCACTCGAAAGAGACCTACCCTAACCTGATGGAGGCGGTTGGTTACTTCAAGAGCGGTCGTGAATATTACAACGACGCAGAGTGGGAGAAAGCGACGACCGCCTTCGAGAAGGTGCAGCAGCTGAATCCGAACGACGCGTTGCCGCGGATGTATATCGATCGCTGCGCGGCGCTCAAAGCCGATCCGCCAAAGGACTGGGACGGCGTTTGGGTGATGAAGACGAAGTAGAGTTTCTCTGTAGTGTCGCGCCCCGTCGAAAACCCGCCGACGGCTGACCCAGCGGCGCTCCCAGAGCCGCGACCAGAAGGGAGCGGTAGCTCGCGTGAGCAACGTCTGTTGCACTCTCGGGCAACCGCTTGCTTCCGCGCGCGGCTCCGGGGTGGCCGTGTTCATCCCCCTGGGCGGCGCATCGCGCACCTCAGGACTGCTCCCCCAGCGCCAACCTGTAGCGTTCGACCGCCGCCGCCGGCGAATGTTGATTGACGAATACCCCGCTCGCCCATTCAAAACCGGCGACCTTCGTGAGTCGCGGCACAATCTCGACCCGCCAGCCGTAGCAGTCCCGGTTTTCACCCCGAAAAGGAGCCGTACAAACCATCAAGTGGTAGTCCGGACGATCGAGCATCCGGTTCATCGCCATGAGCAGGCAGCTGATCGCTCCGGCAAGCTCGTGGACCACCGAAGTGGCAGCGTCCTCGAAAGCGGATTCAGGCGAAATTGGCCCGACAGCCAGCTCAAACGGAAAGCGCGACGCCGGTGGCGCAAACGCGCGAATCCTATCACAGCTGAGCACGGTATTTTCTTCAGGCGCCGACACTGTCGACTCGCGCGCGACGCGCGGTGGCACGAATGTCGTCGCCATGAGCTGCGAATGGGCGTGCTTGCGCGAGGCCCCCGAGCCTTCGCCGTGATTTTTGAAGACCGACGCGTACGCAAGCCTGTGGTCCGACCGGGCGGCCAGGAGTCGCGCCTGATATGCCTCTAAACACCGGGCGATCTGACCCGGTCCAAGATCAGCGAACTCGGCTTGGTGATCGGGAGTATCGATGATCACCTCGTGTCTGCCATACGCAGGGTCAGTCGGATCCGCCGAACAGAAGGGGTAGAGGTTCGGCACAACGCGTATGGACCAGCCTGCCTGGTTCGCTACGCCCTCATCACGTAAAGCAAAGACCTCAGGGGGCGTGTCGGACTCATTCCCAGGGCAGAAGGGGCCTCTCTGCTTCGCTCCCGGGCGAAAGTCCGACGGTCTCGCCGCGCGTCCGGGCGAGATGATGACCGGCTCGCCCGCGATGCTTGTTCGCAGTTCAGCGGCGGAATCGTCTTTTTTCTTCAGAGCGTTTTGAGAATGCGTCCTTGTAGAGCTCAAGTTGCGGTTCCTTTTCGAGCACAACGCTCACGATATCGAAGCGTAGCCGCTGAGGCTCGATGTTTGCGCGGCGTGCGTACTCGTAGGCCGTCCGGATCAGGTGGCCTCGTTTCTGGGCGTCGACATCGCGCTCGGGTCGACCAAAGTCGGTCGACCGCCGAGTCTTGACCTCGACGCATGCGAGCATTTCGCCGTCCCATCCGAGCAAGTCGATCTCGCCTCGACCCGTTCGAGCCTTGTAGTTGCGGGCGACGACACGGTAGCCCTTCCCCACAAGTAGGTCGAATGCCAAGTCCTCGCCCCGCTGAGCGACCTGCTGGTGTTCGGGTAGCCGCCGTGCAGCGAGGCTCCGGAGCTTTCTCAGCAGCGCGTTCATTCGTGGCGCAGGCATTCTTGCCTGCAGCGGCGGCACTCCTGCCGCCGTTCGGATCTGGACGCCGACAGGAATGTCGGCGCAGCAGGCAAGAATGCCTGCGCCACGGCAGCAAGCGGTTCTAGCTCTGGCATCGCTCTACGCCGCCTCGAGCGTCCGCTTGAGCTGACCGCAGGCGGCGTAGATATCTTGGCCGCGCGGCCGGCGGACGAAACACGGCATGCTTCGCTTCACGATGTTTTGAAACGACTCGACCCTCTCGGGCGAGGGCGCTGAAAACTCTATCCCCGGTCCCGGGTTCAAAGCAATCAGATTGACCTTGGCTCGGATATTCGCAAGCAGCCGAACCACGCGTCGCGCGTCGGCGTCCGCGTCGTTGACCCCATCGAGCAGCACGTACTCGAACGTCAGCCTTTCCCATGACCTGAGCGGATACGCTTCACAAGCTTCGATCAGTTGTTCGAGCGTGTGCTTCGCGTTGATCGGCATCAGTCGAGTCCGCGACTCCTCAGTACTCGCGTTGAGTGAAATCGCCAGTTTCGGCCGCCCTTCCCACTCGGCGAATTCCTTGATCTTCCCGACGATGCCCGAGGTCGAGACCGTGATTCTCCTCAGCGGTATACCCGCCCCGTCGGGATCGGACATCAGCGAAACAGCTTTCTTGACGTTCTCCAGATTGAGTAAGGGCTCGCCCATCCCCATCATCACGATGTTGAGCTGGCGCTTGCGGGCGTCGAGACCGTGCTCGCGACATAGCGTGAGCGTTTGATCGACGATCTCGCCCGCGGTCAGGTTCCGCTCGATGCCCATCAGGGCGGTCAGGCAAAACTTGCAATCAACCGGGCAACCGACCTGGGATGAGATACACAGCGTGTCACGCGTCTCTTCGGGAATGAAGACCGCCTCGACCGTCTTGTCATCCTCGAGGCCAAGCAAGTAGCGGACCGTCCCGTCGATGGACTGAAACCGATCGGTGACGCGCACGGCGTTGACGTTGAAGCGGTCCGCTAGTTGCTCGCGCAACGCGGCGGACAAGACCGTGATAGCCAACAAATCCGAGTCGAGATCGCGATAGATCGCTCGATAAATCTGGCGAGCTCGGTAGGCGGGCTGGCCCAGCTCGGCAACGCACGATTGGATCTCGCCAAGCTCCTGACCGATAAGGGCTTGGCCCATCGTCGTATTCTATAAGTTACAAAGCTGCCGCGTCCGCGTGCTGGCATGGTGCGTGATAGCATGGGTCCGTGTTCGCGCGTACAAGCCGGTGGTTGTAGGCCTGATTTGACGCAAACTCTCGACCAAGAAAACCAAGTCAAAAAGACTGTCTTGCCCAACGGCTTGCGAATCTTGACCGAGCGCATGCCGCATGTGCGCTCAATTTCCGTCGGCGTCTGGGTGGATCGTGGGTCCCGCCACGAAACGCCAGAAGAGAACGGCCTCACCCATTTCACCGAGCACATGGTGTTCAAAGGGACCGAGACCCGCTCGGCCGATGACATCGCGTTTGCCGCCGACCGTATCGGCGGACATCTCGACGGCTTCACTACCAAAGAGAATCTCGCGTTCACCGTCAAGGTGTTGAGGGAGCACGTACCCATCGCACTCGACATCGTCTCGGACATGGTCCTCGAGCCCGCGTTCCGAGAGGATGACCTCCAAAAGGAGAAGGGCGTTGTCCTGGAAGAGCTCAAGATGGATGAGGACAACCCCGAATACCTCATCCACGATCTGTTCTCGAAGAATTTTTGGAAGGGCCACGGGCTGGGACGTTCAATCATCGGCACCGCCGGCTCCGTCAGCGGATTCGAGCGCAGCGGGCTCAAGAGCTTTTTCGACCGCACCTTCCAGGCGCAAAACTTCTTGATCACCGCCGCCGGTCAACTGGAACACGACAAGCTTGTCCGACTGGTCGAAGAGCGCTTCGGGGTTTTGCCGACCCGTACTACGGTTGAAAACGGGAGACCGCCAGCTCCAGGAGCCGAGCTGGTGTTTCGCGACAAGCCCTCGCTCGAGCAGGTCCAGCTCTCCCTTGGCGTCGGGGCCCACCCGATGGCGGACCCAAGGCGCTTCGCGGCGTACGTACTGAGTACGATCCTGGGCGGCGGAGTGAGCTCGAGGCTGTTCCTGAAGATCCGGGAGCACGAGGGCCTGGCCTACTCGGTCTATTCCGACTTGAGCCTCTACACCGACGCCGGCTGCATGTCGGTCTACGCCGGAACCTCGCTGAGCAGCGCTCGTCAGGTCGTCGACTACGTCCTGGCGGAGTTTCGTGATCTCAAGGAAAACCTCGTCTCAGACGACGAGCTTCGTCGCGCGAAGGACCACCTCAAGGGCAGTTTGATGCTGAGCCTCGAGTCAACATCTAGTCGGATGTCGAACCTCGCCAGGCAGGAAAAATATTTCGGCCGCATCGCGACGCTTGACGAGATCACCGAGCAAATCGAACAGGTGACGGCTGATCAAATCCGCGAGATTTCGGCTGATTGGTTCCAGCAAGACCGCATCGCGCTGGCCGTTCTGGGGAACTTGCAGGGCTTCAAGATGGGTCGCGAAGATTTGGCCTGCTAACCAGCCAACCGCACCTGAGTAACGGCAATCCTGCCGCCAAAACACACGTCCACGTCATGACCGGGCGTGCGCCGGCGGTTGTGGTAGTCGCCCTGATAGCGCAACGTATGCGGCTCCTCTTCTCGAAATCCAAGCGGGAGCGGATTTAGGTCCAACGGGCAGAAAACGACATCTGGATCCCGAGCATCGGGCGCCAGGCAAGGGACGTTGATGTTCCACAAGGTTCCGCGCTCCCACGGACGACCTGCAAGATCGCTAAGAATCGGCCGGACCCAACGCACGGCTCGATCCCAGTCGGCGGGCGCCAGCTTTCGATTGCGGTAGTGCGAAAAGGCGACCCCGGGGACTCCGTGTAGCGCAGCTTCCCGCACGGCGGCAATCGTTCCCGAATGGTAGGCGTCGACGCCGAGGTTGCCGCCGGCGTTGATTCCCGCGAGGACGAGCTCAAAATCGTCGCGGAAGCGATGCAAGCCGACCCGAACGCAATCCGCGGGAGTCCCCTCGACGGCGAAGCAGCGCTCGTCGACCTGGTGGATCTTGAAGGGATCGTTGGTCGTGGTGCGGTGGCTACACCCGGACTGCTCCTCCGAAGGGGCGACGACGATGCAATTCCCGTTGCCCGACACGACGTTCTTCAGGGCCGCCAGTCCGGGCGCGTCAATCCCGTCGTCGTTGGTGAGGAGGTAGTTCACTAGTGTCATTCTCGCAAAGCGGAGCGCGGAACCGTTGCGGCGCTACTACAATTCAAGAGATCAATGTTTTTTCGATTCGCTATCGGCTTGGTAATTCTGCTGGCCGCGGGCTGCGGGGGTGGAGCTCGAGCGAGGCGGGCGCCGATACCTCCGCCCGCGGCGCCGGCGCCGACGCCGTTCCCGCCGATCGCCAAAGCCGGGCGGCCAGAAGCGCCCGAGCCCGCGAAGCTCCCGGCTCCGGCAAAGCCCAAAATCCAAGGCGATCTTTACGAAGGATTCGAAGCGCGAACGTACACCTCCCCGGCCGGCGAGCAGCTCCAGTACCGCTTGTTCCGGCCACCGGAGTATGACCCCAGCAAGACCTTTCCGCTCATCGTGTTCTTGCACGGCGCCAGCGGCCGCGGCACGGACAATCTTTCGCAGCTCACCGGCAGCCGCTGGATCGGGACCGGGTTCTGGACGGACCCTGAGCGTCAAGCGCGCAACCCGGCGTTCGTCTTGGCGCCACAAGTCGACCCGAAGCGCCACGACAACTGGGTCCGACAGTGGCGTTTGCCGGCTTCGGGCGATCCCGAGCCGCTTGAGCTGTTGATCGAGATGATCCCGGAGCTGGCTCGGGAGCTCCCGATTGACGATCGACGGATCTACTTGACGGGGTACTCCATGGGAGGCTTCGCGACGTGGATCGGCATCTCCCGACACCCCAACCTCTTCGCCGCGGCCGTCGCGATATGCGGCGGCGGCGACCCGACACACGTTGCTGACACCATCACGCCTGTGTGGGCCTTCCATGGCAGCGCCGACAAGGTGGTCCCAGTGGGTCGCTCGCGAGAGATGGTCAAGGCGCTCGAGGCGGCCCGACGATCGCCCCGCTACAGCGAGTACAAAGGCGCTGGGCACGCCGTCTGGGATAGAGCCTACGAAGAACCCGAGCTCGAGCAGTGGTTGTTTTCGCATCGCCGTAAGTAGCCCCGCTTGCGCGGCCGAAGCCCCGGAGCCGCGCGCGGGAGCAAGCGGTTGCTCGCCAACGCTATTTTCGTAGCCGCCTCGGGCAACCGCTCCCCCCCGGTCGCGGCTCCAGGCGTCGCCTCCCGTCGGTTTGAGGTAGTCGGCGTCGCGTGCTATCTTGCCGGCTGACATGGTCATCCGAAGCATCTTTCTCTTCTGTGCGCTGTCGCTGTGTCTCAGCGCTCAGGTCACCCAGCAAGATATCGAAAAGGGCCCGAACGAGAACTGGCTTACCTACGCCGGCGATTACGCGTCGCAACGTCACAGCTCGCTCGATCAGATCCATCGCGGCAACGTCAACCGGCTCGTGGCCAAGTGGGTCCGCAACATCCCTGGGGCGCGCAAGCTCGAAACGGTCCCGTTGGTCTACCAGGGCGTCATGTACGCCACCAACTCCGACGAAGTCTATGCGCTCGATGCTCGCAATGGGAAGGTGATCTGGCATTACGAAGTGGAGACCGTAGGCCGCAAAGGGCTCACTCGCGGCGTGGCGTTGGTAGGCGACCGTGTCTTCTACATCACGTCCGACTGTCGCCTGATCGCCCTCAACCGCAAGACGGGCGCTTTCTTGTGGGAGAACGAATTCGCATCCGCCGCCGAGGGCTATTGGTCGAGCCTGGCGCCGCTGGCGGTCAAAGACCAGATCATCGTCGGCGTCGGGGGCGGGGGAACCGGCCAGCGCGGGTTCATCGCAGCGATCTCGGCGACCACCGGCGAAGAGCACTGGCGCTTCTGGACCGTGCCGGGCGAGGGTGAGCCGGGTTCCGAGACCTGGGGCGGCTTCCCCATCGAATGGAGCGGCGCCCCGACCTGGACAACCGGCTCGTTTGACCCCAACCTGAACCTGATCTACTGGCCAACCGGCAACCCCTGGCCGGATTTCCACGGCGCGCGCCGTAAAGGCGACAACCTGTACTCGGATTCGGTCGTTGCCGTCGACGCCGACAGCGGCGAGATGAAGTGGTATTTCCAGTTCACTCCATGGGACGAGTGGGACTGGGACGCCAACGAAACCCCGGTTCTGCTCGACGCCGACTGGGAAGGCAAGCCCCGCAAGCTGATGCTCCAAGCCAACCGCAACGGGTTCTACTACGTGCTCGACCGCGAGACCGGGGAGTTTCTACTCGGCACGCCATTCGTCGACCGTCTCAACTGGGCGACCGGGCTCGATGCAAAGGGCCGGCCGATCGAGGTCCCAGGCATGCGCCCCACGACCGGCGGAGTTCGAGTCTGCCCGTCGGTGCGCGGGGCCAGTAAATGGATGTCGCCCTCGTATAACCCCGACACGGGCTTGTTCTACGTCGTCACGCTCGAGATGTGCGACATCTACACCAGCTCGGCGAAGGACGGGCGTCCTTCCACGGGCTTCCGCGGCACGGGCAGTCAACAGATCCCCGCCGAGCCGGGCGAGATGTTTCTGCGGGCGCTCGATCCGCTGACGGGCAAGAAGGTCTGGGAGCACCCCATGCCGGGCCCGGCGAAGATGTGGGCGGGAACGGTCTCGACCGCCGGCGGTTTGGTCTTCAGCGGGGACGACGATGGGAATCTGGTCGCGCTCGACGCGAAGACAGGGGAAGACTTGTGGCACTTCCAGACCGGACACTTCGTCTACGCCTCGCCCATGACGTTTGAGCTTGACGGCAAGCAGTACGTCACCATCGCCGCCGAAACCGCCCTTTACACCTTCGGCCTGTTTTCAGAGCCGCTCTGAGGCCCGGCGAGCGATGGCGAGCTTTCGTAAAGACCCGCTGATTTCCTCCGACTCCTGCATCTCCTCCAAGCTGAGCTTCGCCCGTCGCCGCCAATTCGGGCGCTCAGCTCCCGTCCCAGGCGTATTCTGGGGCTGAGTCTCGCCCCACAAATCCTCGAGATTGACCAGTACGCTCTTGGCAGGGGACTTCGCCAGTCGGCCTAGGCACGCGCGAAGCACACGATCAGAAGAAGACGCGGGCGTCTCTAGGAAACTGGCAACCGCCTCGCGAACTTTGCCGCGTTTGTCGTGGAAGTCTGACGCCTCCCCCGCCGGCAGCAACCCCAACTCGACCTGGTCGTCGATGTCCTCGCCATTCCAGTACGCCGCGAAGGTAGGCGTGTCGTGAGTGTTCACCGTGGCAACGCAGGCCTCGGGCGGAGTCCGCATGGCCTGCCCTTTGCCCCTGAAGTTGAATTGGGCCACGTACATGCGGTCGATGCCGTGGTCGGTCAGTCGCCGCCGAAGGTATTTGGGGACGGTCCCAAGGTCCTCGCCAACGACACGACAGCGGTGTCGATGCGACTCCAGACACAAGACCGCGTAGAGCTCCTCCGCCCGGTATTGGACGTAAGCGCCCTCGCTGGCCTGGGCCCCGGACGGGATCCAGTACAGCCGGTGCATCGCCATCACGTGGTCGATTCGGAGGATTCCCGCGTGCTTGAAGTGATGGCGGAGGCAATCGATCCAGTACGAATAGCCGTCTTGGCGGATTCTCTCCGGATGCAGCGGCGCGAACGTCCAATTCTGGCCTTTGGTAAAGAATCGGTCCGGAGGCGCTCCTCCCGAGGCCGCCGGAGCAAACGAATCCGGGCGCTGCCAAACGTCGAAGCCGGCCGGGTGAACGCCCAGCGGCAGGTCGAGGTAGAGGCCGGGCGATCCGGCGCGCTCGGCTAGCGCCGCGATCTGTTCCTCGGCGACTCGTTGCACATAACGGTGGTAGCGCTCAGACAACCCATCGTCCCTCGAACTTTCGGCCTCGGCGCGGAACTTCGCGTAGGCAATCAGCCCCGGGGACTCGTGGGGCGGCGGGTCGGCAACAAGCGCAAGCTTCTCGAGGACCCGGCGCTTCAGCGCGGTCTGACGCCGATAGTCGACCAACGGCGAGCCACGCAGCTCGTCGATGGTCAATCGGTCAGCTGCCTCGCGCGCTTCAGGCGAATGATCCCACTCCAGCGTACGTCTTGGGTCGACGAAGAACTCATTCCAAAACAGCCGACTTGCCGGCATGTAGGGGCTTGGCTCAAAAGGCTCGTCGAGCAACGCCGGTAGCAGCGGCAATGTTCCAACGATCGAGCCCCCCAACCCGCGAACCCAATCAAACAGCTCGCCCAAGTCCGACAAGTCGCCCGCTCCCCAGCTTTCCGCGGTATGCAGGGCATAGAGCGGCAGAAAAACTCCCCACAGGCGCTCGTCTCCAGGGGTGTAGCAACGCCTGGGGGCGCTGATTACCAGCACCTCAGCTTCCCTGCCTCCCGACTTCAGCTCAAGCTCGTGATGGCCCAACGGAAGCGGCCCGGGGATGACGACGCGCTGCGAGACGAAGCGCCGCCCCTCGTCGAGCTCGATCGATCGTTGCGTTTGGGCGTGCGCCGTCCAGCTGCGCTCTTCGTTGTCGACGTTCAACCAGCACTCGACATCCAGGCCGGCCTCGGACTCGGGACGCCTGATGTCAATGGAGGCGCCTCCAGCATGCCGGCACACCGCTACCGGCTCAGCAAAGCCACTCCACCGCGACATCTGTTTCGCGCGAAGAGCTTCGGGCACGTCGGCAGGCTTGTCCAACTCAGCCCCCAGCGCCCGCAAGATCGCAAGCAAAGAATCATCAGAGACCCGTTGCGTCCGGCGAAAGCCGTCACGATGCGCGGCCTGTACGCCGTAAAGGCGCGCCAATCTGTGAAGTTGTGGAGAATGCACTGGCCTAGTTCCGAGCACCCTGCGTCAGCGGGGTGTCTTCCCGTTGCATGGACGACCCAGACACCCCGCTCACCTCACGCAGGGTGCTCGGAATTCGGACCCTACGGGATCGTTGGATACTCGATCCCGAGCTGCTCGAGATAGGTATCGAATTTCTCCGGGGCGTAGCGGAGCTTCTCGAGCTGCGGCCGGAAACGTTCCATCTTCTCGCGGTTGACCTCGATTGGAGGAGGCGAATCGAGCGGGATCAACGACTCCCAGGTCGTATCCTTCGTCTGCTCTCGGAAGTAGTCCCAAGCCTTCTCCACCAGCTCGGGATTCGCGAACAGCTCGATCGCCGTCATGGCCTGAGCCTTGGCGCCAACCGTGGCCCCCTTGTGTGCGATCGGCGTCGCCATGGCGATCCCCGAGGACCAGTGATGCGCCACCGCGCCGGGGATGTTTGCCGGGTAGCGTAAGTTAACCGTCGGAAGATTCCAGCTGACCTCGGCAATGTCATCCGACCCCGAAGCCGTGGTCGACCCGTCTTGCAACGCAGAGGTCTCGGTCCGGAGCCCGTCCTGGTCAGCTCCCATCAACTTCTGAACCGCTTTCGCCAACGACTGATCGTCGCGGTCCCAAGCCGGCATCCCGACCCGCTCGATGTTCGCATGGAGTAGCTCGGCCAACGGCTTGTTGTAGTGGCCTTGCCATGCCGCTCCGAGCACGCGTTCGGTGAACGTCGTATCGGTCATTTGAGCCGCCGCATTGGCGATCTTCGTGCCGAGGGCGTGGAGCTCTTTCACATGCGGATAGTCCACTTCGCGGAAGAAGTACCAGACCGCCGCTTCAGACGGGACAACGTTCGGCTGATTGCCTCCATTAGTGACGACGTAGTGGGAACGCTGCTGCAGCCGCAGGTGTTCTCGCCGGTAGTTCCAGCCGATGTTCATCAACTCAACGGCATCGAGCGCGCTACGGCCCCTCCAGGGCGCCCCCGCGCCGTGCGCCGTCACGCCGTGGAAGCTGTACTGCGTCGACACCATCGCCAGCCCGCGAATTCCCCAATTGGTCGAAAACGCGTTCGACACGTGCGCGCTGAGCATGATGTCAAGGTCTTTGAACAGCCCCTCTCGCACCATGTAGGTGCGACTCCCGAGCAGCTCTTCAGCGATACCGGGATAGACCCGAATCGTCCCTTGGAGCGAGTGCGCTTCAAGCATTTCCTTGACCACCAAAGCGGCGGTCACGTTGACCGCCTGGCCGGCGTTGTGGCCCTCGCCATGCCCGGGGCCGCCTGCGATGAGCGGGTCGTGTTGCGCCACCCCAGGCTTCTGTGAAGTTTCCGGCAACCCGTCGATATCGGCCATCAAGCCGATCACCGGCTTGCCCGAGCCCCATTCGGCAACGAACGCCGTGGGCATGCCCGCCGCGCCCCGCTTAATCCGAAAACCCTCGTTCTCGAGAACTCCAGTGACATAGCCCGCCGACTCGAATTCCTCGTAACCCAGCTCTGAGAAGCTGAACATCGAATCGACGATGACTTGCACTTGCTTGGCGCGGGCCTCGACGCGCTCCCCGGCCTCTTGCCGAAGCGCGTCGGGCGTCGGCTGCGCCCCGGCAAGGGCGGTCGACGCTATCAGCAACACGAAGGCGCGGAATCTCATGCGGTCCAAATTACCACGCCAGAGCCCCGATCGGGCGAGTGCTAGACTGTGAACTGTTCACCGATGGAAACAATCGAACGTGCTCGCGATTTGTGGGAAGAAGGCGCTGAACGCCTGCTCGCCGGCGAAGTGAGCGAAGCCGTGGAGCTATTCAACGAAAGCCTCAACGTCGAGCCCACAGCCGAGGGCTATACCTATCGCGGCTACGCGGTCTCGTTTCTAGGCGAGATCGACAAAGCGATCGCCGACTGCAAGCGCGCGATTCAGCTTGACCCCGACTTTGGGAACCCCTACAACGACATCGGCGTGTACTTGGTCCAGCAAGGCAAGCTCGACGACGCGATCCCCTGGCTGGAGTCAGCAAAGTCAGCCACGCGCTACGAACCGCGCCATTTTCCGTACTTGAACCTGGGCCGGATCTACATTCAGAAAGGCGACCCCATGCGCGCGCTCGACGAATTCGTCTACGCCTTGGAATACAGCCCGAACGATCCGGCGGCGCTTGAGGCGATCGAACGCATCGACTACTCCGTGAATTAGATAGCAAGGACCGCTTGCCTGGGGCGCACGGCTGTGCCGTGCCGCCTTGTGCCTATGGCGCAAGGTCTCTTCTTCCGGCCTGGCGGCCATTCAGCACTGGCCCAGGCTCAACCGCGAGTCAGTGAGAAAGAACCTTGCGCGACACGCGCAAGGCGGCACGGCACAGCCGTGCGCCACGTCAGAGCCCCATCGAACGCTTCACGAACTTCGCCGGCGGCGACCCGTACGAAAGTGTCTGATCGTGGAAGGCCTTCCAGTCCGTGATCGGGCCATGCTTGGCTTCATACGCATCGCGAATGTCGTTGATCTCGGCGTTCCCGACGAAGTAGGTCGACAGCTGAGCTGAAGTCAGATTGGCGCGCCTCCACTTGCCCGCCGCCTCTCCATCCTCCTGGAAACCAACGTTCATCATCATGTCCATCGCCTCCTGCTCGGTCATCGTTCCGGCGTGGATCTTTTGATCAATGATGGCGTTGATGATCGAGCGCATCAGCATCTTCAGCATCTGCATCTTGACCTGCGGACCTCGATAGCCCTGCTCCGCCATCAGCTGTTCGGCATAGGTTGCCCAACCTTCTACAAACGTTCCGCTGTAGAAGACCGAGCGAATCAGCGTCGCGCCCTGGTAGCGGTTCGAATGCGCGAGCTGAAGATAATGCCCCGGCGTGGCTTCATGCACGGTCAGGTCGTGCAGCATGTGGTCGTTGTACTCCCGGAAGAACGACTCGGCGCGTTCGGGTGTCCAATCTTTCGGAGTCGGCGAGATTGCATAGAACGTCTTGCCGTTCTTCTCGAGCGGTCCCGGCGAGTCGCAATAGGCCGTAGAGACTCCACGCTGAAACTCCGGCATCACGATGATCTCGAGCGGCTCGTCCGGCAGGCTGACCAGCGATTTCTCGGCGGTAAAGGCGGTGACCTCCTGGAGCGACCGGCGGGCGTCATCAACGATCGTCTCGTTCGAAGCATGCTCGTCAGCCAGACGGTCCAACACCGCTCGAATAACCGCCTTCCGGTCGTCGGTGGAGGCTCCTGGGAAATACTCCTCGTGCAGCGGGACGGCGGTTTCATACAGCTCGGCCTCGGTCTCGTCACGTCGATTCTCAGCACGGCGAAGGATTTCTTCCATCGATAGATCCGAATGCAACGTGTAGGCGAGCTTGCGCCGGAATTTCTCTTCGCCGAGACGAAACTCCCCGTCTGACCGCGGCAGGAGCTCCTCCTCCAACCACTTGCCGTATTCCTCCAGCGCGGCGATGGCTGACTCTTGCGCGGGCGCCAGCTCGTCGCGAAGTTCCGGGGCCTGCTCGATAAACTCTGCCAACTGGTCGCGAATGAGGCTGATCATGCCTTGATTCTGGAGAATCGCCGTTTCCGTGTGGACCTTTGGCGGAGCCTTCAAATTGGCTCTCGCGGCGGCGAGCACCCCCGGAATGCCGCCCAGCCGCTCCTTGACGTTCCTCAATCGTTCTTCGAGCGGCGCGAAGTCGCGGGCGATCAGCCCGTAGATCGATCCGCCCACGTTGTAGACCCGCGGGTTCCATTCAAATTCACGAATCTCCTCGGTCTGGAAAATCGACGACTCGACCTGATTTCGCAGAACTTCGCAATCGATCGCGTTGGCTTCGCTGAGGCTTGCAAGGTCAATCGAGTCAAGCCGCTCGAGGTAGCGCTTTTCCATCGCCAGAGAGCGCTCAATCCCTTCGCACGAGTAGTCGCCCAGGCGGTGGTCGTAGCGATGGTCGCCCAGATAGGTGGCGAGCTCAGGACTCTCCTGAAGCAACTCCTCCAGGTACTCATTCGCCAGCGACACGAACTGGGCGTCGTGCGATTCCGGTGAACAAGAAACAGTCATGGCGAGGGAAAGGCCAACTATGCAGGCGCGCATAGGGATGGAGTTTAGCGCAGTCCGATCCGCCCGTTTCTGTTAAATCTAAGTCATGGCCTACATCGAAACCGTCTCACCAGAGGACGCCGAGGGCGAGCTTCGGGCCGAGTACGACAAAGCCGTCCGCCGCGCGGGCCGGATCTGGAACATCCTTTCGATCATGAGCCCGAACCCTGCGGTGCTGCGAGCTTCGATGGCTCTCTACCAGGGCACGATGCATGGGCCTTCGCCGCTGTCGAGGGCGCAGCGCGAGATGCTTGCCGTCGTGGCTTCAAAAGCGAACGACTGCCACTATTGAGTCCAGGCGCACTGGCACGACCTGCGGGCCGAGGTCGCCGATGAAGTCGCCTACCAGGTGAAGGATGATTGGCGCCAGGCGAATCTCGACGCCCCCACGGCGGCGCTACTCGAGTACGCCGAGAAGCTTACCCACACGCCGGCAGCTGTCGCTTCAAGCGATATCGAGCGCCTCCGAAAGGCAAGCTGGAGCGACCGCGCCATCCACGACGCCGCACAAGTCGTGGCCTACTTCAACTACATCAACCGGGTCGCCGACGGGCTCGGAGTCGACCCGGAAGACTGGATGATCCGGGGCTAGCGTACGAGTCGGAAGATCTCATTCGCCACCGACTGGAACGCTTGCCGCAGTTGCATCGGCGTCGGCGCGTAGGCGTACACCCCCGTGGGCTCGTCGCCGGTGTCGTGACGGGGGGCCCATCCGCTTGGGGCTCCCAGAAGCCAGCCAGATCGTAGAAGGTTCCGCCGGACTGATAGGCGCCGATTACGGCCTCCTGCGGTGACGATCCACAGTAGGGGACATAGTCGTTCCCTGCCCATCGGTAAAGAAGACGATCACATTGAGCGGGTTCGCGTCGCCCTCGGCCAGCAGCTCGCCGTACCCGAGCCAGAGCCCCTGAGGGGCGTTCGTGCTGGCCGAGTTCGGCACAATCTGCGAGTTGATCGCGTTGGTGATCGTGGTTTGAAAATTGGCCGCCATCGCGACATCGACCTGCGAGCTCGTGCCGAAGGTGACCAGGCCGACCTGATCGCGAGCGTCGTCGAACTGGCTGACGAAGAACGTCGTCGCCTCCTGGACATCGTCCCAGGCGTCGGCGTTGTTGGGGTGCAGCGAAGCCGAGCGATCGACCACGAGCATCATGTTGACGTCACGGCGCGCGGCAACGGCCGAAGCTCTCAAGGTAAGGCTGTCGTAACCGGCTATTCTCATAAAGAACGTCGGCAGGTTCGCTTCCGCTGAGATCTCGATTTGACGGACCCCCGGCGAGGGAGTCGTTACCACTGGCGGGCTGTAGGCGCTTCCCGTAGTGAGCATGAAATCGTCGGGAAAGTTTGCCTTGAACAGCAGCTCGATCGTCTTTTCCATCTGAGCGCTGCCTTTACCGATGTTCCTTACCGCTCCCAGGGCCGCGGCGTCAACCGCGGTGACCAGCCTCGATTTGACGACGTAGGCAAAGACGAAGTCGGTGGACATGGCGGCGAGCGATAGAAACACCGATGCCAACAGAACGATGATCAGCATCGCCTGGCCGCTGCGAGAGTCTTTTTTCTGGATCACAATCGCCACGACTTATCGGCCAGTCGAGCGCGAGTTTGAATATTTTTTGTGAAGTTGGCGTCCCCAGCGGGATTTGAACCCGCGTTGCCGCCGTGAAAGGGCGGTGTCCTAGGCCAGGCTAGACGATGGGGACTTGGGCGGAGAGGGCGAGCGGACCCAACAATCTCAGTCTATCGGTCGATGTCGAAGAGCGTCAACTGACTCGATTGACAGCCGCGTTTTCGGCGCCAGGCCGGCGGGCGCGATACCGAGCCGCGGACGGGAAGTCCGCGCCCACTCCCGTTACTCGGCGTCACTGGGCGCGGACTTCCCGTCCGCGGCTCGGTATCCGGGCAGCAAGCTCGGGGCAGGGCGTCGACATTCTCCGAACGTGCAAACCGGGCTCAGCCGAATGCGGCCTTGAACTGACTCTTCAAATACCCGTAGTCACGCTCGACCGCCTGCATCGTCTTCTCATGGACCGCGGCCGGGGTCGGGCCTTCGATCTTGTACTCCACATGCAGCGAGATCGGCCCTGAGAAGCCGCTCGCCTTGAGCATCTGGAAGAACTTCGGGTAGTTCACCATCCCCTGCCCTAGCGGACACATCTTGGCGTCCCACTTGCCCGCGACCTTCTCCCAGTAGAAATCCTTGCAGGCGATCATCTTGATGCGTGGCGCGAGGCGGTGGAAGCCGATCTCCCAGCCTGCTTTGCCGCCTTCGATCGTGGCGTGGCAAGGGTCGAAGTAGAACCCCATCGCTTCGGGATCGACGTCTTTGAGCAGGCCCCAGCTGTCCCACAGCGCCGAACCTACGTACGCCCCGGAATGGTTGTGGAACCCGCCGCTGATCCCCGCGTGACCGGCCAGCGCGGCGAGGCCGTCGACCTCATGCTTGACTTCCACCAGCGTGTCGACCAAATCAGCGATGTTCTTGTGCTTGTAGTAGCCCACCTTGAAATGCGGGATCCCCAGCTTGGCCGCCGTGTACAGCGTCGGCCGCGCGGCTGGGTCGTGGATCGACAGCAACCCAGTGGTGATCATCGGGACCTCGACGCCCTCTTTCTGGAGAGCCTCGAACGCTTTGGGGAGGTCACGCGCGGCGTTCTCGGGGAGAACGTGTCCCTTGGGACGCACCGTTAGGTCAACCCCCGGAAAACCGAACCCCTTCAGCGCCTTCGCCAACTCCGGATAGCCCAGGTCCGGCAGGTGCTTAGAAAACAGGCAGAGGGTCGGCTTTGGCGCCTCCGCATGTTTGGCGGCCGAAGCGGCTACGGCCCCAGCGGCGGTCAACAGGATCTCTCGACGCGTTTGAGAAGACATGGCTTACCTCATCCATCCAGCTGCTTACGGAGCAATTCGTTGACGACCTTGGGGTTCGCCTGCCCCCGGGTCGCTTTCATGACCTGACCTACAAAGTAACCGATAACGCTGGTCTTGCCGCCCCGGTAGGTCTCGACCTGCTTGGCGTTGTTCGCTAAGACTTCGGCGATGATCGACTCCAGCTCGCCGGTGTCGCTAATCTGCCTGAGGCCCTCGGCCTCGACGATCTCGGCGGCGCTCTTGCCGCTGTCGAACATTTTCGCGAAGACGTCTTTGGCAAGCTTACCTGAAAGCGTCCCGTCGCCGATGAGCTTGATCAGCTCACCAAGATCGGCGGCGCCGATGGGCGAGTCCGCGATCTTCCTCTCGGCGGCATTCAAGGCGCCCATCAAGTCGCCTTGGACCCAGTTTGCCGCCGCCTTGGCATCCCCTGAAGCCGCGGCCGCTTCCTCGAAATATTGCGCCGTTTCGTTGGCAAGCGATAGCACTTGGGCGTCGTAATCTGAGAGGCCGTATTGCTCGACGAAGCGCTGCCGTTTCGCGCGAGGCATCTCCGGAAGCGAGGCAGCCAACTCTTGCTTCCACTCATCGCTGACGATCAGCGGCGGCAGGTCGGGCTCTGGAAAATAACGATAGTCGTGCGCCTCTTCCTTTGAGCGCATCGAGACGGTCTCGCCGGTTTGCACGTTGTAGAGGCGCGTCTCTTGCTTGACGCGGCCGCCTGATTCGACGACGCCGACCTGGCGGGCGATCTCGTAGTCAATCGCCATCCGTACGAAGCGGAACGAGTTTAGATTCTTGATCTCGGCTTTGGTCCCGAGCTCCTCTTGACCATGCGGACGGATGGAGACGTTGGCGTCGCAACGGAGTTGGCCCTTCTCCATGTCGCAGTCCGAGACGCCCGCGAACTCCAGGATCTGCTTCAGCCCAGTCAGGTAGGCTTGCGCCTCTTCAGCGCTTCGGATGTCGGGTTCGCTGACGATTTCCGCCAGCGGCGCCCCGGCCCGGTTGAGGTCCACGTAGCTGTATTGATCCGAGTCGGAGAAACCGTCGTGGATGTTCTTGCCGGCGTCCTCCTCGAGGTGCAGCCGGGTAATAGCGATTCGGCTGGTCGAGCCGTCTTCGAGATCGACATCGAGCCAACCATGCTCGGCTAATGGCTCGTCGAACTGCGAGATCTGGTAGCCCTTCGGCAGGTCGGGGTAGAAGTAGTTCTTGCGGGCGAAGACCGACCTGCGGTTGACTTCGCAGTTGATCGCCAGCGATGCTCGAATGCCCTGGGCCACCGCCTCCCTGTTGAGCACCGGTAACGCGCCGGGCAGCCCGAGCACGACCGGGTCGGTCTGTGTGTTCGCCGGATTGCCGAATTCGTGCGAGCTGCCGGAGAAGATTTTGGTCTTCGTTTTCAGTTGGACGTGGACTTCCAGACCGATCACGGCCTCGTACTTGGCGGCGGTTTGAAGGTCGGCGACCCGCGGCTCGAGCGTTTCCATTCAACGGTTTCCGGGAAGGCGCATTATATCAACCGGTGTCCGATACGCCGGTTACGCTGAAGCTCACCTCGATCGGCAAAGCGACAGGAGTCGTACTTTCGGGCGAGATACTCAAGAAACTCCAAGCTTCCAAGGGCGACTACCTGTTCGCGGAACCCGCTCCCTTGCGGTCGCGGCTCTGACGTCGAGATTCAAGGCTTGTACCGCTACGTCAGAGCCGCGACCGTAAGGGGCCGTGAAGAAAACCTATTGTCGCGTCGGCGCGCGGGAGCGCCAAGCGCACGCCAAGCTCAGCGCTGCCGAACGCCGCCCCTGCCGAAACCGCAACTTCTGCGCCTCGACTCCTGATTGACCGCCTGAGCGGCCCGGAAACGGTCGTTTCGGGCCGTTTCCCGGCCCTTTTCGCCCCCCCCACCGCCGCTACGCCGCCGCTTGCGCCGCCAGCCCGCACTCCGGCCCACGACGCCAGACCAGCCGGATCCAAGCCGCAATGTTGTACGCCAAAACCCCCCACAAAAGCTCCGATCGCGCCTTCCGCAGCCCTCGTACTCGAAACTTGCGCACCCCCAATCGCTCTTTCAACCAGGCGTTCGGAAACTCCGCCGTCTCGGACCGCTTGCGATACGCCGCCCGCCCACGCTCGCTCTCCATCCAGCGCCGATGTTTCGCCATCACCGCGTTCTCTTCGCTGCGGCTCAACGTTCGATGACCGCTCTTGGGGCAGCACTTGTGTCGCTGTGCGCCTTCGCGACAATCAGATGCTTTTGCCTGATACTGCCGATATTTGCGCTTCCGCTTCAGCGACGATCGCTGATACGTCAAGGTCCGCTGGGCCGGACACAGAAACGTGTCCGTCGCCTCGTCGTAGATGAAAAACTTCGGCGCGTAGCGCGGCCCAATTCCCGCCGCCTTCAACGCCGCCTTCGAGCCCTTGTCCGGCGCCGGCGCCGGCGTCGCGTATTCGATTTCAGCGGCTGCCAGCGCCTCGATGTTGGCCTGGTTGGCGTAGCCCCCGTCCGCTAATACTTGCTTCGGGGTTCGCTCGAAGCGCCCTTCCACATCGTCCAGCGTCGGGGTCAGCTGGCCCGCATCGGAGGCGTTGTTGGTCAACTCCACGCCGACCACGATCTTCTCTTTGGCGTCGGTCGCCAGCTGCGCGTTGTAGCCGAGTCCCCAACCGCCGTTGGATTCGTGTTGCGGGCGCGCTTCCGGCTCGCTCTCGCTCACCCGCGCCTGGCGTCGTTGCTCTTCGTCGCGCTTGCCCGCTTCGACCTTGGGCAGTTCCTCCAGCGCCTGCTCCATCCGCTCGACTCGCTCCCGCAAGGTCCGCTTACGCGCCGCCTGACGCCGCCGATTCGAACCCTCGTCGTCGGCTTCTTCCGAGAGTTGACGCACCGCTTCGCGCGCTTGTTCGAGATGCCGCTCGAGCGTCGGACGCCTGCGTTGCGACCCGCCCGAGGCTTGCGCCCGGATCCGCGTGCCGTCGACGGCCACCTGCTCGAGATCCACCAGCCCCTCTTGACTCAGCAGCGCCAATACCTGTGTCAACAAGTTCTCGAGAGCTTTTGAGTGGAATACCCGAAAATCCGAAAGAGTGTGATGATTGACGACCGCCATGCCGCACAACCACTCCAACTCCGGCCGATAGCGGCTTTGACGCGCGATCTCACGCGCCGAGCTCATCCTTTCCGAATACGCCCAGATCCAGATCGCGACCAGCAACCGCGGATCCCATGCCGGCCGCCCGGCGGACTCCTTGCGGGTTTCCAGATGAGCAGCGAAGCCGGACAGGTCGAGCATGCCGCTCAGCTCCCAGATGGCGCGCACCAGATGGTCGGCCGGCACGAGCCGTTCGACGTCGATCGCGGCATAGGTGAATTGGTCGCGATTGGGCTGTCGCAGCTGCAGTTGGTCAACGGGCACGGCTTGGCGCGGCTTGGCGGGGCGTTGCTCGAGCTCGACTAAGACCTGTTGTTCGCCCATATAATAAGGGCGTTGGACGCCGCCGCCAAGTTATCCGAACATTCGTTTGCCCTCATGTTTTATCCCATTTTGATCCACTCGCGCCATTCCGAACCGCCCCAGGGGAGCTTCGGCGGCCACGACGGGTTTATTTCACAGCCCCTAAGGGAGCGGGTTTCGCAAGACCCAAGCTACGGGCTCGGTCACCGCGCCAGGCGCTTCAGCATGCCGCCGTAGCGCTCATTCGTTTCATCGAGCGCCTGCCGAAACTCGGATCGACGGCCCGGCTGACTGACAATGATCGAGCGGCCATCGGAGACGACTTCAAGAGGCGAGTCGTGATCCAGCGCAAGCTCGTCAACGATCTGCTTGCTGACCTCGATCGAGTATTTGTCGCCTCGTCGTCGCAATCTTGCCGTCATCGGATGCGGGCTCCAGCGGTCGTCCTCAGTCTACAACCGGCAATCCGGCTCAACGGAATGAGATCACTTCCGGCGAGGTCAAGTGCGGGATCAAATTAAACCCGTCCAGCGACATCCTCCCGCCGCCGAAAAGAAACGGCGTCAGCGACGAGTTCCGAACTCGCCAATTCAAGTGCAGCGCTTGAATCGCCGGCGCCCGCAGCACCTGCTGGATCGCGGTCCCAATGACGCCGCCGGAAGTAAACGCAACCACCGTCGAGCCACGCTTCGCCTCGCGCATCATTTGATCGAGCGCCGCCCTCACCCGAACCCGGAACGCGGAGAACGGCTCGACATCGGGCGAGCTCAGCGCGTCCTCGCACCAACAGGTCGTCAGCGGCTCGAACATCAGCTGGAACCGCTTGTTCTCGTCCGCCTTCGGACCTCCGGCTTTCCAAGCCCCATACAGCGCACCGAACCCCGCATCCCGCTCGGCCAGCAGCGGCGCCAGGTGTGACATGATCGGCCCCGCGTCGTACTCGTTAAGCCCCTCGATCACCTGAAGCGCCGGAAAGCCCGCGCCGTAGGTCTCGGCTACTTGCTCCCCCGTCTCACGCTGGCGGCGGAGCGAGCCGTGATAGGCGGCGTCCACCTTCAACCCTTCCAGCTTCCAGTATTCGCCCAGCAGCTCGGACTGCCGAAACCCAAGGTCGCTGAGACGATCGGCGTCATCGGTAAACGATCGGGGCTGGCCGTGACGCACAAGAATCAGGGTGCTCATGGAACGTCCGAGTATGAACGGTCTGTCTTGAGCGAATCAACTCCGATCGGCTACACTCAGCGCTTCATGAGGACTCTCTTGCTTCTTCTGGCAGGTGCGAGCGCCACGAGCGCCGCCCCGAATGTGCTGTTCATCGTCGCCGACGACCTTGGCTGGGACGACGTCGGCTACCACGGCAGCGAGATCTCCACGCCCAACATCGACATGTTGGCGACCCGCGGCGTGCAACTCGACCGTTTCTACGCCTTCCCCGTCTGCAGCCCAACTCGAACAGCACTCATGACGGGACGCTCAACTACTACCTCCACACCCACCGCCGCGTGCTCGACTGGCAGCGCAACGGCAAGAGCCTCGATGAAGAGGGGTATTCCACGCACCTGGTCGCCGCCGAGGCCGTCCGGCTGATCAAGGGACGCGACAAGTCCAAGCCCTTCCTGATGTACGTCGCGTTCAACGCCCCGCACAGCCCTCTGCAAGCGCCCGAGGCGGCGCTCGCCAAGTACTCCCACATCAAGGACAAGTACCGCCGCATCTTCGCCGGAATGGTCGACGAGCTCGACTCCGCCATTGGGAAGTTGCTTGACACGGTCAAGAGCGAAGGCCAGTGGGAGAACACCCTGATCGTCTTCATGAGCGACAACGGCGGCGAGAACAGAATTGGCGGAAGCAACCTGCCGCTTTCCGGCAACAAGACGGAGGCGCGGGAAGGCGGCATCCGAGTGCCCGCGGCGGTTTACTGGCCGGGAGAAGTCGCGGGCCCGCGCGTCCTGCGCCAGATGGTGAGTGTTCAGGACTGGATGCCAACCCTGGCCGCCGCAATCGGAACCACGACGGGCGCCAGCAAAAAGCTCGATGGTCAGAACATGTGGCCCGCGATCGCCGACGATAAGACCGTCGACCGCCGCGACACGGTTATCGGCGGCGGAACCGGCTCCAACCTTTGGCTGGCCGCCTTCAGCCGCGAGTGGAAGCTCCTGCGCAATCCCCGCGCGCCCGGCGTCCCCTCCGAGGACAAGCTGTTCCGAATCACGACCGACCCGCTCGAGACGACAGACCTGGCGAAAGCCGAACCGGCAATTGCCAAGCGGTTAGCCGCAGTTCTCGACAACTTCCCCATAGGCGAGCGCCTTGGCGGTTCGGGCGGAGGTTTGCCGAGAGCGACCAAGAAGGGAGGCGCCACAGGCGGCCCAGGCGCCATGCCGGATAACACCCCGCCCCAAGGGACGCCCTACGCCGAAGCCGCCGAGCGAGATTAGCCGCTGGGCCGTCCGAGCACACTTACGCGGGGCGCTACGAATCAGGTCGCGCTAGACTAGTCTAGACCGCTGTTCCTGACCTTGTTCGCTGTTTCCGGGGTCGCCTGGGGACAACCGTTGCCGGACGGTTTCGAATGCGCCGCGGCCGGCGGCGAGGCCCCGGTTGTTCGCGAGGAATCACTCGCGGAAGTCGTCGGTCCTTTTGCGATGACGTGCAGCGCCCCGGCGGTCGCGTCGGGCGAGCGGCTTCCGCAAGTCGATCTGATGCTACTTTTGAACGCCGCGGCGGTCAACCCGTCCGAAGCTGTGCTTGTTCTGGGAAATGCCGGCGCTCCGGGCGGTCCTCCGCGCGGTGGTAGCCGCCAGCTTGCGTACCTGTGCCGTCTTGAAGTCGAAGAAGTAGAAAGCGCCGCCGGCGGCGCGCTCCCCGTCGAGATAGCGGTGAAAATAGATCCCCGACCGGGTCACACAATAGCGGAGGAACACCACGTCCTCCAGGAAAAACTGCTCGTCGCCGCCGGCTTCGGCTACCTCCGCTGGCTCGAGTCACGACCGGGCCCCGGTGAGGCGGACGGTTCGGCTGGCCCAAAGGCCGGGCTCGGGATGCCGCCAGGCCGGGTGAAAAGCCCTGTGAGCGGATTTCAGGCGACATGGCGATCTCACTAGTCTCCAGCGAACGCCGCACGCGCCGGCGCTATCTAGCTGTGAAGGCTTCGCTGGACACTAGCTTGGCGATCAGGTCCTGAAAGAGAAATCCATCTTCGGGTTCCTCGGCGACGATCTCTTCTACGACCCGTTCATCGCCCACGTTCAACTCCCGGCCCGTTCCGTATTCCAGCAGGAGGCTTGTTAGGGTCTTCGTGAAGAGGTGCGGCCGGGCCATCAAGTAGTCTTTGATGTCCTGGGGGCCGCTCAGCTGGGCGCCGTCCGGAAGAACTCCGCTCGTGTCGATGGTCGAATCGGCCGCGGCGTAGGCCGTTCGCCAGCCGCCGATGGCATCGTAGTTCTCCATGGCAAGCCCGAGGGGATCGATGTCGCGGTGGCATATGGCGCAGCTTTCCGCTTGCTGATGTGCGGCTAGAGTCTCTCGGACAGTGGCGGCCTTCGATGTGTCGATGTCGATCGAGGGGATATCGGGCGGCGGAGGCGGCGGAGGCGTACCGAAGAGGTTCGTGAGGATCCAGACGCCGCGCAGGATCGGCGATGACTCGACTCCGTCGCCTGTCGCGGCTAACACGCTCGAAAGGCTCAGCACTCCACCCCGCGATGCGACGTGGGCGGGCGCCTCGGGACCCAGCTTGGTGAGATCCAGTCGAGTCGGTTCGGGCCAAGCGAGGCTTTGGCGCTGGTCGGTTTCGAGATCGGTCATCTCGCGCCCGTAGGGATAGCCCCATACCATTCGCATTGGGAGGTTGGCGTAGGTGAAATCGGAGTCGATGAAGTTCCGGATCGATCGATTCTTACGGAGGATCTCTTCGAAGAACATCTCGGTCGACCGTACGAAACCGTAGCGGACCAGCTCGCTCCAGAGGTAGCGGTTGTCGCAGATGTTGATCGCGGCGGCCTTGCGGTTTTCCAACCACTGGCCTGTGAAGTTTTCGACGAGTTGCTGAGAGCGCGGGTCGGCCAGCATGCGGAAGACTTGGGCGCGAAGCGTTGCGGGGGCTGACAGGCGACCGGCGGCGGCCAGGTCCAGCAACTCTTCGTCCGGCATCGTGCTCCAAAGGAAATACGACAAACGGCTCGCTAAAGCGTATTCGGGCGCGGCGCGCGCCGGCGGTGTCGGAGCCGCGACCGTGAGGGAGCGGTTGTTGGAGTCGAGGTAAAGGAAGTGAGGCGACGTCAAAATGTGCCTGATGCCGTAGTGAACGCCGAAGAGAGGATCCCCCACTTCATCACCGTGCGCCCTCGCGAGAGACACGATTTCACTCTTCTCAGCGCTCGACAACGGCCGGCGGAAGGCGCGTTCGGCGAGCGGCGGAAAAATCGCATCCATACCGCCGCGGAGAAACTCGCGCTGGCGCGGCAAGAACGCGATGGGCCCTCGAACGAC
This sequence comes from Bryobacterales bacterium, assembly GCA_965247515.1. Taxonomy (GTDB): domain Bacteria; phylum Acidobacteriota; class Terriglobia; order Bryobacterales; family UBA6623. The sequence continues at coordinate 5,577,218 of OZ252029.1, read as the reverse complement.
GAGGTTCTTGATGTGAACCGTCGGCGCCGGGTGCTGCTGCGCTTCGGCGACGAACTGATTCAGCTGCTTTGTGACGACTCCTCGTGACGGATGAAAACCTTCCCGAAAGCGGTTCTCGAGATACAGGTGGAAGGTTTCACCCGCCTCGAGCGGCACGTCGACGTCGAGCCAGCTGAACTCGTTGCGGTCGACTTCAACCTCCGCAACTCGCGGGGCTTCGACTCGCAGCATACGCTTGGGCAGCTGCAGCTCTCTCGGATCGAACGCATGGAATGCCAGGCGAAAAGGCTTGCCGTCCGCACCCAGGGCCTCCCCGGTTTCGCTCCGGACGAAAAGCCGCACCCGATAGACCCCGCTCAGGTACGCGAGAAACGTCGCGTCCCACACCGCGCCCGACCAGCCGCCGATGTTTACGCCGGTGAACTTCAGGTAGGTCCTGTCGTCACTGCGCCAGCGACGGTCGACGCCGATGTTTGTGACGTCGCTCTTCGACTCGATCGTTCGCGGATTCGGGAGCGGGACCATGCGGTCGGCGATGTCGGTTGCGACATCGAGATTGGCCTCGAGGTGGGCGGGCGACAGGTGCAGCCCGTCGGAAATCGTGTCGAACTTGCGGTTGGTATGGTCTTCGGGGAACGTCAGCGGCAGTTTGATTTGGCGGATAGGGAATAGATCCCGTAGGGAGTTCAAGTACTCGACGCGGTTGAGACGGCGGATCGGCGTCTTGGCGTCTTCGGCCGCCGCTCCAGCCGCGGCCAGCGCGGCTATGAGAATGCCGCAGGCTCGCTTCACGTCAATATGCCATTCAAATCCGACAAGCTCGAGCTGAACTGATCGACCTCGAAACCCAGCTGTTGCAGGACCGTGACGAACAAGTCACAAGCCATTTCGTTGTTGGGACCGGCGGTGTTGGGTCCGCGGGGGCTGCACTCGACGTGTCGCTTGTGCTTCAATCCCCCGCCGGCGACCATCAGAGGATAGTTGACTCGAGTGTGCGTCGACGCGTCGGCCATGGAGCTTCCGATCAAGAGAATCGTCGAGTCGAGCATGTTGCGGCCGTCGCCGTCGGGCGTTTCTTTGAGCGCCTTCATGAACCGCGCCGCGCCTGCCAAGTGAGCGCGCTCGATCGAGACCAGAGCCGCGATCTTCTCTTTGTCGTTGCCGTGGTGCGAATAGCCGTGATAGCCCTTGCTCATCAGCTTGCCGTTCAGCATCAGCGCTGAATTGGCCAGTGGAATTTGGAACGAAAATACTCGCGAAGAATCGTTCTTGACGGCCAGCGCCATCAGGTCCCACATCAGGTCTTCGTTCTCGAGCAGCGAGGACTGACCGATCACTTCTTCAGCGGGCAGGCGAAACTTCGGATCGGGCTCGGGGAACGGGCGGTCGAGCCAATCCTTGCGCCGCTCCAGGTTCCTCTCGACGGCTCGCACGGAGGTCATGTATTCGTCGAGCTTACGGGCGTCTTCGGGCGAGGCTTTCCCGCGCATGGATTTCGCCGAGCCTGTCAGTTGGTCCAAAAGGCTGCGCCCCGAGCTGATCAGATAGTTCTGGCGCTCGAGCTCCACTTGGCTCCCGCCGAAGATCTTGGCGTAGATGACGCTCGGCCGAATCGTGGCCGGCATGGCGACGCCGGTGGAGGTGAACGAAAGCGGGGCGTTGAAGGTCGCTTCGCCGGCGCAAAGCTGCATCGATTCGTACCGCGTATCGGCCCCAAGCCTTGGCGCCACGTACTGGTCGAGCGATATGCGCGGCAGCACGTGGCCGGTGTATAGCGTGTAAACGAGAGCGTGCCCGTTGCCCGTCGGTCCTTTGTGATCGAGCCCGGAAATCGTTGTCACCTGGTCGCCGACGCCGGCTTCGTCGAACGGCTCGATGAGCGGAGATTCCTTGCCGGCAGCGAAAAAAGCAGGTTTGTACCAACCAAGCTGCGCGCCCACCGAGACCAGCCTTTTCGCCCCGGCCCGCTGTTGGGCGCGTAGGCCTCCGGGCAACGACGGCAGCAGCGGCAGCGCTAACGAGTAGGTTGCTCCGCGCAGGAACTGGCGGCGGTCTGGGGCGGGCTTCGGTCTCATCCGCTTGGCGGGTCCTCTATCGGCAGGATAGCCCAGCCTTGATCGTGCCGCAAGGTTCTATCGATCCGGCCTGCGCCGGACTTCGCGTCCCTGGGCGCTCTCTCGAAAATGCCCGTGCGGCCGAGCTTGACGTCCTCGGCCGAGTACACGTCACCCATGCCGCCCTGGCCAAGCTTGTCCAGGACGCGGTAGTGGGAGATGGTCTCTCCAACCAAGATGGCTCGATTTTAGCGCCCAAGCACTTGACTCAAGTTAGGTAACGATAACAAACGTTGCCATGAACGACCCACCGAGGGCCTTCAAAAACCCTGCCTGAGCGCTCTGAGGCCCTATTCAAGTGGGTTCGAGTGACTTTAGCCGATCGCCAGGTCAACCTAAAAATAATTCTCAGTAGTTGTCCGCACTCCGCTCAGGTGCGCGCATTGGACCGGTAGCGCTCTTGGAGGGGGCACCATCTCAAGACCCACAGCTTGCGCCGTGGGTTGCGGTTGTGCCGCCCGGACGGGGCTGAAGAGATCCACGCCTACGCACGCTTGCGACGAATAAGCGGCAGCAGCAGCGACAACACCGTCGCCGCCAAGAAAAACAGCACCAACGGCCTTGTCAAAGTCGCGCCCCAATCCCCCCGGCTCAAAATCAATGCTCGCCGTAGGTTCGCCTCCATCATCGGCCCCAAGATCATCCCCAGCACAAGCGGCCCCAGCGGGATATCCGCCTTGCGGAAGAAAAACCCCAAAATCCCGGCGCAGTACATCGCCCAAACGTCGACCACGGCGTTGTTGAGGGCGTAAGACCCGACTGTCCCCAGCAGCGTAATGCCCGCCCACAGCCAGGGCCCGGGGATCCGCAAGATCTTCGCCAACGGCCGCGCGCCGAGCAGCCCAATCAGCATCATCAGCAACGCCGCGAAGACCATCAGGAAGACCAACGTGAAGACAAAGTCTCCGCGATTGCTGAACAGTAGCGGGCCGGGCTGGATCCCGTGAATCAGCAGGGCGCCGATCAGGATGGCCGACACCGCGTCGCCCGGGATCCCGAGGGTGAGCATGGTGGTCATGGCGCCGCCGATGGCGCCGTTGCACGCGGCACAGCTCGCCGAGAGCCCCGCCAGAGAGCCCTTACCGAAGGAATCCTTGTCTTTGGAGAACTTGCGCGCCTGCTCCCAGGCGATCACCGACCCAATGTCGCCGCCCGCCGCCGGGATGGCTCCGACAAGCGTTCCCACGCCCGCGCCCATCAGCGTTGAGCCGGTCATCTGCCTGCGCTCTGTTGCCGACGGCAGGACGTTGCCAATGCCCTCGGGCGGCATCTCGGTCCGCTCATGCCGTTCCGAGATCTGGACCAGGACCTCGGCCAACCCAAATAGGCCGATCATCACCGGCACGAACGAGATGCCATCGAGGAACTCCGACAACCCAAACGTATAGCGCGGGTAGGCGGTCATCGGGTCGAGCCCGACGGTTGCCAGAGCCAGGCCGAGCGCGCCTGCCAGCAGACCCTTGACCGTGTTCCCGCGAGAGACGCCAGCCATCAGGCTGATCCCGAAAAGCGCCAGCCCAAAGTACTCGGCCGGCCCGAAGGTCAGGGCGAACGAGGCAATAGGGAATGCGGCAATCGCCAAGAAGGCGACGCTGATCAGCTGCCCCGCCGCAGAGGCGATGGCATTGACCCCCAGCGCCAGCCCGGCCTTGCCTTGCCGCGCCAGCGGGTACCCATCCCAGGTGGTGGCAATGGACGCGGGAGTCCCAGGGATGTTCACCAGCACCGCCGGAATCCCGCCCGCGGGGATGGCGCCGCAATAGATCCCGAGCAACATCGCCAGGCCCTGTTCGGCCGAGACCCAAAACGTCAGCGGCGTCAGGATCGCGACGCCCATCGTCGCCGTGAGTCCCGGCAGAGCGCCGAATACCGCCCCGAGCCCAACCCCGGCCAGCAGGAACATCAGCACCTCGGGTTGAAGAGCGGCGGCCAGGCCCGCTACGAGATCGGCAAACATCAGTCGAATGAAACTCGCAGACCGGTTTGGAAAGTGAGCGCGACGAACCCCGTCAGAGCCGCCGCGACCGAGACGCTCGACTTCCAACTCTGGCCGACGAGCCGCAGAAACAGCGTCATGAAGACGACCGTGCGAAGGGCGAACGGTCCGACGCCCCAGGCGAGCAAGTACGCCAGCGTCAGGCCGGCGGCCAGAGCGACCAGGCGCAAGTCGCCCAAGCCCGCCGATGAACTCCGTTTCCGAAACGCCTCGACCAGCAGCAGCGCGCCCAAAACAGCCATCACCGCTCCGATCGTCTGCGGGAAGAAGCCCGGCCCAGGCACCCGCCCCATTCCTTCGGGCAGGCCTTGGGAGCTCACCAACAACGCCGCCGCTAACGCCAGGAAGAAGCCGGCGACGATCAGGTCTCGGGCGTTCACCTCCCCATCCTCAGCAAGCGAGGGATCTCCGCACTGAAGAAATCGTCCTGCTGAAGGGCAAACTCTTCAAACTCGGCCGCATCGAGGAAGCGCGGCTCCATCCCCCTCTCGCGGCACAGCTTGGCCCATTCGTCTGTGGAAAAGCCCTTCCGGAAGGCCGCCGAAAGCTGCGCCCGGACGTCGTCGGAAAGCCCCGCGGGTCCAAAAAACCCGCTCCACGCCGGCGCGCCCAAGTCGTGGCCCAACTCGTATGTGGTCGGAGTATCAGGCATCGGCGCCGCGCGGTTTTCATCAAAGACCGCCAACGGCCGGAGCCCTCCCGAGGCCACGTGCGAGACGACCTCCCCGACGCCGGCAATCGCCGCGTCAACGTGTCCGCCCAGCAGCGAGACCAGCATCCCCGAGCTGCCGTTGTAGGGCACATGCGTCACGCGGACGCCCATCTTCTGCTCGAGCAGCAGCGTGTTGAAGTGCCAGATCGACCCCGTCCCTGAATTCGCCATGATCAGCCCGCCTGGCTCGCGCTTGGCGGCGGCAATAAACTCGTCGAAGGTCCGCCACGGCGCATCCGCGTTGACGACCAGGGCCGGCGGCGTTTTGGAAACCATGCAGATTAGGCTCATCTGGGCCGGTCCGACGTCAGCGTAGCCGAGCGAGCGCACCATCGCGATTTCGACCGGCGCGTGGCCAATCGTATAGCCATCCGGCGCGCGGCGAGTCACGAAGGAGAAAGCCAGAGCCCCGCTCGCGCCCGGCTTGTTCTCGCAAACGATCGGGACGCCCAGGTCGTCTTCGATCAAGCTCGCCATCACGCGTGAGACCGTATCTGAGGTCCCGCCTGGGGAAGCTTGGACCACCAGCTTGATCTCGCGAGAGGGGTAGGGGCCGCTGTCAGCCGCGCATCCGGCGAGTAGGAGCAGCGCACCGGCCAGGATCGGGCGCATCGAAGATCACTCGGCTCGCGGCCCGCGGCAGGCGTATACAAACGCCGGCGGCAAATTGCGCACAATCACTCGCCGGTCGATCTGGCCAAAGAACCGCCCGAGGGCCTTCTTCGCGTCGAAAGCCGTGATCGTGCCATCAGCAATGCGGATTCGGCTAACGTACTGAAATTGGGTGAACGCGGCGCCCGCGCTGAGCCGCGAAGTCAGGGCGGTCAAGATCCCGTCGACTAACTCGGCCGGCATCAGCGCCAACCCGAGCGACGAAAGGGCTCCGTCGACCTGTTCGATCCGGCGTTGTTCGAGCTCGTGGCCGAGAGTCTCAGCGCCGGCTTCGACAATCTCCAGTCGCGGATCGTCAATCACATCCCGCAGGTACTCGACGAAGCGAGGATTGATCTCAAAGGCGAGCAATCGCGCGTCCGCCGGCAGGCGCCCGAGTATCCTGCGCGTCATCACTCCGGTGCCGGGACCGAGCTCGACAACCGTCTTCGCCGTCTCGAGCGGCAACGGCTCGGTCATCGCCTCCACTAAGAACAGCGAGCTGGGCGCGATCGCCGCGGTCGACTGAAAGTCGGCTAAGGCTTGCGTGGCAAAAGTGGCGAGACTCATCGGCGGCGACGGAAACAGCAGATTAGCAAAAAAATACGAGTTTCCTAAATTTTTCTCTTGCAGAGCGGCGAGTCTGATGTTACCCTCTGACTGGTGGTGCTTGATTGTTGCCACCCATCAACCCCAGCCTTTGAACCCCGGAGGAACGCCAATCGTATGAAAGACAGTAGCGATTCGTGCTCAAGAATGTTCCTCACATCGGGCTCGGGGCTAACGTCCTATTCCTAGGGCGTCGAATCCGCTTCAAAAAACCTGGGTTGCCCGTCGGACGGGTTCCGTCGCGGCGGATGTCCGCGACGGTTGTAGGGCGTAGCTTGCCACGCCCGCCACGACTCGACTTGCGAGCAACAGGAGGTAAAACCATGACGACCTATTTGACTCTAGTCCCCGGCGCCAAGGCGCGGAAGTTGCGCAAGCTCGAAGTCTTCGTGTTCCCGGCCAACCACTGGGTTCGCTTGGAGAGCTTCCTGACGGCAGGCTCCAACGGCGACGAAATCGTCAAGCAGGCGGTTGCCGAAGACGGCCCGCGGGCGGTACGCGCAGTTCTGAAGGCCGGCGAAGCCGGGAACGCCCGCAAGAGCGCGGCCTTGTTCGCGCTGGCCGTCGCGGCTGTGTACGGCAACGAACGGACCAGCCGGGCGGCCTACCGCGCACTGGTCGTGATCGCACGGACCGGAGACGAACTGTCCCGCTTTGTCGATAACGTCCACGAGCTGACGCCGGGGCCTCAGGCCGCGGCCTGAGGCCAGGGCGGGTGAGGGAGACCTCACCCGCCCGTTTGGAGGGCCGTGAAAAAATATCGACGCCAGTCGCCGTCTGAGGCCCCTCCCGCGCGAGGCTCCGAGTGCATCCCTAACCCGGGCTGGGCGCGGACTTCCCGTCCGCGGCTTGGGGCCCGGCCAGTAAACTGGTCGCCCAGTTCTCAAGTGTTGCCGCTAGACTAAAGCCGCTATGTCGTCACGCAGAGAGTTCTTAACCCACAGCGGTGTCGCCGTGGGCGCTCTGGCCGCTGCCGCCGCCGCACCGGCAGGCATGCCCTCCCCGCAGAGCTCCTCTAAGAAGATCCGCATCGGAGTCGTCGGGGGAGGGTTCGGAAGCCAATTCCACTGGGACGAGCATCCCAACTGCGCGGTCGCGGCCGTGACCGATTTGCGCTCCGACCGCCGTCAAACCCTTCAAGAGGTCTACCTCTGCAACACGGCCTATCCCTCGCTCGAGGTCATGCTGCGAGACCACAAGGAGCTTGACGCCGTGGCAGTCTTTAGCGGCGCTCCGGACCATTTTGAGCAAGTCAAGATGTGCATGGAGCGCGGCCTCCACGTCATCTCGGCCGTCCCGGCGGTGCTGAATCTCGAGGACGCGGAAAGACTCCGCGAGCTCAAAGAACGCACTGGGCTGCGGTACATGATGGCCGAGACGACCTACTACCGCCAACCCAACATCTACGCCCGGAACCTGTTCGAAAAGGGCGGCTTCGGCGAGCTCTACTACAGCGAGCTGGAGTACTATCACGACCGCGGCGACCTCTCGGAGCTCCTGACCAACAAGAAGGCCCGTTTCTACGAACCCGACGGTTCGAGGTCATGGCGCTGGGGCTTGCCGCCAATGCTCTACGGAACGCACTGCCTGGGCCACCTCGTCAGCGTGACGCGCGAACGGATCAGCAAAGTCTCATGCCTCGGTTGGGGACAAGATCATCCCTGGTTAACAGAAAACGTCTACGACAACCCGCATTGGGCGCAGTCGGCGCTGATGCAAACCAATCAAGGCCACATGGTCCGCTGCAATATTTTCTGGTTGGCTACCGCGGACGGCGAGCGAGCCAGGTGGTTTGGCGACAAGGGCGCGTTGTACATGGCGATCCCCGGGGTGTATGACGACAGCTGGCTTCCACGAGGCGCGCCGGTGGAGAGCGTCGACGTTCCGCAGTATTGGAAGGGTGACATGTTGCCGGAGTCGATGCGCCATCCCAGCGGACACGACGGCAGCCACACGTTCGTCGCAGCCGAGTTCATCAACGCCTTGGTCGAAGATCGCGAGCCGGTGATCGACGTCTACGAGTCCCTGGCAATGACCGTGCCGGGAATCGTCGCCCATCAATCAGCGCTCAAGGGCGGCGAGCAGATGACGGTTCCAAGCTTCGACCGCGCTTAGGAGCGCCGCTAAAGACTGCCACGGCCTCAAGCTCCTTGTGGTCTCGCAGCATGACCTCGAGCGAGGGATAGGCCGTGTTGCAGCGGTAGACCTCTTGCAGGGTTTGACGGCGGTCGGAGCGCAAGCTGTTGGGCCCATTGAAAGCTTCCAGCCCGATGACCGCTGCACCAATGACCCGCCGAAATCAGCAGCTTAAGAGGCCGTTCCCGAATGGGTCAAAAGGGCTCCCTTTGGCCGCATCTTCTTGTGGACCATAAGTTCTTGAAACGAAAACACCTTGATTGATCAAAAGCGTAGCGTCAAAATTGTGAGCGTGAAAATCGGGTATGCCCACGTCTCCACGGCCTGAAGGCGGAACAGTGATTTCCGGTCAACGCCGGTAGATCTCGTACTTGCGCGTGCTCGGGCTACTGGCACGATCCCACCAACTCTGTAGTTGAGTGTATTCGTACTCGAATACCTTTTCGTATTCGTCCGTCAGCCCCTTCGGGAGTTCCTCCCGCTGGTTCCACAGCACGTACCAGTCCGCGCTGGCTGCATCGTCGAATTGATCATCTGGGATGCGCCCGCGGAACTGCCGGTTGTGCGGCGCGTCGGAATTCAGCGACCCCACCCAGCGCATCTCGGGGAAGTAGAAGTACAGCGTCATCCCCTTAACGTTGCGCACCACGGCGACTCGGTCACCGGGCTTCAGGTGCTCGCGCAGGTAGTCAAGCACGGGCCCGGTGTAGGAGCGGTCGGCCAAGAGCTGGCGCTGTACGACTTGCTCGGTCCCACCGAGTTGCGAATCGAGATTTGGCCAGATCGCCAAACCCACAAACAAGGCGCCGGCCGTCACCTTGCTGCGGCGCTGGACCCCGGCGATCGCCAGCCCCCCGAGCAAGACCGCGGCCGGCATCATCTGGTAGTAATGCCTCATGCTGGTCTGCGATTTGCCGGCTGCGATGGTGAGCAACGGCGACACCAGCAGCAACAGACTAGCCAGAGCGGCGATGCGCACCCAGGCGCCGTGTTCGCGGAGCTTGCGCCAGATCAGCCAGAACGTGACCGGCGTGGCCAAGCAAGCCAGCCCCCACGCCCAGAACCCCAGCTCCGGGAGCTCACGAATGTCGCGGTACCCCAACCACAGACCCGATGTCACCGTGAGCAGAGCCAGTACCGCGATGCCCTTGGCCGTCCTAGACGTTCGCTCCATGGCTTCTTTAGCGAGGTAGAACCCCACAGGCACGAGCGCCACTAACGGAATGTGTCGCCAGTAGTCCTTCCCTCGGGTGATCAAGATTCGTTGATAGGTTTCCGCCAACGAGCGGCTCTCGGGCGGCGGCCAGCTGCCGGCGAACTCCGAGTGCAACAGCCAGAAGTCCCCAATCACCACCAGCGCCATCGCCGCGCAGAGCCCGATGAAATTCCGTATCAACCGCAGATCACCCTGCCACAGGACGAACAGCCCGAGTGACATCCAGGTCCCCACAAACGCGACGTAGTTGGCGAAGTAAAGCAGGAATCCGATCGCCGCTAGCTTCAGATAAAACGAGCGCTCGCGCGCAACTCGTTGATCCTTCAAGTAGCGCGTCATCTCGAGCAAGAGCCACGAGGTCGCCAGTAGAACCAAGGCGTAGTAGCGCCCTTGTCGGACCGCATTCAAGAAATACAACGATGTCGTCGCCAACGCGGGCAGACTCAACGCCAACACGCTGTGGCCGAACAGCTCGACCCCCAGCCGCCACAACACGAACAGAGTCAAGGCTCCCAGCAGTGCATAGGGGATGCGAGCCGACCACTCGCTCACGCCAAGCAGCTTGAACGACGCAGCTGTGACGTAGAACTGCAAGTAGCTCTGCATCGCCGGCAGCATCTTCGAGTTGACGTCGTGCCCGTCCGGCGCCTGCACGATGAGTTGGCCGTCGTGATAGACGTACGGCATGAGCGAGCCCGTCTCGACCATCAACCGCGCCCAGTTGGCGGTCGTCGCCTCGTCACGCCAAATCGGAACAGCGTCAAGCCGCCAAAACAGAGTACAGGCGGAAAGCAGAACGAGCGCTGCGGCGAGGAGACGATACATCGACAGTCCCCCTATCGGACAAAAAAATCGACCCTGTCCGCAACTTTTGCGGCCGTAGAGAGTTTAAACATGCATACGGCGCGCCGGCAGCCGCCTTCAAAACGGAAGCACGAAAAGGAGATTCGAGCAATGAAAAAGGCCATGAAAAAGATTGTGCAAATGACGTTTGTTGCCGCCCTCGGCATGACTCTCGGCGCCGGCGTGGGATTCGCCAAGAAAGCCCCCACGGTCAAGAACCGCCAAATCAATGAGCAGAAACGCATCCATACGGGGGCCAAGAGCGGCGCTCTCACCGTTCCCGAAACGGTGCGACTCGAGAAGAACGCGGCGCGGATTCACCGTGGCGTCGTTCACGACCGGCGCGACGGCGGAGCATTCACCCCGCGTGAACGAATCAAGAGCCAGCATCGGCTCAACCGCCAAAGCCGCGCCATCCACCGCCAGAAGACCGACGGACAGACTCGCTAGTGCTGGGTCCCAGAGGATCTGCCCTGATGGACCAGTTCTCAGATCGCGACTGATCCTATTCCGAGCACCCTGCGTCAGCGGGGTGTTTTCGGTTGATCGAAGGGGAAGACACCCCGCTGACGCAGGGTGCTCGGAATACCCAGCGAGTTTTGCTTTTGGACCCCACGCGCGACAATAGATGACCGCCATGGACTTCTTGACCGCGCTCGCCTATATCGGCATGTTCGTGCTCGTCGTCCTCAACGCCGTATTGGTCGCGAGGATGAAGATCGAAGTTCGCGACGAGGACGAAGGGTAGCGGGTGGAGTTCATCGCCAACAACGCGATCATTCTGGTCGCCATCGGGATCTACATCGTCTTTTGCGTCGCAGTTGGGCTGCACTTCCAGCGCAAGGCTTCCAAGGGCGTCTCCGAGTTCTACGTCGCCAAGCGCGAGATCCCCGGTTGGGTCGTCTCGCTGGCGTTCTTTTCGACGTTCACTAGCACGAACACCTACATCGGCCAGTCGGGTCAGGCCTTCGCGGCGGGTCTGAGCTGGGCTTGGGTCGGCGTCTTTTGGACCGTCTTCTGCATGATTTCGTGGTTGGCGCTAGGCCCGCGACTGCGAAATCAGACCGCCGGTCTTATGTCGGTCACGATCCCGGACTACTTCGACGCGCGCTACCAGAGCCGCCTATCGAAAGCCACCCGGATTCTCGCGGCCTTCACGATCGTCTTCTCGACCATCTGGTACATGGCCGCGATCGCCAAGGGCTGCGCGCATTTGCTGACGTCGGTGATGGACGTTCCCTACGCCTGGGGGGCGCTGGCGTTGATCGCGATCACTTGCCTTTACACCGTGATGGGCGGGATGTACAGCGTTCTTTGGACCGATGCGATCCAGGGCGCCTTGATGTTTGTGGTTGGGTTTGTGATGGCGGCGATTCCCTTCGTCTACGTCGGCGGCGTCGACGAAATGATGACGCTGATCTCGAACACCTCGCACGTGACCGCCGCCGGCGATTCGATGGGCGACGGGCTGGTCACCTTCTGCACGCTGGTGTCATTCACCTACGTGCTGGGAATCGGCCTCTCGGTCGGGATGAAGCAGATCGCCGAGCCCCGCTGTTTGGTGCGTTTCTACTCGGTCGACAACGCCAAGGGCATGAAGTTCGCCATGACTTGGACGCCGATCTTTCTGGGGCTCTCGCTGATTTGCGTCATGGGCCTCGGCGCCCTGGTCCACGGCATGGCGACCGACCAAGAGGCCGCCTACTTGATCCATCATACCGACGAAGTCGTGGGCTTCATGCTGGCGAAATTCGACAACCCCTGGGTCAGCGCTGTGTGTATCACGGGGCTGATGGCGGCTGGGATGTCCTCGCTTTCCTCAGTGATGCTGATCGTGGGTTCAGCCTGCGTCAGCGATATTTGGAGTACCTGGAAGCCGCTCGATCCGGCGCGAATTGTCTTTTGGACCAAGGCCTCGATCGTCGGCTACTGCCTGGTCGTTTACGGGGCGACGATCTTTCCTCCGGCGGGGATTGTGGAGCTCACGAGTTTCTCTGGGGCGGTCTTCGCGGCGAGCTTCTTCCCGGCGATTTTCGGGGGGCTTTATCTGCGCTGGGGCACCGGCGACGGGGCGTTCTGGTCGATGCTGATCGGGATCGTCGCGTCGGTCGTTTGGCGCTTCGGGATTCGCTTCCAGGTTGCGGGTCTAAGCGAGGTTCACGAGATTATCCCGGCGTTCTGCATCTCGCTGGCGGCGTACCTGGTGATCAGCAAGCTGACGCCTGGGTCGCGGCCGGAGAAGGCGCACCTGGACCGCTTGTTCGGCAGCAAATCCGAGCACCCTGCGTGAGCGGGGTGTCTTGCCCTCGCAGTCGCTGGAAGACCGCCCGCTGACGCAGGCGGCTCGGAAACGAGCGCGCTGCGCGTTATGATCGTGGGTCCCTATGAGCGACCCAAAACCCCGCGTTATCGCTGACGGCCCTCTTGATCCGACAATTCTCGAAGGGCTCGGCGGTCACGTCGAGTTGCTCGGGTGGGAGACCACCGAGGGCCCGCGCGACGAAACGATTGCCGGCATCTACACCTACGGACATCTCCGCTGCGACGGCCCGATCATGGACCGGTTTCCCAACCTGAAGGTCATCAGCAACTACGGTGTCGGCGTCGACCACATCAACCTGCCCGACGCGGCCGCGCGCGGCATTCCAGTAGGAAACACACCGAGTATTCTGGACGGCGCCACCGCGGACATGGGAATGGCTCTGTTGCTCGCCGCCGGCCGGCGGTTGGTGGAGGGCGACCGTTACGCGCGCTCGCCTGAGTTCCTGCGCTACGACCCCGGGTTCATGCACGGGCGCGAGGTCCACTCCAAGACCCTGGGCATCATCGGTCTAGGCAACATCGGACGCCAAGTCGTCAAGCGGGCCGCCGCCTTCGACATGAAGGTTATTTATCACAACCGCCGCCGCCGTGAGGACGCCGAGCGCGACCTTGGCGTCGAATACGCCTCGCTCGCCGATCTGCTGCGCCGCTCCGATTACGTCATGCTCTGTTGCCCGTTGACTGACGAGACGCGCAACCTGATCGACGCATCGGCGTTGGACAAGATGAAGACGACCGCCACGCTGGTCAACGTCGCCCGCGGCGGAATCGTTGACACTGACGCGCTCTGCCACGCGCTGCGGCTAGGCAAAATCGGCTCGGCGGCGCTCGACGTGACCGAGCCCGAACCGCTCCCGCGCGACCATCCGATGCTGAAGCTAGACAATCTGACGATCGTGCCGCACTTGGGCAGTGCGACAGTCGAGACCCGCCAGATGATGGCCGACAACTCGGTCGAGAACCTGATGAGGGGCCTGCGTGGGGAGCCGTTGCTGGCTCAGGTCAACGCTTGAGCCCGGCGCCGGCGGCGGCGGGTTGCGAATTCACAGAGGCGTCCGTCGGTCACTGTTCACGAGAGACGTTTGAGCAAAGTTCCAACCCGCCGCCACCGGCGCCGGGCTCAAGGCGATACGTCGCTGCTAGGCCGCCGAACCTACGGTTCGCAGCCCCGTCCAATCCTCGGAAAGGATGATCGAGTCGTGAGGGTTACGTACATCGTACTTGACGCTCACCGCCCCGATCGGCCATTCCGAGACCGGCCTTTCCTCTTGGACGAGCTCCGTCACATCTTGGCAGGTCGAGTATCCTACACCGCCGATGCGGTAACTGTAGTGCAAGAAAAGGCGCTCCGTTTCGCCATCGGACGTGTCTGCGAAATCCAGCAAGGTCCCCGCGGCAATGCGGCCCTCGCGGCCGAGCCGTATCCGCCTGCGGCGCTCGCGTTCCAGCGGGTCACGCCGCCTCCGCCACGCGATCACGGCAACGATCGCGATCATCATTGCGGCAGCGCCGCAGGCAGCGATTGGGGCCTCACTGTGAGCTAAGAACCAGGCCTCGGAAAACATCGAACTAGGCGGACTCCAGACTCTTTCGATGGTCGGCGAGGAACTTTTCCAGGCCGATATCGGTGAGCGGGTGGTTGAAGAGTTTATCGAAAGACGACAGCGGAAGGGTAGCGATATGCGCGCCCGCCAAGGCCGCTTCCTTGACGTGCAAAGGCCCGCGAACCGATGCCGCAAGCACCTGGGTGGGGTAGCCGTAGTTTTCGTAGATCACGACGATGTCGCGAATCAGGTCCATGCCTTCAGTCGAGATGTCGTCGAGTCTGCCGATGAAGGGGCTGATGATGTAGGCGCCCGCTTTAGCGGCAAGCAGCGCCTGAGTCGCGCTGAAGCACAGCGTGACGTTGACTCGGATGCCTTCTGAGGAAAGCGCCTTGGTCGCCCGGATGCCATCGCGTGTCAGGGGACATTTCACGACGACGTTTTCGTGAATGGCGGCGAGTTGCCTGCCCTCCTTCACCATCGTTTCAGCGTCGGTCGCGACGACCTCCGCACTAATGTCGCCGTCGATGATTTCGCAGATTGCGCGGATCTGGTCGGCTTGCGAGGCGTTCTCTTTTGCGATTAGCGAAGGGTTTGTCGTGACGCCGTCGATGATGCCGTAGGAAGCGGCTTGGCGGAGCTGGTCGAGATTGGCCGAGTCAATGAATAGTTTCATGATGAGGCCGCGAAACGACCTGAGGAATATTCTATCCGAGCCGGCAGCGGCCTGCCGGAGGCGCGCCTCAGATCAGAAGGCTTGCGCAGCGGTTCGAACCGCGCCATTCGGCTCAACGTCGATCGGGTTCGGCTGGATGATTGGGGGAACCGGTTGGATGATCGGCGGGGTCGGAGCCGGCGCCGCCGACACGCTCGCGAACCCCAGCTTGAGGACGTTGCTCCTCCGCCCGGTCGCCCAAAGCGCAACCTCGACTTCCTCGGCGCTCAGGCGAACGCGGGGGATTTGAACGCGAATCCGGAAGCCGCCGGGGAAGTTCGCATCCTCCCGAATCGACTGGGGGCCCAACCTCAAACCGCCGACTTCAATCTGAAGCCCAGCTAGAGAAGCCGCCACGTCGGTCGCAACGCCGGCAACGCTGTTGATACCGGTTGCGAGCAGCTCGATCGCCTCACCGGGCCGGATCTGTGCGCCCGATCCAAGCAATTGGCCGTTGGTCCGCAGGGCGCGGAAGAGTCCCGGCGAGACGCGGCGCAGGCGAACCAGCAAAGGCTCGCTTGCGGCTTCGCCATTGAATACTCGGAGCTCGGCAACGCCGGGCGGGACCCGCGCCGGGACGACCAACTCGACTTGGCCGGCGCTCGCACGGATGACCCGCGCCTGTTGGCCGTTAAACGTGACGCGAACGTCGCCCGGGATTACCGCGAGGTTGTCGCCGACCAGCGTTGCGCGTGTGCCGGGAGAAATGTCAGGCGTGCCGGTTGCACTGTTGACGAGACCCCCATGCCGGATCACTGGCGCGAAGTCGGATGTCAACGCCACCGGATCGACCTCGAAGCGGTCGGGCAAGACGACGGTTTGCAAGCCGTTGGCGATCGTGACGGGATAGACGTCCGGCGCCGCTCCCCGTCGTATGGTGACGACCGCTCGAGCTCGGTTCGGTGCAACGACCTCAATGTCTCGGGTGACGATATCGCTCGAACCGAAGCCGATCGAGAATTGCGACGGGTCGATTTCAAGTGAGTCAGTAAGAACGGTGATCACCAAATCGCGATCAGCGGCGCTTCGCGACGGACTCAAGCGAATCCGCGGCTCGGCGAAATCCGCGTATCTGAAGACGCCGTTTCCGTCCGGCAACGTAAACGCGGAGCTTTGGCCGTCGGGGTTGTAAACCGTGATCACGGCGCGATGCCCAGGGGGGCCTGGTGGAGGATTGACGATGAGCTCTCGGCTGAGCTCGTCGAAGTCCGCCACTTGCGCCTGCGCCCCGTCGAAGAAGACTCTCGAGCGCGGGTGGAAGTTGTCGCCCGTCACCCGCCAAGCAGGCGAATCCTGCGAGAAGTCGGGGGTCATCCAGTGGATCACCGGAGCCGCCTGTGAGGTCAGCCGGGCGGCGGCTGGTAAGACATAAAAATCGTTCGCCGTCCGGAACATCAGGTGAAGCGGTCCGACGCCGGCGAATGGAGACGCCTCAAAGTCGATCCGCGCAAAACGTGGGTCGCGATCGTAGCGAGTCGGCGGTAGGATGTCGACCGGTCGCCCCAATGCCTCGACCCGCACCTGACGTAGGTCGCTAACGGTTCCGGCGCCGCTGGCAAGAACGAAGTCGCCTTCTTGGGTCAGGTTTACGAATGCCGGATGCACTCCCGGGGCGCGGTTGCCCGGGAAACTATAGGTCGAGACGTCGTAGAGCGCGGGTTGACGCCGGCGGCGGACGCGGAAGTCGCGGTTCTCGGTCTCGGATCCCGATTCGACCTCGACGAAGGGCGAGTCCTCGGGACGGACAACGCCGCCGAAGAACTGCGTCAGGAAAGACGGGGCCGCGCTGAGCGTTGTCCCTTGCGCGTCGGTCGGCAGGACGATTCGGGCGGGTCCCAGGCCAGACTGCTCAGTAGGGGGCAACGGGTGGACATAGAGCAGATATCGCCCTGGGAGCAGTCCTTCGATCTTGTATCTGCCTTGACGGTCCGTCAAGGCGGTCACAACATCTCCGCCGGGCCTGACGGCCGCAACCGAAGCCAGCGGAATTGGGCGATTCGCCAGATCGGTCACGCGCCCCTCGATGACGCCGAAAAACTCCTCAAAAAGCTGGGTCGGGTAGAGCGCGGAAATGCCGGCCACATCGTCGGCCGCCAGCGGCCTGGCGCGTGTCGTCGAGCGCGTCACATCGGTGCTCATCGCGGAGCTCGCCAAGCTATGCTGCAGCCCGAGGGCGTGCCCTAGCTCGTGCACCAGCGTGTTGAAGAAGAGCTCGGAGAAGCTCGAGCGTGGCCGCGCGTTCGTCGCGAGGTTGTTCGAAAGGATGACCTGCGACTTCACGATCGGGACGAAGCCGTCGGAGGGCTGATCGAGCGTGAGCGGTCCGCCTAGTCCGACGACGCCTGGAGGGAGCTCGGCGAACATGATTTCGCCCGCGGGCGTCTCACCCTTCAGCTCGCCGCTAATGATCCCGCCGAAGCCGATTCGCAGCCCCGAGTAGGGGACCGAGTTCCAAACCGAGAGCGCCTGGCGGATCTGGCTAATCAGCGCCGGATAGGAGTCGTTGGGGCCAAGACTCGGCCGCGTGTCGGAGACGTAAAAGTAGAAAGTGTCGTCGATCAGGGCGCCGAGGTCGATCTTCTCCGGGATGGGGCCGGCGCCGTCGATAGCGCCAATGGGGTAGTGCAAGAAGTGATAGTACCCGGGCAGGACGCCACAACTCACGATTATCGCCAGTACGATACGCAACAGAGCCCCGATCTGGTCCCGGAGCCGCGCGCGGAAGCAAGCGGTTGCCCGAGTTGCCGACGATCGTTGCGCTGGCGGGCAACCGCTTGCTTCCGCGCGCGGCTCCGGGGCATTTACCGGCCGGCGGACTGCCGAGCTTCTCGTCAAGGCTTCGACGCCTCCTGGGCGGCGAGCGCGCTACGAATCTTGGCTTCCAACTCGGCGAACGACAGCTTCAGCGCGCCAATTTCGCGGCCGGCCTCTGCGACCAGCGTCACGTCTTCGATGGCTTCGCGGAGCAGCATGGGCTCGCCATCAGCGCCCTCGACGACCTCGAACAACCCCTGGGCGAGGCCGAGAATCTGGTTGCGCCCGCTCGCTCCTTGCCAGAGAAATGCAACGTACTCCTTGCCCGGCTCCAAGGTCGGCGACCCGCCGAAGCGTTGTGTCGCTCCGTCGTGAGCGCCGCCGATCGTCGCGATTTCAAGCTGTCCGGTTTGGGGCCCTTTCCAGCGAGTGGAAGCCTCGAGGCGGTAGAGGGTGTAAATGATCCCGTCTGCGCGGATCGTCCGGACGTCGCTAACGCGACCGTGGATAATTGAAGTCGATTGCTGGGCCATATTCTCGAACGAGAGTCGTTCGAGCGTCGCCGGGTGCGAACACACAGCGGCAACCATCAACATCATTGCGAGACGCAAAGAACCCATAGCGATATGCGGGAAGCAGTTCTGATTCCAAACTGAAGTTATTGTATCATCAGCACTTATCGACACTTGTCGTAGATCAGGCGGCCCCTGTGACACGGTAAGTGATGCATTCGGCCACCCGGCCTATGAAAGACTCTTCGGCTCGCAACTCGGTTTCCTCCAGGCTCCTCGACTACTTCGGGCTCGAGCCCGACGAAGCTCGCCCGACCCTGTTGCTTGCCAGCCATCTGGGGCTAGCGATGGCGGGTGTTATCTGCCTCAAGACGGTCAGCGATTCGGTGTTTCTATCGGAATTCGAGGCGAAAAACCTGCCGTATTTCGACCTGGCGATCACGGCGGTTGTGGGGTTCGTGGTGTCGCGCTACATGCTGCTTTCGGCTAGGATGCCGTTGCCGCTTCTGGTCGCCTTCACGCAGGGGTTTCTCTCCCTCAGCGTGGTAGGGCTTTGGTTGTTGGTCAGGTTTGATCCGCGCGCGGGCGCTTTGCTGCTCTACATTTGGGTTGGGATTTTCGCGGTTCTGCTGCCCAGCCAAGTCTGGTCGTTGGCCGGTGCGGTGTTTCATACGCGGCAGGCGAAGCGTGTGTTTTCCCTGATCGGCAGCGGAGTCATTCTGGGAGCGGCTTTGGGCGGTAGTTTCGCGGGCGCGGCCGGACCTGTGATCGGCGCTGTAAACATCCTTCCGGCGGTGGTCGTGTTCGTGGCGGCCGGCGCCTCCCTGGCTCACCTGGCGGCTCGCTTTGCGGACGGACCGGCCAAGCCCAGCCCAACGGCGAATAAACCATCCTTACGGGGAAGCTTTCGGCTGGTCAAGGGCAACCGTTATCTGCTTTTGATCGCGCTGACAATCCTGGCGTCGACGCTCGTCTCAACGCTCGTCAATTACGAATTCAAGGCGGTCGCGCAGGCGCATTTCGGCCCGGATCGCGACGCTTTGGCCTCGTTCCTGGGCTATTTCAGAGGTTACATCGCCGTGGGCTCGTTCCTGCTCCACGCGCTGCTGACGGGGCGGCTCCTGCGGACGGCCGGGCTGAGCGTTTGCCTGGCGATTCTGCCAACTTTCTTGATCGGCGGCGTCGCTGGACTGGCCTTGTCGTCGACGATCGTTGCAGCGGTGATCGCCCGAGCCTGCGACCAGGGATTTCGTCATTCCATCGATCGGGCCTCGGTGGAGCTGTTGTATGTCCCGGTTTCGGCGGCGGTCCGCGCTCAGGTGAAGAGTTTTCTCGATCTGGTGGTCAGCCGCGGAGCCGACGCGCTTGCGAGCTTGATGCTGTTGGCTCTGCTCAACATCTTGGGCGCGGGTTTGCGGGAGATCTCGTTCGCGGCGCTGGCTGTGCTCGCCTTCTGGCTGCTCGCCCTATGGCGACTGCGCGGGGAATACTTGACAACCTTACGGTCGACGATCGAGCGGCGGGATTTAAGCTCGGAGGCGCTACTCGAGCAACTAGCCGGCTCCCAGCCCTCGGAAGCGCTCGCGAATCAGCTCGAAAGTTCCGACCCGCGAGAGGTGGAGTCGGCCGTGGGCTGGATCCAACTCAGCGCTCCCGGCGCCGCCCAGGCCCACTTGGCGTCGCTGCTAACCCACAAAGATCCGGCCGTCCGCCGCAAAGCTCTCGACGCGGTTTGGGCCAAAGCAGCGCCCGGATGCCAGCTCGAGGCGATTGCGTTTCTTAAAATGGAGACCGACACCGCAGCGCGAATCAAGGCGCTCGAGTACCTGACTCGCTTTCAGGACAAGGCCTCGGCGGGCCGGCTGGCGGAGCTGCTGGGAAGCGACGATCCCGAGCTCGCCGCAATGGCCGCGGCGCTGCTGGCATCGCAGCCTGCTCCAATCGGCCCGCGGGCGCGGTTGACACTCAACCAGTTCATCGATCGAATCGATTCAGCGCCGCCCGAGCGACGTGCGTTGGCTGCCCGTCTCGTCGGACTTCCGGGCGCTGACCGCGATGGAAGCTCGCTTGCGCGCTTTCTCGACGATCCGGAGGCCAACGTCGTTCGCGCCGCCCTAGCAGGCGCGGCGGCGCTGACCCCACAGAGGTTGGCGAAGCGGGTGCTGGCACTGCTCGACGACGCCCGCTTGGGCCCAGAGGTGCGGCGAGTCTTGGCCGCCTACGGCACGCCGATCGGCTCGTTACTATCCGAGCGTCTGAACGACCCTCAATCGAGCCTTCGCGCGCGACGTCAGGTGGCCCGAATTCTAGGAATGATTGGCGGACCGGCCGCGGCGCGAACGCCGCTGGCGTACCTGAGAAAGCCGAATCACCAAGCTCGAACGGAGGCTCTCCGCAGCCTGGTGCGCATTCGCTCAGGCGCTGGCGCCGCCCATTTCGACCAGGACATTGTGAACCGAATCCTCGAGAGCACCTTGCGGCGCTACTACGAGACCGCGCTCACGTGGGATGCGTTGAGCGGTCACGATTCGCCTTCGGCCCGTTTCCTGCGCCGCGCGGTTCGCGAGCGAATGAACCAAGCCCTCGACGAGGCTTTCAGGCTCTTAGCGCTGATCTATTCACCCAAAGAGGTGCAGGACGCGCACTACAGAATCACCAGCGGGCGTGCGGCGCTCAAGTCCAACGCAATCGAGTTTCTCGACACGCGCTTAGGCGGGAATCCGCAGCGTGCCGCGTTCATGGTAGCAGTCGAGAGTACGAGCCCAAAGCGCCTGATTGAGGCAGTTGAGGCAGGCAAGGCCTTGTTTCAGCTCGACTCGCTGCCGTACGCTACCGCAATGAAACGGCTGCTCGATATCCCCGACCCTTGGCTGCAATCGTGCGCCTGCCACGCCGTGGTCGATTCTGGAGTGCCCGGCCTTTCAGGCCGCCTTAGCCGGCTTGCCCGACATCACGATCCCGTCCTTCACGAAACCGCCGAGTGCGCCTTGCGCCGGCTGAGGGCCGCTTAGTGGAAGAACTATCTACGTTGGATCGCGCGATCCGGCTGCAGCACGTCGATTTGTTCAGCGATCTCGAGACCGACATGCTGGCGCTGGTGGCCTCGGTCGCCAAACAAGTGCGCGTCGACGCCGACGAAACCCTATTCGAGCGCGATAGCGCGATGGAGGCATTGTACGTCGTGTTGGACGGGCGAATCGCGATGCATCGCGGTGAAGCGCGGCTGTTCTCGGTGGGGCCCGATGAGACGATTGGCAACTGGGCGCTGTTCGACGAGCAGCCGAGCGTAGTGACGGCCGCCGCGGAGGTTGAAACCTGGCTGCTGCGGATCGATCGGGAAGACTTCTTCGATTTGCTGGCCGACCACTCCGATGTGAGTCGCGCGCTGTTCCAGGCGCTGTTTAAGCGAGCTCGCGCGCTGTTGAAAGCCGGGCTCGATTCGGGCGAGAGCGCAAGCTGAAACGTATACTGGGGTCGGGCGTAGCACGCTACGCCCCTACATCGGGCGACCTATCTATGGACTCCGCGCCAGCCCCGCAGACCCCCGGCCAGCTTCTCAAAGAAAACCGCCGCCTCAAGCGCGCCGTCGAAGAGCTGTCGACGCTCAACGCGATCGGTACGGCAATTGGGTCGACGATGAACCTCGACGAAGTCGTCGATCTTATCGCGCAAGAAAGCGTCAAAAACCTCAACGCCGAGCAAGCGGCCGTCATGCTGCTCAAGCAGGAGGAGGAGGTCGACCCCTTCCGGACGATGGCCCGCCAGAATTTCTCGGGTTCCGAGCTCGTGCCGTTTCGCTTCGGCCAGCAGTTGACCGGTTGGATGCTCAAGAATAAGCGTCCCCTGCTGATCAACTCGCTCCGCGACGACGATCGCTTTCGGGCAATCGCGACCGACGACTTCCCGATTCGCTCGTTGATCAGCGTCCCGCTGCGCGCCAAGGGCCAGATGGTTGGCCTCCTCAACGTTTTCAACAAGCGGCCTCCCGATGAGTTCACCGCTGAAGATCAGCGACTGCTATCGATCATCGCCTCGCAATCGTCTCAGATCGTTGAGAACGCACGGCTTTACGAGGAACTTCAACGCCGCAAGACCGAGCTTGAGGATTCTGAGCACAAATACCGCGCACTGATCCAAGAAGCCGCCGAGGCCATCATCCTCGCAAACGTCTCTGACCAGCGGATCCTCGAAGTCAACGGGCAAGCCGAGCGGGCGACGGGGATCCCAAGGGAGCGGCTGCTGGGACGCAGCCTCGCTCAGGTGCTGCCGGCGTCGGATCTAGGCTCCCGCGAGGCTATGGCCTCGATGGGAGAAAATGACACGCTTCGGATGTCCTTCCGCACTGAAGCCGACGATGGCTCGGATCGCTATTTCGATCTCAGCGCCAAGCTGGTGACGTTCGGCGGCGACAAGGTCATCCAGGTGATCTGCCTCGATGTGACGGAGCGCGAAAAGCTGGCCGCGCATCTTCGCGATCACGCCGTCGAGCTCGAGCGCGAGGTCCGGGCCGCGACGCGTGATCTGCGTGACTCGCAAGGCAAACTCGTGCAGCAAGAAAAAATGGCCGCCCTAGGCCGCCTGGTCGCGGGCATCGCGCACGAGATGAACACGCCTATCGGGACGATCAACTCGAACGCCGACACGTTGGCCCGTTCGCTCGAGATAATTCGCAAGATTGCGACGGATCCCGAGACGCCCCAAAGCGTCCGCGAAAACCGCCGACTCAAGCAGGTCCTCGGCGTGCTCGACGACATCTCGGCGATCAACAAGCTCGCCTGCGAGCGGATCGTCGGCATTGTGGGGAGTCTGCGGAACTTCGCTCGGCTCGACCAGGCGGATCTCCAGATCGCCAATCTCCACGACGGCCTCGACTCCACGCTGACTTTGGTTCACCACGAATTGAAGAACCGCGTCCAGGTCATCAAGGAGTACGGCGATATCCCGCCGGTGCGCTGCCATCCGAACCAAATCAACCAAGTCTTCATGAATTTGCTCGTCAATGCTTCGCAGGCGATCTCGGGACCAGGAGAAATCCGCATCGCGACGAGCCAAGTCGATAACATGGTTCATGTTCAGATCTCGGACACCGGCGGCGGGATCCCGAAGGAGAATCTGGACCGCATCTTCGATCCTGGGTTTACGACCAAGGGAGTCGGAGTCGGCACCGGGCTCGGCCTAGCGATTACCTTTAAAATCGTGCAAGACCATAAAGGCAGTATTGACGCCACGAGCGTTGTCGGAGAGGGTTCTACATTCACGGTGAAGCTACCGATTGACTCGACCGTTGCAGGAGAGAACGGCTGATGAGAGAGCGAGCATCCGTCATCGCGCTTGTCGACGACGAGCCGATGGTCGTTACCAGCCTACGCGCGTACTTGGCCCTGGAGACAGAGTATGAAGTGCTCACCTACGGGGACCCCACTGAAGCGATCGCCGATCTGGCGAACCAAGAGCTCGACCTCGTGATCTCCGACTATTTGATGCCCCAGATGAACGGCATCGACTTCTTGCTCGAGGTCAAGAAGATCCACCCGTTCGCGACTCGAATACTGCTCACCGGCTACGCCGACAAGGAAAACGCGATCAAGGCGATCAACGAAGTCGGCCTCTACCAGTACGTCGAGAAGCCCTGGAGCAACGACGACTTGAAGATCACGATCCAAAATGGTCTTGAGCGACGCTTCCTGTTGGAGCGGCTCGAGGACAAGATCCAGGAAGTTCAGAACGTCCAACAGAGTCTGCAAGACATCCAGGCCCAGATCATCAAAGCGTTCATGTAGGAACCCGGCTCACGGAACCCCTACGTAACCTCAGCCGCGCGCCCCCGCGTCCTTTGTTAAGATGGCAACCCGTAGATCATGAAAACGCGCCTGATTTCCAGCATCCTTTTAGCGCTTGTTCCGGCGCTGGCGGCCGCGGCCGATTGGCCTGCCTGGCGAGGTTGGGACTCCAAGGGCGTTTCCAGTGAAACCGGCTTGCCTGAGAGCTGGGACGCTGACGGTGACAATCTCCTTTGGAAGGCCGACATCGGCGGTCGCGTTACCCCGATCGTTATGGACGGCCGGGTCTGCGTGATCTCGTTGGCTGAGCCCAAGATCGAGGTCCGCTGGCAAGAGCGCGTCGTCTGTCTCAACGAAAACACGGGCGAGGTCATCTGGGATCACCGCTATCCTATCTACCAGACCGACATTCCGCACCATCGCGTTGGCTGGGCGAGCCTGGTTGGCGACCCCGAAACCGGAACGATCTATGCCCTCAACGTCGGCGGCGTTCTGAGCGCGTTTCGTGTCTCGGACGGCTTGATCCTTTGGCGGCGCTCGCTGGTTGAGGAAGTTGGTCGAATCTCGGGCTTCGGCGGCCGTACCGTGACCCCGATCGTCGATGGCGATCTGCTGATTACGAGCTTTCTGTGCGCGGGCTGGGACGATACGCGCATTCCGCGGCACCGTTTCTATGCGTTCGACAAGAAGACGGGTGATACCGTCTGGTACTCGACGCCGGGCGGCGCCCCTAAAGACTCAACCTATTCGGTGCCCGTGGTGGGCGAAGTCGACGGCCAACGATTGCTGTTTGACGGCAACGGCGACGGCGGCATCTATGCCCTGCAGGTCGCAACGGGTATGAAAGTCTGGGGTTTCGCGCTATCCAAGCGCGGAATCAACTCGTCAGTCGTAGTGGACGGCAACGTGGTTTACGCCTCGCACAGCGAAGACAACACGAACGGGTCGACGGCCATGGGGCGTGTCGTGGCGCTAGATTCCTCGCAGGTCACCGACGGGCAACCCGCCCTCGTCTGGGACGCTGAGGGCTTCACAGCCGGATACGCCTCTCCGGCGATCCACAACGGCATCCTCTACCACGTCGACAACTCGGCGAACCTGGTCGGATTCGACGCCAAGACGGGCGAAAGGCTCTGGACCCATAACATCGGCATCGCGCAACGCGGCTCACCAACCGTGGCCGACGGCAAGATTTTCGTGATGGACGTGGACGGCAAGTTCCACATCCTCTCCGACAACGGGCGCTCAGCGCCCGAGCCGCTCGACATCGAGGAGTTCCGCAATGCCGACGGGCGCCTTGCGCAGACGAACGGATCACCAGCCATCGCGAATGGTCGCATCTTCTTCCAAACCGTGAACGAGCTGTACGCCGTCGGTCCGAAGGAAAAGACGTCTGGGGGGCAAGAGGCGCCGACGACGCCAGGCCCGTCGAAAGCGCCGGCGGGAGCGAAGGTCGCGCATGTCCAGGTGATTCCCGCTCAGATCAACCTCGCGCCCGACACCACGACCGAGTTCAAGGTCCGGACGTTCGACGACAAAGGACACCTAATCAGCGAATCGGCCGACGGCGAATGGAGCATCGAAGGCATCAGCGGTCAGCTCTCGCCTGGCAAACTGTCGGTCACGCCCGATATGGTTTCGCGCAGCGGCAAGGTTAATGTCTTGGTGGACGGCGTCACGGGATACGCAAGCGTTGCCGTTCGGCAGACCGCGCCGTATAGCGAGAATTTCAACGAGATCGCGATCGATGCGGTGCCCTCTGGCTGGGCCGCCGCGGCCGGACGATTCAAGGTGGCCGAGCTCGACGGCGAGAGGGTGCTCTTCAAGTCCTCCGAGAATCCGCGGACCTGGCGCACGACGGTCTTTACCGGCGATCCCGAAGCGACGAACTACGTCGTGCAGGTCGACGCTATGGCGAAGTCCCAGCGCCGCCGTATGCCGGACATGGGCATTGCCTCTCACCGCTATCGGCTCGAGCTGATGAGCCTGCGGCGCGAGCTGCGAATTCGCTCGTGGCTCTCTGAGCTGGGCCATTTCTCGAAAGCCGTGCGATACCGTGTCGAGCCCGACACGTGGTACACGATGAAGTTTGACGTCTCGCTGACAGCCGACGGCACCCAGGCGGTTCTGCGCGGTAAGGTGTGGAAGCGAGGTGAGCCGGAGCCGGAAGAATGGAGCATCGAAGCCGTCCATCACGCGCCCCATCGCGCGGGCAGCCCGGGCCTTTACGGCTACTCGGTCGCAGACGCCTACTATGACAACTACACGGTCACGGCCAAGCCGGAATCGGCCCGAGGCAAAGTGATGCCGGCGAAGATCGCCGACCTGCCCGCGGCCCCGCAAGTGCCGCAGGCTGCGCTGCAGTAAGGATTTTTAATGAGAACACAAGTCTTCATCCTCAGCCTTCTCTCCGCCACCGGCGCCGCCGGCGCCGACTGGCCGATGTGGGGCGGCGACGCCGGCCGCAACATGGTTTCGAGCGAGAAAGGCATCCCGCAAACCTGGGACGTCAAAGCCGGCACGAACATCAAGTGGAAGGCCGAGATCGGCTCGCAGTCCTACGGCAACCCAGCTGTCGCCGGCGGGCTCGTCTGCGTCGGCACGAACAACAACCTGCTGCGCGATCCTAAGCAAGACGGCGATCGCGGCGTGGTCATGTGCTTCGACGAGAAGACCGGCGAGTTTCAGTGGCAGATGACACACGAGAAGCTCCCGCAGGGGCGCGTCAACGACTGGCCTGAACAGGGTGTTTGCTCTTCTCCCGCGATCGTCGACGGAGTCGTCTACTACATCTCGAACCGCGCCGAAGTGATCGCACTCGACGCCAAAGGCTTCAAGGACGGCGAAAACAGCGGCCCGTTCAAAGACGAAAAGCACTTCTCCGAAGGTGACGGCGACGTGCTCTGGAAGTACGACATGATCGAGGAGCTAGGCGTCTTCCCGCACAACCTGGCGACGAGCTCGCCGCTGGTCGTGGGCGACTTGGTTTTTGTCAACACGTCCAACGGCACCGACGAGAGTCACATCAACATTCCGTCGCCGCTTTCGCCGAGCTTCCTTGCGATCAACCGCAAGACGGGCGAGCTGGTCTGGGAGAACGACGCCCCGGGCGACCGCATCCCGCACGGGCAGTGGTCGTCGGCTTCCTACGGCACGATTGGCGGCGTCGAGCAGGTGATCTTCGCCGGCGGCGACGGCTGGCTGCGCGGGTTCAACCCCAAGACCGGCGAAGAGTACTGGAGCTTCGACTGCAATCCGAAAGAGTCGGAATGGAAACAAGGCCGCGGCGACCGGAATAACTTAATCGCCACCCCAGTCGTTCATGAGAACAAGGTCTACGTCGCCGTCGGCCAGGACCCCGAACACGGTGAGGGCGTCGGCCATCTCTGGGCCGTTGACGCAACCAAGCGCGGCGATATCACCGAGAGCGGCAAGGTCTGGCGCTACCCCTTCAGGCGGACGATCTCGACCGTCGCGATCCATGACGGAGTCCTCTACGCGGCGAATTTTTCTGGGTTCTTCCACGCGATCGATCTCAAAACGGCCGAGCAGGTCTGGGAGTACGACACGCTCGCGGCCGTGTGGGGTTCGCCTTACGTCGTGGACGGCAAAGTCCTGCTTGGCGACGAGGACGGCGACATGACCGTTCTGAAGGCCGGGCGGACGAAGGAAGTGCTCTCCGAGGTCAACTTCGGCAACACGATCTACTCGACCCCAGTGGCGGCGAACGGCACGTTGTTTGTGATGACCCGCTCGCACGTCTACGCGATCGAATCGAAGTAGCGATCGTTATACTGACGGCGTGGCGATCTCTTCCGTCGTGCAAAATCGTATCGAGACGCTGAGGGAGTTGTGCGCCCGCCGGCGCGTCAAGACCTTGGACTTGTTCGGGTCCGCGACTGGAGATCAATTTGACCCGGGCAGTAGCGACCTGGACTTCCTCGTGGACTTCGAGCCGCAACCGGCAACAGAGTTGGCTGAAGCTTACTTCGACCTCCTTGACGACCTGCGAGACCTGTTCGGAAGGCCGGTTGATCTGGTGATGGATGCTGCCATCAGAAATCGCACGTTCCGCCAACAAGTTGACCTAAGTAGGGTTCCTCTGTATGGACCCGAAGGTTAAGAAATCCTAGAGGACATCGACGATTAGCTCCGTGCGATCGGCGAGTTCCGGCAAGGCAAGACCGAAGATGACTATCGGAACGACAGAATGTTTCGTAGCGCGGTGGAACGTGAATTGACGACAATCGGCGAGGCGATCAGCCAGCTGGCGCGGATCGATACGGACGCCGCATCCGCGCTCGGCGACTATCGTCGAATTGTCAATTTTCGAAACGTCCTCGTTCACGGATACAGCCAGGTCAGTGACGAGGTCGTGTGGGGGATCCTGCAAGATCGGCTGTCCGATCTGCACGACCGCGTCAGCGAGGCGCTAGCGCCCGGCTCCTAATAAAAAGCGATCCACCGGCCCGAGAACCCCACCCCGAACCAAAGGCCCAGCGACAGCAAGGCCGTCAGCCTCCCCTTGATCGGCCCAAGCATCGATTCATCGGAGTTGACCACCCGCTTCCTGATCGAAAACGTAAAGATCATCGCCGTTGCCAGGAAGCCCATCTTGTACCACCACGGAGGGCTGTAGTAGCACTTCACCGACTCCGACATAAACAGCAGGATGCCGGTCGTCAGCATCATGAGCAGGCTCCCTACCAGCCAAGGATGCACGCCACGCGCTATCTCGCCCAGAGGCTTGCTACTCAACCCGAACCCCAGCAGCCGCAGGTCAACGATCAGCACCGTCCCGCCCATCAGCCCCAGCGCCAACAGGTGGATCGACTCGATCACCGGAAACATCCAGATCGAGTCGCGAATCACCAGGCCGAGCCAGGTTCCTTCGACGGCTTCGAAAAAGGGGTAGAGGTCGATATCCATCAGTCAAACCAGTTATACGCCTGCATCCGGCCGGACACCACGACACCGGCCCAAAGGAAGAGCGAGAGGTAGCCCGCCATTCTCGCTTTCGAGGGGAGCGTGACTTGCGTGTCCCAATCCGCAACCTTCTTGTAAACCGTCACGTGGAACAGCATGGCGTTCAACCCGGCCAAGACGAACATTACCATCTTCACCTGGAAGAAGATGTTCTGCGAAGCTCGTACAGGCGTCGAGGTGAACAGCAGCATACCAGAGATTACCATCACCACGAAGCCGGCTTTACCCCAAGGCAAGACCCGCTTCTCCATCGTGGAAATGGGAACTGTCCTGAGCGTCAGCCCCAACAAGCGCAGGTCCCACATCGAGATCATCCCGAGAAACAAACACAGCGTAAGCACGTGAGTGGTTTCGATGATCGGGTAGAGCATGATCGACTCACGGATACCCGTGGAAAACGCCGTGCTTTCTACCCATTCAAAAAAAGGAACGAACATTGCAAACCGCTGTCCCAAGACTCTACCAAAAACGGGGCAGGCTCGGAAGTGGTATCGGGTGAGCTTGTTCGCGAGAGGCCGAACGCGGCTACAGCGGAGTCGACGGCGAATACGCTAGGCTATCTCAGGAACTCTTCGAGCTGAATGCGGGCGTCGGTCTTCTCGTCGCGGTATTTGACGATGACGGGAGCGTAGAGCGAAAGTCCCATGTCCTTGCCCGCGCCCGAGGTGATTGGCCGCGACCCGGGTACCACGACGGCGCCTTCAGGGATGACTAGAGGGCCGTCACCGGCGGCGGCGTGGATGGTCCCGTTTACCGCGTCGTAAACCGGGGTCGACTTGGTCAGGACGGTTCCCGATCCCAGGACGGCGCGGCGTTTCACGATCGTCCCCTCGTAGACCCCGCAGTTTCCGCCGACCAACACGTCGTCCTCGATAATGACGGGCAAGGCGCCGACCGGCTCGAGAACGCCGCCGATCTGGGCGGCCGCGCTGAGGTGGCAATGTTTGCCAATCTGGGCGCAGCTCCCGACCAGGGCGTGAGAGTCGACCATCGAACCGTCGTCGACATAGGCGCCCACGTTGACGTACATCGGCGGCATGCAGGTCACACTCTTGCCGAGGTAGACGCCGTCGCGGACGCTCGAGCCGCCCGGGACCACGCGGACGCTGTCTTCAAGAGCCATGGACTTCGGCGGGTAGGTCGACTTGTCGAAGAACTGCAACCGGCTTCCCTCGTCGGTCATCTCGACCGTTTTGCCCAGGCGGAAGCCGGCCAGAATTCCGCGTTTCACCCAAGCGTTGACCTTCCAGCCGTGCGGCTCGGCGGCGTCGGGCTCGGCGGCGCGGGCTTGGCCGGAGTTGAGTGCGGCTTTGAACTCCTGGAAGGTTTCGATGTCGGTGTGATCGAAGGTTTCCGGCGCTTTGGCGAACAGGGCGTTGATGCGTTCTTCGAGCATGAGGGACCAGTCTAGCCCAAGCGGCTCGGGCTGAGCCGGTAGACAGCCCAATAGCGGCGAATGCCAGCCTCCGAGCCGCCTGCGCAGGCGCAAGCGGCATCCCGGTCGATCGATGGGAAGATACCCGCTTAATTGTGGGGCCGTGAAGATAAAAACGGTACGCCCGCCACTCGGACAAGATGATTTCACGTCTCCTGGTCATGTTGCTGCCCTGGCGCAGGATCGTATCTGCATCGCCATCGTTGCCCTTCGCGAGAAAAGATCCGCGGGGAGACAGTCGCGATCGACACCCACCCGTAGGTTGGGCGGAAGGTGCGGCAGGCCATCGATAGAATCGGGAAGATCACGCCCAATACTCGTTACTTGGGCCTTCGTGGGGGCCTATGCGCGATCTGAATGCGGAACCCGCTCCCTCGCGGTCGCGGCTCTGACGCCTATCGGTTAACGTTTAACCCTTGAGATGCGGGTTCCGCAGGCTTAGGCTACAGCCGACTGTTAGGTAACGAGTAAGTTGTGTTTGTCAAGTTCTGCAAAAGCGATACAAAACGGCGTTCGGAGACCGGGGAACTCACTGAATCGTACTCGACCCTTCAACGCCCATCGGCGCATCGGTCACGTTGCGGTTCACGTGCCGGTCGAGGTTGATCACGTACGTTTCAGGAGCCGAGAGCAAGTGCGGCGAATGGGTCGCGGCGATGATTCGGAACTTCTTTTGATCCACCAGCTCCTTGAGCATCTTCAAGATTCGGCGTTGGTTGCTCTGGGACAACGCCATTTCCGGTTCGTCGAGCAATAGCACGGTCCCTTCGGGCATCGACGGAAAGGTCTCTTTGAACAGCGAAAGCATCACCTGCCCGTGGCTTGCGCTCATGATGAACTCCTTCATCCTCGGCTCGTCATCGAACAGCTCGGGGTTATTGCGCGGGTTGTGCTGCTCGGCGTCGAACATCAGCGCGCGGCCGAGCTCGAGATCGCCTTTATCGAGCTTGTAGGCGTATCCGTTAACCTGCTCGCCTTTCAGCGCCATGTGGATCGAATGCAATAGTGTGGATTTACCCGATCCATTCTCGCCTTCGAGCATCACCAGGGGGTGCGAAAGATCGACCACCATCGGCATGTGAAAGTTGAGGTTGATGAAGATCGGGTGCGAAAGGATCTTGAGATACATCAGGCCCTAGGATAGCGGCTAAACCCCCTTCAAAGTGGGAGCCGCCCGCCGCGCCGGCGCCTTCATCGCCTTCCGGATGTCGATCCGGACCTGCTTGCGAAACTTGATTTTCGGCTGATCGTCACCAGGATTGTTGAGGATGGCGATGATGCCTCCGCGGCCCGCGGTGTAGAGCAGGGCGTCGTCGCGGTTGATCCTAATCGCGTACGATTCGCCCTCGTGAAGGCCGATCAGCATCATGCGATAGCCCGCCTTCTCAGCGCCTTCGGGGACGTTCACCGTTACCCTCGACGGGACTTGCGGCATGACGATCGCCGCGCCGGGCAGGGCGATCGGGGCTTGTTTGTCTTCGGGACGAATTGTCGACAGCCGCCCTTCGGCGAAGATGTTCAGCCGGCCGGCCGAGTACCCGATCCAGAGATCGGAGTCGTCCCAGCCTTGACGCGCAAACAGCCTTCCGCGAATGGGGTCGTGAACAAGCGCAAGCCCCGAACTGGGGCTCAGGCCGGGCAGATAAGGGTTCAGCCACAAGAACTCATAGGGCGTCCCCAACGCTCCCTTGAGGGTGAACGAGTCGTTTCGAAGCCAGCCTTGCAGGTATTGGAATCGTCGAGTGCTGGGTTTGTAGGCGACCAGTAGCATTTCGGCGATGCGGCCTAGCAGCGCTTCGCGCGCGGGGTCGGCCCCCGCGGCCAGCAGGAAGGGGTTTCTGAGTCGGCCTTCATCTGATTGGAGCCAACCCGGCAGGTAGCTCAGGATCCGGCCGATCGGCAGCGGATCGAAGACATTAGGGGCGTCGAGCCAAAGGTCGCGTTCGAGGTTAGTGCGAAAGGCGTGCGAGATTTCCAACACAGCGATGAGCTCGTGCGCCTGGTCGGTGAGCTGCCCTTGCTCGAGAAGCGGGAGAATATCCTGGCCCCACTGTTTTTCGACGAAGCGTCCGATGGCGGCTTCGGACCCGTCCCAATGGCCGGCTAGCGCAATCGAAGCCAGCAACCCGTCACGGACATTGGTGATGTCGAGTCCCGCCAGCTGTGAGGCGGATTCAGCCCCCTTGGCCAGGGATTCGACCAACTGCTCACGCTCAGTGTCGGAGAGCAGCGCTTGGCACCAATCGAAGACCAGCGCAGCCAAACGCAAGTCCCCGGGAGCCCAGTTCCCGTCCATCGTGAGGGCCCACTGAACGGCCGCCCGCCCGGACCCCTCGTCCTCGGCCGCCTGGAAGGCCATCGCCTGCGCGAGCGGCAGTTCGACTAACTCAGCGGATTCGGCAAGCGCCCCTTGCAAACGCCGCCAGCGTGGCGTCTCGCGCTCGGCGTCGCGAGTGAGCCGCCGCAAACGATCGTTGTCGAGAAAGATGCGCGGGTGTTCGCTGTAGACGCGATACTCGGCCTGACCGAACAGAGGGGCCGGGAGGAGCCAACACGCCAGGAAGGCGATTCGGAACGTTGGCATGGCCCCTATTCTACCGGGACTGTCGTCTCAAACAATTTCAGCGTAAGCGCCGTAAGCGCCGCGGCATTCCGAGCACCCTGCGTCAGCGGGGTGTCTTCCCGTTGCTCTAACGAGCATCGCAACTGCCAGGGGAAAACCGCCCGCCAACGCAGGCGGCTCGGAGCGCGCACGACATCCTAGGTATCAGTCATCAGCCACAACTTCCTCGGGGCCTAGCAAGTCCGCCAACTGGGTCCGCGCCAGATTCAGCGCTTCTTGTGAGAGCCAAAACCCGTTCCGAGACAGTTCGAAGCCCGATTTCACTAGCGACGGTTCGCGCCAGGGCGGGGAAGCCTCGAAGTCGTACTCTCCGACCAGCACCACCGGCGTCCCTTGGGTCTCGATGTTCCGGCCCTTCTCGTCGAGCTGCCACTCGTCGCCCCAGTCGTAGACCCATTGCGCGTCTCGTGAGAGCAAGCGCACGCAGCCGTGACTGGCCGGCAGGCCGGGCAAGGCGTACTCGTGAAACGAATGGCCGCGGCCGTTGTGGAAGTTAAAGTACCAGCGCAAGAACCAATCGCGGTTGATCGTGCTGCGGTGTCCGGTTGAGCGCCAGTTGAGGAAGAACGCACCGTTGGGGGTGCGGCTCTTTTCGGCGCCCGTGCTGACGGGGCCCCAGTGGACGAGCTCGCCGGACTCATACGCTCCGAAGGCCTGCAGCGGCTTGTGGACGATGATGGTCTTGGCGAGCTGCCGGGCCCAAGAAATATTGCTGGGCAACGGGCTGTATTCGGCTTCGTGGCGGTCCCACTCGGCGGGTATGACGATTCCCGGGAGCTTGACCAATTGATCGCGATCACAGCGGTTCAGCTTTTCCAGCAGGGCAAGCTGCTGATCGTCAAAGGCGCATGCGATCTGTTCCGCGTCGTCTATCGGTCCAGTGAGTCGGTACTGAACCTCGGCCGGACTGCGAGCCCCGGCGAACAGAACGATCGCAGACAGCAGAACCAGCCGTTTCATATACACCCCCTTCCAGTCAAGGGCAATGCACGCCGACTGCCAATTGGGCGCGTCCCTCACTTTGGATAAGTGAGTCGCCCTAAACCCTCTGTTTTGTTAGACTCGCGCGGCGGCGATCCGGTTTCAAAGAGCCGGTCAAGCGTGTAGATTCTCTACCCTAGCGATCACCGGCGGCGATCCGTGAAGCCGCTTGCCACAAACTAGTATATCGTTTCACTAAAACATATCCTCTCTAGGCGACCTCAAGCGCCTCGAACTTCCTCCAGCGGTGAACCACCGGAGCCGCGTTGATCTCCGCGATCCCCTGCAGAATTCGTTCCCGCAGCTCCTCCCACGACGCGACTCGGATACGCTTCAAGAACGTGCGCGCCATCTTGCCAAACAGCGTCTCGACTATGTTGAGCCAGGACCCGTGGGTCGGCGTGTGCACGTATTTGAAGCGGTTCGGACGCGTCGCCAAGTAGGCTTTCGTCTCCTTCGATATATGGGCGGAGTGATTGTCCAAGATCAATCGGATCGTGCATTGGTCCGGGTAGAATTGGTCCAAATCCTTGAGCAGCAAGATGAATTCCCGGCTGCGGTGACGCCGCTCCACCCGCGCCGTTACCCGGCCGGAGTGCAAGTCCAGCGCCGCCAGAATCGAGCACGTTCCCAGCCGTTTGTACTCGTAGTCGCGAGCCACACAGGGATGCCGCCCAGGCTTCGGCGGCAGGTCCGGCGCGACGTTGGCGATCGCTTGCACGCCGGGCTTTTCGTCGACCGAAACCGTGATCACGCCCGGCGATAGGCCGTCGCGAAGGCTTTCATTCTGAAAGGCCACTTCGCGGTAGACCAGCAACACTTGCCGCATCTTGGACTCAAAATCGGGATCGCGACGCTCGAGGTAGTACTTCACCTTCTCCGGATGCAGAGGTTGCTCGGCCAGAATACGATGTACGGTCGCCTTAGCCGCTTGGGCCAGGGCCGGATAGCCCGCTTCCACGGCATGCCGGCGCACGTGTAGAGCGAGCGCGCTGCGGGTCCACAGCTCGGCGGCGTAACCGAGTTGGGTGGGTTTGCTGCAGGCCAAATGCACCACCCAGGCCTTGGCATCGGCGGTGATGCCGGGCGGCCGGGGACGATGATAGGCATCCTTGAGCGCTGCTTCCACGCCTATGGCGAGGGCTCGGTTGATCCATTTGCCGACGCTTTTGCGCGTCATCTTGACCGCTCGCATAATCTCGGCGATCGTCTCGCCGGAATGATAACGCCACAGAATCTCAGCCCGCTGCACCTCCCTAACCGGAGCCGTCCGCGAAGCACGCAGGCGCTGAAGATGTTGCACCTCTTGGGGCGTGAGAACGAGTTTGAGACGCTTTGATTTTCCCGGCATGCGTCCAGCCTAGCAGGAAACGTTACGGGATAGATATGTTTTATTGAAACGCTATACTAGGCCAGCTGCTCAAGAGCCGTCCGAACCGTTGGATGGCCCGCCGAGTGAACTGGCGCGCGGCTTGTTCATTGAGGCCGGCCCCCAGCAGATCCCTTGGGACAAGGTATCCGGGCTTGCCCATCGAATCACGCACGACTTGGCGATGTTGCTCGCGAAGATCGGCGTAGAACGGCGGCAGATCCCGATCGCCCTCTTTGGTCGTTCGATGCAGGCTTCGAGCTTTTGCGTCGAGAATGGGCCCCCGCAGTCGTTGCTCAAAGTCTTCGACTGAGACTGAGGCCGCTTCGACGAACGCCCGACCGAGGGTGGCGAGATCCGTCCCCCCGTCCGCCGGAATTAGCGCCTCCACGACGTCAGCGAAACGGATGCGAGTGAGCTCGTCGGTGACTTGCGCGAGGGACTGCGTGCGAGCTTCTAGCGGGTCATGAAGGGCCGCACAGGGGAAGTAGCCTAGGGCCGCCGTTGGAAAGCAACTCTTGAGCACGCGTGCGAAGAGGCCGTCCGAGTTCCGCTGCACAGGGACGAACGGCGGTAGTAACTCGCTGCCGTCGAGTCCGAGATTGCCCGCCATACAAGAGGTGGCCCGCGCGACGGTTGTCTTGCTGACCGCGCGTAGGACTTGCCGACTCGCAACCGCTTGCCCGTAAAACTCCTCGGAAATCAGTAGCCGCGCGGTCGACCGACGCCCATGGAATAAGTACGCGCTTGACGACACGCCCGAATCGCCGAAGATGCCCGCCATCGTGGCGCGCACTCGCACCGGCGAGGTGCGGAGGAGTCGCTCGAATGAGGGATCCGCACGAGCAAGATCGAAATCGGACTCGGAAGCCTTCTGGCCGATCTCCCAGCCAAGCAAGGTCTCATGCAGCCCCAGAAAGTCCACTTCCTCGAACCGAGCTCGCGCAAAGGTCTCGTCACGATTGCGGTAGTACCAGAACTCGGTCGGGTAGTTGCTGGACGAAATGGCGATCCCCTGCTCACGGTCGGGTGTGGCCACGACCCGGCAGACGCTATCGTCATCCACGAGAACGTAAGGCCGGCCGGCGTTCGCCAGAAGGAGTGTGTTGCGAGCCGCGCCGGTCGTAGCGCCGGCGAGCGGGTCGCCGAAAAGGCAATACTCGACGACTTCGCGCTCCAAGCCGCTGGCTTCGCACAGCGTTTCGCAAAAGTCGCGGCGCTCATCTCGCCCGAGATAGCGGATCTCTACGCCGAACTCGCTTCGAATCGCATCAGTCAGCTCTCGGTTCGGCCTTTCCTCAGCCTCCGCCTTAGCGTCATCAACGATGACGAACCTGACCGAGCGGCCGTACTCGCGAGCATTTTCGGCATAGCTTCGAAGGGCTCGCTTGAGCGCCTTTGTACGATTGCGAGTAGTCAGGCCGATCGTCTCGATCGGTTGGGGCGGAGATCCGTTCGAGACCGCGGAGCATTCCTCGACGAAGCTCGAACGGCGGACCATCAGCGCCGCTTGCGCAAAGCGTTCAAGCGTTTCAACGGACAAGCGCACACGCTTGCGGGGCGCAAACTTGGCTGTGGCGGGCGCATTATCGACGCGCTGGACGATTCGGCGCAACCACTTTGGCCCGCGCGCGACGAGGCTCCAAGCTCGGGCCAGGTCTCGCCGGCGAACCCAATTCGTCGCATGCCGTTCAAGCGACAAGTACGCGCCGCAGCTTTCGAGCAGATCGGCGGCCTCTCGCGGAACCCTCGCGGCGGCGCCGTCGTAGCGCGAAACCACCCATTCGGTTCCGTCGGCAAGTGAGTGGCGTTGGAGGTCCGCCACTCGCCACAGCTCGGGCATCACGCCACTTTATCACGGCCATCCGGGCTGTTCTTAAAGGCTCGACCAAGAGCGTCGAGATGCGCGGGGAGTCTCCCGCGCAGGCTACTGCTCTAGCCCCCAATACTCTTCACTTAGCGACGCATTCGAGCAATAAGCGTCCGCTCAAACGTCCACAGGGCGCGACAATCATAGCCCAGGGATTCATCCCTGGGACTTGGAAGCGCCCGCGCCCCCTCTGCCACCCCTCTGTGCGCAATCCGCGGCGCCCAAACCGCGACCCAGGGATGAATCCCTGGGCTATGATTGTCGCGCCCGTAGGCGGGCTCGAATCCAACTTTTGGCCTTAAGTGAAGAGTATTGGCTCTACGCCTTGGGATGGGCCTGATCGTAAACTTCCATAAGTCGCTCAAGCGACAGACGGGTGTACTTTTGAGTCGTCGAGAGGTTGGCGTGCCCCAACAGCTCCTGAATCGCGCGGAGATCAGCGCCGTCTCCAAGAAGGTGAGTGGCAAAGGCGTGCCTGAGCGTGTGCGGGTGGAATGAAGGGTCGCCCAATGTCGCGGTCGCGCGGCGCTTCACGATGCGCTCGATGGTCCGTGAGGTCAGCCGCCGCCACGATTTCTGCCAGCGGTGGGTCAGCACGGGTCCGTCTAGGGACTCGGGGGCCTTTTGGTCGCGTCGCCATTCGAAGTACTGAGCCAGAGCCGTTTTTGCTCTAGCGCCAAAGGGCACGTCGCGCTCTTTTCGGCCTTTGCCACGGACCCGAATCCAGCGCTCGCGCCAGTCAATGTCGCCCAGGTTGAGCCCTTCAAGCTCGGATACGCGCAACCCGCAACCGTAAAGCAGTTCGAGGACGACGCGGTCGCGCAAGACATCCGGACCGGCTGAGTCGACGACCGCGTTCATCTCTTCAGCGCTTGGGACCGACGGCAGATCCTTCGGCGTTTTCGGCGAAGCAACCAAGCGCGCGGGATTCGAGGCCAAGACGCCTTCGCGAACAAGGAAGGTGAAGAAAGAGCGCAAGGCCGCTAGTTTGCGTGCGACGGTGCGCTTGGAGCCGCCCTCTTCGTGAAGTCGGCCGAGGAACTCCCGGACGGTCAGTCGATCGACGTCCTCGGGGCTCGGGACCTGATCTGGGAACGACGTCACAAATTGGGTGATGTCCATGCGGTAGTTTCGAACGGTGTGAGGCGAAGCGTTCTTGCGTTCGAGCGACTGCGTGAAGCGCTCGAGATGCGCCTTCCAAGGCGAGGCTTCAGGCAGCGGCGGCATGTTGCTCCAGGAAGCGATCGAGGGCCCGGAGTCCCACTTCACACTGGCGGGCTCGGCGGGCGCGTTTGTCGCGACGGAAGCGCGCTCGCTCTTCGGCCGAGAGTTGAGGCAAGAGGTCGAAGGTGATGTTCGCGGGCTGGTAGTTGTCGGGGTTCGCCCCGGAAACGTAGGCGGTCAGCGACCCGTGAGCCGTTTCTCGCGGCCAGGTTAGCGGCTCTTCTCCATTTGCCAGCCTCGCGGCATTCACCCCGGCGATCAGACCGGTCGAAATCGACTCGACATAGCCCTCGACGCCTGAGATCTGTCCAGCGAAGAAAACCCGAGGGTTCGTTCGCAGCTGCAGCGTTGGATCGAGCAGGGCCGGGGCGTTGATATAAGTATTTCGGTGAATCTGACCGTAACGCAGAATCTCAGCGTTCTCGAGCCCGGGAATCATTCGCAGGATGCGCTTCTGCTCCGGGTACCGCAGGTGATTCTGGAAGCCCACGAGGTTGTAGGAGCCGGCCCGCAGGTCTTCCTGGCGCAGTTGGACCACCGCATAGGCCCCCTGGCCAGTCCGGGGCTCCCGTAGGCCGACAGGTTTCATGGGTCCGAAACGAAGCGAATCGACGCCGCGGCGAGCGATTTCCTCGATGGGCAGGCACGACTCGAAGTAGTTCGGGTTGTCCCACTCGTGAGTCTGGTGCTGCTGGGCCTCGCGGAGGGCGTCGTAGAACTGCTGGTACTGCTCGCGGGTGAAAGGGCAGTTGATGTAGTCGTCGGTTCCGTCGATCGAGCTTCCCCAGCGCGAGCCAAGGTAGGCGATGTCCATATTGATCGACTCGGCGTCGACGATTGGGCTTATCGCGTCGTGAAAGAACAGCCTCTCGCTCCCGGTCAGCTCGACGATCCGCTCGGCGAGAACGTCGCTGGTCAGCGGGCCGCTGGCGATGATCGTGATCCGGCCAGGGGCGAGCCGGCGAACTTCCCCGCGAACCAACTCGATCAACGGCTCTTGCTCGACCAGCGCTTCGACGCGCTCGGAAAACTTCTCACGGTCGACGCTGAGAGCGTGTCCGGCGGGGACTCGGACTTCCGCGGCCGCTTGAATCAGCCGCGAACCCAACCGGCGCAGCTCTTGCTTGAGCAGCCATGGGGCGGAGCTTTCTTTTTCGCTCTTGAGGGAGTTGCTGCAGACCAGCTCGGCGAGCGCGCCGCTTTGATGCGCGGGGGTCTTCTTGTGCGGCCGCATCTCATGGAGCGTCACCCGGACGCCCATGCGGGCCGCTTGAAGAGCAGCTTCGGGACCGGCAAGGCCCCCGCCGATAACCTGGATCGCGGACATTCGACTTCGCCAAACCAGGCAGGCAATCCGAGCACCCTGCGTCAGCGGGGTGTCTTCCCGCCGCCGAAGCAGGGGACACAACCCTTACAGGAAGACCGCCCGCTCACGCAGGCGGCTCCGAAACGCGCGTCGCTCAGGGCTGCGGACGGCCATTAACGCTTGCGCGTGGTTTCAGCCATCTTGGCTTCTTCCTCGATCGCGGCTAGCTCTTCTTGGCAAGTGATGCAGTGACGCGCCCAGGGAATCGCCTCTAACCTCTTTGTCGAGATCGGCTCGTCGCACTCCATGCACATGCCAAAGGACCCTTCCCCGACTCGATCCAATGCGTCTTGGATCTCGCGCAGCAGCATAACGTCGATGCTGTTGCGGTTCAAAAAGATCCAATCCTCGTGACTCTGCACCGGCAGGTCCTCGAGATTAGAGGTCTGTTCGCCGATCAACGCACGCCCAGCCCGCGAGGAATCTAGGTTTCCTCGGATCTCCGCAGCTTTTCCCCGCAGTGTTTTCTTGAGCTTTCTGATCTGAGCTTTCGTTAGACTTTGTGTTAACGTCGCCATCTTTCACCTCGCCTTTGCCCCTATAGGCCCAGGCAGACTTGAGTCTCTATCGTCTTCTCCTACTTTTTGTCTTAGGGCCGGTTTCCTCCGGCTCTCTGCAGCTAGGTCAAGCGACCCAACTTGTCTCCACCACCGGAAGCACGGCGCTTTACCAGCTCCATTGCTTACGAGTCCACTACGCCTGCGGGAACGCGGCGGACAAGCCGGCTGTTCAAAAAACGGGCGGAGACGACGTCCCCCCTTTTTCAAGGTCGAGGACGATTATACTTTCGTACTAGGACGATTGCAACCCCTAGTTCGATTTTTTTCGCGCCTTTCTTCGCACCGTCACGTCGAGCCTACCATGCGCCTCCAAGCGTTCCAGCAGGTTATGGACGCACGAACTCTCAAAAAGGTTCACCGGCGATAGTATTTATCTTCGCCAATCGGGGGCGCCGGCTGGGGTAACATGAAGCGCCGAACGGCTTCGACGTAACCTATAACGGTTTGAACGCGAACTCAGAATTGAGGTGTTCAGCATCCGGCTGGATTCGTCGCCGTTTCGCTTCCGACCAGTGAAAGAGGAAGACACGGTTAGTTCCGCCTCGGCGGTCAGGGACGCTCGACGCGCCGAGGGCGAGAGGCTTCGGAAGCTCATGGTGGGGTACCAACAGGCGGACGACCAGGCAACAACAAGTTTGATAAAAAGTGTTTCGCCGATGCTGCTGAGGTTCCTAGCCGGCCCAGTACAGACCCGCTCGCAGGCCGAAGACATGCTGCAGGATTGTTGGTTGAGGATACATCGAGCGCGTCATACGTATCGTCCCGAGAGCCCGGTCTTGCCGTGGCTGTTCGCGATCGCCAGGCACGCGCGGATTGATGGTTACCGCCGCCGGAGCCGAATCGACCAAAGAGAGGTAGTGCCGGAAGACCTCGAGGCTGTCAGCTCTTCGACGGTGGCGCATCCGTCGGACGACTCGGGTCTGTGGAAGCTCGTGGGCGAACTGCCTCAGAGCCAGCAGGAAGTCGTCCGGATGCTAAAGGTGACAGGGATGACTCTCGATGAAGTCGCCAGGGCAACCGGCGCGACGGTCGGCTCGGTCAAACAGAAGGCGCACCGGGCTTACAAAAAGCTACGTCAGCTACTTGAGGAATCAGGAGGCGCCCGATGACCTGCCAGGACGTAGCCTCCCATCTCGCCGAGGGCGGCAGACTCCCTGCCGAAGTTGAGCGTCACCTGCGAGAGTGCGACTCGTGCCGACGCCTCAGCGTGTTGGCTGATTCCAGTGAGGTTTCCCAAGCAACGCAAAACGCGATCCAGGCAACGATTAAGAGGTCGCTGAAAGCGGTTCACGCCATTCCAAATCGCGGCGTACTGGCATTGGGCTTTCTGGCGATCTTTGGCCTGGTGTCGGCCGGCTTTGCACTTTACCTGGGCGCGCAGGGCGCGGCGGAGATGACCTGGCTGCAACTTGCCGGCGTCTTCGCCGCGATTGTGATCACCGCGGTTCTGGCCTCGTTCTCGTTGAGCGCGGGGATGGTCCCGGGGGAACGTCCGCCGATTTCGACGCTCAAGCTATCGGTTGGTTTCGGCGCGGGGCTGGCTGTCTTGGCCGGAGCGCTGTTCCCATGGGAGTCCGCGCCTGGCTGGGCCGGGATGACTTGGCACTGCTTCAGCACCGGGTTCGGGTTGTCGATCGCGCCGGCCGGCTTGGTCGTCCTGTTACTGAGCCGCGGCGCTCCGCAAAGTTGGGGAACGATTGGGGCCAGCGCCGGCTTGTTGGCGGGCCTAGTCGGACTAGCAACTGTTCATCTGGGCTGCATCATGCACACGGCGGGTCACGTGGCGACCGGTCACGCACTGATTCCCCTGGCGTGCGCTCTAGCCGGCTTCGGACTCGGCAGAATAGCGCCGCTCGTAACCTCGGCCTCGTCCGCGCGCCGTAGTCAAAGAGGGGCCTGATGTCTTTCC
This sequence comes from Bryobacterales bacterium, assembly GCA_965247515.1. Lineage (GTDB taxonomy): Bacteria > Acidobacteriota > Terriglobia > Bryobacterales > UBA6623. The sequence continues at coordinate 5,534,991 of OZ252029.1, read as the reverse complement.
GTTCAGTCGTCATACTCGGCACTCTGATGTCGACTTCACTCGCATTCGGCCAGACCGGCCCTGAGGTCGGCGCGAAGATCCCTGATTTCGCAGCGCAAGACCAGACGGGCGCCGAGCGGGATTTCGCGTCGCTGGCGGGCCCAAACGGTCTTCTGCTGCTGTTCCACCGCTCGGCCGATTGGTGACCGTTCTGCAAGAGCCAGCTCGTGCAGCTGGAGCGCAAACGTAAAGATCTCGAGGCTCAAGGCATCCGTATCGCGGCCGTCAGCTACGACACCGTGGCGATCTTGAAGCATTTCTCGGATCGCTCCGACATCGGGTACCCGCTGCTTTCGGACCCCGGCTCCGAGCTGATCAAGAAGTTCGGGATTCTGAACACGACCGTTCCCGAGGATCATCGTCTCTATGGGATTCCCAATCCGGGCGAGTACTTGGTCAAGCCGGATCGCATGGTTCAGGCGAAGTTTTTCGAAGAGAAATACCAAGACCGCTTCACCGGCGGACATACGCTTGTTCGCGAGCTTGGGGTCGACACGGGCGGACCGAGAACCGAGTTCGAGACGGATCATCTGACGGTCACCGCTTGGGCGAGCGACCAAACGCTTCGCGGGGGAAATCGCTTTGCGCTAGCGCTCGACGTTGATCTCAAGGACAAAATGCACGTCTACGCCCCAAGCGTGGAAGACTATATCCCGATCGCGTGGTCGATCGAAGAGGTCGCGGGGTTGACGAACTACGAGGCCGAGTATCCGGAGTCTCACGACTTGCACCTGCCGGCGATCAACCAGACGGTTCCGGTTTATGAGGGTAAGTTCCGCGTTGTGCGCGATCTGATGGTGGGGCAGGATAAGGAGATCGGGCATCTGCTTGACGACGATGGGAACCTGTTGGTCAAGGGGAAATTGCGCTACCAGGCGTGTGACGACAAGGTCTGCTTTATCCCACAGACGGTCGACCTTGAATGGAAGTTCAAGTTCGAGGCGCACGATCGCACGCGAGTGCCCGAAAACCTGCGGTAAAATCCGGCAGGCGGCACGGCGCAGGACCAGTAGCGCCAGCGGCGCTGAGCCCCAAGGTTTACCTTGGGGTCGTCTACTTCGCTCGAAAATGTAGAAACTCCAGGGCACGGCGCAGCCGTGCGCCACGTCCGGCCCTCGCCCTCACAAGCGACTTAGCAGTTTCGGCCCCGCGTTGCTAAGTCTGACGTTGAAACCGGAACTCTTTTGACCCTGCAAGTTCCTGATACGAGCCGAAGCGATCGTCAGCCGCGGCGACGCGATCGAGGGGGTCCGGTTGGGCGGGCTCGGTCTCGAAGGTGCGGCGAATCTGGTACCCGGTCGTCCTCTCCGCTGGAACACGGCCGGCCTCGCGGATCCGCCCGCGAATCTGTGAAGGTCGCAGAAACTGCCCATGTCCGGCGCCCGCCGCCGTGGAGATACTTTCGTTGATGAGCGTCCCGCCGAAGTCGTTGGCTCCCGCGTTCAAACATTCTTGAGCCAGGGCCGGGCCTTGCTTGACCCACGACGCCTGGATGTTGTCGATCCACCCTTGAAGCATGAGGCGCGAGATGGCATAGATCCGAAGCACGTCCTCGCGAGAGGGCCCAGAGCTGAGACCTTCGACCAAGTTCTTGCGGTACATCGGCGCTTCCGAGTGAATGAAGCCAAGCGGCACGAATTCGGTGATGCCGCCGGTCTGCTTCTGGACGTCACGCAAGAGGGCTAGGTGCCGCGCGCGGTGCCCCGGGGTCTCGACGTGGCCATACATGATCGTGCTGGTCGTCGGGATACCCAGCCGGTGGGCCGAGGTCACCACGCGAACCCAGTCGTTGGTCGAGATGCGGCCGGGCGAGATGGTCTCGCGAATCTCGTCGTCGAGAATCTCAGCCGAGGTCCCGGGCAATGAACCGACACCGGCGTCCTTCAGCCTTGCCAGGTAATCCTCGATCGTCGTGTCGGCACAGCTCGCGCCGTAGAGAACCTCTTCAGGCGAGAAACCGTGGACGTGAATCTCGGGAACCTCCGACTTGATCGCGCGGCACAAGTCGACGTAGTAGGCGCCTTCCATCCGAGGGGGCAGCCCGGCCTGGACGCAGACCTCGGTCGCTCCAAGCTCCCAAGCCTCGCTCGCGCGCCGGACGACTTCTTCCATCGGTAGGAAGTAGCCCTCTTCGGCCCGATGCCCGCGGCTGAACGCGCAGAACCCACAGCGCTTCACGCAGACGTTCGTGAAGTTGATATTGCGGTTGACGACGTAGGCGACGAGGTCCCCGACACGCTTGCGGCGAACGTCGTCCGCGCAGGCAATGAGGTCGTCGAGCGCAGCGCCTTCCGCTGAAAAGAGAACCTCGCCCTCTTCGGCGGAGATTTCGTCTCCGGCTAGAGCCTTCTTGAGTATGCTCGATATCGTCACCAGAGCTCCCCTTGCAACGGCACGAGGCCGTTGTCGCTCCCGAGCTCGCGAGCGCGGTCGCGCAAGGGCCCGTCGAGCGTGTCAACAAACTCCGGATAGACGGCCAATCGCTCTCTCAAGGCGAATCCCGCTCGCTCGGTCGTCTCGCGCAAATCGGCCAAGTGCGGCCAGGGCTTCTCGGGGTTGATGTGATCGACGGTGACCGGCGAGACGCCCCCCCAGTCGTTGATCCCGGCTTCTAAGAACAGCTGATGCGAATCAGGGGTCAGATTCGGCGGGACCTGGACGTTGATCTGATCGCCAAAAAGCACTCTCGCGACGCTTGCGGTTCTCGCCAGGTCTTCGGCTTCAGGTTCGGGCCTGGCGGCGAAGCGCGTCTCGGCCTTCGCCCTGAAATTCTGGACGATCACTTCCTGGATGTGGCCGTAGCGCCGGTGCATGTTGCGGATCGCCGTCAGCGCATCAATTCTCTCGCACCAAGTCTCTCCGATGCCGATCAGGATTCCCGTCGTAAACGGGACGCGCCGTCGTCCGGCTGCTTCCAACGTTGCCAGCCGGGTCTCGGGCCATTTGTCCGGACACAGGTGGTGGGCCTCGCCTGGGTTCATCAACCAATCGCTCGCCGACTCGAGCATCATCCCCATGCTGACGTTGAACGGCTTGAGCATGGCGATCTCGTCCTCGCTCATCGTCCCTGGATTGGCGTGAGGCAGCAGGCTCGTCTCATCGAGGACGAGCCGGCACATGTCGCGCAGATACTCGAGAGTCGTCTGGTATCCGCGCGACTGAAGCCATTGACGGTGCTCGGGGTAGCGCAGCTCGGGCCGCTCGCCAAGGCTGAAGAGGGCTTCCTTGCAACCAGCCTTTTCTCCCGCCCGAGCCACCGCAAGAACTTCCTCAGGCGTCATCGTGCGGGCCCGCGGGTCGCTCGAATGGCGTGCGAAGACGCAGTACCCGCATTGATCCCTGCACAGATTCGTCAGCGGGATGAAAACCTTTCGGGAATAGGTGATCGTTCGGCCGGTTCGGGCTTCTCTTACGCGCCTGGCTTCGGCAAACAGCTCCTGGAGAGGGGTCTCGCGGTCACTAACTTCGACTCTTTCGATGACTGCTGCTGACACTGTTCTAGAAAACCGCGGTGTCTTGAGCCGCGACCGGAAGGGAGCGGTTGCCAGAGCCGGCAACGATAGTCGCCCCGGCCGGCAACCGCTTGCTCCCGCGCGCGGCTCCAAGTCAGCTGCCCTCGTCGGTCTGAGCTCGAGGACTTCACTAGATAGCTGACCACAAATCGCGCACTAATGGGTTCCCCTGGGCGGCGGCCTGGGGCGCTCCGGCGAGCAGCAGCAGAACTGCTGGAAAGATGGTGCGTGTGATTGTGTTGGGCATGGTTGTTTTCTCCTTTGGCTCTGTGTGATTGGGAACAGAAGGGCGCGACATGTCTTGCCCCTACTTCTGGCGCCACTCGACGTCGAGCGCCGCTGAGGCGTTCGTGATCTCTCCGCTCCTGAGATACCCGTGGGCCCGGCCAACGCCGCGGAGGCTCGCGTCGACAAAAGCGATCACGACCGCGGTCAGGTGCTCGACGATATCGTCGCACTTCGCCTGGGGCACAGACCCGCCCTGGCTCACGCACTTGCTTTCGCTGAGTCGGAAAACGGTATGGAACGCATCGACGTCGTTGATGTAGAGCTGGAACTTCGGCTCGGCGCCGTCGGTGCGACCCGGCATGTAAACGTGCGGCGCCCAGCGGTTCCAGGGCGGAGCGGCGCCGACGCAGTTGAACGGCGTGCTTCCGCAGGTGTTATCGCCGTCTCCCGTCGCCGTCAGCACGGGCCGGGTGACGAGGTCCCAAGAGGTAACCGGACTCTGGAAGCCTTTCCCGAAGAAACCGCCATAGAGCGGCCCGGTGGAAGAGAGGGCGATGAAGGCGTCGGGCCGCGGATCCGAGAAATCAAGCGCTTGGCCGGGTCCGACAATGTCCGATCCCAGCGCGCGCCGTGCGTCGGCCACGGTCATCGTGGCCGTGGTGCCTCCCGAGTGGCCGCCTACTGCGATCGGAATCTCGCCGTATTGCGCCTCGAGGCTATTGACGATTTCCGTGATGTCCGCGGCTTTGTAGAGCCCGTCCACCACCTGCTGGCAGTCCGCTTGGGTGATGCCCTGGTTCAGGCAGAAACTCATCCGCACCGCCGCGCTGGGGTCTTTGTGGCCGATGCTGACCGAGACGTAGCAGGCCAGGGTCGTGGCTTCGGCCAACGCCCGCATGGCGCTGACGTTGCCGGGTCCGCCCCCGTGCGACCAGATCACGGCGGCCGCGGGCAATCCAGCGGGGACGTTTTCCGGGGTGTGGATCTCCACCTGGAAGTCGTGCGTCATCCCGCTGCCCGGGAACAGGTAGGTGACGGTTATGAGCTCAGGCGCGGAATCGGGCCCGCAGGCGAAGGGACTGTTGTAGAACATGGCCGAGGCCGGCGCCGTGAAGGCGGCCGCCAGGGCGAGTAAAGCGATGGTTTTGAAGCGTTGCATGGTTACTTTCCTCCTTGTGTCGTGTGCTGATGTGGCGCGCGGTTTTGCCGTGCCGCGTCGACCCCAACCTCTCGGTCTGCGGTGGGCATCGCTAGAAGGCGTCGCCTTCACCGCCCAGCATGGAAGCCGCTGACCGACACCTGCGTCGTGCAGCTCGGCGTGTCTTGCTGTAGCGCGTTGGCGTCGAGGTAGGTCGTGATGCGGGCGACGCCGTTGAAGACGGGCCGGCCGCCGGGGCCCGGTTGCGCCACGCCGCTCGTGGCGATCACCCAGGCCTCCTGACCGGTCAGTTTGTTTACGGTCGTCCAGCGCAGGCGGCCGTTCTGCCGACGGAAGCGCCACGAGCCGTGGCCCGCGCCGAGGTCGACCGGGCCAGACGTGCAAGCGTTCTGCGGAATCGTCGTCTCGGCCATAATCAGGAACGGTGTAGATGTATCAATTTCTATGCCGCCAAGAGTCGCCGGCGAGTGCTTGGCCCCGTTGATGCTGATCATCCAGGTTCCGGCGATGGGGCTTCCGCCTTGTTCCTGGGCGGCTGCGTCGGGCGGCGCTAAGGCGGCCAGGCCGATAAGCACCGCCGCCTTGGCGGCTAAAAAGATGGTGCGTGTGATGGTGTTGGTCATGGTTTTTTTCTCCTAGATGGGTTGCCCGGCTGGGCTTCGATGACCCGGAGTTTGCACGGCCTCAAACCGTTTGAAAAGAGACAAGCCGAGACATCGGCCTGACAAGTCGTGACAGCGGGAAAACAGCTCTCGTGTCACCATCTCGGCGCCATGTCACAACCCAAGACAAACCCTGGTGATACAATCGTTTGCGTCGAACTCGCCCGCGCCGCGAAGCCTCCCGCCGCGCCGGTTTTTTTGGCGCGAGGGATGGAAGAATCTCCCAAAGGGCCGCCCGAGGACCTGCTTAGCTCCTGGAAAGAGATCGCCGTCTATCTCGATACGACGGTGCGCAATGCCCACCGCTGGGAGCAGGAGGCCGGTCTGCCCGTTCGCCGCCTGCTCCACAAGCGCAAGGCCAGCGTCTATGCCTACCGCTCGGAGATCGAGACCTGGCGCGCTTCGCGTGACATGCCGGCCGATGTCGCCGCCGAGCTGAGCGCGATCGCCGATCACGTCGAGCCGCGAGTCGAAGCGGGCTCCGGCTCACAGCGCGTCTTCCGGACCGGCCTCGTGGCGGGCGCCGTCATCGCGGTGATCGCTCTAGCGGTCGCCGGCTACCGCTGGCGCGCCAGCCCGGAACACTCGCCGCGGGTCACGCTGCTCACCTCGCTCGAAGGGGTCGAGATCTCGCCGATGTTCTCCCCCGACGGGGCCCGAGTCGCGTTCTGTTGGATGCAGCCCGGACGCAGCGACTACGACATCTACGTCGCCGGCGTCGACGGCGGCCAACTCGAACCCCTGGCCGAGACCGAGTACTCGGAGATTAGCCCGGCTTGGTCGCGTGACGGAACGACGCTCGCTTTCTTGAGGATCCGGGGCGCCCGCGGGGATTTACCGATGGCCGAGATCGTCATTCTGACTTTGGATGGCGGACAGGAAGAGGTCGTCGGCAGGCCGGGCGCGCCTCCACGTCCGATCGGCTGGCTGCCTGAGTCTTACTTGACCTGGACTACAGACGGGACGGCGCTGATCATGGCGGGCGGCGGCCAGCGACGGCGAGGCCTCTACCGCTTCGACTTGGCAACGAGCAACATCGACCGCTTAACGAACGCGCCGGAGGGGTCGCTCGGGGACTTCTCGCCGAACCTTTCGCCCGACGGGCGGCTGCTGACGTTCGTGCGCAAATCTGCTCCATTCCTCGGGGACGTCTATATCTTGGACCTCGCAAATTCGGGGGCGTCCGCGAGGCGGCTGACATCCTGGGGCCGCTGGACCACGACCCCAACGTTTACTCCCGACGGAAGCGAGATCCTGGTATCAAGCGGTGACGTCAGCGGCGAGCGCAGGTTCTGGAGCCTCGATCCGGCCGGCGCTCAGGAGCCGCGGCTGCTGGCCTTGTCGGGAGAGGATACTTTTGGCCTGACGCTCGCGCCGGGGAACGGCCGGCCGCGCATGGCGTTCACCCGTGGGGTGATCAAGAGCGACATCTGGCGCGCGACGCTCGGCGACAACCCCAAGACGGAGCGCGTGATCTCTTCTTCGCGCCTCGACTCGAACCCGGCCCTGTCGCCGGACGGGAGCCGCCTGGTATTCGAATCGAACCGCTCCGGCCGCACCGAGCTTTGGATCAGCGACGCCAATGGAGCCAATCAACGGCAGTTGACGAGCAATGCCCCTCCACTGGCAGGCTCGGCCGAGTGGTCGCCGGACGGGACGCAATTGATCACGCCGGCCATTCTCGATGGGCGCGTCCAAGTCTTCCGGGTGTCGCCCGAGAACGGAGCGCTGACGCAGCTAACCGATGGAGCCGGGGACAAGCTCAATGCACGCTGGGCTCTTGACGGGAAAACGATCCACTTCTTCTTCAGCCGCGCCGGTAATGTGGGATATATCGCTCAGATGCCGGCCCAGGGGGGCGAAATCCAGCGGATCTTGGACGGCACGAGCAGCATCGTTGCAATCGAGTCGCCCGCGGGCGGCTTTTTCGTCGCGACGAGCGGAGGCCGCCTGCTCCAGTTGCGAGACGGCCGGACAGAGCCACAGGGGACCCGCGTGGGAAGACCGGCGGCGCTGCGGGCGACGGCAAAGGGGCTTGTCTTCCTTTCGCCTCCGGCGATGCGCGGAACGCCGGGGTTTTACTTGCAGGGCTACGACGGCGACCGGCCGGAGCTGCTGGCTGAGGTCGATCGGCCTTGGCTGGGGCTGGCGGTTTCCGACGATGCAACGCAGCTATATTACTCGCGCGTCGAGGAGAACGAGCTTGACCTGCATTTCGTGGATGAGGTTTGGTGAGGCTTGCTGCGGATCGATCTGCTAGCCTGCTGAGCAGGTAGCATCTGAGTCACGACTGCGCACCGACGAATTCAGTTGAGCCTGACGCGCTTCGGCGCTACCATAAGTCCGGGAGAGCTCCATGCAGAGAAGAACCTTCGTCAAGACCGCGGCCGGATCCGTGGCCGCTTCCTCCGCCGCGTTCGCCGCCGCCGGGCGCGTGATCGGCGCCAACGATAAGATTCGAGTCGCCGTGCTCGGCGTCAATGGCCGCGGGCAGAGCCACATGAACGGCCTACAGCCGCTCGAGAACGTCGAGGTCACGACTTTCGTCGATCCCGACCTCGAGATCGGCCGCAAACGCGCCGGCCAATTTGAGGAAAAACATGGGCATAAGCCCAAGGTCGTCCAAGACCTTCGCCGCGTGCTCGACGACAAAGACATTGACGTCGTCACCATCGCCACGCCCAACCATTGGCACACGCTGGCCGCTGTGTGGGCCTGCCAGGCCGGCAAGGACGTCTACGTCGAAAAGCCCGCCACGCACTGCTACAACGAGGGCCTCAGCTTGATCGCCGCGGCGAAGAAGTACGACCGCATCGTGCAGCACGGCGTTCAACTGCGGAGCTCGGAAGCTGTCCGCGAAGCTGTCCAGCTGATGCGCGACGGCGAGATCGGCGACGTCTACATGGCGCGCGCGACGATCTTCAAATGGCGCCCGGCGCTCGAGCAGCACCCCGACGAGAATCCGCCGTCGCACCTCGACTACGACCTCTGGGTCGGTCCTGGAAAACACCGCCCCTACTCCAAGCGCCACGTGCATTACAACTGGCATTGGACGTGGGACTTCGGCAATGGCGAGATCGGCAACCAGGGCATCCACGAGACCGACATGATGCAGTGGGGCCTCGACGTCAAGATGCCGACCAAGCTCACCTCGATGGGCGGCAAGTACCTCTGGGACGACCACCGCGAAACGCCCGAGCTGCTGACGACTCTGATGGAGTTCGACGGCGGCAAGAAGTTCGGCGAAGTGGCCGTGCGCTTCTGGAACTCCAACCACGAGACCGAATCGGCCAACGGAAACCTGTTCTACGGTTCCGAGGGGCACTTGGTCATCAGCGGCTATGAGCAGTACGCCTTCTACCACGGCCGCAAGAACGAGCCCGGCAAGAAAGGCAAATCGCCCACGATGCACTTCGAGAACTTCATCAAGGCCGTCCGCAGCCGGAGGACCAAAGACCAGAACGGTCCGGTCGAAACAGCGCATTACGCGGCCGGCATGGCGCACTTGGGCAACATCACGCATATGCGCGACAAGGTGCTCGAATTCGACCCGGTGAAGGAGCGCTTCACCAACGACGAGGAAGCGAACAAAATGCTGGGGCAGGAGTACCGCAAGGGCTTCGAGGTCCCGGCTCCGAACAAGGTCTAGGCGACTCGATTCGTCGGCAAAAAGCGAGGCGTGGCGGTCTTCCGCCGCGCCTTTTCTATTTTCGGCTTGGCAGGCATAATAAGGACGTCATGGTAACGGCGACGGTACTACCAAAGGTTGATATTGAGCAGTACTTGAAGACGGTCGATTTGCGGCCCGCTTACGAGTATTTTGACGGCGAACTTGTGGAGAAGCCGATGGGCGGAAAGAAACACTCGTTGATCCAACCCGAGCTAGCGATCATCTTCAGTGAGATTCGAAAACGCACGCCGCTGACTATTCACACCGAGTTGCATTTACGAGTCGCCGAAGGACGAGTTCGAATCGCCGACTTCGCCGCCTACGAAACCTTACCGGATGACGAGGTCCCCACCATTCCGCCATTGGTGGTCATCGAAATCGTCTCGCCAAGCGAGTCCTTGAATAGCATTGTCGAAAAGTGCCGTGACTACATGGCTTGGGGCGTTCCGAATGTGTTCGTCGTGAATCCACGGGATCGCGCGATGTATCGTGCCGAGGGCGGTTCGCTCATCAGCGTCGAATCGCTTTCGATTCCTGAGCTCGAGGCGACGATCGAGAAGGCACAGGTCTTCGGGGCATAGCAGCATGGCAACCGCACCGGCGCCCGTGAGCATCGAAGAGTATCTTCGAACGACCGATTACGAGAGTCCTGGATTCGAGTACATTCGGGGCGAAATCATTCCTCGCAAGATGCCTGACCTGGGCCATTCGGCGGTGCAAACCGACTTCTGCATCCCCTTCGGCGAAATCCGACGGCGGGTCCCGCTGGAAATGATGATTGAACTGCACATGAGAGTCGCAGACGATCAAGTGCGGGTCGCCGACTTCGCCGTCTACTTCGAGGACTTGCCCAACGGGGATATCCCAAGCAATCCTCCTTTAGTTGCCGTCGAGGTCCTCTCCCCGGGCAGCGAGTTCAGCTACACGGTACGCAAATTCCGCGACTACGACACTTGGGGGGTCCGTTACATCCTCATGGCGAACCCCGCTGCCAAGGAACTCTTCGTCTGGGATGGCCGGTCTCTGGTCGGCGTCGACCGAGTCGAGATCCCTGAAATCGACGCCACGCTTGAAGCCTCAGCCGTCTTCCGCGACTGACGGGCTACAATCGATTCCGTGACCCCGCTTGACCGCCGAACGTTCCTCAAAGCCTCCGCCGCCGCCTCACTGACCGCTTGCGCCGGGACGTCACCGGATCCGATAGCCGAACCCCAGGTCCCTTCGTTTCTCGCCGGCCGCGAGGCGCTCTACCGCCAGGACCCCCGCGAAGCGACCAGGAAGTGGTTCGACGAGGCCCGCTTTGGCCTCTTCATGCACTACGGCCTCTACAGCCAGGTCAAACACGGCGAATGGGTCCAGCTACGCGAAACGATTCCCGTCGCCGAGTACGCCAAGCTCAAAGCCGATTTCAACCCTTCGCGATTCGACACCGACGCGATCTGCGACATGGCAATCGCCTCGGGCATGAAGTACGTCACGATGACCGCTCGGCATCACGACAGCTTCTGCCTGTTTCGCACGAACCAGACCGATTTCACGAGTCTCGACTCGCCGGCCAAGCGTGACCTGGTGCAAGAGCTCGCCGACTCTTGCGCCCGGAAGGGCCTCGGGCTAGGACTCTACTACTCCTACGCGCTCGACTGGCGCCACCCGTATTTCTACTCGCTCGAGGCCTCCCAGGTCGGCGAGGTGAAGTGGAGCGCGGCGCGTCCGGCTTACGAGACAGCCCAACCTGAGTACAAGTTCGAAAAGGACGAAGACTTCACCAACTACATCAAGTTCGTCCACCGCCAGCTCGAGGAGATCCTCAACCGCTACCACCCGGCGGTGATCTGGCTCGACCCGATCATGGGCTTCTACTCGCGCCCGGACCTTTTCCCCATCGACCTAGCCTACGAAATCATCCGCAAAAACGACCCCGGAGTCTTAATCTGCTTCAAGCAAGGCGCCAACGGCGACGAAGACTTTGTGGCCCCCGAGCGCGAACCCCGCGCCCACCAACAAGGCGGGACACTGGCTCAGCAGGTCTGGGAGAAGAATAAGGACAAGAAGGTCGAAATCTGCGACACCTTGCAGCCGCGAGTGTGGGGTTACGACGAACGCGACAAGGGCAAACACCGCACCCCCGACGACGTGATGGCGATGCTCGACCACTGCGACAAGATCGGCGGCAACCTGCTGCTCAACACCGGCCCGTTACCGGACGGCTCCATCCTCGATGTCGATCAGGAGACGCTGCTCGAAGTCGGCAAACGGCTCGGCTAGCGCTCACGGTCGAAGCCCCCGCGGGATTGGGTTCGTTACCGAATTTCGTACTATTTCTTGGGCCATTTCTTCGGGTGCGGCACTCCTGGTACCTTGGTCCTGGAGCCAGACGAGGCGGGTGATGGCGCGGTTGCAGCGGTGGGTGAGGCGCGGCAACGCCTGGTAGTAGCGTCGGTTGGCGTTCGAGCAGACCGGTTGCTTCAGCGCAGCGTGACGTAGTGCAGCTTGAGAGAATTGTCATATAACTATCAGAGGACCAAAATGCACTCATCGAACCGAGGATCGAGGGATCATGCTCGTTGTTGACGCGCAGCGGTCCCCTAGAATGCCCGGGCTCTCCTTCCGAACGGGAACGAACGGGCCAGAGCAAGAGCTGCTTAATTGGTTTTTGGAGCAGGACGTCATCACAGTCCCCCGTGGGCACAAGGTGACCGTCTTTCGGGAGCCTCGCCTACCGTCCGGGTACCCGGATTTAGTGATCGTTATCTGGAAAGAATCAGTGGCGCGTCACTGGACAAGTGACCGGACAAGCTTAACAGCCTCTGATCTGCGGTTGATGCATTTCTTAGAAAACGAAGGTCCGAAGGCTGTTGAAGAGCTTCGCGCCATTTTTCCTGCGGCCGTCGAGGAGCGATTGGAGCGACTGGCGGAAGCTTCGATGATTCGGAGTTCTAAAGGGTGCTGGCGAGCACGCTCTTTGACAACCACGTTTGCGGCACGCCACATTATCGCCGTTGAAGCGAAGATCTGTGAATGGCGAGCGGCGCTGGACCAGGCACACCTCAACACATGGTTTGCGTCAGAGTCTTGCGTTCTTGTTCCCCGGGTCCCGCGCAACAGCGAACTCTTGAGAGATGCCCAACGGCTAGGGGTGCGGGTGCTTGCAAAAGAGAGCGATCACTGGGACATTCAGGGCCCGATCCGATCCGCGCCCCGTTCCTACGTTTCGTGGCTATTCAACGACTGGGCATGGCGAGCGGCACACTCGTCCGGGTGATCAATACATGAGCCTTCCCGATCCGCAGTGGCTTAACGCCACGTTCCCAGACTTACAGGACTTTAGACCCTTGGGGGAGGGTGGGCAAAAAGTTGTATACGTCGCAACGCACAAGACGGATGGCGAGATCGTACTAAAAATCATCCATCCCCGAACAGACGTCGAAACCGTAAGGCGTGAAATTCTCGCTGTGCAGCAAGTCCAGTCTCCGCGTGTGCCGAGAATACTGAAGTACGGTACCTGCTCCTCCAATCTCGGCGACTGCATTTGGCTAAGGGAGCAACTCATTGTGGGCCACACGGTGCGCGAAGTTCTGGCATCGGGTCCGCTGGAAGCACATTCTGTATTGCGTCTTGGCCTGCACGTCTTGGAGGCACTTGAGAAGAGCGAAGCGGCAAAGATCGTCCATCGAGACGTTAAGCCGGAGAACATCATGAGAGATAGAGATGGAGCGTTCTGGCTTCTCGGTTACGGCATTGCTAGGCACTTGGAACTTTCGTCACTCACCGCTACTGGTCTGCCCTTCGGCAAGATGACTTTGGGCTACGCGCCTCCCGAACAATGCCGGAACGTCAAAGCAGACATCGATTCACGCGCTGACCTGTTTGCTCTGGGAGTTACGCTTCACGAGTGCGCCGCCGGAGCGAACGGCTTTTTCGATCCCCCTCCAAGAGACCATTTGGAGCTGTTGCGGAGAGTAGAGCGGTGGGTGCTACCGCCCGTCGCCCTGGCTATCACGGACGGGGCCAGTTTTCAGGACCTAGTGAGTTCACTGACTCAAAAGAGCAGGGTTCACCGCCCACGAACTATCAAGCAGGCGCTGGCCTGGCTGCAAGACATCTGCACAAAAGAAGGGGTCAAGTAGCATGGAGCTTTATCTTCAGTTCGGTTACGGCATGATGGACCACTGCCGGGTCCTCCTCTCATCCTGGGGCGGCGGCACTGCGATTCTCAGTCCAAGAGACCTCACGGACGAACAACTGCAGCGGCTGGGCACGGACCTAGCGGCTGTCCCAGGAGCTAACACTCTTCTGCACCCACAATTTTATCTTCCGCACTCCGATCACCAAAAGCTCTGTGATCACGACTATTGGCCAAAGGATTACGAGACAACCGCCTTTTGGCAGGGCCCGCCGCTGTCGGCCCTTCTGCGAGACCTGAGCATACTAAATCGAGCAATGGGATGCACTCGGATGTGGAGTGAACCCCAAGCGTGAGACAGTCGAAATCGGGACAGGTTACCATTCACCGCAAAACGCTTGCCTTCTTCGCTGTATCGTCGCACGCTGGTCCTAGCCGGGGAAGCGGAAGCGGGCTCTGCTGGAGAGCAACCCGCCAAGGAATACCCGGCCGCAAACTCATCAAGACGATGAGCGCCGGGGGCGGCCGCCAAGGTCGCTCCCGGCTTCTCCAACGCCGGCGATGTCTCCCTGCCCGCCCAGGGCCCATCGGATTGATAGATTTGCCTATGCCTCTCAAAACTCATACTTCGGATTCCTCGCTGCTGTTGCCGCCGGCCGCGCCAGCGCTTCAAACTCCGCCGGCGGACGATATCCCAACGCCGAATGCAGCCGGCGTTGGTTGTAGATCTCATCAATGAACTCGCCGATCGATGCGCGCGCCTCGTCAAGCGTGCGATAACGCTGCAACCAAACCTCCTCCGCCTTCAACGTCTTCATGAAACTCTCCGCCCGCGCGTTGTCGTAGGGGTTGCCGCGGCGGCTCATCGAGATGATCGCGCCGTGCTGCTCCAGCAGCTCGACATAGGCGCTCGAAGCGTACTGTACGCCTTGGTCGGAATGATGCATCCACCCCGCGGCAGGGCGTCTGAGCTCGAGCGCATCGCGCAACGCCCCTACAGCCAGCTCAGCTTTGAGCGTCGTCCCCAGCCGCCAGCCGACCACGCGTCGCGAGTAGGCGTCCAACACCACGGCGAGGTAGACGAACGCCTCGCGCAAGCGAATGTAGGTGATATCGGATTGCCACAACTGATCGACGCCGTCCACATTCAGGTGCGCCGCTAGATTCGGATAAACAGGTAAGAAGTGGTTCGAATCCGTTGTTAGCACGAAGCGCCGCTTGAGTACCGCCAGCAAGTTGTCCTTACGCATCATCCGCAGGACCTTTTTGTGATTGACGAGGAAGCCTTGGCGGCGCAGCTCGGCCGTCACGCGGCGGTAGCCGTAACGACGATTCTCGAGCGAAATCCGCTGCATGCGGTCACGCAATTCCATGTCGCACTCGGCGGGCGACGACACGGCGAGCCGGCGATAGAACCCGGCGCGATTCACGCGTCCGAGCTCGCAGGCGTGTTCGACGCTGAGCGAGCCTTTGGCGCTGATCTGCTCGACGATGGAGTAGATCCGCTCGCGCCACCGGCGTCGTTGGTCGGGGCTGCGAGGTTCAAGGCGCGAAAGGCTTGTCCGAAAAAATCGAGCTCTGCGGCTTGTTTGCCGAGCAGTCGTTCGAGCTCTGCGATGCGTTCGTCGCGCGGATCGCGAGGGATCTTGGGCGGCGCCGAGCGGCCGGGTTTCGGCCGGCCTCGCCGCCGGCTCAAGCCGTTGACGCCTTCCTGGCGATAGGCGTCCCGCCAGCGGTACAGCAGGCTGCGCTTGACGTCCAACTCGCGGCTTAGCGCTGTGCCGCTCTGGCCGGCTAGGAGCCGCCTGGCGGCGGCTTCCTTGAACTCCACCGTGCACTCCCGCGGCTTGCGCGGCTTGAGACTTTCCATCCTGGACTCCTTTCCATTCGCTGAAATTCGTCCCGAATTTCAATGTCTCATTTTTAGGGTTCACTCCAATGATTATTCCGGGACTGTTCGCGTCTGCGATCGATGACGACTGGCTGGAGACACAGCGAGCCATCCTTGAGGAATCGAGAGCAATAGAAAAAGAGCTTCCGCTCATTGTGACTATCGCGCTGAGTGCCGAAGTGGTTCAGAACACGGAACACGTTTCAATGCTCTTGGAGCAGGCTGAAGCTTGGAACGCGGAAGCATATTACGTGGTATGCGAACACCCTGATGGGCAATATCTAGTTGAAGATCCAAACTGGCCTGCAAACGTCCTCGACATCTGCGCTGGCCTTCGCCTAAACGGAGCGACGGTGATCTTGGGCTATTGCACTCATCAGATGCTTCTCGCCGGTGCAGCGAAGGCCAACGCCATCGCTTCCGGTACATGGATGAATGTGCGGTCCTTCCCGCCGACCAAGTTCGTTACGGCCTACGAGGATGAAATCAGGCAGCGCACAACGTGGTATTACTGTCCCCAAGCGCTCTCAGAATACAAGATCCCGTTCCTTGATATCGCCCATCGACTCGGGATCTTGGGGCTGATGGCTCCTCCGGCAAGTCTCGACGGCGGATATGTAGGAAACTTGTTCAGCGGCGCACAACCCTCGACGGTTGGCTTTACCGAACAAGCTGCCTTCCGGCATTACCTCCACGCCCTAAGAGGCCAAACAATCAGCTCCGACCAGACAAGTTTCGATGCAGCTCTGGCCAGTCATCAGATAACCTTGGATGCTTCGGAGAAGATCCTACACCGCCTGCGCGGATCAAACGTCAGTGGACAACTCAGGGACTTCCACCAAATCCTAGATGTCAACAGGGCTGCACTTGGGCTGTTCACTTCGCTTCGAGGACCGATCCTGAAGCGGATGTGGGGCTCGATTTAATCAGCGGGAGATTCGGGACACCTTATCCATAAGTCATTTCGAATCAACAACGCAATGCTGCCGACTTCTGGCAATTTCACCGCAATCGCGGACGTGATCGACAGCGGCAACATAGGAGTTCGGTCCTGCGGGCTCAGCGCATAGCGCGAGGAGCTGATGAAGAACCTGCATGAGGCGGTCGAGGGATGCCTCACGTTGAACGTCGAGCTGGAGCAGCTAGAAGCGGACGATGAAGTCGTCGAGATCGCGGTCTAGATCCGGGTGACGGGTGGGGAATCCGCCAACCGTCTTGAGCGCGACGGCTTGACCTGGCGGCTCCTCAGGCTTGTGGGGAACCATCACATCTAGGCTGGTGTTGGAGCAGAGAGGGCGTTGGTAAACTTAAACCTTCGTGTCGGAAAAGACTTTTTATCTCGAAACCTTCGGCTGCCAGATGAACGTGCACGACTCGGAGAAGGTGCGCGGGACGCTGTCGGAGAAAGGCTACTCGCAGGTGGACTCGCCTGAGGACGCGGGGCTGGTGCTGTTCAACACCTGCTCGATTCGTGACAAAGCCGAGCAGAAGGTCTTTTCGCGTCTAGCCGGGCTGAAGTATCGGTCGAAGAACAAGCACGTCGGCGTGCTCGGCTGCGTCGCTCAGCACAACGGCGAAGCGATCTTCGAACAAGCGCCGCATGTGAGCCTGGTCTGTGGGTCGGCTTCGTACAACCAGCTTCCCGAGCTTGTCGATCGTCTCGAGGCGGGCGAGAAACGCGTTGCGGGGCTGGAGCTCGATACGGACGAGACGTTCGACCAGCCGATGGCCGACCGCGGCAACGCGCATTCGGCCTACCTGACGATCATCGAGGGCTGCGACAAGAACTGCTCGTATTGCGTCGTCCCGTTCACTCGCGGCCCGGAGCGGAGTCGGCCTTCGGCCAGTGTGATCGATGAGGCGCGGCGGATTGCGGCCGGCGGCGCTAGTCAGATCACGCTGCTGGGCCAGACGGTGAACAGCTATCGCGATCCGTCCGATGCCGGCAAGACGTTCGCGCAGTTGCTCGACGAGGTGGGCGAGGTCGACGGGGTTCGGCGGGTGCGGTTTACGACTTCTCACCCGCGCGACTTCGGCCCCGACATCGTCGACTCGATTGAGCGCAACCCCAGGCTTTGCAATTGGGTGCATTTGCCGGTGCAATCGGGGTCGACGTCGGTCCTCAACCGGATGCGCCGCGGCTATGCGCGCGACGACTACCTCAAGGTCATCGACTTCATCAAGGGCGCGAAACGTCACATCGCCCTTTCCACGGACATCATTGTGGGTTTCCCTGGGGAAACCGAGGCTGACTTCGAGGAGACGCTCACACTGCTGCGGGAGATCGAGTATGCGCAGGTATTCTCGTTCATGTACTCCCCGCGGCGCGGGACCGACTCGGTCGACCACGCTGACCACATTCCCGACGAAGAGAAGAGCCGGCGGCTGCAGATCTTACAAGGGATGCAGCAACGAATCCAGGAGCGCCGGAACACGGAGCGGGTCGGCGCTGAGGAAGAGGCTTTCGTGGAGGGTTTCCGGCCCAAGCACAACCAGTGGATCGGGCGGACGAGCGAGAGTCGTGTGTTGAACTTCTCGGACCCCGCCGACCTAGCCGGAGGCCGGGATCTGCGCGGCAGCTACTGTCAGGTGAAGGTCAGTTGGTCGGGGCCCAACTCGCTGCGCGGCGAGCTGACGTCGGTCGTTGCGAGGCCAAACGCCCCGGCGTTTCAGATCTTGCAGTAGGCCGTTACTGGAAGACACCCCGCTCACGCTCACGCAGGGTGCTCGGAAAACGCCTCCCCAAACGCAAACACTTCCGCGCCGGCGATCCGGAAGTAGTCCTGGGTCGAAAGGAAAACCGAATCCGTCAGCGAGCCGGCGTTGAAGGCGATCCGTTCGAGGCGCTGGATCGACTCGTCCACATAGAGCCGAAACGGCAGGATCGGCTCGCCGAACGGCGGCACCGAACCAGGCACGAGACCCGTAAGTTTCTCGAGCTCGTCGGCGGTGGCAAAGCGAGTTCGCCGAGCCCCCAAGTGATTACGGATAGCACGCGAGTCGGCCCGTAGCCGAGCGCTCAGCACGAACAGGGCGAACTCCTTGTCCACCTTGATCAGCAGCGCCTTGGCCCCGATCTCAGTGCTCTCTCCCCGGACGCGCGCCGAGTCTTCGGAAGTCCTGGTCGGCTCATGGTGGAGCTCGCTAAAGTCGATCGAATTCTCGGAGAGCCAAGTGCGGATTTTTTCGAGGGTGGTCGGATGTGGCAAGATGAAACCGTTATGACGCGAAACGTTCTACTAACCGTTGTACATCGAATGGTACTTTTCGGTGCATTTCTCGGCGTGAGCTTCGCCGGAGAAGGCATCACCCTCATCAGCTCGGATGTCTCTGACGGCGAAACGACCCAGAACGAGATGAACGTGGAACCCGACAAGGTTGCCATGAATACCATCGTGCACGGTCAGCGCATGACCTTCGTCTATCTCTCAAACGTCGGCATCATGCGGATGATCGACCATAACCGCCAAACCTACCGCGAAATGACCAAGCAAGACATGGAAGCGATGTCGGGCCAAGTCAACGACGCCATGGCCCAAATGCGCAAGCAGATGGAAGAGCGGCTCAAGGACATGGACCCCAAACAGCGCGAGATGGTCGAGCAAATGATGAAGGGGCGTATGGGAGCCGCGGCCCCGGCGCAGGCCAAATCCGAAAAGACCGTCTTTCGGCGGGCCGAGGGCTCAAAGACAGTCGGCGAATGGCAGTGTGACAACTACACCGGGACCCGCGGCGGTGAGAAAGTATCCGACGTCTGCGCGACCGACTGGGGGGCGTTCGGCGCCCGCCCAGAGGACTTCGCCGTTTTTCGCGAAATGTCTGAAATGTTCAGCAGTATATCGCCGGACGGCGCCGACCGCATGCCGGCGTTTGGCGGCGCTGATTGGAAGCGGGAAGGCGGGTTCCCAGGGGCGGCCGTCGAGCAGACGCAGTACCGCAACGGCCGGCCCGTGGGCACGAACCGGCTCGAAGAGTTTCGCCGGGGGATGATTTCCGAAGAGATCTACGAGGTCCCCGCCGGGTACCAGATGCGGCAAGGTTTCGGCGGCCTATAGCGGGGGACCGTACTAGGAGTTACCCCTCGTAAGGTCTAGAACGAAACCGATTGGCTCCCGAGGCGTATAAGCTCTAGGCAACCAGTCGAACGCGCCCCCAGAATCGAGTATCGGAATGATAGCCGATCTGACTCAGCGCGTGCTTTTTCGTACCCTGGCGCTCGCCGCCATCGCAACGGGCGTATTCGTTGTTCAGGGGGCCGGCGCCCAGACGGTCGACCTTTTCCTGGAGTCCCCGCCGCGCGATCCTGACCGGGTTGCCGCGTCGATCTCCGGAGTCGTACGGGCACGCGCGGTCGCGATCAACCCACGGGTTTCGTTTGGCGCCGGACCGACGCTGCAGTCGGTCGTGGACCCGACGGCGACGATCCGACTGGAGCTGTTCCCCGATGTCGTGATCGAGGCGCAACCGCTGCGAATCGAGCCACACACCGATGGCGGAGGGCTGGCTTGGATTGGCCGCGGCGAGGGCTCGGACTCCGAGAACGTGGTCTTGAGCGTGCGTGGCGGCAGCGTGATCTCTCCGGACGGGGCGTTCTACCAAATCCGCTCGGTCGGCGACGGCGTCCACGAGGTTCGCGAGGCGACATTCGACCGAAGCTTGTTGCTTGATGATGCGATGCCCGCCCCGCCCGATAGCGGGAAAGAAGAGGGTCCGACGATCGTGCGGCAAGGCGGCCCCGGAACCGTCGACGTGCTGATCGCTTACACCCCGGCGGCGAAACAGGCGGCGGGCGGCAAGAGCTCGATCGAAGGTTTGGCCAACGCGGCGATATCGGAAGCCAACTCGGGGCTGAACGCCAGCCAGGTCTCGACGCGATTCCGGCTGGTGGGGACGGTCGAGTTCAACCCGGGAGGAGGGGAGGCCGCCAACTCCGGCTTCCTGGGAACGGTGACAAACGGCACGCCGACCCTCGAAAGCGCCAGGAATCAGGTCGGCGCCGACATCGTCTCGGTGTGGATCAACGGGCCGGCGTCGGGCGGAGGAACCGTGGGCATCGGTTGGGTTTACCAGGGACAGAGCTCATTTTCCCACTTGGCCTACAACATCTGCGAAGTAAACTTCGTCACCGGGCCGGCGTTCGTATTCGCGCACGAAACCGGCCACAACCTCGGTGCCACGCATGACCGCAACAACGCCGGGCTGGCGGGCGTGTTCCCGTATTCACACGGGCATCAGTCCCAAGCCGGGTCGTTTTTCACCGTCATGGCGTATCAGAATGGCTGCGGCGGATGCGGTCCTGTCAATCGATGGTCGAACCCGAACATCACTCACAACGGTTTCCCAACCGGAGAGACGAACACCGACAATGCGCGGACGCTAAACGAGACCGGCTCGATCGCGGCGTCGTGGCGTTCCGGCGCGCCGCCCCCGCCGCCTAGCCCGGTTCCGCCGCCCCCGCCGCCCACGAATCCACCGCCACCCCCTCCGACGAATCCGCCGACGACGGTCCCGCCGCCGGCCAACCCGCCGTCCTCACGGGCGCCGACCAACGTCGGAGTCACCCCGGCGGCCGGAGCAGGCGCTTCGACCAGGATCCGCGCCTTCTTCCGAGACGCCGACGGGGCCGGCGACATTCGCTTCGCCCACGTCGTCATCGGGCCGACTCTGATCAACCGCGGGGTCTGCTGGGTTCGCCTCGACCGCCGCTCGCGCCGCCTGCAGCTGCTCAACGACGGCGGCGGACGCCTGTCAACCAGCGTCGCGCTCGGCGCGGGCGAGCTCAGAAACAGCCAGTGCGATGTCGATCTCGCGCGTTCGTCGCTG
The DNA here is from genome assembly GCA_965247515.1 of Bryobacterales bacterium. Lineage (GTDB taxonomy): Bacteria > Acidobacteriota > Terriglobia > Bryobacterales > UBA6623. The sequence continues at coordinate 5,513,884 of OZ252029.1, read as the reverse complement.
ACGACCTCGGGCGAGGTGTTGAACCTGAACCTAGATCTCACCTTCCACGAGACGCTCGCCGGTCGAAATCGGGTCTACATCACGGCGACCGACGAGGCCGGCAACGAGTCCGACTGGCTGGCGGCCGGGAGTTGGACGGTGCCCTCCGACAACACCGCACCGCAAGTCGGGCTGTTGACGCCATTCACGGGGCGGGGCTCGGACCAGGTCTTCAGCGCCTCGTTCCACGACGCCGACGGGGCGGAAGACATTCTCTTCGGCGAGCTGTGGATGGGCGCTCAACCGGAAGCCGGAGTGGGCTGCGGCGTCCGCTACGACGCCAACACGGAGAGCTTCACACTTCTGCCTGAATCGACGCCAGGTCGCTGCCTGCTCGACGTCGGCGGCTCGACGGCGGACGCCTCGGCAAATACCCTCGAGCTCGGGGTCGCCCTCGGCTTCGACCCGACATTCACCGGAGACCACCGAGTCTTCCTGCGCGCCGAGGACCGCTCGGGCGCCGACAGCGGATGGGCCGAGCGGGGTTCGTGTTTCGTCCCGGGAGAGGTGAATCCGCCGGCGGCCGAAGAGGTCTCGCCCAACACCGGAGTGGGTATGGAGCAGACTTTCCTCGCCAGCTTCACCGACGAGAACGGCGGCGACGACATCCGCCTCGCCTACGTGCTGATTCACACGGACTTCGAAGCGGCGGGTGCGTGCTGGGTGCGCTACGATTCCCGGCGCCGGGCGATTCAAGTGATGGACGACGCGGCGACAGGGTTTTCCCAGAGGTCCCAAATCGGCGTTGCCGGCGTTGCGTCAAACAGCCAATGCAGCGTAGATGCGGGGCGAGCCCAGGCGCTTGTTTCGAATGACCGCTTGACGCTGGTGCTGCCGATCTCATTCACCTCGGCATTCGCCGGCGACCGCAAGATATTCCTCTACGCAATCGACCGTGGCGGGGCCGGCGCCCGCTGGATTGAGGCCGGGGAGTGGACGGTTCCGGGCGGAGCCGGTCCGCCGCGGCCGATGTCGGTTGACGTCTCGACCGTTGGCGACACCAGCACCTTGACGGCTATGATCGAAGACCCCGACGGCGCGGCGAATATTCGCTACGTCCACGTACTGGTTCATTCAAGGCTGAGGGCGCAAGGCGGATGCTGGATTCGCTTCGACCGCGCCGCCGGCCTGGTGGACCTTGCGACCGACGACGGATTGTCGCGCCTGGGGCCGGTGCGAGCCGGCGGCGGCGACCTCAGCAACAGCGCCTGCGGCGTCGAGGCCGGCGGAGTCACGGCGGTCGAAGACGGGGATCAGTTAACGCTGACGATTCCCGTGACGCTGGCCCCGGACGGCGGCGCCAAGGCGGTCTACGTGCTTGCGGTGGACAGCAGTGGCGGGATGAGCCGCTGGCGGCGCCTGGGCGCGGTGGGGCCGTAAAACGTGGCGCACGGCTGTGCCGTGCCGCCTTGCGCTTGCAGCGCAAGGTCTCTTTTTCGGCGACTGCAGCTCGCTGGGTCCGGCGCGAAAACCTTGCACCGCAGGTGCAAGGCGGCACGGCACAGCCGTGCGCCACGTCGACTCGGCAAGGGGGCCTAAGCGTCCGTAAGCAAACAACCATAGCATTCAAAGCATTTCCGTCCTAGAATGGTTTAGTGGCCAGCGAGAGCGAGATAGCTGAGCGCTTCCGTCAGCTCGAGCCTTGGCTCGACGAGCGTATGCGGCGCTTGTGGGCGGCGGCGGAAAGCGCCGCGCTGGGACGCGGAGGGATCTCGTTGGTGGCGCGTGCAAGCGGCGTGTCGAGACGCGCCATCAGCGTGGGTTTAGCGGAGCTCAAGCAGCCGCCGGAGGAAGGGGGGCGTCGCCAAGTCCCCATTCGCCGTCCAGGCGGGGGCCGCAAGAAGACTCAGGCCAAGGATCCGGCCCTGTTGCGGGATCTGGAGAAGTTGGTGGAGCCTGGCACGCGTGGCGACCCGGAGTCGCCGCTGCGCTGGACCTGCAAGAGCGTGCGCAGGCTGGCCGAAGAATTGCGGCGCCGCGGGCATCAGGTGAGCCATACGCTGGTGGCCGAACTGCTGCATCAGCTCAACTACAGCCTGCAAGGGAATCGCAAGACCCGCGAGGGCTCGTCGCATCCGGACCGCAATGCGCAGTTCGAGCACATCAATGCCAAGGTCGAGGAATTCCTCGAGCTCTCTCAGCCGGCCGTCTCGGTGGACACCAAGAAGAAGGAACTGGTGGGGGATTACAAAAACGGCGGCCGCGAGTGGAGGCCGAAGGAGCGCCCGGAAGCGGTTCAGGCGCATGATTTCGGGAAGCAGAAAGATGTGCCCTATGGGGTCTACGACCTGGGGCGGGACGCCGGTTGGGTCAGCGTCGGAACCGATCATGACACCGCCGCGTTCGCCGTCGAAAGCATCAGGCGATGGTGGCACATGATGGGCCAGGCGTCCTACCCCGAGGCCCGCCAACTATTGATCACGGCGGACGGCGGGGGCAGCAACGGTTCGCGAGTACGGCTCTGGAAGTTGGAGTTACAGAAGCTGGCGGATGAAACCGGGCTGGAAGTCTCGGTCTGCCACCTTCCGCCCGGGACCAGCAAGTGGAACAAGATCGAACATCGTTTGTTCTCATTCATTACTCAGAACTGGCGAGGCCAACCGCTGGTGAGTCACGAAGTGATCGTCAATCTGATCGCCTCCACCACGACCCGCAGCGGGCTGCATGTCCGCAGCCAACTCGACACGGGCAAATACCCCAAGGGGATCAAGGTGAGCCAAGCGGAGTTCGCCACGATTCGGCTGCGTCCCGACGCCTTCCATGGCGACTGGAATTATTCCATCACGCCCCGCCCATAATGCGACGGTTATTTCCTTGCGGACCCTAAGCTCCCAAACTACCCGCCAAGCAAGAACACGCCCGCCATCACCAACCCGGCGCCTGCCCATCGCCGCACACTGACCGCCTCGCGCAGCACAAACCGCGCCAGCAGCGTCTCGAGCACAGAGGTCGCCGCCGTCGCGGGAACGGCAAAACTCACGTCAGCGATCGACAGCAGCCCCATCAGGCTGAAGAACGCGACCGCGTGACATCCGACTGAAAGCCACAACAACGGAGCCCTCGCCGCGCGCCCCGCCAGCCGCGCCAGCGCATTCGCTCCGAACTCATCGACTTCTCCAAGCCGGAGCATCCCGGCGGCCTTCGCGAGATCGCCACAGACCGCTCCGCACACGACAAGACTTAGCAGGAAGAACTTCATTCGCGGCTCGACGGCGGCGTGGATCCGGCGAACGCCACCCCCGCGGCAATCAGACCGATGCCGGCCCAGCGCGTCGGCGAAACCTGCTCGCCCAGCGCCAGCCACCCCAGCAGCGCTACCGCCACATATCCAAACGCCGTCGTCAGCAAGACGTAGCTCAGGTCCGCCCAGCTCAGCACGATCGCATGCGTGACGAAGAAAACGATCAGCAGCCCGACGCCGGCCAGCACCCAGGAGTTCGCCATCGCCGCGACGCCCGCGGTGAACAGCTCAACCGGCGAGTACGAAGCGATCTCGCCCACCTGCCCCATCCCACGGCTGAGCAAGACGTTGCCGAGCGCGTTCGTGGCGACGATGATGATCAGGCAGATGAGGGTCTTCACTACGCGGCTGCGCGCTGGGCCTTCACATACTTCTTGCGCTTCGAACGGAGCGACAAATACTCCCACGCTTCTTTGTACAACCGCCGCCGGTCGGCCCCATTGAACATCGCCTTGCGCACGATCCGCCAGGCGGCCTTGGGCCGGAAGTAATACTCGTCGTAGAAACGCTCGACCCACTCCATGATCTCGGCCTGGCCGAGCCCCGAATAGTGGATATTCGGCAGCTGATGGCCGGTCTCGTCGGTCATTGCATCCGTCGTAAGATGCTGATTCTGTTGAACGTAGTCGTAGAACTCCGTCCCCGGATAAGGGTGTGCGACCGCCACTTGAATCGTCTCGGTGTCGAGCTTTTTGGCGAAGTCAATCGAGCGCCGGATGCTTTCACTTGTCTCGCCAGGCAGGCCCACGATGAAGTCGCCGTGGACGACTAGGCCAGCCCTGTGGGCGTCTTTGGTGAACTTCACCGCGCGCTCGATCGTCGCCCCTTTCTTGATGTTCTTGAGAATCTGAGGATCGCCCGATTCGTAACCGACGATCAGCAGCCGACACCCCGCGTCCTTCATCGCCTTGAGCGTCTCGTAGTCGACATTGACCCGCGACGTGCACGACCAGGTGAAGTTCAACGGCTCGAGCTTCTTGCACAGCTCAAGCACACGCGACTTGCGGATGTTGAACGTGTCGTCGTCAAAGAAAATCTCCCTGAGCCCTGGGAAGTTTTCAAGCGTCCACTTGACCTCGCCCGCGACATCGTCGGCCGAGCGGGTGCGCCAGCGATGTCCTGAAAGCGTCTGTGGCCACAGGCAGAACGTACACAACGCCGGGCAGCCGCGCTCGGTGTAGAACGACAGATACGGATGCTTGAGAAATGGGACGTTGTACTTCTCAACGTCTAGGTCACGCTTGTAGACCTTGGTCACCCAGGGCAGCGCGTCGAGATCTTCGATCTGGGGCGCGTCGGGATTGTGGCGGACACCGCCGTTGAGATAGCTCACCCCAGCCAACTCCTCGAACGGCTTGCCGTTGGCGAAATCAACAACCTGATGGTCGAATTCCTTGCGCACGATGAAGTCGATCGCCGAGCTGGCTTGGAGGCTTTCATCCGGGCGAGCGGTCACGTGCGGGCCCACAAAACAGACCTTCAGCTCGGGGTTGAGGTCCTTCATCGCCTCGGCGAGCTTGACGTCATTGTCAAACCCAGGCGTCGAGGTAAACAGCACAAGGAACTCGAAGTCCGCGGCCATGTCGATCGTCTGCTGGGGAGTGATCTTGTGCGGCGGCGCGTCGATGACCTTCGAGTCCTCGAGCATTCCAGCGGGATAGCAGAGCCAGACCGGATACCAGTACGACTCGATTTCGCGTGTCGCCGGCCAGCGCGAGCTCGCCCCGCCATCAAAGCCTTCGAACGAGGGGGGATTGAGGAAAAGAGTGCGTCGAGGCATTTTAAAGGTCTAGACGGCCCAGGATATCAGAAGAGTTTCAAGGTTTCGTGAATGCGGTCTATGTTAAGGGCGCCGCCGGTCGGGCTCCAGGGCAACGCGCGCAGTAGTGAGCCGTGCAAGGCTTGAAGCGGAAGTCGTAGGGGCGAGACATGTCGCGCCCTTTGTGTTAGGGCCCACGGGAGCACGGAGCCGTCGGCGGGAGCGGTTTTGGAGCTTCATTGAAGTCTTGCCGCAAGGGCAAGTTGAAGGGCGCGACATGTCACGCCCCTACGCCACTTGCGGCTAGGCGCCGGAACGCCACCATATGTCAGACTATTTCAGGCGCACTACACTAGTCGTCGCTCGGAGCCGTCCGGTCCACTGGAAACGAAGCCTCGAAGAACCCAATCATCATTTCCTCGCGGCTCTGCGCGCCCCAGCGCACGGCTTCAGTCGGGTCGGGGTTGGCCGGGTTATTGGGCGAATTGTCATACCAACCAGTAGCTTCAAGCTTGTCGCCCTTCGCCAGCATCAAGGGTTCCGCCAACTCATAGCTGAGCTGCCAGTTGAAATCGTAGTGTGGAACGCTCAGCAGCGTCTCTCGCCTACCGTCTGCCCGGACCAGCCGAAACTCAAACGCCTTGCCCCGCAGGTGCATATGCGGCTTCAGCGACAAGACCTCCAACGGTCGCTTGAACGCCCGAACCGCGTCGACCTGGTGGTTCGGCGCGCCCGGCGGGATCACGAACTTTCCGTTGACAACGGACATGGTCTTGACCTGACGCGTGGGCGTTTCGGTAGCCAGCACCAGCCCGAATTTGGTCAAGTCGGTCTGCGGTTTGCCGGTCGGTGTGTAGTGCAACTGAACGATAAAGTCCGAACCGGCCGGAACCAGGCGCGCGCGACCCGGCGCAAGTTCTTCAGCCGGGTAGCTTGGCGTGAATCGGGCGAACATCTCACGCACGCTGTTTTTCTTCGCCCGCTCCTTGCCGCGATCCGGAACATAGAACCCGCCGGGTTTGGCGTGATCAAGATAGGTCGATCCCGGCGGCCGCACATAAACAATGACATGGTGAACGACTTCACGATTGCCGGGACTAATCTCTGACGCCTGGACCCAGGTGTCTTCAGTGAACCCGCTCGGGATTAGGTGATATTGATAGTCGACCTCGCCCGATGCCGGGACTTCAAAGGGCCGCGACATCTCGAACACCAGGTCCGGCTCGGCGATATTCCAACCTTCGCGATATTCGACAGCGGCCTGGCGCGCCTCGGAGCGGTCTCCCTCGCGTGCTCCGCTTTCGGCCCAGCGAACCAGAGTGTCGATGTCGGTCTTGTTGAGTGAGCGGTCGTTCTTGAAATGAACGCCGGTGTTCGGGTCGGCGAACCAGGGCGGCATGCGCTTGAGCAAGACCGATTCCTTGATCGCCTCGGCCCAAGGGCGCACTTCGCTGTAGCTGCCGAACGACATCGGTGCGATCTCGCCCGGGCGATGGCAGCCCTGGCAGTTCGCCCGCAGGATCGGCGCGACGTCTTTATGAAACGTCACGGGGCTTTCTTGCTTGGCGGCCGCGAACAACGAGGCCGAAGTGACGAACAGGGCGATTGTAATGCGAGTCATAGTGCGAGGTCCTAGCAAGCTCAGAGTATCTGAGCTGTCGGTTGGCGCGTCAATGTTTATCTTGTCGGGAGAGCTGCAAGCTCACAGGCGCCATGTAACGATCGCTTACCCCTCCAAGAACCGCCGCAACCGTTGGCCATCGGGGACATCCAGAGGAAACTGCTCGCTGAAGGGGTGATCCTCGATTCCAGCGAATTTACGCAGCGCGAGGTGAACGTGTTCGGGGCGGATGCGGATTCCCCTTTTCTCATCCAGCGACAGCGTTTCGGGATTGACCTGCACAAGAAACTGCTTCTCGTCGGTAGCGCCGACGACGCGGTTGCCATGGATGCCGTGGCCGATGAACATCACAGAGCCGATCGACCAATGGTCTTTGCCGTCGCCCGTGTTGTAAGTCGGCTGGCGGCCCATCTCGCTTTGCATCACGATGACCAGGTTGTCGCGAATCTTGAGCTCCTCGGCCTTTGTGACTAGATAGTCAACGCCGGCTAGCAACTCTGGTATCAACTTCATCTGGTCGGTGTCGTTGTTGGCATGGCTGTCGAACTGACCAATAGAAAGATTGGCGGAGACACAGACTCCAGCTTTGAACGCAGCCAGCGCGATGTCAGCTTGCTTCGACAGTCGTTCCTTCGGCGTCGTCTTGGGAATGTACTGAGTTACACGCTCCAAAGCCTTGGAATTGAGCTGAGCGGCATAGAGCATGCTTTGAGAGCGCTCGACTCGCGGCATACGGACTTTGGAAGCGCGTGCGTCCATCTGATCCCGCAACGCTTGCTCGATGCGATCGACGACGAAATCGTCGTGATAGGGGCTGCGCATCTGGCCGTTGATTGAATCGGCATTGGCGAGTCTCTTCAACGAATTGAGGTGCGGCACCCGCGCCATCGGAACTAGATTGCCTGTAGCCGAGTATTGGCCAAACGTGAGGAAGGCGAGCGGAGCCTGCGAACCCTTGCAAGCAGCGACCAGCGCCGCGAACGTTGGATACGTAACGTTGTTGAGCTTGCCGGTAGCCATGTATCGCGAACACGGCGAGTGATTGTTGACCGAGTAGTCAAGGCCGTTCAGGACCAGCAAATCGTCGCCGTACTTCGTCAGGAACTCCTCATTGCTCATGCCGGTCTCGGTTTGGGCGGCGTTGGGAGCCATTCGAAGATTCCCTTGTGCGAGAATCTGGCTGCTCAGGTAGAGACGGTTGATGTCGTCAGCGCCTTTGGGATCCATCAGGTACGTTGTGTCCCAACCGCCGGAGGCGTTGAACACTACGTAATAGGGTCCCTCGTAGGGCTCAGGCCCGGCGCCGGCGTTTTCGGCGAAGGCGGGCGACGACACTCCCAACGGCATCGCTAGGCCAACGCCCGCCGAGCCACAGAGTTTTAGAAAACTACGGCGCTGCATTGCTGTCCTCACTCGTACAAGAAGTCGTGCTGACGCAAAAGATAGGTCACGACGCCCCGCCAGGCGCGGAGTGTGTAGTTCGAGTCGTCGAGCCTACGTTCGTTGATCCGGTCACAGAACCAGACGCCCGTCTTAGCGACTCCCTGGTTTGCCTTCGCGTCGCGAATGATATCGGCGAATAACCGAAACGTACGTTCGACTTCGGGATGATCGACTGAGTGCGACAGTCCGAGTATGTGATCATGCAGCCGCACGATCGCCTCGCGGATGCGCATCTCAGCTTCCGAGTCGCCGCGGGGCACGATGTCAAGCTCGATATTAGGAAAGAGCCTGCGGTCAGCCGGCTGCCGGCTGAAATCTAGCGAGACGTTCTTGCACGCGACCTCGTTTGACATCATTCGATGGATGGCTCCCATTGCACCGCTTGGATCGGGCGCCCGCTCGGTAACCTCCTTCGAATCGATGCCTCCGTAAAGAATGTCGAGTCGACGGTAGTCTTTGTTGAGTTGCCCCCATCGCTGCCCAAACACGGCCTCGATCTTGCGCTCGAGCTGTTCGGGGGTTAGTAACCGAACGAGGCCGAGGTCATCCAATTCGGTTTGCCGGTGCGCGTCGAGGGAGGCCGTTGCGAGCCCGTCAACTCGATAGAATTCCGAAGCAACGATTGCTTTAAACGCAACCTTTAGGTTGAAGCCGGCCTCCCCGAACCGTTCAGCAACATCCTTGATCAGCTTGCGCTGTTCTTGATACGCCCGACTGCGAGATTCAAACAACGGGTCGTCGAAATCCTGGGGCGCCAGCAGAGGCTTGCGGCCCAGCAAGATGTAGTAAACATGTTCGACCATGGCTACAGCAAATCGAGGGTCCCGAGCCGTATTCGCCTAGCCACTGCAGCGAGCGCCATCGCTCGCGCTTGGGCAGGTCGGTCCCCTCAAGGCCCGGCCGGAACATGTCTTTGTGCCAGCCGAATGGCCTGGGGGCGAAGGATCCATCCTTATCGTAGTCTTGAAACACACCGGCCAGCGGGTCGAGAAAGTTGTGGCAGACAACGCAGTCGGCGGCTTGCATAGTGGGGTTTTTGTGCTTCTCGGTAACCGCTGCCGCGTCAGTAGCGGGCGGAATGAGAGACATCACATCGATGCCCAGGAAGTGCTGATAATACATCCTCGCCCTCAGCCGATTTCGATTCGTCTCGGTTGTGGGGTAACGCTTCAAGTAGTGAAACATGCTTAGCAGGCCGGCGTGCGGATAGTAGCCGGTCTCGGACTTCTGCACGCTCCCGTCGCGCGCCTCCAGCGCTCGGAGCTTCGTCGGAATGTATTCAAATGGATCGTCCGGATCTTTAAACTGATCGCGCAGCTCTTCGAAGATTCCGTAGCCTCGCGCCGAGTAGGGCGACACCATCATGTAGTCGGCGGTGACAACTTCTGTGAACGGGTGATCATTGCGAACGATGTAGGTGATCAACTCTAGGGGTTCTCGTCGAATCGCGTCACGATAAACCCTAATTACATTCCCTCGCATCCGCCGGTGATCCGCCTCGGGGGTCTGGCTCAGATCGAGTCTCTGGTACCAGATCCGGCTCGCCCCAAAGTGGGAGTAGGACAGCACCGTCTCGCTGTTTCCGTCGTATCCATCGGTCAAAAAGATGTCGTTGAATCCCTCTTTCAACCTTTCGTAGAACGCATCTTCGCGCATAACTTCGTCGAGAATCGCGTCCATCGCCTCGAGGCCCTGCGTTTCGACAGCCGCGCGCTCGTTTTGAGAGGGAAGCCGCCCTGCCAGCGAAAGCGTCACACGCCGCAGCAACCGCTCGGGAGACATCATCTGAAGCCCTTCGAAGAAAGGCGCGGGATAGTGGGAGCGCAAAACGGCTTCTGGATTCGGCTTTCCTTCACTCGCCGCCGTGAGCGACGGCGCAATAATAAACAACAGGATTGCGGCGCGATTCATGACACGGATCCCTGCAAGGTCAGGCTATCTAAGCAATGGGCCGGAGTCAATCCTTGTCTGTAAGCCGACGACTGACTTCGAAGCTCGCCGTTACACCGGCTGGCGTTAGTATGACACGCGTGCCTGACGGGAGCGAAAGCGGCCGGCGGAAGACGTAGCTCCTGCGGTGATTGGGATTGAAATCCCTGATCCAGAGCAGGTGCTCGACGCTGCCGTCGGGCCGGTGGGCGATGGCCTGAAGAGTCCCGCCTTCGGAGAGCTCTTCGGGCCGTATGGATAACGCATTGACAGATTCGGCGAGCTTCAGCTCGCCGGAAAGCATGACCTCCCCGCTACGGGGCGGCTCTGTCGTCTTCGCAGTCTCGTGTTGGTGCGGAGCCGGCAGATACCGCGGGTCGCCTTCCGGGGCGCCGCCCTCCACCCAACTCGAGAGCACCGCGATGTCCTCCTGAGACAAGCTAAGGTCGTTGCGGAACGAGCCAAAACCCTTTACCGCAGACCATGGGGGCATCTCGCGATTCAGAACCATCCTCTTGATCGCCGTCGCCCAGGGCCGCACTTGGGCATACGTCTCGAGGGGCATTGGGGCCGAGCCAGACTCCTGATGACAAGAGACGCATCTCTTATGGACGATGCGCGAGACCTGCTCGGTCCAGGTCAGGCGAGTCGTGATGAGCTCATGGGCTTGGAGGTTGAACCCGATGAGTGTCATCGCGAAGCAGGCGGCGACTCGAATTGGGCTCATCGCTCGGGTCACCTGCGCGGCAACGGCACACGCCTGAGTCCAATCTCGTGGACCGCCAGGTTGAAGGCGACCGTGTTGACAGTTCCCTTGCGCTGGGTCTGGATCCACACCCGATAGACGCCCGGACGCGGGAAGATCATGTTGACTTGAATGCGCGGGCCCCCGTCGGCGATGGTCGGGTGAGCGTGGATGAGGTCGACCAAGTCGTCGCTCACCGCCAACAAGTGCGCCCAAGCCCCCAGAAAAGGCTCCAAGCCTTTCGCGCTGTCGAGCTCGAAGAACATCAGCGTCTTCAGCCCCGCGATCGGTTCGGCTGGCTCAGTACGCAGGGACACTGCGACATTTTCGCCACGCTGGGGGCTCAGGTCCGTCTCCAACGAGGCCTGGGGCAGACCTTGTTCGAAGCCCGCTGTCGTGACCGTCAACGGGATCATTTGCGGCGTTGCGCCCTCGGGGTAGAAATCCGTGAGCAAGCGGTAGGCGCCGCTTTCCGGGAACGTTGTCCGCAAACGAAAGATTCCGTCCTCGCCTAGCCGTGGGTGCTTGTGGGCGAAGAAGTCGAGCTCGTGCCCAACCATCAAAAGGTGAAAAATCTTCTCGTGAACGATTTTGAAGTCGCTGACCTGCTCGCCTGTATCCGGGTCGGTAATCTCGAACTGTAGCTCTACTTCCTGACCCGGCTCGATCGCGGGCGGTTCGGTTCGCAGCCATACTTGATACTCAACCGGGTCGGGTATACCCAGCACCAGATCCATGCCGCACTTTGTGCATTTCCCCGCTGCTTTCGAGCGTACGTCCGGATCCATCGGGCAGTAGAAAGCCGAATCGGCGGCGAAATCGGCGGCTAGAGGGACGGGCTGCTGGGCATTGACCAACAGCGCGGCAAGCGCGCCCATTGACAGGAGCCGTGTGAGCGAGGCGAGAACCATCGTGCGCGCCGAGGCATCCTTATGATTCCACATCCCGCGGCATTGATGGCTCGTGGCGCAGCCGACTTGAGCCCCGATCTTTAAGATCGCGGTCTAGCGGTCATGCGCGATCTGAAATGCGGAACCCGCTCCCTCGCGGTCGCGGCTCTGACGCCTTGAGGCAATCGCTAACCATGGGCTTCAGAGCCGCGACCGCAAGGGAGCGGGTTCCGCAAGGCTTAAGCTGCCGCCGGCTGTTAAGTGAAGAGTATTGGGTTTAGCAGCCGGCCCAGCTACGGCAATTGGACCCAACAAGCCGCAACGTCAACCGACCCGGCGGAGGCGGCCGAAACATTCGCGCCTGTCGACGTGAACCGTGCTCTCACGTCTCGCGCCGCCGCTGTCGAGCTCTTGAACAGCTGAGTGTCTTGCTGGGCTGTGTCGGAAACTCCCTGCGACACCGAGAACGCGCTCGAATAAAACGTCGGGCTCGAAGTATCGCCGACGCTGACGGTCATCGACGAAACCCCTCCGCCCGTGAACGACTGGCTATGCTTGACGTTTACGCCGGTCATCTTCCCCCGAGCGGGCAGGTTGAACAATACAACGTCTTCAACCGTCGACGCCGCCGTAAGATCGTTTTGGGTCACCGTGTACGTCTTGCAGGCCACCGCCGACCCGCCAGGAGCAATATTCGCGGGCGAATTCGACGCTTCAATCATTCCGTTGTAGACATAGAGGCCGGGACCAGCGACGCTTTGCGAGCCCGCGGTCGCGACATAAGGAGGCAAAGCTCCGTCAGAGACCACTCCGCCCAGCATGACCCCGAACGTGTCGAACGTGATGTCCGGCAGCCCAGCCTCCAGAACTTGACATCTCAGCGTGATATCTACCAGCCCGGAGCCATTTGTGGACACCGAGGTTATCGCTCTCACCCAGCCTTCAGTATCTGAGACGATGAGGCGGTTGTAGACCCCGGCTTGAACCGCGCATGTAGCCCCCGGCGTCACCACCCGCATCCAGTACGTCAAACCGTGCCGAGTGTTCGGGGGGAGACCAGTTATTGTGTGCGTTCCGGATGTAACGAACGCAAACGCCCCAGGCGAGGGGATGCTCGTGCGGCTGATCTGACGCGTGTTGCCGAACGGGTCGTCCGCCGTCACCAAGCTCGTGTTCCCGTTGTTGCCCCAGGTAAACGCCGTAAGATCCTCGCTGTGAAACGTCAGGTTACTGACAGAATTGTCGAGCAGGGCCGCGGAAGGAGTCGACAGTCGCGAACCGTATCGGTCCACCGGCCGGATCGAGTCGCCGAGAAACGTGACGGCATCAATGTAGCCCGACGGCGACTCGTTCGTGCAGCCGCTCAAAAAGGATGCTCGAATCACACAGTCCTCACACGTCGGCCCAATCTCACAGCCTCCAGGAGCCACTACGTTTTCCACCGTCACGCCTTTGGCCTTAAGCAAAGACAAGGCCGTATTGCCCAGAATGATCCCATTCGAGATCGAAAGTCCGTGGACAAAATGGAGTGAACCCTAAAAATGAGACATTGAAATTTGGGACGAATTTCAGCGAATGGAAAGGAGTCCAGGATGGAAAGTCTCAAGCCGCGCAAGCCGCGGGAGTTCACGGTGGAGTTCAAGGAAGCCGCCGCCAGGCGGCTCCTAGCCGGCCAGAGCGGCACAGCGCTAAGCCGCGAGTTGGACGTCAAGCGCAGCCTGCTGTACCGCTGGCGGGACGCCTATCGCCAGGAAGGCGTCAACGGCTTGAGCCGGCGGCGAGGCCGGCCGAAACCCGGCCGCTCGGCGCCGCCCAAGATCCCTCGCGATCCGCGCGACGAACGCATCGCAGAGCTCGAACGACTGCTCGGCAAACAAGCCGCAGAGCTCGATTTTTTCGGACAAGCCTTTCGCGCCTTGAACCTCGCAGCCCCGACCAACGACGCCGGTGGCGCGAGCGGATCTACTCCATCGTCGAGCAGATCAGCGCCAAAGGCTCGCTCAGCGTCGAACACGCCTGCGAGCTCGGACGCGTGAATCGCGCCGGGTTCTATCGCCGGCTCGCCGTGTCGTCGCCCGCCGAGTGCGACATGGAATTGCGTGACCGCATGCAGCGGATTTCGCTCGAGAATCGTCGTTACGGCTACCGCCGCGTGACGGCCGAGCTGCGCCGCCAAGGCTTCCTCGTCAATCACAAAAAGGTCCTGCGGATGATGCGTAAGGACAACTTGCTGGCGGTACTCAAGCGGCGCTTCGTGCTAACAACGGATTCGAACCACTTCTTACCTGTTTATCCGAATCTAGCGGCGCACCTGAATGTGGACGGCGTCGATCAGTTGTGGCAATCCGATATCACCTACATTCGCTTGCGCGAGGCGTTCGTCTACCTCGCCGTGGTGTTGGACGCCTACTCGCGACGCGTGGTCGGCTGGCGGCTGGGGACGACGCTCAAAGCTGAGCTGGCTGTAGGGGCGTTGCGCGATGCGCTCGAGCTCAGACGCCCTGCCGCGGGGTGGATGCATCATTCCGACCAAGGCGTACAGTACGCTTCGAGCGCCTATGTCGAGCTGCTGGAGCAGCACGGCGCGATCATCTCGATGAGCCGCCGCGGCAACCCCTACGACAACGCGCGGGCGGAGAGTTTCATGAAGACGTTGAAGGCGGAGGAGGTTTGGTTGCAGCGTTATCGCACGCTTGACGAGGCGCGCGCATCGATCGGCGAGTTCATTGATGAGATCTACAACCAACGCCGGCTGCATTCGGCGTTGGGATATCGTCCGCCGGCGGAGTTTGAAGCGCTGGCGCGGCCGGCGGCAACAGCAGCGAGGAATCCGAAGTATGAGTTTTGAGAGGCATAGGCAAATCTATCAATCCGATGGGCCCTGGGCGGGCAGGGAGACATCGCCGGCGTTGGAGAAGCCGGGAGCGACCTTGGCGGCCGCCCCCGGCGCTCATCGTCTTGATGAGTTTGCGGCCGGGTATTCCTTGGCGGGTTGCTCTCCAGCAGAGCCCGCTTCCGCTTCCCCGGCTAGGACCAGCGTGCGACGATACAGCGAAGAAGGCAAGCGTTTTGCGGTGAATCGTAACCTGTCCCGATTTCGACTGTCTCACGCTTGGGGTTCACTCCAGAGCGTCGTCGGGCCGTACACTGTCGAATGAGAGGCGGGGGCCACGGGTGTGTTGACGCTGGCGGTGACGGTATTGGTGGCCGTGTCGATGCGGAGGAGCGTGGCGTCGTCAAGCGATGAGACATAGGCGAACCGCCGGTTGGGGGAGAGATCAACTCGACGAGTGTTGGCGCCGAAGGGCAGCGAGGTTACGGTCGGGTTGGGTGTGGCGGTAAAGTCGATTTGCGACAAGGTTTCGGAGCCGTTAATGACGGCGTAGGCCCGAGTGCTGTCGATGATCGCGACGCTGCCGAGCGCGTCACTTCCGATATTGCCGACGTTGCGGGCGGTCTGGGCGTCAAGGTCGATGAGCTGGGCTGTGTGCTCCGGCCCCCCTTGTCCGCGGGGCGCGACGAGTACTTTAACGGGATCGGGCAGCGGGTGGAGGGTCGCGTTGGAAAGGGTGAAATTGCCAGGCACCACGCTAATTTCTTCGAAGTTGGTGGTGCTGTATTGGGTAACTTCGTCGCGGTTGACGGTGAGCAGGCGGGAGTTGTCGCTGTTGAGGGCAATGTCGCTGAGGTTGCGGGCTACGATCGTCGTTTCGATCATGAACGTGCGTAGGCTGATGACCGTGATTCGCAGTCCCCGCTCCCCTAGGACGTAGGCGCGGGTGGAGGCGTCGTCGAGGAGGACCTTGGTGGCCGTGCCGCCTACATTGATCGGCGCGAAGGCCGGCCGGTCGGTGGCCGTATCAATGACATGCAGGTTGGCGGCGGCGACGAGCAGGAAGCGCCCGTCTGGGGTGATCTCGGCGTCGAAGGGGCCTACTCCAAGGTCGATGCGGTCTTGAATCGTGAGAGTCTCGGAGTCGATAACAAGGATGGAGTCCGTGGTTCGGCGCGTGAACAGATAGGCCTTCTTTCCGTCGAAGGAGTCGATGACGAGAAAAGGAGCGCTGGTGGACTGGAAGGATCCGACGGAGGCGAGGTCGGAGGCCCGCAGGACGGAGACCAAGTTGCTACTGCCGGACGGGAACAGGAAGACTCGGTTCTGTGCTAGGGCGGTATCAGGACAAAGCGAGGCAACGATCCAGATCAGGATCAGCCAAGGATTTCGCATAGGGTGAACACTCCAGTTCGATCAGCGGAGGGGGCGTGGAGCGGACGCGACTAAGTTGATGATAGCAAGTTCGTCGAGGGGGCGGCGCGTGACAAGGTGGGATATAAAACAAAAAAGAAGGAGGGCCGTTAGGCCCTCCTTCCCGTGTTAAAGGTTGATCTGTTGACCGACGCTAGTGGTTCAGCGCCTCGCCAAAGCTGTGCAGGTTGCCGAAGCCGTCGTTGACCGACAGTAGACCACCCGGAACGCCAGGCGTCCGGTCGGGACCCGGCTTGACCGGGATCACGAGTGCAAGATAGCCCTGCGCCAAAGCCGGTACGCCGCCAAAGCCATCGGTGATGAAGGCAAAGCCGTGTCCATATTGGAACTGGCAGATGGCGATGACGTAGCCCTGGAACTCAGGGGTCCGCTCGATGCCCTGATCAGGGTTGCCGCCCGAGAGGGTGAAGACGAGCTGCCCGCCCGCGGCCAAAGACGAGGATTCTTGCGTATCAGGTTCCACCAAACCGCCGCCGGTGGTTACGCCGTGGTAGTGGATCGTGCAAGTACCGGACTGTCTCGGCGTACCAAACCAATCTTCAGAGGTATTCGAAATGGCTATGCCAGTATCGAAGCCGGACTGGTTGGTGACGAACGGGAACAGCAGAGTCGTGGTGCACTTGGCCACCACGAGGATGTCAGCGGGGTCTCCACTGGTGTCGATGAAGCGCGGTTCAGGCGCATCTGCGTCGGCTGAGGGGACTGTACTGAGCGGAGCAAAGGTGGCCGATACTTGAGCAACGCCGACCGCCGGAGAATCGACGTCGGTGTCGGTTTCCCAATGGAAGTTCAGCGGTACGTCACAGTCTTCCACCACAAATGGGTTGGAGTCGACGACCTCGTAGACGATAGCCAAAGCCCCACCCGATGGAGTGAGCTCATTGTCCACCAAAGTACTCAAATCGGTACTGAGCGAGCCGAGAGCGCCATTGCCATCGGTGCCGGTGACTAAACGGAGCTCCAGGTTGCCGGGAGCCAGGCAGAAGATGGTGTTGGCCACCTCGACCGTCACCCCGCTCGGCACGTTGAAGAGCCGGAGGAGGAAACGGGTACCCTGCGTAGCGCC
Source organism: Bryobacterales bacterium (assembly GCA_965247515.1). Classification (GTDB taxonomy): domain Bacteria; phylum Acidobacteriota; class Terriglobia; order Bryobacterales; family UBA6623. The sequence goes on along the minus strand of OZ252029.1, from coordinate 5,496,884 downwards.
GCCGCCGATACCATTGAACGGATTACCGCCTTGGCCCGTTACATTGTCGAACACGGAGTTCGACGCCGCATCGGTGGTCGGATAGCCCGATTCCCACTGGGTATTACCAGGAGTAAAGGTTGGGAAGCCCAGCGTCTTAAACGCCGTAGCGAAACCCTCCTGGAGCTCGATTGCCGTCATTAGCCACTGGTCGATACACTGCAAGCCGACCAATCTATCGGCCGGATTGACGACCAGACCGACCAACGGGATGGCCACGTTGAGAACGTTGTTGTTGACCGGTATGGTGGTCGGGCCGGTGATCGAAACGAATGCCTCGATCTGAGTCGACGGGAACAGAGCCTGATCAGGAACGCCAGTGGCCGACGCATTCGCGCGGATGCTGGTGATCCTAATGGTGCTAGTGAACGGGAAGCAAAGGTTCGTATCTAGGGCTCGACCGGAGCTGCCGTCACCGTCGAAGCAGTCGGCGGCGGGACTGTTCGGAGTGGTCGAAGCGCCCGGAATCGGGAAGTTCACTTCGTTCCACTCCAAGCGGTTGCCGGCCGAGGTGACCAGAAAACCCTGCTGCGGCGCCTGGAAGCTGTTGTTTGCTCCGCAGGTGTAGCTGCCGCCCGTCTCTTCGGGATCGACACAGTTGTTTTCGTTGATGACCAGGATGGCGTCGCTGAAGCCGGCCGACCCAAAGTCGATGTTATTGGTGATGGGTACGTTCAGCGAAACGCTGACGTTGGTGGTGACGGTATTTACCGCCGGACCGTCGTTGTTCGGGGGAGGGATATTGACGCAAGTCAATACGATATCTCCCACGAGCTCCGCAATGCCTTCGGCGCGCACGATAGGCGGCACCGCTGTAGCGTTGCAGGTGATTACGCCGAGTGTCAGTGGAGGCACTGCGGGTAGTTGAGCGCTGGCCACTCCCGTGCTGAGCATGGTCAAAGCGACCAAAGCCAGCAGGAGGGAGCACTTTCTCAAAGTTGCCATTTCTAAGCTCTCCTCAAATTTCGAATCTTGTTCTGTTGATCTCATGCAGGTCTAGCCCCGCTTTTGCGGGGGCTCAGCCCAGGCTGAGCCCCCAACAGTAGCCTTAAGGTTTAGTGCGCCAAGCTCTCCCCGAGGTTGTGCAAGTTCGGTACGCCAGGTACACGGGCGCCTTCCAAGTTCCGCGGGATGACGAGGGCCAGATAGCCCTGCGCGAGCGACGGAAGTCCGCCGAATCCGTTGGTGATGAAGGCAAAGCCGTGAGCGTATTGGAACTGGCACTCGGCGATAACGTAACCCTGGAACTCCGGAGTGGCTTCGATCTTCTGAGCCTCGTTGCCGCCGGAAAGGGTAAACACGAGCTGTCGGCCGCCCGCAATGGAGTCTGAGGTTTGCTGATCGATCACATCCCCGCCACCGGTCGAGGCGCCGTGGTAGTGGATCGTGCATTCGCCGGATTGGGCTTCGGTTCCTATCCAGTCCTCAGACGTGTTGGAGATCGCAATTCCCGTATCGAAGGTCCGTTGATTGGTAACGAACGGGAACAGCAAGGTTGTCGTACAGCGACGGATCGTGATGATCGTAGCGGGGTCGCCCGAGGTGTCAATGAACCTCGGCTCGGCCTCGTCGGCCTCGTCAGACGCGGTGAATACGGTGCTCAGCGGAGCAAAGCTCGCACTGACCTGACCGCTGACCCCGGCTTCGGGACGATCGTTGGCCGTATCGGCTTCCCACCAGAAGTCGATGTTGATGTCGCATTCCTCGACCCGGAAGGGATCGCTGTCAACGACTTCGTAAACGACCGAGACGATGCCGCCCGACGGCGTGACCTCATAGCTACCGCCGGAGGTGACCAGCGAGCCGTTCTCGCCGTCGGAATCCGCACCGGATACGCGCTGGATATGCAAGGCATCGCTGGTGCAGGACCCCTTCAGCACTACCGCACGCGAATACGTGAGGGTATTGGAATTCAGGGCTCCGATATCGTCATTTCCGTCTTGGTTCCACAGCACCGACTGGATAATACACTGGTCATTCTGCACCAGTTCGAGGTGCGTCTCCGCGTTGATCGGAGCGTTGGGGCCATACGTGTCGCCCGATTCGCCGCCCGAGGCCAGCGTGTAGTGATTGATCTCGTTCAGGAAACCAAGCTCAACGCCCTCGGGGATATTGAAGAACCTTACCAGGAAACGCGTCCCCTGCTGGGCCCCCTCCGAGCAAAAAATCTATCGGGACTACCGATTAAACAAATCGTTGTTAACCCAATCGGTCAACTCCTGCCTCAACCTGAGACCAGTGTTTTCCCAGTCGCGCTATGCCCACCGTGCGCACGGCGGGTATAACTTGACCTCCTCAGTGAATACCATGGTCGGAAATCGGATGTCAAGTGCCCGTCGCGAGCCACGCGAGCCAGAATGAGGAAGTACTTGGCTTCTTGTAGTGATCCGTTGGAAATTACGGTGAAGCGCATGAGCTCTCGCTTCGAGCGGCGTCCATAGCCTTCGGCCAGATTCGCGGCCACCGATGAGGCTGCGCGCCTGAGTTGCCGGGTGAGGCCATAGATTTCTTCGGATGGAAAGCTCGACGACTCGCGGTAGACCTCGAGGGTGAATTGGTGCGCGGCTTGCCAGGCGTGGGAATCCTCGAATGTGCGGATGAGCATGTAGCTATTGTCTGTGAGCCGTCCGCTGCGCTGAGCCGTGAGCCGTGGGATACCCCATAGGATGAAGCGCGCCGATGGGGTAGCCCACGGTTCACGGTTCACGGTTGAGCGCAGCGGACGGCTCACACGAGCATCGCGAGTAAGTCCTTGGCCTCCACTTGATCGCCGGGCTCGACTAGCAGTTCTGAGACTTTGCCGTCTTGGGGGGCGTAGATGGTGCTCTGCATCTTCATGGCTTCGAGCGTCAGGAGTTTGTCGTTGCGTTTGACCGCGTCGCCGGGTTGGACGAACAGGCCGGTGATGAGTCCGGGGGTGGGCGCGGCGATGTGTCCGGGTTCGGAGGGGTCGGCTTTGCGCCTGGTTTTCTCATCGGCTTGAAGCGAGGAATCCCTTACGCGGACTTGGCGGGGTTGGCCGTTGAGCTCGAAGAAGATGGTGCGAGAGCCGTCGGTATGAGGGTCGCCGACGGTGAGGAACTTGACCACCAGGCGCTTGCCGGCTTCGATGTCGATGGTGTTTTCCTCACCGCTCGACATGCCGTAGAAGAAGATGGGCGTGGGGAGGACGGAGACGTCGGAGTACTGACGGCGCTTTTGGGCGAAGTCGGCGAAGACTTTGGGGTAGAGCAGGCTCGAGAGGAGCTCCGAGTGGGTGACCTTGCGGCCGATCTTGGTTTCGATGTCGGATTTGGCGGTTTCGAAGTTGGCGGGTTGGAGCAAGGCGCCGGCGCGGCCGGTTTGGGGTTTCGCCCCTCGGAGGAGGATGGACTGGACTTTTTCGGGCCAGCCGCCGGGAGGGAAGCCGAGGGCGCCGTTCATCATGTCGCGCACGGAATCGGGGAAGGCGACTTGGTGGTCGTTAGGGTCGAGCTCGAGGACTTCAGCGCAGGTCATGCCGTGGGTCAGAAGAAAAAGCGCCATGTCGCCGACGACTTTCGACGAGGGGGTGACTTTGACGATGTCTCCGAAGAGTTGGTTGACGTCGGCGTACATGCGCTCGACTTCGCGCCAGCGTGCGCCCAGGCCCATGGCTTCGGCTTGTTGCTGGAGGTTGGTGAATTGGCCGCCGGGGATTTCGTGGAGGTAGATGTCGGCGGAACCGTGGCGGGGGGCGTTGTCGAAGGGGAGGTAGTAGGCGCGGACGGTTTCCCAGTAGAGAGAGCAGTCGCTCAGGGTCTGCTGGTCGAGGTTAGCGGCGCGTGGGGTGTGGTAGAGGGAGGCGACCAGCGAGTTGAGGTTGGGTTGGGAGGTTCCGCCGCTGACAGCGGCGACGGCGGCGTCAACGATGTCGACTTGCGCCTCGGAGGCTTCAAGCAGGGTGGCGGCGTTCAGGCCCGAGGAGTCGTGGGTGTGGAAGTGGATGGGGAGGCCGACTTCTTGTTTGAGGGCCCCGACGAGCTGGCGGGCGGCGAAGGGTCGGCAGAGGCCGGCCATGTCCTTAATGGCGAGGATGTGGGCGCCCATTTCTTCGAGGCGCTTGGCGAGAGAGATGTAATACGCGAGGTCGTATTTGGGGCGCGTCGGGTCGAGGATGTCGCCGGTGTAGCAGATGGCGGGTTCGCAGACGGCGTCGGTTTCCAGCGTCGCTTCGATGGCGACGACCATCTGATCGACATCGTTGAGGGAGTCGAAGATGCGGAAGATGTCCATGCCTTGGGCGAAGGATTCGAGGACGAATTCGCGGACGACATTGTCGGGGTAGCCGGCGTATCCGACGGCGTTGGAGGCGCGCAGGAGCATCTGGAAACAGATGTTGGGGACTTTTTCGCGGAGTCTGGCGAGACGCTCCCAGGGATCTTCTTGGAGGAAGCGCATGGAGGCGTCAAACGTAGCCCCGCCCCACATTTCGAGACTGAACAGGTTGGGGAGGTTGTGGGAGACGGCTTCGGCGGTGGCGAGGAGGTCGTAGGTGCGGACGCGGGTGGCGAGTAGGGATTGGTGGGCGTCACGGAAGGTGGTGTCGGTGATCAGGAGCGGCTCCTGGTTGCGGACCCATTCGGCGAATTTCTTGGGGCCCAGCTCGAGGAGTTTGTCGCGGGTTCCGGGGGCGGGCGCGGTCAGATGGTCGTAGGCCGCTTCGGGGGCGGGGGGGCAGGATGCGGGGTGCGGCTTGCCCTGGACGTGGGGGTTTCCGTTGACGATGACGTCCCCTATATATGTAAGGAGTCGGGTGGCGCGGTCGCGGCGCTTGACGAACGTGAAGAGCTCGGGGTGCTGGTCGAGGTAGCCCGTTGTGGTTTCGCCGGCTTGGAAGACGGGGTGGTTGACGACGTTTTCGAGGAACGGGATGTTGGTCTTGACGCCGCGGATGCGGAATTCGCGTAGGGCGCGGTCGGCGCGGCGGCAGGCCCCGGCGAGGGTCGTGTTCGAGGCGGTCATCTTGACCAGGAGCGAGTCGTAGTAGGGGGTGAGCTGTGCGCCGGAGTAAGCGGTGGCGCCGTCGAGGCGGATGCCGAAGCCCGAGGGGGAGCGGTAGGTCATCAGGCGGCCGTAGTCGGGTGCGAAGTTGTCTTCGGGGTCCTCGGTGGTGATGCGGCACTGGATGGCGAAACCGCGGGTTTGAATTTCCTCCTGGGGGGGAAGTGAGAGCGGGGCTTCGTTGAGTTTGGCGCCCTGGGCGATGAGGATTTGGGCTTGGACGAGGTCGATGCCGGTGACGACTTCGGTGACGGTGTGCTCGACCTGGATGCGCGGGTTGACTTCGATGAAGAACCAGTCCTCGGTGTCGGCGTCGACGAGGAATTCGACGGTGCCGGCGTTGACGTAGCCGGCGGTGCGCGCGAGCTTGACGGCAGCGGCGGTGAGCTCACGCCGGAGTTTTTGCGAGATGTTGGGGGCGGGGGCGATTTCGACGACTTTTTGGTGGCGGCGCTGGACCGAGCAGTCGCGCTCGTAGAGGTGCATGACGTTGCCGTGCGAGTCGGCGAGGATCTGCACCTCGATGTGGCGGGCGCGGCCGACGAAGCGTTCGACAAACACCGCTCCGTTGCCGAAGGCGATCAGGGCCTCTTGCTGGGCTTCTTCGATTTTGGCTTGGAGCTCGTCGGCGGATTGCACGATGCGCATTCCGCGGCCGCCTCCGCCGAAGGCGGCTTTGACGATGACGGGGAAGCCGATCTCCTCGGCGAGCTTGGCGGCTTCGGTAGGGTCGTCGATGGGGTCGTCGGTTCCGGGGACGACGCGGACGCCGGCTTCGTGGGCAAGCTTGCGGGCGGCGAGTTTGTCGCCAAGGGCGCCGAGCAGGCTAGGGGGCGGGCCGACGAAGGTGAGTCCGGCATCGGCGATGGATTGGGCGAAGTCTTGGTTCTCTGAGAGGAAACCGTAGCCGGGATGGATGTATTGGATGCCGTTCTCTTTGGCAATGGCGACAATCGAGTCGATGTCGAGGTAGGCGGCGACGGGGCCCTTCCCCGCCCCGACTTGGTAGGCTTCGTCGGCTTTGAAGCGGTGGAGCGAGAGGCGGTCTTCAGCGGAGTAGATGGTGGCGGTGCGCAGGCCGAGCTCGGTGGCGGCGCGCAGGATGCGGATGGCGATTTCGCCGCGGTTGGCTGCCAGGAGCTTGGTCATGAAGCTACTAGGGTAGCCGAGGAGGGGCCGGGCTCACGCGGAGGCGGTGGGGCATGGGTCCTGTTCAAACGGCTTCAGCCGCGAGCGGGCTTTCAGTCCACCTCTCCAACCGACCGTGGGTCCGCCGCGCCAAGCAAACATCGGCCGGATGATAAACTAGAAAAATGTTCAGTCCAAGCAGCATGAGGGCTTTGATCCCCTTGCTTTCGCTCTTGGTCGCACTGATCTTTTCGCCGGCCAGAGGCCTCGCGGAAACGCCTGTCCCCAAGACTCCCAAGAACCCGGAGCGCCAGCTCGAACAATCGCAAAGCTCCGAGCCGTCAGGTGAATTGATCGACGCCGACGAGCTCGAACGTCTACAAGCGCGCGACGAGCAGCCGGGTCCGGAAGTAGTGGGCGGAGCGCTCACCAACCAGCAGTTGACGTATGTCGCGATCGCCTTGGGCGCGGCTGTTCTGGTCCTAATCGCAAAGTAACCTTGCATCTTCTCCGCGGACCGATCTTTGCAGCCTTAGCGGTCTCCGCCCCTGCTTCCGAACTGCGGCTCGAGGCGCCGCTCTACCGCCAAATCGACAAAGGCTGCGGGGCGGCAAGCCTCGGTATCGTTCTCGGCTACTGGGCCGATCCGCGGCGGGAACCGAACGCCGATTCGCCGCGCGTCCTCTACGAGAAGCTTTATTCGGACGAGATCGGCGGGATTCGTCTTTCGGATATGAAGGCCTATCTCTTGGAGAACGGATTTCACGCCTTCACGATGCGCGCAACGCTAGGCGAGCTTGAGGAACAGATCAACAAGCGTCGTCCGGTGATCGTCGCGCTGCGTGACGGGCGGCGGCTCCACTATACTGTCGTGACCGGAATCGGCGCGGATCACCTTTGGCTGAACGACCCGGCACGGCGAAGACCACAACGGATCGGACGCCCTCGCTTCGAGCGCAAGTGGGCGGCTGGCGACCGCTGGATGCTGCTGGCCGTTCCGCGCTAGATCCAATACTCGCTACTTAGGGCCTTTGCGTGGTGGTTACGCACGATCTGAATGCGGAACCCGCTCCCTCGCGGTCGCGGCTCTGACATCAAGGGTTAAACGTTAACCGGCAGGCGTCAGAGCCGCGACCGCGAGGGAGCGGGTTCCGCAAGCTTAGGCTACAGCCGGCTGTTAAGTAACGAGTATTGGAGCTAGATCCGATTTTCGAACGCCGATCGATCGACCTGGAAGATTCAGTTTAGAAGCGCGAAGGGCTCATCTTCTGGACGAATTCCTCGACGCGCGGGTGGTCGAACGGGATCTTGTGCATCGAGAGAATCAGCTCGAACAGCTTGAGGAAATACTCTTCCCTTTCGTTGAAGTCGCTGGCAACATTGTTGCGGAAGAGTGGCGGAAAGCACGACTCCGGGCTGCCCTTGAGCAGTAGGGGGAGCACCGATGCGCGACGTGACCGCTTCATTAGACGATCGTCGATCATCAAGGTGATCTCGGCTTCGACCACGCGATCGGCGCCGTCGTACTTTTCGAGGTACAGGGGTGTCCCGACTGCGGCTACGTAGTCGGTCTCGACGATTCGCTGGACGAACCGGTGGCGGTCGCTGCCTGGCGGACAATGCCACTTGTCGAAAACAGCCTCGACATCAGACTTCTGCAGGTCTCTGGCGAGAGTAAGCACCCATCTCTCGTGGTCGGGTACGCCCCAGGCGTAGCTGATAAAGCAGCTTGGCCGCTTCTCACCGTCCCCTCGGTCGCGGCGGAAGGCTTTGACCCAGACCAGCGCTTCCTCAAAGGCCGTTCGGCGGTCGGATGTCGCGACAGCCGCGTCGGTGGCTTGGGCTTGGTCGGAAGGCGCTTCTCCGATCTTCGAAAGTGAGGGGGTCGAGATGCCAAAACCGCACTTACTGCAGAAAAACTTAGCCGCCTTGGAGTCGATGCTTTCGAGCACGATCGAGCGGCGTTGGCGGGCTTTGCATCCGGGGCAAGCGACGCTGGGGATGCGATCGACCTCGACCTTCTGGCGACGCAGGAAGCGTTCGAAGGTGGTCTGGAAGCGGCTGAGCGTGTCCTCGAGGACGTCGGCGCTGGAGGACAGGGCGATCTCGATTTCGCCGGCGTCTTCGCGGGTCTGCGAGAAGCCGCAGATCTGCTTTTCCGCGACGCCGAATTGGGCGTGCTTCTGCCAGCGGTGTTGGTCGCGCTCGAACTCTTCGGTGTAGCCGAGTTGGACGACGAGCGAGGCGTAGACGTTCTCGATCGCGCCGCTGATGCGGTAGGAGTCGCCGTCGATCAGGCCCGCGGCGGCGTCGCTGGGGCGCTTTTCGTTGATCAGCGCCGGCGCGATCAGCACGGTGCGGTCGTTGACCGATTCACGGAAGGCGAGATGCCGGTCGAGGAAGAGGCTCGCGGCGGCGTCGAGCAGGGCTTCGCGGTCGTCTTCGGGCAGGCCTTCGAGCTCAGGGAACGAGTACCCGCCGGCGAGTAGCTTGGCTTCATCGAGCAGACCCAGGCCGCGAGCGTGACGGCGCGCTTCGAGGACGATCGATGACGTGACGTTGACCAGCAGATCGGGCTTGAGCAGCACGACCTGCTGGCCGTCGGCCCGACGCAGCTTGTGCACGTAGCCGTGGTTGGAGAGGTGTTGAACCGAGGCGCGGATGTCCTCGATCTCGGAGTCTCCGCCGAGCAGTCGCTGCAGGTCCTCATACGAGAGGACGACGTGCGATTGCTCTGCGGATTCCTTGAGCGCAAGGACTTGGTCTTTGATCTGCTTGAAGGTCTTGGTCGTGATCGTTGTTGGGAACTCGTCCCAGGGGACCAGCTCGCCAAGCTTGCGCAGCAGCTCGTCGACGCCGTCGCCCTTGGACGCGGAGGTCGGAAGGTAGCCGCCTTCGATGCTTTTCTCGCGGCAGAACTCAGTCAGCTTTCATTCGCTGAGGGTAGAAACGCCGCGGTCGGTGCGGGCGCCGACGAGGATGAGCTTGCGCGGCACCTGGCGGTCGCTCGCGCCGCGATTGAGCTGTTGCAGCCAGTATTCGACGCCCGCCAGGAGTTTTTCGCGGTGGGTAGGGTCGAATAGCAGCAGGCCGACGTCGACGTCTTCGAGGAAGAGGGCGTGGATGATGCGGTAGTCCGGCTGGCCGGCGAGGTCCCACAAGACGGCCTCGCACTGGGCGCCGTCGCCGCGCTTGCAGCCGAGCTGCGAGATCGGCCAGAACTGCTGACCGTGGGTGGAAGAGTGCTCTTTGAAGACGCCGTGCGCAAGCCGGTAGCCGAGGCCGGTCTTGCCGACGCCGCTGTCGCCGACGAGGGCGAAACGGGCTGTGACGTAGGGGACGGAGTCGTCGGCGGGCGCTTGGCCCAGCAGTTTCTCGAGGTCGATGTCCCAGACGCGGATGACGTCGCCGCCTTCCTTCTCTTGTACGCTGACCATCGTGCGGCCGTCGCGGGAAAAGGCGATCTGTTGACCAATCAGGCCGTTGTTTGTCTCGTCGAGCGAAGCCACCGCTCCGGGAGCCCCGTCACCCATGTTCCAGATGCGGATGGTGTCGTCTTGTGCCACCTTGGCTGCGAACGTGTCTGCGGTTGCGAACGCAACCGCCGCGACTGAGCCGCCTTGGGCCTCGAGAGAGTGCAGCTCCACGCCGGTTTCGAGGTCCCACACCTTCAGTGTCTGGTCGCCAGACCCCGAGACGACCTGCCGCCCGTCCGGCGTCACCGCCACCGCATAGACCTCTCGGGAATGGCCGCTGAGGGTGTGCAGCTCGCTCCCGGTTTCGAGGTCCCACACCTTCAGCGTCTTGTCACCAGACCCCGAGACCACCTGCCGCCCGTCCGGCGTCACCGCCACCGCAAAGACCGTTACGGAATGGCCGCTGAGGGTATGCAGCTCGCTCCCGGTTTCGAGGTCCCACACCTTTAGCGTCTTGTCCGCAGACCCCGAGACCACCTGCCGCCCGTCCGGCAGCGATTCCGCAACGAGGCTGAGTCAGAAGGCGGAAGTAGTTGGGAATCGAGGGATTTAGGGGCGTGGGGTGAAGGACGAGCAGATTCGCACGCGGTCCTGACCCGGAAATAGGTGGGGAATCGCAGGGCAAAGACACCCCGGCGGCTCTTGCGGCAGGGCCGCTTACTGGCAGGCGCGGGGTGGGCGGGGGAGTCGACTCGCGTGCTAGGGCGAGGGGCCCGTGGCCGCCTGATACAGCTCCGCCGCCATCACCCGCGCCCAAAAGACTCGCGGTTTGCCGCGCCGCAACGACGGTTTGAGCTTGCGGGCGACAAAAGCGTGGTAGAGATTGAATGCCAGAAACGTCGTCAAGAGAAACGTCTCGATGGCGTGGGGTTCGTGCTTGTAGATGTGGTCGGCATGCCAGCCGTTGACCAACTCGTTGAAGCCGCGGTTCTCGATGTCCCAGCGTTGATGGCCCAAGCGCACCAGCTGCGCCGTGGAAACTTGCCGCGACCCCAAAGTCGTTAGCCAAACCCAATCGCTTTGATGCTCGTGGAGCTCGCCGTCAAGCTGCGAGCGCCGCCGCCAAGTCTCCACCGAACGAACGACGCGCAAGGGCTGGGCGACCTGCGGCCACGATAATAAGCCCTCGTGATCCCACCATTGGCAATCGCGTGAGCGATACTCGCCCGCCTGTGGGGGCTGGGTTCGCCACAGTCCTTGAACGTCTTGAAACAGGTGGCGGCGCTCGTCCTTGAGCACGATGACGGCGTCCTTGCCGTGCGCCAGCAGAAAGTTCACAAACGTCGCGGCGGCGTAAAGAGCGTCGGCCAAGACAACATCAAACGCCCGTGGGTAAGCGGCTAGAACGCGTTCGAGCAAACGTTTGGCGGCGGCCAGCTCGTCCTCGCCGGGGAGTTGCGGTTCGGCGTCGAGCAACAGCGGAAGCGGTTCGCCTTGGATGTTGAATGGCGAGGCGGCGGGCGCGTCACTGAGCAACTGCAGCGTCACTTGGCGGTGATAGTACTGCAGCTGTTCGCCGTCGCTGCGCTGAATGCGGCGCTCGAGACAGCCTCCACAGCAACGGCGGTAGCTGGCGTGAGACTCATGACCGTCGATCACAGCCACCCCTAATCCGCCGATGCCGGGCAAGGCCTTGTTGCGCTTGAGGCGTTCATACAGCTGCCGAATCGCTTGCCGCAGCACGGCCGTGTCGAGCGAGCTGTAGACGCGGCCAATGGTGTCCGCGCTGGGCAGCTTGCGGCCCAGCCATTTCTTCCAAAACGGCGCCCCCTCGAGCGTTTCCAAAGCGTTCAGGCTGCCCAGCCGGGCCCAGAACAGCGCCAGCGTCGACTCGACGACAGCGCGGGTGGGGATGCGCGGCTTGGGGCGGGAATCCGAGACCCCGGCGAGAAGGCGGCTGCGCAGGCCGTAACCCTTCTCCGCGTACTGGATCAGACGTCGAAGAACGTCACTCCTCCCGGCGGTCTTGGAGCCGCTTCCACTCGCGCTCGGAGACCTCTTCGAGCAGCCGCTCGAGCTGTTGATAGTCGGCTACGGCCTGGCGCACGCGTTGCTCCCAGCTGCGCGGCACGAACAGCTGTTGCACCTTTCCCCGGCGCGAGCGCACCAGATAGAGCGAGGCGTGCAGTTGACCCTGGGCGCAGCGACAGTTGGGCTTGCCGCAGACGCGTTGGCGCGGCGCCACGGTGCCATGCAGCAACCAGCGGCCGTGGACCAGCTGGGCGATGCGGGAGCGCAGCTTACGCTCGGCATCGGCGAGGCTGGAGCGAGCCGGGGCTGCCTTCATAACTGATATATATACAATATACCAGAACAAACTGCGCTGCAACTCCTCAACAGGAATGCGAATCTGCTCGGACCACAGGCCCAGCCCCAAACACCCGCTAAATCAATGGTTTCCGACCCTCAGGGAAATTGGATGCGGAACCGCTGCGCCACGGGCGAGCTCACCGACCCGGCCATGGCTGCCGAGCTGCCGCGGCCGAACTTCCTGGCGATCCACCCCGACGGCGAGCACTTGTACGCCGCCAGCCGAATCGAGAATGCCGAAGGGGAGCAGGTCAGTGTCGCGGTCGCCTACGCGATTTACCGCGAGACCGGAGCGCTCAACCGGCTCAATGACGTCGACGCGCGGGGAGCGGGCTCGTGCCATCTGAACGTCGACGCGACGGGCAAGATGCTCGCGATCGCGAACTACGCGAGCGGTAGCGTAACCGCGATGACGATCGGCTCCGACGGACGCCTGGGCGAGGTGTCGGGGTTCATTCAACACGAGGGCTCGAGCGTGAATCCTGACCGGCAGCAAGGTCCTCACGCGCATTCGGTGAATTTTTCGCCCGACAACCGCTTCGCCATCGCGGCGGACCTCGGTCTAGATAAGGTGCTCGCCTGCCGTGTTGACCCTCAGACGGGGTCGCTCGAAGCCAATGATCCGCCGGGGATTGGCGTTGCTCCCGGCGGCGGGCCAAGGCATTTCACGTTCCATCCCAACGGCAAGAACGCCTACGTGATCAACGAGATGGCGTCGACGGTGACGGCGTTCGACTACGATGCGGCGGCCGGTTCGTTCGCCGAGCTGCAGACCATCTCAACGCTGCCGGCGGATTTCGACGGCGCCAGCACGACGGCTGAGGTACTGGTCCATCCGTCGGGGAAGTTTCTCTACGGGTCGAATCGCGGGCACGACTCGATCGCGTTGTTCCGCATTGCCGACGATGGAATGCTGACGGCCGTTGAGCAAACTTCCAGCGGGGGAGTAACGCCTCGCAACTTCCGGATCGGTCCGGAGGGGAAGTTCCTGTTCGCGGCGAACCAGCAGACCAACAATGTCGTCTTGTTTCGGATCGATCAGGAATCGGGTCGACTCACGCCGGCTGGGCGCGAGCTTGAAATGCCGAATCCGATGTGCGTGAGGTTCGTCCGGCGCTGAACGTGACCCGACAGCAGCTACAGAGCCGCGACCGGAAGGGAGCGGTTGCTTGAGTAGGCAGCCATTGTTCGTGCTCATCGGCAACCGCTCCCTTCCGGTCGCGGCTCCGGGATCGTAGTCCGCTTGATGTGACTCCCTTGGTTCCGGCTCGGCCGGGTTAGGGTGCGGTCAAACTTATAGCTCTGGCCTTGACCGCACCATTACGGTCGCGGCTCTGTAACGCTTGCGTCACCAAGTGCCGGTGATCCGTCGAGGGCTTCTTGGAGCTTGTCGCCGAACAGGCTCCCGGTCGTTGCCTTCGCGGGCAAAGGAGGGGGCAGCGGCGGCGGCGGCTCTTCCGGAGGCGCCTGCTCCTCGCCCAGATACATGGCGGAGCTCAGCACCGTGCGCTCGAGAGAAGGATTGTAGCGAGTCCACAGCGGGTCGCTGCCTGGATCGGCGGCAATCGCGGCCCGCATCGCCTCCAGCTTTGAATCCAAGTCGTCGATGTACGCCAGCGCCAGCGCCTCGGGGAACATCGGGAGCTTGGGTGAACCGAATTCGTAGCGGCCGTGGTGGCTGAGCACCATGTGTTGGACGAGCGTCTTGAGCCGTGGCGGAAATTCTTCGATCTGGGAGCACTTGCGGTCGATCCAGCAGATGCCCATCGTGATGTGCCCGAGCAGCTGGCCTTCGTGGCTGTATCCGAACGAACGTCCGTAGGTCAGCTCGTCGAGCTTGCCGATGTCGTGCAGGACTACCCCGGTTTGGAGCAGATCAGCGTCGAGCTGCTCGTAGTTCGACGCGACCAGCCGCGCAAGGTTCATCAGCGAGAGGACATGTTCGAGCAGCCCGCCGACGGTGGCGTGATGGAGCGACTTTGCCGCCGGCGCGATTCGTAGTTTCGGGCCGATTTCCTCGTCGTCGAGGAACGAGCGCAGGAGTTGCTTGAGATGCGGGTTCGTGAAGCCGTTTACCGCTCCGTTGAGCTCCACTATCATTTCGTCGATGTCGCGCTCGGTATGCGGAATGTAATCCGCGATCTCGACCTCTGCGTCCTCCGCCCGCCGCAGTTTGTTGATGACCATCTGCGGTCGGTCGCGGAAGAGCTGGATGTTGGCCTTGACCTTGACGAAGTCGTCGCGCTCGAAGGTCTCGGCGACATCCTCGACGCCCTCCCACATCTTGGCTTCGATCTGGCCGCTCTTATCGGAAAGCGTCAGCGAGAGAAAGGGCTCCCCCGACGCTTTCTTGAAGCGGACTTCCTTGGCTTGGACCAAGAAGAAGGAGAGGACGCGGTCGTTCTCCTTGAGGTCGCGGACGAAATCGGTTTTCACGCGTACTGGGGAGCGCCTAGTCGCTAGCGGCGTCTGGGGTAGGGGCTTTTTGGGCCTTCTTTGCGTCTTTCTCGGCCTGCTTCTCTTCCTTCTTGGCCTCCTTCTTGGCCATGTCCTTGCTGCCGATCGGAATCATCCAGAGGAGCTTCTTCTTTTTATTGCCGAGCACTTCGTCGCGCGTGGTCGTCACCGGCGCAAGCTTGGCCGGATCGCTCCAGGTCGTATCCTTGCCCAATACCGCTTTTGAGTCCATGTAGCCGGGCCGTATCTCGATGTAAGACTGCTCGCGAAGGAAGCTGAGAAACTCACGGACCGCCGGGCCGTACTTCGGCTCCGAGAGTTTGGCTCGAATTTCTTCGGTCACCTCTTCAAGTTCCGCCAGGCCCTCGCGATACTTCTCGACAACCTTGAGAAGCAAGAATCCCCTGTCGGCCTCGATCAGATCGGTTATGTAGCCGGGGTTCTTGTCGAAGACAAGGTCTTCCATGTCTTTGCGGAGTTGGCCGCGGCGGAAGATGCCGATGTCGCCGCCGATTTCCTTGGTCGCCTCACTGTCGGAAAAGCGCTTGGCCATTTCGGCGAACGGCTCGCCGGTTTGGACCCTCGTGTGAACCTCGCGGGCCAACTTTTCCTTCTCCTCGAGCTCTTTGCCAAGCAGGCCCTCAGTCGAAACGAGGAGCTCCTGTAGGCGCACGCCCTCGGAGCGACTGAACTCGTCGCTGTGCTCGGCGTAGTACTCTTCGATCTCCTCGCGAGAGATAACGATCCGGCTGCCAACCTCGCCTCCAAGCACGGCGGTCGACATGAAACTCTCACGCATCCGCTGCATGAGATCCTCGATCGGCATGCCATAGCGCTCGGCGACGGCGGTCTCGAATTCATCGATATCGTCGATATCCATCTGCTTCATGATGACGTCGCGCTGCCGCAGCACTTGACCCTCGACATTGACGCCGACTTCTTCGCCCTTTTGGACGAGCAACCGCTGGTCGATGAGGTCGCTTAGGATATTCTTCTCACGCTCTTCGATCATCTTGGACCTGTCGTCCTCTGCGATGCGCTCGTCACGAGCGACTTCTCCGCGAATATCACGGAGGAAGTCATCGTATTCCGAGCGCAGGATCACATCGCCGTTGACCTTGGCGATCAACTCTTCGACGATGATCGTGTTGGCGCCGAGCGGAACCGCAACGATGGCGAAAGACAGGCTTAGCAGGGAAAGTCGCATCCGTTACCTATTCTATGACTTACGTGCCGTGATCGCCAAGAGGTTTCGATTTTCGCATCAAGAACGGTCCGAACCCCGACGCCGGCAAACGCTTCATCGACTACCTATTGCGGCCCGAGACCGAACAAGCCCTTGCTCGAAGCGAAGCCGCGCAAATGCCGGTGCGTGCCGGGATCAGCGTACCCGAGCATGTCCGTCCGCTCGATGAGATCAGCCCGATGCAAGTGAATTACGGCGAACTAGCCGGCCTGCTCGAGGAGTTGAGTCTCGGATTCCTCAAAGACTGGGTCGAGACCAACAGTCCATGATCTCGCCGGCGGTCCTCGAGCAGCCTGGCCGCTGGCGAGCGTTGGGGTTGGCCGTGGGGTTTGCGGCCGTGCTCGCACCCGCGGTTCCATTGCTCTACGAATTCGGCGCTGGGTCGGCGGCCGGCCTCGGAGACGATTTCGGCAGGGCCGTCGGCCGCAGCCTGACCGTCGCGGCCGGTGCGGCGGCTTGCGCGCTAGCCCTGGGCTTCGGATCGGGTCTGTTGGCCGGTCTCTACCGCTTCCCCGCCCGGCGCGTCCTGCTGGCTGGGCTCGCGATCCCTCTGGTGATTCCGTCGTTTCTTTGGGCGATCGGCCTCTCTATGCTTCGCATCGAGCTAGGGCTTCCGCGAGAAAGCCTGCTCTCCGGCGCGCCGGGGTGCATCCTGGCGTTTAGCGCGCTGGGCACGCCGCTGGTCGTCTTCGCGGTACTACTTGCGGTGCGCTCGGTCCCTCGAGGTGCCATTGACGCGGCTCGGCTGGCGGGTGGCGAGCCGGCGGTCTTGAGCTATGCGGGGCGGGCGGCGCTTCCCGCGGCGACGGCAGCCGCGGCGTTTGGCGGAATCCTCAGCCTGGCGGATCCTGGCCCGGGTCAGATCCTAGGTTTTTCAGGGGCGGCTACTCAAGTCTTGGTGAGCTTCTCCGCGCTCTACGACTTCGAGCTAGCAGCCCGCCAATCGCTCGTTGTCGCCGGCGTCGTCCTGGCGTGCGCCGCGCCTTTGGTTTGGTTCTCGGCTCGCAATATGGCCGTCGGGCTCTTGCCGCGTGACGCGGCGTCGCCCCTGCTTCACACCTGGAGCCATGCGGAATGGGCCGGGCCGTGCCTGCTCGGGGCGGCGCTGCTGCTGAACGTGCTGGGTCCGCTGGCGGGGCTCGCCTATCCGGCGCTTGACCGCTTTTGGTTCGACCGAGTTTCCGAAACCCTCGCACGAACCGCCCCGAACACGCTCGCCTACGGTCTGGTCGCCGGCCTGGTAGCAACCGCGGCCGGCGCGTGGCTTACAATCTGTGCAGCCCGCGCGCCCTCGCTGCGAGTCGTTTTAATGGCGGGCATGATACTGGTGTTCGTTCTTCCCCCAGCTTTCGGTGGATTGGGCGCCGTGCTGACCGCGAGCGCCGCCCCCGCCTGGCTCGACCCGGTCTTGCGAAGTCGTTTCACTGTCGGCGTCGTCCTCGGGTTGCGGTTCACGCCCATCGCCGCGGTAATCTTGCTCCGGGCGCTGTGCGGAGCGTGTCCGTCGTGGGCGCTGAGCGCGGCCGTCCACGGCGTACCTCTGGGGACCTACTTGCGCCAGGTCCTGGGACCGATCCTAGCGGGCCCGATCGGCATCAGCGTCGCTCTGACAGCCCTGCTGGCAACGGCTGACGTGACAACCGTGCTCTTGTTGCAGCCCCCGGGGGAGACCTCGTTTCCGGTCGCGTTGTTCACTGTGATGGCCAACGCGCCCGAATCGATGGTGGCGAGTCTTTGCCTGGCCTACGTACTCACGGCCGCAATGGCTGTCACCGCCGTGGCGGTCATGTGGAGGCACGAATGAAGATGCGAACGCTCCTGATTCTACTCGCCGTTTCGAGCGCCGCCGCCGCCCAGACCCACCCGGAGTTCGTCGGCTCGAAAGCCTGCGAGACTTGCCACAAGAGCGTCTATGACCGCTGGAAGGACACGCTCATGGCCAACATCCTGGTTGATGTGAAGGCGCGCCCCGATGTGATCGTCGGAGATTTCGTGACCCCCAACCCGCTCGTCACGTTCTCGAAGGAAGACATCGTTTTCACGTACGGCAGCAAGTGGAAGCAGCGCTACTTCACCAAAATCGGCGACGACTACTTTGTCTTCCCGGCGCAATGGGATGTGAGGAACAAGACCTGGCGCAAGTACTACGTCGAGCAGGGCAAGGACTGGTGGGCCGAGCATTATCCCGCCGATCAGATGCAACGCCCGACCGGTCCGCTTTGTGATGGCTGCCACTCGACCAATTACGACATCGAGACCAAGCAGGTCACGGAATGGAATGTCGGTTGCGAGAAGTGTCACGGTGGTGGAGGCGAGCATGTGAGCGCCCCCTCGAAGGCGAATATCGTCAATCCGGCCGCGCTCGACTATGTACGCGCCGCGGACGTCTGCATCCAATGCCACTCCCAAGGCCAACCGCTCGAGAAGCCGATCGAGGGCGTCTACTACGATTGGCCGGTGGGCTACCAGCCGGGCGATCGCCTGAGCGACTACTGGCTCTTGGAGGAACATCGCCTGGGCGAAGAAACCTTCACGCATTGGCCCGAGGGTTCAGCGCACAAGAACCGCATGCAGGGCAACGACTATGTCACGAGCGTGATGTACACCAAAGGCGTGCGCTGCTGGTCGTGCCACGACGTCCATGGAACCGAGCACGGCGCGGACTTGATCAAGCCTGGCAACAGCCTCTGCCTGACCTGCCACACACCCGAATCTCCCGCCGGGCCGCGCGGAACCATCGAGGAGCATACTCACCACGCCCCTGAGAGCGAAGGTAGCCAATGTGCCTCCTGCCACATGCCCTCGATCGCCAAGACGGTCGGCGATGTGAACGTCCGCAGCCACACGTTCCGCTTTATCAGTCCCTCGGCGAGCGAGGCCTACGGGGTCCCCAACCCGTGCACGTCGTGCCACGCCGATCAGACCAATGAATGGGCCGGCGAGGAACTGCGTAAGTGGGAGAACGTGTCGCCATGGAGGGTGGCGCATTAGGCGGCATGCTCGATCCCCTTGTCGAGCTGAGGAACCTATCGAAGAGTTACGGCCCGCTGGAGGTGTTTCGAGATCTCTGCTTGCGAGTCGAGAAGGGCCGCCATTTCGCGCTGCTCGGTCCCTCGGGTTGCGGCAAGTCCACACTGCTGCGCTTGATCGCGGGTCTGGAAAAGCCTTCCGCCGGAGAATTGTGGCTTGAAGGCGCGCTAGCCTCGACCTCCACCGAGATCAAGCTCGCACCCCATGAGCGCGGAATCGCGATGGTTTTTCAGGACCTCGCTCTGTGGCCGAATCTGACCGCTCTCGAAAATGTGATGCTTGGTCTGGCCGGGCTCAGCCTCAGCCGCGGCGAACGTCGGGAACGCGCCTTGCGGGCTCTGCGCGTGTGCCGCATCGAGGACGAGGCCGGGCGCAGGCCAGCCGATCTCTCGGGAGGCCAACAGCAGCGCACAGCGCTCGCGCGAGCGTTGGCCCCGCAGCCAACAGCTCTGCTGCTCGACGAACCATTCTCAGGGCTCGACATCGCTGTTAAGACACATTTGTACAGCGAGATCCGCCGCCTATGCCGGGAGTTCGACGTTACGCTGATCCTGGTTTCCCACGATCCGCTCGAAGCGATGGCCCTTTGTTCTGACGGGGCGGTCATTGAGCAGGGGGCGATAACAGAAAACGGACCGTTCCGAGAGTTGCTCAGCGCGCCCGCGTCGGAGACCTTGCGGGCCTTCGTCAAGCAGTTGCATGAAACCGGCGATTGGAGGACGACGGGAACCAAGCCCTAGGCGTAATACTCGTTACTGAGGGCCTTTGTGTGGTGGGTTATGCGCGATCTGAATGCGGAACCCGCTCCCTCGCGGTCGCGGGTTCCGCAACATCGAGCTCGAGGGATCGCTCGACTATGTCGCCACTGGGCTGCCCCGCGCCGGCGACCGGATCGGCCACGAGCTCTTTCTCGACAACGCGAGCGGCTGGTCTTTCTCGATGGTCTTCGTGATCCCGCTGGCGCCCCTACGCCCGTAGGCCTGTTACAACTGCGTCAGCATCACGAGTCCCGCTGCGACCATCAGGGCCCCGGCGACGCGTCCGCCCTTTACGCCCAAAGGCAGCGCCTTCTCCGCCAGAACAAAGAGCGCCAACGCTGAACAGCGTCCACATGGCGACGTACCCCGAGACGAAGATCATCGCGGGTCCGACTGTTGCCCCTTGACCGGAGGCCTTACGAGCAACAGCCGCGTAGATCAATGTCATCGGGACCGCCGTGGGAACCATCATCCCGACCATCATCACGGCCATCCACACAAGGTAAACCCAGGCCAGCGCCGAGACCCCTACCAGGCCGGACCAGATGGCTATCTTGTCTCGCTTGGGAAGACTGGCGGGGGCCATGAGGATATGTAGCGCCCCGCCTTCAGGACTTAACGAATCACGCCGTCCTGATTCATGTGCATGATGTTGAACTGGCCGTAGCTGTCTTCGAGCTCAAACGCCAGCGCGCCGGTCACCTTCGAAGTCCCGTTCCCCACTTCGGCGACGGTGTACTCCATCCCGCGCGGAAGCCGAATCTGCGCCCGAAAGTCGCCGTCAGAGAACGGATCCTTGATCGGCGTACCGACCGACTCGATGACCCCAGGCACCATTATGCGACCCTTGCGGGCCTCGACGTCGGCCTCGAAATCAATGGGCAGATACAGAGTCTCGTGCACGGTGGTCATCAAGCTGTTGATGATGAACCAAAACGTTGCGCCGGGCGTCGTCGACTCGCCAAGGTAGATCCTTCGAATGGCTTCGCGCTGCTCGGGGGTTCCGCGCTCGTCAACGATGAGCTGCTGGGTTCCATTCCCCTCGGCGATCTCACCGGGGAAGTGGAGCGTCATGGCAAAGTTCAAGCCATCGAGACGAGTGTCATTGAAGTGGCCCTCAGTGATGCGCCCGCCCGCAACGGCCTTGCAATACCCGTTTGTCGACGGGGCGTTGAACTGACAGGGACAGCCGTAGGCACAGCTGCAGTTTGTGAACCCCACACCGCGAATGGTCCATTGATCCGGCATCGACACGTCTCCTTGGAGCTTGAGTCTAACCCGATCGCCGATGTATTGACAACAGGTCGAATCCGGGCGACCTGGAGCCGCGCGCGGAAGCAAGCGGTTGCTCGACTTCACAACAACCGCTAGCTACTTCCCGGCGCAAAACGCCCGCCTAAGTCCCGCATTTTCAGTGCCGGCTTGTCGCGCAAGCGTCCCGAACGCACATTTTCTATAGGAGTTTCAGGCCTATTTATGCTATAATAAGCCATGACCACACGGCGCCGCCCCCAACGCTGCCTCTTCGAGCCCCTCTTCCCCGAAGATCCCCTCGATCTCTACGAGCCCTGGATGCGTCACGCCGACCGCCTGCTCGACGACGATCAGCTGCTCGACACCGTCTATGACGCCCTCGGCAGCCGCCATCCTCAATCGCGCCGCACAGGCCGCCCGGCCACTCCCGCCGAGGTCGTCTTGCGCCTGCTCATCCTCAAACACGTGCGCAATTGGAGCTTCGATGTGCTGGAACGCGAAGTGCGCGCCAACGTTGTCTATCGCCACTTCAGCCGCATCGGGTTCGACAAAGTTCCCGACGCCAAGACCCTGGGGCGCATCGCCCGCGCGCTCGGGCCCGAGGTGATCGCGCAGTTGCACGAACGTTTGATCGAGCTGGCGCGCGAAGAGCGTGTGGTGACCGGCCGCAAGTTGCGCATCGATACGACGGTGGTCGAAACCAACGTGCATTACCCGACCGATTCGAGCTTGCTCAACGACGGCCTACGCGTGCTCACGCGGACGATGCGCAAGATCGAAGAGGCCGCCGACCACGCCGGCGAGAGGTTGCGCAACCGCCTGCGCAGCGTGCGCAAGATCGTGATGCAGATTGGCCGCAGTGCGCGCTCCGAGCAAGGCGCCGAAAAACGCCGCACGCTCTATTCCAAGCTGCTCGAGACCGGCGGGCGCGTGGTGGCGCAGGCGCGGCGCTTTGCGGCCGAAGTCGCAAGCGGCGTCAAGCGGTCGGCCGAACCGCTGGGCGATGCGTTGCTCCAAGGCTTGCGGAAACAACTCGAAACCATGCTCGATCGCGTCGAACGAGTGCGGCGGCAGACCAAGCAGCGGGTGTTCGGCGGCGACAAGCATGTGCCGGACAAGCTGCTGAGCGTCTTCGAACCAACGACGGAAGTGATTCGCAAAGGCAAGTCGGGCAAGCCGAACGAGTTTGGCAAGATGCTGAAGGTGCAAGAAGCGGAGAATCAGATCGTTACCTCCTATGACGTGTATGAAGAGCGGCCGGACGACCGCGCGATCTTGCTGCACGCGGTCGCAGAACACGAGCGGCGCTTAGGACGCACGCCGCGCCTGGTGGCGGCGGACGCGGGCTTTTCCTCGGCGGCCAACGAGCAGGCCTTGGAGCGGCGTGGCGTGGAGCGGGTGTCGATTCCGAACTACTCAACGCGCGATCCGGTGCGGCGCGGACGGCAGAAGGAGCGCTGGTTCAAGCGCGGGCAGAAGTGGCGAACCGGTTGCGAAGGGCGCATCTCGGTATTGAAGCGCCGCCACGGACTCGACCGCAGCCGCTATCCGGGCCTGGACGGGATGCGGCGCTGGGTGGGATTGGGGGTGATCGCGGACAACCTGATCAACATCGGGGCCTGCCTGGAGGCGCGGGCGACGGGTTGAAGGAGCGGGGCGAGGCGGCGAAACAGGATCGAAACCGCGATCCGACCGGAACTAAGAAAACGCTTTCCAATCGGGCTTGGCTCGCGATAGCGCTTTTTGCGCCAGAAAGTAGCTAGATGAGCGGTGTTGGTGTTAGCGTGCAGCGCGTTGCGACGAGGATTGACGGGCCAGGAACGTCAGCACGTCGCGAACTTGCTCTTCGCTGAGGCGATCGCCGTAGTCGCGCGGCATCCACGATTGTTCATCGAATTCCGCGTCGTCAATCTGGGGGCTTTCGAGTAGATGCAGGTTACCGCGCACGTCGAGGACTTGAAGCGAGTAGTTACCGCGATTCCTCGCTACGCCTTCGATGCGATCGCCGGACTTCAAGGTCACGACGACCTTCTCAAACCCTGCCGCGATCTCCTTGCATGGCTCGAGCAGCGACTCGCGCAAGCGGGTCAAGTTCGATTCCATACCGATGTTGCTCAAATCGGGGCCGAGCGAGCCGCCTTCTCCTCTGATCATGTGGCAGCCGACGCAACCGGCTTGGCCCTCGAAGATGGCCTGGCCGGCCTCGGCGTCTCCGGGCGCATGCTGATCGAAGGCGGGGGCGCTCAAGCTTCTCACGAACGCCGCGAGACTCCAGACCTTCTCAGCGCCGAGCGGGAACGGCGGCATCTCCGAGCCGGGCACGCCGTTTTTGATCGACCCAAACAGCTCTTGATCATTCGAACGCTGGACGTTCCGGCTCGTTCGCAGGTTGGGCCCGCGGCCCCCTTCGCCGGTCGTGCCGTGGCAGGCGCCGCAGGCTTCGCGAAAGAGCTCTCCACCGGAGGCGATCACCGAGAGGTCCGAGATGTACTTTGCGCCGGTTTGGTCTTGGGCGCACAACGGCCCAAGAACTAGGGCACAGGCGAGGAAATGTCCGCGGCAAACCACCAGACGGATTCTACCGCTATCCGACGCTACGCGAAGCGGGCGGGAGACAACAGCGAAATATCGGTCTCAGTCGACCCGCCCACGATGAGGTCGGCCAGGATCTTCCCTGTCGCCGGCGCCAGCATGACGCCCTTGCGAAAGTGACCCGCCGCGACGAAGACTCTCTCGTTCCCCGGCACGGGGCCGATCACCGGCCGCAGATCCTCGCAGTAGGGCCGGAAACCCGACCAGGCGCAGACGGTCTGATGCTCCGCCAGCGTCGGGAAGAATTCGCGAAGTTCGCTCCGGATCGCCTTGACGGTCTCGCCATCGACGCCGGGTTCGAAGCCCACGTCGTCCTCGGATCCGCCGCAGGCGAGCGGTCCGGCGGCAAGCTGCCAAAAGTAGTATCGCCCAGCCATCACGGTGTGCTTGACCGTGTCCGGAGCCAGGTTGGGCAGCGCTAGCAGGGTCCCTCGAATCGGACGGATCGGCGGCGTCCAGCCTAGGGCCTTCGTGACCAGAGGCGTCCATGCGCCGGCCGCGATGACGACTCGATCGGCGGCGAGGGAGTAGACGTCGTCGACCCCAACGCCCCGGCAGATTCGCACCCCAAATTCGCGCAGATGCCTGATTAGCGCCGCCGCCAACTTCGCGGGATGGATCTGACCTTCGTCCGAGAAATGGATCGCCCCGGCGCCCGCGAAGCGAAGATTCGGTTCGCGGCGGGCGACATCTTCGATTGATAGGATCGAGGCCTCGAACCCCGCCGCCTCGGTCGCGCTGACCCGTTCGCGGGCCTCAGCCAACTCGTCTTCACCGTGAAGCAAATCGAGGATGCCCGAGCGCCGGTAGTCGAACGAGAAGCGATCCTCTAGATCTGTGTAGAGCTGCTGGCTCAGGCGAGCCAACCCGGCGATCGGACCCAGCTCGGCGCTTTGCTGGCCAAACCATAGTCCCCCAGCGTTAGCGCCGCTTGCCTCCCCGAGAGGGCCTTTCCGGTCAACGACGCAGATGTTGCCGACTCCCGCCTGGGTGAGGTAGTAGGCGGTGGAGAGACCGATCAGTCCAGCGCCGACGATGACTACGTCCGACGAGGCGGGTTGCTCGTCCGATGCCTCGAAAACCGCGCGGTAGGCGGGGCTGAGAGTCCGAAACCAGATGGAATCTTGCAAGACTATACATCCTAACGCCGTGCTAGGATCTCGGGCATGCCAATCATCAACGTGACCCTGATGGAGGGCCGCAGCTACGAGAAGAAAAAGGCCTTCATGGAGGGCGTGACTGAGGTCGCGATCCGCACGCTGGACGCCAAGCCCGAGACCGTTCGCGTCATCATCAACGAGGTCCATCCCTCGCACTTTTGCGTCGCCGGTACGCCACGCGGAGAGCCCAAGTAGGCGGCGATGGGAGCGAACTACAAAGCCGAGCTTGTCGGCTGTTTCGGCCAACCCGTAGCCGAGAATCCGACGGGCGTCATGCAAGAGGCCGGCTTCCGGGCCGCCGGTTTGAACTGGCGTTACCTGACCATTGAAGTCGGCCCGAGCGACCTTGCGGCGGCGGTCCAAGGCGTCCGAGCGTTTGGAATGCGCGGGATCAACCTCACCATTCCCCACAAGGTGGCGGTGATCCAGCACCTTGACGGGCTCTCGGACGAAGCGCGCATCATTGGGGCGGTCAACACCGTCGTACGCGAAGGCGACAAGCTGATCGGCGCCAACACCGACGGCAAAGGCTTCCTGCGCGGCATCGAGACCGACGGGGGTATGGATGTCGGCGGCAAGCGCGTGGTCGTCCTCGGGGCCGGGGGCGCCGCCCGCGCGGTGGCGACCGAGCTGATCCTTGCCGGAGCGTCTGACCTCTTGGTCGTTAACCGGAGCCTCGATCGCGCGGGAGCCATGGTCGCCGACTTAGCGCGGAACACGTCCGGGCCCGTGCGCTTCGAACCGTGGGTCGGCTCGTTTACCGTGTCTGGCGATGTCGACCTGCTCGTCAACGCCACCTCGATCGGGCTTTACCCCGATGTCGACGCGGCGCCGGACGTCAATTTCAGCGGGGCGAGGCCGGACATGCTAGTGGCCGACGCGGTGTTTAATCCACCGGAGACGAAGTTCTTGGCGGCAGCCCGCGAGTACTCACTCCCCACCTTGGACGGGCTCTCGATGCTGGTCTACCAAGGCGTGATCGCCTTCCAGATGTGGACGGGCCAAGACCCGGACGAAGCCGTGATGAAGAAGGCTCTGGCCGAGGCGTTGGGCGTCGGGTAGCTGCACCGATGTGCTAAACAAGGTGAGTGCCGACTCGCCGACAGTTTCTTTCTTCCGCGGGCGTCGCCGTGCTCGCGGCCTGCAACCGGGGGTCGGACCGCCGCATCGTCGGGGTCGTCCCCAAGGGCACGAACCACATCTTCTGGCAGACCATCCACGCCGGCGCCATCAAGGCCGGCGAGGAGTTCGACTTCGAGGTCCTGTGGAACGCCCCGCAGCTCGAGATCGACGCGAGCCGGCAGATTTCGATCGTCGAAAACCTGATTGCCCGTCAGGTCAGCGGCATCGTGCTGGCGCCGGTTGACGAAGAGGCCCTGGTGGCCGTGGTCGAACGCGCGGCAGACAACGGCATCCCCGTCGCGATCTTCGATTCGAGCATCAAGACGGACAAGATTGTGACCTTCGTCGCTACGGACAACTATCAAGCCAGCCGCATGGCCGGCGAGCGTATGGGGCGGATTCTAGGCGGGCAGGGGCAGGTTGGCATCATCGGCTTCATGCCGGGCAGCGCCTCGACGATGAAGCGCGAACAGGGCTTTCTTGACGAGGTCAAGGAGAATTATCCTGGGATCGAGGTAGTCGGGGATGTCCGGTTCAACATGGCCGACCGCGCCAAAGCGATGGCCGAGGCCGAGAACCTGATGACGGCGTATCCGAATCTGGCGGGGCTATTCGCCGACAACGAGTCGTCGGTGGACGGAACGGTGCGGGCGGTCAAGCAACGCGGCGCGGCGGGGAAGGTCCGGATCGTTGGTTTTGACGCGTCGGCTGAGTTGGTGAAGAGATGAAGGGCGGCGCGATCGATTCGATCGTTGTCCAAGACCCTTTCAAGATGGGGTATGAAAGCGCCAAGGCCATGGCGCAGGTGCTCGATGGGCAGGAGCCGGTGCGTGAGATGGACTCGGGCGCTTACTTGATTACGCCGGAGAATATCGAGACGCCCGAGATGCAGGCGATTGTGTTCCCCGACATCACGACCTGGCTGAGCGGGGCGCCAGGGAGCGGGTTCCGGCCACCTACCCCTCGTCGCGGATCAGATACTTCGAGTCCGGGTTGCCTGGGCCGAAATGCTTGAGCATCACAAGGTTCTCTTCCGTGCTCTCGTTGGTGATCTGAACCCCGTTGTTCGCCGCCTCACGCGAGACGAAAAACTCGTCCGACGTCAGCTCGCCAAAACGAATCATCGCCGGAGTGTGCACATCCCACGAACCGAGCTTGCCCCGACCTTCGGTGAGGATCATGCCGTAGGCGACCGAATCCTTGATTGTGACGGTGCGCCCTGGGAAGACGGTTAGCTCCTTGGCACAGAAAAAATCGGTTGAATAGCTGACCCAATTTTCTTGGTAGCCGGCTTCGCGCATGGTATCGACATCGTCTACGGGCGCCGGCTCGAAGAAGCGGTTCTTCATGAAGTAGGGGTCGACATTCTTCTCCCAGTCGAGCATCCCGATGATGTAGTCGAGATCGTGATGGTGCTCCTCGGGGACGTCTTTGACCAGCAACTCCCAACCCACGGCGCGGCCCTCGACCAGCGACTGGAACATGCCGAAGACGTCGGAGTTCACCTGCGGCTCATAGGTCACCGCCGACCCCGGTGCGTGCAGCACGCCGGCGGGGATGTGCCAGCCCGTTCCCGGTTTTAGCTTGTAGGCTTTGGAGTGATACAGGATCCCGTTGTCGCCTTGGTCCCAGCGCTCGAGGCAGGCGCGGACGTCGTCGGGTGTCGTGCCCGGCTCAAGGCCCATGAAGGTATAGGCGAAGTTGTTCTCTTTGAAGTTGAACTGCGGCGGGAAGTAGTAGGCCTCGGGCTTGCCCTTCTGGCCGACACGCTTGGCCGCCGCTTCGTCCTGGTGCATGTGGTGCGGAATGGGCCCGAGGTTGTCGAAGAACTTGCAAAGCACGTTCCAGCCGCCGTACCGCGACATCACGTCCTGGCCGAGCAACTCATCGCCGATCTCTTCGACAGCTTCCTTGAGAAGCATCTTCTTGGGCGCATCACCGCCGTTGTCCATCACGATGTACGCCAGGCCTTCGTCGTCAGGCGTGCCGGGGCCGTTATCGGCGTTTGTGGTTGAGGAAAACCAGCGCTCGTCGATGCCGCCGCGCTGGGCGCCGAGGGCGTAGAGGTCGTTCGGATGGAGCTTGAGTCGTCCGCCCGGCATCAGGAACTGACGCGGCACCCAACAGGGGGCCAATCGAAGAATGCCTTGGCGGGAATCGAGCGCGGTGCGCAGGGCGACGCTGTTCTCTGACATAGCCCGAATATGATAGCGCCGTCCGGTAGGCGAACGGGCTAGCTGCAACACTGTCGACTTAGGCGTCGAGACCGCGGCTCCGGGTCCACCCCCCGGCTGGAGTACCTTAAGCAAACAGTATTGGGGTTAGCTGGGAAGATCGCCGCGGGCGCGGAGCTCGGATGGGAGAAGCGCGGCGTAGATAGCCGAGTGAACCGGGGTTGGGACGCCCGATTCGCGCCCGTAGCGCACGACCACCCCGACTTGGGACTCGAGCTCTGAGGGTCGGCCTTCGACGATGTCTCGGTGCATCGAGGCGGTGGTCCCAGGGGCGAGCTTGTCGATGCGGCGGATGGCGGCCTCGGCGGCCTGGGGATCCATGGCGACCCCGCGCTTGAGGGCCAGCGCGACGACTTCGCGCATGGCCGCCGAAAGCATCTCGCGAGTCTCGGGGACTGAGCGGACGACTCCAATCGGCGCCCGTGATACCGCCCCGACGCCGCCGAGGGGCTCGACGTAGAGCAGCTTCTGCCACATGGCGCCTTCAATGTTGTCGGCAACGGTCGTCGTCATGCCCTGCGCGGGGTCGAATGCCGCTCGAATCCGTTCAACTCGCTCGGACTTCGAGCCGTCCCGCTCGCCAAACTCGATGGCGGGTTCAAGGCCGATGTGTTTGACTGTACGGAGGTCGGTCTTCGAGGCGAAGATCTTGCACAGGCCGCCGATGACCGGCTGCTTTCCCAGCGCCTCGGCCAGCAATGGCGGCGCGTCGAGCCCATTCTGCATCGGGATAACGACCGTCTCGGGCCCGACTAGCAGCTTGAGGGTCGGCGCGACATCGGCGACTTGGGTGGCCTTCACCGCGACCAGGACAACATCCGCCGGCCCCGCCTCTGCCGCATCGCCAACGACGTTGGGTTCGGCGATCTCGAAATCCCCGGCGATGCTCTCAATCCGCAGACCGCCGGATTTGAGCGCCCCGAGAGTCTTGCCGCGGGCGATGAAAACAACGTCTAGCCCGGCCTGCACCAGGCGTCCGCCGAAGTATCCGCCGACCGCGCCGACCCCAACTACCGCAATTCGCATTCGACTATTGTCGCCCGGCCCAGGTCACAGAGGCGTGGACTCCCGTCCACGCCTCTGTCGCCGCTATTCTCGGGGAGCCAGATCAAGGCCGGCAAGGTGCTCCCTCAGACCCGGGCCTAGATCCGGCCGGTCGAGGGCGAAGTCGATGCCGGCTTGAAGGTATTCCAGTTTGTTCCCGGCGTCGTAGCGCTTCCCCTCGAAGCGATACGCATAGACCGGCCCATCTTCGATCAGCCGGTGAATGGCGTCAGTGAGCTGAATCTCGCCGCCGCTGCCGGGTTCGGTATTGGCGATGTGCCCGAAGATCGACCCGGGCAAGATGTATCGGCCGATAATGGCCAAGTCCGACGGGGCGTCTTCGACAGCGGGTTTTTCGACTAGGTCGGTGACGCGATAGAGCCGGTCTGAGGATCCGCTGAACTCCACCGCCGAGCCCGCGATCACGCCGTATTTGGAAATGCGGTCCTTCGGTACTTGCATCACTGCGAAGACGGCTGCGCCGAAGTATTCGTGGATGTTGAGCAGTTGCTTGAGCGCCGGCGTCTCGGACTTGATCACGTCATCAGCCAGCACCACGGCGAACGGCTCGTCGCCCACCAACTCACTCGCCATCGAGACGGCATGTCCCAACCCGAGGGGCTCGCGCTGGCGAATATACGAGATCCGACAAAGGTCGGAAATCGCTTGAACTGCCGCCAGCTCCTCCGCTTGTCCACGCTCTTCCAACTCGTGCTCGAGCTCGAAGCTCTTGTCGAAGTGGTCCTCGATGGCATGCTTGCCGCGGCCGGTGACGATGATGACGTTGTCGATTCCCGAGTCGCGGGTTTCCTCAATGCCGTATTGAATCAGCGGCTTGTCGACCAGCGGCAGCATCTCCTTGGGCTGCGCTTTGGTGGCCGGCAAGAATCGCGTACCCAGCCCGGCGGCGGGGAAGACGGCTTTACGGACGCGGTGTTTCATTGCTTTCAGTGTCCTGGACCCGATCGGCGAAATGCAATCAGGCGAAAGCCGCAGTTCAGATCTACCCCTGCGCCGATTTCCAGACGGCCATATGGTTGCCTTCCGGGTCGGTGAAGTGCGCCATTTCGCCCATTCCGTGCACTTCGGTTTTGGGCATCACGATCGTCCCCCCGGCAGCTTCGATCTTGGCGGTTGCGGCGTCGATGTCGTCGACTAGGACGTAGTTGACGACCATCTTCGGCATGCCTGGCGGCGGGTTCATGATGCCTCCGCCGACTCCGCCGCCGGTTTGGTAGAGCACGTAGGTCTGCCCTTCGCCCATCGGCATGTCTTGGAAGGTCCACCCGAAGGCAGCGCCGTAAAAAGCCTTGGCCTTTTCGAGGTCATCGGCTGCGATTTCTACGTGGCAAAAGGACCCGAGCTGAGGCGCGGGCTGAGCGGCTGCGTCGGACATGTGAATCTCCTTGGAATTTTAAGATGAAGTGCTGCTCTGAAGAGTGTATCCGATTCTTCAGAGTCTTTCGAATGCCACGTAGCGAATATCGGCCACTTGGTCGCCGGCGACTTCCGTTGCCCTGAGCGTGAGCGAGCCTCTGCCGGCTTTGAGCGAAATCGCTCCCAGGATCACTTCCTTGAAGTCTTGACTTCGGACTCGCCGCGCGGCACGCGGTCGTCGCTGGCGCCGTAGAGCGGCGGGTCGTGGGCTTCCAAGATCTCGGAGTTAATTGTCGCTCCGTCGAACTCCAGCTCAATGATTGAGCCGGGCGTCTTCGCCGTGTAGTAAAGCTTGGCCAGATAGACTCCGGCTTGGAGCACCTCGACATCCCACGTCATGGAATCTTCGATGCTGGTCCAGTTCGTAAAGAACGAGCAGTTCGGGGCGCGGGCGCTGCGTTGGATCGCGCCGTGCGGGACGCCGTCTCTGGCGGGTAGCCGGGTATTGTAGGCGCCGCCGATCGGAAACGGCCGGTCGTCGGGGCCGACCAAAGGCAGCACTTCCGCCAACCATTCCTGGCCAGCCTCGCTGAGCTGCGAGGTGATTTCCGGGTTCTGGGCGGCGACATCAGTATTCTGCCCGGGGTCGTTATCGATGTCGAACAGTCGGCCCGCGGCGTCGAGCCGGAAGCGCTGGTTCCGCACGCTCACTTGGTCGCGGCGCAGCGAGAAGATCATTCGATCCGGCCAGGCGAGCGAATCCTCCACCAACAGCGGCTTGAGGCTTTTCCCGTCAAGCGGCTTCTCGCTGGTGAGCGGAACCCCCGTCAGGTCAGCCAGCGTCGGCAGGATGTCGATCGCGCCGCCGATCTGGGTGACCCGCTTCCCTTCCGGAATGGTTCCAGGCCAGCGAATCACAAAGGGCGAGCGCAGGCCGCCTTCGTCGATTGAGCCCTTGCGGCCCTTCATCGAGTCGTTCCAACGCCAGCTGTTCGGGCCGTTGTCTGAGAAGTAGAGAACGATCGTGTTTTCGCGCAGGCCCAGCTGGTCGAGCTTGGCCAGCACGCGTCCCACATTCCAGTCGATGTTCTCTACCATGGCCAGCGCGGCGCGCGTCTTGGGGACATCCTCGATCTCGGGGTCGCGGTGGCGCTTTCCCAGCTCTTTTGACTCGAAACGATCCCAGTATTCGTCGGGAACCTGCATGGGAGAATGCGGCGTGTTGTAGGGCAAGTAGGCGAAGAAAGGTCTGTCCTTGTTGGCTTCAATGAACCCGATGGCGCGATTGGTGAAGTCGTCGATGACGAAGCCGTTGCCGGTCACGAGTATTCCGTCGGAGTCGAGCTCGTAGTCGAAGTAATGTCCCCAGTGGCCTTCGGTGAAGCCATAGAATTCGCCAAAACCCCGGAAGTAGGGGTGGTAGGGCGCTTGCGTGCCGTTATGCCATTTGCCGAAGGCGCCAGTTGCGTAACCGGCCTCCTTGAAGGTGTCGGCAATCGTGACCTCGTCGAGGTTGAGCCGCTCTTGGCCGGTGCTGACCCCGCGAACTCCGCCGCGGGCGTAGTAGCGGCCGGTGAGGAACTCGGCCCGCGTGGGGGCGCAAACCGAGCAGACGTAGAAGCGCTCGAGCATGGCGCCGTCGGCGGCGAGGGAGTCGATATTGGGCGTCGAGAGGTTGGTGTTGCCGTGAAGGCTCAGGTCTCCCCAGCCCTGGTCGTCGGCGAGGAAGATGACGACGTTGGGAGAAGACGGCGGCTCGGGTTCGGAGGAACATGAAGCGAGAAGGCTAAGGGAGATTGCGACTACGGTTCGAAGCATCGAAAAAGAGTTTCGCGCAAAGGCGCATAAGAACGCCAGCCCCCCCGTAACCGTGAGCCCGGAACGCAAGTGACGGGTGCGCTGTTCGCGCGGGCGTCATGGGCACCCGTCACTTGCGTTCCGGGCTCACGGCTGGGCACAATCGCCCCGTGCGACAATCGGAAAAGGCCTTAGGGCCTTCCCTTCCAGTCATGGGCGCAACGCTGACCCAGCCGTCCGCGGCTCTGCGGCCACGGGCCGAGACCAGCCTTCTCTCCGGAGCCATGCTGTTGCTGTGCCTCGGGCACATGACCACAGATCTGTTCTCGAGCGCGATCCCGACCCTGCAGCCGATCTTGACTCAGACCTACTCCTTGAGCCTGGCCCAGGCGGGTTGGCTAGGCGGGATGTTCATGTTCTCGTCGTCGGTTTTGCAGCTTCCATTCGGAATTTTGAGCGACCGGGTGAACAGCCGGCTGTTTACAATTTATGGCCCGCTCACAGCGGCGATCTTCCTGTCGATGTTGGGTTGGGCAAGCGGCTATCCAATGCTGTTGTTGCTGACGTTCGTTGGCGGTATGGGCGTGGCGGCGTTCCATCCGCAGAGTACGGCCGAAGCATCGCGGCTATCCGGCGCTAGGCGCGGAGTCGGCGTCGCCCTGTTCATCTCCGCCGGGACCCTCGGGCTTGCGTTTGGGCCGCCGTATTTTTCACTCATTGTCTCGAGTCTCGGTCTCGAAGGACTGGCTGTGGCGATGCTCCCGGCGGTGGTCATTTGCGCGTATCTTCTCTGGCAGCTTCTCGACCCCACCCCCCATGAAAAGCGCAATACCGGAGTTGATTGGGCGGTCTTGCGGGCGCATTGGAAACCCCTGGCGACCCACTACGCGTTTGTTGTCGTGCGCTCGGTCATCCAGCTAGGCATCGGACAGTTTTTGACGCTGTATCTGGTGCGCGAGCGGGGATTCAGCATGGGTGAAGCAAGTGTCGCACTGGCGCTGTACTTTCTGGCGGCCCCGCTCGGTTCCTTCAGCGGGGGCGCGCTAGCGGACCGCATCGGAGGCAAGCAAGTAGTCGTCAGCTCAATGATCGTCGCGGCGCCATTCTTGATGGGCTTCATCCTGACCGATGGTTGGGTGTCTCTCGCGAGTCTGTTTCTTGGCGCTACCGCGCTGATGTTGACGATTCCCGTGAACGTCGTGATGGCTCAAGAGCTCGCGCCGTCGCAAGCCGGCACGGTCACTTCGCTGATGATGGGCTTCGGCTGGGGCGTGGCGGCTATTACCTTCATTCCGCTACTGGGTTGGATCGCTGACCGGACGGGACTCGAGACGGTGCTGTGGGGCGTCACTTTCCTTCCGGCCGTGGGCCTTGTTTTGGCCTTGATGTTGCCGAAACCCAAGCGCCGAGCTGCCTGACTGTCGTCCGGGCTAGGCTAAAGCGTGTTCTTCATCCTCGCGGCGCTGAGCGGGATCCTTCAAGTGCTCGCCTTTCCGACGTTCTCGTTCTACTGGCTTGCCGCCATCGCTGTTACGCCTCTGTTGTTTGCGCTTGCGCGTGAGGAGTCACCGAAGCGACGATTCCTCTGCGGTTGGCTCTGCGGATCAATCTACTGGGGCGGGACGTGCTACTGGATCTACGACGTGATGCACGACTATGCCGGCATTCCGGCGGCGGGGGCCGGCGCCATCTACGTCGCGTTCTTGTTGGCGAAGGGCCTTCACCTCGGCCTTTTCTCCCTATTCGCCGGGCCGCTGATGTCGAGGCCTTGGGCCATCCCCGCCGTCTCCGCGCTATGGATCGCCATTGAGGGGACGCACCAGTACTTTGGCTTCCCGTGGCTGTACCTGGGCAACGCGGCGGCGTCGATGGAGCTGCTCGCTCGGTTGGCGCCGGTTGCGGGAGTCTATGGCCCATCATTCCTGCTGGTGATGCTCAATGCGGCGCTGGCGCTCACGCTGATGCGGGCGCCGCGAATCCGCCTGGCCTGGCTGACTGCGATTCCGCTCGTGCTGCTGTTGCCGGCTTTGCCTGACGGCGAGAAGGGCGAAGTCCCCGTGCGACTGATCCAGCCCAATATTCACCCGGACGAGATGATTGCCGAGAGCTGGACGGCCGAACGAGCTCGCCAGCATCTGGCGCGCATGATGCAGCTTTCGACGGCCGACCCGGAAAGGCCGGAGTTGTTGATATGGCCGGAGTATTCGGTTCCGGCGTACTATTTCGAATCCGCGTATTCGAAGGCCTATCTCGAATCGGTCGCCAAGGCGGTCCACTCCCATTTCATCTTCAACACTCTTGACTTCGTCGTGATTGACGACCAGCGTCGACCGCTCAACAGCGCGGTCACCCTGGGCCCGGAAGGCGAGCTCGTCTCGCGCTACTCCAAGGTGTTCCTGGTGCCGTTCGGCGAGTTTGTGCCGTGGCCGTTTTCGTTGGTCGTCGACAAGATCACATTGGCCGCTGGAGACTTCTACCCGGGAGAGGATTTCGCGGTGGCCGAGATTGGCGACCACAAAATCGCGACCTACATTTGCTATGAGAACGCTTTTGGCCGCGGCGTGCGGCGCTTCGTCGCAAATGGGGCTGAGGCGCTGGTGAACATCTCGAACGACAGCTGGTACGGCAGGACCGCGGCTCGCTACCAGCACCTGCTGCTGGCGCGGATGCGAGCGATCGAGAATCAGCGCTGGATCGTGCGGGCTACCAATGACGGGATTACGACGGTGATCAATCGGGCGGGCCAGATTAGCCCGCCGCTACCCTCGTTCGAGCAGGGATCGTTGACGGCATACTTCAACTATTCGGACGGGATGACGGGGTATGCGCGATTCGGCGAATGGTTTTGGTGGGTTTGCTCGGTTGGGTCAGGCCTGTTCATTCTGGGTTCGCGTCGAGCATTGTCGGCGACGTAGACCCGATCACAGCGGGATCGCTTCTCTCAATACGTTGTCCCGGATCTTGGGGTGGAGTCCCGCTTCGGTCAGAATATGGACTCTCCCGCGAAGTAGCTCCTGCAGAGCATATTGGACGCCGCCGGGAAAGAAGGGAGGCCTTTCGGGCCCGCAATCAATCAAGAAATCGAAGTCACTGTCAGGGCCATAGTCGCCCCGCGCGGCCGATCCGAACACCCGAAGGTTGACGGCGCCGTGCTCCTTCGCCGTGGCCAGGATCTCCTCGCGTTTCTCGCGCAACGTCGGGTGGATGAGACCCATCCTCTTCAGGATAGCAGCGGGGTAAGCGGCTTAATCGCGGGCTTCGCCGCCGACCCAGAACGGGCTCGACCAGGCGCGCTCGCCGTCGATCTGGGTGACGCGCACGTAGTAGTAGTCCCCGGGTTTGCCGGCGCCGCGGTCGGCGTATTCGAGCGTCTGGTCAAAACTGGCCTCGGGGCTCATCACCTGAAGCTGGACGGAGTCTTCGTTGACTCGGCCCGCGTCCAGCGACGGTCGCTCGATTCGGTGCACCACTCGACCATCGCGAACATCGCCAAGGCTGAGCTCGAATTGCTCCGCCGGTATCTGCTCGAACCGGCCTCCGCCGCGCGAAATTCGACTGGCCTCGATGTCGAACTCGATAGTGGTTGACGATCCCGCGTCCTCGAGCTCCAGCAGCAAGACGTCGCTTCGACCGCGCCCTTCAGGCGCTCGACGCGATAACGGAGCTCAGGGTCGAGGTAGTCGGCTGCCGAAGCCGAGATCGAGACGACAAGAGCCAGCAGGAGCGTGCGCATGAGCCCGAGTATACCGGCGGGGCGCACGCCCGCGCCGTGCCACGCTCAAGCGATGCGCATACTCTTCACTTAGCGACGCATTCCTCCGCAAGCGTCCGCTCAAACGCCCGCAGGGCGACACAATCATAGCCCAGGGATTTATCCCTGGGACTGGAGTTTCTACATATTTTACCCGTCAGCGGCGGCGCCGAAGGCCTGCCAGGAGGGTTTGAGCCCCAGCGGAGCCAGCAAATCGGGGTTTTCGACCATTTCTTTCCGCAACAGCGCCACCAGATCCAGACAAGAAGGCCTCTTTGCCTTTTTCCTCCATTTCGGCAGCGGCGCATAGGCCTCTCCGCGCCCCGGACCATACGCCAGCAACGACGCCAGCAGCAAAGCGCTGTACGCCGCCACCGCCAATACCGGTTGCTTCGGGACCGCCGTCTCGCTCCATAACTGCGCCTGTCCCACGCCCAACGTGTCCTTCTCTTCGCGGTGGTTCACCTCGATCTGCCAACGGTCGAAATAGATCTGCAACAGCTCGCGCGCCTGGCTGGCGAGGTCCGTCGTGAGTAGATACGCCGGCTGGCGGTAGTACATCTTGCTCGAAAGGCGCTTGCTATAGGGGGTCGGCGCGACCACCAACAAACGCAACGGCGTGCGCCGCGCCCCGCCCTGCCAGTACACCTCGTTGACCTCTTTATAACGGATCTTGCGGCGCTTGCCGCCGTAGAATAGCTTGGTCGTTTTCCAGACGATCGTCTCGTCGCGGCGCACCTGTTCGGGGCGGAACTTTTCGACCCCATAGAAGCGTCGCGAGCCGGTCGGCGCGGCTTTGCACAGCACAGCGTCCAGGCGCGTGCGAGCGATGAGCTCGGTGCGATCGCGCGGCGCCAGGAAAACGGTGCGGTTGCTGAAACTGCCGTCAAGCGACAACACCATCTTCTTGGCGATCCCGCCGGCGGCATCCAGCGCAGCCCGCAGCGGCGCCATCATGTCGACTAAACGTTGCGAGATGCGACAGCGCTTGCGCGCTTGTTCGTACTGCTCTCGCTCGGCGTCGCCGGCGCGTTTGCCGGGACGCTTGGGAACCGGCGCACATTCAAAACGCACCGGCAAGGCCCGCGCGCCGGTCTTGCCGCCGCGATCGAAGGGAACCAACAACGACGCTTGCAAGTAGCGCAACCCCAGCATCAAGTTCGCGTGAAACGGCGGCGAGCGCGGATCGTGTTGATAAAACGCCTGCTTGATCCTACGCCCCGTCTTGCGCAAGCGCGTGTCGTCGATCGCCACGCCCACCAACCGTGAGCGGCAAAACCCCAAGGCGCGCTTCCACACCGGCGCGAACAACTCTTGCGGACGCCACTTGCAGCGCTCGTGCAAAAAATAGTCCGCGCTCCAGCTGTTTTGCTCGCCGCCGTTGGTCCAAATAATGCGCGAAAGCGTGCGGCGGCCCAGGCAAACCAGGCCTCCCAGGCCTTGGCGCACCGCGCGTCGATGCGTGCGTTGCTGGGGAAAGGCGCGCCTCCAATCAGCGCTGATCGACAGGAACTGAGGAAGCAGCATGGGAACCTCCAGGGGACAGCTAATCCGGGCCGCGTAGCTAATCCGGGCTACGCAGCGCGAAAGTGTTCTTCGCGGTGCGCACAAAACGGTCGCCGCGAGCGATCTTCTTCGACAGCGCCGAGACGAGGCTTTCGCGGTCAACCGCACGGGAAAACCTGGCCTGAATGCCCTCGATCAACTCCGCGATATGCAGCGGACGCTCGGCTCCGGCGAGTATGTCATGGGCCATATCGACCTGAGACATACCTTGAGGCGAAGGGCTCTTGGGCCGGGGAGGGGGTTTCGATCGCAGCCGACGAACGGCGCGCAGCTGAGCATCGAGGGCTGATTCTAGGGTTTCCAGAAGAGTATCGCGGAGATCGTCGGGCATAGGCAGCGGCGCCGAGCGGGGCCAAGAACAGAATAGCTCAATCCTGTCGGTATGTCAATAACCATCTACCGACCTACCTCAACCATGGCCCTCCCCGTCCGCAAATGTAGAAACTCCAGGCCCAGGGATTTATCCCTGGGCCTTGGAAGCGCCAGCGTCCTCTGTGATCTGACACCCCTCTCTGTCGGATCTTCCCCCCAGCGGAAGGCTCGTTTGACGGGCTAACTGCTTGGCTTGCTTGGCTTTAACACGTTTGGGGGCGCTTTTAGTGTACCCATGTATTATGCTATTGTATCGTTTATTCATTGTGTTGTTTGTGATATAATATACCCATGTATGTTGAGTCCGTCCCCAATCGCAACTCGCCGCCCGCCGTCTTGCTGCGCGAATCCTTCCGCCAAAACGGCAGAGTCAAAAAACGCACCCTCGCCAACCTCTCCTGCTGGCGCCCCGTCCGCGTCGAGGCCCTCCGGCGCGCCCTCCGCGGCGAGTTCGATCAGCTTCCCGCCACTCCCGTCTGCGGCCCCGTCTTTGGCCTGCTCTTCGCGCTCAAGCAACTCGCCGATGAGCTGGGCCTGACCGCCGCGCTGGGTCGAACGCGGGCCGCCAAACTCGCCTTGTTCCTGGTGCTGGCGCGCCTGGCCCACCAAGGATCGCGGCTCTCGGCCGTGCGCTGGGCCGCCGATCAGGCCGTCGCAGAAGTGCTGGGTCTGGGCGCCTTCGACGAAGACGACCTCTACGCCGCCCTCGATGATCTGAGCGCCCGCCAAGTGAAGATCGAGCAAGCGCTATACCGCCACTACCTCGAGCGCCGCGGAGCCCCGCCCAGCTTGCTGCTCTACGACGTCACCAGCTCGTACTTCGAAGGCCTGCACAACGCGTTGGGCGAGTACGGCTACAATCGCGACGGCAAGCGCGGCAAGAAGCAAATTGTGATCGGACTGCTGGCCGATGACCAGGGCGAGCCGCTGGCGGTGCGGGTGTTTGCCGGCAACCGCAACGATCCGACGACCGTGCCGGATCAGATCCGCATCGTCAAAGAGCAGTTCGGAGTCGAGGAGTTGGTCTTCGTCGGCGACCGCGGGATGGTCAAGAGCAAGGGCAAGCAGGCGCTGGGGGAGGCCGGGCTGCGCTACATCACGGCGCTGACCGATCCCCAGATTCGGCGGCGCTTGAGCGAAGGGGTGCTGCAACTGGAGCTGTTCGCTGAACAAGTCTGCGAGGTCGAAGCCGACGGCGTGCGCTATGTGCTGCGCCTCAACGCGTCCGAAGCCAAACGGCAACGGCAGCGGCTCGAGGACAAGCTGGCCAAGCTGGGAGGCAAGCTCGACCGACGCAACCAGAAAGTCACGGCCTCTTCCCGTTGCGAGCCCGCGGCCGGACTGCGCCAGCTCAAGCCCTGGCTGGCGCGTCACAAGCTGACAGAATTGGTCGAGTTGCGCTTGCAGGGACGTACGCTGGTCGTCGAGCGCCAGCAGGCGGCGATCGAGCAGGCGCTGGAGTTGGCGGGCTGTTACGTGGTCGTGACCGATGTCGCCTCCGAGCGCATGAGCGGCCAAAGAGTGCACGACCATTACGTGAGCCTGCAGCGGGTGGAGCGCGACTTTCGGCAGCTGAAGACGGGCTTGCTCGAGGTGCGGCCGATCTTCGTGCGCAAAGAAAGCCGCACCCGAGGACATGTGTTGTGCAGCATGCTGGCGTTGAAGCTGAGCCGCGAATTGGAACGGCGGATACAAGCGGCGTTTGGCACGACCGACGACGACCCGCACGCGATCACCTTGCCGGACGCGCTGGCGGCGTTGGGGCGACTGTGCCTATTGGAATATCGAGTGGATGAGCAGACCAGCGTCACACGGCTGCCGATTCCCGACGCCCGCCAAACAGAAATCCTCAATGCGTTGGGGGTTTCGCTGCCGCACATGTAACCTGTAGACAGACGCCGATCGCCCGATCCATCCCATAACCGACGCGAATTCAGGAAGTTGGCGGCGAAACTCTGCTCGCTGGCGGGGGGAAGATCCGTCTGAAGACACGGTTCAAGTGCTTCGCGTACTCCATGGGTTGCGCGACATCGGGGCCCTGCTCGAACGCGAGGAGCGCTAGGTAGCTGCTATCAACGCCTGCGCCATCTCTAGATGCCGCGGCATCCCGAGCGCAGTGAATTCGCTGACAGACTTGTCGAGCAACGAGCGGGCTTTCTCGTGGTCGCCTTCTTCGCCTCGACCCACGAGCATCTTGGCATCCCAGTAGCGGACCTGGGGCTGTTCGAGCTTATGCGGGACATCTTCGGCGTAGCGCAGAGCCGTTTCGAAATGGGCTGCGGCGTTGTCCCACTGGCGACCGGCGGCGGCTGAGATCCCGGCGGCCGTCTCCGGCATCATTGCGCCGAAGCAACCGATCTTGACCCACTTCAGCGGCTCGGCCAATAGGGGGTAGAGTGCAGCCGCGCGTTCGTCTTCGCCCAAAACCGCTAGCGCCTCGACCAGAAATAGCAGCCCGGCCGTCTGACCGATGTGGCTGGCCTCGCCAACCCTTGGCAGCTCGATGTGAGCAACCTGCTCCAGCGCCTCGGGCTTGCCCGCGTAGGCCTGCACCAGCATCAGGGTTGGCCTGGAACTAACGCGGACAGCTTCTTCGCCCTCCGCTTCTATTGACCTGAGGGCGTACTCATGAGCCTTGTCGTAACGCCACCGCCATAGCTCGGTGAGACCCAGAAGCGCGTAGGTTTGGCAAACGCCCCAGTAGATTCCGAGATCGAGACACCACTGTAGGGTTTCTCGTGCGTTGGCTTCCAATCCGTCCAAGTCACCGTCGAACAGGAGTTGATACATGTTCGTTGCTCGAACGTTCCACAGCACGGTGAAGTGCCCGACTCGAGTCGCGACAAGCTCTAACTCGTCGCTGACAGATCGGGCTTCCTCCACGCGACCCATAAAGCGCAACGGTATGCACGTCCAGGCGAGGGCGTCAG
Source organism: Bryobacterales bacterium (assembly GCA_965247515.1). Lineage (GTDB taxonomy): Bacteria > Acidobacteriota > Terriglobia > Bryobacterales > UBA6623. The sequence continues at coordinate 5,456,219 of OZ252029.1, read as the reverse complement.
CAAGGCCCCAAAGGTCACCTGCTGAGCGAGCTGCCTTGACTACCCGCTCCCCTGCTTCGGCGCCCGCTCGCAAACGCATGTAAAACCAATCATGTTGGGCTTTACATCGGTAGACATCGACTTCAAGGCTCTTGTCGCCCAACACCTCAGCCATCGCCGCCGCCTCTTGTATCCCAGATTCGGCCTCCTCGAACCGTTGCGCGATGCTCAGCGCCGCCGCCCTGGTTGCCAGGAGGCGGCAGCGTCCGGTGCTTGGCGCGTCGCCCACTGCTTTCAGGCCCCTGCTCGAAATCGCGATCGCGTCGTCTAGGCACCCAAAAGAAAACCAAAGCAGCTGAGTTAGATCGCGACAGATCGTAGCGACAATTCCTCCTTGGCCGAGGTTTTCGAAGATCGGGAGAGCCTCTTCGAAATCACGAACCGCGTACTCCGCGCGCCCAAGCGCCGCATTGGAACGCCCGCGCCCATGCAGTAGCGTTGCCTTGCCCTCTTCAGCTGTAGGCTCGAGGGAGATCGCGTCGTCGAAATACCTGAACGCTTCGTCCGGCGCTGCCGCGGCGAGCGAGCGGCGCCCCGCCAGATTCAGGTAGCGGACCGCTTTGTCCAGATCCGCGGCCATCCCGGCCTGAAATAGGTGATGGGCGATTGGCCCGACGTTGTTTTCGTCCTTCTTCTCAAGGGCATTCGCAACTCGTAGGTGCATCCGTTGTCGTCGCGGCAGCGAGAGCCCGCTCAGCAAGGTATGGCGAATGAGCTCGTGCGTGAACTGATATCTAACGGCTCGCCCCGTCGGGCTCGTGGTGAGCAGCTCCGCAGTCTCCGCTTCTTCGACTGCTTCGAGGACATCGTCTGAATCGAGGCCTTCCAATCCTTCCAGGACCGACAACTCGAACACTCTCCCGATGACCGCCGCGGCTGCTAGTATCTTCGGCGCACGAGGACTGAGGCGTTCGAGTCGTCGCCCAACAACGAGTCTCACTCCCTCTGGGACTTCAAACTCCTCAGCCCGCAGGTCAGCCCGCCACCGCCCTTCCTCGTCAAACAACTTGCCTTCCTCGGAGAGGTGCTGGAAGACCTCTTCGACAAAGAACGGATTGCCCTCCGTTTCTTGATAAATAACCTGAACCAAGGACTCTGGAGGCTGGTCTCCGGCCAGTGAAGCGATCAGATCCGCGACCGATGCTTCGGGCAATCTTTTTAGCGCCATACGACGAGCTAGGCGCTGCCGTACGAGTTGGGCGAGAGCCTTTTCGAAGGGTTTGCCCACTTCGAGCTCGATGTCCCGGTAGGTGCCCAGTATAAGTACGGGAAGGGTCGCTAGGTTTTGTGCGAAATGCTGAAGGAGCAATAGACTCGAATCGTCCGCCCAATGGAGATCGTCCAAGAGCCAAACGATCGGGCGTTGCTTGCTGAGACGGGTTGTGAAGTCTTGAAAGCTGTTAAAGAGATATCGGCGTTGTTGCTCGGGCGGAAGCTGGATCGGTTCGGAGATGTCTCGGAAGATGCGCCGCAGCTCCGGCATCAACTTTGCGATCTCCGACCCTGCATCACCCAGCGCTGTGCGCAGGTCTGCCCGCGGTACGGTCCGGGCGGCCTGTTCCAGGCTCTCGACGAAGGGGATAAACGGCTGCGCGCCCTCGCCTTCGTAGCTGTGACCGACCAGGACCAGCATTTGTTTCTTGCCGGCTTCGGCAAGGAGTTCCTGGCATAGCGGCGTTTTGCCTACGCCTGGCTCTCCGCCGATGAGGACAAGGGCGCCGCTTCCTTGGCCCACGGCGTCCAAAAGGCGTCCTAGCTCGGCTGTCTCCGCTTCGCGCCCAACGAGCACGTTCTTTGGCTGAGCTGTGTCTACATCGACGATGAGTTCAACCGGCCCTACACCAGATTCCACTTGGCGCTTCAGCTCGATCAGGTCGGTGAGTAGGGCGGCGGTTGTCTGGTAGCGCTCGTCCGCCCGCTTTGCGAGGCACTTGTTGATGACGCGTTCCAACTGGTCGGGGGCGTCTGACCGCAATGTTGCGACCGGTTCGGGGGCCTCGTTCAGGATTGAATAGAGCACCGCCTGCTCGTAGTGCCCTCTGAATGGGAGCTCGCCGGTTGCCATCTCGTAGAGGACAACGCCAAACGACCAGATGTCGGTCCTGTGGTCGAGCGCCTCGCCCGTCGTTTGTTCCGGAGACATATAGGATGAGGTGCCGACGGTTGTCCCTTCGCGAGTCAGTCTCGATGAGGCTGAGCTCAGCTGCGCGAGCCCAAAGTCCATCAACACGGGCCGTCCGTCGGCGCTGACCAAGATGTTTGATGGCTTGATGTCGCGGTGGGTGACGCCCTTGTGGTGGGCTTCTTGTAGGCCCTCTGCGACGCCGATCGCGGTATCGAGCAGGCGCTGGACTTCCAGGGGGCCCTTTTCGATTTGGTCGCCGAGCTCGGAGCCGTCAATCAGGGCCATGGCGATGAACTGTTTTCCATCGGCCTCTCCGATCTCATGTACGGTGCAGATGTTGGGGTGCTGTAAGGCGGCCGCGGCACGGGCTTCGCGAAGGAAGCGGGCCTTGGCGTCGTCGGATGCGGCGAGATTCGCGGGTAGGAACTTGAGCGCGACGATCCGTTCAAGCTTGGTGTCTTCGGCCCTGTAAACGACTCCCATGCCGCCCTGACCGAGCTTGTTGAGGATTTTGTACTGGTTGATTGTGCGGCCGACCACGTGAAGGGGATTTTAGCGCTTAGAGAAATGGTTAGCTTTGCGGACGCGGACTTTCCGTCCGCGGCGGTAGCGCACGCGTTAGGCGTTGCTAGGAGCGTTTGCGGCTTGTCTTCTTACTGGCCTTCTTGCGCGCGGCTTTCGGCCGCGCCGGCAGCCGCGTCCCGACGGGCACCAGGGCATTTGCCGACAACGTATCCGCTGCCTCTTGCGGGATCGAGCCGAGGTTGTCGTTGACGTAGGCGACAAACTCTTGCATCTGGCGCTGCATCTCTTCCATCTTGGCCCGCATGTTCATGATGATTTCGACGCTGGCGAGGTTGACGCCGAGGTCGCGGGTTAGGGAGAGGATCGTCTCGAGCCGCTCCATGTCTTCGTCGGTGTAGAGACGCGTGTTGCCCTCCGTCCGCGATGGTTTTAGTAGGCCTTCGCGTTCGTAGAGGCGGAGGGTTTGCGGGTGGATGCCGAAGTGGTCGGCGACGACGGAGATCGTGTAGGCCCCTAAGGTTTTGCGCTTTTTTGCCATCGCTAGGTCTGCTCGAATAGCTTTGCGCGGGGGTCGCCGGGGTTGAGCTTGGCGAACTCGCGCGCCAGGTCTTTGGCTGTTTCGCCGGGGACTTCGGGGACGGCGATTTGGACTTCGATGTATTGGTCTCCGCGCTTGTCGGTGCGGCGGTTGAGCACGCCTTTCTCGCGCAGGCGGAAGACTTTTCCGGAGCTTGTCGCCGGTGGGATTTTCAATAGCGCGCGTCCGTCGATGGTTGGAACCTCGATCTTGCCGCCGAGGATAGCCTCCGACACGCTGATGGGTACCTTGATGCGGATGTCGTCGGCTTCGCGTCGGAATAAGGGGTGATCGCCGACGCGGGTGATGATGTAGAGGTCGCCCGGCTTGCCGCCCATTGAGCCGGCATTGCCTTTGCCGGGAACACGGAGCCGGGAGCCGCTTTGGGCGCCGGCCGGGATGCGGACATCGACTGTTTCGGAATCGCTCGTGCGGCCGTCGCCTGAGCAAGCCGCGCAGGTGTTGCGGAGTTGTCCGCCGCCGCCACAACGAGGGCAGGTCAGGTTGAAGCGCATCGCGCCGACTTTCTGGTTCACTTCGCCCGAACCGTTGCACTCGGCGCAGCTGGTGACTCCGGAATTGATGTTGCCGGCGCCTTTGCACTGGACACAGTTCTCGTAGCGTTGGATGCTGAGGCGAACCGACGTTCCGCGAATCGCTTCCCAGAAGCCGATGTCAACCGAGTATTCGAGGTCTTCGCCGTTCTCGGCGTGCGGCCGCTGACGCGAGGTTTCACCTGAGCGGAAGAACTGCGAGAACAGGTCCCCGAATCCGCCCCCTCCCTTTGCGCCGCTGGCGCCTGGAAATGGGCCGGCGCCGGGGCGGCCGGCTTCGGCTTGTTTGGCGAATTCGGAAAAATCGAATCCGCTGAAGCCGAAGTCGCCGGGGCGGCCGCCCCGTCCAGCCCCAGCGCCAGCCGTGGCGTTGGGGGAGTAGAACCCGAACTGGTCGTAGACTTCGCGCTTCTTGTCGTCGCTGAGGACGTCGTAGGCTTCTTGGATATCTTTGAAGCGGTCTTCGGCGGTCTTGTCTCCGGGGTTGACGTCGGGGTGATATTTACGGGCGAGCCGACGGTAGGCCTTGCGCACGGCGTCTTCGTTGGCGCCGCGGTTCACGCCCAGAGTCTTGTAGTAGTCCTTCTTGACTCCCGTCGGCATTCGATCTCTTTCAACGTTGAAGGGTGCAACATGTCGCGCCCCTGCTTATGATTTTGGCTTGTCGTCGACGTCAACAAATTCCGCGTCGACCACATCATCTTCTTTGGCTTCCGATTCAGTTGAGGCTTGTTCGGCGCCGGGTTCGTCGGGCGAAGGCACGTCGGTCGCACCCGCGCCTGCCTTGTACATGGCCTCGGCCAACTTGTGGCTGGCTTGAGTAAGCTTCTCGACGGCCTTGTTCATGTCGTCGACCGAGCCCTCCTGCACCGCCTTCTTCGTTTCTTTGAGTGCGGCTTCGATGGTTTTGGCGTCGTCGTCGCTAATCTTGTCGCGATGCTCGTTGAGCGTCTTCTCAGTGGAGTAGATCATCGAGTCGGCGCGGTTGCGGGCATCGACTTGACTCTTACGATGCTCGTCGTCAGCCGAGTGCGATTCGGCGTCCTTGCGCATCTTCTCGATCTCCTCCTCGGAGAGTCCCGAAGAGCTGGTGATCGTGATCTTCTGCTCCTTCGAAGTCGCCTTGTCTTTGGCCGAGACGTTCAAGATGCCGTTGGCGTCGATGTTGAACTCGACCTCGACCTGCGGCACGCCACGCGGGGCGGGCGGGATTCCAACGAGCTGGAAGACCCCGAGCAAGCGGTTGTCGGCGGCCATCGAGCGCTCGCCCTGGTGGACCTTGATCTCGACCGAGGTCTGGCTGTCGGCGGCGGTCGAGAAGATCTCGTTCTTGCGCGTCGGGATGGTGGTGTTGCGCTCGATCATCTTGGTGAAAACGCCGCCGAGCGTCTCGATGCCGAGTGAGAGCGGCGTGACGTCGAGCAGCAGGACGTCTTTGACGTCACCGGCAAGGACGCCGCCTTGGACGGCGGCGCCGACGGCGACGACTTCGTCGGGGTTGACGCCTTTGTGGGGATCTTTGCCGAAGAAGTCCTTTACTAGCTGTTGGACGCGCGGGATGCGGGTCGAGCCGCCGACCAGGACGACTTCGTCGATGTCGGCGGGGCTGACGCCGGAGTCTTCGAGAGCCTTCTTGCAGGGGTCCATGGCGCGCTGCAGGAGCGGTTCCATCATCTGCTCGAGAGCGGCGCGGGTGAGCTTGAGCTGCAGGTGTTTGGGGCCGGAGGCGTCAGCTGTGACGAAGGGCAGATTGATCTCGTGCTCAAGCAGGGACGAGAGGTCCATCTTGGCTTTCTCGGCGGCCTCCTTCAGGCGCTGAAGGGCCATTTTGTCCTGCGAGAGGTCGATGCCTTGCTCTTTCTTGAACTCCTCGATGATCCACTCGATGATGGCTTGGTCGATGTTGTCGCCGCCCAGGTGAGTGTCGCCGCTGGTCGCCTTGACTTCGACGACGCCTTCGCCGACTTCGAGGATCGAGATGTCGAAGGTGCCGCCGCCGAAATCGTAGACGGCGATGGTCTCGTTGGTCTTCTTGTCAAGACCGTAGGCAAGGGCGGCCGCGGTGGGCTCGTTGATGATGCGTTGGACGTCGAGGCCGGCGATCTTTCCGGCGTCTTTGGTCGCCTGGCGCTGGGCGTCGTTGAAGTATGCCGGGACGGTGATGACGGCCTCGGTGATTTTCTCGCCTAGGAAAGATTCGGCGGCCTCCTTCAACTTTGTGAGCACCATCGCGGAGATTTCCTGCGGAGAGTGCGTCTTGCCGCCGGCATCAATGGCGACGATGTCATTGTTCTTGACGGTGTTGTAGGGAACCAGCTTGGTCTCTTGGCCCACCTCATCCCAGCGGCGACCCATGAAGCGCTTGATCGAGTAGACTGTGTTTTCCGGGTTGGTGACGCTTTGTCGCTTGGCGGCCTGACCGACCAGTCGCTCGCCGCCCTTGGTGAAGGCCACGACGGACGGAGTCGTTCGCGCCCCTTCTTGGTTGGGGACGACGCTGGGTTGGCCCGTCTGCATCACAGCGACGACGGAGTTGGTTGTTCCCAGATCGATTCCAATGATCTTGCCCATTGCTTGTATCTCCTTGCTGGCCCGCCGGGGTCAATTGCCTCGCCGGGGCCTTCTTGTCTGCCCCCTGCGTGATTGCCACGCAGTGAGGATTTCCGTGAACTCTGTTTAGCCTGATACTAGTATTAAACTTTAGTGTAGTTTTGTCAATATATAACATGTTATTGATTTCAGGATGGTTGCGGGCGCCCAGGCGTATAATCTCTAGTCGACAGTCTTGAAGTTCTACTACATCACCGATCGGGCGAGCGCCGGCGGAGACGTGACAGAGCGCATCGGGGCGGCTGCTCGGGCGGGGGTCGACTATATACAGATTCGTGAGAAGGACCTCACGGGTCGTGAGTTGTTGGCCCTGGCATGCGCTGCTCGCGAACGGCTGACGGGTTCGGGTACGAAGTTGCTGATCAATGAGCGGGCGGACGTTGCCATTGCGGCTGGGCTCGATGGAGTGCATCTGCCGTCGAATGCCTGCGAGGTTCGCCGAATTCGTGGGATCGGGCCGGAGGGATTCGTGATCGGGGTGTCTTGCCATTCGATCGGCGAGCTTCAACGGGCGGAGGACGGGGGGGCGGATTTTGCCGTGTTTGGCCCGGTGTTCGACACTTCGTCGAAGCGCCGATATGGCGAGCCGCGGGGCCTGCCGAGCCTCGCGCGGGCATGTGAAGCGGTTGAGCTGCCGGTGTTGGCGCTGGGAGGGATCGGCGTGGATACGGCTCAGTCGTGTGTTGAAGCGGGGGCGGCGGGGGTTGCGGGGATTTCGATGTTTCAGTCTGGGGTTGAGGTTGGTGAGGTCGTCCGGCGCTTGCGGAACAGGCCTTGAAAGAGACGTGGCGCACGGCTGTGCCGTGCCGCCTTGCGCTTGTAGCGCAAGGTCTGCTTTCAGGCCGCTGCGGCTCGATCGATCTCTGGAGTGCTCCAAAAGACCTTGCACCTCAGGTGCAAGGCGGCACGGCACAGCCGTGCGCCACGTCACGGGCGGTTGCGAACTGGAGCGGGGCAGCAGTCGGCGGCGCAGATGCTCCACTCTGAGCCTTTGTCGATTCGTTCGACGATCAGTTCGCGGATCATGGCGACGAAGCGCGGGTGGGTTCCCACGGTGGCCGCGCGGACCAGGGTGATTCCCAGCTCGTTGGCGACTTCTCGGGCTTCGGTGTCGAGGTCGAAGACGACTTCCATGTGATCGCAGATGAATCCGATGGGCATCACGACCGCGTCGGCGCCGTGGCCGGGCCCGCGCAGGTAGTCGCGGATGTCGGGTTCGAGCCAGGATTGAGTCGGCGGACCGCTGCGGCTTTGGTAGACCAGCTCCCAGGACTCGATCCCAACGCCTTCGGCGACCAGCCGCGCCGCGGTCTTGAGCTGGTCGACGTAGCGAGATGTTGTCGCCATGCTCATGGGGACGCTGTGGGCGGTGAAGATGAGGTCGGGCGCGGCGGTCGTTTTGTCGATGGCCGTCCTGACGTTCTCGATCATGGGTCCGATGAAGCCGGGATGATCGAAGAATGCTCGGAGTTTGTCGACTCGGGGCGCGCCGGGGCCGACTTCGACCCGAGCGCGGGCGATGTCGTCGAGGTATTGTCGACAGCTCGAATATGAACTGTAGGCGGAGGTGACAAATCCCAAGGCGCGTTTGACTCCGTCGGCGCGCATCTGGCGAAGGGTGTCGGCCAGGAGCGGGCGCCAGTTGCGGTTGCCCCAGTAGACTGGCAGCTCCGGGCCGTTTGATGCGAGCTCGTCCTCAATGGCCGCGATGAGGGCGCGGTTTTGGTCGTTGATTGGGCTACGTCCGTCGAAGTGGTAGTAGTGTTCGGCGACTTCGAGCATGCGCTCGCGTGGGACGTTGCGACCGCGCAGGACGTTTTCGAGGAACCCAATGACGTCGGCGCGTTTTTCGGGTCCGCCGAACGAGAGCACCAAGACGGCATCGTAGGGCGAGCTCATACGACCTCCGAAAGTGCGGCCTGGAGGCGCTCGATGTCTTGCTCGTTGTTATAGAAATGGGGCGAGACGCGGAGGCGGCCTTTGCGGGCGGCGACGGCGACTTTGCGTTCGAGAAGAGCTCTCGACAGGGCCGAGGCGTCTTTGCCCGGGAATTTTGCGGTGACGATGGAGGAGTCGAAGTAGGGTTTCTGATCCGCGATGAGCTCGCCGCCGGCCGCGCGGAGGGCGTATTTGGTCTGTTCGATAAGCTCGGCGACCCTTGCGTAGACCTGGGACGGTCCGAGTTCACGCAGCCAGTCGAAGACGGCGCCCATAGCGGCGATTCCAGCGTAGTTCAACACACCGCCCTCGTACGCGGCCGTCTCGTCGGGTAATGCTGGGGCCCCGTGATGCAGGTGGTCGACATTGCGCCAGTCCCTGTGGCTTCGCCAACTGAACACCGTGGGTCGCACGTGCTCGCGCGCCTGCCGGCTGACGTAGAGGATTCCCGCGCCCGCTGGGGACAGCATGGACTTGTAGCAGTGGCACAGGAGTAGGTCGACGCCGAGGCTGTCGACGTTTACCTCGATGGACCCCATCCCTTGGGTGGCGTCGAGGCAGACCATCCCGCCCTTTTTTTTCGCGGCCGCGGCGATCTCAGCGATTGGAGGTTTCAGGCCCGTGGAGTAGTTCAGCAGGCTCAGCAGGACCAGCCGTGTGCGGTCGTCGATTGCTGACAGAAGGTGGTCGATTGAAAACTCATCGCCGCCGGGCGCGGCGACAAATTCAACGCCTTGGCGCTCTAGCATCAGGGGGCCGTAGATGTTGTTTGGGAATTCGTCTTCGAGACCGACGATGCGATCACCGGGTCGCCAGTCGATGCCGTTTAGAATCCACGATAGGCCGATGCCGGCGCTGGGGATGAATCCGATGTCGGCGGCTTGGGCCCCGATCAGGCCCGCGGCGCTTGCGCGCACCAAGTCGGCCTCGTCGTACCAGTTCAAGAAATCGAGGCAGGGCCCGAGGTTTCGCCGCTCGAGTTGACGTTGGGCGGCGAATACGGCGCGCTTTGGGACGGGCCCGAAGGTGGCGGCGTTGAGGTAAACCCAGTCGGCGAGCACCGGGAATTCCTTGCGAACTCTCGACCAATCGACAGGCATCGCTTCCCACTCTAACAACGCTTATGCGACATCTCGCCGGCGCCCGTGTGCTAGCCTGTTCAACTCGTTCGAGCCGCGAGACCAAGCGAGGAGCATTTATTTATGCGCGGAGTCGTGCTAGCTGGCGGTTTGGGCACCCGGTTGGGGAGTCTAACCCGCATTGTGAACAAACACCTGCTGCCGGTCTACGACAAGCCGATGATCTATTACCCGATTCAGGCGCTGGTTAACGCCGGAATCGAGGATATTTTGGTGGTCACCGGGGGGCGAAATTCGGGTGACTTCCTTCGTTTGCTTGGCAATGGCAAGGAGTTTGGGCTCAAGCATATCGACTACACCTACCAAGAAGGCGAGGGCGGGATCGCCGAGGCGCTTGGTCTTGCCGAGCATACGGCTCGCGGTCAGAGCATCTGCGTCATCTTGGCCGACAACATCATCGAACGTAATATCGCCAAGGCGGTCAGCGACTTCAAGAAGCAGGGGCGTGGGGCCAAGATTCTGCTGAAGGAAGTGCCCGACCCTGAGCGCTTTGGCGTGCCCGAGATTGATGGTGATCGGATCGTTCGAATCGAAGAGAAGCCTGATCAGCCCAAGTCGCAATATGCGGTGACGGGCATCTACATGTACGACGCGACGATATTCGACAAGATCAACACGCTTGACCGGTCAGATCGGGGAGAGCTCGAGATCACCGACGTGAACAACCTCTACATCGACGAGGGGACGATGACATGGGCGAAGTTGGAGGGGTGGTGGACCGACGCGGGGACGATCGACTCGTTGCGCAAAGCGACGAATCTGGTGGCCGAGACGGGCGCGAATCGGGTTGACTGAGTTGATCGGCTATTGAGGCTTGGGCCGCGGCTTGCGGTTGGCTTGGATCGTCTGGGATGGCGGGTCCATGGCGTGAGTCCGGGTGGAAGAACACTGCGCCGTTACACGAGATTCAGCGCCAGATCGAGTTCCTCCTGGTCGGTCGATCGAGGAACGAGATATCTCAACACCCTACGGCGGATCATTCCTAAGTAGTTGAATAGTGATACTTAGTCCTGTTCGCGGCCGCGGAACTCCTCGTACCGGTTCCGAAATACGTGGATCTCCGGTTGGGGACCCTCAGTGTCTACGTTCGAGTTCCACGAGCAGAAAGCGGTCTCCTCCGGGAGACACGGCGGACATCAGAAGATAAACTTCAAGCCGAACTGCAGGTTTCTCGGACGCCCGGCGGAGTTGATCAAGCCGAAGTTGTTGTTTCCGACCTGAGTGTTGGGACCGCCGAAGGCCGGCGTATTGAAGAAGTTGAACGCTTCGAACCGGAACTGGATCCGCATGTCTTCGTTAATCGGAAAACTCTTGTAAACCGAGAAATCAAAGTTGACCATTCCGGGACCCTCGATCAAATTCCGGCCGGCATTGCCGTAGGCAAAGCGTTCGTTCGGCGCGAAGGCCGAGGTGTCGAACCACTCGTCGAGCGACCGGCTGTTTCCATCCAGGCGCCAATCGCGTAAGACGTTCGGGCGGTTGGGGTCGCCGGAATTCGAGGGATTCCCCCTGACCGTCAAATTCGCTATCCTGCCGCTCGATGCGCTCGTGATACCGGCAACCACCCAGTCGCCAAGGATCCCGTTGACGACCGCGGGCGCATCCGTCATGAATTTCTTGCCACGGCCGAACGGCAGCTCGTAGACATAGCTGGCGACGAAACGGTGGGCGATGTGCTCGTCCGCCAGGCCCCGCTCGGCCCGCAAGTCGCGTGGATTCTGCGGGTTGAGTCCACCAGCGTTCCCGCCTGAGTCGGCCGCTCCGCGCCCATCATTGATGGCCTTGGAAAAGATATAAGACGTCAAGAAGCTCAGCCCATGCGAATAGCGCTTCTCGACCTTGGTCTGGAAGGAGTGATAGTTCGAGTTGGCGCTACGCTCCAGAATGCCCCATCCCGCTAGGGGTCCGATGACGACATCATCACCGGGGACGAAGATCGAGTTGTAACGCCGGCGCGCATTCACGTTGCCCGGGCCCGGCAGCGCCCAGTTGCCTTGGGTGCGGCGGGCTTCTTTGTGCAGCGTGTTCGCATAGTACCCAAACTCCCACAACATGTCGCCGGGGAGCTGATTCTGAACGTTCAAGTTCCATTGCTGGGCATAGGGGAAGTGTCCCGCGAACTCCTGTCCGGAGATCGCGATATTGCGTGCATTTTGGGGCGTAGCGAGACCCGGTTCCAGCCCGTCTACCAGCCGGATGGTGGGGTTGATTCGATCTGTTGAAATGTTCGCCCGATAATGAAAGGGCGGGTTGAGGGCGAGCACTCCTTGAAAGATGACGTTTCCGTAGTACACGCCGTAGCCGCCCCGCACGACCGTCTTGTCCGTGGCCCGATAGGCAAAACCGAAGCGTGGGCCGAAATTGTTCTTGTCGGTGTTGACCAACGTCCGATCAAACCGCGAGCCTGTCGCTTGAGCCAAAATCAGCGTGGGGCTTGCGAGGTTGGCGAAATCTGGGTTGAGCTTGTGTTGATTAATGTCCTCCCAAGGCATATGCAGCTCGTAACGCAACCCTAGATTTAGGGTCAGCTTATCCGACACCCGCCATTGGTCTTGGATATATAGGTCGTAGTAGGGCGCCCGCTCGTCCATCGTGGCTGTATTCGACACTTGCGCCGCGGACGCGGTGCCGAGCAGCAGATCTCCTACCGAATTGCCTTCCCGGACCGTCTCGGTGTTGCGTGTGTAACCGCCGTCGAAGGTAAACACGCCGATCGATTGGCGGGGATTGAATAGGAAGCGCGATAAGCGCTGGAAGTTGAACCCGAACTTGACACTGTGCTTGTTATGGATCCAGGTGATGTCACTGTTCACCTGCCAATTCCGCGAACCGATGTGGTTGGGGTTGAAAGGGCCGATACCGAGACTGCTGAACCCCGCTACGCCGAACTGCGCCATACCGGGAATGATCTGATTGACTCCCCTCAAGCCCAGCTCCGCGTTCACGTTTCTGTCATCGCCAAGGGATGATTCCCGGCGCGTGATGATCTGCTTTCGTCGACAGAATCAACGTGGGCGAGAAAATATGATTCCATCCCAACGCGGCGTTGCGGCCGTTGTGACCAAAGTCGCTGGCGTTGGCTCCCCCGCCGAACGCCGGAGCCGGCAAGTTGGGCGATGAGGGTGCAAACAGGCGCTGCCAACTGTATCTGCTGAAAATCGTGTCGTTGGCTCCCACGTTGTGGTCGATTCTAATATCCCAACGGTTCAGGTCTTCCGAATCGGCGGGATTGAACCGGAAGTTTCTCCTCGAGCCGGGCAGGTTCGTCGTCGGATAGAATGACGCCAGCTCAGCGCCGATGGGATCGAATCGGGAGCCTGGAATGACGTTGTCGGGGAACGGGTCGCGCTGGCCGGTGGCTGCATCATAGGTAGCGGGGTCATAAACCCTCGTTCCCGGCAGGAGCGAGGAAAAGTCGCCTCCAACTAAAGCAGGCGTGGGGATTGTACTGGTTACCGTGCGAGACTCGCGAACTCTGCTCCCTTCGTAGTCTCCAAAAGCGAACGTCTTGTTCTTGACGATCGGGCCGCCGACGGAAAAGCCGTACTGGTTTCGCTTGAAGGGCGGCCTCGGGGCCGTGGGCGAATCAAAGAAGTTTTTCGCGTCCAGCTTCTCGTTGCGTAGAAACTCGAAGGCGGTGCCGTGCAGCTGGTTTGTCCCCGATTTGATGCTCACATTCACCACTGCGCCGGCCGCTCGACCATATTCGGCGGAAAAGCCGTTGGTGGAAACCTTGAACTCCTGAATGGCGTCCACGGACGGTTTCACGGTTTCCGCCTGACGGCCCTGCGCCGCGTTCTGCATGTTGTTGTTGTCGATGCCGTCGAGGATGTAGTTGTTTTGCCCGGCGCGGACGCCCCCGGCGCTGAAGCCTCCGAAACGGGCGCCCGGGTGTGGTTGGACCGCCCCCGCCGAGAGCAACGCCAGCTGGATGTAGTCGCGGCCGTTCAGCGGCAGATCCACGATCTTCTGGTTGTCAATCACTTGGCCCTGCGTCGCCTCCGTTGTGACCAGTAGCGGCGCATCGGCCGTGACGGCGACCGATTCGGTCACGACGCCAACCTCTAGGACGAGATTGATCTCAGCGGTTTCTTGGATCTGAAGGATAATCCCGTCGCGGACCAGACGCCGGAAGCCGGCTTGCTCGGCGACGATCTGATAGGGGCCAATGCGGAGGGGCACGGACTCATAGTGGCCAGCGGCGTTCGATTCGGTCTGGTAGGTGAGGTTGGTATCGACATTCGTGATCGTAACCGCGGCTCCCGGTATGACCGCCCCGGACTGGTCGGTAATATTGCCGACGATACGCGCCGACTCGACTTGGCCGAAAAGACCTGCAGTCAAACACGCTAAACCAGTGGTAACTCGCAACGTCAACTTGATCGCTTGTAACATTTGGAGCCTCCTAGGTGCCCTGTCATAGCAGGGTAGACGCTGTGTTGTCAAGCCCTTTTCCGAGCGATTTTGGTTGTTGGCGCCGGGCGCGGTTTAACATAGGTCTATGGGCCGCCGAGCCGCTGTTCCGGCGTTTCTACTTGGGCTGGCGCTGCTGCACGCTTGTAGCCGGGAAACCAATGCGTCCCTGCCGGAAATTCCCCCCGTCAACCCGGAGGATTTTTCCGCCGCGTCCCGCTCCCTCGTCAGCGAAATTCTCGAAGGCCTGGAGCTGAATCCCGAAGCAGCATCCGCAAATGGGCGGTTGGGCATGCTGCTCGAGTCTCATGCGCTCCGGGATGGCGCCAAAGCCTGTTTCCTTCGCGCTCAAATCCTCGACGCGGACGACTTCCGGTGGCCATATTATCTGGGCATCGTCCAAGCAGAGGCCGGGGATACGGAAGCGGCCGTCGACGCTTTCAAGCGAGCGCTCACACTAAAGAAGTACCCAGCAGCTTCCATCCGGCTCGGCGAGGCGTTGCTGTCGCTCGACCGGCTAGACGAGAGCAGCCGCTCCTTCGAAGACGCTCTGCAGCTTTCGCCGGGCGCTCCCGCGGCCTACTACGGGCTCGGCCAAGTCCTGTCGCGGCAAAACGCAACCGGGGAGGCCATACCCCTTCTTCTCAAGGCCTGCGAACTGGCGCCGCAATCCGGCGCGGCGCACTACGCGCTGGCGATGGCTTACCAGGACGCGGGCGATCCCGAGTCAGCGCAAAGGCATCTGACCCTTTCGGAAAACTACGAGCGTGCCCTGCCGCCTGTCGACGACCCGCTTTTTCGCGAGGTCGAGAGTTTGCGGGCCGACCAATACTGGCATCACAGCGAAGGCATGCGGCTTGAATCCGACGGTCGAATCCAAGAAGCGATCAAGTTCTACGAGAAGGCGATCGAGCTGGATGCGGAATTCGTCCAGCCGCATGTCAACCTGGTTGCGGCGTTGGGCCGCCTCACCCGATTCGAGCAGGCGGAATCCCATTACCGAAGGGCGTTGGAACTGAACTCGGGGACCGCGGAGCTACACAACAATTGGGGCACGATTCAGGCCTTGAGGAACCGGCCGCGCGAGGCGGCGGAGAGTTTTCGGCGGGCGCTCGAGATCAACCCCCTCTCAGCCGATGGGCATTTCAACTTGGGCTCGATGCTCAACCAGATCGGGCTTGCGACGGAAGCTGTGCACCACTTCCAGCAGGCGCTCGAATATGAGCCGAATCATCGCCTCGCGAAT
Organism: Bryobacterales bacterium; assembly: GCA_965247515.1. Lineage (GTDB taxonomy): Bacteria > Acidobacteriota > Terriglobia > Bryobacterales > UBA6623. The sequence goes on along the minus strand of OZ252029.1, from coordinate 5,441,053 downwards.
TTTCAAATAGGGCGGCATCGAGTCGCCGAAGGGAATATCGACGAAGCAATCGCCCATTTGGAACGGACGTTGGACGGCGAGGACGACAAAACGCCGGGGTTTCTGTACGCTCTGGCCGACGCTCACGTTCGCGCCGGGAACAGAGATCTGGCGTTCCAGTACGCCAGGCGGGCCCTTGCGCTGGCCGAAGCGATGGGGCAAGCGGAGATGGCGGTCGCAATTCGCAAAGACTTACAAGCAATGGGAACAGCAAGGTAGGTGCAACGCTGGTTGCCGCGGCTAACAGCACGCAAAAGCGGACTAGTTCTAACCTTTGCGATAGACCGCGAGAACAAGCCTACCAACGATCTCCCAATCGAGGAGCTTCGAAATGCCCATCCAGAGCTCTCTGAGGTCTTGTTTATGCGGATTTGGGCGACTTCCAGTGGTTGTTCAGTCAGCGCGAAAAGGCTTTTCAGGTTCTACGCCTGTTTCCGTCCGACAGCGTGCCAGTGAGGCCAAAGCCGCACTAGTCGGCAAGGGTAGTTTTGGGGACGGATCCCGGGCCAATCCCGCCGGATTCAAGAGTGGACAGTTGCGTGGCATTGGAGATTCGGGGGAGATTCGGGACAGGGACAGAATGGATGAGTTCCTTATGTTTCAGTAATTTCGACAGATCCCGATGTAGCAGTTACCCAGCCTCCCACTGTCCGGGGAAACAGCAGCAGCCGACTCGCGGAAACAGCGGAAACTCCGCGGCAACCCCTTGACACCCTTGCGACCGTGACCATTAGTCAACCTGTCGCGGCGCAAACGCATCACAAGCACCTTCATAACGCTCTTCCCGAGTCTTTTCAATGACTTACTTCCACCTCGACGACGGCAATCTCCTCCTCGGCCGTTATCCTGGAGGCGGAGCCCGGCTCCCTCGGGCGACCCCTGAAGCCTTCGACGAACACCATGGCCAACGCAGCACAAATTGCCGCCTGCCGCTGCTGTCGACTCCAGGATGCCGCCCAACAAAAAGTGACGGAACGAACCCAATTTCCTCTGCCCGCCAGGGCCCTAAAACCATATTGGAATCAATCACTTGCCCGGCGCGCACGGCCTCACTAGAAAGGCCGCGAAGAAGCATGGTACAACGAACTCGCCGCCTGTGAATCCCATCAATAAAACACTCTCTGCGGGCGGTCTGGAGTTTGGATAGACCACTGATCCGGCGGGACGGGCTATCTGCCGGGTTGGCGGGTGAGACAGTGGCACAATAGTCAGCCGTGCCACTGGACGAATATCGACGAAAACGCCGTTTCGACGAGACGCCTGAGCCCGCGGGCGCGACGCCTGATCGGGCGGCTGTTGGCCGTTATGTCGTCCAGAAGCATGCGGCTCGGCGGCTCCATTACGATCTGCGCCTCGAGATCGATGGGGTCTTGCGGTCGTGGGCGGTCCCGCGGGGGCCTTCGCTTAATCCCGACGACAAGCGGTTGGCGGCGCGAACTGAGGATCATCCGCTCGAATATTTGACCTTTGAGAAGGTCATCCCCGCGGGCAACTACGGGGCGGGGACGATGATCATTTGGGACAACGGAACGTTCGAGTGCGAAGGCGAGGCAGCGCCGCGTGAGCAGCTCGAGCGGGGCGAGCTCAAGCTTGTCTTTCATGGAAAGAGGCTTTCCGGGGGTTTTGTCCTGATCAAGACACGAGGTCCGGCGGACAAGAAGTCCAAGGGTGAGGATTGGCTGCTGATCAAGCACCGGGACGCTGCCGCCGACCCGGATTGGGATATCGAAGAACATGTCGAGTCGATCGTAAGCGGCCGGACGATTGAAGAGCTTCGCGACGGGTTGCCGCCTGATCAGGGCGGAGGGACCGATGCTGCGACTCTCGAGGGGGCTGTGCTTGCTGACCCGCCGGCTGACTTGCCGCCGATGTTGGCCTCGTCGCTGGATCAGCCGTTCTCTGATCCGGATTGGCTGTTCGAGCTCAAGTGGGATGGGGTTAGGATTCAGGCAAGAGTCGACGGGGACCAGGTTCAGCTGATCTCGCGCAATGGTAACGACGTGACGTCGCACTATCCCGAGCTGGGCGGTTTGCCCCGGGCGATTCGTGGGTCGACGGCGGTGCTCGATGGTGAAATCGTCGTTCTTGATCAGCTGGGCAAGGCCGACTTTGGGCGCTTGCAGTCGCGGATGCATGCGGCCGAGCCGTCGTATGCTTTGCTGCAGCAGGACCCGGCCGTCTTCTACATCTTCGATTTGTTGAGTGTGGATGGGTACGACCTCAGGCGGGTTCCGCTCGAGCAGCGCAAGGGGCATCTGAAGGAGATTCTCTCCGCGGGCGGGCCGCTGCGGTACTCCGATCACGTGTCGGAGAAGGGGGAGGAGTTGTTCGAGCTGGCGCGGGAGCATGGCGCTGAGGGGATTGTGGGCAAGGCTCGAGACGGGGCCTACGTCTCGGGACGGAGTCGCGACTGGGTGAAGGTCAAGGTGGTTCGTGAGATCGACGCGGTGATCGGCGGCTTCACCGAACCCAGAGGGGGACGTTCTCACTTTGGGGCGATTTTGGTTGGGCTGCATGGGCCGGAGGGTTTGCGGTTTATTGGCGGGGTCGGCACGGGGTTCGATTCGTCAACGCTCGAGATGTTGGCGGGGCGGATGATGCCGCTCGAGACGGATGTGTGTCCGTTTGCCGTCGAGCCGCGGTACAAGGAGAAGGCGTATTGGGTTGAACCAAGGCTGGTCGCGCGGATCAAGTTCGGCGCATGGACGAACGACGGCGTTCTGCGGCACCCCGTTTACATGGGGCTGAGAACCGACATTGGCGTTGAGGACTGCGTCGATCCGAGCGAACAGCCGGCGACTCCGGCCGTGTCGCGCGCGCCGCGCGATTCCCTGCCGACGCTTCGGGAGCCGGCCGAGATCGAGGCGGAGCTGTTTGGAGGGACCCGTGAGTCGGTGCGTCTGGAGCTCGACGGCAAGTCGGTAAGGCTGACGCACCTCGACAAGGTTTACTTTCCGGGCCCGGGGTACACCAAGCGGCACATCTTGGCGCACTACTACCGGGTTGCCGAGTTCATCCTGCCGTTCTTGAGGGAGAGGCCGCTGGTGTTGCATCGATTCCCCAATGGGATCGACGCGCCGTCGTTCTACCAGAAGGATTGCGGCGATGGCGTTCCGGATTGGATGGACCTCCATGTGATTCCCTCGGAAGGGCGGAACCGCGACACGCGCTACTTTGTCGCCAATGACCTGGCTGCGCTGCTCTATCTAACGAATCTCGGTTCGATCGAGCACCACCCCTGGCCAAGCCGGATCGACGCGTTGGAAAACCCCGACTATGTCTTCTTCGATCTCGACCCGACGCCTGAGACTCCCTACTCGACAGTGGTGAAGGTCGCGCGCGAGATCTTGAAGGCGCTTGATGAGATTGGACTTAACGCTTTCTTGAAGACGTCGGGGTCGAGGGGGATGCACCTCTGGCTGCCATTGGTGCGGGAGTACACGTTCGAGCAGACCAGAGCGTTCGCTGAGATCGTGGCGCGGGTGATCCATGCACGTTTGCCCAAGCAAACGACGCTTGAGCGGATGACCCAGATGCGGCCGGCTGATTGTATCTCGCTCGACTATTCGCAGAATGCCTACGGGCGGCCGCTGGCGACGGTTTATTGCGTGAGGCCGAAGGAGCTGGCCACGGTAGCCGCCCCGATCGGGCGGACGGAGCTTCGTAAGGGGCTGGAGATTGAGGATTTTACGATTGCGACGATGCCCGCGCGGTTGAAGCGAAAGGGCGATTTGTGGAGTGGTTTTTGGGAGAGCCGCCAGCGCATTGAGCCGGCGCTCGAGAATCTGCAGAAGGTGATGGGGGGAGCGTAACGACGTTCGACGCCACGGGTGTTTAAGGGCGCAACATGTTGCGCCCCTGCGGCACAAGTTACGGGGCTCAGACTTTCGTGCGGAAGCGGTTACCAAGCAAGCTGAGCTTTTCGTTTACTGAAAGTTTGCGAATTTGCTCTTCTTCGGCTGCGCGCTTGGCGCGGTCGGGACCAAAGGTGCGGTTGATTGGCCCCTTCGATTCACGGCGGCCGCCTTCTCGGCGATCTCCTGAATCTCTGCGGGCCGCGGCGGCCTTACGGGCTTCGGGCGAGGTGCGCCGTTGGCGGGACGTCTCTCGGGGCTCCTGGGTGGAGAGCGAAATGCGCTTTCCGTTCCGCTCGATGGCCGTAACGTAAACCGTTATCTTGGTTCCGGGCTTGACCGCCGCTTTGGCGTCTTTGACGTATTCGCCTGAAAGCTGCGAGACGTGCACGAGCCCATCTTGTTCGGCGCCGATGTCGACGAACGCGCCGAAAGTGGTGACGTTGGTGACGAGGCCTTCGACCTTCATCCCGGCCTTGAGCTCATCGATGGGGTCGACGGACGCCGCCGGCGCCGGCCGCCGGAATTCTCCGCGCGGCTTCCTTACGCGAGGTTGAAATTCGCGGATGATCGCTTTGAGGACTTCGACGGGAGCGGCCTTGTCGGCTAGCGGCTCGAGCTCGACCTTGCTCAGAGATTTTGGAGTCTCCAAGGCTTCCTGTGCTGGTATGCCGGCCGCCTGGAGGAGTTCGTTCGCCTTGGCGTAGAATTTCGGATGGACGCCGGTGCCGTCGAGCGGATTTTCACCGCCCAGGACCCGCAAGAAGCCAGCGGCCTGATCGTAGACGCGATTGTTGAGGCCTTGCGTTTGCGCGAGCTGTTGGCGGGAAAGGAATGGCCCAGCTTCCTGTCGGCGCGCATGGATGCGCTTGGCTGCGCGCTCGGTCATCCCGGCGGCGAGCCCGATGAGCTCGGCTGAGGCTCGGTTGACATCAATGCCGACATCGTGAACGACGCCTTCAATCGTTGCCCGAAGCGCGTTTCGCAGCCGCTTCTGATCGACTTCCTGGTGACCGTGGCCGATCCCAAGGATGCGGGGGTCGAGCTTGACCAACTCGGCCAAGGGGTCTTGGCAGCGTCGCGCGATCGAAACCGCGCTACGGAACGCGGGGTCAAGCTGCGGCAGCTCGCGCCGCGCCGCGCGGGAGGTGGCGTAGATCCACGTTCCGGAGTCGCTCATCGTCAGCCAGACCGCGTTTGGGCGCTCCGCCTTCTTTGCGGCAATTCGCACAAAACGCTCGACTTGCCGAGCTCCGGGACCGTTGGCGAAGACGACCAAGTCGACCTCGTGCTTGCGGATCAGGTCGGATAACTCGGCGACAACCGGCTTTGCGTCGGGCAGCGGCGCGGCCTCGACGGCATTGGGTTTTGGATCGTCTGCTTTCTGCTCGGCCTGAGGATCCTGAGCCGAAGCTTCCGCTGGAGCTTCTCCGTCGGGTTTCGCCCCTTCAGCAGGGGGTGCTTCGGCTGAGACCGGTTCCTCGACGGCCGGGTCTGCCGCGGTGTCAGGCGCCGCGGTCACCGCTGCAACCGGCTGCTCGTCGGGCGTTGGGCGTTCCGGTTCGGCTACGTCCGCAGTTACGATTGGCGTCTCCGCTGGAGCTTCCTCTGCCGGCTTTGCCTCTTCAGCCGCTGGCTCGGCGGAGACCGGTTCAACAACTGGCCCGCCCGCCTCTTCAGCTTTTGAGTCGCTTTCAGCGGTCAGCTTCGCTGTCTCATCAGGGGCCGAAACGGCGGCTTCAACCGCCTGTTCCTCGACTGCGGGGGGCTCTGGTTCGGCAGCGACCGGATTTGTGACCAGCGTCTCAGCGGTAGCTTCCTCCGCCGGCTTTGCCTCCTCAACGACTGATTCCGCCGAGACTGGATCGATGTCGGGGGCCTGAGCCTCTTCAGGTTTCGTGTCGCTTTCGACAGTCAGCTTTGCCGTCTCGACAGGGGCCGAAACGGTCGCTTCAAGCGGTTGTTCCTCAGCCTTTGCCGGCTTCGGCCCAGCTTTGGTCTGCTTCTCGTTCGCCTTGCTCTCGCGCTGCGGCAGGTTTGGGTCTTCTTTGACGATTGCGGTTTCGAGCACCGCTCCGTTTTCGTCGAGCACCGCGGCGCGCCATCCGCCTGGACGGTTGTACTCGAGCCCAATGATTCTCACCGCGCCCGCCGCCGCCACCATCAGGCCGCGGCGCAGGTTTTTCGAAAACGCCTGAATCGCCTCTTCGTCGCAGCGGTCATCGAGCTGCTGGCGAACTTCATTCTCGAGCGCAGGCTGAATATGCCGACGATAGGCCTGATAGGCCGCCGCGCCGAGCTGCAGAGAGAATTCCGACTCCTCGTTGCGGGCCATGCGGTCGACGAGGTATTCGACGATACGGTTCTCAGGTAGGGCAACCTCGTACTTGAGCAGGCCCTCGCGCATTCCGCGGCGCAGGAGCAACATGTTGCGCCACTCGATCTCGGCCGTTGGCAGTCGCTTGCCGCCGAACGCCTCTAGTTTCAACCGCAACTGCTGCTCTTTTGGCGAGAGCCGCTTGGGTTCGGGGAGGGCGTCGACGACGACTTCCGATTCCGTGAGCGCCAACTTGCGCAAATCGCGCCGAATCTCGGGATTCTCACCCAGCCAGCGAGCCACGATCTCGCGCGCCCCTTCAAGGGCCTCCGGCGAAGAGGCCGGCCCTGAACCATTGCCGCTAAGGTACTTGCTTGCTTCGGCTTGCAGGTCGGCGTCGGGCGGTTCTTGGGTCCACAGGAAGCGCGCCAAGCCCTCCAGGCCGTGCTGCAAAGCGTCGTCGGCTGGGCCGCGGCGCTTGGGCTTGTACGGCAAGTAGAGGTCCTCGAGCGCCCGGCGGTCCATGGCTTCGTCGATCTGCTTGCGCAAATCGTCGCTGAGCCGGTTCTGCTGGCGAAGCGAGGTGAGGATCGTGATTCGTCGATCGGCGAGATCGAGGAACGATCGCAGGCGCTCCCGCACCTTACGGATGGCGCCTTCATCGAGACCGGCCGACACATCAGGTCGGTAGCGGGCGACAAACGCCGGAGATTCGTTTTTTTCCAGCTGTTGGACCAGCCTAAGCAGGTCCACCAGTGGGACTTTTGCTTCCTCGCAAACCTGTAAATAGGCCTGTGTAGGAAGACCAGTGAGAGCCTTCATGCAAGAGCTAACCCAGCGACCGCGAGGGCCTACTGTATCATAAAAAAGATGCCCCAAGCCCGGCGCTTTCCCCTGTCCGCGCCCGGCCTACTGCTCACTATTCTACTACTCGCGGCGGCAGTTTCAAGTTTCACCCAAATTATAGATTTTCAATCGGACGGTTTGGGCTACCAGGTTCTGACCCGCGGAGGGCTGACGATGATGTACGCGCGGATGCCTCTGGCGGTGAGCGAGTACGGGGTGATCCAGCTGGCGTTGAGCAACGGCTCCAAGCGCATCTGGAAGATCAACACCACGGATTTGGTCTTCGAACCGGAAGAAGGCGCGCCGATTCGGGCGGCGGATGAGGGCAAAGTGATCTACGACCTCTACCGCAATGCCGGCCGGAATGAGGTGATCAAACTGCAAGAGGCGTATGAGAAGGCGTTGTTTGGGAATCAAAAGATTCGCTCGAGCAACGGCTACGAAGAGCGTCGGCTCTCGGCCATCGCGTTTGGGCCGAAGGGGATCAAGGCCGCCGCGGCGGCTTCGGCGATCGCGTTCGTGTCGGGCGAGCTCGAGTCGGGCGATTCCACTGACGGGGCGGTGTTCTTTCCCAACGAGGGTCGGGAGCTTACCGCCGGGCGCTTGGTGGCGGTGGTGAACGGACACGTGTTCGAGTTCAATCTGAGGTAAGCCATGGCCATCTGGGTGATCCGCCTGGGCGCGTTGTTATTGATTGGGGCCGTGGCGTTTGAGCTTACGCCACAGACGAGCCCGGACGCCGCCTGGAGCCCGCGGCTGCTGTTGACGGTCGTCGAGGGGGAAACCGGAGAGCCGATCGCGGCGCGGTTCAGCCTGACCGTCGATGGCAGGCCGTACGAGCCGCGCTGGGTTGGGACTCACGGCGTTCGTTTCGCCTCGGTTCACGTTTCCAAGAGGCAGACGTTCGTCGCGACCTACGCGCGGGGAACTGGGGCGGTGGAGGTCCCGCTGCCGCTGGACGGTCGAAATGTTGAAGTCCACGTAGCCAAGGGGTTTGACTACTTTCCGACTACGATCGCGCTCGAGCTCAACTCGGATCCGGTCGAGCTGACGGTTCGGCTGCGACGCTCTAACCGGCTCCATGAGGACGGCTGGCGGGCGGCGGATGCGCATCTGCACTACGATCGGCCGGCGCCCGAGGCTGATCGGGATTGGTTTGACATGCTGGCTGGGGACGGGCTCTCTCATGGGCAGTTCATGGTGCTCAAAGGCGGCATGGTTCCGGGCATTTGGGCGGAGCAATTCGCCTACGGCGCTGCTGGGACGGCTGTTAAGGAAGGGCGCACGATCATCCCGGGTATGGAGTATCGCGACCAGATGCAGGGACATATTCTGTTGTTTGGGTTGTCGCAGGTGATCCAGCCGATCATGACGCGAGGGCCGCACTATCCGACCTTTTTCTCCGTGCTCAATCGGGCGCGAAGCAGCGGCGGACTCGTCGGGGCGGCGCACGGGGCGCTCTATGGCGGGAGTACGACGGGAGTTTCGGACGCCGTGCTGGGGGCGCTCGATTTCTGGGAAATCGGCAACGCTCACTTGTGGACTTTGGACGCCTGGTACCGGCTGATGAATGCCGGATACATTCTGCCGCCCGTGGCGGGGACGGACTTGCCGAACAATCCGGATCGTGAATTGTGGCAGCCCTTCTTGGGGAGTATGAGAATGTATGCCCGGACGCATGGCCACCCCGGCGCGGAGCCCTGGAATGCGGCGGTGCGGCGAGGGGAAGTTTTCGCGACGAGCGGGCCGATCATCAGCCTGACGGTGAATGGACAGGGTCCCGGCGGCGAGGTTCGGTTGCCGGCGCAGGGCGGTGAAGTGGACGTTGTTGCGACATTGGAGAGCCCGCGTCGGCTGTCGTCGCTCGAGGTCGTTCGCAACGGGCGGGTCGAGGCCAAGGCGGATGGACAGGAGGCGAGCGTGCCGCTGAACGCACTCCGGATTGAGCAAAGAATTCGCGTCGAGCGCAGTTCCTGGATCGCCGCGCGAGGGCAGGGCGCTGAAATTCGGGTGATCGGCCAAAACGCGGTTGCGCATACGGCGGCGGTGCGAGTTCTTGTAGGTGACGCTCCGATCGGGTCGCGAGAGGCGGCGACATCACTGGCCGATCAGTTGAGAAAGCAGCGCGGAGCGTACGAAACAACAGCCGAGTACGATCGCCCGGAACATCGGCTGGAAATGCTCGCGCTCATCGATCGAGCGATTTCGAAGCTCGAAGCGAATTAGAGAAACAAGAGCCTCTTTCGAAACGTCTCACCTCAGGATGGAAACGAAAGTTATGGACCCCACTCGCAGGGGCGTGACATGTCGCGCCCTTAGGCCTGGCGCGTACAGGCAAGCATTGAAGGGCGCGAAATATCGCGCCCCTGCGACGGTGCTAGCGGCTGTCCTCGCCTGCGGCTTGGCTCTCGCGCAGGATCTCGATACAGGCGTGGAGCAATACCGCGCGCTGAACTTCGTCGAGGCGGAGAAAACGCTCCGTCAGGTCTGCGAGCGAGAGCCCGAAAATGCCTCGGCGCACGAGTATCTGGGCCTCAGCCTGGCTGAGCTCAACGCGCCGATGAGGCCGAAGCGGAGATCAACAAGGCCGCCGAGCTTGGCTTGGCGGAGGATCGGGTGAAGGTCGGACTCGCTCGGGTCGCGATCGAACGGCGCGATGTCGAGGGCGCCGGCCGGCTTCTTGAAGAAGCTCACGCGGCGAACCCGGAGAATGCCGATGCCTACCACTATCGGGGCATGGTTCGCACGAAGCTGCGGAACTTCGGTGAAGCCGTCACTGACTTCGATAAGGCGCTTGAGCTGAATCCGGCGAGTGCGTATTCGCACTACTACGCGGGAATCGCCTACAACGGACTGAAGCAGCGCGACAAGATGGTTGAGCATTTCCAGACGTTTGTCCAGATGGCCCCGAACGCGCCCGAGGCGGGCAAGCTACAATCGTTGCTCCGGGCTTTCCGCTAGTCCCCCGCCCGGCCCTGAAAGCGGCAGCCGATGGCGGTTCTGACTTCGATCGTTCTGCTAGTCGTTTTGACGATCTCGGCGGGACTGGCCCACCTACCGCCGGTTCGCCAGTTTGTGCTCGATAGCGGGCGCGAGCAGTTGCTTGACAGCCAAGTCGACTTTCGCGGCGAGGGGCTCGAATACAACCTACTCACGCTGACGGCGTCGATACGGAACGTCGAGATTCGCTCGAAGCAGCGCCCGGACCTTGCGCCTTTGTTTTCCGCCGATCGAGTTTCGGTGGCGTCCGCTGGCGAGGTCTGGCTAGCGGCTCGCTGATAGTGGAAAAGGCGACGGTCGAGGGAGCGAGGATTCAGGTCGAGTTTGATGATTCAGGGGTCGAACGTGCCCGAGACTTCGACTGAGGCGTCCGGGGCCGGGCCCCAAGAGAACCTGCCGATCATCATCGAATCGTTGGAGGTTTTTGGGCCTCAGATTCGGTACGCCGATTCGACGACGCCGGCCGAGCTGGGGTTCGCCGATTGGCGGCTACGGGTCGAGGGAAACCCGGAGAATGGCGAGCACCGAATTTCGTTCAACGTCGACGGCGAAGGCGGGGCGTCGCTTGCAGGGGATGAGCTGCCGCTCAGTGAAGTCGAGGCAGTGCTGTTGTTGGCTGCGAATCGGGTCGGGATTGAGCGGGCCGCGATGGCGCTGGGTGATCTAGCGATCGAGGCCGATGGAGAGATTCGCGAGCTCGCGGACGCTGTTTACGACATCGCGCTACGGGTGTCGGGGCCGGTCGAGGAGATTGCCGCATGGGCAGGGCATGAAGCTCCGGTCCTTGGCGACTTGAAGGTCGACTCCCGGGTGCGGGGGCGCTTTGATGAGCTTGAAGTGAGCGCGACGGTGGCAGGCGAGTCATCCTCCTATGGCCAGTTTCGCAATGCGAACTTCACCAGCGAGCTGGCCTGGAATGGCGCGACCAACCACATTGAGGTCGCGTCGTTCGATGTGAGGGGCGGATTTGGGCGAGTTTCCGGTAGCGCTGCGCTCGGCGCCGATAGTGAAGTCGACGTGCGATTGCGAGGCTTCGACCTGGCCGCGGCTAGTCGGCAGTTGGGGGCCCCGGCGGTCGTTGCATCTCGTGCGACGGGGAGTGTTCGGGCCGCCTGGCCAGGGAGCGAGTATGAGCAGGCGCGGGGCGGTGGGTCTCTGAGTCTGAGTCCCGCCCAGACGGATCGCGCTTCGGAGGCGGCTTTGGGCGGCGAACTGCGGCTCACTCTTTCGCCGAACCGGTTTTCGGTGGAGCTTGAGCCGCTAACTGGTTTTGCGACCGAGGTCAGTGGGCAGGTCGTCATCGAATCGCTTGACCGGCTGGGCGGGGAACTACGGGTCTCTGCCCCGAGCATGGCTGACGCCGCCAAAGTGGCCGCGACTTTCTTGGGCACTCCGCCTGAGGAATCGTTACTGCCGACTCACGTTGATGGGCCGATCGAGGTCATGGTCGCGCTGTCCGGGACTCTCGACGCGCCTCGGGCGGAGTTGGTTGTCGAGGCCCCAAGCACGGAATTGGGGTCTTTGGACGGCATCGCGATCAGCAGTCGGCTGGCTGTCGAGCCGGACTCGATTGAACTCGGTCAATTACAAGCAAAGTGGCGAGATCAAGAGTTCGAGCTTGGCGGGACGGCCGATTCGTCGAGCGGGGAGACGCAGCTCGACTTGGTCGGGAGCCTCGATGGCTCTCTAGAAACCTTGGCGCAGGCGTTGGAGCTGGAATACCCCGTTTCGGGCGCTCTCAACGCGGATTTCGATGTAAGGGGCCCGCCGGATCATCCGCAAGTCGAGCTTCGAATGGCGGGCTCGGAGGTTCGGGCCTACTCGGAGCTATTTGGCGCCCTGTCGCTTGAGGCGCGGGCGGACGGATCAGCGCTTTACCTTCAGCGACTCGAGCTGGTTGACGGGCGTGAAAAGATCGTGGCTTCTGGCTCGCTTGACCTCGAGAGCGGGCGGCTCGGCCTCGAGCTCGGGGCGACTGATGTTGTCCTGACCGATTTCGAGTTTGATGGCCAGGCGGTGCGGGGCGAGCTGGAGCTTGAGGCTTCGGCTTCGGGCCTGGTTTCCGATCCGACGGCCGAGTTGCAGCTTACGACCGCGGGCCTTGAAGTTGGGGGTATGCGGCTCGATGCGATCGGGTTGGTGTCGTCGCTGGAGCATGGTCTGGCGAGTCTGTCGTTGAGGGCGCCGCGGTTTGGCTTGCGGGCCGACGCGGAGGCGGGGCTCGGCGCGCCTCACGCCGCGGAGTTCTCGCTGGAGTTGGACCATGCTGATCTGGCGCTGCTGACGGATACCGTGGCGGGAAGACCCCCCGCTGACGCAGGGGGCTCGGAAGCGCCGCTGCGGGGTCACGTCAGTGGCTTGGTCACGGGTGAGGGAGAGCTCGACGACTGGCGCGCCATGACGATTCGGGCTGACCTGAGTGACCTTTCGCTTGAAACCGCTGGCCAGACGGTCCGCAACGAGGGGCCGTTGCGGGCCGCGCTTGCAGGACGTACGGTTGTTTTTGAATCGTTCACGCTTGTTTCGGGCGCTTCGACATTCAACCTCGCCGGCTCGATGCCGCTGGAAAACGGTGAAGGCCAGATCGAGGCGAAGGGGGCCTTCGACCTTGGTATTCTCCCGGCGTTTCTGCCCGAGGACTTGGGGCTGCGGGCCTCGGGAGCTCTCGATATTGACGCGACGATCTCGGGGGCGCTAGACAGCTTCCGGCCTGACGTTTCGCTCACGCTCGATGGCGGAGAGATCGAGCTTCCACACGGGGATCTCTCGGCGCTTGGGCTCGACGTGCGGATCGACGCCCGGGCGGTCGATGTTCGAAAGTTTGAGGCCCAGTGGAATGGCGCCGCGATCGACGCGTCCGCTCAAGTCCCACTGGCGATCCTGGCCGCCGAGGGGCTGCCGTTCGATGTCGTCGAAGCGACACGCCGGCCACTTGGAAGGCTAGCCTCAGCGGCCTAAGTCTCGAGGCGTTGGAGGCGACCCCCGAGGGCATCGGCGGAATCTTGGATCTTGAAATCGAAGGCGCCGCGGCGGAGGCAACGCTGGAAGCCCTGCACTCGACGGTTCGATTTCCACGACTCGAGGTGAATCTGGGCGAGCTTACTCTGACTCAAGTCGGAACCTCGTCGCTGAGCATCGACGGACCGACCCTGACGGTTTCCGAGTTCGAGCTGATGGGCCCGGAAAGCGAAATTGTACTGACGGGTTCGGCCGGCTTCGACGAACCCGGCGAGCTCGATCTGTATTTCGCCGCCGACGCGGATGCAGCCATCCTGGCTTACTTCACCGAGGCTGCACGGTTCAGCGGCCCGTTCCAGTTGCAGGGGTCGGTCGGCGGCACGTCGAGCGACCCCAAAGTCAGCGGGCGCTTTCACCTTGCCGACGGGCAAGCGGTCGTCGATAGCCCGCGGCTGGATATCGAAGGCCTGGAGCTCGACCTGGCGTTCGAAGGAGATCGTGCCGAAATCGAAACTCTAATGGGCTCGGTGAACGGCGGAATCCTAGCCGGCTCGGGCCGCGCTGCTCTACGCGGCGGGGAAATCCACGACATCGACCTGGAGTTTGGAGCTTGGGACGTGTTCCTCGACTTTCCCCCGGGGCTCCGCACGCTTTCCCAGGTCGAGATGAGTTTTGCCGAGAATGAGGACAATTTTCTACTGCTTGGCGGGGAAGTGCGGATCCAAGACGGATCGTTTCGTGAACGGCTCGACATCCAGTCTCAGGTCTTGACCTTTTTGCAATCGGCGGGGCTCGATTTCGCTGAAGAGCCCGACCCGCTGCTCTCGCGAATCCGCTACGACGTCGACATTCGCACCGAGAACCCGATAGCCGTCGATAACAACCTGGCCAAGCTCGAGGCCGAGTTTGACCTGAACCTGGTGGGCGACTACTACCGGCCGTCGCTGCTGGGGAGGATCGAATTCGCCGAGGGCGGCGAAGTCTACTTGGCCGAGAACGAGTACGTCATCGACACCGGAATCGTCAGCTTCACCAGCGAACGTACGATTCGTCCGGCGCTGGCCCTCACCGCCCGCACGCATGTGGGCGGCCACGAGATCACGATGCAGGCCAACGGCGACCAAGAAGATCTCGACACGCGTTTTACCTCCGACACGGGGCTCCCTGAACCCGACATCATTTCGTTGCTGCTGACTGGCCGAACGCTCGTGGATGCGCGTGAATCCGGAGTCAACATCGCCCGGGAGCAGGCGCTGTCTTTCCTCACCGGACAACTGGGGGGGCGCATCTCCGAGGCCGCCGAGCAGAGTCTTGGGCTCAGCCGTGTGCGGATCGAACCGAACCTGATCTCGAGCGAATCGACCCCGACCGCCCGACTCACCATCGGCCAGCAGCTCTCGCGCCGGCTGAATCTGATCTATTCGATGAACCTGCGCGACAGCGGAGACCAGATCTTCGTCACTGAGTACGACGTCACCCGCCGCTTCAATGCGCGTGGGGTCAAGCAAAGCGACAACACCTACCGCTTCGACTTCCGGCATGACGTGAGGTTTGGGCTCGGCATGGAGCCTCGACAGAGACGTCGGCGCGAATCAATGGACACGATCGGCAAGGTCACGCTTTCGGGCGAATTCGGCATGAGTGAAGACGAGGTCGCGGAGGTCCTCAATCTCAACGAGGGCGATGACTACGACTTTTTCAAGGTCCGCAACCGGATCGACCGCCTCGAGAAGCGTTACTTCGAGACCGATCGGCTGCAGTCGCGAGTGCGGCTGAGGCGTGAGAAAGAAGGGACCGCGGTCGACCTGATGATCGACATCGACGCCGGGCCGGTCGTCGAGCTCGTTTTCGAACCAGCGGAGCTTGGCGGCTCGGTTCGGCAAGCGGCGCGGCAGGCCTGGCGTCGGGGCGTTTTCGACGCACAGCGCATCGATGACGCCGAGCAAGCGATCCTCGAACACCTGTACCGCGAGAACCGCTTCGAGGCGAAGATCTCTACCGAAATCAGCCATCCCGGGGAGGGGCGCCTGCGGGTGAATTTCGAGGTCGATAGCGGGCGACGCTTTGGCAACGAGCAGCTCGTGTTTGAAGGGGCGGGGCCGATCCCGGCGGGCGAGTTGCGGCTGGTGCTCGAGCAAGCCGAGATCGGCGCGGACCTGAGACTCCGATCCCGCGAAGCGGCGGAAACGCTGGAGCTCTACTACCGTCAGCTGGGGCGCTTGGCCGTGGAGGTTTCAGAGCCCGAGTACGAGCTTGAGTCCGACACCGGAACCGCGCGGGCGGTCTTTCGAATCCAAGAGGGTCCAGTGTTTAGAGTAGGGCGACTAGCGTTTCTCGGAGCGACGGTTTACACCGAGGACGAGTTGCGTGCGGCCGTGACGCCTGAGATCGGGGCCGCCTATCAGCCGACATATCTGGAAAAGGCCCTTCAGGCGATCGAGGAGCTCTACTGGCAGCGCGGCTACAACGACGTGCTGGTCAACTTCGTGCTCACCCGCAACGTTGAGGAATCTCGAGTCGATATCGAGTTCCAGATTGAGGAGCAAGACCGAGACGTCATCCGCGAAATCGCGGTCGAGGGCGCCCAGCATGTGGAGGAGAACTATATTCGCGGGCGCCTGGTTTCGAGCGAGGGCGAAACGTTGCTGACCGAGGAAAACGACCGCTCACGGCGGCGGCTCTACGATACGGGGGCCTTTGCGTTGGTGGATCTCGAGACCGAGCGCATCGAGGGCGACGAGGGCGGCGCCAGGGGGGAGAAGCCCTTGCTGCTGCGGGCGACGGTGCGCGAGGTCTCCCCGTTCAAGGTGCGCTACGGGGCGTTATTCGACACTGACCGCGGACCGGGGTTCATCTCCGACTTCGAGAATCGCAACACTTTGGGTGCGGCTCGCGTCGTCGGACTGCGGGCCCGCGCCGATCAGGATTTTCGGGAAGTGCGCGGATATTTCTCGCAGCCGCTCTTCCGGGGACTTCCGCTGACGACGACTGCCTCGGTTTTTCGCAACCGCGAGAAGGAGGGGTTCATCTTCACCAACAAGACAGGCGTCTCGATCCAACAAGAGATGGAGATCGGCCGCCATTTCATTTGGCAGTACGGTTATCGCTTTGAGCGCGCACGGATTTCCGACCAGGACCCCGATGCGTTCATCACGCTCGACAACGTTGAGTTCAGCCTGGCGCCGCTGACGACCTCGTTGAGTTGGGATTCGCGCGACGACATCCTCGACTCGTCGCGAGGCTTCTTCTCGTCTCACGCGTTCGAGTATGCTCCTCAGGCGCTAGGCGGCGATGTAACATTCGTGCGCTACTTTGGGCAATTCTTCGCGTACCGGCCATTGATTCGATCGAGGATGAGGCCGTTTGAGAAGGTCCGCCGAAGGCCGAAGCTGCTCTATGCGGGCGGGGTGCGGCTGGGCCTGGCGAGGGGGCTTGGCGGTCAGAGCGTGGTGCCGAGTGAACGCTTCTTTGCGGGAGGCGGTACGACCATCCGAGGCTTTCGTCAAGACGAGGTTGGTCCGGTGGACTTTCAGGGCCGCCCCGAAGGCGGCGACGCCGTATTCATGATCAACAATGAGCTGCGATTCCCGCTGATCAGCGTGTTCGAGGGGGTCGGGTTTCTGGATGTGGGGAACGTCTACAGTCGCATCGACGATATCGATTTGAGCAAGCTACGAGAGGCGGCGGGGCTTGGGTTGAGGGTTCGGACGCCTTATTTCTTGTTGAGGTTTGACTACGGTTTCAAGCTTGACCGGGCGCCGGCTGAGAGTCGCGGCGAGTTCTTTTTCAGCATTGGTCAATCGTTTTAGCGCCAATACTCTTCATTTGAGGCTAGAAGTTGGGTTCGAGCCCGCCTACGGGCGCCACAATCATAGCCCAGGGATTCATCCCTGGGTCGCAGTTTTGGTCCCGCGGATTGCACAGACGGATCTTCCCCCCGCCAGCGAGCAGAGTTTCGCCGCCAACTTCCTGAATTCGCGTCGGTTATGGGATGGATCGGGCGATCGGCGTCTGTCTACAGGTTACTTGTGCGGCAGCGAAACCCCCAACGCATTGAGGATTTCTGTTTGGCGGGCGTCGGGAATCGGCAGCCGTGTGACGCTGGTCTGCTCATCCACTCGATATTCCAATAGACACAGTCGCCCCAACGCCGCCAGCGCGTCCGGCAAGGTGATCGCGTGCGGGTCGTCGTCGGTCGTGCCAAACGCCGCTTGTATCCGCCGTTCCAATTCGCGGCTCAGCTTCAACGCCAGCATGCTGCACAACACATGTCCTCGGGTGCGGCTTTCTTTGCGCACGAAGATCGGCCGCACCTCGAGCAAGCCCGTCTTCAGCTGCCGAAAGTCGCGCTCCACCCGCTGCAGGCTCACGTAATGGTCGTGCACTCTTTGGCCGCTCATGCGCTCGGAGGCGACATCGGTCACGACCACGTAACAGCCCGCCAACTCCAGCGCCTGCTCGATCGCCGCCTGCTGGCGCTCGACGACCAGCGTACGTCCCTGCAAGCGCAACTCGACCAATTCTGTCAGCTTGTGACGCGCCAGCCAGGGCTTGAGCTGGCGCAGTCCGGCCGCGGGCTCGCAACGGGAAGAGGCCGTGACTTTCTGGTTGCGTCGGTCGAGCTTGCCTCCCAGCTTGGCCAGCTTGTCCTCGAGCCGCTGCCGTTGCCGTTTGGCTTCGGACTCGTTGAGGCGCAGCACATAGCGCACGCCGTCGGCTTCGACCTCGCAGACTTGTTCAGCGAACAGCTCCCGTTGCAGCACCCCTTCGCTCAAGCGCCGCCGAATCTGGGGATCGGTCAGCGCCGTGATGTAGCGCAGCCCGGCCTCCCCCAGCGCCTGCTTGCCCTTGCTCTTGACCATCCCGCGGTCGCCGACGAAGACCAACTCCTCGACTCCGAACTGCTCTTTGACGATGCGGATCTGATCCGGCACGGTCGTCGGATCGTTGCGGTTGCCGGCAAACACCCGCACCGCCAGCGGCTCGCCCTGGTCATCGGCCAGCAGTCCGATCACAATTTGCTTCTTGCCGCGCTTGCCGTCGCGATTGTAGCCGTACTCGCCCAACGCGTTGTGCAGGCCTTCGAAGTACGAGCTGGTGACGTCGTAGAGCAGCAAGCTGGGCGGGGCTCCGCGGCGCTCGAGGTAGTGGCGGTATAGCGCTTGCTCGATCTTCACTTGGCGGGCGCTCAGATCATCGAGGGCGGCGTAGAGGTCGTCTTCGTCGAAGGCGCCCAGACCCAGCACTTCTGCGACGGCCTGATCGGCGGCCCAGCGCACGGCCGAGAGCCGCGATCCTTGGTGGGCCAGGCGCGCCAGCACCAGGAACAAGGCGAGTTTGGCGGCCCGCGTTCGACCCAGCGCGGCGGTCAGGCCCAGCTCATCGGCGAGTTGCTTGAGCGCGAAGAGCAGGCCAAAGACGGGGCCGCAGACGGGAGTGGCGGGAAGCTGATCGAACTCGCCGCGGAGGGCGCGCCGGAGGGCCTCGACGCGGACGGGGCGCCAGCAGGAGAGGTTGGCGAGGGTGCGTTTTTTGACTCTGCCGTTTTGGCGGAAGGATTCGCGCAGCAAGACGGCGGGCGGCGAGTTGCGATTGGGGACGGACTCAACATACATGGGTATATTATATCACAAACAACACAATGAATAAACGATACAATAGCATAATACCTGGGTACACTAAAAGCGCCCCCAACGTGTTAAAGCCAAGCAAGCCAAGCAGTTAGCCCGTCAAACGAGCCTTCCGCTGGGGGGAAGATCCGTCTGTGCCCACTCCCCGTTTGCGAAGCTTGGCGAAACGCACCGCTCCTCGCTTCCACTGCGTCCAGATCGCCGACCGCAGCCTGCTGCGTCTGATCCACCCTTCAAGACTTTGCAGCACACTTGGCGTTTCGCACTTTCCAAAGTAGCCAAGCCATCCCCGCAGATACCGGGTCAGATCCTCAACCATCCGTTCCATGCTCACGCCTCGTGTTCGGCTTGTCAGCTCCCGCACTCGCTTCTTGAACCTAAAAACGGCAGTTACGGCAGGCAATCAGCCAGCCGGAGCTGAGTGCCGACGACCCTACCATCGAGGAAATCGCGGAAAATCCAGCTCAGAATCAGTCGCCAGCGGCTGATCGATCCCAACTGCTCCGCAGTTGCCGCTACACGTTGGAGAAACCCGCTCGCCGCCTCCAAGGCCCGCCGTACTTGCTTCGCCTTGGCGTGCGAACTGGTGATCGTCAGCGTCGTTCGGCGCCCATGCCTGGTCCGCCGCGCAATGCCGTGCAGCAGCAACGGCCGCGTCGTGATCGCTTCGCCCTTGGCCCCCGACGCCAGCCGCGTGAACAATCCCCACCAGTTGTAAACCAACGCAATCACGCCCGCCATCACTCGGCTGCGATTCAAGTCCTTGGTCGTGTAGCCGGTCCAACCCCACTGGTTCTTGAGCTCGTCGAAGTTGTTCTCCGCGTCGCCGCGGTCGCGGTACAACTGCGCGGTCGCTTGCAGCTCTTCGTCCAGCGACGTCACCAGTACCGCGTATTCGTATAGCACGCCGCCTTCGACCACTTCGGTTAGACCCAACGATAACTGCCGCGGCTGCTGTCCCACACTTTGATCGAAGGCCAACGAATCCCGCATTTGGCGGCGCAACACGATCACTTCTCGGCTGCGGCTCCAGCCCTGCAACTGCAACTGAGAGCGCACGCCTTGCCAGCCTTGTCCGGCCGGCGCCCACTCGTCGGAGGCGAACAGCCGCGTGATCAGCCGCTTCACGCCGGCGGTCTGGCGCAGTCGAAACAGGTAGTCGACGCCGCGCTGTTCGGCTCCCAGCATCGCTTGTTCGCTTCCCCAATGGGCGTCGCCGCGCAGTAACTTTGGCTGACGGTCGGGCCCCAGTTCATCCAAGAACGCCCATAAACGAGGCTGCGCATAGGACGGCGCGGTCTGATTGCCCGGCTGCACTTCCACTCCCAGCAGCAGCCGAATGTTGGCGGCCATGTAGCTGTGATAAACGTGCGAAGGACGCCCCGGCTTGGCGGGGTTGTAGCCCAACCGCGCGCCCTCTTGCTTGCCGTAGAGCGGCTTGACCGTGGCATCGACATCGAGAATCCAGTCCTCTTCCAGCAGCTCTTCGTAGCTGCGCTTGAGGTGGCCTTCGAGCCAGCGCTGGCTAGCTTCTTCGTCGACTGGCTTGAAAGCGCGCCGCGCGGAGTCTTCGCTGACCAGCTTGTCTACTCCCAGCAGCGTCGGCGCGAGCGTGTCGGCGCGCAACGCGTCGATGTGGGCGTAGCGCCGCTGCCCGGCCAACACGCTCAATAGCAGCGTTGCCAGCACTTCTCGCTTGTCTGGCGCGTTCGGACTCGTGTAACTCAACGGGCAGTCGTTCACCCAAGCTTCGAACAGCCCCGAGGTCTTGAGAAACTCGACGAAGTAGGGGAGCTGCCCGAAAACGGTCACGCTGGCTTCTTCGTCCCAGCGCAGCCCGACCTTGCCGGAGAAGGTTTCGACGGTCGCGACCGGGGTATCCTGGCCCTCCCACTGGTCTTCGGCTTCACCCTGCGGGTGAACTCGCTGCAACGCCTTGGATTCGCTCATGACCCAAATTCTAGGGCGTTAGCGGTGTTTTTGGCGCGGGTCAACTGCCGTTTCTAGGTTTATGGGATCTATGAGTCTTGACTGGTACGGCTTGGACAGTCGCCAGCAGAGGCATGCGCCGTCAACCATATCCGCTCAGCGAAGAACGCACCTTGACGAGTGGGCTGGCTGGGTCGTTGGAGACATACGGTTCGGCGAATGCGCCCAGCTCGGCCAAGTCCGGCCAACTGGGCGCACAGTTTCGAAGCTGATCGACTTCACGGCGACGGGTCCCGCCTTTCCTTGAGCACGCTGTGTGCCAATGGCATTTTAAGACCGCATGAATTCATCCAGTTGGTCAGCGTTTGATAGTTTCGGAGGCCGAGAAGCTTCGCGGCGCGCTGCTTGTTACCGCGCGTCTCGCTGAGAGCTCCCTCCAGGTAATGTCGCTTGACACGTTCAAGAAGTGCTGGCAAATCAACACCTTGCTCCACCGGTCGGATGAGACCCAGCTCAACCTCATCTCGGGTCATTCGGCCTATGCTCAAAGCTTCCGTCATGTCGCTTTTGGTGATCGTCGCTGTGCTCGACCACATGGCGGCTCGGCGAATGACGTTCAGAAGCTCTCTTACGTTGCCGGGCCAGCGGTATTGAAGCATAAGATTCTTCGCCCCGGCAGAAAGTTTTCTGTCCTCGTAGCCTGGTTCTCCTTGGCTTTCGTCGTTTACTTTTTCAAGGCTCTTATCGATGAGCAAACTGAGGTCGCCTTCCCGCTCGCGGATTGGCGGGATAAAGACTACTGCTACAGCGAGGCGGTAGTAGAGGTCTTCACGAAAGCTGCTGTCCGCCACCGCGGCCAGGAGGTCACGGTTCATCGCTGAGACTACGCGCACGTCGACCGCTTTCGCTTTGCTGGATCCCAGCCGGGTAACTTCGCCCTCTTGGAGGACGCGCAGTAGCTTGACTTGGTCGCAGAGGGGCAGCTCTCCGATTTCGTCAAGGAAGAGTGTTCCACCATTCGCCTGCTCGAAGTGCCCCGGCCTTGCAATTGAAGCTCCGGTGAACGCTCCTTTCTGATGCCCAAAAAACTCCGCCTCGAACAGCTCCTTTGGTATCGCTCCGCAGTTGACCGCCACGAACGAGCCTGCCGCTCTGGGGCTCGCCCTGTGGATCGCGCGGGCGAGCAGTTCCTTGCCGGTGCCGTTCTCGCCTTCGATTAAGACCGGCAACCGACGAGGTGCGACCCGACGAGCCATCGCGATCACGCGCTTCATCTGCGCGCTTTTGTGTATGATCGCATCGAACTCGGGGGATTCCGGCGCCAGTCCTGCCGAGAGCGCCGTGAGACGTTCGTCGAGACGTCGGAACATGCTCGGGAGGTACTCGGCGGAAACGTCGAAAGGCGCCGAAACTGTGGCGACTCCGTGCTGCTTAGAGGATTCGATGAGTTCAGCCGGGAAGCGTGTCTTGCTCAGCAGAATCCAGACCGCGGCCATTGCTGGTGTTCCAGGGGTCAGATGAAAGGTGAGCTCGGGAGGCAGCGACGATTGCCTGCAGATGTTCTCGACGACACCAACGACGGCTTGGTGAATCGCTCCAAAGTTCGTAGGAGAGTCGAGCACGACCGGTTCAACTGCGATTGAGGTTGTAGTCTGCTCCGCCAGCCACTTCTTGTAGTGACCCGTCACGTCTGCCGCGAAGTTGCTAAGCAAATAGACGTCGTCGAACTGTCGCGTGCTGAGCGCCTGTGCGATCGGGCCGATACCGGGCTCATCATCAGACTGCGCGGCTCGCAGGTCCGTGTTTCCGACCCATGCCAGAAGAGCGGCCGACATCCCTTAGCTAGGATAAACTTTTTTACCCGCGATTAGTTAGGGTAGCGACCACATTGCTGTTGAAATACAACATAAGGGGCTCGTTTCTAGCGCATGGTAGCCCTGGTTGATGGCAGACTCAGACACGAACGAAGCCTTGCGGTTGCTCGTCGAGCGACGTGATCGGCTCGACCGCGCCATTGAGGCGCTCCAGGGCGGGAGCGAAGCGAAACCACGCCGCGGCCGGCCGCAGTTCGCGGTAACCTAAGTGGGTGATTGGCTTCGACTTGGGGAGTCGATTGATCCATCCACAGCAATCCTGTCGCGCCACTATCGGTCCTCGCAATGCGTAGGCAAGCGATCGTTCTGCTGGTTTTGTGCACGTCGGCGGTCTACGCAGGGGACCCTGCGACAGAGACGGCCGTCGCCGGCCGACTGACGCCGCCCAAAAGCGACGACGCCCCGGAACCGGCCCCGAGCGCTCCTTCCGGTGAGGAGGCCGATTCTCCCGACCAAACTGCCGAAGCAGAGCGGACCAAGCTCAATCTGCTCGGCCAGGTCGACTCGTCGTCTGGGGAGAGTCGGCGCAATGAAAACGTCCGAATAACCCTCACCGACAACAACGTTCTCAAAGAGATCAACAAGCGCATGGGGACGGCGGCGACGATCGTTACCGAGTTCGACGCCGACAAGGGCTACTTCGGAAAGGAGTTCGGTGGAGCCCCGGCTGGACAAGTGCATCTGGCTCCTTCGCGCGTCTCGGGGATTCATGGAAACGTTTACGAGTCCCACAACAACAGCCTTTTCACGGCGCGGTCGTTTTTTCAGGTCGGCGAGGTTCAGCCGGCCCGGGTGAACGACTACGGGTTTACAGTTGGCGCTCCGCTTTGGAAAGGGGCGAACTTCACCATAAACGGCAGCCAGCAGCGCGATCGCGGCAACGTGAATGGCAACGTGCTGGTGCTGGCTCCCGATGAGCGAACGCCGCTCGCTACTGACCCGGCGACTCGCGAGTTCGTTCAGCAAATCATCGATTCGTACCCCGACATCGCGCCCAATCGGACTGACATCAACCCGCGGGCTCTCAACACCAACGCGCCGCAGCAAATCGATAACGACGCGATCAGCGGGCGGCTGGATCAGGCTCTTAGCGAGTCGGACAGCTTGCTGACTAGATCTGCGTTCTGTTGAAACCTATCCAACAGCGATCTCGTCCATTTTGTAGGTCCAGCGGAAGATGACGGGGTCAGCGTTGATCTCGTCGTAGTAGAGGTGGATGCGGGCGATCAGTTCGCGCTTGCTGGCAACTCGAATGCCGCGCAGCATGGTCCGCGCCATCTTGCTGAACATGGTCTCGACGATGTTGAGCCAAGACCCATGCTTGGGAGTAAAGACGAACTCGAATCGCTGGGGGTGCAGATCTAAGGGTCCGCAAGGAAATAACCGTCGCATTATGGGCGGGGCGTGATGGAATAATTCCAGTCGCCATGGAAGGCGTCGGGACGCAGCCGAATCGTGGCGAACTCCGCTTGGCTCACCTTGATCCCCTTGGGGTATTTGCCCGTGTCGAGTTGGCTGCGGACATGCAGCCCGCTGCGGGTCGTGGTGGAGGCGATCAGATTGACGATCACTTCGTGACTCACCAGCGGTTGGCCTCGCCAGTTATGAGTAATGAATGAGAACAAACGATGTTCGATCTTGTTCCACTTGCTGGTCCCGGGCGGAAGGTGGCAGACCGAGACTTCCAGCCCGGTTTCATCCGCCAGCTTCTGTAACTCCAACTTCCAGAGCCGTACTCGCGAACCGTTGCTGCCCCCGCCGTCCGCCGTGATCAATAGTTGGCGGGCCTCGGGGTAGGACGCCTGGCCCATCATGTGCCACCATCGCCTGATGCTTTCGACGGCGAACGCGGCGGTGTCATGATCGGTTCCGACGCTGACCCAACCGGCGTCCCGCCCCAGGTCGTAGACCCCATAGGGCACATCTTTCTGCTTCCCGAAATCATGCGCCTGAACCGCTTCCGGGCGCTCCTTCGGCCTCCACTCGCGGCCGCCGTTTTTGTAATCCCCCACCAGTTCCTTCTTCTTGGTGTCCACCGAGACGGCCGGCTGAGAGAGCTCGAGGAATTCCTCGACCTTGGCATTGATGTGCTCGAACTGCGCATTGCGGTCCGGATGCGACGAGCCCTCGCGGGTCTTGCGATTCCCTTGCAGGCTGTAGTTGAGCTGATGCAGCAGTTCGGCCACCAGCGTATGGCTCACCTGATGCCCGCGGCGCCGCAATTCTTCGGCCAGCCTGCGCACGCTCTTGCAGGTCCAGCGCAGCGGCGACTCCGGGTCGCCACGCGTGCCAGGCTCCACCAACTTCTCCAGATCCCGCAACAGGGCCGGATCCTTGGCCTGAGTCTTCTTGCGGCCCCCGCCTGGACGGCGAATGGGGACTTGGCGACGCCCCCCTTCCTCCGGCGGCTGCTTGAGCTCCGCTAAACCCACGCTGATGGCGCGTCTCGACACGCCGCTTGCACGCGCCACCAACGAGATCCCTCCGCGTCCCAGCGCGGCGCTTTCCGCCGCCGCCCACAAGCGCCGCATACGCTCGTCGAGCCAAGGCTCGAGCTGACGGAAGCGCTCAGCTATCTCGCTCTCGCTGGCCACTAAACCATTCTAGGACGGAAATGCTTTGAATGCTATGGTTGTTTGCTTACGGACGCTTAGTATGCTTTGGTTTGTTTGGAGAGGTGTGCTGAGTGGTTGTCGAGCAGCAGACGGATGCGGGTCTGAGCTGGATAGTTAGCATCCAGTTTCTCTAGTAGCGCTATGAAGTCGGCGCTGGCATGGCTGTCTCGGACGATCTCGGTGACTCGGCCCGTATGCAGATCCAACCCAGCCAACAGCGAAACCGTTCCGAGCCGCTTGTACTCGTAATCGCGCAGCTGGCTCGGGTACTGATTGGGAGCGGGCGGGCGGTCCGGCGTGGTCGTCGCCAGCGCCTGAATTCCGGGCTTCTCATCGTAGGAAATCGTAACGCTGAGCGGCTCTTTGAGGGCGCCTTCCAGCAGGCCTGCATTGATGATCTCCACTTCCTTGTAGACATGCAGAACTTCGACCATCTTCGTTTCGAACTCCGGATCTCGCCGCTCAACGTAGTAGCGAACCTTGTGAGGCTTAAGCTCGCCTTGAGTCAGAATGCGATGCAGCTTGGACCGGCTCAGTTGGCTCAAACTGGGATGCCCGGCCGCGACGGCTTGCTTGCGAATGTAGCCTTGCAGCAGATCGTAGGTCCATAGCTCATAGGAGTAGCAGGAGTAGCCCAGATCCTTGGGCTTCTGACAGGCGAGGTTTCGCACCCAGACCATTGCCTCGTCGGTAATGCGACGGGCTTGGCCGGGCCGCGGCAGTTCTCCCAAGGCGACTTCAAGACCGAACTGCAGGAACTTGCGGGCGCACAAGGCCACCGTGTGCCGGTGGACGCCATTGGCAGCGGCCACGGCGCTGTCGCTGTTTCCACTGGCGCTGTCCAAGAGAATGGCGGCGCGCAGAACCCGCTGCTTTTCTTCGCTACGCGATCGTCGAAGAGCCTCGAGCTTCGCTCGCTGCTCATCAGACAAGGTCAAGGGCGCTCGGTTTGTGACGAATGGCATAAACCATTCTGCCACGACAATGGTTGTATTGTATAGCTTTCAGAAGAACGCAGATCTAGTTACCGATTCAAGACTCAGAACGTGGAGGCGTTTCAGCTCGTGCAGGGGCAGAATCCCAACACCACGACGCGCTCCCACGACGGTCGCGTTACCTGGAACCGGAGCTGGTCGGCGGCCACGACGTCTGATTTCTCCGTGGGCTTTAACCGAGTCACGTCGCTCATCGTGCAAGACGAGACCGCGCTCGGCCCGTCGATCTCGACCGGCCGCCAGTTACGAAGCCTTGGGGGCGGGTCGAGCTTTCCGTTTGATCGGGCGCGGAATCATTTTCGTTACGCCGGGCTCGTCCGCCACACCCGCAGCCGTCATGTCTGGATCGCCGGATTTGAAGTGCTTCGAGAGCAACTCAACGGAATTGAGAGTTCCGGGCACCTCGGGAGCTTCACGTTCAGAGCCGACTTTCTCGACGAGCTCGGACAACGGCGGCCAGCCATTACGAACCTTCGGCTTGGCACGCCGAGCGGTTATCGCAAAGGCATTGGGAACACTCGTCGCGGCTTCCGAAGCTGGAGGATGCAGTATTTCCTCTCCGACCAGTGGAAGGCTAGCTCCAGACTGACGTTGAACTTCGGTTTGCGCTACCAGCTCGCCACTCGCCCGTCGGAGGTGAATGAGCTGTCGCAGGTCCCCTATCAATGCGATTGCAACAACGTCGCGCCGAGCTTCAGCTTTGCTTATCGACTGGGCGATAACTGGGGCGTACTGCGAGGCGCTTACGGAATTCACTATGGTGAAATCTTCACTGCGACGTACACACAGGAGCGGTTCAATCCGCCGCAGAACCTGAACCTTCGCGTCTCGGCCCCGGATTTGATCAACCCGTTGGCGGGCGTCGCTGTGAGCTCGCTCGATCCGAACGCGAGAAGCAGTATCTTCCACGGGCGCCGAAGCCGTGATCGTCCAGGGCGACACCTCCGACGCCGCCCGTGCGGAATCCCTGGTCGGAGAGGCGGCTGAGAAACTGGGCGGGTGTGACATCTTCGTGCACAGCGCCGTTCCCAACCTCGAGAAGGTGTATGAGCACTCCCCCGCAACGGAGATGCCGCTGGAAAAGTGGCATCTAGATATCCGTTCTGTTGAAATCTATCCAACAGCAGTCTCGTCCATTTTGTAGGTCCAGCGGAAGATCACGGGGTCAGCGTTGATCTCGTCATAGTAGAGGTGGATGCGGGCGATCAGTTCGAGCTTGCTGGCAACTCGAATGCCGCGTAGCATGGTCCGCGCCATCTTGCTGAACATGGTCTCGACGATGTTTAGCCAAGACCCATGCTTGGGAGTAAAGACGAACTCGAATCGCTGGGGGTGCAGATCTAAGTATGCTTTGGTTTGTTTGGAGAGGTGTGCTGAGTGGTCGTCGAGCAGCAGACGGATGCGGGTCTGAGCTGGATAGTTAGCATCCAGTTTCTCTAGTAGCGCTATGAAGTCGGCGCTGGCATGGCTGTCTCGGACGATCTCGGTGACTCGGCCCGTATGCAGATCCAACCCAGCCAACAGCGAAACGTTCAACAAGTTTCAACACAGCGGCCGTAAATCGGTTGTCGAAGTTCAGCACGTTCAGCCCCGCGAGCGTCGCTTTCTTGAGAGCGATCGTGCCTCTCCACTGGCGGTAGGGGCGAGGGTTGTCGCGGAAGAAAGGCTCGGACGACGACTCGAAACCAATCACGAGGCGGCTCTTTCGCGCACGTCGAGGTCGATGTAGATCGGCAGCATCACCTGCTTGCTCTCGAACGACTGCTGTTTGTAGCCCTCCGATCCGCCCGACTTGTCGCCGTAGACGATGGTGATGGTCTCGCCGGGGTTGAGCTTGCCCTTCGCCAGCTTGAACGAGGGCATCGGCACGGCGCCGCGGAACCCGCCATGCATTCCCGACAGGGGGGTCGTGGTCTTCGCTAGCTGGACATTCGGGTTCGAAGTCCGCGCCGAGAGGTAGTTGTCTCCGGCCGGGTCGTCGGCTTGAATCGTCCCGCCGTCGCTCATG
This sequence comes from Bryobacterales bacterium, assembly GCA_965247515.1. Classification (GTDB taxonomy): domain Bacteria; phylum Acidobacteriota; class Terriglobia; order Bryobacterales; family UBA6623. The sequence goes on along the minus strand of OZ252029.1, from coordinate 5,412,988 downwards.
AGCTGGCGGGCGACCATGATGACGCCGCCTTCTTCGATGGGGCGCTCGCCGACGGTGTAGGTCTGTTCGATCGTCTGCCATGACTCGGTGGGCAGCGGCCCTTCTACGTTGAACGTGACCTTTCCAAGTGCTTTGGGCTCCTCGTCTTTAAGGGTGAACTCGGCCCCGTAGAGGTCGATCTGACGTTGGAGTCCTTGGCTGGGGGGCTTGCCGCCCCGCTTCCACTCAGTCACCGCCAGCACGCAGGCCCCGATCGTCGAGGTGGCGTTCACCGGAACCGGACCGCCGGTCAGCGAATAGGCGTTGATCCATTTCCAGAGCGTGCGCATGCGGACTTCGAAGTTTCTGGGCGTCGTGGGGCCGCTGCGCAGATCGCTCTTGAGGGCCTCGACTTCGGCGCGGAGCTGGGTCGACATGTAGTCGTCGCCGTTGGCGCGTTGGGCGGGGGTCACGGCGATCCAGGCGAATGCGGCGATGATGAAAAGCGCGATGCCAGCGGAGAGGCTTCGTTTCATGCGCCTATCATAAGCGCTGCTAAGCTACTTCGAAGCCCCATGAAACGAATCATCCCCATCCTCACCTGCCTAGTTGCGAGCAGCTTCGCGGGGGCTAGCGCCGCCGAGCGTCCGAACATCATCTTCATCATGGCCGACGACCTCGGTTACGGTGACCTCGGCAGCTACGGTCAACAGATCATCCAGACGCCCCGTCTCGACCAGATGGCGGCGGAGGGAATCCGTTTCACCGACTTCTACGCCGGAGCTACCGTTTGTGCGCCATCGCGGTGTGTTCTGATGACCGGCAGACACATCGGTCACGCCCACGTCCGAGGCAACGCCGGCAGCTCCGATATGCTGGTGCAATCGCTTCGTGATGAAGACATCACCGTCGCCGAGGTGATGAAGTCGGCAGGATATGCAACGGCGTTAATTGGCAAATGGGGTCTTGGGGAGCTCGATGAACCGGGACACCCCCTGAAGCAGGGATTCGATACCTTCTACGGCTACCTAAATCAAGTCCACGCGCACAACTATTACCCGGAGTTCCTATGGCGCGGGCGTGAGAAGGAGCCGCTAGGCAACGTCGTCGAAGTCGACTCGAGAAGATACGGAGGTTTCCCTGGCGGGTACGCGACCGTTCGCAAGAAGTACACGCACGACCTTTTCGTCCGCGAGGCGCTCGATTGGGTCCGGGACCACACCGACGAGCCGTTCTTTCTCTACCTGCCTTTGACCATCCCGCACGCGAATAACGAAGGCACGCGCGGGACCGGGGATGGGGCGGAGGTTCCCGACCACGGCGTCTATTCGGAGCTCCGTTGGCCGGATGCCGACAAGGGTCAAGCCGCGATGATCACACGGATGGACCGCGGAGTCGGCAGGTTGCTCGATCTTCTCGAGCAGCTAGACCTAGCTGAGAACACGCTGGTGATGTTCACCTCGGACAACGGCCCGCACAACGAAGCCGGACACGACCCGGTGAGATTCAACCCGTCAGGTGTGCTGCGTGGGATGAAGCGCGACCTCTACGAGGGCGGCATCCGAGTCCCGATGATCGCTTGGTGGCCTGGGAAGATCCAGCCGGGACGCGTCTCCGACCATATTGGGTATTTCGGGGACTTGCTAGCCACGGCAGGCGAACTGGCTGGGGCTAGCGAGATAAGGAACGCTGACTCGGTCAGTTTCGTTCCGGAGCTGATCGGGGAGGGAGAGCAAGCTGAACACGAATTCCTCTACTGGGAGTTTTACGAGGGCGAATCAGCACAGGCGGTACGGATGGGTTCGTGGAAAGGCGTGCGCAAGCCGATGTTCAGCGGGCAGATCGAGCTCTACGACCTCTCGCGCGACCCCGGCGAAAAGTACAACATTGCCCGTAGCGCCCCGAAAGTCGTCGAAGCGATCGAAGCGATCATGGAGCGCGAGCATCAGGATCATCCCAACTGGAGGGTCGCTGGGCGCTAGACGGCGCCCACTTTAAAGGGGCGGTCGAGTCGGCTGAGAAGGACAAACGCCTCCCGATGTTCTAACTTAATGCTGATGACCCAGCGTAACCTCCTGATCTTGCTAATCATGGTTGCCGCCGCCGCCATGGCCCAACAGGAGCAGCCGCCGACGCCGGAGTTCAAGCCCGACCGCACCGTCGTCTACAAAGCTGTGGAGGGCGATGACCTCAAGCTCGACATCTTCCAGCCGCGCGGGTGGGAGCGTGGCGACCGGCGGCCCGCGATCGTGTTCTTCTTCGGCGGTGGCTGGACTGGTGGAACGACCGCGCAGTTCTACCCCCACAGTCGCTTGTTCGCCTTGCGCGGCATGGTGGCGATCAGCGCGCAGTACCGCACCAAGAGCAGCCACGGGACCGACCCGTTCGCTTGCATCGAAGACGGCAAGTCAGCGATCCGTTGGGTGCACGAGCATGCCGCGGAGCTGGGGATCGACCCGAATCGGGTGTCCGCTGGCGGGGGTTCGGCCGGTGGACATGTTGCGGCGACGACAGCGGTTCTCAAGGGGCTCGAGGAGCCGACCGAGGATGGCTCGATTAGTTCGAGGCCGAAGGCGCTGGTGTTGTTCAACCCCGTGATCGACACGACCGAAAAGGGCTATGGGGCTGAGAAGCTTGGGACACGCCAGCTCGCCGCGTCGCCGGTCCACCATGTGCGGCCGGGGCTGCCGCCGACGATCATCTTCCACGGGACGGCGGATACGACCGTGCCTTTCGAGAACGTGAAGCGGTTTCAGGCCGAGATGAGGAAGACCGGGAATGAGTGCGAGCTGGTTCCCTATGAGGGCGAGGCGCACGGGTTCTTCAACTACACGCGCAACTTTGAGGCGTACCTGGATTCGACGTCGCAGGCGGATGCGTTTCTGAACGCGCATGGTTTGGCGCCGTAGACACGAAAACGCATTTCTCCACCAGCGAAGGCGAGGACCCGGAGCCGCGCGCGGAAGCAAGCGGTTGCCCGCCAACGCGACTATCGTCGCCGACTCGGGCAACCGCTCCCTTCCGGTCGCGGCTCCGGGTCCGAGCCGGGTTAATGTTTATGAGTCAGCGGGCTATGCCGATGGGGCTGCCGGGAGGGGCGGGCAGCGGTTTGGCCGGGGTCGCCTCGATATGCGGACGAGCGAGGAAGCGGTCGATTTCGCGGGCTCCCCAGGCTGACATTGGGTCGCTCGAACGCTCGGTGAGGCGTGTACGCAATTCGATTAAGGCGCCTTCGGCAATGGCGCGGACGGATGCCGGAGCCATTGAGTTCGACGCGAGACTGATCATTCGTCGAAGTACGGTTTCGTTGACTTGATCCTGGACGGCCGACTGCTCAGACAGCCAAGTGGCTTTTGTGAGCTCGCGCAGGACTTCCACAAGCGATGGGGCCTCGGGTAGCCGCGAGTGGATGTCCACGAGTCGCGCCGCCCGGGTCGGCTCAAGCAAGACCGCCACGGTGATGTCCGCCGCCACCGACGCGGCTGCGAGCGGGTCGAAAAACCGTCCAGCACGACTTTTGAAAGCCTCGCGTTGGTCGTTGTAGCCGTACGCGGGCGGTGGAATGAGCGCGAGAATCTCATCGGGTAGCGCAAGCGCCTTTGGATCGAGCGTTTCAAGCAGGGCGGCCAAGGCGTCACGTTGCCTGGCGGCGGGGACGACCTCAGTAGCGGTTTGCGAGTCGCCGCGCAGGCCGTATCGGAATTCCATGCCGCCTAATGTCTTGGCCGTCGCCTCGACCTGGTAGCGATGGTGCAGATAGAGCGGCGTCAGGGTGAGAGCAAGGTTCGACATCGGGGCGCCTTCCGGAATCGAAGCTTCCCCGAACTTCTCGAGCTCAATCCGGCGAACTTCCATCGTTTGGCGCAGGGCCGCGACCGGGTCGGCGCCGTTGTCCCACAGCGAGGCGAGCGGGTGGACGGCGCCCAAGGGCCGCGCGTCCGCGTCGCTGATGAAAAGCATTCCACGGTCGATCGCCTCGTCCATGATTTTCGTGAGCTCGGCTGCTTCGTCGGCAGCATCGGGAAAGTCGCTGTAGGCGTAGCGCACGGTGATCTTGTCCCACTCGCCGATTCCGACTCCGTAGGCTTGGGAGAAGTCCAAGTCGCCGTTGTCGTCGATCTGAACCAGCGGGGCCGGGTAGTCCATCACCGACTCGTTGCCGAAGCTGCTCGATGCGAAGTTATGGGCGAAGCCGAGCGTGTGGCCGACTTCGTGGGCGGAGAGTTGACGGATCCGAGCCAGCGCCAGGTCGACCGGCGATAGCGAGGCGAGCCCTTCAAAGAGCAGCCGGTCTTGCCGAACGCGCAACGACCCCAGCGTGACCACTCCCTTGAGAATCTCGCCGGTCCGGGGATCGACAACCGACGCCCCGTAGGACCAACCGCGGGTCGAGCGATGGACCCAGTTGATGACGTTGTAGCGGACGTCGAGGGGGTCCGCGCCATCAGGCAGCAGCTCGACCTGGAAGGCGTTCGTGTAGCCGGCGGCTTCGAAGGCCTCGTTCCACCAGCGGGCGCCGTCGAGCAGGGCTTGGCGCACAGGCTCGGGTGCGCCGCGGTCGAGATAGTAGACGATCGGTTCGACCGCTTCGGACTTCGCGGCGTTCGGGTTCTTCTTCTGGAGCCGGTGCCGGCGAACCCAGCGTTTCTCGATGGGCTGGTCGAGCGCGGCCGCATAGTCGGCGAACGTAAGCGGAATGCCGCCGGCGCGCGGGTCGAACTTGCGCGGCTGGTATCCGGCTGGGGGAAGCTGAATGAACGAATGATGAACCTGCAGGGAGACCGCTTCCGCGGTCGGCGCGGTCTCGCGGACGTTGCCGCCGGGCTTGGTCCCGGCGAAGGTCAGCAGCGCCTCGAACTCGCTGTTTCGAGGGAAGGCTCTTGTGCGATCAAGAAGGACCGTACTGCGCGAGTCATCGAGTTGGTAGTCGCCTTCGTTGCCGCTCTTGAGGCGCTCCACGACTCCCTGCGAGTCGCGGACCAGAAACGGCGTCGCGTCGACCAGGACTTTGCCGTCGCCTTCGGCCTCGACTTTCGCCCCCCACAGAACCGACGCGGCGAAGGATTCCTCGACAGCCCGAACCTCATCCCGGTCATCGGTGACCGCGCGGTAACGCAGGTTCGGCTCTTTGAGGAGGATCTTCGGTCCGACACGTTCGAAGCGCACGACTCGGGTGCCGCCGAGCTGCGCGCGGTCGAGCCCGACGGGGTTCGAGCCCAGGCCGCGGCTTAGCCAGTTGACATAGAGGAAGTCATCGTCGAAGCGCTCGATCGCGAGCCAGATCTTACCTTCCTTGGCATCCCAGTAGAAGTCGAAGTAGCCTTCGTGGGCTTTCATTCCCTGAGTCTTTTCGGCGAACGACGGCGGTTCAGCGGCTTGGAGCGGGCCCAGCAAAGCAGCCAGGGCGCAAACAAGGAGTCGATTGGGCAGGCTTTCTCGCATCGTTACACTCGAGCGTCGCCCCGGACACGAAGACGACCCGATTCGACAATCCATAAGGCTCTGGCTGGAGAGCGGTTCTCCAAGAAGATCGCCAGGTCTCTCGCCAGCCGGTCCAGCTTATCCCAACTATGCGGCTCCCGGCAGCGCGCGATCACTACACCGGGCGACTCGCGGACTGGAAACCTGATGATGTCGGAAAAGCCCAGATCGAGCGTGATGAGTATTCGCCCGTCCGCCTGGCAGCGCTCGAAGACAGCGTCGTCATCCGCGCCCGACAAGCCTTGGTCGTACACCGAGCAGGCATCGTGGCCGCTCTCCTCAAGAATCTGCCGAAAGCTATGGCTGAGATTCTCGTCGAGCTTCAGCTTCATCCTGGGGTGGGCAGCTCGACGTAGTATTCCTGACTCATCCGGGCGCCATACGTGAGCGCCGCCCGCACGTCGTCTGATTCGAGCTGCGGATACCGGGACAGAATGTCGGGCTCGGAGGCGCCCGAGGCCAGCAGTTCCAAGATGAACGATACCCAGATGCGAGTACCACGAATGCATGGCTTGCCTAGGCAAACGCTTGGGTTTACAGAAACTCGCTCCAAAAGATCTCGGGGTGGTTCCATGGGTTTCATTCTAAGTCAGCCATTGTGACTGAACAGGCGGCAATTTTCCGTATCGGGCTCTTAAGTCTTGGGCGGCGGGGCCATCACGACCATCACAACGAGCTTCCCCGGCCCCGGATTCGCCATCGCGTGCGGCTCGTCCGCTCGCGCCAGGATGAGGTCTCCCGGGCCGACCGTCTCGCTTTGATCGCCCACAGTCACCTCTCCCGAGCCTTTCAGGACGTAGTAAAGCTTGTCCTGACCTGCGTGAGTATGGAGTTGGTGCTCCTGGCCAGGCTCGAAGCAGTTTAGGCCGGCAAAGACGTTATCGCCGCGAACCAGGTCCGCCTTGCCCATCTTCTCGGGGCGGAAGACGGCCTTGTCCTTCGCGTTTCGGATGACCATCTAGTACGAGCGCTGCTGAGCAACCGGGTAGAGCTGCCGGTCGAACTTCACTCGCTGCTCATGGTCGAGCAGTCGTAAGATCTGACTGCGGCCGTTCTCCCGGATTCCGCGGATCTGAGCGAAATGGTCCGCCTCCAGCATGATCGACTCGTCGAGGATCAGCTTCACCCGCTCAGCCTGCTCGGGCGTCAGCTCCAGTTGAGCCGTCAATTCCTTAACCGCCACGTCCACAATCCGGTCGGGCGGAACAGAGGCATGGGCCGGTCCGTGCTCGAACGCGCGCATGCCGGCCGCGCCCAGCGCCGCGCCGGCAACGAATACAACCGCCAATACGGTGAGGGCTTTGCCCCGACAGGCGCTGAGCTTCGCGTCCGACATTAGTCCGTAGTTTCTTGCTCGTAGCTGACCACCATCGCGGTCAGCATTGAATCGCGGTTCTGCTCGAGATTCGGACCGAGCCTGACGTAGTATTGATCGGGAGGCTGTTCGCGCAGCACCATATCAGCCAGCTGGGTGGTTTCCGAGCTCCGGTCATCGGTCATCACCGCCACCGACCCCAACATCAAGAGCCACATCAGGGAAGCGAACGCCAACTGCCGGATCATCCGAGGCTGGAAGAACACCAGCCAGAACGGCGTCTCGTTCTCTTCCTCGATCTCTCGGCTTACCCGCGCATAGAAGCTCGGATCCGGCGACAGCAGCTCGTCCTCGTCAACGCGAATCGCCTCAAATAGATCCGCCCCCCCGCTAAAGCTCTCGACCAACTCCCGCGCCTTCGAGTCTTTCTCGAGAAGGGCCTCGAACTCCGTCCGGCGTGGGAGAGACAGGTCTCCCGCGAGGTACTCTTCTAGGTGCTCTTTGATGTAGCTGTGCATCTCACGCAACCGCCGTTCTTACGCCACCGCCCTGTCGAGCTTGCCCGCGGCCTTCACCAACTTCTGGCGGGCGCGGAATAATTTTACCTTAATCGTATTTTCGTTGAGGCCCGTCTCACGCGACAATTCTTCGACCGTCAAGCCCTCGACCTCTTTCTGAATCAGCAGCATGCGCTCCTCCTCGGAAACCTTGCTCAGCAGCTTCAACAGATAGTCGCGTTTCTCGGTTCGCCGATCGATCGACGCACTCCTCTCGACTACGAGCCGCGAGTTCTCCATCGTGCGCTCGTCATCAACGCCCATGTCGCTCTCGTAAACCAGCTTGCGGACCTTGCGCTTACGCAGGTAGTCGTAGCACTCATTCACGGTGATCTTGTACATCCAGGTCACCAGCGAAGAGCGGAAATCGAAGCCCTTCAGCGAGAAGTAGACCTTGGTGAAGACCTGCTGGGAGATGTCTTGGGCGTCATTGCGATTGCGCACGATTCCGTAGACGATCGATAGCACCTTCGATTGGTGCTTCTCCACGATCTGGCGAAATGCGGCCTGATCGCCTGCTTGGGCGCGGCGAACGACCTCCGCTTCGGGAGTGTCTCGGTAAGGCACTCTTTTCGTGGCGCGGCCGGCGGCCGCCATCTGGCCAGGCAAAACGTGTCCGGGTAATGTTGCAGTCAGAGTAGCCATCGTCAAGTTCGACGCTGCCACCCGTATTCAGGTTTCATCGAATTCCGATACGACCAAGTATCTCAAACCGCCGTTGACCGTTAACCGCGGACAGCGGACCGACCGAGGGCTGCCCGCCCAGCTGCCGCCGCCAATCGGGCAGCCCTCTTCCGGTCAACGGACAACGGTCAACGGACAACGGACAACGGACCGAGGGTAACAGTACCCTCCTGCGGTGAATGCCCGTGGCCGACTCAGGTCTTCCGCCCGAGACCCGCCGATCGGATTTCTCTCAAACTGAAGCCAGCCCTCCGTTCCGAAGAAGAATGTGTGTGAATACGTTGCATCGTTTTCACACAAACCTGAAAGCGATGAGCTTCGAAATCGGCGACCAAGTTGGCGACTACCGCATTGTCGGTACGGTCGGCGCCGGCGGCGCGGCCTGCGTCTTCAAGGTCGAGCACGAAATCACGGGCCGCGTCGAGGCGATGAAGGTCCTGCTGCGCGGGCAGGCCGAGTCCAGCCGTGTCGCTGAACGATTCCTGCGCGAAATCAAGCTCCAAGCCCAACTCGAGCATCCGCACATCGCGGCGGTGCACAACGCTCTGTGGGCTTGCGATGAGCTCGTCATGGTGATGGAGCTCATCGAGGGCTACTCGCTCGACAAGCTCCTCGCGGATGGTCCGCTTCGCCCAGGTCAGGGACTGCGTTACGGCGTCCAGGCCCTGACCGCGCTTGAGCACGCTCACTCCCGCGGCGTGACGCATCGCGATATCAAACCCGAGAACATCATGGTGACCACCGACGGCACCCTGAAGTTGATGGACTTCGGGCTAGCAAAGATAGACGGAGAAAGCGGCTTAACTCAGCCTGGGGCTGTGCTTGGGTCGCTGTTCTACATCTCGCCCGAGCAGGCCAGGGGCCAACAGGACGTCGATCACCGCTCGGACATCTATTCGGTCGGCGCCGTCCTGTACGAAGCGACGACGGGGCGGAGGCCTTTCCCATACCTCAATACCTACCGCCTGTTGCAGGCGGCGATCGAAGAAGAGCCCCGTCCGCCAATCGACCTCGAGCCGTCGATCCCGCAATCGATGAACGACGTGATCCTCAAAGCGATGGCGAAGGATCGCGACGAGCGATTCAAAGACTCGGCCGAGTTCCGCAAGACCCTCGAAGCCATCTCACGCAACCCGACCGCGGTGAAGGTCGACCTGGGCGCACGGGCGGCGGCGCAGGTCGAAACGCTATCCAAGACCGGAGTTTTCCGCAAGGCGCTGATCGCCCTGGGCGCCGCCCTAGGGATGTCCGGCGGCGAAGACCGAAACAGAACAGAAACAGGAGTTTCCTCAGAATCTAAACGGTAGTCGCGGCAAGCGGAGCGAGCTCAGTGGTTTAGCGGGAATGGGAAGAACGAAGCCCGGACGGCATGGAGGAGGGCGAGAAACGAGGAAATCCGATCTATTATCGCATCGCTACCTGGGGTCACATCGATCACCTTTGGGGGGGTGCGCGACAAATTTGTGACTGCCGGCGGCGCTTGGCCGAACAATCATAGCCCCGGGATTCATCCCGGGGTCTGGAGTTTCTACATATTTTACCCGTCAGCGGCGGCGCCGAAGGCCTGCCAGGAGGGTTTGAGCCCCAGCGGAGCCAGCAAATCGGGGTTTTCGACCATTTCTTTCCGCAACAGCGCCACCAGGTCCAGACAAGAAGGCCTCTTTGCCTTTTTCCTCCATTTCGGCAGCGGCGCATAGGCCTCTCCGCGCCCCGGACCATACGCCAGCAACGACGCCAGCAGCAAAGCGCTGTACGCCGCCACCGCCAATACCGGTTGCTTCGGGACCGCCGTCTCGCTCCATAACTGCGCCTGTCCCACGCCCAACGTGTCCTTCTCTTCGCGGTGGTTCACCTCGATCTGCCAACGGTCGAAATAGATCTGCAACAGCTCGCGCGCCTGGCTGGCGAGGTCCGTCGTGAGTAAATACGCCGGCTGGCGGTAGTACATCTTGCTCGAAAGGCGCTTGCTATAGGGGGTCGGCGCGACCACCAACAAACGCAACGGCGTGCGCCGCGCCCCGCCCTGCCAGTACACCTCGTTGACCTCTTTATAACGGATCTTGCGGCGCTTGCCGCCGTAGAATAGCTTGGTCGTTTTCCAGACGATCGTCTCGTCGCGGCGCACCTGTTCGGGGCGGAACTTTTCGACCCCATAGAAGCGTCGCGAGCCGGTCGGCGCGGCTTTGCACAGCACAGCGTCCAGGCGCGTGCGAGCGATGAGCTCGGTGCGATCGCGCGGCGCCAGGAAAACGGTGCGGTTGCTGAAACTGCCGTCAAGCGACAACACCATCTTCTTGGCGATCCCGCCGGCGGCATCCAGCGCAGCCCGCAGCGGCGCCATCATGTCGACTAAACGTTGCGAGATGCGACAGCGCTTGCGCGCTTGTTCGTACTGCTCTCGCTCGGCGTCGCCGGCGCGTTTGCCGGGACGCTTGGGAACCGGCGCACATTCAAAACGCACCGGCAAGGCCCGCGCGCCGGTCTTGCCGCCGCGATCGAAGGGAACCAACAACGACGCTTGCAAGTAGCGCAACCCCAGCATCAAGTTCGCGTGAAACGGCGGCGAGAGCGGATCGTGTTGATAAAACGCCTGCTTGATCCTACGCCCCGTCTTGCGCAAGCGCGTGTCGTCGATCGCCACGCCCACCAACCGTGAGCGGCAAAACCCCAAGGCGCGCTTCCACACCGGCGCGAACAACTCTTGCGGACGCCACTTGCAGCGCTCGTGCAAAAAACAGTCCGCGCTCCAGCTGTTTTGCTCACCGCCGTTGGTCCAAATAATGCGCGAAAGCGTGCGGCGGCCCAGGCAAACCAGGCCTCCCAGGCCTTGGCGCACCGCGCGTCGATGCGTGCGTTGCTGGGGAAAGGCGCGCCTCCAATCAGCGCTGATCGACAGGAACTGAGGAAGCAGCATGGGAACCTCCAGGGGACAGCTAATCCGGGCCGCGTAGCTAATCCGGGCTACGCAGCGCGAAAGTGTTCTTCGCGGTGCGCACAAAACGGTCGCCGCGAGCGATCTTCTTCGACAGCGCCGAGACGAGGCTTTCGCGGTCAACCGCACGGGAAAACCTGGCCTGAATGCCCTCGATCAACTCCGCGATATGCGGCGGACGCTCGGCTCCGGCGAGTATGTCATGGGCCATATCGACCTGAGACATACCTTGAGGCGAAGGGCGCTTGGGCCGGGGAGGGGGTTTCGATCGCAGCCGACGAACGGCGCGCAGCTGAGCATCGAGGGCTGATTCTAGGGTTTCCAGAAGAGTATCGCGGAGATCGTCGGGCATAGGCAGCGGCGCCGAGCGGGGCCAAGAACAGAATAGCTCAATCCTGTCGGTATGTCAATAACCATCTACCGACCTACCTCAACCATGGCCCTCCCCCGTCCACAAATGTAGAAACTCCAGGCCCCGGGATTCATCCCGGGGAAACCGAGGGTATAGCCCGGGCAGATAGGTAACACAATTCCCCGATCACATGGGTAACACATTGGCATCCTAGAACAAAAGGAGGACTTTTGTTTTGGGATGGAAGGAGACCCGTGTGCAAGACGAAAGATTGCGATTCGTTCAAGAGGTTCTAACCCGGGAGGATGCCATGGCCGCCGTCTGTCGGCGCTTCGGCGTCAGCCGCAAGACCGGCTACAAATGGCTCGATCGCTACGCCCAACAAGGCGTCGCCGGATTGGCCGATCAATCCAAAGCGCCCAAACGGCAAGCGCAAGCCTTTCCCGCCGAGATCGAGCGAGAGATCCTGGCCTTGCGGGCGCGCTATCCCACTTGGGGCGAAGACAAGCTCAAAGCGCGACTCGAGCGCACCAACCCTGACATCAATTGGCCGGCGCACTCCACTATCGGGGCGCTGCTGAAACGCCACGGACTCACCCACCCCGGTAAGCGCCGGCGCCACGCCACGCCTTCCAGTAAGCTCACCAGCGCCAAGGCGCCCAACCAAGTTTGGGCGATCGATTTCAAGGGTTGGTTCGACACCGGCGACGGCAAACGCTGCGATCCGCTGACGATTTCCGATACGGCGAGCCGCTATCTGTTGCGTTGTCAAAGGGTCGCGCGCAGCGACACGGCGCACGTGCGGCCGCTGATGGAAGCGACTTTCCGGGAGTACGGCCTGCCCACGAGGATCCTTTCCGATAACGGTCCGCCGTTCGCCTCGACGGGCTTGGCGGGGCTTTCGCGGCTCAGCGTGTGGTGGATCCGGCTCGGGATTCAACTGCAGCGAATCGACCCCGGACACCCTGAGCAAAACGGGCGTCATGAGCGCATGCATCGGACGCTCAAGGCCGAGACGGCGACGCCGCCGGAGCGCAACTTGCGAGCGCAACAGCGGGCGTTCGATCGTTTTCGGCAGATCTACAACCAGGAGCGTCCGCACGAGTCGCTAGCGATGGCAACGCCGGCGAGCGTGTATCAGCCGTCGTGGAGGCCGTATCCGGAGCGCTTGCCGGAGCTGGAGTATCCGGATCGGATGCTGCCGCGGCGAGTGCAGAGCAAGGGCGACATTGGGTTGCTGGGGCGTCAGTTGTTTCTCAGCGAGACCTTGGCGGGCGAGACGGTGGGCCTGGAAGAGCATGAGCACGGCTGGGCGGTCTGGTTTGGGCCGCTGGAGCTGGACTGGCTCGAGCGTAGCCTATTCGAGGGCCCGCGGCCGGGCAGGGGGGAGCACCGACTGCGGCGGAAACGCTCGGGGGGCGCCTCCTCCGCTCGCCCTACGGGCTCGCTCCCCCGGCGCCCCCCGAGCGTTTCCGGGAAGGATTTCGTGCAAAGAACCTTCTCTTGGTTCAACCCTTAAACTGTTACCTATGTGGTTGGGGAAAAGTGTTACCTAGGTGCTGGGCTGTTCAAAAGCAGCCGCTGCGCGGAATCGCACCCGAATGTCGGAAGAAGGGCGCCTAGCGGGTCGGTTTCCCCGGGATGAATCCCGGGGCTATGATTGTTTCAGATGGCCTGCGCCCGCTGGAGGAGTAACCCCGTGGGAACGTTGGTCTGGAGGGTCAATCGCTTGTCGGGTTGTCGACCAGGGCGGCCTTCACTTGGGTGGGGGGCTCGTGTGTGCGCGCATCGTGCGAGGGAGTGTCGCGGGGTGAGGTCGAACCTCGCCCCGCGAAAACCTACTCTAGCTCGAAGATGGAGCCCTCTTCGCCGTGGATGATCTGATCCATGCCGCGAACTTCGCTTTCCTCGGACAAGCGCAAGCCGCAAGCCGGGCAAGGCATGCGTCGTCCCTACTATGATTGAGGGTTATGTCGCGTCTAGTCGTCCTCGTTCTGCTCGTTGCCGTTACACTCCCGGCCCAGCACCGTTTTAGGGTTCTCTTCGGCGGCGCCGATGCCGAAGCCGGCGATTGGTCGGGGTCGGTTGAGGCGGAGGGCGGATCCGTTACGATCGCGGGCCCCTACCATCTAGGGCCCGAGGAGTCGCACGACGACACGTCATGGCAAGCAGGGAGCCAGTGGGATGGCAACATCAACCTGCTCCCGCAAGAGCGCGCCGTTTTCCCCAAGTCGCGCTGGAAGGGCGTTGTCATCGACGTCGACGGTCCCGACTCGACGACCGTACGCGTCAAGACTGCTAACGGCGATGCCGAGTTCCGGGCGGGTTCGGTCCCCTACCAGCGCCCGCAGTCTTTACTCGACGGGCGTATCCGGGTCGAGCGCTCTCCGCGGGCTGAGCTGGTTACCGAGAGCCTTGCCAACGAAGATCAGCCCGCGATAACCTCTGGCCCCGACGGCCGCGTATGGGTCGCCTGGATCGCCTCGGACAACAAGACAGAACGTGTTCGGGTTCGCTCCTCAACCGACGGCGAAACTTGGACCGCCGCGCAAGATATCACCCCGGAAAACGGTGACTACAACCAGGTCGAGCTGATCTCGACCGCCCCCAACTCCCTGCTCGCCGTTTGGCTGGGAACAGTCAATGGCGCGGTCGACCTTTACGCGCGCTCCTTCCGGGGAGGCGGCTGGTCGGAAGTCGAGCAACTCACCAGCACCCCCGGAACGGACATGTTTCCGCGGATGGCGGCCACGCCGGACGGCGAGGTGTACCTGGTTTGGCAATCCCCCGGCAAGCGTGGCGGCAACATCTCGCTGCTACGCCGCAAGGACAACCGGTGGACTCGCGAGCAGGCTGTCACCGAGCACCCAGCGAGCGACTGGGAGCCTTCGATCGCAATGAACTCACACGGCGAGGCGGCGATCGCCTGGGATAGCTACCGCCACGGCAACTACGATATCTTTCTGCGTCGCTGGACCAACGGTAAGCTCGGGCCCCTCGAGCGCATTACAGACAGCGAGGACTTCGAAGCGCACGTCAGTCTCGTTTACGACCACCGCGATCGCCTCTGGATGGCCTACGACAACGGCGGCAAGAACTGGGGCAAAGACCAGCACGGCATCAATGGACTGCTGCGTGACGAGAGCGGTCTCTACTTCAAACGCCAGGTCCAAGTGCGAGTTCTCGAACGAGGCCGGCTCGTGCAGCCCGCGCGGCCGCTCGATCAGAAATTCCCGCCGGGGCCGTTCCTGGGCAGCCGGATGACGCTGGGGCTCGAGAGCTCTTATCAAGTTTTCACGGAGCTGCCCGAGTTGCAAGTCGATGGGCGCGGGCGCATCTGGGCGATCGTGAGAACCCGCGCGATCGGACGGACCAATCGGCCCGCTCGCGCCTTTGCGTCGGTATTGCCGTACTGGATGTTCATGGCCACGATGTTCGACGGCGAAGGCTGGACGACGCCGATTAAGGTGACCTTCTCCGACGGTCGCATCGATCAGCGCCCCGGCGCGGCGATCGACAAGAACGGCGACCTATGGGTTGCCTCGCAAGGCGACGGGCTTGGCTACCAGCGAAGCGATGAGCGCTACAACCAGTACGACGTACGCGTCGGCAAGATCGAGCTCGACCGCACAGCCGGCGGCGGGGTCGATCGCGAGGTTCTCATTGGCGGTGATGGTTTTTCGGCTCCAGAGCGGGTGGCTGACAACGTCCCAGCCCTGGTGGCGCCGCTGTGGAAGACCTATCAAATGGATGTGGCGGGTAAGAAGTACAACGTCACGTGGGGGGATCTTCATCGTCATACCGACCTGTCGTTTGACGGCCAGAGCGACGGCTCGCTCTACGACGTTTACCGCTATGCGATCGACGTCGCCTGGATGGATTTTCTTGGACCGTCCGAGCATCTGATGACGAGCAACGATGTTACTGACTACATCTGGCGCTGGGTTGATAAAGCCGTTGACCTATATAAGGTTCCCGGAGCTTTTTATCCGATGCTCAACTATGAGCGTACGGTCTCTTACCCGGACGGGCATCGCAACATCGTTTCGCGGGGACGCGGGTATCAACGAGTGCGGATCAAGCCCGGCGACCGCTCGATCGGCGTCGATGAGAAGGACATGGTCGAGCTCTGGGAGAAGCTCCTGGCAGGTGAGTCAAAGCCGACCGCGATCAGCATCCCGCACACTACGGCGACTCAGATGGGAACGGACTGGCGCTACAACGACGAAAAGGTCGAGCGCCTGGTGGAGATGTATCAAGGCAATCGTGATTCGTATGAGTACTATGGCGCGCCGCGCTCGGCCCTCGCGGAACAAATACTCGTCGGGGGCTACATTACATCTGGCGCGATTCGTGAAAAGGGCTACATCTGGAACGCGCTGGCGAAGGGCTACAAGATGGGCTTCATCGCAAGCTCGGACCATCGTTCGACCCATATGTCGTACGCGGCGGTCTATACGCCTGAGCGGACTTACGGTGCGATATGGGATTCGCTGTACGATCGCCGCACTTACGCAGCGACCGACAACATCATCGTCGACTTCCAATGCCAGGGCCACGCGATGGGAGAGGCGTTTGGGTCGGATCAGGTCCCGAGGCTCGAGATTGCGGTGATCGGGACCGACCGCATCAAAGAGATCGCGATCATCAAAGACAACGAAATCGTCTACACTGGCCACCCGGGAGTCCGGGAGCTGTCGATGACCTACACCGACCGCGACGTCGAGCCGGGTGAGCACTACTACTACGTGCGGGTGATCCAGGACAATGACCACATGGCCTGGGCGAGCCCGATGTGGATCGACTATCGCCAGCCGTAGCCGGAACCCGCTCCCTTGCGGTCGCGGCTCTGACGCCCGCGACTGTCGTTTGAAACGCGACGTCAGAGCCGCGACCGCCAGGGAGCGGGTTCCGGCTACGGCCAACCCGAATGACCCCCAAAACCGAGCTTCACGTCCACCTGCGCGGCGCCATGCCGCTCGAGTTCTTCGGACGCCAGCTCAAGAAGTACACGGTCCAAGAAGCTCTCTCGACCGCCCCCGAGCGGTTTATGGAATCCTTTCGCGGCTGCCCGCACTTACTGCCCGCGATCGAGCACGGCGCCGACGACCCCGATTTCCTTTTCGCCTTTGACTCCTTCGAGACCTTCCTGCGCTCGTACCTGTTCAGCGCCTACTTCATTCGCGACATTGAAGACTTTCGGGGCCTAGCCGAGGCGGTCAGGGCCGGCTTCGAGGCGCAAGGGCTCGAATACGTCGAGATCACCGTCTCGGTCTTTGAATACACGATGCAGGGCGTCCCCATCGAAGGGATCGCCGAAGTCCTCGACGAGGTCGCCTCGCAGCCGGGCGTCGAGATCCGCTGGATTGTCGACTTGATCCGCAACCTTGGCCCCGAGCAATGTGAGCGAACCCTGCGTGAGATGCTGCGCGTGCGTCCCGAGAGCTGGGTCGGCATCACGATCGGCGGCAACGAGCGGGAGTTTCCGCCGGCTCAGTTCGTGAGCTGTTATGACTTGGCGCGAAGCGAGGGCCTCGGACTGTCGGTCCATGCCGGTGAGGCGGCCGGGCCGGAGAGTGTTTGGGACTCCCTACGCGTGCTGAGGGCGGACCGCATCGGCCACGGAGTCCGCTCGATCGAAGACCCGGCTCTTGTTGACTATCTGGCCGAGCGGGGCATTCCGCTCGAAGTCTGCCTCACCGGCAACGTCAAGACCGGCG
The DNA here is from genome assembly GCA_965247515.1 of Bryobacterales bacterium. Lineage (GTDB taxonomy): Bacteria > Acidobacteriota > Terriglobia > Bryobacterales > UBA6623. The sequence continues at coordinate 5,395,968 of OZ252029.1, read as the reverse complement.
TCTACTCGTCTTACCAAGAGCACTCGCTGCCGGCGCTACATGCCGCGGGGGTGAAGATCACGCTGAATACCGACGACCCAACGTTCTTCCGCACGACTCTGGCCGACGAGTTCGATCACGCCGCGCGACTCGGCCTCACTCCCGACGACTTGGCCCAGTTCGGAGCCAACGCCGGGGCTAGCGCATTCGGAATATGATAGGTCCAGCCATGGGACTGACACGCCGCCAAATCATCTCCGCATCCGCCGGCGCGGCAGCCATCGGATGTGCGTCCGACGAGACCGAGGCGCCTCCGCCGGAAACCGCCAAGACCCACCAGTGGAAACTCCGCTACGCGCCGAAGATGTCGATGCTCGGCGACGAAGCGTCGGTCCAGGAGCACATGGAGATTTACCACGATTACGGGTTCCGGGCCTTCGAATACAACCGCCTCTACGGCAACCACACCCTCGAAGAGGCCGAAACCTTACGGAGGCGGATGGACGAGCTAGACATGGAGATGGGCGTCTTCGTCGTCAACTCACAGGGCTGGAAGGGCGACGCGCTCGTCGACAGGAAGTTCCACGCCAGCTTCCTCGCCGATGTCGAGAAGTCGATCGAGTATCACAAAATCATGCGCAACAAGTGGTGCACCGTCACCACTGGATTGAGCGTCGATTACATGTCGCTCGAACGCCAGACGGCGAACGTCATCGAGGGAATCAAGCGCGCGGTCGACATGATCCAGGGGCTCGACCTCACGCTCGTGCTCGAGCCTCTCAATGTTCTGGTCAACCATCCCGGCTACCACGTCGTGACTTCCGACCACGCCGCCCGGATCGTTGATGGCGTAGGGTCGGACCAATTCAAGATCCTTTTCGACATCTACCACCAGCAGATCTCGGAAGGGAACTTGATCAACAACATCGAGAAACACTGGGACCGTATCGGCTACTTTCAAGTGGGCGACGTCCCTGGACGAAAAGAGCCCGGGACCGGAGAGATCCGGTACTCGCAGGTTTTTCGGCGAATCTACGAGCTCGGATACCAGGGCGTTCTGGGGATGGAGCACGGTCTGTCTCAACCCGGCCGGTCGGGTCTCGACAAGTGCTTCGAGGAATACCGAAAGGCCGACAGCTGGGACGCGACCACCTGAATTTCGCGCAAAGGCGCAAAGAACGCAAAGGGAGCGCAAAGAAGACACGACCCCGCTCTTCCTTTGCGCGTTCTTTGCGTACTTTGCGCCTTTGCGCGAAATCCGTTTTGTGGCGACCTACGCTAGCGCAGCAAATCCTCGACCTTCAGTCCGACGTTCACCTCCAGGTTCGACGTCACCGATCGAATCGCCTCCTTGCCGTTCCGCAGGACCGTTTTCTCAGTGTGCCAGCGGAATCCGCCAACATCCACGAATCCGTCGAAGATTTCCTCGACCTGCGCCATGCCCCCGCCGGGGACGTCGCCGACGAATACGTGTTTGAGCACGTCGGCGTTCTCGGTATCGACGAAAAGACGCAAAGGCGTCCCGCCCACGTCGTTGATCTGAATCACTTGGGTCATGCGGCCGGCGACTTCTTCGTCGCGAAGATAGTGCACGGCGTCCCTTGTCGGAGGCGGCCCGAGCAGGATGTGAGAGCGGTCCATCGTGGCCCGATGAGTGCCGACCATCGACGGCGGAAGATGCTGCTCCCCGCGTACCGTCTGTTGCCAGGCTTGTTTCCCATCGAAGATCATCACGGTCTTGCCGATCGGCGAGCTGATTGATTGCCTTTGGTAGTACGGGACGATCAGAGCCAGCGTGCTGTTGTACTGGACGGTTTGATCGTTTGTCTTGAGCTCGGTGACAAGGTCGAAGGTGTAGTCGACAAGCTGTTTTCCGCCCGGTCCTCCGCCTGCTGTTTCGCGGGCGGCCATGTAGATTTGCCAACCCTTGGCGTAGGGATCTTCGTCTTCCGCTGACGCCGTTGGGGTGAACGCGATGAAGGTCGCCAGGGCGAGGACTGTTGTGCGCCAAATCATCGTGTCCTCATTATGGGCCTCGCGACAGTCTGGAGTGAACTGGAGTGAACCCTAAAAATGAGACATTGAAATTTGGGACGAATTTCAGCGAATGGAAAGGAGTCCAGGATGGAAAGTCTCAAGCCGCGCAAGCCGCGGGAGTTCACGGTGGAGTTCAAGGAAGCCGCCGCCAGGCGGCTCCTAGCCGGCCAGAGCGGCACAGCGCTAAGCCGCGAGTTGGACGTCAAGCGCAGCCTGCTGTACCGCTGGCGGGACGCCTATCGCCAGGAAGGCGTCAACGGCTTGAGCCGGCGGCGAGGCCGGCCGAAACCCGGCCGCTCGGCGCCGCCCAAGATCCCTCGCGATCCGCGCGACGAACGCATCGCAGAGCTCGAACGACTGCTCGGCAAACAAGCCGCAGAGCTCGATTTTTTCGGACAAGCCTTTCGCGCCTTGAACCTCGCAGCCCCGACCAACGACGCCGGTGGCGCGAGCGGATCTACTCCATCGTCGAGCAGATCAGCGCCAAAGGCTCGCTCAGCGTCGAACACGCCTGCGAGCTCGGACGCGTGAATCGCGCCGGGTTCTATCGCCGGCTCGCCGTGTCGTCGCCCGCCGAGTGCGACATGGAATTGCGTGACCGCATGCAGCGGATTTCGCTCGAGAATCGTCGTTACGGCTACCGCCGCGTGACGGCCGAGCTGCGCCGCCAAGGCTTCCTCGTCAATCACAAAAAGGTCCTGCGGATGATGCGTAAGGACAACTTGCTGGCGGTACTCAAGCGGCGCTTCGTGCTAACAACGGATTCGAACCACTTCTTACCTGTTTATCCGAATCTAGCGGCGCACCTGAATGTGGACGGCGTCGATCAGTTGTGGCAATCCGATATCACCTACATTCGCTTGCGCGAGGCGTTCGTCTACCTCGCCGTGGTGTTGGACGCCTACTCGCGACGCGTGGTCGGCTGGCGGCTGGGGACGACGCTCAAAGCTGAGCTGGCTGTAGGGGCGTTGCGCGATGCGCTCGAGCTCAGACGCCCTGCCGCGGGGTGGATGCATCATTCCGACCAAGGCGTACAGTACGCTTCGAGCGCCTATGTCGAGCTGCTGGAGCAGCACGGCGCGATCATCTCGATGAGCCGCCGCGGCAACCCCTACGACAACGCGCGGGCGGAGAGTTTCATGAAGACGTTGAAGGCGGAGGAGGTTTGGTTGCAGCGTTATCGCACGCTTGACGAGGCGCGCGCATCGATCGGCGAGTTCATTGATGAGATCTACAACCAACGCCGGCTGCATTCGGCGTTGGGATATCGTCCGCCGGCGGAGTTTGAAGCGCTGGCGCGGCCGGCGGCAACAGCAGCGAGGAATCCGAAGTATGAGTTTTGAGAGGCATAGGCAAATCTATCAATCCGATGGGCCCTGGGCGGGCAGGGAGACATCGCCGGCGTTGGAGAAGCCGGGAGCGACCTTGGCGGCCGCCCCCGGCGCTCATCGTCTTGATGAGTTTGCGGCCGGGTATTCCTTGGCGGGTTGCTCTCCAGCAGAGCCCGCTTCCGCTTCCCCGGCTAGGACCAGCGTGCGACGATACAGCGAAGAAGGCAAGCGTTTTGCGGTGAATGGTAACCTGTCCCGATTTCGACTGTCTCACGCTTGGGGTTCACTCCGGTCGATGGGTATTCGGAAAACGCCCTACCCTTTCCCGTTCGCCGGACTGATAGGATGGGAAGTGTTCGATTGCGGTTTCGAAATCTTGAGTACGACAATCGGGAGAGTGTTCGGATTGGCAAGGAGAACTAGGTGAAGAGAAGCGGTGCCGACGACACCCTACGTTGTTCCTTCTGCCACAAGAGCCAAGAGGTAGTTGGGAAGCTGATCTCAACCCCAGGCGACTACCCCAAGTCCTACATCTGCGATGAGTGCGTCGCGGTCTGCAACTCGATCCTCGAAGACGACCGCACCGAGACCGCCGGCCCGAGTATTTACTCGCTTCCCAAGCCGCAAGAGATCAAAGAGAAGCTCGACCAATATGTGATCGGGCAGACCTCCGCCAAGAAAAAGCTGGCGGTCGCGGTCTACAACCACTACAAGCGAGTTCTGATTGCAAAGCAGCGGGCGCAGACGACCACGGCCAGCGACGTTGAGCTGCAGAAGTCGAACATCCTGCTGATCGGCCCGACTGGAACGGGCAAGACGCTGCTGGCGCAAACGCTGGCGAGGATCCTCGATGTCCCGTTCGCGATCGCTGACGCAACGACCCTGACCGAGGCCGGCTATGTTGGCGAGGATGTCGAGAACATCATCCTCAAGCTGCTGCAAGCGGCCGACGGCGATGTCCAGCGCGCGCAACAGGGCATCATTTATATCGACGAGATCGACAAGCTCAGCCGCAAGGACGAGAACCCGTCGATTACCCGCGACGTGTCGGGCGAAGGCGTTCAGCAAGCGCTGTTGAAGATCCTCGAAGGCACGGTCGCCAACGTTCCGCCCCAAGGCGGCCGCAAGCATCCGCATCAAGAGTTCACGCCGGTCGAGACGAAAGACATTCTCTTCATCTGTGGCGGTGCGTTCGTTGGACTCGAGAAGATCGTGGCGCGTCGCGTGGACGAGCGCGTGGTCGGCTTTCGCTCGGCGGTTGTCGAAAAGAAGGCGAAGAAGTCGGTTCGCCCGATCGCCGAGGAAGAACGCGACCTCGGGTTGCTCTCGAAAGCCCAGCCGCAGGATCTGATCCTTCACGGATTTATCCCCGAGTTCGTTGGCCGGCTACCGGTGGTGGCTTGCCTGGGCGACCTTGACCAAGACGCCTTGGTCGAGATCCTGACCAAGCCGAAGAACTCGCTGCTTAAGCAGTATCAGAAGCTGTTTGAGTACGAAAAGATCCGTCTCAAGATGGAGCCGGACGCGCTCGAGGCTATTGCGAAGAAAGCGCTCGAACGCAAGGTCGGCGCGCGCGGACTGCGCATGATTATGGAAGAGCTGATGCTCGACCTGATGTACTACGTGCCGTCGTATAAGCGCGTGACCGAATACGTGGTCACGGGCCGCATGGTCGAACAGCACGACCTGAGTTTGGCGTTGTTGGACAAAGCCGGTTAGCCGAGACCCTGCCCCTACGACCCTCCAACCGTCCGACATTTCCGCCAAGAAAGTTGAACCTATCGCTCTTCGCTTGCGACTTACTAGTCGAAAGCGATGAGGCGCACCGCTAGCCGGGTCGAAGATGAGCTGCTGGTGCTCGGCTGCCAGGTTGCTAGCCATCGGGAGCTCTTACGGCGCCCGCACCCAAGGGCCCGATGGCCCACCCAAAGGGATGAAAACGATGAGGATGAATACGCCCGCCCCGGAGCCGCGACCGTGAGGGAGCGGTTGTCGCAACCGCGGGCAACCGCTTGCTGACGCGCGCGGCTCCGGGGCGGCGACGCATTCCGCGGTGGTCGGCGATCTAATGATCCGCAACGCCGCCGTCTGGAAAGCGTAGTTGTTGGCGCGTGACCGGAACGTACGGGCGGCGTCCGGCCAACTTCTCGTCGAACGAAACTCCCAGCCCGGGCCGATCGGGCGCTAGCGCGAAGCCGTCTTGGTAAGTCGGCCCTTGCCCGTAGAAGAAGTCGGTCCAGAATGGGTCTCGCGCGCCCGTCGAGATTTCCTGAATCGCGAAGTTCGGAGTCGACATATCGACGTGCAGCGACGCCAGAGTCGAGATTTCGCTCTGCGGATTGTGCGGAGCGAGCTCTACTCGATAGGCCTCTGCGATCGTGGCGATCTTCTTCATCTCCAAGATGCCGCCGCAATGCACCACGTCCGGCTGAATGTAGTCCACCAGATGCCGCGAGCAGATCTGCGAGAACCCGTACTTGGTGAACAATCGCTCCCCTGTCGCGAGAGGAATCCGTGTCTTGGACCGCAACAACGCCAACTCCTCAATGTCCTCGATCTGAGTCGCCTCCTCGACAAAATACGGATTGTAGGGCTCGGCCTGCCGGCAGAAGGAGACGGCCATGGTTGGGGTCGCCTTGCCGTGGACGTCAATGCAGATCTTGAAGTCTTCTCCGACGGCCTCGCGCACGGCCTTTAGGTTGGTGATGCCATCGTTCACTGACCTGACCGGCTCGATCGTATCTCCTTGAGTCGTGACGAAGCCGCCTTTGCCGGCCGTCCAGCCGTCTTCTTTGGCTTTGAGCCAGCGCTCGGCGTATTGCTGAGGAGTCCCGCCGCCCGGATGGATGTACATCCGCACCTTGGAGCGAGCCTTGCCGCCAATGAGTTTGTAGATCGGCTGCCCCAAGGCCTGGCCGAGAATGTCCCAGAGGGCGATCTCGACGGCGCTAATCGCGGAATTGAGAATCGGCCCGCCGCGCCAGCGCGGCCAGCGATACATCGCCTGCCAATGCATCTCGATGTCGGTCGGATCTTTCCCGACGAGATAGCGCTGATGTTCGTCGATCGCGGCCTTCATGGTTGCGGCTTTCGAGGTCACGGATCCCTCGCCGACCCCGGTGATTCCTTGGTTCGTAAAGATCTTGCAGAAGACGTAGTTCTTCCCGGCCGAGTGATTGACGATCCACGACTTGAGGTCGGTGACCTTGAGGTTCAGAGGCTTGGCCTTATCTTGGGCCTGCGCTAATAATCCTTCCGGGCCGGCAAGTGCAGCCAGCCCGGCGCCTGCCCCCATCCGAAGGAGGTCTCGTCGATTGAAGTTTTGCATTCCGGGATGATTATAGGCCTCTTGCTCACGAAAATGGCCAAGGGCAGTACCCGGAGCCGCGCGCGGAAGCAAGCGGTTGCTGGCCATTCTTGGAACCCCGTTCACGGGGTTTGTTCGATCTAGGCCGGTCCTTTAGGGCCGGTTGGGCAGGGCAGCGAACGCAGCCGGCACGTGCAAACCCAGCCCTAAAGGACTGGGCTAGATTAGACAAGGCCCGTGAACGGGCCTCAGGGAGGGCCTCAAGCCTGGGTCGACATTTTTTCACAGCCTCGCACATGAAGGTCCCAATCAAGAACTGGTGGTTCCAGTTTCCATTTCGGATTACGGAAGCGACAATCGTCGCCTACGGCGGGACGGCCGAGATCAAGGGCAAGACTTACGAGGTCGTCTACGCGACCTGGGGATCAGCCGAGCCCAACGACACCGAAAACCAGTACGTGATCTACATGGACCCGGCAACCAAGCACCCTTAGGGAGTGTGAATAAATGTCGACGACTCCGGGAGAGCGGGCTGAGGCCCCTTCACGGGCCTCGAACGCCTCGTTCACCGGCTTGAACATTTTTTCACAGCCCCTTACGGGCGCGGCTCTGTAAACTCGCTCGCTAGATCAGGTGGAACTGGAAAATCGCCTCGACGATCGGCGCCGGCTCGTGGGTAGCGTCGACGCGGAAGTCGGAGCGGGAGTAAGCTTCGCGACGACTCCCATGGCGTTCGCGGAAGGCTTCCTCGTCTTGGGCCAGGGGCCGGTGCGTCTCAGCCTTGACGCGCTCCCATAGCGCGCTGGCGGGCGCGTCGAGCCAAATCGAAACGCCTGCTTCCTCGATCAATTCGCGGTTCCCCTCGTCGACGAACGTCCCGCCGCCCAGTCCGACGACGCGCGCCCGGCCGGTACATACCATCCGCGTCTGGGCCCTCAAGCAGTCACTCTCGAGCTTACGGAATGCCGGCTCGCCGTCGTTTTCGAAGACCTCGGGAATCGACTTACCGGCCCGCGCTACGATCTCGTCGTCGAGGTCGATGAAGTCCCAGCCCAGCCGGGCGGCGAGGGCTTTGCCAATCGTCGTCTTTCCCGACCCCATAAAGCCGACGATGTAGATCCCCGGGCTGCCTTTGAGCTTTTGGTGCATTTTTCGGGACTATCGGCGGTTGATCAGCAAGCCGTCCGGATTCATTCTCGCCATCCTGCCGTAGAGAGTCGAGGGCAGAAGTCGAGCCAGGATCGCCAATCCCCAACCCACGATCGGCGTTACGACGGTCCTCTTGCGTTTCTGGATTCCGTCGACGATCGCCTCGGCGCACTGCTCGGCGGTGATTTTGAACTTCTTCTGCTCGGTGACCCGATCGGGCACAGCTCCTTGGATGACGTTCTGGCTGAAGTCGGTCCCCACGTAGCCGGGGCAGACGCACAAGACTTGGATCCCGCTGCCGTCAAGCTCCATCCGTAAGCCGTCCGAATAGGCGTTGAGGGCGTACTTCGACGCGGAGTAAATGTTCAGCCAAGGTAGCGGGACCTTGCCGGCAATCGAGCTCACGTTAACCACGCTGCCGCCGGACGGAATCAGCGGAAGGAGCCGGCGAACCAACTCGACGGGGGCGAAGAAGTTGAGCTCGAACAACTGCCGGACCTTTTCCGGCCGCGACTCGAACGACGGCGCATAGAGACCGACCCCGGCATTGTTGATCAGGATGTCGAGCCGTTCGAAGCGCTCATGGACCTGGTCGCATAGCTGGGATAGCGAAGCCGAATCGGTCAGATCGGCGGGGATCACGGTCGTGTCAGCCGGCCTTAGCCGCAACGCGAGCTCGTCCAGCAAGTCCCGCGATCGGCCGGTGAGAATGAGCCGGCACCCGAGCGCGGCGAAGCGCTGGGCGCAGGCCCCGCCGATGCCGCCGGACGCGCCCGTAATCAATACTGTCCCACCGTCGAGGGTCAAAGGAGGCCCCGGAGCCGCGCGCGTGAGCAAGCGGTTGGTCGAAGCTGCGAAAACCGCTCCCTCACGGTCGCGGCTCCGGGCCGCCCTCGTTTTCGTCGCTTTAGAGTCGCGGGCTTCACTAGGGGATTGCCAATCGTAACATGAGCCTTTTTCGACGGAAGTCGTAGGGGAATCGCTGTACGACTGGGTCGTAAGTGTCTGAGGAACCGCATGTTATGCTCAGTTGGTGGGCGCAAAACACATCCTAGGCCTGTCAGCCTACTACCACGACTCCGCGGCGGCGCTGGTCAGCGATGGAGAGATTGTAGCGGCCGCTCAGGAAGAAAGATTCAGTCGCAAAAAACATGACCACCGCTTCCCCAAGAACGCGGTCGACTACTGCTTGCGGGAGGCCGGCATCCGCACATCGGATCTTGATTCGGTCGTCTTCTATGACAAACCGTTTCCGAAGTTTGAGCGATTATTAGAAACCTATCTCGACTATGCGCCTTCCGGCATTCGCTCCTTTATTCAGGCGATGCCCTTGTGGCTGCGCGAAAAGCTTTTCATGCGCGAGCAGATCGCGGCTGAGCTGGACTATGAAGGCAAGGTCCTCTTCACTGAGCACCACGAGTCTCACGCGGCTAGCGCCTTCTACCCTTCGCCTTTCGAATCGGCGGCAATTCTAACGATCGACGGTGTTGGAGAATGGGCGACCAGCAGTTACGGCTACGGCAAAGGAAACGAGGTTCACCTTACGGCTGAAACGCATTTTCCGCATTCGATTGGACTGCTCTACTCGGCCTTCACTTACTACACCGGATTCAAAGTCAACTCCGGCGAGTACAAGATCATGGGCCTGGCGCCCTACGGCGAGCCGACCTATGTCAATAAGATCCTCGATGAGTTGATCGACCTGCGAGAGGACGGCTCGGTGCGGCTCAACATGAAGTACTTCAACTTCTGCCAGGGCCTGACGATGACCAACAGCGCGTTCGACGAGCTGTTTGGCGGACCACGGCGTGAGAGCGAATCGGAAATCACCCAACGCGAGATGGATCTGACCCGCTCGATTCAAGAAGTGACCGAGTTGGCCATGCTGCGGATGGCGCGGCACGTCCACAAAGAAACTGGCGAGAAGAACCTTTGCATGGCCGGCGGCGTGGCGCTGAACTGCGTCGGCAACGGCAAGGTGCTTCGCGACGGACCGTTTGACGAAGTTTGGATTCAGCCGGCGGCCGGTGATGCCGGCGGCGCTTTGGGTGCGGCTCTGTCGGTCTGGTATCAGTACCACCAGAAGTCGCGTGACGTGGTCGCGATGTGTCGCGGCGATATCGACGGGATGAGGGCGTCCTACCTCGGTCCAACCTACACGGACTCGGAAGTCGAAGCCGCGCTGGAGTCCTCCGGCGCAAGGTTTCGCAAACTCTCGAAGGCCGTGGTTGTTCAAGAAACCGCAAAGGCCTTGGCTGAGGAAAAGATCGTTGGCTGGTTCCAAGGCCGTATGGAGTTTGGCCCGCGCGCGCTCGGGGCGCGCAGCATTTTGGGGGACCCTCGATCGACCAAGATGCAGTCGGTCATGAACTTGAAAATCAAGTATCGGGAGAGTTTCCGGCCCTTTGCGCCCTCGGTGTTGCGCGAACGAGCGCCCGACTACTTCGAGCTCAAGAAAGATTCGCCCTACATGCTGCTCGTCGCGCCGGTCCGGGAAGAGCTGCGCATCCCGATGACCGAACAGCAAGAGAGCCTGTTTGGGATCGAGAAGCTGAACGTTCCGCGATCGACCATCCCGGCGATCACGCACGTCGATTATTCGGCGCGCGTTCAAACGGTCAGGCCCGAGACCAACGGCATCTACTACGACTTGATCCACGAGTTCGACCGGCTGACCGGATGCCCCGTGGTCGTCAACACGTCATTCAACGTCCGCGGCGAGCCGATCGTGAACACGCCCGAGGATGCCTTCCGCTGCTTTATGCGCACGGAGATGGATGTCTTGGTCGTCGGCAACTACTTCCTCGAGAAGCAGGCCCAGGGCGAGTTCGTGGACGATGAAGCCTGGCAAGAGGAGTTCCACAGCTTGACTAGCCACACCACAGGCGATCTAACAGCGCAGGCCAAGAAATACTGCTTCCTCGTGGCGGGCGTGCTTGTGGCGATCGCCGCCTGGAACGTCTACAAAGGCCGGCCTCCGGTTTACTACTCGCTCGGCGGGATTGCCGGCGTTCTGCTGCTGATTGGGCTGGTTTGGCCGGCGGGCGCCCGCGGCTTTCACAAAGGCTGGATGGCGTTTGCGGCGGTGTTGGGTTTTATCAACGCGCGCATCATTCTTTCGGTGATGTTCTTTCTGGCATTTACGCCGTTCGGTCTTGTGTCGCGACTGGTCGGGCGGAACACGATGAACCGCCGCGGCCCGAACCGCGAAACGTATTGGATTCCGCGTAAAAGGACGCGGCAACTCCCCGCGCACTTCGAGCGGCTGTTCTGAGGCGCCGCCGGCGCTATCCTGGTTAGAGGAGAAAACGATGAGCAAGATGTCCCTAATTGGAGAGTTCACGCTCTTCTTGAAGGAAAACAAGAAGCTGTGGCTGTTGCCGATCGTCATTACGCTGATGTTGCTGGGCGCGCTGCTCGTGTTTGCGCAGACCTCCGCGCTGGCGCCGTTTATCTACACGGTGTTCTAGCAGCCCGTGGTGGAAGTCACGCGAGCCGCGTTACGCGCTTTTCGGGCCGATGAGCCCTGGACCGGGGTTCAATGTTTGGCGCCGCCCCAACGACCTTTGACGGATGCTCTGGCGCGCGTAACCCTTTGGGCGACAGTCATTTGCGGCCGTCGGCTTTGTCAGTCGTCGGAGAGGATCAACCCGGGTCATCGTCCTCCTCTTTCCTCGCCGACCGACCGCAGGAGCCTGTCGCGCGACCCACGGGACTTCCACCACGGACTGCTAGGGTTGCCGTCTCTACGGCGCCGGGTCTCGCAGGGGCGCTGAGATGTCACGCCCTTTTGCTAGACACCCCGAAGGGTTTCGATCCGCGCCGCCGACATTCGCACTCTTAGGACCGCGGCTGGTAGGTTGAAGGGCGCGACATGTCGCGCCCCTGCGGATCGTGCTGCAACTCGTTCAAGACGCAAAGACCGGCAGGGTCGAGCACGTCGAAGTTCCCACTCCGCGCTGCCCCGCCGGCTGCGTCCTGGTGCAGACTCTGTTCTCGGTCGTCAGCGCCGGCACTGAACGCCATACCGTTCGCGTCGGAAAACAGTCCGCACTCCGCACTGCCGCCTCTCGGCCCGACTTGGTGGACCGCGGACTGGCCAAGCTCCAGCGGGACGGCGTTGCGGCTACCTGGCGGGCGGTCCAAGAGCGGAAACAGCGGACGACCGCGCTCGGGTACAGCTCGTCGGGGCGTGTGCTCGAAGTCGGCGACCGAATCACAGACGTCGCGCCCGGCGACCTTGTGGCCTGCGCGGGCGCCGGCTACGCGTCGCATGCTGAGATCGCATGCGTGCCGCGCCAGCTTCTTTGCCGCCTGCCAGAGGGCGCATCGCCGCAGCACGCCGCCTTCGCGACTCTGGGAGCGATTGCCTTGCAGTCGGTTCGGCTTGCCTCTCCGCAGTTAGGCGAGAACGTCGCCGTCATCGGGCTCGGCATCGTCGGCCAGCTCGCCGTGCAGCTGCTGGTCGCCAACGGCTGCCGTGTGTTCGCCGTCGACCTCGACCCCGACCGTGTGGAGCTGGCTCGTCAGGCTGGCGCTGTCGACGGTTCTACGGCTGACCTTGCCCCCGGGGCTCCGCGTCCCGCGGGTCAGGGCTGGGACGCGGCGATCGTCGCGGCGGACTCCAAGTCCGAGGCCCCGCTCACGCTCGCGGCAACTCTGTGCCGCCCCAAGGGCCGGGTCATCGTGGTTGGCCTGGTGAGAACCGACCTTCCACGCCAGGAGTTCTACGACAAGGAACTGGAGCTGACCGTCTCCCGCTCGTACGGCCCTGGACGGTACGACCCGCAGTTCGAGTTGGAAGGCCAGGACTACCCTTACCCCTACGTCCGCTGGACCGAGACCCGCAACCTCGAGGCTTTCGTCGACCTGGTCGCCCGCAAGCGCGTCGACGTCGAGCGCCTGATCAGTCATCAGTATCCGTTCGGCGAAGCCGCGCAAGCGTATCGTTTGCTGCTGAGCCGAAAGACTCAGATGGCTATTCTGTTCGAGTACGCCGATCAGCCGGTCGAGCGCCAGAGCCGGGTCGAGGTTCCGGTCAAGCGCAAACGAACCGCAACGGGCGGCGGATTCGCCTTCATCGGCGCGGGGGCGTTCGCGCGGACTACCCTACTTCCGCTGATCACGAAATACGGCTTCGTTCCTCAAACAATCGCCAACGCCGGCGTCGTCTCAGCTCGGGCGACAGCGGCGAAGTTTGGCTTCCAGACGGTTTGCTCAGGGGTTGAAGAAGCTATCGCGGACGAACGCGTGGATGCGGTCTTCATCGCGACTCCCCACGCCAGCCATTCTGGCCAGGTGGCGAAGGCGCTCGCGGCAGGCAAGCATGTCTTTGTGGAAAAACCGCTGGCGGTGACGCGCGCGGGCCTCGACGAGGTGACCGCAGCCGCCGCCAAGGCCGAAGGCGTCTTGCAAGTCGGGTTTAATCGCCGCTTTTCGCCGTTCGCGGCGATGGCGCGTGAAGCGCTGACCGGCCGGTCTGAGCCATTGAGATTCCACTACCGCGTCAACGCTGGACCTCTGCCTGAGAAACATTGGCTCCATGAGCCCAAGCACGGGGGGCGCGTTGTGGGTGAGGCTTGCCACTTTGTCGACCTCGTATCCTTCCTGGCCGGGTCGACTCTAGTCTCTGTACACGCTACGGGTGCGGCAGACGTGCAACTGCACCTCGAGTTCGAAGATGGCTCCGGCGGAACGATCAGCTACATCACGACCAATCGAGCGCCTCTTGTGAAAGAGCGGCTGGAGCTTTGGTGTGGTGACCAGGTCATCGAGATGGAAGACTTCTCGCGAGCCTGGTTTTATCACGCTGGCCGCGAAGATAAAGTCCGCTGGCGGAAGGCGCGCAAGGGGATCGAGGAAGAGGTCGCGGCGTTCGCCGAAGGCGCAGAATCCGGGGTTGCGCCGATTCCGTTCGAAGATCTTAGGCAAACGACATTCGCGACGATTGAGGCCGTCGAGTCGCTGAAGTCCCGACAGCCAATTCGGCTGGTTTGAGCCTTACTCCCACTCGATCGTCGACGGCGGCTTGTGAGATAGGTCGTAGAGAACCGCATCGACGCCGTCGAGAGCGACGATGCGCGAGGCCAACTCGTAGACCTTCCTAGGCTGCAACCGCGCCACCTCGGCCGTCATCCCATCAATCGAAGTGATCGGTCGAAACGCTACCGTCTCGCCGCCGTCGCGGCTCAGCGGCAAGAGCACAACCGGACACTGCCAGACGCGGTCATAGAGGCGCTCGGAGCGCAAAAAGTCGGTCACGACCCGGTCGGCTTCCCGCAGCAGTCGAACGCGCTTGCGAGTCAACGTGGCGCGGTGAATGCTCCAGTCGCTCGGCGTCATCTTGTTCGGCGACAGCGCGAGGGCAACGCGATTGGTGTGCCGGAACCGATTGGTGATCTCGGTCGCTAGGGGCAAGGCCTGCCGGTAGTCGAGCTCACCAGCGTCAAGCACCGTCAACTTCGCGTAGCTGCGGCTGTCGCCCTGCACGCCGACGCTCCTAAGCGGGAGCAGGAAAGCCCGATACCCCGCATTCTGAGCAAGGCGGTCGATTTCGGAATCTTCTTGCGGGCGCTGGACTCGGCTCGAGCACAGGCAGCGAATCGCCAGCGCGGGCCCGGGGAAGGGATGCCTTTCGATCAGCGGCCGCGGGAGCCCAAGCGTCCTTCCTAAGACCCGTACCTCGTCCTTGTAAAACTCCGCGAGCGGTTCGAGTACCCGCCCTTGTTCGATCAGCGCTTGGATGCGCTCGACGCGGTTGTGGTGCGTCTTGATAACGGCGGCCTTTGCGGTCCCGCCGGATTCGCCTCCGGATTCGATCGTGTCGGGGTAGATGGTGCCTTGACCTAAGAGCCAGTCGCTGCCAGAACGCCCTTCGCGCTCGAGGATTTCGTCTTGGATATCGACGAACGCCTTGCCGATGATCGCGCGCTTCTTCTCAGGCTCGGTTACGCCTTTCAAACCGCCGAAGAACTTGTCCGCGGCGTCGAACGTATCGAGATTCCCTAGGCCGAGATTCTCAAATGCACGCTCGATTCCCCCGGTCTCGCCCGAACGCATGAAACCTGTGTCGACGTAGAGACCATGCACCCGGTCCGGCCCTAAAGCCTTCACCGTCAGAGCGTAGGCCACCGTCGAATCCACCCCGCCACTCAGGAAAAACAGAACCGTGCGGCCACGAGCTTGGCGTTTGATCTGCCGGGTCAGTGAGGCGACGCGATCTTCGGGATGCCAGTCGCGAGAGCATCCGCAGACCTTCGTCACGAAGTTTTCGAGGATCTCTTTGCCGAACTTGCTGTGAACAACCTCGGGGTGAAACTGAAAGCCGTAGTAGCCGCGGGCATCGTCGCCCATTGCCGCGACTTCGCAGCCGGCGGTGTCGGCGAGCAGCCTGAAGCCTTCGGGCAACCGCGAAACATGGTCGCCATGGCTGACCCAAACGCGCTGCCGCTTCGGCAGGTCCGTGAACAAGGGCTCGGATCGGCGGACCCGCAGATCGGCGCGCCCAAATTCCTGACGTCCGGCGCCGGGGGCGACCTCGCCGCCTAGGTGCTGAGCGATGAGTTGGTGCCCGTAGCAGATCCCCAGCAGCGGCTGGCTCAGGCGAAAAACGCCGCCGGCCGGCTGCGGACTATCCGAGTCGAAAACGCTCGACGGACCGCCGGACAGGATGACGCCCTTGTACTTGCGCAACCTCGCCGGAGAAACCGTGATCGGCAGGATCTCGGCGTAAACGCCCAGCTCGCGCACTTTACGCGCAATCAGGTGGCAGTACTGCCCGCCCGAATCGAGGACCGCGATCTTTTCCATCTACGCGCTTAGGCCGCTTCGTCGCCGGACCAGCCCGCACGGCCTCCGCAACGGTTGCAGCGGATCTGGTCGAAGATCTCATCCCAATCGCCGTCTTCGATCACGTAATCGAGGATCACTCGTAAGGCCTTCGACTCGTCGGGGAGATTATATTTCTCGGCCGCGGCCTTGAGCATGCGGACCACGTCGTCCTGAACTTGGAAAGTAACTGCTTGTTTTTCGCCTGCCATGAGTCCCCCATTGTACTTCGCCGTGGCGGCGGGCCGTGGCAGAGGAATGGAGCCAATGGGTATACTCCAAGGTCCTGGATGGAAGCTTGGCTCACAAGCGTTTACGCGGATCTTCATTGGAGTCAGCTGGCGGCGATTATCGCCGCCGCGCTTTTCGTTATTGGCAAGGCGGCGGACTGGCTTGTCGACGAAGCCGTCGAGCTTTCGGAGCGCTCGCAAATCCCCAAGGCCGTGATTGGGGCCACGATCGTGAGCCTCGGCACGACCATGCCCGAGGCCGCGGTGTCGGTATTCGCGGCCATGGAAGGGTCGCCGGGACTCGCGCTAGGCAATGCCGTTGGGTCGGTGATCTGCGACACCGGGTTGATTCTGGGCCTGGCGTGCGTGATCGCGCCACTTCGGCTTGACCGCAAGGTCGTCAACCGGCAGGGCTGGATCCAGCTTGCCTCAGGCGTGCTGCTGATACTGGCCTGTGTTCCGTGGGCGAATCCGACAAGCGCGTTGACCGCGGGCGGAGTCCTGCCGCAGTGGCTCGGCTTCGTCTTTCTAGCTTTGTTGGCGCTGTACCTGTATCAATCGATTGCCTGGGCGAAGCAAGAGCGGGCGGGCGCGGTGACGCGCTCCCACGAGACATCCGATGCCACCTGGCTGATCATTCTCAAGCTCGTCGGGGCGGTCGCGTTGGTCGTCGCCTCGGCGCGCGTGCTTATCCCGGCGATCGAAGAAGCGGCCTTGCGGATGGAGATTCCCGAAAGCATTATCGCGGCGACGCTGGTTGCTTTCGGAACCTCGCTCCCCGAGCTGGTAACCGCGGTAACGGCCGCCCGGAAAGGTCAGGGCGAACTGGCTGTGGGCAACGTCGTGGGGGCGGACATCCTCAATGTCCTATTCGTCGCCGGCGCAGCCGCGGCGGTGACGCCACAGGGACTAGTCGCCGGGCCGCAGTTCTTCTCAGTTTTGTTCCCGGTGATGATCTTCGTGCTTCTCGTGTTCCGCTTCGGAATCATGATTTCCGGCGATTGGCTCAAGAAGCCGTTCGGGTTCACGCTGCTGGCGGCGTACGGGATTTACACGGTGGTGATCTACCTCTTCCAGGGCGGGGCGGCGGGTCACTGAGTGCAGGCGCCAGGCACGCGCGGCTCAGTCCCCGGCCTTGACCCAGTCGACGTTGAATCGGGCGTGCTTGATCGACTTCTTCTCACGCTCACCCGGCGCTTTGACGAAGTAACTGTAGGTCACGTCAACGTTCCCGTCAGAGGCCTGGATGACTGACGGGTAGTAGTAACGCCCGGCGTCTTCCCCTGGCTCGTCGCGCTCGAGGTGGCGGGTCCAGGCCCAGCTTTCGCCCTCGTCCTCGGAGATCGACACGGCCAGTGAATGACGTCCTTCCTCGGTGTCGTTGTAGGCCATCAGCCACTCGCCGCTTTCTAGCGCGATGGCCTCGACGCTCGCCCCGGGATTCGGGATCTGGGTGTCGACAACGGGCGACCAGGTCTCGCCCTCGTCGGCGGACGTGCTGGTGTGGACGCGCTTCGGAGCCGGTCCGTTGTCGCGCATGTAGGCGACCAAGATGCCGTCTTCACGGCGAACAAGGCTCGGTTGGATCGACCCCAGACCGACCAGCGGCTCGCTGGCTTTCAGGTCTCGCCGTCATCGTCGCTGATCGCGATCACCGAAAAGCTATAGCCATCCGAGTACAAGGGGACGAGAATCCGCCCCGAGGGCAACTGGATCGGATGCGTTCGCGTCATCCAGCCCATTCGCGAGAAGTACTTGTCTTCTCCGCGCTCAATCAAGAGCTCGAGTTTTTTCGCATCGGCGCCTTCGGCTTCTTCGAGCAAGGGCGCAATCACCTTCCTCACCTTGCGGGAAAAACGGTCGAGGTTGTGATTGAGCAGCAACACGCCTGTTTTCTGCCAGTGGGGCCGCCCGCCGATCTGCTGGTAGTCCGACGAAATCCCATAGTTGAGCAACGCCGTATGCCATTCGTTGGCCACGATCGTCGGCCAGATCAGCCACAGCCGCTTGCGCTGGTCGATGAACAGGGTGCAGTTCGTGTCGGGGAAGAAGGGCTGATCCGCGATCACGTAGCGTTCGGTCCACTCCGAGGCGCCGGGCAGGAGCCGGGCCGACTGGATCCAGACGTCATCCGCCGTTCGCTCGCCCGATCCGTTGAACCACACCGCGAAGAACCCTCCGCCGGGCATCTCGACGATCGAGGATGAGTGATTGTGCCAGCCTTCCAGCGGGAAGATCAGCTGGGCTTCGTGGAAGGGCTCCTCAGCCTGAGCCGAGAATAACCCCGCCCAGACAGCGAGGACGATAAGCCTCGGGCGCATCCCTACAATATGCGGCGCCGAGCGATCGTTTGGAAAGCTCACTCGCGCGCGATGACGCCGTACATGTTGCCGCCAACCTCGCCGTGCCACCACATGCCGGAATAGTGGTCGCGGTAGAAGGCGACGCGCGCCGTGAAGTTCTCGCCAAGGCCCGGGATGCCGACATCGGTCAGCGTAATCACCGGAGTGTCGCCGGCCCACAGGATCTTGACCGGCACTGGGGCCGTGACGTCGCGTTCGCCGTACTTGATCCGCGCCGTGACCGTCCAAAGATCGCCGGCGATTTTGGTGGCGCTGCTGATTTCGTAGCGTTCTTTGCGGAGCTTCGCATTGTCTCCCCGGCCGGTGACGGTGAAGAATCCGTCGAGCACGACGTTTTGCATCGACTTCTCAAACTCGGCTTCTAGGGCCGCTTGGTCGGAATCAGAACTGCCGCTGCAGGCGACCAGCAGGAAGCAGAGTGCGAATGCCGTAAATCGAGCCATCGGTCGAGTATTGTCGCATCATAGGAGCTGATGCGCGCGACAAGGGTGTTTCGGGCCCCCGGACGAGTCAATTTGATCGGCGAGCACACCGATCACAGCGGCGGCTACGTCCTGCCGGCGGCGATCGATCGTTATTGCGAGGTGCGCGCGACCCCGACCGGAGATTCGACGCTGTCGGCGCATTCGGCAAACTTGGGAGAGTCGGCGTCATGGGCGTTAGAAGAGCTCCCCGAAGCCGAGAGGAAGGGCGATTGGTCGGACTACGTTTGCGGCGTCGCCCGCGAGCTCCAGGCGGCGGGAGTCCCATTGGCGGGCGCCCAACTCGAGATCGCAAGCAATGTCCCGATCGGCGCTGGGCTGAGCTCGTCCGCCGCCATCGAAGTCTCGACCGCGCTCGCATTGTCCGCGCTGGCCGGGGCCGATATCGACCGCACCTATCTGGCCAGGATCTGCCTTCGCGCCGAGCAAGATTTCGTCGGGCTCCAGTGCGGCATCATGGACCAGTACATCTCCTGCTTCGGGCGCAAGGGCCAAGCAATGCTGCTCGACTGCAGCAGCCTCGAACACCGTGCTGTTCCGCTGCCGGCCGAGCTCGAGTTGGTGATGGTCGACACCGGGGTGAAACACGAACTCGCAGCCAGCGAATACAATCGCCGCAAGCTTGACTACGAGGAGGCCATCCGGATCATGGGAAAGCCGCTCCGCGAGGTGTCGCCCGGCGAACTAAACGGACTCCCGGAGCGGCCGCTCAAGCGCGCCCGTCACGTGGTCAGCGAGAACCGGCGCTCTCTTGACTTCGCCGACGCCGCCGACGCCGGCGACCTGGCGTGTATGGGCGAGCTTATGCGCGAGTCTCACCTGAGCCTCCAGAACGATTACGAAGTCAGCTGCGAGGAGCTCGACCTGCTAGCAACGTCCGCCTGGGAGATCGAAGGCGTTGTCGGTTCACGCATGATGGGCGGCGGCTTCGGAGGCTGCACGATCAACCTCGTGCGTAGCGCCTCGCTGGAGCAGTTCCGGACAGCAATCGCACGGCGCTTCCAGGCTCAATATGGCCGCATCCCGGCGACCTACGTCTGTGCAACTGCCGACGGCGCGGGTGAAGTCATCGACCCGGAGCCGCGGACGGAAAGTCCGCGCCTATCAACGCCTGCTTGACAGGAGTGGTCGCGGACTTTCCGTCCGCGGCTCAGGGTCGGGGCAGGGCGCCGTTCAGAGCGGCGATATCTTCCGGGCCAATTCCGCAGCAGCCGCCGGTCGGCTTGTTGGTCAACTCGAAGATGACTTCAATTGCCGCCTCAATCGCGTCAGGATGCGTGCAGTTGAACAAGAAGCCGTCAAGATCCAGGTCGGCCAGGGGGTCGAACGCCTCCACCACGCTTTCGCCGCTCCGCCGCCCCTGTCCAGACCCCTCCTTCAGGGTCCACGAGACGTAAACAGGCTCAGCCCGACCGTCGCAGTCGCACATCCCCGATAATGGTCCGTTCCATGGCAGAGTTTCCCATCGATTGGGTTCGTTCCCAGTTTCCGGCGTTGGCGCTTGAAGTCGCCGGCAGCCCCGCGGTTTTTCTCGACGCGCCGGGCGGAACCCAGGTCCCCCAGCGAGTCATCGACGCAATAGGCGAATACCTGGTCACGGCGAACGCCAATTCGCACGGAGCGTTCCTGACCAGCCAGCGCACCGACGAGCTATTGGCCGAATCTCACGCCGCCGCGGCGGACTTGCTCGGCTGCGCCCCGAACGAAGTCGTCTTCGGCCCCAACATGACGAGCCTAACGTTCGCCTTGAGCCGCTCGATTGGGCGCGAGCTCGGCCCGGGCGACGAGATCGTCCTGACCCGGCTCGACCACGACGCTAACTTTTCTCCCTGGAAAGCGCTAGAAGAAACCGGCGCGGTGATCCGGGTGGCCGACTTCCGCGGCGAGGATTGCACTCTCGACATCGACCATCTGCTGGGCCTGATCACCGAGAAGACTCGAGTCGTGGCGGTCGGATACGCCTCGAACGCCGTCGGTTCGATCAGCGACGTAGCGAGGGTCGCGACGGCCGCCCGCGAGGCAGGCGCCTGGTCGTTCGTCGACGCCGTGCACTACGCCCCGCACGGGCCGATCGACGTCCAAGCGATCGGCTGCGATTTCTTGGCGTGCTCGGCCTACAAGTTTTTTGGGCCCCACCAGGGCATCTTGTACGGCCGCGCCGAGGTCCTTGAATCACTGAGGCCGTACAAAGTCCGTCCGGCCGAAGACAGCATTCCCTGGAGCTGGGAAACAGGGACGCAGAACCACGAAGCCCAAGCCGGAGTCGTCGCGGCGATCGACTACCTCGCTGAGCTTGGCCGCAAAACACAGCCGTCGGTAGGCGAGGATCGGCGCTCGCGCCTGACAGCCGCCATGGAGAGCATCCGGGCGTACGAGCGGGGACTCTCCGAACAACTCGTCGGGGGCCTGCCGGCGATCCCCGGGATGATCTTCGCGGGAATCCGAGAGCCCGAGCGCTTCGCCCAGAGAACCCCGACGGTCTCAATCCGTCTCGAGGGCCAACCTCCCCGCGCGTTGGCCGAACGACTGGGCAGGCAAGGGATCTTCGTCTGGGACGGCAACTACTACGCCATGAATTGGAGCGAGGCCCTCGGTTACGAGGACCAAGGCGGGATGGTCCGCATCGGCTGCGCGCACTACAACACCGCGGCCGAGGTCGACCGATTGCTCGACGCGGTCAGCGCCGCTCGATAATCGTCTCCCAACTAAAATCTCGGACTGTCACTTCCGCCGGTTCGAAATCAACCATCGCACAGGCCGCCGACTCGGGGCCGTCGAGCGGGATCAGCCGCCAAGCGTGTTCAGCGTCGACGATATTGCACTCGGTGACGTCGTCCTCGCCGGGGCCGCAAACACAAGCCTTGAGATCGCCGCCAAGCCCGGTCGCTACTGCCTTGAGGTAGGCCTCCTTGCGGGTCCAACACTCCAGAAAACGACGCTGTCGATCGGGTTCGGCCAGCCCCTCGAGCCAACGGACTTCCTCGGGTGCGAACCAACGCCGCGCGATTTCGAGCTCATTGCGAACCGTGCGTCTTTCGACATCGACCCCGATTCGCCCGCCCGTCGACACCCCGACGATCGCCAAACCGCCGCTGTGGGAAAGCGAAAAGTCGAGAGCCGGAACTTCCGGCGACGCTAGGTAAGGCTTGCCTTTCGGCGTGGTCGCGAATCGTAATTTCTCGGGCCGAGTCCCGACCTCCGCGGCCAGGATCGTGCGTAGGGCTACGTGAGAGCGGACAAACTCAACCCGTGGGGGCTCGCGCAGGAAGCGTTCCGCGCGGGCAAGCTCGTCACTGGCGAGGATCTGGGCCCCGTCGGGCGGTGCGGGCGCGTCGAGCTCGATTCGCCAAACCGTGACTGAGCGATTCGCCAAACCCACTGGCGGCTACAGGCCCTTCTCGCGCAGCGTCGTCGGCTCGGGAATTAGTCCGTGGTCGGTGGTACGTATCATCCAAGCCACGAGCTGCCCGCGCATCGTCTCGAGCCGAGTGCGATGCGGGGGATCGGCCGCCAGATTGTGCAGCTCGTGCGGGTCGACCAGGGTGTCGTAGAGCTCCTCATAGGGCTTTGAGTCGGCCATGAAGCGACCCGTGAGCCCGTCGAGCTTACCCTCCTTCTTGAGACGGTCAAGCTCTTGATAAATCGGACCCTGGCTCGGCGTTCTCTGAAACGCCACCCAGGGCTTGTGCGACTCGAAATTGCGGATGTATTTGTAGCGGCTGTCGCGGACGGCTCGGCACATGTCGTAGCGTTCGTCCATGCGGTCACGACCGTGGAACAGGCGCTCCGGCGCCGGGTCGGTCTCGTCGCCCACAATCACTCGCCCGTGGAGATAATCAGGCCGTTTGATCCCCCCGGCCGCGAGCATCGTCGGGGCCAGGTCGAGAAACTGCACCAGATCCACGCGCTTTGTTCCCGGCTCGATCTTCCCCGGCCAGCGCGCGATCAGCGGTACTTTGACCCCGGAGTCATAGAGCCAGCGCTTGCCGCGCGCCAGGCCGACCCCGTGATCGCCCCAGAAGACGACCAGCGTGGAATCGCGCAGGCCCGCATCGTCGATCTCCTGCAGCAACTCGCCGATGCGGCGGTCGGTAGCGGTGACGACGTCGTAGTAGGCCGCCCACGCCTCGCGCACCTTCGGAGTGTCGGGATAGTACGGCGGCAGGGGGAGCTTCGCGGCGTCGTGGATCTTGTTCTTGGCGTTTTCCATGCGGGCGACCATCTGGGCTCGCACCCTGCTCTCATGCGATGTGGTCAGGTTAAAGACCGCGAAGAACGGCTGATCCTTCTTCGGCCGATTCTTCCAGTGGGCTTCGCCGGAGTTCTCGTCCCAAACGTCATCGGCTATTTGGAAGTTGTAATCGTTCTTGCGGTTGTTGGTCGTAAAGTAGCCGGCTTCGCGGAGGTAGTACGGAAAAGCCTTGATGTGATCGGGCAGGCGGATGTCCGCCCGCATGTGGTGCGAGCCGATCGAGGTTGGGTAGACCCCCGTGATAATTCCCGAGCGTGTGGTCGCACAGACGGGTGAATGGGAGAAGGCGTTGAGAAACGTCACTCCCTCTTGCGCTAGCCGCGCGATGTTTGGAGTACGCGCCAGAAGGTCGTAGGGCTCCACCTCCTGGCCGGTGTCCTCGATCGAGATCCAGAGGATGTTCGGCGGTGCGGCGAGCGCGGGAAGCGCCCCCAAGAGCAGCAGTGTGGCAAGCCAAGCGCGCATGGGGGATATTCTAGCGGGTGCGCGGCCGGCCTTCGGGAGGAGACCCTCTTCAGCCCCGTCAGGGGCGGCATAACCGTAGCCCACAGCGCGAGCTGTGGGTTTTGAAGACAGGCGACCCACCCAATAACCCGCCCAAGCGTTTGTTTTGGCGTCCTCGGCGCCAAAACAAACGCTTGGACGAGAAAAGGGACTTCGCGGTCCGCTTTCCCACAGCTTGCGCTGTGGGCTACGGTTATGCCGCCCCTGACGGGGCTGAAGACGCCGGCGCATATCGAGCGCTTCGACGCGAGTTGTCGCGCTCACTGAATCAGTGATTCAATCGCGTCGGCGATATCAGCCGGAGTGAGCGGGTTCTCAGGCGAGCTCTCCAGCCGATAGCGCAATTCCCCCTCGCTGTCGTAGACCGCCGCCGCCGGCAAGTCGGCAAGCCCTAGCCGCGACATCGCGCGTTCGACGCCGTCGGTCAGGCTATACTGTGCGTCCGCGCCGGTGACCGGGCCAGCTACGCCGTCGAGGCGAACCAAGACCACGACCGCCCCAGCAGCCTCGTACTCGCGCCCCAACTCCACGATCGAAGGAAGCAACTCCACCGACCGCCGCGACCACTCCGCCCAGACGTAAACCACCGCGACATCGCCGCGCAAAGCGAGCCGCCTTTCTTCAAATTCCCGCCAGTAAACTTGTTCGACCCGCGGGTCGCTAGAACAGGCCAACAAGGCCAGGGTCAGCGCGATCGAAAAACGCTTCAACCGAACCTATTCCGACTTCAGCCGAAACGAATAGAACAGGTCCATGCGCGACTCGAAAGTGCTCACGCGCCGGGTCTTGGGCTGAAAGCCTTCCGCCTTGGCCGTAATCTCGTAGTCGACGTTGGGATCGAGACCATGGAAGAAGAACGTACCCTGCGGCGTCGTGTAGTACGAGCGCACGTCTTGGGTGGAGACGTTCTTGAGCTGCAAAATCGCCTGAACGCCATCCTCGGCTTCGTCGGTCACCTCGCCCTTGACCGATCGCGTGGTCTTCTTTGGCTTGTCTTTCTTCCTTTTGAAGATCTGAGCTGACGCGCCGATACCCCACAGTGCGGAGAAGGCGGCGACGCCCGACTTGAGGATCGATCGTCTAGTTTTCATTTGCGTCCACCTCCATATCTTATTGCTTTGGCGCGGCAAACATCAGATTGACGTTGGTCTTCTGCGACTCGTAGACCTCAACTTCACGTTCAACGGGCTCTAGCCCCCGCGCCGTGGCCGTGATCTTGAACTTCGCCTCGACCGCGGGCACGCGAATCGCGAATTCTCCGCGACTATCAGAGACGCCCTCGAACTTCAGCTTCGGGTTCGTCAGCGAGACCGCCAGCACTTTCACACCTCTGAACGACGTACCGCCTGGTTGGAAGACCGAACCGGCGATGAGCGCCAGCGGCTCGGCCTGCTTGGTTTGACGCTTCTTCTTGTCCTCGCGGTTGCGCTTTTTTGCGAACGCCGGCACGGCGCAAGCCAGGGTCAACATTGCTCGACGGGTCAGGGCCATTCGCGCTTAGCATATCATCGGAGAATCGGTGAAACGGACGTATCCTAACCAACCGGTCATCGGGGTCGGCGGAATTGTGATCGAGGGCGACAGGGTCTTGCTTGTACTGCGCGGGAACGAACCCCAGAAGGGCAAGTGGTCGGTGCCAGGCGGCGCCCTCGAGGTCGGCGAAACGGTCGCGGAAGGGGTGCGGCGGGAGCTCTGCGAGGAAACCGGCCTCGACGTCCAAGTCGGCGATTTGGTCGAAATCTTCGAGCGAATCGCCGCGCGTGACGAACTTGGCGTGCGCCATCACTACGTCATCCTCGACTACTTGTGCGAGCAGCGCGGCGGGGACTTGTCCGCCGGAGGCGACGCCGCGGACGTCCGCTGGGTGAAGCGCTCGGAGCTGGAAGAGTATCCGATAACACCCGGCACGGCGACGGTGATCGAAAAAGCGTTTCGCATGTGTGAGCAATGACGAACGCCCTCACCTCGCTAGAGCTCGACGGCGTCATCAGCATCCTTCGCCGCTACGTGTCGAGCCCTCTCGGGCAGGCTCGAATCGACGATGTCGCCGAGAACCCGCTGCTCAGCTCGATCGCCGCCGCCGAGCTTGCCCTGGCCGAGACCGCCGAGGCCATGGATTGGCTCCGCGAACACGAGTCCGCCGACCGCCGAAATCTGACGCCTCTGCCGCGCTTCCAAGGCCTGCGTGACCTATCGCGGCCGGCCGAGCTCCTCTCCACCGAAGGCTCGGTCCTCGAAGCCCCCGACCTCTATGGCTTGGTCGAGCTGCTCGATCGCGCCGAGGAGACGCGCCAACGACTTTGGCGCGAGCGCACACGGCGACCGCTGCTCGGCGGGCATGGCGACCATATCGAGGAATTCGCCCCCTTGGTCCGCAGGCTTTCAGGAAAGATCCTGCCCAACGGCGACGTCGCCGACCACGCCAGCTCCGGCCTGGCGCGCGTCCGGCGACAGCTCGAGCGCCAACGCCAGGACGTCCAAGAATCACTCCAAAAGTTCGTGAGAAAGCACTACGACGAGGGTGTCCTCCAGGACGACTACGCCACCGTCCGCAACGGCCGCGCCGTCGTGCCCGTCAAGGCCAGCTTCAAGGGCCGCATCGAGGGAGTCGTCCACGCCGCCAGCTCCACCGCCCAGACCGTCTTCGTCGAACCGCTCGAGACTATCACGCAGAACAACAAACTCGTCCGGCTGCTCGACGAAGAGCATCAGGAGATCTTCCGCATCCTGCGCGAGATGACCGAGGCCCTGCGCGAGCAGGCCGACGGCGTCCAGGGGGCGGTCCGCGAGCTCTCCGCGCTCGAAGTCATTTTCGCGAAAGCCCGATTCGGCATCGAATTCCGCTGCTGTTGCCCGCGGTTTTCAGACGGTGAGCTGAAGCTCGATTGGGCCCGCCATCCGCTGCTGATCGACGTTCTCGGCCGCGAAGGCCGCAAGGTCACGCCGCTTTCGGTGGAGCTTGTCGGGGGCCGCCGAGTCCTGGTGGTCTCCGGCCCGAACGCTGGGGGCAAGACGGTCGTTCTCAAGACAGTCGGCCTACTTGCGCTGATGGCCCAATGCGGCATTCCGGTCCCGGCCGAAGAAGCGTCGATGCCGTGGTTCGACCAGGTACTGGCCGCCATCGGCGACTCGCAGTCGATCGAAGCCAGCCTGAGCACGTTCTCGGCTCACATCGAAGTTCTCAAGAGCATGCTCGAAGAGGCCCGCGGCCGATCGCTGGTGATCATCGACGAGCTTGGCTCGGCGACTGACCCCCAGGAAGGCGGCGCCTTCGCCGTCGCGGTCGTCGACCACTTCCTCAGTCAAGGCGCCTTCGCCCTGGTATCGACTCACCTGCCGGCGCTCAAGGTCTACGCGGCCAATCGAGACCGGATCATCAGCGCCGCGATGGGGTTCGACGACAATTCTCTGTCGCCCAACTACCGCCTGGTCACGGGAACTCCCGGCAAGTCGGCCGGGCTAGCGATGGCCGAGCGCCTGGGGATACCGAAGTCGGTCATTGAGCGCGCCCACGCCGCCTTGGCCGATCAAGCGAAAGAAGCTTCCGAGTTCGTGGACCGCCTGCACGCCAAGATCGAAGAACACGAGGCGGCGCGTAAGTCGCTCGAGGCGTCTGAACGAGAGCTCAGGGAGAAAGACCGCGAGCAGTCCCGCGAGTCCGAGCGCCGCGAGAAAAAGCGGATCGATGAGCTCGAAAAGCGCTTCGCCAAGGCGCTCAAGCAGGCGCTGGACGAAAACCAACGAGCGCTCGACTCGGCGCTGGCTAAGATCCGAAATGCGGGTTCTTCTCGGCGCGCTGAGACCCAGGCGCAAGCATCCGCGTCTCGCGTGCAAAGGCTCGCAAGGGATCAGTTCGCCGCCGCGTCAAGCGAGGCGCTAGGCCGAAAGCTCGACGACGAGCAACTCGCCCCGGTTGTCGGGGAGCTCAAACCCGGCCAGCTCGTCCGCCTGCGCGGATTCGGGGCCCAGGGGAAGCTCGTCCGTAAGCTCAGCGACGAGCGCTGGGAGGTTCAAGTCGGGCAGCTCAAGATGCAAGTCTCGAGCGACGAGCTCGGAGAAGTCATCGAAGAGCAGCCGTCCGCTCAGAACAGGCTCCCCTCTGGGGTCACCTTCAGCGGCCAGATGAAATCGTTCGAGTCGCTCTCCGAGCTCAACGTCATCGGCAGAACCGTCGACGAAGCGCAATCTGAAGTCGACAAGTTTCTCGATGAAGCCGCCTTGGCGGAGGTTCAGCGGCTGCGAATCATCCACGGCCACGGCACGCACGCCACCCTCCGGCGGGGTCTTTGGAAGATGTTCGCCAACCACATTCACGTGGAGCGCTACTACCAAGCCGAGTTGCCCGAAGGCGGCGCCGGGGCGACCATCGTCGAGCTGAAGGATTGATGCGTTGACGGAGCCAGCCGTAGCAACCTTAGAATCGCAAAACCTCGTTCACTTGACACCGCGTGCGGCAGCAGTCTACGATGACCCATCATTAGGTAAAAAGGAGGAGGTTGCTACTTTCAGTCCGCCGATTCAGCGTCCGAAGAAACCGTAGGGCAAAAAAATTAGTCGAGGATTTTTTTGCCGTAAGCCATGCGTTTTCAGTTGCCCCAAGCCCATTTGGGGGTTAAGCTGAACCTGTACGGAAACGATCGGGCGCCTTGCTGCGTCCAATGAGGACACAGCACCACTTCATGGTGGTTCTTTAGTGGTTGCTGCTAGGCTATGATTACTGTCAAAAGAGCCAAAGATTTATTTGTCAACGCGCAGGATGCCGTCGCGCTGCTCGTTCTTCCTGGTTGTTACCTGCTTGGAATCAATAAGATACACTTTTACGCCCTGAACAGCGGTGGCGGCCGATTGATCACGGGCGCGGAGTTTGACAGGGTCATCAGCGAGCCCAACAAGTATGTGAACCACAGCTGTTATTGCGAAAGCATCAAGGCAATTCTGGCCCTGCGTGGTGGAGACTGTGTATTCGAGACTGCCTTCGCGGCTTTGAGCACGGATCAGCTCGAGAATGCATATAGCGTTGGGTTTGAGTTTCAACTTACCCAACCCCCTAACGGCAACAGGAACTACGGAATCTTTCGAGTTCATGCAGCGCTTCTCGATACTCCAGAACGCAACATCCTGATTGCTCGACTAATCGCAACTCCTTTCCAAATGACAGTCGAATCATCGGCGGGTCTTGGGCTGAACGGGAGTTGGACAGCATCGATCCAGCTTCCCGGAAGGGAGTCGATCTTTCAGACGACGCTCGGTAGTGAGCTTGACAGAGACGAGGTAAGGCCTTACTTGCAGTTCGAGTCTGCTCTAGAGCAGGCAAGCGAGCACCCAGATGACGCGAGGAAAATCCTCGAAAGCGCAGCACTTGAAATCAAAGATGACGGCTACGCGGCGGTGGTAGATTTTGTCAATAAGCTAGAGATCGAGGCGTGGCAAGCCAACGGAGCGCTTCAGAGGCAAATAGACACTATTCGCAGCCAGCTCTGGGACGCCCCCGCTGTCGCTGGGAAGGTCAGAAGTCGACTGGAGGAGCGTGCCGCGGAATGGCTGCCAGATCCTTACTGGAACGACCCTTCGGACCACGATTTCAGTAGAGTTGGTGTTTCTCCCGAGCAGGTCGAGCGGGCCCAACACGATGCTTCGGCGTTTGTGGCGGATGATGTGACTGGCGATGAGTCTGCTGAAGAGTTGCTCTCAAAGATCGCAGGAGGTGTGGCCTAGCAGGAGGTTTCCAAGGTTACTGAATAATTCAACAGGAAACCCCCGATGCCGCACCTGCCCGGACTCGACAAATTTGAGCGCTCCAGTCTTTTGAAGGTCTTGGATGCCTTCGTCGAGCGTCTACGCTCCGAGACTGTGTCCGCCGAAGAGAGGAGACCTTCTATCGTGGCCGCGATGAACGTTTTCGTAGCGCTTCAGAACTACGATACATTTGATGGGACGCTGCCACTTAGTTTGCCCGAAGGCGGACGCCGACGTTACCCCTTTGGGGACTGGGAATACGTACTTGAGATCCGCAGGACCGAAGCGAACGCTGTGTACGCCGGGGGGCCCAGATTCGTCTACATTTCGGTCGATATTCGCAGTGTTGCAACTCGGGACGGCGCAAGTGCGGGCTAAGTCACAATGCCACGTACCACAGCACCAGCTGCGCACCAAAACCCACCACTAGGCAACAGCATCCGATTCTGGCAAGCACCACGTCTCGCCACAGGTACTTGTCCTCAAGCCCTCCATGGAAATCAACCTTGTTGCCTCCGGCCGAGAGAACAACATCCTGAGCATCTCGAGTCTCCCGCAGTTTTTCGGCCTCTTTTTCTTTTGAAAAAGCTGGAAAGGGCCAGCAAGATGGCGCCGCTAAGATTGAGCACTAACGAGCAACATTCACCTATCTGCTCGGCAGTCATCACACAGCGTCAAACCGACTGCCAAAGAGTGTAGCATCCATCGCATTCGGATCGATCACAGGACATTCTAACGAGTTCAGAGGCGCAGCACCGGAGTCGGAGGCGGCGGGCGTCCGGAGAGCGGTAACAGATCGCGGGCCCAAAGATGACTCCCGAGCAATAGAATCAGGTGACAACGGCGACGTTCGTCCGGCCCGCGCAAAAGACTTCAAGAAATTTGACAGCGGGCGCCTCCGATTTCTTCAGTTTTCGAGAAGGCACGATCTGCATGGCAGCTCAGCGTTTGTCAAATCCACGTAAAACCAGCCGATCCGGCCGGGCCCTCTGATACCTCGGCGGCGCGCTTCGCGTCTAAGTCAGTGATGATGTGCAAAAGACTCCTCCAACTCGGTATCACGCTTGCGGCCGTTAGCCTGATGGTTCCCGCGCTATCAGCCCAGCGAGGCCGCGGCGGTCCGGGCAGTCCAAACGAACGATTCGAGGCCGCCGGACTCGAGATCGGCAAGGCCTTTCCGCACGTCGATGTGTTCGACGAGCAGGGCGAGCCCCACAACACGAAGAGCCTCAAGGGCTTCTTCAGCGTCGTTGTGAGCGGGTGCCTGACTTGACCGCCCTACATACGCAACGTCCCCAGTTTGGAGACGATCTATCGCGACTACGCTCCGAAGGGCGTCAAGTTCTACTACCTCTACAAGGCTCTCGCCCACCCGGGGTTGAACAACTACGTCCGACCCCATACCCTCGAAGAGCGCGTTATGCATATCAATGAGGCCAAGCGGACGCTGGGAACCGAGATCCCCTGGCTCGCCGACAACATGGCCAACGACCTGCGCCACGCCATCGGCAACGCGCCGAATTCCGAGTTTGTGCTCGATCCGGAGGGCAAGATCGTTCGGATGCGCGTGTGGAGCGATCCGCAGACGCTTCGCGCGGATCTGGAGGAGTTGGTCGGCAAGGTCGAGCGCCCGACGCAGATCTCTGAGCTCAACATGAAGACGGCGCCCCCTCCCGAGCCCGCGCCGACCGGGATCGTGCCGCGCGTGCAACGGAGCGGCAGCTACCGGCCGATCATCGCCGAGCCACAACTTGAAAAAAGCAAGCACCCGTTCTACGTGAAGCTCCGCGCCGAGGCCGATCAGGACCTTTTGCGAAACGGCGCGGGAAAACTCTACCTAGGGTTCTTCGTCGACCCGATCCACCACGTGCACTGGAACAACCAAGTTGCCCCGGTGCAGTACGAGCTTGCCGCCAAGGGAGTGTCGTTCACCCCAGCTAGCGGCAGCGGACCCGAGGTTACAGAAGACGCCGACGCCGATCCGCGTGAGTTCGTCATCGGCGTCGAGCGCGGGAGCTCAACCGATCCCGTCAATCTCAAGTTCCACTACTACGCTTGTTCAGAAAAGTGGTGCATGCCAGTCACCCAGGAGTACTTGATTCGCTGGGAGCCCGACCAAGACGCTGGCCGCGCCCAGGGAGGCGGCGGGCGCGGCGGATTCGGCGGCGGGCGCGGACCAGGGGGCCCAGGCGGGCTCACGCAGCTCTTCGAGAACGACATCGATGGCGATGGGCGTCTGGTCAAGAACGAGTTGCCCGAACGGATGCAAGAGCGCTTCGACCGCATGGACGCCAACGCCGACGGCTACTTCGACGAGTCTGACTTGCAGGCCATGCGCGGTCGCGGCGGCCCTGGCGGCCGTAGACCTGGCGGCGGCGGTCCTGGCGGGATGGCGCGCCTCTTCGAAGCCGACGCGGATGGCGACGGCAAGATCAGCCGCGAGGAGGCGCCTCGACAGCTTCAGCAACGCTTCGATCAGATGGACGCCAACGGCGACGGATTCATCGAACGACGCGAGATGGCTCGCCGAGGGCCGGGAGGTCGCGGCCGGCCCCGCTGAGCCCCGATCTTTAGATCGGGGTCTGGAGGCGCGGACTCCCGTCCACGCCTCTGGGTCGGGCCAGCGAGCTTTGTAGGACGATTTGGGTATGTCCGACGGGGCGCAATCATGCGACCGCTACAATTAGGTTACGTGAGTGACGAGAAGCCAGAGAAAACCAGCCAACAACCCGAGCCCGGCGAGGAGTTGAATGACGACCAACTCGAGGAGGCTTCCGGCGGGTCGTACGATCAGGGATCCGGCACAAATTAACGGCGTGAGTTATCGAGCGCAGGCCGGCTTGCTGGTAGTATGTGGAGGCGAGCTCGGGAGCGTTTAGTGAAAGATTGCCTCGATCGAGTGCTACGCGGACTGCCGGCCTTGCTGGCGGCGAGCGCTTTCGTGTCGTACGCGGCCGCCGAGTCAGCCGATCCGCGGCTGTTCACTCAGTACTGCATCGCTTGCCATAACTCGCAAACCAAGACGGCGGACCTGGCGTTGGACACCGTCCTCGCCGGCGATGTTGAAAGCCACGCCGATGTCTGGGAAGAAGTTGTCCGCCGACTTCGGACCCGCCAGATGCCTCCCGCGGGAATGCCGCGCCCCCCCGAAGCCGACTACGATGCCGCCATCACGTCAGTGGGCGGCGCCCTCGATCGCGCCGCCGCCGCGAACCCCAACCCCGGACGTACCGACACCTTCCGCCGTCTCAACCGCACCGAGTATCGCAACACGATCCGCGATCTATTGGCTGTCGACATTGACGTGTCGTCGCTCCTGCCGGGCGACGAATCGAGCCGCGGGTTCGACAACATCACCGTAGGCGACCTTTCGCCGACGCTGCTTGACCGCTACGTCAACGCGGCGGAGAAGATCAGCCGGCTCGCGGTTGGGCTTACGGGCAAGTCCCCCGGCGGCGACGTGATTCGCATCCCGCCCGACCTGACCCAGGAGGAGCATTTCGACGGCCTCCCGATGGGGACCCGCGGCGGAGCGCTGATTCCCTACACGTTTCCCGTCGACGGCGAGTACGAGATCTCGGTTCGGCTGGCGCGCGACCGCAATGAGCGCATTGAGGGGCTCAACGTCGCCGAAACCCACCAGATCGATATTTTGGTCGACCGCAAGCCCGTCCAATCGCTCACGCTCAAGAGGCCGCGGACAACGACTGGACACGCGACGGCCGACTTTGCATTGAAGGCGCGGGTCCCGATCAAAGCCGGCCCGCACATGATCGGCGCGACGTTTCCCCGCAAGAGCGGCGCGCTGCTCGAGACGGTGCGGCAGCCCTACCAGGCGCACTTCAACTACTACCGTCACCCGCGAGTCTATCCGGCGATCTACTCGCTATCGATCATCGGACCCTACACCGTCGACGGCCCTGGAAATTCGCCCAGCCGCCAACGCATTTTCGTGTGCCGGCCCGACGCGGAGAATCAGCAGGAGGCCTGCGCCAAGCGGATCATCACGAACCTGATGCGGCGCGCCTACCGCCGGCCAGTGAACGAGGTCGACATCGCGCGGCCCTTCGAGTTCTACAAGCAGACTCGCGAGACGGCGGCGTTCGACGCCGGGATTGAGCTGGCGTTGTCGGCTATTTTGGTCAGCCCGGAATTCTTGTTCCGGGTAGAGCAAGATCCGCCCGGCATAGCGCCGAAGACCGCCTACCGCGTTAGCGATCTCGAGCTGGCGTCGCGGCTTTCGTTTTTCCTGTGGAGCAGCCTTCCCGACGAAGAGCTGCTCGAAGCGGCCACGAAAGGTGAGTTAAGGAAACCGGACGTCCTGGAATCTCAAGTCCGCCGCATGCTGGCCGACGATCGCTCGAGCAACTTGGTCGACAATTTCGCCGCTCAATGGCTCTACTTGCGGAACCTCGAAGCGATTCGGCCGGACATGCGCTTGTTCCCGGACTTCGACGACAACCTGCGTCAGGCGTTTCGCAAAGAGACCGAGCTACTGTTCGAACATGTCTTGCGGGCCGACCGAAGCATCCTGGAGTTGCTGGACGCCAACTACACCTTTCTCGACGAGCGTCTGGCGAAGCACTATCGCATCCCGGGCGTCTACGGCGCGCGCTTCAGACGGGTGGAGCTCGACGACTCCAGCAAGCGGGGCGGGTTGCTCCGCCACGGGAGCGTGTTAACCGTGTCGTCCTACGCTCACCGGACATCGCCGGTTCTGCGCGGCAAGTGGGTTCTCGAAAACATCCTCGGGATTCCTCCGCCGCCGCCGCCGCCGAACGTTCCGGTGCTGAAAGACAAGACAGATTCGGGGAGCTTGACCGTACGCAAAAGGCTCGCCGAGCACCGCGCCGACCCCGCCTGCGCCGGTTGTCACAACCTGATCGACCCGGTCGGCTTCGCGCTCGAGAACTACGACGCGGTGGGCCGCTGGCGGACGTCCGATGCGGGTCAGCCGATCGACTCCAAGGGCCGGCTGCCCGACGGCAGCGAGTTCGACGGCGTCGCGGGCCTGGAGCAGGCTGTCTTGAGGCGTCCCGACGTTTTCACGACTACCCTGGCGGAAAAGTTGCTGACTTTCGCCATCGGCCGCGGAGTCGAGTCCTACGACGGACCGGCGATTCGTGCGATCGTTAACGAGGCCCGAGAGGCTGACTACCGCTTCTCATCCCTTATCCTAGGAGTAGCGAAGAGTGTTCCGTTTCAAATGAGGAGATCGCGATGATTATCACCAAAACACACGTACCGCGGAGGACTTTCCTCAAAGGGGTCGGAACCTCGGTTGCGCTACCGCTGCTGGACGCCATGGTCCCGGCGATGACGGCGCAAGCCAAGACGGCTGCCAAGCCGGTCAAGCGCTTGGGATTCGTGTACATCCCGATGGGCGCCGATATCAAGCGCTGGACGCCCGAGGCTGAGGGGAAACTCGACAAGCTGTCGCCGATCCTTGAGTCGCTCGAGCCGGTCAAGGATCAGCTCACCGTCGTGACGAATCTCGAGCTGCGAAACTCTTATCCGGGCACGCACGCGACGTCGAACGCCGGGTTCTTGAGCGCCGCCAAGGCCAAGTGGACCGAGAGCACCGACTACCACCTCGGCACCACGGTCGACCAGATCGCGGCCAATGAGATTGGCAAGGACACCCTCGCTCCGTCGCTCGAGCTGGCGATGGATCGCGTATCGATGGTCGGCCAGTGCGACAACGGGTTCGCTTGCGTCTATCAGAACAATCTTTCTTGGTCGTCGCCGACCTCGCCTCTCCCGTCCGAAGCTCACCCGCGGGTCGTCTTCGAGCGTCTTTTTGGCGAAGGCGGTACGCCCGAGGAACGGCGTGTAGCGTTGCGCCGGAAGGCGAGCCTGCTCGACTTCGTTGGCGAAGATGTCGCCCGGCTCCAAGGAAAGCTCGGCGCGGGTGATCGCACGAAGATCGACCAGTACCTGGAAACGATCCGCGAGGTCGAGCGGCGTATCCAGAAAGCCGAAGCCGATGCCGCGGACAACATCCTGCCGGACCTCGACCGGCCTCAAGGCGTACCGGCCGCTTACGCCGATCATGCGAAGCTGATGTTCGACCTGCAGACCTTGGCCCTACAGGGCGATGTGACGAGGGTGATCACATTCCAGTTGGCTCGCGAGGCCAGCACAAGGACCTACCCCGAGGTCGGCGTACTTGGTTCGCATCACCCGATCACGCACCACGGCAACAAGCAGCGCAAGATCGACCAGATGTCGAAGATCAACACGTTCCATGCATCGCTGTTCGCCTACTTTGTCGAGAAGCTCAAGAACACCCCCGACGGCGACGGGACGTTGCTCGATCATTCGCTTTACATGTACGGCAGCGGGATGGGTAACCCGAACGTCCACAGCCATACGAACTTGCCGATCATCGTGGCCGGCGGAAAGGGCGGTGGTCATGTGAGGTACGAGAAAGTCACGCCCTTGGCGAACTTGCACCTTACGATGCTCGACCGTGTTGGCGTGCGGCTCGACTCCTGGCAAGACTCGACGGGGCTGATCGAGCCGTTGGCGGTGTAGGTATGGGCGCCTTAGTCGACCACACCCTCACGGGCGTGGCACGTTGCCGAACCCGGGATTCCTGCACAATTACGGCAGGAATTTGCGACGGTTGCAGCGCCCGGAGCCGCGACCGGAAGGGAACGGTTGCTCGAGTAGGCGACCAATGTTCCAGCTCATCGGCAACCGCTCCCTTCCGGTCGCGGCTCCGGGATCGCAGTCCGCTGGATGTGACTTCTTGGTTCCAGCTCGGCCGGGTCAGGGTATGGTCGATCGTGATCGCTCTCGCGTCCACCGTCTCCGCGGCAAGCCTCGAACCGTCCCTCGCTGACGCGGTCGAACGCCAAGATTATTCGCAAATTCGCTCATTGCTCGACAAGGGCGCCAACGTCAACGCTCCACAGTTCGACGGTACGACCGCCCTCCACTGGGCCGCATACAACGACGATTTTGAAACGGCCAAACTCCTGACCGATGCCGGAGCCGACGTCAAGGCCCAGAATCGCTACGGGATCACGCCGCTCACACCGGCAATCACCAGCAGCGCCGACGATCTGGTCGAGCTGCTCTTGGAGAAGGGCGCCGACTCAAACGTCACTCTCGAAGGCGGCGAGACCGCGCTGATGACGGCTTCACGCGTCGGCTCGGTGCGAGCCGTGAAAGCTCTGCTGGCCAAGGGCGCGGACGTCTACGCCAAAGAAGACCTAGGCCAAAATGCACTGATGTGGGCGGCCGCCGAAGGCCAGACGGATGTCGTTCAAGCCCTGATCGAGGCCGGCGCCGACCCCTGCGTTCGCGTGAAATCAGGCTTCACGGCCTTCCTTTTTGCCGTCCGCGAAGGGCTCCTTGACGTCGCTCGCCTGCTGCTCGACAACGGTACGGACCCGAACGAGACGATCGAGACGCTGTACTTGAGTCGCCGGCTGTCGCGCGAGGGCCCTAGATATCCGGGTGAGGGGATGAGCGCGCTGCTGATCGCGGCGACGAATCAGCACTACGAGCTCGCTGCAATGCTGCTTGAAGCCGGCGCCGATCCCAACGCAAGCCTGCCGGGATACATTGTGCTGCACAAGATGGCCTCGCTGCGTCACCCAGGCGTCGGGGACAACTCGCCGTCTCCACAGGGATCAGGCAATGTGAGCTCGCTCGAGTTCGTCCGCAAGCTCGTCGAGCACGGCGCGGATGTGAACGCCCGGACGAGCGTGAAGGTCAGGCTCGGCAATACTCGCCTGAATAAGCTCGGCGCGACGCCCTACTTCTTGGCCGCCCATGCCGCGGATGCCGAACTGATGCGACTGCTCGTCGAGCACGGCGCCGACCCCTCGATCCCCAGCGACGAGGGCGCGACCGCGCTGATGGCCGCGGCCGGGCTAGGCACGCGCTCCCCAGGCGAGGACGCGGGAACCGAAGAAGAGGTCCTCGAAGCTCTACAGGTCGCCCTCGAGCACGGCGCCGACATCCACGTCGTCGACATCCACGGCGAGACGGCGATGCACGGCGCGGCCTACAAAAACAGCCCGCTGGCCGTCGAGTTCTTGGCCAAGCACGGCGCCGACATCAAGATCTGGCACAAAAAAAACGAGTGGGGCTGGACGCCGCTGGAAATCGCCGAAGGCTACCGCTTCGGAAATTTCAAGCCCTCGCCTGTCACGATGGACGCCCTCCGCCGAGTGATGACCGCCGCCGGAGTCGACCCGGATGTGAAGCTCGGCAAGGCCGAAACCCATCAGATCTACTGACGAAGCCCGCGCGTATGCGTCATTATCAGTCTCCGATGGCTGACTTCGACCCACGAACTGGAGCAAGCTTCGCCGCCCTAGAGTTTCTCGAGGGCCGGGTAGCGTTTGAGCGTGGAGATTTTGAAGGCGCCCTTCGGCTATTCGAAAGCTCAGAACGGCAAGAGCCGCACTTCAAAACCAAACTTTTCATCGCTCGAATTCACGCTGCGCTTGGACGAGAAACTGAGGCATTTTCCGCCTTCGTAGAGGCGTACAACCTAAACCCACACCATCCGCAGACGTCCGTCGAATACGCTCAGGCACTGTTATCACGTGAAGAGCATAAAGAGGCAGCTCGAATACTGAGAAGGGTCCTGGAGCGGAATCGGACCTACGGACCAGCTCGAAAGCTGCTCGGCACGATCCGGCAGACGGACACGTAACCGCAGCCGTGACGGGGCCCGGCCATCCGGTAACGTATTTGTTACCATTAAAACTTGGAAGTCCGGGAATACCTGGACGATGAGGGCCGCAACCCGTACGCGCTGTGGTTCTCGGGCCTGTCGAATGAGCAGGCCGTTGCTAGGATCCTCGTGGCACGCGCTCGAATGGAGGACGGCAACCTGGGCGACTCTCACAGCATCGGCAAAGGGGTCATGGAACGGCGAATTCACTACGGACCGGGATACCGAATCTACTACGGCCGCGAGGACGATAAGATTGTCATTCTCTTAGGCGGGGGAACCAAGAAGCGACAAAGCCGCGATGTCGCTGAGGCGCAGGCGCTCTGGGCGAGGCACAAGGCCGACAGGAGGAAAGACGA
The DNA here is from genome assembly GCA_965247515.1 of Bryobacterales bacterium. Lineage (GTDB taxonomy): Bacteria > Acidobacteriota > Terriglobia > Bryobacterales > UBA6623. Next base: position 5,357,714 of record OZ252029.1, on the reverse strand, counting down.
GCAGAAACGGGGAAGCCATGGCTAGGACGAGAGACTCGAGCGAAACCGTTATCGAAAAGCTCCAGCAAGGCGCGAGATTCCGAAAAGCTGTATTGTGCCAGGCGGCGGAGCTCTTATTGGCCGGCGATCTTCAGGTTTCCAAGATTCTTCTGCGCGACTTCATCAAGGCCACAATTGGATATCGCGGCCTCAGCAAAGCGACCGAAACTCCCGAGAAGAGCTTAATTCGAATGTTCGGACCGTCGGGAAATCCGCGTGCCTCCCACTTCGTTAAGGTCATCAAGGCGCTCCAGGCGGACCAAAGAGTGAGCCTGGAGGTGAAGGCTAAGCAAGTGGACGCAGAAGACGTTGCCGCCTAGCAGCCCGTGGTGGAAGTCGCACTGTGAAACAAGAGGTGATAAACTTGTTTTATGGCAATGGGACGGCGTAAGCGACGCGAGCGGCAGAAAGACCTATGGGTCGCCACCTCGGAGTTGCCCAAGAGCGCTGGGCATCCGTTTTATCTGCGGCTCAGCGAGTTATTTGACGAGCACGAGTTCGACGCCTTCGTCGAAGGCCAGTGCGAGCAGTTCTACGCGCCGAGCTTGGGACGGCCGTCGCTCACGCCGGGCATCTATTTCCGCAGTTTGCTGATCGGGTATTTCGAAGGCATCGACTCGGAGCGCGGCGTCGCTTGGCGCCTTGGCGACTCACTTTCGCTGCGGCGATTCCTGGCGATCGAACTCGATGAACAAGCGCCGGATCATTCGACGATCTCGCGCACGCGGCGGCTGATCGACCTCGAAACGCATCGCGCGGTGTTCACCTGGGCGCTGCAGCTGCTGGCCCGCGAAGGCCTGTTGTCCGGCGGAACGATCGGGGTCGACGCGACGACGCTGGAAGCCAACGCGGCGATGCGCTCGCTGGTGCGTTGCGACTCCGGCGAGGGCTACGAAGAGTATTTAAGACGTCTAGCTCTGGAATCGGGAATCGAGACGCCGACGCGCGAGCAGTTGGCCAAGATCGACAAGAAACGTAAGAAGAAGGCCTGCAACAAGGATTGGAAGCATCCCTACGATCCCGACGCCAAGGTCACGAAGATGAAAGACGGCCGTACGCACTTGGCGCACAAGGCCGAGCACGCGGTGGATTTGGGGACGGGCGCGGTGGTGGCGGTCACGCTGCAAGCGGCCGACGAAGGCGATACCACGACGATTGAAGAAACGCTGGTCGAGGCGGCCGAGCAGTTGGAAGCGGCGGCGGAAGAAGCCGCTGGCGCGGTCGACGAGCTGAGCGAAGTGGTCGCGGACAAGGGCTATCATTCGAACCGAGTGCTGACGGATTTTGCCGAGCTGGACGTACGCAGTTACGTGAGCGAGCCGCAGCGAGGGCGACGCAAATGGGGCGGCCGAACGCGGCAACGCGACGCGGTGTACTCCAATCGGCGGCGGATCAAAGGCAAGCGCGGCAAGCGTCTGATGAAGTTGCGAGCGGAGAAGGTTGAGCGCAGTTTCGCGCACTGTTACGAGACGGGCGGGATGCGGCGATTGCACTTGAAAGGCCGAGAAAATGTTTTAAAGAGGCTGCTGATTCACGTGGGCGCGTTCAATTTATCGATCGCGATGAGGGGCAAACTGGGCGCGGGGACGCCGCGCGGGCTGGCGGACGCGAGGAAAAGGACAAAAGTGTCGGTTTTGGGGCTTGTATTGGCGTCTTGGGCGGCCTTGGGGCGGTTGTGCGGGGCCCTGGGGGCGGTTTTCAGGAGATTCCCGGCGAAGGTGCGAGATTCAGCCGGCGCGCCGCTGGCCACGCCGATGCTTCTCGCGGCCTGAAACGGGGTGTTTTGCCACGGGCTGCTAGCGCCAATACTGTCGACTTAGGCCTCGAGAATGCGAGCAGTTTCCAATTCGTCAAGCAACCGCTCCCTCCCGGTCGCGGCTCCGAGTCCACCCCCGGCTGGAATACCTTAAGCAAACAGTATTGCGCCTAGCGCAGGACGGCCACTGTTTTCTCGTAAGCGTAAGCAAGCAGTTCTTGGCTGATTTACTCTCCCTTCCCCACCCAGAACGGGCTCGACCATGCCATCGCCCCGTCCACCTGACGGACTCGCAGGTAATAGTAGTCGCCCGCCTGGGGGTCGTCCCGGTCGGTGTAGCTGAAGTCCGCGTCCAGCGCCCCCGCCGAGGGAATCAGCTGCGCCGAAAGCGCGTCGGTCTGCTCGCCCGCCTGGTACTCCCGGCGGTCGATATTGCCGCCCATCTCCCCGAGTTGGAACGTCTGCGTGTTCGCCGGCAGAGTGAGAATCTCACGAGTGTAGCCGCCCGAACCCGTCAACTCACGCGTCTCCGCCATATCGACTACGACCTTCGTGTCCGCCGTCGCGCCCCGGAGCTTCAACAGCAGTGAGGAGCTCCGCCCCCGAGTGTTGAACGCGAAGTTGAGCTTGCCGCCCTCGGGGCTCGTCGAATAGGTCGACGGGTTTTGATGCCAAGGGTCTTTGTAGCTGACGATCTCGCCGCCCTCGACGCTGATCACGCCCTTCCAGACGCGGTCGTCGCGCGGGACGTAGCGCTCTCCATGGACCATCGTCGAGGCCTCGAAGCTCAGCTGGAGCTCGGTGTCGTTCTTGAGCCCCGTCTCGAGGTAGCGCTTGGTGTAGACGATCTCGCCGTTCTTGATCACGTCAACCGCGTCGATCGGCGCCGTGCCGTTGACGCGCGCCTCGATCTTGCGCCTCTTGGAGTCGCCTTGCTCCTCGCCCATCCCCGCGCCGTTGAGCGTCGTATCGAGGATGATCCGCTCGCCCGTGGTGGCGTAGGTGGCGCGCTTCCGCAACGAGTCGAAGATCGCCTCGCCCGTGTTTTCCTTAGCCAGCGCTGCCGTAAGCCCGCCCAGTTGACGATTGCCGATTCCGCTGTACCCAGGGTGCCCGCCGTGATTGTCCGACGCCCCGACAAAGCCGATACGGTAGCCATTGTTGAGGTACTTCGCGCCGAACCAATCGAACGTCCCGTGGCCGGACTGGATTTCGACCAGCCGCTCCATATCGTTGTCGGAGTTGGTCCAATCGCCCGGCTGATGCGCGTGCGGAATGATCAGCACGTCGCCGGTGTCGTTGTTCTCGCGAAGGCCTTCATAGAGCTCATTGAGCAGCGGGGCCTTCTGGCTCGGGACTCGCAAGCGCCCAGGCACGTCCCTAAAAAACACGTTGTGGTGGCCGCCGTAGGCAAACCGCGAGGTCCACTCAAAACTCAGGATCGTCGTGAACTTGCCCGGAATGCGGTACTTGTCGACCATCTTTTTCAAGTGGTTCCACTCGAAGTCGTCCATCCAGATGTCGTGCTCAGACAGCGCGAGAAAGTCCAACCGCGCCACATCGCGCCCAAACTTGAAGTAGCCGTCCGGCGTTCCCTGCCCCTCGGCGAATCCGGTGTGGCCGTGCGTTTCACCCCAATAGATGCGGTGCGCCGGGTTCTTCTCGACACGGATCGGGTTGCTGAGCCCCTCAATCGCCCCCGCCCGGACCGTGAACCGATGGACGCCCGCCTTGGCGATACTCACGTCGTCGAGCTCGAGCAAAGCCGGACTCCCCGCTGGGATCGAGCGAAACGCCTTGCCGTCCAAGAGCAGCTCCATCTCGCCCGTCGTCGCCATCGACAAGTTCTTCGAGCGGTCTTCCGAGCGGACGACCAGCGTGAACGCTTCTCCCGGCTCGACCACCGATGGCGCGATCGCGTTGACGTAGCGGATCTCCTCACGCCCGACGACCTCGATCCCCGGCCACGCCGGCGTCACCGGCCAGCCTTTGCCCTCCAGGTCGACGACCGTCGTAAACGTCAGGCGGTCGTTCGACGACTCCTGAATCTTCAAGCCCGGCCCGCCCCCGGATTTGTCGCCCATCGTGATAGTAATCGTGTCGCCCTTCTCGAGCGTCGCGCCGCTGAGCCGAAACGCGACCACATTGCGCATCAGGAAGTTCCCCCATTGCCCCCAGGGCTCGGTAACCTTGAATTTAGCCCTCGGGTTGGACGAGCGAATCGTCATGTAGCCAGCCCTCGACGGGTCATCAGCTTGAGTCCTTGCGCGTCCGCGGCCGACAATGATGCCCCCGCCCTCGACTATCGGCATGTCGCCAATGTGGTAGGTTTGGCTAACCGTGACGACGTCTCCCGCGTGAAACGGCCCATTGTCGGACAGCGTGATCTTGCCGATCGCGTTGGGATTCTCATCCTTGATCTGAAACTCGCGCGTGTATCGTGCGATGAACTCGGGAATCTGGCCGATCGCGAGTTGTGCTCCGCCATTGGGCAGTTGGCGCAAGGCGCGATTCGCGTTCGCCGTCGACTGCGGGAACTCGCCCGGGATCACACCGCCCGTCAGCGAATACGCATTGGCCCACTCCCAAAGCGTGGCCAACCGCGCGGCGAGCGTTTCTCGATCGGTCGAGCTCTCCGCGGCCTCGGTCTTGAGCTTCTCGACTCGCGCGCGCAGGTCGGGGCTGAGGTAGTCGTCCCCGCCGGCGCCGTTGTTCTGAGCCACTCCAACCCAGATCAACGGAGCCGTCACAAACAGGGCGACGATTGTCTTGAGTTTCATACTGAATGCCTATGTGGGTCGAGTGGGGTCGAGTATACCGGGTCGCAGACCGGCGCCGTCACGTAGCCCGATGTCAACCCGACTCCGCTGTCGGCAATCACGAATCCGATCGCGGAGGGCCGCCGCACGCCATTGTAGCGCTCGACTTAACGCCCAAGGCGCAAACCGGCGCAAACCGTCGTGCAACCATGCAAACCATGACCAGCCTCAATCTTTCCAATGGAAATTCTCCAATTGAAAGTCAATTGAAATTCCCGATCTCGGTAGCGCCGAAAATAAATGAATGGGGCAGTCTTACCGTGCCGCGCGCGTCAGCAAGCGGTTCGACTTCAGTGAGCTAAGGCTTGTTTCTTTAAATAGCCTCGGGGGTTGAAGGTAACGAGAAACTTCTCGCGATCCGAGTCGATTTCAAATCTATCGTTCTCTTCCAGAAAATGGTCCAACGCTTCCATCGGGCCCGGTCCGAAATCCCTATAGGTCGGGTGGCCGTTGATGTTCGTGTCTTCGACCACCAAGTATTGGCCGGGCGTAACCAGTTTCTGATAGAGTCGCAGTTCGTCAAGGACGTGATCCCGGGAGTGGTCTGAATCCAGCACAACCATAACTTTCGCGTTGTCGGGAATCAGGGTCTTGACCTTACTGAATATTTCAGAAGAGGTGGAAGATCCGGTTAAATAAGTAATCCGGGGATGCTCCGGGCGGTTTGGCTGCTCGTAAATGTCAATCGTAATGATTGAGCCATGTCCAATCAAATCCATTATTGAGGCGAAAAAGTACGCGCTTCCACCATGGAGAGTGCCGGTTTCCACAATGACATCGGGTCTGTTCTCATGGAGGATCTCTTGGTAAGTAAACAAGTCCAGCGGAAGCTTCTGAACTAGGATGCCGAGCCATCTCGTTTCTTTCCAAACCGCCGAGTCATAGTACAAATTGTGGAAAGCCTCGGTCGTGTCAGGATTGACTTCGTACTGAATCGCGCTACGAAATATCATGCCAAGACAGATACCGAAAACGACCAGCATCCATGACGTCGAGAATAAGATAGAGGAGAAGCGCGACATTCTCGCGCATATTAGCACGACGGCATTCGCGAGCCCTTTGCAGGCAGTTTACCTGGTTAAGCGATTTTGGCCTCGCCGCTACTGATCGCCCGCGTCCCGGATGAACCGGTCCTTCCAGCGCTCCCACAACGATGCCATGGAACGCACGCGATCTGGGTGCTTCGCGGCGAGGTCGTGTTGCTCGGCGCGGTCGGACGAGAGGTCGTAGAGCGCCCATTCACCGGGCCTGGCGTCCTCCATCGCCGCGACATCCCGCCAGCGGTTGCGGGGGCCGACTGTGTGGACGATCTTCCAGTTTTCCTGACGCAGTGCGCGGTTGCCTTCGTGGTAGAACCACAGAGCCTCATGCAGGGCGCCGTCGTCCTTTTTAAAGACCGGCGACAGGCTCCGTCCGGGGCTAGGAGGGCCGTCGTCGGTGTCAGTTGAGGCGCCGGCGAGCTCGAGCACGGTCGGCGCGACATCGATCACGTGGGCGGCGCTGGAGCGTAGCTCGTTTCTCGCGGTTATGCCTTCGGGCCAGTGCGCGATGAAAGACGTCGAGATGCCGCCCTCCTGCACCCAGGTCTTGTGCCGGCGGAAGGGCGTATTAGCAGCGCTCGAGAAACCCGGGCCGAGGCAGAGGTAGGTCTTCGCCGAGCCCATCGCCGCATCAGGATCGTGGCCCTCTCCCCGCACCATGATCTCGGCGCTCGCGCCGTTGTCGGACAGGAAGAAGATCAGCGTGTTTTCGAAAGCCTTCATCGCGCGGAGCTGCTCGAGCACGCGGCCGATTTCGCGGTCCATGCGGTCAATCATCGCGGCATGAATCGCCATCTTCGTCGCTTGGAACCGGCGCTGTTCTTTGGTTAGCGCCTTCCAAGGCAGGGGGCGATTGACCTCTGCCGGCCCCAGCTGGGCGATGGAATCGGGAAAATCGTAGGGTGGGCCAACATCCGGTTCTAGGGGCGACAGGGCGGCGCTGGCTAGGCCCATCTTCTTCTGACGCGAATGCCGCTGCCGCCGTAGGCGGTCCCAACCTTCAAGGTAGCGATCGCGATAGCGGGCAATGTCTTCAGGCAGCGCATGGAGCGGGAAATGTGGGGCGTGGAAAGCCATGTACTGAAAGAAGGGCTTGTCGGGGTGCTGCTCGGCGTGCTCCCGCAAATACCCGATGGCGTGATCGGCGGTCGCGATGGTCCCGTAGTATTCGCCGCCAAGCTCGGCTGGCGTCGGCGGCGCGCCGTCTTCGTGGCTCTTGTGGGCTACGGCGCGGAAGAAGTTGTTCCCCGCCCTCGACTCATAGGAGCGATCGAACCCGTTCTCAGTCGGCAAGCCGTCCACGTGCCATTTGCCTGAGTGATACGATCGGTAGCCGACCTGTCGCAAGCGGTCTGAGAGCAGCCTCGCCCAAGGCGGACGGACGCCTCGGCCGCCAAAGTCTTGGGGATCGACGCCGGGCATCCCGTCGCGGCGGATCTGCTGCGGGTAGTAGCCGGTGAGCAAAGCGCCGCGCGTCGGCCAGCAGCGGGCGGTGTTGTAGAAATTCGTGAAGCGCAACCCGCCAGCCGCCAGGGAGTCGAGATTCGGCGTGGCGATCTCGCCTCCGTAGGCGCAGAGGTCGGAGTAGCCCATATCGTCGGCCACGACAATCAGGAAGTTCGGACGCGGCGTTTCCGCGGCCGCCGCGGCGAACCCGAAACAAAGCGCAGAAAACACAATCAGGGCAGGTTTCATGGATGTCTGAGACTCCTTGACCATTGCTAATACCTCCAAGCGTACGGAACGAAGGAGCCCGTGGCAACAGCTGGATTCGGCTGGAGTGCGCGACACAGGGAATTCCGGGGGAATTCCGGGACAGGGACAAAATTGGGCAACAAACTTGAAATCAATGGTTTGCAGCGATCCTGATGTAGCAGTGACTGCCCGGGCAGAGCGCCCCGATTGTCTTCCGGATCGTCCGATCGTTGGCGCCCGTCCGACCGCCACCCTCTGCCGCGGCCCGGCGCCGGCTGCTAGGCTAAGGGCGCCATGGCGACGCTCGCTCAACCTCTATCCGAAGCGGCGCCCGAATTCGAGCAAGACGCGGGCTTAGGGGGACGGCTTAGGGGGACCTTTACTGGAGTGAACCCCAAGCGTGAGACAGTCGAAATCGGGACAGGTTACGATTCACCGCAAAACGCTTGCCTTCTTCGCTGTATCGTCGCACGCTGGTCCTAGCCGGGGAAGCGGAAGCGGGCTCTGCTGGAGAGCAACCCGCCAAGGAATACCCGGCCGCAAACTCATCAAGACGATGAGCGCCGGGGGCGGCCGCCAAGGTCGCTCCCGGCTTCTCCAACGCCGGCGATGTCTCCCTGCCCGCCCAGGGCCCATCGGATTGATAGATTTGCCTATGCCTCTCAAAACTCATACTTCGGATTCCTCGCTGCTGTTGCCGCCGGCCGCGCCAGCGCTTCAAACTCCGCCGGCGGACGATATCCCAACGCCGAATGCAGCCGGCGTTGGTTGTAGATCTCATCAATGAACTCGCCGATCGATGCGCGCGCCTCGTCAAGCGTGCGATAACGCTGCAACCAAACCTCCTCCGCCTTCAACGTCTTCATGAAACTCTCCGCCCGCGCGTTGTCGTAGGGGTTGCCGCGGCGGCTCATCGAGATGATCGCGCCGTGCTGCTCCAGCAGCTCGACATAGGCGCTCGAAGCGTACTGTACGCCTTGGTCGGAATGATGCATCCACCCCGCGGCAGGGCGTCTGAGCTCGAGCGCATCGCGCAACGCCCCTACAGCCAGCTCAGCTTTGAGCGTCGTCCCCAGCCGCCAGCCGACCACGCGTCGCGAGTAGGCGTCCAACACCACGGCGAGGTAGACGAACGCCTCGCGCAAGCGAATGTAGGTGATATCGGATTGCCACAACTGATCGACGCCGTCCACATTCAGGTGCGCCGCTAGATTCGGATAAACAGGTAAGAAGTGGTTCGAATCCGTTGTTAGCACGAAGCGCCGCTTGAGTACCGCCAGCAAGTTGTCCTTACGCATCATCCGCAGGACCTTTTTGTGATTGACGAGGAAGCCTTGGCGGCGCAGCTCGGCCGTCACGCGGCGGTAGCCGTAACGACGATTCTCGAGCGAAATCCGCTGCATGCGGTCACGCAATTCCATGTCGCACTCGGCGGGCGACGACACGGCGAGCCGGCGATAGAACCCGGCGCGATTCACGCGTCCGAGCTCGCAGGCGTGTTCGACGCTGAGCGAGCCTTTGGCGCTGATCTGCTCGACGATGGAGTAGATCCGCTCGCGCCACCGGCGTCGTTGGTCGGGGCTGCGAGGTTCAAGGCGCGAAAGGCTTGTCCGAAAAAATCGAGCTCTGCGGCTTGTTTGCCGAGCAGTCGTTCGAGCTCTGCGATGCGTTCGTCGCGCGGATCGCGAGGGATCTTGGGCGGCGCCGAGCGGCCGGGTTTCGGCCGGCCTCGCCGCCGGCTCAAGCCGTTGACGCCTTCCTGGCGATAGGCGTCCCGCCAGCGGTACAGCAGGCTGCGCTTGACGTCCAACTCGCGGCTTAGCGCTGTGCCGCTCTGGCCGGCTAGGAGCCGCCTGGCGGCGGCTTCCTTGAACTCCACCGTGAACTCCCGCGGCTTGCGCGGCTTGAGACTTTCCATCCTGGACTCCTTTCCATTCGCTGAAATTCGTCCCAAATTTCAATGTCTCATTTTTAGGGTTCACTCCAGACCTCACCGAGGCGTGGGCCAAGTGGCTCAATGAAAACGCTGGGGGCGACTCGTGGGACATAGCAAAGGTCCAGAAGAAGCGGCTGGAGCTCGAAGAGATCGTCTATGAGCGTGAGAACAAAGACCCGACCGAGCGCCAACTCGTCCAAGTCCTTCTTGCCGACCCGCCATGGAAATACGAATTCTCCGAGACGTCGTCGCGCCAGGTCGAGAACCAGTACCCGACGGCGACGGTGGCGGAAATCTGCGATCACATACACGAGCAGTGGGCGCCTGACTTGGCCGACGACTGTGTGCTGCTGCTGTGGGCGACCATGCCCAAGCTCAAAGAGGCCCTACAGGTCCTGGAGGCGTGGGGCTTCGAGTACAAGACCGGCTTCGTCTGGGACAAGGAAACAATGGGAATGGGCTACTGGGCCCGCGGCCAACACGAGTTGCTGCTTGTCGGCGTCCGAGGCGACTTCAAGCCGCCCGAGCCGGCCAATCGCGTCTCGTCTGTCTTCCGCGAGAAGCGCGGTGAGCACAGCGAGAAGCCCGTCTGTGTTTACGAAGCGATCGAGGCCATGTTCCCCGGTGCGGCCCGGGGCGAACTGTATCAAAGAAAACCGAGAGAGGGCTGGCTTGGAGTTGGAAATGAATCCACTGCCAACTGACTCGGCGCGCACGAGTCAGCGGACCTATTCCCGCTTGTTGCAGGCGCAGCTTTCGACGAACTGGTCGCCGACATTCGCGCCCACGGTCTACGCGAGGCCATCGTCCTACACCCAGACGGCTCCATCCTCGACGGCCGCAACCGTTACAGAGCGTGCATTGAAGCTGGCGTCGAACCGCGCTTCCAGACATGGGGCGAAAGCGCGGTCGAGTACGTGCTCACGGCCAACCGCCACAAGTGGGAGCACCTCACGGAAAGCCAGCGGGCAATGTTCGCAGCAGAGGCCATCCCGTTTTTCGAGAGCGAATTCGCCTCGGACGCCGACCAACGGTCCATGTGGACCAAAGCAGCTGGGTACCGGCGGCGACCCTGCTGCGCCAGACGATCCGCCCTCTGCCCCGTACGGCCCGCAGGCGCTGTGAAGGGCTTACCTAGTGCGTCATTCATCCGCGCCGAGGTTCCGATCGCAAGTGTCGCCGAGGAGTTGGGCTTGGAAACCCGCGGAAAGATGATTCGATGCTGGCATCCTGAGCAGCACGCCCACGGGGACCGTACGCCTTCGGTGGGCGTTTGGACGCCAGCCAATCGCGTTCGCTGCTTCGGTATCGGCTGTGACGAGACCATTTACAGTCCGATCGACCTCGTCATGGACGTGAAGGGTATCAGTTCGGGCGCGGCCATTGAGTGGATCGCTGAGCGATTCGAGGTGCCACTGGTCCAAACCGGCGGGCGAACGGCGTTACCCGCCAACGGCGACGACGTCCGCAACGCGGACCCGCTGAGGTTCCTAGTCTGCTCGGGAATTTGGAGCCAGCTAAGCCTGCCAGCCAAGGCAGTGGTCCCGGTCCTGCTTGATCGACTCGACGACTCGGAAAACTTTGAAGTGTCGGTCAGCTATCGCGCATTTCAACGATATGCGGGCCTCGGCTCGCCGTCAAGCGTTCGCAAGGCGCTCGAAGAGCTTTACTTCATCGGCTGGCTTCGCCCCGTCCAAGAGACACTGCGTAGCAGAGACCTCCCGATCCGCAAGACCGGCAGGTACTTGTTGACGCCTCTGAGTCCCCTGGTACGCCGGGCCGGCGACAGCCTTCGTGGCCAGTGGTCCCAAGACATCAAACGCGAGATCGATCAGGCGAAAACTGCTCGGGAAGAGCGTGAGTACCAGCTCAGACGAGACCGCAAGCCGATGCGTCAAAAGCGACCACCATAGATCCTAAGAGGTAGATCTCTACACGAGGTGAAGCGTGTAGCCCGCCCGAGCCAAAGCACTAGCGAGGCTACCAGCCTGATCCACCAGGACTTATCATGCCTCTACACGAGGTGAAGCGTGAAGCGTCTGCGTGCACGCGTGGCACATCCCAACCCCAGCGCCAATCAACCCTTTGCGCTGCGGCGAAATCGCACGTTACGCACGCGTGACGAACGTTTATTCGGCGTTTGAAGCCACGCCTCAGTCCTACAACCCCACGCCGTCCAACGCGATCGCCGGCGGTGACACGTTGAATCCACGCCTGAAGCACGCGCGGAAGCGTTATTCTGCGTGTATGCACGGTCGTCTTCGCAACGGCAATCCCCCCGGCGATCTCAGCAGCGCGCGTCGCTGCGGCGCGAAGACGCGCAGCGGCTCGTCAACGAAGCAAGCGAGCTCTCGCTGACTTTGAGCCGGCGCGCGGCGGCGCGGAATCAGGTCTTCGACCGTTGAGTAGCTCGGGGAAGGCTTGGTGCCCGACACGGTCGGCCGCCTCGCCGGCGGAGGCGACTCGCAACACAACTCGGGACACCGTCGCGTTTCAGTCGCCCCCCCACGCCTTTTCGTCGGCGGGGGGTCCCCGCGCCCCGTAGGAGTGTAAATCAAACCACAGAGGAGAAGTGACGCGACGAGCGGAGATTTTAGTTGTCCAGCTCGACCGACTTGAGCACGGCGCGGACCGTCGCGGGATACCACATCGCGCCGCCCTGAGCGGTCGCGACGCTCTCGGCGTTACGGCATGGCGGACCGGGACCGGCAGCCTGTTCTAGGCTACCCCCTACGCCCTGTTGGCGCTGCCGGGGGCCCCCAAAGCCCGTAGGCGCGATACCCATAGCCCTTTTCGCGCTCTGGGGGGCCCCCGCGCCCCGTAGGGTTAATATGCCGAGACCTGCCTCAGATGTCGAGAAACTCGATCCCGTCGCTAGTCATGGCGATGGCCTTCGCTTGGATCTCTGGATCCTCGATGTGCTCCAGCTCGTCCGCGATCTGGAAATGAGTTGCCTCCTGGTACTCGTCCCAGCGATACGAGACAAACTTGTCGCCCCGCGTTTGGGCCACGCCCGCCAGCATTGTGTCCCCGTCCTTGTTGTATTCCGTCCACAGCCAGCGTCCGATGAATTGCTTGTCGGGCGGCTCGTCCATCTTGAGAGTGATGGTCTCGAAGTCGCCAACCTTTTCCTCCCGCCTCTGCCAGGCACCAACCGCCTGAGCAAGAAGCTGGCTGAGGTTGCCTCCGGCTTCCTTGAAGCGGTCGACGACGGCCTCGTCTGCGTCCCTTACATGCAAAGTGAGTTTTTGCGTCATGTGGTCCTCCTTATCTATATGCCACGTGGCAGCACGCCACGTGGTACCACGTAGTATATCCGGACTCGAGGTGAGAGTCAAGGAAAAAAGGCGTCAGAGCCGCAACCGACGGACCGTGCGGCGTGGTGGGGATGATCGGGGAGGCCGTTCCCGCCTCCAACTGACTCTCAGAGGCCCTTTCCGGCCCCCGCCTGGCTGGTTTGTGGGTGCTTTTGAGCGCAGCAGCCAGAATTCGCTTGCGTAGTCATCCGAAACAGTTTAGGATAGAAGAATGACGAAAACCGAGATCCGCCGCTACACGTCCTGGCTCGGCAAGCGCTCCTACAAGGCCCGCGTCGAGCGTCTTGGACTGGAGCGCATTCAAGAAATCGCCCGCCAGAACGGCAAGAAAGGCGGACGCCCTCGCAAGCAGGAATCAGAACAGGAGAAATGAAATGTCGCTTTGGAAACGAGGCAGGACCTGGTGGGCCGACGTCACCGTCCACGGTCAGCGCTATCGCGAGTCGTTGCATACGACCGACAGGCGACATCCACTATAACCGGGGGGAGGGGAGCCTCAGCGCTCCTTTCCCTATCCAAGCCAGGGTCCATCGTCCAATCAACAATCCGACTTTGAAGCAAGAGCCTCCTGTCGCTGGGCTCATGCGGCGATCTGCGTTTCATCGCGACGCCATTCGAAACCACAAGTCCTCAGCCTCGCCAATGCAAAGTCGGCGAGTTTGGGGCGCCCCGTTCGCACGACTTACCCCGATCAACGATTCGTCGTGAGGCGACTCGAAACATCGTGCCACGATGCACGAATCAAGATCCGACGTATTTGTGCTGCCGGCGGTCAGATTCCGGGACAGCTTCCCCGATGATCAGGATGCGAGTAGGAGTTTAAGCATTGTCGCTGGCGTGGTTGATGGTTTAACGAAAGCCATTCGGAAGCAGCAGAAGAAACGGAGCAAGTGACGACTGATGAGCGCCAGACTCGCTTGATCGCTTCACAATCCCTTTGACCTCGAACTACGTCAACCTCTTTGGTAAACAATTGACTTGATGCACCCGCGCCCCTAGCCTGGGGTTGTGGCCCGGACCTGCATATTCTGCGGCGGATCTCCAGTCACCAACGAGCATGCGTGGCCGGACTGACTCTTGGAATTCGTACGAAACGCAAACCCCGATACCGAGAGGACGGTGTACGCCAGGGTTGACGGACGCATGGTGCGCCACTGGACGACAGAAAAGCCTGAACAGAAAGTTAAGGTTGTATGCGGCTCATGCAACCACGGATGGATGAGCAGATTGGAGGACGCCGCGAAGCCTCTACTGGTTCCAATGTTCAAGGGCGAACAGGTTTCGTTTGATCTCAAACAGCAGTTAATTCTAGCTACGTGGGCCGTTAAAACGGGGATGGTTTTTGAGTTTACGCCCTCGCCGGAAGATCCAGGAACTCTGGCACTCTACAGGTGGCCACAAGCTGGCTAAATACCGTTGTTATTCGAGTGCTGAACGACCGATGAGCCACATCGGCTTCAAGATCTTGGAACAACTGACCAACTAGAGACGATGTCCCTGTGGCCATCGCAAGCTTCGATAGGGTTCCGGCAGCGGCGTACGGGTCATAACCAGCGGCGAAGCTGATGAGCGTCCCCCAGAAGTCAGCGTCGGCCTCACGGTTCGCTTGTTCAAAGATCAACAATCCGGTTCGCTGCTGGTAGATGTGACCCAATTCATGCCCGATGGCGAATGCTAGTTCGCTAGGAGAATCGCTGATCAACTCCGCGAGGGCAAGATTGATTTGGATATATTCTCCGTTGCCCGCTAGCGCATTGACTTCGCGGGTCCCGTCGATTCGAAGCTCGATGGGTTGCGTAAAGACCTCGTCGATTCCTTGCGCGGCGTTCCAAGTCATGATGAACGCAAGCCAGATGGCATCGAAATGCGCACCTGGCCACTTGTCCCTTCCAGACGGGAGGCTGGAGATCACTCCTTCGCTGTCAGCATGTAAGCCCCATGCCACGAACTCAGGAACTACCAGGGGATTAGTCGTCGTGATCTCGACGGTTCCCTCAAACCCCGTCCCAAGTTGCGAGAATCTCTCGTGCAAGGTAAACGCGGTATGACCATTGCCCGGAACTGAAATCAAAACCCGCCCAGCGAAAGACCCATTCAGGTGCCGGGCGACAACCTGTGCCGTCAGCGTGCCTTCATACACGTTGGCTAGCGCGATTCCCAAGAAGTAGTTAGCGGCATAGCGATATCTTCGCGACGGCACCGTGGGTTCCGCGTTGACCTCGAACTGAGGGGTTCCGAACACAGACATCCGGTACGCGACAGTCGCTTGGACAGGTGCAGTTGCAAACGCTTGCGCCCAACCTACGACTACCTCGTCGCCCGGAACACTGCGGAGTATTCTCGCACCGTTCGGCGGGATGTCAATCACGATCCGATCAACGGGTCCAGACCCAAAGTCCAATTGCAGGGGATCGCCGGAGCTTCGAACGAAAAACAGCGAGACTCGCGCTATCAAGGACGGGTCTGGATTGGTGAACGTGAACCTAATCGACCACTGTTGGGCTGGAGCTCCTCCGTTAGCGAGTTGCGGGAAGTAAAGATTGACATGCGCTCCTTGTGGAATTATCTGCGCAGTGGCCCTCTCGTTGGGGTCGAGAAGGGCGCTGATCGCAAGAGCCGAGATCACAAGCAAACGTCGCATCGTGTCCACCTTGTTCAATGCCTAGTGGCTCCTAAACGTCCCGACAGAACGGAAATCCGCTACTTTAAATGAGCGGTAAATCCGACCGTCCGGGGACATTCCAGCAAACTGCACTACCCGGCGACGGGTTGAGCATCCCGGTCCCGAGGAGTATGGTAGGCGAGGAGTCAAATCGTGCGAAGCATAGCAGTTTTCGTCGTGAGCATGGCAACGGCGGTTGCCGCACATGGTCAGACGCACGAGCAAATCGCCCCGGACTTCAAGAGCCTGCTAGCTCGTCCCGACGTGGCTCGCCTTCCATTCACCGCGCGGGATCAATACTTGTTGAAGCTGAATGATCCCGAATACGGAAAGTTGCCCGTAAATAGCGCGTTCGAGATCATCTTCAAGGCTGAGGCGGAGCAATCGAGATTGAAGGGCCTAGCACCGCTGAGGTTGTTCCCTTGGTATCAGGGATGCCGTGGGTGTGGGCATCTTTACGTGAGAGGAAAACGGCACCTCACCGCTGAATACGGTCCGATCACCGTTTCTGTGAGTCTGGGACGGTTCGAGAAGTTTGTCGATGCGCACGTCTACGCAGCTCTCCGGCCACAGGTCGACTTCGGAGTAGACTTGCTGCCCACCAACGTTCGGCTGGTTACCCTTCAGCCGCACGTGCTGGAATGCAAGCCCGCGCAACTCAAGAAAGTCGCTAAAGCTGTTCGACATGGCGCCGGTTGGAAGGCTGCGCTCGTCGAAGGATTTGGCAACGCAGCGACTCGCACCGCAACAGTCACCGAACAAGGAAGCTTGTCGGGATCGTCTTACGGGTCCGATGGATTCGGCACATTCTCTGGCTCGTACAGCGGTTCGGCGACCGTAACGGTCCCAGACGAGGTAGCGAGAGAGAGGGCTCGTCAAAGGGCGCAACAGGTTCGGGCTTCTGCGGATGCCAGATCGCAGGGCGTGATCGGGACCGCGCTCACCGGCACGACCATCATGCCGGGAGAACAAGCGGGCGGTTTTGTTTACTTCCAGCGGGACAAGAAACAGGAGCAAGCCGTTCTGCAGGTAATCGTTGGCGCTGTGAGCTTCGAATTCCCTCTCCGCTGGTGATCCGTCGCGTGCGCGGTTCGGGCTCGACGAAACAGAGCTCTTCCTCCAATCTAGAAAGGGCAGCCGCTAGCATTTCTCGCGTCTATACTGATCGCCTCGCGACACGATCACTCGCCCGCTCCCCATCGTCACTGCCCCCAGCATGACGAAAGCCGCCTCCACGTGAATGGAAGGGCGGCTCCCGGGCGGACTTTAAAGCCCCCGCCAGTGGCTTGTTTTGGGGGTACTTCAAGCGTACAGCTTCAGGCGAGCGTTTGCAAGTCTTTTCACGATAAACAGTTATATTTATGCAGATATCGTATATCAGCGCCAAGTACATCGGCGTCGCGTACACGAGTTGGGGCTTTGGCTGTGCCGCACTGGCGTCTGGTCTCTCAGCCCCCCACGCCCCTTTTTACGATGTGGGGGGTCCCCGCGCACCTTGGGATCATTAACCTGGGCCTCATGTACCGATACGGCACAGGCGTGCCGCAGGACAAGGCCGAACAGGTGAAGTGGTATCGGCTCGCCGCCGAGCAGGGGAACGCCGGCGGCCAGTACGACCTCGGGGTCATGTACGCCAACGGCGAAGGCGTACCGCAGGACTTTGTAGAAGCCGCCAAGTGGTACCGGCTCGCCGCCGAACAGGGGATCGCTAATGCCCAGTTAGTCCTTGGCTTCATGTACTACAAGGGCGAAGGCGTGCCGCAGGACTATGTAGAAGCGCACAAGTGGCTGAACTTGGCCGACGCGAAGGACTCGCAGCACGCGAAGGCTCGGGACCTCGCCGCCGCAAAAATGACTCGCGAACAGATCGCCGAGGCGCAGCGTCTTGCACGTGAATGGAAGCCTAAGACGTGGGCAGAGTTGAAGGCGCAGGTCCAGTAGCGGCTTCCCACTCAACGATCAGCCACGGCTTTGGTGACGATACGCTCGACGATCGACCGATTCAACAGTCTGACGTTTAGAGACTTCGACCAGGCCGAGACAAATGCATTAGAATGAACGACATGCCGCGCACCTGCACTGTCTGCACCCACCCCGATCGCAACGGCATCGACAACGCGCTGCTTGGCGGCGAGCCGTTTCGTCACATCGCGAAACGAACCGGCACCTCGACGGGCTCGCTGCAACGCCACAAGAAGGACCACATAGCGCAAAGTTTGAGCCTCGCTCTCGAGGTTCGCGAGCAGGCTCACGGCGAGTCTGTTCTCTCGCAAGTTGAAGGCCTTCGCGACCGAACGATCGCCATCCTCGACCGCGCCGAGCAAGAAGCTGCGTTGGAAGAGCGACACGACCCCCGAACTGCGGTGTTCGACGTCTCGTGTCTTGTCGTGACGCCTCACTCCGGGCCGGTCTTTGAAGGCGAGGACGACGAGGACGAGGACGAAGAGCCGCGAGAGGTGATCGACGTCAGAGCGCTTGGGGACTGATCCAGCCTAGAGGCAAGCTCGGCGCGCGACGGCCTCAAGTTGCGGTGTCGCCAGCGCGATCATCGCTGGCGCCCGGGGGTATTCGCTTGCAGCACCCCCACACCCTTCAGCCTGCTGAGCAGCGTCCGTCCGGTGAGAAGCGGGCTTGCCCTTCGTTGGCGGGACTAGCCAAAAACGGGAAGGGCTCTGCGTCGCCGAACATCGGAAGGCCCCAGATGTCTTGCCCGGTCCTATCGCTCTGCCGCCGGTACAGAAGAAACCGGCCATCCAGCGGCTGCCAATCCAAAGCCATTTCAACATCCATGCCCGGAAGCATTCGCTCGGGTTCACCCCCGCTCGCCGGCAGTCGATAAAGGCGCGGAACCCGACTCGGGTCCGCAGAAAATACGATTTCGGCTCCGTCGGGAGCCCATACGGGATTGAACTCGGAGTCGGGCGCAGTCGTTACTCGTCGCATGCGGTTACCGGAGACGTCCAGAAGCCAGACGTCCCGCATCCAGGTTTCGGGGTCCCGGATTGCAATAGCAACTCTTCTGCCGTCCGGTGACAGCCGCAACCTCGGATTATTGTCGTCATATAGCCGAACCTCGCCGATGAGACCGATCTCGCGCCCCTCCCGGTCCATCCATACAAGGGCGGAAGCCGACGCCCGGTGGTAGGCAAGGAGATTAGAAGTGACTGAGAAATTGCCGAAGCTGGGCCCCGGGACGTGGTCTACTCGCTCTGCAACCGGAACCGATCCACCAATGATTTTAGAACTCTGGATATCGAACCGGTGCGCCAGAAGCTTGCCTTCGAGCACGTAGAACAGGCGTCCGGCCCCATATTCAATTCGGGAATCAGATCTTGCAAGTAGTGGTTGTTCCGGGGAGGAATCAGGTCCCACGTGAACAGAGTCACGATTGGGATCCTGGTAAAGAAAGCTGCGCCCGTCGGGGAGGGAAAATGGCCACCGGCCACGTCGGCCTTGACCGTCCGCGTTTTCGCTCTCCCAGACTGGAGTTGGTTGACCACCGGCCTCGGGCACGCGGAAAATGGTGGCAGTGTACGCACCAAAACGACTTGCGAAAAGAATCGTTCCATCTGCCGCCCAGGACCCACCGCGGAAGACTCCTCCTGCAAAGCTGCAGATGGTTTGGGTCAGCTGCCGTGCGATCTCCACGCTCTTCAGCCTGTCCCCTGCTGCGAACCCGAGATAGCGGCCGTCTGGGGACCAGAATGGACGAGTGCCTCCCTGGGCTCCTGCCAGTTGGTCTGTCGATGAATTCTCAAAGTCGTGTAGCCAAATCTGGGCCTGCCCTCGCTCGACGATGGTTAGTGCTAGCCACCTGCCATCGGGCGAGAGGGCAATACCTTGGCCGAGTTGTAGCCCAGCCGGCATCATGACTTGAAAGCGAATTGGATGCTCCAGCGAGTTTGCACCGTCCGGCCCGGAGCTACTGAGCTGCTGTCCCGCCCAAAACGCCAGAACCGCCACCGCAGCGGCCCCAGCTATCCAGCGAGTTGGGCTCGTCGCCTGCGTCTCGGTGTCTCGGCGGACGCCAGGTTGGGTCAGTTTCTCGCCTTCCTGGATCTCGGTTGCGCTCGCGACCGCCTTGAAAATCGTCGATCTTCCCGACTTGAGCTTTTCACCCAGAGAGCGGAGGTCTTTTGCGATGTCCGAAGCAGAATCGTAGCGGTCCTTAGCGTCCTTGGCCAGGCACTTGCCGACAAAGACTTCCAATTCCATCGGAACTCCGGCTCGGACTCCCGTGATCGGTTCGTACTCCTCGTTGAGGATCGAGTACATGATCGCCTTGTCGTAGGCGCCCTTGAAGGGCTTTTCGCCTGTGACCATCTCGTAGATCACGACGCCGAGCGACCAGATGTCGGTTCGATGGTCGACATCCGCGCCCTGGGTTTGCTCAGGGCTCATGTAGGCGACGGTGCCGACCGTCGTGTCGAGCTTGGTGAGCTTGGAGCCCTCGGTCAGGAGAGCGAGACCGAAGTCGAGGATCTTTACGCGGCCTTCCGGGGTGAGGATGATGTTGCCCGGTTTGATGTCGCGGTGGACCACCCCGGCTGCGTGGGCCTCTTGCAGTCCCTCGGCAATCTGCCGAGCGATGTCCAGGGCGTCCTGCAGCGGTAGGGGGCCTTTTTCGATGCGTGCCTCAAGGGACTCGCCCTTGACAAGCTCCATCGCCAGAAAGCTCTTGCCGTCCGCTTCGTCGATCTCGTGGATGGTGCAGATGTTGGGATGCGACAGGCTTGCGGCCGCTTTCGCCTCACGCTCGAACCGTTTGTGGATCTCTGGATCCGAAACGAGATGCGAGGCCAGAAACTTCAACGCGACTTGGCGGCCCAGCTTGATGTCCTCAGCCTTCCAGACCTCTCCCATGCCGCCCGAGCCGAGCTTCTCCAGGATCTTGTAATCGCTGATGGTTTGGCCGATCAAACTGCGTCGATTTTACCGCCGAGACGACGCCGATCGGATAACTAGTATAGCGTTTCAATAAAACATATCTATCCCGTAACGTTTCCTGCTAGGCTGGACGCATGCCGGGAAAATCAAAGCGTCTCAAACTCGTTCTCACGCCCCAAGAGGTGCAACATCTTCAGCGCCTGCGTGCTTCGCGGACGGCTCCGGTTAGGGAGGTGCAGCGGGCTGAGATTCTGTGGCGTTATCATTCCGGCGAGACGATCGCCGAGATTATGCGAGCGGTCAAGATGACGCGCAAAAGCGTCGGCAAATGGATCAACCGAGCCCTCGCCATAGGCGTGGAAGCAGCGCTCAAGGATGCCTATCATCGTCCCCGGCCGCCCGGCATCACCGCCGATGCCAAGGCCTGGGTGGTGCATTTGGCCTGCAGCAAACCCACCCAACTCGGTTACGCCGCCGAGCTGTGGACCCGCAGCGCGCTCGCTCTACACGTGCGCCGGCATGCCGTGGAAGCGGGCTATCCGGCCCTGGCCCAAGCGGCTAAGGCGACCGTACATCGTATTCTGGCCGAGCAACCTCTGCATCCGGAGAAGGTGAAGTACTACCTCGAGCGTCGCGATCCCGATTTTGAGTCCAAGATGCGGCAAGTGTTGCTGGTCTACCGCGAAGTGGCCTTTCAGAATGAAAGCCTTCGCGACGGCCTATCGCCGGGCGTGATCACGGTTTCGGTCGACGAAAAGCCCGGCGTGCAAGCGATCGCCAACGTCGCGCCGGACCTGCCGCCGAAGCCTGGGCGGCATCCCTGTGTGGCTCGCGACTACGAGTACAAACGGCTGGGAACGTGCTCGATTCTGGCGGCGCTGGACTTGCACTCCGGCCGGGTAACGGCGCGGGTGGAGCGGCGTCACCGCAGCCGGGAATTCATCTTGCTGCTCAAGGATTTGGACCAATTCTACCCGGACCAATGCACGATCCGATTGATCTTGGACAATCACTCCGCCCACATATCGAAGGAGACGAAAGCCTACTTGGCGACGCGTCCGAACCGCTTCAAATACGTGCACACGCCGACCCACGGGTCCTGGCTCAACATAGTCGAGACGCTGTTTGGCAAGATGGCGCGCACGTTCTTGAAGCGTATCCGAGTCGCGTCGTGGGAGGAGCTGCGGGAACGAATTCTGCAGGGGATCGCGGAGATCAACGCGGCTCCGGTGGTTCACCGCTGGAGGAAGTTCGAGGCGCTTGAGGTCGCCTAGAGAGGATATGTGTTAGTGAAACGATATACTAGTGAAAACAAACGCTGCCACAAACTACCCGCTGAGAGCCTTCAGAAACCGCGCCCAGGGCGCTCTAAGGCCGTCCAGGCACTGGTTTGAGCCTTTTGAAGCCCTGCAATCCTCACTGGCAATTTATTTTTCAACATCTACCCGCAGACGGCCTCGATGAGCCCCATGAGGCGGTCATTGAGGCATTTTCGATGAGAACAGGGCTTGCGGGACAACCAGAAGCGCGATCGGACTAGCGCCTGGCGTCGTCGATTTCGGCTGCCCGCCTACGCCCCTCCGTGCGATTCCAAGGGGTCCCCGTTGGGAGAAGAGTGATGGTCCCCAACGTCCATGCGGTGATTCGTTGCGCCCTCGATCTCCATGATGAACCGGGACCCCGGGCCGTTGCTGGTGTGAGAGCCAAGGCCGATTCATGCAGCAAAAGCCACCAGTTGGCCGTATAGAAAGAACTGGTGCGATACTGGTATCTGAAACGAAAAGCTGTCGAGATCAGTGGGCCACTCGGTGGAGTCCCGCCGATGACGACGACGAATGCTGTCGCGGCGATTGAGGAAGCTCTGGAGAAGAGGGCTGATGGCCTCGAGCACCGAGAGCCGGACACGAGGAATACTTGATTCATGGACCAAAAAGATCTACGCAGGGTTCGGGCGGCCCTCGGCCTCAGGGGCACGGATGTGTCTGCACGGGCAGGCTTGTCTCACGCCAAGTTGAGTAACCTTGAGCGCGGGGCCGTGCTTGCCAGCCCCGAAGAGCTTTCGAGCATCGCTGCAGCTCTAAAGGCTCTGACATCGAAGCGAGAAACAAGAAAAGCGCGTGACGCCGTCGCCGCATTCGCTGCCGAGGTTGGCTGGACGATCTGAGCCGGATTTGTGGGGGGTCGCAATTGCTGCTGTTGCACGATTCAACTGCGGCGCGAGTCGGGCCACTATCCAACCCCTCGTTCACAACACCACGGCGTAGGACTTCGGCCTGCCGGTCTCGATCAGCCGGTCAATCGCCAGGGGACCTCGCTCGATTTCATCGCCAAGCTCGGAGCCCTCGACGTAGGCCATCGCGATGAACGGCCGTCCATCAGCCTCGCCAATCTCACAGCGACCGCAGATCCTTGCCAGGCTTGAAGCGGACCGTCAAAGCGGGAGGGATGCGCACCTCTTCTCCAGTACGGGGGTTGCGGCCAATGCCTGTCTTGCGCTGTCGGACTGTGAAAACGCCGAACCCGCGCAGCTCGATGCGCTCGCCTTGGCCTATCCTGTGTTTCATCATTTCGACAACCGTTTCGACTGCCAGCTCTGAGCGGGTCTGACTTAGGCCTGTACGGCTGGCTACGTGGGTCACGATGTCGGCTTTAATCATGAGTGGGATTCGGTCAGATTGTACTCTCAAGGGCGGTCAGGCCGTTCGCGCGATTGAGATATCTCAACAGTGACCGACCAGATCGGTCACAAGCTCTTTCCGTTCTATTGGTTAACCTGCTCGCGGTCTCGAAACTCGTCGTACCAATTCAACACGACCCAGATCGATTCTGTCGGACCTTGATCTACAGGTTCAGCCACTACGAAGAATTGCCCATCTCGAGTCACATCGTACGGGAACACTCGACTGAGCGAATAGCGCAATGCTCGGGAACGGAACAGCTCCACTGGCTGCCCAAAGCTCTGTGTCGGCGAGTAGGTCACGGGGACCGCCATCAATGCATCATCCTCAACGTAGTAGAGTTCCTTGCCGTCATCACGCCAGCGTGCCCCATGCCCGCCGCGCAATGAAGCTCTGCGCTTTTCTCCGGTCTCCGGGAAGCGCTGAACGTAGACCTCGAATTGTCCCGACTCGTCCGACGTGTAGGCGAAGAATCGGCCATCGGGTGAGAGCTGGGCGCCTTTCTCGTCGAACTCCGTCTGGAGCAGCGGGGTCTTCTCGTAGCGGCCGCTCTCTCCGATTTGGCGCAACACCATCAGGTCATGGTCTACTGCCAATGACGCAAGACTCTGCGAGCGCGGGCCGCCAGCAAGCAGCGTTCGCTCATCTTGCGACCAGTCAAACACGAACCCGGCCCAATCCTCCTCCAATAGCTGAGTCGGCTCTTCGTCGTTTCCGGGAGAGAGTCGGAACGGCTCGCGTAATCCGTCCCGATCGGAGGAGAAAGAGATCCCTCGGCCGCTCGGCGACCACACCGCCCAAGTGTCGGCCGCTTCGTGAAAGGTAAGCCGGGTCGCCACCGGACGGTCTACATCGTGCGTCCAGATGTCTCCGCCCAATGTAGTTCCCAGCACCTGCTTCTCGTCGGGAGAAAATGAAGGAAGCCTTAGGATTCTTTGAGGTTGACCGATGAACTTGATCTGGCGGCCGGCGCGATCGTACAGCACAAACTGTTCATCGCTACGAATCCATTCGCCGTAAGTGATCGCGCCTGAGTTCGATACGCTAACCCGCGAGCCGATCTCCGCTACTCGGAATCGATCTCCCGTTGGTTCGAGACTTGCAAGGCTGAATGGCTGTGCCCAGATCGACCGGTCGTCGTACGAGGCGCTCGAAAGTAGGTGCCCCTCGGAGTAGCGAACCGCGTATCCCTCGACCTCCCCGATGTGCTCGCCGCTCATAGCGTCAAAGAGAAAGGATGAGTCAACGCCCACGTTGCTCGCAATGATGATTTCCTTGCCTTCAATAGGGAGATAACTCGGGTAGACACCTACGACCGCTTCGCCGTCTGATCCCTCAATGGGCTCGACCGGTCCGCCGTTGGCGCGAACTTGGAATAGCCGAAAACCGGGAGCAATCCCTGTCGAGAACATAAATTTGTCGCCGGATGGGCTCCATGCAGAACCGTTGCAGTTCCCGGCCAGTTCCGGAGACTCAGCGAGCGTCGTCGCGCGACCGCCCTCTACCGATATCTTCTTGATCGTCTGACTCCGTTCGGCAAACGCGACCCACTGGCTGTCCGGCGACCAGGCCGGGCACCAGTAGCGATTGTTGAAACGTGCCGATTCTCCTAGGACATGGCTTTGCGCCGAACGAAGATCGTGGAGTTTGAGGGCGGTCGTTTCGCCCTCGACAATCTGGTACACGACGTACCTTCCGTCAGGCGAGAGTGTCGGATTCGAGCCACGCAAAATGTTCGCAGGGATCGAGAATCGGACCAACGACGACTGCGATCGTGGCTCCGAGTCACCCTTCCAGGCCAAGTAAGCGAGAGCGCAGACCGCTAACAGTGCCATAGCGAGCGCTCCCTGTAAAGGCCGAACGGTTCCCATCGAAGTTGAGGAGGACGCCACCCCTGTTGACGGCCTCGAGACCGTCCTGGGTCGCACGGACCGCGACAACTCGCCGGCCCTCGTGACAATCGTCGACCTTCCCGACTTGAGCTTTTCGCTGAGCGTCCGAAGATCGACCGCGATCTCATTCGCATGCTGGTAGCGGTCGGCTGCATCCTTCGCCAAACACTTGCCGACGACGAACTCCAGCTCCATCGGGACGCCTGTGCGAACGCCGGTCAGCGGCTCCGGATCCTGGTTGCAGATCTCATACAAAAGCGCTTGATCGTGAACCCCCGGGAACGGCCGCTGACCGCTGACCATCTCGTACAACACGCAGCCCAGCGCCCAGATGTCCGTGCGGTGATCGACCTCCATCCCTTGCGCCTGCTCGGGGCTCATGTATGCTACCGTGCCGACCGTCTGATCAAGCTTGGTCAGCTTCGAACCCTCGGTCAATAGGGCCAGACCGAAGTCCAGAATCGTCGCACGCCCCTTGGCGTCCACCATGATGTTGGCCGGCTTGATGTCGCGGTGGACCACCCCTTCAGCGTGGGCGGCCTGTAATCCTTCAGCCACCTGCCGGGCGATGGCGAGTGCGTCCTTGATCGGCAGCGGCGCCTTGGCGATCCGATCTTCCAGCGTCTCGCCCTTGAGAAACGCCATCACCAAGAAGGTCTTGCCATCCACCTCGTCGATCTCATAGACCGGGCAGACGTTGGGGTGATGCAAGGCCGCGGCCGCCTGCGCCTCTCGTAGGAACCTCTCCTTGGCCTCGGCCTCGTCGAGAAGATGCTGAGCGAGAAACTTCAGCGCCACTTGGCGGTTGAGCTTGGTGTCTTCCGCTTTGTAGACGACGCCCATCCCGCCCTCGCCGAGCTTATCGACGATCTTGTAATGGCTGATAGTCTGTCCAACCAAGATGGGTCGATTTTAGCGCTTGGGGCTTTGACAAGGTTTGCTGGCGGAAACAAACGTTGCCACAAATGACCGTCTGCGAGGCCCTCAAAAGCCCTTCTGGAGCGCTCTAAGCCCCTGTTTAAGCGGCTTTGGGTGATTTCAAGGGGTCGGTGGGTCAGCGGCAAATTAATTTACAATATCTTTCCCCTGACGGCTCCGATGGGCTGTTTTCGGCTGGACTCGTGGCCGCGATGGAACCAAGTGCAATCGCGATTTACCAACAGTAACCGAGCGAATCGGGGCTAACCCTCTTCCGCTCTAGCGATTACGCTACTCTCGGTCGCGGAATTCTTCGTACCAGTTGTCGGTTATCTGTATCGATGGGGACATCTCGCCCGTCTCGCCAACTGACTCGACCACGAGGAAGCGTTGGCCGTCTTGGGAGACGTCATAGTTGGTGGTTGAACCTGCAAACGACCCATAGTCGAAGAGCGCTTGCGACTTTCCGAGCGTAAAGCTACCGCGCGTCGAGACCGGCATGGCCATCAGCTTTCCGTTCTCAACGTAGAACAGCTCCGAACCGTCCTTGGCCCAGCGGGGTTGGCCGCCCTGACGCGAGGAGATTTGCCACATGCCGCCGCCTTCCGGGAAAGGGGCGCACATAGACGTTGACTTCTCCCGAGTGGTTTGAGGTGTAAGCGACAAAGCGCCCGTCCGGAGAAATCCGAGCCGTGGATTCGTCATGCTCGGACTCGAGAAACGGGTGAGCCTCGAAACCGTCGCCGTCTGCGTTGCGCTCCAAGTACCAGATGTCGTCTCCCTTGCCGGGCGCCGAGCCCGAGCGTACGTGAAGTAAGTACTTTCCATCACGCGACCAGGAGGACGGGGCGTCGAAACCGGCTGAGCTCACCAGAAGCTCCGGTTCGCCGGTTCCGTCGGCGGAGACGATGAAGATGTCATAATCGCCCCCACCTTGCGGAGGGCTTGAGAAAACGATCTGGTCCCCCGAGGGAGTACACCGGGGGTGCTGTTGAGAAGAGGGCCAAGACGTTAGCCGCCTCTGGATCGAGCGGTCGAGGTCATAGACCCAAATGTCCAGGTCGAAACCGCCCACTCGATACCGGTAGACACCGCCCGCTCTGGCTAGTGCCGCGACGTGTCTGCCGTCCGGTGAGAGCCAAGGGAGACCCACCAACTCTTGCGGCTCGCCGATTAACCCCAGCGAGTTCCCGGCGCGGTCGCGCCAACCCAGCTGCTGCATGCCGAAATCAGCGACAGAACGCATTGCCACCAGAGTCCCGTCGTCCGACACACTCGGCGCGCCTGCGTCCTGATCGACCGGAAAAACGTCGCCGACTGGCTCCAAAGTTTCAGGGGAGAACGGCAGAGCCCACACACCGGGCTCGTAACGGTCCGTTTGATACAGGATGTGTCCGCTGGAAGCGTAGACCGAAGCGGCGCCCCTTCCGAGTTGCTGCCATTCCCCGGTATTCAGATTCATGACCGTCAGCGTCCGCCGGAGCTGGTCGCCCGCGTCAAAGACAATCGCTCCAGGGCCACCCTGAGTCGGCAAAAAGTATGGGCTCGTCAAACCGCCGTCGAGCTCCGTTTCCCTGCGATAGACGAGCGGCTCCGCTTCCCCACCGGCAGCGGACACCTCGTACAAGCTTGCGGGGCCGCCCGAGCTGAAGACTATGCGTTCGCCGTCCGGGCTCCAAGCTCCTCCCTGAAAGTTACCTGCCGGCAAAGCGCACACCTGAATCGGGGCGCCGCCTTGGAGAGAGACTTTCATCAGCTGGGTTTCTGTACCAAATCCTATGTTTTGGCTGTCGGGCGACCAGAAAGGCCGGGACCCACCTGCCGTTTGGGGCAGTTGACGCGGCTCGAGACTGTCGAGGTCGCGGACCCAAAGCGACGTCCTGCCCAGGCCCGCGGCGTAGGCGATGCGCTTGCCGTCAGGGGAGACAGCCAGCCAGTCGCGAGAATCGGGCGCAACTCCTTCAGGTGTGATGGCGAAACGGCGCACCGGCCGCTCCGGGGGCGATTGGGCAAAGTACAGAACGGCTAGAACTGCGGCCAGAACTGTGGCGACGCCCGCCAGAGCCCACGGAAGCCGGCTCTGAGCCGGGAGTTCCCCGGAGGCCGGAGACCGATCGGTCTTGGTTTGGACGCCGCCCGATGTGACCCTCTGGACCGCCGAGCGGCCGGACTCGAGCCTTTTGCCAAGATTCCGCGCATCAATAGCGATGTCCGCGGCCGACCGATAGCGGTCCGCCTGGTCTTTCTCCAGACACTTCCCGACCAGCACTTCGAGCTCCATCGGCAGCCCAGCGCGCACGGCGGTGATCGGCTCGTGCTCCTCGTTCAGGATCGAGTACATCACCGCCTTGTCGTAGTCGCCTTTGAATGGCTGCTGACCCGTGACCATCTCGTACAGCACGACCCCAAGCGCCCAAATGTCAGTCCGATGGTCGGTTCCCGAGCCCTGCGTCTGCTCTGGGCTCATGTACGCAACAGTGCCGACCGTGGTATCGAGGTTGGTGAGCTTCGAACCTTCCGTGAGCAACGCCAATCCGAAGTCCAAGATCTTGACTCTTCCGTCCGGCGTGATGAGGATGTTGCCTGGCTTGATATCGCGGTGGACGATCCCTTTGGCGTGGGCGGCTTGAAGGCCCTCGGCGATTTGTTGAGCGATGTCGAGCGCGTCCTGGAGTCCTAGGGGTCCCTGCTCGATCCGCTGTTCGAGCGTCTCGCCTTCGATGTACTCCAGCGCTAGGAAGGTCTTGCCGTCAGCCTCGTCGATTTCGTAGATCGTGGTGACGTTTGGATGGCTCAGAGCGGCGGCGGCTTGGGCCTCACGGTGGAAGCGCTTGCGGGCCTCCTCGTCCCGCAACAGGTGAGACGCCAGGAGCTTTAAGGCGACCTCACGATGCAGCTTTGTGTCCTCAGCTTTCCAGACATCGCCCATACCCCCGGAGCCAAGTTTCTCGAGGATCTTGTAGTGGCTGATCGTGCTGCCTTCCAAGATGCGTCGATTTTAGCGCTCAGGAGATGCTGACCGTTTACGTGGCGAGAACAAACGTTGCCACAAACGACCGTCTGCGAGGCCCTCAAAAGCCCTTCCAGGGCGCTCTAAGCCTTTGCTTACAAGGGTTTGGGTGATTTCAAGGGGTCGTTGGGTCAGCGGTAAATTAATTTACAACATCTACCCAAGAAAGGCTTCGATGCGCCCCATGAGGCGGTCATCGGGGCATTTTCGACGACAACCGGATTTGCACGACAACCGGGAGCGCGGTCGCGTCGGGGTGGAAACTCGGCCTCGACACGAGCCGCCCGTCCCGCTAGCCGACGTCCAGCTCGACCGACCTGAGCACGCCGCGTACCGTCGCGGGATACCACATCGCCCCGCCCTGAGCCGTCGCTACGCCGTCCGTGTTGAGATGTTCGGCAATCGTGGCCAGCGTGTCTCCCCTGGCACGTTCCCGCACGATCCTGTTGACGACTTTCCGCGGCAAGCTTCTGGGACGCCCGAGTCGCTGCCCTCTGGCCTTGGCCGCTTGTAGCGCTGCGCTGGTCCGCTCGCCGATCAAGCGTCGCTCGAATTGGGCGAACGACGCCATGACGTTGGCCATCATTTCCCCGCCCGCCGTCGTTGTGTCGACGCCGAGGTCCAACGCAAGGAGCGACCAGTCTTCCTTGCGCGAGAGCGTCATCAACTCGGCGAAGTCCAATAAGCTGCGACTGACGCGATCGAGCTTGGCCGCTACGAGGATCTGACCGTCGCCTGTGGCGAGTCGCTGGAGGGCTTGCTGGATGCCCGGACGCTTGAGGTCCTTGGCGCTATGGCCGTCGTCTGAGATGAATTCGAGATCCGTCCAGCCGCGACGAGCCGCTTCCTCGCGAATGGCCTTGCGTTGAGCCGCCAGGCCAAGCCCCGAGCGACCTTGTTCCTGAGTGCTGACGCGGCAGTAGCCGAGCACTTTCGGGGACTCTGTCGACCGTCCGGCCATGGATCTATTATAGCAAATGGTGGAATGCCATATCAATGACTTAATCGGCGGATCGATTTCTCCCGGTCCGCTCGGCTTCGAGGGCAATGACAGCTCCCTCGATCCGGCGCAAGAGGCGTCGGGCCTGCGTCGAGTCCGCATCCAGGATCTTTTGATCGACCGCTTCGAGAAGGACGCGAAGTTGCCGGGCCGCGTCGCGGCCGACGAACCTTGGCGCTGTCGAGCGTGACGGCATGGCGGACCGGGACAGCCTGTTCTTTAGACTACCCCCTACGCCCTGTTGGCGCTGCGGGGGTCCCCAAAGCCCGTAGGCCTGATAGTTCTGGGTCTGTTTCCGCCACGGTTTCGAGCAGGCGAATCACGGACTGCGCGATGGGGGAGTTCCGGCGTGCACGGTAAAGAGCAACGGCTGCTGACACCAATGCCTTTTCGCGCGCGTCGACTGGCTCGGACTCTGACGTTAGTTTCTCTTCTGCCTCAAGGATCTCTCGCTCGAGGTCTTCCACCTTGGGCTGGAGCAACTCTGCGTCGTCCTCGTCCACACTGAGCCGAAGTGCGATCTCGTTTAGATAACGTCGAAGGCGATCGTCTGGAATAGGCTCCTTCGTTGGACCGTCAATGGCGTTCAAGATCCGAGCGCGGTCCGCAGGGCCGGCCTCTGCCAGGAACCTCAAAACTCGAGGCGTCAAATAGTCGCCGCCCTGAGGGAACGTTACCGAGTGTATGACCTCCATCAACATTCGAGCCCACCGTCCTCCTTTTCGGTGGACTCTCAATGCATTGACGAGAGCGAAACGCTCACCACTGTCGGCCGTCGCAAGCTCGCGGTTCACGGCTTCAAGCTGCTTCCGCACCAAGCTGTCGTTGTTCTCCCGGACGGGATCCGAGGATAGCGAAAGCTGATCGATACCAATCGGCTCTCCGAGAGCCCTCTGAAGCGGACCGATCTCCTGAGGCTCAACCGCCAGCTCAAGTAGTCGCTTCAGGACGAGACGACTGGGAACGCGCTCGTTTCGCTCCCAACGGGAGACGGCAGTATGGGACTCCAAGCCAAGGCTCTGCGCCATTTGTGCCTGGGTTGCCCCGGGACCTAGCCGCTTACGAATGGACCAAATAGCGTAACCGAGAGTTCCTGGAACTTTTTTCGTCTTTGGCACTGTTTTCCTTGACTATTCCATGTACCGGTGGCACAATATGTTTACAGGATATGACACACATCACCGCTACGCAACCCCGAATCGAGGTTCGAGACTGCCTCCGCTGCGGCCACAGATGGTTGCCGCGATCTCATGACTACCCGCGGCAATGCCCGTGCTGCCGGAGCGTCCGCTGGGACAGTCCGCGCCCCAAGGAGCAAGCGAAATCCGCCGCTTGAAGCGACCTGTGTCCAAAAGATCGAGCAGCAGCGGCGCTCACCCTATCCCTTGCATGTGCCCGTCTTGTCGGGAACCGCTCTCGTATTTGCTGGGTCCGGTTGAAGACGGGCCGGCCGAGGTTGTGGAATTCCCTGAGGCAACCGCATGAAGCCTCCGACGTTCCCCCGTGAGCCGCCCATCCTGATCGACAGTCGTTGACGCCGCATGAAACGTGACAAATTCACCGCCAAGCGAGAAGCCGCTGACCTTGGCAACTCTTTCGTCGAAATCCTTCGCGGGATTGTGCGCGACGTGCTCAAGTCCGAGCTATCAGACCGTCCCGTGATTAAGCCGCGCCTGATGAACGCCGAACAGGCGGGGATCTACATCGGCCGATCTCCAGCACGAGTCCGACAATTGCACAGCGAAGGAAAGATTCTGAAGAGCGCCAGCGACGGGCGTCTGTTGTTTGACCAGGGCGACCTGGACGACTACATCGAGCGGGAGAAAAATGCTAGCCAGAAGCACAAACTCGCAGCCTGATCCGCTTACAATTGAGGCCTTGGCTCGCAAGCGCAAGAATGCCCACGGGGATGGCGGGCTACGTCATCGTGGCGGAGATGCCTGGGAGCTGAACTGGATGGTTGACGGCGAGCGCCAAACCGAGACGTGCCACGGCTCGGAGGCTGACGCGAAGATTCTGCTAAAGCGGAGGACCATCGCCGCCGCCGAAGGGCGCATGCCCGCCGGGCTCACAGGCCGTACCGTCGGCGATATCCTGCGCTGGCGACAGAAGGGCTATCGCCGCGAGAAGCCGGCGAGCCTGCCCGCTATCGAGTCGCGCATGAATCGACTACTCCGCAGCGAGCTCTCGGATATCCGGGTGGTCGAGCTGCGGCGGTCGGACTTGTCAGAATACGCCGAGGACCTACTGGGGGAAGGCTTGGCGCCGGCCACGGTCAACCGTACCCTAGAGGTCGTCCGTGCGGCCTTCCGCCGGGCGGCGGAAGAGGACCCGCCGCTAGTCGTGCGCGTGCCGAAGATCGACCGGCTGACGGAAGACAACATCCGCCAGGGGTTCCTCGAGCCGTTCCAGTACGAGCGTCTCATGAAGGCGATCGGGCCGGAGTGGCTTAAGCTCATGTTCGCGATCGGCTACCACGTCGGCGCTCGCGCTGGGTCGATTCTCGCCACAAAGCGGGAGCGGATCGACTGGGGCCAGAAGGTTATCCGACCGCCAGCGAACCAGCCGGCCAATAAGCGCGTCGGGTTCTGGCCGATCTACGGCGACCTCGAAAGGCGCTTACGCATGGCTGAGATGCATCACAACGAGTACTGGTCACATATCCCCTGGTTGATCCACCGCGACGGCGAGCGGCTGACGAACTCCGACCACTACCGCGCTGAATGGACCAAAGCGACGAAGCTCGCGGGACTCGGCGGCCTGCTGTTCCACGACCTTAGGCGCACGGCTGCGAGAAACCTGCTGGCGGCTGGGAATGACGAGATCTCGACTTGCAAGGTTGTCGGGTGGAAGTCGACGGCGATGCTCTATCGCTACGGGATTGTCGACGAGCGGGTTGCGAGGACGGTGGGCGAGAAGACGGAGGCGTACTTGAGTCAGTTCGAGGTGGATGACGAGGCGGAGGTGGTCCAGTGACGAGCCCCGAATCCGGCCACATTGTGGCAAAGATCGTGGCAAACGGGGAAAGCGGAGAACCAGGCGAGGGGGCTAAGCGACTGAGCGGAAAAGGGTTGATTTGGTTGCGGGGGAAGGATTTGAACCTTCGACCTTTGGGTTATGAGCCCAACGAGCTACCAGACTGCTCCACCCCGCTCTTATATGTTAGCCCAGGGAGCTGTCGTGGTCAACGGTTGCTGCGCAGCGATTCCGCAACGAGGCTGAGTCAGAAGGCGGAAGTAGTTGGGAATCGAGGGATTTAGGGGCGTGGGGTGAAGGACGAGCAGATTCGCACGCGGTCCTGACCCGGAAATAGGTGGGGAATCGCAGGGCAAAGACACCCCGGCGGCTCTTGCGGCAGGGCCGCTTACTGGCAGGCGCGGGGTGGGCGGGGGAGTCGACTCGCGTGCTAGGGCGAGGGGCCCGTGGCCGCCCGATACAGCTCCGCCGCCATCACCCGCGCCCAAAAGACTCGCGGTTTGCCGCGCCGCAACGACGGTTTGAGGTTGCGGGCGACAAAAGCGTGGTAGAGATTGAATGCCAGAAACGTCGTCAAGAGAAACGTCTCGATGGCGTGGGGTTCGTGCTTGTAGATGTGGTCGGCATGCCAGCCGTTGACCAACTCGTTGAAGCCGCGGTTCTCGATGTCCCAGCGTTGATGGCCCAAGCGCACCAGCTGCGCCGTGGAAACTTGCCGCGACCCCAAAGTCGTTAGCCAAACCCAATCGCTTTGATGCTCGTGGAGCTCGCCGTCAAGCTGCGAGCGCCGCCGCCAAGTCTCCACCGAACGAACGACGCGCAAGGGCTGGGCGACCTGCGGCCACGATAATAAGCCCTCGTGATCCCACCATTGGCAATTGCGTGAGCGATACTCGCCCGCCTGTGGGGGCTGGGTTCGCCACAGTCCTTGAACGTCTTGAAACAGGTGGCGGCGCTCGTCCTTGAGCACGATGACGGCGTCCTTGCCGTGCGCCAGCAGAAAGTTCACAAACGTCGCGTCGGCGTAAAGAGCGTCGGCCAAGACAACATCAAACGCCCGTGGGTAAGCGGCTAGAACGCGTTCGAGCAAACGTTTGGCGGCGGCCAGCTCGTCCTCGCCGGGGAGTTGCGGTTCGGCGTCGAGCAACAGCGGAAGCGGTTCGCCTTGGATGTTGAATGGCGAGGCGGCGGGCGCGTCACTGAGCAACTGCAGCGTCACTTGGCGGTGATAGTACTGCAGCTGTTCGCCGTCGCTGCGCTGAATGCGGCGCTCGAGACAGCCTCCACAGCAACGGCGGTAGCTGGCGTGAGACTCATGACCGTCGATCACAGCCACCCCTAATCCGCCGATGCCGGGCAAGGCCTTGTTGCGCTTGAGGCGTTCATACAGCTGCCGAATCGCTTGCCGCAGCACGGCCGTGTCGAGCGAGCTGTAGACGCGGCCAATGGTGTCCGCGCTGGGCAGCTTGCGGCCCAGCCATTTCTTCCAAAACGGCGCCCCCTCGAGCGTTTCCAAAGCGTTCAGGCTGCCCAGCCGGGCCCAGAACAGCGCCAGCGTCGACTCGACGACAGCGCGGGTGGGGATGCGCGGCTTGGGGCGGGAATCCGAGACCCCGGCGAGAAGGCGGCTGCGCAGGCCGTAACCCTTCTCCGCGTACTGGATCAGACGTCGAAGAACGTCACTCCTCCCGGCGGTCTTGGAGCCGCTTCCACTCGCGCTCGGAGACCTCTTCGAGCAGCCGCTCGAGCTGTTGATAGTCGGCTACGGCCTGGCGCACGCGTTGCTCCCAGCTGCGCGGCACGAACAGCTGTTGCACCTTTCCCCGGCGCGAGCGCACCAGATAGAGCGAGGCGTGCAGTTGACCCTGGGCGCAGCGACAGTTGGGCTTGCCGCAGACGCGTTGGCGCGGCGCCACGGTGCCATGCAGCAACCAGCGGCCGTGGACCAGCTGGGCGATGCGGGAGCGCAGCTTACGCTCGGCATCGGCGAGGCTGGAGCGAGCCGGGGCTGTCTTCATGACTGATATATATACAATATACCAGAACCAACTGCGCTGCAACTCCTCAACAGGAATGCGAATCTGCTCGGACCACAGGCCCAGCTCCAAACACCCGCTAAATCAATGGTTTCCGACCCTCAGGGAAATTGGATGCGGAACCGCTGGGCAGGTGCGTTTCTGCGCAGGAGTTTCCTCAGATTTTCTGACCCTCAAAGCCGAACAGCAGCTCGAGTCGCAGGCTGGAGTGAACCCCAAGCGTGAGACAGTCGAAATCGGGACAGGTTACGATTCACCGCAAAACGCTTGCCTTCTTCGCTGTATCGTCGCACGCTGGTCCTAGCCGGGGAAGCGGAAGCGGGCTCTGCTGGAGAGCAACCCGCCAAGGAATACCCGGCCGCAAACTCATCAAGACGATGAGCGCCGGGGGCGGCCGCCAAGGTCGCTCCCGGCTTCTCCAACGCCGGCGATGTCTCCCTGCCCGCCCAGGGCCCATCGGATTGATAGATTTGCCTATGCCTCTCAAAACTCATACTTCGGATTCCTCGCTGCTGTTGCCGCCGGCCGCGCCAGCGCTTCAAACTCCGCCGGCGGACGATATCCCAACGCCGAATGCAGCCGGCGTTGGTTGTAGATCTCATCAATGAACTCGCCGATCGATGCGCGCGCCTCGTCAAGCGTGCGATAACGCTGCAACCAAACCTCCTCCGCCTTCAACGTCTTCATGAAACTCTCCGCCCGCGCGTTGTCGTAGGGGTTGCCGCGGCGGCTCATCGAGATGATCGCGCCGTGCTGCTCCAGCAGCTCGACATAGGCGCTCGAAGCGTACTGTACGCCTTGGTCGGAATGATGCATCCACCCCGCGGCAGGGCGTCTGAGCTCGAGCGCATCGCGCAACGCCCCTACAGCCAGCTCAGCTTTGAGCGTCGTCCCCAGCCGCCAGCCGACCACGCGTCGCGAGTAGGCGTCCAACACCACGGCGAGGTAGACGAACGCCTCGCGCAAGCGAATGTAGGTGATATCGGATTGCCACAACTGATCGACGCCGTCCACATTCAGGTGCGCCGCTAGATTCGGATAAACAGGTAAGAAGTGGTTCGAATCCGTTGTTAGCACGAAGCGCCGCTTGAGTACCGCCAGCAAGTTGTCCTTACGCATCATCCGCAGGACCTTTTTGTGATTGACGAGGAAGCCTTGGCGGCGCAGCTCGGCCGTCACGCGGCGGTAGCCGTAACGACGATTCTCGAGCGAAATCCGCTGCATGCGGTCACGCAATTCCATGTCGCACTCGGCGGGCGACGACACGGCGAGCCGGCGATAGAACCCGGCGCGATTCACGCGTCCGAGCTCGCAGGCGTGTTCGACGCTGAGCGAGCCTTTGGCGCTGATCTGCTCGACGATGGAGTAGATCCGCTCGCGCCACCGGCGTCGTTGGTCGGGGCTGCGAGGTTCAAGGCGCGAAAGGCTTGTCCGAAAAAATCGAGCTCTGCGGCTTGTTTGCCGAGCAGTCGTTCGAGCTCTGCGATGCGTTCGTCGCGCGGATCGCGAGGGATCTTGGGCGGCGCCGAGCGGCCGGGTTTCGGCCGGCCTCGCCGCCGGCTCAAGCCGTTGACGCCTTCCTGGCGATAGGCGTCCCGCCAGCGGTACAGCAGGCTGCGCTTGACGTCCAACTCGCGGCTTAGCGCTGTGCCGCTCTGGCCGGCTAGGAGCCGCCTGGCGGCGGCTTCCTTGAACTCCACCGTGAACTCCCGCGGCTTGCGCGGCTCGAGACTTTCCATCCTGGACTCCTTTCCATTCGCTGAAATTCGTCCCGAATTTCAATGTCTCATTTTTAGGGTTCACTCCAAACGCAAGGCGCAGCCGCTGTCTCCACAACTGGAATTCCAGGTCCGCATCGAGCCACCCTCGAAGTCTGCCCCAGCTTTCGATGATTGCTTCGTGCGCTAAATCGATCTGGAGCTCATCTTGCTCAACGCGAATAACAAGCAGCCGCACCGCTTGCCCGGCGAGAACCTCAAGTACTCGTGCAACTTGTTCAGATTCTCCTTGGTCGGGAAGCTCGCGAAGCGGTGTTCGTCGCTTGATGTATTTCTGGTGGCTCGGCTGAAGAAGCGCCATTAAGACCCGACGGCAAGCATCTTGTTCATCTTTCGTGAAAAGCCGGTAGGCCCGCTCTGCCGGCTTCTCAAGCGCCCCGGAGACTCCCCCGATGGCCCGATAAGCTTCGTGCGTCAGAACGAGTCCGGAACGGCGTGTCCAGATTTCGAGAAGAGTGTATTGAAGGAGTGGGAGAGGGTTTGGCTGTTGCCTCACGTCTTCGATGAGGACGTCGGACAGACCGGCTTCGAGATGCAAGCCGGCGCGCCGCGCTGGGCTCTCGATTGTCTCGCGCAACTCGTCCGGCGTCATCGGCCCAACTAGAACCTGGTTGCCTGCGATGGCCCTGGCGAGATCGGAGTAGCGTGCGCATTGCCCGTAAAAATCGGCCCGCAAGGTGACCACAACCGCGCAGCGGCCACCTAGGGCGGTCGCCGCGCGAAGTACGGTGGAAACAAAGCTCCTTCGAAGCGCTTCTGTCGAGCACCGTGTGAAGAGTTCCTCGAACTGATCGATCAGGATGATTGCGCGGCGCTCGCCGCTCTCGCCTTGAAGCGCAGGGCCCGCCGGCTCCAGCAGGCCGGTGGCCCTGGTGAGCTGCTCCTCCAATTCCTCGGTAGTAGCCTTCGACAATCGGTCAGGCCAGGCGTCTTTCAGGGCATCGGCGAGCCTTGCAATCGGGTCTCTTCCGGGCCGCAGGCTTATGATCGGCCAATCGGAGCTGCCGCTGATCGCCCCGCGCCGAAGGGATCCGGCGAGTCCGGCCTGGGCTAGAGAGGATTTGCCGCTCCCGGAAGGGCCGACGATCGCGAGGAAACGTGCCGGATTCGCCCCGTCGATTGCCCGCCTGAGTCGGTCCAAGAGTTCCGTCACAAGCGCGTCACGGCCGAAATAGTAGTCGGCGTGTTCGATCTCGAACGATTCCAGACCACGGTATGGACACTTATCGTCGCCGGTTCCGACCGTGGGCGAAACGGCTTCTTCGAAGTAGGGCTCATGCCAGATCTTCCCGTGCCGGAGGCGCAAGAAAAGTACGGGCATCCAGCTGTCGGAACGCTCTCTAACCTTGCCTCGCGCGACGGCCATCGCGCGGTCGATTTGTCCGTCCTTGAGTAGCTCCTTGAAAAAGACCGGCATGGCGACTTTCACCGTCTCCATGGATACGTTCCCTTGCATCGCCAGGACCGCAGGCACTCCCGCCGCGGCCAGACGAGGGGCAAGTGAGGCCTGAGCGGGAGACTCTCCCGGCTCCGACTCCCCTTGCGCTTCCTTTCCAAAACTTTGGCAGGAGGCCAGAACAGCCAACCGCGGCGGATCGGCCAGTTCGCTGACTCGCGCCGCTAGGTCAGCGCCTGATACGAGGGCCGCCTCCCCTTTGGCGTCTTGCAGGTAAACGTAGGGATCCGAGCCGTCCAAGGTCCCATGGCAGACGAGATAAAGAATGTCCGGACCGCATCGGAGTTCCTCGACAAGGCTGTCTAGCGTTAGGGGCTTGTCCTGCCCCGCAAAGGAAAGGAGGCATCCTTTCAGCGCTTGCTTGGCCCGCTCCAATTCACCGTTTAGGTCGACCGGCGCCAACGCCCACTCATTGACGTTGCTAGGCGCCGAAACGGCTACCACCGCCTTCAATTCAGTCTTCGGCCGCAACCTAACTGAGCGCCAATCCTGGCTGGTCAAGAAGCGAGAGAAGAGGACCCGTTCGGAAGTTGCTAAGGGTGCGCGCGTTTCCGGGTCGGTGAGCTGCTCCCAGCGAAGGGACTGCAGCCTCGAGGCCCTTGGGCTAATCATCAATGTCACGCGCAGAAAGAGTCCGGCGGTTTGAACCATGTCGTTGGCGCGTGAGTAGAGCGATCGGATCCCTTTGCTGGCAAAGAGCTCGGAGGCAAGGGCTTCGCCGTATCGTTTTGGGCGCCGCCGCAGCCCGTGGAAAAGGCCCGCATCCAAACGAGCTATTCCCCGTTCCGGCGCTATCTGGCCTTCGCTTTCAGGATTCGTGAAGCGAAGGTCGACCTGGTAGACGTCTGCCTGGTCCTCGTCGCCGCTCAGGAGGTCGAGCCCGATCTCTAGCTCCGCGTAAGTCATGCTGTCTGAGACGTCAACGCCGGCTCCGGTGTACAGTCCGCCTTGCCCTCAACATCCGGACCGACTACGGTCCGCACGCCTACTTCTTGAACCCGGCCGTCGGAGAACTGGAACGTCAGCCCTCCACGGTACTCGCCCTCCGGCAGCCCATTCGTTATAGGCTGGACGACGACGCAAGTCGGCGCCGCTGGGTCCAGCGATCCCCCAGCCGGCTTGTGCGGGAGTCGCCAACTCGCACGATCTCTCACCGCTGCCGATCGATAGCTCTTCGGGTCGGCGGAGACATTGTAGACGGAAACATCTTGTGAGCTGGGCGAGCTGCCGCGGGTCGTTGGGAACACCAGCTCCGGCGGATCGACCAAAGCTCCGGGGTTGGAGCCAGGCGGTTGTACTTGTAGAAAAACGGTCACCACCTGAGCCCTGTTCGCCGACTCCTTCGCCGTCACGATGACCGAGCCGTAGTACACACCCGCCGGCAAACCAGCTCCATCGACGCGAACTTGGACCGAAGGAACCTCTCCGGCGGCGCTGCTAGAGCCGCTTTCCGGCGTCACCGTAAGCCGGCTCGCTGCCCGTTTCCGAGCGATGCCAATAGTCCCTGAACGGGTTGCATAGCGCACCTCCCGGTCTTGGGCTCGCGTACCCGCAACCCGTCACATCCCGACTGGTCCCCAAAGGGACATAACTCGAAGATGTCACAGCGGCGGCTGATGCCGGCCGTATCTATACGCAACGTCTACTACTGAACGTTCGTAGGAAGCATCTCGTGTACCAACTGGAGCCGTCCGCCTTTACCGCCGAATTCAGTCGCCAGCTCCCTTATTTGATGCTGGATTCAGTACCGCATGAAGTATAACACCAGCCACATTCTGATTCTCCACCACCAACACTGTCGCCCGGAATCCACAGACCGTTGGCGCGCGTGTACACACTGGGTTACGAACATCGAAAATCAGTACCACTGACCTGAGTAACTGTTTAGAATTGCAACCTCAGAATCAGTTGAAACTGCCGAGCGGTTTCCGCCAGAGGTCTCAACCCCGGGAAGCTTTGACTCCGACCCCGCGCGTCCGAAAGCCGCCTGTCCGAAACCGCTACACGGGCTTTCACCGGGAACCGACTCACAGCCATTGAAAAGAGAGTCAGGCTGGCCTAGATTGGCGTGGTTGAGTACGTTAAAGGCGTCAGCGCGTAGCGTGATGGCGCCGCTTTCGCCCAACCACCGCGGCCGGAAAGCCCGTGCCAGGGAGACGTCTAGGTTGTACAACCCAGGTCCAAGGAAGGCGTTACGCCCCGAATTGCCCAAGCCTTCGGCCGGCACGGCGAATCCTTCCCCGGCGCGCGGGTTCAACAACAAACGCCCGCCATCGACAGCCACGCCGGCCACTCTTGTTTTGGCTGGATCGACGATGTCGGCACGTTGGTTGATGATCCCCAGGGGCCCACGAGCGGCGCTGACGGTATAAGGCATGCCGTTAATCGAGAGCCCGAGTCCTCTCCCGGTTGCATTCTGCGAGGTCACCCCAGGTTGCAGCGCGAGGGCGCTATAGAGATCGCGCCCGCTCAGTGGCAGCCGCTCAATATCCTTTACGTCGACGACGTAGGAGAGCGTGGCGTTACGGCTCGTGGTTTGGGCCGGGACCAATTGCACCGCCGAGGAACGAAGCTGCTGGACATCCGCCGCGTAGTATTGGATGATTGCGCTCGGTCGGCCCGCGGCTAGCGCCACCTCCATCCCCGACCCCCAGACATCCCGTAGGCGCCGTAGCGTGAAGTTCGCTTCTAACCGTGCCGCGACAAACAGCTCGAGTTGGCTGACTTCTTGGGGCTGCTAACGGACGTGTTCGATCCGAAGCCGATAAATCCCCGGTGTGAGCAGGGGAAGAATGTAGGAGCCGTCGATACGGGTGGTCGCAGACCCCAGTTCCTGAAAGCTTAGCGATTCGCGGTTGAGTCCTTCGAACCGCACGGTCGCGCTTTCGATCGGGGCGCCGTCGTAGGCGGACACGTTGCCGGCGATGGAACCCTGTGTCGTTTGGCCGAAAAGGGAGTCGGGATCAGCAAAGGCGCCGGCAAAGCAGCACCACAGGACCACGCACCTGAGCCGGCGGGGCGCCATCCCGACATTCTACTGAAGAGTACCGCGATCCTGAGTGTGCTGAGGGATGAGCTGGCGATAATAAGCGCTTCCTTGAACTACCCGCCGAGGACGTCCCAAAACCCCACGCAGGGCTGGACACGCAGCAAAGGACCGCTCGACTGGCGCCGGCTGACCAAAGTAGCCTCACTGCAAGGTAAAGCCCTGCAGGTTGCATTGCTCATCCGTTTCGAGACCGATGTGTCTGGCCAACGGGGAATCACTTTATCCGGCTCGCGTCTTCAGCAGCTCGGCGTAGACCGATACGCCGGTCGGAGAGCATTGGCGGCACTCGAGGAAGCCGGAATCATCGATGTCAAACGATCGTCGGGCAAGAAGAACCGAGTCATTCGGGGGCCGAAAGTGACCTTAGAAAATCACTCGCGCGGAGATCCATTTCGGACTGAACATCCAATCGCCTGCAAACAGCAGGTCATGGGGCTTGTGATAGACCTCAACGACGAAAACGCTGTCTGTGGCCGTGATGCCTGACAGGACCGGCGGCAAGCTCGCTAGGGCGCCGGGCAGGTCTGCGTAGTCCTTAACCTCCCCGTTCGGCAGCGGCAGATCTGGATTCGGCCAGTTCGCGGCTGTAAGACTCCCCAGCACTGTACTGGGGGCCAGCGAGGAGTTGCCAATGACGTGGTGCTCAGCTACCACCAGCGAGTTCGCGTTCGCCGTTCCCGTGGGCGCGAGCACGACTCGCGACAGGTAGATCACTCCTTGACCTCCCGTGGTCGTCATCTGCATTCCGGTCGCGGCTCGCAGAACCAGCTCCTTGTTGCTCTCGAGCGAGAAATCCGTGTCGCGGGAAAACATGCTGGCGGTGTTTCTGCCTATCTGCTGGACCGCCAGGTAACGATCCAACGTCAGGCCTGCGCTCAGCACGCCCA
Organism: Bryobacterales bacterium; assembly: GCA_965247515.1. Lineage (GTDB taxonomy): Bacteria > Acidobacteriota > Terriglobia > Bryobacterales > UBA6623. The sequence continues at coordinate 5,315,883 of OZ252029.1, read as the reverse complement.
TAGAGAGCATCACGAGCATCGGCATGCTAACCGCCAGTTCGACGACGGCGCCCCCTCTGCGCGTAGCTCTGTTGCGTTGATCAGTCATAGTTGCTCCTACCTACAGAGCCGGAGGAATCGCATAAGGTTCCAGTTTGTCCACCGCACTTACTTGGACCGTACCCGCGCTGCCGAGCCCGAACGTCGGCAGCGCGAACAACAACTTCAGGTTGTAGTCTTGGACGGAGACAACGACGGTGTTGCCCCCTTCGTTTGCTACTCCGCTCGGGGGATTGCCCGCCTCGTCGAAATACTCGATCACGATCTTTTCATCCATACCGGCGCCAGAGAGCAGGCCGGCGGAATTGTTCTTGACGGTCTGCTTAATCGAGGCGTTGTGCTGCAGGCCAGTCAGGACGGAGCCGGTAATCGCGAAACGCACTCCCTCGCGTACCGCGTAGTGCAGCGCCGTTTTGGTCCACATCCAGAAGGCGAGCTGTGTGAAACCCAGCACCAGACCGAAAAACAGCAGAAAGGTCAACGTGAACTCGACCATCGATTGACCGCGCCGAGATCGGTCGGCGTCGCTAGTTTGGCGATATGCACTAAACAGCACTGACAAAACCCCCTTTGGTGTTTCCTACTGCGAGAGGCGGGCTATTGAGCTGGATACTACCGCCAGGGCGGCAACAAACTCCGCCACGTTGTTGGCTTCGGTAAACGATCCCGTCTCCTGTGTTTCCACATACTCTGGAATCCCCTCGACGTTGGCCATAATGCGCATTTCGTCGTCGTCCGACGATCCGTAGGCGATGGTGTGAATCGTGACCGGAAAGTCCGGCTCCGCGCGTGCCGCGTAGGCGACGTTCAACTGCATGTTGTGCGCCACATTGTGCATGCCAACGTCGGAGAAGTCAGTGGTCGAAGCGGAGTGAGGTCCGTAGATCGATACGCCGCCGGGGATACTTCCATCGGGCGGGCGCCATTTGTTGCTCATCGAAGTTGCGATCTCACTGCTGGGCGAGAAGTCACAATCCGGGTGTTTGGGCTGGTACGTCACTGGCTGCGGCGGGGCCATCAGAGGGTAGAACTTCAGCTTGTCGGCCCGTCTGACCGCCATGATCGGAGAATAGTCGCATCCACCGCTCCCGGTTGCGACGTCGAAGCTGTTTGGAAAGCTGTTCGCTTTCGCATCGGAAAGGAACACGAAAAAGGTCGTGATCGGCGACGGCGCGCCTTGGATCTGGAACCTGGCCCAGCAACACTTCCCTGGAGCGATTCATGGTGTTGAGCTTGTAAGGTTTCAGGGGATCGACGAGCTCGCGTAGAGCCTTATATCCATACCACAGACCGAGCGGCATGTCGCTGCCGCCGAGCGTGATGATGTTGTCAATCTGCTCGTGCATGCCGGCCTTGAAGGTCGTCTGGGGCGCGAAATCGATTCGTGCCGATTTGCTGTATGTCACCAGCCCCAGGTTGTCGGAACCTTCCGCGAACTCGTCTACGAACAGCTTGAGTGCGTTCTTGATCGCGGGCAGTTCAGCATTGAGCGAGCCGGAGTAGTCCATCACCAGAATCACGTTTTTGTCGCGGCGCGTCGCCCGTGCCGTTGCCGCCAGATCCGCTTCGGTCTTGCCGAAGATTCCTGCAAAGAAAAGCGGCGCCGTCGCGGTTGAGGAAACCGAAACTGTCGTCCCTGCGGTTGTCTGGCTAGTCGTCGGCGTGGCCAAAATCGCGTTGGTTATCAGGAGTCGGCCATCGGGGAGATTCGCCTGAAAAATCCGTTGCGCCGAAACGGTCATAATGTCGGCGCCATCTTGGACGTGGCGAATGGCGCCCATGGCGGCGGCATCCGTGGCAATCGACAGCTGGGTACTTGTTACATAGAGATAGCCGAGGTCGAAGGCCAGGGCCGCAAATCCAAATAAGCTCGAGAAGCAAACCGCCAGTAGGAGCAGAACCGTTCCACGTCTGGCTCTCCGTGTCGCTACAAGACTTCTTGATGTCATCTGGTTCACCTCGTCAACTCTGGGGGGGCTCGTGATATTTCTACCTTCGCCTCGCGGCGGAGCAATGTCGATAGGGGAAAACTAACACCACCCGGTACCGACGTACCTACGCCCTACCCTAGCTAAATTAACTTAGCTAGGACTACGGCTTGGAAGGAGCCGGGCCGAGCGAAATTCGTCACTGGCTCCGCGAATGGGGAAAGCGGAAATGAAGTTGGCGCTTTCGAAACGCCAATTCCGCCCTAGTCGGCAAGGGCGGCCGGATCGTACGGACTCCACCGCGGCAGGCCCTCACGGTAAAGCGGCCGTCAGGCGAAAATTCGCTAAGCTACTGAAAAACAATTTGTTTGGCGCAAGCGCCGTCACCAGGCGTCATTGGTCGAACTGAGATTGTCCCGGTTTCCGCCGGTTTCCCGCACGGCGGGTTGGCAATGGTTCTAAGAATCAGGCGCCTCCGGCGTCGCGGTCGCCGGCGCGCCCCGCCACGGGGCGGCAACCGACTGAGGGCTTTACCCGAGTAGTCAAAACAGCGGTACTGGTTCTATAGTCCCAGTGAACCACGGGCGCAAAGACGAGCGCGCTTGACGTTTCCCTAAGAACCCGTGCCGGGGTCGTAGGGTCGCCTTGACCCGGGAATATATGTGTTTTTCCTATAGCCCAGTAGGGGGTTAGCGTCAGACACTTGGTGAGTGCGGGAGGCATCCGTCCGTGGTGAGCGAGAGTCCAGCGGCAACCTGCCGACACAGCTTGTCGATTCTGTCTCGGACCGCGAAGTCATCACCCCGATCAATGATTCGACGCTGACCTTGGCTCTGCCGACATTCGCGGCGGTTGCGGTCGTCGCTAGCGTCCTCGAACTATTTCTTGGCGCCGGTCACAGTAACGCCGTTCTCGCAGCGACGAGCGGCTATGTTGCGATCCTCCTCGGATTCCGCGTCTCCCTTTCGATATACAACCCTACCCCTGAACGGACCAATGCGGCCTGCGCCCCTGTGTGCATCCTGTCACTGGCATGGACTGCGTCGCTTTTTCTGTTCTCCGCGGGCTCGATCTTGCTTGCCGCATCCTGGGGCGTCACGGTGTCCTCTTGCCTGCTACTGGCATCTCCAAGAGGGGCGCTGATTCTCGCGGCGGTCGCCGCGGCGGCTTACTCAACAAGCAGCTTCCTCGGCTTGCCTGAACACAGTGGCGCAACCGCCGCCACAGGGCTCGCGGCTCTCACCGGCGTCTGGGCCTACCAGGCTGAGCGGCGCCGCGGCTACGTTTCGTGGACCGGCCGGGTGCGCGCTCAAATTTCGGCAGCCCACGACGCGCCAATGAAAGACCGCCGCGCCGGAATGGAAGCCCCAAGCCGCCCAGACTCTTCAAGCAAGAGTTTCGATGCCGACGCTGAAATGGATGGCCAGTGGGAGTGGAGCCTAGTCACCGACCAAGTCTACCTCTCGCCTCGCTGGCGTTTCTTGTTGGGGTACGAGAGCAAGAGCACGATCATCCCTTCAGAAGACTGGCTGAACATGATTCACCCTTACGACCTCAAGGAGGTCACCGTTCGGCTCCGACGCCACTTGAGTGGAGAGACGCCCGATTTCGAGTGCGAGCACAGGATTCGGCGGGCTAACGGCGGCTACCGCTGGGTTCTCTCTCAGGGGCGAGCCGTTCGAGGTGAGTCAGGCGCCCCCGAACGCGTGTCAGGCCATCAAATCGACATTACTCGCCAGAAGGACTACGAATCCGACCTCTACCATCAGGCGAACCACGACAAACTGACCGGCCTGGCAAACCGAGAGAGCCTCTTAGAGCACCTCGAAACCGAGATTCAAACCAGTCACCGTGACCCAGACTACGGGTTCGCTGTGGCCTTTGTCGATCTCGACGGCTTTAAGCAAGTCAACGATTCGCTTGGGCACGCCGTTGGCGACGAGCTCCTGCAAGTCGTCACCAAAAGACTACAGGACGCCCTCCGCGAAAGCGATTTCGTCGCCCGAATCGGCGGAGACGAATTCGTATTGGTCTTGCAGCCGGTCCAGGACGAAGTCGACGCTAGGGAGATCGTAGAGGCCGTACTCAAGGCCCTCAGGGAACCTTGCGTCATCCGCTCAAACGAGGTTGCGGTGGGCGCCAGCGTCGGAGTGACTCTGTGTTCTGAAGACAATTCGCGCGATGCCGACAACATCCTTCGCGACGCGGATATCGCCATGTACCAGGCGAAGTGCGGGGGCAAAGGAAGACTGGAAACCTACCAGCCAACAATGCGCCAAGGCAGTTCCCGGGAGTTCGTCCTCCGCACCGGATTGAGTAGAGCGGTCGAACGGCAGGAGCTGGACCTGCATTATCAACCGATGTTCTGTGCCCGACAAGGCCGAATTGTCGCAGCCGAGGCCCTGATGCGGTGGACGCCCAAGGGGGGCGCGCCAGTGCCGCCGTGTGAGTTCATTCCGTTAGCGGAGGAAATGAACCTCATCAACGATCTGGGAGCCTGGGCTCTGGAAAAAGTCGCTAGGCAGCACATGGCGTGGCGGGAGGAAGGACTGGGCTCGATGGATATCGCCGTCAATCTTTCGCCGCGCCAACTTAGAAACCCCGATTTTTCGGGCATGCTCCAAGAAATTTTGAGAAAGACCGGCCAAGTCCACGACTGGCTTCAACTCGAAATCACTGAGAGCGCGCTGCTCGAAGACGACGAGGTCGTTAGAGCAAACCTGGATCGACTGTCGGCAATGGGCATTCAGATAGCTATCGACGATTTTGGGACTGGCTACTCATCGCTGGCCCACCTTCGCAGCGTCAAATTCGACATACTTAAGATCGATCAGCTGTTTGTTCAAAACGCGTACAGCGATCAAAAGACCGGAGCCATAACCCGCTCCATAATTTCCCTCGCGCATAGCCTGCGGCTCCGTGTCGTGGGCGAAGGCGTCGAGACTCTCCCACAGTTCGATTTCTTATTGCGGCACGACTGCGACTTCGTGCAGGGCTATCTGACCGGTAAGCCGCAAACGCAAGCAAGCTTCACTGAGGTGCTCAAACGAGTCCGGCTTTCCGCTCAGAATCCGGATCGTTCGAGGTCATCTAACGCTCCAAGCGATGTGCTTGAGACCCGCCTCTCGCCAGACGAGGCGGAGCAGGTCTGTGCTCAGGCCCAGTTCGACTAGCTACGCGAAATTCAGCCGGCGGACGCAGCGCAAGATCCTACCGTTGACTCCTACTAGCCCCTCAGCAAACCCGGGCATGTTGCGCGTAGAAGTTACGATGAGGTCATGGTCGCGATCTTGTCTTCATCGTCGAGCAGATGCGCGGGCAAGAATTTCAACGCGACGAGACGTTCGAGCTTCGTATCCTCGGCCTTGTGAACAACACCCATGCCGCCCTGGCCCAGCTTCTCCAGGACCTCGTAGTGGCTGATGGTTTGGCCGATCACGACACGCCGATCTTAACGCTGAGAGAGTAGTGCGGCGATGCCTAGCCTCGTTTCGCCGTCAAAGATGGGCCTGAAGCCGGCCTCGTCGCCGGCAATCGGTTCCGGCCGGTCGCTTTGTTTGGGAACGTAGGCTTCACCGGAGCGCTGCTGTGCGGTCAGCGCCCCAAATCCCCCGAGGAGGAGTGCTCCGAATATGGAGGTCCAAGCAAGTCCGCGGCCGATGCGGCTCATGGCAAGTCAGGCTAGCACGGCGGAGCTCGGATTCGTAGCGGGTTGCGATCGATCGCGGCCCGCGCCGAGCTTGTCGAGGATCTTGCGCCCCGACTCTTGACCGCAAGGCCCGGGCGCCATGTCCTCCAAATCTTGACCCGAGTCGTTGTAGCTCTGGATTTTGACTCTTTGTGTGTTTGCGCCCGAGAACGTCGTGATGTAGCAGTAAGGGCCGCCGCCGCTGTGGTTGTGGCGGTAGAGCCTATCGGCGAAATCCCTGGAAATCGCCAATCCACTGGCCTCGTTGATCAAGGCGGGATCGAGGCGCCCAAGGTTCGAGTATTCGGGTGTACAGCGTCGACAGGTTCAGCCGACATTCCGCCACCGCGGGCCGCCAGGAAACACATCATCGAAACAAGCGCCGGGCGCACGTTGCGGTAGCCTACCCGGGTGAGCTTTCAAGCAAGCGGCAATGGTACATGGTCTCGCCGATCCCAACTCGTGAATTCGGGCGCCGCCTCCCAGCCTCTGGCTTTCATGACTCGAAGCTCAGCACAAGGAGATTTTCCGACATGTTACCGCGATTGGCGGCAAAGCCCTGTCTGCTCTGACGGTTAGGCTACTCGCGGTCACGGAGCTCTTCGTTACAGTTCTCGAAAACGGCGATGGACTCGCCAGCCACCCACTCGGCTCGGCAATCAGAATTCGCCCGAAGACGAAGGCGCCGTATTGAACCGAGGTCAGTGAGATTGACGTTAGGCAAGAGCCGACGAAAAACGCGTCGGCGAGAGCATGCCGAACATGAAAGAATGCAGAGATCGCTACCGAATGGCGCCGGGATCGGGCTCATCGAATCTGTGAGCTTGGGCCGCTAGCAGCAGGGAAATTTTGTTGTACAAGGAACTGGGCTGGGCGAGTGCGAATCTTTCAGGGGCTGTAAGTCTCTCGCGGCACTATCACCGGCGTAAGGTGCTGATCCTGATGTATCACGCCGTTGTGGACGATGACAGGCCTTATCGAAAATGGACCCACCTTTCGACGTCCGAGTTTGAGCGGCAAGTCCGATTCTTGTGCAGGCGCTACACTGTGCTGCCGCTTCCCAGGGTGGTCCAAGCCATGGCGAGCGGAGAGCGTCTTCCCAAGCACACGGCGGTGATCACCTTGGACGACGGTTACCGAAACAACTACACGCGAGCGTTTCCCATCCTGGTACGACACGAGGCGCCGGCAACGATCTTTCTCACGACCGGCCTTGTGGGGGCGGGAGCTATTTCCTGGACCAGTCAACTCTACTTGGCTATCCGCAGCAGCACGGCCGCAGAGCTTGATCTTAGGGACATTGGCGGTGCGCGGTACAGGCTCGGCGCTCCCAACGATAGAGAATCTGTCACCAATGCAATCCTGGAGTGGACGAAGAGTCTGGATGTTTCCCACAAAGACCAGATCGTGCAACATGTCCGGCACAAGTTGAAGCCTACCTGTGATCAGCCTCTGAAAAGGTTAGTCGGGCGCGTCAGTTAGCCAGACTGGTCTCGAGTGGCCCACTTCGTCACGCGGAAGTCGGTCCAGCTCCAATCGGCGGGGCAGCGTAGCAGATGCCCCTCGATCCGCGAGGCGAAGTCCGCGACGGCTTGCTTAAGAAACACTTGCTTCTTCGTGCGATCCGCCCTCACCGGCTCTCCGATAATGCCTCGGTAGTGGAACTTCCCGAGCCGCTCGACGAAAAGCGGGATCAGCGGAACGCCGTGGCTGTGTGCGAGCGCCGGTGCGCCCGTCGGGAAGGTCATTTTCCGACCGAGGACCCTGGCCCCGAGTTTCTGCCGACCACTGTCTCGTTCACCCGCAACGCAAACACGTCCCCCTGAGAGCAGTACTTCCTTGAGCCGCCTCATGTAGGACAGAGACTCGTCGCGTGGAATGAGAACGCGAGAAACGAGGAAGCGGTCTTCAGCGACTCGCGCCAAGGGACCCACGAAGCGCTCGCCTAGCCTTGACAACGGGTACGGGGCGCCGTGGTCCAACGCGCTCAGCATCGAAAAAGGCGCTCCAGCGCCATGAAGCGCCATTTTGGGTAGCAGCGAGCCGCAAAAAGAGCTGCTCCAGAAGACGGCGCCGCCCTTTTGTCCCGCGGGCCTCTCGGATGTGTTCGATACCGCTGGTCTCAAGGCGCACGTTGTGACTCCCGCGAAACATCAACGACCACTGGAGCCATTGGTCCTCAAGGACCATTTCATAATACTGACGCGCCCGTGCATCGAACCGCGATCCAGGCAGACGCCACTCTAGCGCGGACTTCATGACCTGCGCAGTACCGTCGATGCAAGCCTTACGCCTCGAAAAATAAAGGTCGCGCCGGGCGGCGAAGAGCCGGTTTCTGAGGGCCTCCGGCGAGAGCGCCGCCGCGGCGGCGCCGATTAAATATCCCGCTGCACAAATGATGTCGCTTCTTTGCAGAAGCGGAATCTGCTCACGTGTTGGCATCCTCTTCAGCCATGATCGCAAAGTGGTTCATCACAGTGGCCTGCATACCTAGCGGAAACAAACGTTGGCTTGAATGACCAGTTCAGGGCTTCCCAAACCTCTGTGGAAAGCGCTCCAAGGCCTTGTTTAACGGGCTTTGAGCGGTTTCAAGGGTCGTTGCGTCAGTGTGAAAATAATTTATAGTATCTATCCGTCGGCTGGCTGCGGTGAGCCGTTTTCGCGTGGACTCGTGGCCGCGATGGAGCCGAGTTGGAATGCGATTTTCCAATCGAGTCTCCACTGGGACTCCAGGTTCCGCCGGCATAGAGGGATTGACCCCCGCTCGCATAACACGCTAGCAGGGCCGCCCAAACGCGCCGTAGAGCGATTCGGGCGTGAACGAGAAGCGACGGACGGGCTGGAGTGAACCCTAAAAATGAGACATTGAAATTCGGGACGAATTTCAGCGAATGGAAAGGAGTCCAGGATGGAAAGTCTCAAGCCGCGCAAGCCGCGGGAGTTCACGGTGGAGTTCAAGGAAGCCGCCGCCAGGCGGCTCCTAGCCGGCCAGAGCGGCACAGCGCTAAGCCGCGAGTTGGACGTCAAGCGCAGCCTGCTGTACCGCTGGCGGGACGCCTATCGCCAGGAAGGCGTCAACGGCTTGAGCCGGCGGCGAGGCCGGCCGAAACCCGGCCGCTCGGCGCCGCCCAAGATCCCTCGCGATCCGCGCGACGAACGCATCGCAGAGCTCGAACGACTGCTCGGCAAACAAGCCGCAGAGCTCGATTTTTTCGGACAAGCCTTTCGCGCCTTGAACCTCGCAGCCCCGACCAACGACGCCGGTGGCGCGAGCGGATCTACTCCATCGTCGAGCAGATCAGCGCCAAAGGCTCGCTCAGCGTCGAACACGCCTGCGAGCTCGGACGCGTGAATCGCGCCGGGTTCTATCGCCGGCTCGCCGTGTCGTCGCCCGCCGAGTGCGACATGGAATTGCGTGACCGCATGCAGCGGATTTCGCTCGAGAATCGTCGTTACGGCTACCGCCGCGTGACGGCCGAGCTGCGCCGCCAAGGCTTCCTCGTCAATCACAAAAAGGTCCTGCGGATGATGCGTAAGGACAACTTGCTGGCGGTACTCAAGCGGCGCTTCGTGCTAACAACGGATTCGAACCACTTCTTACCTGTTTATCCGAATCTAGCGGCGCACCTGAATGTGGACGGCGTCGATCAGTTGTGGCAATCCGATATCACCTACATTCGCTTGCGCGAGGCGTTCGTCTACCTCGCCGTGGTGTTGGACGCCTACTCGCGACGCGTGGTCGGCTGGCGGCTGGGGACGACGCTCAAAGCTGAGCTGGCTGTAGGGGCGTTGCGCGATGCGCTCGAGCTCAGACGCCCTGCCGCGGGGTGGATGCATCATTCCGACCAAGGCGTACAGTACGCTTCGAGCGCCTATGTCGAGCTGCTGGAGCAGCACGGCGCGATCATCTCGATGAGCCGCCGCGGCAACCCCTACGACAACGCGCGGGCGGAGAGTTTCATGAAGACGTTGAAGGCGGAGGAGGTTTGGTTGCAGCGTTATCGCACGCTTGACGAGGCGCGCGCATCGATCGGCGAGTTCATTGATGAGATCTACAACCAACGCCGGCTGCATTCGGCGTTGGGATATCGTCCGCCGGCGGAGTTTGAAGCGCTGGCGCGGCCGGCGGCAACAGCAGCGAGGAATCCGAAGTATGAGTTTTGAGAGGCATAGGCAAATCTATCAATCCGATGGGCCCTGGGCGGGCAGGGAGACATCGCCGGCGTTGGAGAAGCCGGGAGCGACCTTGGCGGCCGCCCCCGGCGCTCATCGTCTTGATGAGTTTGCGGCCGGGTATTCCTTGGCGGGTTGCTCTCCAGCAGAGCCCGCTTCCGCTTCCCCGGCTAGGACCAGCGTGCGACGATACAGCGAAGAAGGCAAGCGTTTTGCGGTGAATCGTAACCTGTCCCGATTTCGACTGTCTCACGCTTGGGGTTCACTCCAAACCGCTCGGGCGGTTCTTCGGTGGCAAAACCGGGACAGCTTCAGTTGATTGATTTCCGGATGATCGATAATCTTTCCGCCCGGGCAGTCGACCGGGGTTTCTTGAGCCGCGACCGGGAGGAGGCGGTGAAAAAATGCCGACCGCAGCCGATCGGCGGATCGCCGCCTGTTCCAGTTCGGCGGCGCAGGCGCGTCACAAGTACTCCAGAACCCATTCCCCAATTGTTTTCAATGACTTAGCCTCAGCCTCGACTGCACTAAGCTCTCCGGTCACGATCCCTCAAGGCGCGGTCGTCGCCCTGCAGGATGAGCGCTCATTGCTTATCGGCAGAGTCCGCCATTGTGGTTACAGCGAGCATGGGTACTCGATCGGGGTCGAGCTTCTCAACGACGCTTACCGAGACCCTCCCCCGCAGGGACTACCTGGCGGCTCGTACGTCCGGCGTTCGTCCCGTGCCACCCCTCCAAAACAGGCAATGATTTCGTCGACGCCTTGCAGGCGGCGAGAGGTCCCTACCCTCGTCATAGAGCGAGTCCGGGGTAGGTTAGAAGAGCCAGGGTTGGAGCGCAACCCTTCCCGATGCGGAACCTTCTCCTTTCGCCGGCATCAGACTAGCGAAGTCTGCGACCTCAAACCGACGCGGCTCCGGGTGACGGCGAAACTTGACTCGTTTGTTGAGATGCTCGCGGCGCCAGTCGCCTAGTCAATACTAAGCCGCGATGGCTTCGAGCTTGCGGATCTCGAGCTCTTCGACGATCTGCAAGCCGAGATGGCGCATCTGTGAGCCTAGCTTGGTATCGGACGGAACTAGACCACCCTTCCAGGCGGCGGAGCGCACGGCCTTGTAGTCGTTTTCGAGCGTCCATTCGACTGGCAGGCCCACCACCTCGCCGGCGCGCTCGGCGTCAAGCCCGCCCTGGGCGCCCACACGGTTGACGAGCAGACGGACCCGCTCGTCGGCGATGCCGATGCGGCGCATTCGGTCGGCTTTACGCTTGGCGATATGGAGTGAAGTGATCTCGGGGGTCGAGACGACGTAGATGCGGTCGGAGCGCTTGAGAATCTGTGCGGACGACGTATCCACTGGGCCTGCCAGGTCGGCCATCGAACAGGAGTAAAAGTTCGTCGCGGAATCGAGAAGCTGATCCGTAAAGACGGAGGCGCCCATCGCCTCATCGGGGTCGGCCGGCCCCACCAAGACGCGGAGCTGTTCCCAGGCGCAGGTGCAAGCATCCCAGGCTTGAGAGGTTTTCGGGGGATCCTGGAGGGCGCGCGCGATCGAGCATTCAGCGTCGAGCCCGAGTTGGAACGCGATCGCTCCGGAGTGAAAGTCGCAGTCCACCAAGAGGGTTGATCCTCCCAACTCGGAGGCGACCGCGGTCGCCACGTGCATGGCGACGGTAGAGGCTCCGTTGCCGCCCTGCGCGGGCAAGAATGAGACCAGCCGGTTGGGGCGCCGGGAATCCGGGCTCGGCGTTCCAACGCCCAAATGCTCGGCAAGGGGAGCAAGGTCGAGCGGGTCGACCAAGTAGCCCCACGCCCCAGCCTCCTTGGCTCGGACAAGCGCTGAAAGCTGCCGCGCCCCGTTGGCCGCGATCATGAGCGCCCCGGACTCGGATTTGGAGCCCTTTTGCACGAGCCTCAGAGCCTGTTCCTCTCGGTCCATGTCGACGAAGACGACCGGCGTACCCGGTTCGCCGGAGGCTATGGCTTGCTTTAGCTCCTCGTCTGAGGGGTAGTGGTCAACCGACTGTGGCGCGTCGGAGAAACCCGCTTCGCGCAGAGCGGTTTGCAGCCGCTCGATCAGCATCGAGTCGGGCGAAAAAATGGTCGTTCGTGGAGTGCTCATTACTCGTTGGGAACCGCGGGTTCAGTCGTCCATACTCCTTCGGCCGAATCTTGAGAAAGCTGATCGATTGCCGTCTGAAATTCAGACGCCGCGCCGGCGATACGCTGCAGGCTATCGCGCCGGCGACCTTCGAGGCGGCGCAGGCCATCGACCGTGTCGCTCTGTGTCGAGACTCGCTCGCCAAGTTGCTCGACGTCGCCCGAGAGCTTTTCGAGCGTGCCCCGCAGTTGAACGATTGAAGCTGAGAGCTCGTCGGCGTCGTGGCGCAAGCCGCCCTCGATTCCGTCGATACGGCGTGCGGTTTCTTCGCTCCGGCGGTCGGCTGAGCCGGCCTTCTCGCCGAGTCCGTCGAGGCGCTGGAGCGCTTCAGCGAGGCGGGCTTCCAGACTCTTTAGCGAGTCCGCGCGTCGATCCTCGATGCCTTGAATCGGGCGGAGGAGCGCCTTGGAGATGTTGTCAGCCAGATCGGCGTAGGGATCCGGTTCATCTGGCGCTGCCTGGGGCGTGGCCGGCGATGAGTCCGCCAAAGCTTCCGCGGTGGCTTGCTCTAGGACTGAGACGTTTTGGCCGGCTGACGCTTCGCTGCCACTGGCGACGTCGCGCAGCTGATCACGGATCCATCGGCCGGACACGTCGCCATCGGTCTTCGAGGATTCATCGGTGTGTTTGGTTTCAACCAGCTCGGTGGTGCTCATGAAAGTCTCCTAACCTTCTTCTCAATATTCGACCCAGGATGACGCTCCGGCCATACCGCGAGGCGACTAGTTCCCTCAGGCAAAACACTGTAGACGGACCCGGAGGGCGGCCTAAGATGGGGGTAGGATGAACGGTCTATTGGGGATCGGTGGACCGTGAACCGTGAACCGTGGGATACCCCAAGGCTAGCGATTTCGGATGAGATCAGGGTTGGGGTAGCCCACTGTTGACTGTTGACTGTTCACCGTTCACCAGCTATGCGGTAGAGGTGCGTCCGGCTACGCAAGTAGATCGAGCGTTCGGAGATGGCTAGCGACGCTAGGGTGTCGCCGTCGACTCGGTTTCGGGCGAGCTCACGAAACTTCGGCCCGGGGGCGATCACGGTGGTCTCGCCGCTCTCGTTGGTGAAGTAGATGCGGCCGGAGGCGTGCAGGGGAGAGGCCGAGAAGTTTCCGCCGAGGCGGCTCTGCCACCTTTGCGCGCCGGTCTTGGCGTCCATGCAGGTGGCGATGCCGTTGTCGCTGACCATGTAGAGCAGGTCGTCGACGATCAGCAGTGACGGGGTCAGCGGAGCGCCTCGCAATTGTTTCCAGGCGATGTGGCTGGCCGTCACGTCTCCTGTACCGTCTGGCCGCACGGCATGCACGGTCGGACGGTAGAACCCGGAGGTGATGTAGACCAGTCCGTGTCCGAAGACGGGCCGTGGGATCACGGAATAACCGTCGTAGCGGATCGACCAGAGGAGGCGCCCTGTCTGGGGGTCGTAGGCGCCGGCTTCGTCTCCGCCGGGGCTGATGAGCTGAGGTCCGCTCGCGGTCTCGATGATCAGTGGGGTCGCAAACGACATGCGGCTGCCGCGCCTGGCGACCCAGCGCGTTTCGCCCGTCTCGGCGTCGAGCGCGACCACCGACTGACGCTCCACGCCGTCGGCATTGAAGATCAGCAGGTCGTTCCATAGGACCGGTGAACCGCCGTTGCCGTGGCCGTCGGTGTAGCTGTGCTCGAGATTTCGCCAGAGAACCTTGCCGGAGGGATCCAAAGCCGCTGTCCCGTGGCGGCCGAAGTGGGTGTAAATGCGGTCTTTCGTCAGGATGGGAGTCGGCGAAGCGTGGGTGTTCTTGTCGTGTTTCGACGGGGCGCGCTCGAGTTGGATCACTTCGGTGTCGTGGAGAATCTCGCCGGTTTCGGCGGCCAGAGCGATCGCGCGCAACGATTGGCCACGCTGGGTTGCGGTTGTGAGCCAAACGCGGCCGTCGAGGATCGTTGGCGACGACCATCCTTCCCCGGGGATGGGGACCTTCCAGACGACGTTCTGAGATTCGCTCCACTCCAGCGGGATGTCGGGTTGATTACTGAGACCTTCGCCGCCCGGGCCGCGGAACTCGGGCCAGTCGGCGACCGCCAGGGATGCAGCGGTTAGTCCAAAGGCAATGACGAGGGCTCGCACGGTTAGCTCAGGATACTTCCTAGGCGAGGGACGTGAGCCCCGAACGCGAGTGAGGGGTACGGAGTTCGACGGCCCCACGAACTCTGTACCCCTCACTCGCGTTCGGGGCTCACGTCCCTCGCACCTCGGGCCTCGCAACGATTGATCAGGGGAAGCTATGTGATAATATTCTCCTATGTGTATAATATTTCATGATGACTGCTGAGCTATCCGTCGCCATCGCTTCCAAGCACGTCTTGAAGGACACCGATCTGACGGGTGACGAGCTGCGGGCGCTTCTCGACCTGGCGGTCGACGTCAAGACCTCTCCGGCGCAGTACGCGTCAGCCCTCGCGGGCCGCTACGCCGCGATGCTTTTCGAGAAGCCGTCGCTGCGGACGCGGGTGACGTTCGAGCTGGCGATGAAGCAGCTCGGCGGCGATGCCGTGTTCCAGGATCACAAGGGCGACCGGATCGGTGAGCGCGAGCCGGCGCGTGACATGGCGCGGAATCTCGATCGCTGGTTCGACGTGATCGTCGCGCGGACGTTTACACAAGACACCCTTGAGGAGCTGGCGCGCTGGTCGTCGGTTCCGGTGGTGAATGCGTTGAGCGGCAAGTACCACCCCTGTCAGGCTATGGCGGACTATTTGACGCTGAAAGAACGCTTTGGCGACGTGCGCGGTCTGAAGGTCGTCTACATCGGCGATGGAAACAATGTCTCGCATTCGATTTTGCTTTCCGGGGCCTTGCTTGGGGTCAACGTCGTGTTCGCCGGCCCGTCCGGCTACGAACCTAGCCCGCAAGTTGTCGAACAAGCATCGGCTCTAGCGGGCAAGAACGGTGCGACGCTCGAGTTGACGACGGACGCTGACGCCGCGGTTGAGGGCGCGGCCGCGATCTACACCGACGAGTGGACCAGCATGGGCTGGGAGTCGGAGACACAACAGCGGCGGCTGGCGTTTTCGTCGTATCAAGTCAACCAGCGACTGATGGCGAAAGCGCGACCCGACGCCGTCTTCATGCACTGTCTGCCGGCCTTGCGTGGAGAAGAGGTGTCCGACTCAGTGATCGAGTCGGAGCGGTCGGCGGTGTTTGACCAGGCCGAGAATCGCCTTCATGCGCAAAAGGCCCTGTTGTTGATGTTGCTGTCGTGACACCTGCGGTGAACAGTGAACGGTGAACAGTGAACAGTGAACAGTGGGCTACCCCAATGCGAACCTTATTCGAAATCGCTGACCTTGGCGTATCCCACCGTTCACTGTTCACTGCTCACCGGGGAAGGAGTAATCCCAATGAATCCCAAGAAGGTAGCGCTTGCCTATTCCGGCGGGCTTGACACGTCTATTATCATTCCGTGGCTCAAAGAAAACTATGGCTGCGAAGTTGTCGCTGTCTGTGGCGATGTGGGCCAGGGCGGCGACGAGCTCGACGGTCTGGAGGCGAAGGCTGTAGCCAGTGGCGCGGCTGAGTGCCATGTTGCCGACCTGCGTGAAGAGTTCGTCTCCGACTACGTCTGGCCGATGCTGCGCTCGGGCGCCGTCTACGAGGGCAAGTACCTGCTGGGGACCTCGATCGCTCGGCCTCTGCTGGCGAAGAAGCAGGTCGAGGTGGCGCTCGCGACCGGCTGCGACGCGCTCTCCCACGGCGCGACGGGCAAGGGCAACGACCAGGTTCGCTTCGAGCTAACGTACAAGGCCCTTGCGCCGCAGCTGGACGTCATCGCCCCGTGGCGGCTCTGGGATATCGTTTCCCGCGAGGACGCCATCGAGTACGCCCAGAAGCGCAACATTCCGCTGCAGCAGACCAAGGAAAAGATCTACAGCCGCGATGCCAACCTGTGGCACATCTCGCACGAGGGCGCCGAATTGGAAGATCCGGCCAACGCCCCGTCAGACAAGGTTTGGACGATGAGCGTCTCGCCCGAGAAGGCCCCCGACGTTGGCGCCGAGCTCACAGTCGGGTTCGAGGATGGGACGCCGGTGTCGATCGACGGCGAGCGGCTGAGCGGCGCCACAATCGTCGAGCGGTTGAACGAGATCGGCGGTGCGCATGGCGTCGGCCGCATCGACCTGGTCGAGAACCGCTTCGTCGGGATGAAATCGCGCGGCTGCTACGAGACGCCGGGCGGGACGATCCTGATGTTCGCCCACGGCGAGCTCGAGGCGTTGTGCCTGGATCGCGCGACGCTGCACTACAAGCAGAAGGTCGCGCTTGATTACGCCGAGCTAGTCTACGACGGGAAGTGGTTTACGCCCCTTCGTGAAGCTCTTGACGGATTTGTGGCGCAGACACAGACGAATGTTACGGGCGAGGTCAAGGTACGGCTGTTCAAGGGCCACGTTGATGTACTGAGCCGCACTTCGCCTTACTCGCTCTACTCCGAAGCGATCGCGAGCTTTACGATGGGCGCGGATTACGACCAGACCGACGCCGCCGGGTTCATCAACTTGGTTGGGCTGCCGATACGAGTTCATGCGGCGGTTCGACGTGGGGCCAAGTCGTGAAACTTTGGGGCGGACGGTTCGAAACCGGGCCGGCGGAGCTCTTTGAGAAGTTCTCCGAATCGTTGAGCTTTGACCGTCGTTTGCTCGAGGCCGACATCATTGGCTCGAAGGCCTTCGCCTCGGCGCTCGAGCGGGTTGGAGTGCTGACCGTCGAGGAGCGTGATCAGGTTCGGGGGGCGTTCGACCGGATTCTCGATAAATCGCGGCGGCCTGGTTTTTTTGACGGCGCCACCGACGAGGACGTACACACTTTTCTCATTCGCAAACTCGGAGAGGAAGCCGGCCCCGTGGCCGACAAGATCCACACCGGGCGGAGCCGCAACGAGCAGGTTGCGACTGACTTCCGCCTGTGGATGCGCGAGGAGATCCGCGCCGATCAGGTGCGTTTGGTGGGAGTGATGCAGGCTCTAGTCGAATTCGCCAAACGCGAGCCGACGGCTCTACTGCCTGGCTATACGCACCTGCGGCGCGCTCAGGGGGTGCTCTGGGCGCACTACTGCCTGGCGTACTTCGAGATGTTCCGCCGCGACTGGGAGCGCTTTGAGGACGCTTATCGCCGCACGGACGTGCTGCCACTCGGGTCCGGCGCTTTGGCCGGCAGCGGGTTCGACTTCGACCGTCAGGCGATCGCCGACGAGCTGGGCTTCAGCCGCATCTCGCGGAACAGCTTGGACGTGGTGTCCGACCGCGACTTCTGCCTGGACTTCGTCTATGCCGCCTCGGTCACGATGCTGCATATCTCGCGCCTAGCCGAAGATTGGATCCTCTATTCGAGCGAGGAGTTCGGGTTTATGGAGCCGGGCGATGAGGTCACCACCGGGTCGAGCCTGATGCCCCAGAAGCGCAACCCCGACGCGCTCGAGCTGATCCGCGGCAAGTCGGGCCGCGTCTGCGGACACTTGCATGGGTTGATGGTGCTGCTCAAGGGCTTGCCGCTGGCCTACAACCGCGACCTGCAAGAGGACAAAGAAGGAGTCTTCGACGCGGCCGACCATGTCGCGGGATCGCTCGAAGTCCTGCGGCTTTGCATCGAGACCAGCCGCATTAACGGTGACGTCATGGAACATGCGGCCGATGCGTCCTGGACTTGTGCGACGGCCCTGGCCGAGTTTCTGGCGCGCCGCGGGACGCCGTTCCACCGCGCCCACCAGATCGTCGGAGGCTTGGTGTTGTCGAGTGTTCGCGACGGCAAGAAGCCCAGCGACTGGACTCTCGAAGGCCTGAAAGAGATCGCCCCCGAGTTCGACGCCGAGGCGCTGGATCTGCTCTCCGCCCGCCGCGCCCTCGAAAATCACGTCCCGCCCGGGGGCACCGCGCCCGCTTCAGTGGAAGCCGCACTTGCCGAAGCCGCCGCCTGGTTGGACGAAGTCCGATGACGAAAGGGATTCGCCAAGAGCAACTCCGGCGGATCATGCGCGCGCGAGAGGTCCACACCCAGGAGGACTTAAGCGCCGCCCTGGCCGAGGAAGGCATCGAGGCCAGCCAAGTCACTCTCTCCCGCGATCTGCGCGAGCTGGGGGTCGTCAAGACTTCCAGCGGCTACCGCGAAGCCGAGGCCGTGGGCGCGCCCGAGCCGCCGTTGGAGAACCTCGTCCGGGCCTTGAAGGAGTTCGTCGTCGACATCCGCATCGCCGGGAACTTGGTTGTGGTGAAAACCCAGCCTGGCGGGGCCGGCCCGGTCGCCCTCTATCTCGACCGCTCCGACTTCGAGGAGGTGGTCGGCACGATCGCGGGGGATGATACGGTGTTCGTCGCGGCGGAATCCGAAAAAGCGGGCGCAGCGCTAGCCAAAGGCCTCCGCGCTCTACTGTAGGCTATACTGTACGTACCGTTCTGTCTGTACATGCTCAGCTTCGAATGGGACCCCGAAAAGGAGCGTCGCAATTTCGCCAAGCACGGTGTCAGCTTCAGAGCCGCCCAACAGGTCTTCAACGACCCGTTCGCTTCGATCAGGTTGCAGAAGATAATCCACGGCGAAGAACGTTGGCAAGCGTTAGGCTATGCTGGCGGTCTCACGCTACTGCTTGTAGCTCACACCTATCGAGGCAACGACGATGAAGCAATCATCCGCATCATCTCCGCAAGAAAAGCATCGCCTAGTGAGAGTCGCTCATACGGACGAGATCAGTGACTCGGTGAGGGCTGAACTAGAGGCCCTGGCCAAGATGCCCGATGACGAGATCGATTTTTCCGACATCCCCGAGCAACTCGACTGGAGTGACTCCATCCCCAACAGGTTCTACCGTCCAGTGAAAAAGCCCGTCACTCTTCGGCTGGACTCCGATGTCCTTGCGTGGTGCAAGGCCAAGGGGCCTGGATACCAGACCCGCATCAATGCCACTCTGAGGCGAGCCATGCTGGAGGACGTCCAAGCTTAGGTGAGTTTGCGGGACGATGAAGAAATCATCCGAATCATCTCCGCGCGAAAAGCTACGGCGCGTGAGCGCAGAGGCTACGAGCGAGATCAGTGAGTCGGTGAGGGCGCAAATGGAGGCCCTGGCCAAGCTGCCCGATGACGAGATCGATTTTTCCGACATACCCGAGCAACTCGACTGGAGCGACGCCGTTCGCGGCAAGTTCTACCGGCCGGTGAAAGAGCCCGTCACGCTTCGGCTGGACTCCGACGTGTTGGCCTGGTTCAAATCCAAAGGGCCTGGATATCAGACTCGGATCAACGCTACTCTTCGCCGCGCGATGGAGCAAGAAAGCCTTCGCAGCGCATGAACGGCCGGAGCAACGCCGCTCGCGGAAGGTATTGTGGGAGCCGGGCGGTGGGGAACTCGACCCGACTCCTACTGCTCGCCTTAGTCAGCCGAGGACAGTCGCCTGATCTCTGCCAACAGCTTCTTGGTCTCGCGGGTGCATATCCGCCAAGGCGCTGACACGACCTGCTCGACAATCTGCTCGCGGAGGCTCCGACGATGCCATTCACCGATGAATTTCTTTTCGGTCAGCGAAGTTAGCAGGTTCTTGTCCGCGCCCCACGTTTCGCCGAGCTTGGAAAGTTCTTCGTCCGAAATTCTATCTGCGTCGGAGAGCAAGAGTTTCGCCTGATCAAAAAGATTCCAACATTCCAATTTGAAAGACCATTGGAAAAAAGTGGCTCGCAAGCCGACAAACGTTCCCGACCTGAATTTTCTTGATGCATAGTCGACTTGGCCTATGGAAGTTGTCATCGTGTCCAGTTTTCTCGGGCGGATCCATTGAATTGTCACGAGCGTGAAATTTCCGTTTGGATGTAGAAAGTAAACCTCGTCGCCTTTCTTCAGATCTTTCAGGGATTTGGTTCGTTTCATTTTTTCCTCCTTTATTTCAGATATTACGAGGAATATATCCCCTTACGTAGGCTATGATACGACTGCAACTCAGGCAAGTCAAGGAAATTCTGGAAGCCCGGCTCGCTAGAGCGTCCGTGGCCAGCGCCGGGCCACATGCATCACACGCAGCACTTCGATTCGGTCGTCACGAACTCGATAGGGGACAACGTAGGGCGTCTTGGGGACTAACGAGTTCTCGAGTGCCTCGGATTCGGCCAGGGCGTCCAAGTCCAGGGAAACCAGACAAACGAGCCACGGCCTCACGGGTCTCCCGCATCACTCGTCGCGCCGCCGTCGGGTTGTCTTTTGCGATGTAGGCGGCCTGTGCGTTTAGGTCGCGAATCGCTTTACGCAACCAGGCGACCTTTAGAGCCACTTCTTGAATGTCGCCTCGACTTCCTCATCGCTGGCGAAGTCCCCAGCGTCGGCTTCGCGGACGGCCTGCTCGATCTCGGTTGCCATCCATGCCTGGTGCTCGAAGTAGGCCTTCAGAGCATCCGCTGCGACCGCCGACTCGCTTCGCTGGGATTCTGACGCGAGCTTCTGAAGTTCCCCCCTCAGTGCCGAGTCGAGGACGATTTCAAGTGGTGCTGCCGCCGTAGCCATTTGATACCTAGTATATAGCCCCTGCTACCAAGTCACCGACGCCGGCGCCGGCGCCATCGGCCGCACTTCCTGACAGCCCGTCCCGGTCGGCAGCAGCTTCCCCGGGTTCAACCTCCGATCCGGATTAAACACCTTGATCAACCGCTCCATCATCTCCAAGCTTTCCGGGGTAAACATCCGCGGCATCATCTCGTTCTTCTCCATCCCGACGCCGTGCTCGCCAGTGATCGCGCCGCCGGCGTCGATGCAATACTGCAGTATCTCCTCTCCCGCCTTCTTCGTCCTCTCGAGCTCGTCCGACTTGCGCGGGTCGAACAAGATGATCGGGTGCATATTCCCGTCGCCGGCGTGGAAGATGTTCGAGATCTCGAGGCCGTACTTCTCCGAGACCTTGTAGATGTGCTCGAGCGTGTCGGCGATCCTCGTCCGCGGCACGACGCCGTCTTGGACGTAGTAGGTCGGACTCACGCGCCCCACCGCCCCGAAGGCGTTCTTGCGGCCTTTCCATAGAAGCTGGCGTTCTTGCTCGGACTTCGCCACTCGCACCTCGCGCGCCTTGGCTTCGTGGCAGACCTCGACGACCTGTTCCATCTGCTCCTCGACGTCCTCCTTGACGCCCTCGAGCTCGATCAGCAGCACGGCGTCGGCGTCCATCGGGAACCCTGCGTGCGTCGCCTCCTCGACCATGCGCAGCATCACTCCGTCAAGCATCTCCATCGCCGCCGGGATGATCGCCCGCGCTGTCAGTCCCGCGACTGTGTTGGCGGCGTCTTGCGCCGAGTCGTAGATCGCCAGCAGCGTCTTCACCGTTTCCGGCGCGCGCATCAATCGCACGGTCACCTGGGTCACCAGCACCATCGTCCCTTCCGAGCCCGTCAGCAGGCCCGCCAAGTCGTATCCGGCCAAGTCTTGCTCTTTGCCCCCAACTTCGATCACGGTCCCGTCAGGCATCACGGCTTCCACCCCGAGGACGTGGTTCGTCGTCACGCCGTAGATCAGCGTGTGCGGCCCGCCGGAGTTTTCGGCGACGTTTCCGCCGATCGTGCAGGCGTTCTGGCTCGAGGGGTCGGGAGCGTAGTAGTAACCCTCCCCTTCGACCGCGCGGGTGATATCGAGGTTCACCACGCCCGGCTGGACCACCGCACACTCGTTCTCATAGTCGATCTCGAGGATCTTGTTCATCCGCGAGAACGCGATCATCAGCCCGCCCTCGACCGGGATGACGCCCCCGCTCAAGCCCGTGCCGGCGCCGCGTCCGACTAACGCAAGCCCGTGTTTGGCCGCGACCTTGACCAGCGCGACCACATCGTCGGTGTCTCTGGGAAAAGCTACGACGTCGGGCGTGTGCTTGTCGATCTGACCGTCGTACTCATAGAGCATCAGGTCCTGCGAGCGATGAAGCGTCGCCTTCGGGCCAACGATCGCGCGTATTTCGTCGAGGACGGTGTCAGAAATCACACCGCTATGATAGCCGTTCGCGCGATCCGCCCCACTACAATGCGATACGAATGCGCCTCAGCGCTCTGATCGCATTGTGCCTGCTCGTCCCGGCCGACCTGGGACGTCTGGGAATCCCGCCACGCAGCTTCGAGCCGGAGATCTCGTTCGACGGGGCCGTCGCCGCCGCCGTTCGCCTACCGCGGCTTTACAGCCTGTTGGTGAACTGGCGGGGCGAGCGAGTTGTCGAGCAGTACTTCAATGGCGCGAACGCCCGGCGGCCGGCGAACATCAAGTCGGCCTCGAAGAGCGTTATAGCGGCCCTGGTCGGAATCGCCGTCCATCGCGGCTTGATCGAAGGCGTCGACACTCCAATTTCCAGCTACTTCCCTTGGCTTGACGCCGACAAGGGCGATATCACGGTCGAAGACCTGCTTACGATGCGCTCGGGGCTCGAGTCCACCAGCGGCCGCAACTATGGCGCCTGGGCCCAAAGCCCGAGTTGGGTGCGTTTCGCGCTAGCGCGGCCGTTGATCGCAAAGCCGGGGTCGAGCATGATCTACAGCACCGGAAATACCCACTTGCTTTCGGCCATCCTGACCAAGGCTACGGCCAAGAGCACCTGGGACTTCGCCCAAGAAGCCCTCGCCGAACCGCTCGGCTTCACCCTCGCGCGCTGGGCTCGCGACCCCGAGGGTATCTACTTCGGCGGCAACCAGATGATGATGACCTCGCGTCAGCTAGAGGCGCTGGGGACGACCTACCTCAACCGCGGCCAGTTCGGCGATCGGCGGATCCTCCCTGAAGCTTGGATCGACGAAACATTCACCCCGCGCGGCCGCTCGCACCGCAGCGGGCGGCTCTACGGCTACGGCTGGTGGATGCGGGAGCTTGCCGGCCATTGGCTCTACTATGCCTGGGGCTACGGCGGCCAGTTCATCTTTGTCGTGCCTGACTTGGAGTTGGTCGCGGTCACGACCTCGGCGAGCGACCAAAGCTCGGGTCGCAACGGACATCGCAACGGGGTTTACGACTTAGTCGAGGATGAGATCATCAGCCCCATCTCATCCGCCACGAGCCTCATCGGCTACCGACGCAGCCTGCCCTGACCCGCCCGCTCCGCCCGCGTCCGGCGTGACTGCGTAAATTCTCTTCCCACCGAGGAGATTTTTCGCCTTTCGCACGGTCGAAATTTGCCCCGGAATTCCTAAGTCGTTGATTCTACTGCCTGCTAAGGTTTGGCCCTTGGGTTGCCATTAGAAAGCGCATGAGGAGGCTGAGCTAAAGGAGAAGCAAAGCAAAGCCATGGAAGAAATGAAGAAATACGAAGGCGGGTCCGAAGGTTCTGGCAAGAAGTGGAAAGTTGTGGGAGCGTTCCTCTTCGGCGCGGTCCTTTTGGGCAACGTCTTTTTGATGTCGAAAGTGCACACGCTCGAGAATCAAGCCGAAAGCGAGCGCATGACGCTGCGGAGTGAGATCGCGAAGCTCCAGGAAAATGTCGCCGCTAACAGTGGGACGCAGACGCGGCAGCTCCGCGAGATCCGTGAAGATCTCGAAGAGACCTCCAAGGCGACGACCAATCGCGCACGAAGTGAGGCGCAACGCCAGTCCTCCCGCGTCGCGAAGGTGATAGCGGAGAAACAGCGCGAGCAGCAAGAAATGCTGCTAGGTCAACTGACGGGAATCGACTCGGAAGCCAAGAACAACCGCGACTCGATTGAGACGGTGAGGGGTTCGGTCGACGGTGTCCGCTCGGCGGTGGACGAAAACAACTTGAAGCTAGGCGAAACGGCAGCCGCCCTCGAGTCAACCTCAAGCGAATTGCGCGGCGCGATCGACGGCGTCGGCAGCGACATGGAAAGACACGAAGCCGCCATCGAGGCCCTGCGAATGAAGGGTGAGCGCGATGTCACCAGCTTCGTGCTGGCGAAGTCGAAGGAGCGCAAGAAAGTCCAAGACATCCAAGTCCGGCTGCGGAATGCGGATGTGAACAAAGGGCGCTACACGCTCGAGGTGATGGCTGACGATCGGGTCTTCATCCAGAAGGATCGCTACGTGAATCAGCCAGTCGAGTTCTATGTGATCGGCGCCTCGCAACCTTACGAGATCGTCGTGACGAGCGTTAAGAAAGATCAGATTGTCGGCTACCTGTCAACGCCGAAGACCACCCATATGGCACGGCGTTAGGCACAGCACACAAGTTTGGGCGGGAGCGATCCTGTCCAGGCGGCGAGCGGGGCTCCTCCGGTAAATCGGGCGCGCGGAGGGGCCCCGTTCCTGTTTTTGCGGTGAACGGTGAGCGGTGAACAGTGAACAGTGGGCTACCCCAGCGCCAACTCCATCCGAAAACGCTGACCTTGGCGTATCCCACTGTTCACCGTTCACCGTTCACTAGAATGGTCCCAGTGACCCGGCTTCCTCTCATCCTGCTGCTGGCGCTTGGTTGCGCCGGTCCGCCGCCGCCCGAATCCATGAATTTCTCCGCGAAAGTCAATCAGTACACTTCCTTCAAGCTCGAGACGGACCTCGAGGCGCTCACCGAGAACCAGCGCAAGATGTTGCCGTTGCTGATTGACGCGGCGGATCAGATGGACGCCCTGTTTTGGAAGCAGACCTACGGCGATAAGGCGGCCTTGATGGCGAGCGTATCCGACCTCGACGAGCGGCGCTTCATCGAGATCAACTACGGCCCGTGGGATCGGCTGGCCGACGACGAGCCGTTTGTTGATGGCATCGGACCGAAGCCGCCTGGATCGCGGTTCTATCCCGCGGACATGACTAAGCGGGAGCTCGAAGCCGCCGCCGAGTCGGACGAGTCGCTCAAGAGTCTCTACACGCTGGTGCGGCGTGATGCGGAAGGCAAGCTCTACAGCGTGCCCTACAGCGAGGAGTATCGGACCGAGCTCGGTCAGGCGGCGGCGAAGTTGCGTCAGGCCGCCGAGCTTGCCGACGACCCCGGCCTCAAGCGGTATCTCGAGCTGCGCGCCGAGGCTTTTCTGAGCGGTGACTACCAACCCAGCGATCTCGCCTGGATGGACATGAAGGACAACACGATCGACGTCATCATCGGCCCGATCGAAACCTACGAGGACGGGCTTTTTGGGGCGAAAGCGGCGTTCGAGGCCTATATCCTGATCAAGGACAAGGAGTGGAGCGGGCGTCTGGCGCGCTACGCGTCGATGCTTGACGATCTGCAGCGGGGCCTACCTGTCCCGGCTGAGTACAAGCAGGAATCCCCCGGCGGTGATTCAGACCTCAACGCCTACGACGTGATCTATTACGCGGGCGACTGCAACGCGGGAGCGAAAACGATTGCGATCAATTTGCCGAATGACGAGGAAGTCCAGCTGCAGAAGGGCGCGCGAAGGCTGCAGCTCAAGAATTCGATGCGAGCGAAGTTCGAGAAGATCTTGCTGCCGATCGCGGACGAGCTGATCGACGGCGACCAGCGCTCGCACGTGCGGTTCGATGCGTTCTTCGCGAACACGATGTTCCACGAAGTGGCGCACGGGCTTGGGATCAAGCAGACGCTTTCGGGGGAGGAGTCGGTGCGAGAGGCGATGCAAGAACACGCCTCGGCGCTGGAGGAAGGCAAGGCGGACATCCTGGGGCTTTACATGGTCACCAAGCTTCACGAACAGGGTGAGCTAGGCGATGCGGATCTGATGGATAACTACGTGACGTTTCTGGCGGGAATCTTTCGCTCGATTCGCTTTGGCGCGGCGAGCGCGCACGGAGTGGCGAATACGCTCAGGTTCAACTTCTTCAAGGAGCGCGGGGCGTTCTCGCGAAATGAGGCCACCGGGGCGTACCGGGTCGAGTTCGAGCAGATGCAGGACGCGGTCGATGCGTTGTCGGAGAAGATCCTGCGGCTACAAGGAGATGGCGACTACGAGGGCGCCGTGCGGTTCGTCGAGGAGTCGGGGAAGATTGGCTCGCAGCTCCAGGAGGATCTTGATCGACTGGGCGAGGCCGGCATCCCAGTAGATGTGATTTTCGAGCAAGGGCTGTAGGAGCGTAGCGTGCTACGCCCGACCACTATCGCTTGCCCGACGTCAACTTCGCGACCACCGCCGCCAAGGCCACCACGAACCCCAGCATCGTAATCGGCGGCAGCCCCCCCGGCCAGGTGCTCGTGTCGATCCAACCTTTCCAGCCCATGGTGAAGGTGTGCGCGCAGGCCATCAACAAGCAGAAGTAGCCCATCCGTTGCGCCTTCTGCCAGCGGGCGCCGCCGAGCGCTTCATACATGTGAGGCAGGGTTGTCACCGCCGGGAAGAACAGGCAAGCCAGACCGAGTATCCCGAACAGGAACGTCAGCTCGCCGGTCAGGTTCATTTTCCCAACCTCGACGAGGAAGAACTTCTCGTAGTAGGCCGGCGAGAGCATGATGAATCCCGCGCAGGCGTGCATACCGATCAGCGCCGCTCCGGTGAGTCCGCAGAACTTCGACAGGGCCCGTCGCCGCTTTGTGTCATCGCCGTAGACGGGGATCCATTTCCCAATCAGGTAGGAGCACGAGATCAGCGTGACCCCCGCGAGAGCGAACGCCTTGTTCCCAACGTAAAGCGGCAGGTGGATCCATTCAACTCCTTTGAAGACGTTGTAGCGCAAGATCGCGTAGACCAAGCAGACCAGGAAGACGGTCAACGCCCAGCGAAGTTTCTCGCCTGTCGGCAGGATAACGTCCGACCCGGGGTTCTTGCGCCAGCGGCGCATTCCAGTGGAACTGGAAGAAGTTGAATCGGAGCTGCCCATCCGGTAGAGCGTAGCAATGTACACTCTGATCATGCGCCTTTTTTCGGGAGCATCGTCCCTCCACGACCGTTGGCCACACCGGAGCCGCGCGCGTCAGCAAGCGGTTGGTAGAGACCCCGACAACCGCTCCCTCACGGTCGCGGCTCCGATCCGAGCGTTCATCGGCGTGGCGCTCTTCGTAGCGGCCGCGTCAGCCCAGGAGATCCCCGCCCAGGACGCTCGCAATTCCGAGATCCGGCATCGAGACATGCATTTCGAGATGCCCCAGTACGAGGATTTGGAGGCATGGAAGCAGCGCGCGGAGTTTCTCAAGAAGCAGATCTTGTCGAGCGCCGGGCTCTATCCCTTGCCGCCGAAGACGCCGTTGAAGCCGCAAGTATTCGACAAGATCGAATACGGCGACTACACGATCGAGAAGGTCCTGTTGGAAACCTACCCCGGCTTCTTCCTTGGCGGCAATCTCTACCGGCCGGCCGGCAAGCAAGGCCCGTTCCCAGCGGTCGTCTCGCCGCATGGGCACTGGCGCTATGGCCGCTTCGAGAATCAGCCCTTGAACTCGATCCCACTGCGAGGGATCAATCTGGCCAAGCAAGGCCACGTCGCGTTCACTTACGACATGGTGGGCTACTCCGACACCATGCAGATTCCCCACGCCACGATGGGCAGCGAGCGCGAGCGGGTGTGGGGTGTCGAGCTGCTTGGCGTGCACTTGTGGGACAGCATCCGCGCGGTCGACTTCGTGCTCTCGCTCGATGGCGTTGACCCCACTCGCGTCGCCACGACGGGCGCCTCCGGGGGCGGGACGCAGGCCTTCTTGCTCGCCGCCGTGGATGAGCGAGTGCGCTTCTCGGCGCCGGTCAACATGGTGTCGGCCATCATGCAGGGCGGCTCGCCGTGTGAAAACGCCCCGAATCTGCGCATCGATACCTTCAATGTCGAGCTCGCCTCGCTGATGGCGCCTCGGCCGATGCTGCTGGTTTCAGCGACCGGCGATTGGACAAAGAACGTCCCCAAGGAGGAGTTCCCGGCGATCCAGAAGATCTACGAGCTCTACGACGCCAAGTCGGAGGTTGAGGTCGTGCAGTTCGACTCGCCGCACAACTATCACAAAGACTCGCGCGAAGCCGTCTACCGCTTCTTCGGCAAACGGATCCTTCACGACCCCGACCCTGAACACTTCGCGGAAGAAAACGAACGCGTCGGCCAGCTTAGCTCGCTGATGTCGTTGTGGGGGCGCTCGCTGCCCGAGCGAGCGGTGACCTACACGCAGTTCGTGGAAGACCGCATTCGTGAAGCGGAGCTCGATGTGTCGTCGCTCAAACCTAGCGACCCGGCGTCTCTGGCGAAGGCTCAAGCAGCGTTCCGCGAGCGGCTGGAGCTTTCCCTACTCGCCTCCCTGCCCGCCCCCGACGACTTGCTGGAGGAAGTGATCGACACCTGGGAGGGAGGGCGCAAACTCGTCATCGGCCGCGCCGGGAAAGGCGACCGGTTGCCGGCCGTTGTCTTGAGTCCGAAAAGGCCGGTGGCGACGGTGAGGCCGACGATCATCGTCCACGAGGAAGGCTCGGCCTGGGTGATGAGCTCGGCCGAAAGCCGCGATGGGCTGGTTGCAGCGCTGCTGTCGGGCGGGGGAAGCGTGATCGGGATCGACGTCTTCCAAACCGCCCACGCCGAGCGCCAGCGTCAGCTCCTCGAGCTTGGCGAAGTCGCGGAGCGCTACTACACGGTTTTCAACCGCACCGACGACGCGAATCGCGTCCAAGACGTGTTGACGGCGATCGCCTATGCGCGGAAGTCGTTCGGGACCGAGCACGTCAATCTCGTAGGAATGGGCCGCGCCGGGTCGTGGGCGTTGCTCGGCCGCGCGCTGACGGATGGACCAGTCGACTTGTTCGCCGACCTGAAGGGTGTTGAAGCTTCAGACGAATACATCGCCCGACACTTCTTCGTGCCGGGTTTTCGCCGTGCGGGAGATTTTCGGGCTGCGGCGACATTGCTGCCTGGCGGGTCCGCGTTGCTCTGGAATGTTGGAGAGGCTTTCCCGGCCGAGTGGTTGCAGAGGAGCTTCGAGCACACGGAATCATCCGGCCTGATGCAAATTCTCGAAGAGAGCGCATCAGCGGAGTTGCTGGTTGACCACATCGCCCCGCCGACCTCAAGACGCAACCGGCGCCGATGAGCCGCGGATGTGCATTCCGTGGCCTTCCGGGGAATAATTTGATCAGCTGGAAAGTAGTAAGCGGCGATCTCGAGATACTTGGCGAAGCCACCTGAGAACCGAAGCATCGTAAGTCCTCGCAGGCGCACGACAGTACTCTCGAAAGAGGGTCCGCTCACCTGACCACGATCTCCATAGGCTTCTGTCGTCGGCGCCGCTCCAGGCGGCAAAACCACTTCGCTGTAGCATCCAACCCCGGTGTATTCGCGCCCGCTGACCCTCACCCCAGTCAGCTGAGATCGTAGAGCAGCATCACCCGAGCGCTGCAGTATCCAACCGAACACGGCGGCCTCAAACTCGCTAGGCGCTTCGATCGACATAAGCGCGGAAAAGGGACCGATCATCGTCATATCGTAACGCTGTAGAATGAGCGTACATGAATGAGATTGTCGAGGCCCAAGTAAGAGCTGGATTCAACGTTTGGGTCAGGTTTGCCGATGGCGTCGAAGGTGTCGTCGACCTCTCGGAGCACGCAGGTAAGGGCGTCTTTCGGGCCTGGTTGGATCGAGCTTTCTTCGAGAAAGTTGCGCCGGCGCCGCACGGAAGCCTCGCCTGGCCCGATGAAATAGAGCTTGATCCGGATCAGATCTATATGACGCTGACCGGCATGACAGTTGAGGAGCTATTCCCCGCGCTGGCACGGCAAAGAGTAAGTGCCTGAACTGGCCGGTTCTACGGGATCGTCATCCGAATGTACTTCGGTGATCACCCGCCGCCCCACTTTCACGCAGAATACGGGTCGGAAAAGGCCGCGATCTCGATCGATGACCTTTCAATCATTAAAGGTTCGCTTCCGCCTCACTACTGCGTCTCGTGAGGGAATGGGCAATTCTTCACAGGGATGAGCTTGCCGCTGCGTTCAAGTTGGCTGTAAGACGCGAACCGTCAGGCAAGATCGAGCCGCTGCGTTGATACCGCGGGCGCGGGTCAAGCTACTTGCAGCCGCTGCTAGACTAAATCCAATGAACCGGATTGTCGATGCGCAACCTAGATCAGGCCTCACCGTCTGGGTGAAATTCGGGGACGGCGTGGAGGGGGTAGTTGACTTCGCTCATCTTGCCGGGAAAGGCGTCTTTCGGGCGTGGGATGACAGGGAGTTCTTCGAGCAGGTCGGGGTAGGCCCGTGGGGATGCTTGGCCTGGCCGGATGAGATAGAGCTCGATCCCGACAAGATCTACATGGACCTGACCGGCAAGACCATCGAAGAGATATTTCCGAAGCTAGCGCAGCAGCCGGTAGATGCCTGAGATCGCCCGTTTCAGGGGAATTGTCATTAGGATCCAATTTAACGACCACCCACCACCTCATTTTCACGCTAACTATGGGGATGACGAAGCGGTCTTCGAAATCCACGGTCTCTCGCTAACGCTTGGCTCGCTTCCGCGCCGCGCGCGCGACCTCGTAGTCGACTGGGCTTCAGGTCATCAAACGGAACTGGCTGCTGCTTGGGCCCGGGCGGAGCGCGGCGAGCATCCCGGTCGAATTGGCTGATCGTCCTCCCTATACTGGTCCGATGCAGACCTGGGCAAAGAGCGCGGAGACGCGCATTCGCGTGCGCTACGCCGAAACCGACCAGATGGGCGTGGCCTACTACGCGAACTACCTCGTCTGGATGGAGGTCGCGCGCGTGGACTACTGCCGCGCGCTAGGCTTCAACTACCGCGACATGGAACGCGAGGCCGGAGCCTTCCTCGCCGTCACCGAAGCGTCCTGCCGCTACCGCTCGCCGGCCCGCCACGACGATGAAGTCGTCATCGAAAGCCGCATCACCGAAGCCCGCTCGCGCACCGTCCGCTTCGCCTACGAAATGAAGCGTGACGGACAACTCCTAGCCACCGGCGAGACACACCACACCATCATGGACCGCACCGGCCGCGCAATCCGCATGCCCGAGCCCTATCGGAAGTACTTCGACCAAGCTGTAGCATAAGGACCGATGTTTGAGTCCTTACCTGACGAATGGCGCGTCCTCACCGCGCTTGTCGGCCTGGCCGTGTTCTTCTGCTGGGAGTCAGCCGCGCCGTTTTTCGAACAACGCCGCCGCGGTCTTCACGCGCGAAGAAACCTGGCCGTGGCGGGCGTCAACGTCTTGCTTGTGGGGGTATGCTGCGCCGGGGTCACGGTTGCCGTTGCGGAGCTCTCCGCCACGAACGGACTCGGCCTGTTGAATCAGCTCAGCCTCCCCCCGACCGCGGCGCTCGCGGCCGCCTTCGTCGCACTTGATCTGTGGACCTACTGGTGGCACCGCGCGAACCACCGGATCCCGCTGTTGTGGCGATTCCACCGCATGCACCACAGCGACCCCAGCGTTGACGTAACGACGGCGGCGCGCTTCCACACCGGCGAATTGCTGATCTCGGCCGGATTGCGACTGCTGCTGATTCCTCTGCTAGGCTTGCCGTTGACGGCCCTCGTCCTCTACGACGGCGTCGTGCTGGCCGCGACGCAGTTCCACCACGCGAACGTCGGTCTGGCCGACGCAGCCGACTCAGGCCTCCGCCGGCTGATCGTCTCGCCCAACATGCACAAGCTCCACCACTCGCGCATCCAAAGCGAGACGGACTCGAACTACGCGACCGTTTTCTCGGGTTGGGACCGCCTGTTCAGGACCTACCGCGACCGCGACGATTATCGTGCGATCGAGTTTGGGATCGCGGGATTGGAGGATGATCGTTCGCAGACGCTTGCGGGCTTGGCGCTGACCCCATTCCTACAGAGCCGCGACCGTTAGGGAGCGATCAACGTCGGAAGGTGTGCCGCTCCTCGGCGCTTTTTCCGAGCACCCTGCGTCAGCGGGGTGTCTTCCGGTTTGGTCGAAAGGGAAGACACCCCGCTCACGCAGGGTGCTCGGATGCGGTCGCGGCTCTGTAGCCGCGGTTATTGATTTTGTTTCGTCTGGCGAATCTTCTGCCACCAAACCTCGGGCTTGCCGCCGGCGCCGACCGCCGGGTTCGGCTCGACCATCTTGGAGTAGAGCTCAGGCCTGCGAGACCGAATGTAAGCCTGGCCCGAGGCCGACTCCAACTTCGCCGGGTCAAGCGTTGCGACGACGACTTCATCATCCAGCCGCCGGCACTCGTTGAGAACCTCGCCATACGGGTCAAGAATCATCGACCCTCCCGGCTTGATCGTGCCGCCGTCTTCGCCAATCGGGTTGGTGTAGACCAGATAGACCCCATTCTCGTAGGCCCGCGCCGGAAGCCAGCGCATCAGCCAACCGCGCCCCTTCGGTCCGTCGAACTCTTGGCGACAGGGCACAGGGTCGGTCTCGCGGTTCTCCCAGACTTCCGGGGCAACCACGCCCCGGCCGGGCATCGGCGACGGCAAGCACCCCGTCACGTGCGGCGCGAGAATGATCTCCGCCCCCATCATGGCCGTCATGCGCGGGTTCTCGACCAAGTTGCAGTCGTAGCAAATCAAGATGCCAAAGCGGCAGCCGAACCAGTCAAAAACCGTATACGAATCGCCGCAATCGATGTGCTCGCTGACGAACGCGTGAATCTTGCGGTGCTTCGCGGCGAAGCCCTCCGGTGTAACGACGACGTAGGTATTGAACAGGCGCCCATCGTCGATCTCGACCAGCCCCGCACCCAGCGCACAGTCGAGCAGCTTGGCCAACTTCATCAAGCGCCGCACCGACGGCCCGTTGGGAACCGCCTCGGCCAACTCGGCAATCTCATCGCGGCTGAGGTTTTCGAGAAACGTATAACCCGGGATCGAGCACTCGTGGAAGCAGACCAGCTCGGCATCCTCGGCCACCGCCGCCTCGGCGAGCATCTCGATTGCCTGAAAGTTCTCGTCCTTGCCGCCATCTATGGCTTCGAACTGCGCGACGCCGATTCGGATTTCTTGCATAGGGAGTGATGCCTTGGCGTTTCGGGTCACCCGGAGCCGCGACCGTGAGGGAGCGGTCGGATAAGGCAGACATAACCGACCGCTCCCTCACGGTCGCGGCTCAAGGACGCAGCCAGGCCGTTCCCGGGTTTTCGAGGGAGCGGTCGGATAAGGCAGCCGTAACCGACCGCTCCCTCACGGTCGCGGCTCAAGGACGCGGCCAGGCCGTTCCCGGGTTTTCGAGTAAGTGGGTATTCTACCTCGGCGCGCTATCATGGCCGCGATGCTCGCCCGTCTGCTGTTGCTCGCGATCGCCCTTTCGCCCGGCGCCGCCGGCGCCCCTAACTTCATCATCATCTTCGCCGACGACCTCGGCTACGGCGACCTCAGCGTCTACGGCGCCAAAGACTTCTCGACGCCCAACCTCGACCGCATGGCCGCCGAAGGAGCGCGCTTCACCGACTTCTACTCGGCCTCGGGGGTGTGTACGCCTTCTCGGGCGGCGTTGATGACCGGCTGCCACCAGATGCGCGTGGGGCTCGGCTACAGGGTCCTTTTCCCGTATACAGTCGAGGGGCTGCACCCGGACGAAATCACGATCGCCGAAGTCCTCAAGACTCGCGGCTACTCTACCGCCGCCATCGGCAAATGGCACCTCGGCCATCAGCGGAAGTTCCTGCCGACGCGCCAGGGGTTCGACTACTACTTCGGCATCCCCTACTCCAACGACATGGGCGGACATTTTTACCGCCGCGAGCACTACCAGGCCCCGCCGCTGCCGATGATGCGCATGGAGAAGGTCATCGAGCAGCAACCCGCCCAGGCCTTGCTGACCAAGCGCTACACCCGCGAGGCGATCAACTTCATCCGCGAGCACCGCGACGAGCCGTTCTTCATCTACCTGCCGCACAGCATGCCCCACTTGCCAATTGATGCCTCGTCGGATTTCAAGGGCAAGACCAAGCACGGTCTCTACGGCGACGTGATCGAAGAGCTCGACTGGTCCGTCGGGCAGATCCTCGCGGCGCTCAAAGACGCCGATATCGATGACAACACGATGGTCGTTTTCACCTCCGACAACGGGCCCGTGACGCGGCCTGACACTCGGCAGGGCTTCCCGCGCGGCTCGGCCGGCCCGCTGCGAGGGGCCAAGAATTCCACTTGGGAGGGGGGCATGCGCGAGCCCTGCGTGATGCGTTGGCCGGGCAAAATCCCCGCGGGAACCGTCGTTCGCGAGATGGCCTCGACGATGGACTTGATGCCAACGATCGCCAATCTCGCGGGGGCCTCGGCGCCGGCTGATCGCGTCATCGACGGCAAAGACATCTGGCCGCTCATCGCCTCGGGCGCCAAGACGCCGCACGAAGCCTTCTACTACTATCGCGACGAACGTCTCCAAGCCGTGCGCTCAGGCAAGTGGAAGCTCCACACCTATCGGCCCGAGTGGGGCGCCGACTCCGGCCACGCACCGTTGCTCTATGACCTCGCCGCCGACATTGGCGAGCAAAATGACCTGGCGGCGGCAAACCCCGGGGTCGTGCGCCGACTCGAAGCCCTTGCCGAAGCGGCCCGCGACGATCTCGGCGACGCCCTTACCGGCCGGATCGGGAGGAGAGCTCGCCCGGTCGGGCGGCTGTAGTGCGCGAACTGGTCATTGAACTTCAGCTGGCGAGCCGGGCCGCCCTTCGGAGTCCGCGATGAATTGGGCGACGATCTCTCGAATTGAGGACATAAAGCCCTCGACTCCAAACTGCCGCCCGTGTTCGGAAAGCGCCTCGCGGAGCCTAAGCTGAAGCGACTCTTGCCGCAAGACTGCATCCATCCGATCGACTGCGTCAGCAGTTGAACGAAAGCGTAGCGCCGCCTCGCCGGCCACGATCTCCGGCGGGCCGCCGGAATCGTGAACAAAGGGAATGCAGCCGGCCCGTACCAGCTCGGCGACAGCAATCCCGAAGTGCTCCTCGCGCATGCAGTGAATGCCAAATTTTGACGCCGCGACGATCTGGACCAACTCAGTCCGCGGCACGTCGACGTGAAGCTTGAACCATGAGGCGTGTTCGCGCTGCAGCTCGATGAGCTCGTTGAGCCAGTCCGGCGGACTCTGTCGGTATCCGATCAAAGACAGCCCAATATCGTGGCCTCTCTCGCGAACTTGCTTGACCACATCGAATGCGTCTCGCCAGCGTTTGTCGCGCCGAAAACCGCCGATGCCGACCACACGGTTCTGGCGTTTGTCCCAAGGGACAAGCGGAAACCCTCCCGGGACCGGCGGGTGCACCGCGCGAGCTTCGACCCCGTGGGCGGACTGAATCGCGTCGGCGACAAACCTGGAGTTCGCAAGAGTCAGATTCTTTTTGACTCGCGCGATGGAGACCCCGAGCAGACGAGTCGTCGCGAAGCGGTAGGTCGCCAGCAGGCCCGGTATCCGATGAATCCAGCGAAGGTCCGACTCGGGCCGCGGAAGCTTGAACCAGGGATAGTGTACGTATTGAACGGCGCGACGCCCGAAGTCCGCCTCGTTGTCAGTTCCGATTACCGCGTCAAACGCTCGCTCCCCAAGCAGTTGGCGAGCCGCGCGCATCAGCAGACCTAGTTTCAGTTGTTCCGCTCTGATTGGTAGTCGTGCGACCCAGCGGCGCAGTCTCGCGGGCGCTTGTACGACCTCAAAGTCGCCGTCTTGAAGTGGGGCGCCGTAGTAAACCCGCGCGGCGGCAACGTCCACGTTCTCCCAAGTGAGCAGCGTGACGTCATACTCCCGCTTCAGCGCTTCGAGGACAAATACCGCAACCACCGAGCCGCCGCCGTAAGGTCCCACGGCGCGGTGGACGACGAGGACTCTGGGTCGCGCTACTCGATCGGTCGTCGGCAAGTGATCAAAGGGGATTCAGTTCATCCGCGAGCTTACCGCCGAATCCGCCGCCACGCATGCTATCTTCGCATCGCGAAGAACATGTGCAGGGTCGGACCCAGCGGAACGATCTCAACTTCGAAACCTTCTGCTTCAAGATGAAGTGTCAAATCGCCCATGCGGTATTCTGACATCCCACGGATTTGGGCGTCAGGAGTCATCTTCTGGTACACGTCAGGCGGGATGTCGTGACACTCGCCGATGATCTCGTCGACTCGCTCGAGCAGCCTGCTGGTTAGTAGTATTGGAAACTCGCTCCCTTCGCAATCTAGCTTCAGCAGTCTGACGCGATCGTACTCCTCCAAGATATCGTCGAGTGCGAGCGATTGAACCTGTTGCGGATTGGCCGTCTCGGGAGCCGGAACGACGAGTCCATCCGACCATTGCATCAGTGAATCGCTTTCGAAAAGCACGCTTCCGGTAGAGCCAGTCCCCGGATGCGAAAGGGCCTCAGACGCATTCGGGTCGCTTCGAAAGACCGCGGCGTCAATGGCTTCGGCGCCGGGCATGCTTTCGTAGTTCCGAGCTAATCGATCGAAAGACTCCCGCTGGGCTTCGAAAGAAACGATCTTTCTCGAGCCGCAGGCATGCGCGGCCAACCCAAAGAATCCTAGGTAGCCGCCTATGTCGATGACCACATCGGATTCCTCCAGACGGCGCTGATGCATGCGGTAGGCGTCCTCGGCAATCACCTCGAACGCGATCCTGCCCAGACATTGGTCGGAGACGCGAAAGCGGCGGCCGGAGCGCTGCAGCGCCAAGGCGTAACGGAAAGGGATGAACCCTCTTGCCGCGTACCAAGATGTCAGGGCGCGCAGGTCTGAGCGCATGGCGATCCGAGCTTTATCCTTCAGAGAGAGCTTCATCGGTTGAGAAACCTGGCCACGACGTCGCGAACGCCCGCGATGAACTCGTCGGCGTTGAATCTTTGGACGTGAGCGGCTAGTCTCGCTCGAATCGCCTGCTGCTCACGCTCGTCAGCTAGCACGGCGTCCATCCGATTGACCGCTTCCTCACGGGTAGAAAATCGCAGGGCCGGCTCGCCGCCGACGATCGCGGGGGGGCCCCCGGAGTCATGAACGAATGGGATGCAGCCGGCAAGGGCCAACTCGGCGACTGCGATTCCGAAATGCTCCTCGACCATGCAGTGGATGCCGTACCGAGACTCCGAGACGGTCCGAACCAACTCCGCTCTCGAGATGTCGACCTTCAGCTCGAACCATTCTGCATTGACGCGCTCGAGCGCGCGCAACTCTTGCAGATAGGGGGCGATATCGCTAAACCCGATCATGCACAATCGGAGATCGTGCCCGCGGGCGCGCACAGACTTCACGATGTGAAAGGCCTCTTCCCAACGTTTCGCCGGGTGGAACCGACTAATACCGACGACGCGGTTCTGGCGTTGCTCCCATTCAACCGCGGGGAAGTTGCATAGGACGGCGGGGCTCAGGACGCGTGATTCGATTCCGTGCGCCGACCGAATCTCTTGGGCGACAAACTCCGAGTTCGCTAGTGTCACGTTGGCCCGCAAATGCTCGAGCGAGCACCCCAATGCGGTTGTCGTCGCCCAGCGATAGGCGGCCGCCAGTCCTGGAAGTCGGTGGAACCAGCGTAACTCGATTTCTGGGCGGGGCAGCTTAAACCACGGGTAGTGAACATACTGAATCGCGGGCGCCCCGTAATCGGCCTCGTTCTCCAATCCGACAACGGCTTCGAAGTCTCGTTCCTTTCTCAAGGCTCGGCAGGCCCTCATCGCAAGTCCAAGGCGCAATTGAGCCCCCGCGGTGGGAAGAAGATGGAGACAGAGACGATAGCGGGCCGGCACGCGAATGACTTCAAAATCCCCTTGCCTCAGGGGCGGGCCATAAAGGGAATGCAAGGCATCGACATCGACTTCGTCCCAGCTCAACAGCGAAACGTCATATTGGTCCTTGAGCGCTTCAAGCGTCCAGGCGGCAACCGATGTCGCGCCTCCTCGCAGCCCAAATTGGCTGTAGACTACCAGAACCCGTGGCCGCTCCCTCCTAGCCATTCGGGTCCTCGCGATTGAGCCCCGTTGGGCGGATCTGAGCCGGCGCGCTTCCAACGGGCTCGAGAAGTGGCCGGACCTGACGGTTCCACTCGTCTGCCCAGCAGTCGCCCGCGTGCTGCGTCACCTCCTCTCGTAGCCGAGAGCGACACTGGTTATCGAGTATTTGGGCTAGGGCCTCGGCAAGCTCCTTTTCGCCGCGAAATAGCAGCCCGCCGCGGCCCGGCGGGACTTGCTCTTCCAGGCACGGCCCGTAATTGTAGGCGAGTACTGGCAGCCCCGCGCCAAAGCAGTCTACGATCTTCATGGGCAGGTCCACGCCCGAGGCGGATCGGTGCAGACTGATACCGAAGTCGGAGGCCCGCAGCAGCCGGCGGTAGTCGTCGGGGGGCAGGAACAACGTGCGGACTCGCGTTCGACGAAAGGACGTCCGCGAAAGCGTTTGTTCGAACTGCTCGCGCAACGGCCCCTTGCCGGTGATGAAAACCGTCAGGTCCGCGGTTGACTCTCGATCCCAGGCGATCAACCCTTCGAGGAGTAGCTCGATGTCTTCGTCGACAGTCCAGCTGGTCGGGCACACGCCAACGGCTCCACCGGGCGCGACGGATTCACCAATCGAGGCGAACATCGAGGCGCGCTCGCTGTTCGAAAGAGGTTCCAGGTACGCGATCGGCCGATCATAGACAACTGTTGCGTCGGGGATCGAGAAGTGTTCCTTCAACCACTCACTCATCGCATTCGACACGCATAAGTGTTGCGCGGGGCCTCTAGCCATTATCCGCTCGTACCAACGTGCGATCCCTACAGCCGGATGGCGTTGCCCGAGGCGGACCGCAAGCATCGCGAATCCGAAGTTATGCCAATCGATTACCAGTTGCGACCGGCGAACCCAGGCCGCCAGTCGCGCAACCGCAAGCGTTGGGAT
This sequence comes from Bryobacterales bacterium, assembly GCA_965247515.1. GTDB lineage: Bacteria > Acidobacteriota > Terriglobia > Bryobacterales > UBA6623. Next base: position 5,277,274 of record OZ252029.1, on the reverse strand, counting down.
GCTCGGGGGGTTTTGAACCAATAGGACGCGGGGCCCCTCGCCAGCGAAAAGGGCTCGCGTCAACTGGGCGACCTGCCGCAGCGAGCGCACCGCCGACGCAAGGATGAAAGTCGCCCCGCCCGATCCAGCCGCCGCTCGCCGCGGCGCCGGCAGCGCCTCCACCCGGATTCGTGGGTCCGCGATCACGTCAGCGGGTAGTGCGGTCTCGACGTATCCCATGAGGGTGACGGTCGCGCCGCTGGCAGACAGGGAGCGCGCGTGGTTGAGCATCCGGGGACTACGCCCTAAATCTCCCATCACTAGAACGGTTGCCGTGGATCTCATCGCTCGGTCCGCGGAAGCCTGTACACGCGGGCGTTGCGGTCTTCAAGCACCAGCTCGAGCCCGGGCGCCCGCGGCGCGAAGGCGTCGTCGACCTTGGCCGTACCCTTCGCCGCGGCGGCTTGAATCGGCTTGAGCTGTCGAGCGTCCATGAACCAGACCGCGAACCGCTCGACGTCTGACGACCGGTCCAGCTCGTCCCTCATTCCTCGCGCTGGAAGCTTGTACAGAAATCGGATCGCGTGCGGATGGTTCGACAAAATCTGGGCCTTTCGGCCCTCGTGTTCCAGCCAAAGGGCCAGCCGGTCGTAGCGCCACCCCGGGGCGCCGAACCCTCGGCCGTGCTGGTAGAGATATGCGCTCGCCAGAGCGCCCGCCGCCAGGTAGCCAATCACGAACCCAGCGCCAAGAATGAACAAAGCTCGCTTGAATCTCAAATGATCAGAGCGCCGGTAAACGCCAACAATCAAGTGGGCGCAAACCACCAGTGATGGCATGAAGATGGGCGACAAGATGCGCTGATCGAGCGGAGTGCGGGAGTCGACGCACGAAATCGTTATCGTCAGAAATCCTAGGTAAAGAAGCGGAGCAAGAGCGAATGCCGTAGGGAAGCGTGACGGTTCTCTTGACGCCTGGCGCACGCTGGCGACGATCATCGCGAGGACGAATGCGCCGAGTCCGGCGATGAGCAGTATCTGTTGCCCGGGAATGATCTGAATTCGATCTGTCCCCGGCGCGAGCCACGCCGCCACCGACGAGGCTGCCGCCGCCAAGTGATTGGCGGAAGGAATCTCGCAGTTCAGCGATCGCCCGCCGAAAGCGTTGTCGACGACGGCGAGATTCCGAAATCCCCATGCAATCGCCGGGCCGACGCTGAGCGCCACGTAGGCCGCCAGATCGATCATCCGGCTGCGTGGTGAATCTGCGCGTTTTGACATGACCACAAGCAAACCGGCGGCTAGAAACGGCGGCCAGGCGTAGCGAGTGAGGCTGGCCAAGCCCAGTAGCGCCCCCGCGCCCAGCAGCATATGACGCTTGCCGGTTTCCACATAGACGCAGGTTGCGGCCAGCGCGCCCCCGGTCAACAGCAGAAAGAGCGGCTCCGACCAGGCCGCTGTGTGCACTTCAAGCATCGTCGGCGAGCTGGCCGTCAGTAAGGCCGCCCCCGCCGCGACCGGCGGACTGCCCGTGTAGCGGCGTACAAGCCACCAAGCCAATGAGACGTTCAACGCAAGACACCCGAGCTGCAGAGCGCGCGCCGCATCAAGGACCGGCGTTGAGGTAACCGCGCTAATCGCCGCGACCGCCGCCGCGAAAAAGGGCGGGTATCGCGTGATCGGCGGCCCCTGCTCGCCCGGCAGATCGCTCAGCCGGAACCCTCTACCGTCGCGGATTTCCGTCGCGCCCTCGAGGTAGGTAACTGAATCATGGGTAACGCCAATTCCATGGTGCGTGGCCAGCGCGGTCAATCCAAGGCCGGTCAGAACCGCGAACCCAAGAACGAAACGGCTCCACTGGCGGGAGTTCCTCATTGAAGCGAGAAATACGAGCCAAGATTGCCGCGGCTGGCGACGCGCCCGCGACTTTATCTTATCAGCGGGTGTGGCGGGGGAGCACCCCGATGTTGTTGAAAAGATTGAGGGTTTGTTCGTGAGCGCGCGGGTGGAGTCGGAGTTTTGGCCGTTGCGGTAAATTGGGTTCGTTTTAAATTTGGTACTATTGGCGGCCTGCTTTTCCCTCTTAAAATACTAGTACTTGTAATTACCACGGCCTTGGCTGATTTGAGGTTCCATCTCGAAGTACAGGATAACAGCCGCGACGAAATCTAATCGGTTGCTATGCTGCGGACGCTTGGCTGCGTGAGCGGTAGAGGCCAAGGTCGACTGCCGCGATCATGGCGGATGCTTGATGACTGCGGCCCAAGAAAGACACGATCGTGCTGACGATTTCCCCGGAATCGGAGAGAAGCTCGTTGTAGTTCACCGCGATTGCGGGGATGCGGTTAAGCTCGACACACCCGAGGGCAAAGAGGCCGACATCGGGGTTGTCAGCGCGCACCACACCTGAGAAGTAAGAGGAGTCAGCAGCCCCAACATCGTCGGGGTTATCGATACTGAAGCCGTGTAGCAGATCCATCTCCGGGTCCTGATGCCAAGCGCGGCTGACAGAGTCGCAGCGACCCGTACCCTCGGCGTTAGAGCAACCAGGCCCAAGGAAGCCCCACCCTCCCCGGCCAACTCCTTCGCCCCCGCGTGGCCGATCGGGCGCTGCTTCGAGCATTCATCGCCGGAGAGAAGGCTGACGCCCGAATGTCACACTCCGACCAACAGCTGGCAGGCGACTGCGAAGCCGAATTGCAGCAGTTGATGGGGTATCAGGGCCGCGCCATGTCGAATCGGGTTTTCCGCCGGCCGCGCGCGATGGCGCAATACGAGACCGATCACGCCCGGAATCTGGATTGGATTCGCGGCCGCTTGACCCAACACCCGAACCTGTACCTTTGCGGGAACGCCTACGAGGGGATCGGCATTCCCGACTGCGTTCGCCTGGCAAAGCGAACGGCCGAAAGAATCGCTAAGAACGCCAAGTGAAATCCCGGATTATGGGTTACGTGCTCGGGGCGGTCTCGGCGGGGGCCGGTGGCGCGGAGGGCGTTGCGGCGGTTGGCGGCAATTTGCCTGCGCCGGCCATGCGGACCTTCGATTTCAGGATGAGGCAGGGGGGGCGGGTTAGCGGCCCGATTTGGATCGAAAGTGTCGATTTGGCGGGGTTGGGCTGGTTGGAGCGCGTGTGACGAGAGTAAAGGCCAGGACGGGAAATATGCCAGCGGCGAGGAGCGGGGGACAGGGGAGAGAGGTTATCAGCCAGGAGCGAGTGTGGTCAGACTGCCACAGTTCGGACAAAGCGATTGTTGATTTAAAATGACTTACGAGTTCGGTGGCTGTCACCGATCTCTCACCGATCTCTAGCGATCTCTAGGAACGCCAACACTCCGGACTCGCTTGCGAGAATCTTTGAAGTCGGAACACGACTACCCCGGCGGCGGCAAACGGCGGCTGATGACTCTCGCGGATAAAGTGGGCTCTGGCCGTTCCTGCAACACGTGCTGCCGCGCGGCTTCGTGAGCATTCGCTTCTCCTGCAACGTCGACATTGGTCTTCCTGTCGCTGGATATGGGTAGGGATTGCCGGAGTTCTAGACTAGCAGGCGCCGCCCAATGCGCACTGCCTCGTCAAACCTAACCGGCCGGAAACAGCTCGCTCGCGGCCCAGGGCGTTCGGCAAGGTTTCCGCACTCGGTATTGAGCCAGATTTCTGCGCAGTCTCGGCAACTGGTCGTCTCGTTTGACTTCGCCGGCGCGTCCGATAGCCCATTGCTGGCGTACGATCGCCTCGTCGAATCGACCGACCTCAGCAAGGGCCATCGCTAGCGTTTCGGCTCGTGTAATGCTCTCCCCAGCCGCCCAAGCTTTCTCGGCGAGCGCTAAGGCGCGGGGTCCATCACGCAGTCCCGCCGGCGGGCTAGCCGCTAGTAGACGAGATAGAGGATCGGACATGGCGCCGTGGTTCGGCATCAGCTTAAGCGATTCCTCAAGGGACGCAATCGAGTCGGAATAGCGCCCCAGCGCCGCCAACATTCGTGCCTGTCCGATTCGGCTGGGCACATGAGCCGGATCCGCGTCGACGGCTTTGCTGAAACTCTCGAGGGCGCCCCCGAACTCTCCGGTGCGACTCAGGCAGGCGGCAACCGCGAAATGGTGGATGGGCCTGCTGGGATCCGCCGCGACCGAGATCCGGTAGTGCGTCAGCGCATCCTTGTATCGCCCTTGGTCGAAGAGCACTTCTCCCAAATTGAACCGTGCTTCAAGTGAGTTCGGACTTCTCCGCAGCGCCTCCTCGAGTTGCTTGGCCGAGTCATCGTGCCGCCCACGTCGCATCAGCGCGATCGACAGGTTCACTCGAGCGGCGACGCTCTCGGGATCGATCCGCAGGGCCTCTTCCAGTTGAGAGACGGCGACCCGCCATCGGCCCGCTTTCAGGCTCTGCAAGCCGAGCCGTGCGATTCCCGTTGAGCTCTGGTTCAAATCGTTTAGCTCAGCCAGGATGGGATCGGGCAGCGGCAGCTCGCGGACGGACGAGCGACGGCCCTTGGCCAAGGCGGCCGCAGCTTTTTCCTTCTCTCCCAAACGGCCGTAGACCGACGCCAGTTGCTGATCGATCGCCGCCGCTGCAGGGGCCAGCCGGGAAGCCTCCTCCAGATGCTTGCGCGCGCCCTCAAGATCGCTTTCTTGAATCGCTAGCTGCCCCAGCCGCGCGTGTGCGTATGCGCTTTCTGGGTGGAGTGAACCCTAAAAATGAGACATTGAAATTCGGGACGAATTTCAGCGAATGGAAAGGAGTCCAGGATGGAAAGTCTCAAGCCGCGCAAGCCGCGGGAGTTCACGGTGGAGTTCAAGGAAGCCGCCGCCAGGCGGCTCCTAGCCGGCCAGAGCGGCACAGCGCTAAGCCGCGAGTTGGACGTCAAGCGCAGCCTGCTGTACCGCTGGCGGGACGCCTATCGCCAGGAAGGCGTCAACGGCTTGAGCCGGCGGCGAGGCCGGCCGAAACCCGGCCGCTCGGCGCCGCCCAAGATCCCTCGCGATCCGCGCGACGAACGCATCGCAGAGCTCGAACGACTGCTCGGCAAACAAGCCGCAGAGCTCGATTTTTTCGGACAAGCCTTTCGCGCCTTGAACCTCGCAGCCCCGACCAACGACGCCGGTGGCGCGAGCGGATCTACTCCATCGTCGAGCAGATCAGCGCCAAAGGCTCGCTCAGCGTCGAACACGCCTGCGAGCTCGGACGCGTGAATCGCGCCGGGTTCTATCGCCGGCTCGCCGTGTCGTCGCCCGCCGAGTGCGACATGGAATTGCGTGACCGCATGCAGCGGATTTCGCTCGAGAATCGTCGTTACGGCTACCGCCGCGTGACGGCCGAGCTGCGCCGCCAAGGCTTCCTCGTCAATCACAAAAAGGTCCTGCGGATGATGCGTAAGGACAACTTGCTGGCGGTACTCAAGCGGCGCTTCGTGCTAACAACGGATTCGAACCACTTCTTACCTGTTTATCCGAATCTAGCGGCGCACCTGAATGTGGACGGCGTCGATCAGTTGTGGCAATCCGATATCACCTACATTCGCTTGCGCGAGGCGTTCGTCTACCTCGCCGTGGTGTTGGACGCCTACTCGCGACGCGTGGTCGGCTGGCGGCTGGGGACGACGCTCAAAGCTGAGCTGGCTGTAGGGGCGTTGCGCGATGCGCTCGAGCTCAGACGCCCTGCCGCGGGGTGGATGCATCATTCCGACCAAGGCGTACAGTACGCTTCGAGCGCCTATGTCGAGCTGCTGGAGCAGCACGGCGCGATCATCTCGATGAGCCGCCGCGGCAACCCCTACGACAACGCGCGGGCGGAGAGTTTCATGAAGACGTTGAAGGCGGAGGAGGTTTGGTTGCAGCGTTATCGCACGCTTGACGAGGCGCGCGCATCGATCGGCGAGTTCATTGATGAGATCTACAACCAACGCCGGCTGCATTCGGCGTTGGGATATCGTCCGCCGGCGGAGTTTGAAGCGCTGGCGCGGCCGGCGGCAACAGCAGCGAGGAATCCGAAGTATGAGTTTTGAGAGGCATAGGCAAATCTATCAATCCGATGGGCCCTGGGCGGGCAGGGAGACATCGCCGGCGTTGGAGAAGCCGGGAGCGACCTTGGCGGCCGCCCCCGGCGCTCATCGTCTTGATGAGTTTGCGGCCGGGTATTCCTTGGCGGGTTGCTCTCCAGCAGAGCCCGCTTCCGCTTCCCCGGCTAGGACCAGCGTGCGACGATACAGCGAAGAAGGCAAGCGTTTTGCGGTGAATGGTAACCTGTCCCGATTTCGACTGTCTCACGCTTGGGGTTCACTCCAGAACCCCCAAAGGGGACGGAGCCCAAATACAACGCGCTAACTTCCCTTACTTCAATAGCATTACACAATTCAGCTCGGCTCCGCCGCTTCTGGCCGTCGAGATAAGTCCTTTAGAATCAGACCGTCATCTGATTCGGGCTCCGTCCCCTTTTGCCACCCCCTTTTGCCCCGAAAGTTTTTTCACGAGCGTCAGATTTGCAACCGACTAGCCAACGCGGTTCGAGTTGGGCCCGACGAGTCACCGGCTCGCTCCGCACTTATCACAAGTCGCTTTCGATGGCCCTGATCGGTTTTGCGGCGACTGGTCCCGGCACTGCAAGCCTGGCGAGAGCCTTTTCGTCGCGGTCGGTGACCTGGGCGCCTCGTGTGATCAGCAGCTTGGCCGCCTCGATACGGCCCTTGCTCAGCGCGAAGGACAGAGCCGACGAGCCGTCGCGGTTGGTTGCGTTGAGTTCCGCGCCATGGTTCAGCAGAGCGTCGATCGGCCCAAGATGGCCACCCACAGCCGCAGCCATCAGCGGTGTGACGCCATTCTTCTCGCTGATGTTCGGATCGGCGTTATTGGCAAGCAAAGCGTTGGCAGCCTCGCTACGCCCTCTCAAAGCGGCCAGCATGAGCCGCGTCGAGCCGGACGCGCGTCCGCGCGCGTTGACGGACGCTCCCGCCGCAAGCAGTAGGCCGACCACGTCAGCGCGACCCTCGCTCGCCGCCAGCATGAGAGCGGTCGAACCTTGCTTGTCTCTTCCGTCAACCGCCACCCCTCCCGCTAGCAGGACCTGAACGGCGTCGGTCAGACCGCGGCCGGCTGATCCGAGCAGCGCAGCGCTGCCGAACTCGTTGACGATCACCGAGACGAACCGTTCAAGTTGCTGGTGCTTGTCCGCGAGCTGCCGCTCCAGCCCCACTTTGTTGATCGCGTTGACGACGGCCCGTCCGAGCGCTTCCGGGGTCATGACTGTCTTGGCTATGTAGTCCTGGGCGCCCACCCTCAGGGCCTCGATCGCCAACTCTTCGTTGCCTTGGCCGGTGAGCGCGATTACGGGAATGTCGTTGCCCGCCTTGCGAATCGAAACCAGGACGTCAAGGCCGCTTTTCTCACCTAGTATAGCGTTTCAATAAAACATATCTATCCCGTAACGTTTCCTGCTAGGCTGGACGCATGCCGGGAAAATCAAAGCGTCTCAAACTCGTTCTCGCGCCCCAAGAGGTGCAACATCTTCAGCGCCTGCGTGCTTCGCGGACGGCTCCGGTTAGGGAGGTGCAGCGGGCTGAGATTCTGTGGCGTTATCATTCCGGCGAGACGATCGCCGAGATTATGCGAGCGGTCAAGATGACGCGCAAAAGCGTCGGCAAATGGATCAACCGAGCCCTCGCCATAGGCGTGGAAGCAGCGCTCAAGGATGCCTATCATCGTCCCCGGCCGCCCGGCATCACCGCCGATGCCAAGGCCTGGGTGGTGCATTTGGCCTGCAGCAAACCCACCCAACTCGGTTACGCCGCCGAGCTGTGGACCCGCAGCGCGCTCGCTCTACACGTGCGCCGGCATGCCGTGGAAGCGGGCTATCCGGCCCTGGCCCAAGCGGCTAAGGCGACCGTACATCGTATTCTGGCCGAGCAACCTCTGCATCCGGAGAAGGTGAAGTACTACCTCGAGCGTCGCGATCCCGATTTTGAGTCCAAGATGCGGCAAGTGTTGCTGGTCTACCGCGAAGTGGCCTTTCAGAATGAAAGCCTTCGCGACGGCCTATCGCCGGGCGTGATCACGGTTTCGGTCGACGAAAAGCCCGGCGTGCAAGCGATCGCCAACGTCGCGCCGGACCTGCCGCCGAAGCCTGGGCGGCATCCCTGTGTGGCTCGCGACTACGAGTACAAACGGCTGGGAACGTGCTCGATTCTGGCGGCGCTGGACTTGCACTCCGGCCGGGTAACGGCGCGGGTGGAGCGGCGTCACCGCAGCCGGGAATTCATCTTGCTGCTCAAGGATTTGGACCAATTCTACCCGGACCAATGCACGATCCGATTGATCTTGGACAATCACTCCGCCCACATATCGAAGGAGACGAAAGCCTACTTGGCGACGCGTCCGAACCGCTTCAAATACGTGCACACGCCGACCCACGGGTCCTGGCTCAACATAGTCGAGACGCTGTTTGGCAAGATGGCGCGCACGTTCTTGAAGCGTATCCGAGTCGCGTCGTGGGAGGAGCTGCGGGAACGAATTCTGCAGGGGATCGCGGAGATCAACGCGGCTCCGGTGGTTCACCGCTGGAGGAAGTTCGAGGCGCTTGAGGTCGCCTAGAGAGGATATGTTTTAGTGAAACGATATACTAGGTGGTAGTCGAGGAAGACGCAATCGATCGTGCCGGTTGCGATAAGCTCTTGGCCGGCCTCCGCACCCAGACAATGGATGCATTCGACTTCCATGCGAGGCGCCTTGGACAGGAGCCGACGAACCAGTTGGGCGTCAGCGGGATTGTCATCAATAATAAGAACCTTCAGTTTCAGCGATTCCATAGTTGTCTCCGACGTTCAACCAATGCCGCGAGCCACGGCTCCTATCTATAAGTCGGCAGCCGGCAGCGTGAACTTGAAGTGCGCTCCGGCGCCGGCCTTCGATTCGACCCAAATTTCGCCCCCGTGCCGCTCGACGATTTTGCGGCTCACCGCCAAGCCCATGCCCGAGCCCGGGTACTCCGTGAGCCCGTGGAGTCGCCGAAAGGGCTCGAAGACGTCTTGGGCGTGCTCTTCCTCGAGACCGATGCCGTTGTCGCGCACGCCAAGGGTCCACATCTCTCCCGAAGTGTATGCGGTGACCTCGATAGCCGGAGGAGTTTCGCCGCTGAACTTTAATGCATTCGAGATAAGATTCTCAAAGAGAATGGTGATCAGCCTGCGGTCGCCGATGACCTCCGGCAGTTGACCGTACGTTAGTTGCGCTTGCGCCGTGTCCACGCGCTGCTGGAGCGCTTTCAGCGAACTGCTTACGCATGACTCGATCGGCACGCGCTGGCGGCTCAAGGCTTGGCTGCCGGCGCGCGAAAGCGCCAGCAGGTCGTTGATGTAACTCCGTAGCCGCTGCGCCGCTTCTTCGATGAAGCGCAGATCGGTTGCCGCCTCGCCGTCGAGAGCCTCTGCGTTGATGTCTTCGCGAAGAAAACCGGCGTAGGACTCCAGAGTGCGAGCCGGTTCTTGCAGGTCGTGCGCGGCCACGTAGATGAAGCGTTCGAGCTCGGAGCTCCCACTGCTGCGTTCTTCCTCGTGTCGCTCGAGCTCCTGCTCCGCTTGAACCGTCCTATGGATGTCGGTGATGCTGCCGGCCACCTGTTTGCGATTCGTCGAGTCGTCGATATAGAAACTCCCTCGGCAATGAAACCAGCGATAGCGGCCCGATTTCGTCATAAGGCGGTAGCGCATGTCGTACGGCGCCGTGCCGTCGATGTGCGCGTGTAGCGCCTCCGTCGCCTTTCCTAGATCATCTTCATGAATAAGGCTCTTCCAAGTGGACATACTAGGAGATATTTCGCCCTCCTCGTAGCCCAGCAGCTCGTAAAAGCGCGGCGACCACCACGATTCAGATTCCTCGGCGTCGAAGACGTACATACCGTCGTTCGACGTCATCAGCGCCAAGTTGATCCTCTCGTCACGCTGACCGAGCTCCTCCTCTGCTTGTTTGCGGCGAGCGACCTGGGCATTGAAATCGTCTCTTTTCAGATCAGCGGCCGCGGACCTTAGGTCGGCCTCGACAAGGACGCGGCGCAGGTCGGCAAGAAAGCCGGCCAGCACACACGCGTAACTGATGATCTTGAGCGCATGCGCGGCGTCGAACATCGCATCGAAAGGCTCGAACGAGCGCGACATGACGAACGCTTGAGTGAAGGCTGAGAGGACGAGCGCCGAGACCAGCCATTTTCTGAAGGGCCCCCCTCGCCAATTCCGCTCTGCCAGGTATCCAGCCAGCGCCAGGGCGAACAGCGTTGCGGCTAGCAGCTCGAAAGGACGACCCACGAAGGGACCGGGAAACTGAATGCGCGGCAAGGAGGGGAGAGCGAGAAAAAGCCCATTCAGTAGAACCCAGACCGCGGCGCCCCCATACACCAGCCGTTCATCCAGGGCTCCATCGGGCCCCAGCCGCCGATCGTTCCTCTCGCACCACAAACTGATAAGAAGCAGCAACGCCAAGAACGTTCTCGAGGCTGTCCAACTCCAGGGAATGAGCACGGATAAGTGCGTGGGGAATAGTTCGGCGAAAAAGGCGCTGGTGATCGCCGCATGGTATCCGTCAAGCAACGCCGCTCCCAAGAACGCGATCGCGATCAGCAAATCGGCGCTCGCATGCTTCCAATAGAAACGAACGAGCGCGACGACTCCGACGACCGCGGCAAGCAGCGCAGCGATGGACTCAAAGATCGTGTGCGCCTGAGTGCTGCTGTGCCAGCCGCTCGCGCCGACCAGGAAATAGACTAGCCCGACTTGGACGCAGACCAGGATGAACGATTGGGGTTTCGTCACGAATACGCCTCGGCGTGAAGCCGGCGGATTGACCCCGCCTACTGGCTAATCGGAAGCGTTGGGGCGCCGCGTTAGGGCTGATAGCTGCCTTGCCGTTGGCGTCGTAGTCGGTGTCGACCGTCGTCCCGGTGGCGCTGAACGACGCCATCAGGTTGTTCGCGTCGTAGGCCATCGACCCTAGATGCGGATGAGATGTCAGGTTCCCGGCCTGATCGTAAACCGCTCCCGTTGCCGTGAAGTCGAGCCGATTCGTCGACTGGTCAAAGTCGTTTACCGAGGTCGGCGTCGCCATGTGCAGCGTCTCTAGCGGGTAAAGCGAGATCCAGCGGTTGCCGAAGTGATCGTAGCCGTAGGTGCGATCCCAGGTGGGGTTGGAGTTGTACGTCTCCTTGGCTGTGGCGATCCGATTCACCTGATCATAAGTATAGGTCTGCGCCCAGGTGTAGGCCGAGGCGGCGTCCGCCTTGGCCGAGATCGCCTGCCCGACGATGTTGCCGTTGTTGGTCGGGTCGGCGAGTGTGGTTGAACGACCACACTTTTCAGAATAGTCATACTGATTATAAAGGACTTATGAGTTCGGTGGCTGTCACCGAACTCGGAACTCGGGATACCAGTGGCTCAAGGCTCGATATTCCCTGAACCGGAGAGGCCTGGTTCCGTACCAGCTCCATTCGATCCTGAGGAGGTCGTGACCTCGTCGCAGTGCCGCGAGGTGTTGGGCGACTGGGAGTGTGATTGCCCTCCAGGAAGCAAGAACCCCACGTTCAAACTCCACTTCGACGACGGCATCGCTACCGGCGAAGGGCGGCACTGGGACTACACTGACTGTGACGGCAACACGTGGAAGATCTTTGAGGACGGCACAATGATACCGGCAAGATAGCTCCTGGCGGCGTGACGAGACAGAGGCGTAAAGAGGATCCTTGGAGAACGAACGAAAGGCCAAACCGAGGGTCTACGCACATATGGAGTCCTGGCGCTCCGAGCCTAGTACGCGACGAAAGCGCCAAACTTAAACCGCCACTCAGGAAGATCGATTTCAAAATGAGCGAATCGGACAAACCAATAGATATTCGCGATCTCGTCAAGGGCCACGTTCGCGTTGAACGCCACGGATATTCTCTTCAGGATGTGAAAGCATGGCGTGAAAAAGAGCACTCAGCTGGTAGACCCTCCGGTTATGCAGATTTTCTTGCCAGTCACGGCCTCTGTGTTACATGTAAGTCGAGGGGCGCTGTTTTTGTCGCGTCGCGACGTTACTGGAAGTTCTGTCCCACCTGCCAGGGCACTGGCTGCACTCCACACGGACCAAAACCCAAACCTCGGTAGAAATACACATTGCTTACCCGGTTTGCTAAGAACTATGAGCAGGTACGGAAGTTTGTGCCTTGGAAGGAAAAGACGGAACCGAGCCTCGAAGACGGCGAGAGCAATTCTGCAAGAAATCGCGATGAACACACCAAGCGGCGAGCTTGTTCGATGGTACGCCGCCCACATTGTAGTTCCGTTCAAGTACAAGGACGGTCGTCAGGACCACTACCCATGTTTTGAAAATATTGTGCTGATCAGTGCGCGCTCGGTCTCGGAGGCCTAATCAAAAGGCGGAGAACATCGGCAGGTGGAAAGAAGAAATCGATGACGGCCTGATTTGGAATGATCGGCCTGCTACGTATATGTTTGCCGGCGTCCGTAGGCTCGTAGAGGTAGCATATGCAGCGGGGGACCTACGCGATGACCCAGAGCAGCCACCAGCATCTGGTTCGGAGATCACCTATTCTTTACTAGACGTCAAGTCTAAGAAGGATTTCGACAAATTATGTCGAGGAGAAACCGCACAGGTCTGGTTTCGGGACCAGACATAGTGGGAGATCAGAGACCTCCATGTTAGACCGCTTGGGACAGCCACCAGCATCCGGCGTGGAAAGTATTTATTCACCGCGTGATGCTAAGTTTAAAGAAGCCCGCATAAGTTTTGCCGAGGAGAGGTCGTGCAGGTGTTTGTTTTGAACGAGATCCTACGTGGGGAAGAGGAGCCTTACTGAATCTCGCATAATATTCCGATACGTTTTGGGTCTTTTGTATGGGGCGATCCAAAGGGCCTGAACCGGGAATGCGAGGCGCTGGAGAAGCGTGGCTTTGACAACGTTACCTTGGACGAGATAAATAGGTTATGCAGCCAGTAGGTCCCCCATCTGACCAGCCGTTGAAAGTAGACCGAACGGCGACACCCGATTCTCTGAAGCAACTGCTCGCAGAGACCGATGACAAAAGCGAATACGCTGGCTGCTTCTACGAGGACTTGGCTGACACGCTTGTAAAGAAGTCTGCTAGAGAACTGGCCGAGGTCTTCGAGCCGCATCTCCGCTCGCAGAATTCCAACAAGGTATGCGGAGCGCTCTACGGCTCGGGCCGCTTGCGTGACGCTCGAGATTTCGCCATTCCGCTGATCCTTAGAATGCTGGATGACAGGCGGAACCAAGTTGTCCTGGCGGCACTCGGGTCTCTCGACGATATCGGTTATGAGGGACATGCATCGCTCGTCGACCGCTTTTGGACGTCGACCGATCCGTACCTTAAGGCTGCCGCGCTGAGGCTTGCCCGAAAGGGCGAGCCCGGCGCTTTCATGCGGCGTGTTTCCGAGTCTTTGTCTCATTCGGAAGCCATCGTTAGGCAAGAGGCTTGTGATCAAGTGGAAGACAATGCTGTGCTGTCCCTGCGACCCCTGCTTGAACGCCTCAGAGATGACCCTGATGAGAAGGTTAGAAATGTTGCCGCCAACGCAATAGAGAGGCTAGATCAGCATCCGGAGCCCGGTAAAAATGGGTAGGGCCAACTGGCCATATGGGCCTTCGGGACGGCGCCGTAGTTACTGAACCCAACAGGACGAGCGCAGTATACTCGCCGCCAGTGAATCGACCCAGCGATCCTTTGACGGTGTTCGTAACGGGTCGAAACCGGCTTTGAGGGACAGTGCCCCCGATCTCCCAGACTTAAACAGCTGTTCAGGAGGATTGATTTCAAATGCCCGAATCGAACAAACCTGACCTTCGCGATCTCATCGGCGACCTCGTTCCTATAGAACGCTACGGATTTTCTCTTCAAGATGTGAAAGCGTGGCGTGAAAAAGAGGAATCAGCAGGTAGACCCTCAGGCTACGCAGATTTTCTTGAGAACCACGGGCTCTGTATCATATGTAAATCGGGGGGGCTGTTTTTGTTGCCTCCCAAAGTCACTGGAAGTTCTGTCCCGCCTGCCAGGGCCCTGGCCGCACTCCGGTCGGGCCAAAACCGCGGTAGAAATCGGGGAGGTTCGGTGACATCTACGAGCCTGAGAATAAACCGGCAGGGAGTAGGACGACCAATAGGGGACGGAGACCGAAATGGGCGATTTTTCGCTTGCGTCGCTGTTAACCTCCACAGAATCAATGGATTCCTGCGTTGGCCAGATCTTCGGCAGCGGTGCTCGACGCTCAAGGTCGGATCGACCAAAGTCTTTCAATCGGAAGAGTTTATCCTGGAACTGCCGACCTGCTTGGCTCCTCAATCGGGCTCCGTCCCCTATTCTCCCTATTCTCTCGTAGGCCGACGAAGTGGGAGGGGGCGCCGAGGTTGGCGGAAAAGACAACCGAATCGGGCTTCTCTTGGGCTGCCGCGACGAGTTGGGTGAGATCCCGGTATTGGGAGTCTTCGGCGACAGCGACGGCCAGGCCGACTTCGCCGGTTCCCGCGATAGGTACGAACGCTTCGGGGCCGTAGACGACCTTGCCCGAGTGTTTGGCGGTGATTAGGGCTTCGTGGACATTGAGCAGGGTGTAGCCGTCGGCGGGGGCGTTCTTGACTCGCCGGGAACCGATCGTGGCGCCTGCGCCGTCGACGTTCAAGATGACGAGAGGCTGTTCGAGCAGATTGCCATCGTCGATGGCGCGCTTGATGATGCGGGCGAAGGTGTCGCTACCGCCGCCGGCGGCGAACGGGACGACAACTTTAATCGGGCGGGCGGGGTAGCGAAGCTCGGAATCGGTCGAGTGGCAAGAGGTGAGCGCAGCGGCTAGGACTGGCAGGACAGCGGTTGGCCATCGACGCATACCGCATAGGGTCGCACGTCAGTCGCGTGGCTGGCTTGCCGTGAACGGATTCACTATTCGGACGCCGGCCATGATGCTGCCGTCTTGGATGTCTTCGCTGAAGAGGTAGCCGCATTGGGCCCGAGTCGCGGTGGCGCGGAGCATCGCGTCCCAGAAGGAGATCGAGTGCTTGTCGACCAGGCGTATCGCGGAGTCGAGGTCAGCGGTCGAGGCGGTCACAATGTTAAAGACGGCCCTCCAGTCTGAGAGCGTGGCGCGACTTGTAACAGATTGGCGATCTCTACCAGGAGGGCTTCGCGCTCATCGGCAGCTGGGCGGCGATCTCTCTCGGAGCTGCGATCACGTCCCACTGATCCAGTTCGGCGTCAAAATCAACTTCGAGACCTCCTAGCCGGTAAGCGCCCGTCATGGAGTCCCACTGCACGAAGCTGAACAGTTCGTAGTCTTTCGGCAGCGCCGCCGCCAGATCTTCTCGGCTCTCGAACAGCCCGTCGACTCCGGAGCGGGCCGAGACCTCCATTACGATGATGGGCCTGGACTTCGCGAACGTCTCGCGAAGACCGAGCAAGACCGGCTTCTCGAAGCCCTCGACATCGATCTTGGCAATGTCCACGCGCCCGATTCCATGCTCTTCGAAATAGTCGTCTCCGACGACGACATCGAGCTCCAGCCCGCCCGCTACGGCCCCAAGATCGAGGTCTTCGACGAACGACCCGATCCCCTCGTTTGATTGCGGCGGCTCGACGAAAGGCAGCCGCGCTGACTCCTCCCCAAGTCCAACCGGATGGATGGTGACGTTCTGCAACTCGTTCTGCTCGAAATTGCGGCGCATTTTGGCAATCACGGGAGGGTACGGCTCGAAGGCATGAACCTGCCCGACGAGCTGAGACATGTACAGACTGTGCAGGCCCAGGTTGGCCCCAATGTCGACAAAGCTGAGGTCGTCAGCCGAGTCTGGCGTCTGACGCGAGAGCATCTCGGCCGTCTGGCCTAAGAAGTGCAGAACATGCTTCTCCCAAGCGCCCAGGCAAAGGACGCGCTGGTCGGCTAGGTTGCTGGAATTCCCCGTATAGATCAGCCCGTAGTACTCAATACTGAATTCCCTACCAGGGGGGACCTCACATACCGGCTGATAAAGCCAAGCGCCTACCGCTTTGCGATAGCCTTGGGCGGGTTGGTAGTACCGAATCGCGCCAAAAAGCGCCACACAGGCAAAGGCGTAAACGAGGGGATCGACGCGTCGCATCACCCGTACGATTGCACCTTTCGTCAACAAGCGCGGTCCCAAGGTTGGCCTAGACCGACTCGGCAAAAACCCCTAGCACCATTGCTACAGGCGACACCATAACGCGACAAAAGGGAGCCGAGCCGCCGGGCGCCGTCCTATTCTCTCCTATTCTCTCTGAAGGCGGCTGAGCGAGATCCCTTCCCGCCGGCGCCGCTGCCGGGCTCAGCGCCGCGTCAACCTCATCCGCCCCGCGCGGTCCACATCCGTCACATAGACCTCAACTCGATCCCCCTCGACCACCGCTCCGCCGCCCTGGGCTGCGACCAACAACCGACCGCCGACACGTTGAAACTCACGCACCAGCGGAACCTCCGGCCATCGCCGCACCTTACCCGTTGCCCTGTCCCATCGCAGCAGCCCGCCCGAGCATTCCATCCCCTCCGGACGCCTCTTCAGCCCCAGCCAAACGGCGTCGGCCTCAACCAAAATGGCGGACACCGACCACGCCGCCATCTCGGCGGGCCGCCGCACGTCAAACACCTCCTCAGCCGTATCAAACCAGCCGAAACCGCCAACTCCCGTCAGTCCTTCTCCGTCGTAGAACGTCAGCCCAAACCACAATCGCCCGTCCACCACCTGCCAGGGGCCAATCGTTTCGTTGAGCCCAGCAACGTCGGGCATTCCGTTGAGCTCGACCCTCTTGGGCCGGGCGGCCGCGTAGTCCTCGAGCGCCCCCTTCGCGACCACGAACATCTTGTCTCCACGCCGGACGACGCACCCCGGCTCGCCATACATCTTGGGCGCTCCAGCCGCAACGGAGTAGGCGCCGCCGGGACCGAACCCAACCCCGCTCCCGCAGCCGTCAGGCCGGTAAGCAGCCGGGTCGGGATCGCTCACAACCAGCCGTCCGCCGTCGATCACCGTGTGTCCAGGTGCAAACTCACGCCTCCCGTAGTAGGCCTTGGTCCGCGCATTGAAGAAGTACCTGAGCCGCGGGGACTCAAAGCCATAGTCGCCCGTCCTTCTGATGACCACCCCGTCCGCGCCCGCCAACAGCGCCTCGACGCGGCCCGAGCCGGCGTCCACATCGATCGTGATCGTGTACGCGACATCGGGAGCGCTCCGCGAGAGGACGAAGATTCCAAGCAGGTCTCCGCCGCGGATCACAGCTACGTCTTCATCGTCACTGACTTTTGCTCGGTAGATCGTCGTGAAGCCTACGACCTCGGGGTTCAGCTCCCGAAACGCCCCGACAACGGCCGTCTCCCGAAACTTCGGGTTCGGAGTCAGCTGAGCCGCAAGCGGAATCGCCAGCACGACGCCAATCACAAAGGTCTTCACCTGACAGCGAGTATAATCCGCTCCCGCGACCGTCAATTGATGGACTTCGGACCCCAAGACGCCGATACGTTATATACGATGGGAATTCCGATGAAACGCTCCATCCTCGCCCTTCTATCCCTCGCCGTTGTCAAGGGGCCAAAGGGGGGGGCCAAAGGGGACGGAGCCTGAATCCAACCGTTGAAGCTCCTATGAATCAGTAGGGTAGCGCGAATTAAGACCCCCAAGCTCGATTGGACGGCGCTGCGAATCCCTTTGGAATCAATATTCAGGCTCAATCGGGCTCCGTCCCCTTTAGGTCGTCCCTTCCGATCTCCGTCCCCGATCTCCGTCGTCGAGCGCGACAGCAGCGGCGATATCGACTATCGAGACGTTGGCGGCGAGGTGCGTGTTCCGCGGCTCAGCGTCGCTATCTCTGGGTTTGGCCGGTGAGTTCAACGACAATCATTCACAAAGCGCCTGCTCTACCTCGAAGCCAGAAGCAAAGCCGCGCCCACTGGCAATTGCCGAACCCGCTCCCTTGCGGTCGCGGCTCTGACGCCCTTCGGTTAAGTTTGACGCGCGACGTCAGAGCCGCGACCACAAAACGAGCACTAAGGTTAGCCCCGGTTCTCGGCGTCCGCTTCCGTAGCGTCGCGGCGCTTCTGTTGCCACTCGCGGATTTGGTTGGCCTCGGTTACGAGAAACATCCGAATCGCTTCGGCGTCATCCGCGCTGAGTGCGTCGGCGAAGCCGGCCATGCCTTTGTCCGCACGTGAGCCGCGCATCACGATCTCCTCGTACTCGCTGTGAGTCGCCAAGGTCATCAACCGTAGATCGGGCGCTACGATGGCTGTTTCGTTGGGAATGCCAATGCCGCCGTGACAGCTTGCACAGTGCTCCTGATAGAGCCTGTCGCCCCTGCGATACGTTCCGCGGTCGTACGCAATCTCCGGCTGCTCGGGCACGGCTGACGTCACAGTCACACCGGCTTCCAGGGTTGCCTCGCCGCCGAGCTTGAAGACCAGCACCGTTCCACCGAAGTTGATCGCTCGTCTGCCGGTCACGATGGTGGCCACGTATTGGGTATCGTCGATCTGGTAGCTGATCATCGACGAGGAGAACGAGCCCAACGCGTCAAAGCTCCACAGCGGCTCGCCGCTGTCGGTGTTGCGCACGACGAATTGGCCGGTGCCTTCGCCTTGGAAGAGCAGCCCGGCCGTCGTGGTCAACACTCCGCCGTTGTAGGCTTCGTCCAGGCGATGACGCCATTTGTACTTGCCCGTCAGCGGGTCGAATGCTCCTAGGAAACCCTTGGACTCGGGACGTGGCGCCGCCTTCTCGATGAGCTTGCTTCGATACTCGCCTTCGCCCCATCCGAGGCTCAAGCCCCGCTCGCGAATCCTGTAGACGCCGGTTTTGACGAACTCCTCGTCGAGCGAATAGAAGTTTGGGTAGTCGTGATAGTAGAAGTACATCAGGCCTTGCTCTTCATCCCACGACTGAGGTTCCCAGTTGTGTGCGCCGGAGTTGGCGGGAAGGATCCACTGCGGATCCTCTTCGTACTTCACTTCTGGGTTTTCGACCGGGCGGCCCGTTTCCATGTCGACATGAGTGGCCCAGTCGATGCCGTCGGTGTAGGGGTGTGCGCGGAGGAGGTCGCCGTCTTCACGGCCGAGCACGTAGAAGAACCCGTTCTTGGGGGCGTGGAGCAGGACCTTGCGCATCACGCCGTCGACCTCGATCTCGCTGAGGGTGATGTCCATCGCCGAGCTGTAGTCCCAGTTGTCGCCGGGCACGGTCTGGTAGTACCAGTTCATGCGGCCGGTGTCGACATCCACCGAAACAATGGAGCTTAGAAACAAATCATCACCGCCCCCAGGCGAGCGGATGTCCCGCGGCCAGGGCGCGCCGTTGCCCACGCCGATGTAGAGGCTGTTGAGCTCTTCGTCGTACACCAAGGAGTTCCAGGCCGTGCCGCCGCCGCCGAACTTCCACCACTCGCCGCCCCAGGTCTTGGCCGCCATCTCCATCTCCGGATGCTCGAAGGGTTTGCTGGGATCGCCGGGGACCAAGTAGAAGCGCCAGGCCACGGCGCCGGTCTCGGCGTCATAGGCCGTGACGTACCCGCGCCGATGACCGGATTCGGAGCTCCCCTGGCCGATGTAGACCTTGCCGGCGGCGGCGCGGGGCGCTCCGGTGATGTTGAAGCGTCCGAGCGCCGTGGGGTGCCAGGTATCGACATCCCACGCGAGCTCGCCGGTCGTCGCGTCGATGGCGATCAAACGGCCGTCGAACGTGCCGACGTAGACCTTGCCTTTGTAGACGGCCACGCCGCGGTTGTGCGCGGGCCCGCAGCAGGCGAGGCGGATGGAGCTGCGATCCACCTCAGGGTCGTAACGCCAGATCTGGGCGCCCGTGGCGGCGTCGAGCGCATAGACGACGCTCCAGCCGTTGGTGGCGTACATCACCCGGTCGACGACGATGGGCGTGCCTTGCATGCGCATGTTGGCATCGCCGATCTGCTTGCTCCAGGCGAGGCCGAGCTGGTCGACGTTGTCGCGGTTGATCTGGGTCAACTGCGAAAAGCGTTGCTCTTTGTAGGTTTGGCCGTAGGCGAGCCAGCTGCCGGGCTCGGTTTCCGGCGCCGCGATGATGCGGGCGTCGTCCACGTTGCCGCGCATCGGGGCGCCCTCATTCGTGTTCGTGCCGCAGGCGGCCATGGTGACCAATGCCAGCAACACCATATTGGCCGCACCGACGGCCGAACCCGATGATCGCTTCATGCTTCCCGCTCGCCCCTTTGATCAGACCAGCCCAGCTGATCACAGAGGCACAGCGCCGATCTTACCAACCTCGCGCTCTGGTTCCGATACTTCGGCAACCGAATCCCAGAAATCCTCTAGTGTAGGTCGCCAGAAATCCCGTAACATATTGCAGGGTCCGGGCACGGCGTCAATGCAGAGAGCAACATGTCGCTGAAGCGCCCAAATTGGCCTCTGGATAGTCGGGGTCCGAAGCCCCGTCAGGGGCGGCATAACCGTAGCCCACAGCGCGAGCTGTGGGAAATAGGACTAGCGGGTCCCTTTTACCGTCTTCAGGGCCTTTGTATTCGCGCCGAGGGCGCGAATACAAAGGCCCTGAAGAGGCGGAGCGGAGTCTTGGCGAATCAAAACCCCCAGCTTGCGCTGGGGGCTACGGTTATGCCGCCCCTTGCGGGGCTCGAACACGCCCGGCGCTAACTTGGCCAACTCAGCGACATATTGCACGTCAACGACCCGATGACGCCGTCAGGATAAGTTGCAGTCTGCTTGGCGCACTACACTAGCTGTCGCGCCTGGTCCGGAATTGGTACGAATAGTTCCGCGACCGCGAATAGGACTAGGCCGGTCAAAGCAATCGGTTTAAGCTCTATCCCGCGCATTGGTGTCGGAAGATCAAGATCGCACTCGAAGGCGGTGCGCCCGGCCTAGGAGCCCGATCCCGGGGGGCGGATCTACCGGGATGAAGGCGAGCTGATCGCGATCGAGACGGTCGCCGCGCCATCTTCGATCCGGCTGGGTGAGGCGATGCGAGCCCACATTGCATTCCAGCCTCGAGTTGCGGTGTAAGCCCACTGGAACAACGAGGTCGAAGGGCTCGAAGCGTGGGTGCAGGCTCCCGACGACTGCGAGCTGGACCGCTCTTCTCGGGTGCTGCCGGGAAGGGGCCGCGGCGGGCCCGCGCACGCTTGCCGGCTACGCCCTCTACTACGTCCGCGAAGACGTCAACGGGACCTGCCTGTATCGCCGTCAGGATTTCGAGATCGGGTTCAGAGTCGAATGAGCGCCAAGAAAGTGGCTCAGTAACCGACCCACATGGGGCTGCCCCAAGCGACCTGACCATCGCTCTGTTCCACACGGACGTAGTAGTAATGCGAGCTTCCGGCCCCGCCGGAGTCGGCGTCGGCGAACTGGAAATCCGCTTCCTGCGCGCCCGGGCGCTGCGTGTAGACTACGAGGCCGTCGCGGATGATGTGGATCTTGTCGACTTCGGCCGTCCCTCGCACCCTGACACGGATCGGCAGCGCCTGGGAAGCCCGAAAGCGGTCGCCCATGAAGTGATCGCCCATGCGCACGTCGAGGATGATGTTGTCGGTGGCGCCATAGGTGTGGCGGCGGCGGATTGCGTCAAGAATGCCTTCGCGCGTAAACGAGCTCGTATAGACCATCGCGTAGGAGTAGTGCGTGGAGAAGTGATCGGAGCTGGCGATGGTCCCGAGGGTATAGCCCTTGGCCAGCGCGTTGTTGACGAAGCCGGACGGACGGTAGCCGCCTGGGGCGTCCTCTGCCGCGGGGCTTTTCGCTGACAACGGCGCGCCATCCTGCTCGTAGCTGGTGCGGTCGCCCTGAAAGATCTCGACCACCGGCGCGGCCTCGGGGTCGTGGAACTTCCAGTCGGTGCCCATGTTGGTGCCCGAGGTGTGGGCGATCGCCACGCCGCCCATGCGTCGAACCTGCTCAAACATCAGCAGCGTGTCGTTCGCCGTCACTCGGGCGTCGACCACGTTGCCCTGCTCGTCGCGTTCCTGGGGCGGCACAACGCCCGGCTGGTCGCCGCGGGCCTGCTGGTCTTCGAGCAGATAACCCGGCACCCAGCGCTTCAGAAAGAAAGGCACGACCTCGCCCGAGCGATCGGCGTAGAACACATTGTGGTGGCCCATGGGGTAGTTGACGCTGCGCTCGAAGCCGAAGAGGCTGACGTAGTTGCCGGGCAGGTGGTACATGTCGGTCATCTTCTGCGAGTACCACCACCAGTAGTCGTGGGCGCCGCCCTGGTGGTCCGTCGAAGCGCCGAAGTCCATGGCCGAAGCGTCAATCATGTAACGGTAGAAGTCCGGTAGCGAGCCGTCGATGGTTCCTCCGGCGTCCCAGCTCAGCTCGGTGTGCCGGTGCAAGTCCCCACGCACGATCTGCGCCTCGCGACCATGAATCTCAACGCGGTAGCCCCGAATCGCCGCCAAGTCCTCCGGCTCGTTGGCGTGACCCGGTTGCACCTGGACGGTCCGAACCGGGGGGGCTGTTAGCTGAACACGGGGCGACGGCGCGGCGCTGTCGGCCTTTCCCACGAAAATCTGGAAGCGGATGGGGCGCGTCAAAAGGTTCTCGCGGCGGTTGTCCCCTGGCCAAGTAAACCACAGACTCCCGTCGGCCGCTGTGGCGGCGTTGATCCATGTGCTCAACCGGCCCTTGCCGTTTGGAACGGTTACCGCGGGAGTCCACGATTGGCCGTCGTATCGTGTGAGGCGATACTCCCACCCTCTGCGCCGATTCTCGCCCGCTCCCAGAAGGCACTTGGCGGCCACCCAGGGATTGCCGTTGGCGTCGAGCAGGATCTGCGGTTGGTAGACATAGCGGCCGGCCCCTGGCTGGAAAGCGGATTGTAGCGGCTGTGCGGGCGCTTGCAGCCGTCCTCCCGCGAACACGCGTAGATGGACTTCGCGCTCGGCGCCGAGCATGACGCCCGGTCCGAAGCAAGTGCCGCAGGCAAGCTCGGTCTTTGAGTCGGGCAGGGTGTAGCGGTAGTTGTATCCGTTGTCCTTCCCCCAGTTGGCGCCGCCGCTTTCCCAGGCCACCCAGACCCGGTCATCGGGGTCAACCGCAACCGAGGCGCGGGCCTCGAACAGCGGCGTCTCGGCGACTGCCATCTCAGGTGTGACCGTCTCGCCATCCCGCATTGCGACCAAGTAGACGTCGTAGTTGCCGTTGCGGTAGCTGTCATAGGCCACCCAGGCCGCTCCTCGCGAATCAAGCGCCACCGCGGGGTTCCAGTCATTGCCCGGACGTCCGCTGACCGCCGTCGCCTCGGACCACTCGCCGGCGGCGAAGGTCCGCAAGAAGATGTCGGACTCTCGACCGCGGAAACCCTGCCAGACCACGGCGAAGCGGCCGTCGCGAGAGGCCAGCTGAGGGTTGATGTCGGGCAAGAGGTGATCCGTGAGGCGAATCAAGTCTCCCCAAGATTCGGCTTGGGGGTCGTAGTTTCTTGCGTAGAGGTCCCAGTTCTGGTTGCGCCGAGCGGACCACACCACCCACGGACGGTTCTGAGCGTCCACCGCAATCTGCGGCGCCCAGACGTCTCCGCTGCCGCCGGGAACCAAGAGGATGTTACTCCATTCCCCGTCTTTGTATTCACGCAGATTGATCTCATCTCGGCGATCGGAGTGAGACATCCACACCAGCCAAAGGGTCCCGTCCGGCGCGGCGGCGATATCCGGCAGATCGTCGGAGCGAAGCTCGGTTCCGGCGGGCTGGACCGAGTTGAGCTGCGCGAGCGCGGGCGCGCCGAGGATGAGCGAAACCAGCAGTAAGGTTCGAAGCATGGCGATGTAAGTATAGGGGAATCCGCAACGGCCGTCCTGACCTTGGACCGGTTCGGATAGCGGGCGTCTGCGTGGTCCGACCTTGCCGCTCCGCGCCTCGACGGAGTATCCGAGGGCGCACAACCAGGCAGGGCGCACGAGGGGATACGACAAGCTGTCGAATCCGCCCCACCGGCACCAACGAGCTGATGACGAGAAGCTCAGGACTCACCAGGCCGGCAGCCTGGATCAACCCTTGCCGACAAGGCCGGATCTAGGGGGCGCTCGCGTCTCGCTTCGGAAGTGCTCACGCTTGATTAAACAACCCAACTGGGCTTCCGCTCGATCGCGACCATTTCCTCGGATCCGGTCGCTGATGCCAAACCGCGCGCATCACTACCGGCTGGCACGTTGGCGAGGACGACCCGTTTCAGGTTCACGTATTGGAATCGATCTACGAGTTGGCGGATCTCCCGCGGCCGGTATTTGGCTGGCAATCTGCTGAATACTTCAAGCACTTTGTTTGACACGTGTGTTACCTCCGGAAACGCGCCTATAAGTTCAGAGACCCCGAGGTAGACTCTTTCCATCTGAACCTGGGATCTGGCCGGATCCGATTGAGAATCGGCCTGAAGATGTATTTTCAGACTCATCCGGTCGCGGAAATCTTTGCGCTGCTCCTTATCGACGCGAGAGGCACTGCTACCGGCAAAAATCCACATGCAAGGGCGGATCTGAAAGGCTTCTCCTCCCCGCCTATACACCCCGCTTTCGACTGGGCTCAGGAAGGCGTGGTAAACGTGCCGACCGAACCGTGTGTCAATCTCGTCGACAAAAACAAGCAATCCAGTATCGGATCGAAGCTGCATCGTCACAATTTCATCGAAGCAGTCGACAACTTCTCAGGGGTCGTTCAGCTGCGAAATGTTGAACTCTATTCGAGGCAAACCCAGGGTTTGCGCTAGGCACTTCGCGAGAAAGCTCTTGCCAGTGCCGGGTGAGTCCGTCATGAGTACGGATACATGCCGACGCTGGCCCTCAGTCTTGAAACGCCTCCCAAGTTCGAGAATCTTCTGAATGTCTTTCTGGCGCGATTCGACGCAACAGATGTAGCCGTCTAGGTCCGCCATTGCACGCCAAAGCTGAAAGACGGGCCTCTTGTCGACCCAAACCACCCCGCGTTCCCGAAATCCTTGTTGCCACTGCTCAAGCGCGACTTGCCAGTCCAACGGCTGCCAATTAGGAAACGTTGCGCTAGAATCTCGGCTTGCCACGCTGAAACGCTGTGTCAGGGGTGGATTCCAAGTTTCAGTCATGAGGCGACCGACTTCAGCGTCGATCCAAGCGTGTGTGAATTCCAGCGCTCGGCGTATAGGGGCAATCCAATCTTTTGCCGTTTTCGCTTCGGCAAGAATCTCACCGAGGACAAGTGCAGGGAAAAACACTGTAGCCATCGGTGTGAATAGTTGTGGATCAGGCAGGCCGGTATCCGGTTGGACCCATCCTCGCCGTGTGGTGCCGTCGTAGGCCAGTACCCTCATATCCTGCGGGAGGACCACAACGCGAGCCCGCGGAAAGCTCTTGGACAAGTCTTCAACTTCTGAAAGCGCTGCCTGTGACACTGACCCCTGCGGCGTGACCCAGGAAGAAAGGCTGACCTCCGGATCCCTGACGGCAGCAGAAGCAGCGAGGCTAGGGACCAGAACCACACGCACATCTAGCCCCGACACGGCTTTACTTCGGAACCAGGATGGCTTCCAGGCCTTACTGTACATGTACCACTTGGCGTGAGAGAATTTCTTGCTCAACCAAATGATCAGGTCCTCAGTGACCGCGCCCCTGCAGAGATCGGCCATAACGACGTGCGCGATCGGGGGATCCAGCTCAGGTAGCCCAGAGACAGCGGTTCCGCATCCAATTTCCCTGAGGGTCGGAAACCATTGATTTAGCGGGTGTTTGGGGCTGGGCCTGTGGTCCGAGCAGATTCGCATTCGTGTTGAGGAGTTGCAGCGCAGTTGATTCTGGTATAATGTATATATATCAGTTATGAAGGCAGCCCCGGCTCGCTCCAGCCTCGCCGATGCCGAGCGTAAGCTGCGCTCCCGCATCGCCCAGCTGGTCCACGGCCGCTGGTTGCTGCATGGCACCGTGGCGCCGCGCCAACGCGTCTGCGGCAAGCCCAACTGTCGCTGCGCCCAGGGTCAACTGCACGCCTCGCTCTATCTGGTGCGCTCGCGCCGGGGAAAGGTGCAACAGCTGTTCGTGCCGCGCAGCTGGGAGCAACGCGTGCGCCAGGCCGTAGCCGACTATCAACAGCTCGAGCGGCTGCTCGAAGAGGTCTCCGAGCGCGAGTGGAAGCGGCTCCAAGACCGCCGGGAGGAGTGACGTTCTTCGACGTCTGATCCAGTACGCGGAGAAGGGTTACGGCCTGCGCAGCCGCCTTCTCGCCGGGGTCTCGGATTCCCGCCCTAAGCCGCGCATCCCCACCCGCGCTGTCGTCGAGTCGACGCTGGCGCTGTTCTGGGCCCGGCTGGGCAGCCTGAACGCTTTGGAAACGCTCGAGGGGGCGCCGTTTTGGAAGAAATGGCTGGGCCGCAAGCTGCCCAGCGCGGACACCATTGGCCGCGTCTACAGCTCGCTCGACACGGCCGTGCTGCGGCAAGCGATTCGGCAGCTGTATGAACGCCTCAAGCGCAACAAGGCCTTGCCCGGCATCGGCGGATTAGGGGTGGCTGTGATCGACGGTCATGAGTCTCACGCCAGCTACCGCCGTTGCTGTGGAGGCTGTCTCGAGCGCCGCATTCAGCGCAGCGACGGCGAACAGCTGCAGTACTATCACCGCCAAGTGACGCTGCAGTTGCTCAGTGACGCGCCCGCCGCCTCGCCATTCAACATCCAAGGCGAACCGCTTCCGCTGTTGCTCGACGCCGAACCGCAACTCCCCGGCGAGGACGAGCTGGCCGCCGCCAAACGTTTGCTCGAACGCGTTCTAGCCGCTTACCCACGGGCGTTTGATGTTGTCTTGGCCGACGCTCTTTACGCCGCCGCGACGTTTGTGAACTTTCTGCTGGCGCACGGCAAGGACGCCGTCATCGTGCTCAAGGACGAGCGCCGCCACCTGTTTCAAGACGTTCAAGGACTGTGGCGAACCCAGCCCCCACAGGCGGGCGAGTATCGCTCACGCGATTGCCAATGGTGGGATCACGAGGGCTTATTATCGTGGCCGCAGGTCGCCCAGCCCTTGCGCGTCGTTCGTTCGGTGGAGACTTGGCGGCGGCGCTCGCAGCTTGACGGCGAGCTCCACGAGCATCAAAGCGATTGGGTTTGGCTAACGACTTTGGGGTCGCGGCAAGTTTCCACGGCGCAGCTGGTGCGCTTGGGCCATCAACGCTGGGACATCGAGAACCGCGGCTTCAACGAGTTGGTCAACGGCTGGCATGCCGACCACATCTACAAGCACGAACCCCACGCCATCGAGACGTTTCTCTTGACGACGTTTCTGGCATTCAATCTCTACCACGCTTTTGTCGCCCGCAAGCTCAAACCGTCGTTGCGGCGCGGCAAACCGCGAGTCTTTTGGGCGCGGGTGATGGCGGCGGAGCTGTATCAGGCGGCCACGGGCCCCTCGCCCTAGCACGCGAGTCGACTCCCCCGCCCACCCCGCGCCTGCCAGTAAGCGGCCCTGCCGCAAGAGCCGCCGGGGTGTCTTTGCCCTGCGATTCCCCACCTATTTCCGGGTCAGGACCGCGTGCGAATCTGCTCGTCCTTCACCCCACGCCCCTAAATCCCTCGATTCCCAACTACTTCCGCCTTCTGACTCAGCCTCGTTGCGGAATCGCTGGCCCAGAGAGGTTTTCATCAACGTGCTCTCGAATTTCCGCCGCAACCGAATCGGTAATTGGGCGTTCCCAGTCGATTCGTCGCACTGGCTCAGGGCGGCTTCCTGAGTGTTGATAGATCCGGACAATTCGAGTAGTGCCTACGTCGGTATCACCAGGCTTGGAGTGCTTCAAGAGGTTGTAAAGTCGGCACGCTTCGACGGGTGAGTTCTGAGTTGTGCTGACCCGAAGTGGCGTTGACCCTATGGTCTGGCTCGGGTCCAACATTTCAGCGAGCGCGGCGTCGTCGCGTGGGTGCCACACTCCGACGCCAGCGACGCTGGCCAGCGGTTCCCCGTCGTCGCCAGCTGCCTGGTTGATGATTGTTGCGACTTGGCCGGCTCCACAAAGCGATCGGACACTCGTAGCCAGAGAATGTAGTGCCAGTGAGTGGCGCGGTCCCGCCCTCTTGCTTGAGGTCGTTCGATGGTCTCCCACAACCCAATCTTCGTCAATCACCCAATCACCTACGACGAGAATTCCGCCCAATTTCCCAGCTGTACCTTTCATTGTCTGTTCCCCTGCAAATGTCCGGTGGCAGGCTTGACGCGCTGGCTACCCGAGGCACCCCTCCCAAAAAGCGCCTCTGCGCCTATGCAAGTATAGTCCGCCCGTAGGGAGGAGAACGACGACCAGCACTCTCCACGGATCCGCAAAGCGTCCAGCGAGCCACGGCTTGCGTCTAAGAGGGCGAAGAAGCCTAGATCGGCCCTAACGGCGAAGGGGTATTTCATGCGAATGTCAATGCTGGCGAGCCCACTGCGACGGCGCAGCCGTGCACCGACTCAGGTCGCATCATTCGCGTGTTCGAGGGTCCGTTCGACGTCAGCGGGCGAATGCTGGGCTGAAAGCGACCATTGCTTACACGCCAGCGGAAATACGAAGACCCCGCGCTCGATAAGAGCGCGCCGAAACCGCTTGTCCCGCGCGTTGTTGTGGTGCGCCGCCAGGTCGTGCCAATCGACCGGCTCGTGATCCATGAAGTAGACGCAAAACGCGGACCCTTGGCGGACGATCACATTTTCGATCCCCTTGGAGCCAAGGATATCCGCCAGACCGCGTTCGAGACTGGCCGCAAGCGCTTCTACTTGGTCGTAGATGCGGCGGCTATCTTCCAACAAACACTCGATCGTTGCGATCGCCGCCGCGGTTGGAATCGGATGCGCGTTGTACGTTCCGGCCAGCAGAACACGCTTGGACATGTCCTCGTGGGCGAAGTAGTCCATCCACTCGGCGCGGCCGGCGAGGATGCCGATCGGGTAGCCGCTCGCGACCGCCTTACCGTAGACAGCCAGGTCGGGCGAGACTCCGCTGATCTCGGCATAACCTCCGACCGAGTGTCGGAATCCCGTCTTGACCTCGTCGAAGATCAGCAGGAAGCCGAATTCATCCGCAAGAGCGCGCAGCCCTTCGAGATAACCGGGGTGGGGCTTGATGACTCCGACGTTCTGGAGCAACGGCTCGAGCATCACCGCCGCCAGCGGGTAGCGCTCTGCGACGTAACGAACCGAGTCGAGGTCGTTGAAATTCACATTGTGGATGAGTTGGCTGTGCTCCTCGGGGATTCCCGCGCTGATCGGTAGAAACGGGTATTCGCCGGGGGAGACGCGATCGCCCAGGACCTCGAGCGGCGTCATCAGATTGCAGGCGACATCGTTATGCCAACCGTTGTAGCCGCCTTGCATCAGGACCACGTGGTCGCGCCCAGTCGCGGCGCGCGCCAGCCGGATCGCCTGAGCGGTGCCCTCGCTGCCGGTGTTGAAAACAGCGACCTTTTCGACCCAGTTGATGTTCGAACAAACCAGCTCGGCCAGGCGGCCTTCGAGCTCGGAAGGGCCGGCGCCGAAAAGATCCGCCTGCCGGTCGAGAACTTCGCGGACGGCGGCGGTCACGCGCGGGTGATTGAAACCCAGGAATTGCGGAGAGAAGGCGCCATGGTAGTCGATGTACTCGTTTCCATCCGCATCCCAGATGTGCGCGCCCTGGCCGCGGACGAAGCAGATGTTGGGTTCGGTCAGGCGATTGAGCGAGGAGATTCCGCCGGGGATGTAGCGCAAGTTGTGGGCTAGGATCTCGTTTGAACGGGCGCGCGAAGTCATGGACGCGAACGATGATAGCGGACCCGAGGTTTGGGTTCATTGATTGCCCGAGTCGGGCGGGCGTCGATCAAGCGCTCACAACGCCCACACCCCCGGGGACGCGGCGACTCGACGCCTAGACGAATGGGGCGTCTCGGTTGGCTTGATCCGTCCCCCACCGGATCGACTCCTACTCTGGGAGGGCGAACGAGATCAGGATGTCGCCGGACGGATCTTCCCCCCCGCCAGCGAGCAGAGTTTCGCCGCCAACTTCCTGAATTCGCGTCGGTTATGGGATGGATCGGGCGATCGGCGTCTGTCTACAGGTTACTTGTGCGGCAGCGAAACCCCCAACGCATTGAGGATTTCTGTTTGGCGGGCGTCGGGAATCGGCAGCCGTGTGACGCTGGTCTGCTCATCCACTCGATATTCCAATAGACACAGTCGCCCCAACGCCGCCAGCGCGTCCGGCAAGGTGATCGCGTGCGGGTCGTCGTCGGTCGTGCCAAACGCCGCTTGTATCCGCCGTTCCAATTCGCGGCTCAGCTTCAACGCCAGCATGCTGCACAACACATGTCCTCGGGTGCGGCTTTCTTTGCGCACGAAGATCGGCCGCACCTCGAGCAAGCCCGTCTTCAGCTGCCGAAAGTCGCGCTCCACCCGCTGCAGGCTCACGTAATGGTCGTGCACTCTTTGGCCGCTCATGCGCTCGGAGGCGACATCGGTCACGACCACGTAACAGCCCGCCAACTCCAGCGCCTGCTCGATCGCCGCCTGCTGGCGCTCGACGACCAGCGTACGTCCCTGCAAGCGCAACTCGACCAATTCTGTCAGCTTGTGACGCGCCAGCCAGGGCTTGAGCTGGCGCAGTCCGGCCGCGGGCTCGCAACGGGAAGAGGCCGTGACTTTCTGGTTGCGTCGGTCGAGCTTGCCTCCCAGCTTGGCCAGCTTGTCCTCGAGCCGCTGCCGTTGCCGTTTGGCTTCGGACGCGTTGAGGCGCAGCACATAGCGCACGCCGTCGGCTTCGACCTCGCAGACTTGTTCAGCGAACAGCTCCAGTTGCAGCACCCCTTCGCTCAAGCGCCGCCGAATCTGGGGATCGGTCAGCGCCGTGATGTAGCGCAGCCCGGCCTCCCCCAGCGCCTGCTTGCCCTTGCTCTTGACCATC
Organism: Bryobacterales bacterium; assembly: GCA_965247515.1. GTDB lineage: Bacteria > Acidobacteriota > Terriglobia > Bryobacterales > UBA6623. The sequence goes on along the minus strand of OZ252029.1, from coordinate 5,246,408 downwards.
CCGCGGTCGCCGACGAAGACCAACTCCTCGACTCCGAACTGCTCTTTGACGATGCGGATCTGATCCGGCACGGTCGTCGGATCGTTGCGGTTGCCGGCAAACACCCGCACCGCCAGCGGCTCGCCCTGGTCATCGGCCAGCAGTCCGATCACAATTTGCTTCTTGCCGCGCTTGCCGTCGCGATTGTAGCCGTACTCGCCCAACGCGTTGTGCAGGCCTTCGAAGTACGAGCTGGTGACGTCGTAGAGCAGCAAGCTGGGCGGGGCTCCGCGGCGCTCGAGGTAGTGGCGGTATAGCGCTTGCTCGATCTTCACTTGGCGGGCGCTCAGATCATCGAGGGCGGCGTAGAGGTCGTCTTCGTCGAAGGCGCCCAGACCCAGCACTTCTGCGACGGCCTGATCGGCGGCCCAGCGCACGGCCGAGAGCCGCGATCCTTGGTGGGCCAGGCGCGCCAGCACCAGGAACAAGGCGAGTTTGGCGGCCCGCGTTCGACCCAGCGCGGCGGTCAGGCCCAGCTCATCGGCGAGTTGCTTGAGCGCGAAGAGCAGGCCAAAGACGGGGCCGCAGACGGGAGTGGCGGGAAGCTGATCGAACTCGCCGCGGAGGGCGCGCCGGAGGGCCTCGACGCGGACGGGGCGCCAGCAGGAGAGGTTGGCGAGGGTGCGTTTTTTGACTCTGCCGTTTTGGCGGAAGGATTCGCGCAGCAAGACGGCGGGCGGCGAGTTGCGATTGGGGACGGACTCAACATACATGGGTATATTATATCACAAACAACACAATGAATAAACGATACAATAGCATAATACATGGGTACACTAAAAGCGCCACCAAACGTGTTAAAGCCAAGCAAGCCAAGCAGTTAGCCCGTCAAACGAGCCTTCCGCTGGGGGGAAGATCCGCCCGGAGGCGCGCGCGTGAGCAAGCGGTTGCCCGAGGTTGCGACAACCGCTCCCTCACGGTCTCGGCTCCGGGGCCATCAGATGCGCCGTCTCAAGCTTCAGCAAGAACAATCAGCAACTGTCCGTTGGCAACCTGATTCCCTTCGGCCGCGTGGATCTCGGCGACGGCGCCCGCGAACGGCGCCGTGATGTGGTTCTCCATCTTCATCGCCTCTAGCGTGAATAGTAGGCGCCCCTTCTCCACCTCGTCCCCAACGCTGACGTGGATCGAGGTCACCTTGCCGGGCATCGGCGCCACGAGTCCCCCGGAAACAACATCGGCCTCCGCTACGGGGAAGCGAGGCAGTTCCACAAGCTCGATGTCTCCGGCGTTCCCGTGGACGAGCCAACGGTTTCCCCTGGCGACGACGTGCCTCGTGTTTCGCCGTCCGTCGATAGTGATTTCGATCTTGTCGTCGTCACGGGAATGCAGCGAGACCCTAAGCGCCCGGTCGTCGACGGTGACGTCGAAAGCTCCATCCCGGGCGATACGATAGTTGACCGTGATTTCCTCGTCGCGATGCTTGAACGTGACCGATTCGGGAGGCATCTTCGTATTGCGCCAACCCGAGGGGATGGTCTTGAGCGAAGTTGCCTGGTCTCGCCGCAACGCCTGCGCCATCATCGTGACCGCGATGGCGCTGCCGGCCAATTCATCCTTGCCAATCTCTCGACGCGGCCGGGGTGCAATGCGCTCAACGAAATCCGTTGTGGTGTCGCCTGAGAGGAACGCAGGGGTTCGAAGCGTCGAAACGAGAAAATCCCGATTCGTCGTGATGCCTTGGATGCGTGTGGACTCCAACACTCGCGCCAGACGCAGGGCAGCCTCGCGGCGAGTCGGCGCGTGGACGATCACCTTCGCCAGCATGGGGTCGAACTCGACGCCGACGACCGATCCCGACTCGACCCCGGATTCGAAGCGCGCGCCTTGGGAGGGCTCCCAGATCTCGACTGTGCCGGGGGTGGGTAGGAAGTTGTTCGCTGGATCCTCGGCGTAGATGCGGGCTTCGATCGCGTGCCCGTTGACTGCGAGGTCTGATTGAGTAACGCTTAGCGTCTCCCCTTGGGCCACCCGCAGTTGCTCACGCACCAGATCGAGCCCGGTTATCTCCTCGGTGACCGGGTGCTCGACTTGGAGGCGGGTATTCATCTCGAGAAACCAGACGTTCTCGCCGTCCAGCAAGAACTCGACGGTTCCGGCCGACTCGTAGTCAATCGCCCGAGCGGCTGCGAGCGCTACTGATACCAACCTTTCGCGGATTGCGGGCGTTACGGCAGGGGAGGGAGCCTCCTCGATGATCTTCTGGCGCCTTCGTTGGATTGAGCACTCCCTCTCAAAGCAGTGGATCAAGTTGCCGTGCTTGTCGCCCAGGACTTGAACTTCAACGTGGCGGCACGTCTCCAGCCAGCGCTCGAAGTAGACTGTGTCGTTTCCGAAGGCGGCCGAGGCTTCCCGCTGTGCCGAGGCGACAGCGTCACGCAAGTCCGACTCGGACCGGACCACGCGCATACCTTTTCCTCCGCCGCCGGCTGAGGCTTTGACCAGCAGCGGATAACCCACCTCGCGCGCCGCGGCGGATAGGTCATCACCGGCGGGGATCTCGGCGGCGGGCAATGTGGGCGCGCCGGCCCGCGCCATGACCTTTCTCGCCGAGATCTTGTCGCCCATCTTCTCGATCGCCTCGGGAGTCGGGCCCACCCAGGTCATCCCGGCGGCTTCGACCGCTCGTGCGAAATCTGCGTTTTCAGACAAGAAGCCGTAACCCGGGTGGACCGCATCTGCGTTGGCCAGCTTAGCTGCGTCGAGCACCTTGTCGATGTCGAGGTGGGTTTCCGCCGATGAGCGACCCTCCAGTGCGACCGCCTGATCTGCCTCGCTCACGTAGGGGGCGTCAGCATCAGGATCGGCGTAAACGGCGACGGTGCTGATGCCCATCGAGTGAGCCGAGCGAATCACCCGCCGGGCGATCTCGCCGCGGTTGGCGATCAGTAAACGTGTGCTGGGTTTGCCGGCCGCCATTTACATCCGCCACGTTCCATAAGCGGTCGTGCCCTTGACTTCGTTGTTGTGACAAATAGACAGCACAAACGAGACGATCGTCCGAGTGTCGCGCGGGTCGATCATGCCGTCGTCGGAGACCCTCGACGTGGCATAGAGACCCTTCGAGCGCTCTTCGGCCCAGTACTCGACTTTCGCCGCACGTTCAGCATCGGCCTCTTCGTCGAACTCGACGCCCTTGCGTTTCGCCGCCGCGCGCTGCACGATGCTCATTACGCCGGCCATCTGCTTAGGGCCCATCACGGCGATCTTGGCTGTGGGCCAAATGAAGTTGAAGCGGGTCCCGTAGGATCGCCCGCTCATGCCGTAATTGCCGGCCCCGTAGGAGGCCCCGAGGATGACCGAGATGTGGGGAACCGTCGAATTCGTCACGGCGTTGATCATCTTCGAGCCATTCTTGGTGATGCCCCCCTGCTCGAAGTCTGTCCCGACAATGTAGCCGGTGATGTTGTGGAGAAACAGGAGCGGCGTATCGATCTGATTACACAGTTGAATGAACTGCGCCGCCTTCTCGGACGACTCGGAAAACAGCGTGCCGTTGTTGCCGAGGATACCCAACGGGTAGCCGTCGATCGAAGCCCATCCACACACCAGAGTGGGGCCATACAGAGCCTTAAACTCTTCGAAGCGCGAGCCGTCGACGATACGGGCGATCACTTCGCGAACGTCAAAAGGGATACGAAGATCTTTAGATGCGATTCCCAGTAGTTCCTCGGGGTCATAGAGCGGGGCGTCGTTGGGCCGGGCGGGACCCGGACCCAGTTTCCGCCAGTTGAGGTGTGACACAATCTCGCGGCACATGCGGATTCCGTCGTGCTCGTCTTGGGCCAAGTAGTCGCCCAGGCCGGAGACTTGAGTGTGCATCTCGGCGCCGGCGAGTTGCTCTTCGTCGGCGTCTTCGCCCGTGGCCATCTTGACCAGCGGCGGGCCGCCGAGGGCGACCTTCGACTGCTTCTTGATCATGATCGAGTAGTCGCTCATCCCAGGCTGGTAGGCGCCGCCGGCGGTCGAGGCGCCGAACACCACGGAGATGGTCGGAATGCGGCGCTTCGAAAGATCAGAGATTTCGTAGAACAGGCGGCCCGATTCGGCGAAGTGACCCGTTTCCCGTTTCATCGCGGCTTCGGGATCGTCGCCGCTTTCGCCGCGCAGGTCCGCGCCGGCGGATTCGACCAGTTGAACGTAGGGGACGCGGTTCTCGCGGGCGATCTGTAGCCCGCGCATGAGTTTTTTATAGTTAAACGGGTTGAACGCCCCGGCTCGTACTGAAGGGTCGTGGCCGAGGATCAGGCACTCGACATCGGAGACCACGCCGACGCCGACGATGAAGCCCGATCCGACGGTAAAGTTCGAGCGCCAGGCCGCCAGAGGGCTGAATTCGAAGAAGGGCGAATCGCGGTCGAGTAGCAGGCTGATGCGTTCCCTCAAGGGCATCTTGCCGCGTGAGCGGAGCCGTGCGATGGCGTTTTCGCCTCCGCCTTGCGCGACTTCTTCGAGGAGGGAGTCGACCTCCGCCAACATCTCGAGCATGTCCGCGCGATTGCGCTGGAAGGCGTCCGATTGCGCGTCGAGCTTTGATTCGAGGATGGGCATGTCAGCCGCGCCGGCAACCCGGAACCCGCTCCCTGGCGGTCGCGGCTCTGACGCCGCGACTCAACCGTTGGCGGCGCGTCGTCAGAGCCGCGACCGCGAGGGAGCGGGTTCGGTTGAAGCTTGAACGACCGTAGCTCACGGTAGCAGCGACTTTGGGACTTGAACCGGGAAATCCAGCAATATTTGCGCGAACGCTTTCCCCTGGGGATCCGCGCGCAGACTGGCGACCCCGCCTCCGCCCAGTACGTCGTGCAGCAGGAAGTTCAGCCCGTGAATCCCCGGTAGGTCGAAGCGCTCGACCTTGCCCTCTAAGATGTGGCTGAAGTATCCGGCCACAGCATCGCTGGTGAGCTGCTCGCGAATTACCGGCAGGAGCTCGGGCTTGCGCGCGATGATTCCGATGTTTGCGTTGTTGCCTTTGTCGCCGCTCCGGCCGTGCGCGATTTTGATAAGCGCCACCTCCTCGGTTTCGCCGCCAGGGACGCCCCCGCTGACCTCCGGCCGCGTGATTGAGCTGACGTCGAAGGCTGCGCCGCCGCTAAAGTCGACCGTGGCGGATTCCCCGGCAATGTTCACCGTTGCCGGCACGCTCGACTTCTCGACCAAGAACGAAAACAAGCGCACTACCGGCGACGGTTTCGGTCGGCCGCCCCCGCCACCCATCGTCCCGGGAGACATCGACGTCCCCGACGAGGTCATCTCACGTAGCAGCAGCGCCAGCGCCTTCGAACTCGGGTGCTTGGCTCCCAGTCGCCCCCAGACTTCCCTCGAACCCGCGGTGGCGCCAAGGTACTCGGCATGGGCTTCGGTGAAATCGGGAATCTCCGCGTCCTTGAACATCCGACGTGTCCGCCGCAGCACCGACTCGATCGTCTTACGCGCCTTGCCCTCGGCGTCGATCCCTCGAATCGTCACTCCACAAACGAGCCGAAATCCGTCGTTGTAGGTGGCCGACACCTTGAGCGTCTCGGTCGGGTTGTAGCCCTTCGCCCCGGTGACTTGGACCTTCTGCTCTCCGGCGGAGGTCATTTTGACCTGTGAGAAGTCGCAAACCACGTCCGGAAGGATGTAGGCCTGGGGGTCGCCGATTTCATACACCATCTGCTCGGCGACGCCGGCCGGGCAGACGACGCCGTCGGTCCGCTCGGGTTTGCCGACGATGAAGTCTCCGTCTTCGTTTACCTCGACGATGGGGTAGCCGATGTTCGCCCAATCGTCGGATACCTCCCAATCGGTGAAAAGCCCGCCGGTGGCTTGCGCGCCGCACTCGATAATGTGTCCCGCCAAGCTGCCGCCGGCGAGTCGGTCGTAATCGGTGGGCTTCCAACCAAACTCGTGGATACAGGCGCCGAGAGTCACCGCGCTATCGACGCAGCGCCCCGTGATCACGATGTCCGCGCCGCGCGCAAGCGCCGCGGCTACCGGAAACCCGCCGAGATAGGCGTTGACGCTCATGAATTCGGCGGGCATCGGTTCGCCGGAAAACATCTCGGTGACGCCGTCGGCGCGGAGCTGGTCGACGCGGTCCATCAGGTCGTCGCCGGTGATGACGGCGACCTTCAGGTCGAGGCCGAGCTGGGCGATGAGGTTTTCGAGGGCGCGCCCGCAGGACTCGGGGTTCACGCCTCCGGCGTTCGAGATCACCTTGACGTCTTGCCTTGCCACTTCGGGCAGAGCGTCTTTCATGACCTTGGAAACGAAATCGTGGGCGTACCCGAAGTCGGGGTTCTTTTCCCGCTGGCGGGCCATGATCGACATGGTGATCTCGGCGAGGTAGTCGAAGACCAAGTAGTCGAGCTCTTTGGACGCCAGCAGTTGCGGCGCCGACATGTTGGAGTCGCCCCAGAAGCCGGAAGCGCCGCCGATTTTGATGGTCTTCATGTCCATAGGTTTGAACGCGTCTGACGTGGCGTACGGCTATGCCGTGCCGCCTTGCAGCTATGCTGCAAGGTCCGGGGTCCGGAGACCTTGCGCCATAGGCACAAGGCGGCACGGCATAGCCGTACGCCACGTCGGGTCAACTGACTTTCTCCACCCATGCCGGCTTGCGTTTCTCTAGAAAAGCCTTGACCCCCTCGCGGCCTTCGTCGCCGCGGAGCTGCGATGCGAACGCCTTCGATGCGTCGTCCAAGACCTCCGCCATGGGCCGAAGGGCCGTATCGAGAAGCACCTTCTTGGTCGCCGCGTTGGCCCGCGGCGCGCAGCGGCCAACCCCTTTCAACACCTTCGCGAGCGTCTCAGCCAGTTCATCAGCATTGTTTACTAAGAAGTGCACGAGCCCAATATCGAACGCGTGCTTGCCATCAAACCGCGCCCCCGTCAGCGCGATGCGACGAGCCATTGTGAGACCCAACCGGCGCACCACAAACGGGGCAATCTGCGCCGGCACCACCCCGAGCCCAGTTTCACTCAAAGCGAAGCGTGTGTCGGCCATGCAGATCGTCACGTCAAACACGCACGTCAGCCCTAGCCCGCCCCCGAACGCCGCCCCTTCGATCACCCCGATTGTGGTGACAGGCAAGGCGTCGAATCGCATCAGCAGGTCCCCAAAAAAGCGGTTGCCCTTGGCGATGGGGTCCTCGCGGCCTTCCTCCGGCGCAGGGGTCTCGAAGCTCTTCTTGAATCCCTTGATGTCGCCGCCCGCGCAAAACGTCCCCTCAGCCCCCCGCATGACCAGCGCCCGAATCGTCGGGTCTTCCTCAACGGCTTCACACAAAGCCATCAATTCGCGCGAGACGTCTTTGTTGATGGCGTTCTTGACCTCGGGCCGATTGATCGTGACGTAGAGCCGCGAGCCCTCGCGGCGGGTGAGCAGAGTGGTGTATTCCGGGAACGTCGACATGGCTCTAAGGCCTGGCTACGACCGTTTCAGGAAGCTTGCGCGCGATGATGTCGACCGCTTGCTCGACCATCTCGTCGACCACTTGCTTGGCCGGTTTGATCTCGCCGATGAGCCCGGCGACCTGTCCTGAGAACGGCCCCACGTACTCATGCTTTTCGGCTTTGTTGAAACTCGCAATCACCGCCGACGCCAGCAGACCCTGGAAAGGATAGGGCAGCATCTCGAGGCCCGACTCCTCCCAAAGGTCGTGCACCTTGCTGTAGATGGTTCGCGACGTCTTGCCGGTGTAGAGGTGCGAGCGCCGGGTGTCCTCGTCCCTTGCGTCGACGATGAATTTGCGCTGTTGATTGACGAGGCCGCTTTCGGTGGTCGCCAGGAACCGCGTCCCACACCAGACGCCCACGCAGCCCATCGCCAGGGAAGCGGCGAGCCCGCGGCCGTCGCCGATTCCGCCGGCGGCGAGCACCGGGACCGGCGAGCATGCGTCGATCGCCTGCGGTAAGAACGCCATGGTGCCGATACGACCGGTGTGACCGCCCGCCTCATGACCCTGGGCGACCACGAAGTCGACTCCCGACTCCGCCACCCGCCTTGCATTCTTGGTGTTGCCTGTGATCCCCAAGACTTTCATCCCGATGGCGTGCGCCCGTTCAACCATGAACCCGGGATTGCCCAGCCCGGCGCAGAACAGCGGAACCTTTTCGTCCAGGCACACTTGAACCGATGCATGGGGCCTTCGCGAGGTCGACCCGCCCCGCGTCCTGAGCTCGTCGACTTCGGGAAGCTGGTGCTCTTCCTTGACCTTGAGGTACCACTCGAAATGCGCCTTGGGCAGATCTTTGAGCGCCTCCATCGGGGGGACTCCTTCGCTCTCGTCGTGGTCGCCTTCCTCGACTTGCTGGCGGGGCAGCAGGATGTCGACGCCGAAGGGCTTGTCGGTTTGACGCTTGATCGCGCGGATCGCGGATCGCATCTCATCGACTTTGAGACCGGCGCCGCCTAGGACGCCCAGGCCGCCCGCCTCTGAGACCGCGACCACGAGGTCGACCGTCGCACCCGCCGGCTCGCCCAGCAGGCTCGGCCCCATGCCGGCGCTAAGGATGGGGTATTCGCAACCGAGGATGTCGCAAAGCTGTGTTCGGAGGATGGGTCTAGTCATCTTTGGGCTCTGTTCAGGGTTCTAGCATCCAACCGCTTGCTTACGCGCGGCACGGCTGGAGGTCACACAAACCGCGCACGCTCCTCCGGGAGAGACGCAAGGTCGCTCGCCAAGGTCTCGGCCACGTACTTCTTCGTCGGGCCGCGGTCACGCATCTTCGACACTGCATACCCGGGGTTCGGTAAGGCCTCAAGTTGCTCGGCCTTCTCGTACGCCGCTTGGCGAACCCTATTGGGCTCGGCGACCTCATCGAGGAAACCCGCCTCGACCGCCTCCTCGGGCGAAAACAGTCTGGATTGCATCACCGCTTGTTGGTAGAGCCTCGGGTTGAGTCGAAAGCGCGACAGCTCGATCGCGAAAATGGGCAGCGTCAGGCCGTCTTTGATCTCATTGAGGCCGTGCTTGAAATTGCCTTTCGCCCCGATGCGCCAGTCGAGTCCCATGTTGAAGATCGATCCCATAGCAACGGCGTGCCCTGTGACCGCCGCTACGATCGGTCGAGGAAAGTCGAACGCCTTCAGCGCGACCCCAACGCCGCCCAGCGTCATCTTCCGTCCAGCGTCTTTGTCGCCGCTGTTGATGACGTTAAGGTCAAACCCGCCCGAGTAAAGTCCGTCACGGCCTTCAATTACGACGGCGCCCTGCTTGACGTCGACCTCATCCAGCGCGGCGCTGAGGGCCGTGGTCATGGCAAGGCTGAACACATTCGCCTTTCCGTCGTCGATGGTGATGATCGAAACTTGGCCTTCTTTGCGCAGGCTAACCGGGGAAACCGCCATAAACACTCCTGTCGGGCGCCTAGGATAACGCAGCCAAAGACGGCGGGGCAATCAGTCCGATCGCGTCATCCGCCGGCGGTAGGCGTCCACCAGTGCGGCCGCCACGATCACGCTGCCGGTGATGAGCCGTTTGGTGGGCTCCGACGCTCCCAATTGCGCCAGCCCGGTCTGAAGCACGGCAATAATCAACACGCCCAGAAAGCTATTGACGACCGACCCGCGTCCGCCCATCAAGCTGGTCCCGCCGATGACGACCGCCGCGATGGCCGAGAGCTCCATTCCGATGCCCGCGTTGGGATCAGCCGACGACAGCCGTGATGTCTGAAAGACCCCCGCCAGCCCGGCGAGCAACCCGCAAACGGCGAATGCCAGCATCTTCACCGGCCGCGGATCGATTCCCGAGAGCCGCACGGCGCGTTCGTTCGCTCCGATCGCGATCATGTGCCTGCCGACTACGAGCCTCGTCAGCGCGACCTGCCCAACCAAGACCACCGCTAAGGCGATCAGAAAGGCGGGCGAGAACCCGATCCCCGCAAGCGGCGCACCCACAAACTCGATCGCCGAACCGATGTACTTGGTCTGCGAATCGGTCGCCAGGTACGCGCCCCCTCTCGCGATCTCGAGCATCCCGAGGGTGACGATAAACGACGGAATGCTCCAGCCGACGCTCACCAGCCCATTCACCAGCCCCGCCGCGAGACCCGCCATCACGCCCAACGGCGCGGCTAGCGCGATCGGCCAACCCCAGTCCGCCATGGCCACGCCGAGCGCCGCCGAGCTCAACGCCAAGACCGAGCCGACCGAGAGATCGATGCCGGCGATGATCAAGACAAAGGTCATCCCCACGGCGATCACCGTCAGGTCGGGAATCTGGTTGGCCAAGGTGAAGAACGTTCGCGGCGCCAGAAAGTTTTCGCTCAAGACCCCGAATAGGACGATCAGCCCGGCCAGAACGCCAAGAAGCCCAAAGTACGGGAACAGCAGCTCGCGCCGGTCGCCTGACATCGCTCAGCTCAACGCCGCGGCCAAAATCCGCTCTTCTGACCAGTCGCCGGCCTCGAACGCGGCAACCAGTCTGCCCCGGGCCATCACGATGATCCGGTCGCAGATGGCCATCAACTCCGTCAACTCGCTCGAGACCACGACGACCCCTTTGTCCCGCGCGGCCAACCCGTGCAGCAGTCCATGGATCGTCGCCTTGGCCCCTACGTCAACTCCGCGCGTCGGTTCGTCGAACAAGTACGCCTCGGCGTCGCGCATCAGCCAGCGCGCGATCAGCGCCTTCTGCTGGTTGCCTCCGCTCAGCTCATCCACCGGCTGCTCAATCGAGCGGCAGCGGATTTCGGTTTGATCGGAGTAGCTTTGGGCGGACCGTCGCTCAGCCGCATGGTCGATCCAACCGAGCTTAGCGGGGACTCGTCCCAACGTCATGTTGACCCGGACAGGCTGGCTGAGCAGGAGCCCCTCGTGTGTGCGATCTTCCGGGGTCATCGCCAAACCGGCCCGCACCGCTTGACTTGGCGATCCAAACAGTCGCCCCTCCCGCGACCCGCCCACATAGACGGCTCCGGCCTCGGCGCCATCCGCACCAAAAATTGCGCGCAGCAGCTCGGTTCGCCCTGAACCCACTAAGCCCGCAATGCCAACCACCTCGCCTCGCCGCGCCTCGAACGTGATGTCATCCACTAGCAGCGCACTCTTCAGACCCTCGACCCGCAGCGCCGGCCCGCCCGCTGTTCTATGCTCACGAGTCGACGATGCCGTCGGCGCCGCCCCCACCATCAGCCGCCCCGCTTCATCAAGCGAAAACTCGCCGACCTCCCGGGTCGCTATCAACCGCCCGTCCCTCAAGACCGTGGCGCGATCACAGATCTGCTGGATCTCCTCCATGCGATGACTAATGTAGATGACGCCCACGCCCGACAGGCTCAACCGGCGCACATGCTCAAAAAGCCGTTCGATCTGCGGCGTCGTCAGTGCGGATGTCGGTTCGTCGAGAAGCAGCCAGCGGCACTCGCGCGAAAGGGCCGACGCGATCTCGACGAGTTGACGACGGCCCACGCCGAGCTGCGAAACCGGCGTTCGCGGGTCGACGTCGCCCAAATCGACCAGCTCCAACGCCGCCGCGGCGCGGTCGTTGAGGGCCCCGTAGTCGACGAACCCGCGATCGGTGGGGAGCCGGTTCAAGAAGAGGTTCTCCGCCACCGATAGCGGCTCAATGAGGTTCAGCTCCTGCTGGACGATATGAACGCCCCGGGTCTCCGCGTCCGGCTTGCCGCTCGGCGCGTAGGGTGAACCCGCCAGTGTCATCTCACCCGTGGAGGCGCGAACCAAACCGCTAATGATCTTGGCGAGGGTACTCTTTCCGGCCCCGTTCGCGCCGATCAGAGCGTGCACGTCGCCGGCCTGCAATTCAAGATCGACGTCGGCGAGTACCGGCGTCGCGTAGCTCTTGCCGACGCCCCGTAGCCGCAGCATCAGGGCAGGTCCGCTGCGGTAACGAGATCCACGGGAGTCTCGGTGTCCGACGCCGTGGTCCCACTCGCGAGAAGCTCGAGCGCGCGCTCAATCCCGAACACCGCCAGCTGGTCGCCGTGTTGGTCGGCCGTCGCCAAGATCCCTCCATCGCGGATCGCCTGTTGAACGGCCCCGATGTTGTCGAACCCGACGATCATCACTTGGCCCGCCTTGCCCGACGTCTTCACGGCCGCCAACGCTCCCAACGCCATGGAGTCGTTGCCGGCCAGGATCGCCTTCAAGTTCGGATGCTCGCTTAGCATCGCCGACGCGATCTGGTTGCCAATGCTCATCTCCCATTGCGCCGACTGGGACGTGACGATTTTGACCTGCGCGGCATTCATCGCATCCTCAAAGCCGAGCCGCCGCTGTTGTCCGTTAAACGACGTACGGATGCCTTCAAGAATGGCCACCTCGTCGCCCGCGGACAACTGCGAAGCCAGGTGCTCGCCGACCTTCCGAGCTCCGGCTCGATTGTCGGGACCGACGAACGGGACACGAATCCCGGCGTCGGCCAGGACATCGTCGTCGAGCTTGTTGTCGATATTGACGACAACCACGCCTTGGTCGGCAGCTCGCTTGAGCGCCGGCGTGAGGGCCTTCGAATCCGCCGGCGCAATCACAATCGCGTCGACTCCTCGCGCGACCATCTCTTCGACCAGCCCCACCTGGCGGGCCAGATCCCGCTCGTCCTTGATGCCGTTGACGACGAGCTCGTACTCGTCCGAATGAGCCCGTTGATGTTCCTCGGCGCCGCCGGCCATGGTCGCGAAGAACTCGTTCGCGAGCGACTTCATGATCAATGCGACGACGGGCTTCTCGACCGAACCGCCAGCCTCCGGAGCCTCGCTAGAGCAGCCTAGGCAAACGGTGAGTAGAAGAAGTGTGGGACGCATCGCAGTCCCCATTGTAATGACGGCCGACCGCCGCTTCGCGATTGAGGGCGGATTGAGCCCCGCGACGGTGTCGTGGGGGACCATCGCTCGGGTAACCAGATGCTGTTCGAACTCTGCATCTTGTCTTCGATTTCGCCCCGCAACCCCGCGACACCGTCGCGGGGCTCAATCGCGGCGAATCTTGTTCAGACGCTCGCGCCTAGGTTCTCTCGCAGCACACGCGGGTGTCGAGCCGCGACCCGCAACAAAGCCAACGCGGGGCCCTCCGGGCTCCGGCGACCCTGCTCCCAATTGCGTAGCGTGTGAACGCTGATGCTCAGGCCTTCAGCAAATTCCTCCTGTGTAAGACCCACAAACCGGCGAAGCGACGCGATGTCCTTTGCCGGGTCGATCTCTCCGCGCATGATGCGCTCGCGTTGGCTGCGGGGCATCCCACGCCGAAAGTCGTCTTCGGTTAGTTCGCGATCTTCGTCAGTTATATGCGTCTCCCAGGTACATGCGCAATAGCTGGACTTCCGTGGCTTCTTCGAATGAGACCCCATGTTACCTAGGTGCCGGCAAGCACACCATGCTTCTGAAGGTTTGCTTGAGCTTTGTGCGGGTCCCACTCGAATCGAACCTCATCAGTATAAGTCATTGGCTTAGGTCGCCGCCCTTCCTGCAGCGCAGAATTGGAAAAGAGGGGACGCAACCCGTGTCAACGCTCGAACCGTATCCCGGTCCCGAACGCCAGCACCTCCACCCCCGCTGTTCCCTGGCCCGACGCCCGCGCCAAGGTCGACGTCTCCAGCCTCACATTGATGATGGCGTCGTAGCCCATGTCGGCCGCCAGCTGCTTCATCCGCACCAGCGCCTCCCGGCGTCCGCGCTCCATCAACGGTTCGTAGGCGCGAATTCGCCCGCCAAAAATCGCCCGGAACCCGGCCAAGAAGCGCTTGAAGTAGTCCAGCGAGATCACCACGCTCCCGCTCACCAGCCCGCCCGAGTTCGCACTCCACTGCGCAGGCAGATTCTCGCAAGTGATCGCAGTTACGTTCCGCAGTTGTCCCTCGCGGGCGCGGATGCTGCGGAAATGGCGAGCCTCGGCGATCCGCCCAAAGCTGAACCCGACGCCCAGCAGCACCAGGACCAGGCCGTAGTTGGCCAGAAGTTCGATCCAGACTTCCATCACCGGCCTCAGTCGACCCGCACCGCGGTGCCGTAGGCGAACAACTCGGCGGCGCCCTGTGAAACCGAGCTGGTCGAGAACCGCACGTTGACAACGGCGTTTGCCCCCATCGAGCGCGCCTGTTGCACCATCCGGTCAAGCGCTTCCTGGCGCGCCTCGCCCAACAGCTCGGTGTAGCTCGTCAGCTCGCCCCCGACGATGTTCTTGAGTCCCGCCAAGATGTCTTTGCCCAGATGCTTAGCCCGCACCGTGCTGCCGGAGGCGACGCCGTAGAATTCGCTGATCGTCTTTCCCGGAATGGTTTCGATGTTCGAAATGAGAACTTCCATGGCTTTATTTAACTACGGATTGGAGACACGGTTCTTGCCTGAAATGTAGGGCTGTAAACCGCGGCATGGTAAAAGGTAAACCGTGGGCGTTCTGTGCGCAGCTGTGTTTCTACTAGCTATCGCGGCCACATCGTTCGCGGCCGAAATCTGGAGCGGCGTCGATCGCATCGTCGCGATCGGCGACGTTCACGGCGACTACGAGCAGTTCATCGGGATTCTCGAAGACGCCGAGCTCATAGACACGCAACTGCAGTGGACGGGTGGGCAGACGCACCTCGTCCAAACCGGCGATGTTCCCGATCGCGGACCCGACACCCGCAAGATCCTTGATCTGCTGATGGAGCTCGAGAAGCAGGCCCAGAAGGCCGGCGGATACGTCCACGCTCTGATCGGGAATCACGAGGCCATGAACATCTACGGGGATTTACGCTACGTGATACCGGAGGAGTTCGCCGCCTTCGCGACCGCAAGATCTCCCCAGCTGCTGAGGCGTGAGTTCCAAGCGCACCTAGTAGGGCTCGACCCGAAGCCCCCGGATGTCGAGGCCTATCGCGCTCAGTGGGAGCAGCAGCGCCCATTGGGCTACATGGAGCATCGTGCCGAGTTCGGCCCGACAGGTAAGTACGGCCGCTGGATCGCCAAACACAACGTCGTCATCAAGATCAACGATTCCGTCTTCCTCCACGGAGGCATCGGGCCCAAGTACTCGCAGCTGGGCCTAAAGGAAATCAACCGACTCGCGCACGCCGAGCTCAGGGACCTGTCAAAGATCGAGGGCGGCGTCTTGATCGACTCCGAGGGACCGCTCTGGTATCGCGGCTTGGCGCAAAACCCCGAATCAAGCGAGAAGGTCCACTTGGAGAGGGTCTTAGCGAACCTCGATGCCAAGCGGATCGTGGTCGGGCATACCGTCACCGCGGGGACCATCTTCCCTCGGTTCGGCGGCCGAGTGCTGATGATTGACGTTGGCTTGGCCGGCTACTACGGCTCCCGCCGCGCTTGCTTGCTGATCGAGAACGGCGCCGTTTTCGCCTTGCATCGCGGCGAGAAGATCGAGATACCAACCGAAGGCGGATTGGCTTTGTTGCCTTATCTCGAAAAGGCCGCCAAGCTCGACCCGCAACCGTCGCCGCTGGCACAGACGATCACCCAGCTAAAGAGTTTCTGATTGACGACGCTCCCCGTGAGCCCGGAACGCAAGTGACGGGTACGAATGTCGATCACGCGAACACCGCACCCGTCACTTGCGTTCCGGGCTCACGGGGCGTCGGATGTAACTCTCGTCAGCCCGCCGCCGCGGCGAACTCGCTCTGCCGGCTCTCGGTCTCAGCAGTAGCGATGGCCGGCAGCGGATACAAGAGGTGATAGAGGATCATCACCTGGTAGCGCGGGTACGAGCGCCGGTCTTGCAAGAAGCCAAAATCCCCCGACGAGTGGGGGAGCCCGCCGCTGGGCTGCTGTAGGCCCAGCACGTAACGGTAGGCCGTCGCCGCGTCGCTGAGATAGTTGCCGAAGCCCGCAGCCGAAGCCTGTTCGAGGGCGGCCGCGACAACTCCAGCGTGATAGACGACATTTCTCTGTGGCCCCGTGCACTCGTACGGGACAGCGCCGTTGCGGCCGATTCCCTTCCTGAGAAATCGAACAATGCCGTCAATGACGGCTTCGCAACCGTCGACCATATCAAGCTCGCGGATCCGCAGCAGGCTTAAAGCAGCGAACGCATTGTGCTGGTAGCACTGCCGATGTAGACGGCTTGCGGTGAGCCGCAGTTTGTCACATTCGTAGGGAATCTCACCGTTCGCTTGTTGAGCTCGAGCGACAAAGCCCAGCAAGGCGTCTACATCCTCCAGGAAGCCGTTCTGGCCGGTTGCATGAGCCAACTCACACGACAGCCTCGCCAGCGTTACCGAGTGCCCCGGAATCCGGCCGCTAGGGCGATGTGGAAAATAGTTGACCGCCAGGGTCTGACCGGCCTTTTGATAAACACTCAACATCTTCAAGTAGCGCTGCCAGCGAATTGCCGAGTCGAGCGCCCTCTCGGCGCCTGTCCGGCGGTAGGTTTCCAGCAACGCGAGCGCCGCCCAGCAGCCCTCGTCCGTGACGACTCGCCCCTTCGGCTCGAGGTCCGAGTCGAGCCACGAACCGTCGTGCCGCTGTTGCTCGATAACGCCCCGGGAGGCGGTAAGCGCGCCCTGCCAGTACACCCTCGAACCCGTCAAGTCAAAAAGACGCCAGTTGGCGAGGATCCAATAGGCTTGCGCTTCGAGGTGGCTGCCGCGCTCGCGCCGGCCGAGACTCGGAAGGTAGCTCTTGACGAGGCGGCCGGTTCGATCGTTGAAACGCGAGCCCGGGTCGGGTCCGACGAGCCCGCTAGGTCTAAGATGCAGCCCCGACAAGTAGCCGTGCAGCCTCTCCGCGGCCTTGAATCTTGCATCCGTCACTCTTCAGCGCCCTGCCGTCACGCCTCGGCGCCCTGGTAGTCGCGCGCTGGCGCGGTCCAAGCATCCGCTCAAGTCGGCTCCGAGTCAAGTAATAGGTCCGAAAAACCAACCAAAGTCCTTGAAACAGTGGACTTTAGGTTGGCTCCAAACCGTACGATCGTAACGGTCATATGACCGGGCCGGCGGTGAGCAGTGAGCAGTGAGCGGTGGGCTACCCCGCTGTCGCCTTCGAGGTTTCGCCTAGTAGCGGTAGCCGGGTAGCCCACTGTTCACCGCTCACCGTTCACTGTTCACCGCCCTGCCAGTTGAGCTACTCTATAGATCTTATGGCCGACCAAGCTTACAGAATCGAAAAGGACTCGATGGGCGAAGTCCGCGTTCCCGAGAAAGCCCTTTACGCCGCTCAGACGCAGCGCGCGGTGAACAATTTCCCAATTAGCGGCATCCGCTTCTCGCGAAACTTCATTCGCGCCTTGGGTTTGATCAAAGGTGCGGCCGCTTACGTGAATGGCGAGCTCGGCCTACTCGATAGCGGCATATCCGAAGCCATCCAAGCGGCGGCCAAGGAGGTCGAGGACGGCCGGCACGACGGCGAATTCCCGCTCGACATTTTCCAAACCGGCTCGGGCACCTCGTCGAACATGAACACCAATGAGGTGATCGCCACCCTGGCGACGCAGAAGCGCGGCGACAAGGTCCACCCGAATGACCACGTCAACATGGGCCAGTCGAGCAACGACGTGATCCCGACGGCGATTCATGTCGGCACCTACATCGAGACGACTGAAGTGCTGTTGCCGGGCCTCGAGCACCTGCAGAAGACGATCGAGGCGAAGGCTTCAGAAGTGGCCGATGTGGTCAAGACCGGCCGTACTCACTTGATGGACGCCATGCCCGTCACCCTCGCACAAGAGCTCGGCGGCTGGGCGGCCCAGATCGAAGACGGAATCACGCGCGTGAAGAGCTCTCTACCGCGCGTGGCGGCCTTGGCCCAGGGCGGCACCGCCGTGGGTACCGGCGTCAACGCCCTTCCCGAGTTCGGCGCCCGCGTCGCCAGCCGACTTGCCGAGAAGACGGGCCTGCCGTTCAAGCCGAGCCGAAACTACTTCTTGAGCCTTTCCAGCCAAGACGCCGCCGTCGAATTGAGCGGGCAGTTCCGCACCGTGGCGGTTTCAGTCATGAAGATCGCCAACGACCTGCGCTGGATGAACTCCGGCCCGCAGGCCGGCATCGGCGACATCGCTCTACCGTCGCTTCAGCCCGGCTCGAGCATCATGCCGGGCAAGGTCAATCCGGTCATCCCCGAAGCCGCGGCGATGGTCTGCGCCCACGTGATGGGCAACGACGTTACGATCGGCGTGGCCGGGCAGGCCGGCAACTTCCAGCTCAACGTGATGCTTCCGGTGATTGGACACAACCTGCTCGAAAGCGCGCGCATCCTTGGCAACGTCTCCCGCGAGTTGGCCGACAACGCGATTTCCGGATTCACCCCGAACACCGAGCGCATCGCCGATTTGGTCGACAAAAACCCCATCCTCGTAACCGCGCTGAACCCGGTGATCGGCTACGAGCTGGGCTACGCTGTTGCGAAGAAAGCCTATGCTGAACGCCGCAAGCTCAAAGATGTCGCTCTGGAAATGACAGAGTTGTCGGAAGCCGACCTCGACCGTCTGCTCGACCCCAAGAAGATGACCGAAGGCGGCATCGCCGAGTAGAGGGTCCCGACGGCAGACAAGTCCGCCGCCGGGCCAGGGGTGTATGAGGGTTAGGAATGATGCAATCAGCGCCCTAACCAGCAATCGTAGGACCAACTCCGTAAGGGCGCGACATGTCGCGCCCTTTAACTCTCCAAGGCTTGATGATCGTTTGGCTTACGCGATCATGACTGAGCCGCGTCGTTTTCCTTAAACAACACCGCGAATAACAACATAATCACCCCCGCCAAGGCCGCCGGAACACCCCAGATCATCCTCCAATCAACAAGCTGCAATGCTTTCAGCGACTTAGCGTCCTGATCCTCTCGCAGCGCCTGAAGGGTCGCCGCGCCGCCGCCCTGCTCAGTCAGCCGCGCGATCTCCGCCCCAATCTGCTGCACCTCCTCGCTCAGCGCGACCGATTCCCTTGGCGTGCTCGAGGTCTCAATCCGCCCCGCCACCTGCGCCCCGATCAGCATCCCCGCACCTAGCGTGAACAACGCTAGCAGACCTTGCGCCTGGCCTCGAATGTTCGTCGACGCCACACGGTCCGTGTAAATCTGACCCGTCACGAAGAAGAAGTCGTAACAGATACCGTGGAGCAAGATACCGGCGATCATCATCCACTGAACTCCTGCCGGGGCGCCGATCGCGAACAGTGCATAGCGCGCCACCCAGGCGAACATCCCCACCAGCAGCATCCACTTCACTCCCAACCGCCGGAAGAAGAAGGGCATCGCCAGCATGAAGAGGATCTCCGACATCTGGCCAAATGTCATCTTCGCGGCCACATCCGCCACGCCCGCCTGCTGCACCGACTTGGCGGCGATCTGGTAGTAGAACGCCAGCGGAATGCAGATCAAGAACGAGCTCACGATAAAGATCAGGAAGGAGCGGTTCTTGAACATCACCAGCGCGTCGGCGCCTAGGAGTTTCGCCACCGAGACCTGCTGGCCCGCGGCCGGCGGCGGCGTGTGCGGCAGGGTAAAGCAGTACAGTCCAAGCAGAACGCCCGCTGCACCCGTGAGGTGGAACATCTGCACCGACGCTCCCCATCCGGCCGCCGTCAGCGCCAGGCCCGCCACGATCCAACCAATCGTCCCAAAGACTCGGATCAACGGGAACTCCTTGGCCGAGTCCTTGATGTTGTGCATCGTGAGGGAATTCGTCAGCGCCAGGGTAGGGAAGTAGCACAGCGTATGCCCGAAGAAGATCAGGTTGATCGTTTCCGGGTCGCCGGGGCTCTGCGCATCCATCAGCGAAGTCGCCCCGAGCATGATGACGCCCCCCAGCACATGCAGCGTCCCGAGCACCCTCTCAGTGGCGAAAAACCGATCGGCGATCATCCCTACGAACAACGGCGAGATCATCGCCGCGATTGGCCCGACCGAATACGTCCAGCCGAAATCCGCGCCGTCGAAGCCGATCGTGCCGAGAAACAGCGGAGCGGTCACGTACCAAGATCCCCAGACGAAAAACTGGAGAAACATCATCAAAGACAGGCGCAACGCGGTTGGAGTGAACATAAAACCGATAAATGGTAGCAGGCCGCGCTGCTGACCGGTAGTGTCGCCTTTCGCCCTCTTGATCCTCGACGAAGGGTCCCCGACAGCCGCACGCGCTGGACGCCGAAGAGCTCGCCGGCGGCGGTTCGCCTACCTGACTACTTCCCAAACACCTCGACGATCGTTGCGGTGACCTTACCTGTGTTGGTGAACGTGTGGTTCGCGCCGCCGGGAATGGACACGACTTCGCCGGGGTTGATGTCGACAGGGCTCTTGCCTTCAACGGTCAGTCGAAGACTTCCCGTGATCAGCGTGAGCACGTGGTAGGTGGCGGTCTTGTGCGAATGGAGACGGCGGGTCGCGCCTGGCTCGGCGTAGTCGCGGAGAACGCGGAACGCGGGTTCTTCGACGACGCTCATAGAGAAGATTCCCGGATCGCCTTCGACGGGGTGCGCCTTCTCCATTCCGGCGACGCCTTGGGCTGAGCCGTTCGGCCCGAACAACGAAATGACCGCCCACAACGATATGGGCGCGAGCTTAGCGATCATGTGTCCCCCGGAAAACGGGCGTAGCAAGCTACGCGCCTACGCGACGATCTGTGGGATGAGCTCGCCATGAACGTCGGTCAGCCTCATGTTGCGGCCGTTGAAGTAGTAGGTCAGCTTCTTGTGATCGAGCCCCAGCATATGCAGGAGCGTTGCGTGGACATCGTGGTTGGTCACAATCTGCTCGGCGGCTTTGTAGCCGACTTCGTCGCTCGCCCCGATGTGTTGGCCGCCTTGGATTCCGCCGCCGCACATCCACATCGTTTGGGTCCCGGGGTTGTGGTCGCGGCCGAGCCCTCGTTGGGAGATTGGCATGCGGCCAAACTCCGACTGGAAAATGACGATGGTGTCTTCGAGCAGGCCGCTGCGCTTGAGGTCGGTGATCAGCCCCGTGATCGGCTTGTCGACTTCGGGCGCGTGCATGCCGTGGTTTTCCACGATGTTGCTGTGGGCGTCCCAGGTGTCGACGTTTTGGTTGACGATGGCCCCGCTGTAGAGCTGTACGAAGCGGACGCCGCGTTCGACCAGGCGGCGGGCCAGCAGACATTGCCGCCCGAAGGGCTCGGTGACCTTTTCGTTTAGCCCGTAGAGGTCCTTGGTTTCTTGGCTTTCCTGGCTGAGGTCGACCGTTTCGGGCGCGCAGCCCTGCATGCGGTAGGCCAGCTCGTAGGAGCTGATTCGAGCGGAGAGGTCGGATACGCCGGGGTGTTGTTCGGCGTGGTTCTGGTTGATGCGGGCGAGCAGGTCGAGCTTGCGGCGTTCTTCTTCGACCGAGGAGTATTCTGACGGCGGCTGGAGGTCGAGGATCGGGTCGCCGGAGGAGCGGAACACCGTGCCTTGGTAGGCGGCCGGCAGGAATCCGGCATGCCAATTCGTCGGCCCGCTGAAGGGCCCGCCGCGGTGGTCGTAGAGCACGACGTAAGCGGGCAGATTGCCGTTCTCGCTGCCGAGTCCGTAGGTTACCCACGCTCCGACGCTGGGGTAGCCCATCAGGATCATGCCGGTGTTCCACTCATAGTGCGACAGGACATGGTCGTTCGAGCGGCCCTGGCAGGAGTGGATGAAGGCTAGGTCGTCCACCATGGTGGACATGTGGGGGAAAAGCTCGGACACCCAGGCGCCGGACTGGCCGTGCTGCTTGAATTTGTAGGGGCTCTTCATGAGAGGCCCTGGATAGCCTTGTCGGACGATCACTTGGCCGTCGCCGTCAACGCCGGCGATTCCCCCGGCGAGCGCGACGCCGTGGTGCTTTTCGAGCTCGGGCTTGTAGTCGAACGTGTCGACGTGGCTCACCCCGCCGCTCATGAAGAGATGGATCACCGACTTGGCGCGCGGTTTGAAGTGTGGAGTTTTGGGGAGGTAGGGGGAGTCGGTGATCCCCTCCGAGCCTAAGCAGGCCTTGGGATCGATCGAGGGCGAGGCGGCTAGCAAACCGTCGCGGGCCAGCAAGTCGGCGATCGCCAACCCGCCGATGCCCATGCCGGCCTTGCTCCAGAAATCGCGGCGGCTGATGTAGCGTTGCTTCTTGCCTGCGGTGTCTTTACAGAGCGGAGTCATGATTGAAATCCCTCCTGGCGCTTGCCGCCAAAAAAGGGCGAGGCATGCCTCGCCCCTACGGGCGACGTAGGGGCTTGGCATGCCAAGCCCGTTTTGCCGAATCCCGCGTTAATTGATGTACAGAAACTCATTCGCGTTCAGCATCACGTGCGACAGATTCGTCAACGCCGCGTGGTCGGGCGAGGCCTTGTCGGTCTGCAATTCCCGCTCGTTGCTCAAGAAGTCAAGACTGAGGGCCAACTCTCTCGCGTTCGGCTCGCGGCCCAAGGTGATGAGGTAGAGCCTGTCGACCCGAGCTGCTGGGTCCGATGACGACTCTTCGATGACACGATCGGCCAGGAATCCCGACTGCATCAGGGTAAACTCGCCGTTCAGCAAAGTCAAAGCCTGTGTCGGCACCGTGCTGACGTTGCGCTTCTCGGCCGTGACATTCTGATCGGGCTGATCGTGCACGTCGAACATCGGGAACTTCAAGCCGCGCTTCCAGTAGGAGTAGATGCTGCGGCGCCAGGTCTCGGGGCCCTCTTTGGTCAGCAGCCACTTGCCGCCCTGATAGCCTTCACGAACGCTTTCGGCCAGGGCAGGGTAGAAGGGCTCGCCGCCGGCCTTCAAATTCAGCTGGCCGCTGGCGGAAAGGATGACGTCGCGGATCGCCTCTCCCTCGAGGCGTCGCACGGCGAAGCGCCACATAAACTTGTTCGTTGGATCCTTCTCGATGTTCTCGGCGTTGTAGAAGCTCGAGGCCATCTTGTAAGTCTGGGAGTTCATGATCAGCCGGTGCATCTGTTTGATGCTCCAACCCTCGCGGATGAATTCGGTCGCCAGCCAGTCGAGCAGCTCGGGATGCGTTGGGGGCACGCCCATCTTGCCGAAGTTCCCCGGCGTGGGGACGATGCCTTGGCCGAAATGCCAGTACCACAGGCGGTTCACCAGGACTCGCGAGGTCAGGGGGTTGTCGGGCGAGGCGATCCACTCGGCCAGCGCACGGCGTCGGCCGCTGGATACGTAGTCCGGACGGGCGGGCGGACGGGTCACTGCCTCGTCGCCTGTCGCCAATACGGTTAGGAAACCGGGTTCCACGACCGGCGCTTTGAGGTCTTCCTCGACCACCAGGCCGTTGGCGCCGAAGTGCACCTTGGGGACCTCGTAGTCTTGGCCGGGCTCGGGAAGATAGCTCTCGTTGACCTCGCCGTACTCGGGGTTGTAGTGGCCTGAAACCAGGACGTCGCCAGGCCCGGGCGGGGCCAGCCGGTAGTCGCCGTCGCGGACTCCCTCTACTGCCGGAGGCGCTTTCGGCGTCTGTTCCTCGATGGCCGCGATCTGGTCCTTCAGGGCTTTTCGCTTCTGCTCGTCTTCAGCGTTGAGCTTGATCGGCGCGCCGCGGCGGGGCGCTGGCGGCGGTACTGGAACTCCGCTGGCAGCCGCCTGGGCAGCCTTGTTCCTAAGCGAAAAGGCCAGCGCTCCGCCCGGCAGCTTGGATTGCCGATAGTCGACATTGTTCGTCGCGGAGAGAACAATGGGCCCGAGGTCGTCGTCCATCGTGATCGAGCCCGCGTCATAGTTTCGTTCGAACTGAGCCGCGAGTAGCTTCTGTCCCTGCGTACGCTCTTCCATCGGAGTGCGAACCGCCGTCTGTATGTCAGGGGGCAGGCTTTTGAGCCTTTCTTCGAACGCGCGTTGCCGATACGGCGCTTCGATCTTGGCGATGGCGCGCTTGATCGGTGCTATCGCCTTGAGGCTTGCTTTCTTCGCCTCGATCCAGTGGTCGGATTCTTCCTTTGGCGCAAGGAAGTGGTCGTATCTCACGTATCCGAAGAACATGCCGACCGAGCGGTAGTAGTCCTTGCGGGTGATGGCGTCGAATTTGTGGTCGTGGCAGCGGGCGCAGTGGACCGACATGCCCATAAAGCCTTGGAACGTAGTGCGGACCATGTCGTCGAGATAGTCGTAGCGATAGTAGGGGTTGGTCTTTTCGCGGAAGCGTACGCGCGGCCCGACGCGGTAGAAGGCGGTGGCGGTGAGACTGTCGTAGGTCGGTTGGTCGAGCTCGTCGCCGGCGATCTGCTCGATCAGGAACTGGTTGTAGGGCTTGTCCTGGTTCAGGGCCTTGATGACGTAGTCGCGATAGCGCCAGGCCGTATCCAGGGTGCGATCGTGCTCGAACCCTGAGCTCTCGGCGAAGCGCACGACATCGAGCCAAAAGCGTCCCCAGCGTTCGCCGTAGTGACTCGAAGCCAGCAGCCGGTCGACCAGCTCTTCGTAGGCTAGCGGGGACGGATCGTTGACGAACTCGTCCACCGCCTCCGGAGGCGGGAGAAGGCCGATGAGGTCGAGGTATGCCCGCCGGATCAGGGTGGTGCGGTCGGCCTCGGGAGCGGAGGTTAGGCCGTTGGCATCCAGGCTGTCTTTGACGAACCGGTCAACGGGGTTCGCCGACCAGCGGGAGTCGCTCACCTCGGGAGTCGCGTGGCGGACGGGTTGCTTGAACGCCCACCACTGCCGCATTTCGTCAGTGATGACGCGTTCTTCGTACTCGAGGTAGCTGGCGTTGGCCTTATCGCCGGGCGCCTGAGTGTCGGCGCGGGCATTGTCCACTTCACTCCAAGCGGCGCCTTGATCGATCCAGTTCTTGAGCGTGAGCGTCTCGTGCTCGCTCAACGGGGGCAGGGGAGCCATCGGCATCCGCGGCTTGGCGTGCCCCGCGACGCGCAAATAGAGCAGGCTTTCCTCGGCTTTACCGGGAACGAGTGAGGGGCCCTTGTCGCCGCCCTGCAGCATCGCCTCGCGGGTACGCAGGTCGAGGTTCGCTTGCTTGAGGTCGTCGCCGTGGCACTGGAAGCAGTTCTGCTCGAGGATGGGCAGGACGTCCTGGCCGGTCAGCTGTGCGCTTTGGGCCACCAGTGTGGGCTGCACCGACACCCCATAGCTGAGCGACGCCAGCGCTAGCACGAACCACACCCAACCGGCCTTCGACCGAGTCATGTTAGACCTCCAACTGTCCTATCTATTCTATATAGTACGCCCTTGCCGGAAGCAGATGGGGTAGCCAGCGCTAGGAATTCCGAGCGCCCTGAGTAAGCTGGAGGTCTTCCAGCAAGGGCAACGGGAAGACACCCCGCTCACGCAGCGTGCTCGGAACCTGCCTAGCGTGACTGGAAGGCTCGCAACAACCCGCCGGCTAAATTCGCCAGGCGATCGGCGTCCACCGAATCCGGGAGCGGTATCGCGAGCGTGGTTCGCTTTGTGCCAGGGTCCTTTCGGATCAGGCTCGAGACCAAGTCGTTGGACTCTTTTCCCGGCCCCGGCCCGGGCGGCGCCAGAGCCTCGAGAAAGCGTACGCCGGCCTCGATCAACCCCGAGGCGGCTTCTAGCATCTGGGCTGCCCCGTCGGACGCAGGGGGCGAGGCTTTTTCCGGCGGAGCTTTTTTTGGTGCGGGCTTGGACGCCGGCTCGACGACGTCGTTGAGCGTCTCGAGCATCGACTTCTTCCCCAGTTTCGTGAAGTCGACCTCGTCAGTGGCCGAGTCGAAAACGCCCGAGAACAGCGCCTTCTTCAGCCGAATCGTTTCCCACACGCGCTCTTCAATGCTGTCACGGGTCAGCAAGTGGATCACCTGCACGGGCTTCTCCTGCCCGAGTCGGTGGACCCGCCCGATGCGCTGCTCCAGGCGAGCCGGATTCCACGGCGGCTCGAAGTTGATGATCGCAGACGCTTGCTGCAGATTGATGCCCACACCGCCCGCGTCGGTCGAGAGAAAGACCTTGCAAGCGGGGTCTCCCCGGAAACGTTTCAGCAGAGGTTGGCGTTTCTTCGTAGGCACCGCACCGTGCAGTGAAACGAAGCCGATCTTGAGCTTGGCTAGCTCCTCGCCAGCCAGCGCGGTCATTCGCGCGTACTCGCTGAAGACAACAACTTTGCGGTTCTCTTCGATCACGAGCTCGCGAATGATCTCTCGGAACTCATCGAGCTTCGGCGAGACGCGCGTCTCTTTGTCGTAGAGGAACGTCGAGTTACAAAGCATCCGCATGTTCTGCAGACAGCAAGAGATGCGGCGTAGGTCGATTTCAGAGATCCACTTCTGACGATTCCACTTGGCCACCAGCTTCGCGAGTATGTCGCTCTGCTCCCAGTAAGGCACGGCTTGCGCCTCGGTCATCTCGACGTGGAAGATCTGGTCGGTACGCTCGGGTAGTTCAGGCAAGACCTCTTTTCGCGTGCGCCGTAGCAAGATCGGCTCCAACTGACGCTTGATGCGGTTGAGGTCGCGGTAGCCGGTGATCTTGCCGCTGTCGGTTTTGACGACATGATCGTGAAGAAACCGAAACGCCGGGCCTAACCGGCGGCCGTCGACGAATTCGACCACCGAGTACAGCTCTTCGAGCTTGTTCTCGAGCGGGGTCCCGGTGAGAACCAGAGCGTAGCGGCTCTTGAGCTGCTTGACGGCTCGGGCGGTGACGGTCGCCCAATTGCGAATGCGCTGAGCTTCGTCGAGGATGATCATGTCCGCGCCGAGCGCCTGGATCTGCTCGAGGTCGCGGACGACGAGCTCGTAGTTGAGCAGGTTGAAGAACGCCGGCTCGGCGTAGAGTTGCCTGCGGTTCTCCTTGGGCCCGTCGATCACCTGAACCGACAGATCGCTGAACTTTTGGATCTCGCTCTGCCACTGGTATTTCACCGAAGCCGGCGCGATGACGAGAACTCGCTCGATGCCGTGTTGCTTGCGGATCAGCGCGGCCGCGGCGATGGCTTGGATGGTCTTGCCCAGGCCCATGTCGTCGGCCAGCACCGTGCGGCCGCGGCGCGCCGCGAACAAGGCGCCTCGCATTTGATAGGGAAACAGCGGGCTCTTGAGCAACCCGTGCAACGGGAGCTTGCCTCGTTCGAGCTTGCGAAGCTCGCGGCTCTCCAGCGCGAGACCCCCGTCGAATTCGTTGATTCGGTCGACGTATTCGATGGCGTCGCTGTAAACGACGGCGGCAACGTCCAAGCGGCGGAGTTGCTCGAGCGCTTGCTCGAATTCGCCGTAACGCTCGCGGGGAAGGAGCCCAGAGGGGTCGAAGTAACGCGCGGCCAGGCTTTCGAGCTCGGGCGAAGCCTTGTCGGGGAGCCGCAACCGGACTTCGATCGTTTCGCCGTATTCAAGCGATACCGAGGCGCGGGCGCGCTTGTAACCACGGCGTTCCAGCGCCCTACGATGGCGCTTTCGGAGCCGCTCGAGCAGGCTTTCGATGTGCTTGCACGTGCCCAGCGTGTTGCGCGCGAAGTCCGGGCAGGCGCAGTAGTTGTCGAACAGTCCTGGGCCGCGCATGGCGATTCGGTAGACGGCGCCGCTGGTGGACTCGACGCGATAGTCGCCGTAGGGTCCGGGCCGGGGCCGCGAGGCGACCTTCTTAATGGCTTCTTTGGCGCGGGCGCGGCGGGCTTGGATCTGCTCTTCAACCAGCATGACCCGAATATCTTTGCAGGTCTGGCGCTTAAAGGGAGGGAAAACATTCGGGAATCAAGCTCGGTCTTTCAGAGCCGCGCTCGGGAGCGTAAGCAAGCGGTCCTCCCCTGTTCCCTTCGGCTGTCTCGTCGCTATGAGGTCGCAGGCTCCGCTAGATACTCTGGAACCAATTTGCGCTTGACCTACCAAACCCCTGAATAGCCCTATACAGGGGCTTGTTAAGATGCGTTCGGCGCGGCAGGCGTTCTATACCCCGATCTAAAGATCGGGGCCTGGAGTTTCTACATATTTTACCCGTCAGCGGCGGCGCCGAAGGCCTGCCAGGAGGGTTTGAGCCCCAGCGGAGCCAGCAAATCGGGGTTTTCGACCATTTCTTTCCGCAACAGCGCCACCAGATCCAGACAAGAAGGCCTCTTTGCCTTTTTCCTCCATTTCGGCGGCGGCGCATAGGCCTCTCCGCGCCCCGGACCATACGCCAGCAACGACGCCAGCAGCAAAGCGCTGTACGCCGCCACCGCCAATACCGGTTGCTTCGGGACCGCCGTCTCGCTCCATAACTGCGCCTGTCCCACGCCCAACGTGTCCTTCTCTTCGCGGTGGTTCACCTCGATCTGCCAACGGTCGAAATAGATCTGCAACAGCTCGCGCGCCTGGCTGGCGAGGTCCGTCGTGAGTAGATACGCCGGCTGGCGGTAGTACATCTTGCTCGAAAGGCGCTTGCTATAGGGGGTCGGCGCGACCACCAACAAACGCAACGGCGTGCGCCGCGCCCCGCCCTGCCAGTACACCTCGTTGACCTCTTTATAACGGATCTTGCGGCGCTTGCCGCCGTAGAATAGCTTGGTCGTTTTCCAGACGATCGTCTCGTCGCGGCGCACCTGTTCGGGGCGGAACTTTTCGACCCCATAGAAGCGTCGCGAGCCGGTCGGCGCGGCTTTGCACAGCACAGCGTCCAGGCGCGTGCGAGCGATGAGCTCGGTGCGATCGCGCGGCGCCAGGAAAACGGTGCGGTTGCTGAAACTGCCGTCAAGCGACAACACCATCTTCTTGGCGATCCCGCCGGCGGCATCCAGCGCAGCCCGCAGCGGCGCCATCATGTCGACTAAACGTTGCGAGATGCGACAGCGCTTGCGCGCTTGTTCGTACTGCTCTCGCTCGGCGTCGCCGGCGCGTTTGCCGGGACGCTTGGGAACCGGCGCACATTCAAAACGCACCGGCAAGGCCCGCGCGCCGGTCTTGCCGCCGCGATCGAAGGGAACCAACAACGACGCTTGCAAGTAGCGCAACCCCAGCATCAAGTTCGCGTGAAACGGCGGCGAGAGCGGATCGTGTTGATAAAACGCCTGCTTGATCCTACGCCCCGTCTTGCGCAAGCGCGTGTCGTCGATCGCCACGCCCACCAACCGTGAGCGGCAAAACCCCAAGGCGCGCTTCCACACCGGCGCGAACAACTCTTGCGGACGCCACTTGCAGCGCTCGTGCAAAAAATAGTCCGCGCTCCAGCTGTTTTGCTCGCCGCCGTTGGTCCAAATAATGCGCGAAAGCGTGCGGCGGCCCAGGCAAACCAGGCCTCCCAGGCCTTGGCGCACCGCGCGTCGATGCGTGCGTTGCTGGGGAAAGGCGCGCCTCCAATCAGCGCTGATCGACAGGAACTGACGGATCTTCCCCCCAGCGGAAGGCTCGTTTGACGGGCTAACTGCTTGGCTTGCTTGGCTTTAACACGTTTGGGGGCGCTTTTAGTGTACCCATGTATTATGCTATTGTATCGTTTATTCATTGTGTTATTTGTGATATAATATACCCATGTATGTTGAGTCCGTCCCCAATCGCAACTCGCCGCCCGCCGTCTTGCTGCGCGAATCCTTCCGCCAAAACGGCAGAGTCAAAAAACGCACCCTCGCCAACCTCTCCTGCTGGCGCCCCGTCCGCGTCGAGGCCCTCCGGCGCGCCCTCCGCGGCGAGTTCGATCAGCTTCCCGCCACTCCCGTCTGCGGCCCCGTCTTTGGCCTGCTCTTCGCGCTCAAGCAACTCGCCGATGAGCTGGGCCTGACCGCCGCGCTGGGTCGAACGCGGGCCGCCAAACTCGCCTTGTTCCTGGTGCTGGCGCGCCTGGCCCACCAAGGATCGCGGCTCTCGGCCGTGCGCTGGGCCGCCGATCAGGCCGTCGCAGAAGTGCTGGGTCTGGGCGCCTTCGACGAAGACGACCTCTACGCCGCCCTCGATGATCTGAGCGCCCGCCAAGTGAAGATCGAGCAAGCGCTATACCGCCACTACCTCGAGCGCCGCGGAGCCCCGCCCAGCTTGCTGCTCTACGACGTCACCAGCTCGTACTTCGAAGGCCTGCACAACGCGTTGGGCGAGTACGGCTACAATCGCGACGGCAAGCGCGGCAAGAAGCAAATTGTGATCGGACTGCTGGCCGATGACCAGGGCGAGCCGCTGGCGGTGCGGGTGTTTGCCGGCAACCGCAACGATCCGACGACCGTGCCGGATCAGATCCGCATCGTCAAAGAGCAGTTCGGAGTCGAGGAGTTGGTCTTCGTCGGCGACCGCGGGATGGTCAAGAGCAAGGGCAAGCAGGCGCTGGGGGAGGCCGGGCTGCGCTACATCACGGCGCTGACCGATCCCCAGATTCGGCGGCGCTTGAGCGAAGGGGTGCTGCAACTGGAGCTGTTCGCTGAACAAGTCTGCGAGGTCGAAGCCGACGGCGTGCGCTATGTGCTGCGCCTCAACGAGTCCGAAGCCAAACGGCAACGGCAGCGGCTCGAGGACAAGCTGGCCAAGCTGGGAGGCAAGCTCGACCGACGCAACCAGAAAGTCACGGCCTCTTCCCGTTGCGAGCCCGCGGCCGGACTGCGCCAGCTCAAGCCCTGGCTGGCGCGTCACAAGCTGACAGAATTGGTCGAGTTGCGCTTGCAGGGACGTACGCTGGTCGTCGAGCGCCAGCAGGCGGCGATCGAGCAGGCGCTGGAGTTGGCGGGCTGTTACGTGGTCGTGACCGATGTCGCCTCCGAGCGCATGAGCGGCCAAAGAGTGCACGACCATTACGTGAGCCTGCAGCGGGTGGAGCGCGACTTTCGGCAGCTGAAGACGGGCTTGCTCGAGGTGCGGCCGATCTTCGTGCGCAAAGAAAGCCGCACCCGAGGACATGTGTTGTGCAGCATGCTGGCGTTGAAGCTGAGCCGCGAATTGGAACGGCGGATACAAGCGGCGTTTGGCACGACCGACGACGACCCGCACGCGATCACCTTGCCGGACGCGCTGGCGGCGTTGGGGCGACTGTGTCTATTGGAATATCGAGTGGATGAGCAGACCAGCGTCACACGGCTGCCGATTCCCGACGCCCGCCAAACAGAAATCCTCAATGCGTTGGGGGTTTCGCTGCCGCACAAGTAACCTGTAGACAGACGCCGATCGCCCGATCCATCCCATAACCGACGCGAATTCAGGAAGTTGGCGGCGAAACTCTGCTCGCTGGCGGGGGGAAGATCCGACTGAGGAAGCAGCATGGGAACCTCCAGGGGACAGCTAATCCGGGCCGCGTAGCTAATCCGGGCTACGCAGCGCGAAAGTGTTCTTCGCGGTGCGCACAAAACGGTCGCCGCGAGCGATCTTCTTCGACAGCGCCGAGACGAGGCTTTCGCGGTCAACCGCACGGGAAAACCTGGCCTGAATGCCCTCGATCAACTCCGCGATATGCGGCGGACGCTCGGCGCCGGCGAGTATGTCATGGGCCATATCGACCTGAGACATACCTTGAGGCGAAGGGCGCTTGGGCCGGGGAGGGGGTTTCGATCGCAGCCGACGAACGGCGCGCAGCTGAGCATCGAGGGCTGATTCTAGGGTTTCCAGAAGAGTATCGCGGAGATCGTCGGGCATAGGCAGCGGCGCCGAGCGGGGCCAAGAACAGAATAGCTCAATCCTGTCGGTATGTCAATAACCATCTACCGACCTACCTCAACCATGGCCCTCCCCGTCCGCAAATGTAGAGACTCCAGGCCCCGATCTAAAGATCGGGGCTGTAGCGCCGGCGGCGCTGAGCTGAGCCCCAAGGTTTACTTTGGGGTCGTCTACTTCGTTTGAAAATGTAGAAACTGCAGCCCCCGGGCCCGCGCCCGGCGCTATTGATTGCTTCGCCCTACGGGCTCAAGAGGGTCTGGCTGATCTGTCGAACCATTCGGCGGTCACGGCGCTAGCTCTCGCTGTCCCGCATCGCGACCTTTGAGATTTGGTCAGAGAGCAGTCCGACCGACCACAAGGCCGCGGCGCCGAACACGCCGAGCAACGCTGACTCCGACAGGTTGCCAATGTAAATGTCGTAAATGAACTTCGCGACGCCTCCAATGAAAAACAGGGCCCCCGCCGGCAGGAAGATCTTGAGCGGATTGAAATAGACGATCGTACGGATGATGAGCAGCAAGAAATCGAAAGCGTGGACGGGCCGTATCTTGGACCGTCCGGTCCTGACCCTATAGTCGATCTTCGAATACTTCACCAGCGAGCCGCTGCACAGAGCCGACAGCGTGATTGTCGTCGTAAAGGAAAATCCCTGGGGCAACAGGTGAATCAATCGCCGGACAAGCGGTTTCCTCATGACACGCAGCCCAGAATTCAAATCAGGGATCGGCTGGCCAGCCAAATAGCTCGCCAGCTTCCTGAGAAACCATTTCGCGGGTCTGCGCAGAGCCGGAACCGCGGTGTTCAGTCCGATTCGCGCCCCAACGACCATGTCGTAGCCGCTCATTTGCCGAATCAGCTCCGGCATCGCGTCCGCGGGATACGTCCCGTCGGCGTCGGTTATGACGATAACGTCGTACTTCGCACGCGCGATCCCCGCCTTCAGCGCCGCCCCGTAACCTTGGTTCTCTGGGAGCTCGATCAGCCGGACGCCTTCGGCCCGGGCCAGCTCCGCGGTGCGATCCGCCGAGCCGTCATCGACCACCACGATCTCGTATTCAACTCCTGTCGGGTCCATTGCCCGAACAACCTCACGGATCGACGGACCGATCGCCTCCTCCTCGTTGTAGGCGGGGATTACGATGCTTACGGCATCGACGCTCGAGGCGCTATCAGCCACTCGTCATCCTCAATCCTAGACCGATCCAGCCGAAGGCGCCGGCGTCGCCCAGACGAGTGACCATCTCGCCGGCAAGCCAATACTTCATGCCATGCCCGTTCAGCAAGACCGAGTGTACTCGACCGTCCAGGCCGCGCGCAAACGCACGAAGGCTGTCATCGTCGCCGAGCCCTAGCGGCGCATTCGAGCAACAAGCGTCCGCCCAAACGCCCGCAGGGCGAAACAATCATAGCCCAGGGATTTATCCCTGCGACTTGGAACCGCCGGCATCCCCAATCCCCGACCCAGGGATGGAATCCCTGGGCTATGATTGTGACGCCGGTAGGCGGGCTCGAACCCAACTTCTGGCCCTAAGTGAAGAGTATTGCTAGCAATAAGACCGGCTGTCGTTACGCGAGGCGACGCTTTGCAATTCGCCTGATCGTCAGCTTCGCGATTCTTGCCGCGCTCGTGTTGCTGCTCCCCACGGATCAGTTGCTCGAATCTCTGCGTCGCGTGCCGGCGCCTGTCTGGGCGCTGGCAATTCTCGCCTACTTGCTGCTGCACTTGTTCGGAGCTGTCAAGTGGAGGGTGATGGTCAACGCCGCCGGCGGCGGACTCGGCCTGCGTGATGCGCTGCGCTGCCACTATTACGGCTTGTTCGGGAACACGTTCCTCTCCTCCGTTGTAGGCGGTGATGTCGTTCGCGTCGGGCTGGCCATGAAATTGGGCCGATCGCCGACCGCGGTGGCGACTGGTAGCGTCGCCGAGCGGGCGCTCGACATCCTCGCCTTGGCGTTCGTCGCAGCGATAGGCGTCGGGTTGTTACCTCGGGCGCTCGACGAAAAGAGCCAGCGACTGTTCTGGGGATTTGCCATCTTGGCCGCCCTGACGGTCTTGGCCATTGCCGCCATCGCTTGGACGCTGCGACGCGCTCCCTTCAAGCTGAAACGGACGATTGCCAAGGTTCGCGTTGCGCTCCGTATCTCCGCAAGTCGACCCGGAACGATAGCCACGGCGTTCGTGCTTGGAGTTAGCCTGCAAACTCTCCTTGCGCTGCTCAACGCCTGGCTGGGCCGCCATTGCGGAATCGACATTTCGCTGACCGCATGGTTGTTCGCCCGGCCCATGGCGAAGATCTCGGCGTTGCTGCCGGTAAGTCAAGGCGGCCTCGGAGTTCGAGAGGCCGCTCTCGCCGTCTTGCTCAAACCCCTGGGCGCGCCGGCCGCGATGTCGGTCGCGGCGGGCCTCGTTTTCCAAGCGGTGATTTTCAGCGGCGGACTGGTAGGCGGGATACTTGCCTTGCTACTCAAGCCGAAGCAGCCATGAGATTGCGCGGCCAATGCGCGATGCTGTATCCGGCCAGCGCTAGGAGCCGGAAACCCGCGACGATTTGGCATCGGCGATCGAGGAAGGCGGGCCAACAAGCCTTGCGCATCTTGGCGGCAAAGTTTATGATTGCAATCGCCCCTCTGCGGGGCGGAGGAACGAACATGAGATTTTCTGGTCAAGGTCACCTTGCCGGTTGAGACCGCGAACGCCGCCGCCAAGAAAGACGGCCTCGCCGCGATTCGCTCGATACTCGAGGAGCAAAAGCCCGAGGCAGCCTACTTCATCGTTGACCGAGGTAAGAGGACAGCCGTGTTGATCTTGAACATGGACAAGGAGTCTGACATCCCTCGCATCGCCGAGCCTTGGTTCCTGGCCTTCAACGCTGAGATCGAAGCGACGCCCGCCATGGTTGCCGAAGATCTCGCTGACGCCGGTCCAGCCATGGCTTCAGCTGTCGAGAAGTACGGCTGATCCGGCATCCGGAAACGTGCGTCATCGTAGGCCCCCGCGGCCGACACTGAGCTCGTCAAGGCGTCGGCGAAAGCCTTAGTGCCAAGCCGGCGCTTCTTGGCTCGTCATCGAGAGCGGGTTCGAACTGGAGCCGAAATTTGACATGCTCGAGATCCTCGGCTCTTTGGTACAATCTGTTTGGGCCGTCCGGGGTTGGGTTCTGCGTCGCGCCACTGGCCGATCAAGATAGCGCAGACTCCTGCTTTCGGGCGGCTCTTCAATTCGGTCCGCTTTGGCTATTGCGCCATCCACTCTTCAAGCTCAATACACGGGACTGACGCGATCAGCCTTTGGGCGACCCGGCTCGGGCGGATCTTCCCCCCGCCAGCGAGCAGAGTTTCGCCGCCAACTTCCTGAATTCGCGTCGGTTATGGGATGGATCGGGCGATCGGCGTCTGTCTACAGGTTACATGTGCGGCAGCGAAACCCCCAACGCATTGAGGATTTCTGTTTGGCGGGCGTCGGGAATCGGCAGCCGTGTGACGCTGGTCTGCTCATCCACTCGATATTCCAATAGACACAGTCGCCCCAACGCCGCCAGCGCGTCCGGCAAGGTGATCGCGTGCGGGTCGTCGTCGGTCGTGCCAAACGCCGCTTGTATCCGCCGTTCCAATTCGCGGCTCAGCTTCAACGCCAGCATGCTGCACAACACAGGTCCTCGGGTGCGGCTTTCTTTGCGCACGAAGATCGGCCGCACCTCGAGCAAGCCCGTCTTCAGCTGCCGAAAGTCGCGCTCCACCCGCTGCAGGCTCACGTAATGGTCGTGCACTCTTTGGCCGCTCATGCGCTCGGAGGCGACATCGGTCACGACCACGTAACAGCCCGCCAACTCCAGCGCCTGCTCGATCGCCGCCTGCTGGCGCTCGACGACCAGCGTACGTCCCTGCAAGCGCAACTCGACCAATTCTGTCAGCTTGTGACGCGCCAGCCAGGGCTTGAGCTGGCGCAGTCCGGCCGCGGGCTCGCAACGGGAAGAGGCCGTGACTTTCTGGTTGCGTCGGTCGAGCTTGCCTCCCAGCTTGGCCAGCTTGTCCTCGAGCCGCTGCCGTTGCCGTTTGGCTTCGGACTCGTTGAGGCGCAGCACATAGCGCACGCCGTCGGCTTCGACCTCGCAGACTTGTTCAGCGAACAGCTCCAGTTGCAGCACCCCTTCGCTCAAGCGCCGCCGAATCTGGGGATCGGTCAGCGCCGTGATGTAGCGCAGCCCGGCCTCCCCCAGCGCCTGCTTGCCCTTGCTCTTGACCATCCCGCGGTCGCCGACGAAGACCAACTCCTCGACTCCGAACTGCTCTTTGACGATGCGGATCTGATCCGGCACGGTCGTCGGATCGTTGCGGTTGCCGGCAAACACCCGCACCGCCAGCGGCTCGCCCTGGTCATCGGCCAGCAGTCCGATCACAATTTGCTTCTTGCCGCGCTTGCCGTCGCGATTGTAGCCGTACTCGCCCAACGCGTTGTGCAGGCCTTCGAAGTACGAGCTGGTGACGTCGTAGAGCAGCAAGCTGGGCGGGGCTCCGCGGCGCTCGAGGTAGTGGCGGTATAGCGCTTGCTCGATCTTCACTTGGCGGGCGCTCAGATCATCGAGGGCGGCGTAGAGGTCGTCTTCGTCGAAGGCGCCCAGACCCAGCACTTCTGCGACGGCCTGATCGGCGGCCCAGCGCACGGCCGAGAGCCGCGATCCTTGGTGGGCCAGGCGCGCCAGCACCAGGAACAAGGCGAGTTTGGCGGCCCGCGTTCGACCCAGCGCGGCGGTCAGGCCCAGCTCATCGGCGAGTTGCTTGAGCGCGAAGAGCAGGCCAAAGACGGGGCCGCAGACGGGAGTGGCGGGAAGCTGATCGAACTCGCCGCGGAGGGCGCGCCGGAGGGCCTCGACGCGGACGGGGCGCCAGCAGGAGAGGTTGGCGAGGGTGCGTTTTTTGACTCTGCCGTTTTGGCGGAAGGATTCGCGCAGCAAGACGGCGGGCGGCGAGTTGCGATTGGGGACGGACTCAACATACATGGGTATATTATATCACAAACAACACAATGAATAAACGATACAATAGCATAATACATGGGTACACTAAAAGCGCCCCCAAACGTGTTAAAGCCAAGCAAGCCAAGCAGTTAGCCCGTCAAGCCCGTCAAACGAGCCTTCCGCTGGGGGGAAGATCCGTCAAGGCTAACGATGGCCTCGTCTTCGACCTGCCCGGCATTGCGGGAGAACGCATCAGAGAGGATGCTCACTACGAAGG
Organism: Bryobacterales bacterium; assembly: GCA_965247515.1. Taxonomy (GTDB): domain Bacteria; phylum Acidobacteriota; class Terriglobia; order Bryobacterales; family UBA6623. Next base: position 5,209,807 of record OZ252029.1, on the reverse strand, counting down.
AGTCCGCGTCCGAGCGTCAGTGAGCCTGGATGGGGCTCGCACCTCCCTGCGAGTCGACATTGGCTTCGGCGATGCAGTCGAACCCGCTCCAAAGATGTTGGAATTCCCAACTCTGCTTACCGACGCATCCCCAATCCTGCGAGCCTATCCACCGGAGGCCGCGATAGCGGAGAAATTCCACGCTATGGCAGTCTTGGGTATCGCCAACAGTCGGCTGAAAGACTTCTTCGATGTCTGGACGCTAGCCATGACGTGAGAATTCCAGCTCGGGGTTCTGAGCCGGTCGATTCAGGCCACATTTGAGCGGCGGGGGACGCCGTTCCCGACCGCTCCGCCTCTGGCTTTGACCACCGAATTCTTCAACGAGCCGCTCAAACGAGCTCAGTGGCACGCATTCACGCGGCGAATTGGCACGGAGGCGACATCGAGATCACTATCGGCGAAGCCTGATGGGTCACTGCTGTCGCTGGGGGAGGTGGGCTCTCTGGTCGCGGCGTTCTTGCTTCCCGCTACCAAGGCGACGCCAGCCGCGGCGGGCGCGCGGTGGTCGCCCGGCGGCCCGTGGCGGTAGGTTTTCCACGGACCTGACGAACGTTTTCCGGTCGACGACATCCATCCCCAAACGTTCACGCGAAACCGTGTTCCGGCCCCCTCAATCCGCCCCCTTCAGCCGATCTTGACCGGCTTCTAGCCGAGCGTCCACCACTGGGGGCGGTTAGAATAGCAAGCTTGAGACTCACCTTCCTCCTGCTGACCTTCGCCCTAGCGCTACCCGCCGAGAACTGGCCTCAGTGGCGCGGCCCCACCGCCGACGGCCGCTCGTCGGAAACAGACCTCCCTGTGTCTTGGAACGCCACCGAGAACGTCCTTTGGAAGACGCCCCTGCCCGGGCTCGGGACTTCGACCCCGATCATCTGGGACGACAAGATCTTCGTCACGTCACAATTGGGTAGAGGCCCTAGCGCCGGCGGGAGCGACTTCGACGACGCTCGGCGCCCCAAGGCGGGCTCGGTGGGAAACGGCGTTACCTTCGTCGTCTCCGCCTTCTCGCGCGATGACGGAGCTCGGCTCTGGCAGCAAGAATTCCAAGCCTCCGGGAGGCTCCCCGCCGTCCACACCAAACACAACCTCGCCAGCCCTAGCTGCGTGACCGACGGCGAACGCTTGTACGCCTGGTTCGGCGACGGCCTGGCCATGGCGCTGACCCTCGACGGCGAGATGATTTGGACACGCCGGCTAGGCGACGAAGGCGGCGGATTCGACGTCAAATGGGGCCATGGCAGCTCGGCAACGTTGTATGAAGACTCGCTGCTCATGCTGGTCGACCACCCTGGCGACGCCTACCTGCTCGCGATCGACCCCGCTACCGGCAAGGACCTTTGGCGCAAGGACCGCGACGAGCAAAGCCGCTCCTACACGACCCCGTTCGTGATTCGGCATGATGGCGCCGACCAGTTAGTGATAAATACGAGCGCCTATGTCGAAGCGGTCGACCCCGCCAACGGCGAGCACATTTGGCGCGTCGGCGAATCCAATCGCGTCCCGGTCTCGACGCCCGTCTATCACGACGGCGTCATCTATTCAGGAAGAGGCCACTTCAGCGGCCCGTTCCTGGCGGTACGCGGTGGACGGCCAAGGGGACGTTTCAGACTCCAAGATGAAATGGAGAGTCGGCGCCGGCGCCCCTTACATCTCATCATTTGTCTACGACCAGGGCGTCATCTTCATGGCGACCGAGCGCGGGATCGCCAGCGCGATCGACGCCGAGACCGGCGAAACGCTCTGGAAGCAGCGCTTAGGCGGGGTCTTCAGCGCGTCGCCCATCGTCGCCGATGGCAAGGTTTACATGACCCAAGAGGCCGGCAAAGTCTTCGTGATCGAATCGTCCCGCCAATATAAGCTCCTCAGCGAAAACGACATCTCCGAGCGAACCTTGGCGTCCCCGGCGGTGTCGAACGGGACAATCTTCCTACGCAGCGACGACCGCCTCTGGGCAATCGGATCGCGCTAGAGCGTAGAGTCCGGGGGCGCGGCAGCCAATAGCCCACTCGGAGGCTTAGGGCTTAGGCTAGTCGCGGTCGCGGAACTCTTCGTACCAGTTTTGGACGATGCGGATCGAGGCTTCCGGCGCCTCACGCTCTGCCTAGACGTCTTCCGTCATCACGATACGGCCGTCGGACGCGCGGAGAACACCGGGAGATGACTGGGCGGTGAAGACACCACCAGCGAAGTTGAAGGACCCATGACGTCCTCCGCGGTTGTTACGGCTCGCGCCCGACGAAAAAATATTACGGAAGTTGGCTTCAATGGCCAGAACTTGGTGGTCGTCCACGAGCGATTCCTTGCTATGACTGTCGTGCGCAGCCTAGTTCTATTTGCCGCCCTGGTGTTTCTCGTATTGCTCCCCGAAATCGGTTGGGCGCAGAACGAAGACTCTTCCGGAACTCAGGATCATCCGATGATCACGCGCTACCCGGGATCGTTCATCGACGGTTACGAGGTTCGCGGCTTCGACGCCTTTCGCTTGCCGCTGGGACCGGCAGTGAGGGACGCGGAGGGGCAGCGGGTCCCTTCCAAGAAGCAGGATCTGGAAGGAAAGATCACTCGTAGTCTTGTATCGCGGACCAGAGGGGCGGTCTCCCCTGGAAATCCTTCGGAACTACGAGTTGGCTCTCGATGACGCCGGTTTCGAGAAGCTCTTCACATGTGCGGGAGATGACTGCGGTTATCTCTTTTACTGGACTCTCCACCACGATGAGAAACAGCGACTGAAGAACACCCGGACCAGTGGCGGAGCCTTCGCCCTGCCCCAAGACATTCGCTACTTGGCGGCCAAGGGCCTCGTCGACGGGGCGGAGGTGAACGTTTCCCTGCTGGTGGCGTTCGATGCAGGATTTGGCAAGTTGAGCAAGCGTCCCGTGACCCTGCTCGAAGTAATCGAGTCCGAGGCAATGGAAACAGGACTGGTGAAGGTCAACGCCGAGGCGATCTCGAAGGGGATCGATGCGGACGGGCACTTCACGATTCACGGCGTCTACTTCGATACAGACAGCGCTGAGCTCAAGCCGGAATCGGCGCCGACGCTGGAGGAGATCTCGAAGCTCCTGCGTGACCGGTCCCAAGCTGAATCTGCTGGTCGTTGGACACACCGACAAACAGGGCGGCTTTGAACACAACAAGGCACTGTCGCAGCAACGCGCCGCGTCTGTCACGGCGGCCTTGACCCGGGATTACAGCATCGATGCCGGAAGACTGACGCCAGCCGGTGTAGGCTACCTTGCGCCGCTGGCGACGAACGACACTGAACAGGGCCGCGCCAAGAACCGCCGAGTGGAACTGGTCAAGCGCTAAAGCGACGCGCGTCAAAGCGGCTTTACGGTAGGGACTGCCCCTGAGGCGCCTCAGCAGCCGACTAAGGGTTTTAACCGACTAGGCAAAACGATGGTACTGGCCCTATCGTTCTAGTTGAAAGTCCGATCGCGAGGAAAACGATGTTTGACGTCTCCCTGAAAGATCTCCAGATAGCGGCAGCGGGCATCCTGCTGATTGCGTATCTCTATATTCGATTGGAGCGAGGTATGTATAAGTTGCTTGCCGACTGAGAACCTTCTTGACGGCAGCCTCTTCGGTTGGTGTTGAGGGCATCCTTTCGGCCCTGACGTTTTCCGGGTCTAAGGGTAATGGCAGAGCCTAGGCTAGGACTGTCGGCCCGACTTCCACCGCCTCCCGAGCTTGTGCGATTCGTTCTCGTTCTCTATCGAAATCGTAGAGCGAAGAGATCGAGTCGCTAGTTCCGTGACCGCATGATCATTTGGGATTTGACCCAGGAATGTCGGGTTGCCGCGTTTCAGAGCCGCGCCCGTAAGGGGCCGTGAAAAAATCCCTAGGGGAGGGTGAAAGACGGGCGAGGCATGCCTCGCCCCTACGGACGATCGTTTGTTTTCAACGACGTAGGGGCTTGGCATGCCAAGCCCGTCTTGCCGGAATTGGATCCCCGACATTTTTTCACAGCCCGTAAGGGTGCGGCGTCAGCGATCAATGTGTGCCTATCATCCGGTCAAAGAACTAGGCGCTGTCCCTACGGCGTCTGCGTTCGCAGGGTTGCGGAGCCAAGACCGAAAAGCTTCGACATCAGTGGCCGTCCCTAGACTGCCATAGAAACGAAGAGCTGAGAGCCCCGCAGTGGAGGGCTGCAAGAGCAAGTTGGCCCACTTTACGGCCCGAACTTGGGCTGCAATCACGAAGGTCGAACGCCGTTGCGTCGAAGGAGGCTCCTCATGAACCGTGCTACTGCCATCGTGACGTTGCTACTCTGTGCGCCCGCTGCCCCAGCAGAGCCCGTACCCGAGGGCGTGACGATCTCCAAATGGGTCCGCGAGGATCTTTTCGCGGGCTTCTTGGCCGATTCCATGGACGAATTCAATCGAGGCGTAGCGAAGCTCGATGAGATCCTGACCGGGGCCCCCGACAACGGCACGGCCGTCGTATGGCGAGCGTCAGTGGATCTGTATCTCGCCGTCAACCCCAGCCCATTCAAATCCCTAGCCCTGGCCGGCTCCGCGGTTAGCTTCAAATCGTTGTACCGCCCGCGTCTACCTCTGCCGTCCTCCCCGCCTCTTCCGCTCGGGTCGCGGGCGGTACAACACTCAGATATCGCAACAGTTGTCTGTCGCGGCGTACAAAGACGCTCTACTTGCAGTAGCCGGCCGCCTTGAGGAATTTTACAAGGACGCCTCTAGCCGCAAGGTATTGATTTTAAGCAACTTGCCTAAATGTATGCCCGCCGGAATATAGGGATATTACTTAACACCGATGGTAAGAGCGGGTCATTGTCAGAATCCGCGCCCACCCGTATACTTCTCCCAAGAGCCAGCGGTTCCGCATCCAATTTCCCTGAGGGTCGGAAACCATTGATTTAGCGGGTGTTTGGGGCTGGGCCTGTGGTCCGAGCAGATTCGCATTCGTGTTGAGGAGTTGCAGCGCAGTTGATTCTGGTATAATGTATATATATCAGTTATGAAGGCAGCCCCGGCTCGCTCCAGCCTCGCCGATGCCGAGCGTAAGCTGCGCTCCCGCATCGCCCAGCTGGTCCACGGCCGCTGGTTGCTGCATGGCACCGTGGCGCCGCGCCAACGCGTCTGCGGCAAGCCCAACTGTCGCTGCGCCCAGGGTCAACTGCACGCCTCGCTCTATCTGGTGCGCTCGCGCCGGGGAAAGGTGCAACAGCTGTTCGTGCCGCGCAGCTGGGAGCAACGCGTGCGCCAGGCCGTAGCCGACTATCAACAGCTCGAGCGGCTGCTCGAAGAGGTCTCCGAGCGCGAGTGGAAGCGGCTCCAAGACCGCCGGGAGGAGTGACGTTCTTCGACGTCTGATCCAGTACGCGGAGAAGGGTTACGGCCTGCGCAGCCGCCTTCTCGCCGGGGTCTCGGATTCCCGCCCCAAGCCGCGCATCCCCACCCGCGCTGTCGTCGAGTCGACGCTGGCGCTGTTCTGGGCCCGGCTGGGCAGCCTGAACGCTTTGGAAACGCTCGAGGGGGCGCCGTTTTGGAAGAAATGGCTGGGCCGCAAGCTGCCCAGCGCGGACACCATTGGCCGCGTCTACAGCTCGCTCGACACGGCCGTGCTGCGGCAAGCGATTCGGCAGCTGTATGAACGCCTCAAGCGCAACAAGGCCTTGCCCGGCATCGGCGGATTAGGGGTGGCTGTGATCGACGGTCATGAGTCTCACGCCAGCTACCGCCGTTGCTGTGGAGGCTGTCTCGAGCGCCGCATTCAGCGCAGCGACGGCGAACAGCTGCAGTACTATCACCGCCAAGTGACGCTGCAGTTGCTCAGTGACGCGCCCGCCGCCTCGCCATTCAACATCCAAGGCGAACCGCTTCCGCTGTTGCTCGACGCCGAACCGCAACTCCCCGGCGAGGACGAGCTGGCCGCCGCCAAACGTTTGCTCGAACGCGTTCTAGCCGCTTACCCACGGGCGTTTGATGTTGTCTTGGCCGACGCTCTTTACGCCGACGCGACGTTTGTGAACTTTCTGCTGGCGCACGGCAAGGACGCCGTCATCGTGCTCAAGGACGAGCGCCGCCACCTGTTTCAAGACGTTCAAGGACTGTGGCGAACCCAGCCCCCACAGGCGGGCGAGTATCGCTCACGCAATTGCCAATGGTGGGATCACGAGGGCTTATTATCGTGGCCGCAGGTCGCCCAGCCCTTGCGCGTCGTTCGTTCGGTGGAGACTTGGCGGCGGCGCTCGCAGCTTGACGGCGAGCTCCACGAGCATCAAAGCGATTGGGTTTGGCTAACGACTTTGGGGTCGCGGCAAGTTTCCACGGCGCAGCTGGTGCGCTTGGGCCATCAACGCTGGGACATCGAGAACCGCGGCTTCAACGAGTTGGTCAACGGCTGGCATGCCGACCACATCTACAAGCACGAACCCCACGCCATCGAGACGTTTCTCTTGACGACGTTTCTGGCATTCAATCTCTACCACGCTTTTGTCGCCCGCAACCTCAAACCGTCGTTGCGGCGCGGCAAACCGCGAGTCTTTTGGGCGCGGGTGATGGCGGCGGAGCTGTATCAGGCGGCCACGGGCCCCTCGCCCTAGCACGCGAGTCGACTCCCCCGCCCACCCCGCGCCTGCCAGTAAGCGGCCCTGCCGCAAGAGCCGCCGGGGTGTCTTTGCCCTGCGATTCCCCACCTATTTCCGGGTCAGGACCGCGTGCGAATCTGCTCGTCCTTCACCCCACGCCCCTAAATCCCTCGATTCCCAACTACTTCCGCCTTCTGACTCAGCCTCGTTGCGGAATCGCTGCATCGGAGGCGTTGTTGGTCAACTCCACGCCGACCACGATCTTCTCTTTGGCGTCGGTCGCCAGCTGCGCGTTGTAGCCGAGTCCCCAACCGCCGTTGGCTTCGTGTTGCGGGCGCGCTTCCGGCTCGCTCTCGCTCACCCGCGCCTGGCGTCGTTGCTCTTCGTCGCGCTTGCCCGCTTCGACCTTGGGCAGTTCCTCCAGCGCCTGCTCCATCCGCTCGACTCGCTCCCGCAAGGTCCGCTTACGCGCCGCCTGACGCCGCCGATTCGAACCCTCGTCGTCGGCTTCTTCCGAGAGTTGACGCACCGCTTCGCGCGCTTGTTCGAGATGCCGCTCGAGCGTCGGACGCCTGCGTTGCGACCCGCCCGAGGCTTGCGCCCGGATCCGCGTGCCGTCGACGGCCACCTGCTCGAGATCCACCAGCCCCTCTTGACTCAGCTGCGCCAATACCTGTGTCAACAAGTTCTCGAGAGCTTTTGAGTGGAATACCCGAAAATCCGAAAGAGTGTGATGATTGACGACCGCCATGCCGCACAACCACTCCAACTCCGGCCGATAGCGGCTTTGACGCGCGATCTCACGCGCCGAGCTCATCCTTTCCGAATACGCCCAGATCCAGATCGCGACCAGCAACCGCGGATCCCATGCCGGCCGCCCGGCGGACTCCTTGCGGGTTTCCAGATGAGCAGCGAAGCCGGACAGGTCGAGCATGCCGCTCAGCTCCCAGATGGCGCGCACCAGATGGTCGGCCGGCACGAGCCGTTCGACGTCGATCGCGGCATAGGTGAATTGGTCGCGATTGGGCTGTCGCAGCTGCAGTTGGTCAACGGGCACGGCTTGGCGCGGCTTGGCGGGGCGTTGCTCGAGCTCGACTAAGACCTGTTGTTCGCCCATATAATAAGGGCGTTGGACGCCGCCGCCAAGTTATCCGAACATTCGTTTGCCCTCATGTTTTATCCCATTTTGATCCACTCGCGCCATTCCGAACCGCCCCAGGGGAGCTTCGGCGGCCACGACGGGTTTATTTCACAGCCCCGAAGCAAGCGGTCGGATGTTAGCAACGCCAGGCAGATGCCCTTAAATTAAACCTCACCCCGCTTCATCTTCTGGGCCATATAGTCCGACGATCGCCACGCCAGCGCCAAAATCGTCAAGGTCGGATTCTTCTCGGTCGGCGTCGGGAACGAGCTGCCGTCCATCACGAAAACGTTCTTGACGTCGTGCATTTGCTGGAACCCGTTTAACGCCGAACGCTTCGGATCGTCGCCCATACGGCAGGTCCCGTGCTCGTGGATCGCCGAGCCAAGCTTGTCGATCTCCCCGTGCTTGTACGGCAGCGGCTCCGCCTTCATCTCGTGCAGAATCTCTTCGGTGACGTCGTACATGCGCGAGATCATCTTGCGCTCGTTCTCGCCGATGTCGTACTCAACCCGGATCGTCGGGTAGCCGAAACGATCCTTCGGCGTATTCTCAACCGAAATGCGGTTGTGCGCGTACGGCAAGACCTCTCCGTAAGGATGCAGCTGGATCAGAGCCGGGTAGAGGTCTTTCACCATCTGCTTGTGCGACAACCCGAATCCGGCTAGACTCTTGGCGAAACTTGCGCTCGATGAGCAACCGATGCCCCACAGCTGGATCCCGAAACCGCGCAGGTAGCCGCGCTTCTCGTCCGTCGGCTCGAACCTCGGCACGTAAATGTGCCCGCCCGAGATGCCGTCGTCGTTGCTGGCCGGGCCGCCGATCAGCTCCGGCGCGAAAGCCTGCACATGGAGCCGGAACTGCTCCACCAAGTAGCGCCCGATCACCTCCGAGCTATTGCCGATGCCGTTCGGGTATTGCCGCGATTTCGAATTCAGCAACAACCGCGTTGAATCGACGGCGGACGCCGCCACAATCACACGCTTGGCGGGGACCGTCCGCTCGGCTCCGGTAAGCCTGTCGAAGTACCGGACGCCGTTCGCTAGACCCTCGTCGTTGACGAGGATCTCCTCAACAAGAGCGTTCGTGACCAGCTCAAGATTCTTGGTTTTGAGTGCGTCGGCAAGCAAGTAGTCGAACGAGTTGAAGAAGGCGCCGATGTCGCAGCCTTTTCCGCAGGCCCCGCAGTAGTGGCAGGGGTTACGGCCGTTGTGCTCTTGGGTCAGCACCGCGCGGCGTCCGCGCACGATCGGGTATCCAACTTTCGTCGCCGCGTTGCGCAGCAGCAGCTCGCCGCAGCGGAGATTCGGCGGCGGCAGGTGGTTGTCCGAGCCCGGCAGCCAAGGCGTGTTGTCGTCGCCCCCGCAAACGCCGATTTTCTTCTCGACGTTGTCGTAGTAGGGAGCAATTTCTTTGTACGTGATCGGCCAGGGGATCTCCCAACCGTCCTTGGCCGGCTCTTGAAAATTCAAGTCGGAATACCGGAACGAAACCCGTCCCCAGATGTTCGTCTTTCCGCCCACGGCCCAAGTTCGCCGTAGCAAGAAGTCCTTTCCGGGCAAGGTTTCGTAGGGGCTTTCCCTCAGCGGTGTCCCTTCGAAGTCGGGCGGTTGCTCACCGCGGCTGCGCCTTTCGCGCTCTTCCCAGGGTTTGACGTGTGACCAGAACTGATTGCGCTCGAATTTCGGACCGGCCTCGAGCATGAGCGCCTTCACGCCCTTACGCGTAAGGTTCCAAGCGGCCATGCCGCCCGAGGCGCCGCTGCCGATCACGACGACATCAACGTCTTCGTATGCCATCAGGCGTGCTCCTCGCCCTGATGCTCACAGCCCGGAAACTCGGCCAAATAGGTATTGCCCTGGTAGCCAAGTTCTTTGACCAGGCCGACCTCGGTCGCGTAGTAATGGTCGATCGTCAGGTCCTTGAGGAGTCGAAAGAACTCGCGGCGCTCATCGCCGGCTGTCATGTAGTCGGTCAGCAGCGCCGTCCGCGCCGGCGCCTCCATGTCCGCGAATCCGTCGGTCCGCAAACGTGCGAGCGCCCGGCTCACTCGTTGCTTGGGATCGGAGCTCGCCGCGGCGTCCTCGTCGATCGTCACCGCGACCCCGACTTTGGCGGCGCCCGGCGTGTCCGAGTCTGGAATGATCATGTCGACAACCTGCGCGAGCAGCTTGTACTCGTCGCGGCTGAACGCGGCGGGTTCGTGATCGGCGGCGCTGAGCGTTCCGGCCGCCACGCCGGCTCCGGCGATAGAAACCAGGGCTTCTCTACGAGTGCTTTGACTCATGCGTTACTCCCGTTGGCCATTATAGGCATGTGATCGAGCACCCGTTGTGGGGTCCCGCCGCCGGGTGTAGCATGGAGGTGTGCCTGGTCCGCCGGTACGTCTCAAGTTCAACGAAGCGAAGGCTGCGGAGGCGGCAGCCCGTCTGATTCACCTTGCGGGCGGCAGCATGAACTACATGAAGCTCATCAAGCTTCTGTACCTCGCTGATAGAAAGGCTCTCGAAGAATGGGCGCGACCGATCTCATCTGATCGGTACGTCGCGATGAAAAACGGGCCCGTTCTGAGTCGTGTGTTGAATCTGATCAGGAGCCGCGTCGTTGATGTTCCTGGCCCTTGGCGCCACTTGATTTCCCCGCCCGATGACTACACCGTCTCACTGGTCACGGATGAACCGCCCCCCGGCGGCGAGCTTTCGAAAGCCGAAGAGCGCCTAATCGACAATGTGTTCGCCGAGCATGGTTCAGCCGATCGATTCGATCTCGTCGATTTCGTCCACGAATGTCCTGAATGGAGCGACCCAAAGGGCGGCGCAGCCCCAATTGCCTATGGGGATGTACTGAGGGCTGTCGGCAAGAGCGAAGATGAGATCGACAGAATCGAGAGCGAGCTAGAGGAGTTAGACAGAGCCGATCGTCTGTTTGCTTGAGCATTGCTCCCCTAAAGACAGGCGATATTGATCGGCAATGAATCGCGGCGATACTTTCCTGCTTCCAGCTGGACCTCAGCGCTGGCCGCATTTATGGATCGTCGTGACCGATCCCCATTTCTCGACGACCGAAACTGTAGTCGTCAGCGTCACCACGCTACGAAACAGCGCTGACCAGACCCTTGTGCTGAGGCGAGGCGACCACCCGTTCATTCAGCACGACTCAGTTGTTCACTACGAAGATTCCCGTATCTACCTCGGCTCGCAGATCGACTCTTTGATCGACTCCGGGGAGGTTCAACGTCACTACGCCTGCACTTACAAACTCATCGACGAGATTGAGGCGGGCCTGAGGAACTCGCCGTTTACCCCCCAAAAGGTCTTAAGATTCTTGGAGGAGAACCAATGAAACCAACAGCCGTGGCCCTGGCCCTTACGTTGTTTGCTTGTTCCGAACCCCCAGTCCTCGAGACCAGCGAGCCTGCGGCGGCTCCGCAGATGTCGCGTCGGTTCATCCGGCCAGAGGGCGCCTCGAGCGAGCTGCCCTTCACCCCGGGCGTGCTCGTCAACAACACGCTCTACCTGGCCGGACAGGTCGACCGCAACCCCGCCACAGGCGAGCGTCCCGAGGGAATCGCGGAACAGACCCGTCAGACGATGGAGAACGTGGGGGCCATCCTCAAGACCGCCGGCCTGGGCTACAGCAACCTCGTCAGCTGCCACGTCCAACTCACCGACATGGACGACTACGCGGCCATGAACGAAGTCTACGGAAGCTTCTTCGAGGAAGGCCGCTACCCTGCCCGGACGACGCTGGAGATGCCCGCGCTGGTCGGAGCCGCCGCGCTCGAGATCAGCTGCATCGCCTACGCCGACGAATCGAGCATCGAGGTCGTCCGGCCTGACCCAGAGAAGATCCCCCCGGCGATGGGCCCCTATTCGCCGGCTGTGATGGCGGGCGACACGCTGTACCTGTCCGGCCAAGGCGGGCGCGAACCGCAGACCGGCGAAATCCCTGAGTCCATCGAAGCCCAGACGACTCAGACGCTCGAAACCATCGGCCTCACCCTCGAAGCCGCCGGGCTCGGGTTCGGGAACGTCGCCTTCAGCAACGTCTACTACCTTGGTCAGGGGAACGGAGCCAAGCTCGACGCGCCTTACATGAAACCCTTCGAGGCCGGCTCAGCCCCAAGCCGCGGGGCATTCCAGCTGTCACGTTTGCCGGGGACAATCAGCGTGGAAATCACCTTCATCGCCGCCCGCGACAACTACATCACCCGTCTGTTCGCCCACGACGCCGACCCGGATGCTACGTCGTCACCGGCCAGCGTCAGCGGCGACACGGCTTACCTGTCGGCGTACTCGGCTCCCGGCGCGACGGTCGACGAACAGATGAGGGCTGTGCTCGAAGAGCAGAAGTTGCGGCTTGAACGCGCCGGGATGGGGCTGGCAAGCGTCGTCAACGCCAACGTCTACCTCAAGAACGTCGAGGACTTTGCAGCGATGAACGCTGTGTTTCGTGAGTACTTTGCAGAGAATCCGCCGGCGCGAACCACGGTCGGAGTGAACCAGGACGCCCTGGTCTCGGTGTCGCTGATCGCCGTGCGCTGAGACTCAAGCCGGGTCGAGTCCCCCCTCACGGCGACGGATCAAGTCGTCAACAATCTTTAACGTGACATTGGCCCTTTCCATGAAATCCTCATGATCTTTTCGGTTGGCCTCTTCGTGTCGCTCTACTTTGTCAGCCAGCGCCGTTGTCACCCTAGCTAAGCGGATCAGCAAGTTCTCGACTTGATCGATTCGCTCTCTGCTCTGATCCATAGCCTTCTCGTTCAGCGCGAATCTTTTCTCGTTCAGCGCGAGTCGCTTCTCATTCTCAGCGGCCCGCTGCTTCATCTCTTCCTTGCTCTGCTCAAACGAGGCCGATAGGCGCGCTTGCGTATCGACGATGAACTGCATTGCTTTTTCAATATCCATGGCCGTAGTCTATCACCCGCCTCACCAAATCAAGAGCTCCTCGACCGGCCAAAAGCCCAGCTTCTTGGCCATTTCGAGAGACGCTGTATTCGTCTCCTTCGCGCCCCAGACCGGGCTTTGGCCTCTGCCTTTCATAACGGCCGCCATCGTCGCGAAAGCCGCTTGCGCCAATCCCTTCCGCCGGTACAGCTCGAGCGTATCGACCGCCACGTCCCAAAGGGTCTCGGTGACGGCCACCGCATAGCAAAACGCAACCGCTTTCCCATCAACGAACGCTGTGGCCACTCCCGACGACGAAAGCCCATCGACAAGTTCTGGGCGCAGGGGCAAGGCGACGTGCTCGAAGACGCCCTCCTGCCCTGGGCCGAGAACTTGGATGTCGATGGACGGATCCACATCCCAGCCGGGCTCCTCGCAGGCGTGGATCACCGCTCGCGCCCCAACCCGCCCCAGAACGAGCTCAACCGCCCTCCGCGATTCCAGCCGCGCCAAGATATCTCCGTAGTTCGGCCGCAACAACAGCGCCTCTTGCAGCGCCGCCCGCGGCGGCTCACCCGACACGCAGACCAGGGCGCCAGTTCGCGACACGACCACGTAGTCATCGACCGTCCCAAACGCAGGCCCACCGTCCAACAAGGCCGACCGGAACTCCACCCAGCCCGGCGCGTCCGGGACTTTCTCCAGCAACTTCTCGCGCAACGTCATAACTGGGAGCTATTATTTCGAGGATATGCTTTCTCAACGCGAATGGCTCCAAAAGTCCGGCATGGGCCTGAGCGCGCTCGCCGCCCGCCGCGCGTTCGGTCAGGGCGCACGGGCAATCGGCCCGAACGTCCTGATGATCTCGATCGACGATCTCAACGACTGGATCGGGGTTCTCGGCGGCCACCCGCAGTCGCAAACTCCCAACATCGACGCATTGGCCAAGCGTGGAGTCACCTTCCGGCGCGCCTACTGCCAAGCCCCCTCATGCAACCCCTCGCGCGCCAGCCTGATGACGGGAATGCGCCCCACGACCTCCGGGGTTTATCAGAATGCCGATGTCTGGCGCGACGCGATGCCGCTGGCCGTCACGCTGCCCAAGCACTTCATGCTCCATGGCTATGAAGTCATCGGCGGCGGAAAGACCTTCCACAACACCCAGAACGACGCGGCCACGTGGGACCACTACTCGAGCTTCCACGGCTTCCTCAAAGCCCCCGGCGCGCCCGTCAACAAGCTCGACAGCGGCCACTTCGACTGGAGCGGGCTCGACGTCAAAGACGAAGACACGGCCGACACCCAACTCGCCGACTGGGCCGCCGACTACCTGCCGCATCACTTCCACGCCTCCGACCCGGCGAACTACGTCGCACTCGACCCAGCGCCGCGGTAGCGCTTTGAGCCCGGCGCCGGTGGCGGCGGGTAGCGAGGTCAGACCGGGCGTCCGTAGGTTGCATCAAGCGGGAGACGCCAGGGCGACACCTCAACCCGCCGCCACCGGCGCCGGGCTCAAGAGGCCGCTCAGATGCCCGCCTCAAGAATCATCAAGCTATCCGGCGCTAGGTAGGCGATCAAGACGACGATGCATCCGATCAGCGGCGGCATAAGCATCCAGGTTAGGGCCGGCCTGTCGAACTTCAGATGCATGAAGTAGGCCATGATCATCGCCGCCTTGACCACGGAGAAGCCCATCAACAAGCTCAACATCAGGGTAGGCCGCAGCTGCATGTATGCCAACAACACCTCGACCAGGGTCAGAGCCAGGAGCCCGATCCAGACCTTCAACATCAGGGCCCGTTGCTCGGTCATTGAACCGTCACCGACAGCAGGTAAATCATCGGAAAGACGAACATCCACACCAGGTCGACGAAGTGCCAGTAGAGCCCCGAGACTTCGACGTCTTCCGAGTCGAACTTCCTCCGCGAGAACCCGGTCGCGACCACACTAAGGTAGACGACGCCGATGGCGACATGGGTCATATGAAGGCCTGTGATTAGGAAAAACGTCGCCCCGAACAGCGGAGCGCCCCAGGGGTTCGCGAATGGCGTCACGCCTTCGTGGATAAGATGATTCCATTCGGTCAGGTGCAGACCGACGAAGACGGCGCCGCCCAGGGCCGTCAGCCAGATCCACTTGGCCGCTTTCGCTCGTTCACCCGCATGAGCCGCGGCCACGCCAAAGACCATTGTCAAGCTGCTCGACAGCAGCACCAGGGTCATCGCGGACGAAAAGATGATCGCCGGATAGAACTCGAAAGGTCTGGGCCAGTCGTTGGCGACTCGCAGGTAGCTGTAGGCGACCAAGAGCGTCGAGAACGTCAGTGCGTCCGAGACGACGAACAGCCACATGCCGAGCTTCTTGCGCCCGACCGCGAAGGGCGACCCCCCGCCTTGCCACGTTGCGACGGTTTCACTCACGTAACGCCCTCATGCAACGGTACAGCCGCGACTTTGAGCCGCGCGCGTAAGCAAGCGGTCGGATACAGCAACCTAATCCGACCGCTTGCTTACGCGCGCGGCTCAAGGGTCGGTTGCTTCGCTTTTTCCCGTCCACTCTGCTAACCCAGGTACGCCATCAATCCAAACAGATATAACCACAGCGCATCCATAAAGTGCCAGTAGAGCGCCGAGGCCTCGATTGCCGGCGCGCGCGTCGCCCAAGGTCGCGCGCTCCATACTCGACACGTCGCATACGCGAGCACAACTATTCCGCCCGACAGATGTAGTGCATGTGCGCCGGTGAACAGGTAAAAGAACGAGCTGCTCGGCGACGACGACACATAGATTCCCTGCTCGAACAGCTCTTTCCACCCCAGGTATTGAGCAACGATGAATCCCGCCCCGAGCAAAGCCGTCGCCGCAATCCAGCCTCGCAAGCGGGCGAGCGTTCCGTTGCGGAGCTGAAGCCGCGCCAGTTCGAACGTCACGCTGCTGACAACCAGCAACACGGTGCTCACCCACAGCACGTTTGGCAGCAACACGCGCGTCCAGTCGTCGCCCGTCCCACGGCGGACAACCATGGCGCTCGAGATCGCCGCGAAGAACATGACGACGCCCGCGATCACGAGCCAAACTGCTAGCTTGTAGCGCTCGCCTGAACGGAAGCCCTCACCGCCGGGATCTCCTCCTCCGCCCCCGCGCTCAATCGGGGGACGAGGACCGCCCCCGCCGCCGGCGGAAGTGGGCTCAGGCGCGGTCGGCCGGTCGATGTGAATCGGGGTGATCACGCTCGACATCGTCAGCTCCCCGGTCCGTTGCATTGCATAACAAAGTCGCGCGATCCCTCTCCGCCAAGTTCGTAGGGGCCGTGCTGAACGACCGGGATCCGGCCCTCGAAGTTGTCGTGCGGAGGCGGCGAAGCCGTGGTCCACTCAAGCGTTGTCGCCTCCCATGGATTGTCGTTTGCGACCTTCTTGCCAAACAGCGCGCTCCAGATCAGGTTGACGAAGAATAGTAGCTGGACGACGAAGGTTAGCGCCGCCGCCACGGTGATCATTGCGTGCAGTGGGTCTGTGGCCGCCAGGAAGTCGACTCCCGTGGTCTCGGCGTAGCGCCGCGGATGTCCGATCATTCCCAGCGAATGCATCGGCCCAAAGATCGCATAAACCCCGATGAAGGTTCCCCAGAAATGAATCTTGCTCATCGTCTCGTTCATCATGCGGCCGGTCATCTTGGGGAACCAGAAGGTCAGACCCGCGAAGATCGCGAAGATCGCGGCCACGCCCATAATCAGGTGAAAATGCGCGACGACGAAGTAGGTGTCATGGAAGTAGAGATCGAGCGCCGGCTGGGCCAAGGTTAGCCCAGTGATTCCGCCGGCGACGAACAGCGACACGAACCCAATCGCGTAGAGCATCGGCGAGTGGAAGCGGATCTTGCCACCCCAAATCGTACCGATCCAGTTGAAGGTCTTGATGGCCGAGGGGACGCCGATCGCCATCGTCAAGATGGAAAAGACGAAGCCCGAGTACGGGCTCATGCCGCTGACGAACATATGGTGCCCCCACACCACGAATCCCAGAACGACGATCGCCCAGATGGCCATGACCATGGCGCGGTAGCCGAATACAGGCTTGCGAGAAAACGTTGCCAAGACGTGTGAGATCAACCCCATCCCCGGCAGGATCGCGATGTAGACCTCGGGGTGGCCAAAGAACCAGAACAAGTGCTGCCAAAGGATCGGCGAGCCGCCTTTGTGGTCCACCAAGCGGTCGTTGACGATCAGGCCGCCGGGGATGAAGAAGCTCGTCGAGAGGTTGCGGTCCATTAACAGCAAGATTCCGGCAGCCAGCAGCACCGCGAAGGCAAGCAGGCCCAGAACGGCGGTGGCGAACCAGGCCCAAACGGTCAGCGGCATCCGCATCAGCGTCATGCCGCGAGCGCGCATCTCGAGCGTTGTGACGATGAAATTCAGCGCGCTCAGCAGCGAGCCGACCGCGAATAGCGCGATCGACACGATCCACAAGTCCTGGCCCGAGCCGGCAATTGCCGCCCCGTCGAGCGCGCTGAGCGGCGGGTACGCCGTCCAGCCCGAGATCGGCGCTCCTCCCTCAACGGCAAACGCCGTCATCAGCACCACGAACGACGTAAATGTCAGCCAAAACGCCATCATGTTCAGCCGCGGAAAAGCCATATCGTCGGCGCCGAGCTGGATCGGCAGGAAGTAGTTCCCGAACCCGCCCTGGGGCGCGGTCGTAAGCACCATGAAGACCATCAAGGTGCCGTGCATGGTCATCAGCGAGAGGTAGAACTCTGGCGTCATCACCCCATCGGGGGCGCCGGCGGGGAAGAGCGTCTCGACCCAGCCGATCGAGGCGTTGGGGTTGCCCAGCCTGATCCGCATCAGCAGCGACAGAAACATGCCGACGAACACCGACACCAGAGCGAGTGCGATGTATTGCAGCCCGATCACCTTGTGGTCGGTCGAGAAGATCCAACGCCTCACGAACCCTTTGGGCGCCGGGTGGCGGTGAACTTCAACGTATTCAGCGACTTCTGACATCGGCTATTCGAGGTACGAGGCTTGTTCGACTAGCCAGGCTTCGTACGCCGCGGGTTCGAGCACTTCGAGGTAGCTGCGCATGCGATAGTGTCCCAGGCCGCACAGCTCCGCACAGGCGATTTCATAGGTTCCTTTGGTGTCGGCTGTGAATCGGAGCTTGAGTTCCAAGCCTGGCACCGTGTCGAGCTTGATCCGCAACTCGGGGACGAAAAAGCTGTGCAGCACGTCCTTGGACTTGAGAATGACCTCGACTTCGCGATTCACCGGCACAGCCATGCGCGGAACCACGATGTCATCGGCGCCGTTGGGGTGGTCGCGGTCGACCCCAAGGGGATTGCCGAGCGCATCGTCCACTAAATTGACGTCGGTTGGCCCGAATACCCCGTCCGCGCCGGCGTAGCGGATATTCCAGACGAACTGCTGGCCGACGACTTCGACGACTAGCCGGTCCTCGGCCGGCGCGGCGCTTTGGGAATCCTCGAATCGAGCCTCAGCCCAGGCGGAGTAGCTCACCAACGTGAGTCCGACAAACAAGACTAGGGCGCCGGTTGTCCAGAGCGCTTCCCAACGGTCGTTTCCGCGACTTCCGCCGGCCGGGTCTGAGCGGCGCTGGCCAAAGCGAAAAACCGCGTATCCCAGAATCAGCTGGGCGGCGAGGAAGATGAACCCGGTGAGCCAAAAGGTCAGGTTCAATTGGGCGTCGATCTGGCGTCCCAGCTCAGTGATCGCCGGCGGCGGCTGCCAACGGCCGATCACAAACGGAACTACCGAGCCAACAGCGACCGCCCAGATGATAACCGCGAGGATCAACCTCATACGAGGGGCTCTAGTGTACCAGGGGTCGATTTCGCTCACCCGAGATCCGCCTTGATGGCTCTTCGGGACACATCATGATGAGCCGCATGCTATCTTCAAACCATGCGGACCACCATCACGCTGGATGAAGATGTTGCGGGCAACATTCAAGAGGAGATCAATCGAGAGGGAGCGACGTTCAAGGAAATGGTCAACGAGTGCATTCGGCTAGGAATCGAGGAGCGCCGGAAGCGCGAGTCCGCGCAGCCGTTCAAAATTCGGGCAGAAGAGCGCGGTCTCGAAATCGGCGTCGACTATGTCACGGCTTCCGACCTACTCGAGCGAATGGAAGGGCCGCTACACCGGTGATCCTCGTCGACTCCAACCTCTTGCTGTACTGCAACGACCTGTCGTCACCCTTTTGCTCCCGCGCCCAGGCCTGGGCGGAGGCTATCGTCAACGGAAGCGAGGCTGTCGGGTTGCCATGGATCACGATCGTGGCGTTCTTGCGAATCACGACCCAGCCCGGCTTCGGGCGACCGCTTGCGATCGGCCAGGCGATTGAAGCGATCGACGAATGGCTGGATCGCCCCAACGTCCGGATTGTGGCCCCCGGCCCCCGGCACTGGGCGATCCTCAAAGAGCTGATGCCGGAGGCGCAAGTCCGCGGGAAGCTCGTAACCGACGCCCACCTGGCCGCGCTAGCGATCGAGACGGGCTCGACTTTCTGTACCAACGATCTGGACTTCGCCCGGTTCCCCGGGCTGAAAGTAACTTACCCGCTCAAGGAAGGATGAGGGACGTGGTCCGCCTCGGCATAGTCGTATTGATAGCCTGCTGCCAGGCGGACGCCGCGACGCGCGAGCCAGTTCACGCTCGGCAGGCCATGGTCGTTGCGGCCGAACCCCATGCGGCGCGGATCGGCCTGGAGGCGCTAAAGGGAGGCGGCAATGCGGTGGATGCCGCGGTCGCCGTCGGATTCGCACTCGCGGTCACACACCCGCGCGCGGGGAACCTCGGCGGCGGCGGATTCATGCTCATCCGGCTAGCGGACGGGCGGTCGACCTTCATCGATTTCCGCGAAAAGGCCCCAATGGCCGCCACCCGCGACATGTATCTCGACGCCTCGGGCGAGCCGACCGACCGCAGCGTGGTCGGCTACCAGGCCGCCGGCGTACCGGGAACCGTGCGGGGGCTGGCGCTGGCTCGCGACAAGTATGGTTCGCAGCCCTGGGCCCAACTAATCCGGCCCGCTCAGCAGCTGGCCGAGCGCGGGTTTGTCGTCAGTTACGGACAAGCGAAGGTCTTGCAGTCGAGTGAGCGGCTACCGCTTTTCCCGGAATCGAAGCGAATCTTTCTAGGCGGCGGGCGCCCGTTCGAGCAGGGCGACATCTTTCGCCAGAGCGACTTGGCGGCGACTCTGAAGCGAATCGCCAAGCGCGGACCCGACGAATTCTACACCGGCGAAACCGCTAAGTTGATCGCCGCCGACATGGGACGCCATAGCGGGCTCATCACGCTCGAAGATCTGGCGGGATACAACGCCGTCGAGCGCCGGCCGCTCGAGGGGATCTATCGTGACTACGCCATCCTCAGCGCCCCCCCACCCAGCTCCGGGGGAGCGGGCGTCATCCAGATGCTCAACATGCTCGAGGGAACCGACTACGCTGAGGCCGGCGCAGGCTCGGCGGCGGCGATTCACTACGTTGGCGAGGTCATGCGTCGCTACTTCGCCGATCGCGCCGAGTACTTTGGAGACGCGGACTTCGTCGACGTTCCGCTCGAGAAGCTGCTCGCTAAGCCGTATGCTGTCGAACGGCGAAAATCGATCCGGCCCGACCGCGCCTCATCGAGTCAGGAAATCGGACCAGGCCTCGCAACCGGCCCCGAAAGCTCGGAGACGACGCACTACACGGTCGTCGATCGGCAAGGAAACGCCGTCGCGGTCACCTACACGCTCAACGGCTTCTACGGCTCCGGGGTCACGGTGGCCGGAACGGGGATCTTGCTCAACAACGAAATGGACGATTTTACGGCCAAACCGGGCTCACCGAACATGTTTGGGCTGCTCCAGAGCAAGCTCAACGCCATTGAGCCGGGCAAGCGGCCGCTGTCGGCGATGACCCCCACAATCGTCACTCGCGACGGGGAATTCTTCATGGCCCTCGGCGCTCCCGGCGGACCGCGGATCATCTCGACCGTTCTGCAAACGATCTTGAATGTCGTTGACTTTGGAATGAATCTGCGTCAGGCGATCGACTTCCCTCGTTTCCACCATCAATGGATGCCTGACGAGCTACGGATCGAGGATCACGGGTTCTCGCCCGACACGATTCGCTTGCTCGAAGAACGGGGACACACCATCAAGGTGACCGAAAACTGGAGCCGGACCATGGCCATTCAAGCGGTTGACGAAGGACTGGTTGGCGCGGCGGACGCCCGCTCAGACGGTCTGGCCGTCGGATATTGACTCTCAAGGAACGCTTCACATCCGCGTGTATTGAGCCCGGCGGCGGCGGCGGCGGGTTGAGAGTCCGCCCGGGCGTCTTTGGCTAGATGTTGGCAACGGGCGCCCGAGTAAATACCTCCCCGCCGCCACCGGCGCCGGGCTCAATGGCGTTGCTTTGGCCGGTTCAATCGGCGCCCCCGTCGCCTGCCGACCGCACGATCGAGAGCAGCTGAGCGCCGTAGCGCTCCACGATTCGGGGACCAACGCCAGTGATCCCCAGCAGGTCCGCTTCGGTCGACGGTTGAGCCGCCGCGATCGCTTCAAGCCCGCGGTTGTGCAGAATCGTGAACGGCGGCGCCGAACGCCTACGCGCTTCGCTGGTTCGCCAGGCCTTGAGCGCCTCGAGCAACAGCGGGTCGGCCTTGGCGTCGAGCAGCGGCGTCGCCTTCTTCTTCTTGCGGCCGCCGCCGGCGGTTTTTGCTGAAAACTCACTGGCGATCGTCACGTGCGGGGCGACCGCTTCGCGGGTCGAGCGCCCTTCATGCGTCAAGCAAACGCGGCGGAAGCCGATCACCTCGCCGCCGCGCTCAAACGAGTCCTCGACTAAGTTGATATAACCCGCCCGGGCCAGCCCGCCAAGCAGCTTGTCGAGCTTCTTGCGATCGACCTTTGAACCTTCAAAGAGCTCGCGATGGAGCTGCCCGACGGTCTGACGGTCGCGTCGACGCAACTCCATCACAATCGCCTCGAGCTCCTCCGCCTGCCCCTGGCTTGGCGTCTTGTAGCGCTGCACCAAGCACGCCGCGGGATCGCAAATATCACACGTCCCGCAAGGCTTGCGGGAGTCCTCGAGATCGCCGAAGTGCCCGACCAGGTCGAGCATGCGGCAATGCGGCGATTCGGTGAACCGCGTTATCGCCGTAAGCTGTGCGATCTTGTGCTCGCGTTGTTGTAGGTACGGTCGACGCCAGTGCTTGTCGCCTTGGCGGACGTACTCATCGGCGTCGACCAGCGCGCCGTGATGGATCCACAGCTTCTCGAGCGCCTTCTCGAAGACGATCGGGTCCATGTCGCTAAGGCGATTCTCCAGATCCTGACGCGCGCAGGGTTCGTCGCTTAAGGCGCGATAGACGCGCTGCAGCTCGTTTGTCTCAGGGTAGTCGCGATCCATGAAGAAGTCGTGCGTCCGGCGATCGGCCCAAGAGTGCATCAGTACGGCTACCGACGGCAGGCTGTCGCGTCCCGCGCGTCCGATCTCTTGGTAGTAGCCTTCAATACTCCCAGGCAACCCCGTGTGGACGACGGTGCGGATGTTCGGCTTGTCGATGCCCATGCCAAAAGCGATGGTTGCCACAATGACTTCGTACTTGTCTTCGAGGAATCCCGCCTGAACTTGATCGCGGACGCCCCCCGGCATGCCGGCGTGGTAGGCCGCCGCGGGGAACTCGTTCTTGAGCTCAGCGGCTTGCTCTTCGGCGGCTTTGCGAGTAGGTGCATACACGATTGCCGGCCGCCTGGCTGGGTCGCGCAGCAGCCCGACCAGCGCCGCCGGACGTTGCGAGGGCGTCATTTCGACCAGCTCGATCGCGATGTTGTCGCGCCGGAATCCGTGGATCGACCGCAGCGAATCGGTCAACCCCAGTTGCTCGACGATGTCGTCTTGCACGATCGGAGTCGCGGTGGCCGTCAACGCGATCACCGGCGACGGACGCAGCGCCGGCAAGCGCTGACCGAGCATGCGGTACTCGGGTCGAAAGTCATGGCCCCATTGTGAGATGCAGTGCGCCTCGTCAACCGCGATCAGCGCTGGCTTGCGCTTTGCAATCGACTCGACAAAGCCGGGAACGGCGAGCCGCTCTGGGGCGATGTAGAGGAAGTCGAGGCGCCCGTCGACGTAGTCGTCCAATACCTCGCGTGAGACCGAACGATCTCGCCCGGAGTGGATCCGTTCGGCCTGAAAGCGCTGGCCGCGGAGCTTGGCGACCTGGTCTTCCATCAGAGCAATCAGCGGGCTGATGACTAATGTCGAACCGCCTTTGGCGATCCCTGGCAACTGGTAGCAGAGCGACTTGCCTGCGCCGGTCGGCATCACCAGCAAGGTGTCTTGCTCGGCCACGACGGCCCGGCAAACGTCCTCTTGATGCGGCCGAAACGAGTCGAAGCCAAACGCTTCTTTGAGGACCTCGCGAAGGTCTCGCGCCGGCCCGGCGGCGACTGCCGCGCTACGCTTCTTCTGCCTCGTTCCAAAGGCCGCTTGTGCGTTGTCGGTTCCGTGGATCGTGGCGTAGCGCTGAGTCTTACGAGCGGATTCGACCAGCGGCGCTACGGCCGGGCCCGCCGGCGCTTCGATTCTTGGGACGCCGTCGAGCCAGCCGAAGGCCTCGGCCAGCGACTCCGGTCCGAGCGAGTTTAGTGAGAGAAAGTCCGAGGCGGTATTCGAACCCGAGGCCTCGTATTCGTGGCGGAATTTGGCCTCCCCGGGTCCGGACGCATCGCTTACGGCGATGACGCGTCCGACCTTTTCGCTAGTGAGAATGCGCCGCAGGACCTCGCGTTGGGCCTCGGGTTCGTCCTCGGCCGCTTCGCCCGGAGTCCAGCTCACCACCCAGGGGCCGGAGTGAAAATAACCCGGTCCAGGCTTGTCGGCGCCCACTAGCCGGGCGAGGTCGCGCGCCAACGAAGAACTGTCGGCGACGACGGCCGTGCGTTTGTCTTGGTCAGCGCCCAACGTCGTTAGGCCATTCTAGCTTAGCTACGGCTAGCCGCCGCGGTTGGTGCGCGCCCAATCAATCCGCCATACGTCCTTGCCGGACTTGGTCCAGAAGAGGCGTTTGCGGGGCGTGCCCTTGGCGTGGTGATAGAGCACCGCGACCCGCTCGTAGAAGCCCCTCGTGTGGGGGGAGGATTGGAAGCCGTGCAGCTCAAAGTCCAGATGATGGCAAAGTTCGTGGACGAGCGTGCTCAGGAACGTCCCATGGGAGGTGACCTTCTTTTGAACAGCGGTTCGCATCCAAACGCGGATAAGAAGAGATTCAGGGTCGTAGTCGCCGAAAAGCTCGGTCGCCCAGCCGCCTTCTCGAACGCGCAAGGGCCGCGATGCTAAGACCTTCACACTGGGGCATTGGACTTGGTAGAAATCTGACGCGGTCGCGAGGAACTCGGAGCACGATTGCTTCACCGGGGGCGTCTTGCCGACTTTCATCGCGTCCGCGACGACGTTCGAAAGCTCGAGGAGCGCGCTATCGTCCGGCGCCTGAAGCTCGGTTAAGCGGTCGCTCGCCGTGTAGTCGTCGCGGAGGGCCTTTGGGCGCGGGGGACGGTCGGTGACCATTGATTCAAGCCAGCGGGTTCACCAGCCGCAGGCCGTCGAAGCGAAGGAAGTCGCGATCGGTGCTGTAGACAGTCGCGCCGTGTTCGATCGCCAGCGCCGCTAAATGCGCATCCATGACGATGTCACCGCGACATTGGCTGTCCACCAATAGATCATCAAGTATTTCCCAATGCCGCGGTCCCGGATTCAGCACCCACACGGAATCCAATTCGAGCCAGCTGGAGACGATCTGGTTGCACTCGCCGATCGGATGAGGGTTCTCAAAGGTGCGAGGGTTGGAACTTATCCGAATGAACCCGACGATCACTGTCCACGACAAACACAAAGGTTCTGGCGCCCACAACGCCCCTTCGAGCCAAGCTTTGGCCGCTTGGTGCTGCTCCATATCCGAACGGTAGGCGTACAAGAGAAGGTTCGTGTCGACAAGTTTCACTTGTGCATCGGACCCTCGAGCTCCGATAACAGCGCGGGGATGCAGTCGAACTGAAGACCGGGTCGAGGGCGGCCCGGGAGCGGCTCAATCTTGAAGCGCTTTCGTGCCCCGTTGGGCTCTTTCGTGTGCAGTCCGTTCCTTAGACTGTCGTTCACGACTTGCTTGAACGACAAACCAGTTTCCTGAACCTTTTCGCGTATCTGAGCTGCTACGTCCTCGTCTAACGTCAGTGTCGTTCGCATATCGTGATGCTATGAGAAAGGCTTCATGATGTCAAACGTCTACCAGCTCGAATCCCGCCCCGCATTCTCCTTCTCCAAATACTCGATCAGCGGTGCGAAATACTCGAGCATCGCCCGCGTCGAAACCTCCTCGCCGGTTTTCTCGAGAATGACCTCGCGCCAGTCGCGTGTCGCCCCGAGGCTCAACAACTCCCAGAGGAACTTGCCGACTTCCTCGTTGCCGAAGTAGTTACAGTCGCGCGGATCTTGCTTGAGGATGTTCTTGGCGATGTAGTTGTGAAGCTGGTATTTGAGCACGAAGGCCATCGCGTAGTCGTAGTATTGTCCCGGGTCGTCGCTGATGTGCGTCTTGGTGCAGGCGTCGCAGAGCTCCTCCCCGCGCGGCGAGGGCGGCTCGATGCCTTGGTAGTTCCCGGCGTATTCCCACCAGCGGGCGTTGAACTCGTCAGGCGATAGATCGTTTTCGTAGAGGTCCCGCTCCCACAGCGTCATCGTGCCGGCCGAAAACGGGATGAAGACGACCGCCTCGTCGAGAGCTTCGTCGAGGAGCCAGGCGACTTGGTCGATCTCGGCGTCTTTATCGAGCAGGCCGATTTCTTTGAGGTACGCCGGCTGACGCGCCGCGATGCCGATCAGGTCGCCGACTGCTTCGTGAAACGCCCGATTGGCGCCCTCGCGCAACGTTAGCGGGACCTCGGGCTGGGAGTACGCCATGTAGTAGTAGATGTGCCCGAGCTCGTGATGCGAGGTCTGAAACCAGCGGAAATTCGGCTCCACGCTCATCAGCGAGCGCACGTCGGACTCGAGGTCAATGTGCCAGGCCGAGGCGTGGGTGTTCTTGTTACGAGTCGAGCCCGGCAGCAGTTGGTACAAGTCGGATTTCTCCCAGAACGAGTCCGGCAGCTGCGGCAATCCCAATGAGGTGTAGAAACGCTCGCCCTGCTCGACAATCCACTCCGGCGTCTGCCCTTCGACGAGTTTGTCGAGGTCCACAGCCGAGGTCAGCCCCGGCCAGGATTGCGCCCAGCGATTGCCGAGCCAATGCGCGGGAATTTTTTCTGGAACAGGCTGGTTGTAGCGTTCGGCGAGCTCGTACTTGGTCCAAGTGTGAAGCTGGCCGTATAGCGGCTTGAGGTCTTCGATGAAGCGCTCCATCATGGCGCTCATCTCGTCGACCGTCATGCCGTAGTCGGCGACTTGAAGGGCAAAGAACGAGCTGTATCCCATCTCTTGGGCGAGCTCGTTGCGCAGGCGGCGCAGCTCGATCAACCCGGGTTTGAGCGCGGGTCCGGATTGCTTCGAGACTTCCCAAGTCTTACGCCTTTCCGCGTCGACGCGCGACTCGCGGAGGATGTTGTCGATCTGGTTCGGCGTGACGGCCTTGCGGCATGTGTCGCCGCGACGGTCCTCGCAGAACTCGAATGAGTCGAGAATCGCGCTCTGCTTGGCCTCCTGCTCGACGCGGGCTTGCACCAGCTCCGGGACGGTGCCGGGGTATTCCGAGGCCGCCAGGAGGATCTTGTCGAGCTGTCGCCGCGTGAGGTCATCGAGTTGGTCGGAATGCTCAAGCAACCCTCGGACCTTCTCGATGACGTAAGGGTTGCCGGCGAACGTAGCCAGTGCCGCTTCGGCCCCGATGCGCTCGCCGACATGGCTGTCAGTGACGTCGGTGGCGGCTTTCCAGTAAGCATCCGCGGTGACCGTGTACAGCCTGGCGCTGATCGAGTCGTAGGCCTTGAGAAACTCGTTGGCCTCTTGTTGGGGTGTCAGGCCCTGTGGTGCGCAACCGGCAAGCAAGAGGAGGAGGGCGCAGCAGAGTCGAGTCATAGGCCCATTCTAACGGCGAGGAGTCGCGCGTCCTTCACTGGCGAAGCGTCTGGTTGCGTTTGTGCGTTCGCACCTCGTAGCGGCGCCCGTCGGTGAACACGCGCACGAGTCCGTCTTGGTCGGTTCTCAGGGTGTGAGAGCCCGCCGCGGCCAGGCGTTCCAGAGCCTCTTGATGAGGATGGTTGTAGAGGTTGTCGTAACCGGCGGAAATGAGGCTCAGCGCGGGCCGAAACCGATGAAGCAGCGGCTCGTGAGAGGATGTCCGACTGCCGTGATGAGCGACCTTGAGGACGCCGCCCTGGGAACGGTCAAGCTGCCCGGCCAGACGCTGTTCTCCGGCCTCCTCGAGGTCCCCGGTGAGCAGCAGCTCGTGCTCGCCATACTTAACGCGAAAGGCAAGCGAGAGGTCGTTCCGTTCCGCAGCGGCGTTGGTGTGGACGGCCTCCAAGTAGGCGCCGGCCAGGATGGCGGAGTCTCCAGTTCTCCAGTAGCGAACATCCGTGCCTCGGCGGCGGGCGATAGAGATGAGCTCGGCGAACTCGCCGCCAAAGATGCCGGCGGGAAGCCAGAGCGATCCGACACGAAAGTTTTCGAGAACAGCGAACGCGCCCCCCAGGTGATCCCAGTCTGGGTGGGTCACGGCCAGTGCGTGCAGTTCGCGGTACGAACGTGACCACAGGTAAGGAGAGACCACCGCGTCGCCCACATCGAATGTCGACCGCTTGGTCCCGCCAAAGTCCGGGACGCCCCCGGCGTCGACCAGAATCGCTCGGCCATCGGGGGCTACTAGCAAGATCGCTTCGCCTTGCCCGACATCGATTAGGCTGAGTTCTAACGGATCTTCCCCCCAGCGGAAGGCTCGTTTGACGGGCTAACTGCTTGGCTTGCTTGGCTTTAACACGTTTGGGGGCGCTTTTAGTGTACCCATGTATTATGCTATTGTATCGTTTATTCATTGTGTTGTTTGTGATATAATATACCCATGTATGTTGAGTCCGTCCCCAATCGCAACTCGCCGCCCGCCGTCTTGCTGCGCGAATCCTTCCGCCAAAACGGCAGAGTCAAAAAACGCACCCTCGCCAACCTCTCCTGCTGGCGCCCCGTCCGCGTCGAGGCCCTCCGGCGCGCCCTCCGCGGCGAGTTCGATCAGCTTCCCGCCACTCCCGTCTGCGGCCCCGTCTTTGGCCTGCTCTTCGCGCTCAAGCAACTCGCCGATGAGCTGGGCCTGACCGCCGCGCTGGGTCGAACGCGGGCCGCCAAACTCGCCTTGTTCCTGGTGCTGGCGCGCCTGGCCCACCAAGGATCGCGGCTCTCGGCCGTGCGCTGGGCCGCCGATCAGGCCGTCGCAGAAGTGCTGGGTCTGGGCGCCTTCGACGAAGACGACCTCTACGCCGCCCTCGATGATCTGAGCGCCCGCCAAGTGAAGATCGAGCAAGCGCTATACCGCTACTACCTCGAGCGCCGCGGAGCCCCGCCCAGCTTGCTGCTCTACGACGTCACCAGCTCGTACTTCGAAGGCCTGCACAACGCGTTGGGCGAGTACGGCTACAATCGCGACGGCAAGCGCGGCAAGAAGCAAATTGTGATCGGACTGCTGGCCGATGACCAGGGCGAGCCGCTGGCGGTGCGGGTGTTTGCCGGCAACCGCAACGATCCGACGACCGTGCCGGATCAGATCCGCATCGTCAAAGAGCAGTTCGGAGTCGAGGAGTTGGTCTTCGTCGGCGACCGCGGGATGGTCAAGAGCAAGGGCAAGCAGGCGCTGGGGGAGGCCGGGCTGCGCTACATCACGGCGCTGACCGATCCCCAGATTCGGCGGCGCTTGAGCGAAGGGGTGCTGCAACTGGAGCTGTTCGCTGAACAAGTCTGCGAGGTCGAAGCCGACGGCGTGCGCTATGTGCTGCGCCTCAACGCGTCCGAAGCCAAACGGCAACGGCAGCGGCTCGAGGACAAGCTGGCCAAGCTGGGAGGCAAGCTCGACCGACGCAACCAGAAAGTCACGGCCTCTTCCCGTTGCGAGCCCGCGGCCGGACTGCGCCAGCTCAAGCCCTGGCTGGCGCGTCACAAGCTGACAGAATTGGTCGAGTTGCGCTTGCAGGGACGTACGCTGGTCGTCGAGCGCCAGCAGGCGGCGATCGAGCAGGCGCTGGAGTTGGCGGGCTGTTACGTGGTCGTGACCGATGTCGCCTCCGAGCGCATGAGCGGCCAAAGAGTGCACGACCATTACGTGAGCCTGCAGCGGGTGGAGCGCGACTTTCGGCAGCTGAAGACGGGCTTGCTCGAGGTGCGGCCGATCTTCGTGCGCAAAGAAAGCCGCACCCGAGGACATGTGTTGTGCAGCATGCTGGCGTTGAAGCTGAGCCGCGAATTGGAACGGCGGATACAAGCGGCGTTTGGCACGACCGACGACGACCCGCACGCGATCACCTTGCCGGACGCGCTGGCGGCGTTGGGGCGACTGTGTCTATTGGAATATCGAGTGGATGAGCAGACCAGCGTCACACGGCTGCCGATTCCCGACGCCCGCCAAACAGAAATCCTCAATGCGTTGGGGGTTTCGCTGCCGCACAAGTAACCTGTAGACAGACGCCGATCGCCCGATCCATCCCATAACCGACGCGAATTCAGGAAGTTGGCGGCGAAACTCTGCTCGCTGGCGGGGGGAAGATCCGTCTAAGCGACCGCGCTCGAACTCGGGAGCGACGGGGTGAATCACGACGAGAGCGAAGCAAGCCAAAGCGGCCGCCAGTGCTGTCCGCCGCCCCCGGCCGGCCGCCTGCACGCTCCAGCCGACGCCGATCACGGACGCCACTGCCAACGCCGCCAACCAATCTGGGGGCGGCGGGACGCGGATGTCGAGCGGCACGTGCGCCGCGCACCAAGCCACGGCTTGCCCGATGAGCTCCGACCCACTCAAGGCGGCGTACATCACCACGCTCGAGCTCGTCCCCAAGGCTATGAACTCGGCCGGGATAACAAAGGCCAGTAGCGGCATCACCACCAGGTTCGCCGCAATGCCCCCGCCGGCTATTCGCTGAAAATGCCAGGCCAAAGGCGCGGCCAGCCCGACCGCGATCACTGCTGAAACCAGAACGAGCGCGCCGGCCCAGCAAAGCGTCCGTAGCGTCGCGGTCGCCCCGAGGGTCGTTACGCTGCGTGGTAGTGGCACTAGAATGGCCAGCGGCTCGAGCCAATTGCGGAGCCAGACACGCCATTCGACGACCTCTAGACCGGAGTGAAGGTCCCGATCGACGTTCCAAATGTCGACCAACGCCCGTCGGAGTGGCTCGATGGTCGCCCGCAAGATTGGAACCCCCACACCGGCGATCAACGCGACTGAACCGAATGAGAGTTGGAAGCCGGTGTCGGAAAGCAGTTCCGGATCCGCGACAAGAAACCCCAACGCCACGGCGGCGATCACGTTAAGGGCCTGTCGAGAGCGGTAGAGCCCGTGGCTGGCGAGCAGGTAGGCGCCGAGCATCCAGGCGGCGCGCGAGATGGGAAGCGAGCCCTCCAGGAAGATCGCGTACGCCGCGACGAGCCCGGCCGCCGCCACGGCTTCGAGGATTCGCGGACCGCCTATGAGTCGAAAGAGAATGAAGACGCTAAGCGCGACAACGCCCGCGTGCAGCCCGGAAACCACCAGCGCGTGATAGGTCCCCGTGCGCTGGAACTCGAGCTCAGTCTGGCGCTCGAGCGCCGAGCGGTCACCCAGCAACATCGCCTTCAGCACCGCCGCGCCGACTGAGTCCTGCGCGCCCAGCTCGGCTATGAGCGCCTGGAAGCGCCGGTGCGCTTCGGCCCGACAACTCCAAAGCCAGCGCTCGAGCGCCGGACCTCCAACGCCCTCCAGCGGCAGCAGCGGCGTATAAGGCCGCACTGTTGCGGACATATAGATACCGCGATCGTGCAGATAACCCACCCGGTCGAACGCCCCGGGGTTCTGGTAGTTACGGAGCTCCCGAAGACGGCCGAAAAACTCCAGCCTTTGGCCGAATTTCAGCTCAAGCGGCGGATCCCCGGGCGGCCGGTTGACAGTGACCCGAACTCGCCCCCTTACCGGCTCGTTCGCCAACAGCAACTCGGCCTCGAGCACGAAACGGTCGGCGTCTTCGAAGTCCTCGGGCGGCTCGACCACAGTCCCGCGCAAGCGTACCGGCTGGGCCAAGTCGATGCCACTCGCCTCGACGACCAAGTCGATACGCCGCTCATCCACCGGAGCTTCGATCGAACCGAGCGCCAAGCCGGCAAAGACGAAGCCGCAACAAGCGGACGCCAGCCCCGCGCGTGGCGACGGAAGCCGAAACGCGGCGAGTGCTATGGATGCGAGTAAGATGCCCGCGATCCAGGTTTCAGTGAATGAGAAGTCGGCGAGACGAGCCGAGAAAACGCCGGCGGCGACGGCGGCCAACGGCGCGAGCATCGGTTGCCGCACAGGCGTTGTGGCCCATCATAGCGAGCGGGCTAAAATAGTGGGCTTCCGATGAGCAAGATCACCCGAGCCCTCCTGAGCGTTACCGACAAGACTGGACTGGCCGAGTTCGCGCGAGTCCTCGCCGACAACGGCGTCGAGCTGGTTTCCACTGGCGGCACCGCGCGGCTGCTGCGAGAGTCCGGCCTCGAGGTGAAAGACGTTGCCGAGGTGACTGGCTTCCCCGAAATGCTCGACGGCCGCGTCAAAACTCTT
This sequence comes from Bryobacterales bacterium, assembly GCA_965247515.1. GTDB lineage: Bacteria > Acidobacteriota > Terriglobia > Bryobacterales > UBA6623. The sequence continues at coordinate 5,178,420 of OZ252029.1, read as the reverse complement.
CACCCGCGCGTCGCCGGCGGCATTCTCGCGATCCGTTCGAACGCCGGCCACATGGCCGCGCTCGCCGAGCACGACATGGTCGTGATCGACATGGTCGTGGTCAACCTCTACGCCTTCGAGAAGACGGCGGCGAAGGCCGACGCAAGCTTTCAGGATAAGATCGAGAACATCGACATCGGCGGCCCAAGCCTGATCCGGGCGGCGGCGAAGAATTTCAGAGACGTTGCTGTGGTGACTTCGCCGGACGATTACTCCGGGCTCGCCGAAGAGCTGGCCAGCGACGGCGGGTTTTCGCTCGACACCCACTGGCGCCTGGCACGGAAGGCGTTCGAAGTCACCGCCGCGTATGATCGTGCGATTAGCTCGACGCTCTCGGGTCTTTCAGTCGACGGCGAGCCGCTGGCAGCCGAGACACTGCCCGAGACTCTCGACCTGCTACTGCCACGGAAACAAGTTCTTCGCTATGGAGAGAACCCCCATCAACACGCGGCTCTATACAGCGCCGGAGGAAAAGGCGTGGCGGCTTCAGATCAGCTTCACGGGAAGGAGCTTTCCTACAACAACCTGGTCGACCTCGACGCGGCGGTTGCCCTGATTCAAGAGTTCGACAATCCCGCGGTGGCGATCATCAAGCACACCAACCCTTGCGGCTGCGCCGAACAACAGTCGTTGGCCGAAGCCTATCGCAAGGCGCTTGCCTGCGACCCCGTCTCGGCGTTTGGTTCGGTGATTTCGGTAAATCGCACAGTCGATGCTGAGACCGCCCGAGAAATGTCGAGTCTATTCATCGAGGCAATCGCTGCGCCGGGCTTCGACAGCGATGCGCTCGAAATCCTTCAGAGGAAGAAAAATTTGCGGTTGCTGGCGGTGGCGCCGACCGACCCGGGCCTGGTGATCAAGAGCGTCTCGGGCGGATTTCTCGCGCAGACGGAAGATCGCAGTGAATCAAGCGGCGAGAAGTGGGAAGTGGCCAGCGAACGCCAGCCAACTGAGTCTGAATCCGCAGGCCTCAGGTTCGCCTGGAAAGTCTGCAAACACGTCAAGTCCAACGCGATTCTGTACGTTCGCGAAGGTCAAACCGTCGGAGTGGGCGCGGGCCAGATGAGTCGCGTCGACTCGGCGCGCATCGGAGCCGCCAAAGCCCAACTTCCCGTCGAGGGGACTGTCGTTGCGTCAGACGCCTTCTTCCCGTTCGCCGACGGTATCGAAGAGATCGCGAAAGCGGGCGCGACGGCGGTCGTTCAGCCCGGAGGGTCGAGGCGCGATTCCGAAGTGATCGAGGCGGTGAACAAGCTCGGGCTAGCGATGGTCCTGACCGGCGTGCGGCATTTCCGCCATTGAGCCCCGAGCCGGCGGCTCGGGGTTCAAGTCTGCTCAAGTCAAGGCCCCTAGCGATTTCCCAGTCCAATAAAAACGACCCCGACAAGCACCAGCGCCACGCCGTAGATCTTGGTCTTGTTAAACGGTTCGCCGAAGAACAGCCGCGACCAGATCAAAGTCCAAACGTACCCCAGCGCGAGCATGGGGTACAGCACGGTCAAATTTCCGCCGCGAATCCCCCAGATGTAGAACACCGAGGACGCCACAAACAGGAAAATCCCGATCCCCAGGCGAACGACCGCCTTCTTGAGTTGTTCTTTGTCGCGATGCAGCCGATTCGCGCCGGCTTTGAGAAACACAGCCGCGACCGAGCCGATCAGGCCCGATATCAGTACCAGCACGATCGAAAACAATGAAGTCGTCACGATCGGCTACCTGCCCCAATCAACGAGACTCCAAGAACGATCAAGCCAATTCCAATCGCTTTGTAAGTGTTGATCACGTCGTCGAAAAACATGGGCGATAGAATGGCCACCCACACGTAGGCCAGGGCGATGATCGGGTACAGAATCGAAAGCTGCCCCTCTCGAAGAGCGAGTACCAACAAGATCGTGTTCGCCGCGAGGCACGCGTAGCCCGCCAGCAGAGGCCAGTTTGCGAGGATGCTTTGGACGATTCCGCCTTGACCGACCGAGTCAGCCCCTTGCCGCATCAAGATCTGCGCCCCAGCGCTGAGCACCGTGCACAACACGACTATTGCGATCGAGCGGAGACTGGTGGATTTTAGGGCGGAATCCTCCAACACTGCCGCTGATTCGGCGGCCTCAATAGCTGACGCGGTCCCGGGCACGCTGCTCTGGGATCTTACCACGCAGCCCCCCTCGCCCCGGATGCCGTGGATCGTAGTAGATTCAGGCGGATTCCGACCTAGCCAGGTAAGTGCGCCCTAACTTTACGGAACCCGCTCCCTTGCGGTCGCGGCTAAACTGGGGGGTTGTCAGCCCAAGCCAAGGTCGACGTATCCGCCGAAGAGCTCCACCGCATCATTCGCGAGGAGCTGCGACCTCATTTCCCGGAGTTAGCCAAGTGTGGCTCGACGCCGGAACTGTTTGAGAGCCAGGCCTACGAACGCGTCAGGGGAGAAGCGGAGCTGGTCCTCTCGACAGCCGAACAGGGCGACTTCTCTGACCAGACCGCCGAGGCCAAATCCGAATACCGAATTGTCGGCTGGAACCTCGAGCGAGGAATTCACTACGAACCACAACTCGAGGCCCTGCGCTCGCACCCGTACCTTTCAACCGCCGATGTCTTGCTGCTCACCGAAACCGATGTCGGCATGGCTCGCTCGGGCAACCGCGGCATCGCGCAGGACCTCGCGCGTGAGCTGGGAATGAGTTACGCCTTTTCGCCGTGCTATCTGAACTTGGCAAAAGGCTCAGGGGTCGAGTACGAAGTCGAGGGCGAAAACGATCTCGGGCTCCACGGCAACGCCATCCTGAGCCGCTATCCCATCCGTAACGTTCGATCGATCGCCCTCAAGAATGGCAAGGACAAGATGATGGGCCGCGAGAAGCGTTTGGGTCGCCAAACCGCTACGGTTGCGGACATCGAATTCCCTGACCAAACAGTCACTTTTGTCGCGGTCCATCTCGACGCGAACTCGAGCCAGCGCCACCGCCATGACCAGATGCGCGATGTCCTCGACGGGCTCAATAACGACCTGCCGGCGGTCATCGGCGGCGACTGGAACACCAGCACCTACAATTCGTCGAGCGCCTGGCCGGCCATTGCGGGCTTCTGGCTACGCGTGCTCATGGGCCCTGACAACGTGATCCGCAACCACTATTTGCATCCCTACAACCTGTTCGAGAAGCAGCTATTCGACCTGCTCGAGGCTCGCGGGTTTGAGTACAAGCAGTCCAACCTGCTCGGTGAAAGGACCACTTCCTATGACGTGAACGACCTCAAGACGCACAAGAACCTGCGCGAGTGGCTCCCGGAGTGGTGCTTCAAGTTCATCCGCTGGGCCCTGCGGAATCACGGTGGAAAGTGCCCTCTGAAGATCGACTGGTTCGCTACCCGCGGAGTGACGCCCAAAGCTCCCAAAGTATTTCACGAGTTTCGCGAGGGGCGCCGGCCGCCGCTGTCAGACCACGACGCCATTGGAGTCGATATTACCGTCGCGAACCTGTAAGAAACGCGGGTGAGTCCATCGGACGTGGCGTACGGCTATGCCGTGCCGCCTTGCACCTGTGGTGCAAGGTCGCCGGACCCCGGACCTTCGAGCACAGCTCGAAGGCGGCACGGCGCAGCCGTGCGCCACGTTGTGACCCACACCCATTGACCTGTTAGTTTAGGAGATCCATGCTCAACGTTGGAGACAAAGCCCCGGACTTCAAAGCCGCCACCGACGGCGGCGAAACCATCAGCCTCAAGGCCCTCATGGGGAAGAAGGTTGTGCTCTATTTTTACCCCAAAGACAACACCCCCGGGTGCACCACCGAGGCCTGCGACTTCCGGGACTCCTACGCTAAGTTCAATAGCGCCAATGCCGTCGTTCTGGGCGTCAGCCCCGACAGCGCGAAATCGCACGACAAATTCAAGGCGAAGTTCGACTTACCGTTCCCGCTGTTGAGCGACGAAGACCACTCGATAGCCGAAGCCTACGGCGTCTGGCAGGAGAAATCGATGTACGGGCGCAAGTACATGGGGGTTGTCCGCTCGACTTTCATCATCGACGAGAACGGGAAGATCGCCCAAATCTACGCCAAGGTCAAAGTGAAGGGCCACGCTGCCGACGTCCTAGAAAAAGCTTCTTGACTCTATAGTCGACTCTAGACTTTATACTAAGGACATATGGCTGAGCCCGCGCGTCCTTCCCTGCTCAAAATCGGCGAAGTCGCCCGCCAATCGGGCGTTGGCGTCGAGACTCTGCGCTTCTACGAATCGCGCGGACTAATCGAGCCTGCGGCGCGGACCCAATCGGGCTACCGACTATACGACCAGACGGTCTACGAGCGACTGTCGTTCGTCAAAAAGGCGCAGTCGGTCGGATTTCGCCTCGATGAGATCGCGCGTCTGATCTCAGAAGCCGCCGAGGGGCGGCGGCCGTGCGCCGAGGTGCGAAAGCTGGCCTCCAAACGGCTGGCCGAGCTCGATGAGCGTGTCGACGAACTGATCCGCTATCGCGGCGAGCTTCGCGAAACGATCGCTGCCTGGGACCTTGCCGGCGATGGGGACGGGGTCGTCTGCGGCTTGATCGAAGGCTTGGCGGTCGACCAGCCGCGTCCCCCGGCCAAGACGGGGCCGGTCGGATGAAGGCCCAGCTCAAAGTTAGCGGGATGACCTGCGGCCACTGTGTCGCCACCGTAACGAATGCTCTGACCGCGGTGGACGGGGTTTCCGAGGCCCGCGTGGATCTGCCCGCTGGGAGCGCCGCGGTCGTCTTCGAGGGACCGTCGCTTAGCCGCCTCGAGCAGGCCGTCCGCGACGCCGGATACGGAGTCGGAGCGGCGCCGCAGACTCAAAACCTCGTCCAACTGGGCGCTCCAGTCGCGCAGGGGCGGATCGAGGACCTGGACTTTACTATTCACGGGATGACCTGCGCCGGGTGTGTGAACACGATCGAGAAGCGCGTGCTCGCAGTCGACGGCGGCGCTTCCTGCGATGTCAACCTGGCGACTGGAACGGCGCGGGTGCGATTCGACCCGGCCAAGACGACCCCGGCGGAGGTTGCCAGTGCGATCGAAGCCGCCGGCTATGAAGCGAAGCAGGGCTTGGAGCCCGATGAAGGCCCCGACCCCGAACTGTCCGACTGGCGCAGGCGCTTTGGTGTGTCCGCGCTCTTCACGGTTCCTTTGCTCGTTGTCGCCATGGGGCTTAGCCTCGAAGAAGGCTCCCAGTGGCTGCAGCTCGCTTTAGCCACGCCGGTCGTGGTCTATGGTGGAGCGCCGTTCTTTCGAAGGGCTTGGGCGGGTTTTCGGCACTTCACGTTTGACATGAATACGCTCATCGCCGTTGGGGCGGGGTCGGCGTTCTTGTTCTCATTGGCGTCGACGCTCGCACCGTCGGCGATCTTGGGGATAGGAGCCCCCGGCCCCGCGCCGGTGTACTTCGAGACCTCGGCGGCGATCATCACCTTCATCTTGTTGGGACGATTGCTCGAGGCGCGAGCCCGGGGACGAACGTCCGAGGCGATCCGCGGACTGCTGGCGCTTCGGCCCGACACGGCCCGAGTCAGGCGAGATGGGGTCGAACAAGACGTTCCGGTCGACTCCGTGCACGTTGGCGATGAGATCGTGGTTCGGCCGGGCGAGCGTGTTGCGGTCGATGGGGCCATCACTGACGGCGAGTCCGCGATCGACGAATCGACTCTGACCGGCGAAAGCGTTCCCGCCGACAAGGGAGTTGGCGACGAGGTCTTCGCGGGCACGATGAACGTCTCCGGGGCGTTCACCTTCCAAGCCGCGAAGGTTGGGTCCGAGACCGCCTTGGCTCGGATCGTCGAGCTGGTCCGCCAAGCGCAGTCGACGAAAGCTCCCATCGCGCGGCTGGCCGATGTGATCAGCGGATACTTCGCGTCCGCGGTCATGGTTGTAGCGGCGGTAACGTTTGCCGTGTGGTTCGCTGTCAGTCCGGCCGAAGACGCGCTGAGGTTGGCCTTGGTCAACGCGGTGGCGGTGCTGATCATCGCCTGTCCGTGTGCGATGGGATTGGCGACGCCCACAGCCGTCATCGTCGGCGTCGGGCGCGCGGCGCAAATGGGCTTGTTGGTGAAGGACGCCGCGGCGTTGGAATCGGCCGCTCGGATCGACACCGTTGTTTTCGACAAGACCGGCACGCTGACCGTAGGCCAGCCTGAAGTCGTCAATGTCGTGACTCTCGAAGGCTTCGACGAAGCACGGATCCTGGCGGGCGCGGCGGCAGTCGAACGCGGGTCGGAGCATCCGCTCGGCCAGGCGATCGTGCGTCGGGCCGACGAATTGGATCTGCCCGAACAATCGGCCACAGCCTTCCGCTCGACGACGGGCGTTGGGGTCGCCGCCACGATCGACGGCCAGAGGTGGGAAGTCGGACGCCCCATGTCCGCCGCCGATCGCGTTCGCGAGCTCGGCGCCGAGGGACTAACCGTGGCGGCGGTCGAAATCGACGGCGAGCTCGCCGGGCTGATCGGCCTACGCGACCAGCCCAAGCCGGAAGCAGCTAAGGCCGTCGCTCGCCTGAAAGCGCTAGACGTCGAAGTCGCAATGATCACCGGCGACAACGAACCGACCGCGCGAGCAGTGGCGGCCAAACTCTCGATCGATCAGGTTCTCGCCGGCGTGATGCCACAGCGGAAGGCGGCCGAAATCGAATCGCTCCAGGCCGAAGGCCGCCGTGTCGCAATGGTCGGCGACGGGGTCAACGACGCCCCCGCGCTGGCCCAAGCCGATGTCGGAATCGCGATCGGCGCCGGAACCGACGTCGCCATCGAAACAGCCGGAATCGTGGTTTCGCGCAATGACCTGGGAGCCGTCCCGCAGGCAATCGAATTGGCGCGCGCCTCTCTCGCTACGATCAAGCAGAATCTCTTCTGGGCGTTCGCCTACAACACGATCGGCATCCCCCTGGCGGCGGGCGTTCTCTACCCCTGGACCGGCTGGCTGCTATCCCCCATGTTCGCCTCGGCCGCGATGGCGCTCTCGAGCGTTTCGGTGGTGATGAACAGCTTGCGCCTGAAGTCTTTCAGGCCAGGCTAGGGCCGTCCGCGGAACCCGCTCCCTTGCGGTCGCGGGTTCCGCAAACTTAAGTCACACCTGGCGTCTCTGCTAGACTCGCTGACGTTGTGAACGATCCAAGGCGGTACTTGCACGCGCTCGCGCTCTTACTCGCGCCCCTGACGTTGACGGGCGCTCAGGTCGAACAACGCGAATCCATGGTCGAGATGGACGACGGTATTCGCCTCAACACGACGGTGTGCGCTCCCAAAGACGCCACCCCTGCCAGGGGTTGGCCGGCGATTGTGTTTATGCATGGATTGGGCGGGAGCAAGTCGAGTGGCGCCGCCTGCCGGGCCGCCGGCAAACCCGCCGTTGGCCTACTCAGCGGAGACGATCGCCGAACGCCGCAGCGTGATCGTCGAGTACGACGCCAACTCCCTGGGTCGCACCTCCGCACAGCGCGACTTGCGTTCGAAGATTGACGGCAAGACAACCCCGGTGATGGTCCAGTTCGCCTTCCAAGACGGCTGGGGACCGGCCAACAACGTCGTCGACGATTTCCGCGTGGTTCGAGGGCCCAAGAAACTCTACCTCGGGACCGGCGGCCACGGTTCGCCCAACGTGCCCGCGGAGGCGCAGTTCCGCCAGCGTTGGACCGACCGCTGGTTCGATCGTTGGCTCAAAGTCGAACAGAACGGCATCGACGACGAAGCGCCGGTCGAGGTCGCCCTGATGGAGTCGTGGCGTCACTTGAGCCTGCCGTCCTTCCCGCGGGCTGCCCAGGGCGAAGCGCTGGATCTACGACTCCGGGCTACTCGTGCCGCTGATCATCCGCTGTCCCGGTGAGATCGAGCCCGGTTCGGCAACGGACCGTCTGGTGAGCTTCATCGACTTCGGCCCCACCACGCTGTCGATCGCCGGCGTCGAAGTTCCCGCTTGGATGGAAGGCAAGGCGTTCCTGGGCGAACAAGCGACCGAGCCTCGCCGCTACGTCCACGCCGCGCGCGATCGCATGGACGAGACCTACGACTTGATTCGAGCCGTGCGTGACCGACGTTTCAAGTACATCCGCAACTACCAGCCCGAAAAACCCTACGCCCAGCACCTCGGCTACATGGACCAAATGCCGACGATGCGCGAGTGGCGGCGGCTCAACGCGGAAGGCAAGCTCGAAGGTCCTCAGAAGATCTTTTTCGAGCCAACCAAACCGCTGGAAGAGCTTTACGACACCCAAGCCGATCCCCACGAGATCAACAACCTCGCGGGCGACCCGGCGCATGCGGAGACCCTTTCACGGCTCCGAGCCGAGCACGTCCGTTGGACTCGCGAGACCGGGGATCTTGGGCACACTCCCGACATCGTCCTGATGGAGCGCATGAGGCCTGGGGGCCGCTACCAGACGACCGCGCCTGTGCGGATTAGCCCTCGGGGCGGCCGGTTCAGGTCGGGCCCTGTCCGTGTACGACTGTCGTGTGCGTCGGAAGGGGCGTCGATTGCGTATACGACCAAGGCCGGCAACGACCCGCGTTGGAAGCTCTACAGCGATGAGATTGAGCTCGTCGAATCGACGACGTTGCGAACCAAGGCGATTCGCTACGGCTACCGTGAGAGCGCGGAAACGGTGGCAAGTTTCCGGCTCTGATCTATCCTAGATATCCGTTCTGTTGAAATCTATCCAACAGCAGTCTCGTCCATTTTGTAGGTCCAGCGGAAGATCACGGGGTCAGCGTTGATCTCGTCATAGTAGAGGTGGATGCGGGCGATCAGTTCGAGCTTGCTGGCAACTCGAATGCCGCGTAGCATGGTCCGCGCCATCTTGCTGAACATGGTCTCGACGATGTTTAGCCAAGACCCATGCTTGGGAGTAAAGACGAACTCGAATCGCTGGGGGTGCAGATCTAAGTATGCTTTGGTTTGTTTGGAGAGGTGTGCTGAGTGGTTGTCGAGCAGCAGACGGATGCGGGTCTGAGCTGGATAGTTAGCATCCAGTTTCTCTAGTAGCGCTATGAAGTCGGCGCTGGCATGGCTGTCTCGGACGATCTTGGTGACTCGGCCCGTCGTATGCAGATCCAACCCAGCCAACAGCGAAACCGTTCCGAGCCGCTTGTACTCGTAATCGCGCAGCTGGCTCGGGTACTGATTGGGAGCGGGCGGGCGGTCCGGCGTGGTCGTCGCCAGCGCCTGAATTCCGGGCTTCTCATCGTAGGAAATCGTAACGCTGGGCGGCTCTTTGAGGGCGCCTTCCAGCAGGCCTGCATTGATGATCTCCACTTCCTTGTAGACATGCAGAACTTCGACCATCTTCGTTTCGAACTCCGGATCTCGCCGCTCAACGTAGTAGCGGACCTTGTGAGGCTTAAGCTCGCCTTGAGTCAGAATGCGATGCAGCTTGGACCGGCTCAGTTGGCTCAAACTGGGATGCCCGGCCGCGACGGCTTGCTTGCGAATGTAGCCTTGCAGCAGATCGTAGGTCCATAGCTCATAGGAGTAGCAGGAGTAGCCCAGATCCTTGGGCTTCTGACAGGCGAGGTTTCGCACCCAGACCATTGCCTCGTCGGTAATGCGACGGGCTTGGCCGGGCCGCGGCAGTTCTCCCAAGGCGACTTCAAGACCGAACTGCAGGAACTTGCGGGCGCACAAGGCCACCGTGTGCCGGTGGACGCCATTGGCGGCGGCCACGGCGCTGTCGCTGTTTCCACTGGCGCTGTCCAAGAGAATGGCGGCGCGCAGAACCCGCTGCTTTTCTTCGCTACGCGATCGTCGCAGAGCCTCGAGCTTGGCTCGCTGCTCGTCAGACAAGGTCAAGGGCGCTCGGTTTGTGACGAATGGCATAAACCATTCTGCCACGACAATGGTTGTATTGTATAGCTTTCAGAAGAACGCAGATCTAGAGGGCGTGAAAACCCGCCTTCTCATCCTCACGCTCGTCGGTCTCGCGTTTCTCGGGGCGCAGCAGACCTACCGCGAGCTCTATCGCCCGCAGTTCCATTTCACCCCGGCCAAGAACTGGACCAACGACCCCAACGGCCTAGTCTTCTACAAAGGCGAGTATCACCTGTTCTACCAGTACAACCCGTTCGGCGAACTCTGGGGACATATGAGCTGGGGCCACGCGGTCAGCAAAGACATGCTGCGCTGGAAGCACCTCCAGCTGGCGCTTCCCGAGGAAGACGGAATCATGATGTTCTCCGGCAGCGCCGTCATCGACTGGAAGAACTCGAGCGGTTTCGGCAAAAACGGCGAGCCGCCGATGATCGCGATGTACACCGGCCACACCCAAACTCATCAACATCAGGCGATCGCTTACTCGAACGACAAGGGCCGCACCTGGACCAAGTATTCAGGAAACCCCGTGATCGCCAGTAAGCGGCGGCACTTCCGGGACCCGAAGGTGTTTTGGCACGAGGAAAGCGAAAGCTGGATCATGATCGTCGTCCTAGCCGACGAGCGGAAGGCGCGGTTCTACAGCTCGCCAAACCTCAAAGAGTGGACCCTGTTGAGCGAATTCGGGCCCGAGGGCGCCTTCCCGGTGCGCAACTGGGAGTGCCCGGACTTGTTCGAGCTGCCTGTGGAGAATTTGCCCGGGCAGTCGCGATGGGTGTTCCAGGTCGACTCCGGGGATGGGCACCCGGCAGGCGGCTCGGGCTGCCAGTACTTCGTCGGAGACTTCGATGGTGGACGTTTCGTCAGCGAGAACCCAGCCGAAAACACCATGTGGGTCGACCACGGCGCGGACTTCTACGCAGCCCAGACCTGGTCGGACGTTCCTTCTTCCGACGGCCGGCGCCTAATGCTCGCCTGGATGAACAACTGGAGCTACGCGCGTGAGGTTCCGACGAAGCCTTGGCGCGGAGCGCAGTCCCTGCCGCGCGAAGTGGCGTTGCGAGGTTTTGACGAGGGGGTGCGGTTGGTCCAGCGGCCGATTCGCGAGATCGAGACGCTGCGCGGTCAGCATTTGTCACTGAAGGACGTCAGCGTTGCCAACGCCAACGAAAAAGTTCAGTCGATGGGCGCCGAGACGCTCGAAATTGATGTCGAGCTCGAGATTGGCGACGCATCCGAAGTAGGCATGGCGGTCCGAGTAGGAGGCGAAGAAAAAACCCGCATCGGCTATACGGCCGCGATGGAGGAAGTCTGGGTCGACCGAACCAAGTCGGGCGTGGTCGACTTCCATGAAAATTTCTCGGGAATCCACTCGGCAAGATTGAAGCCGATTGACGGTCGAGTCCGCCTGCACGTACTGGTCGACTCCTCGTCGGTCGAGGTTTTCGCGAACGACGGCCGGGTAACGCTCACCGATCGTATCTTCCCCTCGTCCAATAGCCGAAGTTGGTCGCTGTTCGGGGACGGCGCTCGGGTCGTTCGCTTAGACGCCTGGAAATTGAAATCCGCCTGGGGCGATTGACGTGGCGCACGGCTGTGCCGTGCCGCAAGGTCTCCGGCCTACGACCGAAAGTCGAACAGGACCCGGAACCTTGCAGCACAGCTGCAAGGCGGCACGGCACAGCCGTGCGCCACATGCCCTGCCGACGGCCGATACCGTAAGCGGAAGACACCCCGCTCACCTCACGCAGGGTGCTCGGAAAAAGCGCCGAACCGGGTCAGGGCTCGATCGCTTATTCCCCACGCCGATGGCCAAGGCGCTAGAATTCAAACGTTGTGATCGGCCAAACCATTAGCCACTACCGCATCCTCGAAAAGCTCGGCGAGGGCGGCATGGGTGTGGTCTACAAGGCCGAAGACTCACGCCTCGACCGCACCGTCGCCCTCAAGTTTTTAGGCGCGCATCTGCTTGGAGACGACGAGGCCAAAGCCCGCTTCCAGCGTGAGGCCAAGGCCGCCGCCGGACTGCATCACGCCAACGTCTGTCCGGTCTATGAGGTTGACGAGGCCGACGGGCGAACGTTCCTCTCGATGGCGTTCATCGAGGGTGAGTCTTTGGAGGATCGCATAGCCAAGGGCCCCTTGCCGTTGAAAGACGCGCTGGACGTCGGCCGCCAGATCGCGGAAGGTCTCGAGGCCGCGCACTCAAAGAGCATCGTCCATCGCGACATCAAGCCGGCCAACGTCATGGTCGACGCCAAGGGCCGCGCGACGATCATGGACTTCGGCCTGGCGCTGCTGACCGAGGCCAGCAAGCTCACGCGCAACGACCAAACTGTCGGAACAGCCGCCTACATGAGCCCCGAGCAGCTCCAAGGCGGCGATGTCGACCATCGCACGGACATCTGGGCGCTGGGATGCGTGATCTACGAGACGGTTGCCGGCGTGAGGCCGTTCAAGGGCGATTACGCACAAGCGCTGGCCTACGAGATCGTCCAGCAGCAACCGGAGGCGCTCACCGGCTTGCGTACCGGCGTCCCGATCGAGCTAGAGCTGCTGACGGCCAAGTGCTTGGCCAAAGACGCCGGCCAACGGTATCAACATGTCGACGAGCTGGCGGTTGATCTGGGCACACTGAACGAGAAGCTCAAGTCCGGGAATTCGACGATTCTCCGCACTCAGGTTGTGGCCCAACCGAGCCTGACTACGCAACATCCGGTCGTCATTTCCCCGGATCTGGCCCCGAAGAGGAAGCCCCAGCTAGCGTGGGCTCTTCTAGCCGTCAGTGCGCTGCTCTTGGTTCTGGCGTCGGTTCTCTATTTCCGCTCTCTCGATTCGGGCGTTTCACAAAGACCGCTGCGGCGGTTTGCACTGACTCAGGCCGAGTCCGTCGGTGCGGGCGGGACTGTCCCATCCGGCGGATATACCTCTCCGGTCGCAATCTCGCCTGACGGCAAGCACATCGCTTACAAGTCCCCCGATCCGGCACAGACGCTGTGGGTTCAGGATCTGGACCAGCGCAATCCCAGGGCCTTGGAAGGGACCGAGGGGGCGGTATCACCGTTCTGGTCGCCTGACAGCGAGCTCATCGGATACGCCACCACCGAGGCCCTGTTCAAAGTCCCGGCGCAGGGCGGCCTTCCCAGCCGACTGTGCGGATTGCCGAGTGATCATTTTCATGGCGGATCGTGGAGTCCGGACGGCGAGTCCATCGTGTTCAGCTCAGGCGCCCCGCACAGCCTCTACGAAGTTCCCGCTCGCGGCGGGCCCCCGGAGCGAATCGTGTCCGGCGACGAGTTTGAGCAACTCAAAGTGGAAGACCGGGTCCTTTGGCCTCACTTCTTGCCGACCAGCGCAGGCGATCGCGTTGTGGTTTTTTCCGTTGGGTCTTACAACGAACCCACACTGGTAGCCCAAGACCTCGCCACCGGTCGTAGGGAGGTTCTGGGACCTGGCGCGTTCCCCCACTATTCGTCTAGCGGCCACATTCTCTTGCAGCCTGCCACCGAGACCTACGAACTCTGGGCCCTGCCCTTCTCGCTCGATACGCTCCAGCCAATCAGAGAGGCGTTCCCCGTCTCTCAGAACAGCGGCTTCCCAACGGTCGCCGGCGATGGAACGATGGCGTATCTGGAGCTCGAGGGCTCCACGGGATGGCAGCTGACATGGCTGGAGCGAGACGGTAAGAGGGCCGAGACCGTGGGCGAACGATACCAGGTGGTCGCCGCACCCGCGCTCTCCCCAGATGGAAGGCACGTGGCAGCCTACGTAATCGACGGCGGCAATCGGGACTTGTGGGTCTTCGATGTGGCAAGGGGCGTCAAGACTCGCTTGAGCAACGACCCTGCGCTTGAGAATGGGCCGATCTGGTCGCCTGACGGAGACCATGTATTGTTCAGTTCGGATCGGGCTGGAAGCTACGATTTCCACTTGAGGAAAAGCGACGGCACTGGCGACACCGAGGCGCTCGTTAGCAGCCCGGCTCGCGAGCACGCCTCCGACTGGTCCCTGGATGGAAGGTACATCGTCTACTTCGTGGTTGATGCCGAGACTAACAGCGACATATGGTACTTGGAGCGCAATGAAGCCGGGGAGTGGGAACCGCGCCCATTCTTGCGAACGCCGTTCAACGAGGTGGATGCAAAGCTGTCGCCTGACGGCCGGTACCTCGCCTATGTGTCAGTTGAGTCCGGGCGGCGAGAGGTCTACGTACAACCGTTCCCAACGGGCGGGCGAAAGGTAACCGTGTCGACTGGCGGCGGACAGCAAGTACGCTGGAGCCGCGACGGAAGGGAACTATTTTACGCCAGGCCCGAGCCGAGCGGGACAGGCGCGCTGATCGCCGCTTCCGTTTCGACAGAGCCCACGTTTACGGTGAGCTCGGAAACGCGCCTGTTTACTCATCCCACTCTCTATGGCGCGGGGATGGTCAACCCGCCACAATACGACGTCTCGCTCGACGGGCGGAGGTTCCTGCTCCCCGACCCGGCCGGAGACGCGGCTGAACCGTCGATCCGCATCGTCGAGAACTGGTACGAGGAGTTCCGCGAGCGCGATCAAGACTAGGCGCTAGGTGCGCCGGCTGATCGGGCAACAGCGCTGAAGCCACTTCGTAATCCCCGACGGGATCATCCAAGTGATCGCTCTCGCTGCTGATCTACGGCTGGATCTTTGACGCACTCCGGCAGTCAAGCAAGACGGGCTTGGCATGCCAAGCCCCTACACCTCTGGTAAACTTGCCCGCCGTGCGCTTGACATGCTGATATGTCAAAGAACTCAACGGTTCTCAGCACTAGCCCAAGTTTCGCGATTCAAGGGTACGGCAACACACCTAGCGAGTGCTCAAAACGGGTGTGCGTTGCGCCCGGGTAGACCTGATCCGTCCAAGCCAGTTGCCTGATTCGTCGTAGCCTCTGAAATGGTTTTTGGTCGATGATGTATCTCTCCCGCCTGTTCAAAGTCACAAACCCGTGAACCGGGCATCGGATCTCAAACGGATGATCGGTTGTTGGAATCATTTCTAGCCCTGAGGCGAGAACGGCATGGCGAATATGAGGCGAACAAATATAATATACCCGCTATCGCCATTCATGTCCAGCAAGACACGCGCTGGAGACTCATAACGGATCAGCAATTCGAATCAGGCTGGGAGCCCTAACCCATCCAGCCGTGCTGCGCCGCCGCGGGGATCTTCTTCACCAGGTCCCCAAGCTCAGTCACGCTCTCGGCCCCGATCGTGAAGGCGTCCACGCATTTGAGAGCCAGTGCGTGCTGCAGGGCGTAATCCACACGATGCCGCAATGCGCCTTCGCCTAGAATCTTCATTCCAATGACGCCTTTTCCGGCCGCCTTGATCTTCATCAACTCTTCGACGACGGTGGCGGGGTCGGCGTCCATCTTGGCGCCGACAGGGTTTACACGAGCCAGGTCGACATCAATGTAGTCCTGCTTGTGCACCTGCCTGAGAGCCGGCAGCGAGTGGCACGAGATCCCGCGGCTGCGGATGATGCCTTTCTGCTTGTATTCGTTGACGACTTCCATGGCGCCGGCGCGCTGGATGGGCCAGTCCTCTTCGCGCACGGCGTGAAGCAGCAGGATGTCGATGAAGTCCGTGTTGAGCTCTTTGCGGAATCGCTCGATGTCCGCGCGCATGCCTTCAGCGGTCTTCGACTGCGATTTGGTCATGATGGCGACCTTTTCGCGCGAGATGTGCTTGAGGGCCTCGGCCATGTGAGGATGGCTGCCGTAGCCGTCGGCGGTATCCCAAAACGTGAGGCCGTTGTCGTAGCCGTATTGGTAGAGGGCGCTCAAGCCTTTTACGCCGAGTTGGCGGGTTTGGTTCGAAGAGCCGCCGAAGCCGCTCGTGCCGGTCCCCATCGCGAGGCGCGAGAGTTTTATTTTCTCGGGGCCGAGATAAACGACATCGTTGGCGAACTTGCGCTCGGGCGCGCCAAACGCTGCGCTGGGGGCCGCCTGGGCCCGCTGCCCGAGGGCAATCGCACCGCCGGCTGCGAGGGAATGTCTGAGGAAATCGCGGCGTTTCATCAAGTTGTTCTCCTGGATGGATTTGGTGTCAGCTTATCACAGCGCCCGGGCGCGCTACTCCCCGCCCGAGGTATTGGCTCAAGTCGGGGTGCAGCAGTTGGTCGATTTGCGGTCTGTCGAGATTCTCGCCGGTAACAATCGTAGCCGGCGATTCGATACGTTTGTCGGGCGTCTCTCCGTTGAGCTTTGCCACGACCGTCTTCACGGCCTCGTATCCGATCTTGAAGGGGTCCTGGACGATCAGCGAATCGATCACTCCGGCGCGCAGATCGGCTTCGAGAGACTCACTCGAGTCGAACCCGGCGTAGCGGACTTTTCCGACGAGCTCGCGACTCTTGATCCCCTGCGCGGTCCCCACCGTCGCCGGCTCCCCCGAGGCGAACAGCCCGTCGAGGCCCGGGTGGGCCGTCAGCATGTTCTCGGTCACCGCCAACGCCTTCGCCACGTCTGACATGCCGTACTGCTCGGCGACGATTCGAATGCCAGGGAACTCCGCCGCGATCGTCTCTTCGAAACCGCGCTCGCGCTCCATGGTCGAGGAGCTCCCGGGCACGCCCTTCACGATCGCGACCGTGCCTTGGCCCTCGAGAAGGCCTGCCAGCTCGCGCGCCGCAAGCGCTCCGGCGGCATGGTTGTTGGTCGAGACGAACGATACGTACTCGTCGGTGTTGATTCCGGTATCGAAGATCGAAACGGGGATCCCGGCCTGGGCCGCCCGCTCAACGACGGTAACCATCGAAGTCGCCTCGGTAGGCGCCAGCACGATGCCGTCGATGCGGCCGTTGATCATCGACTCTACGATGGCGATCTGCCGCGCGAAGTCGGTTTCCGCCGCCGGTCCGCTCCACTCGATCTCCACATCAAGCTCTTGGCCGGCGGCGACCGCTCCGGCGTGAACGCTCTGCCAGAAGACATGCGAGACCGCTTTCGGGACAACTCCGATGCGTTTCTTGCTGGAACGATTGCAAGACGCGCCGATGAGGACTAAGAGGCACAGCAACTGGCAGGCTAGGAAACGGCGATACATCGCGAGCGGTGACCTGCCGGCGAGAGTACTAGAGGTATTAAGTACAAACTCGGCCAGCGGATAAGGCGCTCATTGTATCGCGAATTCTCGGGGCTCGCCTTATTCTGACCTTGGACTGGGTTTCATCTATCGCCATGAACGACCGTCGCCGCAGAACCCGAGGCCGCCGACCCGGCTCGGGAGAGATCCGCATTGCGGTCGAGCGCGGCAACGGTTCCTTGCAAACCCACAGCGTGAAGCTCGCCGATGTCAGCGACTGGGGAGTGGGATTTGAAACTTCGTCTCCCATGGTCGTGGGCGCGAGTCTTTACGCCTGGGGCGCCTCCATCCCCAATGCTCCGGACGCCGAACACCGGCGCAAAGTGCGGGTTATGCACTGCCGGCTGGCAGGGGAAGGCGCCTACCGCGCGGGGTGTTCGTTCGAGGACACGCCGAGCGAGGCCAAGTTGCCGATCAAGCAAGCGGCTGATGTCTCGCTGGTCGATCACTACGAGGCGCTTCAGCTGAGCCCCAGCGCCGACAGTGACACGGTCCATCGCGTCTATCGGCTATTGGCCCAGCGATACCACCCGGACAACCCTGACACCGGCAACGCGACGGCGTTTCACGCCTTGCTTCAGGCTCATCGGGTCCTGAGCGACCCCGAGAAACGGGCCGCATACGACATCCAACACCAAGCCAGCCGGGCGCTGAGCTGGAAGATCTTTGAGACGCCGCAGTCGAGCGAAGGCATCGACGCTGAGCGGCGAAAGCGCGCGGGCGTGCTTTCAGCCCTCTATTCCAAACGGATCGAGCGCCCGGACGCCACCGGATTGACCGTGCGAGAGCTCGAAGAGCTGCTGAGCTGCCCACGAGAACACCTCGACTTTACGCTGTGGTACCTGCGTCAGAAGAATTGGATCCACAACCCCGAAAACGGACGCTACGAGATCACAGTCGGAGGCGTCGACGCCTCCGAAGAGCTGCAAGACAACGGCTTGGCGCCGCGTAGGGCGCTGCCAGAGCCAACGCCGCGGCTCGAAGCGGGCTACAACGGTCAGGCCGCGCGCGCGAACTAGACAAGAAAGGGCTTGGCATGCCAAGCCCCTACGTCGTTGAAAACAACGTTCGTCGGTAGGGGCGAGGCATGCCTCGCCCGCTTTCGCCAAGGGCTAGAACTGGTAGGTCAGCGACGCTTGCAAAACGCGCGGCTGCGCAGCCGTGCGAATAAACCCGCCCGTGATCGAGTCGAACTGGCCCGCTTGGCGGCCGAAGCCTAGATTCACCCGATTGAGCGCGTTGAAGGCGTCCATACTGACGGTCAGCCGCTGAGTCTCCTTGAAGCGAAAGATCTTCGACATGCGGATGTTCGTGTTGAGTCGGCCTGGCCTGTCAAGAATGTTGCGCCCCGAGTTGGCGATTCCGAAGGGCTCGAACCCGAACTGGCTCGGGCGGCACTCAACGCCGTTGTTGTTCTCCGCACCGAAGCAGGGGACGCGCTCAAAGGCGGCCAAGTCGAACCATGGAGAATCAATTCCACGGCGGCCGACGATGGCAGCCTCGTCCAAGATGCCGCTGCCGACTCGATTGGGACGGTTGTACTCGCCCGCCTGAAGGTCGACATTCGAGGTCTGCACGGTAAACGGCGTTCCGGAGTAGGCGGTCACGGTGGTCGAAAGCTGCCAACCGCCCAGCACGGCTTGCGTGGCGCCCTTCCAGTTGCTGAAGTATCGCCGGCCGTTGCCGAATGGCAACTCGTATCGTCCCGAAGCGGTCACGACGTGACGGCGATCGAAGTTCGAGCGTCCGCGCTCCAGCCTTAGGTTTGTCGGATCGAGCGCTCCTCCAGCTCCACCGCCGCTCCCGCCGCCGCCCTGGTTGGTCGAAGAGTCGTCGATCGACTTGCTGAACGTATAGTTCAAGCGATAAAAGAGTCCGCTGCGACTCCGCCTGCGAAGTGACACCTGTAGGGCTTGGTAGGTCGAGTTCGAGCCGAACGACATGTAGTTCAAGCGGTTGAAGTCGTCGATCGGGCGCGGAAAAGATGAGTCGGCCCTGGTTATTCTCGCCCGTCGACAGTTCGAGCTGGCGGATGGGTTGATTGAGATCGTAGCGGCGTTGCAGGTGGGTGCCCTTGGTGCCGGCGTAGCCAATTTCAATCGCCTGGCTTTGCCCCAGATCGCGTTCGAGCGTGAAGCTCCAGTTCTGCATATAAGCAGAAGGCGGATCTGGGTCGAAGCCGTTGACGTTCTGAGTGCCGGCTCCGTTCGTCCGAGACCGCAGCGTCGGGAAGGGATCCTGAAGAGTTGGCGGCGGCGTGGGGTTGTTGGCGTTGACGTTGCTATTGAACGTCTCGTTGAACGTGAACGGAAACGCCCCGCCCAGCTGCTGGCGTACCGGCCCGAGCAGGTAGCCCTGGTAAAACATGCCGTACCCGCCCCGAATCACAGTCTTGGAGCCGCCGAACGGGCGCCATGCAAAGCCCAGGCGCGGCGAGAAGTTGTTGAAATCCGTGTCGACCAACCTACGGCTAAAGCCGATGTCATCCGCCAGCACCGTCCGATCGGTAAGCCCCTGCGCCTCAAGCAAAGCATCAAGGTTGGGAACGCTGCGATCGCTTGCCAGGACGACCTTGTTTAGGCTCGGCAGATAATTTGCGAGCCGGTCAAGAGCGTCCCTGGGCGGCCGGTCGATCTCGTATCGAACGCCAAGGTTCAGAGTTAGATTTCTGGTCGCCTTCCAGTCGTCGTTGAGGTAGAACCCGAAACTGTTCGACCGGAACCCGTTCTCGGTCAAGCCCGCGCGGCGGGTCGTGTTTTGCAGGCGGCCCAAGAGCAGGTCGCCGACCGAGTGGCTCGTGAATCGGCCTCGGAAGTTGTAGGTGCCTCGAACGTTCGCCCATTGCGGCTGATCGTAGTAGGTCCGCGCGAAGGTGAAGCCCCACTTGTAGGTGTGCTTGTTCTTGACCAAGTTGAACTGCAGGCTTGCCTGAGCGTCAATCACGTCTTGTCGGGCTGGGGTGTTGTTGGCCGCGCCTAGCAGCCCGTGGCAAAACACCCCGTTTCAGGCCGCGAGAAGCATCGGCGTGGCCAGCGGCGCGCCGGCTGAATCTCGCACCTTCGCCGGGAATCTCCTGAAAACCGCCCCCAGGGCCCCGCACAACCGCCCCAAGGCCGCCCAAGACGCCAATACAAGCCCCAAAACCGACACTTTTGTCCTTTTCCTCGCGTCCGCCAGCCCGCGCGGCGTCCCCGCGCCCAGTTTGCCCCTCATCGCGATCGATAAATTGAACGCGCCCACGTGAATCAGCAGCCTCTTTAAAACATTTTCTCGGCCTTTCAAGTGCAATCGCCGCATCCCGCCCGTCTCGTAACAGTGCGCGAAACTGCGCTCAACCTTCTCCGCTCGCAACTTCATCAGACGCTTGCCGCGCTTGCCTTTGATCCGCCGCCGATTGGAGTACACCGCGTCGCGTTGCGCGTTCGGCCGCCCCATTTGCGTCGCCCTCGCTGCGGCTCGCTCACGTAACTGCGTACGTCCAGCTCGGCAAAATCCGTCAGCACTCGGTTCGAATGATAGCCCTTGTCCGCGACCACTTCGCTCAGCTCGTCGACCGCGCCAGCGGCTTCTTCCGCCGCCGCTTCCAACTGCTCGGCCGCCTCGACCAGCGTTTCTTCAATCGTCGTGGTATCGCCTTCGTCGGCCGCTTGCAGCGTGACCGCCACCACCGCGCCCGTCTGCAAATCCACCGCGTGCTCGGCCTTGTGCGCCAAGTGCGTACGGCCGTCTTTCATCTTCGTGACCTTGGCGTCGGGATCGTAGGGATGCTTCCAATCCTTGTTGCAGGCCTTCTTCTTACGTTTCTTGTCGATCTTGGCCAACTGCTCGCGCGTCGGCGTCTCGATTCCCGATTCCAGAGCTAGACGTCTTAAATACTCTTCGTAGCCCTCGCCGGAGTCGCAACGCACCAGCGAGCGCATCGCCGCGTTGGCTTACAGCGTCGTCGCGTCGACCCCGATCGTTCCGCCGGACAACAGGCCTTCGCGGGCCAGCAGCTGCAGCGCCCAGGTGAACACCGCGCGATGCGTTTCGAGGTCGATCAGCCGCCGCGTGCGCGAGATCGTCGAATGATCCGGCGCTTGTTCATCGAGTTCGATCGCCAGGAATCGCCGCAGCGAAAGTGAGTCGCCAAGGCGCCAAGCGACGCCGCGCTCCGAGTCGATGCCTTCGAAATACCCGATCAGCAAACTGCGGAAATAGATGCCCGGCGTGAGCGACGGCCGTCCCAAGCTCGGCGCGTAGAACTGCTCGCACTGGCCTTCGACGAAGGCGTCGAACTCGTGCTCGTCAAATAACTCGCTGAGCCGCAGATAAAACGGATGCCCAGCGCTCTTGGGCAACTCCGAGGTGGCGACCCATAGGTCTTTCTGCCGCTCGCGTCGCTTACGCCGTCCCATTGCCATAAAACAAGTTTATCACCTCTTGTTTCACAGTGCGACTTCCACCACGGGCTGCTAGCGGAAACATGTTCCGAACCGTGACGCGTGGGAAGCCCCGGAAGCGTTCTTCCACGTCAATGACTTTGAGGCCGATCGAGGCGGCGTCGAAATCTCTCGAGACCGTCTCGGTAGCGCGATCGCTGCGGCTGAATCCGCCCTGCACCTCCATGATGAAAGTCGGCGAGAACATGTGGGTGTGGTTAATAGACACCAACTCGCGGCGATCGGTGATGTCATTGCCCCACAACGCCAACGCGCTACCGGCGAACGGATTCGAGAGGTTGTTGAAGCGCTTCTGGTAGCTCACCGACATGTTGTCGCGGTCGGAAAAGCGATGGTCGATCTTGGCCACCATCTGGTGCCAGTTGTCAGCGTCGTTAGCGGTGGCGATCGAGTTGAATCGAATGTCGCTGTTGTTGGGCGAGGGGTAAAATCCCAGCAAGTTCAGTGCAACTGGGCCCTGGCGGCTTAGAGGAATGATGTTGTTCGGGAAGCACCCGCGGCGAATGCGTGCATTGCAGGGGCCCGATCGATCGGGGTCGTTGAGCACCACCGGCGAGATTCGGCCGGCGACGAAGGTGGGGTCGATGGAGTCGGAGAAGTCTCCTGCGCGTTCAAGGTCGGTTGGGACACGCCCAAAGCGGGTTCGGCCGATGTTCTGATAGCGGCCTTCGTAGCTCACTAAGAAAAAGGCCTTGTTCTTGACGATGGGGCCACTGAAGGTGCCGCCAAACTGATTGCGGCGGAGCTTGAGGCGCTCCTGATCGAAGAAGCCCCGGGCGTCGAAGGCTTCGTTGCGAATGAACTCGAAGGCTCTGCCGTGGAACTGATTCGTCCCGGAGCGCATCGTGATGTTCAAAATGCCGCCCGAGAAGTTCCCGTATTCAGCCGAGAAGCCGCTCGTCTCAACCCGAAACTCCTCAATCGCATCGATCGGAGGCCGCACTTGCGCGCCGCCGTTGACCGGATTGCGGTTGCTGACGCCATCGACGTAGAAGTTTGTCTGATCGCCCCGGGAACCATTCACTGAGAAGCGCCCGGGTCCCTGGCCGCTGGGTACCACACCAGGTATCAAGAACGCCAAGTTGCTGAAGTCGCGCCCTTGGAGCGGCAATTCCTGTATTTCCTCGTGGATGATAACGTCGCCCTTGACCGCGCCGTTCTCGAGGTTGATCGACGGCGGAGCGGCGGTCACGGTCACCGTCTCGGTGAGTGAACCGAGCTCGAGTCTGACCTCAAGGCGTAACTGCTGTCCCGTCTCGAGAGACACGTTCTGCTGGATGAACTGGCGGAAGCCTTCGGTCTCGACGATCACTTCGTAGGCCCCGGGCCGCAGACTCAAGACCGTGTAGTAGCCGACCTCGTTGGTTTCGACCTTGGTCTCGATGCCCGTGCCGGTGTTGAGCGTGGTGACTCTGGCGCCGGGAATGACAGCGTCGAGGGAATCAGTTACCACCCCGGTGCTGGAAGCATAGTTGACCTGGGCTGGTGCGGAGAATGCACATAGGACGGTAATCGCCACAAGGCGGAGGATTTGATTTTGATTCATCGGATAACCCCAGTTTGTTGAACGGCTTTCAGACGCTCATCACCCATGATGCGTCTTCCCTGCTGGGCAGATTAACACGGCTCCCTGAAAGGTGTTGTCGTGAGTTGAAAAGAAATTGTTAAGTACTTGTCAATTCAGTGACTTCGATCACACTGCTGACGACCGCCCCAGGCCGAATTCTCGGCGGCAGAAGGCCAAGTCGGCCTCGACGTCTTTGCGCTGCTGATCCGCCCCCGTCGGGTCGTTGGCAGGCTCGTAAGGCTCGCCCTTGCGGGCCAGGTTTAGGAAGCCCGCAAAGACCCAGGCTGGGACTTCGTCGTAATCGTTCCAGAATTCGCGATTTCGGTAGGCGAACATGCGCGGTCTCGGCAGATGAATGATCTCGAGCGAGAAGGGCAGGTCGGGCCGCAGCTCGACGAAGCGGGCATGCCAGCGGCGAATGTCGATATTGCCCTGACCAAGCGGGACCCACATCACCGCCGCGCCCTCGTCGGTCTCCCAGATGCGCGAGTCGCGGATTCCCGTGGTCAGCGCCAAGGGGGCCAGCGTCTCGAGCGTGTGCAAGGGATCCTCGAGAGTCCACGACGCGTTGCCCGGGTCGAGCAGCGCCCCGACGTAGTCCGTGCCCGCCTCTTCGATAAGCGCCTTGAGTTGCAACGCCTGCATATCGCCGGCGTGGTTTTCGATGGCGATCTTTATACCGTTCTCGAGAGCTCGCTCGCGAACGGCCTTGCAAGACTTGATCGTGTTCTCGATGTGGGCTTCGAAAGGTAGGTCGCCCTTGCGGTCGTCCATTCCGCCGAGGTAGCAGCGTACAAACGGCGAGCCGAGAATCTTGGCGATCCCAAAAGCCCGCACAAGCTGCTCGGCGGCCGTGCCCTCTTCCTTCATGAAGCGCGTTGACGTCTCACAGATCGACCCGAAGCCGACCTCGAGCGAGATTCCGAGCCGGTCGGCGTGCTCGCGAACGCGCTTGAGGTGATCGGCTTCGATCGACCCCAGGAAGCGGAGCTCCGAGAAGTGCGCGACTTCGACGCCGTTCTTGGCGCAGAAGTCAAGCATTTCAAACGCCGTCCAGCCTTGGCCGCGGAGGCTGAAAAGATCGAGGCCGAGCTTATTCATGGGCTTGGATTGGGCCGCGGAAGCGGCGCTGGCGGCAGTCGCGAGAAAGCCGCGGCGGCTCATCCGGGATGGCATTAGCTGAGATCCTAGCAGAGCTGACAATGGGGCGACGCGAGGGTGCGGAAGGGCGCATGAGTCTGGCCGCTGGCGTGCAATAAGACGCGTTACACTCCGGAGGTGGCGCTGGTGCGGTTTCCCCTATTTACGGCTCTGGTCTTGCTGTTGAGCCTCTTGCCTCCGGCCAAGGGAGGCGGTGAGCGCCTATTCGTCGGCGATGACTCGCGATTGGTGCGCATTTATCGGGCCGACGACCTGCAACCGCTTGGTTCGGCGGAAGTTGGGTCCGGGCTTCGAGAAGTGATCTGCAGCGACGCTTGCGGCAATTTTTACGTCCTCACCGAGGAAGGAATTACTGTCCTGGACTCGGCGCTAGGCGTCGAAGCGAAGATCCAAGACCCGTCGTTTGTAACTTCGATCGCGTTTGGCGGTGAATTTCTGCTGGCCGCGCATGGCCGCCAACTGTCGTGGATTGACACGGAGACTCGCTCGATCGCCTCAACGCTGGACGTAGGGTTCGTTATTAGCCAAGTCGTCAGCTCGACCGAATCCAGGCTGGTCTATCTCTTGAGTGCGGATGAACCCGCGGTCCGAGCGGTCGACGTTGGACACAAAGCGTTGCTCCCCGGTTCGTTCCCGCTGCCCGCTGATGTAGGTCAAGCGGTGGCGGCGGCCGATGGCTCGCGAGCCTACGTCGCTTCCGCCGGCGGGGTGCTAAATCTCACCGAGCTGTCGCTGGCGGCTTTCGCGGAAGGCGGGGCCGACCGCGTTGAACGCTCGGCCGCCCCGGCGGACTGGCTAGCGTCGGTGTCGGGTGATGGCGACGTGCTGACCCGGTCGATGAAGAGCACGGCCGCCGGAGACGGCTCAAAGCTGACGGCTATCGCTGACGAATCCCCTTTAGCCTCAGCAATCTCCAGCGATGGAGAGACGATCCTGGCGCTATTCGATGGCGGCCGGCTTGCCAGGCTAGACGCCCAAACGGGCGCGGAAACCGCCGTCGCGGAGTTGCCAGGCGCTCCAAGAGTCTTGGCGCTAGTGGCCGAGCCGGCGGACCAGCAGATCTTTATCCAAAAGGTCGCCGGCGACCAGTCCGTAGCCGCGGGCGCTGATTTCGAGCTTTTGGTGACCGGTCCTACCGGGGGCGTTCCGCTTGCGATCACCTCGTCGCCGGATGTCATCGTGTGCCAACCCGCGCTGCTTAGCGGACCTACGACGATCGAGTGCACCGCGGGCCAAGTTGTGAACACGGTTCAGGTGACGATCAGTGTCGGGAACCCCGGCGTGGGTGCGGTCGACTTTACCGTTCTGGTCTTCCCCGCCAATACTCCGGACGGGCTTTCGATTATTTCCGGGGACATGCAAACCCTCGCGTCGGGAAGCTCCGTCCAGATGGTGGTCGAGTACCGGCTCAACGGCGCTCCAGCAGCGTCAGCGGCGCTCACGGTCATTTCCTTTCAAGGCGCCGGGGTTCTGAATTGCCCATCCTTGATTACGACAAACATATTCGGCCTGGCAACGATGACTTGTGAGGTTGGAACGGTCAGCGTTCTGGTCAACGCGGCGGTCGAGGTGAACGACGGCGGAGCGCACACGATCTTCTTCAATCAAACGATCCTGCCTCCGACAGGCGACGAAGGGCTGACGAAGGTGACCATGGACCCGCTAAGCGTCCTCGAAGGCCGCTCGGTTTCACTCGTCGTCCAAGCCCGGGCCGGCAACGCCCCGCAGCCCGACCTGACGCTGTTTTCCACAGCCGGGACAGGCTTGAGTTGCGACCTGAACGCCACGACGAACGATGTAGGACGAGCCACCTTCGACTGCAACGCTCTCGATGTGGCGAACACCGTGGTTTCCTCGGTTCGCATCACCGACGGTAATCGCGTGGTGCTGTTCATCATCACCGTCGTCGACATTTCCGCCGGCGATGGGATCACGAAGCTCTCCGGAGACAACCAGTTCGTCCAACAGAACGCTATTTCCCCGCTCCCGCTGCTCGTGGTGGCTCGCCAAAACGGCCAGCCCGAGGTCGGCCTGCGGCTAGACATCATCGTTGATCTCCCCGAGCGTGCGACCTGCTTCACCCCGGTCTTCACGGACTCGGGCGGCGTGGGCTCCATTACGTGCAACTCTCTGTCCGTCAGCGGCCAGACCAACGTCAGGATCAACGTTAGCGACGGAGCGGGACGGAGTCTAGTCGATCCGTTTTTGGTGACAATCAGCCCGCTTGCACCTGGGCAGGCTTCTACCCTCCAGCTGCTTTCGAGCGCGGTCATCAACAGCGGGGCCGGGCTGACTGTTGAGGACGCGATCCAGGTCCGAGCTCAAGACGACGACAGCGGACCCGTGCCGGGAGTCCCGGTATTCGCGAGTAGCGACGATCCCGGCGTGGCCTTTTTTTCAAATCCAGTAATCACGAACGGATCCGGCGCCGCTTCGTTCACTGTCATCTTCGACTGCCCACTCTCGGAGGGCTTCATCGACAGCGGGTTGTCGGGCAAT
Organism: Bryobacterales bacterium; assembly: GCA_965247515.1. Lineage (GTDB taxonomy): Bacteria > Acidobacteriota > Terriglobia > Bryobacterales > UBA6623. The sequence goes on along the minus strand of OZ252029.1, from coordinate 5,151,798 downwards.
GCCGCGATTGTGCGCGTGCAGTATCGGATCGAAGCCGGCGGAGTCGTTTCGCTGACGATCGTGCAGGGCGACAATCAGACTCTGTCGCCGGGGCAACGCACCCCGCTCGCGCAGCGATTTCCCGGGCTGATTTGATTTTACAGAGGCGGGGGTCGAGGGCCGAGTTTGGCTGGGAAAAGCTTTGGCCGGGGCGGTTTGTAGGTAAATAAACTATGGCGCTTAATGGTCGCCGAGACCTTCCGCCTGACACGCCCGGTTGACGCTAGTATGCCAGCCCAATCGCTCTTCACTGGAATTGCACCGCTTGGCCGTCTGTTCTTTCCTCGACTCGGTACCGCCATAGTTTATTTGCCCTTCGGCCCCGCTTCTTGCTACCGTCGTCTTCAGGAGGTTCCCCCTATGATCGAGTTCGATCCCCACCGCGAGGTCCTTTCCGGACCGGCCGGCGAGCTGCCCGTGGCCGCTGATGATCAAGTCACACGCAAGCTTGCCATGCTGCTCGAAGGCCATTGCAACGGTCTCGGCGCCACCGCCGCGGCCCGCAAGTACGGCTACTCCAAGCAACGCTACTACCAGCTGCTCAAGGCTTATCGTCAAGGCGGCGGCGCTGCTCTCGAGAGCGCCAAGCGCGGCCCCAAGACCAACTATCGCCGCACCCCGCAGTTGGTCCAGCTGGTCGTTCGTCAACGCTTTCTCGATCCTGACGCGTCGGCCGCCGTGATCTCCCAAAAGCTGACTCAGGCGGGCTGGAAGATCTCCAAACGCAGCGTCGAACGCGTCGTTGCCGAGTTCGGCCTACAAAAAAAACTCCACGCCTTCCGGCCGCTGGCTGAGCCGCAGCAAGTCGGCACGCAGCGCACGGCGTTGGTCCGACGCAGCGAGCCAGCCGACCCGCTCAGCGTCGAGCGCGGCGTGCGTGAGCTGCTGGCGCAGAAGGTCTCGGGCACGATGGTCGGCGTCTGGCTGCTGTTGGCCGAGCATCTTCGGCTCGGCACGTGGGACCTGTTGTGCGGCTTCAGCGCCGCGAGTCGGCGCGCGTCGAACCTCGCCTGGCGCTGCAAATGGTCCACGAAGCCGCCCTCGGAGTCAGCGGCGTCAGGCGCAGCCGGTCGCTTTCCCAGAAGGGTTTTGAGCTGGCCAACGGACTGCCTTTTGTGGCGAGCGATCAGGCCGTCCACAAGCTGCTCGAGCCGCTGACGGTCCAACACAGCCGCCAGATGCAGATCGAGTTGGGACGCTTGCGCCGCGCAGCCGGACACTTCGATCCCCGCCTGGTGGCGCTGGATCCGCACCGCCTGCGCAGCTATTCCCAGCGCCAGATGCGCCGCCGCGTGCTGAGCCCCGGGCAAATTCCCGTCAAGGCTTTGCAGACATTTTTCGGCTTCGACGTCGACACCCAACAGCCGCTTGCGATGACCCTTGCCAGCTCCTCGCGCAGCGTCGCGCAAGCCACTCCCGACTTGCTCGAGATGCTCGACGAGATGCTGACGCCGGCTTCGGAGGCGGTGCTGCTGCTGGCCGATGCTGAGCACTTCAGCGCCGAATTGTTTCAAACAGTCTACGACCGTCCGGGCTTTGATCTGCTGTGTCCGATGGCGCGCACGCAGGCCTTGCAGGCGAAGCTCGCCGCCTTGCCCGACGCTGCGTTTCGCACGCATTGGCCCGGCCTGGCGAGCGGCCGTTTGCCCTATCGCCTGCGCCATTCCGACGCTCCCCTGCAGCAGATCGTGCAACGCCTCGGCGAGCGCCCGCCCTATCAGTACTCGGCGTTTCTGTCGACTCGTGACAGCGACGAGCTCGATCAGCTTTGCCGCGATTACCCCCAGCGCTGGCGCATCGAAGAGTTCTTCAACGCCTATCAGGCGCTGGGCTGGAAGCGCGCCGGCACGACCAATCTCAACGTTCCTTACGCGCAGATGAGCTTGGCGCTGGTGGCCCAGGCGGCGGTTGATCAACTGCGCAAACGCCTCGGCGACCCCTTCGAGCACTGGGAAGCTGGGCAGTTTGGACGGCGTGTCTTGCAGGGGCTCGACGGCGACGTGAGAGTGCGGGACGACACGGTTGTGGTCACCTTTTACAATCCGCCCCATGCCGAGCGTTTGCGTCGACACTATGAGAATCTGCCCGCCAAGCTTGCCGCCGAGGGCGTCGACCCGCGAATGCCCTGGCTCTACGGCTTCCAGCTCGACTTCCGCTTCCGCTGATTCGAACCTCGTCTAATTATTGGGGCCTCGAAAATCGCTGCTCGCGCTCGCTGTCGAAGGAGCGGATCGCTGCGGACAAACGGTCGCCGGCGTTCCCCTCGCCTGGAGCGTCGAACCCGCCGGCGCCGGCGATCTTGAGCTCACCTTGACGCGTACCAGCCGCGGCGGTCGCGCCTCCACCCTGGTACGGGCCTCGCAAAGTGTGACAGGTGATTTCTCCGTGGTGGCCAGGTCGGGCGCGCTGGAGCCGGCAACCTTCACGGTGCGGGTGACCAACGTACCCCGAAACGTCACCGCCCACAGCGGCGACCGTCAGCAGGTCGCCGCCGACCAAGTTGCCGCCCAGCCTTTGGTCGTTCGAGTGACGAGCTCGTCCGGAGAAGGGGTAGCGGGGGTGAACGTGCGCTTCCGGGCCAGCCCTGGGCAAGCCACGTTCAATCCCATCAACGCCGTCACCAACGCGGATGGCGATGCGATGACGATGGTTCGCGCGGGGCCCAACCTGGGCGAGGTAGTAGCCGAGGCTGAAGCGGAGGGCGTCGTCGTCCGGTTCGTTCTCATCGTGGTGGGCCGTGTTCCATCCGTGACGGTGCAAAGCTTCGTCAACGGGGCGAGTTTCCAGTTGGGTCTCACGCCCGGCAGCACCGGGACCGTTTTTGGGGTCGGCCTCGTCGAAGGCGTCAATGGAGTCGTGGTAGCCCCGTTCCCGTTCCCCATCGAGCTCAGTGGCATCAAGATCCTGATCAACGGGGTCGCCGCGCCGATCTTTTCGATCGCGAATGTGAATGGGCAGGAGCAAATCAACTTCCAAGTCCCCTTCGTCATCGCCGTGGGGACCGCGACCATCGAAGTCTGCAACAACGGCTCGTCGACGATCGTCACCGGGGTCCCCATCACCGCCTTGCAGCCTGGAGTATTCGAAGTCTTCATCAACGGCGAGCGGCTCGCCGCGGCTCTCCACGCCGACTTCACGCTCGTCACGCGCGAGAACCCGGCACGGCCGGGCGAGGTGATCCTGTTATTCGTGACGGGCCTCGGTCCGACGGATCAGCTCCTGCAAGCGAACGTGCCGGGACCGTCCTCTCCGCTGGCGAAAGTCCAGGCGGAGGTGACGGTAACGATCGAAGGTGCGGAAGCGGTTAATCACGGCGCCTACTACGCGCCGGGGCTGGTCTCGGCCTATCAGGTCAACTTCGAGCTGTCGATCGACGCGCAAACCGGGCTACTGCGTTTGGTTCTGCGCGCTGGGACGGTGGTTAGCCAGACGGTCTTCTTGCCGGTGCTGCGATAACGCGCGGTCTACGCTCGGGCGAGCCCGTACACCCTCAACTACGCCCCGGCCGCGAGCCAGGGGCCAGCTTTTGAGGGTCCTGACCAATAATGATCAAGACTCGGCCAGAATAGTGAGGATAGCCCAAATGATGCCGTCCGAGATATGTGAAAGGAAAATGCAGTCTTCTCGAGGAGTCACCCCAACCGAGTTATTGAACACAGGCAGGCGAGTATCCCTGTTCAAGCCGCTGATCTGGGCGTTCATATTGTTGAATTGTTTAAGTCCGGGAATCGTGTTAGGGCAGCCCACAGCTAGCGCACGTTCACATGTGCTCACAATGTTCGAGGACTTCGCCCGCGAGGTGCAATGGAAGTCCTACTGGAAGAAACCGTTCTACCCTAGCGCTGGCCCTTCCACTGGCACGCTCGAGGTGGCGCAGCGGGGGCCGGTGTACGCCTTTTGCGTTCAAGATTGGCTAACCTGCGCAATGTATCGGCTTTCAACGCAGCCTGCGGTGGCCCGAAGGGGGGCCCAAATCTTCTTGGACGACCCCTGTCTGCCCGACTGTATTGAGCGAGCTCTTGATCGCCTCTTTCAGATGGAAGAGGATAGTTCAAACCTGCCGGTCACGTGGGTTCAGGAGGGCCCGGTTGACGACAAGAATCGCGATCAGACGAACGAAAAGGTCAGCTACATTGACCCATCACGCTTCGTTTTGCCTGGACCACCGGCACCCCAGGCTGGTCCGCGTATTGAGGAGCGTCGCTACCAGATTCAAGTGGAACTGCCTGAAATTCCAGGCTGGCCATCTAAGCCGTTGGCGCCGATCTCGGAGCTTGAGGGCCTCAAAAAGCTGGCGCTGGAGGAGTTCACTTCGCAACAGTGTAAACAGCCGACGGTCGTGATGGCACACCCCAGGGTCCCCGACAACCAGGTCTACACGACGTTCGAGAATTGCCCATCGCCGTACGTTGTAAGCTTCGCAAAAAGCTACGGCGGGGCGTGGGTGTACAACGGTGCCGTCTATGATGCTGATCTTGTTGAGTTCTTCACTGGCAGGATCGTACAGTCAGGCCCGATACGCTTCTCAGGGCGTTGACAGATCGGGGACACACGGGACAGGAACATTCGAGGAAGATTCGGGACAGGGGAAGATTCGGGACAGGGACAGAATTGAGCAAATCTTTATACACCAGTCATTTACAGAGATCTGCATGTGGCCATAGACTGCTCGCATTCCCCGCGAAAAACGCCTCGTCCTCCCCGGCTCGCCACACCACATCACCCAACGCGGCAACAACCGCCAAACCGTCTTCCGCTCCGACGCCGGCCGCCTCTTCTACCTCAAGACCCTAATGACCAACCATATCCACGCCCCTGTCGCCGCCGGCTAGCCATCACAACCCATCAGATAACGCAAGTTATTGATACGGCGTCCTTTAGAGACACAAGATCCCGCTAACCAGTCCGCCCTATGTTACTCTTCCCTTGGAGGCTCACCGCGCACCCGCAAAACCGGCCGGCCACGTAGCTTGGCTTACACCCAACCCGCCGCAACTGCCCGCAATCACCCGGATTCGACCGGATTTACCCGCACCATAGGGGGGCTTGACAGAAACGGGCCCAAGAAAAGGGGCTCAAAGGGGACAGGTGCCATTACACGATTCGTCGACGAAGATCTACTGATTCTAAATCAGTTACAGCCCCAACACTCTTCAGTTAACAGACGGCGGCTCTGACGTAGCGAGGAAATCGTTACCCGCAGGGCGTCAGAGCCGCGACCGCAAGGGAGCGGGTTCCGCAAGCCGTGAGCGCTCGAAGAGCTTGCCGAGCTCGAGCCGGAAACCTGGTAGCAGCTCCGGCGCTTCGAGAGCTGCGTGGACCCCGACTTCACGCCGGCGCCCTTGCGGTTCGCAGATGACGACTCTTCCTAGTCGACGGTAAATCACCCAAACCAGCTTGCAACCACTCTCTAGCAGTTGGTTGATCTTGAGCTCTACATCTTCGGCCCGGTTGCTGGGAGAGACAACCTCGATCGCCAAATCAGGCGGGCCCGGGACGATCGCCGGGCTGTCGGCGATGAGGCCGAGGTTTTCGCGAAGGATCACCGAGCAGTCCGGCCGTCGCACAACTCCGTCCGCGAGTTGAAAATCCTGCTCCGTGATCGCGCGACCGATCGGGTTAGCTCGCAGATAGTTGCCCAGGTCGACCCTTACTTCGTCTCGAATCGAATTGTGATCGGTTCGTGCTCCCATTTCATCTCCATAGCGTGGAACCAATTCCCCATTGCTCAATTCCCACTTCTGCCATTCGCCGTCGGGCAGCTGTGCGTACTCTTCGACGGTTACGAATTCTTTGGCAAGAGTCGCGCTCATGGTCTTGATTCTAACGGTTCTTTGATCTACGCACGGAGGTGCGGCGTTAGCTGCTCGATTACCTCGGGCGCCTTGTCTGCAATGTTCACGTTCTCGAGCGGGTCTTCAAGCATGTCGTAGACCAGGCTTGATGCATTACGTCCCTGTAGGCCGGCATTGTGTCGGGGGTGTAGTAGCCCTGCAACTCGAGATCGTAGCCGCGGACGAGTTTGTATTGGCCATCGAAGGCCATTCGCCAGGGGTTGAGGCCGCTGAGTAGGACTTCGCGGTGGGAGCCGGTTTGGCCTTCGAGCAGCGGTCGCATCGAGCGGCTGTCCATGTCGGCTGGGATTACCGCGCCGGCGTAGTCGATGCAGGTGGCCGCGATGTCCATCACGCTGACCAGGGCGTCACTGACGACTCCTTGCTCGATGCCGGGGCCGGCGGCGGGCGTCCGTAGGCCAATGTTCACGGGAGACGCTTGAGCTAGTTTTCAACCCGCCAGCGCCGCCGCCGGGCTCAACGGACGCGAATCATAATCTTATTGACATTACCCGACTAAGTCCTGAATCAAGAGCCGGTAGCGGTCTCGAGCCTTCTCCAAGTCATGGCACTCGACCGCTTTCGCCCGCGCGGCGGTCGCCATTACGGCGCGGCGAGCTTTGTCACCGACTAACTCCGCAAGCGCCTCGGCCAGACGGACCTCTTCATACTGCCCGGGCTCGACGAGGATTCCAGTAGAGTCATCGAGCGCCTCTTCGATCGCTCCAGCCCGGCTCGCTACAATCGGAGTCCCGCTGGCAAGGGCTTCGAGCAGGACGAGTGGGACGCCTTCCCCGGCCGAGGGAATGATCAGCACATCCGCCGCGGCCAGCAAGTCTTCAGGCCGATCGGTCGCTCCGATCAGACGAAAGCGATCGCTCATACGTCCGTCGATCTTTGAGCGCAGCGCCGCTTCTTCCGGGCCGCTTCCGGCGACGACGAAGATGTAATCAAGCTCTGGCGCGACGCGGCTCAATTCGTGCGCCACCGACGGCAGCAAGAGCGGCCGCTTGATCTCGTCGAGCCGCCCAATAAACCCAATCACCGCCTGATCGGGCCGGATCCGGAACGCTCGGCGAAACGCGTCGCCCCGATCACGGTTGGGCGAAAAGCGCTCGAGGTCGACGCCATTGGGAATGTGGACGACCCGGTCTGCAGGGATCTCCATTTCGAGCAGCCGATTCTTCCCCGCCTCGGAAATCACCACGCGCCGGTCCAGATGTTCCGCGACCTCGAGTGAAGCCGAGAACAGATCCCAGTTGTCGTCGACCGCATGGAGCACATCCGCCGCCTGCAGACGCGGCCGTTTCTCCTTCAGAGCCGGCAGAACCGCATAGGCGACCGGGGCATTCTGAACCACCAAGGCGTCGAGCTCCCAGTTCAGCGCCAGCGAATAGAGAAACTTCGCCGCCCCTTCTTGCGGAACCAGCTTGCCAATGTCGTACACCCAGTCAGCAAGCTCGCGCCATTCGGGGAGCATCCGCGAATCCTTCGAATGGGTCGCCGCTAACACGATTTCGACATCTGAGCGATCGGCTTGGCCGACGATTTCGCGTAGCACGAGCTCAGCCCCGCCGACGCCTAGGTTGGGGGTGAAGAAGCCGATCCGCTTGCGGGTTCCCTTGGGCAAGGTCAGATAATCGAGCCGCTCGATCAAGTTACCGTCGATCAAGACGGATCTCGGCTGGAACTTGAGGTAGAAACTCAAGTCGAAGACCGGCTTCCCGACCAACTCGTTGACCCTCTCCTTCGCCCTCAGTGGGACCAGACGCAAGGCCGACCGTACGGGGTGCTTGACCCAGGCATCAGCCGAGAGCAGCTCGGCGTTTTCCAGGTGCCTGCGCAGACGCGACGACGGCGCCGGCGTCGCTGGTTTTTCGACTTGTGGTCCAGCTGTTGCCACGACAGCGGCGGGCCCAGCGCCGCGACCCGCGCGGCACTTCCAGTTCAACCGGCGGACCCGCCCGCTCTTCTTCGGCTCAGGCCACTCCATCGCCTCTCGCGAAATGCCGAGCGGGCCCGCGCAACGCTCCAGCGACGGCGGAGGCGCGGCGCCGGTGTCGCGCCAGCTCACCCACTCGGCGTCTTGAAGGCCCCAAACGCATTCTTCGAGCGTCTGAGGTTTGAGTGAAACGTCGCCGGTCAGCCACAAGAAGCATGACGCCCGGGTCTTCGTTAGAGCTTCGGCCTCGCCGACGTTGCTCAAGAGTTGATAGTCCTGAAGCGTCTGCCGCGACAGGTCGAGCCCGCTGCCCCGGCCCTGGACCACGCAGATCGAAGGCGCCCACTCGCGCTTGATTCGCAACCGGCCTTGGGGCGAAAGCGCCTGTGGGTGCGCCTGCTCCATATGAGCCCAGTTGGACTCGTGCCGTTCGAGCCCGATGTCGTGCAGCCCCCGCCCATGTGTTCGATAGCGGAACAACGGCTCCTGGATGTAGCGTCCGAAGTAGCCGTTCTTGCCCAAGTTGATGAAAAAACTCCAGTCTTCGTAGCCCCAGCGGTGCCATTCGTCGTATCCGCCGATCTGCTCCCAGACGGACTTGGGCACGAAGCAACAGCAGGCCATGAAGTTTTCGTTGAGCAAACGGTAGAGGTTGTATTCACCCGGCCGCTCGACGTAGTTCGTATCACCGAACACGGTGTAGTCGAAGTAAGCGAAACCCGCGTCGGGATTCGCGTGGAGCTCCTCAACGCAGCGCGCGACCATCTGAGGTTCGAGCAGGTCGTCGGCGTCGAGCGGAACGACGTATTCGCCCTGAGCGTGCCGGATCCCGGTATTGCGTGCACCGGCGAGTCCCTTGTTGTCTTGGCGAATCAGCCGGACGCCCGGGCCTTCGACTTGGCTTAGCAGCTCCAGCGACTCAGGCCTATCCGAGCCGTCATCGACGACAACGACCTCGCAGTTGGGGTGAGTCTGCGCCTCTGCGCTGGCGATCGTCTCAAGGAGAAACGGCTCCGGGTTATACGCCGGAATGACGACGGAGACGAGGGACGGCACGGTAACTTCGGGTCGGCCTATAGGTAGAGCCGCTGGCTCAGGAGCGCGTAAAGAGCCGTGAAAGAAACCGTTGACGTGCTTCGACGGGTGCTCGCCGGCAGTTTGGTTCACGGCCCCTAAGCAAGCGTCTAACCTCGGGCGCCTTATTCCGCCCTTTCCAGCTCGCGGTCGATGACTTCGGTAAAGGACTCGAGCGGCACCGCCCCGGAAAGCAAAACCCCGTTGATCAAAAACGCCGGCGTCCCGCTGATGCCAAGGCTCTGCGCTTCGGCCGCGTCGGCTTCGACTGCCTTGGCGTATTTTGATGAATCCAGGCAAGCGTCGAACGATTCACGATTCAAGCCTAACTCGTTGGCCGTCTTCGGGTGTAGATCCGAGTTGATATTCGAAGTCGCAAACATGGCCTTGCGATACTCCCAAAACTTCCCTTGGTCGCCGGCGCACCTGGCGGCCTCGGCGGCGCGTTTCGCGTCAGGGTGAATGCTCACCAAGGGCAAATCCTTGAACGACCAGCGGACCTTGTCGCCGTACTTTTCCTGCAGCTCGCCGATCGTGCTCTGCACTTTCCGGCAGAACGTACACTGGAAATCCGAAATCTCGACGATCGTCACCGGCGCTTCGCGTGGTCCCAGCATCGGAGCCGCGGTGAGATCAACTTTGAGCCGCGGAGGATCGATCAGGATCTTCACGTCGTTCGTCTCGCGCAGCTTCTCGATAAACTTCGTCGTGGCCTCTTGCTGTCGAATGCGTAGCACCAGCGCTTCGACCTGCGGACGAACCTCCTCGAGCGGCTGGCGAATCCGGGCCTTTTGTGCGTTATAGAACGCATCGACTTCGAGGTCTGTCGGAGCTTTAATGTCGACGAAAACCTTGGTCTCCATCATCTTCTCGACCGACATGCCTTGGCGCTCGGCCTCGATGTCGAGCAATCTTGCGGCAATCGCCTCACGAATCGCGCTGATCCGCGTCTGATAGGCTTTCTGCTCCAGTTGGATCAGCTCGCCCCGGACGTCGAGCGCGCTTTCGAGGATCGGCTGCCCGTTCACGGTAGCGACTTCGGTCTTGGGATTATAGAGTTGAGCGCCGGCGGAGCAGGCGACGAGGAGGAGCGAGAGCAAGCGCATCGTTCTTATTGTAGATCCAGCGCGAAAGGCCCCACTTGAGTCGGCTTGACATGAATAGGTATATATGTGGAAGTAGGGTCTCGCACCTGGGGCTTGAGCCGGCCGCTAGTGGCGGGCTCGCGCCAGGTATCTAGCGAGTCCCTGAGACTCTTTCCTGTTCTCAATTGCAAGGCAGTTTTCACTATGAACTCAACAAGCACGGCTGCGATCCAAGCCGCCGGCCTGAGCAAGCTGTACGGAAACTTCGCCGCCATTCGGGACCTTTCGTTCGAAATCCCGGCCGGCCAAGTTGCCGCCTTTCTCGGACCCAACGGCGCGGGCAAGTCCACCACACTTAAGATCCTTACCGGCTATCTGACGCCCAGCTCCGGCAGCGCCAGCATTGGCGGCCTTGACATTTCCAAACGCCGCATAGAAGCGGCCGAGAAGCTCGGCTACCTTCCCGAAAACGGTCCTCTCTATCCCGAGATGACGCCTCTCGAGCTGCTGCGGTTTTTCGGCCAAGCACGCGGCCTCGCGAATGCCCAACTGCGCGCGCGGATCGATGCGGTGGTCGAAACCTGCCATCTCAACACGGTGATCGAAAAGAGCATCCACAAGCTCTCGAAGGGCTACCGCCAGCGTGTCGGCATGGCGCAGGCGCTGCTCCATGAGCCGGAGATCTTGATCATGGACGAGCCCACCAGCGGTCTTGACCCGAATCAGATTCGCGAAGTCCGCACGCTGATCCGCCAGTTGGCCGAGACGAAAACCGTCCTGCTTTCGACCCACATCCTGCAAGAGGTCGAAGCGGTCTGCGACCGAGTGCTGCTGATCAACGAAGGACGCATCGTGTTCGACGGCGCCCCAGCTGAGATGGCCGGCGAGGAAGGTCTGGAAGCCGCGTTCCACCGGCTCACGTCGCCGCCGGCTGAACCTGAACCCGAGCCGCCGCCTGAACCTGAGACAACCCCAGCGGCGGAAGAACCGCCGCTGTCAGCGGAGGACGCCCAATGAGCGACACATGGCATCTACCAAAGGCGATCCTTCGCCGTGAGCTGACGAGCTACTTTTCGAGCCCGACCGGCTACGTTTTTATCACGCTGTTCGTGTTCCTCAGCGCCGTATCGGCGTTCTGGCAGGAATCGTTCTTCCTCAACAACCTCGCCAACCTCGATCCGCTGAACTCGTTTATCCCGTATCTGCTGGTGTTCTTCATCCCGGCGATCACCATGAACGCTTGGGCGGAAGAAAAGCGCAACGGAACGGATGAGCTTTTGCTGACACTGCCCGCGACCGATCAAGACATCGTCTTCGGCAAGTACTTGTCGATGCTCGCGATCTATTCGATCTCGCTCGCGTTTTCGCTGAGCCATGTGATTGTGCTGCTCTTTCTGGGCAGCCCGGACTTCGGCCTGCTGTTCTCGACCTACTTCGGCTACTGGCTGATGGGCGCGGCGCTGATCACGCTCGGAATGCTGGGGTCGTTGCTGACTTCGAACCTAACCGTTGCGTTCATCCTGGGTGCATTGCTTAGTGCCGTGCCGGTGTTTATTCATAACGCGAGCGTTCTGGTTACCGGCGGACTAGCGCGGTTGATCGAGAGCCTCTCATTCATCGAGCAGTTCCGAGACTTCGCCACCGGCGTCGTTCCAATGTCTGGGATCCTATACTTCCTCTGCTTCACGGCGGCGATGCTTTATCTGAACGTCGCTTTGCTGGGCCGCAGGCATTGGCAGACCGGCAAAGACGCGCCGCCGCTGGGGAGGCATTACGGGGCCCGCGGAGTGGCGTTGGTCGTCGCGGTGGCGGCCGTGACCATCCTGACGTCGCGGCTCGGCGGGCGAGTCGACGTCACCTCCGAGCAGATCCACTCGCTATCGGACAGCACGAAGGAACTGATCCGGAATCTCGATTCCGAGAAGCCCGTCTTCATCCACGCCTACCTGAGCCCGGGCGTCCCACGGCGCTATCTGCAGACCCGCAACAACATCATTTCAACACTGCGCCAGTTCGACTCGATCGGCGGGGACAAGATTCATGCTCGAGTCGTCATGACCGAGAAGTACACAGACGAGGCGACCGAAGCTCAAGATCGCTACAACATCCGCCCGCAGCAGATCCCTCTGTTTGAGCAAACCGGCGGCGGCCCGACCGACATCTTCATGGGTGTTTCGTTCACCGCTGGCTCGGAGGAGGTCGTCATCCCGTTCTTCGACTTGGGGCTCCCGGTCGAATACGAGCTGATGCGGTCGGTCCGCGTCGTCGCGCAGGCCGAACGCAAGAAAGTCGGCGTGCTCAAGACCGGCATCGAGCTGTTTGGCGGATTCGACTTCCAAGCCCGCAGCCGGACGGTCGAGTGGTCAATCGTCCAAGAGCTCAAGAAGCAATATGAAGTCGTCCAAGTCGAGCCGGCGCAAGATTACCCCTCGGATCTCGACGTGTTGATGGTTGTCCTGCCAAACACGCTACAAACCGGCGACGTCTCGAAGCTCACCGACTGGGTCAAAGCCGGCAATCCGACGCTGCTGCTGGTGGACCCGCTGCCGGCCTTCGACATCGAGAAATCGCCGCAACAGGTTCCGCCGAGCCCATTCCAACAAGGCCAGCCCCAGCGCCAGCCCGCCAACCTGCGGCCTGTGATGGACGAGCTCGGCATCGAGTGGGCGACCGAGCGCATCGCGTGGGATAAGTACAACCCACACCCGCAGTTCCGGACCCTGCCGCCCGAGGTGGTCTTCGTCAGCGCGCAGAACGACGACGACCAATTCAACCCCGAGCACTCGGTGAGCTCCGGCCTTCAGGAAGTCGTTTTCCTCTACGGCGGCTCGCTCAAGGCCAAGGAAGGCTCCGACGTCGAATTCACCCCGCTAGCCCGTACCGGAGGCGAGTCGGGCACGACGCTGTGGTTCCGGCTGGTTCAGCAGTCGATCTTTGGCGTGCAGCTGGCGACCAACCTGCCGCACGAGCCAGACGAAGAGACTTACGTCCTAGCCGCCCGCGCCAAGGGCGAAGGCGAGGACGGCGTTAACGCCATCGTCATCGCCGATGTCGACGTGATGGGCGAACAGTTCTTCCAGTTGCGCCGTCAGGGCGTTGAAAGCCTCAACTTCGACAACGTGACGTTCTTGCTCAACGCGGTCGACCACCTGGCGGGCGATGAATCGTTCATCGACCTACGCAAACGCCGCCGCCGGCATCGCACTCTCTCCACCGTCGAAGGGCTGACCAAAGATTACGAAGAGCAACGGCTCGAAGAAACTCGACAAGCCGAAGCCAACGCGGAGTCTCAACTCGAAGAAGCCCAAAAACGCCTCGACGCGTCTGTCGCCGAGCTGCAAGGCCGGACCGACCTCGACGTCCGTACGAAGCAGATCATGATCGCCAACCAGCAGAAGATCGAAAACCGGCGACTCACGGTTTCGCGAAAAAACATCGAAGACGAAAAGCAGCGCTTGACCGACCGCAGCAAGGCCGGAATGGAGATGTCGGTCCGGCGCATCCAAAACTCGATCAAGATCGCCGCCGTGGCGCTGTCCCCCGTGCCGGCGTTTGCGTTGTTTCTATTCGTATCCGCCCGGCGCCTGCGGCGCGAGCAAACAGGAGTTTCACGTGACCGGCTGGTCGGATAGCGTACGCGGCGGGCGAGGCATGCCTCGCCCCTACGACTCGCCGCCGGAATCCGCCCGTAGGGGCTTGGCATGCCAAGCCCGAATTCTCGACTGGAGTTAACGCAATGGACGAACTGAAGAAAACCCTAATCTTCTGCCTAGGCGCCGCCGTTCTCGCGACGGCGGCCATGGTCGTCGACCCCGGCGCATCGTCGCCCGATATCTTTAACGACCAAGGCGAGCTGTTCTTCCCCAACTTCACCGACCCGCAAGCCCCCAAGGCGATCGAGGTCATTGACTACGACGAAGAATCCGCCACGGCGACTCCGCTGAAGGTCGAGTTCACCGACAACCAGTGGATCTTGCCTTCGCACAACAACTACCCCGCCGACGCCGCGGATCGTCTCGCCGACACCGCCGGGGCCCTGGTCGAGCTTCGCAAGGACATCGTCATCTCCGAACGCGTCGAAGACCATGCCGACTACGGCGTCATCGATCCGTTCGACGAGGGCGCAACCTCACTGGTCGGGCGCGGCAAACGCGTCACGCTCAAGGACGGCGACGACAACGTGTTGGCCGATTTTGTCATCGGCAAGACGGTCGACGGCAAGCCCGGACACAAATACATGCGGGTTCCCGGCCAGCGCCGCACCTACGCGGTGAAGACCGACGTCGACCCGTCAGCCGCCTTCCAAGACTGGATCGAAACCGACCTGCTCAAGGTTTTCGCCGCCGACCTGCGTCGCATCACGATCAATAACTACGCCGTCCAAGAGCAGTTCGGCAGGGCCATGATCCGGCCACGCGAGACCTTCACGCTCGAAAAGAAGGATAGTGACTGGATGCTCGGCAGCCGCAAGGCCAACTTCACCACGATGAGCGACCTCACCGGTGCGCTCGACAGCCTCAAGATCGTCGATGTGCAGCCCAAGCCCGAGTTCCTCACCGAAGACCTCAAGGGCCGCGGTTCAATTACGCCTTCGATGGCCGCCGCACAAGCGCTCGTCCAGAAGGGTTTCTACCTGGGCGGGACAGGCCAAATCTTCGGCAACGAAGGCGAAATCATCGTCGACTCGAAGGCTGGCATTCGCTACACCCTGCAATTCGGCGAGATCGCGCAATCCGGGCAGAAAACCGACGCGGAAGGCGAAGGCGAACGCCGCTTCCTGCTCATCGCGGCCAGTTACAGCGAAGACCGCGAGACGCAATACGCGGGCGAGGATGCCGAGCTCGACGAAAAGAGCAAGGAGCTCCACGAGGAACTGCGCGACCGCTTCGCCGGTTGGTACTACGTCATCTCCGGGGCCGATTTCGCCAAGCTTCGCCCCAGCCGCACAGCCATGCTTCGCGGTTGATGGCTACCGGCGCGCTCCCGGCGCCGGCACGGTTGTCCTCGCCGATTGGGCATTGCGGATGTGCCGTGACAGCTCTCGCCGCAATGTTGCAATCATGGGCTGTAGTACGTACTGCGGGTCCTCGTCGTCGAGCTTGCCGGAAATGGTTAAGAAGGTAGGCGTATCGAGATCGAGTGGGAACCGCATACTCCAAGAGTCAAGCGTCCCGCCGTTGCTCGATTCGGCCAGAACCTCGCAGCGAGACATTCCATCGTCGTCGAGCGATTCGATCGAGACCTCCCGGAAGCCCAGGTCGCGAAGGGCCTCAGTGGTAGCGCTCCAGCAGTCTTCAAACGACCGCGCGCCCGAGATCCGGGACGAGTGTCGCTGAACTCGAATGTCGGAAGCGACGAGACGCCGAACGGCGCCGCCGAGCAGAACCTTGCGAGCCGAGGTGAACTCGGTGTACCCCAGTTTCTGAAACGCGAACCAGGCTAGCAGGCAAAAAGCGATCAAGATCACGCCACGGTCGCGAATCGCGGGCTGTGCGAGCACCAACGACACGCCAGCCGAAACCGCGGCAACGCCGTAGATCATCGCGGCTACTTGCCTGGGGCCGAAGCCGCGCTCGAGCAGTAGGTGGTGAATGTGTCCGCTGTCTGCTTCAAAGACAGGATGTCCGCGAAGGAATCGCCGCACGATCGAGATTAGGGTTTCAGCAATCGGAAACGCCAAGGCGACCACCGGTGCGGCAAAACCAATCAGCGTCGCCGACTTCTGCGACCAGATGATTCCGTAGGTTCCCAACGAAAACCCGATCAGCATGGCGCCGCTGTCGCCCAGAAAGATCGACGCCGGGTTGAAGTTGTAACGCAGGAAAGCCCGCAGCGCCGCTGCCAGTGGGACCGTGAGAATCTGCATCTCGACGTTGCCCTGCAGCAGCGCCGCGAGCAGCATTGTCACGGTCGCGAAAAAGCCGACCCCCGATGCAAGCCCGTCGAGGCCGTCAATCAAGTTGAACGCGTTCGTGCAAGCAAGCAGCCAGCAAACCGTCAGTGGGAACGTCAGCTAAGGCATCTCTCCGAAGTAGTTGCCGGCCACCGACTCGATGCGCAAGCCCGAATAGAAGAGCCAGCTCGCCGCCAGGAATTGGCCAGCTAGCTTCTGCCACGGACCGAGATCGAACAGGTCATCGAGCGCCCCGACCACAAAAATCAAAACGATTCCCGGTAACAGCGGCCCGACCTGTCCTAGCGCCGAAGTAAGAGCGGCGGATCCACCCCAAGGGATGTAGTGAAAAATCGCGAGTGACGCCGCCATTGACAACGCAATCGGCAGGCCGCCCAGCCGCGGAACCGCGCTAGAGTGCCTCTTGCGGCCTCGATCAGGCCGATCAAGCGGACCAGTCCTGCGAAGCAAATTTCGCGTCAGCGGCGTTAGCACGACGCAGAAGGCGAAAGATAGCGCCGCCAAGTAGATTAGACTCAGCACGAATCGGGCTACGACTAGTCTAACTCAAAGCATCTACTACCTTTAGGGGTTTGGCTCTAAGAGTACTCCCCCGGCCATGATCTCGTCGATCGCGATAGTAGCGTCGGCTGGAGTTGGAGTAATCGAGTACGCCCAGCGCGTACGCGAGGAAACCACGCCCCTCATGGCGAGCCGGCTCGCTTTCCGACGTCGCCCGAGTCGCTCGGCGTAGACCGAGTCTTCGACGGCCGGGTCGGGGCCTTCAATGACGGTTAGGGTCCCAAGGTCCAATCGCACCGTTCGGCGTTGGGCGCGCGGCCTGATGTTGGGATGCAGATGGATGAAACTTTCGGCGGTCCGTTCCGCTGCTGCGGTTATTTCGTCGACGATCAGCCAGCCGTTATCGCCCAGGGCGACGATTGAACGACGATGAATAGCCCCAAACCGCCGATAACCGTCGTGCGAGCCGGTCACGTATTCGTAGCCATTCTGTTCGCCGGATCGAACCGAGTGCACCGAGGCCGTGGCGCCGACGCGGAAGCTCCGCCAGACCTCAAACTGGTCACTTTGTCCAATCCGAACGGTGTTGTGAGATTCAGTCCCGCGAATGGACTGGCGCTCGTCTCCGGGATCGTAGGTCGGGGTTCCAGTATCGACGACGATGCGCTGGCCGCCGCTTGAGATTTCGTAGGAGAAGATGCCGGCGTGACGGTGTCCGGGGTTGGACTCGCCGCCCGGAGCGCTGAAGTCCGCGATGAGCGTGCCGCATTCTTGGCGGAAGGCGTAGTAGCCCGAGGCCGGGAAGGCCGTCAGACGCCCGGTCTTAGTCGGTGGAAGCGTTGCCACTGCTCGGGTCCGATGAGCTGCGCATCATGGAAGAGCGGAATGTTGCCGTCCTCGTGGCACAAGCCCAACAAGAAGCGTTCCATTTTCGCATCCGCTTCGAGAAACGCCCGTGGCGCGGCCGCACCATTGAGCGAGAGGAGCGCGATCGCCTCTCGACAGACCAGATTCACTCGGAAGTGATAGGAGAGAGAACGCTCATAGTGCCCACCGTCGGGGAGCACTTGGACCTGAAGCTGCTCCGCCAGCAAATGTAGGCCGACCTCGCGCCAGCGGCGAGCGGAGTCGCCATCGAAGAAGTAGCCGGCGACCAGCAGTGCGAAGGCGTTTTCGATGAGGTGGTTTCCGCCCAAGTGTTTTTCTAGATTCGTTTCGAGGAAGGCGGCTTGGCGCGCCAGCGAGCTTTGCCAGTCGGGACGGTCTAAGCGAGCAGCCGCGATGGCCCGAATCCAGTTCACCAGGCGCAGAGACGTCGGATAGGGATGCCAGGGCGGTTGGCGGCCGAGGCGGTTCTGCGCGATCCAACTGGAGACCTGTCCGTCGAGCGCGGCCTCGTCCGCGGTCGCCAGCCCAGGCGCCCAATCGAAGTAGTTCAGGTGAAACCGCCAGAGCAGGGAGGCTCCGCTGGGGTTCCAGTCGATTCGGCCTTCAAACTTGCGTCGCTCGCCCAGGAACTCGAACTCGCCGCCGCCAAGCCAGCCTCCGACGATCGCCGATGCAGCGTGGGGGTAGGCGAAGGCTGCGGAACGCGCGAGGCTTTCGTCCCCGCCGAATGCGATTGGCCCTAACCAAGGGACCCGATCAAACGCGAGCATCGACGTCTGATGCCGTAGTCGAGAAAGAATCTGCCCGATCGACTGTCGTCGCAGCGCGTGCCAGTAACGCGTCATTCGGATGCGCCCATTCTACGCGGCCTCGACACAATACTACGGCTCAGCTTGACATGTACTTCCCCGACCGCGTAACCTCGGCCCACTATGGATCCCGCGTCCGGATTTCACGCCCTCATTGCCATTCTGCCGATTCTGGCGGTCATGTTCTTTCTTGTTGTGCTGCGCTGGCCCGCCACGCGCGCCATGCCGGTCGCTTATGTGATGACTGTCACGTTCGCGCTCTGGTTCTGGAAAGTGCCGACGATCCACGCCGCGGCGGCAAGTCTGCGCGGGGTGGTGATCGCGGGCACCCTGCTGTGGATTATCTTCGGGGCGATCGTACTGTTGTTCACTTTGAAGGAAAGCGGCGCGGCTGCGACGATTCGACGCGGATTCATGGATGTCTCGCGCGACCGGCGCGTTCAGGCCGTCATTGTTGCGTGGCTGTTTGGGTCATTCATCGAAGGCGCCTCCGGCTTTGGTACGCCGGCGGCGGTTGCGGGTCCGCTGCTGTTGGCGTTAGGCTTCCCGGCGCTGGCGGCGGTCATGACGACGCTCATCATCCAGTCGACTCCAGTTAGCTTCGGCGCGGTCGGGACGCCGATTCTGGTCGGGATGCAACAGTCGTTGAACGTGCCATTAGTCGAGAACGCGATCGCCGATGTCGGCATGAGCTACACCGACTTCGTCTTTCAGATCGGAGTCTTCACGGCCATCCCTCACGCGATCGTCGGAACGTTGATCCCCATAATCATCTGCGGCATGTTGACACGCTTCTTCTCAGAGAGTCGCACGTTCGGCGAAGGGCTCAAGATTTGGAAGTTCGCGCTGTTCGGCGGGTTGGCGTTCACCGTCCCCTACGTGACGATCGCATTAACGCTGGGACCGGAGTTCCCGAGTTTGCTTGGCGCGCTGATCGGGCTCGCAATCGTTGTCCCGGCCGCGCGAGCAGGCTTGTTCCTCCCCGAGGGCGAGCCCTGGAACTTCCCTGAAAAGTCAAAGTGGGAGCCGGAATGGATGGGAACCATCAGCGGCGAGGTCGGCGACGAACGCCCCAACATGACCCTGGCTCGAGCTTGGACGCCGTACGTGCTGGTCGCCGGACTATTGGTGCTCACGCGCCTGCCGTTCCTGCCGTTCAAGCAGTGGCTGTCCTCGATTCAATACACTTGGTCCGACATCTTGGGAACCACTTTGTCGCAGGGAGTTCAGCCGCTCTACCTGCCGGGGACGATTTTCATGATCGTTTCACTCGCGACCGTCTGGCTTCACCGCATGAGCGGCGAAGAAACCAAGAAGGCCTGGGTCGACTCAGTCAAGATGCTGGCCGGGCCGGCGTTCGCGCTGATCTTCGCGGTCGCGCTGGTCCGCGTCTTCATCGATTCGCACGTGAACGAGTCGGGCCTCGAGAGCATGCCGCTGGTCTTGGCGGCCTGGGTGGCGAGCGTGGCGCAAGGGACCTGGCCTTTCTTTGCGCCCATGATCGGCGCGTTGGGCGCGTTCGTGGCGGGCAGCAACACCGTCAGCGATCTAATGTTTAGCCTCTTCCAATACGGCGTCGCGGATCGCATTGGCGTCTCGCATTTGGTCGTACTGGGCTTGCAGGCGCTAGGCGGGGCGGCGGGCAACATGATCACGGTGCATAACGTGGTCGCCGCGAGCGCCACGGTGGGCCTGGTCGGACGCGAGGGTTTGCTGATTCGCCGAACGATCCTGCCGATGACGTACTACGTCGTCTTCGCGGGGTTGCTGGGGCTGTTGTTCAGCTACGTCCTGTTCACGGATACGTTTTAGCGAAGGGCTGGTTTTCGGTCGCTCACGAAATCACGACCCCAGCGGCGTCGAACAATCATAGCCCAGGGATTCATCCCTGGGAATGCGGGAGGCGCCACGGGTCGTGCCGAGAACCCAGGGATGAATCCCTGGGCTATGATTGTGGCGCCCTCCAGGCTATCAGCGTGCAATCGATGGCCTAGGTAATGAGTATTAGGGCTATGGGGTATTTAGTTGACTCCAGTCGGTACAACATGTTGTGGTTGGGGGCATGCAGGACTACCCCCGAGAGCTTGTCGAGTTGGAAGCTCGATCCTCGGCAGAGGAGGCGCGCCGCGAGTGTCCTGCTGAAGCTTCGCTGGACCGCTGCCTGTAGCAGGCGGTCGCGGCCGACCCGGTGCCCCTATAAGACGACGGCCGAGGCCGCTTGGGCCGGCGACCGCACCCACAAGATGTAGTAGCTACTGGAGTCAGCTAAATACCCCATTTTAGGGCTAAGCTATTCCCCTACCGTTACAACAGCGGCGCCGGTTCGGCCCCAAACACCGGCTGGGTCACAAACGCCCCGCCGTCGTCGGCGGTGATGCCGAAACCGGAAAGGCCAGGCGTGGCGCCGATGACCTCGAGAACCCCGTTGATCCCATCCGTGCACGGAAGACGATCGCGAATCACGAACGCCTGATGCTGGCCCTCGGTGAAGCTCTGCGTGTCCTCGCACAGAACGGTTCCGTTGTTGTTCTTTGCCGTGAACCTGACGTCCTGCGCGACGCGCGAAACCACCGCGATCGAACCGGTCGAACGGCCGCGATTCAAGAACGGAACCGCAAAACGATCGTGGCGTGTGGTTGACAACGGTACAAAAGCTTGAAATATGGGCCGATTCGGGATGACCTGATTGAAAGCCGTCCCAACCGCCACACTCAGCGGCGGAGCGCTGGTCACCGTCGCGTACCCGATCTGCTGGGTGGAGCTAAGGGTCGTGCGGGCGAACTCGATGCCGCCCGGGGCGACGGTATCGGTCAGCATGGTTGCCGTCACCTCGATATCGTCTTGCACATACGTGATCGCCATGGGAAGGCCCGCCCCGTCGAAGAAGTCGACCTGCACGGTCGATGGAACAGTCGCGATGCTGATGAATTGGAAGCTCATAAAGAACGTTCCGCCGCCGGTCGCGATTTGAGGGATGACGCGGTCGCCCAAGTTCAGAAAGGCGTCTTTCTGAGTGGGCTGCGCGAACGCGGAAATACTAAACCAACAAAGGGCAAGTCCGAGAATCGATTTCATCGTAGGGGGGTCTCCAGGCGGAACGGGCGCAGGGGTAACTCTCATGTTACGCCTTGGCGGTGGACAGTGAGCTTGCAGGGAGCCCAGCGTAGCAACGCCAGGGGCTGGAGGTGATACGAGCAATATGTGAGCCGACTGCTACGGAGCCGCGACCGTTAGGGGATGTGAAAAAATGACAGAGGGCCTTTCTTGGAGCCCCGTTCACGGGGCTTGTTTATCCTAGGCCGGTCCTTTAGGGCCGGTTTGACGAGGCGGCTATCGCACTCAACCCCTTGTATTTCAATGGTTTCCTTTAGGAAACCATTGAAACGCAAGGGGTTGGGAAAGATTCCGCCGGTGCGCGGTAACCCAGCCCTAAAGGACTGGGCTAGATTACGCAAGACCCCTGAACGGGTCTCAAACGCATGGATCGGCAGCCTGGACATTTTTTCACAGCCCCTTAGGGAGCGATCAACGCCGCTATTCCTAACCCATGTTTGTCATTTTCGGCCGGTTTTTCGAGGGTGCCGGCGCGCTAAGTGGTGAAAACAGGAAGTCGAGGTTTTCCGTGCGTCCATTTTGTAGTGTCACGTAGTTTGTATCTACGTGACTTTTTATAGTTGGTTTGTCAGTTGTTTGAGCGCTATACACGTAATGTCACTGCTGTCATGTTCCCGCGCCTCACCCGCGTCCGCCGCTCGTCCTCCAAAGTCGACGAATACGTCCAGCTGGTCGAGGCCTACCGCGATGACAACGGCCGCAGCCGCCAGCGGGTCGTCGTCAGCCTGGGCCGCAAAGATCAGCTTACGGCGCAACTCGGCGCCCTGATTCGGTTGCTCGACCCTGCGCGCCGTTGGGTCGATCGCGAGCAGCTCGGGGTCGAGCAGGCGCCGGGGTGGGGACGCCTGCTCGCGATTCGCCAAGCCTGGCGCGAGCTGGGACTTGAAGAAATCCTCGACGCGCTCGAGCCGCGTCCCGGGCGCGGGCAGGCGCGGCTGGCGGATCGGGCGCTGGTGCTGGTCGCCAACCGCCTCTGCCGGCCCGCCAGCGAGCACGGCCTGGCGCGCTGGCTCGAGACCGAGTTCGTTTGCGATCGTCGCGGACGACGCTGGCTGCCCGCTTGGCCCGATGATGACGAACGCCTCGCCAGCCGCCGTCCGCGGGTGCGGGTCAAAGACGCCCAGCTCAATGGCTGGTATCGCACTCTCGACGCCCTGGCCGCGCACAAGGAGCTGATCGAGAAGCAGTTGTTTCTCAGGCTGCGCGACCTGTTTTCGCTGCGCGCCGAGCTGGTGTTCTACGATCTGACCTCGACTTATTTCGAGGGCGCTGGGCCGGCCGGGATGGCGTTCGACGGCTATTCGCGCGACTCCAAGCCCCGCAATCGTCAAGTGCTGGTCGGCGTGGTGCGGGTCGATGGTTGGCCGATCGCCCATCATGTGTTTCGCGGCAACTTGCGCGACTCTCAGACCGTGGAAACGGTGCTTGACGACGTGCAGCAACGCTTCGGCGTCGAGCGGGCGGTGTTCGTCGGCGACCGCGGCATGATGACGGCTGACAACGTGGAGGGCATTCGCGAGCGCGGACAAGGCTATCTGCTGGGGCTCAAGCGCCGCCGCAACGAGCAAGTGTCGCGCTACATCGAGCAGGCCCAAGGCCCCTGGCAGGACTGTCCGGGCGGGATCACGGCCAGCGAGAAGTCCGACCCGCCGCTCACCCGCGTGCAGGAGGTTCCCGGCGACGAGGCGGGCGTGCGGGTGTTCGTGGTCGATTCCCAAGAGCGCAAACAATACGAACAAGGTCAGCGCGAGCGGGCCATGGAAGCCGTGCGCGTTGAGCTCGAAGCATTGGTCGAGCGCGTGGCGTCGGGCCGCCTCAAAGCGCCCGAGAAGGTGGGTGCGGCGGCGGCGCGCATTC
The DNA here is from genome assembly GCA_965247515.1 of Bryobacterales bacterium. Classification (GTDB taxonomy): domain Bacteria; phylum Acidobacteriota; class Terriglobia; order Bryobacterales; family UBA6623. The sequence goes on along the minus strand of OZ252029.1, from coordinate 5,128,741 downwards.
TCGCCAAACGTCACGGCTCGCGCTATTTCGACTGGCAGTACGAAGCGGGCGAGTTTCGCTGCACCCGCTGCACTTCAAGCGCGAGCAGGCGCTGGAGGGCAAGTACCTGATCCAGACCGAGGAAAAGAATCTCTCTCCGGTCGAAGCCGTGGCGCGCTACAAAGACCTGATGGAAGTCGAGCGAGCCTTTCGCGACCTCAAGGACGTGCTCGCGTTGCGGCCGATCTATCACCAGACGAAGGCGCGTGTGGAGGCGCACATTTTCGTGGCGGCGCTGGCGCTGTTGGTCAAGCACGCCATCGCCCGCAAGCTCAAGCAAGCGGGCTTGGACCTCTCGGCCGAGGAGGCGCTGGGGGCCTTGGCGACGGTGCGCGTGGTGGATTTGGAGCTCCCCGAGCAAGAGCTCAAACGGCTGGTCACGCGCGGAACTCGGCGGGCCCAGCAGGTGTTGCAGGCGCTGGGGATCCGGGACCGCCGCCCGCCCGGCGGCACGGGGCTAAAACCGCGTATGTAGTGGCACAAGCAAAACCACGATCCATTGATTTCAAAGACTTACCGGAGGGTTTTGACAAACATGGGCTAGTAGCACGTAGCCAAAGAAGACGCTTAGCGCCAGAAGAACCCGAGTGACAAACATTTTGAAGGCGCGGGTACGGTATGCCGCGCTATTCTCCGTGCCTTAGACACCGTTCCGGCCCTGATGGTTCGCGGACTATACGAAAAAGCCCCGCCGGTTTCCCGGCGAGGCTTCCCTACAGTTAGCGATGATGCCGCCGCGACTTAGTCGCCGCTCACGCCGGCGGCTTCCGCATGGGCCTTGGGGGCCGCAGCGGGGGCGCCAATCTGCACCAGCGACGGGGCGGCCGGCGGCTCCTTGAGCACCTGCTCGCGGTACATCTTCATTAGCCGCGCTTCTTCTTCGGTCGACAGTATCTTCTTCTGCGACTTGCCGCCGTTGACCACCGGGACCTCGCCCTTGGCCGTGGCTTCTTCAAGCTTCTTGTTGCGCGCCGCGATCTTCTCTTCGCGGGCGTTCTTGGCGCCGTCGAACTGTTGTGCGCCACGGGCGGCGGTCTCGGCGTCGACGTTCAAGGTATGGCTGAAGTCAACGTCGTCGACGTTCTTGCCGCCGGCGTAGATCTTGTGCCGGCCGTGCTCGTCGTACCAGGTCGATAGCGTGGCGGTCATGTGCATCTTCTCGATGATGTTCCGCCAGCCGATGCCGGTGTTGTAGGCGCAGAATGAGATCTCGCCTTCCTGGGTCCCGTAGGGGATCACGCACATCTCCGTGCGGCGGAAGTCGTAGTTGAACAAGTCCTGGAACCACATGCCCGCGACGAATAGGAAGTTCCACGGGTCGTTGCGTCTGGCGACGCCCTTGCCGTAGTTCTTGCCGCTCAAGGCGAAGGACTTGTCGAATTTCTTCAACAGGTCGGCAAGTGAAAATTCCTTGGGGGCCTTGTAGGGGTTGTAGTTCTTCAGCAACGCCAGAGCCAACTGGATGTTCGTCTTCCACTTGCTGCGCGCCGAGTCGTTGACCCGCCGGATGTCTTGCGTGAGCTGCGGCACGTTGATGAACTCCGCCACCGCCGCCATGCTTTGGTTCTCCTTGTTAATCATCAGCGCCGTGCCCACGCCGCAGTTGGGGTGACAGCCGCAGGAGACCTGACCCCACTCCGCGCTCGGCCCGTGAGCCAAATCAGCAGCGTCGACAAACGAGCCCATCACCGAGATCGGGAACCAGTCGCGGGTTGGCTCAGTGATACCGAGCTGGCCCTTGACGTCGTGCGCCAAGTGGCTGAGCGTGTAGCGCTGCTTCAGGCGGCGCTCGTCGGTGATGTCTTCATCGCGCCCGGTGAACGAGACCGGCTGGAAGCTCACGAAGGCGATCTTTCCAGGGTTGGTGCGGGCGAACTCGATGATCGGGCCAACTTCTTCGTTGTTGATGTTGTTGACGATCGTCGTCACCAGCACGATCTCGATGCCTGCGGCGTGCATGTTGTCGATCGCCTTGACCTTGACGTCAAACAGGTTGCCGATCTTGCGGTGCTGGTTGGTGGCGTTGCCGATGCCGTCGAACTGCAGGTAGGCGTAGCGCATACCGGCGTCGGCGGCGGCTTCGGCGAAGTCGCGGGACTTGGCGAACTCAATACCGTTGGTCGCCGCTTGGACCGAGTTGTAGCCAATCGAGCGGCAGTACTTCACAGCCTTCAAGAAGTACGGCGACATGGTCGGCTCGCCGCCCGAGAACTGCACCGACATCTGCCGGCGCGGCTTGATCGTGATGGCGTTGTCGAGAATCGTCTTGATCTCGTCCCATTCGAGCTCGTGGACGAAGCCAACCTGGTTGGCGTCCATAAAGCAGGGGTCGCACATCATGTTGCAGCGATTGGTCAGATCGACCGTGAGAACCGCGCCGCGGCCGTATTTGATGGTCGAGGTGCCGTGGTTGTGGAGCTCTTCGTCGTTGTGCGCCTCGATGTCTCGGCCCGGGAACTGCGACTCGATGTGCTCGAGGAACTTCGCGTCCATCGCCATTTGGTCTTCGATCCTTCCGTGGGTCGGACAATCTTTGATCATCCAGATTTCGCCATCGCGCTCGATGACCGTGGCGGGGATCTCACCGACCTTTTTCTCTTTGAGGACGTTGTAGTCGACTTCGCCCGAGAGGATTTCCTCGCGTGCCTGCTTGACGCACTTGGGGCACAGCGAATCGGTCTGGCGCGGCCAGCCCAGGGGAGGTTTGGTCTTCTCCCAGGACTTCAGCATCGGCTTTTCGGACCAGTTCGGGATGAACGAGCCGTTGGCCTCTTTGCGGTCGTCGAGGAAGCGGGCGAACTTCCACATGGAGCTCGCGGCCTTGGTGATGCCGGATTCGAGATACTTGACGGGTCGATGCATGGGGTAGAGTCTCCAGTCCTTTTCAACTTTGCGGCTCTTGCTGGGCCGCTTCGGACGCACGGCGTCCTGGTTGAGGGGCAGTTTAGCGAGGAGAATGGTCAAATGCTACGACCTGGCGCCGAATGGGGAGTTTTTGGGGTTGGATGGCGCCAAATGAGCCCCGAACGCGAGTGAGGGGTTCTGAGCGGGAGTGGAGAAGAGGCCCGTCACTTGCGTTCGGGGCTCATTGTGTATGACATCGGATCGAATCAAGGAGCTTGGGAAGGGTTTGGGCTTCGAGTTGGTCGGAGTTGCCGCGGCGGAGCCCACACTGGAAGCGGCATTCTACCCCGAATGGCTGCGACGCGGGTATCACGGGGCGATGGGCTATCTCGAGGGGCGGCGGGGGGAGCTGCGGGCGGACCCGACGGGGCTGCTCAAGAGCGTGAAATCGGTCATCTGCGTCGGGCAGGTCTACAATTCCGACCATCCCTATTCGACCGACAGTGCAGATCCGGACAAGGGTTGGGTGGCGCGGTACGCCTGGGGCGAGGATTACCACAGGATTCTCAAGGACCGACTTCATAAGCTGGTCGAGGCGGTACGAAACGAGGCGGGGGAGTTTCGCTTTAAGGTTTGTGTCGACACTTCGCCACTGCTTGAGAGGGCTTACGCACACTCGGCGGGGCTGGGTTGGATTGGGAAGAACACCTGCCTGATCAATGAGGGGATCGGGTCTTGGGTTTTTCTTGGGGAGATCTTGACCAGTCTCGAGCTCGAGTCTGATGGGCCGGCGCCGTTTCGCTGCGGGAGTTGTACGAGGTGTATCGACGCTTGCCCGACTGATGCGCTCGTGGCGATCGACGGAGAGGGCCCGTCGCACGCGCTCGATTCGAGGCGATGTATTTCGTACTGGACGATCGAGCTGCGGGGGGAGATTCCCGAGGAGAATCGGGGGGAAGTCGGTCGGCACGTGTTTGGATGCGATATTTGCCAGGACGTTTGCCCCTGGAATCGCGGTGGGCGAGCGGCCGTTACCCAGGCGCCGGAGTATGGAGCAAAGAACGCGGAGCCCGATTTGGCGAGGTTGGCGGCTCTAAGCGAGGACGAGTTCAATGAGCGGTTCGCGAGCTCTCCAATCGAGCGGACGCGCTACCAGGGTTTCCTGCGAAATGTGGCTATCGCGATGGGCAACAGCGGCAAGGAAAAATTCTTGGAGCCATTGGAGAGGCTGGCCGGGTTCGAAGACGCGATCGTTAGAGAGCACGCGCTGTGGGCGATTTCACGATTACGCGAGGCTCACAGGACGTCAGGCGAGCATCTTCTGAACCACTTCGCCGTGGACGTCGGTTAGGCGCTTGTTGATCGAGTCCAGCGAATCGCGCGGGCTGCTGGAAGGCTGGTACGAGTTCAAGCAGGCCGCTTACGAGGAGATCGTGGTCGAGTGGCTCGATGAGAACGGGATTGCCTACACTCGAGCGAGTTTACTTCGGCCAGACGCCTGAGCCCCCAGTCACATCGGGCTTGCCCTGGAGCCGCGCGCGGGAGCAAGCGGTTGCCCGCCAACGCGACTATCGTTGCCGACTCGGGCAACCGCTCCCTTCCGGTCGCGGCTCCGAAGGCGCCTGGATGTGCACCTTGAGTTGGACCGCCGACCTAAGAGGTCGGGGCTCAGTCGTCGGTGGGCAGCGGAAGAGGCTTGGTCTCGCCTTCGGTCATACCGAACACCCACTTGGCGCCCTCGAGCCACATCTTCTGGATGTCTTCGCGGTCCCAGACGGTGTTGCGGTGACCGAGGGCGTTGACGAAGACGCGGCCCTTACCCCAGGCGCGAGCCCAACCGAGAGCAAAATCGCCGTCGCTGCGCGCGACGCCTTCCTTGGTCATATCGACAGTCGAAGTGTCGAGCCGCATGAGGACGCGGACCTTTTCGCGGGAGTAGCGGTTGTATTGGTAGATCTCGTCGGTCACTTCGAACGAGGGGCCGAAGTGCTTCGTAGCGGGGAAGTTGCGGTCGTCTACGATCACACGCACTTTCTGGTGCCAGGGGTGCCTGTTGAACGCGCCGCCGACCATCTCGACGTATTCGGGCCAGCTTTCGCGGAACGAGTCCGTGCCGGCGTGGGCGGCTAATATGCCCTTGCCGTCTTCGCGGACGAACGACATCAGGTCGGCCTTCTGGTCGTCGGTCAAGGGCAGGTCGCCCTGGGTGTAGAACATCACCGCGTCGAAGTAGTCGAGGTTCTTCTTGTTGCCGCGGAGCTTCCCCTTTGTGACCAGTTCGGTGTCGGTGTGGAAGCGGACGTCGAACAGGCCGGATTCCTCGCCGATCTTCGCCATGGTGTGCATCGCGTGCGACACCGAGTCGTGGGCGAAGGCCTGCGATCCGCCGAGGAAGAGGATGTGCTTTTTCTCCTCATGCGCGGCGCTGAAAAGGGGCAGTGCGGCGATGCATAGGAGAGCGAAATAGCGTTTCATCACGGCGTATGATCGCATACCGGCGATCGGATTCTAAGCCGGGGTCGGAGCAACGGTTAGGAGCCCGGCTTCTTCAAGCTGCCGGATGAGCGCGTCGTTGCCTTCGCGGCGTAGGAAGAAGCCGTAGCGCAACATGTCGGTGGCTTCCTTGAGCGTCTGGGCGTCGTCGAGGCTCAACGAGACGATCTCGCCGCCGCTGGAGCTTTGCACGGCCAGCTTCCAGGTGTCTCCAAAGCGATAGGCGCCGAGACGCATTTGCCGGCCGTCCCAGTAAAAGCGGCCTTCTTGGCCACGGGCCTGGACGAGCTCGACTCCAGCTTCTTTGTAGAGGACCATTCTGGGGATCGCCTGTCTCTAAAGTATTACAGATGCCGGCGGGCGCGCTGTGGTTTCGTCGCGGGCGTCATGGTCTAGCCCCAACAGCTTGCCGAACCCGCTCCCTGGCGGTCGCGGCTCTGACGCCACCTGGCGAAGGCTTGGGTCGCGTCGTCAGAGCCGCGACCGCCAGGGAGCGGGTTCGGCCTCTTCACTTCATACCTAACCATGGCGGATCACCAGGACATCGCCGTCTTGGACGATGTACTCCTTGCCCTCGAGGCGTAGCTTCCCTTTGTCCTTAGCCGGCGAGTAGCCGCCGAGCTCGACCAGGCGCTCCCAGTTGATCGTCTCGGCTCGTATGAACTTCTTTTCGAAGTCGCTGTGGATCGTGCCGGCGGCTTTGACGGCGCGACTTCCTTGCGGGATGGTCCAGGCGCGGCATTCGGTCTCGCCGGCCGTGAGGAACGACATCAGTCCCAGCAGATCGTAGGTGGCCTTGATGATGCGATCGAGTCCGGGTTCGCTGAGGCCGTAGCTTTCGAGGTATTCGCGGGCGTCGTCGCCTGAAAGTTCGGCGATCTCGGCCTCGACGCTTCCACAGACGGCCGTCAGGCCGACGTGGGGCTTGGATTCGAGCCACTCCGTGCGAAGTTTCGACTCGATTTGGTGGAGGTCCGAGGCTTGCTCTTCGCCGACGTTGACGACCAGCAGCATCGGCTTTTCCGACAGGAATTGGAAACCTCGAAGGAGCTTGGACTCTTGCTCGGAGAGGTCGAGCTCACGGAGCGGCGTTTCGTCTTCCAAAGCGGCGAGGCAGCGCTTGAGTAGATCTCGCTCCTTGGGAAGCTCGGGAGCGTTGATCCGCTGCATGTCTTTTTCAACACGAGCCAGACGGTTTTCGACGACTTGGAGGTCGTTGATCAGGAGCTCGGACTCGATGCTCCGCCAGTCGCGCTTGGGGTTAATCTCGCCCTCGATGTGCATCACGGAGTCGTCGTCGAAGAGCCGCAAGACGTGGACGAAGGCGTCGACGGCGCGCAAGCTGGCGATGTAGCTGGGTTCTTGGAGCGCCTCTTTCGAAAGGGCCGGCATGTCGGCGTATTCGACGGTTGCGTGGACGACTTTGGGCGGTGAAAAGATCTTGGCGAGGGCTTCGAGGCGCGCGTCGGGCACCTTGGCGACGCCCAGCTGGGTCTTGGTGGCGCCGATGCGAGTCTCGCTGGCGCTGCCGGTGAGGATCGTGAATAGGGACGTCTTGCCCACCTGGGGCAGCCCGATGATGGCGGTTCTCATGGTCTTGTTAAACGGGCACGGGCGCCGATTGCAGCACTTCGTCCAGGACCTGCTCGGCGCGCTCAATTCCGCCGTCGCCGAGCCGGCGGTCAGGCGCCACGCGATGAGAGAAGACCGGTTTCGCCAAGGTCTTGACGTGGTGCGGCGTGCAGTAGTCGAGACCCTCGAGTAGCGCCAAGGCTTGGGCGGCGCGGTAGAGCGCGATCGAACCCCGTGGGCTGGCGCCGAGCGAGAGATGCGGGTGCTCGCGGGTGAGCTTGACGATCGCCATCAGGTAGTCGAGCACGGAGTCTTCGACGCGCACATTCTGGGCCATTTCCTGCAGCTCGCAAATGTCGCCGGCGTTGAGAGTCGACACGATTTCAAGAGCTCGTTCGAGGGCGCCGTTCGTGCGCAGGATTTCACGCTCGCTGTCGGGGTCGGGGTAGCCCATCTGGATTCGGAGCAAGAAGCGGTCGAGCTGGGCTTCGGGAAGCGGGAAGGTTCCGTGGTACTCGACGGGGTTCTGCGTGGCGATCACCATGAACGGCCGCGGCAAAGGGAAACAGCGGCCTTCGATCGAAACCTGGCCTTCGTTCATCGCCTCGAGTAGGGCCGACTGGGTCTTGGGCGTGGTGCGGTTGATCTCGTCGGCGAGCAAGAAGTTCGCGAAGATCGGTCCGGGCTTGAAGTCGAACTCTTCGCGGCTGGTGCTATAGACCGATACGCCGAGCACGTCGCTGGGCAGCATGTCGGAGGTGAATTGGATTCTTTGGAACTGGCAGTTCACCGACCCGGCCAGCGCCCGCGCGAGCGTTGTCTTGCCGACGCCAGGGACGTCTTCGATCAACAGGTGCCCCTTGGCTAGAAGACACGCGACAGCGAATCGGATCTGCTCGGGCTTGCCGCGGATGACGGCGGAGATCGAGGATTCGAGAGCGGCGAGTTTGTCGACGGTCGATGGAGTCGCGAGTTGGCCGGCGGCCATAAGCTCTACATTCTACAAGGACTAGACAGGCCTCGCCCCTACGCGCCGAGTCGGCCGCCCGGGGCGGAAGGGCGCGACATGTCGCGCCCCTGGAGTTTCTACATTTGTGGACGGGGAGGGCCATGGTTGAGGTAGGTCGGTAGATAGTTATTGACATACCGACAGGATTGAGCTATTCTGTTCTTGGCCCCGCTCGGCGCCGCTGCCTATGCCCGACGATCTCCGCGATACTCTTCTGGAAACCCTAGAATCAGCCCTCGATGCTCAGCTGCGCGCCGTTCGTCGGCTGCGATCGAAACCCCCTCCCCGGCCCAAGCGCCCTTCGCCTCAAGGTATGTCTCAGGTCGATATGGCCCATGACATACTCGCCGGAGCCGAGCGTCCGCCGCATATCGCGGAGTTGATCGAGGGCATTCAGGCCAGGTTTTCCCGTGCGGTTGACCGCGAAAGCCTCGTCTCGGCGCTGTCGAAGAAGATCGCTCGCGGCGACCGTTTTGTGCGCACCGCGAAGAACACTTTCGCGCTGCGTAGCCCGGATTAGCTACGCGGCCCGGATTAGCTGTCCCCTGGAGGTTCCCATGCTGCTTCCTCAGTTCCTGTCGATCAGCGCTGATTGGAGGCGCGCCTTTCCCCAGCAACGCACGCATCGACGCGCGGTGCGCCAAGGCCTGGGAGGCCTGGTTTGCCTGGGCCGCCGCACGCTTTCGCGCATTATTTGGACCAACGGCGGTGAGCAAAACAGCTGGAGCGCGGACTGTTTTTTGCACGAGCGCTGCAAGTGGCGTCCGCAAGAGTTGTTCGCGCCGGTGTGGAAGCGCGCCTTGGGGTTTTGCCGCTCACGGTTGGTGGGCGTGGCGATCGACGACACGCGCTTGCGCAAGACGGGGCGTAGGATCAAGCAGGCGTTTTATCAACACGATCCGCTCTCGCCGCCGTTTCACGCGAACTTGATGCTGGGGTTGCGCTACTTGCAAGCGTCGTTGTTGGTTCCCTTCGATCGCGGCGGCAAGACCGGCGCGCGGGCCTTGCCGGTGCGTTTTGAATGTGCGCCGGTTCCCAAGCGTCCCGGCAAACGCGCCGGCGACGCCGAGCGAGAGCAGTACGAACAAGCGCGCAAGCGCTGTCGCATCTCGCAACGTTTAGTCGACATGATGGCGCCGCTGCGGGCTGCGCTGGATGCCGCCGGCGGGATCGCCAAGAAGATGGTGTTGTCGCTTGACGGCAGTTTCAGCAACCGCACCGTTTTCCTGGCGCCGCGCGATCGCACCGAGCTCATCGCTCGCACGCGCCTGGACGCTGTGCTGTGCAAAGCCGCGCCGACCGGCTCGCGACGCTTCTATGGGGTCGAAAAGTTCCGCCCCGAACAGGTGCGCCGCGACGAGACGATCGTCTGGAAAACGACCAAGCTATTCTACGGCGGCAAGCGCCGCAAGATCCGTTATAAAGAGGTCAACGAGGTGTACTGGCAGGGCGGGGCGCGGCGCACGCCGTTGCGTTTGTTGGTGGTCGCGCCGACCCCCTATAGCAAGCGCCTTTCGAGCAAGATGTACTACCGCCAGCCGGCGTATTTACTCACGACGGACCTCGCCAGCCAGGCGCGCGAGCTGTTGCAGATCTATTTCGACCGTTGGCAGATCGAGGTGAACCACCGCGAAGAGAAGGACACGTTGGGCGTGGGACAGGCGCAGTTATGGAGCGAGACGGCGGTCCCGAAGCAACCGGTATTGGCGGTGGCGGCGTACAGCGCTTTGCTGCTGGCGTCGTTGCTGGCGTATGGTCCGGGGCGCGGAGAGGCCTATGCGCCGCTGCCGAAATGGAGGAAAAAGGCAAAGAGGCCTTCTTGTCTGGACCTGGTGGCGCTGTTGCGGAAAGAAATGGTCGAAAACCCCGATTTGCTGGCTCCGCTGGGGCTCAAACCCTCCTGGCAGGCCTTCGGCGCCGCCGCTGACGGGTAAAATATGTAGAAACTCCAGGGGCGCGACATGTCGCGCCCCTACTGGTCAGACGACATCGCGGGGATCGCGTCGGGGTGACGGTCCACGACGCCATCGAAAGCGTCGGCGATGGTAATGTCGTTTGCGGTGAGAGTATGGCCGGTGACCTGATCGAGGGCGACGCGGGAAATGATGTAGTTGTTCTGGGCCGTGATTTCCTGACTTCGGGAGGTCACCAAATCACGTTGAGCCGTCACAACAAGAAAGATCGTCGAAGCGCCAAGGTCGAACTTCTTCTGTTCGGCCGAGAGAGTTTGCTCTTGCAGCTCACGCGCCCTTACGGCTGAGCTAAAGCGGGCTCGCGCCTGCTGTACTTGGATGATCGATTGTTGGACTTGAAGCCGGATCGAGTTCTCGGACTGGCGCATGCGGATTTGTTGCTGGCGTTTCTCGAGCAACGAAGCCGTCATGTCGGCCTGCGCCTGGCGATTGCGCAAGGGGATGTTCAGCTGCAGTGCGACGGAGTAGTCGGGGAAGTTCCGCCGGAAGACTTGTCCCAGCGATGTGCCAAGTCCGCCGAGGAAGAATGGCGAAACGACGCCAGACTGTCCAGCGTTCGTTACTAGATCCGGGTTGATTTGCCCGGCGAGGCCGTTGTTGGTGAAGTCGATACTCAGATCTAAGGAGGGCTTGAGGCCGTTCTTGATGCCGCGGAGGTTGATGTCGGTGTTCTTGAGTGCTATGCGGTCGCGGCCAATATCGGGCCGCGCCGCCAGCGCCATGTTGGTCAGCACCGCGAGCTCGGGCATACTTTCAGATGCTGGAACTTCGATGCGGTCAGTCGGGATGATGCGGACCATCGAGATCGACGGCGACGCCAGACCGTTCTTGCTCAAGGCGTTCTTGATCAGTGTTTCTTGGATCTGGATCTGCGTTTCGGCGACCGTGAGAACCTCTTGGCGGGCGGCCACTTCGGCTTCAGCGCGAACGATTTCGATCGGTGCCAAGGTCCCGATTTCGACCCGGCGCTTGTTGTCTTCGTAAAGCTTTTCGGCAAGCCGAAGCGCCTCTTGGGCGGCCTCGAGGTTCGCCTGTTGGGAGACCAAGTCCCAATACAGCCGTTGGACGAGCACGATCACCGTAATGACTTGCTCTTTGAAGAGCAAGTTGGAGCTGTCTCGCAAGTTCCGGGCGCGGATAATTTGGCGCTTGTTGACCGCCACGCCGAACCCCTGCAACAGGGGCTGGTCGATCCCCACTGTAATCCGGCTCGTGAGCGAGGGGTTGAAGTTGTTGCGCAAGGAGTTCGTATCGCTGCGAGTATTGCCCCAGCTTAGGGTCGCTTGCGTGCCGGTAAGGAACCCTTGGCGAATGCCGAACACCGAGTTCGTCTGTTCGCGAATGAAGGTGTTCGTACCGGTGACGAAGTCGCTGGTCTGGGGCTGCGAAAAGTGACCCCAGTTGATGTTGGCAAACGCGCGTGGGTCGAGGTTGACCGCTTGGGTGCCAAAGAAGCTGGCCGCGTCGCCAACGCCGCCGGCGCCGCCCCCGCCGCCTCCGCCGGCTTGTCCGGTGATGCCGGTAGCCTGAGCGCCGCCGCCGCCGCCCCCGCCCCCGAGGGTTTGGCCGGTCGACAGGGTGCTGATTTGCGTCTGGGTGCCACGCAGCTGCTGCCCGGACTGGGCGCGCAAAATGTCCGTGTCGGCGAGCTTGGGTCCGTAGCGCGCGAATTCGATGTCGAGGTTGTTCTCGATCGCGAGCGCAATGGCGTCTTGGAGCGACAGGTAGAGCTTACCGTCGTAGATTAGCTGATCAAGCCGAGCGGAATTCGCGAGGTCGATCTCGGGGATGTTGGGAACCTTGAAAAGGTTAATAATGTTCGGAAAGCCCTGCGGCGCCTTGCTGTAGTCGATGTAAGGCTCCCGTCGATATGACTGGGCGCTGAGCACGAATGGCTGCGGGATGAGCAGCGCGGCCAGCATCAAAGAAAGTGTGCTTCGGGGGAACATGAAAGTCTCCGCCGAAACGGAGTGCAGCAATTGAAAAAAGGCGAGCATAAGCCGGACGGGGTTACCTTGGAGTTGTTCTGCGGAACTCCGGCGGCATCAGTCGTTTAGCAACGACGTCCGTCGGACGGAGTTGCGATGAATTAGTCCGGCATGCGGTTGCGGCGAAGGCCGCCTATAGGCTAGCAGCCGGGTTGTCGGCAGGCAAGGGCGATGCGTAATTTCAAAGTTACGTTGGCGTACGACGGCACGGACTTCGCCGGCTGGCAGGTGCAACCGGGGCGGGCGACCATCCAGGGCGAGCTGAACAAGGCGCTCAAGAAGATCGAGGGCAAGCCGGTTGACGTGTATGGTTCAGGACGTACTGACGCGGGCGTACACGCGCTCGGGCAAGTAGCCTCGTTTGCCTTGGAGAGCCCGATTCCGATCCTGAGTTTGCGCCGGGCGCTCAATTTTCGTCTTCCGCCGGCGATTCGTGTGACCCGAATCGAGGAGGCGGCTCGAGATTTTCACGCCCGGTATTCGGCGACGGGTAAGACCTACGAGTATCGGATCTGGAGGGGGGAGGCGTGCCCCCCATTCGAGTCTCGGTATGTGTTCCATTGCCCGTATCCGCTCGACGAAGACGCGATGATTCGGGCTGCGGGGAGGTTTGAGGGGGAGAGGGACTTTCTCTCGCTTGCTACCAACGATGGGCGCGCGCACGAGACGACCGTTCGGATGATTTTCGAGTCGCGGCTGGAGCGGGTGGGGGAGAGGTTGATCTATCGCGTGCGGGGGTCGGGGTTTCTCTACAACATGGTTCGGAATATTGTTGGGACTTTGATCGAGGTTGGGCGCGGGAACCAGACGGTCGAGGGGATCGAAGGGATGCTGGAGGCGCGCGATCGTTCGGCCGCGGGCCCGACGGCGCCGGCGGGTGGGTTGTTCTTGGTGGAGGTTGAGTATCCGTCTGGCGCCCACCGCGGAGAGCAAGCGTTTGCCGACCTACCCTAGGAGGCGCATTCCGAGCCGCCTGCGCGAGCGGGCGGTATTCCTGTTCGGATTGTGACTCTCGCCAGGGCAACGGGAAGACACCCCGCTGACGCAGGGTGCTCCGATTCGTTTCCACCGCGACCTCGGACTTAGTTTAGCGTGTTTTTCGCGGTCCCCCTCTGGTACACTCGGATCGCTTCAAGGAGGTGTTGGATGACTGTTTCCCGTAGGACATTTCTAGCGACCGCGGCGGCCGGCGCAGCCGGTATGGCTTGTAGCTCCGGCCCGGTTGATGATGGCGTCACCCGTTACGTGCGGTTTTCCAACGGCGGCGCCGAGAGCTACGGCCTTCTCAAGGGCGACCAGATCGAGCCGTTCGACGGCGACCTTTTCGGGGCGCGAGCCCCCAGCGGCGAAATGGTTGCGCTTGCCGACGTGAAGCTGCTCTACCCTTGCAAACCCACCAAGGTCATCGCCCTGGCCGGCAACTACAGCTCGCATATAGGGGACTCCGAGCCCCCCGAGCACCCGGAACCCTTCTACAAGCCGATCAGCTGCCTGCAGAACCCCGGCGATCCGATCGTGTTCCCACCGGGCGCGCGTGAAGTTCACTACGAAGCCGAATTCGTGATCGTCATTGGCAAGAAGGCCAAACGCGTTTCACCCGAACAAGCCGACGACCACATCTTGGGCTACACCTGCGGCAACGACATCTCCGAGCGCCAATGGCAAAACGGCGCGCTCGACGGCCGGGAGTCGAAAGACCTGCAGTGGTGGCGCGGCAAGGGTTGCGATACGTTCGGACCGATGGGCCCGGTGATCGCGACCGGCTTCAACTACCTCGAATCGCGCATTCAGCTACGCCAGAACGGCGAAATCCGCCAGGACACCACGCTCGATTACCTGATCCACAAGCCGGCCGAGACGGTCAGCTTCATTAGCCACTACGTCACCCTGATGCCGGGAGACGTGATCTTCACCGGGACCTCGGGCACGACGGCCGGCATCACCCATGGCGACGTTCTCGAAGTCGAGATCGACGGTATCGGGATCCTCCAGAACACGGTGGCCTAGGGAGCAAGAACATGGCAGACCTTTACGTACGCTACGAACACGAAGGCGCGACTTCCTTTGGAAATCTGGAAGGCGCCGAGATTCACGAGCTCAATGGCGACATCTTTGGAGACCGCTCGCTGAGCGGCAAGACGGTGGCGCTCGACGACGTCAAGTTGCGTTATCCGGTGGAGGCAGAGAAAGTGCTGGCGGTTGGCCTGAACTACGCCAGCCATCTCGGCAGCCGCCCGGCGCCGAAGAACGTGGAGATTTTCTATAAACCTCCGACGACGCTGCAAGACCCAGGCGGGCCGATCGAGATGCCGCCGGACTCGCGCGACGTCCACTACGAGGCTGAGTTCGTGATCGTGATGGGCCAGCGCGCCAAGGGCGTCTCGGTGGAGGCGGCCCCGGACCACATCCTCGGCTACACCTGCGGGAATGATGTGTCCGAGCGTCAGTGGCAAAACGGTTCGCTCGACGGACCGGAGACCAAGGACACTCAGTGGTGGCGCGGCAAGGGCTGCGACACGTTCGGGCCGATGGGTCCGGCGATTGCGGTCGGGCTTGATTGGGAAAAGAGCCGGATCGAGCTGCGGCTCAACGGCGAGGTCAGGCAGTCACAAATGGTCAGTGACCTTGTCTTCGGACCTTATGAGATTGTGAGCTTTGTCTCGCAACACGTGACCCTCGAGCAGGGCGACGTGATCTTCACCGGCACGCCGGGAAGTACCAAGCCGATGAAGGACGGCGACTCGGTCGAGGTCGAGATCACCGGAATCGGCGTGCTGCGGAACCCGGTAGTGCAGACGTAGTCTTTGGAGCGGCGCCCGTCAGGGGTGTGAAAACATTGCCGACGCTAGTTGGGGGAGAGCTAGGGCTCATCTGGGGGTATTATTGAATCTAGGTCCGTCTTAGACGGCTGGGTTCTGGCGCGTCGGGCGGCTTGTTTCCCAGGTAAAAGGGAGCGACATGTCTCGCCTCCGCGACGCCGAGACCCAAGATCAATCGTGCCTATCCCGACCATAAGGGTCCGTATTCGCACGGACCTCAAGCAGGCCTTCAAGCAGTCGTTGGAGGCCATGCCGTTCCTTCCCCTCAGCTTGTTGGCGGACGTGCGTTTCGCGGTCCGGCTGCTGGTTAAACGTCCCTGGATTACCGCGATGATCGTCGGGGTCCTCGCGGCTGGAATCGCGGTGAATTCCGCCGTGTTCACCTTGGCCAACGCCGTCATGATTCGGGGGCTCCCTTTCGAAGACGGTGACCGCATCTTGCATCTGGAAAACAACGATCTCCAGCGGGGCCGGGCCGAAATGCGGGTGTCCTATCCCGACTATTTGGACTGGCGCAGCCAGACGCGGACATTTGCTGAGCTCGGCGCTTTTCGCGAAAGCGAAGTCAACATCAGCGACGACAGCTCATGGCCCGAGCGCCGCGACGCCGCGTTCATCAGTCCGAACTCATTCGGGATGATCCTGCGCGTCCAGGCGTTGATCGGGCGGACCTTCATAGCGGAAGAGGGCCAAGCCGGGGGCCGCGCGGTGGCGCTGCTCGGCCACGGCGCTTGGCAATCTCGCTACGGAGGCGACCGCGGTGTCGTCGGGAGGACCGTTCGTATCGACGGCGATCCACACACGATCGTGGGAGTCATGGGCGAAGGCTTCCGATTCCCCACCTCCGCGGAACTCTGGCTTCCACTAACCCCCACGGCCGATCTGAGGGACCGCGAGACCAGGCGTCTGCACGTATTCGGCAGACTCGCGGACTCAGCGACCCCATCGAGCGCACAAGCGGAGATGAATCTGATCGCTGACCGCATCGCTAGGGAATACCCCGAGTCAAACGAGGGAGTCGGCGCGGTCGTACAGACTTTCAACAAGGAATTCAACGGAGGCTCCCTTCACACGATGTTCGTGGCAATGCTGGGGGCCGTCGGCTTCGTACTGTTGATCGCTTGTGCGAACGTGGCCAGCGTTCAGCTAGCTACTTCCCGGCGCAAAACGCCCGCCTAAGTCCCGCATTTTCAGTGCCGGCTTGTCGCGCAAGCGTCCCGAACGCACATTTTCTATAGGAGTTTCAGGCCTATTTATGCTATAATAAGCCATGACCACACGGCGCCGCCCCCAACGCTGCCTCTTCGAGCCCCTCTTCCCCGAAGATCCCCTCGATCTCTACGAGCCCTGGATGCGTCACGCCGACCGCCTGCTCGACGACGATCAGCTGCTCGACACCGTCTATGACGCCCTCGGCAGCCGCCATCCTCAATCGCGCCGCACAGGCCGCCCGGCCACTCCCGCCGAGGTCGTCTTGCGCCTGCTCATCCTCAAACACGTGCGCAATTGGAGCTTCGATGTGCTGGAACGCGAAGTGCGCGCCAACGTTGTCTATCGCCACTTCAGCCGCATCGGGTTCGACAAAGTTCCCGACGCCAAGACCCTGGGGCGCATCGCCCGCGCGCTCGGGCCCGAGGTGATCGCGCAGTTGCACGAACGTTTGATCGAGCTGGCGCGCGAAGAGCGTGTGGTGACCGGCCGCAAGTTGCGCATCGATACGACGGTGGTCGAAACCAACGTGCATTACCCGACCGATTCGAGCTTGCTCAACGACGGCCTACGCGTGCTCACGCGGACGATGCGCAAGATCGAAGAGGCCGCCGACCACGCCGGCGAGAGGTTGCGCAACCGCCTGCGCAGCGTGCGCAAGATCGTGATGCAGATTGGCCGCAGTGCGCGCTCCGAGCAAGGCGCCGAAAAACGCCGCACGCTCTATTCCAAGCTGCTCGAGACCGGCGGGCGCGTGGTGGCGCAGGCGCGGCGCTTTGCGGCCGAAGTCGCAAGCGGCGTCAAGCGGTCGGCCGAACCGCTGGGCGATGCGTTGCTCCAAGGCTTGCGGAAACAACTCGAAACCATGCTCGATCGCGTCGAACGAGTGCGGCGGCAGACCAAGCAGCGGGTGTTCGGCGGCGACAAGCATGTGCCGGACAAGCTGCTGAGCGTCTTCGAACCAACGACGGAAGTGATTCGCAAAGGCAAGTCGGGCAAGCCGAACGAGTTTGGCAAGATGCTGAAGGTGCAAGAAGCGGAGAATCAGATCGTTACCTCCTATGACGTGTATGAAGAGCGGCCGGACGACCGCGCGATCTTGCTGCACGCGGTCGCAGAACACGAGCGGCGCTTAGGACGCACGCCGCGCCTGGTGGCGGCGGACGCGGGCTTTTCCTCGGCGGCCAACGAGCAGGCCTTGGAGCGGCGTGGCGTGGAGCGGGTGTCGATTCCGAACTACTCAACGCGCGATCCGGTGCGGCGCGGACGGCAGAAGGAGCGCTGGTTCAAGCGCGGGCAGAAGTGGCGAACCGGTTGCGAAGGGCGCATCTCGGTATTGAAGCGCCGCCACGGACTCGACCGCAGCCGCTATCCGGGCCTGGACGGGATGCGGCGCTGGGTGGGATTGGGGGTGATCGCGGACAACCTGATCAACATCGGGGCCTGCCTGGAGGCGCGGGCGACGGGTTGAAGGAGCGGGGCGAGGCGGCGAAACAGGATCGAAACCGCGATCCGACCGGAACTAAGAAAACGCTTTCCAATCGGGCTTGGCTCGCGATAGCGCTTTTTGCGCCAGAAAGTAGCTAGGGCGGCGGATCGGGCTAGGGAGATGTCCATCCGGACAGCGATGGGCGCCAGTCGCTGGCGGGTTGTCCGTCAGGTTCTGATCGAAAGCGTGATGCTCGCCACGCTTGGGGGCTCGATTGGATGGGCGCTGTCTTGGTTCGGAATCCAAGCGTTTGATCGAGCCTCGGTCGAGTATCGCCCCTACTGGGTCAACTTCACCTTCGATGCGACGGTGTTCGGGTACCTGGCGGCAATCTGCGTTGGGGCGGGCGTGCTATTCGGGTTGGCGCCGGCTCTCCACGCGGCGCGGACCAACGTGAACGAAGTTCTCAAAGAAGGATCGCGCGGCCAGACGGCTGGTTTTCAGACACGGTTCTTCTCTTCAATGATGGTGGTCTGTGAGATCGCCATGGCGATGATTCTGTTGGTTGCGGCGGGACTCGTGCTCCGCAGCGTGTGGGGCGTCTACAACCGGCCGCTCGGTTTTGACTCAACCAACGTGCTGACAATGAGAGTCAGCCTTCCCCGGTCAGACTATTCAGGCCTTCCGGATCGTGTTCAATTCTTCGACCGACTGATGCCGCTCGTGCGAGGTTTGCCGGGCGTGGTGGCCGCGACATCGTCGAACTTCCTGCCGGGGGCCAGCAGTTCCAGTCGCTTGGTCGAGATCGAGGGGAGCCTCGAGACGGATATTGAAAAACTGCCGCGTGAGGTAACTCGCGTCGTAAGTACGAACTACTTAGAAACGCTCCGCATCCCGCTGGCGGGCGGACGCGACTTTTCAGCGAGGGACTCTTTCGATGCTCCGCGGGTCGCGGTCGTCTCGCGGCCTTTCGCGGACAAGTACTGGCCGCGCGAGAGTCCGATTGGCCGTCGACTCCGCCTGAGGTCGGAACAAAACGAGGATGCGCCCTCGTTGACGGTCGTTGGTCTGGCCGCCGATGTGCGGGAGAACGGACTCAGGGACCCTAATCCGCATCCAGTCCTCTACCTTCCCTACAGTCAAGATCCGACTCGCGGGCAGGTCCTTCTGCTGCGAGCCCGAGGGGACCCGAGTGCGCTTGCCGAGCCGCTACGCCGGCTGGTGGCAAGTCTCGATCAAGATTTGCCGTTGTATGCGGCGGGAACGTTGGAATATCACCTAGACCGTTTCCTGTCGGGGCATCGCGTGCTCCGAATGGTGTTCCTTATCTTCGCGGGGGTCGCTTTGGTTCTTGCCGCCGTCGGGGTCTACGCGTTGGTTTCAGATTCGGTATCGCGACGGATTCCTGAGCTTGGGGTTCGGATGGCCCTGGGCGCCGATTCGCGAAGCATCGTGCGACTGATCGTTGGCCAAGGTATGGTCCGGGTTCTGGTTGGCATCGCGATCGGACTACCCGTGGCGTATGGGGCGGGGCATTCCATTCAGGCTCTGCTGATGGGCGTGGAGCCGTCAGATCCGCTGACGTTGTTTGCGATCCCGGTCTTCCTAGCGGTCGTTGCGCTAGTCGCTTGCGGGATTCCCGCCCTGCGGGCAGCGATTCCGCAACGAGGCTGAGTCAGAAGGCGGAAGTAGTTGGGAATCGAGGGATTTAGGGGCGTGGGGTGAAGGACGAGCAGATTCGCACGCGGTCCTGACCCGGAAATAGGTGGGGAATCGCAGGGCAAAGACACCCCGGCGGCTCTTGCGGCAGGGCCGCTTACTGGCAGGCGCGGGGTGGGCGGGGGAGTCGACTCGCGTGCTAGGGCGAGGGGCCCGTGGCCGCCTGATACAGCTCCGCCGCCATCACCCGCGCCCAAAAGACTCGCGGTTTGCCGCGCCGCAACGACGGTTTGAGCTTGCGGGCGACAAAAGCGTGGTAGAGATTGAATGCCAGAAACGTCGTCAAGAGAAACGTCTCGATGGCGTGGGGTTCGTGCTTGTAGATGTGGTCGGCATGCCAGCCGTTGACCAACTCGTTGAAGCCGCGGTTCTCGATGTCCCAGCGTTGATGGCCCAAGCGCACCAGCTGCGCCGTGGAAACTTGCCGCGACCCCAAAGTCGTTAGCCAAACCCAATCGCTTTGATGCTCGTGGAGCTCGCCGTCAAGCTGCGAGCGCCGCCGCCAAGTCTCCACCGAACGAACGACGCGCAAGGGCTGGGCGACCTGCGGCCACGATAATAAGCCCTCGTGATCCCACCATTGGCAATCGCGTGAGCGATACTCGCCCGCCTGTGGGGGCTGGGTTCGCCACAGTCCTTGAACGTCTTGAAACAGGTGGCGGCGCTCGTCCTTGAGCACGATGACGGCGTCCTTGCCGTGCGCCAGCAGAAAGTTCACAAACGTCGCGGCGGCGTAAAGAGCGTCGGCCAAGACAACATCAAACGCCCGTGGGTAAGCGGCTAGAACGCGTTCGAGCAAACGTTTGGCGGCGGCCAGCTCGTCCTCGCCGGGGAGTTGCGGTTCGGCGTCGAGCAACAGCGGAAGCGGTTCGCCTTGGATGTTGAATGGCGAGGCGGCGGGCGCGTCACTGAGCAACTGCAGCGTCACTTGGCGGTGATAGTACTGCAGCTGTTCGCCGTCGCTGCGCTGAATGCGGCGCTCGAGACAGCCTCCACAGCAACGGCGGTAGCTGGCGTGAGACTCATGACCGTCGATCACAGCCACCCCTAATCCGCCGATGCCGGGCAAGGCCTTGTTGCGCTTGAGGCGTTCATACAGCTGCCGAATCGCTTGCCGCAGCACGGCCGTGTCGAGCGAGCTGTAGACGCGGCCAATGGTGTCCGCGCTGGGCAGCTTGCGGCCCAGCCATTTCTTCCAAAACGGCGCCCCCTCGAGCGTTTCCAAAGCGTTCAGGCTGCCCAGCCGGGCCCAGAACAGCGCCAGCGTCGACTCGACGACAGCGCGGGTGGGGATGCGCGGCTTGGGGCGGGAATCCGAGACCCCGGCGAGAAGGCGGCTGCGCAGGCCGTAACCCTTCTCCGCGTACTGGATCAGACGTCGAAGAACGTCACTCCTCCCGGCGGTCTTGGAGCCGCTTCCACTCGCGCTCGGAGACCTCTTCGAGCAGCCGCTCGAGCTGTTGATAGTCGGCTACGGCCTGGCGCACGCGTTGCTCCCAGCTGCGCGGCACGAACAGCTGTTGCACCTTTCCCCGGCGCGAGCGCACCAGATAGAGCGAGGCGTGCAGTTGACCCTGGGCGCAGCGACAGTTGGGCTTGCCGCAGACGCGTTGGCGCGGCGCCACGGTGCCATGCAGCAACCAGCGGCCGTGGACCAGCTGGGCGATGCGGGAGCGCAGCTTACGCTCGGCATCGGCGAGGCTGGAGCGAGCCGGGGCTGTCTTCATAACTGATATATATACAATATACCAGAACCAACTGCGCTGCAACTCCTCAACAGGAATGCGAATCTGCTCGGACCACAGGCCCAGCCCCAAACACCCGCTAAATCAATGGTTTCCGACCCTCAGGGAAATTGGATGCGGAACCGCTGGGACGGTCCGGAAGACGTCTTTGAACCCCTCACTTTCATAAAGAGAGTTTCCTACGTTGTTGTCGCTCAAGCACTCCAGGTTCACAGCCTGCGCCCCGAGCTGTTTCACGTGATCGAGATAAGCCCGCAGCATCGACCGTCCGTAGCCCTTGCCGTGATGGCGCCGGTCCACGGCGAGGATGTCGAGGAGCGCGAGTTTTTCCGCTTCGTCGATGACGCCGCTGGCATATGCGACGACCTCGCCCCGCTCTTCTCCGACAAGCACAATCTGCGTGTCGAACGCTTTCCGAATGCGGTTCTGCCAGCGACTGCGCCAGCCGTGCCCGTTAAACGGTCCCATCTTCGCCTCAACATCTACGTATGCGGAGATCGGCTCGAACGAGTCGATGATCAAAGGTTCGATTGTGGGGTAGTCTTCTGGTCGAGCGAGTCGAAAATTCATGGCGGCCGACATGGTATTATCCGTCAAAGCGCTGCTCTGGACCGCTTCTCCCGCAGCCCCTCCCCGGGGGTTTTCCGGCTATGTTCACAAAGCTTTTTGGGGATGCTCCCCCGAAGCCCTCGCTATTTGAGCGCTTCAGAAAGGCAGTCGCCAAGACCCGCGACAGCCTGGTCGATCAGATCGACGACATTTTCGCTGGGAAGCGCGTCATCGACGAAGAGCTGCTCGAGGAGCTCGAAATGACGTTGATCGGCGCGGACATCGGCGTCCGCACGACCGACGAGATCCTGGATTCGGTTCGCAAGAGCGTCGACCGCGATCAGCTAAGCGACCCTGCCGAGCTGAAAGAGCCGATCGCCAAGCACATGCTCGACATCCTCGAGGCCTCCGGATCTGAAGCAGCGCTGAGGGTCGATCCGCCGCTGGTAACGATGGTCGTCGGCGTAAACGGCACAGGCAAGACCACAACGATCGGCAAGCTGGCCTATCGCCTTCGAGCGCAGAACAAGTCAGTATTACTGTGCGCGGGGGATACGTTTCGAGCAGCGGCCGCCGAGCAGCTCGACGTCTGGGGCGAGCGAACCGGAACCGAGGTGATCAAGCAGAAGCCGGGGTCGGACCCCAGCGCGGTGCTCTTCGACGCGCTGCAAGCCGCCAAGGCCCGGGGAGTCGACCACGTCATCCTCGACACGGCGGGCCGTCTGCATAACAAGGCTAACCTGATGGCGGAGCTCGAAAAGATGAAGCGTACCGCCGATCGCGTCGTCCCCGGAGCGCCCCACGAGGTGTTGCTGGTCATCGACGCGGTGACCGGCCAGAACGGCCTCGAGCAGGCCCGACAGTTCACCACAACCGCCGGG
The DNA here is from genome assembly GCA_965247515.1 of Bryobacterales bacterium. Lineage (GTDB taxonomy): Bacteria > Acidobacteriota > Terriglobia > Bryobacterales > UBA6623. The sequence goes on along the minus strand of OZ252029.1, from coordinate 5,106,472 downwards.
GTAACCGGGCTCGTGCTCACCAAGCTCGATGGCACCGCCAAGGGCGGCATCGTGATCGCGATCGCGCGCGAGCTCGGACTGCCGATCCGTTATGTGGGGATCGGCGAACAGGTCGACGACCTCGAGGAGTTTGACGGCGAGAGTTTCGTGCGCGCGTTGTTCCAGGGTTAGATGGATTGGGGCTGATGTTGACCGACGCCGATCGAGAATGGTTGCGCAAGGCGTTGAGGCTGGCGCGCAAAGGGCGCGGACTGACCAGCCCCAACCCGATGGTCGGCGCCATTGTGATCGACGCCAACGGCTCGAAGCGCGGAACAGCGTTCCACACCTACGACGGCGCCAAGCACGCCGAAACGATCGCTCTTGAACAAGCCGGCGAGGCGGCTCGCGACGGCATGCTGTATGTGTCGCTCGAGCCTTGTAGCCATCAAGGTCGGACCCCTCCTTGCGCCTATGCCGTAGTTCAAGCCGGCCTCGCCCGCGTGGTTGCACCGATTGAAGACGCGAATCCGGCCGTGGCGGGACAAGGCTTCAAAAGACTCCGCGAGGCCGGGGTCGAGGTCGAGGTAGCCGACGAATTCGCCGCCGAGGCCCACAAGCTCAACGAGTCCTTCTTCCACTTTGCCAAGACAGGCCGCCCGCTGGTGACGCTCAAGACCGCCGTAACTCTCGACGGCAAGATCGCCGCTCCGGACGATAACACGGGTTGGATCACCAGCGAGCAGGCCCGCAAGCACGTCCAGCAAGTCCGCCACGACCACGACGCCATTTTGGCCGGAATCGGATCGGTCCTCGAGGACGACCCGCTCTACACCGACCGCTCGGGCCTAGCGCGGCGGCGCCCGCTAATGCGCATCATCGCGGATTCGCTCTGTCGTCTGCCGCTAGCGTCGCGGCTAGTCGAGAGCTTCGATGACGACTTGGTCGTCGTAGCGACCTCGGCGGCGATTCCCAAGCGACGCAAGCAGCTTGAGGAGCGCGGGATCCCGGTGCTCGTCCTCGACGGAGAACGCGGCCGGGTCGACCTTCGTCGGCTAGTTGAATGGGTCGGTCAGCAGCAGATGCTTTCGTTGATGGTCGAAGCGGGCTCGAAGCTCAACTGGGCGGCGCTCGACGAGGAGGTCGTGGACAAGGTCCTGATCTACTACGCGCCCAAGATCCTCGGCGGTTTGGAGTCGCTCCCTATGGCCGGCGGAGTCGGCCGACGCAGCCGCGAGGGCGCGATCAAGCTCCACAACCTGACGACCGAGCAAGTCGGTCCGGACGAATTCACCGTCGAGGCCTACCTATGATCAACCTCGACTGGCGGGCGAGGCATGCCAAGCCCTTTTTCCCACAGCCATTCATGGCCGCCGGATCGGCCACAACGAACGATGAAAATACGAGACTTACGCCCCGTTTCATGCCTCAGTTGACCCGACCCTTACGGGCCGGGCACGTTGTCGGCGATCGATGAGTTCCACGTGCCATGCCCGTAAGGGTATGGTCGACAATCTCCCCATTTTCGAGAGAGCGGCTGCAAACCTATCCGGCCCACAGCCGTCTATCCAAACAAGCAAGCGAATCGCCAGTGGAGCTAGCCAAAGCGGAATCGATTAGCCCGGGGGCCGCGCCTCCGGCGCCGGCCCTCTCGGAAACGGCCCTCATCCAGGCCGCGCAGCTCAAGGACCCCGATGCGTTCGAGCAACTCGTGCGTCTGTACGACCGCTCGGTGCTGCGGGTGACGATGAATGTGCTGCGTTCGCCCGAGGACGCGCGTGACGCCTACCAAGAAGCGTTCCTGAAGGCCTATCGCAAGCTCGATAGTTTTCGCTTTCAGTGCAGCTTCCACACCTGGCTTTACCGGATCGCGACCAATGTCTGCTTGGATCAGCTCAGGCGCAAAGGCGTTCGCAAGGAGTACGGGGTCGACGACAGAGATGAAAATGCCGCCCCGAACCCACTGCAGCTCGCCTCGGACGCCCGACCGGAAGCCAACCCCGACCGCGCCCTCGCCGGCAGCGAGTTGGGCCGCAGAATCGAGGGGGCCATGGAGGCGCTTTCGCCAAAGGAAAGAGTCGTGTTTGAACTAAGGCATTACGAAGGCCTGCGGCTGCGAGCCGTGGGAGAGATGGTTGGAATCAGCGAAGAGGCCGCTAAGAATTGCCTCTTTCGCGCGACAAGAAAACTGCGAGCCCAACTCGAGGATGTAAGGAGCTGACGATGGAAGACCCGCGAGACAAGATCAGCCTCTATCTCTACGACGAGCTATCGGCCGCGGAACGTGACCGGGTCGAGGCGGAAATCGAAACTTCGGCTGATTTCGAGGCCGCGGTTGAAAGCGAACGACGGTTTCTCGAGGGGCTCAGTGCGCGGCGAGACGTCAAACCGCCCGACGCCCTGTTGGCCGAGTGCCGTCAAGACCTGATGCGAGCGGTCTACCACGAACAACCTCCCGCGGCCCCAACGTGGCTGCAGAGCTTTTTTGGCATGTTCGGCGGCGCTGGCATGGCCTGGCAACCCATTGGAGCGCTCGCTTTAATCGCCATCGGTTTCTTCGGCGGCCGCAGTTGGAACCAGGGACAGCCGGAAACGCTAGCCCCGGCGCCGCTGGCCGCCAACGATTCTTTTCGAAACGTCCAGTCGGTTGAAATGGACCCCTCTCGAGGCCAGGTTCGAATCGTACTCGACGAGCGCCGCACGATCGAGGGATCTCCGAACGATCCGATGATCAGTGGGCTGCTGATTTCCAGCTCCCAAAGCCCCAACTCGGGTCTACGGCTCGAGTCGCTCGATGTGCTGCGGCGCCACAGCGAAAACCGCGACGTCCGGCAGGCGCTGATCGCGGCCTTGATCACGGATCAGAACCCGGGTGTCCGGCTCAAGGCGCTAGAGGCGCTTGCCGCCCACCGCCGCGACCCTGAAGTGAGACAAGCTCTCGTTGCGACCCTGCAGAGCGATGGCAACGCGGGCATCCGTGTCCAGGCGATTGACCTTCTCACCGCCGAGCCGGACCGTGCGCTCGTCGGCATCCTGCAGGAGCTCGTCCAACACGAAACGAACAACTACATCCGATTCGTCAGCGAGCAGACGCTGCACGATCTCAACGCATCCGTTGATCACTACTAAAGTCATGTTGCACTTTTGGCAAATCGGGCCAGCCATCGCCGCGCTGATCTTCGTCCCGGCAGTCCCGAGTCAAACCATCGGCCCAGTCCACAAAGACGGCCGCTACTGGCTGCAGTCCCGCTCCGGCACGGTTGCGGCGGGCGCGCGCTTGCGGGTCAGCGCGATTGGCAGCCTCAACGTCAAGGGCGCCGAGGTCGATCAGGTGACCTACCAGGTCGTGCTCAAGACTCGCGCCACCGATGAACGCGAGGCGACGCTGCATTTTGAACAGTCGCAGCTGACCGTCGTCGAACGGGGAGGGACGGTCACCCTTTCACTTCAGGACCCGGCTTGCGGGCGCTGCGGATTTTCTTCCGAAGTCGAGCTCGAGGTCCCCCACGCCCTCGAAGAAGCGATTCTGAACACCCACGCCGGCTCGATCAATGTTCAGACCATCGACGGTCGTGTAAACGCCGACACTGCCGCGGGCTCGATCGAGATGGACGTCGTTGGCGGGCACGTTCGAGCAACCACGGCCGGTGGATCGATCTCGCTAGGGCGCGTCGGGGGCGACGTGCGGTGCGAAACCGCCGGCGGATCGATCAAGGTCGACCAGGCTCACGGCGACGCCGTCCTCAATACCAGCGGCGGCCAAATTACGGTCGGTGAAATCGGCGGGAAGCTCCACGCCGAGACAGCCGGCGGCGGAATCGAGGCCGAGAAAGTCGGGGGCGAAGTGATTGCTGGGACATCCGGCGGATCGATCCTCATCGGCGATGCGGCCGGCCCAGTGAGCGCCGAAACCGCCGGTGGACATATCGAAGTCTCTCGCGCGCCCCAGGGTGTCGAGGCGGAAACGGCGGGAGGGCATATTCGCCTGACCGACGTCGCGGGCCGCGTCTATGCCGCTAGCGCCGTTGGAAACATTCAGGCGTATTTCATCTCATCAGAACCGATGCGCGACTCGTTCCTGGAAACTACGGCGGGTTCAATCATTATTTGGCTGCCGGCAGACATTCAGGTGGTTGTCGACGCGATGGTCGATTTCGCGCGCGGAGGCAACCGGATTGAGAGCGATTTCGACGCCATTCGGGTTAGCCACGAGCGCGACAATTTCGGTCCCGGCGAGGTTCACGCTTCCGGAACGCTCAACGGCGGGGGCCCAGTTCTGACGATCCGAAATACCAGTGGGCGCATTCAGATCCGGCGCCGCTAAGGAGTATCAGAGATGTTCGCCACAGCAAGCGTTTTGAGTCTGACGATTGCGGCCACCCTGGCCCTCGCTCAGCCGCAGCCGCCCGCGCCGCCGACCCCGCCGCCGGCGATTCCTTCGAGCCCGGGCGGCTGGCTTGGCGTCGGAACACTCGAGGTGGACGCAAAACTGAGTCTCGAGCTCGATCTTGACGCTCCCCATGGCGTCCAGATTACGACCGTTGTGCCGGGGAGTCCCGCCGATCAGGCAGGCCTCCAGATTGGCGATGTCGTCACGGGCTTTCGAGGTCGCCGGGTCGAGGGCGTTCAGCACTTCGTCCGGCTGGTAAGAGAGACGCCGGTAGGCCGCGACGCTGAGATGGAAGTGCACACTCAGTCAGGAGTGCGAAAGATGACAGCACAGATCGGGGAGCGCAGGCAGCAGGAGGTCTCCGCCCGCCCCTACCTCCAGGCCGGCGCCCGGCCCGGAATGGTCTTTCGGAATCGCGCGCTGGGCGTTGAGCTCGAGACGCTCGAAGGGCAGCTAGCGCGATACTTCGGAGTGAACACCGGCGTGCTGATCCGCTCCGTCGAAGATTACTCCGACGCGGCGCAAGCCAAGCTGCAGGCTGGTGATGTGATCACGTCCGTGGCCGGACGTCCCGTGGATCGCCCCAACGAGGTTCGACTTCAGATCGAGCGTGCGAGGGGGACAAAAGAGGTCGAATTTCAGATAGTGCGCGAACGATCAGCCCGCAGCTTGCAGATTCCTGTCTTCGGCTTCATTGTGAGCGAACGACGAGGCCGCAGCCTGATGAGAGAAAGAGCCTTCCCTGGGAATTCCGTGTCTATCGCCGACCCAGGCTTCTGAGCCCCGACCTTTAGGTCGGCGGTTTAGCGTTTATACATTCGACTGACGTTGAACTTTGGGACCAGACCCAGGCGGTGGTAACGAGCCCCGAACGCAAGTGAGTGGGTGCGGCGCCGGCGGGGGCGTCATGCTCCGCACCCGTCACTTGCGTTCCGGGCTCATGGGCGCCTACATTCCTGTCGGCGTTAGCCCCGACGGATCTTCCCCCCAGCGGAAGGCTCGTTTGACGGGCTAACTGCTTGGCTTGCTTGGCTTTAACACGTTTGGGGGCGCTTTTAGTGTACCCAGGTATTATGCTATTGTATCGTTTATTCATTGTGTTATTTGTGATATAATATACCCATGTATGTTGAGTCCGTCCCCAATCGCAACTCGCCGCCCGCCGTCTTGCTGCGCGAATCCTTCCGCCAAAACGGCAGAGTCAAAAAACGCACCCTCGCCAACCTCTCCTGCTGGCGCCCCGTCCGCGTCGAGGCCCTCCGGCGCGCCCTCCGCGGCGAGTTCGATCAGCTTCCCGCCACTCCCGTCTGCGGCCCCGTCTTTGGCCTGCTCTTCGCGCTCAAGCAACTCGCCGATGAGCTGGGCCTGACCGCCGCGCTGGGTCGAACGCGGGCCGCCAAACTCGCCTTGTTCCTGGTGCTGGCGCGCCTGGCCCACCAAGGATCGCGGCTCTCGGCCGTGCGCTGGGCCGCCGATCAGGCCGTCGCAGAAGTGCTGGGTCTGGGCGCCTTCGACGAAGACGACCTCTACGCCGCCCTCGATGATCTGAGCGCCCGCCAAGTGAAGATCGAGCAAGCGCTATACCGCCACTACCTCGAGCGCCGCGGAGCCCCGCCCAGCTTGCTGCTCTACGACGTCACCAGCTCGTACTTCGAAGGCCTGCACAACGCGTTGGGCGAGTACGGCTACAATCGCGACGGCAAGCGCGGCAAGAAGCAAATTGTGATCGGACTGCTGGCCGATGACCAGGGCGAGCCGCTGGCGGTGCGGGTGTTTGCCGGCAACCGCAACGATCCGACGACCGTGCCGGATCAGATCCGCATCGTCAAAGAGCAGTTCGGAGTCGAGGAGTTGGTCTTCGTCGGCGACCGCGGGATGGTCAAGAGCAAGGGCAAGCAGGCGCTGGGGGAGGCCGGGCTGCGCTACATCACGGCGCTGACCGATCCCCAGATTCGGCGGCGCTTGAGCGAAGGGGTGCTGCAACTGGAGCTGTTCGCTGAACAAGTCTGCGAGGTCGAAGCCGACGGCGTGCGCTATGTGCTGCGCCTCAACGAGTCCGAAGCCAAACGGCAACGGCAGCGGCTCGAGGACAAGCTGGCCAAGCTGGGAGGCAAGCTCGACCGACGCAACCAGAAAGTCACGGCCTCTTCCCGTTGCGAGCCCGCGGCCGGACTGCGCCAGCTCAAGCCCTGGCTGGCGCGTCACAAGCTGACAGAATTGGTCGAGTTGCGCTTGCAGGGACGTACGCTGGTCGTCGAGCGCCAGCAGGCGGCGATCGAGCAGGCGCTGGAGTTGGCGGGCTGTTACGTGGTCGTGACCGATGTCGCCTCCGAGCGCATGAGCGGCCAAAGAGTGCACGACCATTACGTGAGCCTGCAGCGGGTGGAGCGCGACTTTCGGCAGCTGAAGACGGGCTTGCTCGAGGTGCGGCCGATCTTCGTGCGCAAAGAAAGCCGCACCCGAGGACCTGTGTTGTGCAGCATGCTGGCGTTGAAGCTGAGCCGCGAATTGGAACGGCGGATACAAGCGGCGTTTGGCACGACCGACGACGACCCGCACGCGATCACCTTGCCGGACGCGCTGGCGGCGTTGGGGCGACTGTGTCTATTGGAATATCGAGTGGATGAGCAGACCAGCGTCACACGGCTGCCGATTCCCGACGCCCGCCAAACAGAAATCCTCAATGCGTTGGGGGTTTCGCTGCCGCACAAGTAACCTGTAGACAGACGCCGATCGCCCGATCCATCCCATAACCGACGCGAATTCAGGAAGTTGGCGGCGAAACTCTGCTCGCTGGCGGGGGGAAGATCCGCCCGACCTTTAGGTCGGCGGCACAGTTGGGTCGTCGGTCCGACCCCGATGTGAACATCGGGGCTCAGGCGTCCGGCCGTTGGATGCGTGCCACCTTGCTACAATGGTGACACATGAAAACCCTATCCATCCGAGAGGCTCGAGCGGCCCTCACCGAGGTCGATGCCCTACTTGCGCGCGAAGGTGAACTGCTGCTGACGCGCCGGGGCCAACCAGTGGCGCGCCTATTGCCCGCCTCGCCCTCCGCCCGGCCGCGTTCGTATGCGCACCTTCGCGCCAAGATGAAGCCCCTGGCTGTGCCGAGCGAAGTCCTCATTCGCGAAGACCGCGACCGATGAGCGCTCCCTATCTCGACACCAGCGCCCTTGCCAAATGGTTCTTGAGCGAGGCCGGTTCGGCGGAGTTCGAGCAGTACATCCTCAAGCAGTCGAGTGCGGTCGTGAGCAGCCTGACGGGCTTGGAGTTGCGGAGCGTGCTCGGCCGCCGGCGGCGAGAAGGCCACTTCTCCCCGGACTTGGAGCAGCAAATCTTCGCCGCCTACCAAAACGAGATTCTCCGAGGCTTCTTGAAAGTCTGCCCTCTGGCCCACCATCACACCCAAGACGCGCTCGAGATCATGGAACAACTACCAGAGGTTGGCCTTCGTAGCCTCGATGCGCTGCATCTAGCGATCGCTCGAGATCACGGCTCGACGACAATCGCGACGGCGGACGCTCTGTTGTCAAACGCCGCCCAACAGCTTGGCATGGAGATCGAAATATTTGGGGTAGATCCCTCCCTGCTAAAGTGAATCGATTCTGATGAGGCTCGCCGTATTTCCACTCGTCCTTTCACTTGCACTGCTCAGCGTCTGCAGCTATCCGCCGGGTCCCGCTGAGGGTTTCACCGTCGTCGACGGTCTCGAGCTAACCATGTGGGCGGCTGAACCCGACCTGGTCAATCCAACCAACATCGACATCGACGAACGCGGCCGCGTCTGGGCGCTCGAAGCCGTCAACTACCGCCGCCACCTCAAAGACGAGCCGGACCTCACCGACCAAGGCGACACGATCGTCATTCTCGAAGACACCGACGGCGACGGCCGCGCCGATTCGCGCAAAGTGTTCGATCAGAACCTGGACATCCGCTCCCCGCTCGGCATCGCGGTGCTGGGCGACAAGGTCTACATCTCGCAATCGCCGAATCTGACCGTTTACACCAAAGACGACGACGACAACATCGTCAGCAAGAAAACCATGCTCACCGGGTGGGGAGGCTACGACCACGACCACGGCCTTCATGCGATCACCTTCGGCCACGACGGGCGCCTCTACTTCAACTCCGGCGACCAAGGCTTCAACTACACCGACGAAAACGGCAAACAGTGGGTCAGCTCGCAGGAAGGCCCCTACCTTGCCGGGACAGCGCTGCGCATGAACCCTGACGGTACGGACTTCAGCGTCCTCGCGCACAACTTCCGCAACCCCTACGAGCTCGCGATGGACTCGTTCGGGACCATCTGGCAGACCGACAACGACGACGACGGCAACCAGTGGACGCGCGTCAACTACGTGATGGAGGGCGGCAATTTCGGTTACTGGGGCCCCGGCGGACGACGTTGGCGCGAAGACCATGGCTCGCACTTCCATCACGAGCTGCCCGGCGTGGTCCCCGATATCGCCCGCACCGGACCCGGCTCGCCAACCGGAGTCATCGTCTACGAAGGAACTCTGTTGCCGCGGAAGTACTGGGGCAACATGATCCACTCCGAACCCGGCAAGCGGCACATCTTTGCCTTCCTGCTCGAGCCCGACGGCGCGGGCTACAAGATGGAGACCGAGACGCTCGTCAGCTCGGACGATCCTTACTTCCGACCCAGCGACGTGGCCGTGGCCCCGGACGGCTCGGTGTTCATCGCCGACTGGTACGACCCGGTGGTCGGCGGTCACAACATGAGGGATCACGACAAGGGTCGAATCTATCGCCTGGCGCCGCCGAATCACCAGGCCTCGATCCCTGAGCCCAATCTGCGTTCGCCAAACCAGGCCACGCGGTTCGCCGCCTACCAAGACTTACGCGGCCAGGGCCAGTCGGCTGTCCCGGCTCTGCTAGAGATGTGGCGCCAAGGGGACGACGTCGCCAAGGCCCGCGCTCTCTGGCTTCTCGCTCAGACAGGCGCCGAAGGGCGTCCTCAGCTCGAAGAAGCGTTCAAACACGATGACCCACGATTCCGGATCCTGGGACTACGAGTGGCCCGCTTCATCGGAGAAGATATCGTCGACCTGCTCTCGCCGCTGCTGAGCGACCCGGACCCCGGCGTGCGCCGCGAGTGCTCGCTGGCGTTGCAATATGTCGCTGATGACTCCGCCGTCGCACCGTTGGCGGAACTGGCCAAGCAGTACGACGGAGAAGACCGTTGGTATCTCGAGGCCCTGGCCATCGGCGCGCACGACAAAGAGGAGGCGCTCGCGGCTCGTCTCACCCAGGACCTAGCCGGAGACCCACGCCTGCTTGACCTTCTGTGGGAGCTGCAACCCGCGAACGCCCTGCCGATGCTTTCCCGGACCGCCCGCGACAACAGCCTCGGCGAGGAAGTCCGCCTGAAAGCCCTGCGCGCCATCGGCGACCGGCCCGCAAGAGCCGCCGCCGTAGCAGTCGCCGGATTCGTCGCCCGCGGCGACAGCTTAGCGATTCGCGAGTACGCGCTCGAGAAACTGAGTCGTCAACTCTTCAGCCAATGGATCGAGTTCCGCGAGGACTCGAGCGTAGTCGCCGCCGTGCGCTCGGCGCTTTCCACGCCCGGCCTGCAAGAGCGTTCGCTCCAGCTGGCCGAAGACCTCGGCGGGACAACCTACGCGGAGCAAGTTCGAACGCTGGCCCAGTCCGCCACGGCCAGCGAGTCGGTGCGGACTAAGGCCCTTCAAGCCTTGGGACAGGCAGGCGGCCCGTCAGATGTGGACTTACTCCAGCAGGTCGCCAGCTCGGGCGAGACGGCGCTGCGCGTCGCGGCAATCAAAGGCCTAAGCCTTACCCACGCCCAGGACCTGGCCGACCGAATGATATCCTTGCTGAGCGCTGAAGGAGCCCCGGAAGTCCGCAACGAAGCGGTCCGCGTTCTCGGCAGAACCGAGGAAGGACTGAACCGCATTCTGGACTTGGAAGAAGCCGGCGATCTACCCGCAGAGGTCCGCATGGTCGCAACGAACCTCGTCCACATGAGCCGCGACGAAGGGATTCGCGAACGGGCCGAAACCGTCCTCCCGCGACCGAATAAGGCGCTGCCCTTGAATCCGCGCTCAATCTCGAACAAGCAGGGAGACCCCGAGAAGGGCCGCCTCGTATTCAACTCGAGAGAAGGCGCGAAATGCTCGACCTGTCACAGCCTCGACCCTCGAATGGAGTTGGCTGGGCCGAATCTGTCGGCGATCGGATCCAAGTACGACAAAGTCGCTCTGCTGGACGAAATCATGAACCCGAGCGCAGGCATTGCGCCCGAGTACTACGTCTACATCCTGGACACGGTTCAACAAGGGTTGGTGATCGGAGTCGTGGCCGAAGACACCCCCGAACAAGTCCTCGTGCGAAACGAATTTGGGGATGAGATCCGCCTGAACCCGGACGAGATCACCTCGCGCCGCAAGAGCGATCTTTCGATGATGCCCGACGATCTGGTGAACTCGATGACCGAGCAGGACTTGATCAATCTGTTGGAGTATCTGACGACGCTGCGCGACGGCGCCGACGCCGGCGACTAGTCCCTCGACGGCCTAGCCCCGATGCTCGTTGCTTAGGGCCTTTGCGTGGTGGGTTACGCGCGATCTGAACGCGGAACCCGCTCCCTCGCGGTCGCGGCTCTGACATCAAGGGTCAAACGTTAATCGGCAGGCGTCAGAGCCGCGACCGCGAGGGAGCGGGTTCCGCAAACTTAGGCTACAGCCAGCTGTTAAGTAACGAGTATCGGGCCTAGATTCTTGACATTCAACCCGGCCCGGACGCAGGCCGGGCGCTCCGATCCCGGAGATGTGGCCGGTTAGAAGCTACCTGAGGGCGCCTGAATCGGAGTGCTGTTCGAGCGCCGCTTCCAGAAGTCGGATCGCTGAGGGATTCCGCCCTAAGAGTCCGAACCTTTCTCCCAGATTGCCGGCGCCCTCGGCGTAGTCAGGATTCATGCGGACCGCGTGTTGATAGTGGCGGACCGCCTCCAACGGACGCTCGCTCGACGCCATCGCCAGCGCTAGCGTAACGTGCGCCTCGGCATACTCGGGGTGAAGCTTGAGCGCGCTCTGGCCGTGGGTAATGGCGTCATCGATACGGTTGATCGCGAGCAGCTCGGCCGCCAGGTTGGCGTGCGCCTGCAGATAGTTCGGATCGACCTGAAGAGAGCGGCGGTAGTAGCCGATCGCCTCTTCGCTGTTGCCGCGTCCCGAGGCGGTTAAGCCCAGCAGGTTGAGCGTATCAGCGTTCGGTCCTATCGCCTCGAGTGATTGCAGAGCGAGTTTTTCCGCCTCTTCAAACCGCCTTGCCCAAACGAATACTCGCGCCAAGTTGTGCAGGGCCGAGCCGTGCATCGTCTGATCGAGGCGGCTCTCAACCAGGCGGGTCGCCCTCGCGAGCGCGTGTTCATCCCATTCGGCGGAAGGCTGCAACGTGCCGTCCTCGCGCAGCGCATCGAACAACTCGAGCGCGAGCAGGCGGTAGCCCTGGGTTTTGAGATGAACGTGATCGAGGAAGCTTTCCGCTCCGGTAATTCCGTGTGGGGCCCGCCGGCTCACGATCCTCGAAAAGTCAATCAGGCGCGCCTGTTTTTCAGCCCGCCACATCGCGAACCGCCTGGACGATCGCCGGCGGAGCGCGTAGCGGGCAAACATCTTCGTCGAGCGCTCGTAAAGACGGACGCATCACCGTCCCAGCGCACATCATCAATTCAATGCCCGAGACCGCCTTCGTGGGGGATTCGATCATCCTTCTGCTGCATTCGCAAGACCTCGGGGCGATTCAGGCGGCGGGCCTGGAGAGCGGCAGTTTTCGATACCTCGAGATGGACCTGCGTTGGGTCGACTTTCAAGGCTCGGGCGAGGGTTTCGACAAGCCCGCAATTCCGCCGCCCGCGACGCTTCCGGCCGATCCCCCTTCGACCGACCTTTCCGGCGCATGGGACTGGAACTCTGAGTGCCCCCGGCCAAGGAAACTTCGGCGGCCTTCTACAGCTGCAGCAGGGCGCCGATGGTTCGCTGACCGGTCAGTTCCTCGGCTCCGACGGACGTGACCTTGGGGCCCTTGCCACTGGCCGGGTGGCGGGGAGCTCTTTCGAGTTCACCGTCAGCGACGAATTCGGCCTCGTGGAGTACAGCGGCGAGATCACGAGCTCGGGGCTGCGCGGGGGGCTACGAGTGGGTGGCGACGGAATCTGCATTTTCACCGCGACGCGCTCGACGGGGAACCCGCCGCCGCCTCCCCCGCCACCTCCTCCGCCGCCCAACGGCGCCGACCTCTCGGTGGAGATGGTCGAAGTGCTGCCGGCACAAGCACTCGCGACAGACATCATCTACGTGCGTTACCGGGTGCGGAACTCGGGCCTGACCGGAACGGTCGACCGAGACCTGTACATCTCGACCGACCCGGTGATCGATCCGACTCAAGACACGCTGATCAACACCCGCGATTCCGAGCTGCAAGGTGTTCATCTTGCCACCGGGTGCGGGACTCAGGGCGGAGCAAGGGTCCGAGCAATATCTTCACGAAGCGCTTGCCGGCGAGGCAGCGATCGAAGAGACCGACGCGGCGGGTCCGCGCGAACTGCGCCGTTGAGCTTTGTAGGACGATTTGGGTATGTCCAGCGAGCTCTCGAGTAATGGATCACGAAGGCAACGACGCGGCTTCCGATGACGTCTCAACTTAAGTGAAGCTGAGGATCGCGAATGCCTTCAGAAATCCTTCAGGCTGGGAGCACATTCTGAGGATGCAAGTGAGCGATGATCGCCAGCGACCTCCGATCCGACTAGCCCTCATCTTGGCAGCCAGCGCCTTTTGGGCATCCACTCCGGCCCTATGCCAAACCTCAACGCTGAGCGGTCAGGCCGTAACCCCGGGAGCAAACGGCGAAAGCTTCGCTGTACCCGGCGCGGCGGTCACGCTCATGTCGGTGGTAGAGTCGAGGACGGGCGCGGTGGCTTTAGCCGGAGGGAGTAGCCGTTGCTGGCTGCTTTCGCTTGCGCCAGTGCCTCAGTCTCCGCCTTGACTCCGTTTCCCGTCCCCGCTCATCGAACCGGACGTGCGGATTTCCCGCATCCGGCTCTCCGGCCGACTTCACCTCATCGCTGTCGCAGATGGCGGCCCCAGTTGCACCTGGCGCAGACGCAAAACGCCCCTCGCGCCAAATACAACCACGCCGGAAAACCGGCGCGTACCTCGCGATTGTACTTTGTGCCGCCTCCGCAAGAATCCTCGCACTCGCTCGTAGACAAAGTTGTCCACGGCGCGATAGGCCGGCATGCGCGTCCCGTAAGAAAAGTAGTTTGTCCAGCCCCGCAACGTGCGGTTCAGCCGGTCGCGCACCTCTTCCCAGGGGTCCACATTGCTCGGCCACAGCTGCTCACGCACTTTCTGCTTAAGCCGCTTGACGCTCTTCTTAGACGGACTCGCCCCCAGATACCAATGGCCGTCCTTACGAAATCGATGCGGGCCGAACGTATATCCGAGAAAGTCAAAGCTCTCGGTCTTGGCATGAACTAACTTCGTCTTCACCGGGTTCAGGGTAAGCCCGATCCGCGTCATCACTTGCTCCGTCCACTTCATCGCCTCGGCCGCGCAACCGCGGCTAAGGATGACAAAGTCGTCGGCATAGTTGACCACCACGGCTCGTAACTCGCTTCCCTTCCCTTGTTGCCGCCAATACTTCAAATAACGGTTCATATACAGATTAGCTAACAAAGGACTTACAACTCCGCCTGTGGCGTGCCGCATTTCGTCCTCTTGCCACCCGTCATCCGTCGTTTCCCGTCATCATCCCGCTCTTCCACTGGGGCCCCAAGCCACATCTTCACGAGCTTAAGGACCCAGCGGTCTGAAATACGCCGCGCCACGCATTGCATCAGCTCGGCGTGCGGAATCGTATCGAAGTACTTGGACAAATCGGCGTCGACTACATCGGCGTAGCCTTGACACAACAGCTGGTGAACTCTCTGGATCGCGTCCTGCGCGCTCCGTTTCGGCCGGTAACCATAGGCTTCCGGATCGAAGTCCGCTTCGAAGATCGGCTCCACAACCAGCTTGGCGGCGGTTTGCGCGACACGGTCCCGAATGGTCGGAATCCCGAGCGGACGCTCGCCGCCGTCTTGCTTCGAGATCATTGCTCGCCGCACGGGCTGTGGCCGATACGTCTTCATACGAAGTTCTTCTTGCAGTCCTCGTAACCACTCCTCTCGGCCCGCCGACTCGATTTGTTCGAAAGTTTCACCATCCACTCCCGGCTTACCCTTATTAGCTTTCGCCAACCGGTAAGCATGGGCGAGAATGTCGTCGCGCCAAATCTTATCATAGAGCTGATAGAAGCGAAACGTAGGTTCCTGCTTCGCTTTGAGATAGAGCTTGCGCTGGAGCTTCCGGATCTTATCAGGCGTTGCCAGACTCATAGCCAATCACCTCGTCCTCTTACTCGTTAACAAGCATGCCGGAAGGCAGGGCCCCTCGCTCCACGGACATTACTCCGCTTCCTCACTACTATGGCCCTGTCCGACTCCCCATCCAGGCCGCCGTCCTTATAGACGACGTTAGAGTTGCGAACTCCACCCGCCGGGGCCTCCCGCCTTTGACTACGAACTCCCTTTACCGTCATGCCGCGCCTACTACCCCGGCGAACCAAACCGGTGCAGGCGTCGGTCGCTTCCCGGTTTGCGCGGCCTTCCCCACTTCAGCGTCGGGTCGGCGTCCGCGATTTCACTTTCGAGGCCTGCTCGGGCATACTGCGCGTTACGGCCTAACGGCTTGCTCGCCCGGCCAAGCCGGACTTTGTCACGAGGCTTCGGCTCGACCGTTACCGGCCTTCGCCACTCGTCAGCTTCGATGTCGACCGACATCTTCATCGGCGGGGCCTTTCACCCCACAGGGTGTTCGCGCCAGTTCGGCGCACGCTGAAGACCCGGCTGAAGGCGCTAACGCTCCGACGGCCGAAACCGATCAACTGGGCGTCTTCCGATTCCGCGATGTGGCGGACGGCTGTTATCTGGTCTCGGGCGACGCCGAGGGGCTAACGGGTCAGAGCGATGTCTTTTGCGTTCCGCTGGGTGAGGGCGAGACACTCATTCTCGAGATGAACGTCGAAGTGCTGGTCGAATCGGTGGAGGTGACGGCGACGGCGGTGGGCATCGACCCGACCGAGACGTCCAATACGGGATCTGTCGGCGCCTCGACGCTTGCCGACGCGCCCAAAGCGAATAAACGCTATGAGGACGTCCTGCCGTTGATCCCCGGCGTCCTGAAGGGTCGCTCGGGAGAGATCAACATGAACGGCGCGCGGGCCGCGCAGGCGGGATCGCAATTCAACGGAGTCGACGTCACTGACCCGGTCAGCGGGTCTTCGCAGTTCAACGTGCCGCTCGAGGCGGTGTCGAACGTGCAAGTCCTATCCAACCCCTACGACGCTCAGTACGGCGGTTTCGCGGGAGCGATCTCGACTGTGGACACGAAGCCGGCTGACTTTCAAGACTTCAAGTTCTCGTTGCAAAACTTTGGCCCGCGGGTACGCCGCCGCAACGGCAGGATCAGTGGCATCGAATCTTTCACGCCGCGGCTCACGATGACCGGCCCGATCAAGCGCGGCAAGCTCGCCTTCATGACGTCGACCGAGTACCAATTCGTGCGAGCCGACCAAGAGGATGCCAACCTCCCTCTGCTCGAGCGCGACGTCGAACGCGAGGCGCTCAATGCTTTTGCCGAGGTTGAGGCGCTCCATACCGATCGAACTCGAACGACGTTTGGGCTGCTGGTCTTCCCCGAAAAGCTGAATTTCTTCGGGCTTGACGCCTTCACCGTTCAAGCGGCGACTCCCGATCTTCGCCGGCGGGGATATCTGACGACGGTGCGCAACCATCACGATTTCTCATCCGGCGCCTTGCTCGTGTCGCAGTTGTCTTATCAGGACCTCGTCAATCAAGTTTCGCCGAGAGGTTCGGGAGATTATTCTGTCGGATTGGAAAAGGCGGGAGGGTCGTTTTTCTATCGCCAGGATCGCAGGTCGATTCGCCGCCGACTGAGTGAGCAATACAACTTCCGTTCAATCTCGGCGCTGGGGACGCACCAGTTCCGAACCGGCTTCACTCTTGCGGGGGAGAATTACGAAGGTGAGCAGACATACGATCCGATCACTTGGCTGGGGGCTCGCGATCTGCCCATTCTACGGTCCACTTTTAGTCCCATCGACGAGTTGCAAGCCAGCAAGCACGAAGTTGCCGGCTACATTCAAGACAAATGGTCGGTTTCTTCGTCTCTCACGCTGGACTTGGGGCTGCGAATTGAACGAGACTCGATCGCGTCTCGAATGAACCCGGCCTATCGCGCGGGTTTTGCCTACGCGATCGGCGGAACCGGACGCACGGTGCTGCGCGGAGGCGCCGGGCTGTTCTACGACGGCATCAGCTTGATCGTCCCGACCTTTACGCAACTTCCGAGTCGCACCGAAACGTTCTTCGGATCGGACGGGCTCGCGACCGGGAGCACGTCGTACTCGAATCGCATCGGCGGCCCGTTGCGCAATGCACGAAGCCTCGGCTGGAGCCTTCAGCTCGAGCGCGAGGTCGTCAGCGACCTGTTCGTCAGGGCCGGCTACCAGCAACGCCGGACGACCGACAACTTCCTGATTACCGCTGACTACCCCCAGGCGGATCCTGGCGTAATCGATCGCAGTGGGTTCTTCACCCTTTCC
The DNA here is from genome assembly GCA_965247515.1 of Bryobacterales bacterium. Taxonomy (GTDB): domain Bacteria; phylum Acidobacteriota; class Terriglobia; order Bryobacterales; family UBA6623. The sequence continues at coordinate 5,089,394 of OZ252029.1, read as the reverse complement.
AACGGCGGGCGCGACAACTATCGCGAGTGGCAATTCACGGCGCGCTACCGGCTGCCCAACAGCGGCCATTTCACGGCTTCATACGTGCGGTCGTCCTCGGTCGGCGACCTCAACGATTTGGGTTCAATCTTCAGCCTGACGCCGGAGCCGCTGATTCGCTCGAATTCTCGAGCGCCGCTGCGGTTCGACGTGCCGGACCGTTTCCTGGTGTGGTCGGAGTTCGGACTGCCTTTCGGGCTGCGCGCCGTCCCGGTGTTCGAGTTGCGCTCGGGGTTTCCTTACTCGGCTGTCGACGAGGCTCGTGACTTTGTGGGCGCGCGGAACAGGGCGGGGCGGTTCCCCATCTATCAGAACGTTGATCTTCAAATCACGAAGCTCGTCGCATTCGACTTCATGGGGAAGAAGCGCAAGATCCGGGTGGGTGTACGGATGTTCAACCTGCTCAACAACTTCAATCCGCAAGACGTGCAGAGCAACATCGCCAGCCCCTACTACGGGACCTTCTATCGCGGAGTGAAGCGCAAGATCCGGATGGTCTTTCAGTTCGGGGGGTAACCCAATTGTACGAAAACTCTCGCGCCTTCAGAGAGTCTTCAAGGCTCGCTTGTACGCTACGGGTATTCGAACATCAAGGGGATCTTATCCGATGGAAAAACTAACCTACGCCACGCTTGGAATGCTTGCCGCGCTGCTCATCTTGCCGGCCGCGCTTATTGGGCAATCGAGAATCGAGTTGGAAGGACCGATCTCGAGCGTCGAAGGCACAACCATCACGCTCTATGGCGACTTGGTGCGGTTCGAGGCCGCGGGCGCGACGATCGATTCGGACGACGAAAACTTCCGCAACATCTCGGATCTCAAAACCGGAACCAACATCGAAGTCGATGGAACCAGTGGCGCGGATGGCTCGATCACGGCCACCGACGTTGAAGTGAGCGACGAACGCGATCCCGATACCGAGATTGGCGGCGTGATCTCGACGGTGGACGAAGCCGCCGGAACATTCACGATCGGGCCGGTGACGGTCCATTGGGACGGCGCGACAAAGTTACGGGACCTTTCTGAGCTCCGGGCGGGAGTGTTGGTGGAAGCCACTCTTGACGTGAGCGGCGGGCGGCTGCGGGCCTCAATGGTCGAGCGCGAGGAAGACGACGACTAGCCCCAATACGCTTCACTTCACTTAACAGCCGGGGAGTAGCTTAGACTAGGTCTTGCGGAACCCGCTCGCGGTCGCGGCTCTGACGACCGTGATTAACTAGCTCCGCTGGACCTGCAATAGCAATTCGCCCTCGGCGACCGTCGCCTCCTCGCTCCGCCCGCCCAGGTACTTCACGAGAAAGCGCTCCGCCGCCGCGTAGAAGGCCATTCGATTCTCGGGCCGCGAGAACCCATGGCCTTCGTCGCCAAACAACAGATACTCGACATCTTTGCCCTTGTTGCGCAGCGCCGCCACAATCTGCTCGCTCTCAGCCTCTTTCACTCGCGGGTCGTTCGCCCCTTGCGCGATCAACAGCGGAATATTGATGTCGTCGGCGCGAAACAACGGCGACCGGGCTTTTAGGAACTCCCGCTCCGTTTCGATATCCCCGACCCGGATGCGAAACGTGTGCATCAGCGGCGCCCAATACGGCGGAATCGACTCGATTAGCGTACAGATGTTCGACGGGCCAACAATATCGACCGCACAACAGAAAACGTCCGGAGTAAACGCCGCCCCGACCAGCGCCGCGTAGCCGCCATAGCTGCCGCCGTAGATGGCAATCTTGTCGCGCTCGGCGACGCCTTCAGCCACGGCCCATTCCACCGCGTCGATCAGGTCGTCGTGCATCTTCGCGCCCCATTCGCGGTTCCCAGCATTGAGGAACTTCTTGCCAAATCCCGTCGAGCCGCGGTAGTTGACCTGCAGCACGGCGTATCCGCGGTTGGCCAACCACTGGGCCTCGGGGTCGTAGCCCCACTCGTCGCGCACCCAGGGTCCGCCGTGCACGTTGAGAATGAGGGGACGGCGTTCGCGGTCGACTCGAGTCAGATACGACGGCAACTCGAGTCCGTCACGCGCCGGGATGGTGACCGGCTCCATCGTCGCCAGCGAATATTGCTCCAGCTCGGGCCTGGCGCTGAACAGAAACGCCGCCGAGCGGTCTTCGCGGTCGTAGGCGTAGTATCGAACCGGTTGAGTGTCGGAAGCGTAAGACGCCAGCCAGGAGCGGTCCGCCTTGTCACGACTGTCGATTGACAGCTCTCCCGAGTGAACCTTCTCGAGCGCCGCCATATCGTCAGCGATCGACGGATCGAGAATGTCCCATTCCAGCCGATGCACCGAGAATCCGGCCGCTTGCACGCGGCGGTCCGTCGGATGAACCATCACCGGACCGACGTCGACCTTGTCGTGCCGAGCGAGGATGCGCTTCTCATGCGTCTCCAGATCGATTTCGTAAAGCTCGGTCGTATCGCTATCGAGCGAATCTTCTACGTAGAGCGATTGGCCGCCCGGCGCGAAGCCGAGCGCGCCGCCGTTGTCCTCGGGTCCCCATGTCAAGAACGGTTCGAATTCCCCTCCGGGCTGTTTCGACACCCGCAACTGGAACCCCCCGTCCGGCATGGCGGCCGTGGCGCCGCGCACACGAAACTCATGGTCCTTGAGCCACCCGACGTAGTTCCCTGGGTTTTCGGCCTCGAGCGACGACTCGCCGCTGCGCAGGTCGAGCCGGTGGAGGTCAAACAGCTGTGGATCGCGAACATTCAGGCCGACCAGCACTTCATGCGGATGATTGCGGTCGGTGAAGAGCTCTCCGACCCGCGCGCCCTCATGCGGGGTCAGGTCGCGCGACTGCTTGGTCTGAGGATCCACCGCGAAGAGGTGCCAGTTCTCATCACCGTCAAGGTCCTGCAGATAAAGGATGCTTTCGTTGTCCTCCGCCCAGAAATACGTGCGGATCCCGGTCCCACGATCCGCGGTGACCACGCGATCATCTTCTTCGCCGATGGTCCGAACCCAGATATTGAGAACACCCGCATCCGGCGCCAGGTAAGCCAGCCGTAGTCCGTCAGGACTCAGCTCGGGACTGACACGCTCGGGATTGCCGAACAGAATCTCGCGAGGGATGAGTGCTGCAGAATCGCCCATAAGAAATATTCCAGGATGGGCCATGATATCGAAGCCGGCCTTAGGAACCTGCGTGACAAACGGTTCAACCGGCGTCGAAGGGCGCGGCACGTGACCCAAAGTATTGTGTCGACCGCGCTCGGGCGCTCGGGGCGTCTTATTCCCACACATGCTGAAGGGCCGTTACAATTAGAGAGTCGGGGCGTGGCGCAGTCTGGTAGCGCGCCTGCTTTGGGAGCAGGAAGCCGGGGGTTCGAATCCCTCCGCCCCGACCAATGTTTTCAATAACTTACAGCCATTTAGGCACTGCTTCGAAACCCACTGTAGACGATTTTGTAGCTGTTAGAAGCCTGTGGGTAGTCAGAACCTCGTCGTTGAGTAGAATCAATAACTTAGGATTCTCGGCGGGCTGGCATCGAGGGGCGATGATGTGCATGGTAGAAGCTAGGGTTTCGTGCTTGAATTCGTCTTTGCTCCCCTCGCCGTTGTCAGAGTCTTCTTCCGCAGTCGGCAAGACAATGCTCTGGAGATCCTCGCCCTGCGGCAGCAGCTCGCCGTTCTCAAGAGGAAACGCCCGCGCCCGCGATTGAATCTCCTGGACCGGTTGTTCTGGATCGCCTTGCGCCGGGTATGGTCGCGTTGGGCCGACGTCCTTGTCGTCGTGAAATCGCAGACCGTGGTCGGCTGGCATCGGGCCGGATTCCGGCTCTTCTGGAAGTGGAGATCGCGAGCGCACGGCGGCAGACCGAAAACGACTGCTGAAATCCGTGCGCTGATCCGGCGCTTGGCGCATGAGAATCCGAGCTGGGGCGCACCCAAGATCCACGGCGAACTCCAGAAGCTGGGCTTCGTCGTCTCCGAACGAACCGTGGCGCGCTATCTGCGCTCGATCCGGCGTCGCGGCGGTTCCGCCCAGAGTTGGCTTGCCTTTCTGAGCAATCACCGCGAAGCGATTGTGGCGTTCGACTTCTTCACCGTGCCGACGGTGAGCTTCAAGCTGCTCTACTGCTTCTTCGTGATCGAGCACGGACGCCGCAAGATTCTGCACTGCAATGTGACTGCTCACCCGAATGCGGAGTGGGTCGTCCAGCAACTGCGCGCAACGTTTTCCGAAGCGGGTGCTTACCGTTACGTTATCTTCGATCGTGACTCCAAGTTCAATGCCGACGTCGTGGCCTTCATCAAGGCGACGGGCCTGACACCGACGCGGACGAGCATCCGATCACCCTGGCAAAACGGCATCGCGGAACGCTGGGTGGGAAGCTGTCGGCGGGAGCTGCTGGACCATGTGATTCCGATCAACGAACGGCACTTGCGGCGGCTGGTCCGGGAATACGTCGCCTACTTCCAGCAAGACCGTATTCATGACGCGCTGGGCAAGGACACCCCGAATCGCCGGCCGGTCGAGAAGAAGCCGTGTCCGAAGGCGAAGGTAATTTCCAGCCCCCGTTTGGGTGGTCTGCATCATCGCTACTCCTGGCGCGAGGCGGCGTAGGATCTTCGAGGTCGCCTCCGTCTCTGGCACCGGTAGCTAGAACATTTGAAAGCAGGCCCGACGATGGGTCTGAGTTGAAAGCCCGCCACCGGCAGGCACAAAGGCTTCAGACCTTGCCGAACTCGCGCCCGCTCGACCACAAACCATCCAAAAGCTCCAGCTCGGCCTTCGAACTCGCCGAGTTTTCGTTTCCCCTGACGTGCCTCGCGGCTTCAGATACGGTTTTGACTACACACAACGATTCACCGCAAAACGCTTGCCTTCTTCGCTGTATCGTCGCACGCTGGTCCTAGCCGGGGAAGCGGAAGCGGGCTCTGCTGGAGAGCAACCCGCCAAGGAATACCCGGCCGCAAACTCATCAAGACGATGAGCGCCGGGGGCGGCCGCCAAGGTCGCTCCCGGCTTCTCCAACGCCGGCGATGTCTCCCTGCCCGCCCAGGGCCCATCGGATTGATAGATTTGCCTATGCCTCTCAAAACTCATACTTCGGATTCCTCGCTGCTGTTGCCGCCGGCCGCGCCAGCGCTTCAAACTCCGCCGGCGGACGATATCCCAACGCCGAATGCAGCCGGCGTTGGTTGTAGATCTCATCAATGAACTCGCCGATCGATGCGCGCGCCTCGTCAAGCGTGCGATAACGCTGCAACCAAACCTCCTCCGCCTTCAACGTCTTCATGAAACTCTCCGCCCGCGCGTTGTCGTAGGGGTTGCCGCGGCGGCTCATCGAGATGATCGCGCCGTGCTGCTCCAGCAGCTCGACATAGGCGCTCGAAGCGTACTGTACGCCTTGGTCGGAATGATGCATCCACCCCGCGGCAGGGCGTCTGAGCTCGAGCGCATCGCGCAACGCCCCTACAGCCAGCTCAGCTTTGAGCGTCGTCCCCAGCCGCCAGCCGACCACGCGTCGCGAGTAGGCGTCCAACACCACGGCGAGGTAGACGAACGCCTCGCGCAAGCGAATGTAGGTGATATCGGATTGCCACAACTGATCGACGCCGTCCACATTCAGGTGCGCCGCTAGATTCGGATAAACAGGTAAGAAGTGGTTCGAATCCGTTGTTAGCACGAAGCGCCGCTTGAGTACCGCCAGCAAGTTGTCCTTACGCATCATCCGCAGGACCTTTTTGTGATTGACGAGGAAGCCTTGGCGGCGCAGCTCGGCCGTCACGCGGCGGTAGCCGTAACGACGATTCTCGAGCGAAATCCGCTGCATGCGGTCACGCAATTCCATGTCGCACTCGGCGGGCGACGACACGGCGAGCCGGCGATAGAACCCGGCGCGATTCACGCGTCCGAGCTCGCAGGCGTGTTCGACGCTGAGCGAGCCTTTGGCGCTGATCTGCTCGACGATGGAGTAGATCCGCTCGCGCCACCGGCGTCGTTGGTCGGGGCTGCGAGGTTCAAGGCGCGAAAGGCTTGTCCGAAAAAATCGAGCTCTGCGGCTTGTTTGCCGAGCAGTCGTTCGAGCTCTGCGATGCGTTCGTCGCGCGGATCGCGAGGGATCTTGGGCGGCGCCGAGCGGCCGGGTTTCGGCCGGCCTCGCCGCCGGCTCAAGCCGTTGACGCCTTCCTGGCGATAGGCGTCCCGCCAGCGGTACAGCAGGCTGCGCTTGACGTCCAACTCGCGGCTTAGCGCTGTGCCGCTCTGGCCGGCTAGGAGCCGCCTGGCGGCGGCTTCCTTGAACTCCACCGTGAACTCCCGCGGCTTGCGCGGCTTGAGACTTTCCATCCTGGACTCCTTTCCATTCGCTGAAATTCGTCCCGAATTTCAATGTCTCATTTTTAGGGTTCACTCCAGATCCCGCCGCTTGAGAAAAAATCGAGGGCGCCTCCAATTTTCTCCGATTTTGCCAGTTCTGCTAGTTGTCACTTGAGGCTTGCGGGCTCGCTCGCCCAAAGTCGGCTATCGTTACGGTCATGTCATTTCAATCTCGCCTGATAGCTGTTGCCCTCCTTGCGCTCGGGCTGGCAGCTCAAATGCCCGCGCAGACTGGTTCCGACGGCGGCGAAAAGGAAGACGAAAAGTCATGGGACGTCAACAATCCCCCCGGACCCGCGACCGAGATCCCCATCAAGACCGATTCCGGGACCTGGATGAGCCTCGACGTCAGTCCAGACGGTCGCGAGATCGTCTTCGACCTGCTGGGCGACCTCTACCTGTTGCCAATCGAAGGCGGCAAAGCCAAGAGCCTCACCAGCGGCATGGCCTGGGACATGCAGCCCCAGTTCAGCCCCGGCGGCAAGTCGATCGCCTTCACCTCCGACCGCGGCGGCGGGGACAACATCTGGGTCGTCGATCGCGATGGCTCCGAACCCAAGCAAGTCACCAACGAAGACTTCCGTCTACTGAACAGCCCCGCCTGGGCGCCCGACGGACGCTTCATCGCCGCCCGCAAGCACTTCACCTCGCGACGCTCCCTCGGCGCGGGCGAAATCTGGCTCTATCACCGCTCCGGCGGTGAAGGGCTGCAGATGACCAAGCGCCCGAATGACCAAAAGGACTTGGGAGAGCCGGCGTTCTCACCCGACGGGCGTTATCTCTACTACAGTCGCGACTCCACGTCGGGCAACATTTTCGAATACAGCAAAGATCCGAACACACAGATCTACACCATCGAACGTCTCGACCGCGAAACCGGCGACATCGAAGCCTACGTCACCGGGCCGGGCGGGTCGGTGCGCCCGACGCCGTCCCCCGACGGCAAGCTCCTCGCCTTTGTTCGCCGCGTGCGCTACAAGACGGCCCTCTTCATCAAAGATCTCACTTCAGGCAAGGAGTGGCCGATCTTTGACGGGCTCGACCGTGACATGCAAGAGACCTGGGCGATTCACGGAGTCTACCCCACCATGGACTGGACGCCCGATTCGCGGTCGCTGATCTTCTGGGCCGGCGGCGGCATCCACAGCATTGATGTCGCCAACAAGAGGGTCGACGCCATTCCATTTGAAGTGGAGACGACCCGCCGAGTACTCGACGCAGTTCGCTTCAAAGTCGACGTTGCGCCCGACCGCTTCAGGACCAAGATGCTGCGCTGGGTGCGTGTCGCGCCGGACGGAAGCAGCGTCGTCTACCAGGCGCTGGGGCGTCTCTATGTGCGCTCGCTGCCCGCTGGAGAGCCCCGTAGACTCACCTCGCAAGACGAACACTTCGAGTTCTATCCCGCGTTCTCCCGCGACGGAAAGTCGATCGTCTACACCACTTGGGATGACGCCGACCTGGGATCCATTCGCATCGTCCCCGCACAGGGGGGTGAAGGCCGCGTCGTCACTCAGAAGCCGGGGCACTATGTCGAGCCCATTTTCTCGCCCAGCGGCGAAACGATCGTCTTCCGTAAGACCAAAGGCGGCTACCTGCGCTCGCCGCTTTACTCGGCCAGCCCAGGCCTGTACCGCATCGCCGCCAGGGGCGGGCCAATGGAGCGAATCTCGAAGAAAGGGACCGACCCGCGGTTCGGGAAAGACGAGGATCGCGTCTACTTTCTCGATGACGAAGGGTCGGAAAGCTTCAAGCCGGGCATCAGCTTCGCCGCGAAAAAGGCCCTTCGCAGCGTCGATCTCGACGGCGGCAACCAGCGAACCCATCTGATCAGCGAGGACGCCACTGAGTTCGCCGTATCTCATGACGAAAAGTGGGTCGCGTTCACGGAACTGTTCAATGCCTATATCGCGCCGTTTACCCCGACAGGCCGTAGTCAAGAGATCGGGTCGAAGAGCAAAGCGATTCCCATCAAGAAGGCCACCCTCGATGCCGGCGAGTACGTCCAGTTCTCGGGAGACGACTCGAAACTGCATTGGGCGCTAGGGCCGGAGCTGTTCACCCTCGATCTGACGAACGCGTTCTCCTTCTTGGAAGGGGCCCCTGAAGAGCTGCCTGAACCGGCCGAAAGCGGAATCGACATCGGTTTTGAAGTCGCGGCCGACCAGCCAGAAGGAACGATTGCCCTCGTCGGCGCACGGATCGTGACAATGCGCCAGGACGAGGTCATTGAAGACGGCACGGTCGTTGTCGAGGGATCGCGGATCAGCGCGGTCGGCCCACGCTCGGATGTCGACATTCCCTCCGGGGCCGAGCGCGTTGACGCTCGTGGGACGACGATCATTCCTGGCTTGATAGACGTTCATCATCATGGCTCCAACGCGACCCAGGGGATCACCCCGCAGCAAAACTGGGAATACTACGCCGCGCTGGCCTTCGGCGTGACGACAACCCATAACCCCTCCTCAGACACCGCCACGGTCTTCGCCGCCGGCGAGATGGCGCGGGCCGGCGTAGTCGTCGCCCCACGGATCTTCTCCACCGGCAGAATTCTCTACGGCGCGAAATCTGCCTTCCGAGCCGATGTCGACAGCCTTGAAGACGCCGAGGCGCACATGCGGCGCTTGAAGGCCGTCGGAGCGTTCAGCGTCAAGAGCTACAACCAACCCCGCCGCGACCAGCGCCAGCAGGTGGTCGCGGCCGGTCGAGAACTGGGAATGATGATCGTCCCCGAAGGCGGATCGCTCTACCAGCACAACATGACGATGGTCGCCGACGGCCACACCGGCATCGAGCATTCGGTTCCCAACGCACGGATGTACGGCGACGTTTGGCAATTCTGGCCCAAGACAGGCACGGCCTACACCCCCACACTGGTTGTCGCCTATGGCGGTTTGTGGGGTGAAAACTACTGGTATCAGAAGACGAACGTGTGGGAGAACGAAAGGCTACTGAGCTTTGTCCCACGGTTCGTGGTCGACCCGCGATCTCGTAGGCGCACGATGGTTCCCGACGAGGAGTTCAATCACATCGATATCGCCGCCCAGGCCGCCGAGCTGGTTCACAACGGCGGGCGAGTGCAATTGGGCGCTCACGGACAGCTCCAAGGCCTCGCCCCACATTGGGAGCTTTGGATGTTCGTACAGGGCGGCATGACCCCTCACGAGGCGCTCCGCGCGGCAACGCTCGACGGGGCCCGCTACTTAGGGCTCGACGGCGACGTCGGCTCGATCGAAGCGGGCAAACTTGCCGACTTGGCCGTCATTGAGGGCAATGTCCTGGACGACATCCGACAGTCAGAAAAAGTGCGCTACACGATGATCAACGGCCGACTGTTCGACGCCGCGACGATGAACGAAATCGGCGCCCGGAAACTTGAGCGCAAGAAGTTTTTCTGGCAGTAGTCGCGGAAGCCTCGTCAGTACACTTCGCTCTCGCTGATCAGGCGGCGATACGTCTCCCGTGCGTGATCGTACGCCTTGCGTGCGGCGTCGATCTCTTCTTCGCGGGTTCGTGGCGCTTTCTGAGTCCAGCACTGGTTGACGGCTGCCAAGCACCACTCGGCGCTGCGACGTGAAGCGCGGATCGGCTTGCCGTCCGCGAGCAGGAACATCGGGTTCGTATGCGACGAGTAGAGGATCCGCGCGGCGATCCACGATGAACGCTCGATCGGAACCTCGAACGCCACATCGTGAACTCGACCGTCAGCGACTACTTCTTGGCGAGCGACCGCTTTACCGTTGACGACAAGCTCGACAGGCACGAGCCGGGTTCCTTCGACCCGCGCCCGCTCGACATCCCAGTAAGGCTTTTCGTCATAGCGCAGCGTCGCGAACTTCGGGTCCGCCTTCTCGGGCAACATCGCGGCGACCTTCATCGTTACGCGCGCCGTGTCGCCGGAGCTGATCTTGACCTCGCTGCCTTGCTCGCCCAGCGGCACGCCATTCACTTCGAAGTCCATCAAGTGGCTCTTGCCGTCGCCGACGTAGGCTTGGCCCTTCTTGATCCCGGCGATCCAGCCGGCGTAGCTGAGCTCATCGAGCTTGACGTAGCTGCGCCCTAGGCCAACCTTTTCCTGATAGATGCACGGGAAGTCCGTTTCACCCGAAATACGCGTCCGGAAGCCCACGTTGAGCGTGTGGTACCAGATGTTGAGCTCCCAAATGGCGGGAGTATCCACGGTTGAGATGAAGTCGATCGTCTCGGGGTGCGTGACGTCGACGATGTATTCATTGGCGCCGATGCCGTCGAAGCCCGGCATTTCGTAGTTGGGAAGCTCGTCGGTGTAGACCTGTAGCCCCCAGCCTGAGTGCGAGAACCCAGTCACGCCGCCCTGCTTGTAGCCCCACTGCAGGACCGGCAAGTCCCAAGACGGCCATTCATCGACCCGAGTCGTGCCGGGGTAATCGTCTTCGTTTAAGCCCAGCAAAACCAGGTGCCCGGCGTGACTCGACGGGAAGCCCGAGACTTCGACGTCGTAGTGAACCAGCCGTTCGGGCTTCGAGAGCGGGTGGTCTTGCCCCGAGAAAAACTGCTTCTGGTAGTACCACGACGGTCCCCAGGTCAGCACGGACGAGATGTTCAGGTTCTCCCCAAGCGCCTGGCGCAGCATCGCTTCAGGCTGGACGCCTTCGGTCGGGTTCTTGTAGTGCGCGCAGCCCGAGGCGTGGACATGATGATCGCCCGACCACCAGCCGTATTTCGAGGGGTCGATCCAGCGCTGCAGCTGGAAGTCGAGCTCGTCGGGTCCGTCGCCGTCTATGGGTAGCTCCTTGGTACGTGTGAAGTACTCGGGGCCCCCGGAGTAGGCCATCGTGTAGTACCCCTCGGGCAGTCGCACCGACTCTCCGTCATAGCGATAAACCTGCGGCTGGAAAGGAAAATCCGGCTCCAGGCGCTTGGCGGGGTTGGGATAAAGCCGACCCTGGCGATCACGGATCACAAACGACGCCATCGACGGATCGCCATTCTCGTTCTTGACCTTGAGAGTGATCTGGCGGGCCGGGTCAATGTCGAACAGAACCAAGATGTCATTCCGAAAGCCGATGTCTTGGCTCCCCTGGCCGACGTTGAACGCGAGTTTAGCCGAGCGTTGGCCGACGTCGCGGCTATAGGCCTCGAGGATCTGGTATTCCACCGCCAGCCCGGAGAGGCGTTCAGCCATCGGGGGTTTGCTGTGGATCGCGAAGTTCGCCCAGCGCTCCTTCACGTGCGCCGGCGTCACTTCTTGCTCGGGTTCCTTTTCGCCGCGGGACTTGAGATAAACGTCGCCGCTGTTGGGACTCTCGACAACCAGGGGAGCGCGCACCCCGGCCTGGTTGAGAACCTTCACCAGAAATAGCCGAGTCCCCCCCTCAACGAGTCTCGGAGGCGCCTCCCCAGCCAGGATTTTCACCCGGCTTTCGGGATTGATCTCGATCGTCGCCAGGGAAAGGGGATCAAGAATCTCTTGGATTCGTGCAACCGCCCTGACTTCGTCGGGTTCAGCCATCGCTGTGTTCAACGCCTGGTGCGTTTCAGGCGACAGTGGTTGCCCAAGGTAATTGAGCGCGTCCTCGAGGCGACGCACCTGCTGGGCAAGCGGCTGCAGAGCCACCTCCTGCGCGGCAAGCGGCAGAGCGAAGAAAGCGAGGATAACGGCGCGTTTTGACATGTCGTCGATGAGGATAGCGCGTCCGCAGGCAACTGGGTAGAGCAAACGAAATCAATCGTTCTCGAGCGCCGGAATCCGCCGGGTCTGCTCGACGCCGCTGACCTCGGTCCACGAGTATTCCACGTAGCTGCTGGGCTGCATCCTTTCCGGGAATACGCAAAGGTTCGGTTCGTAGGGAACGTGAGCGCAAAAAGTCACGAACCCTTCGAGCCGACCGGAAGTGAACAGCGCTTGCCCGAGATCTTGGGTGGGCGCGGAGCCGGCCGGACCCGTCGTGTGCGAGGGCTCCTGTCCCGGTAGCCGCGCCAGTATCCGGTCAATTCTTGAGCCGTTGTTGATACCGCGTGTAGAGATTCGTCGTCGGTCAAGTCGACGATCGCGGACAAGTTCACGGTCATCCTGACGATCGTCAAGGCGGGCACTCTGGGATTCGGGATAGTCCCTCCTGGTACTCCAGGACGCCCTATAACGTAATCAGATTCGAACTGCGAGAGGTCAGGGCCTCCAGCCAGATACAGGACCAAATAAGCGCCGCCTTGATGAAACCGGCTCGGCACACCCAGAGCATGTTGAACTTCCAGGGCCTCTGCTAAGTAGTGGGGAGGGATCGCGCGATACCAGTGCCCTCGCTCGCCGCGGGTCCTCAGGCCTTCGCAAGCATGGTCTAATTCACTCGCCGATATCATGAAACGCCGACGTAAATCACACTCAAAAGCAGTTCGCGGATCGGCTCCTCGTCGCCTGCGGCGATCATTTCGGATGGCTTGCGACCCATAAGCCGCGGGTTCGGCGTCCCTAGCCAGTCCTCGTAATCGGGAACGACAGATTGAATAAGCCCCAGAACCGGTGCGTCGGTATCTAGAGGGTCAGGAGGCCCGTCCGGAAGGGCAATACTCGATTGATCGCCGTCACCGGGATAACTGAGCGCCTCTACCTTGGACTCGTTTGCGCTGGCCACGATCGTATGGTAACAGCACCGAAAATCGAACAGAGACGGTGATTCTAGACCCCCCAGGAGTCCTCAACCGTCTCAGCCACCGAGTCGTCCAGCTCGGCCAGCCGCAGCAACTCGAGCTTCACCGAGTCGACCAGCGCGTTCCAGCTCGCCTCGAGGACGTCGTCGGAGACGCCCACCGTCGTCCAGCTGGACCTGTGATCTCCCCACGTGACCAGGACGCGCACCTTCGCCGCCGTTCCCTTGTTGCCGTCGATCACGCGCACCTTGTAGTCGTGCAGGCGAATCTCGGCAATCTGGGGATAGGTCTTGCCAAGGCATTGACGCAGGCACTGCGCCATCGCATCGAACGGACCCGACGCGGTGACCTCGGCCCAATGCTGCCCATCACGGGCGCGCACCGTCATCTCGACCTTATGGATCGTGCGTTGGCCGTCCTTCTTCTCCGTGACGATGCTCATCTTTTCGAGCTCGAACAGGAAGTGATCGGGCTGAAGGGCTTCTCGGACGAGCAACTCGAACGACCCTTCGGCCGCCTCAATCTCATAGCCCTCGTACTCCATCTGCTTAATGCGATCGAGCAGCTCGCGCCGGGCGTTGTCGTCGAGTTGAGCCTCCAGACCCTTCTCTTGGAGCTTGTAGAAGATATTGCTGCGGCCCGACAGATCGCTGACCAGCACGCGACGCTCGTTGCCGACCGACTCGGGCTCGACGTGCTCGTAGCACGAAGCCTCGCGTAGCACCGCGCTGACGTGCACTCCGCCCTTGTGTGCAAATGCGCTCTTGCCGACATAGGCTGCGCCGTTCGACAGCGAAAAATTCGCCGTATCGCTGACGAAGTGCGCCAGCGCGGTCAGGTGCGGAAGCTTATCCGGACCGACGCAGGTGTGGCCTAGTTTGACTTCAAGGTTGGCAATGATCGACACCAAGTTCGCATTGCCGCAGCGCTCGCCATAGCCGTTGATCGTTCCCTGGACGTGCGTCGCGCCCAACTCAACTGCTGTAATCGCGTTCGCGACCGCCACTTCGGTGTCGTTGTGCGGGTGGATGCCCAGCACGCCGTCGAACTTTTCGCGTACATCGGAGACCGCCTCGCCCAGCTTCCCCGGCAGGTTCCCGCCGTTCGTGTCGCATAGCACGAGAACGTCTGCTCCGCCCTTCTGCGCGGCCTCGAGCGTCTTGAGCGCGAACTCGCGATTGGCGTTGTAGCCGTCGAAGAAGTGCTCGGCGTCGTAGATGACCTCACGGCCGCGTTCCTTGAAGAACTGCACGGTCTCGAAGATCATCTCGAGGTTCTGCTCTTCACTGACTCGCAGGGCGCGCTCGGTGTGCAGCTCCCAGCTCTTACCGAAGATCGTGACGACCGGCGTATCGGCTTCGAGCAACGCTTGGACGTTCGGATCGTCGGCAACCTTGTTCGCCGAGTGTCGAGTCGAACCGAAGGCGGCCAGCCGAGCATGCTTCAACTCGAGCGATTTCGCCTTGGCAAAAAAATCTTTATCGCGCGGGTTCGAACCCGGCCAGCCACCCTCGATGTAGTCGATACCGAAGTCGTCCAATTTGCGGGCAATCGCAATCTTGTCCTCCACCGAGAAGGACACGTTCTCACCCTGTGTCCCGTCGCGAAGCGTTGTGTCATAGATTGCGATACGCATGTCCGTCTCCCGCGGTAGGCGCTTGTCCATCCGGCTCGATCCGCTCAGCTAGCGTCGGCGGCTTGAGCTGTCGGTCCACCGGCGCCAGCCGTGCCTCGGCCTCCCGAAGAGCTTCCCTGAGTTCGTCAGCGATGCCGGCCGGCGGCTGTCCAGCCAAGCCACGGTTAGCCAACTGCACAGCCTCGCGGTGTTTCCCGCACCCTATTGCGAGCCAGGCGGCGCTGCGATGAAGCACGGACCGCGTTGGCTCGAGTTTGAAATTCTCCGCGACAGACTGCGCCGCCTGCTCCTCGAGACGAAAAGCAGAAGCCCGAAGCTCTTGCGATTTCTCGGCATCGCCGCAGCGCTCGGCAAAGTCCGCGAGGTCGGAGTGCTCCATCGCTCGACGATGCATCCGGGTCGTTGCTGTCATCGCTTTATTCTCGCAACTACTCGCGGAGTTTCAAGGCCGCTTTCCTTAGGCCCAAACTGAACTACTAGAGCGAGCCCTTCAAGATCTCGACGCGACCGCTCAACTTGATTGGCTTTTTCCTCCAACTTCCGCCTCGCTTGCGCTCCCGTCGCCGTCCTTAGCCCCGCTACTTCTAGCTTGGCCAATCTGTTGAACGGCTCCTCCTCGCCTCCCTTGAGCGCAAGCCAATAATCGTAGCCGGTTCCGCGCTGAGCTCGATCGACTACCGTCCATTCGGTTAGCGTTTCGATCCCCGCGATTGCCACAGCCTCCGCTCCCCACTCCGTCGCTCTCGGCTGATCGTCCCAGAACAATCTAGAACGCTCGGTCGGAGCCGGCCACATCAGCGCCATACCCCCTTCGATGTCGCCCTCAACCGCGATCGGCGTCGGACTGCGATGGCCTTCGCCCCGCAGGCAAACCGCGGCGGCTTCAGCTAGCGCGCTTCCTCCAGCGGCGGAGATTCCTGTGATTCGCCCGTCGCCGAGGCAAGACAAGTCAAATTGGGGATCCATCGACGTTCAAGATTCTCTACGCCGTCGGCATCTCCTTCTTCCGCTTGAGAAACGTCATCATCTCCCGCAGCTTCGCGCCGACCTCCTCGATCGGCTGATCTGTCTGCGCTTTTCGCATGCCCAAGAATTTCTCCCTTCCGGCCTTGTTCTCCGCCATCCACTCACGAGCGAACTCGCCCGACTGGATCTCAGCTAGCACCTTCTTCATGCTCTCGCGGACGTGGTCGTCAATCACCCGCGGGCCGCGCGAGTAGTCGCCGTACTCCGCCGTGTCGCTGACCGAATACCGCATGTAGTTCAGGCCGCCTTCTTGGATCAGGTCGACGATGAGCTTGAGCTCATGCAGACATTCGAAGTACGCCATCTCCGGCGCATATCCAGCGTCGACCAACGTCTGGAAGCCTGCCCGAATCAGCTCCGCGCAGCCGCCACAAAGGACGCTCTGCTCACCGAACAGATCCGTCTCGGTCTCTTCCTTGAAGCTGGTCTGGATCACGCCCGCCTTCAAGCAGCCGATCGCCTTGGCATAAGCCAGCCCCAGCGCCTCGGCATTGCCCGACGGGTCCTGATGGATCGCCAGCAGCCCAGGCACCCCTACGCCCTCTTCGAACAACTCACGTACACGATGCCCGGGGGCCTTCGGCGCGACCATCGAGACGTTGATGTCCTCAGCCGCGTTGATAAACCCAAAGTGAATGTTGAACCCGTGGGCGAACATCACCGTATCGCCGGCCTTCAAGTTCGGCGCGATCTCGCTGTTATAGAGGTCAGCCTGGATGTGATCAGCGACAAGGATCATGATCATGTCCGCCGCTTTGGCCGCATCGGCGACCTTCATTACGCGCAGGCCCGCCGCCTCGGCCTTGGCCCAAGACTTCGAGCCCTCATAGAGCCCGACCACAACGTCGCAACCGCTCTCCTTTGCATTTAACGAGTGGGCATGGCCTTGGCTGCCATAGCCGATGACCGCGATTGTCTTGCCTCCGAGCTGCGAGAGGTCGCCGTCTGATTCGTAGTAAACCTTTGCTGCCAAAACGTCTTCTCCTTCTTCTTTGCGTTCCCTTTGCGTTCTTTGCGCGCACTCTTACTCCGCCGCTACCGTCTCTGGCATCTCCTGCTTGAGCGTTGGGATCGGCCGACGGTTCTGCGGCAAGCGTGCCATAACCATCAACCCGGAGCGGATCATCTGCACATCCCCGTAATGATGCAACAAATCGATCAGCGCGTCGATCTTGTCCGGCGACCCAGTCACCTCGAGGGTGAAATGATCAGGCGATACATCAACCACCCTAGCCCGGAAAATCTCAGCTTCCTTAGTCAGCGCCGAGCGCATCTCGGGCTTCACGTTCGAAACCTTGATCAAGGACAATTCGCGCTGAACAGCCTTTCCCTCGGTCAGGTCGACGGCTTTTACTACGTTCACCAAACGCGTAATCTGCTTGATCAACAGCTCGCCGTTCTCCGGCGAAGTCTCAGTGACAATCGTCATCGACGACAACGTCGGGTCGAGCGTCTTCGCGACGGTCAACGAATCGATGTTGTATCCGCGCGAGGTCAGCACCCCGGCCACGCGCATCAGCGCGCCGGGTTTGTTTTCCACCAGCAGGGCAATCAGTTGGCGTTTCAGCATGATTAATCTCCCACCGCGACAGGTTTCTCGGTAGACACGGGCGCCTGCGGACCCAAGATCATGTCTTCAAGCGCCCCGCCCGCCGGGACCATCGGGTACACCGACTCCTCACGCGTGACCATCACGTTCAACAGAAACGGCCCGTCTTCCGCAAAGGCTTCCTCGAGCGCCCCGTCCAAGTCCTCAGGACGCCGCACCGTCGAGCCCTTCAGCCCAAACGACGCCGCCAACATCGGGATATCCGGGAACCCGGCCGACATATCGATCTGGCTATAACGATGGTCGAAGAACAGCTCCTGCCACTGGCGAACCATCCCCAGCCAGCCGTTGTTCATGATGATGATCTTCACCGGGATGTTGTTCGAAGCGATCGTCGCCAACTCCGAAAGCGACATCATGAAGCCGCCGTCGCCTACGATCGCGACAACCCTGTCACCGGGCCGCGCCGTCTGCGCTCCCATCGCCGCCGGCACGCCAAAGCCCATCGAGCCGAGTCCGCTCGAAGACTGCCACAGATTCGGCTTGTTGAACCGCATGTACTGCCCGGCCCACATCTGATGCTGGCCGACGTCAACGGTCACACAGGCTTCACCGCCGCAAATCGCGTCAACCCGCTGCATCAAGAACTGCGGCTTGATCTCGGTAGCAGAGGGCTCGTACTGATACGGCTGCTCGCGCTTCCAGCCCATCACCTGACCGATCCAAGCGTCGCGCTTGGAAGCGTTCAGCGGCCCCTTCCGGGGCTTGGTCTCCTCGAGCCGCTGATTGAGCCTTTGCAGCACACGCTTGGCGTCGCCGACGATGCCGACATCCGCGCGCCGGTTCTTGCCGATCTCAACCGGGTCGACATCGACGTGCAGCACTCGCGCATTCGGAGCAAAACGATCCAGGCGCCCCGTGACGCGGTCGTCGAACCTCACTCCGAGCCCGACAATCGTGTCGCAACGCGAGATGCCCATGTTGGCGGCGTACCCGCCGTGCATGCCCAGCATCGAGACGTAGTGCGGATGATCAGGCCGCATCGCGCCATGCCCCATCACGGTGTGGGCCAGCGGCGCTTCGAGCAGCTCCGAAAATCGCACCAGCTCTTCGGAAGCCCCGGAGCTGATAATCCCGCCGCCCGCGTAAATGTACGGACGCTCCGCTTCCCACAGAAACTCGACCGCCTCTTCGACCTCGGCCTCGTCGGGATCGAGCCGCACCTGAAAGCCCGGCAACGGCTTTAGCGTCGCGTCCGGCAAATACGGCGCTTTGCCCAGCAAGACGTCCTTGGTGATGTCGACCAACACCGGCCCCGGCCGACCCGATATCGCGATATGAAACGCCTCGTGGATCGTCTGGCTCAGCTCGTCAATGTCTTTGACGAGATAGTTGTGCTTGGTCGCCGCCCGCGTGATTCCGAACGTATCCGCTTCTTGAAACGCATCACGCCCAATCAGCGCCTGCGGGACCTGCCCAGTGATCGCCACCACGGGGATCGAGTCCATCAGAGCGTCGACCAGGCCTGTCGTCAAATTCGTCGCGCCAGGGCCTGAGGTCGCCATACACAAGCCAACCTCGCCGGTCGCCCGCGCATAACCTTCCGCCATGAAGGCCGCGTTCTCTTCGTGCCTTACCAGGATGTGCTTGATGCCCTCGTCATAAAGGACGTCGTAGATCGGCAGGGTCACGCCACCCGGGTATCCGAAGATGACCTTGCCGCCTTCCCGCACCAAGCTCTCAATTAAAATCTGGGCTCCCGTCATCAGAGCCCCTTCCTTCATCGCCATTTCGGTTTCTCCTCAGTCTGTCGCTGCTGTCTCTGCGTTTGCTTTCGGCAGCTTCGCTTCGAGAACTTTTAGGGGCGGCCTGGTGAGCGAAGCAAGAAGAAGGCCGCCTGCCGGTTTGAATCGCCCCGGCGGCGGCCTCTTGATTCCGTTTAGGTTAAGAGACCTTCAGCCGGGGCCGGCTACAGCGACAACTACGATGGAGCTGTTAATTCGAATGATGAGGAATGGCGCAACCTCGGCCTCGGCGGCTTCAGGGGTCACGGGGTTGTTCGAACCGAGGGTCGGTAGTCCGGTGGAGCTACGCTCACGCGGCGAACAGCAAACGCTTGAGCGAAAGCCTTTCGATTTGTCCCTGGTCGCCATCGACATTGCACACGCGGAAGGCGTACACATCCTCAGTTTCGAGTGTATCCGGGATAGGCAAGAGCGGTCAAGGGGGTTTTCAGGCTACCAGCGGATTGGCCGCGATTCGCCGCTTCGTCAAAGCGGCTCTAAAAGGACCGGCCTAGAACCAACAAGCCCGGTACATGGGGCTCCAAGAAACTCCATAAAATTTCCAACCGGCTCCGCGAAATGTGAAATAGTGTAAGCGCAACTCATGAACCCAAAACACATCCGCAACTTCGTGCTGCTCGGCCTGCTACTCGTCTTGGTCGCCGGTTCTCGCACCATCGCCGAGTTCATCATCGAGTACCACTGGTGGAACGAAGTCGATCAGGTGCCGACCTGGCTCAGCATGCTGCTCTACCGCTTCGCGCCCGCTGTGCTGGCTTCGGCGATCGCTTGGTTCGCCGCCCTTTGGGCGCACCGCCGCGGCTTGCAGTTCGCTGGCGTTCCCAGCGGCGCGTACAAGCTCTATACGCGACTGGTCACCTTCGGGCTCTTGGTCATCGCGATCGTTTTTATCGGCAGCGGCATCGACTCTTGGAACGTGATGGCGTTCGTCGGCTCTCAAGGCGCCGGCGCCCCGGCTGACGTCTGGACCGACCCCGTGTGGGGCCGGGACCTCTCGTTCTACCTGTTCGACCTCACCTTTCTGGGCCTGTTGCTGCGCTACCTGTTCACGGTCACGCTGCTGGTGGGGGCCGTGTTCTGGGTCACGGCTCGCGGCTGGCAGATGTATGAGAAGCTCCAGCGCTTTCGCGAAGGGGGCGGCTCAATGGAGGAATTCGACCCGGGCCCAAACCCGCTGCTGCTCGAAGGCGCGACGGAAACATCGTTCGCTCGCATCATTGCCTCAGTCGCTTTACTGGCCGGGGCGACCTGGTTCTTCTTAGGCCGTTACACCTTACTCCTCAACCGCCATGCCTTCATGAGCGGCATGGACTTCGTCGACGAGCAGGTATCACTGCCTCTGCGCTGGGTTGTCATCATCGCGCTGCTGGCCGCGATCCCGCTGATTTGGCAGAAAAAGCTAAAGTTCGCGGCCGCGCTGGTGGTCGCCTCGATCGCCGCGAACACCCTTATTCCAGGGCTCGTACGCACCGTCTATGTGCGTCCGAACGAGCTCAGCATCGAAAGACCCTACATCGCCCGCCACATCGAGGCGACCAACGAAGCCTTCGGGCTAACCGCCGGCCAAGAGCGTGTCTTCGGCGGCGCCCAAGAGGAGCGCCTCGACGTCCAAGCCCACTCGACGCTCATTGACAACATCCGCCTGTGGGACACCCAGGCGCTCTCGGATACGATCACCCAAATCCAAGCCCTGAGGCCCTACTACCGCTTCGCCGATGTCGACATCGACCGCTACAAGATCGACGGCAAGATCAAACAAGTCCTCCTGTCACCTCGTGAAATCGACATCAACCAGCTCCCCATTCAAGCCCAGGAGAGTTGGATCAACAGCCATTTCATCTACACCCACGGCTACGGCGTCGTCGCCGCCGAGGTGAACCGCACGACCGACGACGGCCTGCCCGTGCTGCTGATTAAAGATGCGCCTCCGCAGATTCTCACGCCCGACATCAAGATCGAGCGCCCTGAGATCTACTTCGGCGAAATCACCCACGACCCAGTCTTCGTCAACACCGATCAGAAGGAGTTCGATTACCCCTCCGGCGACGAGAACATCACCTCGAACTACCAGGGCGACGGCGGGTTCCCGATCGACTCGCTCGGCCTACGCTTGGCAGCGGCGCTGCGCCAGGCGCAAGTCAGCATTCTGCTCACAGGCCTGACCAACCCGAACAGCCGCATGATGATCCACCGCAACGTCGAAGAGCGGCTGGCCCATATTGCGCCATTCATCGAATGGGACCCGGATCCGTACATGGTGATCGACAGCGATGGCCGTCTGATGTGGATCGTCGACGGCTATACGACTTCCGACGTCCACCCCTACTCGGAGTCGGCCGAGGTTGGCTTCGGCCCCCGCGTCAACTACATTCGCAACTCCGTGAAGGCCGTCGTCGACGCCTATCACGGAACGACGACGCTTTATGTGTTCGACGATCGCGACCCGATCTTGGCGGCCTACCGGTCACTGTTCCCGCAGCTTTTCACCGACGCTTCCAAGATGTCGGCGTCCGTACGGGAGCACGTGCGCTACCCGATGCACCTATTCGACGTGCAGGCCGAGATCTACCGTACCTTCCACATGAATGACCCGGAGGTCTTTTACAACAAAGAAGATGTCTGGGATGTCGCATCGAGCCTCTCGGGCGACCGCGGCGAAGCGGCCCGCATGCGGCCAATTTACATCGTCGCCACCTTGCCCGAAGAGGACGAGCCCGAGTTTCTTCTCATGCTGCCCTTCACTCCTCGCAGCAAGGACAACCTCATCGGCTGGATGGCCGCCCGCTGCGACGGCGAAAACCTGGGCGATTTGGTCTACTTCCAGCTATCCAAGCAAGAACTGGTCTACGGCCCGAATCAGATCGAGTCGCGGATCAATCAGGATCAGGAGATCGCCAAAGACCTCACCTTGTGGAACCAGCAGGGCTCGCGCGTCTTGCGCGGGGAACTGCTGGCGCTGCCGATTGGCGATTCATTCCTCTACGTCGAGTCGATCTACATCCAGGCCGAAACGGCGCGCATGCCGCAGCTCAAGAAAGTCGTTCTCGCGATGGGGAATCGCCTGATTTACGAAGACACCTTCGAAGAGGCGCTGCTGAGCCTAGACGGTGGAAGGTTTGCTCTTCCCGAACCCGAACCACCACCGGGGACCGAGCAAATCGCCTCGAGCGAACAACCGCCGCAAGCGTCGTCAATCGACACGCGCAGGATCCGAGCGCTGGCAGCGCGGCTTTCGCAATTGCGCGAACAAGCCGAAGGACTAGTTGAACAGCTAGCCGCGGTCGAGCAGGAGCTGTCAAGGTAAGCGTGCGACGTGGCCTGCGGCGATCAGCCCCGAACGGGGCGCTACCGCGGGCGCGTCCGCAACGCGATTCCCAACTCCAACAACTGCTGTGGCGGGACGGTGTTGGGCGCCTCGCACATCAAGTCCGCGCCCTTGGCGGTCTTGGGGAACGCGATCACATCCCGGATCGTCGACTCCCCCGCCAGCAGCATGATCAAGCGGTCGAGCCCCAAGGCGATGCCGCCATGCGGGGGCGTGCCGAACTCCAAGGCGTCGAGGAAAAATCCGAAGCGGTGGCGCGCTTCTTCTTCGGTGAAGCCGAGCGCCTCGAAGACTTTGGCTTGCACGTCGCGGCGGTGGATACGGACTGAGCCCGAGCCGAGCTCGATGCCGTTGAGCACCAGATCGTAGGCCCGCGAACGGCAGGCGCCGGGGTCGGACACAAGCTTGTCGACATCGTCCTCGTGCGGCGAGGTGAAGGGGTGATGCGCGGCGTACCAGCGGTCTTCGTCGGCATTGAACTCGAACATCGGGAAATCGGTCACCCACAGGAACCGGAAATCGGCCGGGTCAAGCAGGCCGTGGCGATCTTGCAGCTGCCGGCCGGCTTCGAGTCGAAGGGCGCCAATCGCCATCAAGACTTGCTCGTCTGGACGAGGGCCGGCCGGGGGCTCGGCGGCGGTTGCCAGGATCAGAAGATCGTCTTCTCGCCAGCCTGTCCGCGATCTGAGCTCATCGATCGACTCGGGAAACTTTTTTGCCAGTCCTTTGGGGTCGTCGAATACCTTGAGGTTGCGGTCCGTTGCGAAGGGCCGAAACTCCTCGCGCTCGCGCCGGGAAAGTTGCCCCACGCCGGGGATGCGAATCGCCATCAAGGGCGTTCCGTTGTCGAGATCGGCGAACAGGTCGTTCACTCGAACCAGCGGCGGCAGTCGTAGGTCGGGCTTATCGGTCCCGTACTGGTTGACCGCTTGTTCGTAGGTCAGCCGCGTCAGTGGGAACTCCGGCTTTTGTAGATCCGTGGAGTCGAACACATGCTCGATCAGCCGTTCGATCGCCCCCAGGACGTCGTCTTCATCGACAAACGACATCTCAACGTCGATCTGGGTGAACTCGGGTTGACGATCGGCTCTCAGGTCCTCGTCGCGGAAGCAGCGCACGATCTGGAAATACTTGTCGTAGCCGCCCAGCATCAACAGCTGTTTGAACAACTGCGGCGACTGCGGCAGGGCGTAGAACGACCCCGGAGAAACCCGGCTCGGGACCAAGTAATCGCGCGCGCCCTCGGGCGTCGAACGCGTCATGAACGGCGTCTCGACTTCGAGGAAGCCTTCGTTGTGCAAGGCCTCACGGATCGAAAAGTTGATCTCGTGCCGCAGCCGGATGTTGCGCTGCATGCGCGGCCGGCGCAGGTCGAGGTAGCGATACTTCAGGCGCGTCTCCTCGCCGACTTCGACTTCGTCTTCTATCTGGAACGGCGGCGTCTTGGATTGATTCAGGATGTGTATCTTTAGACCCTTGATCTCGACTTCGCCGGTGTCGAGGGTGGGGTTGATCGTTTCGGCGTCGCGCCGCACCACGGGGCCTTCGACGGCCACGACGTACTCGCTTCTCAGCAGTTCGGCGCGGGTATGAGCCTCTTTGTCGACTTCGGGGTTGAAGACGACTTGGGTGATGCCCTCCCGATCGCGCAGATGGATGAAGATCAACCCGCCGAGGTCGCGGCGACGGTGGATCCATCCCATCAAGACGGCGTTGCGGCCGACGTCTTCCGGCCGTATCTGGCCGCAGGTGTGAGTTCGTTTTAGGCTGCCGAGGAAGTCCAGCGGCAGCGGTTCAACTGTTTCGGGGTCCATTACAGCCCTTTCTTGTGCATTTGGGCGCGTTCGGCGTATCCCGCCGCTCCAGCGCGGATGCTTTTGAGGTCTTCTTCGGTGGTTTCGCGGCGTACTTTTCCGGGCGAGCCCATCACGACGCTTCGCGGGGGAACTTCGGTCCCTTCGAGCACCAAGGCGCCGGCGGCGACGATCGAGCCCGCGCCGATCTTCGAGCCGTTCATCACGGTGCTGCCCATGCCGATTAAGCACTCGTCCTCGATGACGCATCCGTGGATGGTGCAAGAATGACCGACCACGCAACGGTCGCCGATCGAGACCGGCAAGCCGAAGTCTTCGTGAATGACCGAATTGTCTTGGATGTTGGTATCCTCGCCGATCGTGACCGAGTCGATGTCGGCTCGGATGGTGACGTGGGGCCAAACGCTCGAGCCCTCGCCGATCGTAACGTCGCCGATCACGACCGCGGTGGGATCGACGTGAGCCGAATCGGCTACAACGGGCCGCTTATCTCCAAACGGGCGCAACATGTTGTTATTAAAGAGAAAAGCCCGCTAAACGCAATACTCGCCACTCAGCAGTCGGCGGTAGCTTAGGTCTTGCGGAACCCGCTCCCTGGCGGTCGCGGCTCTGACGCCCTCGGGCAAAGGCTTTAGCCACGACCGTCAGCGCCGCGACCGCCAGGGAGCGGGTTCCGCATTCAGATCGCGCACGACCCACACCGCAAAGATCCTAAGTAACGAGCATTGCCGCTAAACAGGCTTCTAGCCAGACTATCAAAATTTGGAGGCGAAAGTGCGCTTAGGCGACGCCAATTCGGGCGGCTCGTGTCTGCGACCCCGACCGAAAGCCGGTTAGCGAGAGATATTCGAGCAGCACGATCATGCGATTGGCCGTCTGCCGGCTATCGGCATGCGAAGGCGACGCCTTTTGGAAACGTTCGATTCGGGCTGCGGCCGTGTTCCGGCTGTGGCCCGCCTTTAGATCGGGATCTAAGAGGCTTGCGCCAACAAACTCAGCGATATACCTTAGCTCGTCCCCAGAAAGGCCCTCCAAGAACGGCTGAGCCCGGCTTTGTGACTGGATTGCACTGACCGAACACAGCGCCTCGACAAGCGTCGAACGGTCGGTTGAGGTTTGAACATTAACTCGTCCCAAGGCGGTTACCCTAACTCTCCAGCGGCAATTCCATTATGTACTGGAACTACCCAAACCCGCAACCGTATCGTGCAGAAAATAAGGGAGATAAATGCACCACGATTAGGTAGTGGTCAACTAAGGTCGTAAGTCCAATCGTTTCAACAGCTGGTCGCGAGTCGTTCCAAAATGGTATCGGCCGAGGGCGGGTTTGGAGCCTTCCACGGCGACTTCCTCGGACAATTCCACCCAAGATCGGCAGCCGCGATAGAAGCGTGTGTTGGCGATCGTCGCGGGAGAGGGCAGTAGGTGTGTCTTGAGGGTGATGAGCCACAGCGGCAGGTCGGGGCGGTAGTTGTAACGCATACGGATGTAGCTTTCGGTCCAGATGTGGAGGTCGCCGGCGTCGATCAGGGTTTGAGGGTTTTCTGGGGCGCGCAGGACGTCGACGGCTTCGGACCAGTAGCGAATCGTGACTTTGCCCTCGTCGGCCGGTTGCAGTTGGGTGAAAAGGTCGTAAGACTCGGGGCTCAGGGATTCTTTGTGCTGATGCTCCCAAGTGGGAAAGAGAAGAAAATGCGGGTGCTGGAGCTCGAAACCGCGTTTGCCCTCGGCGATGCCGCCCTTGCGGAGGATGAAGAGTTGCCGGGAGGTCGCGAGGGCCTCGGCGACGACCGCCCATTCCTTGAGAGCTTGCCGCATGCCCATTTACCTTAAGGCCAGGCGGCCTATTCGGAAATCAACTGACTGATCATCGCAGACGTGGCATACGGCTATGCCGTGCCGCCTTGCACCTATGCTGCAAGGTTCTTGTTGGCTACTGGCGCTCGTTTGTAGCCAGGCACAGTCGGCAAAGGTCGAGAAAGAGACCTTGCAGCACAGCTGCAAGGCGGCACGGCGCAGCCGTGCGCCACGTCAATCGACGGCGGTCTTCACCGCTAGGATCCGAGTCGACGGAGCAATCTTGTCCAACAAGTCGTCGCCTGAGAGCAGGCGTCCGAAGTTCGTAAACCTGCCGTCGGCAAACGGGAGCGGTGTCAGCGCGATGAAGAATTCCGGGGCGTCGAGATTCGCCTTGGCCCGCACCAACCCAAGGCTGCCTCGTAGGAACGGCCGAGGGTTCAGCTCGGACCGAAAGGCCCCGGCGTCGTTCGCTCGAGCCTGAGCGTACCCGTTTGGCCTGACACGCCCAAACGAAACCCCGTCGAACCCTCCAGTCGTAGCCAGTCGATAGAAGCGCTCCGAGGTCAGAGGCGCGTTTTCGTAATCCAGCTCGATTTCGAACGCACCTGAGGTCGTTTCAAGGCGCAAATGGCGACCGACGGTGCGGGCGACGATTTGCAATTCGCGTGGCTCGAGAACCGGTCCAATGTCGGGAACGGCCCCGCTGGGCGTGGGATCGCGCGGCGGCAGCGTGTCGGCTTGGCCGATCAGTTTACGAAGCGCCTCGTCCGCGCCGCCAATCCCGAGGTGTACGAGCGACTCGAAGGCCTCGAACTGGATCTTGGGATCCAGATCGGAAGCAAACGATTCCAAAGCCCCGAGAGTGAGCTCGGATGGCTTGGCGTAGCGCAACGCTCGCGCCGCCGCGGCACGGACGAAGTTATTGTGGTCCCGCTGTAGGTTCGTGAACAGCGGAGTGGTCTCGACGTCCGGCTCAAACGCGAGCTCACCCAACGTCAACGCGGCTGCCCAGCGGCCGTCCTGATCTGGAGAGCGCAGCTGGTCGATCATCCATGGGATTTGCGTGCGGTCGCCCATCCGGACAAGCGCCGCCAAGGTCACCGGAAGCGGCGCGGCGGTCTCAATGATGGCCGGCGCCGCCGCCGCCCACGCCATCCGACCCAGCGAGTCGACGGCGTTCATGGCGACTCGGCGCTCGTCGTCCTCGAGCAGGCCCAGCAACGCCTGGGCGGCCTCGGGATTCACGTCTCTGCTACCCCTGAACGCCTGGTCCTCGACGATTCCAAGCGCGAAAGCCGCCGCCGCCCGGACGCTCGGGGCGTGGTCTTCCACCAAGGGCGCCAGACGGCTTACCGCTTCCGGGCCTCCGATGCGCCCAATCGCCAGGCAAGCCCGCGCGCGATGTTCAGCGATCGTGTTTTCGAGCTGCGCAACCAGCCATTCATCGACTTGAGCAGCCTGCTCTCGTTCGAGGAAGTCACCCTCGACTTGGTGTCCGGGCCGTGTCGAGAGAAACCAGCCGGCGGCCAGCGTCAGCAGACCCATGCAAACGGCGATGAACTTCACCTCGTGACGTTTGATGAAAGGCGCGGCCATGGGTCGGAGTCAATCCTAGCAAGAAGGGTGTCGTAAACTTAGACGCCTATGCGTGTCCAGTTGTTCTCAGATATTCACTCCGATCACAAGGCGCTCGAGCGCATCGCGGCGGTTGAGGCGGACTTGTACATCTGCGCCGGCGACCTCGTCAATTGGCAGAAAGGCCTCGACAAGTGTGGAGCGATTCTCGAGCATTTGGGCGACAAGCTTTGGGTCATGCCCGGCAACCACGAGACGGCCAAGCAGATTGCACAGTTCTGTGCAAAGTTCGGATTCAACGATTTTCACGAGAAGACGTTCGAGGCGGGCGGCAAGCACTTTGCGGGGCTGGGGTATTCGAACACGACTCCGTTCGATACCCCGGGGGAATACACCGATGAAGAGCTAACTGAGAAACTTTCCAAGTTCGCGTCGCTCGATCCGATGGTGCTGGTCTGCCACTGCCCGCCCGCGGGCACCGACCTCGACGAGGCCAAACCCGGCAGCCATTTCGGCAGCCAGGCTGTTCGAGAGTTCATTGAGCGAAGTCAGCCCGTGCGTTTCTTCTGCGGGCATATTCACGAAGCCTGGGGACGCCAGACGGCGATCGGCTCGACAATTGGGGTGAACTTGGGCAAGAAGGGCTACTTGCTGGAGTTGTAAGGCGTTCTCCGAGCCGCCTGCGTCAGGGGCCGTGAAAAAATGTCGGGGATCCAATTCCGGCAAGACGGGCTTGGCATGCCAAGCCCCTACGTCGTTGAAAACAAACGATCGTCCGTAGGGGCGAGGCATGCCTCGACCGTCTTTCGCGCTCAACGGCCG
Organism: Bryobacterales bacterium; assembly: GCA_965247515.1. GTDB lineage: Bacteria > Acidobacteriota > Terriglobia > Bryobacterales > UBA6623. The sequence goes on along the minus strand of OZ252029.1, from coordinate 5,061,059 downwards.
ATTTTTTCACAGCCCCTGAGCGGGCGGTATTCCAGCAACTGCGAGAGGAAGACACCCAGCTGACGCAGGGTGCTCGGAATCGCTGCCACGCATGTGCTGAATCGTCGGCGTAGGCCCTTAACTTAACGCTTCATGTTGTAGAGAAACACGAACTGAAGCCTCACCTCATCGCCCGTGTACTCCGCCGGCAAAGGCGGGAACGGCAGCGAGGCGCTAATGCCGGCGACGGCGGCACGGTCCAGCGGATGCGACCCCGACGGATTCGCGATCACCAGCTTGGGAACGTTCCCCGTCTCGCCAACGATGAACTGAATCCCGGTTCGCCCCCGTTCCATGCCGAGTCGCGCGCTCTCCGGCAGCACCGCGTGCCAGTTGCGCCTCACCGAATTGAGGATCTGCAGCAGGTAAGGACGAAAATCCACCCCCTTCGGGTCGCTCAATAGCTCAATTCCGCTACCCAGGTTTCCCGGTGACGGAGGCAGATAGCGCGAACCGCCCGCGGCGACGCCGTCTCCGACGGACTGCTTGCCGCCACCGCCGGTCGTCCGCATTTGCTGGATGGCGGCTTCGATGACCTGATCCGGCCGAGTATTGACGCCAAGCTCGCCGATTTGCAGAGGACCCTTGTCGCCTGGCAACGTGGCGTGGGCGTTTTCGAGCACTAGCTTGGGCTTGGGTTTAGGACGCGATCGTGGGGCCGGCAGCTCCTGTATCCGTCGGGTATCCCGGCTGCCGCGCCGAAACGGAGCGGGCTCAGGGGCCTGTGCGGCGGCGCGTTGAACCGGCTCGGGCGCGGGAGTTGGTTTAATGGCCGCGGCCAACTGCGGCGGAGGCTCGACCTCCAGCTTCGGCTCGACCGGCTGGTCGGGCGTCGGTAACGGCTGAACCGGCGTCGGGACGGGCGGCTTTGGCGTCGGGATAACGGCGCGTACTGGGGCGTCAATCTGGCCCGTCAGCCGCTGCGGCGACTTCACTGGGGTCGGCTTCTGCAGCAGCTGGGCAAGCTCGTCCGGCGTAGGGGCTCTCAGCGAGATTTTTGTGTATTCGCGGTTGTTCTCGGGGTCGGTCAACTCGCGAGGATCGATCCGGGGCTGAGCGACCAGGTAGATGACGAGAGCTAGGTGAACGCTAAGCGCGACGGCTTTGGAGCGTAGCTGGCCTGCGGGGATCTTTTTGTCCCAGGCCGTTTCGAATGAGAGAGCAAAATCGTCTGACGGTTCGACTCGAACCGGAGCCCCGCGTGAGGCCTGCTCCCAGAAGCGCTGCTCGGGCCGGAAATCCTCGATCAGCAGATTGAACGCTCCGGACCGACCGGACAGCGGCGTGAACCGCTGGCCCGAGGAATCCATCAGCGGGCGATAGGCTCGGCGGAAGTAGTCCTCAACAAGGAAGAACGGGCCTTCCGGCGGTCCGTGGCTGGACGCTTTGTTCACTGGCTACGCGATTTCATGGTCGCGTCAACGATTGCCGCGTGACGCTCCATTTCCGCCCTTATTCTAAGCGCCACCGCGAGAGCGCTCGTGGCGGCGGCTCCGTCGACCAGCGGAGGTGTGCGAGTTCGTACGGATTCGATGAAGGCCGCAAGCTGCCTGCTGAGCGGTTCTTCACGCATTGGCCGGATCTGCTGAAACTGCGGCCGGTTCTGATCATCCAGGCGAATCGTGACGCCGTCTTGGCGAGCATAGTCGACAGATACGTATTGACGGGGCTGGAAGAAACGCAGTTTCCGCACCTTTTCGGTTGAGACGCGGCTCGCCGTGAGGTTGGCCACACAGCCGTTCTCGAAAACTAGTCGAACGCTGCTGATGTCGGCTTTAGTCGACATCACCGGGACGCCGGCGGCTTCGATTCGGCTGATCGGGCTTTTCGACAATGCCAGCACGATGTCGAGGTCGTGGATCATGAGGTCCAGCACCACGTCGACATCCAGGCTCCGGGGAGAAAACTGGTTGAGCCGGTGGACTTCAAAGAACAGCGGCAGGTCGGCGATCCCAAACGCCGCTTCGACGGCGGGGTTGAAACGCTCGAGATGACCGACCTGGAGGATTCTCCCGTTGCGCGCGGCGGCGTCGATCAAGCGAGCCGAGGCGGCAAGGTCGGCGGCGATCGGTTTTTCGACGAGCAGGTCGAGCCCGGCTTCGAGCAGCTCCACGCCGAGGTCGGCATGGAGCGCGGTCGGGACAGCGAGGCTGACCGCCTGGACGCTTTCGAGGATCCCCCTGTGGTCGGTCAGAGCCTTGCAGTCGAATTGTTTCGCTACCGTCTGGGCCGTATCCGTATCTTGATCGACGACGGCCACAAGCTCGACATCAGCAAGCTGAGAGTACACGCGGGCATGATTCTTGCCAAAGGCGCCAACTCCGATAACTGCTGTGCGGACCGGTTCCACTTAGGGCCTCACCAGTGTAGCGGCGCTCGACCCCAGCTAGTTTGCAGCCTCGAGCGTGTCGTTGATCGCGACGCTGTCGAAGGTCCGGGTCTGCCCGTCCGGCAGGACGACCTTGACGCTCTCGACGCTGGTTGCCGCGCCGAGCCCGAAGTGCGCCACAGCTTCCGATGCGCTCAAGTAGCTGCCGTCGCTATGCACGCGCCCCCAGTGCTGCTTGCCGCCTACCGTGACCGCCACGCGGGCGCCCAGGCGGGAGCGTACACGAAGCCAGTTTGCTTGCGTGCCGGTTCGATTCAAGAGCAGCCGCGCCGGCCCGCCGTTGTTGGAGATGACGATATCGACATCGCCGTCGCTGTCGATGTCGCCGGAGGCGGCCCCGCGGCTGATCTCCTCAAGATCCAAACTCGCGGACAGATCCTCGAAGCGGGCGTCGGTCCCGCGGAAGAGCTGATTTCGTTGGCGGAAAGGACGGGGCTCGGCGCGTTGGGATTCCATGATGGTCACCGCGCCGTTGGCGATGAAGAGGTCCAAGAAACCATCGTTGTCGAAATCGAACCAGCGCGAGCCGAACCCGGTGAACGCCATGCTCACGCTACCCAGGCCGAAACGATTGGTGACATCGCGGAATTGTGCGCGCCCGTTGTTGAGGTAGAGCGTGTTGGTCTCTTGCGTGAGGTGGGTCATGAAGAGGTCTTCATCGCCATCGAAATCGAAGTCAGCCGCGGTGACGCCCATGCCGGCCTCGGGGCGCCCGTCGGCATTGTAGGCCGCGCCGGCGAGGAGCGAATCGTCGACGAAGAAGCCGTCGCCCTGGTTGATCCAGAGCTGGTTGGCGACGCCGTCGTTGGCGACGTAGATGTCAGTCCAGCCGTCGCCGTTGAAATCGGCCGCGGTAACGCCGAGGCCGTTACCGAAGGCGGCGCCCAGTCCCGAGGATTGGGACACGTCGACGAAGCTCCCGTCGTCATTGCGAAACAGGCGGTCGGGGACGGGGTTGTAGACGTTTGGAGTGCAGTAATCGCGCGCGCCGGTCGGATCGAAGCAGTCTTTGTTGTTGCGCACGTTGAAGTCGACGTAGTTAGTGAAGAACAGGTCGAGGTCGCCGTCGTTGTCGTAGTCGAAGAAGGAGGCGCTGGCGCTCCAGCGCGGGTCGTCGAGTCCGCTTGAGGTGACGTCGGAAAACGTGCCGTCGCCGTCATTGCGGAATAGGGCGTTCGCGCCGAAGTTGGTGATGAACAGGTCCGGGTCGCCATCGTTGTCGTAGTCGCCGACGGCGGCGCCCATCCCGTAGCCGCTGTGGTCCAACCCTGAACCGGCGGTCGCATCGACGAACCTCAGCTCCCCGCTGGGAATGAGCTCGTTGCGAAAGAGCTGGTTCGAGTGCGAACCGGATTCGGAAAACTCGGATCCTTGCAGGAAATAGACGTCGAGGTCGCCGTCAGAGTCGTAGTCGATCAGCGCCAGCCCGGAACCCATGATCTCAGGCATGAAGAATTCGCCCACGGCGCCGTTGAGGTGCTCGAAGTTGAGTCCAGTCCGTGCGGATGCTTCGTCGAAGAGGGGCACTGGTGCAAGGCTCTCGACGTTGGGCGGTGGCGCCGGCCGGCAATTGACGAGAACGATCGCAAGGGCCAACGCAACGGGCCCCGGAGCCGCGCGCGTAAGCAAGCGGTTGCCCGCCAACGCGAGCGCCGCCGCCAACTCAGTCAACCGCTCCCTCACGGTCGCGGCTCCGAGGCACGAATCGGCGGCGATGGCCGAAACGTTCAGAGTCCAGCGGGCGTAGCAAGCTACGCCCCTACAGGTCGGTGACCGTCCCGGTGCTGAGGTTGAACCGATCGGCCTCAACGCCCATCTTGTGCGCCAAGGTCAGATGCAGGTTCTGGATCGGAGTATCCTCGGGCAGGATGACGCGCCGGCCCGGATTCAGCGACCCCCCGCCGTGGCCAGCGAGCAACAAGGGCAGGTCGCGGGTCTTGTGGCCGTTCCCGTCCTTGAGGCCCGACCCATAGAGGATCATCGTGTTGTCGAGCAGGCTCGTCCCTGAACCCTCGTCGATCTGGCGCATCTTTTCCATCAGGTAGGCGAGATTCGAGACGTACCAGCGGCTGACGATGGTATACGGCTCGGTCAACTCTTTCTGTTCTTTGTGGTGGGAAATGCTGTGGTGATCGCCCTTGACGCCGTCAAGAAACGTGAAGTTTTGGCGCGAGAAGCCGTGGGCCATCATGAACGACGCTACCCGGGTCGAATCGGTCTGGAAGCCCAGCACCATCAAATCGAGCAGTTGCTTCACATGCTCGCCACGCGGGGGGAGCCCATCGCTTGGGCGAACCAGATCGGGCTCGCGCAGAGGCTTCCAGGCGTTTTCATTCACACGCGGGTCCAGGTTGTCGTCGATGCGTTTCTCGAGCTCGCGCACGGACGTCAAGTACTGGTCGAGCTTGCGGCGGTCGGCTTCGCTGGCGTTGTCTTGGAGTCGCTTGGCGTCTTCGAGGACACGGTCGAGCAGGCTCTTGTCGTCGAGTAGCTCTTCACGCGTCCGCTTGTTGACGCCGAACAGGCGGTCAAAGGCGGCTTGCGGCGAGATTTCGGGGTCGACCTTGGTGTTGTCCTCACGCCACGAAATCGTATTCGCAAACGAGATCGCCAGGCCGTTCTCACCGCCCGAGCGGGGAGGTTCGGTGCCGAGCTCGAGCGAGCGAAGTCGGGTCTGGCCGCCGATCTTAGACGCGACGAACTGGTCGAGCGAGACCCCCATGTCGGGGGTGTTGATCCGCCCGGCTGCTTTCTTATGCAAGGGAGTGCCGGTCAGAAACGCCGAAGTCGCTTGGACGTGGCCTTTCACGCCGGTGGAGATGTTCGAGATCACCGAGACGTGCTCGCGGAGCGGCGCCAGGGGCTCGAGAATCCGCGAAAGCTTGTAGTCACGACCAACGCCTGACACGTTCCAATTGGGCGGATAGACGCCGTTGGGATGGAACAGCACCGCCAGCCGAACCGGCGGCTTGGACCCGCCCAGGCCGGCGCCCCGCATCACATCAAGGAAAGGTAGGGCAAGCGTCGCTCCGGCTCCGCGCAAAACCGCTCGTCTCGAAATACGTTTCGTAGCCACTTCTTGCCTCCCGTCGGCTAGAGCAAGGATAGCGCTAACCGGCTGAATAATCAATCGGCTAGCGGTCGAAAAGCTGTTCGGCGGTGATAGAGACGCCTAAGTCGGCCACCTCGAAGCGCTCGACAGTGCGGAGCGCGCTCGCGTCGTAGACTCTCATCGATCGCGAATGAGGTTCGGCGACCCAAATGTGCTCGACGCCGCTCAGGCGGTACTCTTCGAGCTTCTTCATAAGCTCGGGGTACGATTGGTCCGGGGAAATAACCTCGACGGTGACGAAGGGAGGAGTTGACGGATAACGGTCTAGCGGGTCGTAACGATAAACCGAGAAATCCGGGAGCCGGTAGCGCCCCGGCCCCGTCTGCATTCGGATTTCCCCACCAGCAGATACTTTCTTGGCGACAAAGTGGGGTGCGAAGGCTACCGCGAAGACCTGTACACAAAATCCGTGGACGTGATCCGGCATCGGCCGCTCCAATAACTCCCCGTCTACGTATTCCCGGTCCGGCCCTTCGAAACTCGTCGCGAGGTAGTCCTCGACTGAAATGAGCGTCCCGGTCGCCATGGCTGTCAGCATAGCAGTCCGATGACCTGATATCCTCATCTGTCGCGAGGAGCTCTATGGCCAAAATTGTCACTTTCGGGGAGATCATGCTGCGGCTGGCGCCGCCCAACCTCGAGCGGCCGATGCAGTCGCCTAAATTCGTCGCCACTTTCGGCGGCGGAGAGGCGAATGTAGCCGTTTCGACATCGAACTTCGGGCTCCCGTCCTCCTTCGTCACCGCGCTGCCCGATCACTTCATCGCCGACGCTTGCCTGGCACAGCTACGCGGCTTCGGCATCGATGTCAGCCAGACCATCCGGACCTCCGGCAGGCTCGGGGTGTACTTCCTCGAGCACGGGGCCAATCAGCGGCCGTCGAAGGTGATCTACGACCGTGACGACTCCGCGATCGCCCTAGCCAAACCGGGCGACTTCGACTGGGACGCGATCTTTGACGGCGCGACCTGGTTCCACATCACAGGAATCACGCCGGCGATCAGCGCAGCGGCGGCTGAGCTTTCGCTCGAAGCGGTGAAGAAGGCCCAAGAGAAAGGAGTGACCGTCTCTTGCGACTACAACTTCCGCAAGAAGCTTTGGAACTACGGCAAATCCGCGCCGGAGGTGATGCGCGAGCTGGCCAAGCACGTCGATGTCGGGATTGCCAACGAAGAGGACTGCCAGAAGTCGCTCGGCGTCTCGATTGACGTCGATGTCGAGGGCGGCCATCTCGACACCGACAAGTACAAGGCGTTGGCCGAGAAAGTCTTGAGCGAGTTTCCGAATCTGAAGATGCAGGCGATTACGCTACGGGAGTCAGTGAGCGCATCGCACAACGGATGGTCCGCCTGTCTGCATGACGGCTCGGACTTCTACCTGTCGCGGAAGTATCAGATCACACACATCGTCGACCGGGTCGGCGGCGGCGATTCGTTTTCCGGCGGGTTGATCGGCGGGCTGCACCGGCATCCCGACGATAAGCAGGCGGCGCTGGAGTTCGCGGTCGCGGCATCGTGCCTGAAGCACTCCGTGCCGGGGGATTTCAATCGCTTCTCGGCCGAAGAGGTTGATGCGCTGGTGAAGGGCGGTGGGGCAGGGCGCGTGGAGCGCTGACCGACGTGGCGCACGGCTGTGCCGTGCCGCGTTGCAGCTGTGCTGCAAGGTCTCTTGCTTCCACGCTGCGTCGTAAGTCGAACTGCAAGAGACCTTGCGCCATAGGCACAAGGCGGCACGGCACAGCCGTGCGCCACGTCCGACCGCCAATGCCGAAGCGCTACTTGCGACCCTCTTCCGGACTCCAGCGGCGAGAGGAAACAACGCCTGTGTTCAGGCCCAATGTACTGAGGCCCCCGAAGAAGCGGGCGTGCTCCACCTTCATGCACTGATCCATCACGACCTCGAGGCCGGCCTCACGAGCCCGCGCCGCGGCCTCATTGTGGATGACCCCGAACTGCATCCAGATCACCTTCGCGCCGGCTTCAACCGCCTCTTCGACTATCGCCGGAACCGCCTCGGGCGCGCGGAAGATGTCCACCACTTCGACCGGCCTGGGGACGTCCCGCAGAGACGAATAGCATCTCCGGCCCAGAATCTCCTTTTCCCTCGGATGAACCGGGAAGAGCTGGTACCCTTTCGCCTGCAAGTACACCGCCGCGAAGTGGCTCGGCCGTTGCGGGTTTGCCGATAGCCCCACGATCGCGATGCGGGAATAGCGGCGCAAAATCTCCAACCGCTCGATGGGCGTCGTGGCGAACTCGGAGCTCGCCACCGGAGATCCTGCGCTCACTCCGCCCGATTGCAGACTGCACATCATCGCTAACAGGTTATCGTTTTCCACGGCCCCAATTTGGCCCCGACATGTTTGGCTTGTTACCATCGTGAGGAAACCGCCGCGTCCGGTGGCCGAGGTCGTCAGCGCCCGCCCGATCTCTTTGTGGCCTTCAAGTTCTCTATCGGGTGTCCCCTATGTTTGAACGAACATCTTTTATAAGCTGTCTGCTCCTTTCGTTTGCGCTGAGCGCTACTGCCGCGCGGGCTGACCACCTGATCGTTCTGAACGGGGGCGAGGGAACAGCGGACATCCACGACCCCACGACGCTCAATCCGATTGCTACGGCCGAGGTGGGCATTGGCGCATTTCGGGCCGTTGGCATCCCTGCGAAAGCAAACGCGCCCGCCAAATTCTTCGTCGTCGCCCCGGCGTCGGTGACAGTGCTAGCCGAGGACTTCTCAGCACTCAACAACGTAGAGCTGGCGCCGGCCGCGCTTGCGGACCCGGCCGGTGTGGCGCTATCGATGGACGGCGCCCGCCTGATCGTCGCCTCAGGCAGTGGAGTTTTCCTGCTCGACACCGCCGCCGATACGATCGTCGCGTTCATCCCGACAGGTTTCGATGTGGCCGGCGTCGCGGTGTTGCCTGATTCGGGGGCGTACGTATTCGAAGACGGCTCTTCGCGCGTTCAGGCGATTGACCTGGTCGGCAACAGCCTTGGCAAATACGCCGGGGCGCTCCCGGCCGCGGCGACCGCTTGGAGCGTCTCTCCCGACGGTTCACAGGCTTTTGCGCTTGCGGGTGACGGCCTGTTCAATCTTCGAACGGCTGGGCTCGATTCGCCGGCCCCGGCGGTGATAGCACAGGGCTCAACCGCCGACACCGCTTCCCGGCTCGCAGTGACCAATTCCGGACGCTATTTCGTCGAGCGAGAAGGCACGCTCTTTGCGGTGACCGGATTCGATTGGAAGCAAGAGCGGCCTGTGGCCGACGTGGCATCCTCCTCGTGGGCGGTTTCTCCCTCGGGCGATTCAGTCTACGTCGCCTCGGGCGGAAGGCTCACGGTGAGCGGCGCCAACGAGACTTCACGGGCTTTGCGGGCCGAGCCCACGGCGGTCGAGCTCGTCGCGCCCCACATCCAACAGGGCGGGACGCTCGAGATCATCACGCCTCCGGGCTTGCGTGTGGCAGGCGGCACCTACTTCGAGCTTGCGGCGCGGGCTCGCGATGCCAATGGGAACCTTCAGCGCCGCGTGCCCGTGTTCGCGAGTCTCATCGTTCCAGCGACTCCATCCGTCCGGTGCCTGGGAGGTGTCACCGATCCGGACGGCAACGTGGCGCTCGAATGCGAGATGGGCGAAGTCACCGAGGCCGTGACGGTGCAAATCACGGTTAGCGACGGCGAAGGCCGTAGCGCGCAACCGCTTGCGATCCGGGCGCTGCCTCCCACGGAATTTGAAGGTCTTGGAGCGATCAGTCCGTTGGCGCAAAGCGTGAGGACGAGCTCGGACTTTACCCTTATGGTGCAGGCAACGCGAAATCGCGTTCCCATTGCCGCCGTAGATGTTTCTTTGGGTATCGTCCCCGCTGATACGACAGCCGTCTTTTGCGCGACCAGGGCGCGCACGGCCACGGATGGGCACGCCATGTTCCCGTGCACCACGGGCTTTGTCACGGTCAAGACAACGGTCGAAATCACCGTGACCGACGACATCGGCAACAGTCTGCTCTTCGTGATCGACGTCGACCCCGACGCGATTGACGACAACGGAATCAGCAAGATCTCCGGCGACCTCCAGACGGTGGTCCAGGGGGCGCCGCTACCCGAGCCTCTTGTGATCCGAGTGTTTGAGGACGGCGAGCCGCTGCCCGGCCAAATTCTGAACGTGCGCACCTTTGGCGGGACCGCGGGGGCGCCGACGATTGGCAACCCTCCGATTAAATGCCCGATTCTCATCCGTACCGACGAGAACGGATTCGCGAATATCGTGTGCAGGGCGCAGAACGTGTTTGGCAACACTCTAGCCGGCGTGTCCGTCACCTATCTCTCCACAGCTCAGGGAGTTGCCAAGACGTTGGAGCGTGCGTTCGTGGTTCGTATCGTGACAAGCGCCCCGAACAACGTCACATCCCTGACCCTGCTCACCGAGGGCCAGGTTCGCGCTCCGGTCGGCAAACCCACGCCGGGGCTGATCCGTGTGAGGGCAAGCCAAGGAGTCGGCCCGCTGGCCCTAGGCATTCAGGGCGTCGAGATCCACTTTACAGCTGCTGAAGGTCCGGTCACGTTCGATCCGTCAATCGTGGAAACCGACGTGGCGGGCGATGCGACAACGAGCATCACGATGGGCTGTGCGAGTCCGAATCGGGCCACCGTGAACATTGGTTTCGAGCCCGGTGAAGCCTTGCGAATCGTCAACGTCAGAGGCGACCCGGGAGACCTCTCCCAGCTGATCATCATTCAAGGCGACAACCAGTCTGGAGTTCCTGGGCAACCGCTCGAAGACACCGCAATGGTGGCGCGCGCCGCCGACCCGTGCGGATCGTTCGTGCCGGCGGAAGGGTTCCAGTGGCGGGTGCGGCCCTCATTTATGGCGACGCTGCGCAACGTCACCGGCACGAGCCGGAGCGGGGGCGTGTCGGCGCTCGCGACGCTAGGCCAGTATGGCGGTCCGTTTCAGGTGACCGTCAGTAATGGCGACATCGGCGCGGTTTTCAACCTGGCCGTGAACTTGCCCGCGAATCAATTGCGAGTTCGCTCGGGCAACCGCCAGGTGGTCCAGGCCGGCCAAATGGCGGAGCAGCCCCTGGTAGTGCAAGCGCTAGGGACGACCGGGTTCGGGGTCGGGGGCATCCGAGTCGACTTCGCCGTCACTCAGGGTCCCGGCACGGTATCTGAGGCGACCGTGATGTCGGACAACACAGGCATCGCGTTCACACGGCTGATGGTGGGGACGGCCCAAGGCGTCCAGCAGGGCTTCGGCCCTGGACCGATCCGGGTCGAGGCCACCGGATTAGGCCAAACGGCGGTGTTCCTGATCAACGCCCCGGACGGGCCTCAAGTGACTTAAGCGGGAATCGTGAATGGCGCGAGCTTCCAGCAGGGGCTCACACCAGGGGCTCTGGCGACCGTCTTTGGAACGACCCTGTCGAACGTCAATGGGGTGGCGGCCGCGGACGCGGTTCCCTTCCCGCTGAACTTCCAGGGAGTGGAGATCCTGGTCAACGGGACGCAGGCGCCGGTCATCGCTATCGCCAACATCAACGGTGTTGAGCAGATCAACTTCCAGGTGCCGTTCGAAACGGCCGTCGGCCCTGCGTCGCTGACGGTCGACAACAACGGCAACGCCACGACGGTCGACAACATTCCCGTTTTGGCGGTCCAGCCGGGGATCTTTGGCGTGACGCTTGAAGGGCAAAGAATCGCAGCCGCGCTTCACCAGGACTTCTCGTTGATCACGCCGAGCAGCCCCGCGCTTCCCGGCGAAGTCGTGCAGATGTTCTTCACCGGCGGCGGCGCGTTGCAGCCAGCTGTGGGGACTAACCAGCCGGGGCCGGTTCCGGCGGCGCTTACCACAGCCAACGCGGTGGTGCGCGTCAACGGCGCCGTGCAGCAGAACTTTGGGGCGTTCTACACGCCGGGTCTGATCACGGCGAACCAGACAAACTTCCTGCTCGATGCAAGCACGCCGCCCGGGAATCACAATGTGAGCTTGCAGATGGGCGGTGTGTCGAGTCCGGTGGCGGTGTTACCGGTGGGCGCCCTCTAGCCCCATTACTCGTTACTTAACAGCCGGCTGTAGCCTAAGTTTGCGGAACCCGCTCCCTTGCGGTCGCGGCTCTGACGACTGCCGGTTAACGTTTAAACCTTGATGTCAGAGCCGCAACCGCGAGCGAGCGGGTTCCGCATTCAGATCGCGCATGCCCCCCCACGCAATGGCCCTAACCCTAAGTAACGAGTGTTTCCTTCAGGCGCCTTTAGGCCGGGCAGTTCGGCGCGGCGTGTGGTACAAGGTAGCCTGTATTGTCCAGGTAGAGCCACAGGCGAAACCAGCTGCCTGTTGCACGAGTTACCGAAATCATCGCATCATCGCCGAAAAGCTTCGAGGACGCCATCAATAGCGGCGTGGAGCGCGCCGGCGCCACGCTTCGCGGAGTAAAAGGCGCCTGGGTGCAGGATCAAAAGCTCGTCATTGAGAACGGAGCGATCAGCGAATACCGCGTCACCCTCAAGGTGACTTTCATTCTGGAGTAGCGTCGCCTAGGCGCTTCGCCAGCCAAGTTCAGTTTGTAGCCCGTTTTTAGCCGACCAAAATAAACAGCCCCGTTGGTGAGCGCCGGCCGTCGATTTCCGCAATGATCTCGTACTCGCCGGCGGGCAGATCGGGCGAACCTACACGGTCACCCTGCTCCGCGGCTTGAACACGCGCGAAGAGATAAGGAATGCCGCTGACGGAGGAACTACATATTCGGTTCCGCTCTACAACCAGGGCGAGAAGACGTTCCCCGATTATGAGCAGTACCGCGACCGTTTCGTCCATGAAGGGACACTCCCCGGTGGCGAAGTGGAGTGAACCCTAAAAATGAGACATTGAAATTCGGGACGAATTTCAGCGAATGGAAAGGAGTCCAGGATGGAAAGTCTCAAGCCGCGCAAGCCGCGGGAGTTCACGGTGGAGTTCAAGGAAGCCGCCGCCAGGCGGCTCCTAGCCGGCCAGAGCGGCACAGCGCTAAGCCGCGAGTTGGACGTCAAGCGCAGCCTGCTGTACCGCTGGCGGGACGCCTATCGCCAGGAAGGCGTCAACGGCTTGAGCCGGCGGCGAGGCTGGCCGAAACCCGGCCGCTCGGCGCCGCCCAAGATCCCTCGCGATCCGCGCGACGAACGCATCGCAGAGCTCGAACGACTGCTCGGCAAACAAGCCGCAGAGCTCGATTTTTTCGGACAAGCCTTTCGCGCCTTGAACCTCGCAGCCCCGACCAACGACGCCGGTGGCGCGAGCGGATCTACTCCATCGTCGAGCAGATCAGCGCCAAAGGCTCGCTCAGCGTCGAACACGCCTGCGAGCTCGGACGCGTGAATCGCGCCGGGTTCTATCGCCGGCTCGCCGTGTCGTCGCCCGCCGAGTGCGACATGGAATTGCGTGACCGCATGCAGCGGATTTCGCTCGAGAATCGTCGTTACGGCTACCGCCGCGTGACGGCCGAGCTGCGCCGCCAAGGCTTCCTCGTCAATCACAAAAAGGTCCTGCGGATGATGCGTAAGGACAACTTGCTGGCGGTACTCAAGCGGCGCTTCGTGCTAACAACGGATTCGAACCACTTCTTACCTGTTTATCCGAATCTAGCGGCGCACCTGAATGTGGACGGCGTCGATCAGTTGTGGCAATCCGATATCACCTACATTCGCTTGCGCGAGGCGTTCGTCTACCTCGCCGTGGTGTTGGACGCCTACTCGCGACGCGTGGTCGGCTGGCGGCTGGGGACGACGCTCAAAGCTGAGCTGGCTGTAGGGGCGTTGCGCGATGCGCTCGAGCTCAGACGCCCTGCCGCGGGGTGGATGCATCATTCCGACCAAGGCGTACAGTACGCTTCGAGCGCCTATGTCGAGCTGCTGGAGCAGCACGGCGCGATCATCTCGATGAGCCGCCGCGGCAACCCCTACGACAACGCGCGGGCGGAGAGTTTCATGAAGACGTTGAAGGCGGAGGAGGTTTGGTTGCAGCGTTATCGCACGCTTGACGAGGCGCGCGCATCGATCGGCGAGTTCATTGATGAGATCTACAACCAACGCCGGCTGCATTCGGCGTTGGGATATCGTCCGCCGGCGGAGTTTGAAGCGCTGGCGCGGCCGGCGGCAACAGCAGCGAGGAATCCGAAGTATGAGTTTTGAGAGGCATAGGCAAATCTATCAATCCGATGGGCCCTGGGCGGGCAGGGAGACATCGCCGGCGTTGGAGAAGCCGGGAGCGACCTTGGCGGCCGCCCCCGGCGCTCATCGTCTTGATGAGTTTGCGGCCGGGTATTCCTTGGCGGGTTGCTCTCCAGCAGAGCCCGCTTCCGCTTCCCCGGCTAGGACCAGCGTGCGACGATACAGCGAAGAAGGCAAGCGTTTTGCGGTGAATCGTAACCTGTCCCGATTTCGACTGTCTCACGCTTGGGGTTCACTCCAAAGACATGCGCGTCTTTGCGGGCGCCGTCGAGGACCCCTTCTGGATCGATTTCAGGGCCGCTTTAGACAGTTTGAACTTGCGGACGACTGCGCCTCTCCCTCGCGACCCGGATCTACCGCGCTCGTCAACCGCGGGCTCCAACGAGAATGCCATAGCGGTTCAGCGGGCTGCTCCAGGATGAATCCGGCGCCACGACTGGGTCTTGCAGTGCAACGGTCAGGGCCGACCCCGAGGTTCCAATACAATCTCCACTGCGATGCCGACCTTGCCGGCGAGAGCGATGCCATCATCAATTTTGGTGATCTTACGGTACTGAAGCAGGCATTCTTTACCGACGAAGGGGCCGATGTGGACTTGAGCGGCCCCGACGTGAGCGCAGTCGACTTAGGGGCCCTCAAGGCGTTATTCTTTGGCCCTCCGGGCCCGTCGGGCACGGGTCACTCGGTTTCGGTCGGGGAATCAACTGCTCAACTCAGGTGACGTAGCGGCTGGAGTTTTCGCTTAACGCGTGGCCACCGCGACGCCGTCCGTCAACGGTTGGGCGCTTTGCGAAACGACGCTCTCGGAGCCTGACAGGCCAGAGGTGACCTCGGCGACGTCTTCGAGCTCGAGGCCGGTTTCGACCAGACGGCGTCGCGCCACCCCGCCCTCTACGACATACACGCCTAGGCCATCGGCTCCGACCTGCAAAGCGGCAATCGGAACCGTGATCGCGCCTTCGATGCGGCGTAATGCCAAGCTGACGCGCACCGTCATTCCCGGCGTGAGAAGGCCCTTGGGATTGGCCGCATTGATTTCAGCACGGAGGGTCCTCGTCGCGGGATCGAGAACTCCGCCGGTGCGCGAGACTTTGGCCGTGATCGGATCGAGCCCGGCGATCTCGATCCGCACCTCAGAGCCCCGCGAGACGTAAGGGGCGCTCGGTTCTGGGACGTCGACGACGATTCGCACGCGATCGACCCGCGCGATTGCCACTAACGGCGCGGCTTGTGTTCTCGATGTCGCCGCCGCCTGGACCAACGCTCCCGGGTCGACCGAGCGTAGCGTTACGACGCCGCTGATGGGGGCGGTGATGGTGGCGTAGTCGCTGAGTCGCTCAATCGTGGTGAGCGCCGCCTGGGCCGTTTTGACTGCCGACTCGGCGACCGCGATGTCGGCTCGGGCCTTGCGCAGCTGACCACGAGCGACTCCCAGTCGAGCCAGGGCTTGGTCGACATCCTGTTGCGGCATGACGTCGGTGTCGCGCTCACGGATTCCCTTGAGCCGTTGGTGATTCGTTTCTTGGAACTTGACCTCGGCCTCGTGCTGCTCGACCGCCGCCTTGGCCTGTTCCACCATGGCCTCGGCCTGGACGATCGCCGCGCGTTTTTCCTCCAGCGAGGCCGCCATCTCGGGGACGTCGATCTCCGCCAGCGTTTGCCCCTGGCTCACGCGGTCGCCGATGTCGACGGTGAGGGACTTCAGATATCCGCTGACCTTCGGGTAGACGGTGACCTGTTCCTCGGGTACGATCGCACCGGCAAGCTCGATGCGGTCTACCAGATCACGCCGCTCGGGGGTGACGACCGACACGGCGATGGCTGGGGGCTCGGAGGCCGCCGGTTCGACAGCCGGCTCTGGCGAACAGGCTGCGGTGGCGAGCACGAGGATGGCCGCGATAAAGGCGGGCGAGGCATGCCTCGCCCCTACCGGCGGGCGTCTGTTTGCCATGACGTAGGGGCTTGGCATGCCAAGCCCTTCTTGCGGTGCTGCGCGGGAACCTTGGATCACCGCTTGAACTCCCGATACAGCAACGGCACCACCACCAAGGTCAAGACCGTCGACGACGCCAACCCGCCGATCACCGCGCGCGCCAGCGGCATGATCGGCTCGGCGGGATTCATCGCCGCCGGGACCAGCGCCAACAGCGCGGCGCCTGTCGTCATCAGCACCGGGCGCAGTCGAACCCGGGCCGCCTCCAGCGCCGCCTCGCGCGACGACATCCCCTGCGCGCGCAGCCGGTTGGCAAACTCGACCAGCAAGGTCGACGTCGAGGCCGCGATGCCAATCATAAAGATGATTCCCATGAAGGACTGGATGTTGAGCGTCGTTGAGGTCGCGACCAAGATCCACAGAACCCCGACCAGACCAAGCGGCACGGAGATCATGACAATCAGGGGATCCAAAAAACTCCGGAATAGCGCGACCATCACCAAGTACACCAAAACCGAGGCCAGCAAGAAACCAAACGCCAGCCCTCCGAAGGACTCGCGCATCGACGCGACCTCGCCTCGTATGTCGACCCGATAGCCCTCCGGCCATTCCTTGCCGGCGAGTTTGGCTTCGATATCAGCCGCGACGGCCCCGATGTCGCGTCCTTCCACGTTCGCAAAGATGTCGGTTGTTCGGCTGATGTTCACGTGCGTGATCTCGGTCGGGGCGGTCGAGCGCTCCACCCGGGCGACGTTTCGAAGCAAGGCGGGGGCCGTCGAGCTAACAACGCCGTTGGGAGCCGCGCGAAACGCCGATGAAGCATTCATTGCGGCTTCGGCTTGACCCTTGCCGGTGATCGGAATGTCGAGGATGGTGTCGATCGAGTTGATCTCCTCTTCACGGTATTGCGCTCCGACGAAATAGTGGTTGCCGTTGCGCTCGTCGATCCAGAAGGCCGGGTCGAAGTTCACGCTCGAGTTCAGGCTGGTGACGACATTCTTGACCGCTTCATCGGCGTTGAGTCCGAGCATGGCGAGCTTCACCCGGTCCATCTCGAGGCTCAGCTGGGGGTAGTCAAGCTTTTGCTGGATGCGGACGTCGCGCGTGCCTGGGACCGTCGCGACGAGATCACGGACCTCGCTAGCGATTCCCTGGGCGATGGCCAAATCGTTGCCCCCGACCTGGATATTGAGCGGCGACGGCAGGCCGAAGTTGATTGCCGAGCTGATCATGCCCCCGGTTTCAAATGAAAACTCGATCAACGGATGCCGTTCGTGGAGAAGGTCCCGAAGACGCCTGACGTATTCAAAGGAAGCCGTCGAATGGTCGTCATAAAGCTGGACCATGATCGAAGTGTCCATCGGCCCGGCGTTGCGAGTGTAGGCCGCGGGCCAGTCGTAGAGCACGCCCGTGTTCGCGATCAGCAGTTGCAGATCCTCGGGCGGGATGGTCTCTTGGATGGTCTTTTCGACGGCCGCCACCAATTCTTCCGACCTCTCGATCCGCAAGCCCGACGGGGCCCGCATCTGGATCGTGAACTGACCCGTATCGAGTTGGGGGAACAGCTCCCTCCCGACTTGCCAATAAAGCGGGACGCTGACGGCGACGATCAACGCGATGACGGCGAGCGTTAGCCAACGCCCCTGCATCATCATGTCGAGCGACCGCGCATAGAGGCCTTGAAACCCGCTGAACCAGCCTGCCGATCCCTGTGAGCGGGCGTTGAGGAACTTTGCGCAATAGGCCGGGACGACCGTCAGAGCCACGACGTAGGACGCTAACATGGCGAACGTCACGCTCAACGCCAACGGGCTGAACAAGAACTTCCCGATACCTGTTAGGAAGACCACCGGCGCGAACACGACGATGGTCACGAGCGTGGCGACGATGACCGGCATCTTCACTTCGTCCGCCGCAGCGGCGGCGGCATCGAGCGGAGTCTTGCCCATCGCCAAGTGACGGTGGGTGTTCTCGAGAACGACGATCGAGTCATCCACCAGCCGTCCCACCGCTAGGGCCAGGCCGCCGAGCGTCATGGCGTTGAGAGAGTCGCCAGTGAAATACAGCCCCGCAATCGCCGCCGCCACCGAGATAGGGACCGAGAGCATGATCAGCACAGTCGAGCGCAGGCTGCCGATAAACAGCCAAATCATCAGACCGGCCAGAACGGCGCCAAAGATGGCTTCCCGCTCGAGACTCGCGATCGCCTTGCGCACGTACACGGACTGGTCGAGCACGACGTCAAGGTTCACACCTTTCGGGATCCGCTCCAGGATGGGTGCGATGGTCGCCTTGATTCCGTCGACGACCGCGATGGTGTTCGCTCCTGGCTGGCGGTAGATCGGGATGTACACCTGCCGTCGTCCGTTGACCCGCACAATGTTGGTCTGGATCTGGTGCGAATCCTTGACCTCGCCGACATCGGAGATGTAGATCGGCGCGCCGCCGGGTCCAATGCGCACCGGGAAGCGGTTCATCTCATCGACATGAGGGACCATGCCATTGGCATTGATCTGGTAGTCGAAGTCGCCAATCTTCGCGTTGCCGGTCGGGATGAACGTGTTGAAATTTTTCAGAGTTTGAACAACGTCGAGCGGAGAGAGGTTGCGAGCTATCAAGCGGTCGCGGTCGACGTAGGCCAAGATGCGGCGGATGCGCCCACCGTAAACCGCTGGGGCGATGACTCCGTTGATGCCCTGCAGCCGGTTGCGTAGTTCGAAGTAGGCGATGTCGTAGAGCTTGGTCTCGTCAAACGTTGGACTCGAAACGCTGACCAGGCAGAGCGGCATGCTCGCCGTCGGGTCAAACGGCATGATCATCGGGGGGATCGTGCCCGGCGGCAGGTAATACATGTCAGCTATCGCCAGTGACGAAACCTGCGACATTGCGGTGTTCGAATCAATGTCGGGCCGGAAGTAATCACGAACGATCGAGACGCCGTTCATCGAGCGCGATTCTTGGCGCGCCATGCCGTTAGACTGGCCGGTCCAACGCTCCAGCCGGCTAGTGATGTCTTTCTCGACGACTTCGGCGGGCATGCCGGGGTACAGAGTCAGCACCTGGACCGCTGGAGTCTTGAACTCCGGCAGAATGTCGGTCGCGATGCGCGAAGCCGCGACGAAGCCCAGCAGCACCGTCGCGATGACGCCGACGACTACTGCATGGGGGTTATTGAGAGCGGCCCGAACCATCTGGGTTCCCTATGATCGGTTAGCAGGACACGGGGGCGCAACTCGGACGATCCGGCTGAGAAACAACGACTGGCGGAAGATCAGCTGGAAGACGCCTCATGGCCCGGCTACTGACCCGCGGACGGAAAGTCCGCGCCTAGAGAGGCCACGTCAAGGGAGTCGGCGCAGACTTCCCGTCCGCGGGTCAGGGTCGACCCGATCCAAAAACGGCAGCGTGGCATGCCCACCCGGGGCGGCGCTTACTCTTCCGAGTGTCCGTAGACGACCATGCCGACGACTTCCTCGGCGACTTTGAGGTCCAAGATCCAGTGCTCGTAGTCGTTCACCCACAGGTGCGGGGCTTCGTCGCCTTCCGGCAGCTCGATGCGGTGCACCGTGGCGTGCGGGTTGCCGATCTCGTAGCTCATGTCAACCAGTGCGTCGAAGTCGGTGATGGCGGTGGCCGGCTCGGTGTCGTTTGCGGCGGGACTCAAGATCCCGAAGTCGCGGCTCGCGGCCACGCCCATGTGGTCGCCGTTCTCAGGGTGCAAGGTGAAGCGCAGCGTGTACACGCCGGCCGGAACGAACTGCTCGCGATAGTCGGACGCGCTGTCGGGAAACCGGATCAGCCCCATGAAGGCGCCTTCGGGGATGGTATCGAAACGCACGCCAAACGCGTCGGTGCCCTCTTCGCCCCAGGGCGTGGTGCGCATCCAAAGCTCCATCGCGGTCTTGCCGTCGGGGTCCTTCACGGCAACGCCGTCTTGGGCGACCATTTCGAGGATCGCCGGCGCGACACCCTCGCTTGGAGGAGCCCCCGCCGACTCCGTTGTGAAGTCGCCAGCGAACGCCGGAACACTGATCAGTAAGGCCGCCAAGCTCAGGATATTTTTCATCTGCACCATCCGTGTGTGATATCTGACGGGTAAGCGACGGAGTCGGAAGCCGCCTCCTCGCTCCCTTTGCGTTTGACGGACCCGAGTTATGTACGGTTACGTACGAAACACAAAGGGCGGGACCGCGATAACGACCCCGCCCTCTGGAATCGGTTGAGATATCCGCTAGTCGGAGACTTCGGCGCCGGCGAGGGCGAATGTTCCCATCCAGACGCTGGAGCGGCGGTACTCGTCTAGGTTCACGTCCAAGCTCGAGCTGTGGAACTTCTGGGTCACCGAGTGCGCGGCCATCGCGTGGTCAAGCGCGATCAGCGGCTGGTAGTAGATGCTATCGAGATGGCAGAGCGAATCACTGTCTTCGATCGCGCGCGTCTCGAGCTTCACCAGGTTGCCTGCGTGGAGTGTGGCGACCCTGTCGTGCATACTGCCCTTGAAGTCGAGCGAAATCGGCGCGGCTTCGCGGTTGACCACTTCGGCGATCAGTCCGCCGGCAGCTTTGACGGCCATGGCTTCAAGCGCTTTCTTCTGGGTGTCGCTGGCTTTCTCGTCGAACAGGAACATGGTCTTGGTCGGCAGCGGATTCCCAAAGGGATCGCCAATCGTCGCGCTGGCTTTCACCAGGGCTACGACTCCGAGACCGTCTAGCGAGACTCCTTCGTACGAGCCGACGTCGATCTTCCATGCCATCGCCGCGATGTCTCCGCGAATGCCGGCTTCGGCGTTCGCAAAGCAGTGCGATGCATAGATCTCGGCGTTGCGCGTTTCAATGTAGCTCCCGCGGATCTCGGCGCTAGCCGAAACGGTGAGAGCGAGGGTGGCCAACACGGCCAATGCGGCTTTCTTCATGACTGGACTCCTTCGAGGTTCGGGCAAAACCCTACTTTAGGGTGATCTTATTCTACACCTACTTGTTGGACGGTTCGCAAGTAGTACGAAAATGTTACGCTAGCCGCCGTGACCCGGATCTTGATCGCGTTCATTCTTGCGGCTGCCGCGGCGGCGTCGGGGGCGGCTGCGCATCTCGGGAAGTCACTGGCCGAGTGGCAGTCGGAGCTGGGAAGCGGCGACCGGGTCGAGCGCCTGATCGCGGCTCGATCGATCGGTGAGATGGCGATCGCCGGCGATCGGGGCGCGGCCAGAGCCGTACTGGCCTCGCTCGACAACGATGACCCTGCCGTACGGTATTGGGGCGTGGTGGCGCTTGGCCAAATGGCGGACGTTAGCCGGACGGCGAAAGCGCGACTCGGCAAGGCGCTTGAAGATGAAGCGGCCGACGTCCGTGTTGGGGCGGCGCATGCTCTCGTCCAGCTCGGCGACGCCGGCCGGCCGCTTGAAGTCCTGATTGAGGCGCTTTCAGGCCCGGAAGAGACGGCCCGGCTGCACGCGGCGCACGCCTTGGACGACATCGGCGATGCAGCGAAGCCGGCGATTCCGGCGCTGGAGAAGGCCGTATCCGACGAGTTCGACTACGTGCAGCGCGTTGCGCGCCATGCGTTGTTCGAGCTTGGTGCGCGGCCTTGCCCGTACCGGGCTTGCGAATAGCGGAAACCGACGAGGGAAGGCCCTTGAGCCCCGCGCCGGTGGCGTGGGGGACCGCGGCTCGCGTGACCAAGTGCCGTTGGAGTTCACTTCAATCGTTCGATTTGGCATCACAACCCCGCGACACCGTCGCGGGGCTCAATCCCCAGCAACTAACTCGGCACGCAGCTTTGACCACGGAACCGATTCGCCTTGCTGCTCCCGGCGCATCGAGATAACTACGTCGACCTCGTCCTCAGAAAGAAGAGCCTGTACCGCTCGCTCCCACTTCTCGTAGTCACTGGCTCCGGTTCGCAACGCTTGGATCAGCTGGATCTCGGCAGCGCTCAGTTCCGCCGTTTGAGGGTGACGCGCAGCAAGGTTCGACATGCCCGAATTATAGCGATTGGATTCGCCAACATCAGTCCGAGAAGATTCGCGATACCGAAAGCGACCACCCCGGAAACAGCTCGGGGGCCGCTAACAGTTGGCTCGCCCGCAACGTCGAGGCAGGCTGCCCAGGTGCGTGTACACGAACTTCCCGCGCGGCCGGGTCGACAACCCAGACGTTGCGGCAACCCGCCCGGATATACTGCTCGACCTTCTCGGCCAAATCAGACGCCGAATCCGAAGGCGAGATGATTTCGACGGCCAGCAGTGGGGGCCCTTCGACCCAGTCAAAGTCGCCGGTCGAATCCAACTGTACTTTCGTCGCGAAGGAAACGTCAGGAATCCGGACGGTATCCGGGTTTCTACCGAGCAAGTAGGCAATCTCGATCAGCGGCTCCCCCGTGCTGGCTGGCCCAGCAGCCTCGGCCAACAACTTTTGGATACGATGCGCGATCCGGCCGTGAAGCCACTTGGGTGGAGGCATTTCGATAAGGCGGCCTTCGCTGAGCTCCTGACGCAATCCGTTGTCGGGAAGCTCGCCGAAACTCACTCGGTCCAGCAATCCCACAGCGGTCGCCATGATGCTTATTCTAGTCGTCCTCGAAGAGCTTCGCCCCCAAACCCCCGCCCAGCGACGTGAACCCCGCGACGAGTGTAAAGAAGGAGACCAGGACCGCAAGCAAGTACGACGCCACGACCGCCGGGCTGCGAAACATCTCGCTCAACGATGCGGCGAATTCTGTCTGCCCGCTTTCCTTGATTTGAGCGGCGAATTCGTCCGCCGCCGCCGCCAACCCTTCAGAACCCAGCCCCAGCGTGTTGACCGCCAACAGC
This sequence comes from Bryobacterales bacterium, assembly GCA_965247515.1. Taxonomy (GTDB): domain Bacteria; phylum Acidobacteriota; class Terriglobia; order Bryobacterales; family UBA6623. Next base: position 5,038,580 of record OZ252029.1, on the reverse strand, counting down.
ACCATGAATATGGCGAAAGTCATCACGCCAGTCATCAAGCCCAACTTGGCGCCGTCGGCTTCGCTGGCCGACGCACCGCTCCTGCGGCGATAGGATCGAACCGCGTAGAACCCAGCCCCGGGCCAAATCAAGAACCCAAGCATCAACATAAACGGGAGCGAGCACAGAATTGCTGCACCGGCGGCGGGCCAATAGCATGCCCGCACTGCGTGTGGGTTGCCGAAGCTTGGAGGGAGGTCGGCGCCCGGTTCGGATACTTCACGGCGGACCGCGGCATGGGCGACCCGCTCCCGTGTAAGAGCCTCCTCTGTGAGCGGGCGGCCGCAGCTGGGGCAGAATTCCGCTTGCTGAGGCAAGACAGATCCGCAGCTGCAGTAGGTCTCCGGCATCGGCGATGTCCGAATTAGTGTAGCGATATGCGAGACTTCCCCAGACGCGATGCGGGGAGCCCTGGAGCGCTACTTCGGATTCGATGAGCTTGGGACGAACGTCCGCACCGAGCTGACGGCGGGACTGACGACGTTCGCCGCGATGGCCTACATCGTCGCTGTGAATCCGGCCATTCTTGCCGACGCCGGCGTCCCCAGGGCGGCAGCCGCGACAGCGACTTGCCTGGCGGCCGGATTTGGCTGCCTACTGATGGGCTTGTGGGCGCGCCACCCCATCGCACTGGCCCCTGGGATGGGGATCAACGCGTATTTCACCTACGCCGTGGTGGGAGGGATGGGCGTCGATTGGCGTACAGCCCTCGGCGCGGTCTTCATCTCCGGCATCTTGTTTTGCCTGCTCACGGCTTTCGGGGTCCGTGAGCGAATCCTCTTAGCGCTGCCTCGCGATCTCTATCCGGCGGTCGGCGCGGGCATCGGTCTGTTCCTCGCGTTCATCGGACTGCGGAACGCCGGCATCGTGGTCTCGTCGGAGGCGACTTTGGTTTCTCTGGGGAATCTGGCCGCGCCGGCAACGGCGATCGCACTCGTAGGCCTGGCGGTGACCGCGGTGCTGCTGGCCCGCCGAACCCCCGGCGCAATTCTGATCGGCGTTGCGATCGCGACTTTGGCCGCCCACCTGAGCGGTGCAGCGAGCTCATCGGAGGCTGCGTCGGCCACGGACGAAACGTGGGCGGGAGTGCTTGCCCTCGACATCCCCGGGGGCTCAAGCTTGGCATTGTCGACATCGTCTTCGTGTTCTTGTTCGTCGATGTCTTCGACACGATGGGGACCGTCATTGCCGTCACGGGCAAGGCGGGCCTGGTCGACAAGCAGGGACGCATTCCTAGAGTGGGCCGGGTTCTGGGGGTGGATGCGGTTGCGACCGTCTTTGGCTCGCTTGTCGGAACTTCCACCGTGACGAGCTACATCGAAAGCGCCGCGGGCGTGTCGGCTGGGGGACGGTCGGGCTTTACCGCGGTGGTCGTGGGGGTGCTTTTCTTGGCCTCGTTGGCGTTTACCCCCTTAGCCAGTCTGATCCCAACCAGCGCCGTCGCGCCCGCCTTAATCCTCGTGGGCGCGATGCTGATGTCAGGCCTCAACCGGATGGATTGGGAGACGCCGGAGGTTTCGATTCCCGGTTTCCTCACTTTGATCACGATTCCGCTGACCTACAGCATCGCCAATGGCATAGCGATCGGATTCATCGCCTATGACGTGATCATGATCGGGCGTGGGGTGGCGGGGCGGGTTTCCTGGCTGGTGCATGCGCTGGTCGTGCTGTTCGTTGTCCGGTTTGCATACATGGCGCCTAGCTAGCTACTTCCCGGCGCAAAACGCCCGCCTAAGTCCCGCATTTTCAGTGCCGGCTTGTCGCGCAAGCGTCCCGAACGCACATTTTCTATAGGAGTTTCAGGCCTATTTATGCTATAATAAGCCATGACCACACGGCGCCGCCCCCAACGCTGCCTCTTCGAGCCCCTCTTCCCCGAAGATCCCCTCGATCTCTACGAGCCCTGGATGCGTCACGCCGACCGCCTGCTCGACGACGATCAGCTGCTCGACACCGTCTATGACGCCCTCGGCAGCCGCCATCCTCAATCGCGCCGCACAGGCCGCCCGGCCACTCCCGCCGAGGTCGTCTTGCGCCTGCTCATCCTCAAACACGTGCGCAATTGGAGCTTCGATGTGCTGGAACGCGAAGTGCGCGCCAACGTTGTCTATCGCCACTTCAGCCGCATCGGGTTCGACAAAGTTCCCGACGCCAAGACCCTGGGGCGCATCGCCCGCGCGCTCGGGCCCGAGGTGATCGCGCAGTTGCACGAACGTTTGATCGAGCTGGCGCGCGAAGAGCGTGTGGTGACCGGCCGCAAGTTGCGCATCGATACGACGGTGGTCGAAACCAACGTGCATTACCCGACCGATTCGAGCTTGCTCAACGACGGCCTACGCGTGCTCACGCGGACGATGCGCAAGATCGAAGAGGCCGCCGACCACGCCGGCGAGAGGTTGCGCAACCGCCTGCGCAGCGTGCGCAAGATCGTGATGCAGATTGGCCGCAGTGCGCGCTCCGAGCAAGGCGCCGAAAAACGCCGCACGCTCTATTCCAAGCTGCTCGAGACCGGCGGGCGCGTGGTGGCGCAGGCGCGGCGCTTTGCGGCCGAAGTCGCAAGCGGCGTCAAGCGGTCGGCCGAACCGCTGGGCGATGCGTTGCTCCAAGGCTTGCGGAAACAACTCGAAACCATGCTCGATCGCGTCGAACGAGTGCGGCGGCAGACCAAGCAGCGGGTGTTCGGCGGCGACAAGCATGTGCCGGACAAGCTGCTGAGCGTCTTCGAACCAACGACGGAAGTGATTCGCAAAGGCAAGTCGGGCAAGCCGAACGAGTTTGGCAAGATGCTGAAGGTGCAAGAAGCGGAGAATCAGATCGTTACCTCCTATGACGTGTATGAAGAGCGGCCGGACGACCGCGCGATCTTGCTGCACGCGGTCGCAGAACACGAGCGGCGCTTAGGACGCACGCCGCGCCTGGTGGCGGCGGACGCGGGCTTTTCCTCGGCGGCCAACGAGCAGGCCTTGGAGCGGCGTGGCGTGGAGCGGGTGTCGATTCCGAACTACTCAACGCGCGATCCGGTGCGGCGCGGACGGCAGAAGGAGCGCTGGTTCAAGCGCGGGCAGAAGTGGCGAACCGGTTGCGAAGGGCGCATCTCGGTATTGAAGCGCCGCCACGGACTCGACCGCAGCCGCTATCCGGGCCTGGACGGGATGCGGCGCTGGGTGGGATTGGGGGTGATCGCGGACAACCTGATCAACATCGGGGCCTGCCTGGAGGCGCGGGCGACGGGTTGAAGGAGCGGGGCGAGGCGGCGAAACAGGATCGAAACCGCGATCCGACCGGAACTAAGAAAACGCTTTCCAATCGGGCTTGGCTCGCGATAGCGCTTTTTGCGCCAGAAAGTAGCTAGCTATAGCACCTGGGTCAACTTCGCCCCCAACTCCCGCCGGATATCCGGCAAGTCGAAGACCTCAAGCGCCCCTGGCAGAAAGCTCGACAAAGGCCACTTGTAGAAACGCGCCTCGGCAAGCGTCTTGTAGGACCCTGGCGATCCCCTCAGCACGACGCTCTCGACTGCCGGCGAAAGCAACGCCGCGAACATCGCCGGCAGCGTTCCCCAACCGCTTGCCGCCAGGTGGATCTCGGAGTGTCCGTACTTGCCCAACCAATCGATCACGGCAAGCGCATCGTGGGTCTTTCGCCCGACATAAGGCTCATCGAGCATCAACGAATGAATCGCGTAGAAGTAGTCGCTGCCGTAGTGGGTGAGAAAGCTATCGGGCCGGGTCGTGTCGGGTCGCGATTCGCCCACGCCCCGGACGTCGCAAGCGAAGAACGGGGCCTCGGGGCGTTGGGCGATCAGCTCCCGAACGAGCGGCTCTTCTCTCATTTCCTGGTCCGCCGAATGATGCGACAGGTAGAGAACCGCTGACGCCCTCCCCCGCGAAGGGCGCGATTGATGGCGCTCGTCGGAAAGTCGATACACCAACGCCTGGATGCCCGGCTCGGTTTCGACCGCGTAGCAAGTCGCGCTCTCTGTTGGATACTCTCGTGGCTGCCTGTCACGTAGGATGCGATCGTAAGGCGCCCCTGATCGCTGAGGAAGTCGCAGCGCTTTCGCGACCGCCGAGCGGAGTTCCTCGCCTGAAAGCCGCGGTCGGTTCGAGGCCAACTCTCGGGCCTTTTCAGACGTGAAGGCGAAGATCGCCTTTGAGCCCTCGGCGTTGACCTGTCCCTTGGGAGTACAGTGGAGTGAACCCTAAAAATGAGACATTGAAATTCGGGACGAATTTCAGCGAATGGAAAGGAGTCCAGGATGGAAAGTCTCAAGCCGCGCAAGCCGCGGGAGTTCACGGTGGAGTTCAAGGAAGCCGCCGCCAGGCGGCTCCTAGCCGGCCAGAGCGGCACAGCGCTAAGCCGCGAGTTGGACGTCAAGCGCAGCCTGCTGTACCGCTGGCGGGACGCCTATCGCCAGGAAGGCGTCAACGGCTTGAGCCGGCGGCGAGGCCGGCCGAAACCCGGCCGCTCGGCGCCGCCCAAGATCCCTCGCGATCCGCGCGACGAACGCATCGCAGAGCTCGAACGACTGCTCGGCAAACAAGCCGCAGAGCTCGATTTTTTCGGACAAGCCTTTCGCGCCTTGAACCTCGCAGCCCCGACCAACGACGCCGGTGGCGCGAGCGGATCTACTCCATCGTCGAGCAGATCAGCGCCAAAGGCTCGCTCAGCGTCGAACACGCCTGCGAGCTCGGACGCGTGAATCGCGCCGGGTTCTATCGCCGGCTCGCCGTGTCGTCGCCCGCCGAGTGCGACATGGAATTGCGTGACCGCATGCAGCGGATTTCGCTCGAGAATCGTCGTTACGGCTACCGCCGCGTGACGGCCGAGCTGCGCCGCCAAGGCTTCCTCGTCAATCACAAAAAGGTCCTGCGGATGATGCGTAAGGACAACTTGCTGGCGGTACTCAAGCGGCGCTTCGTGCTAACAACGGATTCGAACCACTTCTTACCTGTTTATCCGAATCTAGCGGCGCACCTGAATGTGGACGGCGTCGATCAGTTGTGGCAATCCGATATCACCTACATTCGCTTGCGCGAGGCGTTCGTCTACCTCGCCGTGGTGTTGGACGCCTACTCGCGACGCGTGGTCGGCTGGCGGCTGGGGACGACGCTCAAAGCTGAGCTGGCTGTAGGGGCGTTGCGCGATGCGCTCGAGCTCAGACGCCCTGCCGCGGGGTGGATGCATCATTCCGACCAAGGCGTACAGTACGCTTCGAGCGCCTATGTCGAGCTGCTGGAGCAGCACGGCGCGATCATCTCGATGAGCCGCCGCGGCAACCCCTACGACAACGCGCGGGCGGAGAGTTTCATGAAGACGTTGAAGGCGGAGGAGGTTTGGTTGCAGCGTTATCGCACGCTTGACGAGGCGCGCGCATCGATCGGCGAGTTCATTGATGAGATCTACAACCAACGCCGGCTGCATTCGGCGTTGGGATATCGTCCGCCGGCGGAGTTTGAAGCGCTGGCGCGGCCGGCGGCAACAGCAGCGAGGAATCCGAAGTATGAGTTTTGAGAGGCATAGGCAAATCTATCAATCCGATGGGCCCTGGGCGGGCAGGGAGACATCGCCGGCGTTGGAGAAGCCGGGAGCGACCTTGGCGGGTTGCTCTCCAGCAGAGCCCGCTTCCGCTTCCCCGGCTAGGACCAGCGTGCGACGATACAGCGAAGAAGGCAAGCGTTTTGCGGTGAATCGTAACCTGTCCCGATTTCGACTGTCTCACGCTTGGGGTTCACTCCACAGAGCAGAATCTTCTCGTCTTCGATTGTCAGCGCCGGTTCGGTTGAGCTATCAGACCGGCCTGTCGCGCGGTTGAACCAGCCGTACATGGCCTCGCGGTTCTCTTGGCTGAAGCCGTGCGGGGTTGGCCCTATGAAGAGCCCAAGGTTGTCCTCGGCGCCTAGCAGTTTCCAAAGGCGCTTCAGCCGGCCGTAGACTTCTTCGGTTCCTCGGACGTCAAAGAAGTCTTTCTCCTTGCCCAGAAGGATCACCGGTTTCGGCACCATGGCGGCGATGAAGTCCTCGTGATCGAGCCCAAGGGCCAATGCGCGCGGGGGGCACTGTTCGGTGTCGGCTGGCAGCTCATTTTCGAGGTTGTGCCGGAAAGTAGTGACAAAGCAGGATGGAGCGGCCATCGTCCAGCGCTGCTCGAGCCCGGTCAGCCAGGTCGTCATCGTGCCGCCGCCAGAGTTGCCCGTGATGCCGACGTGCTTCGGGTCAACTTCTTCGCGCGTGAGCAGGTAGTCGAGCGCTCGGATGCCGTCCCAGGCGCGCCAGGTTCCGAAAAACTCGCTAACCAGGAACTGTTGGTTGCCGGCATGGAGATGTTCGCGTGTACCGGAGCCAAGGATGCTCTGGAGCTCGTAGTCGAGGTACTGCTGGCGTTCACCCTGCCCGATGGGGTCAAAGAGCAGAACGACGTAGCCCTGGCGCGCCAGCCCTTGAGCGAATGCCTGGTAGGTATCGCCGGCTTTGCCGTTGGAGGAATGCCCGCAGGTTCCGACGACTCCTGGAGCAGGTCCGTCACTGTTGGGGAGATAGAGATTGGCTGAAACCAGAAACCCGGGGCGGCTCTCGAACAGGACGTTCTCGACCCGATAGGTATCCCGCTCGAAGCCGCCGGTAATTCGCGGTTTCAGAGGAGTTTTTTCCGGTAGAGGCCCAAAGGAACGTGCGACACGATCTCGCACGGAACGCACATGCGCTTCGGCGTCAGCCTGGCTCGAAAGGGCGTCAAAAACCTCCAGGCGCTTGCGCTCGACCTCTCGCAGGCGGTCGACAAAGTATTCCTGCACCATCCGAGGGAAGCGGTTGAGAGGCTCGAACTGCGCTGGCAGGGAGGAAGTTAGCGCGAAGCCTGCGCCGGCTTGCCAAAAGTTTCGTCGTGTCATTGTTGATTTTACCGTACCCGAACCCGCTCCCTTGCGGTCGCGGCTCTGACGTCGCAATTCAAACGTCAGTACACCGGCGTCAGAGCCGCGACCGCGAGGGAGCGGGTTCGGGTCGTGCGACATCGCCAAGAACTCTCACTATGGCGCGTAGGTTGAGCGAGCCTGCACGGCCCAATTGCCGTCGCGGTTGGTTACAAGGTAGATGGCGTCGTAGGTTGCGAGCGGGTCGCCCTCGGAATTTAGCCTGCTGTATTGAACCATGACGTTCACGCCGCTGGCGCCGATTTGATAGGGCTCGACCTTGTCGAGCCGCGTCTCGTGCCAGGTGCGCTGGCGGCCCATCTCGGGTCCGTCGATGAAGTCTTGGCGCGTGGCCCAGTAGCCGAGCCCCGACCCGCTGAGCCGCACTTGCGGATAGTGCAGGATGTCTGCCCAGGTCTCAAGATTGAGCGAATTGAACGCTTCAAAGTAGGCCTCCACCGCCTTCCGGCCTAGCTCGGCGCCTTCGCGTTGGCCGCCTTCCACAACACGCTGCGTGCTGAATCGCGACTGGATCGCCCAGCGTTCACCTTGGCGCGTGACGATGTAGGTCATCTGACCGGATGAAAGGCGCTCGCCGTTTTCGCGCAAGCGGCTGTACTGGCCGGCGATGTGCATCTTGTCGGCCGATATGTGCAGGATCTCCCGGGAGTCCCACTGGCTGCGATGCCAGCCCTCGGCGAGCGCGCTGGTGTAAGAGTTCTTGCTGGCCGCGACGTACTCTTCGGGCGTCCAACGAACGCCGAAGTTTCCGGCGGAGGGGCGGACGTGGGGAAAGTTGAACGCCTTGACGAATTGGCGGGTGTCGCGGGTGTTCCAGGTGTCTTGGAAGCGGTCGAGGGCCGCGAGGCCGATCTTGGCGAGGCGTTCGTTTTCGACCGACCGGACCGCCTCCGACAGCTGGTCGAGGTTGATGTCGCCGTCGTTGGTAGCGCTGACCGTACAGCCGCAAGCGAGCATCGCCAGAAGCAAGGCGTGCGGGAGGTAGTGATGCCCCATGTGCTTCAAGAATCTAGCAGACTGCGGTGCATGACGACTCCGCGAGCTCCGTACCCGTCACTTGCGTTCCGGGCTCATTGTGCGGGGATCCCAATCGGGGGTCCCGGCGGTGTACGCCCAGGCGGCGAAGAATTCGCGGAGGTCGGAATCGGGGTAGGGCTCAGGTAGCCAGCGAACCGCCTGCTCGCGCAACTGCTCGGTGGTAATGGGGCGGAAGGCGAATTGATCTCGCAGGCCCTTGAGAAAACTGAAAAAATTATGGTTGCCCATGATGTCGCGTAGCCTATGGAAGATCCACGCTCCCTTTTCGTAGGCAATGGTCCGGAACGCATCCGGCGATTTCGAGCTTGTGAGTCTGTCTCCCAGCACGATCGGGCCGGCGCCTTCGAGCGTTGCACCGTTCTCGCCGACTCGCAGAAGGCGGTCGCGATAGGACCTCAAGATCTCTTCGAGCTCGGAGCGGCCTTGCTCGTGTTCGACGAAGAGCAGGGCCGAGTAGGTTGCCAGTCCCTCCATGATCCACGCGTCGGCTGGTTGCTCGACGGTCACCACGGCGCCCCACCACTGGTGTGCCGGCTCGTGGGGAATCAGCACGTCGGTGTAGTAGCGAACTAGTTCGGGCGACATGCCCTCGAGCGGGCGGTCTCCAGGGCGGAAATAGCTCTTGGTCGAAACGTAGACCAGACCCGGAAAACCCTGTCCGGTTTCGCCGGGGGCTGGGGAAACCACGACTTGCGCTTGAGCGGGATCCCCGAATTTCTCAAGGAAGAATTCGAAGGCCGCTGCGCTACGCTTCGCGACTTCGCCAATTCGGGCGGAAGGCGCCATCGACGGTTTCGGCATCTCCGATGATCTCAGGCGCGGGGGGGGGCCGCAGACCATAGGTCGAGCGTCGTTCGTTCGGCAAGTTCGTCGGCGAGGCCGGAAGAGAGACCGGGTCCGGGGCGCCGCGCAGTCCGGCATAGGCCCTCTTGGTGGCCAGCACTCGGATTTCGTAGTCGCCTGCTTTGCGGGTTTTCGAAGCGTAGTCGCCGAGGTTGAAGCCGGCAAGACGAATTGGATTCTCTGTCTTGAATCGGGTGGTTCGCACGCCGCGCGAAATCGAGTCTTCGACCTGTGTTCCAGTGGCAACGAGCTCGAGCTTGCCCGGATATTCAAAGTTCAGCTCGAAATGCGAAAAACCAGGGCTGGCTCGCGGGCACCATGCCCCGCGATCGCCAACGTAGTAGACTCCCGAGCCTTCTTCTGAGATGACGTTGCCTGAGTAACGGACTTCCAGCTCGTGCTTTGCACCCGGAGATAAGGGTTCGGGCAGGAGTGCGACGACTAGCCCGTTCCGGCGCTGGAACGCTCCACTGAAGGCAGGCGCTTGTTGCTGCAGGAACTCGGCAGTTCGACCGTCGACCAAGACCTCCGACACTTTCAGGCGCGTGGAAAGTTCGAGCTCGAGTGATCGCGAGTCCGAGTTGTCGCCCGAGATATCCGCCCGTGCACGGACATCCAGCTTCAGGTCGGGGCTGAGCTCCGAGTCGATTCGGTAGTTGAGCAAGCTCACTTTGGCTGCTTTGACTTTGCGCCGGCCCTCAAATCGCGTCCAGACGTCGTAGAACTGCCCTGCGTCGTTGTGGGCCAGGCTGCCAACCGTCACCTGCCGATCGAGCGCGGGGTTGATCGAGACATCAAAGCTCCCAAGCCGATCGCCGCTTAGAGATTCTTTCACACTCCCCACGGGCGCCGGGCTCACAAACTTGGCTTCGCCGTGGCCAGGGCGACGTGTTTCTTCAGCAGCTCCTTCATCTCGGCCACCGTCCCTTGCTCGCTCGGCGCCAGCGCGAGATTGTCGTATTCCTTGGGATCGTTCCAGTGGTCGTAGAGCTCGGCGCCGTACTTGGCGTCGGGGCCCCATTCGGTGTAGCGCCAGCGTTCGGTGCGGATCGTGTAGCCGACCGCGCGCGGGCGGCGAGGCTTGTCGCGGTGGACGCGGTCGTTCGTGTCGAAGGTCGTCAGCGCCGTCTCGCGGACCGCTGAGGTTGGGTCATCAAGGATCGGCACGAGGCTCTTTCCCGAGAGGTGCGGCGGGGGAGCGAGTCCACACAGGTCGGCGAGCGTCGGATAAACGTCGACAAGCTCCGCAAGGGACTTCGTCGCAATACCGGCGGTCTTGCGGTGCTTTGGCGACGAGATCATCAGCGGTACTCGCGCTGAATTTTCAAACAAAGTCGTCTTCTGCCAGAGCTTGTGCTCGCCCATGTGATAGCCGTGGTCGGACCAGAAGACGATCACGGTGTTGTCGGCGAGGCCGAGGCGTTCGAGGGCGTCCATGATGCGGCCGAGTTGTGCGTCCATGAAGGTGATCGAAGCCCAATAGGCTTGGATCGCTTGGCGCTTCTTCTCTTCGCTTAGATACAGCTGGTAGGGTCGGTCAACCCAGGCGGCGTACGGAAGGTCGACTAGGTCGTCGAGCGGTTCAACCGGGAGTCGGACCATATGCAGCGGGTACATCTCAAAATACTTCCGCGGCGCAACATAGGGTGTGTGAGGGCGGTAGAAGCCCATGGCGATGAAGAAGGGCTCGTCGGTGTGCTCCTCCATCAGCTTGATAGCGGCGTTTGCGCCGATGCCGTCGGTTTGCTCTTCGTCCGTGCCGGCTTGGGCCATCCAACTCAGAGTGCCGCCGAGGTTGTGGGTGACGGGGTCGATGGTGTAGATCTGAGCTTCTTCGTCCTTGTCGCGGCCGCGCGGATTGACGACTTGGTCCCATGACGCGGGGTCGTCGACGCCTGATTGCCCAATCTGAGTTGGCACGCCGTAATGGTAGATCTTGCCGACGCGTGCGGCGAAATAGCCGTTGTCGCGGAACATCTGCGGTAGCGTCTTCACGCTCGGAATTGTCTTGCGAAAATTGCCTCCGTTCGAGCGGACCCGGGTCTGGTCGGGGTAGAGGCCCGTCATCAACGAAGCGCGGCTGGGGTTGCAGACCGGGTAGTTGCAGTAGGCCTGGTCGAACTGGATGCCTTGGCGCGCGAGGCGGTCGAGGTTAGGGGATTTCACAACCGGGTGACCGTAGGTCGCGAGGTCGGTGTTGAGGTCGTCGGAGGCGACGAACAGGACGTTGAGTTTTTGCTCTTGCGCGGGCAGCAGGCAGGCGAGCGCCAAGAGAGCGACGGCGGCTTTACGCATCCTGAAACCGTAGCAAATCGCCGGCGACGCGGTCGCCTACAATCGGTTGTCTATGTCACAGCTTCCCATCGTCGGTTCGGGCGAGCACGTCTACGAAGTTCACCACGACTGGGGGAAGCGCCCGGCGAGCATCAGCTATGGGAATTGCCACGGCGTGCAGGTCGATTCCCAAGGGCTGATCTACATCCACCACACGGTTCACGAGAGCTCCCAGAGCGACCATTCGGTGGTCGTGTTCGACCCCGACGGGGATTTCGTGACGTCCTGGGGCGGGGCCTATGCTGGGGGCGCTCACGGGTTCCACTTGACCCGCGAAGGCTCGGACGAGTTTCTCTATTTCTGCGATATCCGCCGCAACATTGTCCAGAAGACGGACCTCGGAGGGAATGTGCTGCTGACGCTGGGGTATCCGTCGGAATCGCCGGCCTACGCAGTCGATGAGCACAAGCGCGCTCCATCGTGGAAAACCGACAAACTTGGCAGTGGCCGGCAACGGCGATATCTACATCGGGGACGGATACGGCTCGAGCTTTGTCGTGCACTACGACCGGAATGGCAAGTACGTCAACACCTTCGGGGGCGGCCTGACCGACGCGGCGGGCGACCTAAACTGCCCCCACGGGATCATCATCGACGACCGCTCGGGCCAGGAGGAGATTCTGGTCGCAGACCGCTCGAACAACCGCCTCCAATACTTCGACCTAGCGGGAAATCACCTACGGTTCGTCGGCGATGTCGATCTGCCCTGTCACTTTGACATTTTCCACGACGGGACGTTACTGGTCCCCGACCTGGGGGCGCGCATTACACTGCTCGACGCCGACAACAAGCTGATTGCGCACCTGGGCGTCGGATCTGATGACTATCGCGAGCGCCGGCTGCTTTCTCGCGAGCACTTCCTGCCCGGGCAGTTCGTTTGCCCGCACGGAGCGTGCTTCGACCACGAAGGGAATATTTTCGTGGTCGAGTGGGTGGAGATTGGGCGTGTGACGTTTTTGAAGAAGGTCAGAGCCTGACGAAAGTTCTGGCGCCGGACCGCCTATCTATCCACCGAACAGTCTCGCGATGGCCGTCATCGGCAGGTAGAGTCTCATCTTATGATCGGGCAGCTGCAGAAATCCAAATTTCTTGTAGAAGAGCTTCGCGCCCTCATCCTTCGCATCCACAATCACTGCAAAGGATGCTATTTCCGCACTCTGTTCCAAGCAGCGCCGCAGCGCATCCATCAACAGATACCTGCCAAGCCCCTGTCCTGCACACCTCTCATCCTAAAAACGGCAGTTACGGCAGGCAATCAGCCAGCCGGAGCTGAGTGCCGACGACCCTACCATCGAGGAAATCGCGGAAAATCCAGCTCAGAATCAGTCGCCAGCGGCTGATCGATCCCAACTGCTCCGCAGTTGCCGCTACACGTTGGAGAAACCCGCTCGCCGCTTCCAAGGCCCGCCGTACTTGCCTCGCCTTGGCGTGCGAACTGGTGATCGTCAGCGTCGTCCGGCGCCCATGCCTAGTCCGCCGCGCAATGCCGTGCAGCAGCAACGGCCGCGTCGTGATCGCTTCGCCCTTGGCCCCCGACGCCAGCCGCGTGAACAATCCCCACCAGTTGTAAACCAACGCAATCACGCCCGCCATCACTCGGCTGCGATTCAAGTCCTTGGTCGTGTAGCCGGTCCAACCCCACTGGTTCTTGAGCTCGTCGAAGTTGTTCTCCGCGTCGCCGCGGTCGCGGTACAACTGCGCGGTCGCTTGCAGCTCTTCGTCCAGCGACGTCACCAGTACCGCGTATTCGTATAGCACGCCGCCTTCGACCACTTCGGTTAGACCCAACGATAACTGCCGCGGCTGCTGTCCCACACTTTGATCGAAGGCCAACGAATCCCGCATTTGGCGGCGCAACACGATCACTTCTCGGCTGCGGCTCCAGCCCTGCAACTGCAACTGAGAGCGCACGCCTTGCCAGCCTTGTCCGGCCGGCGCCCACTCGTCGGAGGCGAACAGCCGCGTGATCAGCCGCTTCACGCCGGCGGTCTGGCGCAGTCGAAACAGGTAGTCGACGCCGCGCTGTTCGGCTCCCAGCATCGCTTGTTCGCTTCCCCAATGGGCGTCGCCGCGCAGTAACTTTGGCTGACGGTCGGGCCCCAGTTCATCCAAGAACGCCCATAAACGAGGCTGCGCATAGGACGGCGCGGTCTGATTGCCCGGCTGCACTTCCACTCCCAGCAGCAGCCGAATGTTGGCGGCCATGTAGCTGTGATAAACGTGCGAAGGACGCCCCGGCTTGGCGGGGTTGTAGCCCAACCGCGCGCCCTCTTGCTTGCCGTAGAGCGGCTTGACCGTGGCATCGACATCGAGAATCCAGTCCTCTTCCAGCAGCTCTTCGTAGCTGCGCTTGAGGTGGCCTTCGAGCCAGCGCTGGCTAGCTTCTTCGTCGACTGGCTTGAAAGCGCGCCGCGCGGAGTCTTCGCTGACCAGCTTGTCTACTCCCAGCAGCGTCGGCGCGAGCGTGTCGGCGCGCAACGCGTCGATGTGGGCGTAGCGCCGCTGCCCGGCCAACACGCTCAATAGCAGCGTTGCCAGCACTTCTCGCTTGTCTGGCGCGTTCGGACTCGTGTAACTCAACGGGCAGTCGTTCACCCAAGCTTCGAACAGCCCCGAGGTCTTGAGAAACTCGACGAAGTAGGGGAGCTGCCCGAAAACGGTCACGCTGGCTTCTTCGTCCCAGCGCAGCCCGACCTTGCCGGAGAAGGTTTCGACGGTCGCGACCGGGGTATCCTGGCCCTCCCACTGGTCTTCGGCTTCACCCTGCGGGTGAACTCGCTGCAACGCCTTGGATTCGCTCATGACCCAAATTCTAGGGCGTTAGCGGTGTTTTTGGCGCGGGTCAACTGCCGTTTCTAGGATGAACGATCGCTAACCGACCAAGCAATGTTGCCGGCACAACAGGGTAATGCGAAAGTTTTCAGGTTGCCTCCGACGGCAGGTTCTGTAGCCCAATCGCGGTTGAAGCAAGGCTGTAATATCCGAGGATGCGATCAGGCGCGGATTCTTCGATCAGAACGAAGCCGGCGGCGACAAACCGCGCCACATCCTGGCGGGCGAATCTTCTGATGTAATTTTCAAGCGCTGGGGCGCCGCAGGAGAACTCACTGCGATTATGTTGGCGTTCGAGCGGAACGACCTGAAGGGCGGTTCGATCCGCCGGCGCCATCCTACAATCCCGTCAGTTTGCGATACTCAGCCGCCGCCTGCTTTAACCGGTCGTTCTGCGGTGGAGGATTCAGTAGCGAATCCACGAAAGCCCGGCTTCCTTCCGCAGACAGAACCATCGGGCCGGATTCTTCCCGCTCAAGGGCCTGACGAACCCACTCGGCCGGCGAAGAAATGGCCCGCCGCGCCAGCTCGGCCTCAAGCCGTGCCTCAAGCTCGCTTGGAAGTTCAATCACCATGCTTGCACGTTAGCTGCGAATCCGTTCTAGATCGAGCTAATTCCCTGCCACGAGCTGGCTGCCGCTCTCCAGCAGCTCCTTCGCCTTCGGCAGGGCTTCAATCGCCTTCTCAACGTCGGGGTCGAGCTCGTAGTAGACCTTCTCGCCTTCTTCAATGTCATACGCCGAGACGTAGACGTGGCGCTTGACGAAGCGCTCAATCTGCCCCCGGTTCTCATCGAAATCCTCGTCCGTGAATTCGAAATCCTCTTCCTTGAGGAACGATTGGAATTCTTCGACGACTTCCTCGGTCGGCTCCCAGCCCTTCGGCAACTCTTCGCGGTTGAGAGTGTACTGCTGAGCGAAGTTCTCGTACGCGAAACCGCGGCGCAGCATGATCTGGAAGTCATTCAAGCGCCGCGCATCGTAGGTGATGTCGGGAGCGATTCCGCCGCCACTGTAGACTTGCCGGCCCTTGTCGGTCAGGCGGACCTCGTCTTTGTTCGGAATGTACTTCTCGCTGCAGGGGTCGCTGAGGTACTCCACGACCGAAACGTCGTCATACCGGCGCTGGATCAGCCTGCCGCTCGGGGTGTAGTACCGGGCTGTCGTGAGCGCCAGTCCTGAAGTCTGTTCGCCAAGCGGGTAGACGGTCTGGACGAGACCCTTGCCGAAAGTATTGTTGCCGACGACCAGGCCGCGGTCATGATCCTGCAGGGCGCCGGCCACGATCTCGGATGCCGAGGCCGACTGGCAATCGACGATCACGACGATCGCGTAGTCGCCATTCTTGCGGCGCTGCGCCTTGTAACCGCGCTCGCTCGAGCTGCGCCCGCGATGCGACACGATCACCTGGCCCTTATCGAGGAACTTGTCCGACACGTACACGCCCTGGCTGAGCAGGCCGCCACGGTTGCCGCGCAAGTCGAGGATCAGGCCTTCGAGGGTTTCTTCTTCAAGGTTGTCGAGAGCCTTGTCGAGCTCCTTGCCGGTATTCTCATTGAAGCTCTCGATTTTGACGAAGCCGACGCGCTCGCGAATCTCAAACGCCACCGGCACGCTGGGCCGCGGGATCGTATCGCGAATAACGGTCTTGCGCATCACGCCCTCGACCCCGGGGCGCTCGATGCCAATCTCGACCTTGGTCCCTTCCGGACCCCGCAGGCGATTGGCGACTTCGGTGGTCGTCAGCCCTTCGGTCGTCTTGCCGTCTACTTCAACGATGATGTCGCCCGGCCGAATCCCCGCACGATAGGCCGGGGTCTTCGGGAACGGCGCCAGCACGACGGTCTGGCCTTGCCTGGGCTGGATGGTCATGCCGACGCCGGCGTAACGGCCGCGCTGGTCGTCCTTCAAGCGCTTGAACGAGTCCGGGTCGAAGAATGAGCTATGGGGATCGAGCGTTTGGAGCATCTGCGGGATCGCGCCCATAAAGATCGCGTCCTCGGCCTTGATCTCGTCCGCGTATCGCTGCTCGAGCGTCGCCAGGAGCCGAGTGAACTGGCGGAAACCGTCCTTAATCTCGTCGTCCGAGGCGGCGGCCGCGCCAATAGGCGGGCCGATCAGTCCTCCAAAGATTGCGCCGAAGAACACGGCCGCGGGTAGAAACAGCCAAGAGCTGCGTTGAGAGTTCATGGGCTCGCCAGATTCGTCCACAGTATATCAACCCCCAGGGAAGGTAGACGTTGAGGAAATTCGGTAGTTTCAATGATTTGCGCCCGGGGCGAGCGCCTGCCCGACAAGCTTCGCCAGTCTCCCCGGGAGCGCAAGCGAGAGCGCCTGCTCGTGACCTTTGTCCGACATCTTCAACCAGGTGCGTTGGATGATGCGGATCAGCTTCTCGTCAGTATGCTCATCGGCAAACTCGGCGAAGTAGTGTTCGAGGAAGACCAGGCACGCCACGTCTTCGAGAGTTTGGGCCTCCGCGTCGGTCTTGAGCCGCTTCTTGAGAATCAGCGATTGGACGCGTCCGATCGTTTCCGGCTGGTAGCCGGCCTCTTCGAGGATCGAGCCCGCGGTTTCGGCGTGGAACATGGCGAGATCGGTCCGCCAGCGCTTGTAGCCGGCGCGGTCCATCGGGTAGTCGGCTCGAGGGATCTGCCAGCGCCCGATGTGCTGGGCGTGGACCGCCAGTCTTAGGGCCTCGGATGCGCTTGGCTCAAAGCGGTCGAGGGTGTTGGACATACGCCGCGAGTAGAAAAGCTCCTTCGGGTGCTCGGGGTCGGCGGCGTTGAAGCTGTCGATGGCGGCCATGGCGGCTTTAAAAGGTTGGGTCATAACGTGGCGCGCTCTCGCCCTGCCTCGCGACGAATCGCGAGCCGGCAAGCCTGGAGCCTCGCGCCACGGCTAAGCCCAGCGCCCCAGCCACTGCAGCCAGCCCTTCCGCGCAAAGATCTCGATCAGGTTCAACAGCACCGCAAGTCCGAGAAGAAACGGCCAAAGATCCAACGACTTCTCGACCGCCTGACCGCCGGCCGCGAACAGCACTTCGGGCGTAGGGTTCCAGCGCCCGCCTGTTTGCGACGCGATCGAACGCAGCAGCTCGGTGTTCGCGCCGTATTCTTGCAACTCCGTGTTCTCGCGGAAGTAGCCCAGCTCAGGGAAGCTGTCGACATCGCGCTCAGCGCGGACCCGGAAAAGCCCGTATCTCTCGCCGATCCGCACCCGTGCTTCGTAGCGTCCGGCGGCCGTGCGCTCCAGGTTCGTAGCAGCGCGAAAGCCCTGAGGTCCAAGCACGAACAGCCGCGGCGGATCGACCTCGGCGTCCCGCTCGCGGCTGTAGCGGACGACCAGCTCCTCGGAGGCGCGGTCGAAGCTGATATCGGTCTCGACTTCCGAACCCCGTGGAAGTAGGTCGCGCGCCACGTTCGCCCAAAAACGATCAAACCCCGGCCACTCGACCCAATTCGCCGCCCAGCGATTCTTGGCGTCTGAGGTAAAGACAGCCGCGCGGCCGAGCCCATACTGCCAGCGCACCAGCAAGGGATCTTCCTCGTCCACCCGCAGAATCGTCTCAGCCGACGGTTTGGCCTCGAACTTGACCCAGCCCAGTAACGGCCCAGCCTCGCTGAGGCGCAGGTTGTCGAGCAGTTCGACTTGCTCGATGACTTCCGGCAAGAACTCCCGCTCGGTCACCGACGACCCAGTGTGCTCGAGAACATCGCGAAGCACCACCGAGGCCAACTGCGAGACGTCGATCAGGAAGTACGAGCGCCCCTCCGCCATCGTCGCGACGCGCTCGAGGTAGGCGCGATTGACGTCTTGGCCGAGACCAATCGTCGAAATCGTAATCTTTTTCTCGGCGGCCGCGCGCGCCAATTGGATGCTGTCTCCCTCTTCAGAGATGCCGTCGGTCAGCAACAGGATGTGCTTGTAGACCGCCTCCCGCAGCTCGATGATGCGGTGAGCTTCAGCAAGCGCCGGTGCGATCTGCGTCCCGCCGTCGGCGATCACCGCTCCGATGAGGCGCTTGGTCTGAGCCGGGAACTCGTTCCTCGCAAGCGTCGCGGCCCACTCGAAGGAATTGTCGAATACCAGAACGCCGACCGCATCGACTGGGCGCAAGTTCTCAACCACGCCCATCGCCGACTGCCGCGCCAATTGCATCTTCTTGCCCTCCATTGAGGACGACTTGTCGAGCACCAGCACAACGGCGGTGCCCTCAGGCGTTCGTGGAGGCGCCAAGGTCGCCGGAAGCATTCGGTTCAGCGGATCGCGCGTATCTTCGTTGTGCTCGACGTAGAGGTTGTTCTCGCCCGCGACCAGCAAGAACCCACCGCCGCCGCGCACAAAGTCTTCGAGCTGGCGCTTGCGAGTCAGCCGCCATTTCTCGAAGTCCTGGTTGTCGGCGACGATCACGTCGTAGCGGTCGAGGGTCGCTGGACGGCTGACGTTCAGGCTGGCAACCGCGTCGATCTCGAAACCGGCCGCCTCGAGACTCGGGCGCAAGTGGTCTTCACCGCCAAGACGGTCGGACGAAATCAGCAGCGCCCGCGGAGTTTTGAGCGTCACCACGCCGGCGAACGGCAGCTCCCCGAGATCCCCCGCGTCGATTGTTCCTCGGATCAACGTCGTCCCCGGCGAATCAAGTCGCGCGCGGGCGGTTACGATGCTTCGGCCCTCGAGCAGGCGGACCGAAGACGACCCAATCTGCTTGCCTTCGGCCGAGAGCTGGACGCTCGCTGCGCCGGCGCTGGGGCTCGACAGGGCGATTTCAATAGGAAACTGTTCGCCAACGAACGCTTGGCTCGGCAGCGTTACTCCCTCGAGGTGAAGCTCGGGCGCTGTCCGGCCCGGCAGGGGAATGACGTCGATGGGGATTCCTCGCTGGCGCGCTTGGTGGATCGCCCGCTCGATCGACCCCGCATTCTCGTGACCGTCCGAGAGCAGAGCGATCCTTGGCACTCGGTCAGCCGGAAGTGCGGCAAAACCATCCCGGACAGCGCGTTCGAGGTTGGTGCCGCGAGGCTCGGCTTCAGCCTCCCGTTCGGTGGGCAAACCTCTGCGAGTCGTCTCATCGAATGCCACCGTTCGGAGCACGGCGCCGCCGGATGACGACCGTGCCCGACTGACGAACTCAGCCTGTTGGGCGCGCTGCTCGTCAGGGATGCTCGCCGAACCGTCGGCCAGCAAGGCCACCGCCGGTTGCCGTTCGAAAAGCTTCAGGCTCGGTTCCGACAAGGCCAAGAAGATGAGGCCAAAGGTCAGAGCCTTGACCGCGAGGCCGACGCGGCGATTGCTGGGTCGCCACTCGGAATAGGCCCAGGCGGCGGTCAGCGCCAGAAAGAAGAGGATCCACGGTTGAGCGAAGGTCATCGCGCTCCGTCTCCCGCAGCCCGGTTGCCCAAGTTCAGAAACGAAGCTCCCCGGCTAGCATCGCCGGTCGCAACGCTGCGAGACCCGCGCCCAAACAGCCGCCAGTCGATCGCCAGCAGAGCCAGCGCGGCGAGCGCGAGCCAGGGCCACAGCCGTACACCCGACAGCGAGACCCCCGCCGGTGGCGGAAGGCCCTTCAAGACGCCGGCGTCGGGGGTCCAGCGTTCAACCCCCGCTTCAGGGAGCGAGAGACTCAGACGCGAAGACTGCAAAGGAGTCGATACTTGGGTCACCCCGGGCTGGGGCGCGAATAGCCGGACTGTGCCTTGCTCGAGAACCCAGGCCGGCTCCCCTCCGCTGACTCGGCGCACCTGGATCTGGTTGCTTGTTGCTGAGCCGATGTCGATCGATACCGATCCCGGCGCCTCCGCGCGGTATTCGCTGAGCCGGAAAACCTCAGGCGCGAACCATCGCACGGCGTTGGCAAACAGGAGCGGCGTCAAGAGGCGATTCGCCAGTGATCGCGATGTCGGGTCGAACCCGACCACGACATAGCGCTTCTCACCGTCGGAATGCGCGATGACGACCGGACCGTCAGATGTAGAGGCGATAACCGCGTCGTTGGGACCAACCTCGAAAACCAGCGAACGAGTCACCGCCGCGTCGCCCTCGCGAAGGCCCGAGCCGAGGGGATGGGTCGTGTCCCACGAGGTGATCTTTCGTCGACCGCGGATCTGTTTTGCCGGAACTGGTGAGTTTTCCGGTGTCCAGGCGAAGTAGATCGCTCCGTCGGCCAATTCGCCCGCGGCCCCATCGTAGAGACGCAGGCGGTCGTTCCCCGTGCTTTCTTCCTCAGTGGACCGGAACGTCGGCTCGAGATGCGGAGTCGCGGTGAGTAGTGGACGTAGGCGCGCCGGGCGATCGGTGTAGACCGCGAGCGGTTGGCGGATCGATGCCGGCAAGCTCAGGCTGGCGGCGTTGTTGCGCGGATCGCCGTCGGCGGTCGAGATCACTGCCTGGAGTTGGCCACGCTGCTCGGTTCGCACGCGAAAGTCGAACTCTTCGCCGCTCCGGCCCGCGATGTTGACTTGCCGGCCGCCCAGTTTGCGGCCCTCGAACAAGAAATTCACCGTAACCTCTTGCGGGTTCGGCCCTAGGTTTTGGAGCTCAATCGCGACCTGCCAGCGTGTCGGATCGTCGGCCATGCGGCGAGCGGCAAAGCGTCGGATCCCAACATCGTCAGCAGCCTCGCCGACGTCGATCACCCTCAACCGCGAGAACCCGCGCATCTCTTCTTCGATGACTTCTCGGCTGCTCACGCCGGGGCCGATGTAGGCGATCTCGCCAACGTTCGACAATGCAGCTAGCTCGGCGTTGGAAGCCGCTTCCTCGCCCAAAGCGAGAGAAACCGCGCTACGGGCGGCCTCGAGCCCTTCTTCGAGTCGGGCCGCCGTCCAGCCGGGCTGAGTCTCGGCGATGGCCTTTCTGAGGTCGCCACGGTTGCTGGTAAACGCGGTCGCCGGGCTCGGGGTTCCGTCGACCCGCATCACCATGACGGGATCGCCGCCCGGCAGAGCCTGAAGATAGCCCAGCGCTTGCGCCTTGGCGACATCCATCAGAGTTGCCTGACGATCCCGCGCTTGGACGCCCATCGCCGACGACGCATCCAGCAAGATCACGTGATGCCGCTGTTGGCCGTCGAACAACCCAAACCGCCAATCCGCGATTGCAAGCAATAGCAAGAGCATCGCGATCAGCTGCAAGAGGAGCGAGAGCGGTTGTTGAATCTTCTTGTGCCGGCGCGTCACCGGCGGCGCGGGCCGGCGAGGCCAAAAGCGCAGGGTCGAAACCTTCACCCGCCGGCGCGAGCGGTCGTAGAAGTACAGCGCCACAAGAATCCCTGACAGGGGAATCAGCACCGCCAGGAACTGCGCGAGCGTGAGGTTGAGGAAACCCATGAGCGCTACTGCACCGAGACGGCTCCGCTCTGGGCCATCGGGCCGTAGAGGGCGTCCTCGAGGGGCTGGTCGGTTCTCAGCTGAAGGTAACGCCCGCGGCTCCGCATGGCCGCTCGTTCGATTTGGCGCGAATAGGCGTCATAGGACGTGGCGTAATCTTGGGCCGCCTCGCGGTCGAGCTGGACCCGCACGATTTCACCGGATTCGGCGTCCTCGAGCTCGAGCTCGCCATCCCACGGAGGCATGCGGTCAGCCGGCCCGGCGAGTTGAATCAGGTGCAGCTCGTTGCCTTGGTCGGCGAGCAGCCCAAGCGCGCCGCCGCAGTCGGCGTCGTCGAGAAAGTCCGAAATGACGATCAGCAGTCCGGGGTGCGGCCCCGCGCTCAGGAAATTCTTGACGGCAGCGGAGAAGTCCGAGCGCCCGCCGCTCTCCAGGTCCCCAATAAACCCCGACGCGCGCGCGAAGCGCGTCCGTCCGCCATAGACTCGGCAGTCCGCGCCTAGCCGGTCGGTGAAGGGCTGTAGCACCATCGTTTCGAGTCGCACAAGCCCGACGTAACAAAGCGCCGCCGCAAGCCGGCAGGCGAACGGGAATTTCGCCTCGCCCGTTTCATCTGAACCGCACGCCATCGATTCGCTGGTGTCGATCCAGATCCTGACCGGCGTGCGCGGCTCGGTTCTAAACATCTTGACGAAGAGCTTTTCGAGCCTCAGATAGGCGCGCCAGTTCACCGACCGCAAGTCATCGCCGGACTGGAAATGGCGATGGTCGAGGAATTCGTGACCGACGCCCGGATAGCGAGAGACGTTATTGCCGCCGAGAAGGCCGGCGAAGGACTTCTCCCAACGCAAAACCAGCCGCTCGAGCCGCTGCAGAGTTGCGCGTTCCAGCAGGGGTTGCGGGGCTCGCACTTCGATACTGTAGCAGAGGCCCGGCTACGCTATGCTGATCAACGGTGTACCCCCGGCCAAGCCCTGTCAGAGAGCAAACGAAAGCCGCCAAGAAGGCCGAGGATCCGAGCAATTACCGCCCCTGTTGCTCGTCGCGGCTGACTCCGCTCAAGTGCAAGCTGACCCCGCCGATCCGGGCTTCGGAGCCGCGACCGGAAGGGAGCGGTTGCCCGAGTCGGCAACGACAGTAGCGTTGGCGGGCAACCGCTCCCTTCCGGTCGCGGCTCCGGGAGCATTCGCCGATCTCGGTTCTGGGCGGATGTCGCGCCCCTACATCGCTGGATGAAAAATGCCGATTCCTAGGCGAGATGCGCCGTTTTCTCGCCCGACACTTGCCACGCATCGGCTGGAACCCCGTTTCCGGCCGCAACTACGAGCGATTCTGCCAGCTTCTCCTGGACGCTTCCGATCACCCCCGTGTGCTCATCGTCGGCGGGGCCCGAGTCGGCAACGGTCTCTCTTTCTCCCTCGATGATGCGCGTGTCGAGTGGGTCGAGTCCGACATTCGCCGTTCCGATCGCACCAGCCTCCTTTGCGACGCGCATAACATTCCCTTCGAAGACGGCTCATTCGACGGCGTCGTGGCACAAGCGGTCCTCGAGCACGTCTTCGACCCCTATCAGGTTGTCTCCGAGTTTGCGCGTGTCCTCAAGCCCGGAGGGGCGGTCTACTCGGAGACTCCGTTTCTGCAGCAGGTTCATGCAGGCGCGAGGGACTTCACGCGCTTTACCCATCTAGGCCACCGCCGCCTGTTTCGTAACTTCGTCGAAGTGGACTCGGGGCCGGCGAGCGGTCCAGGCGCCGCATTCGCCTGGGCCTGTCAGGCCTTCGTCATGAGTTTCTTGAGCGGAAAGCTGTCCCGGCGGATCGCAGCGGCTGTGATAGGGCTGTTTTGGCTCAAATACGCCGACTTGGTCCTGATCAAGCGTCCGGGGGCGTTCGACGCCTCGGCCGCCTACTACTTCCTCGGGCTGAAGGGCGGACTGCTGCCCGACAGCCAGCTGCTGGACAACTACCGAGGCGCGCAGGTTTAACTTGTGGACGTTGCCGTCGTCCTCGATCACCGCTTCTATTCGACGCCCGCTGGGAGCGTTTGGACCGACGGGCCGTTCGCCTATTCGTTCTTCACCAGGTACCTGTCCCGTTTCCACGGCGTTCGGGTCGTCGCTCGAGTCAAACCTGTTGGTAAGCCTGGGGCGGGTTGGGTCCTTGCCAGCGGAGACCGAGTCAGCTTCGCCGCCATCCCCTACTACGTGGGCCCTTACCAATACTTGACGAGGGCGCTAGCCGTTCGAGAGGCAATCGTTGGCGCGCTGCGGACCGAACAGGCGGTGATCCTGCGAGTCCCTTCGCAGTTGGGATTGATCGCCGCGCGGTTCCTTCGTCGAGAATATCGGCCTTTCGGCGCCGAAGTCGTTGGCGATCCGCACGACGCTTACGCCCGCGGCGCCAGTCGGCGCTGGCTTAGGCCGGTGTTTCGAGCACACCACGTTCGGGCCCTAAGGCGGATCTGTTTTCACGCGGCAGCCACCGCGTACGTGACCCGCGAAGCTCTTCAACAGCGTTACCCGCCCAAACCGGAGACATTCACGACGAATTACTCGAGCGTCGAGCTCCCGGAGGAGGCCTTCGCGGAAACCGCTCGTGAGCGAGGATGCCGCAGACTGATTAGCGTCGGATCCATGGAGCACCTCTATAAAGGACAAGACACGCTGCTCGAAGCGCTGGCCATCCGCCCGCGCCGATTTCAGCTCACTCTTGTCGGCGACGGCTGCTACCGGCCGAGCCTCGAGCGCCTGGCCGAGAGTCTCGGGGTCGCTGACGCGGTTCGCTTCACGGGTAAGGTCCCGAGCGGTCAGGCGATCCGCGAAGAGCTCGATCAAGCCGATCTATTCGTGCTCCCATCGCGCCAGGAGGGCCTGCCGCGCGCGATGCTGGAGGCGATGGCGCGGGGACTGCCGTGCCTGGGCTCAAGCGTGGGAGGGGTCCCCGAGCTTCTCTCGCCGGACCAGCTGGTCCCGCTGGACGACCCGCAGGCGCTTGCGATGAAGCTGAACGCGATACGGGAGTCGAGATCCATGCTGGCTGCTCAGAATCTCGCGGTGGCCCGCAACTATCACGCAATCGCCCTGCGCCCGCGAAGGGAAGAGTTTTACCGCTACGTGGCGGATGCGACCCTGAGCCGCGACCGTCAGGGGCCGTGAAAAAATCGCCCGTTGAGCGCGAAAGACGGTCGAGGCATGCCTCGCCCCTACGGACGATCGTTTGTTTTCAACGACGTAGGGGCTTGGCATGCCTCGACCGTCTTGCCGGAATTGGATCCCCGACATTTTTTCACGGCCCCTCAGGGAGTGGTCGAATACGGCAACCTCATCCGACCGCTCCCTGACGGTCACGGCTCAAGGCCGTAGCATGCCGCATCACGCCAGCAGATACGTTCCAGACGCCCCCTCCCGGCGGTAGCCCACAACGGCTAACCCCCTGGCGAAACTCTCGGTAAATCGTTCCCGTAGCTCCAGCTGAATCTTAGCGCTCCGCTCGGCCGGAACCTCGATTTCCGACTCAATCGCACCCTCGAACCGCCGCTGATCGAGGCGCCACTCAGCCACTAGTCGGTCGGTCGGCAGCCCCCCGTGCAGACGACTTGTCGTGATCCCGTACAGGTTCGGCTCGTAGCGGCGGCAAATCACCCCGAGCTTGGCGATGTTGAAGTGTGCGTTTCTAGCCTCGAGCGGATCAAACGTCCACTCGATCAGCTTGTATCCAAGGTCGAGCGCCTCCTCTCGTTGGCGCATCTTCAGCTCGTAACCGATTCCCTTTCCTTGGTACTCCGGCAGCAACGCCGTCATGTGGCTATGCAGGTAAACCTCGCCGTCGGGCTTGCGCCCGCAAATCGAATACGAAAATCCAATCAAGCGATCCCCGTCGTAGCAGCCCAGCACCAAACCGCCCGCCTTGACGCTGACCAGCATCAGCCTTGACGGTACCTTCTCTATGTCGCTGAACCCCCAAGCGGCCTCCTGAACCGCTAGGGTGTCGTGCATCGACTCTAAGTCGGTGAGGACTCGGATTTCGCCTGCTGCCACAGTTCCTCCATTTCCTCGAGCGTTGCGTCTTCCAGCGACTTGCCGCTGGCCGAGAGGCTCCGTTCGATGAATCCGAAGCGCGATCGAAATTTGCGATTCGATCGCCGCAGCGCAAGCTCCGGGTTGAGCTTCAGGGTGCGCGCGATGTTCACCGCGACGAAGAAAAGGTCGCCCAGTTCGTCTTCGAGGTGATCGCGATCGCCCGACTTCTCCGCCTCGGCAAGCTCGCCGATTTCCTCATGGAGCTTCGCCAGCACTTCGGATAAATCGCCCCAGTCAAACCCCACGCCGGCCGCCCTTTTCCCAATGTCTTGGGCTTCGAGCATCGCCGGCTGCGAGCGCGGAACCGCATCGAGAATCGACTCAGGCTCGACGAGACCCGACCTCTCGACAGCCTTAAGCTCCTCCCAGCGTTTGACCACTCCTCCGGGCGTCTCGATTGATTCGGAAGCGAACACGTGCGGATGCCGGCGAATCAGCTTTTCCGAGATCCGATCCAGCACATCGTCGATCGAAAAGCTTCCCTGCTCGGACGCGATCTGCGCCTGGAACACAATTTGAAGTTGCAGGTCGCCGAGCTCTTCCGGCAAATGCTCCCAGTCTTTGCGTTCGATCGCGTCGAGGACTTCGTAGGCTTCCTCAATCAGGTAAGGGCGCAGCGTCCGGAGCGTCTGCTCGCGATCCCAAGGGCATCCGCCCGGCGCGCGCAATCGCGCCATGATTCCCAGCAACCTTTCGAACTTTTCGCCGGACATGCCAGAATGAGCGGTCCTCCACTGTATCAACTCGAATGAAAATCCTCGGCGTTATACCCGCGAGATACCGGTCGTCCCGATTCGAAGGCAAGCCACTGGCAATGCTGGGCGGCAAACCGATGATTCAACATGTTTACGAGCGAGCATCCGAGTCCGAGCGGCTTAGCGACCTGCTCGTCGCCACTGACGACGAGCGTATCTTCGCCGCGGTCGAGAGCTTCGGCGGAAAGGTTCTGATGACCTCTTCCAGCCATCCTTCCGGCGCGGATCGGGTGGCCGAGGCGGCGCAGTCGCGCGAAGCGGAAATCGTGGTCAATATTCAGGGAGACGAACCGTTCATTTCGCCGAAAGCGATCGACCAGCTGATTCGGCCCTTCAAGCACTCGCCGGGGATCGACATGAGCACTCTGAGCCGCCGAATCGAGGACGAGGCTGCGCTCCACGACCCGAATGTCGTCAAGGTCGTCACCGATCGGCACGGCGACGCGCTGTATTTTTCACGCTCGCTCATCCCGCATCCCCGGCGCGGCGAGCGCGCACAGGCGTTTGAGCATATCGGCCTCTACGCATATCGCAGGGAGTTTCTTTTGAGATTTGCCGCCCTACAGCCGACGCCGCTAGAGCAGACCGAGGGTCTCGAGCAACTACGGGCGCTCGAGCACTCGGCGCGGATCCGGGTGGTAAGGACCTCAGATCACGCCGGAGTCAGCGTCGATACGCCGGAGGACTTGGCAATCGCCGAGAAGCTGCTGCGGACCTGAATTTCGCGCAAAGGCTCGGCGAGCGAAGCCGCTTCGATCGCGGCCGTATGCTCGGCCGCCCGCCCGATAACACTGCAGACTTTCGTTAACACCCCCGCTCGACGTGCCATAATGCGAGCACGGAATACCGAGTGGTCATTACAGACTCGTCTCCGCTGATTGGGTTCGGCAAGATCCAGCGGCTCGAATTGTTGAAGCGGCTTTATGGGGATGTCGTGATCGGGCCAACGGTTAAGAAAGAGTCGGTTGATGCTGGAAGGGCGATTCGCGCGTTGGGTGTGGAGCAGATCGAAGCCGCCTTGAGTGACGGCTGGATCCGGGTCGTAAGACCGACCGCCAAAGAGTGCGGCCTAACTCGTAGGCTACTCAACCGGTCGCGACTTCATAAAGGAGAGGCGGAATCGATCGCGCTGGCCAGCGAGCGAAATCTGTTTCTGGTCGTAGATGACAAAGAGGCTCGGAGCATGGCGAAAACGCTAGGCGTTGAGCACGCCGGGTCAGCGGGCGTGCTGTTGGAAGCCTTCCTCAATGATCGGTTGAGCCTGATCGAACTGGAACGCGCGATCTTGGAGCTGAGTAAGGTGCTTTGGCTATCGCCCGCCGTCGTGGCCGAAATCCTTAGCCGCGCCAGGGGTGTCAAGCAATGAAGAAGGAACAGATGGTTGGAACGAGACTGCCCGCTGAGATGGTGCGAGAGTTGGAACTGATCGAGAACGCGGAGCAATCTGACCGCTCGACAACTGTCCGACGTCTCTTAGCGAAAGCGATTCAAGATTGGAAACTGGAGCACTACGCTCGACTCTACGGCGAGAACAAGGTCTCAATGGCCCGCGCCGCCGAGGAGGCTGGAGTTTCTATATGGGAGATGATGGATTACGCTCGCGCCAGGAAGATCGCGGCACAATACGATTTGGACGACTTTGAGCGCGATATGGAGACCGTCTATCGTCGGCTTGGGAAGTAAGTCGCGGTCAGGCCAGCAGCCCAGCAATACACGCCGTCAGAAAATTCGCCATCGTCGCGGCCAACATCGCGCGGATCCCTAGCTGCGCCAACTCGGACTTCCTCTCAGGCATGAGCGACCCGACGCCGCCGACGAGAATTCCGATTGAGCCTAGATTCGCGAATCCGCACAAAGCATAGCCCGCGATCAAGAACGACTGTGGGTCGAGCGTTTCCTTAATCTTGCTGAGCTCGACGTAGGCGATGAATTCGTTCAAAACCAGCCGCGTGCCCAGCAGATTCCCGACCGCGCCGGCGTCGGCCCACTGAACGCCCATCAACCAGGCGATCGGGGCGAAAACCAAAGCGAGGATCGACTGGACGTCCGGGGGCATCCAAGCCAGGCCCGAGAAATCCTTGGCGGCGCCGATCAGGCCGTTAAGCAGAGCGATCAGGCCGACGAAGGCGACCAGCATCGCGCCGACGTTGAGTGAGAGCATTAGGCCGTCGCTCGCCCCTTTCGCGGCGGCCTCGATCACGTTGCCGGCGCGCTCGCCGGCGTGCGAAGGCACGGTCCCGAGCGTCTCGGGCGTCTCCGTCTCGGGGACGATAATTTTGGCCATGACGATCGCCGCCGGGGCGGTCATGATCACCGCGGTCAACAGGTGCTCGATCGGGACGCCGCCGACGCTCACATAGGCCACCATCAGCGCTCCGGAGATCGTCGCCATCCCCCCGGTCATGACGACCATCAGCTCCGACCGCGTCAAGGTATTGAGGTAGGGCTTGATCGTCAGCGGCGCCTCGGTCATCCCCATGAAGACGTTCGCCGCGACGTTCAAGGCTTCGGCCCCGCTCACCCCGAGCGTCTTCTGCATGATCACCGCCATCAAGCGGACGGCCAGTTGCATGATCCCTAAGTGGTAAAGGACCGCGAACAGCGACGCCACAAAGATGATCAGCGGCAGAACTTGGAAGGCGAGCACGACCCCTTCGGGACCCTGCGACGAACCGAGTTGGCCGAAGACGAAGGAGCTACCCTCCTCGGCGTAGTGCATCACCCGGTTGAACCCCTCGCCAAAGACGCGGGCCACCCGGCCGAACGGGGTTTTCAGGACGAGTACCGCCAGCATCAGTTGAAACGCGAACCCCCAACCCACCAGCGGCAGACGGATTTCCCGGCGGTTGGTCGAGAGCGCGAACGCGATCCCAAAGATGGCCGCGATCCCGACCAGGCCCATGAATGTTACTGCACCAAGTCGAGGACGAGATCGCGAACTTCCGGCTGGTTCGCCGACAGCCGGAAGGCGTCTTCCACCAGCTGGACGGCTTCGGCCAGATTGGCGTCATCGGTGTAGTAGAGCGCGCAAAGTCCCGATCCGGCCGCGACCGCATCGCCCACTTTGGCCTGCAAGATGACGCCCACGGCCGGGTCGATCGGGTCGCCAAGGCGATCACGCCCAGCCCCGAGCATGGCGGCCGCGCGGCCAATGTCATCGGCGTTGATGCGGCTGATGTAGCCTTCACGCGGCGAAGTGATAATGTGCTCGCCTGAGGCGTTCGGCAGCAGCTCAAACTGGATCAGCGCATTGGCGTCGCCGCCTTGAGCCGTGATCGCGGTCTGCAGCAGGTCGAAAGCCGAGCCGTCGCCGAGATGCTGCTGCGCAATGCTCCGAGCCGTGTCAATCGACACGTCCGACTTGCCTAGATAAATCATCCGGGCCGCAATTTCGGTCGCGAGACCGGTCAGGTCGGGAGGCCCTTGATTCTGGAGGGTCTGAGCGACCTCCATAATCTCCAGCGCATTGCCGACAGTGAATCCCAACGGTTGATCCATATCGGTCAGCAGAGCCTGGATACGGAGGTTGACCCGGCGGCCGATGGTGATCATCAGCTGCGCCAGTCGGCGGGCTTCCGTACGCCCGGAAAGCAGCGAGCCGCGCCCGACCTTCACGTCGAGCACCAGGGCGTCGAGCCCTTCGGCAAGCTTCTTCGACATCACCGACGCCGCGATCAGCGCCAATGAATCAACAGTCGCGGTGGCGTCGCGAAGCGCATACAACTTCTTGTCCGCCGGCGCCAGCTCGTTGCTCTGCGCGGCAAAAGCAATGCCATTTTGTGAAACCAAATCCTGGAAGGCGTCGATCGAGAGGTTCGTTCGCAGGTCTGGGATCGATTCCAGCTTGTCGAGCGCGCCGCCGGTATGGCCAATGCCAGGCTCGGCGATGACCGGAACGGCGATCCCGGCCGCGGCGGCGATAGGAGCGGCAATCAAGCTCACCTTGTCGCCAACGCCGCCGGTCGAGTGGCAATCGACCTTCGGCTTTTGGAGTCCGTCGAGGTTGACCTGCTGGCCGCAACGCAACATCGCGGTCGTAAGGTGAGCCGCTTCGGCTTCGTTTAAGCCGTTACATGAACCGGCCATCAAGAAGGCGGCCATTTGATAGTCTTGAATCTCGCCCCGGGTATAGCCGTTGATGAGGCGCTCCATCTCCTCGAGGCTAAGCTCTTCACTATCGCGCTTTTTCCGGATGAGATCGACGATTCGGTCCATAAGACGTACACTTCCCTTTCCCTTCCTCCACGCGGAAGGCCGGGAGTCAAGGCTCAAACACTACAGCCTAGCAATTCGAGAGCGCCCCGGCAATGAGCGATGGGCGAAGTGAGCGATGGGCGGAGAATTCTTTCTAAATCAGAGGCTTGCGGCGCTACAGCGTTTGCACCGAGGGGGTGTGAGCGATCATTTCACCGTTCGAAATTCGTGCGAAAAGAGCAAGTAATTCGTCATGGACGAGGCCGTTGGTCGCAGCCATATGTCCAACGCCTGAGCGGTACCGATCGCCTGCCATGTCGGTGACGCGTCCGCCCGCTTCTTCAATGATGGCGAGGCCCGCGGAGACGTCCCAAGACTTGAGCCCGAACTCCCAAACTCCCTCGAGTCGGCCGCAAGCGACCCAGCACAGATCGAGCGCCGCCGAGCCAAAGCGGCGGCCCCCGTGGGTCAGGGCCGAGATCTGGTGAAAGTAGTGGATGTTGCCATCAATGTTCCGCATGTGAGCCGGAAATCCCGAGGCGAACAGGCCCGCTTGGGTCGTTGGGATGGTGGAGACCCTGATCCGCCGATTGTTCAGATAGGCCCCGGCGCCCTTTTCGGCCGTGAAGAACTCCTCGCGGCTAGGGTCGTAGACGACGCCGACGATCCGCTCGCCGTTCTTCTCGAGCCCGATGCTGACGGCGAAGACCGGCACGCCGTGAGCGAAGTTCGTGGTGCCGTCAAGCGGATCCACGTACCAGACGTACTCGGAACCACGGTCGACGCCGGTTCCTTCTTCGGCGACGATCGAATGCGAAGGAAACCGAGCCTTGAGCCGGCCGACAACCAGGTCTTCCGCGGCGCGATCGGCGGCGGTGACGATGTCATACTCGCCCTTGTATTCAACCGACACGCGCTGAAGGTGTTTCAGCAGTAGGGCGCCGGCGTCACGAGCGATTTCGCTGGCGACGGGAAGGAAGTCTGTATTCGTCATATTGGGGTTCCCTTCCACTGTAAGGAATTTGGAAATACGTCAGCCCTGAGCCGCGCGCGTCAGCAAGCGGTCGGATGACCCAACCTCATCCGACCGCTTGCTTGACGCGCACGGCTCAGGGGCCGACTTTCTGGCTACGCTTCGGCGGAGGCGCTTCGAGCGGTTCCGGCTCGATCTTTGGTTCGGCCTTACGCCAGCCGGGCGGCCTCTTCCTGATCTTGATCCGCTCCGGCGGCGCAACGTTTGTCGACTCCGGCAGCCTCTTTCTCGGCGGCGCGACGTAGTAGCCGTTACGAGAGTAGATCTGAGCGCCCGGCGCTTTCACCTTCACCTGCACATCGCGGAATTGGCTGCGGTGGTCGTCGTGCTCCGGCGGGTAGTACCCGATCAAATACTGCATCCTTAGGTTCTCGAGAATTTCGTCGAAAGCGCGATCAAGCGCCGGGCCTTCGGACTCGATAAACGTCTTTCCCCCCGTATTGGAGGCGAACATCTTGAGCGCGTTCTCCCCGCCTGTGTTCCGGCCGGCGTCCGACTTGATCGGCGTGACGATCAGCCCGTAGATCACCACATCCGAGGCGTGCGCGGCCTTGACCGCGTCAAGGAAGGTCGAGTAGCTGGTCGTGTCCCCGCCGTCGGTGATGATGACCAGCACCCGCCGGCCCTCGCGGCGTTCGAGCTCTTCGGCGCCGAGTAAGACGGCGTCGTACATGGAAGTGCCGCTTTCAGGCTTCACGCGCCCGAGGGCCCGGCGAATCGACGCATCCGATCGAGTGAAGTCCGCCAACAGTTCGACGCCCTCGGAAAACTTCATCACGGCGATGCGGTCTCCCGGATGGGATCCTTCCTCCATCAGGTTGGCGGCAAAGCGTGCGGCGGAGTCCCGTTCGAACTGAAGCTCGATGGCTGTGCTCAAGCTGGCGTCGACCAGCATCACGACCGACAGCGGACGGTTGGTG
This sequence comes from Bryobacterales bacterium, assembly GCA_965247515.1. Lineage (GTDB taxonomy): Bacteria > Acidobacteriota > Terriglobia > Bryobacterales > UBA6623. Next base: position 5,006,255 of record OZ252029.1, on the reverse strand, counting down.
CGGCGCTCGAAGACGGCGATCTCCTGAGGCTCGCCGCGGTCAAGAATCTCGAAGTCTTCGCGAGTAAGGTTGCCGAGGGGGCCGCCGTTCTCGTCGCGGACCGTCACCAGAACGTTGACAAGGCTAACATCGGCGCGAAAAACCGGGTCATCCTGCGCAAACAACGAGCCGGCAATTAGGGTCAGCGCTACCGTGCCGCGCGCGTAAGCAAGCGGTCCGCCGCCCGTTCTCACGACACCACGCTCGCTGGTGTTGGAACCGAATCTTCCCACTCGCCTTCAACCCAAACTTCGCCGTCGGTGAAGTATTCCTTCTTCCAAATCGGAACCAGCTTCTTCACGCGATTGATCGCCTCGAGACTCGCGTCGTACGCCGCCCGCCGGTGCGCCGACGCCACCACGATCACCACGCTCGCCTCGCGGATCTCGAGCCGCCCAATGCGATGAACGATCCCGACCGCCTGGACGTCGTGCTTGGTGAGGATGTCGTTGCCGATCTCTTGCATCTTCTTCACAGCGAGCGGGACGTAGCAGTCGTAGTCGAGGCAGCGCGTCTGGCGATCGTCGGAGTGATCGCGAACCACTCCTTCGAAGGTGATCACCGCGCCGTCGGAATCGCCTTGCAGCTCCGAAACCAACCAGCGACAGTCGAGCGGCTGTCTGGTGATCCCATAGAACGACGTCTCGCCGCGTTGAGAAACCAACCATTCGGGTTGCTCGGAACCACCGCTGACCGGCGGCATCAACGCAATCTCGTCACCGTGCTCCAGCTCGACATCGGCCGACGCAAACTCCTGATTCCGCGCCAGGACGATACTGCCCTGCATCTCCCTCACTCTGGGGAATTGAGACGCGTAACGCTCGAACACCGTTTCGAGCCGAGCCCCGGGCTCAACGTCGATTTCCTCGCTCGAGCGCCCAATCAGCTCGCGCAGCATACCGAAAAACAAGACTTTGACGCGCATCGCGAAAGAGCCTTCATTGTAGGCGGTCGCCTTTCTGAAGAAGGAAGAAGAAGATGGGGCGCGCTTGCGTAGGCGCGCCCTGTATGCCATCGTGATCGGCGGGAGCCTACTCATGAGCAAGAATCTCTCGCGGCGAACATTCATCGGTACGGCGGTCGCGGCGTCGGCCGCCTCAACAGCCGCCAAGCTACCAACTCGCGAGCTCGGACGGACCGGCGAGCGGCCGTCGATTCTCGCGCTCGGCTGCGGCAGCCGCCTGCTGGCCTACCCCAGCCAAGACAAAGGAGTCGAGGCGATCAACCTGGCGCTCGACAGCGGAATCACCTACCTCGACACGGCGCAGAACTACGGCGCCGGCCAGAGCGAGACTTGGGTCGGCCAAGTGATGAAGACGCGCCGGAAGAGGGTGTTCCTTTCGACGAAGATTCGTGTTCGCGGCTACGACGACGCGATGCGAGAAACCGAGAGAAGTCTTGAGCGGCTAAACACCGACCAGCTCGACATGATCCACCTGCACAACCTTTGGGACGAGCAGGATTTGCAGGCGGCCGAGAAGGGAACCATCAGGGTCCTCAAGCGCCTGCGTGATGAAAAGGTCACTCGTTTCATTGGCGTGACCAGCCACACCTTCCCCGAAACGCTTGCGGCGGCGCTTGAGCGTCACGACTTTGACTGCACTCAGATGGCGTTGAACGCCGCCCTGCAGGGTCGCTCGACCGAAGGCAAGAACCTACCGCCGGTCCCACAGAACAGCTTCGAGAGGATCGCCCTGCCGGTTGCCAACGCAAGAAAGATGGGCGTGATCGCGATGAAGGTGACTGCGCAGGACAACCTGGTCGGCTCCCAAGCCGGCAAAGCCTCCATGGAGCGGCTGCTGCGCTATAGCTTGTCGTTACCGGTCGCGGTTGCGGTCGTTGGCATGCCGAAGCTCGAATACATTCGCGAAAACATCGAGCTCGCGCGCGCCTTCGAGCCGATGCCGCGACCAGAGATGGACGAGTTCTCAGGAAAAATGGCCGACGCGCACAAATACGCCATGGACCGGTATTTTTGCTGTCACGAGGATGCTTGAGAGCGGACCCCCTTCGTGCGGAGGAAGGGGCAGCCTAGTCCCAGCATTCTGAGACCCCCGCCATAGGGTCGGCATTCGGCTGCCCGCTAAGGCTACTGTAGATCCCCGTCAGATTCACATCCTGGTCAACAGCGCGGCTGGCGACGGAGCAAACGTCTGAAGTGCTCAGCCGGCAGTCGGCCGACACCATTGAGTGGGAAACGTCGCCTTGGTAGCCGCCGTCACTGAAGGCGCAGATTTATAACTACCTGTATTTCTTTTGTTTTGGCGCCATTCCGGTACGAAAATCTAAGAACTGTCTCCTAAACTGAGTTAAAAGGGCGCATTGTGGTAGATTCGTCGGAACCTCAGTATGTCCGACGAGATCTTGATACCACTGTGGGCTGCGGCCGGGAACGTAGCGGTCGAACTGATTCGAGTCCTGAATTACTTCGAAAAAAGAGGCTCACCTCCGAAGCGCGACCGGAATAAATGGTTTTGGGTGGCCAGGCTGCTCATGGTACCGGTGTCGGCCGGTTTGGCGCACGCGTTTGAAGCTAGCAATCCTGTTGTCGCCCTGTACATTGGCGCTGCGGCGCCAGCTATCATGAAGGAGCTGAGTACACAAGGTGTAAAGGTCAGCCGGGATCGCGCCGAGAAGGTAATGAGAGGCAATAGCGATGGAGTGAACCCTAAAAATGAGACATTGAAATTCGGGACGAATTTCAGCGAATGGAAAGGAGTCCAGGATGGAAAGTCTCAAGCCGCGCAAGCCGCGGGAGTTCACGGTGGAGTTCAAGGAAGCCGCCGCCAGGCGGCTCCTAGCCGGCCAGAGCGGCACAGCGCTAAGCCGCGAGTTGGACGTCAAGCGCAGCCTGCTGTACCGCTGGCGGGACGCCTATCGCCAGGAAGGCGTCAACGGCTTGAGCCGGCGGCGAGGCCGGCCGAAACCCGGCCGCTCGGCGCCGCCCAAGATCCCTCGCGATCCGCGCGACGAACGCATCGCAGAGCTCGAACGACTGCTCGGCAAACAAGCCGCAGAGCTCGATTTTTTCGGACAAGCCTTTCGCGCCTTGAACCTCGCAGCCCCGACCAACGACGCCGGTGGCGCGAGCGGATCTACTCCATCGTCGAGCAGATCAGCGCCAAAGGCTCGCTCAGCGTCGAACACGCCTGCGAGCTCGGACGCGTGAATCGCGCCGGGTTCTATCGCCGGCTCGCCGTGTCGTCGCCCGCCGAGTGCGACATGGAATTGCGTGACCGCATGCAGCGGATTTCGCTCGAGAATCGTCGTTACGGCTACCGCCGCGTGACGGCCGAGCTGCGCCGCCAAGGCTTCCTCGTCAATCACAAAAAGGTCCTGCGGATGATGCGTAAGGACAACTTGCTGGCGGTACTCAAGCGGCGCTTCGTGCTAACAACGGATTCGAACCACTTCTTACCTGTTTATCCGAATCTAGCGGCGCACCTGAATGTGGACGGCGTCGATCAGTTGTGGCAATCCGATATCACCTACATTCGCTTGCGCGAGGCGTTCGTCTACCTCGCCGTGGTGTTGGACGCCTACTCGCGACGCGTGGTCGGCTGGCGGCTGGGGACGACGCTCAAAGCTGAGCTGGCTGTAGGGGCGTTGCGCGATGCGCTCGAGCTCAGACGCCCTGCCGCGGGGTGGATGCATCATTCCGACCAAGGCGTACAGTACGCTTCGAGCGCCTATGTCGAGCTGCTGGAGCAGCACGGCGCGATCATCTCGATGAGCCGCCGCGGCAACCCCTACGACAACGCGCGGGCGGAGAGTTTCATGAAGACGTTGAAGGCGGAGGAGGTTTGGTTGCAGCGTTATCGCACGCTTGACGAGGCGCGCGCATCGATCGGCGAGTTCATTGATGAGATCTACAACCAACGCCGGCTGCATTCGGCGTTGGGATATCGTCCGCCGGCGGAGTTTGAAGCGCTGGCGCGGCCGGCGGCAACAGCAGCGAGGAATCCGAAGTATGAGTTTTGAGAGGCATAGGCAAATCTATCAATCCGATGGGCCCTGGGCGGGCAGGGAGACATCGCCGGCGTTGGAGAAGCCGGGAGCGACCTTGGCGGCCGCCCCCGGCGCTCATCGTCTTGATGAGTTTGCGGCCGGGTATTCCTTGGCGGGTTGCTCTCCAGCAGAGCCCGCTTCCGCTTCCCCGGCTAGGACCAGCGTGCGACGATACAGCGAAGAAGGCAAGCGTTTTGCGGTGAATCGTAACCTGTCCCGATTTCGACTGTCTCACGCTTGGGGTTCACTCCACGATGATTGAAGCGACAGTTCAGATTCTAGGAAGACTATCGCCGCCAGTGTATCTGACTGTCTTGCTTCTGTTGATCGCCGCAATGGTGTCGCTGAGATTTCTTCGCAACCCCGGTTTCGCGAGAAAGTTCGTTGAGTATGTAGCCAATGTTGACGTAGATGAGCCAGAAGCGTTCCGGGAACAGCGCATCGGTCCAGAATCTGGACTCGGCTCGAAAAAGAATCCCGTCAGGGAGCCTGAAGAGCAGCGGGCCGCGGGCATCGGCGCGTAAGCGGAGTGCTGCTATAGCCGGCTTCACATCCGCCCGAAGAGCGGCTTTAGCGCTGGATACAAGTCGCGGAACACACCGTGGCCCGTGCGATACACCCCCGCCAGCGACGCGTCGGGCGCAGTCTGGCTCTGCTCCTTGATCGTCGCCGCGCAGGCCTCGCCGACACTCGCGAACTGGCCCGATCCCACCATCGCCAACAACGCCGCTCCGTAGGCCGAACCCTCCTGGGTCTGAAGCGTGGCGATCGGTTTGTCAAACACGCCCGCCAATACGTCTCTCCAGAAGGGACTACGCGCGCCGCCGCCGGAGGCGCGTACGGCCGACACCTCAATTCCCAAAGACTCGACGATATCCAGACAGTCCTTGAGACTGTAGGAAACCCCTTCGACCAACGACCGAATCAGGTGTGCGCGCGTGTGTTTGGCCGTCATCCCGATCCAGCCGCCTCGGCAGGTCGCGTCGAGATGCGGCGTGCGCTCACCCATCAGATAAGGAAGCCAGTAGAGTCCTTCGCTCCCCGCCGGGGCCGTAGCGGCTTCGTCCATCAGCAAGTCATACGGATCGACTCCTGTCTCGGCCGCCCTCGCAACGGCGTCCCGCGCAAGCTGGTTCCGGAACCACTGCAAGCTCAGGCCCGCCCCTTGCGTCACCCCCATCACATGCCACTTGCCCGGCACAGCGTGGCAGAACGTATGGACCCGCCCACCGGGATCATAAGCGACCTGATCCATGTGCGAGAAGACGACCCCGGACGTCCCGATCGTGCACGAGACCAGCCCCGGCTCGACGATACCGTTTCCGACGGCGCTGGCGGCCTGATCTCCAGCGCCCGCGACCACGGGCGTCCCGGCCATGAGACCCGTCTTGGCGGCGGCGGACGCACTAACTTTTCCGACGACGTCTTGCGATTCCGCGACCGGCGGAAGGATCGAGCGATCGATGCCAATCTGGTCGACCAGCGGGTCCGCCCAGCGACGATTCACGACATCGTAGAGCGCGGTCCCGGAGGCGTCGGACACGTCCCCCGCGTAATCTCCGGTCAACCGAAAGCGGACGTAATCCTTGGGCAGCAGCATCTTACGGGTACGCTCGTAAGAGGGCGCATCGTGTTCCCGCACCCAGAGCAGCTTGGGGGCCGTGAAGCCCGTGAGGACAGGATTCGCCGTCTGTTCGAGCACGAAATCGGCGCCCGCGGTCTGGTTGATCCAGTCGACTTGCGGTTGGCTCCGCTGGTCACACCAGATCAGCGCGGGACGAATAACTTGGTCGCTCTCGTCGAGCAGCACCAGTCCATGCATTTGGCCTGAAAAGCCGATTCCGGCAATGTCGTCGCCTGATGCTCCAGCCTTCGCCACCACGCCCTGGATCGCCTCGACCGCGGCATCCCACCAGTTGTCGGGATCTTGCTCGGCCCACCCGGGCTCCGCCATGGCGATGTCGTCGTGGAGGGCCGTGACGCCCGCCACGACTTCACCGCCGGCATCGACGAGCAAGGCCCGCGAACCGCCTGTTCCGATGTCGATCCCTAGCCAGTACCTCATCACGCCTATCCTAACCCGCCGGAACCCGCTCCCAAGGGGCTGTGAAAAAATGTCGGGGATCCAATTCCGGCAAGACGGGCTTGGCATGCCAAGCCCCTACGTCGTTGAAAACAAACGATCGTCCGTAGGGGCGAGGCATGCCTCGACCGTCTTTCGCTCAACGGGCGATTTTTTCACAGCCCCTAACGGTCGCGGCTTGCATGAGGAGGCTCCCCGTTGTCAAGCTCCATTTTTCAGTTTCTTGCTTTTTCAATCTCTGGTTCTTTAGCTCCCGCTTGTCAGTCACGACCGTCTCGACCGCAAGACTTCAGTTTGAGAAACGTCGACGGGGCTTGCATGTCGAAACTTACCAAGCGGTCGTCAAAGCCGCGCCCGCGAGCGGATTCAGAGAACTCACACCGCAGGCGTCAGACAAGACAAAGGGGCCTAGTTCCGCGACCATGCGGCAAGCTCGCGCCTGAGCTCCCCCAACGGCTCCTCGAAAGCCGCATCGTCGGCCAGATTGCGGTACTCCAATGGGTCGGCAGCCAAGTCATACAGCTCTTCGGGCTCTCGTGGCAGCGGATACGGTTGCCGCAGCGTATCGTCGCCCATTTCTCGCCAGTTGTGAAAAATCTGCGGCCGCATCAGCGGATCTTCTCGCGTGTGATTGCGAATCAGCTTGAACCGCTCGCCTCGAACGGCGGTCAGATGATTCCCCTCGTGGTGCTCGGAGAAAACGTAGCGACGCGATTCGTTGGAACGGCCGGCCAGGCGTGGCGACAAATCGATCCCCTGGCAGGAATCAGGGGCCGAACCTCCGGCCAGGCCAAGCAAGGTCGGTCCAATGTCGATCGTCGACGCGAGGCCCGTGTCGACTCGCCCGCTGCCGGAGACTCCCGGGCCTCGAACAATCAGGCTCGAGTGCGTCCCCCATTCATACAGCGAGAACTTCGCGCGATGCAGTGACGGCCCATGGTCGGTGAGGAAGACAACAACCGTCCGGTCCAATTCCCCGCTCCGCTCCAACGCACCCATGAGCCGGCCGATTTCTTGGTCCATCTTGCTGGTTTCAGACAGATACCAGCCGTAGTGCTCGCGCACCTGCGGCGTGTCTTTGAGAACGGGCGGCAAGCACTCGGCGACAGCGTCCGGCTTGTAGGGGAAATCAGGATGCTCTCGGAAAGGGCGATGGGTGTGGGTCGGGCAGAAGTACAGGCAGAAAGGCTTATCGTGGGTTTGTTCAAGAAACGCAACCGATTGATCGAGGTAGCTATCCCGCGGTTCGAACTGGTGGTCGAAGCCATGCGCGAGCGGACCGGCTGTTGAAAGGTGCCACTTGCGCGCGGCGGCGTTTTCATAGCCCAGGTCCTTGAGGCCCTTGGCGAACGTCCAAAAGTCTCGGCGCATCGAATAACGTTCGGCGTTCTCGCGTTGAACCAGCAAAGTGACGCCGGAGACGTGCGGGTACAAACCCGTCATCACGGCCCCCCGCCCCGGGCTGCACAGCGGAGCGGTGGTGAAGCAGTGAGTGAAGCGCACTCCCTCGCTCGCTAGACGGTCAATGTTGGGGGTCTTGACCACCGGATGTCCATAGCAGCCGAGGTCGTTCCAGCCGTGGTCGTCGGCCACGATCACGACGAAATTCAGTGGCCTTTGCTGCGCCCGTAGCGCCGCCGCCACGGGAAGACCCGCCAGCAAAGCTCGTCGCGTCACTTGCGCTGAGGCCGGCGGATGCGAAAGACTCGTGTCCGACATGTCTCGATCTTTACCCGCTTTTCTGTTGCTCATGGTTTCGGCCCCGTTTATCCTCGCACAGGAAATGTCGCCTGACACTCTGCGGATGATCGCAGAGCCATCGGAAACTACGAGAAAAGGGGCCTGGAGCTGATGCAGTTCCACGCGCGAAACTTCGCCGCGGGCCGCTAGCGATGTCGGTTCGTCTAATCCCACCCGCCGCGGCGTTCGCGCTCGTGCTGATCTCCTGCAGGTCAGCGCCGGAAGCGCCCCGAGACCTCACCCTCTGGTCGAGCCAACCGGCGCAGGAATGGGTCGAGGCGCTTCCGATCGGCAACGGCCGGCTGGGCGCGATGATCTTTGGAGGAACGGCCCAAGAACGCATCCAGTTCAACGAAGACTCGGTCTGGCAGGGCGAGCCTCACGACTACGCCCACGCCGGCGCCCACCGCTCACTGGGGCGGATCCGGGATCTGCTCTGGCAAGGCAAACAAGCCGAAGCCGAGCAGCTCGCAATGGATGAGTTCATGAGCGAACCGCTGCGGCAGAAGGCCTACCAAGCCCTCGCCTATTTGACGATCGACTGTGCTGACATCGGTAAAGTCAGCGACTATCGCCGAGAGCTCGATCTCGACGCCGCCCTCTCGACGGTGGAGTTCGAGTCCAACGGCGTTCGCCACACCCGAGAAGCGTTTGCGAGCTTCCCCGCGCAGGCGATCGTCATCCGGCTCGGCACGGACAAGCCCGGCGCCCTCAACTGCATTGTGGCCTTCGACGGCGCACATCCGGATGTCCTGATCGAAACCTCCAATACCGGCGCCATGCAGATGCGTGGGGCGGTCCCCGATGGCGCGATTCGCTTCGAAGCCCTGCTGCAGTTGAACGCAAACGGAGAAGTTGCCGCGAGAGGCCGCAAGCTTGCGATCAGCGACGCCGACTCGGCCGTCTTGGTTCTGACCGCTGCGACAAACTTCGTGAACTTTCGGGATGTCTCGGCCAACCCGAACCGACGCAACCAAGCCGCCCTCGCCGCGCTCGACGGACAGGGCTACGACAGCCTGCTTGCGGCCCACCTAGAAGACCATCGCGAGCTCTTCCGTCGGGTCAGCCTCGACTTGGGTACGACCCCCGCGGCCGAGCGCGAAACCGGCCAGCGGGTCGCCGAGTTCGCCTCGACTGATGACCCGGAATTGGTCGCCTTGATTTTTCAGTACGGCCGCTACTTGCTCATCGCCTCAAGCCGCGCGGGCGGCCAACCGGCCAACCTTCAAGGCCTTTGGAACCACCTCAACGAACCCGCCTGGGACAGCAAGTACACCGTCAACATCAACACCGAGATGAACTACTGGCCGGCCGATTCGACCGATCTCGCCGAATGTCTCGACCCGCTGGTCGACGCCCTCAAAGAGATCGCCGAAGCCGGCGCCCACGTCGCGCGCGAGCACTACAACGCCCGCGGCTGGGTCTTGCACCACAACTTCGACATCTGGCGCGGCACGGCGCCGATTAACCACTCCAACCACGGTATCTGGCCGACCGGAGGGGCCTGGCTGATGCAGCACCTGTGGCAGCGCTACCTCTACAGCGGCGATGAGGCGTTCCTACGCAATCACGCCTATCCGCTGCTGAAGGGCTCGGCGCTATTCTTCGCCGACACGCTGAGCGAAACGCCGGATGGCAAGTGGCTCGTCTCCGGCCCAAGCAATTCACCCGAAAACGGCGGCCTGGTGATGGGCCCCACGATGGACCATCAGATCATCCGGAACCTCTTCGGCAACGTCATCGCCGCGTCGGAAATCTTGGGACTCGACGAAGACCTGCGCGCTCAGCTCGGCGAACTGCGCGCCCGGATCGCACCGAACCAGATCGGCCGGCATGGCCAACTTCAAGAATGGCTTGAAGACCTCGACGACCCCGAGAACAAGCACCGTCACGTCTCTCACCTTTGGGGCCTCCACCCCGGCGTCGAGATCACTCCATACGGCGCCCCCGACACGTTCGCCGCGGCTCGCCAATCCTTGCTGTTTCGGGGGGACGAGGCCACCGGCTGGTCGATGGGTTGGAAGGTGAACTTCTGGGCCCGATTCCTCGACGGCGACCACGCTTGGACCATTCTCGAAAATCTGATTAAGCCGGCGCCCACGGAGCGCGTCAACGGCCGTCGGAGCGGCGGCGGGCTTTATCCGAACCTGTTCGACGCCCATCCGCCTTTTCAGATCGACGGGAACTTCGGCGCCACGGCTGGCATCGCCGAGTTGCTGCTGCAAAGCCACGACCCTCATGGAACACCGCTGGAACCGAGCGACGTCCAGACCGGCAAGCGTGGTTTCTTGCACCTGCTGCCTGCACTGCCGTCTCGCCTGCCATCCGGAAACGTGACCGGCCTGCGCGCCCGAGGGGGATTCGAAGTCGACCTCGCCTGGGCCAACGGTGAGCTGATCGAGGCCTCTATCCGCTCCGACCTCGGTAAGCCAGCCACCGTTCGCTACGCCGGCAGCGAGATCGAGCTAGCAACCGAAACGGGCGGCGTCTACGCGCTCACCCCAGACCGCTTCTGATTGAGCTACTAGGGGCGGAGCTTGAGCTTGACCACGGGGAGCCTCCTCATGCAAGCCGCGACCGCGGAGCGGGTTCCGGGGTCCTGGCGAAGCCCGCCGCCCTCTCCAAAATCAGCATCGTGCGCTCCGCGGTCGTCTCCCAGCGATAGGCCTGCGCGGCTTCGAGCGAGCGCCGGCTGAGATCGGCGTGGAGCTCTCGATCCGAAGCCACAAGGTTCATTGCTGCCGCTAGGCTCTCCACGCCGGCCTCGGCGAAAAGCACAGCGTCGCGGACCAAACCCTCGAGCGAGGCATGGTCGAAGACAATCGCCGGGGTCCCGCACGCCATCGCTTCGACAATTGTGAGCGAGAACCCTTCATGAAGCGTCGGTAGGACGAAAGCCGTCGCTGCCCGGTAGCAGTGGACCAGTTCCTCCATCGGCAGATGCTCTACGTGGTAGACGCGATCGGCAACCCCCGACCGCCGGGCTAGCGCCTCGATGTCCAGCCCAAGATAATCGGGCCCAACGATAACCAATGAGTAGCCCTCCACTGCCGCCAAAGCTTCGATCAGCATCGGGATATATTGCGCCGTTGCGAGAGCTTGCCAACCAGCAGAAAAAAAGGTCCATCGGGCAGCCCATAGCGTGCGCGCAAATCGCCCGGGAGCTCACTTGGACCTGGGCTGAGCCGCTCGTCCGCGCCAAGTAGCACGACTTCGACCTTGGCGGGGTCGGCGCCGTAGTAGCCGACAAGGTCATCTCGCGTCGACGAAGAATTCGCGATCACGCGGACGGCCTTCCGCGCGGCTCGTTTGTAGAACAGGGTTGTCCTCATTCGCGCCAGAAGCGGAAAATCATCGGGGCGGGATTCGTAGATCCCGAGGTTCGAAACGACGCCGCGATCGGCTAGGAACCACGGCAGCGTATAGGCGCCGAAGATGAGAGAGGACTGGCGAAGACGATTCGCCAGCGTCCAGTTTTCCCAGATCAGCGGCGAGCCGATCAGCCCGACGACCTCGAATTCGACTTTGCCCTGGGCCGGCAAGCCGGGGTCTTCCCAGACGTACGCCCGGATGCGGTCGAACTGGGTCTCCATTCGGCCCCAGTGACGCAGAAGGCATTCGAGATAGCGGCCGAAGCCGGTGCGGGGTTCCGACAGCCGCCGCCCGATGACTGCTAGCTCCTTCACGGGTTTAGGCGCTTTGTCTGGAGTTGTGAGGAGTCAAAGTCGCCCGCCGCGGGTCTAACATTTCCACTTCGACTAGATGGCCGGCCGCTAGATCCGCCCCATCGAGGCCGACGTGGAGGAAATTGTCCGTCAGCGCAACTGCATCCCGGTCTAGAGTCACCGCCGAAAGGCGTTTGCCGACCAGTTGCCGACGAAACGCCAAGTTCTTCGCCTCGGCCAGCTCGCGCAACACCCGATTGCGTTCCTTCTTGGTCGGCTGTGGGACTTGGTCGGGCAGCCCAGCCGCCGGCGTGCCGTCACGCGCTGAAAAGGTAAACACGTGCAAGTAGGTGAACGGCGCCTGCTCGATGAACGCCCTGGTCTGCTCGAACTCCGCGTCCGTTTCGCCTGGAAAGCCGACCATCACATCCGCCCCGATCGCCGCCATTGGCATCGCGACGCGCGCCCGCTCGATTCGGTCGGCGTAGTGCCGCGAGCGATAGCGGCGGCGCATGCGCTTGAGGACCTCGTCGGAGCCTGACTGCAGCGGGATATGCATATGCTTGCAAATTCGTGGCTCCTCGGCCATCAGCCGTAGCAGGTCGCCGGTCCAATCCATCGGCTCGACCGAGCTGATGCGGAGCTTACGAACACGAGTCTCGGCTAAAATTCGTTCGAGCAACTGATGGAAGCGCGGCCGGTCCGGCAAATCTCGCCCCCAGCGGCCGAGGTTGATGCCGGTCAGCACGACTTCCGGATAGCGCTCTTCCAAGCCCCGGATTTCTCGTAACACCCGCTCCGGGCTAGCGCTTCGGCTGTACCCGCGAACCGACGGGATGATGCAAAAGCTGCAGCGGTTGTTGCATCCGTCTTGGATCTTCACGTTGGGTCGCGAGCGATCCTGCCCGGGACCGAGAATCGGTGAGCTGAGGAGCTTTCGCTGCTGGTAGATGTCCCCGACCAGCGCCCCGTGATAGGGGAGCCGCGACGATTCGAGCCGGATCAGCCCCCGCGCCTTCGGGGCGACCACGTCGCCGATCAACGTCTTGTGAGAATTCCCAACAACCCACTTGACCCCGCTGATTTCCTGGAGCTCGGCGGGCCGCCGTTGCGCATAGCACCCGGTGACCAAGATCTCGGCCTCGGGATTTTCGCGGTGAATGCGCCGAATCGCCTGACGCGCGTCCTTGTCCGCCTCGGCCGTGACGGTGCAAGTGTTCACCACAACGACGTCCGCGTCCTTCGCGTCCTTCGCTTCACCGAGCCCCCGCGCGCGCAAGTCCGCCGCCAGCGCGGCGCCATCGGCTTGGGTCGCGCGACAACCAAAATTACGAACGAAGAAATTCCTAGCCATCTGGACGCACAAAGGGCGGAGCGCTCAGGCCCCGCCCGAAGTTTGCCGTGCCCCCCTACTCGCGAGGTTCTCGGCGGTGCTTTTTACGACTCCTTTTCCTGGCGAGCGCCTGCTTGAGGCGCCGTTTCTCACCCGGCTTCATATAGAAGGAGTGTCGCTTAACTTCTTTGATGATGTCCTGTTGTTGAACTTTTCGTTTGAAGCGACGAAGGGCGCCGTCCAAGGACTCGCCTTCGTTGATATAGACTTCAGCCACTCAATGCACCTGCCCCGGTGGATGGTTCCGTTTGTATTCCCTTGATTCTACAATATATCGGCCGGTCCCGCCTTGGAGGAAACGATCCCGAACCTAGCTTCTATCGAACTGCAACTCGGACGCATCCAGCTCGAGGCGGGCGATCCGCGAGCGGCCGAGCGGCATTTCCGCTTTCTAGTCAACGAACCCGGCTGCCCGTCGAACGTTCGCGTCGAAGCCTACATTGGGCTTGGCAAGGCGCTCGATCGCGGTGGAAAACGCCGCGCGGCACAGGCCTGCTACCGCCGCGTGCTCGCCCTCACCGACGATTGGACGTACCGCCGGCCGGCGCGCGCTCTCTACCGCCGGCCCGGCCGCACTCGGGTAAGCTAAAGACGAATGTCGGCTGAGCATTCTAGTGGGCGAATCCATGCGCGTCTTACCGACGAGCGGATCGAAGTGCTGGTGAGACGGATCGTCGAGGCGGTTCAGCCCGATCGAGTCATTTTGTTCGGCTCAGCCGTTCGAGGCGATCTGGGTCCCAACAGCGACGTGGACGTCTTGGTGGTGCAACCGGAGCCCTGCAGGCATCTCGCGGTCGCCCAACGTATCCATTCAAACCTCGGCGACTTTCCGTTTGCGGTAGACGTGGTCGTCAATACGGCTGCCGAGCTGGAACGATACAAGGACTCGCCCGCCACTGTCGTTTTCCCCGCGCTGCACGAGGGCAAGGTAATCTACGATGCCTCCCAGATACGAGGCGGATGACCCTCGTGAATGGCTCAGTCGCGCCCGGAGCAACCTAGCGAGGGCGGCTGTCGTTGGTCGGGGTATTTACCTGGAAGACGCCTGTTTTGACGCCCAGCAGGCCGCCGAGAAAGCGATCAAGGCTGTTTTCATACATCGACGGCTGAAGTTCCCGTATATTCACGATCTGCGGCGGCTTGTCAACATCCTCGAGGATTCGGGTGAACCGATTCCGGACCCGGTGAGAGAGGCCGTGAGGCTCACGCCGCATGCTGTCGCGCATCGATATCCGACACCTGGAAATCCTGTGTCGCCCGAAGATCATATTGAAGCCGTCAAGATCGCGACCGACCTCGTCGCTTGGGCGACTGACCTGATCCACACCGAATAGCCGCCTGGCAACTCGTCCCCCTACAACTCATGTACACCAAGAAAAAATACTCCTTCACCGACATGATCCTGTGGACGAGGCTCGAGATTTTCGCCTTTTTCGTGATGGCGCTCGTCCCCGCCTTCTTGTTCGAAGTCGCGGAGCTGCGGTGGCTGCAGTTGCCATGGACGCCGATTGCGCTAGTCGGTACGGCGGTCGCCTTCCTCATCAGTTTCCAGAACAACGCCGCCTACGAGCGAACCTGGGAGGCGCACAAGATCTGGGGCGAGATCGGCAACGAATCCCGCGCGTGGACCATGATGCTCTCCGCCATGGTGACCAACGAGTACGCCAAGAAGCCCGCTGCTGACGAAGAGCTCGAAGAAAACAAGCGCACCTTGATCTATCGCCAAATTGCCTGGCTTGCCGCTCAGCGCCACGCGCTGCGCCAGGGCAGAGAGTGGGAGGTCTTCACCAAGCACGCCACCAATATGGAGTGGTACGAGAAGATACACATTCCCGAACGCGACCACTCGCTCGAACACGACCTCAAGCCATTGCTGTCGGAGGACGAGCTAGGCGACGTTCTGCAAAAGACGAACAAGGCGGGGGCAATTCTCGCGCTTCAATCGCGTCATCTGCGAGCGCTTAAGGAGAGAGGCTTGATTTGGGAATTCTCGTTCCTCGCGCTCGAAGGCGTCCTGCGAGAGTTGTTCAGTCTCCAAGGCAAGTCCGAGCGAATCAAGAACTTCCCCTACCCGCGCCAGTACGCGACGTTGAGTTATGACGTCGTCGCGGTGTTTTTGGTGCTGCTGCCATTTGGCGTCATTCCTGAGTTTTCGAAGATCGGCGAGGAGTTATCTCAATCGTTCCCCGTCGTTGGCGCTTACTTCGTTTGGTTAGCAGTCCCTCTAAGCGTCATCGTTTCGTGGGTATTCCACACGATGCAACGGATCGGAACCGTGGGCGAAAATCCCTTTGAAGGATCGGCCAACGATGTGCCGATTTCGACCATCGCGCGCACGATTGAGATCGACCTGCGCGAAATGATCGACGAGGCGCCGGAGAAGATTCCCGACCCGCTGACGCCGGTGCATGGCGTCCAGATGTGATCGCGGGAGCAATCAGGGGCGGGCAGTGCATCCGGTCGCCGGGGCCGACTGGGTGACCCAGCGCATTCGCGCGCCTTTGCGGACCAGGTAAAGTTCTCCGTGAACGATGAACGTCCCGAGACCGGGATCTGACATCTCGGTCCTGGTGTCGTAGGTAGAGGCGCGGTTGGAGGAGATGCTTGTAGGGTCGAGCTCCGCGCGGCCGCCAGGGTCGATGCGAGCCATTTGGGGGATTCGTTCGATCAGTTGGAGAGTCGCCGATAGCGGCGCGCAATTGTCGTCCCAGCGGACTTCGGCGAGTTGCAGAGAGATCGCGGTTAGCCGCCTGACCTTTTCCTTGGTCACTCCATCCCTAGTCTGGTCGATCGTCTCGATACGTATGACGCGGCCGCTGACTTCGGCCCCTTTTGGAATCAAGACATCTCCGGGGGCCTTGACATTCTTGTACACGACGGCCGCAAAACGGTCCCCCGCCCAGCTGCGATCAGAGCCGATGGCGTCTCGGAGCTCGAGCGGAAGTATGAGCCCAGCGGGAACAACTACCTGCCGTCGGGCGGAGCGAGTCGCGACATTCGCCTCCTCCTCGTCAGAAAAGCGGATCGTCGTCTCGGTTTGGAAAGAGCGGCACGATGCGAAGCTTAGTTGATTGCGGGCGACGAGGCCTTGGGCGGACTCGACCTCAATTCGCGCGGTCGAAGGCAGCCAGACAACTGTCCCGCCCACGTCGGTTCCCGCGCCCCAGCAGGCGGTCCCGAGCGGTTTGAGCTAGCGGAGGTAAAACAAACTCAACCTTGGCAACCCGGCTCGCTCCAAGCTCACGCGCTGGATGAATTGGCGCTCAAGCCGGTCGATCTGGTCGGCGCTCATCTTGCGGCGGTAGGGGGCGAGCTGACTGTCCATTTGCTGGCGTATCTCGAGCAGCAGCTCTTCACTCAGGGCTTGTTGGGCGGCGGCCACGAGCTTGCCTTCGAGGACCGAAAGCCGCTGCTCGATGGCTTCGAGCTCGTCCAACGAAGCGGCGCGGGCGGCTTCGCCGAGCTGTGTAAGAGAATTGGCGACCGCGGTGTGAGTTTCGCTATCGCCGGCCTCACGTACGGCGGCGGCGTTTTCTTCGAAATAGGCGGCTAGTCGCTCGGCCTCGAAGCCTGAGTTCGCCGGCGGCTTACGCTCGTCCGAGCGCCCGTCGGCCATCTCGCGCGTGGCGTCGAGGACTTCCTGAGAGCAATACGCCAACGAGTTGACCATCTTGAACTTGCGCTTGCGCTTGTGCCACTTCTCGAAGGCTCGGTCGATCCCGCGCAGCACCGCTTCCAAAGGGATGTCCGCCTGCTTCCAGGTTTCGATCAAGGCCCAGTCGAGCGGCGAGAGCAGGAAGACGCCGCTCTGACGCGCCTGCTGGAAGTGAACCTCGATCTCGGTGAAATAGTTGAAGTAGTTCACTCTTCCCAGTAGAAAAGCCCGTTGAAGACCAATTTGAAGGTCGCATTGGGCTGGCCGCGGTATTGCGGACGGATGCCGAAGAGGACAATCCGGCCTTGGCCCAAGGCGACTTCAACAATGGCCGAGCGGCTCCTGAGATACTCCTCGCCCAGCAGCCAGCCGGACGCGAGGACATCCTCGCCCGCATAGCGGACGATGGTCTCGGGCCGCGGCGCGCCTTCCTCGTAAGTTGGCCGAAAGACGGGTCCGGACTCGAACCACATCGCCTCGTGCTCGCGCATGCCGAAGCACAGCGGGTGAGTCGTATCGAGCTCTGTCTTGAGGAGTGAGCCTGGGGAATAGAATCTGTCGTTCCCGACGCCTTCGGTGACGTCTTCGACGGCTAACCCCAGGCGCTCGATGGCATAGCTCGAAGCGCGGTTGAAAGCCAGAATCGTACCGCCGCTCGCCGCGAAGCCGCGAAGAGCTTCCGCCCCGGATTCTTCGATGCCACCGGTGTACTCCGGGGGCGCTTTGGCCCCGCGATAGGCCGCTCCCATCACGTAGCCGCCTTGAAGGGTCTTGGGCGTCGCGTCGGGCAGGATGATGACGTCAAAGTCATCAGCAAGCGCCCCCGCCTGGAGCCGTGCGTTGTCGAGCGATGAGTATTCGAACTCGAACTTGTCGAGCACCCAGCGGGTCCACCCCTCGTCCATGATCGGCACAAAGCCGCTGTAGAGCCCGACTCTGGGGACGCGCAGCTTGCGATGGTCCGCCATCTCTTCGCTGGTTGAGTGAAACTCGATTCCAAGCGTGTCGGCCAAACGGCGCAGTGTGTAGAGACGGTCGCCGGTGTTGTCGACGTAAAAGTCACCGTTGGTTCGGTTTCGGCGAACCTCGACCTCCGCGCGCAGGAGACGATTCACGGCGATCCAAGCATTGCTCGAGGCGGGGCTGAGCTTGACGGCGGCGGCCGCGGCAACGACGCCGCGCGGCGGTTCGATTTTCGCCAGCTTGCGTAGGGACGTCCGGATGGGTTCCTCGATCGCCGCCACGTCGACGCCCATCAGCAGCGGTAGCGTGTGGGCGGTGACGTCGTAGGGTCGACGGGGAGGTCCGTCGGGGTAGAGGCGTAAGTCCGGGTAGTCCTGGGTCTCGAGCAGGGTCTTTGCGAACCTGCCGTAGGGCTGATTCAACCGCACAACGTAGTCGCCCTCGCTGAACGGCTTACCGTCGGCGCTGAAGTCGCGGCGCGCCCGTTCGATTTCGACGAGTCCGAAATCCAAGGTTTCGATCAGGCGGGTCAGCGCGTTGGGGTCGTGCTGCTCGCGGGGCAGAACGAACGCTGAGATGGATTCGCTCGTGAGGCCGCGGCGCAGGATTGTGTAGAAGTTGCGCAGCAGGTCCTCGCGACGCAAGGCGGCATTGTAGAGCACCGATTCGAAGGCGACTAACTGATAGTCGACGATGTCGCGGAGCTTCCACGACCCTCCGGCCCAAGGCTCGAGGAAGTTCCAACTGGGCTGTTGGGCGTTGTAGCCGCGGGCCTTGGTATCGAGGGCCTCGAAGGGCGTTTGGATAGGGCTCGCGATCTGCGCGCTGGCTGATTCGCTCAGCAGCCGGACCCCCCCGTGATAGCTCTGATAGTGCCGCGCGGGGGTGAAGTAGTCGTAGATGCCGTTGACGACCACGCCCTTCTTCCCGGCGGCGGTGAGGTCGGCTGCCATCTGAGTCCCGAAAGCGTTGGCCTGCTGGGCGATCAAGGGGTCGATGTTGGGGTCGATGGGGTCGATCCAGGGCGGTACGAAGATCCGCGCCCCGGTGGAGCCCATCTGGTGCACGTCGTAAACGACTTGCGGGCGCCAAGCGTTGTGGATTGAGCGAACGGCGAGCCGGGTCTCCTGCTGGGTAAACATGTACCAGTCGCGGTTGTTATCGTGGCCGGTGTACTTGTGATAGAGCTCGACCATCGGGGCGGCTTCGTATTCGGTCCCCACCCAACGCTGGTACCACTGGGCGACTTTGTCGACTCCGTCGGGGTTGAGTGACGGGACCAACAGCAGGATGACGTTGTCGAGGATGGCGCGGTGGCGGGGCGTGTCTTCAGTCAACAGCTTGTGCAAGAACTCGATGGCCGTCATCGTCGAAGCCACTTCAGTGGAGTGGATCGAACAGGTGAGCAGGACGATTGCTTTCCCCTCCGAAATCAGCCCCTGGGCTTGCTCGGGAGTCGTGCGGCGAGGGTCGGATAGGCTTTGCTGCGCCTTCTGGTGACGATCGAGGTCGGCCAGCACGTCGGAGGCGGCCACGGTGACCACGACGAACGGCCGCCCTTCGGTGGTTTTTCCAAGCTCGCTGAGTTGGACCCTGGGATCGGCGTCAGAGACCGCCCGGTAGTAGGAGACGGTATCCGCCCAGCTGACCAGCTCGCGGTCGGCCCCCATCTGGTGGCCGAAGTGGGATTCCGGCGTTGGAATTTCGGCCTGAGCCGACGAAATCGCCGCCGGAAGCGCAAGAATCCAGAATGCCCAGCGAAACACTCCCACTACTATATCGGGACTGCTAAGTGGGCGCGGATTGACTGTTTTGGGGGTGAGCTCGAGGCAGGACGGGCTTGGCATGCCAAGCCCCTACGTCGTCGAAAACACGACAGCGGCCAAACTCGCTGATTTTGCAATGTTTTAACTCAATACCCGCGCCTGCCGGACGCCTGTCTGTTTAGATGAGACCAACAGCGTGCTAGATCCCAAGAAAGAAGCGGAGCTGCTTGGCTCGCGTTTCGCCGGAAAGTCCCAAGAGACTGCCCCGGAAGAGACGCCGAAGGGGGCTCCGGCCGAGCCTCAACCGGTAGTGGAGCCCGAGCCTCCGCCTCCGGAGGCGCCGAGAGGACTTCTGCTGATGCCGCTGGTCATCGGCGCGATGGCGGGATACACCTTGTTCGACAGCGAAGTGCTGCCGACTCTGGGGAGCGTGGGCGGCGTCGAAACCGTCGAAGTCGCGCGCGGGACGATCGAACGCACGATTCGAGTCACGGGTTCGATTGCCGCCCGGCGGTCCGTAGCGATCCGGACCCCGCGCATCCGGGGGCGAGGCGGAGGCGGACAGCTCACGCTAATCGAGCTGGCCGCGGCCGGCTCACGTGTCTCGAAGGGGGACGTGATCGCTGAGTTCGATCGCGAGACCTACATCCGTCGCCTCGACGACATCGAAACTCAGGTGGTCCAGCGAGAGGCGTCGATCAAGCGCACCATGGCCAACCAGTCCATTGATGCCATCATCGAGAAGCAACGTCTGCTCGATACCAAGGCCACTCTCGATAAAGCGCGCTTGGACGTGCAGGCCTCGGAGGTCCTCTCCGCCATTCGAATCGAGCTGGCGAAGATGACGGTTCAGCAGAGCGAGGCCGACTTGGCTGAGCTCGAAGGGGAAGTCCAACTGGCGGAGATTGCTCGGCGATCGGCGATGAGGGCGGTGGAGATCGAAAAGGAACAGACCATGATCGACCTCAAGCGGGCCGAGATCAACCTCGAACGATTGGTCATCCGTGCGCCGATTGATGGAATGATCGTGATGCTTTCGAGCTCTCGTGGGGGCGACGTGGCCACCACCGCCAATGGAGACCAGGTGCGCTCGGGCACTTACTTTATGCAAGTGGTCGATACTTCGGCGATGGTTCTCGAAGGAAGCGTGAACCAGGTGGATAGCCAGACTTTCCGGTCGGGGCTCCCGGCGAGGGTGCAGCTCGACGCCTATCCGGGCGCCTCGTGGCCGGCGCGGCTGACTTCGATCGGCGCGCTGGCGAGCTCGGCGGCGGCGGGCGTGGCGGCTTCAGCCGCGGCGGTGTGACGAGCTTCCGCCGGGAGCTGTCAACGACTTTTTCAATCGACTCGGACGATTCTCGGATCATCCCCGATTTGTCGGCTTCGGCGGACGTGATTCTGGAGTCGGAAGGTGACGTACTGTTGGTTCCCAGGGCGGCGATCGGACGCCAAGACGGGCAGGCGTTCGCTTACGCGCGGATGGCGGGAACGGCGGAATTTTCGAAACGCATCGTCGAGTTGGGGCTCGTGACCGACGGCCAAGCCGCCGTTAGAAGCGGGCTGAGCGAGGGTGAGGAAATCGCCGTGATCGCCGCTGAGGTCGAACTCGGGGAGTAGCCGGAGTCGCCGGCCTGCGCGATTCCGTTAGACTCGTGAGCATGTTCGAGAAAACGAAGCTCGCTCTTTTGGCTTTGTGCCTGACTCTGTCGTTTGCGGCCAACGCTGAACAGCGGGTCTTGATCGTCGAGGGCCAGAACAACCACAAGATCTGGCCTGAATCCAGCCTATTGATGAAAGGCTGGCTGCAACAAACCGGACTCTTCAGCGTCGACATCGTCAGGACTCCTCCGGCGGGCGGGGACATGAGCGTCTTCAAGCCCGACTTCAGCGGCTATGACGCGGTCCTGTCGAACTACAACGGGGAACCGTGGCCGGCCGCGGCCGAGAAGGCCTTCGAGAAGTTTGTTGCGGGCGGCGGCGGGTTCGTATCGGTTCACGCGGCGAATAACTCGTTCCCGGCCTGGAGCGCTTACAACGAGATGATCGGGATTGGCGGCTGGGGCGATCGTATGGAGAGCGCCGGCCCTTACCTACGGCTTCGCGAAGGCAAGTGGGTTCAGGACAAGACGACTGCCGGTCGAGGAGGCGCTCACGGCACACGCCATGAGTTTCGCGTTGAGATCAGGGAGCCCGACCATCCCATCGTGAAAGGCCTACCCGCGGTCTGGATGCACACTGAGGATGAGCTGTACGACCGGCTGCGTGGCCCGGCGGAGAACGTCACGGTTCTGGCCTCGGCCTATTCGGCGCCGGAGACTCGCGGGACCGGGGAGCACGAGCCGGTGTTGATGGTTCTGCCGTATGGGAAAGGACGGGTGTTTCACACGACGCTGGGTCATCAGATGATCTCGCAGAAATGCGTCGGGTTCATCACCACGTTGCAGCGCGGGACCGAGTGGGCCGCCACGGGAAAAGTGACGCAGGAGCTCCCGGCGGATCTTCCGAGCAAGGATTCGGTTAGCGTTCGCGACCATTAGGCGTAAGGTTGTGTGGTGCGCGTTTACGTGCTGCTATTCGTTCGGACCTTATGGCAACTACTGACACCAATCCGTCCCCGATCGTCAAGTGGGGGTTGCCCGCGGTTTTACTGCTCGGGGCGTTACTGCGATTCTTTCAGTTGTCGAAAGAGAGCCTTTGGCTCGACGAAGCTGCGTCCCACAGCTTCGCTTCGGGCGACCTAGCTCGCGCCCTCGCCGCCGAACTTACCAACCCGCCCGTCTACTACACCGCTCTGCATTTCTGGATCGACCTGTTTGGCGAGTCCGAAGCCGCAATGCGTTCGTTGTCGGCGTTCGCTGGCGTTGCGGCGCTAGTAGCATTGTTTAGCTTCGGACGACAACTCTACGGCGCCAAGGTCGCGATCGCAGCCACCGCGTACATGGCGATCTCGTCTTTCCACATCTACTATTCGCAGGAAGCTCGTTGCTTCGCGATGCTCTCGCTGTTTCTCTTGCTCTCGTTTTGGGCGATGGACGCAGCACTCGAGCGACTGCCAGCCTGGCCTGGGCTGATGTGGATCGCATATTGGTTCGTGACCGTAGCGTCGCTCTACACCCACTTCATCAGCGTGATGTTCGTCGTCGCCCAGAACCTGTACTTCGTGACTGGAGGCAAGTACTACCGGAAGCGAATCGGAGGCTGGGTTGTGGTGCAACTGGGCGTCATTGTCGCCTTTTGGCCTGCCCTGATGTCGATGCTCCAGGCCGCCGGGGAAGGCGGTCAGACGAGGCGCTACCTGATCTTAAAAGTGCCGCAAACATTCTTCAGCTTCTTGCTCGGAGACACGCTGATCCCGCTCAATGAGGAAGCCGTCCAGAACATTGCGGCAACATTAATCGACAACGCCGTGTTGCTAGGCCTGGCGGTCGCGGCTTTTGCCATCCTTGGATTCGCCGCGGCGTGGCGATTCGACTTCCACTCCCGTTCGGATCGGCTGTGCTGGATTGCGGCGATCGTGCCGACACTCGTTGCGTTCGTTGTTTCGCTTCGGACCCCGATGCTCGACGAACGTTATCTGATCGCGTCGAGCCCGTTTCTCTACCTAGCGCTCGCAGCACCGGCCGTAAACGCGATCAAGATCTCGAGCGGCCGGTTGCGAGCAGTCGTGGCCGCTAGTGGGTTGGTTGTGCTGGGTCTCGCGATGCTAAGCCTGTCCAATTACTATTTCTCCCCCAGGTTCGGACGGGAGCAATGGCGGGATGTCGCCGCGTACGTCGATTCGCATCGCGCCCCAGGAGATGCCATTGCCTTCGACGTTGGCTATACAAGCATACCTTTTCTCTACTACCTGCCGGAGTCAGGGCCGGTGCTAAAGGTTGGAGAGGGCCCCACCGGCGCCGACCGTGAACAGCTACTAACGGCTCTAGAAACTCATCGGCGTATCTGGCTTGTCCGGTCCCACTTCGGGAACGACGAATCGCTCGCTACGCTGCGCGAGGCCGGGCAAGAGGCCTCCCACCGGAAATTCCCCAAGGCAAAAGGGATCGCGGTATACAGCTTCACGGCCAGGTGAGGCAACCTTTGCTCAACGGCCCTAGCTACTTCCCGGCGCAAAACGCCCGCCTAAGTCCCGCATTTTCAGTGCCGGCTTGTCGCGCAAGCGTCCCGAACGCACATTTTCTATAGGAGTTTCAGGCCTATTTATGCTATAATAAGCCATGACCACACGGCGCCGCCCCCAACGCTGCCTCTTCGAGCCCCTCTTCCCCGAAGATCCCCTCGATCTCTACGAGCCCTGGATGCGTCACGCCGACCGCCTGCTCGACGACGATCAGCTGCTCGACACCGTCTATGACGCCCTCGGCAGCCGCCATCCTCAATCGCGCCGCACAGGCCGCCCGGCCACTCCCGCCGAGGTCGTCTTGCGCCTGCTCATCCTCAAACACGTGCGCAATTGGAGCTTCGATGTGCTGGAACGCGAAGTGCGCGCCAACGTTGTCTATCGCCACTTCAGCCGCATCGGGTTCGACAAAGTTCCCGACGCCAAGACCCTGGGGCGCATCGCCCGCGCGCTCGGGCCCGAGGTGATCGCGCAGTTGCACGAACGTTTGATCGAGCTGGCGCGCGAAGAGCGTGTGGTGACCGGCCGCAAGTTGCGCATCGATACGACGGTGGTCGAAACCAACGTGCATTACCCGACCGATTCGAGCTTGCTCAACGACGGCCTACGCGTGCTCACGCGGACGATGCGCAAGATCGAAGAGGCCGCCGACCACGCCGGCGAGAGGTTGCGCAACCGCCTGCGCAGCGTGCGCAAGATCGTGATGCAGATTGGCCGCAGTGCGCGCTCCGAGCAAGGCGCCGAAAAACGCCGCACGCTCTATTCCAAGCTGCTCGAGACCGGCGGGCGCGTGGTGGCGCAGGCGCGGCGCTTTGCGGCCGAAGTCGCAAGCGGCGTCAAGCGGTCGGCCGAACCGCTGGGCGATGCGTTGCTCCAAGGCTTGCGGAAACAACTCGAAACCATGCTCGATCGCGTCGAACGAGTGCGGCGGCAGACCAAGCAGCGGGTGTTCGGCGGCGACAAGCATGTGCCGGACAAGCTGCTGAGCGTCTTCGAACCAACGACGGAAGTGATTCGCAAAGGCAAGTCGGGCAAGCCGAACGAGTTTGGCAAGATGCTGAAGGTGCAAGAAGCGGAGAATCAGATCGTTACCTCCTATGACGTGTATGAAGAGCGGCCGGACGACCGCGCGATCTTGCTGCACGCGGTCGCAGAACACGAGCGGCGCTTAGGACGCACGCCGCGCCTGGTGGCGGCGGACGCGGGCTTTTCCTCGGCGGCCAACGAGCAGGCCTTGGAGCGGCGTGGCGTGGAGCGGGTGTCGATTCCGAACTACTCAACGCGCGATCCGGTGCGGCGCGGACGGCAGAAGGAGCGCTGGTTCAAGCGCGGGCAGAAGTGGCGAACCGGTTGCGAAGGGCGCATCTCGGTATTGAAGCGCCGCCACGGACTCGACCGCAGCCGCTATCCGGGCCTGGACGGGATGCGGCGCTGGGTGGGATTGGGGGTGATCGCGGACAACCTGATCAACATCGGGGCCTGCCTGGAGGCGCGGGCGACGGGTTGAAGGAGCGGGGCGAGGCGGCGAAACAGGATCGAAACCGCGATCCGACCGGAACTAAGAAAACGCTTTCCAATCGGGCTTGGCTCGCGATAGCGCTTTTTGCGCCAGAAAGTAGCTAGCTAAAATTTAACTAAGCTAGCTAAGCTAGCGATCTCGACGCGATCCTTCGATTTCCTCTTCGAAACCCCGAAACATGAACGCCCTCAAAAGCATGTAGCTAAACCCGACACCCAAACCGATGCCAATGAAGAACGCCGCCAGATGCCGGTCGGAGAAGTACACTACTTGATCGGTCAAATACTTGTAGCTCCCCCAGTTCACCGCGAACCCGACGGAACTGCTGAACAAGTAGGCGCTCCAGTGACGGCGGCCGGCGCCGGGACGGTCACCGACCCAAGTCAGCCAGCGGTGCCAGTACCAATTCAGGCTAGCCGCAGAGGCGAAACTGATCGCTCGCGCGGTTTGATGATGGATGTCGGCCACATGGACAGCTGTCAGGTAAAGCAGTAAATCCAGAACGACGCCCGTTGCACCGACGGCGGCGAATTGCAGCAGTTCCGCCAACTGTGGATGAGCGAAACGGTAGAGTCGTCGCAAGTGCCGCAGGTAGAGAATCTGCTGCTCCAAGGTCAGTTTGCTCTCGCCGCGCCGGCGGTCCTCAAAGTGAATGGGCACCTCTGTCAGGCGCTGGCAACGGCACTTTGTACAGATCTCAAGGCCGATCTTGTAGCCCACCGGAGACAATTGCGGAGCAGCCTCGAGCGCGGATCGCGGAAACGCAAAGAACCCTGACATGGGGTCGCTCAGTTCGGTCAGGCCGGCGGCCAGAAGGCTTGCGATCTTCGAGTTGAGCCAGCGAAACAAGCTCCAGTCACCGTCGACCCTAGCGCCATCAATGAACCGCGAACCTACAGCGAAGTCGGCGTCGCCCGCCGCGACCGGCCCATAAAGTTCGGGAATTTTCTCCGGCGGATGTGAGAGGTCCGCGTCCATCACCAATATGACGCGGCCAGAAGAACTCTCGATTCCCCGCAAGACAGCTGTCGCCAAACCTCTTTCGCCAACCCGAGTGATCAGTTTCACGGCGTACCGGCTGGCGAGATTCGCACAAACTTCGTCGGTACCGTCCCTGGAGTCGTCATCGACGACGTAGAGCGTCCCTTCGATCCCAACCTGGTCCAGAGCGGCGAACGTCCGCTCGGCCAGCTCAGGCAGGTTTGCCGCCTCCCGATACGTCGGCACGACAATGTCGAGGTCGCGGTTGGGCATTATTGGAGGAGGCCGGGTCGAGCAACGGAAAGACCTATCCGGTCTTGCGGCGGCCCCACACTATTCGAATATCGGCCGGTCCGTACCGTGATTAGGTAAAATCAACCCTATTTGACTTTACCATGCGCTAACCAGACTCGTCTGATCTCACGCGATGAGAAAGGGAGAAGAAAGGGAGAAGAAGGGGAGAGGAGATCGCGGCGGAGCGAAGCCCTTGCAGGCATCCAAGCTAGCTTTACTGATGGAAGCGAGTCGAGTTAGCCGCCTTCGCCTACCTGCGAGCCGTTCCAGGCCCAGGCGCCGAGCTCGGTTGCGAGCGGGTCGTCGTATTCCGCGCCCCACTTGGCGAGCTCGCCGCCGAGGTATTTGACCTGGGTCGGGTCGGACGAGTAGAGGTTGTTTGTTTCGCCGGGGTCCTCGTCTAGGTCGTATAGTTCGCCGGGTCGGATGACGGGGCGCGCCTCGAACTTCCGCAGGATCAACTTGTAGCGCCGGTCGCGGATCGCTCGCTCGTCGTAGATCGCGCCGTCAATGGCCCTCTGGGGGACGTTTTCGATGACGATCAGCTTGTCCCAGACATCGGCGTCCTGCTGGATCTTGCCGATCAGGCTCGCGCCTTGGATTTGCGGCAGCGTACGGAACAGCATTGAGTAGACCGGCCGGATTCCGGCCACTTCCATGATGGTCGGCATCAAGTCGACCAGGCTTACGCCGGATTTCCAAACCTTCCCCTGAGGGAGGAGCTTGGGATAGCGCATGATGAACGGAATCCGGGCGGACTCGTCGTAGGCGGTGCACATGCCTTCTTGCGTCCCGGGCCGGTCGATCCAGGAGCGGCCGTGCTCGGTGCCGAAGATGATCAGGGTGTTGTCGAGAAGGTCGTTTTCACGAAGCGTGTCGAGCATGCGGCCGACGTTCCAGTCGAGCGCTGAAACCGACGCGTAGTATTCGGCGTGCTCCTGGCCCTCGTATTGCTCGAGGAAGCGCTTCGGGGGGTCGTTAGGTTCGTGCGGCGAATAGTAGGACTGGTAGAGGAAGAACGGTTCGTCTTTGTGGTCCTCGATGAAGCGGATGCCTTGGTCGGTATGCACGTCGGGCCGGTAGCGCGAGTTGTGCGGCTCGCCGATCCAGTGCAGTAGGACGGAGTTAAAGCCTTTCCAGTAGTCGAAAAAGCCGGGGTTGGCTGGCCCAAGGTGCCACTTGCCGATGTGTCCGGTGGCGTATCCCGAGACGTTGAGGAAGTGCGGGAAGTTGTCCCAGAGCTTGAAGCGTGAGTCGCGGAAAGGATCGGGGATGACTTCTTGGTAAGTCGAGTAGGAGGCTCCGGGGTGCGCCTCGTAGACGTTCTTTCGAAGACCGTGTATGTGCGGGTACGAACCGGTCAGCATCGATGCCCGCGCCGGGCCGCAAAGGGCCTGCGGGGTGTAGCAGGCATCGAAGCGAACGCCGGACTCGGCTAGGAAGTCGATGTTCGGTGTGTGGACGTCGCGAAGGCCGTATGCGCCGATCGCGTCACGGCGACACTTGTCGAATAGGAAGAAGACGATGTTTGGCGGGCGCTCGGTCAGCGGGTCCTGGGCGAACCCGGATGTGACGGCGGCCGAGGCGGCGGCGGTTCGAGTCAAGAAGGCGCGGCGGTTCATCGAGCATCACTATAGCCCTTCTTGGCTTGACTTGGCGTGCTAACTATTGTTTGTGGCCACAGTGGCGCGCCGCGTCCGAATCCTACAGGATCGGCTCGGCCTGCGCCCGGACGGCGTCATTGGCCCCGATACTCTAACTCGCCTGGAGAGTATCGTCGAAGAGGCTCTGGGCCCAGCGCCCACTTCCGAGGCACTGCTAGTTGCTTCGAAGAAATCGCTCGACTTGATCGTTCGCTCGGAGATCACGTCGGAGGCGAACTATCGCCAGAGGCTGTCTCAGCCGACTTGGCCGGGGGCCGGCAGCGGCGTCACGATCGGGATCGGGTACGACCTTGGCGCGACGTCGCGGAGCCGGATCGAAAAGGACTGGCGAGGCCGGATTCGTGACGCGGAGCTCGAACGCTTGCTCGAGACGCAAGGTGTACAGGGGAACCCGGCGGCCACTCTCATTGCCGGACTCAGCGACATCCATGTCCCGCTCGTCGAGGCGAAGGAGGTCTTCTACCGCTCGAGTTTGCCGACGTACGCGCGGAAGGTTCGGCGGATCTATCCTGGCGTTGAGGACTTGCCGGGGGACGCGCAAGGGGCGCTGCTGTCGCTGGTGTTCAATCGAGGCGCATCGCTATCGGGCGGCCGGCGGCGCGAAATGAAGGCGATCGTCGATCTGGCGTCCGCGGGAGACTTGGCGGGGATTGCGCGCGAGATCCGGTCGATGAAGCGGCTTTGGGTGGGGCTGGGGCTCGATGGCCTGCTGAAGCGCCGCGACAAGGAGGCGACGCTGGTCGCGCGTGCTGAGCGTGAGTATGAGTCGTCCGAGCTTGTGCGGATCTGATCGCCCGTTTTGGACAGAGGACCGCCTCAGCTCACTGCGGGCGAGGCATGCCTCGCCCCTACGGCTGATGCGGTTGCCCCGGGGAGCCCGTCTTGCTTGACCGTCAGAACTCGGTCAGGAACCCGCGTGTTCGACCAAGGGCTCTCCGCTGGCGCACCGCGGACACTCGGACGGCTTCCAAATCGAGTTGGGTTCGCTGGCTAGGGTTTCCAGGGGCGCTTCCGCGCGCTGGGCGATTTGCTGGGCCGCCGAGCCTAGTACTAGGAGCGAGGCGATCGCGACGACGTTGGCCTCGCATTTGGCTAGATCCGCCAGAGTCTCCCGAACCGCTGACCCGGCGTTGATCACGTCGTTGACGATCGCGACCCGCCGCCCGGCAAGGTCCCGAAGCGCCTGCGGGATGACGTAGCGGACCGGAAACAGCCCTTGCGCTTCGTGGTCCGGCTGGCGCTCGGTGTAGATGAATTCGACATCGAGCTCTCGAGCCACCAGAAGGCCCACGAAGGCCCCTTCAACGAGCGGGCCGCAGATGATCTCGGACTCGTAAGGCACCAGCCGTTCGGCTACCTCTCGTGCCAACGGGCCGACGAGGCTCGGCCGCCTGAAAAGCGACTCGAGCTCGAGCCAGAGATCCCCGTGGTGACCGGACTCGAGTTCGAAGTGTCCGCGCTGCCGCCGCAGAAGCCTTGCCAAGTCTTTGCGCACGATCTGAGAGCATAACAGCCCACAGCTCCCTACAATGACCCTGTGACGTCTTCCCGGTCCGATCGAGGTTTGCGATTGTGCCCCGAGCCGGTGGCTCGGGGTTGCGCAGCCATTCGAAGGGGATATGCCGAGCTGCACGGGAAATCGGCTACGCGAGCGATCCCCACCAGAGCCACCGGCTCGGGGCACAATCAAGGCCCTTCCCCGAGCCGCCGGCTGGGGGCGCGATACCGCCTTTTCGCCATCTGTCTTTGCCTTTGCTGCAGCTCGGAGCCTGAAAAAGGCCCTTACGACACCGACCCGCTCGAACCCGCCGCCGCGCTCGGGGCGTTCGAGATCGTCGACCGTTTTGAGATCGAGCTCTTTGCGGCCGAGCCACACGTCGTCGATCCGGTCGAGATCTGCTTTGACGAGAATGGCGGCATCTACGTCGCCGAGATGCTCGACTACCCGTTCGATCCCTCGGAAGGCGAAGAACCGCGTAGCCGGATCCGCTTTCTCGAGGACACCGACGACGACGGTGTGATCGACAAGTCGACCGTCTTTGCCGATAAGCTCCTGCAAGTCACAAGCGTCTTCCCCTGGAAGGGCGGAGTCTTCGCCACCTCCGCGCCGGACATTCTCTACCTCAAAGACACCGACGGGGACCACGTTGCCGACCAACGCGAGGTCTGGTACACGGGATTCGAAACCGACGTTTCGCCCGAAGCGCGGATCACCAACCTCCGCTTCGGGATCGACAATTGGATCTACGCAGCCAACAATGGCCGCACCGGCAAGATCACCTCTCCGAAGTTTCCCGACCTGGACGGGGTCTACATCAGCGGTTTCGACTTCCGATTCCAGCCCGTGACAGGCGAGTTCGCGCCGGCCGCCGGACCGACACAATTTGGGATGAGCTTCGACGAGTGGGGGAACCGCTTTGTCACGCAGAACACGGTGCATCTGCGGCATGCGGTTTTGCCGGCGCGCTATCTGCTACGCAATCCAAACTTCCGCCCTGAGTCGATGCTGCATTACGTTCCCGGCGACGACCCGAGAAACAGCAAGGTTTACCCGCTCACCCAGCCGCAGCAATGGCGAATCGAGCGCACCGCGGCCAGGCAAGAGCGCTACGACGAAACCGTTCCCGGTCGCCAAGAGCTGGTTGGGGGACACTTCACCGCCGCGACCGGAACGACCGTCTACCTCGGTGCTGCGTTGGGCGGGGACGTCGCGGGTAACGTGTTTGTCGCCGACGCCAATGGCGGGCTGGTCCACCGCGAAGTCTTGAGCGACGACGGTGTGACGTTTCGCGCGCGGCCGGTTCCGGTGGGGAAGGAGTTTCTCGCGTCGACCGACCCATGGTTTCGTCCGGTGAACATGGCCAACGCGCCTGATGGAAACCTCTACGTCCTCGACTTCTATCGCGAGTACATCGAGGAGCCGGCGTCCATCCCCGAGTCGATCAAGGAGCGGCTCCAGCTTGACTTCTACAGAGGCGACGATCGCGGCCGGATTTGGCGCGTACGCCGCAGTGGAGCTACTGACGGTGCGGAGGCGGACTTTTCGGGCGACCTGGTGAAGCTGCTGGAGAGCCCAAATGGTTGGATTCGCCGGACTGCGCAAAGGCTATTGCTCGAACGCGAGGACCCCGCGTCCGCGGCGAGCCTCACGAACCTGGCCGCTGATTCGGAATCCCCGCGGGCCCGCCTGCATGCTCTGTGGGCGCTGCGGGGCATGAACCAGCTTACGGCTGAGCACGTGCGCGCGGCTCTGGCGGACCCGCATCCGGGCGTGCGGGCGAACGCCGTCCGCCTGGCGGAAGGTTTCCTGTCAGAGCTCTCGAGCGCTTTGGTTCCGCTGCAAGGCGATCCAAACGCCAAAGTCCACTTCCAGCTGGCCCTTTCGATCGGGGAGATTCCAAGCAACTCCCGGCTATTGGCAAGTATGGCCGAAGCGAACGCGCACGATCCGTGGTTCCGCGCAGCTCTGCTGAGCTCGGCTGGCGATTCGGCCTTCGGCGTGGTGAACCGGCTGATCGTTCGCCATGGCGGCTTCTTCAGCAGTTCCGAGAACCGTGAGGGCAACTTGGCGTTCCTGAAGGATCTTGCAGGGCAGGTCGGCGCCGCGGGAACACGAAGCGACCTCGCCCTGCTGTTCCAAGCGCTCAGCGGCAGCCCCCGCTTGCGCGCTCCAGAGTGGACGGCCGCGACTCTTTCGGGACTCGCCGCGGGACTCGCAGCCCGCGGCGAGCGGCAGCTTCGGCTCCCGGCGACGACCGGGCTTTTCGCGCGCTGGTTGGGGAGCTCATCGGAGCAGGTCCGGGACTCGGCGCTGGAAACTTCCCAGTACTTCGCCCTGTCGGGAATGCAATCCGACGCCCGCCGCGCGGCGGCCGCTGAGGAGTTGGATCTGCCACGTCGAGTGCGAGCCGTCCGTTTCCTGCGCGGGGGAGCGCCCGCGCGGACAATTTCTGTCCTTGCCCGGATCCTGGCCGCGCCCGCGCCCCCGGAGCTGCACCAAGCCGCGATCGAAGCGGCGTCGGTGTTCAACACTCCCGAGACCGCCGACGCGGTCCTCGCGGCCTGGTCGTCTTACTCGCCCGAGAACCGGACTCGCGCGACCAACTTGCTGCTTCGTCAGACGGCTTGGAGCGGCAAGCTGCTCGACGCCCTCGATGCGGGGACGGTTGCCGAGAGCTCGATCGATACCGTGGCCCAGATCCGACTTCGCCAGCACCCGGACCCTGGCATCAGCGAGCGCGCCAACGGGTTGTTCTCACAGAACCAGAGCGACCGCGCCGCCGTGGTCGAGCAATTCCAAGAGGCCCTCACGCTAGAAGCCGACTTGTCCAACGGCCGCCAGGTGTTCGAAGAAGCTTGCGCCAAGTGTCACACCCCTCAAGGCGGTCGCGGCCGGATCGGCCCGGATCTGTCGGGAATCAACAACAAGACACGCGAGGAGCTGCTCTCACACATCCTCGACCCGAGTTTTGAGATCCAGGCCGCTTATACGAACTACGTCGCGATCGACAAGCAAGGCCGAATCTTTGATGGCTTGTTGCGCGGTGAAACGGCCGACTCGGTGACGCTGCGGGGCGAGTACGAGAACATGACGCTCAAACGAAGCGAGCTTAAAGAGCTGCGTGCGTCGGCGGTTTCGCTAATGCCCGAGGGGCTCGAAGACGGCCTGACGGCGCGGGACGTGGCCGACCTGATCGGCTATTTACGGGCGGGGCTTTGAGATAGAAGGCTGATAATGAGCGACCATCCTCAGGTCGTAAACTAGGCGAGGAGAGGGTGTGCGACGAGTCTTAGGCCACTCTAGCCTAATAGCGGCGGGCCTTGGAGTAGAATGAGACGGGCATGGCGGAAATCGTCCTCTCAACTTCAGCTGATACCCGGGCCGAGGGCCAAATCCTCGCCAAGAAGCTGGAGAAGAAAGGATTTACGACGTGGCTTGATTCGGGCAACCGTGAGCCCGACCGGCCGTCGCATTCACAGTTTCGGGAGGAGGTTGGCGACTCCCGAGCGTGTCTGGTGCTTGTCGGGAACGGCCCTACGACTGATCAGCAGCGGCGAGAATGGCAGGCGGCGATCTCACACGTTTGGACCGAGCCGCAAGCGATGCTGATTCCGGTGATCGTTCGCCAGGCGGAGGCGCCGTCCTTCCTGACCGAGTGGCCCCCCATCCGAGTCGACGATTCTGTCGATGACACACACGTCGACCTGATTGTGCAATGGCTCGAGAAGGGTTCTCCGCCCGCGGAGCTCGGCTGGACCCCTGATGAGCTCGAGCCCTACGAACGGCGGGCTCGCGAACAGATGGCGAGTATTCAGCGACATATCGACGAGCTGCGGGCGGCTGAGCAGAGATAGAGTTGCCGCAACCGACGATTTGGGATCGCCGCAGCAGCACCTGCGTGTTCATCAATTGCCCCTTCGACGCCGACTACGAGCTTCTGTTGGACGCTATCATTCTTTGTATTCTTTGTTGCCGCTTGGAACCTCGTTGCGCGCTCGAGACCGGAAGCCCCTCCGACGCCAGAATCGACCGGATTACGCAATCGCTCATCGAGTCCCAGTACTCGATTCACGATCTGTCCCGCTGTGAAGGCGAGGGCGAAGCGAACTTGGCGAGGTTCAACATGCCTTTAGAGCTGGGCTTCGCGATGGCGCTGAGGCGAGTGGACGAAGCTTTCGGGCGGCGCTCTCCGGACTGCCACGGCTGGTACGTACTGATCCCTGAACAACACAAGTATTCTGGGTTTGTCTCCGATCTGGCGGGCTTTGACCCCGGCATCCACGCCGCGACCCCGGAGACAATCGTTAGGGCCGTGCTGGAATGGTTGATCACGCTTCCCAGGGCGCAGCGAGTCCGCCCTAAGCAGGTAATGGGCCTATTCGAGGTCTATCAGCAACGGCTGGCCGACTTGCGGGCGGAGTGGCATGGAACCGCCCCTTGGTCGGAGCGACTCCAGGTTGCGGCTGATACCGCCCAAGCCATTGTCAGTCAGCGGATCAGCGGCGATCCAGCTCCGCCTTCCTGACGGCGAAGTAATCGTCGCCGGAGAACACCATGTGGATGGTCTTCCCATCTTCGCTCATCCATTTCGTCGGGAAGCTGCAGGTCTCGCCGGGGCCGACATCCCATTTCTCGGTGTGGAAGACGGTTGACCAAGGGCCCCAAGGTTCGGGCGCTTCGTACACGCCGAAGCCGCCCTCGAAGCGCGTGTCGTCGCCAGGAAGGATCTGGCAGAGCAGATAGCGCTCGAGTCCTGCGTTGAAACTCACGATCGAGCGGTAAACGCGTCCGGGGTTCGACATGACGCTCGTCCGACGGTCGATGTCGGCCGTCCAATCGCCGTCGCGGTAGAACTGGTAGGCCTCGCGCTCGCGAATACGGGCCTTGTGAACGCGAGCCAGTACGAGGCGATCCGCGGCGAGGTAGGCCGACTCGGAGTCGGGCGAATAGACGTAGACGTACTCGTCGCGCGCACCGGCGTAGTCCTTGCCGAAGTTGAGAAAACTCGGAGACCCGAAGCTAATCTTGAATTTCCAGTCCGCCCACTCCCAGGTCTCCCCGTGGTCGGCCGACCAGGCGAGCTGTGAATTGTCGGCGTTGCGAGCCCAAAGGTAGAGGACCCCGTCTACCATCAGGATGCCGCTGGCCTTCTTCCCCTTGGGGCCTTGGCCGATCTGCTCGCCCGTCTCGGACCGGATGTTGATCCCCTCGAAATCCGCCGGGCCGCCGGTGACTCTAGCCAACCCGAGGCTCAGCTTCGGCTCGATCTTGGGCTCGAACCCCCAGCCGTCGCCGTAGGCGGTGTATTGCGCGTCGTCGTCGCCCCAGGTCATTGGCCAGTTGTCGCCGCCCTCGGCCTTGCGGACGATCGTTTCTTTGGGCGCCCAGGTGAGTGTCATCGAGCTCGGCGGGTAGGGCGCGCCCGTTGCCACGACGATTGGATTCAAAAAGGGTGCGATCTTCGAGTAGTCCGAACCTCGCCGGCCGCCCTCGTTCATACTCTTGCCGGCCCGGGCGACGACCATGTCGAGGCTTGGGATCACGACGATCAGGCTGTCGTAGAGTCCCCACGACCAGTACGCATCACGCGGGACGCCTTTGATCGTTCCGTCAGCGTTGTTCCACCACAACAGCCCGTAGTGGTTCGAGGCCTCGGGGTATAGCTCTGCCGCCTCAACGGGAAGCCCAACGATTCCTTCGATCGGACGCCGCGCCTTGCTGACGAACTCCGCGGGTATCAGCTGCTCGTCTTTCCAGCGCCCCTCTCTCAGGTAGAGCAGGCCGATGCGAGCCATCGCGTTGACGTTGGCGTGGACTCCGGAGCCGAACTCGCGGCGAGCGACGCCCGCCAGCTCATGGGTGCGGTACTGGTTATCGCGCCAGTGTAGGTCATCCGGCGTTATGCCAATGGGCGACAGCGCGCGTTCGAACAAAAGCGCCTGGACGTCTTGGCCGTAGGTGAGCGTGATGCAGTCGGCCAGCCAGTTTGGCCCGCCATCGGAATAGCTCCAGCGCGTGCCGGGCTTGAAAAAGATGTGGCCGTACCCGCCCGGTTTCTCAAAGCCCGCCGTTTGCGTTGCCAAGTGGAAGAGCGTCGCCTCGAGCAGCCAGCCGCCTTTCAGGCGATTCTGAGCCGGAGGGGCGCCGAAGCCGGGGACGCACTCGGAAGCCTTTGTGTCCAGGCTTAGTTTACCGTCCCCTATGGCCAGCGCCAGAGCGGTGACCCCGATCGACTTGGAGGTCGACTTGAGGTCGTATTTGCGCTCGAGGTCACCCCACGAGTAGGCGAGCTGGCCTCGGCGGATGAGCATTCCCGCGACTTCGCCCTTCAGCGCGAAGTCGCGGGCCTGGTTGAGGTTCGGGGTCGAAAGGCCGAGCTGCTCGGGGCCTGCACGCATCCAGTCGGCGTCGGGCCAGTGCGTTTGAGCTGAGGCGACGACGCAGACAAGAAGGGCTGCGGGAAGGGTGACGTGCACGACGC
Source organism: Bryobacterales bacterium (assembly GCA_965247515.1). GTDB lineage: Bacteria > Acidobacteriota > Terriglobia > Bryobacterales > UBA6623. The sequence continues at coordinate 4,970,383 of OZ252029.1, read as the reverse complement.
GACTAGTTTACGCTGATTCGCGGAAGGGGACCAAACTAAAACAAACACAAAATGATCTTTCTGTTTGCTTCGTCAACCTTTACCATGGAAACTATGGCAAAAAATCCTGAAGAGGAATTTGAGCTCGTACTCGGCAATCGCCATCTACTGAGCCTGTTCTTTGTCGTTGTCATCTTCTTCGCGGGGTTCTTCACCGTGGGCTATACGGTGGGGTACGGACAAGGGGAAGAGAGCCGTCCCGCGCCGACTCTGGCGCGCGTCGATCCAACGACCGAGCCTTTGAACGAGATCCGCATGCCGGATACTTTGCTCAAGGACGCGCCGAAGAGCCCAAAGCCGACGGTCGTCAAGCCGAAGCCGCCGGCTGAAAAGGCGGCAGTCAAACCGGAGCCCAAGCCGGTTGCGGCAAACGCGCCGGCAAAGCCGAGCCCCGCGAAAGCGCCCGTAGCGATAGCAACGCCCGAGCCCAAGCCGTCCGCGCAGCCGAAACCAGAGGCGGCGAAGGCCGGGGACTACCATCTGCAAGTAGCCGCCGTCCGCGTCAAGAAGGATGCCGAAATGCTCGCCGGTAAGCTGAAGGCCCAGGGGTATCCCGCGTCGGTTCAGGCTAACAGCGACGGCTGGAACCGAGTGATCGTCGGTCCTTTTGCTAGCGCTGAAGCGGCGCAGAGCTACAAGACGCGGCTCAGCAAAGACGGCTTTGACACTCAGCCGGAGCGCGCGCCGGCCGCGCCAAACGCTCAGGCAAAGCCCAAGCCGCCCGTACAGGCGGCGAATGCCGGGGACTACCATCTGCAAGTGGTTGCCGTCCGCGTCAAGAAGGATGCCGAGATGCTCGCCGGCAAGTTGAAGACCCAGGGGTATCCGGCGTCGGTTCAAATGGCTGGTGACTGGAACCGGGTCATCGTGGGCCCGTTTGCTAGCGCTGAAGAGGCGCAAGACTACAAGACGCGGCTCGGCAAAGACGGCTTTGATACGATGCTCCGTAAGCTCTAGCCCGCCGGGGCTACGAGTTGGAGCGGATGGAGCTTGTTCAGATCGCGGCTGGGGTACGGCGGCCAGTCGAACGTCTACCCACGTGGCTGCGCAAGAGCTCGGTCGATTTTCCCGCGCTGCATGAACTGAAGGTGGAGCTGCGTTCGCGGAAGCTCCATACGGTTTGCGAGTCCGCGCGCTGCCCCAACATCCACGAGTGTTTTTCGCGCAGGGCCGCGACATTCATGATCCTGGGCAACATCTGCACGCGGCGTTGCGGGTTCTGCGCGGTGCCCCAAGGCGACCCCGGGGCGCTTGCCCTTGAAGAGCCTCGCCAGGTCGCCGAGATGGCTGCCGAGATGGGCTTGCGCTACGTCGTCGTGACGAGCGTGAATCGTGACGACTTGGCCGACGGCGGAGCGCAACATTGGGCCGAGACGGTGAGGGAGCTGCGGCGAGCGTTGCCCGGGGCGCGGGTCGAGGTCTTGACGCCCGATTTCTGTGGGGATCTCGACGCTGTTCGGACGGTGCTTGATGCAGGGCCTGATGTGTTTAATCACAACGTTGAAACCGTGCCGAGGCTCTACCGCCGCGTGAGGCCTCAGGCCGACTACGCCCAATCGCTTGAGGTTTTGCGGTTCGCGAAACAAGCCTACCCGGATGTCTTGACCAAGTCCGGGTTGATGGTTGGGCTTGGCGAGTCGAGCGGCGAGGTCGAGTCGTTGTTACGGGACCTTCGCGCGGCGGGTGTCGACGTCGCGACGATTGGCCAATACCTGCAGCCCAAGCGGCATCGTCTGCCGGTCGAGGAGTTCGTCGAGCCGCGACAGTTCGAAGCCTACCGCCAGTACGGCGAATCCATCGGATTCCGGGCCGTATTCAGCGGGCCCTTGGTGAGGAGCTCCTACATGGCCGATGTTGTTGAAGCTTCCGCCGCGCGTTGATCCGGAGCCGCGACCGGAAGGGAGCGGTTGCCCAGGAAAGCGACGACTGTAACACTCTCAGGCAACCGCTCCCTACCGGTCGCGGCTCAAAGCAATCTCGCTGGCACTAGCGGAACAACATGGCGTTCGTTTTGAATTTGGTACTAATTCGAAGCCAATTCTTCCGTGTGAGTACTAGGACTTGAAAATCACTTGGGCGGCTGCGGGTTGGAGTTCCATCTCTAAGGCCAGAATAACATGGGCGGTCAAGGCCCCGCAGCCTACTGAAAGTCGTCAACCAGCATGATGTCGGATTGGACGTCGTCGACCTCGGAATAGAGGATCGAGCCGTCCGGGGCGACGCTCAGGCCGTGGAAAGGCGTGTTCTCGTGCTCGAAGACTGTCTCGATTCGCCCAGTCGCGAAACGGTAGAAGGCGACTATGTAGGGGGCGCCCGGCGGCGGGAGCGGCGTGAAATACACTCCATGCTCAACCACTGCGACGTTATGCGGATACAGCAACGCGCCGGCCAGTTGCGATTCTTCACCATCGAGCAGAGGGCCGTCGGGCAGCGAGTGTCTCCAGAGGCTCCAGGGGGCGCCAAACTTGACGTAGTAGAGAGTCTTGCCATCTGCTGACTCGAAGCCGCTACGGGAGATCTCCACAACCAAGTGAGAGTCGCCGCCGCCCGAAGGCGTCTTGAACAAGTCGGAATCGCCCGATTGGTAGTAGATCCATTCGCCATCCGCCGACCAGGTCGCAAGCTGACCACTCGGACCCGCCAAGCGTTTCGGGGCGCCGCCCCCGGCGTCCATGACGTAGACCGCCATCTGCCCATCCTTGTTGGACGTGAATGCGATCCGCGCGCCGTCCGGCGACCAGCGTGGCAGCTGACTATTCGCCCCCGGGAACGAGGTCAACTGCTGCGCCGCCGAGCCGTCCGCCCGCGATACCCAGATCTCGAGATTTCCCGTTCTGCTCGACTCGAAGACAATCTTCTCCGCGTTTGGGGAGTGCTCTCCGGCGTGGTCCTTTCCAGTTGATGAGAGCACTCTCTCGGGGAGTCCAACATCGCCGTTCGCCAGACGCTCGCGGCGCCAGATGTTGGTCTGAACCGTCCATTGGGCGAAAGCAAGCCGTCGCCCATCGCGCGACATCGTGGGGTAAACGCCGTTGGCCCCCGCGCCCAACAGCGGCTTGGCCTCAGCGACGCCGGACGCCGGGACGCGCCACAGTCGCGAGGATCCGAGCGGGTCGGATGAGAACACGATCTCAGAGCCGTCGCCTGTGAATGCCGGGTGGGTGGTGAAGCTGTTGCTGGAGGTCAGCCGCAGTGGCTCCCCTCGAGGGGAATAGTCCTCATCAAGCGGCAGCACGTAGAGCTCAGAGCTCGTATTCCCGCTAAAGCGGGTGAACGCCAAGGCGCGACCGTCCGCGGAGAAAGCCGGGCCAAAATCCCCAAGCCCGTCAGGCGAGGTCAGGGGGCGCCGCTCTCCGGTTTCGACCGATAGCAGCGTGAGCGCTACGGGATACTGCTCTGCTGCTCCCACGGCCAGCCAACGGCCGTCCGGCGACCAGGCCAGCGAGACGCCCAACAAACGAGCGAATTGAAAGAAAGCCGTCTCCCCTACCTTGCGCTCCGGGCCGCCCAGAGCGGGGACGAGCATCACATCGCCCGAAAGGGGATTCTTAATGGCCCGTCGGCGATCTTGGCGCTGAGGGTCTTGCCGTCCAAGAAGGCCAGCGCGATGAAGGTTTGGCCGTCGACCTCGTCGATCTCGTGGACGGTACAGATGTTGGGATGGTCAAGCGCGGCGGCGGATCGCGCCTCGCGTTCGAAGCGGGTGCGAGCGTCTGGGTCCCGGAGTAGATGGGGCGCGAGGAACTTGAGGGCGACGGTGCGGCCGAGCTTGGCGTCCTCGGCTTTGTAGACGACGCCCATGCCGCCTTCGCCGAGCTTGGCGAGGATCTTGTAGTGGCTGATGGTTTGGCCGACCAAGATGTGCCAATTCTACCGTCTTGGCGTTGGATCGGGGAAAACAAGTCGATACACGGCCACCCGCGCGGCGGCAAGTGGTTGCCCGACGGTGCAACAAGTGTTGCCCGGTGGGGCAACCGCTCCCTTCCGGTCGCGGCTCCGGGGGGCGTGGCGGTCGGTCGGCAGTTAGCGGGTTTTTCGAATGAACGGGTTCCCTGCTACTCGGTCCCACAGCCATTCAAAGGGAGTATTGCGCTTCATGTGGACCAAGACGGTCCGCGAATTACCTTTACACTATCCTCTCGCCCGGCTTCCCTCTTCAGCCCCGGTTAGGGGCGGTGCCATAATAGCCCCGGGCGCGAGCCCGGGGATTCGTCGGGTACGCAAGTCGCCCCCCTTGAAGCCCTTGTTTTGCCTCCGAAGGGCGCGAAAACAACGGCTCGGAGGCGGGTAAAAGGGACGCGTCGGTCTTTTCTGTACCCACAGCTTCCGCTGTGGGCTGTTATTTGCACCGCCCCTACGGGGCTCCGGATGTATTTCGCCGACACTCCACTAGCGGTGCTCGGCTGAGGAAAGCTTGGTAAGCGTCGCGATCAGGCCCGAGACCGAAGCGGGCGCGGCGACAGCCCCACTCAAGATCTGCCTGCGGTCGACCGATTTGCCGTAGATCTTCTTGTCTTCATCCGCGTCCCCGCGCATCGTTGCGCCTTCGAGCGATAGGCCGGCGAAGACGCCTTTGGAGCGCGAGTATGAGAGGATCTCGGCGGTGAGCTGGGCGTCGGTCTGCGCGGCGGCGCTGCGTCCGACGGGGCCTCCGGCGACCGCCGCGTCGCCGCCTAGGGTGAACTTACTCGACAGCAGCTTGTCTTTGCCCTTCGCGTTCATGACAAGCAACACGACGTCGGTCGAGCTGCCGCCGATTTGTAGGCCGAAACTGCCGCCTTCGACCCGGACGGTCGAGGGGCCTGTCCAGCCCTTGCCGCCGTCGCCGCGGCACAAGATCACTCCCGTTCCTTTCTTGGCGCCGACGATGAAGGCGCCTTTGATCAATCCGGGCACGATCGCGACGCAGTGAGCTTTCGAGAGAAGGTCACGCGGGATCGCCTTGTCGGGGGTCGCCATGATCTCCTCGAGCACTTCGGCGGATTTGGCGCAGCGCTCGACTGCCTTGTTTGGGCGCTGAGTAGTGAGCTACCAACGATGAGGCTTAACAGAAGGATTCGAGTCATTTTGTCTCCAGGGTGAACTGTTTGGGCGGGGACGCACCGCCGATGAGTTACATTGTGGACCACCCGGTCGAGGAACGCTACCGTGAACTGCGCGCCGCCGCTGACGGCGAGTTTCGCCGGAACCGCAAGCGATACCGCCGACAGATGGTCTGCAAGAGTGGCTGCGATGCGTGTTGCTATCACCCCTTTTCGATCACCGAGGTCGAAGCCGCGCGAATCAGCGCGGCGGTGGGAAAGGCGCCCTGCCCAGAGTTGCGAACCCGGGCCGCCGCCTATCTTGAGCAGCGCAGCGCCTTATTCGCACGGACCGGCTACATCGAAGCGCATGGGAACCTGCCTCCGGCGGAGGCGGGCTTGGCTTGTCCAGCGCTCGATGAGGCGGGGGCGTGCCGTTTGTACGACGAGCGACCGCTGATCTGCCGCAGGGTCGGGGCGCCAATGGCGCATCCAACCGAGCCCGGCCGGGTGTTTGCGTGCGAGAAGAATTTTCGTCCGGGCGCGACGTTGACGGACGCGAAGCTCGTCTCGATTCAGTTTGCTCTGGCGGGTTCGAAGGACGAGCTCGAGCGCTAATTCGACCGCGCTGGAGGAAGGCGCTACTCCGAGCCGATCACGGTCGCGCACGCGATCCTCGCGGATTTTCGCGTCTACTTGCCGTCGGAGGCAATCCAGCCGCCGCCGATCACGACGTCTCCGTCGTAGAGCACGGCTGCCTGGCCTGGGGTCACAGCGAGTTGCGGCTCGGCGAATTCGACTTCGAATCGACCTGCGCCGGCGGGTCGAACCTCGGCACGGGCGGGACGGAAGCGGTAGCGAATCTTGACGTCGCACTCGAGCGGCGCCGTCAAGTCGGGGATCGAAATCCAGTTCGCCCTCTCGGCGAAGAACGTGCCGCGCTTCAATGCCGCCTTCGGTCCGACGACGACCTTGCGGGCGGCCGGCTGGATTTCGGTGACGTAAAGCGGTTCGCCCACTGCGACGCCGAGACCCTTGCGCTGGCCGATTGTGAAGCGGTGGATGCCCCGATGCTCTGCCAGCGTATCGCCGTCACCGGAGACGAGGGGTCCGCTACGGTCCTCGGCCGGGGCGCCTTTTGACTCCAAGTAGGCTTCGACAAAACGGGCGTAGTCGCCGTTGGGGACGAAACAGATCTCGCGGCTCTCGCCCTTGTCCGCCACTGGCACGTTGAGCTTGTGAGCCAGGTCGCGAACGTCGGATTTTTCTAACTCACCCAGGGGGAACGAGGTCCGCGAAAGCTGCTCTTGGGTGAGTCCGAACAAGAAATAGGACTGGTCACGGGAGTCGTCTAATCCTCGACGGAGCCTGTAGCGCCCCGAGGCTTCGTCGTAGTCGATGCGGGCGTAGTGGCCGGTGGCGATGGTCTCGGCGCCGACCTGGCGAGCCATGTCGAGAAACTGGTCGAACTTGATCAAGTTGTTGCAGTTCGTGCAAGGGATTGGGGTTCGGCCCGAGAGGTAGTCTTCGACGAAGGGTTCGACGACTTCTTGCTCGAAGCGCTCTTCGAAGTTCACGACGTAGAACGGGATGTCATAGGCTTCGGCTACGCGTCGGGCATCGTAGACGTCGTCGAGCGAACAGCAGCGCCCGCTGACGCCGCCGGCCGGGATGAGCTCGGGGAGGCGGCGCTGGTTCCACAGCTGCATCGTCATCCCGACCACGGGCTTGCCTTGGTCGTGCAGCATCGCCGCAACGGTGGAGCTGTCGACTCCGCCGCTCATGGCGACCGCGATGAGGCCGTTGGACATCAGCTTTTAGGTTACCGTTGTCTGTTCCCCGTTGTCCGTTGACCGTTGACCGTTAACGCGGGGACCTTCTTCCGGACAACGGACAACGGACAACGGTCAACGGGGAACGGCAAGCCCCTGCTCGATCTGCATCAGCAGCTGCTGAGGGCCGGGATCGCGCGGGTTCAGCTCGACTAGGCGTTCGGCGAATCGCCGCGCTTCGACCAGCCGGCGCTCTTGCATGTAAAAGATGGCTAGGGCGTTGATGACATCAGTGTTCGTGCGGTCGATTTGGTAGGCCTCGAGAAAAGCGCGCTCGGCTTCGGGGCGACGTTCGAGCCGCTGCAGAGACAACGCATGGTTGTAACGCATGCGGACTTGTTGTGGGGCTAGCTCCACGGCCTTGCCCAGGTAGGTTTCCGCTTCGGTGAGGCGTTGCATTTCGGCGACCAATAGCCCGAGCGAGTAGTGAATCTCGGCCTCATCGGGCGTTCGTTCAATCGCTTCACGGAGGAGCTCTTCCGCTTCGCCGTTGCGGGTCTGTTGGTTGTAGATTCGCGCCAGCTCGAGCGCCGCGGCGGCGAAGTGCGGGTCAAGCTCGAGCGCTCGTTGGTAGTGGGTTTCGGCGCGATCCTCGCGACCGCGCTCGGCTTCGAGTCGCGCCAGGTTCATGTGTCCGGCTGGGACGTCGGCGGCGTAGCGCTGCGATGCTTCGTATTCGGCGAGCGCGGCTTCGAAATTGCGGCGCTGCTCGGGTTTGAACATTTCTTCCGGGACTGAGCCCAATACGCGGGCGGCCTCGATTCGCACGGAGCGGACGGGGTCGTCCAAGGCTTCGGCGACCGAATCGAGGCGGGCTTGGTCGGGGATTCGACCGAGTCCGCCGACAGCGCGGGTGCGGACGATGGGGTTGTCGTCCTGGATCGATTGGATCATCGCCGTGGCGCCGTCAATGGTGTATTCCTGGAGCAATTCGAGCGCGGTCGCGCGGGCGATGGCGGGCTGCTCTTTGTCGAGCGCCAGTTGGATGAGTTTGCTTTCCGCGCCGGGCGAATGTTCTCGGCCCGCGGCGATGGCCTCGCCGAAGTGCGGTTCCTGGCGGCGGTCGGGGCCGTACCACTTGGCGACGGTCTCGGCCGCCCATTCGGGGGATTTCTCCTTGTGGCAGCCGTTGCAGGCGTTCGGCGTGCCAATCTTGATCGTCAGATCGGGTCGCGGTACACGAAAGCTGTGATCGCGGCGCGGGTCGACGACCATATAGGTGCGCTCGCGCGCGTGGCAATTGGCGCACTGCGCGCCGTCGGAGTCGGCCGGATGGAAGTGATGCTTCTCGGTGTCGTACTCGCCGGTCTTCATCTCGGGGAACTCCGCGGGCGCGGAGGTACTGTGGCAGCGGACACAGACGGCGTTCCCCGGGCGGTGGAGCTCGAGGCTATGAGGATTGTGGCAATCGCTGCAGCGGACGCCTTCGTGATACATCTTGCTCTGGAGGAAGGACCCGTAGACGTAGACCTCTTCGAGGATCTGTCCGTCGGCGTGGTAGAGCCTGTCTGATAGCGTCTGCACCATGAATTCGTCGTAGTAGGCGCCGCCCTGGCGGCCGTCGGCGGTGACGGTCTGGCGACGAGAGTGGCATGGGGCGCAGGCTTGGATTTCGGTCTCGGGTTCGAGGCCTTTGAACTCGACCGCCAAGCTGTATTGGGAGGGATCGGGCACGGCGCCTTGGGGGAGGGAGCGGGCCCATTCGGCGTGGTCTTCACCGGGGCCGTGGCAGGCCTGGCACTGCACGCCGATTTCGGACCAGGTGGTCTGGTAGGTGTCTGAGTCGACGTCGTAGTTTTTCCTCAGGTCGGTGGTGTGGCATGAGGCGCACATGTGGTTCCAGACCTGGTAGCGGCCGGTCCAATGCAGGGCGTCGTCGGGGGCGATGTCTTGGTCGGGGTAGAGGTGGAACCAACGTTTTTGGTTGACGTCCCAGGCGGCGGTGAGGCATTGGAGGCGTCCGCCGGGGCCTTCGACTAGGTACTGCTGCAAGGGGTCCGCGCCGAAGGTGTAGCGGACGACAAATTCTTCCGGCGGCCGGCCGGGGCGCTCCATCGTGACGAAGTAGTCGCCGCCGCGAGTGGTGAACTGGAGCGTTTCTTCGAAGTGCTTGAACGAGCTTCGGTTGAAGTCGCCGAGGACGGAGGTTTCGCTGGGGATTTCCATCGCGAGGCGATGGTGGGAGGCTTGCCATTCAGCTGCTTGGTCGGGATGGCACTCGACACACGTTTCGCTGGAGACGAACGAGACGTCTCCTACGCCGCGTCCGTGGAATTCGGCCGGCGGGCTGCCTGTCGATTTGATGTTCGAGGTGAAGAAGTAAGCCGCCCCAATCGCGACGGCGCACGCTAGGGCTGTGCTGATCTGCTTGATCGGCAGTTCCCGCTTGGGCGGCGGCTCCGGTGGGGGAGGCGGCTCAGGCTTGGTCTTGCGTTTCTTCGCCACGGGACCTGATGGACTTTGGACATGTCGGCAATCGCCGCTGATCCGGACGTTGGAGCCGCGACCGGAAGGGAGCGGTTGCCTGCGTCTTTGACAACTGTAGCGTTGGCGGGCAACCGCTTGCTTCCGCGCGCGGCTCCGGGGTGTTCGCAGTTCTTGGTTCTGGGCAAATGGCTGGCCGGTCCACTAACCGATCGCCTCGCAAACGGCTTTGCCGACTTCCTCGGTTGTCGCGGGTTTGCCGGCCGGCTTGAGGTCCGCCGTCACGCAACCGCTGTTGAGGACGGTCTGCATGGCGTCTTCCACCGCCTTGGCCTCTTCAGGCAGGCGGAAGCTGTAGTTCAGCATCGCCGCCGCGGACCCGATCGCCGCCAACGGATTCGCCTTGCCTTGACCGGCGATATCGGGCGCGGAACCGTGGGCCGGCTCGTACAATCCTCGCCAGGCGCCCGACGGCAGCGGGTCGCCGATCGACGCCGACGGCAGCATCCCGATCGAACCAGCCAGCACCGACGCCTCGTCGCTGAGGATGTCGCCGAACAAGTTTTCAGTCACAACCACGTCGAAGGTCGACGGCCGCAGGATCAGCTGCATGGCGCAATTGTCGACCAACACGTGCTCAAGCTCGACGTCGGGGTATTCAGGAGCGATCTCAGTGACGATCTTGCGCCACATCTGCGAGTTTTCCAGAACATTTGCCTTGTCGACTGAAGCGAGCTTCTTCCGGCGACCCTGGGCGAGCTTGAAGGCCATGTGGGCGACGCGCTCGACTTCGGACCGTCGGTAGACCATCGAGTTCACGGCGGTCTCTTCGCCGTCGCGGACTTCGATGCCGCGGGGCTGGCCAAAGTACAGTCCGCCGGTAAGCTCGCGGACAATCAGGATATCGGTCCCCTTGACGATCTCGTTCTTCAATGGCGAAGAGTCGAGCAGACTGTCGAAGGCGACGACGGGGCGTAGGTTCGCGAAGACGTCCAACGCCTTGCGGAGCCCTAGAAGGCCTTTCTCGGGGCGTTCGGACGGCGGCAGCTCGTCGAATTCGGGCAGGCCGACCGCGCCGAGCAGCGTAGCATCGGCGGAGAGGGCTTTTTCGCGGGTTTCGGAAGGGAATGGGCCGCCGGTCTTGTGGATGGCGCCGCCGCCCAAGAGTCCCTCGGAGCGTTCGAGGTCGTGGCCCGATTTGGTCGCCACGTGTTCGAGGACTCGGATCGCCTCGCGGGTCACTTCCGGGCCGATCCCGTCGCCTGGCAAGACGAGAATGTTGAGTTTCATGAAGTTTTCCAGTGTAGCGTGGGGCGCATTGCTACGCCTTGAGGGAGCCCGGCGCCGGTGGCGGCGGGTTGTGGGCTAACAAGGGCGTCTGCCGCTTACATCTAAAGTGATCAGTCCGAGTAATATCTCAACCCGCCGCCACCGGCGCCGGGCTCAATCCTTGTCCACGCGACGTGGCGGAAGGGTGTGCGGTTAAGATAGGCCGCATGGTTTCTCGTCGATCATTCCTCGCCGCGGCTGGCCTTTCGGCGTTGCTCCTCCGTGCCCAGCAATCCAAGCCCAACATCGTGTTCGTGATGGCTGACGACTTGGGCTATGGCGACTTGGGCTGCTACGGTCAGAAGCGGCTGACTTCGCCAAACATCGACCGCCTGGCCAGCGAAGGGATGCGGTTCACCGACGCCTACGCCGGCTCGACCGTCTGCGCGCCGTCGAGGTCTTGCCTGATGACCGGTCTCCACACCGGCCATACGCGTATCCGGTCCAATGGGCGCTACCCGCTCCAGCCGGGCGACACAACGGTCGCACAGGCCCTACAAAGAGCCGGGTACAAGACGGGGGCCTTCGGGAAGTGGAGTCTGGGCGAAGCCGGGACCGGAGCCACCCCGAATGAGAAGGGCTTCGACGAATTCTACGGATACATCAATCAAGGGCACGCTCATAACTTCTATCCCGAGAATCTGTGGCACAACGACCGACAGGTCTTCTTGAGCGGGAATCGAGCGAACCAGCGCGGGGACTATAGCCACGACTTGGTCTTTCAACACGCGCTCGATTTTGTCGAGAAAGTCGCGGGGGAGCCGTTCTTCCTTTACTTGCCGATCACCGTTCCCCATGCGAACAACGAGCTGGGTCGCGCGACCGGCGATGGAATGGAGGTTCCCGACTACGGCGAGTACGCCGGCGAGCAATGGCCGAATCCTGAAAAAGGCTTTGCGGCGATGCTGCGGAAGATGGACGACGATGTCGGCCGGCTCATGAAGTTGCTCAAAGGCAAAGGTGTTGATGGAGACACGCTGGTCATCTTCACCAGCGACAATGGCCCCCACAGGGAGGGCGGGCACGAGCCGGAGTTTTTCGGTAGCCAAGGCGGGCTGCGCGGCATCAAGCGAGATTTCTATGAAGGCGGGATCCGGGTGCCGGCGATTGCTCGCTGGCCGGGGAAGGTTCCAGCTGGGGTGACCAGCGACCAGCCGTGGGCGTTTTGGGATTTCTTCCCCACCGCCTGCGAGGCCGCGGGCGTCGATCCGCCGAAGGGCCTCGACGGTGTTTCGATCCTACCGACATTGCAGGGCAAGAAGCAGAAGGAAGGTCGCCTGTATTGGGAAATCTTGATGGGATCGGACTTCATGCAGGCGGCTCGACTGGGGCGCTGGAAGGGCGTCCGATACAGCCGTGAGAAGCCGATCGAGATCTACGACCTGGCCGAGGACTTGGGCGAGACTCGTAACTTAGCGGGCGAGAAGCCGAACCTGGTGAAAGAGTTCGAGACGATCTTTCGGGAGTGGAGGACCGAATCGAAGGAGTTTCCGTCGAGGCGTTCGGCCTAGATGTCGCGCGCCCTTCCGGCTTTAAGAGCAGAGCTCGACATCATGCCCTCGCCGGTCCCTGATCAGCCGGGGCTATTGATTCGCGATCCGTTGCAGTACAGCGACGCGACGATCGTTGTCCCCCCGCTCCTGGCGCGGGGCCTCGTGTTTTTTGACGGCGAAGAGACCGAGCTGGACCTGCGCGCCGAGCTCACACGCTTGACGGGCGAGCTTCAGACCGGAGAGATGGCCTCGCATTTGATCGAGACGCTCGACAAGTGCGGCTTCGTGCACTCGGACACGTTCTTTGAGATGCGCGACCGCAAGCACCGCGAGTTCGCCGAGGCGGCCACCCGTGAGCCGGCGCACTCGGGCTCGGGCTACCCTTCAGAGCCAGCCGCGTTGGTCGAGAAGTTCAACGAATACGGCGCCAAGCTAAACGGCGCGACCGAAGGTCGTCTTGTCGGCATCGCCGCACCGCACGTCAGCCCGGAGGGGGGCTACGAGAGCTACGCCGCCGCCTATCGCCGTCTACGCCCCGAGCACGCCGGCAAGACCTTCGTGATTCTCGGTACGTCGCACTACGGCGAGCCGGAACGCTTTGGGCTGACTCGCAAGCCCTACGAGACTCCCCTCGGGCCGGTTGAGACAGACACGGGGATCGTCGATTGGCTCGAAAAGCAAGCGCCCGAGGCCGTCCAGATGGAGGATTTCTGTCATTCGAGCGAGCATTCGATCGAGTTTCAGAGTGTGTTTCTGCAGCACGTCTTACGCGAGTCATTGCCTGTCGGAGAGAGGATCAGAGCCGTCCCCATCCTGTGCGGAGCGCTCGTCGAGAGCTTGATGACCGGTGAGCCGCCGGAGCGGAACGACCGTGTTCGGCGCTTCTTCGACGCTCTAGGAGAGCTGGCCGAGACCCGTGGCGAAGAGCTGATCTGGATTCTCGGCATCGACTTGGCGCATATCGGGCGACGCTACGGCGATGAGTTCGAAGCGCTGGCGGAACAGGGTCGGATGGCCGCGGTTCGAGCCAAGGATCAAGCACGCCTGGAACGCGTCTGCGCCGGTGACGCCAGGGGTTTCTTCGAGCAAGTCCGACCCAACCATGACGAGCTGCGCTGGTGCGGCTACAGCCCGGTCTACGCGTTCCTGCAGTCGGTGAACGGCTGGCGCGGGAACGTCTTGAACTACGAGCAGTGGAACATCGACGAAGCGTCGGTAGTGAGCTTCGCCGGGGCTGAGTTCGTCGCGAATTCTTGAGTCGTCAAAGTTCTCGAAGATAGGCAACGATCGTAGCCACTTCTTCGTCCGAATATCCCAACTCCGCGGCCGACGGCATCGAAGAGCGCCGCGATTCATTCACTGCGGTGAACTGGCCTGAGTAGAAGGTCCGCAGCGCGGGCGGTAGTACGGAAGTGTCGTAGATTCGCACGACATTTTCCTCTTCTCCACGTAGAATCCCAGAGATCGTTTCTCCGCTCGTGGTCTCGACTATCGTCTGTTGGAACCCGAAGGCGAGAGTCGACTGAGGTCGGTGAATCGACGCTGTCAACTCAGCCACGGACTTGCCTGCCGCCGCTTGCGCGAGGTTCGGCCCGATCGCCCTTCCCCAGTTGCCAATCCGGTGGCAGAGGCTGCAGCGTTTCTCGCGATCGAGGTCGAAGAACAGCGCGCGGCCGCGTTTCGCCGCTTCGCCCAGCTCCGGTTTGGGCGCTTGGCCGGCGCCGACTTCGACGCGAGTTGGGCCGTCGGGAGGTTGACCCGAGAGGCTCAGGATGTAGCCGGTGATTGCCCAGATGTCGTGGTCGCTCAGGATGCCTTTCCAGGCGGGCATGCTTGTCCCGTTGAGGCCATCGTGGGTTATGCGGTAGAGGTCTTGGGGGCTCCAGCGCCGGTTGCGAAGCTCGGGGCCGCGGGCGGCTCGTCCGGCTGAGCCATGGCAATACCCAACGGCGCAGCTTTGGGCGAACAGGCCTTCGCCTTGGGCCATGACTTCTGGCGCGGTGAGGTCGAGTTGGGTTTGAGCGCGGCTGGCGGGCGAGAGTATCGCAAATAAGCCGACGAGCAGAAGCGCCGACGTGGCGCACGGCCGTGCCGTGCGGCCTTGAGCCCGAGGCTCAAGGCTTCTTTCCATCGCTGCTGGGCATGATGTTGAGCGCCCAATCACGGCATGGCCGTGCGCCACGTCGGCGACGATCATCGTGCGGGTCCCTCCGGCAGCGTTAGCCGTATGATCCGTGTAAGTCATTTCAAATACGCTACTTAAAGTACAGCGCTGCCCCATGCTTCCCTCGTTGCTTCCCACTTTCGATACGGGAATCTACCAAGCGACGGAAGCTGTTCTTGGACCGCTCCGGACTGGCCGCGTCGCCGGGCACGGCCACTCGGGCGAATCCGCGTCAGCCGCGTGCCGCCGCTCCAGCGAGTCTAGCGCTGTGTCGCCACGTTGGTAAATGGGGGAGTTACACGACCCTGGCTAGCGCGCGTGCTTCTCTGCCCGAAGCACGCGCGCTAGCCGCGTTGTTCGCCCACGCCCACGCCTGCGGCGCCCGATGACTAAACCTGCGGCCCACGATAACAGCGCGCCCGCGGCCAGCCCGGCCGCCGGCAGCGCCTCCGCGCCGCACGTCGCGCCCCTGACTTGCTCTTCCACGACGTCTTGCACCAACCCATGTTGGTGGCAATCGTGAGTATCCCATTCGTGGCGACCGAGAAACGCACACTTTGGAGTTGGCGGGGCACAGATGCAAGGATGGGAGACGAGAAGAGGGGACACGTGCTCGGCGACGACGACCGTCGGCGGCTGCTCACCGCGTGGACGGTGTGATTAGTTTAGGACCCCTTGTGAACCTCCGCCAGCTCAGGTCAAGACAAACGCAGAACGCCACGCCCGATCCGCCGCACGTCCTCAATAATGAGATACGCCGTGGGGACCAGCACGAGCGTGATGAAGGTCGCGAAGATGACGCCGAAGGCGAGCGACACCGCCATCGGCTGGAAGAATGCCGCATCGATGCTTTGATCCAGCATGAGCGGCGCGAGCCCGAAGAACGTCGTCAGTGAGGTGAGCAGAATCGGCCGGAATCGTGCGACGCCTGCTTCCCGGATGGCGGTGTTCACGTCGGTGTGTAGCGTTCGCTCGCGGTTGATGAACGTGACCATCACCAGGTTGTCGTTCACGACTACGCCCGCCAGCGCCACCAGGCCTAGCATCGACATGAACGTCAGGTCCTGCCCCATGAAGATGTGTCCCAAGACCGCCCCGACGAGCCCGAATGGGATGGCGCTCATGATGATCACAGGCTGCAGGTACGACTTGAGCGGCACGGCCAGTAGCGTGAAGATCGCGATTAAGGCCACGAAGAATCCGATCACCAACGCGCCAATCACTTCCTCCTGCTGCGCCATGCCGCCCTCGAAGACGTGGAAGACGCCGGGATGTCGCGGAAGGACTTCGGGCAGGACGCGGTTCTGCAGGTCGGTTAGCACCACCCCGCTAGAGGTCACAGTTTGGTCCAACGACGCGGTCACGTTGACGACGCGATTGCGATCAACGCGCCTGATTGAAGAGAACCCCTGGCCGGGTTGCACGGTCGCGACGTGGCTGAATGGAACCTCGCCTCCGTCCCGTGTACGGATCCGCATGTTCTCGAGGTCGCCGACAGACCGCCGGTTTTCCGCGGGGTAGCGCACCATGACGCGGATGTCGTCACGGCCTCGCTGAATTCGCTGCGCCTCCTCACCGTAGAACGCCTGACGGACCTGTCTCCCGAGGTCCTCGAGCGTCAAGCCGAGCGTCTGGGCAGCTGGCGTGATGCCCAGCTGCATCTCCCTCTTGCCTGCGCGGAAGGAGTCCGCGATGCCGTAGACGCCGGCATGGGCGCTGAGCTCTGCCTTGACGTCGCCAGCTGCCGCGCGGAGCCGGTCGATGTCCGATCCAACCAACATGACGTCGACGTCTTCGTCTAGGAGTGCGAACATCGAGGCGTTGAAGCCCACCTTGACGGCCTCGGGTATCGGACCCGTCAGCTCGCGCCAGCGGTTGCTGAGCTGCTCGCTTGTGTGGGCACGCTCCTGCGACGGCAGGAGTTCCACGGTGAACTCACCGAGATGTGCCGCCGATAGCTCTCCGGTCGGCCCCATCGGTCCACCGCCCCGGGACATCATCGGCTGGTCTCCGATGGACGCGAATGTGTGGCGGAAATAGTCCCGGCCTGTTTCCTCCAACAGTTCGCCCCTCAGGCGCTCGGCTCCCAGCTCGAGCTTGCGAACCGCTTGGGCGGTATCGGACACAGATACGCCCGGCGGCATCGTGATCGATGCAATCATTCGGTCGGACTCGATTGGGGGTATGAAGTGGAAGGTGAGCCAACCGCCGAGCACCATCCCGGCCGTCACGATGAGAGTCGACACCGCAACCGCCGCGGTCAGATAGCGCCACCGGAGGGCAAGCTCCAGTGTCGGCTTGTACACCCGCTCAATGAAACGCTTGAGACCCTCCGCGAAATACTGCCGGAAGCGTCGCATCGGTCTAAAGCGGCGGTGCGTCGGAATATGCGACAGGTGGGACGGCAGGATGCACATCGACTCGACCAAAGAGAACAAGAGACAGGGCACGACCACCAGCGGTATGACGCGGAATAGCTGGCCAATCGAGCCCGTTACGAACGTCAGCGGCACGAATGCCGCAACAGTCGTCAGCACGGCGAAAATCACCGGGGTCGCGATCTCGCGGCTGCCCCCGATCGCGCCACGCAACCCCTCGCCATGCCGTTCTTGGTGTGCATAAACATTCTCACCGACGATGATTGCGTCGTCGACGATAATGCCCAGGACCAGGACAAAGGCGAAGACAGATATGGAATTCACCGTCACGTCGAGCCCTGGCATCAGCATGACGGCGCCGAGAAACGAAACTGGAATGCCCAGACTGACCCAGAACGCGAGACGCAGCTCCAGGAATAGCGTGAGCACCAGAAACACCAGCACCAACCCACTCAGCCCGTTGCGAAACAACGTCGAGAGTTGCCCTTCGATGACCTGCGCATCGTCCTGCCAGACGGTTAGTGAGATCCCCTCGGGCAACGTCGGTCGCGTGCGCTCGACGTACTCGTGGACGCTGTCGGCGATCTCGACAACGCTCTGGTCTCCCGTCCGGAACACCGAGATGAGCACCGTCGGGTCGGCGTCAAAGCGCGCCGATTGATCCGTTTCGGCGAAACCATCGACGACCGTTGCAACTTGACCGAGCAGAAGCCGAGTGCCGTCGGGCCGCGAGAATAGGACGAGATTCTCATACTCGTCGCCGCGGTAGGCTTGTCCGATCGTGCGAAGAAGGATTTCGCCGCTGGCGCTGCGCACCGAGCCGCCCGGCAGGTCGAGCGACTCGCGGCGCACGGCATCAGCAACTTCGTCGAACGTTAGTCCGTGACGACGGAGCGCTGATTCCGACACCTCGATTGAGATCTCGTAGGGGCGCGCGCCCGTAACCTCCACTAGCGAGATGGTAGGTAGCGACGACAACTCGTTGCTGATGCGATCGCCAGCCGCCTTCAGCCCGAGTTCGTCAACCTTGCCCGACAGGGCTAGATCGATGACCCGGTTCCTGGCGATTAGCTCGCTGATGATCGGTTTCTCCGTCTCTTCAGGGAATGTGTCTATCGCATCGACTTGGTTCTTGATGTCGTCGAGTACCCGGCGCACATCGGCGCCGAACGTGATCTCGACCACGACGGTGCCAATTCCCTCGTTTGCGGTCGACGTGATCTGCTTGATTCCATCGATGCCTTGGATGGACTCCTCGATACGTACGCATACCGCTTCCTCCACCTCTTCGGGTGCGGCGCCGAGGTACGGCACCTCGACCTGGATTCGGTCGAGTTTGACTTCGGGGAAGACTTCGAATTTAACGTTGAACGCGGCCAGCAGCCCGCCAACGATGAGCAGCACCAGCAGCAGATTGGCGGCGACTGGGTTGCGGGCGAACCACGCGATCGTGCCGTTCATCGTTAGACCTGTTCCGCGCGGTGGTCAGCAGGCATCAGGTCTGCCGTACTCGCCTTCCTCTGGGACCCGTCGGTCGACGCCACCAACTGGCGCGCGGAACACGCCATCCGCCCCGCCGTCGTCACCCGCAAGGTCTGCGGCGGCAATCGCACTCGTCACGGCGCCGACACCCAGCAAGTGCTCGCCAGCGTCGTACGAACTGCGCATCAACGGCAACTCGACCTCACCGCGCTACTCGCGACCGTGCTCCGCGCTACCCACCCCGTCGTACCAGACGGGCTCCAACGCCCGCCGCCGTAGCCGTTCCGCCGGCACCTTCGTGCAACAGCAGTCGTCGATCGCACTGGCGGGAACGTCCGTCTCACTACGTTCTCTTTCACACGGTCAACCCGCTAAACGAAGACCACGGATTGAATCTGGTCGACAGCTCCATGCGGCAATTCTGGCAGCTTACGAAGAACCACGCTCAGGCGCAAGCTGGGCGACGATGCGGCGCGGCCGCCTACATCGTGACCGAGCGTCGGGTCGGCTACCGCATGGCCCGGCCGGACGACCCGTGACGCCCTCGAACTGGCGCGCCGGCCTGTGACTGCATCCTCGCCGTCGAATCACACGCTACCTCCGGTTAACGAAGACCGTTAGCGGCGTCCTCGTAGAGCGCCGCCAGCTCGGCGTCGTTCAGGTAGCGGCCCTCGGTCGGCGGCCACGCCGCGTCGGCAGCGACGGCGACCACGATCCGGTCGGAGAACTCCCGCCGCCGGTAGTCCTTCAGGCACCGTCCGGCCTGCTGGACGGTCGGATGGCGACACCCGCAGCATCCGCACTCCCGTCCGAGGGTCGTGTACACGTCCGGCCGCTTCGTCATTGTCGTCCTCCTTGAGCAAGTCGCCAACCGGCTCGCCTCGCTCCAAGGAGCGGCAAGCTTCGCGCCAACCGGCGTCCGCGGTCCCTGCCGATGCCGAGTAGTACGTTACCGTCCCAGCCGGAATCCGAGTGGTAATAAACTGTTATTACACAATAGTTTACGGTGTGAGTCCTCCCGTTCCCGGCCCGGCGTTCCGCAGCGGCATTGCGCGGTCTCCCCGTGCGCGGCGAGGGCCGAATGTAACACACAATAATCGCCACGAGACTTCTCACGCTCTGCGACGTGACGGAGATGACCGCTCTGTCCCGCTCGGCCGTCTACGCGCTGATGGCCGAGTCCCGCTTCCCGAGGCCGATCCGCATCGGCAGCCGGCCGGTCCGGTGGGTCGAGCAGGAGGTGCTCGACTTCATCGCCAGCCGTCCCCGCGCTGGCTCAGATCGGCCCGCCGCGTAGCCGGGATATCCGAGATCTACACGACCGGCAGCACAAGGAACCGGCTGTGTCGCAGAGCGACCAAGCACCTGCGGTCGGGGCTGGCTCATGGCCCGTTAGGAGCCATGAGCGAGCTTACCCAATGTGCGTACATTGGGCTCTGGCGAGGGGATGCTGCGCTCCCCCTTCGAACCCCCGGCCATCCTTAGCGCCCGCCCGGCGCTCCAGGTGGTGGTTCGGATCGTCGCCGACCACCTGCATCGCGCCGTCCGTCCGCCGTCAGAAGCCGAACGATACGGCCAGGCCGCGGCGGTCGCGCCCCACCAGCGGCACCACGGTCACGCGCCGCGCCGTTCCGGTCGATTGGTAGATGACTTGGCGGCTCGGTAAGAGGGCATCGATTCCCACGCCGACCCCTATGCCGGCCGCTGCCAATAAGGCGAGAGACAGCGCTGGGGCGGTTATGTCCGCCCGCGGATTAAGAGCTGGTGCTCCCAGGGCTGCACCCAAGACAAAACCAAACCACGCGCCGTTCTTGAGCGAATCCTGTCGCCATTGAACGATCGTCTGGACCTGCGCCTCACGGAAATCACGGCGTGCCCCGTCGATCACCAGTGCGAGCGCGGACGGCGAGAGGTCAACGATCCGGCCGGTTTGCTCGCGCCCGGTGCTGTCGGTCACCGTGATGCGGTCACCCGATTCGACAAGCACGGCCAGTTGCTCGAACGAACTAGCCGTCTGAGCAGCGGCGGGCGCCGCGGATGCCACGATCAGGAGCAGCAAGGTCAGGCTGAGCCAAGCATTCATCGTCTGCGTCATCGTCGGTCCTCCGCACAACCACGTTCTGAAGAGGAATGCGAAATCCGGCCGCAAATCGGCTCAGTCAGGAATGCACCCGTCGCCATGGCGGCGCGGCCCGTGCCGGATCCCGGTTGATCAGCTCCTTCAGCTCCTTGCCGGGCTTGAAGTAGGGGACGCGCCTTGGCGGCACGTCCACTCGGTCGCCGGTCCTGGGGTTGCGGCCGCGGCGCGGCGCGCGGCGCCGGAGACGGAAACTGCGGAATCCGCGGAGTTCGACCTTCTCCCCTTGGTGCAGCGCCGCCGCCATGTTGCCAAACACGGTGTCGACGGTGATTTCGGCGCGCTTCTTCGTGAGGCCGGTGGCATAGGCCACCTGCTCGACGAGCGCCGCCTTCGTAAGGCTGCCTTCAGTCACGGGTTGGTCTATCGTCGGAAGCACCAGGCGCGGGCGTCGCCGGCCGGGGACAACTTCGTGCGGAGCAATGATAGCAGCGGCAAGACGGTGGTCGCGTCGGCCACCGGAACGACCGCGCCACGGCGGCCGGAAGCGACGTCTCAGACCAGGCCACGGTCGCGCACGGGCAGCGCCGACCGCCCTGGCCAGTCGGCCAGCTCCGCCGGCGACACGCGGGCGTGGACTCTTACGGTGCGGCGATCAGCCATCAGCGCACCGGGAGGATGGAGCGGGGGCGACGCCGCCCGCTCTCCCGCGAGCCGGACTTAGGCGCGCGGCGGTGGGGGTTCGAAGGGGGACGCAGCTCCCCCTCGCCAGATTCCCCTTGTACGCACAAGGGGTAGGCTGGCTATGACACTTAACGGGTGTCATAGCCAGTTCTGCGCACGTGAAGTTTCTCCCCGCGTCAGCCGCTGCAGTGCGGGTTGGCGGGCAGGTGCGCAGGTGTAATCGAAGTTGCCCGCGCGCTCTCCTGCCTGTGGTCGGCTGCCGTGACCATCGCGTGTGCCGCTTGCCTGCCGGATGTAATTTTTGATATATAAAAATATTAATATCAGTGAATCAAAATATTGTCTTCCATACCACCGACGGCCAATTCTATGAGACCACTCACGGCACAACATCGCCTCGAACGCCTGCGCGTGCAGGTGTGTCTACGCTACCCCGAAGTGCGCACGATCCAGGCCGACTCAGCCATGCTGGTCGGCGAGGACCGCTACGAACTCGCGCTGCGTAATTCGCTATATGTGCGGGCGCCGCTCACGCCGAACGGCAAGCCGCGGATCGACGGCTGGAGCTGGCGATACCGGCGCAGTCCGCGCGACCCGTGGAGCACGAGCCGGAACATGAACGGCGTCTTGCGGGTAATTCTCAGGCTGGCCGCCGAGGCCGGCCACACCCTGAACGACTAGAGCGAACGGCCGTTCGGCTAGCGACGACACTACTACCGCAACGGTACGTCCGGCTGGCGCGTCACCTGCTGGAATCGCGACGACGGCTCCAGAGCTTACTCATGCCGCAGGATTGATCTATGACTACGACCGAGCAGGATTCTGGACGGGAAGCAGGCCTCGCGCACTCGCACGAACCACGCATGTCGGCCGACTCGCTTGATGGCCGCGTCGCTCTGGTGACAGGTGCGAGCCGTGGAGTTGGCCGCGGGATCGCGTACGGGCTGCTGGAGGCAGGAGCCATCGTCTACGCCAGCAGCCGTTCGATAGACAGCGCGGATCTCGACAGTCGCATCGTGCGCGTAAGGTGCGATCACACCGACGACGAGGCTATCGCCCGGCTGTTCCAACGGATCGACGCAGATCACGGACGGATCGACATCCTGGTGAACAACGCTTGGGGCGGCTATGAGCGGATGGTGGTGGACGGCCGCTTCACTTGGCCGGTGCCGTTCTGGGAGCAGCCCGACTGGCGTTGGGACGCCATGATGAACGCCGGAGTGCGCGCGGCGTTCGTGGCCAGCCAGCACGCGGCGTGGCGGATGGTTGCGCGACGGAGCGGCCTTATCGTCAACCTGTCGCATTGGGCCGCGCAGAAGCACATCGGGAACACCATCTACGGAATCGCGAAGGCCGCCACCGACAAGCTGACCGCCGACGCGGCGGTCGAACTCCGCGACCACGGCGTCACCGTCGTGTCGCTATATCCGGGACTGGTCCGAACGGAGGCCGTCCTTGCCGCCGGCGTCTTCGATCTTGGCAACTCGGAGAGCCCGGAATTTCAGGGGCGCGCGGTGGCGGCGGTGGCGGCGGACCCGGAGGTGGGACGGTGGAGCGGCAAAGTCCTCGTCACCGCCGCGGTTGCCGAGCAATACGGCTTCAAGGACATTGACGGGAAGTTGCCACGGCCGCTCACCTTGGCCGATGTCTAGTCGTCCGGGTCTCGTGACCAGCCGGTGGAGGTGATCCGGTTTCCCAGCGTCTAGGAACGTTTCGGCACGCCGAGGCGGTCGAGTACGCCTCCCTCAACTGGCAGGTATGATCGAAGTTGCCCGCGCGCTCTGAGTCCTGTGGTCGGCCGCGGTGACCGGGTGCCTGTTTCCCAGCGTGACCCGCGCTCCCCTGTCCGTGGTACTCGTGGCTCTGTCCCCTATGCGCCGCGCCGCCTGGTCCCGTTCGTGTCCGTGCTCGTTGCCCGCCTGCTCCGTGCGCTCCTCGTACCGTTCATTGGCCTCCGTTGATGCCTGCTGCTCTTCGCGCTCGACCGGGTCCTACACTTGAGCCAACTCCCCGAGGTGGCGATCTGATGCTGCCCCGTCGTCTGGACCCCTCCGGGGTCGAAGCGGGGGGCGAGTCCGGGGGCGAGCACAACCTGACGCGCAAGTGGGGAGGGGTGTCAGGAAAACAGTGGTGGGGGTGTCAGGCCACCCCGATCCCGTTTCCGCTGTCGTTGTTCGGGTTTTTCGTCCTGGACCGGACGACCCGAAGCGCGCCAGCGGAGAGGGAAAGGACGGGAGCGACCCCCCCGTTTTGACCGCTGGCGCGGTTCGGCGAGCGGGGGGGTGTCAGCCACGGTGTCAGGCACCGTGTCAGACGCCCCCGCCGCCGTTGGGGGGTCGCTCCCGTCCTCATGTATCCGTGCCGGAAGGCTCCCCGGCCCGCGCGCGCGCGGGGCGACGAGCAGCGACGCGTCGGCTGGTTCTTGCTGACCGGCGGCGGCATGTCCTCGTGGTGCGGGCGGCACTGGCCGGCAGTGTGCCCCGTCGATGATCCCGTGGCCGTTCTCGCGCATTGCCGCACGCCCAATCTCTACCGGGCGGTCGTCGCCTGGCGGTGCGTCGCGCCGGCCGCTATCGCCTCACGACGACGCGCCCGCCCGCTGTATCGAGATAGGCGGCCCAGTCGTTCATCAGCAGCCGCCGCCGGTCAAACAGGTCCGACCGGGCGTAGGCGGCCTCGACCTTGTTCTGGACCACGTGCGCCAGCGCAGCCTCGATGACCTCTCGCGGATGGTCTGTCTTCTCAGCCGCCCAGTCCCGGAACGACGAACGGAAGCCGTGCGGCACGGCCGCGATCCGACGGTCGTTGAGCGTCTTGAGCAGCGTCGATGCAGATATCGGCATCCCGCTCCGCATCGGGAACACGAGCGAATTCCCGTCGCCGAGCGTACGTGCCGCGTCGAGGATCTCCAGCGCCCGGCCGCACAGCGGGACGCGGTGCTCCCGCCTCGCCTTCATCCGCCGCGCCGACAAGGTCCACACGTGGTCCGTCGTGTCGATCTCGGCCCACTGTGCGCCACGCACCTCGCCCGACCGCGTCGCGGTCAGCACGAGAAACTCGAACGCCAGCTTGACGGCGGGCTGCGCGGACCCCGCCCGCACCGTCTCGATCGCCGTGGCTACGTCCTTGTGGGGTAGCGCCTGCCGGTGCGTCACGATGTCGTTCTGCGGACCGAGCACCGGCAGCACGCGGTCGCAAGGGTTGTCGTTACGCATGTCCAGGGCGATCGCCCACTCCAGCACCGAGCGGATGCGCTGGCGGACGGCGCGGGCCGTCTCCGCCTTGACGTGCCAGATCGGCGTCAGGATCTCCAGCACGTCGGCCGTGTTGACCTCGGACACCGGCCGGTTGCCGATGCGCGGGAAGGCGTACCGTTCCATGCTCCGGATCCAGTTCTGTGCGTGCCACCGGCCGCGCCAGCCGCCGCGCTTCTGTTCGAGCACGCGTCGGGCGGCTTCGGCGAAGGTGGGAACGCCCTGGACGCGGCGTTTCTCGGAGAGGGGATCGCCGCCCGAGCGGGCAAGCATGCGGTTGGCGAGGGCCTGCTCGCGGGCTTTGGCGAGTGGGACGAGTGTGGCGGCGCCGAGCCCGAGTTCGCGCCGCCGGCCGCGGATGACGAGCCGCTGGACCCAGCTTCGGGTCCCGGTCGGCTGGACGAACAGGTACAAGCCGTTCCCGTCTGCGTGCCGACCGAGCGGGGCGGAACGGACGAAGGCGGCCGAGAGCGCCTTGTCGGGATGGCGTCCTCGGCGCTTGGTTCTGCGGGGTGTGGGGGCAGGTTTTGCTACAACATCCATTCCCCCATTGTATACGGGATTGGGCTGGATTCCACCATACGTACTGACCCGCTCAGCCCGCGACGACGAATCTTAAATGGTTACTCATCAGTAGTTTATGGTCTTTATCGCATGAGCATGAACGTCCGTGGACTACTGTTGGTTGTTAAGGCAGCGCGAACACGAACACTGACGAACCGCTTGGTGCGTCGGCGAGCTCGGGCCAGAGCTGTGAAGCCAGCCCGGCTAAGGCGGATCCCCATCCGCTGGGGGTCGCGATGTACTGACGGCCATCGACCGAGTACGTCACCGCCGACCCGCGATGGCCTGAGCCGGTGCGAAAGCTCCATAGCTCTTTGCCCGAATCGGCGTCGAGCGCGAAAAAGCGACCTTCGGCGTCGCCGGTGAAGACCAGTCCCCCCGCAGTCGCCAACTGCGACGCCAGCAAGGGATACTTCGCGCGGTACTGCCACTTCCGCTCGCCCGTGCGGGGATCGTAGGCCGAGAGGTGAGCGTAGGCGTCTTCGCCGGGAGGATGCGCCACTTGGAACTCTCCGCCAAAGAACCCTTGACCCAGCTCGCCTTCTTGGCGCATGACCGTAAGTTGTTGACACCATTCGAGTCCGGTCGAATAGAACCAGCCGGTCTGGGGAGAGTAGGCGCCGTGATTCCAGCTGCGGCCGCCGCCGATGGCCGGGCAGATCAGGGTCTCAACTCCGGGCTCGGGCTCATTGCGTCCGATCAGGTTGCCGTCTTCGTCGATTCCCTTGACCCAGTTCGAATGCTTGATCAACGGCCACGCGCCGAGGAATTCCCCGTTTGTACGGTCAAGTATCCAAACATAACCACTTTTGTTTGGGTTCAAGATAGTTTTGTGCTGCTGGCCCTTGATCTCCATATCCAAGAGCACGATTTCGTAGGCCGCGTCGTAATCCCAGACGTCGTGCGGGATCTCTTGGTAGTGCCACCTGATCTTGCCTGTGTCGGGGTCGAGAGCGACGATCGATTCGGTGTAGAGGTTCGATCCCTCGCGGTCGCCGCCCCAAAAGTCAGCCGCCGGGTTGCCGACGCCCCAATAGATCAGATCGAGCTCGGGGTCGTAGGTCCCGGTCATCCAGGTCGATCCGCCGCCGAGCTTCCAGCTGTCGCCTGCCCAGGTCTCGTTACCCGGCTCGCCCGGGCCCGGGATTGTCCAGAAGCGCCAGCGGTGATGCCCGGTCTTAGCGTCGAAGGCGTTGAGGTAGCCGCGGTGCGCCGAGTCGCCGCCGGTCACGCCGGTGATGACCATTCCTTTGGCGACAAGCGGCGCCCCCGTGATGCTGCAGCCGCATTGACGGGCGTCTTCGACTTCGACATCCCACACCTCGCGGCCGGTCTCGGCGTCGACCGCGACGACGTGATTGTCGAGCGTGCCCATGAACACGAGACCTTCCCAGATCGCGACGCCGCGGTTCCAGGTCCCGTATAGCGGCGGGATGGCCCCTTTGTCGGCGAAGTTGTAGGCGTAGGTCCACAGCCGCTCGCCGCTGGCGGCGTCAAGGGCGAAGATCTTGTTGAGGGCGCTGGTGAGGTACATCACGCCATCAACCACCAGCGGCGTCGACTGCATCCCACCTTCGGGCATACCCGTTTCGAACGCCCACACCGGCGCTAGGTTGCCGATATTCGAACGATCGACCTGGTCGAGCTCGCTGTAGCGCCACGACTCGTACGTGCCGTAGTAGCTGAGCCAGTTCTGAGGCTCCGACTTGGCGTTGTTGAGCCGCTCGGTGGTCACCTCGCCCGCGAAGGCGACCGTTGCCACTAGTGCAACGAGAACCCTCATCGAGTGCGCCGTTTCTGGTCTTGGTAGAGCTGCTTGCCCTTCTCGTCGTACATCGTGAACGTCGCCACGGCCCCGTCGCCATCGGGCTTGACGTCGATGATCAGGAATCCGCCGGTCGACTCCGGGTCGCTGTAGACCTGGTTGATGAGCCCGTCGGGGTCGGTCGTTGTGTCATCGCCTGGCGGTTCACCGAGGCGTGAGTTCACATCGACTAACGCCCCGGAGGCGTACTCGGAAAACCCGCTCGGATGAATCGAGTGGTACTTCCAGTGGCGGTCGCCGCAGGTGATGAAGAACTCGTCGGGGTCGAACTTGTTCTCGACGAGCCACTCGAAGAACTCGTCGCCCTCGTGGCGGAAGCCGCCGAGGTTGGTGTGGTTGTCGACCTTGTCCGCGCCATCGGGGCCGACCATCGGGGTGGCGGAGATCAGCAGCTTGAAGGTCGCGTCGCTCATCGTCAGGCTGCGCTTGAGCCAATCTTTTTGCTCGGCGCCCCAGATGGTCTTGAGCGGGCCGTCGGGCATGTCGTTGGGACTGCGGTAGTCGCGGCCTTCCACGATGAAGATCTCCAAGTCACGGCTGACGCGTTGAGTGCGGTAGGTGAGGGCGTTGGCGTCGCCGGGGTCGACGACGGGTAGCTGCTCGCGAAATACACGGACGCCTAGGTCGTGCACGGGCGCGAAACCGGAGCCGGATTCGCCTTCGAAGATGTTGGTGCGCGGGTAGTAGTCGAGCTGCTTGGGGGCGCGGATTCGGACGGGGTTCACCGCGTCGGAGTCGTCGAAGCGGTGGTCGTGGTCGTCTTTGAGCCAGTACGTTCCGACCGTCGGAAAAAGGTCGAGAAAGCGCTGCTGAGAATACTGTTCGTGGTGCTTCTTTCTTAGCTCGTGTCGGGTCTGGGCGCGGCCGCGATGGCCGGGGTGGTCGTAGTAGACGTTGTCGCCGGTTCCAACGAAGAAGTCCGGCGCGAGCTTGAGGATCGATTCGAGCGCTGGGTAGCCGAGGCGCTTGTCTGGGCCGTCGTATGGGGGGCGTCGACCTCCGCCCACGTGGTGGAAGAACGAATAGTTCATCCCTGTGACGATCGCGAAGCTGTAGGCGGCGGCTTCGGTCCGTCCGCCGAGGGTGCGGAAGGTGGCGGTGCCGGAGGTTAGGAGATTGGTCTTCTCGGGGCCGTATTTGAGCCGGTAGTGGTAGCGCTGGTTGGGTAGGAGGTTCCAGACTTTGGTCTTGACGATGAAGTCGGTGAAGGGCGTCGCTTCGAGCCAATCGGTTTGGCGCGGGTTGGCGAACTCTTCGTTGTCGGCGATTTCGAAATAGGCCCAGCCTTCGACTCCGCGAACGCCTTCCCAGGCAACGTCTTGGTAGGGGTTGGTCGAGGTGAGCCGGGATTGTAGGATGGCGGTTGTTTCGCCAACTTCACCGACCATGACGCCTTGGCGTAGGTTGACGGGGAAGTCGGGGAGTTGGAGCGGGTTTTGGGCGAGCGCCGTTGAGGAGAGGGCCAGTAGTAGAGTCAGTCGCACCGGCACATCATACCCCGGACCTTGCAGCATAGCTGCAAGGCGGCACGGCGCAGCCGTACGCCACGTCCTTATTGGACTGTCACGTTGAAAGGCGCCAGGGTCAAGATCCCGCCGGAGACCAGAGCGGGCAGGCCTGGGGCAGAGGTCCGCATCTCGTCGCTGAGCCAGGCGGGGGCTTTGGGCGCGAACACGAGCCGGTTGCTTTCCATGATCTGTTCGATGAAGGTCTTTGGCGCCGGGTAGCTCAGCAGTTGGACGTCGTCGTCCGGGTCGATTTCGGCTTGTTCCATTGCGAGTGCGATGGCTCGTTCGAAGCCGCCTAACTCATCGACGAGGCCGTTGCCCAACGCCTGTGTGCCGAGCCAGACGCGCCCTTGTGCGACTTCGTGGATCTCGTCCCAGCTCGAGCCGCGGGCGTCGGCCACTTTCTGGACAAAGGTTTGGTAGACCGCCTCGATGCCGTCTCGTAGCTTCTGTCGCTCGGAGTCGTCGAGGCTGCGATAGTCGGTGTCGATGTCGGCAAATCTTCCGCGTGTGAGGATTTCCTTAGTGAGGCCTATCTTGTCGTAGAGCCCACGCAAGTTGAGCTTGCCTGAAAACACCCCGATCGAACCCGTCACCGTCAGCGGGTATGCCATGACGGGAGCGCCCTCAGCCATCGCCATGTAGTAGCCGCCAGACGCCGCCACATCAGACATCGAGACGACAACGGGCTTTTCTTCGAGTAGGAGTCGGAGGTCGCGCCACATGGTGTCCGACGCGAAGGCGTCGCCTCCGGGCGAATTAATCCGCAAGACCACTGCGTCGATGTCGTCGTCTTCGCGAACTTCGCGAAGGGTCTTCGAGAAGCTATCCGAGCCAAGCACGTCGATGCCGAACATCGGATCGTGCTCGCTGGAGCCTCGCATGATGGAGCCGACACCGTAAACGACCGCGATTTTGTTCTCGCTCGACGAACCAAACAAGTCGTCCTGAGACTGCATGTAGGCGCTTAGGCTGACCTGATTGAACTCATCTACGTCGAGGAGTTTGTGGAGGCGGGCTTCGAGCTCATCTTCGTAGAGCAACCCTTCGACGAGCGCGAGCCGCTCGGCTTCGGCCGGAAGGAACGGGCCCTGGTCGAGCGCGGCCCGGACCGCGTCTTCGTCGAGTCCGCGAGATTCGGCGAGCATCCCGACGAGCTGCGAATAGATGCCGTCGAGCATCTCGTTGGTCACTTCACGAAACGCGTCGGACATATCTGTGCGCGAATAGGGTTCGACGGCGCTTTTGTACTTGCCGACGTTCTCCATCTCGAGCTCAACGCCAATCTTCTCGAACATGTCTTTGTAGAAGGTCACCTCGGCCCGCAAGCCCTTCATGTCAAGAAAACCCTGGGGGGCCATATAGACTTCGTCGGCCGCGCTGGCGGCAAGGTAGTCGAGGGTGCCGCCGATTTGCATCGAAGCGATCACGGGCTTACCTGATTCGCGGAATTTTTCAATCGCCCAGCGGATTTCCTGGGCATTGGCCCAGCCGGCGTTCAGCCCGCCGCAGCGTAGCCAGAGAGCGCGGATCTGATCGTCTTCAGCGGCCCGTTCAAGCGCAAGTCGCAGTCCGAGCAGGGTTGGCTTTGGCTCGGAATTGAGGAAATCGAGCGAGAAGTCGGTCGCGATCCGCTCAGGGACCGAGCCCGTGAGATTCACGTTGAGGACCGTGTTTTCTTCGATGCTGGGTTTGACTGATCCGCCGCCCGACGCCAGTGCGATCACGAAGACGACGAAGATCACTCCAAAAAACGCGAGCAGCACCCCGCTCAAGATACCCAGAAAATACTTGGCCATTTGTCCTCCTGGGTCGTCTCGAGCGCGCGAACTAGCGTCGCACCGCGATCTCGACCGTGTTGCTCATGGTGCCGTCGGCGTACTCCAAGACCAACGGCACGCGATCGGTGTCGGCTACGTTGACCGGAATGATGACGTTGACCTGGAACAGACCGACGAATCCGGGCGCTAAGCCCGTGAAGAAGGGCGTTCCGACGGCCCGGAAGACTAACTGGCCAAAGTTCACCAGCGGTATGTCGATGGCGTTGATCAACGGTGCGGCGGTCGCGGCCACGCCACCCGTTAGAAGCGCGTCGACAGCTCCCAACCCCGTTGCGAAGATTACGATGGCATCACCCGGCCGAGCGGGGGCTGTGTTGAATCCCGGCGCTGAAAAGCGCGCCGGTAGCGGGAAGTTGTTCTGTGTCGCGTTGGCGATCGCCCCGTATTGTCCACGGCCGAATAGAAACACCCCGGCCGAGCGGTTCGCGATGTTGACGGTGATTCGATTCCCCGGCGCCCCATTGCGGAAGACTTGCAGGAACTTCTCCCCCGTGGTGAGCTCAAGCGGAACTTGGAAGTTGATTTGGCCGCCCGACACGAAAAACAGGGACGCTTCGATCCCGTCAATCACGACTCGAATACCGGCCATCTCCTTTGGCAGCGGCAAAGTCGTCGCTTGCAGGACTTCGCCCGCGAACTGCGATCCGAACAGCGATGTGATCAGATTGGGAGTTAGGGGCGTCGTGCCGTCGAAAGTAGCGCCGTTGACCGCGCCGCGGAAGCTCGATAGCGGCCCGGCGTCCGCCCGTACGAACAGCACGACGACGACCACAAGCGGAGCATTCGCGGCGTTGGCGTTGATCGTTAGCGTCCCGCGATAGGCTCCGAGCGCCAGGCCGTCGACGCTTGCGCGAAGGGCGACGATGCCGTTCCCGAGGTCCTCGGCGCTAAGCCAAGCGCCGCCGGATTCGGTCGCCACATCGATTCCGCCGAGCGCCAGGTCGCCTTGACCGCGGTTCGAGACGACGACAAGCTGATCGGGAGGATTCACTCCGGTGACCGCGCCGATTGTCATCGTCGCGGCGCTCAGCGAAGCGATCGGACCGCCGGTCACGTGCAGGGTGATCGGGACGTTGCGGTTGTCGGCGGCGAAATCCGAGCCGATGAGGTCGATCGAGCCGTCAATGTCGGCCACCGCCCCGCCGGCGCGGTATCGTCCCGCGATCCGATGGGTGTGCAAGAACCGAAATGAACCGAGGCCGGATGAGCTGACGGTCAGAAAGTCGCCGGCCTGGGTGAAGGTGGGCGATGGCCCCTGCGGCGTTTCGAAATCAAGTGAATCGGTTGCGCCGTCGACTGGGGGAACGTAGAGGTCAATCCGATCGGGCACATCGGTTCCCACGTGAATCGAAATCGGAAGCGTCTGGGGGGCGTCTATCGCGCCGGGCGATGTGACAGCGACGGACCCTTGATAGTCCCCCGGAGCAAGGCCCGCTGTCTGAAACTCTACAACGATTCGCCGGCAAGTCCGCGTCGGGGCGAAAGGGCAAGCCCCTGGCCCTGCGACGGTGAGGTTGATCCACGGGTCGAAGTCCGCCGTGGCTTGAACCGCGAGGGCGCCGTCCCCAACGTTGAACGCGTTGAAGAACAGCTCACCCTCGGCAAAAGGTTGATTACTGCCGGGCGTAAACCAAATCGGGCGGGTGAGAGGGGCCGGAACTCGGAGCCGAAGCTGGGGCTGAGCGTTGGCCGAGACGGCGGCTAGGCACAAAGCGGCGCCAGCAAGCCAGGTCTTATGAAACATATAAAGGAATCTCTCGCGTGATTGGGGCGCGGACAGGGGGCGACTCTTTTCATTCTATACGTTCGATTTCGCGGGCGGTTTACCGGGTCTGATCCCGCTCTGCTCGCGACCCCCGCAGCGCGGGCGGTAGAATAGCCCAAACCCTACTGTGAGCTCCTTAAGCCCTAATTTTCTCTCCGCAAAACCGATCCCAGCAGCCCAGCGATTGATCGTGGCGCTTGATGTGCCCGAAACCGAGGTCGCCCGCGGGCTCGTTGCTGATCTTGGGGACAGCGTTGGTTTTTATAAGATCGGGTTGGAATTGTTGATGACGGGCGATGCGTTCGCGTTTGCCGACGAGCTTGTCGAGCAGGGCAAGGAAGTCTTCATGGACTTGAAGCTTTTCGACGTGCCGAACACGGTTGCGGGCGCGGTGGCTCGGCTTCAGAAGCGAAATGTGACTTTTGCGACGGTTCACGGGAATCAGAATATGCTGCAGGCGGCCTGTGAGCAGAAGGGCTCGTTGAAGGTGCTAGGGGTGACGGTATTGACTAGCCTCGATGAGAATGACTTGAAGGATTTGGGGTTCGAGTGCACGCCGCGGGAGCTGGTTCTTTCGCGCGCCAAGAGGGCGCTCGAAGCGGGCTGCGATGGGGTGGTCTCGTCCGGGCTCGAGGCGCCGGCGTTGCGGGCGGATCTGGGGCGGAACTTATTGGTTGTCTGTCCGGGGATACGGCCGGTGGCGAATGTCGATGATCAGAAGAGGACTGTCGATGTTGGGCAGGCCTTTCGCAACGGCGCGGACTACATCGTCGTGGGGCGTCCGATCGTCAAGGCTGAATCGCCGAGGCGGGCGGCCGAGGATGTTCAGCGGAAGATTGCGGCGGTGTTCGACGGGGGCTAGTTCTTCGCAAAACCCCGATCTAAAGATCGGGGCTCAGGCTAGTAGCGCCGGCCGCGCTGAGCCCCAAGGTTTACCTTGGGGTCGTCAAAGCGTGGAGGTCTTGTATTCCTGCGTCTCGACCAGGCTGACTTGTCGCTTGCCTTTGTTGGGGACTTCAAGCTCGCCCGAGAGGCGCTTGACCGAGGTCTCGGAGTACACCCGCAGGGTCGTCGGGTCGATGATCTTTTCCCCTTCGCCGGTCAGCTTGGCCTGGGCTTCCTCGTTGGTCGAGTATTTGTATTCGATGCGCACACATCGGGCCGAACCGTAGTCAACCCAGCCCGCGTAGGTCGTCTCGACGTTGGTCTGGACCGTGCCGCGCGTCGGCAATGCGAAAGGCTCGGTCTTGGTCTCGACATCGCCGATCTTCACTTCTTTGCCGAGCAAGTGGCCGCCGCGGGCGTCCCAGTTAGCGATGTCGCGCTTGCGGAGGCCCTCGGAGTTGAACAGCGGCGTCATCTGGGTGACGAACGGAGCCGGAAGCATCTTTTTGAGTTGCTCGAGGATGCCTTCGTATCCGCGGATGGTGGTCAACTTGCCGTCCGAGTCGAATTCGTAGATCAGCTCCACGCCAATGTTGGCGGTCAGCATCGGGCTCAGAATCGGTTGGCCGTCGCGCTCGATGCGCGTTTCGACGGTGGTCGCCTTGAGGCGGTATTCGTCCGCGTGCTTGTCCACGAAGAACTTCACCTTGCCGACGCTCTTGTCGACGCGTTTGCCCTCGCCGAGGTCGACTTCACGCGTATGCGTTGTCGCGGCTTCGTAGGCGGAGCCCACGGCGGGCTCCAGCCGGAACTTCACAGTTTCCGGGTCGGCGGCGAGCGCGGGGAAGACGAGGAGGACGATGGAATACGCAAACTTGTACATGGGCTTATCAGGACCGACCCTCTTCATTATGCAAGGTCGAAGGGCCAGGCCCGCTGGGCTTTGGCCGTGATCAGGTAGACGAGGGACCCCGCCGCCACGGTAGCAAGGCCGAAGACGATAAACGTCGC
Organism: Bryobacterales bacterium; assembly: GCA_965247515.1. Classification (GTDB taxonomy): domain Bacteria; phylum Acidobacteriota; class Terriglobia; order Bryobacterales; family UBA6623. The sequence goes on along the minus strand of OZ252029.1, from coordinate 4,936,807 downwards.
TCCTAACGACAAGAACACGTAGATGTACCCGACCAGCGAGATCAGCGCGGGTAGGGGATAGAGCCACATCTTGAACGGCCGCTCGATGTCGGGCCGATTCGCCCGGATCAGGAACAGGGCAATCGTATGGCCGACGAACTGGATCAGGATACGCGCGGCCATCAGGGCCGCGATCACTTGTTCGAGGCTCAAGAAGCTCGCGACGATGGCCATTGAGCCGATCAATAACAGCGAGCGGTGCGGAAAATGCTTGGTCGCGTGCAGCTCGCCAAGCCAGCGAAAAAACACACCATCTTGGGCGGCGGCGTAGGGCACGCGGGAGTATCCCAACAACAATGCGTAGATCGATGCGAAGGCGGTGAATACGATCAGCGCCGCCAGGACTTTGCCGGCCCACTCCCCGTATACCTGTTCGATGAAGAGGGCTCCGAGGAACTCCGAGGTCATCGCTTCGCGCCAGGGAACCACGCCGATGAAGCCGAACGAGATCAGCACGTCGATCACCGTTACGCCCACGATCGAAAACATTACCGCCCGGGGAATGGTCCGACCCGGATTGCGGACCTCGGCGCCGAGGTAGCAGACCTGGTAGTAGCCCAAGAACAGGTACAGGACCTCGGAGGTTCCCTTGCCGAGGCCGGTGAGCCAAGCGAGGTCGAAGTCGAAGGCCCCGGCCGGGATGTCGAATGCACGACTGGGGTCGAAGTGCATCACACCGGTTACGATCACCCAGCCGGTCGTGAGCAGCATCACGGCCCACAGCCAGAACATGATCCGGGCGATATCGGTGATCCGGCGATAGAGCGCGAAGATCAACAGAACGCCGATGCCGGCCGCCAGCAGTTTCTGGTCGAGCGGAGTCATCGACGGCCAGAAGACCTTCAGGTACGAGACGAGTCCTATGTTGCCCGAGGCGATCTCGAGCGGTGCGGCGAACATGATTTGCCACACGAACAAGAACGCCAACAGCCGGCCCCATTTCTTCGGGCCGAATCCCTCGCGCAGAAAAACGTAGGTCCCCCCGGCGGCGGGTAGCGCGGCGCCTAGCTCGGCGACGACTAGCCCATCGGCTAGAGCAATAACGACGCCGACCAGCCAGGCGAGGTAGGAGTGCGGGCCGCCGAGCGAGGCAAGGATCAGAGGGATCGCGATGAACGGGCCGATCCCGACCATGTTCGACATGTTGATAGTCGTTGCATTGAGCGTTCCCAGGCGGCGCTCGAGTTGGGGTTGGTCGGCCACGGCAGCAAGCAGGCTACCATAGGAATCCGAGCACCCTGCGTCAGCGGGGTGTCTTCCCTTTTCCCAGAGCGAGTCCCAGATCGAAAGGGAAGACACCCCGCTGACGCAGGGTGCTCGGATTGCCATGGCTTGGCCGCCGATCATATGGGGCGAGGGGTTGCGGCGCGGCCCTAGCGAGGGTCGTCGGATCGCGCTGACCTTTGACGACGGGCCGGCCGAGATGACGCCGCAATTCTTGGAAACGCTCGCCCGCTTCGATGTCCCCGCGACATTTTTTGTTTGCGGTTGTAACGTGGAGAGGTTGCCTCGAACCGCAAAGGAAATCGCCAAGGCCGGGCATGAGCTCGGAAATCACACCTACCGCCATCGGGGTTTGCTGCGATTGGGTCGGCGAGGGGTGATGAACGAAGTCGCCCGCGCGCAGTCCGCGATTGAGGACGCGACGGGCGTCTCGCCGCGCCACTTCCGGCCGCCGTACGGCATTCCGAGCCCCTGGCTTCCGGCGGCGTTGCGGCAGCGCGGCTTGCGGAATGTGTTGTGGACGGTGATCGGCGGTGACTGGAAGTATCCCGCCAAGAGAATTGCCCGCAAGGTGCTCAAAAGGGCTAAGCCTGGTAGTATCGTGTGTCTTCACGACGGTTGCGACGTGAGTCCCGCGGCCGACCGTGAGGAGACGCTGCGGGCGCTTGAGACGATTCTGCCCCGCTTGCGGGCTGAGGGGTTTGAGTTCGTGAGAATCGCTGATATGGATCAGCCGCAATAGGAATGAGCAACACCGTAACCGAACGCGTCGTTTCCGTGATCGCGGAAAACCAGCACGTCGACGCGGCAAAGATTACTCCCGAGTCCACATTCGCCGAGCTGGGGATTGACTCGTTCGACGGCGTCAATCTGCTCTACGCCATCGAGACGGAATTCGACATTAGCGTCTCCGACGACGACGCCAAGGCCCTGCGTGGGGTTCAGGACGTGATCAACGGAGTGGAAAAACTGCTCGCGGCGAAGTCCGAGGCGGCGCCTTGAGGCGTCGGGTTGCGATCACCGGCCTTGGGTGTGTGAGCGCCCTTGGCGTCGGGGTCGAGAAGTTTTGGCAGTCGGTCACAGCTGGGGAAAGCGGCATCGGCCCGGTCACGCTGCTGCCGCGAGCGAAACTCAACGTGGCGATCGCGGCCGAGGCGAGCGACTACGACTCCAGCGACTACTTTGAACCCAAGAAGTGCGCCCTGCTTGATCGTTTTGCTCAGTTCGCAATCGTCGCCGCTCGAGAGGCCCTGGGCGACAGCGGACTTGATCCGAGCCGCGACGGCCTGGCGGCGCGGACGGCAATCGTTCTTGGCTCCGGGGTTGGCGGCAAGACGACGGACGACGAAGCGTTCTACAAGCTCTACGGCGAGGGCCAACCGCGTGTGAGTCCGACGGTGATCCCGCGGGTGATGGGCAGCTCGGCGGCTTCACAGGTATCGATCGATCTGTCGTTGACCGGCCCGGGGTTTACGGTCTCGAGCGCCTGCGCCGCCGCGAATCACGCGATTGGCCAGGCGGCGATGCTCGTTCAACACGGCGTGGCCGACGCTGCATTGGCCGGGGGGAGCGAAGCCTGTATCACGCTGGGGACCTGGAAGGCATGGGAGGCGCTACGCGTGCTTTCGCCCGAGCCCTGTAGCCCGTTCAGTCTCGGCCGCCGGGGGATGACTCTTGGCGAAGGGGCGGGATTCCTCATGCTCGAGCCGCTCGATGCCGCGCAGGCTCGTGGCGTGCGCATATACGCTGAACTGGCAGGCTGCGGGATGTCCTCTGACGCCGGTCACATTGTCGACCCTTCGCAAGCCGGCGCCGCGCGGGCGATACAAGCGGCGCTGGCCGATGCGTCAATCGCGCCCGAGCAGGTGGGCTACGTCAACGCGCACGGCACCGGCACCAAGCTCAATGATCTGATCGAAACGCGGGCCATCCGTCAGGTATTTGGTTCGCACGCCGATCGACTGGCGGTTTCGGCGAGCAAGTCCATGCATGGTCACGCGCTGGGGGCCTCCGGAGCGCTCGAGGCGATCGCTTGCGCGCTTGCGATTCACGACGGGGTTCTTCCGCCGACGGCGAACTTTGGCGATCCGGACCCGGAATGCGATCTGGACTATCTACAAGAAGGCGCGCGCCAGGTCCAAGTCGAGGCGGCGCTGTCGAACTCCTTCGCGTTCGGCGGCCTCAACGCCGTGCTCGCCTTCAGGCAGGCTAATTGACGCGGGACTGAGGCCGCCGTAGGGGTCTTCCCTTGAAATGCAAGGGGTTGGGGGAGCCGCTGCGGCCTCCAAACCCAGCCCAAAGGACTGGGCTAGATTAGAGAAGGCCGGTGACCGGGCCCTAAACGTCCAAGCATTGCCGTGTACAAGAACTGGTCCATTACCACGATCATTCCTTGCTTGAACGAGGAGCAAGGCGTGCATGAAGTCCTGAGTCGGATGCCCGGCTATGTCGACGAGGTAATCGTTGTCGACAACGGCTCAACCGACAAAACCGCCGCCGTCGCACGGTCTTTCGGGGCCAAGGTGATCCAGGAAGATGTGCGCGGCTACGGCCGCGCCTACAAGAAAGGCTTCTCGCACGCCACCGGCGACATCATCATCACGCTCGATGGAGATCACTCCTATCCGGTGGACGCCATCTCGTACCTTCTGGGAGCGTTCGAGCACCTCAACGCCGATTTCCTCAACGCCTCCCGCTTCCCTGTGCGCGACTCGAGGGCGATGAGCTTCAAGCACAAGATCGGCAACTTGATCCTATCGCTCACAACGTCGGTCCTGTTCCTGCGTTGGGTGGCTGATTCTCAATCGGGCATGTGGGTGTTTCGGCGCTCGATCTTGAAGGAGATCACGCTCGAATCCGATGGCATGGCGTTCTCCGAGGAAATCAAGGTCGAAGCCATCAAGCATCCCCGGCTACGCTTTGAGGAAATCCCCGTGATGTACACCTCCCGCCTGGGCGAGGTCAAGCTGAGCCCCTGGAAAGACGGCTTTCAGAACCTGTTTTTCTTGTTCAAGAAGAGGCTGGGATGAGCGCCAACGTTTACGACGAATTCGCGCACTTCTACAACCTCTACTGGGGCGAGTCGTTTACCGCCGACGCCCAAGAAGGCCTCTCGAACTTCGTTTTGCCGTTCCTGCAGCCTAAGGCGCGGATTCTGGACCTGTGCTGCGGCGCCGGGCACATAGCCGCCTGGTTGGGCGCTTGCGGCTTTGACGTGACGGGACTCGATGTTTCAGAGCCCATGATCGAGCTTGCTCGAGAGAACGCGCCCGGAGCCGAGTTTGTCCTCGGCGACGCTACTGCCTTCAGCTTTCCGGAGCCGTTTGACGCGGTTGTTTGCGTGTTCGATAGCGTGAATCACTTGCGGTCGGCTGATGAGGTCCGAGCGGTGTTCAATAACGTTTCACGAGCGTTGCGCCCGGGCGGTTTGTTCGTGTTCGACATCAACACCGACCGCGGGTTTCGTTTTGCGGCTGGCGAAACCTGGGCGGCGGTCCGGCCTGATCATGTGTGCCTTTCGAAGAGTCAATACGAGCCGGGCCCAGGCGAGGCCGTTTCACAACTGACGTTGTTCCGCGACGACGCTGGGAGTTGGATTCGAACCGACTTGGAGATCCACGAATATCTCTACCCGCCCGAGCAGATCGTGGCGGCTCTGCTAGAGGCGGGCTTTGACGAACCGAATGTGTTCGATGCGGAAGAAGACTTCGGCATGCCGCGCGCCGAGGGGCGCCTTTTCTACCTTGCAAGACGGACGTAGTTCCGCAAGGCGGGCGAGGCATGCCTCGCCCCTACGGACGATCGTTTGTTTTCAACGACGTAGGGGCTTGGCATGCCAAGCCCGTCTTGCCGGAATTGGATCCCCGACATTTTTTCACAGCCCCTCAGCGGGCGGTCTTCCTTTTGCCCCGCGCGACGAGCCGGAAAACACCCAGCTTACGCAGGGTGCTCGGAAAGAGGCCTACTGTTGCGGCTCGGGCTCAGGCTCAGCTTCCGGCTCGGGCTCCGGGTCGGCCAGGAACTCCTCGAGCTCTCTTGCGCGTCTCTCGATTCCTTCAGCGTCGTCGACCGCGCAAATGACGGGTTGCTCCATCAACGCTGGAGTGGGCCCGCCGGTCTGCACCATCAAGTTGTAGTTGCCCAGCTCGGTATCGGCCGGCACGGTGAACGTAATCGAGTCCGCGGTCTGCTCGTCCATCTTGACCTGGATGTCTTTGCCACCCGCTGTCAGAAAGAACTTGGTGACGTTGGTGGAATCGAGGTTCGAACCGTTAGCGGTCGCTTGATCGCCAGGCTTGACGGCTTCGGGCTCGACCGACATCAGGCGCGGAACGGCAGCTGACGCCAGCACGACGGTAAGCACTCCGAGCACGGCCAACCGAATCGCAGCTTCCATCTTACACCTCCCAGGGAAAAATTGGTTCACTCTGATGCTAGTCCTGTAGGGGCAGGAACGCAATCGTTTCGTGGGATGAATCTGAGATACTATCCGCCTATGCGCGAAAACCGGACAAAAAAACTGCTCCGCGAAGGCAAAGTCGCCTTTAGCATCAGCCAGACGAACCTGGCGTCGCCCGAGGTCACTCGGATGTTGGCCAAGGCCGGCATGGACTGGGTCTTCGTCGACTCCGAGCACAGCGCGTTCGGCCCCGATGTTCTTAACGAGATCATCAAGACCGCTCTGCTGACTGATATCACGCCGGTCGTCCGGGTGGCCGATTTTCAGTACGACTTGGTCGCCCGATCGCTCGACAGCGGCGCCGAGGGAATTATCTTTCCACGCACCGAGTCGGCGGAGGCGCTTCAAAAAGCGGTGAGTTGGACGAGGTTCCCGCCGGCCGGCATTCGCGGATATGGCCTTGGGATGACCCAGCTCGGCTACGAGGCGAGCCCGATGGACAAGGTCATCGAACACCGCAACCGCGAGGTCCTGGTCATTGCGCAGATTGAATCAACCACCGGTTTGGCCAACCTTGACGAAATCGCGGCCGTCGAAGGACTCGACAGCCTGCTCGTCGGCCCGGCCGACTTATCGATTTCGCTTGGCGTGCCAGGCCAATGGGATAGTCCGAAATTGCTCGACGCGATTGACCAAGTCGTCGCGGCCTGCGAGCGTCATGGGAAGTGGCCGGCGATTCAGGTTCGCAATCTCGAATTCGCGCAAGTGTGTATCGAGCACGGCATGAAGCTCATCGGATGCGCCTCCGACACACAGGTGATGTGGGAGGCGGTCAGCGGCCTGGCGGGCGGGCTGCACGCGGCGCGCGGCGACTGATAGCACGATTCGCGGCTTCGTTCTGCAAGGCTCCACGCTACGATCAGGTGTAGATGCGTAGAGCTGGCCGGTTGTTAGGGATTCTTCCGCTCTGTCTCTTGTTGCTAGCCGGCGTCGTGCCGGTCGCGGCTTAGACTGGGTCGATTACTCTGAACAGAGTCGACGTTTTGTTCGAGGGACGCGAATACTCGTTCCTTCCTGGCGCCGAAAACCTCTTTGAGATTGACCCCGCCCTGGCCGGTCGCCGAGCGGAGTTCCGGGCGTTCGTTTCGTTCACCGCCGAAGTCGGGGCCGAACCGGTTCGGATCACGCCAAAGTGCAGGATCTCGAGCGACATCAATCCGGGAGCCGGGGCCGAGAGCGGCCACGATCCACGGTTCTTTGATCTCACCCCCGGCACGTTCTTCACGTTTCTCAACTTCGAGAACACTTCCATGCGGCGCGCCCCTTTCCAGGTTGAGCGGCCTGCTCCGGGAGTTGAGCCGGTCTATCTCGTCGGTTGCGCGTTACTGAGCACGACAGAGACGGTGTTCGACCGGCCGTTCACTGACTCGATGACGATCACCTTTCGGCAAACGGATCTCTCACGGATCGGAGATGAGGCGCTTGACGTTTCAGCGCAGTCACTGCAGGCGCCGATTGCGGTGGCGCCTGGGGCGACTGCGGCCCGGACCATCCAGCTCAGCTCCTTGGGGAACGCTCGCTTCAACGTCGTCTCGCGGACTGATTCAGGCGGAGACTGGCTTTCGGCCTCCCCAGAATCGGGCGCGGTGACGCCGTTCGGCAGTCAGCAAGTCGTGGTCACGCTAAATTCGGGCGGCCTTGCGGCTGGCGGTTATACGGGCGAAATCACAGTCACCGACCCGCGGACCGACGAAGTCACCACGATCCCGATCACACTGATCGTTCGCGGCGACGAGCGCGCGCTGGTTCTCTCACGGAACGGCTTCTTCTTCCGGGGCGCAAAGCTGCGCGACACATTTCGAGTCGTAAACTCCGGCCCGGGAGACCTGAACTGGACGGCGTCGGTTCGAACCCTTTCCGGAGGAAATTGGTTGAGTCTGTCGGCGACCGAGGGTGTTACCTCGGAAGTCGCTCCGGGCCCAGCGGTCGAGATCATCGCCGATCCAAGCGCCCCTGACGTAGGCTTTCAGACGAACTTTGGCTTAGTTGAAGTTCGGGCCGATACGGCGAACTCTCCTCGAAGCATCGTCGTCAGTCTCGACACTACCCTTAGCTTCGGCTCGCGGCCGACGATCGTGACTCCGCGGGGGTTCATTTTGGTCAGCCAGGATGGTTCTGCTGTCGAACAGACATTGAACTTATTCAATCCTGGCGTGGATGTCGGTTTCACCGTTGAGGAAGGCTTTCAGCAGCAAGCCCCATGGCTGAGCGTCACGCCGACTGAGGGTCCGCTGGATGCCGGAGCCGAGGCGAACTTGACGGTCCGAGCCAGGCCCGACGGGCTAGCCCCCTGCGGGCAATACGGCTCGATCCTAGTGACGCGCTACGACACGAGTAGACTAGCGTGGTTTCTGACCGGCCAGCCGGGACTCTCCGGGACCATCCTCGCCATCACGGCCGGATAATCGAGCCGTCGCGGCGGCGGGTCACGCCCCAGGAGTAGTCGAACGGCTCGTCGTAGCGCGAGTCGACGTCATACCTCGCCGCGAGTTGTTCGTCGATCTCCATCCCCCAGCCGGGGGCTTCGTTGGCGTAGAAGAAGCCGTTTTCCAGACGCGGGCAGCCTTGGAAGACTTCGTGTACCGAATCAGGCCAGGTGCGGGCTTCTTGGATCCCGAAGTTGTAGCAGGAAACGTCCAGGGCGATGTTGGCCAAGTGTCCGATGGGCGAGGTGTCGCCTGGGCCGTGCCAGGCTGTCTTGACGCCAAACCATTCCGCGAGGGCGGCTAGTTTGCGGGCAGGGGTGAGTCCGCCAATCTGCGAGATGTGGACGCGAATGAAGTCGATCAACCGCTCGGAGATTAGTCCGACAAATTCGTGTGGCGAGTTGAACAGCTCGCCCATCGCAATGGCTGTCGTGCATTGTTCGCGGATGTGCTTGAAGTAGCCGATTTGCTCGGGCGAGAGCGGGTCTTCGATGAAGAACGGGCGGTACTCTTCCAGACGTTTGCAGAGCCACATCGCCTGGGCGTTTGAGATACGTTCATGCACGTCGTGCAGCAGCTCGATCTCGTCGCCGAGGTTCACGCGCATGTGCTCGAACAGCTTCGGGACGCTCAGCAGGTACGGCGTCGGCTCGTACATTCGCTCGTCGTGCGAGCCGCCCGAGGGGGGCCCGAGGAAATCCGAGCGCCCGGAGGCGTTTTCTACGCGGCCGCCGTAGTTGGCCTGGCCTGGGATGGCCATCTGGATGCGCACGTGGCGCACGCCTTCTTCGATGTATCCGCGGGCTTGTTCCTCGACTTCCTCTAGGCTCGAGCCTGACGCGTGCCGGTAGACGTCGGCCGCTTGGCGGGCCTTTCCGCCGAGCAGCATGTAGACGGGCATGTTGGCGCGCTTGCCCTTGATGTCCCAAAGCGCCTGGTCGACGCCGCTCATGGCGTTATAAAGCACGGGCCCGTTGCGCCAGTAGGAGCTGACGTACATGGTTTGCCAGATGTCTTCGATGTGGTCGGGGTTCTTACCCTTCAAGAACGGCCGCAGGAACTCGTCAACCGCCGTCACGACGGCTTTGGCGCGCTGCGTGAAGGTCGCGCAGCCCCAGCCGTAAAGGCCGGGCTCGCTGGTCTCGACCTTGACGATGACAGTACGGGGGAGCCCTGGAGGGGCGGTGAGAACCGCCTTGACGTCTGTGATTTCGAGCTCGGGTAGGCCGCGGCGGGCGTTTGCTTGGGCCTGAGCCGTGCTGGGCCGCGCGGCCAGCAGACCGGCTAGAGTCGTCGCTCCGCCAACGAAACTTTTGAGGGCCTCTCGTCTAATCATGTTGCATCTTTTACCATAGAGAGAGGGGGAAAGCGCAATTGCGGATATTTGTTTCAGGGGGCGCGGGGTTCGTTGGTTCGCATCTTTGTGATCGCTGGCTCGACGATGGGGCGGAAGTTATCACGGCGGATAACTTCATTACTGGACGTGCCGAGAACATCGAACACCTCAAGGGGCGCCGGTCATTTCACTTCATCGAGCAGGATGTTTGCGAGCCGCCAGAGATTGAAGGACCGCTCGACTACGTGTTCCACATGGCATCGCCCGCGAGCCCGTTCGACTACTTGGCCTACCCGATCGAGACGATGATGGCGGGCTCGGCGGGCACGAAGAACATGCTTGACCTGGCGCGCGATAAAGGCGCGGCGTTCTTGCTGGCTTCGACGTCGGAGTGCTACGGAGACCCGCTGGAGCATCCGCAACGGGAAAGCTACTGGGGGAACGTGAATCCGATCGGGCCGCGCGCGGTGTACGACGAGGCGAAACGCTTCGCCGAGGCGATGACGATGTCGTACCGGCGGGAATTCGGCGTCGATACCCACATCGTGCGAATCTTCAACACCTATGGCCCGCGGATGAAGCTCAACGATGGGCGCGTCGTACCGGCGTTTCTGGACCAGGCCTTGCGCGGGGAGCCGCTTACGGTTTTCGGCGACGGTTCCCAGACCCGCAGCTTTTGCTACGTGTCCGACCTGGTCGAGGGGATTACTCGGCTGATTCAAAGCGCCGAGCCGGGCCCGGTAAACATTGGCAATCCGACCGAGATGACGATTCTCGAGTTTGCCGAGCATATTCGGGATCTGCTGGGATCGAAGTCCGAAATCGTGATGAAAGACCTGCCGGCCGATGATCCGAAGCAGCGGCGCCCGGATATTTCGAGGGCTAGAGAAGCGCTCGGCTGGGAACCACGGGTGTCGCTGGCGGAGGGCTTGCAAGAGACGATTGAGTATTTTCAATCGCGCGAAATAGCTCCGGCCTTGGCCGTTAGCTGACTCGCAAGGAGGGCTTGGCATGCCAAGCCCCTACGCCGTCCGGCGGTAGCAATCACTTCAACGGTTGGTTGAGCCAGTGAATCCACGGTGCGAGAGCCTTGAAATGCTTGATCAGCTCACGTTGGAATTTCGGCGTCTCGACAATCGCGGGCTCGAGCGATCCGCCGCAGAGGAATTGCTTTTGGACCAGCAGATCCGCCGCCGTGTCGTCGGGCGAGAAGCCTTTGGGCGCGCGTTTGAGCCTTTCTCCTTCGACTTCCCCAAAGAGTCTCTTGAAGGTCTTTGACGCGATGATCTTGCGGTAGTCGGCGTGCTCGGCGCTAAGACGTTTGCGGATGGCCAGGAGAGATTTCGGGTCGGGCATGTAGAGCCCGCCGCCGACTAGAACTTCTTCGGGTGAGAAGTGGAAGTAGAATGCCGCGCCGGCGTGCTTGGGGAGGTTTCCTGGGGGGAAAATTCCGGCGATGTGGGTTTTGTAGGGCGTTTTGTCTATGCTGAAGCGCGTGTCGCGGTAGATCCGGTAGGCGGCCTTCTTGGGGTCGGTCGCGAAGCCTGGCGCGAATTCTCCGACCTCCTCGCCGAGCGCCAGAATCAGCTGCTTCATCGGCTCCTTGACGCTCGATTCGTAGACGTCTTTGCGCGCGTTGAACCATTCGCGGGTGTTGTTCTTCTTGAGTCCCTTGAGGAATTTCAAGGTTTCTGGCGGGAAGCCGGGGAAGCGCGTTGGCATGGACCTATATTAACCGACACGTTAAGCAGTCATGCCGCATCTAGAATGGTGAATTGTCTTCGGTCGCAGATGAGGTGCGCAGGATCGCCGGTGTCGAGGTTCGAGAAAACGAACAGCTGGCCGGGCGGACTCGGTTCGGGATCGGCGGCCCGGCGGACATTTTCGTCGAAGCTGATGAACCGGAGGCCGTCGCCCGGACAGTACGAATTTGCCGCGACGCGGGCTGCCCCGTCTACATCCTCGGCGATGGGTCGAACGTGATCGTCGCCGACGAAGGTTTCCGCGGCTTGATCCTGAAGTTTGCGGGCGATCGGATTACGATCGACGGGGACCGCGTCGAGGTCGAGGCCGGTGCGGCGCTGCAGAGCTTAGTGACCGCAACCATCGACGCGGGCCTGGCGGGCTTGCACACTCTTGAGAGGATCCCTGGGCTTGTCGGCGGAGCGGTCTACGGGAACGCGGGGGCCTACGGCCGGCAGATCGACGAGATCCACGTGGAGACTCGCTACTTCGACGGCGCTGAATTCCAGACTCGGACCGGCTGCGAGTTCGAGTACCGCGAAAGTGTTTTCAAGCGGAGCAAGGACTGGATTATTCTGTCGACTCGGCTCGAGATGGAGTCCGCCGATCCGGCAGAGCTCCGGGAGGAGGCGCGACGAATCCGCCAAGTTCGCGACGAAAAGTTTCCGCCGACGATGCGCTGCGCGGGCAGCATCTTTAAGAATTTCTTTCTCAAGGATCTGCCCGAAGACGCAGCCAGCCAGGTTCCCGAGGCCGCCGTACGGGCGGGAAAGGTCGCGTCGGCGTACTTCTTGGAGCGGGTTGGGGCCAAGGGGATGCGCGAGGGCGGCATCGAAATCGCGTCGTATCATGCGAACTTGATTTACAATGCCGGCGGCGGTACGGCCGCCCAGCTTCGCAAGCTGATCCTCGAACTGAAGAAGCGTGTCCGCGAAGAGTTCGGCTTCGAGGTCACCGAAGAAGTACAGTACGTCGGCAACCTCAAGAACTAAGTAGCAACGACTAAACAACATGCCCAAACTACTCGGTATCACAGTCCTGCCGGAATACATCCAAAGCGAGGGTGTGGACGGCGTCCTCGACAACATGGTCCGCATTGGGGTTAACGCCGTTACGACGTCGCCCTATCTGATGGAGGAGGCCGACGAGGAGACCGGGAACCGCGAACCTCCGGCCGACGCCGGCGCGGGGGCGGTGCGGCTGCTCGATCGTCCGTTGTTTGGCAAACGCGAAGTCTGGGTGACGACTGCTCCCAGCTTTGTCCCTGACAAGAGCCTCTACTCCGGGCTGCGTTATCAGCCCGCCGAGCCGACTGAGCTGACGCGGAGCCAGGGTCACATCCTGAAGGATTTTGTAAGGGCGGCCCAGGCGCGCCACATCAAGGTGTATTTCCAGGTGCAGGCGGCGATTCCGCCGGGGTACCGCGTGCAGTTTGGAGGCCCGGTTGATGAAGACAGGGCGCTATTGCCCGACGGGCGGATCCCCCCCCGGCGGCTGGCGAAGAACGGGAGCTTGGCCAGCCCGGAGATCCTGGAGTACTAACACGCCTTGATTCGCGATCTGCTCAAGAACTACCCCGACCTCGACGGCATGCGCTACGACTGGCCGGAGTATCCGCCGTACTTCCTGGACTCGGTTTTTCTTGACTTCTCGGACCATGCCATGCGGGCGGCGGGGAGGATGGGTTTTGATTTCGAGGCGATGAAGCGAGACGTTGGCGGATTGTACTCGAAGATTCACGGCGGACTGGCCGACGCGGATCTGCGCGCTTGGGTCGACGACCAAGACCAGGGCCGCTACTTCCTGCTGCGGTTGATGTCGGACTATCCGGGCGTCGGCGATTGGCTGCGGTTTAAGGCGCGGCTTGTCGAAGACATGCTGGGGGGCTTCCGGCGGGTGATGAACGAGGCGGGCGGCGAGCGCATGGAGATGCTTCCGAACGCCTTCCCGCCGCCGTGGACGATTCCGTCGGGGATGGATTTCCGGCGCGTCGCACGCGTGTCGACGGCAATCAGCTGCAAGCTCTACACGATGCACTGGCCGATGATGCTGCGCTTCTATGGCGACCAGATCATGGAGGCGAATCCGGGGCTGTCGAATCAGTTGTTGACGAAGTTTCTGGTACGCGCGCTGGACCTGGCCGACGACGGGGGTTTCGATCGCTTGGAGGACTATTCCTACCCGCCGCCCGACGTTCCGCACCCGGTCGGTGCGAAGGCGCAGGCCCGTAAGATCGCCCAGGCGCAGGCGGATGCCGGCGATACGCCCGTCTATGTTCTGGCCCACGGCTACGGTCCGCTCGACGACTTCCGTAAACGGCTCGAAGTCGCCCGGGACGCCGGCAAGCATGGCTATTGGGTGAATCGCTACGCCTATCTGCACGACGACAAGCTGGAGGCGATTCGCGAGGTCGGCGTTTGAGCCGACGCCCGCGCTTTCTTGAGTTCTTCGCCGGCGCTGGCCTGGTCCGACTCGGACTTGAGCCGGATTGGGAATGCGTTTTCGCGAACGACAACAGCGAGAAGAAGGCCCAGGTCTATCGGGCGAATTTTGGCTCAGGTGAGCTGGGGGTCGGCGACGTTGCCAACCTGGAGGCGGCGGATCTACCCGACGCGGAGATGGCCTGGGCGTCGTTCCCCTGCCAGGACTTGTCGCTGGCCGGCTGGCGGCGGGGAATGTCCGCGCCCCGTAGCGGTGCATTCTGGCCGTTCTGGTCGCTAATGAGGGACCTTCACCAGGCCGGTCGGCGGCCCCGGTTGATCGTCATCGAGAACGTTGTTGGGCTGTTGTACGGCGACGACTTCTCGGGACTTTGTGAAGCGTTGGCCGCGATCGACATGCGCTTCGGGGCGATGGTGCTCGATGCGAAGTGGTTCGTTCCGCAGTCGCGTCCGAGGGTCTTTTTAGTGGCCGTCGACCGAGACCGGGACGTCACAGCCCTGACCCGGAAATCGGCCGCATCTAGCGCGCTCTTCCCAAGGCCGGTAATATCAGCGGCGTCCGCCCTACCTGTCCCAGTCGCCGAACACTGGCTCTGGTGGAAACTGCCTGAACCGCGGCGACAGCTCAAGACGCTCGACGCTCTAATCGAACTCAACCCGGAGAACGTCTCATGGCGGACGCAGGCTGAAGTCGAGCGCCTATTCGCGATGATGACGCCGACGAATCGCGAAAAAGTCGAGTCGCAACGACGGGCTGGGGGGCGACACATCGGCTTCCTCTATCGCCGAACTCGGCAGGGCGTGCAGCGCGCCGAAGTACGCTTTGACGGCCTAGCTGGGTGCATCCGCACGCCAGAGGGCGGCTCGAGCCGCCAGACGGTTGTGATCGTGGAAGACGGACATGTCCGGATGCGCCTCCTAACTCCAAGAGAGGCCGCCAGGCTCATGGGCGCGCCGGACACCTACAGATTGCCCAGCCGATACAACGACGCTTATCGCGCGATGGGAGACGGAGTGGTCCCGCCTGCCGTTGGCTGGCTCAGCGAAGTTCTACTCTCTCCGCTCACCTCCGAAATGCGAGCCTCAGCTGATGACTGACCGTGAGCTCAGGGAAGTACGGCAACGGTACTTAAGCCTGGTCAGAGAGATTCCGCGGCGATTGCACGACATGCAGATCGCGGGAGTCTCCGTCGAGATTCGAGCTCGGCGTGCATGGGAGTTGCGCAGGAATGCCTTGGTCGAGGCTCGATCCGGTATGGCCGAAAGGGAGCGCGCGCTCGTAGAGAAGCAGTCGGTAGATGCCTACGGGACCCGCGATGGTGCGACTTTTGAGTGGCTTGTCGAGAAGCACCTTAAAGACGGCCTGTCGCGGCGTGAAGCCTATCGGAGGATTGTCGAAAGCGCAGTGCGGACCAACCCGGAAGGGAACAAGAATCTCGGCCTCTAGCAGAAAGCCCTGGCACAGGTCGGTGTTAAACTCAGATCGGGAAACGCCGATGTCCTTTACGTGCCGACGCTCCGGCTGAATAGTGAACGGAAAAATATGTCCTCGCCCGCTGTAAAACTCAAGCGATCCTTAAGGCTCAGCATGGCCACTAGTGTTGACTGGAAAGCCGGCAGGAACGCGATCACGCCATTTGAAGCGGAAATCGACGGCCAGCTGTGGGCCGTTCGAGTCAACGACTTCCCGGATTATCCGCATCTTTATACACTGTTGTGCGACGGCGACGAGATCGGAGATTTCAACGAATGGCCTTCGAGCTGGAAGCGCTAATTCAATTTGGCCTCTAGTGCGATCCTATTAGTTGGGCGACTTCCTCAAGCTCCTCCGGCGAAACCGCAACTATCGCTACACCTGGTTCGGCCAAGTGGTCAGTGAAATTGGCGATCACTTCAACACGATCGCCGTGTTCAGCTTGGTCCTCGACCGCACCGGCTCGGGCGCCGTTGTCTCGGGGGCGCGCCCGACACCTACAACCTGCCTAGCCGATATAACGACGCTTATCGCGCGATGGGCGACGGCGTCGCCGCGCCGGTGGTTTCACACTTGTCCGACACGCTGCTCTCTTCTATCGTTGGGTTGACGCCAAGCCATCTGCCGGCGCACAGCTCGTAGATCGGGCTGTAGTCGTGGATCTGTTGCGCAACATTTGTTGGGATTCCACCCTCGACCCACTTGAGAATGACAAACCAGGAGATTCGTAGGCGTTACCGGCTGCGCTGCAATGGGATCCGCGGGAAGCTACGTCGGCTGGAAGCGGAGGGGCATGCATTGAGCGCGCTAGCGAAACGAGCCTGGCAACTTCGCCATGACGCACTGTTTGAAGCGCGGCAGTCGATGGCTCCTTGGCTGCGACGGTTCGCGGAGGCTCGGTCGACTTTCAAGTACGGCTCCCCCGACGGTCCGACGTTTGAGCGTCTGGTTGCCACGCATGTAGGCCGAGGGATTCCGAAACCCGAAGCCCCCAGGGAAGATCATCGAAAGTGCATCGAGAACGAATCGGGCCGTAGACTCGTTGCTAGCGGCGAGGCGGCTGATAAACTACAAGCGCCGCCCAGGTTCAAGGAGCAAGACCCAATGCCTACCTCCACCGGAACCGTCAAGCCGTCGCTCGAAACCTGCCTTCTCAGTTCTATCGACTGGCGTGAAACGGACAATCCCCTGACACCGCTTGAAGCCGTGGTTGATGGACGCTGCTGGACATTAAGAATCAACGATTTTCCCGACGATCAGCTATTCACCCTGTTTTGCGACAACGACGAGATCGGCGACTTCGACGATTGGCCTTCGGCCTGGACGCGCTAGGCCGATTTGGACCCTAGTGCGATCCTAATAGTTGGGCGACTTCCCGAATTGTTGCGGCGGAACCGCAAGTACCGCTATGCCCCTTCCGGCTGCCCGGCCCTGGGCTAGCGGCCCCGTCGCCGTAGCCCGTCGACGACCCGAAAACTTGGAGCGGAATGTTAGGCTTAGGGCAAGAAGCGACCTCACTCTTGTGTAATGGCGCAAAACGACCGATCGGTGTTTTTGGGGCCACCAGCGAGAGTTGTGAGCGATACTCATCAGATGCCAAACGAGGGAGCACAGCCTGCGCTCGCCAGTGACCCGCATAGCGAGGCGATCGACCTTCGAGTTCGGGCCCAAGTGGCGGAAATGCGTGGCGACGATCTCGCGGCGTCCCGCTTCCGTCTACAAGCGTTCGAAAAGGCATCTGAGGCCGTCAAGAATCTAGAGCGGTCGGTGGCTTCCGATTTGGACCGGTACACCACGATTCTCACGGCGGCTACTCTAGCCCTGGAGGCACGGAAGTATCCGGAAGCCCAGCGCTATGTCCTACTGGGCTGGAAGGGTAACCCGCCAGGTGAAATTAGGGACGCCCTTGAGAACATCTGGTTTCAGTTGTTGCCTGTTCTATCGGAGAAGGCCGGCTAGGCATGAGGATCAGCACCTTCACGGAGAACGTCCGGCCCGCCCCGCACAATGGAGACTATCAGGGAGCGAAAGTCAGCGACCAATACGTACGCCGGAGTGCGGTACTCGTCGTCTGATCGACTTGCTTGATGGACCTTTCCCATCGACCGGGAAGATATGCTCTCCTTTCCGGTCAATATTGCCGAGACCTCCAGGCGGTAGCGCTCTTTGTCCCCGTCGCGCCGAGACAGGTAGAAATCGCAGCCTGAGGGCTGAGCGGCGGGCAAATCGAAAGACAACCCCGTTAGGAGTGGAAACAGCAATAAGGCTGCACCGTACCCGCCGAACTCCGCCAGCCGAGTCTTGTCGGGCCAAAACTCTTGGCTGCGCAGTGAGCCAGGCGTCCAGTCGAGGATGAATTCGCGGTTGAAGAGACCTTCGGACGTGATTCGAGCCCCCGGTTGCCAGCCGGCTATGTCCAGACAAGCCGTCAAGGCCTCAGTCATCAACCCTCGATAATACTGAGAATGAAACCCAGCGTTTTGGCGCTCAATCGTGTCGAGGATATGAAGGTGCAATATCATGGAGATTCTCGAACGAGCGACGCTGAAGTCTACCAGACCCGGTGTCCGGACAATCCGTCCAGTGCGATCCTATTAGTTGGGCGACTTCCTCAAGCTGTTGCGGCGAAACCGCAACTATCGCTACACCTGGTTCGGCCAGCTGGTCAGTGAAATTGGCGATCACTTCAACACGATCGCCGTGTTCAGCTTGGTCCTTGACCGCACCGGATCGGGCGCCGTTGTCTCGGGCGTGATGCTCGCCCGGGCGATCCCGATGATTCTTGCCGGCCCGATTGCCGGCGTTGCGCTCGATCGGATGGATCGCAAAAAGCTGATGATCGCCAGCGATCTCGTGCGCGGGTTTTTCGGGTTGCTGTTCATTGGGGTTGTTGCGTACGAACCGATCTGGCCGATCTACGTCCTCAGCGGCGCGCTGATGTTCGCCTCGCCTTTCTTCACGAGTGGGCGGACAGCGATCTTGCCTACGATCGCCAGTGAGAAAGAGCTGCACGCGGCAAACTCGCTCACGCAGACAACCAAGGCGTTGACCGTTTCGATTGGGTCGATGCTCGGCGGACTCAGCGTCGCCGGCCTCGGCTACAAGGCCACGTTCCTCATCAACGCCATGTCATTCTTCTTCTCGGGGGCCATGGTGACCCTGCTGAAGGTCAAGGAGGGTTTCACGGCAAAGCGCAAAGCCCTCACCGAGCAAGATGTCGCCCAGCCATGGCGCGAGTACAAGGCCGGGATCAGCTACCTCCGGCGCAAGCCGCTGCTGCTGGGGATCGCGCTGCTGGGTTGCGGCTGGGCTATTGGCGGCGGCGCGGCGCAGATTCTCTTTAGCCTCTTCGGCACGGCGGTGTTTGATCGCGGCGCTACCGGGATCGGGTTCATCTGGAGCGCCGCGGGTTTCGGGGTTCTCACTGGGGCGATTGTGGCGCACGAGATCGGGGGGAACCTGCGATTCGAGAAATACAAGAAGGTCGTCACTGCTTGCTATGTCGTCCACGGGTTGAGCTACATCCTCTTCAGCCAGGCGCCGTCGTTTCTGCTGGCGGCGATCTTTGTGTGTCTCTCACGCACGGGCGTCGGGGTTTCGATGACGCTGAACCAGGCGCAGCTCTTGCGCCATGTCGATGATGAATACCGAGGGCGTGTTTACTCGACGATCGAGTCGATGATCTGGGCAACGATGATGCTCTCGCTGACCGTCGCGGGTTTTGCGTCGGAGTTCGTTTCGCCGCGCACGATCGGAGCCTGGGCCGGGGGGTTTGGGACGCTGACGGCGCTGGTCTGGACCTGGGCGAATCTGTCGGGGCGGCTGCCCGAGCCGGCGCGTGAGGGAATTGATCCGAATGAGGTGGAGATTCGGACGCAACCGAGGATGTAGGCTACATGACCTCCGGCGCGGGAACCCCCATCACGTCCATTACGTTCCTGAGCTCGTCGAGGAAGAACTTTGTCGTCCACAACAGGAAAACCTTCTTCTCGCGGTCTTCTTCGTTGAGGATGTGGAAGCGGTGGTAGAAGTTATTGAACGTCTGCGCGACCTGGAAAGCGTAGCGGGCGAGTTGGGCGGGCTCTTCCGCTGCCAGGGCCTTTGAGATTGTCCAGTCCATCCGTGAGGCCCCCAGCAGGAGCTGCCAGAAGTCTTCGTTCTCGAGCTGGCGGGCGAAGGCTTCCGCCGACAGCTCATTGTCAAAGTCGGGTAGCTGATCGCCTCGTGATTCGAGCTTGCGTAGGATGTTGGCCGCGCGTACGGCAGAGTACTGCACGTAGGGGCCGGTCTCTCCCTCGAAGCTCAGCGCCTCTTGGAAGTCGAAAGCGATCACGGTCGTCCGCGTGAAGCGCAGCATGAAGTAACGCAGGGCTCCGAGAGCAATCTTAGTGGCGATCACTCGCTGCTCGGGCTCCGGGATGTCCGTGTGGCGGCTTTGGACTTCGCCGAGGGCGTTTTCGATGAGCGTGTCGAGCAAGTCGTCCGCCTTGACGCCCAGGCCCTTGCGGCCGGAAACCTCGACGTAAGGCCGGCGCTTGTCTTCGTCTGATAGCTCGATCCCAAGCTCGGCGCAGCAGCGCGGGGACAGAGCGACCATCTCGTAGGAGAAGTGGATCGAGCTCTCGGCTTCCTTGTCGTGGCCCAACGCTTCGAGGCCCGCGCGGACGACGTCCTGGAGGTAAGACTGGCGAACGTCTATTACGTTGTAGACGGCCTGCCCTCCGCCAAATGCAGGAGCGTTCCCAGAGCCCGCTTCGGCCGTTGACACCCACGCCTCGCGTCCGCTCGGGTAAGTCCGGAAAGGCTCGTAGCGGAAGTCCTTGCCGAGTAGCCCGAACTTCCAGAGCTGGTAGGCGATGTCTTTGCCGACGTAGGTGACCGTGCCGTTCGAGCGCACGATCACTTTGGACTGCTCGAACGAGCTGTCGTCCGTCTCGTCGTCTTGAGCTTGTTCGCCGAAGAGCTCCGACGGCATCACCCAACAGCCCGCGAGGCGGCCTTCTTCTTCGAGATGGATCGCCTTACGCTCCTTGAGCTTTTCGAAGGCTGAGGACCAAAAGTTCAGGTGCAAGATCTCGCTTTCGCGAGGCAGGAAGTCGTACTCAACACCCATCCGCGCCATGGTGTCGAAGTGGCAGTTGACGATCGCGTCCGCCGTGATTCGCCCGATCTCGGCGAGCTCTCCTTGGCCTTCTTCGATGGCCTTGAGGGTCTGCGCGCGCCAGGGTTGGCTGTCTTTGTTGGCGGCGTAGTGTTGCGAGACCCGCGCGTAGAGATCCCAGCAGTAGTAGTCGAACCGGGTGTGAGGGTCGTCGACGAGCGCCTGCACGTCGGCCGGGGTCTTGTGCTCGAGGAAGTGGAATGCCGCGACGACGTCGGCGACCTGGACGCCGGTGTTGTCGATGTAGTTCTGGACTTCGACCTTGCGCCCGATGGCGCGCAGCATTCGCACCAGGGTATCGCCGAGAATGGCGTTGCGTAGGTGGCCGATGTGGGCGGCTTTGTTGGGGTTGATGTTGGTGTGCTCGACGATGATCTTCCCGCCGGCGGCGCTAGCAGAGGCGGAGTTTCCAGCACGCAACCCCTCGGCGTACGTGGCGCGGTCGAAGCGGACGTTAATGTAACCGCCGCCCGCAACTTCAAGGCTGGCGATGCCCTCGACCGGGGGAAGCTCGGCGACGATTTCTTCGGCGATCTTACGGGGGGCCTGCCGGAGGGACTTCGCCAGGGCAAAGCTAACCGGCAGCGCGAGCTCGCCGAAATCGCTCTTTTTCGGAGTCTCGACGACAACTGCAACGTCGAGTTGGTAGCGGGTTGAAATGTGCGAGCGGACGGCCTCACGGAGCCGCTCTTCAAGCGTCAGGAACACTCTTCAACCTTAGCGGCCCAGAGCCGCGCGCGTCAGGGGCTGTGAAAAAATGTCGGGGATCCAATTCCGGCAAGACGGGCTTGGCATGCCAAGCCCCTACGTCGTTGAAAACAAACGATCGTCCGTAGGGGCGAGGCATGCCTCGACCGTCTTTCGCGCTCAACGGGCGATTTTTTCACAGCCCCTCAGCGGGCGGTCTTCCCGTTTCCAGTTGTGAATCTCGCCAGGGCTATGGGAAGACACCCCGCTCACGCAGGGTGCTCGGATTTCGGCCGCGGCGCCGCCTGCGGTGATCACGTCGTTAGTCGCCGATGTAGCGGCGGGCGCCGGCCATTTTGCCCATCATTTCGACTTTCCAGGGCTCGACCTTGGCAAAATCAACCTTCGCAAGTTTCTTGCGCAACCCGTTCATTTCTTTCTTGCTCAGCTGCGAGTCGCCCATCATCTTGGCGACGTTGACGTTCTCTTCGACCTCTTCGGGCGTGCTGCAGCCGACGATGGCAAGCGAAATCGGCAGCGAGAAGACGTACTGCAGACACTCGTCAATGGACGCGAGGTTTTGTTTGAGCATGTTGCTCGACCCGGTGACCTTCATCGCCTGGATGCCGAGGCCTTTGTCGACGGCGTGGGGGAGCGTGGTGTGCTCGAACGAGAAATCCTTACGGGCGCCGTCACTGATGCCCAGCGGCATCAGGATCGTGTCCCAGTCATACATGCCCATCATCTTCTTGTGGACATTGGGGTCCATGTGGCCGGTGAAGCCGACGTAGCGAACCTTGCCGTCTTTCCTGGCTTTCTCGACGAGCTCCATCGTGCCGCGCGGGGCGAAGATTTGTTCGATGTCCTCTTCGCTCATCACGTTGTGGACCTGGTAGAGGTCGAGATAGTCACGCTTGGTGTTCGCAAGCGACTGAATGAGATCGAGCTCGCAGTGGAGGTAGCTGCGGTTGCGCGTCTTGGTGCCGATGAATACGCTCTTGTCGCCTTGAAGCGCGACGCCGAGACGCTTCTGGCTCAACCCATAGGCGCCGGCGGCCGCGCTATCGAAGTAATTCACGCCGAGGTCGCGGGCCTCCTGGATGACCTTTACGGCGGTCGCTTCGTCGGGCAGATTGCCGTGGGTGGCGCCGCCGAGGCCGAAGATCGTCACGTCGAGGCCTGTCTTGCCGAAGCGACGCTTCGGGATCTCACTATTGGCGGCGGCCGCGGCGGCGGCAAGGCTCATTCCCGCGGCTGTCTTAACGAATTCTCGGCGACTTTTCGACATAATTGCCGCCATGGTAGCATAGCCCTTCCGCCAATGAGAGAGCCGCTTAGAGTCGGGCTGACTGCCGATTTCGAAGTCAGCGCCAAGGGCCTTTGGGAAGAGACCGTCGAAGCGAAATTCCGCGGCGCGGGTATCGCGTGGGAAGTCCTTCCGGCTCGCGGCGAAGACGCCCCCAAGCCCGAAGACCTCAATCGCGTCGACGCCGTCCTGGCGCTGCGAATCAAGATCACCTCGGAGGCGCTCAGAGGCGTCGAGCGGACCGCCGTGATCGCACGCTGGGGAGTGGGCTACGACTCGATTGACACCGAGGCGATGACCCAAGCCAACGTTGCCTTGGCGATCACACCCAACGCCGTCCGGCGGCCGGTCGCCGAGGGCATCCTGACGCTGATCCTGGCTGTCTCAAAGAATCTCCGCCGCAAGGATCAGGTCATTCGCTCGGGCGGTTGGATCAAAGACATTGGCCGCCTCGGAGTCTGCATCGGCGGCAGGACTCTGGGGTCGCTCGGTTGCGGCAACATCGGCCGGGAATTGTTTCGGCTGGCCGGCTCGCTAGGCTTCGGGAGAATGATCGCGCACGACCCCTATGCTGACCCCGACGCGATGCGTGCAGCAGGCATCGAGCCGGTTTCGATGGAAGAACTGTTCCGCAAGAGCGACTACGTCACGGTGAACACGCTGCTCAACGCTTCCACGCGCGGGCTCGTTCGCGAAGAGCATTTTCGGTTGATGAAGCCGGACGCTTACTTCATCAACACCTCGCGAGGCCCAATCATCGACGAGGCCGCCCTGATCAAGGCGCTAAGTGAGAACTGGATCGTGGGGGCCGGGATCGATGTGTTCGAACAAGAGCCGGTTGATCGATCAAACCCGTTGTTGGCGATGGAGAACGTCATCCTAAGCCCGCATGCGATCGCCTGGACCGAAGACCTCGGCCGGGACAACACCGGCGAGGCCTGCGACAACATCTTGGAGCTATTCAACGGGCGGGCGCCGCATGGAATCGTGAACCAGGAAGTGTTCGATCGACCCCGGTTTCAGGAGAAGCTAGCCCGCCTTTCTCGCCTGAGCCCCGATGTTCACATCGGGGTCGGACCGCCGACCTAAAGGTCGGGGCACAAGCGGTGTCGGACGTCTAGCGAAGTCTGCGACCTCAAACCGACGAGGCATCGCGCACCCGGAGCCGCGCGCGTAAGCAAGCGGTTGTCGGTATCTGGGCAACCGCTTGCTGAGGGGCTGTGAAATAAACCCGTCGTGGCCGCCGAAGCTCCCCTGGGGCGGTTCGGAATGGCGCGAGTGGATCAAAATGGGATAAAACATGAGGGCAAACGAATGTTCGGATAACTTGGCGGCGGCGTCCAACGCCCTTATTATATGGGCGAACAACAGGTCTTAGTCGAGCTCGAGCAACGCCCCGCCAAGCCGCGCCAAGCCGTGCCCGTTGACCAACTGCAGCTGCGACAGCCCAATCGCGACCAATTCACCTATGCCGCGATCGACGTCGAACGGCTCGTGCCGGCCGACCATCTGGTGCGCGCCATCTGGGAGCTGAGCGGCATGCTCGACCTGTCCGGCTTCGCTGCTCATCTGGAAACCCGCAAGGAGTCCGCCGGGCGGCCGGCATGGGATCCGCGGTTGCTGGTCGCGATCTGGATCTGGGCGTATTCGGAAAGGATGAGCTCGGCGCGTGAGATCGCGCGTCAAAGCCGCTATCGGCCGGAGTTGGAGTGGTTGTGCGGCATGGCGGTCGTCAATCATCACACTCTTTCGGATTTTCGGGTATTCCACTCAAAAGCTCTCGAGAACTTGTTGACACAGGTATTGGCGCAGCTGAGTCAAGAGGGGCTGGTGGATCTCGAGCAGGTGGCCGTCGACGGCACGCGGATCCGGGCGCAAGCCTCGGGCGGGTCGCAACGCAGGCGTCCGACGCTCGAGCGGCATCTCGAACAAGCGCGCGAAGCGGTGCGTCAACTCTCGGAAGAAGCCGACGACGAGGGTTCGAATCGGCGGCGTCAGGCGGCGCGTAAGCGGACCTTGCGGGAGCGAGTCGAGCGGATGGAGCAGGCGCTGGAGGAACTGCCCAAGGTCGAAGCGGGCAAGCGCGACGAAGAGCAACGACGCCAGGCGCGGGTGAGCGAGAGCGAGCCGGAAGCGCGCCCGCAACACGAATCCAACGGCGGTTGGGGACTCGGCTACAACGCGCAGCTGGCGACCGACGCCAAAGAGAAGATCGTGGTCGGCGTGGAGTTGACCAACAACGCCTCCGATGCGGGCCAGCTGACCCCGACGCTGGACGATGTGGAAGGGCGCTTCGAGCGAACCCCGAAGCAAGTGTTAGCGGACGGGGGCTACGCCAACCAGGCCAACATCGAGGCGCTGGCAGCCGCTGAAATCGAATACGCGACGCCGGCGCCGGCGCCGGACAAGGGCTCGAAGGCGGCGTTGAAGGCGGCGGGAATTGGGCCGCGCTACGCGCCGAAGTTTTTCATCTACGACGAGGCGACAGACACGTTTCTGTGTCCGGCCCAGCGGACCTTGACGTATCAGCGATCGTCGCTGAAGCGGAAGCGCAAATATCGGCAGTATCAGGCAAAAGAAGCTGATTGTCGCGAATGCGCACAGCGGCACAAGTGCTGCCCCAAGAGCGGTCATCGAACGTTGAGCCGCAGCGAAGAGAACGCGGTGATGGCGAAACATCGGCGCTGGATGGAGAGCGAGCGTGGGCGGGCGGCGTATCGCAAGCGGTCCGAGACGGCGGAGTTTCCGAACGCCTGGTTGAAAGAGCGATTGGGGGTGCGCAAGTTTCGAGTACGAGGGCTGCGGAAGGCGCGATCGGAGCTTTTGTGGGGGGTTTTGGCGTACAACATTGCGGCTTGGATCCGGCTGGTCTGGCGTCGTGGGCCGGAGTGCGGGCTGGCGGCGCAAGCGGCGGCGTAGCGGCGGTTGGGGGGGCGAAAAGGGCCGGGAAACGGCCCGAAACGACCGTTTCCGGGCCGCTTGGGCGGCCAATCAGGAGTCGAGGCGCAGAAGTTGCGGTTTCGGCAGGGGCGGCGTTTGGGAGCGCTGAGCTTGGCGTGCGCTTGGCGCTCCCGCGCGCCGACGCGACAATAGGTTTTCTTCACGGCCCCTTACGCGCGCGGCTCCGGGTGACGGCGAAACTTGACTCGTTTGTTCAGATGCTCCGGACGTCAGCGGGCTAGTTAAAGAGCGCTTCGACCGGCTCTTCGCCGGGCAAGGGCAGAGCGCCTTGTCCTAGCCAGATTTCGCCTTTGTAGACCGAGCGAATACACTCCGAGAGAGTGTAGGTCGCTTCTTGCTTCGG
Source organism: Bryobacterales bacterium (assembly GCA_965247515.1). Taxonomy (GTDB): domain Bacteria; phylum Acidobacteriota; class Terriglobia; order Bryobacterales; family UBA6623. Next base: position 4,911,207 of record OZ252029.1, on the reverse strand, counting down.
CACGACGCCGGACGCCCCGTCGGTGATGGCCTGCACGTACTCTTCTTGATCTTCAGACGCCGTGAGGATGATGATGCGGGTCGGATGATCTTCCGATTGGATGTTTTTGAGGGTATCGAGGCCGCCCATTCCCGGCATGCGTAGATCTAAGAGCAGAATGTCGGGAGCATGCTCCTCGAGAAGCGAAGCGACCTTGGCCCCGTCGTTGACTCGAGCGACGATTTCCATGTCGTCTTCGAGGCTCAACAGCGTCTCTACACCCTGTTGAAAGACAGGATGGTCGTCCGCCATGGCGACGCGAATACGATCCGGACTGTTCATCGTCTGCGCTCTGCTCTTTATTGAAAGGCGAGCGCTCGATGCTGTACATAGGCTTTAGGTACTGCCGCGGATGCGGCGGATACCCTATGACTACTAAGGGGAAAGTCCGAGAAGGGCTTGGCATGCCAAGCCCCTACATCGGGCGGCAAGGGCTGTAGGGGCGAGGCATGCCTCGCCTTTCCTGCGATAGCGGCTGTTCAAAACCTAACGGACCGCCGCGAGAACGGCGTCGTAGTTGGGATGCTCGGCTACTTCGGGCACATACTCGACATGGGTGATCGTGTTGTGCTCGTTCACCACGAACAGCGCTCGGCATTGGATGCGGAGCTCGGCAATCATCGTTCCCCAAGCTTCGCCAAAGTTGCCGTCTTTGTAGTCCGACAGCGTCACGACGTTCTCGACGCCGGCGGCGCCGCACCAACGTGATTGAGCGAAAGGCAGATCGCAGCTGACGGTATAGATCTTGACGCCGCCGAGCTTATCGGCTTCTACGTTGAAGCGGCGGGTTTGCGCGTCGCAGACCGGCGTGTCGAGCGAGGGGACGACACTGAAGATCCGCACGCTGTCGCCGGTGTCGGCGAGCGTGACGGGCTTGAGGTCATTGCCGCTGAGGGTGAAATCCGGAGCCGCCGCGCCGGTGCTGAGCTCGGAACCAAGAAGAGTGAAGGGATTGCCTTTGAGCGTAACTTGTCTGTCGGCCATGATTTCCGCCTTGAGTAGAGGGCCCGCAGGCCAATTCTAGACCCTATCAATCGGGCTCCGGTTACGTCAACAAGGCCGTTGACCCGTTGACCGTTGACCGTTGACCGGAAAAGGACGCCCCGGAAGGCGGCGATAACCGGTGGGGCATCCCAGCGGTTCCGCATCCAATTTCCCTGAGGGTCGGAAACCATTGATTTAGCGGGTGTTTGGGGCTGGGCCTGTGGTCCGAGCAGATTCGCATTCCTGTTGAGGAGTTGCAGCGCAGTTGGTTCTGGTGTATTGTATATATATCAGTCATGAAGGCAGCCCCGGCTCGCTCCAGCCTCGCCGATGCCGAGCGTAAGCTGCGCTCCCGCATCGCCCAGCTGGTCCACGGCCGCTGGTTGCTGCATGGCACCGTGGCGCCGCGCCAACGCGTCTGCGGCAAGCCCAACTGTCGCTGCGCCCAGGGTCAACTGCACGCCTCGCTCTATCTGGTGCGCTCGCGCCGGGGAAAGGTGCAACAGCTGTTCGTGCCGCGCAGCTGGGAGCAACGCGTGCGCCAGGCCGTAGCCGACTATCAACAGCTCGAGCGGCTGCTCGAAGAGGTCTCCGAGCGCGAGTGGAAGCGGCTCCAAGACCGCCGGGAGGAGTGACGTTCTTCGACGTCTGATCCAGTACGCGGAGAAGGGTTACGGCCTGCGCAGCCGCCTTCTCGCCGGGGTCTCGGATTCCCGCCCCAAGCCGCGCATCCCCACCCGCGCTGTCGTCGAGTCGACGCTGGCGCTGTTCTGGGCCCGGCTGGGCAGCCTGAACGCTTTGGAAACGCTCGAGGGGGCGCCGTTTTGGAAGAAATGGCTGGGCCGCAAGCTGCCCAGCGCGGACACCATTGGCCGCGTCTACAGCTCGCTCGACACGGCCGTGCTGCGGCAAGCGATTCGGCAGCTGTATGAACGCCTCAAGCGCAACAAGGCCTTGCCCGGCATCGGCGGATTAGGGGTGGCTGTGATCGACGGTCATGAGTCTCACGCCAGCTACCGCCGTTGCTGTGGAGGCTGTCTCGAGCGCCGCATTCAGCGCAGCGACGGCGAACAGCTGCAGTACTATCACCGCCAAGTGACGCTGCAGTTGCTCAGTGACGCGCCCGCCGCCTCGCCATTCAACATCCAAGGCGAACCGCTTCCGCTGTTGCTCGACGCCGAACCGCAACTCCCCGGCGAGGACGAGCTGGCCGCCGCCAAACGTTTGCTCGAACGCGTTCTAGCCGCTTACCCACGGGCGTTTGATGTTGTCTTGGCCGACGCTCTTTACGCCGCCGCGACGTTTGTGAACTTTCTGCTGGCGCACGGCAAGGACGCCGTCATCGTGCTCAAGGACGAGCGCCGCCACCTGTTTCAAGACGTTCAAGGACTGTGGCGAACCCAGCCCCCACAGGCGGGCGAGTATCGCTCACGCGATTGCCAATGGTGGGATCACGAGGGCTTATTATCGTGGCCGCAGGTCGCCCAGCCCTTGCGCGTCGTTCGTTCGGTGGAGACTTGGCGGCGGCGCTCGCAGCTTGACGGCGAGCTCCACGAGCATCAAAGCGATTGGGTTTGGCTAACGACTTTGGGGTCGCGGCAAGTTTCCACGGCGCAGCTGGTGCGCTTGGGCCATCAACGCTGGGACATCGAGAACCGCGGCTTCAACGAGTTGGTCAACGGCTGGCATGCCGACCACATCTACAAGCACGAACCCCACGCCATCGAGACGTTTCTCTTGACGACGTTTCTGGCATTCAATCTCTACCACGCTTTTGTCGCCCGCAAGCTCAAACCGTCGTTGCGGCGCGGCAAACCGCGAGTCTTTTGGGCGCGGGTGATGGCGGCGGAGCTGTATCAGGCGGCCACGGGCCCCTCGCCCTAGCACGCGAGTCGACTCCCCCGCCCACCCCGCGCCTGCCAGTAAGCGGCCCTGCCGCAAGAGCCGCCGGGGTGTCTTTGCCCTGCGATTCCCCACCTATTTCCGGGTCAGGACCGCGTGCGAATCTGCTCGTCCTTCACCCCACGCCCCTAAATCCCTCGATTCCCAACTACTTCCGCCTTCTGACTCAGCCTCGTTGCGGAATCGCTGGGACTGGGGCGGCACTGTTGATTGGGGGCGCGATAGTCCATAGTCTGCGCCAAGAGCAGTCCTCGCAGCTCGCCGGCGAGACCCTCACCATCGTTCCCATCACCAGCCTGCCGGGCATCGAGCAGCACGCGACGTTCTCGCCCGACGGAACGCAAGTCGCTTTTGCATGGAACGGGGAAGTCCGTAGTGGCTTCGACATTTACGTCAAGTTGGTCGAGGGCGGCAACGCCCTACGACTCACCGACCATCCGGGCGACGACATCATGCCGGCTTGGTCGCCGGACGGTAAGAGCATCGCCTTCTGGCGTAACAACCACGATCAAAGTGGAATCTATCTCGTAGCGCCTTTGGGCGGCCCAGATATCAAGGTCTTTGCCGGGCTTCCTGAATGGGACTATCGCTCGCAACTTGCCTGGTCCCGAGACGGAAAGTGGCTGGCCTTTGCGGACCCAAGTCGCCGACCTTGGCACATCAAGTTCGTAGCCCCAGAAACGGGGCAGGTAAGAACTCTCACTTCCCCTCCGGCAGACGCCTGGGGTGACTTCCTCCCTGCTTTCTCTCCCGACGGTCAATCGTTGGCGTTTGCCCGTCGGCTTGCTGCTGGGCGCTTCGCGCTGTTGACACTCGATATGTCCGCAGGGCGGAGCGAGGAAGTAATCATGACCGGCACCAGCGGCGCCAACTCCGAAGGCTTGGGCTTGGCTTGGAGCCCGGCTGATGAGCTTTTGGTTTCCGCTAGGGTTGGGGGCGGGATTCTGCGCGTTTCATTGTCGGGCGAAACCTTGGGGCGGATCCCAGAGGTTGGTGTTGAAGCAATACAGCCGGTGATATCGCCCGAGGGGAAGAATCTGGCTTACGCGCTACTCCAAAGGGACTACAACATCTTGCGAGTTGACATTGACTCGGCAAATTCAACAAACCCTAGTGCCAAGAGGTTGATAACTTCAACTCGAGATGACGTCGCGCCCCAAATCTCACCTGACGGTCGTCGGATTGCGTTTCGGTCAACTCGTACGGGACAGGCCCGTCTGTGGATTTGCAACAGCGACGGGTCCGACCCGGTCGAGTTGGGGCCTGGAGCAGGAAGTCCACGTTGGTCCCCAGATGGACGCCGGATAGCATTCGACCGCCTGGATGGCGAGGTTCGGAGAATCTACGTCATCGACTCAGCCGGTGGTAGTCCACGCGCCATTACGGCAGGCCCACACAGCGCGGCAGTGCCGAGTTGGTCCCACGACGGGGAATGGATCTACTTCATGTCGGACCGGTCAGGCGAAAGACAGGTTTGGAAGACCAGGTCGGCGCCTGGAGCTCAACTGACTGAACCCGCTCAAGTGACCCATAGTGGCGGAGAAAGGTCTTGGGAATCAGGAGGTTTTCTCTTCTTTCAGCGGGAGGGGGATATTTGGAGGATCCCGACGGTCGGGGGAAAGGAATCCGTGGTGCGGACCGCTCGAGACTTGGGTCTACAAGGTTGGACGGGTGTCGGTAGTCTGCCCTATTGGACTGTATGGGGGAGTACGCACTACTTTTTCAGTCCTCCTGATCCGGAAGAGACCCAAGGAGCCGCCCGGTGGTGGTTGAAGAAGTTCAATATTGACACCGGGCTGACGACAAAGGTTGTTCCTCTACCGAAGGAGCCTGCGCCGGTAAATGGCTTGTCCGTCGCACGAGATGGCACGTGGTTCGTTTACGTCGTGGACGATTCTCAAGAACAGGACTTGATGCGACTGGAGAATTTTCGGTGAAGTCGACTCGTCCAAAATTGGCACCAAGAGTTCCGCGACCGTGAGCGCGACTAACAGACAGATCTAAAACGGTTTAGGGGCCATCGTCTCGATCACTAATGTGAAATCTCAATGTCACGAAGGATGTTCAGGCCCGTCTGAGTGCGCCCATCGAGCCGTGGGACGGATAGATGTCCTAAATTATTTTCACAGGGACCCAGCGACCGGTTGAAATCGCTTAAACAGGGGCTCAGAGCGCTCTGGAAGGGCTATTGGGGGCCTCTCACACGGTCATTCAAGCGAACGCTTGTTATCGACAGCTACGTTTTCGGGATAAAATCGAACCGCCGTTATGGGCTTCACAGAAGCCTTCGTTCCGCTCATCAGACGCGTGGGAAACCGTGCCGCGCGTCCCTCGGACCTAGGCATTGCCGGGGCGCCGCGTCCAGGGAGTAGATGTATGGCGGGCCCTGGATCGGCCGCGTTGCACGGCACGAACCAGAAGCTGCGCTGTTCCTGCCGGCTTTTTGCATTACTAGTGACGCTCGCTCCGCTGGCACAGGCCCAGCCAGAACAAAGCTCAGGGAGCCGGATGGAGCCCTCGGCGACTACTTGGGGGAAACGGTTGGGATCAGCGGTCAATATGCGATCGCTGGGGCGCGCAGTGACAGCATAGACGGGAAGGTACGCCAGGGCCGAGAACTGACTGGCTACACTGGTACTAATGTCTCGCGTCCGGCGCCGCGCCATTCCGGCGTTTGCGCTTTTTTTGGTAGCTGCCGCCTTCGCTCAGGGCCCGTCTGGGCGGATCATAGGGCGCACGCTCGACACGGCGGATGAGCCAATCGCAGGCGTCACGGTATCGCTAACTCGTGTCGAGACCGGCCGGACGTACGCCACTACCAGTCGATCGGATGGATCGTTTTCTTTCGCAGCTTTGCCTATAGGGGAATACGATCTGCGAACCGAAGCGTCCGGGTTTGCGCCCGAGACCGCAAATCTGGTCTTAGAGGTCGGGCGGACCCTGGACGTCTGGATCTCTCACCACGTGGGCGTTCGGGGCGCCGGAATCTTCGTGGGCGAGACAACGCCCCTGTTAGACCTCCGCTCCGCGGCCATCGGCACAGTCGTCAACCGCGAGCGCCTAGCTAGCCTGCCCCTCAACCGCCGCGAGTTCCTGCCGCTAGCCCTGCTCACCGGCGGGGCGCTGCCCGCTGCGCCGGGCTCCGAGCTTTCCACCCAGAACGAATCGGGCCTCTCGATCAACGGAGGCCGCGAAGCCTCGAACAACTTCCTACTCGACGGGGTCGACAACAACGACCTGTACATCAACCGCATCGTCGTCTCTCCTCCGCTCGACTCGCTTCGCGAATACCGCCTGCACGCCGCCAACTACCAGGCCGAATACGGCCGCAGCGGAGGCGCGCAAATCAACGTCGTCAGCCGCTCCGGCACGAACCAATTCCACGGATCGATCTATAACTACCTGCGCAACGACTCGCTCGACGCGCGCAACTTCTTCGACCCAGCCGGCGAGCCGATTCCTCCGTTTCGCCGCAACCAGTTTGGAGTTTCGACCGGCGGGCCGATCCGTAAGAGCAAAGCGTTCTTCTTCGGCGGATACGAAGGCACACGCATCCTCGACGCCGTGACCCGGACCGCACGCGTACCGACGGCCTCTGAATTGGCGGGAGATTTCACCCGACTCGGTCGGCCGATTACGGATCCGTTCACGCAAGCTCCGTTCCCAAACAGTCGCATTCCCGCATCACGGCTCGATCCGATCGCGGCGAACTTGGGGAAGGCTTGGCCGGGGCCCAACCGACCCGATCCGGCGCAGAATCTGGTCACGACTCCGACCGGCGACGGTCTCGTCAACCAGATCTATGGACGTTTGGATCTCTACCAGGGGGAGAAGGACGCCTGGTACGCCCGTTACAACTTGAGCCACGACCGCTCCCTCGACCCTTTTGGCGGCACGGACATCCCAGGCTTTGGCAGCTTCACCCTCAATCGGGGACAAAACTTCGTGCTCGGCAACACCCACGTCTTTGGGTCGAACCTGATCGCCGAGGCCCGCGTCGGGTGGAACCGCTTGCGGCGCGAGGTGTTACATCAGAACGTGGGTCACGATTTCGCGGCGGCCTTGGGCGTCCGCGGGCTCAGCACGGATCCGGCCTTCACGGGCTTCCCGGCGCTCAATGTGCCCGGGTTCGCTGGTCTCGGCGACTCGACGGCTCTTCCGATTACTCGCACAGATTCGACTCTCCACCTGCTGCACAGCCTCACCGCGGCGCGCGGGCGGCACACCCTCAAGACCGGCGTCGAATACCGGCAGATCGGTGTCAACGGCATCCAAGGCCTTTTCGGGCGCGGCCAGTTCAACTTTCTCGGCGCTCTGACGACCAACCCCCTGAGCGACTTCGTCCTTGGTTTTCCGACGTTTACGATTCAAACAACCATCGATAATCCGTTCAGGCAACGGGCAGAGTCTTGGAACGGCTACGCGCAGGACGATTGGCGCATTACTTCGAACCTCACTCTCAACCTCGGCCTACGCTACGAGTGGAACCGGCCCGCCGTCGATGCGGACGATCGGTTCAATTTTTTTGACCTCGATCAGAATCAGCTCGTCAGGGCCGGAGGTGACAACCGCGCCGGGTACCGCGGTGATGCCAACAACTTCGCGCCGCGGATCGGCCTCAGCTGGAGCCCCGCCGGCCGCGACCTCGTTCTCAGAGCAGGCTACGGAGTCTTCTATGACGTCACCGTGCTCGAGGCGAACTCCGGGCTGTACTTCAACCCGCCGTTCTTCGACCTACGGCTGTTCTTCCCGTCGCAGACGCAGCTGTTGACCCTGGCCGATCCCTTCCCCGGATCTGGCGTCACGCCTCTTGCCAGCGTGAACGCCATCCAGCCGGACTTTCGCACAGGCTATTCGCAGCACTGGAACGCCGGCATCGAGAAGGAACTTCCAGGCCAGATCGTCGCGCGCGCTTCGTATGCCGCTTCGAAGGGCACGAAACTTCTGCGGCGCCGCGACCTGAATCAAGCGCCGCCGGCGCCCGGTGAAGTGAACCTGCGCAGACCGCGCCAAGGGTTCGCGAACGTCGTTTCATTCGAGTCGGCCGCGAGCTCGATTTACCATGCGGGCGTCTTCTCGCTCGAGCGACGATTCGCGGACGGACCGGCGTTCTCGCTCGCGTACACGCTCTCGAAGTCGATTGACGACGTTTCGTCGTTTCTCAATTCCACTGGCGATCAGGGGTTCCCGCAGAACAGCCACAACATACGGGCCGAACGCGCGCTGTCGAATTTCGACGCCCGCCATCGAGTAGTGTTTACCGGCAGCTACGAATCGCCATTCCAGCATGCCTTCGCACGAGACTGGCGCCTCCACGGGATCGCGTCATTCATGACGGGTCGCCCCGTGACTCCCGCGCTAAGCGTCGACAACTCGAACACCGGCAACTCGGGCTCGATCTTCGGCCAAGACCGCCCCGATGCAATCGGCGATCCGCATAGCGAGCCCGCCTCGCCGGAAAGGTTTTTCGACCCGTCGGCGTTCGCCATGCCCGTCCCCATGACTTTCGGAAGCGCTGGACGCAACGTGCTGACCGGCCCCGGGCTCGCATCGATCGACCTAGCCGCCGTGCGATCGTTCGAGATCGGCGAACGGCTTCGGCTCGAGCTGAGAGCCGAAGCGTTTAACTTGGCGAACCGGGCGAACTTCGACCTGCCACAGCGCTTCTGGGACCAGCCCACCTTCGGCCGCGTCACAACCGCCGGCGCAGCGCGTCAGATTCAGCTCGGGCTGCGGCTGACCTACTAGCGACCCGGCGTCACATCTCGAATAGCGTCCGCGACTTCGGTCTGTGACGCCGCAGCGACGGGTCGATCAAGTCGAGCAGCGACCGCACTGTCTCGGGCGAATGTCCGGCGTAGTAGTTGTTGACGTAGCCGAAAATGTCGATGCCGCGCTTCCGGAACTGTTGGCAAATCTCGGCCCAGTCGGTGAGCTCGCGGCTGCGGTCGACGATCACTTTGTCCCAGGTTTGGGTCAGCTCTTCCATGCCGTAGCGGTCGCCGAGCCAGCGGATGTACGTGAAATCGGCGGTGATCGGGTCGATGCCCGCAGGACCGGTCGAAATCGCCCATCGAGCCGTCCGACGGATAGATGTTGTCAATTATTTTCACACGGACCCAACGACCCCTTGAATTCACCCAAACCCTTTTAAACAGGGGCTCAGAGCGCTCTACGCAAGGGTTTGGGGGGCGCTCAGCCGGTCGTTCGTGACAACGTTTGTTTGCGATAGCTAACCGGTATCAACTCCTTGAGCGCTAGAATCGATGTATCTTGATCGGCAGCAGCATCAGCCACTACAAGATCGTCGAGAAGCTCGGCCGGGGCGGTATGGGAGTTGTCTACCGTGCCGAGGACACCAAGCTTGCATGGAAAATCAAGCGCGCCGGTCGGGCGTTTTGGGATACAACAGACGTCGGGGATGAGGTCGCCGGCAAGCCGATTGCCGAAATCGACAAGATGCTCGAGGACAGTTTTCCGTCCGTCGGGCCCGATGCCCGGGACGAAATGCTGGTGTCGGTCAATGAGTGGCTGAACGTCGTGCAGCGCGCGATTGATCTGGTGGGCGACGACCACGTTGCGCTAGGCACGGACTTCGACGGCGGGCCGACTCCGCCGCGCGGCATGAAAGACATCAGCGATCTCCCGATGATCACCGCGGCGATGCTCGAGCGCGGCTATTCGGAGGAAAGAATCCGCAAGTTCATGGGCGGAAATCTGATGCGCGTGTTCCGGCAAGTGACGGAGAAGTAACGCGGAGAAGGAACGCAATGAGACAGCTAACCCTTTCGCTTTGCGGCGTTTTGCTGGCCGCGGCCGCCGGGGTCCCGGCGGGAATCGCCTCGGAGAAGAAGCTCAAGGATCCCGTGGTCTTCCAGCGCGCCGAGCTTTACGAAGCGACGGGCAAGACCGTCGCGGCGGGGAACATCTGGGTCATGGAGGGCGACGGTTCTGGCCTCAGGCAGTTGACCAAGGGAAAGAAATACAAAGAGCATGCGTCCGTCTACGCCGATCAGGAACATGTCCTCTACGCGGAGTTTTCCGCGGAGGGAATTAGCCCTTCTTTAGGCATCTATTCTACGCTATTCCAGCGCGACGCCGAAGCGAAATTGATCAAACACAACATTTACACGGGCAAGCGCGAGGTGATCGCGGAAAAGGCCGGGTGCGCGCTGCATCATGCGAGCCTCTCGCCGGTTGACGACCTGATCGCTTTTCATCACGAGTGCGGCAAGAATCTGGCGCAGCAGGTAGGCCTCGGCCCCGGAAGCTACCACGTCACGCTGCGCGCCACTAACGGTGTGCGCACTCGCGACGGCATTATTGTCATGCACGAAAAAAATCTTGGTATCTCGCCGAGGGAAGTTTCGCTGGTCTATATCAAAGGCCACGGGCCGGGCAGCACCGCCCGCCTGCTGACCGGCGACGAGGTGCTGAATCGCAGGGCCGCCATCTCGCCGGACGAAAAATGGCTCGCCTGGCAGACGAACATCGGGGGCGGGGAAGACGAAATCTACCTGGCGAAGATCGACGGTTCCGAAGCCCGCAATATCACCAAAGCCAAGGGGAATGACGGCCACCCCTGGTTTTCGCGCGACGGGAAATGGATTGTCTTCGAGTCCGACCGAAGCGGGCAATGGGACATCTGGCGCATCCACGTGGAAACCGGCAAGCAGGAACAGCTCACCCGCGGCGGCAAGAAGTATGTCAGCACGCGGGCCCGAATGTAGCGCGGGCGCAAGGGCCGGCCCGGCCCTCGGCCACCCGCCCGCCGGAGGGTTCGCGCTTTCCGTGAATACTAGGGTTTCCAACAACCCTCGCCTAGGGCGGAGTCCTTCGCGTCTAGGGTTGCGCCTCTGGCGGAAACGCAATTAGTTTGAAATTAGGGATTCGATAGCGAGGCGGTGGTGCGTCCAAGAGTCAAATATTTCCAGATCGTGTTTTGCGCCGTGGCGGCGCTTGGCGGGTCTGGTTGCGCCGGTTCGGCCGGCGAGCCAGAGACGGTCGCCGCCAGCATGACACGGGCTCAGTTGCCCGACGGGCGGTATATCTCCTGGAGCGAACACACCGTCGATGACCAGGACCTGGGCGGGAGGTCCCCTGGTCCGACTCGGACCTAGGAATCGAATCCTATGTGGACATCTGTGTGGACACGACCCAATTCGCTGAGGTCGAAGAGGTCCTAACCTGTTGAAAACATTGGTGGGCGCGCCCAGACTCGAACTGGGGACCTCCTGCGTGTGAATCCGTGTCTCGGGTTCCACCCTTTACATGCAGTTGTTTCATTTCCATGGGTTTAGTTCAATTCGGGGAACCTGCTCTCGCTCAATCAGGAAACCCTTTTAGTTCAAAGTACCTGGTCTAAACCCACCGCCTTTCAGGCGGTGAGCTTCCAGCGGTCTTTTGAAAGTTTGGTGCATGTCGCGGCCTCATACGGAAGCTTGGTCGAGCGGCGCAGAGTGAGCCCGGCGTCGGTGCCGGCGGGTTGGACGTCGGGGAGATGATGTCGGCCTCACTTGTGGCGAATGCGGCTGAGATAGGGGGGCACCCGCGCCCACCGGGGGCGGGCTCAAGAACTCGATCGCGGTCGTCGCTTCGAAACGACGACATCGGCCGAGCCTTAAGCCGGCTATCAGCCGGGATCTTTTTCAAGCGGCTTCAGCCGCAAGCGGACTTTCAGTCCATCCCTCCAACCCACCGACTTTCAGTCGGTGGTCGTTTAGCCTCAGAAACTTGGATTTTTGGAACAGTTTTAGAACAGCGCTGCAGCTCTCAGCGAGATGCAGCCCTGTCGCTCACCGGTCGAGTTCTCCTCGCCGGCTCCGTAGACTTCAAGCGACTGCCTTGCAGCGGGTCACCCAATTTTTCTTTCGCAGGTCACACACTCAAGATCCGCGCGAGGGGCATTCTGCGAATCCGAGACCGTGAGTCCGGTTTGCCCTCACTGCCGTACTCGATCTTCAACGAGGCTCACGAACCGATTACAGGGATTCGCGCGGGCCTGCCCATGGAACTGGAGGTCTTCGTCGGCAAATGCCTAGCCAAGGACGCCAAGGACCGCTACGACTCAGCTTCGGACATCGCCAAGGATCTCCGTTCCCTCGGCGAGAAACTTAAGACGGGGAGATCGGCGATCGTCAAAACCGCCGTTTCGGCGCGGGAGATGCTGAGCTCTCGTCAGTGCGACAAACTGCGCCGAGTGTTTCGGCCCTGAGACGAAAGCTTCAGGTCGCCTTGGCCGCGGCAGCGCTCCTTGCCGTCGTCCTCGCAACCGTCTCTATCGCGCACTTCACCGAAGCTCTCATCGAGCGGCCGGTGAGCAAGTGGCGCTTCGCTCCGGCAGCGTTGGATTCCAGCGGGCCGCATGTGGCGGTGTCTCCGAACGGCAGGCATATCGTCTACTTGGCCGGTCCCGGCGATCTGAGGCTCTGGGTGCGAGACCTCGATCGCCGACCGGTCGGGAGAAAACCAGGTGTATGTGCGGCCGTTTCCTTCCGGTGATGGTCAGTGGGTGGTATCGACGAACGGCGGCTGCCAACCGCGCTGGAGCCGGGACGGCAAGGAGCTCTTCTACGTCGAGGGCGAAACGCTGATGGCGGTCGAGGTGACGACCTCGCCGGTTTTTGCGGCGGGCGTGACAACGCCCCTTTTCTCGGACCCGCACTTCCGTGCCCGTGCCAGCATCCAAGATCAAGTGGCCTACGACGTCTCGGCCGACGGGCGCTTCGTGATGGTGGAACCAGACCGGAGCGAAAGCGCGGATGAAGAGCCGCCGGCGATCCAAGTCATCGAGAATTGGTACGAAGAGTTTCGCGACCGCGAATAGGTTATGTCAATCGCAATCAACCGTTTAGAGCGATTCGGACGGTCACTGTTGTGATATCGCGTTGTCACGAACGATCGCCGCCCTCGCGCCCCCCTGGACATCTGGGAAACGAGAGTCTTCAAGCTCGATCTCACCCTCGAAAACATGATAGCTACGGGCGCGGGGACCCCCCGCCGACGAAAAGGGGCCTAGCAGCCCGTGGCAAAACACCCCGTTTCAGGCCGCGAGAAGCATCGGCGTGGCCAGCGGCGCGCCGGCTGAATCTCGCACCTTCGCCGGGAATCTCCTGAAAACCGCCCCCAGGGCCCCGCACAACCGCCCCAAGGCCGCCCAAGACGCCAATACAAGCCCCAAAACCGACACTTTTGTCCTTTTCCTCGCGTCCGCCAGCCCGCGCGGCGTCCCCGCGCCCAGTTTGCCCCTCATCGCGATCGATAAATTGAATGCGCCCACGTGAATCAGCAGCCTCTTTAAAACATTTTCTCGGCCTTTCAAGTGCAATCGCCGCATCCCGCCCGTCTCGTAACAGTGCGCGAAACTGCGCTCAACCTTCTCCGCTCGCAACTTCATCAGACGCTTGCCGCGCTTGCCTTTGATCCGCCGCCGATTGGAGTACACCGCGTCGCGTTGCCGCGTTCGGCCGCCCCATTTGCGTCGCCCTCGCTGCGGCTCGCTCACGTAACTGCGTACGTCCAGCTCGGCAAAATCCGTCAGCACTCGGTTCGAATGATAGCCCTTGTCCGCGACCACTTCGCTCAGCTCGTCGACCGCGCCAGCGGCTTCTTCCGCCGCCGCTTCCAACTGCTCGGCCGCCTCGACCAGCGTTTCTTCAATCGTCGTGGTATCGCCTTCGTCGGCCGCTTGCAGCGTGACCGCCACCACCGCGCCCGTCTCCAAATCCACCGCGTGCTCGGCCTTGTGCGCCAAGTGCGTACGGCCGTCTTTCATCTTCGTGACCTTGGCGTCGGGATCGTAGGGATGCTTCCAATCCTTGTTGCAGGCCTTCTTCTTACGTTTCTTGTCGATCTTGGCCAACTGCTCGCGCGTCGGCGTCTCGATTCCCGATTCCAGAGCTAGACGTCTTAAATACTCTTCGTAGCCCTCGCCGGAGTCGCAACGCACCAGCGAGCGCATCGCCGCGTTGGCTTCCAGCGTCGTCGCGTCGACCCCGATCGTTCCGCCGGACAACAGGCCTTCGCGGGCCAGCAGCTGCAGCGCCCAGGTGAACACCGCGCGATGCGTTTCGAGGTCGATCAGCCGCCGCGTGCGCGAGATCGTCGAATGATCCGGCGCTTGTTCATCGAGTTCGATCGCCAGGAATCGCCGCAGCGAAAGTGAGTCGCCAAGGCGCCAAGCGACGCCGCGCTCCGAGTCGATGCCTTCGAAATACCCGATCAGCAAACTGCGGAAATAGATGCCCGGCGTGAGCGACGGCCGTCCCAAGCTCGGCGCGTAGAACTGCTCGCACTGGCCTTCGACGAAGGCGTCGAACTCGTGCTCGTCAAATAACTCGCTGAGCCGCAGATAAAACGGATGCCCAGCGCTCTTGGGCAACTCCGAGGTGGCGACCCATAGGTCTTTCTGCCGCTCGCGTCGCTTACGCCGTCCCATTGCCATAAAACAAGTTTATCACCTCTTGTTTCACAGTGCGACTTCCACCACGGGCTGCTAGGGGGTGCTGCAAGCGAGGCGTAGGTCTATGCTCCGGTAGAGCCTCCGAGGGCGAGCTACTCAGGGGGTCGAAGACTGGCATCCCGCTCCGCCTCCCGCCGGCTCAAAGTCTGCGACAGCTCGCTTGCTTCGTCGACGAGCCGCTGCGGCACGCCGCGCAATCGCTCGAACTGCTCGAGCGCCAGATCGCGGATCGGCTCCGGAAGCGTCTCGTCCATCGCACCCTTGAGAGCCTCACGACTCGCTTTGAACGTCTCGATCACTGACCGCATCAACCGCCTACGCTGGCGGGCTTCACGCGAGTAGCGCCCGTGCTTCCAGCGCGCCGTGCGCGAGCGCTCCAGGCCCTCCGGCGTCTTGGGCCCGGTCGAGAGCCCGCCGTGCATGCGACATCTGCCGTTGCGCATCGCGGGACCCCGGCAGGGCGCGCCGCTACGCGTCTTGGCGCCGCAGCGACGCGCGCTGTTGGGATCGCCGGGCCGATTGTTGTTGCGAAGACGTCCGGGCATACAACGCAGTTTAACGGTCGCCGCTCGTACGTTCGCCGTGGTTCAAACGCAGCGCGATGCGGCAATCGCGTTGCAGGGCGTGGGTCCGTGAGGTGCGGCGTGGTTTTGTAACGCGAATAGCGTGTGCCACGCGTGCGTAACGCGTTATTTCGCCGTGACGCATAGGGTTGATTGGCGCTGGGGTTTGGGATGTGCCATGCGTGCACTCTTCGAGTTCGGTTTCAATGGTGTTCATGTGGGGTCAGCTCACTCGTTTTCGGAAAATTCTTCCGAAAAGCTATCCGCGATCAGAAGCGTGAGCGTTTCGGCTGCGCTCACAGCGAGCTTACGGTCTATGTCATAGCGCGCACGGTAGTCGTCGAATGCGGCACCCATGTGCCGGATCAAGGCCCTGAGTTCGCCTTTTGGCTTGTCTCGGGAAAGCCGCCACCGGCGAATAGCCGTGGCGGCCGCTCTGGCGCGGGGTTGCTCGCTGCACACCCAGTCGGCAGCCTTCGCCATGAGCTCAAAGTTAGAAAGCCGGCCGATCTCGGCGCAGATCGTCTTTCGCCACCGCTTTGCGCTGTTGTAGTCGCCGCCGTAGTGCAGCCACCCCCAGCGCTTGCTGGGGTCGTCGAAGCCACCGTGGTGGAACAGGCGAATACCCTCGCTGAAGTAGAACTCGTTTGCGTGACTGCGCCGCGTCTGATCTTCCGGGAAGCCGCCAAGGCCACGTACGAACGATTCGTATTCGGGACTCATGATCCGCGGCCGGCCCCGCTGCCGCGCGGCAGCGGTCGGGGCTGTCTTAAGCGTGACGGTCATGGGGTCTACCCTCCCTTCCTGCCAGGTCCGCCGGGGGTGCCACCACGGTCGAGCGGTGAATTTTCCCCAGAAAATCGGGAATTGGCTTCGTGTGAGTTTGTACCCGAGGTCCTCACACGACGATCCGTAGTGATTAGACCCCCCTTCCCCTCGGCGGTGGCCGGGCGCTGGTCGGTCCGTTGGTGTCTGCGCCGTTGGCGTCGACGGTTCAAAGTTTTGCGCTGTTGTCTGTTCATTCCCTATCGCCTCGGTCTGTCACTGCCCACGCCGAGGGTCTATCCCCGCTGGGTGGGGAAGGCGGGGCGCCATTTTTTCTCTTGCCGTTCGCGTCGAATGTTCTGCAAACCGAACAACACCGAACGCAAAGCAACTCGACCGCGCGTTCGTCCACATGACGGTCGCGAGCTGACATGGGCCGCCGGCGCTGCTGGCGTGGCCCGCCGACAGACGTCAGGCCGACAATGCGGCCATCGACTACGCGCCCGCCACAGGAGCGGTAGCGCCCCGGCTTAGGCTTACTGGCCGCCGTCATTTGTCGAACCGCTCGATCGTCGGCTTGCCTAGATTGAAGGTGCTCTTAAGGGCGTGAAACTGACGCACGATCTCGGGGTCGTCGATCGAAGCCAGCAACGTTGCTTCTTCGCGCGTGTAGACGGTCCCCCATGGCTCGCCCAATCGCTCGGCGTCTTCTTCGTCGACGATCCAGACCGTGTCTTTCAGCTCGTCGACGTACAGCTTGAGCGCGACGCCCTTGAGCGTTTGGGGCTCTGCGATAGAGCGCTCGGCGGCCTCCCGCGTCAGCCGCATAAGCTCGTTGCGGTGGCCGCCCTGCTCGATCCAAGCTGCAACGCCGTCTGCCGGCAGATCGACGACGAACGCTTGCTTGGCGACGGCTTCCCATGCGCCGCCATCTAAGGTCGTCGCCACGCGACCTAGCCGCTCGATCGCCTCGGCGTCCGCCACGGAAGCCGTCAGGTAGACCGCTGGCGCGGCCTCGACTGCCGGCAAGTTCAGAAGAGCACCAAGGCCGCCAGAAGGTCCCCCGTCCCCAAGACTTGGCATCCTTCGGGAAATTTGGCACCCTTCGGCGGTTTGCTGCCGTAGCGCGGACCTGATCGCGTCTTTGTTTCGCTGGATTGGCGCGAGCCATTTTTGGACTTGTTCCGCTGGTCCCTCGTACTCTAACTTATTGTTCGATAACAAGTTAAGGCGGACGCCATCAGCTGCGGCTTGCTCGATCAACCTTAGCGTTTGCGTCATAAGACCCCCTTGACGATGGTGGGCTCCCGAAGGGTGCCAACATCCCCCGAAGAATGCGAAGGATGCCAATTGTTTTGCACGGGGGATTCTTGGCATTCTTCCTGGTCGCGGGGCAGTCGCCAGACCCACCCGTGCCCCATTCCGAGCTTTTCGGATTGGACGCCTAGCGAATCCTTCGCTCGCGTCAAGGTCCGAGAGCTTATGCCAGCCGCGCGGGCCTCAGCCCTGATCGTTTTGGCCGCTACCGGCCCCGCCGAAAGCAGCTCGGCGAGAAACTCTTCCGCATCGTGAAGCACGCCGTTTCGCTCTTCGGGTCTGCGGGCCTCAAGCATCTCGTAGTCCTTCGTCAGTACCTCGCCGGGTTCCCATGCAACCCGTGAAGTCTCGATCACGCCCGCTGGGGTGTCGAGTGAGACTGGCTCGACCCGAAAGGCAAAGCCGGTCTGATCCGGGCCTATGTTGTTCTTCGAGGGAAGCAGCAGGCGGCGATCTTCGTCGTCGGGGTCTTTGCCTACTACGTACGCTGCGCGCGCCGCCGCGACGAAGGCGAGCGAGCCGGATATCCTCATGAGCGCGTCCGAGCTGCCGACGTTCTTATTGAGGTGGGTCACCGCTAGGACCGCCGCGTTATGCTTCGCCGCGAACTCGGATAGCGGTGCAAGCATGGCTCGAACCTCGGCGTTCTTGTGCGAGTCAGTTGCGCCGCAGTAGGCGGTGATCGGGTCGACAATGATCAGCGCCGCACCGCCGATCTCTTCCAGCATCCTTTCAAGTCCCGCGAGATCTTGACCCAGGTCGAACGATCGCAGGCCCGCCTCGCCGTCCCCCTTGAAGCCTTCAACTACGGCCTCAGCAACGAAGACGCGGGCAACGTCCGCCCCCGCCACATCCAAGCGTGGACGGATCGTGTCCGCTGGGTCGTCTTCCGCGCTGAGCATCACGACGTTCCCCACGTCGCAGGAACTGCCGTCCGGGAATTGTCCGCCGCACGAAACCGTCGCCCGAAGCTGATGGCGACTTGAGACTTCCCCAAAGCCAGGGTTGCCGGCAACGATCGAAACCTTGCCGCGCGCAAAGCGACCCTCCCAGAGAAAGTTCACCGGCTGAGCCTCGACCTTCGATAGCTGCCGATAGGTCAACTCGCCGGGTTCGCGGCTCTCGCTGATCAGCTTGAGAAGCTCGTCGCGCGTCCCGCCGTTCGAGACCCAGTCGGTCAAGTCGTCGCCCTTCTCAGGAAGCCCTGGAAGCTCGACAATGCGGGCCTTCGAGGCCGTGCCTTCAATGCCGGCTAGAGCCCACTGAGCGAACTCGCGGCCCGGCTGGTCGTTGTCAGGAAGGATCGCAACGTCCTTGCGCGCGAGCGACTTACTCCATTCGTCGAGCCAGTCTCGCTTTTTGGTGGCAACCGTAGTTGCTACGAACCCCAGCTTCTCGGCGGCTTCAACGTCCTTCTCGCCTTCAACGAATAGGACGACCCCCTCGGCCCTCAGCACTTGCGGCAAGTTAAACAGCGGCTTGCGGACATCGTCGAGCTCGTAGGTCCACCCACCTTTGCCGTCCGGGCCGGGCTCGAAGCGCAGCTTCTCGAACAGAAGCTCGCCGTCTTCGTCGACGTACCGGTAGGTGGCTACCAGCTTTGGTTTGCTCGAAGCTGAACTCTTGGGCGGTATGTCGGTCTTCCAGACGCCAAGCTCGTCCGGCTTCGGCTTCGGGGCTGCCGGCTTCCGCTGCACGCGCTGGACGCTTCCTGTGCCCGAAAGGGTGACGCCCGCATAGTCGGCTGCGAGTTGAGCACGTTCCGCGAAGGTCGGCAGGTTGTAGAGATCGCCGACGAAGTCGAAAGCGTCGCCATGCTGGCCGCAACCGAAGCACTTGAACCCGCCGTCTGGGAAGACCGTAAACGAGGGCGTTTTTTCGTCGTGGAACGGGCAAAGACCCACGTAGTTAGCGCCGCTCTTCCTGAGCCTGACGTGCGTTTCGTAGACTTCGCGCCCCCGCGCCTTGACGGCGTCTAGGTCGCCTTGCGGGATCATGCAGGCGCCCTAGCACCCGCCAGACAGCGCTGAACGGCTGCGGTCTTTGTGGCGGCCTGTATCGCCAGGACGAACCCGTCACGCGCCATTGCAGCGTAAGCGTGGACGAGCGGGTCACGGGTGGTCCGTTCTAGGCTGCGACACCTGCCGGCAAGCCGGGCCAGCTCGAGCGCGTCGGCTTCGAGTGCGACCACTGCGGCTGGTCGGGGTGGTAGTGTGTTGGGTGAGTCAGAGTTTCCTGCAGGGAATTCACTCGGCCCGGCTTCCGCGTTGGCGCGCGGGGTCGGGCTTCCGTTCAACACCGATCACCTCCGGCGTCGCCACCGTCTTCAAGAAATTTCCGCCAGTCGCTGGCGAGATACAGAACGCGGCCGCCACATTTGATTCGTCGCGGTCCTACGCCTCTGACGTGCCAGCGGTGCAACGTCCTGAGGGACAGCCTGCCGGGGAACGACTCGCAGACCTGTGCGGGCGTCAGCGCGCTGTCGAACGGGTTTTTTCTGGGTTCATGGCTTTAACCTTCGGTGCAACAAAAAGACGCGATAGTCTCTTGGTGGCGCTTTATGGTCACTGATTAAAGCAACATTGACTCTCGAAAGCAAGCAAAAAAAGGGTAAGATATTGATATCAAGATAGTTATACATCCTTGATATCAAGATTAACTGTATATGGGTCAACTTCAGAGGCGACCTTAGCCGCCTGGACTTCGCGCTGAACTTCCTGCCGTAGCCGGCCCACACTTTCCGCATACGCTTTCACAGAAAGCGGGCATAACCGAACTCTGGTGCTGGGTCGAGGTGGGCCTCTGACGACCACGACGCTTATATGGCGCTGGCGCTGGAGAACACCCAGGGCGAGCTGACGCCGCTCGAACGCGGGTTCCATGCGCTGAGGGCGACCGAGAAGCGCAAGTGGGGCAGGAGCGTGGGCCCCTCTGCAAGGCCGAGACCGATCGTTTCGCGCTAGACGACAACCGCTCAGACCGTGCATGCGAATTGAAAAGAACCGGACACCAGCCGGACACGATAATCGCCGGACGACCTGCGAATTTCATAAGTTGTTGAAAATAATGGTACTGGCGGACGGATTTGAACCGTCGACCTCCTGATCCACAATCAGGCGCTCTAACCAACTGAGCTACGCCAGCAAAATCGGACTATTTCATCACATCATCACATGCCGTGGATGTCAAACTCGAGATGTCAAACGGGTGTGCGACATAAATGTGAGCGAAAGGCGTAACTGCAATGGTTAAACGCTTGTCCGAACGTACACCTACGTGGGGCGCGGGCGCAGGCCATCCGAAACAATCATAGCCCCGGGATTCATCCCGGGGAAACACGACCCGCTAGGCGCCCTTCTTCCGACATTCGGGTGCGATTCCGCGCCCAGGCGCGGAATCGCACCCGAATGGGGTCTGGGTCGCGCACCCATGTCAAACCTCAACCTCGGGGGCTTAGCTGCCGATAGTAGAAGCGGAGGGTTCCGAGATGATCGACCCGATTCACGCCACATTTAGTGTGGACCGCACGCAAGCGGCACGCAGGGTAGCGGCCGCTGAGAGCGCCCGACGCCAACGCGACTCGCGAGGCAGCCAGGCTGCCGGCAAGGATCGACGAAGACTCCGCGACGAGAACGATGAAGCCGACGAGTCCCGAGAGGACTCCGGTCGAACCGATACGTACGCTTAGCTCCGCCGACGCTGAGATGGGCGACGGATGCCCGCTTCACGAGCAGGCCGCTGGGCGCTGGCGTTTCTGGCGCTCGCGGCGGCGTATGAGTGCTTCGAATGCGCTCGTTGGAGCAATACAACTTTCTTTGTCGACAAGGACCTACAGGTCGTTGCCGCGCAGTCGCTACTGGCCGGCAGGGGCCTGACGCTTCCGTTCGCCGACCCGCTGGATCTCTCGAAGTCGCTCGACGCCCCGATGGCGATCTGGCCTCCAGGGTATTCGTTGTTGATGGCGCCGCTATTGGCGGTTTTTGAGGATCCCATTCAGGCTGCGGGCGCGCTCGAGATGCTCACGGCGATCGTCTTCTTTGCGGTCGCCTGGCAGTTGCTGAGGCGATTTCCGATCGACGATCCTGTCCGCCTGGCGATTTGCGCCTGGTGGGCGGCGGTTGGGTCGCCGCTGTCGAAGATGGGTCCGAGCGATATGCTTTCGTTTACTTTCTTCACCGCTGCGCTGGTGTACGGGGTTCGCATTGTCAACAAATCCTGGCGGGCGAACATCGGTGCGGCCGTCCTTCTGTCTCTTGCCGCGATGACGAGATTCGCTTATTGGCCGTTGCTCCCAACCGTCTTCGTGGGGCTGCTGTGGCTGATCCGGCAGGGGCGTGCGGAGCTGAGGAAGCAGGCGTTGGTTCACCTTGCGACGCTGGCCGTGGCCGGGGGCGGCATGGCGCTCTATCAGACTCTCGCAACCAAACATGCCACGTACCTGACTGCCACGTACGGCGCCGCCGACATCGGCTTCTTCCCTGAACAGTTAGCCAGGGTCATTCCATTTCCCGCGGCGGCGCTCGGTCTGTTCGAGCCCTATCGAAACCTGCACGACGGTCATCTGCTCCCTGGGCCAATCGAGGGACTTGGAGCGGCGGCATTGTGGCTAGCGTCGGCTGCGTTGATCTGGCTCGTGCTCCGTCAGGGGATAACCCTGATGAAGAGGGGCCCAGGTCGCCTGCTATTTGTTTCGGGGTTGTTTGCCGGCCTGACGACAGTGGCGATGTTGCTGTTTCTCACCGTTCGTTATCGAGAGTGGACCCAGCTTCCGTTCGTGGACGGATGGGTCCATGCACAAGAGCTGCGCTACTACGCTCCCGCGGCATGGGCGATCCTGTTGGCTCTTGGATTCTGGATCACGAAGGCTTGGCCTAGGTGGACCAAGCGGCGGCGGTGGGCGGCGATGGGGCTTGTGGTGCTGGTGGGGCTTGGACCGTTTGCGATCCGGGCGCGTCGCGTCGTTGTGGAGCTTCGTCCAAGTCACGTCAACTCGTACGAGGCCCGCTGGAAGCCCGACTGGCTTGCGATACGGCAGACCGTTCGCTCTCTCACAAAAATTGGCGACGTGGTCGTCTACGTGGATGCTGACGCTCAGCGACGTCGCTTCGGGGCGCTCTCAGGCGCAAGGATGGCGGACCCAGAGCTGCTGGATGCATCTCTAAGCGCTTCTAAGCCCGTCACGCTGCTTGCGGCTCTGCCCACGGGAAACGCGGAATTCGATCAAGCGGTGACGAAGAGAGGGGCGCGGGCTGGAAAGCTGCGAGAGGCCCAGTTGTGGCTGGTTTCACTCGAGCCCGGCTCGTAACCGGACGATTCGCGCGGTTTTCTCATCGAGCTCTTTGACCGCCTCGCTAACCCTCCGCAACTCGAGACGAGCCTCATTGAGCTGATCCACCACCCGGTTGCGCAGCTCGATGACCCAGTTGCGGCCCTGCATGCGGGCCTCGTCGGACTCCCTCATAATCTGCGCGATCGACGAAGCGTTGAGCGAAGCGATCGTCGAGTTGAGCTCGCGAATGCGGTCGCGCACCCAGGCGATTTGCTGGTTCGTCTTGTCTCGATCGCTCTCGGCGCGGGAGTCGAGAGTCGCTTCCCAGTGCTCGAAAAGCCACTGCAAACGGCGTTCGTCGCCGGCTCGGTAAGCGTAGGTCGCCTCGGACATGAACTCGTGGCGCCGCTTGCGCTCGACAGCGGTATTGGCCAAATCGGGATGGATGCGTCGGGCTAGCTCACGAAATAGCGAGCGAAGATTGTGCTCGGGCTTGAAGGCCTCGTGAGGGGCGTCTTCGGCCTGGGGCGTTGGCTCCGGCGCGAGGTCTTGGCCGTTGCGGGCTTGCTGGACGAGCCGCCAGGCCTTTTGGATTTGGTCTTTGAGGTCCTCGAGCTCTAAGTAGCGATCACCGACAGCTGGGCGGTAGCGTTGCTCGAACTCGCGGATCTTCGACCCGGTCTCTTCGCGTTCTCGGTCGAGCTCGGCGGCCTCGGCCTCGAGCTCGGCCAATAACGTGAGCCGCCGCCCGAGCGTACGGGTGGGGAGAGGTTGATAGCGAACGAGGGCGAGACTCATGATCGGAATCGGGCCAGACCGGCGCCGTCGCGATGTAGGGGCGTAGCGTGCTACGCCCGATTCCTGACCCGGCCGAGCCGGAACCAAGAAGTCACATCCAGCGGACTGCGACCCCGGAGCCGCGACCGGACGGGAGCGGTTGCTCGAGTAGGCGACCAATGTTCCTGCTCATCGGCAACCGCTCCCTTCCGGTCGCGGCTCCGGGCGCTGCAACCGTCGCAGATTCCTGCCGGATTTGTGCAGGAATCGTCTACAGTGATTCCTAAGTGTATACTGCGGCAGTCAGTCCCCGAGCGACTCCGACAGGCGATCTAAGTGCCACGCATCGTCGCCGAGTAGGAGCTCGCACGACTTGGAGCGCTTGAAGTAGAGATGCAGGTCTTGCTCCCAGGTGAAGCCGATTCCGCCGTGAAGTTGGATCGCGCCCTTGCTGCAGTAGTTGTAGGCTTGGTTAGCCGAGACCTTCGCCAACGAGGCAGCGACAGCCAACCGCTCGGGTGATTCGTCCGCGACCAAGCCCGCGTAGTATGCGCCGGAGCGGGATTTCTCGACGTGGATCAGCATGTTCGCGGCACGGTGTTGGACGGCTTGGAAGCTGCCCACGACAACGCCGAATTGCTTGCGCTGTTTGACGTAGGCGACGGCTTGGTCGACCATTTCCGCCGATCCGCCAACCATCTCGGCCGAGAGTCCGATGCTCATGATGTCGAGCACGGCTTCGAGGTCCGCCGCGGACCCGCCGCCCCCGAGATCACCGCCGGCCGGCTCGACCTGGCCCAACGAGCGCGTCGGGTCCAAGCCGGCTAACTCTTCGGCTTCAACGTCGGTGATCAGCCTCAGCTCAACGCCGGAGCCACCGGGAACGACCGCGACGACGAGATCGGCGCCCGTGGCGTCGGGCACGTACTTCCAACGCTTTGGGTGGTCGGCAACGGCTAGGGTCGCGCGGATCTCACCTTCGGCGATCTTGGGCAGGTACGTAGACTTGGCGTCGTCGGAGCCCATGCGCTGGAGGGCGAGCGCGGCCGCAACACCGCTCGAGAAGAATGTTCCAGGGATGACCTTGCGGCCCATCTCCTCCATCAGCACTACGAGGTCAAAGACGCCCTGACCGAGGCCGTCGTATTCCTCGTCGATCAGCAAGGCGGGCCACCCCAGTTCGACGATCTTCGGCCAGAGCTCGTCCGCGGCTTGCTTGCCTTCGCCGTCTAGGCAGCGGCGCATTTCAGAGACCGGCCACTCTTGGCTCAGAAAGTCGCGGGCTGCGCTGCGCAGGAGCTGTTGTTCTTCGGTCAGTGTGAAATCCATGGTTACTTTCCTGCCTGCTTGCCGAGCCGCGGAAGGCCAAGGATGCGCTCAGCGACGATCGAACGTAGAATCTCCGAGGTGCCGCCTTCGATCGAGGCGCCGCGCGAGCGGAGATAGCCGTATTGCCAGCTCTTCGAAAAGTCGGCTTCGTCGGGCATCAGCATCGCGTCGGGGCCGAGCAGGCTCAAGCCCAGCTCTTGCATGTTCTGGTTCATCTCAGCCCAGGCGACTTTGACGAGCGATGACTGGAAGCCGTAGAGGTCTTCGGCCATGCGTTCGCAGGTCATCCGGAGGCATTGGCTGTCAACGTAGGCCTGGGCAACCCTGCGCCGAGTGTCCTGATCGGCTCCCGTCCTCCGAACAGTCGAAAGGATCTGTTCAAACTGCTGTTGCAGGCGGACGCTAAGGTTGATCGAGATGTTGGCGCGCTCGCGCACGAAGGTCTTCATCGCGATGATCCAGCCCTCGTTCTCCTCGCCGACGCGCTGGGTGACCGGCAAACGGACTTCGTTGAAGAAGATTTCGCTGAACTCTTTCTCGCCGGTAATTTGGGCCAGAGGCTTGACCTCGACTCCCGGCAGCTTCAGGTCCATGATGACGCAGGTAATCCCCTTGTGGCGCGGGGCGTCGGGATCGGTCCTCACAAGCAGGAAGCAGAGGTCGGCGTGGCGCGAGTTGCTGCTCCAGATCTTCTGGCCGGTGATGACGTAGTCGTCGCCGTCGAGGACGGCGCGGGTCTGGAGGTTCGCCAAATCGGAGCCCGCGTTGGGCTCGGAGAAGCCTTGGCACCAGATTTCCTCGCCTGAGAGGATTTTCGGCAGGTAGCGTTTCTTCTGCTCCTCGCTGCCGACGGCGATCATGGTCGGGCCGACGATCATCAGGCCGATGCCGTTGGGCAGGCCCGGGGACTTGGCCTTGATCGTTTCTTCGTTGTAGATGAACTGCTCGCGCATGGAGGCGCCTTGGCCGCCGTATTCGGTGGGCCAGTTGAGGCCCACCCAGCCAGCGTCGAACAGCTTGCGTTGCCAAGCGACCTGGCCGTCCCAGTCGAGGTCGGGTTCCGGCGGATTAATGGCGAGCCAGTCGCGCAGACGAGCCCGGAATGCGGCTTCTTCAGCCGTATCTTTGAGTCGCGGCATAGGTTGATCGAGAAGAGTTTACCAGGTCAGGGGGCTGCGGAGCCCTGATCTTCAGATCGGGGTCGGCTACGGCGCTTCGCTGATCAGCTGGAGCCCGGGGAGGCCCTCGAAATGCCGGCGGTTGTTGGACAGAAGAGGAATATCGTGGCGGATGGCGCACGCGGCGATCCAGAGGTCGTTGTCCGATGTGACGCGGTCGCTGCCTTGCGGAGTCTTGGCTTGGGTCTTGAGATCAGCGTATGCTTGGCAAACCGCAAGGTCAATTCGGACTAGAGCGAATTCTTGTATCGTCGCTTCTAGCTTGGCGACGCGGCGCCGTCCCCATGCTTTTTGTCTAGCTCCGGCATAGAGTTCTCCGATCGTTATGAAACAAACGCCACCATGTTCGTTTCGCAAGTGAGCCTGGTACTGCTCGGCTAGCGGGCTGCGAGAGTCGAAAATATACGAGAAAACGTCGGTGTCAACGAGGACTGGCACTACGGCAGTTAGTGTAAATCCATTGGACCCATTCCTCAACGTCGTCGTCGTCGTCGAACAAGGCCAGCTTGTCGAAGTCGTCGATCGGCTTTACGCCTTGCTCTTTAATCAATTCGTCGATTGATTTTGGATTGAAGAAATCATGAGTCGCGCGCCTGAATAGTTCAAGCTTTTGTTGTTCTTCGGCGCTGAGCGCGTCCACCTTGCCGCTCTCGGGATCAAAGGCTGCGTCGGCGCTGACTTGGACCGGTTTCTTGGAGCGACTCGCGACTGGGTCGGCATCTCCCTTGGAAACTCGTCTCAGCACCGCTGGGTCGGAACTCGCCATTAGCTTTGATTCTAACCTCTCAATTCCGCGCGGCCCGCAAGTATTGAAGAACTGCTCGATCGTCTCCTGCGTCTTTTGCTCGCCTGCTGAGGAGAGGACTCAGATCTAGGGGGCTTCGGAGATGAGTTGGAAGCCAGAGAGGCCCTCGAAGTGACGGCGATTGTTGGACAGGAGTGGGATGTTGTGGCGGATGGCGCAGGCGGCGATCCAAAGGTCGTTGGTTTCGAGGACTCGATCGCTGCCTTGGGAAGTCTTGGCTTCCGACTTCGGGCGGGCGTAGGCGCGGCAGACGTCGATGTCGATTTCAACGAGGAAGAAGCTGCCTATCATCTCCTCCAGCTTCTGGAACTTGCGCGCGCCCCAAGCCTTCCGCCTGGCCCCCGCATACAACTCGCCGACGGTAATGAAACACAGCGCACCCTCGCTGCCGCGAAGGTGAGATCGGTAAGATTCCGCCATGGGACGTCGCGATTCGAAGATGTACGAAAAGACGTCTGTATCAACGAGGACGGCCACTAGCGGTCGCTGTAAATCGCTTCTAGGAACTCATCGAGCTCGTCTTCGTTTTCAAACAGCGAGGGTTCGCCGAAGTCTTCGATCGGTTTGACGCCCTGCTCTTTGATCTGCTGTTCAAGCGACTTGGGGTGAAAGAATTTATGAGTCGATATCCTGAGCGCGTCCACTTTCGATTTCTCAACAAGATCATCAACTATCAAGCCCTCGAGCTCACCGCTTTCGGGATCGAAGACAGCGCCGCCGGAGATTTGGACGGGCTTTTTCACCCGTCCAGCAAACTCGTCCGCCTCTGTCTTGGAGGCGCGCTTCAGTACGGCTACATTGGAACTCGCCACCGTTTTGATTCTAACCCCTCAATTCCGCAGCGGCCTTCTCGTCTTCAAGAAGTGCTCGATCCGCTCCTGCGTCTTCTGCTCGCCCGCAAGGCTGAGGAAAACCTCGCGCTCCAAGCCAATCAAGTAGTCCTCCGAGACAAAGCTCGGTTGAGTCAGGTCGCCGCCCGCGAGCACGGTCCCCAGCCGCTTGCCGATCTCGACATCGTAGTCGGAGATGTACCGCGCCTGACGCATCATCCACAGACCGAGATCCAGCGTGGCCTTTACTCCCCGGCCGCCCACCAGGATGTCGCTCGCGCGCGGCGGTTCGTAGCCGGCGGCGGCGAGTCCGCGGGCGCGGTTCCTCGCTTCGGCTAACAACCGGTCGCGATTCATCGTAATCCCGTCGAAGCGCTGCAAATAGCGCCATTCCCGGGCTTCCGCCGCGCTGTTGGAGACCTTCGCCGTTCCAATCATTTCGAAGACGTTGCGCGTGGCGGTCGTAATGTCACCCGTTTCGTCGAGCCCGGCCGTGTGCCGCCGCAACATTTCGACGCAGCCCCCGCCGCCTGGAATGAGCCCCACGCCGACTTCGACCAGGCCCATATACGTCTCGCCGGCAGCCTGGACGCGGTCACAGCGTATGGCCACTTCACAACCTCCAGCGAGGGTCTGCGCGAAGACCGCCGCGACAACCGGCTTGCTGCAGCTTCGGGGAGCGCAGATCAGCCCTTGGATCCGAGCCATCGTCGCGTCCATGTCGTCCCACCTGCCGGACTTCGCCAGCTCCAGCAACATTGCCAGATTGGCGCCGGATGAGAAGAACGAACCCTCATTGCCGATCACCAGCGCGTCGAAGTTCTTCTCGGTCTCGGCCAAGCCGTCGGACATCATGGCGAACACGTCTTCGTTGAGGGAGTTTGCCTTGGAGTGAAACTCCAGCAGCGCAACTCCGTCGCCCATATCCCACAGACTCGCGCCCGGGTTCGAGAGTACCGGACCGCCGGCCTTGCGAATCCTTTCGAGGCGTAGGATTCCGGGCTTGCCCGCGACCTCGACATGCTCGCCCGATGCCAGGTCGAACTGCGTCCGGACGCCCGCTTGCTCGCCGTAGAACGACTTCGAGTCGGACTCGAGCGCCCGCTCGACCAGTGGCGGCAGCGCCTTGCCCTCGGCGGCCATGCGCTTGGCGGTCGCTTCAAGCCCAAGGCGGTTCCAGATGTCGAAGATCCCGCGCTCCCAGTTGAAGCCGGAGGTCAAGCACGTGTCGAGGCTAAGAATGTCGTCACAGACTTCTGGAATGCGGGCGGCGGCATAGAGGAACAACTCGCTCAGGGTCTCCCAAAGGAACCTGCCGGCTGAGTCGTCGGCCCCGATCATCGCGCCGATGCGGTCGGCAACCTCGGGAAGCTTCGACGCGACTCCAACCGAATCCCAATCGGGCTGGGTCGCTACGCGGTACTCGAGCGTCTCGAGGTCAAGCACCAGACGGCCGCCGGGGGCCTTCTTGTCGCGCCGATAGAAACCCTGCCCGCTCTTGTCGCCCAGCATTTTCTTGGCAAGCATCTGGTGCATGAACTCGGGCGCTATGTAGACATCGCGTTTTTCGTCGTCGGGGACCAATTCATACAGCTTGGTCGCCACGTAGACGCAGATATCTAGCCCGGTGAAGTCCGACAGCCGAAACGTCGCCATGCGCGGACGGCCGATCAGCGGACCCGTTATCGCATCGACTTCCTCGACCGTCAATCCGTGCTCCCGCATCACCTTGACCGTGTGCATCATGGCGAACAGGAATATCCTGTTGCCGATGAAGTTCGGGCGGTCCTTGGCGCGAACCACTACCTTGCCCAAGCGGCGGTCGCAGAAGTCTTCGACGAAGTCGGCGACCACGGGCAGTGTGTCGGGCGTCGAGACCAACTCCATCAGCCGCATGTGCCGCGGCGGATTGAAGAAGTGCGTGCAAAGCCAGTGCTTGCGGAAATCCTCAGAGAGTCCCTCGGCCAGCTGGGCTACGGGGAGCCCGGAAGTGTTCGTCGTCACGATCGAATCCGGACGCCGGAATTTGTCGACCTTCGCCAGCAGCTCCCGCTTCGGCTCGGTCTTTTCGACGATCGCCTCGACAATCCAATCCGCGTCGCCGATGCGCTCGAGGTCGTCTTGGAAGTTGCCGACTCGGATGCGACCGGGCGTCGAGGAGCTGAAGTAAGCCGGCGGCCGGGACTTCGCCAAACCCTTGAAAGCCTTCTGAACAATAGCGTTACGCGCTTGTGGGGTTTCGGCGCCGGGCGTCGGAATGTCGAGCAGCAGAGTGTCGACTCCAGCGTTCGCCAAGTGCGCGGCAATGCGCGATCCCATCGTTCCCGCCCCGAGGACGGCTGCTTTGCGGATATCCATAGCGATCTCCTGAACCTTGGCCAACGAGTGAACCTTGGTAGGATACCAGCGAGATCAATATGGTCGTTCGCAAGTATTCCCTTGACGATAAATACACCCTAGAAGCCGGGGTCGCCTACATGAGCGGCATCCAGACCCTCGTCCGGCTGCCGATCGAGCAGATGCAGCGCGACCGCCGGCAGGGGCTCAAAACAGGGGCGTATATCTCGGGATATGAAGGCTCCCCGCTGGGCGGATATGACATTGCTCTCAATCGCGTCGCCGGACTTCTGAAGCAGCACAACATCCACTTTCAACCCGGGGTCAACGAGGATCTGGCGGCCACGGCGGTGATGGGGGCCATGATCCACTCCATCATGCCCGGACCGAACGTCGACGGCGTCGTGGGCATCTGGTACGGCAAGGGGCCAGGCGTCGACCGCTCGGGCGACGCGTTCCGCCACGCGAACTTGGCCGGAACCGGACCCAATTGCGGCACGCTGGCGCTGTGCGGGGACGACCATATTTCCAAGAGCTCGACCATTCCTCACCAGAGTGAACTCTCGCTGCACAATTTCGGGATGCCGGTGCTGGTCGCGGGATCGACACAAGAGGTCCTCGACTTCGGCCTCTACGGCATTGCGCTTTCCCGCTTCTGCGGGTCGTGGACGGGATTCAAGCTCGCGACCGACGTGTGTGACGGCGGCGCGACGGTCGAGGTCTCGCCCGAGCGCTGCTCGATCGTCAACCCGGAATTCCTTGTCGATGGCGAGCCCTACCGGAAGATCTTCGAGCCGTTGCTGATGGCCCCCGATACCCTGCAGCTCGAGCACGAGGTTCTCCACACCAGGCTCGAGGCGGCGCGCCTGTTCGCCTACGAGAACAAGCTCAACCAGATCACCACGCGCAGCGACAACGACCGCATCGGGATCGTCTCCGCCGGCAAGGCTTACTACGACCTCGTTACGGCGTTCCGCAACGTCGGGCTCGACGAAGCCGGCCTCAAGCGGGCCGGAATCCGCGTTCTCAAGCTGGGAATGACGTACCCGCTCGAGCCGCGAATCATCGGCGAATTCATCGACGGCCTCGATGAGGTCGTCGTCGTCGAAGAGAAACGCAGCTTCATCGAGACTCAGCTCCGCGAGATGCTCTACAACCGTAACCCGCGGCCGGCGATCCACGGCAAGACGGGTCGTGAGGGAGAGCCGCTGATCCCGTCGACCGGCGAGCTGGACCCGGAGCTGATCACGCGCCTGCTGGCCGGTTGGATCGGCGGCGCCCCCGGCTACGACGGGCGGATCGCCGAGCTTGAAGTGATCGCCGCTCGCTTCGACCAGACGGCAATTTCCGACGCTACCCGGCGGACGCCGAGCTACTGCTCGGGATGCCCGCACAACCGCTCGACGCTTGTGCTCGAAGGCCAAATCGCCGGCGGCGGCATCGGCTGTCACGGCATGGCCGCCCTGCTCGAAGGCGCCAATCGCGGCATTGCCTACATCGGACACATGGGCTCCGAGGGCGCGCATTGGGTTGGCATGTCGCCGTTCACCGACCATAAGCACCTCTTCCAAAACCTCGGCGAAGGGACGTATTTCCACTCGGGGCGCCAAGGTCTGAATGCCGCCGTCGCCTCGGGCGTCAACGTCACCTTCAAGATCCTCTACAACGACGCCGTCGCGATGACCGGAGGCCAGACCGCTCAGGGCGCGATCGGCATCCCGGCGCTGACTCGCGAGCTAGAAGCGGTTGGCGTCAAGAGGATCGTCGTCGTCGCTGAAGACCCGACCCGCTATGAAGACGTGACGGACCTGGCCGAGCTGGCTGAACTGCGGCCGCGCGAAGACCTCGAAGACACCTTGCGCGAGCTCGAGAAGGTAGAAGGCTGCACGGTGATGATCTACGACCAGATGTGCGCCGCCGAGAAGCGTCGCCGCCGGAGTCGCGGCCGGCTCGCCCAGCCCGTCCGCAAGTTGATGATCAACGAGCGCGTCTGCGAAGGGTGCGGCGACTGCATCAAGAAGGCCAACTGCGTCTCGCTTCGTCCGGTCGATACCGAGTACGGCGTCAAGACGCGCATCCATCAGTCGTCGTGCAATGCGGACTACACCTGCGCGATGGGCGACTGCCCGTCGTTCGTTTCGGTGACCGTCGACCAAGACACGGGACTCAAACGCCGGCCTCTGCCGGACTTGCCGGAAGCGGCCGTCCCCGAGCCGGATCGCGTCGCGATTGACGGCGAATATCACATCCTGATGCCTGGAGTCGGCGGCACTGGCGTCGTGACGATGAACGCCGTGCTTGCGACCGCCGGGCTGATTGACGGGCTGCAAGCGGTCACGCTCGACCAGACCGGACTGGCGCAGAAGGGCGGCGCCGTGCTGTCGCACTTGACGTTGACGCGCGAGGCGGCGGAGTCATCGAACAAGGTCGGCCTCGGCGCGTGCGACCTCTTGCTGGGCTTCGACGTGATGGGCGCGGCCTCGGCGACGAACTTGAGGATGGCGTCCGACTCGAGGACCGTGGCGGTCGTCAATCTGCACGAGATCCCGACCGGTGACGCGATCCGCAAGGGCCTCACCATCATCTCGACCGAAGAGCACTACAAACGCACCATCGAGCGCTTCACCAAGCCGGGCGGAAACATCTTCACCGACGCCTCGCACATCGCCGAGACGCTCTTCGGCGGGCACGTCTTCGCGAATATCTTCCTTACCGGCATGGCGTATCAAGCGGGACTGATCCCCATCTCCGCCGAGGCCATCGAGCAGGCGATCGAGCTCAACGGTATTGCCGTCGAACGGAACCTGCAGGCGTTCGGCTGGGGAAGGCAATACGCCGAAGACCCCTCGATCATCGAGCGTTACCTGTCAAACGACGTGACCGACACGAAGCCTCGGACTCTCGACGAGCTGATCACGGCGCGTGTCGCGGACCTGACGGCTTACCAGAATGCGGGATACGCCGAGCGCTACCGATCGTTCGTCGAGCGAGTCCGCCAGGCCGATGAGCGGCTCGCCGAAGCCGTCGGCCGGAACCTCTACAAACTGATGGCCTACAAGGACGAGTACGAGGTCGCGCGCCTACAGACCGACCCCGCCTTCTTCGCCCAGATCGACGAAACGTTCGAGGCCGCGCGTACGGTTTCCTACCACTTCCATCCGCCGCTCCTGCGGGCGATGGGGCTGAAGAACAAGCTCACGCTGGGGGCCTGGTTCAAGCCCGTGCTCAAGACGCTGAGCGCGTTCAAGTTTTTAAGGGAAACGCCGCTTGATGTCTTCGGCTATGCCAAGGTGCGCCGCGAAGAGCGGGCGTTGATCGACTGGTACCGCGAAACGGTGGAGTCATTGCTTCCAGGGCTGAATCCGTCGTCGCTTGAAGTGGCGCTCGAAATTGCCAACGCTCCTGACCAGATTCGCGGCTACGAGAACATCAAGCTCGAGTCGGCAAAGCAGGCGCGGGAATACGTCGCCGGGCGGCTTGGCGCCGCGAGCCGGAAGGCCGCCGCGTAGTCACGGAATCGCCAACCTCTCGGCGAGGCCGGGGTTATGGAGAATTGGGTTCGTTTTGCGTTTCGTACTATTTTTTGGCCAAGTTTTCGCTGGCAGTACTTCTGGTACCTTGATCCCGCAGCCAGGCGAGACGGGTGAGGGTGCGGTTGTAGCGGTGGGTGAGGCGTAGCTCGTAGCGGGCGAGTTTGGAGAGGGTGTCCGCGGCTTCGGTTTTGGGGCTGGTGGAGTCTTGCGCGTTGCGGCGGTTGGCATCGATTTGAGCTTCGGTGGCCATGGGAATAGGAAAGGGCCTCTAGTTCGAGGGTAACAGCGGGGGGCAAGGGTCGCGGCGGTTCCCAGGGCTGGTACGCCGCTGTTTTCAGGGCCTCGATCGTTGATTGTAAACGAGTTATGGATTCGGGCACCGACGCCGAATGGACTCCCTGGACTAGGTGACGTATTGTCGCAGAGTTCCCGGATCGTGCGCCGGTCGTTCTGTCAGGTATTGCGGGGGAGGATCCGGCGCCGCAACCCAAGCGCCGAGAACGTGCGCCCGCCTGAGGCTCAAGAGGGGCGTCGCCGAAGTCCAGGAGGCTCAGCGATTCTACGGAACTTAGTGAATTGCGTGCCTGTCACCGAATGCGTGTCACCGAATGCGGTCACCGAATGCGTACAATCGGCAGAATGTGCGCCAGAAACTGTGCAACAGGCGCCTGTCCCCTTTGGCCTCCCTTTGGCCTGGAGTGAACCCCAAGCGTGAGACAGTCGAAATCGGGACAGGTTACGATTCACCGCAAAACGCTTGCCTTCTTCGCTGTATCGTCGCACGCTGGTCCTAGCCGGGGAAGCGGAAGCGGGCTCTGCTGGAGAGCAACCCGCCAAGGAATACCCGGCCGCAAACTCATCAAGACGATGAGCGCCGGGGGCGGCCGCCAAGGTCGCTCCCGGCTTCTCCAACGCCGGCGATGTCTCCCTGCCCGCCCAGGGCCCATCGGATTGATAGATTTGCCTATGCCTCTCAAAACTCATACTTCGGATTCCTCGCTGCTGTTGCCGCCGGCCGCGCCAGCGCTTCAAACTCCGCCGGCGGACGATATCCCAACGCCGAATGCAGCCGGCGTTGGTTGTAGATCTCATCAATGAACTCGCCGATCGATGCGCGCGCCTCGTCAAGCGTGCGATAACGCTGCAACCAAACCTCCTCCGCCTTCAACGTCTTCATGAAACTCTCCGCCCGCGCGTTGTCGTAGGGGTTGCCGCGGCGGCTCATCGAGATGATCGCGCCGTGCTGCTCCAGCAGCTCGACATAGGCGCTCGAAGCGTACTGTACGCCTTGGTCGGAATGATGCATCCACCCCGCGGCAGGGCGTCTGAGCTCGAGCGCATCGCGCAACGCCCCTACAGCCAGCTCAGCTTTGAGCGTCGTCCCCAGCCGCCAGCCGACCACGCGTCGCGAGTAGGCGTCCAACACCACGGCGAGGTAGACGAACGCCTCGCGCAAGCGAATGTAGGTGATATCGGATTGCCACAACTGATCGACGCCGTCCACATTCAGGTGCGCCGCTAGATTCGGATAAACAGGTAAGAAGTGGTTCGAATCCGTTGTTAGCACGAAGCGCCGCTTGAGTACCGCCAGCAAGTTGTCCTTACGCATCATCCGCAGGACCTTTTTGTGATTGACGAGGAAGCCTTGGCGGCGCAGCTCGGCCGTCACGCGGCGGTAGCCGTAACGACGATTCTCGAGCGAAATCCGCTGCATGCGGTCACGCAATTCCATGTCGCACTCGGCGGGCGACGACACGGCGAGCCGGCGATAGAACCCGGCGCGATTCACGCGTCCGAGCTCGCAGGCGTGTTCGACGCTGAGCGAGCCTTTGGCGCTGATCTGCTCGACGATGGAGTAGATCCGCTCGCGCCACCGGCGTCGTTGGTCGGGGCTGCGAGGTTCAAGGCGCGAAAGGCTTGTCCGAAAAAATCGAGCTCTGCGGCTTGTTTGCCGAGCAGTCGTTCGAGCTCTGCGATGCGTTCGTCGCGCGGATCGCGAGGGATCTTGGGCGGCGCCGAGCGGCCGGGTTTCGGCCGGCCTCGCCGCCGGCTCAAGCCGTTGACGCCTTCCTGGCGATAGGCGTCCCGCCAGCGGTACAGCAGGCTGCGCTTGACGTCCAACTCGCGGCTTAGCGCTGTGCCGCTCTGGCCGGCTAGGAGCCGCCTGGCGGCGGCTTCCTTGAACTCCACCGTGAACTCCCGCGGCTTGCGCGGCTTGAGACTTTCCATCCTGGACTCCTTTCCATTCGCTGAAATTCGTCCCGAATTTCAATGTCTCATTTTTAGGGTTCACTCCAGCCTGTCCCCTTTGGCCGTCCCCAAGTCCGGCTGCCGCTGAACCCGGCGGATCGGATTTTGAAAGGCCGCGGGGCGCTGCGAGCCCGGCGCTATGGGACTCGCCCCATGACTGGAAGTACACGCACCCGCAGCCGTCGCTGTAGCGGAGACTCGAATAGGGAACCGAGGTCACCACTCCTTGTGCTGGTCGGGCGGAGGTTCCTAATGGGGATTCGGGTTATGTTTTCCGTTCCCTCCATTGTTCCCCCGGCTGGTTGCACTCGACGTGCTCGAGGAAGACGCCGATGACGAAGCAGACGACGTCGAGTTGGAGTTGGAGCTGGTGGTCACCGTGTTGTCAACCGAGCTCTCAACGGACCCTCCTGTCGCGTTGCTGTTGCCCGAGTTCTCGATTGACCCGCCGTTCGCGGTGGCGTTGTTGTTGGCCGCGTTCTCAACGGAGTTCTCAACGGAGCCGCCATTCGCCGTCGCATTGCTGTTGCCCGAGTTCTGAATTGAGCCGTTTGCGTTAACGTCAACCTTCGCGGACCCGGCCTCGGCGACCACTACTTGCTCTTGGAAGGTCAGTTGATTGTTGACCGACTCCTGGTAGCCGTACGCGAATCCACGCAAGGCGTTGCCCGCTCTGACTTCCAGGTAACTACGGGCGCCAAGCTCGACGGACTGCATTCCACACTTCAGGCCGGAGAGAAATCCGTCGCAATTGTGATGATAGATATGAGTTTCGATTTTTCCGACGCCGGTCTGGACGTTCTTGACGGTAAGGTCTCCGCTGACTGTTACTTTGCCTCCCACGTCCACATCCACCGGAGTCTCTCCGGATACGCTAACAGGAATCGTGATGCTGCCGTTACTCATGACATCGATCTTGCCGCTGTGGTTGAGGTCGTGCGTGAGATGAGAAGGCGAGCAAGTTGAGCATTTGCCGGTTTCCGTAGTAACTTCCCTCACGACGCTGATATTGCCGCATTGCGGTATGCGAACGATCTTCCCGCTGCGCAACCGAACATCGATTGTTGGCTCATAGTGGTCCTTGTCGGGGCTACCGTCGGCGGCCCGGAAATCGGCGACCACGCCGTTGGTCGTAACCGCCAGGCCTGGATTGCCGAAGCACATCGCGTCCAGTCTGTCGCCGTAGCTGATTTTCCCCGTTTTGTGGTTGTCGTTCTCCAGCGCCAACTTGAGATAAGCCACTTCATCGCCTGTGAGGCCGAGCTTGCTGACGCAGCGCTCCACGTCGGAGGCCCGAGAGTACTTCGAAGCGAACATTTCCGCAGCCTGCATCGGCTTCTTGATCGCGTTCTTGGAGAACGGGCTGGCCCCCGGCCTTTTCCAGGCGAACTCGGCGGGCGCCGCGGGGACACTGATTAGGACAATAAGGGGCGCGAAGCCCAGCATCTTTTTCATATGCTTCTCCTCTACCGAACTAGACTGGACGCTGCAAAACCGGCGGCCGGACCGCCGAGAATCCAAGCGGCGGGTACGGTCACCGCTGAAATCGCCTTTTTGGTCTTACGAGTGCTCTCCCCCGCCCGCCGGAGCTTATGCGGCTTGACCCTCGCGAAAATCTTCTCTGTGCACTGGTTGTACTCAATCAACACCGATCTCCAGACTTGGTCCCGCAGTTCGCTAAAGCCCAGTCTGGTTACCCGGCGCGTGACTTGGTCCGTCACATATACCGCGACGTTCTCGCGCACGAGGGCTTGAACCAGATGGGGGTTCAGTCCCGGGTTGAGACGCAGCATCTGATGCTGCATCTCTTTAAAGTCCACGATCCACGGCGCCTTGCCCGACGGCTTGTAATCCAACCAAGGCATCAGTTCCGCGTCCGGGTCACACTGTTCTCGGGAGGCGCCCGCCGCAGGCGCGGGCGGAACGCTCATGGCGGATTGGACCCTTGGCGCAACGGCGCCGGCTTCGATAGGGTCGGCTGCCGAAGGCTGCGTCCCGTTGCCCGCGGTCGTGAAGTGCATCGCCGGTTGGCTCGTTGAAATCGCCGGAACGGCCGAGTCGCCAGGTTGGCCCCGCTCGCGAGGACCGTGCCCGGCGTCGACGTGCAAATCCTGTCTCGCGTCGACGTAATGCGAAACATGGGGCGAGCTCGTCTGACCTTGCGTCGTTGGCCCTCCCTCCGCCGCGCTCGACGCCGGCAACAGCAGGAACAAGACCATGCAGCTTTCAATCCTTATTTTCATTAAGCAAGCCCCCTTGC
This sequence comes from Bryobacterales bacterium, assembly GCA_965247515.1. Classification (GTDB taxonomy): domain Bacteria; phylum Acidobacteriota; class Terriglobia; order Bryobacterales; family UBA6623. The sequence continues at coordinate 4,873,608 of OZ252029.1, read as the reverse complement.
CGTGCCGGCGAACCGCTAGACTTCTCGCCTAAAAGGCAAGCGGATCATAACACCAGACGTTGCAAAAAAAACGTGATTATCCGCTTCATGCAAAAAAACCAACTAACGCACCAGTGTGTGGATGGTTCGCGGGAAGTATGTCCGCCGTACGGGCGTACTAATACTCGCTGAGAAAGAATAGACCAAGCGATTCATAACCCGACACTACTGTCCGGTTAAGAGTCCAATAGAATCAGCTGGTTAGGGTCAACGAGTAAGTTCTGGTGGGAGTCGGAAGCCTGCAAGGCCGGTAAAATAGGCGTTTTCTAGAATAACTGGCAAAAAAGGGGGCACAAAAGGGATCCTTTTTCTGGAACAGGGAGATCCGGGTGGAATCGAGAGCCACCCGTGTCCCCGCGACCCAAAACCCGCCCTCTCGCTGCTCGACATACGCAGCCGACGTGAGTGTGGTCACCATTCCGCTATCAGATCAGACTAGCAAAACGAACCCCATTTTCTTGTGACGGCCCGCCCACATGACTGGAAACCTAGTGGGACGCTGACGGGCTTGCAATCAGGAAACGAGATTCGCCCGAACAACCTGTTGTAATGACCAAAGGGGCGCCGCCCGACGAACCGACGCACTACCCATGGCTGCACTCAGCCTGACCGCGAATGTCTTTTGAAGCTTGGTTCTGCGTCGCCACCGTCGCCGCGATCATCGCCGCCCTGGCATCAAACCGAGTCGCGGCCGAAACCGCCATGATCGGCGGCCTGGCGCTTCAAATCCTGGTGGGAACGGTCAGTCTCGACGCCGCCCTGGCCGGCTTCGCACACCCAGCCGTGCTGATGATTGGGGCTTTGTTCGTCGTCGCCGCCGGGCTAACCGACACCGGCGCGACCGAGATGATCGCGCAACGGGTCCTCGGCCGGCCGGAGACGGTCACGTCGGCGCAGCTACGCCTGATGGGACCGGTGGCGGCGCTGTCGGGGTTTATGAACAACACTCCGATCGTCGCGATGTACCTGCCGATCGTGAGCGACTGGGCGCGCAAGATTCGGGTCAGTCCGTCGAAACTCTACATGCCGCTGAGTTTCGCCGCGATCCTCGGTGGCCAGCTCACCCTCATCGGCAGCGCTTCGAACCTGGTGGTGATGGGGCTCTATCTCGAGAACGCCTCGTTGTCGCCCCTGTCGCCGGCGAAGCAATTCTGGGGTCCGGCGCTGCTGGGGCTGCCCGCGACGCTGGCGGGGATCGCCGCTGTGATCTTGCTCTCCAAAAAACTCCTGCCCGAGCGCCGCCCGGCGCAAGCCGCGGTCCTCGACAGCCGCAAGTACACCGTGGAAATGCAGATCCAGCCCCAATCGCCGATCGTCGGCAAGAGCATCGAGGACGCCGGGCTTCGTCGGCTGCCGGGGTTGTATCTCGCCGAGATCGAACGTGGCGACCAGCTGATCCCCGCCCCTCCGCCGAGCTGGATTTTGAGGGAGAGCGACATCCTCTCCTTCGCGGGGATCCTCGAATCGGTTGTCGACCTGCGCAAGATTCGCGGACTCGTTCCGGCGACCGATCAAGTCCACAAGGTGAAGGCCGAGGAAGACTCGGGGGCGCTTGTCGAGGCGGTGGTTTCGCACAACTCGCCGCTGGTCGGACGCACGGTGCGGGCCGCAAGATTCCGCACAACCTACAACGCGGCGATCATAGCCGTTCACCACAACGGCGAGCAGGTCAGGGCGAAAGTGGGCGACATCCGGTTGCAGCCGGGCGACACGCTACTGCTCGAGACTCACGCGGGCTTCGTTGAAAGCTATCGCAACAGCGGCGACTTCTACCTGGTGTCGGCCGTACAAGGGGCCTCGAAGATTCGCCACGAAAAAGCCTGGTTCGCCTTGGCGGTGATGGCCTGTTTGATCATCGGACTCGCGTTTTCCTCACTGCCCCCGGTGGCGGTTGGAATCTCATGCGCTGTGGCGATGTCGCTACTGGGCTGCGTCTCGACCGCCAGAGCCCGTACCGCCGTCAACCTCGAGGTTGTAATCGTGATCGCTTCCGCTCTCGGGATCGGCCAAGCGCTCACCGAAACCGGCGCCGCCCAGGCCATCGCGGAAGGCCTTCTCGGAGTCGGCGAAGCATTGGCCTTCGGACCGCGCGCAATGTTGTTCGTGACGCTTTTATTAGCGTCCGGCTTCGCGCAATTGATCACCAACACCGGCGCGGCGGCGCTGATGTTCCCGATCGCGATGGCCACGGCGAAAGAGATGGGCGTCTCGGCCGAGCCGTTCATGTTCACGCTGATGCTGGGGTGCGGGCTCAGTTTCATCACCCCAATCGCCTACCAGACCAACTTGATGGTTTACGGTCCCGGTGGATATCGCTTCTCTGACTTCCCTAGGATGGGGGTTCCGCTAACCGTATTGATGGCGCTGTTGGCGGCGATCGTCGCACCGCTGGTCTTCTCGCTCGATTGATGCTCAAGCCGCTCAGCTCGCTGATCGCCGAAGCCGTCGGGGGCTTGTTCGACGACGGATGCTTTTTTCTAGCCAAGGCGGCTTCGTATTCGGCGGCTCTTAGCATCTTCCCGGGCTTGATCTTCTTGACCGCGCTTCTGCTGAGCGGTAACGCCGAACAGGTGGTCGAGGACCTCTCGCTGGCCATGGGCGAAGTCCTCCCTCCAGAAGTCCACCGCCTACTAACCGCCTACCTCGGCCCGTTGGCGCGCACCTCGACCGCGGCGCTTCTATTTACCGGGACCGCCGCCTTACTGTTCGCCTCGGACCTGATGCGAACCCTCATGGAAGGCTTCGGCAACGCCTATCAGACCAAGGCGCGCGGTTCGATGCTGCACGAGTTTGGGGTTTCTCTCATCCTGGCCTTGTTGTCGATACTGCCGCTTGGGCTGGTCAACGTCGCGTTGATCCTTTCACGCCAAATCGAGGCTTGGGCCGTCCAGCTGTTTGGCCGGCAATGGTGGATCGTTGAGTCGTTTCGCTTCGGCTGGTAGGGAATCCAAGCGGCTACGGCCGTCATTACCCTAAGCGTGTTGTACTACCTCGCTCCCAATCGAAAGCAACGCTTGCGGGACGTCTGGGCTGGCGCCGCCATGGCCGCCGCTCTGTGGTCGGTGGCGACCGGCCTGTTCACGTTCTATGTCCAGAACGTTGCTCGGTATCGCGACCTCTACGGAAACATCTACACCGTAATCGTCCTGTTGATCTGGACCTATCTCTGCGTCGTAATCGTCTTCTTCGGTTGCGAATTTAACGCCGCCAGGGAGAGAAGGCTAGGAACGCTACCGGCTCGGATCCCTAAGTAAAGATCTGAGGGCGGCGACTACGGAGCCGCGACCGTCAGGGAGCGATCGACGACCGAAACTGTGACGTAGATCGCTCCCTAACGGTCGCGGCTCTGTAACCGGCTCGTGGAAACCTGACCCCGAGGCCACACGTATGATGGAGGTAGAAGCCCCGCCCGCGCCGCCCGCCACTACAGGGATTCTGCTTTGCCGAAAAACGCCGTTCTCTTTCTCGGCCTGGCTGTGCTCATCGTCGCCGGCCTAGACGCTCAGGTTCGCTCTCGAAGCCGCGCGGCCGGACTTTTTCAACCGGATTTTCTGCCACTTGAAGTCGGCAACTCTTGGACTCTCGAGTCCCAAGGCCGGTTCGGCGGTGATCAACGCACGATCCGGGTTACCGCGCGAGTCGAGGTCAACAGCATCGCGTACTACCGAGTCGAAGGGCTGCAGCAAGAGCCCGCGCTTCTGCGGCGAACGGCGCGCGGCCAAATCGTTGAGCGAACCGAAACGGGCGAGGGGCTTTGGTATGACTTCGCGACGCCGGTTAGCGGTTCGTGGCGCGCCGAGCGTAACCTCGACTGCCTCGGTCAGGCCATGCTTGCCGCACGCGGGGAATCGGTCCGGACCCCTGCCAGAGCGTTCAACGGAGCATTGGTCGTGCGCTACGGTCCGACCAACTGCGCCGATGCGGGCTTGGCGGAAGAAATCTTTGCGCCAGGGGTTGGCCCTGTCCAGCAGACCGAGATTACAATCGCCGGCCCACGCTCCTATTCGCTTCTCAGCGCACGCGTCGGCGGCAAGGTGATTCGCGGCCCCGGCGTGTCGTTCAGCCTCAAGGTCGACCGCGCCGCCTATACGCCGAACCTGTTTCCGCCGGTTGACCCCCAACGCTCGATGCCAACCTTGACGGCCGAGCTCACGATCGAAAATTCAACCTCGGAGCCGCTGCTCCTGCAGTTCGCGTCTGGGCAGCAGTACGATCTCTCGATCACCAACGAGGCCGGCGAAACGGTATTCTTTTGGTCGGCCAACAAGCTCTTCACGCAGGCGACGACTTCGATCGAGCTGACCGATGACGCCCGGACGTTCGTGGTCAAGACCCCGCTCGGAGTCGGCGATCAACCGTTGCCGCCGGGAGTCTATCTCGTCGAGGCCTGGCTAACGAGCGTCGGCGGACGGCTCTACTCGGCGAGCGTACCGATTCGAGTCACCGAGCCGGTCTTCTAGCGCCTAGACCCCGAGGTAAAGGGTGTTGCGGCGTAGGATATTGCGGACGAAAGTGTGAAATAAAGGCCCCCGATTTCCATTTGACATAGTGTAACGACTTGGGTCTAGATTCGACCGTTTGAACGCTTCTCAAGACAGCGCGATATATCAACAGTGACTGTCCGAATGGCTCTAAGCTGTTGATTGCGATTGACTTAACCTATTCGCGGTCTCGGAATTCTTCGTACCAGTTCTCGACGACGCGAATTGTGGGAGCAGGACCGTCTTCGTCTGGGAACGGGGCGATGGTCAAGAACCGTTGGCCGTCGGCGGACACATCGTAGGTCAGTGAAACGACCCGGTTATGCAGGTCTTGGGACTCGAACAGTAGTTGTGGCTGTCCGTGTGTGAACGCTGGCTCGAGGGTGACGGAGACGGCCATGAGTGCGAGGCCATCTACGTAGTACAACTCCGTGCCGTCGCGGCTCCAGAGCGGTTGCGTTCCGCCATCTACTGACGCTTGCCATCTCCCGGTTCCGCTGGGGAACGGACGCACATAGACTTCGTCGCGCCCCGACTCGCCCGACAGGTAGGCCAGAAAACGGCCGTCCGGCGACACCTTTGGAACGCGCTCTGTGGCCGGCGTGTTAACAATCGTCACCGGCTCGGAAGCGGCGCCGTTGGCCTGTCGCTCCAGATAGTGGATATCCGACTTGGTTGTGCCTTGACCAGGACCCTGGTAGACCAAATACTGCCCATCAGGCGACCAGGCGGGATTAGCGAGCACACGGCCGCCCTCAATCAGAACCACGGCATCGCCTGTGCCATCCACGGGCTTGGTCTCCACCCTGGCCCCTCCGTCGCCCCGGCTTTCGTAGAGCACTTCCCGCCCGGAGGGCGACCAAGTAGGTTGAAAGAACCTCCTTGCTTGAAACGTCAGTCGGGCCTTGGTAGCGCTGACAAGATCGTGAACCCAGACATCCTGGTTCCCGCTTTCACTCGATACGAGCGCCACTCGACGACCGTCGGGCGACAGGGAAGGATTCCTCATATCCTGTTGCGGCTGGCCGACCATCTCGAGCAGATTACCGGCGCGGTCACGCCAAGCGAGGATCTTCGACCTATTTGGGGGGGCGTCCAGATACACCAGGGTTCCGTCGCGTGAAACGCTGGGAAAGTGCCCCGAACTGTCGACAGGGAAGGCTTGCCCCGTAGTCGACAGCGTCTTGAGAGAGAACGGCAAGGCCCGCAGCCCTACATCGCGGTAGTCCGGCGGGCTATACAGCAAGTAGCCGACCCGAGAATACTCAGGGTCGCTGCCAGGGACCAACTCGCGGCGTTCACCAGACTCCAGATCCATGACCTCCACCATAAGAGTGTTGGCGATCGTGTACGCAATCGCCTGAGGTCCGCCGCCCGACGGCAAGAAATGGGGAGCGAGCGACAACTTTCCCCCACCGGTTCCGGTGTCAAAAAGCGGCTTCGGGTCCCCTCCTACAGCCGCGACCTCGTTCAGCCGGAGACCTGAAGAGAATATAATGACTTGCCCGTCGGGGCTCCAAGAACCCCCAACGAAGGCCGCGGAGCCCGACGCGGGCAACTTGCACAGCGTGACTACGTCGCCTCCGTTGAGGGCTACGCGCTTCAGCTCGGTAGCAGTGCCAAAACCGATCGCCAAGCTGTCCGGTGACCAGAACGCTTCGTCGACGCCTTCCGTCCCAACCAACTCGCGAGCCGACTCGCTCGCTAGGGGGCGAACCCAGAGGGTCGTTTCTCCGCGCCCGGCTGCGTAAAGAATATGTTTGCCGTCGGGAGATATCCAGGCGCCCTGCACTCCTTCGGGCGAGAAAGAAAAGCGCGCCACCGGTCGCTCTACTGGCTCAACCGATCCCTGTGTGACGAGGATCACCCCAAGAACAATCGCAACCAATAGCGCTGCCGCTAAAAGCCCTTGCGTCGGCTGTAGCTGACTCCGCGACCACCGTGGTGAAGTCGGCGGTGCTGGTTGTTCGGGCTGCTCCTGAGGTCCAGGAACCTTTTCCTTGCCGTCGTCCACCGGCGCGATGAAGCGATACCCGCGCTTGGGGAGTGTCTCGATGAATCGTGGGCTGGATGCGGAGTCTCCAAGCGCCTGCCGGATCTTTCGCACCGCCGTGGAGAGCCCGTCCTCGAAATCAACGAAGGTTTCGTCCGGCCAGAGGCGCTGTTGCAGCTCCTCGCGCGTAACGACCCTGCCGGGGCGCTCCACCATGGCCTTGAGCACTTGGAACGGCTGCTCCTGCAGCCGAACCTTTACGCCGCTCTTGCGCAGCTCGCCACTGACAAGATCCAGCTCGAAGACACCAAAGCGCGCCGCGGTTGAATCGTCTGACTCCACAACTTCTACGAAGCCAATTCTATCGCTCGGGAGTTAGGTGGCGAGATCAAACGATTGAGTGAATGACGGTCTGAGCGGCCCCCAAAGCCCCTCTAGAGCGCTCTGAAGCCCTGTTCAAGGGGCTCCGAGCGGTTTCAAGGGGTCGTTGGGTCAGCGGGAATTTTATTTCCAATATCTACCCGTCGGACTGCTCCGATGAGCGAATCCCATTGCACTCTGCGTAACGACTCGGGTCCAGCCAACCCTCGTGACCGGTCGAAAACGCCAGTTTCATGGAAATCCGGCCCCCGATGTTTCAGGTCTGCCTTTTGGAAATCCCCCTCCTAGACAAAAGGGCAAACCCCGAGGTAACCCTCGGGGCTCAGAGCTCCTCCCACGGGATCCGGCTGTTGTCTATGCGCCTGCGGGCGACGTAGAACAGGCAGGCGCCCCCAGAGACCGCTGTGTCGGACGACGGGTTGATGTCGAGGTCTGAAACGCCGTCTGATTGAGCGACGGCCAAGAGGGTCACGTCCATGCGCTCCTTAAACGCTCGCTGAAGCGCGCCAAACGTCGAGCTCTTGCCGTTGGCCGGCAACTCCATTCGAAAGACGGTGTCGTCGGCGGCATGGCTGAGCAGCGACTGAATCAGCGCGGTCGTCCCGCGGTCTTGCACGGCGTGCACCATTAGAGGGACGGACAGCGGCCGCACGCACTCGATCTGCGGGTCGATTCTCTTCAAGTTCAGCTCGCTGGCCTCCTTCTGGACGCGCGCCACGATATGCGCCGTGCGGTTGACGCTGCGGGCCGCCAAAGTGACGACCAGGGTCTCGTTGTCGTCCTGGCAGTGGACGATGATGCGCGACGCCTGCGCGACGCAAGCGCGCTCGAGCACATCGTCGGACGACAGATCGCCTCGAACGTACTCCACGCGGTCGGGCATGGGGTTCTCTTCGAGCCTTTCGGCGCACAACACTACCGCATGGTCCGCTTCGCCCTCGTCGCTGAGCAGCTCTTCGACGAGCGTTTCGGTCTCACCGGCGTAGTAGCCCAGGATGACCAGGTGTCCTTGCAAATTAAGTGCAGTCAAACCCCGCATCCTCCTTTTGCCGAAGTCAACCAATTCCTCGGCGAGCTTGGCGACGGTGATGGCGATCAAGCCGACGCCGAACAGCATGATGACCACCGCCACGGCGCGGCCGCCTGGCGTCGCGGGCGAGATGTCGCCATAGCCGACGGTGGTGGCGGTGACGATGAACCACCAAGTGTAGTCCGGCAGCGACCCGAGCGCGCTCGATTCCCCTTCAAGAAGCGGCATTGAGATCGCCCCAAAAGCGTAGAGGATCGTCAAAGACGCGACGATGCCGGGCCAGGACGCCTGCGTCGCCAGCCGCAGCAGCGCCTCGCGAAGCCGCCGAAAATTGCGCTTCACCGTCTTCAACAAGTTAGAGTTTACGCGCAATCGGCGCTGGTGACGTGAAACGGCGCGGACCGGTGGGTTCGTTTGGGTTTGTTTTTAGGCTCTTCCGGGTTCCCTAACTGGGCTTTGGAACAGCACAAGAGATTTCTAATCAATGACTTCGAGCAGGCTATCCGAAACAATCATAGCCCCGGGATTCATCCCGGGGTCAAAAAGGGTATAGCCCGGGCAGATAGGTAACACAATTCCCCGATCACATGGGTAACACATTGGCATCCTAGAACAAAAGGAGGACTTTTGTTTTGGGATGGAAGGAGACCCGTGTGCAAGACGAAAGATTGCGATTCGTTCAAGAGGTTCTAACCCGGGAGGATGCCATGGCCGCCGTCTGTCGGCGCTTCGGCGTCAGCCGCAAGACCGGCTACAAATGGCTCGATCGCTACGCCCAACAAGGCGTCGCCGGATTGGCCGATCAATCCAAAGCGCCCAAACGGCAAGCGCAAGCCTTTCCCGCCGAGATCGAGCGAGAGATCCTGGCCTTGCGGGCGCGCTATCCCACTTGGGGCGAAGACAAGCTCAAAGCGCGACTCGAGCGCACCAACCCTGACATCAATTGGCCGGCGCACTCCACTATCGGGGCGCTGCTGAAACGCCACGGACTCACCCACCCCGGTAAGCGCCGGCGCCACGCCACGCCTTCCAGTAAGCTCACCAGCGCCAAGGCGCCCAACCAAGTTTGGGCGATCGATTTCAAGGGTTGGTTCGACACCGGCGACGGCAAACGCTGCGATCCGCTGACGATTTCCGATACGGCGAGCCGCTATCTGTTGCGTTGTCAAAGGGTCGCGCGCAGCAACACGGCGCACGTGCGGCCGCTGATGGAAGCGACTTTCCGGGAGTACGGCCTGCCCACGAGGATCCTTTCCGATAACGGTCCGCCGTTCGCCTCGACGGGCTTGGCGGGGCTTTCGCGGCTCAGCGTGTGGTGGATCCGGCTCGGGATTCAACTGCAGCGAATCGACCCCGGACACCCTGAGCAAAACGGGCGTCATGAGCGCATGCATCGGACGCTCAAGGCCGAGACGGCGACGCCGCCGGAGCGCAACAGCGGGCGTTCGATCGTTTTCGGCAGATCTACAACCAGGAGCGTCCGCACGAGTCGCTAGCGATGGCAACGCCGGCGAGCGTGTATCAGCCGTCGTGGAGGCCGTATCCGGAGCGCTTGCCGGAGCTGGAGTATCCGGATCGGATGCTGCCGCGGCGAGTGCAGAGCAAGGGCGACATTGGGTTGCTGGGGCGTCAGTTGTTTCTCAGCGAGACCTTGGCGGGCGAGACGGTGGGCCTGGAAGAGCATGAGCACGGCTGGGCGGTCTGGTTTGGGCCGCTGGAGCTGGACTGGCTCGAGCGTAGCCTATTCGAGGGCCCGCGGCCGGGCAGGGGGGAGCACCGACTGCGGCGGAAACGCTCGGGGGGCGCCTCCTCCGCTCGCCCTACGGGCTCGCTCCCCCGGCGCCCCCCGAGCGTTTCCGGGAAGGATTTCGTGCAAAGAACTGGAGTGAACCCTAAAAATGAGACATTGAAATTCGGGACGAATTTCAGCGAATGGAAAGGAGTCCAGGATGGAAAGTCTCAAGCCGCGCAAGCCGCGGGAGTTCACGGTGGAGTTCAAGGAAGCCGCCGCCAGGCGGCTCCTAGCCGGCCAGAGCGGCACAGCGCTAAGCCGCGAGTTGGACGTCAAGCGCAGCCTGCTGTACCGCTGGCGGGACGCCTATCGCCAGGAAGGCGTCAACGGCTTGAGCCGGCGGCGAGGCCGGCCGAAACCCGGCCGCTCGGCGCCGCCCAAGATCCCTCGCGATCCGCGCGACGAACGCATCGCAGAGCTCGAACGACTGCTCGGCAAACAAGCCGCAGAGCTCGATTTTTTCGGACAAGCCTTTCGCGCCTTGAACCTCGCAGCCCCGACCAACGACGCCGGTGGCGCGAGCGGATCTACTCCATCGTCGAGCAGATCAGCGCCAAAGGCTCGCTCAGCGTCGAACACGCCTGCGAGCTCGGACGCGTGAATCGCGCCGGGTTCTATCGCCGGCTCGCCGTGTCGTCGCCCGCCGAGTGCGACATGGAATTGCGTGACCGCATGCAGCGGATTTCGCTCGAGAATCGTCGTTACGGCTACCGCCGCGTGACGGCCGAGCTGCGCCGCCAAGGCTTCCTCGTCAATCACAAAAAGGTCCTGCGGATGATGCGTAAGGACAACTTGCTGGCGGTACTCAAGCGGCGCTTCGTGCTAACAACGGATTCGAACCACTTCTTACCTGTTTATCCGAATCTAGCGGCGCACCTGAATGTGGACGGCGTCGATCAGTTGTGGCAATCCGATATCACCTACATTCGCTTGCGCGAGGCGTTCGTCTACCTCGCCGTGGTGTTGGACGCCTACTCGCGACGCGTGGTCGGCTGGCGGCTGGGGACGACGCTCAAAGCTGAGCTGGCTGTAGGGGCGTTGCGCGATGCGCTCGAGCTCAGACGCCCTGCCGCGGGGTGGATGCATCATTCCGACCAAGGCGTACAGTACGCTTCGAGCGCCTATGTCGAGCTGCTGGAGCAGCACGGCGCGATCATCTCGATGAGCCGCCGCGGCAACCCCTACGACAACGCGCGGGCGGAGAGTTTCATGAAGACGTTGAAGGCGGAGGAGGTTTGGTTGCAGCGTTATCGCACGCTTGACGAGGCGCGCGCATCGATCGGCGAGTTCATTGATGAGATCTACAACCAACGCCGGCTGCATTCGGCGTTGGGATATCGTCCGCCGGCGGAGTTTGAAGCGCTGGCGCGGCCGGCGGCAACAGCAGCGAGGAATCCGAAGTATGAGTTTTGAGAGGCATAGGCAAATCTATCAATCCGATGGGCCCTGGGCGGGCAGGGAGACATCGCCGGCGTTGGAGAAGCCGGGAGCGACCTTGGCGGCCGCCCCCGGCGCTCATCGTCTTGATGAGTTTGCGGCCGGGTATTCCTTGGCGGGTTGCTCTCCAGCAGAGCCCGCTTCCGCTTCCCCGGCTAGGACCAGCGTGCGACGATACAGCGAAGAAGGCAAGCGTTTTGCGGTGAATCGTAACCTGTCCCGATTTCGACTGTCTCACGCTTGGGGTTCACTCCAAACCTTCTCTTGGTTCAACCCTTAAACTGTTACCTATGTGGTTGGGGAAAAGTGTTACCTAGGTGCTGGGCTGTTCAGATTGTTCGGCCAAGCGCCGCCGGCAGTCACAAATTTGTCGCGCACCCAGCACCAAGGCGCAATCCTCAACCAAGATTTCTCTCCGTCAACCAACCCGGCGGAGGCGGAGGCGGGTTGGAACTTCGCTCAAGCGCCTTCGGCTGCACGAGCAATGGATGTCCGAGGCAACTCCGTACCCGCCGCCACCGGCGCCGGGCTCAAGGGCCGCCCGGGTCGGGGCAGGCGCGCGACGGCAGCTGGGCGCGGGAAGGCCCGGTAGGGGTCAAGCTATCCGACCGCTTGCTGAAGGGGCCTCACTCTGCCGAAGAGGCTCGGGCAGCCTTCAACTCCGACCCGAGCCGCCGCGCGTTGTAGACCTTGTCGAGCGAGTGCAGAATGCCCCGAACATCCACGCTGACCGCCCGGCCCTGCTTCTCAGAGTAAAGAAAGTCGTTCGACAAGCTCTGGATATTGCCGTCGAAGATCAACCCGACGACTTGGGCGTTTTGGTCGATCAGCGGGCTCCCGGAGTTGCCGCCGGTGATGTCGTTGGTCGTGACCAGGTTGTAGGGGCTCTCGGGATCCACCTTATCCTTGGCGTCGAGCACCTTCTTGGGAAGCGCGTAGGGATCCTCTCCGGTGTGCTTCTCGTAGAGCCCTTCCATCTTGGTGAACGGGAGAATGGCCTTGCGCTCTTCGAAGTAGCCGGAGACGCGGCCGAAGGCCAGCCGCAAGGTAAACGTCGCGTCGGGGTAGACATCCGTGCCTGAAACCGCGAAGCGGGCCTGGGCGATTTTTGAGCCTTGCGCGGTTTCGACCGCCTCAACCTCGTCTTCGAAGCGCTTGCGTAACGCCCGGGCCTCGTCGTCGATCGACCGCACAAGCGCGATCATCGGGTCGTCGGAATCGAGCGCCGCCGCGGCCTTATCAGCGCCGAGCGACTTGCGGAAGTCGACATCGGCAAGCTTGGTGGACTCGATCAGCTTGCGAGCCACGTCTTCGGGGCGGCGATTACCGATCACTTGCTTGACGATTGGGTGGTTGCGGCTGAGCCGGTCGCGCATGAAAGTCAGCGACGCGGCCAACTTGACGATTTCGAGCTCCGGGTAGATCGGTGCGGCGGAGTAGAGTTGCTGGTCGAGCGACTCGAGCCGCGTGTCGCCATATTCCGGGAGTCGCTCGCCGTTGGGCTTGGGCAGCTCTTTCGCCAGGCGGTAGAGCGTCTTGGCCAGGGTGAAGTAGCGCGTGTAGAAGCCCAGCGAATCGATCAAGCTATACTCTTCGTAGATTCCCGAGCTCACCCGTTGGGCGGCGGCGATCTTGTCCCAAGCCTCGCCGTACTTGGCGGCCAGATCGGCGTCGGCGGCGACTGCTTCGCGGAGGCTCTTTTCCTGGGCTTGTTTTTCGGCGAACAACGACTGATCTCGGAGCCCCGCCAGGCGCCCGGTATAGGCCTTGATCGAGTTGTTGTAGCTGAAAATGGCGTCGCGGGCCTGGCGCGGGGCGTCGCCGCCGGTGCGGCCATAGGCTGAGACCGCGCCGGCCATGGTCTTGAGAAAGTCCATGATGAGCGGGGTTCGCCGATCGCGCTCTACGGCGAGCTGCGGGCCCGTGAGCAGGCGCTTGGTCGTACCCGGGTGGCCCGACACGAACGTCAGCTGATGGTTCTCGGCGCCGTTGGGGTTAAGCGGCATAAACGCCGGTGGTTCGAGCGGCTTTCCGTCCTTGTAGACGCGCAAGAACGAGACGTCCATGCAGTAGCGCGGGAAGGTGAAATTGTCAGGGTCGCCGCCGTAGTAGGCGCTGGCGAACTCGGGCGCGAAAACCAGCCGCACGTCGGTGTAGCGCTGGTACTTGTAAAGGTCGAAGATGCCGCCTTGGTATAGATTGACGACATCGCAGCGCATCAGGGTCGAGTCGCGGCAGTCCTTCTCGATCTGCGCCGTGGCCGAACGTTGGGCCTCGAGCCGCTTGGCGTCGGACGTCTCGGGCGTCACGCCTTTGTTGACCTTGTCGGTCACGGTCTCGATCTCCATCAGGACGTTGAGCTCGAGATCGGGGCACTTGAGCTCTTTGGCCTGGCTCGAGGCGTAGAAACCGTCGGCTATGTAGTCTTTGTCTTCAGAGCTAAGCTTGCGGATGCAGTCGGCTGCGACGTGGTGGTTGGTCATCGCAAGACCGCTTGGACTGACGAACGATCCCGATCCGCCGTTGTTGAAGCGCACCGAGGCCTTCTGAACGGTGGAGAGGAACTCCGGCGTCGGGCGGTAGCCGAAGTCCTGCTCGATTTGGTCGAGCGGCAGGTGGTTGTAGGGCCACATGCCTTCCGCCGCGAAAAGGGGCGCGGCTACCGCGCTCAGGATGACGATTCGTCTAATTCTTCCCTTTTGCGGTTTGCTTCCCATTCGTCTGGGCCTTTCGGGCGCTTCGAGATGCCGCGCTTTGAGCTTCGGATAAAGTCTACCAAGCGCTTCGAGTGCTCCCCGCCGACGTCTCGCTCAACCGCATCGAGGGCCTCGGGAATCGACAAGTTCGATCGAAACAGCAGTTTGTAGGCCTGCTTGATGTTGCTGATTTCCTCACGCGGGATGCCCGCTCGGCGCAGGCCGACTGAGTTGACTCCGACAGCGGTGACATAGAGCCCGGAGTAGAGCAAGTAAGGCGGCACGTCGCGGTTGACGCGAACTTTGCCGGCAATCATTGCCAGGTCGCCGATACGAGTGAACTGGTGCACGCCAATTCCGCCGGAGATGAATGCGCGGTCCCCGATCTCGACGAACCCCGCGATCAGCGAACAGCTACAGATCACGTTGCCCGACCCGATCTTCGAGTCGTGGGCGATGTGCCCGGAAGTCATGATGAAGTTGTCGTCGCCGATGACGGTGGCGGATTCGAGGTTGGTCCCACGGCTAATCGTGTAGTGCTCGCGGATCTTGTTGCGGTCGCCGATTTTGAGGTAGCTCCGGCGCGAGTCGAAGGTGCGGTCGAGCGTCTTGTCGAGCGGGTCGGTCCCAAGGGCGGTTCCGGTGGAGATTTCGTTTTCTCTGCCTAATGTGGTCCAGCGCTTGACTACGACGTGAGACTCGAGCCGGCAGCCGTCGCCGATGACGACATCGTCTTCGACGATCGAAAAGTCGCCAATCTCGACCCCGGCCCCGATGTGAGCATTCGGGGAGATCACGGCGGTGGAGGCGATTCGGGCGGTGGGATCGATCGGCATATCAGTCGGTCTGCCGTGGACAAGGCTGGAACAAAGGGCGCGACATGTCGCGCCCCTACGGCCAGATCTCGTTGACGAGAGTCGCGAGCCGAACCGCCGCCTTGGCCAGCTGTTCCTCGCAAACGGCCCTGGCTCGTTCGACGTATTCGGGCGGCAGCTCCACGGAATCGCCGTCCGGAAGCTCAAGATAAGCCTGCTTGAGCGCCGTTTGATGAGTCTCCCATGTCCACGTTTTGATGTGGCCGTCGCTCCATCTCTTGTGATTGTCCGGGGTGAGCTGGGTACGAATCCCCGCGGCCAATTCGTCCTCGCTAGCGCCGGCAAGAAAGCCGTGGTCCCAAGCGTCGTACAGCGACATCGACTGCCCGTCGAGAGTGACCTCCCGGTTGTCGCCGCCCTCGCCCGGAGGCTTGCCGACGTTCAAGGGCTGATGCAGGTCGGCAGTCAGATCGACCAAGAATCGGAACCCCTCGATCAGGCGGGCCTTTTCGCGATAAGCCAGTCGGACGACACCGAGGTAGTCGCGAATCTTCACCGTGACGCAATCGCCGACAGGGCAGTCGCGGTCAAGGTCGAGCCTCTGTGCGCCCGCCGGAAGGGTGATCGAATGCCAGGCTTCGGTCTCGGGACGCTCGGCGATGATAGTGTCCGACCAACCCGCCGAGTCCTCGAGCTTCGCTGTGCGCCCCAACATTAAGCGCACGCGACGTTTTGCCGTCTCACTGAGGTTTTCCTCGGCCACCCGTGCGATCGCGCGATGCGCCGCCGGGCTCCAACCGACGGCTCGATCGGTGAGCGTGGCAGAGACAACGATCAGGGCTACTACTCCCGCAGTTCGCCAAAAGGCCATAACTGTAAGATACTAAACGCTTGGGCTGATGCACACGGCAGGCGAAATCGCGGAGGTCATGGAAGGGCGCTTAGAGGGCGATTCCGCACTTAAGATCGCCGGCGCCAATACGCTCGGGGATGCTGGTCCTTCTGAAATCGCGTTTGCGGAACCCGGCGCCCCGGGCGTCAGCGATTCGAAGGCGGGCTGCTTGGTGGTTCCCGACGACAGTCCAGGGTTTGCCGGGCGGACGCTGATTCGAGTCGCGAAGCCGCGCAACGCCTTCGCCTCGGTTCTGGCGAAGTTGTATCCGCCGACCCGGCCCGAGGCAGGCGTTCACCCGACGGCGTCGGTTGCGGAATCGGCCTCGATTGCTCCAACCGCGAGCATCGGTCCGAATTGCACAGTCGCGTCCGGCGCCGGCATAGGCGCGGGCTCCGTGCTCCAAGCGGGGGTCTCGCTCGGCCCCCGATCACGGGTCGGTGAGGACTGCGTGCTCGGCCCCGGCGTCACGGTCCACGCCAAGGTCGCGATTGGCGACCGGGCGATCCTTCACGCGGGCAGCGTGATTGGCGCGGACGGTTTTGGGTTCGTTCTCGAGCAAGGGCGCTATCAGAAATTTCCCCAAGTCGGCGGCGTGCGGATTGGCGACGATGTCGAAATCGGCGCAAACACCACCATCGACCGCGGCGCTCTGGGCGACACTATGCTCGGAGACGGTGTGAAGCTCGACAACCTCGTGCATATTGGTCACAACTGCCGCCTGGGAAACCACGTCGTAATCGCCGCGCAGACGGGACTCTCAGGCGGCGTGGTTGTGGAGGACTACGTCGTGATGGGCGGCCAAGTCGGTATAGGCGAGAAAGCCAAGATTGGGGCCCAGGCGATGATCGGCGGGCAAGGCGGCATCCTACCGCAACGCCGCGTCGCCGGAGGGGCGGCCTATTGGGGGACTCCCGCGCGTCCGCACCGGGAATACTTGAGAAGCCAGGCCGCGGTTGAGCGTATCCCCAAGCTCAAGGCCGAGGTGGCCCAGCTCAAGCGGCGTGTCAAGGAACTTGAAGGCAAATGAGAGATTTCATGCGCTATTCGGCCACCGGGAGGGAGCGGATGCCCGAGCGTGCGGCGCATGTGGCTCACTCGGGCAACCGCTCCCTCCCGGTCGCGGCTCCGGGGTCGGTCGATCAGGCGGGTTTTCGGCCGAGTCTGGTGGTCATCGGCGGCCACAGCCGCAACATCGGAAAGACATCCTTGGCCTGCGGAATCATCGCGGCGACAGAGGATCAGAATTGGACGGCCGTGAAGATCACCCTGTTCGGGCACGGGATCTGCTCGGCGGATGGCAAGCCGTGTTCGTGCGCCGTCGACGACCCGGATCATCCGTTTGTGATCAACGAAGAGCACGACGTGAACGGAGACCACGATACAGGCCGGATGTTAGCCGCCGGCGCCCGCCGGGTTCTTTGGGTCCGGGCGCCACAGGGAAGCCTGGCCGATGCGATTCCGGGGCTGCGGGAGCGTTTGGGGGACGACCAGCGGGTGTTGATCGAATCCAACAGCATTCTCGACTACATGCGCCCCGATGTCTATCTGCCGTTGTTGGATTACTCACAGCCAGACTTCAAGGCGAGTACGGCTCGCTTGCTCGCTCGAGCCGACGCCCTTGTGACAGTCGGCGAAGAAGCGGCGCACGAATCGTGGCCGCTTATCGGAGCGCTCAACAAGCCACGCTTTCCCGTGGCGGCCCCGGACTACTGTTCAGACGACATCGTGGAATTCGTCCGGCGCAGCGGCGGTGTTTAGTGGCCAGAGGCTGTGTCGTCGTCTTCTGCATTCTCGGATTCGCTTGTTTGCCGACATCGCCGCCGGCGGAAAGGGCCCTGGCGGCGCTGCCCGCTGGGCAGGCGGTCTACGGCCTGATCAACGTTGACGAGCTCAAGGCCTCGTCCCAAGCCAGGGCCATTCTCGATCGCTTCCTCGATTCGGAAAGCTCGTGGCTCTGGCGCGCGCCGGTCTCGCGGATCGCGCTGACCATCAATCGCGAGCACGCTGTCGCCGTCGCGCACGGGACGTTTCTCGATGCGGCTCTGCGAGGCTTGCTTGAAGACCATGGAGTCACGTGCGAAGTCCCGCTTGCTGAGGCGACTTGCTTGGCGCCGGCCCTGTCGGTGCGATTGATCGAATCCGATTTGCTGGCTATTTCGAGCTCCTCGGTAGGACGCGGACTCGAGCGGTCTGGCTCCTCCGTAACACTCAATCCGCCGCCCGACCTGCCGCTGATGTGGATTTGGCTATCGCCGGCGAGGCTGGACCGGCTGATGGCGGACGCGCCTGACGAATGGGTGAACTTCACCGTTGTCGCCCGGGCGTTGGCTCGGGCCAACCACGCTGAGATCCGGATAACCGAGCTGGCGCCCGAGCGCTCCTTCAGACTCGAACTGAGCGCCTATTCGGTGAATGATGCCGATGCATCCGAAACTTGTTCGCAGATCGAAGGACTCAACCGCTTCGCGGCAGCCACGCTGAGGCCGGGCGGAGATCGAAACGCTGATTGGATCAAGATTGCGGAATCCCTCAAGACTGCACAAGAAGGCTCGACGGTGCGGGCTTCCTGGAGCGTGCCGGCAAGCGTCGCGAAATCCGCGGCCATTGAATAGGAGCGGGGCGTGAACAGCATTCGACCGGTATAATCAATTTGCCGTGTCTAGGCGCTTCGAATGGCTGGTTCTGCTTGCCTTAGCGCTGCTGGCTGGGTTATCGGCATCTCAGGAATCTGAGCTTGAGCGCTCAGTCGGTCAGCTCACCCGGGTTCTCGCGATTCTCGAGCAGAAGTTCGTCGACCCGGTCGACGCCGAAGCCGCCCTTTTCAATGGCGCAATGCCGGCCATGGTCCGAAACTTGGACCCGTTCTCGGCCTTCCTCGACCCTGATCAATTCGAATCGCTTCGAGAGATGCAGCGAAGCACTGAAAAAGGGTTTGGCAGCGTCCTTGCAGTGAATCACGGACGCGTCGACATTCTACAAACGCTTCCAGAAAGCCCAATGGCTCGCGCCGGCGTCTCACCTGGGGACGAAATCGTGGGGATAAACGGTTATTGGCTAGCGGAGCTCAACCAAGACCAATTGGTCGCGGTGTTGTCCGAGGCCCGACAACGACAGGTGGACATGCTCGTGAGACGACCGCAGTTTAGCCGGCTTATCCCGTTGACACTGACGCCGGCCGAGCTTGCCGACCCGAGCGTCCAACTCAGCTTCTTTCCACGCCCTGACATCGGCTATGTCCGAATCGTGAACTTCGAGGCCGGCACGGATGTCGAGCTTCGTGAAGCCGTCGAGCGGTTGGGCGGCGACAGCCTCGAGGGGTTGGTCATCGATCTGCGAAAGAATCCTGGAGGACTCGTCGAGGCGGCGGTTCGGACGCTGACAATGTTTCTCGAACCTGATCAGCGAATCCTTTGGATCGAAGGGCGTGACGGACCAAAGGAAGAAGTACGAACGCCGCCCGGCGAGCCCTATCGCTTCCCGCTAGCCGTCTTGATCGACTCCGAGACCGCCAGCGCCGCCGAACTCGTCGCCGCAGCGCTCCAAGACCACGGCCGCGCAGCCTTGGTCGGCACGCACAGCTTCGGGAAAGGGCTCGTCCAGAGTGTATTCGAGCTTTCCGGCGGCGCCGGCCTGGCCTTGACGACCGCGCGCTATCTATCCCCCGATAGTCGAACGATCCAGCGGCCGATCGGAAAGTGTGGCGATTTTCAACTCTCACCTTGTGGTGATGAGGACGAGCCAACAGCGCGCGGAGGCCTCGAACCGGACGTCGTGGCGATTCGAAACTATACGCCGTTTGAGACCGTGATGAAGGCCAGCGAATCGTTCTTGGACTTCGCCAAGCAGTATGTCCAAGGCGACCGTGTCATTGATGAGAATTTCGAGCCCTCGCCGCAGATGCTTGACGAGTTCCAGCTTTTCTTGTCGCAGCGTCGCATCCGGGTGACGCTGGCGGAGTGGACATCGGCGATGGACTTTATTCGTGCGAATCTGAAGCAGGAAGTATTCAACTTGACGCTGGGCGTTGAGAGTGGCTACAAGGTCGAGATGCGCTCGGATCCGACCGTGCTGGCGGCGATTGAAGCGCTCACCTCGGCGACCAGCGCGGCCCGTCTAGCACCCGGGTCCGAAGCGGACCCGATCGATCTTCGCCCCTAGGATGAAGTCGCTCTCGGTCAGTCCGTCAATCTTGTGGGTAAAGATCGTAACATCGACGCGTCCCCAGTCCAGACACAGGTCGGGGTGGTGACCTTCGTCTTCGGCCAAGCCGCCGACCTGGTTGACAAACCCCAACCCCTCGGCAAAATCAGGGAAAAGGAAGGTCCTGAGCAGATGGTGCTGATCGATGACTTTCCAGTCGGGCAGCTGGTCAGCGAGCCTCCGAAGCTCTACACCCTCCAGAGGGGGCACGCCGCCGCGGCAGGGAACGCAGCGCCTCTTTGACAGTTCGCTAGCCATGAGAATAATTATTGTTCGACAAGGAGTTCCGAAAGGTCAAGGCCGCGGATCTCAACGAACCCAGGCCTACGCCGCGGGTCGTTGAATCCGACCGGGTATACCATTAGAATGCTTCCGAATTAGAGGACGTTGTCGATTTTGCCGGAAAGCCTTTCTAAGCGCGACTGGACCATTCTCATGCGTCGCATCGAGAGCGGCGAATGCACGCCTTTCTTGGGGGCGGGCGCATCGTACCCGGCGCTGCCGCTGGGCGCCGAAGTCGCGAAACAGTGGGCCGAGGCCTACGGGTATCCCAAGCCTGAAGAGGCTGAGGACCTAGTACGGATCGCTCAGTTTCTGGCCGTACAGTACGATTCGACGTTCCCCAAGGACGAGATCCGCAAACTCCTCAAGGGCAAGCCGGCACCGGATTTTGCCCAGCCCGACGAACCCCACGACGCGCTGGCTCAGCTGCCTCTTCCGGTCTATATGACCACGAATTACGACAGCTTTATGGTCCAGGCGCTCGAGAACCGTCGCAAGAAGCCGGTGCGAGAGATGTGCTACTGGAACCGGCTGATCGACTCGAGCTCGTCGGTTTTTTCAAACGGCGGCCACGACCCCGACCCGTCGAACCCGCTGGTCTATCACCTACACGGGTGCCTCGACGACAAGCACTCGATCGTCATCACCGAAGACGACTATCTCGATTTTCTGGTCAAGCTCGGCAAGGACGACCAGCTCTTGCCGCCCAGGATCCAGCGCGCCGTGTGCGGTTCATCGCTCCTGTTTCTCGGATACGCGCTCAGCGACTGGACGTTTCGGGTTCTCTTCCGCGGGCTGGTCCACGGGATGGAGGGGAGCGGTAGAAGCGTCAGCGTGACGGTGCAGCTAGCACCCGGCGACCAGGAGTACAAGGAGTACCTGAGCGAATACTTCGGCAAGAACAACATGCGCGTCTACTGGGGGACAGCGCGGCAGTTCGCCACGGAATTGACACAGAAGTGGACCGAATACGCCGGAGGGCGCGATGGCGGCTAGCAAGGGGCCCGATAGCAATCCTTATGTCGGGCCGCTGCCGTTCGAGCGCGAGGACGAGGGCCGATTTTTCGGAAGAGACAAAGAGGTCGAGGATCTGTTTTCGCTGATCTTCGCCCACAAGGCGCTGGTCCTCTATGCCGAATCTGGGGCGGGGAAGAGCTCGCTGCTGAACGCTGGACTGACGCCACGAATGCAACGGCAGGGCTTCCGCGTTCTGCCTGTGGCGCGGGTCCGGGGGGCTGTGCCGGAGTCGGTCGAGATCTCGAACGTCTACGTCTTCAACACGCTCAACAGCTGGATTGACGACACGGTCACGCTCCAATACGTCGCCTCGGAGACGCTCGCGGGCCACCTTGGCGTCGGGGCGCGAGATCCAGACGAGCTCCCGTCGTTGAAGGTCGTGATCTTCGACCAGTTCGAAGAGCTCTTCACGTTTCATCCTGAGCGTTGGGGCGAGCGTCGGGCGTTCTTCGAACAGGTCCGTGAGGCGCTCGACGCCGACCCGCTGCTACGCGTGATCTTCGGCATGCGCGAGGACTACATCGCTCAGTTAGACCCCTATTCCTCGATCTTTCCCGAAAGGCTGCGGACCCGGTTCCGGTTGGAGCGGCTGCGTCGGGACCCGGCGCTCTCGGCGGTCACGGGCCCGTTGAAGGAATCGGGGACAACGTTCGCCGGCGGGGTCGCCGAAGCGCTCGTTGACGATCTGCTCAAGATTCGTGTTGAGGTCGGCGATCAGCGGAGCGAGGAAGTTGAGGGCCAGTTTGTCGAACCGGTCCAACTCCAGGTGGTTTGCGAATCGCTGTGGCGCGCCATGCCCGATTCGGCTGGCGTGATCACTGCCCAGCACCGCGAAATCTTCGGCGATCCAAGCGAGGCGCTGTCTAGGTTCTACGAGCGTTCGATCAAGAAAGCTTGCGAGAAGTCAGGGGTAGGTGAGGGCGAGTTGCGGCGCTGGTTCGGGGGCGTCCTGATCACCCCGGCCGGCACGCGCGGGACCGTGCATCGGGGCGCCGAAGAGACCGGAGGGGTCTCGAACCTGGCGGTAGATGCGCTTGAGAACGCCCATTTGATTCGGGCCGAGTTTCGCTCTGGCGGACGCTGGTACGAGCTCAACCACGACCGCTTTATCGGACCGATCCGGGCTTCAAATCAGCGCTGGTTGCTCGAGCGGGGACCCGCCCAGGAAACACTTGAGCGCCTGACTGCTCGGGCCGAAAAGTGGGCGAAGGACGGCGATCCGGCGTTGCTTGACGAAGGGGAGCTTTCCGAGGCCCAGCGCTGGTGGAACAGCGACACCGCCGAGGACGTCGGCAAGCCGGACAAAATTCAAGCGCTGGTCAACGCGAGCCGTAGCGCGGCCGAGGGTCGCAAGCGGCGCTTTGCCGTGCAGGCCGAGTCGGCCAGGAGGTTCAAGCGTTTGTCGGCGATGCTCGCTGTGGCCGTCGCCATTGCGCTCGGAGCTCTCTACTACGCCAATTCTCTGCGGGAAGAGGCGAACCTTCACGCGGCGGAAGCGATGCGCCAGAGCAAGGCCGCCGACCGGGCCGCTGACGCGCTCGCCGAATCCAACACCCAGCTAGCTCAAGCCAGGGCTGAGGCCAAGAAAGCCGAAGCGCTAGCAGCCGAAGCGGCCGCTCGATACGCCCGCCAGGCCCCCAGTACTCTCTCGGCTGGGACGCAGTCGGTGGTGCAGACCTATCAGGCCCAAGCCACCGCCGCAAAGCGAGCCGTCTCGGACGGGATCGTTGGGTTCCAGTACACCAGCGGAAGACAGCAAGGAACGTTTCGGCGCGTGGATGACAACACCTGGGAGGAGCAAAGCGGGAAAGCGCCCGCCGTCGTCTACAAGGAAGTGAGCCGCGACGAAAACTGGATCACCCTCAGGAGAGTCGGCGAGCCGGTTCAGCTGCGAATGCCGATCGAGGGCGGGGGTTTGTGAGTGGCGCAAGAGCGCAAAGGAGCGCTGGCGCGACTTCACCTACAAGGTTGAGCCTTTCTACACGTACGACCGCGCGGGGAGGCCGCTGGTGCTGCGTCGCTGAGCTGTAAGGTTAGCCTGAGGGCGGTAGGGCATGGCCGAGCGGAAAATTCGAACGATCAAGCGCTTGAACAAGAAAGGCAAGCTGAGCCGAACGGCCATTCGCAAGGCCGTTGAAACGGTTTTGGCCGCAAGAAAAGCTCGGCTTGCGGACGCTTCCGCTAACGGGGCGGGCGCTGAAGTGAAACGTCATTGGTCTGAGGAAGAAGAAGCGCTCTCCTAAAGCATCTCGTCGCTTTCCCGACGAGGCCTCGCAGATCCGCCAACTACGCTTCTGCAACTGCCCGTTCGATGAACGCTACCAGCCGCTTTTTCGTGCAATGCTTTTCGCGATCCACGATTGCGGATTCCTACCCTGTTGCACCCTCGAATTCGAAGACTCCGGCGAAAGCCGGCTGGCAAAGATTCGCTCGATCATCCAGCGCTGGCATGTGATAGCATGAGCCCGGGAAAGCAATGACAAAACGCACATTGCGTACGATAAAGCCCCTCAATAAGAAGGGCAAGATCAGCCGGAAGGCCATTCGCGAAGCGGTCAAGACCGTCCTGGAGCAGAAGGAAGCCGCGCGCAAGGCGGCGGCAAACGGATCAACACCGCCACCGCAGCGACATTGGTCCGAAGAAGAAGAGGCCTACCAGTAGACCCTGCCCGCGGCCGCGGCTAGAGACCGCGATCGGATCGAGAGCGGCCGGAGATGCCTAGTACAGCCGCCGACGATTCGACGCAGGTTTTCTGTAATTGTCCCTTCGACGGTCAGTACGAGCCGCTCTTCAGGGCGATGATCTTTACGATTTACGACTGCGGGTTTACGCCGCGTTGCGCCCTGGAGGTCGAGGACTCGGCTGAGAATCGCCTGTCTAAGATTCGGTCCATCATCAAGCAATCTAGGCTGGGCGTTCACGACATCTCTCGAGTCCAGCTCACGCCCAGCGGTCTGCCGCGATTCAATATGCCTTTCGAGCTGGGATACTTCCTAGGAGCAAAGGCGTTTGGACCCGGACGGCAAAAGCGGAAGGCCTGCATCGTCTTCGACTCCAAGCGCTACCGCTATCAGGAGTTCCTCTCCGACATTGCCGGCCAGGACATCTACGCGCACGCCAATCGACCAAAAAAACTGATCGAGGGCCTGCGTACGTTCTTGAACGCCCAGTCCCCCGAAATCGTACCCGGCCCCAGATCGCTGTCCTCAAGGTTTTCCCAGTTTCAGCGCGACCTGCCCACAATGTGTCGTCAGATCCCGATTGACCCGAACGAGCTCGGGTTCATCGACTACTCCGCCATGGTTACCGACTGGCTTCAGAGGCGGAGCTAGTTGTCAACCTTGAAGCCAGGCGCCGCAACCGGACGACAATAGAATTGATCGGCTTCTCCCGCCTCGCGATGATCCTTACGCTCACACTGAATCCGGCGGTCGATGTGTCGATCACGACCGAACGCATCATCTACGACGACCGCATGTTCGTCGACGACCAGTCGACCCAAGCCGGCGGCAAAGGCGTCAACGTCGCCCAGGTGCTGCATCGCTACGGGGCGGACGTGGAATCGATCGCTACCTACGGCGGGCGCAATGGCGAGCGTTTTTCGCGGCTGATTCTCGAGACGGAACTGCCGGTGCGGCTGATCGCGGTCACGGGCGAGACTCGCCGCAACATCAACATTACCGACCAGCAGGGTCTGACGCTCAAGCTCGACGAGCGCGGCGCGCCGCTCGAGCCGGCCGAGCTCGAGCGAGTCCGCGGCGAGCTTGCGGCGCGGCTGCCTGAGACGAGCTGGCTGACCTTGACCGGGAGCATTCCGCCGGGGACGCCGACTAGCTTCTACGGGGAAGCCATCGAGCTCGCCAAGGCGCGGGGAGTGGAGACGCTGCTCGACACTTCAGGCGACGCGTTCCCCGAGGCGTTGCCGTCTGAGCCGAGCTTGGCGAAGCCCAACCTGGTGGAAGCGGAGCGCCTACTTGGGCGAAGTCTGCTCGCCGAGGCCGAAGCCGCCCAAGCCGCCGATGACATTCGACGAATGGGCGCGCAACGTGTGATTTTGTCGATGGGGTCCAAAGGCGCGGTCGCCTCTTGGGAGGACGGCCGGTTGCGCGTCGTGCCGCCATCGATCCAAACGGGCAGCCCGATTGGGGCCGGCGACGTCTTGGGGGCGGCCTGCGTGTGGGCGCTCGACAAAGGGGAGCCGTTCCCCGAGGCCTTCGCCTGGGGCGTCGCCGCGGCGACAGTCGCCAGCAGCTTGCCGGGGCTGCAGTTCGGGACTCTAGAACAGGTGCGTGAGATGAAAGGTCGACTCGAGGTGCAAGAAGCCTAGTGAAGTCCGCGACCTCAAACTTGGAGCCGCGACCGGAAGGGAGCGGTTGTCTGAGTCAGCGACGACAATCGCGCCGGCGGGCAACCGCTCGCTTCCGCGCGCGGCTCCGGGGGGCGGCCGACTGATGCCTGGGGCCGGCAAACCCTACCCGCTCGGCGCCTCCTGGGACGGCCGGGGGGTCAACTTCGCGCTCTTCTCCGAGCATGCCAGCCGTGTCGAGCTTTGTCTGTTCGACGGGCCAGAGAATGATTCCGAGTCAAGGCGGGTCGAGCTAACCGAGACAACCGACCAGGTCTGGCACGGGTATCTCGACGATGTCCGGCCGGGGCAGCTCTACGGATACCGCGTTTACGGACCCTACGACCCCGACGCGGGTCTGCGGTTCAATCCGAACAAGGTCTTGTTCGATCCTTACTCCCGCGCCATTGGCAGGTCGCTGAGCTGGCGCGATGAAGTCTTCGGCTTCCCGGCCCTCGACGGCGACCCGATGTTCGACGGCGCAACTTCGCATTTCGATGAGCGCGACAGTGCGCCATACGCGCCGCTGGGAGTAGTACTCGAAGGTAAGTTCGATTGGCGGGATGACTCCCAGCTCGATGTCCCGCTGACCGAGTCGGTGATCTACGAATTGCACGTGAAGGGCTTCACCAAGCTCCACCCAGGGGTCCCTGAGGCGATTCGCGGAACGTACGCCGGCCTAGCATCACCGGCTGCGATCGAATATCTGAAATCGTTGGGCGTGACGGCTGTGGATCTGCTTCCCATTCACGCCCACGTGGATGAGTTTCACCTCGGCAAGCTGGGGCTGCGCAACTACTGGGGCTACAACACCCTGGGGTTCTTCGCGCCTCAGCCGGGTTATTCGAGCGATCCCACCCCCGAGGGCGCCGTCCGTGAGCTCAAGCAGATGGTCAACGACCTCCACTCCGCCGGGCTCGAAGTGCTGCTCGATGTCGTCTACAACCACACCTGCGAGGGGTCCGAGAGCGGTCCGACGATCTCATTCCGGGGGATCGATAATCTCAGCTACTACCGCCTGAGCCCCGACGACATGCGGTGGACGGTTGACTACTCGGGCACCGGTAACACGGTCGACACGCGCCACCCTCGAGTGCTGCAGTTGGTGATGGACAGCTTGCGCTACTGGGTTGATGCGATGCACGTGGACGGCTTCCGCTTCGACCTGGCCACTGCGCTAGGGCGCGCGAGCGACGATTTCGACCGCCATTCGGGGTTCCTGGACGCGGTACGGCAAGACCCGGTCCTTTCGCGCGTGAAACTGATCGCCGAGCCATGGGATGTTGGCCCCGGGGGCTACCAAGTCGGGCGATTCCCCGCCGGTTGGTCGGAGTGGAACGGAAAATTCCGAGACGACGTTCGGCTATTCTGGCGCGGTGACGAGCGCAGGGCCCCCAGGCTGGCTTCGCGTCTGGCCGGGAGCAGCGACCTGTTTGGTCACTCCGGACGGTCGGTGACGGCGAGCGTGAACTTCATCACGGCTCACGACGGGTTCACCCTCAACGACTTGGTCAGCTATCAGGAAAAGCACAACGACGCCAACGGCGAAGGCGACCGCGATGGCGACAACAATAACCACTCCCACAATCACGGCGTCGAAGGGCCGACCGACGACCCGGAAATCGTGGAAATTCGCGAGCGCCAGAAGCGGAATTTCTTGGCGACGTTGATGCTTTCAGCGGGCGTCCCCATGCTGACCGCGGGCGACGAGCTCGGCCGGACTCAGCACGGCAACAACAACGCGTATTCGCAAGACAACGAAATCAGTTGGCTCGACTGGGGGCTGGCGGACGGGGGGCCCGAGCTGTTGCAGCTCGTCCGTCGGCTGACGCGCTTTCGTAAGGCTCAGTCGGCGATTACGAGGAAGCGATTCTTTACCGGACGCCGAGCCGGAGTTGGCGGTTTTCAGGACATTGCATGGCATACGCCTTCGGGAGAGGAGATTGCTGATTGGTCAAGGGCGGGGCCGGCGTTGGCGGTGTTGATCGGCCCAAGGTCGGAAACCGACGAGGCGCTTTGCTACTTGATCAATGGGAGTGAGTCGGATGAGCGTTTCCAACTCCCGCAATGGGTCGAGGCTGATTGGGAAAGGGTGTTTGACACAGCGCTGCCGGCGGGCGGCGAGGAGCTTGCGGTGACCGACGACAACTATCTGGCGCTTGGCCGGTCGTTCGTCGTGCTGCGGGCGAGCGGGAACAGTCTTGATGCCTGACGGCTACTACCGCACGGCGAATTTACGATAGAGCACTTCCGCCGTCTCCGGCCGCGACTGCTGCTGGGCCGGATCCACTTCGAACGGGCGCCCCGGGGAATTCCCAGCCAAATCTTCGAGCACGGACTCGATCTGGAGCAGGTACTCTCCGGCCGCCCACGGCTGGTTCGGCGTAAATCCCCAACGCGTCTCATCTCGGTCGACTTCAATTTGCCCAGCCAGGGGCTTTCGCGACAAAGTGACGACCCGGATGAGACGGTCTAGCAACGCTCGGTCCAGTGGCTCTGCAAACTCGACGTAGAGTGGCCTGACCGAGCCGGAGGGCGCCGGCGTAACGACCCAGTTATCCACGTTGGGAGATTGGTAGTCCGCGTCGATGACTGTGAAGCGCTTGGCGCCGCCGGCTTTGAGCGCATGGCCGTCGGCGTCGGGCCACTTGGAGTCGACGACGAGCGAGTATTCGCGCCCAGAAACCAATGGCGGGCCCTCTTCCATATTGGGGACAAGCCCGCGCTTGATGCGTCCGGGGTCGAGGAACACGGTCAGCCGGCGATTGTCTTGGTTCCAGAGCTCTTGATCGACTTCGAGAAACGGAAATTGTATCTTGACGCCCGCCTCGTCGAAGAGTGCGATACGCCGATAGGCGTCACCCCGGCTCATGGGGACCGAGAAGTGGAAGTAGAACTTTAGCTGATTCTCGGGGATTCGGTCGGTCGACGGGTAGATGCGCTCGACGTGGCCCGGCTCGGCTGGTACGTCCGACTCAATACTAAAAAAGGCTTCGGTTTCGCCGCAGACAGCGCGGTAGCGCAAGCCCGGCTGGAGAGGGTATTTGGGTCGAAAGGTGATCCTCGAGCCTTCCGAAGAGTAGTAGCCCGACAGGGGTGGAATGTCGCCCAAACCGTCGACGTAGACTGCTAGGTTGTGTCCGGAGCCGCGCGTGACAATGAACGACCCCTCGACGAGCTGGATCGAGGGCGCGGCGACCAGCGTTGCTGTCGACAGCAGTGCGAACGCTAGCACGTGACCCCGGGCTTGCGCCCGGGGTCCTGTTGCGCGGCGGTTCACCGTTTAGGGCAGCGCGATGGTCTTGAGATCGACCGGGCCGCCTTCGGCTTTCGCGACCAAGATGACGGCGTGGGTGTCGTCGAGCTTGTCGAGCTGTGTGACGCCCTCGAGCTCTTTGATCGTCTCGTAGGGTAGCCCCGCGATCGCTGCATCCGCGAGCGGTTCGGTGATGGCTTCGAAGTTTTCGAGGCCCTTGGTGGACATCTTCATAACGCCGCGCGCCGAGTTGCTCATCAAGACGTGATGAGAGCCGTCCTTGGTGTACTTGATCATATCCAGCGGCCGGTTGTGGTTGCCCAGCTCGGCGATCGTCGTACCGACGAGCTTCGTGCCCGGCTTGAGGTCCTTCACCGGGAACTTCACCAAAGGCGTGCAAGTATAGGCGGCCAGCAGGTGCGGCTCGGCCATGATCTCGTAGGGCAAGAAGGTCCGCACGGGCGAACGCGTCTCCCAACGGCCGTGGTTGCCGTGAAAGATTTCGACGCTGGTTCCGTCGCTGACGCCGTTAAACGGGAAGTCGAGCACTCGCAGGTTCGACGCGAATTCCTCGTTCGACAGGCCCGCGACGAAAACCTTGCCGTCAAGGTAGCCGACGTCGGTGACCGCTTGCATGCGCATCGAATTCCCGCGGCGGTCTTTGGCTTCATTCCCAACCGGGTTCGGAATGTCGGCCGAAGAGTGCTTGATGTTGGCCAGGTCCAGCTCCGAGATCTTTCCGGCGGAGTTGACGCTCACGATGACGGGCGTCGCGTCAGGACCGCGTCCTCGCGACACCGACATGTAGACGTTCTTCGAGATCGGGTTCACGACCATGTCGTTGATCAGGATCTGATCCGGGGCCGTGCCGAGCATGCCGGCGATCTTGGCGTTGATGCCGGCGACATCGACTTTGCCCATGGATGAGCTGCGATCGCCCGTATCGAGGGCGAAAATCTTGGCAGACTTCGAGTCGCCAACGAGCAGAATCCCGTCAGGTCCAAAGGCCATCACGCCCGCGGATTGCAGGGCGGGCTTGCCGGCTTTGAGGCTGGCTATCGCGTCGCCGCCAACGGCGGCCGGTGTGGCCATGAGGGGTGCGGCAACTAGGACCGCGATCAACAGAGTGAAAATTCGTTGCAAAGGGAGTTCCTCCTATACGCCTGATTCCAGACGTATGAACAGTAGTGGGGGCGCTATAGCCCTCTACGGAGTTACTTTCTCAAGAAAATCAAATGAGAGACTTCACGGCGTTTTCGGCCACCCAGAGGGGTGAGAGCGCGTTCCCTGAGCCGCGACCGTGAGGGGCTGTGAAAAAATCGCCCGTTGAGCGCGAAAGACGGTCGAGGCATGCCTCGCCCCTACGGACGATCGTTTGTTTTCAACGACGTAGGGGCTTGGCATGCCAAGCCCGTCTTGCCGGAATTGGATCCCCGACATTTTTTCACAGCCCCTGAGGGAGCGGTCGGATAAAGCGGCTGGAACCGACCGCTCCCTCACGGTCACGGCTCAAGGTCGCGGGCGCTCCACGTCGGGTTTTCGACGGAAGGGCGACCTCTCGGTAGCCTTTTTGGTCTTGGCAGCCTCTTCCGCCGCTATCCTCTTGTACCGAACCGCTAGCAGCATCCGCTCCGCCTCTTTCTTCTGGGCCGGCGACTGCGCGAATTCCTTGGCGAGCTCACCGGCCTTGTCCGCGTCGTCGAAGCGATCAAGCTGGTAGTTCGCGTAGGCCTGGGCTTTGTACAGATTGAAAGCGTCTTCCTTGCTCTGAACCTCCTCGACTTGAACGAGGTGCTCGATGGCCTGTTTCCACTTTTCTTGCTGAAGGTAGAGGAACCCGACTTGCCGCCGAGCGTCCTGATGGCTGGGGTCGTACTTCAACGTCTGTGTCAGGCGGTCAATCACCTGATCCGCCTGGCCTAGCTCATGCGAAATGCTGGCGAGAGCGTAGTAGACCTTGGGATTCTGGGATTCTAGCTCGGCCGCTCTGACGAAGTGCTGCCTGGCGGCCTCGCGATCTCCTACCCGCCAAGCAAGGTAGCCGAGCGCCTCGGCAACGCGTCCGTCGTCAGGATAGTCCAAGGCCAATTCCTCGTAGGCCTGCTCAGCGGGCTTCTGCCGGCCCGGGAGTCCGCCGAGCATCTGGGCGAGAATGAGCCTCGATTCCAGATCCGACGCACGCTCGACTGCCGGCTCGAGCGACGACTTCTTGAGTTTGACGTCATAGACCACGCCGAAGAACCGATCTCCGTGAATGTAGTCCTGAAGCGCCGTTGTGAGCTCTTTGGGGTCGAGGCCGTAGACCTGCTCGAACGCACTGATGCTGTCTGTTCCGGCGTGGACGAGCGCGACCAGATCGGCGACCTTGTCGCGGTACTTTTCGTCCATGTTTAGCATGTGGGTCAGCGCCCAGGCCTGCGAGTAGAGCATGCCCTTGTGGCGCCCGGCGTTGTACACCGGGGAATCCTGATTCGCCGTGAGCACGGTCTCCATCTCAAGCCAGCGGCCGCCCTGGAATAACAGTTGAAACCTCCCCGGCAGGAGGGCGCCGATCTGGACCTCGCCTCCCTTGGACGTGAGCGAGGAGTAGAGGTCGGCAAAACCTTCGTTGAGCCATGTCGGCAGGTTGAGCTTCGAGCTGCGGACAAGCAGGTGTACGTATTCATGAATCGCCGTCTTGCGGTCCTGGTCGCGCAGATCGCCGATGACGATCGCGTCCTGGTCGCCCCACGAGAAATAGTGGGCCGGAGTAGCGTCGTTTGGTTGGTACGGTTGGTACTCTTCGGGGTTTCGGAATCCGATGATGCGGACCGGCTGTTCCGACAGCGACTCAATGCCGCGAGTCTGAAGAAAAAACGTACGAAGTTGCTCGAAATGACGCATGGCCCGGCGCGCTACGCCCTCACCGGCCGTGGTGTAAAGCTCGAAGTTAGGAGTGGTAGCTTTGATCCATTCCTGTTCGGCGAAGGCTACCCCTGGGATCAAGTTCGCGGCGAATAACAGAAATGCGAATGCTCGCACGGACAGGACCTGTACAGATCATACGTTAAGACGGATACTCCCAGGCACTCTGGCGACTCGGGATCGTGATTGCGGTTATGATGACCTGCAAAGCGCGAAACTGCTGGAGGGTAAACCAATGAACCTTTCGAGACGTCACTTTTTCTTCGGATCGTTGCTGGCTGGAGCAGTCCCGGCGGGCGGATACGGCAGCGTCAAGTCGCTCAAGGCGTTGGGCTACAAGCCTTATTACGACAAGCTCAACGTCGCGGCGATCGGCGCCGGCGGGCGTGGCGCCTCGATTCTCGACGATGCGGCCAAGACCGAAAACATCGTTGCCCTCTGCGATGTCGACGAGAAACGCGCCGCCAGGAGCTACGAGAAATATTCATCTCAGCCGAAGTACAAGGACTTCCGGGTGATGCTCGACAAAGAGGGCGATAACCTCGACGCTGTCACGATCGGCATCCCCGATCACATGCATGCGACGGTCGCCCTGCACGCGATGCAGCGCGGCAAGCACGTCTACCTCGAAAAGCCCCTGACGCGCACCCCTTGGGAGGCGCGTCTGATGGCCGACGCCGCCAAGAAGTACAACGTCGCGACTCAGATGGGCAATCAAGGCTACTCGCACGAAAGCTGCCGGGTGGCCTCCGAGATGGTCTGGTCGGGCGCAATCGGCGACGTGACGGAAGTCCACGCCTCGTCCTCGCCGGGAACACACCCGACGGCCGCAACCTCGCTGCCGAACGAGCAAAGCGTGCCCGAGGGCCTGGACTGGAACCTCTGGCTGGGCGGCGCGAAGATGCGTCCCTACAGCAATCACTACACGCCCTACAACTGGCGCGGCTACTACGACTTCGGCACGGGGCAACTCGGCAACTGGGGCATCCACATCCTCGGCCCGGTGAACATGGCGCTGCAACTGGGCGCGCCGTCAAGCGTTGAGCTGGTTCACCAGGAGGGGCCCAGCGATTGGACCGTCCCCAAGCAGGCGGTGATCCGCTACGACTTCCCCGCCCGCGGCGGTCTCTCGCCGGTATCGGTCTACTGGCACGACTCGGTCCGCCACATGCATGAGCAGGCTTATCATGTCCCGGGGATGGAGGGCGAGGACATCTTGCCGCCAAGCAACAATCTGAGTGACAAAGGCCGTCAGATGGAGGAACGCCGGCGCCGCCCGCCCAGGCCGGCTAGCTCGGGGCCGCGCCCAATCACCAGCGTAGGCGGCGCGGGCGTGCCGGTTTTCGGCGGCGAAGGTCGGCGTGACCCGGCCGTCAAGGGCATCCTCAACCAGAACGGCGCCGTTTTCGTGGGCAGCGAGGGAATCATGTCGACCGTCGCGCGGGGCGAGGGCGTTCATCTGCTGCCATCGGACCGCTGGGCGAACTACGAGCTTCCGCCGCCGCTGCTGACCCGTTCGCCCGGGCACATGCTCGACTGGGTCCGCGCAGCCAAGGGGGGTGATGCGTCTTGCTCGCACTTCGGGATTTCAGGCCGGTATACCGAATGGGTCGTGCTGGGGGTGATCGCGTTTCGCGTCCCCGGCAAGAAGCTCGAGTGGGACAGCGAGAACCTGCGCTTCACCAATAGCGAAGAGGCGAACAAGTACGTCAAACCGGCGTTCCGGGAGGGTTGGGAGTTGAAGCTGTAGGGCGCTGGGGACGTGACCATCAAGACGGGCTTGGCATGCCAAGCCCCTACGTCGTTGAAGGCAAGCGATTGGGGCGTAGGGGCTGAGGCACGCCTCGCCCGCGTTGCGACTGCTGGTTTTCCCATGTAACAAAAGTCACCATCCAGCCTCGCCGGCGCGCCCGATCTAAAATCCCATGTTTGGCGCCGGGGCGCGCCTATGCTACTCTTGCCACAACGGTTTAACCGGCCTGGAGGCCCCACTATGAAACGTCTCACTGTTTTCACCTGCACTCTCCTTTTGGCTACATCAGTCGCTGTCTGGGCGCAGCAAGGCGGTGGAGGCCAAGGCGGCGGCGGTAACGAAGGCGGCGGCGGCAATCAAGGCGGCGGGCAAGGCGGCGGCGGCAATCAAGGCGGCGGCAATCAAGGCGGCGGCCAAAACCAAGACCCGTTTGGCGGCGGCCGGCAATCCACCATTCAACCGGCGCCTCGCCCGATCTACCTGTCCGGCGAGGTCGTGCTCTCTAACGGCGAGATACCCCCGGAACCGGTAACGATTGAGCGGATCTGCAACGGCGTCAATACGCCCGAGGACTACACCGACACCAAGGGGCGCTTCAGCTTCGAAGTCGGAGGCGATCCGACCTTGGCTATGTCGGACGCCAGCGTAGCCGGCGGCGGCTTCGGTGGGGCTGGTGGGGGGCGCTTCCCGGGTTCGGGGATTGGCGGCTTCAGAGCCGGCGGCGGCGGCCTTAGCGGGCCCGATATAGGCGTTGACCTGTCGGGCTGCGAGATCCGCGGCGTCCTATCGGGATTCCGGTCGGAATCGATCCAGCTCGGGCGGCGGCGCCCGATGGAAAACCCCGACATCGGCCGCATCGTGCTGACGCCGTTGGACGGCTTCCGAGGCAAGATCGTCAGCGCAACCACTCTGCAGGCGCCAAAGAAGGCCAAAGCGTCGTACGACAAAGCTTTCCGCGAGATGGTCAAGAAGAACTCCGATCCTGAGAAAGCGATCAAGGAGCTAGACAAAGCCGTCGCGCTCTACCCGCAGTTCGCCGCCGCTTGGGCGGTGATGGGCGACGCCAAGCTCAAGATGAACAACGAGAACGGCGCGATCAAAGCCTACGAGAAAGCGGTCGAGGCCGACCCAGACTACTTTCGTCCTTACGAAGGCCTCATTCGTCTGGGGATGAAACAGCAGAATTGGGAGTTGGTCGACAAGTACTCCGACAAGGCTCTCGCGATGAACCCCAATCAGACCTCGATGCGTTATGCCAGCGCATTGGCTAGCTTCAGCACTGGCGATGTTGATAGCGCGACCATGACGGCCAAGGCGATCATCGGCAGTCCCGACGCGGCAATGTTCCCGCAGGCGCACCAGATGCTGGGGATGATTTACGCCAACAAGGGCCAATTTGTTCAGGCCAGCGGCGAGTTTCGCAACTACTTGACGATCTCTCCCAACTCTCCCTCGGCGGCGCAGATCAAGAAGCAGCTCAACGAGTGGGAAGTCCTGGGCGTCATCGAGCCGGCGGAGAGCAAGACGGCGCAACAGTAGGGAGGCTATCGGATAGCGACGGTGACGTCAGGCTGACTCTGTCGCGACCCGGCCTGAAACTCGATCGGCGTATCCGGCCCAACCGAGGCTCCCGGCGGTAGGCGTACGTTTATTTGCAGGACTCCGGCCACAAGTCCTGGGGCAGCCCCCGCGTAAAGCACTTCGGCTTCGAATCCGCCGACGAATACGCGGATTTCGGCCAACGGCCGCGGGAAGGGCGGAGACGCCACGCTGCCGTCGACGCCCGCCGGATCCGTGGTTCCCTCACCAGTCGCAAATAGAATGATGATCGCTTCACGCTCGGCTGGACTGCGCGGTGAATTCAGGGTCAAGTCCTGGTTCAGGATGGCTCC
Source organism: Bryobacterales bacterium (assembly GCA_965247515.1). Taxonomy (GTDB): domain Bacteria; phylum Acidobacteriota; class Terriglobia; order Bryobacterales; family UBA6623. The sequence continues at coordinate 4,838,399 of OZ252029.1, read as the reverse complement.
GGCGCCGCGGCCGCTTCCAAGCAGCGTGAAGATTGCCGGCGCCGTCGCGGCCGTCCGCAACGTTATTGGGTTCGACAAAACGCCGTCCCGCTCAACCTGCAGCCGCGCGACGAGCGATTGAGACACGGCGTAGGTGACCACGGCGTTGACCTGCAGCTCAGAGGCGAACGTCAGCGCCGCCGGATCTGAGTTGATCAGCACCCGCGTTCCGCCGAGCTCCTTCGACACCAGCCCCAGCTCGTCGAGTTGCAGCCCCAGGCCGGCCGCCAAGCCCATCCCTCGGCCAAAGATCGAGATGATCTCGCCCGGCGCGACTGTTCCGGGCAGGATGCTCGCGGCGTTCACAATGCCCCGAGCAGTCAACCTCGGCCGGATTTCGAAGCCGAAGCGCGTGATGAACGCATCGCCGCCCTCACGGTCGCTCGAGAGCATCGGCTGCGGCGCCCCTGGCGTCGTCGGATACCCGGGTGAAGTCGTAGTGCCAACCGTGACGGCCCCGCCGTCGTCGCTGAGCGCCAGAGCGAGGCCCTGCTCTCCGCCGCTCCCGCCGATGAAGGTCGCGTAGTCGAGCGCCGAAGCGTCCGGCTCGAGCCGCACGAGAAAAACGTCGTCGAGCGCAGCGATTGATCCTTGCAGAGCGTCAGCGGTCGACGGGAAGTTCGGCGAACCGGTCCAGCCGGTGAGATAGATATTCCCGACCCGGTCCACCGCGACGCCCGTGGCTTCCTCCTCCGACGAGCCCCCAAGGTAGGTCACCCCCAAGGCCTGGCCCAGGTCGATATCGAAGCGTGCGACGAAGGCGTCACCGACCGAGGCGCCGTTGTCGAACGCCGGTTGGACAGCGTTCGCGGTCGTCGGCAGGTCGCGCGAGAGCGTCCGGCCAGCGATGAAGACTCCGTCGATGTTCGCTGTCAACGCCAACGCCCGATCATCGCCGCCCCCGCCGAAGTACGTGCCCCGCTCGATTCGGTCGAGGCTCGGCCGCAATCCGACGACAAACGCGTCTTGCACGCCGGCATGGGTCTCTTGGATCGCCTCACGCGGAATCGGAAAGTCCGCCGACGCAGTGAAGCCCGCGGCCCAAAGCCTGCCTTTTGGGCCCCAGCTCAGCGCGAGGATTTCGTCGCCCCGCGAGCCGCCCAGATAGGACGAGTACTCCAACGCGTCGCCCGACCCCGACAGCCGAGCCAGAAACGCCGCGGTTGAGTCAGACGGGCGGGCCACGGCGATCGCATCGGCGGTCGTAGGCATGTCATCCGAGGCGGTGGCTCCGGCAACATACGCTCGCCCCAGATCGTCCAGCACAAGCGCGTTGATGTCTTCAAGCGCGCTGCCGCCGAAGAACGTTGAGTACAGGAGCCGTGACCCGTCCGCGCTCAGCTTGGCGATGAACCCGTCGCGGGTACCGCCTCCGAAGGTAGGCTGCGCCGCCCCCTCCGTCACCGGGAAATCCGCCGAAAACGCGACACCGCCGACGTAAACCGCTCCGTCCCGGTCGACGGCGATCGACGTTCCGCGATCAAGCCCAGACCCGCCGAAGACCGCGTTGTAAATGACACGTGAGCCCGAGGGATCGAGCTTGACGACGAAGACATCGAAGGTCGAATCGCTGACGGCCGAGAGCGCGCCGGGTGTCGCTTCAAGGTCCCGCGAAAGTCCTGTAGCGTAGATGTTCCCGTCGTCGTCGATCGCGACCGCTCGGGCGGCTTCGCCAAAATCGCCCCCGTGGAAGGTGGAGAATTCGAGCGTCGGCTGCGCTTGGAGCGCGACTGCGGCGAGCAGCGGAAGGAAAGGGCGAATCAAGTCTCTAGTATATTGTTTCATCCAAACATACCCTTGTTAGCCGACCTCAAGCGCTTCGAACTTCTGCCAGCGGTGGACGACCGGAGCCGCGTTGATCTCCGCGATCCCCTGCAGGATTCGTTCCCGCAGCTGCGCCCAGAACGCGACCCGGATTCGCTTCAAAAAAGTCCGCGCCATCTTCCCAAACAGCATCTCCACAATGTTGAGCCACGACCCGTGGGTGGGCGTATGCACCTATTTGAAGCGGTTCGGACGCGTCGCCAGATACCAATGGCCGTCCTTACGAAACTCGGCAGTTTCCACAACTTTCAACTTGCGTAAGATCACCATCGCAGAGCCCGGCGGGACCGCCAGCCAACCGTTCGACCTGATGCTGGTCGAGGGATTCGAGTAGGGGGAAGGCCACGGACTCGGAAGATCTGGGTGGTCGAAAACTGATACGAAGAGCGTGCGAATAGGGTAACGCGCAGAGTGGAAAGGGCTTAGTTGGTTTCGAGCCCGCCTTCGGGGCGCCCTGAAGGCTCCAGTTTCATTCCATCAGTCCGCGGCCCTTGGCGATAATATCAGAGCCGCCGCCACGACGACCCCGCAGCCCACGACGTTGTACCAAAGAAACGAAATACTCGTGGCCCAAGCCGTCCAAAACACTGCCGCTTGGCCGATCAGCACCGAGTAGAATGCGGCGGTTGCGCCAACTCGCCGGAAAAAGAAGGCCAGCAAGAAAATTCCCAGCATGCTGCCGTAAAACAGCGAGCCGAGCATGTTGATGGTCTCGATCAGCGAACCGTATCCGCCGGCGAGGTCGGCGGTGAGGACCGCGAAGGCGCCCCACAAAACCGTCAGAAGCTTGACGACCTTGAGGTAGTGGCTGTTCTGCTCCGCCTGGAACTCCGCCTCCGAGCCGCCCTCGACCAACCGAATCGCTGCTTGCTTGCGGGACTCGAAGGCCTCGCTGTAGCGCGTCTCTAGCTCCGAGAACGCCGCGTCTCGCCGCAGATCACCCATCCCCGAAGGCTCGAACACAACAGGGGGCTCGACGAATGTATAGAAAACGAAAACCATCGCCCCGATGAACAGGATGAAGAACTGGAACGGCACTTTCGCTACGGCCGAGAGAGCGGCGTAGGCCGAACCACACAATGCCCACGATCGAGCTGACGAGGATGATCCAGTCGAGGGGCTTCAAGGTGTGAAGAGGCGCGACGCCCGAGTCAAACGTTACCGGGCGGCCTGCGTCCCGGAACCCGCTCCCTTGCGGTCGCGGCTCTGACGTCCGTGGTCAGCCTTTGCCCCAACGCGTCAGAGCCGCGACCGCAAGGGAGCGGGTTCCGAATGCCGGTAGTTAACTACGCGCCAGCTGCCTTAGGAATTCGCTAATCCGATCCTCACGCCGGGTCACGCGACCCTCTTCCTCATAGCGCTTCCGTACGGAAGCCTTGTAGAGGTTAAACATCTCGTCTTGCTTCGCCTGCAGGAACATCGCGCGGATCGAGTCGCGCTGGTTGAGAAACTCCGTGACGTCGGCCTCGCGGTGCTCGACGACTCGATAGACGCCGATCTTGTCTCCGGCGGTGATCGGGCCGTGGACCGACCCAGGTTCGGCGGTGAAGGCCGTGTCGCCCAAGGTTGAAGCGCCCGTGAATCCTTCGACCTCACCACGCCGGTTAAAGAATCCGCTCGTATCAGGAGTCAGCCCGTAGCTCGCGGCCGCGCTGCGCAAGTTCCCGTCAACTTCCTTGGCCTTGGCCACGAGCTCGGCGGCGCGCGCATCGGCGATCTTGCGCGCTTCGGCGTTCACATAGTCCGCCTGGACTTTCGCGCGAACTTCGTCGAACGTAGCGTCGCGGCCCTGGACTTGATCGCGGACCACTCCGATCAGCGTTCGCTGTTCATCTTGATGGGTGACGGTCTCGCCCAACTGTGCGGCGAAGATCGACCCGATGAACTGCGGCGTGCCGGTTAGCTCGATGGGCGGAGCTTGGCGCGAGATCCCGTCGTAGTTGTCAATCGGCAGCTTGTACTCGGCGGCGATGCTCTGGACGTCGGCGTCCGGCGCCCGCAGCGAGCGCATAATTCCGTCGGCGCGCTCAATCTGCGCAATCTGCTCATGTTCCACGGTTAGGTCGGTAATGATTTCACCGCGAACCTCGTCGACCCGCTTGCGCTGCGCCCGGTCTTTCTTTTCCGACTTGATGATGTGGAATCCGTAGGTGGCCTTGACGACATCGCTCGTGTCGCCCGGCTGTAGCGCGAACGCCGCGGTCTCAAAGTCGGCATCGGTTTGGCCACGAGTTATCCAACCCAGGTCTCCGCCCCTATCTTTGGTGCCAGGATCCTCGGAATACTCGCTCGCCAATTCGACGAAGTCACCACCAGCGCGCACTTTCTCAAGCACTTCCTTGGCCTTCGCCTCGGCTTGAGCCATTTGGTCGTCCGGCAGCGGCTCGCCCGTGTCGGGGTCACCCGACATGATCAAAATATGGCGGGCCATGACGCGCTCGGGCGTTTCGAAGCGGTACTGATTCTGGTTGTAGAAGTTCTGGATCTGCGCCTCGGAAAACTCCGGCGGCTCGGTCTCGCCGGCGGTCAGCGTGATCACGCTGAAGTTCAGCGTTGCCGGAACGCGGTAACGGAACGTGTTGCTCTCGAAGTAGGCTTTCAACTTCTCCTCGTCGGTTTGCACTTGGCTGAGATACTTGTTCGGATCGAGCAGCACGTACTCGATCCGCGTCTCTTCGTTGCGCTCCTGGTAGGCTTCCTTGAGCTCGTCCTCGGTCATCACGATGTTGTCGGTGACCAGCTGCTTGAGGCGCATTTCGATCGTCAAGTCTTTCAGCAACTCGAGCTCGAACTGTTCGATGCTCTTCTGGAAGCGCGACGAGATAAGCTGACCGTAGGTCGCCTCGCCAACAAACTTGCCCTCTGGGAACAACCCGGGCATTTGGTCACGAATCCACTCCGCCAACTCCGCCTCGCTGGGGCGGATGCCTATGTTTTGCGCTTCCTCGAGCAGGATCTTGTCCTCAATTTGGTTGTCGATCACTTGCCGCGCCATGAAGGCCATCGAGTCGCCTGGAGTCCCGGCTCGCGCGTATTCATTCATCACCGCTTGCACGTCGAAGATCGTCACCGCTCCATCGCCCACTTCAACTAAAACGGGCTCGGCGAGCTGGGTGGTTGGCGTAGAGAACAGACCAGGGATGAACGTGATCACCATGGAGATGGCGACCATGCCCAGCAGAAAAGTCAGAAAGTACTTGACAGTCTTTTTCTGACTGCGAAAGAGGTTGAACATAACCTAAGTATTATAAGTGGCAAGCATGGTCTGGAAAAAGCGCCTGCGGATCGTGCTGGTCGAGCCGCGGAATCCGCTCAACATTGGCGCGGCCGCCAGGGCGATGCTGAACTTCGGGTTTTCCGAGCTTTGGATCGTCAGACCCTGGGAAAAAGCGTTTCGGGATGCCAAGTCGGCCATGGGCGCTGCGCGGGTCTTGCAAGACGCCCGTGTGACCCAAGACTTGGCCGATGCATTGGGTCCGTCGCAGGTCGTGGCGGCGGCTTCGGCGCTGCAGGGGCGCTCCACCGATATCGTCCAACGTGAGATTGAACCGGCGGCGCTGGCGCTGAGAACACAGCTCGACGAGCGTACGGCGGCGCTGATGTTCGGGTCCGAGAAGTTCGGGCTTTCGCGAGAGCAGCTTTCCTTCTGCGACTGGATCTTGACGATTCCGACCGCGCCCGATTGTCCGTCGATGAACCTAGGGCAGGCTGTTGCGGTTTGTTGTTACGAGTTGGCAAGGCGTTCGAAGCCGGTTCCAACACTGCAAACGCCGGCGTCGATCAGCGCCGGCGAACGCGATCGAATCCTAGGGATCCTCGTGCCGATTCTCGAAGACGCCGGCTTTTTGTTCGACGGCAATGAGGAATCACAAACGTTGAAGATACGCCGCTGGATCTCGCGATTGAGGCTCGCCCCCAAAGACGGACTGCTGTTGCAAGGGATGCTGCGGCAGATCCGTTGGCGATTGGACCACCCCGGCTAGTCCAATACCCATGGATGAATCCAAGGGCTGATATGATTGTGGCGGCCGCGAGCGGGCGCGGACCCACGTGTTGCCCTAAGTGACCATATGTAGGTTATGCGCGGTCTGAATGCGGAACCCGCGACCGCCAGGGAGCGGGTTCCGGAAACTTAGGCTACAGCCGGATGTTATGTGACGAGTATTGGGGCTAGGCTGAACGTCCGGCCGGTCAACCATGCGCGCTGGCTACATCCTCATCGGCGGAAAAAGCTCGCGCTTCGGACGCGACAAGGCATTGTTCGACTTTCAGGGCCGGCCGATGGCGCTTGTGGTCGCCGAGCGGGTCGGTCAGGTCGTGGATCAGGTCACGCTGGTGGGCGACCCCCAGCAGTATTCGAGACTGGGGTTGCGAGTGATCCCCGACCGAATCTCCGATGCCGGCCCCTTAGCCGGGATCGCAGCGGCTCTGGAAGACTCGTCCGCTCCGCACACTCTCGTCGTCGGCTGCGACATGCCGTTTCTCCGGACGGCTTTGCTCGAGCGTCTACTCGCTCTGGCGGCTGAGTCAAAGGCGCAGGCGCTGGTCCCGCTGGGGAACGACGGTCGCCCCCAGCCGCTTTGCTCCGTCTACGCCGCCTCGGCCGCCGGGACGGTTTGCTCGGCGCTGGCCGCCGGAGTCCGCAAGATCACCGACGCCCTTGATCAGCTCGAGACCGTCTACCTCGATCCGGCCGACTACGCCGACGTTGACCCGACGGGCGAGAGCTTCCGCAACATCAACACACCGGCGGACTTGTGAATTTTTCGGGCTTAGGCCTGCTGATCACGGCCGATACGGGAATGTAGAACCCGTGCCGACACCACCACCAGAAGAGAACCGCCGCAATCGCCGGTCGATGTGCTCAGAGATGATCACCGTCTCCTTCCGGGACCAGCAAGAGGCCCCGGTGGAAACCACGGCCCTGCTCGAGGATTTGAGCCCACAAGGAGCGTGCTTGAGCCTCAACCTGCCCTTGACGGTCGGCGCATGGGTCCAACTCAGCGCCGACGGCTTCAGCGCGGAAGCCGAGGTGCGCTACTGCAAGCTCGGCGAGTACGGCTACCTGATCGGAATCGAGTTCGCCGCCGGCCAAGAGTGGTGCTGGGAACGCTGGCAGCCCGGCCACCTGCTTTCGCTGGACTAGGGAACCGCTACGGCGTCCACGTCAACCGAAAACCGTACCGATCCGCCCCGCCGCGATCGTCTGTGATCTGAATGATCGCGGTAAAGTCATTCGTTTCCGACGGCCCTTGGAGCAACACAACCTCCCCCCGTCCATCGGTCTTGGTGACGTCAATCTTTGAGACCGCCGAGCGAGGCAGGCGATTCTCGAAAGTCACATCCTCGATCCGCACAGGGTCTCCCGAGAGAATCACGGTCTCGACGCGATCGCCCTGGACCCGGATGAGCACATCCCCGTCGACCGTCGCTTCGAACTCGAGCCGGCCGGCTTCAGCGCCCATGGCCTCTTGCCCTCCTCGGGAAATCGGCGACGGCGAAAGCCGGTCCGGGTCTCGCCTTGGCGGCGTCGGGCTAAGTCGCTCTTCCGCCGGCGGACTGGCCGCTCTACCCCTCCGCGGCGCAGTCCGCCCAGTCCGCCTGATTGTCGGGGCAGAGGCTCGTGGAGCGCCGGGATCGCCAATGCCTAGGTAGGGGTTGTAGATGTAGTTCGTCGAAACCCGCTCGGGCAGGTCAAGATTCCGCGAGACGCCATAGGCCGGGTCCAAGCCCCATTGCCCCGTCGCGAGGACGCCATCCTTGAGCGTCTTGTTGTCGTGCCAACCCCAGAACGGTTTGGCCTTGTTCTCAGACTCCTGCCGGCCCAAGAACGACCCCGCAATCTCGCGGTAGGGCGCCTCTGGGCGGTTGCCGAAGGGTTCGTAGGAGTAGTAGGCGTCGAAGGTCTTATCCCTCTTTCCAGAACCGTCGTTGGCTCGCCGCCACCAGTGGTCGTAAATCTCGAGCAGTTCGTAGCCGACCTCTCGGCCCACCGCGGACTTCGGCCGCTCGGCCTCGCCCCGAAAGACATAGGTGACTCCGGCGCCGCTCTTGAAACCGTCTTCGAGGGTGAAATACGAATGACTGCTGGTCGAACCGTAGGCCCCGTGCCCGCCGGCCTCGAGGAACACCACTGGATGGCTGCCGTCATACATCTCGATCTCGCCGTCGACGCCATGCACGCCGCCGCGGATCGCCTTGTCCGCCGTGAACGAGTAAATGTTGTTGTGCGCCAACGACTCCAATGTCCGTAGCCGGCCGTAGCGCGACCCATCTTTCTGGATCGTGAGGAAGATGCCTTCGTTGTCGTTTTCGTGGCAGGTCCCGATGACACATTTATCCGAGTAGTCGCGTGCGTGGAAAAAGTTGTAGGTCAGGAACCAGTGCGTGTCGGTCTCCATCGCGGCGTAGTAGACGTAGGCTTGCGAGCTCCCGGCCGGCGAATTTTCCCAGTTGTTGTCGCCTTGCCAGTCGCCGTCGTGGTCGAAACGCGCCAGGTAGTCCGCTTTGGGTTTGAACCAGGTCTCCTGCCCGATGTAGGGGGCGTAGTGCTCGGCCAGGTCGCGGTAAGGGTGCCGTGAATCGCGTTCCCGCGGGAAATCCGTCTGCTCCTGTTCGAGCGTCGACCTCGCGCTGGTCGTCACACGGATCTCGAGCTCGGCGCGTTGACCCTCCACTTCGGCTTCTACTTTGTACGTGCCGCGACGGCCGGGAGCGGTATAGAGGATGCTGTCTTGCAGCGCATATTGCACTCGGCTAGCCCCGAAAACGCTGCTCAGCTGCCCGCCCTTCGCGCCTTTGTAGAATTCCTCCGGCTCTTCCCCCTGGTATCGAAACGGCTTCGAGACCCAGCCGTCGTTTTCGCTAGCGACGCTGAAAACGACGCCTGGCTTCTCAATGCGGACGCGCTCGCCCGCGGGGGATTCGCCATAAACCAAGGCCTGGATCACGATCGACTCGTTTGGCCGGACCTCCGCCCGCGGGTCGGCCCGCAGCTCGATCTGGTTTGCCGCGAGTTTGGTGGCTGTCCCGGCGACCAGGTCGCGCAACCCATCGAGAATGCCCTGAGCGGAAAGGAGGGAGGGAAGCAGCAGAGCGAATGGCAGTAGTCGTAGCGTCATCACGACATCAATTTAGCAGCCCAGCGAAAGCTTGCGGGGCGACGAATCGGCTGCGTAAGCTTGGGAGTCCATCACATGACCCTTCTGGAACTTTTTCAACCGAGCTTGGCCGGTAAGAGCTCGACCGTCGGCTTGGAATTCGGCGGCCTCGAGCACACCTTTGGCGATCTTGAACAGGCAGGCGCCAGGACGGCCGGTTGGCTGAGCGCGCAGGGTCTGACAACCGGGGATCGGATCGCGGTCTATCTGCCGAATTGCGTCGAGCTGATTCACCTCTACCTGGCTTCGGCGAAGCTTGGCCTGATCTTCACACCGATGAATGTGCTCTACCGCGAGCGTGAGATCGAGCACATCCTCTCCGACGCCGAACCGAAACTGCTGTTCGCGACCGCCGAGCTGGAGCCGGCGAACACGGCTGGGGTGAAGACAATTCTCGTTGAAGACCTCGCCCAGTTGACCAGCGGCGTCGAAGCAGCGCCCGCGGCCCAGATCGATGACAATTCCATCGCCGCGCTCGTCTACACCTCGGGAACCACCGGCCGTCCCAAAGGCGCCATGCTGACCCATGAGAATTTTTCAGCTAACGCCCGCAACATCAACGAATGCTGGCGGATGACGGCTGACGATCGCCTGCTGCTGTCGCTGCCGCTGTTTCACGTGCACGGGCTAGGCAACGGACTCCACACCTGGCTTTCGCTGGGCTATCGGACGCGGCTCCTCGAGCGCTTCCGCAAGGAGACGATTCTCGACGAGTTTCTCTCGTTCGAGCCCAGCGTGTTCTTCGGCGTCCCCACGATGTACGAGCGGCTGCTGGAGACCCCGCCTGAGCTCGCCCAGAAGATCGGCGGATTCATGCGGCTGTTCGTTTCGGGGTCGGCGCCTCTGCCGGCCGCCACCATGGAGCGTTTTCGCGAGCTGTTCGGGCACGTGATTCTCGAGCGCTACGGGATGAGCGAAACGCTGATGAACCTGTCGAACCCCTATGACGCCGAGCGCCGTCCGGGGTCGGTCGGGTTCCCGATGCCGAATGTGTCGATCCGTCTGGTGAACGCCGAGACCGGATCGCAAGTCAAACAGGGCGAAACAGGAGAAGTCCTGCTCAAGGGGCCGAACGTGTTTCGCGGATACTGGCGCCGCGACGAAGCCACGGCCGAGGCTTTCACCGAAGACGGTTTCTTCCACTCAGGCGATCTAGCGACTTGCAGCGCGGACGGTTATTACACCTTGCAGGGGCGCTCCAAAGAGCTGATCATCTCGAGCGGCTTCAATATCTACCCTCGCGAGATCGAGGAGTTTCTGACCGAGCAGCCCGGCGTCGCTGAAGCGGCGATTGTTGGCGAATCCGACCCATTGAAGGGCGAAGTGCCGGTCGGGTATGTCGTGATGGACGAGGGGTGCGAGCTTGATCAACAAGGGCTACAGGAGGCTTGTCGATCGGCGCTGGCATCGTTCAAGGTTCCCCGTCGATTCTGCGAGGTCGATGTCCTTCCGCGCAACGCGCTGGGGAAGGTCCAGAAGCACCTGCTGTCGGCGCCGACGCGGAATTCCGAGCACCCTGCGTGAGCGGGGTGTCTTCCCGCAACCCGGGCGACGGCCGCAACCGTAAGTGGAAGACACCCCGCTGACGCAGGGTGCTCGGAAAAAGCGTTCCGGCTCGGGTCAGGGAGCTACCGCTTGATCGCTCCCTCACGGTCGCGGCTCTGTAACGCCTACCGCAACGGCGTTCCCTCTTCCTTCTTGCCGTTCGTCGTCAGGATCTGAAAGTGATGGATCCCCTGCTTGCGCTCGTCGCGGTAGGTCCAAACGACTTTCTTATCCGGGGTAACCTCGGTGAGCTTGGTTCCCTCCGCTCCGGCTTGATAACTGGTGCAAACGGTATTGCCATTGGCTAGGCGCTGCGCGCCACAGACCCCAGCCAACGGATCGTCAACGAAGTCGTCGTTGGACAATTGCCAAACAATCTTAACCGCCGAGTCGAACTCGAATACTTGGTTCGCGCGCGTCCCGGTGACCAGCGATGTCCCCTTCGGCGTCCGAATCGCCGTGAAGGGCCAATGGGGCGTGCTGGCACGCCAGACTACCTTGCCGTCAGGAGTATATTCGCGGACCTCACGCTCGCCCATCAGCGGGACAAGGTAGTTGCCATTGGCGAGCTTGCGGGTCATCCGGCTCTGAGAATGGCTGTTCTCGATTTGGCAATCAAGCGGCAGCTCGAATCGAATCTCGCCCTTGCGATCAAGCTCGAGGATGCGCGGCCAAGCGCCTGCCTCGGTAACCAGAATGCGGTCATCCGGCAGCGGCTGCGCTGTGTTCACCTCGTCCTGAGTCCCGTCATAGCGAAAGACGGTGTCGCCCGAGCGAGTCACTTCGATGACGCGACCGCCATGCTCGCCGCGGACGCGTGTGACAACCAGCAGGAAGTCGCCGTTGGGCTGAAGCCAGCCGTCGCGAGTGTTCTCCGGCGATTCCCAGACAGCTTCACCCTCCTCAGAGAGGATATACGTGTGGGGTCCGAAGGCCAGGAACGAGTGGCTCACCCCACTGTCGGAGTGGGCCGCTCCGAACGATCGCCTCGGCCCCGGCAGGAATGCGCCCCCGGCAGCCAAGAACATGCGACGACTGATGAGATTGATCACGACGCTACGAATTGTAGCTGAAACGTGCGCAACCCGATTCCGGCAAGAAGGGCTTGGCATGCCAAGCCCCTACGTCGTTCAAAACACGGTGCTGTCTGTAGGGGCGAGGCATGCCTCGCCCGTCTTTTTCTAGCCGCCGAGGCTGATCATTTCGATCTTCTGCTGCCGCTGAGGCTGATAGCCCCTAGCCGACCGCAGCTCGACAAGACGCTGCTCGGAGTAGCGATCGGTTCGCCCCAACCAAACACTCTCAATCATTGGACGCAATTCGGCATCAGCCGCCCCATCGCGGATCGGAGTCTTCAAATCCCGGCCGTCACCCGCGAACAAACACGTGACGAACTTTCCGTCGGCGGTCAAGCGCGCTCGACTGCAGTCGCCGCAGAAGGGCTCGGTCACCGAAGCGATTACCCCAAAACGTCCGCCGCCGCTGACCTGGTAGTCCGTCGACGGCGCACTGCCCCGTGGCTCGGCTACCGGGGCGATGTCGTGGACCGCCGCTATCGTCCGCAGAATCTCGGCCTTGGAAACCAGTTTCGACGAGTGCCACTGATTCGCATTGCCGACATCCATAAACTCGATGTAGCGCAGCTCGAGCTCATGGCCGCGCGCAAATTCGAGCAGGTCGATCATCTCGTCGTCGTTGACCCCGCGCTCGATCACGGCGTTGAGCTTGATGGGCCCCAAACCGGCCGCCTTCGCCGCCTCGAGTCCAGCGAGCACGGGCTGTAACTCCGCGCGTTGGGTGATGGCGCGAAAGCGCTCGGGCCGCAAACTGTCGAGGCTGACCGTCACTCGCCCAAGCCCCGCGTCGGCCAGCGGCTTCGCCATCTCGACCAAGCGAGAGGCGTTGGTCGTCATGCAGACGTCAGTGATCGGGTCAATCCCAGCGAGCGCCTCCACGAGCCGCGGTAAGTCCTTGCGAAGCAACGGCTCACCGCCGGTCAGCCGGATCTTCCCCACGCCCAGGTCGGCGAAGATCCCGGCGAGCCTGGTGATTTCCTCGAACGTAAGGACTTGCGATTTGTGGATCCACTCGTATTCATCGAGCGGCATGCAGTAGGTGCAGCGGAAGTTGCAACGGTCCGTGACCGAGATCCTCAGATCTCTCAACGGGCGCTGGTACTGATCGAGCACGGCCAAGGTTCGCCTCATTCTACCGCCGCCTTGTTCGTCTTAGAACAGCAACGCCAGCGCTTCACCATGGATCGAGCTGCCGGCTCGCACTGGCTTGTAGGCTAGGTTGACTGCCCAATCGCGGGTCCCGCAGGGCAGCTCCTTCCACTTCGTGGGAGCGAAGAAGAGGGTGACGGGCCGGCCTTTGGGTTCGCGAAATCTCAAGCGATACCGCCCACTGGCCAAGACGATCACCTTGCCGGAGGCGCCGCATTCGACTATCACGATTCTTCCGGCAACGACCGCCGAACCCGGCGGTGGCCAGCGCCTCTTGGGCGGTTTCGGCTTCGCGGGAGGGGTCGGCGGCTTAGGGACCCGGCTGGGCAGGGCGGACTCTAAGCTCAGTGGCGCTTGCGGCGCCCGCACCTCGAGCAACGGGGGTTCGACCGACCGCATACGGCGGTTGCGGCGACGCTCGAGCTCAGCGAACTCGGCCTCGGCCCTCTCACGCCAATCCGGATCCTGGGCCAACCCACGTAGCGTGTCGGCTGAGTCCGACCAGCGCCCGGCCACCATATACGCCTGAGCCAGAACGTGCTTCGCGGACGAGTCGTACGGTTCGAGCTCAACCGCCTCAAGAGCGTGAGCAACGGCTAACCCGGCCCGGTCTTGGGCCGCGCCTGGTCCGGGCGCTAGCAGCGTCAAGGCGTACCGACGATGCATCCGCGCCTCGAGGGCCCCGCTCCTAGCGGCTCGGGCGAAGTGCTCCTCCGCGTCCAAGTAGCGCCCTTGGTCCATCGCGAGCGCCCCTAGAGAAGCCTCGATTCGGGACCGGCCGGGGCGCCGGCCCGCCAGTTGGGTGAGCTTGGCCCGGGCGATCTCATGATGTTGCAGGGCGCGATGGAGCTCGGCCAGCCAGAACGGATATTCCCACTCCTCAAGCACGCGGCCGGTTTGGCTGGTCTCGGGGACCACGGCCTCGAGATCCATGTACGCCAGATTCAACTGCCCGGCGAAAGCCTCCAGATGCGCCGTTAGCGCTTCGGGACCTAGCGCGCTGACCACTTTGGAGAGAGCGTCGGGCTCGAGGTCGCGGAGCCGTTCCTGGCGAGCCGCTAGCCAGGCCGTCGCAAGCCACGATTGCGAGTAAAAGAGCGGCCTCTGAAATTCAAGTGATTGACGGTCGGCCTCCAGCAGGCGCCGCCACGGAATCCAATCCTGTTCACCCAACCTTTGCAGGTGACTCAGCGATGGCGTCGGCCGCAGAAACCCCTCGCGATCCGGGCGGAGTTGCGAAAGATAGTCCGCGAACCCCTCACGAAACCAGATCGGCCCGTCGGGATCTTTCTCGGTCAAGTGCGCCAACTCATGGGCCAGGGGTTTGAAAGGGTCTCGCGATCCCTCCCAAGCGACCACGATGTAGTGCCGGTCGATTCCACGAAGCGAAAACGCCTGGGTCTGACCCCGACGCTGTTCGAGCGTTGTCAGGTAGCCTTCCAGATCCGCCAGCGTGGGAACAATCAGTACAACAATCTCGCGAGGGGTTTGCGTATAGAATCCCAACGACTGGTAGCGGTCTCGAGTGGCTTGAAGATAGGCGGCGGCTCGCGATGCAGTCTCGGCATCGATGTCCGCAATCACCAGGAATCGCTCGGTGCGAACCTCTGTCGCGGCGTGCGACCACACAGGAGTCAACGTAAGCGCGACAACAAAGATCGATAGCCTCGTCATAGTGGATGCGGGGCAGAGGCGCGACATGTCGCGCTATTGAGGCCGTCCGACAGGGTCAAATACATATAGTACATATAGCTCAGTAGTTGTTTTAACGCAGTCATTGTTGGCATACTCAAAATTACAGTGCCAAGGCTCATATACGTTACCGTCATCGCGATTTTGTCTAGCCTGCCAGGCCAGGCCGCAAGCCTTCGCGCGACGACCGAATCGCAGGAAATCCAGAACGCCAAAGCCGACGCCGATCATCTTTCACGGATGGCGGACGATCAGATGACGGAGCGCTGGCGCAGGCTCCAACTGATCGAGCCGGTGCCGCCCAAGACCGGGTCGTATTACATCCACGAAATTCCTCCGTCAGGTCGATTCTTACGCCCATGGGCGAAGTTATTCCTCACACGCCTCAGCGCTCAGTATCGTAAGCGTTTTGGCAAACCCATGAGGATCACCAGCCTGCTGCGTACGGCTGAACACCAAAAGCGGTTGATGAGGAGCAACGGCAACGCCGCCGAGCCGGCTGGCCCAAAGCGCTCGGCCCACCTCACCGGCGCCAGCATCGATATCTCAAAGAAAGGAATGACCGGCGCCGAGCGCTCTTGGATCCGCAATGTGCTGACCCATGTGCGCGACAAAGGCCACATTTTCGCGATCGAAGAGTTCCAGCAGCCGAACTTCCATGTCCTGGTCTATCGCAGCTACCAGCAGTACGTGGCTGCGCTCACTGGGAAGCGTTAACGATATTCGCAACTTCGGCGTTGTAGTCGCCGTAGTATGATAAGGCGCAGGCGGTTCAGTGCGCCTCCCGCACATACAGAAAACAAAGGGTTTCCATGAGTCCTCGACTAAAGCTCGCTGTCCTGTTCTTTTCAATGACGCTCGCAGCGACACTTGTTGCCGGCGCGGTGCTCGGCAAGAGTGACGACCCCGATGGCGCCTACAAGCCGCTAGCGGTCTACACCGAGGTCCTGGCGCGAATCAAGAGCGACTACGTCGAAGAGCCGAATATCGAGAAGGTCACTCGCGGCGCCCTACAGGGGCTGGTGGAGTATTTGGACCCGCTGTCGAGCTACCTATCGGCCGACCAGTACGCGGAATATCTGGAGCGATTGAAGTTCCCCGACAAAGGCACAGGCCATTCGACCGGCCTGGTGGTTCACAAGCGGACGAACTACACGGCGGTGCTGAGTGTTCTGCCCGGGTCGGCGGCCGACCGGGCGGGAGTCCGTGTCGGCGACTTGATCGAAGCCGTCGATAACGTCAGCACGCGAGCGTTGCCTCCGGCCCTGTTCTACGGCCGCTTGAGCGGCGAGCCCGGCTCGAGCGTACAAGTGCTATTGCGCTCGGCCAGCGCGCCTGATGAGCCCAAGGACCTGGTCCTCGAGCGCGGGGAGCTCAAGTTCCCCGATGTCGAGTCGAAGATGCTCGACGGCGGCGTGGGCTACATCGACATGGGCGTAGTGGACAAGGAGCGCATTGAGCAGGTGGCCGCGGCGGCGAAGAAGCTAACTAGCCAGGGCGCGGAGAAGATCATACTTGACCTGCGCGAGAACGCCATCGGCGAGCCTGCCGACGGATTCATCTTGGCCGACCTCTTCGTTAAAAGCGGCGATATGGGGTCGCTTAAGGGCCAGCGTTTCCCAGAGAAGACGTTCCGAGCGACCAAGGACGCCACGGTCACCGACCTGGAGTTAGCGGTATTGGTTGATCGCCCGACTTGTCGCGCTGCCGAAGTTGCGGCGGCGGCGATCCTCAGCGCGGGCCGGGGCGTGGTTGTCGGCGAGCGGACCTACGGCTTGGCTTCCCAGCAAGAGATGATTTCTCTCGACGAAGGCGCCGCGCTGATCCTGTCGGTCGCAAAATACTACCCCGCCGAGGGAGACGCGATTCACATCAACGGGGTTGAGCCGAACGTTCCGGTCGGACCGGGCGCGGTGCGCGACTATCGCGATCCTGAAAAGCCCGCGGACGCGAAAGATCCGTTCATCGAAAAAGCGCTGGAAGCGCTGCGCGGCGAGATCGAGCCGAAAGAGCTCGAGAAAGCCGCCTAGGCCCGTGCACGGCCCGGCGTAGCGCCGCGGCGGCTAGGCCCTTCCGAGCAGTTGCCTGAGCGCCCCGATACCCGGCGCGGCCGGTTCGTCGTTTTTGCCGGCGATGTCGGTCACATATCGCTTGAGCGCTTTTCCAAGCTCCGTGTTCTCGGCAACCGTCGTGCCTTCGCGCTGGGACTTCTGGACTGCTCCCGGATCATCGGGAAACGTCGCGTGCACGGAAGCGCGAAAGATCTTCTCCATGTCTTCGGACGGATCTTCCCCCCAGCGGAAGGCTCGTTTGACGGGCTAACTGCTTGGCTTGCTTGGCTTTAACACGTTTGGGGGCGCTTTTAGTGTACCCATGTATTATGCTATTGTATCGTTTATTCATTGTGTTGTTTGTGATATAATATACCCATGTATGTTGAGTCCGTCCCCAATCGCAACTCGCCGCCCGCCGTCTTGCTGCGCGAATCCTTCCGCCAAAACGGCAGAGTCAAAAAACGCACCCTCGCCAACCTCTCCTGCTGGCGCCCCGTCCGCGTCGAGGCCCTCCGGCGCGCCCTCCGCGGCGAGTTCGATCAGCTTCCCGCCACTCCCGTCTGCGGCCCCGTCTTTGGCCTGCTCTTCGCGCTCAAGCAACTCGCCGATGAGCTGGGCCTGACCGCCGCGCTGGGTCGAACGCGGGCCGCCAAACTCGCCTTGTTCCTGGTGCTGGCGCGCCTGGCCCACCAAGGATCGCGGCTCTCGGCCGTGCGCTGGGCCGCCGATCAGGCCGTCGCAGAAGTGCTGGGTCTGGGCGCCTTCGACGAAGACGACCTCTACGCCGCCCTCGATGATCTGAGCGCCCGCCAAGTGAAGATCGAGCAAGCGCTATACCGCCACTACCTCGAGCGCCGCGGAGCCCCGCCCAGCTTGCTGCTCTACGACGTCACCAGCTCGTACTTCGAAGGCCTGCACAACGCGTTGGGCGAGTACGGCTACAATCGCGACGGCAAGCGCGGCAAGAAGCAAATTGTGATCGGACTGCTGGCCGATGACCAGGGCGAGCCGCTGGCGGTGCGGGTGTTTGCCGGCAACCGCAACGATCCGACGACCGTGCCGGATCAGATCCGCATCGTCAAAGAGCAGTTCGGAGTCGAGGAGTTGGTCTTCGTCGGCGACCGCGGGATGGTCAAGAGCAAGGGCAAGCAGGCGCTGGGGGAGGCCGGGCTGCGCTACATCACGGCGCTGACCGATCCCCAGATTCGGCGGCGCTTGAGCGAAGGGGTGCTGCAACGGGAGCTGTTCGCTGAACAAGTCTGCGAGGTCGAAGCCGACGGCGTGCGCTATGTGCTGCGCCTCAACGAGTCCGAAGCCAAACGGCAACGGCAGCGGCTCGAGGACAAGCTGGCCAAGCTGGGAGGCAAGCTCGACCGACGCAACCAGAAAGTCACGGCCTCTTCCCGTTGCGAGCCCGCGGCCGGACTGCGCCAGCTCAAGCCCTGGCTGGCGCGTCACAAGCTGACAGAATTGGTCGAGTTGCGCTTGCAGGGACGTACGCTGGTCGTCGAGCGCCAGCAGGCGGCGATCGAGCAGGCGCTGGAGTTGGCGGGCTGTTACGTGGTCGTGACCGATGTCGCCTCCGAGCGCATGAGCGGCCAAAGAGTGCACGGCCATTACGTGAGCCTGCAGCGGGTGGAGCGCGACTTTCGGCAGCTGAAGACGGGCTTGCTCGAGGTGCGGCCGATCTTCGTGCGCAAAGAAAGCCGCACCCGAGGACCTGTGTTGTGCAGCATGCTGGCGTTGAAGCTGAGCCGCGAATTGGAACGGCGGATACAAGCGGCGTTTGGCACGACCGACGACGACCCGCACGCGATCACCTTGCCGGACGCGCTGGCGGCGTTGGGGCGACTGTGTCTATTGGAATATCGAGTGGATGAGCAGACCAGCGTCACACGGCTGCCGATTCCCGACGCCCGCCAAACAGAAATCCTCAATGCGTTGGGGGTTTCGCTGCCGCACAAGTAACCTGTAGACAGACGCCGATCGCCCGATCCATCCCATAACCGACGCGAATTCAGGAAGTTGGCGGCGAAACTCTGCTCGCTGGCGGGGGGAAGATCCGTCGGAAGTCAAATCAGAACGGCGCTCATGGCGGTTGACGAGGACGTTGATCTCATCCCGGCGCTGCCCAAGCTCTTCGATGACTGGAATCGTGCGCCGCATCAGGTAGAGCGAAGGCATGTCGGTCGAACAAACCACGTTGACGTGATCCGCTGCCGCCGCGGCCGTCAGCCCGATGCCCTCGCATACGCCCCCGAGGTCGACGATCACGTGGTCGTACATGCCGCGCATAAACTCGAACAGCGTCTGAGCGAGCTGAGAATCGGCGCTGGATGGCTCGGGACGCTCCGGGGCCGCAAGCACGTCGACGCCGTCGTGTTCCACGATCAATGACTTCCACAACGCTTCGTCGAGCTGGTCGGCATGGCGCAACGCATCGACGACACTGTAAGGCGTCTTCAGACGCAGCAAGAATCCGATGACGCCGGCCGTCAAGCTGCAATCGGCCAGCAGCACCCTCTGCTTGGTCGCCTTGCGAATGCGAAACGCGGTGTTGTGAGCTAGCGTTGTGGCGCCCGAGCCGCCCTTGACGGGCGCGAACACGTGGAGCTGACCTCGCGTCGTTCCGGGTGCGCTCGATTGGCGCCGGTCGACGATTCGCGCGACGGCCTGGCTGACATCGGTTTCCGGGAAGGGATTGGCCAGGAACTCTGCCGCGCCCGCGCGCAAGCATTGTAGGATCGTATCGGGGTCGTTCGCCGTATGAACCGCGACAACCGCCGCCCCGCGACCC
This sequence comes from Bryobacterales bacterium, assembly GCA_965247515.1. GTDB lineage: Bacteria > Acidobacteriota > Terriglobia > Bryobacterales > UBA6623. The sequence goes on along the minus strand of OZ252029.1, from coordinate 4,819,063 downwards.
AAACCGTTGATCAGATTGATCAGGCTGATGGCGGCCCGGCGATCCGTGCTGACGTCGAGGAAGACCGCCTCAATGTCGTGCTGTCGGACCAGGTCGCCAATCCGGCGGTCGCCAGGATACTCGCTCGTCGTCTCTCTGATTTCGACTCGCGCCGAGCCCAGGGCGGCTCGGAGGCCTTTCGCAAGGCCGGAGTCGGGGCTAACCAGCAGCGCTTGAAGCGGCGCGCCCCTCTGGTTCATGCTCAATCGCTTGGTGCAAACGAAGCCACCGAGCGCTCATTGCCTCGGATGACTTCGATCTCTATGGGAGGGGGAGGCGGCGGGGCCGCCAGAACTGGCGCTGGAGCGGGTCGCGACACGTTGATCGTGCGAGCCACGCTTCCGAACAATTCAGCCTCGCGAACCCCGGTCGTCTCCGCGACCTCGGAGTCCTGCGAATTTCGCAACACCAGCTGCAAGCGGCCTTGGGTCTGCGCAAGCGTGACCATCTCGGCCTGCTGGGGGGTTAGCAGCAGAGTGACGACCGGAACTTTCTGGGGCTTGCCGGACGGATCGGGCGTCAATAGTTCGCCGGCCGAAAGTACCCTGACGTTTCCTAGAATCGTTTTCGTCATCTGCCCCGCTTCGGGGCTGCTCATCGGGCTTCCAGTGATCAACACGTCGACGCGCGCCTCGGGAAAGACGAATCCGCCAACACCGTTGATTTCGTCGACTCGAATCGACATGGCCCGCATCCCGTCGGGAACCTTGGGGGAGAGGCCGATCCCGGAACCTGGCGGGGACAAGCGTCGGGCAAGCACTGGTTCTTCGGCCAAAATCTGATTGACCGGCACGCGCTCAACGACTTCATCCATCGTCGCGAACGAGCCCGTGGGAACATTCAAGCTCGGCCAAGCCTCCATACGCAAATCCGTTATCTGAACCGTTGCTCCGATGTCCAAGTCGCGGGCGGCGACAACGATTTCGGTCATCGTGACCTCAGCGGTGTTGCCGGAATCGCCGCTCATGGCGAATTGGTAGAACAGTCCGGTAACAAAAAGCGCCATACCGGCGGAAATCGCGATGGCCAACACGAATCGAGAGTTCATCGTGGTTCATATCGACAGGTTTTGGACGATTCGTTAATTCATCGGACGTGGCGCACGGCTGTGCCGTGCCGCCTTGCACCTGTGGTGCAAGGTTTCTTCGCGCTTGGCGCTACATGAGAGGCATCGACACTTTTTCACGGCCCCTGACCCGGACGAGCCGGAACCCAAAGGTCAAAGGTTCGGCGCTTTTTCCGAGCACCCTGCGTGAGTGAGCGGGGTGTCTTCCGCTTACAGTTGCGGCTGTCGCCCGGGTTGTGGGAAGACACCCCGCTCACGCAGCGATTTCCCGGGCTGATTTGATTTTACAGACGGATCTTCCCCCCAGCGGAAGGCTCGTTTGACGGGCTAACTGCTTGGCTTGCTTGGCTTTAACACGTTTGGTGGCGCTTTTAGTATACCCATGTATTATGCTATTGTATCGTTTATTCATTGTGTTATTTGTGATATAATATACCCATGTATGTTGAGTCCGTCCCCAATCGCAACTCGCCGCCCGCCGTCTTGCTGCGCGAATCCTTCCGCCAAAACGGCAGAGTCAAAAAACGCACCCTCGCCAACCTCTCCTGCTGGCGCCCCGTCCGCGTCGAGGCCCTCCGGCGCGCCCTCCGCGGCGAGTTCGATCAGCTTCCCGCCACTCCCGTCTGCGGCCCCGTCTTTGGCCTGCTCTTCGCGCTCAAGCAACTCGCCGATGAGCTGGGCCTGACCGCCGCGCTGGGTCGAACGCGGGCCGCCAAACTCGCCTTGTTCCTGGTGCTGGCGCGCCTGGCCCACCAAGGATCGCGGCTCTCGGCCGTGCGCTGGGCCGCCGATCAGGCCGTCGCAGAAGTGCTGGGTCTGGGCGCCTTCGACGAAGACGACCTCTACGCCGCCCTCGATGATCTGAGCGCCCGCCAAGTGAAGATCGAGCAAGCGCTATACCGCCACTACCTCGAGCGCCGCGGAGCCCCGCCCAGCTTGCTGCTCTACGACGTCACCAGCTCGTACTTCGAAGGCCTGCACAACGCGTTGGGCGAGTACGGCTACAATCGCGACGGCAAGCGCGGCAAGAAGCAAATTGTGATCGGACTGCTGGCCGATGACCAGGGCGAGCCGCTGGCGGTGCGGGTGTTTGCCGGCAACCGCAACGATCCGACGACCGTGCCGGATCAGATCCGCATCGTCAAAGAGCAGTTCGGAGTCGAGGAGTTGGTCTTCGTCGGCGACCGCGGGATGGTCAAGAGCAAGGGCAAGCAGGCGCTGGGGGAGGCCGGGCTGCGCTACATCACGGCGCTGACCGATCCCCAGATTCGGCGGCGCTTGAGCGAAGGGGTGCTGCAACTGGAGCTGTTCGCTGAACAAGTCTGCGAGGTCGAAGCCGACGGCGTGCGCTATGTGCTGCGCCTCAACGAGTCCGAAGCCAAACGGCAACGGCAGCGGCTCGAGGACAAGCTGGCCAAGCTGGGAGGCAAGCTCGACCGACGCAACCAGAAAGTCACGGCCTCTTCCCGTTGCGAGCCCGCGGCCGGACTGCGCCAGCTCAAGCCCTGGCTGGCGCGTCACAAGCTGACAGAATTGGTCGAGTTGCGCTTGCAGGGACGTACGCTGGTCGTCGAGCGCCAGCAGGCGGCGATCGAGCAGGCGCTGGAGTTGGCGGGCTGTTACGTGGTCGTGACCGATGTCGCCTCCGAGCGCATGAGCGGCCAAAGAGTGCACGACCATTACGTGAGCCTGCAGCGGGTGGAGCGCGACTTTCGGCAGCTGAAGACGGGCTTGCTCGAGGTGCGGCCGATCTTCGTGCGCAAAGAAAGCCGCACCCGAGGACCTGTGTTGTGCAGCATGCTGGCGTTGAAGCTGAGCCGCGAATTGGAACGGCGGATACAAGCGGCGTTTGGCACGACCGACGACGACCCGCACGCGATCACCTTGCCGGACGCGCTGGCGGCGTTGGGGCGACTGTGTCTATTGGAATATCGAGTGGATGAGCAGACCAGCGTCACACGGCTGCCGATTCCCGACGCCCGCCAAACAGAAATCCTCAATGCGTTGGGGGTTTCGCTGCCGCACAAGTAACCTGTAGACAGACGCCGATCGCCCGATCCATCCCATAACCGACGCGAATTCAGGAAGTTGGCGGCGAAACTCTGCTCGCTGGCGGGGGGAAGATCCGTCAGAGGCGGGGGTCGAGGGCCGAGTTTGGCTGGGAAAAGCTTTGGCCGGGGCGGTTTGTAGGTAAATAAACTATGGCGCTTAATGGTCGCCGAGACCTTCCGCCTGACACGCCCGGTTGACGCTAGTATGCCAGCCCAATCGCTCTTCACTGGAATTGCACCGCTTGGCCGTCTGTTCTTTCCTCGACTCGGTACCGCCATAGTTTATTTGCCCTTCGGCCCCGCTTCTTGCTACCGTCGTCTTCAGGAGGTTCCCCCTATGATCGAGTTCGATCCCCACCGCGAGGTCCTTTCCGGACCGGCCGGCGAGCTGCCCGTGGCCGCTGATGATCAAGTCACACGCAAGCTTGCCATGCTGCTCGAAGGCCATTGCAACGGTCTCGGCGCCACCGCCGCGGCCCGCAAGTACGGCTACTCCAAGCAACGCTACTACCAGCTGCTCAAGGCTTATCGTCAAGGCGGCGGCGCTGCTCTCGAGAGCGCCAAGCGCGGCCCCAAGACCAACTATCGCCGCACCCCGCAGTTGGTCCAGCTGGTCGTTCGTCAACGCTTTCTCGATCCTGACGCGTCGGCCGCCGTGATCTCCCAAAAGCTGACTCAGGCGGGCTGGAAGATCTCCAAACGCAGCGTCGAACGCGTCGTTGCCGAGTTCGGCCTACAAAAAAAAACTCCACGCCTTCCGGCCGCTGGCTGAGCCGCAGCAAGTCGGCACGCAGCGCACGGCGTTGGTCCGACGCAGCGAGCCAGCCGACCCGCTCAGCGTCGAGCGCGGCGTGCGTGAGCTGCTGGCGCAGAAGGTCTCGGGCACGATGGTCGGCGTCTGGCTGCTGTTGGCCGAGCATCTTCGGCTCGGCACGTGGGACCTGTTGTGCGGCTTCAGCGCCGCGAGTCGGCGCGCGTCGAACCTCGCCTGGCGCTGCAAATGGTCCACGAAGCCGCCCTCGGAGTCAGCGGCGTCAGGCGCAGCCGGTCGCTTTCCCAGAAGGGTTTTGAGCTGGCCAACGGACTGCCTTTTGTGGCGAGCGATCAGGCCGTCCACAAGCTGCTCGAGCCGCTGACGGTCCAACACAGCCGCCAGATGCAGATCGAGTTGGGACGCTTGCGCCGCGCAGCCGGACACTTCGATCCCCGCCTGGTGGCGCTGGATCCGCACCGCCTGCGCAGCTATTCCCAGCGCCAGATGCGCCGCCGCGTGCTGAGCCCCGGGCAAATTCCCGTCAAGGCTTTGCAGACATTTTTCGGCTTCGACGTCGACACCCAACAGCCGCTTGCGATGACCCTTGCCAGCTCCTCGCGCAGCGTCGCGCAAGCCACTCCCGACTTGCTCGAGATGCTCGACGAGATGCTGACGCCGGCTTCGGAGGCGGTGCTGCTGCTGGCCGATGCTGAGCACTTCAGCGCCGAATTGTTTCAAACAGTCTACGACCGTCCGGGCTTTGATCTGCTGTGTCCGATGGCGCGCACGCAGGCCTTGCAGGCGAAGCTCGCCGCCTTGCCCGACGCTGCGTTTCGCACGCATTGGCCCGGCCTGGCGAGCGGCCGTTTGCCCTATCGCCTGCGCCATTCCGACGCTCCCCTGCAGCAGATCGTGCAACGCCTCGGCGAGCGCCCGCCCTATCAGTACTCGGCGTTTCTGTCGACTCGTGACAGCGACGAGCTCGATCAGCTTTGCCGCGATTACCCCCAGCGCTGGCGCATCGAAGAGTTCTTCAACGCCTATCAGGCGCTGGGCTGGAAGCGCGCCGGCACGACCAATCTCAACGTTCCTTACGCGCAGATGAGCTTGGCGCTGGTGGCCCAGGCGGCGGTTGATCAACTGCGCAAACGCCTCGGCGACCCCTTCGAGCACTGGGAAGCTGGGCAGTTTGGACGGCGTGTCTTGCAGGGGCTCGACGGCGACGTGAGAGTGCGGGACGACACGGTTGTGGTCACCTTTTACAATCCGCCCCATGCCGAGCGTTTGCGTCGACACTATGAGAATCTGCCCGCCAAGCTTGCCGCCGAGGGCGTCGACCCGCGAATGCCCTGGCTCTACGGCTTCCAGCTCGACTTCCGCTTCCGCTGATTCGAACCTCGTCTAATTATTGGGGCCTCGAAAATCGCTGCTCGCGCAGGGTGCTCGGAATTCCTTGCAGAATTTCAGAGGCGCTACGATCGGGGGGAGCCGATGCTCGCGGCATTTTATGATTTCGACGGCACGCTCGTTTCGAGCAATGTCGTGACGCGGTATTTCTACTTTGCGCGGCGCGCGCCGGGCGTGTGGAATTCGCTGAAGCGCTCGGCGACGGTCGTGCTGGGAATCCCCTATTGGGTCGCGCTCGACAAGCGTTCGAGGCTCGCGTTCAATTTGCGCTTCTATCGGGAGTACGCCGGGCTCGGCCGCGACTGGCTCGATGAGGCGGCCAAGGACATCTTCGAGCATGAGATCCGGCCGAAGATCTACCCGGGCTCCGAGGCTCTGCTCGAGGCCGACCGCGAGGAAGGATACTCAACAGTACTCGTCACAGGCGGGTTGGATTTTGCAATACAACCCGCGATTGAGCACTTCGGATTCGACCACGTGCTGGCCAACAAAATGGTGTTCCAAGGCGGCGTCGCGACCGGAAAACTGGTCGAACCGGTCCTCGCCGAGGCTGGAAAAGTCAAGGCAATGCAGGAGTTCTGCCGCCGCTATAATGTGGACTCGACGCGGGCTCGGGGCTACTCGGACAGCTTCTCCGACTTGCCCCTGCTCGAGGCCGTCGGACAGCCGCGGGCGGTGAATCCAGACAGGCGGCTCCGACAAGAGGCCGCCCAACGGGGCTGGCCGGTGATCGAAACGAAGCGGCGTCCATAATGGCTAGCGTTCAAGGCCCCCTCGCACCATCGAAATTGTACGAGTTCGGCGACCCGACGCCGAATGCGGTCGGTCGTGACGCGCTGGTTTCGAGCGAGGGTTGCGTCGTCCATCTAGAAGAGCAGTCGGCCGATCGGCTGTTTTGGTCTGGCGAAGACCTCATCCGCGCCAAGCTCCCCGCCGGAGCGCGCGTGATCTACCCCAAACCGACGATCCGCGGTCTCAAGGACCGCGACGCAGGCATCCGCTACGCCTTGCAGCATCCGGAAGAGATGGACCCGCTGGTCGCGCAGCTCCGGCCCGGGATGCGCGTCACGATCGCGATCGACGACATCTCGCTGCCGCTGCCCAAGATGAACAAGCCCGATATCCGCGAGTCGGCGCTCAAGATCTTGCTGGAAATTTTGGCGCAGCACGGCGTCACCGACGTCCATATCGTGATCGCGGTCTCGTTTCACCGGCGGATGGAGCCGTTCGAGATCCGCTGGGCCGTCGGGAAGCAGATTTTCGAATCCTACTTCCCCGACAGGCTCTACTGCCACGACGGCGAGGACCCTGACGGCATGGTCGACCTTGGCACGACCGAGCAGGGCGAACACGTCCGCATCAATCGGCGCTGTGCCGAGTCCGACCTGCTCATCTACGTCAACATCAACCTCTCTCCGATGAACGGCGGCAGCAAGAGCATCGCCACCGGGCTCTGCGACTATCAGCCGTTGCAGGCGCACCACGACCCAAAGGTCGTCCGCGACTGTGACTCCTACTTCGACCACACTCGCTCGGCGCTCACGACATCGATGGACCGTCAGGCGCGGGTGATTCGCGAGCACATCAAGGTTTTTCACCTCGAGACCGCGGTGAACAACGCTATGTTCGACCCGAAGATGGCGTTCTTCACCAAGAACGAGGATCATTGGAACCCGCTCGACCGCGCCTCGTGCGCCATCGCAAAGACCGCGCTTTCAAAGCTCCCGCGTGAGACCAAGCGGAAGATCCTGTTCTCGATCCCGGCGCCGTATGAGCCGATTGCGATCCATGCCGGCGAGACCTGGGCGGCGCACGAGAAAACGCTGGCGTATTGCTATCAGCAGTACTGCGTGCCGATCGAAGGGCAGTCCGACGTCGTGATCTTTGGGATGCCGTTCATTTCGCCGTACAACGTGAACGCGGCGTTGAACCCGCTGCTGGTGCAGGTGATGGCGCTCGGGTACTTGTTCAACATGTATCGCGGAATGCCGATTGTGAAGAAGGGCGGCGTCCTGATCGTCACCCACCCGCTGTTCAACGACTTCGACAAGCGCCACCACCCCTCCTATCACGAGTTCTTCCACCGGATACTGCCCGAGACGACCGATTCGTTCACGCTGCAGCGCAAGTACGAGGCGGAGTTCGCGCACCGGGCCGAGTACATCAAGCAATACCGCGAGGAGTATGCGTATCACGGCGTGCACCCGTTCTACATGTGGTACTGGGGCGAAAACGGCCGCGCCCATGTGGGCAAGGTGATCTGCGTCGGCGCGGAAGATCGTCGCGCGGCCCAAGTCATGGGCTGGGACGCCGCGGATTCGATGGAGGAGGCGCTCGAGATGGCGCAGACCTTCGTCGGACGCGCCCCGAGCGTTTCGCACCTACACGTCCCGCCGATCAATATGGTCGACGTGGCGGGAATGCCGGGAGCGGTCTAGTGCTTAATCCGCGGGGCGGGCGAGGCATGCCTCGCCCCTACGACCGATGACCGTTGTCCTAATCACCGGGTCCACGGGTTTTCTGGGTCGGCACTTGATTCGGCGCCTACTCGAAAACGACCAGACTTCGCGGCTCAGGCTCCTTTGCCGCGGCGACGGCCCGAACATCGACAGTGATCGAATCGAAGTCGTCCCTGGGGGCGTAACGAACCGGGAGCAGGTCAGTGAAGCCGCGAAAGGGGTCCAGCAGGTCTACCACCTAGCCGGCCGAGTCGAGCGAGAATCCGACGACGCCTGGCCGCTCTACGACACCCACGTCGAGGGGACCCGCAACGTCTGCGAAGCGATCCTCGAACGCGAGGTCGACAAGGCCGTCATCGTTTCAACCTCGGGTGCGATGGCCGTCGGCGCGGACCCAGTCGAGCGCGACGAACAGGCCCCCTACGCGCAAGAGGTCGTCCGCGATTGGCCCTACTACACGAGCAAGATCTACGCCGAGAAGCTCACGCTGTGGTACGCCGAGCACCGCAAGGCGCCGGTCGTGGTGGTCAATCCGAGCCTGATTCTCGGCCCCGGCGATGAACGGCGCTCATCCACCCGAGACGTTGAACTATTTCTCAAAGGCCAAATCATGGTCACTCCCATCGGAGGGCTCAATCTTGTCGACGTCCGGGACGCGGCTGAAGGCCTAACGCTTGCCATGGAAAAGGGCCGTACGGCCGAGCGCTACCTGCTCGGCGGGGCGAACATGACGTTCCACGAGTGGATCCAGCGGACGTCGAAGATTTCCGGCGTCGCGGCCCCCAAGCTAATGGTTCCGCTGCGGATGGCGCTGGGAGGGGCTATGGTCATGCGCAAGCTGATGCCCCTTGTCGGCAAGAAGTTTGAGCTCGACGACGCCTCGATCAAGATGTCGGCGTTGTTCTGGTACTGCGATTCTTCAAAGGCGCGCAAGGAGCTCGGCTTCACGACTCGCGACCCGGACGAGACCCTGCGGGACACAGTCGCGTATCTCCGCGAGCCGCGCCGGTAAGCAAGCGGTTGCCGGAACCCGCGGCGAGTCCGCTACATTAGGACGAGCAGCGCAATGGGAACCGCGGCCGACTCTCGCACGCTCGCCATCGACATCGGCGGTTCGGGATTGAAGATCATGATCCTCGACCCCGAGGGCCAGCCTCTGACCGATCGCATCCGCAAGCCGACGCCCGAGGAGCCGCTCCCCGGCGCGGTGATCGACATTTTGCATGGAATGGCGAAAGATGTCGGCGAGTTTGACCGTGTCCCGGTCGGCTTTCCCGGCGTCGTGGTCGAGGGCGAGGTTCGCAGCGCCGTCAATTTGCATGAAGATTGGGTCGGAGTCAACATCGCCCAAGAGCTCGAAGAACGCACCGGCAAGCCGACACGAGCGGCCAACGACGCCGACATTCAAGGCCTAGGCGTGATCGAAGGCCAAGGCGTCGAGCTCGTCCTCACCTTGGGTACGGGAATGGGTTCCGGCCTATTTGTGGGCGGTCACCTCGTCCCCAACCTCGAGCTGGGCCACCACCCATTCCGCAAGAGCAAGACCTACGAAGACGTCCTCGGCGCCGCCGCGCTTAAGAAGCACGGTGAGGACAAGTGGAACAAACGGCTGAACGACGCGATCCGAGTTCTCGACCACATCTTCAACTACCGCATGCTCTATCTCGGCGGCGGCAACGCCAAGAAGATTGATTTTCAGCTGCCGGGGAACGTCCAGCGAGTTCCCGTCGCGGGGCTGCTGGGCGGCATAGCCCTTTGGCAACAGTAAGGGGCCCTCTGACGTGCCGCAGGGCTCTGCCGTGCCGCCTTGCGCTTGTAGCGCAAGGTCTCTTTTTCGGCGTCTCAAGCACTCTACAGCCCCACAAAAGACCTTGCACCACAGGTGCAAGGCGGCACGGCATAGCCGTGCGCCACGTCCCGGTCTTCTAACGCGCCGAAACCTTGGTCGCCCCTGTTATTCTGGTTATAGAGATGCAAATCCAGCGCCAGAACGCGCAAGCCATTTCAGGGTCCTAGTACTCACGCCGAAGAATTGGCTCCGAACTAGCTACTTTCTGGCGCAAAAAGCGCTATCGCGAGCCAAGCCCGATTGGAAAGCGTTTTCTTAGTTCCGGTCGGATCGCGGTTTCGATCCTGTTTCGCCGCCTCGCCCCGCTCCTTCAACCCGTCGCCCGCGCCTCCAGGCAGGCCCCGATGTTGATCAGGTTGTCCGCGATCACCCCCAATCCCACCCAGCGCCGCATCCCGTCCAGGCCCGGATAGCGGCTGCGGTCGAGTCCGTGGCGGCGCTTCAATACCGAGATGCGCCCTTCGCAACCGGTTCGCCACTTCTGCCCGCGCTTGAACCAGCGCTCCTTCTGCCGTCCGCGCCGCACCGGATCGCGCGTTGAGTAGTTCGGAATCGACACCCGCTCCACGCCACGCCGCTCCAAGGCCTGCTCGTTGGCCGCCGAGGAAAAGCCCGCGTCCGCCGCCACCAGGCGCGGCGTGCGTCCTAAGCGCCGCTCGTGTTCTGCGACCGCGTGCAGCAAGATCGCGCGGTCGTCCGGCCGCTCTTCATACACGTCATAGGAGGTAACGATCTGATTCTCCGCTTCTTGCACCTTCAGCATCTTGCCAAACTCGTTCGGCTTGCCCGACTTGCCTTTGCGAATCACTTCCGTCGTTGGTTCGAAGACGCTCAGCAGCTTGTCCGGCACATGCTTGTCGCCGCCGAACACCCGCTGCTTGGTCTGCCGCCGCACTCGTTCGACGCGATCGAGCATGGTTTCGAGTTGTTTCCGCAAGCCTTGGAGCAACGCATCGCCCAGCGGTTCGGCCGACCGCTTGACGCCGCTTGCGACTTCGGCCGCAAAGCGCCGCGCCTGCGCCACCACGCGCCCGCCGGTCTCGAGCAGCTTGGAATAGAGCGTGCGGCGTTTTTCGGCGCCTTGCTCGGAGCGCGCACTGCGGCCAATCTGCATCACGATCTTGCGCACGCTGCGCAGGCGGTTGCGCAACCTCTCGCCGGCGTGGTCGGCGGCCTCTTCGATCTTGCGCATCGTCCGCGTGAGCACGCGTAGGCCGTCGTTGAGCAAGCTCGAATCGGTCGGGTAATGCACGTTGGTTTCGACCACCGTCGTATCGATGCGCAACTTGCGGCCGGTCACCACACGCTCTTCGCGCGCCAGCTCGATCAAACGTTCGTGCAACTGCGCGATCACCTCGGGCCCGAGCGCGCGGGCGATGCGCCCCAGGGTCTTGGCGTCGGGAACTTTGTCGAACCCGATGCGGCTGAAGTGGCGATAGACAACGTTGGCGCGCACTTCGCGTTCCAGCACATCGAAGCTCCAATTGCGCACGTGTTTGAGGATGAGCAGGCGCAAGACGACCTCGGCGGGAGTGGCCGGGCGGCCTGTGCGGCGCGATTGAGGATGGCGGCTGCCGAGGGCGTCATAGACGGTGTCGAGCAGCTGATCGTCGTCGAGCAGGCGGTCGGCGTGACGCATCCAGGGCTCGTAGAGATCGAGGGGATCTTCGGGGAAGAGGGGCTCGAAGAGGCAGCGTTGGGGGCGGCGCCGTGTGGTCATGGCTTATTATAGCATAAATAGGCCTGAAACTCCTATAGAAAATGTGCGTTCGGGACGCTTGCGCGACAAGCCGGCACTGAAAATGCGGGACTTAGGCGGGCGTTTTGCGCCGGGAAGTAACTAGTACTTAATTCGGAAACGGACCTAATTCCAGCAAAGCAGCAAAGCTTAGCCAGTGGCGTCCCTAGCCGACAGAGGTAGAATAACCAGCGTGAGACTCTGGGCCCTGGCCGCGCTCGCAGCCGTCCCTTTGATGGCGGCCGAGCAGGAGGAATTCTTCGAGTCGAAGATTCGGCCAATCTTCGCCACAAAGTGCTACTCCTGCCACACCGACGCGGCCAGCGGAGGCCTGCGGCTTGACTCCCGAACCGACGTTCTCGCCGGCGGCAATCGCGGCCCGGCGATCGACCCGGGGAATGTCCGCGACAGCCTGCTGCTGCAAGCGGTTTCCAAGCGCCACCTCTCGCTCCGCATGCCTCCCAGCGGCGAGTTGGAGGCCCACGAAATCGAGGCGCTGGAAACCTGGGTGCGCGACGGCGCCGTTTGGCCTGAGACTCCACGAGAGTTCTTCCTCACCAAAATCCAACCGGTGCTCGAGAAACAGTGCCAGGGCTGCCACACCACAACTCCCCAAGGCGGGCTACGGCTCGACTCGCGCGAAGCGCTTCTGGTAGGCGGCAAGAGCGGCCCCGCGGTTGTCCCGGGAGACGCCGACAACAGCCTGCTGGTCCAAGCGATCCGCTACGATCACGCCAAGCTGAAAATGCCTCCAGGCGAGGCGCTACCCCCCGAAACCGTGGCCCATTTCGAACAATGGATCGCCGCCGGTGTCGAATGGGTCGATGTCGAGAAAGCGCCCGTCTACGAGATCACCGAGGAGCAGCGCAGCCATTGGGCCTACCAGCCGGTCAAGCGCCACGAGCCCCCGACGATTTCGGCCGCGGAGTGGGGCAAGAACCCAATCGATCGCTTCATCTTGGCAAGGCTCACCGACAAGGGCCTAACGCCGGGCGAACAAGCCGGCAAGCGCACCTTGATTCGCCGTGCGACCTACGACCTCACCGGTCTGCCGCCGACGATCGCGGAAACCGACGCGTTTCTGGCCGACAACTCGCCCGAGGCGTTCGAGCACGTTGTCGAGCGTCTGCTGGCGTCGCGGCACTACGGCGAGCGTTGGGGGCGTCACTGGCTCGACCTGGTGCGCTACTCCGACACCGCCGGAGACGCCGCCGACTTCCCGGTCCCCGAGGCCTACAAATACCGCAACTACGTCATCGACTCGTTCAACTCCGACAAACCCTACGACGTCTTCGTCCGCGAGCAGATCGCCGGTGATCTATTGCCCTACGAGAATGACGACCAGCGCTGGGAACAAACCATCGCAACCGGATACGTCGCTATCGCTCGCCGGATCGGCGTCAGCCCCCAAAACCTGACCCATATCCGGGTTGAGGACACGATCAACAACGTGTCGAAGACCTTCCTCGGGCTCAGTGTCGGATGCGCCCGCTGTTACGACCACAAGTTCGACGCGATTCCAACCGCCGACTATTACGCCCTTTACGGGATCTTCGACAGCACCGTCTACCCCCACGCCGGCGCCGAGCACAAGCCCTGGCGCGACGACTTCGTCTATCGCAGTGATAAGGCCGACGAGATCCTGGCCCCCTACCGCAAGGAGCTGGAAGACTGGAACGAGCGCGAGCGAGCGACCTTCCGGCTCTACCAGGAGTTCAACAACAAGAAGGTCACCAGGCACACGCGCGAGGAGATCTGGCAGCGGATTCACGAAGTTCGCGACGAGCGGGCGAGGTACGCCGAGACGTTCCCAGAGATGGAGATCGCCTATGCGGTCCAAGAAGGCGAGCCTCGTGACGCGAAGATCCACAAGATGGGCGATCCCAAAATGCCGGGGGGCCAGGTGCGGCGCGGTTTCTTGCAGATCCTTGGCGGCGAGAAGCTCCCCGAGGACTACGAAGGCAGCGGCCGGCTTGCGCTAGCCGAGTGGATTACCGACCCGGGCAACCCCATGACCGCTCGGGTGATGGTCAACCGGCTCTGGCACTACCACTTCGGAAAGGGTCTGGTGAGCACCACCAGCGACTTTGGAATCCGCGGAAACGCGCCGACCCACCCCGAGCTGCTGGACTTTCTCGCAAGCGAATTCACCGACGGCGGATGGTCGATCAAAGACATGCACCGCATGCTGATGCTGTCCGAGACCTATCAGCTCTCGAGCGCGGATGTCGCGGCCAACTCAGCCGTCGACCCGGCGAATGAGCTGCTTTGGCGAGCCAACCGCCAGCGCCTTGATGCCGAACAGATCCGCGACTCCGTCTTAGCCTTCAGCGGCGACCTCGACCCCACTCCGGGCGGCCAGCACCCGATGCCACATCACCTCACCTACTTCTACCGCCAGCACGAACCGTTTCAGGAGGTTTACGAGAGCAATCGCCGAACCGTCTACTCGATGCAGCAGCGCATCCAGAAGAATCCCTACCTCGACTTGTTTGACGGCTCGGACGGCAATATCCAGCTCAGCGAACGCAGGTCCACGACGACGACCCTGCAGGCGCTCTACCTGATGAATTCGAAGTTCCTGCACGAGCAGGCGAGTGCGGTGGCTGAACGAGCCATGGCCCAGGGCGACAAAACCTCTGCCCGCGTCGACTGGGCTTACCAGACAGTCTTTGGCCGCGAACCAACAGGCGAGGAGTTATCCCGCGGCGAGACGTTCATTGCCGAAGCCGGCGGCGGTCAGATGGCCTGGGCGGGCTATCTGCGCGGGATGCTATCGAGCAACGAATTCTTCTTCGTGGATTAGGCGTCCCACTACCCGCGTGATTTTCTTTACGGACGAGAACATCATCCACGCTGTCAGGCTGCTCGAAGTCTTCGACCGCCAGGGCCAGACCAGCTACTTCTCCGCCTCGCGGCGGTATTGGTTCGATTGCGAGAGCGTGTAGTTCCGCACGGGACCGTTGAACGTCCGTTCGCCCACGATCGCCAGCGCATCCGCCATCAGCAGCTTGGCGGCTTTGTCGTCGGGACGGAGCCGCAGCACGTGCCGCAGGAGCTGCGCCGCCCCGAGCGGGTCGTCGGCCTTCATCGCGTCCCGGGCCTTGGTCATCAGAGAGTCGACGCCGCCGGCTAGGTCGGCCATCCGCTCGGACTGCTTCTTCGGACTCTCACGGTGCAGCTCGAGCGGATCGCCGCCGAACCAGCCTAGGTCCTGCGCGTATAGGTCGCGCACCGTCCCTTCGACGGTCCCGTAGTAGTCCTGCAGGTAGTCCAAGTCGGCCAGGTGTTCCGGCAGCGCCGCATACGCGACCAGCTCGTCCGGGGTCAGGAACTTCTGCATCCCCTCCACGGTGCGGTCGAGCACCCACTTCATCGCTTCGTGGTAGTTGCTCAGCACTTCGCGCGCGGTGCCGATCATGGGGGTCGTGTGCCCCCCGACGACCGTCACCGGGTTTTCATCGATCATCTTGGCGATGCTGTCGGTCCAATCGCGGAACGACCGGCGCACCGTACCGCGAAGGGGATAGACGTTTGGCCAGGACTGGTAGAAGTTGTCGCCGGCGAAGACGATCCGGTGCGCGGGCATCCAGACGTAGAGCTGGTCGTCGGTCTCACCCGGCGCTTGGACCAGCTCGAGATCGATCCCGGCAATCCGAAGCGTCTTGCGGAATCCGGAGAACGTATGCGTCGGCTCGATCCGTGGCGGCGGCCCCGCGCGACGACCAGCTTGGGCGCCGTCGACCATCAGATTCCCCTGGGGCCGGCGGGCCGGCGGAATCGCGACGCCGATGCCCATCTTCTGCTCGGGAAGCAAATCGAAACCCTGAGTGTTCGACGGCCGAACTCCGCCGGTAAGTCCGTTGCGCGCCGCCAGAGCCGCCTCGGACCCGTAGTTCGAACGCGCCCAAACCTGCATGCCATTGTCCGCTTGGAAGAAGGCTGGCGCCCCGCCGGTGTGATCTCGGTGGCCGTGCGTATAAATGATCGCCTTGACGGGTTTCTTGGTGATCTTCTCGAACTCCGCCCGAACCCTTTGTGCAAACGGCGGGGCTTGACCCGGGTCGATGATGATCACGCCATCGTCGCCAATGATCATCGAGTTCGCCGTGACTTGGTATCCGATCGCGGTGTAGACGTTGTCGGCGACCTTGATGATGTCGGGCTTGAACATCTTGTTGCGCTCGGCTAGGCGCTTGGTGGCTTCGCTTTGTTGGGCCGGAGCGGCGGCGGCGAGGGCCAGCAGGGCTATCGGAATGGCGGTGTTCGCGTGGGACATTGTGAATCTCGGCGCCAGGAAGCTATTCGAACACAACCTGCCATGGGTCGGTTGCGGCAACACGGGCTTGGCATGCCAAGCCCCTACGACGTGCAACCGAATAGCCCTAGCGTTTCTGGACCGCCACCGGCACTTGCCGGTCCGGCCTTGCCTTAGTCCTCAACAGGCTGTACGGCCGCTGCTTGATTTCGTCGCTGAACTGCCTGAGGTCCTCGGACACGATCCGAAAATTCTCGATCGTGTCTTGAATATTCACGCCGTTGAGCACGACCAGTGCACGGATCTCTTCAATGGTCTTGCGCGCCTCGATCACGGTTCTCTCGATCTCAGCGAGGTCTTTCTTGAGAGGATCGCGAAGCTCGGTCACCGTGCCATCGACATTGTTGATCGCCTTATCGGCCGTCTTGGCTACCTTGCGCATGTCGTTGACAACCTCGTCGAAGTGGTCAAGCAAGCCGGTAATCTGATCGGTGATCTTGTCGATCTTCGGCGACTGGGTCTCGATCATGTGGTTAGCGCTGTTGAGCAGTTCCTCGACGCTCTTTTGGTTCTTTTCGCCGGTAAGAGTCTCGACGTTTGAAAGCACCGCGTGCAAGTCGTCGCTGATGTGAGTGATCTTATCCTGCAGGTCGACCATCAGCGTGTCGGCGGTATCGGCTACCTCTCCGATTTTGGCCGTGATGTCGGCGAAGGTGATCGATTCTCGCGATCGAATCTCGCCGCCCGGAGGGATCAGCGCGGCGCCCTTCGACCCCGGAGTGATCTCGAGGTAGTTGTCACCCAAGGCGTTCAGGCTCCCAATCGTCGCGACGGATTCGGTGTTGACCGGGATGTCTTCGCGAACCTCGAAGATGACCTCGGCCATGGTCGGATCATCCGGCGCCGGCCGGACCTCGGAAATGATGCCCGCCTTGCGCCCGCCAAAGCGCACCTGCTTGCCCGGGTCGAGTCCGCCGGCGAACTTGAAGAAGGCGTGGTATTCCACCTTGTCGCCGCCAAACTGCATGGTGGCAACGGACAAGAAAGTGATGGTGAAAATCGTCAGGGCGACGATGACGATCACGCCGACTTTTGCTTCGTTACTCATGCCCTACATCCAAGGATAACCGCTACGTCAGATCTCCCCGAAAATCCCGCTGTCTTCGCTCGTTGCCTCATCGGGTTTGCGATCGAGAAACTGCCGCACTCGCGGGTGTTCGTGAACTTTGAACTCCTCGGACGTGCCGACAGCGATGATCTTTCCCTTGTGCAACATGCACATACGGTCGGCGATCAAGAAGGCGCTCATCATCTCGTGCGTCACGACGATGATCGTCATCTTGAACGCACGTTTGAGGTTGAGGATTAGCTGGTCGATACCAGCCCCAATGATCGGGTCGAGGCCTGCCGACGGCTCGTCAAAGACCAAGATCTCTGGGTCCATGGCCAGCGCGCGCGCCACTGAAGCCCGCTTTTTCATTCCACCCGAGAGCTGCGACGGAAACAAGTCTTCCGCACCGATAAGGCCGACCTGACCGAGCTTCATCTGAGTCATCAGTTTTATCGTCGGCTCGGCGAGCGTTGTGTGCTCGCGCAGCGGCAGGGCCACATTGTCGCCCACCGTCATCGAGTTGAACATGGCCGCACTCTGAAACGAGACGCCCATGATGCGCCGGATCTTTTGCAGCTCTTTGTCAGAACAAGTCACCACGTCAACGCCTTTGATGAAGATCTGACCGGTCGTCGGCTTGGCGAGCGCTTCGATGTGTCGAAGCAGAGTCGACTTGCCCGAGCCGCTGGCTCCGAGGATGACCATCGTCTCGCCCGGGTAGATGTCCAAGTTGATCCCGCGCAAGACGTGGTTCTCGCCATAGGTGACTTCCAGATTTTGCACCGATAGGATCGGCGCAACGCCGTCACGCATCCGCGCCCGGAGCTGGGGAATGATGTCCATCATCGCCAGAACATGTAGAAGAACGCGGTGAACATCAGATCCGCCAAGACGACCAGGAAGATCGACTTCACGACGGCGGCGGTCGTGGAGCGTCCGACGCCGACAGGTCCGCCGCGAACATTAAACCCTTCGAAACAGGCGACGTGGACGATGATCGTACCGAAACCTATGGCCTTGATGATGCTCGAAATAACGTCGCGCATGACCAGTACTTCGAGCGTCGCCCGCAGGTAGAGGCCCAGCGTCATGTCCAATGTGAAATAGGCAAAGAATCCCCCAGCCGTGATGCCCGAGGCGACCGCCGCGATGGTCAGGCATGGCAGCATCACGACCATGGCGACGAATTTAGGGACCACGAGAAACTCGATCGGATCGAGCGCCATCGTGCGTAGCGCGTCGACCTCGTCGGTGACGACCATGGTGCCGATCTCGGCCGAGAACGACGATCCCGAGCGGCCGATCACAACGATCGCCGTCATCAGCGGACCCAACTCGCGCGTCATGCTGACGCCGACCAGGTTAATGATTAGCTGCAGCGCACCAAAACGACGCAATTCCGCGCCGCCCTGAAACGCCATGATCAGGCCCGTGGCGCCGCAGATCAGGCAGACGACGGGCAGCGCGTCGAAGCCCACCACCGCCATCTCGCGGATCGTAGCCCTGCGGCGCAAGCGGCTGCCGTTGATAGGATTAAGTTTCCAGACCGACCTGAGGCTCTTCCAGAACTGAACCGTAAGTCCGCCGACATACTCCACCATTTCAATGGCGGAACGGCCGGCGGCTTCGAAGAATTTCGTCAAGGGACCTAGCTGGAAACCTCTTCTTCTCCAGAGAGTTCTTCTTCCGACGGCGCGATCTCGAAGACCGAAAGAAGCCGTGTCAGCTCGAGGACGTGCCGGGGCGCTTCGTTCAACCCGACTAAGACGAATCGCGCCGAGTGCTTCTTGGACTCCTGCAGACCTTCGACCAAGCTCGCGATGCCGGAGCTGTCGATGTAGTGGACATCCGAGAGGTTCACGATGACCGTTTTCTGGGCGCGCTTGCGAAACAGCTCGAGCACCGCGTCACGAAGCTTGGGGGAGGTGTAGAGATCAATGTCGCCGGTCACCTGGACGACCGAGTGCGTCCCCTCGCGCTTGACATTGAGTTCCATCGCTTTCGGCATGTCTTACCTAGTTCGTCCGCTTTCTCAGCCGAACGATGTTCTCACCGTTCACCCGGCTGTACTCGACCTCGTCCATGATCTCTCGCATCAAGAAAAGCCCCCGTCCGCCGGAGCGAACCTCGTCCGGCGGCAACTCGGGGATTTTTTCCGGCTCAAACGGCGTTCCAACGTCGCGCAGCTCCAACTCGAGTCCGCCTTCGCTGCTTCGACACGCCAGCGAGAACGTTCGCCCGGTGTCGCCCTTGTAGGAGTGCTTGAGTACATTTCCAACTGCTTCACCGACCGCCAGAACAATCGCCCGCGCGTCTTTGTCGCCAAAACCGCACTCGCGAGCGAACTCCAGAACCACCTGCCGAACCAGACGAAGCCAACGCGGGTGGCTGGCGATAGTAATCTCCAGTTCTTCGGCCATGGAGCGGGTTCAGCGGGTGCGAAAAAACAGCCGGCGCAAGCCCTCGATTTCAGCGGGCATTATATCAACACCTGACGGCTAATCAACGACCCCCGCCCGCTCGAACAACCCCCGGAGCTCGAGCCGGAAGCCGGGCAACAGGTCGGGAGCTTCGAGGGCGCCGCCGATCTTCACCTCGCGGCGCTGAAACCCGGGTTCACAAATGAGCGCTCGCCGCAGAGCGTGCTGGATCACCCAGACCACGCGGCAGCCCGCGTCGAGGAGCTGGCTGATCTTGAGCTCCACGTCGTCGAAGCGGTTGCTGGGCGAGACGATTTCGATCGCGATATCGGGCGCGCCCGGGGCAACCGCGGGGTTGTCCGCCAAGATCCCTACGTTGGCTTCGAGTACGATCGAGATGTCCGGGCGGCGGACGGCGCCTTCGGTCAGCCGGTAGTCTTGTTCGGCAAGCATTCGGCCAAGCGGGTTCGCTCGTAGATAGTTGAACAGTTCCCCCGTCACCTCCACGCGGATGGAATTGCGGTCGACCCTGGCGCCCATTTCGTCTCCATAACGCGGCACTAGCTCCCCGTTGCTGAGCTCCCATTTCTGCCACTCGCCGTCGGGGAGCTGCATGTAGTCCTCGACGGTTACGTAATCTTTGGCGACGCTCGCGCTCATGGCTCTGATTCTAGTTCAACTCCGGAATATCAGCGTACAAAAAAGGCGCTCTCCAATTGGAGGGCTCAAGAACCGGCGGCAGCAGCCTGGTCGGCGTCGGCCAAGCGCCTACGCTGTATATGGAACTTCATCCCGGTCGAGGCCTCGTCTCGATTCGCCCCGACGGCGCGCAGGTCAGGTTTGACTCCAGTCACAAGGAATCGCTCCAGTTCGCCCTTTCCCTTGAGATCGATCTTTTCCGGACCCTCGAAATCGAAGAACTCGGCGGTGCATTGGCGGACAGCTTCGGAGACACTGATTTCGTCCGCTTCACCGCTCGACTCCAAGCGGCTCGCGATATTTACGGTGTCGCCCCAGAGGTCGAAACCGCTACGGAAACCCTGCTTGCCGATTACGCCGGCAGTCAGCGGTCCGGTATGGATCCCAATCCGCATCGGCCAGCAAACGTCGTCCTCCTTGGCGTGCCGGTTTAACCAGCGGACATGGCCCCGCATCTCGAGGGCGGAGCGTACCGCGTCGACCGCGTGGGTGCGATTCTCAGCCGGGACACCGCCGGCGCACATATAGGCGTCTCCGATGGTCTTGATCTTACGGACGTTGCAGCGTGACACAATCCGGTCGAAACCGGAGAAGAAGGTGTTCAACCCATTTAAGAGTCTTTGAGGGTGCTCGGCCAGTTCCGCCGCCGAGCGGGTGAAACCAACGAAGTCCGTGAACAGCACTGTCGCTGAAGAGTAGAACTTTGGTGGCGGCAATTCGCCCTCGATAAGCCCGTCCACAATCTCCTCGGGAAAGATGTTATTGACCGCATCCACGTATCGTCGGTGCAACGCCAACGTCCTCAGGCTCAAATTGACACGCGCGAGAAGCTGCGCCAGGCTGACCGGTTTCGTCAGATAGTCCTCAGCGTCGTTCTCGAGCGCTTTGATTGCAGCGTCGTCGCCCCTGTTTGACGAAACCATAATCACCGGTAGACTACGGAGCTTCTTGTACTTGGTATCGGTTTTGATGGCCTTGAGCAGCTCGAATCCGTTCACTTGGCCTTCCAGTTCAATATCGAGGATCAGCAGGTCGAACTCGCGGGCACCCTTACGCTCGAAAGGCCGCCGTAGGAGTCGCTGCGCCTTGGCTGCGCTCTCCGCGAATTGGACCTCATGCCCTTCGTCCTCGAGCATGTCGGCCAGAACCTCCTGCACTTCTTCGTCATCCTCGGTCACCAGGATATTCGCCATGTCTTACTCCTGCCCTCACTGGAGGTGTTGCTCGATTTTTTGAAGGAATGCGTCTAAGTCGTTGATCGGCTTTGTTTCGAAACCGTCACATCCGGCCTCGTACGCCGTTCGCTCAGCTTCGACATCGACGAAACCGGACGTCAAAACGATGACCGGAATCGACCTTGTTTCTTCTAGCGCCTTCAATCGGCGAGTCGCTTCGAGGCCGTCCATCATGGGCATGCGAATGTCCATCAAGATCAGATCTGGAGATTTGGCCGTCGCGAACCCTAAGCCCTCCAATCCATTCACCGCGACTAGCACTGGATAGCCGCTGAATTCGAGCAGTTCGGCGAGGAGTTCGCGCTCGTCGTCGCCGTCATCTACGATGAGAATGGTTTTCAATCGGCTCATCATACACCAGACTCAGGCCCGCGGCGCCGCTCCGGTGCCGTGTGAGGTAGAGTGGTCGGCCGACGGCAGCCTGAACGAGAAGACCGATCCCCGACCCAGCGTGGTTGTCGCCCACATATCTCCGCCCATCGCAGTGCACATCCGCTTCGAGACAGCGAGCCCCAGGCCCACTCCCCTGTGTTTCCTGCGATTCTGCTTGTCTTCTTCCGATGAACCATAGGTCGTAAAGAGGCTGCTCATTTGACCGTCGGTCATGCCCTTGCCTGTGTCCTCGACCGAGAAGACGACCCAGTCATGGCCTGCGTTGGCTTGGCGGGAGGCGCGGATAGTGATCAACCCTTGCTCGGTAAACTTATTCGCATTGGTCACCAGGTTCATCATGATGCGCTGAGCATGCTCGCGATCCGCTAGAACCATCGGCAAGTCGTCGTCGAGCTCGAGACGGATGACGTTCTGGTTTGGATCGGTGGGCTCGCCTTCCACCAGCGCCGCTTGCTCCAAAGCCCCGGAGGCGATCGTTCGCACCTTTGAGGGCTTAGTATCCAGATCCACGGACTCCATGGTCTGAGCCCGTACCAGCGCCATGACGCCATTGAGCAGCGACTCCTGATACTTCGTCGCCCGCAGAATGCGCTCGCATTGTTTGTCGATCTGCTCCTTGGACAGCCCGTCAGGGTCGGCCTTTCTCATCATCATCTGAGCCGACAGTTGCAACGGCTGCAGCGGCGCGCGAATGTCATGTGCCATGTGGTCAAAAGAATCACGCATGACTTGGTTCGCGCTCTCGGCTTCTTCCCAGGCGGTCTCGAGCTCAGCCTCGCGAGCCTTTTGCAATGTGATGTCTTGGACGACAACGGTGTAGTAGTCGCCCTCGCCCCAGTTGACTCTTGAGTCATTCACAAACGCTGGGAACGCTTCTCCCTTTGCCGTGACACCCGCGGCTTCGGAGCCGCGCTCATTGTCTCGCAGGAAGTCGGGGATCCTGTTGGCAGTGGGCGCTTCGCCGGGGACGCGAATGAGCTCGGAGACATGACGGCCCTGGGCTTCGCAAGCGAACATCCGGTCGGCTTTTTCGTTCGAGTCAACGACTCTCCCTTGCTGGTCTAGAATCAGAATCCCATGCGGCGCGGTCAGTAGGATGCCCGTGGTTCGGGCCTCGTTCTCGGCGATTCGTTGGTTCTGGTGGTCAATCCGCCGGCTGGCCTGAAAGAATCGGCGCGCCTGCAACGCCGTCAATGGCAGTCCAAAGATGATCAACGCACCCACGCTGAGATAGCGCCAGGTTTCAAGGGTCCCTATCGCTGTCTGGATGTCAACGATGGACTTGCTCAGCGCCAGTCCGAGAAACCTGCCGTTCGGCAAGGGGATCTTGCGAACATAGACGGCATGTTGCGGTTCTCGCAGCGGGTGTCGAAAACGCGCGACCTCGCCCGTCTTTTCGAAAAGCTCGGTTAACGCCTCATTTGCCGCGTCGCCATTGCGGAACTCGTCTTGAATGCGCTTCGCCTTGTCACCCTCTCGGCTGGGGTCGAAAGCGAAGTCATGCTCCTCTTCAGGGTGCCGAAGGAACTGCCCTGCCTCGTTTGTTACGTAGAGCTGAGCGTCTTCCGCGTAGGCCATCTCGGCAGCATGCTTGAGCGCCAAACCGTAGTCCATGTTGATCACGATGACGCCCAGTACTGGGTCGCTGCCACAATCGCTCTTTCCGCTTCGACAGAGCGGCTGAGCGGCTCGAAGGGTCTGTTTGCCGTCGAAAAACGGCGCTAGCCGCTCGTTGTTCTCGTGATTGAGGTCGATCCTTGAAAAGTACAACTTCCCAGCCTCAACTGCTTGTCTGAAATAGGGTCGTTCCCCTTTGTCGGCCAGCTGCAAAGAGCCCGCCGTGACAAGGCGCTCGTCTTCCCGATGGACTCGCGCGAATTCTTGGCCGGCCATTGGGTAGATGCGGCCGTTGTCCAAGTAGCTCACCAGATAGTGTTCCGGGCGAACCTTCCCGAACCAATTCAAGACAAGTTCGATCCTTCCCCGCTGAGCCCTGAGAAAGTCCCTGCGGAGGTCGACTCGGCCCTTCAAGGGAGCCCACTCTTGATGGCTGGCGAGCAAGGAGATGTCTTTTTCGAGCTGTCTGGTCGGCTCCACGAGAATATATGCGAGCTTGTCGGTCGTCAGCGCGAGTCGGTTGAGACGGATTTCGATTTCGCTTTCCCGCGACGCGATCTCGTCTTTGAACTGTGAATAAATCAGGACCGCCGCTACCGGAATCAAAAGACATAGCAGCATGAAAATGGCGGCCAGCCAGTGACTTTGTTTTTGCTCCTCAATCCTTGCCATTGCTCAACACTCCCGGACGGCCGCTTACATCGCGTTGGCTAGTATAGATGAGCGTATCTTAGCCGGTCTTTGGGCCAAGAAGGGGTGAATGATTGCTGTTCGGGAAAAATTCGGCAAGACGGGCTTGCCACGTCAAGCCCCTACGCCGTTGAAAACAAACGATCGGGTCGTACGGGCGAGCCACCCCTCACGGAGACCAAACGTACCGAGGCATTCAAATGACGCCTTGTCATCGCACCGAAGCGCCCCGTATGATGAGCGTTTCGCCCCCCTCGCGAATGCGACCCTACTTTCTCCCTGCTTCCCTGGTGCTGTTTTGCGTTTTAGCCGCCCCGTGCGCCGGCCAATTCGACGGCCTGCGAATTACGGCGCCGCTGCTTTTCCTAGAGAAGACCGTCGGAGGGCCGGATCTGGGAATCATCAACGTCAATGTTCGGACCTTCCCAGGGAACCTCCCGTGGGAGATCATTCCCAACGATCCCAATATCCCGATTCCGCCTTGGCTCATCTTTGCCCCGCTAAGCGGTAGGACCAGCGGCGGCGCCACGCCCGGAAGCGACACGACATTTATCTCGATCGACTTCAACAGCTTCCAGCCCGGCGAACAGCGAGAGTTTGCGGTGACGTTCCGGGTAGCTGACCCGTTCTACCAAAGCTTTGACCTGGGGCAGCTGTTCTCGTCTGACTTGACCATCATCGCGTCGCTGAGGATCCCTGGCGATCGCCCGACGCCTCTTGCCGACCCCTTGTTTCTCAGTGCGCCGTACTGGCGCGAACACCCTGCGGGGTGAAAGGCCCCGCCGATGAAGATGTCGGTCGACATCGAAGCTGGCGAGCAGCGTGGTCCGGTAACGGGTCGAGCTGAAGCCTCGCGACAAAGTCCGGGTAAGCCGGGCGAGCAAGCCGTTAGGCCGTAACGCGCAGTATGCCTGAGCAGGCCTCGAAAGTGAAGTTGCGGACGCCGACCCGCCTGAGAAACGGGGAAGGCCGCAGCAACCGGGAAGCGACCGACGCATGCACCGGTTGGGTCCGCCGGGGTAGTGGGCGCGGCATGACGCTGAAGGGTGTTCGCAGTCAAAGGCGGGAGGCCCCACCGGGCGGAGGTCGCAACTCCAAACGTTGTCTACAGGACGGCGGCTCGGGAGGGGAGTCGGACAGGGCCGTAGTAGTGAAGAAGCAGGGTAATGCCTGTGGAGCGAGGGGCCCTGACTTCCGGCATGCTTGTCAACGAGCGAGAGGACGAGGCGATTGGCGATAAGCCTAGCAACGCCGTTAGGATCCGGAAGCTCGGGCGCAAGCTCTGCCTCAAAGCGAAGCAGGAGATGGGCGTGCTGCGCCTGCGCGGGGCGCAACTGGGGCCGCCGCCTGCGACAGCGATGAGGTGAAGCCGGTCGGAGAGCCGGATGCGGGAAATCCGCACGTCCGGTTCGATGAGCGGGGACGGGAAACGGAGCCAAGGCGGAGACTGAGACACTGGCGCAAGGCGAAAGCGGCCAGCAACAGCTACTCCCTCCGCCTAAAGCCACCGCGCCCGTCCTCGACTCCACCGTTTGAGGACAACTCGGGCGGAACGGGCGACATTAGCCAGCAGCTCACCGTGAAGAACACCGGCGACGGCAGTTTCAACTATCAATTCCAGATTGCCTACCCCAACAACGGTCCTCGGAACTGGCTCGCGGTGACGCCGGCTACGGGAGCTTGGGGAGGGACGGACAACATCCACACGGTGACGGCGAACTTTTTCGGCGTCCCGGCCGGTGAATATCACGCCACCATCGTGCTGACCCACAACGTGTCGACACAAGCTCCTAGACAAATCCCGGTGACGGCCTTCGTAGCGGGCCCGCCGCGGCTATTCGCTGATCCCACCTCGTTCAAGGTCAAGCTGAAGCAGAACAAGACCGTCCCTGAGCCGCTGGAATTTACGATCACCAACACCGGGGGCGGCGGGTTCAACTACTTCCTCAGCACGGATGCGCCCTGGTTGCAAGTGAGCCCCACCGCAGGAGAAGCGTCCGCCACGCCCAATATTCACACGGCGAGAATCGACGCTTCCGCGCTTGATTTGGGCAAGCACGTGGCAAAAATCATGACTCGGCCCGACAGTGCGACCGTGCTCAACGGATTTAGCGAGATTGAAGTGGAAGTCAACGTTGAGCTGGGAGGCGTCCTGGACGCGTTGCCGATCGAGTTTGAGCTCACGCCCCCAACGAACGGACCGCGCAAACAGTACAAGATCGTCAGGCTCTCTAGCCCAGACAATGATCAGCTCCAATGGACCGCGCGTTTGTCGCCGCCGAACGTACAGTGGCTCAAGCTCGGGAACACTGCCGGGAAGCTGCCGTCAAACTTGATCGTCGAGGTCGGGTCGCGGCCACTTCCGCGGGCCGGCATTTTCGCAGCCGCCGTGGTGGTGGAAGCGCGCCCGGTTCAGCAGCCCGGGCAGATCGGTCAGGCGCTGCCCGAGGATCTGATCGCGAGGATCATTTTCCGGCAAGCGGTCGGTGACCGCGCCCGCAAGCTGGAGGCGGGTCCGGAAATGTTGTGGTTCTCCTTCGGCCAATCGGGCTTGCCCAATCAGAGTCGAGTCATTTCAATCGACAACCTCGGCAGCAACGACATCAATTGGTCCGTTGAGACCGAGACGCTTCGCGGAAGCTCGTGGCTGGCGGCCACCCCGGGGGCGGGAACCAATACCGGCCTGGTGCGGGTAACGGCGAACCCAACGACTCTTGCTCCCGGCATCTATGAGGGCTCGGTGACGATCCACACCGACGGCGACGTCCGCACGACCCGGGTTGTGGCCTCGGTCGGCAACAGCGGGGACTTGGTCGAATTTGCGAGAAACGACGCAGGCGTACGCCTGAAGTCGGGCGCGAGGGTGTCACACGTCCTGAGGCTAGGCGGTCGCTCTCCGGGGACGCTGAACTGGACAGGCGACGCCGCGGCGCTTTCCGGCGGCGACTGGCTCACGCTCCCGAGTCGTAGCGGCCAAGCTGGTTTGATCGGTTCGTTGGAAGCTGCCGAGGTCGATGTCGAGATCGATGCCCGACTGACGCAGCCGGGCCGCTACTTCGGGCGGGTCCAAGCCTCCTCGGACGACGGGAGCGATGTCGCGCGCGTGGTGCTCGATGTCGACCCTTCGACCGGCCCGACGATTCCGTTTATCGACAGCGCTCCGTTGGCTTTTGTGGCAGATGCGCGGTCGGGAGCTTTCACGCGTACGATTCGGGTGCTGACGAACTCTCCCGAGATCGAGCGATTCCAGATTGGGACGTCGCTGCGCGGCTCGGCGAACTGGATACTCGCGAATCCGATCTCGACGACAGCGGCGGCCGGCGTTCCGGCGGAGGTGTTACTTGCGATCGATCCGGCCGGGCTGGCGCCGGGCACGCATCGCGCGCATATAACGGTGGGCATGCTGAGCGGGCAATTCCGGACGTTTCCGGTCACGCTGCTGATCACGTCCAGCACGGGCGCGGCGCAGGGCTTCTGCCGGCCGTCCAGTCTCGTCGTGACCCCGCTGTCGCCTTCGATCGGGTTTGCGGAGCCGACCGGACTGCCCATGAATCTTGCAGTGCGCGTGACAGACAACTGTGGAGCGCTTGTGCCGAATGCGGGCGTGTCCGCGGTGATTGGCGACGATCTCGATATCGTGACCCTCGACGTGAGCTTGCCGGGGCGTTACGAGGGCGCATGGACGCCAATGTCGGCCAACGACAACCTCAATGTCCGCTTTTTTGTCGCCGATGAGCGGCTTGGGACGAGCGCAGCCGTCGTCGTTGGAGCCGTCGCGGGCGCTGACGCCGATGAGCTACCGAGCGGAGTCCTTGTCAGCGGCGCGACATTCCTGCCAACGGAACCGCTCGCGCCAGGGGCGATTGCGAGCCTGTTCCTCGACGGACTCGCGCCTGCTGGGCAATCGGCCGACGAGTTGCCCCTGCCGACGACGCTAAACGGAGTCAATATCGAGATCGCGGGCGTGATGTCTCCGCTGTACTTTGTCGGCGCCTCGCAGGCCAACTTGCAGGTTCCGACGGAGACGCCGGCGAACGCGATGGCATACGCTCTGGTTCAGTCCGGCACGGCGTATGCTCCGCCGGTCCCGTTCTCGGTCGCGCTAAGTCAGCCGGCGATTTTGCCGCTCGACGCCTCGGTCGCCGGACCGGGGCGGGCGATCGCGGTCAACCAAGACTTCAGCGTCAACACGCCGACGAATCCCGCCGCTGCGGGGGAAGTGGTGACCGTCTATTTCACCGGGATCGGACCGGTGAATCCCACGGTCGCGACGGGCGTGGCGGCCCCGGCCGCAGCGCCGTTTGCCGAGGCGAGCTTGCCGGCGACGGCCACGGTTGGGGGCGGGATCGCCGAGATCTTCTTCCTTGGCTTGACTCCAGGCTTCGTTGGACTCGCGCAGGCGAATGTGGGGATTCCCGAAGATGCGCCGGCGAACAGTGACACGGTTTTCCAACTGACCGTGGGCGGGCAGTCCAGCCTGCCGATGAACATCTCGGTCGGGAACTGAGATATTGGGCGCGACATTCGCCGAGTCAGCCCGCATTTCTCACCACCTGAGGGCAAAAGCACGCGATAGGCCCGCCATTGCTTTGTTGCGCTCGGTCGTCGTTGCGTTGTTAGTCTGGCTCGCTCTGCTCGACGTACTGTCGAGTACGCCCCTTCACATCCAGACAAGCCGAGGCGCCAACCTTCGCGCGCCTCGCACTGACGGGCCTCTCACGCGCTTTCGCTCGCCACGTGGGTGGAGTCGAGGACGGGCGCGGTGGCTTTAGGCGGAGGGAGTAGCTGTTGCTGGCCGCTTTCGCCTTGCGCCAGTGTCTCAGTCTCCGCCTTGGCTCCGTTTCCCGTCCCCGCTCATCGAACCGGACGTGCGGATTTCCCGCATCCGGCTCTCCGACCGGCTTCACCTCATCGCTGTCGCAGGCGGCGGCCCCAGTTGCGCCCCGCGCAGGCGCAGCACGCCCATCTCCTGCTTCGCTTTGAGGCAGAGCTTGCGCCCGAGCTTCCGGATCCTAACGGCGTTGCTAGGCTTATCGCCAATCGCCTCGTCCTCTCGCTCGTTGACAAGCATGCCGGAAGTCAGGGCCCCTCGCTCCACAGGCATTACCCTGCTTCTTCACTACTACGGCCCTGTCCGACTCCCCGCCGCGGCCGCCGCCCTGTAGGCGACGTTTGGAGTTGCGACCTCCACCGCACCGGGCCTCCCGCCTTTGACTACGAACCCCCTTCACCGTCATGCCGCGCCCACTACCCCGGCGGACCCAACCGGTGCATGCGTCGGTCGCTTCCCGGTTGCTGCGGCCTTCCCCGTTTCTCAGGCGGGTCGGCGTCCGCAACTTCACTTTCGAGGCCTGCTCAGGCATACTGCGCGTTACGGCCTAACGGCTTGCTCGCCCGGCTTACCCGGACTTTGTCGCGAGGCTTCAGCTCGACCCGTTACCGGACCACGCTGCTCGCCAGCTTCGATGTCGACCGACATCTTCATCGGCGGGGCCTTTCACCCCGCAGGGTGTTCGCGCCAGTACGGCGCACTGAGAAATGCCGGCTAGAGCCAATGCTCTTCACTTAACGGTTATAGCGGGTCTCGGAGCCGCGACCGGAAGGAAGCGGTTGTCGCGAATTCGAGCAACCGCTTGCTTCCGCGCGCGGCTCCAAGTCCCTCGAATCGCCATCGACTCATGAATGCTGATTGGAGCGTTCAAGACCCTTGGCGCGGAGACCAGCGAAAACCTGTTCCGCCTCCACGTACTCGGCGTCGGGGCTCTCTGATTCTTCCCAGCGTTTGTCCAGATCGTCCGAAAGGGCCTTCCGCCAAGCGTCCAGAGCGTCGAGAGCATCTACCAGGACAGCGTTTGGAGACGCGTAGTCACCGTTGAGAACCTGCTCGAGGACCCGTTGCTCCACATCCGGCTGCAGGTCTAGCGCCACGTCCGCACCTTAGGAGCAATGCCCTGGGCAGTCAAGCGATGCCGCCGTACTAGCCTTCCTTGACCGCTTGGGTGAGCTCGCGAATCGCCTTCTTGCCGTCCCCAAACAGCATCAGGGTGTTGTCATTGGCGAACAGCGGATTCGGAATCCCAGCAAAGCCCGGGCTCAGTGAGCGCTTGATGACGATGACGGTCTGCGACTTGTCGACATCCAAGATTGGCATGCCGTAGATCGGGCTGCCCTTATCCTCACGCGCCGAAGGATTGACGACGTCATTCGCGCCGAGAACAATGGTGACGTCGACTTCCCCAAACTGTGGGTTGAACGTCTCCATGTCGAAGAGCTTGTCGTAAGGCACGTCCGCCTCGGCCAGCAGGACGTTCATGTGGCCGGGCATACGGCCGGCGACGGGGTGGATCGCGAAAACCACGTCGACGCCATTGGCTTCGAGCGCGTTCTCCAGGTCGCGCACGGCGTGCTGCGCTTGCGCGACCGCCATGCCGTAGCCGGGAACGACACAGATCTTGCTGGCGGTCTCAAACAGCATCGCCGCTTCTTCAGGCGAAGTGCCTTTGACGCGCCCGGCGTAGACCTCGTCCGCCGAGGGGCCTTCAGCAGCCGCCCCGCCCAAGTCGCCGCGCATCACGTCAACCAGCGAACGGTTCATCGCATTGCACATGATCTTGGTGAGGATCAAGCCCGAGGCGCCGACCAGCGTCCCGGCGATGATCAGCACGCTGTTGTCGAGGACGAATCCGGTCGCGGTCGCCGCCAAACCTGAACACGAGTTCAAGAGGGCGATCACGACCGGCATGTCGGCGCCGCCGACGGAAAATGTCAGCAGAATCCCGTAGATGCCTGCCATCGCGGCAAGCGCCCAAAAGATGGCCAAGTTGGTGGGGTCAAAGACGAAGTAGACAGCCAGCGCCAGCGAAGCCACCCCCGAGCCAATGCTGCAGAACTGATAGGCCGCCCCTCTCGGCTGCACTTTCACAAACTCAGCGAGCTTGACGAACGCGACGATACTACCCGTCAGAGTCACCGCGCCAATCAGTGCGCTGGCGGCGCTTGAAGCGTATAGCTGCACCGAAGGGATGTCGGGGAGCATTTCGGGCGTCAGCACCGCCGTCGCCGCCACCAAAGCCGAAGCCGCGCCGCCGAAGCCGTTGAAGATTGCGACCATCTCCGGCATCGCGGTCATCCGGATCTTCAATGCCGCAAGGGCCCCTATCAAGGTCCCGATCGCGATCCCAAGAATAATCAACTCGAAGCTGACGACCTGCTTGTCGACCAGCGTCGCCAAAATGGCGATCAGCATTCCAACCGCGCCCTGCAAGTTGCCGTTCCGTGCGGTCCGCGGGGAGGTCAGGCCCTTAAGGCCCCTGATGAACAGGATCGAGGCGACGAGGTACGCGACGTTGATGAGGTTCTGATCCACTTGGCGCGACTCCCGGCCTACTTCTTGCGCTTGAACATCGACAGCATCCGGTGCGTCACCAAAAAGCCGCCAACAACGTTGATTGTCGCCAGGGCGACCGCTATTGTTCCCAGCACTGGCGCCAGGCCTTCTTGGCCGGCCCCCGCCGCCAAAAGAGCGCCTACGACTGCGATCCCTGAGATCGCGTTCGAACCCGACATCAGTGGCGTATGCAGCGTGGGCGGGATCTTAGTGATGATCTCGAAGCCGACGAAGATGGCTAGGGCGAAGACGGTGACGGCGGTTATGAAGGCTTCCACTTGGCTTATTCCCCGAGTTTTTCTTTCACCATCGGATGGGTGATCGAGCCGCCCGTCGCCACAACGGTCCCGGCGGTGATTTCATCTTCGAGATCGAGCGTGAGCTGACCGTCTTTGATCAGATGCAACAGGAACGTGGTGATGTTCTTCGAATACATCTGGCTGGCATGGAGTGGGGTCTGCGCGGCGATGTTGAGCGGACCCAAGATGACGACGCCGTTGTACTCGACACGCTCGCCTGGCTTGGTCAGAGCGCAGTTGCCGCCGCGCTCGGCGGCCAGGTCGACAACGACCGTTCCAGGGCGCAGGCCCTCGCACATTTTCTCGGTGATCAAGATCGGAGCTTTTTTGCCGGGTACGGCCGCGGTGGTGATGATGATTTCCACGCCGCTGAGGTGTTCGCCGAGCAACTCTTGCTGGCGCGCGTAGTATTCTTTCGACTGCGCCGCCGCGTAGCCGCCTTCACCCTTGGCGGTTTCGATGTCGACTTTGATCTCGACGAACTTCGCCCCGAGACTCTCGATCTGTTCCTTGACGGCGGTTCGGATGTCGTAGCCTTCGACCACCGCGCCTAGCCGCTTCGCCGTCGCAATGGCCTGCAGGCCCGCAACGCCAGCGCCGAGCACGAACACTTTGGCCGGCTTGAGCGTTCCAGCCGCGGTCATCATCATTGGGAACATCTTCGGCGCCGCGTTGGCGGCGATCAGGACTGCCTTGTAACCCGCAACAGTTGCCATTGACGAAAGCGCGTCCATCGACTGCGCCCGCGTAATGCGCGGCATCAACTCCATCGACAACAGCGATATGCCGCGCCCAGCGATCTGTTGCATCTTTGCGACGTCATCGAGCGGGTCGAGGAACGCGATGATAGCCGCGCCTTGCTTCATCGCGTCGAGGTCGGAGTCGGGGAAATCGGGGTCAGACCCAGGGCCGCGCACGTACAACACGACATCCGCGTCGCCAAGTAGCTTGGCTCGGTCGGATTCGATGCGGGCGCCCTTGGCTTCGAATTCTTCATCGAGCGCCAGCGCTGCCGTGCCCGCACCGGCTTCGACGACAACCTCGGCGCCAGCCTTGGTCAGCGGACCGACCGAATCAGGCGTCAGCGCGACTCGCGCTTCTCCAGGGTAAGTTTCTCGTGGAACCGCAACGATCATGATGCAGCGCGCGCATTCTGGTTGTGTCGGGGGAAGAACAGGAAGAATAGACTGTTGTAGCAAACCGCCGAACGAATTGTCGATGCGCTGATAGAATGGCGCGATGCGATCGGCATTGGTAACGGCTCTGGCGGCTTTGCTGTCTTGCGCCCCCGCTCCCGTTGCTCCTACTCAGCCCAACATCATCTTTCTGCTGCTCGATGACATGGGCTACGCCGATGTCGGAGTTTACGGGAACGACTACCACCTGACGCCAAACATCGACCGCTTGGCCGCCGAGGGGATGCGATTCACCGACGCCTACGCGGCGGCGCCGAACTGTTCGCCGACGCGCGGCAGCATCATGACCGGCCGCTGGCCCGCGCGAACCGGCGTCACACAGTACTTGCCCGGGAACGTGCTGCCTCACGCCAAGTTGCTGCAGGCCCAGCTCCCAGTCGGGCTTCCGCTAAGCGAAACCATCATCGCCGAGCCGCTCAAGAAGGCCGGCTACGCCACGGCATCGATCGGCAAGTGGCACCTCGGAGGCGGCCGTTACGCGCCCGAGAAGCGCGGCTTCGACCTGAACTTCGCGGGCGGCCATTGGAACGCGCATAAGAGCATGTTCGCGCCTCACCCGTTCGTCGAGGTCCCCGGCGCGGCTGATGGCGACTACCTCACAGACGATCTCACGCGCGAGGCGCTGAGGTTCATTGAGAGCAACCGCAGCCGGCCCTTCTTCCTCTACCTGCCCTACTACGCCATCCACGGCCCGATCCAGGCCAAAGACGACCTCATCGCCCACTACGCCGATCGGGAGGACCCCAGCGGCCGAAACAACGCGACCTATGCGGCGATGACCGAGGGAGTCGACCAATCGGTCGGACAGATCGTCACCAAGCTTGCCGAACTTGGCCTCACCGGCAACACGGCGATCTTCTTCTTTTCCGACAACGGCGGCGTTCCACGAGTAGCGTTCAACGGCGGGCTGCGCTCGGGGAAAGGTTTCCTATGGGAAGGCGGCATTCGCGAACCGTTGATAGTGAAATGGCCTGGGGTCATCTCCGCCAAAGCGATCGAGCGCACGCCGGTGACAAGCGTCGATTTCTACCCCACCTTCTTGGAGATGGCTGGTGCGCCCGATGTCGACGGCCACACGGTCGACGGCGTCAGCCTCTTGCCGCTACTGAAGATCACCGGACCTCTTGATCGAGACGCTATCTACTGGCACTATCCGCACTATGCCAACGCCGGTTCGACCCCGACCGGCGCGATCCGCCAGGGCGATTGGAAGCTTATCGAGTTCTTCGAGGACGATCACGTGGAGCTCTACAACCTGGCGGAAGATCGAGCCGAGGAGAATGATCGGGCGGGGGACCTTCCAGAAAAGGCCCAGGAGCTGCGAGCCCTGCTGGCCGATTGGCGGGAGTCAGTTGGCGCGAAGCCGCGTGCCAAGGAGCGCTACGGCGTTCAATACAAGACCGAATGGGACGAGGCCGACCCGTTCAAACCTCGCGGCTGACGAGTCGGCCCCGTCATTTCAATCAGTACCTCGGGCAGTAGTACGGATTGCGGCGATAGGATCGCCGGCTGTAGCGGGAATCATAGTAGCGATTCCGCCGGTCGTAGTCGCGGCTCCTTCGGCGATCACGATAGTCGCGATCACGGTAGCTACGCTGGCCAAACTGGAAAGCAACGGACACGTAGGCGTGCCCGCCCCTCTGGTAACACTTCTTCGAGTGTCTGTGCCTAGCCGCCGCCGGGACGCTCGCGAAGGCAAGCAAAACGGCGCTTATTAGCAGCATCTTCCACATCTTCATCACATCACCTCCGATTCGGGATGGATTCCCGTATCTAGCAGGGAAGATTGCAAGCAACAGTCCAGAAACCGCTGGCGTCCCTTAAGACATTGATGGTGCTACAGTTAGCGTCGATCGAGGTCGGACTTTAACTGTACTGGAGCCGGTGCTAATCGGCCGCTTCCGCTGCCGCCAAACCACCACCTCCGGACGCCCGCACGGCACGACAATCATAGCCCAGGGATTCATCCCTGGGACTTGGAAGCGGCAGCGCCCCCTCTTACAATCGGTCGGTGCAATCCGCGCCCGTTGGGCGCGGATTGCACCGACCGGGAGACGCGCCAGCTCGACCAAACCTCGACCCAGGGATGAATCCCTGGGCTATGATTGCGCTGTGGGCGGGCTAGCCCAGCGTCAAGACGCTCACACCCTTCGGGAGGTCGAAACAGACAACTTGATCGCTCGATCCAGTCCAGGTTCCGGCAGCCAGCTCGCGGGCGCTGCCGCGCCGTTCCAGCGGCTTCGAGTTGAAACGAGTCTCGCCGCGACCAGCGAGTCGAACGGTAAACCCCGGACACCCGAACGGGGCGAAGAACTTAATCTCGTCTCCGGAGCGCTCGATTCGGGTCAGCTCCTTCGCCGCCCAGTAGCGCGCAATTTCGCTCAGCTTCATCCAGGCTAGATTGTCGAAGCGCTCATGCAGCCGCCGAACGACATCCTGGAAGACCCGAAATCCGTGCTCCTGGCCGTGGAAATAGATCCCAGTCCAGTGGCAGACCATGCAGGCGGGCTCACCGCGATTGACGATGTCAACCATGCGGCCGGTCGAAAGGTCCGGCGAGATCAGGTCATCGAGTCGCCCGCGGTGCGAGCAGTCCCAGCCGCCGAACCAGTCCCCCGTACACCCAATGATCGACACAGCGCAGCGCGGGTCGCCTGCGTCAAGCCCGGAAGCATACTCGACTCTTGGAGCAACGCTTTCGTCCCCCTGGCTGTAAAGGTGCCGAAAATAGTGCGGAATCTCCGCCTGAAAGACGTCCTTGCATGACTCGAGCGTCGCTTGGGAGAGCTGCGGCAAAGCGCGCGTCCCAAACCCTCCCGGCGTCGTAATCCCTTCGCACGGCAGGTCGACATTCTTGAGGATCCGCAGCGCGTACGCCATGTAGGACGCCAGCTCATCGACCGACCGGTTATCGCTCCAGCGAGAATTCTCGATGTAGTCGAGCGAAATCTCGGGGTAGGGATGGCCGGTCTTGAGATCGATGACGCGGGTGTGGGTGACCATCTCGGGGTGGATGTCCCAGTCCGGCATCATCAGGTCTTGAACGAGCTTGATGGAGTCGAGAATCTCCCTCCGCGTCCACCCGGGAACCTCGCGGTCGAGCCTCCCCACGCACGCCGGGAAGGGAACCACGCTGTACTTGCCCTTCACCCCGTTCTGGGCGCACCACTCGCCAAACTTGCGGACGAAGGAGTCGGGAATCTCGTGCGGCCACGAACGCCAATCGTGGTGGTAGCGCCGTCCGCCATAGGCCGCCCGGAACTGCGGGACGGCGAAGCGGTTGAGATTGACGAGGCAGGTCGAATCGTCAATGATCAGCGATACCGGAACCCGGCCGCGCGGGTTGAGGACTTCTATCGAAGACTCTTGCTGGGGCCGGTCGCCTGGAGTTTGGGCCGACGACGACGCAGCGGCTAGACTCGCGCCTGCCAGGAAGTTTCGGCGGGAAATGAGCTCGGAAGCTACTAGGGATCTAGACACTCGTCGCAGCCGCAAGCATAGTTCAATGCCGCGCAGACCTCAAGCATCCGGTTGCCCGAAAGCTGCCCGACTCGTCGACCGATCTGGGTTTGCCTGATGGTCAAGATGTTGTGCAAGTTCACACAACAACGCTGCTTCAACCCGTCAGCGACATCGAGCACGACCTCAGCGGCCACGCCGCGGATTGACGACGTGATCGGGGCCACCGTGATCTTGCTGAGTCGCGAAACGACCGATTGACGAGTCAACACCACTACAGGGCGGACCTTATCTGGCGAGGGAAACCGCACTAGCCGCAACTCCCCACGTTCTATTCGTCGTCCGGCCATGCCCCGAGGTCCTCCCATCCGACCAGATCGTCTGCTGTGTCGGGCATGCGCTCGTACGCCTCCTGCTCCTCGCGCTCGAGTCTCTCAATCTTGCGTTGCTTGAGATGAACCCTCAAGGCCTTGCGAATCAGCTCAGACCGATTGACCGCATCGGCTTTGGCCGCTTCGTCGGCCGCCTGAAGGAGATCGTCTTCCATGACGACTTGCACAGTTTGCATACTGTGGATTATAGTCCACATCGAAACCCACAGTCGCAACAAGCGTCTAATTGTGCAAAGGGAGACGCAGGAGGAGTTCCGAGCCCACTGCCGGACTCCCTAATTCCAACTCCCCGCCATGCTCGCGAACCGCCTGCCGGGCCGTGTAGAGGCCCCAATTTCCGCCCCGAACCTGACCGGCCCTAACCTTGAATCCCGGTTCGAACAGGGCCGCGCCTTCTTTGGGCGACAACGCCTCGCCGTCGTTTCGGATGGCGATCTCGACCGCGCCATTCCGCCGCCTCCCAAGGACATCTACCACCTTCGCATCCGGCGTCTCAATCGCGCTGTGAATCAGTTTGGAAAACACGGCGCTGATCTGCTGTGGCCGCAGCGTCACCCGCGGCATTGGCTCGCAATTGACCTCAATCTTCACGCCGTCGGCGTCGGGTTCGGCCATCGCCGCGACATCGCGAAGTAGCTGCTCCATGTCGACGGCAACGACTTCGGCCCCGTCCATGTTCGTGAAGCGCTCTAGGCGCTCGACGATCTCCTGGAGTCGGATGGTCGAGGCGCCGGCTGTCGCATGGAGGTCTTGCTCGATCGCCTCCAGTCCGCGCCTGCCGGCGGCGCGTTTTTCACTGACCTTCTTGAGCGAATCAAGGGAGCTGTGCACCACGGCGAGCTGATTGTTGAGCTCGTGGCTCAGGGTCGCCGCGAATCGGCCGACCGCGATCGCGTTGTCGGAGACCAGGAGCTGCGACTGCGCCTCCAACTCGCCGCGGTGAGACTCGTAGGTCTCGAGCAACCGGTGATAGTTCAACGCCGTCAACGCCACGCAGAGCAACATGATCAGGTCCATGCCGGCGTAATAGTGCAGCGAGATCGGGTCGGCCAACCCCTTGCTGGCGGCGTAGTGCAGAGAGCTCCAATGCATGGAGTTGATCACGGTGCCGAACACGAAGATATGCCAGGGTTGCGCCGGCACAGCCGAGACGCCAACCAGCAGGACCACCACTACGTTGACAATCGAAGCCATTCCGGCCAGTGAGCGGTCCGGATTCGCGACCAGTTCGGCCCAAGTTAGAACGACGGCCGTGAGCACCCCCGCGCCAAGTGCGATCGCCCGCGCATGGCGGCGCCCGAGCTCAATGCGCGCCGCGCCGGCCACGAGCGCCGCCAGACCGAACATCGCGGGGAGAATCCACTGGACTGGGACAATCTCGCGCGGTTCGATTGCCGAGGCCAGCACGTCGAACAACATCGACAACAGGGGCATGCCCAGGTTGACGCCGGCGATGATGTAGAGCGAACGGACGCTGAGGCGCTGGATTTCAGCCCGGAAGCCAGGGTCCCGCTCCGCCTCACCGGGCAGCAGCAAGAGCCTTGGTTGGGTCCACCACCCGTCTTTCTTGGCGTTGTCTCGAGCCACGGTTCCGACTCTATTGAATCAGACGCGTCTAACTAGCTACTTCCCGGCGCAAAACGCCCGCCTAAGTCCCGCATTTTCAGTGCCGGCTTGTCGCGCAAGCGTCCCGAACGCACATTTTCTATAGGAGTTTCAGGCCTATTTATGCTATAATAAGCCATGACCACACGGCGCCGCCCCCAACGCTGCCTCTTCGAGCCCCTCTTCCCCGAAGATCCCCTCGATCTCTACGAGCCCTGGATGCGTCACGCCGACCGCCTGCTCGACGACGATCAGCTGCTCGACACCGTCTATGACGCCCTCGGCAGCCGCCATCCTCAATCGCGCCGCACAGGCCGCCCGGCCACTCCCGCCGAGGTCGTCTTGCGCCTGCTCATCCTCAAACACGTGCGCAATTGGAGCTTCGATGTGCTGGAACGCGAAGTGCGCGCCAACGTTGTCTATCGCCACTTCAGCCGCATCGGGTTCGACAAAGTTCCCGACGCCAAGACCCTGGGGCGCATCGCCCGCGCGCTCGGGCCCGAGGTGATCGCGCAGTTGCACGAACGTTTGATCGAGCTGGCGCGCGAAGAGCGTGTGGTGACCGGCCGCAAGTTGCGCATCGATACGACGGTGGTCGAAACCAACGTGCATTACCCGACCGATTCGAGCTTGCTCAACGACGGCCTACGCGTGCTCACGCGGACGATGCGCAAGATCGAAGAGGCCGCCGACCACGCCGGCGAGAGGTTGCGCAACCGCCTGCGCAGCGTGCGCAAGATCGTGATGCAGATTGGCCGCAGTGCGCGCTCCGAGCAAGGCGCCGAAAAACGCCGCACGCTCTATTCCAAGCTGCTCGAGACCGGCGGGCGCGTGGTGGCGCAGGCGCGGCGCTTTGCGGCCGAAGTCGCAAGCGGCGTCAAGCGGTCGGCCGAACCGCTGGGCGATGCGTTGCTCCAAGGCTTGCGGAAACAACTCGAAACCATGCTCGATCGCGTCGAACGAGTGCGGCGGCAGACCAAGCAGCGGGTGTTCGGCGGCGACAAGCATGTGCCGGACAAGCTGCTGAGCGTCTTCGAACCAACGACGGAAGTGATTCGCAAAGGCAAGTCGGGCAAGCCGAACGAGTTTGGCAAGATGCTGAAGGTGCAAGAAGCGGAGAATCAGATCGTTACCTCCTATGACGTGTATGAAGAGCGGCCGGACGACCGCGCGATCTTGCTGCACGCGGTCGCAGAACACGAGCGGCGCTTAGGACGCACGCCGCGCCTGGTGGCGGCGGACGCGGGCTTTTCCTCGGCGGCCAACGAGCAGGCCTTGGAGCGGCGTGGCGTGGAGCGGGTGTCGATTCCGAACTACTCAACGCGCGATCCGGTGCGGCGCGGACGGCAGAAGGAGCGCTGGTTCAAGCGCGGGCAGAAGTGGCGAACCGGTTGCGAAGGGCGCATCTCGGTATTGAAGCGCCGCCACGGACTCGACCGCAGCCGCTATCCGGGCCTGGACGGGATGCGGCGCTGGGTGGGATTGGGGGTGATCGCGGACAACCTGATCAACATCGGGGCCTGCCTGGAGGCGCGGGCGACGGGTTGAAGGAGCGGGGCGAGGCGGCGAAACAGGATCGAAACCGCGATCCGACCGGAACTAAGAAAACGCTTTCCAATCGGGCTTGGCTCGCGATAGCGCTTTTTGCGCCAGAAAGTAGCTAAGCTAGTTAGCTAATGCTTTGCCCCAAGTCAAGCCGCGACCGCGAGGGACCCGGTTCCGTATTCAGATCACGCATGACCCACACCGCAAAGGTCCTCATAAGTATTAGGGCTAGCCCTGGGTTAAGACGGGCTCAGGCCCACTCTGATCGCGTCTTCTTCTCGATCTTGCTGTCGTCGAGCTCCATCCCAAAACCAGGCCGCTCGCTTAGCTCGAGCTCTCCGTTCACGGGAACCGGCGGATACTTGTCGAAGTAGTAGTAGGTTTCCATCTTGTTGATCAGGAGCTCGACCAGCGGACACGTCATCGGCGAGTTCGCGGCCACGACATGGAGCGCCGCGTGAACATTGTGACCGTGCGGGACAACATGCGCGTCGTAGGCGGAGGCGATCTGAACGATCTTCTGCAACTCACTGGTTCCGCCGCACCATTCCGGGTCCGCCTGAACCACTGAAATCGCCTCCGCTTCGAGAAAGCGTCTGACTTCCCAGCGGCCGTAGAAATGCTCTCCTGTCGCCACGGGAATCGTCGTCTCGCGAGCCAGCGCGCGGAAGCTCTCCAGCTTGTCGACGTGAAACGCTTCCTCGATCCAGCGAGGACGGTAGCGCTCGACGGCGCGCGCCCAAGCCATGGCGTAGTTGAGATCCCAGCCCATGAAGGCGTCAAACATCAGGTCGACATCCTCGCCGACGGCCTCGCGAAGCTCGCGTACCAACCCGACGTTCAGCCGGAGGCCCTCGGCGCCGTCTCCTGGTCCGTAGGCGAGAAACCACTTTTGATGCCGGAATCCCTGCTTCGCCAACTCCACCGCTTTCGGACCTGCCTTGCCGGGCTCCACCGAGAAGCCCAGCGTCGAGCCGTAGACTCTCGGCTTGGGGCGAGTGGGCCCGCCCAGCAGGCGGTAGACCGGCGTCTCGAAGAACCGGCCCCGCAGATCCCACAGCGCGTTGTCTACCGCCGAGACGCCCATTAAGTAGTGACCGGATCGCGAATGCCGATTGAGGCGGTGCATCTGGTCCCA
Organism: Bryobacterales bacterium; assembly: GCA_965247515.1. Classification (GTDB taxonomy): domain Bacteria; phylum Acidobacteriota; class Terriglobia; order Bryobacterales; family UBA6623. The sequence goes on along the minus strand of OZ252029.1, from coordinate 4,778,256 downwards.
TAGCGTTTCAACTTGTAGCGCATCCCGGCCCTTCACGAAAGGCCGTAGCTGGCGGTCGACGACGACGCAGGCTTCGGTGTCGACCGGCCCATAGAGTCCGTCGAGGCCTTGATCGGTCTTGATGACCAGATAGTTCGCCGTTTTGCGGACTTGGCCCAGGTTCCCTGGCGAGTCACGGTATCGAGCCGGCCGCTCGGAGTCGTAAACGTGCAATGGGCGAACCTGGTATTGGCGGTTCGCTCCGACCTCGCCGTCGAACGACCCTTCGAGCCGCCAGATCTCCAGGTCTTCTATTTTGAGTCGCCCGTACGCGGCAAGCGCAGGTACTGCCGCGCTGAGAGCACCGAGAAACGTGCGTCGATTCATCACGGCAAGATTGTACGATGCCGCGACCCCTCCGGCGCCAATACTCTTCAACTAGGCTCCGGCTGGTTTTCGGCCGCGTCTGAACTCAGGACCTCAGCGGGATCGATTGTGTCGCCCGCGAGCGAACCTGGGGCTAGCGCTAACCGCTATTTTTTCTCGTGCCGCTTGATGAACTGCATGACAGCGTGGATCTGCTCAGGCGTTAGCTCGCCGGCGTAGGCCGGCATGCTCTTGTTGGGCAAGCCGTTCGCGATCAAGAAGTATCGCGAACCCTCATCGTGCGTTATCGACCAGGATCCGTCGATCAAGCTGTTCTGCAAGCCGCCGGCCAGGCCCTTGCCGTGGTAAGACTCACAGTGGAGAGCGACTAGATCCTGGGCCGTTTTGTCGCTCTTGGACGCTGCGATTCGGGCAGCGTCTTCAGGCGAATCAAGCGCGAAGTCATTCGGCAAGACCGCGTGCCGGCTCTGGGGAAAACTGGCTGGGACGAGCCTCACGACCAGGTCGTAGTTCTCGGGAGGCGGCATCAACCTCAGGCCACGACTGCCGTACATGCTGGTGCGGAAATAGATGCTTCCGTCCGGGGCCACCGCTACGTCGCGGATGCGCCCGAACTTTCTTCCAAACAGCATCCCGGCTTTGGTTACGCGGCCTTCGTCGATCGTTACGGTCATTAGGCCCTGGCCTTGCATGATGGCCAGCAGAGCCTTGTGGCGCAGCTCCGGGAAGGCTGTGTGCCCATAAAACGCCATGCCCGAGGGCGCGAGCGCGGGGCGATCGAGCATGCTGATCTGGGGCGACTGCATGCCTTCCCGCTCTTCCAATCCCTCGATCACGCTCCAGCCGTAGTTCGCGCCGGGTAGCACTCGATTGAATTCGTCGAGAAAGCCGGGGCCATGCTCGGTGCTCCAGAGCACGTTCGAGATCGGGTGGAAGGCGATGCCCTGAGAGTTTCGGTGGCCGTAGGAGTAGATCTCCGGCAGCGCCCCCTCGCGGCCGACAAAGGGATTGTCGCCGGGAATCGAGCCGTCGTCGTTGATGCGCAGAATCTTTCCATTGAGCAGGTCGAGGCGCTGGGTCAGCTCGGGCTGATTGGCATCGCCGACCGTGACATAGAGCTTGCCGCCGGGGCCGAAAAGGAGTCGACAGCCGGTGTGGTTCCACCAAGCCGGCAAGTCGTCGAGAATGACTTCCGGGTCGTGGAGCCGGTTGTCTTGTTCGCGATAGCGGACCACCTTTAGCTTCGGCCCGTCTCCCTGCCGCTCGTTCAGCGCTAGGTACACGTAGCGATTTCGTTCGAACTCGGGGTGGACGGCAAGTCCAAGAAAACCGTTGGTCGAGCGGATCGGCGGCGTCATCTCGAGGGCCGGCTCGTCGAGCAGGGCGCCTCCCGCGACCATCCGCACTCGACCTTGGCGTTCGGTGATCAATAGGCGCCCATCGGGCAAGAAAGCCAGCGACCAGGGCACTCGAAGGTTGGAAGCAACGACCTCGAGCCGATAAGGCGTCTCCAGCCGAACTTCGGGGTAGATCTCGGGCTCGATGCCGGCGGGCGCCGCTAGCGTCGAAACCAAGGCCCAGACGAAAAAGGACCTGAATCTCATTCGACTGCTCCCGGCCCGGCCCGGCCGGGAAAAGACGGGCTACGGTGGAATTGTAGCAGCCGGAATCCGAGGCCGATTCCGAGCACCCTGCGTTAGTGAGCGGGGTGTCTTACAACAACCCGGGCGACGGCCGCAACAGTAAGCGGAAGACACCCCGCTGACGCAGGGTGCTCGGAAAAGCGCCGAACCTTTCACCTTTGGGTTCCGGCCCGTCCGGGCTAGGGTTCGCAACGGCGGGAGCGCGCTACCAGACCGTTCGTAACCTTGAACCGGTCGCTGCGCCAGCGTATTGTACATAGTGGAATGTCTTATTTTCATGCCTTCTTGCCTCGTCCCGCCTTGGCGGCGACCTGCCTTCTGATCGGCGCCATGGCGGCCGCCGCCGCGCCAAACAGCGAGGAGTTCAGCGCTCTCGACCGGGGCTACTGGGCGTTCCAGGCCGTCGAGCGGCCCGCGTCGCCGGAAAGCTCCGGCCGCGAGGCGGGGGCGATCGACCTCTTCATCGCGGAGAAACTGGCCGCCCAGGGTCTGTCGATGTCGCCGGGCGCGGACAAGCGGACGCTGATTCGCCGAGCGTCATTCGACCTGGTCGGCCTGCCGCCAAGCCCGCTGGAAGTCGAGGCGTTTCTGGCGGACGAGTCGCCCCGAGGCGTTCGCCAAGGTCGTGGACCGGCTGCTCGAGTCTCCTCACTACGGTGAGCGCTGGGGACGCCACTGGCTCGATCTCGCGCGCTTTGCGGAAAGCGAGGGATTCAAGGCCGACCAAACGCGTCCCAACGTCTGGCGCTACCGCGACTACGTCATCGACTCGTTCAACCAAGACAAGCCCTACGACCGCTTTGTCCAGGAGCAGATCGCGGGCGACGAGCTGTGGCCCGGCGATCCGCTGGCGCGCATCGCGACCGGATTCCAGCGCCATTACCCCGACGAGACCAACGCGGCGAACATGATGCAGCGCCGTCAGGAGAATCTGCAAGACATCACCGACACCGTCGCGCTGACTTTCATGGGTATGACGGTGGGCTGCGCCAAGTGCCACGACCACAAGTTCGACCCGATCCTGCAGAAAGACTACTACCGCTTGCAGGCGTTCTTTGCCAATACGGCGCTCGACGACGAGTCGCCGATGCTCAGCGGCGAGGAGCTTCGAAGCTACAAGCAGCGCAAGCAGGAATGGGAGCAGGCGACCGCGGAGATCCGGGCGCAGATTCAAACAATTCTCGCCCCCAAGAAGCAAGAGATCATCGACATCCGCTTTATCCGCTACCCGGAAGACTTGCAGGCCCGGCTCGATGCCGAGACGGTTCGCGACTCAGCGCTGTCGGTGGCCGGGCTGCTCAACACTCAGGCCGGCGGACCGAGCGTGTTTCCGCCCTTGCCGGATGGCATGCCGCCCCCTCGGGGAGGCTGGGAGGTATCACAGAATTCCTCCGATCACTATCGCCGCAGCGTGTACGTATTCGTCCGCCGGAATTCGCCCTATCCGATGTTGAAGGCGCTCGATCTGCCTGATACCCACGAGAGCTGCGCGCGGCGCGAGTCGACGATCACGGCGCCGCAAGCGCTCACCTACATCAACAGCAACGTCACCATGGGCTGGGCCCAGGCGTTTGCGGGACGAGTGCTCGAGACGGCGGATGAGGGCTTCTCCGATCGCGTGACACACGCCTACAGGCTGGCTTACCAGCGGGATGCCAGCGGCGACGAAGAGGCCGCCGCACTGGCTTTTTTGCGCGAGCATAGCGGCGTGATCGAAAAAGACGGCGAGGGCGAGAGTGCTTTGCCGACGTTTCTGCCCGCGGACATGAGCCAAGCCGACGGTGCGGCCTTCACCGACTTCGCCCATACGCTGATCAACGCCAACGAATTCGGGTTTGGTTTCTAGTTCACCCCAGGACAACCGCGATGCAAAACTTCAACTCGCGCCGAGAGTTCTTAAGTAAGGCCGGCAGTGGGCTTGGAGCCGTCGCCCTGGGCCACATGCTTGAAGGGGCCGGGGTGTTGCCCGCCGCGACCACGGCCCCCGATCCGCTGGCGCCGCGCGAACCGCACCACCCCCCCAAGGCCAAGTCCGTCATTTTCCTGTTCATGGAAGGCGGCCCGAGCCACGTCGACCTGTTCGACCCCAAGCCTCTACTCAACGAGCTGGCCGGCCAACCCCTGCCTGCGTCGTTCGGCAAGGTCATCACCGCCATGGGCACCGGCGGCAACACCATCCTCGCGCCGCAGCGGGAGTGGGCGCAGCACGGCCAAAGCGGGCTGTGGGTGTCGGATTGGTATCCCAACGTCGCCAAGCATGTCGACGACATGGCCGTGATTCGTTCTTGCCAGCAAGACGGCATCAACCACGTCGGCTCGGTTTCGCAGATGAACACCGGCTCGATTCTTGCGGGGCGCCCGGCGCTTGGAGCTTGGATCAACTACGGTCTTGGCAGCGCTAACCGCAACCTGCCCTCGTTCGTCGTCTTGACCGACTACCGCAACATTGTCGGCGGCGCCAAGACCTATAGCGCCGGTTTTCTGCCCGCCACCTTCCAGGGCACGGAGTTCCAGCGGGAGGGCCAGCCGATTCTGAACCTCGCCCCCCCGAAGACGGTCGGCGAGCAGCAGCAGCGAAGCAAGCTCGAGTTCCTCAAGCAGATGAACCAGCGCCACGCCCAGGCCTATCCCGGCGAAGACAAGCTGGAGGCCCGCATCGCGTCATTCGAGCTTGCGCACCGCATGCAGACCGAGGCGCCGGAAGTAGTGGACATCTCCCGCGAGTCCGAGGCGACCAAGAAGCTCTACCAGATCGACGACGCGCATGAAGAGACCGCGAAATTCGGCGCCAATTGCCTGCTGGCCCGCCGGCTGGTCGAGAACGACGTGCGCTTCGTGGAAGTTTACTGCGGGAGCGGGAGCGCCTGGGACGCCCACTCCGACATGGAAGGCAATCACGGCAAGTGGTGCAAGGTCTCCGACAAGGTGATCTCCGGTCTCCTGACCGATCTCAAAGCTCGCGGGCTCGACGAGGACGTGCTGGTGGTCTGGGGCGGCGAGTTCGGCCGCACGCCGTTCAATGAGCGGGGCGACGGCCGCGACCACAACCCCTGGGGCTTCACGATGTGGATGTGGGGCGCCGGCGTTAAGGGCGGTCAAACCATCGGCACGACCGACGAGATCGGACTGCGCGCGGTCGAAAAGCCTTACCACGTACACGACCTTCACGCGACGATTATGCACATGGTGGGGCTCAACCACCATAACGTCACGTATCTGCACAACGGGCGCTTCGAGCGGGCTACGGTCAACGGCGGCAAGCTGATCGAGGAAGTGTTTTCGTAGCAAGGTGCGGTTTAGGCGTACAATCCGGCAGAAATTCCGAGCACCCTGCGTCAGCGGGGTGTCTTCCCACAACCCGGGCGACGGCCGCAACAGTAAGCGGAAGACACCCCGCTGACGCAGGGTGCTCGGAAAGAGCGCCGCACCTTTGACCTCTAGGTTGCCGCGGTTTCAGCCCCTTCGGCGCGGGTCCCTACATCTCCGGAATCGGCGCGCCTTCGGGAATATCCTCGCCTTCCCAGTTCACCTTGCCGTCTTTGTAGATCAGTATCCGCGCCGCGCTATTCGGGGCGGGGTCGGCGTTGTTCGCCGGGATCCACTTCTTGTGCTCCGCGATCACTGGGGCGTACTGAGCGTCCCCGGCCAGGTTTGTCCATTCATTGGGGTCTTTCTGCATGTCGTATAGCTCTTCCGAGCCGTCTGCGTGGACGATGTAACGCCAGTTCTCGCTACGGACGCCGTGGTTGCCTGCGTTATGCGTCGTGATCCCAGGGCGTTCGCGGGGCGCTTGCGGGTCTTTGAGTTGTGGAACCAGACTGAGGCCTTCGAGGTCGGTTTTCGCGGGAAGACCGGCAAGCTCGAGCAGCGTCGGGTAGATGTCGAGCAGCTCGGCCGGGCGTGACGTTTTCACCCCTGCGCCAACTCCCGGCCCCGCAAAGATGAGCGGGACTCGGGCGGAGTTGTCCCACAGCGTATTCTTGCCGGTAATGAGCTTCTCGCCCAAGTGCCAACCGTGATCCGACCACAACACCACGATCGTGTCGTCGCTGTGGCCGCTGGCTTCCAACGCGTCTAGAACTCGGCCCACTTGGCTGTCAACAAAGCTGACTGATGCCAGGTAGGAGCGGACGAGGTTTTTCCATTGGTTGGCCTCCTCCAGGAATTTCAAGCGCGGCTCGGGCAGCTTCCAGTGCAGGAACCAAGAAAAGTGCGGCGTGTCATCGCGATCATCGCGCCGAATCTCTGGCAGTAGCGTGGTCTCTTCGGGGTAGAGGTCGAACCACTTCTGGGTGGCGTAGCAGGGCACGTGCGGCAGGAAGAATCCGCTCGAGAGGAAGAACGGCTCCGGCAGGCCGCTCTCGAGTTGCTCGACCGCCCAGCTAGCCACTTGCCAATCGCCCTTGTCTTCGTCCTTGTGGGGAAACACGCCCCAGTCCATCAGCGGGTGGTCTTGAGGCGTGGAGACGAGCTTCTTCTCCGGGCGGGCGCCGACCGATTGCGGCGGCCCGAGGTGTTGCACTTCGCTGTCGCCATCGGCATACCCGTAGCGGCCGTGGAAGATCTTGCCCGCCATATAGGTGCTGTAGCCGTTGTTTTCGAAGTACTGCGGAATGGTGACCAAGCTCGACAACTCGTCGACTTCGCGGAACCAAGGGCGCAGGCCGTAGACGCCGGTCGTCGTCGGACGCATTCCGGTCATCAGACTTGTCCGTGAAGGGTTGCAAAGCGGCGCCTGGGTCTGGGCGTTGGTGAACGTGGTTCCGCGGGCGGCCAGAGAGTCCATCGCCGGGGTGACCACCTGCGGATGACCGCCCAGTGGCCCGACCCAGTCGTTGAGGTCGTCGATAGCGATAAACAGAACGTTGGGCGTGGCGGGCCTCTCCGGTTCGGTTGGGGCGCACGCCATTCCCAACAGCGCCAAGGGAAGGAAAAGGCTTGTCGACTTCACGGGGCTACCGTACCACAGCCCATCCCGCGGCAGTGACCCGCTAGGATATGGTCTTCCCTAGGAGAGTCAGCGTGGCCGCCGATCAATACGAAGTCTATGCCGTCAAGTATGCCGAGCGGACCGAACGCACTCGCTCCGAGTCGTTCATCTTCGACACTTCACACGACGTTCCCCATCCGATCGACTATTTCGTTTGGGTCGTTCGCAACGGGGACCGGACGATCTTGGTTGACACAGGCTACGACGGCAGCGAAGCCTCGCGTCGCCGGCGGCCGATCTTAGTCGAGCCCGCCGAGGCTCTATCGAAGATCGGGATCGCGCCCGAAAGAGTCGAGACGGCCATCATCACCCACCTGCACTACGACCACGCAGGGGGGCTCGAACAGTTTCCCAACGCGCGGCTCCACCTGCAAGAGGCCGAGATGGTCTACGCCACCGGTCCCTGTATGTGCCACAAGGTTCTCAAGATACCTTTCACCGCCGACCACGTCTGCCAGATGGTCAGGCGCGTCTACGGCGGCAGCGTTACCTTTCACCACGGCGATGCGAGCGTGGCACCCGGTGTGACGGTGCACAAGATCGGGGGCCACAGCCGCGGCCTGCAGGCTGTTCGTGTTGAAACAGCCGACGGACCCCTCGTGCTGGCATCCGACGCCGCGCACTTCTACGAAAACTACGAGAGGCGTAATCCGTTCCCGCTCGTGGTCGATGTCGCTGACATGCTCGACGGCTTTGACACGCTCACCCGACTCGCCGGCGAACGCAAGCTGGTCGTCCCGGGCCACGACCCGTTGGTGCTTCAGCGTTTTCCCCCTGCTTTTGAGGGCGTGGGCCTCGACGTAAGGCGGCTTGACCGAGGGACTGTGCAAGGTTAATGCCGGTCATCTACCCTGGCTGCAAGCAGACCTCCGAGGCGGCATGGCGCGAAACGCCTTGACAACCCCGACCGCGGAATCGGTAGCACAATCCTACCCCGCCGAGTTGCAGCGCGAGCATCAGATTCTCTACCCCTATTCCTACTACGTGCTCTCGAAGCCCTCGCTGACCCTGGCGGCTTGGGCGATGAAGCTAGGGCTAGCTAACCGCCAATGCCGTGACCCTGATCAGCGCCCTGATCTCCGCCGTGGGCCTCGGCTTTACTGTGTGGGGAGCGGACTACGTGGTCGGCGCGGTGCTGCTGATCGTTGGCCTGCTGCTTGACGGCGCCGACGGGCACATCGCGCGCTTTCAATCGAGCGCCAGCCGGTTTGGCGCCCTTGCCGACGCGATGGTAGCCTTCTTCACCTATTCGCTGCTGCCGCTGTGTATCGCGTGGTCACTGTATCATGGCCCGCCAGAGCCCTGGCTCGAGAGTCTTTCCGCCGAGATCTCGCGCGAGGCGTGGGTCGCGATTGGGGTTTGCAGGTCGACCTGCGCCTTGCTGACCTTGGGGGTGGGATTGCAGTCAAAGCTCCTCACGCAGGCCGGTTACCGGGAGAGCTTCCCTCGACACGGCGTCCTATTCGCGGCTCGCGCGATTGCCGAAGGCGAGTTCTTGCTGCTTCTGATCGCTGCACTGTTCTCCGCCGTCGGACTCTTACACCTCGCTTACGGTGCGTTCCAGCTGCTCGCCCTCGTTGGGGTCGTATGGCTAAGTCTTGGCTACGCCCGAAGGGTTGACCAGCAGGGACCTCAGAGCTGAACGCCGCGAGCCCTCGCGGCTTCGATGCGACGTTGCAACCGGTGGAATTGGTCCTGGCAGTCGATCTCGCCCCAGACTAAATCGTGGACGACTCGCACTCCGACTTCGCGAGTCGAAGCGGCGGCGAGCAGAGCGTCGGCCTCGTAGCGCATCGAGAGTTGCTCGGCGGCGGAGGCGCCGCTGTAGTGCCGCTGCATTCGTTGCGCCAGCTCAACGCTAACCTTCGTGATCCCGACGAACTCGCCATCGACGCCGGCGAGCCCGGCCGCGTCAGGGGATAGGCCCTGTAGGGAACCGCCGGGCGCCTCGACCCAATACTCGTCTCCCGCGCCGGTCGGGCCGGACGCAAGAACGACGTCGGGGCGCGGGTCGGCGAACAACTCGTCGAGCGCACGAGGTTCATAGTAGAGATCGCTCTCGAGCAAGAAAAGGTCTTCGTCGACGGCGGCGAGTCCACAGGCCACCGACGCCATGCTGCCGCTGCTAGCGTACCCCGGCGCCTCTACGATCTCGATCGAAGCGCGTCCCGTTGCGAACTCGTGGTAACAGTCCGCCCGAAACCCGACGACTAGCACGATCCGAGTAAAGCCCCGTGATTCTAGGAGCCTGACCGAACGCTCGATCAGCGTCGCGCCATCGATCCGGATAAACCCCTTCGGCTTGTCGGGGAAAAAATCCTTCGCGCGGCTTCCGAGCCCCGCCGCGGGTATGCCCGCGGTCCTGATGCGATTGCTCATGAGGCGCGGGACGCTTTGGAGTGAACCCTAAAAATGAGACATTGAAATTCGGGACGAATTTCAGCGAATGGAAAGGAGTCCAGGATGGAAAGTCTCAAGCCGCGCAAGCCGCGGGAGTTCACGGTGGAGTTCAAGGAAGCCGCCGCCAGGCGGCTCCTAGCCGGCCAGAGCGGCACAGCGCTAAGCCGCGAGTTGGACGTCAAGCGCAGCCTGCTGTACCGCTGGCGGGACGCCTATCGCCAGGAAGGCGTCAACGGCTTGAGCCGGCGGCGAGGCCGGCCGAAACCCGGCCGCTCGGCGCCGCCCAAGATCCCTCGCGATCCGCGCGACGAACGCATCGCAGAGCTCGAACGACTGCTCGGCAAACAAGCCGCAGAGCTCGATTTTTTCGGACAAGCCTTTCGCGCCTTGAACCTCGCAGCCCCGACCAACGACGCCGGTGGCGCGAGCGGATCTACTCCATCGTCGAGCAGATCAGCGCCAAAGGCTCGCTCAGCGTCGAACACGCCTGCGAGCTCGGACGCGTGAATCGCGCCGGGTTCTATCGCCGGCTCGCCGTGTCGTCGCCCGCCGAGTGCGACATGGAATTGCGTGACCGCATGCAGCGGATTTCGCTCGAGAATCGTCGTTACGGCTACCGCCGCGTGACGGCCGAGCTGCGCCGCCAAGGCTTCCTCGTCAATCACAAAAAGGTCCTGCGGATGATGCGTAAGGACAACTTGCTGGCGGTACTCAAGCGGCGCTTCGTGCTAACAACGGATTCGAACCACTTCTTACCTGTTTATCCGAATCTAGCGGCGCACCTGAATGTGGACGGCGTCGATCAGTTGTGGCAATCCGATATCACCTACATTCGCTTGCGCGAGGCGTTCGTCTACCTCGCCGTGGTGTTGGACGCCTACTCGCGACGCGTGGTCGGCTGGCGGCTGGGGACGACGCTCAAAGCTGAGCTGGCTGTAGGGGCGTTGCGCGATGCGCTCGAGCTCAGACGCCCTGCCGCGGGGTGGATGCATCATTCCGACCAAGGCGTACAGTACGCTTCGAGCGCCTATGTCGAGCTGCTGGAGCAGCACGGCGCGATCATCTCGATGAGCCGCCGCGGCAACCCCTACGACAACGCGCGGGCGGAGAGTTTCATGAAGACGTTGAAGGCGGAGGAGGTTTGGTTGCAGCGTTATCGCACGCTTGACGAGGCGCGCGCATCGATCGGCGAGTTCATTGATGAGATCTACAACCAACGCCGGCTGCATTCGGCGTTGGGATATCGTCCGCCGGCGGAGTTTGAAGCGCTGGCGCGGCCGGCGGCAACAGCAGCGAGGAATCCGAAGTATGAGTTTTGAGAGGCATAGGCAAATCTATCAATCCGATGGGCCCTGGGCGGGCAGGGAGACATCGCCGGCGTTGGAGAAGCCGGGAGCGACCTTGGCGGCCGCCCCCGGCGCTCATCGTCTTGATGAGTTTGCGGCCGGGTATTCCTTGGCGGGTTGCTCTCCAGCAGAGCCCGCTTCCGCTTCCCCGGCTAGGACCAGCGTGCGACGATACAGCGAAGAAGGCAAGCGTTTTGCGGTGAATCGTAACCTGTCCCGATTTCGACTGTCTCACGCTTGGGGTTCACTCCACTTTGGGCCCGGTGCTGTGAAATAACCTAGCCGTACGCCACCTCGGAGGACAGCACCGATTTCTTTTCACGGCCCCACCGGCGCTTGCCTCAATACCAGGCCGCAACTCAGCCATTGTTCCCATCGCGCGCATACGGTCGCGCTAGCAAAGCGCCGAGCCCGGCAGCGACTGCAAACGAGTAGAAGACCGAGTTCCAACCAAACGTGTCCGAGAGCCAAGCCACCAAGATAGGCGAAATCACCTGGCCCACCGCCGCTGTACCGGATAGCAGCCCCGCCGAGGCGCCGACGCCGCTCTCGAGCCCCAGATCCTGAGCTAGCGCACCCTGTAGCAGGGTATCGGGCCCGTACAGTGTAAATCCGATCATCGAAAGTCCAATGATGTTCGCTAGCAAGCCCGCCTCGGAAATCAAAGGATAACTCAGGCAGACGACCACCAAGCCCAACTGCATTACCGCGATCACCGGGAATCTTCTCGAACCCACCCATCGATCCGAGGCATATCCCGCGAAAAGCGAGCCAGCGAAGCCAGACGCCTCAAAGACAGCCGAAACGTACCCCGCTTTGCCTACCGAGTACCGCAGACGCTCAACAAGAAACAGCGGCAGCCAGTAGATGATCGAATACCGGACGTACTTTAACAGAGCGCCAATCGCCGCCGCCGCTTGGTATTGGTGCGGTCGGCTAGCGGGCCGCCAAAGACTTGGCCCAGAGCGTATGAAACGCTAAACGCCGTCACGATGTATGCAAGATCGGTCTTTGAGAGTCCGACATCCGCCTGGAGCAACGGCATCGCCACCGCGAAGTTCTTGCGGCAAAGGTAGAAGCCAGCGTAGGCGACCCAGGTCGACGCGAAGGCGCGAACCTGCCAAGAGCGGAGATTGGCCCCAGGCGTCTTACTGACCGCGCCGTTCCTTGTCGTAGGGAGCGCCCGTGCCCGAGGAGCCCAGGAAGAACTTCCGCCCGTCCTCGAACGTCACGTCACGTCCGTTGGCGCGGTTCGAGCGGTCCTTGGCCTGATAGCCATCGACGATGATGTTGGAGCCGGGCTTAATCGTGTCGCGCTTGAGGCCGCGGCGCAGCAGCGAGTTCGGCGTACCGCCCTCGACCATCCAGACTTCCTTCTTCCCGTCCTCGTTGGTCACTTCCATGTGGATCCAAGTATGCGGATTCACCCACTCCACCTTGACCACGGGACCTTTGAGCAACAGCGGACGATTCGGGTCGAATTCAGCTCCGAAGGCGTGATGAGCGTCCACCGACGGGACCGTCATTAGAACCATCCCAACGGCCGCGACCAGAGCCGCCAGCGCGGCGAATTTCGTCAGATTCAATCTCTTGCTCATGGTTAGCACCTCATTATTGCACTGTGCAGCCTAGTCGTCGTCGGTCTTCTTGCCCATGATGTCTTCTTCGAGAATCCGTGCCCCGCGTAGGATGCCGCCAAAGGAGTAGTTGGCCTCGTGGCAGGCGTATTCGTAGACGCGATTCGTAGACGCCGGCCAGGAGTATTCACCGCTCCACGGCGCGGTCCAGACGTTGGGGTCTTCGACGGTGAACGAGTACCGCAAGGTGTCTTTGTCGATGCGCGAGAAGCGTTCGACCACGTGCAGGTCGCGGGTAGCGCTGTTGAGCGCCGGGCGGTCGGAGAAGTTCGTCGTATCAACGACCAACGTGTCGCCTTCCCAATGGCCGATCGAATCGCCCATCCATTTGCGAACGTCGTCGGGGGCGTGCTCGGAGTCGACGCGAATGATGCGCGCGTCGTGGACCATTTCAACCAGAATCATCACGTGGTCTTTGGTCTGGACGACCCGCTTGAGGTTGTTGTAGAGAACGGGCAGCATTGGCGGTCCGCCGGTCGAGCCGAATCCCAGCAAGCAGCGCTCAGCGAGCGGCCGCAACTCAGGGTCATCGTACGGGCCCGGGTCGAGACCTTCCTTGATCCACCAGGCTTCGCCCGCATTTGGCCGTGAGCGCTTGCGGCGCGCCGCGGCGCGTTCTTTGGCGGCTTGAGTCATCTCCGGACGCTGGCCGTTGGGCGGATCGGTGATAATCGACGTGCGCCATTTGCCGTCAAGCTTGATGGCGCCCGAGCCGCGGTCAATCCAAAACGAGTTGTAGCCGCCGACATTGCCCGCGGCGCCGGCCGACCCATCGCCGCCGTCGGGAGGAGCCTCGCGGTCGGGGTTCGTCGCGGCGTTGCGCCGGGCCATGTACGCGGCCTCTCTCTTGGCGATTTCCTCGGCTTCCTCGTCGGTGAGGGTCCCCTTGTCGCCAAACTTTGCCGGACGCTGTAGCGGGGTCAAACTGGCGATGTCATAGGTGCCCGTCAAGTCCGGGCGCCCGTCGGAAGTGCGTGGGATGTCGGCGGCCCCCGCGAATGTGGCGGCGATCGCAAAAGCGCCTGAGATGGTCAGGATGCGTTTCAACATGGCAGTGCACCTTATTCTATATCAACCATCGTCGGATTTTGCGGCGTCGGACTCGAGCAACTCGAGCACGCGAGCCCCTCGCAAAATTCCGCCGAACGAGTAGTTGGCTTCGTGGCAGGCGTATTCATACACCCGTTGGTTCGTTGTTGGCCAGACGTACTCCCCTGTCCAGGGAGCGGTCCAGATCGTGGGGTCGTCCACGACGCGGGATCTCTGCTGCGATGAGCGCCGCCGATGCGACGAGGGAGCCGAGAATGATCAGACGGTAGCTGCGCATGGCCGCGACAATCCGTAAGCTTTCACGAGATAAGATAGCACGCCCTGAGCCGGCTGAGGCCCGGTCGTTAGATCGGGGTCCTGGCGTTTCTACATTTTCCTCGTGAGTTTCCGCATGACAAGAAAACGAGAGCAATCCGACCCAGAGGCGTGGACGGGAGTCCGGTGAGCAAGACGCCTCCTAACCAGAGCGTGGCAACCCAATCGGTCCCGGAGGAACCCGCCCCGACAGCGCCGATTTGAGCTGCTCCCTCCCGCGCCATCGACCAAACGAACGTCGCCACGAAAGCAAGCGGCATCACAAGCAACGCCGAACTGGCGACCAAGTATCGAGCGCTTGCGGTCTTGAAACTCGGCAGGACGAGAGCCAGCATGGCCGCGAGCGCCGCCCCTTGCCAAAGAAAATGGATCACGGCCGAGCTCACGGCTGCGATCACAGGAGTGTCAAGCGGGGTCATGGCTAGTCCTCGTACTCGTCGAGCACTCTGCGCATCTCGGCCAGCTCTTCCTTAGAGGCTTTTTTGGCTGAGAGCGCTCCGACCATCAGCGTCCGAGCCGACCCAGCGAACGCCCGTTGCAGCAGGTCCCCAGCAAGCTGCCGCTGGGTCCATTCGCGAGGGCGGCTGGCTTCGTAGCGATGCGCCCGCTGCTTCTGACGGATCTTCCCCCCAGCGGAAGGCTCGTTTGACGGGCTAACTGCTTGGCTTGCTTGGCTTTAACACGTTGGGGGGGGCGCTTTTAGTGTACCCATGTATTATGCTATTGTATCGTTTATTCATTGTGTTATTTGTGATATAATATACCCATGTATGTTGAGTCCGTCCCCAATCGCAACTCGCCGCCCGCCGTCTTGCTGCGCTAATCCTTCCGCCAAAACGGCAGAGTCAAAAAACGCACCCTCGCCAACCTCTCCTGCTGGCGCCCCGTCCGCGTCGAGGCCCTCCGGCGCGCCCTCCGCGGCGAGTTCGATCAGCTTCCCGCCACTCCCGTCTGCGGCCCCGTCTTTGGCCTGCTCTTCGCGCTCAAGCAACTCGCCGATGAGCTGGGCCTGACCGCCGCGCTGGGTCGAACGCGGGCCGCCAAACTCGCCTTGTTCCTGGTGCTGGCGCGCTTGGCCCACCAAGGATCGCGGCTCTCGGCCGTGCGCTGGGCCGCCGATCAGGCCGTCGCAGAAGTGCTGGGTCTGGGCGCCTTCGACGAAGACGACCTCTACGCCGCCCTCGATGATCTGAGCGCCCGCCAAGTGAAGATCGAGCAAGCGCTATACCGCTACTACCTCGAGCGCCGCGGAGCCCCGCCCAGCTTGCTGCTCTACGACGTCACCAGCTCGTACTTCGAAGGCCTGCACAACGCGTTGGGCGAGTACGGCTACAATCGCGACGGCAAGCGCGGCAAGAAGCAAATTGTGATCGGACTGCTGGCCGATGACCAGGGCGAGCCGCTGGCGGTGCGGGTGTTTGCCGGCAACCGCAACGATCCGACGACCGTGCCGGATCAGATCCGCATCGTCAAAGAGCAGTTCGGAGTCGAGGAGTTGGTCTTGGTCGGCGACCGCGGGATGGTCAAGAGCAAGGGCAAGCAGGCGCTGGGGGAGGCCGGGCTGCGCTACATCACGGCGCTGACCGATCCCCAGATTCGGCGGCGCTTGAGCGAAGGGGTGCTGCAACTGGAGCTGTTCGCTGAACAAGTCTGCGAGGTCGAAGCCGACGGCGTGCGCTATGTGCTGCGCCTCAACGAGTCCGAAGCCAAACGGCAACGGCAGCGGCTCGAGGACAAGCTGGCCAAGCTGGGAGGCAAGCTCGACCGACGCAACCAGAAAGTCACGGCCTCTTCCCGTTGCGAGCCCGCGGCCGGACTGCGCCAGCTCAAGCCCTGGCTGGCGCGTCACAAGCTGACAGAATTGGTCGAGTTGCGCTTGCAGGGACGTACGCTGGTCGTCGAGCGCCAGCAGGCGGCGATCGAGCAGGCGCTGGAGTTGGCGGGCTGTTACGTGGTCGTGACCGATGTCGCCTCCGAGCGCATGAGCAGCCAAAGAGTGCACGACCATTACGTGAGCCTGCAGCGGGTGGAGCGCGACTTTCGGCAGCTGAAGACGGGCTTGCTCGAGGTGCGGCCGATCTTCGTGCGCAAAGAAAGCCGCACCCGAGGACATGTGTTGTGCAGCATGCTGGCGTTGAAGCTGAGCCGCGAATTGGAACGGCGGATACAAGCGGCGTTTGGCACGACCGACGACGACCCGCACGCGATCACCTTGCCGGACGCGCTGGCGGCGTTGGGGCGACTGTGTCTATTGGAATACCGAGTGGATGAGCAGACCAGCGTCACACGGCTGCCGATTCCCGACGCCCGCCAAACAGAAATCCTCAATGCGTTGGGGGTTTCGCTGCCGCACAAGTAACCTGTAGACAGACGCCGATCGCCCGATCCATCCCATAACCGACGCGAATTCAGGAAGTTGGCGGCGAAACTCTGCTCGCTGGCGGGGGGAAGATCCGTCCGAGGGCGACCCGAAAAACGGCGAGGCTATCATGAGTTGGGGTTGCAGCCGCGGTCCGGGTCTGCTTGTTTCAGACTAGCGAGAGACCCGGGCGATACCAAATCGATAATTTTTATGCGCGTGATAGGACTCGAAGGTCAAGCGCTAGCTCATGCCCCGCAGGTGCTTGTCGAACCACTTTGCGGCCCGCTCGCCAAGCCTCGCCGGCGCCTTCGCGCCGGGCATGCTCGGACCGTGGGCCGCCCCTTCGATCGTCACCAACTCGACCGGGACCCCGGCCTTTTTCAATGCATCACGCAGCCGCTCCGACTGGGAGAGCGGAACGGTATCGTCTTTGTCGCCGTGGAGCAGTAGGTACGGCGGATCGTCCGGGGTGACGTATGTCAGCACCGAAGCGTCGCGAGCAATCCGCATTTCATCGGACATCGGATCGAGACCTTCGCGGATCCTTGCTCCCAGCAGCAAACCGACCGTCGCCGAGCCGCCCAATCCCCCTGGATCGATCGCCGGCGCGCGGGCCACGACAGCCTGCACCTTCGAGCTCACGCGATTGATCTCGCTCTCGTTGTCGGGGTCGCCCTCGCCGTCAAGAGCGCCCATCATTGAGACCAAGTGCCCGCCCGACGAGCCGCCCCACGCGCCGATCTTATTGGGGTCGATCCCATAGTCTTTCGCGTGATAGCGCACGAACCGCACGGCGCGCTGAACGTCCCCGATGATTTCCTTGTATTGGAACCGCGGCAGCGCCCGGTGGTTGATCGTGAAGAGCGTGTAGCCGGCCGCGACGACCGGCGCGCCTTCGATTCGGACGTGGCCGCTCTCCTTGAGCGCGGGCGCATCTAAGCTCATCCCGCGGGTCCATCCGCTGCCGGAGACGTGAACCACTCCGTACCCATTCGGGGTTTCGGGATAGTGAATGTCCATCAGCAGCGCCAGCCCGGAGTACATTCCGTAGACGACGTTCTTCTCCACTCGATGTTCGGCGGTAAGCGGCGCGCTCAAAGCGGCGATGGCAAACAGTGGCAGAATAGTGCGCTTCATGCCGAGGCATTGTACCTGGTATGTCTGCGTCCTGGCAGGGCTGCTCGGGCTGCCGCTCAAGGCCCAACTCAGCGACTGGCAAATTGGCGGACGCTTCCAGTTTCGGGCCCTCGAGTCCACCGCCTCCCCGGCTGACGTGCTTGTCCGGCGCGCGCGCTACTGGTCCGACGGGAAGATCCACCCGAAATTCAACGTCCGGCTGCAGTATGAGTTTCACCCCAATCCGGCCTGGTGGGACTACTACATCGGCTTCCACCCAACCCAGAACCTCGAGCTTCGCGCCGGTCAAAGTTACTTGCCCTTCATTGCCGATTGGACAGTGGGCCCCTGGTTCATCGACACGATTGATTTCCCGGCGGGAACCAGCCTGATGCCGCCCCGGGAGCGCGGCGTCTTCCTCATTGGTCAACAGGGCGATCTGACCTACAACCTCAGCGTGGTCGATGGGAACGGCTTTGCCAAAGACGAGAACTCTCACAAAGACGTCTACGGATTCATCCAGACACCGTTCGGGAGCAGGCGCGCCCGCCTCGGCGTCGCCTACTACGAAGGCCGCGATGGGCCCAACGGCTTATTGGCAATCGAACGTCGCGCCGCCGCCGACCCCGCCCTCGAGCCTCACAAACGCCTGACCCTCAAAGCCGCCTACATTCGTGGCCGCGATGGGAGCCTGAACGCCGACGCCGCTTGGTTCCGCTCGCTGGTCCAGGTCCACGAAAAAGTGACGCTGGTCGCCGAGTACGACACCTTCGTCCAAGGCCCGGTCCGCCAAAAATGGTTCGACGCCGGGGTGAATTTCGACCTGCCGCTCGATAACTCGAACATCAAAATCCACTACCGGCATTTCTACCGGCCGACGACGTTTGATGAGCTCAAGATCCAGCTGCAGGTCTTCCCGCTGTACCGCTGGCGCTGAACTTGGCTGTTTCGACTCGCGAGCGCCATGACCGCCCGGAACCCCCTCTCGTTCTAATCTGAGGTCCTAGTGGGGGTCGCCGTAAATAGGGTACGTAAGGCTGCGGACAGGGCCGTCCGAGATGGCGAGATTGTACCGCTGAACGGTCGCACTGAACTGAGCTCAGTGTGTGATCTTTAGGCGGAAGGCGATTTTCAGACATCTATCGTCAGAAGAAGGCTAAGTCGCTCTTCTTGATAGACCTGGAGCCGTCTCCCAC
This sequence comes from Bryobacterales bacterium, assembly GCA_965247515.1. Taxonomy (GTDB): domain Bacteria; phylum Acidobacteriota; class Terriglobia; order Bryobacterales; family UBA6623. The sequence goes on along the minus strand of OZ252029.1, from coordinate 4,759,835 downwards.
TCGCGGATGTCTTCGTACAATTCCGACTACTCGCCTTGCGGCGCGGCCCCCGGCCCGACTAGACTGGCCTTTCGGCGAAAGCCGGGACTCCTGAGGGAGTTGAGAGGAGTCAGATGAGCGCTAACCACCCAAAGAAGCTACACGAATATACGAACCACCCCGTGATTGACAGCACGCGCTGGCGGGTCTACAACCACCGCCCCGGCGACATCGTGATCTCGACGTCGTACAAGACGGGCACGACCTGGATGCAGACGATCGTCGCCAATCTGCTGTTTCAAGACGGCCAATTTCCCGCGCCGGTCAGCGCGATGGCGCCTTGGCTGGACATGGCGGTTCCACCGCTCGAGGAGATCGCACGGGCGCTGGAAGCCCAGACGCATCGCCGCTTCATCAAAGCCCACTTAGCCCTTGACGGCTTGCCCTTCTTCGAGACCGCCCGCTACATCGTCGTGGGCCGCGACATCCGTGACGTCTTCATGTCCGTCTGGAACCACCAGTCGGGCTATACGGACGAGCTCAAGGCGGCCTTCAGGGAGAGAGCTGAATCGTTCGGCCGCGAATTCCCTCTCGATATCGAAGACATTCACGAGCTGTGGCGGATGTGGATCGATAAGGGCTGGTACGAGTGGGAGAGCTCGGGCTACCCTTACTGGTCACACCTCCACCACATGCAAACATGGTGGGATTTCCGTCACCTGCCCAACATCCTACTGGTCCACTTCGCCGATTTGCTCGAGGACCCCGAGCGGCAAGTCCGGCGCATCGCGAGCCATCTCGACATCCCGATTGACGAACAATTTCTCCCGGGAATACTCGAGCGAATCTCGTTCAAGAGTATGAAGAAGGATTTTAGTACCAAGATCTTTCCGGAGGCGGGTGAGCTATTTCGCGGCGGCGGGCAAACGTTCATGAACAAGGGCACAAACGGTCGCTGGCGAGGGGTGCTGACCGAGGAGGAGCTGGAGCAGGCTCGCGCTGCCGTCGAACGAGAGCTTACACCTGATTGTGCGAGCTGGCTCGAACACGGCGGGGAACACCGAATCACGGGCGTGACCGCGGCATCGTAGTCTCGGAGCCGCCTGCGTCAGCGGGCGGTTTTGGAAGAAACACCCTGCTCACGCAGGGTGCTCCGATTTCCGCGCTACGGAATGCCGATTCGCCGTAAAACATCCTGCACTCGCGGGTCTTTTGCGAATCCCTTCAAGAGTGGAAAACACCCTATCATTGACAGCAGAGAGTCCCGTTCTTCGAGGGCGGTTTCCAGCCACCCGAATGCGGCGTCCATGTCGCCCAGGTGGAGATACGGCCATGAAATAACAGCGGCGCCGACGTATCGTTGCGACCTCAAAGCCTCCATATGTTCGACCGTCCGGCGTGCGTCTCCGGCCCTTCCGGCCCCCGCCTGCAACATGGCTAAGTGGGCCAGGGTCAATGGGTCTTCGGGAGCTAGGGAGCGAGCTGCTTCCACCGTTTGCAGCGCTTCGACCGGGCGCCCCAGCATGTAGTGAGCCATGGCCGCGTTCAGCATGACGGGGGAATAGCTCGGGTCGACATCCAACGTCTTCAGCGCTTGCTCCAGCGCAGCCTCCCAGTCACCGGCAAACAGCAGCGTCCCGGAAAGGCGTCGATTAGCGAAAGAGTTCAAAGGATCAAGCTCGAGAGCGGTACGACACTGTTTCAGGGCCTCCTCGGATCGACCGCAGACATCGAGGAAGACGCTGAAATGGAATCGCGGGGGGCCCGCTGTCGGATCAAGCTCGATCGCCTTCCGAAACGACTGCTCCGCCGCGGCGTAATCCCAATCGTAGGCGTACTGAACTACCGCCAAGGAAGCGTATGCTTCAGCGATGGTCGCGTCCAACTCTAGGGCGTGGAGCGCTTCCTCCCTCGCTTTGGGCATGACCTCGCGTGGCGGGGCGAATCCGAACCAGCCCAAGAATAGGTAAGCGTCGGCCAGCCCGGAACGAGGCTCCGGGTATTGCCCATCGTGTTCGAGCGCCTTTTCGAAACAAGAAATCGCTTTCCGCAGACCGGACTCCGAGCAGGTGGCCCAGCACTGGCGGCCCTTCAAGTACATCTGATAGGCATCAATACTCTTGGTCCGGCGGACGCCGGTCGACCGCGTAGCGCCGGTAAGTTTCGCCTTCAACGCGTCAGCGATCGCCTGGGAGATCTCGTCTTGGACATCGAAAATGTCCGCCATCATGCGGTCATAGCGCTCGGTCCAGACTTGATCTCCTTCCCCCGCCTCGATCAACTCCACCGTGATTCGCAATCGATCCCCAGCCTGGCGAACGCTGCCGTCCAAGACGTGAGTTACCCGCAGCGATTTGACGAGCTCATGAAGCGCCGGCCGCTTGCCCTTGAACTGAAACGCCGAGCCACGCGGGATAACGCGCAAACCCTCGATCTTGCCGAGAGTGCTGATCACGTCCTCGGTGACGCCGTCGGCAAAGTATTCTTCTTCCTCGTCCCGGCCACGGTTCTGGAAGGGCAACACGACAATCGACGGGCGCTGAGCCGGCTGCTCGCCGGTGGAGGCGGACTTCGCTTCGGGGTCCGACGAACGGGCTTTGCGCAGGGCTGCCAGCAACTCGCTCCCGTCGCCGTAGCGTCCCTCCGGGGCCTTTGTCAGGCATTTGAGGACAAATATCCTGCAAACGTTCAGCCGAGGCCGGGAGCGGCTCCGGTTTCTCGTTGAGAATCGAGTAGACGATCGCCTGCTCGTATTGGCCTTGGAAAGGCGGGTGGCCGGCGAGCATTTCATACAGCACGCAGCCGAGCGCCCAGACGTCGGTCCGGGCGTCGACGTCGGGTCCGGTAGCTTGCTCGGGGGACATGTAGGCGCAAGTGCCCAGGGTCGTGCCTTCGCGAGTGAGCTTGGAGTCGGCCGACGCCAGCTGCGCCAGTCCGAAGTCGAGGATGACGCCCCGGCCGCTGTTGGTAACGAAAAGGTTGGCGGGCTTGATGTCGCGGTGGACGACGCCCTTCGAGTGCGCGTCGGCCAGACCGTCGGCGAACTGGGTCGCGAGCCCGAGCGCCCGTTCAACTTCGATCGGTCCTTCCGCAATTTGAGCCGCAAGCTCTTGGCCTTCGAGGTAGGCCATCGACAGGAACGTCCGCCCGGCGCTATCGCCGACTTCGTATACCGTGCAGATATTGGGATGATTCAACGCCGCGGCGGCGCGAGCCTCCCGCAAGAAGCGCTTGCGGACATCCTCGTTTGAAACCAGATGGGATGCCAGGAATTTGAGCGCGACCGTGCGTTGAAGAGCAATGTCCTGGGCCTTGTAGACGACGCCCATGCCGCCCTCGCCGAGCTTGGAGAGGCTCTTGTAGTGACTGATGGACTGGCCGATCACGACGTTGAGATTGTACCGCCGAGCAGGCCAGACCGGCTCTCAAGTGCCGGAACTAAGCCAACTCGACATTGCGGCGCCTTTCGGCTGATGAGGCCTAAGTTGATTTGCCTTGATGAGCTTAGTCCCGATCAAGGCCGGAGGGCGGGGCCTTCTGGTCGGGCCTCGAGCTCAACGTGCCGGCCCCAGAGCTAACTGCGAGAAGCTCAAGGAAATGGGTCTGCTTTGCAAGAAGACGCACGAATTCGTGATCCGCATCACACCACCGCTCGTGACCAACAAAGATGACTTAGAATGGGCGGTCGGGCGCATACTGCTCGCTTTTGGACAGTGGCTCGTAATCAAGAAGGAGAATTCATCGTGGCAGCCGTCGATATCGCAAATGATCTCGTGAATCTTTGTCGCCAGGGGCAGTTCAAGGCAGCGATCGACAAGCACTACGGGGACAACATCGTCAGCGTGGAGTGCATCGAGGGGACGCCGGAAATGCCGTCCCGGTTGGAGGGAATCGAAGCTGTTCGCGGCAAGTACGAGTGGTGGGTGGCGAACCATGAGATCCACGGCGTTACCGCTGACGGACCGTTCGTGGGCGGGAATCAGTTCGCCGTGCGGTTCCACTCGGACGTTACGCCGAGGGCTACCGGCCGGCGGAGGCAGAGGTCGGAAATGGCCCTCTACACGGTCGAGAACGACAAGATCGTGCTGGAGGAGTTCTACTACAACATGCCTGGGGCGTAGGCTATCCTTTTCGATCGCGCCGGATCATCCTTGACGGATCTTCTTGGAGAGCGAAGCGCCTTCGATTAAGGCCATCGCGACGAACGACTTCCCTGCGACGTCCATCGATCTCATGAACAGGAAAGATCTTCGAATGGTGGAGTGCGGCAGCCGTTTGAGCCTCGCGCCCAAATCTCGCTCGGATGTCGCGATTACCTAGGTGACTCCGCGGCAACCCCTCGGATAGCCCAAGGTCCGCACTACCTCAGCCCGCGCCCGCGGAAGGGCAGTTTCGCAGCCAAGAAGGTCGCATCCCCGCCGGACGCCCCCGGCTCGGGGCTCAATCGGAAAGACCCGCCTAATCCGGCGGCGCCGGCGGCGGAGCGGGAGCTTCCGTGTCGCCAGGCAGCGGCCGCGGGGGCGCCGGAGCTGAGCCGCCGCCTGCCCCGCCGCCGGAGTTGCCGCCTCCGCCTCGCCCAATCCTCTGCCAGATCGAGGCCGCGGTCCGAGCGACGTCTTCGGCGATGTGGACCGCGCGGAGCCCATCCACGCGGGACTTCGCTAGCGGCACGGTCGGGTAAATGACAAGCGTTTGACCAGCCTCGACGTAGGTCACCTTGCGAGATGGAAACAGCTGATGCTTGACGTCAACGAGCCCCTCTTCCACCGAGACGGTCGTGGTCTCGTCTTCTTCGACGGAAACCAGGAAGGTCGTCCCTCGGACTGAGATGACGGCGGTCGGCGAGTACACTCGATGTGGATTCGGCCGATCGCCGAGGTGTTGGATGTAAACCTTGACTTTGCCGAGGAAAATGTCGATCAGATCGCGCAGGCTGCCCGGGTTCTTGCGGAAGACCACATGGGAGTCAGGGTAGACCAAGAAGAAGCTACCGTCGGCGACTTGGAGCCTAGCCCAGCCGTCCGTGCCGGTGACGATCGTTTGCCCGACCTCGATCGAGTCGCCGTTGAACAGCGCCCAGGGCTGGCCGTCGCGCAGGACCGAAACGTCGCCCACGGATTCGGCCACGACCGCCGCCGAGTCGAGCTGGGCGTGCAAGGGCGCGGCCGCGAGCAGCAGCGCCAAGAGCGCCCCGGCGCTCCGTTTGATCTGAATTCGATTCCGCCCCATCGCAGGAATCCGCTTGGATTTCCCTCGTGCGAGATAACAATAGCACGCGAAGGGCCGTTCCGAGGCTGAGGCGAGCCTGGGAGGCAGCCTTTTTGGCACTGCTAAGTTACTGATGGTAAAGATGTTGTTGGCGGCGGGCGATGCGCCGACTGAATCTGCCGAAAGATGCCGTGTGTCGAAATGACACAGTATCGGCATGAGACGGCTGGCACCGAGCTGGGAAGATTACCAGTCGAGCCGCTGGAGGCCGCGCACGTGATCGAAGTGTCCGTCTTGGCTCATCACGGGCATCGAGTGTTGCCTCGACAGCGCCGCGATCCATAAATCGTTGGCAGGAATCGGTTTGCCGGCTTTCCTGAGCTCAATCCGAATGTCGGCGTAACGCTGAGCCGTATCCTCGGTGACCGCGAGTACGGGCGTGATCGCGAGGAACTCTTTTAGCCAGCTCTCATACTCGTCGGTGTGGCGAGATCCGGCAATCCCGTAGTGGTATTCGCCGAGCGCAACAGCCGGAATCTCGCAACCGTTGCGGCCGCGCTCAACCGGTTGATCGCTGGGCGTTCGCCATCGGCTAGGGCAGACAAAGCGTTTGTGTCGAGAATCAAAGCCGGTCCTCGGGCTCGACCTTCTCGAATTCGTCCGTAATCCGTTTCTTGATCCTGGCGGTTTCGCCCTTGAGGTGGCTGAGCTTTCCCGCAAGTTTCAGCCAGGGACGATCGGAGTCACGGGACCCCTGTCGCAGTTTCTCTTCCACTGCGTCGGTGACGAACTGCCTTAGCGGAAGGCCGCTTGCGGCTGCTCTGGCCTTTGCGCGTCGGAATACCGCGTCTGGAATCTCCAGGGTCGTCTTCATTTCTCCATTCTCCCATATTTACGGGGGCTTAAACCAGGCTAGACTGGGGTCGCCATGAGTAAGACCTTGATCCTCGCTGTAGCGGTTCCGATGCTGCTTGCCGCCCAAGACCGTCCGAACGTGTTGTTCTTCTTCACCGACGACCAGCGCGCGGACACGATAGCGGCCCTCGGCAACCCGCATATTCAGACCCCTGTGCTGGACTCGTTGGTCGAGCGCGGCTACGTCTTCAACAACAATTACTGCTTCGGCAGCAACGAGGGCGCGGTTTGCCTGCCGAGCCGAAATATGCTGCTCAGCGGACGGGTCTACTTCCGCCACGAAGGCAAGGTCGGCGGCCGCGATACTCGCAACTACGCCTCGGGCGACAAGGCTAATTTCGCCGACTCGATGAAGTCGCTGGGGTACGAAACCTATCACCACGGCAAGATTGGCAACGTGGCGAAGCTGATCCACAAGAAGTTCGACCACACGGCCTACGTCAACCACCACGAGGAACGAATCACCGGGGAGCCGGGGAAGAAGATCGTCGATGATGCGATCGACTTCGTCAAGAATCGCGACGCGTCGAGGCCATTCTTCCTCTACTTGGCGGTCTCGGTCCCGCACGATCCGAGGGTGGCGCTCGACAAGTACATGAAGCTTTACGAGCGCGAGAAGATTCCGTTGCCCAAGAACTACCTGCCCCAGCTGGGGTTCGACAACGGCGAGATGATTGTCCGCGACGAGACGCTGGCGCCTTGGCCGCGTACGAAGGATGAAGTTCGCAAGCACCTGCATGACTACTACGCCGTCATCACGGCGATGGATGGGCATTTGGGCCGCCTGCTCGATTCGGTGGATCTTGCCAACACGATTGTGATCTTCTCCTCCGACCATGGCTTGGCGGTCGGCAGCCACGGGCTGTTCGGCAAGCAGAGCGTCTACGAGCACAGCATGAAGGCGCCGCTGATCCTGGCCGGGCCTGGCGTGCCGAAGGGCCGATCGGATGCGTTTGTGTACCTGCACGATATTTACCCTTCGGTGGTTGATCTGCTCGGCGGGACAATCCCAGACGGGCTCGACGGGAAGAGTTTCGTTCCGGTGATGAAGGGCCAAACGTCGTCGACTCGGGACAGCGTCTTCCTGGCCTACAAGGATTCCCAACGCGCCGTGCGGCAGGGGGACTACAAGCTGATCCGGTTCCCGCGGATCGACAAGACGCAGTTGTTCGACCTGGGGCGCGACCCGCACGAGATCAATGACCTTTCCGGCGATTCGAACCAGCGCCGGCGCATTGATGAGCTGACAGCGGTGATGAAACGTTGGCAAGGAGAAGTCGGCGACAGCCAGCCGCTACAGGTCGCTAGCCCGAATCCGGCCGCCTTCGTCCCGCCCACGGGAGAAACCTTGAACACGCTCCTCGACCGCTGGAGAGGGGTCAACTAGGCGTATGGCCGAGCCCCTGAAGCCAACGGACAAACTGTCCGTTGAGCATTCCCACGTGGACTGTAAGACCGTCATTTCCACGGCTGCGACGGACCAATTGAGCCCGGCGCCCGGCGGCGGGCTCGTTTTGTGATGCATCAGATCATCAGATCGGCGCGTCAAGCTGCTACCGACGCCGATTCGCTAGAATACTTGCCGAGGATCCTTCCTCCAGCCGAGGCGTTCATGAGCACCGATTCGACTACTCCCGAAACCCCGAAAGGCGACATCCACCGTCGCGATTTCGTCAAGACTGCTGGAGCTGTGACCGCCGCGGCGGCTGCTGTGACGAGCGGTCCTCTCGTCCGCAAGGCCAAGGCGCGCGACACCCAGGTCAAGTACGGTTTCGTTGGGCCGGGCAGCCGCGGCTTCCGCCTGCTCGAACGCCACCTGCAGCACATCGACGCCGGCGAGTGCGTCGCCATCTGCGACATCTACGAGCCCAACCTCAAGCAAGCTCTCGAGCTGTTCGGCGGCAAGCCGACTCCTTATACCGACTACCGCAAGCTGCTTGAAGACCCGGAAGTCGAAGCGATCTTCTGCACCGTGCCGCTGTGGATGCACTATCCGATAATGTCGGCGGCCCTCGAGGCGGGCAAGCACGTCTTCTGCGAGAAGTCGTTGGTCTTCACGCCGGAGGAGGTGCACGGCTTACGCAAGGTTCATGAGGAAAACAAGGACCTCGTCGTCCAAGTCGGCCTGCAGCGGCGCTATAGCGACTTCTACCGCCGCGCCAAGGAGCTGATCGACGCCGGCGCTATCGGCCAAGTCACGCACATCCAAGCCCAATGGCACCGCAACACCAACTGGGTACGGAAGGTCAAGGACGAGGCGCTGTTCGAGCAGATCAACTGGCGCCTGTTCCGCAAATATTCCGGCGGTCTTTGCGCCGAGCTGATGTCGCACCAAGTTGACGTCGCCGACTGGATCTTCGGCTCTCACCCGACGAGCGTGATGGGCGTTGGCGGACTGGATTACTGGAAGGACGGCCGCGACATCTACGACAACATTCAGTTGGTCTTTGAGTATCCCACCGGCCAAAAGCTGCAGTACAGCGCCATTTCGACGAACCGGCACATCGAGGGCCGCAGGGTGCCGGGCGATGGTTGCCGCGAGATCGTGATGGGTCTTGACGGCGCGGTCGAGCTGACTTTGATCCCCTACGGCGAGGGCATGCGCTTCATCGATCCGATGAAGAAGAAGATGGGCGGCGAGAAGGAGAAAGAGGAAGCGGCCGAGGCCTGGAAAGCCGGCTCCACGGTTGGAACCGACGAGCTCGCGCAGGGCGACGGCATCCCGATCGACCCGAACTACGCGGACCTCAACGCCGACGGCGTCGGGTTCATCGAGAAAGAGCTCGGGTTCGCCCGGCGCTGGGCTTACAACAAGGGCATCATGGTTCCGGCCGAAGACAAGGATCCCGAGTACAAGGAGCTCGAGAGCTTCTTGAACCATATCCTCGACGGCGGCCATCCCAAGGCTGACATCGAAGTCGGCATCCAAGACTCGATCGCGGTCATGCTGGCGAACCTGGCGATGGACGAGGAGCGAAAGGTCTATTTCTCGGAGATCGAGGAGATGGGCCTGGACGGGGTCGAGGTGACCTTGGCCTCCGGTAACGCCTCGGCTGACGACTAGTTCCTCGGCAAGACGGGCCAGGCATGCTGTCTGGCCCGTACGTCGCGAACGGCCCGCCGTGTCCGTAGGGGCGAGGCATGACTCGCCCTTCTTATGTGGCGCCCCAAGAGTCATAGACCATCTCCCGTGCATACTCCTCGTTGTAAGACCGGGAGTACAAGCGCGCCCCTAGGGATTTCGGGCAAGCCCCCCGCCTGAACTAGGCTCATTCGCGGATTCAACCCGCCAGCCGCTCGGCCCTACAATCGCCTCAATTGGACGGAATCAAAATGGATATCACACAGCTATCACTAGCAGACGGCAAGTCGGAATACAACTTCGAGGAAGCGGCCGGCGTGCTCGGGATGTCTTCGCTCGAGTTGAGGACTTTCGTCATCGAACACCTAGCGGGCGGCGAGGCGCCGGTGCGCAACCTTTCACGGTTGAGGTTCCGGCCGGCCGATCTCATTATGCTCACGTTGGTGAAAACGCCTTCGCCAACAGGCCAGCTCGACTAAGCCCAATGCTCTTCACTTAACAGTCGGCTGTAGCTCAGCTTTGGCGGAACCCGGGAGGGAGCGGGTTCCGCATGGTGCGCGACAAATTTTGTGACTGCCGGCGGCGCTTGGCCGAACAATCATAGCCCCGGGATGAATCCCGGGGCCTGGAGGGGTATAGCCCGGGCAGATAGGTAACACAATTCCCCGATCACATGGGTAACACATTGGCATCCTAGAACAAAAGAAGGACTTTTGTTTTGGGATGGAAGGAGGCCCGTGTGCAAGACGAAAGATTGCGATTCGTTCAAGAGGTTCTAACCCGGGAGGATGCCATGGCCGCCGTCTGTCGGCGCTTCGGCGTCAGCCGCAAGACCGGCTACAAATGGCTCGATCGCTACGCCCAACAAGGCGTCGCCGGATTGGCCGATCAATCCAAAGCGCCCAAACGGCAAGCGCAAGCCTTTCCCGCCGAGATCGAGCGAGAGATCCTGGCCTTGCGGGCGCGCTATCCCACTTGGGGCGAAGACAAGCTCAAAGCGCGACTCGAGCGCACCAACCCTGACATCAATTGGCCGGCGCACTCCACTATCGGGGCGCTGCTGAAACGCCACGGACTCACCCACCCCGGTAAGCGCCGGCGCCACGCCACGCCTTCCAGTAAGCTCACCAGCGCCAAGGCGCCCAACCAAGTTTGGGCGATCGATTTCAAGGGTTGGTTCGACACCGGCGACGGCAAACGCTGCGATCCGCTGACGATTTCCGATACGGCGAGCCGCTATCTGTTGCGTTGTCAAAGGGTCGCGCGCAGCAACACGGCGCACGTGCGGCCGCTGATGGAAGCGACTTTCCGGGAGTACGGCCTGCCCACGAGGATCCTTTCCGATAACGGTCCGCCGTTCGCCTCGACGGGCTTGGCGGGGCTTTCGCGGCTCAGCGTGTGGTGGATCCGGCTCGGGATTCAACTGCAGCGAATCGACCCCGGACACCCTGAGCAAAACGGGCGTTATGAGCGCATGCATCGGACGCTCAAGGCCGAGACGGCGACGCCGCCGGAGCGCAACTTGCGAGCGCAACAGCGGGCCTTCGATCGTTTTCGGCAGATCTACAACCAGGAGCGTCCGCACGAATCGCTAGCGATGGCAACGCCGGCGAGCGTGTATCAGCCGTCGTGGAGGCCGTATCCGGAGCGCTTGCCGGAGCTGGAGTATCCGGATCGGATGCTGCCGCGGCGAGTGCAGAGCAAGGGCGACATTGGGTTGCTGGGGCGTCAGTTGTTTCTCAGCGAGACGCTGGCGGGCGAGACGGTGGGCCTGGAAGAGCATGAGCACGGCTGGGCGGTCTGGTTTGGGCCGCTGGAGCTGGACTGGCTCGAGCGTAGCCTATTCGAGGGCCCGCGGCCGGGCAGGGGGGAGCACCGACTGCGGCGGAAACGCTCGGGGGGCGCCTCCTCCGCTCGCCCTACGGGCTCGCTCCCCCGGCGCCCCCCGAGCGTTTCCGGGAAGGGTTTCGTGCAAAGAACCTTCTCTTGGTTCAACCCTTAAACTGTTACCTATGTGGTTGGGGAAAAGTGTTACCTAGGTGCTGGGCTATTCAAAAGCGGCCGCTGCGCGACCCAGACCCCATTCGGGTGCGATTCCGCGCCCAGGCGCGGAATCGCACCCGAATGTCGGAAGAAGGGCGCCTAGCGGGTCGGTTTCCCCGGGATGAATCCCGGGGCCTGGAGTTTCTACATTTGTGGACGGGGAGGGCCATGGTTGAGGTAGGTCGGTAGATAGTTATTGACATACCGACAGGATTGAGCTATTCTGTTCTTGGCCCCGCTCGGCGCCGCTGCCTATGCCCGACGATCTCCGCGATACTCTTCTGGAAACCCTAGAATCAGCCCTCGATGCTCAGCTGCGCGCCGTTCGTCGGCTGCGATCGAAACCCCCTCCCCGGCCCAAGCGCCCTTCGCCTCAAGGTATGTCTCAGGTCGATATGGCCCATGACATACTCGCCGGAGCCGAGCGTCCGCCGCATATCGCGGAGTTGATCGAGGGCATTCAGGCCAGGTTTTCCCGTGCGGTTGACCGCGAAAGCCTCGTCTCGGCGCTGTCGAAGAAGATCGCTCGCGGCGACCGTTTTGTGCGCACCGCGAAGAACACTTTCGCGCTGCGTAGCCCGGATTAGCTACGCGGCCCGGATTAGCTGTCCCCTGGAGGTTCCCATGCTGCTTCCTCAGTTCCTGTCGATCAGCGCTGATTGGAGGCGCGCCTTTCCCCAGCAACGCACGCATCGACGCGCGGTGCGCCAAGGCCTGGGAGGCCTGGTTTGCCTGGGCCGCCGCACGCTTTCGCGCATTATTTGGACCAACGGCGGCGAGCAAAACAGCTGGAGCGCGGACTATTTTTTGCACGAGCGCTGCAAGTGGCGTCCGCAAGAGTTGTTCGCGCCGGTGTGGAAGCGCGCCTTGGGGTTTTGCCGCTCACGGTTGGTGGGCGTGGCGATCGACGACACGCGCTTGCGCAAGACGGGGCGTAGGATCAAGCAGGCGTTTTATCAACACGATCCGCGCTCGCCGCCGTTTCACGCGAACTTGATGCTGGGGTTGCGCTACTTGCAAGCGTCGTTGTTGGTTCCCTTCGATCGCGGCGGCAAGACCGGCGCGCGGGCCTTGCCGGTGCGTTTTGAATGTGCGCCGGTTCCCAAGCGTCCCGGCAAACGCGCCGGCGACGCCGAGCGAGAGCAGTACGAACAAGCGCGCAAGCGCTGTCGCATCTCGCAACGTTTAGTCGACATGATGGCGCCGCTGCGGGCTGCGCTGGATGCCGCCGGCGGGATCGCCAAGAAGATGGTGTTGTCGCTTGACGGCAGTTTCAGCAACCGCACCGTTTTCCTGGCGCCGCGCGATCGCACCGAGCTCATCGCTCGCACGCGCCTGGACGCTGTGCTGTGCAAAGCCGCGCCGACCGGCTCGCGACGCTTCTATGGGGTCGAAAAGTTCCGCCCCGAACAGGTGCGCCGCGACGAGACGATCGTCTGGAAAACGACCAAGCTATTCTACGGCGGCAAGCGCCGCAAGATCCGTTATAAAGAGGTCAACGAGGTGTACTGGCAGGGCGGGGCGCGGCGCACGCCGTTGCGTTTGTTGGTGGTCGCGCCGACCCCCTATAGCAAGCGCCTTTCGAGCAAGATGTACTACCGCCAGCCGGCGTATCTACTCACGACGGACCTCGCCAGCCAGGCGCGCGAGCTGTTGCAGATCTATTTCGACCGTTGGCAGATCGAGGTGAACCACCGCGAAGAGAAGGACACGTTGGGCGTGGGACAGGCGCAGTTATGGAGCGAGACGGCGGTCCCGAAGCAACCGGTATTGGCGGTGGCGGCGTACAGCGCTTTGCTGCTGGCGTCGTTGCTGGCGTATGGTCCGGGGCGCGGAGAGGCCTATGCGCCGCTGCCGAAATGGAGGAAAAAGGCAAAGAGGCCTTCTTGTCTGGATCTGGTGGCGCTGTTGCGGAAAGAAATGGTCGAAAACCCCGATTTGCTGGCTCCGCTGGGGCTCAAACCCTCCTGGCAGGCCTTCGGCGCCGCCGCTGACGGGTAAAATATGTAGAAACTCCAGTCCCCGGGATGAATCCCGGGGCTATGATTGTTTCGGATGGCCTGCGCCCGCGCCCCACGTAAGGTGTACGTTCGGACAAGCGTTTAACCATTGCAGTTACGCCTTTCGCTCACATTTATGTCGCACACCCGGTTCCGCATGGACGCCCCATCAGGCGAGATAAACTGTCGATGGGTCGATTCTTCGCCATGCCACCCCTGCGAACATTGGTCTTGTCCGGCGTGGGGGCGCTTGTGGCGTCGGGCTGGCTCATTCTTGGGGCCGAACAGGAGCCCTATGACCAGGACAAGGGCGAGTTCCACTTCATCCGCATGGAGTACGTCCAGCTCTCGTGGACGAACCGCCGATTCGGCCGCGGCCGTCCCTGGTGGATACAGGACTGGCCCGCCGCGGAAACTCACTTCATCCAAGGACTCCGCCGGCTGACGGTGATCGACGTTGGCGAAAACCGTCACCTGCCGCTGACCGACGACCGGATTTTCGACTACCCCTGGCTCTACGCGACCCAGGCCGGCTACTGGGATCTCAATGAGGCCGAAATTGACCGCTTACGCGAATATCTGAGGCGTGGGGGATTTCTCGTGGTGGATGATTTCTACGGCGCCGATCAGTGGGCGGTTTTTCGCGAGGCGATGCAGCGCGCGTTCCCGGACCTGCCGATCGTCGAAATTGCCGAGGACCACGAAGCGCTCGGCGTCCTGTACACCCTCGATCAGCGAACTCAAATACCGGGACTCCGGCATCTCAGACGCGGCCCCGGAGGCGCTATCGTTGCCGTGCCCCAAGACTCGGGTCCGCATTGGCGAGGCCTTCTCGACGAAGAGGGCCGCCTGATGGTGGCCGCCAACTACAACATGGATGTGGGCGACGCCTGGGAGCACGCCGACATGCCGGAGTACCCCGAACCGATGACTGCGTTGGCGTACCGCTTTGGGATCAACTACATCATCTACGCGATGACGCACTGAAGTTTATTTGAACAAGTCGTCAAAAGCTTTCTTGGCGTCATTCCGCCCGGCGCGTTCCCCGACCAAGTCGATCACGGTGCGCGGTTCGAAGTAGTCGCAGAAGTTCGCCTTTTGCTTGTCCGAGACCAGCTCGGCCTGGTTTTCCGCGCACTGATTGCTCCGTCCTGTATCGAAAAAGCGGCAGTTGCGGCAGCACCGCAGACTGGCGCCGCAGCCGCTGCAATCGTCCTTTCGCTCGACTTTTTCGGTCAGCGCCAGCGAGACGCGGGTCCCGCACAGCGGTTCCGCATCCAATTTCCCTGAGGGTCGGAAACCATTGATTTAGCGGGTGTTTGGGGCTGGGCCTGTGGTCCGAGCAGATTCGCATTCCTGTTGAGGAGTTGCAGCGCAGTTGGTTCTGGTATGTTGTATATATATCAGTTATGAAGACAGCCCCGGCTCGCTCCAGCCTCGCCGATGCCGAGCGTAAGCTGCGCTCCCGCATCGCCCAGCTGGTCCACGGCCGCTGGTTGCTGCATGGCACCGTGGCGCCGCGCCAACGCGTCTGCGGCAAGCCCAACTGTCGCTGCGCCCAGGGTCAACTGCACGCCTCGCTCTATCTGGTGCGCTCGCGCCGGGGAAAGGTGCAACAGCTGTTCGTGCCGCGCAGCTGGGAGCAACGCGTGCGCCAGGCCGTAGCCGACTATCAACAGCTCGAGCGGCTGCTCGAAGAGGTCTCCGAGCGCGAGTGGAAGCGGCTCCAAGACCGCCGGGAGGAGTGACGTTCTTCGACGTCTGATCCAGTACGCGGAGAAGGGTTACGGCCTGCGCAGCCGCCTTCTCGCCGGGGTCTCGGATTCCCGCCCCAAGCCGCGCATCCCCACCCGCGCTGTCGTCGAGTCGACGCTGGCGCTGTTCTGGGCCCGGCTGGGCAGCCTGAACGCTTTGGAAACGCTCGAGGGGGCGCCGTTTTGGAAGAAATGGCTGGGCCGCAAGCTGCCCAGCGCGGACACCATTGGCCGCGTCTACAGCTCGCTCGACACGGCCGTGCTGCGGCAAGCGATTCGGCAGCTGTATGAACGCCTCAAGCGCAACAAGGCCTTGCCCGGCATCGGCGGATTAGGGGTGGCTGTGATCGACGGTCATGAGTCTCACGCCAGCTACCGCCGTTGCTGTGGAGGCTGTCTCGAGCGCCGCATTCAGCGCAGCGACGGCGAACAGCTGCAGTACTATCACCGCCAAGTGACGCTGCAGTTGCTCAGTGACGCGCCCGCCGCCTCGCCATTCAACATCCAAGGCGAACCGCTTCCGCTGTTGCTCGACGCCGAACCGCAACTCCCCGGCGAGGACGAGCTGGCCGCCGCCAAACGTTTGCTCGAACGCGTTCTAGCCGCTTACCCACGGGCGTTTGATGTTGTCTTGGCCGACGCTCTTTACGCCGCCGCGACGTTTGTGAACTTTCTGCTGGCGCACGGCAAGGACGCCGTCATCGTGCTCAAGGACGAGCGCCGCCACCTGTTTCAAGACGTTCAAGGACTGTGGCGAACCCAGCCCCCACAGGCGGGCGAGTATCGCTCACGCGATTGCCAATGGTGGGATCACGAGGGCTTATTATCGTGGCCGCAGGTCGCCCAGCCCTTGCGCGTCGTTCGTTCGGTGGAGACTTGGCGGCGGCGCTCGCAGCTTGACGGCGAGCTCCACGAGCATCAAAGCGATTGGGTTTGGCTAACGACTTTGGGGTCGCGGCAAGTTTCCACGGCGCAGCTGGTGCGCTTGGGCCATCAACGCTGGGACATCGAGAACCGCGGCTTCAACGAGTTGGTCAACGGCTGGCATGCCGACCACATCTACAAGCACGAACCCCACGCCATCGAGACGTTTCTCTTGACGACGTTTCTGGCATTCAATCTCTACCACGCTTTTGTCGCCCGCAACCTCAAACCGTCGTTGCGGCGCGGCAAACCGCGAGTCTTTTGGGCGCGGGTGATGGCGGCGGAGCTGTATCAGGCGGCCACGGGCCCCTCGCCCTAGCACGCGAGTCGACTCCCCCGCCCACCCCGCGCCTGCCAGTAAGCGGCCCTGCCGCAAGAGCCGCCGGGGTGTCTTTGCCCTGCGATTCCCCACCTATTTCCGGGTCAGGACCGCGTGCGAATCTGCTCGTCCTTCACCCCACGCCCCTAAATCCCTCGATTCCCAACTACTTCCGCCTTCTGACTCAGCCTCGTTGCGGAATCGCTGCCCGTGTCTTTTCACCCGTTGTGGGTTTTATGCCCTGTGCTAGAATCCTCGGCAGCGGAAGCGTCGATTAGAGAGAGTTATAAGGAGAGGCGGTGGCGATCCTGAATCGCGTTAGTCAAATCAAGCGGCTCCGGCCAACCCAACCCTCAACTATAGCTACGCTCGCGGCCTGCTTTTTGTTTCTCGCCTGGGCCTCCTTCGGCGCCGCGGCCGACCCGGTCGTCCCCGAAGAGGACAAGACCGACAGCCAAGCGCGGCCGGAGTTGCGCTCTCGGCCCAGCGACCCAGCTCAGAGCGGGACCGATCGCCGCGCTGCTGTCATTACCGCCGATGTCGACCTCGTTCTCATCAACGTGACCGTCACCGACCCGATGGGCCGCATGGTCACGGGGCTTCAGAAAGAGCACTTCAAGGTTCTCGAAGACAAGATCGGGCAAGAAATCACCCAGTTCGGCGCCGAAGACGCGCCACTATCCCTGGCCATTGTTTTCGACGCCAGCGGCAGCATGGGCCACAAAATGAGCAAGGCCCGCGAAGCGGTCGCCCAGTTCTTCCGGACCGCGAACCCCGAAG
This sequence comes from Bryobacterales bacterium, assembly GCA_965247515.1. Lineage (GTDB taxonomy): Bacteria > Acidobacteriota > Terriglobia > Bryobacterales > UBA6623. Next base: position 4,742,831 of record OZ252029.1, on the reverse strand, counting down.
ACGAATTCTTCCTGGTCCAGTTCAACAACCATCCCGAGATCGTCTCCGACTTCACGCGCAGCCTCGAAGACATCCAATCTCGGCTGACGTTCGTCCAGTCAAAAGGGCGCACCGCTCTGCTCGACGCCATCTACTTGGCCCTCAACAAAATGAAAGAGGCCAAAGAAGGCGCGAAGAAGGCGCTATTGGTGATCTCCGACGGCGGCGACAACTCGAGCCGCTACACCGAGCGCGAGATCAAACGGCTGGTGCGCGAATCCGACGTCCAGATCTATGCCATCGGGATCTTTGAACCCTATGGTTCGCGCGGACGGACGGCGGAAGAGATGGCTGGGCCGGGGCTGTTGACTGAGGTAGCCGAATCGACCGGCGGACGCCAGTTCCCCGTCGAGAACATCAACGAGCTGCCCGACATCGCCGAGAAGATCGGCATCGAGCTCAGGAACCAGTACGTCTTAGGCTACGTCCCAAAAAACGAGGCCCGCGACGGGAAGTGGCGGCGCGTCAAGGTAGAAGTCAAGAAGATCAGGGGCATGCCTCAGCTGCGCCCCTACTTCCGCAACGGCTACTACGCATCGTCGCGCTAGGCCGGGTCCTGGCCTCGGCGTAGGGGCGAGGCACGCCTCGCCCGTCTTACTCTCGAAGGTGGTATAAACCAAAAAGATGCGCTCTCGGAATCGAATCGGCGGACTTGTGGCCGCGGCCCTCTTGCTTGCCGCCGTGCCGACGGTCGCGCAAGAGACCCAGGACCCCATCTTCACCTCCGACACCAAGCTCGTCGTCCTGCACACCACCGTGGTCGATCGCCAAGACCGCGTCGTCTCGGACCTGACCGAGTCAGACATCAAGATTTTCGAGGATGACCAGCGTCAGCAGGTCAAACTTTTCGTCAAAGAAGACGTGCCGGTGTCGGTCGGAATCTTGGTCGACAACTCCGGCAGCATGCGTGATAAGCGCCTCAAGGTGAATGCCGCGGCGGTCGAATTCGTCAAAGCGTCGAATCCTGACGACGAAGTTTTCATCGTGAATTTCAACGATGAAGCTTACCTCGACGCCGACTTCACCAACGACATCGCCCGCATGCAGGATGCGCTCCAACGCATCGACTCCCGGGGAGGGACGGCATTCTTCGACGCGATCCAAATGTCACTCGATCACGTCAAGGGAAAGGGCCAGCACGACAAGCGCGTCTTGCTGGTCATCACCGACGGCGAGGACAATTCGTCAAACACCGAGCTCGAGCTCCTCGTTCGCGAGCTACAGCAGGAAGAGAACAACGTCTCGATTTACGCCATCGGCCTGCTGACGGAAGAAGAAAAAGGCTCGGCGAAGCGTGCCAGCCGGGCAATTCGGTATGTCAGCCGCGCCACGGGCGGACCGGCGTACTTCCCAACGACGGTTGACGAAGTCAGCGCGCTGACGCAGCAGATCGCCCACGACATCCGCAACCAGTACACCTTGACGTACTCTCCGGCGGGCGACAAGCCTCCGGGATTTCGGCGGATCAAGATCGAGCTGACGGGCAAGAACAAGCGCCACAAAGTGCGCCATCGCCCGGGCTACTACGCGAAGTAGATTTGCTGCGACAACTCACGGCTGGAGTTGGATTTCTCTGGGATGCCTCCCGTGGATCGCGGCTCCGCCCGTGGAAGAGCCCTTACCTGCGTTGGCGTGTGGAGACCTACTGGGGCGCGCCCGCCGACTCCATCGACCGGCCGGGGTTTTGCAGTTTCGCTTGGCGCGAGAGGGCGGCGCTGGCAGGCTTCCTACGTTGGGCCGCCGGGATGCGGGCTCGACCGCGATAGGCGTAGTTATATAATGCAACTATGCCGAGCCTGACCATCCGCAACATCCCGGAGGAGTTGCTGCAACGACTTCGCGACGAAGCCAAAGGACAGAGGCGTTCGATCAACCAGGAGGCCCTGACGTGGTTGGAATCGCAGGCCGTGCGAATGCCGAGCTTCGAAGAGCGCCAGAAGCGCCTCGAAGAGGCCGAGCGGCGGCGCAAGCGCTTGCAGAAGGCTTACCCCAACGGGTTCGACCCTGTCGAGGCCATGATCGAGGACCGCCGAGCCCGCGGATTCAGCGCCAGGGGTTTGCCAGAGCTAGAAGCCGCCGCACAGAAGTTGAAGGACGCGGCGGCGGATTGACGCTTGGCTCGCTCGGTCATTATCGATTCGAATGTTGCGGCGCGGTGGTACTTAGCCGGGCCGCCGGAAGAGATCAATGAGGCGTGGGCCATCAATCAGGAAATCGCAACCCGCACGATCCACGTTTTAGTCCCGGATCTATTCGTTCCGGAGGTATTGAACGCGATTTGGCTGGCTGCGAAGACCGGCGCCGTCCGGCGGCCCGATGCTGAAATGTGGGTGAGGCAGTTTCTCGCTTCGCTCAGCGAGTTTCATTTCGCCGATCACTTGAGCTATGCGCAAGCGGCCTTTCGAGAGGCCGTCGCCGCTAGGCATTCGGTGTACGACATGGTCTACTTGGCTGTCGCGAAAGAGTATTCAATCCCGCTCGTTACCGCCGACCGCAAGTTCCACCGCATCGCCGAGGCGTCTGGGGTGGAGGCTGTCCGCCTTTCGAAGTGGTCAGAATGGGCCAGAGCATCCGGCTTCCTTCCGAGCAGCGAGCTGGTTCAATAGTACGATGTGGGCTGGTGACTCAACAGCAGGATTCCTCGAAACTGTCGGTCCTCGACCAGATCGTGCTTCGCAAGCGCGCGGAGCTGGTCGCCGATCGCGCTCTCGTCAAGCAAGAAGACCTCGCCAAGCGCCGAACCCCCAAGCGACGCGGATTCCGTCGGGCCCTTGAGGCCAAAAAGCCCGCGATCATCGCCGAGGTCAAGAAGGCCTCGCCTTCGGCTGGTTTGATCTCCGAAGACTTCGACCCAGTCGAGACCGCCCGCAGCTATGAAGAAGCCGGGGCCGCTTGCCTTTCCGTCCTGACCGATAAGCAGTTTTTCCAAGGCTCCCTCGACGATCTGGTCGACGCCAGGACAGCGGTGAGCCTTCCCGTGTTGCGTAAGGATTTCACCCTCGACCGCTACCACCTGCTCGAGGCTTCGGTCCATGGCGCCGACTGCGTGCTGCTGATCGTTGCCGCGCTAAGCGACCTCGAGCTGAGCGAGCTGATGACGCAGGCCACCGAGCTCGACTTGGACGTCCTCGTCGAGGTCCACAACGAAGCCGAGCTCGACCGAGCCCTGCGCGTTGGCCCTGACCTGATCGGAGTGAACAACCGCGACCTCAAGACGCTCACGGTTTCACTTGAGACTTCCTTGCGAATCGCGCCGCGCATCCCCGACGGGGTCCTAGCCGTCAGCGAGAGCGGGATTCGAACAGCAGATGACGTCAGGAGGCTGATGGACGCTGGCTACTCAGCCTTCTTGGTCGGCGAGAGCCTGATGCGCCAAGACGATCCTGGCGCGGGCTTGGCTCGGCTGCTGGCGTCCGACGGCCTAGGGAAATCTCCGACGAGCGGGGAATAACTTTTCCGGCGCTGCGGTTGAACAGTGTAGTAGAAGCGTGTTCTAACAACCATGTCATCTCCAGCCTGGCCTGGCCGCCTGAAGATCTTCTCGATCCTGCTAATCATCGCGGCATTTCTGTTGATCCTGCGCGCACTTCCCGTCGACGCGCTGCTCGAAGGTATGCAAGTTTGGGTGAAAGGATTAGGCCCGTGGGGGCCGGCGGTGTTTGCCGCGATCTACGCCGTTTGGACCGTGCTGTTTCTCCCCGGAGCCGCGCTGACGCTGGCCGGGGGAGCGATCTTTGGGCTAGTCGATGGCCTGCTTGCGGTCTGGGTGGGAGCGTCCGTCGGCTTGGCTCTTTCATTCTTGATTGCGCGCTATCTCGCCCGTCAGAAGGTCTCGGCGCTAGCTAGCGCGAACCCCAAGTTCGGTGCGATTGACCGCGCCATCGGTCAGGGCGGCTGGAAGATCGTGGCGATGCTGCGGCTCTCGCCGGTGATGCCGTTCAACGTGCAGAACTATCTCTACGGCGTAACCGCGCTCGGCTTCGTGCCGGCGGTCCTCACCAGCGCGGTTTTCATCTTGCCTGGGACGTTCCTCTACGTTTACCTCGGGCACGTCGCGGCTCAGGCAGCCGAGGCTGCCTCGGGCGGTCAGGGACGGTCCGCCGCGGAGTGGGGGCTCTTGGCTGTCGGACTGCTCGCGACCGTGCTGGTTACGGTCTACGTCACGAAGCTGGCCAGCAAGGTCCTCAAAGAGCAGACCGCGATAGACGAAGCCCCGGCCGAGCAAGCGCCCGCGCCCAAAACGACCTCTGGGTCGAGCGCGATCGTCACGGCCGCCGTGGCGGTCGTGCTGTTTTGCGCTGCTCTTTGGGCGTATGACAATCGCGACTCATTGAAATGGATTTTCGGCCCGCTCGCCGTGCAGGCGTCGGAAAGGTACCAGCGCCTAGAGGGCGGGCCCGACCTCGACCACTCCGGCTTCAGCGAGCTGCTGGCGGAGTTCGTCTCCGAGGGAGGCTGGGTGGACTACCGCGGGCTGCGTGCGCGAGAGGGCGATCTGGACGCCTACCTCGGCTCATTGGCGACGGCTCCGTTCGATGCGATGGGGCGCGACCAGAAGCTTGCGCTCTTGATCAACGCCTACAACGCCTTCACTCTCAAACTCATCCTCGAGTACTACCCGCTCGGCTCAATCGAAGACATCCCCGTGAGCAAAGGTTGGAACGCGCGGCGATGGATCATTGGGGGCACGGCGTTCAGCCTTCGTGACATCGAACACGGAGAAATCCGGCCGAAGTTCGCCGAACCGCGGATCCACTTCGCGTTGGTGTGCGCCTCGATCAGTTGCCCGCCTTTGCGACGAGAAGCCTACGTCGCCTCAAGGCTCGAGGAGCAACTGGCCGACCAGACGCGATACGTCCACGAAGGCGATCGCTGGTTCCGCTACGAACCAGGGTCGGATACGCTGCATCTCACAAGCCTCTACGACTGGTACGGCAGCGACTTCAAGCAGCAATCCGGTTCGGTGGAGCGGTTTGCCGCGCGATCTTCAGCTCCCCTAAAAGCGGCGCTTGACCTGGGGAAGAAGGTCAAGGTTCGCTATCTCGACTACGACTGGGCCCTCAACGAGCGAAAACCGTAACGCCCGGCGTTAAGGAACTTCTCATGAGCAACTTTGAATCGATCGCCGAGGCGATCCCAGCGACTCTGCCTCTCGACGAGCACAATAGGAAGCTCGTCAGCAACGTCCACCCGCCCGGTTGGGTGAACCCCGAACCGTCGGGCCGCTACAACATGGTCGTGATCGGCGGCGGCACCGCGGGCCTGGTCACCGCCGCCGGCGCCGCCGGCTTGGGAGCGAAGGTCGCGCTGATCGAGCGACACCTGCTCGGCGGCGACTGCCTCAACGTCGGCTGCGTGCCGTCGAAAGCGCTCATCCGCTGCGCGCGCGCCTATGCGGATGTGCGCGACGCCGGCGAATACGGCGTCCACGTACCCGACGGCTACAAACTCGACTTCGGCGCCGTCATGGAGCGAATGCGCAGGCTCCGCTCAGGAATCTCGCCCCACGACTCCGCCGAGCGCTTCTCTTCGCTTGGAATCGATGTCTTCATCGGCGACGGCAAGTTCACTTCGCCAAACACGATCGAAGTGGGCGGCAAGACCCTCAAGTTCGCCAAGGCCTGCGTCGCGACCGGCGCTCGCGCCGCGGCGCTGCCGATTCCAGGGCTGGCCGAAAGCGGCCCCCTCACGAACGAGACTGTATTCTCTTTGACCGAGTTGCCCAAGCGACTCGCCGTCATCGGCGCTGGTCCTATAGGCGTCGAGCTTACCCAAAGCTTCGCCCGGTTTGGCTCGAAGGTAACCCTCTTCGAAGCCGGCGATCAGATCCTGCTGCGTGAGGACAAAGACGCCGCGCTGATTGTCCAAAAAGCAATCGAGCGCGACGGCGTCGATATCATCTGCTGCTCTGCCGCCAAGAAAGTCCGCATGGAGGGCGATGAGCGAGTCATCGAACACGACATCGGAGGCGGATCGATGGAGCTGAGGGTCGATCAGATCCTCGTCGGGGTCGGACGCGCGCCAAACGTCGAGAACCTAGGCCTCGAGGCCGCGGGCGTCGAGTTCGACACGCGCTCGGGCGTCAAGGTCAACGACAATCTGCGCACGACATCGAAGAATATCTACGCGGCCGGCGACGTTTGTTTCCCTTTCAAGTTCACCCACACGGCAGACGCGATGGCGCGCATCGTGATCACGAACGCGTTGTTCTTCGGCAGCAAGAAGACGAGCGCGTTGACCATCCCTTGGTGCACGTACTCGGACCCCGAGATCGCCCACGTCGGCCTGTACGAGCATGAGGCCATGGAGCGCGGCATCGAGATCGATACGTTCAAGGTCGATCTCTCGACCGTCGACCGCGCGATCCTCGAAGGCGCCGATGAGGGCTTTGTGAAGGTCCACGTCCGAAAGGGCTCGGACGAGATTCTCGGAGCGACGCTCGTTTCTCGGCACGCTGGAGAGACGATTTCCGAGCTCACATTGGCCATCACCGCCAAGGTCGGCCTTGGGACGATCGCGAGCACGATCCACCCCTACCCGACCGAGGCCGAGGCGATCAAGAAGGCGGCGGACAACTACAATCGGACACGGTTGACCCCGTTCGTGAAGAATCTGTTTAACAGGATCCTCGCCTGGAGGCGCTAGCCCGCGTCGTCCGGGCGCATGCCGACTGGCGATGATTTAGGATAGGAACGAAGCGATCTCCCTCGCGGGGGTTGGATGGTCCTCGCTGACCTCTGGGCGGCGCCCATCCTCAACCTCCCAACACTTGCTCTCGTGGCAGCCAATGTCTCGATCATCATCCCGCTCTATAACAAAGAGCAATTTGTACAGAGAACATTAGACTCCATTCTTAGTCAGACCTATCAGGACTTCGAAGTCATTGTCGTGAACGACGGCTCGACCGACGACGGACCGTCCGTCGTAGCTCGCTGCGACGATCCCAGAATACGGTTGATCCACCAGCAAAACGCGGGGCCCGGCGCGGCTCGCAACCGAGGGGTTGCGGAGGCAAAAGGGCCTCTAACCGCCTTCTTGGATGCGGATGACGAGTGGATGCCCAGGTTCCTCGATCAGAGCCTCGCTTGTCTCGGGCGGAATGGCTCGGAAGCGGCTTGCGTCGGCTCGGGTTATGTGAAGTATCCAGCGGGCGAATCGATGGAGCGCATGTGGCGCGGACGAGGGCTCAGAGACGGCATTTATCGGCTTTCTCCAGAGGTGAGCCCGCTGTTTGCCGTACACTTGCTGGCCTACTTTTCTCCCTGGAACACGGTCGCGCGAACACAGACGATCAAGAAATGGGGCGGGTTTTTTGACCGATCGAGATGCCTTTACGCCGAGGATTCTTATTTGTGGCTGAAAGTCCTTCTGAACGAGACCGTCGTGGTGCAAATGAAACCGCTGGTCCGCTTTCACAGTGAAGCCTCGAACTTGAGCGGCAACCTTGCCGGCGCACGTCCAGTGGAACCGAAACTTCTCCATCCTGAAGAGCTCGAGGCGGTTTGTCCGGGGGTGTGCGACATAAATGTGAGCGAAAGGCGTAACTGCAATGGTTAAACGCTTGTCCGAACGTACACCTACGTGGGGCGCGGGCGCAGGCCATCCGAAACAATCATAGCCCCGGGATGAATCCCGGGGAAACCGAGGGTATAGCCCGGGCAGATAGGTAACACAATTCCCCGATCACATGGGTAACACATTGGCATCCTAGAACAAAAGGAGGACTTTTGTTTTGGGATGGAAGGAGACCCGTGTGCAAGACGAAAGATTGCGATTCGTTCAAGAGGTTCTAACCCGGGAGGATGCCATGGCCGCCGTCTGTCGGCGCTTCGGCGTCAGCCGCAAGACCGGCTACAAATGGCTCGATCGCTACGCCCAACAAGGCGTCGCCGGATTGGCCGATCAATCCAAAGCGCCCAAACGGCAAGCGCAAGCCTTTCCCGCCGAGATCGAGCGAGAGATCCTGGCCTTGCGGGCGCGCTATCCCACTTGGGGCGAAGACAAGCTCAAAGCGCGACTCGAGCGCACCAACCCTGACATCAATTGGCCGGCGCACTCCACTATCGGGGCGCTGCTGAAACGCCACGGACTCACCCACCCCGGTAAGCGCCGGCGCCACGCCACGCCTTCCAGTAAGCTCACCAGCGCCAAGGCGCCCAACCAAGTTTGGGCGATCGATTTCAAGGGTTGGTTCGAAACCGGCGACGGCAAACGCTGCGATCCGCTGACGATTTCCGATACGGCGAGCCGTTATCTGTTGCGTTGTCAAAGGGTCGCGCGCAGCAACACGGCGCACGTGCGGCCGCTGATGGAAGCGACTTTCCGGGAGTACGGCCTGCCCACGAGGATCCTTTCCGATAACGGTCCGCCGTTCGCCTCGACGGGCTTGGCGGGGCTTTCGCGGCTCAGCGTGTGGTGGATCCGGCTCGGGATTCAACTGCAGCGAATCGACCCCGGACACCCTGAGCAAAACGGGCGTCATGAGCGCATGCATCGGACGCTCAAGGCCGAGACGGCGACGCCGCCGGAGCGCAACTTGCGAGCGCAACAGCGGGCGTTCGATCGTTTTCGGCAGATCTACAACCAGGAGCGTCCGCACGAGTCGCTAGCGATGGCAACGCCGGCGAGCGTGTATCAGCCGTCGTGGAGGCCGTATCCGGAGCGCTTGCCGGAGCTGGAGTATCCGGATCGGATGCTGCCGCGGCGAGTGCAGAGCAAGGGCGACATTGGGTTGCTGGGGCGTCAGTTGTTTCTCAGCGAGACCTTGGCGGGCGAGACGGTGGGCCTGGAAGAGCATGAGCACGGCTGGGCGGTCTGGTTTGGGCCGCTGGAGCTGGACTGGCTCGAGCGTAGCCTATTCGAGGGCCCGCGGCCGGGCAGGGGGGAGCACCGACTGCGGCGGAAACGCTCGGGGGGCGCCTCCTCCGCTCGCCCTACGGGCTCGCTCCCCCGGCGCCTCCCGAGCGTTTCCGGGAAGGATTTCGTGCAAAGAACCTTCTCTTGGTTCAACCCTTAAACTGTTACCTATGTGGTTGGGGAAAAGTGTTACCTAGGTGCTGGGCTGTTCACGACCCGCTAGGCGCCCTTCTTCCGACATTCGGGTGCGATTCCGCGCCCAGGCGCGGAATCGCACCCGAATGGGGTCTGGGTCGCGCACCGGCCGCTTTTCTGACCCCGGGATGAATCCCGGGGCTATGATTGTTCGGCCAAGCGCCGCCAGCAGTCACAAATTTGTCGCGCACCCTTTGTCCGGACGAGCTCCGCCCTTTGCTCGAGAATGTGCTGGGCAATCCGCGCGATCAAGACAGCCTGCATGCTGAGTTACTGGGGGCGCTGGAGAGAAGCCCGCGCGCTGCTCGACCGCTTTTGCCCCTCGTCGAAGTGGCGGCTTCCCGGTTTCGGGCTCGCGCACGCCGCGGCAACTCCTCCCGGAGCGGTTGCCGGCAAGATCGCGCGAGTAGCCGCTGGGCTCGGTCGGCTCAGAACCTCAAAGACAGCCCAGGTCTCGATCTGAGGCCTTTCAATCGGGGTTTGCGATCAACGTCTTGTAGTAGTCCAAGTACTGCCGCGCCCGCTGATCGTCGGTGAACTGACGTTCTACTCTCGCGCGGGCCGCCGTCGCGAGCCGCCGGCGAAGGTTTTCGTCACCGATACAGCGCTCGACCGCGTCGGCGAGCGCGGCCGCATCATCAGGCGGGACAAGCAAAGCTTCAATCGAATCTTCAAACATCTCGGGTACGCCACCGACATTCGTCGAAACGATAGGGACGTGGTGCATGGCTGACTCGAGCAACACGTTCGGGACGCCCTCGGTCAGTGAGGGCAATACGTACAAATCCGCGGCTTCGTAGTAAGGGGTCGGATCTGGTTGGTAGCCCGTGAAGTGGACGATGTCGGCGACCCCGTCCTCGACAGCGCTTCGCTTCAGCGCGTCCACATCCGGCCCGCCGCCTACGACAGTCAATTCGAAGGCGGCGACGCCGCGGTCGCGCAAAAGCCTTGCGGCCTTGAGTAAGATCGCCTGACCCTTCTCGCGCGACAGGCGTCCGACCGTGATGAGGTTGAGTGGAACTCTGGGTTTGCGAAGTGACGACGCCCTTGGCTGGATGCCGTTGTAAATAACAGTGACGCGGTCTGGCGGGACGCCGAAGTCCTCAAGGAGTCTTTTCTGCTGTTGAGAAACAACGATGATGTTCTTCGCGCGACGAAACAACCAACGATCGAGTTTGTTGTAGGCCATCTGTTTGGTGTTGGTCCAGGTCTCGCCGTGATAGCAATAGATGGTGCGCGGATTACCCAGGAGCCCCAACCGGCTCAAAACGTAGACGTAAAGCCGCGACTTGGCGTTGTGGATCTGCAAAATGTCGGGCTGGTAGGATTTCACCGCCCGCCGGAATTGCGTCACAGCGCGCGGGTCGTAGCGAAAACGTTCTCGAATGACCTCGCAAGCTAGGCCGTGCTCGATGATTTGTTCTGTGAATTCCGTGGAGGGAGCGTCGCCCCGAATGAAGGCCACAACCCGAAAGTCGACCTTGTCGGCTAGCAGTTTCGATGTCGCCGCGAGGTTCTTAGCGGGCCCCGTGAATTCGTTGGCCTCCATGAATACCAAAACGCGGGCAGCTGGTGAGGGAGTCATCGTGAATGCACTCTCCGAGCACCCTGCGTTAGCGGGGTGTCTTCCAGTTTCACTCGCGAAAGTCGCTCAAGCAACAGGAAAACACACCCCGCTGACGCAGGGTGCTCGGATTGCTGCTACCCGGCCGGCTAGTCAATCGCCTCGACGAGCCGCTCGACTCCTTCCTGAAATTCAGTTTCCCGCGGTATCAAGCTCACCACGAGATGCCCGCCCGATTCGAAATCAAACAAGAATCCAGGGTGCACCGATACGCTCGCCGTCTCGAGTAAGAACAGCGCCCAGTCCTCGTCCGATAGCGACGACGGCGCCCGCAAGATGGCGTACCAGCCCGCCTCAGCCTGCAAGCGAGTCACCGGAGACGCCCCCCCGAGCTTGCTATCGAGAAAACGTAGATTGGCCGCGACCCGATCGAGCAGTTGCGGTTGAACCAACTTGCGCTGCTCGAGCAAAGTGCGGGCGGCGACCTGGGTCGGCGTCGCCACCGACAGATAGGTGTCCGCGATGACCTCCAGCCGCCCCGACGCCTCGGCGTCCGGTCCGACGGGGCCGCGAACGGTGATCCAGCCCAGCTTCATTTGAGGCAGCGCGGAAATCTTCGAAAGCCCGCTGATCGCCAGCGTTAAACACAAGCCGCGACTGTCGAGCGACTGTGGCGTCGTTGATTCGGCCCACACATAGTCCAGGAAGACCTCGTCGGCGATCAGCGCCAGGTCGTGCTTCATGGCGAGTCGGACCAGGCGGTCGCTGTCTTCCCGCGAAAGCAAAGAACCCGTCGGATTGTTTGGCGTCACAACAAGAATCGCCCGCGTGCGGTCCGTAATGAGCGACTTCAGGGCCTCGAGATCGATCGACCAGCCATGGTCGTAGCGTAGGGGATAGCGCTTGAGCTTCACGCTGTCGAGGTCGGCAAGAAAATCAAACAATGGGTAGCTCGGCGCCGGGATGAGCACCTCGTCGCCCGGATCGCATAGCAAACGAAAGCACATCGAGTAGGCTTCGCTGCTGCTGGTCGTCAGGAAAATTCGATCGGTTGGGATCGGCTGGCCGCGCTCTTCGTAGTAACCCGCGACGGCCTCGCGAGCGGAGCGGAGCCCCCGGGGGTTGGGGTCGTACTCGAGGGCGTCGGCCGACCCCAGCGCCTCTCGAATCGCCTGATCGTCGTAGATGAATCCACAGCGAGTGGGGTTTGACTCGGTGAGGTCAAACAGCTTGGCGCCTTCACGACGGAACTGCGCCAACCGCGAGGCCAACCGATTGGGCGCAGTTGACCATGAGGTGCGCCGGCTAAACATTGGGGGTAGGGGCGAGACATGTCGCGCCCTTCGGGCTGGACCCTTCGTCGGCCTGCCGGGGACCTGGTCGGTTCGGGGAACTGGAAGGGCGCGACATGTCGCGCCCCCTACGGTCGGTCGCCCGGCAGCGGCATGGCCTGGCTATCGTTCTCACGGGCTCCCCAGAAAACCTTGACCGGCTGCTTCGAACGCTGCTGCTCGAGCCAGAAGAGGCCGTCGTTGTCGCCGGAGTTGCCGCGCGTGGCGACGAAGTCGAGGTCGCCGTCCTCGTCCATGTCGCGCGCTACGAATGAGTCGAACATGCCACGCTTGCGCCGCACGATGTCGTGACGCGTCCAACCGGCGGCGGGGTCGCCAGGGTTCTGGAACCAGGCGATGCGGCCGAGGTCGTCGTTCGCGGTCCGGTCCTCCCCGTCTTCGAGCCGCGCTCCGCCGCTGTAAGAGCCGGCCATCAGGTCGGAGTCGCCGTCGCTGTCGATGTCGGCCAGCACGAAGCCGGTTGCGGTGTCTGGAGTCATCATGCCGATCTCGTGGATCCGCCACTCGTCATCGGGAGACTCGGGCTGCTCGAGCCACGAAAACTCGCCGAAAGCCGTCGCGGCCACAACATCGAGCCGGCCATCTCCATTGAGGTCCCCGAAATCGAGGTTAAACCCGGTTGCGTCGGAATCGACTTCAACTCGGTGCTCGACGAACGTGATCGCTCCGCCCTCTGTGGTGTTCTCAAACCATAGGAGCCGCTTTTCGCCCCGCGAGCCGCCGAACACGTCAAGGTCTCCGTCGCCATCGAGGTCAACCGGCTGGGCGTTGATCGGCGTCTGCACGGTTGCCAGAACGTGTTCCTGCCAGGCGTCTCCATCGAGCGGATCCCCGGACGCTTCGAACCAGGAAATCTCACGCTTGGGGCCTTCCGTGCCGCCGTCCGCGGCGCCCTTGTTTACCGCTACAACCTCGGGACGGCCGTCGCCGTCGAAGTCCGCGAAGAAGACCCTGATCCATGCGTCGCGGCCTGTCGTGAGCTTAGGGATGACGCGGTCCCAGCGAAAACCGTGCTCTTTGCGCGCTGGGTTCTGTAGGTAGATCAGATGAGCCTTCTCGCAAGCGCCGATCACGTCGAGCCAACCGTCGCCGTTGAAGTCGGCAATCGCAACATCCTCGACGCCCACGGCCTCATCGCCTTCGGCCAGGCTGAGCCGGAACCAGTCGTCGGGTCCGCCCTCGGCGTACGACACTCGGATATGCCCGCTGTCCTCATGGGCCGCGACGATGTCGAGCTTACCGTCTTGGTCGAGATCGCCCATCTTGAGCCCGTCCGCGCCCCGCAGCGGAACTCCGCCGGCGGCGGCTTCGTCGTCGATGAGGTGCTCTTCCCAATTGATGTAGGTTCCGTCGGCTGCCTGGGCGAAGGTGTTCTTGTCCCCAACGGGAACGCTCTCCGGGGGCGGTGAGCTGCACGAGGCCGCGGCGAGGGCGAGAAGCAGAGGGAGGCGCATCAAAACGATTCTAGCGTCGTTAGCCGCTTCAGAGCCGCGCCCGTAAGTACCTCTGTAAACGATTCCTGCACAGATCCGGCAGGAATTCCGAGCACCCTGCGTGAGCGGGGTGTCTTCCAACAACCCTGGCGACGGACACAACTGTAAGCGGAAGACACCCCGCTCACGCAGGGTGCTCGGAAAAAGCGCCGGAACCAAGAAGTCACATCCAGCGGATTGCGATCCCGGAGCCGCGACCGGGAGGGAGCGGTTGCCGATGAGCACGAACATTGGTTGCCTACTCGAGCAACCGCTCCCTTCCGGTCGCGGCTCCGGGCGCTGCAACCGTCGCGGATTCCTACCGGATTTGTGCAGGAATCGTTTACAGAGGTACTTACGGGCGCGGCTCTGAAACCACGTCGAAGAGGGTTCGAGATACTGGGCTATTGCGGTCCGAACACGAGTCCTCGGCCGTCTCGGTCCCCGCGAGGGTTTCGGTGGTGGTCCTGACCTACAACGGAGGCGAGCTTCTCGCGCGCGTCGTCGACCGGCTGCTCGTGCAACGCGTCCCCGAGGAACTGGAGGTCGTACTAGTCGACTCGGGATCGACCGACGGAAGCGAAGTTCTGGCTGAGGGACGCTGTCTATCTGTTCGCGTTGCAACGAGCGACTTCGGGTTTGGGTACGCTCGGGACCTTGGGTTCGACGCCGCGCGGGGTGACTACATCGCGACGATTTCGCAGGACTACCTACCGTCGGACGAGAACTGGCTCGACTGCCTGGTGGACCCGCTCCGTAACGGAGTTGACGTGACAATGGGCGCAGCCAACGCCTGGCCCGACCGGCGCCCATTTTACTGGGAGACACGGCAATTCTGGTGGACCCGCGAGGGGCGGGGGTTCAGGCGCAAGTACGGAGAACGAAACTTTTCGTGCGTCGCGTTGGCGACCCGCAAGCAGGTCTGGCGCGAATCAGGAGGATTCGGCCGCGACACGCTCATGTCAGAGGACAAATACTTCCAACGCGCGACCTTCGAGGCGGGCTTTCGCAACGTCGTCTACGTGCCCGAAGCGGCCGGCTGGCACGGGCACACTTACAGCCTCGGGTCGGTAGCGAAGCGCTGCGAGAACGAAGGCTTCGGGTGGAAGCGGCTCGGCGAACGCTACAGCGCCATCGACCTAGCGTTGGATCTGGTCAACCCCAAGACATACGCAAAGCTAGCCCTAGGCCTACTGCAAGGCCGAGTCCGAACCCCCGCGGAATTGTTGTTCGGGTGGGTTCGGCCGATTTCTGTTTACAAAGGGAACCATTGGAACCGGGCATGGAAGCGCTAGCGCAGCCGAAAGTCAGCGTGGTCGTGGTGACCTACGGGCGCCAGGATACGCTCGAAGATACGCTCGCGGACTTGCGCGCGCAGAGCTATCCCGACTTCGAAATTTTGGTCGTCGACCAGAACCCCGACGCCGTTCCTCGCAGCGGCGCGGCGGTGTATCAACTCCCCGCGCCCCACTTGTGCGTCGCTCGCAACGTCGGCATCGGAGCCGCGAAGGGCGAGATCGTCGTTTTCGTGGACGACGACGTGCGGATGGGGCCGGGCTTCTTGGATGAGCATGTAGCCGCCTACGGCGACGGCATCGGCTGCGTGGCCGGCTGGATCGACTCACCGATCCCGCACAAGAACTGGAGGCCCGAAGCGCCCGAGCCGCGGTCCCCAATTGGCTGCAACATGTCGTTCCGGCGCCAAGCGCTCGAACAGGCCGGGGGGTTCGATTCGTTCATGGAGCCGCCGGCCATTTTCGCTGATGAAAACGAGCTGGCGTACCGGATACGCCAATCGGGCTGGAGGGTCAAGACGGCCCCGAAGGCGATCTTGACCCACCTGGCCCACGTTGGCGGCGGCGTCCCGGCCGGCGGCGACAGCAGTTTCTGGCGGGGCTACGTCTCCAACCACACGCACGTCTTTTGGAAGACAAGGACTTGGGGGCGATTGCTGCTGTTGCCCTGGAGCGTCAAGCTGTTTTTCACCATGCGCCGACTCTCGGGTGGAGCGTTGGGCCCGCTGGCGACCGTCGCGGCGGTTCAGAACGGAGTTGGGACGGCGATGGCGGCGTTCTACGCGAAAGACTATCTTGAACGTGCGCCGCGACCGACGCCATTGCGTAGCGCTACAGAGCCGCGACCGTTAGGGAGTGTGAATAAATGTCGACGACTCCGGGAGAGCGGGCTGAGGCCCCTTCAGGGGCCTTCGATAATCTAGCCCCGTCCTTTAGGGCGGGGTTGCTACGCTTGCTGTAGAAAGAAACAAGCTTCAACGAACGACTTGAGCTATCACGCCGTCTCGACAGCCGCCGCCTTCTGCAGCCCCCGCCGCTCGATCTCCTGCCGGCGAATCACGAACTTCTGGATCTTCCCGGTCACCGTCATCGGAAACTCGTTGACAAATCGCATCGCGGATGGAACCTTGAAATGCGCGATCTTGCCGTCGCAGAATTCGCGGATTTCTTCTTCGGTGGCCGACTGGCCGTCCTTGAGCTTGATTGCCGCGAATACGATCTCCCCAAGCCGCTCATCCGGCAGTCCCAACACGTAGACGTCGGCGATTTTCGGATGGGTGTGCAAGAACTCTTCGATCTCCCGTGGAAACAGGTTCTCTCCTCCGCGGATGATCATCTCTTTTGAGCGCCCGGTGATGCGGAACGCCCCGTCCTCGCGCATCGTCGCAAGGTCGCCCGTGTGCAACCAGTTGTCGGCGTCGATCGCCTTGGCCGTCGCTTCTGGTTCGCCGTCGTAGCCCTTCATCACCAGGTAGCCGCGGGTGCAGAGCTCGCCTTGCCCACCGACCGGGACGGTTTCCCCTGTTTCCGGATCGACGATCTTCACCTCGGTGCACGGCAGCGCTTTGCCGACGCTAGAAACGCGGACCTCGAACGAGTCCTTCGGTCCCGACTGAGTAATGGCCGGCGAGGCCTCGGTCTGCCCATAAGCGACGCCCATGCCTTCGCATCGCATCTCTTGCTCCACCCGCTTCATCAGCTCGACCGGGCAAGGCGATCCGCCCATCGCCCCAACCCGCAAGCTCGACGTGTCGTACTTCGAGAAATCGGGATGGTCGAGCATCGCGATGAACATCGTGGGGACGCCGTACACCGTTGTGCACTTCTCCGAATCAATCGCCTTGAGAGCCGCAAGGGCGTCGAACTGAGCCGCGGGTATGACCAAGGTCGCGCCGTGGACGATGCACTGAAGGGATCCAAGCACGCAGCCGAAACAGTGGTACATCGGGACAGGCAGACAGATCTTGTCCTGGTGGCTCCACTCCATGCCGCGGCCGAAGAGATAGCCGTTGTTCAGCAAGTTGTGGTGAGTCAGCAACACGCCCTTGGGCTTGCCGGTCGTTCCCGAGGTGTATTGGATGTTGACGACATTGTGGAAGTCGGCCTTGACAGGGTCGGGCTGCTCGCCGTTGTCGATCATGCGATCCCACGACGGATCATTGAGCAACACTGCGTGCTCGAGCTCGAGTTCTTGGCCTTGGCGGGCGCCGTCGAGGATTTCCAGGTAGTTCGCCCGCTGGTCTTTCTCGTGCAAAAAGATGACCTTCATCCGCGAGCGCTCGAGGATGTAGCGCAGGTCGAGCTCGCGGTAGGCGGGGTTGACGTTGACGAGCACCGCTCCGATTCGCGAAGTGGCGACCTGTAGGTAAACCCACTCCGCGCATGACGACGCCCACATCCCGACTCGGTCGCCAGGGCGGGCGCCCAAGGCCCACAGCCCCGCGGCCGTTCGGGCCGAGTGCTCTTGAAGCTGACGATAATTGAGCCTAAGCCCCTGATGGCGGGAGATCAGCGCTGGATGGTCGGGTAGACGCTGGACGGTGTCGTCGAGCGCTTGATGAATCGTCTTTTCGAGCAGGGGAATCTGCTCGCCTTTCGCATAGCTTTCCATTTCCGGGAGCTTTCTATTATCCGCGAGATTCGGTCGCGGGGAGGTCACGGGTTCGTGAGAGGATGCAACGCGCGCGCCGGAGCCGCGACCGGAAGGGAGCGGTTGCCCGAGCATGCGGCGCATGTCGCTCACTTCGAGCAACCGCTCCCTTCCGGTCGCGGCTCCGGGTTCAGGCAATCAATCAGCCACCGTCCGGATCGTGTTTTCGAGTGAAGGCAGGATCACTTGTACCCGTCCAAGATGTCCTCGAGCTCCGCGGAGTTGTTCAAATCGACCCCTGGTTGCAACCCCGGCTCCCCGTCGAATACGAGAATCTCCCTCATCCGTTCATTCTTCTTGCGCGCGGGTCGATTCGACAGTAAATCTAGGATCGCCTCGTTGACTACGTCTCCTAAATTTTGAACCGGTCTCCCGAGCCCGCGCGCGGCATAGATCAAGGGCTTGATCGCTAATGTTGACAGTTGTCCCCACGCCCTCAGTGTTTAGCGCGCTGCAGCGTAGTGTCAAGCGTGGGTGCGCCCCACTACCAGGCGTCGGCGTAGCGATACGCGTAGGGATCCGCGCCGGCCTCGATCACACCATTCGGCAGCACCCGCAAAGCCGTCGGGGCCGAACCGCTGTTCCAGCGACTGCGCCGCTCGATGTCATGGCCGCGCGCGAGCAGCCCTTCCACAACGCTCTCAGGAATTCGTTCATCGATCAGCAACTTGTTCGGATCCATCGCATGGTCGTCGAAGCTGGCGACCAGATGCCGAGTCTGGAAGCGCGGGGCCTCGATCGCGGCCTGCGGGTTGAAGCGGAACAGCATCGTCGCGAGCAGGACTTGCAGCAGCGCCTGATCCTGTTGATCGCCCCCCGGCGTCGAGAGCGCCATGTAGGGTTCGCCCCGCCGTGTCACCAGTGTCGGCGTCAGCGTAATCCTCGGGCGCTTGCCGGGTTCGACAACGTTGGGATGGTCGGGAATAAGGACAAAGCTCTGCGCCCGCTGCGTCAAGGGAATTCCCGTATCTCCGGCAATCACAGACGGCATCCAGGCGCCGGACGGTGTCGCCGAGAACATCCAGCCATCCTTGTCGACCACGTTGATGCAAGTCGTGTCGCGCGAGGCCAGGGCGTCGGTGAGCGGCCGGAACTGGCCGACGTAGCGCGAGGGATGCGGCGCCGGCTTGTCGGTAAACTCGCCAGGACGAAACTCGCTCGATGACCTGTCGGGCTCAATCAGCTGGCGGCGCTGGGCAGCGTATACCTTGCTCAAGAGCTGATCCGGGACGTCGGAGAAATCCGGGTCGGCGTACCAGGTGTCGCGGTCGGCATAGGCGAGCTTGAGGGCCTCGGTCAGCGCGTGAATATACTCGGCCGAGTTCCAGCCCCATTCCTGGAGATGAAAGCCCTCGAGGATGTTGAGCGCTTGGATCATCACCGCGCCCTGCGTCCAGAATCCGCCCTTGTAGACCTCGTAGCCCTGGAAGGTCGTCTGGATCGGCTCCTCGACTTCCAAGCGAAACGAGGCAAAGTCCTCATATCGCAGGAACCCGTCGTTCTCTTTGACGAAAGCGCCGATCTTGCGTGCGATCTCACCGCGGTAGAAGTGATCGCGCACGGCGTCGATGGCCTTGGTGCGGCTCTTGCCCGCCGCCAACGCCTTCCGCTCAGCTTCGATCATCGACCGCAGTGTGCGAGCCAGGTTCGCTTGGCGGAACATGTCGCCCGGGCGGGGAATCTGTCCGCCGGGTGAGAACACGGCGAGCGAGGTCGGGAAGCGGCGCAAGAATCGAGTCGCCGAAGCGATCGATTGAACTCGCTGCTCGTCGATCGGATGCCCGTCAGCCAAGTTCAGAGCGGGCTGAATCACTTCTTCGAACGACCGCGTGCCGAACTGCTTGAGCGCCAGAAGGCCGGCGTCAACCATGCCGGGCACCAGCGCCGGTAAGATTCCGTAGGAGGGAATCGGTCCGGTCTTGCGCCCCCGGCGTCGATTCTCCTGGATGTAGTCCGGGCTTTGCCTTCGCGACAGAAACGCGTCACGCGTCATCAACTTTGGGGCTGGCCCTAGGCCCGGAATGCAGAAGACCTTCCCTTCCGGCGTCCTGATCAGCAGCGGCGCTTCCCCGCCAAAGCCGAAATGCGAAAACTCCGAGACGGACCCAGCGAATAGCGACGCTACCCCCGCATCGACCGCGTTTCCGCCCGCGTGCAGCTGTCGCATCGAGGCCTCGGTCACTCGTGGGGTTCCGGCGGCGACCGCGGCACGCTCACCACGCACAACCGGCCGGATAACCTGCCAGCGGAAGGAGTCGAGCGTCTTCCGCTCACGGTCCGGCTGAGTTTGAGCCGACAGGGGGAGGGCGAGGGCCGCTATGAGGAAGATCTTGACCAAGTTCATGCGACTCTCATCGTCTTCGGGAAAGCAACCGTATGATAACAGGCGCCCTATTCGTCAAAGC
The DNA here is from genome assembly GCA_965247515.1 of Bryobacterales bacterium. GTDB lineage: Bacteria > Acidobacteriota > Terriglobia > Bryobacterales > UBA6623. The sequence continues at coordinate 4,723,003 of OZ252029.1, read as the reverse complement.
AGTAGAGAGCTCTCTCGGTCCGAATGTACAGCTTGCCGTCAACGATTGTGGGAGTCGACCAGATCGCCTCATTCATCTCGTTGTATTGGATCGGCTCCCAATCGACCCCGGGTCTGACAACGGTAACCACACCTTCTTCGCTGGCTGTGTAGATCTTGCCGTCCGCGGCGACAGGCGACGTTCTCTTCGGGCCCGAACTTGGTGGGGATGCCGGTTTCAGCCGGAGCTACACCGGAGCCGTTAGGACCGCGGAGGCGATTCCAGTTGGTGGCGGCGGCTAGGGCGCCGGTGAGCACTGTCAGGGTAAGGGCGAGCAGATAGAATCGCATGCGAGTCGAGTTCCGAATGAATATAGCCTACCTACATTCGGTTATCGCACAGCGCATGACCCGCTGACGCCCGCGCCGGGCTCAAAGGGACCGATCTGTTCGTGTTGACCCGCGCAATCTTCGAGATGGAGGAGTTGCCACAACAGCTCGCCCACCGCAACGGCCTTTCGGTCGCGGCCGACGAAAACTGGTTCGTCTACACGGTTGACACCTCGGCAGAGCACGATCTGATGATGATCGAGCCCCTGGAGCAGCCGGAATCGAGCAATCCTAGAAACGTACGGAGCCGATAGGCTTCGTTCATATCGCGTTCCAACTTGGTTCCATCACGCTGGCGAGTCCACCCGAAAACGCCTCATCGGAGCAGTTCGACGGATAGATGCTGGAGAATAGATTTCCCACTGATCCAACCACCCCTTGAAACCGCTCGAAGCCCCTTGAACGGGGCCTTAGAGCCCTCTAGAGGGGCTTCTGGGTCTCTCTCAACCGGTCATTCAAGCAGGCGTTTGTTCACTCCAGTTATCCGCCTTGGGCGCCTTGGGCTGTCTCGGCGGTAAAATGGGCACAGCTTGACCGGCGAAACCATCTCCCACTACCGCGTCCTGGAGCAACTGGGCCAGGGCGGCATGGGGGTTGTCTACAAGGCCGAGGACACAAAGCTCGAACGTCTCGTCGCGCTGAAATTCCTGCCCGTGCATCTGCTCGACGACGAAGACATCCGCAAGCGCTTCGAACGGGAGGCCAAGTCGGCCGGCGGCGCTGTGTCAAGCGAAGTCTGCCGCGTCTACGAGATCGAGCAGCCGCCGGGAGAACTCCGCGAGGCACACCTATGAACGTCAAGTTAGCCGCGTTTTGTGCAGTTGCGAGCGTCGCACTTGCCTCGGATTCCTCGGACCGCCACGCGCTTTCTCTCCCCGATTTGAACGCAAACCGGCAAACGTTAGAGCAGTATCGCGGCCGCATCGTCGTGTTGAATTTTTGGGCCACCTGGTGTGCGCCCTGCCGCGAGGAAATGCCGCTTCTCGTTGATCTGCAGAAACGCTACGCCTCGCGAGGCGTCGTCGTCGTGGGCGCTTCGGCCGATGACGAGAGCACACAGGCGCGGATCGAACCTTTCGTGGAAGAGCTGGGCATCACGTTTCCGATCTGGATCGGCGCGAATACCGCCGACACGGAACGATTAGGACTCGGCGCAGCGCTTCCCGCGACGGCAATCATTGACAAGGATGGACGAATCATTTTTCGCATCATCGGCCCTCTGAAGCGAAAGGCGTTAGCTCAGCGAATCGACTACCTGCTTTCCGGCAAACAGGGTAAAGCCCCTGAGCCGCTTATCGATACACTTTCCGATGCGCTCAGCGAAGCGAACCTCGACCACGACCAAGACGGCCATGATCACTCAGAAGAAGAGCAGCACTCGCATGGGGGCGTAGGCGTCGAAGGCGCGTCTACGGTTCCCTCGTGACCGCTTTGACCGGGCGAGGGCCGCGCCGTGAGCGGGGCAGAAGGCAGCAACAAAAACCGATTCGTATACAGCGCCCGAGTCATCCCCGGCGGCGTTCGTCGCGCACAGCTGAGGACCACGCTCACCTATCGCCTCAAGCCGCGGCTGCAAGCGGGCATTGAGGTCAACCCGCGATCGACCCAAAAGCGAGCCAACCCGTTAGTGAACTGGCTCGCCGTGCCTGAAGGGACGAACACGCCGGCCGTTATCGTCGGTACGAGCTCCGACCGCATCGGCACGCCTGGGGGACAGAGCTTCTACGCGACTGCAAGCAAGAACCTCAAGCGTGAAACAAAGCTTCCGATCGCCCCTTACTTCGGTGTCGCGTACGGAACTTATCAAGACCGGTTACGCTATATCGGCGGGGTCAACATCGGCTTCACTGAGCGGTTCGGCGCGCTCGTCATCTTCGACGGAGTACACGTTCACCCGCTGCTCAACTACAGTTACAAGCGCCATGTGTTTTCGTTTTTGCTGGTGCGCGGAAAGGAGCCGGGGCTCAGCTACAGCGTCTCCTTCTGAATCCGGCTTATCTGACTTACACGCACGCGGCGCTTGCCGCCCGTACCGCGAGTTGAGACCAGCTTACCCTTGGGCTTCGGGGATCCTTCTGCTTCACGCAAGGCCCCTGGGGTGAACTGAAAGCGACGACGTCAGGGCGCTAGTTCCGTGACCGCATGATCATTTGGGATTTGACCCAGGAATGTCGGGTTGCCGCGTTTCAGAGCCGCGCAGAGTGCGGCGTCAGCGATCAATGTGTACCTATCATCCGGTCGAAGACCTAGCCGCGATCGTCGAACAGGCAATTCTTCGGGCCTGAGAACGCTCGCCGAACCACCGCGTTGTCGACTGTCGATAGGCGCTTTCGCGACGAGCGGCGGCGATTCAGCCGTCCACGCATAGATGTTGTGAAATAATTTCCCGCCGAACGATGAGGCCTACCAGAGGCTCAAACCACCGTCTGGAGGGCGTATGAGCGCTCTACGCAAGGGTTTTGGAGACCCTCGGCGGAGAGTTTGTGGCAACGTTTGTTTGCACCACCTATTTGCCTCGTTAGAATTCTGGGGTCGAGAAGCCGTGAGCTCAGACAGTTCCAGAGTCGTTCGCCTCGGGGTCTTCGAGGCTGACCTCGCGTCCAGCCCAGCAACTCAAAGGGCCCTCAGCCGCGGATGTTGTTGCAACCCTTCCGCCCAAAGTGTTTCACGCCGGGGAGCTGGCGTCTCCGAGATAGCGGAGGCTATTTTCCCATGGGCCCTACGCAACTCTTGGTCTGGCACGGGTGTCGGTTACAATCAGTGCGCCATGGCTCCTTCCGCAGGGCCTTCTAGAGAAAAATGATCACCCGACGAGAATACCTACGAGCCGCGCTGGCCGCTCCGGTCGGCGCTTGGATGGCGAATTACCGCGCCCTCGCCGCGCCGTTTGAAGGGCAGGTGAAGATCACCGCCATCAAGGCGATGCAGCTCGACTTTCAGTTCGATGGCTGCCTCATCAAGATTGAAACCGACGCCGGGCTGGTTGGGTATGGAGAGACTGGGAGCAACTCGGCCATGGCCCGGGCTCACATCCATCACCTGGCGGCTCCGGCGGGCGTTTGGAGGTGGGCGTCACCCAAATGGCCTGGCTCGGCTGATCGGCGCCGATCCGCTTTCCATCGAGAAGCATTTCTACCGCATGACGGCCGTTCAGCATCCTTACACGTCGTTGACCGGCACCGTCAGCGGGATCGACATCGCGTTGTGGGATCTGGCGGGCAAGATCACCGGCCAACCGCTTTACAAGCTCCTCGGAGGCCCCTTCCGCGACGGCTGTCCAACGTATTCCCATGGCGACCGCCTGACCGACATGCACGACAAGTCGGCCTGCCGCGACTGGGTCGCCATGACGAAAGCGCAGCCGGAAGGGTTCGACTTCTTCAAGTTCAACCTCGACCAGGCGTTCCACATCGAGCGTCCTTACCATCCGACGCTGCGATCCGAGGAGCTGCGCAAGACCCACCAAGGATACGCGAACGTTCGGGAGGCGGCCGGCGGCGCCTTCGACATCGCCGTGGCCTGCCATGGAGAGTTCGACACGCCGAGCAGCATCGGAATCTGCAAGGCGGTCGAAGACCTTGGGTTGATGTTCGTCGAAGACGCCTTGAACAGTCACTACTCCGACGGATGGAAGGAGCTCAAGCGCGCTTCTCGAGTGCCGCTGCTCACGGGCGAGAAGCTGGAGCTGCTTCGCGAGTTCAAGCCGTTTCTTGACGAGCAAGCGGTCGACGTCATTCACCCGGACATCTCCTTCGCGGGAGGAATCACGGGCTGCCGTAAGATCGCCGACTACGCCGCGTTGACGCGCACGCCGGTCGCGCTACACAACGTGGGCACTCTAGTGTAGTGCGTCACGCAGATTGAACCTTATTTAAGGCGGCTCGACCGCGCTTGACCTTTTCGAGAATGTCTGAAGCAGTAGCGGTCCAGATGAAGGGCTTGGGCTGCTGGTTGTGCTTTGCGATGTAGTCTTGGATGGCGGCGACGAGTTCGTCCACGCTGCGAAAGACGCCGCGACGAATCCGCTTGTCGGTGATATCGCGAAAGAATCTCTCGACCATGTTCAGCCAGGACGCCGAGGTGGGAGTGAAATGGACGTGAAAGCGCTTGTTGCGCTCGAGCCAGCGCTTGACAGCGGCATGTTTGTGGGTGGCATAGTTGTCCACGATTAGATGAATCTGTTTGTCCTTGGGAGCTTGGCGCTTGATCAGACGCAGAAACTGTAGCCACTCGCGGTGGCTGTGCTTTGGCATGCAAGTTCCGATCACGCTGCCGTCGAGTGTATTGAGCGCCGCGAACAAGGTGGTCGTGCCGTTGCGTTTGTAATCGTGGGTCATCGTCTGGCCGCGTCCCTTCTTGAGCGGCAGGCCGGGTTGGGTGCGGTCGAGCGCTTGGATTTGTGACTTCTCGTCGAGGGAAAGAACGATGGCATGTTCGGGCGGGTTGAGATAAAGTCCGACGATGTCGTCGAGTTTTTCGGCGAAGCGCGGGTCGTTACTGAGCTTGAAGCTCTTGACGCGGTGCGGCTTGAGGCCGTGGGCGCGCCAGATGCGGCCCACTGTGGAGGCGCTGACGCCGGCCTCGGCGGCCATCGTGCGAGTGCTCCAATGGGTGGCGTTGGCCGGCTTTTCGCGGGTCGTCTTGTGGATGATCTGCTGCACTTTCTCAGCCGAGACGGCGGGTGTACGGCCGGGACGCGGAGCGTCTTTTTCAATGCCGGCGAGGCCGCCTGCGACAAAACGCTTGCGCCAGCGCGCCACCAGTTGCCGCGAGACGCCGAGTTGTTCTGCGATTTGCGTATTCTCAAACCCCTCGGCGGCGCGCAAGACGATCTTGGCTCGTAGCGCGAGCCGAACTGCGACTCGGCGGCCGCGGGCGTAACCACCCAACTGCCTGCGCTGGGCTGGGTTCAACGCTACTGGCTGTGCTCTTCGCATCTGAATGCCTCCTATACATAGAGGCGCTGCGAGAGTATTATAAGTTACAGTATTTATGATGCACTACACTAGAATCTGCTTCTGAACGATGCTGAGTCGATCACGCCGAATGAAGCAAAGGTCAGGCTGGAAGACCAGGCCGGGCGCCAAGATCACGTCGACGGGCCCCGTCAGAATCCGCCTAAGGCGAGCCCGCTTGACGTGCGACATGAGCTCGAGAAACAGCTCCGAAAAGATGACCTGATGCCTGCCTCCCGGCGCTGGGGACATGATCAATTCTCCGTTTACCAATTCCGTGTACTGGCTGTTGTCCTCGGGCCAGTTCTTGATGTCGTCCCAGGTCAGCGGTTTGGCGGCGACACTCAGCATCGCTCGCATTATATCGGCCGCCGCTTGGCTACAATGAGGGACCGTCCGAAGAGGTTCACCCATGGAAAACCAACCGACCAAGAAAGTCTCCCGCCGCTCGCTCATCGCCGGCTCAGCCGCCGCCGCAACGACGGCGTTCCAGATCATCAAGCCCGAGCTGGTCCGCGGCCAGGGCAAGGAGAAACTCACCGCCGCGATCGTCGGCTGCGGCGGCCGTGGAACGCGTGGCGTCGCCGAGATGATCACCGGCGCCCCGAACGTCGAGCTGGTCGCGATGGGCGACCTCTTCGAAGACCAGCTCGAAGGCTCCTTACGCCGGCTGCGCGACAGCGACGAATTCCACCCGGACGTCCGCAAGAACATCAAGGTCGCGCCCGAGAACCGCTACATGGGCTACGACGCCTACAAGAAGGTCATCGATTCCGGCGCGGACATCATCCTGCTCCACACGCCCCCAGGCTGGCGCCCGCTGCATTTCGAGTACGCCGTCAAGGCGAACAAGCACATCTTCGCCGAGAAGCCGCTCGGGACCGATTGCATGGGCGTTCAAAAGGTCATGCGGCTCGCGCGTGAGGCCGAGGCAAAGCGGCTTACCGTCGGAATTGGGGCCCAGCGCCGCTCACAAAAAGAGTACGTCGAAACCGTCAACCGCATCCACGACGGCGAGATCGGCAAAATCGTCGCCACCTACGCCAACTGGGTTAGCGGCCCCGTCATCAAAGGCGCCGACTTCCAGCAGAAAACCGCAGCCGGGAGCCTGGAATGGCAACAGCGCGCCTGGTACTCGCACGTCTGGATCTGCGGCGATCAGATCGTTGAGCAGCACTTGCACAACATCGACGTCATCAACTGGGTCATGGGCGGACCGCCGGTCAGCGTGGTCGCCTCGGGCGGCGCGATTTGGCGCCCCGAAGATCGGCTTCACGGCAACATCTACGATCACGTGTTTGCCGACTTCGTGTATGCCAACGGCGTCCGGATGACGAGCCACTGCCGCCAGTACCCCAACATCCGCGACGGCGGCGTGCGGCGCGTGAGCGAGCTTGTGGTCGGGACAAAGGGCGACTCCAACTGCAGAGACATGGGCGCCCGCGGCACGGTGAGTCCCTACGTCCAGGAGCACACCGAGGTGATGCATTCGATCCTCGGCACTGGCCCTTACGTCAATCGAGCGATGGCGGTCGCCGAGTCCACCCTGACCGCCATCATGGGGCGCGAGGCGGCCTACTCCGGCCAAGAAATCACCTGGGATATGGCGATGAGCTCAAAGCAGGATCTAACGCCGAAGGACCCGACTCTCGAAGGCGAGTTCGAGGTTCCGGCACGGCCGGTTCCGGGCGAGTACAAGTTCGTTTAGAAACCGGCCCGGACTAGGCGAAACGTCTGACGGCTCGCGCTCGCGCTTTCGCGGTTTCCACCTCCCGGTCCCTCGACGGCGCCGTCGTCACCAGTGAGTCGAGCAGGGTTCGAGCTGCTTCTGATACTTCTCTCACCGCCTGCTCGAAGGCTTCTTGGTTGACCCGCGAAGCCTTGGTGAAGCCGCTGATCTTGCGCACGAATTGCAGCGCCGACGCTTCGATTTGCTGGTCGGTCGCCGCCGGCTCGAAGTTGAATAAAGGCTTGATGTTCCGGCACATGGGCGTAGGGTACACCCTCCGTCTGATAGATTACTCCCTAGTGGGCGCGTAGCTCAGCTGGATAGAGCATCGGCCTTCTAAGCCGAGGGTCCTGGGTTCGAGTCCCCGCGCGCCTACCATATTTTTTCCTCCTCTTGTCGACTCTACCTTTGCGCGAAATCCGCTACGGCGTCATCGGGACCGAGATGATGGGCGTGGAGCATATCCGCAACATCGCCGCGATCGATCAGTCGAGGGTGACTTGCAATTGCAGATCCGGCGGAAGCGTCACGGGCTCAGCCCGTCCGAGCCCATGGTTAGGGGACGTCCGCCAGCGGCAGGCGCACGTGCTTGATGCGCCGGCGTTTCCAGGTGTATGTCATGCTCAGGTTGCCGTCCGAGGTTTGGATCAGCGCCGGGTAGGAATATTCACCCGGCTCGGTCTCAAGCTCGAGGAAGGGCTCCCAGCTCATTCCCCAGTCGTGGGAGACCGCTAGGTTCAGAGGAGTGCGGCCTTTGTCGGTGTGGTTGTAGATCATCACCAGCCGGTCGTCTTTCAGCGCCGCCACGTCGACCCCGGCGTTCGGGTTCGGGAGCTCGGTCTCGTACGCGGGCGTCCAGTTCTTGCCGCCGTCGTAGCTGTCGGAGTAGCAGATGCGGCCGATATTGCGGCCCCGCATGAACATCCGCAGCCCGCCGGGGATGGGCGCGACGGTCGGTTGGATCACGCCTTGCGCGACGCCGGGATGGGCGATGGGACCGTAGCGCTGCCAGCTTCGGCCCTGGTCTTGGGAGATCTCGGCGTAGGCGGTCCACGATTCGTAGCTTTCAACCGAAGTCCCCGCAACGATCACGCCGTTGGGGAGAATCAGCGGCTTCGCCCGGACCGGCCCCAGTAGCCCCGCGGGCATGGGCTTCGACGCCGACCACGTGCGGCCGTCGTCGTCGGAGCGTCGATAGGCGCCGGTCCACATTCGAGGGCTTGTCCCGAACTTGTAGTAGAGCCAGGTCGCGCCGTCGAGTGACCGGAATAGCACCGGGTTCCAGGTCGGCGTTTCCTCATGCCGTGCCATCTCCGCCGGCGCGGACCAGCCGTCGGGGCCCCGCCGCGACATCCAGATGGCGACGTCGTTGGCGCCTTCTTTGGTGCCGCCGAACCATGCCGAGAGGAGTTGGCCGTCTTGGGTCTCCATCAGCGTCGAGGCGTGACACTCCGCGAACGGCGCTGTCTCGAACACGAACTCGGCCCTTGGTTCGGCCAGTGCGGAGGCGGCGACTACAAGGGCGCCGACCCCTGCGGCGAAGGTGCGGTTCTGGGTCATCATCATCGCCACCATTCTACGTCGGTCAACCCGTCTGATATCGTTAGGCATGCGCAGGGCGGCCTTTTTGGGCTTATTGTTGGCGCTCGCCCTAACTGGGCAATCTCCGCGTTACAGCCGCGGGGAGCTTCACGGCCGCGACGCCTATTTCCTCGAGAACGCCAAGATGCGGGTTGCCGCGCTGCGTGGCGCTGGGCACATCGGCGAGCTTCGGCTCAAGTCAGACAATCCCAAGGCCGCCATCAACCCGATGCGGGTCGCGCATTTCAAGACGATTGAGCCCTGGGAGTACGACTCCGCGAAGCACGACTCGGTCTACGGCGGCGGGACGAACAAGATGCTCCAATCGGGCTACATGGGGCACCTGCTAAATTTCCCGACCTTCGGCGGGCCGTCGGATTCCGAAGCCAAGAACGACCTGGGAAATCACGGTGAGGCCCTAGCACGCGAGTGGAAGGTCGACCGCACCGAGGTCAATGACGACGCGGCATTGCTGTGGTATTCGGCGCACCTGCCCAAGACTCAGTACAGCGTCGGCCGCGTGTTGACTCTCCCCGCCGATGAGACGGTGTTGTACATCGAAGAGTGGGTCGAGAGCTTGACGGACTACGACCGGCCGGCCATGTGGGTGCAACACGTGACCTTCGGACCGCCGTTCGTCGAACCAGGCAAGACTGTTCTCGACATGTCAGGCACGAAGGGCGAGGTACGGCGAGGGAGCGAGGCGACGAACTCCCTATCAAGCGGTCCGATTCAATGGCCTGACGGGACCGATCACACGGGTAAGCCGGTGAGCCTTCGCGAGATGCAAACGCGCCCCAGTGCCGGCACGTACTTTGGGGTGCTCATGGATCCCGACCGTGAGCGGAGCTACTTCACGATGTACAACAGCGACTACAACGTCCTCATTGGCTACATCTGGAAGACGAAAGACTTCCCGTGGATTGGGGACTGGCAGGAGAACGGCCGCAACAAGCAGTTGCCCTGGCGGGGACAGGTGAAGGCCCGCGGCATGGAGTTTGGGACGACCCCCTTCGGCGGAACGATGCAGAGCGTCGTCTCCGAGGGAGAGATGTTTCAGACGCCGGTCTACCGCTGGATCGGAGGCCGACAGCGCGCTGAAGTGCGCTACGTGGCGTTCCTGATGGAGATCCCCGACGGGTTCCAAGGCGTTGATGATGTACGGACCAGCGGCGGAAAGATCACGGTGATCGAGAGGAACTCTGGAAAGGCGATGTCGATTAAGAGCGAGGGGCAATGGTGAAGCAACGACGTAGGGGCCAGGCATGCCTGGCCCGTCTTACGGGAGCTATCAACCAGACGGTTGTGACACTAGCCGTGGGGCTAATTCTCGTAACCGCCCTGTCAGCGCAGCCCCGACTCCTCGTCACCGCCTTCGACGAGAAGACGGGCGAGGCGGCTAGCGGTCTGACGGCATCGAATTTTTCCGTTAAAGACGGCTCGATTCAACTTGGAGTCGAGGCGGCCCAATACAGCACCGACCCGATGGATCTGATGCTCGTCGTCGATACAAGCTTCGCCGGCCAGGCGGTCCGGCCGCTCGTAATCCCGATCATTCAAGGGATAGAGGAAGGCGAGCAGATCGCGATCGTTGGGTTCGACGAAGGGGCGACGGTACTGCAAGACTTTACCTCGAGCTCAAACGCCTTGATCGACGGCATCATGAGCGCTCGCTACGGGAACAATCCGCGCGCGCTCGACGCCCTGTTCGCTGCGCTCGACGGAGGTTTTGAGAATACGACCGGCCGCCGGGTCATCCTGCTGCTCAGCGCCGGAGTCGAGGGTCGTAGCGGGACTCCAGCGACGGAGGTATTCGAGCTGGCACGCAGGAGAAAGGCGATGGTTCACGTGGTCTATCACGAGGCGGCCGATGTTGGCCTTTTCCGACGGATTGCCCAGAGGACCGGAGGTCTTTACCTCCACTCGAAGCGATTGAAGCTTGAACCCAAGGAACTGGCCGAGCGGGTCTGGGCGAGCATTCGCGGCTATTACGAGCTGACATTGAGCGGGGTGAACTCGTTTGGCGACCGGGTTGAGGTCGAGGTCGTGGGTCTGCCGAAGTCGAAGAAGAAGGTCGTTGCGACGGGCCTGCCAATAGAATAGGGCCAAATGAGCGATTGCCTACACTTCGGCGCCAGACTCGACTTCGACTGGTTTGAGGTCGCTTGGTCCGTCCCGGTCGTGTCTGCAGGTACCCCTGACATCGACTTGCCTACTCTTTCCGGCGCCGAGCTGGCACATATTCTGAATGGGCGATTCCTTATTCGATACTTATTAGAACGTCAGTTAGGGACTTTCCTGTCCGGAAGCGCCGAGCATTGTTACGTGACCCCAACTCCCTATTCCTCCGAAGAGTGTATCGGCTACCTAAGCCTACCGGAGCCTTTGATGAGACGGGAGCATGCGCTGCTTATCCGGCCAGACAAGTTGGTCGAAGTGATCGGGCCGCGGAGGGTTAGACTCGGAGGCGGAATCGAGTTCATTCTGCCCGGGGGGCTTCCCCAAGGCTGCGGTCGAGTTGGGGTGGGCGCTAAGAATCCCCTAGTCGCCTGCGCCAGATGCAGATGCGGTTGTTCCTCGCGTGCGATCCGGGACGTCTCTCGCGGCGATTGACAGGTCGTCAATACTAAGATCGCGAGCGAGTTTTTCGGCTCGATTCAGACCGGCTTCGAACATCCGCTTCAGGGTGCCGACAACTCGGTCTGCGTTATCGACTTGTGTCTGAAAAATCACACTCTTCTGATACCGTTCGGCGCCCCTGTCCTCATGGGCTCCCGCCGTAATCGCGACCGCGAAACGTTTACCGCGCTCCGATGGAATCTCCGTATACGCCTGCGAAATCAATCTTGTGAATTCTTCACCCGCTCTTTTCTTGCTGAAGAATCTCTCCAAGGAACCATGCCGCTCTCCGAGTGGCCCCATGGGCGCATAACCAAGTTCAGCAAGGTGTTCGGCGGCCAACTTGTCGAGGCGGTTTACGATTGAGGACATGTCGTATATCACTTTCTATCGGTCAAAAAACAAATAAGCGGAAGAGTTCTGCAAGCCCATCTCCAGTATAAAGGCGCGAGGCAAGCATCTCGAGATCGTTTCGGCTTTTGCTCCCGACTGTGGCAAGCTCAAGTACGAGCCTCGCGGTTTCTGCGCGGCGGAATAACCATGAAAAGACGAACAGCAGCGGTTTGCACGGTTGGCAATGTCCGGATCGGCGGCGACCATCCGGTGGTCGTGCAGTCGATGACCAACACGGATACGGCCGACACCGCCTCGACCGTCAATCAGGCGATGGAGCTGGCGAAGGCCGGCTCCGAGCTCGTGCGCGTCACCGTGAATCACGACAAGGCGGCCCAGGCGGTTCCTGCGATTGCCAAGACGCTGAGTGACTTCGGACTAGACGTGCCGCTGGTGGGCGACTTCCATTACAACGGTCACCTGCTGCTAAGAAAATATCCCGATTGCGCCCAGGCGTTGGCGAAGTATCGCATCAACCCCGGCAACGTGAACATCGGTAAGAAGCACGACGACAACTTCCGCACGATGGTCGAGGTGGCAGTCGACAATGACCGCCCGGTGCGGATCGGCGTCAACTGGGGCTCGCTCGATCAGGCCCTGCTCACCCGCATGATGGACGACAACGCCAAGAGCGCCGAGCCGCTCGATGCCGCTGACGTGATGCGCGAAGCGATCGTAGTCAGCGCGCTGAACTCGGCCGAAGCAGCGCAGAAATATGGGCTTGGGCGCGACAAGATCGTCTTGAGCGCGAAGGTCTCCAACGTCCAAGACTTGGTTGCGGTCTATCGCAGCCTGGCTTCGCGCTGCGAGTATCCCCTCCACGTCGGGTTGACTGAGGCGGGTATGGGGATGAAGGGCACAGTGGCTTCGGCGGCTGGCCTCTCGATCCTGCTGCAAGAGGGGATTGGCGATACGATCCGCGTTTCGCTGACCCCTCAGCCGGGCGGCGACCGGACCGAGGAGGTTCGCATCTGCCAACAGATTCTGCAATCGTTGGGCCTGAGGAGCTTCACTCCCCAGGTCACCGCTTGCCCAGGATGCGGGCGGACGACCAGCACGTTCTTCCAACAGATGGCCGAGGAGATTGAGACGTATCTACGGAACCAGATGCCGGTTTGGAAGGGCCGCTACGAAGGCGTCGAAGAGCTGAACGTCGCCGTGATGGGCTGCGTCGTTAATGGCCCGGGTGAGTCGAAACACGCCGACATTGGGATCTCTTTGCCTGGGACGTTCGAAGAGCCCAAGGCGCCGGTCTACGTCGACGGCCGGATGCTAAGGACGCTCAAGGGCGACGCGATTGTGAGCGAGTTCATCGAGATCCTCGAGGGATACGTCGCGGCCAAGTACGGGCCAGAAGCCTCGCCGTCTGCGTAATGTGCGAATATGTTTCTATGCGCACAACAATCGACTTGCCCGACGCGCTGTACCGCCAAGCGAAGGCGACATCGGCGTTGGAGGGCTTATCGCTGAAACAATTCGTCACGCGGGCGATCGAGACAGCTCTTGACTCGACGTCTCCTTCAAGGCCGTATAGAGTCGAACTCCCCCTCGTCCGTTCGCGGAAGCCCGGGTCGCTGCGCTTGACCAATGCCGAGATCGAAGATCTGCTTGCCTGACGTCAACGTCTGGGTTGCGCTGACGTCCCACATCCACCAGTTTCATCCACACGCGGCAGCCTGGTTCGCCGAAGTTCCGGCGGAAGGCGTGGGGATGTGCCGCGTTGCTCAGATGGGGCTGCTGAGGCTGATCACAAACCCGGCCGTGATGGGCGGCGAGCCGCTGAGCCAGACGGACGCGTGGACTGCGTGTGAGGAACTGCTCAGTGACGAGAGGGTGTTCTTCGCACATGATGATGTCGATCTGACTGGCGAGTGGCGCCGCTTCACATCCGCGCCTCTGACGGGCAGAAATCTGTGGACGGATGCCTACCTTGCAGCGTTTGCCGACCCGAGGGTGGAGCCTGGTGACGTTCGATCGTGCTTTTAAACGTGTCGCGGAATTGGGGACTAGCGTTGAGGTGGAGTGAACCCCAAGCGTGAGACAGTCGAAATCGGGACAGGTTACGATTCACCGCAAAACGCTTGCCTTCTTCGCTGTATCGTCGCACGCTGGTCCTAGCCGGGGAAGCGGAAGCGGGCTCTGCTGGAGAGCAACCCGCCAAGGAATACCCGGCCGCAAACTCATCAAGACGATGAGCGCCGGGGGCGGCCGCCAAGGTCGCTCCCGGCTTCTCCAACGCCGGCGATGTCTCCCTGCCCGCCCAGGGCCCATCGGATTGATAGATTTGCCTATGCCTCTCAAAACTCATACTTCGGATTCCTCGCTGCTGTTGCCGCCGGCCGCGCCAGCGCTTCAAACTCCGCCGGCGGACGATATCCCAACGCCGAATGCAGCCGGCGTTGGTTGTAGATCTCATCAATGAACTCGCCGATCGATGCGCGCGCCTCGTCAAGCGTGCGATAACGCTGCAACCAAACCTCCTCCGCCTTCAACGTCTTCATGAAACTCTCCGCCCGCGCGTTGTCGTAGGGGTTGCCGCGGCGGCTCATCGAGATGATCGCGCCGTGCTGCTCCAGCAGCTCGACATAGGCGCTCGAAGCGTACTGTACGCCTTGGTCGGAATGATGCATCCACCCCGCGGCAGGGCGTCTGAGCTCGAGCGCATCGCGCAACGCCCCTACAGCCAGCTCAGCTTTGAGCGTCGTCCCCAGCCGCCAGCCGACCACGCGTCGCGAGTAGGCGTCCAACACCACGGCGAGGTAGACGAACGCCTCGCGCAAGCGAATGTAGGTGATATCGGATTGCCACAACTGATCGACGCCGTCCACATTCAGGTGCGCCGCTAGATTCGGATAAACAGGTAAGAAGTGGTTCGAATCCGTTGTTAGCACGAAGCGCCGCTTGAGTACCGCCAGCAAGTTGTCCTTACGCATCATCCGCAGGACCTTTTTGTGATTGACGAGGAAGCCTTGGCGGCGCAGCTCGGCCGTCACGCGGCGGTAGCCGTAACGACGATTCTCGAGCGAAATCCGCTGCATGCGGTCACGCAATTCCATGTCGCACTCGGCGGGCGACGACACGGCGAGCCGGCGATAGAACCCGGCGCGATTCACGCGTCCGAGCTCGCAGGCGTGTTCGACGCTGAGCGAGCCTTTGGCGCTGATCTGCTCGACGATGGAGTAGATCCGCTCGCGCCACCGGCGTCGTTGGTCGGGGCTGCGAGGTTCAAGGCGCGAAAGGCTTGTCCGAAAAAATCGAGCTCTGCGGCTTGTTTGCCGAGCAGTCGTTCGAGCTCTGCGATGCGTTCGTCGCGCGGATCGCGAGGGATCTTGGGCGGCGCCGAGCGGCCGGGTTTCGGCCGGCCTCGCCGCCGGCTCAAGCCGTTGACGCCTTCCTGGCGATAGGCGTCCCGCCAGCGGTACAGCAGGCTGCGCTTGACGTCCAACTCGCGGCTTAGCGCTGTCCCGCTCTGGCCGGCTAGGAGCCGCCTGGCGGCGGCTTCCTTGAACTCCACCGTGAACTCCCGCGGCTTGCGCGGCTTGAGACTTTCCATCCTGGACTCCTTTCCATTCGCTGAAATTCGTCCCGAATTTCAATGTCTCATTTTTAGGGTTCACTCCACCTGCTCTTGATCGCCCGAGGGTCGCCGGATGGAGACGTCACCGTCGGCCACGCTGATTCGCGCGACCCCAAGCGACGTTCCGCGCTCTCGCTCCGAGCTGCGGGGGTAGTCTTCGGTCCCGCGACCGTACAACGCCGTCGAGATGAAGAACAAGAGGACAGTAGTGAGGCAGAATGATCGTTTCATGTCGGTTTCTCCGCAGAGGCTCACGCAATTGGGGCGCCTTGTTTTGTGAGTCCCGTGTTTTCAAACACTTGAGCGATGTAGAAGTTGTGGCGCGCGGTTTAGTACCACCGCGGGCGCCTGATATGTACCATGTGAAGACGCCCTGGGCGGTCGCCGGTTCCCATGGCTGAAGCCAAAAGGTCAAAGGTTCGGCGCTTTTTCCGAGCACCCTGCGTCAGCGGGGTGTCTTCCAGCAAGTGAAACAGGAAGACACCCCGCTCACGCAGGGTGCTCGGAATTCCTGCCGGATTTGTGCAGGAATCGTTTACAGAGGCGCTTACGGTCGCGGCTCCGTAGCCTTCAATCGCCGACCTGCCGGACTCCGCCGTACAAGTCGCCGTGTTTGTCGTCCTTGAGGCGAATTTTCACCGGATGCACGCGGGGCTCTTCGTCCGCCGCCGGATAGTACCCGATCAAGTACTCGGCTTGGACTTGCCGGACAAGCGAGCCGAAGATGCGGCGAATCATCTCGTTGTTGATATGGCTGGGGTCGAAGTTGCGGCCGCCGGTAATGGGGCCGAGCTCGGCGAATTTCGCTAGCTGAGCCTCTCTCGCTCGAGCCCGCGAGAGCCGCTGCCCAGCCCTTGGGTTACCCTGGACGGCTCGCGGCGGTGCGCGGCGGCCAATGCGATTCAGCGCGCTTCGTGCGCCTCCCTGTTCCATCGCCCGGTCCTCGATTTGGTCATGGCCCAATACGACGGGATAGAGTTGGATCCCGAAGAAGTTCGCCGCGTTCGCCGCGGCCTGGGCGGTCAGATCACCGTTGTCGAACCCGTCAGAAAACACCAGCATCATGCGCTTGGCGTTGCTTGCCGACTGCGTGGCGTCGCGGCAAGTCTGTATGATCGACTCGTAGAGTCGTGTCTCGAGATGAGCGTACTTGTAGGCGGCGTCGAGGGCTTGTTCGAGCTTGGCGATATCGCGAGTCGGGCGGGAAAATCGGCTCAACCGCTCCGCGAAGGCGTAAACCGAGACGGAAACCTCGTCGCCAAGATGGTCGAGCACCTCTTCCTTGAGCGTGTAAACGTCGAGCAAACCGCGGTTGATCACGCTGAAGCTCACGTCTAGCAGCAGAATGATTTCAACTGGTACGCTACGGCCTTTTGCGCCCGGCTCAGCCCCGTCCGGAACGTCGCCGCTGGCCGGGCCCTCGAACAGACCGATCTCGTACGGCGCCCCGTCAACGAGTAACTCGAAGTCCGTTTCTGACAGACCCTCAATATAATTCCGTTTCTTAATGACATGAAAAGGAGCGAGGACAAGTTTTGTCTCCGAGCGAATAACGAAATCTGACTGCTCCTGCTGGGCCGTAACATCAGACGCCACAAGTCCAGTCAAGGCCAAGATCAGAAGGCTTGAGAGCTCTCTCCTCATGCAGCGATTCAAGCCGTAGTCTAGTCCGCCCGAGCGGCGCTGTCTACTCGATTGCACCGTAGACTCGAAAGCGCGATAATGCGCTGACGAACTGTTATGTTCGAGAGGCAGTACAAATGTCCCATGATGTAAAAGTTGGCGTCTATGTCGACGTAGAGAACATGGCTCGCAACGGCGGCTATGGCATGCGTTACGACGTTTTGAGGGAATTCGCAGCTCGTGGCGAGTCGGACGCGGTACGGCTCAACGCCTACGTCGCATTCGATTACGCGCGAGCTCAGACGGACCCGGTTTATAAAGCAAATGCTTTTAACTTCCACTCCGCGCTACGAGATTTTGGGTACAAAGTCATCCAGAAAGCGGTCAAGTGGTTTACCGACGAGTCGGGACAATCCTACGCCAAGGCGAACGCCGATCTCGACATGGCGGTGGACACGCTGATGCAGTCCGACCGGCTGGATCGGGTGCTGTTGGCGACCGGTGACAGCGACTTCGTCCAGGTGGTTCGAGCCCTTCAAAACAAGGGATGTCGAGTCGAGGTCGTTGCGTTCAACAATGTTTCATCCGACTTAAAGCGCGAGGCGGACATCTTCGTGAGCGGCCACCTGATCCCAAACTTGGCGGCTGGACTGACCGACGGCCGCTGGGGGCAGGTCGGCTCCCGTGTGCGGGGAATCTGCTACAGCTTCTCCCACGATCGCGGGTTTGGCTTCCTGCGCTATATGAAGGAGATCAAGGACGGGCTGTGGAACATCGACACGCGACTCGAACATTCGCCGTATGCGAGCGCGTTCGCCCATGAGTCGGAGTTTCCCGACGAGATCGACATCGACAAGTTGCCGAGTCGGGAACATCTCTTCGAGTTCACGATTGTGCAGTCCGACCGCGGGTTGCAGGCCAAGGATGTGTCGGTGGTACGTCAGACTTAGCGTTGGCGATGCAGAAAGTCGCGCCGTGCGAATGCATCGGAGCCGCGACCGGAAGGTAGCGGTTGCCCGCCAACGCTGCTATCGTTGCCGGCTCGGGCAACCGCTCCCTTCCGGTCGCGGCTCCGATGCCCGGGCGCGCGGGGGTTGGCGCGGAACGTCGAGTCTGAGTTATAGCGGCCACAAACCCCGTTTAAACCGATTGATAGGGCGAATGGATTACATGCTTCGCTGATCGCTTGCGCATGCTAGTCTCGATAGCTCGACCAAGCCCCCCCTGCGTGGATTTCAAAGCGCCTACGCCGGTCCGGGGATGCGCGGCGTCGACGAGGTGCATGCAGGTCCTTCCGCCAAGTGAGTCGTTCGAATTCTTGGACCGCCGGTTCCAGGAGCTCGTACAAACCTACTCGTTGCGTTTGCCGGACCCGGTCGAACGATTGAAGTACGTGCGCCTTTGCGCGGCGCGCGCCAGCCGCCATCCCGGACTGATCCGGAGATCTCCGTTTTGGATTCTAATCGCGAAGGGATTGGCGTTTGATTGCCTGCTTCGGATTCGGGACGATTCCCAGGGACGCCTTCCCTGGCATCAAAAGCTCGCCCTCGGGGGTTTCCGGACCGGCCAGTCGATGTTCGACTTTGCCTTCCCAAAGCGCTGGGCGCTGGCCGCACTCGGTGCGCCCTTGATCGTCATGGCGACCGCCGCCAATGTTGGCGATTGGATGGCCCCCAACCCGGAGCCCTTGGCGGCCACCGTGTTGTCAGTCGTCGATGACCCTGTTTGGCACGTGGAGACCGAGGGCCAAGCCGAGCTTTACAGCAACGGACTCCGTATCAGCAACGAGTTCGTCACTATGGGCCGATCAATGCCGATGCCGGTGATATCGGGCGGACGCGGGCTTGATCTGCTGTCGGACGCCCGGACTCTAGAATGGCGTGATAGCCCGATCGGGATCGTCTATCACACCACCGTGAGCGACGTGATTCCGTCATTCGCCGAGCAAAACAATGACCTGATTCGCCAAAAGGGCTCAGCTCTGCTTCGCTACATCCGAAACCGCAAGCTCTACAACTTCGTGATCGATCGATTCGGACGCGCGTTTCGCATCGTCCCAGAGACCCAAACAGCCTTCCATGCCGGGTTTTCGATGTGGGGTCAGGGCGAGGAGCGCTACATCGATTTGAACGATGGCTTCATTGGAGTTGCGTTCGAAACCCGACCCGAAGCCGTCGAGCCTAACGCGGACAAAGAGCTCACGGTGACCCCGGCTCAGATCACTACGGCGAGGCTGCTGACACAGGTCCTCAGGAAGGTCTACAACATACCTACTGAGAATTGTATTACTCACGAAATGGTCGCCGTGAACCCATTTGATATGCTCATCGGACGCCATACCGATTGGGCGGGTCGTTTCCCGTTCAGCGAAGTCGGTTTGCCGAACAATTATGAGCTGCCCATGCACAGCGTTGCGGACTGGGGTTTCAGCTACGGTGACGGTTTGGTTCAGACCCTTGGCGGCGAGGTTTGGCCTGGGATCGGTGAAGGCGAGCGGTTGTTCGGAATCGAGGCCGCATCGAGAGGAATGAGTGAAGATGAGTTTCGCCGGTCGCGCCGGACGGTTTTCCGCGAGCTGCGGACGGAGCTGACGAGCGCCAGACAGAGCAAGGACCATCGCCGGGCCAAAGAGCCCACCGATTGAGCATAAGAGGGAACAGAAATGGCTACACAAAACGCAGGTTACAAAGGTTTGGATCTGGGCACGAGCCGTATCGTCTTGGCCGAGCCGGGCAAGGACGATAAGTTCGATTACTCCGCCCAGCTGAACGCGTTCGTTTCGCTGCCTTACTCCAAGGTCACCGAGCGGATGCTGACAAGGGAGAAGATCCTGCATGCGGTCGAAGACGGCGAGATTCTCGCCTATGGCAACCGCGTTGAGGAATTCGCCAACCTTTTGAACGGTGACACTCGCCGTCCGATGCAGACCGGGCTCCTAAATCCTGAAGAGCCGAAGAGCCTCGAGATGATCGAGTTGGTCATCAAATCGATGTGCGGGCCGGCGAAGAAAGGCGACAAGCTTTGCTTTTCCGTACCCGCGGCGCCGCCGACCAACCAGGACGACCTGCTCTACCACGAACGGACGGTGACCCAGATCCTGGAGGGCCTCGGGTATGAGGTCAAGGCGTTAAACGAGGGTCTTGCGGTCGTCTACTCCGACCTCGAGGACGATAACTTCACCGGCATCGGCCTCAGCTTCGGCGGCGGGATGTGTAACGTTTGCTTGGCGTACTTGGGGCTCCCCGCGATTAGCTTTTCGACGATTCGCGCCGGGGACTTCATCGACCACAGCACGGCATCGGTGAGCGGCGCCACACCAACGACGGTAAGGCTGCACAAGGAAGGGGGGTTCTCGCTCAACGGTCTCTCGAGCAGCTCGATCGACCAGGCTCTGTCGGTCCTACTACAACGAGGTCATCAAGACCGTGGTTGACGGACTGACGAGCACGCTCAAGAAGACGAAGAAGCTTCCCAAGCTCGACAAGCCGATCCCGATCGTGGTCGGTGGCGGGACGGCGATGGTCGGCAGTTTCCAGGCGGAGCTCGAGAAGGCCCTACGAAAGCGCTCTCTGCCAATCGAGATCTCCGAGGTTAGGTTAGCGAAGGATCCGCTGAGTACGACGGCGCGTGGCACGCTAATGGCCGCGATGCTGGATATGTAGGGGCGTGGCTTGCTACGCTAATCGCTCCCTGACCCGGACGAGCCGGAACCCAAAGGTCAAAGATTCGGCGCTTTTCCGAGCACCCTGCGTCAGCGGGGTGTCTTCCGGGGTGCGCGACAAATTTGTGACTGCTGGCGGCGCTTGGCCGAACAATCATAGTCGGTTTCCCCGGGATGAATCCCGGGGCTATGATTGTTTCGGATGGCCTGTGCGCCCGCGCCCGACGTAGGTGTACGCTCGGACAAGCGTTTAACCATTGCAGTTACGCCTTTCGCTCACATTTATGTCGCACACCCTGTCTTCCGCTTACGGTTGCGGCCGTCGCCCGGGTTGTGGGAAGACACCCCGCTCACTCACGCAGGGTGCTCGGAATTCCTGGCGAATATACGCCGTCGGGACTGGTCAATCAACGCCCCAAGGCCCGCCGAATCACAGCAGCGCTGTTCGCCGCCAGCTGGGCTGACGCTTCCGGGGTGAAGTGCACATCGTCCGGGAGCCGGTGTGGGATTTTCTTGGCCGCGATGAACGCGTTCATGTCGTCGACTTGGATGCCGTGGCGGTCGATCACCTTTCGCGAGGCCTTGTTGAACTTCGGAAGATCGGAGTAACGCCCATCCGCGCCCTCCGGAACCGGGGTCGTCGGCCTCCAGATGAGCCTCGCCCCAGTCTTCTCTAGGCGCTGAACGAGCTTCTCGAGGTTCGTCTCGTATTCCTTGAGCGTGCTCACCTGTTTTCCTTTCGGGGGCAAGGCCCGCTGTCCCTTGTCGACGTACTTGAGGTCGTGAAGGCCCCAGTTGAAGTGGATCAGGTCCCACTTGGCAGATTGCGATGCCCGAGGCCCGAGCCACTCGTCGATCTCTAGGCGCTGAACGAGCTTCTCGAGGTTCGTCTCGTATTCCTTGAGCGTGCTCACCTGTTTTCCTTTCGGGGGCAAGGCCCGCTGTCCCTTGGCGTCGACGTACTTGAGGTCGTGAAGGCCCCAGTTGAAGTGGATCAGGTCCCACTTGGCAGATTGCGATGCCCGAGGCCCGAGCCACTCGTCGATCATCTCGAGCCCTCTCCAGGTGTGCCGGCAGTTTTCGGGCGGCCGGTGGACATTGGCTACGCCCTTGAGCGCCGCTCTGAGCGGGAGGGTATAGCCGATCGAGATGGAGTCACCGATAATGAGCACCCGTGGGAGGTCCGGGTCGTCGGTGACGGCTTCGAACTCGGCGCGGCGGGGCTCTTGGGCGCCGGCGGCGCTGGCCAGAATGGCAACAGCGACGGAGAGACGTAACAACATGGCTGCGTTAGGATAACAGGTAGAGTGAAAACTCTGACTCGGGACCTGAGTCCCGTGCGTAGGATTGCTGTAACGGGCTGAAACCGCGGGCCGTCCCTAGAGAAGACGGTCATGGCGGAGGCGCCCAGTTAGGAACCAATTTCGATGTCGGTAAACGCAATTGAAACCACCCCCGATGAGGGCTTCGATGTCGGCCTGATCGAGGGGCTTCATCGTCCCTGGTGGAACTCCGCCTGGGAAGAGTTCGGCGCCGCGTTCCGGCTGGCGGAAAAACTTCCCCCTTTGCCTCAATATCGTGACGCGGTCGCCGGCGAACGTGATTTCCAAGGGCTGATTCTCGATGACTTGCGCGTTTCTTGGTACAAGAGCATCCCGGCGCAGCTGCGCCAGATCTCAGAAGACCGCAAGCGTCCTCCGGCGAAGCTGAGCTCCAAGCCGGTTGCGGTCAAGAGTATCTGGGGGACGTACGACAACCGCAATCGGGCGTTTCCGATGACGGTCTTCATTCACCTGCTCTTCGTTTTGTTGATCTTTTCGATCCGTACTGGCCCGGCGGCGACATTGAACAGCGGTTCGGTCACGCTGATTGTCCCGGTCGACATTTCGCCCTACCTGGCCAAGCTTCTCAAGGATGGCCAGTCCGGCGGAGGCGGTGGCGGCGGAGATCAGTCCCCCTTGCCTCAGACGCGCGGCAAGCTTCCGCGCTTCAAGCTGGAGCAGCTCACGCCCCCAACCCCGGTGCTCCGGAACCCTGACCCGGAGCTGGCGGTCGATCCTTCGGTGATCGTTCCGCCGGAAATGCAGCAGCAGATCGACATAGCGATGTTTGGTGATCCGCTGGGTCATGTCGGCCCGCCCTCGGCGGGAACCGGGCGCGGCGGCGGGATTGGCCGCGGGCGCGTTGGCGGCGTTGGCGGCGGTAGCGGCCCGGGTGTTGGCCCGGGTTCGGGCGGCGGCATCGGCGGCGGCGTTTTCCGTGTCGGCGGCGGGGTGTCAGCTCCTCGTTTGACCCGCAAGATCGAGCCCGAGTACTCTGAGGAAGCTCGCAAGGCGAAGTATCAAGGCACCGTCGTGCTGGCGGTTGAAGTGTGGCCGGATGGGCTGGCGCACAACATTCGCGTGATCCGCAGCTTGGGCCTTGGCCTAGACGAAAAGGCGCTCGAGGCGGTCCGGCAGTGGCAGTTCGTCCCAGGCAAGAAGGATGGGAAAGCGGTCAAGGTCCAGGCCTCGATCGAAGTCAACTTCCGGCTGCTGTAGTACGGCATTTCAACGCCGCTGGCACTTCGCGCAAAAGTGCGTGCTACGGCTCGCAACCACGGTCTTACGAATCGGCGCACCGCAGACCTTGCACGGCTGGCCGGTCTTCCCATAAACGAACGTGTGCAGCTGGAAGTAGCCCTGCGTCCCCTCGCTGTTGACATAATTCATCACAGTCGACCCGCCTTGGGCGATGGCGTCGCGTAGGACCTCTTGTACCGCCTGGTGGAGCCGGCCCGCGCGAGTCGGGCCGATGCGGGCCGTATTCGCTTTGGGGTGGATCCTCGAGCGAAACAGCGCTTCGTCGGCGTAGATGTTGCCCAGCCCGCGTAGAAACTCTTGGTTCATCAATACCGCTTTCGCCTGGGACGAGCGCGCCCGCAAGCGTTCGGCGAACTCCTCGCGGCCGATATCGAGAGGCTCCGGGCCGAGCTCCCGGAGGCGCGGCGGTAGGTCTCGGGACCATTCCCAGCGGCCGAACTTGCGGATGTCGTTGAAGACGAGCGTCGGTCCGCTCTCGATGCTGAGGATCGCGCGGGTCCAAGGGCCAGGGTCGGCGTCGACCAGGAAGTTGCCCGTCATGCGCAGGTGGACGACCAGGACCGATGTCTCGGACGCCTTCTCGAGCCGGAACAGGATGTACTTGCCGTGACGGTCGAGCTTGGTAATCGTTTGACCGCGGAGTTGCTTGACCGTGGCGTCAGGGTCCCCGGTGCAGGTACGAGCCCAGCGAAACTCCACGTTCTCGATACGGCGGCCCTCAACGTGTGGGCGGAGACCGCGGATGATCGTTTCGACTTCAGGCAGCTCAGGCATTGTCAAGTTTGTAGCAATATCGGAGCCGCGCGCGTCAGCAAGCGGTTGCCCCAAGTCGCGAAAACCGCTCCCTAACCCGGCCGAGCCGGAACCAAGAAGTCACATCCAGCGGACTGCGCACCCGGAGCCGCGACCCCCGCGCAATCGCTTACAATCTGGCAGGAGATCGACACATGACGGACTCGACACCCCTCCCCTCACGACGTGAATTCATGGGAGCCGCGGCAGCCGCCACTCTCGCCGCCTGTGGAAGCGCCCCTGTTCCGGGCCCGCGCAACGTGAGCCGCCCCAACATCCTGTTCCTGCTATCGGACCAGCACCGCGACGATTGGGTCGGCCGGAACCCGCAAGTCCCCGTGCCCACGCCGCACATTGACGCGTTGGCCGCTCGCGGAGTCGACTTCACCAAGGCCATCGTCGCCGCTCCGGTTTGCGGGCCATCGCGCTCGTGCCTGGCTGCGGGCATGGAATACGAGAACTGCGGGGTCAAGGTGAACCGCGATGTCTACCCGGCGGAGAGTCGCCCGACTTTCTACAAACACCTGCATGACAGCGGCTATCACACTATGGCGGTCGGCAAGATCGACCTGCACAAGGGCCCTGACGGCAGGCGCCCCGATGGGCGTCTTCACATGGAGGAGTGGGGCTTCTCCGACATGCTGATCACCGGCAGCAAAGGCGGCGGCCTCGACACACCGTATGGGCATTACCTGGAGTCGCTGGACCCGCCACAGCGCGAAATCCACGCCGAAGACATGAAGCGACGCAGCACTCCCCGCGAGGAGAACTGGTGGGGGATGACCGAAACGACTTCGCTCAGCGACGAGGCCTACAAGGACAACTACACCGGCCGCACGGGCATGGAGCTGCTCGAGAGGGCGCCGGAAGGCTCCCCGTGGTTTCTCATCGTCAACTTCAACAACCCGCATCCGCCGATGGACATCACCGAGCGCATGGAGCGGCGGTATCGCGGACCTGACCGGATCATCGACAACTTCCAGCAACCGCATCACTATACGGGCCCGTTCACCCCCGAGCATCACATTCGTATCCGCCAGAACTACTCGGCCATGGTGGAAAACTGCGACGATTGGGTGGGCCGCTACCGTGACTGGCTTGAGGAGCGGGGCGAGCTGGACAACACGATCTTTGTGTATTCGTCTGATCACGGCGAAATGCTCGGCGATCACGACAAGTGGGGGAAATCGATCCCCTACCAGGCCTCCGCGGGCGTGCCCTTGGTAATGGCTGGGCCTGGGATCGCCGAAGGGGTGCGCACGGACGCGCAAGTCAGCCTGATGGACCTCGCTTCGACGTTCATCGATTGCTCCGACCGCGAAGTGCCGGCCGAGATGGAGAGCCGGTCGCTGCGCGCGATACTCGAAACAGGCAAAGGCGGCCACCGCGACTACGTCCGCTCGGCGCTCCAGACCGGTCAGGCCGCGGCGGGCCGGTTTCGCATGGTTCAAGACCAGCGCTACAAGTTGATCGATGGGTTCTTTGAGGAGCGGACGCTGTTCGACCGCGAGGCGGATCCTTTGGAGACCGAGAACGTCGCTGGTAGCAAGCCGGGGGAGGTTGCGCGGCTAGAAAAGCTGTTCGCGGACGCCTAGGTTAGCCGCAAGTCGGGTTTGCTCTGGCTTTCCGGGCCCTAGTCTTTCATGGAGCGTCCTTTCCAACGTCTGGCCAGTCCGCCAAACACGATAGCGCCGAAGAGCATCAAGGCCCCAGTGGAGGGTTCGGGGACCGCCGAAAAGCTCTGCTCGAGCTGGAAACTTCCCGACGAGCTCAGCCCCCCCACGGGAATCCAGATATCGAACGACTGCGTAGGTAAGATTGGGGTTGCGAAGAAGAGCCACACGCTCGTAGCCGACGCTGACAGCAAAACACGCGACCCATCGACGTTCGTCATTTCCTTCGCACCCGCGATGTCCGCGATCGTCCCATTCACCAGATCGACCGTCACGGTTGGAACAAGCGGTGTAGCGATAGCCGCAAATTCGGGTACCGCGCTTGTGGCGCTCGCTTGGAAAAGAAAAATCCCCCTCAACGTCGACGTGATAATCCGTCCAAGGGGTTGCCGAAGAATTGGTGATCCGCTCTCCCCAGCGAAATCCATCAATGACGTCGAAGTCGGCGGAGTCATACGCAACGTCGAGAATCAGTGTCGTGCTGATATGGTCCTTGTCAATGATCGTCGCGGGGCCGACAAATCCCGCAAAATCTGGGAACGTGACATCCCCTTCGTACACAACGGAAGCGCTACCCGCTCCGGTCACCCCTATAACAGGGGTCGCTCCGGCTGGCATCGCAACCAGACTGACCATAACGGCGAAACGTAGCGAAGTCTTGAGCCTCATTTGGAACATCCTCCTTAGCTAATTCCTGCGCCGTAACAGACGCGGTTTGGGGCCGGAAAAGAGGCTTGAATTCGGGCGTTTGAGAGGACGGATTGGCCCGCGCCTGTAAAGCGCACTCGTGCGGAACCCGCACCCTAACCCGGCCGAGCCGGAACCAAAAGGTCAAAGGTTCGGCGCTTTTTCCGAGCACCCTGCGTGAGCGGGGTGTCTTCCGCTTACAGTTGTGGCCGTCGCCAGGGTTGTTGGAAGACACCCCGCTCACGCAGGGTGCTCGGAATTCCTGCCGGATCTGTGCAGGAATCGTTTACAGAGGCGCTTACGGCCGCGGCTCTGAAGGCCGTGATTAGGCTTTGCCCCAAGGAGTCAGAGCCGCGACCGCGAGGGAGCGGGTTCCGTATTCAGATCGCGCATGACCCAACGAGGGCGGCCGGGGTCGGGTCAGTCGCCAGACTCGACGGGCATCTCGGCCGCCTTCCACGCCCGCCAGCCGCCGGCGAGTGAGTATACCTTCGTGTACCCCATTCTCTGTAGCGCATCCGCCGCTAGCGCCGAGCGGAACCCGCCGCCGCAATAAAGCACGATTGTGCGATCGGCCTGAGGGACCTCCGCCTCGATATCGCGCTCGATAATCCCCTTCCCCAGGTGGACGGCGCCGGCCGCATGGGCGGCGGCCCATTCGGAATCCTCTCGTGTGTCGACTAAGACCGCGTCCGATTCGCCGCGAAACTCCTCGACGGTCATCTCCTTGATGCGCGTCTTGGCGTCGTTGACAATATCCAAGAATCGTTGCGAGTGCTGCATAACTAGGCGTTCCTCTCGTGATCGACCAGAGCGGTGTCGGCGCTACACGCGGAAAGGGACGCGGCGGTCCCGGCAAGGAACCCGCGTCGGGTCGATTTCGGCATGTTCAAAAGAATACCAGGAGGGGAGGCTGGGAGCGCCCGCAGTCACGCTTTCGTAAGATAGACGCCTACGGGCTGATTCCAATGATCTATCTAGCTTTATTCGCCTTCATCTTCGCGTCATATGCAATGGCGCAGGTCGACCCGCTGACCCAACAGCAGCGCGCCAAGCTGACGCGAGAGTGGCAAGGCGAGCGTTTCGAGGACGGACGGCTGAAGGTCCCCGACTCGATCCTCGAACGCATGAAGCAGGTCACCGCCGAAGAGGCCTGGTCGGTGCTCAACGCGGCGGGCTACCCCGATCACTTCGAACGCGGCTGGATGAGGTTCAACGACGAAGGCGAGCGGCTCGTCGGCCGCGTCGTGACCGCGCAGTTTCTGCCGATCCGGCCCGACGTCAACGCGCTGGTCAACGACATCGCCGCCCAAGAGGGTCGCGTCGGTAGGGGGCAGAACTCCTGGGTGATCGACACACTCCAGAAGGGCGACGTGCTCGTCGCGGACCTCTACGGCAAATACAATTTCATGGGCGACAACCTGGCGACCTCGATCTATTCGAAGACCGGCAAGGGCATCGTGATCAATGGCGGCGCGAGAGATCTGTCGGGGATTCGCGAGATCGACGGATTCACCGGATTCGTTCGCGGATTCCACCCCTCGCCGGTCACGCACGGAGTCCGCAACACGATGCTGATGGGGATCAACACTCCCGTCCGTATCGGCGACACGACCGTCATGCCAGGCGACATCGTGCTCGGCGACCCCGAGGGACTGGTCTTCATTCCGCCGCAGCTAGCCGAGCGTGTCGTGGAGCGCAGCGAGGCCATTCGCTTGCGGGACGAGTGGGGACATCTGATGCTCACCCAAGGCCGCTACACTCCCGGCGAAATCGACCAGAAGTGGACGCCCGAGATGGACCAAGAATTTGAGGCTTGGGTCAAGAGCCGACGCTAGCCTCAAAACTCTTCACTTCGGGCCTTTGCGGTATGGGTCATGCGCGATCTGAATACGGAACCCGCTCCCTTGCGGTCGCGGCTCTGACGCGCTTGGAGCAAAGGCTAATCACGGCCTTCAGAGCCGCGACCGTAAGGGAGCGGGTTCCGTAGGACCGAAGCTTCAGCCGAGGGATTCGAGCTTCCAGGTTCTCTCTCCCAAAGCCGGCGCCCGGCCCTACAGATTCCCCTCGACGAGATGTTTCTTGGATTTGACCTTCGCCTCTACCGTTGCCATGTTTCCTGAGATCAAGAATGAGTCGAGCCCACCCTTCTCGCTGAGGTTCTCGACAACGATGCCCGTCCCGCGAACTTGGTCCGCGATCACATTGGTGATTCGCAGGCCGCCGAACCGTTCATCCGCCCGGACGCGATAGGCGACGCCGATCTCGGGCTGGCTGTCGCCGATGATCACGACGTTGTCGATCACGGTGTTGCGCGAGTCTTCTACTACGACCGCGGCGTCGTCTTGGCCGGAATTCGTAACCGTTACGTTGCGAATCGTGATGTGATCGCCGTTCTTCACCAGCACCGCGGGCCCTTTCACCGCGCCGTGGATCTGTACGTTGTCGATCACGACATTGCTGGTGTTCTTGATATCGAGCGGCTGAAAACGCGTGTTCTCTTTCCAGTCCTCTACGGTGACATTACGGATCGTGAGTCCGTCGTGGCCGAAGTCGTGATTCGCGGTTCGAATGGCCGTGTCGGTGTTCTTCACGTGGACGCCTTCGATGACGATGTGGCGGTTGACCATCCCCTTGCGGCCGTGGTCTTGAACATCGACGCCGTAAGCGCAATTCTCGGCATAGATGTCGCGAACGGTGATGTGCTCGGAGCCGTCGGAGACCTCTACTGGGCCGCGTAGCTCGGACCCATAGCTGCGGATGTTTTCGACCACCAGGTGCCGCAGGAAGAAACCTAGGTCGCCGGCGCCGCTCATCGAAACGACGTCGCGAATGATGTTCCGGCCCGTGATGTGGCGTACGACGCCATGCTCGATGTCACCGTACTCGGCCACGGGGCTGATCATGATGCCGTCTTTGGCGCTATTGAGGGTTTGGCCGTCTTCGATGACGAAGCGACCCCTTTGGACCTCGATCAGCGGCGCCCGTTCGGCTTGGGTGACAGAGTCGCCGTTGCCCTCGAGGATGAAGTCGCGGATGTGCACCTCTTCGGCCACTACCAGCAGGATCGGCGTCTTCCCCAGACCGGCTTTGAGACGGGCGTTGAGGCCCACCAGCGTCAGCGGCTTGTCGATGCGGACGGTCTTGGTGATCTCGACCTGGTCGTTGCGGTCGGCTATCAAGGTCGAGTGTGGCGCGGCGGCGTCGACGGCTTCTTGAAGCTTCCAGGCGTCGACGTAGATGACTTCGGGGCGATCACCGGCGATGAGGGCGACCGCAAGGGCGAGCAGAAGGGCAATGTGTTTCATGTCGGAGCTATTCTAGCGGGTTGGGCGAAAAGGGCTACGAGCACAGGACCGCTCGAGTACCTCTGTAAACGATTTCCTGCACAAATCCGGCAGGAATTCCGAGCACCCTGCGTGAGCGGGGTGTCTTCCCACAACCCGGGCGACGGCCGCAACCGTAAGCGGAAGACACCCCGCTCACGCAGGGTGCTCGGAAAAAGCGCCGAACCGGGTCAGGGGCCGTGAAAAAAAGCGCGGGGAGCCAATGTGGCGCCAAACACTCTTTCGTAGATCGCCCGCGTTTCCCGCCGCACGTCCTCCACGACGGCGGGCAACGGCTGCGACGTCGGCTGGATCGCGCTCCACCTTCGCAACAGCTCTCCCAGGACTTCCTGCTGATTTGCCGCGGCCGGCGCTTGGCCGGATGACTTGCCCGCCGTCACGCGCATCCCATGATCGAGCGACCGGAAGAACACCGCGGCCTTGAGCAAGAATTCGCAATCTTCTTCGCTCATGTTGCCGAGCGCACGCGCGATCTCGATTCGCTGAGGCGTCGTGAGGTACTCGAAAAAGATCCCGGCGCTCTTGAGCCGCTGGTAAAGCAAGATGAAGTCGATGTCGTAGTAGCCCCCGGAACCGGACTTGAGGGGGTTCTTGCGCCCCTGCTCCTTCTCGATGCGCCTCCGCATGTCGCCTAGAAGCTTGGCCGCGCCTTCGTCGAGCCCGAATCGTTTCCAGGCGATCTCTTGCAGCGCGCCGAGGAACCTCTTGCCCGTCTCCAGATTACCCGCCACGGTGCGAGCCTTCAGATAGCTCAGCGCCTCCCAGGCTTCGGCTTGCTTGGAGAAATAGGCCCGGAAGGATGACTCGGTTTGGATCAGCTCGCCGTCTCTGCCGCCCGGACGGAGACGTGCGTCGACGCTGAACATCCGCCCCTCCCCGGTATAGCTCGAAATGATATCGATGATCCGCTCAGCGCATTGATTCCACCAGGCGCGCTCCGGCTCGCCTTCGTCAGGCAGTACGAAGACCAGATCGGCGTCCGAGCCCAGGTCGAACTCGCGCATCCCCAAGCGCCCGAGAGCGACCACCTGCAGGGGGACTTGCGGAGCGGCTCGGTCGGCGGACAGTTCCTCTACTGCAAGTCGATAGGCCGCGCGAATCACCCACGCAGCTAGCCGACTCGAGCGATCGAGAGTGTCGAAGACCGGCCTTCCACAGTGGATGCTGTCGGCCTGAATCTTGAGGACCCAGCGGCGGTACATGCGGCGAAGCTCCATCGCCTTGTCATTGACCGTGCGCGCGGAGTCGAGCAGCTCCTTCGCCTCGGGATGGTGATCAACCGGGGAGTTGGCTGAGTCTTCGGCGTCCACGACCTCGCGAAGCTCACGGATATCACCCGGATAGCGAACTAAATGTTCCCCGAAGTACGGGCTCCACTCCATCACGTCGGCGACGCACGAAAGCAGCGCCGGCCGCTGGTTGAGCTCTTCGATCAAGTCCGGCGCGACAACGAGCTTGTCGAGGAAGCGTCCGAACAGCTTTGCCCCGCGTTCAATCTCCAGCGAGTCAAGCACGGCCTCGAGCTCGGGAGACTTTCGCCTTAGGTGCCGGAGCTGGCTGTGCCAACTGTGGCGCGAGCTCATCAACGGCGAAGCGGCCGGAGTCGCCTCCGGTTGCTGCGAGCGGATCACGCGGTCGTAAATTTCGGCGACCTGCGCGGCGTACAGCTCGACCTGGCGGCGAAGGTCGCCCGACGAGGCGCCGGCGCCGGTGTATGAGACCCCGTGCGCCTTCCGCTCCAACAGTCGCAAGCCAGCGTCGTCGCCGGGCAGCTCGTGTGTCTGGCGGTTGTCTTCCATCTGAAGCCGGTGCTCGAGATTCCGCAGGTAGGAGTAGGCCGTCGTCAGCCGCGAGTAGTCAGGCAAGCTGACGTAGTTTTTTTCGCGTAGACGGTGTAGCGCGAACAGCGTCCCGCCGCTGCGGACGAAAGGGTCGCCGCCGCCGTAGAGCCGCTGCATGCATTGCACGAGGAATTCGATGTCGCGGATGCCCCCGCGCATCAACTTGACGTCGACCCCGTGGCCCGAGCGTCTCTTGAGGTTCTGCTGGATCCGGTCGCGCGACTCAGCTACTTTTTCGATGACCGTGAAGTCGGTCGTCGTGCGGTAGATCAGCGGCCGGATCATCTGCAGGAAGCTACGTCCTAAACGCAGGTGGCCCGCGGCGGCCCGAGCCTTGATCAGCATCTGCAGCTCCCAGTCGCGGCCGCGCTTGTGGTAGTAGGAAACCGCCGACTGCAGCGGCACGACGAGCTCGCCGGCCGACCCCTCGGGGCGAAGACGGAGGTCAACCCGATAGCAGAACCCCTCGGGCGTCATTGCCGAAAGGAGATTGGTAAGCCCGGAGGCGAGTTGGCCGTAGAACTCGCTGTTCGCCAGGTGGACCGGACCCGTTGTCCGGCCCGAGCCGGTGTGCAGGTACATCAGGTCGATATCCGAGCTGTAGTTGAGCTCTCCGCCGCCCAGCTTACCCAAGGCCAGGACGACAAAGCGGTCCTCCAGCGCCCCGCTCTCGAGGGGAATCAGGGGGATCCCGAAGCGAGACTTGAGCTTATCGCGAAGAAAGTCGTGTCCGGCCTGAATGACGGCGTCGGCAAGGTTGGACAACTCGTGCACGACTTCGCCAAGCTGAGCCACGCCCAGCAAATCTCGGAGCGCGATGCGCAGCAAGTGAGCGCGCTTGAACGCCGCAAGGATCAAGGCCGCGCGCTCTTCGCGGGCGTGGGGGTTGATCCAACCGAGCTCTGAGCGCAATTCGGCGGCGCTGATCACACGGTCAAAGCGCTCAGGGTCTCTCGCCCACCTGAGCAAGCGCGGCCGCCGCAAGAGAGTTTCCGAAAAATAGCGACTCTGGGCGAACACCGCCATCGCGGCGTCGAGCTGAGTCGGCGATTCACGGAGCGTCCGGCAGGCCTCGTCGTCGACCTGAGCGTAGCGTGCGAGGAAGGCGACTCCGGCGTCCGGGTCGGGGGCCTGGCGCAGCAGCAGCGTCATGCTCGGCGGCGCCTCCCCGCCGAGGCACTCCCGCAGCGCCCGCAGATTTTCTTGAGCCCGCTCCGGATCTTGGAACTGCACGGCGGGCATCCCAGGAAGGATATCGCACAAATCCGGCAGGAATTCCGAGCACCCTGCGTGAGCGGGGCGTCTTCCCACAACCCGGGCGACGGCCACAACTGTAAGCGGAAGACACCCCGCTGACGCAGGGTGCTCGGAAAAAGCATCGAACCGTGGACCTTCTCCAGGGTGCGGCAAGGCGGTGCGGCATGTTTTCAAACACGCCCAACCCATGCAACAATGGCTGGGATCTCTACGTCTAACGGGTCAAGAGATGAGGGGGGAACTTCAAAGCCGCCGCGCGGCGATCAAAACCATCGGATCGGGACTGGCCGTCGCTCCCGCCATTCTGTACGGGCAGAGTCGCCAGGAGAAAGGGAAGGAGTTCGTTATGGACGCCCTCAAAGCGCTCGGCGGCGATGTGTTTCTCAACATCCGGACGCAGTACGCCGCCGGGCGGGCCTACTCGTTCTACAACGCCAACGTGCGCGGGCTGGCGCGCATCAGCGTCTACGACCGATTCGAGCCGATGCAAAAGGACGCGGACCAAGACTGGCTGCCGGTGAGTCGGCGCGAAGTCTATACCGAAAAGGGCGACTATTATTCACTCTTCCGGAACGGGAAGGGTTGGGAAGTGACCTTTCAAGGCGCCCGCCCGCTGGCCAAGGACATCATCGAGAAATACCGCATTGCAACCCGCCGGGACCTCCACTATTTCTTGCGCTACCGGCTCAACGAGCCCGGGTTGTATTACTACCACCCGGGCGTCGAGATCGTCGACAACACTCCCACGAACGCGGTCGAGATCACCGACTCCGAGGGCGAGACCATCACGGTCTACATGCGTCAGTCGGACGGCCTGCCCTTGCAGCAGCTCTACACGCGCCGCGATCCCAAGACGCGGATTCCCTATGAGGAGAAGACCGTCTGGTCGCGCTACCGCCCGACCGGAGGGGCGATGCTTCCGTGGAACGTACGTCGCGAGCGCGACGACGAAAAGGTGTATGAGCAGTTCTCGAGCACATACGAGGTGAACAGGACGTTGCGCCCGGAGCTTTTCGAGCTGTCGCGGAAAACGACGATTCTGCCGCCAAGCCCGTATTGACGCCGCCGTGCGGGCTGTCTCGAAAATGCGAGTTCCAGAGAATTGGACTTGTGCCTAGGCGAAGCCACTTTCACGAGGCAGGCCCTCTTAAGCCCGCAGGGCGAAGCAATCAACAGCCCACGGCGAAGCCGTGGGAGCGGGGCGGAAAGATCTCAGATCAGACAAGAACTCTCTCAGACCCTATATTTCGCGCCTGCGGGCGCGAAACAGGGGTCCGAGAGATTGAAAGGGACCCGCGCATCCGTTTTCCCACGGCCAAGGCCGTGGGCTGTTGATTGCTGCGCCCTACGGGCTCAAACTAGCGGTCGCGCTCGACGATCCATTCCGGGATCGAAAGCAAGGCCCGTTTGTAGGGGCTTTCGGGCAACCAGCTCAGCTCCTGGACCGCCGTGGCCGCGAAGTCGAGCGCCCGCCGGCGGACGATTTCGATCGAGCGGCCCTTATTCAGTAATTCCAGAATTCGTTCCGCGGGCACATTCTGATAGCCCTGGTCACGAATCACCGTCTCGACCAAGCCTCGCTCGGCGCCGGTACAACCGTCGAGTGCGAGAATCAGCGGCAGCGTGACTTTTCCCTCGCGCAAGTCGTTGCCGACCGGTTTGCCAAGCGTCTCTTCGGTCGCGGCGAGATCGAGCACGTCGTCGATCAGCTGGAAGGCCATGCCAAGGTTCCAGCCATATTGGCCGAAGCGTTCCTCTTCTTCCTCATTGACGCCGGCCACGACCGCTCCGAATCGCGCACAAACAGAGAATAGCCAGGCCGTCTTGCGGTGCACCAGGTCGAAGTATTCCTGCTCGGACACGTCCAGGCGTCCGACCATCTGGTGCTGAATCAGCTCGCCCTCGACCATCGTCTGGGTCAGCTCGATGACCAAGTCGAGCAGGTGGAAGTTGCGCTCGCGCAGGGTTAAGTTGAATGCCTGCATGTAGAGCCAGTCGCCGGCAAGAACGCTGATCGGATTCCCCCAGCGCTTGTTGGTCGAGGCCTTGCCGCGTCGAACGTCCGCCTCGTCAATCACGTCATCGTGGACCAGAGTGGCGGTGTGGACGATCTCGACGATGGCGCCGAGCCGAACTGGCGCGTCGCTTTCGTCGCCCCCGGCGCGCGCGGTCAACATGACCAAAAGCGGACGAAGCCGCTTGCCGCCGTTGGCCTGCAGGTAATGGGCGATCGCCGTGATCGCCTCGACGGAGGCTATGGTGTCGAGCTCGATCGCCTTTTCGACACGAGCGAGATCGCCGGCGACGAGGGCGAGCGCCTCGGCCCTCGACATCGTCGCGGCGCTGAGTGTGGGAGACGGCGCGGACACAGAAAGACCCCTCAGTGTATACGGTTACCCCAACTCAGGCAATCGGAACAACTTCGAGAAGTTCTGGCTCGTGACCCGCGCGATTTCGACGTAATCTCGCCGTTGGAGCTCGGCCAGCTTGCGGGCGGTTTCCACCACGTATTTGGGCTCGTTGCGGCGGATCTTGCGGTAGGGGGCGGGCGTGAGATAGGGAGAATCGGTCTCGACCAGGAGCCTGTCGAGAGGAAGCGCGGCGGCGGCCGCCCGCAGATCTTCCGACCGAGCAAATGTAAGCACCCCAGCGAAGGAGATCAGAAACCCCATGTCGATCGCCTTGCGGGCGTGCTCTTCGCTGCCGGTGAAGCAGTGCATGATCCCGCCCAGGCCGGTGTAGCTCCAATGGGCTGCCAGCAAGTCGAGGGTGTCCTCCCAAGCGTCGCGAGTGTGGATGACGATCGGCTTACCTTTCTCGTGAGCCAGCCCCATCTGCTCGACGAAGACCCGCTTTTGGGTGTCGCGGGGGGAATTGTCGTAGTGGTAGTCGAGCCCGATTTCGCCGACGGCTAGGACCTTCTTGCTATCGCAAAGGGCGCCCAGGCGATCGAGGGTATCGCCGGAAGACTTCTCGGCGTCGTGGGGATGAACGCCGACAGTGGCGTAGACGTCGTCATGGCTCGCGGCCAGGCAAGTCGCGGCTTCGAGGTCGGGGGGGCCGTCGCCGGTCCCGATCGCCATGAAGCGGGAGATTCCGGCGTCGCGGGCGGCTTGGAGAACGGCCTCACGGTCCTCGTCGAACATTCGTCCGTCGAGGTGGCAGTGTGAGTCAGTCAGCATCGACCGTGGGGGCGTCGGCGACCTCGAAACCTTTGACGGGATTGTCGACCCGGAATACGCTGTCGGTCATCCAGCAGCCGCTGCACGGCGGGCCGGCTTGCTTAGAAAGGATGAAGACGTAGGTCGCTTGCTTGCCTGCCGAGTCGATCAAAGTGACCTTTTGGCGGGCCGCGCCCTGCTGAACCATGACTTCGCTGCGGAGGTCGGATTGGTAGTTCAGCATGGCGGCGTATTCTTCGCTCTTGACCATGCGAATGAAGCGTTCGACAGGCCCGGTATGAGACCGATTGGACGGGGACGCGAACCGGAATGTGGTGCGAATGCCGGCGTCGGGTTCAGGGTCGTCGTTGTGTTTGAGCGCTTGGAGCTGTGCGGAAACGACGTCGGCGGGGGACAGCTTGGGATTGGGGTCGGTTGGGACCTTTTCCGCCAAGGCCGGACCGACCAGCAGCATGACTAGCGCTAAACCATGGCCGCGGAACCCGCTCCCTTGCGGTCGCGGCTCTGACGTCGACTTGTTAGCATTCCCTGGGTCAGAGCCGCGACCGCAAGGGAGCGGGTTCCGCGGGGGCGGCCCCTGTTTCACGCCAGCAACTCCTGGACCACCCGGCCCTCGACATCGGTCAGCCGAAAATCGCGCCCCATATGACGGTACGTCAGCTTCTCGTGATCCATCCCCAGGCAATGCAGCATGGTCGCCTGTAGATCGTGAACATGCACCGGATCTTCGACGATGTTCAAGCACAAATCGTCAGTGACGCCGTGGGTGTAGCCGCCCTTGAATCCTCCGCCGGCCATCCACATCGAGAACGCGTTGGGATGATGGTCGCGGCCGGCATTGGCCGCTTCCTCGGGCTTACGGATCTCGACCATCGGCGTGCGTCCGAACTCGCCGCCCCAGACGACAAGCGTCTCGTCGAGGAGCCCGCGCTCCTTGAGATCTTTGATCAGCGCGGCGGTGGGCTGATCGGTCTCCTGCATGCGCTTGGGGAGCTTGTCGACCAGGTAGGTGTGGTCGTCCCATGAGGCGTCCATCATCATCACGAAGCGAACGCCGCGCTCGATCATTCGCCGCGCCAGCAAGCAGTTGGTCGCGTACTGCCGGCGGTGCTTGTTGTCCGACTCGATGCCGTACATCTCGAGCGTCGCCGGGGATTCGTCGGAGAGATCCATCAAATCGGGCGCTTCCATCTGCATCCGGAAGGCAAGCTCGTAGGCGGCGATGCGGGAATTGATCTCCTCGTCGCCGGTCTGCTCGTAGCGACGCTGATTGAGATCGTTGACCAGGTCAAGCGTTGCGCGCTGTGAGTCGCGGCTGATCCCTGGCGGGTTCGACAGGTACAGAATCGGGTCGCCCTCATTGCGCAACATCGCGCCCTGATAGTGCGACGGCAGGAAGCCCGAGGAGAAGTTGCTCGCGCCGCCTGAGGTTCCCTTGCCCGATGACAGCACGACGAACCCGGGCAGGTTCTCCGACTCGCTCCCGAGACCGTAAAGCGTCCAGGCGCCCATCGTCGGCCGTCCGATTTGGATGCTGCCGGTGAAAAGCATCAACTGGCCGGGGTGGTGGTTGATCGCGTCGGTGGTCATCGAGCGAACCAGGGTGATATCGTCGGCCACCGAACCCAGGTGTGGCGCAAGCTCGGAAAGCTCCATCCCTGATTGCCCATGGCGGTGGAAGGCGAAGCGGCTCGCCATGACCTTGGCCGTGGGTTTGATGAACGCCAACTTGAGGTCTTTGGTCATGGACGGCGGCAGCGAATCGCCGTCGTATTTTTCGAGCTCGGGTTTGGGGTCGAAGAGCTCGTACTGGCTCGGCCCCCCCTCCATGAACATGAAGATCACGTTCT
Source organism: Bryobacterales bacterium (assembly GCA_965247515.1). Classification (GTDB taxonomy): domain Bacteria; phylum Acidobacteriota; class Terriglobia; order Bryobacterales; family UBA6623. Next base: position 4,685,286 of record OZ252029.1, on the reverse strand, counting down.
TGGCTTTGGGGGCGAAATGCGGCGCACGCGGCGCTAGGACGTTGGTGTTCGCGGCGAGGCCGTCTCGCGCCAGGAGATCGCCCAGGGCCACCGCGCCGAATCCGTTGGCGGCAGTCCGCAAGAACTCGCGTCGGTTGTGAATTCCGGGTAAGTTAAGCATGGGCTCTACGGGACTCATGTTATCGAATATCCAGGAGGGCCGTTCCGCACAGGGCTCTGGCGAAAACGACTATAGGACTCGGGGCTTCGGAGCCGCGCGCGGGAGCAAGCGGTTTTCAACGGTTCGGGCAACCGCTCCCTTCCGGTCGCGGCTCGGTTTTAGCCTTCGCTGTGGCTGGCCCGCCAGCCGTGTTGTGCTGTGTCAATCGGTCTTTGGGGCCGCCTGCGCTACCTGGCTTCGGCGCTCATTGACACTCTGAAAGAGCCGGTGCTAGGTTGAGGGGTCTCACGCCGCCTCATGTCCGCCGTTGCCACTGCGCCAATGCTGAAACAAACCCCGTTGAACGCGGTTCACAGGGCTGCGGGCGCCCGCATGGTCGACTTCGGCGGGTGGGATATGCCGGTCGAGTATTCCGGCCTCATTGCCGAGCATTTGGCGGTTCGAAACGCGGTCGGAATCTTCGATGTCAGCCACATGGGCGAGATCGAGATCCGCGGCAACGGCGCCCTTGAGCTGATCCAACGCGTCAGCTGCAACGACGCTGCGAAGCTTCGCGACGGGCAAGCGCAATACAGCGGTCTGCTCAACGAGAAGGGCGGCTTCATCGATGACCTGCTGGTTCACCGCGTCGCCGAGGATCACTACTTCCTGTGTGTCAACGCCACCAACCAAGACAACGACTTCGCTTGGATCGAGTCCAACAACTCAGGCGGCGTGGATCTCGAATTCGTCAGCCAGCGCTGGGGACTTTTGGCTGTACAGGGTCCAAAGGCGCTCGCAACCCTAAAAAAACTCACCGGGACCGACCTTGACGCGATCCGCTACTACTGGTTTGACCAGGGCCAAGTCGCCGGGACGCCCGCGATCATCGCCCACACCGGCTACACCGGCGAGGACGGTTTCGAGCTCTACGTCCCCGCCGCATCGGTCGAGCAAGTTTGGGAAGCCGTCATCCAGGCTGGTGACGAACACGGCATTCTCCCTTGCGGGCTAGGGGCGCGAAACACCCTGCGGCTCGAAGCCGGGATGTCGCTGCACGGGCACGAAATCAGCGAGGACATCTCGCCCCTCGAGGCCGGTCTTTCGTGGATCGCCAAGCTCAACAAGGGCGACTTCATTGGACGCCAAGCGCTGGTTCGCCAGAAGCAGGAAGGCGTCAACCGCAAACTCGTCGGTTTTGAGATGAAGGGCAGGGGAATCGGCCGCGACGGATACGCCGTCCACGTCGAGGGCGAAGAAGCCGGATGGGTGACTAGCGGATCCCCTGGCCCGTTCATCGAAAGGAACATCGGCCTCGCGATGATGCCGGCCAACCTATGCGACATCGGTCTGCGGATCGAGATCGCCGTTCGTTCACGCCACGTTGAGGCGGAAATCGTGACGACTCCGTTCTACTCAAGGAAGAAAGATGTACCCAGCTGACTACCGCTATACCAAAGAGCACGAGTGGGTGATGATCGACGGCGAGACCGCCGTTGTCGGGATCACTGACCATGCGCAAGACCAGTTGGGCGACGTCGTCTTCGTCGAGCTGCCAGCCGTCGGCGATGCCCTCGAATCGATGAAGTCGTTCGGCTCCGTCGAATCGGTCAAGGCGGTCTCGGACTTGTACGCTCCCTTGACCGGGGAGGTGACCGACGTCAATCAGGCGCTTGAAGATGCGCCCGAGATGGTCAACTCCGACCCCCATGGCGAGGGTTGGATGATCCGCATGAAGATCGGCGACGCTTCGCAGGTTCAAGGGTTGATGACGGCTGAGCAGTACGAAGCCTACGTCGCGGCGGAAACGGAAGGTTGAGCATGATGGTTGAGATCACATACCGGGATCAGCGCGAGCTTTGGAGCCGCGCGCGTCAGCAAGCGGTTGCCCGCCAACTCGGGCAACCACTCGCCGCTTTTCCGAGCACCCTGCGTCAGCGGGGTGTCTTGCGCTTACGGTTGCGGACATCGCTCGGGTTGTGGGAAGACACCCCGCTCACGCAGGGTGCTCGGAATTCCTGCCCGGATTTGGCCGTCGGAGATAGCCAGGTGATCGGCGACTAAGTAGGGCGATCAGGTTGCGTTACCTCCCAAAATCCCCCGACGAGCGCCGAGAGATGCTCGCATCGCTGGGCCTGAGCCGGCCCGAAGAGTTGTTCTCACAGCTACCGGCCGAGCTGCAAATCCAGGGTGATCTGAAGATCCCGCTGGGCCAGTCAGAATACGAAATTATCGACTATTTCCGGGCTCGCGCGGACGAGAATGCCAACGGTTACGCATCGTTCTTGGGCGCGGGATCTTACCGTCACTTCCGGCCGGTCGTGATCGACGCGATCGTGACGCGCGGCGAGTTTTTGACGTCGTACACGCCCTATCAGGCTGAGATCTCCCAGGGCGTGCTAACGACGATCTTCGAGTTCCAGACGATGGTCTCGCAGCTGACAGGGATGGAGGTCGCGAACGCGTCGATGTACGACGGCTCGACCGCGGCGCCCGAGGCGGCGATGATGGCTGTTCGCATCACCAAGCGGGACAAGATCCTGGTGGCGCGAACGCTCCACCCGGAGTACCGCCAAGTCCTCGACACCTCGCTTCGCTATCAAGATCTCCCGATCGAGACCGTTGCGTACGATTCAGATTCCGGCCAGCTTGACCTGGAGGACCTCGAGAGCAAATTGTCGGCTGATGTCGCCGCGGTGATCGTCCAATCGCCGAATTTCTTCGGCACGGTCGAGCACGTCCGAGAAGCCGCAAACCTGGCCCACCGCCACGGGGCGCTCTTGGTCGTTATGTTCACCGAAGCCGCCTCGCTGGGACTTCTTGAACCTCCGCGAGACGCCGATATCGTAGCGGGCGAAATGCAGTCGTTCGCGCACCCGCCCAGCTTTGGCGGCCCCTATGTCGGAGTCCTTGCCACCCGTCAGAAGTACATCCGGCAGATCCCCGGCCGGTTGGTTGGCGAGACGCTCGACCAGGACGGCAACCGAGCGTATTGCCTAACACTTGCGACGCGCGAGCAGCATATCCGGCGGGCCAAGGCGACATCGAATATCTGCACCAATCAGGCGCTGATCGCGTTGATGGCAACGGTGTTTATGAGCGTCTACGGTCGCCAGGGCCTGCGCGAGCTGGCCGAGCAAAACCTGTCGAAGGCGCACTACTTGGCGGATGCGCTCGGCAGGGCGGGCGCGACTATGCCGTTCAGAGGGGGATTTTTCAACGAGTTCGTCGTACGGCCGGGTCACGGTTCGCCGGCCGAGGTGAATGGTCGGGCGCTCGAGAACAAGGTGATCGGCGGATTGGAGTTGGGGCGGTTCTATCCCGAGCTCGACGACGCGCTACTGGTCTGTGCGACTGAGATGAACACGCGCGCGGAGATGGATCGGTATGTGGAGGCGTTCGGGTAGATGTTGGTCTCGGTCGATTCGGGCGTAGCACGCTACGCCCCTACAAGCGGCGGATGGGTGACCCGACGATGATCAAGAAAGTCCGGCCGCACATCACCCAGAACGAGCCGCTCATCTTCGAGCGCTCGTCCCCGGGCAAGAAGGGCTACCAGCTGCCGCCGCTCGACGTGCGACCGGTCAACCCGGACGAAGCGTTGGGCCGCGATAACGTTCGAGACGACATCGAAGGGTTCCCGGAAATCAGCGAAGTCGAGGTGATCCGCCACTTCACGCGGCTCTCCACATGGAACTACGCCATCGACCTCGGGATCTACCCGCTCGGGTCGTGCACGATGAAGTACAACCCTCGCTTGAACGAGCACGTGGCACGGCTCGAGGGCCTTGCCTGGGCGCATCCCTACCAGCCCGAACAGCTTTCGCAAGGCTGTCTGCGCATCCAACGAGACCTCGAGGAATACCTAGGCGACATCACCGGCATGTCGGCGGTGACGCTGCAGCCCGCGGCAGGGGCGCATGGCGAGTTAACCGGAACGCTAATGATTCGCGCCTACCTCGAATCGCAAGGCGACGCCCGCAAGGTCGTGTTGGTCCCCGACTCCGCGCACGGGACGAATCCAGCCACGGCCGCAATGGCCGGCTACCAGGTCAAAGAAATAGCGTCGAACGAGCGAGGCATGATCGACCTCGCCGCCCTCGATCGCGCCGTTGATGACGACGTAGCCGCCTTGATGGTGACCAACCCCAACACAGTAGGGGTATTCGAAGAAGAGATCGCTAAGGCCGCCGAGCTGCTGCACGAACGCGGCGCGCAGCTGTATATGGATGGCGCGAACATGAACGCGCTGGTCGGCTGGGCGCGCCCCGGGGACTTCGGCGTCGACGTCATGCATTTGAACCTGCACAAGACGTTCTCGACGCCCCACGGCGGGGGCGGACCTGGCGCCGGCCCGATCGCGGTGAAGAGCCACTTGGAGCCGTTCTTGCCGGTGCCGCGCGTTGTTGAACGCGACGGCGCGCTCACTGCTACCGAAGACCGCCCAGAATCGATCGGACGCGTTCGCGCCTACTGCGGCAACTTTGGCGTGCTCGTTCGGGCGCTCGCGTACATCTTGGCGCACGGCGGCGACGGTCTTCGCAATGCAACGCTCGACGCGGTGCTCAACGCGAACTACATCCGTTCGGGGCTCAAAGATCTGTACGACTTGCCCTACGACGCCCCCTCGATGCACGAGGTCGTCTTCAGCGACGCCCGGCAGGCAAAGCTGGGCGTCCGCACCGGCGACATCGCCAAGCGTTTGATCGATTACGGCTTCCACCCGTATACGGTCAGCTTTCCATTGATCGTTCAAGGCGCGATGATGATCGAGCCGACCGAGACGGAAAGCAAACAGGAGCTGGACTTCTTCATTGATGCGCTGCGCTCGATCGCCGAGGAAGCGGAGAAGAACCCCGAGTTGGTGAAGTCGGCTCCGCACACGACGCGTACGAGTCAAGTTGACGAGACCTTGGCGGCGCGCAAACCCGTGGTTCGCTGGGAGCCGCAAGAGCAGGCCCAGGTCGCCGAGGCTCCAGCCGCGGACTGATGGCGCGCGAACTGCTCCTCCTGTTCGCGCTCGTTCTGCTCGTCCGCCTACCGTTCATCGATCAGGCCGTCCAGGGCGACGATGTCTACTACCTACTGATTGCCGAGAACGCTCTGGTCGACCCTTGGCACCCGATGCAGATGAGTATTCGTCTGCAAGGCGAAACCGTCTGGGCCGCCGGACACACCCGTCCGCCGTTCAACGCCTACGTGCTAGCCGGACTTCTGGCGCTATTCGGGGATGTGCGAGAAGTTTGGTTCCACTTGGCTTACGCGCTGTTCTCACTGGTCGCGGTTGGGGCCATGTATTTCCTCGCGCGGAAGTTCACCGATCGCCCGCTCATCGCGACACTGCTGTTGGTCAGCGTTCCAGCCTTCATCGTCAACGGGAATAAGCTCGAGGCGGACGTCCCCCTACTGGCGCTTTGGACGCTGGGGTTTGCCCTGTTCTTCCACGGGCGCTTCCTCACGGCGGCCGCGGCGCTGGCACTCGCGGGCATGTGCGCCTATCAGGCGGTCTTTGGGGTCCCCCTGCTCATGCTCGCGACGTGGTTGCGATATCGCTCGAGAGCGGCCGCGTGGCTCGCCGTGTTCGCAGCGCCGGCTGCGATTCTGGCCTGGCAGCTCTTCGAACGAGCTGCGGTCGGAACCGCCCCTGCCGCCGTGTTGGCAGGGTACTTCGCCGAGTACGACTTGCTTGCGCTCGAACGCAAGCTCAAGAGCTCGGTCGCACTGGTCGCTCACTTAGGGCTGATGGTCTCGCCGATCGTCTTGATCGCGATCTTCCGCAGACGTTGGCTCGCCGCCGCGTTTCTGGCGCCTGCGCTCGCCTGGCCCCTACTTGAAGACTATTCGTTGATTGAACACTTGTTCTTCCACCTAGCGGCCGGCCTCGGTTTAGCCGTCCTGGTTTGGGCCGCAGTCGTAACGTGGCGCCGGCGCGAAGAGCAGGCGGTCTTCCTAGCACTGTGGCTGCTAGTCTTCTTCGGTGGATCGATCGCGGTTTTCTATGCGGGCTCTGCCAGGTACCTTCTGCCGCTTGCGCCGGCCCTGGCGCTCCTGGTTGCCCAGCAGGAGCTGCGAAACCGCGTCCTGGCGGCGGGTATTGGATTGAACCTCGTGATTGGGTTGGCCTTGGCATCAGCCGAGTACGACTATGACGAAAAGTACCGCGAGGTTGCTCAAGAGATCGGCGAGCTCGCCGGAGAGTCACGGACGTGGACGAACGCCGAGTGGGGACTCCGGCATTACCTTTCCCAAAGCGGCGCCGAGCCGCTTCTCATGGGCCAGAACACCCCGCTTGGGTCGGTCGTCGCCACGAGCGCGCTAGCGGCCACGATCCCTTACCAAGCCGGCGGCTCCAAGCGCGAGCTACTCCGACGTGAAATCACAACCGGGGCGATCCCGATCCGTACGATGGGGCGCGGATCAAACTCTGGCTATTCGTCGAGTGAATTCGGCCTGCTGCCGTTCGGGATCGGCTCGGGCCTGATCGATACCGTCACCGCCTACGCCATCGGAGCGCCCGAGCCGACATTGTCGTCCATCCGGATGGCCGAGCCAGAGGCCGAAGAACACCTGCTATCGGGCTTCTACGCGCCGCCTGAGGACGCCGAGTGGCGTTGGATGGGCCCGACCGGAGTCGCCGTCCTTAAGCGGCCGCCGGCGGCGGCTAGCCTCGAGCTAAACTTCCACATCCCTGAAAATTCCCCCGCCCGGCGTGTCGAAGTATCGGTCGACGACCAGGTCATTGCTAACGAGTCCTATTCCGAAACGGGAGGATATGTCCTGACGGCCCCGCTCCCAGCGGGTCTCGGCGACGACCCCCGAATCGTGATCCGCGCCGGACCCACGCATTCGCCCCCCGGCGACAGCCGAGAGCTTTCGATCGTAGTCCTAGCTTTAGGCTTGAATTGAGGTATAGACTAAAGATCGCTCGAGGAGCACTACCATGACCCAGAACACCACTCGTCGCAACTTCTTCGCCGGCGGCGTCGCCGCCATGGCCACGGCCGCCAGCGCCGGCGCCGCCCCTACCATCGCCGATCACCACTGGGGCGATGTTCGCCTCGCTGTCGCGAGCTACTCGCTGCGCCAGTTCAGCCGCTCTCAGGCGATCAGCATCATCAAGGGTTTAGGCATCAAGTACGTGAACGTCAAGGCGTTTCACTTGCCCTACTACCTCTCGAAAGAGGACCTCAAGAAAGGGGCCGCTGAATTCGAGAAGGCCGGCATCACGATCGTCTCCGGCGGCAACATCAGCCTACGCAAAGACGACGAAGCCGACATTAAGTACCACCTCGAGTACGCCCGCGACGCCGGTTTGGGGACGGTCGTTTGCGCTCCGACGCACAAGAACCTGTCCATCATCGAGAAGTACGCCAAACAGTTCGACCTCAAGATCGCGATCCATAACCACGGACCCGAAGACGAATTCTACCCGGCCGGCAAGGACGTTATCGACCGCGTCAAGGGCATGGACCCGCGCATGGGCCTGTGCTACGACGTCGGCCACGCCGCCCGCGCCGGCGCCGATGTGATAGAAGAGATCGAAATGGCCGGCGACCGCCTGCACGACATGCACGTCAAGGATTTGAAGTCGTTTAGCGACAAAGGCAGCCAGGTCGAGGTCGGCAAAGGCATTATACCGGTGTCGAAGATCTTCCAAACGTTGAAGAAGGTCCGTTACCCGGGCGTCCTAGGCCTCGAGTATGAGATCAACGCGAGCCACCCGCAGAAGGGAATGGCCGAGTCGTTCGCGTACATGCGTGGCGTGCTGGACGGCCAGAAGGCCTAGACTCGCCGCCAAGCAGGGTTCGCCTTGAGCCCGGCGCCGGAGAGGATTTCGCTCGGGCGTCTCCGCGGGATGGAACCTCCGGACGGTCGGGTTAGATCCTTCCCGCCGCCGCTGGCGGGCTCAAGGGCTCGACTCGTAGGTTCGTTGAAAACACCGCCGCGCTGCTAGACTAGCAGCAGTGAAATACGCGGTTCGAATCGAGCCGGACGAGGATGGCGTTTTCGTCGCGGAATGCCCCACCTTACCAGGCTGCATCAGCCAGGGCCAAACTCGTAGCGAAGCTATCGAGAACATCAGAGAGGCCATTGCGCTCTACCTAGAGAGCCTCCGAGAACACGACGAGCCGATCCCGCCGCCGATCACGGAAGAGGTCGTAGAAGTGGCTGGATGAAGCTTCCAGTCGTCTCGGGAAGACAAACGGTTCGCGCCTTCGAGAGGCTTGGGTACGAGGTCGATCGGCAAGCTGGAAGTCATGTAGTTCTGCGTCGATCCGACCCGCCACAGCGGCGACTCGTTGTTCCGGACCATTGAGTCGTCGCCAAGGGGACTCTTCGAGCGTTAATACGCGAAGCCGGCTTAACGGTAGAAGAAGTTTCGGCGCCTGCTGTGAGAGCCGTTTATTCGGAAAGTCGGGGCGGTTTGACCAAAATGGCTTTCTCCGAAGGGTCGAGTGCGGCAGGCGGTAGTCGTTCGTCTACGTGGGTCGACGAATTCAAGACTGACGCTGTCACCTGAGTGGCATTCGTCGTATTCCGCCGGCGCGCCTCAGGGGCTGTGAAAAAAACGCCCGTTGAGCGCGAAAGACGGTCGAGGCATGCCTCGCCCCTACGGACGATCGTTTGTTTTCAACGACGTAGGGACTTGGCATGCCAAGCCCGTCTTGCCGGAATTGGATCCCCGATATTTTTTCACAGCCCCTCACGTGAGCGGCTGCGCGCTCAACGAACCGACCTCAAGTTATTCGACGGTGGCGAGCGGAGGAACGATCCCTTGGTTCGCCGCTCTTTCTTCGAGATACAGCTCAATTGCCCCCGTCAGCAGCTCACGCACTTCCTCTGGAGTGTCGCCGACTACGCCGATACCTGGAAGATCGGGGACGTAGCCGCCGTAGCCGTTTGCACTTTGTTCGATGACGATGGCCCACTTCATTTCTTCAATCCTGCCTGTTTCAGGACGAATGTTCAAACAAAAAGCCCCAGCCTCCTTGCGGAGACTGGGCCAATTCTTTCGTGCTACTGGCGGACTAAGCCCGTTCGTAGCATTTCCGCGAAGACGTACAGGTGTCCTCATCCACAACATCCCCGTCGGGGCCGACGGGGTTCTGCGTATAGGCGCACCAGTAGATTCGCGAGTTCGACAACTGCACGGTGTCGTCGTCGTCGGCGTCGATGAACATGCCTTTCCAGCGCAACGATTCGCACGCTTTGGTCAGGACTTTCAATCCGGCGCCGCGGTTACGACTCATGCCGGAACCTTCATGCCCGCAGCCCTGAGGACCGCGCGCTTGACCGCTACCGACGCCAGCTGCACTTTGTGCTTGTTGTCCGACAGCGGGGTCGCCGCCGAAACAGCCGCTTTGCCGGCTTCCATCGCGACCGCTTCGGACACTTTCTTGCCCTTGAGAGCATTTTCGGCATCGGAGGACCGCCAAGGCTTGGGCGCGACGTGGCCCATCACGACCATCGCCTCGCGAACCGTGCCGCCCTTGATCTCGAGCGAGACCGACGCCGTGGCCAACGGCCAGTCAAACAAGGTCCGCTCGCGGATCTCGTAGGTGGAGTTGGCGCCGGCCTCCGGGATTACGACTTCGCTCAAGACCTCGTTCGCCTTGATCGTCGTCTCGCGCTCGTTCTCGTTCGAGGGGATCTGATAGAGCTCCTCAACCGAGACCTTGCGCGAGCCCTCAGGGCCGACGAGAGTCGCCTGAGCGCCCAACGCAATCAGCGCCGGGGCCAAGCTCGACGCGCTAACGAAATACGCTGGACCCTTGTTGCCAAGAATCGCGTGGTACTTGTTCTCGCCCGTCGGGATCAGCGATTTGCCGTTCTGCATTCCCAACAGCCCGAAGCCGTTGCGGAAATACCAGCAGCGCGGACGCTGCAGCAGCTCGCTGGCGACGGTCGACATCGCGCGATGTTGCATCGAGTTGATGCCGTCGATTGCCTGAACGATCGAGGGGTACGCGTCGACGACCGATTTGTTCATCATCAGCTTCGACAACGACGTCATCGAGCCGATTCGAACGCCCTTGCCGGCCTTCGAGACGCCCTTAAGCTCGGCGATATTGCCGAGGCTCACGACGCGGGTGGGCGTCGTAAGCCGTTCCTTGAGGAGCGAGGAAGTATCGGTGCCGCCCATTAGGGTTTCGGTGACGCCCCACTTGTCGGAGAGGGCTTGAGCGGCCGTGATGACCGCGGTAGGAGCCATGTATTCGAAGTTTTGCATTACGCCATACCTCCCTTTGCGAGGGCGGCCAAGACCCTGTCTGGGGTCATTGGCAGCGTCGGGACGCGGACGCCGAGCGCGTTGGCGACGGCGTTCGAAATGGCCGCACCGGGCGAGATGGCCGGCGGTTCGCCGAGCCCAATCACACCACGGTCGTCGTACATCCCTTGCACCATCTTGACTTTGAGCTCTCCAATGTCGCCGATGCCGGAGAGCTTGTAGAACTCCATGTCGCCGTTGAGCAACTGGCCCGTCATTTCGTCGTAGACGCGCTCTTCCCAAAGCGAATAACCAATGCCTTGGATGAGAGCGCCGTAGACCTGGCTTTCGGCTTGGGTCAGGGCGATCACATAGCCGCAGTCTTGGACCGCGATCATGTTGTTCATCTTGACGATGCCGGTTTCGGTGTCCACCGAAACGTCGGCGATCTGAACGCCGCCGACACCCGAATCGTTGAGCTTGCCTCCGTCGCGGTCAGGTTGCTGGCCCATCTCGGAGATCGAGCTGCCGCCGAGCTTTTTGCAAGCGTCGGACCAGGAAAGCGACTTCGAGGGGTCGCTCTTGGACATGATCTTGCCGCCCTTGGCGACCAGATCGGAAGCCTCGACTCCCATGTCCATTGCGACTTTCTCTTTGAGCTTTTCCAGGGCCTTGACCGCCGCTCGACGCGTGGAGGCCGATGTGCCGCCAACCGTCGTCGAGCCGCCCGAGGCGCCCGATGGCGGGTACTTGCTGTGGCCCATGTTGACTTCGACGTCCTTGAAGCCCAAGCCAACGGTCTCGGCAAGAACGGCGTGAATCACCGTTCGCGCGCCGGTACCGAGATCCTGGCTGCCGATGTTCGCCGAAACGGTTCCGTCGGGATCGATGGTGACCTGGCAGTTCGAGTCGTGAGGACGCCCCCCCCAGGTGTGGATCGAGACGCCAAGTCCGCGCTTGATTGACCCGGAACCGGAGTCGCCCGGCGCGTGGTAGAGTGTGGACCAATTGGCCATTTTGGCCGCCTCGTCCAACTCGTAGCGGTAGACGTCGGGGCGCGTGGTGAATCCGAGGTTCTTCTTGTAGAAGTCGATCGGATCCATCTTGAGCTTGCCGGCCAGATCGGTGAGCGCGCAATGCGTCAGCACCGCCGCCTGCGGGTGGTTCGGAGCGCGCCAAGCGCGCGCCGGACCCGTGTTGGTCGCGACGTTCAAGTGCCGAATTTTGTTGTTCGGGATTTCTTGAAAGACGTACGGCAACGGAGGCGCGCCGCGTCCGGAGACGCCGCCGGTCGACCAGGTTTCCGCCTCATAGTAGGTGATCGTGCCGTCTTTCTTCGCGCCAACCTTGATGTTGCCGAAGTCCGAGGGCCGCGCGCCGGCCATGCCGACTTCCTGGCGCCGGTCGAGCATGATCTTCACCGGCCGGCCGGTCGTTTTCGACAACTTGGCGGCGGCTAATCCCCAACTGTCGATGTTGAACTTGGAACCGAATCCGCCGCCCATCACCGGGGTGATGACGTCGACTTGGCTGGCTTTGACGTCGGCGTACTTTTCGTCCGCCTGCAAACCCTTGACCAAGTCGGCTGGGATGCGGCCGACCGTCTGCGTCGAAGCGTAGACCGTGATCTTGTCGCCCTTCCAGTCAATGGTGTGACCGTGGGGCTCCAAGCAGCAGTGCGCGATCGTCGCCACGCCGTAGTAGCCTTCGTGCTTGACGTCGGCTTCTTTCATGCCGGCTTCGACATCGCCCTTGGTCTCGTCTTTGGCGGGCTTGACGCGGTTCTTCTCGCCGGCCTTCTTGACGTCTTCCTCTTGCATCAAGTGAGGCATGACTTCGTATTCGACTCGGACGAGATTGGCGGCGTCGATGGCGCCTTCTTCGGTATCGGCGACAACGAGAGCGATCTCTTGTCCGATCCACTGAAGCTCGACGCCGACGTCGTTGATGACCTGCATGCCGGCGTACCCCTTGACCTTCTTGGCCGGGGAGTCGTCGATGCGCAGGATCTTGGCGTGAGCGTGAACCGAGGCAACGGCCTTGGCCACGAGCATGTTGTCGAGGTTGCGGTCGTAGGCGTATTTTGCTGATCCGCGCGACTTCCAAGGGCCGTCGATGCGGTCGTAGCGCTTACCGAGCAGGGACGTTTCGTCTTGTGAGGGCCAATCGTAGTTTGTTGCCATGATTAAGCTCCCTTCGCGGCTTCGAGCGCCGCCTTGCGAAGACCGACATAGGTGCCGCAGCGGCAGATGTTGCCGCTCAAGCCCTGTTCGACATCAGCCATTGAGGGGTTGGAGTTCTTGTCCAGCATGGCCTTGGTGGCCATCACGAACCCAGGCGTGCAAAAACCGCACTGTTGGGCGTCGTGTTTGACGAATGCAGCCTGGATCGGATGCATGTCGTCGTCGCTGGTCGAAAGGGCTTCGATCGTCTCGATGTTGCGGCCTTGGGCCTCGAGAGCGAACATTGAGCAGGAGTAGACCGCTTCGCCGTCGACGAGCACGGTACATGCGCCGCAGGTTCCGCGGTCGCAAACTTTCTTCGCCCCCGTCATGTCGAGGCGATTGCGCAACGCATCAAGTAGCGTCACACGCGGCTCGACCGAGAGCTCGTTGGATTTCCCGTTGATCCGTAGAGAGATCTTGACGGGATCGGGGCCGACGGGCGCCATATCGCCCGCGGCCGCTTGCGCTTCTTCAGAGGTCAGAACGCCAACAGCGCCGGCGCCGGCGCCGACACCGTGCAAGAAAGTCCTTCGCGAAAAGCCTTTCTTGTCCTCGGTGGCGTCGTACCCTTGAGTGGGTTTGTCTAGACTCACAGACACCTTCCTTGTAGTGGGAATCGATTAGATGTACGTACGTAGTCCCACACAGGAAGACCCTGGTAGGACGGATACACTATATCAGATGGCGGCGGGGTTTTAGAAAAGTGTCGGAATCGCGCAATCTTCATCAAAGAAAAGCCTCCGAGAGGGGGCCTGTGACGTGCGCCGTGGTGACCGTCAGCGATACGCGGACGCCGGACACCGACGTCAACGGGAAGTACCTGCGTGAGCAGATCGAGAGCGGAGGAAATCGGCTGCACTCGACGCGAATCGTCAAAGATGAGCCAGATCAAGTCGAAACAGCGCTCGAGGAGTTGGCTGGAGCCGTGGAAGTTCAGGTCATTCTTTTCAACGGGGGGACGGGGGTTTCGCGGCGGGATCGCACGTTCGACGTGCTGAGCCGGAAGCTCGACAAGACGCTGTCGGGGTTCGGTGAGATTTTCAGAATGCTCAGCTACGAACAGGTGGGCTCGGCGGCGATGATGTCGCGGGCGACGGCCGGCGTCTATCGCGACAAGATCGTCGTCTCGACCCCGGGCTCGCCGGCGGCGGTGAAGTTGGCCTGGGAGAAGCTCATTGGGCCGGAGTTGAGGCACTTGGCCTGGGAAGTGACGCGATGAAACGGTTCGACTGCGTGGAAATGAAACAACAGATCCAGGCCGAAATGCTTTCTGAGCGACGGCGCCTTGGCGAGGATAAGGCCCGTGAGCGTCAGTGGAAAAGAGTGCTCGACGACCCTATTTTGGGCAAGCGAGCGCGAGAGAGATCGGTCGAAGACGGGGCTGCTCCCTGACCCGGACGAGCCGGAACCCAAGGGTCAAAGGTTCGGCGCTTCCTCCGAGCACCCTGCGTCAGCGGGGTGTCCTCCGCTTACAGTTGCTTCCGTCGCCCGGGCTGTGGGAAGACACCCCGCTGACGCAGGGTGCTCGGAATTCCTGCCGGATTTGTGCAGGAATCGTTTTGCAGAGGTACTAACGGCCAAGCTCAGGCCATCGGCGCAACCCGCGTCCAACGTCAATCGGCGCGGCGTTTCGAGGACGGCCGACGTGGCCCGTCTTGGTCGAGAGCCTGTCGCAAGAGGGTCTTGATGACGGCCTGTCGGCTGACATTGAGGCGCGCGGCTCGCGAATCCAACTCGCGCAACATGCCCTGGGTCAGATCGACATTCACCCGGCGGACCGGCTTCACTGCGGTGAATTGATTAGTGAAGAACTGTGAAACATCCTCGCCGCTAGTGGCCATCTCGGCAATCTCATCGGCGGAGGGCGAACGTTTAGATTTGCTTGGCATAAGCTTCCTCTTCCTGTCTGGTCGCCTTCCAGGCGGTGATCAGATGATAGACGACAGCAGCCCCCGCCGCGCCTGCGGCCCATGCAGATGACGAATTGCCGCCAAGCGCGCTATCCTTGCATCCGGCATGTCGCAAGAACTCATTCAATACGCCAAGAAACCCGCTAACGGGCGTGAGCTCGCCTCGCGCGTCCGTCAGGCCTTCAACCCCGAGAAGCTCAGAGATGGCTCGGCGGTCGTCTCCCATCTCGGCGATTTCCTTTGGGCGATCGAATCGAAGACCCCGCCGCACCTCTACATCGACGACGAGCCGGCCCCGCCGATGACCAAAGCCGACGGCGACCTGTGGTATCACAGCGCCGGACTGCTGACCGGCCGCTCGCACGCGCACTACTACCGCGTCGGCGGCTCCGTCCTCGGCGACAAGCGCTTCGACACCTCCGCTTTCACCCAAGACTCCTACCCCAAACCAGGGGTCCCGGAAGGAAAAGTCAGCGAAGCGATGGTGCACGAGTCGCAGGTTTATCACGGCTACAAAGTTTCGTGGTGGGTCTACGCATCGCCCGGCGTCGATCCCGCGACTCCGGCCCCGGTGATGATCTGGAAGGACGGCCACCGCTTTCTGTCGCGCGACGACCGTTCACGGCTGTTCGTCGTGACCGAAAACCTCATCCAGCAGAACAAGCTCCCCCCGATGGTGCACATTTTGATCGCCCCTACCGTAGTCGGGGACGCGCCGGCTGGCCGTAGCCTGCGGAGCCTGCTCTACGACACGCTCAACGACGACTACAACAAGATGGTCTTCGGCGAGATTTTCCCGAAGACCGAAACGATGTACAAGCTCCGCAAAGACGGCTACTCGGTCGGCGCCTGCGGACAGTCGTCGGGGGGAATCTGCGCCTTCAACATGGCCTGGCATCGCCCGCGGGCGGTCAGCCGCGTCATCTCGCGCATCGGATCGTTCACCAGCATTCAATGGCGCTACGGCCAGGCGAATCCGGAAAACCGTTTCGGGTTCAGCGACCCCGCGGGTTTCTTGAACGGCGGCGAGCTCTACCCCGCCCTGATCCGAAAACGGCCAAGGAAGAACATTCGGGTGTGGATGGAAGACGGCGCTCACGATCTCGAGAACGACCACGGCAGCTGGCCGCTACAAAACATCCAGCTGGCGAACTCCCTCAAGAGCAAGGAGTACGACTTCTACTTCACCTTTGGCAACGCCCAACACAGCACGGCAAACGGAGACGCCAAACTCCCCGAAGCCCTTGCTTGGGTCTGGCGCGGCTACGACCCGGCGAAGACCGAACAAACCTACGTGATCGACCCCGACGAGCGCGCGAAACCCTATTTCCGAGTCGGGATCGTGAATCGATAGGCCTGAGCGACGATAGTTCCCGGTTTTCAGCTCCAACACGGCTTCACTGTAAGGCCCTAAGACGTGATTGAAACAATGAGCGCCGCCGATTTGTGTTGTGCGGGAAATTTGTTTCGTTACGGAATTAGCACCAAACGAAGCCAATTCTTCCGTGTGCCGGCTAGGACTTTCGGTCAGAGGCGTTTCGTCGGGCGATCGGCCAAGAGCGACAGACGATCATATGCTTTATCGTCTAGTAAATTATGAGCCAAGATGGCCTTGACACCTGACCGGGGTCCAGGGTTTAAGCTGAGTGTGCGATGACCAGCAAACTGAGAGCCCGCATTCTGGCGTGTACGGTGCTGGCAGCCAGCACCGGCTTGAGCTTGTTTGGAACACTTGCAGCCACTTCTTCGGCCGTGGGAGAGCAACTCCCCGAGTTTGAAGTGGCAATGCTGGACGGGTCTCGCTTCTCGTCGCGCGAGCTGGCGGGGAAGGTGGCCGTCGTTGATCTTTGGTCCACATGGTGCGCGCCGTGTCTGAAACAAATCCCGCACCTGAACGAGCTTTCCCGCCGATATCAAGACGAGTCATTTGCGGTCGTGGGCGTAACTCTTCAGTCGGGATGGGCGCAAGACATCAAGAAGGACTTCGAGAAGCGCAACATCCAGCCCGTCTATCCGATCCTCGTGGGAGACGACGATGTCGAAGAGGCGTTTGGCGGCGTTCTGGCCTTCCCCACAACGCTGCTGGTCGGCCGTGACGGAAAGATTCACAAGAGATACGTTGGGGCGGACGAGGAGAAGGCGGCCGGGATGGAGCGCGAAATTCGCGCGCTGCTCGCGGAGCCGGCTCCGCCCGAATAGGAGGGTTTGATGCAAATGCGAAATCTCTGCGCGCTGACTGCGGCGCTGTTGATGGGAGCAGGGCCGCTCTTCGCCGCAACGGGTCTGACGGGCGAGCAACAAAAGGCGCTTGACTATCTCACCGAGAACTGGGGCGTCAATATGAACGTCTCCGGGATCGATCTGGCGGTGGAGGCCATCGGCGGAAACTACACCGACGAAGACCGCTACGCGCTTGGCGCATACATTCGGGACCACCCGGAAGTACATGAGGTCCGGCGGCGCTTCGGCTGGGAGACGATTGCGCTATCGCCTTCGGAAAAGCGCATCGCGGTTGTCCTCAGCCGGGCCGAACGTGACGGACAGCCCGCGCCAAGCATGGAGAACTTGACGGAATCACTCGGGCTTCCCCGCAAGCAAATTGAAGCGGGCCTGACCATGCTCAAGCGCTATGAGATCATCCAGCCCGCCCCGGATGCCGGCGGCGTTGCTTACCGCATGAGCAAGCCGCGCTACGTGAATTGGGAAGGCGGGATGAAGATCACCTTCACGTCCCACCGCGCCGAGGTGTCAGGAGTCGGCCTGCTCGACACCTATTGAGCAATCGATTTCATCGCGTTGGTCAACGCGGAATGGAAGGACAAGCAGGTCACGGTCGAGGATCATTCGCAACTAAGCGGAAAGTCGATTCAGATCGTCTTTGAGAATGGAAAGGTCAAAGAAGCGCAGCCGCCGGACCCTTGGGTGTTCCGCGGCGGCGGTTGAGGGGTCAACAATCTCTTCCGGTCGGAAGAGGAACTCAACACCTGGCTCGACATTCATCCAGAGATGAAGGGCAGACCGACGTTTCGGCTTCAAGAGTTCCTGAGCAAGCTGGCAGCAGGCGAACTTTAGCAGCCGCTCTTTGAGGAACGCGCATCCTGTGCAAGAGACGACTTTCGTTCAGCCAGGAGCACTTGCGAAGCCTAAAATCATCGGGCGCGCGGTTCGACTGCTCTTGGGCCTTTTGTGCTGCTATGGGGCGCTGAGCTACGGCGAAAGCCCGCGGGAGCTCGTCCGCCTTGACTTGCCGCCACTTGGCATCTTGCTCGGTCCTGCCTTGGCCTTGTGGCTCCTGCCGATCGTAGTGAATCTCGGCTGGGGCGTTAATTGGAAGAATCGCCCGCGGCTTGTCTTCTTGCTGCTTTGCGCAACAACGATAGCCGTGGACTTCGCGCTCTATGGCAGTTTCTGGGGACCGCCGCTTGGAGTGGTTCTCTATGCGGCGACCGTCTACACCCTTGCGCACTTGGGCCTCAGCTTTCTCTTGTCAGCTCTGCTCTCAACACCGGGTTGCGAAATGCGCGCGATCCCGAACTTGCTCGGGAAACTGATGGGACACGCTCGAATGGAACATCACTGTCCCGGCATGCTCGACCCGATCGACAAATGGGAGGCGCGCCGCAGCTAGCCCGGACTTCTCAGTGCGCCGTACTGGCGCGAACACCTTGCGGGGTGAAAGGCCCCGCCGATGAAGATGTCGGTCGACATCGAAGCTGGCGAGCAGCGTGGTCCGGTAACGGGTCGAGCTGAAGCCTCGCGACAAAGTCCGGGTAAGCCGGGCGAGCAAGCCGTTAGGCCGTAACGCGCAGTATGCCTGAGCAGGCCTCGAAAGTGAAGTTGCGGACGCCGACCCGCCTGAGAAACGGGGAAGGCCGCAGCAACCGGGAAGCGACCGACGCATGCACCGGTTGGGTCCGCCGGGGTAGTGGGACGGCGCACTGAGAAGTCCGGGCTAGGCAGGCGCTGAGCCGTTCGCGCCCTGAAGCGCGCGGCGCACTTTCTCAACCGAGGGCCGGCCGGCGGTTGATCCGTTGTCGGCGTAGATGCGGCACCCGAATCCGTATCCCTTCTCTTCGGCTTCCGGGCCCTCCACATCGACGCCGTCGATACGAACGGTAGGCGATCCAATGAAGCGCTTGGCCTGAGCGTCAGCGTCGGATTTGACGGCGATCAGCGCTACGTCTTCGGGAAGGCCTTCGAGGCGTAGCGCTTCGCGCACGTTCTCGATCGCCTTGAGGTACGAAGGGCAGCCATCGAAGTAGTAGAGTTCAACGTTCACGACTGGGGCTCCTTGAGTTTGGCGCTGTAGCCGAGCTCGCCGATGGCGGCGATCAACCTCTCTGCCGAGATTTGCGACGGATCAAAGCGGATGCGCGCCGTCTCGGTCTCGTAATCTACTTCAGCCAGTGCAACGCCCTTCTCGCGCTCAAGCGTCGCCTTCATGCCTACCGCGCAACCGGCGCAGGTCATGCCGTCGACAGAGAACACTCCTAGGGCTTCGCCCTGACCACTGCTTGCGGCCAGGGCCACTGCATCGGTGCGCCCTAGGCCGGCTGAGAAGACGCCGGAGTAGTAAGGAAGGGCCGCAAGCGCGGCAACCGCGCCCGTAGTCAACCAAAGCAACATCGTCCGCTTGCGCTTCTTCTCTGGGCTCACCGCACACGCGCCGTCTGCACATTCGGCTTCCGGTCGCTTGCGATAGTTCAGGTAGAACGCGCCGGCCAGCAGCAGTGCGGTGAGGCCCAGCAGGTAGGGCCGCAACCCTTCGAACAAGGCGGCTGCGCCGAAACTGCCGATGCCGAGACCGACGGCGGCAACCGGGCCGATGCAGCACAGCGATGCCAGCCCGGCGGCGGCAATCGAAGCGAAGGTGAGGGACTTGTCTGTCATTGCACTTTTCCTTTTTCGTCGAGCGCATCGAGAATCGGGCACTCACTCACCGGACCTTGGCCCGAGCACTCGTCAGCGAGCTTCACCAGGACCCGGCGCATGGCCTTCAGTGAGCTGATCTTCTGGTCAAGATCACTCACCTTGGCCAAGGCCTGGTCACGCACATCCGCGCAGCTTGCTTCCGCGCTCACGCGCAGCTCGAGCAGCTCCTTGATTTCAGCCAAAGTGAAGCCCAGCTCCTGAGCGCGCTTGACGAAGCGTACGCGCAGCACCACGTCTTGTGTGTAGACACGGTAGTTCGAGCCGTTGCGCTCCGGCGGTGCGATCACGCCGTGGCGCTCGTAGTAGAGCAGCGTGTCGATCTTCACGCCGGCGCGTTCGGCGACTTTTCCGATCGTCAAGCCAGCCATTCCATCCTCAGCTTAAACCCCGGACCTAGGTCCGGGGTCAAGCGAAATCTTTCGTTTTTTTGCTCTTGTGCTCTTGCTACAAGGGAGACAAGCGGCGTACCGGCCAGAGCAGCCGCCAGCCTACGACAACACAGCAAGGCGCGCTCCCCGAGAAGTCGCGTATCATCAGCGGTATGCGTGTAGCGTTGCTGCTGGCCTTTCTCGCTTCGATCGCGTCCGCGGACGATCGGCCCGGACTTTTCTTCCGCGAGGACTGGGCCGAGTCACCGCCTGCCATCCCGGTCAATCAAGAGCACGTGACCGGCAAGAGCCTCGTTCTTGGGCTGCATGGCCCGGGGGGTTCAGTCGTCAAGAAGAGCCATCATGACCGGCCGGCGGATGACCCGTTCTACCTGTGGTCGGGGCTGTGTCCGGGGAACTGGGCGGTTAGCCTGAGCCGCCAGGATTCGGCGGTCGACTTGACGGGGCTCGCGAAGGTTCGCTGGCGGGCCAAGCAGGCTGGGTTTCGACACTTGCGGCTGGTCCTCAAGCTAGCCGACGGCAGCTGGCTCGTGAGCGAGGAAACCGACGGGCCTTCGAGCGATTGGCGGATACACGATTTCCACATCCCCGACGTTCGCTGGCGGTCGCTTGACATCAAGACGGTCGTCGAGGGCCCTTGGGTCGATAACCCCGACTTGAGCCGCGTTCAGGCCGTAGGTTTCACCGATCTAATGGCGGGCGGCCAGAGCCGGGCGTGCTCGCGGCTGGATTGGATTGAGGTCTACGGGCGTCGGGTTGAGCGGTGACCTTCCAGCCGGTTTTGACGCCTAATTCGAACAGGTGAGAGCTATGTCCCGACTACTGATCGCTTGCATACTGGCCGCGGCCGCGATTTCCCTTCACGCCGAGGAGCAGAACTGGGCGCAGTGGCGCGGCCCTGATCACGTTGGCCGCAACACGGCGGCTTCTGATTTGCCGATTCGTTGGAGCGAGACGGATGGCTACAAATGGAAGGTCGAGCTCGAAAGCTGGAGCGCCGCGACGCCGATTATTTGGGGCGACTACGTCTTCGTTACATCAGCGGAGAAGGGATTTAATGATCCGCTGAAGTTCGAGCCGAACCCCCCGAGGCCGGGGCCCGGAGCGCGAGGGAAGGGTAGCGGGCGGATGAACGCTCGTCCCGACAGCAACGACAACGACGCGTTGTTCTTGTTCGCGCTCAATCGCGCGGATGGGTCGATTCGCTGGAAAGTTCCCACCGGCGACAAGAACAAGATCTATCGCAAACAGAATATGGCGTCGCCGTCGCCGGTAACCGATGGGAAGACGGTTTGGGTAATGACCGGCGTCGGGACGTTGACGGCCTTCGACTTCAACGGCAAGCTACTTTGGCACCGCGAGATTGCCGCCGACTACGGCGAGTTTGGGCTCAACTGGGGCTATGCGTCCTCGCCCAGGCTCCATGAGGACCGGCTGTACATCCAGGTTCTGCACGGGATGACGACCGACGATCCGTCCTACGTGCTGGGGGTCGACGCTTCGACGGGCAAGACGCTGTGGCGGACGGATCGGCCGACCGAGGCCATCCACGAGTCTCCCGACAACTACGCGACGCCGATCTTGGTTCCGGTGGACGGCAAGTTGCAGCTGGTGGTTTCAGGCGGCGACATTGTGACAGGGCACGACATTGACACGGGTGAGGAGCAGTGGCGGCTGCTCGGTTTCAACCCCAACAACGAGCGAGCCTACCGGACGATCGCATCGTCGGTGGCGATTGGCGGGATGGTCTTCACGACAGCACGGAGCGGCCGGCCCTTTATCGGTTTCAACGCGGGCGGCTCGGGCGACGTGACGGGCAAGGCTGAGCTGTGGACGAACAACCTTGGGACCGACGTGCCGACGCCCACCACCGACGGCAAGCGCCTCTACGTGGTCAACGACCGCGGAATTTTAACCGTGCTGGACCCGAAGTCTGGAGAGACGATCGGGGAGCGGAAGCGCCTCGAGCCGGGCGCCTACAGCTCATCGCCCCTGCTCGCCGATGGGAAGCTCTACGCAACCAACGAGGACGGCGCGACGACCGTGGTCGACATCGAGAATGATTACGAAATCCTAGCTGTGAACAAGCTCGACGACTACACGTTGGCAAGCCCAGTGGCGGTAGGGAATCAGGTGTTCATCCGGACGATGAAGCGCCTGTACTGTTTCGAAAAGTAGACAAGACGCCTCTTTTCCAATCCAAAGATGAGCCTGAAGAAATGATCAGGGTTGGCTGCGGACGGACCGATTGTAACTCAGCCGATGAAGCCATTGGAGACAGGCCGCGAGCCTTTCACCAGGAGCCGGGTCGGCCCGACTTTTCTTTCCCTGCCGCCCAAGCCTCATCGGATTGATAGATTTGCCCATGCCTTAGAAAACTCATCTTCACTGCCACCAAAGCCAGTGGGCTCAAGCGCTATTGGACCGCTACGGTCCCCAACGAATCGCCAAGTCTTTGCAGACCCGCTGCAGCTCGGTTCGTTGTGCTTGTAGCCGCTCGGCGAATTGCGTGTCCGACTCCGCCTTGGCTTCCTTTTCAAGCCCGTCGATGGAAACCTCCTCTCGCAAGCCGCGCTCCGACTCGGGCAAGCTCAACAGCTTTTCCAACGGCGTGCTCCACTCGTGATAGACCTTCCGCAGCTTGCCGCGTTTGTCCGGCTGAAGCGTTGCAAACGCACACGGCCGGTGAAAGTTCAGATACCGATTGAGCCAGTCGCGATAGAAGTTTTCAATCGATTCCGCCGCCTGCGAAGGCAGAAACTGATAGCCCAACCACTTGCGGATAACCGCGCCGTTCTTGGTCTCAACCAAGGCGTTGTCGTTCGAGCGGCGTGCGCGCGATTTGGTGAATTCCACTCGTAGCTTCTCGAGCAGCTCGGCCGTACGATGGTTGACGAACTCGCTGCCGTTGTCGGAATGAAAGCCCCGGATCGCAAACGGGAACTGTTGGAAAAGCCCTTCTAGCAGGGGGATTAAGAAGCTTTCGCTGATGCGCTCGACGCAGCCGACGACCTGCCATTGCGTGACTTCATCAACGGCGTTGATCGTGTAAGCGCCCTTCTCGCCCTCTTGCTCGGGCGAGTGAACCGTGTCGATTCTCAGGTATCCGGGACGCCCGTTAGGCTCAGGTTGACGACGTTCGCCGATCTTGTTAGACGAAGGACGAGTCTTGTCGATCGTCAAGCGATGACGACGATAGATCGTGCCAGCGCGCAAGTTGTACAGGTGCGAGACCGACAACTCGGCGAGGCGTTTGAACTCCTCGCGATGGTAAACGCTGTACTCGCGCTCGAGGATGCGGCAGGTAGCCGGTCCCGACATTTGTTGATGCGCTCGATCGACTCGGGCGAGCAGAGCGATGTCGTCGCGGGTGTACTTACTGGCGAAACGGCGGCGGCGATAGGCGGTCGGCTGAACCGTTCGTTCTCGCAGAAACTGTCCGATCAGGCGGGTAAGTTGGGCGCGGCTCAAGCCGCTGAGTTTGGCCAAGAAGCGGCGTAGCAGGCCTTTGACGGCACGGGGCTGGCCGGCGTAGTGATGGTGCTGCAGCACGGCGTTTACGACGGCGTACTTGGCCGCTTGCGAGTCGAGTTGGAAGCTGACGGATTGGCATCCATCGAGCAAGGCTTGGATCTGTTCGAGGTTCAGTGTTTCCGGTTGCTGCACGGCGATTCCCATCGCCCGCAGCTTCTCTGGCGGCTACCCCTCCCTGTCTCGACTCCAGGCTCATCTTGTGTTGGAATCAACGTTTCCTTCAGGCTCATCTTGTATTGGACAAGAGCCAGGCCTCGCCGTCGCGGCGACCGTGGTAGACTGACTCCGTACAGCTACGGATAGGTCTCGGCCGGCGCAGAGTCCACAGCGACTTCGGGCGTTTTTTGTCCTCCACACCGCGACCAGGCGCCGAGAAAATCCCCGGATCACCCGCAGGCCATCAACAAACTCGGCAAAGCCGAAGCACAGGATAGGACTATGAGCAAGGTTTGGATCATCGGACACCGAGGCGCGGCGGACTGTCTGGAGAACACCGTCCCGAGCTTTCAGAGCGCCCTAGCGAAGGGTGCCAACGGTCTTGAGTTCGATGTTCGCCAGAGCGGTGACGGCAAGCTGGTCGTGGTCCATGGCGCTGTGGTCGGCGATCACGCGGTGAAGTCGACGCCCTATGAGACGTTTCGGCAGTTGACCGATGACAACGAAGTCCCCTTGTTCAGAGATGTGGTCAAGAAGTTCGGCAAGAAGACTTTCCTCGACATCGAGTTCAAGCACCCGGGGTTTGAGGAAGAAGCGGTCGAGCTTATCCGTAAATTCTGCAATCTTGAGAAAGTGATGGTCTCCGGGTTCGATACCGAATCCTTGCAAAAGGTGCACGAACTGGCGCCGGAGATCCAGCTGGGGTTCATCTACAACCGCACTCAGGATGAGGAATCACGCCACAACTGTCCGGTCGATGTCGTGATCCCGCAGTTTCGCCTGACTTCACGAGAGCTGATCGCAGAAGTCCACGATGAGGGCCTGATGGTCTGGGCGTGGACGGTGAACGACGAGGCGGAGATCAAGCGCTTGCTATCGCTGGGCGTCGACGGTCTGATCACAGACTACCCTGAGCGCGTCAAGGCTGTTCTCAAGTAGTCGGGCAATTCGGCGATCGACTCGAAGACCGCGTCCGGTTTCACCTCGCCTTCAAGGTCCTGCGCTCGAAACTTCCCAGTGCGGACCAGCGCTCCACGCATTCGGACCGCTTGTGCTCCGGCTACATCCGCGCGAACATCGTCGCCGATCATCAGGATCTTCTCGGGCGGCAGGTTGAGTTTCGAGGCCGCCGCGAGGAAGAAGTCGCGGCCTGGCTTGCCGAGCACGATCGGCGCTCGGCCGCTTGCGTGTTCGAGAGCTGCCACGAACGGCGCGACATCGAGCGAAACGCCGGTCGGCGACTTCCAGTACCGGGTCATCCCAAGCGCGATGAGTTTGGCCGCGGGGTTGGAGTGGAGCAGCCGGAAGGCGCGATTGAGGATTTGATAGTTCCATCGCTCGCCTAAATCGCCGACGATCACGAAATCGGCGCCGGATTCCGCATCCTGTCCGACTAGCGGGATGTGTTCGAACTCGGGCTGAGCGGCTTCGGGGACGAACAGCGCGGCCCGCCCCTCGGCTTGGCCGCTCAGCCACTCTAGCGTGGCCGCCGCCGGCGTCCAGATTCGCGACTCCTTGGTTGGGATGAGGAACCTCGCAAGTTTTTCAACGAGGGCTCTGCGTGGGCGGGAGGTTGTGTTCGTCAGAAAGAGGTGCGGAATGCCATGGGCGCTTACCCAGGCCACGGCTTCGCCGGCGCCTGGAATCGGCTCCTCAGCGTTGTAGAGGACCCCGTCAAGGTCGAACAAGACGCCTTCGAGCGACATTCAGTTAGCCGGCGCGTTGTTGAGACCGAGCATCTGTTCAAATGGTCGAAAGTCGGAGTCGCGATGTAGCAACACGTGCCCGTATTCGATGCAGAAGGTTGCAATGAGGCAGTCGTTGGTCTTGCGAACGGTGAGTCCCTTTTTCCTCAAAGCGTGGTAGTTCTCAGCGCTCTTGAGAGCAATCTCTCGTCCGACAATGTCGCGATAAGTGAACGCGGTCATAAGCCTGCGTGCGTTTCGTCGGTCCCGATCGGTCCGAAATCCTTGGAGAACCTCAGTTAGGATCAGGTCCCCAACCAGAACTTGGCCCGTCTCAAGCAACGCATGCAGGGTGTTTGTCTCGTTATTCGACGTGGAACTTGAGAAGTAGTCGATCCAAACGCTAGAGTCAACGACAACCATGGGTCACCGCGGTACGGCCGGTCACGCAACCGCGCCTAGTCGCGCCGCATGGCATCCAGGTCCCCTTCCCACTTCAATTTGCCCCGGTACTTGCGTACTTCGAGTTGCCGTCCCAATTGGATCAATGCCTGTAAACCCCGCTCCACAGCTTCGCGCTTGGTCTTAGCGCCGCTAGCTTTCAGGGCCTCATTCATCAACTCGTCGTTGATTACGATGGTCGTCCTCATGTGTATAGCATCGCAGAAGTATACGCATGATCCAAACACGCTATCCTGCGGAGCCATGCCGAACGCGCTCGCAAACGAGACCAGCCCGTACCTGCTTCAACACGCCAACAACCCTGTTGACTGGATGCCCTGGGGGCCGGCGGCGCTCGAAAAATCACGCTCCCAGAACAAGCTTATCTTCCTGTCGATCGGCTACGCGGCATGCCACTGGTGCCATGTGATGGAGCATGAATCGTTCGAGGACGCCGAGGTCGCGGCGCTGCTGAATCGCGATTTCGTTCCCATCAAAGTCGACCGCGAAGAACGGCCCGATCTCGACGAAATCTACATGTCCGCGACGATGCTCTTCACCGGCGGCCATGGCGGCTGGCCGATGAGCGTCTTCCTAGCGCCGGATCTGCATCCCGTCTACGGCGGTACATACCTCCCGAAGGAAAACGCCTATGGGCGGCCCGGGTTCAAGACTGTGCTGATGACCTTGGGTCAAAAGTGGCGCGACGAGCCCGCCTCGCTGACCGGCGACCGCGACAAGATTCTCTCAGCGATTCGTCGGATGCACGAGGTGGGCGCCGCCAGTCGGCCGCCGAGCGTGGAAGATCTGCAGGCCGCGGCCGCGCAAGTCTACCGCGGCTTCGACACCTCGCTGGGCGGGCTCTCTAGCGGGCAGAACAAATTCCCGCCGAGCCTGGCGATCGACCTGCTGCTGAGGGCCTGGAAGACGTCCGGGGAGGCCCGACTGCTCAGCGCGGTCGAGCTGACGCTCGAAAAGATGGCCGAAGGCGGCATCTACGATCACCTCAGCGGCGGGATCCATCGCTACTCGACTGATCCCCAATGGCTGGTTCCGCACTTTGAAAAGATGCTCTACGACCAGGGGCTGGTGGCCGCGGCCTACCTTGATGGCTATCAGGCGACCGGGCGCGATGACTTGAAGGAGCTGTTCGCCGAGCGGGCGCGCGGGATTTGCGACTACGTTCTGACGGATCTGTCAAGCCCTGAGGGAGGCTTCTACTCCAGCGAAGACGCCGACAGTGAAGGCCTAGAAGGCAAGTTCTACGTCTGGACGCGAGACCAGGTCGAGACGTTATTGGATGAGCCCGCCGCGAAAATCTTCTGCTCGCACTACGACATCAGCGAACAGGGCAACTGGATGCATCCCGGCGACGCCCACGTCCCGGCCGGGCCGAAGAACATCTTGCGGGTCGTTCGCCCCTTGAAGACCATCGCGCAGCTCGAAGGCCTCGAACCGAGCGAAGTCGAATCGCTTGTCGAGGACGCCCGCAACAGGCTCCTTGCCGAGCGCAATACTCGAATCCGGCCCGGGCTCGACGACAAGGTCCTCAGCGGCTGGAACGGCTTAATGATCACCGCCCTAGCCCGTTGCGCGGCGGTGCTTAGCGAACCGCGGTTCGGCGAAGCCGCCGGCCGCGCGGCGGACTTTGTTCTCGATCGGATGCGGGTCGACGGCCGCCTGCTGGCCGCCTATGGCAAGGGCAAGGCACACCTGACCGCGTACAGCGCCGACTACGCCTTCATGATCGAAGGGCTGATCGAGCTGTTCCAAACCACGGGAGACTTGGCGCGGCTTCGCCAGGCGGAAGAGCTGACCGAATCCCTACTCGCGCACTATTGGGACGAGTCCTCCGGCGGCTTCTTCTTCACAGCCGACGATCACGAGGAGCTGCTAGTGCGAACCAAAACCGCCCACGACGGCGCGACCCCGTCGGCGAACTCGGTGATGGTGGGGAATCTTCTTAGGCTGGCCGTACTGCTCGACCGCCACGACTTCAGGGAGCGGGCCGCCGAGGTATTGGGTGTCTTCGGTAGCGGCGCCGTGCACAACCCGTTTCAGAGCGAGCGGCTGTTCGCGGGGCTCGATGCGTTTCAGCAAGGGTTTATCGAGATCGTATTGGTTTCCGACGACGGAGCGTTGTCGGCGGAGGTTCAGCGGCGATACCTCCCTAACAAGATCGTTGTCCGGCTAGCGGATGAGATCGAATCGGAGCTGCCGTTGCTAAGCGGCCGGAAGAAGTTGGGTGGCAGACCGACCGCGTACGTCTGCCGCGACTTCGCATGCAAACAACCGACGACAGATGTCGCTGAGCTCGCCGAGCAACTCGGGGCGTAGTTGATTGCCGCGCTGAGTAGCGGCATTCGGAATACGATGACATATCTAGCGCTTCTCGGAACCCGCTCCCTTGCGGTCGCGGCTCTGACATCGAGAGTCAAACCTTAACCGGAAGGCGTCAGAGCCGCGACCGTGAGGGAGCGGTTGTCGCAACCGGGGGCAACCGCTTGCTCACGCGCGCGGCTCCGGGGCGGCGACGCATTCGGCCGGTGGAGCGGGTTCCGAGATCTGGCAGGCTACCGCAGCGTTGCCGCCGCTCGTTCCGCTTCGGGGTCCGAGAACGGCGTGTTGGCCAGGTAGAGATCGAGGAACTCGCGGGCTTCGTCACGGCGTCCCATTTGGCCGAACATGAAGCCCAGCGTGCGGGCGCAGTTGCACAGCTCCGGGTCGTTGTCGACGTAGACCCGGCAAGCCGCCTGCATCTGGTCGAGCACCTGCGCTTTGTCGAGCCGATACTTGTCGATGAGCGCTCGATTGGCCTCGACTGCGCGCGCGAACACCAAGGCCTGGGCGTCTTGGTAGACCAACTCCCAGCCGGTCTCCGACGAATTTGCGAGTTGAGTGACGATCGGATAGATCGTCCCCACGACAAACTCAAACGAATTGGTCACCACAAGTTGAGCGCCGTACTGACTCAGCAGGCGCTCGCGGACGCCGCGGTCGGTCGAGCCAAGGATGGCCTGGTAGTCGCGATAAACCGATTCGTTAAGCGCCCGCCCATCGATAAACGTCCGGCGCTGGGGTCCCAGTTTCCAGATGAAGTAGCCGCCGTATTCGTAGGCGTTGAACATCTTGACGGCGGGGTCAACGTTCAAGAGAAACTCGCGGTGCCCGTGGGAGCTTTCCAATCCGCCACGCGCAGCTGGAAGAGTCGCCCGGCGTTGGCGTTGTATCCCAGCAGACTAACCACTAGGACGCCTAGCGCAGTCTGGCCCACGGCTCGCGGAACCGCTTGAAGCCGGGGTGCAAGCATTGGCCAAGCGTAGGTCGCGAGCAGGATCGGTGCGAGGAACGCGACAAGGGCCAAGTTGCGAAATGCAGTAATCGCCGCGCCCCCGAACGCCGGCAAGAGCAATGCGTCCTGCCACTTCGCCTGTCGCCAACTCAGCATAACGGCAATCGCGGAGGCGAAAAGCAAGATGGGGAATGAGTACGGAGGGCCCAGCAAGGGGGGGCTGGCCCACTCGATGAGCGTTTGCGTCAAGTAGCTCTCGCGATAGCCGAGCAGAACCTCAAATATCCGAAGACCGTTCGGATTGAACCCGGAGACAACGAACGCGGCGATCGCGGTGGTCCAGAGCGCATTACGCTTCGAGTCTTCCCATTTCGAATCACGCTGGGGCAGCGCCGCCACGCAGTAGGCGCCGAGAACGACCCAGCCCATTAAAAACCCGCCATGCGCGTTCGCCCAGACAAGCTGCAGCGGCGGGATCGTCCATAGCAGCCACCGCTCGCCTCTATTCTGGAACGCCTCCAGCAGCAACACGTAAACCGCAACCATCGCGAAGGTGACGATCGTGGGACGGTCCGCTGCGAACAGGGTCATGATCGGAACGCCCATGAGGCCGCAGGCGATGCCGACCAACATGCTTCCACTGCGACGCCAAGCGAGGTAGCCGCCGGCGGCGAGCACGAATGTGAGCAACAGCGCCCTGCAAAGCACGACGCCCGGAAAGCCGGCTAGCGAGTAAACCATGTACAAAGCGGCCTGCGCGAGCCATTCGTGGGTCAGGTTGAAGCGGCGGACGCGCTCTTCGCCGGGATAGGACTCATCCCCCAGGTCGGTCGTATAAGAGTAGATATCGGGCAGAGGCAGGGCGCCTTCGCTCAGCACGCGTTCGCCGGTCTTGAGATGCCACCAGAAGTCGGTGTCGGCGATCTCCGTGCTGAAGACCCCGAATAGGAAGACTAGCGCCAGCGCCGCCAGCGCCCACTCCGACTGGGCCGGCCCGGCCGCGGCGGCCGCCTTTGCAGCCCGGTTCTCGATCGTAGCTGCCTTTTTTCTCCGCAGAGACCCAGACTAGCAAGGGGCCAGGGGATGTCCTGGTCAAACGGTGGCTCTGTGGCTCTGATGGCGCGGCCTAGCCCTGGGCTAGTCGCTGTCGGCTCGTTCAGCGGTTTCGTCACTCGTCTTCGCCGGTTCGCCCGAGTTGGTGATGTTCTCGATCGGCTCCAGCGCCCACATCCTGGGCGGTTCCCCTGGGGCGGTCGAAGCACTGGGCGATTCGGTCACGTAGACCGTTCCGTCTTCATCGACCGAAATCTGCGATGGCCGGCTGATGTGTGGCTGGCCCTCGACGAAGTTTCCTTCGTCGTCGCGTTTGCCCGCAATCGTGTGTATCCGTCCGTCTGTGTCGACCACACGGACGGCGTCGTTGTCGCGATCGGCGATGTAGACGTTTCCGTATTTGTCCGTTGCGATGTCAGCAGGGGCGTTCAGATCAATTTCGGTCGCGTTGCCATCGTTTTCACCGAATCCCGCGTGTCCAGTTCCGGCGACTCGCTCGATGCCCTGGTCGGTCGGCTTTACCACAACATTCGAGGCCATGGAGGCAACCAGTAGATCGCCTTCGGCATTGCGAGCGACGGCCACCGGACCCTTGAGGATGTCGGACTCCTCCAGATCCCGGCCGATCCGAGCCCCGAAGTTCTCAAGCGCCGGTCTGATTCGGCATTCCGTCGGAAGCTTCACCGTGATCGTCTTGAGGTCTTCCGGGTCTTGAGTAACTTCCACGCAATCGCCGGGGCACGCAGGTCGGCCGAAGTCCATGTTTCGAGCGATCGGCAAGCCCACCGCAAGCACCAGCAGACCGAGCGCGATCTGCACCTTGGAGGGTTGACCTCAGCAAGCGCTCAATACCGCTCCCCTTGTTGTCGACTATTGGAGAGGAATGACCGCAGATTACACAATATTTTTTGCTGCCTTGCAGTCGAGATGCGCAATGGCCGCAAAAAGAGCGCCGAGTTTCCTCGTCTTGGAGAATCTGGGCGAGCGACTCGCCACAATCATCGCAGAATCTAGTTTTCGGGAGGCAGCCGTTGACAGGATCGGCATTCCATGTAGCGACCTCCAAGTAGGGTCGAGAACTACATGCAATGCTAACGGCCGCCCAGCGAACGCCGTCGTCAGGAACTTGCCTTAACCCGGTACTAAGTAAAACCCTAGCCTCGGCTAGCTGAGGGCTAGCCGCAATACTCTTCACTTAACAGCCGGCTGTAGCTGAAGTCTTGCGGAACCCGCTCGCGGTCGCGGCTCTGACATCGGGGGTCAAACGTTGCCGCGCGGGGGTCAGAGCCGCGGCCGCGAGTGAGCGGGTTCCACATTCAGATCGCGCATGACCCACACCGCAAAGGCCCTAAGTGAAGAGTATTGGGGCTGGACTACGCGTCGCCCGCCAGGCTCAAACACCAAGCCAGCTCGTCGATCAGCTCGGATGCGGTGTGGTCGAAACGCAGCGGTGTGATCGATACCTTGCCGTCGCGCACCGCCGCGTAGTCGCTGCCTGCCTCGGCGTCGGCCAGGGGAACTTCCTCGTGCATCCAGTAGTACGGCCGCCCGTACGGATCGCGGGTCTCAACCATCAGGTTCCGCGAGATCTTTCGGCTCTGGTGGGTGATCTCGACGCCGGAGTAAGCGCCATGGGGGACATTTACGTTCAAAGCCACGCCCGCCGGCAGTCCCCCGTCCAGTAGCCTCAGCGCTAGCAGCCGGGCAAACTCGGCTGTGGGCCCATAGTTGATTTCCGTCCTCTGATCGACCGAAATCGCGACTGACGGGATACCGTACTTGGCGCCTTCGGCCGCGGCCCCGACGGTGCCTGAGTAGAAGATGTTCTCGCCAAGGTTGGGGCCGTTGTTGATTCCCGAGACCACCAGGTCGGGCCGGAAGTCGAGCAGCTTGATCAGAGCCATCATGGCGCAGTCGGCGGGCGTTCCGTCGACGGCGTAACGGTTTTCTCCCTTCTGCTCGTAGCGGAATGGTTTGCGCAGGGTGATCCGGCGACTGGCCCCGCTTTGTTCGTAGAGCGGCGCTACGGTGTAAATCTCACCGATCTCGGCGAGGCTCGCTTCAAGCGCAATCAGGCCGGGCGCGGAGATCCCGTCGTCATTCGTACAAAGGATTCGGGGCATCAGTCGAGAAGGTTCAGGATATCGCGCAGTTCTCTCTTGATGTCCTCAATGTCTTCCTTCTCGGACGGGGGCTCGGCGAATAGGCCGGCTTGGGGACGCTTCTGTTTCTCGCGCTTGAGCTTCTTGGTCCGCTCCCGTAGCGCCTTCTTTGCGCCGGCGATGGTGTAGCCGGCGTCATAAAGCAGCCTCTTGATCTCGAGCACGGTCTCGAGATCCTTGCGGCGGTATTGGCGCTGGCCGTTGGAGCCTTTGCGCGGCGATAGCATGGGGAACTCGCCTTCCCAATAGCGCAGGACGTAGCGCGGGATGCCGGTGATCTCACTTACGTCCCCGATTCGGAAAAACAGCCGATTCGGGATTTGTGGGCGCGGATCGGGCGTGCCGCCCTCATTCGCCAGTGCGCCCGGATCGGTCATTCTGAACGGTCATCCTATCTAAAAACGAAGAATAACGCAGTGCTCGCCCCGCGGCAGTCGCAAGGCCCAGTGAGTTTTCGTTTGCTCGAGGTTGGGTTCAGCCGCCTGCGAGTCGATCTCTAGGGCGCCCGGCCGGCGATCGAGCAGAGCGATGGGGCGGGGCTTCGAGCGGTAACGAAAGCTCACCCAGCCGGGTCCCGAATCCGCGCCGAGCAGCTCGGCGTTGAGGTGTAAGACGCGGCCCGCTAGGTTGAGGCGGGTCGAAGGCTCAAGGCGGCTTCGTCCCGCTGGTAGCCATTGCGTATGGCCGTTGGTGATCGGCCACGGTTCGCCGTTGACGGTGACGTCGCCTTCCCAGTCGATCCCCACGGGGCGCCCGGACTCAATCAGCAATCCCCCCCGCGGCAATGTCGAGACCCTTGCCTGCGGCGCCGCCGCGAAGGGCAGCAGTGGAGCATCAGCGGCGGAAATGGAGTGTTCGAAGTAGAGCGCAACCCGCGGAAAGGCCGAGCCCGCCTGGCTGACCAGTTGAAGCAATTCGCCACCCGTCTGCTTGCGGGTCGGGTAGGTCTGTTGGTAGCGCTTGACGATGTTGATGTCGATCGCCAGCCGCCGCGGATCCGGCGCCAGTTTCTTGTAGGCGTCGGCGATCTTGGGATAGCGGTCCGGCCCGAGCGACCACAGAGTGGCGGGGTCTTCGATCATCAGGGTGAAGTCGTAGGTCTCGGCCAGCGGCAGCAGGGCGGCGGCGTCGGCCCCGAGGAAGTCTCGCATGCGGTCGTCGAAACGGTCTTCGATTTGGGTGACGACGAGATCGGCCTCGGGTCTTGTCTTGCGAAGCAGCTCGATCCAGCGGCGCTGCAGGCTCAACGCCAGCTCGGCGCGGTAGTCCGCGAAGGCGCGCCAACTGGCGCCGGCGCGCGACCAGAAATGCTCCGAGCCCTCGTCGAAAAGCTCCAGTGGGTCGAATCCAAGCGTCGCCTCGGCGTCCGCTCGGACCCATTCATTGAGCGGCGTGAAGCGGGACGGGTTCGACGGGCCGTGGAGCGACTCGAAGTACAGCTCGGCGAGGTTGACGCCGTCCCAATCGAAGTCCGCGACCAGCGTCTCAACTTGCAGGGCGGCTGTTGAGAAGCACTCGGGATCGGCGAGGTTGATCAGCTTCCGCCAATCGAGATGGGCGTCTTGCAAGGTTGCCGTCTTCTCACGGCAATCCGGGTGTTCGGCCCAGAAGTCTTCGGATACGTGCGGCAGCTCGAGCCAGGCGTACACCAAGACGGCTTCACGGTGGCAAGCCTTGATCAGATTTCGTAGGTATTCGAGCCGTTCCGGCGCGGCGTCGAGGAAAGGCCAGGCGCTGACATGCAAGGCGGCGATACCCTGCTCCCGCCAGCGTCGAGCAAGGTAGTCCGGGTCGGCTCGGGTGCGATAAGCCTGGTCAAAGAACGCCCAGAGATTGGCGCCGCGGGTGGGCGGCCTCAAACCCAGATCGCGTAGCGCTTGGGCGATGTAGGGGAAACGCTGGTAGGCGTTCTCCCCCGGAGGAAGAGCGAGCCACAGCCATCCCTCGCTCCCCGCGGCTAGCGGGGCCCCGGAGCGTTTCTCGCGGGCGAAGATGCGGGCGTTCGACGGGATCTTGTAGACCGCGAGGTCTTGCGGCTGCTCCCAAAAAATCCCAAGCGCGGGGTCATGGACGTCGACGATTGAGGCGACGCGGACTTTCTCGGCGGTTGGCTCGATGCCGACATCTTGGCCTTCCTCGCCGACCAGAATTTGAATCGCGGCCGCCGCGGTTGTCGGCTCCACCCCGATGCTGTTGAGAAGAAGTTCCCAGGCGGCAGGATCGGTGACCTGAATCGTCAGGTCCGGAGCATCGCCGGCTCCAGCCGCTCCGGCAACGACGATTGCATGAAGGGCGATGGCTCGTAGGGGCGAGGTATGCCTCGCCCGCGTTTCACGCACAACGGGCGATTTTCTCATCGCGAGAACGAATACCAAAGGCTCGCCCGCAGATCAAAATAGTTCGGGCCGCGCAGGTTGCCCTGGTTCGACAGGTGAACGCCGCGAAGCCAGTCCAGCGAAAAATTCATCGGCGGCTTGGCGCCCGGAACTCGAACACGAAATCCCGGGCCAACCTCGACGTAGTTCGCCCAATAAGCGCGCTGGGTATCGGTCGTCAAGTTGAAATTGAGGTACGCCTGTACCTTCAACGGACCTCGATTGGGCAGCCGATACTCCGGCCGGTACTGCCCGTAAAAAAGGACATCATCATTAAATCGACTCACATACACGGCGTCGACATTCATCTCTTGGAAGCGTCCGGGCTCGTTGGCCCCGAGCGACGCCCCTCTCGCGCGGAACCAGTTCAGCCCTCCACGGTAGTCCGGCGCGGATCGCGGCACGCCCTCCCGACGGTCTCGTAGGTAACTGATCGCCTGACCCGCCTCGCCCCATGCGGTGATCCCTCGCTTCAGTGGAGCGCGCAGCCCGATCGCGGCGATCATTGAGCTTTCCGACAACAGCTGCGGCGCTCGGCCGCCCGCCCTCTGCCCAACGTCCCCCGCAAACCGAGCGGACACGTACGGCCGGACCCGCGTCAGAGGAACCCGAAATTCCGTCTTAAGCTGTGCATAGCCAAAACCGGCGCGCCAGCGGCTCGACACCAGCGGATTCATCCAAAACGTCGTCGTCACTCGCTGAAACTGCGGGGCCAGCGCGCGGTAAGAACGCTCGGCCTGGGTGCGAACTTGCGGGTCAATGCTTTGCGACGCGAGGCGAAACCACTCGACGGCCTGGCGGTCGCGCTTGAGGAGGTTGTAAACAATGCCGAGCTTGAGCGCCGATGACAGGTCTTCGGGGTTCAGCTCATAGGCGCGAGAAAACTCACGCGCGGCGGCGTCGAGGTAACTTTTTTGGAGGCTTTTCTCGGCCAAGTCCCGATGCGGCCGGGCTCCTTCACGGCGAGCTTCGTCGAGCGCTGAGCGCGTCTTGTTTGACAGCTCTGGGTCTTCGGACGCCTTTTCGAGCAGCTTGGCGGCCTCGCCGTTGCGGCCCGCCTCGATGTAGAGATATGCCAGTTGCGCGGCGGCCTGCAGATCTTCAGGGTTTTGGCGAACCAGAGTTTCGAATTCGACGATCGCCTGGTCGGTCCAGCCGACTTCCAGCAGTAGGTAGGCCAGCTCCCTACGTAGACTTGTGTTCTTCAGGTCGAGCGCCAGAGCGGCTCGAAACTCCGATGCGTAGGGATAGCGCCGCGGTAGCGAGTCCTTCGCTAATTCCGCAATCCGCGTCTCAGTCGAACGCGACGCCAGCAGCCACGCGCCCGTGGCGCCCAGCTGATCCTGGGCGGCAAGTCTAGCGCCGGCAAGCCGCAGCAGAATCTCCTCGCGGTTGGCGCCCGGGAGCTTCCACGCTTCCAGATAGCGCGATGCCGCTTCCGCCGGCTGGGCTCTGCGCGCGTAGAGTTCGGCAAGCTCAAGCCAAGCGGATCGGTTCTTGGGGTCCGCGGCGAGCTCTTGTTCCCAACGTTCGATCCCCTGGCCTAGCTCCTCCTCCACACCCTTGGCCGCCGCGCCGACAGTCGCAGAAATGGATGCGTCGTCGGATTCCAACAGGCTCCGAAAGTCAGCAAGCGCACGTGAGCGGTCGCCGGTTTCGTGCCGCAGGAAGGCCAGCTCCAGAGCCGCCCGTTCGTCTTCGGGATCTCGCTTGACCGTTTGAGCGAAGGCCGCGACCGCCTCGTCGGTGGCGCCCGTCCGCAGCAGTGTATAGCCGAGTTGCTTCCAAACGTCCGGCCGCTCAGGCTGCAGCTCCAGAGACTCGCGGAACGAGAGAATCGCCCGGTCGTAGTCTTTCTCCCGCAGGGCCGCGTACCCCCGCTCGAGCGCGGCGATCTCGGGTTGTGGGGAACCTGAGAGCGCCGCTAACGCCGAGCGAGCCGCAGCGTGCGTTGGATCGAGCCGTAAGACTTCTTCGAAGGCCTTCTCAGCGCGGTCGAGACGGCCCAGCGACTGGTAGAAATATCCCAGCTGCAGGGTTGTTGCGATGTCGCCGGAATCGTTAGCCACGGCGGCCTCGAACGCTTCGACCGCTCCTTCGCGCCGGCCCGATTTCCAATAGAGATAGCCGAGCTCGCGCAAAACCGCGCCGTTGTCGGGCGCGAGCGTCCGAGCCTGTTCGAAGTAGGCAATCGCTCCGACGGGGTCGTCCGAGCGGAGAGCCTTATATCCTTTGTTGAGCAGATCGCTGGCGGGATCCGAGCTCTGCGCGGCTAATGGCAAGCACGCCAGGAGCAAGAACGTAGCAGTCCTCACGGGCGAATGTGGACATCATCTAACCACAGCCGCCGAAACGAAGCAACGCCATTTCGAGACGAATCTGTCAGCTAGAAGTTCACGGCCGGCGACGAAATGATCATCACCACCAAGTTGTAAGCGACCAAACAGGCGAAAAAGATGTTCACCTTCCGCAGCATGTCATGCTTCGCCTTCATCACACAATAGATCGCCAACAGCACGGCCAGACACTTCATGATCACCAAACTCTGGACCGGCCCCGGATCCTGCCGCAGGACCCAGCGGACGATCGGATTGCCCTCTCCGACGCCCTGCATGAGGAAGGCGATCGTCGTTAAGACGTCGAGAGCTTGGAGGTAAGTGAATTCGAGAATCAAGCGCATTTGAACTAGTAGTACGGGTACTATTAGTAAACACTAGGTTGTTCACCTTAGCAACCCCTAAGGTGAATTTTCTATGCCGGCGCGGTCGCCTTGGCTGCAGGGGCGCGACATGTCGCGCCTTTAGTGCCGGAGCACACGCGAATCTAGGATCGCGAAATCGAAGGGCGCAACATGTTGCGCCCCTGCATCGATCCGAGCGGCCGGCGGCCCTAGCTATCCGTGGTTTCGTCCTGTGAAGCCGGGCCTGTCGAGTCGCTTTCCCCTTTGTTTTCAACGAGAACCGCGGTCACGTTGTCGGGAGCTCCAGATTCGAGGGCAGCGTCGATGAGCGCCTGACACTTCTGTTCGAGCGAGCTATTGCCGCCCATGATGTCGACCAGGGGGCCGTCGCCGGTCACTCCATGCAGGCCGTCCGAGCAGAGCAGCAGCACGTCATCGGGCTGGAGGTCGAGCTCGAAGCCTTCCACCTCGATCTCGTCTTCCGCACCCACCGCCTTGGTGAGAACGTTGCGGTAGGGGTGCACCTTGAGCTGCTCGTCGGTGAGGCCCAGGGTTTTCCCGACTTCATTGACCCAGCTGTGGTCGGTGGTGACCTGCTCGAACCCGCCGCGGCCTTGAAGGTAGGCGCGGCTATCTCCGATGTTGACGATAAAGGCCTTCGGCGGGCGGACAATCACCGCCACAAGGGTCGTCCCCATGCCCGCCAGCTCGGGATGCTGAGACGCCTCCCAGCGAACGTTGGCGTTGGCCTTCTCCGCGCCGCGCACGAGTGCCGCTAGGCCGGCTTCGTCGCCGGCTTGAGACACTTGAGCGACCACGGTCTGGACGGTGAGCTGGGACGCGCGCTCGCCGGCCTGGGCGCCCCCCATCCCGTCCGCCACGACGAAGAGGTTCAACTCAGGCCGAGTCGCGTAGGCGTCCTCGTTGTTCGACCGAACACGCCCGACGTGGGACATGCCACAGGAGCGAATCATGAGGCGCACCTAGTTTGCCACAGCCTGGGCCCAATCTTGGCTAAAGTTCTTGCCAGAATGCTTTCGCTCCGTTCACTTCCAGCCGCCCGCGCTCAGCCTCTCGCCTGAGAATGCTAAAGCCTAGCACCCGGTCTCGCGCGCTGGCCACGACGGGGCTGGTTAAGCGTCCAACTTCTTTGCCTTCTCGGCGAATCGCCAAATCCTCCGGGATCGAGGAAGTTTCCACCTCAATCGCCCGCAAGACCCGGTTGACTTGGCCCTGCGAGTGGACGCGCTCGACGATCTCTTGACCGACGTAGCACCCCTTAGTTAAGGACACGAACTCGAGCAAGTCCGTTTCATGCGGGATGTTGCGATCGGTGTAGTCGACACCGTGAACGGGCCGGTGATTCTCCACGCGCGCCAGTAGGACGTCCCGTTCGGCGGCCCGAGGAATCCCCCTGGACTCGAGCTCCGACACAAGGGCGGACTTTGCGCCGGCGGCGGTCAGAACCCAAACCCCGTCGAGACCGCACAGAGTCGACGCTCCGATCATCAACCCTTCCTCGCCAGCGGTCAGCTCGGCGGCGAGCGGACCCTCGACCGCGATCGCGGCGCTGGTCTCGGTCACGTCTTCGAGAGAGACATCGTCCATGATGATGTAGCTCTCCAAGTAGTCGATCAGCGCCTGGCGGTGTTCAGCGTCGGTCTCGAGCAGCACCCTGTCGGACTGCACGTAGATCCGGCAAGCCGCCTGGATGCGGCCCTGCGGGTTCAGGAAGAACGCGGAGGTCGCCTGGCCTGGATCGAGGCCTTCGATGACATTCGAGGCCAGAGCGTGGAGGAGCCGGGTGCGATCTTCGCCAATGGCGTAGACGCGCGCGCGCGCGGTGATATCGAACCAGGCGGCGCGTTCGCTGAACCCCAAGCGGCCGGGAGAGGGTGACGCCAAAAGAGTTGATATTATACCGGCGATGATCCATGAGATACTGCCGGTCGGCCCGCTCCAGTGCAACTGTTCCATTTTTGGCGACGAAGACAAGCGCCAGGCGATGGTGATTGATCCCGGCGACGACATCCCCGAGATCCAGGCGATTTTAAAGCGCCATCAGCTCACCGTGAGCCGGATTGTGTTTACCCACGCGCACTTCGACCACATTGGGCGGGCGTCGATTCTCAAGGCGGAGACCGGGGCGCCGACGTTTATGCATGAGTCGGAAGTCCCGGTCTGGGAGACGCTCCCGCAACAAGCCGCTTGGATGGGCGGACCGCCCCCTGAAAAGGTGGCCATCGACGAATTCATCGAAGAGGGCGATGTAATCTCGTTCGGGGGGGCTGAGTTTCAGGTGCTATTCACGCCCGGACATAGCCCTGGCAGCATCAGCCTGTACATCCCTAGCGAGAACAAAATCGTTGGCGGGGACGTGCTCTTCCAGGGCAGTGTTGGACGGACAGACTTGCCGGGAGCGGACCATCAGACGCTGCTGAGCTCGCTCAAGACGCGCTTTCTGCCGCTCGATGACGCGGTCACGGTGATTCCGGGTCACGGGCCGTTGACCACAATCGGACGAGAGCGGGC
Organism: Bryobacterales bacterium; assembly: GCA_965247515.1. Taxonomy (GTDB): domain Bacteria; phylum Acidobacteriota; class Terriglobia; order Bryobacterales; family UBA6623. The sequence continues at coordinate 4,645,571 of OZ252029.1, read as the reverse complement.
ATGGAATCCGTTCTTGCAGAACCTGTGAACCGAAGGCGGCTTGAGGTGCGGCGCGTTCTCCGAGCACCCTGTGTAGGTGTAGGCGGGGTGTCTTCCGCTTACAGTTACTGCAGTTGCCCGGGTCGTGGGAAGACACCCCGCTGACGCAAGGTGCTCGGATTTCCTGCCGGATATGTGTCAGTCGACTACGTGTCCCTACCGCGCCTGGCCCGCCGATGTTCGCGCCACGTATACTGGACTGGTTGTGACTAGAAGGACTATTCTGCTCTTAGCGCTGCTAGCGCTACTGCTCGCCTGCGGAGGCTGTGGGCCCACCGCGGAGACTGCCGCGGGCGCCGGCGCTTCCAACGACGGCGAAATCGAAACCGCGCTTCGCGCCTATCTCGCCGCGCGAACCGACCTGAACCTCAGCTCCCTCGAGGTCGACATCGTGAACGTAAGCCAAACCGGCGACAGCGCGTCGGCCACCGCGGAGTTCCGCGCGCCGGGCGGGGCCGAGCCCATGCTGGCGATGGGCTATCAGCTCGAGAGAGTCGCCGGCGAGTGGACGGTGCTCGGCAGCGGGAGCGCGAACGCCGCGGCGCCGCCCCCGGCGGGCTGGCAACCCCAAGGCGACCTGCCAGCCGGCCATCCGCCGACGGACGCGCCGATGGGCGGCGGCGGTCTCCCCTCCGGCCATCCTCAAGTCGACGGTCCGGCCGGCGGCGGGCTTCCGCCGGGACATCCGCCGACGGCCCCGCCCGCGGGAGGCGGCGAGGCCCTGCCTCCCGGCCATCCTCCTGTAGTTCAGTAGAAGTTTGATGGATACCAGCCGATCGAGCAGCCTTTTCGAACAGGCTCAGAAGGTCATTCCCGGCGGCGTCAACTCCCCGGCCCGGGCCTTTCGCGCGGTCGGACGCGAACCCGTCTTCATCGACCGCGGCGAAGGCGCGCGACTCTACGATGTGGACGGGAACGCCTATTTGGACTTTGTCGGCTCTTGGGGACCGCTCATCCTCGGGCATCGTCATCCGGCCGTGGTCGAAGCGCTCGAGCAAGTGCTGCGGATCGGGACGAGCTTCGGCGCGCCGACCGAACGCGAGGTCGAGCTGGCCGAGCTGATCTGCGAGTTGGTCCCTTCGATCGAGATGGTTCGGCTGGTGAATTCGGGCACCGAGGCGACGATGAGCGCTCTGCGCGTGGCGCGGGGGTTCACCGGGCGCGATCTGGCCGTCAAGTTCGAAGGCAACTACCACGGGCATGTCGACTCGTTGCTGGTGAAGGCGGGCTCGGGGCTGGCGACGCTGGGGATTTCCGACTCTGGCGGAGTGCCGAAGGCGTTTTCCGAGACGACGATCCCGTTGCCGTACAACTCGCTCGAGGCGGTCCAAGAATGCTTCGACAGGCACGGCGAGCAGATTGCGGCCGTCATCATGGAACCGGTCGTCGGCAACATGGGCTGCGTGCCGCCGGAGCCCGGATACCTTCAAGGCGTCAAACAAATCACGGCCAAGCACGGCTCATTGCTGATCCTCGACGAGGTGATGACCGGATTTCGGGTGGCGCTGGGCGGCGCGCAGGAGCTCTACGGCGTCAAGCCCGACCTGACGACCCTCGGCAAGGTTATCGGCGCGGGCTTGCCCGTGGGGGCCTACGGCGGACGCCGCGACGTCATGGAATCCGTGGCGCCGCTTGGGCCGGTCTACCAGGCTGGAACGCTTTCCGGGAACCCTCTAGCCGTCGCCGGCGGCCTGGCCATGCTCAACGTCTTGAAGAGCTCTCCAGAGATCTACGCGCACCTCGACGCGCTCGGAAGCAGGCTCCAGGCCGGCATTCTGGCGGCGGCTAAGAGCGCGGGCGTCCCGCTTAGCTCGAACCGTGTCGGGTCGATGTTGACCTTTTTCTTCAACAGCGGCGCGGTCTGGGATTGGGATACGTCCTCGGCCAGCGATACGGCTCGATTCGGGGAGTATTTTCGGGGGATGTTGGAGCGCGGAATTTACCTGCCCTGCTCACAGTTCGAGGCGGCGTTCTTGTGTTCCCCGATGACCGAGAGCGACATGGATTCGACGATAGCCGCAGCCGCGAAGTCGCTAGCGGCGCTGGGGAAGTGACCTAACGACTGCTGCCGGCGGTTTTCGTCCTAACGCGGGTTCCGCTGCGAGTTCGCCCCTGGCTGCTGCAACCGGGTAGGGTGGGGTATTCTGCGACAAAGACGCCATCTCGTCGCGTTCGATTCGAACCCTTTACTTCACGGCCATCAGTCTATCAACGCAGCGATGCGAGGAATTCCTCCTGCAACAACCCAGCCCTTGCGATCAGCGACCGAAGCGTTCCACGCGCGACCTGTCGATGTTTGGGAATCGACAGTGTGGTTTGACGACCGCCCTTCGCCATCACAATATGGCTACCACGCTGGCGTTTGACTTCCCAGCCAAACGATTCGAAACCCCGAACGACCTCGCCGGGACGGCAAAGTGGTAGGGCCACTAGACCGCGATGTCGAGTTCGCTGGTTTCAAGCGTCAGCGGCAAGCCAAGTTCCTTCCTGACCTCGAGACAATCGTGGATCGCATCGCGGAGATTAGCCTCGGCTTCGGCGCGAGTCTCGCCTTGACTTACACAGCCCGGAATCTGCGGGCACTCGGCGATGAAGACACCGTCTTCATCGCGCTGAACTGTCACCATCAATCTCATCGCTGCCCACTATGACCCCTCACGCCGCCGCGCGGATCTCGACGATCTTCGAAGTCGTAATCGTGCGGTACTCGGGGTGATGAAACTCTAGGTGCATCCCGCGGCCGATATAAGCGACCTTCAGCATCGAGCCGCCCCAGCTCGAGCCGTGGATGTTCACCACAACGGGCTCGGGGCAAAAGACAGGGTGTCCTGAGATCGAAGCCTGACCGCGCCCCGTTACCTGCACACGATACGAGCGGTTCTCGGTCTGGACCTCGAGCTCGGCTCCGTCAGGGAGGTCGGAAAGGTGCACCCCGCCTTCAATCTCGGACTGGATAATCCTGCGATTGATATCGCTGGAAAAGCTCGACCCCCCGGAAAACAGGTCGGGGGTCCTGTACTCGCGCGTCTCCATTACCTTCGAGGGGTTATTATACGCTTGTCGGCTAGGAGTGTTCACCCCTTGAAAAAAACTATTTGGTCGCGACGAGAAGTTTTGGCGGCCGGCGCGCTGGCCCCGTTGCGCGCGTTGGCCCAGCAGCGTGGCGCCGGCGGCGTCCGCATGTCGTTCCGCGAGCCCCCCTTCAAGCTTGGCGTCGCTTCGGGCGAACCCGACCCGAACGGTTTCGTGCTCTGGACGCGCCTCGCGCCCGACCCGCTCAATGGCGGCGGAATGCCGCCGGTCAACGTCGAAGTCGATTGGCAAGTCGCCGAAGATGAGGCGCTGACAAAGGTCGTCGCGCGCGGGTCAGAGGTCGCCATCCCCGATCTCGGACATGCCGTCCACGCCGAGGTCGTTGGGCTACGGCCTGACCGTTGGTACTTCTATCGCTTCCGCGCCGGCAACGAGATCAGCCCGGTCGGGCGCGCCAGGACGGCTCCAGCCAACGACCAGCAGCTCGAACGCGTCCGATTCGCCTTCGCCTCCTGCCAGCACTATGAAACCGGCTACTACACCGCCTTCGAGCACATGGCCCGCGAAGACCTCGACGTCATCGTCCACCTCGGCGACTACATTTATGAGGGCGCCGGACGTGAAGGCGACGGACGCGTCCGCAAGCATACGGGCGTAGAAATCGAGACGCTTGAGGACTACCGCAACCGACACGCGCTCTATCGCTCCGATAAAAATCTCCAAGCGGCCCACCAGGCCTGCCCGTGGATTGTCACCTTGGACGACCACGAGGTCGACAACAACTACGCCGCGCGCATCTCCCAGGATGCGGATGTCGACATCGACACATTCCTGACCCGCCGCGCCCACGCCTACCAGGCCTACTACGAGCACATGCCGCTGCGGCTCGGCGCCAAGCCCGTCGGAGCAGACATGCAGCTCTACCGCCGGGTCCCGTTTGGGCGACTGCTCGAGTTCCAGGTGCTCGACACCCGGCAGTACCGCAGCGATCAGCCCTGCGGAGACAAGACCGGCCCGGAATGCGATGCCGTCTTCGACCCCGAGACCACGATCCTGGGCGACGAGCAGGAGCAGTGGTTGTACCAGACGTTGCGCGATTCCCCAGCGACCTGGAACGCTATCGCCCAGCAGGTGATGGTCGCGCGAGTCGACCGAACTCCTGGCGAGGCGCGCGAGTTCAGCATGGACAAGTGGTCCGCCTATCGTGCGGCGCTCGACCGCTTTATGGGATTCCTCGACGAGTCGAAGCCCTCGAACCCCGTCGTGCTCACCGGCGACATCCACACCAACTGGGCCTGCGACCTCATGCTGGATTTCGACGATGCCAACTCGAAGGTCGTCGGAACCGAGTACATCGGGACCTCCATCAGCTCGAGCGGCGACGGAACGCCCCGAGAGGATCACGCTGCTGAGCTTGAGAGCGAGAATCCCTGCGTGCGCTTCTTCAATGGTGAACGCGGATACGTGAGCTGCGAAGTGACCCCGGATCGCTGGCTAGCGAAGTACCAGGTCGTGGAATATGTCTCGCGACCCGGCGCGCCGCTGGTAACCCGCGCTCAGTTTGTGACCGAGAATGGCCGGCCGGGAGTTCAGCCAGCCTAGGACGTGGCGCACGGCTGTGCCGTGCCGCCTTGCAGCTGTGCTGCAAGGTCTTGGGACCCCGGACCTTCGAGCACAGCTCGAAGGCGGCACGGCACAGCCGTGCGCCACGTCAAGAAGTCCCGAGCGGGCGGCGATCCTTCACCAGCTCCTTGACGAACGACTCCGCCTGGGTCAGCAGCCGCTTGACGACCTGAGGATATAGCCCGCTCCGGTCAAACTTCTCCGAGACATCTTCATGCAGGTCGTAGAGCTCTTCCGGCTCCAGCCGATTCCCCCCCTCGGTTCGTTTGATGCGGAGCTTCCACTTGCCCTCGCGAACGGCCTGGATATTCGGACGATCGGGGTCTCGCCCGCCGTTGAAGTAGTAAAAATACTCGTGCGGCGACTTCGCGTCCTTCTGGCCCGACAGCAGCGGCAAAATATCGCGCCCGTCGATCGTCCGGTCCTTCGGCGGAGCCGATCCCGCCAGCGTGGCAAACGTCGGAAGCACGTCCATGTTCGACACCGGCTCCGAGCTGACCAATCCGGCCGGAATTCGCCCCGGCCAACGAAAAATCCCCGGAACGCGCATGCCGCCTTCGTAGGTCGTCCCCTTGCCGAGACGCAGAGCCCCCGCCGACCCTCCGTCGACTCCATACTGCTGCCAGGGGCCATTGTCCGAGGTGTAGAGAACCACTGTCTTCTCGTCAATCCCCAGTGCGCCGAGCTTGGCTAGAATCTGACCAACGCTCCAGTCGATCTCCTCGATCACGTCGCCGTATAGCCCCCGAATCGAGCGGTCCGCCCCGCGCTCGGAAATGAACAACGGTACGTGCGGCATGGCATGGGGAAGGTAGAGAAAGAAGCTCTCGTCCTTGCTTTGTTCGATGAACTCGAGCGCCTTCTCGGTGTAGCGAGTCGTCAGCTTTGTCTGGTCCGGGTTCTCTTCGAGCGCCTCGCCGTCCGCGATCAGCGGAAGCGGCTCGGGGAACCCCTGGCCGTTCTCGAGATCGTAGTATCCGCCCTGCCCCGCGAAACCGGTGTACGCGGCCCGCTTCCGAGCCGACTTCATCCGCTCGTCTTCGTTCTCAGTAATGGGCATCACCGGGTGATACGGCCACATATCGTTCGAGTACGGCATCCCAAACCAATGGTCGAAGCCGTTGTGGTGGGGGAAGAACTGCTCGCGCGAACCCAGGTGCCACTTGCCGATCATCATCGTGCGGTAGCCCTGGTCCTTGAGGATCTCGGCAATCGTGACCTCGTCGGGATGGATTCCCGTCGTGGACTTCGGCCCGTGGTTGAACGCCAGGCTATTGCGCGGCGGATAGCAACCCGTCATCAGCGCGGCGCGGGACGGTCCGCAAAACGGCGCGGCGTAGAAGCTCGTGAAGCGGATGCCTTCCCTGGCGAGACGGTCGATGTTGGGCGTGCGGATATCCGGGTGGCCTTGGACGCCAAGGTCTCCCCAGCCCTGGTCGTCGGCGAAGATGACGATAAAATTTGGCCTGTCGGCGGGCTGCGCGCTGAGCGTCACGCCCGCCAAGACCGTCAGTAGAGCGACCCGATGAAGCATATCGAGCGCGAGTGTAGCACGGCGCCGCGGGTCTACAGATCTCGGAATGCGTTGTCGTCCTCGGGACTATCCCACTCGCCAACAGTTGCTGAAATCGCGGAGGCCCACTCGCTGTCGATCGAGGCCCGGCGGGTCACGATTACCCGGGGGCCGTCCAACTGATACTCGACGACGTCGCCCGAGCTTAGACCAAGCCTCCGGCGCAACGGTTTCGGGATCGTAATCCGACCCTTGGATGAGACCCTGCTAGTGAACATCTTGCACTTCCTACGAGCCCCGAGCCGCGGACTTTCCGCCCGCGGCTCGGGGCCGGTCTGAAAATGCCGCGTTATAGCGCAGTGAACCCAATCAGTCCGCCGCCAGCCCGTGCTCGAACGCCTCGTGGTGCGCCGCCAACACATCGCGGCCGAAGTCGTTCGCGTAGTCACGCCAAACCGTGTGGCTGTGGTTGTTCTTGTTCTGAGTATTGTCGTACTCGACCAAGAACGTCGGAGCTTGCACGCGGTAGTAGTCGCCCTTTCCTTGCTCGATTCCGCCGGCCCAGGCAAACAGCATCTGGTCGCGCGGCGTGGCCTTGACGACATCCATGCGCTTGGCCGCTTGTTCGGCGGGCAGGTTGCCGGCGTACTCGGCCAGCAGATCCGCCAACATCGCGAACTGCGCCTCGTTGAGCTTTGAAGCTTGAATGCCAGGGGGCTGATTGTCGAGCATCGCCCGTGTCGAGGCGGCGGTCAGAATGTCGCGGTAGGCGGTCTCGGCAACTAGAGCCTGCTTGCGCTGGGCCGGGTCGAGCGACTTCATCAGCTCGCGCGCGACGTCCTCTTCGCGCCCCAGCGGCCGCAGCCCCTTGCGCGGACCCGCGATGACCTTATGCGGGTTGGAGCCGAAGAAGGTCGGCGAGGTGGAGACGAGCTTTCCGCCCTTGAGAGTAAAGTGCAGCGAGATGTGGTGACCCTCGACTCGCCATCCCCAGGCTCCGTCCGAGCTCGGCTCTCCGAAGACGCTGAAGTGGTAGCGAGACGGGTCGCGCCGACCGGTCAGATCGCCTTCCGCGACTCGCAAAACTTCTTCGAGACTCATCACCGACTTGGCTTTGATGAAGCCCGCCTTACTCAGGCCGGCGGTCAGCAGCGCGTCGGCTAGGTGTCGCTGTTCAGGCTGCATCCCACCGTAGGTCAGTCCGCGGCGTTTGTACTTGTAGGTCTGTTCAAAGCTGTTGCCGGGGACGAAATGCCAGGTCTCTCGGTCTTGCTGGCCGAAAGCGAAGAGCGTTTGTCCGCGCTGCTCGGTTGTGAGCGAGTTCAGGTAATGGTTCGCCGCGTCGAGCATGGCCTGCTCGGTCGACTGGTGATAGGCCGTTGTCGCCGCCGCAAGGGCCAGGGCAATGGTGAGCAAACGCACTTGAATCGTCTTTGACATGAGAAACCTCCGCGCGCCAATTATAGCCGACTTTGCGTGGAATACAATGAGTGCGATGCCGCTAAGACTCTTGGCCCTGGTCCTGATCGCGGTTTTCGCCCTTGCGGCGCAGTCCGGGCTGCGCTACCAGCAACTTCGCGACATGTTGCGGTCGTCGGTCAATCAGGGGATGAACGACCGCGAGATCGCCAAGTACCTGAAAATTCAGAAACTCGGGTTCGCTCTCACTGACGGCATCATCGAAGACTTCCTCTCACTCGGCATCGGTTCGAAAACGATTGACGCTTTGCGCAAGATGAAGGTCGAATCGGCCGGGCTCCCTCCCGCCGACCTCACTCCCAAAGCGGCGTCGAGACCCAATCAACCGCCTCCCCCATCGAAAGACGAGCAAGACCGCATCATCGCCGAAGCGCGCCGCAACGCCCTCCAGTACACCGACGAGCTTCCCGATTTCGTCTGCCTGCAGATAACCCGCCGCTTCGTTGACCCGAGCGGGCTCGAGATGGATTGGCTCAAGTACGACGAGATCAAGACGCGCGTCGGCTACGTCGGAGGGCAAGAGCAGTACGAAGTCGTCAGCGTCGACAACCGCCTCACCACGAAAGGCGTTCACGAGCTCGGCGGCAGCAGCAGTACGGGCGAGTTCGGAAGCATGCTGGCGGAGTTGTTTGAGCCCAAGGTCGACGCAGTCTTCTCGTGGGCGCGGCATTCCCTGCTGCGGGCGCGGCCGGTTTATGTCTTCATCTACCGCGTGCCGAAGCCCCGTTCGCGATGGCAATTGAATATTGTCAAGGGTCCCACGATTGTTCCGGGCTACACGGGACTTGTCTATATCGACAAGGAGACGGAACGCGTTCTCCGCATCGTGATGGAAGCCGAAGACATCCCGCCGTCATTCCCGATGCAGCTAGCGACCACGCGGCTCGACTACGACTTCGTGGACTTGAGCGGCCGCGAGTTCCTGCTGCCCTTGAAAGCGCAGGTCAGAATGCGTGGGGAGAGAGAGCTGACTCGCAACGACGTCGAGTTTCGTCTGTACCGCAAGTTCGAGGCCGAGGCGGTGATTTCGTTCGGCGACATCGAGGATCTGGAGCCGCTGCCTGACGAGCCGGAGGGGCCTTGAAGTCCCCCTATTTCCGTGCCCGCTAGGTCGTTGTCGTTCGTCGTGTGATTTCAGTGACATCAACCGTTTCTTCTGCGCGGTCCAGGTCGAACAAGATTCTGTAGTCGCCGACCCGCCTTCGCCAACTTTTCGGAAAACCCTTGAGGCGGACGACATCCCCTGACAATGGATCCCTCTTCATCTGGCGTAGGGCGCCGGCGATTCGCTCCCGATCACGTGGAGGCAGCCGTTTCAGCGCCCGAGGGAGGTATTTAGCGACTCGGAGGGTCCAGCTCATCGAGTAGCTGGTCGACTGTGAGGAACTCGCCTCTTGCGATTTCAGCCCGCCCTCTCTCCATCGCCGCAATGTCGGACGGACTCGGAACTTCCTGCTCTTCCAAATAACTCAGCACAGCCTCGCGAACAAGGTCTGACTGACTTCGGCGCTCTAGTTCACTCACCTGTGAGATTCTGTCAAACACGGATTCAGGCAAGGAAACCGTTAAGTTGCGTTGACCTTCCATTGCTCAGCCTCAGGATAGCAACCAAAAACGAAGCGGTCCGCAGTTCCGGTGGAAAGAAACGTTTGGCCGCAATGGCGGAGGCGAGGGCTCGAGGCCTGCTGCGTCGAGCTTGCTCAGGATGAAGCGGTCGACCGGGTTGCGCATCCACCCGGTATCAGAAATGGACGGTAGTTGCGGGCTTTCAGGTCTCTCGTAGGGGGGATTCGAGAACAAACAGATCGCAGAACAACTCAGCGTCTCGCGGCAACTGGTGGCGCGCTGGCGCAAGCGTTTTGTCGCAGGCGGCATTCGCCGGCATTGAAAAAGACGCTCCGCGTCCCGGCCGTACACCCGCCGTCTCGGCTGAGAAAGTGCAGCAGATCATCCACAAGACGACCCGCGAAAAGCCGGCCAACGCCACCCACTGGAGCACTCGCACGATGGCCGCCGAGGCCGGCGTCAGCGCCTCCACAGTGAGCCGCATCTGGCGCGCCCACGGCCTCAAGCCGCATCGCGTCAAGACCTTCAAGCTCAGCAACGACCCGCGCTTCGCCGAAAAACTCGACGACATCGTCGGACTTTATCTCAACCCGCCCGAACATGCCATCGTTCTTTCCCTCGACGAGAAGTCACAAATCCAAGCGCTCGACCGCACCCAACCCGGCCTGCCGCTCAAGAAGGGACGCGGCCAGACGATGACCCACGATTACAAACGCAACGGCACGACCACCTTGTTCGCGGCGCTCAATACACTCGACGGCAGCGTGATCGGAACTTGCATGCCAAAGCACAGCCACCGCGAGTGGCTACAGTTTCTGCGTCTGATCAAGCGCCAAGCTCCCAAGGACAAACAGATTCATCTAATCGTGGACAACTATGCCACCCACAAACATGCCGCTGTCAAGCGCTGGCTCGAGCGCAACAAGCGCTTTCACGTCCATTTCACTCCCACCTCGGCGTCCTGGCTGAACATGGTCGAGAGATTCTTTCGCGATATCACCGACAAGCGGATTCGTCGCGGCGTCTTTCGCAGCGTGGACGAACTCGTCGCCGCCATTGAAGACTACATCGCAAAGCACAACCAGCAGCCCAAGCCCTTCATCTGGACCGCTACTGCTTCAGACATACTCGAAAAGGTCAAGCGCGGTCGAGCCGCCTTAAATAAGGTTCAATCTGCGTGACGCACTACCCTAGGGCTACCGGACCTGTGCGTCGAAATCATTTCCGAATCCAACCGAACCCACGACACGGTCGTGAAGTACCAGGAGTACGCCAGGCACGGAGTAGAAGAGTACTGGCTCGTCGACGGCCGCGACGAACAAATCTCAACCTGGCGCAATGTCGCCGCCCAGTTCGAGTTGATCGCCCGGACATCTCCAGGAGAGCTGGTCCGGTCGATGGTCCTCCCCGATCTCGATTTGGACCCCGCGAGGGTGTTCGTCGACTTGCTCGACTAGGGTTTTCCGGTCCGGCCCTCTCATCGGACCAAGCGGTCGATATAATGCGGACGATGCCGAGCGTGGCCGCCAAACCGCTGACCTGGGACGACATCAAGGACTGGCCCGAGGACGCCGGGAGCAAGACGGAATTGGTCCACGGGGAGTTAGTGATGTCGCCCGCCGCGAACCTCGATCACGCGTACATGAGTAATGTGCTTGGGTTTGCTCTGAACCTCCATATTTCTGAGTTCAACCTAGGCCGTCTCTATTCGTCGCCGGTCGACGTGATCCTGGCGCCGGAGGCGGTGTTCCAGCCGGACCTGTGTTATGTGCGGACCGAACGCCGGCACATTTTGCACGATCGAATATTGGGCCCGTCCGACCTTTGCATCGAGATCATTTCCGAGTCCAACCGCACGCATGACACGGTCGTGAAGTTTAAGGAATACGCCCGCTATGGTGTCGCCGAGTACTGGCTAGTCGACGGGCGGGGCCGGGAGATCTCGTCGTGGAGGAACGTTGATGATCAGTTTGAGCTGATCGGCCACGCCCGCGCGGGTGACCGAGTCCGCTCGCTAGTCCTGCCCGAGCTCGAGCTCGACCCCGCGAAGGTGTTCGCGAGCCTCCTGCGGTGACAGTTCTCTAACACTTTTGGTCGCCCACGTTTTTGTTTGATCCACTCGCTCGGAGCGGTGCTAGAATTCCCTAACCGCATGAAGCCTCTCCGACCGGTTTTAGCGCCTCAGGTTGAAGCCCCAACCAAGCCCTCGGAGCCGCATGTCGACCAGGAGAGGCCGGGGACGCGCTTCGGGGTCGAGCAGTGCTGGATTATTTACCCGCACTCGGGGTCGCTCGTCCGAGAGCCGCGAAAATCACGGTCAAGCTAGCGGAACCTATAATAGGTTCGCGATGAGTCGTTTTGTTCTCGCGGCCTTCCTGATCGCTTTACCCGCGTTTGCCGCCGTTGATTTCGTCCGTGATATCGAGCCGATCCTCCACCAACGGTGCTACGCCTGCCATGGCGACTCGCAGCAGCAGAGCGGACTCCGGTTGGATGGCCGTGAGGCTGCTCTCAAGGGCGGGTATTCCGGCGCGGTTATTGTCCCCGGAGCGAGCGCGGCGAGCAAGCTCATCTTGCGGGTCTCGAGCAAGAAAGAAGGCTTCTGGATGCCGCCCGTCGGCCAGCGGCTATCGGCGGAAGAGATTGCAACTCTCAGCGAGTGGATCGACAGCGGTGCGGAATGGCCAATCCAGACTTCGAAAGGCAACCGCCTACCGGACGCCGAACGCCGCAAGCATTGGGCCTTTCAAGCGGTCAAGGAAGTCGCCCCTCCGAGCGCTGGGGACGACAAGACCGTTCGCAACCCGATCGATCGCTTCGTATTGGCGAAGCTCGAACAAGAGGGCGTCACCCCGTCACCAGAGGCTGACCGAGTCACCTTGCTCCGGCGCGCCCACTTCGATCTGACCGGCCTGCCGCCTACTCCCGGGCAGGCGGAGCGCTTCCTCTCTGACGAGCGCCCTGAAGCCTACGAGCGTGTGGTAGATGAGCTGCTTCGCTCGCCCCACTACGGCGAGCGCTGGGCCCTTCCCTGGCTCGACGCCGCGCGCTATGCCGACTCGGCCGGCTACGAGCGCGACCCGCTGCGGCCGTACGCCTGGCGCTGGCGACAGTGGGTGATCGAGGCTCTTAACCGCGACCAGCCATTTGACGAGTTCACCGTCGAACAAATCGCTGGGGACCTGTTGCCCGCCGCGACGGTCGACCAACGGGTCGCCACCGGGTTTCTGCGAAATGGCATCAAGAACCGCGAGGCGGGAACAAAGGTTGGCGAAAAACGCTTTGAGGAAGTTCTCGACCGCATCAACACCGTTGGAACCGTTTGGCTTGGGCTGACCGTTGGTTGCGCCCAATGCCACGACCACAAGTTCGACCCGCTCTCGCAGCAGGAGTTCTACCAGCTTTTCGCGCTGTTCAATAACGCCGTCGAACGCGACGTGATCGCTCCGTTGCCCGGCCAGGTCGGGCCTTATCTGCGAGACCTGCCCGCCTACCGCACCAAGCGTCGCCAGATTGTCGAGGAATACGGCATCCGGGGGCTCCAGCAGACTTGGCGCGAGCAAATGATCCTCGCCATGGACAAGCCAGGCGTTCGGACCGATTGGGATCACTCGGTGACGGAATGGCGAGCCGCGAACGACCGCGCGGATTGGCTGATGCGTTCGTCTGATGACAAGCTCAGCGAGTTCGAGCGCGAGAAGATCACGGACTGGTTCGTTGGCCGGAATGGCCCCGACCTCTCGAAGGATAAACCAACCTCGGCCAAGCTAAAAGAGGCTGCTAAGAAGCTGTCCGAGCTGCGGGCTGATCTCCACGAACCGTCCAGGGCGTACACGATCATCGAGCGCGACGAGCCGGTTGCGACGCATATCGCCCTGCGGGGGGACTGGCGCGCCGCCGGCGTCGAGGTCACGGCGGGCCCGCCCTCGGCGCTCCCGCGGTTCGAGTCGAGCGACGAGCCCGCACGGCTTCGGTTCGCCCGTTGGATCGCTAGCGGAGACAACCCGCTCACCGCGCGCGTCGCGGTCAACCGCATCTGGCAGGAGCTTTTCGGAGCTGGACTAGTGCGTACGCCGGACGACTTTGGCCTACAGTCGGAGCCGCCGAGCCACCCTCGGCTGCTCGACTGGCTCGCATCGGAGTTCGTTAAGCGCGGGTGGAGTCAGAAGGAGCTCATCCGGTTGATCGTGACGTCGGCGACCTATCGTCGGGCGTCGCACCATCGCACTGACCTTGCTGAGTCGGATCCGGAGAATAAACTGCTGGCTCGACAAAGTCGCTTGCGGCTGCAGGCGGAGCTGTTGCGGGATAACGCTCTCGCTGTCAGCGGGTTGCTCAACCCGCGGATTGGCGGCGAGAGTATCCGGCCGCCGCAGCCCGCGGGCATCGCGGAGCTGAGCTATAGCAAAAAGGCCTGGGAAGCCGATAGCGGCCCTGAACGCTATCGGCGGGGGCTTTACATCTTCTTCCGACGGACCTCGCCCTATCCGATGCTGATGAACTTTGACGCGCCGACGACGCTCGTTACCGCCGTCAAGCGAACGCGCTCGAACACCCCGCTGCAGGCGCTCAATCTGCTGAACGACCCGGTATTCGGTGAAGCGGCCCAGGCGCTGGCGATTCGGACGTTGTCGGAGGTTGAGGCGCCCGACGCTCGCCTCGATCGGATGTTTCGATTGTGCCTGAGTCGAGAGCCCGAGGCGACGGAGAAGGACCGCTTGGAGACTTACCTCGCAATGCAGCGCCGAATCCTGGAAACTGAGCCCGAGGCGGCGAGCAAGCTTGCCCCGTATGAGATCGAGGGGGTGGAGGCGATTGAGCTAGCTGCCTGGACGGGCTTGGCTCGCGGGTTGATGAACCTCGACGAATTCTTGACTCGTGAATAGAGGCGTGGACGGGAGTCCACGCCTCTTACTCCGTGATGTCCAATGCCTCGTCGACGGTAGCGTCGTCATGGACCATCGCCGAAACAGCTCGAAGCGCTTGGGCCGGATCAGAGTGCTGCCAGATGTTCCGCCCAAAGATGACGCCGTTGGCGCCGGCGCGTAAGACTTCGTCCACAAGCTCGAGGGTCGATCGCAGGCTGTTGTCGCGCATCGGGCCGCCGGCGATCAGGACCGGCTTGTTCATGGTCGCCATGATGCGGCGGAAAGCTTCCACGTCGCCGGGGTAGCGAGTCTTAATCGCATCGGCGCCTAGCTCGACTCCAAGGCGAGAGGCGGCGGCGACCTGTTGGGCGATATCGACGGGTAGTTGGTCCTGCCCCTGGCCGCTAAAGTCCATGTGGTTGGCCATCATGCCTTCGCTGAGCATCTCGGCTACGACGGGCATGCCCCAACGCCGGCCTTCCGAAGCGATCCGGCCAACTTTCTCCAACTCGTCGCTCTCATGCGGAGCGCCGACGGTCGCATTAATGACGACGGCATCGACTCCGAGCGCGACGGCGTGCTCCACTTCGCAAAAAACCCGCCCGGGGCCAAACGTGCTGACCGCCCCGTCAATGCGCAGCAGGATCGCGAGGTCGCCGACCTCGTCAGCCGCGTCTTCGAGGACGCCTGGCGTCACCAGGATGCCGTCGGCGCCGTTGGCAGCGCAGATCTTGACAACTTCGACCGGATTCTCCAGGCCACGAACGAAACCGGCGGCGTTGCCATGGTCGATCGCCACAATAACGGTGCGGCCGCGGGCTGTGAGGCGGCGCATACGAAGTCGTTTCCCGATTCTCATTCCTGACATTGAATATCCTCTTTCGATACCTCTATTGAGAAATGTAGCGTTACACATGTAGTAGGCAGTGCGCAAACGCAGAGAGTTTCTTTCAAATCCGGCTCAGCCGCCGAAACCCGATTCGAGCGGCAGCGCCAGCGGCGGATCGACAAGAAAGTCCAGCTTTCGTATCTTCTCCATCGCGTTTTCAAGGCGATGCCCAGGCGTCGGGTCTAGAGTCATGACGAACGGCAGGTCAGCCTTGTTGTCTGTCGGCTCTTGTAAGACGGCGTCAATGCTGATACTCGATGCGGCCAGGATTTCTGAAATAGCGGCGAGAATTCCAGGACGATCTCGCACCCGAAAGCGCAGGTAATAGGGTAATGTTTCTTGTTGAATTGGGGCCGGTTCCAGCGCTCGAAGCCGGCCGTACGCGAACGGCGACTTGGTCGTCCCGCGCAGATCGCGGGCGAGGGAAATGATGTCGCTGACGACGGCGACGCCCGTGGGCGTGGGGCCGGCGCCGCGGCCGTAATAGAGAGTATCGTCGCCGTGCACGCCTTGGATCCAAATCGAGTTGTAGGAGCCCACGACCTTCGCGAGAATGGTGTCTCGCGGCAACAACACTGGGCGGACGCTGAGAAAGAGGCCTTCTGGGGCGGATTCGGCCTTGGCGATCAGGCGCACAGTCCGGTCGAGGCGCGCCGCATAGCGGAAATCGATGTCGCGAATTCGGCGGATGCCGTCGGTCGGAATCGATTCGGGCGACACCTGGGCGCCAAAAGCCAGGGCTACAAGGATGGCGAGCTTCGAGCGGGCGTCATAGCCGTCAACATCGGCCGAGGGTTCAGCCTCAGCGTAGCCAAGCTCCTGGGCCTCGGCGAGAACGGTTTCGAGAGAATCGCCCCGGCGCTCCATCTCGGTCAGGATGTAGTTGCAGGTGCCGTTGAGGATACCGAGTAGTGCGTGAATCCGATCCCCGGCGATACCTTCACGGAGGGCGGCCAGAATGGGAATGCCGCCGGCGACGCTTGCTTCCATGGCGAGGCCGACGCCGGCGGATTGAGCCTTGGCCCAGATCTCGGCGCCGCGCAGGGCCATCAGCTCTTTGTTCGCGGTGACGATAGACTTGCCGTGCTCGGCGGCTCCAGCGACGATGTCCGCCGCGACGCCGGTTCCGCCAATCAACTCGGCGATGATTTGAACATCCGGATCGCTGACCACCTCGCGCCAGTCGGCCGTCCGCTTAGCCGAGGGAAAGCGCTCGGCGACTTTGGGCGGGTTGGTCGCAATCGAGCGGGAACAGATCGCCTTGACCTCTAGCGTGGCCCCGAGTTTCTGGGCGATCTGATCGCCGTTGTCCGCGATGATTTCCAGGGCCCCGCCGCCGACGTTGCCCAGGCCGATGATGCCGATTCCTATGGAAGACACGAAGTGACCATTATCGCGTGGGCGGAGGATTGGCTGCGAGGCCGCGGAAAGAGTTCGCGCAAAGGCGCAAAGATCGCAAAGAAACGCGTCAAGAGCGCTAGTCCGCTCGGCGGGGGCGGCCGACCGGGCTGGGCGGGTTCTTTTCGTCGAGCGGCGTCTTGGGTCGGACGGCCTCGTAGGGGTTGGCGGCCGGTTCGGGCTGGAAGGATCGCCACATGGGCGGCACCGCGGCGTCGAATTGGGTCATGGGACGCATGCCGAGGATCAGCTCGATCGTACGCAGCACGGATAACGTCGAGTAGAATGCATGATCCACGTAGGCCTGCTTGGCGTAAGGGCTCACGATCAGGGCGATTGAGCGGTGGGAGTCAACAGGGTCGGCGCCGTCTTGGGCGTCGTCAGAAGCGATTAGGATCGCCGTCGTTGGCCATTCCTTTCCGCGGCTGATCGCTTCGACGAGGCGGCCGAGAGCGTAGTCGTGGTCGGCCATCATGGCCTTTGGTGTCAGGAAGCCCGGTGACCGGCCCGCGGTGTGTGAGCCGGGCAACCGAACAAGGGTCAATTGGGGCAACGGTGCGCCCTTGAGCTCGTTGACGATGATGTCGACTCGCTGCGAGTCGGGCGTCTCGAGATCGAATGGAGGGTAGGTGAGGTTCGTGTGCGGCTCGAGACCCGGGTCGAGGACGCGCACCGAACCGTCGTTTCGACGCTCGGTCCACATGCCGTAGTTGCGCACGCTCCGGCCGGCCGAGACGGCGTTGGACCAGAGGTATCCCGCCGGGGGAATCGCCGCTGGGTCGCCGCCTTCGAAGCGGTAGGTCTTGAGGCGGCCGGCCTGGTAGCTGGGCCAGAGTTTTTCGATGAAATCGTTGGCGAAGGCGGCCGTAGACCAATTTTGGCCGTCAGCGCTGACGTCGCCCGCCGCGTAGAAGTTGTCGGCTCGGGCGAAGCGCTGGGCCAGGCGATGGTAGTTGGGCGCTACTTCGGGGCCAAACACGGGCGCTTCGCCAAAGAACTGCGAGTACGTCCGGTTCTCGACCAGCACATACACGACGTGTTCGATGGGGGACGACCGCCCGACGTTCGACGGAATTGGGTTCGTTTCCGGAACTTCCGCGTCAATGGCGAAGTTGTCGTCGTAGAAGATGTTCTCGGCGGCGCGACTCGTGGCGGCAACCATGATTTCGGGCGTCAGCGCGGGGGTGATGCCGACAGAGCCGGTCTGGAGCGCCGCGACATAGTCGGCGCTACGGTCACGTCGAGTGGGGTCGGGGCCGTTCGGGGCGGGGACCGAGCCTTGGCCCTTTCCGCTGAGGTAGAGCAGGCGGCCGTCGGGGAGCGCGGTGACATCGGTGGGATACCAGCCCGTCGGGAAAGCGCCGATCGGCCGGGCTCTGGCCTCGGAAATGTCCGCAATCGCCACCAGGTTGTTGCCCGATGCGGCGATCAGGAGCTGGGAGTCCGGGCCGGCCGCCAGCGCCGACGGGGCTGACCCGAATGGAGCGGCCGGGCTGGCCGCAACGCGGATTCGCTCGAGCTCTCGGGGCTCTCTGCCTTCGGTGAGCCCGAAGGTCCACACGCTGTTGGTATTCGAGCAGGCCACGAACAAGCGCGCCGCGATGGGCAAGCCTTCTTCCTCGGAGGTGTCAACCGCGCCCGGCACGAGCAACATGTCGCCGGGCAGGGGTCCGGTCAGAATGCGGTCGATTTGCCTGCCTTCCGATGCGTTATAGAGGCCGACCGACGACGCGCCCCAGTGGCTGATCCAAAGAAACTCATCGTCGACGAGCAGGCGATAAGGGCGGCTCCCGACCGAGAACTGTTCGAGATAAATGCCGCTCTTGGCATTGAGCACGGAAACCTTGTCCGAGAATAGGTTGGCGGCGTAGATCAATCCTTCGTCCGCGGACAGGGCGACGTCCCCGATGAAGTCGTTTTCGCCGGGCGAGCCTTCCACGGCCTTGTGCTCTGCAACGAGCTTGAGACGCCCGTTGGCGAGCTCGAGCTCGAGAACGGCTGCACTGGCGCCGCCGCCGACGAAAACTTTGTCGCCGGCCTTATTGAGGGCTAGGCCGAGCCAGGCGTAGGGGAGATTCAGGCGCTGGACTTCGGATTCGGCGGCCAGGTCGATGACGCTTATCGAAGGCTGCAGGAAGCCGGCGTTGAGCACTAGGGCGTACTTGGCGTCCGGCGTCAGCTCTACCGCGATCGGCAATGTGCTTGCTGGGATTTGCTTGCCGAGAGGAGTGATCGGCCAGCCATTAGGCAGGATCGCGCTGCCGTTGGGTCGCCGGCCAGCGGTCGGCTGCGCCTGGGCGAGGCCCGCGAGAAGAAAAACGAGGAGCGCGTGGCGCCACATCAATTCAGTGTACGGAGTCTGCAAGTGGAACAATCAAGAGGTGCGGCTTGTCGCAGTACTGTCCAGAATTGGGGAGCTAACGAGCAACGGTTATAACCGCCGATTTTGCTTGGTGACATCCCTGCTGGCGACGGTCTTCGTCACCGCCGCAGGCCCCTTGCTTGGCCAGGTCTGCCGTTTGTCGGTGGCGGGATTGAACCGTAATCGGGCGGTCATGGGACCGGTCAACACCGAGTGTCCTGGTTCAATCCACAGTGCGCCATTCGGCAATTGGGGCGTAACGTCCAATTTCGGCCGGCGGGTCAACGGACGGCAGTTCGAGGGCTGGTGCCGCGATCTGATCATCACTGACAACACCGGCAGGAATGACGGTGTTTGTGGCGACGGCAGGTTCGAATGGAATAGCTGCACCAGCCATGCGAATTTCAGCGCCCCTAATTGCACTCTTTTCAATTCGGAAGATTGTAGGTCGCAAGTGACGACGACCGGTGTCAACATCGTCGGCACTCAGACCGTTGAAGTGGCGGTCGGGTGTCCGATTGATGTTGACGGGGACGATGTGGCCGACTTGGGAGGATGTGCGGATGTCGGCGCGTATTCGCATGGCACGAACTTCATGTCGGTGTACGAGCTTGATCCGCTGACCGGGGACGAGCTCGTCCAAACGTTGATCTTTCCCGATATTGCGCTTGCGATGACATGCGGCCCGCTCGGCTGTCCCCCGACGGGCAGTGGCTGGTTCGCGCCGGCGGCCTACGACGACCCTGTCGACAAGGCGCTGATCTTCGCGGAGATGGCCGTGGCGACCAACGGTGGCGAGTTCGACGCGCGCGGGGCGTGCCCTGAGTTGCTGGCGCTGGGGCAGCCCGCGTCGGCGGCGAGCTATGCGGTTGACGCGCTGGCGCCTGATTCCATCGCCAGCGTCTTCGGGCAAGACCTTGCGGTGTCGGAACAAGTCGCCAAGTCGCTGCCGTTACCGAAAGCGCTGGGAGGAGTGGTCGTCGAAATTATCGACAGCGCGGGCGCGGCGCTCCGAGCGGGGATGCTGTTCGTCTCGGGCGGGCAGGTGAACTTCGTGGTCCCCGGCGGCGTTGCGGAGGGCCCGGCTCGGGTCCGCGTGCGAACCTTGGCCGCCAATCGCGTCGTAGCCGCCGGACGGATTGAGATCCGTCGGGTCGCTCCTGGGATCTTCACGGCCAACGCAAGCGGGAGAGGAGTGGCGGCGGGGCTGGCCGTCTACCTCGACGATGACGGGCGGCGCGAGACCGAGCTGCTGTTTGAATGCACTTCCAACGGGTGCGCTTCGAAGCCCCTTCGAGCACGCGGCCGACAGATCTTCTTGACGCTCTTTGGGGTTGGATTTCGTGGCCGCGCCTCGCTTGAAGACGTCGAGGTCCGGATTGGCGGCAAGGACGCGCGAGTTCTCTATGCCGGGCCCCAGAGCCAGTTCGAAGGGCTAGATCAGCTGAACTTCGAAGTGACGGGAAGCTTATCCGGCGTTGTCGACATCGAGGTCGCAGTCGAGGGGATAGCGGCGAATTCGACCCTGGTCCGCTTCGAGTAATGCTCCGGTGCTAGCGGCAATACTGTCGACTTGGGCGTCAAGACCGCAACCCGGAGCCGCGACCGTAAGGGAGCGGTTGATTGAGAATGCGAGCAAATTGCGATTCCTCAAGCAACCGCTCCCTTACAGTCGCGGCTCCGGGTCCACCCTTCTGGCTGGCGTAGCTTAAGTCGACAGTATTGGGGCGAGCGGCTACTGCTAGCGGAGGTGCTTCTCGAGAAACTCGACCACCACGCGGTTCCGATCGGCGTCGTAGAACAGCTTTCCGCCATGCGCGGCCGAATGGACGAATTCCAGAGCAACGGGCACGCCGGCGTCGGTGTACTTTCCCTCTAACTCGATCGATTGATTGACCGGCATCTGCGGATCTTGATCGCCGTGCAAGAGCAGGAGCGGGGGGTCGGTTCGGTCAACGTGAAAGACCGGGCTTGCCAGCTTGGCGACGTGCGGCTTGTCTTCAGGTTGCGCGCCCAGTAGCAGTTGTAACGCCGGTATGCGGACGCCGAGCCCGCGAGGAGTCGACTGAGAAAGGATCGTCTCGAAGTTGCTCGCCCCGTAGTAGGAGACGATGGCTTGGACGTCGGAAGACTGCTGTAGATGGTCGCCCACGCTGCCTTCGAGCTCTTGGTGACCGTTAGTGACGCCGACCAATGCCGCCAGATGTCCGCCGGCGGACGAGCCTGCAATCACGATACGGTCAGCGTCGTAGCCATATTCGCTACGCTTGGCGCGGAGAAAACGGATTGCCGCCTTGATATCGTGGATTTGGGCCGGGAATCGCGCGATGGGACTGAGACGGTAGTCGACGCTAGCGACCGCGAAGCCGCTTTCGAGCAGACCTGTGAGCGGCATGCTGCCTTTGCTTCCCGCCCGCCAGGCGCCGCCGTGAACGTAGACCACCAACGCGGGATCTTTCGCGCCATTCGGCAGATAGAGATCGAGAGCGAGATGGTGACCTCCTGGCTGGGCGAACGGAATGTCGCGGATGACTTTGTAGGGGTCGGAAGCGAACAGAGGAAGGGCGGCCGTCAACGACACGAAGGCAGCCAGGTGGACGATCAATTTCGACATAGTTATCTCGTAGCCCCGCTAATAAACTCCTCGGGCTCGACGATCGCCGGCACGCCGGCGGCCTCCATGACTTCGGCGATGGCCGCCGCGGTCTCTGGTGAAGCTCGAAGGTTCATGCCGCGGTGAACGCCCGTGGCGATGCGCAGGGGAGTCCAGCCTTGGTGATTCTTGCGATTCCAGATTTCGATATTCGCGCCGGCCTCGGCAAGGAGCCGCACGGCCCCGGCGACATGTTTGTACGCCGCGCCATGCATCGCCGTATTGAAGTTGCTGTCCATAGCGTCGGGGTCGCCGCCTAACTCGAGGGCGATCCTTACTGCTTCGACGACATCCTCGGGCCGGCCGGCGCCGGCATCCTCGTCGGGGGCTCGCGTGCCTAGGCCCGCGGCGACCATCAACGGGGTAGTCCCGTTTTCGTTGGGGATGAGCGGATCGGCGCCAAGCTCGGCCAAGAGCCGCATGAGCTCGCCGTCGGCCGTACGCGCGGCCGCCATGAAGGGCGTTGCTCCGACCGTGTTGAGGCTGTGCTTGCCCGCCCGCGATCGTCCCGTCATGCGAGTGTTGACGTCCGCGCCGTGGTCGACGAGCTTGCGAACGAGCTCCAGGCTGCCGATGTCGCCCGAGCCCTCGGGCGCCGGATCGTTGCTGCCGATGCCGGGTTTGCGCACCCAGCTAATCGTGTGCAGGGAAGCCCAGCCGGGGCCCGCGGCGTTAGCATCGGCGCCGGCGTGCAATAAAGCTGACGCCAGCTCGAAATGGGCGTTCGAGATCGCAAGGTCGAGCGCGCTCGATCCGACTTTGGGCGGACCCGATCGGGCCGGGTCGCCGCCTCCGCCGTAGTATCGACGCCGGGGGGCGGGCAGAGTTTGGTTCACATCAGCGCCGGCCTTAAGTAGAGCCATGACGACATCATTGCGCCCTTCGCGCACGGCAAACAGAAGAGGTGAGTAGCCGGCCTTCGAGCGGGCCTCGATCTCGGCGCCCGCCTCGACTAGAACTTCGACGGCTTCGAGGTAGCCCTCGGCGGCCGCCCACATCAGGGCGGTTTGACCCTTCCAGCTCTCGATCGCGTTCACGTCGGCGCCGTGGCGCAGCAAGGCTCGCACGGCGTCGGCTCGACCGGTCCGGGCGGCTCTCATCAGCGCGGTTTCTCCCTCGGGAAGGGCGACATTGGCGTCAGCGCCGGCTTTGATCAATAGCTCGATCATCGCCGCGTTACCGTTGGCGCCGGCTAGCAACAGGGGACTCACGCCGTAGCGGTTCTGGACGCTGACGTCCGCACCGGCGCGCACCAGCTTCGCCGCGGTGTCGAGGTCGTCCCAATGCGCCGCCCAGTGCAGCGCGGTGGCGCCGTCGGGAGCGGCGGCGTTGACGTTCGAGCTCTCAAGCAGGGCTAGGACGGTCTTCGAATCATTCGCTTTGGCCGCCTCGACGATGTCGCCAGTCTTCGCGGAGAGCGCTTGCGCCGCCAACAGCGTGGAAGCGGCGAGCAATACCGCGGTGGCTCTGTGATTCATCCGTAACTCCCTGCTTAAATCGAAAGCTCTTCGATGCGGCCGTTGCTGTCGCTGAACGAATCAAGCTGGACGCCCATTTTGTTGAGCAGCGTGAGGTGAAGGTTGGCCAGCGGCATCGGCTCCTCGTACTTGATGTGGCGTCCGCCGCTGAGTCTCCCCGCTCCGCCCCCGGCAACCAGAAGCGGAAGATTGAGATGGTCGTGGACATCCGGGTTCCCCATGCCGCTGCCGCAAAGCAGCACCGAGTGATCGAGCAGCGTCCCGTCTCCATCGGGCGTGGAGCGGAGCTTGTCCAAGTAGTAGGAGAACAACGAGACATGGAAGGCGTTGATCTTCGCCAGCTTCTCGAGCTTGAGCGGGTCGTTGGAGTGGTGCGAGGTCGCGTGGTGCGGATCGGGCGCGCCGATTTCGGGATACGTCCGGTTGCTGGTTTCGCGCGCCAACTGGAAGGTGATGACTCGCGTGATGTCTCCCTGCAGGGCCAGGGCTTGCAAGTCGAACATCAGCCGCGCGTGATCAGCGTAGGCGGCGGGGACGCCGACGGGCCGGTCGAGATCGGGCAATGCCGAGTCTTCGGTCTGCTCTTCGGCCCTTTGGATACGCCGCTCGACTTCGCGTACTGAATCCATGTATTGGCCGACCTTGTGGCGGTCGCCGGGCCCGAGCTCGCTGTTGAGACGCGCCATGTCCCCTTTCACCCAGTCGAGGATGCTGGCGTCCTTATTGAGTTGCGCCCGGCGTTGCTGAGCCGTGCCGCCCTCGCCGAATAGACGCTCAAAAGCCACACGCGGATGCGCCACAGGGGGTAGCGGACTCGTCGGCGAGGACCACGACAGATTGTTCTGATAAACGCATGCAAAACCGTTGTCGCAGTCGCCGACGGTGGTCAGCAGGTCCATCGACAACTCAAGCGACGGCAGAGCCGTCTGGCCGCCGATCTGCTGCGCCGCGATCTGATCGACCGTCGTCGCTAGCTCGTAGTCGGCGCCTTCTGTCATCTTGGCCTTGGCCGCGCTCAAGAA
Organism: Bryobacterales bacterium; assembly: GCA_965247515.1. GTDB lineage: Bacteria > Acidobacteriota > Terriglobia > Bryobacterales > UBA6623. The sequence continues at coordinate 4,621,648 of OZ252029.1, read as the reverse complement.
CCCCGAGTTGGCGGTGGCGTGGTTGCCGGCCGAGTAGGCGTTCTTATTCTCGAGATTGGTGACCACCGTCAGCTGCTCGCGGAACGGCGCCAACGAATCGAGCGACGGCGACAGCGTGGTCAGCGCCCCCGCCGGGCAGTCGGGCGTCCACTTCGAGATGTTCGACCCCATCGGGATGTAGACGTAGCCCAGTCGGCGTACCGGGTTCGCGGCCGTCTTCGCCAAGGCGGTCATCGCGGGCGACATGGCGTCGAGCAGGGGGAGCGCCAACGAGGCGCCCGCGCCCCTCAGGAAGGTGCGCCGCGGGAGTGACTTCTTGGTGATGATCATAGGGATTTCCTCATTCGAAACGGTGTACTGCGCGTCACAGCGCCAATTAGCTCCGAGAACCGATACTCATGGCCGGCGGCCTCGCTGACGATTTTACGAACGGCGGGCCTGTCGTAAGCTTCGAGTCCGCGACCCAAGGCGTACGTCAGCAGTTTCTCACTCACGGTCGTAACAAACAAGTCCGGGCGCTTGAGCAGCGCGTCGCGAAACTCGCGCGGACCGTTGAAGGATGTGCCATCGGCCAGCGTTCCCGAGGCGTCCACCGGAAACGCTCCGTCTTTGGTCCGCCAGCGGCCGATCGCGTCGTAGTTCTCAAGTGCGAAGCCCACCGGGTCCATAATGTTGTGACAGCTCGCGCAGACCGGATTGTCGCGGTGTTCGGCGATACGCTCGCGCAGGGTCAGATTCTCTACAGCCGGACCTTTTTCCTTGAGCGGCGGCACGTCGGGTCCCGGAGGATCGGGCGGCGCTCCAAGAATATTCGTCAGCACCCATTTTCCCCGGACGACCGGCGAGGTGCGGTTGGCGAACGAGGTGACCGACAGCATGCTGCCGTGACCTAGCAGTCCGCCGAGACGGCTGTCAGGACCGAGGTCGACGCGCCGAAAGCGATTGCCGTAGATGTGCGGAATATCGTAGTGCTTGGCCAAGCGCTCGTTCACAAACGTATAATCGGCGCGCAGCAGATCCAGAACGTTGCGGTCTTCGCGCGCCACACTCTCGAACAGCATCTCGGTCTCGCGCCGGAACGCCCGCCGCAGGTTTTCGTCAAAGTCGGGGAAGAGCCGGCGGTCCGGGCTCACTGATTCCAAGTTGCGCAGATAGAGCCATTGCGCGGCGAAGCTATCGACGAGCGCCTTTGAGCGTTTGTCGGCCAACATTCGCTGGACTTGGCGCTCGAGCGACTCCGGCTGGCTCAGCTTTCCGTTGACAGCCGCGTCGAGCAACTCGTCGTCGGGGATGCTGCTCCACAGGAAGAACGACAGCCGCGAGGCCAGCTCGATGTCGGATACCTGGTAAGCGGCATTGGGGGCCACACCCGCCGGGTCGCGCTCGATGCGGAACAGGAACTGCGGGTTGACCAGCACCGCGCGCAACGCCATCTGGATGCCCGCCTCGAAACCGGTATCCTCGCTGCCCTGTTTGAAAAATCGTAGCGGCGCGGCCAGGTCGGCCTCGGTAACCGGCCGTCGATAGGCGCGACGCAGGAGATTCGACAGGACTTCCTTCGCACAGCCGTCCTCGTCCGAGCGGTCCTCGGGAGAACAGGAAAAGATCCGCCGACGGCTGGGCGTATCCCCGGGCCCGGACGCCTCATAGGGCCCAACGATCGAAACCGAGTAGACCGCCGGCTGTATCCGCGGATGACGGTCCATGTTGAAGCGCGCCATGTAGGGCTGTCGCTCGGTCTCAATCAAGGCTGAGGTCTTCGGCAGGAACGTCGCGGTGATTTCACGAGGACCGGCCGACACCGGGACGCGCGTAACGAGGTGCTGATCCACCAGGCTGTGGTCGCGACCCTCGGGCCGAGTGACCGTAAACAGCTCGAGGCGCTCGCCGCCCAAAGCCAGCTCCATGCGGTGCGGCTCACGAAGGCCTTCGACTTGCTCGTCGCGGTTGCGGCTGAGCCGAACCGAGATCTCGTATTCGGCGTCCAGCGGAAAGGTGTGACTCACTGCCGCGCCCCCGCGCGTGCCGAGCGGGAGCCCCGTCATGTGGCGCTCCTGCGTGAGCTCAGGAGGTATGAGGATGGTTGCGCCGCCCGGTGCGCCCGCCGCGCCACCCACCGCCAGACGGCTGATTTTCCTCGCCGCGCCCAGGTAGCTTTCGAGAAGCGTCGGCGACAGCTCGCCGACGGTGATGTTGTCGAAACCCCCGCTGCTCTCATCGCGCGGCAGGAGCTCGGCGACGTCGAGGTCAAGATGCAACAGGTCGCGGATCGCGTTGCGATACTCGGTGCGAGTCAGCCTGCGAAAGGTAGCCGTCCGGCCGGGGTTGGGATGCTCTTCGGCCTCACGGTCGAGACCAGCGGCCAAGCCTCCGATCACACCGTCGTACACGTCGTCGCCCGGTCGCGGCAACCCAATCGGCGGCATCTGACGATGACGCAGCTTGTGGATGACCGCCTCCCAGATTTCCCGGTCTTTCGATGGATCGGCCGGATCCACCCGATCGAGCGCCAAATCGGCAGTTTTCGCCGAATCGTTGTGGCAGCCGACGCAGTACTGGTCCAGAGCCCCGCGCAGCGACACCGTCGGCTCGCCCGACGGCGGCTGCGCAGCGCTTGCGATCAAGGCCAGCGCGCAGACGAGGAACCGCTCGAATCTGACTGTCGCGGCGGCTTCAAGTGGGTACACGATTCCCGTCCATGTTAATAGTAGCGGTCCGGGCGGCGATGCGTCAGGCTCCGAACCGTTCCAGACTGTTCCCATCCTCTGACGGATCTTCCCCCCAGCGGAAGGCTCGTTTGACGGGCTAACTGCTTGGCTTGCTTGGCTTTAACACGTTTGGGGGGCGCTTTTAGTGTACCCATGTATTATGCTATTGTATCGTTTATTCATTGTGTTATTTGTGATATAATATACCCATGTATGTTGAGTCCGTCCCCAATCGCAACTCGCCGCCCGCCGTCTTGCTGCGCGAATCCTTCCGCCAAAACGGCAGAGTCAAAAAACGCACCCTCGCCAACCTCTCCTGCTGGCGCCCCGTCCGCGTCGAGGCCCTCCGGCGCGCCCTCCGCGGCGAGTTCGATCAGCTTCCCGCCACTCCCGTCTGCGGCCCCGTCTTTGGCCTGCTCTTCGCGCTCAAGCAACTCGCCGATGAGCTGGGCCTGACCGCCGCGCTGGGTCGAACGCGGGCCGCCAAACTCGCCTTGTTCCTGGTGCTGGCGCGCCTGGCCCACCAAGGATCGCGGCTCTCGGCCGTGCGCTGGGCCGCCGATCAGGCCGTCGCAGAAGTGCTGGGTCTGGGCGCCTTCGACGAAGACGACCTCTACGCCGCCCTCGATGATCTGAGCGCCCGCCAAGTGAAGATCGAGCAAGCGCTATACCGCCACTACCTCGAGCGCCGCGGAGCCCCGCCCAGCTTGCTGCTCTACGACGTCACCAGCTCGTACTTCGAAGGCCTGCACAACGCGTTGGGCGAGTACGGCTACAATCGCGACGGCAAGCGCGGCAAGAAGCAAATTGTGATCGGACTGCTGGCCGATGACCAGGGCGAGCCGCTGGCGGTGCGGGTGTTTGCCGGCAACCGCAACGATCCGACGACCGTGCCGGATCAGATCCGCATCGTCAAAGAGCAGTTCGGAGTCGAGGAGTTGGTCTTCGTCGGCGACCGCGGGATGGTCAAGAGCAAGGGCAAGCAGGCGCTGGGGGAGGCCGGGCTGCGCTACATCACGGCGCTGACCGATCCCCAGATTCGGCGGCGCTTGAGCGAAGGGGTGCTGCAACTGGAGCTGTTCGCTGAACAAGTCTGCGAGGTCGAAGCCGACGGCGTGCGCTATGTGCTGCGCCTCAACGCGTCCGAAGCCAAACGGCAACGGCAGCGGCTCGAGGACAAGCTGGCCAAGCTGGGAGGCAAGCTCGACCGACGCAACCAGAAAGTCACGGCCTCTTCCCGTTGCGAGCCCGCGGCCGGACTGCGCCAGCTCAAGCCCTGGCTGGCGCGTCACAAGCTGACAGAATTGGTCGAGTTGCGCTTGCAGGGACGTACGCTGGTCGTCGAGCGCCAGCAGGCGGCGATCGAGCAGGCGCTGGAGTTGGCGGGCTGTTACGTGGTCGTGACCGATGTCGCCTCCGAGCGCATGAGCGGCCAAAGAGTGCACGACCATTACGTGAGCCTGCAGCGGGTGGAGCGCGACTTTCGGCAGCTGAAGACGGGCTTGCTCGAGGTGCGGCCGATCTTCGTGCGCAAAGAAAGCCGCACCCGAGGACATGTGTTGTGCAGCATGCTGGCGTTGAAGCTGAGCCGCGAATTGGAACGGCGGATACAAGCGGCGTTTGGCACGACCGACGACGACCCGCACGCGATCACCTTGCCGGACGCGCTGGCGGCGTTGGGGCGACTGTGTCTATTGGAATATCGAGTGGATGAGCAGACCAGCGTCACACGGCTGCCGATTCCCGACGCCCGCCAAACAGAAATCCTCAATGCGTTGGGGGTTTCGCTGCCGCACAAGTAACCTGTAGACAGACGCCGATCGCCCGATCCATCCCATAACCGACGCGAATTCAGGAAGTTGGCGGCGAAACTCTGCTCGCTGGCGGGGGGAAGATCCGTCTGATGTGCTTCATCGTCTCCAGAGCCGCGACCGGGAGGGAGCGGTTGCTCGAAAATGCCACGGCAGTCGCTCGATCGAGCAACCGCTCCCTTCCGGTCGCGGCTCCGGGGCGCCTGCGCCATGGGCGCTTAGGCGAAAACTTCTCTCACCGGCCGGCCGTGGTCGGTGATCGGCACTGGCCGATTGCTGGCGTAGAGGTTCTTCGCCGGGTCGATGCCGAGAGTGGCGAAGACCGTCGCAAAGTAGTCCGGCACCGAAATGCTGGGGCCGACCGCATCCTTGCCGATTTCGTCGGTCTGGCCGATCGCTTGCCCCGTCTTGAGGCCGCCGCCGGCGAGTAGCACGCTAAAGGCGTCCGACTGATGACCGCGGCCGCCGCCGGCGTCAAATTCGGACGGGCGGCCGAACTCGGTCGCGACAACGATCAGAGTCCTGTCGAGCTTCTGATGTTTCTCGAGATCGCTGATCAACGTCGCTAGCCCTTTGTCGAGGTCGCGGATCAACAGATGTTGATTGATGATGCCGTTGAGGTGGACGTCCCATCCGGAGCCGTTGAGGAAGTTCAAGTTGAACGACACTTCGACGAAGCGCACGCCCGCCGAAACGAGCCGCCGCGCGAGCAAACAGCGCTGCCCGAACTCACCGCCATAAGCCTCGCGCAACGACGATGATTCCTGCTCGAGGTCGAAGACGTCCATAAAGCGCGGTCCCGCCATACGGAAACCTTGCTCACTGACCTCGGTCTTGGCCTGGACGACGGAGTCGCCTCGGTGGCCCTCTTGGTAGTCGCTTCGCAGCTTGCCCAATAGTTGCTCGCGGCGGAGCTGACGCTCGAGGCCGACGTCGGGCGCCCGTGTCAAACCGATCGGCCCGGTCTCAATCTGCGTCAGGTAAACGTAGCCGTGCTTGGCCCCCAAAAAGCCCGGGTCGCGCGTGATGTTGGGATAGCCCATGACCACGTAAGCAGGCAGATCGTCGGACTTCGAGCCCAGCTCGTGCGAGACGATCGAGCCGACGGCCGGGTAGATGATCGTTCCGCTGGGCTTGCGGCCGGTGTGCATCAGGTTCGACGCCGCACCGTGTTGAGAGTTGATGTCGTGGCTGACGGTGCGCAGCAGAACGCAGCGGTCCATCAGCGGCGCCGTCTGCTGCAGGTGCTCGCAGACACGTACGCCGGGGACCGACGTCGCGATCGAGTCGTAGTACGAGCCGGGTTTGTTGGTTTGCGGGTCGCCGCGGCGCTTGGGGTCGAACGTGTCGATGTGGCCCGCACCGCCTCCCAGCCAGATGTAGATGCAAGCGTCGGCCGTTCCTGATAGGGGCTCGGATTCCGACGCCGCGAATCCGCTTGCGCCGGCGAGGCCCGCGGCCGCGGTCGTCCGCAGCAGGTCGCGTCGTGTTCCTGTCCAGCTAGGCTGCATGTCTGACCTCACGGAATCACCGAAAACTCGGGCGAGTTCACCAACGCCCACAGCACGTCCTCGAAGCGCTCGCGGTAGTCCGGCTTGAGGCGATCGGTCGGCGGATCTCCCATCTGCACCCGGACTTCCTCCTGCATGCGGATGAGGTTCGATTCCGGGTCGAAGTGGTTCGCCCAGGAGACGCGCGCGTCGGTCTTTTTCTCCGCTCCGTCGCTCGCCTTCTCGACCGGAGGCAAGACTCGGCCGGCGAAGTAGGGTTCGAGGTAGTCGACAACCATCGTCTTCTCGGACTCGCTGGGGGCGCGGGTCAGCACCCGCCAGAAGGTGTCGTCGACCATCTCTTCGAGCGGGCGGTCTTCAAGCGACAGCTTGGTGAAGTAACTGTCGTCGGAGAGGCGGGTCGCGCGCGTGCCGGTTGCGCCGTTCGCCAACGCCAAGGTCTGCATCGGCGAGGGGCCGTCGTCGCGCACCGTCGCGGGGGCCTGACGCGATTGCCGCCAGCCGTAGGCTTGCATCAGATCCACTAGCGCCTGTGCTCGGGGTAGGGCCAGGGAGGGCCGGTCGCGCTCGTTCGACAGCGCGGTCAGCTGCCAGGCGCGGCGCGGAACGCCCATGTTGAGGAACTGCCTCAGCGGCCTGTTTCCGATCGGGTTCAGGTTCAGTTCCTCGGAGTCGAAGTCTTTCCCGGCGATGTGGTGCAGCGAGTCGACAAGTTGCTCCGAGCTCATCGTCCGCCTTAGCGGTCCGGCGAACAGCGAGCCCGCGGGGCCCGGTGAGGCAGGGTCGTCTGGGACAGGCTTGCGTTGGTAAGCGTGCGATTCAAAGATCAGTCGCGAAACATGCTTGAGGTCGTAGCCGCTGAGCAGGAACTCGCGTGATAGGTAGTTCAGCAGCTCGGGATGAGAACCCTTGGCGTTGGACCAATCCTCAGCCGGTTCCACCAAGCCCCGCCCGAGGTAGCGCTTCCAGACGCGGTTGACGACGACTTGGGAAAACCGTTCGTTGCTGGGGCTGACCATCATTGCGGCCAGCGCGTAACGCGAGTCGACCTCGGTGTTCCGCGGGGGTAGCGCCGCGAGAGTGTTGTCGACGATCTCGCGGAAAGGCCAGTGCGGGTCGATCGAGTCGCCGGCCTTCAGGTTGATCTCGACCAGCGGCTGACGGCCGCCCTCCACTACCGGGACCGTGGCGCTCTTGGGGAGCTTGACCGCCTCACCCTCGAGCATCGCCGCCATCGAAAACAGGTCTTTCTGCTGAAACGGATGGAACGGCGCGTCGTGGCAGCGCGCGCAGGAGAGCTTGTTGCCGAGGAAGGCCTGCGAGAGGATGTCCGCCTTCGCGGCCATCGCGGCGTCGTTGAGGCTCGCCATACCGAAGCCGCGCGGGGCGCCTTGGTAGAGGCTCCCTCCCATCTCGATCAGTTCCACGACGATGCGGTCGAAGGAATGTCCGTCAAGGAACGCCTGATGCAAATACCAGCGGAACGGGCCGGTGTTGTTGAGGTCCGGCTTGAGGATGCCGGGGTTTTCGGCCAGCACGTCCTGCCAATAGCTGACCCAATGGTCGGCCCAGCCCGGGTCTTGCAAGAACCGATTGATCGCCCCGGACCGGCGCTGCTCCGGCTCGTCCGCCAGATAGGCTTGGATCTGCTCCCGAGCGGGGACAAGCCCGGTCGTATCGAGCGATAGCCTGCGAAGGAACTCAAGGTCCGAGGTCAGCTCGGTAGGGCTTACCTCAGCTTCAGCGGCCCGCGCGGCCACGAAGCGATCAATCGCGTTGTACTGCGGCCAATCCGTGTTCAGCGCCGGAGCGGCGGGGGCCGGCCGGGCCTCGGCCCACTCGCGGACTTTCGCGTGCCGCTCGCGCCAAGCAGTCTCGACTTCGCTGTCGATAGCCCGCCGACGCTCGATGTCGTCCGCGCTGTGCCGGGTCCGCGCCCGTGACGCATACTGCTCCCAGTCGCGATCGGTCAGCAACGGGGCGTCGATGCCGCCGAGCAGCCGATCGACTTCGCCGGGACGCGCATAGCTTACCGACAAATCCCCAGGAAACGGCGCGAGGCCTTTGCCCCCCACCACCGCCACGAGGGCGAAGGTATGCTCGCCGGCGTCGAGATCGACCGTGATCAACTCTTCCTGGTGCGCCGGCGGAGCTGGACGAAGCGGGTACTCGGCAGCCGTGGGCGCGGGCGGTAACAGTTCGTTGCTATCTGTACTCGCCTCCTGAGCCTCCGTTTTCAGCAAGGGCCGTCCGTCGATCTTGAACTCGGCCAGTCCCTTGGCGCGCAACCTGAAACGATACTTGCCGGCGGGCAGGGTCTTGGACGATGTTGCTCGCAGCGTGAACGGTTCGGAGCGATCGAGCGCCAAAGCGTTTCGAGAGAACCGGCGGGGAATGCGCACGAAGCCGAATGCTGACTCCGAATAGCTGGACATGGGCTTAGCCCCGGCCGGGTCCAACCATTGCTCTTGGGGGAGATTCTCGAAGATTTCAACGAGAACTTCGCTCGTTGACGCAGCTACCGGAGCCGCGGCCGATCCCGGAATCGGGAGCGCTATGGCCAAGAAAGCCAACATCCCGGCCTCGGCCAGGGGCGCGTGTGTTCGCGTGAAAGCCATTCGCCTCACCTCGTGCTGATGGTTTCTACCATGCTTACCGTACCGCTTGTGCCGCCGAACGGCAACACCGGTTCGCGCAAAGGCGCAAAAGACACGCAAAGAAGACCCGAGCCTTTTTTTCTCTTCCTTTGGTGTTCTTTGCGCTCTTTGCGCCTTTGCGCGAACCTCGCGCTACCAAGAAAACGGGCGGGGCCGAAGCCCCGCCCAAGGTTTTTTACCCAACGGTCTTATGCGCCGTTGGCATTAGAACGAAATCCGCAGGGCCATCTGCATCGTACGCATAGAGCCCGCGCTGTCGAGGGTTCCGAAGTCGGAGTTCTCCACATTGCCCTGCAACGATCCCAGGTTGACGTGATTCAGGGCATTGAACATGTCCGCCCGGACCTGAAGCCGCACGGTTTCTTTCACCGTGAAGTTCTTCGAAAGGGAAAAGTCCACAGTCCATCGGCCGGGGCCGCGGACCAACCCATTTCCGACATTCCCCACTCGTTGGGCGATGCCGCGAACCTCCGGCATTTTGTTATAAGCGGCCGGATTGAGATACTGGACATCCTGGTGGGAGCCCGGCCGGGCGCTGCCGAAAGTCGCGCCCGAGGACGCGTAAAGATTGCCTCCGGCGTAGTCAGCCCGGCACTGCCAAGCCTGCGAGCAGCCTTGCCTGATCGTGATCGGCTGGCCGCTCGTCCCGGAATAGATGCCCGCAATCTGCCATCCGCCCAGAATGTTCCGAACCGCCGCGTTACCCCCTTGGAACTTGGGAAGCTCGTAGATCAAATCGGCCACGGCCCGATGAGTCGTATCGAACCCGGGGTTGCCGCGCTCGATCCCAATGTTGAAGAAGTCCTGGATTCCGGAAGTCGCATCCGTTCCGTAGTAGACGCCCACATCGCCGCCGGTATAGGCGATCGTCTTACCGTAGGTGTAGTGGAAGTCGCCCGAGAAGTTATTGGAAAACCGCTTGCGCAGAGAAGTCTGCAGCGAGTGGTTCATCACGCTTTCGCCCATGTCGACGAAGTAAGGGCCTCCCGCTACGATGCTGGGTTTGGGCCGTATCCGCGTCGCCCGGTCGGGCAAGTTGAAGCGCCGGTGCATGGGGAACTTCACCCCGCGAGTGCCCACATATCCGATTTCCCACATCAGATCGTCGCGCAGTTGGCGCTGGATGTTGAACTGGTAATTGATGGTGTAGGGATTCTGCATGTCGGGCGTGATCAGCGAGAAAACAAGCTCGGTTCCCTGCGCCTGAATATCCGCCAACGAGATGGGGATGATTTGCTCATTCGTGAACGGATATCTGACCTGCAAGGCCTCGGACTCGGCCGCGTTATAGCGAACGCGGAACGGAATATCGGGTCCGGCGGTGCTCTGCCTCAACACAGCCGGTATTTGAGCGGCAAACATGATGCCGACCCCGCCTCGGATGACGGTCTTTCCGGCCTCGTCCAACCTGTAGGCGAACCCGGCTCGCGGTCCCATGTTGACCCAGCCATCGTGATCGGTGGGATTGCTAACAGGGCGCCGCGCCCCAAAGGCGAAGTTCGTGAAATCGGCCCCCGCAGGAAGCTCCAGGTTCTTGGCTGTAACATCGATATCGCTTTTGGGTGTAGTCACGTTATTGGAGTAGAAGTCATAGCGCAGCCCGAGGTTGAGCGTTAGCCTCTCATGCACCCGCCAATCGTCCTGAACAAAGCCCCCGACCTCGTACATTCGATGATTGTGCGGACCGTTGGAGCCAAACGAGATGACGGCGCCATTGACCTTTTGAGCAAACGCCTCACATTTTTGGGAAATATGGTTTGGACGACTAATGCTTGTTGACGGAGCATCCGATGGCGCTGCGCGCCGCCCATGAGGATGAAAACGGCCGCCCCGGAGCCGCGACCGTGAGGGAGCGATTTTCGCAACCGCGGGCAACCGCTTGCTGACGCGCGCGGCTCCGGGGCGGCGACGCACTCGACCGGTGGAGTGGTTTTTCGAGTGGGCGGCGCAAAATGATTTCCTGTCGGCTAGACTAGGGCCATATGGCGGCTGTCCCGCCGATAGACGGGATTGGTTTGCTTACGTGCAGGCATGAGCACAGCGCCCCAGCAAGAGGTGAGAGCCCCGGAGGCCGCCCGTGAATTGACCGCGTCCGAGATCAACGAGCAACTTGAACGCGTGTTGCTGGGTGACGCCTTTCGGCGTTCGCGGCGGCTCCAGCGGTTTCTCAAGTACATTACCGAGCTGACGCTGCGGGGCGAGGAATCGAGAATCAACGAATACCTCTTGGGCGTTGAAGTCTTCGAGCGGGGGCCGAAATACAACCCTGGCGAGGATTCGGTGGTGCGCCGCCAAGCGCACACCCTGCGGCAGAAGCTTGACGAATACTACCACTCGCAGGGCGCGGCGGACCCGATTCGGATTGAGGTGCCGTTGGGGCACTACGTCCCCGTTTTCAGCGAGAAAGAGAATTCAGCGGCCATCCAATCTCGCGCCCGTCGGCGGGGAAACAGGCGCCGGCGGGCGGGCCGGACTTGGAATGGCGCCGAAGGCCGCCGCTGCGTTGGCTGTGCTGGCGCTTGCGTTTTGGGCCGGCCGGTCGACGGCGCCGCTGGAGAATCAGGGGTCCCCGCTTGCCGCCTCGCAAGTCTCGCCCGCGGTTGCGGAACTGTGGACCTCTTGGCTACAAGGGAACCGCCCCCCCGTCATCTGCTTCAGCAGCCCGCTCAGTGGCATCGTCAAACAATTCACGACGCCGCTGCCCGACGATTCGGTGCCTCTTCGGTATTCGCTTACCAACCAATTGGAGCGGGCGTTTCGACAAGAGCTCGGCCTATCCGATGAAGGCTACCTCTATATCACTCCGGGAACCGACGAGGTCAAGAGCGGGGAGGCCCGCGGCGCCGTCCGGCTGGCGGACCTATTCGCCCGGAGCGGCCTGACAGCCAGGACGACTCGCGCCCATCTACTGGATTGGGATGACTTTCGCCAGGACAACCTGATCCTGATGGGTCACAACGAGCAAAACCAGTGGATCGATCCGCTGCTCGAGCCCTATCCCTTGCAGCTGCAATCGACCGAGGGCGGACGCCAGCGCCGAATCGTCAACACCGATCCGCGCCCGGGCGAACCGGAGTTTTTCGAAATTCACTACCCTGCTCAAGGGTCCGAGGTCACGCTCGAGTACGCTCTGGTCTCGATGCTCTCGAGCCCGGACGGACTCCACGAGTTGCTGCTGCTGAGCGGGCTCAACACCCAAGCCACCCTGATGGGGATCGAATTCTTGACGACTAAGGAGCGTGTGGAAGACCTGCTGCAGCGGCTGAAGTCGGAGCAGCCCGAGCGCTCGGCGCCGTGGAAGTTTCAGCTTGTGTTGAGCGCGGATGTGCGGGATCAAACGCCGACCCGAGGATCGGTAGAGTTGATTCGAATCATCGATTGACGGGAATTCCGAGCACCCTGCGTCAGCGGGGTGTCTTGCGGCTGCGACCTTGAGCCGCGACCGTGAGGGAGTGGTCGGATAGGGCCGGCTGTATCCGACCGCTTGCTAAGGGGCCGTGAAGAAAACCTATTGTCGCGTCGGCGCGCGGGAGCGCCAAGCGCACGCCAAGCTCAGCGCTCCCAAACGCCGCCCCTGCCGAAACCGCAACTTCTGCGCCTCGACTCCTGATTGACCGCCTGAGCGGCCCGGAAACGGTCGTTTCGGGCCGTTTCCCGGCCCTTTTCGCCCCCCGAACCGCCGCTACGCCGCCGCTTGCGCCGCCAGCCCGCACTCCGGCCCACGACGCCAGACCAGCCGGATCCAAGCCGCAATGTTGTACGCCAAAACCCCCCACAAAAGCTCCGATCGCGCCTTTCGCAGCCCTCGTACTCGAAACTTGCGCACCCCCAATCGCTCTTTCAACCAGGCGTTCGGAAACTCCGCCGTCTCGGACCGCTTGCGATACGCCGCCCGCCCACGCTCGCTCTCCATCCAGCGCCGATGTTTCGCCATCACCGCGTTCTCTTCGCTGCGGCTCAACGTTCGATGACCGCTCTTGGGGCAGCACTTGTGCCGCTGTGCGCATTCGCGACAATCAGATGCTTTTGCCTGATACTGCCGATATTTGCGCTTCCGCTTCAGCGACGATCGCTGATACGTCAAGGTCCGCTGGGCCGGACACAGAAACGTGTCCGTCGCCTCGTCGTAGATGAAAAACTTCGGCGCGTAGCGCGGCCCAATTCCCGCCGCTTTCAACGCCGCCTTCGAGCCCTTGTCCGGCGCCGGCGCCGGCGTCGCGTATTCGATTTCAGCGGCTGCCAGCGCCTCGATGTTGGCCTGGTTGGCGTAGCCCCCGTCCGCTAACACTTGCTTCGGGGTTCGCTCGAAGCGCCCTTCCACATCGTCCAGCGTCGGGGTCAGCTGGCCCGCATCGGAGGCGTTGTTGGTCAACTCCACGCCGACCACGATCTTCTCTTTGGCGTCGGTCGCCAGCTGCGCGTTGTAGCCGAGTCCCCAACCGCCGTTGGATTCGTGTTGCGGGCGCGCTTCCGGCTCGCTCTCGCTCACCCGCGCCTGGCGTCGTTGCTCTTCGTCGCGCTTGCCCGCTTCGACCTTGGGCAGTTCCTCCAGCGCCTGCTCCATCCGCTCGACTCGCTCCCGCAAGGTCCGCTTACGCGCCGCCTGACGCCGCCGATTCGAACCCTCGTCGTCGGCTTCTTCCGAGAGTTGACGCACCGCTTCGCGCGCTTGTTCGAGATGCCGCTCGAGCGTCGGACGCCTGCGTTGCGACCCGCCCGAGGCTTGCGCCCGGATCCGCGTGCCGTCGACGGCCACCTGCTCGAGATCCACCAGCCCCTCTTGACTCAGCAGCGCCAATACCTGTGTCAACAAGTTCTCGAGAGCTTTTGAGTGGAATACCCGAAAATCCGAAAGAGTGTGATGATTGACGACCGCCATGCCGCACAACCACTCCAACTCCGGCCGATAGCGGCTTTGACGCGCGATCTCACGCGCCGAGCTCATCCTTTCCGAATACGCCCAGATCCAGATCGCGACCAGCAACCGCGGATCCCATGCCGGCCGCCCGGCGGACTCCTTGCGGGTTTCCAGATGAGCAGCGAAGCCGGACAGGTCGAGCATGCCGCTCAGCTCCCAGACGGCGCGCACCAGATGGTCGGCCGGCACGAGCCGTTCGACGTCGATCGCGGCATAGGTGAATTGGTCGCGATTGGGCTGTCGCAGCTGCAGTTGGTCAACGGGCACGGCTTGGCGCGGCTCGGCGGGGCGTTGCTCGAGCTCGACTAAGACCTGTTGTTCGCCCATATAATAAGGGCGTTGGACGCCGCCGCCAAGTTATCCGAACATTCGTTTGCCCTCATGTTTTATCCCATTTTGATCCACTCGCGCCATTCCGAACCGCCCCAGGGGAGCTTCGGCGGCCACGACGGGTTTATTTCACAGCCCCTTACGCGCGCGGCTCAAGCGCCCGTTAGGCCTCTTCGTAGTGAGTGCCAAGTATTGTAGCCTGCGAGAGTCACAACCTGAACTGCAGACCGCCCGCTTACGCAGGGCTCGGAGAACGCGTTGCGCTCCAGGGTCGTTGCGGCGCCGGCATCACTCCGATACCCTGGGTTGGCCAAACTGGAGGCCCACAGCCATGCAAGCAAGGTTTTTCGCTCTCACGTCGCTCGTCGTCCTCGTTTCGTCTTGTGGCTCGCAACCCGCCGACTCGGAACCTGTAAGCGTCACGCCCGTCGCGCGCGCCGCGAACCTGCCGGCGATGGAGAGCGCGAGAATTGTCGACCTCACCGTGCTCATCAGCGAGACCCTGCCGGCTCACTGGGGCGCAAACGCTCCCTTCGCGCGTTGGACGAACAACTGGTTTGAAGTTCCGGCGAACGACTACGGGACGCCGTCGGCTCCCAGCGTCGGTCCGTACTACTCGCAGCGCTACGTCATTGATGAACATACCGGGACGCAGACGGACTTCCCGGCGCATTTCGTGCCGCCGCCCGACAGTGGCCTGGAGTTTGCTGGCCCGCAAGGAGCGGTGACGGGAGACAAGTACCCCCTCGATCGGCTGATGGGGCCGGCCGTTGTCATCGACGTAACCAATATCCGGGACCAGGCCGAGCCTGGCAAGAGCGCGCGAATCACGGTCGAGCGCATTCAGGCCTGGGAGGCCGACAACGGCGAGATCGAGCCGGGGAACGTGGTGTTGTTCCATAGCGGCTATAGCGACGCGTACTACAAACCGATGCCTGAAGGACAGCGGCTGACGTATGAACCGGTTGTACTGGCTTCGAAGCCCGGCTGGCCGGCGCCCACGCCGGAAGTGATGGAGTACCTGCACGAGAAGGGCGTGTGGCACCTCGGGACCGACGGCGCAAGCATGGGGTACGCCGACGGGGGCCAGCCGACGCACCTCGCCGGTTTGCAGCATGGCATGAGCTGGGAGGAGCTGTTAATCAATCTCGGTGAGCTGCCGACGCGGGGAGCGTACTATGTGGCGCTTCCGTTGAAGGTGGTCGACCAGAGTGGAAGCCCGACGCGGGCGATTGCGTTCGTGCCGTAGGGCGAATCCAGACAGTGTTTAAGGTCGCAGTTCTCGATCTGACAATAGCCGAACGAAGTCCCCCAACCAAGGCTTGAAGAACTCATATGCCTCGGGGTCGAAGGCGTTTTCGCCCACCGGATGTGGGCCGAAGGCGGCGCCGCCTAGGGCGTAATAGCCGACCGCGAGACCGCCGACGGCGATTCCTCCGACCGCTAATCCGCCCAAAGCGAGCCAGACGCCGATGGCCATGCCGCCGAGTGCGGCGATCCCGATGCTCAGGCCGCCTAGGGTGAGTCCGCCGAGGGCCACGACTCCGACGGCGATGTCGCCGATGGCGATGATGCCTTTCGCGATTCGTCGACGGCCGTCGGGATGCCAGCCGCCGGCGATGTGGACTAAGGGAAGGCCGAACAGCTCGGCGCTTGATCGATACTCGTAACCGCCGAAGCGTTGATGCTGGGGGGCTACGCCGGTGGGATGGCCGCACTGCGGGCAAGAGTAGGCTTTATCGCTGATCGAGCAGCCACATTCCGGGCAAGGGACCAATGCCATCGCTAGGCTCGCCTTTGTCGCAAGGCCTCGAACAAGACGATCCCGGCCGCCACGGAGACGTTGAGAGACGAAATCTGGCCGGCCGTGGGAATCCGCATGAGCGCGTCACACTTCGAGGCCGTCAAGCGATGGAGGCCTTCGCCTTCGGAGCCGAAAACGAGGGCGGTGCGGCCGGTCAGGTCGATGTCGTAAATCGCCTGCTCCGCTCGTTCGTCGAGCCCATAGACCCAGAAACCCTGCTTCTTGAGCTGGTCCAGCGCTCGATTGGTGTTTTTGACGCGCGCGACCGGGGTATATTCCAGCCCTCCGGCGGCGGCCTTCGACACGGTTTCGGTCAGGCCGGCCGAGCGCCGCTCGGGGACGACCACGCATACCGCTCCAGCGGCGCAGGCCGAACGTACGACTGCCCCGAGATTGCGCGGGTCGGAGATGCCGTCCGACACGACGATCAGGGCGTCGTTGGGACTGCTGTCGACCAGCTCTTCGAGCGACGCGTAGCTTTTCTGGGCGACCATCGCGAGGATTCCCTGATGGGAAGCTCCTTCCGAGACCCGGTCCAGCTGCTCGCGCGGCTCGAATCGCAATGGAACGTGATCCTTTCTACAGCGGTCGATGATCTCCTGCAACTGTGCGCCCTTCGCGCCGCGGGCGACGAGGATGCGATCGATCGATCGGCCCGCGTCCAATGCGGCGGCAACGGCGTGGGGTCCCGCGAGGCGTTCCATTTAGGCGGCCAGCTTCTTGAAGAAATCGGTGAAGATGGCGTCGCGCTCGACCCGGGTCGAAACGCGGATAGGGTGACGAGAGGCGTCGTGCTCCCAGGTGATGTCAGGCCGCAATATGGGGCTTGAAGCGATCTGGGTAGGGACCCATTCCGGGTTGACCAAGAATCCGCTGACGGCCAGGTCCCAGATGGGTTTGGACCAGGCGTGATCGGGGCCTTGCCGCCGGTCGTTGTAGTAGCCAACGACGGTTTCGTAGAGGTAGTCGGCGAGCGCGGAGCGGCCTTTCATGAAGCGCTCGAGCTCCCAGACCGTGGTGCGCATTTGCTCGGAGATCAGATAGCCGAGGATTTCGACCAGAGCGCCGCCGGAGTCGAAAAGGCTCTTCGAAGCGAAGTAGTCCTGGCCGATGTTGTAGTCGTTGGCGTTGGGGGAGTGGTGCTGCTGGCCGCCGATCCACACGACGGTGATCTTGTCGACGATGCGGGGTTCGGCGATCAGGGCGGCAGCGATGTTCGTGGGGCAGCCGAGCGATGCGACCCAGAGCGGTTCGGTTGCGGCTAAGGCACGTTCAATCAAATCATCGACCGCGGGGCTGCGCGGGGCGTCCTTCTCGCTTCGTAGATAGCGGGTCGACCCTTTGAGGACGGTCGCCTTCCGGCCAAGTTTGTCGAGGACTCTTAGGATCTCGTCGTAGCTCTGGCGCATGCCGTCTTTGGGCGTCTTGGCGCGTTTGTTGACGAAGGGTCCGGCGTAGATCGCTTCGACCTCGCAGCGGTCGGGGGAAAGCAGCGCATGGGCGATGGCGAAGGCGTCGTCGACTTCGTTGTAGGCGTCCGAGTCGATGACCAAGCGCACTTTCCCCTGGGGCGGCTCCAAGCGCGTCAAGAGGCCCGAGCGGTTCTGGGCCGGCGCGGAAGCCCACGCTACCGATCCAAGCTGAAACAGGCGCCGGCGGTTCACTTAGGATGCCCAGTTCTCACGGTATTCCGGATAGATCGTTAACCCGCCGCAAGCGAAGAGCGTCTGCCCGGTGATGTAGGACGCGTCGTCCGAGGCCAGAAAGGCGAACACCGCGCCCATTTCTTCGGGGGTCCCGGGCCGCCCCATGGGGATGTGGCTTTCGACGCTAGCGCGAGCCTGAACGTCATTCAGCCAGGCATCGTTGATCGGCGTCTCGATGGCGCCTGGCGCGACGGCGTTGACGCGAATGTTGCGCGCGGCATATTCGAGCGCGAGCGTGCGGGTGAGGTTCTGCATTCCCCCCTTGCTGACCGAGTACGCCAGGTAGCCGGGCTTGGGGATGATCTCGTGAACGCTGGAGTCGTTGATGACAACCCCGGCGCCGCTCTTCAAGAAGCGCTGGATCGCGCCGCGCGCGCACAGGAAGGCGCCGCGCAGGTTGACTCCCAAGACACGGTCGAAGGCTGCGGCCTCGAGCTGATCGCTGGGGCTTTCCATCTGGATCCCCGCATTGTTCACCAAGATGTCGAGGGGAGCATGCTCTCGGTCGACGTGCTCAAACATGGCCTCGACATCGGCTTCTTTCGCGACGTCGGCGTAGACCGTGGTGAAGACACTCGAGTCGTCCGCCACTGCTCGGCAATCTGCCGCCGTTGCTTCGGCGCCGGCCTGGCCGGAACGGTAGTTGATCGCCACACTAGCACCCTCTTGAGCGAAGCGGACCGCGACGGCTTTGCCTATTCCGCTCGAAGCTCCTGTGATCAGCGCGGTCTTTCCCTCCAGCCGTTTCGTCATATTGCGCGCCCCACGGGCCCATGCTAGCATCGTAGAAGCGGCGAGGTTCCGATCTCGCCGCTTGTTTTAGGGCACGTAGTTCAGTTGGTTAGAACGCCGGCCTGTCACGCCGGAGGTCGCGAGTTCGAGTCTCGTCGTGCCCGCCAACCTTCCCAATAATCTAGGTTCGGACTCGCTCACTGTCTGTCAGCGACCGTAACCATTCCTCACTGGATGCTCGGCTGCTCCGTTGCGCCTGGACCCGGCGGTTCGGCGTTCTATCGGCTTGGCGCTGCAGCTCGCGGCAAACGTCAACCTTCTTCGCTGCCTCTTCGAGATCACGGTCGGCAACGACGTTGTAGCGCTCGGAAATGGCAGCGGTCTTGTGCCCGGAGATCGAGGTGGAGATTTTGGGTGACACTGCGTGCCTAGACCTGAGGAGATGAATGGCCCTTACTGGTTACTGAGCCGTGGCGCTCGTGGGCGGGGCACAAGGTTCGGGCGTTACGGAGGGACCACCCAGGTCGCGGCCTTAGCGAACCTCCTCCGCGTCTTCTTGTCCTTCTGGCCGACGAGATGCGCGTGTCCCAGCCCCTCCTCGGGCGCCAGCACGATGTGTTGACCCAGGTCCCGCGCTAGCTGGGCCGTGATACCGGCCACAGCGTATCCGTCATGGCCCTCCAGAATCGATCGCGCTCCCTTTCCCTCCGCCAACAGAATGTCGGCCACGAAGACAGACATCTTGTCTCCTTCGAGATTTTGGAACGCTTGCGAACTCGGCCTCTGGCCTCCCTGCGCGTCCACTACCAACTCGCCTACTCGGACGCGCCGCCACAGTTCGGAGTCATTGCCGACGGTCAAGTCGTCTGTTGACTCGATCGAGGACATCGGCGAGGGTCTCGAAGGAACTAACTGCTAGGAAGTGCGAGCACCAACTCCACTAGCTGCTGCTCGTCGGATGGGAGTTCGCCCTCTAGCTCTTCCCCCGAAACTTCGTCGGTCCAGATGAAGGTGACCTTAGTCTCGTCCTCGACTTCGACCTCTAGATCGATGCTGCCTGAGTGCCACTCAAGCGCGACGCCGCCTGTTGGCATCGGGACCACCGCCGGATTTGGCACTGACTGCTTCAGCAACGTCGCCAGAAGCCAGATGGCCCGTTTTTGCGCGTCGGCTCTAATGGGCTTGGCGCCGTAGGAATCCCAACCCTGCTCCAGGTGACCAAGTTCGAGCACAAGAATCGCAACGGGCAGGATCTTGTCCACCATGGACCATTGCTCTTTTTCACCAGAGTCTTCAACCAGCACTGGTCCTGACCTCATCCCGGGCGAGGCATCCGAAAGTAGGCGACTCTCCTGTCTCTCATATGACGGTTCCCAAACTACGGGTAGATAGCCGGCGTCGGCCAAGGCGGCGCTAGTCCTCATCACTCTCCTTTCCCCAGATCGCGTGCATCGGCTTGGTCGTGAAGGACACGAACCCGTTCACCACCCAATCGTGGCCCTGATCCAAGGATCGACGAATCGATTCTGCGGAGCTATCGGCCGGTTGGGTGCGCGCCGTCAAGCTCAATCGGTAAATCGGCTTCTGGACACCGCTCCTCGGAAACAAAGGTACGACCGAGACCTCCAAAAGTCCGGCTGGGTCTTCCGACATCTTATGGCGGACGAACAGTGCCGCGTCTTCGGCCGTGGGCAGAAAATCGTCTGTGTAGGCGCCAGTCCAAGGAGCAACAAACTTCGGCAAATCCGAGTGGTTCCGAAGCTCGGGCTCTCGAAAATGATTCACATATGTCACCTCGCATTCGACGGCTGAGAGAGAGCCAAGTTCCGACTCGTCCAAGAACTCAACGAAGTCTCCGAACTCCGCGTCGAATGATTCGGAAACGTCGTGGTAGCGAGGATACAAAGCGCCCTCAGTCTTTTGCCAGTTGTGAATGAACCGATCTTGCTGCACTTGAATCATCGAACTACGGTCGTCGCTCAAGAACCACAGACGGATCCCATCGGGATGCGGGGGGCGCTTGTCTGGTTCCGTCTTCAGGAACGTCTCTGGAGCCAGTACAGGTTGCTGCTCCGATATCGGGTACGCGGCGCACCACTTGAGCGCCCAGAGACGCCCCATCTGCGCGGCGTTCAGTCCGGGCAGCGGGTTGAAGCGCATTCCCAGTACGACTTCTTCTACCGGAGGATTCAGAAAACTGGGACCTTTGTTTTTTGACGCCATGCAACCAGTCGGCCGGTCGAACGACCGAATGAGTCATTGTCGTCTATCTGGCGCGCGAGCCGGCCGGCTACTACTCGAAATCATCTAAACATGTTGACACAATTCTGTTTATATCTTCCGCGGTGACATGCGCTGGTCTATCGGTGGTGGCCGATACGTTGCTTGCTGTCATGAGTTCTCTGTTGACATTCGTACGCAAGCCGCTCGTTTTCAGCTTCTCGCTGACACCGTTGCAGTAGGCGCTAAGTCAGAGGATTTCGTAACCCATAACGCGCAAGCGGCCGTCGGCTTCACGTGTGACGATCAACATCTCGGCGGCGGACTTCTTTTTCTCGAACGAGCTATGGAAGGTGACGATGGCAGCCTGGGGGTCATCCAAGGATTGCGCCAGCTTCCGAGAACGAAGGCGTCCTAGGTCGTGGCGTTGAGACAAGAAAACGCTCTCCCACTCCTTGCGCGATATGAGCCCCTTGAGCTCGGCGGCTGTCTTTTCCCAGGCCTGTGCATGTCTCGCTGCGTCGACTAGCTCGAGCCATGCCCTCGCGGCCTTGGTCGCAGCGGTATCGGGAGGCGTTGCCATCGAGAAGCCGTCGGCGATGAGGTTGGCGAAGCCAAGGACGACGATGACGCCGCTCGACAGTCCCGCGCCGGCGACGCCGGATACGACGGCGAACGTTGTGACGGCGCCGTCGATCGCTCCGTAGATGAAGTCGCGGAGATAGCTGTGGTTGGGGCGCCGCCGCGGAGGCGCTTCCGGATGGCGGAGAGGGCGTGCTCGGCGATCAGGTCGGGGGGGCGAAGGCATAGGTCTTAGTTTCGGTCTCCTCGACCGCGAACGAAAGGACTCCGACAGGAATGTC
Source organism: Bryobacterales bacterium (assembly GCA_965247515.1). Classification (GTDB taxonomy): domain Bacteria; phylum Acidobacteriota; class Terriglobia; order Bryobacterales; family UBA6623. The sequence goes on along the minus strand of OZ252029.1, from coordinate 4,600,388 downwards.
GGCGCCGCGCTAGCCGCAAGACTGGTTACTTAAGTCCGAGTGGCGAGTCCGTCCGCGGAACCCGCTCCCTCGAAAACCCGCCCCACCGGCCGAATGCGTCGCCGCCCCGGAGCCGCGCGCGTGAGCAAGCGGTTGCCCCCGGTTGCGACAACCGCTCCCTCACGGTCGCGGCTCCGGGGCGGCCGTTTCATTCTCATGAGTGGCCTGCAAGGCCATCAGATACTCCGTCGAAAACGCAGCTTGCCGATGCTCCTGAAGCGCACTCCGAGCACCCTGCGTAAGCGTCAGCGGGGTGTCTTCCCTTCGACCAGACTGGCAGACACCCCGCTTACGCAGGGTGCTCGGAGTGCGCGGTTTTCATCCCTTTGGGCGGGCCGTCAGGCCCATCGGCACTCCCTAACGGGCGCGGCTCTGACGCGGCCGTTAGGGCTGACTTGAGTAGGGCCGTAGCAGCTGAGGGTAGCCAAGCCCAGGCACAACCGGATCAATCCGCGCGCGGCCAAGGGAGTCTAGGCCCCCGTGCCGTGACTATGACGCCAGCGCAGCAGAAGCGCTAACACGGCGGCTCCGAACAAGACGGAGCCGAGCGTCTCGCTTAAGTCGAGCGACCGGCCGTTTGACGGTTCTTCGCTGGTGTCGACGGGCTCCATCTGATAGCCCTCGATGTCGGAGGGCGCACGGCCGGCCGCCGATTGCCGTTGACGGCGGGCGATGCGCGCTTCGTTGGCCTCGACGAACTCGCGCGCTTCGGCCGACAGCTCATCGATCGCCCGCCCCAGCGCCTGGTTCATGGCGGCCTCAAAGCTCTCAATCACTGGCGCCGGGATGCCGAAATCGCGGGCCTCCCGGCCGACGTATTCGAGGAAGCGAGGATTGCCACAGGTGTGATCCGGGCAACTGACGCCGTGCTCCTCGACGCTTGACAGGTATTCGGCGAGTAGACGCGTCCGGGTCGCGTCGTCGGCTTGCCAGTAGCCCTTGCGAACGGTCTCGAGCATGCGGGCTGTCATGTCTTGGAAGGCGTGCGGCGAGGCCCCTTCGAAGAAAGCATCCATCTGCAACCCGTGTTTGTCTTCGACGTAGACCTGGTAGGTCTCTTGCCACATCGCGTCGTCGACGGTGTCGCTCACGGTGGCGTCCCAGCCCCACAGGTGTTCGACGAAAGCGCGCATTTCGCGAGCCCCCGCGTAGCCCTCTTTCTGCATGCCGCGAATCCAGTTGGGGTTGACGTAGCGCGAGCGGAACTCGGTTCCGAGGAACTCGTCAATGGAGGTCATCTTGGGGTCTTCGGGGTTGCGGGTGTTGGTGATGACGAGCTCGGGCGATTCGCCGTCAAGGTTGCGAACCGCTGTCGCCAGGCCCCCCATGTACATGTAGAAGTCGTCGTTGTCGAGGGTGCCGTAGAGCATAGTCGAGCTGCTGTGGACGACTTTCTCGGTCCCTGAGAGGGCCAGCCGGAAGGCGTCTTCCATGGGTTCACCCCAGAAGCCGTTGCCGTAGCCGTGGCCCATCTTCTTCATGTAGTCGTTGGCCATGCCGGCGTCGGTGTCCCACGAACCGCTGGCCTCGACGATGCGGGACGTATTGAGGTTGAATACTCCGGGGGGCTCGTCGAAGATCCGAACCGAGGCTTGCAGATCGGCTTGGCGCTGGGAGTAGCCTTTCGCGACCAGGGCTTTGCGAGTCGCCAGGTAGTTGCGGCGCACCAGGTTGTCGGCCTCCTCGATCACTTTTACTAGTTGGACGGCCTTGTCCATGAGCTGGGTGACGTTATAGAACATGCCTTCGGCGGCGCTGGCAATGACGATGTCGATGCGAGGCCGGCCGAGTTGGCGGGACGGGATGACTTCGACGTCAGTGACGTTTCCGCGGGCGTCCCACACGGGGCGGGTCCCGAGCAGGTGGAAGATTTGTGATTCGAGAACACCTTCGTGGCGCATGGTCTCGTCCCCCCAGATTACGAATGACACCTTTTCGGGGTAGCGTCCATGCTCGGCGCGGTGTTCGGCTAGCATCTGCTCGGCTAGCTTGACGCCGAGGTCGTAGGCAGCCTTCTTGGGTATCTTGTCGGGGTCGATTCCGTAGAAATTCTTGCCGGTGGGGTAGACGTCGGGGTTGCGAATGGGTTCGCCGCCGTTGCCTCCGGGCAGATAGCGTCCCGCCAAGCCTCGCATGAGGTTGTCGAGCTCGCGCGGGCCCGAGGCGACGATACGGCGCTCCATCTCAGTCGAGAGGACGTCCCTCTGGTCGGGGAGCAGTGAGCGATCGATGCTGACGATGGCGTCGACGGTACTCCGCCGGTACTCGGGCTGTGGGGTGCGGCCGAAGGCGTGCAGGCCGTAGGGGATGTTTTCAGATTTCAGGCCTCTGAGGTAGGCCTGGATCTGGTGAATCTGCTCGTGCTCCAAGCTCCCTTTCTCGGCGAAATCGAGACTGAGGTCCTTGGCGATGCCGAGGTCGATGGCCTGTTGACGGATCTCTTGGGCATAGATGGCCGCCAGCTGGGGATTCTTGCCCAAGTTGAGGTCGTGGTCGTCGATCGTCTCGCTGAGTTTGGCGAGCTCGGCGTAGAGACCGCCTTTGCGAAACGGCGGCGTCATGTGGTCGACCAAGGCGGCCGCGCCCCGGCGCCGCGCCACCAGGCCCTCGCCCACGACATCGACGTTGTAGATGTAGAGGTCGGGCAGGTCGGCGATTAGCGCGTCAGGGGCGTCGTCGGAAGAGAGCCCCGCGGCCTTGCCGTCGAGCCATTCCAGCGTCCCATGGGTTCCGACGTGGATGACGGCGTCGGCGCCGAATTCGTGACGCAGCCAGGCGTAGGCCGCTACGTATTGATGGTGGGGGGCCAGGTCATCGGCGTGGTAGAGCTGGTCGAGGTCTTCACCCCAACCGCGCGCCGGCTGAGGCATCAGGACGATGTTCCCCCAACGAAGCGCGGGGATGATGAATGCGCCCCCGGCTGTCATCACCTCGGCGTCTTCGGGGGCGCCCCAATCGTCGAAGATCTTGCGCCGCAGGTTGGGCGAGAGATCGGCGAGCCATTCGCGGTATCGGTTGATCGGCAGGCGGACCGCGGCGCCGCTCTCGAGCAGGCGGTCAAGCTCGCCCGGGGCGTAGCCGGCTACGTTGCGGCCGGCAGTCTTGATCGCATCGAGGACGCTGTCGGAGTCGATCTTGCGCTCGCCGACGTCGTAGCCCTCCCGTCGCAGACGCTTCAAGACGTTGGCAAGCGACTCGGCGACGTTCAGGTAGCTGGCGCCGATGCTGGCTTTTCCGGCTGGGTAGTTGTAGTAGAGCAACGCCAGGCGCTTGTCGCGATTGGGCTTCTCGCGGAGCGTGACGTAGCGGCGAGCGCGGCGTACGGCCATTTCCACTCGCTCGGCGATCGGGCGGTTGATTACGACGCGCAGGCCGCTTGCTGGATCGTCGACTCGCTCTTTGCTGCCGACCACCATCGGAGCGAGCAGGCCGGCGAACTCGGGGGCTGCGACCTGAAAGGTCCCCTCGAAGACTGAGAGTCCGGTGCGCGAATTCCGCCACTGCTGCTCGCTTCGGCCGTAGAGGGTCGCGAGGTTGAAGATCGGGATGCCGACCTGCTCGAGAGTCTTGGACGACTCCGGCTGGGCGAATCGAAAGAAGAGGGCGAGCGCGGCGCCGGCTCGGGCCTTGCCTTGAGAGTCCACGAGGAGTCGCTCAAACGCGGTGTGGGCGGGGTAGCCGAACAGTGGAATCGCCTCGCCGCCCTGATGCTCGATCTCCGCGATGACCGCGTCGAGGACATCGGTGTCGCCGCCGTAGTAGGAGGATTTGTAGACCCCGACCGCGATCCTGGGGCCGCCCATCTTAGTACGCGATTCATCGAATTGCTCCCAGGTGGCGAAGACGCGTCCGCCCTCGTCGTTGGGCAAGTAGTAGCCGAACTCGAGGCTCGGCTCGGGGTCGGGGATGTCGAGCCCTTCGATGCCTGCGCGATCGAGCGCGAGCTTCAGCAGCCCGAGCTGGTTCGTGGGACCCGAGTGAGCCCAGAAGGCGCGCGCCCGCTCGTCCCAGACAATGTTCCGGGACGTGTAGTGCTCTTTGGGAAGAAGGCCTTCGCCAACGGCGAGGACGTGTCCCCGGCGGGAGACGCCGGCGATTAGGTCGGTCTCGTGGCGCTCGTCGAAGCGCTCGAGCATCTGCTGGTTCATGATGTCGAACACCAGCACGTCGACATCGGCTAGGTCGGACGAGTCGGGATCGTCGAAGACGGATTCGGTGAGGAAACGCAGCTCGACGCGGTCTCGCAGTTCGGGACGTTCTTCGAGGAGCTGGCGGTAGGCCGCGACCGCGCCAGGCATTTGCCCGTCGGAGAAAAGGTAGCCGACGCGGGCCTCTTGTGCGGCCAACGGGAGTGCCAGCAGAGCTACTTGCAGCAGCGACCCTGAGCCGCGGACGGGAAGTCCGCGCCTAGGGACGTCGAGTAACGGGAGTGGGCGCGGACTTTCCGTCCGCGGCTCAGGGTCGGGGCTAGCGTTCGTCCGCATCCCCCTCCGACTCTGCAGAAAAACCATCGGGGCCTTCGGGCACGTAGATGATCTCGCCATTGTTGAGCTGGTAGGCAATGCCTAGGCGCACGCCTTCGCCCGACATGGTGTTGCGGGTGATCTTGCGCGCTTCGATCTTAGACCCCTTCTTGATGATGATCTCCTGATCCCCGTCGGCAGTGGTCTTCACCATCGTGACTTCGGTCTCGGGGTCAACCAGGTCGCCCATGCGGTAGACCGAGAACAGCGTCATCATCAGGGCGACGATGAAGACGACCGAGACGTCGAAGAGGTTCACCATCCCGGCCAGAGGATCTTCCTCGGGTTCGTCGGGTTGCGGAAGTGTCAGAAAACGGGCCATGGGATCAGGTCGGTTGGCCGAGCTCGGCGGCGATCTTCTCCGCTAAGTATCGTTGTTCACGAATGGTCTCGTTGACCCAGCCTTGACGGACTGTGTGGATGACGTATGCCACCGTCCCGCAGGCGAGTCCGACAACAGTTGTGGTGAACGCGACGACCATCTGGCCGGCCATCGCTTCGAGGTTGCCTGAGGCCATCGCCGCCAAGGCCGAGCCCATCGGGATCAGAGTGCCGAGGAGGCCCAGGCTCGGCCCGACGCGGGTCAGGATGCGCGCGGACCGCAGGGAAGAGCGCGCGGCCTCGTCGCTGCTGAGAACGAAATGCTCGAAGCCCCCCGCCCCGAGAGCCTGCGCCTCGTTCTTCGCCTTGATCGCGGCAACGAAGGCTTGAAGCTGACTCGGCAAAGAACACAAGCGCTCCTCGCCGGCGCTCAGCACGGGGCCTTGAATCAGCCAAGACTCGAGCTCAAAGCCTTGCCGCTCCCGGCGGCGGGCCAGCAGATCGAGCGAGCAGCGACCAGCCAAGAACAACGCCGTCAGGACCGAGGCCCAGAGCAATGCGATGACCGGAAGGCGCAGCACTTGGCCCAGCGCGAACAGGCCGTTCTCGAGGATCTGCAGGAGGCTCATCTACGCTTCCAGGCGGCGAACGCCGCGCCGGACAGAAAAGATCCCAGCACTGTACCAGCTACCCAGCCGCCTGGGAACTCGAGACCGGAGCCGGAGCCAGCGTTGAGAGCGCGCGCGGAATCCCAGCCAGATGAGATGGCCGGCGCCGAGGCGGTCACCAGGGCCAGCAGCGCAACCAGGGCCAGCGCCTCATGGCGCATCTGGGTGGGTGCGAAGTCCTCACGCAGCCAGAGGAGCCGGGCGCAAACCAGCGCTGGCGTAAGCGCGACGGGGAGAGCGACCCAGAAGGGGATTCCCGCCGTTTCGATGAGCCCGGCCCAGGTTCCGGCTAGACAGCCCGCGCACGCCCCCGCAATCCACGGGTTTCCTGGGCCTTGTCGTAGCAGAAGGAAGACGGCCACGACGGCTGTCACGACTCCGGCCCAAACCGGATCAGGCGCCAGGCCGACCGCGAGAAGCGCTAGGACAGATGCGAGGCCAAGTCCGCCGGCGATCGCGGCGGGCCTGAAATCACTGGCGTACGCGGATGCGCTGAACGCGACCGACCCGAGTGCGCACAGCATGTGAAACGACGTTGTTTCCACCGGCTTTTCGACCTTACGAGCCTCTGCCGAGACGTCCGCAATCCGAGCACCCTGCGTCAGCGGGGTGTCTTCCCCTTCCAGTTACGAGGGTCGCTTGTGCTACGGGAAGACACCCCGCTCACGCAGGGTGCTCGGAACCTCCGCCAAGCCACAAGCCGAGTGTACGGCCCGCGCGGCTTCGTTGAGCTGGTCCTGTCGAACCACGACAGCGATCGTCAGCTCGCTCGAGCCCTGAGCGATCGCGATGATGTTGATCTTGCGTTCGGAGATCGCGGTAAACAGGCGACCGGCCAATCCGGCCGAGCCTCGCATGCCTTCGCCAACGCTTGCCAACAGCCCAACACTGTCGTTGACCTCGATCGGGTGAACATAGTCATGGGCCAACTCAAGGGCCAGCTCTTCGCGAAGACCTTCGAGCGCCGACTCCACGTCAGAGCTGCGCACCAGCAGGCAGAAGTTCTGACGAAAGCTCGATCGCGTTAGCAGCAAGACTTCGATGTTGGCCCTCGCCACGGCCCCCAAGGCGCGCGGGATGACCTGCGCGGCTGGGCGGAGCAGGCTGACTGCCTCGATCGAGATCAGCGTAACCTTCCCCAGAGTCGAGATCGCCCGTACGCCGCACGGCTCGGCCACCTCGGAAGAAATCTTGGTGCCCGGAACCTCGGGCCGGAAGCTGTTTTTGATCCACACCGGGATCCGCTTATCGACCAAAGGGGATAACGTCCGCGGGTGAAGCACCCTCGCCCCGTTGAAGGCCAGTTCGGCGGCTTCGTTGTAGGTCACGTCCGATAAGACGCGAGCGTCGGGGACGATGTGCGGGTCGCTGGTCATGATCCCGTCGACATCGGTCCAGATCCAAAGCTGTGAGGCGTTAAGCGAAGCAGCGAGAATCGCGGCCGAGAAGTCGGTGCCGCCGCGGCCGAGCGTCGTCGCGCGGCCGTCGTGCGTGCTGGCTTCAAAGCCGGTTACGACGGGAGTGACGCCGGCGTCGAGCAGCGGCTGGAGGATTTCGGCGGCGCGGCGTTCGGCGCCGTCCATCTCTGGCGTGGCGTCGCCGAACTGATCGTTGGTCTCGATCACGTCACAGCCGTGAACTAGCTCGGTCGAAATCCCCATCGATCGGAGCAGCTCGCTGAGCAGCAGGTTCGAAAGCCTTTCACCGGTAGGGATGGCTTCGTCCACCGATGCGGGGGGTTTCTCGCCCAGCATCGCAACGCCGCGGGCGATCCGGCCAAATTTCTCCAGACGCTTCCGGATTTCCGCAGCGACCGGCTCTTGGCGGTCCGCCGGCAATAGCTCGCTGACCGTCGCTAGATGTTTCGCTTCGAGCTTCGCGAGCCCGTCTTCGACTGCGCCTTCGTCACCGCCTCGGGCGCTGTCGAGGATTGACAGCAGCGTGTCGGTGACGCCGGACATTGCGGAAGCGACAACGACGACGGAGTGCTCCGCCGTCGCCTGGGCGGAAAGCGTGGCGGCGCGGCGGATGGCTTCAGACGAGCCGACGCTTGTGCCGCCAAATTTCATGACTAGCAGGGGTTTTCTCATCTCAGCTGATTCGGAACGTCGCCCCCGGACGGCGGGCGAGCCAGGCAGGCCATGAATCCTTAGTTTACAGTCCTCGCCGGCTTCAGCTTCGCAAGCGGTAGGCTGGAGGCTTTATGTCGATGATTGACGTTGAGATCGAGAAACTCGTCTATGGCGGGCAGGGTCTGGCGCGGCTCGATGGGCGAACCGCGCTGATCCCTTATGTGCTGCCGGGCGAGCGGCTATCCGCCGAGATCGTTCGTGAACGTGGCAGTTTAGCTCACGCGAGGCCGATCGCTTGGCAACGGCAGTCGAGCGCTCGCCTCACGCCCGAGTGCCCGGTGTTCACCGAATGCGGGGGCTGCCATTACCAGCACATCCCCTACCAAGAGCAGGTCAAGTTCAAGGAGTCGATCTTGCGGGAGACGCTTGCTCGGATCGGGAAAATTGAGTGGGCCGGCGAGGTCCAAACCTTGGTTGGCGAGCCTTGGGGGTATCGCAATCGCACGCAGCTTCAGGTGCGAAAGCGGGCCAAGGGGCCGCAAACGGGCTTCCTCGCCGCCGGCTCGCACGCGCTAGTCTCGACGACAAGTTGTCCTGTGAACTCGCCGAAGCTCAACGAAATCCAAGCGACGATCACCGAGATGGCGGGGGAGAAGCGCTTCCCGGGCTTTCTGAAAGAAATCGAGTTTTTCACCAACGAGACCCAGGTGCAGTTGAACGTCCGCCGCAGCGGGAAGCCGATTGCGAAGAAGTTTTTCGATTGGTGCGCCGAGCGGATTCCGGGCCTGACTCCGGGCGAATACATCGACTACCCCAGCGGCGGCGACATGTTTCGAGTGGGGAGTCGGTCGTTCTTTCAGGTGAACCGTTTTCTGACCGAGGCCCTCACTGAGGCGGCGACATCGGGGGCCAGCGGCGAGCGCGCGCTCGACCTTTACGCCGGCGTCGGGCTGCTGACGCTGCCGATCTCGCGCCGGTTCGAACACGTCACGGGCGTTGATTCGAGCGGCGCGGCGGTTCGCAGCCTGCAGTTCAACGCCGAGCGCGCCGGGGCGACGGTCCGGTCGGCGCATCTCAACGTCGACAAGTTCTTGGCCGGGCACACCGGGCGTGTTGATTTTGTGGTCGCGGATCCGCCCCGGGCGGGACTGGGTCCAGAGGTCACCGACGAGTTGTTGAGGATCAAGCCCGGCGAGATTTCATTGGTTTCGTGTGATCCCGCGACTCTTGCCCGAGATCTCAAAGAGCTGACCGGAGGCGGGTATCAGATTGGGTCGATGACGTTGGTGGACTTGTTTCCGCAGACGTATCACCTGGAGACGGTCGTGCGCCTCATGAGCCCCGAACGCCAGTGAGCGGGTGGCGCTGTTGACGACCCGACTTACTCTGCACCCGCTCACTTGCGTTCGGGGCTCGTGGGCCCACACGCTTCTAGTTGCAACGTGTCTCCCGCTTCGATGACAAAAGCCTTTTGAATCGGCTTGAGCCCTTTCACGAACGCCTGGAGCTCATGCCGGCCGGCGGGTAGGGGGACGGTGAGGGGCGCCTTTCCCATGAACCAGCCGTCGATATAGACGTCCCGAGCGCCGGCGCTGCATCGTAGCTCGACGACGCCGGTGCGAAGCGAGGTCTTGGCCGGACCGGGATCGTCCGCTGAACGCTTGGAGCCGCGCCGTTGGGCGGCGGACGGAGCCACGGTCGGAGGCTCCCAGTGCGGCTCGGGCCCCTTGAGAGGTTCATATACAGTCGATGTCTCGGGCCCGGCGTGCCGTACGGGGACGTGCGACGGTTTGGCACCTCGCGGAGAACCGAGCTTGCGTTCGGGCTGAGTCACCTTGTAGACCGTCATGGGCAGTTGCTTGCCCCGGAACACGATCTCCATTCGCTTGGGGTCGACTTCCGCGCTGAAAGTGTGACCGGGTTCGATCTCTAGGCAATCTCTCTCGAGCTCGGAAGTCGATTCCTTTTCTTGCTCGGATTTGCGATTGTCGGGATCTCGCGGCTCGTCTTCGTCTTCAAAGATCGGGCAGCCGGCGATGTAGAGGACTTCATCGAGGTCGCGAAACAGGGCGACGGTCGCCGGTCTAGTCAATACCCCCCCAGTCATGGGCCGTCGCCGGGCACTTCAGAGTGTACGACTCGTCGCGCTCAGTCGAAGTGCAGCGTTTGGACCATTGGTCGAAGGTGGCCTGCAGCGAGCGCTGCGCTGCGACGACCAGCTCGGGGCGCTTCACGTCGAGAGTGAAGACCGCGGTTGGGTGCGCTAGCAGGAGGGGAGCCGCTAGTGTGATCGCCGCGAAGAGCCGCACCATCAGTGCTTGCATTATAGGCGGTAATAGGCGGTCAGCCGCCCTGTATCGTCACTTTCTTCGCCATCTGGTCCCAGAACCAGCTTCCGAACAGTAGCAGAGCGGCTGCCCAGCCCCACTGAACCGCCAGCGCCGTGGCAAGTTCGACGCCATCGAGCTTTCCGAGGTAGATCCGCAGAGGGGTGTAAGCAATGTGCTGAAAGGGCAGGTAGGCCAGCGCGTCCTCGAGCATCGGGGGGAACAGCGTCATCGGCACGAGGAGTCCGGACAACAGCTCCTGGACGTAATACTTCGCCCGCAACAGGCCCAGAATCGATTTCGTTCGCAACGCAAACGCGCCGACGATGAAGTTCAGCGCGCCCATGAGCATTACGCTGGCGGCAAGCGACACGACGAACGCGCCAAAGTGCGGGGCGCTCGCCGGCCCCGAGACCGGGAAGATCCAGCTGATCGCCAACGCCGTCGGAATCGTCAAGAGAATCAGGCGGAACGAGGATTCGCCGATTGCGCGCCCAATGAACATGGCCTGAATGCTGGTCGGCTTGAGCATGGAGGCCGCGATGTTGCCGCTCTGCACTTCGGTCGTGATGTTGCTGTCTATGTTGTTGAAGTAGACGGTCCGGATGATCCAGCCCACGGCGACGTAGGTCGTCATCTCGTCGAAGCTGAATCCACGTGCGAACTCCGCGTCGGTGGCGTAGAGCGCCTTCCAGATGAAGTAGTAAACCGAGACGTTGATCAGGTAGGTGACGACGCCGGTGTAGTAGCGCAGACGAAACGCCAGGATGTTCACGAAGCCGACACGGGCGTACTCGCGGTAGTGGCGTAGTGTCTGGGGAAGGGCGAGAGACGCGGTCATGCCGGGCGCTAGATGTCAGCCGGGCTCACAACGGTGATGCCCGAATGCCGGCCAAAATGCCGTATGTCCAGAGTCAGAACGGTGGGAATACCGTGTACGATCATCGCCGACACGAGCCGAGCGTCGTGAGCCTGCTTCCCACGGATTTCCAACGTGCGAATGCGATTCTTCCATTCGTCGTAGACGCTTTCAATCTCATAGAGGACCTCAAACATGGGTTCGTAGCGGCGAAGCCATCGGGCCGCCCGGTTCGGTGGAAAGCCAAGACCGTTTTCCGACTCCGGCCGGGTGGCAACCACCCAGAATTCAGCGACGTTTTGAGGCAGAAGCCAAAGAATGTCTCCCCGTCCGTACAGTGTCACGAGCGACCTCCGTGCAACCGAAGAGTTCGGATCGGTCGGGTGGAGGGCGCGAACCAGGACGCTGGTGTCGACGAAATAGTCCACTTAGCAACGGTCGTCGTACCGCTAAGCTCGATCGAAGGCCTCAGGCGGCAATGGAGTCTTGCGCGGTGACGGGTCCCGGTCAACTTCCGCGAACAGCGCTTCGAGCGCCGCTACCCCCTCGCTCGGGCTCAACCGCGGGCGGCGGTGCCTCCCGTTCTGCCCCGTGAGCGCGGCTTCTAAAACCGCTTCGGCGGTCTCGAACTCGCCGCTTTTGATCTTGGCCTCGACCATCCGCTCCAGCCTGGAGCTCAATGTAATTGGCATCTATCCAACGCCCCAGCTTCACTTTAGCATTTAGCTTTCTCGTCAGCGTCCCTGCAACGCCGACTCCGCCTGGCCCGTATACACCCGCTTGACGATATCCTCGATCGATTCTTCTTCGATGAAAATGTCGCGCACGTCGACCGCTGAGACCACCTGGCGGATCAAGTCGCCGGTCGAATAGTCGTCGCGTGAGAACGACAAGCGATACGTCAGCTCGTCGACCTTCGCGAGCTCGACTTGCTCGATTCGCAGCGCCTCGAGCAGCGGCGCCTGCTCGCGATCCTTGAGATCGAGCCGAATATGGGTCTGGCGCCAAAGCATCCGCTTGAGCTGCTCGACCGGGCCGTCGAAAAGAATCTTGCCGTGGTCGATGATCATCAACCGTTCACACAACTGCTCGATATTAGCCAGATCGTGGGTCGTCAGCAGGACGGTCGTGCCGAACTCGTCGTTGATCTCTTTGAGAAAGCGCCGAATATTGTCTTTCGCCAGCAGATCGAGGCCGATGGTCGGCTCATCGAGAAACAGCAGGGGCGGATTGTGCAACAGCGCCGCGGCCATGTCGCAACGCATCCGCTCGCCGAGGCTCAGCTTGCGGACCGGTTGATTCAAGTAGCGGTCGAGCTCGAGAATCTCGTCGAAGCGCTTCATGCGCTGGGCGTAGTCGGAGTCCGAGACGTCGTAGATTTCCTTGAGCAGCCGGAAGGACTCGACGACCGCGATATCCCACCAGAGTTGGGTCCTTTGGCCAAAGACCGCGCCGATCGTGCGCACATAGGCCATGCGCTGCTGGTAGGGGACGAAGCCGTTCGCCTCGACCCGCCCCGCGCTGGGGACGAGGATGCCGGTCAGCATCTTGACCGAGGTGGATTTGCCGGCGCCGTTGGGGCCGATGTAGCCGACCATCTCGCCTGGCTCGATCGAGAACGAAACCTCGTCGACGGCTCGCAGCGTCGAGTACTCGCGTCGAAAAAGATCCTGGACCGCGCCTAGGAGTCCCTCTTTTCGTTTGTAGGTTCGAAACTCTTTAACAAGGCCCTGGGCCTCGACGCGGCCTAACATTAGCCGGGCCATTCTAGCATGCGCGAGCAGTCGGAGCCGCCTGCGTAAGCGGGCGGTTGCTGGAGAAACACCCGCTCACTCACGCAGGGTGCTCGGAGAGATTCTCGCCCTCGGTACGCGCTACAAACGCCGCGCAAGACAAATCTCCGGTCACGTTGACCGAAGTCCGCAGCATGTCAAGAATCCGATCCACGCCTAGGATCAGCGCGATTCCGGCCTCGACTTTGTCGGCCAGCCCGACCGACTGCAACACGATGATCAGCGTGATCAGGCCGGCGCTGGGCACCCCGGCCGACCCAACCGAGGCGAGCGTCGCCGTCAACACGATCGTGAGTTGGGCGCCTAGGTCCATCGGGATGCCATAGATCTGAGCGATGAACATCACCGCTACAGCTTGATAGAGCGCGGTCCCGTCCATGTTGATTGTCGCGCCGAGCGGCAAGACAAAACTGCTGACCTCCTTCGAAACGCCCAAGCGGTTCTCCGCCGTCCGAATCGTTACCGGCAGAGTCGCGCTCGACGACGAAGTCGAGAACGCAAACAACGGCACCGCGGCGACCCTGCGATAGAAGTCAAGCGGGTTCAGCTTCGCCGCAAAACGAACCATCAGGGCGACCGTTCCGAACATGTGCAGCAGCAGCCCTCCAACGACCACCAGTGAATAGCCGATGAGGCTCTTGAGCAGATCGAGCCCAAACTGGGCGACCACGGCTGCTATCAGTGCGAAGACCGCGTAGGGGGCGATCTTCATGATCCAGCCGATGATCAACATCGAGGCGTCGTTGAGCCCTTCCATGAACCCGAGAGTCGGCTTGCGCTTCTCTTCGGGGAGCACGCTCAGCGCAGCGCCGAAAATCACCGAAAAGAAGATCAAGGGGAGCAGCTCGAAGTCGGCGGCCGCCCGCACGGGGTTCGGTGGGATGATGCCGAGCAGGACGTCCAATACAGCCGGCGCATTCGCTGCGAGCTCCATCTTCTCGGCCGCTTGGCCCTGGAACTGGGCGGCCAGTGACTCGCGAGTGCTTTCCGCGACGCCGCTGCCGGGGGCGAATATGTTCGATACCCCTAGGCCGATGACCACGGCCAGAGCCGTCGTCACCATGTAGTAGCCGAGGGTCTTGCCACCAATCCGCCCCAGCTTCGTGATGTCTCCGAGCGACGCCGCCCCGACCGTCAGGCTCGCGACGACAAGCGGAATGACCACCATCGTGATCGCTCGTATGAAGGCGGTCCCGATGGGTTCTAAGGCGATCAGGAAGCTCTTGAGCCAACCGATGTCCGCCACATTGGCGACCGCGCCGAAGACGCCTCCCGCGATCAGGCCGATGAGAATCTTGGTATAGAGCTGCATGCGGGGCCCGCCAATTGTATCAACTAGCCCGCCGACAACCGGAGCATCTGAACAGACGAGTCGAGTTTACGCCGAGCCCCGGAGCCGCGCGCGTCAGGGGCCGTGAAAAAATCGCCCGTTGAGCGCGAAAGACGGTCGAGGCATGCCTCGCCCTACGGACGATCGTTTGTTTTCAACGACGTAGGGGCTTGGCATGCCAAGCCCGTCTTGCCGGAATTGGATTCCCGACATTTTTTCACATCCCCTCAGCAAGCGGTTGCCCGAAGTTGCGAAAACCGCTCCCTCACGGTCGCGGCTCCGGGTGTCTGCTACGCTGGCGCCAGAGGCGAAGTGAGCTCCACCTGGGTCATCGTGCCGGCCTACAACGAGGCGCTGGTTTTGCCAAGCGTGCTCGAACCGGTGCGGGCGGCGGGGTACGAGATTGTTGTTGTCGACGACGGCTCCGACGATCTGACCTTCAAACGCGCGAAGTCGATAGGCGTCCACGCGCTACGGCATCGAGTGAATCTTGGCCAGGGTGCGGCGCTGCGGACCGGCATGGAGTACGCTCTCTCGCAGGGCGCGGAACTTCTCGTCCACTTCGACGCCGATGGTCAACACCGTGCCGAGGAAATCGAGAAACTGATCGCTCCGGTCGTAGCCGGCCGGGCCGACCTCGCCGTGGGATCTCGTTTTCTTGACTCGGGCGGAAGCCTGGAGGCGCCCCTAGTAAAGCGAGTCGCCCTCAGGATTGGGGCCGTCCTTAACGGTCTGGTGACGGGCGTTTGGCTCAGCGACGCTCATAACGGATTTCGGGCGCTGTCGCGTGAAGCGGCCCAGCGGATCCACTTGGGCCAAAACGGCTACGCGCACGCGACCGAAATCATTTCGGAGGCTCGCGCCAACGGGCTGCACATCGCGGAGGTTTCGGTTAGAGTCCGCTATACGGACTACTCGAAGCAGAAAGGCCAGCCTTTGGCGAGCGCCTTCAGCATCGTCTGGGACCTACTGGCGGGCAAACTCCTGCGATGACGCTGATCCAGCCGATCCTGATCGTGTTCATGGTGGTCGGGGTGGTGGCCTATTTTCGCTGGCTGCGCTCGTCACACTGGGATCGGGCGATCGTACTCTTTCTGGGATTCGTAGGTGTCGGGCTGGTGGCGATTCCCGACCTGGCGAACTGGCTGGCGATGTTGGTCGGAGTCGGCCGAGGGGCTGACCTAGTCACCTACATCGGCGTCGTAGGGCTCTCGTTCTTTTGCCTGGTGCTGCTTTCGAGGCTTCGAGAGCTGGAATCCAAGTTAGCCGACCTGACGCGCCAGCTAGCCTTGGACGAGGCGAGCGCGGCGGAGCCCGACAAAGACCGGCCGTAGGGGCTTGGCATGCCAAGCCCTCTTTCCTGCGTCAGGCCGATTTCGCGCGCTTTAAGATCTGGCGTGCGTTCTGTTCAGCAGCCTTGGTCACTTCTTCACCCGAAAGCATCCTGGCGAGCTCCGCAACGCGCTCGGACGAGGATAGTTCGCTGATCGTCGCGAAGGTTTGTCCGTTTTTCTCAGCCTTGTCTACAAAGTAGTGCGCATCGGCAAAACCGGCAACCTGGGGGAGGTGCGTCACACACAGCACCTGGTTTGCGCCGGCGAGTCCCTTAAGACGGCGTCCGATCGCTTCGGCCACGCGGCCGCCCACGCCGGTGTCGATCTCGTCAAACACAAGGGTTCGCGCCACGCCCGATCGCTTTCGCGAACCCCGCGGCGCCAGGCAGGTCTTGAGCGCCAATGTCAGTCGCGAAAGCTCGCCGCCCGAGGCCACCTCCGCCAGCAACTTCAAGGGCTGACCGGGGTTGGCGCTGAACTCGAAGCGGATGCGGTCGATCCCGCCGGCGCTGGGCTCTCCCGGCTCTGTGGCGATGTGAAACTGAGCTTTTTGCAGCGCGACGGCGCCCAGCTCGGCTTGGACGAGCTTCCCGAGCTTTTCGGCGGCCTTCTTCCGCTTGGCCGACAGAGCCTCCGCCAGCTGAAGGTATTTCTCGCGGATCCGCCCGATCTCGGCCTCGAGCGCCGCCGCGCTTTCTTCGCTGCTATCGAGTTGTGCGACCTTCGCCCTGACTTCTTCGCCGTAGGCGATCACTTCTTCGAGCGTCCTGCCGTACTTGCGCTTCAGGCGGTCGATCATCGCCAGGCGATCCTCGATATCTTCCAGCCGCCGCGGATCGGCTTCTAGACTATCGAGATACTTTTGAAGCTCAAACGCCACGTCCTCGACGGCTGCTCGAGCAGCCGCTATCGATTCACGAGACTCCGCGTGTGACGAGTCGACCCCGGCCAATTCGTCGAGCGCATCCTGGGCCGACTTGAGCTGCGTGGACGCTGATTCAGACGACTCGTAGAGCGCGTCGTAGGCACGACTGCCGGCCTCACGAAGCTGCTCGACGTTCTGCAGGCGCGAACGTTCGCCCCCGAGACGACCGTCCTCGTCCGGGCTCAGACTGGCCTCGGCGATCTCCTGGTTCTGAAACTTGTAGAGGTCGAGCAGACGGAGACGCTCCTGCTCGCTTCCGCGCAGTTCGGCAAGTTTGGCTTGGGCGGCGCGCCACTCGGCATATACCTGGGAAACTCGGGCGACCTGCTTTGAGACGTTTGCGAACGCGTCGATCATTGCGAGTTGGGCTTTTTCAGAAAACAACTCTTGCTGGTCGTGCTGGCCGTGAATGTCCCCCAGCAGCGGCGCGAGCTGTCGCAGTATCGACACCGTCATGGCCCGCCCGTTGACGTATGCTCGCGTCTTGCCGCTCGCGAGGATTTGACGTTCGAGAATCAGCTCGCCGTCTTCAATTCCGAACTCCTCGGCGAGGGCCTCAAATTCCTTCGCGGTCGGCGCGTCGAACACGCCCGAGATGCGCGCCTTCCCCGCCCCGGCCCGCACCAGGTCGGCGCTGGCGCGTTCGCCAAACAGCAGCGCCAGCGAATCGACGACGATCGACTTGCCGCTTCCGGTTTCGCCCGTTAGCAGATTCAGACCTTCGTGGAAACCGACGCGCAGCGTCTCAACGACCGCATAGTTCTCAATGTCGAGCTCGTGAAGCATCTTCGTGAGTTCCTATGTCCTTCAATTCTGCACAAGTCTGGCAGGAATCCGAGCACCCTGCGTGAGCGGGGTGTCTTCCCGCGCCCCATGCGAGAGCCACAACTCCAACAGGAATACCGCCCGCTGACGCAGGCGGCTCAGAGAACGCGTCCGAGCCGGGTCGAGGAGCGACTACTTATTGTGCTAGATTCGAAAGAGTAACCGGCCTTTCTCCGCGCCCCTCTCGAGGAAGATTTTGAACGTTCCCCCGTTGTTTGCACTACTGCTGCAAGCCGTTCCAGCCACAGACACCGAAGTTAGCGACGAAACCCTAGACGCCGCCGCCATGGAGATGTCGGGCGAAGCTCCCGCAATGACGTCGGATCTGCTCCAGATGGTGATCGATGCCGGGCCGCTGGCGCAGTTTGTGCTGCTGGTGCTGCTCTCCTTCTCGATCTTCTCGTGGGCGATCGCTTGGTCGAAGTGGGGCATGCTTCGCAAGGCGACGAAGAAAGATTCGCAGTTCTTGAGCGCATTTCGCCGCGTGGGTCAGCTCGCCGAGATGAACGCCGGAAGCGAGCAGTTTCGTCCAACGCCCATGGTCACTGTTTTCGACTACGGCTACAAGGAGCTCGCTCGGCAGGTGAACAAGCATGGCTCGATTCGCTCGCCCGATTCGCTCGAGCGCGCTATGCAGCTTGGCGCGAATGAAGAGACGGCGCGCCTGACGTCGAGCATGGGCTGGTTGGCGACAACCGCTTCGGCAACGCCCTTTATCGGCCTGTTCGGCACCGTGTGGGGCGTACTCGAGTCGTTCCGCGGATTGGGCCAGGCCGGGGGCGCGACGTTACGGGCCGTCGCTCCTGGAATCGCTGAAGCGTTGATCGCGACCGCCGCGGGGCTGTTTGCCGCGATCCCGGCGCTGATCTTCTACAACCACTTCTCTCAGCAGATCCGCGAGATCCGTGGACGCATGCACGATTTCGCCCTGGAATTCTTCAACATCGCCGAGCGCGACTACGGAGAGCCAGAAGAAGTCGCTTTCGAGCGAACCCGGGCCATACGCTAACGAAGTTGCAACGTTTTCAATCAGACTTCGACGACGAGCCGCTGGCGGACATCAATGTCACGCCATTCGTCGACGTTGTGTTGGTGCTGCTGATCATCTTCATGATCACCGCGGCGGTCGTCGAGTTTGGGATGCGGGTGTCGGTGCCGCCAACGACGACGGTGAAGGCGCAACCTCAGCGCTCGTCGAATACAATCTCGATTTCGTCCGAGGGTGAGATCGTGCTCGACGAGAGGGTGATCAGCATCTACGACGTGGTCCCGCTGGCGAAGCGGGCGAATCCGGAATCGCCCGAGGTCTTTCTGCGGGTGAATCGAGTCGCGCCGTACAAGTTCGTCGCTCAAGTCTTGGCCGAGTGCGGATCGGCCGGCGTGAAGATCAACCTTGTACCGCGGCCGCTGCCGCGCGACCCTAGGATTACGAGGCGATAAGGTTTGGCTTTTTCACCTCAGCGTCCGGGCGATGACGAACCTTTAGCCACTATCAACGTCACACCCTTTGTCGATGTCGTCTTGGTATTGCTGATCATCTTCATGATCACGGCTGGGATTGCCGACTTTGGGCTCGAGATTGACGTGCCGAAGACGAGGGAGATCGCGAGCTCGCCCGAGGATCATCCGTTCGTCAACGTCACGGCTAATGGGGAGATTTACTACAACACGGATCCGGTGACGCCTGCGGATGTGCCGTTACGGGTGTTCGAGGATTCCGGGATTGAGCCGGGGTCCCAGGAGCGCCCCGCGCTCTACCTACGGGCCGATGAGGCAACCCCATGGGAGGTGATCGCGCCGGTGCTGGAAGCGTGTCAGGGCAAGATCGACGTGAACATGGTCACCAAGCCATTGGAGCAGCAGTGATAGCGGGCGTAGCAAGCTACGCCCCTACAACGGCGGTCGGCCTCCCAACAGGTAGGGGCGTAGCTTGCTACGCCCGTTTTGCATGAGCGATAAGCGCCAATCCGACAATGCCCTCGGCCGCCCCGTGGCGGTCTCGTTGTCGTGCCATGCCGCGCTGTTCGCGGTGATGATTGGTTGGGGCTTCCTCACGCCCGACGCGATGCCGCTCGGCGACCCGGATGGCGACAAAGGCACGGCGGTGGCGGTCACTCTAACCGGCATCCCCATCAACGTTCCTCGCGCCGAACCCAACCCGGTCGCCAACCCGGTTACGCACCAAGTCCCGGCGCCGGAAGAAAAGCCCGAGCCGGCCCCGCCAGAGCCCGACCCCGAACCCGAAGCCGTCGAGGTGGAGGAGGCTCGCAAACCGCGGCCACAGCGGCAAGAGCAGGCCCGCGCCGACAAGAAGGAACAACCGGATAACCAGGTCCCTTCGACTACCGGAGCACAGGCTAGCGACCCGATCTTCTCGGGCCAAGAAAGGGAATCCGCCGGCGGCATTGGGGTGCAAGGACGCAACCCCTTCGGCACCGGCTTTGGCGGCTACGCGACGGCTCTGCAGCGTCGCCTATCGCAGGAGTGGAGCAAGAGCATGGGTCAAATCGCCGGGACATCGAGCAAACCCGTAGTTGTCCAGTTCCGGATACTGAGGAATGGCGCGATCGATCGCATTCGGGTGGTGGAGTCGAGCGGCAATCGCAGCTTGGACTACTCGGCCCACCGCGCCGTCGTGAACGTCAACCCGTTTCGTCCCCTACCTCCGGCAATGCGCCGGCCAGCCATCCTAGTGGAAATGTGGTTCCGACTTAAATGACGAAAATCCGAATCCTGATCCTGCTTCCTCTCGCCGCTACGCTGTTGTCCGCTCAACAGGCGGAGATCGTTGGAAATATCGTCGGCGATGGGGCCACCCCCAAGATCGCCGCGCCCGACTTGCGCGGCGCGGTCGACCCCGACGCCCAAGAAACGTTCAACACCACGCTCTGGAACGATCTCGAGGCCGCCGGCACGCTCGACATGATTTCCAAGAGCTTCTACCCGCGCACCGCGCCCCAACGCCCTGAAGACATGCAGTTCGACATCGAACGCCTGCCTGAGAACGCCGGCGACCGCGGCCTGTTCGCACAGGGCTGGGCACAGCCGCCTGTCGCAACGCTCTATCTAGTCATCGGCAAGCTCGAGGCCGCCAACGATCGTTTCGTTCTCAACGGCTGGGTCGTCGACGTTACGCAAGAAACCAGCGCCGACGCCTACGTCTTCGGCAAACGCTACTACGGCGACATGAACGAATCCGGCGCCCGCCAGGTCGCGCACGACTTCTCGCGCGACATCCTGCAAAACCTCGGCCTCGGCGTTGGTCTCGCCGGCAGTCGCATCTACTTCGTCTCGGACCGGAGCGGTGAGAAGGAAATCTATTCGATGGACTACGACGGCGCCAACCTCCGCCAGCTCACGAATTTCAAGAACCTTACGATTGGCCCCGCGATTTCCCCTGACGGCTCACGGCTGGCGTACACAACCTTCATCGAGGGAACGCCGAAAATCTACATGCAAGCCATGGAGACCGGTCGCCGGCTAACGTTCTACAACCAGACCGCTTCGCTCAACACGACACCGACCTTCACGACCGACGGATCGGCGCTTTACTACGCCTCGTCGATCATCGGGCATACGCAGATCTATCGCTCCGACCTTGACGGCAAGAACCTGAGCAGGATATCTTATTCTCGTTCGATCGCTGTGGATCCAACGGTCAACCCCAAGACGGGCGCGCAAATCGCCTATGTTGACGACCGTTCGGGCACACCTCAGGTGTATCTCATGGATAGTGACGGGGCGAATGTTCGGCGCCTGTCGCTTGGAGGAGGAGATGCGGTGCAGCCCGCTTGG
This sequence comes from Bryobacterales bacterium, assembly GCA_965247515.1. GTDB lineage: Bacteria > Acidobacteriota > Terriglobia > Bryobacterales > UBA6623. The sequence goes on along the minus strand of OZ252029.1, from coordinate 4,579,577 downwards.
GATCCTCAGGGAGAGAACATCGCGTTCGCGTGGACGCGCGGGTTCGAACCCGGTAACTACAACATCTTCTTGGTGAACGTGGCAACGCAAAACTTGGTACAGTTAACGCACGGCGCTGGACGAAACGAGAGTCCGTCTTTTTCGCCGAGTGGTACGCATATCGTGTTTTCGTCGGATCGCTCGGGAGGCTCGCAACTCTGGACAATGCGGGCCGATGGGACAAAGATTCGAAAATTAACGACCCGCGGACGTAATCAATCACCCGTTTGGGGAGTACGATAGAGAGTTCAAACCCGACACGTCCCCCCGGATGATGGCGAGCGTGTCGAGAAGCTACAAGTGAGGAGGCTACAGAGTTCAATGACCAACAAGAGAAAGGTCGCGCTGATTTTGCTTTGCGTCGTGCTGGCGTTTTCCGTCGGTGCGGGTTGCAAGAAAGAAGTTCCCGTCGCGACGGCGCCGCCACCGCCGCCGCCGCCACCACCGCCGCCGGAGCCGGACAAGCCGACGGTCAGCCTGTCCGCGGAACCAAGTTCGATCGAGCGTGGCAAGTCGACAACCCTGAAGTGGTCGTCGTCGAACGCCACCAGCGCGTCGCTCGACCAGGGCATCGGAACAGTTCCGACCGCGGGTTCGCGCGAAGTCTTCCCGACCCGGACGACTGCCTATCGCGTCACGGTGAAGGGCGAAGGCGGAGAGGCTTCCGCTTCCGCGACCGTGACCGTGCGCACGCCGCCGCCGCCGCCGCCGCCGCCGCCGGTTGAGATTGGCTTTCCTGGGCGGATTACCGAGTCGGTCAAGGACGTTTACTTTGACTACGACAAGAGCGACATTCGCGCGGATGCGGCTTCGACGCTACGCGCGAACTCGACGGCTCTCAAGGGCGTCTTCTCGGACTTCCCCAACGGGAAAGTCCTGGTCGAAGGCCATTGTGACGATCGCGGAACCAACGAGTACAACCTCGCTCTGGGCGATCGACGCGCCGCCGCCGCCAAGGATTACTTGGTCAACCTTGGCGTCGCCTCGAGCAAACTGAGTACCGTGAGCTACGGCGAAGAGCGTCCGCAGTGCAGCTCGGCTGACGAGAGCTGCTACCAGCGCAACCGCCGCGCGCACTTCACACCGGTTCAATAGGATCGGTCCACGAACCTTCGGTTCGAAAAGATCGGTCGAGTTACCCTCTTCACGGGGAGCCGCTTTTCGGGCGGCTCCCCTTTTTGCGTTTTGAATATTGCTAAGCTAGCGGAATCGGAACCTTGTCTGCCCCGGTCCCGTCCCAAGGGAGTGAGAACGGACTTAGGAGGCTCTGCTTCAGGATGCAACTTCACCCCTACTCGCGCTTGATTGTCTGGACGCTCGGCTGTATACTCTCAGTTGGAGCGGCGTTTGGGCAGAAGAAAGAAATCCTAGCTCTGCAGCGCGATATCGTCGTGTTCCAAGAGAACAGGCGGATCGCCGATCAAAAGATCAACGAGCGTATTGCCGCGCTCGAAGCGCTGCTCAAGCAGAGCTTGGAGACCTCAACAAAGCTGACCCAACAAGTCGCGGTGATCGAGCGCAGCATAAACAAGCAGGCCGACGCGATCGAACTGCCCTTGAATCGCACGGCCGCAAAAGTCGATGCGCTGACGAATCAGTACGCCTCGCTTCGTGAAGCGGTTGAAGAGTCCAACTCCATGGTGGCCCGGCTCCAGCAAGAGGTCGCCGATGTGAAGGACCACCTGACGACGTTGCCGCCCCCGTCCTACGGCGCGCCGGCCGGCGACCAGGGGGGACTTGGCGAAGAGTTTCTCACCGCCGCCATCCAGGACTTCCAACGTGGGAACTACGACTTCGCCGAGCCGCAGTTCCGAGATTTTCTGAACTTGTCGCCGGAAAGCGCACGCGCCGTCGACGCGCAGTGGTATATCGCGCAGATCGCCTACGTCAAGAAGGACTACGAGAAAGCGGTCGAGGAGTTCGATGTGGTGCTCGAGCGGTATCCGACGGGAGGCTGGGCGCCCCAAGCGCAGTTCAAGAAAGGCATGTCTTTGCTTGAATTGGGCCGCAACGACGATGCCGCCTCGGAGTTCGAAGGGATTGTTCAGAACTACCCGAACGACCTGATCGCCGAGAACGCCAAAGACAAGTTGGCGCAGGTCCGCGGGTCGAAGCCATCCCCAACACGACCTTGATGTCGTGACGGACGGTCGCGACTCGGGCGCCTACTTGATCACCTTTGCCTGCTACGGGCAGCATCTGCATGGCGATGCTCGTGGCTCCGTAGACCGGTTCCACAATCAGCCCGGTTCGAGGCTTCGCCCAGAGAGCGAATCGCGCCAAAAGATTGAATTAGGCCTGATGAAAGAGCCCGCCTATCGGCTCGACCGCCGGGCCCGGCGAATTGCGCTTGATGCGATCCGGGAGGTTTGCCGCTATCGCGAATGGATGCTTGACGCTTGCCACGTAAGGACGAATCACGTTCACGTAGTCGTGACGCTGGAGGGCGACCCGGAGAAAGCAATGAACGCCTTCAAGGTCTACGCCGGCCAGGCGCTGAACCGAGCGGGGGAGGAGCGCTCAAAGCGTTGGGCCAGACACGGCAGCATCAAAGACGGTCAATGGCCGGGACAAAGTGATTCGGGCGATAAGATACCTGCTCGAAGGGCAGGGCAAACCGATGGCCGTCTGGCCAGAGCCGCGTTCGCTTGAGCCGCGACCGTGAGGGAGCGGTCGGATGAAGTGGGTGGCCTCATCCGACCGCTCCCTCACGGTCGCGGCTCAAGGGCTACCGCTGACTCCGGCAGGCAGGGAAACCCTTACCCCTATTCCGGCAACCCGAAGCTGTCGACTACACCCTTGGCGTAGTAGTTAACCACCTCGGCCTCGCTACGCGCGACTTCCAAGTACGCCGCCTTGGCCAGTTGATCCTTGCGGTTCGTCAACGTCTCGCGCATGACCTGTTGAACCCGCGGATCCGAGATCGCCCGCTCGCCGGCAGCCTCCTTCGAAATCAACTGGATCAGCCGATACTGCCCGCCGCTCTCGAGCACCGGCGAAGTATCTCCCACTGACAGCGCCGCAACCGCCCGCCGTAGCGTAATGTCGGCCTTCTCGAGCGACGACTGGGGAATAAACCCCATGTCCCCGCCATTGGCCGTCGATACCGTGTCCTCGGAATAGTTCTGGGCCAGGGTCGCAAAATCTTTGCCATTCGCGAGCCGGTCCTCGATCATGCGGATCTTCGCCTGCGCCGCTTCCTTGTCGGCCGCATCGTCATTGAGTAGATTCGGTACAGGAGTCTCGGGAGTGGGAGTCACCAGGATCTGCGCCATGTGCAGGTGCTGCTCAGCCAAGGTGAACTGAGCCTTGTTCTGCTCGTAGTATTCCTTGAGCTCCGCCTCGGTCACTTTGACCCGCGAGCTGATTTCCTTGTTGAAGAGCTTCTCGATCGTGAGCGAACGCCGGATCTCTTCCCGCAGTTCCTGAAGGGTCATCTGTCGCTCGGCAAGGGAGCGCTCAAAGTCTTCGTCGTCGGGAAACGGCGCGCGGTATTCTTCAAGCCTAGCGTCGACCTCGCTGTCGACCGCCATCAGGCCGAGCCCCTCCGCCCGCTGCAGCAGGATCTCTCGATCGATCAGCTCACGCAGCAGGTTGAGCCGCAGCATGCGCTCCTGGTCGGGATCAGCGGGGGCCTCTTGGTCCTGGGTCTGTGTCTGGTAGTACTTCTCTAGCTCGACGTAGGTGACCGGCGCCCCGTCTACCGTCGCGGCAACTCCGTCGCGGCTAACGGCGTTGCACGAGGCAAGCGTGATGGCCGCAAGGGCAAGCACGAGCCTAGGGGGGTCCATACGCCTCATATCAGCGATCGCACGGGACCGCTACTCTGCTGCTTCGCCGCCTTCCTCTTCTTGCTGCTTGAGGCGCTCTTCGCGGCGTTTGCGGCGCTCTTCAGCGCGCTTCTTCAGATCCGCCCCGATCAGCTCGATGATGGCTTCTTCAGCGCCGTCGCCCTTGCGGAAGCCCACTCGCATGATGCGCGTGTAGCCGCCGGGACGGTCGGCGAACTTGGGTCCCAGCTGATCGAACAGCTTCTGAACCGCCTCGGGCGATTGCAGGTAGGCGGCAGCCTTGCGGCGACTGTGCAGCGTGTCGCGTTTGGCCAGCGTGATCATCTTCTCGACCTGTGGACGGACGGCCTTCGCCTTGGTCACCGTCGTCACAATGCGATCTTCCAAGATCACGCTCGTCGTCAGCCCACGCAGCAACGCGCGCCGCCCCGACGGGTCCCGTTGCAGCTTAAAGCCGCCTTTTCGATGCCGCATACCGTTGTTCCCTTCTCGAGCCTCTAGAGCTCCATTTCAGTCGTTTCGGGCGGAATCAGCCGGCCTTGATCGTCAAAGCGCATGCCCAGGCCGAGCCCCATGCCCGTAAGGATTTCTCTGATTTCAGTCAACGACTTACGCCCAAAATTCTTGGTCTTGAGCATGTCGGACTCACTGCGTACGACCAAATCGCCAATCGTTTGAATGTTGGCGTTCTTGAGGCAGTTATACGAACGCACACTGAGCTCGAGCTCTTCGACCGAGCGATTGAGGTGCTCATTGAAGCGCTCGGCGGCTGCGTCGACCGGGGTATCTTCCGCCGCGGTCTCTTCCTCGAAGTTGATGAAGATCGACATGTGATCTTTGATCAGCTTCGCCGCTAGACCGATGGCGTCTTGCGGCGTCACGGCGCCGTTCGTGTAGATTTCGAGCCCCAACTTGTCGTAGTCGGTCATCTGCCCCAGGCGCGCTTGGTCGACCGTGTAGTTGACCTTGCGAACCGGCGAGTGCACCGAATCGATCGGAATATAGCCGAGCGGCAGATCATCGTCGAAGTTGCGCTCGGCGCTGACGTATCCGCGGCCCAGCTTGAGGCGCATCTCGATGTCGATCAACCCGCCTTCGCTGACCGTGGCGATGTAGACGCCCGGGTCGAGAATGTCGACTTCCGAATCAGCTTCGATCTGCCCCGAGTAGACCGCCCCGGCCTCGGTGGCGCGGAGGCGAACCGTCCTGAAACCGTCGGCGTGGAGTTTGAGCGGAATCTGCTTCAGGTTGAGGATGATGTCGGTCGCATCCTCGGTGACGCCGGGGATGGGGCTGAACTCGTGCGCGATGCCCTCGATCTTGACGGCCGTGATGGCGGCGCCCTCGATCGAGCTCAGTAGCGCGCGGCGCAACGAGTTTCCAATCGTCGTGCCAAAGCCGCGCTCGAACGGTTGAGCGCTGAAGCGCCCAAAGGTGCCGGACAGGCTATCGCCTTCGACGGCGAGTCGCTTGGGTCTTTGAAAACCTTTCCACATACCTATTTCGTTCTCCTTGCTGATCTGGCCCGATGCTTGGTCCGTTAGCGCGAGTACAACTCTGTCCGCTAACTAACGCGAGTACAACTCGACAATCAGCTGCGCGTTAATCTGTGTTTGCTCGACGTCTTCTTTGCTGGGCGTACCGATGATGCGCCCGCGATAGCTCTGCGGCTCGGCTTCGAGCCAACTCGGCAACATGCTATGCAATGGGGTTTCCACCGCCAGTTGAATGCCGCCATGGTTGCGACTCTTTTCGCGAATCTCGATGATGTCGCCGACCTCGACCTGATAGGAAGGAATATCGACCTTGCCGCCATTGACCTCCACATGCCCATGATTGACGATCTGCCGCGCCATGCGGCGGCTCATCGCGAATCCTAGGCGGAAGACCACGTTGTCCAGGCGCCGTTCGAGCATCGCCATCAGGTTGTCGCCAACGACGCCCGGCATACGCGACGCCCGCTGGTAGTAGCCCCGAAACTGGCGCTCCAGCACGTCGTACATGAAGCGGGCGCGCTGCTTTTCTTGGAGCTGGATCGCGTAGCCCAGCATCTTCTTAGGCCGGCGAGTCTTGCCGTGTTGGCCCGGCACGTACGGCCGCCGATCGAGCAAGCGCTCGGATTTCGGGTCAAGCGCCATGCCCACACGGCGGGATCTGCGAAGGACCGGTCCTCGGTTTCTAGCCATTTCGTTGTCGCTCCCTCTCAGACCCTGCGCCGCTTCGGCGGACGGCAACCGTTATGAGGAATCGGCGTTACGTCTTTGATATGAGTCACTTGAATGCCCACTGTGGCCAACGCACGTATCGCGGACTCGCGACCGCCTCCGGGCCCCTTAACCTTCACATTCACCGCCCTCAAGCCGTGCTCTTTCGCTGCGTTGGCGGCGGTCAAGCTCGCCTGCTGGGCGGCGAACGGCGTCCCTTTTTGCGAGCCACGGAAGCCCATCGAGCCGGCGCTTGACCAGCTGATCGTGTTCCCTTCAACATCCGCGAAGGTCACGATCGTGTTGTTGAACGTCGCCTGAATATGAACCGTCCCCTTGGGGATGTTCTTCTTGACGCGACTCTTGAACTTCTTTTTGCCTTTGCCCTTCGCCTTAGCCATGTATCGTTATCCTGGTTTCGTCTTCCTGATCCAGCAAGCCCTACTTGACCTTCTTCTTGTTCGCAATCTGTCCGCGGCGCGGCCCCTTGCGGGTGCGGGCGTTGGTGCTGGTGCGCTGCCCGCGAACCGGCAACCCGCGGCGGTGGCGCAGGCCGCGGTAGCAGCCAATCTCCATCAGCCGGCGGATGTTCATCGCAACTTCCTTGCGAAGATCGCCCTCGACCGCCCCCTCAGCCTCGAGCAGCCTGCGAAGCGAGGTGATTTCAGTGTCGTCGAGGTCGCCCATCTTCTTGCCGAAATCGATGTTCGCGCGATAGAGCAGCGAACGCGCACGGGTGCGCCCGATCCCATAGAGATAGGTCAGAGCCACCTCGGCCCTCTTATGATTCGGTAGGTCAACGCCTTCGAGTCGCGCCATGTTATTTATCCTGGCAGGGTTATCCCTGTCGCTGCTTGTGCCTCGGATTAGTGCAGATGACCCGCACCACGCCTTCGCGCTTGATGATTTTGCAGTTCTTGCAAAGTTTCTTAACTGAAGCTCGTACTTTCATTTCGCGCTCCGCTTTACGATGCGCCCGCGGCCGCCGTCATACGGCGACAATCGAACTTGAACTTTGTCCCCCGGCAGCAGCCGCAGGAAATCTTTCTCGCGCCGGTCCGAGACGTGCGCCAGGACGCTTGACTGGTCCGGGAGCTTGAGACGAAACAACGCATTCGGTAACTCTTCCTCGACGGTCGCATTTTCTACCTTTGGTTCGCTCACGTCGTCGTTAAAATCCAAGGCCCGTTCTCGGTAACCGCGACACTGTGCTCATAGTGCGCCGCGTAAGAGCCGTCGGCGGTCACGGCCGTCCAGCGATCCGACAGCACACGCGTCTTCGGCTCTCCGGCGCAAACCATCGGCTCGATGGCGAAGACCATGCCTTCGCGCAGCCGCGGATTGCGGACCTTCGCGTCCACGTAATTGGGCACCTGCGGCTCCTCATGGAGCTTTTCGCCAATGCCGTGACCGACAAACTCACGCACAACCGAGAACCCCTCGCCTTCGACATGCCGCTGCACAGCGCCACAGACATCGAGCAAGCGATTGCCCGCGACCATCTGCTCGATTGCCAACGCAAGCGAATCTTGGGTCACCTTCAGCAACCTCTCGGTGGCCTCGCTAATCCGCCCCACCGGGACAGTAGTCGCCGAATCACCGAAGTAGCCGTTGAGCTGGACCCCGATGTCGATCTTCACGATGTCGCCTTGTCGTAGCACTTTCTTTTTCGAGGGAATCCCGTGGATCACCTCGTCATTCACCGACGTACACAAAACACACGGGAACCGCCGCCCGGCCGCCGGGACGTAATATCCCTTGAAGGCCGCGCGCGCTCCCGCGTCGTTCACCATCCTTTCCGCAACGACCTCGAGATCGAGAGTCGTTGCGCCCGGCTCTACCCGGGCTCTCAGCTCGGCGAGAATCTGAGCGACCAATCGGCCGCTCTCTCGCATTTTCTCTAACTCGGAAGGGCTCTTGCGTATGATCATGCCGCAACTGCTCTTCTCGCTTCTCTTCCGTCTCCCAAAAAGTCTCGACCTTGTCGGTCTTCTCGTCACCCAGCCACTTTCACTCGGCACGTTCACTCGGCCTCACTAGGAGAACGAGCGTCGCCCCTTGATCCTCCCGGCGCGAGGGGTGAATCCTTCATAGTGTCGCATCACCAACTGAGCCTCGATCTGGTTCACCGTGTCCATGGCGACGCCAACGACGATCAACAGCGAGGTTCCTCCAAAGTAGAAGTTCACATTCAGCCCGTCGAGAAACCAGCGTGGCATCGAATTGTCGGCCCAGTCGCCAATCAGTGGGATGTGATGTATTTTCACCCCGGCGATCAAGAAGTCCGGAATCACCGAGATCAGGGCCAGATACAGGCCGCCCACCATCGTGATCTTCGTCAGGATCTCGTTGATGTGGTCCGCGGTCGGCTTGCCGGAGCGAATCCCCGGGACGAACCCGCCGTATTTGCGCATGTTGTCGGCGACTTCGGCCGGGTTGAAAATGATCGACACGTAGAAGAAGCAGAAGAAAACGATTCCCACGACGTAGAACAACTCATAGAGCGGCTCGCCATAGGAGATCGGCGTCAAGATGGCCGTTAACGTCGGGCTGTCCTGGAAAATCAGCGACAGCGTCTGCGGGAACGACAGGATCGACGAGGCGAAGATCACCGGGATGACGCCGGCCGAGTTGACCTTCAGCGGCATGTGCGTCGATTGCCCGCCCATTTGCCGCCGGCCGACGACACGCCGAGCGTATTGCACCGGGATTCGTCGCTCGCCGCGTTCGACCATCACGATGAACGCGACGACAATGATCATGACAAACAAGATCAAGGCCAACTGGATCAGGTTCCACTCGCCGGTAACGAAGACGTTCTCGTAGATGTTCTGGATGGCGCCGGGCAGACCGACAACGATGCCGGCGAAGATGATCAAGCTCATCCCGTTGCCGACGCCTCGCTCGGTAATCTGCTCGCCAAGCCACATGATGAACGCGGTGCCGGTGGTCAGCGTGATGACCACCATCATCGTGAACCCGAACCCGGGATCGTAGGCCAGGCCGCTCTGCTGCACGATCCCCGAGAAGGCGATCGCTTGCGCAACGCTGAGCACGATCGTGAGGTAGCGCGTCCACTGGGTGATCTTGCGCCGGCCCAACTCGCCTTCTTTTTGTAGTTTTTCGAGCGTCGGGATGACGACGGTTAACAGCTGCAAGATGATCGACGCCGTGATGTAGGGCATAATGCCCAGCGCGAAGATCGTCAACTGCGACAGCTGCCCGCCCGAGAACAAGTCCAACATCCCGAGCGCCGTGCCCGAGGCCTGCTCGAACAGCCGCTCGAGCTCCTCCGTATTCACACCCGGAGTCGGAATGTGGCCGCCAATGCGATAGACCGCGAGCATCGCCAGCGTGAAAAGCACACGCCGGCGCAAGTCCGGGATCCGGAACACATTCGCAAAAGCTTCGAGAAACTTGTTCACTTAGTTGGTTAGCCTTTGGCGTCGGCCTTGGCGCCCTTCGCCGCACGAGTCCACTTCACCTTGGCGGGCAGAACCGTGACGGTTCCGCCGGCCTGCTCAATCTTTTCCACGGCGCTTTTTGAAAACTTGTGCGCCGAAATCTTGATCGCCCGCGAGATGTCGCCGTCGCCGAGTACTTTGAGGCCTTCTTCGGCTTTGCGAATGACCCGCGTTTGAAGCAGTGACTCGGGGCTGAACTCGTCGCCTTCGATGTCATTCAGCGTCGACAGATTGACAATCGCAAACTCGGTACGAAAGATGTTGTTGAAGCCACGTTTGGGGACACGCCGCACGAGCGGCATCTGGCCGCCCTCAAAGCCGCGTTTGCCGCTATGGCCCGCGCGAGATTTTTGCCCTTTCTCGCCGCGGCCCGCCGTGACGCCGTGCCCGGAGCCGGGCCCGCGCCCAATCCGCTTGCGCTTGTGTTTCGAGCCTGCCGGAGGCCGCAAGTCGCTTAGGTTCATGACTGCTCTACCCTCACAAGGTGCGGGACCTTGGCTACCATGCCGCGAAAGGCGGCGTCATCGGGCCGCTCGACGACCTGGTTCATCTTGCGCAGCCCAAGACCTTTGACTACCTTCTTGAGCTTCGCCGGAGCGCCGATCGGGCTCTTGACTAATTTGATTTTGATCGTGTCCGCCATTTCTAAACTCGGGCAATGTCGAGCCCGCGTATTTGCGCGATTTCGCCGCGGTCTCGTAGTTGCTGCAAACCCTCGAAGGTCGCCTTGATCACATTGTGAGGATTCTTGGTGCCAATCGACTTGGTCAGCACATTCTGAATCCCAGCCGCCTCGACCACCGCGCGCACGGCGCCGCCGGCGATCATCCCCTTGCCCTGGCGGGCGGGCTTGAGCAGCACTCGGCCCGCGCCGAATACGCCCAGCACCTCGTGGGGAATCGTATGCTCACGCGTGTTGACCCGGATCAGGTTTTTCTTGGCCTTCTCGATCGCTTTGCGAATCGCCGAAGGAACTTCCTTGGCCTTGCCTTTGGCATGACCGACGACGTGCTTGTCGGGATCGCCGACCACAACCAGCGCCGCGAAGCTCAGGTTCTTGCCGCCCTTCACAACCTTGGTGACGCGGTTGATCGAGACCACTTGTTCGGTCAGGTTCAGCTCGTTGGGATCGATGATTTCTCGCTTTTCCATGTTTGGTCTCTGGCGTTGGCCCCTAGAACTTCAACCCCGCCTCGCGCGCCGCCTCGGCTAGCGCCTTCACACGGCCGTGGAAGCGATGCCCGCCACGATCGAATACGACCGTTTCGACCCCAGCCTTCTTCGCCCGTTCACCGATCGCCTTGCCGACCACCTTGGCCGCCTCGACATTGCCGCCGTACTTGAGCTCGAGGGCCTTGTCGGCTGTACTCGCCGACACCACGGTGCGTCCGGCGCGGTCGTCGATCACCTGTGCGTAGATGTGCTTGAGCGAGCGGAATACCGCTAGCCTTGGCCGCTCGGCTTCACCGCGCAACTTGCGCCGAATCCGGCCGTGAATTTGCAGCCGGGTCGCTCGTCGATTCGGAGGCGTATACATGACGTTCTCTGTCTATCCGTTAAGCCGCGGCGCCGGTCTTGCCTTCCTTCTTGCGCAAGACTTCGCCAACATACCGGACGCCTTTCTGCTTGTACGGGTCCGGCGGACGCAGGCTGCGAATCACCGCCGCCATTTGCCCCACCTTCTGCTTGTCAGCGCCGCTGACTTCGATTTTCGTGTTGTTGTCGATCTTAATGTCGACGCCCTCCGGCATCACGACCTCGATCGTGTGCGAGTAGCCCAAGCTAAACACCGCAACCCGTCCTTGGACATTGGCGCGGTAACCGACGCCAACGATCTCGAGATTCTTGGTAAATCCAGTCATCGCCCCGGTGATCGCGTTCTGCGCCAGCGCGCGGGCCATACCATGAAACGCCGCGTGCTCTTCACCGTCGCGCTTAAGCGTTAGCGTTCCGCCTTCGAGCTCGAGGCTCACTCCCTCGGGGATTGGAGCCGTAAGCTCTCCCTTGGGGCCCTTCACGGTCATCAACCCGGGTGCGATCTTTACATCCGCCCCAGCGGGAACCTCAATCGGTGCGTTTCCTATTCTCGACATGGTTCTAGTACAGGGTGCAAAGTATTTCGCCGCCCACGCCCATCTTCGTCGCCTGCTTGCCCGTCATCACTCCGCGCGACGTCGTCAAGATGTTCACACCCATGCCGCCGATCACCAGCGGAATGTGTTTCGAATCGGCGAAGACCCGCCGGCCGGGCCGCGACACTCGATCAATCTTCGTAATCACCGGCCGCGAGTCGGGACGGTACTTCAGGTAAACCTTAATCGTGCGCTTGGCGCCCTCTTCGGCCACGCGGTAGTTCGCGATGTAGCCTTCTTCCTTCAGAATCCGCGCGAGCTCGATTTTCAGCTTCGAGCAGGGAATCTCCGTCTTGGGGTTACGCGCGTTCATCGCGTTGCGAATCCGCGTCAGCATGTCGGCGATAGGGTCGGTCATCATAATGCGAAATCCCCCTACCAGCTGCTCTTGATCACGCCGGGCAACTCACCCAACAGCGCCAGATTCCGCACACAAATGCGGCACATCTCGAACTTGCGAATGTAGCCTCGCGGCCGCCCGCAGCGCCTGCAGCGATTGCGGTAGCGGACCTTGAACTTGAGCTTCTTGTGCTCGCGCGCCTTTTTGGCAGTTGTCGCCATACAGTTCCTCTTGACTCGTGGGGCCCTATTGCGTCCTGAACGGCATTCCCATCAGCTTCAGCAGCGAAAGCCCCTCTTGATCCGTGCGGGCCGTAGTTACGATCGTGACATTCATTCCCTTGATCGAGTCGACTTTCGAATAGTCGATCTCGGGAAAGATCACGTGCTCGCGAACGCCCAACGTATAGTTGCCTCTCCCGTCAAACGACTTCGGGGCCACGCCGCGAAAATCTCGAACGCGCGGTAGAGCGATATTGATCAAGCGATCAAGAAACTGCCACATGCGCTCGCCCCGCATAGTCGTACAGCAACCAATCGGGACGCCTTCGCGCAGCTTGAAGTTCGAGATCGACTTCCGCGCCTTGGTGATGATGGGCTTTTGGCCTGTCAACATCCCGAGCTCTTTCGTCGCCGCGTCCATCAAACGATTGTTCGAGATCGCCTCGCCCAGGCCCATGTTGACCTTCACGAAAGCGATCTTCGGGATCGCCATCACCGAGGTGTACTCGTACTCCTTCTGAAGCGCCGGAACGGCCTCGTTCTGATATTTGTCCCTGAGCCTGAACGCCATCGCTCTAGTTCGCCTTCTTCTTCTCGAGCGTCTGACCGCATTTGCGGCAGACGCGGAGCTTCGAGCCGTCGTCGTCGACGTGCATCCCAATCCGGACCGGCCCGCATTGCGGACAAACGATCATCACGTTCGAAATCGAAAAATAGGATTCACTGTCCGCAATTCCGCCCTTGACCTGCTTTTGCGGATTGGGCTTGACGTGCTTTTTCACCATCATCGCGCCCTCGACCAGGATGCGACCCTTGCGGCGGTCAACGTCGAGCACGCGGCCCTGATGCCCGCTGCTACGGCCCGAGATGACCTGCACGGTATCCTCTTTCGCTAGCCGCGTTCTGATATCGGTCGTCATCTAGAGCACCTCCGGGGCCAGCGAAACGATCCGCATGAAGCGCTTTTCCCGAAGCTCGCGTGCGACGGGCCCGAAGACGCGAGTCCCAAGCGGCTCGCCAACTTCGCTGATGAGCACGGCTGCGTTCTGGTCGAAGCGAATATAGGTGCCGTCGGAACGCCTGGTCTCCTTACGCATTCTGACGATCACCGCGCGCACCACCGAGCCCTTCTTGACGTTGGAATCAGGAGCGGCCTCTTTTACCGATGCCATCACGATGTCGCCCAGGCCGGCCTTGTCGCCCACATCTCCGCCGCGCGGCAGAATGCATTGCAGCTTGCGGGCCCCCGAGTTGTCGGCTACGTCGAGCCGAGTTTGCATGCCTATCACGGCAATTCGCTCCTTTCCTAATCCTTTAAGCGCTACTTGGCGCTCAGATCAACCTGCTTCGCCTTGAACACGATTTCCTCTAGCCGCCAGCGCTTGAGCTTCGACAGCGGGCGACATTCGACGATCTTCACGCGATCGCCCAACCTCGCCTCCTGATCGGGATCATGGGCGTGAAACTTCTTTTTCTTGCTGACAATCCGGCGATAGAGCGGATGCGGCACACGCCGGGTGACCTCGACGACGATCGTTTTCGCCGAGCCGTTGGAGACAACCTCGCCAACCTTCGAGTTCTTATGCCCAATTTCGGTTTTCGCCATCGTTAGTCTATTCGCCGGCGTTCGCCGCCCCCTTCTCGTTCTCTACCGTCTTGATCCGCGCCAGGTCTTTTCTCAGGGCGCGATACTTCTTCAAACTGTCGGTTTGGCCCATGTTGAGCTGAAACTTCAGCCGAAACATCTGCTCCCGAGTCTCCTCGGCTTTCGCGCTGCGCTCGATCGCGGTTAGCGCTCGAATCTCCGCCGCCCTCACGCCAAATCTCCTAGGTCACGGGTGACGAACTTCACCGGGATCGAAAGCTTCTGCGCCGCGAGTTGCATCGCCCGCCGAGCCAATGGTTCGGGCACGCCTTCAAGCTCAAACAGAATCTTGCCGGGCTTAACGACCGCAACCCATTGCTCGGGAGCGCCCTTGCCCTTGCCCATCCGAACCTCAGCCGGTTTCTTTGTAATGGGCTTGTGGGGAAAGATGCGTATCCAAAGTTTGCCGCCGCGGTTGACGTGACGGTTAATGGCAACGCGGGCCGCTTCAATCTGGCGGTCGGTCACCCAAGCGACTCCCATCGCCTTGAGCCCGTAATCCCCGAAGTCGAGCGTCGATCCGCGCCAGGCTTTGCCCCGGCGCTTACCGCGCTGCACCTTGCGGTGCTTGACCTTTCTTGGCATCAACATATAGATCTAGCCTTTCCCGGATTCCAACCGTCCCTTCAGCTCTTCGGCCCTAAATCGAGCAGAGGTTTCAGGTAGCCACGCTTTTTCGATCTCGTAGTACTTTTCCGCTTTTGCCTGGAGGCTATGTATCTTCTCTTGATCCCTTGCACCGCGCGCTACATCGACATCATCCTCCTCCAGGTACTTGAGCCGAGCGCTCGCATCTGAAAAGCGTCTCCACAGACAAGGATCAATATTCGTCTCAAGCCGAGCCTCGTCGATCATTTGATCGAAGCTGAGAAATAGCGCTTTGTTAGCGGTCCGGAGCCCGCCGTATTTTTCGATCTTCTCTTCTAGCTTTAACAGCGGCCTGACGGCACTAGATAAAGCCGCTACCACAGCAAACGCTACAGCTATACCTTCAATCGCCAACTTCCAAGGGAGAATTGTGGCGACCGAAACAGCAGATAGCGCGGTGACCAGGTTGAACACAAATGCTACTTTTCGATAGAACTTAAGCTTTGAAGCATGAAATCCAAAGTTAATTCGCGCATCGATCGCGGCATTGTAGAACTGGCGTATCTCTTGATGCGCTACGACGGCTTCTTGGTAAGCCTTGTCGACATCAGAAACTTTTTCTAGCACTGCCATCTTGATACCTCCTTTTTAGATTCCAAACATCCTAGCTCCAACATGCTCTTAGTCTAGTCCACCTCCGAACTCTCATCGTCCGACCCCTCGCTGGGCTTATCCGGCGGAGGAGCTGGAGCCCCCGGCGGCGGCGTGGGCCTGGGCGGCTCCTTGTGCTGCCGAGAGGGGTCTACCGCCTCAGTCTCAGGTGGATAAGGCGCCTCCTTCGGGGTCGTCCTGTCGATGTCCCCCTGTTTAGACTGCGAAACCACCGACCCAGGTTCCGACTCGAGACCAATCACCGCCACGGGCGGCTTCACCGGCATCGCCGTTGCTGCGCTTGGACCCGGTATCGCCGCGGACGGATCGATCGGCGGAACCGCGGGGGCTGCAACAACCGGAGCAGCCTCAGCCGGCAGAGCCGCGGGAGCGGCCTCAACCGGAGCAGGAGCCGCGGCCACATCACGTCCGCCCGAGCGCACGCGCTCACGCTGCCGCTCGGCCGCGCTACGCGCCTCTCGCCGGCGGGCCGGTTCGAGGTCGTCCTTCGCGCCCGCCGCGGCCAGAGCATTCTGCCGCGCGTCGAGAATGTCGCCCTTGTAAATCCAGCACTTGATCCCGATCACGCCATACGGCATCTTCGCTTCATAGAACCCGTAGTCGATGTCGGCGCGCAGCGTCTGCAACGGCAACTGCCCCTGCAGGTACCATTCGCGCCGCGCAATCTCGTTTCCGTTGAGACGCCCGGCGACCCAAACCTTGATTCCTTTGCAACCGAAACGGAGCGCCGAATCGACCGACTTACGCATCGCCCGGCGGAACATCACGCGCTTTTCGAGCTGCGTGGCCACCGACTCGGCCACCAGCTGCGCATCCATCTCGGGACGATGCACCTCTTGGATATCGATATAGACTTCGCGGTTGGTCTTTTGTTGCAGCTCGAGCTTGAGCTTCTCGATCTCAGCGCCGCGACGCCCGATAATGATCCCCGGCCGGGCCGTGCGAATCGAAATGCGAAGCTTGTTACCCGGCCGATCCAGCTCGATCGAGCTGATGCCGGCCGCGCGTAGGCGCGTCCGCAGCTGGTCCTTGAGCTTGAGGTCCTCTTGGACCAAATCGGCGTAGCCGTGATTGGCGTACCAGCGCGAGCGCCAGTTCTTGGTGTACCCCAGGCGGAAGCCGTAGGGATGTACTTTTTGACCCATGGGCCTAGTCCTCCGCCTCCTCAGTGAGCTCTTCTTCGTCCGCCACGCCGTCGCTGACCGTCACGACGATATGCGCCATGCGGTGAAAGTAGCGAAAGGCGCGCCCCATCGGCGCCGGCCGCAGGCGTTTCAGGCGCGGGCCTTCGTTGACATAGGCGTCGCTAACGACCAACTCGTCGACATCGACATCGCCGCGGTCTTCGGCGTTGGCTACCGCCGACTGCAAGACCTTCGCAACCTTCGGCGCAATCGCCTTGTTGGTCATCCGCAGCGTCGTCAAGGCTTGCTCGACCGGCAGTCCGCGGATTAGGTCGATGACGAGCCTCGCCTTCTGGGGCGAGACGCGCACATATTTCATCTTTGCCGTTGCCGTCATCTTGCTTTACTTACGCTTCCCGCCGGGCCTACTTCGACTTGCCGCCCGCGTGCCCGCGATAGGTCCGTGTCGGCGCAAACTCGCCAAGCTTGTGCCCGACCATGTTCTCGGTGAGAAACACCGGAATGAACTTGCGGCCATTGTGCACGGCGATCGTCTGGTTCACCCACTCGGGCAGGATCGTCGATCGCCGCGACCAGGTCTTAATGACCTGCTTGCGGCCCGAGTCGATGGCCGCCCGGACCTTGATGTCCAGGTGATCATCGTAGAACGGCCCTTTCTTGAGCGATCGACCCATGCGAATTTACTCTCCTACTCTCAGTTCCTACTTGTTCTTCTTCTGCCCACGCCGCGAGACGATCAGGCGATCCGACGCATGACCCTTCCTGCGCGTCTTGTACCCACGCGTCGGCTGACCCCACGGAGTCACCGGATGACGACCACCGGAGGTACGACCCTCGCCGCCGCCATGCGGATGATCAACAGGGTTCATCGTCACACCGCGGTTATGCGGCCGGCGGCCCAGCCAGCGCTTGCGCCCGGCCTTGCCTAGCGACTCGTTCTGGTGATCCACGTTCCCGACACGCCCGATGGTCGCCCGGCAGTCGGAGTGAACACGGCGGATCTCGCCGGAGGGCAAGCGCAGCAGCGCATAGCCGCCCTCACGCGAAATCAGCCGGATCTCGGCCCCGGCCGCACGGCCCATCTGGCCGCCCTTGCCCGGCCGTAGCTCGACGTTGTGCACCGCAGTGCCCGGCGGAATGCTCCGCAGCGGAAGCGAATTGCCGACCAGGATATCCGCCTCCTCGCTGGCAGTAATCTTCATGCCGACCTGCAGGCCGACCGGCTGCAAAATGTATCGCTTTTCGCCGTCCTCGTACTCGAGCAGAGCAATATTGGAGGTGCGGTTCGGATCGTACTCCACCGATGCCACGGTAGCGACGACATCATGCTTGTCGCGCTTGAAATCGATCTCGCGGTAACGGCGCTTGTGCCCTCCGCCGCGAAAGCGGATCGCGATACGGCCTTGGTTGTTGCGGCCGCCGCTTTTCGAAATCCCCTTCGTCAGCGACTTTTCGGGCTTGTCGCGGGTAATCTCTTCACGCGTGACGGTCGACTGAAAACGGCGCGTCGGAGTCGTTGGCCTGTAGGTCTTAATCGGCATCTTCGTCTCCGCCTAGATTTGGGCGTACTCCACCATCTTCTCGCCGTCAGCCAACTTCACGAAGGCTTTCTTCCAGTTCGGCCGGTAGCCGGAGTAGCGGCCTCGCCGCTTCATCTTGCCCTTGTAGTGAGCCGTGCGGACGTCAGCGACTTTCACCGAAAAGATCTTCTGAACCGCGTTGCGGATGTCGGTCTTCGTGGCGGCCGTGCTCACGCGAAAGCTCAGCGTCAGCTGCTCAGCCCGAATTACCTCGGACTTCTCGGTCACCAGCGGTCCCTTGATAACGTCAAACGGGCTCATTTGAGCGCCTCCGAACAATGCTCCACCGTGGCCCGCGAGAAGACGATCTTCTGGTGACCCAGCAGGTGATAGGGATGAATGTCGTTCGACTCCATCAGCTTCACGCCGTCAATGTTGCGGCTCGAGAGCTCAAGGTTGCGATTCTCGCCATTGTGGACCAGCAAAACCTTGCCGTAGGCCTCGAGCTTATCGAGCACCGCATCAAACTCTTTGGTCTTATGCGAACCGAGCTCAAAGTCCTCAACCACCTTGATCGCGCCGTCCGCCAGTTTCGCGGTCAGCGCCGAGCGAAGGGCGCCCAGGACCATCTTCTTGTTCAGCTTATAAGCGTAACTGCGAGGCTGAGGCCCATGGACGATACCGCCGGTGCGCCACAGGGGCGAGCGAATCGAGCCAGCCCGCGCTCGGCCAGTACCTTTCTGCTTCCACGGCTTGCGGCCCGACCCCGACACCTCCGCGCGAGTCTTGGTCTTGTGCGTCCCAGCGCGATTGCAGGCCAAGTAGTGCTTCACCGCCTCATAGAGCAGGGCCTTGGACACCTTGGCGCCGAAGACGGCTTCAGCCAACTCCACCTCGCCCACTTTCTTATTCGTCAGGTCGACGACGTCAAGGTTCGGCATGACTACTTCTGCGACCTCCGCAAGACGACATAGCCGCCGTTGGGGCCCGGCACCGCGCCACGCACCAAGATGACGTTGTCATCCTCGCGCACGTCGACGATTTCGAGCCCAATGGTCGTAATCTTCTTGCCGCCGTAGCGGCCGGGCATTTTCGTTCCCTTGAAAACTTTGGAAGGCCAAGCGCACTGCCCGATCGAGCCAGGAATCCGGTGCGTCATCGAACCGTGAGTATCGGGCCCGCCGCTAAAGTTATGCCGCTTGCGAACACCCTGAAACCCACGCCCCTTGGAAGTGCCGGTGACGTCGACCTTTTGCTTGGCCTTGAAATCAGAAGCCAACACGCGGTCGCCCGCCTTGATCTCATCACCGGAGCCGCCTAGCCGAAACTCCCTCACGAAGCGCGACGGCTCGACGCCAGCCTTCTTGAAGTGCCCCAACTGCGGCTTCGCCACTCGCTTCTCTTTCGTGAACTCGACAAGCCCGACCTGCACAGCCTCATAGCCGTCCTTGGAGCCCGTCTTGCGCTGGACCACCACACAGGGGCCGGCCTGCAGCACCGTCACCGGCGCCACGATGCCTTCTTCGTCGAAGACTTGCGTCATGCCGATTTTTCGTCCAAGTATTCCTGGCGCAGCCATTTCTTGTCTTCCTAAAACTTCTTAGCTTCCGAATGCCTTAATCTCAACATCGACGCCGGCGGGCAAATCCAGCCTCATCAAGGCGTCGACCGTATCCTGGGTCGGCTCGAGAATATCGAGCAGACGCTTGTGCGTACGGATCTCAAACTGCTCACGGGCGCGCTTATCCCCGTGCGGCGAGCGCAGAACCGTGTACTTGTTCTTGAGCGTCGGCAACGGAATCGGACCCGCGATTTGGGCCCCCGTCCGCCGGGCGGTGTCGACAATTTCAGCTGTCGACTGGTCAAGCACCCGATGGTCGTAGGCCTTGAGGCGAATCCGTATGCGTTCCCTTGGCATTGATCGAACCTATCTAATCCAAACCGGCCTAGTCCAACACATCCGCGACGGTCCCGGCCCCAATCGTCCGGCCGCCCTCGCGAATCGCAAATCGCAACCCGCGCTCCATCGCAATCGGGTTGATCAGCTCGATCGACAAACTCACGTTGTCGCCCGGCATCACCATCTCGGTCCCTTCCGGCATCGTCGCCACGCCCGTCACATCCGTCGTCCGGAAGTAAAACTGCGGCCGATAGCCATTGAAAAACGGCGTGTGCCGCCCGCCCTCGTCCTTCTTCAGGACGTACACTTCGCCCGTAAACTTCGTGTGCGGCGTGATCGATCCCGGCTTGGCCACCACCTGTCCGCGCTCCACCGCGTCCTTGTCCAAACCGCGCACCAGCAGGCCCACGTTGTCACCGGCCTCGCCATAGTCGAGCAATTTTTTAAACATCTCGACGCCCGTGATCACCTTCTTGTGGGTGTCACGGATCCCAATGAACTCCATCTCCTCGCCAACCTTCACCTTGCCGCGCTCGATCCGGCCCGTCACCACCGTGCCGCGGCCGGAAATCGAGAAAATGTCCTCGATCGGCATCAAAAACGGCTTGTCGATCTCGCGCTCCGGCGTCGGGATGTAGTCGTCCACCGCCTGCATCAGCGCGTCGATCCCCTTCTCCGCCTCGGGGTCGCCGTCGAGTGCGTTCAGCGCCGAAACCGGCACCACCGGAATGTCGTCGCCCGGGAAATCGTACTCCGAGAGCAACTCGCGAACCTCGAGCTCGACCAACTCAAGCAGCTCGGGATCATCCACCGCGTCAACCTTATTGAGCGCCACCATCACAAACGGCACGCCCACCTGCCGCGCCAGCAAGATATGCTCGCGCGTCTGCGGCATCGGACCGTCAGTGGCCGCCACCACCAAAATCGCGCCATCCATCTGCGCCGCGCCGGTGATCATGTTCTTGATGTAGTCGGCGTGACCGGGACAGTCCACGTGGGCGTAATGCCGATTGGCGGTCTGATACTCGACATGCGCGGTGGCGATCGTGATGCCCCGAGCCCGCTCTTCGGGCGCATTGTCGATCGAATCAAACGAGCGCACCACGTTCGACGAATCGTGCTTCGAGAGCACCTGCGTGATCGCCGCCGTCAGCGTCGTCTTGCCGTGATCGATATGTCCAATCGTCCCCACGTTCACGTGCGGCTTGGATCGATCAAATTTCTCCTTCGCCATGTCCTTCTGTGCTCCTCAATCGCGGCGCCGAACGCCTAGACGGTAACTTTGCCTCGAACCCGATTCACGATTTCTTCCGCCACAGCCGCCGGCGCTTGCTCATACGCATGCAAATGCATCGAGAAGCTGCCGCGACCCTGCGTTCGCGACCTCAGATCGGTCGCGTAGCCAAACATCTCCGCCAGCGGCACGTAGGTCTTGATGATCTGCGACGCGCCGCGCAACTCCATGCCTTCGACCCGGCCGCGGCGCTGATTGACGTCCGCGATCACGTCACCCATGTAGTCCTCGGGCACCACAATCTCGACCGACATCACCGGCTCTAGCAGCGCCGGCTTGGCGCGCCCGACAGCATTCTTGAACGCCATCGACCCGGCAACCTTGAAGGCGATCTCCGAGCTGTCAACGTCGTGGAAGCTGCCGTCGTAGAGCTCGGCCTTGACGTTTACCATTGGGTAACCCGCCAAGACGCCACCCTCCATCGCTTCCTTGATGCCCTGCTCAACCGGCTTAATGAATTCCTTCGGAATGCGGCCGCGAGTGATCGCATCCACGAACTCAAAGCCTTCATGCTCGCTCGAGGGCGGCAGCGGCTCGATCCGAATCTTGACGTGCCCGTACTGGCCGCGCCCGCCCGACTGGCGCACGAAGCGCCCCTCGGCGTCGGCGGCGCGAGTAATTGCCTCGCGATAAGCGACCTGCGGGCGGCCAACGTTGGCCTCCACCTTGAACTCACGCGTCAGGCGATCGACCAAGATCTCCAAATGCAGCTCGCCCATACCCGACAGGATCGTTTGATTCGTATCCGGATCCGTCACAACCTTGAAGGTCGGGTCCTCTTGCGCCAACTTCGCCAGCGCCATGCCGATCTTCTGCTGATCGGCCTTCGTCTTGGGCTCAATCGCGAGCGAAAGCACCGGCTCGGGAAACTCAATCGGCTCGAGAATCAGCGGATGGTCCTCATCGCAGATCGTGTCGCCGGTCTGGACCGTCTTCAAGCCCACAACCGCCGCGATGTCGCCGGCGCGAATCTCGTCGAGCTCTTCACGCTTATTGGCGTGCATCTCGAGCAAGCGCCCGATGCGCTCCTTGCGGCCCTTGGCGACGTTGTAAACGCTCTCACCAGCCTTGAGCGCTCCCGAGTAAACTCGGATAAACACCAACTGCCCAATGAACGAATCCGTCAGCACCTTGAAGACCAAGGCCGAGAACGGCTCGTCGTCCGACGACTTGCGAACGATCACCCCTTCGCCATCGAGATCCGTACCTTCAATGGCCGGAACGTCAAGCGGCGACGGAAGAAAATCGACGACCGCATCCAGCAACCGCTGTACGCCCTTATACTTGAACGCCGACCCGGCCAGCGTCGGAGTGATCTTGAGCGCAATCGTCGCGCGCCGAATCGCCGCCTTGAGCTCGGGGATCGTGATCTCTTCAGCCTCGACGTACTTTTCAAACAGGACATCGTCCTGCTCGGCAACCTTCTCGATCAGCTTCTGGCGACGCTCCTCGGCCTCGAGTTGAAGCTCCTCGGGAACCTCGCCCTCTTCGTAGGAGGCTCCGAGCGTCTCGTCGTTCCACAAGATCGACTTCATCTCGATCAGGTCAACGACGCCGCGCAACTTATCCTCTGATCCGATCGGCAATTGGATCGGGACCGGGTTCGCCTTGAGCCGATCGACCAACGTCTGGACCGCGTTGTCGAAGTCCGCGCCAACCTTGTCCATCTTATTAACGAAACAAATGCGCGGAACGCTGTACTTGTCAGCCTGACGCCAGACGGTTTCCGACTGCGGCTCTACGCCGGCAACGGCGTCAAAAATCGCGACCGCGCCATCGAGCACGCGCAGCGAACGCTCCACCTCGGCGGTGAAATCCACGTGCCCCGGCGTGTCAATGATGTTGATCTGGCAATCGCCCCAGAAGCAGGTCGTCGCGGCGGAAGTAATGGTAATCCCGCGCTCCTGCTCCTGCTCCATGTAGTCCATGGTGGCGGTGCCTTCGTGGACCTCTCCCATGCGGTGCAGACGCCCGGTGTAGTAGAGAATCCGCTCGGTGGTGGTCGTCTTCCCCGCGTCGATATGCGCCGCAATTCCAATATTGCGGTACTTGTCGAGTTGGACTTTTCTAGCCATGACGAGTTTCTTGTTTACCTGTCGTTCTACCCCGGCGGCGACTACCAACGGTAGTGGGCGAACGCCTTGTTCGCTTCCGCCATGCGGTGGACGTCTTCCTTCTTCTTGAGCGCCGAGCCGCGGCCGGCCGCCGCTTCCAAAAGCTCCGCACACAGCTTCTCGGCCATGCCCTTCTCACTACGCGACCGGGCGTAGCCAATCAACCAACGCAGCGCCAATGCCATGCGCCGCCTGTTCGGCACCTCGATCGGCACCTGATAGTTCGCGCCGCCGACGCGCCGAGACTTCACCTCAACGACCGGCTTGCAGCTCTCAACCGCCTTCTTGAAGATCTTCAGCGGCTCTTCGTTCCCGCGTTCGCGGACCATCTCCATGGCGTCATAAAAGATCTTCTGCGAGATCGTCTTCTTGCCGTCCCACATCATGTGGTTGATGAACGTCGACACCAGGGTCGAGTTATAGACCGGGTCCGGCGGCGGTACGCGATTCGGTACTTCTCCTCTGCGCGGCATCTTCTTGGGTTCCTACTGCTTCGGCCTCTTCGCGCCATACTTGCTGCGACTCTGGCGACGATCGTCCACGCCCGCGGCATCGAGCCGGCCGCGCACGACGTGATAACGCACGCCAGGCAAATCCTTCACACGCCCGCCGCGAATCAGCACGATCGAGTGCTCCTGCAGGTTGTGCCCCACGCCAGGGATGTAGGAAGTGACCTCGATCCCGTTCGTCAAACGCACACGAGCGACTTTGCGAAGCGCCGAGTTCGGCTTCTTCGGCGTCACCGTATATACACGGGTGCAGACGCCTCGACGCTGCGGACACTTCTGCAGAGCAGGCGATGCCGTCGCATACTTCGGCGGCTTGCGCCCTTTCCTCACCAGCTGATTAAACGTCGGCACTCTCGAGCATCCTCTCTTGTGAGCTTCCTCAAACAAACGCAAGTAGCCACGCTACCCCTTCTAGCCGCGAAGTCGGTCCGACGGCTCAAACGGGCGCATGCTCCCCGCTATTGATTCTTTACGCTTCTTTGAAACCCTTGCCGCCCTAGCGAACTCGCGATTGAGATCTTCTCGGCGACTTTTCCTGAGCTTCTTCCTCTTCAGGCCCGCAACAGCACTTGACTGAACCGCGGAACCCGTTGAAGCTCGTTCCCCTTTGGACTGTCAACCTACATAACGGCTAACCGACCGCTCTTTCTAGCCTCCGACAAACGGACGCTCCCCAAGCGGCAGCGGAACTCGCCACACTCAATCGAGAATAACGAAGCCAAACGGCAATGTCAACGACTCGGTGGTGTTTGGGTCGCAAATTCGCTCGTATGCTGATTCCTAAAGCATTCCTCCGGGCTTCTGTCTCCACGAGACCTGAAGCAATCCAGGCGAACGCCCGATTGCTAAACTAGCTCGCCAGCAGCTTCAATCTCATTATGGCCGCCACCAAAACCGATTCCCGCGTCGTCGCCTTTCCAGGCAAGATCACCGCCGAAGATCTGCGGCGTCTCAACAAGAAGTCAGGCCTCAAGCGCCTACTCGCTTCCAAGCAGATTCGAATCTCGAGGATCGTCAAAACCCTGCGTTATGAAGAGCAGCTCCTGCAGCTTCAGGTCCAACTCGTCAAGCTGCAGCGAGACGTCCAGGAAAACAACCGCCGCGTTGCCGTCATCTTCGAAGGTCGTGACGCCGCAGGCAAGGGCGGGGCTATCAGGCGTTTTATCGAGCATCTCAGCCCCCGCCATATCCGTGTGGTCGCACTACCCAAACCTAGCGATGCCGAGATGGGCCAGTGGTACTTCCAACGCTACGCCCGCCAGTTGCCCGACCCTGGAGAGTTGGTCTTCTTCGACCGCAGCTGGTACAACCGCGCCGTGGTCGAGCCGGTCAACGGCTTCTGCGGCGACGACCAGTACCGTACGTTCTTGCGTCAAGTGCCCGAGTTCGAGCACATGCTCTACGAGGACGGGCTCGAACTGGTGAAATTCTGGTTCTCGATCACCAAGAAAGAGCAGGGAAAGCGCTTCAAGGGCCGCCAGACAAACCCTCTCAAGCAATGGAAGGTTTCACCGGTCGACATGAAAGCCCAGGATCTGTGGGACGCCTACACGCAATACAAAGAGGAGATGTTCTCGAAAACCCATACCTCCTACAGTCCTTGGATCATCGTGAAGACGAACGACAAAAAGGAGGCTCGACTCGAAAGCATCAGGCACGTGCTCTCGGCGCTCGACTACGAGGGCAAGGGTGAGGCGAAGGTCAACCTGGCGCCCGACCCCAACATCATCGAACGCTACCACCGCGGGACGCAGCTCGACTGACATCGGCCGTGCGAAACCTGCTCCCCGCGATGCCACAATGGGGAGCTCATGGTTCGCACGCTACGGCCTGCCCGAAAGCTCAAGGGTTCAATCCGCCTCCCCGGCGATAAATCCATTTCTCACCGCTACGGAATGCTGAGCGCCATCGCTGAAGGCGAGAGCGTGATTCGCAACTACTCGACCGGGGCGGACTGTGCCGCGACGCTCGAGTGCATGCGCCGGTTGGGCGCGCAAGTCGAGCACGACGACGTCGTCCGCGTGCAAGGCGTGGGGCTCGATGGCCTCCAAGCCCCCGGCGCACCGCTCGACGCCGGCAACTCTGGATCGACGATTCGAATGCTGTCGGGAATCCTAGCCGGCCAACCCTTCGAGACCGAAATCGCCGGCGACGACTCGCTCACGCGACGGCCGATGGGACGAATCATCACGCCCCTCGAGCTTATGGGGGCGAAAATCAGGGCGCGCGAGGGCAACTTCCCCCCCCTGAAAATCAGTGGCGGATCGCTTCAGGCCATTGAGTACGAACCGCCGGTCGCGAGCGCGCAGGTCAAATCGGCGATCCTCTTCGCGGGGCTATACGCCGAGGGGGAGACCGTCGTCCGCGAGCTGCTCACCACGCGCGACCACTCCGAGATCGCACTTAGAGACTTTGGGGCGGAAGTTGCCGTCAACGGCGTGGAAGTTCGCCTTCAAGGCCGGCCAACACTCAAGGGTCAAACCCTGCGTGTGCCTTCCGACGTCTCCTCGGCCGCCTTCTTCATCGTCGCCGGGCTCCTTCTCCCCGGCTCGGAGATCGGAATCGTCGGCGTCGGCCTCAATCCAACCCGAACCGCCCTTCTCGACGTACTCCGGGCGATGGGGGCGTCGATCGAAATCCGCCCAGACCTCCCGACCGGCGGGGAGCCGACAGGAACCATCGTCGTCCACGGGTACGACCAGATCGAGGGCGGCGAAATCGCCGGCGGGACGACGGCCGGCGTGATCGACGAAATCCCGATCCTCGCCGTTCTCGGCGCACGGAGCCGTAAAGGCCTTCGCATCCTAGACGCCGCCGAGCTGCGCCTGAAGGAGACCGACCGCATTCTAACCGTGAGCGACAACCTTCGACGCATGGGAGTCGAAGTCGACCACACCGCCGACAGCATGACCATCCACCCAGCAAGAAAGTTCCAGGCCGCCGGGCTCGACTCCTTCACCGATCACCGCATCGCCATGGCCTTTTCCGTTGCCGCTCTCGCAGCTGAGGGCGAATGCGAGATGCTGGGCGCCGAAGCCGCCTCGGTGTCGTTTCCAGAGTTCTACGACACCCTCGAATCACTGAGAATCTGAGCCCCGACCTTTAGGTCGGTGGTTCCGACGGCTCGTCAACCGGCCAGCGCTGAATCAACACCAAATCGTGGTACTTGAGCACGACCTGGTTGTTCTGATTCACCACTGTCGACTCGAACTTGACCACCCCTCGCTTGTCGTCCTTCGCCTCGGTTTCCTCAATACGCTTGCGTAGCTGGATCGTGTCGCCAATGAACACCGGCCGGACGAAACGCAATTTATCCACCCCATAGAACGCGATCACGGCCGGATTCGGCGTCGACATCCTCACCCCAAGCCCGGTCGAAATGCTGAACGTCAATGCGCCGTGGGCCATGCGTTTCTTGAACACGGACTGGGCCGCGAAGATGTCATCGGTGTGGTGCGGATTGTGGTCGCCCGACAGGCCGGCAAAGATCACGATATCGGCGTCGGTGATCGTACGGCGAGGCGATTCGGCCTCGGTTCCAATCTCGAATTCTTCGAAGTAGCGGGTCACGGTTCCGACATCGTACCGCAGCCACGTGAGCTATGCTGGTGTCGCTTTGGACACTGGGATAGGCGTCTATATCTCGTTCCCGTTCTGCCGTCAGAAGTGCACCTATTGCAACTTCGCGTCGGGCGTCTTCAGCGACGACCTCAAGGCCCGCTATCTTAACGCTCTCGCAGCTGAAATCGACCTCTCGACGCCCCCCGAAACCGCCTATCTGGGCGGAGGCACGCCAAGCCTACTCGACGCCGCCGAGCTCAGCCGCCTCCTCGAGGCCCTCCCCGGGGGCTGGCGCGAAGCCACCATCGAGGCCAGCCCAGGCGACATCAGCCCGGATCGCGCCGCCGCCTGGGCCAAGCTCGGGATCGACCGCGTCAGCCTGGGCGTCCAGTCGTTCGACCCCGCCGTAGCCGCCCGCGCCGCCCGCAAACACACTCCCGAGACCGTCGCCGAGGAGGTCGCCCGGCTACGCGCCGTGGGCATCAAGCGAATCAGCGTCGACCTCATCGCGGGCCTAGCCGGACAAACCGAGGCCACCTGGCGAACTTCTCTCGAATGGGTCAAACGTCTCGACGTCGAGCACGTCTCGGTCTACATGCTTGAAGTCGACGACGAAAGCCGCCTCGGCGAAGAGCTACGCGCCGGCGGAAAGCGCTACGGGGCGCGAGACGTCCCCAGCGACGACCAGATCACCGATTTCTACGAGCTCGCCGTCGAACGCCTCGCCGCCGCTGGCCTCGAACGCTACGAAATCTCAAACTTCGCCCGCCCCGGCGCCGAGTCGCTCCACAACCTCAAGTACTGGACCATGCAGCCCTACATCGGCTTCGGCGCCGACGCGCACTCTTTCGACGGCCAACACCGTTGGGGCAATGTTCGCACCGCGGCCGAATACGTCAGCCGCGCCGAACAAGGCCACAGCCTACGCGCCAGCGCCGAGACGATCGACGAAGACCAGCGCCTTCAAGACCTCGTCCTGACCGGCTTACGGACGATCGAAGGCGTTCACCTACCGCCGCCGGCGGTCCCCAAGCTCGAGGCGGCACTCGACACACTGACCGCCCGCGGCTGGCTCGAGCGCCCTCGCCGGGAACACATCCGCCTCACCCCCGCCGGACTACTCTTCGCCAACGACGCCATCGAGGAGCTCGTGTTTTAGAACCATGGGCCGCGACGACCTGCGACCTCAAACCGAAGAGGGGGCTAGCCCCGGAGCCGCGACCGGAAGGAAGCGGTTGCCTGAGTCCGCGACGCCAGTAGCATTGGCGGGCAACCGCTTGCTCCCGCGCGCGGGAGCAAGCTTCAGCCCGACTTGCCTCGTTTGTTCAAATGAAGCCAGCCTCAGCAGCCTAGCACCATGAACCCCATCGCCGATTTCCGCTCCGACACCGTCACCCGCCCCACGCCCGAGATGCGCCAGGCCATGTTCGAGGCCGAAGTCGGCGACGACGTCCTCGGCGAAGACCCCAGCGTCAACCGCCTCGAAGCCCGCGCGGCCGAGATCACCGGCAAAGAAGCCGCGCTGTTCGTCCCCTCCGGCACAATGGGCAACCAAATCGCCATCCGCGCCCACACCCAACCCGGCGAAGAGATCATCTGCGAAGACCGCGCCCACATCGTGCTGTACGAAATGGGCATGGGCGCTAGCTTTTCCGGCTGCCTCTTCCGCACCGTAACAACCGAATCAGGACTCCTAACCTGGGACGACATCGCCCCCCGCCTCCGCCCGGCAAGCGACCACTTCCGCGGCACGAGCCTGATCGAAATCGAAAACACCGCCAACATGGCCGGCGGTCGCGTCTACCCCCTCGCGCAAATCCGCGAAATCGCCGAGAACGCCCATGCCGCCAACGTCAAAGTCCACATTGACGGCGCACGCGTCTTCAACGCCGCCACAGCCCTGGGCCGCCCCGTCAGCGAAATCGTTGCCCCCGTCGACTCGGTCATGTTCTGCCTATCAAAAGGCCTCGGCGCCCCCGTCGGCTCCATCTTGGCCGGCCCGGCCGACTTCATCGCCAAAGCCCGCGACATCCGCAAGGGCCTGGGCGGCGGCATGCGCCAAGCCGGCGTCATCGCCTCCGCCGGCCTCGTCGCGCTAGAAAACTCCCCCGCCGGGCTCCCCGAAGCCCACGCCAACGCCAAGTTCCTAGCCGAATCCCTCGCCACCATCGACGGAATCGAACTCGACCCACCCCTGGTCGAAACCAACATTGTCTTCTTCCGAGTGACCCAACCCGGCCAAACCGCGAAATCCCTCCGCGAAAACTTGAAGTCTCAAGGAATCCTCGTCAGCGGCAGCGCGGACCGCATCCGCATGCTGACCCACCACGACGTCACCCGCGAAGACTGCGAACGCGCGATCGCAGCAATTCACTGACCCGGCGAAAAGGAGCGGCCAAAACGATGGCTCAAAAAGGGTCCCTTGTGCCCCCTCTCGAGCTGTACGTCGGTCATCGCGGCTCAAGGACGAAGCTTCGGACGAAGGCGCGGTAGCCTAATTCACGATGCCTGAGAGAGCCCCCAACTCAAACGTTGGGCCACGACGCAGCAGTTCGACCAACCGGCGAGGAGTGTCACCAACTTTCGGACCCTCCACACCTGCCAGCCCCGTTCTTTTGCGCGTTCTCTTGAGGACTAAGTGATTCCCGACGAAGTCGAGCACTCTCAGGTCACGCTTCAAACGGGCACCTGAGT
Organism: Bryobacterales bacterium; assembly: GCA_965247515.1. GTDB lineage: Bacteria > Acidobacteriota > Terriglobia > Bryobacterales > UBA6623. The sequence goes on along the minus strand of OZ252029.1, from coordinate 4,549,744 downwards.
ACTGGCTCAAATCGAGCAGGTACACCTCGGCTCGCCGGCCGGCGTGATGAGCGTCAGAAAGGCCAGAATTGATCAAATGGAGCATCCGTAAGTCCATCAGGCCCTGCATGAGGGCATATTCCTGTGGGTGCTTCTCTTTGTCCAAGAAGTCGATCGAGAGAAAAGTGATCTTCTTTTGAGTGAGCAGAAATTCGCGCACATTATTCAATGCTGAGACCAGATCCTGGGATCGCCCAAGTTCTGCCGCAGCGTCGTCCTCCAGTTCCTGAACTTTGATCTGTGCCGCAGCTCCAGCGGCGTGATTAACATCCTGAACGCCGACTGTCCGCGCATTGGCGCGTTGGCGTGCAATCTGGAGGGCCGCGCCACAAAGCGTAAGAAAGTCGCGGGGAACACCACCGCACGCCAACACTAGCCGATCGAGCGCTGCCCGGCTCAAGAACCTTCGTATCGGTGCTGTGTCGCTCTCCTCAACGTAACTCTCAAGGATGTTCTGCAGGAACTCTTTAGCGCGTGCCGGTTGCTCCAGCGTGATGTCCAAATTGATGATCGACGCGTCGTGGCCGGTCTGAAGGCCAACGGGAGGGTTCGGATTGAACCATCGGGTTTGGTGTCGGATTCCTGCGACTTTGAGCCAAACCGGGTTGTCACGGCTAACGCCGTGGAGAAGGTCAAGCAACTCCGGAACCTCAGCAGCCCCGAAGTAGTGAACATCGTCCAAGAACACGTAGAGGGGCTTATCGGTCGCCATGCAAAGCCTGGCGATAGCGTGTTGCAGGTTCGGCACAAACTTGGAAGACTTGTGCCGCCCATTCTGGCCATGCAACTCCGACTCCAGCTCCGCACGTGTCGATAACAGCAGGTTCTTGGAGTCATCGCCGCGCTGATCGGTATGGGCACCGAGCCCTAGGTCACACAGACGAAGAGCGATCGTGAGAAAGGCATCGTGTTTACTTAGGTCCCGCAAGGGATGCATGTTTACCCACAGGCTGTGCGCACCTTGATCGTCGAGGCGCTTTTTGGCCTCGAGCAGCAGAGCAGTCTTTCCCACTCCACGACGTCCGAAGACCAAGTGATGTCTCGGAGCGACTGCCAGGTTTATACGCTCGAGCGTTCATTAGCTCAATCAACCCGGGGATTCGATCGTCGTGTACACCCGAGACAGGCCTGCTCGGTTTAGCCGTTCCAGGAGACTCAGCACGCCGGATAGTAACGAAACCTGCCTCGATTTCGTTGTCTAGTCCCTGCGCAAGTTCCATAGCCCGGTCGAAATCCCGGTCGACCTCAACGACTACGATCGTCTCACCTGGAAAACTCTTGACCTGGATCCGTAGAGGATGAAGCCCCGATGAGCTGAATCGTTCGGCAACGAGCTGATGGAGGGTTGACGGCGTGCTCATATATCGCATCCTTTACTTCTCAGGTAGGACCTGACGATCCTAGTATAGCGTTTCAAGAAAACATATCTATCCCGTAACGTTTCCTGCTGGGCTGGCCGCATGCCGGGAAAATCAAAGCGTCTCAAACTCGTTCTCACGCCCCAAGAGGTGCAACATCTTCAGCGCCTGCGTGCTTCGCGGACGGCTCCGGTTAGGGAGGTGCAGCGGGCTGAGATTCTGTGGCGTTATCATTCCGGCGAGACGATCGCCGAGATTATGCGAGCGGTCAAGATGACGCGCAAAAGCGTCGGCAAATGGATCAACCGAGCCCTCGCCATAGGCGTGGAAGCAGCGCTCAAGGATGCCTATCATCGTCCCCGGCCGCCCGGCATCACCGCCGATGCCAAGGCCTGGGTGGTGCATTTGGCCTGCAGCAAACCCACCCAACTCGGTTACGCCGCCGAGCTGTGGACCCGCAGCGCGCTCGCTCTACACGTGCGCCGGCATGCCGTGGAAGCGGGCTATCCGGCCCTGGCCCAAGCGGCTAAGGCGACCGTACATCGTATTCTGGCCGAGCAACCTCTGCATCCGGAGAAGGTGAAGTACTACCTCGAGCGTCGCGATCCCGATTTTGAGTCCAAGATGCGGCAAGTGTTGCTGGTCTACCGCGAAGTGGCCTTTCAGAATGAAAGCCTTCGCGACGGCCTATCGCCGGGCGTGATCACGGTTTCGGTCGACGAAAAGCCCGGCGTGCAAGCGATCGCCAACGTCGCGCCGGACCTGCCGCCGAAGCCTGGGCGGCATCCCTGTGTGGCTCGCGACTACGAGTACAAACGGCTGGGAACGTGCTCGATTCTGGCGGCGCTGGACTTGCACTCCGGCCGGGTAACGGCGCGGGTGGAGCGGCGTCACCGCAGCCGGGAATTCATCTTGCTGCTCAAGGATTTGGACCAATTCTACCCGGACCAATGCACGATCCGATTGATCTTGGACAATCACTCCGCCCACATATCGAAGGAGACGAAAGCCTACTTGGCGACGCGTCCGAACCGCTTCAAATACGTGCACACGCCGACCCACGGGTCCTGGCTCAACATAGTCGAGACGCTGTTTGGCAAGATGGCGCGCACGTTCTTGAAGCGTATCCGAGTCGCGTCGTGGGAGGAGCTGCGGGAACGAATTCTGCAGGGGATCGCGGAGATCAACGCGGCTCCGGTGGTTCACCGCTGGAGGAAGTTCGAGGCGCTTGAGGTCGCCTAGAGAGGATATGTGTTAGTGAAACGATATACTAGATAGCTCCTCAGCCTTTCGAAGCAGTTCATTGGCAGTGTGCTGGAACTTGACGTCGTTCCTCGGATATGGGTCGTAGTCGGCGCGGTTGCGATCGAGCCTGGCGCTCTTCAAGTCGTTTTGCCAATACTTCTGTTTGGGAAAGTCGTCAGGGATTCCAGCGGGCAGCTTCGAGTGTTGCTCATGATCGTCACCTTCGTGTGCGACGAATGCTGCGGCTCGAACCGCGTGATACATCGAATAGTATGCGCGGCTCGTGGCAGATCTGAAGCTCGGGTTCGGACCAGTGGTCGCAGCTTTCCCCGCTCTAAGGAACGTCTGGGCGAGTACGAGTCGATCAGCCGCCGATTTCGAGACGAGTTGATCTACCGAGTATCCGGTTCGAGATTCGAGTTTTGCCCCGGCCTGGAGCAGCTGTAGTGCGTTGTTCTTGGATTTTCCGACAAGCAGCAGATCAGAATCGGAGGCTCGGCGCGAGTTGGACCTAGGAGTCATCGGTTGAGTCGAATGACGTCAGTGCGCCCAAAGATCAGGCAAACACGCATCCGGGATCCTATCACGGATCGGAATGTCATCATTCTAGACTAAGCGGTGCGTCCTGAATCTGGGGGATTCGGGGGATTCGGATGATTCGGGACAGGGACAAAACTAAGTAAATCTTTATACAAGTCATTTACAGAGATTTTCGTGTGGCCATAGACGGCTCGCATTCCCCGCGAAAAACGCCTCGTCCTCCCCGGCTCGCCGCACCACATCACCCAACGCGGCAACAACCGCCAAACGGTCTGCCGCCCCGACCCCGGGCCGCCTCTTCTCCCTCAAGACCCTGATGACCAACCACGTCCACCTGGTCGCCATCCCCGACCACCAATGCCCGCCCTCGGCCAGACCCGCCTGAAATCAGCCCAGCGCTTCAACTTCACTTCCGGCCACAGCGGACACCTCTGGCAGAATCGCTTCTACTCCCGCCCCTGTCGCCGCCAGCTAGCGGTCACAACCCATCAAATAAAGCAAGTTGTTGATACGGAGGCCTTTAGAGACACAAGATCCCGCTAACCAGTCCGCCCCATGTTACGCTTCCCTTGGATGCTCACCGCGCACCCGCAAAACCGGCCGGCCACGTTGCTTGGCTCAGACCCGACCCCCCGCAAATGCGCTCAATCACCCGGATTCGACCGGATCTGCCCGCACCACAGGGGGGCTTGACAGAAATGGGCCCAAAAAAAGGGGGCCCAAAGGGGACAGGCGCCATTACACGATTCGTCGACGAAGATCTACTGATTCTAAAGCGGTTACATCCCAACACTCTTCAGTTAATAGGCGGCTGTAGCTTCGAGGAACCCGCTCCCTTGCGGTCGCGGCTCTGACGTAGCGAGGAAATACGTTAACCGCAGGGCGTCAGAGCCGCGACCGCAAGGGAGCGGGTTCCGCAAGTCGTGAGCGCTTGAAGAGCTGGGGGATTCGGGGGGATTCGGGGACAGGGGCAAAACTGACCAGATCGTTTTAAACAAAGGACTTACCGACATTCGGGCCGAGCCGTGGTCTTCGCACCCCAAGAAACAAGAAACACTTGACAACCGCCCTTACGATTGAAGTAGGAGCATCGCTGAGCCAAACGCCTCAGCCCGCAGTCAGGAGCCTTCCGCGCGAAACAAAAAAATTGCCAAACAAACCCAAACCAACCCAATTCCCGACTGCCTAGAAAACAACCCGATCCGGGTTCATCCCGCCGCAGCCGTCCTTGCTAAACGGCCTCGTGCAACCCCCAGCCGTGTAGCAAGTCTTACCGCTATGCCCATCGGGAGCAATAAACTTGATCCACTCGGTCGCCTTCTCGCGAACCGCGACCGCGCCCGCCTCTTGCTTGGCGATCATGTAATTCGAAAGCCCCCAGACCGACCGCGACATGTTGCACGGGCAGCAGCAGGTGTAAGCCGAGTTATTTCCGCAGCAAGCCGCCGGGATCGCTTCGAGCGCAACCTTCTTGACGCGCTCCTGCTCCGGCGTCAGCTTGATCGACGATTCCCAGTCGATGAACTGCGCGGTCTGGCTCTCGACATCGTTGAACGTAATGTCGCCCGAACCACCACAGGTGGATAACGTCAGCGCAACCGCCACAAGGAAGAATCGCATGCTCGACAGTATACCGTCCACGTACAATCGAGCGATGCCGCGCAAGCGCTCGTTCGGCCAGCCGCGCCGCAGCTTCGACTCGATCGACACCACCATGCGCGAGGCCGCGGAATGGGCCGCCGAAGGGGCGCCGGAGGGCGCGCTGGTCACCGCGGCCGAGCAGACCAAGGGCCGCGGGCGCCTCGGCCGCGGCTGGACCTCGCAAGCCGGCGTCGGGCTCTACTTCTCGCTCATCGTCCGGCCGAAAGTCACACCGGCGCAGTCGACCGTACTGACCCTAGCCTGCGGCCTCGGCGTCGCCCGCGGAATCGGCGAAGCCTGCGGACTCCACTGCGACATTCGCTGGCCGAACGACATCCTCATAGCCGACAAGAAGTGCTGCGGCATCCTGGTCGAAATGGACGCCGATGGCGACCAGGTTGGCTCGGTCATCATCGGAGTCGGCGTCAACGTCAACCAGCCCTCACTCCCTGAAGAGTTGCGGGACATCGCGACCTCCCTGCGAATCGCCACCGGCTGCGAATACGTCCTCGATGTGGTTCTACAGTCGATTCTTACCCAGCTGGAGCGCTACTATGACATGTTCCTGGAAAGGGGAGCGCCGGCCGTGATCAAAAGCTTCGAACGCGCATCAAGCTACGTCCGCCACAAGCGCGTTGTCGTGACGGCAATGCCCGGAGAGATCGAGGGCGTCACGGCGGGCCTGGACTCCTCGGGCGTCCTGCTGCTTCTCACCGACGACGGCGAGATTCGCCCGATCCTCGCGGGAAGCGTTCGCCCCGTATAGCTATGTTGTTCGCCGTCGACGTTGGAAACACCAATCTCTCCCTTGGAGTCTTCCGAGGCGACGATCTCGTAGGCGACTGGCGGCTCAAGACCGACCGCGAACAGACCGTCGACGGCTGGGGTGTGCTCTTCCGGAACCTGCTTTCGCTCGCGGATTTGGAGTTGAGGGAAGTCGAAGGCATGGCGATCGCGTCGGTGGTCCCGAGCTTGGACGCTTCGCTACGCAAGATGGCCGAAAAGTATCTCGACCGGTCACCGCTGTTCCTCGACGAAGACACAAAGACCGGGCTGACCATCGCGATCGACAACCCCAGCGAAGTCGGCGCCGACCGCATCGCCAACAGCGTCGCGGCATTCGACCGTTTTGGGGGCCCCTGCGTGGCCGTCGACTTCGGCACCGCCATCAACTTCGACGTCATTTCCGCTAACGCCGAGTACCTTGGCGGGCTGCTGTGCCCGGGCATCGGCGTGGCGGCGGAGGCGCTCTTCCGCCGCACCGCTCGACTGCCTCAAATCGAAATCCGCAAGCCGGAAAAGCTCATCGGGCCCGGGACCGTGCAAGCGCTCCAGTCCGGGATGTTTTATGGGGCCATCGGGCAACTCGACGGGATTCTGGAGCGGCTGATCGGCGAGCTCGGCCCCGATACGAACGTCATCGCCACCGGCGGGCAGGCGCAGATGATCTGCCCGGGTTCGCGGTACGTCACGCAGGTCGACGAGCACCTGACGCTTCAAGGTCTGCGGTTGATCTGGGACAAGAACGCCCACTGAATCGGCAGCTACAGAGCACCGCCAGTAAGTACCTCTGTAAACGATTCCTGCGCAAATCTGGCAGGAATCTGCGACGGTCGCGGCTCCGGGCTCGCAGTCCGCTGGATGTGACTTCTTGGTTCCGGCTCGTCCGGCTCTGTATTTGCGTCTAACGACCGCGTGGATTTCGCATGCGGTAGAGGAACCCGTCCTCGGCCCCGACCAGCAGATCCCGCACTCCGTCACCGTCCCAATCGACCGTCGTTGGACTGGTCGTGTGACCCGCAAGCGCTTCGCCGGTCAAAGCGCCTTCGTGGGCAAAGCGGTTGTCACCCAGATTCCGGAACCAGTCCACCGAGACGCTGTTGACGAGCAAGTCTTGGCGGCCGTCGCCGTCCCAGTCGGCGAAGCAGATCTTGCGGCGGCCACTCTTGCCGGCTCGCTCTGCATTGAGCCGAAGAAGGCCAGAACCACCGGAGAGCGGCTGATTGCGGCGGTCGAAACTAGCGGGGCCATCGACTTGGAAGATGCGCTGACCTGCGAGCAGCTTTTGCTCGGACCCGCGTCTAAACAAAGCCAGAAAGCCTTCGTGATCGAGCATCGCGAGGTCCATCAGCCCATCGCGATCCCAGTCGATGACCGCCGGCGTCGTCCTCCATTGGCTCGCGAACTCGCCTGGCTTGGCCTGCCACCAGTTCCAGTCCGGCCCGGCTGACTGTTCGGCGAGAACAGGTTGTGCAGGTAGAAGCCCGGCCTCGCGAGGCGTCCCGACATTCCGGAACCAAACCACCTTCCCCCAGATGGAGTTGACGACCAGGTCCGCCAGCCCGTCGCCATCCCAGTCGGCCACGCTCAAGGTCGTGTACCCCCACTTGGCCTCACACGGACCCTGGATCGAGCCGTTCGGCCCCGCTTGAATCCGAATCGTCTTTCCTCCCGCCTTGAGGTGGACCGGCGCCGCCCACTTGGGCGGATCACCACCGTCGAGGTTCTCGATGAAGCCGATGTACCCGGCCGTATTGCCCGCGATCAGATCCTCGTCGCCGTCACCATCCCAGTCGTGCCCGACCGGCGTCACCAGCGCGCCAAACTTGACGTAGTCCGCCTCTTGCTGAAAATACTTCGGCGGAAGGAAGCGCGCCTTGCCGCGATTCTCGACGAACGCCACGCGGCCATCCTCGTCGCCCACGATCAAGTCGGGGTCGCCGTCGCCATCCCAATCGACCGCCGTTGGCGTGATCATTTGCAGGTCCATGGCGATCGGCTTGCCCTTGTAGTCGAGCTTGCGCCCGGCGGCGTAGCGGGGCTCGGTGCGAGTCCCGACGTTCTCGAAGTAAGTGAAGCCGTCGAGGAACTCGCCGCAGATCAGGTCGAGATCACCGTCGCCGTCGAAGTCTGCAAAGTTCGGACTAGGCATGCCGTAGACGTCGACCGGCTTGCCGCCGGCCTCAACCTTGCGAGCCGTGGAGTATGCGCCGTCCTCGTTCAGCGCCAGGTAGACGTAGCCGTGGAGCGGGCCGTTGGTCCATTCGCCCTGCGAGTTGTAGGCGTCGTCCCAGCCGTAGTCGACCCAGTCGCCGATGCCGATGGTCAGGTCGAGGTCGCCGTCGGCGTCATAGTCGATGTACTTCCACTGGTTGGCGCGGACTCGGCCCTTGCTTGAGTAAACCTGTCCGGTCGTGAGGCCTACGGGTACGGGATGTTCAAAGGCGCTCGAGAGGAACCGCGGGTAGAACTGCCCTGGGGTCAGGACCTCGCCGCCAGGCGAAACCTGCACGTTGGTCTTGTAGTCGCCGATGCGCCGTGCCGGCTTGAAGACGGGCATCTTTCCGCCGCCCGGATTCTCGAAAAAGTAGGTTCCTTCGTACGGCTTTCCGCCGCTTGACACCACCAGGTCAAGGTCGCCGTCACCGTCATAGTCCATAGGCAGGGGCCAGGCCCAGAGCCCGACACCCAGGTCGACCGTCAAGCCGGGGTTGTTGTAGCGAATGCGTTCGAGATCCCCGCCGGCGGCGGTGGCGGCGAATACGCACGCGGATGCCAGGAACAGTGACCTCAAAACCTCAACCCCTTGCCGAACAGCACCGACGCGTAGAAGTATAGCTCGGCGTCCAGTGCCCGCTTGATGTTGTCGGCCATCCGGAATCCGTGCGACTCCCCTTCAAACAGCAGATACCCCACCGGCAACCCCTTCCCGCGCAGCGCCCCGACCATCACCTCGGTCTGGTCCGGCGGAACGACCTGATCATCCGAACCCTGGAAGAAAATCACCGGAACGTCAACGCTCTCGGCGGCGTGGATCGGCGAACGCCCGCGATAGACCTCCGCGGCCTCGGGATAGGGGCCGACAAGCTTATCGAGATAGCGGGACTCGAACTTGTGCGTATCGCGAGCTAGCGCCTCCATGTCGCTCACCCCGTAGTAGCTCGCGCCCACGGCGAACACATCCCGGAAGGCTAGCGCCGCCAAAGTTGTGTATCCGCCAGCGCTTCCCCCGCGAATCATCAGCCGCCTGGGGTCGGCGTCTCCGCGCTCGGCGATGAACCTCGCCGCGTTCGCGCAATCGTCCAGGTCGACAACGCCCCATTTCCCGGCCAGGCGTTCGCGGTAGGCGCGCCCGAACCCGGTGCTGCCGCCGTAGTTGACGTCGAGATACCCGATGCCCCGGCTCGTCCAGTACTGCGCGCGCAGGTCGAGCGTATTGGCCGAATGCCCGGTCGGCCCGCCGTGGCAGGTCACCAGCAGCGGCGCAAGCGCGCCCTCCGGGGCCTGGAAATCAGGGTTCTTTGGCGGATAGAAGTGCGCGTGCGCGGTTAGACCTTCCTCGGTCGGGAACTCGACCGCTTCCGGAGAGGAAATGTACGGCCGCAGCTCGTTTGGGATTTCCGCGGATCGCCGCAGAACTTCGATCGCGCCGCTAGCCAAGTCAAGCTCGACGATCGAAGACGGTTCGGCCGGCGACCCACCGTTGAAAAAAACCTTGCCCCCGCCGACCCGCACTTCCGAGATATCCGTGTAGGGCGTCTCGATCTCGTTGAGTTGCTTGGTCTTGAGGTCGACGCGAGCCAATCGCCACCCGTCCGGCATGAAGTAACTACAAATCGCGGAGTCGGCCGACTCGAAACCATAAGTCGACCAGCCAAACAGCCACTGGGGCAGTCCCATCTCGGCTTGGATTTCGACCACCGGTTCGACGGCTTCGCCATCCCAGCGGTACAGGTTCCACCAGCCGCCGCGGTCCGAGATGAAGTAGAGGCGGCCATCGGGAGCCCATTCTGGCTGGAAGATGGACTCGGACGGCCCGCCGGCGGCGACTTGTTTTGACGATGGCCGTCCCGAGGCGTCTAGCGTCCCCACCCAGAGCTCGGTCCTGTCCCATGGCATGTTGGGATGGCTCCACTCCAACCAACAAAGTCGCGATCCGTCAGCGCTCAGACGAGGGTTCGAGTAGAAGTCGCGCCCACGGACCAGAACCTCCGGTTCGCGAACGCCGTTCAGGTCGACGGCGACGATCGTGTTGACCGCTTCGGCGCCGTCGACGGTGTGGTCCTCGCGGACACAGTAGATGCGCCCACGAGTACGGTCGATACGGCCGTCAGCGTAGCGCCAGGCGCCTTCCGGGCTCAGGGGCTCCGCGTTGCCGGCCGCGTCGATCCGATACAGCCGCTGATCTCGAAAATCCGACGCGTAAACCACGCCCTGGTCAACGACGAACGATCCGCCGCCGTACTCGTGGACCCGTGTGCGGGCGTTGAACCCAGCGGGCGTCGCGTCTCGGATCTGGCCGCCGACCTCCCTGTGCGTCACAACGGTTCTACCTTTTTCTGCTGGACGGCCCTCAGACCAGTAGACCGAGTCGCCCTCGAGCGCGACCGAGCCCAATCGCAACGCGTCCGCGACGATCAAGTCGGAGGTGATCGGGGATTTCCAAAAACCGTATTCTGCGGTCCGCGGGTCGGCCATGAACCCTATCGTAGCCACGCCGGCCCTGTACTTATCCTTGGAGGGGTTCGATATAATTCACAAGCGTTGAAGATTCAAGCGATAGCCGGACTGCTCGCCCTTGGCGGCGCTCTCGCTGGGGGGGGCCTCCAAGCGCAAGAGCTGGCGGCGACCGGTCCCGATGGCGAGCTGCGTCTGATGCCCACCGACCTGGCGGTCCTGTCGGCCGAGGAGCCGCGCAACGACCTGCCCTGCGAGGTCGAACATCTCGACCCGCAGCTCGAGTTCGACCTGAATTTCCAAGCCGGCTTCAATGTGAGCATCCCTTTGTCGTCGCTCGAAGGCCCAGGTAACGCGTTGCGGATCCTGTTCCGAATCCAGCCGACTGACGCACCGGGCGACCCAGTGTATTTTCGCCAGCGAATCTCGGTGCCTCCAATTGACGAGGGGGCCGAGGGCACGACCACGCTCCCTGGACGATATCGTCTGGGTCCGGGGGTCTACAAAGTCGACTGGCTGATGCGCGACCGCGCCGAACGAGTTTGCGCCGACAGTTGGGAAATCCGCGCTGAGACTCTTGAAGGTTTTGAAAAGCTTGCCGCCACGGCCTCAGCCCACAGCATCTCACCCGTCGGGGAGGATCTCTACTTCGAGGAGCCGCCGATTCGACGAGCGCGCGGCAAGCTCAAGCACGTGAAGATCATCATGAACTTCACTCCGCTGAGCCCGAGCCGAGTCAACCTGCTGCCCTATGACAAGTTGAATGTGATGTCGATGCTGCGCGGAATCGCGCGTGAGCCGACCTTTGGGAGCTTCAGCTTGGTTGTGTTCAATATGCACGAGGAGCGGGTGATCTTCGAAGAGGTCGAGGTTCCGCGCTTGGACTTCCCGGCCCTGGGGCAAGCAATCGAAGACATCCAGGGCGGGGCTGTCGCGTTTGAGAAGCTCGAAGATAAGGAGAGCTCGAAGACCTTCCTGCGGCAGGTCTTCGAAGAGCACGTCAGAAAGTCCGACGATGAGCCTGATGTCATTCTGTTCCTGGGCCCGAAAGTCGTGCTGAAGAAGGAGCCGGAAGGACCGTTCCTGGCGCGCTCGACGGTTTCAACGGCGCCGCTGTTCTACTTCATCTACAACCGCAACCCTCGTGCGTATCCTTGGAAGGGCGGCATCAGCGTTGGCCTACGCGGGTTGGGGGCGACTGAGATTCAAGTTGTGACCCCGAGGAACTTCGGCAAGGCGATGAAGGACTTGCTCGAGGCGTTGGCCGGAGCGGGGACCGGGACGTCGGACTCGTAGGCGGAAGGTCGACGCCCGACCCTATCGACTCGGAGGCCGTTGTGGCTTTGCGGCTCGCTCCGCAGTCCGCGCACCGGCTGACTGGCCCCGTTTCTGTCGTTGGATTTCGGCGTCTTGTAGCCGCCGGAGGCGCTCTTCGATGTCCGCGTGCGTCCTGACCTTGCTGATCCCGGCCTTTCCCACTCGAACGATGATCGCTTCCCCACCTGCTTCCGAAACCCGCTTGGCGATCTTTTCGTAGTGAAGCGCCAAGATTCCGGTCCATCGCCTTGGGCCGCTATTGTTGTCGGTGAAAAGTATAACCTTAGCGCAGGCTTGCCAGATTTCAAATAGATGATCTCGCTCGATGTTCTTATCCCCGCAAACGAGTATGCACCCTCGTTCCGCAACTGACCTGATGATGACATCGTCGTCCTCCTCAGGTTCGAACCATTCATGGTGCCGGTGCACCGGTATCGCACTCTCGGAAAGGAGCTTGGCCATCGTGTCGCTGCTGATGTTCCGGTCTAGAAAGAGCGGAAGGTCAGGCCGCTGTTGCGAAGTCAATGGCAGCTGTAACGGCTTTCGGGTCAATTCTATAGTCCCTGGCCAACGTCTCAATACTCTCGCCCCGGTTGTGACGTCGCGAAATCATGGAGGCAAGGACCCCGCTGCCCTGCACGACTGGTCGACCCGAAGAGAGCGCCGGATTCATGACAATCAACCGATTCGTCTTCGACGACTTTGGAAACAGCCGATACAGCCTCCCATCACGCCACTCCACGTCCCTCAGCTTGTCTTCGAGCATTGGCAAGAGCTCCCACTGGCCCCAATCCGCACCACTTAGGAGCTTGTCCAATTGCTTGACGAATAGGGCCTTCCCGTGGGTGGTGAACTCATACTCGATCAAAGGATGTTCGCTTTGAAGTTCTTCACACAGGTAGTCCAACGTGTTTCGAACTTCCGCAGGAGGAACCTCGTGATCAACTTTGATCACTTGCAGAATATGGGCCTCGACGACGTTTACGAAAGAGAGGTCGCCTGAGGATTCGTTGGGACGCTGGATAAGGGGCTCGGAGAATCCGGCTCTTCCCGAGCTTGTATCGAATTGGCGCCCGTCTACCCAAGTTCGCAATGTCGAGGCGCTAACACCGAGATAGCTGGCGGTCTCTGTCACGGAATAGCGCGGCCGATTGTATCGATCAAACCCTGTCCAAGCCAGGTCCTGGCTAGCGATGCTGCTGGAAAGGAGCGTGCTCATCTTGTCGTTTCGTCTCGCTACGCCAAGACCTCTTTGATCACGTCGCCGTGGACGTCGGTCAAGCGCATGTCGCGGCCGTTGTGACGGTAGGTCAGCTTCTCGTGGTCGAGTCCCATCAAGTGCATGATCGTAGCGTGGAAATCGTAGACCGACTTGCGATTCTCTGTCGCCTTGAAGCCGAAGCGGTCAGTGGCTCCGACCACTGTTCCGCCCTTGACTCCGCCGCCGGCCATCCAGACGGTGAAGCCCAACGGATTGTGGTCGCGGCCGTCGAGGCGCTGGCTGATCGGCATGCGCCCGAATTCGCCGTGCCACAGGATTAGCGTTTCTTCAAATAGCCCGCGGCTCTTGAGGTCCTTGATCAGCCCCGCGATGGGGATGTCGGTCTCGGCCGCGTGCTGTGTGTGAAACTTCTTGAGAGACCAGTGCTGATCCCAGGTCGGCTCGTGGTTGCCGCCGCCGGAGTAGAGCTGCACCATCCGGACGCCTCGCTCGATCAGACGGCGGCCCATTAAGGCCTGGCGGCCGAAATATTGCGACTCCTTGCGGTCGAGCCCGTAGAGTTTCTTTGTGGCTTCCGATTCTTTCGCCAGGTCGATGGCGTCGGTCGCATGAACCTGCATGCGATAGGCGAGCTCGTAGGACTGGATCCGCGCTGAAAGCTCGGTGTCTTCGGGGTTCTGCTCGAGATGGTCGCGGTTGTAGCTCTGCAGCAGGTCGAGCCACTTGCGCTGGCGTTCACGGCCCATTTCCTTGGGCGGCTTGAGGTCGACGATCGGGTCGCCGGTCGAACGGAACTGCGTCCCCTGGAAGGCTGCCGGCATGAATCCCGAGCCCCAGTTGGGCTGGCCGTTGATCGGACCCCCGCGGTGGTCGGTGAAGACGATGAAGCCGGGCAGGTTCTCGTTCTCAGTGCCGAGGCCGTAGGTGAGCCAGCTGCCCATCGAGGGGTGGCCGGTCAGCAGCGTGCCGGTGTTCATCTGGTAGAGCGCCGGGCCGTGGTCGTTCGAGACCGCGTACATCGAGCGGATGACGGCCAAATCGTCGGCGTGTTGGCCGACATTGGGGAATAGGTCGGAAACCTCGAGCCCGCTCTCACCGTATTTCTTGAACTTCCAGGGCGAGGGCATCAGCCCGCCCGGGTTGCCTTGCGAAACCGAATAGTCGCCGACGCCGAACATCGCCTTTCCGGCGTGCTTTTCTAAGTCGGGCTTGGGGTCGAAGGTGTCGACCTGGCTCGGTCCGCCATAGCAGAAGATCGAGATGACGTACTTCGCTTTCGGGGCGAAGTGCGGAGCGCCGACTACGGGGCCTTTTGGGGCCGCTAAAAGCTGGTCGCGCGAAAGCAAGTTGGCCAGGCCAACGTTGGCAAGACCGCCTCCCAAGACCTTGAGCAGATTACGGCGATTGTAGGCGACGGTTGGAGTCATAGCTTCCCGCGATCATTCTCGCATATACAGCGTCTAGTATGATCGTCGATCGATGCGAACCCAACCGGCTAACTGGCGGCGCGAGGCATTCGCGGGGCTGCTATGCCTGGCGGGCGGCTTGTCGCTTCTCCCGATCTATCGCACCGCCGGGCTCAACAACGACTCGACTGTGTACATGCGGATCGCCTCGCACTACGTGCACGGGCGATGGGACGAAGCGATCAACGGCTATTGGAGTCCGCTGTTTTCGTGGATGATTGCGCCGCTGATGGGGTTTGGGTTGGACCCGCCGACCGCGCTTCGGCTGGTCTGTGTGCTTGCCGCGGTGGGAACGCTGTTGGTTTTTCGAGCGCTCGCTAGGCAAATCGCGGTTAGCTCGCGGCTGATCGACCTCGCCTCAGTCGGTGTCGCCGCGTACCTCTTTGTCTTCTGCATGACGCGAGCCTGGGGGCTCACGCCCGACGTGTTGCTGGCGGGGTTGCTGCTGCTCTATCTAGCGCTTCTCTGGGCTCGCCCCCGGACGGTGCGCAGCGCGGCGGCGGCTGGTCTGGTTGCGGGTTTGTGCTATCTGGCTAAGGCTTACGCATTGCCGTTTTTTCTGGTCCACTTCACGGCGACTCTCATGTGGGAAGCGTGGCGGGTTCGGTCTCACGCTGGACGACACGGAGCGCCGCTGCGCTGGGCGGCCGGCGTCCTGTGCTTTTTCTTGGTCGCGGCGCCGTGGGCGATTGTCTTGAGCCGTCACCACGGACACGTCACGTTCACGACAACCGGCGGATTCAACTTGAGCTTCATGAACCCCGCGACGGAGAATCCCATCTACACGCACGGGCTGATCCCGCCGCCAGGGCCGCATGGGATCAGCGCCTGGGAAGACCCCGCCGCGCTGCCGATCGAGGAGTGGCGTTGGTGGCGTTCGCCGCGCGACTTCGCGGTTGGCGTGCGCCATATGCTCCGCAACATGATTGAGGCGGTGAAGCACGTCGCCAACCAATCCGCCGTCGCGTTTTTGCTGGGATTGGCGGGCGCGGCAATCGTAGTCTGGACGGGTCGGCCGCGCCGTCGCCGCGAATTGATAGCGGCGCTGTTCGCGGCGGCGCTTTACAGCAGCGGCTACATTCTGACGGCTCGCTGGCCTGATGCGCGCTACCTGATTCCAGTCAGTCTCTTGCTCGCGCTTTGCGTGATGAGCTGGGCCGAGTGGGAACGTCGCTGCCGACCTGACGGGCGCTTGGCGCTGGGGCTGGTCGCGGCGGTCGCGCTAGGCTACCTGCTCCCGGCTGGGGCTACCCTCGTCAGGCAACGTTCAGACGGTCAGCTACCTGGCGTCGTAGCGGCGAGCCTGACAAACGTCATTGAGTCGCACCACCGCATCGCCGCGAAGGATGATTGGGAGCTTGGGGCGGAGCTGAGCTACTGGCTTGACGCGCGGTTCTACGGTACGACAAGGCCTGAGAACATCGAGGGGCAGTTGCGCGAGCACGAGATCGACTTTTTCGTCGTCTGGCGCTCAGAAACGCCCGAGCCCGAGCCGCCTGGACGCAAGGTCGATCCGGGCTGGGATGGCAGCGGTTCCGCATCCAATTTCCCTGAGGGTCGGAAACCATTGATTTAGCGGGTGTTTGGGGCTGGGCCTGTGGTCCGAGCAGATTCGCATTCCTGTTGAGGAGTTGCAGCGCAGTTGGTTCTGGTATATTGTATATATATCAGTTATGAAGGCAGCCCCGGCTCGCTCCAGCCTCGCCGATGCCGAGCGTAAGCTGCGCTCCCGCATCGCCCAGCTGGTCCACGGCCGCTGGTTGCTGCATGGCACCGTGGCGCCGCGCCAACGCGTCTGCGGCAAGCCCAACTGTCGCTGCGCCCAGGGTCAACTGCACGCCTCGCTCTATCTGGTGCGCTCGCGCCGGGGAAAGGTGCAACAGCTGTTCGTGCCGCGCAGCTGGGAGCAACGCGTGCGCCAGGCCGTAGCCGACTATCAACAGCTCGAGCGGCTGCTCGAAGAGGTCTCCGAGCGCGAGTGGAAGCGGCTCCAAGACCGCCGGGAGGAGTGACGTTCTTCGACGTCTGATCCAGTACGCGGAGAAGGGTTACGGCCTGCGCAGCCGCCTTCTCGCCGGGGTCTCGGATTCCCGCCCCAAGCCGCGCATCCCCACCCGCGCTGTCGTCGAGTCGACGCTGGCGCTGTTCTGGGCCCGGCTGGGCAGCCTGAACGCTTTGGAAACGCTCGAGGGGGCGCCGTTTTGGAAGAAATGGCTGGGCCGCAAGCTGCCCAGCGCGGACACCATTGGCCGCGTCTACAGCTCGCTCGACACGGCCGTGCTGCGGCAAGCGATTCGGCAGCTGTATGAACGCCTCAAGCGCAACAAGGCCTTGCCCGGCATCGGCGGATTAGGGGTGGCTGTGATCGACGGTCATGAGTCTCACGCCAGCTACCGCCGTTGCTGTGGAGGCTGTCTCGAGCGCCGCATTCAGCGCAGCGACGGCGAACAGCTGCAGTACTATCACCGCCAAGTGACGCTGCAGTTGCTCAGTGACGCGCCCGCCGCCTCGCCATTCAACATCCAAGGCGAACCGCTTCCGCTGTTGCTCGACGCCGAACCGCAACTCCCCGGCGAGGACGAGCTGGCCGCCGCCAAACGTTTGCTCGAACGCGTTCTAGCCGCTTACCCACGGGCGTTTGATGTTGTCTTGGCCGACGCTCTTTACGCCGCCGCGACGTTTGTGAACTTTCTGCTGGCGCACGGCAAGGACGCCGTCATCGTGCTCAAGGACGAGCGCCGCCACCTGTTTCAAGACGTTCAAGGACTGTGGCGAACCCAGCCCCCACAGGCGGGCGAGTATCGCTCACGCAATTGCCAATGGTGGGATCACGAGGGCTTATTATCGTGGCCGCAGGTCGCCCAGCCCTTGCGCGTCGTTCGTTCGGTGGAGACTTGGCGGCGGCGCTCGCAGCTTGACGGCGAGCTCCACGAGCATCAAAGCGATTGGGTTTGGCTAACGACTTTGGGGTCGCGGCAAGTTTCCACGGCGCAGCTGGTGCGCTTGGGCCATCAACGCTGGGACATCGAGAACCGCGGCTTCAACGAGTTGGTCAACGGCTGGCATGCCGACCACATCTACAAGCACGAACCCCACGCCATCGAGACGTTTCTCTTGACGACGTTTCTGGCATTCAATCTCTACCACGCTTTTGTCGCCCGCAAGCTCAAACCGTCGTTGCGGCGCGGCAAACCGCGAGTCTTTTGGGCGCGGGTGATGGCGGCGGAGCTGTATCGGGCGGCCACGGGCCCCTCGCCCTAGCACGCGAGTCGACTCCCCCGCCCACCCCGCGCCTGCCAGTAAGCGGCCCTGCCGCAAGAGCCGCCGGGGTGTCTTTGCCCTGCGATTCCCCACCTATTTCCGGGTCAGGACCGCGTGCGAATCTGCTCGTCCTTCACCCCACGCCCCTAAATCCCTCGATTCCCAACTACTTCCGCCTTCTGACTCAGCCTCGTTGCGGAATCGCTGCTGGGATGGCCCGCCTGCTGTCTATGACTTGAGGAGATGATAATCTAGCCATAACCCCGCACGATAGAATCGAAGACTTGTCCCAAGTCCTCTACTTGCACGGGTTTGCTTCGGGTCCGAGCTCCACGAAGGCGAACTTTTTCTCTGCTCGATTTGGCGAGATCGGCGTTGAAACAACTGTTCCCGACCTCAACGAAGACGATTTCGAGGGCCTCCACATCACACGCGAGCTAGAACTGATCGAACAAGTAAGCCGCAAGATCAATCCAGCGCTGGTGATGGGGTCGAGCCACGGCGGGTACCTAGCTGCTCTTCACGCTTGCCGACACCCTGAGTTGGCCCCGGCGTTGCTCTTGATAGCCCCGGGGTTCGGCTTCCCCGGGCGCTGGGACGACAAGTTAGGCAAGCAGCGCCTAGCGAAGTGGAAACGCACGGGCTCCATGCCGTATTTCCACTACGGCGCGCACTGCTTCAAGCAAGTCGGGTATCAGTTTTACGAAGACGCCCAGCAATACGACCCCTTCCCGGAGGTCAAACAGCCGACGCTGATCTTTCACGGCAAAGCCGACGAAGCGGTCGGCGCTGAATTGTCGGAGCAGTTCGCCGCCGGCAAGTCCAACGTTGAGTTACACTTACTCGATTCCGACCACGCCCTCACCGACGTGATGGATGAGATGTGGCGGGAAACGGCTCGATTCTACGCCGGGCTTGAAACCGTAACCGATACTAAGGCGTAGTCAGCCCTGAGAGAATAGGTGCGCGTGGCCGAACATTCAAACGAAACGGTTGAGCGGACGCTGGTCGACGGCGCGCTGGCCGACCCGGAAGGGTTCGCGCGGATTGTCGACCGCCACAAGGGCATGGTCTTCAGCCTGGCGTATAACTTCTTCCAGAACCGCACGGTCGCCGAAGACATCGCCCAAGACGCCTACCTCGAGCTTTTTCGCAACCTCGGCAAGATCGAGTCCGACCTGCACCTGACGTTTTGGCTACGCCAGACGGTCACGCGCAAGTGCATCGACTGGAACCGGCGACTCAAGCACCGGCGCTATCAGCCACTCGAGGACGCCCCGGAGCCCAGCTTCGAGGAGCATTCCCGCGACCCGATTCTCGCCGACGAGCTCAATCGCAAGATCGCGACGTTGCCTGAGAAGATGCGGATCGTGCTGGTCTTGCGATTCCAGGATGATTTGAAGTTGGCCGAGATCGGGGAGATTCTCGAGATGCCGGTCAACACCGTCAAGACAACGCTGCGGCGGGCGCTGCATCGGCTGCGGCCCAAGGTCGCCCACTTAGAACAGGAGGCGCTTTATGGAACCGTTCGAGCGTGAATTGCAAGAACACTTTCGCAAGCAGGAGCCCTCCTCTGGATTTAGCGATCGCGTGATGGCGCGGGTCCGCCAGGCGGCGGACGAGCCGGCGGTATCAACGCCGGCGCCGTCTCCCAGGTCGTGGTGGATGTTTGGGAACCGTTGGGCGGCCGTAGGGGCGCTTGCGGCGTGTATGACGGTTGGAGTTGCGGTGCAGCGACATCAGAGTAGACAGCTCGCGGCGGCAGAGATCGCCGAGGCTCAACTGGGGCAGGAGCTGCTCTTCGCGGGACAGAAGATTAATCAGGCGCGCGATAGGGTTTGGGGCGCGTATGATCGGGGTGAATCAAAATGAACTGGCTCAGTAAGATCGCACTCCTGGCGGTGTTGTGTGCACCGGCCTGGGGTTTGAATGGGGCGAAGGTTGAGTTCAACCTTGAGGACTTGGAGGGAAAGGCCGAGGAAGTTGTCGAGGTGAACCTCGACGGCCAGGCGCTCGAGCAAGGGAGTCGCTTGCTGGCGATTCGTCAGGGAGTGAGCGGATCGGTCAAGAGTCTTCTGCGGGGGATTAAGGGCGTTTACCGGCGGACCTATCGATTCGGCATGGGCAAGTCTTACGAAGACGAAGACGTACGGGGCTTCCACGAGCAGATGGCCCAAGATGGCTGGTCGCCGCTGATCGACGTTAGGGACAACGGCAGCCAGGAGACGGTTACGGTCTATTCCTACTCCGAGGGTGAGCAGGTGACCGGCGTGACGGTGGTATCGTCTGACCCGTCAGAGGTCACCGTCGTCAACATCGTGGGTGACCTCGACCTCAGCGCACTCTCAGAGTTCGGCGCCCGGTTTGGCATGCCCGCGATGGTGATTGGATCGACTGAGCTCAAGAAGCTGAAGGTCGATCTGCCGCCGCCTTCGGGGCGTTAATTGCAGCTCAGACGCGGGCTACACTACTCCGGCAATTCTTGACCGCGAGTTTCGGGGCTGACCCAGTAGAGGGCTATCCCAAGCACGAAGAGCAGGCTCAGCAGTGATGCGGAGTCGCGTAGCGGTAGCCCCAAGTCTCGCTGCATCCAACCGGCGGTGAAGAGAATGGGCGCGGCCAGGATTCGCCCAACGTTAAAGCAGAAGCCGGCACCGGTGCTGCGCATTCTTGTGGGGAACAGTTCCGGAAAGCAGACCGCGTACCCAGCGTGCATCCCCAGTGTGAGGAAGCCGAACACGGGTAGAAAGATCATCAGCGGGGTCTGCGCGGTGACGCCCTGAAATAAGACCAGCGCCGAGACGAGACCTCCGGCGTGGAACGCTAAGAACGCGCCGCGTCGGCCTAGGCGCTCCGATAGCGGTCCGAACGCCAAGAGGCCCAGCCCGCCCCCGGTGGTGACGAGAAGCATTCCAAGCATTTCCCAACGTTTGATCGTTCGGAAGTTTTCTTCGAGGACGGCCTCCTTGGGAGTATCGGGTGCGGCTGCAAAGTACTCGGCCTCGACGGTCTGGCGGAGCGCGTCTTTGCCGTAGATGTGGGCGCCCCAAAACGTCGCCAGGCCAACCGCCGCGAGGCACACGCCCACAGCGGTCCTGCTCCGAAGCTGGGGCGAGAACAGGTCCGAGAAGCGACCCAGGCTCTCGCCTGATTTCGACCGGGCGCGGCTCCAGGCGCCGGAATCTTCCCGCAGAGATAGGCGAATTATGATGATCAGCGCCGCCGGGATCGCCCCCAAAATGAACCCAATACGCCAACTGCTTAACCCCATGCCGGCCAAGAACGGAATCGACTCAGCGATCTCGCGTTCGGCCACGATGAACGTTCCGGCAAGGACCGCCAGGAATGTCCCAAACACGCTCGAGGCATGGAAGATCGAGAGCGACCATGCGCGAGCCCGCGTCGGGAAGACCTCCGCCACCAGCGCGCTGGCAACGGCCCATTCACCGCCTACGCCGAGCGCGACTAGAAACCGGAACAGCGCCATGTGCCACCACTGCCCGGAAAACGCCGACAGCAGCGTGAACACCGAATACATCGCAATGGTGAAGACCAGCGTGCGGATGCGGCCGATGCGGTCCGCCAGCATCCCGAACAGCACGCCCCCAATTGCGCCGCCCACCAGGAAGGCCGCGAACGTGATGTTGTTGTAGAAAGCCAGCGCACCCTGCCGCTGGGCCGCGGGCAGGTCTCGGACCTCGGGCGGAACCAGCTCGGGCATCGCCTCGTTCATGCTGGCGACGAAAATCTGGCCTTCGAAGACGTCGAAGACCCAGCCAAGCGACGCGACGACGAGGATCAGCCACTGGTAGCGGGTGATGCCGGAGTACCAGCGCTCGCTAGGCATCTAATGACACCCCATGCACCTGAACTCGCGGCCATGGCAGGGCTGGCAGGTGACTTTATCGAACCCAAGCTTGCGGGTCGAGTGCTGGTCGACGAATTCGCGCGTATGGTCAGCGGGCAGCAGGTCAACGTCGCCATGGCACTTTTCGCAAGTGAATGGGTTGTCGATCTGGTCGTGGCAAACCAGACAATCCGACATCGCCGGCAGGTGCAGGGAGGAGTCGACTTGATCGGACTCGTGTAGCCCACGGTGGCATGCGATGCAATTGGTGTCGGTATCCAGGTGAGCGCGTTCGCCGCGCGGGTAGCCTAGGTATTTGCCGTCGTCAATCGCGGCGGCGATCAGCGGCGCGACATTGCCCATCGCGAGGTGAAACTCGTGGTTGAACTCGAAGGTCCGCGGCGCGGCCGGTTTCCCCTTCCAGTCGACGTAGGGAGCTGACCCTCCATCGTGGCAGCTCTCGCAAATCGCTGTCGCTGGCAGGAGGTTGTCCTTCGCGGTCGAGCTTTTGGGAGCGGCGGAGTGGCACGACGCGCACTCGAGTCCCTTGAGGACAAGGTGCGCTTTGTGTGAAAAGTCGGCAGCCGTCACCACGTGAGCGGCGCCGAGCAACAAGAAGGTCACGGCAAAGGCCCGATACGCCAACCCACGGCCGTAGGGGCGCGACATGTCGCGCCCTTTAAGTTCGCGAACGCCCACGCTGGTCTGCGACTCGGGGCATAAGGGCGCGACATGTCGCGCCCCTACGATGCTCCGGCGTTTCATCGAATCCTCAGTGGCCGCCGATGCCGCGTTTTTCGAAATACCGTTGGTGGTAGTCCTCCGCAGGCCAGAACTTTTCGGCGGACTCGACCTCGGTCACGATCCCGTTTCCGAATCGCTCTTGCGCCTTTTCCTTCGAGGCTGAAGCGGCCTCCTGTTGCTCGGGACTATGAGTGAAGACCGCCGAGCGATACTGGTCCCCAACGTCGGGCCCTTGGCGGTTCAGGGTCGTCGGATCATGAATCTTCCAGAAGGCCTCGATCAGCTCCTCGTACGAGATCTGCTCGGGATCGTAGGTCACCTCAACAGCCTCAGCGTGACCGGTCCGATCGCTACAGACGTCCTGATAAGTCGGCTGCTCCAGGTGGCCGCCGGTGTAGCCCGAGACCGCGTCTTGGACGCCCTTCATCTTGCGGAACTCGTGCTCGACTCCCCAGAAACAGCCGGCGGCGAAGGTTGCTTTTTCCATAACGATGATTATCCTCGCTAAGTTAGGTTGACAGCTCGACATGTCGCTTAATGGACCGCGCGAGTCCGGTCTGCTCGTCGACATCAATGATCACTGTGGATAGACGCGCGATGCCGCCGGCCGGTTCGAAACGATTCGGCATTGCGGTCAAGAAGCGGCGGATCGACCCTTCCCGATCCATCCCAATCACCGAATCGATCGCGCCCGTCATCCCGGCGTCGGTGAGGTAGGCGGTCCCCCGCGGCAAGACCCGCTCGTCGGCGGTCTGGACATGCGTATGCGTTCCCACGACGGCTGATACGCGCCCGTCGAGATACCAGCCCATCGCGGACTTCTCGCTTGTGACCTCGGCGTGGAAATCGAGAAAGCGCACGCGAACTTCGGGGTCCAAGTCGGCGAGCAACGCGTCGGCGGTCCGAAACGGACAGTGCGTCGCCGGCATGTAGGTGCGGCCCTGCAAGTTCAACACGGCGTAGCGCACCGCCTGGTTGGTGCAACCGATGTAGAGCCCGCTCCCCGGGGCGTCGGGGTAGTTGTGCGGACGCAGCAATCGCGGCTGGTCGGGGAAGTACTCGAGGATCGCCTTCTTGTCCCAGATATGGTTGCCCGATGTCAGTACGTCGACCCCCTGTTCGAGCAAATCGTCCGCGATCTCGGGCGTGACGCCAAACCCCGCGGCGGCGTTTTCGCAATTGAGAACGACGAGGTCGATTTCCTCGCGGTGAATCAGGTCGGGCAGGCGCTGATGGACGACTCGCCGGCCGCCGCGGCCCACAACATCACCGACGAAGAGGATCTTCATAGTTACTCGATTTCTACGAACTAGCGCACGACGAACCAACCATTCAGTAGATCTTCCTTGTTGTAGGGCAAGTCTTGATCCGTCCCGTGCGCGATCACGCGGCGGCCAGAAGCGCTCACGACCGCATGCGCGGCGGCGGTATCCCACTCCATGGTCGGTCCAAAGCGGGGGTACACGTCAGCCTTCCCTTCGGCAACGATACACAGCTTGAGCGAGCTTCCCATGGCGATGAACTCGACCTGCTCGTAGATCCGGCGCTGCTCTTCAACGAACTTCCCGACTTCGGGACTGGGGTGTGACAGGCTGCCCACGACCCGCAGGAGCTTGAAGTCATTGGCCGCGCCCAACTCGAGCCGCAGCGGTTCTCCACCGCCCTCGACCTTGTAGGCGCCCTCAGGCGACCCGTAGTAGACCCAGTCGAGCTCCGGCGCGTAAACCACGCCGGCGACCGGGCGGTTGTCTTCGATCAACGCGATGTTCACGGTGAACTGGCCGTTGCGCTTGACAAACTCTTTTGTCCCATCAAGCGGGTCCACCAACCAATAGCGCCTCCAGCTTCGCCGAACTTCATAAGACGCCATATCCGAGGACTCTTCGGAAAGAATCGGCGTTTCGGGATAACGTTCGGCCAGCCTTGCGGTGATCAGCCGGTGCGACCGCAGGTCGGCCTCGGTCAGCGGTGACTTGTCGTCTTTTTGCTCGACATCAAAGTCCGAGCGGTAGACATCAAGGATCTGGGCCCCAGCATCGCGGGCAACCGAAATCAGGAAGGGCAAGTCCAGCGCAAACTCAGGCTCGGTCGACGACGAACACATTGCGGCGGATTAGACCTCCGTCCGGGCCTTCTTCCAGTGCAGGAATGCGCCGAACAGGAGCACGAGCGAACCCAGGAAGATCCATATGCCCGCACGGAAATGGTCTTCGCCATCGAAGCGGTAGCCCGGCCGGAAACCCGCGGCAAGCAAGACCAGCGTGACCACCAAACACCAGACCAGCAGGAAGCAGCGATGCAGCCGGCTCCCCTTGAACGCCAGTGCAACCGACACGATGCCCAGCACCCCTGCCACGACCAACGCGATGGGGGTCGATTCGGGTTCGATCGGCAGAATGTCGATGTCAGCGCCAGTGCCGTCAAGTGAGGCGAGCACACCGATCCCCAGCAGGAACAGCGCCAGCAAGAGGTTCACCACAATCGCAGCGGAACCGAGCACAACCGAAAGGAAACGCATCAGCAACAGCTCAGGCCTTTTGGCCGACCCTCGATTGTAACGAAACGACGCCCCAGCGCAGCCGGCTATTATTGCGCGGCGGCATGCGGCTCATCGAGGCGGTGCGTGATCGCGGGCGCCGCAAGAAGAATATCATCGCCGGCTAAAAGGTACTCGCTATTTACGGGTTGAGGTCCGCGACTTGGAGCCGCGACCGGAAGGGAGCGGTTGTTCGATTGAGCTGCATCTGTGGCATCCGCGGCCAACCGCTTGCTTCCGCGCGGCTCCAAGTCCCTCGGTTCGACCTCTGTGGCGTTATGTGAAGAGTATTGGGGCTAGCCCGGGCTAGCAGCGCAAGGGCTGCTTTCCTCCTAGCCAAGAGCGATCGAGAGCGATTACACTGATGCGGAGCAGAGTATCCGTATGCCCAACAAACCTAGCCGACGTCAGTTCGGCAAATCGGCCGCCTCGGCCGCCCTTGTATTCACGATCGTACCCAGCTCGGTGATCGCCTCGCCCGCTCCAAGCGATCGTCTCAACTTTGGCCACATCGGCATCGGGGGGCGCGGACGACGCTTCCTGCGGCCGCTGGCTCAGCTCAATGAAAAAGTCCGGCCGTGGGAGAACCTCGGCGGCCAGGACGATCGCTATCTGCGCCCGGTGCTCTCGACCGCGCTATGCGATGTCGACTCCAGCCGCCTCGACATGGCGGCGACGCTTGTCGGCGGCCGTCCGAAGCTCTACAAAGATTTCCGCAGCCTGCTCGAACAGAAGGACCTCGATGCAGTGGTGATCGCCTCGCCTGACCACTGGCACGCCTTGATGGCGATTATGGCCTGCCAGGCGGGCAAGGACGTTTACGTCGAGAAACCCGCCTCGAAGACCGTTGAAGAAGGCCGCGCGATGGTCACCGCGGCCGAGCGCTATGGCCGCGTCATGCAAGTCGGGTCGCAAGGCCGCTCGCAAGACCCCGCCTGGCACGCCAAGAAGTACATCAACAACGGCCAGATCGGTAAGGTCAGCAAGGTACTCTGCTGGCACTACGAGAATCCCCGCGGCGACTATACGCCCAACGAGGCGCCGCCCGAACGGCTGAACTACGACAGCTGGCTCGGACCGGCGCGAGAGATTCCCTACAACGAAACGCGCACCCACGGCCGCTTCCGCTGGATGCTTGACTTTGGCGGCGGTCAGATCCGTGACCGCGGCGCGCATGTGATGAGCGTTGCGCAGTGGATCATGGACTCCGACTACACCGGCCCCGTTAGCGTCGAGGCGACCGGCGAGCCGCACCACGGCGGCATCTACGACTCGCCGCAACATATGACGGTGACCTACGAATACAAGGACCCTGACTGGACGCTGGTTTGGGCGCAGCCGGGCGTGCCGTCTGAAGAAATCGAGGCTCAATATGGAGCGGTTTACTGGGGCGACAAAGACCACCTTACGGTGACCTACGGCGACCGTCACACTACCGACACCGAGCAGAAGGCGAAGGACTACAAGATCCCGTTCGGCGGAGTGAATCCGTTCCGCAGCCCGGGACATGGCGAGAATTTCGAGGACTGTATCGTCTCGCGCGAAAAGCCCATCATGCACATCGAGTCGGCTCATCGGGTGGCGATCCTGTGCATCCTCGGCAACCTGTCGTACCGGCTTCGCCGCAAGCTCGAGTGGGACCCAATCAACGAGCGCGTCAAGAACGACGAAGAGGCCAACCGTCTGTTGAGCCGCCCTGGGCGCGGGCCGTGGCACCTGTAGGAGAAACGAGAGATGTCGGAACAATTCCTCGCGGATATCAAGAGCGACGACGAAGACGTTCGCTACAAAGCTTGGGCGATGGCCGAGCAGATGGAGCCGGGCGTCATCCCGGAGCTCAGTTCACTCTTGGCCGGAAAGGACCCGGGCGTCCGGAGAGCGGCGGATGAGGCGCTGAAGAACATCGTCCATTCGGTGGGCAAAGACATCGACGCGGCGGCCATGGCGGCGAATGCGGGCCGGCCCGACGATCCGGGTACGAAAAACAGGCGGCAGGGAATCGTCGATCAACTCCTGAGCCTGCTTGACGGCAAGAGGGACCAGACCGAGAAGGCGATGGCCCTGCGGCATCTCTCGTTGATCGCTACGGCCGATGACGTGCCGATGATCTCCAAGGGAGTGGGCGACGAAGAGCTACGTGAGGAAGTCGTGTTCTGCCTGGAGCGAATCCCAGGGAAAACCGCCGAGCAGGCGCTGCTGTCGGCTCTGCCGGCCGCGACAGACGACTTCAAGCCCAGAATTCTGGCGGCCCTAGGTCATCGACGGGCGGACGAGGCGATCCCGGCATGCCTGGACGCCATGAAGTCTTCAGACACCACGATCGCCGTGGCGGCGATGAAGGCGGTTGGGCGAATCGGAGGGCGCGTGGGCGGCGAAGTTCCCTGGCCCTCCGACGAAGCTTTGTCGGACTGGCAGAAGGTCGAGTATACCGACAGTCTGCTGCGCTTCGCCGATGGGCAGGTCGAGCGCGGCGCGCCGGATCAGGCCTGGCCGATCTATGAGCAGATGCTCGACCGGGAAGAGGAGCACCTGCAATGTGCGGCGATCATCGGGCTGGCGAAGATCAACACCGCGCAGGCGGCCGCGGCGATCTTCCCGAAGCTCTCTAGCAACGACCACAAGGTCCGGATTACGGCGCAAAAGGCCTGGGAAGCCATGAGCGGCGGGGAATCGGTCTAACGGAACCCACTCCCTTCGGGTAGCTCGGAGGGATGAAAACGAGGTCCTTGAGCGGCTCGAGGACGCAGCCATGCCACCCTGCGCTGGCTTTCGAGTGAGCGCCAGCCACGTCTACTACGGCAAATCCAACGCCGGGTTGTGATCGAAGAAATCAAATGGCTTGAGCTCGAAGCTGTGCCATAGCGTCGGCATCACCGGCCAGTCTTCGGACCGCACCAGGTGCTGCATCCCGATCGTATGCCACACGACCAGATCCGTCTGCTCGAGGCTGCGGTTGGCCGAGGTCCACTTCGGCAGCCCCTCGCCGGGCTCACTCAGCGTCGGATGCTCCCCAGCCGCCCAGCGCTCGTCAGGATCGAACGGCGTCACCCAAAGATGGTGATCAATAAACCCCGCCCGCCGGCGAGGGTAGTCGTCCTTGGTCATCAGCGTCATCGTATTCTTGCCCGGAACCAATTGAAAGCTCGCCGGATACCCGACGTGGTTCTTGGAATTCGAGCTGACGACGCGCCACAGCGTCGGGCGGGTGAAGTCGATGTTCATCTTGGCGTCGGACTCTTTCGCGATGCGCCGTTCCTTGCGTACCCAGACGCTGCGCCTGGGATGGTCGGCCGGTAACGTCTCGGTCACCAGCCGATCCGCAAAGAAGTTGTTGCTCGACCCGTCTACGTCAAGATCGAGGCGGTAGTTGAAGTAGTGGTCGTGGTTCACAGCAACGATATGCGGATCGACGAAGCGCCCGTAGGCGTCATCCCCACCACCGGCGGTGGCGTCTTTCTGGGCGACGACCTTGGCCTCGGCCTCCCCGGTAGCGCCAACCCTCACCTTGATCGATCCGTTCTGCATAAATACCCAGTCGAAGATGTAGTCGTAGTTTCCGACGACCGCGGCCGCTCGAACGATGAGGTCGCGCTGCTTGCGGCTCACCGGCTCGGACGGCTTCCCATGCCGCCAGGCCATGTCGCCGGGCTCGCGCTCGAAGATGCAAACGACGTTCCGGCGCGCTTGCGGCCGGCCGTTGTCCAAGGCGACCAGTCCGTCTGTGAACACCGCCTGGTCCGGGCAGTCCAGGCCTTTCAGGAGCGGCTTGGCAATCCCGCCGTGGCTGAATTCGCCGAGGTCCATGAAATTGCGGTGGTACCAGTTGAAGGCCGGGTCCATGTAGGGCACGAACATCTCGGCCAAGTACCCTTCGTACATCACCGGCCGAAGACGGTCGCCGTCCTTGTAGCTGACAGTCGAGATGATCAACCCGGCGCGTTGGTCGTGGCGCATGTGGAAGCGCCAGTTCTGCCACTCGACCACGTTGCCATCGAGCTTAAACCCTGGCCCCAGCGGTTGATCGACGCGCATCGGGCTAGGAACGTCGCGCGTCGCGCCGATTGTCGCCGGGTCGTAGTCGGCGTTGGTATCGGGCAGCGGGACCGCCCCTTCGTCGACAAACCTCAAGATCTTCTCGGCATGCACGTCGATGATTGCTGTCAGCCCTTCGATCCGCCGCGTCCAAGTGTTGCGGCGCTTGCGAGAGTCGATGAAGGTGACGATGCCGACCCGGCGTCCTTTCTGCTCCTCGGTGCCGTAATAGCCGGGCGGGCCGACCTGCGGGTCGATGAACGTGGAGTCCTCGATCCCGCGCTTCTTCATGGCGGCGATGAAGTCCGGGTGCTCTTTGAGCTCCTTCTTGAGAATGCCGTGCTCTTCGCTGAGCCAGTTGGGCTGGTGGCCTTCAAGCTTTTCCCAGGCTGTGACTTTGCCTGTGTGCAAGTCGACGACCGCCCGGTGGGTTTTCTCCTTCTGGCGAACCAGCGCGAACGCCGAGCGCGGGAAGCTATCGCCCTTCTTCCACTTCCAAACCAGGTCCTTAGGCGGCTGGACGAGGTTGACCATCGAAAAGCGAGTTTCCGCGTCCACGTGGCCGGCCTTCTGGAGCGTTTCGAGGACTGTCCAGTATTCTTGGAAATTGAGGGGGTCGAGGGGGTGCTCGACGTTTTGCCCGCCCGAGACGAGGGCCGTCATGGCGAGTGACGCCCAGAGGACATTGAGCCGGTTTAGCATGTTTGTTCTCCCGCGGTGGTAGTCGTGCCTAGACTACTACAAGTCGAGGGCACGCGATCGCGACACCGGAGCCGCGCGCGGCAGCAAGCGGTTGCCCGGAGTCGCGAAAACCGCTCCCTCACGGTCGCGGCTCCGGGGACGGATCACGGCGATTGGTCATCATACTCCGCTAAGAACGGCCCGCCGCCCCGCGGACAATCGCTAACATGAGAGCTGATGTATCTAGACGACGATTTTCGAGTGAAGGTCGGCTTTGCCGAGCAGATGAAGGGCGGCGCCATTATGGACGTCACCAACGCTGAGCAGGCCCTGATCGCCGAGAAGGCTGGGGCGGTTTCAGTAATGGCGCTCGAGCGAGTACCGTCGGATATTCGCAAAGAAGGCGGCGTGGCGCGGATGGCGTCGATTTCGAAGATTCGCGAGATTATGGACACCGTCAGCATTCCGGTGATGGCGAAGGTGCGCATCGGGCACTTCACCGAGGCCGACATCCTGCAAGCCCTTGAAGTGGACTTCATCGACGAGAGCGAGGTTCTCACCCCCGCCGACGAAGAGCACCATATCGCCAAGCGCAAGTACAAGGTTCCGTTCGTGTGCGGTGCGAGGAACTTGGGCGAGGCGCTGCGCCGCATTGGCGAGGGCGCCACGATGATTCGCACCAAGGGCGAGGCCGGCTCGGGAAACATCGTCGAGGCCGTGCGGCACATGCGGACCATCCAGAAGGAAATGAAGCAGCTCACCGTAATGGGCGATGACGAGTTGGCGACAGCGGCGAAGAATCATCAGGCGCCGCTCGAGCTGGTCCAGTACGTGGCTAAACGCGGGCATTTGCCGGTTCCGAATTTCTCGGCTGGGGGCATCTCGACTCCGGCGGATGCGGCGCTGGTGATGCAGCTCGGCGCCGAGGCGGTTTTCGTTGGCTCGGGGATCTTCAAGTCCGAGGACCCCGAGAGACGAGCGCGGGCGATTGTAGCCGCGGCGACGTACTTCAACGACCCGAAGAAGCTACTTGCAGCCCACGAGGAACTTGGCGAGCCGATGCGCGGGCTCGAGATGGCCCAAATCCCCGAGGAAGAGCGGTTGCAGACGCGCGGCTGGTAGATGACGGTCGGCGTACTCGCCCTGCAGGGCGATTTTGAGGCGCACCAGCGCACCCTTCATCAGCTTGGAGTCGCCACTCGACAGGTGCGCTCCCTCGAGCAGCTGGGCGTCGTGGACGGCCTGGTAATCCCAGGCGGCGAGAGCACGACGATGCTGAAGCTGGTGGACGAAGAGGGCCTCCGCGACGCACTGGTCCACTACGCAAAGCCTATGCTGGGTTGCTGCGCCGGGTCGATTTTGATGGCGAGCGAGGTAAGCCGGCCCGAGCAAGGGTGCTTGGGGTTGCTCGACATTGCCGTCGAGCGGAACGCCTACGGGCGCCAGGTCCACAGCGGAATCCGAACGGTCGAGCCGAGTGATGAGTTTGAGCGGCGGACCGATCCAGGCGAGTTAGAGGCGGTTTTCATCCGGGCGCCGATCATCCGTAGGGTTGGGCCTGGCGTAGGCACGCTGTTAAGCGCCGGGGACGATCCGATTCTGGTCGAAGCTGGAAAGCGTCTAGCGGCGACGTTTCATCCGGAGTTGACGAGCGATCGCCGAGTTCACCAACTGTTGCTGGATAAGATACGAGCTGAGGCTCAATGAGCGAACAGAAACGATTCCCCGAAAAGCAAAGATTCAAGGTGATGTTCGTTTGCATCGGCAACTCTTGCCGCAGCCCGATGGCCGAAGGCTTTGCGCGGGACCGGCACAGCGACATCATTGAAGCCTCGAGCTCGGGGATCGGTCCAGCGCCCGAGGTGCAGCAGGCGACGATCGCGGCCATGCTCGAGAAGAACATCTCGATCAAGGACTTGTGGCCCACGTTCATCAAGAACGCGGACTGGGAGTCCGTAGACTTGATCGTGAATATGTCCGGGGCCGGAATTCTCGAGTTCATTCCGGGCTTCAAGGGCGGCAATTTGATCTGGGAGGTCCACGATCCCATGGGTCAGCCGTTGGAGGTCTACCGCCAGTCGCGGGACAGGATTGAGAAGCTGGTGGACCGGTTGGCCGAGACGCTCCGTAAGCACCTGGAACGAGCTTCCGCGTAGCTGAGCCGGTCAAGCGCTTCGCCCGAAACCCGACGCTGCGAAGTCGTCGACCTCACTTCTCAACCCTGCCCGTAGCACTCCAGGGCCCTATTCAACGGGCTCTGAGCGATTTCAATCGGTGGTTGAGTCAGGGTGAATTTAATTCTCAGTAGCCATCCACGGTCCGCTGCGATGCGGGCTCTCGGACGGCAAGTCCGAAACGCCCAGCCAATAATTTCCATGCCACACGCATGAAAAAGAAGAGGGTGCGCGAGATCAAGCGCCCAAACGTTGTACGGAGGAGGAGTCAACGGGCTCCGCGCACCCCCTGGCTAAAGGCCTAATGCTCGTATCGGCCAAGGAGTGCGTGGTCTTTAACGTTGGCGGAGCGGCCTACATCCGGACCGCAGCGCGCAGCGAGAAGGTCAGCAGGGTCTCTGACGGGATTTGGAGCTTCTGCCCACGCGTGGCCGAATAGACCGTCCCCGCGCCGGCGCCGATGCCCGCGCCGATAGCCGCACCCTTGCCGCCGCCGGCGATCGCGCCGATGATGGCTCCCAGGGCAGCGCCGCCGCCCGCCGATTTGGCAGTTCTCTTGGTTTGGCTCTTTGAAGCCAGCTCGGCGTAGTTCGTGTCCAGCTCGTATTCACGGCCATTCACTTTGACAGCCGCCAGTTCGAGAGAGATCTCGTCCCTGCCGCGAACGCGACCCGCTTGTTCGACGCGCGCAACCTCGACGAAAGCGTCGTCGCTCGTCGTGATCACTTCACGGCCGTCGACGATCACCGCTTCCTCGATGCTGGCGCGGAAACGCTCGCCCACCCCGGTCACATCGGCGTCGATCGAGTCGATCAGGCGGACGGTAACGACCGTTCCCTGGGGAATGGTCACCGAGGATCGACGGGCCGTGCCGCCCCTGCGAGCCGGAGCCGCGGCGCGATTGGACCTGGGAGCAGGCCTTGGGGCGGCGATGGACTCGTTGCGAGCCGCCGCGGGCGTGTCGCCGAACGTCAGCTCAGCGACGTCGGAGACCGAGTAGTTCTTGACGCTGCCGTTGGAGCGCAGAAACTTCACTTGGCGCGAATCGCCTCCTAAGAAGGTTCCGTCGACGCGGGATCCGTCTTTGAGGTGAAGGGTGTCGGCGGCGGCGGGGATCGCAGCAAGGGCAAGGCATACAAACGAGATCATGATTCGCACGATATTTCCTCCAATCTGAAAAGGGACGCCGGGCGTCATTATGACATGTTGGCGGATGATATGCGCTAGAACGCGAGGCCGAAGAAACGCTGACCTCCCGGAATAAGTTGCGAGTCATTTGGCATGAGCCAATCGAGTACGACGTGGCGCAGCAATCTTGCCTGCAGCGGCGACATTCCTGTCTCCGTCTCATTTTCTAGCGACTAGCCCTTCGGGTTAGTTTTTGGCTCTTCCGGGTTCCCGGACCGCGCGCTGGAACAGCCCAAGAGCTTTTTGATCAATAACTTAGCGTGGGGCCATCCCGCTATTGGGATTGGGTTCGTTTGGGCACTTTTTTTGTCTCGCGACGGACTCTGCTTTCGACAGTTGCCTCCAATTCGATGGTAAGGGGCCTGTCAAGCACATGGGCTCGTCATGCACCGTACCCCTCGCTTGCGCTCGGGGCTCATGGGCGCCCGCCAATCAGCCACGGCGGCTTTCCGAGCACCCTGCGTGAGCGGGGTGTCTTCCCGTTGCCCTGGCGAGCGTCACAACTCGAGCGGGAATACCGCCCGCTCACGCAGGCGGCTCGGAGAACGCGCCGCGGCGCTGATAGCGTCAGGGACGATGCGCCCGAATCGCCGTTGTCGTTCCGGTAAGCTCGACGGAAAACTCCCCCGCTTCGGCGGGAATCAAATAAGCGTCTCCGCGCTGATAGAACTGGTCGCAAATACGCCCCTCGCCGTCGGTGACGATCAACAGCTGCGCGTGCGCCGGATCAGTCTCATAGACGAAATCCGAGCCCCAGCTCAGGCGATCCGTGACGAAGTAGGGGCAGTCGGCCAATCGTTCCCCGACGGGCGCCGGATCGGCTGGAAGATCGTGACGAATGCAGGCAACTGCGTCCTCGATATGCAGTTCGCGCGGGTTGCCGGCCGAGTCCGTCCGTCCCCAGTCATAGAAGCGATACGTGATGTCGGAGTTCTGCTGGATCTCACAAATCGTCAGCCCAGCGTCGAGCGCGTGGACGAGACCCGCCTCGACGAACAGCGTATCGCCGGCTTGAACCGGGACCCAGTTGAGATAGTTTTCGATCTCGCCGCTGCGAGCCGCTTGCGCTAGAGTGTCGCCAACTAGTGGCTCCGTAAGGCCGAGCGCGACGCGCGAACCGGGGCGGGCGTTGACCACGTACCACATCTCGGTCTTGCCGGCGCCGCCGGTCTTGGCGAACGCATAGTCGTCGTTCGGATGAACCTGGACCGACAGCTTCTCCTCGATGAAGAGAAGCTTCGTCAGGATTGGGAAATACGGCAGCGAGTTATTCGACTCGCGGCGGTCGCCGGCAGAGCGGCGCTGAAAGGGCAGCGGCTCCCACTCCGAACCCATAATACGCTTGCCGTAACGGGCCATCAGCCCGGCGATCGACTGGCCCGCCAAAGAACCATTCGTAACGACGTTTTCTTCGAAGTGAAACCAGGCCTCGCCGATCGCTTCAGTCTGGATGCCGTAGAACGGACTCAGGTCCCGCCGGCCCCAGGGCTTTGGGACAAGCCTCGGCTCCAGCTTGAACGGATAGAGCTCACTCACGAGAGCTTCGTGATGAAGTCACGCATCCGAGAAAGACCCTCTTTCAAGTCCTCCATCGAGGCGGCATAGGAGATCCGTACGTGCTCAGTCGTGCCGAACGCCTCGCCCGGCACAACGGCGACGTGCGCCACCTTGAGCAACTTTGTCGCGAAGTCAATCGCCGTTTCGATCCCGCCTGTGCCGAACGTAGAGCTGATATTCGGGTACGCGTAGAACGCCCCGCCCGGCTGCGGACAATGCACACCAGGGATATCCCTCAGAGTCGGAACGACGTAGTCGCGTCGCTCGCGATACTTTTCGAGCATCCGCGGGATCGAGTCCTGCGGCCCGCTGAGCGCTTCGATCGCGCCCTTCTGGGCTATTGACGTCGGGTTCGACGTGGTATGGCTTTGGAGCTTGTTCATCGCACTGATCAGCTGCTGAGGCGCCAGAGCGTACCCAATCCGCCAACCGGTCATCGCAAACGTCTTCGACAGCGACCCAATCACGACGACGTTGGGCTTGGCGCCGGCGACGGACCCGATCGAAAATGGGTCGCCATCGTAGACGAAGTGGCTGTAGCACTCGTCCGCCAGCAATACCGCTCCGTGATCAGAGGCGATCGTGTAGATCTTCTCGAACTCGTCGCGCTCGACCACCGCCCCGCTCGGGTTGCTGGGCGAGTTCACGATAACGATCTTCGTCTTGGGCGTAAGCGCCCGCTCGACGTCGGCGGCTGCGAGCCGAAAGCCGTTGGCTTCGCTGGTGTTGACATTGACGCACTTGCCGCCGTGGTAGTTCACCACGTCGTAGAAGGTGACCCAGTAGGGCGCCGGCAGAACGACCTCGTCGCCTTCGTCGAGCAACGCGGCCATCGTATTAAAAATGGCGTGCTTGCCGCCTACGCACACCAGACACTCTGACGCGCCATAGTCGGTTCCCAGGTTCTCGCTGTGCCACTTGACGATCGCCTGCTTGAGCTCAGGGGTTCCTCCGGCCGCGGTGTACTTGGTGAAGTTCTCATCGAGAGCTCGCTTGGCCGCGTCCTTGATGTTCTCGGGCGTCCCAAAATCGGGCTCGCCCGCCGCGAACGCGATCACGTTGACGCCCTCGGCTTTCAAGCGGGCGGCTTCGGCCGACACGGCCATCGTGGCGGACTCGCTGATCCGTCCAATTCTATCTGACAGCTGCATAAGCCTACAGCTTACTGTGTTTTTCGCGCAGTCGGCGGGCCACCGTCGGCGGGACCACGTCGTCGATTTCGCCGCCCAACGCACTGACCTCTTTGACCAATCGCGAGCTCAAGTAGCTGTAAGACTCTGCCGCCGGAACGAAGATCGTTTCGAGCTCGGGATGGAGCTTGCGGTTCATCAACGCCATCTGCAGCTCGTACTCGTAATCCGAGATCGCACGTATGCCGCGCAGGATCAGCGTGGCGCCGCGGTTGCGCGCATAGTCGACCAGTAAGCCCTTAAAGCTGTCGACCGAAACGTTGCCCAAAGGTTCGACGATCTCGCGCAGCATCTCGAGCCTTTCGTCGACCGTGAACAGGGCGCGCTTCGAGTCGTTTCGCAACGTCGCAACGACCACGTGCGCGAACGTCTTTGAGGCTCGCTCAATGAGATCTAAATGTCCGTTGGTCGGCGGATCAAACGATCCGGGATAGATGACGATTTTCTGGGCGGGCACGAAGCGGCCATTCTAGCAGCGCTGGCGTTTGGGGTCACCGAAGTCGAGGAGTTTGAGACATCTTTATGCAAAAATGTTTGATCCTTGTTATGATCGATTTTCAGAGGAACGCAATCCCCCATGGCAGCTGCTTCGCCTCTTCGAACCAATCCCCCTGTTTCAACCAAGACCCGAATGCTGCCCGAGCTCGAGCTGGAGGTGATGAAAATTCTCTGGCGGATGAGAAGCGCCACGGTCGCAGACGTGCATGAAGACATGGCGCCGCGCCGGCCGCTGGCTTACACGACGGTGATGACCGTGCTCGACCGGCTCGCGCGCAAAGGCGCCGTGACCCGTTTCAAGCAAGGCCGCGGATATGTTTATCAGCCACAGCTCACCGAAGAGTACGCGCGGAATATTGCGGTCGACCGCTTGCTGAGCGACTTCTTTCGCGACTCGCCTCACGAGCTGGCATCGTACCTGCGACAGGCGCAGCAGGGCGCCTCAGGCCTTGAGCGTGTCGGGCGTCAGCTCGACTCGTCACTGCTCTAGCGTAGTGTTTCGGAAATAGTCTTACACTTGCCCTGGCGAAAGCTGAAAGCGTTTGGTCTTCAGCCCCGCCAGGGGCGGCATAACCGTAGCCCACAGCGCAAGCTGTGGGAAATAGGACTGACGTCGCATATTACCCCCGAGGGGGTTGGAGCTGGTCGCGAATCAAGTCCCACAGCTTGCGCTGTGGGCTACGGTTATGCCGCCCCTGACGGGGCTTAGAACGCAGGCGCATTCGGCGCCCACCGTGAAGCTATTTCGCGTACACTACACTAGCTTAGCGGCGGCCTCGAAGACTCCGAGCAGCTCTCGGGCTGCACGCGTCCATGAGAACTGCTCCGCCCTTGCAAGACTCTTTCGCGACAAATCACGAGCGACTTGGTCGTTTCCGAGCACCTGGTCGATCCGATCGGCGAACTGGTCCGCTCGCGCGGGGTCGGCCGTCAAGCCTGCCCCGCCGGTCACTTCTTCGAGTGCATGCCCCCTACTAACGATTACCGGCGCACCACATGCCATCGCCTCCACGGCCGGCAAGCCGAAACCTTCGTCGAGCGATGGCATCACGAAAACCCTTGCCTGCTGGTAGAGCCTGACCAGCTCCAAGTCGCTGACGTGTCCTAAGAAGTCCACACGGTCTCGGACGGGAGAGTCGGCGAGCTGCGTGCGTAGCTCGTGGTAGCTGCTCTTGAAGGCGTCGGCCTGATGGCCGCCCGCGATCTTGAGCCGGGTTTCTTCGGACTTCGCTTGCGAGAGCTCGAACGCGCGAATCAAGGCGCCGAGATTCTTGTTGGGGCTGATTCCACCGGCGTAGAGGACAAAGTCCTGCCTGGCGTCAACAACGGCAGGCTTGAAAACCGGCGCGGCGGCCTCGTGGACGACATAAACCGACTCCGGCGGGAGACCGTAGTGTTCGACGATCGAGCGGCGCGAGTATTCCGACACCGTGAGGATCGCGTTGGACTGGGCGAGCGCCAGCCGGTCCTTGGCGCGCCAGAGCATCGAGTTCCACGGCGTGTCAAACGCAAGATCGGGGTTTCGAGCCGCCATCGTATCGTGAATCCCGAGCAACATTGGCGTACGCCTCCACAGCGGGAAGTACGAGTAGACGGTCGGGAAGAAAAATAGGTCCAGGCGCTCACGGGCGACCGCTCGCCCATGCGCAGCAGGTCTGGAATCGAGCGTCGGCCGCCGGAGCCCGCGGCCACATCCGCCGCTGCGGAGGTTTCGACTAGACGGGCCTCAAACGGCGCTGGCCAGAGCTCGGACGCCGCCTTCCGGGAGTCCAGGAAAATGACATAGGAGTTGTTCTGATCCAGCTGGGCCAACGCCGCGACAATCTCTCGCAAGAAGCGGCCGTAGCCTCGGGTGTTGGTCCAGCAAGCTCCGTCGACGCCAATTCGCACCTCTTGCCGAGTGTAAGCCCGATCGAGTGCGAATCACGAACGAACTCGTGCGGAATTACGTAGCTATTGACAGATGGCTCAAACGACAAATGCTCTGCGCAGATCCACGAGGAATCGCTGGCTTGGCGGAGTTTGCGGCGGCCTAGCGGAGTGGCTCGGTTGGAGTCCGAACGTGGTGAGGTTTCTTTACGTCGTTGGATCGATCGTTTCGGTGGGATTTCCAGGTTCGATCGTTTACGTGATCCTGTGGATTGTCATTCCGAAAGGGCCGTGAGAAGCTGACGTGGCGACGACCTCCAGGTGTACAGCGTCGACATTCTTGTCGGCGTCTTGGGCCTCGTCCGCTGAGATCAACGCCGACAGGAATGTCGAAGCTGCAGGCAAGAATGCCTGCGCCACGCTCGGCCGAGAGCATATCCCGTGAGCTCTCCCGCCGCCCAGGCCGCGTTCAGGACCAGCGCCCAGCCGATTCCGGCCGCCAAGCTCGACAGCAAACCCTTGCGGCCTGCAGCCCGTAGGTTGCGGTAGGTCAGCAGGATAGGAAGCACGGCCGACCCCGCCGCGTACACTCCCCGCTGTCCGGCATTCAACCCGCGGCACGCCGCGTAGTCTCGCCCATGGCGGTAGCGCTGGGCGATCGCCGCCTGCCAATCAAGTGTGTTGTTGAAGACGACGCGAGCCTCGCTCGTTGCCAACGGCTTGCCCTCACGACGCCAGCGTTCGCAAAGCTGCGTCTCCCACGCTCCGGCCGCAAGAAGATCGGCGCAATGGTCTAGCGCGTCACGCCTGAAAGAGCAGTTGATTCCGCTAACCCTGTCTGCGAACTCAAGAGGAGGCGCGAATGCGGCGTATTCGCACAGATACACGCCAAGGGCCAGCCGGGACGAGCGCTCAAGAGGGGCAACCTCACCCGCACAGGCCGGAGCCGCTGGATTGGCGGCGTGGGCTTCGAGCGCTCGCGCGCACCAGTCGGCAGCCGGAATCGCCTGCGACTCGAGCGCCGCCACAACCCCGCCGCTCGTCTCAGCCAGCGCCCTCCAACGCAGCTCGGGAACCGTTAGGGGCTGATCGACGTGCAAGAACTTCACTCGCGGGAAGCGCTGGGCCAGTTCGCTCGCGGGATCGACCTTGGAGCAGTCCGAGACTACGATCTCGGTCTCATCCGCCTGAGGCGAGAGAGCGTTCAGGCACGCCCGCAGGGTGTCCGCGGACTCATAGGACGTCACAATGACCGAGAGAGTCAGCGATCATCCTCCAGGTAGGTCCGGATTTCAGCTAGCGATTGCGTAACCGCGAGGACGACGAACAAGGGAGACGCCGCCGCCGCCAAACCCCACAGCCGCGGCCGCGACGCCATCCGCCGGAAGAACCTCGCCAGCAGCAGGGGCGCCAAGCCGACTCTGCCAATCGCGGCCAACCAACGCTGGGGCGGCGACATCCCGCCGCGGTGGCGGCGAACCCAATCGACCGACCAGCCGTAGCGCTCTTTCACGAACTCCGCGACCGCGGGAGGCGGGTAAACCGCCCGCAGCGCTGGGTCTCGACAAAAGGTCAGGCCGCGCCGGTAGAGTTGCTCGTGGTATTCCAGCTCCGACGAAGCGTTCTCGAGGTCTTCGGGCCCCACTTGAGCCAGGTCGTAGACGACGTTTCCCGCGGCAATCATTCGAGCGTCAGCCTGGTCGAGCTCGCCGAACTTCAGCGGCGGAGTCAGATGCGAGTACTCCCACAGAAAGCAGGCCTGAGCGAGTAGTCCGGCAGCCGCTGGGGCTGCGACTTCGCCGCAAACAACCCCGGCGGCCGCGCGCCCCGCGGCCTCAACCCAAGCTGCGTCGAGCACGTAGTTTTCATGAATCATCGCGACTCTCCCGGCTCGGGCGGCCCTCATCGCAGCCGCCCGCCGTGCAGGTTTGCTCATCGTCGCGCCGTCGATCAGCTCTACGCCTGGGTGGAATTCCCGCAACTTGTGGGACAATCTGCGCCCCCCAGCGTGAACCACGATCTTGTCGATTTCGGCGGCCCCAGCGGCGTCGAGTGAGCGCAGACAGCGGTCGATGCGGTCGAACCTTGCCTCGGCGGCGATCACGATGGAGAGATCGGGCAACCGAGCGACTACGTTACCATGATCAACCCGTCCTACCCCGCGCCCGGTGGAGGCTCGTCCTGCGCTTTTGCATGATCTCGATCTTCTACCCGCCTTATGCCTTTGGCGGAGATGCGATCTACTTGCAGCGGCTCTGTCGCGAGCTCGTTCGCAACGGACACGAAGTCGATGTGATCCATTGCGCGGACTCCTATCACTTCTTTCGAAAGGAAGTCCACCCGGCGGAGTTCCCATCAAACGACGGCATCACCGTTCATCGCCTGCAGAGCGGATTCGGCTCATTAGGACCTTTGGTCGCTCACCAAACCGGCCGGCCGGCCCTGACGGCGCGGCGCATCGCCGAGATCCTAGACTCCAAACCGTTCGACGTCGTCCACTACCACAACATCTCCCTTTTCGGCCCCGGACTGTTCGAGATCGCCGCGAGCAATCCCGCCGTGAAGCTCTATACCGCGCACGATTACTGGCTGATCTGCCCTACCAGCGTGATGTGGAAAAACCGCTCGCGCGCCTGCGACGCGCCAACCTGCTGGTCTTGCACGATACGCCACCAGCGTCCGCCTCAGCTATGGCGATCGACGGGGCTGATGCGGCGGGCCGCGGCTCAAATCGACCAGTTCATCGCTCCGAGTCGATTCTGCGCCGAAATGCATCGCAGTCGTGGGTTCGAGCCCGCGATGGAGGTCCTTCCTTACTTCCTCGATCCGCCCGCGGCGGAGGCGGAGGCGTCCCCACACACCAGACCCTACTTCCTGTTCGTCGGCCGCCTCGAGGAGTACAAAGGCGTGCAGGATATTCTTCCCGCATTCCAAGGTCGCGGCGACTACGACCTGTTGATCGCCGGCGCCGGCCGGTATGAGGACGAACTCCATTCGGCCGCATCGGGGCTGGATCGAGTGAAATTCGTGGGATGGATCAGCCCCGATCAGCTGGGACGGTACTACCAGCACTGCCTGGCGATCGTAGTCCCCTCGCTAACGTTCGAAACCTTCGGAATGATCGTGATCGAAGCCTTTGCGCGCGGGGCTCCGGTGATCGCGCGCGACCTGGGGGTCTTGCCGGAAGTCTCAGCCGGGCTAGGCGGAGGGGTCGTCTTTCGGAGCCTCGATGACCTTCGCGCTCGTCTTGACGAGCTGGCGAACGACCAGCAATTACGAGCACGCCTCGGACAGCGAGGCCGAGAAGTTTTCCTGGAGCACTGGACCCCGGAAGCGCATTTGAGCCGTTATTTTGAGCTGATCTCGCGCGCGCGCCAACGTGACGCACGCTGAATCGAATTCTGAACCAGCTCTCTACCGTCCGGTCAACAGCCCGCGCGACGTCAGCCAGTCGGCTAGGCGATCTGGCCAGGACCCTAGCACTCGGTCGTTCCACGCGAGCCCCACTCCGTGTCGACCCCGCTCGTAAATGTGGAGCTCGGCGGGAACCCCGGCCTTTCGCAACGCTAGGTAGAACAACACACTGTTCTCGGGCGGCACTCCCGTGTCTTCGTTGGTGTGGAACAGGAACGTTGGAGGGGTCTGGGAAGTCACCTGTTTCTCGTTCGTGAGCAGGTGGACCAGCTTCGGGTCCGGGTCGTCACCGAGCAGGTTCCGGCGCGAGCCCTTATGGGTGTACTCGGTGGTGAACGAGATCACCGGGTAGCAGAGAATCGCGAAATCGGGGCGCGAGCTGACGCGGTCGATCCGGTCGGGAGCTTGGGGGTCACCGTGATCAAAGTGAGTCGCGGCGGTCGAGGCCAGGTGTCCTCCAGCCGAGAACCCCATCACCCCGATTCGATCCGGACGAACGCCGAAGCGCCAGGCCGAATCACGCACAA
This sequence comes from Bryobacterales bacterium, assembly GCA_965247515.1. Taxonomy (GTDB): domain Bacteria; phylum Acidobacteriota; class Terriglobia; order Bryobacterales; family UBA6623. The sequence goes on along the minus strand of OZ252029.1, from coordinate 4,507,941 downwards.
AGCGGATCGCCCGCAGGACGTCGCCTTTCTGGATGGGGTGGTTGTACTTCGGCCCGAGGCGGTACTTCAGCACGAACGCCGCGATGCCCTGCGAGTTGTACCAGCGGGCGATCTGATCGCCTTCGTGGTCGATGGCTAGGTTGCGATAACCGCCGCCGGGGCAGACGACGACGGCGGTCCCGACGGCCTTGTCGGCGGCGGGAAGATAGATCGAGACCGTCGGCCGATCGATCTTGGCGTTGCCCTTGGCGCCGGGCGGGCCATCGGGCCACAACTCCACGATCTGGGGTAACGGACCGCCCCTCTGCGCCGTCGCTACAGCGCACGTCAAGGCCATGACGGCAAACCACCGAATCAGCATGGCGGCGATTGTAGCATCACACCCCGCTGGTAGAATGAGCCTCATGTTTCGCTTCTGCATTGCGTTCGCCACCATTGCGGCCTACGCCGGAGAAGATCCGCTCAACCAGGCGGTTGATGCCCTCAAGGCCGAAAACTACGCAACCGCCGCGCCGCTTTTGGAGCAAGCGCTGGCAGCCAATCCGGACCACCTGGAAGCTCGCTTCAATCTGGCCTTCGCCTACACCCAGCTGGGCGACGACAACAAGGCGATCGACGCCTACAAGAAGGTCCTCGAGCTCAAACCGGACGTTCCTCAAGCGTTGACGAACGTCGGGATCTTGCTGACTCGACACGAGCGCTCTGGCGAGGCGATCCCCTACCTCGAGAAGTTGACCGAGCTGCGCCCCGACGACTTTCAGGCGGTCTTCGCCCTCGGCCGCGCGCGAGCCGGCCTTGGCGAGCTCGGAGCCGCCTCCAAGGCGTTTGCGCGAGCCGCTGAGATCGACCCGTCCTCGGGGCACGTGGCGTACGAGTACGGTCGAGTCCTGGTCGACCTGGAGCGCTTCGAAGACGCCGAGCGCCAGTACCTGCGAGCGGCGAAGCTCGACCCTCAGTTTGCGTCACTCAAGCTCGAGCTTGCCGATCAGCTCAACCAGAACGGTCAATCCGAACGTGCGATCAGCCTGTACCTCGAACACTTGGCTACCCATCCAGACGAAGTCGCGGTACAGGAGCAAGTCGGGTTCTTGCTGCTCAACTCGGGTCAGGCCGACAAGGCCATCGAACACTTGTTGGCGGCCGCGACCACGAGCGCGACCCCGGCCAACTTGGCGGCGCTGGCGCAAGCGTATGAGATGAGCGATCAGCGCGAAGATGCCATCAAGACTTGGAGGAACGCGATCGAGCTCGACCCTCTCGACGCCGGACTCCACCTGCGCTACGCCACCAGCCTGCTGCGAGGCATGCACTACGCCGACGCCGGCAAAAGCTACTTCAAGGCGGTCGAGCTCGATCCCGATAACGGCGAAGCCTGGACCGGGCTGGCGTTTGCTCTCTACCAGGTGGAGAATTTTCCAGCGACCCTCCGGGCGCTCACAGAAGCCGCCAATCGCGCCGACGAGAAACCCGGAAGCGTTTACCTGCGAGCAATCACTCAAGATAAACTGCAACTCTATGAAGAAGCGCAGGCGAGCTACATGGAATTCCTTGCGCTCAAGGCCCCCATGGAGGACGAGGTTTGGAAGTCCGAGCAGCGGCTCATCGTGATCGAGAAGGTGTTGGCGAAAAAATGAGTCGACTTCTTGTGGCACTGGCGGTCGCGATCACCGCATTCGGCGCGCAGCTGATAACCCTCGACAGCATCGCCGCCGAGCCCGACCTCGAACGCCGCTCTCGGCTCGCGGTCGAATTCGCGCAAGGTCAAGTCGACGTTGCGCTGTTTGCCTACCAGGCAGCCGACGCTGAAGCCGCCCGCGCGGCGCTGGCCAAAATTCCTGAAGCCGTCGACATCTCTCAAGCGGCTCTATCTCAAACAGGAAAACACGCGCGCAAGAAGCCGAAGCACTTCAAGCGCGCCGAGATCGAGACGCGCAAGTTGCTCGAAGACCTCAAAGACGCCCAGCGGCAATTGAACTTCGACGAGCGACCCGATCTCGACCCGATCATCAAGCACGTGGACGCCGTCAACCGGCAATTGTTGCTGGCGATCATGCAAAAAAAGTAAGGGAGCCCTTGAATGCGTTCCTCGCTCATCGCACTTTCACTACTCATGGCCGCTCCCATCATCGTGGAGCGCGCGGCCGGACAGGAGTTCCTCCAACAGGGAGACTTCTTAACGGATCTAGAAATCAACGCGATCCGCGAGGCGCAGGAACCCAACCTCAGGATCACAACGTATCTGGAGTTCGCATCTTTGCGGGTGGAGTTGGTGCGTCAACTGTTGGAGAAAGAGGAGTCTGGGCGCGGCGCAAAGGTGCACAAGAACCTCGACGAATACGGCCGCATCATGGAAGCGATCGACATGGTGATCGACGACGCCTTGCTGCGTGATATCAAGGTTGCGGAAGCCGTCGAGCCGCTGACAGCCAGCCAGGAATTTTTCTTAGAGCGCCTGGAGGGCTTTGAAGACGACGACCCCGATGATCTGTGGCGCTACCAGTTCGTGCTGATGGACGCGATCGAGATCACCGCCGACAGTGTTGAGCTGGCCGAAGAAGGACTCGATGACCGCAAGCGAGCGATCCTCGACGCCGACCGCGCGGAGAAGATCGCGCGAGAAGAGTCCATGGCGGCGGGCCGCCGTAAAGAAGTGGCCAAGGTTAGAGCGAGGCAGTCGGCCAAGGAGGAAACGATCAAATCGAAACGGCCGACCTTGCTCGGCGAAGGCGAGACGCTGGACGACATCAACACGCGGCCGAGCAACAAGACCCGCAAGCGCGACAAGTAGGCAAGAAGGGCTTGGCATGCCAAGCCCCTACGTTGTTGAAAACAAACGATCGGCTGTAGGGGCGAGGCATGCCTCGCCCGTCTTTCGCACTATTCCCTCACCTGGCCAGAGGAAATCCCCAGCGCCTTCAATTTGCGGTAGAGATGACTACGCTCGAGCCCCAAGGCGGCCGCGGCTCGCGTCATATTCCCGCCCTCGGCCTCGATTGTGCGGAGAACGTATTCGCGCTCGTAGGCCTTGCGCGCTTCCTCTAGGGTCGGGAAGCGATCATTCTCGCGTGTGGGCTTATCGCGCTTGGCCTGCAGCGATAGGGGGATGTCACGCACGTCAATTCGAACCTGGGGGTTCATGATCACGATGCGTTCCATCAGGTTGCGAAGCTCGCGAACGTTGCCCGGCCAGTAGTAGTCCATCAGCGCGCCCAAGGCGGAGTCGGTCAGCTCTTTCGCCTTGCGCCCATAGGCGCGACAAAACTCGGTCATGAAGTGAGCCGAGAGAACTGGAATGTCCTCGGCGCGATTCCGCAGCGGCGGGACGAAGAAGGGAATCACGTTTAGGCGGTAGAAGAGATCCTCGCGAAAGTTTCCGCCCGAGATCTCCTCCCCGAGGTTCTTGTTCGTCGCCGCGATGACGCGCACATCGACGTGTACGGTCTTGCCCGACCCCACGGGCTCGAAGCGCTGCTCTTCAAGCGCCCGCAGCACCTTCGCCTGGGTGTTGAGGCTCATGTCGCCGACTTCGTCGAGAAAGAGCGTCCCACCGTCGGCTTGCTGGAACTTGCCCGTCTTGTCTTCGCGCGCGCCGGTGAACGAACCTTTGACGTGGCCGAAGAGCTCGCTCTCGATCAACTCCTCGGGGATCGCCGCGCAATTCACCTCGACGAAAGGCTCGCTGGCGCGCTGCCCTAGGGTGTGGATCGCGTGGGCGACGAGCTCTTTGCCGACGCCGCTCTCGCCGTAGATCAACACCCGGCCGTTCGTCGGCGCCATGAGCTCCAGCTGTTGCCGCAGAGCCTTCATCGGCACGCTGTCGCCGATGATGTGGTAAGCGCCGATCTCCGCCTTGAGCTCACGGTTCTGACGCAACAAGCGCCGACGCTCGAGTGCGTTCTTCACGGTGACCGTGACCTTGTCGAGCGAAAGCGGCTTCTCGAGAAAATCGAACGCTCCGAGCTTGGTCGCCCTGACGGCGGTCTCGATATTGCCGTGACCCGAGATGGCGACGACGACGGGCCGCTGAGCATCGTCAATTGCCTGGATCCGCTCGAGCGTCTCAAGGCCATCGATGCCCGGCAGCCAGATGTCGAGCAGAACGAGCGGGTAGACCGCCGCGTCGAGCTCGGCCAGGCAATCCTCACCCGAGCCAACGCTGCGAGTGCGGTACCCCTCGTCTTCGAGAACGCCGCTCAGCGACTCTCGGATGCCGGGCTCGTCGTCGACGATCAGGATTCTTGGACCCTTCATCGAGCCTCCCCTGGGACACCGGAGCCGCGACCGGAAGGAAGCGGTTGCCCGAGCCGACGACATTCGCGGCACGTTCGGGCAACCGCTCCCTTCCGGTCGCGGCTCCGGGTCGCTCGGGTCGCGGCGATAGGGGAACGAAGCTGTTGGCGCGATCTCGTCACGAAGCGGCGCCCGCCAAAAGCTCGTTGGCAACCTCCACCGTCGGGATCTCAATGATGAAGCGCGTCCCGACTGGGCGGTTGTCTTCGACCCGAATCGTCGCGCCGTGCTCGTTAACGATCCGGCTGACGATGGCGAGACCGAGGCCGGTCCCGCGGTTCTTGGTGGAGAAATAGGGTAAGAAGAGCTTTTCCTTGTCTTCTGGAGAGATTCCGGGGCCCGAGTCCGAAACCGAAAGCTCGACGGTCTCAGGAGCCGATCCCGGTACGGTAGAAACCAGGATCTCTTTCACCCAGCTCTCGCCCAACGCCTCGGCCGCGTTGTCGACCAGGTTGATCACCACGCGTTTGAACTGCTCGCCGTCGATCATCACCGCTGGCAGGTCGGCGGCCAGGTCCGCCCGCACCCCGACGTCGCCCATGCGCCCCTCGAAGACCGCCAAAGCGTCTTGGGCGACCTTGCTGAGGTCATTGCGCTCCGGCTCGGCCTTCGGGAAGCGGGCGAATTGGGCAAACTCGTCCACTAGACGCCGGAGCGAATCGACTTCAGCCCCGATGGTTTTGGCCGACGCCTCAAAGCGCGCCCGCAGCGTCGCCCGCTCAGCCTCATCCGAGGTCGAATCCCAACGGTCGAGCAACCGTTGCATGCGCTGGGCTGATAGGGCGATGGACGTCAGCGGGTTCTTGATCTCGTGGGCGACGCGTCGGGCAACCTCGTTCCAGGCGGCGGACTTCTGAGCCCGCAGCAATTCGCTCATGTCTTCGAAAACGACGGCATAGCGAGCCGGAGCGTCGGCGGACGTTTCCAAAGCCGACACGGTGACCGCCAGATGCAGAATCTTGCCACGGGTCTGGATTTCAAATTCACGAGTCGCAAGGCCAGTGCGTGAAGCTCGATTGAGCATGTAGTGCAACTCGGCCAGGTCATCACCGGAAAACAGATGCTCGATCCTCCCGGGGATCTCGTCGGCCTCCTTGCCAAAGATCGCGTTCACCGCAGAGTTAGCCTTGAGGATTTCGCCGTCCGCGTTGATCGAGACGACCCCGGGCGTAATGCTCTCGAGAATCGCGTTGGTAAAGCGGCGGCGGGAATCGATCTCGGCGTTGGCGGCTTCGAGATCACGATTGCTTTCTCTCAGGGCGTGTGTTTGCTCCTCGAGCCGCTGGGTCATCCCGTTGAACGAATCGACTAGGTCGCCGATCTCGTCAATGCCCCGTGTCTGAATCCGGTGGCCCAATCGGCCGCTTGAAACCTCCGCGGTCGCGTCGACCAAGGCTTCGATCGGCACGCTGATCTGTCGCGAAAGGTACAGCGAGAGCCACACTGCGACGAACAAGACGAACACGGTAATCAGCAGCATCATGCCGAAGTTGGCGTACTTGATGTCGCGGCGCTGGCCCTCGAGCGAGGCGTAGCGCTCGTAGTTGCGCGCCATGTAAGCGCGGTCCTTTTGGATGTCGGCGGGAATCTTCCACGCAACCAGTACGGCCGTGTCTCCGACAGGAGCGCTGGCCCAGACGTAGTCGTGCTGTATCCCCGATTGCAGGCCGGCGATGTCGGGCGCCGGTAGCCGCCAGACAACCGCGCCTTCGACCAGATTCCCCGAGCGCGCCTCGACCAAGGGCTCGGCGCCGTCCTGCGGCAACACGGCCACGTAGTCGGCGAGCACGCGGCCGGCGCGTTCCTCGAGCCGGCCCTGGTCGTGAATATCGGGCAACGAGGCGATCCAGAGCGCGTCGGCCTCGATCCGCTTGCGCATGACCTCGTTGAGCTCTTCGGTGACCCGCTCGGAGTGCGCAAGAATCTCGCGCGTCGGGAAGTCGAACCAGGTGTTGTAGGTCCGGCTCATCACGCTGAACGAAAACGTCACCATCGCGATCACGGGCACGATCGAGAGGATCAGCGCCCCGGCCACGAGCTTGGTCTTGATCTTCGAGCCAAGCCGTCCCTGACGGCGTTCGACGTAGAGCTTGAGCAGATTGCGGAAGAGGACGAACCCCAGCCCCAGCACGCCGAGAACGACGAGCGTAAATACGCCCCATAGCACCAAGCCCACCGCCGGGTCCGGCCGGAATTCGCCGAAGCTCAGCGAGGTGTGCCAGAACGTCAGACCCACCAGGGCGAGGAACAGCACACCCATGAAAACGAGCGAAAAATGTTGGCTCTTGCGCTCCATACCTCGATGACGTTGATGATAGCAAGCGGGCGTAGCAAGCTACGCCCCTACGTGACTGAAAGCGCTGGCGTTAGCAGGTGACCTACCTGCCCTGAACGAACTCGACCCGCCCAAAGCGCGCCGGCTCGTGGAAGCTCTTGCTCGTAACCGACCAGGCTTGAAACTCCGGGTCCAATTCACTACCCTCGCCGCCTGGGCGTTCGATCCGATAAAGCCCTACACGCCAGACATCGCCGTAGTTTGGGGCGTTCCGCACCCCTGCATCCGCCAACGCCCCCCAAGGGATGGCGATCTCGACGGTCCAGCCGGGGGAGTGCTTGCCGACGGCCGTACGCAACCCGGCGATATCCCAGCGCGCCGCGACCGACGGATCCGTGCCGCCGCTGGGCGGCTCAGGAATGAGCAAATCAACCACGACATTGTGCGGACTGACCTCGAGCTCGGGGTAGTCGCGCCCGTCGCCGTCAGGGTCCAAGAAGACCTCAACGACTTCTTGCGTCCACAGGAAGCTATCGCGTTTGAACATCGTGCTCCACGGCCGGGGGTCCTTGCACACGAAGGCGACGTAGAGATTCCGGTCGTCCCACAGCATCATCGCCTGCGTGGGCAGCACGTCGCTGTCGGGAGCGCGAATGTTTCGAAAGGCGCCGACCCGCGGCGCGACCTCCCAGCTGAACTCGTCGAGGCGTCCGTCGACCGTGATCACATCGACGGATCGCCGTGCTTGGTAGGTCGGAAGCTCCTGCGCCAAGGCGGTGATCGCGAAAAAGGCTATCAGAGCCGCGCGCGTGAGCAAGCGGTTGTCGGAGCGTCGGGCAACCGCTTGCTTCCGCGCGCGGCTCTGGAACCGCCCGATCACGGAGTCGCCTCTTCCTCTTGTTCGCTTAAAGGGCCGGAAGGGGCGTGCTTCTCAACCCACTCAAAAATCCCCGCCCAAGCCTCCGATCGCATGCGCTTCCAATCCGGCGGCCGCGTACCGTTATCCACTGCCGTCAAAAAGTTCGGGAACATTGTGCGATAGTGCAAAAACTCGTGAGGGACGCCTTTCTCTCGAAGCAATCCGACCCAGCTCAGCGTCTCTCCGATACCTGGATCATTGTCCGATGCGATAATCAACGTCGGCGTCGAAATGCGCGCCGCACTACGGAACGAATCGCGCATCCGCAGCTCCATGATCGTCTGGCTCTCTGAAAGATTCCGGCCGAAGCGGGTCTGATAGATCGACCGCAGACGTTGCAATCCCGCGAACGAGTGCTCCGGAGTTCCTGAAAACAGCACCGGATTCGCGATCACGGCCGCGCGAAAGATATTCGAGCGCGCAACGATCTGAGCCGTGATCGCCGCACCGTGCCCTTCGCCCAGCACGGCCATACGCGACGAGTCGACGTAGTCCATCTTGCGGACAAGCTGGGCCAACTGCAGGACGTCGATGATCTCGCCCTTGGCGTATTCCGGTGAGCCCTCTGAGCGCCCTTCAGGGCCGCGCCCGCCGCGATAGCCGGAGGCGACGGCGATGTAGCCGCGGCGGGCGAAGGCGAGCGCCACTTCCCGGTAAGCGCGACTCACGCCCTGGTTGCCGCCGGGATTTATCACGATGACGGGCCACTGCCCTTTTGGCTCGCCCTGCTCATCGTACCTAAGGTAGGGGTGGGCCATGTAGCCGGCGATGCGCAGGTCACCGGATTTGTAAGCGACGTTCCAGCCTTCGACGCCGTCGGCGCGGACGATGCGGTTGAGCTTACGCAGCTCCCAAGACTGGACCCCCAGGCGCCTCCAGTTGCGCTCCGGCGAGGGGAGAGCCGTGTCGCTGGTGAGCGCCTCGAGTCCGGGCGGGGTTTCGGCGAAAAGTGGGGCCAGTGCTAGCAAGCTGACCAACGGGGAAAACCGTGCCATCGACGCTCTATATGATAGCGGGCCGCCATTGATATGATGAGCCCGAGATGAGGCTGACCGTGTCGCTTCCTGACGAACTGGTCGAAGATCTGGACCGGGCGAGCTCTGACAACAGCGTTAACCGAGACGAGTACGCGGCCGAAGTGCTCTACCAAGCGCTGGCGGCGAACCGTCTAGGCCGAAGTTCCCCGGGGTTCCGTCCGTTCGGGTAGAATCTAGCCCATGAGAATCGCCGCTCTCCTGCTCGCCCTTGCAATCCCAGCCTTCCCACAAGCGGAATACTTCCCACCGGAAAACCCGCCCAGCAACCTCCCCAACATCATCCTGATCACCGGCGATCACATGCGCTGGGACCACATCGCCGCCAACGGCAACCCGGCGATGATCACCCCCTTCATGGACGAGCTCGCCAACACCGGCACAACCTTCCGGGGCTGCTTCACCGTGGGCGTCGCCTGCACCCCCAACCGCGCCTCGCTGATGACCGGCCGTTACCCCAGCTCACACGGCCTGATCTCGAACGGCATCATGATGCCCGAAGACGAGGTGACCCTCACCCACGTCCTGCGCGACGCCGGCTACTACACCGGCCAGATGGGTAAGCTGCACTTCATGCCGCACAAGGACCGCGACCACCGTGAACCGTACAAGCCTTACGGTTTCCATCAAATGCGGCTGAGCGACGAGCCCGGCTGCTACGACGACGCCTACGGTCGCTGGCTCTGGGCCAAAGGCGCCGAACAACGCGAGCACGGCCGGGTCAACATGCCCGGCGAGCGCCCGCGCCTGGAGCACTACACTTTCGAAGGGACCGACGACATCACCCACGCCTCATGGGCGGCGACCGAGACAATCACCTTCATCGAGGACACCCGTCGCCGCTACCCCAACAGGCCGTTCTTCGTCCACACGGGCTTCTACGCACCCCATCCTCCCCTGAACCCGCCCGCGTCGGCGCTCGCCAAATACGATGGCCGCAAGCTGCCGCCGCGCTACTACGGCCAAGGCGAGCTCGACACGCTGCCGCCAATCTTCGCGCGAGGGATGACGGCATTGCTCGAAACGCCGGCGGACACCTGGGACTCCTACCGCCGTCACTTCTACGCCATGGTCACGCACCTGGACGAAAACGTCGGCCGCATAATGGACTCGGTCAAGAAAGCCGGCGCTTGGGACAACACCGTCTGGGTCATCACGTCCGACCACGGCGACTATCTCGGCAACCACAACATCGTCAACAAAGGCGACAAGCCCTACGACGGGGCGATGCGGATCCCGCTGATCTTCCGCGGGCCGGGCGTCCCCTCGGGGCAGAAAAACGATGAGCTGGTCGAGATCATGGACGTGATGCCGACGCTGCTCGACATGCTCGGGATGGAAAACACCAAGGGCAACCAGGGCGTCTCGCTCGAGCCCGTAATGAACGGCGCTCCAGGGCGCGACTTCATCTACATGCAGGGGATGCAGAACAAGACCGTGCGCTCGAAGAAAGCGATGTACTCGATGTACATGAACGGGGAGGAGTTGCTGTTTGACTTGGAGAAGGACCCTCACCAGCTGCACAACATCGCCCAGGACGGCTCGGCGAAGGCGCTGCTTGATGAGATGCGCGTGACGCTGCTCAAGAAAACAATCGACGCACGCGACCCATTGCCGGAAAGGATTCGGCCGTATTAGGGAGGCTAGTTTTCGGTAGGGCCCAACACCTTGGAGTGAACCCTAAAAATGAGACATTGAAATTTGGGACGAATTTCAGCGAATGGAAAGGAGTCCAGGATGGAAAGTCTCAAGCCGCGCAAGCCGCGGGAGTTCACGGTGGAGTTCAAGGAAGCCGCCGCCAGGCGGCTCCTAGCCGGCCAGAGCGGCACAGCGCTAAGCCGCGAGTTGGACGTCAAGCGCAGCCTGCTGTACCGCTGGCGGGACGCCTATCGCCAGGAAGGCGTCAACGGCTTGAGCCGGCGGCGAGGCCGGCCGAAACCCGGCCGCTCGGCGCCGCCCAAGATCCCTCGCGATCCGCGCGACGAACGCATCGCAGAGCTCGAACGACTGCTCGGCAAACAAGCCGCAGAGCTCGATTTTTTCGGACAAGCCTTTCGCGCCTTGAACCTCGCAGCCCCGACCAACGACGCCGGTGGCGCGAGCGGATCTACTCCATCGTCGAGCAGATCAGCGCCAAAGGCTCGCTCAGCGTCGAACACGCCTGCGAGCTCGGACGCGTGAATCGCGCCGGGGTCTATCGCCGGCTCGCCGTGTCGTCGCCCGCCGAGTGCGACATGGAATTGCGTGACCGCATGCAGCGGATTTCGCTCGAGAATCGTCGTTACGGCTACCGCCGCGTGACGGCCGAGCTGCGCCGCCAAGGCTTCCTCGTCAATCACAAAAAGGTCCTGCGGATGATGCGTAAGGACAACTTGCTGGCGGTACTCAAGCGGCGCTTCGTGCTAACAACGGATTCGAACCACTTCTTACCTGTTTATCCGAATCTAGCGGCGCACCTGAATGTGGACGGCGTCGATCAGTTGTGGCAATCCGATATCACCTACATTCGCTTGCGCGAGGCGTTCGTCTACCTCGCCGTGGTGTTGGACGCCTACTCGCGACGCGTGGTCGGCTGGCGGCTGGGGACGACGCTCAAAGCTGAGCTGGCTGTAGGGGCGTTGCGCGATGCGCTCGAGCTCAGACGCCCTGCCGCGGGGTGGATGCATCATTCCGACCAAGGCGTACAGTACGCTTCGAGCGCCTATGTCGAGCTGCTGGAGCAGCACGGCGCGATCATCTCGATGAGCCGCCGCGGCAACCCCTACGACAACGCGCGGGCGGAGAGTTTCATGAAGACGTTGAAGGCGGAGGAGGTTTGGTTGCAGCGTTATCGCACGCTTGACGAGGCGCGCGCATCGATCGGCGAGTTCATTGATGAGATCTACAACCAACGCCGGCTGCATTCGGCGTTGGGATATCGTCCGCCGGCGGAGTTTGAAGCGCTGGCGCGGCCGGCGGCAACAGCAGCGAGGAATCCGAAGTATGAGTTTTGAGAGGCATAGGCAAATCTATCAATCCGATGGGCCCTGGGCGGGCAGGGAGACATCGCCGGCGTTGGAGAAGCCGGGAGCGACCTTGGCGGCCGCCCCCGGCGCTCATCGTCTTGATGAGTTTGCGGCCGGGTATTCCTTGGCGGGTTGCTCTCCAGCAGAGCCCGCTTCCGCTTCCCCGGCTAGGACCAGCGTGCGACGATACAGCGAAGAAGGCAAGCGTTTTGCGGTGAATCGTAACCTGTCCCGATTTCGACTGTCTCACGCTTGGGGTTCACTCCAAGGCGCAGGCCGGCATGGCGCTCGTCGGCGACGATCTGCTGATTACCGGCGCCGACTCACGCGCCGAGGTGCAGCTCGACCGCGGCAACTTCCTGCGGCTTGGCTCCAACAGCGAGCTCCAGATCGGCGACCTGGGCAACCGTAGCTTTCGTGTTGAGCTTCTTCGCGGCCTGGCCGGTCTGACTCAGTTCGGCGGCGCCGAAGCCGACGTCAACATCGAAACCTCGCACGCCTCGGTTCGCACCGTGAAGCCCAGCGTGTTCACCGTGGAATTCCGCGACGTCGGTCAGACCAACATCATCGTCCGTGACGGCGCGGTGGAAGTCTTCACCGACCGCGGCGTTCAACGCGTTAAGGACGGCGCGCTAGTCGTCAGAGCGGAGCGCGATCAAACGTCGGTTCGCGGCGCCAAGGCCGGCTCGCGCGACGAGTTTGAGGAGTGGGCCAAGCATCGCGACAAGATCCTCGATCGCGACCGCCGGCGAGGCTGGTTCCCGAGCTACCTCGGGCTTGGCTTAGGCTACGGTGGCTACTACCCGTTTGGATACGGGGGCTATGGGGGCTACGGACGACGTTACTATGGCCGCGGCTACTACCGGCCACGCGTTTCAGTGCGCGCCGGCTACGCAGGCCGCCGTGGCGGCGGCCGCCGCCGCTAGTCACAATTCTGCGCGTCAAATGGGGCGCGATTCGTCGCGCCCCGCGGCCCGCGCGTCTTCCACCGCGGACGGTTACATTTCTTGGGGCGAAACACCCGACGGAAACCCACGACCGCCCTGCTTCCCAAAATCATTCCGAATCGAGTTGAGTAGCATGCGGTGGAAGCTGCAAAGCTTTCCGTCCGGCGCCGGATGGCCACACTTGATGCAGACCCCGGGAGCGGCGACGTTCTGCCCGTTCGGCACCCGGTTCCCATTGGCTTGCGCCTGATTGAAGTTCTTGCGACCTTTCTTCTTGGGCCCCCTTCCAAACTTGGAATTCGAATTACGACGGGATCTGGAGTCCCGACCTTGAGAAGGGTTATCTCTCATGCGGATTAGTTGTTCCTCTTGGACCGGCCTCTCCGGTCCCTTTCGATCTAGAGGGCCGCTTAGCGACCCGTTCGCCCACATTGGGGCTATTCTGACTTGGGCTCTCGCCCGCGGCTGTTTTGCTGGGGCTAGCCCCGTGAGTGTCCGTGAGGAGCGGACGAAAACTTTAACCGGTGGTTGAACTCTAAGAATACACCAGCTTCGTGGCCAAGTTCAACCCAGGCTCTGGATGTTTTCGCTCTCAGAATCCCTCATGTACCCAGCATAATCCACTGAGTCTACTTCTAAGGACGAGCTGGGCCTGTCGCACGTTTCCAACTCCCGCGCCTCCTGATAGAACAATCGTCGCTGAGGCGACAAAACTTGCCGCGAACGAGGCGGACCCAAAAAAAGGCGGCGTTGACGTGGCGCGAGCCACGTCGGCCGCGGGCGCTACTGCGCCGGCTTCGCCGCGGTGGCTCCGGCCGCGGCTGCAGTCGCGCCGCCGTCAGCATCGTAGGCCGCGATGATCGCCGCCGTGATGTTCACCTCGTTCACGGCATAAAGCACGGGGCTCTGCGGCGACGAGATATCCAACACGATCGCGTAGCTGTTGTCTTTGGCGTATTTGTCGATCACGGCCATCAACTTGCCGCCAACATCGTTGAAGATCTTCTGCTGGTCTTGGTTGAACTCGCCGCGCGCGTCCTCAACCTTGCGCGTTGCATCGCGCTCTTTCTGCTCGATCTGGCGAGCCAAATCGCGGCGAGCCGCGTCGCTCATCGTGTTCTGCCCACGATTCAGATTCGCGCGCAGATCATCGATCTCTTTGTTCGTAGCCTCAATCTCTTGTTGAGTCGGCTGGTAGCGCTCTTCAAGTTCCTTGATGAGCTTCTGCCCTTCTTCCGTACGGGCAATCGCACCTTGGATATCGATGATCGCAACCTTCGAGGATTGCGCAAAAATAGGGGCGCAAAACGCCGCCAACGCGACCAGAGCCGCTCGAGACAGACCGTTCATCTTCATTCTAAACCTCAAGTTTCCGGCGCAAGGCCACTGATACGAGTCAGTCTAGCATAGGGCAAAACGCCTACATAGACGAACCGCGAACGTCAGTCCGCGCGCTCCGATTCCGTGCCTCTATATCCGACGCAAGTTGCGGGGAAGAGTCCCGTCAGAACGTCCGACTGATCGTGAATCGAAACGTTTTCTCTTCTTCGAAGAACGGCAGGGGCGACCCAAATGGCGTCACCGCCCCAACAAACGATCGCCGGTTCGGGAACAGCGAGCGATCCGCGACGATCGGCGGTTGCAGCACCTCATTCACTCGTAGCGGATTGTAGGCCCAGTAAAACCGGAAGGGAGCATTGACGACCGGCATCATGATCTGAAACTCGATACCGGCGGAAGCGCGAGTCTTCTGTGTCGCGGAAATGATCTCAATCTTCTGTTCGAATCCCGCTTGCGGGAACTGCCCGTTGAGCTGAGCAACGCGACCTGGATTCAGCCTTACTTGGTTGCTAAACAGGATCTTGTTGAACCCGATATCGAAGAACGGCGCGACAACCAGCGGCCCGACCACCTTGATCCGGTATTCAAAGTTCGAGACCCAACGCGTATCGCCACCCGGGAAGACCAGCCGGAAAACCGGCACGTCGGTCGTCACGGGGAATGATTGCTCGACCCCGTCGATCACCTGAACCTGGGTTCGCTGCGTGCCGTTGTCATTCAAGATCGGCACGGTCGCCGTATCGGGAATCCACGCCATTGGACTCACCGAGAACAGTCTGAATCCTCGGATGTCGTTCTCGCCGCCCATGAACGAACGCCGAAACGGCGGCGGGACCTTGCCGCCATAGCCCGTCAAGCTCGAGACCAACGTGCGCATCGCGATGACGTTGCCCTTAAACGGCCTGAAGTACTTCGCCTCTACCGTGGGCTGCATGAACCGGGTGTTGCCGCCAAAGCCGGCGACCGCGATGTTCGCGAACAAGCTCTTGCCCTTGCTCGGGGTGATCGGGTGATCCACCGTGTTGTAGAAGTACCCCGGAGTCAGCTCGCCAACCGTGATGCCATCGAGGGAGTTCGGCCCCGAGACGCCCTCGAAGTTCAAGAACGTAAACAGGTTGGTCGCCGAGGCGCTGAAAGTCTGAATGCTGCTCGTCGAAAACCCATAGGTCAAGCTCAGCCGCGAGAAGCTCCGTTTGAGCGGATAGCTCAAGAATGTCGTGAAGCCCGAGCCGTTCTGGCGATAGTTGAGGACGTTGTCGCGGCCTAGCGCATCAAACAGCGGAAGCAGGTTCTGGCCCGAGAAAATCGAGGCCTCCCGCGCCTGGTCGAAGCTGAACCGCCGCGTGAAAATGGTGAAGCCGGCCTGAATCGGCTTGTCAAACAAATACGGTTCCGTGAAGCCGAACGACAAGACGCGCTCGCGGCTGCCAAGCTGGGCGTCGAACGAAAGCGTTTCACCGAACCCGAGGAAGTTGTTGGTCGCGTATCCGAATCCGATAAAACTGCCGGCAAAGCCCGACACGCCGCCGTTGAGATTGACGGTGTTCCGTCCGCGCTCTTGCACCTTCAGCGTGAGGTCGACCAAGCTGTTACGCGTGTCGCGGCGGATGTCGGTCGTCTCCTCCGCCCCTTCCTCTGTCTTTAGCGGCTCGAAGTAGCCGAGCTGGTTCAGCCTCAGGATGCTCAAGTCCCACAACCGCGTGTTGAACATGTCGCCTTCATCAATCAGCAGCTCGCGGCGGATGACCTTGTCACGAGTCGTGTCGTTGCCTGCAAAATTGATCCGGCGAACGAAGAACTGCTTTCCTTCGTCGACCGCCAAGTTCAAATCGATCAGCGGCGGATCGTCAGCGTCGCGGAACTCGAAACTCGGCTCGGCCACAAAGTCGATATAACCGAATTCGCCGTAGAGCTTCTTGAGGTTCTCGAGGCCCTTGCGTAGCTTTTCCACGTCGAAGATGGCGCCATCCGCCATCTGGAAGACCGGACCCAACACCGCATTCGGCGTCTTGAACAGCTCAACATCGGTGAAGCTCAACCGGCCTCTCCGGTACTGTCTGCCTTCATCGACCTGCATGACGATGTCCGCTTTCTTCTTGGTCTTCTTGAAGACAAACGGAATCGGCAAGAGCCCCCGCTTGGTAACGTCTCGAATATTGACGTCGTGCGTCGGCACCGCGGCGCGGAAGTAACCCTGCGTCTGAAGCTTGTTGCGGATCAGCTCTTTATCGGCCTCGAGCTTGCGCACGTCGTAAGTCTTCGGCATGAGGCTTTCGAAAATGATCGATTTCGGGATGCCCGTTGGTTTCAAGGCCTTCATCGAGCGCTTCAGGCCCCGGTCGCTGATCACCGTGTTGCCCTCGAACTCCACCTTGCCGACCTTGACCTTTGGGCCTTCCTCGATGTTGAAGACGATCTCGACCGACGAAGGCGGGATTTGCCGAACTTCCGGGTCGATCTTGGCGTATTGGCGGCCGCGCTCGCCCAGCAGTTCCTCGAGCACCAGAACCGCCTGCTGAACGGCCGTGGGGTCGTAGCGATCCTCAACCGAAAGGCTGACGCTACGCTCCTTGAAGCGCTCCAGAATGTCGGACACCGTGGCCGACTTGTTCCCTTCGTATCGAATCGTACGTACTACGCGGCGCTCAGTCACCACAAATCGAATAATCCGGCCGGTCTCGCCGTCATCGACCTCCAAACGCAGATCGTCGAAGTAGTTGGTGTTCCACAGCACCATGAAGTCGCGCCGGAGCCCCGATTCGTCGTAGGGGTCGCCTTTCTTGGTGAAGATTCGCGCCAGCAAATTGTCCCGCGGGATGCGCCGAGTGCCCCGGAAGGTGATGTCCTCGACGAAGTCGCGCGACCTGGTCCTGGTCGGATCGTCGACCGCCTCAACATCCTCGAACGGCGATGCCGGCCGCTGATCGGCTTCTTCGACTTCTTCGAACGGCGACGCCGGCCGTTGCGGCTCAGCCTCCTCAACTTCTTCAAAAGGCGAGGCTTGCTGGGGCGCCTGGGCTTGCGCGAGCAGATACTCAGGCACGCTTCTGGCGGGCTCAGCGGCAGGTGATGGCGTCTGTGCGACGGCCGGAAGCGCGCCGATCACGACAAGCCAGAGGAGGCGAGTGCAAGTGCTGGGGGACATCTGAAGACTGAAGCGACAAACCCGACTACACGGGCGCTCGCGGTATTGGGGGTCCAAGGCCTAGATACGCACCTCAAAAGACCGGGGTTTCAGGGTGTTTCCCCATTAGGCGTGCAGCCAGACTTCTCGTAGTTTATCGAATCCGACATTTTAGCGAATTGCGTCATCGGAAGGAAAGCGCTGCTCCGGACGGGCAGCGATTCCGCAACGAGGCTGAGTCAGAAGGCGGAAGTAGTTGGGAATCGAGGGATTTAGGGGCGTGGGGTGAAGGACGAGCAGATTCGCACGCGGTCCTGACCCGGAAATAGGTGGGGAATCGCAGGGCAAAGACACCCCGGCGGCTCTTGCGGCAAGGCCGCTTACTGGCAGGCGCGGGGTGGGCGGGGGAGTCGACTCGCGTGCTAGGGCGAGGGGCCCGTGGCCGCCCGATACAGCTCCGCCGCCATCACCCGCGCCCAAAAGACTCGCGGTTTGCCGCGCCGCAACGACGGTTTGAGCTTGCGGGCGACAAAAGCGTGGTAGAGATTGAATGCCAGAAACGTCGTCAAGAGAAACGTCTCGATGGCGTGGGGTTCGTGCTTGTAGATGTGGTCGGCATGCCAGCCGTTGACCAACTCGTTGAAGCCGCGGTTCTCGATGTCCCAGCGTTGATGGCCCAAGCGCACCAGCTGCGCCGTGGAAACTTGCCGCGACCCCAAAGTCGTTAGCCAAACCCAATCGCTTTGATGCTCGTGGAGCTCGCCGTCAAGCTGCGAGCGCCGCCGCCAAGTCTCCACCGAACGAACGACGCGCAAGGGCTGGGCGACCTGCGGCCACGATAATAAGCCCTCGTGATCCCACCATTGGCAATCGCGTGAGCGATACTCGCCCGCCTGTGGGGGCTGGGTTCGCCACAGTCCTTGAACGTCTTGAAACAGGTGGCGGCGCTCGTCCTTGAGCACGATGACGGCGTCCTTGCCGTGCGCCAGCAGAAAGTTCACAAACGTCGCGGCGGCGTAAAGAGCGTCGGCCAAGACAACATCAAACGCCCGTGGGTAAGCGGCTAGAACGCGTTCGAGCAAACGTTTGGCGGCGGCCAGCTCGTCCTCGCCGGGGAGTTGCGGTTCGGCGTCGAGCAACAGCGGAAGCGGTTCGCCTTGGATGTTGAATGGCGAGGCGGCGGGCGCGTCACTGAGCAACTGCAGCGTCACTTGGCGGTGATAGTACTGCAGCTGTTCGCCGTCGCTGCGCTGAATGCGGCGCTCGAGACAGCCTCCACAGCAACGGCGGTAGCTGGCGTGAGACTCATGACCGTCGATCACAGCCACCCCTAATCCGCCGATGCCGGGCAAGGCCTTGTTGCGCTTGAGGCGTTCATACAGCTGCCGAATCGCTTGCCGCAGCACGGCCGTGTCGAGCGAGCTGTAGACGCGGCCAATGGTGTCCGCGCTGGGCAGCTTGCGGCCCAGCCATTTCTTCCAAAACGGCGCCCCCTCGAGCGTTTCCAAAGCGTTCAGGCTGCCCAGCCGGGCCCAGAACAGCGCCAGCGTCGACTCGACGACAGCGCGGGTGGGGATGCGCGGCTTGGGGCGGGAATCCGAGACCCCGGCGAGAAGGCGGCTGCGCAGGCCGTAACCCTTCTCCGCGTACTGGATCAGACGTCGAAGAACGTCACTCCTCCCGGCGGTCTTGGAGCCGCTTCCACTCGCGCTCGGAGACCTCTTCGAGCAGCCGCTCGAGCTGTTGATAGTCGGCTACGGCCTGGCGCACGCGTTGCTCCCAGCTGCGCGGCACGAACAGCTGTTGCACCTTTCCCCGGCGCGAGCGCACCAGATAGAGCGAGGCGTGCAGTTGACCCTGGGCGCAGCGACAGTTGGGCTTGCCGCAGACGCGTTGGCGCGGCGCCACGGTGCCATGCAGCAACCAGCGGCCGTGGACCAGCTGGGCGATGCGGGAGCGCAGCTTACGCTCGGCATCGGCGAGGCTGGAGCGAGCCGGGGCTGCCTTCATGACTGATATATATACAACATACCAGAACCAACTGCGCTGCAACTCCTCAACACGAATGCGAATCTGCTCGGACCACAGGCCCAGCTCCAAACACCCGCTAAATCAATGGTTTCCGACCCTCAGGGAAATTGGATGCGGAACCGCTGCCGGACGGGCCGGACGGGGTGCGCGACATGAGAGTGACTTCAAAGCGTGACCGCAATCGTTTCACGCCGGTCTGAACGCTGGAGGATGCTCAGATTGCCGCGGAGCGCCAAAGCCGCGCCGCAGCCGGGCCGGAAGCAGAAGCTCTACGGGGCGGCAGCCACCGGAGCCGCGACCGGGAGGGAGCGGTTGTTGGGGGACGCGACAACCGCTCCCTCCCGGTCGCGGCTCCGGTGGCTGCCGCCCCGTAGAATCCTGCCATGTTTCATCGGGATCGGTACGAATATGTCGCGCACCCCTCCGGACGGCTGCTACTTCTCGAATTTCATGTTGAACTCGCCGTGCGCGCCGTCGTAGCTGAGCTCGAAGCGCTTGAGCTTGCTTTTGGGGCTTACCTGGAAGTACAGGTACCCCACGGCATCGTCGGTTCCGCTCAGCGGCAGTTCCAGCCCTTCAAGCCGATCTCGCAACGTTTCACTGTCCGCCTGGTCGGCCCGGACGCTTGTTTCGAATGTTGAGCCGCTGTTTCCTCCCAGGCTATCGGGCGTTGTCTCGAGCCGACGTGGACGGGTGCCGGTACCGGGAATGCCGCCAACCAGCAACGGGTCCCGATCCTGCGCGAAGATCCCGCCGCTGCTGGTTTTCTTTGTTTCGAGCGCAAGCACGGCCGACCCGGCGATGCGGTCGGGCGACTGCGCGTCGGAGCGTTCGTTGTCGGCCCTCGAGCGGAATACGAAGTCGGTTCGCTCGAGCGCAAGCACGGTGTTGTATAGCGGCACGGCTTTCATCTCGATCAGCACGAAGTCGCCGTCGAGATCGTTGCCGAGTAGCGACACGATGTGATCCCTGTCGCGAATCAGTCTCGCGCTGAAATCCACATCTTCGAGAGTCACTCTGGTCCAGCTCGTTTGCGCGGCGAGTTGGCCGGTGAGTGCAAGGATCAGGCAAAAGGCGTAACGCGGCATCGACTTTGGGGTGATTATGGCACACGTGGCGAAGGCCGCTGTGCCTCTGCGTACGCCAACGACGCTACAGCAGGCGCTCCTGCCTGCGCCACACGATGACCACTACGTAGGCAGGCCTCGCTCGTCATAGCCGATGATCTCGTCGGGAGTGCGAGGATCTCGGGTCATGAGCTTGCCCGAACGGATTGCAATCTCGTTCAACTTATCCAGCAGCGCGGGATCGTTTCGTTTCGCCTTGACCTTCACAAGCCTTTCCCGAAGCGCCGTTGAAACGACGCCGGTCAAAGTCTCCCCGGTCGCCTCGACAAGCTCACGCGCAAGCCGGTCGGCCTCGGGGTTCTTGATGCGGTTTGTAGTGACACCGGAGCCGCGCGCGTCAGGGGCCGTGAAGAAAACCTATTGTCGCGTCGGCGCGCGGGAGCGCCAAGCGCACGCCAAGCTCAGCGCTGCCGAACGCCGCCCCTGCCGAAACCGCAACTTCTGCGCCTCGACTCCTGATTGACCGCCTGAGCGGCCCGGAAACGGTCGTTTCGGGCCGTTTCCCGGCCCTTTTCGCCCCCCCCAACCGCCGCTACGCCGCCCGCCCACGCTCGCTCTCCATCCAGCGCCGATGTTTCGCCATCACCGCGTTCTCTTCGCTGCGGCTCAACGTTCGATGACCGCTCTTGGGGCAGCACTTGTGTCGCTGTGCGCATTCGCGACAATCAGCTTCTTTTGCCTGATACTGCCGATATTTGCGCTTCCGCTTCAGCGACGATCGCTGATACGTCAAGGTCCGCTGGGCCGGACACAGAAACGTGTCCGTCGCCTCGTCGTAGATGAAAAACTTCGGCGCGTAGCGCGGCCCAATTCCCGCCGCTTTCAACGCCGCCTTCGAGCCCTTGTCCGGCGCCGGCGCCGGCGTCGCGTATTCGATTTCAGCGGCTGCCAGCGCCTCGATGTTGGCCTGGTTGGCGTAGCCCCCGTCCGCTAACACTTGCTTCGGGGTTCGCTCGAAGCGCCCTTCCACATCGTCCAGCGTCGGGGTCAGCTGGCCCGCATCGGAGGCGTTGTTGGTCAACTCCACGCCGACCACGATCTTCTCTTTGGCGTCGGTCGCCAGCTGCGCGTTGTAGCCGAGTCCCCAACCGCCGTTGGATTCGTGTTGCGGGCGCGCTTCCGGCTCGCTCTCGCTCACCCGCGCCTGGCGTCGTTGCTCTTCGTCGCGCTTGCCCGCTTCGACCTTGGGCAGTTCCTCCAGCGCCTGCTCCATCCGCTCGACTCGCTCCCGCAAGGTCCGCTTACGCGCCGCCTGACGCCGCCGATTCGAACCTTCGTCGTCGGCTTCTTCCGAGAGTTGACGCACCGCTTCGCGCGCTTGTTCGAGATGCCGCTCGAGCGTCGGACGCCTGCGTTGCGACCCGCCCGAGGCTTGCGCCCGGATCCGCGTGCCGTCGACGGCCACCTGCTCGAGATCCACCAGCCCCTCTTGACTCAGCAGCGCCAATACCTGTGTCAACAAGTTCTCGAGAGCTTTTGAGTGGAATACCCGAAAATCCGAAAGAGTGTGATGATTGACGACCGCCATGCCGCACAACCACTCCAACTCCGGCCGATAGCGGCTTTGACGCGCGATCTCACGCGCCGAGCTCATCCTTTCCGAATACGCCCAGATCCAGATCGCGACCAGCAACCGCGGATCCCATGCCGGCCGCCCGGCGGACTCCTTGCGGGTTTCCAGATGAGCAGCGAAGCCGGACAGGTCGAGCATGCCGCTCAGCTCCCAGATGGCGCGCACCAGATGGTCGGCCGGCACGAGCCGTTCGACGTCGATCGCGGCATAGGTGAATTGGTCGCGATTGGGCTGTCGCAGCTGCAGTTGGTCAACGGGCACGGCTTGGCGCGGCTTGGCGGGGCGTTGCTCGAGCTCGACTAAGACCTGTTGTTCGCCCATATAATAAGGGCGTTGGACGCCGCCGCCAAGTTATCCGAACATTCGTTTGCCCTCATGTTTTATCCCATTTTGATCCACTCGCGCCATTCCGAACCGCCCCAGGGGAGCTTCGGCGGCCACGACGGGTTTATTTCACAGCCCCTCAGCAAGCGGTTGCCCGAACTTGCGAAAACCGCTCCCTCACGGTCGCGGCTCCGGGAGCCGCCTCTCATCGGTTTGACGGCGGAGACTTCGCTAGCATTCCGTCTAGAATTCACCGTCCCTGTCGAAGCTCGCGCTTCCCACGCTACAATAGCCCTCTCAGCCCCACATTGCGGTGGGGGCCGGTCGACCGCCCCCCCCCAACCCCTCAACAACGGAGATTTCAACGATGGCCAAATTCGTCTATGGCTTCGGCGGCGGGACCGCCGAGGGCGACCGCAGCATGCGCGACACCCTAGGAGGCAAGGGCGCCAACCTTGCCGAAATGAGCAGTGCCGGGATCCCCGTTCCGCCCGGTTTCACCATTGCCACCAAGGTCTGCGGCCTCTACCTCGAGAACAACCAGACTCCCGCCGAGATCGACGACGAGATGCAAGAGCACCTCGTCAAGACCGAGGAGCTGGCCGGTCAGCGATTCGGCGACGTCGAGAACCCGCTGCTGTTGAGCGTCCGCTCCGGCTCGAAATTCTCGATGCCCGGCATGATGGACACCATCTTGAATCTCGGCCTCAACGACGAGACCGTCGAGGGCCTGGCAAAGCGCAGCGGCAACCCCCGCTTCGCCCAAGATAGCTACCGCCGCTTCATCCAGATGTACAGCGATGTCGTGCTCGAGGTGTCGAAGAACGACTTCGAAGAGATACTCGAGGACGTTAAGAAGGAAAAGGGCGTCGAGCTCGACACCGAGCTTGACAGCGATGATCTCAAGGGTCTGGTCGTTAAGTACAAGGCCCTCGTCCAGCAGCGCACCGGCGCGGCGTTTCCCAGCGACCCACTCGAGCAGCTCCGCGGCGCACGCGACGCCGTCTTCCGCTCGTGGAACACTCGGCGCGCGATCTACTACCGCCGCATGAACGACATTCCGCACGACATCGGCACCGCCGTCAACGTGCAGACGATGGTCTTCGGAAACTTGGGCGAAACCTCAGGCACCGGGGTCGGCTTCACCCGCAACCCCGCGACGGGCGAAAACAAATTCTACGGCGAGTTTTTGTTGAACGCCCAGGGCGAGGACGTCGTTGCCGGCATCCGCACGCCGCGCGACATCGAAGAGCTCAAAGACGTCATGCCCGAGGTCTACGCGCAGCTCCGCGAAATCACTTCGAACCTCGAGCAGCACTACAAAGACATTCAAGACTTCGAGTTCACGATTCAAGACCGCAAGCTCTACATGCTGCAAACCCGCAGCGGCAAGCGGACCGGTCCGGCGGCTGTCCGCATTGCGGTCGAGATGTGCGACGACGGATTGATCGACAAGAAGACCGCCGTGATGCGCGTTGAGCCCAACCAGCTCGACCAGATGCTGCATCCGGTGTTGGACTCGTCTTCGACCGGCGCTTTGAAGACGCTCACGACCGGTCTTCCGGCTTCGCCTGGCGCCGCCGTCGGCAAAGTCGTATTCACTGCCGACAGCGCGGTCGACGAGGCCGAGAAAGGCGAAGCGGTGATCTTGGTTCGCGCCGAGACCACCCCTGACGACATCCACGGCATGGAAGCCGCCAAGGGGATTCTGACTTCGCGCGGCGGTATGACCTCGCACGCCGCCGTCGTCGCGCGCGGCATGGGCGCCCCTTGCGTTGCCGGCGCCGGAGAGCTCAAGGTCGATCACAAGTCCAAGAAGATCGTCTGCGCGGACTCGACGCTTAGCGAAGGAGACTGGATTTCGATCGACGGCTCGACAGGCGAAGTCTTCCAGGGCCAAGCCAGCACCGTTGACCCCGACGTCGAGAGCGGCGAGCTCGCGAAGTTCATGGAGTGGGTCGACGAGTTCCGTAAGATCGGCGTGCGGGCGAACGCGGAGACTCCGCGCGACGCCGCGCAGGCCCGCAAGTTCGGCGCCGAAGGCATTGGCCTGGCGCGCACCGAGCACATGTTCTTCGAGGGCGACCGCATCGACCACGTCCAGGCGATGATCCTCTCGACCGACGAGCAGGCCCGCAAAGACGCGCTGGCGAAATTGCTCCCTGAGCAGCGCAAAGACTTCTACGAAGTCTTCAAGGTGATGGGCGGCTTCCCGGTCATCATCCGTACGCTTGACCCGCCGCTGCACGAGTTCCTGCCCAAGCGCGAAGACCTGATGGTCGAGGTCGCCGAAGCTAAAGCAAAGGGCGAGGACACATCAGAGAAGCAGAAGCTGCTCGACCGCGTGAATGAGCTCCACGAGTTCAACCCGATGCTCGGCCACCGCGGCTGCCGCCTCGGGATCACTTTCCCGGAAATCACCCAAATGCAAGCGCAAGCGATCTTCGAAGCCGCCGTGCAATGCGCCCAGGAAGGGGTGGACGTCATCCCCGAGGTGATGATCCCGCTAGTCGGCAACGTAAAAGAGCTGGCTGACCAGAAGAAGATCGTCGTCGATACCGCCACCGAGGTTTTCGAACGCGAAGGCCGCTCGGTGAAGTACATGGTCGGGACGATGATTGAAGTCCCGCGCGGGGCTCTGACGGCCGACCAAGTCGCCGAGGAAGCCGAGTTCTTCAGCTTCGGCACGAACGACCTGACGCAGACTACGTATGGCTTCAGCCGCGACGACTCGGGCGTGTTCATCAAGGACTACTTGGCCAAGGGCATCATCGAGGAAGACCCCTTCCAGGTGCTCGACCAGACCGGTGTCGGCCAACTCCTTGAAATCGCCGTTGAGAAGAGCCGCAAGACTAACCCCGACCTAGAAATCGGCATCTGCGGCGAACACGGCGGCGAACCCAAGAGCGTGAAGTTCTGCGTGCGGACGGGGCTAAACTACGTCAGCTGCTCGCCGTTCCGCGTGCCCATCGCCCGCTTGGCGGCCGCACAGGCGGCGATTGAAGCGGAGTAGCCTGCCAGTTTCATGTTGCGGACCGTTACGAACGGCGCCCGCCGCAAGACCACCGGGTGATTCGAGTCGCCTTGGCGCCGAATGAAGTGACCGTCGAGCAACCGCCTAAACCTTTGAATAAAAGTAACTTGCGTCGGCGCTTGCCGCCACCGGGACGGCCCCGGTGTCAGGGTGAAGAAAAGCGCACTATGTGATCTGTGTGTAGGTAACAAGTTGCCCTGCCGGCTAGCCTTCTTGTGTAGGAGCAACAGGGGGCCCAAGCCATTTCCGACGGGACCATTCAGGGGCGTCCCGCCCGTTTTGGACAATTTGAAGTTGACCTAGAGACGGGAGAGTTGCGCAAAGGCGGTGTGAGAATTCGCCTCCAGCACCACCGGCGGTTGAGGAGCCGCCCGCGGAGCCGCCGTTGGCGCCGCCCGGACCCCAAGCACCTGCTCCGGCGAGACCGCCGTTCCCGTCAATGACGACCCGCCTGGCGGTGGCCAGCGTGGCCTTAGCCGTCTTGATTTGGGCGGCCTGGCCAATCGCGACTTCGTGCGCCACGGTAGCGTGAGCGGGGTGTCTTCCGGTTTGGTCGAAGGGAAGACACCCCGCTGACGCAGCGATTTCCCGGGCTGAGTTGATTTTACAGAGGCGGGGGTCGAGGGCCGAGTTTGGCTGGGAAAAGCTTTGGCCGGGGCGGTTTGTAGGTAAATAACCTATGGCGCTTAATGGTCGCCGAGACCTTCCGCCTGACGCGCCCGGTTGACGCTAGTATGCCCTCCCAATCGCTCTTCACTGGAATTGCACCGCTTGGCCGTCTGTTCTTTCCTCGACTCGGGACCGCCATAGTGTATTTGCCCTTCGGCCCCGCTTCTTGCTACCGTCGCCTTCAGGAGGCTCCCCCCTATGATCGAGTTCGATTCCTACCGCGAGGTCCTTTCCGGGCCTGCCGGCGAGCTGCCCGTGGCGGCTCGATCAGGTCGCACGCAAGTTCGCCATGCTGCTCGAAGGCCATTGCAACGGTCTCGGCGCCACCGCCGCGGCTCGCAAGTACGGCTACTCCAAGCAACGCTACTACCAGCTGCTCAAGGCCTTTCGCGAAGGCGGCGCGGCGGCTCTCGAGAGCGCCAAGCGCGGCCCCAAGACCAACTATCGCCGCACCCCGCAGTTGGTTCGGGTCGCCGTGCGGCAGCAGCTCTCGCAGGTCCTTCTGCTCGGGGATCTGGCGGGCGTGGTGCGCCTGGTCCGCCATCTCCAGATCCGGCATGGTGGCCCAGCAGGGATAGCCGGCGACACCGTTTTCATTGCCGATCCAGCGATGGTCGCGCCTCTGGGGGGGCCGTGATAGAAGATGATGTTCGGCTGGTGTTTCTCGACAATGGGCGCCACGTCCGGGCCTCCATCGTCGGGGTGGAGCAAGCCGGCGTCGTACCAGATCTCGCATAGCGGGCCGTAGCGGGAGACGAGCTCTTCGGTCATCATGGCGCCCATGCGGGCGAACTCAGCCTGCCCTTCGCCGCCCTCGCCCCAGTTGGCGCGATACTTCCAAACGGGTGCGCGACAAATTTGTGACTGCCGGCGGCGCTTGGCCGAACAATCTGAACAGCCCAGCACCTAGGTAACACTTTTCCCCAACCACATAGGTAACAGTTTAAGGGTTGAACCAAGAGAAGGTTCTTTGCACGAAACCCTTCCCGGAAACGCTCGGGGGGCGCCGGGGGAGCGAGCCCGTAGGGCGAGCGGAGGAGGCGCCCCCCGAGCGTTTCCGCCGCAGTCGGTGCTCCCCCCTGCCCGGCCGCGGGCCCTCGAATAGGCTACGCTCGAGCCAGTCCAGCTCCAGCGGCCCAAACCAGACCGCCCAGCCGTGCTCATGCTCTTCCAGGCCCACCGTCTCGCCCGCCAGCGTCTCGCTGAGAAACAACTGACGCCCCAGCAACCCAATGTCGCCCTTGCTCTGCACTCGCCGCGGCAGCATCCGATCCGGATACTCCAGCTCCGGCAAGCGCTCCGGATACGGCCTCCACGACGGCTGATACACGCTCGCCGGCGTTGCCATCGCTAGCGATTCGTGCGGACGCTCCTGGTTGTAGATCTGCCGAAAACGATCGAACGCCCGCTGTTGCGCTCGCAAGTTGCGCTCCGGCGGCGTCGCCGTCTCGGCCTTGAGCGTCCGATGCATGCGCTCATGACGCCCGTTTTGCTCAGGGTGTCCGGGGTCGATTCGCTGCAGTTGAATCCCGAGCCGGATCCACCACACGCTGAGCCGCGAAAGCCCCGCCAAGCCCGTCGAGGCGAACGGCGGACCGTTATCGGAAAGGATCCTCGTGGGCAGGCCGTACTCCCGGAAAGTCGCTTCCATCAGCGGCCGCACGTGCGCCGTGTTGCTGCGCGCGACCCTTTGACAACGCAACAGATAACGGCTCGCCGTATCGGAAATCGTCAGCGGATCGCAGCGTTTGCCGTCGCCGGTTTCGAACCAACCCTTGAAATCGATCGCCCAAACTTGGTTGGGCGCCTTGGCGCTGGTGAGCTTACTGGAAGGCGTGGCGTGGCGCCGGCGCTTACCGGGGTGGGTGAGTCCGTGGCGTTTCAGCAGCGCCCCGATAGTGGAGTGCGCCGGCCAATTGATGTCAGGGTTGGTGCGCTCGAGTCGCGCTTTGAGCTTGTCTTCGCCCCAAGTGGGATAGCGCGCCCGCAAGGCCAGGATCTCTCGCTCGATCTCGGCGGGAAAGGCTTGCGCTTGCCGTTTGGGCGCTTTGGATTGATCGGCCAATCCGGCGACGCCTTGTTGGGCGTAGCGATCGAGCCATTTGTAGCCGGTCTTGCGGCTGACGCCGAAGCGCCGACAGACGGCGGCCATGGCATCCTCCCGGGTTAGAACCTCTTGAACGAATCGCAATCTTTCGTCTTGCACACGGGTCTCCTTCCATCCCAAAACAAAAGTCTTCCTTTTGTTCTAGGATGCCAATGTGTTACCCATGTGATCGGGGAATTGTGTTACCTATCTGCCCGGGCTATACCCTTTCTAACCCCGGGATGAATCCCGGGGCTATGATTGTTTCGGATGGCCTGCGCCCGCGCCCCACGTAGGTGTACCCTCGGACAAGCGTTTAACCATTGCAGTTACGCCTTTCGCTCACATTTATGTCGCACACCCCTTCCAAACCTTCCAATTGGCGTTGCGATGTCAACTCAAGTAAACGCCCGGCGCGATTCCGTACTTATGACAGGACTCGACGAAGTCGCCGAAAACGTCGGCCTTGCTGGCGCGCCAACTCGTCTGCTTCAGGCCGTAGGGGTAGAGGTCGCTCTGCCACTGCATGAAGCCGTTGAAATGGGTCGCTGTGAAGACGGCGTAACCGCAGCCCATCGCTTTGGCGGCCTCGAGCCACTGATCGGTGTCGAGCTTGCGCGGCTGGTAGAGGTTCGGGTCGAAGGTTTGTTGATAGGAGCTCCAGCCCTGAGGGGCGAAGGCCGGTAAGTCGTAGTGGAAGACTATACCCAGCTCATAGTGCGCCCGAGAGGTTCACCTTCGGCGATGCCGGCAGGAACATCATTCGCGGCCCGATGGGGCACAACCAGGACATTTCGTTGTTCAAGAACTTCACCTTGAAGGAACGCCTGAGGCTGCAGTTCCGTACGGACTTCTTCAACGCCTTCAACTTGACCCGTCTGCGCGATCCCAGCCTGAACGGTAAAGGCGCCTTTCCCCTTCGGCCCATGGGAGATCGGTGACAGCCGGTGACAGGCACGCAATTCTGACAGCCGGGAAAGCCGGTGACAGGCATGAAATTCGATGTTCTTCGCAGTTGACCGTTGATTCTAAGGCACTTCCGATTCGTTCTCCACAACGGTTTTCAGCGCAGTCGGCGACCGTACCGAAGTAACAGGCTGATTGTAAACGACTTATAAGCTGCACTCCGGCTGAGGCCATCAACCATTCCTGAGTGTCCCTGTTCGAACTGCTGGAGTCGGGGCGTTCTGGCGTTGATCACGCGCACTTCAAGAAAATATCCCCAATGCTGTCAGCGCTTTAGCCCATGGTTCGACCGAATGGACCGACTTCACCCGTATCCTGATACCGCAAGACGGCGGCAGCGATGCGGACTCGTCATTCAACTTCGGCCCTTTATGCAGGGGCCCTCAAGAACTCGCCGCAAGTGTCCGCTTTTGTCCGGAATTGCCCGCGGAACCCCACCCCTTGACAGCTACGCAACCAAGTCGGGGATGATCTCACCGCCGACATCCGTCAGACGGAACCGGCGCCCTTGGTACGGATAGGTCAGCTTGGTGTGGTCAATGCCGAGTTGATGCAGCATCGTGGCATGTAGGTCGTGCACATGGACAGGCTTGTCGACCGCGTTGTAGCAGAACTCGTCGGTCTCGCCGTAGGTCACGCCGGGCTTGATACCGCCGCCGGCGAGCCAGATCGTGAAGCAGCGCGGGTGATGGTCGCGGCCGTAGGTTTCGTTGGTCATCATGCCCTGGCAGTAGACCGTGCGCCCGAACTCGCCGCCCCACACGACTAGCGTTTCCTCAAGCAGTCCGCGCTGCTCGAGGTCAGTGATCAGCGCAGCCGAGGCTTGGTCGGTGTCGGCGCACTGCTTGGGGAGTTGGTCGGGCAGCGATCGGTGCTGATCCCAGCCGCGATGGAATAGCTGAATGAAGCGCACGCCGCGCTCAGCCAGCCGCCGAGCCACGAGGCAATGGCGGGCGTAAGTTCCAGGCTTGCGCGCGTCCTCGCCGTAGAGCTCGAAGGTAGATTCAGGCTCGTTCCCCAGATCCATCAGCTCGGGCACGGACGTCTGCATGCGGTACGCCATCTCGTACTGCGCGATGCGCGTGTCGATTTCCGGGTCAGTGAACTCTTCTTGCTGGATGCGATTGAGAGCCGCCAGGTCGTCGAGGAACATGCGGCGGCGGTGTGCGCTTACTCCTTCCGGGTTCGAGAGATAAAGCACCGGATCGCCTTGCGAGCGGAACTTGACCCCTTGGTAGCGGCTTGGCAGGAAACCGCTGCCCCACAGCCTGGTATAGAGCGCCTGGCCCACTCGGCCCGAACCGCGCGAGGTCATCACCACGAAGGCGGGCAAGTCTTCATTGTCGGCACCGAGGCCATAGGAGAGCCAGGCGCCGATGCTCGGCCGGCCCGCCAGCTGAGCGCCGGTCTGCAAGAACGTTACCGCGGGATCGTGGTTGATCGCCTCGGTGTGCATGGTGCGAATGAACGAGAGCTTGTCGACGATCTTCGCCGTGTGCGGCAGCAACTCGCTCACCGACGCGCCCGACTCGCCATGTTGCTTGAACTCGAACCACGACTTATGAACCGGGAAAGCCTTTTGCGAGGCCGTCATGCCGGTCAGGCGCTGACCTTGGCGGATCGAGGCGGGGAGCTCGGAGCCATGGAACTGATCGAGCTTTGGCTTGTGGTCGAACAGGTCGATCTGCGAAGGCCCCCCGCTCTGGAATAAATAAATGACTCGCTTAGCCTTGGGCGCTATATGCGGCAGGCCCGGTAAGCCGCCCTTGCCGGCGGCCCCCTTTCGAAGCAGATGAGCCAGCGCGGCGACTCCCAGACCGGTCGCGCTTTGTGAGAAGAAGTGGCGTCGGGTAGAGTGGAGCGCTTGCTCGGATAGCGTCATTGCTTCGTCACCGTCTCATCCAGATTGAGGATCAAACCCGCCGTCATGGCATAAGCCGCCAGCTCCGGCCGGCTCACGCGGCGATGCGCTGGACTTTCGCCGTGGGTCAACAACTTTTTTGTCGCCGCCGGATCACGCCTAAAGCTTTCGAGCTGTTTGGCAAACGCGCCGCTCAGGATGCTTGTTTCCGGCGCGCTAGGCGGCCGCGCCGTGGCCATCTCGAAGCCGTACGCCAGGCGTTCGTCCAGAGTCTCGCCGCCCTCGAAGTACATCCGCTCGCCGAGTTTCCTTGCCGCTTCAAAGAACGCAACGTCGTTCATCAGATTGAGGGCTTGGAGCGGGGTATTCGTCCGCTCGGTTCGCACGGCGCAAGTTTCGCGGGTGGCCGAGTCGAAGTTGAGCATCGACGGCGGACCGATCGTTCGCCGCCAGTAGGTGTAGAGGCTCCGGCGGTAGAGGTCTTCGCCGTCGTCGCGGGTGTAACCGCCGCCGGCGGCGATGTCGAACCAGAGCCCTTCCGGCTGATAGGTTTTCACCGACGGCCCGCCCAAGCGCTCGTGCAGCAGTCCCGCCATGAGCAGCGCCTGATCGCGAATGGCTTCGGCCGGCAGGCGGAAGCGCGGTGCGCGGGAAAGTAGCTTGTTCTCTGGGTCTTGGCGCATGGATTCAGCCGAACCGCGCGAATCCTGGCGGTAAGTCGCGCTGGTGACGATCGTTTTCAGTAGCGATTTCACGTCCCAGCCGTTCTCGATGAACTCGACCGCCAACCAGTCCAGCAGCTCGGGATGGGTGGGCCGCTCGCCCTGTGTCCCCAGATTCTCCGGCGTGCGAACCAGCCCAGCCCCGAAGAGCATTTGCCAGAACCGGTTCACCGCGACCCTCGCCGTCAGAGGGTTCGCCGGGTCGACCAGCCATCGGGCCAGCGCGAGGCGATCGTTGGGCGTTCGCTCGGGCAACGCCGGTAGCGCGCTAAGCACGCCCGGCAGTACTCTTTCGCCCGGCTTGTCGTATTCGCCGCGCTCGAGCACGAAGGTTTCGCGAGGCGTCTCCATCTCGCTCATGATCATGACGCTCGGAACCTGGCTCATCAGGCCTTCCCTCGCTCGCTTCAGCCTGCCCAGCCCAGCCCAGGCGGCCCGCACTCCGCGGGGCCCAAATCGATCGACATACGCGCCCTCGAGCTTGAGCCGTTGCCCGCGGGTCCAGCCGGCTTCCGGGGCCCGTGCGATCTCATTCAGGCTCTCGGCGACGGCGAGCATGGCGGCCTCATCGCTCGACAGCTCTCGCGCGTAGACGAGCACGTCGTCGATTGCACCCGAGAAACCGCTGTCTTCGTCAGCGCCCGCACCGATACGGAACGGCGACTCGGTCTTGATCGCGCCGTTGGACAGGTCCAGCTCGGTGACCAGCTCGATCGGCCGGCCATCAACATACAAAGCGATCCCGGCTGCCAGGCGCGATCCGTCGTAGGTTGCGGCGACGTGGGTCCAGCGGCTCAGCGGAAACTTTTCGCGGGCGCTGACAATGATCCAGTCGTCCATGCGGCCAATCAGCTTGAGTTTCAGGCGCCCTTCTTCAAGCAGAAACGTAATGCCCTTGCCTGCGAAGTTGTGTTCCGTCTTGAACTTGTCCGAGCGGCTGAGGATGACGCCCTCGGGGGACTCGGGGCGGACCCAAGCGCCAAGGCTGAACGGGTCGTTGTAGTCGTAGTCGGCGGTGTCGGGCTCTTCGATATGGCCCCCGCCTTGAACTGCAATCGCGCTGCCGAGACGGCCGTCAACGAGATCTGCACGGCCGAGTATCGTCTCCTCACCGAGCTTGCCCTCGAAGTCGAACCGCGCAGCCAAGCCGCGCGGCGGCAACCAATTGAGCGCTTTGTTTGATCGCGCCAGCTTAGCTATCCATTTCTCGAAGTCGCGGTTTGCGGAATCCCGAATCGAGCGGAACGCCTTCTCGCCCGCAGCGATCTCACTCGTGAGCCCGTCGAGCCGCCGCGACTGCTCCCGCGTCGGCACCGGAATCCTGGGCGGCGAATTAAACGGCCGCAATACCCTCCCACGCTCGGGAACGCTGTTGAAGTAGGCGAACAGCCGGTAGAACTCTTTCTGCGAAATCGGGTCGTACTTGTGGTCGTGGCAGCGCGCGCAACCGACCGTTAGCCCGAGAAACACCGTCGATGTGGTTTCGACTCGGTCGACGACATACTCGACCCGGTACTCCTCTTCAACGATCCCGAGCTCGCTGTTGCTGCGGTGGTTGCGGTTGAATCCCGTGGCAATCAGCTGTTCGAGCGTTGGTTCGGGCAGCAGGTCGCCGGCGATCTGCTCAATGGTGAACTCGTCGTATGGCTTGTTCGAGTTGAACGCCTCGATCACCCAGTCGCGCCAGCGCCACATCTGAACCGGGGCGTCGTTCTGGTAGCCTTGCGTGTCGGCGTAGCGCGCGGCATCCAACCAGCGGATCGCCATCCGTTCGCCATAGCGGGGAGACTCGAGCAGGCGGTCGACCAGGCGCTCGTAGGCGTTGGGCGACGCGTCTTCCACAAAGGCGCGGACCTGGTCCACCGTCGGCGGCAGGCCCGTCAAGTCCAGACTCAGACGGCGGATCAGCGTTGGCCGGCCGGCTTCGGGCGAAGGTGAGAGCCCTGCTTGTTCGAGACGCCGGAAAACGAAGCGGTCAACATCGTTGCGAGCGCGGTCTTCCCCCCTCAGAAGCGGCGCCGTTGGACGCCGTGGCCCCACGAAGGCCCAATGCCTACCCCAGGGGGCGCCGGCCTGGACCCATTCCCGCAACACGGCGATGTCGTCATCGCCTAGTCTGTCATGCCCCAGATAGGCGGGCGGCATGCGTTTGGACGCGTCGCTACTGGAGATTCGCTTGACGACTTCACCCGCCGCGCGCCGCGCCTGATCCTGCACATCGAGCCGCAAGTTGGCCTGCCGCTGCGCGGCGTCAGGCCCGTGGCAGGCATAGCACTTGTCGGATAGAACAGGACGTACATCGCGATCAAAATCGACCGCGAACGCCGGGAGGGCGCCCGACGCTAGCGCCATGAGTGCAATTGCGGCAGTGCGTGGCACGTCAGCTACAGTATATCCTCGGAACGCTCAACTTTGCCGGTGCGTCATTCATCTCTGCTGGGCGAGACTCCGCAGCGCCGCGTCTACGCCGCCCTCATTGTGGGGCACACCGGCAAGCTTCAGCCCCATCTCGACTCCGCAAAGAGCGCCCATCAGCATCAGGTCATTGAAAGACCCAAGATGGCCGATGCGGAAGACCTTGCCCCGCAGCTTGCCCAAACCGGTCCCGAGCGACATGTCAAAACGCTCGAGGATCACGCGGCGAAGCTCGTCGGCGTCGTGGCCCTCGGGCATCATAACCGCGGTCAATGAGTTGGAGTACTCCGCCGGCAAGACGGCGAGATTCTCCAACCCCCATCCCGACAACGCCTCCCGCGTCGCTCGCGCCAGACGCGCGTGGCGCGACAACACCTCCTCGAGCCCCTCCTCGAAAAGCATGTCGAGCGCCTCGGCGAGGCCGAACAGTAGATTCGTGGCGGGCGTGTAGGGGAAGAATCCGTTTTGATTGGCCTCGATGACCGGTTTCCAGTCCCAGTAGGAGCGGCCCAAGTTGGCTGAGGCTGACGCTTCCAGCGCCTTTTCGCTGAGAGCATTGAATCCCAGCCCCGGGGGCAGCATCAGCCCTTTCTGAGATCCCCCAACGGTTACGTCCACGCCCCATTCATCGTGGCGGTACTCGATCGAAGCCAGGGAGGATATCGTATCGACCATCAGCAGCGCCGGGCGCCCGGCTTCATTCATCGCTCCGCGGACGCCCGCGATATTACTGGCCACCCCTGTGGAGGTCTCGTTATGGACCACCGCCACCGCGCGTATCCGGCGCTCGCTGTCGGCGGACAGGCGCTCAGCGATTTTCGCGGGGTCGACCCCGTGCCGCCAATCCCCCTCGATCCATTCGACTTCGAGTCCGAGGCGCTCCGCGACCCCGCGCCACAGCTGCGCGAACTGTCCAGTCTCGTACATCAGCACACGGTCCCCAGCGGATAGAGTGTTGACCAGCGCCGCTTCCCACGCGCCGGTCCCTGATGATGGGAAAATCACGACCGGTCCCGTCGTGTTGAATACTTGCTTGAGGCGACTCAGAATCGAGAGGGTCAGCGAGGCTAATTCGGCGCCGCGATGGTCAATCGTCGGCCGATTCATCGCCCGCAGAACCCGGTCCGGGACGTTTGTCGGACCCGGAATCTGGAGAAAGTGGCGGCCTTGGTGAAAAGTAGAAGTAGCCATTGCGATGCAGGAGTTTATCACGATGTCGGGCAGCGATCCCGGACTTCGGACCGCCGTCATGCTAACCGTCAACGGCAGGAGAATGGTCCCGCCCGCAGGGCGACACAATCATAGGCCCATGGATTTATCCATGGGTATCGGACCGAGCTCGTTGCGCCAACTGTTCTTCCGGCGCTCCTTCTACGCGGTCGTAGACTGCGTAGAAGGAGCGCCGGAAGGCTGAGAGGGACGTGGCGCCGGCGCGTTCTCAGACCCACGGATGAATCCGTGGGCCTGGAGTTTCTACATATTTTACCCGTCAGCGGCGGCGCCGAAGGCCTGCCAGGAGGGTTTGAGCCCCAGCGGAGCCAGCAAATCGGGGTTTTCGACCATTTCTTTCCGCAACAGCGCCACCAGATCCAGACAAGAAGGCCTCTTTGCCTTTTTCCTCCATTTCGGCAGCGGCGCATAGGCCTCTCCGCGCCCCGGACCATACGCCAGCAACGACGCCAGCAGCAAAGCGCTGTACGCCGCCACCGCCAATACCGGTTGCTTCGGGACCGCCGTCTCGCTCCATAACTGCGCCTGTCCCACGCCCAACGTGTCCTTCTCTTCGCGGTGGTTCACCTCGATCTGCCAACGGTCGAAATAGATCTGCAACAGCTCGCGCGCCTGGCTGGCGAGGTCCGTCGTGAGTAGATACGCCGGCTGGCGGTAGTACATCTTGCTCGAAAGGCGCTTGCTATAGGGGGTCGGCGCGACCACCAACAAACGCAACGGCGTGCGCCGCGCCCCGCCCTGCCAGTACACCTCGTTGACCTCTTTATAACGGATCTTGCGGCGCTTGCCGCCGTAGAATAGCTTGGTCGTTTTCCAGACGATCGTCTCGTCGCGGCGCACCTGTTCGGGGCGGAACTTTTCGACCCCATAGAAGCGTCGCGAGCCGGTCGGCGCGGCTTTGCACAGCACAGCGTCCAGGCGCGTGCGAGCGATGAGCTCGGTGCGATCGCGCGGCGCCAGGAAAACGGTGCGGTTGCTGAAACTGCCGTCAAGCGACAACACCATCTTCTTGGCGATCCCGCCGGCGGCATCCAGCGCAGCCCGCAGCGGCGCCATCATGTCGACTAAACGTTGCGAGATGCGACAGCGCTTGCGCGCTTGTTCGTACTGCTCTCGCTCGGCGTCGCCGGCGCGTTTGCCGGGACGCTTGGGAACCGGCGCACATTCAAAACGCACCGGCAAGGCCCGCGCGCCGGTCTTGCCGCCGCGATCGAAGGGAACCAACAACGACGCTTGCAAGTAGCGCAACCCCAGCATCAAGTTCGCGTGAAACGGCGGCGAGAGCGGATCGTGTTGATAAAACGCCTGCTTGATCCTACGCCCCGTCTTGCGCAAGCGCGTGTCGTCGATCGCCACGCCCACCAACCGTGAGCGGCAAAACCCCAAGGCGCGCTTCCACACCGGCGCGAACAACTCTTGCGGACGCCACTTGCAGCGCTCGTGCAAAAAATAGTCCGCGCTCCAGCTGTTTTGCTCGCCGCCGTTGGTCCAAATAATGCGCGAAAGCGTGCGGCGGCCCAGGCAAACCAGGCCTCCCAGGCCTTGGCGCACCGCGCGTCGATGCGTGCGTTGCTGGGGAAAGGCGCGCCTCCAATCAGCGCTGATCGACAGGAACTGAGGAAGCAGCATGGGAACCTCCAGGGGACAGCTAATCCGGGCCGCGTAGCTAATCCGGGCTACGCAGCGCGAAAGTGTTCTTCGCGGTGCGCACAAAACGGTCGCCGCGAGCGATCTTCTTCGACAGCGCCGAGACGAGGCTTTCGCGGTCAACCGCACGGGAAAACCTGGCCTGAATGCCCTCGATCAACTCCGCGATATGCGGCGGACGCTCGGCGCCGGCGAGTATGTCATGGGCCATATCGACCTGAGACATACCTTGAGGCGAAGGGCGCTTGGGCCGGGGAGGGGGTTTCGATCGCAGCCGACGAACGGCGCGCAGCTGAGCATCGAGGGCTGATTCTAGGGTTTCCAGAAGAGTATCGCGGAGATCGTCGGGCATAGGCAGCGGCGCCGAGCGGGCCAAGAACAGAATAGCTCAATCCTGTCGGTATGTCAATAATTATCTACCGACCTACCTAAGCCATGGCCCTCCCCGTCCACAAATGTAGAAACTCCAGACCCACGGATGAATCCGTGGGCTATGATTGTCCTGCACGTCCGAACCGCACCCCGACACTTAACTCAAGTGTATTGGGCTAACACCCACCACAGCCAACACGGAGAGCGCTACTCGCTCGCAGGTTTGCGCTTGCGGACCGGCTGCGGATCCATGGCGGCGGGCGTATTGTGCTGCATCACGACCATCCACTTGCCGTCGACCTTGGTGTAAGTGAAGGTGTAGCGGCCTTTGTGGTTGACCTGCTTGCCTTGGTAGTCCACCTGGACGTCGTAGTCGCCCCAAGCCATGCCGGTATTACCCACCACCTTGAACTGCATATTTTGAGGTTCAAAGCGGGCCTCGTTGGTCTTGCCGAAAAAACGCTCCCAATCGAGCTGGCAGGCTTCCTTGCCCTGCTTGCCCGATGTCGGCCCACACGAATAGAACGACATCGCTTCGGGGTGAATGTCGGCCAAGAAGCCCTCTACATCGCCCTGATTGAGAGCGGCGACGCCCGCTTCGAATGAGGCTCTGAGATCGGCCGCATCGTCGGCGGACAAAGCGGGTGTCAGGGCAAGGGCGGCAATCAGGCAAAGGCGGCGCATGGTTGCCCAGGATTGTAGCATCCGCCAGGCCACACGGCCGCCGAGGCGAGGCCAAAACGTTAGTTTGCGCGAGGAACCGAAACAGCCGCCCGGCGGCACAATCGCAACGTCTTCAATCGGAACTACGATCAGCCACCACAAGGTCCTCGGTTCTTTGGTACAATCCCTGCGAGCCGTCCGGGACTGGGCCTGCGTCGCGCCAATGGCCGACCAAGATAGCGCAGGCGTCTGCTTTCGGGCGGCTCGTCATCGGGTCGCCGCTCGGCTTTAGCCCATTAGCAGACACGGAGGCAGTCCCTTAGCCCGTTCTCCTTCACAGACAAGCGGATGTCGCGCAAGGAAAACAATGTCCAGTTTATCTTGGACCTGTGCGCTGCTCTGCGGCAAACTTGCCGGCACTCTCGGTGATGTGGAAATCGCGCTCCTGATGGCGAAACGCGAGCCCTGGCGATCAAGCCCTGGCAGGCGAAGCGTTGTTGCGTGTAGGTCGTGCACGCGCAACAACTCGCGTGTTCGCGGCTTGGGGCCAGGAAGGCCTCGGCTGCCTGCCGCTCACTTCGAGGAGTATTTCTTCATCATGAACGCAACACCGCTTTTGGCGAACCCCCGACAGGCTTCATCCTTGAAGCGGATCGCCTCGTCCCACTCATCGACCGGATAGTAGTCTCGCTCCGCCACGACGCGGATCTCTCTTACTGTCCGCTCGTCGAGTCCGAGCTTCGCCGCGATTTCCTTGTCTGAGAGACACCCCTGCCGCTTCTCTCGCAGATGCTCGTTGATGTTGATTTGTACAGAGTTGGATAACTCGAGCACTTGGTCCTTGTAACGCTTGTAAGTCTCGGGATCGATGTAGTAGAAACCCATGATGCTCGCTCTTATTTCTTGGTTCGGCTCTCTTTGCCGACGGGACAGACTCGCATACATTCGAAACACTGTCCCTGGCTATTCGTGGCGTAAGTCATCGACCAGAGCGTGCGGGTAAAGAACGAGGAGTAAAGGATCATTTTCCGCTTCTCTTTGTCGTCCTCGTCGAGGGCCGATTCCAAAGCCTTCTGGAAGCCCGGAACCCAGTAAGTATAGACCCGCGACGTGCATCTCGCTTTGTCGTACTGGCGCTCGGCGATGCGACCGTCTTCTAGCTTGCCGCCAAGGCAGCCGCCCTCGCCAATCGGGCAGACGCTCAGGCACGGCGTAGTCGCCTTCTCTTCCCACATCTCAACGCACTCGGGCGCGGGACAAGCGGGTTCGGCGAGCGGAGAGTCAACCGGCAGCGGAAGGGTCGTCACAACTGCGCTGTAGTGCATGAACCCGAGCTCGGGATGGAGCACGGGCCCCGCGAGACTGCGAGAGCCGCAGCCGGATTTCTCCGCGGCCGCCATGATGCTGAGAAACGGCTGGTTCCCTCCGTCGACTCCCGGGGGCACGTACAGAGCGTAGTATCCGAATCGGCTCTCGATGAAACGCGCCAGACGCAGCGCAATCACTCCAATCCGATCGCTCGTGCCGGTCGTCTCCATGTGTTGGTAGTTCGGGCTGATCCAATCTCCCGCCCGAGGAGGCTCTCCACCGACCGCGATCACCCGTTTGGCCCCCGGCATGAGATCTGCGGGACGTTGTCCTTCAGGCTGGTCATCGAATGCCGAGACGTCCGCCACGCCGATCGTCAAAACGCCGAATTTCTTGGCGCTCGCGACGAGCTCGCTCTTGGCTTCGTGGAGATCGAGGGCCGGCGCCGCGCTCATTGGAAGCCCCCTGCCGAGATGCAGTCGGCTTTTCGGAGCCGCCTGCGTGAGCGGGCGGTTTCTGGAGCGACACCCCGCTGACGCAGGGTGCTCCGATTTTTTGACGAGCTCATCATTTGAGTCTCCTCTCGGTCCGACCTATCGGACAGACCCTCATGCATTCGAAACATTGAGCGACGCTTTCCTTGTAGAAGCTGATCGCCGTCGCCGATCGGTGCATGAAATCGGAATAGATCATGTTCTTTCGCTTCTGGGCGTCGTCCTCGGTGACGATCTGCACCAGGGCCTTTTGCATGCTGTTGATCCCGAAGTTCATCGCGCGTGACGTGCAGCGCTCGCGATCGTAGTAGGAAGACGAGATCCTACCGTTCTCGTCGATTTCGCCGTCTAGACAGCCGCCGTCGTCGGAGGGGCAGGCCGCCATGCACGGCGTCTTGCCGAGCTTGCGGTACGAAGTGACGCACATGGGGTCCGGACAAACATCTTTGTCGAGCTTGCGGTCATACGCAAGCGGCATGGTCGTAATGACGCAAGCGTAGTAGAGCAGGCCGTAGGTGGGATGCAAGATGATGTTGGCGGCTAGCGAACGCGTGCCGAGGCCCGCCAGAACGGCCGCGAGCATCATGCTCATCGGAGGATGATGGCCGGCCGTTGGCAGATTGGGCGCGTGGATCGCGTAGTAATCGTGCTCGCGCTCGATGTAGCCGGCCATAACGTGAACCGCTACGTCCTCGCGGAAGTCGTAGCCGGCCACTTCCATGACCCGGTGATTCGGGCTCCGCCAGGCGCCGCTGGTCGGGCCGCGTGCGCCGGCCACGACGACGCTCTTTGCCCCGGGAAGGATGTCTTGCGGGCGATGCCCTTCGGGAACGTGCTCGTTGAACGCGTCCACGTCAGCGACGCCGATCACCAGGGCGCCCGCCTTCAGGCCGACGGCCTTGATCTCCTCAGTCAGCTGCTGGACGTCCGGCATGGCCACGGCGACTACTACAATAGATCACCGGCGGCGCGGCTCACACAGACCCGCGGCATCTTTTTGGCCGTGCGCAGGGCTTCGACACCGCGGGATTCGAAGATCCTGCCGCCCACTCCTCAACGCCTTGGCGCCGACAGCGCGCCGAAGTCATCGCTCAGCAGCCGCGTGAGGGCGCTTCCGGCAAGGGCGGGACGCCGATTCATGCGACCGACTCCGGTCTCAGCTCAGACGGCCTGCCAAGTCGGTCCGTGGGATGGGCTTCGCTCGCAATGCCCCAAGACTGGCTACCGGCTCGGGCCAGACGCCGACACTTCAAGCGAGGAGTGTCTTCGCGTGACATTGAGATTTCGACAGGAATTGCACTGATCGCCATCTAAGCCCCTTCCAGTCTGCGAGTTAGGCTGTTCTTGGCCACGGGATCTCATCGCTCCGCCAGCTGGCACTGAGCGATGGATGCTTACTTCGGGAGGGCAGACGAAGACGAAGGCCACTGGACCGGCCCAAGGTGGCGGTCTAGCCAGGCCCCTGTTTCCCGCGCGATTTGATAGGGCGGCAACCCATGCCCGCCCTCCATCAAGACATGCTTCCTGTGCTCGACCGGAGTTGCCAAGAGGTCGAGCATGGGGCGTATCGACTGCTCAAATGGAAACGTGAAATCGTAGCGCCCGCTAATCACGAGGAGAGGAGTCCTGATTCGAGATGCGA
The DNA here is from genome assembly GCA_965247515.1 of Bryobacterales bacterium. Taxonomy (GTDB): domain Bacteria; phylum Acidobacteriota; class Terriglobia; order Bryobacterales; family UBA6623. The sequence goes on along the minus strand of OZ252029.1, from coordinate 4,466,842 downwards.
AGTGAATCTGGTCAACTTCTGGTCGAACGGTTTCCTGCGCGAAACCTCCGCTTGTCAGAATGGCGGCTTGAAATCGATGTTCAACTCCGAGGATGACGACTCCCAAAATGGTTCCCCGGCTGTATCCCGCGTACGCAACTGCGTCTGACTTCAGATCCGGTCGGGTATTGATGTAATCCAGAGCGCGGCTGACGTCCTTGGACCATTTAATGACATGATCCCGCCAGATGGCTGAGTCGTTCGGCTGGAATAGCTCCGGAATCACACCGGTCGATCGTGAGTAACTGCCTGCGTATTCCGGATAGACAACCGCCCGCTTCATTCGGACAAACATTTCCACGTTGTTGAGGCCGGAGAGCCTGTTGGCTGGACCGCGGAAGGGTCCCGCACCTGGAAAGAGAACAACAACCTGGTAGGGCGGTTGCGTGTTGACCGGTAGGAGTACGTGTAGAGGCATCCTTTGGCCGTCATAGGCAGCATTGACCTCAGCCCTTTGGTGGACCCAGTATTCCGATGTCGAAATCGATTCGGGTTCCGACTGGTCCAGGGGGGTAGCGTCGTACCCATAGGGAGCATCGTACGCCGCAAAGACTTCGTCAGTTGCTGGTTGGAGCTTGCTGAAATCGCGAACGGCTCGCGGGACCGAACTGAACGCATGCTCATCAGTTCCCGCGCCACGTTGGCCTGCGGCAAGCCGGAGGCCAAGGTCAGGAAAACGATCGAATGCACTGAGACCGTTTCCAGCACCGGAGCGATACATCGGCTCTTTCCAAGAACCGCCTAGCGCGTAGCGGAACTCGCCTGAACTATCAGCCGGTGTTGATGTCCATTCCCAAACGTTCCCATACATATCGTACGAGCCAAACGCGCTGACGGCTCCGAAGGTCCCCGGCTTTGCTGGTCCGTCACCCCCAAGGTTTCCGTGAGGAGCGATGAGTGAAGCGTGGAAACGGTCTCCAGCGGCTCTATACCAGTGAAAGATCGTCGGAAGCTCTCTGCCAATATACTGCGCTAAAGCCTTGGCTTCGTACCAGCTGACTCCCTGGACGGGCAAGTCGTCTTCGCCCTTAGGAGGGGCACCGAAGGCCCAGGTGGCGGGGCCAGGCTGGCCAGTGCTGTCCACGAACTCGGACATAGCAGCTTCCCATGCGACTGCCTGTCCATCCCGGACAAACGGATGCTTCCAATACGCCTGATTGCGGTACCCTCCCTCGCTAACAAACCGCTGGAACGCGCGGTTCGTCACTTCGGACTCTCCGATCTCGAAATCGCCCACTCGTACCGCTCCTGGATAAGAAACGCCGGTCATGCGAATGTGAGTAACGGCGCCTGAGACGGGAAGCATCGTGAGGGATTCCTCGCCTCCCGGCTGGCCTAATTTGGCGCTCAATGTCGAGGCGCTTTCAACTGTAACCAGGAACGAGTTGACGACTCGATGCGCTGTAGAAAACCCAGGCTTTTCGAATCGCCAGTGCCAAAATCCGTTCATAACCCTGGCATTCGGGATTGGAGTTCTTCCCAGAGCGAGAGCTGGAGCCGCCGAGTCGCCGTAAGGTTGAACGAATACGTCTGCGCCGGGAGGCTCTGAATCGATCGATATCTTGGTTGAGAATCTATTGAGTATCGGCTGAAGCTCGGGGGCTTCTAGCGTCCCCGAACTGACGCCGAGGAGTCTAGAAAAAGCTTCATGCCGGTTCCCGGTCGCGGCTAGCTGTTGGATCTCGAGGATCTGTCCCTCCTCCGAGCCGCTGGGGCGTAGCCATGTGGCCGCTGCTATCCCCAGCACCAAGGCTGCCGCGACAACGATCGCGGTTCTCTTCGCGGTCTTCGGGCGTTCGACGTTGCCCACTTGAGAGGACGCGCGGATCGGCGAAAGGTCCGCTAGCAGCTCGCTCAAGTTCTGATAGCGTGTGTTGGGATCCTTGGCCAGAGCCTTGGCGATCACACGATCAAGGACGGGAGAAGCCCCTTTGCGCAACTTGCTCGGTGGCTCCGGATCCTCGTTCAGGATGGAATAGACTATGGTCTGATCGTAGTCCGCCTGAAAAGGATGTTGGCCCGTGAGCATTTCGTAGAACACCACGCCTAGCGCCCAAATGTCGGCTCGGCGGTCAACCTGACCGCCCTCGGCCTGCTCGGGTGCCATGTAGGCCATCGTCCCGACTGTCGACCCTTCCTTTGTTAAGTGAGCCTGTGCCCAAGCGAGCTGAGCCAGGCCGAAGTCCATAACTTTGACCTGCATGTCGTGATCAACGCCGGGGGAGATCACCATGATGTTTGCGCTCTTGACGTCGCGGTGTACGATCCCTGCCCCATGCGCTGAGGCCAAGCCCTTCGCCGCTTGAATGACAATCTCTATTGCTTTCAATCTCCAGAGGGCCGTCTTCGACCATCGTCGAAAGCGTTCTTCCATCCACGACTTCCATCGAGATGAAAGGCTCTCCATTTTGCTCGTCGACCTCGTAAACAGTACAGATGTTCGGATGATTCAAAGCCGCGGCGGCCACGGCTTCGCGTTCGAATCGCGCTTTAAGCTCCGGATCATTGACCCGATTGCGGGGTAGGAACTTGAGCGCGACGTCACGCTCAAGACGTTGGTCTCTGGCACGGTACACCACGCCCATGCCGCCCTCGCCAAGTTTTTCGAGGATCTTGTAGTGGCTGACCGTCGTCCCTATCATGCTGGGGGAATTGTACCCTCAATTCGCCTTGACTCTGATAGCTGTTGGGAACAAGCGAACCCACAAACTCCCATCGAAGACCTCCGAGAAGCCTCTCCAGTCGCCTCTCATGCCCTATTCATGCAGGTTCGGGTGATCTTCGCGGATGGTTGAATCAGCGTGAAATTGTTTCTCGATATCTATTGACCTCTTGTCCGCCGGCTCGCCGTTCGGCGCCAAATCGCGAATCGGCGGGCGCGTGGATGGACTGGTAGCAGTGCTCGCGCTCGATGGCCGGCGCCGGCAACCTAATCGTCGTCGGTCTTGCCCTGGGCTTCCGCCTCTAGCTGGCGCGCTCCGCGCATAATCCCGAGGAACGAATAGTTCGCTTCGTGGCAGGCGTACTCATACATGCGCTTGTCAGTCGTCGGCCAGACGTATTCGCCGGTCCAGGGGGCCGTCCAAACTGAGGGATCCTCCACCGTGAAGCGGTAGATGAGAGTGTCCGCGTCGATCCGGGTGAAACGCTCAACCACATGCAGGTTGCGCGACGCACCCGAAAGCGCTGGAGTGTCGTTGAAATTTGTCGTGTCCACGACCAGCGTGTCGCCTTCCCAGCGCCCGATCGAGTCCCCCATCCACCTGCGAATGTAGGGCGGCTCGTGCTCGGCGTTCATGCGGACGATGCGAGCGTCGTGGACCATTTCGGCGAATATCATGACGTTGTCTTCGGTCTGCACGATGCGCTTCAGATTGTTGTAGAGCACGGGCAGCAGCGGGGGGCCGCCCGCCGAGCCGAACCCGAGCAGGCAACGCTCAGCGAGCGGCCGCTGCTCGGGGTTGTCGTAAGGACCCTGATCGAACTCGGCGTCGAGCCACCAAGCCTTGCCGGTGTTCTTCTGGCGCAGCTTGGCCCGCGCTTGCGCCCCTTTCACCGCCTCAGGGGTGAGCGGCGGATAGCGGCCGTTGGTGGGGTCGATGATGACGGAAGTCCGCCAGGCGCCGTCGATCTTGAACGCGCCCGCCCCGCGCTCTATCCAGAACAGGTTGTAGCCTCCGACCTCGCCCGCCGCGAAAGTCAGCTCGGGAAGGTCGACGTCGTTCGTCGGAGGGGCGCCGCCGACTGCCGGAGCGTCTCGGTCCGGGTCGCTGCCGGCTTGCGCCTGCGCCACCAAAGCGGCTTCTTTCTTCGCCATCGCCACGGCCTCGGCGTCGCTCAGGGTCGCCCGCTCGCGCAACTCCTTTGGACGCTGGAGCGGCGTACGGGTGGCGACATCGTAAGTGCCGGAAAGGTCTGGATGGCCGTCGGCGGTGCGAGGGATTTCGGCGGCTGCTAGAACCCCCACACAGGACGTAAGGGCAACGAGAGCGGACAAGCTGCGAGTGCGCATGGCGGACTCCTTAGGAGTTGACTGGTCGGATTGTAGCACCGAGACACCATGAGCTGGTGCTTGAACGCCGTTAATGTCGCGGTTCGCCTCCGACCCAGATCGGCGACGACCAGGCCCAGGCTCCGTTCAACTGCTTGACGCGGACGTAGTAGTAGTCTCCGTCAAGTTTGTTGTCGTTGTCGACGAACGTAAGCTCTTGATCCATTGGTCCGTCGGAATTGATCAGTTGCATCGTGATCGTGTCGCGGTGACGACCTACGGGCAGCTCCTTTGTCAGAACGCCCTGTCGTAGCTCGCCCAGGTTCATCGCGAGGCTTTCGGCGGGGATCGTTTGGAGGTCTCGCACCCGCGGCGGGGACCCGCCGGACTCTTCGGTTTCCTCGAGCTCGATACGGAGCTCAGTGGCGGACGACGCTCCAGAGAGCTCGAGCGTAAGAATGTCGGCTCGACCCCTGGTCTCGGTGTAGAAGACGACTTGGGACGCATCGTTGTCGTCGATCTTGGCGTACTCCAAGAAGCGGTTCTCAAAGTGCGGAGTGTCGACGCCGTCGAGGCGGGCGTTGATAACCTTGATCGTCCCCTTCCAGCGGCGGTACGGCCTTGGGTTGTCGCGAATGTAAGGCTCGGAGTCGGATTCGAAGCGCACCTGCAGCGACACTCGCGGCGAAAGCGGAGCACGTGAAGGGTTCCTCGCGAAGACCACTTGGCCGTTCTTGATGACCGCCAGCTCGTCGATCGGCGCTGAGCCGGAGACGCGGCATTCGAGGCGGCGCTCGTCGTTCGAGGGTTGGCGCGTCCCAATCAGTCCGCCGTTCAAGCGAACATCCATGAGAATTCTCTCGGCGTCCGTCGTGGCGTAGGTCCGCCGCGCGCGCATGGCGTCGAAGATGGCGTCCGTCGTCTTCTGGGGCGCGAGGACGCCGGCCAGGCCGCCGATGGAAGCTAGTGAGGCGGCTTCTTTGGTCCCGCTGTAGCCAGGCTTGAGGTTGTGATTGTCCGAAGCCGCCACGAAGCCGACCTCGAAGCCACGTTGCAGGTAGTAGTTGCCGAACCACTCGAAGGTCCCGTGCTGCGATTGAATCTCGATCACCTTCTCCATGTCGGGATCGTTCATGCGCCAGTCGGCGGCTTGGTGGGCGTGCGGAATGATCAGGACGTCGTCGGTGGAGAAGCGTTCGCGCAGCCCCTGGTAGAGCAGGGCGAGGCGAGGGAACTTGGCGGCCGGAACGAGATCCGCCTCGTTCGAGCGATAGAAGACATTGTGATGACCGCCGGATGGTCGGTTCAACGTCCATTCGTAGCCGAGATAGGCGATGAACTCTTCCTCGCGGGTATAGTCGTCGACCGCCTTTTGCATCTTCTTCCACTCCAGCGCGTCGATCACAATGTCGTGCTCGGACAGGCCAAGGAAGTCGAGCATCGCGTCATCGCGGCCGTAGCGATAGTAGCCGTCCGCCGTACCCATCCCCTCCGCCATGCCGGTGTGGCCGTGTGTATCGCCCCAATAGATGCGGTGCTTCGGGTCGTCTTGGACCCACACGGGATTGCTCGAGCCGACAATCTTGCCGTCGGCGGATTCGATGCCGAAACGATACGTTCCCGGATTCTCCAACACGATTCCGTCGAGTGAGGCTATGGCGTCGTCGCCGGCGGGCACGGTTCGGAAGGGATCGCCGTTCAGCGTGACCGAATACTCGGGGATTCGCCCGGAGGCTCGATTGAAGAACTCGTCGCCCGTACGGATTCTGAGCGTGAACGCCTCGCCGGTCGCAACGATCGACGGCGCAACGCCTCGCACCATCGCGGCCTCCTTGCCGATGACTTCGAAGGACGGCCAGTTGAGCGTGATCAACGGTCCTCTACCATCGAGGTCGACGTAGAACGGAATCACGACCTCGTCGTTCTGGAAGTTTTGCATCAGCCAGCCGCGCGACCCCCGCGAGCGGTCGCCGATCGTGAAGGTCACCGTGTCGCCCGGTTCGAGAGCGGCGTCTGCAAGATCGAAGACCATGTTCAGAGCGCGGGTGCGAAACCCTCCGTGGACGCCCGCCCAGAAGATCTTGCGTTCGGAGAAACGCGCTCGCGGGTTAGACGATCGGACCGAAGTGTAGTTGTCCGCTCTTGGATCGTCGAACTGCGGAATGACTGACAGATCGCTCGCTTGCTGGCGAGCGCGCCCAACCATGAACCAAGCTCCAACCGGCAGGCCCCGGTCTCCGGTGGTGTAGACGTATTCGAGCGTTTGGTAGCTGCGCGAGGCGAACGGTCCACGAGAGCTGACCTCGATCGATCCGACCGAGCCGGGACGCTCATCCTTGAGAGCGAACTCGTGGATCAGATCATCGACCTGCTTATAGAGGCGCGTACCCGCCGCGGCGCTTTGGTCGAAGGTTAGAGAGCCGCCTTGCAGCAGCTGCTCGACATCCGAACCGGTCATCAGCGACTGAGCGGGCACGGGTCCGCCGGTGAGAGAGTAGGCGTTGACCCAGTCCCATACGACCCTCGAGCGCTGGCCGACGTTTTCGGCCCCGGTTGGCGTTTGGCGAAATTCTTGCTTGAGCTGTTCGACGCGGCTGCGAAGTTCACTCGACAGGTAGTCGGGCGTCGATTGCGCTTGAGCCGTCCAGTAGACCGACACCCCTGCCATTACCCAGGCGGCGACAAGGATTACCCGACGCGTCACGCTGGGGAGAGTAGCACAGGCTCAGGGGCGCGAGACCACGACGGACAAGCGTGAAAGCGGTAGGTCGAGGCTCCGGACACGTCGGCGAATCGCTTCCGCCGCCGCCGGGGCGAGAGTACGGGATAAGCCAGGATTTGCCCCGAACAGTCGGCTGCCGGCCACCCGAAAACAGCCCATCGGAGCCGTCAGCGGATAGATAATGTTAATTATTTTCACAAGGACCCAACGACCCCTTGAAATCACCCAAACTCGCTTAAACAGGGGCTCAGAGCGCTCTAGAGGGGCTTTTTGGAAGGCTCTCAGCCGGTCATTCAAGCAAGCGTTTGTTTCCACTAGGTATCCGAGCTGAGGCCTGTGAGCGGTAGAATCAACGCATATTGATCGGTCAGATCAGCCACTACAAGATCCTGCTCCGCAATGGGTCGTGTGCGGCGGGGACAGCAGCGCTTGTGCCCTTAACGAGTACCAAAATGGAAGCGCCGGTTGGAATCCGCTGGGGTGCGAGGATCGTCTCCGCGGGAACGTCGCGGGTGTGGTGCGTGGGCGGGTCGTTGCTGCCGCTTCCTGCTTCTATTGTGTTGGCCGCAATACTTACTCCGGTCGCGGTGAGTGGGCAAGCCGAACTGCCTCCTCCTGTTGACCGCCCGGTCGATTTTGCAGCCGACGTGCAGCCCATTCTGCGCGATAAGTGCATCGCCTGCCACGGTAGCTCCATGCAACAGGCTCGTCTGCTGCTGGACACTGTCATCTCGATGCGCAATGGCGGCCAGTCGGGCCCTGCCATCGTCGTGGAGGATAGCGCGGCAAGCCTGTTGATTCGGCGCCTCGTCCGTTCAGACCTGGGAGTGACGATGCCGCCGCCCGGACCGCTCACCTCGGAACAGATCGGTGTGCTTCGTGCCTGGATTGACCAGGGCGCCGAGTGGGACGTCGAAATCTCTTCCGGCCCGGCGCGTAAGGTGAATCTCAATGCCAAGAAGCTTTTCGATGCCTTACGAGACGGTGATATGGCAGGGGCCCAAGAGCGCCTCGATCAAGAACCCGGTCTGATTGACGCCCCCGATGCGGACGGCTCAACGCCGCTCATGTATGCCGTCCTGTATTTGGGCCCTGAAGAGGTCTGGAGTGAACCCTAAAAATGAGACATTGAAATTCGGGACGAATTTCAGCGAATGGAAAGGAGTCCAGGATGGAAAGTCTCAAGCCGCGCAAGCCGCGGGAGTTCACGGTGGAGTTCAAGGAAGCCGCCGCCAGGCGGCTCCTAGCCGGCCAGAGCGGCACAGCGCTAAGCCGCGAGTTGGACGTCAAGCGCAGCCTGCTGTACCGCTGGCGGGACGCCTATCGCCAGGAAGGCGTCAACGGCTTGAGCCGGCGGCGAGGCCGGCCGAAACCCGGCCGCTCGGCGCCGCCCAAGATCCCTCGCGATCCGCGCGACGAACGCATCGCAGAGCTCGAACGACTGCTCGGCAAACAAGCCGCAGAGCTCGATTTTTTCGGACAAGCCTTTCGCGCCTTGAACCTCGCAGCCCCGACCAACGACGCCGGTGGCGCGAGCGGATCTACTCCATCGTCGAGCAGATCAGCGCCAAAGGCTCGCTCAGCGTCGAACACGCCTGCGAGCTCGGACGCGTGAATCGCGCCGGGTTCTATCGCCGGCTCGCCGTGTCGTCGCCCGCCGAGTGCGACATGGAATTGCGTGACCGCATGCAGCGGATTTCGCTCGAGAATCGTCGTTACGGCTACCGCCGCGTGACGGCCGAGCTGCGCCGCCAAGGCTTCCTCGTCAATCACAAAAAGGTCCTGCGGATGATGCGTAAGGACAACTTGCTGGCGGTACTCAAGCGGCGCTTCGTGCTAACAACGGATTCGAACCACTTCTTACCTGTTTATCCGAATCTAGCGGCGCACCTGAATGTGGACGGCGTCGATCAGTTGTGGCAATCCGATATCACCTACATTCGCTTGCGCGAGGCGTTCGTCTACCTCGCCGTGGTGTTGGACGCCTACTCGCGACGCGTGGTCGGCTGGCGGCTGGGGACGACGCTCAAAGCTGAGCTGGCTGTAGGGGCGTTGCGCGATGCGCTCGAGCTCAGACGCCCTGCCGCGGGGTGGATGCATCATTCCGACCAAGGCGTACAGTACGCTTCGAGCGCCTATGTCGAGCTGCTGGAGCAGCACGGCGCGATCATCTCGATGAGCCGCCGCGGCAACCCCTACGACAACGCGCGGGCGGAGAGTTTCATGAAGACGTTGAAGGCGGAGGAGGTTTGGTTGCAGCGTTATCGCACGCTTGACGAGGCGCGCGCATCGATCGGCGAGTTCATTGATGAGATCTACAACCAACGCCGGCTGCATTCGGCGTTGGGATATCGTCCGCCGGCCGAGTTTGAAGCGCTGGCGCGGCCGGCGGCAACAGCAGCGAGGAATCCGAAGTATGAGTTTTGAGAGGCATAGGCAAATCTATCAATCCGATGGGCCCTGGGCGGGCAGGGAGACATCGCCGGCGTTGGAGAAGCCGGGAGCGACCTTGGCGGCCGCCCCCGGCGCTCATCGTCTTGATGAGTTTGCGGCCGGGTATTCCTTGGCGGGTTGCTCTCCAGCAGAGCCCGCTTCCGCTTCCCCGGCTAGGACCAGCGTGCGACGATACAGCGAAGAAGGCAAGCGTTTTGCGGTGAATCGTAACCTGTCCCGATTTCGACTGTCTCACGCTTGGGGTTCACTCCAGTCAAGACACTGCTCGAGCGCGGTGCCGATCCGAACGTCGCGAATGACGCCGGTGCGACCGCCTTGATCTGGGGCGTCGATAGTCTCGAGAAAGTACGGATACTGCTCGAGACCGGAGCCGAGGTTGACGCAAAGACTGCTGCCGGAGCCACCGCGCTGATCGCGGCGGCACGGACTCCCGGTTCAGCGCCCATTCTGCGCGTGCTACTCGATCACGGCGCGGACGTGAAGGCACACACGAACCGCAATTCCACGGCCTTGCATAGCGCCGCCGAGGCAGCCGACATCGACGGTCTCACAGTCTTGCTCGATCGCGGAGCCGGACCGAATAAGTTGCGAGAAGATCTACCTGCAACCGTACTTGGTGCGGCGGCGGTACACGGCGACGCGGAGCCTGTTCGATTGTTGTTGGAACGCGGCGCGGACCCGAACCAAAATGACCCTCTTCAAGGTTCCGCACTGGTCTGGGCAGTCTATTTGAGTAGCGGACCCGAAATTGTTAATCTGCTCGTGGATGCAGGCACAGACGTGAACGCTCCCGGTATCGGAGGCTACACGGCGCTGATGTGGGCCAGTTACTTGTACGATTCTGATCCTCGAGTAATCAGGCTTCTGCTCGAGAACGGCGCCGACCCCTCGGCCAAGGCAAAGGACGGCCTGACCGCTCGCGATCTCGCGCTGCGGCGAGGCGATAGCAAGGTAGCCAAATTGATCGAAGACTTCACCGAAAACCTGCCGGCCGCAGGACAACAATGAGAGCCGCTATAGCGTTGGCCTGGCTGCTGTGTCTGACACACGTTATCGCCATTGCCGCGTCCAAAATCGAGGTGACAAGCAAGGCTGTGCGTCAGAGCGTGGTCAAAGCCCTGCCGCTTCTAGCCCGCACCGGACCGACGACTTTCAAGAAGTCTGGGTGCGTCTCTTGCCACAACCAATCGCTGCCTGCCGTGGCGATGGCCATGGCTCGCGAGCGAGGTCTAACCGTCGAGGAAGAAGCGGTCCGCGAGATCCTCCGCACGTCGGTGGCGGCCTTCGGTCTTGACGCCGAGACACGGCTCCAGATGGGCGAGGTGCTGGGCCGAACGATCACCATCGGGTATGCGTTGCTTGGTCTAGCCGCTGAGAACCACCGTCCTGACAAAGCGACGGATTCCATGGCGCTGTGGACCGCACGCACTCAGTTTGCGGACGGTAGTTGGCACGATTCGGATCATCGTCCGCCGATGGAATACAGCCGGTTCACGGCAACGGCGCTCGGGTTGCGGTCTCTCCAGCTTTACGGTCCCCCAACCAGGCGGGAAGAGTTCGAAGGCCGCGTTGAGCTAGCCCGCGACTGGCTCGTCCGTCACCAACCCCGAGACACCGAGGGCCGCACGTTTCTCTTGTTGGGCTTGGCATGGGCCGGTGCGCCGGAAAAGGCGATCCGCCAGGCTGCCGACGATCTCATCGAGTCCCAACGACCCGACGGCGGTTGGGCTCAACTGGTAAGCCTCGAAAGCGACGCATACGCCACGGGCCAAGCACTCTACGCCCTGCATACCGCAGGCCGAGTGCCGGTACGTCATAAAGCCTATCAACGAGGAGCCGCGTACCTGCTTGAGAAACAACTCGACGACGGATCCTGGCGGGTTAGCACCCGTTCGTTCCCCTTTCAGTCCTATTTCGAGGGGGGATTCCCGCACGGGCCGGACCAGTGGATCTCCGCCGCCGCCACGAGTTGGGCCACCATGGCGCTCACGCTCACTGTTCGGGCCCAGCCGGAGTCAGAATAAGCGTTTCCTGGGTCGTGCGGCAGACACGCCGTGTCTGCAAGCTCGCCGCCTCATTCCAGCTGAAGTCCTCTCGTTCCATGTCCCGAGCGGCTAGTTCGGCGGAAAGGTGTTGTGAAATCTCGTTCGAACTCCGAATCCGCTGGCCCACAGTGGCCCAGAGAAGCTTGGAGCGGCCCGAATCTGAGCCCAAGTCATTCCACCGTGTGAAATGGAATCGAGAGGCCCTTGTTTCACACTTTCGGCCGCGAGGTTTCACGCCGCGACATGTTCGCTCCTTTGTCCGCCTGAAGTCCGGCCGCCGCCGAGTTGTTACACTGGATTTTCCCCGGCTCGATGAAGTTCGGCGTCGTTATCTTTCCCGGCTCGAATTGCGATCACGACGCCTTGTACGCGATCGAGCACAACCTCGGCCACGAGGCCGTCGAGATCTGGCATCAGTCGACGGATTTGCAGGGGGTGGATGCGATCTTTGTTCCCGGCGGGTTCTCTTATGGGGACTACTTGCGCTGCGGCGCGATCGCTCGCTTTTCTGCCGCGATTGGCGCGGTTAGGCGGTTTGCTGCCTCTGGCGGGTTAGTGATCGGGGTCTGCAACGGCTTTCAGATCCTGCTGGAGGCCGGCCTTTTGCCTGGGGCGCTGATGCGGAACCGGCAGCTCCGCTTCGCTTGCAAGACCGTTCATCTGCGCGCTGAGACGCTCGACTCGCCCTTTACGAACGCCTGCCCCGCCGGTGAGACGCTAGCGATCCCGATTGCTCACGGGGAAGGCCGCTACCATGCTGATCCCGAGACGCTTGATCAGCTCGAGCGCGAGGACCGCGTTGCGTTCCGCTACGTGACCAACCCCAACGGCTCGGCTCGTGACATTGCCGGCATCTTGAATGAAGGCCGCAATGTGCTTGGGATGATGCCGCATCCGGAGCGCGCCGCCGACCCGGCGATGGGGTCGGTTGCGGGGTTGACCATTCTGCGTTCGATGGCCAACGCCTTCGTTTCCGCCTGAATACGAAATGGAAACCGTCTCGCCGGAAGTCGCTCTCGAGCACGGGCTGACCGTCGAGGAGTACAGCCGAATCCTCGACCGTCTCGGCCGCACGCCAACGTTGACCGAGCTCGGAATCATCAGCGTGATGTGGAGCGAGCACTGCTCCTACAAGAGCTCGCGGCTGCATTTGAAGACCCTCCCCACGAAGGGGCCGCGAATTTTGGTTGGTCCAGGGGAGAACGCCGGCATCGTTGACATCGGCGGCGGTTATGCGGCGGCCTTCAAGATCGAGTCGCACAATCACCCCAGCTTCGTCGAGCCGTTTCAAGGGGCGGCAACGGGAGTCGGGGGCATCCTGCGCGACATCTTCACGATGGGCGCGCGACCGATTGCGGTGCTCGAATCTCTCCGTTTTGGAAGGTTGGACGACCCGGAGACGGGGGCTCGGAACCGCCGCATCCTACAAGGCGTGGTGAGCGGGATCAGCCACTACGGCAACTGCTTCGGCGTGCCCACCGTCGGAGGCGAATGCATCTTCGACGCGGGATACGACGGCAACCCGTTGGTGAACGTGTTCGCGTTGGGGATCTTCAAGGCTGACGAAATCTTCTTTGGCCAGGCGACTGGTGTTGGGAATCCGGTGATCTACGTCGGGGCCAAGACAGGGAAAGACGGGATCAAGGGCGCGTCGATGGCGTCGGCGGAGTTCGACGAGGATTCCGAGGCCAAACGTCCCAACGTCCAAGTCGGCGATCCGTTCCTCGAGAAACTTCTGCTCGAAGCTTGCCTGGAAGCGATGAAGACGGGGGCCATCTTGGGGATTCAGGACATGGGCGCCGCCGGGCTGACCTGTTCGACTTGCGAGATGGGCGGGCGCTCGGGAGCGGGGATCGATGTTGACCTGAAATTCGTCCCGCAGCGCGAGGAGGACATGACTCCGTACGAGATCATGCTGTCGGAGTCGCAAGAGCGCATGCTGCTGGTCGCCGAACGCGGCCGCGAGGGTGAGGTCTACGAGGTCTTCAAGAAGTGGGGCCTCGATGCTGCTGAAATCGGCACGGTCACCGACGATGGGTTGCTGCGGGTTCGCAATCACGGGGAGGTGGTCGCTGAGCTCGAGAATTCGTTCTTAACGGACGACGCGCCGCTTTACGGCCGTCCGCACACGGCGCCCCATCGTGCGGCGCCTCTAGATGGGCCGTTTTTGGCGCCAATTGATGGAAACGCTGCGCTCGAGGCGCTCAAGAAGCTTCTAGCCGCCCCGGATATCTGCTCGAAGCGCTGGATCTACGAGCAGTACGACTATCAGGTCCGCACCAATACAACGGCCGGGCCGGGAGGCGATGCGGCCGTGGTTCGCGTCAAAGACGCCGGCGTCTCGCTGGCCATGTCGCTCGACGGCAACGCCGGCTACTGCTCGCTCGACCCCAAGGAAGGCGCCAAGCTGGCGGTCGCCGAGGCCTGCCGCAATCTCGCCACGGTCGGCGCCGAGCCCCTTGGGACTACCAACTGCTTGAATTTCGGCAACCCGGAAAAGCCGGAAATCATGGCGCAGCTGGTCGCGGCTATCGCGGGAATCGGCGAGGCCTGCGCGCACTTTGACACCCCGATCACGGGCGGTAACGTCAGCCTTTACAACGAGACGCTCGGAAGCGGCATCGCCCCAACGCCTGTTCTGGGCGTCGTGGGTTTGATCGAAAACATGGACCCGCCGCCCGGAATCGCCTTCAAGAACCCCGGGCGAGCTGTCGTCCTCATAGGCGGGGCGGAGTGCGACCAACCTGAGCGCCGGTTGGGCTCTTCGCAATACGCCAAGGAAGTCGTCGGCCAGACCTGGGGCCTGCCTCCAAAGATTGATCTTGATTTCGAGAAACGGTTGCAGTCCGCCGTGCGCCAAGTAGTTAGAGAGGGGCTTGTGGAATCCGCCCACGACCTCTCCGACGGGGGCTTGGCGGTCGCATTGGCGGAGTCATGCTTTGGCCAGGTGGGCGCGCGGGTGGGCTTGGAGTGCACGGGACTTGAGCTATTTGACGAATCGCCGTCGCGAGTCTTGGTCTCGGTGACCGAAGAGAACCTTGAAGGCGTTCGCCGGATCGCGGAACAGAATCAAGTGCCGGTAACAAGAATCGGTGATACGGTTGGAGATCGTCTTGAGGTGCAGCTGGGAGGCCAGGCGTTTTTCGGAGTCGATGTGGGTGAACTACACGAGGTCTGGGATCAAGCGCTTGAGGGGATGCTAAAAAGGTGAAACCGTGCGACGGTAGCGTCAAGAGACGCCTAGCGACGGACTTGATCCAAAATGGGCTGACCTCAGCCGAGCCGTGGCAAAACCGCGTCGCCGAACCTGACGACCATTTCCATGACGAGTGCGGCGTCGTCGCGATTTTCGGGCATCCCGAAGCGGCGAACTTGGCCTACCTGGCGCTGCACGCGCTGCAACATCGGGGACAAGAAAGCGCCGGCATCGTCTCGAGCGACCGCAAGAACCTCCACAACCACAAGGCCATGGGCCTGGTGCAGCAGATCTTCACCCGCGACGTGATCGAGAGCCTGCCCGGCAGCGCCGCGATCGGCCACACGCGCTATTCGACAGCCGGCCAGAGCGCGATGCTCAACGCTCAGCCGTTTTACGTCCAGTGCAACAAGGGCCAGCTCGCGATCGCGCACAACGGCAACCTGACCAACGCGATCGAGCTCCGCAGAGAGCTCGAAAATCGCGGATCGATCTTTCAGGGTTCGAGCGACACCGAGGTCGTCTTGCACCTGATGGCGGGCTCCCGGGAACCCACGCTACGCCACGCACTGCGGGAATCGCTCCTGCGGCTAGAGGGCGCATTCTCGCTGGTGCTGCTTGGCCTCGACCGAGTGATCGTCGCGCGTGATCAGCGTGGCTTCCGGCCGTTGGTCTACGGGACGCTTGAAAGCCCGACCGGAACCGCCCACGTGTTCGCTTCCGAGACCTGCGCCTTTGACCTGATCGGCGCAACGCTCGTGGGCGAGGTGAAACCGGGCGAGATGGTGACCGTCTACGACGACGGGCTCTTCCAAGAGCGCTTCGCTCCCGAGCTGCCCGCGTCGCACTGCGTCTTTGAGCACGTCTACTTTTCGCGCCCGGATTCGGCCGTTTTTGGCCGGTCGATCGAACAATCGCGGCAGCGGATGGGGCGCATTCTGGCTCGTGAGGCGCCGGCGGCGGCTGACTGTGTGGTGCCGGTTCCCGATTCCGGAGTGGCCGCGGCGCTAGGGTATGCGGCCGAGTCGGGACTGCCGTTCCGAACGGGGCTGATCCGTAACCACTACGTCGGGCGTACGTTCATCGAACCCCAGCAATCGATTCGCTCGTTCGGGGTCAAGCTCAAGCTCAACCCGGTGCGGCACTTGATCAAGGACCAACGTGTTGTGCTCGTCGATGACTCGCTGGTGCGTGGGACCACGAGCAGGAAGATCGTCGGGCTGATGCGGGAGTTCGGGGCGAAAGAAATCCACCTGAGGATTTCATGTCCGCCGACAATTGCCCCTTGCTACTACGGAGTCGACACGCCTGAGCGGAGTGAACTGATCGCTGCGAACCATACGATCGAAGAAATCCGGGCGTACACGGGGGCGGACTCGGTCGCATACCTGTCGCTTGAGGGCCTCAAGAAGGCGGTTGAGACCAACGGCGACGGCTACTGCTTCGCCTGCTATACCGGTGACTACCCGACAGATTTGGTCGGAATCGAGCAACTTGTGAACGACCGCCGTCTGGTAAATCGAGAGGGTTAGTCCTACTTAATCCATGGAGCGCGCGCAGATACTCCCTGAGGGCGACACAATAATAGCCCAGGGATTCATCCCTGGGTCCGGAAACGACCCAAGGCGCCTGCCCTATTCCCGCCTCCAACGTATTCCCAGGGATGAATCCCTGGGCTATGATTGTTCGACCCCGCCGGGAGCGTGATTAGGGTTAACCCTCGTGGAATCCTCCACCCGCCGCACCTTCGCCAAATCCGCTGCGACGCTCACCGCCGCGGGCTACGCGCGCATATTGGGCGCAAACGACCGCATCCGCCTAGGGTTCATCGGGCTAGGGAATCGCGGCAGTCGTTTGCTTGAATACTCCAAGGAATTTGCCGATCAAGAAGCGGTTGCCGTTTGTGACTTGGTGGATGATCTGCTCGACCATGCCGTCGAAACGGCGGGAAACTCCCCCGCCCGCTACAAGGACTTTCGACGACTGATCGAGCGCAATGACGTCGACGCCGTGGTCGTCGCGACGCCGGATCATTGGCATGCGCTGATGATGATCCAGGCCTGCCGGGCCGGGAAGGATGTTTACGTCGAGAAACCGCTGTCGTTGACCGTCGTCGAAGGGCGCAAGATGGTCGACACGGCCCGCGAGACCGAACGGGTCGTCCAAGTGGGCATCCACCGGCGGTCGTCGCCGTTTTGTCGCGAGGCCGCCGAGATCGTCTCGGGCGGGGGGATCGGCCGGCTTAGCGGCGCGCGCTGCGGGGTCGCCATCAATCAATTCCCCGCCGGCATCGGCTCGCCCGACGACGGCGAGCCGCCCGAGGGAGTCGACTGGGCCCTGTATCTCGGCCCCGCCCCCGAGGCGGCTTACAACGAAAACCGTCATCTGTTCCGCTTTCGCTGGTTCTATGACTACGGCGGAGGGCAGTTGACTGACAACGGCGTGCACTTCCTCGACTTGATTCAGTGGGGGTTGGGGAAGGACAAACCTACTTCGGTCACGGCGCTGGGCGGGAACTACGTCCTTGAAGACAATCGCGAGGTTCCCGATACTCTGCAAGCGCTGTGGGAGTATCCGGGGGGGCCGCTGGTCAGCTTTACACAGTATTCGGCGAACGCCGCGCCGTTCAGCAATACCCAGCCGCTACTGGCCGAATTTCGAGGGACCCAGGGAACGATGAACGTCTACTTCGGCGGCTGGGAAATCGTGCCGGAGAAAAACTCAGGCCTTGCGTTCCCTGCCTCGTCCCCGCTCGACAGAGAGGCGTCAGCGCGGTATCGGGGGTCATTCACTCCAGCGTTGGAGGCGCGTTCGGGAAGCGGGTCGGCCGACCCACGCTTGCATATCCGAAACTTTCTCGACTGCGTCAAGTCGCGGGCCAAGCCCAATTGCGACGTTGAAACGGCCCATCGCTCGACCACGACGGCGAACATCGGGGCGATCGCTTATCGGACCAAGCAGCACCTGGAGTGGGACGCGGAGGCCGAAAGATTCACAAACAGCGAGCAGGCGAATTCAATGCTGAGCTACGAGTACCGCAAGCCCTGGGTGTTGTAGCTTCAGAGCCGCGCCCGTAAGGGCGGTCAACGCCGCCGGAATTGTAATGTAGACCGCTCCCTGACCCGGACGAGCCGGAACCCAAAGGTCAAAGGTACGGCGCTTTTTCCGAGCACCCTGCGTCAGCGGGGTGTCTTCCGCTTACGGTTGCGGCCGTCGCCCGGGCCGTCGCCCGGGTTGTGGGAAGACACCCCGCTCACGCAGGGTGCTCGGAATGCCTGCCGGATTTGTGCAGGAATCGTTTACAGAGGTACTTACGGGCGCGGCTCTGAAGCTACAAGTCGCGCACGACAGTCGCATGCCTTGAGCCCTTAGCCGAGGTAGGTGTAGTCCCCGAGGACCTCGGTGACGACATCCATGAAGGCTTGGCGGTCTTCGGCCGACTCTAACCGAGCCTCGAGCTCCTGTCGAACCCGCGTGACACGGTGGCCGGTGTACTCGAGCACGTCCTCGACTGAATCGCCGGGAATCACGTCACTGATCTCGACCTGGCCCTTCGAATCGACCGAGACGGATGCCTCGGTCACGACTCCGAAAAGGTTGTGCAGGTCTCCGAGCGTCTCTTGGTAGGCCCCAACCAACATCGTCGCGAGATAGTAGGGCTCTCCGGGTCGAAGCCGATGCAACTCCAGCGATTCCTTCGCGTCCTTGACGTCAACGAACTTGTCGACCGAACCGTCGGAATCGCAGGTGATGTCGCATAGAACTCCCCGCTCCGTGGGCATCTCTGTTAGCCGATGGATTGGCATGACGGGAAACAGTTGGTCGAAAGCCCAAAAGTCCGGAAGCGACTGAAACATCGAAAAATTGCAGATGTACTTCGACGCCAGCAATTTGTCGAGGTCTTCGAACTCTTCGGGGCGTTGCTTGAGCGTCCGGGAGTACTTCACGGCCTGGCGACAGATTCTCCAGAACAGCCATTCGCCCTGGGCCTTGTCGTCGAGCCCCAGATACCCCAGCTCAAATAGCTTGATCAGGTCCTCGCGCTGCTGCAGGGCGTCGTGGTAGTACTCGCGGAAATTCTTCCCGTGCATCTCACGTGCGGTGTCGAGCAGCTCTCGGACAGGCTCGGCGTCCGAGTCGATCGTTTCCATCGAGTAGAACCCCTGGCCTCCTGGTTCGATCACCTTGCGGACGTCGGTGATCAGCACCGCGTGGTAGGCCGTCATGGCGCGCCCGGATTCAGTGACGATCACCGGCGGAGGGATTTCTTCGGCATCGCAGACTTCGCCGACGCTGTAGATGACATCGTTGGCGAATTCCTGGACCGAGTAGTTGACCGAAAACTCCGAGGCGGTCTTGCTGCCGTCGTAGTCCACGCCCAGCCCGCCCCCCACGTTGAGGTAGCGGACCTTGAAACCCATCTTGCAGACCTTCGCGTAGACTCGCGCCGCCTCGCGGAAAGCCTGCTTGGCGCGGCGAATGTCGGTGATTTGCGACCCGATGTGGAAATGCAGCATTTCGAACGCGTCGGTGACGCCACGCTGCTGCAACTGCTTGAGCGTCGCGACGAGCTCGATCGAGCCCATGCCGAACTTGGCGAATTCGCCGCCGGATTCCTCCCACTTGCCCGAGCCCCGGGAATAGAGCTTCACCCGCGCTCCCAGCCGTGGACGGAGGCCGAGTTTATCGGCGGCGTCGAGGGCGCGAACGAGATCCTGAGAATCCTCGACGACCAACAGCGGGCGCGCCCCGAGTTTTTCGGCCAGTAGCGCCATGCGCAAGAAAAGATCGTCCTTGAGCCCGTTACAGACCAGTAAGGCCTCATCCGCCATCGGCTGCGCCAGGGCGGCGACGAGCTCGGCTTTGCTGCCGACCTCCAAGCCGTAGTTGTACGGTCGGCCTGACTCGACGAGGCGCTGGACGACGGCGGCGCTCTGGTTCACCTTGAGGGGATAGACGCCCATGTGGCCGGCATCGTAGCCGAACTCCGCGCAGGCATTGGCGAAGGCGCCGTGGATGGTCGCAAGGCGTTCGTCGAGGATCTGCGGAAAACGCAGTAGCAGCGGGGTCGCCGTTCCCTGGCCAGCGAGCCGGCCGACCACTTCGTGCAGGTCAATCGCAGCCTGCTCGTCCCGCGAAGGTGAGACGGTCAGATTGCCGTCGCTGTTGGCGCGAAAGTATCCGGCGCCCCAGTTGTCGATGCCATAGAGCGCACGCACCCGCTCGAGAGTTGAAAGACTCGAACGCAGGCTCAGAACGTTGCTTGCGGAGGCGGCCACTCGGTTGTCAGTCCCTGCGTTGTGAGTCCCTGCGTGTGAGCCCTGCGATCTTCGATCAAATAGAAGTCGGCCGCCGCGGCTACTTCTTGAGGGTTCCCAGCATCGTGTTGAACTTGGCTTCGACCGAGTCGGCGGTCTTCTTCGGCGCCGTCAGCTTGAAGAAGATCGGCGCATCGGGACCTTCGGCGATCGCGGCGAGCATGCGGTAGCCCGGTTTGGGGACCGTTCGCGGCGACATCGGCGCGGGCTTGTACAAGTAAGTGCCGGCCACATCGACCATCGTCACCTTGATGCCATTAATGGTCTTTGAAGAGCGCTTCGCGGCCGAGTCGGTCTGAAACTGCCCGAGCCAACGCGTGACGTTCGCTTCGACGCCGCCTCCCTGCCCGGCGCCGAAATAGAAAACGGCGCACTCGCCCGGATCGGAATCGCCGGCGGCCGGTGGAATGACATAGTTCGCGGCTCTCATGGGCCGCGTCTGCGATTTCCAGCCCGCGGGGGCGTCCCAGCTTAGCCCGCCGGCGGAATCCGCCCATAGCGCGCTGGCGCCAAGAATCGTCAAGGAAATCGTTAACAGGGTCTTGTGCATCTTCTTCATGTCCTCAAGTTTCCAAGTATATCGTTTGGCAAATTGTTGCGGCTGCTGGATCAACGCGGCTCAGTGTCGCGCTACCACAAGCGTCTCCGCCAGCAGATCGTGCAGCGTCTGTTTGCGCTTCATCGCCGGCTGGATGAGATAACCGGCGAAGAGCACGACAGCTGACAGATAGGAGGCGAAGTGCCTCTTCGTTGCATCGACAAATGAGATCTGCCGTCCATCGAGGTCGGTGACGTACAACCTGAGCGCGAGCTTGCCAACCGTCGCCTGGCGCGAGGAGCTGATCATCAGCGCTTCATAGAGCCAGCCGACGACCCTTGCGAAAGCGAAACCGACGAGCTGGCCGACCATCAGCGCGCTCATGTCGGCCGTCCCCTCGTCGTCGACCCGTAGGCTCATCGCCATAAAGACCGGTAGTGAAGCGATCGCGCCTAGCACATGCACGATCGCCGAGTCGATCACCCACGCCCCGAGGCGTTGCAAGAACCCGCCGTAGCGCGGCTCGCCCGGCCTGGGCTCGTCCGCGTCGGGCTGTGGCACGCCAAGCGGAACGCCGCAGCGTTCGCAGAATCGGTTGTCCGCCGGATTGTGGTGCGAGCACCCTGGGCAGCGCATTAGCTCAGGCTAGCGCCCCGGTTTCCCTCCACTCGCCCGCCTGCGCCGAATCGAGCACCGCGTCGCAGACTTTTTGAGTCTGAAGCGCGTTACGGAAGTCGGGCTGGGTCGGTTTGCCGGTCTCGAGGCCGATCACGAAGTCCGCGAGCGCGTTCAAGAAGGTGTGCTCGTAGCCGATGGTCGTGCCCGGCACCCAATAGCGACCCATATAGGGATGCTCGGAGTTCGAGACGTGGATCTTGCGCCAGCCGGTCAAGTGATCCTCGACCTTCTGGCCCGACTGCTTCTGCTGGTACTCGAAGAACTGAAGATACTCCGGCTCTTCGAGGTCGAAGTAGACGCTGCCGTCGGCGCCGTTGAGCTCGAAGGTGTTGTAGTTCTTGCGGCCGCGTGCGTAGCGGGTCGACTCAAAGGTCCCCATCGAGCCGTTGGCGAACTCGGCCAGGAACATGCACGCGTCGTCGATGCCGACCGGCTGGACTTCACCGGTCTCAGCGTGAGTGCGCATTTTGACGAAGGTCTCGGTGCGTCCCACGACTCGCGTGATCGGGCCGTTCAACCACATGGCCGTATCGATCGAATGAGCCAGCAGGTCGCCCGTCACGCCCGAACCGGCCACGGCGACGTCAAGTCTCCATAGGGCCGCGCCGCCTTGGGGGATGTCGGGGTTGATCGTCCAATCCTGCAGGTAGGTTGCGCGGTAGTGGAAGGCCTTGCCGATGCGGCCTTCGTCGATCACCTGCTTGGCCAGGGCGATCGACGGCACGCGGCGGTAGTTGAACCAGACCATGTTGGCGACGCCGGCGTCCTCAACCGCCTTGGTCATCTCCTCGGCTTCGGCGACCGTCATGGCCAAGGGCTTCTCGCAAAGGATCATCTTGCCGGCCTTGGCGGCGGCCAGCGCCATCTCATGGTGAAACTTGTTCGGAGCGCCGATATCGATCAGGTCGATGTCGTCGGCCTCGACCAGCTTGCGCCAATCGGTCTCGACCCGCTCGTAGCCCCAAACGTCGGCGAACTCTTGAGCCTTGGCGGCGTTGCGCGCGCAGGCGGCCTTGAGCACCGGCCGATGTTCCACATCGAAGAAGTCGTTGAGCCGTTTGTAAGCGTTCGAATGGGCGCGGCCCATGAAGCCATATCCAATCATTCCAACTCGTAATTGTTTCGACATGTGGGTTGTTTCCTGTTCGCTTCCCAATCGCGGTGTGTCGAATGTTTTTACCCCAACGCCCGCCTCGATAGCAACTGAGACTTTGGACAGGTCGGTAGTCATCAGCGATTGGGGGCCTTCGGAGCCGCGACCGGAAGGGAGCGGTTTTCGCAACCTCGAGCAACCGCTTGCTTCCGCGCGCGGCTCCACGGCGCCGACAACGCGCCATGGGAACATCCCTATCTAGGTGAAACCGGCTAGCGATTTGGCAGAAAAGACTTGCAACTGTAACGGTTCTGATAGATACTGAGCCTATCGAGGAAGAGGCGCGCCCCCGTGGTGTCACAAACGTGATGACTCACGAGCGGCCCTTTCGTTGGAGCAATCTCGGCGACCCATCCGCCCATACCCCAGGGCAACGCGCACAACGCGCACATCAACCATCGCCGGCGACTAGCTCCTCGATTCCCAAAGATTAAGCAGAACCGCGAACAGCGGACACAACTAGGGCGATTCGTATGCGCGCCGGGGGATTTTTATCGGGCAACGTGATGGTTGCTCAGCTCAGCCGGCCAAGATTGGATAGGGGGATTGAATGGAACAGTTCGAAGAGCGGGTGATGGATCGTGCGAAGGACCCGATAGCGGTCGCGTTTGGAGACGGCGCGGGGTTTCAAGACCCACGCGCAGCGGGCGCGGAATCCGACGGTGAGCCGGCGGCGCCACAAGAAGAATCTCTCTACACAGACGATCCTGTCCGCGTGTACCTTCGCGAGATGGGCGCGGTGCCGCTGCTCACGCGCGACGGCGAGGTCGACCTGGCTCGGCGTATGGAGCGAGGCAAGTGGCAGGTCCGCCGAGCGCTTTCGCGCTCACCGTTGATCGCCGGCGCACTCAAGAGGCTCCAGCAGGATTACGAGGGCGGCGAGGTTGCCATCGAGTCGATGCTCACGCCGGGGGATCCGGAGGAGACAGCTGAGGCCAAGGCGAACCGGCTTGCCGGCGTCCGTGAGATGTTTGAGCAGGTCGGAAGGACAACGGCCGAGCTCGCGGCCGTCACCGCGCAGGTCAACTCGACGCCAAAGCGGAATGTTAACGTTCGTCGGCGGCTCAGCTGGACCCAGCGCCGACTGATCGTGCGCTCGTCGCTTGAGTTGCAGCGCATCCCATTTAGGCCTGATCGTTGGGACAAATTTCAAGAGCTGATGGTCGCGACTCGCGAGGAGCTCGAGCTACTGGACAAACAGGCGCGCGAGACCGGCGGAAAAGAGGAAAAGAAGGCGCTTGCGGCCAGGGAAAGAGAGCTTGGCGGGAGCGTGGATTATTATCGTGTTGCGTTGAAACGCCTTATCCGGGGTGATCGCGAGAACGAGGCGGCCAAGAAGGCTCTGGTTGAAGCCAATCTGCGATTGGTCGTGTCGGTGGCGAAGAAATACGTCAACCGCGGACTTCACCTGCTCGACTTGATCCAAGAGGGCAACATCGGTCTGATGCGCGCCGCCGAGAAATTCGAATACCGCCGCGGCTACAAGTTCTCGACCTACGCCACCTGGTGGATCCGGCAAGCGATCACCCGGGCCATCGCCGACCAGTCGCGCACGATTCGCATTCCCGTTCACATGAACGAGAGTATGAACAAGTTCCTGCGGGCCTCGCGTGAGCTCGAGAAGGAAATGGGCCGTACGCCGACCAACGAGGAGATCGGCGAGCGCATGGAGATTACTCCCGACAAGGTTCAGAAGCTCAAGACGATTTCGCGGGATCCGGTGTCGCTGGAGACGCCTGTCGGCCGCGACGGCGAATCCGCCTTGGGTGATCTACTCGAGGACCGTTGGGTCGGCTCCCCCGTGGACGCGGTGATCGACTCGAACGTTCGCGAGGAAACTTGCGACGTCCTCAAGACTCTTTCTCCCAAGGAAGAGAAGGTCGTCAGGATGCGCTTCGGCATTGGTTGTGACCGCGAGCACACGCTTGAAGAGATCGGCCAGGAATTCGCGGTGACTCGCGAGCGCATCCGACAGATCGAAGCCAAAGCGCTGCGCGCGCTGCGGGGCCCCGACCGGGCGCGGCGTCTACGGGCGCTGATGGCGGCAAAGCCTTAAAAACGAAATCCGTAGCCGCCCCTAAGGCATATCCCTGGTGTCCTCGGGCGGCTGCGTTCGCTACTATAATCCGGTAGCCCAGGTGGAACCAGTCCCCCGTGCAGCCCTTCATCACAGTCGTCATTCCCGCCTACAACGAGGAAACGCGCTTGCCGCCAAACCTCGAGCGAGTGGCGAACTATCTCGCTGACGAGCTCAAGCGGCCGGCGGAGATCCTGGTCGTTAACGATGGTTCGAGCGACCAGACTTCCGAGGTATCTAGGGTGCAAGCCTCGGAGCTCGAGCGAGACGGGCTTTCGATTCGGGTGATTGACAACCCGGGCAACCGCGGCAAGGGCTATTCGGTCCGCAACGGAATGCTCGAAGCCCAAGGCGATTGGGTGCTCTTCTCCGACGCCGACCTCTCGGCTCCGATTGAAGAGCTTGACAAACTTCTCGACGCGGTGAAAGACGCTAAGGCGGATGGCGCGATCGGGTCGAGGGCTTTGGATCGGTCGCTGATCGGAGTCCATCAGCCGCTTTTTCGAGAGTACTCCGGACGTGTATTCAACCTGGTTGTGCGGGTCGTCTCGGGTCTTTCATTCTCCGACACCCAGTGCGGGTTTAAGCTCTTCCGCCGCGACGCCGCGCAGCAGATCTTCTCACGTCAGCTGGTCGAGCGATTCGGCTTTGATGTCGAGATCCTGTTCCTCGCCCGCAAGCTCGGTTACGAGATCATCGAAGTTCCGGTTCGGTGGAACGATGTCGAGGGGACGACCGTCAGTACGCTATCGGGGCTGAGCGCGTTTGTCGACATCGCCCGAGTTCGATGGAACGACATCACTGGAAAATACGGCCGCAAGTTGGCCTTCTCGCGATCGGTCTAGTCGCGGCCGCGAGCTGGGCGCGGGCCGAAACCTACCAAATTCGTCCGGCGCCGGACACCAACTTCACGCTGAAGGTGTACAAGACGGGGTTGCTCTCGGGCAAGGTTCACGTCTTCGTGTTCGAACGCTACCAGGGCGAATGGGAATACGTCGAGGGCAAACCCCAGGACTGGCGCGTCGAGCTGACGATTGAGTCCGACAGCCTCGTCCTCACCGACGATTGGATCAGCGAGAAGGATTTTCCGAAGGTGATCAAAGAGGCTCGGGTCAAGATGCTTGATGTCGAGAAACACCCGACGATGACTTTTAGGTCTCGATCGGTCACTACGTTGGGGGCCAATCGATACTCGCTTCAGGGTGACTTGACGATCCGTGGAATAGCCAAGCCCTCAACGGTCGAGATCGCCGTGTCGGACCAAGGCGAAGCCCTGCGAATGGAAGGTGCCTCGGAGGTAAGGCTGACCGACTACGGGCTCAAACCTCCCTCGGCCTTCTTTGGGGCGGTGGGCACGAAAAGCGAGATGGACGCCCAGTTCACGCTCAGAGCCGAGCCCAAAGCGACACAATAGCCAGAAGGGATGTTGCGGGCGTGTTTGTTGGTGTACCCGTTCCTGGCCGTCTACGTGACGCTGGGGACGTTGATATTCGTCCCGGTGACGTGGCTTAGCGGGGATATCCGGCCGATCTACTGGGTCTCGCGTCAGGGCGTTCGCGGCGCGTTGTGGCTCTCGGGCGTCAGAGTTGACTTGATCGACTTCCACTACGCTTCCCAAAGCCTGCCCGCGCTGTTCGTTAGCAATCACGTCAGCAACCTCGAGCCGGCGGCGCTGTTCATGGTGCTGCCCAGAATTGCGGTGATCCTCAAGAAGGAGCTGGGGCGAATCCCCTTGCTGGGATACGTGATGGGGCTGGGCGGCTTCGTCTACGTTGACCGTAAGACGCGCGACTCGCGCCGAAAAGCGCTCGAAGCCGGCGCGGAAACGCTTCGCAACGGGGTCTCGTTGTTGATCTTCCCGGAAGGCACGCGTAGTCTCGACGGGAAGCTCCTGCCCTTCCGGCCCGGCCCGTTTTCGATGGCGATCGACGCACGGGCCCCGATTGTTCCCATCACGGTGTACGGGACGCGCGAGCTGATGCCGAGAGGGAGCTTGGCAATTCGGCCGGGACGCGTGGCGATACGGTTCCACGCTCCGATTGAGACCGACGGCTGCTCGAGCGCGGATCGCCACGGCGTGATGGCAAAGGCCCGCGAGGTGATCGAGCTCTCGCTCACCGACAACCCTCTCGACCGCGCCCCTTGAGCGCGCGCGTAAGCAAGCGGTCGGATGAGGTTGAGTGATCCGACCGCTTGCTTAGGGGCCGTGAAGAAAACCTATTGTCGCGTCGGCGCGCGGGAGCGCCAAGCGCACGCCAAGCTCAGCGCTGCCGAACGCCGCCCCTGCCGAAACCGCAACTTCTGCGCCTCGACTCCTGATTGACCGCCTGAGCGGCCCGGAAACGGTCGTTTCGGGCCGTTTCCCGGCCCTTTTCGCCCCCCCAACCGCCGCTACGCCGCCGCTTGCGCCGCCAGCCCGCACTCCGGCCCACGACGCCAGACCAGCCGGATCCAAGCTGCAATGTTGTACGCCAAAACCCCCCACAAAAGCTCCGATCGCGCCTTCCGCAGCCCTCGTACTCGAAACTTGCGCACCCCCAATCGCTCTTTCAATCAGGCGTTCGGAAACTCCGCCGTCTCGGACCGCTTGCGATACGCCGCCCGCCCACGCTCGCTCTCCATCCAGCGCCGATGTTTCGCCATCACCGCGTTCTCTTCGCTGCGGCTCAACGTTCGATGACCGCTCTTGGGGCAGCACTTGTGTCGCTGTGCGCATTCGCGACAATCAGCTTCTTTTGCCTGATACTGCCGATATTTGCGCTTCCGCTTCAGCGACGATCGCTGATACGTCAAGGTCCGCTGGGCCGGACACAGAAACGTGTCCGTCGCCTCGTCGTAGATGAAAAACTTCGGCGCGTAGCGCGGCCCAATTCCCGCCGCTTTCAACGCCGCCTTCGAGCCCTTGTCCGGCGCCGGCGCCGGCGTCGCGTATTCGATTTCAGCGGCTGCCAGCGCCTCGATGTTGGCCTGGTTGGCGTAGCCCCCGTCCGCTAACACTTGCTTCGGGGTTCGCTCGAAGCGCCCTTCCACATCGTCCAGCGTCGGGGTCAGCTGGCCCGCATCGGAGGCGTTGTTGGTCAACTCCACGCCGACCACGATCTTCTCTTTGGCGTCGGTCGCCAGCTGCGCGTTGTAGCCGAGTCCCCAACCGCCGTTGGATTCGTGTTGCGGGCGCGCTTCCGGCTCGCTCTCGCTCACCCGCGCCTGGCGTCGTTGCTCTTCGTCGCGCTTGCCCGCTTCGACCTTGGGCAGTTCCTCCAGCGCCTGCTCCATCCGCTCGACTCGCTCCCGCAAGGTCCGCTTACGCGCCGCCTGACGCCGCCGATTCGAACCCTCGTCGTCGGCTTCTTCCGAGAGTTGACGCACCGCTTCGCGCGCTTGTTCGAGATGCCGCTCGAGCGTCGGACGCCTGCGTTGCGACCCGCCCGAGGCTTGCGCCCGGATCCGCGTGCCGTCGACGGCCACCTGCTCGAGATCCACCAGCCCCTCTTGACTCAGCAGCGCCAATACCTGTGTCAACAAGTTCTCGAGAGCTTTTGAGTGGAATACCCGAAAATCCGAAAGAGTGTGATGATTGACGACCGCCATGCCGCACAACCACTCCAACTCCGGCCGATAGCGGCTTTGACGCGCGATCTCACGCGCCGAGCTCATCCTTTCCGAATACGCCCAGATCCAGATCGCGACCAGCAACCGCGGATCCCATGCCGGCCGCCCGGCGGACTCCTTGCGGGTTTCCAGATGAGCAGCGAAGCCGGACAGGTCGAGCATGCCGCTCAGCTCCCAGACGGCGCGCACCAGATGGTCGGCCGGCACGAGCCGTTCGACGTCGATCGCGGCATAGGTGAATTGGTCGCGATTGGGCTGTCGCAGCTGCAGTTGGTCAACGGGCACGGCTTGGCGCGGCTTGGCGGGGCGTTGCTCGAGCTCGACTAAGACCTGTTGTTCGCCCATATAATAAGGGCGTTGGACGCCGCCGCCAAGTTATCCGAACATTCGTTTGCCCTCATGTTTTATCCCATTTTGATCCACTCGCGCCATTCCGAACCGCCCCAGGGGAGCTTCGGCGGCCACGACGGGTTTATTTCACAGCCCCTTACGCGCGCGGCTCAAGGGAGCCACCACGGCCCCTCCTTTGGGGTACCATTTAACCGGTTTTCCCGATTGATGAGATTCGTAGCCAGCGTCGTGTTTTTGGCCGTCGCACTTGAGGCGCAGGATCGGCCCGACCGGCCGCCGGTGACCGCTCAAGAGATCTCTGAGGGCAAGCGCCTCTTCCAAGGCCATTGCGGGAGCTGTCACGGGCCCGAAGGCCGCGGCGCGCAAGGTCCCAACCTGGCCAGGCCGAACTTGCGCCACGGCAGCGCCCCTGAGGCAATGTTCCGAGTGATCGATGTGGGCATACCCGGCACCGAGATGCCCAGAAGCGCGCTGCACGACCGCGAAGTCTGGAAGGTCGTCGCCTACGTAGAGTCGATCGGGCGGCTCGAGCCTGAGCCGCTCCCTGGAGATCCAAGCGCTGGCCGACAGCTCTACGAAGGCAAGGGAAACTGCGCGGCCTGCCATTGGCTCGACGGCTCTGGCGGACGCCACGGGCCGGAGCTTACCGAGGTCGGCGGCCGCCGCAGCATCGCGCACCTGCGCGAAGCGTTGGTCGATCCCGGAGCTTCGGCCCCAGAGGACTACCTGCTGGTCAGCGCCATTCGCCGCGACGGGAGGACGATCCAAGGTATGCGGCTCAACGAGGACCCCTTCACGATCCAGCTGCGTGACTTTTCGGATGAGTTTCATTCGTTGCGCAAGGCCGATCTGAGCGAGCTGAACAAACGCTGGGGGGAGTCTTCCATGCCGTCCTATCGCGGTTCGCTAACGCCGAACGAGATCGACGATCTGGTCTCATACATGGCGACGTTGCAGGGGGAACAATGAGATTCGTCGTTATGCTCGCGCTGGCCTCCACGCTCTCGGCGCAGGTCTCCTACGAGAGAATTCTCAGGGCCGACAACGAGCCTGAGAACTGGTTGACCTATTCCGGCGGCTACTCGTCGCACCGCTACTCACCGCTCCGCCAGATCAACCGCGAAAACGCCGGGGACCTCAAAGCGATTTGGACGCACCAGAAAGACTCGCTGCACAAGTTCGAGACGACGCCGCTGGTCGTCGACGGCGTGATGTACATCTCCGAGCCTCCCAGCGACGTGACCGCGCTTGATGCGAATACGGGCCGGGCGCTGTGGAAGTACGAACGCCAGCTCCCCACCGACATTCCCGTTTGCTGCGGCGAGGTGAACCGCGGTGTGGCCGTGCTGGGGGACTCGGTCTACATCGGCACGCTTGACGCTCATCTGGTCTCCCTGGACGCCAAGACCGGCCTGGTGGAGTGGGATGTCGAGGTCGAGGACTACCACCTCGGCATATCGGTCACCGTCGCCCCGCTAGCCGTCAAGGACAAGGTCGTCGTCGGTATCGCGGGCGGCGAGTATGGAGTTCGCGGTTTCCTCGACGCCTATGACGCCAAGACCGGCGAGCGCGCCTGGCGCTTCTGGACCGTGCCCGGCCCCGGCGAGCCCGGCAACGAGACCTGGGCCGGCGATAGCTGGAAGCGCGGCTCGGCCACGACTTGGGTTACAGGCTCTTACGATCCCGATCTCAACTTGGTCTATTGGGGCACCGGCAACCCGGGCCCGGACTGGAACGGCGAAGTCCGCGAGGGTGACAACCTTTACTCGGACTCCCTGATCGCGCTGGACCTCGATACGGGCAAGCTCAAGTGGTATTTCCAGTTCACGCCCCACGACGTGCATGACTGGGATGCGACTGAGGTCCCGGTCTTGATTGACGGGGTGGTGCGGGGCCGCAAGCGCAAGCTGGTGCTGTTCGCCAATCGCAATGCTTTTTATTACGTGCTCGACCGTGAATCGGGCGAATTCCTGCAGGGCAAAGCATTCGCGAAGCAGACTTGGGCCGAAGGGCTCGACGATCACGGCCGCCCGATGCGAGTTCCCAATACCTCGCCCACTGTCGCCGGAACGAAAGTCTACCCCGGCATTCCGGGGGCGACGAACTGGTTTAGCCCCAGCTACAGTCCGCTGGATCACTTGTTCTACGTGACGACCCTGGAGATGGGCCACATCTATCACAAGGGCGAGGCGATCTACCGGCAAGGGAGCTCCTACACCGCGGGAGGGGCGCGTCACATCATGGACGAGGAGCCCTACAGCGAGGTCCGCGCATTCGAACCCGAGACGGGCAAGCTCAAATGGGCGTTTGCAACGCATGCCAGCCGGGATATGAAGTCGCGGCCGCGCGGCGGGGTGATGTCGACCGGCGGAGGGCTGGTGTTAGGCAGCTCTCCCGAAGGAACCTTCTTTGCTCTCGACAGCGCTTCAGGGAAACCGCTCTGGCACTTCCCGACCGGAGGGTGGATCACGTCGAATCCGATCGGTTTCGCCGTGGAGGGCAGGCAGCGGGTGGCGATCGCGGCGGGTCACGCGATTTATGTATTTGGCGTCGAGGACTAGCGCTGCACATTCGTCCGGGTCAGAGTGGTTCTGAGTGTAGAGAAAAAGGGGCCGGCCGGAGGATGGGAGATAAGGGTTATCAAGCTGACCGGCCCCTGGGGCGATGGTTTCGCCCAACCCGGACTATTCTTCGGAGTCTTCGCCGCCGTCGTTGAGACGAACGACTCTCCCCCTGAGATGCTCGACATCGAGAGTAATGCCGTCGTTCGGGGCGTTGGGTGAACGCGTTACCGCCGAGTAAACCGCGGCTGCGTCGAGGCGTCGGTCGCTCCTCACGATTACGAAGCCGTCGACTTTGACCGCGTCATCTTCAGGCGAGCCAAGGATCCGTTGAATTGCCCGGCAATTGACGAAGACGGCCTCGTCGGGCCGCAGCGCGTGTTGCAGGCGGCCTTTTTCACCGGGAGTCGTGTTGCCGATGCTGTGCGCCTCGATCACACGAACAACGACATCGGCCGGTTCGGCGCGATTGACGTTATGAAGGTTCAGAACCGTGCGGTAGACGCCGGGGCCGAAGGCGCGGTCGGTCTCGATGTCGGGAAGCGGAGTCACGTTCTTACAAACGAACTTGGCCGTGTATTTGAAGCGGCGGTTCGAGTCGTCCTCTTGGGCGAGGGCGGGGGTTGCCGCGGAAAGGGAAAGCGCGATCAGGGCGCAAGTGGACGCCGTGAGCGTCGAGGGTAGAATCGTACGCATAAGATCTCCTTTGAGATGTTCAGGAATGAAGGCGGACGGAGGCGGGTGCGGGTCGGGCGCGACCTTTTGAACCGCTTTATTATTCGAACCCGCTCACCAGCGAGAAGTTGCGCGCGTATAATTGAGCCGGCGTGGCAAACTACTTCGAGGTTCTCGGCCGTAGCCTTTCGGCCAAGATTGAGACCGGGGCGATCGGTACGCCCGTGGCGCTGCGGCTCTATCTACAAGTGACTGGCGACCATGGGCTGCTGCTGCCCTACGCCGCGCTGGGGGTCGACTTGGCGCAGCGTTGGCTGGGTGCGCCGGCCGAGATTGCTCACGTTCAGGGAGGCGTCGAGATGGGCTACATCACGGTCCTCGGGCGCTTGGGTGGGGGGACTTGTTTGATCCACTCGGAGCTCATCCGAGCCAGTGACGAACCAAGCCTGCGGCTGTTGCTCGTCGGCAACCAAGGCTCGGCGGAGCTCGAAGATTCGCCTGCCGCGCTCGGGCGGGTCGCCGAGCTCGCGCCGCCCAGTCTCCAGCCGATCGTCGAGCGGATTGAGGGCAGACTCTAGAGATGCCGGACTACGGCGTACTTCTGGTCAGCGGGGGCATGACCCACCAGGAAAACTACGGCCCCGGTTTTGCCGCCGATCCGCGCGGGAACGTTGTCGCGGTAGCAGACGACCCAGATGTGGATGCCCGGCGGGCCCGGCTCAACCAGCAGCTGGCCGACGACATAGGCGTCCCCTATATCCCATACCTCGATGACGCGCTAGGGCGATCAGACATCCACATCGCGTCGATCTGCTCCGAATTCGAACGGCGATCGCGGGTAGCGGCACGCTGCGCCGAAGCCGGCAAGCACGTGTACCTAGACAAGCCCATGGCCACCACGCGCGAAGGGGCTCGGTCGCTCGTCGAGACTGTGAAGAAGGCCGGCGTCCGCAGTCAAATGTTCACGCAGATTGGCCAGCCTTACGCCCAGCGCGCCCGTCGAATCATCGAATCGGGCGAGCTCGGCGAGCTCGAAGCCATCCACTGTGACTTGATGTTCGCCAAGGGACACCCGGGAACCGCGGACCTCTCGAAACCACGACAGGAACATTACCCGCCCCGGCGCTTCACCTTTCCCGACGCCAAACGCGAAATCTGGACCACAGCCGTTTACTCACTGGCATTGATCCGCTGGCTGACGCATAAAGAGTTTACGTCCGTCTTCGCGACCACGTCGAACTACTTTTTCGAAGAACACCAAGGCCACGACATCGAGGACTTCGGCGCTCTGATGCTCACGCTCGAAGGAGGCCTCACCGCCACCCTGACGGCGGCGCGAATCGGCTGGCGCAGCCATCGCGCCGGCGGGCCAAATCTTACTCGGCTCTACGGAACGCAAGGCTCGGCAATGATCGACGCGCACGCTCCGAAGGCGGTCATCGCATCGGGCTCGGATCACTGGGCGACTCCCGTGCGGGACGCCGAAGACCCGATGGGCTTTTGGCGCAGCACCGCTACGCGGAGCAACATTCCAGCCAAGCCCGGCTGGTTGGAGCCAGGCTTCGCTGAGTCGATCTCGGACCAAGCGATGTTCCTCGACGCGATCGAACAGGGGAGGGAGGCGGAAGTCAGCGCCGCGGACGGCGCGGCGGCGACCGACGCAATGCTGGGCGCCTACCAGTCCGCCGCGACTGGTCAAACGGTCCGGCTGGCAGGCGCTACAGCCTGAATGAGGTTTTCGCTCGAGTTCCTCCCGGTCGTTGACAGTCCCTCGGTCGCGGTTCATCATAAGATCCATGTCAACGCTGACAATTGAACTCTCGACTGCCGCTCGCGAATTCGTTGAGTCTCAGGTTGCCAGTCCACGATACGGCACTGTCAGCGACTACCTAGAAGATCTCATTCGGCGTGAATCAGAAGAAGCGGCCGAGCTAATACGGCTGGCCCAAGAAGGTGACCAATCAGGACACCCGGTAGATTTCACTCCGAATGAGTGGTGCGCGCACGTTGACCAGCTGCGCGAAAAGATTCGGCACTCAGCTGAATGAAGCTGAAGCTTCGCGTCCAACCGGCGGCTCTGCGGGACAGGCGAGAGATCTCTCGGGGTTAGGGCTCTAGCCCCAGTACTCGTTACTTAAGGGCTTTTGCGGTGGCGGTGCGCGATCTGAATGCGGAACCCGCTCCCTTGCGGTCGCGGCTCTGACATCGCGAGGCAAATGTTAACCCGTAGGCGTCAGAGCCGCGACCGCAAGGGAGCGGGTTCCGCGAACAGACTTGCAATTCGGCCTTAAGTGAACAGTATTGGCTCTAGTCTAGCGGCTGCTTGGTCTGCCTGGTAATACAAGGTTGACCGCTCCCCCGCCCGCTCTGATAGCCTAGAAGCGCCCGCCTACATGCCCGGCCCACGACGCACTCGCCGCGGCCGCGGATCGTCCGCTCCGCAAAGTTCCCCTGTTTCGGCTCAAGAGCCGATTACCGAGGCCTCGCAGGCGAAGGACGCCGCGGCCCGCCTCGCCGAAAGCGACCTGATCGCCTTCGACACGGAGTTCCTGCGCGAAAAAACGTTCTACCCTCAGCTCGGTCTGCTGCAATTCGCCGACCGCGAGCAGGTCTGGCTGGTCGACCCGCTGGCGTTGTCCAACGAGGAGATGGCGCCCATCATCGACGTCCTCACAAATCCTGGCATCACCAAAGTCCTGCACGCGGCCGAGCAAGATCAAGAGTGCCTGCACCACGAGTATGGGATCGTCGCCAGCCCGATTCTCGACACCTCGATTGCGGCGGCCTTAACCGGACGGGGCGACCAGATCGGCCTCGGCCCGTTACTCCAGAAGACTTTGAAGGTCGACCTGCCCAAAGGCCACTCACGGACGAACTGGCTCAAGCGGCCGCTGCAGACGGCAATGATTGAGTACGCGGCTGCCGACGTCGAATTCCTAGTCGAGCTGGGCGAACGAATGCTCGAAGCCCTCGACCGGCGCGGGCGACGCGATTGGGCGCTAAGTTTGGCGGCTGAGATGGCCGACCCCGCGAAATATCAATCCAATGGAGACGCGGTCGCTAGCAAGCTCGCTCAAAACAGCCGCCTCAAACCTCGCGAGTACGAGGTTCTCAAGCGGCTGGCGAGTTGGCGCGAAGAGCGTGTCAGAAGAACCGATATTCCACGGCGCTGGCTGGCGGAAGATCAAGTCCTGGTCCAGCTCTCCCGCGCTCAACCCCGCAAGGCAGAGGAGCTCGCGAACTTCAGGGGGCTAGGGAATCGCGTCCGAGACTACGGTCCACAGCAAATCCTCAAGGCGATCGAAGAAGCGCTCGACGCCCCGGAAGACGGGTTGGAGACTCCCCCGAGAAAGCTCGAGCCAACCTCCCGTGAGTCTTCCGCGCTTACGGCGCTGAAGTGCTTTTTGAACTTCCTTGCGCAAGAGAACGAGGTCCCTCTGCGGTATTTGCTCGACAACGACACGCAGCTATTGTTGCTGCGGTCGTCGTTTGAAACGCCGGAGGATTTGCGGGAATCGGGGCTGTTGAACGAAGGCGCTCTGCGGTTATTTGGCGACGATCTGTTGGGATTATTGAACGGCAAACGCGGACTCAAGATCGAGCGTGGCCGAGCGGTGACGTTTGACGTAGATTAGGATCATGACCATCCAACGTATCGTTCTAGCCACAGCCGCAATCGAGGCGGCTGGGCATCCTGAGGTGCGCTTCACGGTCCATGAGGACCTCGGCCACAACGTCTGGACACGGGTCTATGAGGGCTGGGATCTCTACGCCTGGTTCTTGGACCACCGGCGTTAACGGCGCGTTTACTTGCTGAGTTCCGCGCCCCGGTCACGTGCCAGACCCGTTAGTACGTATTTCGACGATTTCCGCACATCGTGGCAGAAATCCGAGCACCCTGCGTGAGCGGGGTGTCTTCCCGTTACCCCAGGCGACGGCAACAACCGTGAGTGGAAGACACCCCGCTAACGCAGGGTGCTCGGAGAACGCACCTCACGTGTCGACATGTAGCGGTGTCAACTCAGGGACTCGGTCTTGATGACGCCCGCCTCGTAAAACCGCTCGATTTCCTCAGAGTCGAACCCGACTTCGGCGAGCGCCTCACGGTTGTGTTCGCCTAATATCGGCGTCGGCCGGCCCTGGCTCGGCTGGCCGCCGCCAAATCTGATGTAGTTCCAGGAGAAGCGCATGGCGCCGCCGGTGGGATGCTCCCGCTCGGCCACCATGTCGCTCTCGACCGCGTGCACCGTGTTGAGGAACGCTTCGCCGTAGCCTGATAGCGCGGGGGCGGCGGGGACTCCGACCTCGGCCAGGCGGTCGAGACACTTGGCTGCCGTCAACTCAGTCAGGCTGCCGGCGATATCGCTAAAGGCCTCCTGGTGGTCGTCGGCCACGACGTAGATCCAGCCATCAGACACCTTGAACAAGCGGTGATGATCGCTGAGCCCCAATTGCTCCCTATCTGCAAGCGGGCGCGATGGGCGGCCGTCGTAGTGGGTGAACCACTCCGAACACAACAGCACAGCGCCATAGAGCAAGTTTGACTCGCCTCGTTGCACGATCCCGTCGCGTTTCCGGGTCAGTAAGCACAGCACGGCCCCGAAAGCGCCAACTGCTCCGGTCGTGTAGTCGGTCGGCGCCAGCTCGGCCGGAAACACCGGAGCATTCTCCCGGCCCCCCTGCGCCCGCAGCAGTCCGATATAGGCCGAAGCCAAGGGGTCGATGCCCGGCCGCTTGGAGTAAGGCCCTGTCCAGCCATACCCGGTCAGGTGAATCTCAATCAAGTTCGGGTTGAGCGCCGGGCCGATGCCCATCCGTTCGGTGGCTCCTGGACGCAGGTTCGCGAGAAGAATGTCGGACGTGGCCGCGATTCGCTGCACAACCTGTTTGCCTTCAGGTGTGCGCGCGTCGACGCAGACCGAGCGCTTGTTAAAGTTCACGCCGTAGAAGTACGTCCGGCCCAGAGGCCGCGCGATGTCGCCGATGGGCGGTTCGATCTTGATAACGTCCGCGCCGAGGTCGGCCAACAAGCGCCCGGTATTCGGGCCTGCAATGAGATTTGAGATTTCCAGCAGTCGAATCCCGGCTAGGGGAGGGGCGTCTGAGCAGCCGTCAACCAAAGGTCGACGCTGTCCGCCGGAGGCGTGGGTCGCATCGGACCGCCTCGGCCCTTGGACTCTCCCCGGCGTCTCAGACAGCTTCAGCCCGACGCCCATTTGGGCCACCTTGCCATGGACCGGATCGTCGAGCTCAAGGACCATCTCGTTATGAAGCACTTGCGGGTCGTCGAGGCTGTCTTCGGTCCAACGTGCCGGCGCGTAGGGGACGTCGGCCTCCTCGAACGCCCGCGCCCAATGTTCGTAAGGCTTCGCGCGAATGACCTTCTCGACAATCGCCCTAAGCTCGAGAGCGTCGTCAGGGTCGGGAGGCCGGCCGGCGCCGAAGCGGGCATCCGCCAGCGTCTCCTCGATGCCCATAACGCCCGCGGCCGCAACGACGAAACCAGGGTGCACGCAGCCCATCTGCACCCACTCGCCATCCGAGCATTCATAGTTAGCGTAGAACGCCGCACTGCCCGCCGGATGCGTCTGGAACGGCACGACTTCGAGCGTTGTGCCGGTCACCTTGGGGTGGTACATCAGCGTGCCGGCCATGAGCGACGTTTCGACCGTGCGGCCGCGGCCGCTCTCTTCGCGGGCGTAGAGCGCCGCCGAGATTCCGATCGCCGCCAGCAGGGCCGCGCCGACGCTCGGAAGAGGATGGACGAGATGCACCGGCGCCGGCCGGTGACCAGGCATCGCATTCAGCACACCCAACCGCGCCAGCACGAGGTCATCGATCGGCGGCTCGTCCTTCCAAAGCCCGCGCTTGCCGTAGGCGGTAATCGAACAGGAGACAAGGCCGGGGTTGATCTTGCTCAGGCGTTCGTAGTCAACGTACCGCTGAAGGGGGTCCGACGGCGCGAGGTCCTCGACCAATACATCCGCCGTCTGGATCAGCTCATCGAGGTCTTCCCAATCGAGTCGGGCGCACTCCTTGCCGCGATCCCAAACGACAAAGCCTCCTTCACGAAAGACATCCCCGCCAGACCCAACCACGCGAATGACCCGCGCGCCGTGCTCGCTTAACAGGCACGTAGCCAAAGCTCCGGCCGCTCCGGTGGTCAAGTCGACGACCGTAAATCCCGTAAGTGCGCTCGCCACAGCGCCTAGTCGACGATTGCCTGGTAGGCCAATCGCTTGAATTCGTCCCCGTAACGGAGCCCGCTGTGCGGCAGGATCTGGACCATGAACACGCCGAACATCTCTTCAGCCGGGTCGATCCAGAACCGCGTCCCAGCGGCCCCGCCCCAACGGTATTCGCCCTTGGATCCCAGCCTGCCCGTCTTGCCGGGACCGCGGTTGATCGCGAACGTCAGCCCGTATCCCCACCCGGGGGCCCCCGTCGGATTCTCGATGTAGCTGAGGTGGTCCGCGCTCATCAACTCGACCGACTTGCGGCCGAGGATTCGCACACCGTCGAGCTCACCCCAGTTGGCCAGCATCTGATAGAAGCGCGCGTAATCCATCGTGGTGGAAAGCAGGCCCGTGCCCCCTTGGAATAGCGTCGTGGGCTTGCCGTATTTGTCTTGC
The DNA here is from genome assembly GCA_965247515.1 of Bryobacterales bacterium. Lineage (GTDB taxonomy): Bacteria > Acidobacteriota > Terriglobia > Bryobacterales > UBA6623. The sequence continues at coordinate 4,428,803 of OZ252029.1, read as the reverse complement.
GCCGGGGCGGTGGAGCGCTTCACGGTCTTGTCTTTGTTCGGCGCGTAGAGAACGGCTAAGCGGTCACGCTTGTTCTCCGGTACGTAAAAATCCGTGTCGCCCATGCCCAGCGGCTTGAAGATTCGCTCTGAGAAAAACTTGTTGACGGGAACGCCTGAAACCGCCTCGACCAATCGCGCCAGCACGTCGGTGCCATAGCCGTATTGGTAAGTCGTGCCCGGCTGATGCAGCAGCGGGGCTTTCGCGATCCGCTTGCCCGTCTTGGGGTCTTTCTTCTCCACGGCGACCTCGAGTCCGCCGAACTCAGGCAAAAATTTCGACACCGGATCGTTGATGAAGAAATACCCTTCTTCGAACAAAATCATCGCCGCCACGCCGGTGATGGCCTTGGTCATCGAATACATGCGAAAGATCGCATTCTTGCCCATGGGCTTGGAGTTCTCCTTGTCCAGCTGCCCCCAGGAGTTGAAGTAGGCGATCTTGCCGCGCCTTGCGATCAGTCCGACGCCGCCGGACATGCGGTTGGCCTTGACGTGGCCTTCCATGACTTTATCGATGCGCTCGAGCCGTTGGGTCGAAAGCCCGACCTGCTCGGGAGAGACCTGCTGCAGCTCGCCCGCGGACGCGGCAAGGCAAAACGCTATAGATAAGATGGCAACGTGATGTTTCATGGGCTCACTTCTCCGAGGCTTAATCAACAACTCTGTTCGCGCCTACCGTACCGAAGCCGGATCACGAAAACAAGGCTGATAAGGTCTTGACCTCGCTCCGATGCTAGAGTAAGGCTGGCAACAATGTAAGAAGTCATGCCCGTCGATCTCCAGTCTCCCCCAAAAAAAGGTGCGCCCCAGAACGGCAGCGCCAAGCCACAGCTTTTAGGGTGGATGGCTTCTGATGCTCAAAAACTCGATCGAATCGTCGAAGAAGCCATGCGAGATCGTGAGGATCGCCGCAGTCGGGACTTAGGTGAAAAAGGCCCTTCTTGATACCGACATCCTCTCTGAAATTTTCAAGGGATCAATCCTGTCGTTCGGAAAACATCGTCGTCGTATATAGACGATTTTGGGCGATTCACGATATCCGCAATTACAGTAATCGAAGTCGTCAAAGGCTTACATAAAGCCGGTTTGGCCAAACGTCTCGATGAGTTCGATCAGCGCGTAGCTTCGATTGAAGTTCTCGTTGTGAGTATCGAGATCGCTCGAGTTGCAGGTCAGCTACAAGCGGAATTAGAACTTGCGGGGCAGCCGATCGGTCGTGCCGATCCGATCATCGCCGCAACCGCCCTCGCCCATGATCTCGAGCTTGTAAGCGGCAACATCCGACATTACCAGCGGATTGTTGATCTGGGCCATCCGCTTCAACTGGATAACTGGCGAGGGTAAGAGCGATTTCCGAAGAGTTCTCGGCTCTTACACCAAATCGGGGTTTAACCGGAATTGCTCGATGTACCACGCGTAGAGCCACCGCGTCGCCCAGGGAATGGTCACGATCGGCAAACAGAACAAAATCATCACAAACCCTCGCCAGAGGATCTGATGTCCTTTGCCGACAAACTCTAGGCGGCCTTTGAGCCCCTCCACGCGTCCGGCAAGCCAGCGTGAATAGTGCTCGTAGACCCAGGCCCAACCAATGATCGTTAAGAAGCCGACGTAAGAAGCAAGCGTCCAGCCGAGTATCCCCAGGAACGAGCCGCTGAAGCTCAGGCGTTGGTTGTCGCGGTCGGTCCAGAAGGCAACCAGTCTCATGCCCCACCAGATCATCGCGATGCTGCCCAGCATCTGAAAAAGCGATACGAGGCCAACCAACGCGTCGTCTTCTTCCCCCGTCCAACCCGTGAACGCCCCCGACCAGGTCACTACTGCGTAGACCGTCGTGAAGATCCATAGATCCCCTGGGCCAGCCTTGAATTCGAATGCGCGGCCGTCGCTGGGTCTGACGTGCGAGTAAAACCAACGCCACCACGAAACCATGGCGAATGGCGCGGGCACGATGAGGACAAAGCTGAAGCCGACCAGCAACATCCAGCCGAACAGCGGCAACGCTGACGCAGTGAACTCGAAGCTGACCGTGTTTGAGCTCGGAGCACCCACAGACGCCGCGGCGGGACTGGGTGCGCCGCAACTTGCGCAAAACGCTTGTTCGTATTCGATCTCGGCTCCGCAACTTCCGCAATGCATGGCTTGGTGGGCCCAGTGTAACCACTATTGCTTTTCAGCTCAAATCGTGGCAGCATAACATGGCGAACAAAAAGGGAATACGCCTGTCCGCCTCGACCCAAATTCGAGATCTGGAAACTTTGCTGCGCAAGCGAGGTTTGGGCCGAGCCCTGCCCAAACAAGAGACCCCCAACTACCCGCCGGCGACGACGGGTCTGGAGCGTCTCGACTCTCAACTCGACGGGGGGCTGCCGCGCGGACGGATAAGCGAAGTCACCGGCCCAGAGTCCTCGGGACGGACGGCGTTGCTCTTCTCCCTGCTAGCCCAGGCGACTCAGCGCGGAGAGGTCGCCGCTTATATCGACGCCACCGACTGTCTCGACCCCCGCTCGACCCTAGCGGCCGGAATCGCGCTCGACCGCTTGCTGTGGATTCGCTGTGAATCTCGCGAGCTCCCGCGTTACCAGCAGCTTGCCTTAAAACAACAGCCGGTCGACCACGCTTGGCAGGCGGCGAATCTCGTCGCTTCAGCCGGCGGATTTGGCGTGATCGTCATCGATTTGGGCGGGCTAAGCCTTCGCAAGCAGCGTGAGTGGAAGCGTCGTCAGTGGGTGCGACTCAAGCAGGCGATCGAGCATACTTCGACCGCTCTGGTTACGTTGTCCGAGCGACGCCTGGTCGGAAGTGCGGCGGGCGTTTCGCTAGCGCTTTCTCGCTCGAAGGTTCACTGGGAAGGCAAACGAGGCGTTTCCCTTCTTCTCGACGGCTTAGCGTTCGAGGTCGAGGTCGAGCGCAAGCTCGCGATAACGGAACCGCGCGCGTTAGCAAGCGGTTTTTAGCCATGCAACCGCTCTTCGCCGTGCTACAGATAGCGGACTTCGCCACTGCGGTCCTTACCCGCGGCGGCCGGCAACCTGGCGCGGTCGCCGTCATTACCGGCGAGGCCCCCAATCAGTTCGTCTTCTCCGCCAACGAGCCGGCGCGCAAGGGGCGAATCCATGAAGGAATGCCGCTGGCCGAAGCTCGCTCACGATTCAACTTCCACGGCGGTGGAGCCCTAACCGTCCTCGAACGCGACCCCGAAGCCGAGCAGCGCTCGCAGAAGCAATTGCTCGACCTAGCGCAATCGGCTACTCCGCGCTTCGAGGATTCCGCCCCAGGGCTGATCTTGCTCGACTTCACAGGCCTGCGCGAACCCCACGCCTCCGCCGCGCAGCTCCTCCACGGAACCCAACATCTGGGCTTCGCGCCCAACATCGCCGTTTCGCAAAACCGCTTCGTCGCTCTATGCGCGACGCGTACCCATAGCGGACTCACGCATATCTATCCCGGCCAGGAAGCGGGCTTTCTAACCGTCCAGCCGTTGGACGTCCTACCGCTCGATGAACCCGAGCGTGAAACGCTGGCTCGCTGGGGGATTCGGACGGTCGGCGAGTTGGCCAAGCTTTCCGAAGACGACCTAGTCGAACGTTTCGGCGAACGTGGCGCCCGCATGGCGCGGCTAGCCAGGGGTGAGGAAACGTCGCTGCTCAAGGCCCACGAGACGCCGCCCGAGCTCGAGGAAAAGCAGGATTTCGATTGGGAAGTCGGCGAGATCGAGCCGCTCTCGTTTGCGCTCTCGGGGATGCTCGAAAAGCTATCCTTCAAGCTCGAAAGCCACAGCTTAGCCGTCGCCAAGTTGAAGACCGTTCTGAAGCTGGCTAATGGCGACTCGTTCGAGCGGACGCTCGAGCTCTCCTACCCTTTGACCGATCCGCGAACGCTACTAACCCTAGCGAGGCTCGATTTGTCAGCCCATCCGCCGCCGGCGGCGATTGTCGGAGCGGCGGTCGCGGTGGTTCCCACCGAGCGACGAAGGACTCAGTTTTCGCTCTTTGCGCCGGATCTGCCGAGCCCGGAAAAGCTTGCCGTGACCTTGGCGAGGTTAAGCGGATTGGTCGGCCAAGAGCGCGTGGGGACGCCAGTTGCGCCGGATACTCATCGGCCAGGAGCGGCAACTGTCGCGACGTTCGTCACGAAGACCCATGCGTCGGCTTGGGAGCCGACGCGGCAGGCCTTGGGGCCTGCGCCACGTCCCATGTTTCGGTGCTTTCGCCCGCCCTGGACGGCGAAGGTAATTTCGCGCGGGGAAACGCCGGTTTACCTCGACACGGAGCCCGCCTCAGGCCCCATCACGACGAGGTCGGGCCCTTGGCGAGTTTGCGGGGAATGGTGGACGGACGAGCCTTGGCAATACCAGGAGTGGGACGTTGAGGTGGAGGGGCGGTTGTATCGGATTTGCTATGAACTATCGACGGGCAAATGGTGCGTCACCGGGGCTTATGACTGAGCCCGGCGCCGGTGGCGGCGGGAAGGAACTCGCTCAGGCGTCTCCCGTGAACATTCACCTCCAGATGCCCGCGCAAGTACGCAACCCGCCGCCACCGGGGCCGTGAAAAAATATCGGCGGCGCTGTGCGGTGCAGGCATTCTTGCCTGCAGCGGCGACATTCTTGTCGCCGTCGGACTTCGAGCTATACGCCCAACCTGCGGGAAATCAGAGCCTTGGCGGGTTTAGCAGCCGAAACGCCGACAGGAATGTCGGCGCTGCAGACCTGGAGGTCCGCGCCACATCACCCACTCGTGTTTTTTTCACGGCGCCGGTGGCGGCGGGAGGGAGGCAACATGGGGGGGCGTAGGTTGCATCTAGCGGGAGACGCCTGAGCGATATTCCAACCCGCCGCCACCGGCGGCGGGCTCAAGGGTCACCCGTCTGCCGGTACAGCCGCCGACGCCAAGATCTCGCGCAGGATATCGTCTTCAGTTTTGCCTTCGGCGTGAGCGTCGAAGTTCAAGATGATGCGATGCCGCAGCGCCGGTAACACCAATTCACGTACGTCTTCGATGCTGACGTTCATCCGCCCGCGCATCAGAGCCCGAACTTGTCCGCATTGAATCAACGACTGAGCTCCGCGCGGCGAGCTCCCATAGCGAATGTACTTGACGGCGGCGTCGTGGGCTTGCGGCTGGCCGGGCTGCGTCGCCAGGACCAGGTCGATGGCGTAGTCCCGGACGTGTGGGGCAACGAGGACTTCATGGGCCAGGGCTCGGACTTCGAGCACCTGATCGCGGTCGAGGCGCGGTTCGATTTCCGGACGTACGGACGAGATCGTGCGATCGACGATCGCCGCGAGCTCTTCCCGATTGGGGTAGGTGACCAGAATCTTCAGGATGAAGCGGTCCAACTGCGCCTCCGGAAGTGGATACGTGCCCTCCATCTCGAGCGGGTTCTGGGTCGCCATCACCAAGAACGGGTCTTCGAGCTTGTAGGTCTGCGTCCCGCTGGTGACGGTCTTTTCTTGCATCGCTTCGAGCAAGGCGGACTGCGTGCGCGGAGTGGCGCGGTTAATCTCATCCGCCAAGACCAGATGGGCGAAGATCGGGCCCGGGTCGAACTTCAAGGCCTTCACGCCATCGCCGTCCGACTGCATGAACATGCTGCCGAGGATGTCAGCCGGCATCAGGTCGGGCGTGAACTGGATGCGCGAGTAGTCCAGGCGCATCCCTTCGCCGAGTGTCCGCAGCAGCGTTGTTTTGCCCAGGCCAGGCACCCCTTCGAGCAGCACATGTCCGCCGGCGACCATGGCGGTCAGCACCCCTTCGACAACATTTTCGTGCCCGACAATGACCTTGCCGATTTCGGCGCGGATTCCCGCAAGTTGGTTGGTAATGTGTTCGACGTGGGCTTCGGTGGCGGGCATTCTTCACTGCTCATTTGCACGCAGATTCTCAAAGTATTTTTGGACGAAGCGCTGGTAGGCGAGTGGAACTTCGTCGCGCGTAATGGCGCCACCGCGATCGGCGTGCTGTGTCGAAGTGGGCTGATAGGGCATGCGGGCGTCTTGTTCGACCGAGCTGGTCTCGACCATGATCTCGCCGGTGAGGTCTTCGGCGCGCTGCATGTAGAACTCTTCTAGGGCTTCCATGGCGGCTTGCGTTTCGGCTTGGGCGGCAAGCTCTTTGTCGCCATCTCCAGTGCCAGAGGCCGATGCCGCCTGGCCGTTGGGCGCGCTCTGGTCGCTGTCTTCTCCGCCAGAACCCTCGGCGCTCTGTTGCGAGGCCTGATCGCTGGGCTCGCCACCTTCCATTTCGGCGTCGCTGGGTTGACCGCCGGCGGCGTTCGCATCCGCCTCGGCTTGCTCGCCGCCTTCAGCCGATTCCTCCGAACCATCGCCTTCGCTCGAGCTCTGCGGCTGACCTTCAGCGGCTTGCGGCGGGTCGAGACCCATGTTTTCCATCATGTTGCGGAAAGCGTCTTGAAGGCGGTCGAGTAGGCCGCTCGATTTCTCGTCCCAGTCTCCGCCAGGGTCGTTCTCGGCTTGTTCGGTCGCTTCTTCGTCCGATTTTGTTCCCTTTTCGTCGGGGCCGCCCTCGCCTTCGCCTTGAGAGCTAGCGATCTCGTCGCCGTGCTCTTCTCCAGTCGAGAGACCTTCAACGTCCGGCATTTCAAAAGGCTCGTCATCGCTAGCGGCGGCTTCGTCTTCCGGGAAGATCGCATCTTGGATCTCTTCCGTCTCGCCTTGACGATCGAGCGGTTGAGCCGGATCTTGCGCGGCCATCTCTGGGGGAAGGGTGTCCATTTCTTCCGTCGGCGGTAGCGGGTTCAGCTCGGGCGTCGGCGCGCCAGGCGTCGCGGGAGGACGAAGCACAACAGTAAAACGCCCCTGAGTCCGGGCAACCAGCAGCCCCCCGGCGAGAACGGCGAGACCGACAACCGCATAAGCCACCCGCGGAACGCGGAACGGGAACGCCATCGACGGGTCGCCGTGCTCGGCGGCCTTCGCGGCGCGTGAGGCGACGATGGAATTTGCGGGCCCGCCGGCATCGCTATGACGGCTGAAGAAGTACGCGGTCGAGATCTGATCGTGCGACCTGTAGCTCTCATCAAGTAGCTGGGCGACTTCGTAAGGCCGCGGACGGCGGCGGCGCCATTCGTAAACGGCGGTGGCGACTCCAGCGACGAGAAACACTCCCACGAGAATTGGGGGAAACTGTATCGCTCCCAGGGCAAGCAACAAAACGACGCCGCCAAGGACGAGCGCCAGCGCGCTCAACCCCTCACGGAGCGCTACTTGAAAGGCAAGTCGCCGACAACCGCTGTTGACCGCCCGGTCGACGGCGCTCGAGTCCGCTGGGGAGCCCTGATTCTCGGCGAAAGACAAGTCCCTATTATAGGGATGGCGCTATTATAGGGATGGCGCTATTGAATCGGTTGTTCGGGTCAACCAGCCTTCGCGGACCTTTCGCTGGGCGGCGCTGACTTGGTCCTGATCGACGATCCGGTACTGGGTCGAAGTGACCTTGCCGGGCTTGAGCCGCAGGGTGTGAAACAGGCCGCGGCGTTCGATCGTAATCTCGGTCGCCCTTCCGGACGCCCGGGCGATCCGCCGGCCAATCTCATAGGCAGCGCCGGAAACACGCCGGCCCTCGATTCGCACCAGACGATCCCCGCGCCGGAAACCGGCTTTCTCGGCCGGACCTCCCGCAAGAACCTCGACGACGACCATGCCCAGCCCGGCAGGATTGGCCAGGGTCATGCCCGCGGTCGTCTGCTCGCGCTGTTCGGAGATGAGCCGCAAGCCCGCGTAGCCGAGATATTCGTCCCAGGGAATCGGCTCCGCCGTGCGGACAAGTTGGTCGAAGATCGGCTCGAAGTCGACTCCGGCAAGCTCACCCATCAGCGTTGCCAATTCTTGGGAATCGGCGAACAAGCCGCTGTTTTCGTTCAAGCGGCGCATCGCGTCGTCCAGGCTGTTGCGGTTCCCGGAGTGATGCCGGATCGCGATATCCAGCAAGTGACCGATCAATTCGCCCTTCAGGTAGTAGGAGACGCTACGGTCGCCTCGGCTGTAGGCGGGGTAGCGTTCGAGCCAGGCCTCGACGCTCGAATCTTCGGCGGACTGTAGCCGCGCCGCCGGTCGGGTTTCGTAGTCGTTGATGAGTTGCTCGACGTGCGAAATCAAATCCGTCCCCGCCATCAGCCCCGCGCGAATCTGCAAGTATTGCGCGTAGGTCGACGTCACGCCCTCGGCGAACCACAGCGACGGACTCGGATTCGGACGGCTAAAGTCGACGGGATCCATCGATTCAGGCCGGATCCGCTTGACGTTCCACAGGTGGAAGAACTCGTGCGCGCTCAGCGCCGGCATGCCACACGTTCGGCAATCGGCGGGGCCGTAGATGACAGTCCCGTTGCGATACTCCATTCCACCGCCGTCGCCGTCGGAGAATACGTAGACAAATGTGTAGCGCTCGAAGGGCAGCTCGCCCATCAGCTCAGCGCCTGCTTCGACGATGCGGCGCGTGGTGTTTTCTAGCAAGTCGAGATCGAACCGGCCAGGAGAGCCGGACGCGACCACGCGCACGCGCTTGCCTTCGATTTCGTATTGCGTGGCCTCGAAGTCGGCCAGATGGACCGGCGTATCGACCAGAGTCGCGAAGTCAGCCGCGCAGTATCCGCGCCGACACAAAGGCAGCTCCAGCGCTTCTTTGAAATTCGCGGGACGATTGATGAGGTCGAGCGAGAAGGCGCCGTCAACGCCGTCGACCGGGTAGATCAGCACCTGCGCAAGGTTGAGATTGACGAGATCTTCGTCGGCGTAGGCGCCGAATGGTCCCGGACGATCGGCGAGCACGCTGTACTCGAGCCGTACGCGTTTGGCGGCCTGGCCACGAACCCGCCACGTCGACGGGGTGACCTTCGTCGTTCGCAGAAGCTTGCCGGCGGAGTCGAGCGCTTTGAGCTCCAGCACGAACTGCGAGAAGTCGCGAACCTGATAGGTCGCGCTCCAGACTGCCATCTGGAAGTCGCAGGGGTCGGTCTGGCAAGCAGCGTCTAGCGTAATTCGCAAGCGGGCCGAGCCAATCTCGGACAAATTGATCTCGTAGTGCGATTCGACCGTCGCGAACGAGTGCTCCGCCGCATTCGCACCAACGGCCAATATGGCCGCGAATAGCAAGGTAGGGGCGCGACATGTCGCGCCCTTGAAGCCAAGCCTACTCAGGGAACCCCTCCGCCGGGATCCCCGGAATCAACCGCAACGCGTTCTTGTAATACACCTTCTTGAGCACATCGTCGGGAAGCCCGAGCCCATACATCCGCCAGTGCGCGTGATAGCGCCGGTAGTAGTCAAAGTACTCGTCGCGAGTCTCGAACACCCGCCAATAGTAGGGGAACTCCGACGGCTCGTACGAGTCCTTACCGAACAGAATCCGGTCGGCGTATTTGACCATGAAGTCGCGCCCCGACCTCGGCACCCGGCCTAGTTCATAAAGCACGGCCGCAACGTCCACGTGCACGTTTGGGAGACGCTCGAAAAGCTTGCCCAACCGGCCGAGGTCGTTGCCATGCCAGCCCATGTGGGCGTAGATGAAATTGACTTTGGGATGGCGCTCGGCAAGGTGATCGCGCTCGCCAATCAGTTTCTCGAAGCTCGGCTCGGGAGGGCGCTTGCGCCGCGGGCGGAGCTTGAGCTCGAGCCAACGCTCGTTAAATCGATCATGCGGTTCGAAGAACGCCGCGGGCTCGGCCACGTGGATCAGAACCGGCAGGCCCTCGCGGGCGCAGACTTCGAAGACCGGGTCGAGCTTGGGGTCGTCGACCGGGACCCGCCGGCCGTCGCTGTAGCGCGTCGACATCCCAAAGTTTTTGAAGAATTTCAGCCCTTGAGCGCCGGCTTTGACGTCTTCGCTGAGCTGCGCAGCCGCGCGTTCGCCCCAATCGGGGTCGTCGATCCCGCTGAAGTCGAGGTTAGCGAAGACGGCAAAGCGGTCGGGGTGGCGGCCACGGAAATTCTTCACCGTCGTGGCGAGCTGCGAGCCATAGCGTCCACTGAGGTTGACCAGCACGCGCAGGTTCAGCTCGTCCATCTCGCCGATGATTTTGGCGAGCGCCTCGGCCGTGGTATTGCCGCGATGGTGCGAATGGACGTCGATGACGGGGAACTTCGCGCGCGGAACGGGGTGCTCGGCGGCGACCAGCGTCGACTTCGGCTCGTACTCCTCGATGGTCAGGGTCTGCGCGGATCCCAAGCCCGCCAAAACAAGGGTCAGGACTGCCGTTCGAGCTCGCACCTTGGCCTCAAGACTAGCATAGGGGGCTCGAGCTGCAAACTGCCCCATCGAGCCGGTCGAGCCGGTCGAGCCGGGGTGCGCGACACAAATATGACCGAGAGCCGCAACTCTAATGCGTTCAACGTTGTCTGAACGTACCAGCTACGCTCAGATGGCCGCGCAGCGCCGCAGGCGCGTTCGAAATAACAGCTTGGGGCGGTAGCCCTAGGAACACGAGGCCTAGCAACACAAGACGGAGTGTTGGGTTCAAGCCCCGAAGGGGCGCCCCTTTGGGGGCTTGGCGAGTGGGAAGGTCGCACGATCCCCTGGGGCTAATCGCCCCAAGGCTATCGCGTGCTTACGCCCTCAGGTGGGTGGAGTCGAGGACGGGCGCGGTGGCTTTAGGCGGAGGGAGTAGCTGTTGCTGGCCGCTTTCGCCTTGCGCCAGTGTCTCAGTCTCCGCCTTGGCTCCGTTTCCCGTCCCCGCTCATCGAACCGGACGTGCGGATTTCCCGCATCCGGCTCTCCGACCGGCTTCACCTCATCGCTGTCGCAGGCGGCGGCCCCAGTTGCGCCCCGCGCAGGCGCAGCACGCCCATCTCCTGCTTCGCTTTGAGGCAGAGCTTGCGCCCGAGCTTCCGGATCCTAACGGCGTTGCTAGGCTTATCGCCAATCGCCTCGTCCTCTCGCTCGTTGACAAGCATGCCGGAAGTCAGGGCCCCTCGCTCCACAGGCATTACCCTGCTTCTTCACTACTACGGCCCTGTCCGACTCCCCGCCGCGGCCGCCGCCCTGTAGGCGACGTTTGGAGTTGCGACCTCCACCGCACCGGGCCTCCCGCCTTTGACTACGAACCCCCTTCACCGTCATGCCGCGCCCACTACCCCGGCGGACCCAACCGGTGCATGCGTCGGTCGCTTCCCGGTTGCTGCGGCCTTCCCCGTTTCTCAGGCGGGTCGGCGTCCGCAACTTCACTTTCGAGGCCTGCTCAGGCATACTGCGCGTTACGGCCTAACGGCTTGCTCGCCCGGCTTACCCGGACTTTGTCGCGAGGCTTCAGCTCGACCCGTTACCGGACCACGCTGCTCGCCAGCTTCGATGTCGACCGACATCTTCATCGGCGGGGCCTTTCACCCCGCAGGGTGTTCGCGCCAGTACGGCGCACTGAGAAGTCCGGGCCAGCCTGTAAAGCTCCGCCGGAACGGCCGATACGAATCCTAAGGCTCCGCCTGCGTCCCTGGCAGGAGTGACAGGATCTTTGTGAACCAGAACCTATTCCTCGAACCCCCATCAAACTCAAAGCAGCGGCAAGAGACCCGCAGTACATTCGGGGCGAGCCTGATCGTGCACGGCGCGGTCATCGCCCTACTGATCAGCATTAGTGGGCCGTTCGCCCCTGGGCCCGAGCCTGACGGGCTCTCTCACACAGAAGTCACGCTAGTCACGCCGCCTCCCTCGATCTGGATGGACCCGCCGCGGCTCAAGCCCCGGATTCAATCGCCGAAGCTCGTCGAAGCGCCCAAGCGAATCCAGCTCGAGTTGAAGCGCCAGGCCGCACCCGCGCCGGAACGGATCGAGCTCAAACCGACGCCCTCGCTCGTCATTGAGTCAGCCCCCCAGCTGGAGCTGCCTCCAGACGAGCTACCCGAGATCGCACAACCCAAGATCCAGGTTGGCGGCTTTTCCACCGCCGCCGCCGATCTTGAGCGTCACAAACCCAAGCTGAAATTAGCGTCTATCGGCTTTGGCGCGGCAAGCGCCGGCGCCACTCGCCGCGCGACACCCCAAGCGAAGGTTGTAGGGTTTGGATCCGCGTCGACATCCGCGGTCGTTGGCAAGCCCGCTCGGCGTCCTTCGACCGCCGCTTTCGGGACCGCGACGGCGGGTCAAACCGCCGACGGTCCCGCCGCGCCCTCAAGCCCGAGCTCGTATCGGCCGATTCGAATCATGAAGAAGCCTCAGCCGGTTTACACCCAAGAGGCGCGCGCGAACGAAAGTCGAAGGCGACGTGCGGCTGGAGGTGCTCTTTGGCGCCGACAGCCGTCTCAAAGTGCTCAAAGTCGTACGAGGACTCGGATATGGACTCGACCAAGCGGCGATCGCCGCAGCTCAAGGCATTCAGTTCGAACCGGCCAAGCAATTTGGACGGCCGGTCGACACCACCACTACGATTCACATCCGGTTCCAAATGGCCTACTAGGCTTGTCGCGGTGTTGCCATCTAGACCACCGGGGCAAGCTTCGGTCGCGCGATTGAGCCCTGAGCCGGTGGCTCGGGGTTGCGATGCCAAATCGGGTGAACGGTGCGGAACTTCAACGGCTAAACGTCATGCGAGCGACGGTTCCCCCGAGCCACCGGCTCGGGGCTCAATCAGAACCACTCCTCGTCGATTTTCAATCGCGGTCTTAGCCTGCCTGGTAGCTGGAGCCGTACCGAGCGGGGCGCAAGAGACTCGGGCCCAACAGCTCGTCGATCGCTTGATCGACCGCATCGTCGACGGCGAACAAGACTTCATCGAGCGCATGTCGGGCTACCAGCCCTTCATGGAGACCTATATCCAGGGGATGCCCGAGGAGACACCGGCCGGACAGCCGACCGATGACCACTACCTATTGGGCAAGGTGACGATCGGAAACGAAGGGGTCGAGTGGGAATCCTTCGCAGAGAGCTGGGGGTTTTCGCGGCCCGGCCGTTTCCTCTTCTTGAAGTTTGGGCAGAAGGGGTTCCAGGCTCAGGGATTCGCCCAAATGATCGTCCCCGACGCCTTTGAGCTCGATCGTGAGACCTACGAGTTCGACTACTTGCGGCGTGAATTCCTGGGCGAAGTGCGCGCGCTGGTGTTCGACGTGCGTCCCAAGTACGACGAAGTTGGCCGCTTCATCGGACGCATCTGGGTCGAGGACGAGAGCTACCGCATCGTCCGATTCAACGGCGCCTACACGCCTGGCGAGAGCGGTGCAATTTTCTTCCACTTCGATAGCTGGCGGGTTAACGCCGGGGGCGACTTTTGGGTTCCGGCGTACGTTTACATCCAGGACGAAGACTATACCGGCAAGGTCGGCGCGCGCTTCAAAGCTCAGAGCCGCTTATGGAACTACAACACCGTCCAGAGCAACCGCCTCGACGAGCTGACTGCGATTCTGATCGACGCCGAGACGGGGATCCGCGATCAGAGCGTGGATGACCAGACCACACCGTTAGAAAGCGTCCGGATGTGGAAGCATCAGGCTCAGGAGAATGTCATTCAGCGGCTGGAGCGGGCGGGGCTGATCGCAGCCAAGGGCGAGGTGGACGACATCTTGAACGGCGTCGTCTACAACCTGCTGGTGAGTAATGAGATCGATCTCGAAGTGGAGTGTCGCGTCCTGATGACGCCGCCGCTCGAGAGCTTTTCAATTGGTCAGGCGATCGTGATCAGCCGCGGGTTGATCGACGTTCTGCCCGACGAAGCTAGCCTGGCGAGCGTGATCGCCGACGAGCTGGCTCATATCGTGCTTGGGCATCGCATGGAGACGATGTATGCCTTCAGCGATTACACAATCTTCGACGACATCGATGTGTTTGACCGCTTGTGGCTCAGCCGCGAGCCCGAAGAGATCGAGGCCGCGGGCGAGAAGGCGGTCGAGTTGTTGCTGAACTCGCCATACAGCGACAAGCTCGACGTCGCGGGCCTGTTCCTCAAGGACCTGACGGGCCGCACCGAGATGCTCGGCAACCTGATCGAGGCGAATTTCGGGAATCAGCTGGCGACGCAGGAGAAGCTGCTGCGGCTGGTCGACGTCGAAAGCCGCGCCCCCGATGTTGACTACGACGACGTTAGCCAGATCTCCGCGCTACCGCTCGGCTCACGGGTGCGAATGGATGGGTGGACGAACGAGATTACCCTGATTCCCCCGAAGCCGCTTCCGCTGCGCTCGGCGAGGGAGAAGCTGGCCTTCGAGGTGACGCCGTTCATGATCCGGCTGACGCGGCGAGAAGGGCCCGAGGCGGTCTCCTCTGACATGACGAGTCGGGCGGTTGCGCCAGAGTAAGGCCGGGGTTGCGCGATTTTCTATACGTAGCGGCAAGCACCGGCGAAAATCGGCGATCTGCGAAGTCCGCTGGCGGGAATCCGGTTCTCGCCTTGATCATATGGCGCCCGGCGCGGATCAGGAAGGGAAGAACTTCATAACTGTTTGAAAATATTTGAAAATAAATGGTTAATCGATGTCAGGACCCACGTGACAGGTTAAGTCGTGCGAGTCAGCAAGCGGTTCAAACCAGCTATTTCGCGGTTCGCTTTAGTCGATCCGGGGCCATGATTGGCTGTGTGAAAACTCCGCGGTGGAGCCTTGATGGGGCCGACGCCCCCTGAAAGCGCCCATTTGAGCAGACCGACGGATAGAAACTATAAATTATTTTTAGGTTGACCTGACGATCGGCTAAAGTCACTCGAACCCCCTTAAATAGGGCCTCAGAGCGCTCCAGGCAGGGTTTTTGAAGGCCCTCGGCGGGTCGTTCATGAGATCGTTTGTTATCATTACCTATCCGCAGAAGGGTAGAGTTGGACCGTCGTGATCGGCCGCACCATCTCCCACTACAAGATCACCGAGAAGCTCGGTGAAGGCGGCATGGGCGTCGTCTGTAAGGCCGAGGATACGTCGTTGGATCGTCCGTGTTGGCCTGAAGTTCCTGGCCGCGGCCGCACTGAGCCACTCCACCATCTACCACGTTTACGGAATCGATGAAGTCGAGGGCAACGGGGAGCCCCGCTGATGAACAATTTCACATCTATCTTCACCTGTTTGCTCACCACAACCATCATCTGCCTATTCGGTAACGAGGCCATGGCAGCCGGCAAGACCTGCCGGGATGAATCCTGCTTTGCCGGCCAGGTCGCTGATTGCAATGCGGGCTCGAACTACACCTCGACGGTAATCGTCGAGGCCCAGGTTCGCTATTCCATCCTCGGGCCTCATGGTCGCGGATGTGAAGTCGACATGGTCTATACGCGGCACCCCAACCCGGAGTGGGTCCACCAGCCATTGCTGTTCACCATCGATCCGGACGGCGACATCGACGCCCAGATCAAATCGGCGGTAACCGGGTGTCTCGAAGGTAAAGGCGCGCAATGGCTTTGTGACGGCCCCCTGCACGACATGACCGGTGGTGTTAAAAAAATTACGAAGACGGTCGCGGCGGCAATCTCGCCCTGCGGAGTGGACATTGCCGACAACGGTCCATCCTTGTACCCGATGCCTCGAAACGGCCAGTGGGGCTACGTCACGCGCGACGGCGAGTGGGCCATCGAACCGCGCTGGGCGTATGCGGAGCCGTTCAGCGAAGGGCGTGCCATAGTCGATGACGGCGGCATGTGGGGAGTGATCAACCGGGCAGGCAACTATGTTCTTGAGCCGGTGGTTCGCTCCAATAGCTGCGAAACCTCGGTCGGAAACCGAAGTGTGTGTCAGTCTCCACTCCAACCGTTCTCGCTAGGCTGTTCGACGGCCGATACTCAAAAGGACGGCAGCCCACATCCATTCTTCGTCGATCGTGACGGCCGGTTCTGGCTTGAGGACGAGCTACCAAAAGATCTCAGTGGCTTGGACATTTGGGAGTTCGGCCGTTTTTCCGGTGGGCGGGCATGGTTCCTGGCTATGGGCGAAGGGCTCAAGGAATCTTATGGCTGGATTGACAGTGAGGGAAAAGTAATTCTGAACAACGAATTCACCGGTGCAGGCGAATTTGTTAGTGGACGGGCGCCGGCGGCCAGCGGCGGCAAATACTCCTGGGCCTACATCGACACGGACGGCAACCCCGTGCTGCCGAGCAAGTGGAAATTTAACGGTGCGCGGCCGTTTTCTGAGGGCCTCGCAGCCGCTGAGGTCAAAGCTTACCGGTGGATGTATTTCAGTAAAGAAGGCGCCATCGCCATCGACCACGTGAGCCTGCGCGTCCCGCGCGAGGTGATCGGCGAAATGCTGAGCGAAGCAGACATCCAGGCCGCGGGCGATTTCCACGACGGCCTTGCGCCAATACTCCCGGCGAAGATGTTCGATGCTCAGGAGTTGATCTACATCCACCCTGATGGCACTGAGGCCTTTGCGCCCGGTAGCGACCAGGGGCTTGAAGTCTGCAGCGCCTCGCTCCTGCCGGAATTTCGCAATGGGCTGGTGCAATTGCTGGTTGCCGACGAGGGTGCAGAATGCGCGGGCGCCCGCGCGGGACAGGCGCTTCTCGAAGGGGCCGACGCACACTACGTCTACCTGGATACCTCCGGGAATATTGTGCTGCAGGAGACCGCAAGTTCTACGATCGCTCGCCAATGAGCTGAAGAGGGTGTCGATTGTCGGGGCCCCGGTCATTACCGTGTGTGAAACAGGCTCGAATACGGCTCCTGACGGCTCGCTGATAGTCGCTTCATTCCATCTCGACCACTACTATCGGGCCGCCGATTCGCTCCGAGTACACGAGCGGACCCGACATGTCGAGGGCTACGTTTCGGGGGGCATTGATACCACTAGCTAACGACCGTACGTGACGAGACAGTCCTATCCGACTCCACCGGCCGTCACTGCTTCACCAGTTCCACGCGCCGATTCTTGGTTCGGCCTTCCGGCGTGTCATTTGAAGCCACAGGAGATAGAGGTCCTACGCCGGCCGCCCTCAGGCGGCTGCTATCGATTCCGTATCGGCTTGCCAGAGCCGTCGCGCCGGCCGCCGCCCGGCGTCTCGCCAGGTCCATGTTATGTTCGTAGTCACCTTGGCTGTCGGTGTGTCCTACCACCTGCAGTTTTAGCGACGGCCGACTCTGGAGGAGCTTGGACATTTCCTCTAAGGTGGCTGAGGACTCCGGCTTGATGTCGGCACTATCGGTGTCGAAGTATACACCGTAGATCGCAATGTGGCCGGTGGCGTCGATGCCTTTCGCCATGGCCGCGGCTTTCACAGTGACCATTCCGGTGTCCATGGCCTGGGACTCGACGACTTCCAGGAGCGTCACCGGACGCTTGCTCAGCTTGCTGAACCCCGCATCGAAGGCGACGAGCACGGAAACATGGACTGTCGCCCCGCCAACCGACCCTTTGGCCGCCACGTAGCGAAGATTCTGCGGTATGTCAAAAGCTGACCCACTCGTTTTTGTGTTGAGGAGTAGCTGTTCTCTCTCGTGGTAGAAGATCCAATGAAACAAGAAGCCACACTCCTTGTCGGCGCAGGTGAACAAGGTCTCAAAACCGGCCGATTCCAGCGCCGCCTGGTAGTTGCGGAGAATTTCTAGAGTGGATCGCCCCTCCGGCCCGCGGTAGAGGATTCGCGTGATCTTGCCCTCCAGGGTTTCTTTCTTCGAGGGAACCCGCCGACCTGCATCTTTAACCGCGGGTCCCAACGGCAGCGTGTACTCGTCAAAGTCTCGAACTTCGTAGCCGTCGATGAAGGAATCGGCGTAGCGCGTCACGAGTGGGTGGTCCGCACTGCCGGGAGAATCCTGACCCTGCGCCCGGCTGTCTACCGCGACGCCAAGCAGGGAGATTAGGATACTGAGAACGAGGGGGTTTACGTATGCCAGCTTTGTCTTCATGCTGTCATCGTAGGATAGCCTATCCGTACGCTGATCCTTTGCCGAACATCTGGCTGGCCAAGCCGCAAGCCGGGCGGTGATGATTTGAGTGTAGGTCGTCCAGAACTGGTACCAAGAGTTCCGCGACCGCGAACAGGACTAAGTGCCACCAAACAAACGACATAGGAGCCCGTCCGCTGTTAGGTGTTGTGATATCGCGTTGCCACTCCGATTTTGCCGGCCCAGAGAAGCTTGCAAGCCGGACCGAGTCAGAGCTCAGGCCACTGCGCCTGTTTGAAATCGAGATTCCAGGGCCGAAATTTCAGGTTTCGGCGCTGGAGATTTCATGCGCTGTGCCTGACTGGTTAGTTAGGCCAGCAGCTTCTCGATCACCTTGCCGCCGACATCGGTAAGCCGGAAGTCACGTCCCTGGTGCTTGAACGTCAGCTTGGTGTGATCGAGCCCGAGCAGATGCAAGATGGTGGCTTGGACGTCGTGCACTTCGACCGGATCCTTGGTGATGAAGAACCCCAGCTCGTCGACTTCGCCAATCGTTTGCCCTGGCTTGATTCCGCCGCCGGTAAACCACATTGGAAAATTCTCGATGTGGTGATTGCGCCCCGGGGATTCGAGGACCTCACCCATCGGCGTGCGGCCGAATTCGCCGCCCCAGACGACCAGGGTGTCGTCGAGTAAGCCGCGCTGCTTGAGATCGCGTACAAGCGCCGCCGAGGCTTGGTCGGTGGCAAGGGCGACCTCGTCGAGCCTTTCGGCGAGGTTGTTGGTGCGGCCGCCGTGATGGTCCCAGCCGGTGTGGTAGAGCTGGACGAAACGCGAGCCGCGCTCGATTAGACGCCGCGCGATCAGGCAATTATTGGCGAAGGTGGCCTTGCTGCCCGGCGTCGCGCCGTACATGTCGAGGGTCGCCTGGCTCTCGGTCGTCAGGTCCATCAGCTCGGGGCCGCTGGTTTGCATCCGGTGCGCCATCTCATAGGACGAAATGCGCGTTGAGATTTCCGGGTCGCCGACTTCGGCCAGGCGGGCGAGGTTCAGCTCGCGGATGGCGTCGAGGCGGGCGGACTGGCGCGTGGGCGTAACCCCGGGAGGGCTCGAGAGATTCGGGATCGGGTCCTTCGACCGAAGGAACTCGACGCCCTGGTAGGTCGTCGGCAGGAAGCCCGAGCCCCAGATGTTCGTGCCGCCCATCAGGTTGCGCTCGCCGGTGCGTAGGACGACGAACGCTGGGAGGTTTTTCGACTCGCTCCCTAGGCCGTAGGTGATCCACGACCCCATGCTGGGGCGTCCGTAGCGCGTCGAGCCTGTGTTGAAGAACAGCTTCGCGGGCGCGTGGTTGAAGTTCGGCGTCTTCATCGAGTGGATGAAGGAGACTTCGTCGACAATCGATGCGATGTGCGGAAAGATTTCCGAGACCCAAGCGCCCGACTGGCCGTGCTGGGCGAACTTGCGTTGGGGCCCGAGGAGCTTGGGCTTCTCTTTGGTGAAGCGCTCCATGAAGGCGAAACGCTTGCCGTCAAGGAACGAGTCGGGCGGAACTTTCCCATCGAGCTCGGCGAGCTTCGGCCGCCACAGGAACGTCTCGAACTGGCTCGGGGCGCCGGCCATGAAGAGGTAGATGACGCGTTTGACTTTCGGTTCGAAGTGCGGCTGCTTGGGCTCGAGCGGGTTGTCGAGGTTGGGTGCGGCGTAGAGCTGCTGATTTGACAGCAACCCGCCGAGGGCGATGTTGCCGAGTCCGACGCCGCACTGGCTGAAGAAGTGACGGCGGGTGCGCTGGAGCAGGCGTTGTTCGGTGGGCGTCATAGTGCTACTCGCGGGTGATGAATTCGTCGAGGTTCATCAGGACTCCGGCGACGGTGGTCCAGGCGGCGGTCTCGGCGCGGTCGAAGCCGCCGGCTTCTAGGGTGAGCAGTTCGTCGGCTTGCTCGGGGCGCGTGCGGAAGTCGTCGAGCTGGTTGGCCAGTAGGCGCTCGAGTTTTTCTTGCTCATCCGGCGACGGCGCACGCGTCAAACAAAGTCGAAACGCATGCGCGATACGGTCGGAGTTGTCGGCGTCGGGACGCTCGGTCAGGACGCGTTTGGCGAGGCCTTGGGCGAACTCGTGGTGTCCGGTGTCGTTGAGCAGGGTCAGCGCTTGCAAGGGCGTGTTCGAGCGGTTCCGGCTGGTCGCGGTGGCGAGCGAGTCGGGACTGTCGAACAGCATCAATCCCGGGTGGGGGCTGGTTCGCCAGAAGTAGGTGTAGAGCCCGCGGCGGTAGCGGTCTTTGCCTTTGCTCTCGCGCCAGGGGTTGCGGATCATGTAGTCGGGGGGCTGCGAGGGGAACACGCCCGGGCCGCCGATTTCCGGGACGAGCATTCCGCTGGCCGACAGCGCCAGGTCGCGGACGATTTCCGCCTCGACCCGCAGGCGGTTCTGGCGCGCCAACAGGCGATTGGACGAGTCCTTCTTGGCGGCGTCGGGGCGGTGGTCGGACGATTGGCGATAGGTGGCCGAGGTGACGATGGTGCGATGCAGTTGCTTGAGGCTCCAGCCTTGGGCGACGAACTCCGAGGCAAGCCAGTCAAGCAGCTTGGGGTGGCTGGGCGGCTCGCCTTGGGTGCCGAAGTCGTTTTCGGTGGCGACGATTCCTTGGCCGAAATAGCGCTTCCAGATGCGGTTGACCGTGACGCGGGCGGTGAGCGGATTGTCGTCGCTGACCAACCAATGTGCCAAATCGAGCCGGTCAGCCCGGAGCCGCGACCGTGAGGGAGTGGTTGCCCGCGATCCCGGCCAACCGCTTGCTTCCGCGCGCGGCTCCAACGGGGGCAGCGCCGCCGGGGTCCCAGGCTGGACTTCGACGCCCTTCATCAGGAACTCGCCTTGTAGCAGTACGTGAGTCTTGCGCGGCTCAGGGAGCTCGCGCATGACCATGGTGCTGGGGATCTCCGGCAGCAGCCTTCGCACCGCCGCGATGGCCTTGCGGCGTTCCTGCACCCCGGGGTCTTGCCCGAGGTAGGCGTTCTTGACGAAGACGAGCCTGCGAGGGTGGCGCTCAGCCGGGGGCTTGGCCAGGATGCGCTGGATCTCGATGGGGAGTATCGCGAGCTCCTCCTCGCTGAGGCTGGCCTCCCATTCCGGCTGTTTGGCGAGCAAGGCTTTTTCGTACTGATCCTGCTCGGCGGCCATCGCGTCGAGTTGAGCCTCGATCGCGTGCTTGCGCGAGTGCTGCTCTTGGTCCCCGAACTCGAGCACGGGTTCGTACGCCCGGGCGCGGCCTTCGCGGTCTTTGTAGTCGCCCGAGAGCTCGTCGATCGAGTTGAAGAAGGCGAAGAACTGGTAGAACTCTCGCTGCGAGACGGCGTCGAATTTGTGGTCGTGGCAGCGCGCGCAGCCCAGCGTCAGGCCGAGGAAAGCCATGCCGGTGACGTCGACGCGGTCGACCACGGCTTCGGTGCGGTATTGCTCGAAGTCGACGCCGCCCTCGAGGTTGATCAGCGTGTTGCGATGGAAGCCGGTGGCGACGATTTGGTCGTTGGTCGGGTTGTCGAGCATGTCGCCGGCGATTTGTTCAACGACGAATTGGTCGAACGGCAGGTCGCGGTTGAGCGCGTTGATGAGCCAGTCGCGGTACATCCAGATCTTGCGCGGGGCGTCGTTGTTGTAGCCGTTGGAGTCGGCGTAGCGGGCGATGTCGAGCCAGTGGCGTCCCCAGCGCTCGCCGTAGTGCGGGGAGTCGAGCAAGCGGTCGACGAGACGGTCGTAGGCGCCGGGGCGATTATCGGCAAGGAAGTCGTCGACCTCCGCCGGCGGCGGTAGCAGTCCTGTCAGATCCAGATGAGCTCTTCGCATCAGCGTGACGGCGTCGGCCTCGGGCGACGGCTCGATCTGAGCTTCGTCGAGTCGCGCCAGAATAAAATTGTCGATCGGATTCCGGGGCCATTGGGGCTTCGAGACCTCCGGCGGATCAGGTCGCTTGATCGGCTGGAAGGACCAGTGGTTCTTCGGGTCGCCCGCTGAGGTGACCTGAGACTGTTCCGGCCAAGGCGCGCCCATCTTGATCCAGCGCTCGATCGCGTCCACTTTGGCTGCGGGGAGCTTCCCGCCGGGCGGCATTCTCAGCGCCTCGGTTTGGCGTAACGCCGAGAGAATGAGGCTCTGCGCGGGACGATCGAGCGAGATCGCCTCGCCGCGATTTCCACCCTGGAGCAAGCCCTCTCGCCCTGCGACAGACAACCCGCTTGTGCGGAGCTTCTCGTTGTGGCACTGCGCACACTGCGTCTGGAAAGTCGGGCGAATTTCCGTTTCGAAGAACCGAACCGCCTCGGCCGAGGGCGCCTGCCCGGACGCATGAGTCGCCCAAGCCATCAGGGCGGTGGACATCAATACTGTGCGTAGCGAACGCATGACCCAGGCGCGGCGATTGTTATCAGTATAACTTACGTCGCACACCCGTGTTTCGCGGGCGGGAAACACCGCAATGGGCTTCGGTAACCTACCCCTACCACGTTGGTGTCTTCGCAATAGACCCGCCCCGCGTGTCGGGAACCTGCCCGGGAAACTGGGCGTGGCGCAGCGGCGCGGCAGGCAGGTCGCGAGACTTGTCGGCGGCGTTCCGGATTTCGGCAGCCGAGCCGCGTTGAGGGTAGCGGCGAGGCACGTAGGCGATGATCTTCTTTTCCGGAAAACGTGCCTTGACCATGTCGAGCGCCGGCGCGAGGTCAGAGTCCGCGCTTACGAGGATGAAGTTGTCACAAAGGTTTTCGTAAGCGTCTTGGACAATCTGGAGCGCGATGTTGACGTCAGTTCGCTTTTCCTCGGGCGCCTTGAACTTGCGCGGGCCGGAATGAGTGCAGGCGCTAACGCGGCAGACCTTCTCGGTGAGCTTGAAGCGACCTTCGACGATGTTCAGTAGCGGTTGGGTCGAGAGGGCGCGCAGGTAAGTGTTCTGCCGCGCACTTTGCTCCTTCCCTCCGACTCGAGCCGTGAAGTAATGAATACGCTGAAGGTCGTCGTGCGGGCGGAGAAGTTCGAAGTACCGCTGTAAATTCAGCCACTTGTAGGGGCTGTTCTTGAGCAGACCGTAGTAAAGGTTGAAGCCGTCAATGTAAACGCTCGATCGGCCCGGCATCCGGCCATTCTAGCTGGAGGCCTTGGTTATTGCCCGGCAAATAAAAAGGCAGCCATATAGGCTGGCTGGCTGGTATTCACCGGGGAGTAGTGCCTTGATGATAGCGCACGAGCGGAGACGTCAACCTACGATTTGCGGAATCAACTCCCCGTGCACATCCGTGAGGCGCATGTTCCGGCCGTTGAACGGGTACGTTAGACGCTTGTGGTCCATCCCCAGCAGGTGCAGCATCGTCGCGTGGATGTCGTGATAACTGAGCACCTGCTCGGCGGCCTTGTAGCCGAACTCATCCGTCGCACCGATCGTCTGACCGCCTTGGATGCCCGCCCCTGCCATCCAGATCGCCATGGCCCCGGGGTTGTGGTCGCGGCCGACGCCGCGCTGTGAGATCGGCATGCGGCCGAACTCCGAGTGCCACACGACGAGAGTATCTTCGAGCATGCCGCGCTGCTTGAGGTCGGTGATCAGGCCCGCGATTGGCTTGTCGACTTCACCGGCGTGGAGGGTGTGGTTTTCGACGATGTTCCCGTGGGCGTCCCAGGTGTCGATGTTCTGTTGCCGTAGGGCGCCGGAGTACAACTGAATGAAGCGCACGCCGCGTTCGACCAGGCGGCGCGCCAGCAGGCATTGCTTGCCGAAGGGCTCGGTCGTCTCGTGGTCCATGCCGTAGAGCTTCTTGGTCGATTCGGATTCGTCGGAAAGATCGACCGCCTGGGGGGCGCAACCTTGCATGCGATAGGCGAGCTCGTAGGAGGCGATGCGCGCGGCCAGCTCCGTATCGCCGGGATACTTTTGGGCGTGCTCTTGGTTGAGCCAGCCGATGTGGTCGAGCCGTGCGCGCTGCTGCTCCGGGGTCATGTGCTTGGACGGCGGGTTCAGGTCGAGGATCGGGTCTCCGGTCGAGCGAAAGACGGTCCCCTGGTAGGCCGCCGGCAGGTAGCCGCTGCCCCAGTTCGCCGGCCCCGAAAACGGGCCGCCGCGGTGGTCGTAGATCACGACGAAGCCGGGCAGGTTCTGGTTCTCGGAGCCCAGTCCGTAGGTGACCCAGGAGCCGACCGAGGGATGCCCCATCAGGATCGAGCCGGTGTTCCACTCGTAGTGCGCGACGACGTGGTCGTTCGAGCGGCCTTGGCACGAGCGGATCAGCGCGACGTCGTCGATGATCGAACCCATGTGCGGGAAGAGCTCCGAGACAGCGATGCCGCTCTGACCGTACTGCTTAAACTTGAACGGGCTCTTCATCAGAGGCCCGGGGAAGCCCTGGCGGACGGTAATGTCTCCCTTACCCGTCATCGGTTGGCCGTGGTATTTCTCGAGCGCCGGCTTGTAGTCGAAGGTGTCGACGTGGCTAACGCCGCCCGACATGAACAGCGAGATGACGTTCTTCGCTCGTGGTTTGTGGTGCGGGTCGCGAGCGGCGCTGGGCGAAATGATGCCCGGTTGGTTCGAGCACTCGGTCCCTACGCCTGTTGGGGCGCCGAGCAGGCCCTCCTGCTGGAGCATGGCCGCCAGGGCGAGGCCGCTAATGCCTTCGCCGGCTTGGAACAGGAAGTTGCGTCGTGAAATGGGGCGTCGCATTAGGGTAGGTACACGAATTCGTTGAGGTTGAGGATGACGTGCGAGAGGTCGGTTAGCGCGGCAAGAAATACATCCTCCGTCCTGCCGGAGTGGTAGTCGCGTTGGCGGGCCAGGAAGAGTAGATTGCCCTCGGCCTCGGCCTTGGTCGGACGCCGGCTGAGAGCGATTTCGTAGGCGCGCTCGATTTGCTCGACGTCGCCCTCGGCTTCGGTATCGATACGCTTGGCGAAACGCGCCGCCTGGTCGAGCAGGAACTCGTTGTTGAGCAGCGTCAAAGCCTGGGTCGGCACGGTCGTGGTCGTGCGGCGTTCGCATGAGACGTTCGGACTCGGCAAGTCGAACACTTCAAACAGCGGGTAGCGCAGGCCACGCTTCCAGTAGGAGAAAACGCTCCGGCGCCAGACTTCGGGGCCCTCCTCGTTCATGTCCCAGTCGCCCTTGATGAAGTTGTCGCGGACGCTTTGGGGGATCGGCGGGAAGAAGGGCTCGCCCCCGGCTTCGAGGTTAAGTGTTCCGGCGGCGGTCAAGACGATGTCGCGGATCGCCTCACCTTCAAGCCGACGTTGAGGATAGCGCCAGAGCAGGAAGTTTTCCGGGTCCGCCTTGAGGTTCTCTGCCGACTCGTAGCTCGAGGCCGTCTGATAGGCCTGCGACGACAAGATCAACCGGTGCATGTGTTTGATGCTCCAGCCGTTGCGGGTGAACTCGGTCGCCAGCCAATCGAGCAGCTCTGGATGCGTCGGCAGCGTCCCCATCTTGCCGAAGTTGTTGGCGGTGAGAACGATGCCGCGGCCGAAGTGGTGCTGCCAGATGCGGTTGACCGCCACGCGCGCCGTCAGCGGATGGTCGGGCGAGGCGATCCAGTCGGCAAGCGCTTTTCGCCGGCCGCTCGATGCGCGGCCGTTGGTGGGGGGCGTTGGGCGGAAGTCGTCCGCCCGTGCGATGACTTCGATCAGGCCGGGCTCGACCTCGGGTCCCTTGGTGCGCCAGTCGGCGCTGGGCAGCAAGAAAGCTTGAGGCGGGTTGAAGGGCTTACCCATGACGGGGATCCACGCCCCGGCGTTTTCGAAGGTCTCGCGCTCGCCCTTGCCGGGTTGAGGCTCGTCACCTAGCCCGTCTGGCGCGGAACGATAGTCGCCGTCGCGGATGCCCATCGCCTTCGGGAGCGGCTCGGGCTTGAGCTTCTCGAGCTCCGCGATCTGAGCCTCGATCTCGTTGTGCTTCGCCAGATCCTCGGGCGAGTACATCTTCTCTGGCTCGAGCCCGTAGGGGCGGACCTGCGCCGCCAGAAGCTTCTGGCCTTCGGTGCGCTGGTCTTCGGGAGTCGCAAACGCTAGTTGGATGTCTTCGGGGAAACTCTTGAGCTGCTCCTGGAACGCCAGGTCCGAATAAGGCTTCTTGATCGCTCGCAGCTGCTTCTCAAGCGGCTTGATTTCGGCCTCGATCTCGGCCGTTTCGCGCTCGTGCTGGACGATCACCTCGGGCGGCGCCAGCGGAAAGTCGTACCGGATATGTGGGAAGAAGATCGCCATCATGCGGTAATAGTCGACCTGCTTGATGGGATCGAACTTGTGATCGTGGCAGCGTGCGCATTCGACCGACAAGGCCATGAACGTCTTGCTGGAGGTGGCAATCATGTCGTCGAGGTAGTTGTAGCGGTAGTGCGGATTGTCCTTTTCGCGGAACAGGACGCGGGCGCCGATGCGGTAGAAGCTCGTCGCGATCAATTCGTCGTAGCCCGAGTCGTCGAGCTCGTCGCCGGCGAGTTGCTCTTTGACGAAGCGGTCGTAGGGTTTGTCGTCGTTGAAGCTGTCGATGACGTAGTCGCGATAACGCCAGGCGTGCGGGTAGTCGTAGTCGTGCTCGTAGCCCGAGCTGTCGGCGTAGCGGACGACGTCGAGCCAGTGGCGGCCCCAGCGTTCCCCGTAGCGTGGCGAGGCCAAGAGTTCTTCAACGATGTTCGAGAAGGCCGTGGGCGAGTCGTTCGCTAGGAACGCTTCAACCGCCGCCGGCGGTGGGAGCAAGCCTGTCAGGTCAAGATAGACACGCCGAATCAGAGTGCGCCTGTCGGCGGGCGGCGCGGGCTGAACGCCCTTGTCGGCCATGCTCGCGAACAGGAATTGATCGATCGGATTGCCCTGCCAGCGGGCGTCCGATGCTTGCGGCGCTTTGTGCCGGACCGGGTTCCGGAAGGCCCACCACTGTTTCTCGTCCTGGGATTGCGGCGCTGCGTCGGAGACTTCGACTTCCGCGTCGATCTTGGCGCCTTCCGCGATCCAGACCTTCAGAAGTTCTATGCTCGCATCGTCGAGCTTTGAGCCGAGCGGCATTTGCGGCGCCTTGAGCCCGGCAACATGCTGATAAAGCGAGCTTTGGCCGGGCTTCCCGGCTGTTATGGCCACACCTTTGAGGCCGCCTTTGTTGATCCCCGCGGCCGAGGTGAGGTCGAGCTCGGAGAGCGTGTCCTTGCCGCCGTGGCACTGGTAGCAGTGCTTTTCAAGCAGCGGCTGCACTTCCTTGGAGTAAGAGACCTCCGCCGGGAGATGGGCGGTGAGGACGAGCAAGCCTGCCAAGGCACCGATATAGATGTGTTTCACGGGGATTTCGCTACTTGAGAGTGTAGGCTTGTGCGGTAATGTTGTCAACGTGTTAGCCCCAGAGGGGTGTGCGACATAAATGTGAGCGAAAGGCGTAACTGCAATGGTTAAACGCTTGTCCGAGGGTACACCTACGTGGGGCGCGGGCGCAGGCCATCCGAAACAATCATAGCCCCGGGATTCATCCCGGGGTTAGAAAGGGTATAGCCCGGGCAGATAGGTAACACAATTCCCCGATCACATGGGTAACACATTGGCATCCTAGAACAAAAGGAGGACTTTTGTTTTGGAATGGAAGGAGACCCGTGTGCAAGACGAAAGATTGCGATTCGTTCAAGAGGTTCTAACCCGGGAGGATGCCATGGCCGCCGTCTGTCGGCGCTTCGGCGTCAGCCGCAAGACCGGCTACAAATGGCTCGATCGCTACGCCCAACAAGGCGTCGCCGGATTGGCCGATCAATCCAAAGCGCCCAAACGGCAAGCGCAAGCCTTTCCCGCCGAGATCGAGCGAGAGATCCTGGCCTTGCGGGCGCGCTATCCCACTTGGGGCGAAGACAAGCTCAAAGCGCGACTCGAGCGCACCAACCCTGACATCAATTGGCCGGCGCACTCCACTATCGGGGCGCTGCTGAAACGCCACGGACTCACCCACCCCGGTAAGCGCCGGCGCCACGCCACGCCTTCCAGTAAGCTCACCAGCGCCAAGGCGCCCAACCAAGTTTGGGCGATCGATTTCAAGGGTTGGTTCGACACCGGCGACGGCAAACGCTGCGATCCGCTGACGATTTCCGATACGGCGAGCCGTTATCTGTTGCGTTGTCAAAGGGTCGCGCGCAGCAACACGGCGCACGTGCGGCCGCTGATGGAAGCGACTTTCCGGGAGTACGGCCTGCCCACGAGGATCCTTTCCGATAACGGTCCGCCGTTCGCCTCGACGGGCTTGGCGGGGCTTTCGCGGCTCAGCGTGTGGTGGATCCGGCTCGGGATTCAACTGCAGCGAATCGACCCCGGACACCCTGAGCAAAACGGGCGTCATGAGCGCATGCATCGGACGCTCAAGGCCGAGACGGCGACGCCGCCGGAGCGCAACTTGCGAGCGCAACAGCGGGCGTTCGATCGTTTTCGGCAGATCTACAACCAGGAGCGTCCGCACGAGTCGCTAGCGATGGCAACGCCGGCGAGCGTGTATCAGCCGTCGTGGAGGCCGTATCCGGAGCGCTTGCCGGAGCTGGAGTATCCGGATCGGATGCTGCCGCGGCGAGTGCAGAGCAAGGGCGACATTGGGTTGCTGGGGCGTCAGTTGTTTCTCAGCGAGACGCTGGCGGGCGAGACGGTGGGCCTGGAAGAGCATGAGCACGGCTGGGCGGTCTGGTTTGGGCCGCTGGAGCTGGACTGGCTCGAGCGTAGCCTATTCGAGGGCCCGCGGCCGGGCAGGGGGGAGCACCGACTGCGGCGGAAACGCTCGGGGGGCGCCTCCTCCGCTCGCCCTACGGGCTCGCTCCCCCGGCGCCCCCCGAGCGTTTCCGGGAAGGGTTTCGTGCAAAGAACCTTCTCTTGGTTCAACCCTTAAACTGTTACCTATGTGGTTGGGGAAAAGTGTTACCTAGGTGCTGGGCTGTTCACGACCCGCTAGGCGCCCTTCTTCCGACATTCGGGTGCGATTCCGCGCCCAGGCGCGGAATCGCACCCGAATGGGGTCTGGAGTTTCTACATATTTTACCCGTCAGCGGCGGCGCCGAAGGCCTGCCAGGAGGGTTTGAGCCCCAGCGGAGCCAGCAAATCGGGGTTTTCGACCATTTCTTTCCGCAACAGCGCCACCAGATCCAGACAAGAAGGCCTCTTTGCCTTTTTCCTCCATTTCGGCAGCGGCGCATAGGCCTCTCCGCGCCCCGGACCATACGCCAGCAACGACGCCAGCAGCAAAGCGCTGTACGCCGCCACCGCCAATACCGGTTGCTTCGGGACCGCCGTCTCGCTCCATAACTGCGCCTGTCCCACGCCCAACGTGTCCTTCTCTTCGCGGTGGTTCACCTCGATCTGCCAACGGTCGAAATAGATCTGCAACAGCTCGCGCGCCTGGCTGGCGAGGTCCGTCGTGAGTAAATACGCCGGCTGGCGGTAGTACATCTTGCTCGAAAGGCGCTTGCTATAGGGGGTCGGCGCGACCACCAACAAACGCAACGGCGTGCGCCGCGCCCCGCCCTGCCAGTACACCTCGTTGACCTCTTTATAACGGATCTTGCGGCGCTTGCCGCCGTAGAATAGCTTGGTCGTTTTCCAGACGATCGTCTCGTCGCGGCGCACCTGTTCGGGGCGGAACTTTTCGACCCCATAGAAGCGTCGCGAGCCGGTCGGCGCGGCTTTGCACAGCACAGCGTCCAGGCGCGTGCGAGCGATGAGCTCGGTGCGATCGCGCGGCGCCAGGAAAACGGTGCGGTTGCTGAAACTGCCGTCAAGCGACAACACCATCTTCTTGGCGATCCCGCCGGCGGCATCCAGCGCAGCCCGCAGCGGCGCCATCATGTCGACTAAACGTTGCGAGATGCGACAGCGCTTGCGCGCTTGTTCGTACTGCTCTCGCTCGGCGTCGCCGGCGCGTTTGCCGGGACGCTTGGGAACCGGCGCACATTCAAAACGCACCGGCAAGGCCCGCGCGCCGGTCTTGCCGCCGCGATCGAAGGGAACCAACAACGACGCTTGCAAGTAGCGCAACCCCAGCATCAAGTTCGCGTGAAACGGCGGCGAGAGCGGATCGTGTTGATAAAACGCCTGCTTGATCCTACGCCCCGTCTTGCGCAAGCGCGTGTCGTCGATCGCCACGCCCACCAACCGTGAGCGGCAAAACCCCAAGGCGCGCTTCCACACCGGCGCGAACAACTCTTGCGGACGCCACTTGCAGCGCTCGTGCAAAAAATAGTCCGCGCTCCAGCTGTTTTGCTCGCCGCCGTTGGTCCAAATAATGCGCGAAAGCGTGCGGCGGCCCAGGCAAACCAGGCCTCCCAGGCCTTGGCGCACCGCGCGTCGATGCGTGCGTTGCTGGGGAAAGGCGCGCCTCCAATCAGCGCTGATCGACAGGAACTGAGGAAGCAGCATGGGAACCTCCAGGGGACAGCTAATCCGGGCCGCGTAGCTAATCCGGGCTACGCAGCGCGAAAGTGTTCTTCGCGGTGCGCACAAAACGGTCGCCGCGAGCGATCTTCTTCGACAGCGCCGAGACGAGGCTTTCGCGGTCAACCGCACGGGAAAACCTGGCCTGAATGCCCTCGATCAACTCCGCGATATGCGGCGGACGCTCGGCGCCGGCGAGTATGTCATGGGCCATATCGACCTGAGACATACCTTGAGGCGAAGGGCGCTTGGGCCGGGGAGGGGGTTTCGATCGCAGCCGACGAACGGCGCGCAGCTGAGCATCGAGGGCTGATTCTAGGGTTTCCAGAAGAGTATCGCGGAGATCGTCGGGCATAGGCAGCGGCGCCGAGCGGGGCCAAGAACAGAATAGCTCAATCCTGTCGGTATGTCAATAACTATCTACCGACCTACCTAAGCCATGGCCCTCCCCGTCCACAAATGTAGAAACTCTGAACAGCCCAGCACCTAGGTAACACTTTTCCCCAACCACATAGGTAACAGTTTAAGGGTTGAACCAAGAGAAGGTTCTTTGCACGAAATCCTTCCCGGAAACGCTCGGGGGGCGCCGGGGGAGCGAGCCCGTAGGGCGAGCGGAGGAGGCGCCCCCCGAGCGTTTCCGCCGCAGTCGGTGCTCCCCCCTGCCCGGCCGCGGGCCCTCGAATAGGCTACGCTCGAGCCAGTCCAGCTCCAGCGGCCCAAACCAGACCGCCCAGCCGTGCTCATGCTCTTCCAGGCCCACCGTCTCGCCCGCCAAGGTCTCGCTGAGAAACAACTGACGCCCCAGCAACCCAATGTCGCCCTTGCTCTGCACTCGCCGCGGCAGCATCCGATCCGGATACTCCAGCTCCGGCAAGCGCTCCGGATACGGCCTCCACGACGGCTGATACACGCTCGCCGGCGTTGCCATCGCTAGCGACTCGTGCGGACGCTCCTGGTTGTAGATCTGCCGAAAACGATCGAACGCCCGCTGTTGCGCTCGCAAGTTGCGCTCCGGCGGCGTCGCCGTCTCGGCCTTGAGCGTCCGATGCATGCGCTCATGACGCCCGTTTTGCTCAGGGTGTCCGGGGTCGATTCGCTGCAGTTGAATCCCGAGCCGGATCCACCACACGCTGAGCCGCGAAAGCCCCGCCAAGCCCGTCGAGGCGAACGGCGGACCGTTATCGGAAAGGATCCTCGTGGGCAGGCCGTACTCCCGGAAAGTCGCTTCCATCAGCGGCCGCACGTGCGCCGTGTTGCTGCGCGCGACCCTTTGACAACGCAACAGATAGCGGCTCGCCGTATCGGAAATCGTCAGCGGATCGCAGCGTTTGCCGTCGCCGGTGTCGAACCAACCCTTGAAATCGATCGCCCAAACTTGGTTGGGCGCCTTGGCGCTGGTGAGCTTACTGGAAGGCGTGGCGTGGCGCCGGCGCTTACCGGGGTGGGTGAGTCCGTGGCGTTTCAGCAGCGCCCCGATAGTGGAGTGCGCCGGCCAATTGATGTCAGGGTTGGTGCGCTCGAGTCGCGCTTTGAGCTTGTCTTCGCCCCAAGTGGGATAGCGCGCCCGCAAGGCCAGGATCTCTCGCTCGATCTCGGCGGGAAAGGCTTGCGCTTGCCGTTTGGGCGCTTTGGATTGATCGGCCAATCCGGCGACGCCTTGTTGGGCGTAGCGATCGAGCCATTTGTAGCCGGTCTTGCGGCTGACGCCGAAGCGCCGACAGACGGCGGCCATGGCATCCTCCCGGGTTAGAACCTCTTGAACGAATCGCAATCTTTCGTCTTGCACACGGGTCTCCTTCCATTCCAAAACAAAAGTCCTCCTTTTGTTCTAGGATGCCAATGTGTTACCCATGTGATCGGGGAATTGTGTTACCTATCTGCCCGGGCTATACCACTCCAGACCCCGGGATGAATCCCGGGGCTATGATTGTTCGGCCAAGCGCCGCCAGCAGTCACAAATTTTCGCGCACCCGCCCCAGAGCCGCGCGCGGAGGCAAGCGCTTGCCTGAGAAAGCCAATAAAAGTCGCCCTCGCGAGCAACCGCTCCCTCCCGGTCGCGGCTCATGCTAGGCGGGAGCAGATATAATCGGATTAGTTCGGATCAGATCCGAAATATAGACACATGACCAAGATGACCATTTCAATGCCGGAGACCATGCGCGATTACGTGGCGGTGCGCGTATCGGAGGGCCAGTATGGCAACGTCAGCGAGTACTTCCGAGATCTGGTTCGCCGCGAGCAGGAGCGCCGCGAGGCAATTAGCGAGCTACGCCAAATGATTGACGAGGGCGACGCCAGCGGAACGAGCCCGCTGTCGGCCGAGGAGATCTGGGCCGAAGCCGAGCAACGTCACCTAGCGCGGAATGGCTGAGTACCAACTCAGCCGTCGAGCAGGCGCCGACTTGGTCGAAATCGCGGTTTACTCAATTGAGAACTTTGGGATTAGGAAGGCTCGTGAGTATCGCGCCAACCTCTTCCGGGCCTTCGAGACGCTAGCGGCCCAACCGCTCAGCGGAACCGAGTGCGGCCATCTTCGTCGAGGGGTTCGACGGCTGGCTCACGAGAGGCATGTGATCTACTACCGGCGGCGAAAGTTTGGCGTGTGGATCGTCAGGATACTCCATGCCGATCGTGACCAGGCCCGCCATCTTTGACGCCGTCGCCGGATGCTGTTCTTGCCACGGAAGTGCAGAAATGACCTCTCAGCCTCACTCGCATCCGGACCGGATCTGGCAATCTACGCCTTGTCTAGAGTGGCCTCATCGCGCGTTGCGATGCTGAGCATCTAGGTTAGAGCACGTCGCGTAACTCGTCCCCTGACAGCTCGGCTTGCTTGAGGACATGTCACAGCAGCGGCCGCGGAATGTCGCGTGGGAGCGTGGGGTAGTGTTGTCAACGGGATCGAGCGGACAGAGCCATTTGGCCACTGACTCACCGATAATGACAGTCATGGAATTTGGGCAGTCTTTGCGAACACTCCTGCTTGCTCTGGTGGTGACCGGCGGCCTGTACGGGGACTCGACACAGTGGGCTAGCCACATGGAAGCGGCCCGCAAAGCGCTCACGGCAACTGACAACGTGACAGCCGAGCGCGAGCTGCTGTCCGCTCTGGAGGCTGCCAAGGGCCTGCCGGTCTCCGGCCCGGAACTAGGGCTGACTCTAAGCGACCTGGGAGGACTGTCGCTTGCATCCGGCAACAACAAACAGGCCGACAAATACTTTAGTAGCGCGCTCGACTCCTTCCGCGCGGCTCATGGAACCGAGCATGCGAATGTCGCGCAGGCTCTCTATAACCTTGGAAGCGCCCGCCTCCGACTGCGCGACCTAGCGAGCGCGTACGATTTGTTCTGGGAATCAATTCGTATGCAATCGAAAGTGTTTGCGAGCGACGACGTACGGCAAGCCCCGCCATTCCAGTCATTAGCGATGCTTGAGATCTCGAGGGAGAGGTTCTACAGCGCCCGATCGCACTTTAGGGTCGCGCTAAGCCGGTATAGGACGGCAACCGGGTCCGATTCGACCGCTTTCAGGGCTGCGGTCGAACAAACGACGTTCGTCTACGATCAGATGATTGCAGACATCCTGCGCGGGTCTGGTGATCGCGATCCCAGGGAGGCGCTTTTGCGTGAGCACAAGGCCTCGATACTCGCCTACTACGGTGATCCGAAGTTGGCCGTCATGGCGGCGCAGGAGGCTGTCGAAGCGTCGTCCGTTCTGTACGGCGACGAAGCAGCTGTACTGGTGAGGCCGCTGATCGACCTCGGCCAGGCGGCCCGCCGGGCCGACGATTTCAACCGAGCGATAGTCGCTTTCCGGCGCGCGGTCGATCTGACGAAGGAAGGCTGCTCCAACTACCCTCGCGCGCAACTCGTGCCGCTAGGGCAGCTTTCAAGAGTCCAGGCGGAGTCCGGGCGAGCCGAAGAAGCGCTTGAGAGCGCCAAGGAGCTAGTCGACTTAGCGCGCCGAACTTATGGCGAGAAACACGGACGTTTACGCAAACATATCGAGCTCCTAGCGGCGACGCTTCGAGAAAACGGCCTCGAATCTGAGGCGTCGGCTATCGAAATGCAACTTCCTCCTTCGGCCCACCTTGCGGCGGACCTCACCTACGAGACCGGCCTAGACAAGCGCGCCCGCCGAGCGAAGGCTCGGGAAGCTGTCTACCCCGCCGCCGCTTGCTAACGCGCGCGGCTCAAGTGCCCAGGATTCGCCCCTTTTTGAAGCAAAGTAACGAGTACTGGGGCTAGTGCTATGACCGCCTGGAAGTTGGTGTTTGTGAAGTTACGGCTCCAGGGACTGATTCAGCAAGGCGGCTCAGGCATGCCTGACCCCTGGAGTTTCTACATTTGTGGACGGGGAGGGCCATGGTTGAGGTAGGTCGGTAGATGGTTATTGACATACCGACAGGATTGAGCTATTCTGTTCTTGGCCCCGCTCGGCGCCGCTGCCTATGCCCGACGATCTCCGCGATACTCTTCTGGAAACCCTAGAATCAGCCCTCGATGCTCAGCTGCGCGCCGTTCGTCGGCTGCGATCGAAACCCCCTCCCCGGCCCAAGCGCCCTTCGCCTCAAGGTATGTCTCAGGTCGATATGGCCCATGACATACTCGCCGGAGCCGAGCGTCCGCTGCATATCGCGGAGTTGATCGAGGGCATTCAGGCCAGGTTTTCCCGTGCGGTTGACCGCGAAAGCCTCGTCTCGGCGCTGTCGAAGAAGATCGCTCGCGGCGACCGTTTTGTGCGCACCGCGAAGAACACTTTCGCGCTGCGTAGCCCGGATTAGCTACGCGGCCCGGATTAGCTGTCCCCTGGAGGTTCCCATGCTGCTTCCTCAGTTCCTGTCGATCAGCGCTGATTGGAGGCGCGCCTTTCCCCAGCAACGCACGCATCGACGCGCGGTGCGCCAAGGCCTGGGAGGCCTGGTTTGCCTGGGCCGCCGCACGCTTTCGCGCATTATTTGGACCAACGGCGGCGAGCAAAACAGCTGGAGCGCGGACTATTTTTTGCACGAGCGCTGCAAGTGGCGTCCGCAAGAGTTGTTCGCGCCGGTGTGGAAGCGCGCCTTGGGGTTTTGCCGCTCACGGTTGGTGGGCGTGGCGATCGACGACACGCGCTTGCGCAAGACGGGGCGTAGGATCAAGCAGGCGTTTTATCAACACGATCCGCTCTCGCCGCCGTTTCACGCGAACTTGATGCTGGGGTTGCGCTACTTGCAAGCGTCGTTGTTGGTTCCCTTCGATCGCGGCGGCAAGACCGGCGCGCGGGCCTTGCCGGTGCGTTTTGAATGTGCGCCGGTTCCCAAGCGTCCCGGCAAACGCGCCGGCGACGCCGAGCGAGAGCAGTACGAACAAGCGCGCAAGCGCTGTCGCATCTCGCAACGTTTAGTCGACATGATGGCGCCGCTGCGGGCTGCGCTGGATGCCGCCGGCGGGATCGCCAAGAAGATGGTG
This sequence comes from Bryobacterales bacterium, assembly GCA_965247515.1. Taxonomy (GTDB): domain Bacteria; phylum Acidobacteriota; class Terriglobia; order Bryobacterales; family UBA6623. The sequence continues at coordinate 4,393,158 of OZ252029.1, read as the reverse complement.
TTGTCGCTTGACGGCAGTTTCAGCAACCGCACCGTTTTCCTGGCGCCGCGCGATCGCACCGAGCTCATCGCTCGCACGCGCCTGGACGCTGTGCTGTGCAAAGCCGCGCCGACCGGCTCGCGACGCTTCTATGGGGTCGAAAAGTTCCGCCCCGAACAGGTGCGCCGCGACGAGACGATCGTCTGGAAAACGACCAAGCTATTCTACGGCGGCAAGCGCCGCAAGATCCGTTATAAAGAGGTCAACGAGGTGTACTGGCAGGGCGGGGCGCGGCGCACGCCGTTGCGTTTGTTGGTGGTCGCGCCGACCCCCTATAGCAAGCGCCTTTCGAGCAAGATGTACTACCGCCAGCCGGCGTATCTACTCACGACGGACCTCGCCAGCCAGGCGCGCGAGCTGTTGCAGATCTATTTCGACCGTTGGCAGATCGAGGTGAACCACCGCGAAGAGAAGGACACGTTGGGCGTGGGACAGGCGCAGTTATGGAGCGAGACGGCGGTCCCGAAGCAACCGGTATTGGCGGTGGCGGCGTACAGCGCTTTGCTGCTGGCGTCGTTGCTGGCGTATGGTCCGGGGCGCGGAGAGGCCTATGCGCCGCCGCCGAAATGGAGGAAAAAGGCAAAGAGGCCTTCTTGTCTGGATCTGGTGGCGCTGTTGCGGAAAGAAATGGTCGAAAACCCCGATTTGCTGGCTCCGCTGGGGCTCAAACCCTCCTGGCAGGCCTTCGGCGCCGCCGCTGACGGGTAAAATATGTAGAAACTCCAGGGGTCAGGCATGCCTGACCCCTACGTGACTGAAAACGAGATACTTGCTGTAGGGGCGAGGCATGCCTCGCCCGTCTTACGATCGACGACCCCGAAAGTGAAATATTCACACGGTCACAGTACTAGAGCCCGCCCCCAATCAAGAGTCGCCAGGCCAGAGCTCAAACCCCGCCATCAAAAAGTGCCGGTCAAAGCCGAATACTCTCCTGATGCGCCGACGCCGCATGAAGGCAAACGAAATGCAGTCGGTGAAGCTCACTTTCTGATCAGCGAACTTCTCAAAAAGCTCCAGCGCTTCCAACTCTTCTTCCTGCCCCGATCGCAAGATTTGAAGTTGTTGCGAAGCGAACAACTCCCTCGCCCATTGCGCCGCAAAAGCGTACGAAGACCGACGCGCAAGCAGGGTTGCCGCCTCGTCTACAACGTGGTTACTCGTAAACAGGCTCCAACTCGTTTTTCGAAGTCGTGTCCAAGCGACCCGGGCTTGGTCGTAGTGCTGATCCGAGGGTAAATGCCCCCCGAGAAACGCGCCGGAATCGAGAAAGATCATCTCGTCTTGTCGTCGACGTCATATAGATAATAGTCATGGTTTTCCGCTAGGTCCGTAGGAGTTGGCGGGCCATCCCAAACCGGCAGACTGAACAGCGGGTCTTGTGTTCGACCGCTATCCTCGGCGCCATTCAAGGCCACCGCAACAGCCCGTCGAATAAATTCCCCCAATGAGACTTCTTGCGTTCTTGCCGCGCGTTCAGCTTTGAGCTTGAGGTCCGGTGGCAACATGATGGTTGTACGTTGCATAGCCTCATGCATAATAACACCGCCATAACCTTGGCGATTGCTAATCTAGTTCTTTCCAATGCACCACTCGAAGGAAGAAATCCTCTCCCAACCCACCAGCCCGTTCCCAATCGATGGCCGCTCGAGCGCCACCGAAGTCCTTGAGAAGATGGCCGGAACGGCTTTCCAGGGACGGCAACTCGGGAGCGCCTTTCAAGTCTGGAGAGACATGCTCGCTGACCCGGAATGCACCATCCTGATGGGCCTGTCCGGCGCCATGGTCCCCGGCGGGATGCGCCGCGTGGTCCGCTTCATGATCGAGAATCGCCTCATCGACTGCCTAGCTTCGACCGGAGCGAACTTCTTCCACGACATCCACGAAACCAAGGGTTTTTATCACTACCAGGGTCATCACCAGATGGATGACGAGAACCTGGGCGAGCAGATGGTCGACCGCATGTACGACGTCCTAGCCGACGAAGTGCGCTTCCGCGAGCACGACCTTTGGATCGGGACCTTCGCCGCCTCTCTGGACCAGGCGCGGCCCTACACAACCCGCGAATTCCTGTATCTACTGGGCCAGGAGGTCGGCAAGGATTGCCATGAAGAAGGCATCGTCAGCGCGGCTGCGAAACACGGCGTTCCGCTTTTTTGCCCGGCGATCGGCGACAGCTCGATCGGCATCGGCATCGCCGAAAGCCGCCACCGCGGCGAAAACCGCCTGATGTTCGACATGATGGCCGACGTGCTCGAAATCACCAACCTCGTCGCCGACTCCAAAGCGACCGGCGTGATCTACTTCGGCGGCGGGACCCCAAAAAACTACGTCCAGCAGACCGAAGTCGTCGCGATCCTGATGAACAAGGCCAAATCCGGCCATCGTTACGGGGTCCAGGTCGTCACCGACGCCCCGCATTGGGGCGGACTTTCCGGCTGCACCTTCGAGGAATCGCAAAGCTGGGGCAAGCTCGCCAAAGGCGCCCAGATGGTCAACTGCCATTGCGACTCAACAATCGCCATGCCGTTGATCGTCTCCGCGCTGGCGGAGCAGACCGAGCTTCTGGCGAACCGCAAGCCGCCGAGCTACGACATGGGGCGCGTGCTGCGGATTCAGACGCAATCTTAGTCGTCGTCGACCGGCCTCTCACGTTCAGCGATGTCGATGATTTCCTGGGCGACGTAGACGCGGTAACGCCTCCGTCCGGTGATTTCCTTCAGGATGCCGGCGTCGACGAGTTTACGCACATCCGTCAGGGCCGTCGGTAGGCTCACGCCCAGCTCGTTCGCTAAATCGGTGGTGGCGATGATCACGGGCGACACAAAAAGCCGGTCGACGAGCGTCAGAAGGCGGGCCGACGAACGAGTCGACTCCATCGCGGCTCGGCAATGATTCCAATGTGCAAGCAACTGGTCCGTTCGCCACATCGCGTCCAGCGATTGCTCTTTGACTCCCGTCAAGAAAAAGCGTAGCCACTCCGCCCATCGCCCATGGGTGCTTACCTCGCGGAGACGACGATAGTATTCGTCTCGATGTCGTTCGAAGAACGCGCTGAGGTAGAGCAGCGGGTCATTCAGCAGACGACGTTCGCACAGTAGGAGTGGGATCAACAGACGACCGACCCGACCGTTACCGTCCAAGAACGGATGAATCGCTTCGAACTGATAGTGGATCAGAGCGAGCTCGATCATGGTCGGATACCCATCCTGGCTATGCAGATAGCGCTCGAACTGGGCGAGGCGCCCGGTCATCTCCCGGGGAGCCGGCGGAACGTAAGTTGCCTCGTCGATCGTCGACCCGGCAGGCCCAATCCAATTCTGCGAGCGCCGAAACTCGCCGGGGCGGGCATGGTCTCCGCGGACCCCCTCCATCAGCCGCTGGTGAATCTCTCGGATCAAGCGTAGGCTCAGCGGCAAGTCGGCGAGGCGAGAAAGTCCGTATTGCAAGGCCAGGACATAGTTGCGGACCTCGCTAACATCTGTCGCTTCACCGGCGGGCGTTGGGGCCGCCTCAAAGAACAACAGATCCGAAAGTGAAGCTTGTGTACCCTCGATGCGGCTGGACAGAACCGCTTCACGCCTTGTGAAGGGAGCGATCAGAAGATTTGGGTTCGGAAGGTTCCGGGCGAGGCCGTTAAGTTCGGCGACGTATCTTTGAGCGTCTACGATCTGATCCGTCAACTCCCATGTGATGTTGAGCTTAGGAGGAAGTTCGCCCGGGACGAAGTAAAGATGACCGACCGGAGATCGTTTGACCTCACCAGCGCTATCCTCCGTGAAATCAGCGGTTTGCATCCTTACTTAAAGCTATTGAAGTACGCGGCGACGTTAATTAAAAATCGGTAACAGTTTTTAAGTTACCACATCTACGCCACCGTCGCCGGCTGATCGACAGCCGCCTCGTGGTCGCCGTCCGGCTCCAGCAAGCTCGGCATTTGAACCCGCACCCGCGTCCCGCCGCCGAGCCGGTTCTCGATCGTCATCTGGAAGTCCTGGCCAAACAAGACCAGCAACCGCTCGTGGACGTTGCTGATCCCGACGCCGGTTTCGAAAATCCCAGGTAGGACGCTCTCGGGGATGCCCACGCCGTCGTCTTCAATCTCAATCTGAAGCCGGCCTCCGAGCTGCTTGCTGCGCAGCCAGATCGTGCCGCCGTCGACCTTCGAGCCCAAACCGTGCCTGATCGAGTTTTCGACCAAAGGCTGGAGGAGCATGCTCGGCACGAGGGCGTCGAGAGTGCCCGGCTCGAGCTCTTGGAACACCTGTAACTTGTCGCCGAAGCGCACCTTCTCGATCTCGAGGTACTCCTCGATGAAGGTCAGCTCGTCCCGCAGCGGGGCGAAGGCGTCCTGTTGACGCAATAGCCGGCGCAAGATGCTCGAGAGCTTGACGATCAGCTGACGCGCCGTCTCGGGGTTCACCCGGATCAGCGAGGCCACCGAGTTCAAAGTGTTGAACAAGAAGTGCGGGTTGATCTGGCTCGTCAGGTTCCGCAAGCGAGCTTCGATCAGGAGCCTCCGCTGCTCTTCGAGCTTCCATTCGTTGCGAGTGTGGTTCCAGACCTTGAGCGTGACGCCGATCGACACCAAGGTCGAAACATAGATCAGCACGACGGTGATCGAGCTCAGGTCGTCGCCGGGAAAATACAGCGCGAAGAGCCAGCCCTGAGCTTCAAACGCATGCGCCAGGCTGGTCCGCAGGAACTCGATCGCGACCGCCGCGATGAGCAATCCCATTTGGAAGGCGCTTTCCGACCCCGGCAGCCGACGCGCCCACTCGCTGATCGTGAACGGGAAGAAAGGCGAAAAGCGCCAAATGTCTTCCGGCCCCGGAGCGATGTCGCGCAGGAATCCGCCCAGCGCGCCAACACCCAACAGCAGCGGAAACGCGACCCATTCGTTGCCGGGAGGCAGTATCGCCGGGAGCGCGGCCACAACACCCGTCACCGCGCCAACCACGTAGCCGCCGACCAAGCCCGCGACGAACGAACCCTCCAGCGCCAGCTCGGCGGCATCGTACTTGAGCACCAGCCGCAGCATCGTTCCGATGGCGAATACGAACCCAAACAGCAGCCCCAACTCAAGCCTCTGCTGGATCGACCGGCGCTCCCGCAGCAGCATCCGCTTGGCGAACCCCCAGCGCAAGAGCAGGCTCGCCATCGACGCCATCACGGCGATCTTGACGAGAAGCACGCTCAAAACCGTGTAATCGACGCCCATCGGCTTTCTATAATGGTAGTCTTCACGGCGGTTCCCGCCGCGTCCTCCACGAGACAGCTTTGTCAGATCAGTCCAGTCCGGCTCGAGTTGAGCGGGTCGCGCAAGCGGCTTTGCCTTGCCACCATGGCCAATTCCGCGTGATCGGCTTCCGTGGCGTCCATGGAGAGCACGAGCAAGAAATCATTGCGCTCACGTTCGGCGAGCTGGGATCGGCGCTTACGCCGCTCGTACGAATTCACTCCCAATGCCTGACTGGCGAGGTGTTCGGCAGCTTGCGCTGCGACTGCGGCGCTCAGCTGCAAATGGCGCTGCGCCTGATCGCCGAGCACGGCTCTGGAGTGCTGATCTACGACCCGCAAGAGGGGCGGGGCATTGGGATCCTCAACAAGCTCAAAGCCTACGAGCTCCAAGACGCCGGGGCCGACACGGTCGAGGCGAACGAGAGACTCGGGTTTGAGGCCGATCTGCGCGACTATGACCTGGCCGTGGCGGTTCTGCGCGACTTGGGCCTGCGGCGCGTGCGGTTCTTGTCGAACAATCCCGAGAAAGTTGAAGCGGTGGAGGGCGCGGGGATCGTAGTGGAGGCAAGGGTCCCCTGCGAACCGACGGCGGACGATCATGCGGCGAGTTACCTTCGAACCAAGAAAGAAAAGCTTGGGCACCTGCTTGAAGCTGTTTAGTCTGGTCCTCCCGCTGAGCCTCGTGCTCATCGCCAACGGCCAGGCTCAGTCCATAAAGGTCACCCTGCTCGGCACAGGAACGCCGAACCCCCATCCTGAGCGCTTCGGCCCTTCGACTTTGGTCGAAGCGGGCTCGCAGAAATTCCTGTTCGACGTCGGCCGAGGCGCCACGATTCGGCTGAATCAACTGCGCATTCCGATGCGCGATGTGACAGCGGTCTTCATCACTCATTTCCATTCCGACCACTTGGTTGGCCTGGCGGACCTGTGGCTGATCGGATGGTTGCCGCCCAACTACGCCCGCCGTCCGATTCCCTTGCGAATTTTGGGCCCCACCGGCCTCAGCCAAATCACCGCCGGCATGGAGCAGACCTACGCCGCCGATATCAGCATTCGCGTCAAGGACGAGGGGCTCGATCCTTCGGCGGCGAAGTTTGACGTCACCGAATTCAGCGAAGACGGCGTGGTCTATGAGCACGACGGCGTTGTGGTCCGCTCATTCGCGGTCAATCACGGCGAGCTGATCAAGCCATCCTACGGCTACCGGATCGAGTACGGCGAGCGCTCCGTGGCGATCTCGGGCGATACCCGCTTCGACGAGAACTTGATCGAGGCTGCCAAGGGCGTCGATTTGCTGATCCACGAGGTCGTGGCGATTCCCGAAAATCTGTTCGCGGTCAACCCGGCGATGAAGAGAGTCGAAGCTCATCACACGACCGCCGAGGATGTAGGCACGGTTTTCTCTCGGGTCAAGCCGAAGATGGCCGCCCTAACGCACTACGTCCTGACGGCGGGCCCCGGCATACCGCCGATTACCAAACAGCAAGTCGTTGAGCGGGTACGGTCGACCTACTCTGGGCCTCTGGTCGCGGGCAATGATCTGATGACGATCGAAGTCGGCGATACAGTGACGGTGGTGAGCGTTGGGAACGAGTGAGCCCCCGGGCGGACGGCCATCGCTCCGAATTGGGTTCGTTTGGTATTTGGTACTATTTTTGGCCCATTGATTGATGTGAGTACTAGGACCGAAAAGCTGCTCGGCTGCTGCGGAACGGCGTCATGGTTCTCTACTTCGAGACTAACATGGGGACCCAAACTCGGATGGACTGATTTGGGTGTGAGAGCCGCGGCTCTGACCCTGGTAGCCAACAATCTAGCCCACGGCTTCAGCCGTGGGAGTCTGAGAGGCGTCATCGCGATCTCACCCCCCGGTTCCTCTTTCAGCATCGCCCTTTCGGGCGATGCTGAAAGAGGAACCGGGGGGCGTAGCCGTCGGCTTGGCAGTTCGAATTCCCATGGTAGAGTCGAGGACGGGCGCGGTGGCTTTAGCCGGAGGGAGTAGCCGTTGCTGGCTGCTTTCGCTTGCGCCAGTGCCTCAGTCTCCGCCTTGACTCCGTTTCCCGTCCCCGCTCATCGAACCGGACGTGCGGATTTCCCGCATCCGGCTCTCCGGCCGACTTCACCTCATCGCTGTCGCAGATGGCGGCCCCAGTTGCACCTGGCGCAGACGCAAAACGCCCCTCGCGCCAAATACAACCACGCCGGAAAACCGGCGCGTACCTCGCGATTGTACTTTGTGCCGCCTCCGCAAGAATCCTCGCACTCGCTCGTAGACAAAGTTGTCCACGGCGCGATAGGCCGGCATGCGCGTCCCGTAAGAAAAGTAGTTTGTCCAGCCCCGCAACGTGCGGTTCAGCCGGTCGCGCACCTCTTCCCAGGGGTCCACATTGCTCGGCCACAGCTGCTCACGCACTTTCTGCTTAAGCCGCTTGACGCTCTTCTTAGACGGACTCGCCCCCAGATACCAATGGCCGTCCTTACGAAATCGATGCGGGCCGAACGTATATCCGAGAAAGTCAAAGCTCTCGGTCTTGGCATGAACTAACTTCGTCTTCACCGGGTTCAGGGTAAGCCCGATCCGCGTCATCACTTGCTCCGTCCACTTCATCGCCTCGGCCGCGCAACCGCGGCTAAGGATGACAAAGTCGTCGGCATAGTTGACCACCACGGCTCGTAACTCGCTTCCCTTCCCTTGTTGCCGCCAATACTTCAAATAACGGTTCATATACAGATTAGCTAACAAAGGACTCACAACTCCGCCTTGTGGCGTGCCGCATTTCGTCCTCTTGCCACCCGTCATCCGTCGTTTCCCGTCATCATCCCGCTCTTCCACTGGGGCCCCAAGCCACATCTTCACGAGCTTAAGGACCCAGCGGTCTGAAATACGCCGCGCCACGCATTGCATCAGCTCGGCGTGCGGAATCGTATCGAAGTACTTGGACAAATCGGCGTCGACTACATCGGCGTAGCCTTGACACAACAGCTGGTGAACTCTCTGGATCGCGTCCTGCGCGCTCCGTTTCGGCCGGTAACCATAGGCTTCCGGATCGAAGTCCGCTTCGAAGATCGGCTCCACAACCAGCTTGGCGGCGGTTTGCGCGACACGGTCCCGAATGGTCGGAATCCCGAGCGGACGCTCGCCGCCGTCTTGCTTCGAGATCATTGCTCGCCGCACGGGCTGTGGCCGATACGTCTTCATACGAAGTTCTTCTTGCAGTCCTCGTAACCACTCCTCTCGGCCCGCCGACTCGATTTGTTCGAAAGTTTCACCATCCACTCCCGGCTTACCCTTATTAGCTTTCGCCAACCGGTAAGCATGGGCGAGAATGTCGTCGCGCCAAATCTTATCATAGAGCTGATAGAAGCGAAACGTAGGTTCCTGCTTCGCTTTGAGATAGAGCTTGCGCTGGAGCTTCCGGATCTTATCAGGCGTTGCCAGACTCATAGCCAATCACCTCGTCCTCTTACTCGTTAACAAGCATGCCGGAAGGCAGGGCCCCTCGCTCCACGGACATTACTCCGCTTCCTCACTACTATGGCCCTGTCCGACTCCCCATCCAGGCCGCCGTCCTTATAGACGACGTTAGAGTTGCGAACTCCACCCGCCGGGGCCTCCCGCCTTTGACTACGAACTCCCTTTACCGTCATGCCGCGCCTACTACCCCGGCGAACCAAACCGGTGCAGGCGTCGGTCGCTTCCCGGTTTGCGCGGCCTTCCCCACTTCAGCGTCGGGTCGGCGTCCGCGATTTCACTTTCGAGGCCTGCTCGGGCATACTGCGCGTTACGGCCTAACGGCTTGCTCGCCCGGCCAAGCCGGACTTTGTCACGAGGCTTCGGCTCGACCGTTACCGGCCTTCGCCACTCGTCAGCTTCGATGTCGACCGACATCTTCATCGGCGGGGCCTTTCACCCCACAGGGTGTTCGCGCCAGTTCGGCGCACGCTGAAGCCATGGGCTAGATTATTCCCTCATCATTTGAAAACGGTTCGGGCGTCTATTGGAAGGATTCGACGAGGGGTTTGCCGGCGGGCTAGATCAGGCTCCGCGTGGACGGTCAACGTCGTAGAACAGCGCGGTTTTCTCTTCTCGAAACGTTAAGAATCCCGCCTTCTCGAAGAACGCAACCTCGCTTGTCACGGCGATGACTTGGTGCACTCCGCGATCCCGCGCGCGTTTCTGGCAGGCTTCGACGAGCCTTCGGCCGACCCCGCGGCTTGCGGCGCCCGGGTCAACGGCCAGGCTCCGCAACTCCGCCATTCGACGTGAGTAGATCTGCAGCGCCACACACCCGATCAACCGCCCATTCTCGACGGCGACGAAAAACGAGGAGCGGCGAGGCAGGTCGGTTTGGACAAGGGTTTCGCGATAGAGCCCAATGAGCGCTCTGATGCCGGACATCTCACCCGACTTGGCGGGGCGAACGGAAAAAGAATCGGCGGCCATTGCGGGACCAATCAAGTGTCCCGCAAGGCCGCCGGTTCGCGCTACTCGGCCCTATTCGGCAGGGCGCTATTCGACCGGGCCGCCGCCGTCTTCACCTGGGTCGACGTGCCGGCGATCACGGCCGTCGGGAGCCAGCCCCAGGTAAGGGAAGCTCGTCTTGTACGCGGTGTCGTTGACGTTGACGCCGTCGCCGAGCGCGTTGTTGGGGAAGCGGTTGAAGCTCTCGCCGGCCGCATCTACGGCCAGGACGCCGCCCACTCCGACACGCAAGACGATGTCGACCACGTCATCCATCAGCCGCCGGCCGTTGGGGTATCCCGCGGCGTCACCGGCGATCAGACCAAGGCGGTTGGCCTGGCTCGGAGCCGTGGCTTTGACGCCGGTGTTGAGCCGCAGGAGATCGGCAATCGGGCCGGCGGGGGTTCCCGGCGCCGCGATTGGCGCCGCGTAGGTGACCAACGGGAGCAGGTCGGCGCGTGGCGCGGCCGGAACCGTCAGAGCGCCGCCGTAGAGGGCCTGGACGATCTGTGCAATCGGCGGATCAAGAAACGTTCCGGCGAACTGCACGTCGTCCTTGGGATGCGCCATCGAGAATTTGTCCTTCGAGCCGATCCCGATGATCAGCTCGTTGATCAGCGGGTTGCCCATGCGCTGCAGTTGATCGAGCGGTCCCAGTGTCGGTCCCCAGGGAAGTTGGACCATCTCGTTGCGCGAGGTCGTCGCCCAAACGCCGATCGTGGCCGCTGCGGAGCTAGCAGCCTCGACCATGCCGGTCGACGTCAGCATTTGGATCGGCACTTCAATGGCGATCGTATTGACGGCATAGCCGGATATGGTGTCGCTCGCGAAGTTCTGGTCGGCCGAGTCCTCATCAGCGGTCAACACGCCCGGGATGCCGCTGCCGAGCGTACGGAAGTTTGCGGTATCGAAGGCCGCTCCGAGGTCAATCCAGAAGGGATCGTCGACCGTGCCGGCGAAGACCTTGACGCCGTTCGCGGTGGTGTACGTGCCGAGGTCGTAGAGGGCCGCATAGTCCATCGTGCGGGGGCCCGCGTTGCCGGGGAACCGCGTAGAACGGCCCACCGCCCGAGTTGGTCAGAATGTCCCCGCCGGCGCTCGGGATGGAGCTGGTGCGGGGCCCGCGCCGCATACGCACGTTGTAGGTTTGCACCAGATTGAGTCCAGGGCTGTCAAAGTCGGTGATCCTTGGCGGAACGACGAGGGTGTCGGTGCCAGGAGCGTTCGCGCCGGCCGCGCCGATTCCGGCGACCGCGGTGTAGACGTCCGGCAAGCGGAAGGGCTCGGTCTGAAAGCGGAACTCGAAGACTACGTCCTCGACGGCGTCGTGGTCGTTGTCCACCTTGATTTCGTAGGTCACACGCGGATCGAACGGGAACAGCGTCGGGCCGTTCGCCGGTTCCAGCAGCGGGTCAACGTTCATGATGAGCGTCACATGCGACGGATCGCCTTGCACCTCGGAGTCGTCGTAGCTCACGAAGGCGTAGACGTCGGTGATGTCGATCTTGTGGTCCAGAGCGGTAATGGGCGCTTCGCGGTGGTTCGCGGCAAACGCCAGCGGAGTCGCTAGAGCGGCCGCCAGGGCCGCCGTCAGGTAGAATTTGGTGCGATTTATGGTTTCCTCTGTGGGTTCAGCAGTGACCGGTCGAGCTCTTGACCAGTCGGAGTTGAAGGCCTTCAGAGGGGATTACGACGGCGCGAAAAAGGCGGATTGCTTCTCGGCAAAGTTTTTTCGAAACGCCGGTTTTCTTTGCGGAAATGAAGTTTTTTGACCAAATGAAAATCCGCAAGGCCTGCTTCTGCGTATATCTACAGCCGACTCCTTGAGCCGCGCGCGTCAGCAAGCGGTCGGATGAGGTTGCACAAACCGGCCGCTTGCTAACCCGCGCGGCTCCAGCCGGCGTCGGTCTAGCCGACGGGTCCGACCCAGATCGGGGTGGTTGTGGGCTGTGGGGCGCCGCCGGGCGGCTCTTCGGTGATCGCCAGCGCCTCAGCGTCTTCGATCGGCATTGGCGACTCGCCCACTATCAGCGCGCTCCCGTCGGGCTCGGGGTTGAACACGTTGACCGAAACTGGGGCTGCCCCGCCTTTGGGGATCACCCACAGCTGGAAGGTGCGGTTGTCGGGAGGAATCGGCAGCCGCTCGCCCGCCAACACGAGCCCCTTATCCTCGTGCCAGTAAACGTGGACGCTTGCGTTCTCGCTGGCCTCGAGCGACACCGCCCGCGTCTCGGCCGCGGAGAGGACTTCGAGGACCCTGCGGTATTCCGAGTTTTCCTTATGGATCAGGCGATTCTCATCGAGCAACTGAAGGCGTTGCTCGGCCAGCGCCGCCCCCTGCTCGCGGAGGTTGCCGCGTTCTAGGTGAGCGATCACCGCGAACACCGCGACTCCGCCGGCGACGGCCCACGCCACGGCCGGCCGCTGCCACCAAGCCAGTTCAAGCGCACTCGAGGGGGCGGGCGCCGTCGAAAGCACGGTCTCAGGCTCGTCAATTTCTTGGAAGACGCGGCTGCGAAGCGTGATCGGCGGCTCCTCGGCCTCGGCTGCCAATGTTAGAGCCGCCGCAAGCTCCTCGGCTTGAGCTACGGCGTCGGCAGCGTCGGGGGCGTTGCCGCCTATCAGCGCCTCGAGCTCACGACGTTCGTCGTCCTCGAGCACGCCAACCGCGCGGTCAATCGCCAGCTCTTCGATGCGTTCCTTCTCGCTCATCGCGACCAAGGACGAAAATACGCCCTTCTATAGGGTAACTACGCAGCAGAGAAACAGCCGGATTGGGAATAAAATTATACTTGGGATCGTTTACGTACAATAGGCTCTGGTACTTCTCGACCCAGAAATGCCATCTGAACCCCAACGCGCGCCCGACCCGCGCGGATTGGACTTGATTGCGCGAATCGCAAGGTCCGACCGCGACGCGCTGGGAGAGTTCTACGACCTAACTTCCTCGCAGGTCTTTGGCCTGGTTCTGCGCATCGCCGGCGATCGCTCCGCTTCCGAAGAGATCACTCTCGACGTCTACAAACAGGTCTGGAAGCGAGCGTCGGACTTCGATGCGGGCAAGGGATCGCCGGTCGGCTGGCTGTTGCTAATCGCTAGGAGCCGTGCGATCGACTATCTGCGCTCAAAGGCGGGTCGAGCGAGAGAACGTGAAGACGCGCTCGATACGGCAATGTTCGAAGTGCGCGACGCCTCACCCGGCCCCGAGGACTCCCTGGTCAACCGCGACCGGCGAAACCAGGTCGTGCGGGCGCTGAACTCCCTCGATGAACCCAAGCGCGTGGCGATCACCCTGGCGTTCTTTCACGGGCTGACGCACACCGAGATTTCCGACCGCCTCGAGCTGCCGGTCGGGACCGTCAAGACCCGCATTCGGTCGGGCATGCAACAGCTGAAAGTGAGTCTCCAAGAGACCGGAGGGATGCTGTGATGCGGTCCGCGGACTGGGCGGCGCTAGAAGCGGTCGGCGCACTCTCGAACGAAGAGGCCGCTCCGGTGCGCGACCTTCTCGACTGCGCTGGGGAGGAGGTGCGCTCCGAGCGCGAAGACTTCCACGCAACAGCCGCCGAGCTTGGCCTGACCGCCGAACCCACCGCCCCTCCCGCCGGTCTCAAGACGCGCCTACTCGACAGCCTCGACGACGAACCCGCTCTCCCACGGGGAACTCTGTTGCTCGAAAAGGGCCTGCTGATCTCACGCGCGGCCGACATGGAGTGGAGCCCACATCCAGTCCCCGGGATGGCCACCAAGCTCCTCCACTTAGACCAAGAAACCCAGATCCACACTTCAATCGTACGGATGGATCCGGGATCGACCTACCCAGGCCACGTCCACGCCGTCGCCGAAGAGCTGCTGGTACTACAGGGCGACGCCCTCGTCCACGGCCAGCTCATGCGCCCCGGCGACTATTGCCGCGCCGATCCCGACAGCACCCACCAGCCGACAACGACCGAGAACGGCGTGGTCCTGCTGGTCCGCGCGTCCCTCCAAGACAAGATGATCCTGTAGCCCGTTCTGCCGGCCGGTCAAAACGCCGTAAGCACGTGCGACAGGATGTCGGGGAATATACTAAGGACTAGCGGCGGCGGGGAGTTCGTACAAAGCCCGACGTAACGCGCTGAATCCGCTGGCTGTCGGATGAACCTATGAGTGCTGCTGCTCTGAACTTACCTGCCCTGCCTGTTGGCTCCAACGAGATCGGGCTCAGCGACCTGCGAGCGTTCGTCGGACTGAAGCCGTCACCGCCTAGCAGCCCGTGGCAAAATACCCCGTTTCAGGCCGCGAGAAGCATCGGCGTGGCCAGCGGCGCGCCGGCTGAATCTCGCACCTTCGCCGGGAATCTCCTGAAAACCGCCCCCAGGGCCCCGCACAACCGCCCCAAGGCCGCCCAAGACGCCAATACAAGCCCCAAAACCGACACTTTTGTCCTTTTCCTCGCGTCCGCCAGCCCGCGCGGCGTCCCCGCGCCCAGTTTGCCCCTCATCGCGATCGATAAATTGAACGCGCCCACGTGAATCAGCAGCCTCTTTAAAACATTTTCTCGGCCTTTCAAGTGCAATCGCCGCATCCCGCCCGTCTCGTAACAGTGCGCGAAACTGCGCTCAACCTTCTCCGCTCGCAACTTCATCAGACGCTTGCCGCGCTTGCCTTTGATCCGCCGCCGATTGGAGTACACCGCGTCGCGTTGCCGCGTTCGGCCGCCCCATTTGCGTCGCCCTCGCTGCGGCTCGCTCACGTAACTGCGTACGTCCAGCTCGGCAAAATCCGTCAGCACTCGGTTCGAATGATAGCCCTTGTCCGCGACCACTTCGCTCAGCTCGTCGACCGCGCCAGCGGCTTCTTCCGCCGCCGCTTCCAACTGCTCGGCCGCCTCGACCAGCGTTTCTTCAATCGTCGTGGTATCGCCTTCGTCGGCCGCTTGCAGCGTGACCGCCACCACCGCGCCCGTCTCCAAATCCACCGCGTGCTCGGCCTTGTGCGCCAAGTGCGTACGGCCGTCTTTCATCTTCGTGACCTTGGCGTCGGGATCGTAGGGATGCTTCCAATCCTTGTTGCAGGCCTTCTTCTTACGTTTCTTGTCGATCTTGGCCAACTGCTCGCGCGTCGGCGTCTCGATTCCCGATTCCAGAGCTAGACGTCTTAAATACTCTTCGTAGCCCTCGCCGGAGTCGCAACGCACCAGCGAGCGCATCGCCGCGTTGGCTTACAGCGTCGTCGCGTCGACCCCGATCGTTCCGCCGGACAACAGGCCTTCGCGGGCCAGCAGCTGCAGCGCCCAGGTGAACACCGCGCGATGCGTTTCGAGGTCGATCAGCCGCCGCGTGCGCGAGATCGTCGAATGATCCGGCGCTTGTTCATCGAGTTCGATCGCCAGGAATCGCCGCAGCGAAAGTGAGTCGCCAAGGCGCCAAGCGACGCCGCGCTCCGAGTCGATGCCTTCGAAATACCCGATCAGCAAACTGCGGAAATAGATGCCCGGCGTGAGCGACGGCCGTCCCAAGCTCGGCGCGTAGAACTGCTCGCACTGGCCTTCGACGAAGGCGTCGAACTCGTGCTCGTCAAATAACTCGCTGAGCCGCAGATAAAACGGATGCCCAGCGCTCTTGGGCAACTCCGAGGTGGCGACCCATAGGTCTTTCTGCCGCTCGCGTCGCTTACGCCGTCCCATTGCCATAAAACAAGTTTATCACCTCTTGTTTCACAGTGCGACTTCCACCACGGGCTGCTAGCGAGCAAGAACTTCCACCCAAGCTCAATTCGATTTTTGCCGAGATCTCGGACCTCACCAACAAGAACCTGCTGAGGGTCATCGGAGCGCATTCGGCTAAAGAGTTCGACGAGCGTCGGTACCAGGTGTTCGCGGACTACGTGAGCACGCTGAGCGCCCTAGCATCGCTCGCAAGAGTCGAGGTGTCGCCAGACCTGATGGAGACGGTCGTCGACGTATCGTTCGACAGACTCGATGCGAAGATAGACTCCGAGGTCCCGGACCGTTTCGGCGTGGCTGCTCGAGACCAGGCGAGGTTCACGACGTGGACGCTTCGCAGAACGCTGGCGGTCCTAAAGAGGACTGCGGAGTCAAAGCCTTCGGAGACTTCACAAGAAGAACGTCAGCTCTCCGAAGAGTTTTCGCGCTGGCTCTGGTGGACCCTCTTTCACCTGGATTGCCTGCAAGTTGCCATAAAGTTTGAAAAGCCAATGAGGTCGGAGATCGTCGAAGTTGTGATCGAGGGACTTCGCGCCGCGGTTAACGCCTATACCTTTGCGCGTAGAGGCCTTGCGCTTCGGGACGAGGCTTCGCTTGAGATGACTAGCCCAGTCAGCGATTGGGACGAAGAGGATCAACTGCTATTGGACGACTCCATGGCTGATCTCGACCGCGAAGCATTTGCATAGGCCCCTATGGCTATTTCGCAGGGCGACATCTACTGGGTAGAGATTCGCCCAGCCGAAACGGTTGGGTCCGAGCAGCACTCGCGACGCCCCTACGCGATTGTCTCCCGCCGGGATCTGAACGAACACAGGACGGTTGTCGGCGTGCCTCTCACCACGACTCAAAGCAAGGCCGGCGGGCACCGGACAAAGATACCCGCGCGAGAGATCAGTTCAGAGCCCGGCAGCAACTGGCGCCCGCAGGATAGCGTCGCGCTGACCGACCAGGTTCGGGTTCTCGACAGGTCACGTCTTCAAGGACCCGCATCGGCCGCCTGTCGCAGTCTGCGACGATCGCCGTTATCGAAACGGGCCTGGCGTACCTTTTCGACATTCTCATCTAAAGTATGCGGGTAGTCCCGGTCGCTCGCGCATCGCTCCACAGCACACCCTGTCACACGATCCCGCAACCGACTTTATCAAGTTGTTTCAACAACTTGGCCCCACTCGCCGCGCGTAACCCTACCGTCGGCGCCTTAACCTACAATTGGGGCCCGACCCCTCTCCGGGCGCCGCGGAAATCTGCCCGTTCTTGCCGGTTTTCGCCGCCAGGTAGGGGGAAAATCCGTGGCGCTACCAGGCGTAGTAGCCCGGGCGGGTCCTGACCCTCGCCGCGCGCCGGTTCACCTTGACCTCGACCTGCCGCCACGAACCGTCGAAATTCTGGTTCTTGGGGTAGTACCCGATGCGGTAAACACTTCTTAGCTCATCCGCTACATCGCGGTAGACGTGCGTGAGCGCCCGAATCGACGGCGCCCGGAACAGCCGGCCTCCGGTGGCCTTCGCCAACTGCTCGAGTTGCGATCGGGCCTTTTCCTTCCAGGCGCGGGCTCTGGGGTCGCGCGACGATCGAGGGCCTTCGGCCGACTCGAGATAGATCGGGTAGATCACGGCGCTCATCTCGGCGGCGGCGCGTAGCAGCTCGTCAAACGGAATCTTCGACGGCATCGTACGCCCCACCGGCGGCAAGATCTGGTTGTCCATCCCGTCGCTGATTACGATCAAAGCGTTGCGCTCCCAGCGGCGTTCGGCGAATTCTCTTGCATACGAGAGCACCAAAGCGTCGTAAAGAGGCGTGCTGCCTGAGAGCGGCGGGATGTCGGAGATTCGCCGGAACAGTTCGTCGCGGTTGTTCGTCAGAGGCGATAGCACCTGCAGGTAGGTGTCGGCCAGCACATGCACCGCGACCTGATCCCGCGGCCGGGTGACTTCGACGAAGCTCTTCGCCGACTGCACGACCGTCAGACGATCGCCCAAGGTGCTGGTGCTGCAATCAAGCAGCAAGGCCAGGTTGAACGGCGCATCCCCGCCGTCAACGACGTGGACCTCTTGCTCGATGCCCTCTTCGATGATCTGGAAGTCGGACGCGCTCAACCCGGTGATCGGCAGGTTCGCCACGTCGAGAACCGCGGCCGTGAGGTCGACTAGCCTCACCTCAGAGCTAAAGTGAACGGACTCTTTGTCGAAGCCGCCGGCGGCGCCGTACGGGCCCGCGTCGGTTGGAATGCGATTGACCAAGGTTCGATCGCGGTCGGGGCGGAACAGCGCGTCGAGGGCGTCCGGCGCCTCCCAATGCATCCTCACCGGTGAATCAACCGGAACGGCCATGTTCTCGACCACTAGCTGGCTTGGGGCCGTGGCGTGAACCTCGACAGAGCCATAGATCGAGCTGGCCTCCGGCCTCGGGTCCACAAGCCCCCACTCCGCTCGAGCCGCGCCTTGAGTCGGCGGCCGGACCACCGCCGGCAGCATATCGGGCAGGCGGACCTCGTAAGGCGCCGACTTGGAGGTAGCCGTCAAGCGAACGGTTTGCCAGGGCGCCGCTAGACGGATGGCTCCGGTAGCGGTGGTGATGTCGGCCTTGCGAATAAGTCCAAACAGCTCGATCGGGCCATCTACGGTCACGACCTCCAGCGAGTGGCCATAGGGCAGGTCGACATCGAGATCAATGCGTGCGCCGTCGGCCGGCCGGGCGCGCAACCGCATCTTGCGCAGCAGGCGATCGAAAACAACGTCGCCTTCTTGAACCTCCCGATCACCGCTCGTCTGGCGGTAGCGGATTCGATTCGTGGCGGCGACTTGGACGCGAACCCGACCTGAGGGATTCTCGACCCTCAGTACCGGCAGTCGAACGCCCGATGAAGTGTCGGTCCACCACGAGTCGGCGCCCACCTGTAGGGCCTGCCTCTCTTCTGTGTTCCCATTGACCACGACCAGGCGGTTCGAGACCGCCCGCACTCCCATCACCTGCTTGGCCGCGGCCTCGGCCACCGTCACGTCGCGTTGTTGCTCGACTTCACCCTCCAGGGTTAGGTTTCCGTCTTCGATCACAATATGGATTGGCTGCAGGAGAACGTGGCGAGCATCGTCCGCCTCTCGGCCGATCTGCGAACGGGTCTCGCGATTGTTGTAGCGGTTCAACTCCGCGTTGCCGTAGATTCTCCAATACGCATTGACGCGCATCGCCATGTCGTCGCGGGAGTACGGCGTAGCTTCGAGCTCGTTGATCACCCGAGCGACGCCGGGGGTTTTGCCGACCCGACGTTCGAGCGCGGCGGGCAAGGTCGATAGGGTGACGATTCCCGAGAGGGTGACCTCGTCCCCCTGGACGCGGTATTGGACCCAGTCGTAGACCCGCAGGCGCTCTTCTGAACGAATGCTCGCCTCGACCCGGTCGTGAAGGCTTTCCACAGCCTCGCCCTGCGCCGAGGCTAGGCCGGCGGCAAGGGCAAACAGTGCGACTTGGAGATAATACCGGCGCATCGCGCGGGCGGCCGAAGCTAGTTCAGATTGTAGGGGGTTCTATGAGTCTGCGTGAAAGCAATTGACGCACCGCAACCTCAGTATGGCCGCCAGCCTTGTTGCGCTGGTACTCGCGCTCTGGGCGTTTTGGTGGGAACCGTCGTCTCTGGTCGTCCGCTCTTATCGGCTTGAGATTCCGAACTGGCCACCGACAGTGGCAGGCCTGCGAGTCGCGGTGCTGGCGGACCTTCACGTCGGCTCGCCCTACAAAGGGCTGTCTTCTCTGGAAGAGACGGTCGCACGCACCAATGCCGAGAAACCCGACCTCATTCTGATGCCGGGCGACTTCATAGGCGCAACGTTCCTTCGCCGGCACGTCGACCCCGCCGAGTTCGCGCCGGTGCTCGCTCGACTAGAAGCTCGACTGGGCGTTTGGGCGGTGCTGGGCAATCACGATTGGTGGGACCTGCCCGGCGAGGTCCGGCGAGAGCTCGAGTCCAATGGAATCGGGGTGCTCGAGAATCGTGCTGAAGAGCTCGGCGAGCTCTGGCTGGCCGGGATTGGCGACTTGTGGAAATCTCAACACGATGTGCCGTCTGCGTTGGAAGGCGTGCCGGCTGGGGCGCCGCTGATTGCCTTCACGCACAACCCTGACGTGTTCGTCGATACCCCGCCTGAGATCAACCTTCTGATCGCCGGCCACACCCACGGCGGGCAGGTCTGGCTCCCTTTCCTGGGCCGGCTCGTTGTGCCCTCAAGGTACGGCGAGCGCTTCGCCATCGGTCACATCGTCGAAGACGGCCGACACTTGTTCGTCAGCCCCGGCATCGGAACAAGCATCATTCCCGTGCGCTTCCTAACGCCGCCCGAGATCTCGATCCTCGAAATCTACCCGTCGCGATGACGGGAATTACTCGAAGCCCTCGACCAACATCAGGTCTCGCCCAGCGGGCGGCCGCACGCTGAACAGCAGGGACCGGCCGTCGGGAGACACCGCCATTCCAGGGCTGACCGTCCCTTCCACCTCGACCACGAGGCGCGATTCTCCAGTCGCAAAGTCGAAGTATCGGACTTGATTGCCGCCCTGAAGTTCGCTCTGGGTCGCCGGCGAGTAGTAGGCGCCGCCCTTGTCGAGCCTCCACTTGTGCGAGTGGATGTCATCCGCCAACCAAACGCCCTTTCCTCCTTCGCTTGGCGCTCTCCAGCGTTGGTGGTCCTTAACGTAGTACATCCACTTCCCGTCCGTAGAGGCAAAGCCGCTTCGCGCTCCGCCTTGCGTAATCTGCGTGGACGGTTCGCCGTCAAGCGCATGCTTCCACATTTCATCTTGGCCGGAGCGATTCGACCTCATGTAGAAGCTTTTCCCATCAGCCGACCAGGCGCCCATCGCGTCTGCGGAGGGATGATCCGTCGCGCGCCGCGGCTCTCCCCCGTTCGGGCTGATCAGGAAAGCCTCCCTGTTGGTCGCAATCATTGAATTGAACAGAATCTGGGTTCCGTCCGGCGACCACCGAGAGGTGCCGGTTTGAGGCCCGCCAATGTGCGTCAGCTGCATCGGCTTGGAGCCGTCACTATCAGCTATCCAGATTTCGCCGCTACCCGAGCGGTAGGAAGTGAACACAATACGAGATCCATCAGGAGAATACTCAGAATGAACATCGCGGTAGCTTGACGCGATTAACCTCCGCGGCGGCGCCTTCGCTTGGCCGGGGCCAGCCAACTCGAGCTTCCAAATGTCGCTGCTTGAATCTCCTCTCTGATAGACCATGCGGCGCGCTCTCGCAGAAACCACCGCATAGACGCCTTCGATCCGCAGCGGCTCGGGCGGATGATCGCCGGAGGCGTCGATTCTCCAAAGCCCGTCCGGGCCGTCACTGTGTCTGTCCGAGTAGATGAGGCTATCGCCGCCCGCCGACCACACCGGCAGCATGGGATAGGATCCGGTATCGGCGCTCAGCCGAAGCGCGGGCCCAACCGGAGCGGGATCCGGCGAGACCGCAATCTTGAATATGTTCCAATTCGAGCTGACGTTTCGGATGAAAGCCACCCATCGCCCGTCGAGAGAAACAGAGGGGAATAAGTCCATCGTGGGCGCGCCGGCCTGGTCCGACGGCGAAGTGAGCCGGCGCTGCTCGCCGTTCAACACTGACACAAGGACCAAGCCGGCGCTTTCCATGGTTCCCGAGGTAGGTTCGGTGAAAATCAACCAGCGACTGTCGGGCGTCCACGCCATGAAGCGCCAGGGGATGTCCGCTGGAGTGAGGTTCTCCCCTACCTTTCGCTCCCGCCCGCCGAGCGCCGGGATGATCATGACTTCGCCGCGCTCTTCCATCAGTTGCTCGCGCGTGAATGCGATGAATTTGCCGTCAGGCGACCAAGCGGGACCGTATTCGTCCGTTGGGTGGTTCGTGAGACGAACGGGCTCGCCCGGCCCGACCGACTTCAGGTAGATATCAAAGTTGCCGCCCTCGCCGCCATCCCAAGCGAACGCCACCTGATTGCCGTCGGGCGAGAGCTCCGGGTTGATCTCCTGGCCGGGGTAGCTCGTCAGCGGCTTGGGGTCGTACAGCACACGCTCCGGCGGAGTTGGCCCTCGCTGCCACAGGAAAGCCGCGCCCACCAGCAGTAGCGCCAACAGGCCGCCCAGCGCCCAAGCGAGTCTCAGGCGGGTGGGCGCCGGTCGAGCATCTTGCGGCGAATCTTGACGCGCGTCCACTGGTGCGATGAAGCGATAACCCACGCGGGGAACGGTTTCCACGTATCGCGGCGCCGTAGACGAGTCGCCCAGCGCCTGGCGAATCTTCTGGACGGCCGTACTGAGGTTCTTGTCGAACTCGACGAATGTGTCGTCGGACCAGAGCTCGCTTTGGAGTTTTCCGCGGGTGACGACTTTACCCGGCCGTTCCAACAGCATTTGCAGCACGCGGGGTTTGCTGCTGGAGCTTGACCCGCACCCCGCCCTTGCGAAGCTAACGAGCCTCGAGGTCAGCCTCGAAGACGCCGAAGCTCACGATCCGCTGGGCACTCATTCGAAGTCCTCGATTAGCATGAGGTCGCTCTCCACCCGTTCCATCTTCATGAACAGCAGCGACCGCCCATCTGGCGCGATCGACGCAACGGCGACAGCTGCGTCCAACTCGATCACCAGACGGGACGTTCCTTTGGCGAAGTCCAAGTACCAGATTTGGTTAGCGCCCTCATCGGGTAGCACCGCGGCCGGCGTGTAGTAAACACCATCCTTTGTGAGTCTCCATTTGTGTGAATGAATGTCTTGAGCGATCAGCGCTCCTTCCCCGCCTTCCGCCGGCGCTCGCCAAAGCTGGTTTGCCTTGACGTAGTAAAGCCACTTGCCGTCCGCGGACTCATAACCGACCCTCGCCCCTCCCCTCGTGATCTGGACCGCTTCACCGCCTTCCACTGGGATTCTCCAAATCTCATCCCGACCTGATCGGTTCGAGCGGACGTAAAAGCTCTTCGAGTCCGACGCCCAGGCGGGCATGGCGTCATCGGCCGGGTGATTCGTCATCGGCTGGGGCTCTCCTCCGTTCGCAGGAATGAGGAATACCTCTTTGTTTCCTGCCACCGTCGAGTTGAACAGAATGAAGCGGCCGTCGGGCGACCAACGCGGTGTTCCCGTTCGGGGGCCTCCGAAGTCGGTCAACGGCAGCGGATGCGAGCCGTCGCGATCGGCAACCCAGATCTCTCCGCTGCCCGACCGGTAGGAAGTAAAAACGATGCTCGTTCCATCAGGAGAGTACTCGGGATGATGATCGAGGTTTGTAGATGCGATTACTTCTCGCGGTTCGCCCCTTGCCAAACCCGCCGCGGCCAATTCCAGCTCCCAGATGTCGTTAACCCGTTGCACTCTTTGGTAGACCATGCGGCGGGCGTCTGGCGAGACCGCCGGATCGAAGCCAGTGATATGCAAGGGTTCAGGCGCACGATCACCCGCGGCGGCGACCAGCCACAGTCTGTCGAGGCTTTCGTTTTCTCCTTCCGAGTAGATGATCGAGTCGCTCTCGGCGGACCAAACCGGACGTCTTTGAGAGGCGGCTGGATCAGGCGTAACCTGTTCAGCAGCGCCTGCCGGGCCCGGATCTTCGGAGAGAGGAATCTTGAAGATCTTCGAGGTTGTGCTTGCCCTGCGCTCGAAAGCGACCCAGCGCCCGTCCGGCGACACGGCTGGATGGATATCGCCCGTAGGCGCACTTGCGTCTCGCGGAGGCGAGGTCAGACGCCGTTGCTTCCCTGTTGTGACGGAGACCAAGAACAATCTTGCGCTTTGACCGGTTACAAGCGTTGGTTCCGTGACGATTAGCCAGCGACTGTCGGCCGTCCAGGCGATGCTACGGCCGTCCGTCCACGTATACGTACCGCGACTGCCAACTTGCGTTATCGGCCGTTCTCGTCCGCCGAGCGCCGGAATGACGATCACATCGTCGAGATAGCCATATGCGCTGCTGCGCGTGAATGCAATGAACCGGCCGTCGGGCGACCAGGCCGGGTGGATGTCATCATTCGGGTCTTCCGTCAGGGGCACGGGGTCCCCCGGGCCGATCGTTTTGAGATAGATATCGAAGTTGCCGCCGTCGCCACCGTCCCAAGCGAAGGCAACCTGATTCCCGTCGGGGGAGAATTCAGGGTCGATCTCCCGACCGGGATAGGCCGTCAAGGGCGTCCCTTCGAAGGGAACCCGCGGGAGTGGGGCAGGCTGGCGCTGCCACATGAAAGCTGCGCCCACGAGCAGCAGCGTCGACAGGCTGGCCAATGCCCAGGCGAGCGTCGGGCGAGTGTTCTTCGGAGGCTCCCGGGGCGCCGAAGCGTCGCCAGCGTTGACCGGCGCGATGAAGCGGTACCCAACGCGCGGAACAGTTTCGACGTATCGCGGGGCAGTGGAGGAATCCCCGAGCGCCTGGCGAATCTTCTGAACCGCAGTACTGAGGTTCTTGTCGAACTCGACGAAGGTGTCGTCTGACCAAAGCTTCTCCTGGAGCTCCTCGCGCGTGATCACTTCGCGCGGCCGTTCGAGTAGCATCTGTAGCACGCGGAAGGGCTGCTGCTGAAGCTTGACCCGCACCCCGCCCTTGCGCAGCTCGCGGGCCGCCAGGTCGACCTCGAAGACGCCGAAGCTGATCCGAGAAGTGAGTCCGGGTTGCATCGCCGCGCCTCTGATCATAAGGCAACACGCATGGCCCCAGCCCTAATCCTCGCTACCGGAGCCGCGCGCGGTAGCAAGCGGTTGGCCGCGGATGCAACAGATATTGCTCATTCGAACAACCGCTCCCTTCCGGTCGCGGCTCCAAGTCGCGGCCGTCAACCCCTAAGTAACGAGTGTCCGGGCGAGCGAACCGTCCACGGCCGCGGACGCAAGACATGCCGCTGAGAGCGGGCCCAACCCGCTTCCCGGATCAATTCGAGCTGTCGGAATGATCCGTTAATCGCCTTCTTTTCAACTGGATAGCTGTCGGACTCGGGTCCGAAACTATTAGGCGGAAAGTCCGCCTCCAGACGGTTGGGATATCTAACCAACCGCCCCATTCTTGGTCTCGCAACCGGCAAACGGAGCGAGACCAATGACCAAACAGCCCTTCCGAGCTTCACTTCTAGCGTTGGCGATTCTGACGTCCCCAGCGCTCGACGCGGAGCCGCGACAACACACCCGCGGCTCGGGTCTGACCATCCTTCTCGACAACTACGCAGGGGTCGAAGGGGAGACCCTGGCGGCCGCGGCCGAAGTCGCCAGGCGGATCTATCAGCGAGCTGGAGTTGAAACTCGCTGGATCGATTGCGGCTCCCGCCCAGACAGACCGATTTACCACGCGAAGTGCGAAGCGGCCCCCGGACCGGGCCTGATCCATGTTCGAATCATGCCCGCCGTTCGCGAGGGGTTCGAAGCAGTTGGAGGCTTCGTCTATGGCTTCGCTTTGCCTTCGACGTCAGGCGGTTTCGGATGGGCGGCCACCGTGTTTCAAGATCGAGTGTTAGGAACCGTCCGGACTTCGCACGTGTCCGAGGCGAATCTGCTCGGGTGCGTGATCGCCCACGAAACGGGACATCTACTGCTGGGCAAGAATAGCCACTCGAGCTACGGACTGATGAGCGCGGATTGGACCCGCGCGGAACTCCAGAAGATGGCCGAGGGCGCGTTGGGCTTTGTTAGCAGCGAGAGAAGAAAAATCCAGCGGAGCGTTGAAGCTAGATTAGCGGCTCGCGCTACGCCGATAGGCCCGAACTAGTACTATGGCCGCTTGATAAGGGAGTTTTGAGCCCGAAGGGCGCAGCAACCAACAGCCCACGGCGCAAGCCGTGGGAATTGAGGAACGGCGAATCCATGTTGTCCCTTTCGGGCCTTTGTTTTCGCGCTAGAAGCGCGAAAGAAAGGCCCGAAAGGGGGTCGAGGCGATCGTCGGACGCTCCGCTTTCCCCGGGCTTCGCCCGGGGCTGTTGGTTGCTGCGCCCTTCGGGCTTGAAGAACGACGGCTCCTCAGAAAGGTTACTTTTCAGGCGGTCCTGGCCCTAGGCCTGCCTACGCGACCAACTCCGGCACAACCTTGCCATGGACGTCAGTCAACCGGAAATCGCGCCCTTGATACTTGAAAGTCAACTTCGTATGATTGACGCCCACGCGGTCGAGCACCGTTGCGTGTAAGTCGTGCACGCTCAACGGATTCTCGGCGATGTTGTAGGAGTAATCGTCCGTCGCGCCGTAGGTGACTCCGGGCTTGAGGCCGCCGCCGGCGACCCAGACCGAGAAGCACCGCGGGTGGTGGTCGCGTCCATAGTTTTCCGCGGTCATCACACCTTGGTTGTAGACCGTCCGCCCAAACTCCCCGCCCCAGATCACGACCGTGTCATCGAGCAGGCCGCGCTGCTTGAGGTCTTGAATCAGCCCGGCCGAGGCCTGATCGGTGTCCGAGCATTGCTCTCCGAGTCGCTTCGGCAGGTTGGCGTGATGATCCCAGCCGCGGTGGAATAATTGCACGAAGCGGACCCCGCGTTCGCTCAGTCGCCTTGCCAGCAGGCAATTCGCCGCGTAGGTCCCGGGTGTGCGGGACTCAGGCCCGTAGAGGTCGAAGACGTGGTCGGGCTCGCCGGAGAAGTCGGTCAGCTCGGGCACCGACGTCTGCATGCGATACGCCATCTCGTATTGCGCGATGCGCGTCTGAATCTCCGGATCGCCGAACTCGTCGTAGTTGAGCTCGTTCATGGCGGCCAGATCGTCGAGATAGCCGCGGCGGTCTGATTTGGTGAACCCGTCGGGGTTTGACAGATACAGCACCGGCTCGGTTCCTGAGCGGAATTTGATGCCTTGGTAGCGCGTCGGCAGGAATCCGCTGCCCCACAACCGGGAGTACAGAGGCTGGCCTTTGGCTTTGCCGTAGGAGGTCATCACGACGAACGCCGGCAGGTCGTCGTTTTCGCTGCCCAGACCGTACGACAGCCACGAGCCGATGCTGGGACGCCCAGCCAGTTGATGGCCCGTCTGCAAGAAAGTGATCGCCGGGTCGTGGTTGATCGCTTCGG
The DNA here is from genome assembly GCA_965247515.1 of Bryobacterales bacterium. Lineage (GTDB taxonomy): Bacteria > Acidobacteriota > Terriglobia > Bryobacterales > UBA6623. The sequence continues at coordinate 4,366,721 of OZ252029.1, read as the reverse complement.
TGTGAAGCGAGCGGATGACGCTGATGTTGTCGGCGATTTTCGCCGTGTGGGGAAGCAGCTCGCTAAGCTCGATGCCCGATTGCCCGTGCTTTTGGAACTTGAACCGCGACGACGCGACGGGAAAGCTCGACTGCGCCGCGCTCATACCGGTCAGACGCTGCCCGCCGCGAACCGAGTCTGGGATCTCGCTGCCTTGCCGTTGGGCCAAACCCGGCTTGTAGTCGAACAGGTCCATCTGTGACGGTCCGCCCGACTGGAACAGGTAGATGATGCGCTTGGCCTTTGGGGCGTGGTGGGGGATGCCTTCTAGGCCCTTCGCCGCCGCGTCTTTGTGCAGCAGGCTGGCTAAGGCGCCGACCCCGACGCCGCTCGCGGCGCGGCCAAAGAAGTGCCGGCGGGTAAGAAGTAGTCCGCGTTGTTGTGCTGGGTCCATGTCTAGTGCCTCGGGACTATTGCTTGGTGACGGTCTCGTCAAGGTTCAGGATCATGCTCGCCACGGCGGCGTACGCTGCGTGTTCGGCGGGCTCGAGGTTTTCGTTGCGCGGGGACTCGCCGGCGCTAAGAATCTGCTCGGCGTCAGCCGGCGTCGTCTGGAAGCGGTCAAAGTAGCGATTCAAGCTCCGCCTTAGAATCTCTCGTTCAGCCTCGCCAGGCTCACGCGCAGCGGCTAGGCGGAAGCCGTAGTCAAGTCGTTCGGCCGGAGATTCACCGCCCTCATTCATCATGCGCTCGGCCAGTTTGCGAGCCGCCTCGACGTAGGTCACGTCGTTCATTAGATTGAGCGCTTGTAGCGGCGTGTTGGTACGGGTTTCAAGGACGACGCAAGACTCGCGCGGGGCCGAATCGAAAGTCAGCATCGCCGGCGGGGCGACGGTCCTCTTCCAAAACGTGTAGAGGCTCCGGCGGTAAAGATCTTCGCCCTTCGAGGCCTCATAGGCCTTCCAATTGGTCAGCTCGGTCCACAGTCCGGCGGGCTGGTAGGGTTTGACGGAAGGTCCGCCGACCTTCGCCGTCAGCAGACCCGCGGCCGCGAGCGCCTGATCGCGGACCGCCTCGGCCGGCAGCCGTATGCGTGGCCCGCGAGAGAGCAGTCGATTCTGGGGATCCTGCTCGAGTCCTTCCGGAGTGAGCCTTGAGTCTTGGCGATAGGTCTGGCTCATCACGATCGTCTTGAGGATGCCTTTGACATCCCAGCCGCTTTCCATGAACTCGACCGCCAACCAATCGAGCAGCTCCGGATGCGTCGGCCACTCGCCTTGCGACCCAAAATCCTCGACCGTCGAGACGATGCCTGTCCCGAAGAACGTCTGCCAGAAGCGGTTCACAATGACGCGCGCGGTCAGCGGGTTGCCGCGGTCGACGATCCAGCGCGCTAGCGCCAGCCGGTCGGGCGCCTCGCCGGGGAGGGCCTTGGGAAGCCCGCGCTCGACGCGCTCGCCTGGGGCGTCGAAGGCGCCGCGGATGAGGATGTTCGTCTCGCGTCGTTTGTCCAACTCGCCCATCACCATGACTGTCGGAAAGCTATCGATGAGCGCCTCGCGTTCCAGATTCATCCGCCGCAGGCCGGCCCAGGCTTCGCGAATCTTCGCCCGGGCGGCGCTATCGAGAAACGCCGCCCGGAGCTTCGCATTCTGAGCGTCAGATCGACCCGCCATCCCAGCAAGCTCGGCCGGAGTGTCGGCGACGGCGAGGATCTCGACTTGCCCGGTGGAGAGGGTTCGGTCGTAGACGCGCGCTTCGCGGATTTGGCCCTTGAAGCGATCGTCCGGACGCGGCCCGTGCCCTATTCTCAGGGGCTCCTTGTCGTTGGTGGTGTCGTTGAGCGAATGATCGATGATCACTCGCTGGGGGACCTGCACGCCGTTGATGTAGATACGCATGCCGCGGGCAAGCCGCGTCCCGTCATAGGTTGCCGCGACGTGCGTGTCTACCCCCAGGGGTACTGAGTCGATGGTCTCGACAATGACGCGATCGTCGATGCTCGCGGTCACGATCTTCAACTGCAGCTTGCCGTCGACGAGGAAGAGCCCGTATCCGCGGTCCCCGCCGTCGGCGTCGGTCGGCGTGTAGCGCGAAAGAATTCCGCCGGTGGGCGCACTAGGTTTGATCCAGGCGGCGAGCGTGAAGCGGTCGTAGAAGTTGAAGTTCGCGATGTCGCCAAGGTCGACTTCCGAGGAACCGTCGAGCTCAGCCAGATCGTGACTGACAACCAACCTTTCATCGAAGGACCAATCGGTAGTCGCTCCGCGCTTCTCCCATTTACGCTGCTGCCGAGCGATCGAGGCTTCTTCACTTGTGAGCTTCCGCTCGGCGGTGCGGATCCGCCCTTCCAACCCGTCAAGTTGCCGGCGCTGACTCGCGGTCGGGGCTCTCACCAAAGGCGGCGTGTTGCCGTACTTGAAGTAGCGTCCGCGGTCGGGAACGTTGTTGAAGTAGGCGTAGAACTGGTAGAACTCCTTCTGGGTGAAGGGGTCGAACTTGTGGTCATGGCAGCGGGCGCAACCGAGCGTGAGCCCGAGCCAAACGGTAGACGTCGTTTCGACCCGATCGACCACGTACTCGACGTGATATTCACGCGGGTCAGTGCCGTTCTCACCGTTTCCGCGGTGGTTGCGGTTGAAGCCGCTGGCGATCTTCTGCTCAAGCGTTGAGTTCGGCAGCAGATCTCCGGCGATCTGTTCGATCGTGAACTGGTCGAACGGCATGTTGCGGTTGAAGGCGTCGATGACCCAATCGCGCCAGCGCCACATGTAGCGCTCTTGGTCGTTCTGGTAGCCGTTGGTATCGGCGTAGCGCGCGGCGTCGAGCCAGCGGAAAGCCATCCGCTCGCCGTAGGCGGGCGATGACAATAGGCGGTCGACGACTTTCGCGTAGGCATTGGCCGAGGAGTCGTTGACGAATGCGTCGACCTCGGCGGGCGTCGGAGGGAGCCCGGTCAAGTCCAACGAGACACGCCGGATCAGTCGCGCGCGATCGGCCTCCGGCGCGGGACGCAGGCCGGACGGCTCAAGCTTCGCCCGGACCAGCGAATCAATATCTTCCGTAGCTGATCGTTCGGGCGGGATAAACGCCCAGTGACCCTCCCACTCCGCTCCTTGCTCGATCCAGCGGCGGACTAGCGCGATGTCTTTCTCGGGAAGCTTGTCATGCCCCTGATAAGCCGGAGGCATGCGCTTGGCTTCGTCGTTCGAGGAGATTCGCTGATAAAGCAAGCTCTCGTCAGGCTGGCCCGCAACAACGGCCTTCTGGGCGGCCTCGGTTTTGTCGAATCTTTGAGCGGTCGAACGCTTGGACTCATCGGGCCCATGGCAAGCAAAGCACTTGTCAGAGAGGATTGGACGGATGTCACGGTTGAAGCGGACCGTTTCGTCGGCTGCCGACAGCAAGCCGCAGCAAAGAAGAAGACAAGCGAGGCGTATGCACATCCCACAGACATTATAGATTCTTTTACTCTGGATGCTTGGCGGCCTGCTGGCCGCTTGCCGCGGGGAACCTCGCCATGATTTCGTGGATTTCCGAATCCCACCTCTTTGTCTGGAGCCAACACGCATACAGATCTCCCGTTGCGCGCTCGACTTGGGCCTGTGACTGGCTTTCAAGATGGTAGAGCTCGGTCGACGCAAGGTACCAGCTGTCGAGACCCCTTTGGTGGGCGCGGATACAAAGGTCGGAATCCTCGAAATTCAGAAAGTAGCTCTCGTCCCACCCCTCCAGAGCCTCGAAGTGATCTCGTCTTATCATCAGACAGGCCCCCGTCACCGCGGGGACGCGGCGCGTCACGTTCGCCGCGGCGTACCCGGGAGGCAGGCCCTTGAAATAGTGGCGAGTTTGCCACAGCTTGCCTGGGTAGAATTCCTTTGAGAAGTACATTCCGGCGTGCTGCAGAGAGTCGTCCTCGTAGAGCAGCTTGGCCCCAAGAGGCCCGATATTCTTCCTCGCCTGGTAGAACTCCTTCATCTGACCCAACCAGCCGTCTTGTATCGGAAAGACGTCGGAGTTGAGAAACAGCAAGTGATCCCCGGTCGCGTGCTCGGCGCCAAGGTTGTTGGCGCATCCAAAGCCGCGGTTGTTCTCGAGCACGACCAGCTTCATTGGAAACTCGTAGATCTTATGAAGCTCGAATGCCAGACGTTCGAAGTCGGCAGACATCTCCGGAGAATCCACCACGAAAACGAATTCACATGAGCTCAAGTAGCGATCCCCGCTCAGACACGCCAGCTGAGCCTCAAACAGCCGCAGTCCGCGGAACAACGGTACAACCACCGACACCGCGGGGTTGGCTGGAGCCGTCCCAAACCTGACGACTTTGCAAATCCGGCGCTGTCCGGCTCGCTGCGCCGGCATATTCCCCATCACCTGCTCCAACAGGTCAACAGCCTCGGCATCGCCGGGATCAAAGCCCTCGGCAATAGTGGCGAGAAGCCTTCGTTGCACCCCAAGGTCTGGATCCGTTCGAGTCAGACGACGCGACACCGAGACGTCCGTCCCGTCGGCAAACCGCGCTCGCAGCCGGAATGGCCCGGGTGCGGCTTTGATCGCTGGGTGGACGACAAAACAGATAAAGCCCGGGCGCCCGCAAGAGGGTTCGAGGAATTCACGGGCAAGGTACTCGTCGACGTCAAGCGCAGCTTGACCGGCGCCTCGACGCCGCCCGGTAGTACGAGCGCTAGATCGGCCAGTGAGTTGGACGGGTCCCACATCCAACCGCTGAAATAAGCGGACCCAGCCCCTGGCGTCCAGACACCATCCAGAGCCATACAGAACGGCCGCAGTCGATCCTGAACGATGGCCGGCGGCCCCCCTCCCGATCGTTCAATTGCCGCTCGGGCGGCGTTCTTCCAAGCCGCAAGATCATCGGCCAGCAAGCGTGCTTTCCGTTGAAGCTCCGACAGGGGCGACCAAAAAGACCTAGGCATGGCCGCTTCGCACCGTCCCGGCTCGTTCAGCGAGCAGCGAGTCATAGAGGGCCCCATGCGCCGCAACACTCTCGGCGATCGACAAGACAGGCTTGATTGCTGACCTGAGCCGCTCCCACAACCGCGAATCCGCCGCCGCCATTGCCATCGTCCGCGCCAGGCTCCGGGCGTCGTTGACCCGAAAATGCAGACCGTCGACGCCGTTGGTCACTTTTTCGGCCATCCCCCCGATGTCACTGCAAATGACCGGCCGCCCGTGCATGTTCGCCTCCTGGATCACCAGCGGTGAGTTCTCCCACCAGACCGACGGCACCACGACCCAATCGATTGCGGCCATTAGTTCTGGAAGGTCCGCGGACTGGTATCGACCCAAAAAAGTCGTGTTTGGAGAGCAAGCCAAGAGTTTCGAATCAAATTCAGCTCGATACTCGTCGGTCTGCAACTCCAGATTGGCGCCGTGGATGTACAGGTGGATCTTCAGCTGCTCGCTTTCCGCCAGAATCTGCATCGCCTCCAGCAGAACTAAGATGCCTTTGTTCGCGTGCAAGCTACCGAAGAACCCGAACACCAGTCGCCGTTCCCCCTCAGCCAAGACTCTCGCGGGGCTCGGCCGCGGCAACGAGCGGCCGTAGTGGAGCAGACGAACCTTAGCCGGCTCGAGCCCCCAATTAACATAGCGGTCCCGCAAGAATTTGCTGGGAGCGATGAACTGGTCGACCAATCGAAAATGCGCCTTGATGAACAACTCCCGCACCTTGAATTCAGCTGAAGAATGCGCCGGCAGACATTCATGGCATCGCCGCGGCGTCGCCTGGCGGCACAGGCCGCGGTCGAACGTCCGAACCATCTGACCATCGGCGGCGCAGATCGCAATGTATTCGTGGAGCGTGTAGACGATCGCGGCGTGCGGAACGATGTTTCGAACAAGTCGAATGCACTCGACGCCGAGGTGGAGCGTGTGCTGGAAGTGCACCACCTCGGGGCGCATCGACTCCAAGACCTCTTTTAGGTAAATCGAGACCGACGACTTATCTTGGCTTACCTGCAGAAAATAATCGAAGTCTTCAGTAATGCCGTGGAAAATCGTCTCGCCGGGCCGGCCCTGAATGCCCGCCAGCGGCGTGCCGGTGTGCGGGGAAGCCGAACGATCTCTCGCGACCAGGGCGCACTCATAGTCGCCTCCCTCCCTCATGCCGCGAAACAACTCCAGGGCGAAACCCTCTCCCCCGCCGGCGGTGTATTCGGGATGGGCGTGGGCGATGTAGAGAACTCTTGGTTTCGCCATGCTCGACCGCTCGAGAGCCGGGTTTCTCGAGCCGCGACGAGCGACCCGGCCGGCGACGCCCATTTTACCGTGGCAAGGGAAAGCTCTTACCCGATCGGGTAAAGTGGTCGAACTATGAGACCACTGTCCGCCGCGATTATCTTGCTCGTTGCGGGGTGTTCCAGCGCGCCGCCCGAACCGGCCGACAAACCCCTGAATTTCGTTGTGATCATGGCCGACGACCTGGGCTACGGCGACCTATCGACCTACGGTGGCCCGATCGTCGTCCCGAACATCGACCGAATGGCCGCCGAGGGCCTCAAGTTCACCGACTTCCATTCAAATGGCGCGGTCTGTAGCCCCACCCGCGCGGCGCTGATGACCGGACGCTACCAACAGCGCGCCGGCATCCCCGTCGTCGTCTTCGCGCCGGAAAATCGGCCGACCCACATCGACGGACTCCAAGAAGTTGAGCACACCTTCGCGGAGATGCTGCGCGAGCGCGGCTACAGCACTGGAATCTTCGGCAAGTGGCACCTTGGCTACTACCCGCGCTACAACCCCACCGTGCAGGGGTTCGATGAATTCAAGGGCTACGTCAGCGGCAACGTCGACTTCTTTTCGCATGTCGATGGCGCGGGCCGGTTCGATTGGTGGCATAACGTCGAGAAGTCTGACGAACCCGGCTACGTCACCAGCCTCATCAACAAGCACGCGGTTGACTTCATCGAGCGCCACAGGGACCGGCCCTTCTGCCTCTACGTCCCACATGAAGCGCCGCACAACCCTTACCAGGGGCCCAATGACGACCCCAAAGGCTTTCGCGTCGCCGGCGGCTTCTCGGGTCAATTGGAGCAGTCTGCCGAAGAGATCAAGCAGAAGTACCGCGAGATGGTCGTCGAGATGGACAAGGGCGTGGGCGCCATCCTCGACACCTTGGAGCGACTCGATATAGCCGAAGACACTCTCGTCTTTTACATTTCCGACAACGGCGCCACGCCTAATGGCAGCAACGGATCCCTGAGGGGATTCAAGGCGTCGGTCTGGGAGGGCGGTCACCGCGTCCCGGGAATCGCCTGGCGGCCCGGCTCGATCGAACCTGGGACCGCAACCAGCCAACTCGCCGCCTCGATGGACATTTGGCCTACCATCGCCGAGCTCGCCGGCGCGGCATTGCCAAGCGATCGCCCGCTTGACGGCGTCGACTATTCCCGGAACCACGCCGACGACTTCTGGATCCGTCCGCATGACGAAGAAGCCCAGCCCGGCGTCAATCTCGACTGGAAGACTTTCCTGGGCTCGGCGCCCCCGCGCGAATGGGATCCGGACCGCTTTTTCGCCTGGCGCCGCTACTGGGACTACTCCGGCGGCATCGCGACCGATCTGTTCGTGCATCGGCTGACCCGCATCATCAAGGCCTGCGACCTCAAGACACCCTCACGCGTCGTCACCACCGGAGGGATGCACTTCTTCAGCGATACCAAGGCCGAAGCGCCCGATACCTTCAACGCGATGCTCGACTACCCGGGGGGGATGAGCGTGATGCTCGTCTCGTCAATGGCCAGTCAGGAAAAGATCCGACACCTCATTCGAGGGCATGAAGGGACGCTCGAGTTCACCCCAGACGGTTTCGAAATCACCCCCGAGCGGCTCTTCGCCGACGCTCGCAAGCCGATCACGCATACCAAGACCGGCGGCGAGGACATGCGTCTGCACCACCACAACTTGCACAACGCGATCCGTCACGGCGAAGAGCTCAAGTGCGACGTCGACCTCGGCTTCTACGGTTCGATGGCTTGCCAGATGGCGGTTGAATCGTTCCGCCGCCGCGAATACCTGGCCTGGGATGAGGCGACCGAAACGGTTACGACGGCCAAACCGGCGTGACACCTAGATCCCGCTCCAATCCCCTGAAATAGGACCGTGGAGGGCTCTGTCCTACCCGCCTGGCGAGCGAGTGCGTGAGAGGTGTGTCAGTGCGAGGCGCGCGAAGGTTGGCGCTTCGGCTTGTCTGGTCTGGATGTGGAAGGGGCGCACTTGACTGTCCGTTGAGTACGGCGAGCGCTAGCTTCGATGTCGACCGACATCTTCATCGGCGGGGCCTTTCACCCCACCCGGTGTTCGCGCCGGTAGGGGGCACTGAGAAAAGGAGGTTAGGTCTGAGGACCGTATGCGGCTGTGGCTTGAAACAGACCCCTCGCCGTGGCGTGCGAGGTCGAGGGCGCGGCATGTTGAGGCCCTACTTCACGGCCAGGCAGTAGAGCGCCTTCGCGGTCCGAAGGTAGATTCGGTTTCCAGCAACCGCCGGCGTTGAAAGAGCATATTCCCCGATCTTGTTGACGGCCGCGATCGAACCCGCGTCATCGAGCCGAATCACGCTCGTAGCGCCTTCCTCGTTAATAGCGTAAAGTTTGCCGTCGGCGATCACCGGAGAGGAGCTGTAGGTCCCGGGCTCAAGCCGCATCGGCCTACCCACCGCTGAGCCATCGCTGAGATTCAGCACGGTCAAAACCCCCCCGGTCGGTTAATACATAGACACGCTCCCCGTCCGAGGCCGGAGTCGGCACGTCCGCCCCTCGGTCGAAGCTCCACAGGCGCGTCAGCTTAGGACCCCGCTCGAGCCGAAATGCCAGCAACGGCCTCTGGCGACTTGGCGCGATCAAAACGTCCCCTACGACTGAGGGAGAGCCGACGATTCGATAGTTGCCGTCCTCGTTCGGGATCAGCCCGCCGACTCGCGCGACCTCCTTGCCGCCGGCAGGCTCATGCAGGGTGACGTATCCTGCCCCGGAAACCGCCAGATAGGCAGTCCCGTCGATTTCGGCCAGCGTGGGCGTCGTGTAGGCGTCGAGAGATTCGCTAATCGCGTCGGTGGGCCGCTCGACTTTCCAACGGGTACGTCCGTCGTAAGCGTCTAACGACAGCACATACGAAGGGTCGTCGGTCGAATACCCATGAAGCACTTCGATGTACAAGCTCCCCTCATGGAGCAGCGGCGAGGATGCGTAGCCCCAATTCAACCCGAAGTCGCCGTAGTCGGCCTGCAGGTCTCGCGTCCACTTCAAATCACCGTCGAAGTCAAAGCACGACACAACGCCGCCTCCGGTGACCGCCCAGACGCGCGAACCGTCGGTTACCGGCGAAGGGCTGGCTTCGTTCTGCTTGAGCCAAAGCCGGTTGCCGTCGCCGACGGTGCGTTCCCAGCGAACCGAGCCGTCGCGGGCGTCGATCGCCAGTAGCAAAATGTCGTCTTCGGAATTCCACTTCGACAGCAGCCCGCGGATCGCGTGGCCGATCATGCCGGAGCTGCCGGTGTCGGAAAATCCTTCTTGAGCGGAGGTGACGAAGACCGTGTCGCCCCACACCGCCGGCGAGCCCGCGCTCCAGCTGGGCAGAGCGGTTCGCCACAAGACGTTCTCGGTCTTGCTCCAAGTCGACGGCAGGCCATACGCGGCGGGCTGGGTTGAATCACGCCGCGGTCCGCGCCAGTTGGGCCAATTGGAGTCTTCGGCAACGGAGATGATCGAGAACGCCAGCGCGAGCGCGACAACCCTCAATCGGAGCTCCCCGCGCCCTTCGCAAAGCAGTAGAGGCGCTTGGAAGTCCTCACGAAAATCTCACCGCCCGCCACCGCCGGCGACGCGAGCGTATAGTCGTCGAGCTTGTTCACCCCCAGCACTTTGAACTCGCCCCCGGCGGCAATCACGGTCGTGGTCCCATCCTCGCTCGTGGCGAAGATCTTGCCGTCGGCCAGCAAGGGCGACGCGCTGTAGATGCCGGGTTCAATACGCGTCCGGCCGTAGATGGTCGAGCCGTCTTTGACTCCGAAGGCCAGCGCGACGCCCTTGTCGTCAATGATGTACAGCCGCTCGCCGTCGCTCGTCGGGGTCGGCACGTCAGGCCCGTATTCGGTCGTCCAGAGCTTTTCAGGCTTTGCGCCCAACTTGAAGGCGATAAACGGGCGGCGCCGGCTCGGGGCGAAAACCGTGTTGCCTACCACCAACGCCGAAGCGATTGTGCGATAGTTCGTATCCTTGTTGGGATTGAGTCCTCCGGCCCGCCAAAGCTCACGCCCCGTGTCGAGGTCGTGGCCTGTGATGTAATCGGATCCGCTGACGATCAGCTGCGTCTTGCCGTTGACGCTCGCCAGTGTGGGAGTCGAGTAGGAGTCGGGAGATTCGTGAACCGCGTCGGTCGGGCGGTTGACCTTCCAAACCGCCTTGCCGGTCGCCGCGTCAACCGCGGCAAGGTAACAGGGATCGTCGGTCAAGAAGCCATGCAGAACCTGCAGGTAGAGCCTTCCCTCGTGTAGAACCGGTGACGACGCGTAGCCGAACTGGATCCCAAACTCGCCGAACTCGGACTGCATATCAAGCTCCCACAGCTTGTTGCCGTCGAAGTCCCACTTCGCCAGGACTCCATTGCCCGTCGTCGTCCACACGTGGCGGCCATCGGTCACCGGCGAAGGCGAGGTCATGTTTTGCTTGTTCCCGATGCGGTTTTCCGCTCCCATTACACGACTCCAGCGAACCGAACCGTCGTCGCGGTTGAGCGCCATGAACAAGAGCTTGTCCTTGTCCCTCTCACCGCCGGCGCCTGATCCTTTGTGCCCGCGGAATCCCTCTTCGGCCGACGTCACGAAGACAATGTCGTTCCAGATGATGGGCGTTGCCGCGCTCCAGCTAGGCAGCTCGACTCGCCACTTGACGTTCTCAGTCGGACTCCAACTTACTGGCAAGTTCCTAGCTGTGTCGCTCGTACCGTCTAGGTTGGGTCCACGCCAATTGGGCCAGTTGGCGTCGGCGGCGGCGGCGTGCAGCGCAGAGGCCAACGTGATCGCAAGAACGATACAAATCCGGTGCATGCGCGGATGATAGCAAAGCGCATTCTCCGCGGCTGGCTTTGGGGTCATGCTCATGGTTGGCCGTTCGATACAATGTGGCGCTCTGGACAATATGGCGAACTCCGTGGTTGAATCGATCGCCCATCCCGCGAGCACTCTTCCGTCGATCCTGCGCGACTCAGCGCGAGCGTTTCCTGACGAGCCATACCTGGTCGAGCCTGGGGGCGAGTCGATGACGCGCGCGAAGCTCGACGCCGAGGCAAGCCGCTTTGCGAACGCCTTGCTGGCGCTGGGGTTGCCCGAGCGGTCCGCCATCGGAATTTTTGGCCCCAACTCGTTCGACTTCGTGGTCGCCGGCTACGGCATTCTGCGCAGCGGCCACGTGTTCACGCCGTTCAACAGCAGCTATAAACGGCGCGAATTGCTCCACCAGATCCACACCTCTGGCACCAGCGCCGTGTTCGTCGACGCCAGTCTGCTCGAAACGATCACGGCTTGCGGCGGCGACTTGGGCGAGTGCCGCATCATCCCGCTCGAACGAGCATTCTGGCGGGACGCGAGCCCGAGCGACCCGGCCATCGAGTCGGATCGCGAGAAAGACGTCGCTTTCTTGCCGTATTCAAGCGGAACGACCGGCCTTTCCAAAGGCGTCATGCTGACACAGGCGAACCTGGTAGCGGCGATCCGGCAATGACTCTTCACGCAGGGGAACACGGTCGGTGAAGTATCGATGTACTGCTTTCTGCCGCTCTATCACATCTACGGCTTCAACGTCATCCTCAACACCGCCCTTGCCAGCGGCGGATCGATCCATCTGCGAGCCAGATTCGACATGGATGATTGCCTCGACACCATCGAGCGCGAGCAGATCCAGGGGCTGCCCACCGTTCCGCCGGTTCTGCTCGGACTAGCCGCTAGGCCCGACCTGGCCGACCGCGACCTGACCTCGCTCGGATGGATCAGCTGCGGGGCCGCGCCGGTATCGATTGCGGCCTGCCACCGGCTACGGGATACGACTGGAGTCCCCGTGCGCCAGGGTTACGGCATGACCGAAACCGCCGGGATCGCTACCCTCAACGGAATCGACGGCCTCCACGACCCCGCCGCGTCAGCCGGTACGGCGGTCGACGGACTCGACGTCGCTATCCGCGATGCGGACACCGGCGATCGGTCCCTGGCCGTCGGAGAAATTGGCGAAGTCGTCCTACACGGCCCCAACATCATGCTCGGCTACTACAACCAGCCCGAAGAGAACGCGCGCGTCCTGCGCGACGGCTGGTTCTTTACGGGCGATATCGGCAAGATCGACTCCGACGGCCGGCTGCACATCGTTGACCGCAAAAAGGAGATGATTAAGTACAAAGGATTTCAGGTGATGCCGGCCGAGCTCGAGGCCGTCATGCTGGAGTTGCCCGACATCCGAGACTGTGCCGTAATCGGCGTCAAAGACCCAGAGGCGGTAGAGATTCCAAAGGCTTTCATCGTGCTCAAGCCCGAGTCTGACCTCACCGCGGAGCAAATCCAAGCGCACGTGGCGAGCCAAGTAGCCGGTTACAAGAGAATTCGCCTAGTCGAGTTTGTCGACTCGATTCCCCGCTCCCCCGCGGGGAAAATCCTACGCCGCGTGCTGGCTGAAGGAGCGTGAGGATTGGTTGACGTCCGGAAAACTCGCGCCTTGACCGGCGTCCGATTTCGGCTTCACGAAATCATATTCGAAGCCGACACGCGCGCCGGAAAAGCTTTCAGCATTACCCTCATGCTGCTGATCTTCCTCAGCGTCGGGACGGTCATGCTCGAGAGCGTTGCTCCGATACGGGCGACTTACGGCCCGCTGCTGCGCGCGCTCGAATGGGCCTTCACGATCCTGTTCACGATCGAATATCTGCTTCGGCTCTACTGCGTACACAGTCCTGGGCGCTATGCGGGAAGCTTTTTTGGCATCGTCGATCTGTTAGCGATCGCACCGACCTACCTGAGCTTGGTCGTCTCGGGAACACAGTCTCTGCAGATCATCCGGGCGCTGCGGCTGTTGAGAGTCTTTCGGGTTCTCAAACTAGCCCAGTATGTCGGCGGCGCGAGTGTCCTGCGGTCGGCCATCCGTGCGAGTCGCTACAAGATCGCGGTTTTTCTCGTTACCGTGCTCAACGTGGCCGGCATCGCAGGGGCCCTGATGTACCTCATCGAAGGAGAACAGAACGGGTTCGCCAACATCCCTGTCAGCGTGTATTGGGCGATCGTCACGATGACAACGGTGGGCTACGGCGACATCACACCGATGACTCCTTTGGGACAGGCCCTAGCCTCAGTGTTGATGATCATGGGCTATGGAATCATCGCGGTGCCCACGGGGATCGTCAGCGCCGAGATCGCTCGCGCCGACGCCAAGGCGAGGGTGAGCACCCAGGCGTGCCTGGTGTGCTCCGAAGCAGGGCACGACCCCGACGCGGTGCACTGCAAGTATTGCGGCGCTAGGTTGTAAGGGCGCGACATGTCGCGCCCTTGTGCTGGGGCCGAGACGAGGGGGCCGGCTTTCGTGGAGACCCTCTTCAGCCGTGTGCGGGGCGGCATTACCATGGAAGAGACTCGGCGCGTTTGCAGTATGCAGTATATTGTCGCCGTGCGTGCGTCGAACCCTAGCTACTTCCCGGCGCAAAACGCCCGCCTAAGTCCCGCATTTTCAGTGCCGGCTTGTCGCGCAAGCGTCCCGAACGCACATTTTCTATAGGAGTTTCAGGCCTATTTATGCTATAATAAGCCATGACCACACGGCGCCGCCCCCAACGCTGCCTCTTCGAGCCCCTCTTCCCCGAAGATCCCCTCGATCTCTACGAGCCCTGGATGCGTCACGCCGACCGCCTGCTCGACGACGATCAGCTGCTCGACACCGTCTATGACGCCCTCGGCAGCCGCCATCCTCAATCGCGCCGCACAGGCCGCCCGGCCACTCCCGCCGAGGTCGTCTTGCGCCTGCTCATCCTCAAACACGTGCGCAATTGGAGCTTCGATGTGCTGGAACGCGAAGTGCGCGCCAACGTTGTCTATCGCCACTTCAGCCGCATCGGGTTCGACAAAGTTCCCGACGCCAAGACCCTGGGGCGCATCGCCCGCGCGCTCGGGCCCGAGGTGATCGCGCAGTTGCACGAACGTTTGATCGAGCTGGCGCGCGAAGAGCGTGTGGTGACCGGCCGCAAGTTGCGCATCGATACGACGGTGGTCGAAACCAACGTGCATTACCCGACCGATTCGAGCTTGCTCAACGACGGCCTACGCGTGCTCACGCGGACGATGCGCAAGATCGAAGAGGCCGCCGACCACGCCGGCGAGAGGTTGCGCAACCGCCTGCGCAGCGTGCGCAAGATCGTGATGCAGATTGGCCGCAGTGCGCGCTCCGAGCAAGGCGCCGAAAAACGCCGCACGCTCTATTCCAAGCTGCTCGAGACCGGCGGGCGCGTGGTGGCGCAGGCGCGGCGCTTTGCGGCCGAAGTCGCAAGCGGCGTCAAGCGGTCGGCCGAACCGCTGGGCGATGCGTTGCTCCAAGGCTTGCGGAAACAACTCGAAACCATGCTCGATCGCGTCGAACGAGTGCGGCGGCAGACCAAGCAGCGGGTGTTCGGCGGCGACAAGCATGTGCCGGACAAGCTGCTGAGCGTCTTCGAACCAACGACGGAAGTGATTCGCAAAGGCAAGTCGGGCAAGCCGAACGAGTTTGGCAAGATGCTGAAGGTGCAAGAAGCGGAGAATCAGATCGTTACCTCCTATGACGTGTATGAAGAGCGGCCGGACGACCGCGCGATCTTGCTGCACGCGGTCGCAGAACACGAGCGGCGCTTAGGACGCACGCCGCGCCTGGTGGCGGCGGACGCGGGCTTTTCCTCGGCGGCCAACGAGCAGGCCTTGGAGCGGCGTGGCGTGGAGCGGGTGTCGATTCCGAACTACTCAACGCGCGATCCGGTGCGGCGCGGACGGCAGAAGGAGCGCTGGTTCAAGCGCGGGCAGAAGTGGCGAACCGGTTGCGAAGGGCGCATCTCGGTATTGAAGCGCCGCCACGGACTCGACCGCAGCCGCTATCCGGGCCTGGACGGGATGCGGCGCTGGGTGGGATTGGGGGTGATCGCGGACAACCTGATCAACATCGGGGCCTGCCTGGAGGCGCGGGCGACGGGTTGAAGGAGCGGGGCGAGGCGGCGAAACAGGATCGAAACCGCGATCCGACCGGAACTAAGAAAACGCTTTCCAATCGGGCTTGGCTCGCGATAGCGCTTTTTGCGCCAGAAAGTAGCTAGTCCCAGTGATTCTTACGCACGGCCATCAGCTCGGGATACTTGTCGTCGGTGTCGCCGACCTGGGCCCTGAGGCGCAGTAGCTCGGTCTTGAGCTGCTTCTGGATGCCGGCGAACTCGGCGTTGCCGTAGACATTCGTCGTCTCGTGCGGGTCTTCGCGTAGGTCGTAGAGCTCCCAGCCGGGTTGGGTCTTCTTGTCCACCGCTCCGGGAGCATCGAGCGGAAGGCCGTAAAAAAAGATCAGCTTAAAATCCTTCGTCCGGACGCCGTAGTGGGCGGGGTTGTCGTGGTGGGCCATGTTCATCCAGTAGCGGTAGTAGGTCGCTTTGCGCCAGTCCGGCGGGGCAGGCCGGCCTTTGAGCATCGGCAGAAAGCTGCGGCCTTGCATCGAGTCGGGGGTCGCGACGCCCGCGATGTCGAGAATCGTTGGCGCGAAGTCGGTGTTGTTGACCAACGCGTCGACGCGGGAGCCGGCCTTGACCCACTCGGGGTAGCGCACCAGGAACGGCACGTGCAGCGACTCCTCGTACATCCAGCGCTTGTCGATGTAGTCGTGCTCGCCGAGCATGAAGCCCTGGTCAGAGGTATAGAGGATGACGGTGTTGTCGAGCTCGCCTTCGGATTCCAGGTAGTCGAGTAGGCGCTGCACGTTGTCGTCAACCCCGCGCACGGTGCGCAGATACTTCTTGAGGTAGCGCTGGTAGGCGGTGCGTTTGTACGCGTCTTCGGAGAGGCCCTGGTTGACGAACATGTGGTGGCCCATGTTACGGCGGGTGTTTCGCTTTCCTATCGAGGTTCCCATGCCCTCGGTCGCATTGGAACCGTGATGCGGAGTCGTCCAAAGCGTCGCGGGTTCGGGGATGTCGGTGTTCTCGTAGAGCCAGTCGTCGCGTTCGGCGTTTTCGAAGTTGTCGTGGGGCGCCTTGAAATGGTGCATCAAGAAGAACGGCTTGGACTTGTCGCGGCCCTTGAGCCACTCGAGCGAGAGGCTCGCGATAGCGTCGGACGAGTGCCCGGAGTCGTAGCCGGAAAAGCGCTCGAAATTGTCGGGCCAGGCGCCTTTGCCCTTTACCCGCAGGATGGGGTTGAAGTACGACCCTTGGCCGGGCAAGACAGCGTAGTGGTCGAACGTGGCCGGCTCTTCTTTGAGATGCCACTTGCCAATCATCGCGGTCTGGTAGCCGGCTTGATTGACGAGCCGGGAGAGCGTCTGGCGAGCCGGTTCCAGGCTCCCGTTGAGGGTGGTGACGCCATTGCGATGGCTATATTGGCCGGTGAGTAGAGTCGCCCTCGACGGGGTGCAGATCGAGTTCGTGCAGAAGGCGTTTTCGAGTAACGCGCCTTCGCGGGCGATCCTGTCGAGGGTCGGCGTCGGGTTCAGCTCCGCCAGCCGACTGCCGTATGCGCCGAGGGCGTGCGCGGCGTGATCGTCGGACATAATGAATAGGATGTTCGGCGCGGCTGCGGCGCTTGCGGCGAGTAAAAGAAAGAGTCCGACTAGCTGGGCGGTTCTCATTGAGCTTGGAGCATACTACACTGGCGGCATGTCCAATTTCACCCGCCGTCAACTCGCGCTCGGCGCCGCTGCTTCGATGGCCGCACCGGCCGCCACAAGAGCCGCAATGAAAGGTCGCATCAAACAGTCCATCGTTCAATGGTGCTTCGCCACGGCCGGCTGGTCGGTCGAAAAAACCTGTTCGGTCGCTCAATCCCTCGGCTGCAAGAGCGTCGAGCTCGTCGGGCCCGAAGACTGGCCGACCCTCAAGCGATACGGCCTCGAATGCGCCATCGCCCCGAATGGGATGCCGGACCCGCCCTTTGTGCGCGGGCTCAACAACCCTCGACACCAGAAACAAGTCATCGAGGTGACGAAGAAGACCATCGACCAGGCGGCGGACTTCGGCTGCAACCGCGTGATCGCGTTCAACGGCTACAAGTGGAACGACGCCGAAGACCCCTCAAGCGGCGAGATTTCGCTGGAGGAGGGTGCGAAGAACACGGTGCAGGGTCTCAAGGCGCTGGCTGGACCGGCGGAAAAGAAAGGAATCACGGTCTGCCTGGAGATGCTCAACACACGGGACGACTCGCATCCGATGAAAGGCCACCCCGGTTATCAAGGCGACGACCTTGACTATTGCGCCGACATCGTCGCGCAGGTCGGGTCCGAGAACGTCAAGCTGCTGTTCGACATCTATCACGTGCAGGTGATGAACGGCGATGTGATGCGCCGCCTCGTGCAATACAGCGACCTGATCGGCCACGTCCACACCGCCGGCAACCCGGGGCGAAAAGAGCTCGACGACGAACAGGAGATCCACTACCCCGGCATCATGAGGGCCTTGGTCAAGATGAACTACGAGGGGTTCGTCGGCCAGGAGTTTATCCCGACCGCCGACCCACTCGCCGGGTTAACGCAAGCGGTTGAACGCTGTGACGTCTGACGAAATCTTTGAGAACGGCCCGCTCCCTCCCGGTCGCGGCTCAGGGGGCGCTCTCGCGGCCCCGTTGCCAGCGTCTTAGGGGTTAAGGAGTGGTTAGGGGTTAAAAGGAAAAACCGGCGGGCGCGTGTAGTTTGGGGTTTTGGGGTGAGGTGCGCCCGCCGGAAACGGGGTTAATACCGGGTTGGACGCCCCTCAGGCGAAAACCGTTAGCGAAAATCTCAAAACATTCTTCTTGACAGCTGACCAGCTTCGGTCTAGTATCGAATAAAAGGCGAACATTATAAAATCGTCTAGCGAATAGGTGAGCATCAGATGGTCAACAACATCAAAATCGGACCCGCCGGATGGTCGTACTCGGATTGGAAGGGGATTGTGTATCCGTCCTCGCGCCCATCGGGTTTTCACGAGGCCGAGTACTTGGCGCGGTACTTCCCGACAATTGAAATCAATACGTCGTTCTATCGCCCTCTACGGCCCGAAGTTTCTCGGGTCTGGGTGCAGAAGCTCCATGGAATCAGGGACTTCCGCTTTACGGCGAAGCTCTACCGTGGCTTCACGCACGAGCACAGGCTCGACCGCCAGACGCTCCGGGACTACTGTCACGGCCTTGAGCCGCTGATCGATGCGGGGCGTCTCGGTGCGGTGCTGATGCAGTTTCCGTGGTCGTTCAAGCGGACGAAAGAGAACCTGGCCTACGTGATGCGCGTGCGCAGGTCGTTTGCCGGATATCCGCTGGTGGCGGAGATGAGGCACGCGAGCTGGAATTCGAGCGATGTGCTTAACACCTTCGAGGACAACGACTTAGGGTTCTGTAATATCGACCAGCCACAGTTGAACCAGTGCCTGGCCCCGACGGCGCATGTAACGTCGAAGATCGCGTATGTCAGATTCCACGGCCGGAATTATGAGCGTTGGTTCGACTCGAACGACGACGGATCCGGCCGGAGCGCGGTTCAGGCGCGGTACGACTACCTGTACTCCAAGCGCCAGTTGGAGAAGTGGGCGGGGCGGATTCAGCGGCTAGCGAAGCAGGCTCAGACCGTTTACGTGGTGACGAACAACCACTTCGAGGGCAAGGCCGTGGTGAATGCGCTGCAGTTGCTGTCAATGGTGCATGAGGACACCATCGAGTCGCCGCCGACGCTGATCGAGCACTATCCCGAGCTGTCGGCGGTGTCGAGCAATCTGCCGAGGCAGAAGTCTCTGTTCTTCGACTTGGGGTCGATGCCGCCGCCGGTGTATACGGCTGCGGTTTACGCGCGGGCCTAAGGGAGCGACAGATCTAACCCGTCGCGGTCGTCGCCGTACTGCTTTCTCAGTTCGATTAGGCGTTTTGCCAGTGCCTGAATCTGATCCTGATAACGTTTCTCGTCGATGAGGTTGTGAACCTCTAGCGGATCTTCCTTGAGATCGTAGAACTCCCAAAACGGGTCCCGCACGCCGGCCTTCGCTCCCCTTACCGAAGTCCTACCGTCGGGACCCGTATTTTTGTCATAGAAATAGGCCAGTTTGTAGCGCTCGGTACGGACTCCCAGGTGCGCCGGAACGTTGAAGTGCGCGCGGTTCATCCAGTAGCGGTAATAGATCGCGTCGCGCCAATCGGCGGGAGGGTTCCCTTGTGCGATCGATAGGAAACTCCGCCCATGCATGTCGGCTGGGGCTTTCACGCCGGCGGCTTCGAGCATCGTCGGGGCGAAATCGAGGTTCTGGACCAGCTTCTCGGCATGTGTCCCGGCGGGGATCCCTTCTGGCCAGCGCACGACGAGGGGGATCCGAAGCGACGGCTCGTAGATGAAGCGCTTGTCGTAGAGCCCGTGCTCCCCGAGGAAGAAACCCTGGTCGGATGTGTAGATCACTAGCGTGTCTTGGGCGAGGCCTTTCTCGTCGAGGTAGTCGAGGACCCGGCCGACGTTCTCGTCGATCGAGTAGACGCACTGCAGGTAACGCCGCATGTAGATCTGGTATTGGGCTTTTTTCAGCGCCTTGCCTTTCACGCCGGACAACTCCCGCTCCCATGCGGCGATCTCTTCGGGCCGGTAGCGCACACGCTCGAGAAACCAACGCCATTCGGGCGTCCCGAACGCGAGGTGCTTCATGCCCACGAGCTCGGTCGTCTCGCGCAGAGCGATTCGTTCGCGGAGGTCTTCGAACAGCGTCGGCGGCTCGGGAATCGAATCGGCGAACATCCCGCGATGCTCATCCTTGGGGACGAAGATGTCGTGCGGCGCTTTGTGGTGATACATCAGGAAGAACGGCTTGTCGGAGGGCCGGTCTTCGAGAAACTCGAGCGCGTGGTCGGTGATCACGTCCGTGACGTACCCTTTGTGCGCTTGGGCGTCAGGCCAGTTTCCCGTGTGGCGTAGTAACGGATCGTAATAAAGCCCCTGCCCGGGCAAGACCGCATACTGGTCGAATCCAGTCGGTTCGCTCTTGAGGTGCCATTTGCCGACCATCCCGGTGTGATAGCCGGCGGCCTGCAGCAGCTTTGCGAGCGTTTGTTGGGATCCGTCGAACGTATCCGAAAGCGTGAGCACGCCGTTGGCGTGGCTGTGCTTGCCCGTGAGAATGACCGCCCGCGAAGGTGTGCAAATCGAGTTCGTCACGAACGCCGCGTCGAAGCGAGCGCCTTCATTCGCGAGCCGGTCGATATTCGGAGTCGAGCTCAGCCCGCCCCCATAGGCGCTTACCGCCGGCACGGCATGGTCGTCGCTCATGATGAACAAGATGTTTGGCGCGGCGAGCGCAACAGGGGCATAGCAGAAGAGTGCGATCGAGTGAAGGGCGGTCACGGGCTAAATTCTACTATGCCTCTGGGCCTCAACGCGGTAGAATCGAACACTTGGCTTTCCGACCCACGTTCCATCCATGGTCCGACTTATTGCCACTGCGGCGTTCATCCCTCCAAACTGTTTTTTCGCTCTCGGCAATCTTCGTGTGGCAAACGCTCATTTCGCCATTGTGGGGCCAGAACGCCCCCCCACAGATAGTCCTAATAGAGCCAAATAGGTCGGCCGAAGTAACGGCCGTCACTTCAGAGATCGTCATCGATGGCTCGCTCGACGAGGCGCCGTGGCGTCAGGCGCCGAAAATCGGCGATCTGATTCAAAGAATCCCCAATGAGGGGACAAAGCCGACTGAGAGAACCGAGGTCACGATCCTCTACGACAAAGACAACCTCTACATTGGCGTGATGTGCTACGACTCGGAGCCCGAAAAAGTACTCGGAACCCAGATGGCCCGAGACGCCAGTTTGAACTCCGACGACCGGGTCAGCATACTCCTCGACACCTTTGGCGACCAGAGTAACGCGTTCCAATTCTCGACGAACCCGGCCGGCGCATTAGCCGACGGTCTAGTGTTCGCCAACGGCGAGACGAATAACGATTGGGACGCCATCTGGATCGTCCGAACCGAGCGAACCGACGAGGGCTGGAGCGCCGAGTTCGCCATTCCCTTCAAGAGTCTTAGCTTTCCGGCTGGGCGCGCGGTTTGGGGGTTCAACATCAGCCGCACCATTCAGCGCAAGCTTGAAGAGGTTCGCTGGACTGGGGCGCGTTTTCAAACCCAGTTTCTGCAAGTTTCAGAAGCCGGTGAAATCACGGGTCTGGAAGGCCTCGAGCAAGGCGTCGGTCTCGATATCCGGCCCTTTATCGCGCAACGCTGGGTGCACACCGGTCCCACCGGCAACGACGTCGTAACCGGAAAGCCGGGACTCGATCTGTTCTACAACCTCACGCCTAGCCTCAAACTGACGGCCACCGCCAACACAGATTTCGGCGAAACCGAGGTCGACGCACGCCAGATCAACTTGACCCGATTCTCGATCTTCTTCCCCGAGAAAAGGTCGTTCTTCCTGCAAGATGCGGGCGTGTTCAACTTCGCCACCACGGGCGTCGATCAGCCGGGAGGCATCCCTCCGCCTGGTGCTGAAATCTTTCCGTTTTTTAGTCGCCGAATCGGCCTGATCGGCGGGCAAGAGGCGCCGATCGACTACGGCGTCAAGCTGACAGGCAAAGTCGGCCGAACCGACATTGGCGTACTCAATGTGCGGACCCGCGACGCCGGGGGCGTTGGCGCCGCCAATATGGCTGTTGCGCGGGTTAGGCAAAATTTCTGGGAGCAGTCCTACGTCGGCGCCATCGCCACGGGCGGCGATCCGGCCTCGCGGCTGTCGAGCAGCACGATCGGGGCGGACATGCGGCTTGCAACCTCTGATTTTCTAGGCAGCAATCGCAACATGCTCTTCAACGCTTACGGACTCAAGACCAACAACCAGGGCGTTACCGACAAGAATTCGTCGTACGGCTTCGCGGCGCACTATCCCAACGACAAGTTCCAGGCGCAAGTGATCTGGCGCGAGATTCAGGAGAATTTCGACCCATCGCTCGGTTTCGTCCAACGCCGCAACGTGCGGATGCTTAGCGTCGGCGGGAGCTTCAACCCGCGCCCGAAGAGATCCACGGGCATCCAACAATGGTTCACCGACTTCTTTTACACGCGCTTTACTCGACTCGACAACAAACAGGTCGAGACCTGGAAGATCTACGCCACGCTGGTGGACTTGCACTTCAACTCAGGTGATTCGCTGCACAGCTTGTTTGACCTCAACCCGACGTTCGAACGCCTATTCGAGCCGTTCGAGATTTCGCCAGGGGTTGTTCTGCCGGCGGGCGAGTACCGCTTCACGCCAATGAGGATCTTTTTCACCACGGCCCAGAAGCGTGACTTTCAAGGCAGCATCGGTATCACCTTTGGCAACTTCTGGTCCGGCACGGCGCAGACGATCTCGACGGGCCTGAGGTACCAGGCGCCGCCCAAGTTTTCGATCAGTCTCAACACCAACCAGACGTTCGCCAGCTTGCCGCAGGGCAATTTCGTGGCGAGAATCCTCAGCTCGCAGATCAACTATGCGGTTTCGCCGTTCCTATCGTTTTCGAACTTGGTCCAGTTCGATAACCGTTCGCGGAACTTAGGTTTTCAGGGACGCGTGAGGTGGACCTTGGAGCCTGGGAACGACTTCTTCTTCATTTTCGGCCAAGGCTGGGTGCAGGAGCTCAGCGACCGGGGCTACGACTTTCGGCAGCAAGACTCGAGGTTGGCGACGAAGCTGCAGTATACGTTCAGGTTTTGATTCCGTTGACCGTTGACCGTTGACCGTTGACCGTTGACCGTTGACCGTTGACCGTTGACCGTTGACCGTTGACCGTTGACCGTTGACCGTTGACCGTTGACCGTTGACCGTTGACCGTTGACCGTTGACCGTTGACCGTTGACCGTTGACCGTTGACCGTTGACCGTTGACCGTTGACCGTTGACCGTTGACCGTTGACCGTTGACCGTTGACCGTTGACCGTTGACCGTTGACCGTTGACCGTTGACCGTTGACCGTTGCGGAACCCGCTCCCTTGCGGTCGCGGCTCTGACGCCTTGAGGCCAACGCTGACCGCGGGGGTCAGAGCCGCGACCGCAAGGGAGCGGGTTCCGCATCGGTCAACGGATAACGGCTAGAATAAGTCCTGCAGTCCTACGCTGTTTTGTTTCAGGCGCTCGCGGCGCCGATGTCGTGCCCCCCACTCTCACCCGTCGATCGTTCTTGCTGGCCCTGCTCGGCGCACCCGCTTTGGGCGCGGCCGCCCGAGGCGGCGGTCTCGGGCAGATGCTGTGGGACTATCAGCTCGACTACCTGCGACTGCTGGAAGAACGCCGCGTTAAGAACTTCGAAGCCATTGCCGGCCAGGCGGACATCATCGCGCTCAGGCAAAGGGTTCGCGAGAAGCTCGCTGAGATGTGGGGCCCGTTCCCGGCTGAACGCTCGCCGTTGAACGCGAAAGTCGTCGGGACGATCGAGCGCGACGACTACGTCATCGAAAAAATCATCTTCGAGAGTCGGCCGAAGTTCCACGTCACGGCCAACCTCTACCGCCCCAAGGAAGTTCAAGGGAAGCTCCCGGCCGTTGTCGTCTCGTGCGGCCACACCGACGATGGCAAGGCGGCGGAGGCTTACCAGCGCTACTGCATCCTGCTGGCGCGGCACGGATTCATCGCGCTGATCTGTGACCCGGTCGGCCAAGGTGAGCGGCTGCAGCTTTGGAGTGAGGCCAAGAAAGCCTCGTTGATCGGACCAGGAACGAAGGAACATCGCGTTCTCGGCAACCAGTGCTACCTGCTCGGCCTCAACCTGATGGGATACCGCGTCTGGGACGCGTCGCGGGCAATCGACTATCTGCTCGAGCGCCCAGACGTGAATCCTGACCGCATCGCGATGGGCGGCAACTCGGGCGGCGGCATGGAGACGCTGCAGTACGCGGCGTACGATCCGCGCATTCAAGGCGCCTTTGTGGGATGCGCGGTGGCGAGCTTCAAGGCCAAGACCGAAGCGCTGCTGATCGCCGACCCCGAGCAGATTCTTCACGGCACGCTTCGGCATGGCATTGACCACCCTGAGCTGCTGGCGTCGTTCGCACCGCGTCCACTCGTGATTGGCTCCGCGATACGAGACTTTGTGCCGATCGACGCGGCCCGGCACACGTTCAAGCAAGTGTCGCGGGTCTATGGCCTGGTGAACGCCGCGCATACCGTCAAGCTGGCCGAGACCGACGATGGTCACGGACTCAACGAAGATTTACGGGTCGCGGCGGTTGATTGGTTCTCGCGTTGGCTTAGCGATATAAGTCGCGAGGTGAGTGAGGCGCCCGCGACGATATCGACAGAGGAAGAGCTGCGTTGCACCAAAACGGGGCAAGTTGCCGGCTCCCTCGAGAGCAAGACGGTTGTCGATCTCAACCACGAGCGAGCGGCTGAGATCCGGCCGAATCGCATGGTTCCACGGGACGCGGCCGAGTACGGTTTCTACCGCAGCGAAATCGAGGCGAAGGTCAAGGAGATTACGCGCGTTGGTTCCTACAAACCCGAACGCGGGATCTTCATCCCCGACCGTATTCTCGAGAGCGGAACCTATGCGAAAGGAGTCGCGATCGTTATCAGCGACCAAGACAAGGATTCACCGGCCCTGCGCCGAGCGGTAATCGACCCGATTATTTCGGCCAACTACAACGTGATCGCGCTCGACCTGCGCGGCTGGGGCGAAACCAAGCCTGATCTCGAAGGGGTTCGGGTCAGCTTCGATTGGGACGACTTTTTTGCCTACCGCGGACTCGAAATCGGTCGGCCCCTGCTCGGGCAGCGGCTCAAGGACCTGATGGCCGTCAGCGCTTCCCGGGCGCGGAGGCGAACCTGGAAGCTGGTCGGCGTTGGAGCCGGAGCGTTGGTCGCGGCCCATGCGGCTGTACTTTCTCCTCGCGTGGATGGGCTGCTCACCGTTGGGGGACTGCTGTCTTATCGTTCCCTGGTTGATGACCCGCTTGCGACCCAGCCGTTCAGCAGCTTCCTTCCCGGCGTGATCGGCGCGTACGATGTTCGCGACTTGTACGCCGCGGCCGCGCCTCGGCCGGTGCTCGCGTTGAACCCGCGTGATGCGCGGCTGGGCGCGGTGGACGAGGTAAAGGCTTGGGAGGAGTACGACTGGGTGACCCAAGCCTATGAAACGGCTGGCTCGGCAGGTCGGTTTGACGTGAAGGCGAGCCTGGACCTAAGCGGGATGCGCGCCGCGATTGGGGATTGGTTTTCGGGGCTAGATGTCTAGGTAGGGAATACGCAAAGGGAAGCGTGAATTTAGGGATCGGGTTTCTATGAAACGGGTGTTTTCGACCGGTCGTGGCCGTAGTGGTGCGGACCTGGGGTCTTTGCCGCCCGCGGATCGCTGTTTAAAAATTAACTCACGCTGAGCCAACGACCTCTTGAAAACGCTCGGAGGCCTTTGAATAGGGTCTGAGCTCGTGCGAGGAAGGCTTCTTGTGGCCCCGGACAGATAGTTCATGTGAACATGTGAACGGTGTGTTCACGACACCTAACGGCTAAGCGGTAAAATTGGCCCATCTTGACTGGCCGGACCATCAGTCACTACAAGATCCTCGAGAAGCTTGGCTCCGGGGGCATGGGCGAGGTTTGGAAAGCTGAGGATCTAAAGCTTGGCCGCCAAGTTGCGCTGAAATTTCTGGCCTCGCATCTGGTTTCAGACCCTGAGGTCCGCAAACGGTTCGAGCGCGAGGCCAAAGCGGCCGCGTCGCTGAGTCATCCCAACATCTGCTACGTCCATGAGATCGACGAGGCGGATGGCAAATCCTTCCTGGCGATGGAGCTGGTCGAAGGCGAGGGCCTCGATGAGCGGATAGGGAAAGGCCCGCTTCCCCTCGGCGAAGGTCTCGATCTTGCCCAACAGATAGCGGATGGTCTCCAAGCCGCGCATGAGAAGGGAGTCGTCCATCGCGACATCAAGCCGGGGAACATCATTATCACACCGGACGGACGAGCGAAGATTCTGGACTTCGGCCTTGCCCTGCTCACCGAAGGCTCGAAGTTGACGAAGCTCGACACGACGGTCGGAACGGTCGCCTACATGAGCCCCGAACAATCCCAAGGGGCCGAGGTCGATCACCGTACCGACATTTGGGCGTTGGGCTGCATTCTCTACGAGATGGTCTGCGGACAGCGCCCGTTCCAAGGGACCTACGACCAGGCAGTGGTCTACTCCATCGTCAATGAGCCGCCCGAGCCCCTGACGGCCTTACGCACCGGCGTACCGTTGGAGCTGGAGTTGCTCGTCGACAAGTGCCTTGCGAAAGATGCAGCGCAGAGGTTCCAAACGACCGCTGACTTGATTGTCGATCTTGAAACCCTGCGTGAGAAGCTCAAGTCGGGCCGCTCGACGATTCTCCGCACGACGAGCCTTGCCGCAGGAGGCCCGGCAACGGCTGCGCAACCGCCGCAGCCTCAGGCGACCACGGTGCAACGGAGCACGCATCGCCTAGTGCTGGCTCTATTGGCTGTGGCGACGCTCGCGCTGCTAGCTGTCTCGTTCACGCACTTCACCGAACCGCTCTCACAGGACTCGCCCGTTATCGAAATGGCCGCCGCCCCTCTGCCAGGAGGCGCACAGCCGGGGCAGCTGAGCGTCTCTCCCGACGGTCGACACCTAGCCGCCACACAGGTCCCGTCCGGATCGCTTTGGG
The DNA here is from genome assembly GCA_965247515.1 of Bryobacterales bacterium. Taxonomy (GTDB): domain Bacteria; phylum Acidobacteriota; class Terriglobia; order Bryobacterales; family UBA6623. The sequence continues at coordinate 4,339,908 of OZ252029.1, read as the reverse complement.
TACGATCACTCGATTCCGTGGAGTGGAGCGAACTCTCCAGGGCCGGCAACGCACGCTATCCGTTCTGGTCCCCAGACAGCGCCGAGATCGGATTCTTCGCCGATGGAAAGCTCATGAAAGTTGCATTAGCCGGAGGCCCCTCGCAAGCAATCGCTGACGCCGCCGCCGGTAGCGGTGGATCCTGGAGCAGCGACGGCGTCATCTTGTTCACTCCTGTTCGTTTCGGTCAGATTTTTAGAGTCGCGGCATCGGGGGGCGACCCGATCCCAGTCACTGAAGAAGGAGAAGCGGCTCTATCGCACCGCTTTCCTCACTTCCTTCCAGACGGTCAGCACTTTCTGTACCAGGTTAGCGGCGCCTCGCCTGAGCAGACGGGCGTCTACCTAGTGTAGTGCGCCAGGCAGATTGCAACTTATTGTCGGACGTCTTCGAGCCCCGTCAGGGGCGGCATAACAGTAGCCCCCAGCGCAAGCTGGGGGTGTTGATAGTCTACGAGCCTCCTCCGCCTCTTCCGAGCCCTTGTATTCGCGCTCGGCGGCGCGAATACAAGGGCTCGGAAGACAATACAAAGGGACCCGCCGGTCCTATTTTCCCCCAGCTTGCGCTGGGGGCTACGGTTATGCCGCTCCTGAAGGAGCTTCGGGCTCCGATTATCCAGAAGCCGGTCTGGAGAATATGTTACGGGATTAGTGACGACCTACACTAGGCTCTCTTGGCGGTGAGGCCCATCGGCGTCTACTCCCAGATTGTTCTAACGCCATCTACGTGCGCGGAGGACGACACACTGAGGCTGGATTCCTGCTCTTTGTGCGCGAGCGGACGCTGATGGCGCAGCCGTTCGATTTGTCGAGGCTAGAGCTCTCGGACGGACCTGTCGCATTGCCGGTGTCTCCCCAATTGACTGGAGATCCCGGGTTCTTTGGATTCTCCGCATCCCTCTCGGGTGTGCTGGCCTACTCCACGACTTCAAGCGGGGGCCAACGACGGCTGGCGTGGGTAGACCGAGCTGGGAGAGTCGTGGAGCGGACCGATGTGGAAGTCGACAACGGCGTCACGGTTGCTCTATCTCCCGACGGGCGGCGTGTCGCCTACAACGCCGTGGAGGGAGGAAACCGAGATGTCTGGATCTACGATTTCGCCCGTGACACTCGCATTCGGTTGAGCGATCAACCTGGACCTGACTCCGCGCCCGTTTGGTCGCCCGACAGCAAACAGGTCGCGTTCGCCTCCACGCAGAGCACTACTTTCAGCGACGTGTTTGTCGGCCCGGCAGATGGATCGAGCGCCCCTGAAGCTCTAGTATCCGAGGTGGGCCAGGAGACGCCGACTGACTGGTCTCACGACGGCCGGTTCATTCTCTACGACTCTCGAGGCGGGGATACGCTCCGCGACCTGTGGCTCCTCGAGCGCACGACGGCAGGCGATAGCTGGGAAGCGCGCCCTTTCTTGAGCACCCTGGCGAGCGAGCGGCATGCTCGCTTATCGCCCGACGGGCGGTATGTCGCCTACCGGTCCGATGAATCAGGCCAACGAGAGGTTTATGTGCAGCCATTCCCTGATGGCGGCCGGAAGACCGCCATCTCCAGCTCAGGCGGAGGCGCCCCGCGCTGGAGTCGGGACGGGAACGAGCTGTTCTATGTTGCGTCGGACGGTACGCTAGTGGCGGTTGAGGTTTCGACCGAGGGAGACTTCTCGGTCGGGGACGCCACCCGGCTATTTCAAGTAGCGGGACTGACCTCCGCTCGCTACGATGTCTCCGTAGATGGCCAGCGCTTTCTGGTGACGGAGGCGCTGGTCGACGGCGGCGATGGCGAGATCGCATCGGATTCGTCTGTCCGGTTGATCGTGAACTGGCCCGCCAAGTTCCTCCCAGAGCAGTAGGGCCGGCGCGCGTGGTCCGAGTTCCCGACAGAAGTACTCCTTATTCAGCCCGCTTGGAGCCGCGACCGGGAGGGAGCGGATGCCCGAGTCTTTGGCAACCGCTTGCTCCCGCGCGCGGCTCCAAGCAAGTCCGCAAAATTGACTCATTCGCCCAGATAGTCGCAGCGTCAGATCAGACGTCTCAGGCTCGAGCAGAATCTTACGGCAGCGCGAAAGCCACAACGTTCTTGCCGGCCGCGATCGCGACGAATTGTTTGCCGTCGAGCATGTACGTCATCGCGCCGGCGCGAGGTCTCGCATTGAGGTGGCGGCTCCAGAGCATTTCGCCGTTCGTGGCGCGGGCTGCGATAAAGGCTCCAGCGTTGTCTCCAAAGAACACGAGTCCGCCGGCGGTCGAGGCGACGCCGGAGAAGTTGTAGTACCAGCCGGTATCGCCGGCGTGGATCTCCCACTCTTTTTCGCCGGTTGAGATGTCGATCGCCCGCAGGTAACGCCCTTGGGGATCGCCTGGGATGCTCTTTCCAGCGCCGCCGTAGTAGGTCTGACCCGCCTGCCATTCTTCGTTGCGTTTCGTGAAGACAGGCAGAACTCGGCGGCCATCACGTAGAACAGACCCGTGTCGGGGTTGTAGCTCACGGCCGGCCAGTTGGCGGCGCCCTGCAGGCCGGGGCAGACGATATTTCCTTCCGGCGTCGGGCGCTTGCCGGGGATCAGAATCGGACGGCCGTCTTCGCCGATGCCGCTGGCCCAGGTCAGCTTGTCGATAAACGGTTTGGCCAGCAGCAGCTCCCCGTCCTCGCGATCAAGCACGTAGAAAAAGCCGTTGCGGTTCGCTTGGACGAGCAGCTTGCGAGGCGCCCCCTCCCAGTCGCGATCGACCAACATGGGCGTCTGGATCGAGTCCCAGTCGTGCTCGTCGTGGGGGGTGTATTGGTAGTACCAGGCGAGCTCGCCGGAGTCGGGCCGCAAAGCAAGGATCGAGTTGGTGTAGAGGTTGTCGCCCAGGCGCTCGTCGCCGTTGTAGTCGGGGCAGGGGTTGCCGGTGGTCCAGTAGAGCAGGTCGAGGTCGGGGTCGTAAGTTCCGGTGAGCCAGGTTGTGCCGCAGCCGTGCGGGAGGGCGTCTCCGACCCAGGTTTCAGAAAGCGGCTCGCCTGGTAGGGGGATCGTCCAGAAGCGCCAGAGCCGCTCGCCGGTCGCCGCGTCGTAGGCGGCGAGGAATCCGCGCACGCCCTGGTCGCCGCCGGCGATCCCGGAGATAACCATGTTGTTGATAACCAGCGGCGCGGCGGTGGCGTTGTAGTTCTGTCGATGGTCGGCCATCTCGACATCCCAGAGCTTGCGGCCGGTGAGCCGATCGAGCGCGAGCAGGTGGGCGTGGTCGGTGACGACAAATACGCGGTCGCCGAGCACCGCCACTCCGCGGTTGGCCGCCCGGGCGGAGGCCCCGAGGATCTTCGGCGTGCGCGGTTGCGAATGGCTCCAAATCTCGCGGCCGTGGTAGGCGTCGAGCGCGTGGACCGTGTTCGCGAACGTGACGTACATGACTCCGTCGACGACGACCGGGGTGGTCTCGAGCAGGTTGGGCGACTCGGTTGGGAACATCCACGCGAGTTGGAGTTGGCCGACGTCGTCTGTATTGATCTGGTCGAGACTACTGTGGCGGTTGCCGTTGATGTTGCCGTTGTAGGTCGGCCACTCGCCAGGGGTTGGGTTGAGGATCCGCTCGAAGGCACGCCGGCCGAGGTGTCGGTGCGCTGTTGAGAGAGTTGCGCCGATCCGTCCTGGCGGCTCAGAAAGGCGACCAGGTCGTCAATGTCATGATCGGGGAGCGCCTTGGCCGGCATGAGGGACGATTCCAGCGTCTTCACGGAGGCGATATCGTCCATCGAAACGAACCGGAAGCGGCCGTCGAAAGTTTGCAGCTGCAGGTCGAAGTTGCTGCGGTTGCGGGCGAAAGCTCGTAGACGCTCGCCGTCGTTGGTTTGCAAGTCGACAACTTCGTAGCCCGCAGCCACTTCGGCGTTCGGGTCGACGATCGATTCTCGAATCTTTCCCAAGGTCCGCTCGGCGCCCAGCCAAGCCAGATCCGGCCCGAGCACCTTCGACTGGGGTCCCCGAGAATGGCAGCTGATGCAGCCATGAGAGGCAAGCAGCGCTGCGCCCCGCGCGGGGTCGCCGCTGACCGGGCTCTCGATCGCCGGGGCGATCTGCGAGCGGTAGAAGGCGATGAGCTGTGTCAGCTCGGGCTCGGGGACGGCGACGGGAGGCATTCCCCGAGCCGGAATTCCGTCGCGGATGAGTTCGCGGACCTCGTCGGCGCTACGGCTTTGAACCAACCCCGGCGTGACAATGTTCGGGGCATAACCGCCGCCCTTGCCGTCGGCCCCGTGGCAGACGCCGCAGCGGTTTTCGAACGCCGCCTTGCCGGCAGCGAGATCGGCAACGGTCTGCGCACTCGCCACAACCGGGACAACCAGGACTAAAACCAACACTCCCTCACGTGGCGCACGGCTGCGCCGTGCCGCCTTGCAGCTTCGCTGCAAGGTTAGGGTCTTTCGGACGGGCATGGGTTAAAAGCCATCGCGTATGAGCGCCCAGAATATCACGCAGACAGTCCAGAGAGCGATAGTAGTAGGGTCGTGAGCGAGAACTGGCTATTCAACTTTGACACGCTGACCCTGCATGCCGGCCAGCGGCCCGACCCGACCACGGGCGCCCGCGCGACGCCGGTCTACAACTCGACCTCGTTCGTCTTTCCCGATGCCGAGCGCGCGGCGGGCTTGTTCGACCTACAGCAGGCAGGGCACATCTACTCCCGCATCTCGAATCCCACGGTGGCTGTGTTCGAAGAACGCATGGCGGCGCTTGAAGGCGGGGTCGGCGCCGTGGCGACGGCCTCGGGACAGGCCGCGCTCCACCTGGCGATCGCGACGGTTTGCCAGGCCGGTGACGAGATTGTCGCCAGCCGGTCGCTCTACGGCGGCTCGTATCAGCTGCTCGAGCATACCCTGCGGCGCTTCGGGATCACGACAACCTTCGTCGATGCCCGCGATCATGCCGGCTTCGCCTCGGCCATCAACGATACGACGCGGCTGGTCTTCGCGGAGACCATTGGCAACCCCCGCATGGACGTGCTCGACATCGAGGCCGTCGCCAAAATCGCCCATGACGCGGGGCTTCCGCTGCTGGTCGACAGCACATTCGCCACGCCCTATCTGTGCCGGCCCATCGAGTACGGGGCCGACATCGTGATGCATTCGGCGACCAAGTTCATCGGTGGTCACGGCGTCACCTTGGGCGGCGTGTTGGTCGATGGAGGGCGCTTCGACTGGGATTCCGCTCGATTCCCCGGCTTCGCGGAGCCTTCGCCGGGGTACCACGGCATAGCCTTCGCGGAGCACTTTGGCCCGCAGGCGTTTGTGATGAAGGCGCGCCTGGAGGGGCTGCGAGACTTCGGAGCTTGTCTGAACCCGCAGGCTGCTTTTTACCTATTACAGGGGCTGGAAACGCTTCCGGTGCGGATGGCTCGTCACGTAAGCAATGCCGAGCAGGTCGCGGCGTTTCTGAGCGCGAACGAGTTGGTTCGATGGGTAAGCTATCCCGGTCTCGACGACCATCCCGACCGCGCGCTAACCGAGAAGTACCTGCCGAAGGGCGCGGGGGCGATGCTCACATTCGGCGTCGAGGGCGATCGTGAGGGGGGAAGGGTCTTCCTGGAGGGCCTGGAGCTGTTCAGCCACTTGGCCAATGTCGGCGACGCGAAGAGTTTGGTGATCCACCCCGCGAGCACGACTCACCAGCAGATGACAGACGATGAGCTTGATGCCGCTGGGGTTGGGTCAGACATGATCCGGCTCTCGGTTGGGCTCGAGGATTGTGGCGACCTGATAGCGGATCTCGAGAAAGGGTTCCGGCGTCTACGCCGTCATCTCAAGGGCGCGCGGAAATGAAGGTCGAAGTCGGAGGTCGCTCGATCTTTGTCGGGACCGGCGGCGTTGAGTGGCCCGACCAAGGTCCATGGGTGGTGTTGCTCCATGGGGCGGGATCCGACCACACCGTTTGGGCGCTGCAAGCTCGCACTCTTGCGCAACACGGCTATCGAGTCATCGCCCCGGACCTGCCTGGCCACGGCCGCTCGACCGGCGGCCCCGTTGTCGATTCGATCGATGGCTTTGTTGACTGGCTTGACGGCTTGCTGGATGCCTTGGATGTTGCCCAGCCCGTCTTCCTGGCGGGTCATTCGATGGGGTCGTGCATCGCCTTGAGCTTCGCGGCGCGACAGGGGGAGCGGGTCGCTAAGCTTGCTTTGCTCGCGGCGGGCGAAGAAATGCCCGTCAACGAGGGACTGCTGGAAGACACGCTCTCGCACCCGGAGCGAGCTCACCGCTTTATCGCCGCATTTGGGCATGGGCAGGGGGCGCACTTCGGCCGCGCGGCCAATCCCGGGACCTGGCATATCGGCGGCACGATCGCCCTGCTCGAACGCTGCGACCCCCGCGTCCTCAACGCCGATTTCGTCGCCTGCAACGCATGGTCTTCAGAAGTGCTGCCCGAACAGGTCAAGTGTCCGACACTGGTCGTCTGCGGATCCGAAGACAAGATGACACCGGCTCGGACGGGTAGGGCGCTGTGCGAACGCTTCGCCGATTCGAGGCTCGTTGAGATCGCCGGCGTCGGTCACTTGATGATGGCCGAGGCGCCGGATGACGTGAGTCGGGCGCTGCGTGTGCTTCTTACTGAGCCGTGTCTGTGAAGGGACGTGAAATAAAGTCAGCAATCCGATTCCAGCAGGACGGGCTTGGCATGCCAAGCCCCTACGTCGATGAAAACAAACGATCGTCCGTAGGGGCAGGCATGCCTCGCCCGCCTTTCACGGCCCCTGCGCTGTATGTATGTATCTGTCGGTCACGGTCGCGGCTCAGTAACCCGCCGCGCCGGGCCCTAACAGAATCTTGCCCGGGCGAGATCCCGTCATCTCGCCGTCTTCGAGTACGACATCGCCGTTGATGATTACGTAGGAAACCCCTTCGGAATACTTGTGCGAATCGCCGAACTCCGCGCGGTCGACAATCTCGTCGGGGTCGAAAACAACAACGTCCGCTTTCATGCCCGGCCTCAGCAGGCCACGATCGAAGAAGCCAATTCGCTGCGCCGGAAGCGACGTCATTTTGCGAATCGCGTCAGGCAACCGCAGGATCCCTTTCTCACGGGCGTAGCGGCCCAAGACACGGGGAAACGTCCCGTAGTAGCGGGGATGGGGTACACCCTCTCCAAAGGGAATCACCGCCCCATCGGAAGCGATCATCGTCCCCGGGTAGCGCATGATCCGCTCGACGTCCTCTTCGTTCATCGCGTGGTAGACCGCCCGGCAGCCGCCTTTGAGCTGGATCTCGATCGCCGTCTCGGCCGCGGTCTCGAAATTCACCTCGCGCCCGGCAAGGCGGGTCGCGTCGGCGAGCGTTTTCCCGTCGAGCGAGGGGTCCCATTCGCAGCTCGAAAACTGCACGTTCTTGGGCGCCCCGCCGCCGCGGTTGATGCGAATGCCCTCTGCGACTTCTCGTATGATCCGCGGCCGCAACTTGGGGTCGCGAAGACGTTCGTTGACCGCCTCGCCCCCGTCCGCAAGGACCCACTTTTCGAACAGCGCCGCGGTCCCGGTGTGAGAAGCCGTATAGGGGTACTGATCAATCGAGACGTCGACGCCGCGCTCGCGGGCTTGTTCGACGAGATCGAGCGTGCGTACGCTCTGGCCCCAGTTGGGCGGTCCGATGGCCTTGTGGTGGGTCAGCTGTGTCGGCAGCCCCCCTTCCTCGCCAATTCGGATGGTCTCGTTCACCGAGTCGAGCAGTCCCGCGGCTTCGTCACGCATGTGCGAGATATGGATCCCACCCGACGCGGCCGCAACTTTGGCCAGCTCGATCACCTCTTCGGTAGGCGCAAACGCTCCCGGCACATAGAACAACCCGCTGCTCAGCCCCAGCGCACCTTGCGACATCCCGCGCCGGACGAGACTGCGCATCTGCTCGATCTCTTCGTCCGTCGCCGTGCGGTCCGCGGCGCCCATCACTTCACTTCGTACGCTGCCGTGGCCGATAAAGCTGGCATAGTTGATCGAGACATTCGCCTCGCGCACCTTCTCGAAAAAGTCGTCGAGTGGAATCGGCGAGCTTCCGTCATTGCCCTCGACGATGGTCGTGACCCCTTGTCGAACGAAGTTTTCCGACGCCGGCGTTTGCAGGATTCGCCGTCGACTATGGTTGTGGACGTCGATGAACCCCGGCGCGACGATCTGACCGCCGGCGTCGATCACTCTCTTGGCCGACGCGCCCCCGAGCTGCCCCATGGCGACGATTTCGTCCCCGCGAATTCCAATATCGGCGCGGAACCACGGGTTGCCGGCGCCGTCGATCACGCGGCCGCCGCTGATCAGCAAGTCTAGCTGCTGGCCGTTAGCAAGCGGGGCCAGAAGCGCGAGCAGTAGCAGAGTTCGCATCATGGTCGTTTGAAAACCCCCGTCGGGCCGTCGCCCAGTTTCACTAGCTGATTCTCGACCGGCTTGATCGAGGCCCGGTGCTTCATCACAAGCTGCCCTACCGGCCCCAGGACTTCGTGGCGCTTGTCGCCTAGGTTGTAGTTTTCGCCGGGGTCCACATCAAGGTTGAACACCAACGGCGGGTCATGCAATTCCGGCTCAGGTTGAAAGTACCCGGCCTGGGTCCTGAAATGCACTTTGAAGGGCCCTAGCCGAACCGAGTAAAGTTCGGCCGAGCGGTAGAAGAACATCTCCTTCCGCGGGCTCGGGTCTCCGTCGAACAGGGCGGGGGCGAGGTCGTAGCCGTCCATCGCGCGATCAGACGGCGGCTCGGCGCCGACTAGAGCTGCGATCGTCGGCAAGACGTCGAGCGTGGCGCCCATCTCGCGCACCACGCCCGGCTTGATCCGCCCCGGCCACCAGAAAATGGCCGGTTCGCGCATCCCGCCCTCCCAGGTGCCGCCCTTGCCATCCCTGAGCGGGCCAGCCGAGCCGCCCTGCTCGTCGAAGATCAGCCACGGGCCGTTGTCTGACGTGAACAGGACCATAGTGTTCTCGGCGAGCCCCTCTTCGCGCAGAGTATCGAGCACTCGTCCGACCGACCAGTCAATTTCCTCGATCACGTCGCCGTAGACCCCGCGGCGGCTGCGCCCCTCGAACTCCTTCGAGCGAAACAGCGGCGTGTGAGGCATCGAGTGCGCCAGATAGAGGAAGAACGGCTCCTCCCTATTGCGCCGGATGAAGTCCACAGCCCGCTCGGCGTAGCGCTTCGTCAGCGTCGACTGATCCGCCGGGCGCTCCACGACCCGCTCGCCCTCCATCAGTGGGATGTCCCAGTACTCACTCTTGGGCTGGAGCGCCGGCCAGCGACTCACCAAGTTGTCGAACGTACGGTTGTGGTCATTCGATGAAACCACGCCGAAGTATTCGTCGAACCCATGGTGCGGCGGCAGGAATCCGGGCATGTGACCCAAGTGCCACTTGCCCACCATGGCGGTCCTGTACCCCTTTTCTTTGAGAATCTCGGCGATGGTGATCTCGCTCTTCGGAAGCCCGCCCAACGAGCGATAGCTGAACACCCGCACCGTCTTCGACGTTAGCCCATTTCGAATCGGCAAGCGGCCGGTCAGCAACGCCGCTCGGCTCGGAGTGCAAACCGGCGCCGCCACGTAGAAACTAGTCCAGCGCTGGCCCTCGGCGGCCATGCGATCCAAATGCGGAGTCGCGATGGTGGGATGCCCATAGCTACCCAGATCCCCGTAGCCCAGATCGTCAGCGAAGATAATGACGAAATTCGGGGCCGCGCCGCCGCCGCCAGTCGCACCGGTCGCGATGAGAACTGCTAACAGGAGTCGGACGACCACCGCGCGCTGATTCTAGCACCCAGGGGTCTTACATCTCGCTGATGCAGTAGAGCGTGTTCTTCCCGCGCAAGAAGATCTCCCCGCCGGCAAAGGCCGGAGTGGCGACGAAGAACTCATCCGTCATCGTGTTCGTCGCGAGCACTTCGTACTCCTTGCCCATCTTCAAAACCACGATTTCGCCCTGTTCGCTGGCCATGTAGAGTTTGCCGTTCGCGCCGACCAGGGACGACTTGAACGAGTAAACCTTTGGCAGGCGCTGCTGGTGATAGAACGGCTCGCCCGACTTGGCGTCGAAGGCGCTGATCATTCCGCGGTCGGTAAGAAAGTACAAAATCCCGTCGTGGAGTACCGGCGAGGAGCTGTAGGAGTTGCCGCGCTCGTTGGTCCAGACGACCTGGTCGGTGCCGGTGATGTCGCCGGAGGCGCCGGCGAGCTTGATGGCGAGCAGGTTGGGGTCGCGATAGCCGCTCATCACCCAAACCATTTCGCCGTCCGAAACCGGGGCCGGGATGGTGTTTGCGCCAAGCCCGGCGCACTCCCAAATCAGCTCGCCGGTCTCGAAGTCGTAGCTGCGGACCTTGGTTGGCGCGGCGACGACAATTTGCTTTTTGCCGGCATGTTCGAGGACCAGCGGCGCCGCCCAGTTGCTGATCTCCACGCGTTCGGTGCGCCATTGCTCGTCGCCGGTCTTCTTGTTCAATGCGACAAGGAAGTTGTCATCACGTTGGTCGTCGAAGTTGATCAGCACGGTGTCGCCGTGGAGCACCGGCGCGGTGCCTTCGCCGAAGGCGAGGCGCTTGTACATGTCTCCGAGGTCTTTGCTCCAGAGGAGCTTGCCGGCGAGGTCGTAGGCGTAGACGCCGCGCGAGCCGAAGTACGCGATAAGCGTCTCGCCGTCGGTGACCGGGGAGTGCGAGGCGAAGCTGCCGTATTGGCGGTGATAACCCTCGTGGGGGGTGCCTTCGGTGGCCTGGTGTTCCCAGAGTTTCTTGCCGCTGTTGCGGTCGTAGGCCAGCACAAGGTACTTATGGTGGGCGACTCCAGCGCCGCCGCCGGGACCCCCGCCTTGCGCCGCTGGGACGGGCTCGCTGCTCACGGCCGTCGTCAAGAAGATCTTGTCGCCCCAGATCACCGGCGAAGAGTGGCCCTTACCGGGCACCTCGACTTTCCACTTGATGTTCTGGGTGTCGCTCCAGTTGGTCGGAGCGTCGCCGCGAGCTACGCCATTGTCGAACGGTCCGCGCCAGCGGGGCCATTCGCCGTCGACGGGCTCGGCTTGGAGACCAAGGCCGAATGCGGCCAACGAAATCGCAACTACGGATAAGGTGAAACGCCTCATGTGAATAGAGTCGCATACCAACAGCGACAGGTTTCGCTCGGTTTGATGCCGGACCCGGAGCCGCGACCGGAAGGGAGCGGTTGCTCGCCAATGCGACAGTGATCGCTCGCTCGGGAAACCGCTCCCTTCCGGTCGCGGCTCCGGGTCCGGTGGTGCGTTCTGTCGGCGAGTTTTCGGCGTGGCGGGTTCGGGCTACTCCTTGTCGACCCACACCGGCGAGCTCCACGCCATCTCGGTGGGGAAGGGATTCGGGTCGCGGTCAGCGTAGCGCTTGGCCAGGGCCGGCGAGACTTCTTGGGTGACTCGCAGATAGTACATGCTGTCGGCCTTGAAGTCGTCGTCGCGCCACCAGACCTTCGCCGAGTCGCCCTCGACTTGCGCCTTGTGAACGACCGGGAAGGGGTAGCCGGCGCCCTTCCAGTACTTGATGACCTCGACGCCGATGAGCTTACGCGTGCCCTTGACGGTCGCCTCGATCAGCGGGCCGTCGTTGGCCGTAAGCTCGGAACCCATCAGCGCCCCGTTCACCTTGAAGACCAGCTCAATCGGCTCGCCGGTGGTGGCGTAGATGTGGCGCTTGCGGATCGCGTCGAACAGGGACTTGCGGGTGAGCTCTTCCGAGTAAACGCCGGTGAGCCCTTGGATCGGGTCACCGTACAAGTTGTGTCCATCGCTCCCGCCGATCACGCCCAGGCGCCAGCCCATCGCCCAGGCGTCTTGCATCGAGCAGCCTTTCATCTCTTGCGGTGTCCGGATGTGGCCGGGGTTTTGGTAGTACTCAAAGCGCCCCCAGCTCGAGCACATCTCCGCCGCCGGTTCGACCTTGATGTTCACGTAGCTCCAGTCTGTGCCCGAGGTGTAGTCGTGGGTCAGGTGGTGGGCGAAGATCATGCCGTTGGTCTTCGCCATCAGGTCGACGAATTCGCGGATCGAGTCGGAAAATCCCTCGGTGGGGCGGTAAAGCGGCCCGCCGGGGGTTTCGTAGATCACGTGGCGGTGGCCGGCTCGCGGCACGACGAAGTCGCCTTGGGTCCACTCAAACCCTGGGATTGTGACGAAACGCTCGTCTTCGAGAAGAGCTTGCGTGAGCGCATCGTTGTTGGCAAGCTCGGAGATGAGCAGCTTATTCGAATCGCCGTGCGAGGTTGTGGCGGCGAAGTCCGAGCCGTAGCGGTCGCGGTGGATGTTGAAGAGCTGGTCGACCGAACCTTGATGGCCGTCGTCGACGAGCAGATGGTTGTGTAGGTCGCCGAAGTAGAGCCGGTAGCGGCCGCCGGCGGAGTCGAAGACCGGGTCGCGCCGCGGAGGGCGCTTGGTGAGGCGTTCCTTAGGGGAAAGATCGGTCGCGGCGAACGCTGTGAGCGATGGGCCGATCTTGCCCGCGCCGACCCCCGGCGCGCGCACCGAGCGCTCGTAGATGTCGCGATTGCGGAACGTGCCGCGGCCATGCTGATAGGCGACCAGAGCCTCGTCGGGGCCCGTGACGACGAAGCTGGGGAGTTGGTCGGCGCGCCGGGCCGGGCCGTCGATCGGGATGGGCTCGTCGCGGCCGAAGACGGTTGGGGCGGTCCAGCCGTCGCCCTTGAATACGGCCAGGCCGACCTTCCAATCGACGTGGCTGTAGAGACGCTGCCAGGAGACCCAGATTGAGTCGTTGGGCCCGACCTCGATGCGTGGAAGGTCGCCGGTGTCCACCAGGCCTTCGTCGCTTGGGTATTTCCAGGTTCCATCTGAGTCACGGACGGCAACGCGGATGGTCGGCAGAGGCGCGCGGCCTTCGGTCCCGCCGCGCAGGCCGTAATCGGCCGTGTGGACGGAGTTGCGGGCGTAAGGCGACCCAGACCCGGCCCTCCGAGTCGACCGTCACGTCGGCGGCGTAGGCGTCGAGCTCGCCGTCGCCGGGGACGTTGCGGGCTTCACCCCAGCGGCGGGCGGCGGGGTCGAAAACGCTCCACTTGATGCGGTACTTGCCTTGCTCGTAGGCGTCCCAGACGCAGTGGATCTTGCCGTCGGGCGCGGCCAGGCGGGGGCGGAACTCCGGCGCGGGCGTCGACGAGACGTCGGGCGCCTGCCGCCAGCCCGAGCCCGCGAGCTCGTAGAAGACGATGTCCATGCTGCCGCGGCGGTAGGATTGCGCGGCGAGCCAGATGGTCCCCTTGCTGTCGCGGGTCAGCGACGGTTTGCCTTCGAGCTCGCCCGCGGTCAGGACTTTCGTCTGTGAGCCGAGCGAAAGGTCGGGGCCGATTCGACGCGAATAGAGGGCGAACTCGTTGTCATGGCGGCCGGTCCAGACGACGAAGACGTTTCCGTCGGGGTCTTCGGCCAGGGCGGGGTTGAAGTTGACGCCGAAATACTCGCTGACGACCAGTTCGTCGGACCACTCGCCGTTGCGTTTGCGCCGGACGACGATGAAGTCGCCTTCTTCGTACTTGCCGACGTTGAAGGGAGGCAACGGGTCGCGTACTCGGGCCGAGACATAGGCGCACCAGAAGTCCCCACGGCTGTCTCGAATCAGGTCAGGAAAGCCGTGGTTGACGCCCTGGCCGTTGACGCGGAGGGAGATAGGGGAAATCTCGCCTACAGTCTCGATTTGGGCGGGGGCTTGGCCGGTGGTGGGTTGAAAGGCGAGCAGGATGACCGCTATGACGGCCACGGAGGCAAGGGCGAAGCGAGAACGCACAGCCACGCCGTGATTCTAGCGTTGTTTCCACACCGCGAGCGGCCCGACCCTGAGCCGGCTTCGGACTGAAGCGAAACCACGAGGCGTTTTCCCAACAAGCCCAAAGCCTCCTCAATCCGGGTAAGCTTCGTCGCGTGGCGCGGACTCAGCATCCGGCGGACTTCCTTTTCGTCGACGCCTAACCTAAGGGCTAATTCGCTTTGAGTTGCTCCCGACTCGCGCAACGCCAGGTAGAGCGAAGCCTTGGCCGACATCCAACCCGATAGCGGAATCGCGTCAAACCCGCGCTTGACCTTGGAGCAGCCCGGGATCTCCTCTCCGTCGTTGATTCGACCAGCGATTGCTTCCTCTAAACAATCTGCAGCCTGTTCGAGCGCGTCGTGGCGATCCGTGCCGCTCGTAATCGCTTCTGGGACGTCGGCGAACAACACGGTGAAAGCGCCCTTCGCTTCCGGGTATAGCTTTGCCGGATAAGTAAAACTTCGAATCATTTCAAATCACCCTCCGTTAGCCCTAGCTGTTCCAGCATGGCGTGAAACGTTCCGGTCGGGATCTCGCGCTTCTCGTCCTGCATGGTGGTTTTCGCCGTGCCGAAGTGAACGACGGCATGACTGCCCTTGCCACGCTTCGGCTCGATCCTCAGCGAAACGTTTCGCCTTCGCCCGAGCCGCTTGAGCTTTCGCAGGAACTCCGAGCCCTTCAACCCTCATGATCGGACATTTTTGTCCGATCGTCAAGTCCCAACCGATTACTTACCCAAGTAAACCGATACGGCTCCAGTCGGATCACTCCTGACGCCCGCTATAATCGACCCGCCATGGCATTCGTGCTTCATTGCCGGTCGATTGTCGTTATCCTACTTGGGCTCTCACTGGCCTGCGGCGGTGAGCCGGCCCCGATATTTCGAGCCGGAGCGGCGAAGATCGACATCACCCCCAAGGCGTGGCCAGTCCCGCTGATCGGGAACTTCTCGTTTCGTCCGGCGACCAGCGCGCACGACCCGTTGCATTCGCGAGCGATCGTTCTCGACGACGGTTCGACTCAGCTCGCGATAGCTGTCGTCGACAGCTGCTACGTTGCGCGCCGCGTACTCGACCGTTCCAAACAGTTAGCCTCTGACGCCACTGCGATTCCGACTAGCCGCATGCTGATCTCCGCCACTCACACTCACACCGCGCCCCCGGCTGCCGCCGGTGAGGGGACTCGCGGCATCGAAGATCAAGACCTTTCCGGAAATGAGGCCGCCTATGGGGAGCTGCTGGTTCGCGGGATCGCGGATTCGATCATTGAGGCCCATCGCCGTCTCGAGCCCGCCGAGGCCGGCTGGGCCTCGACCGAGCTGGCTGATGAAGTCTTCAACCGCCGCTGGCATATGAAGCCCGGCACGATCCCGCCGGACCCGCATGGGGGGACGACGGATCTGGTGCGGATGAATCCGCCGCGGCAGAGCCCGAACCTGATCCGCCCGACCGGGCCGACCGACCCGGAGATCATGGTCCTGTCGATTCGAACCGCGGCCGGCAAGCCCTTGGCGCTGCTGGCCAACTACTCGCTGCACTACGTCGGGGGCATCCCGCCGGACCGCGTCTCAGCGGATTACTTCGGAGAATTCGCCCGCCAGATCGCGGATCGACTGGGGGCCGGAGACGGCTTCGTTGGCATCCTCTCGAACGGCGCCAGCGGCGACATCAACAACATCGACTTCAGTAAGCCTCGACCGAATGTCGAGCCGTTCGAGCAGGTGCGAAAGGTCGCGGGCAAGGTGGCCGATCGTGTGTTTGACTCTTATCCCGCGATAGAGCACCGCGCGGCGCTGAGTCTTGCCATGGCCGAACGAGAGCTGACGCTGGGGTTGCGGAGGCCGACCGAAGAAGGCTACGAAAGCGCCAAGCGGATTCGATCTACGATTGATCACTCGAGATTCCCGCGGCAGGCGATTTACGCTCAGCGTGCGATCGACGCGTTCGAAGGGCCCGAAAGCGTCGACGTGAAGCTGCAAGCCCTCAGGATCGGCGGGCTTGGGATCGCCGCCCTACCGTTCGAAACATTCGTCGAGATCGGCTTGGAGCTCAAGAGTCGGAGTCCGCTCAAACCAACCTTTACGATCGAGCTGGCGAACGGCGCCGAGAAATATCTTCCGACCCCCGAGCAGCATGAGCTGGGCGGCTATGAAACCTGGCTGGGGACGAACATTGTCGAGAAACAAGCGTCGGTCAAGATCACGAAGGTATTGTTTGAATTGCTGAACGAGATCGCCGCCCATTAGCCACTGCAAGAAGGGTCAGGCATGCCTGATCCCTACATTATCGTTAGGGCCGAGTCAAACAAAGTAACAGACACACCCGCCCGGATCGCGATCGTTATCGATGACATAGGCTACCGGCGCGCGGCTGGGCTAGGGCGCGACAGGTCGCGCCCCTACAACTCGGCGGTCGAAGGTTGCTTTGCACCCGTTGATCGCGGACAATTCGTCTTGCATGCGATGGATCGGCCAATCACTCATACTCGTCCTGCTCGCCAGCGGGTTGCTCGCCGAGTCCTGGACCCGTTTCCGAGGCCCTAACGGCGCGGGAGTTTCAGAGGGCGCCTCCTTGCCGGATTCGATTTCGCCCGACTCCGCGATTTGGACGCGGGAGCTTCCCGCGGGCAAGTCCTCCCCAGTATTTGCCGAGGACCGCATCTACCTAACGGCCCATCAGGACGAGCGATTGCTCACGCTCGCGCTCGATCGCGAGTCCGGGCGAATCCTTTGGACCCGCGCAGCTCCCAGCCGGCGGCTCGAAAAGATGAACAAGCTTAACGACGAGGCCTCGTCGACGCCGGTCACTGACGGGGAGAACGTCTACGCTTTCTTCGCGGGCTATGGGCTGATTTCCTATTCGGGCGAGGGCAAGGAGCGCTGGCGTCGCCCGATGGGTCCGTTTACGAACTTCCACGGAATGGGGGCGTCGCCGGTCTACGCCCAGGGCAAGATCCTGATGATCTGCGACCAAGACCAAGGCGCCTACCTGATCGCCCTCAACGCCGCCGACGGCAGCGTCGCTTGGCGGGTCGACCGCCCGGATATGGTTCATAGCTTTTCGACGCCGACGCTCTACACGCCGGACGAGGGTCCCGAGCAGCTGATCGTGCCCGGGTCGTATCAGTTGGTCGCCTATCAGGTCGAAACCGGAGAGGAGATCTGGCGTTGTAACGGCCTCACGTATCAGGTCAAATCAACCGGACTCGTCGATGGCGACCGTTTCTACTTCAACGGGTGGGCGCCCGGCGGGGAGCCCGCGGTCCGACTCGTCCTGCCGCCGTTTGAAGAGGCGCTCGGAAAGCTTGACGCCGATGGCGACCGCCACCTGTCGAAGCAGGAAATCCCCAAGGAGTGGCAGCCAGGCAATTGGGACATGCAGGATCTCGACAAGGATGGCCGCTTCGACGCCCGCGATTGGCAGTACTACTCGCAGCGCCGAACGTCGACGAACTCGGCGATGGCGATCAAGCTCGGCGGCCGCGGCGACGTTACCGCAACCCACCTTGCGTGGCAATATCAGAAGTCGCTCCCCGATGTCCCGAGCGTTATCGTCTATCAGAAGCTGCTCTACCTCGTGCGGAATGGAGGAATCCTCACCACCCTAAACCCCGACACAGGCGAAGTCGTCAAGCAAGGCCGGCTCCGCGACGCCATCTCGAACTACTACGCCTCCCCGGTGGCCGGCGACGGCAAAATCTACTTCGCCAGCGAGGATGGCAAGGTTTCGATTCTCGAAGCGGGCGCGGATTGGCGAGTGCTCCACACCGCCGAGTTTGGCGAAGACATCTATGCCACCCCGGCGATCGTCGATGCACGGCTGTACGTTCGGACAGCGAGCCGGCTCTACTGCTTCGGGCGCAGTTGACGATCGGCTGATTTTCAGTCTTAATAGTGAAGAGCGCGGCTTTCGGCCGCGCTTCATTGTCTCGCCCCCGTGAAGAGGGTTAGCAACGTGCGCAAGTGGCGGAATTGGCAGACGCGCTAGGTTCAGGTCCTAGTGGCCTTTAACGGCCGTGGAGGTTCAAGTCCTCTCTTGCGCACCACTCCTACGAGGCTCACCGGAAGTTCTCAACCACCATCAGGTCGGCGCCGGCCTGATCCGTCTGCGACCAGATCAGGCTCTTCCCGTCCTTTGTGACGCTAAGGCTATACGCGCCTTGGGCTGGAAGGTCCACAACCTTGCGATTGTTTCCGGAGGAGAAGTCCATGAAGTGAATCGACGCGCCGGCGTCATCGACTGGTGTAGGCATAAAATACACGCCCTCGGCCGAAACCGCGAAGGCGCTGGCATGACGCAAGTCCGGGATGATCCTTGTGGCTTCTCCGCCCCCGATAGGCATCCTCCAGAGCGGTGAGGAATTCACGCTCGAGGCGTAAAAAAGATACTCGCCGTCGAGAGGCGCCCGACAGTTGAGGCCGCCTCCTTCCGTCAACTGCACGTCATCTCCGCCGTCCGCCGGCATCATGTAGCATTCGTTGCTACCCGTTCGATTCGACGAGAAGTAGATCGTTTCCATGTCGGGCGACCACTGGCCGCGGTACTCAATCGCGGGGTGATCTGTAACTTGCCGCGGTTTGCCTCCCTCGACGCCGATTGTGAACAGGTCAAAGCTCTCTTCCACGCTAGCACCGAACATGAGCAGGCGACCGTCAGGCGACCAGACCGGGAACGACAAGCCCGCGCCGTCAAGCCTCGTCAACCGCGTCGGATTGGAACCGTCGCGGTCGCAAATCCAGACCTCGGGATTGCCGGTTCGATTCGACCAGAAGGCAATCTTTTCGCCGTCCGGAGAGGATTCCGCCTGATGATCAACTGAAGTGGCGGTGGTCACTGGCCGCGGGAGACCGTCCGCCTTGCCTGGACCCGCAAGCGCCAGAAGCCATACGTTTAAGTCCCTGCGCCGAACGGAGTATGCGAGCCGATTCCCTGCTTCGCTGTAGGCCACCGACTGGATTTGGGGCTCGAATCCGAGGCGTTGGGGCCTCGCGCCCGTCCTCAGCCGGAGAATCGCTAGAGTGCCCTTCCGGGCACTGGTTGAGAAGAGTATCTCTCGCCCCCCCGGCAGCCAGACTGGTGACGTCAGGCTCGCATTCTCTTCACGGGTGATTTGAACGGGCTCCGCGAGCGGCTCGAGATCCGCGTCCAACTCGACCCGAAACAAGTTGACGCTGGTCCAGTTGGCGACCCGACAAAAAGCCAAACTACGCCCATCCGGAGAAAACGCCGGGCAACTGTCTCCAAGGGCGCCAGGCGGAGATGCAGTCAGTCGCCGGACCTGGCCAGTCTCCAACGAGACCGCCAGGAGGCCGGATCTACTCTCGGATACAAGCCACTCGCCGCTGGGATGCCACGCCAGGAGGGGGCCGAACACTTCTGGCCCCAACAGAGGATCTAGGCTGAGCTCGTCGAAGGTTCTCTCTCTGCCGCCGATCGACGGCATCACGACAAGCTTTGCCGGTTCTCCGAGGTTTCCCCGCACGAAGGCGATCTGGGTTCCATCGGGCGACCAGGCCGGAGAACGGTCGCGGCTGGGGTGCGTAGTGAGCCGCTGCCGGCTTTCGCCGCCAATCAGTTTGACGTAGATGTCGGAGCCGCGCTCGTCGCGCCAATGAAACGCGACTCGGCCGCCGTCAGGCGAGAAGCTGGGAGCATCTTCCTCGCCGCGATAGCTTGTCAAGGGAACTGGAACGGGCAGGGGATCGGCGGCGGACTCAGACTCGGTCGAGCGGGTCAGCCATAGGGCCGCGACCGCGGCAATTGCGATCGCCAACGCGGCCGCGGCCACGTACCAAGCTGCTCGGCTCGGCCGCTCGGCCGCTCGGCCGGATCCGCGGCGCTTGTCGCGGCGCCCTCAACCGGCGCGATGAAGCGATAGCCCCGCTTAGGCAGCGTTTCGACAAACCGTGGGTTGATCGCCGAATCCCCCAGCGCCTGACGAATCTTCCGAACCGCCGTCGAGAGCCCGTCCTCGAAATCGACGAAGGTCTCGTCCGGCCAGAGCCGCTGCCCTAGCTCTTCTCGGCTGACGACATCCCCAGGCCTCTCGACCAACGCCTTGAGCACCTGGAACGGCTGCTCTTGTAGGCGGATCTTGACGCCGCTCTTGCGCAGCTCGCCGCTTGCGAGGTTGAGCTCGAAAACCCCGAATCGTACGTTCATCTCTGAGCTGCGTCGAACCCTCATACGCGACTGGTTGACGGGCCCTCGGAGCACCCTGCGTCAGCGGGGTGTTTTCCGCCGTGCGAAATCCGAGCACCCTGCGTTAGCGTTAGCGGGGTGCTGCTCGAGCAACCGCCCGCTGACGCAGGCGGCTCCGATTTGCGCCGGATCATCACGACGCTCACTCGAAATTCTCCACCAGGGCGAGGTCGCTGCCAACCTGCTCGGTCATCACGAATGCTAGCCAACGCCCGTCCGGGCTTGGCCAGGGCTGACCGACGTTGCCCGGCATTTCAACGATAAGACCGTGTTTGCCGGTTGCGAAGTCAAAGTATCGGATCTCATTTTCCCGCTCGATCGGTACGTAATAGAACCCACCGTCGAGCAACGTCCAATGATGGGTGGTAACTCCTTTCAGGACATGAGTTGCGGGCCCGCCCGCCGCCGGCATCTTCCAGAGCTCGTTGTCACGAACGAAGTAGAGCCGGTGCCCGTCTGAAGACTCGTAGGCGGCTGAGCCCCCTTCCGCCGTTACCTGTACCGCGTCGCCTCCGTCGGCGGGGCTCTTCCAGACCTCGGACTGTCCGGAGCGATTCGACGTGTAGTAGATCCAGCCGCCGTCAGCGGACCAGCTCGGCAACAGCTCATCGGCGGGATGATCCGATAACAGCTGAACGGGGCCCGGGCTGCCGTCGGCATCGATGACGTAGATTTCCCTGTTGCCCGACGCCATCGAGGCGAACGCGACACGCCGGCCGTCGGGAGACCAGCGCGGGTTTCCAGTTGCGCCGGCGCCCATACTGGTTAGCGGCGCGGGGCTCGAGCCGTCGGCGTTCGCCACCCAAATCTCGGGCGTGCCGCCGCGGTCGGAGCGGAACGCGATCTTCGAGCCGTCGGGGGAATAGGTCGGCCAGGCCTCCCCTCGGGTCGAGTCGAGGAGCCGCTCGGCGTCGCCGGCTGCTTTGCTTGGCCCCGAGAGAGGAATGCGCCAGATGTTGGGGTCGGTCCGCAGCGACTGGTAGGCCAAGCGCTTCGACCTCGGGGAAACGACGGGGTGAAAGCCGCTGAGGTTGAGAGGTCGAGGCGGCGCTTCTCCCGCGGCCGGAACTCTCCATAGACCGTCCGATGCGTACACGCCTTCCCACGCTCGGTAGAAGATGATGTCGGCGCCGTCAGGGGACCAGGTCGGCGCTAAGGTGAGAGCGCCGGTCCCGGGCGTCACCTCGATCTCGACGCCTTCGGGCCCGGGGTCGGGCGTCAATCCGATCTTGAGAATCGAGGCGCTGCCGCTCACGAATCGACAAAACGCGACCCAGCGGCCATCGGGGGAAACCGAGGGCATCAGATCCGAGAACTGCCGCTCCGGAGGCTCCGCCGTTCCAGTGAGCGGGCGAAGCTCCCCGGTCTCGATCGACACGAGACTCAAGCCGCCGCGCCGGCCGCCTTCGCTTGACCCCGCTCCCCCCGACGTCGAGCCGAAGCGTGCACGCGTGGTGATGATCAACCAGCGGCTGTCCGGAGTCCAGACCGCGTAGCGCCACAACAAATCAGAGCTGAGCCCGTAGTCGAGGATCTTCCTTTCTCGGCCGCCCAGCGCGGGAATGACAACCAGGTCGGCCCGACTAGACGCAACCACAAGGCGCGAGAAGGCGATCCACTGGCCGTCCGGCGACCAAACCGGCGCTAAATCGTCACTAGGGTTGTCGGTCAGTTGCACGGGTTCGCCTTGCGCAAGGCTCTTCACGTAGACGTCGAGGTCACCGCCTTCGCCGCCGGTCCAGCAGAAAACGATTTGGCTGCCGTCGGGGGAAAAGTCGGGCGTCCGCTCTCGGCCTGGGTAGGCGGTGAGCGGAATGGGGGTCCAAAGGGGCTCGGGCGGGGGATGCTCAACCACGTCGTTGGTCCGAAACACAGCGAGCCCAACGGCGACGACCGCGGCCGCTGCCAAGGCGAGCTGCAAGGCCGGCGACAGACCGCGGGGGCGCGGTTCGTCTTTCCGGTACGGAGCCTCCACCGGCGCCACGAATCGATACCCGCGCTTGGGCAGCGTCTCGACGAAGCGCGGATTCGATGAGGAGTCCCCCAGAGCCTGCCGAATCTTCTGAACCGCAGTCGAGAGCCCTCCTTCGAAATCGACGAAGGTGTCGTCAGGCCACAGCCGCTGCTGCAGCTCCTCTCGGCTGACGACTTCGCCCGGCCTCTCGAGCAGCGCCTTGAGCACCTGGAAGGGCTGCTCTTGGAGGCGCACCTTGACTCCGCTCTTGCGGAGCTCGCCGCTGGCGAGGTCGAGCTCGAACACCCCAAAGGTTGCCTTGCGATCGAAGCTCATCCGCCGATCTCCACTACGGGGCCTCCGACTGCGGATTCGTTAACCACACGTTGCCGCGCATTTCTTCGAGATTGAAGACCACTCGATCGCCGCCGACCGACAGCCTGAATCCTTCTCCCCGCCAAGGAGTCAGACGCGTGTTGTGAAAGTGGTAGCTGGCCCGCGGGTCCCCCACCGGGACCTTTGTCTCAGGATCGAGAGGCTGCATCCAAATGCAGAGGTTGCCATCGGCCTCCGACAAAAAATACAGCGCCCTTCCGTCCGGCGACCACCAAGGAGACCCTGCCTGATCCTCCTGACTAGTCATTCTGACCCAGGTCGCTTCGGCGGCGGTTTCTCCTTTGGCGTAGGGGGCGATGAAGACAGAAGTTGAGCCCCCGGCTAGCGGTGCTCCAGTGAACGCGATCCAGTGGTCGTCAGGCGAGAACTGCGCGAAAAAGCAGTTGTAATCGCTACAGTCGACCACAGACCAGGTCGACCCATCTCCATGATCCACAGCACCAATTGTCGAACCTGGCAGAGCATGCAGAGAAACGTCCCCTTTGGTTGACCAGCCCCGAGGGCGACGACAATCTTCGCAGAGCGTCCGCGATTCGCCGCCGTCAGTCGGAATCAAGAGATTTCGGCCTTCGACCTGTCCCCTGCGCTCTCGGTAGATCGCTTGAGCCCCATCCCGGCTCAGCGCGACCGCGCTGTCTTCGGCCTCGTCCGTAAACGTGAGCTGACGATCCTGCCCGGTGGTCATGTCACGAACCCACACGTCGCGATTCCCGGCTCGGTCGGAAGAGAAGAGCAGCTTACTGCCATCGCGGGAAAGTGCGGGATCGAGGTCACTTGCCAGATCGTTCGTCAATCGTTCGAGCTCCCCGCAAACGACCCCGCTATTTGGATCGATGCAGAGGCTCCACAGATCGACGGTAACTTCGAGGCTCGCGAAGGCGATCGTCCCGTCCGCCGCCGCGGCGGGCTGTTCGTGGCGGCCCGGCCCGCTGGTAACCCTTTGCGGGTCACCAGTGACGAGGCCCGTTTCACTTGAGATGGGAAACGACCAGAGATTCGTCTCATCGCCCGACTGTCCAGAGAAAATCACGGCGCTCCGGCCGTCGTGCGTATACCAAGCGCCGGGAAGCAAACCCCGCTCCGACCTAAGAAAACTCCTTTGGAAGGCCTCCGCCGCGCCCGAATGCACCCAGGTTCCGTCTAACGACGCGACAATCCACTCCGCGGGAGGGAAGGTAAAATACAGCAGCCGTCGGCTGTCGGGAAGCCAAAGCGGCGAGATATAGAAACCCGGCGGGTCGTCAACCGCGACAGCCCGGACGGCTCCTCCGTCGACAGGAAGTAGCTTCGCGGGAGCCTTGGCGAAGCCCATCGCCACGACCCACTTGCCGTCGGGCGAAAAGCGAATATGACGTAAAACGCCTTCGCCCAGAAGACGGGGCTCTCCTCCGAGAGCGGAGACGATGTAGACTCCCGTCGGATTTCTAGCCGAAAGGAAGGCGACCTCGGTGCCGTCCGGCGAGAGGCTCGGGAAGTAGTCGTCGGCTGGATCTGATGTCAGTTGGATCGAGCTCGATCCGTCGACCTGCTGCACCCAGATATCGAGGTTTCCGTTCTCGGCCCGGTCCGAAGCGTAGGCCAAGAGCTTGCCGTCGCCGGAAAGCGTCGGTTGGAACGTCAGCCCCGCGTCTCGGGTGACTTGAGTAAGCTCCCAACTGATCTCAGCCTCATTGGTCGGCGCGAGCGCCCATAACAGAGTCACCGCGATCGCCAGACCCGCCACCGCCCAGGCGTACCGCTTCCTCCGGGCATCGGCCATCGCTGGCGAGGCAGGATCGGCGTCTACATCCGATTGGCCAACGTGCTGGCCCGCCCTGGTGACAGGAGCGGTGAAGCGATAGCCGCGCTTCGGTAGCGTCTCGATGAAGCGTGGGTTGGTCGCCGAATCCCCCAGCGCCTGACGAATCTTCCGAACCGCCGTCGAGAGCCCGTCCTCGAAGTCGACGAAAGTGTGATCCGGCCAGAGAAGCTGCTGGAGCTCCTCGCGGCTGACGACTTCCCCCGGTCTTTCGACCAATGCCTTTAGCACCTGGAACGGCTGCTCTTGGAGGCGCACCTTGACGCCACCCTTGCGCAGCTCGCCGCTCGCGAGATCGAGGTCGAAGACCCCGAAGGTCGCTTTGCTGCCCGAGCTCACTCAAAGTCCTCCACAAGCATAAGGTCCGACTCAAGCGACTCCAGCCGGCTGTAGAGCAGAGATCGCCCGTCGGGCGAAAGCGACAAGCCACTGAAGGGCTCCTTTCCAAGATCCAGCACAGTACGACTCTGACCTGTGGAGAAGTCGAGGTAATCAATCATCCAAGGCCCCTCGGCGGGAGCCGCCGGGTGATAGTACAGGCCATCGTCGCCGAGCGCCAAGCGGTGCGTATGAGCGGCGCCGTCGAACACGACTTCTTCGGTTCCTCCTTGGCTTGGGACCCTCCAGACTTGGCCCCAACCGTTGCGCGGCGCTGGTTCGCCCTCGCGGTTGATGTAGTAGAAATACCTTCCGTCTAGCGACTCCAGTCCGCTCGATCCGCCATTCTTTGTGAGCTGGATGGCCTCTCCGCCGTCAGCGGGCGTCTTCCAGATCTGCCGGCGCCCGCCGCGGATCGAGGTGAAGTAGCCCACCGGCCGTCGCGCGACCAACTGGGGAGCGTGTCTTCAGCCGGGTCGTGCGTTAGCCTTCGCGGCGAACCACCGAGCTGATCGAGCACGAACACCTCACGGTTGCCTCCGATTATCGAATTGAAGAGCAGGCGTTCGCCGCTGGGCGAGAACCGTGGCGTACCTGTCTGGGGTCCGTCGAATTCGGTCAACCGAGTCGGTTTCGATCCGTCGACCTTAGCTACCCAGATCTCGTGTGAACCCGAACGGGTCGAAGTAAAGCCAATCCTATCTCCGGCGGGAGAAGAGTCGGGATGACCATCGACCATCGACGACGCGATCACTCTTTCGGGAGGACCCTCCGCCGCTCCAGGGCCGCTGAGAGGCTGGCGCCAAATATCCACCCGCAGTCGGCTGCTGACATACGCGAAGCGACGCGCCGATGGTGAGATCGCCGGCTGTCCGCCGCTTACGCCAAGCAAGCGCGATGCCGCCGAGCCATCGGCCGGGATCCGCGACAACCGTGGACCATTGAAGGAATGTTCATAGATGATGTCTCTGCCATCGGGAGACCAAGGCATGTCGCGGACAGAAGACCCTGAGGTGAGTTGGCGAACCTCTGCTTGTCGACGCTCAGCTGGCGAAAGCGGGACCACCAAGAGGCTGCAGCCGGCTCCCACGCAACGCAACAAGGCCAACTGCTGTCCGTTGGGTGACACGGCCGGTCGCTTGTCCCAGGTCGCTGCGCCGGGGGTTGAGGGAGGCTTGGTCAACTCGCGAGCCTCTCCTCCCCCCCTTGGAATGAGAACGAGGCCGAGCTCCTGCCCCAGCCCTGCTTGAGGTGCGATCACCCACTCACTGTCAGGAGTCCAGTCGTAGAGCTGACTTGCGTAGCGGTGACCGAAATCGACGTGAGAGTAGAGCTCTCTTTCGCCTCCTCCCAAAGCGGGCAAGAGGACCATTTTGACCAGCCCGGAAGAGACGTTCCGGCGGCCAAACGCGATCCATTGTCCGTCCGGCGACCAGGCCGGCCCAAAATCGTCCGCCGGGTCGTCGGTCAAACGGATCGGGTCGCTTTCGCCGACTACTTTGACGTAGATGTCAAGATCTTCGTCGGCCGACGCGGCCCAGGCAAATGCTATTTGTGAACCGTCAGGCGAAAAGTCGGGTGTAGCCTCATCGCCCGGCAGGCTCGTGAGGGGGACGGGCTGAAGGGGCTCGACGGTCCCGTCGAACGGCGGTGAGGTGGTCGCGGCAAACATCCACAGGAGGGCACTGGCGCCGACGGCCCCCACAGCAGCCCAGATTAGGGTCCTCCTCCGAGTCGGCGGCTTGTCCTTCGCGGACCCGGAATCGAGCGGCTGCTCCACCGGTGCAACAAAACGATATCCGCGCCTAGGCAGCGTCTCGATGAAGCGCGGATTGGACGCCGAATCTCCGAGCGCCTGACGGATCTTCCTAACCGCGGTCGAGAGCCCATCCTCGAAATCCACGAAGGTCTCGTCCAGCCACAGCCGCTGCTGCAGCTCTTCGCGAGTGACGACCTCGCCCGGCTTCTCGACCAGCGCCCTGAGCACCTGGAACGGCTGCTCTTGGAGCCGCACCTTGACCCCGCTCTTGCGCAGCTCGCCGCTGGCGAGGTCTAGCTCGAAGACCCCAAAGTGGGCCTTTCTTCCTGGCTGAGCTGAGTCAGGCACCGAAAGTATTGTCGCTCCATTCCGATCCGCCTGTTCAGACGGGGTTACAACCTCCGTTGTTTCAGCAGTTTAGCTATCCGGATTCGTTTCGGCCCGGCTCCGGTTTCTCTTCGGACGCAGTCCATGGATCGGGGGCCTGAACAGGCCCAATCTCGGTCTCACCAACCCAAACCCAGAGGTGAGATCGATGACCAACCTACGCAGATTTGCCGCTTTGACCAATCTTTCACTTTGCCTGACCGTTCTCTCGGCCGCCAAGATACAAGCGGTTGCGGAGTCCGACCTGAGCCTGACGATCCGGCTCTACGACTACGCCCGACTCGACGCCGAGACTCTCGAAAACGCCCAGACCGAGCTCAACCAGATCTTCGACAAGTCGGGCATCAGCGTCTCGTGGCTGAGCTGCGCCACTTCGATGGAAGAAGCGGAATCGAATCGAGCTTGCGCTTCAAAGATGAGCCCGGCCGACATCGTTATCCGGATTCTGCCCCCGGCGATGCACCCCAAGACCAGCAGCAAGACGGAAACGTTCGGCTACGCACTGGTTGGCCCTGACGTCAAGCTGCCGCGCACTGCGGCGATCCTGCTGAAGAACGTCGAGCGTCTTGGGCAGGGTCGCAACACGCGGATGGATTACAGCGTCGTGCATCGCTCCTTCAGCGACCAAGTTTTCCTAGGGCGTCTGCTGGGCTACGTAACGGCGCACGAGATGGGCCATCTGCTGCTGAACTCGGGAAAGCATGCCGGCGGCGGAATCATGCGGGGCGACTGGGACGTCAACGTGACAGCGAGAGCTCTGACCCGGCAACTGCATTTCAGCTCCCGCGAGCTCAAGAGGATTCGGGCCGAGGTGCGAAAGCGCCAGGTGAGCGGTGGTGTCTAGCCTAGTTCTAGAGACTAGCGACGGGTGGCGGGGTCGGGCAGGGGTAAGCGTTTCTTGGTCTTGAGGGTGGCTTCGACAACTGACCGGTCGTCGTAAAAGTCCTCCAGGATGCGCTGGGCGTAATGGTGGGCGACTTCGACTTCCTCAGCTGTGACTTCACGCCATTCGTCATGGAGCACGTCGTTCCCCAGGGCGCGGATATCTTCGTGCGCCCTCTTGCGGCGAGTCTCATGGAGGATGTCGTCTTCGGCCGCGGCGTTGATCCGCGTTTCGAGATTGCTACTGCCTAGAGCGCTGTGGGCGCGCGGGCCTTCTCGACTTGACTGGCCGACGCCATGTGACGGCGCCCACGCAGCTCCCGCACCTTGCGCGAATGACGACATTCCACAAGATCCTCGCGTACTAGCTTCCTACCGAAATGTTCACTCTGCTGGCCCTTCGCTACGGCGTGAGCTTGACAGGCCTTGCCGGTTTCGCCAGAGTGGCCGGATGGCCAAGGCGAAGTCCCAAAGCGTCATCCCGATTGAGCGGATCGCCAGCCGCATTTACCTAGTACGCGGCAAAAAGGTGATGCTCGATTCCGACCTGGCCGAGCTATACGGCGTGACTACGGGACGCCTGAACGAACAGGTCAAGCGCAACGTGCGGCGCTTTCCCGACGATTTCGCCTTTCAACTAACGTCCGAGGAGTTCGAAGCTTTGATATCGCAAAATGCGATATCAAACAGCGGCCGAGGCGGCAGGCGCAAATTACCTTGGGTTACCTTGGGTATTCACCGAACAGGGCGTGGCCATGCTCTCTTCGGTCCTGCGCAGCGATCGCGCCGCGGACGTGAACGTTCTCATCATGCGCGTATTCGTTCAGATCCGTAAGGTGATGACCGGCAATGAAGATCTTGCGCGGCGTGTCGCCCAGATCGACCGCCGCGTCACCCGGATGCAGCACGAGTTCGATCTCTTCATCAACCCTCCGGCGCCGAGGAAGAAGCCTCCGATCGGTTTCCAGCACCCGAGCAGCGAAGACGACTAAGGGTGAGTGTTTTCACAGCGATAACATTTTCGGCTTGATCACTTTCCACGTCGACGCCAAAGGGAGTATGGTAAGGCCGTGACACGACGCGCACTAGCCCGGAAGTTCGCCCGCATCGGCGCCGCGGCCTTCGCGGCGCGGGCATCGGCGGCAACCGTCGAATCGCAAACGTTCACTTACAAGAAGGTCGGCGGACTCGAAATCAAGGCCGACGTCCATCGCCGGCCCGACAGGACGAATCAGCCCGTGGCGGTTTGGATCCACGGCGGCGCCTTGATCAATGGCAGCCGAGAACGCGTCCCGCCTCGGCTGAAAGAGCCGCTGATCGAAGCCGGGTTCGCCATCGTTTCGATCGATTACCGTCTCGCGCCCGAAACCAAGCTCCCCTCGATCATCGAGGACCTGGAAGACGCTTTCGCCTGGATTCGCCGCGACGGCCCAAAGCTTTTCGCCGTGGACCCCGATCGCATCGCCGCGCTAGGCTCCTCGGCCGGCGGGTACCTGACGCTGACCTCAGGCTTCCGCGCCAAGCCCGCCCCCCAGGCCCTCGTCTCGTTCTGGGGCTACGGCGATCTGATCGGTTCTTGGTACAGCGCCCCGAGCCCGCACGAACGACACCAGCGCGTGAAGTTAACCCGCGCCCAGGCGCTGGCCGAAGTGAGCGGCCCCCCGATCGCGAGCTCCAGCGACCGCAACGGCAATGGTGGCGCCTTCTACCAGCATTGCCGCCGGCACGGCATCTGGCCGCGGGAGGTCTCCGGCTGGGACCCCTCCACTGAAGCCGACAGGTTCACTCCCTACATGCCCGTGCGCAACGTGAGCGCGAGCTATCCTCCGACTCTGATGATCCATGGGACAGCCGACACGGACGTGCCCTACGATCAGTCCGTGATGATGGCGAGCGAATTCCTCAAGCATGGCGTCGAGCACCGCCTCATCACGGTCGAAGGGGCCGAGCACGGGCTGGCGGGCGCGGATGAAAAGGCAATCGACGATGCGTACTCGGACGCTGTTGAATTCATCAAAACGCAGCTGGGTTAGGGCGGCCCTTTGCGCAGCCGCTCTTTGCCTTGGGACAGCCTCCGGCGCCGAAACAACCGTTCGTCTCGACCTCGGGGCCGGCCCCACAGAGAGCGGTTTCGAAGGTCTCGAGGCCAATGACCTTTACTCACCGGGCCGCGGTTACGGCTGGGTGAGCCCCTCTCAGCAGGGCTTCGATGTCGCCCGCCCGCCGGAAAGCGAGGCTTGGAAGGGACCGAGCAACCAAGCGATTGCCGAGGACTACCTTGTCTACAAGGAGCACAACAACCTAACGCGTGACGGCATCGCGTCAACCAACGACCTAGACCTTCGGGTCGACCTCGCCGACGGCCGCTACAGAATCAAGCTCACCTTCGGACGCCTAGACCGGGCCGTTTGCTCGATGCAGCTTTCGCTCAACGGGGAGGTCGTTGCGCAAGATGTCGACGCGAAACACTTCGTTCGCCGCGGAGCGCCCGACCATCTTTACGGTTTCCCGCGCGTTGTTCGACGCACTGTCGATGTCAGCAAGGGGTCGCTAAGTATCCGCGTCCACGGCGACGACAGCGGGTTTCGACAGCGCTTCGCCGAGGAATTCCAACGGCCGCCGCCGGTTAGCTACCTCGCCGGCGTGCCGACCCGGAACCGCAAGCCCGCCAACGCCGACCTAAGCGCCTGGGGCGAGATCGACCCTCGCCGAGGAGTCCCCGGCGGAGGCGTATGGGTCTACGCCGACATCGGTTGCCCCTTCACCGAAAACGCCCTCAGCGCGGTTGAGATCGTCCCCCATCAAGAGCCTCCGTTGTTCTGGGCCGAAGGCGGTCTTCAGTCCGACGATCCAGCGCTCGCGGCGGGCGTCGAGCACTTCAACAGCGCCCGTTTCGCCCAAGCCGAGGAATCGTTCCGTAACGTCACTGACAAGCTCACCCGAGCCCTTGGGCTGCTTTGGATAGCCGGCGCGCCCGAGTACGAACAAGAACGCCGACTTCTGGCGCAAGTCATCGAGCTCCTTCCCAAACAAGCCGCAAACCCGCTCGCCGGCGAATACCTCGAGCAAGCGCGCCGGCTCGCGGCGGCCGTCCAGCGCTTCGACCACGCCGCCGACTACCAGCGCACCTACAACGAACTTCTGATGATCTGGGGCGAAGTCAGCTCCTTCCAACCGGGCGATCCCATGTACGCGAAAGGAAAGATCTACGCCGGACGCGCCCTCTTCATGATCGACCCGCATCGCTGGGCCTTCGCCTCGCACGCCGGCAAACAGATCCTCGAAGACCTCGAGCGCCAGGGCGTCACCAGCCGCTACATCGATTGGTACCTCCACGGGAAATGGTCGCAGGACTACGACGACTGGCAATTCAGGGACTACTCCGCCCGGCAAGCCGGCGCCCCGGCCTGGGCTGCCGAGGTCTTCGAAGCCTTTAACCGCGAGCTTGACCTGGCCGAATGGTGGATCACCCACCGCCAACAGCCCAACGGCGCCCTCGGAGGCGGCTGGGGAGACGATGTCGAGATCCTCCGCGGCTTCGGCGCCTTTGTCTCCGCCAGCCCCGACGCGAGCCCCTTACTTGCCGACGGAGTCCGCAAGCTCTCCGACGGAGTCTGGTTCAGCGGCTCGATCGACACCGACGCCGGCTACTTCGCCGAAGTTGACGACACCGAGCATGGCGGCGAGTGGACCGCCGACTCGCTCGCCGCAATGACCCAAATCGACTACGGCAACCCCGTCTACATCGAACGGGCGCTCAAGACCGCCAAGCTCATGCGCGATCTGTGGATGGACGAGAACCCCCGCGGACAGTTCCTGATGCGCTCAAACTTCCTCGGCGCCATCGGAATCGGAGACCGGCCGACCCACAGCGACTCCCGCATCAACTTTCGGCCGGCATCGCCCGCCTTGTCGGTGCTGCGATACAACTCGCTGCCCGCCATCGCTGAGCTCTACACCCGCTGGGCCGATGCTTGGCTCGACGCTTCTTTGTCGACCGATAGGGGCAAGCCCCGGGGAGTGATCCCACAAGAAATCGCCTTCGAAGACGGCCAGCTCGGGGGCGTCGATTCCCCGTCGTGGTACGAGGCGGCGCACCCGCCCGGCACGGTGAACTACGACTGGGGCGGGGTCGGCTCCTATCACCAAGCGATCGTCGACCTGTTCATCGCCGCCTTCAGCGCAACCTCAGACCGCAAATACCTGGCCCCGATGGACCTCGAAGCCGAGCTCGTCACGCGGCTCCTCCCACAGTCGGTGAGAGATTCCCCCCACTTTGCGAGAGCCGGCCGGCCCCATCCCGACCTGTGGAAAGACTTGCCCCTAGGGAGCGCTGAATGGGTCGCCGCCAAACTCGCCTCTTGGCCGGCAAACTGGGCTCGCCAGAAAAGCATCCTGTTCCCTGAAGCAGGCGCCGACGAGACCCCTCTCCGGACGCTCGAACAAGCCACTCAAATGGCTAAGACCGAGAACCAGATGGCCGCCGAGCGCTGGCCGCACGTGACAACCGAGATGATTGCCACTGACCGCGTTTACTTCCCCGGTCTGGGCAACGGCGTTCGGGTCGCAACCGGCTTCGGCCTATTCGGCAATTCTCCAGTGGCGACCTATCGCGGCCTTGGCCGAGAGTTCGCCGCCGCCGTCCTCGCGGCAAACGCCGCCTCGCTTCGCATCGCGCTATACAACTTCTCCAACGAGCCCATCGACGCGGAAATCGTCCCCTGGCTGCTCTCACTCGGCCCAACCTACCGAGTCGACCTCGGACCCGACGCCGACGCCGACGGATTCGTCGATCGACCGACATCATCGACGACGGAAAAACTACGCCACCGTGGCCAGGGCTTCCCGGTCACCCTCCCTCCCCGTCGAGCCTATGTCGTCAGAATCAGCAAGCAATCGGGCGAATCCAGCAACCCGCTCGCGCCCGACCTAGCCCTGACCCGGGACGACGTCCGATTCGTCCCGGAATACCGCCGTGTCGAAGTAACGGTTCATAATATCGGGGCCCACACCGCGCTTGATTTCGAGATCGCGCTCTACCTCGGAGGTCGCGAGATCGGCAGACACACGGCGCCCCACCTCGCGGCGCCAACCGAGCTGATGCCTCAAACCATCCGCGTGGGCTTTGAGTACGTCCCCAAGACGCCCCAAGCTACCCTCACCATCGTCCTCGATCCAGACGACTCCGTCGACGAAATCACCGAGCGAAACAACCGCGCGACCCTCACACTCAGCACGCCGCTAGTCGAGCGAAAACGCCACGCCCACCCATAGGAGTCTCCTGACCTGGACCCCGTGTGGCGACAGGCCGTGAAGCCGTTTTCGCCACGCGTGGCTATTAACCTCCGCAGAATGAATGGATAACCTCCCCGGCGAACTCTTCGGTAGCGGTGCTCGACGCTCAAGATCGCAACGTCGAATCGGCCAAAGTCATTTAATAATAAGAGGTTATCCTCAAACTGCCGTCCTACCTGGCTTCTCAATTGGGCTCCGTCCCCGATTTGCCGCCGATTTGCCGCCCGATTTGCCATGAAGAGGGGATTGGATCGCCCCCCAGCAAGCCGGCGCAGAATAGCCGATTGAGCCGCCCGCAAAGTTGCCACTGAAAGTGTTTTTTCACAGGGATTGCGCAGTCACGCAAAGACCCTCAAAATCGCTTAAACAAGGCCTCAGGGCCCTCCAGGAGGATGTCTCGAGGCGCCGAGACCGGTCCGTCGCTGGATCGTTTGGTGTCACCAGCAATCCGCGACTTCCGCCACATAGGCTTGTGGCCGGCCAGTCGAGTCCGAGGTGTAGGCCACCCGCTGGCCATCCGGGCTAAACGAGGGGTGTGGATGAGTCCACTGTGGGCCATACGCTGTCTCGCCGCTTTCTTGTTCAACCATCGTCGCCCAGCCTGGAGCGTCTCCCTCCGCGGGTAGTGGCGTGCGTTCGTGCCATTGCGTGCCTTGGTTCGAGGCTCCCGGTTTGCACAGAGTCCGATACTCGCCGGTCTTAGGATTCACCAGGCACAGGCCCACGTCGGGAAGGTGGGTGTCGCAAATGATCTGCGTGCCGTCTGGGTTCGAGGCGACGTGCCAAGCGCTCAGGCTCGCTATTGGCCGTACTTCTCCCCCGTCGAGCTTGACACTGTACAGCCCATCGTGCCAGTGGGAGAAGATGATTTCCTCTGTTTTCCCCAAGAATGTCTCGTGTACGAACCATTCCTCCGGCCCGTTGCGGTAGATGCAGCGGTCGTCACTTCCGTCCCGCCGCACCGTCCACATGCGCGGGTCCGGCAGGTCGGCGGAATAGATGAGCCTTTCCGGGTCCGTGGGATGAAACTGGGGATGGTAGAGAGCCCGTACGCCGTCGAGAATCACGTACGACTGGGACCCATCGGTTGTGCTGAGCAAAATGCCGGCGGAGCCATTCTTTGTAATCAGAGTAGCCGCCCACTGTCGGTCGCAACTGACTGTCACCTCGCCAAAGCCACAGCCCGTTCGTTCCGCGATCACCCGGTCATCGCCGTCCTCCAGGTTGAGGCGATGAAGTTGGCCGTCGGTGGAAAAGTAGACGTCATCATCCACCAGGTTGCCCGAAAACGGCTGCAAACCTTCCAGATTCGTGAGCCGCCGAATAGATCCATCGACCAAACTGACGCGATACAAGTCCGTTTTCCCCGCCCGATCGGAGGCAAAGACGAGCGAGCGACTGTCTCGCGTGAAGGAATTCGTGAGGTAATAGAGCGGATGGTTAATACACGAAGCGTTTGTCAGTCGAGTGATCCGTGCTCCCGTGTGCCGATCCGGAAAGCTTTCCCACTCTGGGGGCCAGTCCCACTGTTCTCTTAGCGTCTGCACGGCTTCCCCGATCATCTTACGCGATGCGCTCGAAGGAAAAACGGTGTGAGCTACGATCTAGCCTGGGCGGCAAGCGCAATATCTGGCGTAGGAGCGCTGGCCTTTCTTGGAACCCCGTTCACGGGGTTTGTTCGATCTAGGCCGGTCCGCGAGAGCAGCGACTGCCTCCGGCGCCTCCAAACCCAGCCCTAAAGGACTGGGCTAGATTAGACAAGGCCCGTGAACGGGCCTCAAGCGCCTCGGAGCTCAGGTCGCCGTCACAAATCTGGCGCGCACCCCCGTCAATAAACTAAGTCCTGCGACTCCAGCGAGTTAGCTAAACTATACGAGCCGAGGCCTCCGAGCGCTAGAATCAACGCATCTTGGTTGGCTCGACGATCAGCCACTACAGGATCCTTGACAAGCTCGGCGAAGGGGTCGTGTCTAGAGCCGCGGGCACGAAGCTCGATCGGCAAGGGCGGCCCGCCCAATAGCGTGTGGCCCCGAACTCGGTTCGGCGCCCTAGTAGTGTCTGGCCGCCGCCGGCGATGCGAGTAGGAGTTGTGCATGTCAGCGCCCGAATCCGCAAAGACTCTTCGCCTGCAACGACGGCCCGTTATCAGTCTCTTTGTTGCGAGCTTGCTTGGGAGCGCCGTCAGCCAGGCGCAGGTCATCGAGACCGTCATTGGCCGGTTCCTCGCGACAGGCCGGCAAGGCGTTGACACGCCGCTGAGGCAACCCCGCGGGATCGTGGCGGACCTCGACGGCAACCTCATCATCGCCGATCATTTTGGGCAAACCGTTTGGCGCTGGGATCGTGTGACCGGTCGCATGGACGTCCTGGCCGGCGGCGGTACGCGCGCCGACGACAGCCTGCCGATTCCGGGCCGCGTCGCTGCTTTGGATGGGCCATCTCATCCGGCTGTCGACGCCGCCGGGAACATTTTCTTCACGGACACGAACACTCATCGCTTGCGGCGAATCACCCCAGACCACCAGGTCGTCACCGTCGCCGGCAACGGTTTGCAGGGGTTTCGTGGAGAAGGCTCGGCCGCCTCATCGGCCCGTTTGTTCTTCCCGGCCGGGGCGGCGGTTGACGGCGACGGCAACCTCTATGTCGCGGACGTGGCGAATCACCGCATCCGCCGGGTCGACTCCCGCACAGGCAAGATCTCAACGATAGCGGGAACGGGAAACCGCAGCTACTCGGGTGACGGAGGGCCGGGCGTCGCGGCCGACCTGAACTCCCCGCAAGGCATCGCCGTCGATCCCGCCGGAGAGCGCGTCTATTTCTCTGACCGCGGCAACTTCCGCATTCGACAAATTGACCTGGCCTCCGGCGTCATCGAAACCGTTGTGGGTACGGGGAAGCCCAGCTGCCCCGCCGGCCTATCGAACGACCCCCGTTGCGATCCGCTTGGCGACGGGGGGCCGGCCGCGGAGGCGTCAGTGAATGGGCCGTTGGCCATTTCGTTGAGCCCGCGGGGGGATCTGCTCATCGCTGACACGAACAATCTTCGGGTTCGCAAAGTGGTCGACGGGATGATCGAAACGCTGGTCGGCCCGAATCTGTTCTACGTGCCATTCGGCGTTGCTGAAGACGCTCAGGGCAATGTATTCTTCGCGGATACGATCAGGAACTCCGTCTTTCGGATCGACGCCGACTCCGACCGGATAGAAAGAATCGCCGGCAGCAGCGACGCGCGAGACGGTTCCGCCCGCCAGGCGGTGCTCAACCTGCCCGGCCAACTTAGCCAAGACGCCGAGGGCAACATATACATCGTCGATCGAGGCAACTTCCGAGTGCGAAAGTACACCCCTCGTGACCAGCAAGTCACGACAGTCGCCGGCAACGGACAGCCCTTCTTCTTCGGCCCTTTTGAGGAGAACGTGCCGGCGGCGGAGTCGATTGCCGCGCCGGACGGGGTGTTCTCCGACAGAGCCGGGAACGTCTGGTTCACTGAAGCTTCTCTGCACCGCGTCCGGCGTGTTGACAAAGCCACGGGCCTGGTCAAGACAGTCGCCGGCACGCTCTTTCGCGCCGGATTCGCGGGCGATGGCGGCCCGGCGACCGAAGCGCGGCTGCTCTCTCCACGCGCTGTCGTCGTGGACTCGAACGGCGACCTGTACATTGCCGATACCGGCAATCACCGCGTTCGCAAAGTCGGGGTCCATTCCGGCATCATCACCACTGTCGCGGGCGCCGGCATCCCCGGTCATTCCGGAGACAATCTGAAGGGCCCGCGCGCCCAAATCACCTCACCACAGGCGCTGCTCATCAAAGGCTCGGACCTGCTGATTGCCGAAGGTCCTTCCCCAACCGATCGAACCTCCGGCCATATTATTCGACGCCTCGATTTGAGCACTGGCCGAATCACCACGGCATTTGGCGCGGGCGTCCGCGGCTACATCGGCGACGGCGGCAACAACGCGATTCGCCGGGTCTCAGATGCTTCGGGATTGGTCACGACCATCGCCGGCAACGGAGAATCCGGCTTCATCGGTGACGGCGGACTCGCCACCCTTTCGAGGCTGTTCGGGCCCAGCGGGGTTACAGCTGGATCCGATGGCCGAGTTTACATCTCCGACCGCTTTAACAACCGCTTGCGGGTGGTTGACGAACGCCGCGATGTCGGAACCGCGTTGCGGCTCAGCCGGCCGGCCCTCAACTTTTCGTCTCGTCAGGGCGCGCGGCGGCTGTCGCAGCCCCTTCGGCTGGCTAGCACGAATGCCCAAAGCCTGGGATGGCTCGCTGAAGCGACGACTGAATCGGGCGGCGGCTGGCTGAGCATCACGCCTCCCGCCGGTTTCGCGCCCGCCAGCCTGGCCGTTGTGGTCGAAACTGCCGGTCTAGCCCCAGGCGCCTACAGCGGGTCCATCCAGGTTCGCGCGCCCGGCGCTGTCGACAGATCCGAAACCGTAGCCGTTGAGCTCATCATCGAAGAAGCGCAGGGCCCCTTGCTAGGCGTTTCGCCTGGTTCGCTCACCTTCTCGTCGGAGATCGGCGGCGAGGCCCAAACTCGCGCCATCGCCCTTTCGAATGCCGGCACGGAGGCTTCGAATTGGGCCGCGGTGTCCCAAACTTTCGGTCGGGTCGACTGGCTGGAGGTCACCCCAGCTTCCGGTACGGTCGAAGCCGGAGCGGCCTCCGCGGCAGAAGTCATCGTCGACCCCACGGGCCTGCGACCGGGGACCCACGAAGGTCGAATTTCGTTCCTAGACGCAGCCGGCGGCGACCCGCTGCTGATCGAGGTGTCACTCGCCGTAGCCGCGCCCGCCGCGCTGCTAAGGGCGAGTCGCCAGGGCTTCTCGTTCCGGACAACGGCCGGCAGCTTAGCTACGCTGCCACAAGACTTCTTTGTGGTGAACCAAGGCCAAGGCGCCGCCAACGTCGAAGTCGACGTTATCCTCCAACCGGGAGAAGATTGGCTCAGCGTCGTACCGATGGGGGCAGGGCCGTCGGTTGCCGATTCCGATTCGCCGGAATCCGCCCCGGAATTCTCCGTCGAAGCTTCACCGGCGGGCCTCGGCCCAGGGCTCTACACCGGCACCATCGTTGTGCGCTCTGAGGAGGCCTCAAACTCACCGCTGATTGGAATCGCGCTGATGCAGATAAATCCCGTCGGAACCCCTCCCGAACCGGTGCTCAATCAGTCGAGCCTTTCGTTCGACGTGGAGAGCGGCTCCGACCGTGTCGCGAGCCAAATGGTGATGGTGGGCAGCACGGGAGGCAGCTCGTTAAGCTTCTCCGCAAGCAGTCAGACCGAGTCCGGCGCGGCATGGCTCAGCGTCACGCCTGACATGGGCCGGGTACCGGGTTCGGCGACGCCGTCGGCGCTAGCGATTACGGTCGACCCTGGCAGCCTCTCGCCGGGGTTTCATCGCGGTACGGTAGCCATCGCGGCGGCCGCCGGCCAGGTCTAAGAGATCGCAGTCCTGGCGGTAGCGCAACCGGGACCTGAGGATCCGCCATGTGAGCCGACCAGTCAGGCGGTGCTTCCGCGTCTGTTGGGCAACAACTTTGCAGTGAACGTTGGCTGGCCGATCGGCCTTTCGGCTCGGATTGTCGACAATTGCAACCAGCCCGTAACCGCCGCGGCGGTCCAAGTAGACTTTAGCGCCGGGACGACTCAGTTCCTCGAACCGCTCAGAGCGGGCGAATACGCCGCCACTTGGAATCCGGGATCGCCTTCAGACGCCACGGAAATCCGCTTTCGATCGATCCGGGCTCCCCTAAGCGACGGCGAGCAGACGATCAGCGGAAGCGTCGGTTCCGAGGACATGCAGCCGGTCATTCTCGGCAGTCAGGTTCTCAGTCAAGCCAGCGGTCGAAATGTACTATCGCCGGGGTCGCTCTTTGTGATTCGCGGCGAGAGGCTGGCAAGTTCAATCGCAGAAGCCGGATCGGGGGTCTGGCCCGAAGAGCTGGGGGGAGTCAGCGTTCTGATGGGACCGTTCGTCGCCCGGCTGAGCCTTGCCAGCCCGACCGAGATTCGCGGTCAAGTCCCCTTTGAGTTGGCTGGTGAATCAACCGCTCAGGTCGTGATCCTCCTGCCGTTGGGCTTCGCCTCCGCCAATCTTCAGCTTGCGGATGTCCAGCCGGGCATTTTCACGGTCGACGGGTCCGAATCGGGCGAGGCCATCGCCTTCGACGAAGCCTCCAATGCCGTGAGGCTTGGGAACAGGGCGCGGGTCGGTGAGATCGTAACAGTCGAGGCCACCGGCCTCGGAGCCCTCAGCGAGCCGCTGCAAGCGGGGACGGCGGCGGGTGAGAAACCGCCCAACGTCGCGGAACCGGTCGAAGTCCTCATCGGTGGGGTGCGTGTTCAGCCCGAGGCTCAGACCGCCGCCCCAGGGAAGGTTGGACGGTACCACGTACGCTTCCGCATCCCCGACGGAGTTGCGCCAGGAGACAGCGCCGGGCTGCAACTGATCCAGGGCGATGCCGAAAGCAACCGCGCTACCATCGCCGTGCGGCCCTGACACCGCGTTTCAAACGACAATCGCGGACTTCAGAGCCGCGACCGCAAGCCGGAGCGGGTTCCGCAAAAACGCCACCTTAATTCGGATCCAGGGTAATAAAGTGAAGTACGTCACTGGGGCGCGGCAGCGATCGCCCGTGTCGATGGCGGGCTAGGGCTTGCGTTGTCCAAAAAGCCACTCCCACACATCGGCGGTCCGGTCGGACTTCTCGTTGCCATGCCGGGTCAAGTAACCTTTCGATTCGTCGTCGCCGGTGTAGGTGAAGGCCTGGATCCAGGACGGATGCTTGACGTCGCGCAACTCGGTGTATTTGATGTTCCCGCCCGCGTCGCTCAAACTAGCAAAAGCGCGGCGAGAGAGCTCGACCGAGATGAGCGGGTCGGCGTCGCCGTGAAATACCCAGATCGGCAGACGCGCCAATCTCGACGAGTAGGCGGGATTGAATCGGCCGCAGACGGGGATCGCCGCCGCAAAACGGTCCGGCTGAGCGGCAATGATGTTCCAGGTCCCCGCTCCGCCTCCCGAGGAGCCGAGAGCGTAGATGCGATTCGCGTCAATTGGGAACTCCTGTTCGAGCAACGCCATGATCTCGAAGACCCGCGGCAGATCGTCCCGGGCATACAGGTCGGCCGCCTCGGGCATGTCCGGCTTCGGCCCCCATATCCCCCCGGGACTGCGCTGCGGAACGAGCACGAACGCCGGGTGCTTCCGGCGCCATTGCCGGCGGGCCATCACGCCATTCCAGAACCGCAGATTGCTCAGGTTGTCGTCGCCAACGCCGCCGGAACCGTGCAGGCTGACGATCAGGGGGTATTGCTTCCCGGGTTCGATTCGAAGCGGCTTCATCAGCCGGTACGGCATGGTCGGGTGAATGGTCTCGTGCCGGCGCGCTTCGTAGGCGGCAATCAGTGACTTGTCGCCTATGCCGGATCCACGGTTCATGCGGCCGCGTTGACGCGTTCGGAAAATGTAATCGGCGGCCTCCTGCTCGGTAAGCGCGCCGTCGCCATTCGTCTCGGCCGCCGGATGTCGGGCGAGCATCCTTTCGAGCTCTGCCTCGACGTCCGCCGGGGCGGGCAAGGCGAGCACGAGGAAAGCAAAGCCGATGACGGGCTGTCGCATTCTTGAGGGAGTATACGGCACGCAAGCCTGCAATCTCTCAAAGTCACCCGAGATCCGGCCTCGTAGGCAGTTCTTTTGTGTTTTTGCGACCTAGCCCCAATACTGTCGACCCAAGCGACGCCGGCCAGGCGGGTGGACCCGGAGCCGCTACCGCAAGTACCTCTGTAAACGATTCCTGCACAAATCCGGCAGGAATTCCGAGCACCCTGCGTGAGCGTGAGCGGGGTGTCTTCCCACAACACGGGCGACGGCCGCAAAAGTAAAAGGAAGACACCCCGCTGACGCTGACGCAGGGTGCTCGGAAAAGGGCGTCGAACCTTTGACCGTTGGGTTCCGGCTCGTCCAGGTCAGCGACCGCTCCCTTAGGGGCTGTGAAATAAACCCGTCGTGGCCGCCGAAGCTCCCCTGGGGCGGTTCGGAATGGCGCGAGTGGATCAAAATGGGATAAAACATGAGGGCAAACGAATGTTCGGATAACTTGGCGGCGGCGTCCAACGCCCTTATTATATGGGCGAACAACAGGTCTTAGTCGAGCTCGAGCAACGCCCCGCCGAGCCGCGCCAAGCCGTGCCCGTTGACCAACTGCAGCTGCGACAGCCCAATCGCGACCAATTCACCTATGCCGCGATCGACGTCGAACGGCTCGTGCCGGCCGACCATCTGGTGCGCGCCATCTGGGAGCTGAGCGGCATGCTCGACCTGTCCGGCTTCGCTGCTCATCTGGAAACCCGCAAGGAGTCCGCCGGGCGGCCGGCATGGGATCCGCGGTTGCTGGTCGCGATCTGGATCTGGGCGTATTCGGAAAGGATGAGCTCGGCGCGTGAGATCGCGCGTCAAAGCCGCTATCGGCCGGAGTTGGAGTGGTTGTGCGGCATGGCG
This sequence comes from Bryobacterales bacterium, assembly GCA_965247515.1. Lineage (GTDB taxonomy): Bacteria > Acidobacteriota > Terriglobia > Bryobacterales > UBA6623. Next base: position 4,298,532 of record OZ252029.1, on the reverse strand, counting down.
GTCGTCAATCATCACACTCTTTCGGATTTTCGGGTATTCCACTCAAAAGCTCTCGAGAACTTGTTGACACAGGTATTGGCGCAGCTGAGTCAAGAGGGGCTGGTGGATCTCGAGCAGGTGGCCGTCGACGGCACGCGGATCCGGGCGCAAGCCTCGGGCGGGTCGCAACGCAGGCGTCCGACGCTCGAGCGGCATCTCGAACAAGCGCGCGAAGCGGTGCGTCAACTCTCGGAAGAAGCCGACGACGAGGGTTCGAATCGGCGGCGTCAGGCGGCGCGTAAGCGGACCTTGCGGGAGCGAGTCGAGCGGATGGAGCAGGCGCTGGAGGAACTGCCCAAGGTCGAAGCGGGCAAGCGCGACGAAGAGCAACGACGCCAGGCGCGGGTGAGCGAGAGCGAGCCGGAAGCGCGCCCGCAACACGAATCCAACGGCGGTTGGGGACTCGGCTACAACGCGCAGCTGGCGACCGACGCCAAAGAGAAGATCGTGGTCGGCGTGGAGTTGACCAACAACGCCTCCGATGCGGGCCAGCTGACCCCGACGCTGGACGATGTGGAAGGGCGCTTCGAGCGAACCCCGAAGCAAGTGTTAGCGGACGGGGGCTACGCCAACCAGGCCAACATCGAGGCGCTGGCAGCCGCTGAAATCGAATACGCGACGCCGGCGCCGGCGCCGGACAAGGGCTCGAAGGCGGCGTTGAAAGCGGCGGGAATTGGGCCGCGCTACGCGCCGAAGTTTTTCATCTACGACGAGGCGACGGACACGTTTCTGTGTCCGGCCCAGCGGACCTTGACGTATCAGCGATCGTCGCTGAAGCGGAAGCGCAAATATCGGCAGTATCAGGCAAAAGCATCTGATTGTCGCGAATGCGCACAGCGACACAAGTGCTGCCCCAAGAGCGGTCATCGAACGTTGAGCCGCAGCGAAGAGAACGCGGTGATGGCGAAACATCGGCGCTGGATGGAGAGCGAGCGTGGGCGGGCGGCGTATCGCAAGCGGTCCGAGACGGCGGAGTTTCCGAACGCCTGGTTGAAAGAGCGATTTGGGGTGCGCAAGTTTCGAGTACGAGGGCTGCGGAAGGCGCGATCGGAGCTTTTGTGGGGGGTTTTGGCGTACAACATTGCGGCTTGGATCCGGCTGGTCTGGCGTCGTGGGCCCGAGTGCGGGCTGGCGGCGCAAGCGGCGGCGTAGCGGCGGTTGGGGGGGCGAAAAGGGCCGGGAAACGGCCCGAAACGACCGTTTCCGGGCCGCTCAGGCGGTCAATCAGGAGTCGAGGCGCAGAAGTTGCGGTTTCGGCAGGGGCGGCGTTTGGGAGCGCTGAGCTTGGCGTGCGCTTGGCGCTCCCGCGCGCCGACGCGACAATAGGTTTTCTTCACGGCCCCTTACGGTCGCGGCTCCGGGTCGCGGTCTCGACGCCTCATGAATGCCGTTTGACAGCCGCCACGATGTGTCGCGCTGAGATGCCGAACATGTCGAGCAGCTCGTCCGGCTTGCCGCTGTGCGCGGTGCTACGGACGGCGAGCTTCGTTAGCTGGACGCCAGGTTGGTCGCTCAGGGCGCTGAGAACCGCGTCGCCGATGCCGCCGTGGGCGTAGTGATCTTCGACGGTTATCACTTGGCCGTTCGTTGCGGCCGCGGCGGCAACAAGCGTGTCGCGGTCGATCGGCTGGACGCTGAACAGGTCAACAACCCGCACGGCTATGCCTTCGGCCGCGAGCTGGTTGTAGGCCTCAAGGGCTTCGTAGAGCGTGACTCCCGCGCCGACGATCGTCGCAACGTCGTTGTCGCTTGATCTGAGGACCTTGGCCATTCCTAGCTCGAACGGCTCGTCGGCCCCATAGAGGATCGCGGTCTTGGGCCGGCTGGTTCTTACGTAGGCCGGTCCGTGGGTCGCGGCGACGAGCTCGATGGCGCGCCACGCGCTGGTCGCGTCGCTGGGGTAGAGGACGGTGTAGTTGGGCTGGGCGGCGGTCATGGCGATGTCTTCGAGTCCCATCTGCGAGGCGCCGTCTTCGCCGATCGAGATTCCGGCGTGGGTGCCGACTAGCTTGAGATTGGTGTTGCTAATCGAGGCCATCCGGATGAAGTCGTAGGCGCGAGAGAGAAAGCAGGCAAAGCTTGCCGCGAAGGGGATCTTACCGCGGCATGCCATGCCCATGGCGGCGCCGACCATGGTTTGCTCGGCGATATAGGTTTGGAAGAAGCGGTCGGGGTCGACGGCCTGGAGGTCTTGGGTGAAGGTCGAGTTCTTGACGTCGCCGTCGAAGGCGACGACGCGCGGGTCGGCTTCAGCCAGGGCGGCCAGCGCGGCGCCGAAGGCCTGGCGGGTGGCCACGGCGGAGCCGCCGATTTCGTACGGCGGGGCGGCGACGGGCGTGGGCTCGGCGGAGCCGGCGCCGCTCGGGGAGGGCAGATTGGGCTGCCAGTCGAAATTCGATCCGTTGAGTTGCGGGCTCAACGCCGCCAGGGCTTCGTGTTCCTTTTCGCCCTTCGGGAAAGGCTTGCCGTGCCAGCCGTCTTTGTCTTCGGCGAACGGAATCCCGCGGCCCTTGAAGGTCTTCGCCAGAATGACGGTCGGCGTGCCGGAGCCGTCGGCGGCGGTTTCATAGGCCTCGACGAGCTCGTCGATGTCGTGGCCGTCAACGACGAGCGCCCGCCAGCCGAACGCTTCCCAGCGAGCCTTGTACGTCCCCATGTCGTGCTGCAACATGGTCGGCTCGCTCTGGCCTAGGCGGTTCACGTCGACCGTGGCAATCAGGTTGTCGGCGTCGGTGTGCGAAGCCAAAGCGGCGGCTTCCCAGACAGAACCCTCCGCGATCTCGCCATCGCCCATCAGGACGTAGATTCGCTGGTCGCGCTGGTCGAGCTTGGCGGCAAGCGCCATCCCCACGCCGACAGAGAGTCCCTGACCCAGCGAACCTGTCGCAACGTCCACGAACGGCAGCGTCGTCGGCGGATGTCCTTCCAGATCCGAGTCGAGCTCGCGGAGAGTAAGTAGTTTGTCTTCAGGGATATAGCCGGCCTCGGCCCAAGCGGCGTAAAGGACCGGGGCGGCGTGACCCTTGGAAAGAATGAACACGTCGTTGGCCGGATCGGCGGGATTTTGCGGGTCATAGCGCATTGACCGGAAGAAGAGCGCCGACATGATTTCGGCCGCCGAGGCGCAGGTCGTGGGGTGTCCGCTGCCGGCCGCGCTGGTCGACCGGACGGAATGCGCATCTTGGTGGCTTTGTCTTCGATCTTGGTGGCTTTGTCTTCGAGTCCGGCGCGGGCCCGCATTCGCGACGAGTCGTGCCAGGCCTGCATACGCAAGAGCATGTCCATGCTCACGTCAAATGCCTTCTCGATGCGCAGCGCCATCTCCGGCGAGAGAGCGGCCTTGCCGGCCAGTAAATCCGAAAGCGTCGCGCGTCGCACGCCCAAAACTTCGGCGGCCTTGGTCACGCTGAGGCCCAAGTTCTCGATGACCTCGGTGCGGATGAAATCACCGGGATGCGAGGGCGTCATGTTTACGTTGATCTGGTCTGTCGTCATCAGTGGTAGTCCTCCAAACTCAAGTTGTCGATCGCGCCGTTGTCCTCCTCGAACGTGATCCGTCAATTGCCCGACGCCGAGACGCTCCACTCACCTTTCCGATCCCCGGAGAGTTGATGAACGCGCCAGCCGGGCGGAGCGCCGGCGAAAAACCCGTTCATGTCTTCGGCCAAGATCAGCGCCGTCAAGATCTTGCGCACCCGGCCCGCCGGGTCTTGCCGCAAGAGTCGGGGATCGTCTTCCTCGATCAAGCGGCGTAGCCCCTTGTGGCGGACGCTGCGAATAACCATGTCGCCAACCGTACGGCATCACCGTACATTATGTAAGCTTCTTGGCGGTCGGGTCAACAGAAAAGTCGGAGGCTGTTCCCTTCTTCGCTCTTTCACCAACTTCGTGGTGGAGTTGATTCTTGAGGTCGGCCGGCAGATCGCGCCAGTCCATGTCGAGCACGGCGGCCTCCAAGGTGTAGAGCAGATTCAGCGATGCGGTCCGGTGCAAGCGCTTGACGTCAATGTACACATTGATCGCCCCGCGGCTGCGCAGGTCCGCCATGACGCGACGCCAACCTCGAGCAGCCATGCTTCCGATTTGGGCCCGATATTACGGATGCCGAGGCTCATGGGTCCGGCGATACGACGTTCCCTAGTCTCGCAACGCTCGCTCGCACGAGAATGCCGTCAACGCCGGCGTCGGACAAGGTTTGTCTCTGGGAAGCCGCACCCGTTCGGTCTTCATGGCAGCCCACCACCACGACAAAAAGGGGGGCGTCACCAGCAATCCGCTCGTAGGTTTGCGCGACGCCGAATTGGGCCGCCAACCGCCTGCGAAGGTTCATCGCATTCGACTTGGACCGAAACGCCCCGACTTGGACGCCGTGGTAGGCGGTCGAGCCGCACTGGGACGAAGGGATCGCGGGCGTGGCGGGGACCACTCCAGGTTCGGGTTTCGAAACCGTAACCGGCTCCGGCTCTGGAGTGGGAGCGGTTGCGGCTAGAGCCGCCGCTGGTTCTTGCGCGGGTGCCGTAGTGACTACGGGTTCTGGGACCGGCGGCTCTGGATCGGGGACAGGCTGGCTTGGCGGAGCCGCTGGCCGGGCGCTCGCAAGAAGCGCTTCTTCAGGGGCTTGGGTAACCGGCTCCGCGGAGGCCCCGAAGGTGAACGTGAAATCGTCGACAACGACCTCCGGGCCCGGCTCGCAGACCGGAGAATTACACAGACCCGCGTCCTCGCCGCCCTCGGATTGGATTCGAACGCTGTCGATGTTCTCGAAGTTCGCCTCGATAAAGCGCGGCTTGTCGGGTTCGATGACAACTCGTTTGATCGACACGGCCTGTCCGCCGGAAATCCCCGTGAGCGTAACGTTGAGACCACGGCGCCAACCCGAGGTGAGGTGCGCTCCCAGGAAGGTGAACTTGGCTCGGTCAGGCGCGGCGACTTCGCTGAACTCGAGACCCCGGCGCGCGGCGACGGCGACGAATTCGCCCGACACTCGCCCAAGCCGTAGTCCGGATTGGGGAAAGTTGTCGGCCAGACCGTGGCCGCTTCTCACGACATAGAACCCCTTCCACGACAGACCCTGGTAGTCGAAGGGCTCGCGCGTCGGCAGCACGAAGTCAGGGAACGGTACGGGCAGGTCGTCGAACCCGGCGATGGTTTGGGCGGGCGCTGAGAGGCCCGAGAGAGCCGCGATGATCGCCGCCCATTTGGCGAACCATGCCGGCCATAGCCTAGCCTGGACGAGCCGGAACCAAGAAGTCATATCCAGCGGGCCGCGACCGCGGAGCCGCGACCGGAAGGGAGCGGTTGCCATAGAGCGCGAACATTGGTTGCCTATTCGAGCAACCGCTCCCTCCCGGTCGCGGCTCCGGGCGCTGCCACTGTCGCGGATTCCTGCCAAGTTTGCGCAGAAAATGGCTACCGATGCGAGAGCGCGGAACACTATGTTATCAACCTGTTCTACTTAACTGGCTTGATGTCGATGATTGGCCCGGAGGCGCCGCCCGTTCGAGGCTTGGGCGTTTCGCCGTTTCGTGAGAGCGAATACCAGTAGTAGAGCACCGCCAGCACAACGACCAAGTCGTCCGCCTGGCCTAGGATCGGGATGAAGTCGGGAATGAGGTCGATTGGGCTCAGTGCGTATCCGCCGGCGAGCACGGTCGCCGCGATTCGTTTGAGCACCATGATCAGGCGGTACATCCCATCTCAGAGACGAAACCGAGCCCGTGGATGTTTCGCCTGATTTGGTTTCGGCGCATGGGCTACACTGCGTCCGGAATGACGCGATTGACACTGTGCTGCCTGCCTGGTCTTGGCCTTTGGAGGATGCGCCGCCGCGCCGCCGCAAGAGACGCCCCTAGAGACGTGGCTCTACTTTCCCTCGGGTGAGTCTTGGGAGACCGTCGACGCCGGGTCGGTTGGACGTTCATGGCGCTGTCGAGCGCTTGCTCCGGGTCAAACTGACGTGGTCTTCCCGCTGGCATAACAGGGCTAGTTTATACAGTGACCTAGCGTCGCACAAGAGGCCAAACGCTGCTAAAATCGTCCGTCCAGCTAGTTGTTACGCTTGTAACCGCACTGCCGCGCTCTTCGACGATCGACTTGGGGCCCACGACGATCCATGTTGACGGCTCCTCCGCCGTCCGGGGGTCGCCGCTGGAATCGAACCGGCGGGCGTCCATTTCCAATTGCTCGGCTAGCGCGGCGACGACCGGCTCGAAGTCGACGAAACGGTGCGAGATATGGAAGGCCATCAGACCTGGGCGCGCGAGATGTTTGCGGTAGAGGTCGCCGGCTTCGCGGGTCAGCAGGTGCGTCGGCACCGCTTCGCTCGAGAACGCATCGAGAATCAGCAGGTCGAAGTCTTGCGGCGCCTCGCGTTCGAGCAGGACGCGGCCGTCGCCCACCGCCACCTCGACCGAGGCCGGCGAGTCTGACAAGTACGTAAAGTAACTCTGGGCCATCTCGACAATAATGGGGTTGAGCTCGTAGAACTTGAATCGGTCGGCGGGTTGCCCGTAGGCGGCGATGGTTCCGACTCCGAGGCCGATGATGCCAACCCGAATCCCGCGTTCTGGCGGAATTCGCACTCTCTCAATCGCCCAGGCAAGCGGGGTGGATTGGCCGAAGTAGCTGGTTGGCGTTCCGCTCAGCTCGGCATCGAGGTACTGTAGCCCGTGCATGATGCTGCCGTGACGCAGGAGGCGGTAAGAGCCGAGTTCGTCGGCGCCCTCGATGACGCGAGCCGTGCCATACAAGCCCCGGTGGGCGGCGACCGTCGAACGGCGGTTGGCCACCGAAACCATCACCGCCAACACCACCGCTAGGGCGAAAAGTAGAGGCGGGGGTTTGCGGATCCATGTTTCCGGAGATAGCGTCCATTCCCCTGCCCGATAGCGCATGTAGGCGATGGCGGCCGGTCCCGCGATAACGGCCAAGTAGGCCTCCCAGGGGAAAGTAAACAGGGCGGGGGCGAGGATCGAGACGATGGCGGTTCCCGCTGCGCCGCCGATCGCCAGACACAGATAGAGCGTCGACGATTGCTCCCCTCCTCCAGCACTGATGACGACTTGGGAGTGGCAGGCCAGGCAGACGACGAATAGTGTCAGGCAGAGGATGCCGACCTGGGCCGGCCAGGGAATCCAGGCCGCCGCCGCGAGCGTTCCCACCGCGAGTGGAATCAGGAGGCGGATCATCCGCGCAACGCCGGCCGACGCCCCCAGCTCGGCCCGCGCGAACGCGATCACATACGAGGCCAGGTAAAGTCCCAAGGGCAGTAGCCATAGAAACGGAATCACCGGCAGCTCGCGCGTGATCTGGTCGGTGACGACCGCGAGTAGGGCGGCGCCCGACCCCGCGAGGATCATCCACGCGCCAAGGGGGCCGCGTCTTGCTGCCGGCTCCTGTTTCCTCACCGGGGAGTAGGCCAGTGCGACCGCGAGCATGGCTCCGCCGAGCAGGAAGTAGAGCCAGGTCCAACCCAGGGTCTGGTCGCTCAGCGTAAACCGCGGCTCGATGGCCACCGGATAGGCAAGCAGCGCGGCGAAGGAGAAGAAATTCGACACCGCGTAGACCCGCAAGGGACTCTCCATCGCGTGCGACCCGGCCCAGCGAGTGGCCAGCGACGGAGTGGCCGCGATGGCGACCAACAGCGGCGCCGAGTTCCAACTCAGCAGGCGGAACATCTCGCTGGCTGGCCGATTCCAACTGTCCGGCGTCCAGGCCGAAGCTGCCGCCTCGAGCGGCAACAGCGCGCCCGCGGCCACGACGACTAACAGGTGCGCCCATGGCTGGAACTTTTGCGGGAGCTTCGCCAAGAGCAGAAAGGCATAGAGATAGCCCGCCAGCAGAGCCACCTGGAAGTACAGCAGGCACACGATCCAACTCGTCGCGCCGCCGCCAAAGCGGGGGATGATGAGCCGTCCGATCAGCGGCTGTACCGACCAATACAACAGTGCGGCCGCCGCGGTGGCGACTAGTAGCGCGGCTGTTGTGACTCGAGGCCTCAATTGTGAGATTTCATGGCCTATTCGGCTGCCGTGAGCGGTGAAAACAGGCGCCCCGGAGCCGCGACCGGAAGGGAGCGGTTTTCCGAGTGAGCCACATTCGCCTCACGCTCGGGCAACCGCTCCCTTCCGGTCGCGGCTCCGGGGTCGGGCAATCACGCAACAGCCGAGTCGGGTTTTCGGCAGAGCCCCGCTAGCATAGCAACGCGGGTTTCGGCGTACCATGAAAACGCATCCGCAATGAAGCTTTGTTCGGCCCTAGTTTTGCTCGCGCTCACGCCGCTATCCCTCGCCGGGCAGGAGCCGCCCGCTGAAGCCGAAGAGCCCACACCGGAAACCGCCCAGGAGGAGGATTCCCAGCGGACCGAGATCAATCTTCTCGGCGAAACCGCGTCTGATTCGGGCGAGAGTCGACGCAACGAAAACGTCCAGTTCAACCTGGTCGACAACAATGCGCTCAAGGAGCTCAACCTCCGGTTGGGGACAACGGCGACGATCGTCGAAGATTTTCGAGCGGATCGGGGGTACTTTGCCGCGGAGTTCGGCAAGCCGCCCACGCCGCGCGAGGTTCCGGTGTGCACGGCAATGTGTTCTGGCGCCACAACAACAGCCAGTTTTCCGCTCGCTCGTTTTTTCAAGTCGGTGACGTGCGGCCCGCGCGAGAGAACTTCTACGGCGGGACGATCACGACGCCGGTCTGGTCCGGGGGATTCCTCACGCTCAACGGCTCGCAGAACAAGATCCGCGGAAACGTGAACGGCAACATTCTGATCCCACTCCCCGAAGAGCGCACCCCACTGACCAACGACCCCGCACTGCGGGCGGAGGTTCAGCGCCGCATCAACGCTTACCCCGCCGGGCCGCCCAACCGGCCCGACATCGCCGACCGGGCCCACAATGCGAACGCCCTGCAGAGCATCAATACTGATTCCGCCCGTATTCAGCTCGACCAGAGCCTCGGAGACGACGACAAGCTGACGTTCCGATACGCCGGCACGGCCCAGAATGTTGACGCTTTCCAACTAGTATAGCGTTTCAAGAAAACATATCTATCCCGTAACGTTTCCTGCTGGGCTGGCCGCATGCCGGGAAAATCAAAGCGTCTCAAACTCGTTCTCACGCCCCAAGAGGTGCAACATCTTCAGCGCCTGCGTGCTTCGCGGACGGCTCCGGTTAGGGAGGTGCAGCGGGCTGAGATTCTGTGGCGTTATCATTCCGGCGAGACGATCGCCGAGATTATGCGAGCGGTCAAGATGACGCGCAAAAGCGTCGGCAAATGGATCAACCGAGCCCTCGCCATAGGCGTGGAAGCAGCGCTCAAGGATGCCTATCATCGTCCCCGGCCGCCCGGCATCACCGCCGATGCCAAGGCCTGGGTGGTGCATTTGGCCTGCAGCAAACCCACCCAACTCGGTTACGCCGCCGAGCTGTGGACCCGCAGCGCGCTCGCTCTACACGTGCGCCGGCATGCCGTGGAAGCGGGCTATCCGGCCCTGGCCCAAGCGGCTAAGGCGACCGTACATCGTATTCTGGCCGAGCAACCTCTGCATCCGGAGAAGGTGAAGTACTACCTCGAGCGTCGCGATCCCGATTTTGAGTCCAAGATGCGGCAAGTGTTGCTGGTCTACCGCGAAGTGGCCTTTCAGAATGAAAGCCTTCGCGACGGCCTATCGCCGGGCGTGATCACGGTTTCGGTCGACGAAAAGCCCGGCGTGCAAGCGATCGCCAACGTCGCGCCGGACCTGCCGCCGAAGCCTGGGCGGCATCCCTGTGTGGCTCGCGACTACGAGTACAAACGGCTGGGAACGTGCTCGATTCTGGCGGCGCTGGACTTGCACTCCGGCCGGGTAACGGCGCGGGTGGAGCGGCGTCACCGCAGCCGGGAATTCATCTTGCTGCTCAAGGATTTGGACCAATTCTACCCGGACCAATGCACGATCCGATTGATCTTGGACAATCACTCCGCCCATATATCGAAGGAGACGAAAGCCTACTTGGCGACGCGTCCGAACCGCTTCAAATACGTGCACACGCCGACCCACGGGTCCTGGCTCAACATAGTCGAGACGCTGTTTGGCAAGATGGCGCGCACGTTCTTGAAGCGTATCCGAGTCGCGTCGTGGGAGGAGCTGCGGGAACGAATTCTGCAGGGGATCGCGGAGATCAACGCGGCTCCGGTGGTTCACCGCTGGAGGAAGTTCGAGGCGCTTGAGGTCGCCTAGAGAGGATATGTTTTAGTGAAACGATATACTAGTTGCCGGCCAGAACCCCCACACCGACACCAAGTCCCATTCCGGACGGATGACCTGGAACCGCGCCTGGTCGCCGAAAACGATCACCGACGTCACGGTGGGATTCGATCGCCTGGAGTCGCTGCTGTTGCCGGCCGAGGGGGCGGTCGGGTTCACCTTGGTGGGCAGCACGCTGACGAGCCTCGGACCCTTTCCGATCATCCCCATCGACCGCGCTCAGAACCGCTTTCGCCTCGGTGCGACGATGACGGCCACCGCTGGCAAGCACACCCTGACCTCGGGGTTTGCCGTGACGCGCTTGCAATACAACGGCATCGAGCCCGACGGCGCGCTCGGCATCACCTTGTTCGCGAATGATTTCGGACGCGACGCCATCACGAACTTTCGCAGCGGAACGGCGAGCCGGCTGATCATCTCGCTGGGGTCGACCTACCGCGGCTTCCGAAACGTTGACGGTAAGTTCTTCATTGGAGACCGCTGGCAGGCGACCAACAACCTCACCGTCAGCACGTCGCTGCGATACGAGCCGTTTTCTCGCCCCGCCGACGTCACGGGCCGCAGCGAGTTGCCGTTCGATTCGGACTTGAACAACTGGGGCGGCAGCTTCGGATTAGCGTACCGGCTGCCGAACGGCTGGGGGGTTTTGCGGGCCGCGTACGGGCTGGTGTACGGGGAGATCTTCCCGGTCACCTATGGCCAAGACCGGTTGAATACGCCGCATACCGCCACGATTGTGATCCCAGCCCCTGATTTAGTCGACCCGCTAGGCGGCATTCTCCCCGAAGACGTCGACCCCAATAGCCGCTCCAATTTCGTGGAAGTCGGCCCCGATCTGGCGACGCCGTATTCACATCAATACAACTTCAGTTGGGAGTTGGGCCTGGCCTCGGATTGGCGGCTTCAGCTGGGCTACGTGGGGAGCCGCTCTCACAAGTTGATCATCACCTACTTCCTCAATCGCGCACGCCCGGTCGAGGGGATCGAGTTCGCAACGCGGACGATCAACCAGCGCCGGCCCAACCCGACGCGCTTCAACCACCTGCTGAGCCACAACGGTTCTCGCGGCTACTACGACGCGGCCCGCGTGTCGCTGATTTCGCCAAACTGGCGGGGCCTGACGATCAACGCGTCGTACTGGCTGAGTAAGGCGATCGACCTGGGCGGGACCTACACCAACACGGCTTCCGGGCCGGATGCCCGCAACGCCGTCTCGCAGACCGAAATCGAGTCGCACCGAGATCTCAAAGCCCTCAGCAATTTCGACCAGCCGCACGCGTTCTTGCTGCAAGCGAGCTATGACACCCCAGGCGGCAACGGTCTGCTCAGAAAGATTCTTGGTGACTGGACCGTCTCGACCGTCACGTTGCTGAAGGCGGGCACGCCGTTCACCGTTCGGTCCGGGGCCGACTCGCCGGGTATCGGCAATGCGGATAGCCAACAATACGACCGGCCGGTCGTGCTTGACCCGTCCAGCCTTGGTCGCACGATCGGGAATCCCGACACGTCTGTTGGGATGCTGCCGCGCTCGGCCTTCCGGTTCATCAATGCGCCCCAAGAGCAGGCTGGAGATTTGGGACGCAATACGTTCCGGAAGGGCAAGATCGCCAACGTGAATGCATCGCTGTCCCGATCGTGGGCGCTGAGTCAGGACTGGACGCTCGAGTTCCGGGCCGAGTCGATTAACTTTTTCAACACGCCACAGTTTGCGCAGCCCACTTTCTCGCTAACCTCACCGAGCTTTGGGCAGATCAACAATACTCTGAATGACGGCCGGACGTTCCGGTTTCAGATACGGCTGATTTACTAGGCCACGGCCGCCTGAACAAACGAGTCAAGTTTGCGGCGACACCGGAGCCGCGCCCGTCAGCAAGCGGTTGCCCAAACTTTCGAAAACGCTCCCTCACGGTCGCGGCTCCGGGTCGTAGGGAAGCTGCTTGACTCGTTTGTTCAGATGTGCCGGGCGTCTGTCGCCTAGAAGACATCTTGGGGCTTAATGGCCAGTTGGGGATCGGCCGTTTCGAGCACGTCTATTGGACGCGGAGCGCCATCGCGAAATACGTAAAACTGCCGCCGTCCGGGATCGATCAACCAAATGTGTTTCGCTTGCCAGGCCTCGTAGTCGGCCAACTTGTTGAGAACTTCGCTCATTCGGTCGTCAGGCGAGAGAATCTCGACCACGATGAACGGCGGCTGCGAAGGGTGTGATTCGGTCGGTTTTTCGGCGTACGCAACGACGTCAGGGATGCGATATCGGGCTGGGTCGATTCGGACTGTCAAATCCGCGTAGGCCACGAGCGGGGGCGAGATCTCACGGCTATCGAGAATCCGAAGTAGCTTCTTAAGGACTGTGGAGTGCTCAAGGTTCGGCAGCGATCTCTCGATAAGCTCGCCATCAACGTATTCAGGATCCTGGAGCTCATAGTGAGTCTTCAGGTAATCCTGAGCTGAAATCCGAGCCGCCGCGGACGCCACGGATGTCCTACCTCAACTCCTTCAGCAAGCCCTCTAAACTCCGCATCTGGAGGCCGCCAATCGACCATCCGTTGAGGTCGCTCAGGTCGAGCTCTTTCGCCACTTGGTCAGGCGTCTTATTCTGCCGGCTCAGCTCGCCGATCCGGCTGCGAAAGGTCTCGTAGTCCTCTTTCCACTGCACAAGGTCCTCTCGCGTGCCGACGGGACCATGGCCGGGAATAACCGTGTCGAACTCGAGCTGCAAAATCGAGTTGAGCGTGTCGTCCCACTCGACGGAGCTCCCTCCGTTGCCGTAGTCGATAAACGGCGCCCCGCGGACGAACAAATCGCCAGTGTGGATCACTCGCAAGTCGGGGAAGTAAACTACGGCGTCGCCGCTGGTGTGACCGCGGCCGAAGTAGAAGGCGCGAACTTTGGCGCCGCCGAAATCCAGGCTGAGTTGCTCGCTAAACGACAGATTGGGGACGCCCGGCTGACTCCCGCGCACCATGTTTGCGCGAGCGTTCTCGTGCGCCACGATTTCAGCCGTCTTCATCAGCGTTGGATTGCCGCCTGAGTGATCGCCGTGATGGTGCGTGTTGAGGACGTAGCGGACCGGCTTGTCGCTGACCGTTTCGACCTTGCTGACGATCTCCGCGACCATCCGGTCGAATTTGTCGTCGATTAGAACTACTCCGTCGCTGGTCGCCAAGACGCCAATGTTGCCGCCCGCGCCATAGATGACATGAAGGTTGCCGCGGACCTTCTCGATCCGCATCGCTTGGGCCTTCTTGGCGCCGCCGCCGCGGCCCCCTTTGCGCTGCTGGGTGAAGGCCAGCCAGACGCAGCCCAGCAGCAGAGTGGCGATCGCGGTACGGACGAGAGTGGAGTGGGACATGTCGAAAGTGAGTGTAGGGGCTTGTCCAGGCGGACTGCAAGCGGGCGCTTCGGCGGCGGGGCATTTCAGCAAGGCGATGTGGTAGAGTCAGCTTGAAGGATCCTGCGTCAGCCCATCGCGGAGAGGTGGCTGAGAGGTCGAAAGCAGCGGTTTGCTAAACCGTCGTAGGGGCATAAACCTCTACCGAGGGTTCGAATCCCTCCCTCTCCGCCATACGTTCTTCGAGTTTGGCGCGAGGCCGGTTGTGATGCTCACACGACGAATTCTCCTCGCCGGCGTATCGGCTCTAGTCGCCTCCGCGGCCAAGGCTCCCGACAAACCCGCTCTGCTCGGCGGCAAGCCGATCCGGACCGAACGCGGGCGTCGCTGGCCGATCATCAACAAGAAAGACGAGTCGGGCTGGCTTGACGTGCTGCGCTCGAAACAGTGGAATCGGCGCGGCGGAACCGCTGTCGCGGAGTTCGAGCGCAGCTGGGCCGACAAGCTCGGCGCAAAGCACGCAATCGCGACCAACGGCGGCTCGACCGCCTTGCTGGCGGGTCTCTACGCCCTCGACATCGGCCCGGGAGACGAGGTGATTGTTCCGCCCTATACCTTCATTGCCAGCGTGAACTCGGTACTGTTGCGCCACGCTCTGCCGGTTTTCGTCGATACCGATCGCGCCACGCTGCAAATCGACGCAAGCAAGATCGAAGCCGCAATCACCTCGCGGACGCGCGCCATCATGCCCGTCCAACTCGGCGGATCTATGGCTGACATGGACGCCGTCATGGCCATCGCGAAAAAGCGCGGATTGGCGGTGATCGAGGACGCCTGCCAGTCGCACCTGGCCGAGTGGCGCGGCCGGAAAGCGGGAGCGGTCGGCGACATCGGCTGCTTCAGCTTCCAGGCGTCAAAGAACCTCAATTGCGGCGAGGGCGGCGCGATTGTGACCAATGACGACGGCTTGGCTGAGCGAGCCTCGGCGTTCCACAACAACTCCAACCCTCTACATGTCTCGCCCGGCGGTGCCCGACAGGGCATTGGATCCAACCTGCGCATGACGGAGTTTCAGGGCGCTTTGCTAATGGCCCAATTCGAGCGGCTCGAGGACCAAGCACGGCAACGCGAGCAGAACGCACAGTATCTAACCGAGCTTCTCGATAGCATCCCAGGCGTGACGCCGGCACGGATGTACGACGGCTGCACCCGAAACGCCTACCACCTCTATATGTTCCGCTACGACGCGGCGGAATTCGCTGGACTCCCACGGAGCCGCTTCCTCGAAGCGATCAAAGCCGAAGGGATCCCCGCCTCAAGCGGCTACAGACCACTGAATCGGGACAAGTTCATCGAGGACGCCCTGAACTCCCGCGGATTCCAGGCCATCTATCCCGAGAAACGCATCTCCCAATGGCGCGAAACCAATCACTGCCCCGAAAACGATCGTGCCTGCGCGGAGACGGTTTGGTTGAGCCAGTCGCAGCTCCTCGGCGAGCGCCGCGAGATGGACCAAATCGCCGAGGCGGTTCGAAAGATCCGGGCCCACGCCCGGGATCTAGCCTAGAAGAGGGCACGACGATCCGGAGCCGCGACCGCAAGGGAGCGCCCCATGGGACTGGCGGCCCACCCAAGGCGATGAAAACCGACGTGGCGCAGACATTCTTGTCTGCAGCGGCGGCATTCCTGCCGCCGTTCGATCCGGACGCCGACAGGAATGTCGGCGCTGCAGGCAGGAATGCCTGCGCCACATTGAGCGGGTTTTCGACGGCGGTTGCCCGAGACTCCGGCAACCGCTTGCTGCCGCGAGCGGCTCCACGGCTTCCGGCCGGTTATCGTACGTTTGATCACCTAAATGCTTTTGGTTTAACCAATTTGCGAGGCTAGTCCCTCAAAAAATCAAGGAAAACTTGTGCGGGGCGGGGGGAAGGAGATGTAGAATCGCACACAGAGGATCAAAATGCTCAGAATGCTTCGCATCACGACGCTGGCCGCTATTTGCGCCGCCGTCGCATTCGCACAGGTTGACGCCGGCACAGTAACCGGTACCGTGCGTGACGCCTCGGGGGCTGTAATTCCCGGGGCGACCGTCATTGTTGAGAGCGTAGGCACCGGCCTGCGAGTCGAAGTCGGCACAGGGGCCCAAGGCATCTATGTCTCTCCTCCCTTGCGTCCAGGCGAGTTTACGGTGGAAGTGCGCTCGGAAGGTTTCGATCCCGCGGCCAAGCGATTTACCCTCGAGGTCAACCAGCGCGCAGTCATTGATTTCGATCTTGACGTCGGTGCGCTAACCGAGGTCATCACGGTACTCGATGTCGTGCCGCTGCTGCAGACCGAGTCGGCGACGCTGTCGACCGTGACAACCGAAAAAGTCATCAAAGACCTGCCGTTGAACGGCCGCAATTGGGCGCAGCTTATTCTGCTCAACGCGTCAGCGCAGCCGCAGGCCACGCAAAGCCAGGGCAGCCCGATCACACGTAAGCGCGGCCCCTCGAACGCGTCGGTCAACGGCAGCCGCGGCGAGGACAACAACTACTTGATCGAAGGAGTCAGCAACTCGGAAAGTCACAATGGACTCGGTATTCTGATCTTCCCGTCGATCGACGCCATTCAAGAGTTTCGAAGCGAATCCTCGGGCGCGGACGCCCAGTTCGGCCGAGGCGGCGGGGCGACCGTCAACCTGACTTACAAATCGGGCACCAAGGAGTTTCACGGTGGCGTCTACAATTTCTTACGCAACGAGAAACTCGACGCCAAGAACTTCTTCGATCGGGCCGACGAGGCTATTCCGCCGTTCAAGCAAAACCAATACGGCGCCTTTATTGGCGGGCCGCTTGCCCCTGGCTCCAACCCCAAGACCTTCTTCTTCGCGAATTTCGAGGGCGCACGGGTACGCCAGGCCCAGACGCTGATCAGTAGCGTGCCTACAGCCGCGTTTCGCGGCGGCGATTTCTCGCAATCGCGCTTTCAGATTTTCGACCCCACTACGCAGCGTGAAGAGGGCGGTGGATTCGTACGGGATCCGTTCCCCAACAACACCATCCCGGGCGCCATGATCGACCAGGTCGGAACCAATATCCTCAATCTGTACCCGGGGCCGAACCTCAACGGCAACGAATCGGACAACTATCTCGCGAACCCCTTGCGCAGCATTAACGGCAAGAAACTTGACTTCAAGGTCGACCATATCGTGTCCGACTCGAACAACATGTTCGTGCGCTATAGCTTTAGCGATGACGATCTGATCGAGCCTAGCTTTCTGCCTGCTCCCGCGGTGGGAAGTGGTCCGGGCGTGCCGGGACCCGCTGACCAGCCTGTCAATCAGATCGTGTTGAGCGACACCCATCTGGTCACACCGACGATGGTGAACGAGTTTCGCGCCGGTTGGACTCGCCTGAACTTGCGGTCGTTCAATCCGAATTTCGGCAGGAACGTCAGCGACGAGATCGGCATCCCGGGTTCTAATGTTGCGGGAGACGATCTGACTTCAGGGCTGGCAATTGTCAGGGTTGGCGGGTTTCGGAACTTGGGCGGCAACGGTTTTTCGCCGGCCGTGATCGTCAGCGACAACTTCCACGTCAGCGACACCTTCAGCATCAACACGGGACGTCATAGCCTCAAGTTCGGCGTCGAGTTCCGGCGTCTGCGCTACAACGCCTTACAGTCAAGCGCGCTCCGCGGCGACATGAACTTCAATGGGAACTTCACGGTCAATCCCTCGTCGCGGGGCGGCACTGGACTCGGAGCGGGAGACGCTCTGCTAGGCAAGCCCATCAGCGGCCTGATCCGCTTTGTAAACGGCACCCGGGGCTATCGGCGCAAGGAACTCGGTTTCCACTTTCAGGACACGTATAAGGTGAGCGACAGGCTCACGCTGAACCTTGGGTTGCGCTATGACAACTTCCTCGGCTGGCCGTGGACCGAAGTCAACGACCGTCAATACAACTTCGTTCGCGAGTTGGGAACGGTGGCGCAGGTTGGCAGCGCCGAGGTGCCCTGGCGATCGGGACATCCGGGCGACAACAACAATGTCTCGCCTCGTCTTGGAATTGCGTACAAAGCGACCGACTCGACGGTTATTCGAGTCTCGTATGGTGTGTTCTATTCGGTCGGTCAACTCGATACGACAAGAAATCTGGGCGCGAACCCGCCGGAGTTAATCACCTCAAACTTCAACAACAACCAGTTTGACTTCGCGGGCGCCCGGCTGGCTTCCCAGGGATTTGACCGCCCGCCGCTAGGAACGATCGCGGGCACGCTGCGCTCAATTGATCTGACGTCGCGAACGCCTTACACGAAACAGTGGAATGTAGCCATCCAGCAACAATTGGGTAAGACGTCGTTCACGATTGCCTACGTGGGCAGCGCGGGCACCAAGCTCCAAGGCTTCACCGACATCAACCAGGCCGTCCCGGGAACCGGTCCTGTTGCGGCTCGCCGAGCCTTCCCGGCCTTCGGGCAGATTCGGACCGTTCAGACCCGCTATAACTCGAACTACCACGCGCTGCAGTTGACGGGAGAACGCCGTTTCGCGAATGGCTTGGGATTTCTAGCCAGCTACTCATGGAGCAAGTCGCTCAGCAACGTCGACGCTCAGTTTGGCACGCCGACCGACATTCGTAACATTGACCGGGATCGCGGCCCCGCCGGCTTCAACGCGCCGCGCCGGCTGGTAACGAGCTTCATGTATGAGCTGCCGTTCAAGTCCACCAACGGCGCTTTGAATCATGTCGTCGGCGGCTGGCAGGTCAACGGAATTCTGTCGCTCTACGACGGCTTTCCCATGCGCGTCACCTCGCCCAATACGCTCAACTGCTGCACGGCGTACCCAGACCGCATTGGGGACGGGCGGCTGTCACGCGGCGAGCAAACCCTGCAACGCTTCTTCGACGTGGACGCCTTTATTCGACCCGGGCCGCAGCAGTTCGGCGACGCGGGCCGCAACATCCTGTTCGGACCGGGCACGAAGAACCTCGACTTCTCGATCTTCAAGGAGTTCTTCTTCAGCGAAGACAAGCGTCGCCGGTTGCAGTTCCGCGCGGAGTTCTTCAACTTGTCGAACACCCCGCAGTTCAACAACCCGACGACGAATATCGGGAGTCCGAATGCCGGGAGGATCCGGTCGGCGGCGTCACCGACCACGTTGCAGCGGATCCCGCGGCACATTCAGTTCGGGCTGAAGTTCTACTTCTAGCACGGCAGACAAGGGGCGCGCCATAGGGCGCGCCCGCAAGCCTATCGCGCCCCAAATTCCTTGGCCGCCAAACCCGCCACGTTCCGCTGTCCAAATGTCTCCGCCAGAGCCCTAGCCCGATGCCCGGTGTCGACGGCCTCCTTGCTCTTCCCCGAGCTCCGATAGGCTCGGGCGAGCACGAGCAGAAACTGCGGAGTCTGCTCGTCTTCCGGCGAGAGCGTCTGTTCGAGATGTCGAATCCCCTGCTCAGTTTCCCCGCTTCCAAATAGACGCCTGCCCAGATTGAAGTGCGCCATTCGATGGGCCGGCTCGTACTCGAGAGCGGCGCGATATTCGCGAACGGCGTCGTCGTACCGGCGGACTTGCTCAAGCGCATAGCCCAGACTATTGCGAGCCTCAGCCGAGAACGGGTTGACCTCAAGGGCGCTTCGAAACGCTTCGACAGCCTCAGGGAAGCGCGCCTCGATGGTCCGGAGGGTCCCGAGGTTGTAGTAGCCTTCCTCGGAATCCGGGTTGATGTCGACCGCTCTCTGGAAGTGTTCGTCAGCTTTGTCGTATTCGCCGATCGTCGCGTACTCGGCGATCAGGTTGACGTGAGCTTGCGAGTTTCGAGGTTCGATTTCAGCCGCCCGCAGGTATTCCGCGATTGCTTCGTTGGGCCGCTCCGCCGCAGCCAATCGCCGGCCTTGATTGAGATGGTAGAGATAAGAGCCTTGCTTCAGCGCGACGATTTCATCCATCAGCGGGTCCGCGAATGGAGGTTGGCGCGTCGGGCCTAGACGCTCGAAGAGCGCCATGCTGCTTCGTGCGGCTTCTTGATCCCCGAGCTCTCGGTAGACAAGAGCCAAGGCGTAGTGCAGGGGGCCGTAGTCGCTTAGTCGAGCGGCGGCGCGTTGACAGTGCTCGAGAGCCGTCCGCGGGTCGCCGCGCTCGACTTCGATTCGGGCGAGACCGAGGTGTGCGGCGGGCGTTTGAGGGTCCTCGCTCAATAAGGCCGAGTAGATCGAATGACTCTCCGCGTCGTCGCCCGACTTAAGCAGTTCCGCCGCTAGACGAAGCTCGCCCGCGAGGGCGGGAGGGCGCCGCTCTAGGCTTTGCCGAAACCATCGGATCGATTCTTCGGATCCGCCCAGCTCACTGTGAACGATCCCAAGAAGGTACGGCCAGCGAGACGAGTCCGCATCGAGGTCAAGCGCCTGGCGGTACCATTGCCGCGCTGCCTCGTGCTGCTCGTAAGCGTGCAGGATCATTCCGACGCGGCCGAGAGCGTCTGGATCTCGCGGGTTCTCCTGCGTCCGACGATAGGCCTGCTCGATTCGCGCTTGAGCCTGGGGCGAAACGTTCGTGACGACAGGCCGACCCACCAGGCCGGATGTCGACTGGGAGCTGTCTCGGTCGCCAAGGCCGGAGCAGCACGCCAGGATCAGGGGCGCCGCGGTGAGACGTGAAAGCCAGACGTACATACTTGCAGACTGATTCTAGCCCGCCTATGCAGAAGATCCTGACATCTGACCCGGTGGATGTGGGCTGACGTTGTCTCGACTGCCCTTCGGGCGCTTCTGCCTTACGATGAACACGTGGCGACATCGACCGCATTAATGACTCTGCGGGAGTAGGCCGACCCTGACGGCTGGTTCCGCGGAGCGCCCGATCTCGCCGTCGAGGTGGTTTCGCCATCCGAGAGCGCCGACGACCTCAGGCGAAAGATTGAGCAATACCTCGACCCGGGAGCTACCGCGGTTTGGGTCGCCTATTCGAGTCCGAATCAAGTTGACGTGTACAAGAGGGGAGTGGGACCGGTGATCCTGTCGGGAGACGACATGCTCGACGAGCCTGACCTCTTTCCCGGGTGGTCGATGTCGATCGGTCTGTTCTTCGCCTGATCCCGCGATCCCCTGAGCCCCGACCTTTAGGTCGGTGGTTCGACCCCGATGTGAACATCGGGGCTCAGGCGTCCGGGATGACCTAGAACCATTTTCCCTGAGGGTCTAGGGCCAGGCGAGGTGGCTGATAGAATCAGGGCGTGGACATCGAGAAGACGATCGAGTTCATGCTTGAAAGCCAAGCCCGCGCGGAGGCTCGAGCCGAGGCGGCGATCGCCCGCCTGGACGAGCATCAACTGACCATTGCCCAGAACCTGATCAAGATCACCGACAGCCTCACGGCGATGGCCACACGCCAGGAGGCCCACGAAGGGCGAACTCAGCGCTGGCGGGAGCAAGAAGAGCGCTGGCGGGAGCAGGAGGAGCGCTGGCAACGGGAGGCCGAAGTCCGACGAGCGGAGTACGATCTCATTCACAAAGAGGTCGACGAACGTTTGCAGGTCCTTGTCGCCATGATGGATGAATGGATCCGGGAGCGACGAAGCGGGGACAACGGCGCCAATTAAGGCATACGTCTGTCTGCCGGGCAAGACCTAAGAACCTTTTACACCTTTTGCCCGTGGGGCTCGACGCGCGGGCCCGCATTTTTATAAGATGAGAATTGCAGGTCGACGCTAGATCGCCGTTTTCCCGAAGAACATGTTCAGATGTAGTCGCTTCCCAAAGGGAGCCGTCTATGCGGGGGGTTTTTAGGCCGGTGGGGGCCGGTCAAGGTTCAGCCGATAGGGAACTCGTAGAGTCTCTCACTTCGCCAGAGGCGTAGTTTCGACAGGTTGGTTCCAAAATGGGTCGATACACAATTAAGAAAGGGCTCGATTTACCAATCACCGGCGAGCCGGAACAGCGAGTCGACCAAGCTCCGCAACCGCGCAGAGTGGCGCTGATGGCCGACGACTATGTCGGCATGAAGCCCACCATGCACGTGCGCGCCGGCGACGACGTTCGGCGCGGGCAACTGCTGTTCGAAGACAAAAAGACGCCGGGTGTGCGTTACACCTCGCCCGCTGGCGGCCAAGTCGTTGCGGTCAATCGCGGCGAGCGCCGGGCGCTCCAATCCGTCGTCATTCAGCTGGATCAAGCTGAGCTGGCAGGCGCTGGCGACACAGCGTCGTTTGACGCCTACACCAGCAAGCACCCCAGCGAGCTCACACGCGAGCAGGTCCGGGACCTACTGGTCGAGTCCGGTCTGTGGACCGCGATTCGGCAACGCCCCTTCAGCCGTAACGCGAATCCGGAAGAGACCCCGGCCGCGATCTTCGTCACCGCGATGGACTCGAATCCGCTCGCCGCGTCAGTCGACGTTGCTATGCAGGGCAAGCAAGACCGCTTCGAGCGCGGCGTCGAGGCGCTGGCGAAGTTGACCGACGGTTCCGTACATGTATGTAAGGAGTCGGGCAGCTCAGTCAAGGCGCCGGGCAAGGCTGTCGTCGAAGAGTTCGAAGGCCCGCATCCGGCCGGCACCGCGGGCGTCCACATCCACTTCATCAAGCCCGTTCATCGTGAGCGGACCGTCTGGCACGTGAACTACCAGGATGCCATTGCGATCGGGCGTGTTTTCGCCGACGGCCGTTTGGACGTCGAGCGGATCATCTCCCTTGCCGGACCGGCCGTCCGCCGTCCGCGCTTACTTCGCACACGGATCGGGGTCTCGATCGACGACATCACGAAGCTCGAGCTCGAAGACGGCGAAAATCGCGTGATCTCGGGATCGGTGCTTTCGGGGCGAGCGGCCTCGGGAGATATCCACGGATACCTGGGCCGCTACCATTTACAGGTTTCGGTAGTCGCCGAGTACCGCAAACGCGAGATCCTCGGCTGGCTTGGACCCGGCTTTTCGCAGTTCTCCACGATCAACGCCTTCGCTTCGCGGCTCATCCCGGGCAAGAAGTTCGACTTCACCACTACGACGAATGGTTCGGACCGCGCGATGGTCCCCATCGGCATGTACGAGAGAGTCATGCCGATGGATATCTTGCCGACGTTCCTCCTGCGCGCGTTGCTGATGCAGGATCTCGAGCAGGCGGAAGAGCTCGGCGTCTTAGAGCTCGACGAAGAGGACCTAGCCCTGTGCTCGTTCGTCTGTACGGGGAAATCGGACTACGGCCCGCTGCTGCGTGAGCTGTTGACGACGATTCAGAAGGAAGGCTAAGACTTAAGATGAGCGCACCCGTCAAGTCCGGTCAGGGCTTCGATCTGGACCCCGAAAAGCTATTCGGCAAGGGCGGTCCCCTGGAGATGCTCTACCCGCTTTGGGAAGCCTCCGATACATTCGTGAGAACTCCGGGTCACGTGACTCGTGGCGCATCGCATGTTCGCGACGCTTTGGATCTCAAGCGCATGATGATCACGGTCGTCGTCGCGCTCGTGCCCTGTATCCTGCTGGGCGTTTACAACATCGGCTACCAGGCGCACTTGGCTATTGAAGCTGGGGCCGCGCCGCTCGATAGCTGGCAGACGATGGCGTTCGACGCGATCGGTCTGCAGTACCGCTCAGACAGCGTGCTGGCCTGCGTGGTTCAGGGGTTGTTGTATTACCTGCCGGTGCTGATCATCACCGGCGCGTTGGGCGGCAACCTCGAGGCGGTGTTCGCGGTCATTCGCAAGCATGACATCAACGAGGGCTTCCTGGTCACCTGGATGCTGTTCCCACTGGTGCTGCCGCCAACGATACCATTGTGGCAAGTCGCAATAGGGATAGCATTCGGCGTCATCATTGGCAAAGAGGTCTTTGGCGGCACGGGGATGAACATTCTCAACCCGGCCTTGACCTCGCGGGCGTTCTTGTTCTTCGCCTACCCGGCGCAGATCTCGGGCGACCAGGTCTGGATCGCGGCCGATACGACAGTTGACGGCGTCAGCGGCGCGACCTGGCTGGCCGAGGCGGCCGTCACGGGGCCCGCGGCGCTGATGGGGACCAGCTGGATGGACGCCTTCATCGGCCTCATCCCCGGCTCGATGGGCGAGACCTCGACCGTTGCCTGCCTAATCGGCGCGGCGATACTAATCATCAGCGGCGTCGGTTCCTGGCGCATCATGGGCGGCGTGGTTCTTGGATCGTTCCTGATGGCGACCGTGCTCAACATGATCGGCTCGGACACCAACCCGCTGTTCAACGTGCCCTTCCACTGGCACGTCGTTCTCGGAGGCTGGGCCTTCGGCATGGTCTACATGGCGACCGACCCGGTTTCGGCTGCGCACTCGAACAGCGGTAAGTACGTCTACGGCTTCCTGATCGGGATCATGGCGATCTTGATCCGCGTGGTGAACCCGGCCTACCCGGAAGGCATGATGCTGGCGATCCTTTTCATGAACTTGTTCGCCGGCTTCATCGACTACTGGGTCAAGCAAGCCAACATCAAACGGAGGGCGGCTCGATATGCAGCATAGCGTCGCTTACACGATTATCTTTGCGGCCATCGTTTGCGTAATCTGCGCGGTTCTGGTTTCGTCGTCCGCCGTATCTCTTGAAGAGCGTCAGGTCGAGAACGCCGCGCTCGACAAGCAGAAGAACGTGCTTTACGCAGCCGGTTTGGCGACCGCGGACGAAGGGCTCGATCGGGACGCCATCACCGCGCTGTTCGAGAACGTGAAGCCGGTTGTGATCGACCTTGAAACCGGCCAAGAAGTAGCGAATCCCGATTTCGACCCCAGCGCCTATAACGCGATCAAAGCCGCGGCGGGAGAGCAAGGGCGAGATGCTCCGCGTAATCCGTCCAGAGTTTCGCGGCTCCCGAAATACCAGGTCGTCTATCAGGTTCTGGCTGAAAGCGGAGACGTCGAGATGGTCGTGATCCCGATCGAAGGGTACGGCCTGTGGGGGACGCTCTACGGCTTCCTCGCGCTCGACAGCGACGCCACGACCGTCCGCGGGATCACCTACTACCAGCACAAAGAAACGCCCGGTCTCGGCGGCGAAGTAGACAACGCGAACTGGAAGTCCCTGTGGCCTGGCCGCAAGGCTTTCGACGACTCTGGGACGAGGGCCATCCAAGTCATCAAGGGCAATGCGGGTCCGCCATCCACCGATCCGCATCGGGTAGACGGACTCGCCGGCGCTACGATCACCAGCCGCGGCGTTACGAACATGTTGGATTTTTGGCTGGGGGCGAACGGCTTCGGCCCATACTTAAAACAACTGCGTGACGCGCACGCGGGGTAGAACTATGGCTAGCGAACTTAAACAAACGCTTATCGATCCGTTGTTCGAAAACAACCCGATCGCGCTGCAGGTGCTCGGCATCTGTTCGGCGCTCGCCGTGACCACGAAGATGGAAACCTCGGTCGTCATGTGCGGCGCGGTGATCTTCGTGCTGGCGTTGTCGAACGTCTCGGTCAGCGTCGTACGAAACTTCATTCCCGGCAGCATCCGCATCATCGTGCAGCTGACCATCATCGCCTCGCTGGTGATTGTGGCGGATCAGTTCTTGAAGGCCTATCTCTACGACGTCTCGAAACAGCTCTCGGTCTTCGTCGGGTTGATCATCACCAACTGCATCATCATGGGCCGCGCGGAAGCGTTCGCGATGCAGAATGGCCCGCTGGCGAGCCTGGTCGACGGCGTCGGGAACGGTCTCGGCTACAGCGTGGTGCTGGTCCTGTGTGGTTTCTTGCGCGAGCTCTTCGGCGCTGGGAAGCTTTTCGGAATCGTAATCCTGCCGACGGTCAGCGACGGTGGCTGGTACCAGCCAAACGGCATCCTGGTGAACTCGGCCGGCGCATTCTTCATCATCGGAATCTTTATCGGGCTACTGCGAATGTGGAAGCCGGCCCAGATCGAGGAGGACTAGATGTTCGAGGAATATCTCAATCTCGCGGTCAAATCGATCTTCGTCGAGAACATGGCCCTGGCGTACTTTCTGGGGATGTGCTCGTTCTTAGCCGTCTCAAAGAAGGTCAAGACGGCGATGGGTCTCGGGCTGGCGGTCATCTTCGTGCTGACCGTAACGACGCCGATGAACAACCTGATCTACCAGTACTTGCTGCGCGACGGCGCGCTGGCCTGGCTGGGGCCGGAATGGGCGCAGTACGACCTCTCGTTCCTGGGCTTCTTGGCCTACATCGGGACGATCGCTGCCATGGTCCAGATCGTCGAGATGACGCTCGACCGATACGTACCGGTGCTTTACAACGCACTGGGCGTTTTCTTGCCGCTAATCGCCGTGAACTGCGCGATCTTGGGAGCGTCATTGTTCATGGTCGAGCGCGACTACACACTCGCCGAGAGCACCGTCTTTGGCTTCGGCTCGGGGATCGGCTGGGCGTTGGCGATTGTCGCTCTGGCCTCGATCCGCGAGCGCATGCGCTACTCGAACGTTCCGCCACCCTTGCGTGGGCTGGGAATCACATTCATCTTGACCGGCCTGATGGCCATCGGCTTCATGGCCTTCGGAGGCATCCTGCTGTAGGGGCTGCGACATGTCGCGCCTTTAGCTCGAACTGGAAAGGAGAACACCCATGGGAACAGTAGCTCTCGGCGTCTTCATGTTCACCGCGGTCATCCTGTCACTGGTGGCGATCTTGATGGTCGCCAAGAATCAGCTGGTCGCCGGCGGCGAAGTCAACGTCCTGATCAACGACGAAAAGACGGTCACGGTCAAGACCGGCGGCACCCTGCTGGGGACGCTTGCCGACAACAAGATCTTCATCCCGTCGGCTTGCGGCGGTAAGGGCTCCTGTGGGGTCTGTACCGTGAATGTGCTCGAAGGCGGCGGGGCCATGCTGCCCACCGAGGGCAGCCATATCTCGCGAGGCGAGGCCCGCGAGGGGTGTCGCCTTTCCTGCCAAGTCAAAGTCAAGCAAGACCTGAAGATCCAGGTTCCGCCCGAAGTCTTCGCGGTCAAGCGCTGGATGTGCAAGGTTCGCTCGAACCACAACGTTGCGACGTTTATCAAAGAGCTGGTGTTGGAGCTCCCCGAAGGCGAATCGGTGCCCTTTCGCGCCGGCGGCTACATCCAGATCTCCTGCCCGCCGCACGTCGCCAACTACAAAGATTTCGACGTGGAAGAGGAGTACCGTTCCGACTGGGACCGCTTCAACGTTTGGCAGTACGTCTCCAAAGTTGACGAAACCGTCGAGCGCGCCTACTCGATGGCGAACTACCCCGAAGAGCGTGGAATCATCATGCTGAACGTTCGCGTAGCGACCCCGCCGCCGCGGACCCAAGGCATCCCTCCCGGCAAGATGTCGTCGTACATCTTCGACTTGAAGCCCGGCGATGAGTGCGAGATTTCGGGTCCGTTCGGGGAGTTCTTCGCACGGCCCACGAAGAACGAAATGTGCTTCATCGGCGGCGGCGCCGGTATGGCCCCCATGCGTTCGCACATCTTCGATCAGTTCCGGCGGGTCAATACCGACCGCAAGGTGACTTTCTGGTACGGCGCGCGCAGTCTCCGCGAGGCCTTCTACATCGACCACTTCGACGCGATCGCCGCCGAGAACGAAAACTTCCGGTGGGAGATGGCGATGTCCGACGCCCTTCCCGAAGACAAGTGGGAAGGCTACACGGGCTTCATCCACGAAGTCGTGCGGGACGAATACCTGAAAAAGCACGACTCGCCCGAAGATATCGAGTACTACATCTGCGGCCCGCCGATGATGCTGCAGGCATGCTTCGAGATGCTCGATGACCTAGGCGTCGAGCCCGAAAACATCATGTACGACGACTTCGGCTAGATCATGCCCGACGTGGCGCACGGCTGTGCCGTGCCGCCTTGCAGCTATGCTGCAAGGTCTTTTGCCCGTGCGTCACGAGCCTTACTTCTAGCTGCCATCGCCTGCCTCGGTTGTCAATCTCAGCCCTCGCAGTACGAGTTCTCCGGCCGCGCAATGGGGACGACCTACGCCGTCAAGCTCGCCCCCGCGCAGCCCCTAAGTGACTCCGCGCTCGAACCGATCCGCGCGGCCATCGACGACGCGATCAGCGACGTCGACCACGCCATGTCGACCTACCGCGCGGATTCTGAGCTCTCCCGATTCAACGCCGCGGGCGCCGGCGAACCATTCGAGCTCAGCCAGGCCACCTTGCAAGTCTTCCGTACCGCGGCCGAGATCGGACAGCTAACCGGCGGCGCCCTCGACCCCACTGTCGGACCACTAGTGAACGCCTGGGGATTCGGCCCCGCTGAACGCCAAGACCTCTCCGACTCCGACATCGCCGACCTCCGCGCCCAGACCGGCTGGGACAAGCTCACAATAGATACCCAGCACGTGACGAAACTAGTCGACGGAGTCGCCTGCGATCTCTCCGCGATCGCCAAAGGCTACGCCGTCGACCGCGTTTCGGAAATTCTTTCAGACTTGGGGCAGCCAAACCACATGGTCGACATCGGCGGCGAAATCCGCACCAGCGGCGTCAATTCCGAAGGCCGCCCCTGGCGCATCGCGATCGAAAAGCCCGAGACCACCGGCGGTATCCAGCGCGCCGTGAGCCTAGAGAACCTCGCCATGGCGACCTCGGGCGACTACCGCAATTTCTACGAAAAAGACGGCGTCCGGCTCTCCCACACGATCGACCCCCGGACCGGCCGTCCCGTCGCCCACAGCCTAGCCTCGGTAGCCGTGGTCGAGCCGACCTGCATGCGCGCCGACGGCTTCGCGACCGCCTTGATGGTCCTCGGCGAAGACGAAGGCTACGCTCTGGCCGAGCGCTTGGAGCTCACCGCGCTGTTCATCGTCCGCACCGACGACGGCTTCGAGGAGCGCCCAACCCCCGCCTTCACGAAACGCTTCCCACCGCCGGCCCGTTAGAATAAGTAGCAGTGAGCATCGTCTTCATCTCCATCGCCGCCATCGGCTTCGCCATGCTGATCATGGCGGTCGGCGTTATCTTCCAAAAGAAGCGCCTGCGCGGCTCATGTGGAGGCGCGGAAGTCTTCGACTGCGACGGCGACGCCATCACCTGCGGCGCCTGCCCCAATCGCGATAAACGCCGCCAAGAACGCAAGCACCTTCCCGGCGGCGCCTTCCGAGAGCTAGCAGGCATCGACCGCGGGTGAGCCCGCTTCGGCGGGAACACAAGTGAGCCCCGAACGCAAGTGAGGGGTGCGGAGCATGACAACCCCACGAACATGGCACCCCTCGTCTGAGACCGCCCTATGAGTTCTTAACGCGGGCGTTGGTCGACCCCAACCTGACGGTTGGGGCACGTGGTCGACGAGCCGCGGGCTGTTCAACCCGGGCCGAGAGGAACCCGAAAAAAAGGTCGCATCTTGGTTCTGTCCGGCCCCGCCGGAGGCCCAGCTCACTTGCGTTCGGGGCTCACTACGCGCTCCGTTGCGCGACTACTTTTCCCGGACCGGAATCAGGTGCGTCAGATCGATGTCCGCAGGCGTCCCCGACGGACCTCCCAGAGCCAACGCCAACTCGACATCAACGTTCTTGCACGTCGTTTCCGTACAAGCCTGGCCGCGAATGCCGATCTTCGCTTCGCCTGTGCCCGCCGTCGCCACCTTGGTCACAAAGAGGGCCGGCTCCTCATACCCCCAGCTATACCAGCGCAGCTCGGGTTTCGAAAAATCCTTCGGCTCTGTCTGGCTCCAGCCGCCGGTAGCCTCGAGTCCATCCTCCAACGTAATCTGGGTCGGAGCATCGACGCCCAGAGAAGGCTTGCCCGCCAGAGCCTCGGTGGCCCGCAGATCGTTATCCATCGAGAACGTATGCCAGCCTTCCTCGATATCGGCGCGCACAACCAAGTACGAGCCTTCGACCCTGGCCCGATAGGTCACCGCCGGCTTGAACTGGTGCTCAACGACGACCGGCTCACTCCACTCCGCCGCGGAGGCGGCCGAAGCGATCAGAAGGAAGATAGACAGCAAAAGTCTCATTTTCGAAAACTCATTCTAGCGGTCTTGAGGTTGAGGGTCATGCGCTCGCCCCCGCGAATCACTCCCAGTGACATCGAATCGCCGGCCTTTCGGCGCAGCTTGACGAACAGCTCAGCCCGGTTCGCAATCTCGTCCCTCTGGTCGTCGTCGACGGCGAAAATCACGTCCCCCACTTTGAGCGAATGGATGCCCATTAGCTCGGCAATCGTCTCGACGTGAGTCACCCTGCTCGCAAAGCCATTCGGGTCGAGCTCCGATTCGGCCTTGTCCGACTCACTTAGCGGCTCCGAGCGAAAGTAAACGCGCGGCTCCACAGTCCAGTTGCGGTAGGCCAGATCGGTCCACCACCAGAAGGGCGGCAACTCGATCTCAAGCGAGTAATCTTCCCCGCTACGGTCAACGCCCAGCCGGATCGTCTTCGAGTCGCGCGCGATCTGATCGTAGTAGTACTGCAAGTCGCCGAACGTCCAGACCGTGATCCCATTGAAGCTCGCAATGCGATCGCCGTTCTTCATCCCCGCATCCCGCGCGGCGCCGGACGCCTGTTTGACCGCCAAGCCCTTGGGTACGTCGAGTTGAATGCCGATCGTCTTAAGATCGGGCGAACGGTACATCTGCGAGACCTTATCGAGCGTTCCGTCATGCTCCCTCTGGACGTTCTGGAGATCGCCAATCAGGTGACACTCCACGCAGCGTCCCGCGCCACTGGTCCTCTCATAGAGCGCCGGGATGTCCCGCGCATAGAGCGGCTTCGGCTTCGGGGTCTTGGGGAGCTTGCCGGCCTCATACTGCTCGTGCAGCTCCAGCCCCTTGGCGAGGGCCAACCTGATGCTCTCGAGAGTGAGGTGCGAGGTATGTCCCGACTGGTCGCGCCCGCCGTAGCGCAAGTAGATCTGCTCGTCCGCGTTCAGAGCGAAGTAGTAGAGCGTGTTGTAGCGGTCGTAGTCGAACAGACCGATGTTGATGCGGTCCATCTGGACCACCCGAGCGAGCACGTACTGGCTCAGCAGTTTTCCACGCGGCGAATCTGGCGGCGACAGCACAACCTGTGCGTCGAATTCACGTCCCGCCCGTCAAGGCGAGCAGCGAAACTGCAGGAAGATCGGCTTGCCGGTCCGCTTGGCCTCCTCGACGGCGGCTTCGTAAGACACGTGCCAGAACAGTTCGGCTTGAGCGGGCGCTAAGGCGACAATTGCGCAAGCAACCGCCGCGATTCGGATCGTCGATTTCATTGGCCGTACAGATTATGTAAGGTGCGGCTCGCGCCACCGGAGTTACGTTTCCGTCCTCGCCCGAAACAGCGCGCGGAACCCCTCTTGCTCGAAGTGATGGTCGTTCGTCAGGGCGTCAGTCAGGCCTTCCTTTCGCATGGTCTCCATCGAGATGCAGTCGGTCAAACTGTAACCCTTGTCAGGCCGGGCGCTGTAGAGCGCTAAGCCGGCTTCAAAGCTCTCGTTGGATTGGGGTATGATTCGGATCCTTGAACTCGTTCGAATTGTCGTTAGGTTTCTCAGCGTCGCAAGTCGGATCCGTGGCTCTCTGTCGGCAAAATAGTTCAAGTACTCGGTCAGCACTTCTTGGGTTGTGATGACTTCAGCTTGAGATTGAGCCAACCCACGACTTAGCTCGAATGCTCGGCTATGCCACTCGTCTCTGGGGCGTGCGAGCGCGATCCAGTATGCCGTGTCGGCAAAGACATCCGTCACGAGTACTTTTTGGGGGAGCCGTACAGGTAGTGGTCGTGTTCGGCTGCGCCGTCGGTCGGGAGGCCGTCAAACGCATCGTCCGGGAGCTGCCTCATCCGTTCCTCGATCTCTTCCCAAAAAGGTTTTTCCTCGGCTGGCGACTCCTCCGCCGTCGGGGTTCCTTGGAGTTCGCGCGTTACGACCTCCCGCAACCACCATTCGGCGGAAACACCCTGCCGATCAGCACACTCACTTAGCTTGTGCTCGAGTTCTTTCGGAAGATCTAACGTAACCGTCATGCCACCCTCATCTTATCAGCCCGCAACCCACACCAAAGCCACTATCGCCACCACATAAATCTTAACCAACAGCGGCCCCACAAACCGCACCCAACGCCCATACGGGACCCTGCCCAGCGCCAACATCCCCATCAGCAACGCGTTCGTCGGCACGATCATATTCGTAAACCCGTCGCCAAACTGATAGGCCAGCACCGCCGCCTCGCGGCCGACGCCCGTGAGGTCCGCCAGCGGCGCCATGATCGGCATGGTCACATAAGCCTGCCCGCTCCCCGACGGGATCAGGAAGTTGAACACGCTCTGCACCCCCAGCATCCCGACGGCAGCCAGCCCCGCCGGCAGTCCGTCAAGCAAGCCCGCCACCCCGTTGATGACCGTGTCCTTGATCGAGGCGTCATCGAGAATCACCTCGATCGTCCGCGCAAACCCGATCACCAACGCGGCGGATGTCAACTGCGCCGCCCCCTCGCCAAACTCCCGCGCCACCCGATTCGGGCTGATTCCGCCCAGCGCCGCCGCGACGATCGACAGTCCCAAGAAGACCGCCCCAAGCTCAGTCAGGTACCACTCCCAGCGAGCAACCCCGTAGACAAAGATCACGATTGCCAGTGCAAACGCCCCGAGAATCGCCATCAGACGACCATCCAACGGCGTATCCTGGGGCCTCTCAAGGCCGCTAGAAAAGTCGATGTCGCGCACCAGACTCATCTCAGGATCAGCCACAACACGCTTGGCATAGCGCAGCAAGTGGTGCGCCCCAACCGCCAGGCACACGACCAGCAGACTCCAGCGAATCGCCTGCCCCGAGTAGATCGGCAACTCCGCGATGCGTTGCGCGATCACCACCGTGAACGGGTTCAGCGCCGCGCAGCCATACCCGATTCCCGCGCCGATATAGATCACCCCCAGCGCCACAATCGCGTCCATCCCCAGCGCCAGACACATGCCGACCAGCACGGGCACGAAAGGCATGTATTCCTCCGCCATGCCGATCGTCGACGACCCCACCGCGAACAGTGTCATCGCGCCGGCGATCAGCACCCCTGGCGAGCCGCCTACCCGCCGAATCGCCGCGCTCAACATCGCGTCAATCGCCCCCGTCGCGCGAATGACGCCAATCGCCCCACCCACGATAAAGACGAACAAGATAATGTCGGCCGCCTCAGCCATCCCTCGCGGGATCGCCGTCAGAAACGCCAGCGGATGAAGCGCCGCCGCCTCGACCTCGTGGTAGGTCCCCGCGACAACCTGCTGTCGCCCATCGACCGAGATACGGTCGAATTCTCCAGCCGGCAGCACATACGAAAGCAACTGCGCCGCCACGATCATCGCGAAGATCAAGACCAGCGCATCGGGAAATCTCGAGGCCTTCAAACCGCCTCCCTGAAGCGTTTCCGAGCACCCTGCGTAAGCGGGGTGTCTTCCCCTTCGATCAACCGAAATACACCCGGCTTACGCAGGGTGCTCAGAATTCCTGCGTCAGGGAATTTCTGCGGTTTCACGAGATCCCGTCGAACAAAACGCTCGAGATGTAGCGCTCCCCCGCATCCGGCAGAATGACCACGATCGTCTTGCCCTCAAACTCCGGCTCCTTCGCCAACCGACACGCCACCGCCGTCGCCGCCCCGCACGAGATGCCGCTCAGCAGCCCCTCTTCGCGCGACAGCCGATGCGCATACTCGATCGCCTCCTCATCCTCGACCGGCTCGACCCGATCGACCATCGATAGATCCAAGGTATCCGGCACAAAACCCGCGCCAATCCCCTGGATCCCCGTATACCCCGGCGTCACGGGTTTCCCGTCCAACGTCTGCTGAATCACCGGACTCCGAGCCGGCTCCACCGCAATCGACAACAGCGCCTGCCGCTTGACCTGCTTGAAGTACTGCGAAATCCCCGAAATCGTCCCGCCCGTGCCGACGCCCGACACCAGCACGTCGACCTCGCCGTCAGTATCCTCAAAGATCTCCGGCCCCGTCGTCTCGACATGTATCTGCGGGTTCGCCGGATTCTTGAACTGCTGCAGCATCACATAGCGATCCGGGTCGGTCGCCACCATCTGTTCCGCCCGCTCGATCGAAGCGTACATCCCCTCTTCGCCCGGCGTCAGCTCCAACTTCGCCCCCAGCATCTTGAGCACCCTCCGCCGCTCGATGCTCATCGTCACCGGCATCGTCAACGTCACCGGGTACCCCCGCGAGGCCCCCACAAACGCCAAAGCAATCCCCGTATTCCCACTGGTCGGCTCGACGATCTCCTTCCCCGGCGTGAGCACCCCGCGCTTCTCCGCATCCCAAACCATCGACGCCCCGATGCGGCACTTCACCGAATACGCCGGATTCCGCCCTTCGACCTTCGCCAAAACACGAGCCTTGGCCCCATCAGTGATCCGGTTCAACCGCACCAGCGGCGTGCGTCCGATCGAATAGGAGTTGTCCTCGAAAATACGGCTCATGGCTGATCTAGATTTGCCAATTGACAACGCGTTTGGCTCGCTGCTCCTTCCAGCGCGTGACTAAGTCGGCGAATGTCGTCCGGTCGATCACACTCGAAATCGCCCGCTCGACGCGCCCCCAAAGCTCGGGAAACGGCGACTCCGCCGGCTGACCCATACTCTGCCGCGACGCGGGCGAAAGCGGCCCATCAATGTGCCGCAAGATATCGCCAACCGTAATCGCTTCCGCCGGCCGGGCAAGAAAATACCCGCCCTCAGCGCCACGGCGCGACGTCAGGAACCCGCCCTGCTTGAGCTGTGACAAAATAAGCTCCAGAAACTTCTGCGGAATCTTCTGACTCTCGGCGATCTTCGCGATCTTGACCGGCTCAGCCGTCTCACGCGACGCCAGCTCAAACACCGCCCGCAGCGCATACTCGCCCTTAACCGAAACGTCCATACTCAATCCCTACAATTTACTAGAGATTGGTCGCCAGGTGGGCTATTCGTCGTAGGGGCGCGACATGTCGCGCCCTTCAACTCCTGGAGCCGCGACCGGGAGGGGCTGTTGTCCGCCAAGGCGACTATCGTTGCCTGCACGGGCAACCGCTTGCTCCCGCGCGCGGCTCCGATCGCCGCCGCCATTGGGGTAGCCCACTGTTCACCGTTCACGGCTCACGGACCCCCGCGAAACCTGCATCCCCCGCTGGTCGTCTAAACTACAATCACGCAATCGAGGAGAATAGTTGTATGCGGAACCTGATCCTGGCCCTCGCACTGATCGGCATCACCCTCCCGGCCGCCGAGACCGGCGCGAACGCTCCCGACATCCCTGTCGACCAGATCATCGACAACTTCGTCGCGAAAGAAACCGAATTCGCCCGCGCCCGCGAAGCCTACACCTATCGCCAGTCGGTCAAGATCATCGAATACAACGAAGCCGACCGCCCCGGCGGGCGCTGGGAGCTCGTCCAAGACATCATCTTCGGCCCCAACAAAGAGCGCACCGAACGCGTCGTCTACGCCCCGGTATCGAGCCTGCGCCGCATCACGCTGACGCCGCAGGATATGAAGGATCTCCGCGACGTCCAGCCCTTCGTGATGACCGCCGACAACCGCCACGAATACAACATCGCCTACCTCGGCCCCCAACGCGTCGACGAAATCGACACCTACCTGTTCTCGGTCAAGCCCATCAAGCACGAGAAGGGCAAACGCTACTTCGAAGGCCAAGTCTGGGTCGACCAGCTCGACCTACAGATCGTCAAAACCTTCGGCAAAGGCGTTGGCGACGTCAAGAAAAACTCCGACAACCAGTTCCCGGCATTTGAAACTTACCGCGATCAAATCGACGGCCAATACTGGTTCCCGATCTACACCGCCGCCGACGACGTGCTGCACTTCAAAAACGGCGACGTTCGCATCAAGATGATCATCAAGTACGAAGACTATAAGCGCTTCGGCGCCGACACCGACATCACCTTCGGCGACATCGTCGACGACACCGGCGGAGAGGCGGCGCCCGCGGCGCCGGCGGTCACCGAGGTGGAACCTCAAGTTGAGCCAGGGCCTCAAGCCGAGCCGGCTCCTCCGGCCGCGCCCGACCCAACCAAGCCCCTCCGGACGCGCCCTACCGGCCGCCGTTGACGCGGATTCTTCCCCCCGGAACCCGCTCCCTGCGGCCGCGGCTCTGACGCCCTCCGGTTAACGTTCGACTCGCGACGTCAGAGCCGCGACCGCAAGGGAGCGGGTTCCGCAAACCTAAGCTACAGCCGACTGTTAATTAGCTGAACAGTATTGATCCTAGGCTGCATTTCTCACGACCGGATCGCTCGAAGATCGCTAGAATAAATCCTCGAGCTCCGCCTCGAGCGCCCCCCATGAGCCGCCTCAGGATCAAAAAGAAGAAGCGCCGGCCCTCAGCCGCAAACGACCCCGCCCTCGCTTCCATGCCGTCACCCGAAGTCATGGAAGGAATCATGGTTCGCACGACCGGGTTCGGCGACACTCGCCTGTCCGACGCCGACGGAGAGGCGCAGGACATCATGTACGACGCCTGGGACGCACCCAACCTCCAACGCGCCGTCGCCTTGGCCCGGCAAGCGCTCGCCGTCTCCCCCGACTGCGCCGACGCCTACAACCTGCTAGCCGAGCTGACCGCGGGCTCACTCCAGGAAGGGGTTGAGATCTACCGAAAAGGCGTCGAAGCCAGCCAGCGCGCATTAGGCGAAGAAGCCTTCGTCGAGGATGTCGAACATTTCTGGGGACTGCTCGAAACCCGCCCCTACATGCGCGCCCGCGTAGGATTGGCCGACTGCCTGTGGCGCCTCGGAAAAGGAGCCGAAGCCGTCGAGCACTATCAGGATCTGCTCCGGCTCAACCCCATGGACAACCAGGGAACCAGAGAAGCCTTGCTGCCACGCCTCATCGAGCTCGGCCGCGATGAGGACGCCGAAGAGGTCTACCAGTTCTACGAAGAAGAAGCCCGAGCGATCTGGCCTTACTTGCGCGCCCTATTGGACTTCAGAAAACACGGCGACTCCGCTATCGCCGACAAGTCGATTGAAGAGGCGTTCGACCGCAACGAATACGCGCCCGCCTACCTGCTCGGGGAAAGGATGGATCGACGCTGCTGGCGCACCCAATTCGGGTTCCGTCCCCTATTGCGGCGCTATTGCGCCCTCTATTGCGCCACCTATTGCGCCATGCAGGGGCGCAACATGTTGCGCCCTTTCCCCGTCAGTTGCGCGTTTTCACACAGACCCTCACGGGCATGGCACGTAAGTGCGGCCGGCGGCGACCACGCGCCCCAACCGTCAGTGCCTCTGTAGACGATTTCTGTAAGAATCCGGTAGGAAATTCGGAGCACCCTGCGTTAGTTAGCGGGGTGTTTCTCCAGCAACCGCCCGCTTACGCAGGCGGCTCCGAAAAGCGCCCTCAAGCGTCCTTCTTGGTTCCGGCTCGTCTGGGTCAGGGTGGGGTCCTCGAACACTGCGGTCCAGACCAATCGCCGGTCCGCCGCGACCCGGAGCCGCGACCGGAAGGAAGCGGTTGCCGGAGGGATCGACATCCGTTGCACCCTCGGGCAACCGCTTGCTTCCGCGCGCGGCTCCGGGTCGGCGGGTCTTGGCGAAGTACTTTTAGTAAGCCTTAAGCCCAATGAGTTCCGTCTCCTCGCGCGTGGTGGCGGCGATAACCGGCGAGAATCGGCGGGTCGCGGTGGCGCGCGGCAACGGGTCGGGCTCTGGTTCCAGGTTAGCGCACAAGCAGTGGACCGGCGCCTGGACGACGGATCTAACTCATTGATAATACATGAGAAACTCGGTTTCGGAATGGTGTGACAGGGTCGCTGGGATCTCGGCCACAGCAACCGCAGGAGCGCGGGATGTGCGACACTGCGCCCGTCTGGGTAATCATTTTCGACAGACGGTTTGCGTTTTTCAGCGCGGAGTAGGATTTTGGGAGCGCGATGGCTCGGAAAAAGGATCGCAAGCAAGAGCAAGCTGAGCTGCCGGATGGCGTGACCCTGCGGAGGGTCTTGCGGGGCCATTCAGGTGAGGTCTACGCGTTGGCAGTGACGCCGGACGGGCGGCAGGTGGTCTCGGGGTCTCAGGACAAGACGCTGAAGGTGTGGGACCTCGAAATCGGGAGCGAGCTGCGCACCCTCAGCGGCCATTCAGGTGCGGTCTGGGCGGTGGCGGTGACGCCGGACGGGCGGCAGGTGGTCTCGGGGTCTGGCGACAAGACGCTGAAGGTGTGGGACCTCGAAACCGGGAGCGAGCTGCACACCCTCAGCGGCCATTCAGATTGGGTCAACGCGGTGGCGGTGACGCCGGACGGGCAGCGATTCCGCAACGAGGCTGAGTCAGAAGGCGGAAGTAGTTGGGAATCGAGGGATTTAGGGGCGTGGGGTGAAGGACGAGCAGATTCGCACGCGGTCCTGACCCGGAAATAGGTGGGGAATCGCAGGGCAAAGACACCCCGGCGGCTCTTGCGGCAGGGCCGCTTACTGGCAGGCGCGGGGTGGGCGGGGGAGTCGACTCGCGTGCTAGGGCGAGGGGCCCGTGGCCGCCTGATACAGCTCCGCCGCCATCACCCGCGCCCAAAAGACTCGCGGTTTGCCGCGCCGCAACGACGGTTTGAGCTTGCGGGCGACAAAAGCGTGGTAGAGATTGAATGCCAGAAACGTCGTCAAGAGAAACGTCTCGATGGCGTGGGGTTCGTGCTTGTAGATGTGGTCGGCATGCCAGCCGTTGACCAACTCGTTGAAGCCGCGGTTCTCGATGTCCCAGCGTTGATGGCCCAAGCGCACCAGCTGCGCCGTGGAAACTTGCCGCGACCCCAAAGTCGTTAGCCAAACCCAATCGCTTTGATGCTCGTGGAGCTCGCCGTCAAGCTGCGAGCGCCGCCGCCAAGTCTCCACCGAACGAACGACGCGCAAGGGCTGGGCGACCTGCGGCCACGATAATAAGCCCTCGTGATCCCACCATTGGCAATTGCGTGAGCGATACTCGCCCGCCTGTGGGGGCTGGGTTCGCCACAGTCCTTGAACGTCTTGAAACAGGTGGCGGCGCTCGTCCTTGAGCACGATGACGGCGTCCTTGCCGTGCGCCAGCAGAAAGTTCACAAACGTCGCGGCGGCGTAAAGAGCGTCGGCCAAGACAACATCAAACGCCCGTGGGTAAGCGGCTAGAACGCGTTCGAGCAAACGTTTGGCGGCGGCCAGCTCGTCCTCGCCGGGGAGTTGCGGTTCGGCGTCGAGCAACAGCGGAAGCGGTTCGCCTTGGATGTTGAATGGCGAGGCGGCGGGCGCGTCACTGAGCAACTGCAGCGTCACTTGGCGGTGATAGTACTGCA
Organism: Bryobacterales bacterium; assembly: GCA_965247515.1. Taxonomy (GTDB): domain Bacteria; phylum Acidobacteriota; class Terriglobia; order Bryobacterales; family UBA6623. The sequence goes on along the minus strand of OZ252029.1, from coordinate 4,259,742 downwards.
GCTGTTCGCCGTCGCTGCGCTGAATGCGGCGCTCGAGACAGCCTCCACAGCAACGGCGGTAGCTGGCGTGAGACTCATGACCGTCGATCACAGCCACCCCTAATCCGCCGATGCCGGGCAAGGCCTTGTTGCGCTTGAGGCGTTCATACAGCTGCCGAATCGCTTGCCGCAGCACGGCCGTGTCGAGCGAGCTGTAGACGCGGCCAATGGTGTCCGCGCTGGGCAGCTTGCGGCCCAGCCATTTCTTCCAAAACGGCGCCCCCTCGAGCGTTTCCAAAGCGTTCAGGCTGCCCAGCCGGGCCCAGAACAGCGCCAGCGTCGACTCGACGACAGCGCGGGTGGGGATGCGCGGCTTGGGGCGGGAATCCGAGACCCCGGCGAGAAGGCGGCTGCGCAGGCCGTAACCCTTCTCCGCGTACTGGATCAGACGTCGAAGAACGTCACTCCTCCCGGCGGTCTTGGAGCCGCTTCCACTCGCGCTCGGAGACCTCTTCGAGCAGCCGCTCGAGCTGTTGATAGTCGGCTACGGCCTGGCGCACGCGTTGCTCCCAGCTGCGCGGCACGAACAGCTGTTGCACCTTTCCCCGGCGCGAGCGCACCAGATAGAGCGAGGCGTGCAGTTGACCCTGGGCGCAGCGACAGTTGGGCTTGCCGCAGACGCGTTGGCGCGGCGCCACGGTGCCATGCAGCAACCAGCGGCCGTGGACCAGCTGGGCGATGCGGGAGCGCAGCTTACGCTCGGCATCGGCGAGGCTGGAGCGAGCCGGGGCTGCCTTCATGACTGATATATATACAACATACCAGAACCAACTGCGCTGCAACTCCTCAACAGGAATGCGAATCTGCTCGGACCACAGGCCCAGCCCCAAACACCCGCTAAATCAATGGTTTCCGACCCTCAGGGAAATTGGATGCGGAACCGCTGCCCCAGTCCCAATGATCAGCCCGCCGCGAACGCTCAGGCGGCGGGGCTTGTCCGACGAAGCCGAGGGGAGCGTGCCTGGGCCGTCGAGAGTCCCCACAAACCGATAACCGCGCTTCGGAAGAGTTTCGACGTACCGCGGGTCGGTCGCTGAATCGTCGAGCGCGCGGCGGATCTTGCGGATAGCGGTGTTTAGGCCGTTGTCGAAATCGACGAAGGTGTCCTCGGCCCAAAGCGCGTCCTTGATCTCTTCGCGGCTGACGACTTCGCCGGGCCGCTCCAGCAGCATCGCCAGGATTTGGAACGGTTGCGTTTCTAGCCGGACGCGTACGCCGTTCTTGCGCAGCTCGCCGGCTGCCAAGTCGGCTTCGTATGGGCCAAAACCAACGACTGTCTGCGAGCGGTTCATTTCACGCTTTCCAGGAGCTTCAGATCGTACCTGGCCAGCTTATGCTGCGTGTACAGCAACCAGCGCTCGTCCGGTGAGACGCTGATGTGGCTCTGGAGGGGGCTAGATTGAAGGCCTGCTTCAACAATCACCGTCCGTTCCGCCCTTTCGCCTGCTTTGAGACGGATAGAACCGGACTCATCCATAAAGTAGACTCTGTCGCTTTTTGCCAACGCGAACGCCACCACCCGCTCGGCCAGCGTTTCCGGCTCTCCCACCGCTCTGCCCTGTTCGTCAAGAGCGACTCTCATCAGGTTGGAGCCGTGAATGAAATAGAGGGCGCTGGAGTCGTGGGACTCAGTGAATGGGCCTGATCCGTATTCCGGTAGAAATAGCTCTGTCTTTCCGCTCGCACCATCCAGTTTCCAGATCGAACGCGCATTGCCGCGGGTATAGTAGATCGACTGCTCGTCGCGTGACCAGGCGGGCAATCGTCCCCCGCCTTGCGTCATGGCCTGACTTGCCGTCGCCGCCGCTACATCGACGATGTAGGTGTCTCGATCGCCGGTCTTGAAGATGGCGTCGACGGCAATGCGATCTCCTTTTGGCGACCATTCAGGGATCGAAAAGCCTGCGAAGCGCCCCAACTCAATCAGCTTTTTCTGATTTGATCCGTCCGGATCGCACGTCCAGATTCCCCAGATTCCTGTACGGTTTGAAATGAAAGCGATGCGCGATCCGTCTGGCGAGAAACTCGGGTTGAGGTCCTGGCCGTTGGCGTCGGTCAGTGGCGCCGGGCTGAGCGGAGGCTCTCCGCTCAGATCGACCCGCATGATCTGCGAGTCGCGCTCGGGTGCATCGAAGGCGACTCGCATTTCGCCCGACGGCCCCCACCAGAGCGCTGGAGGTGTGGGTCCTGTGAGGTTAGTAAGCTTGGTGGTGTGCAGCAGCCGCGGCTCCGAGCCGGGTGTTGGCTCGACAACCCACAAGCCGTGCTCGCCCTTCGGCGAGCTCCCAATGAAGTACGCCAGCCGGCCGTCGGGAGACCAACCTGCCGGTTTACCGTAGCGGAAGGGTCCCGCGATTGCCTTGGGCTCCCCGTTCGGCCTCATGTCCTCAGACAGCTCCAGTAGGTACAAACGTCCCGAGCCCAAGTAGAGGACACTGCGGCCGTCCGGCGAGAACTTCGGCTCAGCGTCTCCGACGTTTCCCGAAGGCGAGGTCAACGGCCAAGCGTTCCGGGCGTCCAGAGAATACAGGCAGAGTTGCCATAGACTGGCGGGGGCGTCGATACGGCAGGAAAACGCGATGTACTTCGAGTCCGGAGACCACCCTTGGGATGTTTGTCGCGCGCGAGTCTCGAAGTCGCCGAGCACCTGTTCTCGAGAGTCCGCGACAGGATCCACTAGGACGAGCTGGAATCTTCTTCCCACACCCCTTGATACGTCGCCATGAGTCGACCTGTGGTCGACGAAGCGGGCGAACACAATCTTGCTGCCATCGGGAGACCAAGCGGGCGCCAGATCCTCCCGAGGATCGCTTGTGACTCGAACAGGCTCGCCGGCGCCCGACTCCACTAACTTGATGTAGATGTCCGACGAGCCTGGGACCCCACCGTCCCAGTGATAGGCGACGCGGGTTCCGTCGGGTGAGAAGCTAGCGTGGCTTTCTCGTCCCGGGCTGTAGGTCAAGGAACGTTCGGTGAAGGTGAGAATATCCGCCCGCGGCAGGGGCCAAAGCAGGTAGGCGAGCGCGAGGGTGAGAGATGCGGCAACGCCGATCCAAGGAGTCCGAGTTGTGAAATACGGAGCTCTGGGTCGGGGCTGCGCAAAGCCTGACACGCTGCCCACGAACCAGTAGCCGCGCTTTGGCAGCGTCTCGACGTAGTTCGGATCTGTGGGTGTGTCGTCGAGTGCCCGGCGGATCTTACGGACGGCTGTATTGAGCCCGTTGTCGAAATCAACAAAAGTGTCGTCGGCCCAGAGCGCCTGCTGGATCTCCTCCCGGGTGACGACTTCGCCCGGCCGCTTGAGCAGCATCGCCAGCACCTGAAACGGCTGGATCTCAAGCCGCACCCGGACGCCGTTCTTGCGCAGCTCGCCCGCGGCTAGGTGGACTTCGTAGCCGTCGAACTTCAAGACTCCTGCCTGTCTAGCGTCTGCCAGCACGCCTCGAATCTCTCGACCGGGCTGGTTATAGCATCGCGAAGACGTCTACAGATCGGCGTTAAACCCTTGTTTTTCAGATAGTTCGTTCGACATGAACCCGACAGTGTTTCTGCACTGAAACTCCAGCTGTTCTCCATCGATCGGCGCTCTAACTTGGCCCAATCTCGCTCTCACCAAGCCCGCAACCCAGGTGAGAGCCATGAGATCAGCCAAGCAAGTTCTTCTTTTGCTCGTTCTTTCAATCCCAGGCGGCGCCGCCATCGCCGCGCGCGAGACCGTCGCCCCAGGGACGAGTGAGCCCAAGATCGTCGTCAAAATGATCAACCTTTCGAACCTGACGGCCGGGACGCTATCGAAAGCAGCGGCGGTCGCTCAGGACATCTACCTCAAGGCGGGGGTCGATACCGAGTGGATTGATTGCTCGGCCTACGGCGGAGAGCGCGCCGACGACGCTCGCTGCGGCGCCAAGCCGGGCCCGGCGGGGATAATTCTGAGGGTGATGCCGAGGAAGCAAGCGAAGCGGTTCGGGCTGCCGAAGCCGGCCCTCGGGGTTGCGATGGTTCCAGCTAGCGGATTCGGCTTCCTGGCCAACGCCTTCTCGCACCGGGTGGATGAGATCTCGCACTGGACGGGCGCGGAGCCGGTGACCGTGTTGGCGCACATCCTGGCCCACGAGGTTGGGCACCTGCTGCTCCACCAGCCCGGGCATTCCGACAAGGGATTGATGCAGGCGGCTTGGAAGCAGAAACAGCTTAAGCGGGCTGCGTCGGAGAGCTTGCGGTTTACGGAGACTGAACTCGCCAAGTTGAAACTGAACGTGGCCTCCCGAACGAACGCGCATTAGAAGCCCTCGAACGATACCTAGCGGAAACAAACGTTGCCACAAACGACCCTCCGAGGGCCTCCCAAACCCCTGCCCAGAGCGCTCTAAGGCCCTCCAGGCAGTGCTTTGAGCCTTTGAACCACGCGATTGTTCGCCGGCAAATTATTTTTCAACATCTATCCGCAAAACGGCTTCGATGCGCCCCACGAGGCGGTCATCGGAACAGTTTCGATGACAACCGGACTTGCGGGACAACCAGGACTGCGGTCGCGTCGGGCTTGAAACTCGCCTCAACACGAGGCCGCCGCGGCCCTAACCGACGTCCAGCTCGACCGACTGGAGCACAGCGCGCACGGTCGCCTGATGCCACTTCGCGCCGCCCTGAGCGGTCGCGACGCCGTCCCTGAGCGTCGCGCTTCACTGCCTCCATGCCCCCTAGCGTCAGAAGCAGTCGATCGTCACGCGTAACGTTAAAAAGCCGTGGCTGATCGTTGAGTGGGAAGCCGCTACTGGACCTGCGCCTTCAACTCTTCCCACGTCTTAGGCTTCCACTCGCGCGCAAGACGCTGCGCCTCGGCGATCTGCTCGCGAGTCATTTTTGCGGCGGCTGCGTCGCGAGTCTTCGCGTCCCGCGAGTCCTTCGCGGCGGCCAAGTTCAGCCACTTGTGCGCTTCTACAAAGTCCTGCGGTACGCCTTCGCCGTTGTGGTATATGAGGCCAAGGGCGTACTGGGCCCTGGCGTCCCCCTGCTCGGCGGCGAGTCGGATCTCTTGAACCGCTTTCTCGGGGGCCTGGCCGAATGCAAAAGTCGAAGCGGAAGCCAAAGCTAGCAATACAACGGGGACGAGCTGAAGCTTCTTCACGGTCGGCACGCTCGCTAGCAGCATACTAGTTCGCTCGGCGGGCCGCCAGTGGTCTTCTTGGTTGGTCAGAAGGGCCGGAAACTCGAAGCAGCGTCGCCGACACCACCCCCCTCAGGCCGGAAACTCGACCACGTCGCCGCTTTTGGTCTCGGTCGCTTCGCCGGCGATGTAGGCTCTTAGGACGCGATCCCACAACTCAAGCGCTTTCCGCTTTTCGGCGTCGTACGCCGCCCTGTTGTAGATCTGAGTGACGCCGACCCTAGCATGGTTCAAGACGAGCCCAATGTCGAACTCGGAAACGCCGCGCGCGCCCATATGCGTCGCCGCAGATCGTGTGGGCTGAACCGTTCCAGCGCCCCGAGTTCCTCGTTTCGCTGTCTGGCTCGACGCAAGGCCAGCGCTACCGCGTTAGGCCGTATCGGCTCGTCTTCGAGCGGCGAGGGAAAGACCCAAGGGGACACGCGAGGTAGGGCGTTCAGCACCTCTAGCGCGGTCGCGTTCAGCGCGGCCCTATGCGCCCGCTCGCTCTTTGTCTTCTCGCGCGGTAGCGTCCACCAGCCCGCGCTGAGGTCGAGCTCGTCCCAGCGAAGCGAACAGACTTCGCCTTCCCTTTGTGCGGTTGCCAGCAATGAGCCTGAGAGCGGACGCAGTCTGATCCGTGAACCAGCCGCCTTCAAGAGCGCGCCAAAAGACCTGAATCTCGGTCGGGTCCAATGCTCGCTCGCGTGACTTTTCTTTGCCGCCAGGGGCCTTCAGGCCATGGCAAGGATTCAGCTCAACAATTTCCCGCTCAAGCGCGAACTCGAACAGCCTACTGAGATACGCGCGCAACCTGTTGGCCTGGATCGGCGCCGTTTTGGATTTCCGGTCAAGCAAGGCGGCGATGTCCCGCCGGCGGATCTCAACCGCCCGGACGTTTCGTAGCGCCGGCACTGCGTCTGCTTCGAGGGCTCGCTTGATCTCGCGAAAGCTCTTCTTCTCGCTAGCCTCGACCTCAAGGTACTCGGTGACGAGCTGAGCGAACGTCGGATCTTTGAGAGCCTGCTGCTTCTCGGCGAGCGGGTCGATGCCAGCGTTGATCTGCCGGCGCAGTTCCTTCGCCTGCGCTCTTGCGCGTGTGACGTTCCATTCGGGCCATTTGCCGACAGTTAGCCGGCGCTCTCGACCGTTGATCGAATAGTCCAACGCGAACGATCGGGCACCGTTTGCAGTGACCCTCAGCGAGAAGCCCTTCAAGGCGTCGTCGTGATAGCGCCGGTTGCCTTTGGGTGGCGCGTCGAGCTTCTGAATGTCTCGCTCAACTAACCGTCTTCTCAGCACGGAAACCACCTGTGTCCGGTTGGTGTCCGTCTGGTGTCCGGCAAGCTACGGATTGTGGCTGTCATGGCGTGTCTGAGAATGTCTTACATGTTAGCACGTAACCGTCGTATAATCAGTGAATAATGTCATATTTTGGCGACGAAGCGACTACGGCTGTCTGGTTAGAGCGCCTGATTGTGGATCAGGAGGTCGATGGTTCAAATCCATCCGCCAGTACCATTCCCCTCGCTTTATCGCCGATAGCTTTCCAAGTAGGCCGGCGCCGGCTTGTCGCAATCGGCGTCGGGGATCGGCGTCTGCCAGTCCAATCGCAGGGGAACGACGCCGGCCCAGGTGGGCCACTCTAGGTCCTCCTCGTCGTCGATCGGCGGTCCCGACCGTACCTTCGCCGAACACTCTTCCAGCGGGATGCGCACGACCAGAGTCGCTTTCAGCTCGGCCTCGGTCGGTTGTCGGGAATCCTCCCATCGGCCTGGCGCGACGTGCTCGATCAGTAGCCGCATCGCTTCCCGCTTTTCGTCCGGGGCGGTGACCTCCTCGCCAACGCCGTAGATCATAACGGATCGGTAGTTGGCTGAATGATGGAAGGCGGAGCGCGACAGAACCAGCCCATCAACAAGGGTGATGTTGACGCAGGCCAAACTCCCGCAAATGGAGCTCAGCATGCGATTGGCCCGTGCGCCGTGGACGTAGAGCCATCTCTCGTCACGAGCGTAGGCGGTTGGAATCACACAGGGCTCTGATCTGAGTCGTGGATGAAGGCGACTTGGCAGATCAGGCCCTCGTTGAGGATCGAGTCGATAACTTCCCTGTCGTAGACGCCGCGGACGGACTTGCGCCGAACTTTGGTTCGCGAGGTGGGCCCGAAGATTTTTGACATGGCTAGTTTGTGTTAGTACAATAGATATCTTAGTGACACTACAAGAATACTTCCCCGAGCGTACGGCGGTCAAGCTCGTCGATGGCGTTGAGTCTGCCATTGGCGACGGATTTTGGACTCCGGCGACCGCCTACCGACGGTCCGCGCCCTGGCCAGTGAGCTCGAAGTCAGCCCGGCAACGGTTGAGAGCGCCTACCGACGGCTCCGTGAAAGGGGGGTAATCGTCGGCGAGCGCCGCCGTGGGACCCGCGTCGCGCCGAGGCCTGGCTTGCTCATGCCGGCCTCGAGCGTCCCTCCCGACGGACTCCGTGATCTCGCGACCGGCAACCCTGATCTAAAACTGCTCCCGCCGCTAGACGACGCGATTCGCGCGATTGACAAGAGTCATCGGCTGTACACCGACGCCTTGATTGACGAGCGCTTGTTGGACATCGCCCGCGGCCAATTCCGAGCCGAAGGAATTCCGTTCGACGACCTCGCGGTGGTTAGCGGCGCGATGGATGGCATTGAGCGCGTCTTGCGCACCCGCTTACGCGTCGGCGACCGCGTGCTGGTCGAGGATCCCGGCTTCCCCGGAGTGTTTGACCAGCTAACGGCTTTGGGTCTTGTGCTCGAGCCGGTTCGCATCGATCAAGATGGCCCGCTCCCGGATGAGCTGCGCCGCGGGCTGTCGACCAACCCCAAAGCCTTGGTCGTGACTCCGCGGGCGCAAAATCCGACCGGGGCGGCCCTTACCGAATCGCGAGCGGATGAATTGCGGGGAATACTCGGGGACGCCCCGCGGTTGTTGGTAGTAGAGGACGATCATGCGGGTCCGATCGCCGGAGCTTCGGCGTTGAGCCTTTGTGTCGGCCGCGAGGGCCCTTGGGCGCACGTGCGTTCGACTTCGAAGGCCCTAGGCCCAGACCTAAGGCTCGCTGTGGTGAGCGGCGACCGAGAAACGATCCGCGATGTGAGAGCTCGGCAGGTAGTAGGGATGAGATGGGTCAGCCACATTCTGCAGCGAATCGTTGTCGAACTTTGGAACGACGCCGATGTCGAGTCGAGACTGAGCAAGGCTGAGAGGACCTACGCCAAGCGCCGCCAAAGACTGATTGGCTTGCTTGCCGAGCGCGGAGTCCATGCGGAAGGCAAGACCGGGCTGAACGTTTGGATCCCAGTTGTTGAAGAAGCCCGCGTGGTTCGCGAGCTCGCGGCAAGGAGTTGGGGCGTCACCGCCGGCGAACGCTTCAGATTCGGTTCGGATCCGGCCATTCGGATTACCGTGGCGAATCTGAGGAAAGAAGAATCCATTCAGCTGGCGGACGACGTCGCGCGTTGCGGCGTCGCGAACAGACGGGCCAGCCTAGCCTAGTCCAGCAGGGATTTCGTAACAACCGTCCAGCGCCGAGCGACTTATCAAGCAGAACCCTGAAATGATCGGCCAGACTATCTCGCATTACAAGATCCTCGACAAACTCGGCGAGGGTGGAATGGGCGTCGTCTACAAAGCGGAGGACGAGCGGCTGCGTCGGACCGTGGCGCTCAAGTTCCTACCGAACCGTTCGGAATCCGAAGACGATCGCGCCCGCTTCGAACGTGAAGCTCAAGCGGCCGCCGCCCTCGATCATCCCAACATCTGTACGATTTACGAGATCGACCACGTCGACGGCCAGACTTTTCTGGCGATGCAGTTGCTCGAGGGTGAGACCCTCGACCAACGCATTGGGTCCGGTCCCGTGCCGCTGGGCGAAGCGTTGAATATCGTTTGCCAGGCCGCCGAGGGTCTGGCGGCCGCCCACGAGAAGGGAGTCGTGCATCGCGACATCAAGTCGGCGAACCTGATGCTGATCAAGCGCGCTACCGGCGGAGTCCAAGTGAAGCTGATGGACTTCGGCCTGGCGCAGCTTGCGGGTCGTTCGAAGCTGACTCAAGCGGCCAGCATTTTGGGCACGATCGCCTACATGTCCCCCGAGCAGACCCAGGGTGAGGCGGTTGACCAACGGACCGATGTTTGGGCGCTGGGAGTCGTCCTGTATGAAATGGTCGCGGGCGAGCTGCCGTTTAAAGGCCACTACGACCAGGCGACGATGTACTCGATTCTCAACGAGCCGGCCGAGCCGCTGACGGCCGTCCGGTCGCGCCTGCCGATGGATCTCGACTGGATCGCCGACAAGTGCCTGGCGAAAGAACCCTCGGCGCGATACCAGTCGATGGGCGATCTGCTGATTGATTTGCGCAATCTGGAGAGAAAGCTCTCGGGCGGCCAGACTCAGATCCGTCAGCCCGGGGCTGCACCCGCCGCCGCGGCCGCCGCGGCGCCGGTCGCTCAAGCTCAGCCGAAATCGAAGTTCAGCCCGGCGACCATCGCCGCGTTGGGCGTTGCCGCGGCCGCGCTGACGCTGAGCGCCTGGCTGGCCTGGGGGCCCGCGGGCTCAGACGGGCCGAATCAGAGCCTGCGCCGTTTCGAAATCACCCTTCCCCAGACGATCCCGCCCGGCACGCGCGTCCGAGATTTGGCGATTGCCCCCGACGGAGGCAAGCTGGCGTTGATTCCCCAAGCAGAGGACGCTCGGCTGTGGATCAGACATCTCGACCAGTCCGTATCCTGGGCGGTCGACGGGACCGAAGGGGCGTCGAATCTGTTCTGGTCGCCCGACAGCCGGCTGATCGGATACCGCGCCGGCCGGCAGATCCGCACCGTCTCGGCGCTGGGAGGACCGTCAAACGTCGTCTGCGAGCTCGACGGACCGCAGTTTGCCAGCGCGGCTTGGAGCCCTGACGGGTCGACGATCCTCTTCGGCGGGGGGGACCCGCCTCGCGTGATGGAGGTCGCCGCGGCGGGCGGCATGCCCCACGAGCTCGCGATGAGTCAACGAGAAAAGGGACTCCGCGGCCGGGGAGGGTTTCCAGCCGGCGTCCAGATGTTGACCGCACCCAATGGCGACCGGCTTGCCTTGACGGCGATGTTTAGCTTTGAAGGGGATCAGATCATCCTCCAAAACATCGATCGCGACGAGACGCACATCCTCGTTGAAGGAGTGGACGCGGTCTATTCCGCGACTGGCCATGTTCTCTTCCGGCCCAGCCGCAACGTTCGCGAAATCTGGGCCGTGCCGATTTCCCTCGACACCCTAGAACCCACCGGTGACACGTTTCGGATCGCGCAGGGCGGAGTCCGACCAACCGTGTCCGACGACGGGACGCTCGTCTACATCGGCGAAGGCGACACAGTTGCTCATCGCCTAGTTTGGCGCGATCGCGCTGGCGAGGAAGTCGGCGTTGCCGGTCGGCCGCAGCCGGCGATGCGTGATGTGACCGTTTCGCCGGACGGCTCGCGGATTGCGGTTTCAGCGGATGAGGCGGGTACGGGCGACGTTTGGGTGCATGAGGCTGATCGCGAAGTTCGCTCTCGCCTCACCCTTGACGAGGCTGAAGACGGATCACCGGTTTGGTCTCCGGACGGTCGGCGCATTGCCTTCTTTTCGCTTCGCGGCCAGGCCCCTGGGATCTGGATCAAGCAGGTCGACGGCAGCCGCGACCCCAGAAAGGTTTCCGGCCCCGCAGGCCCGGCCAGACCAGTGGCATGGTCACCTGACGGGCAGTACCTGTTGGTGCAGACTCGAGGTCGCGGCGGCGGCGGCCTCTACTTCGTCGATCTGAGAGAAGACACCAGCTACGAGATCTATGAGTTCGCGCAAGGGGCCGGAAGCGGCGGAGCCGCGTTTTCCCCCGATGGCGCCTACGTCGCCTACGAGTCTCGCGAGACGGGAGAACCCGAGATCTTCGTGAAGTCCTTTCCAGTCGGCGACCGGCGCTGGCAGATTTCGACCGATGGCGGACAAGATCCTCGCTGGAGCGGGGCCGGTGGCGAGCTGTTTTACGTCGACGGCACGACGATCGTCGCTGTGCGGGTCAAGCTAGGCGAGCAGGCCGAAATCGGTGATCCCCAGCCGCTGTTTTCGCATCCGAACCAGACTCGCGGCAGGCGTCCCGCCGGGTATGGAGTATCTCCCGATGGCCGGCGGTTCGTTCTTGTCGAGCCGGACATGGAGCCGCGCCCTCCCACGATCCAGGTGGTTCTCAACTGGTTGGCACTTGAGCCAGGGCCGTGACTCGCTGCCTGGGGCGGCGACCTTTGAACCGCTTGCTGAAAGGCCGCCAGATAAGCGAAAGACGGTTGGCTCAGGTTTTTTTGGCGGCCCCTGAGGGAGCGATTTTTGCAGCTTCGGCCAACCGCTTGCTGAGGGGCCGTGAAAAAATGTCGGGGATCCAATTCCGGCAAGACGGGCTTGGCATGCCAAGCCCCTACGTCATTGAAAACAAACGATCGTCCGTAGGGGCGAGGCATGCCTCGACCGTCTTTCGCGCTCAATGGGCGTTTTTTTCACAGCCCCTGACGCGCGCGGCTCCGGGGCCTCACCGCAAACTTGACTCGTTTGTTCAGATGCTCCGAGCGTCAGCGGGCTAGTTGGCACGCCCCCCCGCATCGAGCCCTTCAAGCAGGCGTTCGACCGCCTTGGCCAGCCGCCCGGGGCTGTAGATGGCGATCTCCTGGCCGTTCATCGCTTTGATGGCCCGGCCGACCAACCCTTTCCAAGGGCCGCCGTTCGTCTTGAGATAGAAGGCCGGCGCGGGCGTTGTGCGGAGGAGAAGCACGTCGTCTTTGCTGAGCCGCTTGCCGAACTGGAAGTCAGGACCGATGAACACCAGCGCGTCGACGTCTTCATTGCGGGTCTCCGCGAGCAGCACCTCGCCGAAAAAGTCGCGTTCCTTGTGCCTTCCCAATTGCTCGAAGGCGACGAACGCCGGCGAGAGCTTCTCGATCGCCTCCTCCATCGGCCGAAAGTCGATCGAATCCTGGAGCCCATGGCGATAGAACACTTCCTGTTCCTCAAGGCTGTAGACGATCAACGAGATCTTGCCAATGCGGGGATTCCGCGCGAGGGCTCGCAACGTCGCGATCCGCCGGGTGTACTCCCAAAGCCTGACGCGAACCGCACTCTCACGACGTCGCCAGACATCGAAGTTCAAGAACACCTTGATGTCGAGCGGCCGGGCGGCCGGGTCAATTACCGACGTCTCGGGCCGGAACAGGTAGACCCGAGAATCGCCGACTTCGCCGGGCCGCAACGAAACCGTCAGGTCCCTCTGACTCTTGGGGAGCTTGGCCTCGATCTCCCATTCGACGGCGCAAAAATGGTGCAGCGAATCCTGGAGCTCCCAGCGAACGTGATAGCGGCCCTCCCCGACCACGAACGACCCTCTGAGCTGAGCCTCGCCCTTGACGTGATCCGGAATTGGACCGAATTCGAAGCTCCGATCGAGCACCGTGGGTTCGGCGCCCTCGATCGAGATCGGCGTGACGGTGAGACGCATCGCGGTCAGACGCTTCGGGCCGATCAGCTCACGGACAGGGATCCCCGCGGTAAACCCTGTGAAGAACCGGAATTCAAAATCGAGCGACGGATGCATGTACCGTAGTCGACATTGCACGGGCATGCTTTCGGCCGCGCGCAGATCAGCCGACCCAAGGCCGATGGCCATGGCGACGACCCCAATCCAGCTCCAGTGAACGCTCCGCAAACTGGTCAAAATCCGCTTTTTCACTCTACCCAAACCGCCGGAATTTCTCCACACGGCGACATCCCTATCGACGGACGCGGCCGAGCGAATGTTGCGTTTCATGTCCAGAAGGGGTAAAAAGGCCCTCATGCCCTCCGCACGCTCGCAGATTCGGCTGGCGTTGTACCGATTCCGCGAGAATCCGGATTACGACCAGATCGTCTCGGACAAGATTGTCGACCGCGTTCGCAAGCTCGACGCGCAAGCCCGGGAGGAAGGCTTAGCCGGTCTCGACGCGAATTCCGGCGAGTTGGTCCGGCTCGGGATGGAGTACACCCGCAAGGGGAAAGTCACCAAGAACGCCTATGGCGTGTTCCATCTCCCTTGGCTAGCCGCTGAGAATCCCGGCTGGGCGGAGATGATTCGCTCGGAGATCGAGGAAGTCCGCAAGAACATCCGGCGCGCTCACGGGGTTGGCGTCCGCTACCTGATCTGGGCCGGCATGGGCGGCTCGGCCGAGGACAAGGCCTTTTACCAATCGGCTGGCCTGCTGAGGTCGCGCGTGCGGGTCTTCATCTTGGACTCGACCGACCCGGCGAAACTCGCGGCGATCCTCGAGAAGATCGCACAGGCTGAGAAGAAGCCGCTCGACCAGGCCTTGAAACGATGCCTGGTGGTCGGCATGGCGCTTGGCGCGACGTCCTACGAACCCGTCGTCAACCTCGAAAAGCTCGACGAGCTCTATCGCAAACTGCGTATCGCTCCCGAGCACAACTTCCTCTACATGACGCTGCCGGACTCGATCCTCGATCGCTTCGGTAAAGAGCGAGGCTTTCGGCGCGTGGAGTTGCAGCCCGATAACGGGAACTCAACCGCTGGTCGTCACAGTTCCCCTCTGACGCGAGGGAGCCTGTATCCGCTCGCCCTAAACAACGCCCCGTTGGCTGACTGGATGAAAGCCACGCAGCTTTCCGATGACGAAATCGACTCGGCCTTCCAGCTCTCGGGGTTTATCCAGGCCAACGCCCGCGCGGGGCGCAACAAGGTCACTCTGCACCTTCCGCGGGCCTGGTCCGGCGGCGCTGTTTGGACGAAGCAGGACTTCGAAGAGAGCCTCGGAAAGAGTGAGGAGATCGGGCTCAAGGTCGTGATCAACGAGAAGATCAAGCCCGTCAACTACCTCCCGCCGAAGGCGCCGAGCCAAGACCGCTGCTTCCTCTTCGTCATGCTGGGCATGTCGGGCGATCCGGACAACGCCCGAATCACGACCCTCAAGCGTGCGGGGTATCCGGTGGCCGTCCTCAAGGTCAGCGGGCAGTGTCCTGTCGCGCGCTACATGCAGTTCATCCACTACACGGTGTTCGGCTTGGGGTGGCTGCGCAAGATGAACTTCGTCACCCAGCCCGGAGTGGAGCTTTATAAAAACTACGCCCGCGAAATCAACGCACGCGCCAGCGCCCTGGGCGGCATCGACAGGACTGAGGATTGGAAGCGTTTCAGCCAGTCGCCGCATCGGCTGCGTTGGATCGGCGGACTTTCGGTCGATTTCGGTCCCCTCGTTCGGACAGGCCTGATCTCGGAAAGTGACTTGCAAGTGGGCAACCGCAACGCCCCGGCCGCCTACGCGCGCGCGCTTCAGGCCTTAGTCGACGCCGGCAAGGTGGACTACGGCGAGCTGACCTACTTCGGCGACACGCGCTACGATGCCGGCGGCCAGCAGATGAGACGGACGCTGGATCGCTGCGGCGACGCGGTCTTCCGGTCGCGGCTCAAGATGCCGGTCGACGTCTACGAGGGCCCAGCGATGAACCATTCGTTCCACGAGATGATCATTGGGTACGGGCACGGATTCAGCACGGTCGTGATCACCAACAGCGCGGCCTCGATTCGCAAAGTGCAATACACCGCCGACTATCATCGCGCGCAGTGGCTGGCGACCCAGCGAGCGCTTGAAGACCGCGGCCGGGCAGTCCTCGCGCTTAAGGTGCGTGACCTTTCCGAGGCCAGCTTGAGTAACCTAAGAGAGTTCTTCAAAGAGGCCGCGCGCGTTCTCAAGAGGCGGAGTTAGCATGGCTCGTTGGAAGGTACCTCGAGGCGGGAAGAAGAAGGCGGGTCCGCCGCGGGGAGGGCCGCTTGGCTGCGTTATTGTGCTGATGGTCGCGCTGGCTGTGGTGATCTTCTCGCTGTTCTTTGCGCTGAATCCAGACTAAATCCGCCGGCTCCGGGCGACTGCTCGACCGAAAAACGCATAGTTCGAAACCTCAACAATACCTCGCGCTGGCGGTCTACAGAGGCGTGGACGGCAGTCCACGCTCGCTTCTACTGAAGCAGACATGTTGTAGCGAGCGTGGACTGCCGTCCACGCCTCTGTAGCCGGGCAGGCGGCTTTCATCCGGTACCGATACTGCCGACCCGCGTACCATGAAACCTTATGCGTAGTGACGGCCGCCGGCCGGACCAGGCCCGCCCTGTCCGGATTCAAACGAATTATCTGCCGACCGCCGAGGGCTCCGCGCTCATCGAGACCGGCAACACCAAGGTCATCTGCACCGCGTCGGTCGAGGACTCGGTCCCGGGATTCCGGCGCGGATCGGGCCTCGGTTGGGTCACCGCGGAATACGCGATGCTGCCTCGAGCGACGAATACGCGCACGAGCCGTGACGTCTCCCGCGGACGGCCCAGCGGACGGACTTCCGAGATCCAGCGCCTGATCGGCCGCTCGTTGCGAGCCGCGATCGACCTGTCCGAGCTCGGCGAGCGCTCGATCTACATCGACTGCGATGTGATCCAAGCCGACGGCGGAACTCGCACGGCGTCGATCACGGGAGGCTGGGTCGCGTTGGCCCTCGCGATCAAGAAGATGGTCGACTACGAAATGCTGACGAAGGCGCCGAACCTGGTCCAGATCGTCGCGACGAGCGTTGGCGTGATCGACGGAACTCCGATGCTTGACCTGTGCTACGAAGAAGATTCACGGGCCGGGGTCGATATGAACGTCGTGATGACGGGCGCCGGCGAGTTCGTCGAAGTCCAAGCAACCGCCGAAGGGAAGCCATTTCCCAGGGAGCACTTCGATCAATTGCTCGGCCTCGCGGCAAATGGCATCAAGGATCTCGCCGCGGCCCAGCGCGACGCGATCGGCGGCTGATGGCGATCGAGCTGTACTGTGCAACCGGCAACAAGAGCAAACTGCGCGAGTTTCAGCGGGCCGCCGGCGAGGGCCTCACGATCAAGGCCTGTGGCCCACGCGACTGTCCGGAAACCGGTGACACGTTCGAGGCGAACTCCGTTCAAAAGACGTTGTGCTACTCCAAAGCGCTAGGGACCCAGGCGCTTCTGTTCGCCGACGACTCGGGAATCGAAGTCGATGCGCTGGACGGTGCGCCGGGTGTTCATTCCGCGCGCTTCGCTGGTGAAGATGCCACCGACGACAAGAACAACGCGCTGCTGCTGCGACGGCTCGAGGGTGTGCTCGACACCGAACGCACGGGCCGGTTCGTCTGTGTGATTGCCCTTGTGCGCGGCTCGGAGGTCCTCGGAACCTTTCGCGAAACGGCGGCGGGGCTGATCCTAAAAGATCTCGAAGGCGACGGCGGATTCGGCTACGACCCGTTGTTTTACTTTCCCCCAACCGGTTGCACCTTCGCCTCACTTAGCGCCGAGCAAAAGTGGCGGCACAGCCACCGCGGGAAGGCGTTTCGCGCGATGCTTGACTCGCTCAAGCAACACCAGACCGCATAACGGACGGCTGTTCTATCCGCTTGCGCCAACAGCCGTCATGACCGAAACGGGAAGACCGCCCGCTCAGGGGCTGTGAAAAAATGTCGGGGATCCAATTCCGGCAAGACGGGCTTGGCATGCCAAGCCCCTACGTCGTTGAAAACAAACGATCGTCCGTAGGGGCGAGGCATGCCTCGACCGTCTTTCGCGCTCAACGGGCGATTTTTTCACAGCCCCTCACGCAGGCGGCTCCGATTTTCCGTCCGTATCAGCTTGCTGCTTCTCGAGTGAACCGAGAACTTCGGGCAAGTCTAGGCCCGCCTGCTTGGCTAGCTCGTGCACTGGCGGTAATGAGGAGATCAGGCCCCTCATAAAACCCGCCGTTCCGCCGTGTTCGCCGTCACCGGAATCCCAAACCGTGACCTTGTCGATCTTGAGGTTCTGTATGGCCTTGACTTGTTCGGCCACTAGCTCCGGGAGCTTTTCGATGACGAGCAGCGTCGGCGCCAGTTCAGGCTTGGCGGCGCAGACGCGCAGCAGGTCCTCATAGCCTTTCGCCTTGCCCTCGAGGACGCGTTGGACGCCCTCCGCCTCGGCTTGATAGGTGGCGAGTACGGCGTCGGCGTTGCCCTTCGCGATTCGCCGGATTCTTTCAGCCTCGGCCTCGGCGTCGATCTCTACCTTCTGCCGTTCGATCTGCTGCACGACGATCTGTTCTTTCTGGAGTCGCGCCAGCTCGCGTTCTTTCTCCGCCACAAGGACGTCGCGGGCCGCCTCGGCCGTAGCGACCTCGCCCCGTCGGCGCGATTCAGCTTGGCGCTCGGCTAGGGTCGCGTTGTATTCGGCAATACTCGCTTGCGACTGGTTCTCCCCCTGGACCGCTTCAGCCTCGAAAGAAGCCACCTTGATGCGTTGAGTCGCCTCGGCCTCCTTCTTGCCCTGTACCGACAAGGCCTGCTGTTCGGCGCTCACGATGGTTTGCTCCCTCTGCGCCTCAGCCTCACCCGATACCCCCTCGGCTTCGAGCTTGGCCGTACGAATTCGCTGGTCCCGTTCGGCTTGTTTCCGACCGATCGTCGCGCCGGCCTCTTGATTGGCGACCTGCACCTCTTTCTCACGGTTTGCGGTCGCTTCGCCGATGGCGCCTTCCTTCACCTGCTGCGAAACCTCGACCTTGGCGATTTGGATGGCCTCCGCGGCCGCTTTCTTGCCGATGGCGTCGATGTAGCCCGATTCGTCGGTGATGTCCCGAATGTTGACGTTGATCACGTCGAGGCCGATCTTGAACAACTCACCGGCGCAGTACTTGTTCATTAGATCCAAGAACTTCTCGCGGTCTTGGTTGATCTCTTCGATCGACAAAGTAGCGATCACGAGCCGCATTTGGCCGAGGATGATGTCTCGCGCCTGGTTCGCAATGTCCTTATCGCCTAGCCCGAGCAGGCGTTCGGCGGCGTTGTTCATCACCGTCGGCTCGGTCGAGACGCCGACCGTGAAGGTCGAGGGCACGTTGACGCGGATATTCTTCTTTGAGAGCGCCCCGGTGAGCTCGATGTCGATCGTCATCGGCTCGAGCGATAAGTATTGGTAGTCCTGGAACAGCGGAACGATAAACACGCCGCCGCCGTGAATGCAGCGCGCAGCTTGTTCGCCGCCGACCTTGCCGTAGACGACAAGGACACGGTTCGACGGACAGCGCTTGTACTGCCTCGTCACGAAAATCACGATCGCCAGAAAAAGAAAAACGACGACGACCGGAAGCATCAAAGGAATGATGTTCATCAAAAAGCCTCCTCTTGGCTAGCGCCGCGCCCGCGGCGGTTTCTTGGTTTGGTCGGACTTCGGCGCGACGACAAAGCTTCGGTCGCTGCGCACGTCCAGGACTCTCACACTGGTAAATACTGGGATCTCATCCCCCTCGCTGACAGCCGGCAAGACTCGGCGTCGGCCCGAAACCGCGACCTCGATCTGCCCTCGCCCCTTCCCTTTCTGGGGGATTGTCAGGTACACCTTGGCGATGCTGCCGATGGCTGTGTTGGGGTTCACCGTCTTGACTTGCGTCATCTGCTTCACCCCGTACATCAGCCCGGAAGCGAGCACCATCAGCGCCAGACCGAAGCCAAAGGCGGCAAACGCGGAAACGCCCGCGGCCAGCGACCAGCTAACGCGGCAGGCCAGGCCCATCCAGCCCGCTCCCATCAAGAAAGCGAGCACCGACAGCAGCGAGAGCAGCTGAAAGTTGCCGGTGCTGTCGATGTCTGAATCGAGATCCGCGTCCAAGTCGGTGTCGAGGTCCGCCTCAACATCGCCGACGAACAATTGCAGGCCAAGCTTGATGACGAACAGCAGGGTCGCCGCCACCGCGATCAGGAAGTAGGCGGTCGCGTCGGCCCCGACATTCGAGTAGGTTTCGAGGTCGAGCGCGCCCTGGAGTAGGAGTAAGCCCGGCATTTGAAGCTCGCTGCAAGAATACTACGGATCGAGGCGGCGCTTCCTTCCCACCATTGCGAGACAGTTGGCTTTCCGATTGAGCCCGGCGCCGGTGGCGGCGGGTTGCGAACTCACACGGGCGTCTGTCGGTCGCTATTCACGGGAGACGTTTGAGCTAAGTTCCTTCCCGCCGCCACCGGCGCCGGGCTCAATCGGAAAGCCAACACATGTTGGACCGTGGCGCAGTCGCGGGATTAGGCCAGCAACGTCTCCTCAATCACCCGCGACCCACTCGACCGCGCCGTCACCCAAGCCGTAAAGTCCGCCAAGAGATTCACCTCGCGGGCGTGCATCGCCAGGATCTGACCCTTGCCGCTTTGAAACATCGTCTTGTAATTTGGGAAGCCCCAGAAGGGGACTTTTTCCTTGGGCCCGGCCTGGTAGGCAGCGGCTATCGAGCGCGCGAGCTCGGGGTCGAGGCGCGACTCCCACTCGCTCCAGGTACACCCAGCAGACCTTCGCCGTATAGCCGCCCTCAACGCCCCACCAGTCGTTCTGCTGAACTTCGAGCGGAGTCTCCACGATGCAGGGCCCGACCTCTCCGCGACGCCCGGAGTGAGCTCGCTGTAGCGCTCGCACGACTGTCGCGAGCTCCTCCTTGCGAAAGACCTGATTGTTTGGGGTCGGGGGCTGTTTTCGGTCCGCCGGACGGACGCCGAACAGCGGAGAGATTCCGCCGTCGAGCCCAAAGATGCTTGGCGGATTGTTGTCGGGGTCGGAGGGGTCGTAGTCCACATCGAGCCGCCGCTCGGTGTTGACGAAAACCACGAGGTTTTGCACCCCGCGAACCAGCAGCGGAATCACTCCCAGGTTCTCCAAGCTCCCGCCGTCGCCGAAGGTGTAAGCCTCGTCCCGCGGCGGCGTTGTCGAGTCCAGCCCCGGCGTCGGCCAATAGCGGTGGAGCGGCGGGCCTTGCTGCGTCATCTGGCCGAAGAAAGGTATCCGGCCGCCCATGGTCGCCCCGGTGGCCGCGAACGCGGCGCTGCTGGTTCCGCTGGCGAAAGCCAAATCGTAAGGTCGCTCAGGCGGCTCGACGAAGGCGCATCCATCCGAGCCCGCCGCTGACTTGCAATGGTCATCCGGAGGCCAACTCCGCGGCGCGGGGGATCCGAAGGCGAAGGGCTCGATGAATCCGCCCCCGAGCCTCGCGCTCTCCCCGGATTGATTCTCCGGCGACTCGTAAACGGTCAGCCGCTGCTTGCTGCCGGCTGAAAGCGGCGAATGCTCGAAGTGCAAGAAGTTCTCGCCGCCGACGCCGGGCCAGATCAGTGTCGAGTTGATGATCAAGTACGGTCTGCGGGCGTCGCCGGTCTGGTTGCGGACGGTGTAGAACTGGTCCTCCCGTAGGCTGGGGTTCCGCGAAACGATGTCACGCACCGACTCTTCGTCGTAGCTGAAGAAAGACGGCCGCTCGTTGTCGTAGATGCCGAAGCGCTCGAAGAACGTCCGGCCGACCGCATGAAGCCAGACGTTGTTCGGCGTGCTGCGCCCCATCGGCGCGTGCAGGGCGCCTTCGATCAGCTGACTCATGAAGCTCTCGGTCGCCGTGATTCCAAGCGAATTGGGAGAGATTCGTTCGAGCTCGGAGCGGCGAATCCGGTCGGGCTCGACGAGCGGGGCCCAAGAACTCAGCATCGTCGCGGGCGCCGTCCCGGTAGTAGGTGAACGCGGTTGAGGCCCACGATCCGCCCGAGACGCAGGAGATGTAGTCGACCTGATCGATGAGCCCTGAGTCCACCAGGCCGCGCAGCTGGCCCCACGCGGCGACCATGGCCCGGTTGCCGCCGCCTGAGAATGCAACGCCTGTCGATCGACGTTGCCGAACGATGCCGGCTGCCTGCTCGGGGTAGACGAACGGGGCGTCAGCGGTCACCCAAACGCGCGTTGAGAGCCGGCCGTCTCTCGATTCCCGACTTGAGAACTTGGGCGGTACAAACATGCAGGGTTCAGTTTAGGGACACAAGCCGCCGTACGCAATTAACACCGAATTTACAGTTCCAGCGACACCGGGGGCATTTGGAGCACGTACGAAGAACCATGCTCTCGTTTCGAGTTGCCGGGCTGGGCCCGATCGTCGCCGCAGTACTCTGGGCCGCCCCGTTCTGGGCGACCAACGACGATTGGAGTCCCGACCAGGTGCGGCAACTGCTCCAGGATTCGCCCTGGGCCCGCCCGGCGAAAGTTGAGTTCTTCGGCGAGACGGGCGGCGGCATCGGCAGCGGAGGCTCACGCGGCGGGGTCGGGTTCCCCGGCAGCCGGCGCGGTGGCGGTGGAGGCGGCTTCCCCGGCGGTGGGGGAATTGGCCTTCCCGACGGCGGATGGGGACGACTTGGACCTCTCGGGGTCAACCATGCATTCGAGTCTGAAGTCGTCGCCCGCTGGCGCAGCGCGAGACCGATCCAACTGGCCTTGGCCCGCGCCAGCCGCGACGAGCCGCCTGTCGAAAATAAGCGCCGCTACTCGATCTCGCTCTCGGGGCTCCCACCGGCGATCGCGCACGTCGCCCAGCAACCTGAACGGCTCCAGCATGCCGCCTCGCTGTCACTCAAAGACGGGACCCTGCTTCGACCAGTCCGCGCCGAAGTCATTCCGCGCCCCGGAACGCCGGGAGTGCTGTTCGAGTTCCCACGAGACCGCGAGATTACCCCGGCCGACCGAACTGTCGAATTTCAGTTCTCGGCGGCTGACTTCTCCGTCCGCGCCCGATTCAAGCTCAAGGACATGATTTACCGGGGCAAGCTGGAACTTTGAGTCGAAACTGGCGGCGCGTCAGTACCGCTGTAAACGATTCCTGCACAAATCCGGCAGGCATTCCGAGCACCCTGCGTGAGCGGGGTGTCTTCCCACAACCCGGGCGACGGCCGCAACTGTAAGCGGAAGACACCCCGCTCACGCAGGGTGCTCGGAAAAAGCGCCGAGGCGTTCAAGCTGCGCATGGGCTGGCGGTTCAAGTGGGTCTCTTCGCTCGGGAGCGAGTTCAATCGCGACTTCCACGTGACGTTTACGCCGGAGGAGCTCGAGAACGGCGAAATGTACTACAACTACGGCAAGCGCATGTTTCCGTCGACCGAGGGGCCGGGGATCAGCGTCTTTTACAAAGACGACGCCGGCGACGTGTTCCACACCTATTCCTCGTACGGGCGCGGGCTGGAGGCGATTCTTGGCGTGTACCAGCTGCTTGACATCGTCCCGAAAGGCCGTGACGAGGAGAGCCTGCACTACGGCATGGAGTGGGTGCGGCGCCACGACCGCTACGGGGATCAAGGCTTCGTCGACCCGTATGTGCAGCTGATGAAGGCTTAATGAGAGTCTACTCCGCACGCAGCGCCGAGGCGGGGGCTGTTCGACTGGCGCGGCGCACAGGAGCGTAGACTGCCGCGACAGTTACGACTAGGAAGAGCGCGACTACACCGGAAAAGACCTTCGGCGAAACCTGCATTTGGATGCTCGACAACGACCGAATCGTCTCCAGCGCGGCGTACCCCAGCCCGACGCCGCCCGCGATGCCGACGACCACCCAGAGGCATGTGGATCCGAGGATCGTGCGTGCGATGTCGCCCCGGCCGGCCCCCAGCGCAAGCCTCACGGCGATTTCACTCGTCCGCTGAGATACCAGCGAGGAGACGACTCCGTACAACCCGGTTGCGGCCATCGCGACCGCCAGGAGGGCGAAGGCGCCGACCAGGTACGCGTTGAAGCGCGGCTGGCTGAGGGTGTTCGAGACGAGCTCTTCCATCGTCTGGACACCGTAAACGGCCTGGTCGGGGTCAATGCTTTGCACCGCCTGTTCGACATTCCGGACGAGTTGTCCCCGCGGCAGCCCCGAACGAACCACCAGATAGGTATTCGCCCAAGCGATTTGATACGCCGAGAGATAGGACTCGGGGAACGGTTCCGAGTTGAGACGGCGACTCCGCACAGTGCTGACGAGGCCGACCACGGTAAAGGTCACGTCGGGCTCAGTGATCTGTTTCCCGATGACCTGGGCGCCGAGGCCGAACTGGCGAGCGTATTCTTCGTTGACGACCATGACCCACGGCGCGCCGAGTGCGTCGCTGTCGCGAAACGTCCGGCCGGCAAGCAGTGGGATTCTCAAGGTTTCGAAGTAGTTCGGGCTGACCAGGTTGCTCCAGCTCAGGACTCGCTTGGGCTCGCCATTGGCTTCTATGACTCCATCAAGCACCGCCCA
Organism: Bryobacterales bacterium; assembly: GCA_965247515.1. Taxonomy (GTDB): domain Bacteria; phylum Acidobacteriota; class Terriglobia; order Bryobacterales; family UBA6623. The sequence continues at coordinate 4,236,435 of OZ252029.1, read as the reverse complement.
TCCGCCGCGATTGGCCATCAATGGCGGCCCGGTGACGCTTGCGGCGGATTCGACTCCAGGGATCGCATCGATAGCGTCCATGTAGCGCTGGAGGGCGGCATTCACGCGGTTGTCCGGACCGAACTGGCTTTCCAGCGGAAGCTTGAGCCGCATGGCCGTGACGCCGTTGGGGTCGAATCCCATCGGGGCTGACATCAGCGTCCAGAGGTTCTCAGCGACAAGGGCCGCGCCACAAAGCAGGAACACCGACAGCGTCGCCTCGAGCGCGACCATGGCGTGGCGCCAGCGGTTGCCTTCGCCGATCGCCGCGCGGGAATTCAGGGCCGGAGTGAGGGTCCAGCGGCTGCCTTTCAACGCAGGCACGATCGCGAAGGCGAGCGCCGATAGGAGCGAAACGGCGGCGGTAAACACGAGGGTTCTCGCGTCGATTTGAGCGGATTCGAGCAAAGGACTCCGACTAGGCATCGTCGCGACGAGAACGCGGGCGAGCCAGGGCGCCGCGACGAGTCCAGCGCCGCCGCCGGCGGTGGCCAGCAGTAGTCCTTCAATCAGGAACTGCCGGATGAGCCGCGGCCGACTAGCGCCGAGCGCCGAACGAATAGCGACCTCGCGTCCGCGCCTGATGGAGCGAGCCAGCAAAAGCTGAGCGGTGTTGGCGCAGCCGGTGAACAGCAGCAGACCGACGCCTCCCACCAGCAGCCAGAGCAGCCCGCGTTGGCTTCCCGCGATGGCGTCACGCAGCGGTCGAACGATAAAGCCGAAGCCTCCCCGGATCTCGATGCGCCGCTCATATCGGGCCGGATACTCGCGAACGAAGGCGGCAGCGAGGCCGTCGAGCTCGGATTGGGCCTGCTCAAACGTCGCTCCCTCGCGCAGGCGTCCCAGCGTTCTCACCGTACTGTTGCCGCCGCCCCCGGGGCTGTCGAGCCCGTTCGACTCGAACAAATACGGAGCGTAAACGTCAACGGGCTCGGCGATCCGCAGGCTGGGATAGTCGAAGTGAAACGTCGAGGGTAAAACGCCGACGACGGTCACGGGCTTGCCGTCGAGCCGGATGGTTCGGCCGACGACCTGAGGATCCTGCTGGAGATGGGTCCGCCAAAAGCGATCGCTGACGACGATGACTCGCGCGGCGCCGACGTGATTCTCCTTCTCGAGAAACGTCCGGCCGAGGGAGGCGTTCGCGCCGAGCAGCTCGAAGAACGAGGCGCTGACGTGTGAGGCGTAGACGCGCACCGGGCCCGACGGCGCGGTCAGTTGCATGTCGCGGTGCTCGATGAACGCGAGTTGGTCGAACGTTCGCGCGCGGCGGCGGATCTCGACGAAATGAGATTCGCCTACGCTGCCCATCGTGTCTTCGATGATGGTGACCAGTCGCCCGGCGTCTTGGTAGGGCAGCGGGTCAAGGAACGCGGCGCTGAGCAGCGTGAAGATCGCCGAGCTGCCGCCGATGCCCAGGGCGAGGACGAGGATGATGAGTGAGGAGACGCCGGCGTCGCGGCGGAGGGTTTTGACTCCGTGGCGGAGGTCTTGCGTGATGGAGTCAAATGTCATCGGGGATTCCCGGCTTCAACCGACCGCTTGCTCAGGGGCCGTGAAAAAATCCCTAGGGGAGGGCGAAAGACGGGCGAGGCATGCCTCGCCCCTACGGACGATCGTTTGCTTTCAACGACGTAGGGGCTTGGCATGCCAAGCCCGCCTTGCCGGAATCGGATTGCCGACATTTTTTCACGGCCCCTCAGGGGCCGTGAAGAAAACCTATTGTCGCGTCGGCGCGCGGGAGCGCCAAGCGCACGCCAAGCTCAGCGCTGCCGAACGCCGCCCCTGCCGAAACCGCAACTTCTGCGCCTCGACTCCTGATTGACCGCCTGAGCGGCCCGGAAACGGTCGTTTCGGGCCGTTTCCCGGCCCTTTTCGCCCCCCCAACCGCCGCTACGCCGCCGCTTGCGCCGCCAGCCCGCACTCCGGCCCACGACGCCAGACCAGCCGGATCCAAGCCGCAATGTTGTACGCCAAAACCCCCCACAAAAGCTCCGATCGCGCCTTCCGCAGCCCTCGTACTCGAAACTTGCGCACCCCCAATCGCTCTTTCAACCAGGCGTTCGGAAACTCCGCCGTCTCGGACCGCTTGCGATACGCCGCCCGCCCACGCTCGCTCTCCATCCAGCGCCGATGTTTCGCCATCACCGCGTTCTCTTCGCTGCGGCTCAACGTTCGATGACCGCTCTTGGGGCAGCACTTGTGTCGCTGTGCGCATTCGCGACAATCAGCTTCTTTTGCCTGATACTGCCGATATTTGCGCTTCCGCTTCAGCGACGATCGCTGATACGTCAAGGTCCGCTGGGCCGGACACAGAAACGTGTCCGTCGCCTCGTCGTAGATGAAAAACTTCGGCGCGTAGCGCGGCCCAATTCCCGCCGCTTTCAACGCCGCCTTCGAGCCCTTGTCCGGCGCCGGCGCCGGCGTCGCGTATTCGATTTCAGCGGCTGCCAGCGCCTCGATGTTGGCCTGGTTGGCGTAGCCCCCGTCCGCTAACACTTGCTTCGGGGTTCGCTCGAAGCGCCCTTCCACATCGTCCAGCGTCGGGGTCAGCTGGCCCGCATCGGAGGCGTTGTTGGTCAACTCCACGCCGACCACGATCTTCTCTTTGGCGTCGGTCGCCAGCTGCGCGTTGTAGCCGAGTCCCCAACCGCCGTTGGATTCGTGTTGCGGGCGCGCTTCCGGCTCGCTCTCGCTCACCCGCGCCTGGCGTCGTTGCTCTTCGTCGCGCTTGCCCGCTTCGACCTTGGGCAGTTCCTCCAGCGCCTGCTCCATCCGCTCGACTCGCTCCCGCAAGGTCCGCTTACGCGCCGCCTGACGCCGCCGATTCGAACCCTCGTCGTCGGCTTCTTCCGAGAGTTGACGCACCGCTTCGCGCGCTTGTTCGAGATGCCGCTCGAGCGTCGGACGCCTGCGTTGCGACCCGCCCGAGGCTTGCGCCCGGATCCGCGTGCCGTCGACGGCCACCTGCTCGAGATCCACCAGCCCCTCTTGACTCAGCAGCGCCAATACCTGTGTCAACAAGTTCTCGAGAGCTTTTGAGTGGAATACCCGAAAATCCGAAAGAGTGTGATGATTGACGACCGCCATGCCGCACAACCACTCCAACTCCGGCCGATAGCGGCTTTGACGCGCGATCTCACGCGCCGAGCTCATCCTTTCCGAATACGCCCAGATCCAGATCGCGACCAGCAACCGCGGATCCCATGCCGGCCGCCCGGCGGACTCCTTGCGGGTTTCCAGATGAGCAGCGAAGCCGGACAGGTCGAGCATGCCGCTCAGCTCCCAGACGGCGCGCACCAGATGGTCGGCCGGCACGAGCCGTTCGACGTCGATCGCGGCATAGGTGAATTGGTCGCGATTGGGCTGTCGCAGCTGCAGTTGGTCAACGGGCACGGCTTGGCGCGGCTTGGCGGGGCGTTGCTCGAGCTCGACTAAGACCTGTTGTTCGCCCATATAATAAGGGCGTTGGACGCCGCCGCCAAGTTATCCGAACATTCGTTTGCCCTCATGTTTTATCCCATTTTGATCCACTCGCGCCATTCCGAACCGCCCCAGGGGAGCTTCGGCGGCCACGACGGGTTTATTTCACAGCCCCTCACGCGCGCGGCTCAAGCACTCTTGGCAGATGCAATCGCCGTACTTCTGCTTGAGCGCCTCGCGCAGCTCGGCTGACACCTTTTCCTTGAAGCACCAGCACGGACCTAAGGCCGGCCCGCAGGTGAACGACTCGCCGCAGGCTTCGCAGACCTGCTCGCGCCCGCGCAGGGCCGTTTTCACCATCGAAAGAGCTGACGCAGCCACCAAAGCCCTCAGAACTTGAAGCGAATGCCTCCGATCGCCCACGCTCCAGGCGACCCGAAACCGTCCTCATAGTACTGCTTGTCAAACACGTTTTCTACCTTGCCATACACCTCGACGCTCTTGTCTCCTGCGAGCGGAACATCGTAGCTGAAGACCACGTCCGCCTTGGCGGGGCCGTCGAAAACGAGCTGGCGCCGCTGCGCTCCAAACGGCGACTGCGAGTAGTCGCTCACCGCGAAGAAGTCGAACGTTACGTTGAAACGCTTGGCGATCCACTGGGTCGCGGTGAACGTGAAGGTGTGGTCCGACAGGCCGGGAATCTGGAAGAAGTCCGTGCCGATGCGCGGGGTCCGCGAGTCCGAGTTGGTGTAGGTGTACGAGGTCCGCATGTCGGTGCTGCGAGCCGGCGTAAACTGGGCGCTGAATTCGGCTCCGCGAGCGATGCCTCCGCTCGAGTTGCGAAAGCCGCCGAAGCGGCCAAAGATGTCGTTCGGCGGAAAATTCGCGAAGTCGAAGATCACGGTCTCTTGCAGGTTGGTGTAGAAGAATGTCCCGCTGAGGCGAACTTTCGAGCCGGCCAGCCACTGGTCGATCCCGGCGTCGAACGCGACCGAGCGCTCGGGGTTGAGCCGCGGGTCGCCCGAGAAACTGAACGAGCCAAAGAAAAACGAGCCGCCGAAGCGTTCAAACAGCGACGGCGCTCGAAAGCTGTTACCCACATGAGCCCGGATCTTTGTTTGGCTTGCCTTGAAGAAATACGCCGCCGCCGCGTCGCCCATATAGGCATTCCGCGGCGAATTGAACGGGGTGTTTTCGTAAGGACTCTGTGTCCCCGAAAACGTCGCCGCGCCAAGATCGAAAAACTGCGCTCGACCCGAGAGCGACAACTGCAGCGCTCCTTCGAGTAGGCGAATCTGGTCTTGCGCAAACACGGCCTGGCTGGCCTGGCCGATGTCCACCCGGCTCTCGAGCGGGGCCGGGCTCTCGTCGGTATTGAAATTTAGGAACCGCGCATCCTCAAATTCATAGCCGACGCTCAAGTGATTGTGAGCGCCGATGCGCTGATCGGTTCGCGCTTGGAACAAGTGGGTCTGTCCGTCAAATCGATTACTGTTGCTCACAACCGGATCGAACATCCCCGGCCCGGCGGGCCCATCCTGGAACGACCTGTTGGTGTCAACCAACTGATACGCCAGCCGGTAGGAGCTGTTCGGTGTCAGCTCCTGCTGGAAGGCTACCGACGACGCCACGAACGACGCCACGCGGCGCCCGTCGGGGTCGATCTGATCGGGAACAAACGTCGCCGAACCAGCTTGGAACGGTAAGCCCTGTTCGAACAGCGCCAGCTGGTCATTTGGGAGCGCGCGGGCCGGCACGGGCCCGGACCCGGGGAAGTTCGCGACGACCGAGTCCGGAAACGCCGGCGACTCATTCTGGCTCGCAAAGGCGTCCGCGCCCCAGATCCGACCGCTCAGCGAAGCTTTCGGCGTGAAGTTGTACTTCGCGAAGCCCTGTGCGCCGGAGTTGCGGTAGGGGCTCCCGTCGCGGTAGCCCCGTGTGACATTGAGGTGCGAAATCCCACCGCTGTAGACGAACCGATCCTGGTCTAACCCACCCCCGAGGCGGGCGACTCCGCGCAACATGCCCAACCCGCCGCCTTCGGCTCGTACTTCACCGTGGGGCTCGCCGCCGCCCTGGCGCGAGCTAATGTTGATGACCCCCGCCATCGCATGAGAGCCGTAGAGCGATGAGCCCGACCCGCGCAGAAACTCGATCCGCTCGGTGTCGACGACCATCAGGTCCGAGTAAAAGGCGCTAGCGTCGCCCTGTAAGCCGGCTGCGTCGCGGAAGCGCAGCCCATCGATCAACACGGCCGTGTCGTATGTTCGCAAGCCGCGCGTCTGAATGGTGACAAGGCTGCCGGGTCCGCGAAGCTGTTGGACGCGAACTCCGGGCACGTTCCGGATGGCTTCCGAGACCGCGAACTCGTTGCGTAGGGCGATCTCCTCGGAGTCGACGACATCGAGCGCCTTGGCGGTCTCTTGCAGCGTCAGGGGCGTACTTGAGGCGGTGACGACTACCTCAACTTGCGCCCCCGAAATCGCCAAGGCGAGATCCGCGATAGCGTCGCCGCTCACGGTGATCTGTTGCGAGCCCGTCAGAGCCTCGTCGGCCGCCTCTCCTTCGAGCAGGTAGTTGGCGGCGGCGATGTTGGGGAATGAATACGCCCCGTCGCCCGCGCTTTGAGTCTGGCGCAGCTTGCCGCTCGTGCGGTCGAAGAGGCGCAATTGTGCGTTCACGACGACGGCCCCGTCCGGGTCGAGGACCCGGCCGCTCAGGCTCTCCGCGTGGACTGGCGCGATTGCGAACGCATAAGCGGCCGCCACCGCGCTGAGTAGCGATCTTCTACACGAAACCATCGATTCCGCCTCCGGCGCCCGTCTTCGCGGGCGAAACAAAGAGTGCGTCGTGCGGCAGCACTCCGACTAGGCGGAATTAGAGGAACTGGGCGGCCAGTCAGCTGATCCGTGCCTAGCGGAAACGATGCGCCGACATCACCCCTCAGGCAGGTCTCCTGGCTTACAGCTTCGGATGAGCCTTGCTCACCCACGCCGATCCGGCCTTCCCAAAGCTCTCGCTTCAGTGGCAGGATGGATCAGCTCACCGCTTACAGTGGCGGGACCGCGCCGGAATTGCACCGGACTTCCCTGTTAGGCCAAATTGGCGCCTGGGGGTACTTCGACGTTAACGGTCCCGAGCCGGCATGTCAAATGGGAATCCGAGCACCCAGCGATTCCGCAACGAGGCTGAGTCAGAAGGCGGAAGTAGTTGGGAATCGAGGGATTTAGGGGCGTGGGGGTGAAGGACGAGCAGATTCGCACGCGGTCCTGACCCGGAAATAGGTGGGGAATCGCAGGGCAAAGACACCCCGGCGGCTCTTGCGGCAGGGCCGCTTACTGGCAGGCGCGGGGTGGGCGGGGGAGTCGACTCGCGTGCTAGGGCGAGGGGCCCGTGGCCGCCTGATACAGCTCCGCCGCCATCACCCGCGCCCAAAAGACTCGCGGTTTGCCGCGCCGCAACGACGGTTTGAGCTTGCGGGCGACAAAAGCGTGGTAGAGATTGAATGCCAGAAACGTCGTCAAGAGAAACGTCTCGATGGCGTGGGGTTCGTGCTTGTAGATGTGGTCGGCATGCCAGCCGTTGACCAACTCGTTGAAGCCGCGGTTCTCGATGTCCCAGCGTTGATGGCCCAAGCGCACCAGCTGCGCCGTGGAAACTTGCCGCGACCCCAAAGTCGTTAGCCAAACCCAATCGCTTTGATGCTCGTGGAGCTCGCCGTCAAGCTGCGAGCGCCGCCGCCAAGTCTCCACCGAACGAACGACGCGCAAGGGCTGGGCGACCTGCGGCCACGATAATAAGCCCTCGTGATCCCACCATTGGCAATTGCGTGAGCGATACTCGCCCGCCTGTGGGGGCTGGGTTCGCCACAGTCCTTGAACGTCTTGAAACAGGTGGCGGCGCTCGTCCTTGAGCACGATGACGGCGTCCTTGCCGTGCGCCAGCAGAAAGTTCACAAACGTCGCGGCGGCGTAAAGAGCGTCGGCCAAGACAACATCAAACGCCCGTGGGTAAGCGGCTAGAACGCGTTCGAGCAAACGTTTGGCGGCGGCCAGCTCGTCCTCGCCGGGGAGTTGCGGTTCGGCGTCGAGCAACAGCGGAAGCGGTTCGCCTTGGATGTTGAATGGCGAGGCGGCGGGCGCGTCACTGAGCAACTGCAGCGTCACTTGGCGGTGATAGTACTGCAGCTGTTCGCCGTCGCTGCGCTGAATGCGGCGCTCGAGACAGCCTCCACAGCAACGGCGGTAGCTGGCGTGAGACTCATGACCGTCGATCACAGCCACCCCTAATCCGCCGATGCCGGGCAAGGCCTTGTTGCGCTTGAGGCGTTCATACAGCTGCCGAATCGCTTGCCGCAGCACGGCCGTGTCGAGCGAGCTGTAGACGCGGCCAATGGTGTCCGCGCTGGGCAGCTTGCGGCCCAGCCATTTCTTCCAAAACGGCGCCCCCTCGAGCGTTTCCAAAGCGTTCAGGCTGCCCAGCCGGGCCCAGAACAGCGCCAGCGTCGACTCGACGACAGCGCGGGTGGGGATGCGCGGCTTGGGGCGGGAATCCGAGACCCCGGCGAGAAGGCGGCTGCGCAGGCCGTAACCCTTCTCCGCGTACTGGATCAGACGTCGAAGAACGTCACTCCTCCCGGCGGTCTTGGAGCCGCTTCCACTCGCGCTCGGAGACCTCTTCGAGCAGCCGCTCGAGCTGTTGATAGTCGGCTACGGCCTGGCGCACGCGTTGCTCCCAGCTGCGCGGCACGAACAGCTGTTGCACCTTTCCCCGGCGCGAGCGCACCAGATAGAGCGAGGCGTGCAGTTGACCCTGGGCGCAGCGACAGTTGGGCTTGCCGCAGACGCGTTGGCGCGGCGCCACGGTGCCATGCAGCAACCAGCGGCCGTGGACCAGCTGGGCGATGCGGGAGCGCAGCTTACGCTCGGCATCGGCGAGGCTGGAGCGAGCCGGGGCTGTCTTCATGACTGATATATATACAATATGCCAGAACCAACTGCGCTGCAACTCCTCAACAGGAATGCGAATCTGCTCGGACCACAGGCCCAGCCCCAAACACCCGCTAAATCAATGGTTTCCGACCCTCAGGGAAATTGGATGCGGAACCGCTGCCGAGCACCCTGCGTCAGCGTCAGCGGGGTGTCTTCTCCTTGCATTGCAGTTATGAGCGTCGACCGAGTAAAGGGAAAGACACCGCGCTCACGCAGGGTGCTCGGAATTCAAGCCGGCGACAGCGACGACACCGCCTGGCGAATTTCGTCTTCGAAGTGCTCGAAACGCTCGTAGGCCTTCTCAGGCTCAGGCAGAGGCAGATCCTCCAACGCCTCCTCTACCGTGGCCTCGTTCGGCATGGGTAGAACATTAAAGCCGAGCACATCCGCCAGCTTGTTCGCCGCCGCGACGATGGATACGACGCTTGAGTCGTGAGGTTTCTGATCGTGGTGATTGGCAATCGCGGCAGTGATGTCTTTTGGCAGATTCCAGCTTCTCGCCAGCCAGTCGCCGGCGGAACAGTGGTCGATGTCGAAGAGCTGGCGCTCACATTCCAACTCGTCGAAGTCATTCTCCCGCGCGACTTCGAGCATGTTCCCATACTCATCGGGATAGCAGGCCAAGATCGCCAGCCGGCCCACGTCGTGGAGCAAGCCGGCGGTATAGGCGCGGTCGACCGGCCCATCAAGCAGCTTGGCCAGCTCTTCACTGATGAACCCCCCGGCCACCGAGTGGTCCCAGCAGATCTTCAAACTCTTGTTCTTCATGAAACGCCGCGAAAAGCGTCCTAGCGCCGCGGTGAGGGCGATGCGCTTCACCGTGTCGCTCCCCAACACCACAACCGCCTGCGAGATGCTGTCAACGCGGTTCGCCAGCCCGTAGAGCGCTGAGTTCGAAACTCGCAAGATCTCGGCTGAAAGCGCCGGGGCGATTCGCAACAGATTCACAACCTGCTTTATCGAGACGTCGGGGTTGTCGAGCAGACTCATGAGCTCGAGGGCCACGGCCGGGAAAGGCGGCAGAGACTTGAGCGCCCACGGTTTCCCGACTATGGCGGCTTCGCTATGTGGAGGGGCTGGAGTCGCTGGTGTGAACATGTCGAAGGGACTATCGACACGCGGGCGGAACGCCTTTATGCGGAGTTCGTAGAGCGCTCTACAGCCGGTTCCGTCGCGGGCCGATAGGGTGGTTGAGAAGCGCAAATCAATGGCCAGCAAATTCCTTTACGACGCGATCAAGCAGCTCCGGGACGAGAAAGACCGTCTCGACCAGATCATTAAGAACCTCGAGGCCCTAGCCAGCGGCACGCCTCGGCGTGGACGCCCTCCAAAGGTATTAAGCAAAGTCAAGCCAAAGGCCGCCGAGAAGAAGGCCCGCAAGAAAACCAGCTAGCCCCAAAAGTGAAGAGTATAGCCCCTGGCTCGAGCCGTTGGACTGGACGGAGCCTCACTCTCTCCGCCGAACCGTGTATCCTTGTGTGCTTCGGCTATGAACCCCAACCAACCACGGCAATGGGACCGCATCTACAACTCGCCTGACTACCAGCGCATGATCGCCGAGAAGACGCGCTTCGTCGTCACCGCGACAGCCTTCTTCGTCGTCTATTATTTCGCTCTACCCGTCCTGGTGGGCTATTGGCCCGAGCTGATGGGCCGCGAGGTCTTGGGCGTCGTTAACTGGGCTTACCTATTTGCCTTCTCCCAGTTCCTGATGGCTTGGGGGTTGGCCTACCTCTACATGCGAATCGCCGGGCGGTTCGATCAAATGTCGGCCAAGATCCTGGCCGAATCAGCAACGGACGAATAACATGTCGCTTCCGCTGCTGATGTTCCTCGGCTTCATCGCCGCCACGCTCGGGATCACCTATTGGGCCGCCGGCCGCTCTTCCGGCGAAAGCGCTTACTTCGCCGCTGGACGCCGCATCACCGGCTGGCAGAACGGCCTGGCGATCTCGGGCGACTACATGAGCGCCGCGTCGTTCCTGGGGATCGCGGGCCTAATCGCCTTCTACGGCTTCGACGGGTTCATGTATTCGGTCGGGTTCCTGGTGGCCTATCTGACGGTGCTCTTCGTCGTCGCGGAACCCTTGCGCAACGCCGGCAAATACACCATGGCCGACGTTCTGGCCTACCGCCTGCGGGCACGCCCGGTGAGGGCTTGGGCGTCGCTGAGCACTTTGACCGTTTCGACCTTCTACATGATCGCCCAGATGGTCGGCGCCGGCGCCCTAGTCAGCCTGTTGTTAGCCGACTCAGGAATCAGCTTCACCGGCGCGGTCACCGGCGTCGGGATCCTGATGATCGTCTACGTCGTCTTCGGCGGCATGCTCGCGACGACCTGGGTGCAAATCGTCAAAGCCGTCCTGCTCATGAGCGGGACGCTACTGCTGAGCGTGCTGGTGCTGGCTCACTTCGGCTTCGACCTGGGAGCGTTCTTCAGGGCGACTTCGCAGGTCAGCTACCAAGCGGGCGGCCAGACCATCACGGAAAACTTCCTCACGCCGGGGCTCTATTACAAGCCGCCCTACGGCGCCCTCGATCTGATCTCGCTGGGCATGGCGTTGATCTTCGGAACCGCCGGCCTGCCGCACATTCTGATCCGCTTCTACACCGTCCCCGACGCCAAAACCGCCAGGGTCAGCGTGTTCTGGGCGATGCTGCTGATCGGCGCGTTCTACATCATGACGACGTTCTTGGGCTTCGGCGCCGCAACCATCGTCGGACGTAATGCGATTTCCGAAAACGGCGGCATCAACATGAGCGCTCCGCTGCTTGCTCAAGCGCTCGCCGGTGACGTCTTCTTCGCCTTCATCTCGGCGGTAGCCTTCGCGACGATCCTAGCCGTTGTGGCCGGGCTCACCATCAGCGCGTCGACCTCATTCGCGCACGACTTCTACTCCAACGTGCTGCACCACGGCAAAGAGACTTCCCCCGGTGAAGAGGTGCGCGTCGCACGCTGGACCGCGTTCGTCGTGGGGGCGGTGTCGATCGTGATCGCTATCGGACTCGGTCCCGGGGCAAACGTTGCCTTTCTGGTGGGCCTTGCCTTCGCGGTAGCCGCGTCGGCGAATCTGCCCGTGATCCTGTTCTCGGTCTTCTGGAAGAAGTTCACCACCCGCGGCGCGGTTTGGGGGATGGCGGCCGGCCTGTTCTCATCGATTGGGCTCATTCTGGTAAGCCCAAGCTTCATGGGCGTCGACGGACCGGAGGTAGCCGAGGCGGCGCGGCGGGTGATCCAAGTTCCGACTCTGTTCCCGCTCAAGAACCCGGGAATCGTCAGCATTCCCCTGGGGTTTCTGGCCGCCTACGTGGGGTCAATCCTATCGAGCGAACCTGCAGCCGAGGAGAAGTACGTCGAGCTCAGCGTCCGCGTCAACACCGGCCTGGGAGCTGAGAAGGCCGCCGAACAGTGAGCCCCGAACGCAAGTGACGGGTCGGCTTGCGCCCTTGAGCCGCGCCCGTAAGCACGTCTGTAAACGATTCCTGCATAAATCCGGCAGGAATTCCGAGCACCCTGCGTGAGCGGGGTGTCTTCCCACAACCCTGGCGACGGCCGCAACCGTAAGCGGAAGACACCCCGCTGACGCAGGGTGCTCGGAAAAAGCGCCGAACCTTTGACCTTTGGGTTCGGGCTCGTCCGGGTCAGGGAGCGGTCGGATAAGGAGGCTGTAACCGACCACTCCCTCAGGGGCTGTGAAAAAATCGCCCGTTGAGCGCGAAAGACGGTCGAGGCATGCCTCACCCCTACGGACGATCGTTTGTTTTCAACGACGTAGGGGCTTGGCATGCCAAGCCCGTCTTGCCGGAATTGGATCCCCGACATTTTTTCACAGCCCCTCACGGTCGCGGCTCAAGGACGTAAGTAAGCCTTGACGCCGGGCTCCCGGCAGCCGTCGAACACTTCACTGCAGCAGCACAAACCCGACCACGGTTACCGCCGCCAGCGCGGCCACCGCGATCCACGCAAAACTACCCGAAGACTCGGGCTCCAGCTCCATTTCCGGCTCGGGCGCCGGCGCCGCGCGGAGCTCTCGGAGCCCAACCGGTTGCGAAGTCCCGCCGACCGGGCCGTCGAGCGCCGCCACCCTGGTCTCAATCGTCTCTCGTAGCCCCCCTTCATCGGACCCAATACGCTCCGCCACCTGCTCCGGCAGGTCGGCCACGATCTGGGCGAACGGCCGGCCCGCAATGTTCGACGCCACCGCGAACCCGAGCGCATCCGCCAGCCCGCAGGCGTAGTGAACCACCTCGACCGTCCCAAACTCATCTTCAGAGGGCCGACCGTGGTGCCGTCCCGCCGCCGCCTGCAGCTCGACCGGCGTATTCCACTGCTCGCCAAGCCAGCGCCCGGCTTCGCAGTGGTCCACCCCGAACTGCTCTTTTTCGCGATTGAGAAAAAAGGCCGAGTCCTGAACCGGCCCAATGACCTCCGCCTCGCGGATCAAGTTGGCGTACTCTTCCGGACGCGCCACAAGAAGCCCCAAGCGCCCAATGTCGTGCATCAGGCCCGCCGTGTAAGCCTGTTCGGCGTTGACTCCCGCCGCCGCGGCGATCTCGGCCGCAATCTCGGCGCAGGCGATCGCATGCCGCCAGCAACGCCGCAGCTCCGGCGTTCGAAAGGCCTTGCCGGCATAGCTTGCCGTGGCCGCGGTCAAGGCTACCTTGCGCGCCTCGGTGAACCCCAGCAACACCAAACACTGCTGCAGCGAGTCGATCCGCGAAGCAAAGCCATAGAGCGGCGAGTTGGCCTTGCGAAGCAACTGCGCCGACAACGCGGGGTCGGATCGCAGCAGGTTGACGATCTCGTGGATATTCGCGTCCTCGACGCCCAGCTCGCGCATCAGCCGCATCGCCACCGGCGGGAACGGCGGCAGACAACTCAGCAGGCCCTCACAGCGTTGTTCTAGAGATTCTTCGACTGCGATCACGCCCGTCCTCTCGGCGGCTTATCGGCCAAATCGCGGCCAGCTTAGCCTACAATGTGCGCCATGGCAGAAACCGTCCTCACCGAAATCCGCGACTCGGTCGCCCTGATCACCTTCCATCGTCCCGAGCGCAACAACGCGATGACCGACGAGATGAAGTTCCGCTATTACGACCTGTTGGACGAGTACGGCGACGACCCGAAGGTTCGCGCGATCGTGCTGACCGGCGCGGGCAAGTCGTTTTGCGTCGGCGCCGACACCCAAAACCTAGCCGCGATCGACCCATCGAAGGTCGACGACCGTCCCAAAGAACAGCGCCCGGTGACCTACCCGCTGTCCACCCGCAAACCGATCATCTGCGCGATCAACGGCGCCTGCGCCGGCGTCGGGCTGGTTCACGCGCTGTGCTGCGACATTCGATTCGCCGCCGCGGGGGCCAAGATGACGACGGCGTTTGTGCGGCGAGGCCTGATCGCCGAATACGGCAGCTCGTGGCTGCTACCGAGGATGATCGGCACGGCCCGCGCGTTCGACCTGATCGTCTCAGGCCGCGTCTTCAAGTCCGAAGAAGCCAAGGAGCTTGGCGTCGTGAATCAAGTCTGCCCCAAAGAAGAAGTCGTGGACCAAGCCATAGCCTACGCCGCCGATCTCGCCCAGAACTGCGCGCCGCTGTCGATGTCGATCATGAAGCAGCAGATCTATGGCGACCTTGTCCGCGATCTCGACGACGCCTATGAGAAGGCGGGCGTCGAAATGCGGGCGTCGCTCAAGCGGCCCGATCTCAAGGAAGGCGTCGCCAGCTTTCTGGAGAAGCGGCTCCCGAATTTCCCGGGACTTGGGTAGCCCTGCGGAACCCGCTCCCTTGCGGTCGCGGCTCTGACGCCCGCGATTCAAAGGTTGAGACGCAGGTGTCAGAGCCGCGACCGCAAGGGAGCGGGTTCCGCGAACAGACTCGCAATTCGGGGCTAGCTACTTTCTGGCGCAAAAAGCGCTATCGCGAGCCAAGCCCGATTGGAAAGCGTTTTCTTAGTTCCGGTCGGATCGCGGTTTCGATCCTGTTTCGCCGCCTCGCCCCGCTCCTTCAACCCGTCGCCCGCGCCTCCAGGCAGGCCCCGATGTTGATCAGGTTGTCCGCGATCACCCCCAATCCCACCCAGCGCCGCATCCCGTCCAGGCCCGGATAGCGGCTGCGGTCGAGTCCGTGGCGGCGCTTCAATACCGAGATGCGCCCTTCGCAACCGGTTCGCCACTTCTGCCCGCGCTTGAACCAGCGCTCCTTCTGCCGTCCGCGCCGCACCGGATCACGCGTTGAGTAGTTCGGAATCGACACCCGCTCCACGCCACGCCGCTCCAAGGCCTGCTCGTTGGCCGCCGAGGAAAAGCCCGCGTCCGCCGCCACCAGGCGCGGCGTGCGTCCTAAGCGCCGCTCGTGTTCTGCGACCGCGTGCAGCAAGATCGCGCGGTCGTCCGGCCGCTCTTCATACACGTCATAGGAGGTAACGATCTGATTCTCCGCTTCTTGCACCTTCAGCATCTTGCCAAACTCGTTCGGCTTGCCCGACTTGCCTTTGCGAATCACTTCCGTCGTTGGTTCGAAGACGCTCAGCAGCTTGTCCGGCACATGCTTGTCGCCGCCGAACACCCGCTGCTTGGTCTGCCGCCGCACTCGTTCGACGCGATCGAGCATGGTTTCGAGTTGTTTCCGCAAGCCTTGGAGCAACGCATCGCCCAGCGGTTCGGCCGACCGCTTGACGCCGCTTGCGACTTCGGCCGCAAAGCGCCGCGCCTGCGCCACCACGCGCCCGCCGGTCTCGAGCAGCTTGGAATAGAGCGTGCGGCGTTTTTCGGCGCCTTGCTCGGAGCGCGCACTGCGGCCAATCTGCATCACGATCTTGCGCACGCTGCGCAGGCGGTTGCG
The DNA here is from genome assembly GCA_965247515.1 of Bryobacterales bacterium. Lineage (GTDB taxonomy): Bacteria > Acidobacteriota > Terriglobia > Bryobacterales > UBA6623. Next base: position 4,221,139 of record OZ252029.1, on the reverse strand, counting down.
CAACCTCTCGCCGGCGTGGTCGGCGGCCTCTTCGATCTTGCGCATCGTCCGCGTGAGCACGCGTAGGCCGTCGTTGAGCAAGCTCGAATCGGTCGGGTAATGCACGTTGGTTTCGACCACCGTCGTATCGATGCGCAACTTGCGGCCGGTCACCACACGCTCTTCGCGCGCCAGCTCGATCAAACGTTCGTGCAACTGCGCGATCACCTCGGGCCCGAGCGCGCGGGCGATGCGCCCCAGGGTCTTGGCGTCGGGAACTTTGTCGAACCCGATGCGGCTGAAGTGGCGATAGACAACGTTGGCGCGCACTTCGCGTTCCAGCACATCGAAGCTCCAATTGCGCACGTGTTTGAGGATGAGCAGGCGCAAGACGACCTCGGCGGGAGTGGCCGGGCGGCCTGTGCGGCGCGATTGAGGATGGCGGCTGCCGAGGGCGTCATAGACGGTGTCGAGCAGCTGATCGTCGTCGAGCAGGCGGTCGGCGTGACGCATCCAGGGCTCGTAGAGATCGAGGGGATCTTCGGGGAAGAGGGGCTCGAAGAGGCAGCGTTGGGGGCGGCGCCGTGTGGTCATGGCTTATTATAGCATAAATAGGCCTGAAACTCCTATAGAAAATGTGCGTTCGGGACGCTTGCGCGACAAGCCGGCACTGAAAATGCGGGACTTAGGCGGGCGTTTTGCGCCGGGAAGTAGCTAGGGCCCCTCCGCCGCGGCGTGAAACCTCAGTCCCGTTCGCGGTTGCGGAACGCCTCGTACCAGTTCTGCACGATATGGATTTGCGGCGGATTCGCGGTCTCGGTTCCCACCGAGTCGACCAGGACAAAGCTTTGGCCGTCACTCAAGGCGGCATACTGTGGCGTGCCTCGGAACGCCCGCAAATGGGGATCCGCGAACAACGGCTTTGGCGTTCCAGCTGTAAAACCGCCCGAGGTTGAGACCGCCGCCACCAGCAAGAGGTCGTCCTCGACGTAGAACAGCTCGCTCCCGTCCAGGCTCCACTCCGGTTGCTTGCCGCCTTCTCTGGAGACTTGCCACTTGCCCCCTCCTTCGGGGAAGGGGCGAACGAAGATCTCGCTGACGCCGGTCTCGCCCGTGACATAAGCGAGAAGTCGGCCGTCGGTAGACAGCCTCGGGGTCGTTTCGAGATTGCCGGTTTCTAAAAACGGGACCGCTTCGGGCTCCCGGCTCGAGTCCAGCTTCAGATACCAGAGGTCGGCCCGCTGACGTCGAGAGTCTCGAGTGAAAACGGTACGGCCCAGACGTCGCCCGCGTTGACGTCGGTCTGATAGACGATGTGCCCGGTCGCGGAGAAGACCGGGTTCGCTCCTTGGAGCAGTTCCTTTGACTCGCCGGCGTCGAGGTCTCTGACCAAGATGTTTCGCGCGGTTTCCGTCCCAGCGTCGAACAAGATAGCCTTACGCGAGTCCGCGAGCGGCAAAAAGTGCGGTGAGTAGTCGCTTGGCCCTTCAAATGGAGCTTTCGGCTCGAACAAGAGCTCCGGGTTCCCGCCGCGCGAAGACACCTCGTACAACCTGGCCGGGAAGGCGGCGCTGAAGACAATCGATTCTCCATCCGGACTCCAAGCGGCCCCTGAATACGAGCCGGCAGGCAGGGGGCACAATAGCGCGGAGTTGCCGTCCAAGACCGAAACCCTTCTCAGCTCTCGGCCAGAGGCGAAACCTACCACGCTGCTGTCGGGAGCCCAGAACGGTCCCGCCGCTCCCTCGGTTCCACTGATGGGGCGGGGAGTCTCCGAGTCGAAATCGCGAATCCACAGCCTCCCTTCAACTCCACCGGTGACAAACGCGATGTGCCGGCCATCCGGCGAAATCGCCAATCGCCTGCCCGCCCCCGAGGGCAGCTCTTCCACCACGAACGAGAACTTCCACAATGCGGGGCCCGCGGGCCGGTTGGAGGTCTCGGCGAGGTACAGACTTCCCAACAGAACGGCTACGACAGTCGCGATGCCGCAGAGGATCCAGGCCAGACGAGCGGGCCGTGGCGGGAAGACTTCGCACGAAGTAGACTGGGGGGCATGCCACAGAAGCTGACTCGTCGTGAACTCGGGCTGGTGGGAATGACCGCGGCCCTGGCCCCCGCCGCTGCGAGTGCTGCTACCGAATCGAGCTACTCGGGGGCGCTAGACGGCTTCGAAGACCGCGTCGAGACCGCAGCGTTTGATCCTGTGTTTTGGGCGCGGTCGCGCTACCAAGACGCCCCACTTGCGATGACCTTCCAGGCCTCCACGCGTCGAAGGGCGGAGCGTTGGCAGAAAGAGCTTCGCAGCAAAGTGAGCGGGCTAATCGGCGGATTCCCCTCGAAGGCGGCGGCGCTCAAGCCGCAGATGCTCGAAGTACGAGACTTCCCAAATTATCGGCGCGAGAAGTTCGTATTTGAGAGTAGGCCTGGACTTATCGTCTTGGGGTATCTCCTGACGCCTCATTCCACCACAGGCCCGCACCGCACAATGATCTGCTTGCCGGGTCATGGCCGTGGCGTGGACGATATCGTTGGCATCAATGACCAAGGCCGAGACCGCACGGACAAAGACGGCTACCAACACGACTTTGCGATCCAATGCGTCGAGCATGGGATGGCTGCGGTGGCGATTGAACAGGTTGGGTTCGGTTGCCGCCGTGATCCGCGGGCCAAGGCCAAGCAGCTGGGCGAGTCCTCGTGCCGCCCGGCCGCCGGTGCGGCTCTGCTTTTGGGAGAAACCATGATTGCCTGGCGGGTCTACGATGTGATGCGCACGATCGATTGGATCGAGACCCGCGACGAGCTGGACTCGGATCGGGTTGGCTGCATGGGCATCTCCGGCGGCGGGACCATCACGACCTTCGCGGCGGCTCTCGAGCCGCGCATCAAAGCTGCGCTCATCAGTGGCTACCTCAACACCTTCCGCGACAGCGTTCTCAGCATCTCGCACTGTATTGACAACTACGTTCCGGGTATTTTGCGGTGGTGCGAGATGTACGACATCGCGGGACTGATCGCCCCGCGGCCGCTGTTCGTCGAATCCGGCGACGAGGACGCCATCTTCCCGCTGGAGGCAAGCCGGGAGAGTTTCGAGAGGGTGAAGAAAGTCTATGCCGTGTTCGGTAAAGCCGAGCTTGCCGAGCAAGAGGTCTTCGCGGGCGAGCACAGCTTTCACGGGAAACAAGGACTGCCGTTTCTAGCAAAGCGCCTGTAGGCCGAATAGCCCCTGAGGAACTGCTTCTGAAATACCAGATCCGGACAGGGGCAGGGTTCTCGCGACGCCTGCTCGACTCAGCGTGTACAATTTCGGATCGGAGTTTCCATGTCTGATACGACTCGCCGCAATTTCCTGACCAACACCGCCATCGGCGCCGGGCTTGCCGCCGCGCCCCGGCCCCGTGCCGCCGCCCAAGACTCGCCCAACGACCGCGTTAACCTGGCGATCGTCGGCATCCACGGCCGCGGCCAGACCCACATCGAGCAATTCGGCAAGATCCCCGGAGTCCGCATCGCCTACCTGTGCGACATCGACGAGCGCCTTTTCCCCGAGTCGGTCGCGGCGATAGAAGCCAAACACGGTTACAAACCGAAGACCCACTTTGATTTGCGCAAGGTTTTGGAAGACCCGGAAGTCGACGCCATCACCGTCGCAACCCCGGACCACTGGCACGCCCTCCACGCCATCTGGGCCTGCCAGGCGGGCAAGGACGTCTATGTTGAAAAGCCCTGTTCCTACACCATCGTCGAGGGCCGCCGCATGGTCCAAGCCGCGCGCAAGTACGGCCGTCTTGTGCAGGTCGGGCTGAACCGTCGCAGCTCCCCCCGGACGCGCGCCGCGATGGAGCTCGTCCGTTCCGGCCGGTTCGGCGACGTCTACCGCACCAAGACCGCCATCTACAAGGGGCGGGCGTCTGTCGGACGCGAGAGGGAATCGTCAATTCCGCAAGGCGTTCACTGGGACCTCTTCCTCGGACCCGCGAAATACCGAGCCTTCAGCCCCAGCCGCTTCCACTACGGCTGGCACTTCTTCTGGGACACCTCGACAACGGACATCGGCAATACCGGCGTCCACAGTCTCGACGTGCTGCGCTGGGGCGCCTCGAAAAAGGTTCACCCGGTAAAGATCCATTCGTTCGGAGGCGTCTATGCGTGGGACTCCGACCAAGAAACCCCCAACGTGCAGAACGCCGGCTTCGAGTACGCCGACTCAACGATCATGGAAGTGGAATTGACCAACCTGTACAGCCCTCCCTTTGATGGCGAACGCAGCTCGGTCGACGTGCTTTACACAACCGAGGGCTACGTCTCATCGGCGGGCGGCTGGAAGGCCACCAGCGGAAACTTCATCCCGCGAGTCAGGACCAGTGACGCCGGAGTCGACGAGACCGCCGGCAATGCGAGCTTCCCCACCCGCGAGTACAGCGACGGGCCGGAGATTGTCGCCCCCGACGGCGACCGCGGCGAGCACTTTGTGAACTTCATCGAGGCGGTGCGCTCGCGCAACCGCGAGCACTTGCACTGCGAGATCGAAGAAGGCCACCTTTCGACCGCTTTGGCGCACCTTGCGAATATCTCTTACCGCACCGGGCGCAAGCTGACATTCGATCCGGCTACTGAAACTTTCCCGGGGGATGAAGAGGCGAATGGCTACTTGACCCGCGAATACCGCGAACCCTATGCACTGCCCGATCTTGTATAGACCCCGCGCGGCGTCACTGTCGAAACCCGTGCCGACGGCGAAATCCGTGCCGACGGCAGGCTCCTTGGTCCCGGATCGATGACCGCTGAAGTCTGCGTAGACGTGAAGCAAATCTGTGGAGATGATAGTCTGACTTGTGTCCTCCGCCTACTTATGGGGGCCTAATCAACGTTTAGGAGGATGCGATGTACCGAAAGAAGCCGAAATCCTATCGTGTGGAGGTTGCGGTCTGCCTCGTCCTGCTCACGATCTCCGCATGCGCCACGCCCACCCCAACGACCGATGCCGTCGTGTTTGAAGGCGCGCGGCTGATCGTGGGCGATGGCGGCGCGCCCATAGAGAACGCCACTTTCGTCGTCGAGGGCGGCCAGTTCGCCCAGGTCGGCGCTACGAACGAGGTGGAGGCGCCGGCCGGCGCCACTCGCGTGGACCTGGCCGGCATGACGGTCATGCCCGCGATCATCGACACGCATACCCACCTCAACCAGGAGCGTGACGCTCTCATCGAGGACCTCCGGCGCAGGGCGTACTACGGGATCGGCGCCGCGATGAGCCTCGGGCGAGATACGGGCGACCTGTCGATTCGGGAAGAAGAGATTCCCGGCGCGGCGCGCTTCCGCTCGGCCGGAGTCGGCATCACGGCCCCCGAGCCTGGACGATCGGAGACCCCGTACTGGGTGACGACCGAAGAAGAGGCCCGTCAGGCCGTGCGGGAGCAGGCCGCCAGAAACGTTGATTTCGTCAAGATCTGGGTCGATGATCGCAACGGCCAGTACGACAAGCTGTCACCTGAGTTGTACGGCGCAATCATCGACGAAGCCCACCAGCATGGCCTGCGCGTGACCGCCCATATCTTCGCTCTCGAGGACGCAAAAGGGCTTCTGCGCGCGGGAATCGACGCCTTCGCGCATGGCGTACGAGACACGGACGTGGACGAAGCCATCATGGGGCTGTTCAAGGAGCGCCCGGATTTCGCGGTCGTGCCGAACCTGCCGAATCGAGGTGTGGCGACGGACCTCAGCTGGTTGAGCAGCTCCCTTCGATCCGGCCGGCTGGAGACGCTGCAGGCGGCGGCTATAGACAACCCAGAGGCGCAAGCGGCCTTTGCGATTCAGGCGCGCAACCTGGCCAGGCTCACAGCGGAGGGCGTCACCATTGCACTGGGGTCTGATGGCAACACGCCCTGGGCGCCGCACGTCGAGATGGAAGACATGGTAGCCGCCGGTATGACACCGTCACAGGTCATCGTGGCCGCGACCCGCAATTCAGCCGATCTGCTGCGACTGCCCGATGCGGGTACTCTCGAAGCCGGAAAGCGCGCGGACTTCCTGGTGCTCGAGGCGAACCCACTGGATGACATCACCAACACACGGCGCATCGCCGCCGTCTACCTCAGAGGGGTGGAAGTCGATCGCGCTGCCCTGAGCGCGGAATAGACCACAAATGGCCTCTCCGATGAGGTTTGGAGTCGAGCTACTTCCGCGAACCGGACATCTCGGAAGTCACGTAGACCGCCATCGGTCGGAGCTTGACATCCACGAGCTGTGCTGACCGTGGTGAGGGCGCGAGCTGCCGCCTGCGTCAACCCTTCGCCGTTACAGAGGATTTGGGCGGACGACGAAGTAAGATCAGCTGTTTTTGGTGGAAAACTCAAGCAAGCGCGATATCCCAACAGTTTCCAGCGGATCGGCGCTAAGTGGTTTCTGTGGTGAGGCTTAGTCCTGCTCTCGGCTGCGGAAACTCTTCGTACCAGTTTTCGACGATCTGGATCGCCGGCTGTCTCTTGTACGTGCTCATTGGATGTATCCCAAAGACCGCAGCGTGCGGAGTTGATCGGGTTTCAAGGGTGATCCCTCCGATCGGGAAAAACGTTCGCCCAACTCTCGGTGGTCGAGGTATCGCTCTTGCAGAAACTCGGTGTATTTCTTCACGAGATCGGGATGTTTCTCGTGAACGCTGTGCAGACACATCGGATCATTCCACAGGTCGTAGAGCAGCAACGGTACAGGCCTCTTTTCTTCCTCGGGCCGGTCCGGGTCCGGGTTGATCTCTAGCGACGCCCCCCAGCGGCCGTCCACGACCTCGATCAGGCCGCTAAGTTTGCCGGTCTGAGAGTCGACGTTGAACTCGTCGAGGATCACCGGCCGCGGCTCCCAACCGTCCCGGCCGAGCAGCAGCGGGGCCAGCGACCGACCTTGTGCCGTTTCGGCAGGCGGGAGCCCCACCAAATCGAGCATCGTGGGCAACACATCGATCATCGAGACTGGCCCGCTGAATCGCTGTCCTCCCTGAATCCGGCCAGGCCACACAACGATGAGCGGGACCCGGCTGATCGTGGGCCGGAACATCGGCTGACCCCAACGCGGGGGTAGCGTCTCGCTGAGGGCGATCCCCATGTCATCCATCGCGGCTTCCGTGCTGTGATCGGCACCGATGATCAGCAGCGTGTTTTCCCACTCTCCGGTCGCCTTCAAGCGGTCGATCAGTCGTCCAATTTGGTAGTCGTTGTGGGCCATGGTCTCGTCGTACATGCCTTGGTGCAGGGAGAAAAATGCAGTTCGGCTGAGACCCGTTTTCTCGTAAGCGTCCGAATAGACGTCGTGACCGCCGTCTTCTTCGCCCAGGCGCTCATCCCATTCGCGCCACGTCTCGCGCTCGGCAGCGCCCACGAATAGACCCGCGAAGGGGGAAACGGCGGGGAAATTTTCATGCACGTCCGTGGTCTGGAAGTGCACCCAGTAAGGCATGGCCGGGTAAGCCTCCCGCCAACTCCAAAAACCGTCGTGCAGGAACCGTGACGACTCCCGGTGATTCTGATTCCTGAAGTAGGCGAAGTCTTTCCAGTCCTCCCGGAACAGATCAACTCCGCGCTGCAGGTTGCTGAGCGTTCCCGCGTTCGGATTGGCGGTAAATACGGCGGTCTGGTAGCCGGCCCGATGCATGTGCTCGGCCATCGTGACCGCTTGGTCCGGCACGCCGTCGTTCCAATTCAGCAACCCTCCCATCACGCTGTTGTGGAGCGAGGTCATGTAGGACGCGGTCGAAGGTCTCGTCCAGGAAGAGTTGCTGTAGACCCGTTCGAACAGGGCGCCTTCGGCCGCCAGACGCTCGAGGTTCGGGGTAGTGCGTCGGTTGTATCCGTAAACGCTCATGAAGTCCGCCGCACCGCCGTCGATCACGTAAAAGATCACGTTCGTGCGAGCAGAGGCGGCGGCTCGGGCCAGCGTCGGGGCTCCCCACAGCGCGACCGTGCCCGCACCGAGCCCGAAGTCAAATCGGCCGGCCTCGGGAACGCGAACCTGATACTCGATGCTACTGGGTGCGCGGGCGTACACGACCTTGCGGTGGACTCCTCCGCGCGTCTCGGCACTCGCTCCTGAACAGCCCAGCACCTAGGTAACACTTTTCCCCAACCACATAGGTAACAGTTTAAGGGTTGAACCAAGAGAAGGTTCTTTGCACGAAATCCTTCCCGGAAACGCTCGGGGGGCGCCGGGGGAGCGAGCCCGTAGGGCGAGCGGAGGAGGCGCCCCCCGAGCGTTTCCGCCGCAGTCGGTGCTCCCCCCTGCCCGGCCGCGGGCCCTCGAATAGGCTACGCTCGAGCCAGTCCAGCTCCAGCGGCCCAAACCAGACCGCCCAGCCGTGCTCATGCTCTTCCAGGCCCACCGTCTCGCCCGCCAAGGTCTCGCTGAGAAACAACTGACGCCCCAGCAACCCAATGTCGCCCTTGCTCTGCACTCGCCGCGGCAGCATCCGATCCGGATACTCCAGCTCCGGCAAGCGCTCCGGATACGGCCTCCACGACGGCTGATACACGCTCGCCGGCGTTGCCATCGCTAGCGACTCGTGCGGACGCTCCTGGTTGTAGATCTGCCGAAAACGATCGAACGCCCGCTGTTGCGCTCGCAAGTTGCGCTCCGGCGGCGTCGCCGTCTCGGCCTTGAGCGTCCGATGCATGCGCTCATGACGCCCGTTTTGCTCAGGGTGTCCGGGGTCGATTCGCTGCAGTTGAATCCCGAGCCGGATCCACCACACGCTGAGCCGCGAAAGCCCCGCCAAGCCCGTCGAGGCGAACGGCGGACCGTTATCGGAAAGGATCCTCGTGGGCAGGCCGTACTCCCGGAAAGTCGCTTCCATCAGCGGCCGCACGTGCGCCGTGTTGCTGCGCGCGACCCTTTGACAACGCAACAGATAACGGCTCGCCGTATCGGAAATCGTCAGCGGATCGCAGCGTTTGCCGTCGCCGGTGTCGAACCAACCCTTGAAATCGATCGCCCAAACTTGGTTGGGCGCCTTGGCGCTGGTGAGCTTACTGGAAGGCGTGGCGTGGCGCCGGCGCTTACCGGGGTGGGTGAGTCCGTGGCGTTTCAGCAGCGCCCCGATAGTGGAGTGCGCCGGCCAATTGATGTCAGGGTTGGTGCGCTCGAGTCGCGCTTTGAGCTTGTCTTCGCCCCAAGTGGGATAGCGCGCCCGCAAGGCCAGGATCTCTCGCTCGATCTCGGCGGGAAAGGCTTGCGCTTGCCGTTTGGGCGCTTTGGATTGATCGGCCAATCCGGCGACGCCTTGTTGGGCGTAGCGATCGAGCCATTTGTAGCCGGTCTTGCGGCTGACGCCGAAGCGCCGACAGACGGCGGCCATGGCATCCTCCCGGGTTAGAACCTCTTGAACGAATCGCAATCTTTCGTCTTGCACACGGGTCTCCTTCCATCCCAAAACAAAAGTCCTCCTTTTGTTCTAGGATGCCAATGTGTTACCCATGTGATCGGGGAATTGTGTTACCTATCTGCCCGGGCTATACCGCTCCCACCGCCGTGGCCGCGTACCGGGCTTCCTTGGGAGTCAGCGCGACCGAGAGGATGTCGATACTTGCCGGATCGTCGGTCTCGAACCAGATGCCGAGTTGTCGCCATGGCCCTTTCCAGATGCCCCGCGACGAATCCGCCCGGAGGAGGTAAGTTTGCACCGAGCCGTCCCGGATGACATAGGAGCTGTCGCCTCGGACTCCGACCGAAAATCGACCGTCAGCTCTGGGGTCCGATCCCTCCCAGCGGTTGAACCTGACGGCGATCGAGTCGATTCCTTCAGACGTTCGGGCTCGGACCACGATATAGGCCCAGTCCTCACGATGCCAATCCGGCAACTCGATGCTGACGCCGCCAATGTCTTTGCCAAGGGTGACCCGTAAGGCGTCTTCGGTGCGCGTGATCGTCGCGGGCGCGACGTCGGGGTCCGGAGGCCAGCCCGGTTTCCAGTCTGGCTGCGGCTCATCGAAACGCCACTCGACCGCCTCGGGGACGTCGCCGGGCGCTTCCGAGGCGGTGATGACGGCAGCGTCAAGGTGCTCTTCGAGATGGAGTGGAACTTCGGTTGTTAGGGGAGCGGGGCTGTTCTGGCAGCCGACTAGAACACAGGCCGATAGGATAGCTACAGGTAAGGCCACGGCTCGCACTCGTGAGTCGATCGGGTCGAGGATTGCCGGCGAGCGTCTCATGGCGTGTCGAGCTTGCACCCGGGCGGGCTCAGCAATACTCCGAGGCTCATAAAATGTTTTGAGAACTTCTGACAGACACTCCCCAAGGCGGCGTAGCGCTACCAAAAAACTCCTGCTGGGCGGCCGATCGAGGACAGAGCCTTGCGTCTGAGCAGCTACTCCACTCACACACAGCAGCGAGAGGATCGCTAGCAGGCATCGGCGCATGACACCCCTCCTGACCTAGACACGGAACTTCAACGCAGACTCGATGTTCGCCCGTTCAGATTCTAGTCCTCAGCGATACCTGGTGGAAACAAGCGTTGCCACAAACTCTCCATTGAGGGCATGCCAGAACCCCCGCCAAATGACTCTAACGCCCTGTTTAAAGGGTTCTGAGCCGGTTCAGGTGGTCGTCACTTCAGGGTGAAAATAATTTACAACATTTTCGCTCTGGTACCACGCCACCGAGTCGTTAGGGCCAAATCCTGCCTGGTCGGGCAGGGTAGAGCCAAGCGCGCCCACCCTCTTGGATTCGGCGGCGAGCGCGCGAAGTGGCCCGTCTCTTGGAGGGCCGGGCCGGATCGAGGCTCTCGCGCTGTCACTTCCGACAATGGGGAATCGCGGAAGTAGAAGTGTATGCTTCACTGCTTCAGCCATTCGGAACTGATCTGCCCTAGGCTAGTCTAAAGGACTGGGCTAGATTAGAAAGACCCGTGAACGGCGTGAACGGGCCTCAAGCGCCTCGCTGGGCCGCCGCGACATTTTTCACGGCCCCTCACGGTCGCGGCTCGCTGCGTGCCTTTGCGTTCTTTGCGCCTTTGCGCGAATCTCTTTACTGCGCGCGCCGCATGCGGTTCTTGATGTTTCGGGCGAGCTCTTCGATTCGAGCGAGCTTTTTGATGACCTCGAGACTCACGACGTGCTCGGTGTCGCGTTCCATTCCTTCGGCGAGCTCATCGGCTAGGCGCTGGATCTCGGCGACGTTCTTGAGCGAGCGTTCGTGGCTGTCTTTGACGATCGCAAGGGTTTGCGACTTGCCGTTGGGCAGCCGACGCGGCTCTTCCCTGTGCCTTGCCGCGGTAGCGAGCATGACCGCAATAAGGAGAGGCAGAGCCAGCCGGAGCATGGCTCCATGATAGGGGTTGCTAGAATGCCGCGGTGAGAATTCCTCCTTGGGTCCAGGCGCTGGCGCTATTGGCGATCGGGGTCGGATGCTTGGTGATCGCCGACCAGGCCTGGAAGAGCGTCACCGGCTATCAAACTCCCTACGCGATTGAGGCGGAGCTGCCGGCTGGTGAACCGTCGACCGAGCGGTTGATGCTGATTGTGCTCGACGGAGTCCGCGTCGACGCTTCCCGAGGTATGCCCCATTTGCAGAAGCTCGCAGCTAGGGGTTCGAGCGGGATCGTCAGGGTGGGGATGCCGTCGCTGTCGAATCCGGGCCGCGCGACGACGGCGACCGGCGCTTGGCCGGAAGTCCACGGTGTGACAAATAACGGACGCTATCGCCCTCCGCCGATGGACTCGATCTTTTCGCTCGCCAAGCGCCAGGGCATCCCGCGGACGGTCTACGGCTCCGATTTTTGGACTCGGGCCTTTGGCGAGCACCTCGACGCTGAGTCCGCCTTCACGTTCGACAAGGACCTTCACGCGAGCGAAGGACCCGAGCCCCTGATCGACCGGCAGCGCGAGGTGTGCGCGGATATGGCGGCCCAGCTCAGGCGTTTTCCGGCCGGCTTGATCGTCGTTGGCATAACCGCGACCGACACCGCCGGCCACGACTTTGGCGGCGAATCCGACGAATACCTCCAAGTCGTCGCCGAAGCGGACCGCTGCATCGCACAACTCGACGACGAGAGAACAACCTTCGTCGTGACCTCCGACCACGGACATATCCACCGCCACGGCCAGGGCGGACACGGCGGAGCGGAACCCGTCGTGGCGTACGTCCCGCTGGTGCTGGCCGGGCCCGGGGTGCTGCAAAGCTCAGGCTGGAACGGCCGGCAAGTCGACATTGCTCCCACGATCTGCGCTCTGCTTGGGCTGCCGCTACCGGCCAACTCGCAGGGACGCGTCCTCACCGAGGCTATCACGGCCGGCATCGAGCTTCAGGACCGCCAAGAAGGGCAACAGGCCCTCATGAACGCCCGAATGCGCAAGCGCGACGACTTGTCGGCCCTGGAATACGAGATTCGGTTCCCATTCGCAGTGACCACGGCAGCCGCGCTGCTGCTACTCGCTGGATACCTGCTCAGGCTCGGGCGGCTTAGGCTGGTTGCCGCCGCTCTCGTTTGGTGCGCCCTCTACGCGGGCATGTTCTGGGCCTTTGGGCTCGGCTACTCGCTCAGCGCCGTCGTCCGGGAGGAGTACCTCAACAGCTTCTTCCTTCGAAACATGACCGCGGCCGCGGCGGGGCTGCTCGTAGTCGCCTGGTCCTTCCGCGGCCGGCCAACAGCCTTACACGTCGGATACTTCGTTGTTTGCCTACTTGCTCTGCGGGTGACCTGGATTCACTTGGAACACGGCCTGATCATGCGCGAATTCATGCCCGACCTTGGGCGGGCGTTCATGGCCTACCTTGATCTTCTGGCGATCTTCGGAGTCGCGGTCGGGACCGCGATCGCCCTTCTTGTGGCCAGACTCAGAACCGCATCCCCGTAAACCCGCCGTCGACGTAGATCTCCGTCCCAGTGATGAAGCTGCCGGCGCTTCGCGAACACAGCAGAATCGTCGCCCCGATCAGCTCTTCAGACTCGCCGAAGCGATCCATCGGCGTCTGCGACATGATCTTTTCCGTCCGCTCTTTGCTGAGGATTTTGCGATTCTGCTCGGCGGGGAAGAATCCCGGGCAGATCGAGTTCACGCGTACGCCGCGCGTAGCGTATTCGCGGGCGACGTTCTTCGTCAGGTTCAACACAGCGGCCTTCGACGCCGAGTAAGCGAAGACGCGTGAAAGCGGCAAGTGGGCGGTGACGCTGCCGACATTGAGGATCGATCCGCCGTTCTCTTGCGCGGCCATCACGGGCGCGAAAACCTGACAGCCCCAATGGGTGGCGGTCAGGTTGGTCTTGAGGATGTGATCCCAATCGTCATCGGCGATCTCTTCGTAGGGGACCGCCGAGTTGACCCCGGCGCAGTTGACCAAGATGTCGACATGGCCGTGCTTGGCGACGATTTGCTCCCGCAGCGCCGCGATCGAGTCGCGCGAGGTAACGTCGACGGCGGCGAACTCGGCCGCGCCCCCGGCAGCTTCGATTTCAGCGGCACGGGCGCCGCCCCGCTGCGCCGATCGGCCAGCGACGACGACATGGGCCCCGGCGCCGGCCAGACCGTCACACATCGCTCCGCCCAGGACGCCGGTTCCACCGATCACGACCGCCACCTGGCCGTCGAGAGAAAACAGAGATTCTAAGTAGTCAGTGGACATGGAAACCATCGATAGTCGCACGTGATCGTGCGAAGCCCCCGGAGCCGCGACCGGAAGGGAGCGGTTGCCCGAGACTCCGGCAACCGCTCCTTTCCGGTCGCGGCTCCGAGGCTTCGACCCTAGTTCAGGTAATACGTGCGGTAGAGCGTATCCCGCTGCTTGGGGATAAAACCCGCGTCTCGAATCATCCGGCGCAGATCCTCCTCGGTCGCCGAGTGCTGCGCGCCGGCTTGGCGCACGACGTTCTCCTCGAGCATCACGCTGCCCACATCGTTGCCGCCAAATCGCAATCCCAACTGGCAAACCTTGAGCCCTTGAGTGACCCACGACGTCTGGATGTTCAAGATGTCAGGCAAGTAAAGCCGCGAGATCGCCAGCGTCTTGAGAAACTCGACCGCGGTCGCCTCCTCGGGAACTTTCTTGCCCAACGGATTGTTATCCGGCTGAAACGGCCACGGAATGAAGGCGGTGAAGCCGCCAGTTTCATCTTGTAATTGGCGAATGATCTCCAAGTGATTGATGCGCTGCTCGATCGTCTCGCCGCAGCCGAACATCATTGTGGCGGTCGTGCGGATCCCCAACCCGTGCGCGGTGCGGTGAACGTCGATCCACTCCTCAACGTTGCACTTCAAACGCGCGATCTTGTGCCGCACGCCGTCGTCGAGAATCTCCGCTCCCGCGCCGGGAATGGAGTCGAGCCCGGCGTCCCGCATACGCTCGATCGTTTCGGCGATAGAGATCTTGCTCACTTCCGCCACGGCGAGAATCTCGGGCGCCGAGAGGCAATGCAGGTGGATGTCGAAGCGCTTCTTGAGCTCGCTGAAGAGATCCTCGAAGTACTCGATCGTCAGGTCAGGATTCACCCCACCCTGCATCAACACTCCCGTGCCGCCGAGCTCGATCGTCTCTTGGATCTTCTCGGCGATCTGGTCGGTCGTGAGCGTGTATCCCTCTGCATGCCCCATCGGGCGGTAGAAGGCGCAGAACGAGCAGTACTCGGTGCAGAAATTCGTGTGGTTGATATTGCGGTCGATGATGTAGCTGGCAACGCCTTCCGGATGGAGCTTGGCTCGCAAGGCGTCGGCCTCCATGCCAATGCCGAGCAGATCGTCACTGTGGAAGTAGTCGAGGGCTTGTTCTGGGGTTAGCATGAGGTCACCTTTACGGGCTCGAGGAACCGCACATCGATCGGGTCGACGAGTCCCAGCTCGGCCGCCGAGCTTAGATAGAGATTCATCGCTTCGCGTTCACGCTCGCCCAAATCGTAGCGGATGTAGCGCGTCACGTATTCGCGGACGAGCTTGGCGGGCAAGTCGCGGTTGGAGCTCTCGTGTTCGACGATTTCGTCGGTGCGGGCGCGGCCGTACGACGCCGAATCAGCAAAGACCTGAGTCACGCTCGGGTCCAAACCCTTGCCGGCCCAAACCGCGAACACCATCGGGAGACCGGTCATGTCGAACCATTCAGCGCCGAGGTCGAAGACGTGAACAGGCCGGCCGCGCCAGCTCCCCATCGCCGGGTCGATCTTCAAAGCCGGGTCGCCAATGATCAGCGCCGCGTCGGCCTGTTCGAGCATATTGTCGAGATCGGCCGGCAGCGCGACGACATCCGGGCGAATCCCGTGCCTGCGCGCGAGGATGATCTGCGTCAGCACGACCGACGTCCGCGAGCCCGAGTCGGCCGCGAACGACTCCAGCTCGTCGAGCGACTTCTTCGACACCAGCAAGATACTGCGCACCGCGCCTTCACAAGCGATCGACGACCCTGGAACGACAAGCAGCTCCGGCTGGCGCGCCAGCTCGATGATCGGGACCAAGCCGATGTCCGCCTCGCCGGCCCACAACGCATCGGCGCACTCCGACGGGAGGGTAAAGCTGAGGTCAAATACCCCATGCTGAGGACCGTGCAGCATGCCCCAAACCAAAGGAGAGGTGTTGAGGTAGCTCACGGCGGAAACTCGCCGTTTTAGGCTCATACGCGGAATCTTCGATTCTATCAGGGGCGGAGTGGCGCTCTAGTCGCAATGCTCGTTACTTTACGACGAGGAAGATGAACCCGAGGAACTTGAGCCGCGCGCGTTAGGGGCCGTGAAGAAAACCTATTGTCGCGTCGGCGCGCGGGAGCGCCAAGCGCACGCCAAGCTCAGCGCTGCCAAACGCCGCCCCTGCCGAAACCGCAACTTCTGCGCCTCGACTCCTGATTGACCGCCTGAGCGGCCCGGAAACGGTCGTTTCGGGCCGTTTCCCGGCCCTTTTCGCCCCCCCAACCGCCGCTACGCCGCCGCTTGCGCCGCCAGCCCGCACTCCGGCCCACGACGCCAGACCAGCCGGATCCAAGCCGCAATGTTGTACGCCAAAACCCCCCACAAAAGCTCCGATCGCGCCTTCCGCAGCCCTCGTACTCGAAACTTGCGCACCCCCAATCGCTCTTTCAACCAGGCGTTCGGAAACTCCGCCGTCTCGGACCGCTTGCGATACGCCGCCCGCCCACGCTCGCTCTCCATCCAGCGCCGATGTTTCGCCATCACCGCGTTCTCTTCGCTGCGGCTCAACGTTCGATGACCGCTCTTGGGGCAGCACTTGTGTCGCTGTGCGCATTCGCGACAATCAGATGCTTTTGCCTGATACTGCCGATATTTGCGCTTCCGCTTCAGCGACGATCGCTGATACGTCAAGGTCCGCTGGGCCGGACACAGAAACGTGTCCGTCGCCTCGTCGTAGATGAAAAACTTCGGTGCGTAGCGCGGCCCAATTCCCGCCGCTTTCAACGCCGCCTTCGAGCCCTTGTCCGGCGCCGGCGCCGGCGTCGCGTATTCGATTTCAGCGGCTGCCAGCGCCTCGATGTTGGCCTGGTTGGCGTAGCCCCCGTCCGCTAACACTTGCTTCGGGGTTCGCTCGAAGCGCCCTTCCACATCGTCCAGCGTCGGGGTCAGCTGGCCCGCATCGGAGGCGTTGTTGGTCAACTCCACGCCGACCACGATCTTCTCTTTGGCGTCGGTCGCCAGCTGCGCGTTGTAGCCGAGTCCCCAACCGCCGTTGGATTCGTGTTGCGGGCGCGCTTCCGGCTCGCTCTCGCTCACCCGCGCCTGGCGTCGTTGCTCTTCGTCGCGCTTGCCCGCTTCGACCTTGGGCAGTTCCTCCAGCGCCTGCTCCATCCGCTCGACTCGCTCCCGCAAGGTCCGCTTACGCGCCGCCTGACGCCGCCGATTCGAACCCTCGTCGTCGGCTTCTTCCGAGAGTTGACGCACCGCTTCGCGCGCTTGTTCGAGATGCCGCTCGAGCGTCGGACGCCTGCGTTGCGACCCGCCCGAGGCTTGCGCCCGGATCCGCGTGCCGTCGACGGCCACCTGCTCGAGATCCACCAGCCCCTCTTGACTCAGCAGCGCCAATACCTGTGTCAACAAGTTCTCGAGAGCTTTTGAGTGGAATACCCGAAAATCCGAAAGAGTGTGATGATTGACGACCGCCATGCCGCACAACCACTCCAACTCCGGCCGATAGCGGCTTTGACGCGCGATCTCACGCGCCGAGCTCATCCTTTCCGAATACGCCCAGATCCAGATCGCGACCAGCAACCGCGGATCCCATGCCGGCCGCCCGGCGGACTCCTTGCGGGTTTCCAGATGAGCAGCGAAGCCGGACAGGTCGAGCATGCCGCTCAGCTCCCAGACGGCGCGCACCAGATGGTCGGCCGGCACGAGCCGTTCGACGTCGATCGCGGCATAGGTGAATTGGTCGCGATTGGGCTGTCGCAGCTGCAGTTGGTCAACGGGCACGGCTTGGCGCGGCTTGGCGGGGCGTTGCTCGAGCTCGACTAAGACCTGTTGTTCGCCCATATAATAAGGGCGTTGGACGCCGCCGCCAAGTTATCCGAACATTTGTTTGCCCTCATGTTTTATTCCTTTTTGATCCACTCGCGCCATTCCGAACCGCCCCAGGGGAGCTTCGGCGGCCACGACGGGTTTATTTCACAGCCCCTTAGCAAGCGGTCGGATAAAGTTCGGCAGCAACCGACCACTCCCTAAACGGTCGCGGCTCAAGGTGGCGGCATCACGACCTAGGTAACCAGTATTGGCTCTAGTTGGCGATCCAATCAACTTTGCACACCCCCTGCTCTCCCAAGCGCCGAATCTCGGGATCCCCGGTCACAACGGCTGCGTCGTTCGCTCTCGCGGTTTGTAGGACGAAGGCGTCAGCGTATGAGATTCGATTCGAAGACTTGAGAAGCGCCGCGTCCAGGATGGCGGTAGGATCGGGAAGAATCGTTCTGAAAGGCAGGCCTGGGATCGCTCCGATAAACTGGCGAGCCTCGCGCTGGGCTCCGCGTCTCACCAGCATGTAGTAGACCTCGCCGATACTGATCCAGCTCAGATAGAGCGAGACTTCGTTGCGGATCGCCTGGCGCAGCAGGTTGACCATTGCAGCTTTCGCTGGCTCCTCGCCAGTCAGCCAAGCGATCAACGCCCACGAATCAAGCGCCTTTTTGTTCATCACGGAGGCGCTCGAACTCTCGATCCGCTGCCAGATCCTCGAGCAGTGGCAGACCTTTGAATGCCCCGGTCCAACGCTCCCAGTCAGCGTCCGAACGCTTCTTCAGAACGATTTCGGACCCGCGCACGTCGACCGCCAGCTCGTCGCCCTGAGTGAGGCCTAGCTCCTCGCGGACCTCTTTCGGAATTGCGATTTGCCCTTTAGACGACAAGCGAGCGGTTAGGTGCATGGCGTTCTTACTCCAGGGTAAGACGGAAATCGTTCGCCGTCAAACGGTAAAGTAGCGAACGTGACTCGACGCGATTGGCTTCAGCTGGCGGGAACTAGCTCCGCCGCCGCACTCGCATCCTGCGGCGCCCTGACCCAGGACCCAGAAATGTATGTCCTCACGCGACCGGTCAACACCGTGGCGCTGGGGTCAAACGGAGACTCCGCCGTCGTCTACGGCGGTATTTTCAACCACAACATCCCGCCTCGACTGGTATTGCTGACTCACCATCGCCGAGACGTTCGACCGATGCGAGCACTGGTCGCCGGACGCTTCGAAGTATGCGCCCCAGCCGCCGAGCGCCCACTGTTCGAAGAGGTCGACTCCTACTGGGCCGAGTATCAGACCGCCCGCTTCCACGACTACGCCCAACAGTCCTCGAAAATCCTGACTGAGCCTATCAAGGCGAACCGCTGGGTACGCGGCGGCGACGCCATCACCGTCGGCGACATCGAAATCGAAGTCCTCGATACGCCGGGCTACACCCGCGGATCCATCTCGTACCTGTTCGAAGCCGACGGCCAACGCGTCGCCTGCACCGGAGACCTGATCTACGGCGACGGCCAAATCTTCGACCTCTACAGCCTGCAGGATTCCATCCCCGAAGCCGACACGCGCGGCTACCACGGCTACGCCGCCCGGGCCAAGGACGTCATCGAGAGCCTACGAAAGGTCGCCGCCTGGGACCCCGACATCATTGTCCCGGCGCGCGGACCCGTGATCCACAACCCACAGGAGTCGATCGGCAAACTGATCGCCCGCCTACAAAAACTCTTCCGCCTCCACTACCGCACCGACGCGCTGCGCTGGTATTGGGGCGACGACAACCTGCGCACCCGCGCCGCCCGCGTGCTCAGCGACGCCACCGTCGATTGGATGCCGATGGCGAGCGAGATGCGCGAAATCCCCCCTCGTTGGATGCACAAGTTCGGGACCTCGCGCCTGCTTGTGTCCGACACCCGCAAGGCCTTCTTGTTCGACTGCGGGAGCGATGAGATCATGCGCGACATCCTCGACCTGCGCGCCCGAGGCGGATTCGACGAGATCGAGGGGATCTTCGTCACCCATTTCCACGACGACCACACCGACCGTGTCCAGGCGATGGCCGAAGAGTGCGATTGCCCCGTCTACTCAGGCCCCGAGGTCAAGGATATCCTCGAACGGCCGGGCGCCTACCGCATGCCTGCCCAGACGGACCGACCAATCAAGAACGTCCGAGCGCTCAACCAGGGGGACACGTTCGCCTGGCACGAGTTCACCTTCACCTACGAATATTTTCCCGGACAGGCGCTCTACCACGGCGGCTTGAAGGTCGAACGCGAGGACGGCGAAAAATTCTTCTTCATCGGCGACTCTTTCAGCCCCAGCGGCCTCGACGACTACTGCCTACAGAATCGCCATTTCCTGCACCCCGAGCTCGGCCACTTCCTCTGCCTCAAAAAAATCCGCGATGCCGATCCGGACTTCTGGCTGATCAACCAGCACATCGAGCCGATCTTCCGATACTCACCCGAGCAGATCGACGTGATGCTCGAAACGCTCGAGGCCAAGCGCCAGGTGATCGCCGAGCTCGTCCCATGGCCGGATCCGAACTTCGGCGTGGATGAGCAGTGGGCGCGGCTCTACCCCTATGGGAGCCAGGTCGAGGCCAGCGCGAAGTTGACCCTCTACGCGGTGATCTTCAACCATAACTCCGAGGCGACGGAGTTCACCGTCTCCCCTAACCTGCCCGAGGGCTGGGAGGGTCCGGATTCAGTCGCCGTGACAGTCGAGGCATTGACCGAAGGGCGAGTCGAGATCCCGATCAAACTCGCAAGCGAAGCTGCGGGATTGACCATCGTGACAGCCGACGTGGAGTTTGGCGACCACCAGCTCAGCCAGTGGATCGAAGCGATGATCAGCGTTCACTGACCGCCACGTCGCGGCGCCGCTTACGAATCTCCTTGTCGGCGATCTCACCCGCTTCGAGCTGCCGCCGCAGCAAGTACATCTTGAAGCGATAGAGACTCAAGACGTTCGAGCGAAAGTTCACGCCGAACAAGTGATGGTTGCTGAAGCTATAAAACTCTTCGTCGGTGCGATCTTCGCCATTGACGATCAACGCCTGGTGCGACGGAATGTCATACGCCCCGCGCAGGTACTCGAACAGCGTCGGGACCTTCGCCTCGAATCGGCTGCCGAGAAAACGGTCTTCGATATCGCGATAACGGTCGTACTTGCCGGTGAGGATATTGAGCGTTCCCTCACCGTGACTGGTTTTGATGTCCTCCAGGGCGGCGATCTCCATCCGCGGGAACAAGACTCCGCGAGGAACAAGCGACTTCGCTAGAAACGGGGCGTAGGTGTGATCCGTGTCGATCGTCTCCCTGCGCCGAACGCCGCCGCCAAAGCGGACGATGATCACGTTCGGACCGCTGTAGCCAGGCAGCCTCTCGGCCCCGCGAGCGAGTCCGCCGGCCGCGGCCACGCCTCCGCCCAGCGTTGCGAGAAACTTTCTTCGTTCGATTGCTGACGCCATGCCGCTACTGGTATTACGGCGCCTCTTGGAAAATTGTTCAATCAGGGCAAAACTGTAGGTTCGTCCAAACCCGCTCCCTCGCGGTCGCGGCTCTGAATCCTGCTGGTCACGCTATGAACTACGACGTCAGAGCCGCGACCGCAAGGGAGCGGGTTCCGCGCGCTCACGCATCCATCACGGCTCTGAGACGCGGAGAAATGCTCTTGCCTTCCCGATCACCGGTCATAAACGACACCACGACGAAAACGACGATCGAAACCAGCAACGACAGCGCTCCGACATTGAACCCATAGGGGAGCTTGTAGATGTCGTGCCGCGAGAGCATCTCGAGCCCAAAATTCATCACCACACTGATGGAGATCGACCAGACGCACGCCTGGGCCGAAGCCCTCTTCCAGTTGAACCCGATCGCCGCCGACGGCACCACCGCCGCCGCGAAGGTCCCCCAACCAAACGTCCCAAGCAGCGCCACCAGGTTATCCATATAGAGCGCGAACACAGCCGAGATCACCAGCAATCCGCCGGTAACCCAACGCGAGCCCTCGAGCTGCTTTTCCGGCGGCTTGCCATAGATCGCCGCCGGGATGTCGCGCACGATCGCCGCCGCGCCCAAGTTCACGAAGCTGTCGGCCGTCGACATGATCGCCGCCAGCAATCCCGCGAATACAATGCCGGCAAGCAGCTCAGGAGTATGGTTGAGCAACAACAACGGCGCCGCCAGGTCGGGCGTACCGAAAGGTTCTTGTTGCCCGGTCTCGACCAGGTAACGCATGGCCAGGCCCATGTTCATCCAAAGCATCGGCAAGAAGATCGCCGCCGCGAAGGCTAGAAGCGGGGCCCACTTGAGGTCGCGGATATTGCGCATCATCAGCGACTTGGTGATCACCCCATGGGGCTGCCCGACATTGCCGACAACGAACAAGAAGAACCAACTCAACGCCGCAACCGCCCCGCGCGTCCCCCAGGGCGAGATGTAGTCCGGGTCCATCTCCCAGAACGTCTCGCTCATCACCGACAGGCCGCCCGTGAGTTGGTGCACGTAGTAGAAAATGCCGGCGGCGGCGACGATCATCAACACGCCTTGGAACAGGTCGGTGTAGACGCCAGCGATGATTCCGCCCGCGATCGAGTAGAACGCCAGCACGCCAAGCCCGATCAGCAGCGCTATCGGCAAGCTGACTCCCAACACGGCTTGCAAGACGAGTCCGATCGCCATCACTTGAGTGCCGAGGTAACCGATCACTCCAAGCAACACCGCGATCGCCATTGCCAGCCTTGGCGCGCGGCCGCCGTAGCGCAGCTCGATCGCCTCGGGCAGCGTCATCACCGTCTTGATCTCGGCCATCAGCCGCATCCGCTTGCCGATGATCAGCCATGAAAACGCCCCAGAGAACCCCCCGACCAAGCACATATGCAGCGAGCTGACGCCGGACTCGAACACCAACCCCGGCCCGCCGACGAACCCGAACCCGCTCATAATGCTCGACACGCCGGCGATCACGGTGACGAAAAGGCCCAGCTGTCGACCCGCGATGAAAAAATCGGCGGCCGTCTTGGTCTTGCGCATCGCCCACACGCCGATCGCCATACAGACGGCCAGATAGGCGAGCACACAAAAGGCGATGATCGGAGAGTCAGCGATCGGCATCAGTCCAGCGGGTTCTCCTTGAGGGCGATGACCTTGTCGACCGCCTCGCGCGGCAGCAGGTATTTGTCGAAGGTCGCCACGTGCAGCAGCGCCATGGAGACCCCCATCGGCCAGATAATCCAAACGAAAATCATCGTCTGAATTGGCAGCCCCAACACGATCCGCAAAGGCCCTTCCGGGTCATGAAGATGCTCGGCGGCGGCCCACAGCGCTGCCATTCCCCCGTAGATAACGATCAGCGTCAAGCTAATCGCCCAGCGGTTGAGATGCTCCGCGTAGCCCAGCGCAAAAGCGAAGCCGATAAACGCCGAGATCAGGGTGCTGAACAAGACGACGCTTTCCGTCAAGCCGGCAACAATCATCAGCGGCGCCAGAACGGCGAGGATGACGATAATTTTTTCGCGCGCGCCCGACATCAAGTCTGCGGAATTCTAGCACGATCCGAACCTGGAAGACCCGAGGCGAGCGAACGAATAGAGTTTGTGAGTTGCGGGCCGGTAAGCCGACAATGGGTACAGATGACGGATGTCGAGCTCCGGGAGCTGTTGCACGATCTCGAATCTGATCGTGTGGAGCGCAAACGCTCCGCGGCCGATATGGGGAAGATCAGGCAAGCGATCTGCGCGTTTGCTAACGACTTGCCTAACTACCAGGCGCCCGGGGTGCTTTTCGTCGGCGCGGAGGACGATGGATCTTGTTCAGACACCGAAGTGACGGACGAACTGCTTCGCAAGCTCGGCGGCATCAGGGAAGAAGGAAAGATCTTGCCGCAACCCAGCATGTCGGTCGAGCGGCGAGACCTGGACGGCTGCCGGCTTGCGGTCGTGACGGTTCAGCCGGCGGACCGGCCGCCGGTTCGATGTGACGGCCGGACCTGGATCCGAGTGGGTCCGCGACGCGCCACCGCGACCACGGAGGAAGAATCGCGGCTTGCGGAGCGCAGCGTCTCGCGCAGTCTTCCCTTTGATGTTCAAGCCTGCTACCAAGCGACGGCGGACGACCTCTCGCTCGACCGATTCCAAAGCGAGTACTTGCCCAGGGCGCTTGCTCCCGACGTTATCGAACAGAACCAGCGGCCAATCGAGCATCAACTGGTGGCGCTAAGAATGTCTACCGCAGGTTCAGACTCGAAGCCTACGAATCTGGCCGTCCTATTGATCGGCCGTGAGCCGCGGCGCTTCTTTCCGGGCGCCTACATTCAGTTCTTGCGCATCGACGGAACTGAGCTTACCGACCACATTCTCGACCAAAAAGAGATCGATGGCCCGGTCTCTGACGTCCTACGCCGCCTGACGGACGTCCTGAAGATCAACATTCGAACGGCGACCGATGTTCGTGCCCGACCGCTGGAGCTACGCTACCCCGACTATCCAATCGTTGCCCTCGACCAAATATCTAGAAACGCCGTTCTGCACCGTACTTACGAGGCCTCTCACGCGCCGGTGCGGATCTACTGGTTCAACGATCGTGTGGAGATCCATAGTCCTGGCGGGCCTTACGGACAAGTCAACCGTGATAATTTCGGCACGGTAGCCGACTATCGCAATCCGCACCTCGCCGAAGCTCTCAAGAACCTTGGCTTCGTGCAGAAGTTCGGACTCGGAATTCCGCTGGCAAAGTCCGAAATGGAAAAGAACGGCAACCCGGCGCCACGTTTCGAGGTGCACGAGACCAATGTGCTGGTCACTCTCCCGACGCGATCGTGAGCCTAGCCCGCAATTCTCACCAAGTGGGGAGCGGAAGTGCGTGAGAGGCCCGTCAGTGCGAGGCGCGCGACGATTAGCACGCGCAGGCGTACTCGACTGTACGTCGAGCATGGTGATCGAGCGCAACGAAGCAATGGCGGGCCTATCGCGTGCTTACGCCCTCAGGTGGGTGGAGTCGAGGACGGGCGCGGTGGCTTTAGGCGGAGGGAGTAGCTGTTGCTGGCCGCTTTCGCCTTGCGCCAGTGTCTCAGTCTCCGCCTTGGCTCCGTTTCCCGTCCCCGCTCATCGAACCGGACGTGCGGATTTCCCGCATCCGGCTCTCCGACCGGCTTCACCTCATCGCTGTCGCAGGCGGCGGCCCCAGTTGCGCCCCGCGCAGGCGCAGCACGCCCATCTCCTGCTTCGCTTTGAGGCAGAGCTTGCGCCCGAGCTTCCGGATCCTAACGGCGTTGCTAGGCTTATCGCCAATCGCCTCGTCCTCTCGCTCGTTGACAAGCATGCCGGAAGTCAGGGCCCCTCGCTCCACAGGCATTACCCTGCTTCTTCACTACTACGGCCCTGTCCGACTCCCCGCCGCGGCCGCCGCCCTGTAGACAACGTTTGGAGTTGCGACCTCCGCCCGGTGGGGCCTCCCGCCTTTGACTACGAACACCCTTCAGCGTCATGCCGCGCCCACTACCCCGGCGGACCCAACCGGTGCATGCGTCGGTCGCTTCCCGGTTGCTGCGGCCTTCCCCGTTTCTCAGGCGGGTCGGCGTCCGCAACTTCACTTTCGAGGCCTGCTCAGGCATACTGCGCGTTACGGCCTAACGGCTTGCTCGCCCGGCTTACCCGGACTTTGTCGCGAGGCTTCAGCTCGACCCGTTACCGGACCACGCTGCTCGCCAGCTTCGATGTCGACCGACATCTTCATCGGCGGGGCCTTTCACCCCGCAGGGTGTTCGCGCCAGTACGGCGCACTGAGAAATGCGGGCTAATCATTGTCGGCCGTGCTCTCTGGCCTACCAGGGCATCCGCCGCTTGGTATACAGCCGACCCTTGTTCGCGGTCGCCTCACTCGCGCCCGCGCCGATCCTCACGCCTTCGTCGATCATCTCCTCGACATCGTTCTCACGCATGGTATTCAAGAAGGCGATCTTATTCTTTTTACAAGCGTTGAGCACCGTCGCCCGCGCCTCGCGCATTTGCGGATGCAGCGACCGGTTCGGCCCATGGCCGTCGGGAAGATCGAGCGACATCCCCATATCGCCCGGACCCCATTCGGCAAAGCCGATTCCTGGCACGCCGGTGACCTTCTCCGCATTGGCCAGCGCGTACTTGTCCTCGACCTTCAGCCCAAGCAAAAACTCGCCATTGGGGTTCAGCGGCCAGGGGTCGGCCCTCTTCTGGTACTCCTCTCTCGAAATGCCCCAAATGGTCGAGGCGTAGCCCTGACTGCCATTGCCCAACAGACCTTCGCCCACTCCCGGCGCCACCGGTTTGGCGTGAGGGTAACGCGACGCGCGAACCAGCCACTTGATCGCCTCGGGATCACGGGCATGGCACAGCAAAATCCCGTGAATGCCGCAAGCCAGCGCCTGTTGCACCACCCAGAAGTTCGCCTCCATGTGCGCCGCCGAGACCCCCAGTACCGGCAACGTCGCGATCACCGCCGGCGTGCGATGGCCGCTCGTCGTGGGGCCGGCGTCCACCAGGCCCTGCATGAATGCGCGCAGCGCCGTGAAGTCGAGCGCGCCGTGCTCCATCTCGTAGTTGAGGTAGTCGGCGTGAGTTTTGGCGCTGGCCTTGCCCTCCTCGTAGCCGCCATGGCCGCCGCCGTAGTAGATCGTCTGGCCGGCGGCGAGCAGCTCGACCGCGCGGTTGACCCTCTTGGGCTTGTAACCAACGTCGCCCCGCGCGGCGGCGGAAGCGGAACCGGCCGCGGCGGCGGCCAGCAGGGGGGTGGCGAGGAACTCTTTTCGTGTCATGATGGTCTTGACGATACTCCCTGCGGCTGGCTGGCGTCAAATGTTTTTCAGCCGAAACACCCCCGACCGATCCCGACACGCATCCGGGACGCAATCCGAGCACCCTGCGTCAGCGGGGTGTCTTCCCGCTGCTCAAGCGAGGGCAGCGACCCCTAGCAGACAGACCGCCCGCTCAGGGGCCGTGAAAAAATCGCCCGTTGAGCGCGAAAGACGGTCGAGGCATGCCTCGCCCCTACGGACGATCGTTTGTTTTCAACGACGTAGGGGCTTGGCATGCCTCGACCGTCTTGCCGGAATTGGATCCCCGACATTTTTTCACGGCCCCTCACGCAGGCGGCTCGGAAACACGACCCTCTCTTGACCGTGATAGGCTGATCGACCGATGGCCGCACGCTACTTCGACCAGATCGAAATCGGCGAGGAACACTCCTCCCCCGGCGTCACCGTCACCGACTGGCACGTGATGCAGTTCGCCGGGCTTTCGATGGATTTCTTCGAGCTCCACACCAACGACGAATTCGCCAAGCAGACCGACTTCGGCCAACGCGTCGCCCACGGCCTGCTCGGTCTAGCCATCACCGACGGGCTCAAGAACCGCTCGACCCTCAACGCCCGTGCGATCGCTTCTCTGCACTGGTCTTGGGATTTCGTGGGCCCGATCTTCATCGGCGACACCGTGACCGCCGTACTCCGGGTCGCGGAAAAACGCGAGTCGAAGTCCAAGCCCGACCGTGGTATCGTGACCTTCAATTTGAAGCTCAAAAACCAGCGCGGCGAGATTGTCCAAAAGGGCCTGAACCGCATGATGGTTGAACGCCGGCCGCCGGAGTAAACCCATGCTGAGAACCCTACTGGCCCTACTGTGTCTCGCCGGCGCGGCGGCCGCCGCCGATCAACCGAACTTCGTCCTCATCTTCGTCGACGACCTCGGCTACAACGACATTGGCCCCTTCGGCTCAAAGCTCCAACGTACGCCAAACCTCGACCGAATGGCCGCCGAAGGCCGCAAGCTGACCAGCTTTTACGTCACCGCCAACGTCTGCACGCCGTCGCGCAGCTCGCTGATGACCGGCAGCTACCCCCGCCGTGTCGGCCTCGACGAGAACGAAGAGGGCCGCTGGGTGCTCTTCCCGGGCAACAAAGAGGGTCTCCACCCCGACGAGATCACCATCGCCGAAGTCCTCAGAGACGCCGGCTACAAAACAGGCATCGTGGGCAAGTGGCACCTCGGCGACCAACCCGAATTTCTGCCGACCCGCCAAGGCTTCGACTCGTACTTTGGGATCCCGTTCTCCAACGATATGGGCCACGATTCGCGCGAGGAGCCCTACCGCTATCCGCCCCTCCCGCTTCTACGCACGGAAAAGGTCATCGAAGAAGAGCCCGACCAGCGCCTGGTCACCCAGCGCTATACCAGCGAAGCGATCGAGTTCATCGAAGCCAACAAAGCAGGTCCATTCTTCCTCTATCTGCCGCACACGATGCCGCACTGGCCGCAGTATTCCTCTGAAGCGTTCGCCGGCAAGTCCAAGAACGGCAAATGGGGCGACGCGGTCGAAGAGATCGACTGGTCGACCGGACAAATCCTCGACAAGCTCCGCAAGCTGGGAATCGACGACAACACCTTGGTCCTATTCACCTCCGACAACGGCGGCGCCCGCGGCTCGAGCAACCTCCCTCTGCGGGGCGGCAAAGGGACAACCTGGGAGGGTGGTCACCGGGTCTGCTTCGTCGCACGCTGGCCGGGCCAGATTCCCGCTGGGACCGTGAGTGACGAGCTCGCCGTCTCCGTCGACATCCTTCCCACTTTCGCCGCACTGGCTGGCGGCAAAGTCCCCAACGACCGCGTCATCGATGGCAAAGACATTCGCCCACTGCTGCTCAGTGACAAACCCGAACCAACTCCGCACCTGGCCTACTACTACTACTTCATGAGGCACCTCAACGCCGTGCGCAGCGGACGCTGGAAGTTGCACGTCGCCCGCATGAGCGGCCGCTACCCCGACTTCTCTCCCAACCGGGTCAGCGAGCTCTATGACCTTCACAACGACATCGGCGAGACCGCCAACGTCGCGGACGAATTCCCCCAAGTCGTCGCACGCCTCGAAGCCCTAGCTGAAGCAGCACGTGTCGACTTAGGCGACGGCAAACGCGCCGGCAAGAACGTCCGCCCCTCCGGATTCGTCGAGAATGCTGTAACGCTGACCCACTGACTGTCGGGGCGCCGTTTTCACGGTCTCTTTGCGCCCCGCCGGACAACCCAAATCGACCCACAAAGCTCAACGGCCCGACCAGAGGCGTGGACGGAAGTCCACGCTCGCTACCACCGAGGCAGGCCTGTCGTAGCGAGCGTGGACTTCCGTCCGCGCCTCTGGGTCCGGGTAGCGCGCTACGCCCGCCAGGTTAAACTCGCCCGGTCGACAAACTCCCCCATCACTCGCCCCCTGAAAAACTTTCTCCCGTCCTTTCAACAACTTGCCGGCCTATCCCTCCTCAATACTCCGCGCCCGGGTGTAATCTCCAATCAGGGACCGGGCTCGGGAGGTTGCCCCAGCGGAGTTTACCGATTCTTGCCGGTTCCCGCCGCCACGTATAGGATTTTGGGCGCTTAGCCCGGCGGAGTAAGATGGGCCCGATGCGGAAGTCGCTGATTCTTGCTCTCACTTGTCTTTCCTGTTCACAGCCCGAGGCCGAGGTCAAGCCGCCGAACTTCTTGATCTTGATGTCGGACAACCACTCCTGGAACCACGTCGGCGCCTACGGCGATCCCGTCGTCAAGACCCCCAACATCGACGCCCTGGCCGAAAACGGAATCCGCTTTACCCAGGCCTACTGTTCCTCCCCCTCTTGCACCCCGGCCCGGGCCTCGATGCTCACCGGGCAAGACATCTGGCGACTCGAAGAAGGCGCGAATCTATGGGGAACGCTTCCCGCCAAGTTCGCCGTGTTCACCGACTTGCTTGAGCAAGCAGGCTACCTGGTCGGGCACGAGGGCAAGGGCTGGGGCCCCGGCAACTACGAGGCCGCGGGACGCGACAGGAATCCAGCCGGCGAAAAATTCGGCTCCTTCGAAGAGTTCTACAACGAACGTGAGCGGCGGCAGCCGTTCTTCTACTGGTTCAGCTCACGCGACCCCCATCGTCCCTACCGCCGCGACGGCGGCAAGAAAGCCGGCATTGATACATCCTCGATAGAGGTCCCCCCCTACCTGCCCGACCACCCGGACGTGCGCGGCGACATCGCCGACTACTACGGAGAAATTCAGCACTTCGACGGCGAAGTCGGCGGCTACCTCGAGCTCCTGATGGAGATGGGCGAGCTCGAGAACACCATCGTCATCGTCGCCAGCGACAACGGCTGGCAGATGCCGCGCGGGTTGGCGAATCTCTACGACGCCGGGACCCGCCTTCCGTTGGTGATCACAAGCCCCAAGCGGTTCCCCGGCGGACGCGTCGTCGACGACTTCGTGACCTTGACGGATTTCGCCCCGACAATCTTGGAGCTGGCCGGCCTCGAGATCCCCGCCGACGTGACCGCCAAAAGTCTCGTGGACATCTTGACCTCTGACAAGTCAGGAACCGTCGACCCCACTCGCGACTTCGTCGTCACCGCGCGCGAGCGCCACGCCTTCGTTCGGCCGGGAGGCGCCGGCTACGGCGGTCGCGCCCTTCGCACCAAAGACTACCTCTACATTCGCAACTACGAACCCGACGCCTGGCCCGCGGGAGACCCGCCGCTCTACGGCGATGTCGACGCGCACATGCTGCACTATCCAGCGCCGACCAAAATCCTGATGCTCAAGAATCGCGGTCCGCTGTTCGAGCCGGCCTTCGGCAAAAGACCCGCCGAAGAGCTCTTCGACATGGGCGCCGATCCTCATCAAATGACGAACGTCGCCAACGCCGCGGAATATCAGGAGACCAAGCAACAACTATCGCGGCAGTTGACCGACTACCTCACCAAAACCGGCGACCCCCGCGAAACAGGCGGCGAGATGAAGTGGATCGGAGCGCAGTATTTCGCCGAGAAAGATTTCCATCCCGAGCCAAGCGAAGAGGCCCGCGGGACGTTGGGGCTAGAGGAACGCTACAACTGGGTGGACTAGCTACTTTCTGGCGCAAAAAGCGCTATCGCGAGCCAAGCCCGATTGGAAAGCGTTTTCTTAGTTCCGGTCGGATCGCGGTTTCGATCCTGTTTCGCCGCCTCGCCCCGCTCCTTCAACCCGTCGCCCGCGCCTCCAGGCAGGCCCCGATGTTGATCAGGTTGTCCGCGATCACCCCCAATCCCACCCAGCGCCGCATCCCGTCCAGGCCCGGATAGCGGCTGCGGTCGAGTCCGTGGCGGCGCTTCAATACCGAGATGCGCCCTTCGCAACCGGTTCGCCACTTCTGCCCGCGCTTGAACCAGCGCTCCTTCTGCCGTCCGCGCCGCACCGGATCACGCGTTGAGTAGTTCGGAATCGACACCCGCTCCACGCCACGCCGCTCCAAGGCCTGCTCGTTGGCCGCCGAGGAAAAGCCCGCGTCCGCCGCCACCAGGCGCGGCGTGCGTCCTAAGCGCCGCTCGTGTTCTGCGACCGCGTGCAGCAAGATCGCGCGGTCGTCCGGCCGCTCTTCATACACGTCATAGGAGGTAACGATCTGATTCTCCGCTTCTTGCACCTTCAGCATCTTGCCAAACTCGTTCGGCTTGCCCGACTTGCCTTTGCGAATCACTTCCGTCGTTGGTTCGAAGACGCTCAGCAGCTTGTCCGGCACATGCTTGTCGCCGCCGAACACCCGCTGCTTGGTCTGCCGCCGCACTCGTTCGACGCGATCGAGCATGGTTTCGAGTTGTTTCCGCAAGCCTTGGAGCAACGCATCGCCCAGCGGTTCGGCCGACCGCTTGACGCCGCTTGCGACTTCGGCCGCAAAGCGCCGCGCCTGCGCCACCACGCGCCCGCCGGTCTCGAGCAGCTTGGAATAGAGCGTGCGGCGTTTTTCGGCGCCTTGCTCGGAGCGCGCACTGCGGCCAATCTGCATCACGATCTTGCGCACGCTGCGCAGGCGGTTGCGCAACCTCTCGCCGGCGTGGTCGGCGGCCTCTTCGATCTTGCGCATCGTCCGCGTGAGCACGCGTAGGCCGTCGTTGAGCAAGCTCGAATCGGTCGGGTAATGCACGTTGGTTTCGACCACCGTCGTATCGATGCGCAACTTGCGGCCGGTCACCACACGCTCTTCGCGCGCCAGCTCGATCAAACGTTCGTGCAACTGCGCGATCACCTCGGGCCCGAGCGCGCGGGCGATGCGCCCCAGGGTCTTGGCGTCGGGAACTTTGTCGAACCCGATGCGGCTGAAGTGGCGATAGACAACGTTGGCGCGCACTTCGCGTTCCAGCACATCGAAGCTCCAATTGCGCACGTGTTTGAGGATGAGCAGGCGCAAGACGACCTCGGCGGGAGTGGCCGGGCGGCCTGTGCGGCGCGATTGAGGATGGCGGCTGCCGAGGGCGTCATAGACGGTGTCGAGCAGCTGATCGTCGTCGAGCAGGCGGTCGGCGTGACGCATCCAGGGCTCGTAGAGATCGAGGGGATCTTCGGGGAAGAGGGGCTCGAAGAGGCAGCGTTGGGGGCGGCGCCGTGTGGTCATGGCTTATTATAGCATAAATAGGCCTGAAACTCCTATAGAAAATGTGCGTTCGGGACGCTTGCGCGACAAGCCGGCACTGAAAATGCGGGACTTAGGCGGGCGTTTTGCGCCGGGAAGTAGCTAGCCCAGGGCTAGTTCTTGAACCGCTTCGCCGCGGGGTCTGAGAAGTGCCGCTGAGGTTTGGGCCGGCAGGGCTCCGTCGTCGGACCGAGACTTGACCAGAGCAACTGCAACCCTAGCCTCTTTTCGCCAGTTCCTCGTAGCTGTCTTCGGCGCTGTTTTCGGTGCTCACCGGCAGGCCGCGCCGGGCCCAGCCGTCGAAGGCGATTCCGCCGCCGGGGGCCATTTCGCCGTCAAAGCCGCCGCGCATGTCCGTAACGTTGGTATAGCCGGAGCCGACGAGCATCTGGGCGGCGCGCATCGAGCGACCTCCGCGTAAGCAGCCGGTGATGATCTTCGCGTCCTTGTCGAAGTTGGCCTCCGCCACCGCCATGAAGTTCGGGTTTGGCGCCATCCCAGCCGGGCCGCGCTCTAGCACGGGGAGGTTTTTCGAGCCTGGGATGTGGCCGGCTTCGAACTCGTCGACGGTGCGGACGTCGATGTAAATGTACTCGTCGTCATTGTCGAGCAGTTCCTTGGTTTCTTCGGGTGAGATTCGGTTGATGGACATATATTTCTCGTGCTGAGTCCCTTATTCAAGCACGAAGGCCGGCGCTAGACAACAGGCGGTCAATAACCATAGACTGATGACCATGGTCGACGAGTCCATCCAAGTCCCTGCCGGCGAATTCAAGGCAAAATGCCTTGCTCTGCTTGACGAAGTTGCGTTGACCGGCAAGAGCCTTGTCGTCACAAAGCGCGGGAAACCGGTCGCCCGCATCAGCTCTATCGAAGACAGTGGTCCGCCATCGCTGAAGGGGAGCGTGCTCTGGCAGAGCGATGTTATCTCGCCGATTGGAGACCCCTGGGATGCGGAATCGTGATCGTGGCGGATACTCACGCGTGGATGTGGTGGTCTGCGACGCCTGAATTGCTCAGTAAAAGGGCTAGAGCGGAACTTGAAGCCGCCTCCGAAATCGGTGTCGCCGCAATCAGTTGCTGGGAGATCGTAATGCTGGTCGAGAAGAATAGGCTTCAGCTCGATCGCGACCCTCTAACCTGGCTAAAACAGGCGCTGGCGCAACCGAAAATCAGGCTCCTAGCGTTGACGCCAGAGATCGCGGCTGCGACCACCCGATTTGGCCGGGATCTACCGGGCGATCCGGCCGACCGGCTTGTCGCGGCAACCGCCGATGAAAGCCGTTGCGCGCTTGTGACGAAAGACAAGCGACTGCGCGCCTTACAGTCCATTCGAACGCTGTGGTAACACGATGCTGGAACCATCACGACTTACGCTGAAGGCCGCCGGCCTTACCTGTCTGGCTCTTGTTCAGTGCTTGTACGCCCAGCAGCCGCGCGGCTACAGCATCCCGACCGTCGACATCGCCCAAGAAACACACCGCCAGGTGATCGTCGACCGCGAGCCGGGCCAATACCTCGGGCATCCGTCGACGCTGTTGATGCCTGACAACAAGACCATCTTGATCGCCTATCCCAAGGGCCACGGGGGCGGGGCAATCATCTACAAGAAAAGCCTTGACGGCGGCGTGACGTGGACCGATCGCCTGCCGACGCCTGAAAACTGGGCTACGTCGAAGGAAGTTCCGACGCTGTTTCGGTTGATTGACCCCGAGGGCGTGCCGCGAAGCTTGATGTTCTCGGGCAAGGCCGGCGGGACTCGAGTCGCCTATTCAGAAGACGAGGGCGAAACCTGGTCGCCGCTCGCCCCGATCAAAACGCCCGGGCCGAGCTACGGCGGCATCGTCGCGATGGGCTCCATGGTCGAGCTCGAAGACGGCTCCTACATGGCGTTCTTCCACGACGACGGGCGCTGGCTACGGGATCCCCCGCTCCATCCCGAGGGGAAGACGTTCGAGGTTTACAGCGTCGCCTCGAGTGACGGCGGACTGACCTGGTCTCAGCCCAAGGTTGTCGCCAAGCACCCCCGAGCGCACTTGTGCGAACCCGGAGCGCTGCGTTCACCCGACGGCAAGCAGATTGCCGTCCTCTTGCGAGAGAACAGCCGGACGCTCAACTCGTTCGTGATCTTTTCCGAAGACGAGGGCGAGACCTGGAGCGAACCCCGAGAGCTGCCGGGGGCGCTTACCGGCGACCGCCACACGGCCAAATACACGCCGGACGGGCGTTTGTTCATCACCTTCCGTGACCGCACCCACGAGAGCCCGACTCAGGGCGATTGGGTCGCCTGGGTCGGAACCTATGAGGACAT
This sequence comes from Bryobacterales bacterium, assembly GCA_965247515.1. Lineage (GTDB taxonomy): Bacteria > Acidobacteriota > Terriglobia > Bryobacterales > UBA6623. Next base: position 4,187,008 of record OZ252029.1, on the reverse strand, counting down.
CGTCGAAGGCCGCGAGGGTGAATACCGCGTCCGTTTGATGGACAACCACGTCGGCGCCGACACAGCTTATCCGGGCCTTGAGTTGTTGCCCGACGGCACGTTTGTGACGACAACCTACGGCCACTGGGACCCGGACGAAGAGCCCTACATCGTCAGCGTGCGCTTCAAGATCGAGGAGCTCGACGCGCGAGCCAAGTTCGCCACTCACGAGCCAACCTCGATGATCCGCGAGGCTTCGTCGGTCAGCGGTCTGCGGTCAGCGGTCGGCGGAAAACCCAACGTCCTGTTCATCGCCGTGGACGACCTCAACGACTGGGTGCTCGAACCCGACTCCCCGCTCAAGATGCCGAATTTCCACCGGCTCGCCCGACGCGGGGCCTCATTCCAACGCGCCTACACCGCCTCGCCGGCTTGCAACCCCTCGCGAGTGGCCCTGCTGACCGGCCTTGGCGCCGCAACGACCGGCGTCTATGGGAACCGCTCGAACTGGCGGCACGCGCTGCCCGACGCCGTGACGCTCCCGCGCTACTTCATGAACAACGGCTACCGCGTCGAGGGCGCGGGAAAAATCTTCCATCATCACGACAACAGCGCCTACCACGATGACGAGTCGTTCCATCGGTTTCAGAAGATGCTGCTTGACCCGATTCCGCGGCGTAAGTTCAACGGGGTTTACACGATCGGGAGCTTGAATTTCGATTGGGGACCGTGGCCGCATAGCGAGGCCGAGACTCCCGACGCGCGAACAGTCGACTACGGAATCGACTTCCTGGACAAGAAGCACGATCGCCCGTTCTTCTTAGGGATAGGGCTCTTTCGGCCGCACATGCCCTTCCACGTTCCACCGAAGTATTTCGCCGAGTACCCCGCCGACAACGTCGTGATGCCGAAGATCTTCAAAGACGATCTCGACGACATTCCGTCCGGCGGAAGGGCGCTGCTCAAGCAGAAGGAGCACTTCATCAAGGCGATCTGGGGGGCTGAGGAAGAGCGGCCCGGCGCCTGGAAGGAGTCGGTGCGGGCTTACCAGGCCAGTTGTACGTTCGCCGACCATCAGCTCGGGCGTCTGATCGATGCGCTGGGGAGGTCCAAGTATGCGCGCACGACGATGATCGTGCTGTGGTCGGATCACGGATATCACCTTGGAGAGAAGGAGCTCTGGGAAAAGTTCGCGCTTTGGGAGAAAACGACGCGTGTCCCGCTAGTGATCGTCGCGCCGGGAGTCTCGACGCCTGGGACCAAGATCGAGTCGCCCGTTTCGCTGCTCGACCTTTACCCGACGCTGCTCGAGTTAGCGGACCTTCCGGCGAAGAGCGACCTTGAAGGGACGAGCCTCGTCCCGCTGCTACGGGATCCAACTCTCGAGCGAACAGTCACGATGACCTACCAACGCGGGAACCACGCCGTCAGGTCGAAACACTGGCGCTACATCCGCTACAACGACGGCACTGAAGAGCTATACGACCACCGCAACGATCCCGACGAACTGAAGAACCTCGCCCGCGGAGGTTCGCACCGGCGCGAGATGGACGAGTTGCGGAAGTTCTTGCCGCAGCGCGATGCGCCGGAGGCTGTCACTTTGCGCTGAGCCCGGCGCCGGTGGCGGCGGGTAGCAATCTTACTCGGGCATCCGTCGGTCACTGTTCACGGAAGACGTTTGAGCAGAGTTCCTTCCCGGCGCCACCGGCGCCGGGCTCACTGCCGCGTATTCGCTCTTGTACTGACTTGGAGCTGCCCTAGTGCCCGGCAGGCCGACGCCCCATTTGCCGACCATCGCGGTGGCGTAGCCGGCTTGCTTGAGGACTTCGGCGAAAGTGCCGTCGGCGTCGTGGAGGTGATCTTGGCCGCGGGCGCTCGAGTTGGTCCGGATGGAGGCATGGCCGGCGTGCAGACCGGTGAGCAGCGTTCCTCGCGATGGAGCGCACTCCGGGGCGCCGGCATAGGCTTGCGTGAACCGCAGGCCGTTTGCGGCGAGGCGATCGAGGTTTGGCGTCTCGAACTTGGTTTGGCCCCAGGCGCTGAGGTCGCGGAAGCTCAGGTCGTCCGCGAGGATGAGGACAATGTTGGGCTTGGGCGTTTGTGGCGCGGACGCGCAGCCTGAAAGCAGGAGCGGCAGAGCTAGGGCCCGGCGCCACATCACCAGTTGACGCTACGGCCCTCCCGTTTGTACTTTTCGAGCAGCTCCTTGAGCGCCTTGGCCTTGTCGGGATAGCGGTCGACGACGTTCTTGGTCTGCGTACGGTCCTCGGCCAGATGGTAGAGCTCGGCCGACTCCTTATGCGGCTCGACCATCCGTTCGCGGCGGAACCAGTCCGGTTCCTTCCCGCGATTGTCGTCGCCGGTTTCGCTGTCGAGGTAGACCCAATCTCCCTGGCGGATCCCGTACCAGTCGCTGATGCTGTGATGCACCGTGGCCTCCCGGATGGGCTTCGCGATCTGCTTCCCCAGAAGCACCGGCAGCACGTTGTAGCTGTCTTCCGCTGAGTCGGCGGGCAGGTCGTAGTCGACGATCTGCGACACGGTCGCCATCAGGTCGGTCAGGCAGATGATCTCGTCGTGAGTCTTCCCCGCGGGGATCTTCCCTGGCCAGCGGGCGATAAACGGCACGTGGTGTCCACCCTCCCAAAGATCCCGCTTGACCCCCCGCCAGGGGCCCATGCTGAAGTGACGGTACTCGAGAATCCTGCGATAAGCGTCGATCTCGGGCCCGTTATCGCTGGTCAGAATGATCAGGGTGTTGTCGGTCAGGCCGTTGCGCTCCAGCGCCTTCAACAGCTCGCCGGCTGCCCAGTCAAGCTCGTAGACGAAGTCCCCGTAGAGCCCGGCCTCGCTCTTTCCAAGCGAGGCCTGGTTGGGTACGACCGGCCGGTGCGGCGTGATCGGAGTGAAGTAGAGGAAGAACGGCTTTCCGCTTTTCGCCGAGCGGTCGATGAAGCCGACCGCCTCCTCGGTGAAGCGTGGCAACATGCGCTCATGGGTGTATCCCGGTGCGCGCCAGCCGCGGGTGTTGTTCGGGCCCATCAAGTACGAGGGCAGATGCGTTTGGTCGAACTTCTCGGTCGGCTCGGCCAGAACGCGGTCATTTTCCATGAAGGTCCAGCCCGGCTTGCCGAGGCCGAAGTAGTATGAGAAGCCATGCTGTAGCGGACCGTCGATCAAGGGCTTCGACCAATCGATGTTCGCGTGCTCGACCGGCTTGGACTGGTCTTTGAGCGTCCAGGTGTAGCCGAGGTGCCATTTGCCGACCGCCCCGGTTTCATAGCCTTTTTCGCGAAGCATCCCAGGCAGTGTGAGCCGGTCCGCATCAATCAGCGGCGGTGACGCCCCGTTCAAGACTCCCCTCTTGAGACGCGTTCGCCAGGCGTAGCGGCCGGTCAGCACCCCATAGCGGGTCGGTGAACAAACGGTGTCGGGAGTATGGGCCTCGGTCAGCCGGATTCCCTGGCCTGCCATGCGGTCAATATTCGGCGTCGGGATGTTCGACTCGGGGTTGTAGACGCCCAAATCGCCATACCCCAGGTCGTCCGCGAGAATCAGGACGATATTCGGCTCGTCCGCGAACACCGAGACAGTAGTGAAGGCCAGCGCCAGCAAGTATCGTGTCATTTGCTCAGATCGCTCCAGGTTGCAAGAATAAGCTTGTGGGGCACATGCGCGCAAGTCAAGACGGTATGGCAAGGATCGCCATCCTGGGTCTCGTGGTCGTGGGCGTCGCCGTGGTGGCCCTAATGCTCGGGCTCTGGTCGCAGGTCCAAGACCTCAACGAAAAGCTCGCCGCGACCGCCGAGCGAGCGGCTCAAGCTGAGCGCCGCGCAAACGAATCGCGGGAGATTTCACAAGACGCCGCCAAGAACGCCGCTCAAGCCGCCAACGCCGCCCAACAGGCCGAAGAGCGCCGCGGCCAGGCCGAATATGAACGCGAGTTGGCGCGCGAGCAAGCCGAGCTCGCCGTGGTCGAATCCGACCTCGCCCGTGCCGATGCGGCCCGCAGCAAACAAGAGTTCGAGCGTATCCGCAACGCCCGCGACCAAGAGCTCGACCGTATGCGAACGGCCCTCGCGAAGATCGCCCCGACCGAGCGCACCCCGCTTGGGATGGTGATGAGGCTTGGCGAAGATTCACTCAAGTTCGACTTCGACAAAGCCGTGATCCGCGAAGAAAACAAAGAATTGCTCAGTCGCGTCGCGGGGGTGTTGCTCGCGTCGCACGGCTATCACATCTACATCGACGGTCACACCGACGACCAGGGGCCCGACGTCTACAACAACCGGCTTTCGCAACGCCGAGCCGGATCCGTGCGGCGCTACCTGATTGAAGCCGGCGTCCCCGCCGACACGATGCAGACTCGCGGCCACGGCGAGTCCAATCCTCGGGCGAAAGGCGCATCTGATGCGGCGCGCCGGGCTAATCGGAGGGTCGAGATCGGTATTGTCGATACCGTGATCGAGTATCAGAAGGCGACCGAGTAGGGCCCTGCGGTGAGGGCCGCTAGCCCCAATACTATCCACCCACCGGCTAGACTTCGTGTTAGCGTAAGTCCTAGAATGCCGAACGCCTCGACTCTCGAAAACGTAAAGACGGCGATTGGCGAACTGTCAACAGTCGAGCGTAGCCAACTGCTCGATTGGCTAGCACAGGCGGATCTCCAGCGTTGGGACAAGCAACTTGAGGACGACTTTTCCGATGGGGGAGCCGGCATGCGTTGGCTGGAGCAAGTTGACCGCGAGATCGACCGAGGCGAATTCTCTGAAGTTGGGTAAGAACCATTCGATCCTACGCACTCTCCTCGTTCTGGAAACGCTATTACGGACTGCCGAAGCCAATCCAAGAGCTGGCCGACAAGCAATTCCGGTTATTTCGCCAGAACCCATCTCACCCCTCTCTTGGGCTGGCCAAGAAGGGAGAAGTCTGGACCGCCGAGGTTGGGCGCGCGCACCGCGTGATCGCGAGGAGGCGGGCGGCGACTACTACTGGTTTTGGATCGGCGCCCACCAGGAATACGACAGGCTGCTGACCCGGCTTCGGCAAGAGTAAGCCCGGTCCGAACTGCTAGAGTGACTTTGACATGCAACGCTTCCTCCTCGTCCTCTCCCTTCTCCTAGCGCCGGCCCTTTCGGCCGAAGACGGCTGGATCAGCCTGTGGGACGGCAAAACCTTCGACGGCTGGAAGGCCAGCGAGAACCAGGGCACGTTCACCATCAAAGACGGTGCAATCGTCGCCAAAGGGAATCGTAGCCACCTCTTCTATGTGGGCGACGTCAACGGCGCTGAGTTTAATGGCAATATCCCAACGATCCGCATTACTGACGGCAAAACGCACGACGTCAACATCCTCGACGAAATCGCGCCCGACTTCGAGCTCATGGTCGACGTCAAGACCCAAGAAAACTCAAACGGCGGCATCTACTTCCACACGAAGTACCAAGAGCAAGGCTGGCCCGACCACGGGTTTGAGGTGCAGGTGAACAACAGCCACAAAGACTTCCGTAGAACAGGCGGTCTCTATGCGGTGAAGGATGTGATCGACATCTCCCCGGCCAAAGACCACGAATGGTTCACTGAACACATCATCGTCAAGGGCAACCACGTCGTCATCAAGGTCGACGGCAAGACCGCAACGGACTGGACTCAGCCGGCTGATTGGAAGGGCGCGAACAAGATGCCGCTCCGCAAGATCGCGACGGGCACGATCGCCCTGCAAGGGCATGATCCGGGCAGCGTCGTGCACTTCAGAAACATCCGCATCAAGCCGCTACCGTAGCTTTTGCGGAACCCGCTCCCTTGCGGTCGCGGCTCTGACGCCCGCGGTTTAACGTTGGATTCCTGACTTCTGAGCCGCGACCGCAAGGGAGCGGGTTCGTATGCCACCTTAATTCGTATGCCTGAGATCAGCGATCAGCTTCGACTCCGCGGCGAACTTCTTAAACTCGCTCCAGCGGACATCGACTTCGCGGCGCACCCCCATCACGTAGCCGATCTTGGCCGCGAACCGCAGCCTGAAGCGATCGAGCATCCAGACCTCGTCATTGATTCGCGATTGCTCGAAGGCCAGCTCGGCGCCCTTCTTCAGCTTGATCACCGCCAGCCCGATCGCCGTGTCGCCGATAGTCTCAGCCTCGACCCGCATCCAGCCGTAGTCCTGCTTGGCGATCCAGATCTTGCCCTGAAGCTGCTTGAGGAATTTGGCCTTCTTGAGCTCCGGCTCATAACCCCAGATATGTGTAATCGCGAGAGAGCAGCTCGTTCGCCTCGTCGACTTCGAACGCGCGCTCCATGATCTGTTGGGCCGACAGCGACTCCGACCGCGCGGGGCCGGCCGCCCAAGTTACGGCGAGGATCAATAGCAGTAAGCCGATACGTTGCTTCAAACCCATTTTAAAGATGTACGCCCGCTGGCGCCAATCGGTTCCAGGTCTTGGGAAACCGCCGCTCAATCTTTGTCCGAGGGCGCGTCTTGGCTGCCGGCCGAAGTTGAAGCTGTTTCGTAAGCCTCGATCACCCCCGGCGTTGCCGCGTCCATCTTCACACGGCCGTGGTCTAGCCATATCGTGCGATCGCAGTTTGTCGCAACCGCCGGCAAAGCGTGAGACACGAACAGCAGTGTGGTTCCACCGCCCACCAACTCGGAGACCTTGGCTTCACACTTTTGACGGAAGGAGGCATCGCCGACGGCCATTACCTCGTCGAGCACCAAGATCTCTGGTTCAACGTGAACAGCCACCGCGAACCCAAGTCGGGCAACCATTCCGGTCGAGTAGGTGCGCAAGGGTTCGTCGACAAATCGCTCCATCCCGGAAAAATCGAGGATCGACCCCTCTCGCGCTTCCACCTCGCTCTGGCGTAACCCGAGCAGCGAGGCGTTGAGCCGAATGTTTTCGGGTCCGGTGAGATCGAGGTGGAAGCCCGTACCCAGCTCGAGCATCGCGCTAACCCGCGCGTCGCATTCGAACGTTCCATGGGTCGGCGCCATCACACCCGCGATGATGCTCAACAAAGTGCTCTTGCCCGCGCCATTGTGGCCGATGAAGCCGACTTTCTCGCCCCGGCCAACCTCGAACGAAACATCGTCGAGGGCCCAAAACGCGTCGCCCTTACCTCGTAGCCGCTTCCAGGCGCTCTGCGCGATGAGCTCTCTCTTGCGATGCAAGTAGAAGCGCTTGCTAACGTTTTGAAGTCGAATGATGCCCATGGCGCGCTGCTAGAGGTAGTCGGCGAAGTTCCGCTGAATCCTACGGAATACGAACCACCCGGTTAGGAGGAAGAACAGCGTGACGACAACAAGCCTCGCGAGTGTGCCCAGCGCGGGATCCGTGCCGTACAACAAAACATTTCGCGTCAGCAGGATCACCGCCGCCATCGGGTTGAGCTCGTAGAGCCAGGCGTACTGTTGGTCGATAGCCTCGAGTCCGTAGAAGATTGGGCAGAGCCAGAAGAGTACGATGGCCGAAGACTCGACGACGTACTGAACGTCTCGAAAATAGACATCAAGAGCCGACGACAGCAGCGCGACTCCGCACACGAAGACAATTTGAAGGAAGACGATCAGCGGCAGCCAGACCCAGGACGCGCTGACCCCGATGACAATCGCGGATGCGAGCACCAACAAACCCAGCTGAATGAAATAGTGCAGCGCGGTCGCGAACACGACCGAAATCGGGATGAGCTCGCGCCGGAACGGGACCTTCTTCACCAACGTCTTGTTAGCGACCAGCGAAACAGCGCTGCTCGACCAGGCCATCGAAAAGAAATTGTAAGGCAGAAGTCCCATCAAAACGAACAGCGGAAAATTTTCCCTGTCGTTTTCAAATACCACCGAGAAGACGAACGTCAACACGCTCATCATCACCAGAGGATTGAGCAGGGACCAGAAGATGCCAAGAGACATGTTCCGATACCGCACCTTGAAGTCCGTGGAGATCAGGTTGCGGAGGATGAAAAGGGAATCCGCCGAAGCAGCTGTCATCAGAGCCCAAACAACGAACGGACGCCAAGAATACGGCGTCCGCGAATCCCCCTACTGTAGCAACGCGGGGTCCGGAGTTCGCCAAGCCTCCTGACATCGCGATGCACACAACGATGTCGGCGACAACGGAGTTGGGACCCGGCGTTGCTACGCCGGGCTCACTGCGCATCCAGGCCTCCACTAAATTCAACGACTTGCCTGGGTTTTCGACGGAGTATCCGATGGCCTTGCAGGCCACCCATGAGGATGAAAACGGCCGCCCCGGAGCCGCGACCGTGAGGGAGCGGTTGTCGCAACCTCGGGCAACCGCTTGCTCACGCGCGCGGCGCCGGGGCTGCGGCGCATTCCGCGGCGGTCAGCCGTCAACGGGTTTTCGAGTGAGCGAGTTCCGCAAAGCCCACCGCCACGTCATCAACCTACTCCTTCGGCCAGTTGCGGTTTCCCATGGCAGCGGGGTTCAGCGGCGCCAGCTGGACGTAGTCCTTGTAGCTCACCGGCGTTCGCGCCGGCTGCTCGGGGGGCTCGGTGCGCGTCGCCTTGAGCCACGATTCGAACTCGCGTAGAACCTCGGGGTGGCTATCGGCGAGGTCTTTGGTTTCCTTCAGATCCGCCGCCAAGTCGTACAATTCGATCGGCTTATCGACAGGGTCGCGGACGATCTTCCACCTGTCCTTGCGCGCGCCCTGCTTGACGAGCTTGTTCCCGCCGGTGACCAGCTCCCAGTAGATCCAGTCGTGCTTGGGCTGTTCGCCTTTGCCAAGGAGCGTCGGAACGATCGAGATCCCGTCGGTGGGTCCCGGCTGAACCTCAGCTAGCTCGGCGAAGGTTGGCATCATGTCGGGGAAATACGTGATGTGGTCGGTCACCGCGCCGGCCTTCACTTTGCCCGGCCAGCGTACAATCTGTGGAATCCGCAAGCCGCCCTCGTACATGGAGCCCTTGTACCCCCGCAGCCCCCCGGCCGCTTCGAAGAATTCTTCGTTGACGTCGAAGTTCGACTGCGCGCCGTTGTCGGAGTTGAAGATCAGCAGCGTCTCGTCGTCGATTCCCAACTCGGTGATCAGCGCCAGGATGCGGCCAACATCGCGGTCGAGGTGCGAGATCATCGCCGCATAGGTGGCGCGGGGGTTTGGCGAGACCAAGTAGCCAATTCGCTTCTCCTGCCCGCCGCCGATTTCGGGGAACTCGCCCAGATACTCCGCCAGCGACTCTTCGGGAGCCGCCAACTCGACATGGGGAATGATGACCGGCAGGTAGGCGAAAAACGGCCCTTCGCGATGCTTACGGATGAAGTACATCGCGCGCTCGATCATTTCGTCGTGCGAGTACTGCCCGCGGCCGCCGTTCTCGTTGAGGCGCAGGTTCATGCGGCCGTGGTTGAATGTCAGCCAAAACGGGTAGTAGAAGTGCGCGTGGACCTGATGCAGGTAGCCGAGGAAGTCATCAAATCCCTGCCGTAGCGGAGCCCCGGGACTATCGGCCAGCCCCAGGCCCCATTTGCCGTATCCGCCCGCCGCATAGCCGGCTTTCTTGAGGACCTCGGCCAAGGTGACATCCTCGTCACGGATGTGCGCATCGCCAAGGTTCCCGCGGACTGGGGTATGCCCGCCATGGAGCCCGGTCATCAGCACGCTACGGGAAGGGGCGCAGACGGTCGAACCCGAGTAGGCCTGGGTGAAGCGCATCCCCTCCGACGCCATGCGGTCGATGTTGGGGGTCTTGATCTTCTTCTGGCCGTAGACGCCAAGGTGACCATAGCCCAGGTCATCGGCCATGATCAGGACGATGTTCGGAGGTTTGGCGAGAGCGGCCAACGGCAGGAAAAGCGCGAGCAGGAGAGCGAGCTTCATCGAACGCACAGTAACACGAGGCTAGATCTTTTCTTCCGCGCTGAGAACCTTTTCGTCCATCGTCTGCTCGCGGTCAGTTCGCGTTCCAAACCGGAGACTGGTCGTAATGCGCGGCGCGCCGAGCTCGTGGACGACTTCGTGACATCGCTTGATCGCGGCGAAGACTTCGTCCCACTCGCCCTCGATATTGGTGCCGTAGGCGTGCAGCCGCGTTTCGAGACCGGCTTCACGCAGGACTCGCTCGCAAGCCGCGACGTAAGGGGAGACGGAAACGCCGACGCCGAGCGGCACGACGCAAAGGTCTGCGATGACTTTCATGAGATCTATCTTCGCGAGATAAGTGCAAGAAATGTCATACAGCCGGACGACCGTCGGCAGATCGAGGTGAATCACCGCGAGGAGTTGGCGGCGGCGGCGGCGTACAGCGCTTTGTTGCCGGCATCGTTGTTGACCTACGGGCCGGGGCGCGGCGAGACGTACGCGCCGCTGCCGAAGCGGAGGAAAAGGGCTAAAAGGCCTTCTTGTCTGGATTTAGTGGCGTTGTTGCGCAAGGAAATGGCGGAAAACTCTGATTTACCGGCTCCGTTGGGGGTTAAACCCAGCTTTGCGGGGTTTGCCGCCGCCGCTGACGGCTAGAATATGTAGAAACTCCAGCGGGCGTAGCTTGCTGCGCCCGCGTCCTACGATGAGCTCTCCAAGACTGTCAGGCCACAACGCCCTAGTAACCGGAGGCTCGCGCGGCATTGGACGCGCCGTAGCGCTACGTCTAGGCGCCGACGGCGCCGGGGTGGCCGTCAACTACAAAACCAACCGCTCAGCTGCTGACGAAGTGGTCGCGCGGATCGAGAGGGCGGGTGGTAGGGCCCTCGCCGTTGGCGGGGACGTGGCGGATCAGGCTGCCGCCAAGTCGATAGTCGAGCAGTCGTCCGGCGCCCTCGGGGCGCTTGATATTCTGGTGAACAACGCCGGCCTGCTCTACGCCGGGACGCTGCTTGACCACAACCGAGATGAGTTCGAGGCGATGTGGCGGACGAATGTCCAGGGCGTCTTGAACTGCTCGGCCGCCGCCGCGCCCGCCATGATCGCCGCCGGCTGGGGCAGAATCATCAACATCGCGTCAAACGCAGCCGTCGGCACCTCGATGCCCGGTACGACCCTCTACGCCGCCACAAAGGGCGCGGTCCTGACCCTGACCAAGCGCTTCGCCCTCGAGCTCGGCTCGCACGGCATTACCGCCAACGCCGTGCTACCGGGGTTCACCGTGACCGACATGGTTTCGGAAGGTAAATCCGACGAGCAGATGCAGCAGCTCATGGACAAGATCTCGGGCATGTCGATGTTGGGCCGTACGGGGGTCCCGGAAGACATCGCCAAGGTTGTCGCCTTCCTCGCCTCAGACGAGTCGAGCTTCATGACCGGGCAGTTCCTGCTCGCCGACGGCGGCCGCAAGGACTACCTTGCTCAAACGTAAATGCCACTTCAAGTCGTAACGCAAAAGACCCGCGGGTTCATTTGTATCACCGCGCATCCGGCCGGTTGTGCGAAATCGGTCGACGAGCAGATCGAGGTCGTCGGGAGGACCAGGAGTCAGGGGCCGAAAAGAGCCTTGGTGATCGGTAGCTCGGCCGGATACGGACTAGCGAGCCGCATTGCCCTGGGCTGGGGGTTTGGCGCTAAGACGATTGGTGTGTTCTTCGAGAAGCCCCCGATGGGACGCCGCACCGCCACGGCCGGGTACTACAACACGGCGGCGCTCCACGCACGGGCGAAGGCGGACGGACTGTATGCGGAGAGCTTCAACGGGGACGCGTATTCGGACGACCTCAAGGGCCAGGTAGCGGAGAAGATCCAGGCCGACCTCGAGCAGGTCGATCTAGTCATTTATTCATTGGCATCGCCGCGGCGAGTGAATCCCCGGACGGGCGAAGTCTTCAACTCGGCGCTCAAGTCGATTGGGCAAGGCTACACGAGCAAAACCGTCGACTGGGGCTCAGGCGAGGTAAAGGAAGCGAGCATCGGCCCGGCTGACCACGAAGATATCCGTCAAACGGTTGAAGTGATGGGCGGCGAGGACTGGCGCTGGTGGATCGAGCTGCTGCTTGAGCAGAATCTACTAGCCCAGGGAGCGCGGACGCTGGCCTATTCCTATGTCGGACCCGAGCTCACCTGGCCGATTTACCGCGACGGAACGATCGGCGCGGCCAAGAAGCATGTTCAGAAGACGGCTGATCAACTCGATCAGATCTTGCGCGAACGTCTCGGGGGCGGGGCGTGGGTTTCGGTGAACAAGGCCGTGGTGACCCAGGCGTCATCTGCGATCCCGGTGATTCCGCTGTATCTGAGCTTGCTATTCAAAGTGATGAAGCGGGGCGATGTCCACGAGGGCTGCATCCAGCAGATGGCGCGGCTGTGCTGTGACCATCTGGCCGAGGGGGCTGTCCCGCAAACCGACGCCGACCGCCTGATCCGGCTCGACGACCGTGAGCTGGCGCCCGAGGTCCAAGCTGAGGTCGCGCGACTTTGGCCGCTGGCGAACACCCAGAATCTCAACGAAATTTCCGGCTTCAGCGCGGTCAAACGCGAATTCAACCGACTATTTGGGTTCGACCTTGACGGAATCGACTATTCTGAACCGGTAGAGACCGATATCGCGCTGTAGGGTCGTCCGAGACGATGATTCGAGTTTCCAACCGCTTGCTTACGCGCGCGTCGGGGGCCGTGAAAAAATCGCCCGTTGAGCGAAAGACGGTCGAGGCATGCCTCGCCCCTACGGACGATCGTTTGTTTTCAACGACGTAGTCTTGCCGGAATCGGATCCCCGACATTTTTTCGCAGCCCCTCAGCAAGCGGTTGGGCGCATCCTTTGGAATCTGTGTCCAAAGACGGTAACCCAAGCGACGCATCATCGGCCTTACTCTTACTGATCTCCATGCAACATCGAGTTCTTCTTCTAGCCTTGTTCGCCGGGTTATCCGCGTCCGCCCAAGTCGTCGACGGATCGGTCCGCGGTCAAATCACCGACCGGGATGATCGCGCCATTCCGAGCGCGCAAGTCGCCCTGACCGAAGCCGCGACGGGCCTTGAACGCCAGCGGGTGTCCAACCGTGAGGGGGCGTTCGTCTTCGCGTCGCTGCCGGCCGGCGAGTACGAAGTTGAAGTCCGCGCCGACGGATTCGCGAACCAGCGCGGCGAGCTTCAGCTGAATGTCGGCGAGGCGCTGCGCACGGACTGGCGACTCAACGTAGGAAGCGAAACGGTCGAGGTCGAGGTTGAGGGGGTCAGTGAATCCCCGTCCTCAGGCGCGGTAATTACGAACAACTACATCACTAACCTGCCGCTCAATGGCCGCAACTTCATGGAGCTCGCGCTGCTGGTCAACGGCACGACGCCGGCGGCGGCGGGTTCCGCCGGCACGGCCCGCGGGCGATTCGCGTTCCAGGCCAACGGCGCCCGCGAAGACTCGAACTCATTTATCTACGACGGGGTCTACGCGATCGATCCGGTGCTGAACAGCTTCACGTTCACTCCGCCCGTGGACGCGATTCGCGAATTCCGTATCGAGACGTCGAACTCTGAAGCAGGCCAAGGCCGCAACAGCGGCGCCCAGGTCTCGGTGGTCCTCAAGCGCGGCGGGAATGACCTGCATGGGACGGCCTACGAGTTCCTTCGCAACAGCTCGCTCGACGCGCGCAACTTTTTCGACCTGCCCGACCAGCCCCAGCCGAAACTGCGGCAGAACCAATACGGCGTCTCCCTCGGCGGTCCGGTCCGTAAGAACAGCACGTTCTTCTTCGGGGACTACGAGGGTTTGCGCGAGCGGCGGGCGATCACTCAGACGGCAAACGTCCCGACCGCGATGGAGCGACAGGGCGACTTTTCGGACAGCGCCTTCTCGGCTCCGATCAACTTTTTCACCGGCCAGCCATTTGAGAACGGCCGGCTCCCTTTTGCTCACCCGATCGGGCAAGGCGTCGCCAACCTCTATCCCCTCCCCAATCGCTCGGTTCCCGGGAGCAACTTCGTCTCGGCCCCAATCAGTAGCAACGACACGGACAAGTTCGACTTCCGCCTCGACCAACGACTCGGCAAGAACGGTCTGCTAGCCGGGCGCTACAGCTTCGCCGAGCGGGACTTTCTCGAGCCCTTCGCCGCCGGCAACTCCTCACGCGTACCTGGCTACGGCAACGACGTTTACGAGCGCGGGCAGAACCTGATGGCGTCGGAAAGCCACACCTTCTCGGGCGGCTGGATGAACGAGGCGCGTTTCGGCTACAACCGAGTGGGCAACCGCACGTTTCACCAGAACAGCGGGACCAGCATCAACCAAACCGTCGGCCTGCCGGACTTCGCGACCCGCCGGCGCGACCTCGGTTTAACCTTCATCGAAGTCACCGGCTTGTCTCCGCTCGGCGGCGAGTTCACGGCCCCACAGGACGGGGCGATCAACTCGTATCAGCTGTCCGACACGGTCAGCGCCGCGCTGGGCGACCATTTCCTCCAATTCGGGTTCGAGCAGCGCTGGATCGCCGGTAATGCGTTTCGCGACGTGCAGGCTCGGGGGCAGATCAGCTTTACGAACTTCGCCGCGACCCAGAACGCCCTGGCCGACTTGCTGCTGGGACTTCCGAGCTTCACCGCCGGCGCCCGTAGCGACAACGAGCAGAACCAGCGCACCTCCGCGACGAACTTCTTCGTAAGCGACAGCTGGCGGCTTCACCCGCACCTCACCCTCAACCTAGGGCTGCGTTACGAGTTCAACAAGCCGGCCTTCGATTCGCTCAACGCGGCGTCGGTGTTCGACACCTCAGCACAAGGCTTTGTCCCCGTGGGGACCGGTGGCGCGCCCCGCGCCGGCTTCAACTCGGACCGAAACAACTTCGCCCCTCGCGTCGGCCTCGCTTGGAGCCCAGGCGGTTCGACGAAGACCGTCATTCGGACCGGCTACGGCGTCTACTACAACTTTGCGGCTCTGGCCCCCGGGCAAGGAATCTACTTCAACCCGCCGTTCTTTAACTTCCTGCTGTTCTTCCCGTCGCGGGAGCTCCCGATCACGATCGACAACCCTTGGCCGGAGGGCGCCAACGCCCCGCTGCCGCCGTCGGCGTTTACCTACGACCGCCGGCTCCGCTCGAGCTACGCCCAGCAGTGGAACTTCACGATCCAACAAGAGCTTTCGAGCGAGCTCCTGATGACCGTGGGATACAACGGCACTCGGGGCACGAAGCTTCTGGGCTCGCGCGACATTAACCAGCCCGCGCCTAGCTCGCAGGAGTTCAATCTGAGGCCCTTACCGTTTTTCTCTGACATCAACCAGATCGAATCGTCGTTCGACTCGGTCTATCACAGCTTGCAGTTTCAGCTCCAGTGCCGCTTCCGTGCGGGCCTGACAGGGCTGTTCGGCTACACCTGGTCGCGCTCGATCGACAACGCGTCGAATTTCTTCACCTCGACCGGCAACGCGAACTACCCACAAGACAGCCGCAACATTGGTCTCGAGCGCGGCCGATCGAGCTTCGACATCCCGCATCGCTTCGTCGGCAGCTGGGCCTATGACTTGCCGTTTGGCGAAGGCAAGCGCTGGGGCTCGAATGCCAGCGGCGCCGCCGGGAAGATTCTGAGCGGTTGGAAGATCAACTCGATCGTCACTTTCCAGTCCGGGCAGCCCTACACGGTGGCGCTGCCTTCCGAGCTTGATCGTTCGAACACCGGCCGCTCGATCGCCGGCTTCGGCGCGGGCGACCGTCCGAATGTGGTTGGCAACCCGAACCTTGCCAACCCCGACCCGTCGCTCTGGTTCGATCCAGGCGCTTTTGCACTGCCCGAGTTTGGCTCTTTCGGCAACGCCGGGCGAAATATCATCAACGGCCCCCCCCTGAACAACGTAAACTTCTCGATCCTCAAAGACACCCAACTCGGCGAGACCACGACGTTGCAGTTTCGGGCGGAGTTCTTCAACTTCTTCAACACTTCGAATTTCGGGGCCCCGGGAACCTTCTTCGGCACGCCGGGCTTCGGCCAGATCCTTTCGGCCCACGAGCCCCGCGAGGTCCAGTTCGGCGTGAAGCTATTGTTCTAAGCTGAGCGCTTGGTTTCTCGCCTTCGGCTACTGGTCCTTCTGCTGCCCGCGATCGGCTTGCCGCTGCTTGCCGTTGTTGCGTGGAAGCTCGGTTACCTGTCGTTGCTGAGCGACCCGGGCGGCATCGCGGAGTGGATGCGCGAAAGCGGCGCTTGGGGACCGCTGATCTGCATTGCGGCGCAATTCGTCCAGGTCGTGGTGTTTTTCGTTCCGGGGGAGATTACACAAGTCGCAGCCGGCTATGTATTCGGGCCGTGGCTTGGGTTTCTCTACTCGATCGTCGGGATCATGTTGGCTTCGGCGACAGCTTTCTACCTCGCGCGAATCGTCGGACGTCCGCTCTTTGAAAGCGTAGTGGGGTCCAAGAAGTTAGCGAAACTCGACCGGGCGGCCGAGTCCAAGCGCGCCAGGCTGGCGCTGTTTCTGCTGTTTCTGACTCCCGGAGCGCCCAAGGACATGATGTCGTACGGCGCTGGGTTTAGCAGTTTTCGGTTGACCGAGTTCGTCGTGATTACCGGTCTGGCGAGGACCCCCGCTATGCTATTCAGCACTTTGTTTGGGTCGCAACTCTATGAGCGAGACTACACGGCGATGATCATCACCGCATCCGTCGCTGTGCTGGCCGGAGGGCTCTTCTACTTCTACCAGCGGAGGCTGCCATGATTCGCCCGATGACCAAGGCCGATATTCCGGCCTGCATGGCGCTCAAAGAAGCCGCGGGCTGGAACCAGACCCCAGCCGATTGGGAATGCGTGATCGACCTCCAACCCGACGGCTGTTGGGTTGATGAGCGCAATGAAGTGGTGGCCGGCTCGACGACTGTCGTTTGTTACGGGGACGAGCTGGCCTGGGTCGGGATGGTGCTTACTCTTCCGAGCTTCCGGCGACAAGGGGTTGCCCGCGGATTGATGGAGCACGCCCTGGAGTATTGCGGCCATCGGGGAGTACGAGTCGTGAAGCTCGACGCTACCGACATGGGGCGTCCGCTCTACGCGAAGCTCGGGTTCGTCGATGAGCAGCCGATCGAGCGCTGGAAGGGCGCGGCGGATCATTCCGGCGCCTTCAAAGGCTTCGACCTTGAGACTGCCCTGGTTCTTGACCGGCGCGCTTTCGGTATTGGCCGAGATGTAGCGCGGCTTGCGAGCGCGTCGACTGAGCAATTCGGGGACGCCCGAGGCTACGTCTTGGCGCGTCCGGGATCGAACGCACACTTCATTGGCCCGTGCATCGCCGAGACGCCGGATCAAGCGGAACGCTTGATCCGATCCGTGCTGGCGCAGCGGCCAGGAGCGGAGTTCTTCTGGGATTTGCTTCCCGAAAATCGCCAAGTGACCGACCTGGCGAATTCGCTAGGATTCGAGCCCGCCCGCGGACTCGTGCGGATGGCACGCCCGGGCGGGACATCAAACCTCGGCGACCAATCGCTTGTTTGGGCAACCGCCGGTTTCGAATACTGCTGACGTGGCGTACGGCTGTGCCGTGCCGCCTTGTCCCTGTGGCGCAAGGTCTCTGGGATTCGACCATCTCTCGTGGCCGGATTCGGACCCGGACCTTGCAGCACAGCTGCAAGGCGGCACGGCACAGCCGTACGCCACGGGCTCAAATATGCCAGTCGATGATGTCGCCGTTGAACTTTGTCCGGGCCTTCCGCGCGGATTCGCGAGGCTCGTCTTTGTCCTTCTTCCACTCGTCGAAGATGCCTTTCAGCTCATCCACCACTTCGGGGTTCTCGGCCGAGAGGTCGTTTGACTCCCCGATGTCTGCTTCGACGTTGTAGAGCCGCACCAGCTCGTCGCCCGACATCAGCAGCTTCCACGGGCCTTTCCGGACCGCTGAGTTGTGCCCTGAGCGCCAGACCAGGTGCTCGTGCGGCGCCCCCGGTGACGAACCGTCCAGGTAGGGCAACAGGTTCACGCCGTCGAGGTTGCCCGGGGCATCAGCGCCGGCCGCCGCCAGCGCGGTCGGGAACATGTCCATCGAGCTGATGGGATGCTCGTAGCGCTGTCCGCCGGGAATCCGGCCCTTCCACTGCAGCGCATACGGAATGCGAATGCCGCCGCCGTAGAGGTTGCGCTTGTTGCCCAGTAGCGGATGGTTGCGGCACCCGTCCACGTCCGCCGGTTCGGCGGCGCCGGTAGCGTAGCCCCGTTGCTTGAGCGCGGTCGCCATGGTGGTCTCCGATTGCGGAAGTGGAGTGAACCCCAAGCGTGAGACAGTCGAAATCGGGACAGGTTACGATTCACCGCAAAACGCTTGCCTTCTTCGCTGTATCGTCGCACGCTGGTCCTAGCCGGGGAAGCGGAAGCGGGCTCTGCTGGAGAGCAACCCGCCAAGGAATACCCGGCCGCAAACTCATCAAGACGATGAGCGCCGGGGGCGGCCGCCAAGGTCGCTCCCGGCTTCTCCAACGCCGGCGATGTCTCCCTGCCCGCCCAGGGCCCATCGGATTGATAGATTTGCCTATGCCTCTCAAAACTCATACTTCGGATTCCTCGCTGCTGTTGCCGCCGGCCGCGCCAGCGCTTCAAACTCCGCCGGCGGACGATATCCCAACGCCGAATGCAGCCGGCGTTGGTTGTAGATCTCATCAATGAACTCGCCGATCGATGCGCGCGCCTCGTCAAGCGTGCGATAACGCTGCAACCAAACCTCCTCCGCCTTCAACGTCTTCATGAAACTCTCCGCCCGCGCGTTGTCGTAGGGGTTGCCGCGGCGGCTCATCGAGATGATCGCGCCGTGCTGCTCCAGCAGCTCGACATAGGCGCTCGAAGCGTACTGTACGCCTTGGTCGGAATGATGCATCCACCCCGCGGCAGGGCGTCTGAGCTCGAGCGCATCGCGCAACGCCCCTACAGCCAGCTCAGCTTTGAGCGTCGTCCCCAGCCGCCAGCCGACCACGCGTCGCGAGTAGGCGTCCAACACCACGGCGAGGTAGACGAACGCCTCGCGCAAGCGAATGTAGGTGATATCGGATTGCCACAACTGATCGACGCCGTCCACATTCAGGTGCGCCGCTAGATTCGGATAAACAGGTAAGAAGTGGTTCGAATCCGTTGTTAGCACGAAGCGCCGCTTGAGTACCGCCAGCAAGTTGTCCTTACGCATCATCCGCAGGACCTTTTTGTGATTGACGAGGAAGCCTTGGCGGCGCAGCTCGGCCGTCACGCGGCGGTAGCCGTAACGACGATTCTCGAGCGAAATCCGCTGCATGCGGTCACGCAATTCCATGTCGCACTCGGCGGGCGACGACACGGCGAGCCGGCGATAGAACCCGGCGCGATTCACGCGTCCGAGCTCGCAGGCGTGTTCGACGCTGAGCGAGCCTTTGGCGCTGATCTGCTCGACGATGGAGTAGATCCGCTCGCGCCACCGGCGTCGTTGGTCGGGGCTGCGAGGTTCAAGGCGCGAAAGGCTTGTCCGAAAAAATCGAGCTCTGCGGCTTGTTTGCCGAGCAGTCGTTCGAGCTCTGCGATGCGTTCGTCGCGCGGATCGCGAGGGATCTTGGGCGGCGCCGAGCGGCCGGGTTTCGGCCGGCCTCGCCGCCGGCTCAAGCCGTTGACGCCTTCCTGGCGATAGGCGTCCCGCCAGCGGTACAGCAGGCTGCGCTTGACGTCCAACTCGCGGCTTAGCGCTGTGCCGCTCTGGCCGGCTAGGAGCCGCCTGGCGGCGGCTTCCTTGAACTCCACCGTGAACTCCCGCGGCTTGCGCGGCTTGAGACTTTCCATCCTGGACTCCTTTCCATTCGCTGAAATTCGTCCCGAATTTCAATGTCTCATTTTTAGGGTTCACTCCAAAGGCTGCCGCTAGTCGGCGAGCCGCGCGGCGGGACGGTTTGGGAGTTCATCTCCTTGCCCCAGCGCTGCTGATAACGCCCCGTCATCAGCCCATGGCGGGAGGGATTGCAGACCGGCGCGGTCATGTATCCGGCGGTGAAGCCGACGCCGTTGTCGACGATCGAATCGATGTTCGGAGTGGGGATATCGCCGCCGGTCCATGAGACGCTGCCGTAGCCGAGGTCATCGGCGAATAGGATCACGACGTTCGCCGGCCGTTCGGGCTCGGGCATAGGGGGTTCGCCCGCGCACCCGGCCAGCAGCACAACGACCATCGCTGCTGAACGGGCGACAGAGCCATGGACGGAAGTCCATGGTCCGAGCTCGATCATGCCCGACCATGGACTTCCGTCCATGGCTCTGTAGCCGGAATGCGAGCGTTGGAACGGTGGGGTCAGATCTAGATATGCCAATCGATCATGTCCCCGTTGAACTTCGTCTTGAACTTCCGCGAGGATTCGCGCTGGTCGGCCTTGTCGGTTTTCCACTGGTCGAAGATCGCTTTGAGCTCTTCGACCTTTTCGGGGTTCTTGGCGGCTCGATCGTTCGACTCGCTCGGGTCCTCGTCGACATTATAGAGCCGCACGATGTCGCTCTCGTCGGACACGAACAGCTTCCACGGACCCTTGCGGACCGCCCGGTTCGGGCCGGAGCGCCACACGAGATGCTCATGCGGCGCTCCTTGCTTCTTGCCGGTCAGATAGGGGACAAGGTCAACGCCGTCGAGGTGGTATTCGCTCAGATCCACGCCGCCCGGGGCCGACGCGACGGTCGGGAAGATGTCGAGTGAGCTCACCGGAAGGTCGAACTTCCAGCCCCCGTCGAACTTACCCTTCCACTGCATCGCGTAAGGTACGCGAATTCCGCCTTCGTAGAGGTTCCGCTTGTGCCCGATGAAGGGGTAGTTTCGCTTGCCGTCGAAGTCGCTCGTCTGCATCGCGCCGTTGTCGGCGGTGAAGATGACGAGGGTGTTCTCCTCGAGCCCGTGCTCGCGGAGCTTGGCCAACACCTCGCCCACCCAGAAGTCGACCGCCGTGATCATCCCGGCATAGATGCGCATCCCTTCGTCCTCGAATTGAGGAACCATGTCGTAATACTTGTCGATCGTCTGGATGGGCCCGTGAGGCGCGTGGAAGGCCGTGTAGAGGAAGAACGGCTCCTCTTTGTGCTCGTCGATGAATTTGACGGCGGCCTTGCCGAACATGTCCGTCATGTACTCGCTCAGCGGAATCGGCTCGCGGCCCAGGTGGGGTTGGCGCAGGCGACCGGAGCTGTCTTTGACGCCGAGCTCCGGGGCTTCTTCTTCCTGCCCCGGCAGAATGCGGGCGTTCGGCCAGTCGGTCTCGACGAAGCGGCATCCCGAGGGCAGGCCCAGGAAGAAATCAAAGCCGCGGTCGAGGGGATGGTAGCCGTCGGTCATGCCGAGCTGCCACTTGCCGACCGCGCCGGTGGCGTAGCCCTGCTTCTTCATCGCGGTGGCGATGGTCGTCTCCGTCAAAGGCAGATGCTTGAATGGGGCGTTCACCGGGGGGACCGTCTGGGAGTTCAACTCCTTGCCCCAGCGTTGCTGGTAGCGCCCGGCCATCAGCCCCGGACGAGACGGGTTGCAGACCGGCGCGGTCATGTATCCGGCGGTGAAGCCGATGCCGTTGTCGACGATCGAGTCGATGTTCGGGGTGGGGATATTGCCGCCTGTCCACGAGACGCTGCCGTAGCCGAGGTCGTCGGCGAAGAGGATGACGACGTTGGGGGGGCGCGCCGGCTCCGGTTCTAGCGGGGCTGAAGCGCAACCAACCAATAGCGCAAGAGCGATGAGTCCTTTCTGCACGTTTGTGACAGGAAATCCGAGCACCCTGCGTGAGCCGTGAGCGGGGTGTTTTCCCGTGGCTCCAGCGGCAATCGCAATTGAAAAGGGAAGACACCCCGCTCACGCAGCGATTTCCCGGGCTGATTTGATTTTACAGAGGCGGGGGTCGAGGGCCGAGTTTGGCTGGGAAAAGCTTTGGCCGGGGCGGTTTGTAGGTAAATAAACTATGGCGCTTAATGGTCGCCGAGACCTTCCGCCTGACACGCCCGGTTGACGCTAGTATGCCAGCCCAATCGCTCTTCACTGGAATTGCACCGCTTGGCCGTCTGTTCTTTCCTCGACTCGGTACCGCCATAGTTTATTTGCCCTTCGGCCCCGCTTCTTGCTACCGTCGTCTTCAGGAGGTTCCCCCTATGATCGAGTTCGATCCCCACCGCGAGGTCCTTTCCGGACCGGCCGGCGAGCTGCCCGTGGCCGCTGATGATCAAGTCACACGCAAGCTTGCCATGCTGCTCGAAGGCCATTGCAACGGTCTCGGCGCCACCGCCGCGGCCCGCAAGTACGGCTACTCCAAGCAACGCTACTACCAGCTGCTCAAGGCTTATCGTCAAGGCGGCGGCGCTGCTCTCGAGAGCGCCAAGCGCGGCCCCAAGACCAACTATCGCCGCACCCCGCAGTTGGTCCAGCTGGTCGTTCGTCAACGCTTTCTCGATCCTGACGCGTCGGCCGCCGTGATCTCCCAAAAGCTGACTCAGGCGGGCTGGAAGATCTCCAAACGCAGCGTCGAACGCGTCGTTGCCGAGTTCGGCCTACAAAAAAAAACTCCACGCCTTCCGGCCGCTGGCTGAGCCGCAGCAAGTCGGCACGCAGCGCACGGCGTTGGTCCGACGCAGCGAGCCAGCCGACCCGCTCAGCGTCGAGCGCGGCGTGCGTGAGCTGCTGGCGCAGAAGGTCTCGGGCACGATGGTCGGCGTCTGGCTGCTGTTGGCCGAGCATCTTCGGCTCGGCACGTGGGACCTGTTGTGCGGCTTCAGCGCCGCGAGTCGGCGCGCGTCGAACCTCGCCTGGCGCTGCAAATGGTCCACGAAGCCGCCCTCGGAGTCAGCGGCGTCAGGCGCAGCCGGTCGCTTTCCCAGAAGGGTTTTGAGCTGGCCAACGGACTGCCTTTTGTGGCGAGCGATCAGGCCGTCCACAAGCTGCTCGAGCCGCTGACGGTCCAACACAGCCGCCAGATGCAGATCGAGTTGGGACGCTTGCGCCGCGCAGCCGGACACTTCGATCCCCGCCTGGTGGCGCTGGATCCGCACCGCCTGCGCAGCTATTCCCAGCGCCAGATGCGCCGCCGCGTGCTGAGCCCCGGGCAAATTCCCGTCAAGGCTTTGCAGACATTTTTCGGCTTCGACGTCGACACCCAACAGCCGCTTGCGATGACCCTTGCCAGCTCCTCGCGCAGCGTCGCGCAAGCCACTCCCGACTTGCTCGAGATGCTCGACGAGATGCTGACGCCGGCTTCGGAGGCGGTGCTGCTGCTGGCCGATGCTGAGCACTTCAGCGCCGAATTGTTTCAAACAGTCTACGACCGTCCGGGCTTTGATCTGCTGTGTCCGATGGCGCGCACGCAGGCCTTGCAGGCGAAGCTCGCCGCCTTGCCCGACGCTGCGTTTCGCACGCATTGGCCCGGCCTGGCGAGCGGCCGTTTGCCCTATCGCCTGCGCCATTCCGACGCTCCCCTGCAGCAGATCGTGCAACGCCTCGGCGAGCGCCCGCCCTATCAGTACTCGGCGTTTCTGTCGACTCGTGACAGCGACGAGCTCGATCAGCTTTGCCGCGATTACCCCCAGCGCTGGCGCATCGAAGAGTTCTTCAACGCCTATCAGGCGCTGGGCTGGAAGCGCGCCGGCACGACCAATCTCAACGTTCCTTACGCGCAGATGAGCTTGGCGCTGGTGGCCCAGGCGGCGGTTGATCAACTGCGCAAACGCCTCGGCGACCCCTTCGAGCACTGGGAAGCTGGGCAGTTTGGACGGCGTGTCTTGCAGGGGCTCGACGGCGACGTGAGAGTGCGGGACGACACGGTTGTGGTCACCTTTTACAATCCGCCCCATGCCGAGCGTTTGCGTCGACACTATGAGAATCTGCCCGCCAAGCTTGCCGCCGAGGGCGTCGACCCGCGAATGCCCTGGCTCTACGGCTTCCAGCTCGACTTCCGCTTCCGCTGATTCGAACCTCGTCTAATTATTGGGGCCTCGAAAATCGCTGCTCACGCAGGGTGCTCGGAATACGCCGAGCATGGAAGGGATGGCCGAGCTCAAGACCAAACCACACTCCGCGAGCGGGAAAAAATTCATCGACTCGATCGAAACGACGAGGCCCCGTGTAGGGGATCCGCTAGTGGTTATACTATTGGTATGGTCGTTGGTATCGAAAAAAGGCCGGCCGTCAAAACGGCGCTCTCAGTCCCCGCCGAACTGTTTGACCAAGGCGAGGCGGCAGCGGCCGAGCTAGGCCTCTCACGGAGCGGGCTTTACGCGTCGGCGCTCAAGGACTATCTGAAACGCCTCGAACAAGAAAAAATCCGTGCATCGCTAGAGGAGGCGTACGCCGAGCCGCTTGATCCGGAAGAAGAAGCCGTCCTGGAGGGAATGTTTGCTCTACACGCGGAGGCAGTTCGCGACCACGAATGATTCGTCAAGGAGACGTCTTCTGGCTCGATCTCGGGCGTCCATTGGGCGCAGAACCCGGATTCCTTAGGCCGTACGTTGTCATCCAGAACGATCTCTTCAACTCAGGTGCAATCCAAACTGCTGTTCTCTGCTTGATCACGACGAACCTGCGCAGAGCGAAATCCCCGGGAAACGTCTTACTCGACGAAGGCGAGGCGAATCTGCCGGGACAGAGCGTGGTGAACGTCACGCAGCTGGCGACGGTGAACAAAGACCGCCTGGCGGACCCGATCGGCCACTTATCCCGCAGCCGGATCGAGCTGATACTCGGGGGCATTGCGAAGGTTGTCGAGCCGAGCTACTAGGAGTCACTATGTCAAACACTACCCGCCGATCATTCATCGAAACTCAGGCCGCCGCACTCGCCGCCCCAGCCTTCCTCGCCGCCCAAAGCCCCAACGACGAAATCCGCGCGGGCATCATCGGAATCGGAAATCGTGGCTCGGCGCTGCTGGCCCGCGTGGTAAAGTCTCCCGGCGTGAAAGTAGCCACCGTTTGCGATATCGACGAGGACGCCCTTGCTAGGGCCGCCGAAATCGCCAAAGACCACAGTCCCGATGTCCTCAGCGAATACCGCGACCTCCTCGACCGCAAAGACGTCGACGCCGTCTTCATCGCAACACCAGTCGATCTGCACAAGGAAATGGCCGTCGCGGCACTCGAGGTTCACAAGCACGTTTATCTCGAAAAGCCCCTGGGGCGGACGGCTGAGGAAGTCGCGGCGGTGATGAAGGCCGTGAAGAGCTCTCGCGGGCAGCTCCAAATGGGGTTCCAGCTCCGCTACGACCCACCCCGCCGATCGGCCATTGAACACATC
The DNA here is from genome assembly GCA_965247515.1 of Bryobacterales bacterium. Lineage (GTDB taxonomy): Bacteria > Acidobacteriota > Terriglobia > Bryobacterales > UBA6623. Next base: position 4,161,939 of record OZ252029.1, on the reverse strand, counting down.
CACGGCGGCGGGATCGGCCAAGTCGCCTACATGCAGGGCAACCGCCACACCTCCGACTTGCCGCGCGACACGAAGTGGTATTTCGACGCCTCGCGATCGGGCAACAGTATCGTCGAGCAGGCGGTTCACATTATCGACTTGATGAATTGGTCGGTAGAATCGCATCCGCTTCAGGTGATGGGTTCGGGCGGCATTAACGTCTACCACGACCAACCGCCGGGACGCACGACCTACGACCACTACGTCTGCATCTTCGAATACGCCAACGACGTCCGCCTAACCTTCACGCATATCTTCATTGACCCGCGCGGCTTCACGGGCATCGGCGAAAAAGTCTGGGGATCGGAATTCGCCATCGACCTTCCAAGCGGCACGAAATACCAACTAGCGCCCGGTAGCCGAGAGCGGGCCGAGCCCATCACGCTCTGGGAGGGCGAGCGCGGCGACATGACCCAAGACGCGGTCGACGGCTTCTTCACGCACGCCCGCGACAACACCGAGCCGCTCAACAACGCGACCTACGGCAAGTACGCCACGCTCGCCGCGATCATGGGAAGGACAGCGATCGACGAGGGCCGCGTCGTGACCTGGGACGAGGTTGACCTCGGGTAGTGCTGACCCAACGCTTCGAAGACGCTCTGGCCTGGGCCTCACAGCTCCACCGAAACCAACGCCGCAAGGGAGGAGGGACGCCCTACATCGCCCATCTTCTCGCCGTCACCGCGACTGTCCTCGAGCACCAAGGCAGCGAAGACGAGGCGATCGCCGCCTTGCTCCACGACGCCGTTGAAGACCAGGGCGGCGCGCCCATTCTGCGCGACATCCGCAAGAGATTCGGTGACTCGGTGGCCGAAACCGTCGACGGCTGCACTGACGCCTACTCAGACCCGAAACCCCCTTGGAAAAAGCGCAAAACGGACTTCATCAACAGCCTCCCATCCGCCTCTGAGTCCGTCTGGCTCGTGGTCGCCGCCGACAAGCTTCACAACTCCTCCTCAACTCTCGAGGACCTCAAGATCGAGGGACCATCTGTGTGGGAGCGCTTCCGCGGCCGCCGTGACGGATCCCTGTGGTACTACCGCTCCGTGGTCGAGGCCCTTCGAGGGGCCCGCTGCCAGGCCCTGGTCTGCCGCCTCGACGCCGTGGTCAGTGAATTGGAACTGCGATACTGAGTGCCGTATCGCCATGCATTCGACTGAAACTAAGCCCCCGCCTTCGACTCGTCGCGAGTTCCTCCAGACCGGCGCCGCCGGAGCGGTGACGGCGGGATTTCCCGCGATCATTTCCGCTCAATCGGTCGACAATGCCATTCGCGTCGGCCTGGTGGGCTGCGGCGGGCGTGGGACGGGCGCCGCGTCCCAGGCGCTTGCGGCCGACGACTACGCCGAGCTCACGGCGGTCGCCGATGTGTATCCCGGGCAGATCGAAAAAAGCCTCACAAACTTAGCCAAGAGCAGCTCGGAGAAGCTCAAAGTCGACCGTGAGCATCAGTTTGTTGGCCTGGACGCCTTCCAGGGCGTCATCGATTCCGATGTCGATGTCGTCTTGCTGGCGACGCCGCCTGGGTTTCGGCCGGCGCACGTGAATGCCGTCATTGACGCGGGCAAGCACCTCTTCTGCGAAAAGCCCGTGGCGGTCGATTCGCCGGGCGTTCGGTCAGTACTCAAGGCCGTTGCCTTGGCCGAAGACAAGAACCTGTCGGTGGTCTCGGGGTTTTGCTGGCGCTACAGCAACTACATCCAAGAGACATTCGACCAGGTTCACGGCGGAGCGATTGGCGATCTGGTCGCCTACTACGCGACCTACTACACGAACCCGGTCAAACCGATGCCCCCTGCCGCGGAGCGCCCGGCCGGGATGAGCGACGCCGAATGGCAGGTGAAGAACTGGTACAACTTCGTCTGGACTTGCGGCGACAGCATTGTCGAGCAGGCGATCCACAGCGCCGACAAGATCGCCTGGGCGATGCACGACGAGTCGCCGCTCAGTTGCGTCGGAGTCGGGGGGCGGCAGATTCCGGCGGAGGGCGGCAACATCTTCGACCACTTCGAGGTCAACTACCTCTACCCGAACAATGTCCGAGGCTTCCTGGCGTGCCGACAGATCGCCGGCTGCCACAACGAGAATGCCGACTACATTCTCGGCTCCAAAGGCCAGTGCACCATCGGCAAGGGGCTAACCCCCCGGATCACGGGTGAGACGAACTGGGCCTTTCGCGGCGAAAAGTACAACATGTACCAAAAGGAGCACGACGAACTTTTCGCGTCGATTCGGAGCGGCGACCCGATCAACGACGGCGTCCGAATGGCCCACAGCACCCTGATGGGAATCATGGGACGGATGGCCGCGTATACAGGGCAGGAGATCGCCTGGGAGCAAGCCATGAACTCCAACGAGCGGCTCTTCCCAGAGAACCTCGACTGGAACGCCGCGCTTCCGGTCCGCCCGATGGCTCGGCCGGGCGTGACGCAGCCGGCCTAATGGCTGCCGACCTCGCGCACGCTGCGACAGAGGCGCGGACGGGAGTCCACGCTCGAGCGTCAGTGGTAGCGAGCGTGGACTTCCGTCCACGCCTCTGTCTACTGCTGCTAGCCTTGGCCGCGACCCTGAGCGCCCAAGACTCCGAGCGCGGGCTCGTCGCAGCCCTCCATCAGAAAATCAGCGCCGCCGCGACTCCCGCGGCAATGGAGTCGTACCAGGCGACAGTCCCCGGTTCCGGCGTTTCCTTCCAGATGGCTCCCATCCCCGGCGGTGAGATCGCAATGGGCTCCCCGGCCGGCGAACCGGGCCGCCGCGGCGACGAGGGCCCGCCGCGAACCGTCCAACTCGACTCCTTCTGGATGGGCGTCCACGAAGTCACCTGGGACATCTACCGCCTCTTCATGTTCAGCAAGCTTGCCGACGAGGCCGACGCAAAGGACGAGCTCGTCGACGGAGTTAGCCGCCCCACCCCGCCCTACGTCGAAATGAGCTTCGGGATGGGCGTCCAAGGCTACCCCGCGATCAGCATGACCCAGCACGCCGCCGCGAAGTTCACTCAATGGCTCAGCGCCAAGACCGGTCATTTCTATCGCCTACCCACCGAAGCCGAGTGGGAATACGCCTGCCGCGCCGGCACGACCAGCGCCTACTCGTTTGGCGACGACCCCGCCACCCTCGGCGAATACGCCTGGCACTTCGGCAACAGCGAGTTCCAATACCGGCAGGTCGGCAAGAAGAAGCCGAACCCCTGGGGACTACACGACATGCACGGCAACGTCGCGGAGTGGACGCTCGATGCCTACGACCCATCAGGATACCCGGCGGCTCCCCTGCTCAACCCCTGGGTTCGCCCGCAAGCGCTCTATCCCCGCGTTGCTCGCGGCGGCTCATGGAACGACGATCCGGACCGTCTTCGTTGCGCGGCGCGACTGGGATCAGACGAGTCCTGGAAGATGCAGGATCCCCAGCTCCCCAAGAGCATCTGGTATCACACCGACGCCCAGTGGCTCGGCTTGCGAGTCGTGCGTCCCTTGAAGATGCCGACGGCCGCTGAGATGTACGAGTTCTGGAACAGCGGGCTCGCCAACTCGCAGTAGCAGGCGGTAGGGCCACCTCGTGCGTTCGCTTGGGCGGCCTGGGCTTGTGGACCTACGAGGTGACCCCAACTCAACGCACGCTCACCCAATTACATAGCTCGCCCAATTAAATGGGCCCTCCGAGTCTTTAATCCACTCTCGTAGCAGTTGAAGATGGCAATCTGAGGCTGATAGGCGCCACTTCAGGGAACCGGGTCTGCTACCTTTGAACAGCGTTGCCATCTATTCAAGGGCTGTAATCTTCTCTATGTCAAAAGAAAAACGGAAAGAGCTAATCGAAAAAATCGAAACCCATCGCAACTCCGTCCTGATCTGCTATTTGACAAGTCTACGTCCTAACGTCGCGGCGCAAATGGCCGACGACCAGGTGCGTGTCTTCATGGATCATTTGGAAAAGCTCACCGGGAAGGTAAAAAAGCTCGACATATACCTCGTTAGTAATGGAGGCAGCGCCACTGTTCCGTGGAGGCTGGTGTCATTGTTCAGGGAGTTTGCGGAATCATTCAACGTAATTATCCCTTACAGGGCGTACAGCGCGGCGTCCCTCCTAGCGCTTGGGGCGGATGAAATTGTGATGCATCCGTTTGCCGAGCTAGGTCCCATCGACCCAACCGTGTCGAACGAATTCAATCCGGTCGACGGGGTGGGTCGCCGGATCGGAATCAACGTGGAGGACGTCACTGCCTATGTCCACTTCGTGCGAGAAACAGTTGGTATCAACCACCAGGACGAACTCATCCGAGCGTTGGAGGCGTTAACGGCGCAAGTTCATCCTTTGGCCTTGGGCAATGTTGAAAGGTTTCTCTCCCAGACTAGGATGATCGCTAAGAAAATTTTGCGCACGCACATGGAGGATGGCGACAGTCATAAGATCGACGAAATAGTCGAGAACATGGCCTCAAGACTATACTTTCACGGCCATCCGATCAATCGTGAGGAAGCGAAGAGGGACCTTGACCTGAAGGTGATTCATGAGACGCAGGAATTCGACTCGGCGGTTTGGGAGTTGTACAAGGGCTACGAACAAGAGTTTAGGAACCAGGATTTATTTAACCCCGTCGGCGAACTCAACGCGGCTTTGACGGAACCAGACGAACCGCTGCCCAGTAAGGAGCACACTCTTCTCCATTGCGTTATCGAGAGCCGATCTCTCAGGAGCAGCTACACGACTAAGCACAGATACTCGGCCCATCCGTCGGATCCTAACCAGCCAGCACAATTCAGAGACGACGTTTTGGAGCAGGGGTGGACCCACGAGGCATAATATCGCTCGTGCATGCTCCGGCTACAACTGCCTCTAGACCTGCTGTCGTTGTCACAACCGGTGGATGTTCACGGGAGTGAGATTGGACCACGGGCGCCTCCGGTGCACTAGATCCCACCTGTGCAGGCTCAGAGCCGTAGCGGACAAGGGGTACTGGACTGTGAAGATGAAATGGCTGCATCATTTTCGCACCTCTTGTCTCCACATCGGTTCGTTTAACTTCCGACCTTACGCCCATACACAATACGTGTTAACAATACAGGATGTTGCCGCGTGATTCAACACCACAATATATAGTGGTCCACTGTGTGCGGACCTCCTTCGAGTGTAGTGAGATTGAAGCATTTTCCACCCTGGCTGTCCTCAGAGGACCCAGCCGTACAGAGCCACAGGTGTACATTGGGAACAAGGTAGCCAACGTAGCATGGCTCGACGATTTCGCAACGGTCGAACGCCACTGTTCGATGAGTCGACAATCGTAGCGCCCCAGAGCGGGCTTGGGCAGCCTCGGAAAAACTAGGGCTAAACATCGTATTATCAGTTTGTTGTGAACGCCGCGGTTGTCTGCGGTGCGCTGGTCGCCGGGATCGAAGCCTCCCACGTGACAACTCAACATTCCATGCTTTCCTGAAGGCCGGCGCCCTAATCCATTTCGTCGCGCTGATCTCAATCGTGCTGTGATGGGCATCGTGCTCAGCTCTACTCACAAGCGAGGTATTCGCTGGCTCGAATGACCGATCGTCGCTTTTAGCAGTTGACGACGACCGGTGGGACAGCGGTATTCACCTTGTCGGCCTGATCGAATGGGCGCCACCCAGAAGGCCTATCCGAGCGGATAATGGGAACAGATGCACCCCCACATCCTCTACAACGACAAGATCGTTCCGGCGACGCAGCCCATTCTCCGGGCTGGGCAGCTCGGCGCCCTGTCGGGTTGGGGCGTATTTACCACTCTGCGGATCTACCAAGGGATTCCCTTCGCTTTCGATCGGCACTGGGCGCGAATGTCGCGGGACGCCGCGCTGATTCACGTCGACCTGCCCTTTGACCCTGAAGAAGTCCGTAGCCGCCTCCTTCGCTTGGTTGAGCGCAATGGAACCCCGGAGGCGAGCCTGCGCCTTTGCATCCTACGCTCCGAGCGCGGCGTTTTCGCCGGACCGGGCGAAGGCAACCCGTCGGACCTAGTCGCGTTCTCGATCGATGTCAGATCGCGCGCCGAAACGGCAACTCTGACGGTTCGCGAACACGGTCGCCACGCCGCGTCGCCGTTCGCGGGCGCGAAGATCCTCTCATGGGCTCACAACCTCACCATGGTCGAAGAAGCGCAACAGGCGGGCTTCGACGAAGTCATCCTACTCAACGAGCGGGGAGAGGTCGCCGAGTGCACCTCGGCCAATATCTTTGCCGTGCGGGACGGGGTTATCCTGACCCCGCCGCTGTCGGCGGCCCCCCTGCCTGGCGTCACCCGTGCGGTCATGATCGAAGAGCTCGACGACAATGATGCCGAGGTGCGGGAGGCCGTCTTACGTCTAGAGGACCTTTTGGGGGCCGACGAAGTCTTCATCACGTCGTCCACCCGAGAGCTGCTGCCGATCGTCCGGATCAATGATCAGCCTCTACCAGAGGGCCCCTGGCCCACGATGGAAAGAGCCCGGAAGGCCCTGCGAGCCTATGTCAACAGCTACATCGAAGCGGCCAAAACGGATCTGCATTAACATTCGTTGCTATGTATAAGTATACTACACGAGCGTTCGCGTGCGTCCTCTCAGACATACGAACCTCTTCTGATACCCTAGGAGTCCCTCCGGGGCTGATCACGGTAAATAACATGACGGAACTCGAACAAATCGCTGCCGAAGAGAGCGAACATCTCATTCCGAGCTACGGCCGCTACAAGCTTCTGGTCGACCACGGCAAGGGCTGTTATGTCTACGATCCCGACCGCAAACGCTACCTGGATTTCATCACCGGAATCGGCGTCAACGCGCTCGGTCACGCTCACCCGCGCCTGACGAAAGTGATGCGCGAGCAGATGGGCAAGCTCGTCCACTGTTCGAACTTGTACTACCACCCCTATCAGGCCCAAGTGGCGAAGCGGCTAGCCGAGATGAGCGGACTGCAACGCGCGTTCTTCTGCAACAGCGGCGCCGAGGCGGTCGAGCTGGCGCTCAAGATCGCCAAGGGCTGGGGGAGGCGCCAGTCCCCGGAAAAGTACGAAATCATCGCCTTGAACGAGTCGTTCGCGGGGCGTACAACCGGTTCGGTTGCGCTGACGGGCCAAGCCAACTTCCGTGAACCTTGGGAGCCGCTGATCCCGGGAATCAAGTTTATCGACATCGACGACATCGCGGCTCTCGAGGCCGCAGCCGGGCCCAACACGGCCGCAATCTTCTTCGAGCCGATCTTAGGCGAAGGTGGAATCGTCGAGGTGAGCCGACCGTTCGCCAAGCGTGCCGCCGAGCTCGCGACCCAGCACAACGCACTGTTGATTCTCGATGAAATCCAGTGCGGGCTCGGGCGCTCGGGCGCCTACTTCGCCCACCAGTCATGGCATCAGCCGGCCGAGGGCGAGACTGAAGGCCTAGGGATCCATCCGGACATCGTCACAGTGGCCAAACCACTAGCCGGCGGGCTGCCATTGGGGGCGGTTCTGGCAAACGATCGCGCCGCGGAGCTGATCTCGCCCGGGACGCACGGCAGCACCTTCGGCGGCGGGCCGCTGGCCTGCCGGGCGGCGCTCGAATTCCTCGACGTGATGGACGAGCTGCTGCCGATGATTCGCGAGCATGGGGGCTACTTCCAGCGACGCCTCGGCGAGTTGGCGATGAAGTACGACTTCGTCGTCGGTCCGCGCGGCCGCGGGCTGATGGTCGGGCTCGAGCTCACCGAGTCGGGCAAGGGCGTCGTTCCGGCGGCTCAAGAGCGCGGCTTGCTGATGAACTGCACGGCCGACAAGATCTTGCGGTTCCTGCCTCCGTACATCATCGAGCGCAAGCACATCGACCAGGCCTACGACGTGCTCGACAAGATTTTTGCTGACGGGATCCCAAGCTAACAAGCGACACCTGAGCCGCGGACGGAAAGTCCGCGCCGACTCCCATGGCTTGGCGTATGTCGGCGCGGACTTTCCGTCCGAGGCTCAGTGACGCTCTTCCATAGCAGGGTCGTCCGAACCCTCAACTCCGCGGGTTCCGGGCCGATCACGACGCCCGCGCGTAGGCAACTTCCACGAACTCCAGTCCGATTCGAAAACGCCCCGGCTCGATTTCGCTGGAATGGGCGACCCGCGCGTACCCGTTGAGCCGCAGCCCAAGGCCCGGCCGCACCAACTCGCCCTTTAGGTGGATGACCGCGCCCAGATCGAATCCAACAAACGTATCAACTCCGACCCCGCCTTCACTGACATCAACGAGCTGAGCCGCTATCTCGCGGTCGCCTTTGGTGATGCTCAAGCCCTGAGGCTTGTCCAAACGCTGCCGTTCGCTAAGCCGACGATCCTGATTTGCCATACCAGGCCTATCGGCGGATTTCACAGAAAGCGCTACAATCCCCGACGGGGGACCATGAAGAACCTGAACCGAATCAGCCTTGGCCTTGCAGTGATCAGCCTCGCGTCCGCTGACGTGGTCGAACAGGGCCCCAAGGACTCGCCGCCATCCGGATTGCTCGCCGGCGTCGCCCGAGCCGACATCACGCCCCCGGTCGGCATCGCCCAGATGAACTGGGGCTCCCAGACCCATGTGCGCTCGATCGGCAACGATCCAGCCGGGATGAAAGTCACCGCCCTGGTCCTCTCCCAAGGCGGCCAACGCGTCGCCATGGTCGACATCGACCGCCTGCAAACTAGCGGACTCGAACCGGCGATCACACGCGCGTCGAGGCTGACCGGCATCCCCGAGGCGCACATCCGAATCGGCGCGACACACACTCACGCCGGTGTGATGATTAACGCCGCCAAGGGCCCGCCAGGGATGGATCTTGCGCCTCTGGTCGACATGTCCGAGCGCTATCTCGCGACCCTGATCGACAAAGTCGTCGGGACCATCGTCGAGGCCAACAGCCGACTCGAGCCCGCGCACATGCACGGCGGACGAGGTCAGGGCAGCATCAACATCAACCGCCGCGTGCGCGCCTCAGGCGACGACCCGCCCGCCGTCGGCCGCAACCCGGATGGGTACATCGACCCCGAGCTCGTCGTTTTCCGAATCGACAATGCACAAGGCGAGCCCCTCGCCGTCCTCGCCAACTTCCAGTGCCACGGGACCGTGTTGGCCTACGAAAACAAGTTCATCTCCCCCGACTGGGTCGGCATGACCCGCAACACCGTCGAGCAGGCCTTCCCGGGCGCCATGTGCATGTTCTTTCAAGGCGCGGCCGGCAACCAAGGTCCCATTGAAGGTTTTTCAGGCGACCTGGGTGTGGCCCACCGCCTAGGCCGAACCCTCGGACACGAGATTGCCGCCATCGCAAACACGATCGAAACCGTCCGCCGGGAGCCGACTTTCGAAGGCTTCGTCGAATCGACCGCCTTTCAGAAAAAGCAGCATTGGCGAGTGAAAGGTCCTCGGGAGTCAACGATCAGGTTCACTTCTACCATCGTGAAAGCCCCGCCGCGGACCTACTCCGACGAAGAGATCGTCGGCATGAAAGCACGGGTCGAGCGAGCCCAGGCCCAGCTGGCGGCGCTCGGGGAAAACGCCGACCCATGGGTTCGCCACCAGACCGCGGCCCGCGTCCGGCGCTTCGCCGACTTGTTGAAGCAGTGGGCCGCGCCAAGCCGAACCGACTCCCGTGATGTAGAGGTCCAGGCGCTACGCATCGGCGAGCTCGCCATCGTTGCCATGCCGGGCGAGCCCTTCGCCGAAATCGGCGCGGCGGTGAAGAAAGCTTCGCCCTTCGCCTTCACCATGTTCTGCGGTTACTCCGACGGCATAGGTGGCGACTACATGCCCACGCCCGAGGAATACAAGTACGGCGGCTACGAAGTCGAGCGAACGCCGTACGGCCCCGGCGCGGCGCAAAAGGTCATCGACGCGGCGACTAGGCTGTTGGAGAGTCTTCGTTAATGCTACGCAAAGAAGGGCGAGGCATGCCTCGCCCCTACGACAAGAGCGAATGCCCACGGACCGTAGGGGCTTGGCATGCCAAGCCCGTGTTGGCTAGCCGCCAGACGCCGAGCATGCGTACGCCGCCCCAAGAGCAACTATCAGGTGGTCAGCCCACCAGGAGGTTCTAAACATGGCAATCACACGCCGCTCCTTCGTAGGGGCAAACGCCGCCGCCGCAGCCGCAATGGCCGCGTCCGGCCGTTCAGTGAAGATCGGAATTGTCGGCGGACGCTTCGGCGCCAGCTTCCAGTGGCATCTCCACCCGCAATGCGAGGTAGCCGCCGTCTGCGATATCCGGCCGGAGCGCGTGCAGACCCTGCAAGAGGTCTACCGCAGCGAGACCGGATACGACGACTTCCACAAAATGCTTGCGCACCCCGGCCTTGAAGCCGTCGGCGTCTTCACCCCAGCGCCGCTACACGCCTGGATGGCGATCGAGGCCATGGAAGCCGGCAAGCACGTCGTCAGCGCCGTCCCCGCCGCCCTCACCCTCGGGGACCTCGAACGCCTAATCGAGACCGTCAAGCGCACCGGCATGCGCTACATGATGGCCGAAACGACCTACTACCGCCCCCAAATCATCACCTGCCGCCAATGGGCCGACGAAGGTCTATTCGGCGACATTTTCTACTCCGAGTCCGAGTACCACCACAACATCTCACGCCTGATGTGGGACGAGCGAGGCCTGCCAACCTGGCGTCATGGCTTTCCGCCGATGTGGTACATCACCCACCAAACCAGCGCCATCATCCCCGTATCGGGCGAGCGCCTCACCGAAGTCCAAGCGATCGGTTGGGGCGACGGCCATCAGGTCCTGCAAACCAACCGCTACACCAATCCTTTCTGGAATACGACGGCCTTCTTCAAAACCGAGCGCGGCCACAGCTCTCGGATCTCGGTCTTCTGGCACGCCCCCGCCGGCTTCGCCCAGCGCTCGCAATTCTTCGGCGAAAAACGCTCCTACATCATGGGACGCCAACCCGAATCGCACCCCGACACCGTGATGCGATTCGAGAACGACGGCCCGTCCGCCCGCGACGGCGCGGGGCTCCCCGAAGCCAAGGTCCTGGTGGAACCCGCCAACGATCCGCAGCAGAAGCACTGGGGACTGCTCCCCGAGTCGATGCGCGTCCCCACCGGGCATGTCGGCTCGCACGCCCACATCACCCATCAGTTCCTCCAGGCGATCGTGGAAGACCGCCACCCCGAAGTCGACGTCTGGGAATCGGCCGCCTACACCGCCCCCGGGTTGGTCGCCCACCAGTCGGCGCTCAAAGGCGGCGAGTCGATGAAGATCCCCGACTTCGGCCACAGAGACATCTAGCGCAACTCCACTTATAATCCAACTGTGGGGCGAGTTCTGCTAGTCGCGATTCTTCTGGCCATTCCCGGCGCCGCGAGTGACTACTGGGCCTTCCAACCGATCTCCCAGCCCCCCGCGCCCGCAAGCGCCTCGCCCTGGATTCGCACGCCGGTCGACGCCTTCATCCTCGCGAAGCTTCAAGAAAAAGAACTCCTGCCATCGCCGCCGCTCGAGAAGAAGCGCCTCGTCCGACGCGTCTACCTCGACCTGATCGGGCTACCCCCGACGCCCGATGAAACCCGCCAATTTCTCGACGACGCCAGCCCGCGCGCCTATGCGGACCTAGTCGAGCGGCTCCTCGAATCGCCCCACTACGGTGAACGCTGGGCGCTCAAATGGCTCGACGTCGTGCGCTACTCCGACACCGACGGTTTTGAACGCGACGGCTACCGCACCGACGCCTGGCGCTACCGCGACTACGTCGTCGACGCGTTCAACGCCGACAAGCCCTACGACCGTTTCGTCCAAGAGCAGATCGCCGGAGACGAGCTGTTTCCAGGCGACTCCGCGGCCCTGACAGCGACAGGATTCAACCGCGTGGGCCCGCGCCACGTCGTCGGCGGCAATCAGGACAAAGCGGAATCGCGCCAAGAAGTCCTCACCGAGATGACCTACGGAGTCGGAGCCGTCCTACTTGGCCTGACCGTGCAGTGCGCCCAGTGCCACGACCACAAATTCGACCCGATCCCGCAAGCCGACTACTACCGCCTGCAAGCCTTTTTCGCGGCGACGGATCTCACCGAGCCCAACGTCGCCCCCCACGACCAAGTCAAAGCGTATGAAGACTCCGCCGAGGCCCACAAACAGCGCCTCGCGCCAATCAAGGCCAAGCTCAAGGAGATCGAACACCCCTACCAAGACCAGGCCCGCGCCCTGAAGGTCGCCAAGCTCGACCCTGCGTTTCTTGAAGCCCTCGAAACGTCTGAAGATCGTCGCACGGAAGAACAAGAGCGCCTCGCCGAGGAAGCCGAGGACCAGGTCAAGCCGTTCTGGTACGAGATGCTGGCGCTGGTCCCCGATGACGTCAAGGCCCGCCGCGCCGAGCTCCGCCGCCAAATGCACGCGATCAACCTCGAAGCCCCCGACCCGCCGCCGGCGGCTCTGGCTGTCGCCAACATGCCTGAAGCTCCCGACACGCACATCCTCAAGGTAGGCGACTACCGTTACAAGCAGGAGCGCGTCGAGCCCGGCTTCCCCACGGCGCTAGGGGCTCACGGAATCGAGGTCCCCACAACGCCTCAGGGGCGCCGAGCCGCTTTGGCCCGCTGGCTCACCTCGCCAAAGAATCCGTTGACGGCCCGAGTGATGGCGAACCGCGTCTGGGAATTCCGCATGGGCCGCGGCCTAGTGTCGGACCCCAACAACTTCGGCGCCCTTGGCGGCAGCCCCAGCCACCCCAAGCTGCTCGACTGCCTAGCCGCAAAGTTCATCGACACCGGCTGGAGCGTCAAAGCGCTCGACCGCATGATCGTGCTCTCGAACGCCTACCGCCAATCGGCCGTAATCGACCCCGCGAAAACCGAAACCGACCCCGAAAACAGGCTCTACTGGCGCGCGAACCGCCGCCGGCTCGAAGCGGAAACGATCCGCGACAGCGTGTTAGCCGCGGCGGGCCGACTCAACCGTGCGATTGGCGGCAAGCCCGTACTCACGCCGATCGAGCCTGAAGTCTACGACCTGATCTTCACCGAGGGCGAGCCCGATAACCTCTGGCCCGTGACGCCCGATGAATCCCAACATCGCCGCCGCAGCCTGTACCTGCTGAACCGCCGCACCGTGCGATTGCCGTTTCTGGCCAATTTCGACCAGCCCGACACGATGACGTCTTGCGCGATGCGGCCGACCTCGACGCACGCGCTACAAGCCCTGTCCCTGCTCAACAGCGATTTCATGCAAGACCAAGCCAAGGCGTTTGCCGATCGCCTCCGAACCGAGTGCGGCGACGACCGTGGCTGCGCCGTGGAAAGCGCCTACAGCTTCGCGCTGGCTCGCCAGCCGACATCAATCGAACAAACGCTAGCGTCAGAGTTCCTATCCGACTCGCAGTTGTCTGACCTGTGCCTAGCCCTGCTGAATCGAAATGAATTCGTCTACCGACCGTAGAATGGGCATTGTAGCCGCGGGCGTAGCAAGCTATGCCCCTACAACGCTGATAATGCGACGTTTGCCCTGTAGCGTAGCTTGCTACGCCCGCCGGACAGACTCGCAACGGGGATAACAGATGGACCACCCCAACCGCCGCGACGTCCTGCGTGGGGCCGCCAACGGCTTCGGCGCCCTCGCCCTGCAATACCTACTCGCCAAGCAAGGCCTCGCCGCCCCCGCCAACCCACTCGCTTCAAAGCCCCCCCACTTCGCCCCGCGCGCCAAATCCGTCATCTTCATCTTCAACGTCGGCGCCCCCAGCTCGATGGATTCGTTCGACCCCAAGCCCTTGCTCAACGAGCGCGCCGGCGAACCCATGCCTGAGAGCTTCGGCAAAGTCGGCGGACAATTCACCGACGGCTCCCAACCCATCCTCCCTACCCCCTGGACCTTCCGCCGCCACGGCCAATCCGGGCTCCCCGTCTCGGATCTCTTTCCCAACATCGCCCGCCACGTCGACGACATCTGCTTCGTACGCTCCTTCGTTACCCGCAGCATCGTCCACGCCCCCGCGATGTACGAGGTCCACTGCGGACGCATCTTCGCCACCCACCCCAGCCTCGGCGCCTGGGTCACCTACGGCCTTGGCGCGGAAACCGACAACCTTCCCGCCTACGTCGTCATGCCCCAACCCGAGGGAACCCCGGAAGGCGGCCCGCCCTGCTGGAGCGCCGGCTTCCTCCCCGCCGTCTACCAAGGCACTCTCCTGCGTCCCGGCCCCAAGCCCATCCTGCACCTCGAGCCCAAGATGAGCCCCCACCGCCAACGACGCATGCTCGACCTGCTGCAAGGCATGAACGAGCAAGACGCCGGCGAATACGACTCCGAAATGGCCGCTCGCATCGCCTCCTACGAGCTCGCCTTTCGCATGCAGTCTCACGCACCCGAAGCCGTGGACCTCGCCAAAGAAACCCCCGCGACCAAGAAGCTATACGGCCTCGACCAAGACCGTACCCGCGAGTTCGGCACCCGCGTGCTGCTCGCCCGCCGCTTGGTCGAACGCGGCGTGCGCTTCGTTCAGATCTATTCCGGCGGCGGCCCGATCTCGATGCAGTGGGACGCCCACAAGCACCTCAAGGCCAACCACGAAAAAATGGCCGGCCACTCCGACCAGCCCGTCGCCGCCCTACTCGAAGACCTCAAAGCCCGCGGACTGCTCGAGGAAACCTTGGTAGTGTGGGGCGCCGAGTTCGGGCGCCTGCCGACATCACAAAGCGGCAACGGCCGTGACCACAACCCCCACGGATTCACCATGTGGTTCGCCGGCGGCGGCGTCAGAGGCGGCCAAACCATCGGCGAAACCGACGAGCTTGGCCTTCGCGCAGTCGAGCAACCTTTCACCATGCGCGACTTCCACGCGACTATCCTGCACGCGCTCGGCCTCGACCAACACCGCCTCACCCGCCTCCACAACGGCCGCCACGAAAAGCTAACCGACTTCGGTGGCAACGTCATCGAAAAAGTGTTCGCGTGACGTGGCGTACGGCTATGCCGTGCCGCCTTGCACCTGTGGTGCAAGGTTTCTGGCCGCTGGTGATTCATCACCAACCTGATCAAGCGGCATACACTCAATAGGACACGTTGCACTACAAGCGCAAGGCGCCGCGGCATAGCCGTATGCCACGTTGAAGAAGGAGTTGCAGCAATGACCGAACCTGACGACGATTTTGAAGTGGTGCATGGCAGCGGCAATGTCTTCCGCGATGTCGGCCATCCTGATGCTGACGTATTGCAGACCAAGGGGATTCTGGCAGCTCGCATCATCCGAGTTCTGGACGAGGAAGGGCTATCGACGCGCAAGGCGCAGGAGAAGACCGGCATCAACCACGCCGACTTCACACGTATCCGAAACGTACAGCTCAGCCGCTTCACCATCGACCGCTTCATGACCGTGCTCAACAAGCTCGGCCGGCAGGTGGATGTGCAGGTGAGCCTTCAGCCGCGGCCGGCCGCCAACGAGCGTAAGGCGAGGGTCTCCGGCGGCCGGACCGCGCAGCGAAGCAAGAGATCGTCTACGGCCTCGCAACCGACCGCTTAGGCCTACACCGCCCGTACCCCGGCGTCAGAGCCGCGACCGCCAGGGAGCGGGTTCGGCAAACTCGCCGTTCCCGTATCATGTTTGGGATGAAAGTCGTACCTGCGCTGGTCGCGTTTGCCCTCACCTCAGCAGCATTTGCCGCCCCGTCCGTGGAGCCGACGCAGCCCGTCCGCTGGCAGCCGGTCACCCTCACCTTCGACGGCCCGAGCGCCTCCGAAGACGCCACTCCGAACCCCTTCACCGACTACCGCATGAGCGTAACCTTCCGGCATTCGTCCGGCGCCGAGCGGACCGCGCAAGGCTTCTTCGCAGCCGATGGCGATGCTGCTAATTCGTCGTCCAAGTCCGGCGACAAGTGGCGCGTTCGCTTCACCCCCTCCGAGGCCGGCGAGTGGAGCTGGACCGCCTCATTCCACGAGGGCTCGAACGTTGCCCTGAGCGAAGACGCCGCCGCCGGAAAGCCCACGTCCTTCAACGGCGAATCCGGCACGATCACCGTCGGAGCCGCCCCGGCCAACGCCACGGGCTTCTCGAAGAAAGGCTTCCTGCGCGCCGTCAACGGACCCTACCTGCGCTTTGACAACGGCGACTACTTCCTCAAAGGCGGGGCCGGCTCGCCCGAGAACTTCCTGGGCTACTACGAATTCGACGACACCTACGACACCGCCCTCCATACAGGCGTCGCGACCGACAAAGGAACCTTCCTCCACAAGTACGAACCCCACGCACGCGACTGGAAGCCCGGCGACCCCACCTGGAAGGGCGGCAAAGGCAAGAACATCATCGGCGCCGTCAACTACCTCGCCTCCAAGGGGATGAACAGCATCTACTTCTTGACCTACAACCTCGACGGCGGCGACGGCAAGGAGACCTGGGTTTGGACCTCCCCGGAGGTCCGCGACCGCTTCGACATCTCCAAGCTCGCCCAGTGGGAGATCGTCTTCGCCCACATGGAGCGACAGGGCGTCATGATGCACGTCATCATCCAAGAGACCGAGAACGACGAAGAGCTCGGCGGGGGCCCCGAGCTCAACGACATCCGCAAACTCTACCTACGCGAGCTAACGGCACGCTTCAGCCACCACCTCGGAGTCGTCTGGAACCTCGGCGAGGAAAACGACACCCCGACCGCCGACCGCAACGAGATCGCCGGCTACATCCGCCGGATGGATCCTAACGGCCACGCCGTCACCGGCCACACGCACAATACACGGAGCCTACGCTCCTACACCGGCATCATCGGCTCGGAGAATTTCCAGGCGACCTCCATCCAGGGCCGCATGGAAGACTCCAACCGCGAGACGGCCCTGCTGCGGGCCCGCAGCGCGGCGTCCCACCAGCCGTGGGCCATTTTTCACGATGAGCAAACTCCCTCCTCGGTCGGCGTGATGCCCGACGCGGAAGACCCGCTGCACGACAAGCCCCGCAAACATGCCTTGTGGGGGAATCTGATGGCCGGCGGCTCCGGGGTCGAATGGTATTTCGGCTACGCCTACGACCACATGGACCTCAACTGCGAAGACTGGCGCTCCCGCGACGTGATGTGGAACCAAACCCGCCACGCCCTCGAGTTTTTTCAGAAGCATTTGCCCTTTTGGCAAATGTGGTCCGCCAACGACCTCGTCGACGACGATGACGCCTACGTCTTTGCGAACGAGGGCGAGATCTACGCCGTCTATCTGCCGGACGGCGACCGCACCCGCGTCACGATCGCCGCCGGGGAGTACTCGCTCGAATGGTACGACCCGCGCAACGGCGGCGAGCTGCAGACCGGCAACGACAAGACGGTAACCGTCAGCGAAGCCAAGATGCGCGACGACGCCGGCGTCCAGATCACCCCGCCCCATCACCCCGGCAAAGATTGGGTCGCACTGCTCAAGAGACGCTGACTTCGAAGTACTCGAGCGCCCACTCCCGCATGAACCGCACCCGTTGCGGCTCGATGCGGTAGAGCATGAGCTCAGGGTTGTCGATCGAACCTAGAAACGCCCGCAGCAGCGGGTTCTCATCCCAGACGCCCAACTTGGCGGCGGGGTCTTCGTTCAACTCGGCGGGGCCGGAGATCCGCACCTGATCGTGCGCGTCGTCCAAATAGCAAAGCTCAACCAGGTCGTTGGCCTCGAGCTCGGCCGTCTTGTTCGAGCTTCTCAGCGACGCCACCCAGACCACGAAGCCCTCCACGCGCACCGGCGAAATCGGACGGACTCGCGGGTGTCCATCGGCCCCAACCGTTGCCAGCATCGGAAACGGGGACCGCTTCATCACTGCTTGCGCCAATTCGGGTAAGCGACTGACGTCAACGGGCTCCGGAGCAGGCTTCATTCGGTACGAGTCTACGCGATATCCCGACGGTCGCGGCTCTGTAACGCGGACCTACCGCCAGTCGAAGCGCTCGGCCAGCTCGTCCACCGAACCTTCGGCCGCGATCCGCCCCTGCTCGAAAAAGACGGCTCGGCCGGCCAGGCTGCCGGCCAGCGATAAGTCGTGCGTCACGATCAGCTTGGCTTGAGGGATGCCCCCGAGAAGCCGAACCAGACCCCGCCGCGCCGGTGGATCGAGAAAGGTTGCCGGCTCGTCGAGCAGGATCACCTCGGGTTCCATCGTCAGCAATCCAGCCAAGGCGATACGGCGCTTTTGACCGGCGCTGAGGTGATGGGGCGCGCGCTCGTCGAGCCCCTCGAGATCAACCTGGCGCAGGGCGTCGGCGCGTCGGCGTTCAATCTCGTCGCGGTCAAGCCCCATGTTCAAAGGGCCGAAGTCGATGTCTTCGGCTACGGTGGGCATGAAGAGTTGGTCGTCGGAGTCCTGGAAGAGAACGCCGACTTTGCGGCGTGCGAACGAGACGTTTTCCTTGGTCAGGTCCTGGCCGCACACGCGGATCTCGCCCTGGCCCGTCAATAGCCCGACCAGGTGCAGCAAGAACGTCGTCTTGCCAGACCCATTCGCTCCGAGTAACGCGACGGTCTCGCCGGCCGCTAGCGTGAAATCAACCCCTCGCAGGGCTTCGACTCCATCGGGGTACGAGAATCGCAAACCCCGGACTTCGATTACTGAGTCCAAATTCCTTGCTTGACCAACGCCCGGCGATTTCAGTCTAGCGTGGGTACGGATGGCCTCGCATGATGGTGAAGGCGCGGTAGATTTGCTCGGCGAGGACGACGCGCGCGAGCTCATGCGGCAGGGTCATTTTCGACAACGACAGCAGCTGATCAGCGGAGCAGCGGAACTCGCCGCTGAACCCATCGGTGCCGCCGATGAAGAACGAGACGTCCCGTTGGGAACGCTCGAGGAACCGGGCTAGGTCGTGGGATGTCCAGAGCTCGCCGGCCGGGTCGAGTATGACGCGTAAGCCTTTCTCCGGTGCTGAGGGCGCGTTCTTGATCTCACGCATTTCAAAACGACAGTAGCGGCCTAGACGCTTTTCGTATTCCGCCGCCATTTCGTTGGCTGGACGGCTGCGTTGCTTGCCGATGTAGTTGAGGGTGATCCGCACGCTTGACCTGTGGAAACGGTTCTAGCGCCCAACCGCTTGCTTTACGCGCGCGGCGCGGTAGGACGTGGGCCCCCTACCGTCACGCCGCTTCTGGCATCGGCACTCGCGGCGCCGCCTTCCAAAGCCGCTCGAGGTCGTAAAAAGTTCGCTTCTCCGGCGAAAAAATGTGCACCACGAAGTCGCCGTAGTCCATCAGGACCCATCCTCCCGATTGCCGACCTTCGATTCCGAGCGGCCGCAAGCCGCGCTCCTTAAGACTCGCCTCGACCGCGTCGGCGATGGCATGGGCTTGGCGCTGGTTGTTGCCCGTTAGCAAAATAAAGTGGTCGGTGAACGAGCTGATCGCGCCGATGTGGAGCACAACCGGGTCCTCGGCCTTTCTCGAAGCCGCGGCCTCGAGAGCAACTTGCCAGTCCGATTCGACGTCAATATCTAGGGTGACGTCAATATCCATCGCGGGGGCAATGTCGACGGGGGCTTGCGGTTCCGCTTCGCTCACGTTCCCCCTATCCTACAATGGTCAAGACTCTTGCTAGTCAGATGAGAATCGTAGGGCAGCTGGCCCTGCTGGGCGTCGTTTTCGTCGTGGGGTCCGCCGTGGCCGCCGATGCGGCATCCTCGCGGGCGGATTTGGATCGGACGCGCGCGCTGGTTGAGGCGGGCGCTTTGTCGAAGTCCGCGTTGGCCGAAGCCGAGCGAACGGCTGAGCGGGCGGACCTCCAGAAGAAGCTGCGTGCGACGATTTCCAAGAAGAATCTCAAGCCGACCGAGCTCCCAGAGATGCTGCGCGTGGCTGCGCGGTTGCGGGATCTGGCTTACGACAGATTCATCATGATCCAGGCGCGCGTTGAAGCGGGCGCCGCGCCGTTCAACGAACTGCTCCCAGCCAAGCAGGACTACGATTTGGCGAACAAGCAGCTCGAGTTGGCCCAGTCCCGTAGCAAGCTCGTCCAAGAGCTAGCCTCGATGGCGTTGGCCGAAGATCGCTTCGAGGAGCTCGAATCCGAAGAGCTGGCGTTTTCTTACGAAGGGGAAGGCGATCCGCTTGCGGCCGATATCCTCGCGGTGGATATGGCATTTTACGAACAGTTCGGCCTTGCGTTGCCGATCAGCGCGGAGGGCGCTACCGACGTTCACGAGTCGCTCGGCTTCGACCACGCCGGCAGGTTCGATATCGCGCTCCATCCCGATGATCCGGAAGGCTTGTTTCTGATCGCGGTTTTGGAGAGCTGGGGGATCCCCTACATTGCTTTCCGAAGCGCGGTTCCAGGACAATCCACCGGGCCCCATATCCACATCGGCGCTCCGAGCCCCCACGTTCCCCCAGAAGAGGGATATTAGCAGCGAGGGGTATTAGCGCCGAGACGCAATAGCGACGTACTAGCATTGCCCCGTCTTGTGCATCCCCCAGACCTCTGGACGCTAAGCGCGATTGCCGTAACGGCCTTCGCAGTGACTCTTCTTGCGTTCCACCTGGGCCAGAGTCTGACGTACTGGAGCTTCACGGGTGAATCGCTGCCGGCCTCAATGGGACTCGGCGAGCAGTTTGAACGACTCCAGGCTGGTCAATATCGGGTCGTTCGAGCGGCCGGCGCCGCGGTCAACCTGGTTCTTGCGCTCATTCTTTACCCGGCGGTCCGGCCGCTGCGCGACCAAGACCCCGGTGTTGGCCTGTTCAGTTGGCTGGCGGCGACGCTAAACGGCGTAGTGGCCGGCGCTTATCCAATCGTGTCGACGGCAGTCAATCGCGGCGATTGGGCGTGGCTCACAGTGGGGGTCGAGTCGGTATTCGCGTGGAAGATCACGATCTTTTTCGGCGGCGCAATGGTGCTGACCGCGGCGGTATGGCGGTCGCGGACGCTAGGAGAAGTCTTTCTCGGGCGTGGGTCAAACCGCCGCTCCATCTCGAACGCCTTGGCTTCGACATCGTGCTTCACCTGGATCGGAGCAAGCGTGCTGGTGCTGCTGGTCCATCCGGCGGGATTCAACTACGCGATCGTAGCGCCGGTCATGGCGCTGACCGGCGCGGGCGGGTTGGCCGCCGTATTGCTTCGGTCTCGACTTCCACGCGCACGCACGCCCCATCGGCCCGATCCGATTGAGCGCAGCGTGGCGTGGCTCATGGTTGGGGTTGTCAGCTCGGTTGCCCTCGTCAGCGCGTCGAGCGCAGGCTTCTTGCACTAGTTTTCCAGGCAGATTGAGCCCCGCGCTAAGAGGCAATTACGGCCGGAATAGGTCGATCGAGCTCAGGCCTACGATCTCGCCGCTCGCCATCTCGACTTCGATCGTTGCCCGGCGAGTCTCTATCGCGCCGGGCTGGCGGTTTGGAGCGAGCTGGAGCAACCAATCCACTTGTAACGTAACGGTCTGGCCGGCGAGGTCTTCAGACAGCACGTCGATCGACGATGCCACGTCTCGTTGTTCGGTCAGGGCGCGGATCCACTCTCGCAGTCGACCGAAGTCGGCAACGCGTTTGCGGTCGAAAAACGACAGGAACAAAGCCGCGTTCCCGGCTTGGAGGGCGCGGCTGGCGTCCATCAGCCGCCGAACGGCCGCTTCAGTCTCGGGGTCTCGCTGTTGGGCGGCGGCCGTCACCCAGCCGCCGAGCAAGAGCGAGAACGCCCGCCGGTTCACGTGCGGTACTCCGCGTTGATCTTGATGTAGTCCTCAGTGAGGTCGCAGGTCCAGAAGCGCGCTTGACCTTTGCCTCGGCCGCGAATGTGCAGACGCAAGACGGACTCGGCTTCTTCCATCGTCTTCTGGACTGTCGACTCGTCGAAGTCCGCCCGGACGCCGCGCTTGCAGACCTGCCAGCCGTTGACGAAAACGTCTACGCCCGACGGGTCGAACTTGACGCCGCTCTTGCCCGCCGCCATCAGGATGCGGCCCCAGTTGGGGTCGGCGCCGGCCAGTGCGGTCTTGAGCAAGGGGGAGTTGGCGATTGCACGAGCAAGTTGCTTGGCGTCGCGATCGTTGGCGGCGCCTTCGACGTAGATCGTCAGCAGCTTGCGGGCCCCTTCGCCGTCCCGAACGATCGCTTTTGAGAGTTGCTCGCAGACCTGGCGCAACGCGGTTTCGAAGGCCTCGCGGTCTTGCTTCTTGGGAGTAATGCCTGATGCGCCGTTGGCGAGCAGCAGGACGGTGTCGTTGGTCGAGGTGTCGGAGTCGACTGAGATGCAATTGAACGATTCATCCACCGCGGCTCGCAACATCTTGCGTAGCGCAGCGGGCTTGATGTCGGCGTCGGTGAACAGGAACCCCAACATGGTCGCCATGTTGGGTTCGATCATCCCGGCGCCTTTGGTCATGCCGGCGATGCGGATCGGCCCTTCCGCCGTCTCGACGGTCGCGAACGCTACCTTGTGGACCGTATCGGTCGTCATGATTGCCTTCGCAGCCGCTTCAAACGAATCGGCGGAAAGCGATTCGAGCAGCTCGGGAAGCTTGGCTTCGATCAGGCTGACGTCGAGAGGCTCGCCGATCACACCGGTGGAACAGACCAAGATCTCTCGCGCCCGGGCGCCTGTCAGTTGCGCCGCCGCTCGGACGGTTTTGCGTGACACTTCGAGCATATTCGGCGTCGCACAGTTGGCGTTGCCCGCGTTGCAGACGACCGCTCGGGCGATGCCGCCACTCTTTGACAAATTACTCAGCGACACTTCGACCGGCGCCGCCCGGACGACGTTCTGCGTGAAGACCCCGGCGGCCGAGGCGGGCTCGTCGGAGATCATCAGGGCGAGGTCGTCCGACTCGGCTTTGCGAATTCCCGCGTAGCCGGCCGCGAACCGGAAGCCCTTGGGGATTCGCTGGTCAATTGTTTCACTCATTCGAAAAAGTCTCTCGGTCCTGGGGCCGGTATCCGCGGACAAAGTCCGCCGCGAGCATGCGCTTCTTGCCTTCGGGCTGGACTTCGAGGGCTTTAAGGCGTCCTTCACCACAGCCGACCAAGAGGGCGTCTCCCTCCACCGCGATCTGGCCGGCTCCGTCGCTCCCCTCGCAGGGCCTGTCGCGCCACTCGCAGGGGATAGTGCGGCGGATTTGGAATCGCCCGCCTCGCCAGAAGGTGTAGGCGCCGGGCCAGGGGTCGAATCCGCGAACCCGATTGTGGATTTGCTGTGCGCTCATGGTCCAGTCGATCAGCCCGTCTTCGCGCTTGATTAGGGGCGCATAGGTCATTTCGTCGTGGTTTTGCGGACGCGGGGTGATCGTGCCGGCTTCGAGACCGGCCAAGGTTTCGACGCTTAGCTCGGCGCCGCTGATCGAAAGCCGGTCATTGAGCTCGGGGGCGGTTTCGTCGGGCCCGATCGGCGTTTCGCGAGAAAGCAAGATGTCCCCGGCGTCGAGCTTGAAGACCAGTTGCATGGTGCAGACGCCGGTTACGGTCTCGCCGTTCACAATGGCCCAGTTAACCGGAGCGGTGCCGCGGTACTTGGGCAGCAACGACGAGTGGATGTTGACGCAGCCATGTTGGGGTAGGTCGATGATTCGCTGAGGGATGATTTGGCCGTAGCCGACGACGACGATCACATCCGGTGCGAGAGCCTCGAGATGGTCGAAACCTTCGTCGCGCTTGATTCGCTCAGGTTGGAAGACAGGCAGCCCGAGCTCGAGGGCCTTGACCTTGACCGGCGGCGCGGTCAGCTTCTTCCCTCTGCCGGCCGGCCGATCCGGTTGGGTGACCACCGAGAGGATGGAATGCCCGGCTTGCCCTAGGCTTGCGAGTGTCGGGACCGCGAACTCGGGCGTGCCCATGAAAACGATCCGCATGTCGTTAGCCACAAAACTCGTGCTTCGGGCGCCCAGAGGGCGGCACAATCATAGCCCAGGGATTCATCCCTGGGACTTGGGAGCGCCGGTGTCCTCCTCGGACACCCTTCTCGGTGCAACGCGCGCCCGCCGGGCGCGCGTTGCACCGAGAAGGGTGGGTAGCCGCGGGAAACCAAACCCCAACCCAGGGATGAATCCCTGGGCTATGATTGTTCCTCACGAGCTGAAGGCGGACTAATCCCATTCGCCCTTCTTGCGCAGGTTGCGGATCTTTCGCTTGATCAGCTCGCGCTTCAGCGTGCTCAAGTGCCGCAGGAAGAGGATGCCGTTGAGGTGGTCGTTCTCGTGTAGGATGGCCCGCGCCAACAGCTCTTGGCTGTCGAGCTCAAACTCCTTGCCGTCGACGCCCTTGGCGCGAACCTTGACCTTCTGGGCGCGCCGCACGTTCTCACGAAAACCGGGGATGCTCAGGCACCCTTCTTCGCCGACCTGCTCGCCCTTGGTTTCAACGATCTCAGGGTTGATCAGGACAACCTTGTTGCCTTCTTCTTCTCCGGCGGTGACGTCAATGACCGTTAGTCGCCGCAAGATGCCGATCTGAGGCGCGGCCAGCCCGACTCCCTTGGCCGCGTACATCGTTTCGAACATGTCGTCGACCAGTTCAGCCAACTCGGGATTGCCGAACCGGGTCACGGGTTCACAAGGTGTTTCGAGCGTGGGGTCGCCGTATTTGAGGATCGGGCGGGTCATGCGAGCTATCTGAGGAATATTGTAACGAGCTACGTGCTGTCGGCCACATCGTCGGTGCGTGACAAAATGGGACCGGATGCGCGGCGACACGCCTGTGGTGAAAGACCTCGTGCTGCTGGGCGGCGGCCACAGCCACGTCACGGTTCTCAAGCGCTTCGGCATGGCGCCGATACCGGGCGTGCGACTCACGCTCGTCTCTCGGGATATTCACACCCCGTACTCGGGAATGTTGCCGGGCTTGATCGCCGGACATTACACCTTCGACGAAGCTCACATCGATCTGCAGAGGTTGGCGCGCTTCGCCCAAGCCAGGCTGATCGGGGCTGAGGCGATCGGGCTCGATCCCGACCGCAAGGTCCTCAAGTTCGCGGATCGGCCCGACTTGCCCTACGATCTGCTCTCGATCAATACAGGCTCCACTCCGGGAGTCAGCGTCAATGGGGCGGACCGTTTCGCAACTCCAGTCAAACCAATCAATCAGTTCTGGCAGCGCTGGGAGTCGCTGGTTGAGCGGGTGACAGCGGCTAACGGCCATTCGAGGATCGGCGTTGTTGGAGCGGGAGCGGGCGGAGTAGAGCTGACGTTGGCGATGGAGTACAGGCTTCGTGAGCTTCTCGGGGACTCCAGGGATCCGCCGGAGTTTCATCTCTTCAGTGCGGTTGGCACGGTGCTGCCGACGCACAACCGGGGCGTTCAACGCCGCTTCGAGAGGGTCCTACGTGAGCGAGGCGTCCAGGTCCACTGTGACTGCTCGATCGACGAGGTGGACGCGGCGGGAGTGCGCTCGGCCGCGGGTGAGCGCTACGAGTTGGACGAAGTGCTTTGGACGACCCAGGCCTCGGCGCCGGGTTGGTTTGGCGACTCGGGCCTTGCTGTCGATGAGGGCGGATTCATCAAAGTCAGCGAGACGCTGCAATCGGTTTCGCATGCGGGAGTGTTCGCCGCCGGCGACGTCGCAGCCGTCATTGGGCGCCCCAGAGAAAAAGCCGGCGTCTTTGCGGTTCGGCAAGGTCCGCCGCTCGAGCGCAATCTCCGCCGGGCGCTGTTCGACGAACCGCTACAGCCGTTCCGGCCGCAACGACAGTTTCTTAGTCTGATCAGCACGGGCGACGAATACGCCGTCGCTTCGAAATGGAAGGCGGCGTTCGAGGGCGGCTGGGTCTGGAAGTGGAAGGACCACATCGACCGCAAGTTCATGCGGAAGTTTTCGGACTTGCCTGCGATGGATGAAGAACCGGAACCCTCCGGTGATGAACCCACGTTGAGAGACATCTCGGCGGCGGCGATGCGTTGCGGCGGCTGCGGCGCGAAGGTCGGCGCGACGGTTCTCGAGCGGGTGCTCGACAGGATCCGCGAGCCGGCCGGCGACGGCGTGGTCATCGGACTTGACCAGCCCGACGATGCGGCGTCGATCGAGATTCCCTGCGGTATGACCGCGCTGCAAAGCGTCGACTTCTTTCGAGCGATTGTCGACGATCCGTATGTCTTCGGGCGGATTGCGGCGAATCACAGCCTCGGCGACCTTTATGCGATGGGGGCGAAGCCGCATTCAGCGCTCGCGATTGCGGTGGTTCCCTACGGCCCGGAACAGAAAGTCGAGGACCTCCTTACACAGCTGCTGCTGGGCGCGCAGGTGACTCTGCGCGAGGCGGGGGCGAGCCTGATCGGCGGTCATTCGAGCGAAGGAGCGGAGTTGGCGCTGGGGTTTTCAGTCACGGGCGTAGCAAAACCCGATCAGCTGCTCCGCAAGTCGGGGATGCAGCCTGGCGACCGCTTGATTTTGACCAAACCGCTCGGTGTCGGCGCCTTGTTCGCGGCGGAGATGCGGATGAAGGCCAAGGGTCGCTGGATTGCGGGCGCGTTGGACTCGATGCTCCAGTCGAACCAGAAAGCGGCCGGAATCCTGCTCGCGTCGGGCGCAACGGCTTGCACGGACGTGACTGGATTCGGACTCCTCGGACATCTGTCAGAAATGGTCAAGGCGTCGGACGTTGATGTCGAGCTCGAGCTTGGGTCGATTCCGGCGCTCGATGGGGCGCTAGAAGTCATCTCGGACGGAGTGTTTAGCTCGCTCCAACCACAGAATGTGCGCTTACGGCGGATCATCTCGAATCTTGACCAAAGCTCCACGCATCGCCTGTACCCACTGCTCTTCGACCCTCAAACGTCGGGCGGATTAGTCGCAAGCGTCCCAGCCGCGCAGGCCGCGAAATGCCTCGAGGAGCTTCGATCGGCCGGCTATGAGCGAGCGTGCGACATCGGATCGGTCGTCGAACGCTCGGACCGCCTTGAAGCAATTACATTGCGAAACGAGTAGAATCTCGTAAGGGCGTGACATGTCACGCCCTTGAGGCCCGTAGGCCGAACGGAAGGGTGACCAGCGATGGCGAGGTGTTCATGATGACGACAAATCGATTCTGTTTGACAGCGGCGGCCGCCGCGCTGACCTGTCTCGGCGTAGCCACGGAGGCGCTCGCGCAGCCCTACCCGAATCCTTACCGCATGGTCGAAGGCTGGGCCAAGCTCCCCGAAGGCCGCAAGAACGGCGCGGTCGGCGGTGTCACCATCGGCAACCAAGGCAAGCACGTCTGGGCGGTGATTCGCTGCGACGCCGGCGCTGAAAAATTCGGACTCGAATGTCTCGAATCCGACCTCGACGTGGTCGTCAAGTTCAGCCTTGAAACCGGCGAGACCGTCGAGAGCTTTGGCGGCGGAATGTTCATTTGGCCGCACGGCATCGACGTTGACCCGGATGGGAACGTCTGGGTGACCGACGCCGCCGCTCCGGCGCGCGTCCCCAAGGGCGGCGAGCGCGGCCACCGAGTCATCAAGTTCAGCCCCACCGGCAAGGTTCTGATGACGCTGGGCACGCCCGGCGTCCCTGGGAACGACGAGAAACACTTCAGCTCGCCGGCCGATGTCGTTGTCGCCGACGACGGCTCGGTCTTCGTCGGCGACGGTCACAATGCCGACGGCAACAACCGTATCGCCAAATTCGACAGCAAGGGCAAGTTCATCAAGCAATGGGGCAAGAGTGGCTACGGCCCGGGGGAGTTCCATGTGTTGCACGCGCTGGCGCTCGACAAGCGCGGACGGCTGTTTGTGGCGGATAGAGAGAACAACCGCATCCAGCTGTTTGACCAGGAAGGCAAGCACCTAGCGACCTGGACGCAGTTCGGCCGGCCTAGCGGGATCTTCTTTGACGATCACGACAACATCTACGTGGCGGACTCGGAATCGGATGATGTGCAGAACCCCGGGTGGGAGATGGGGCTGCGGATCGGCGACGCCCACATGGGATGGATAAAATACTTCGTGCGGTTCCCGTGGGGCGACCCGCGCAGCATGCGGGGGAGCGGCGCGGAGTTCGTCGCGGCCGACAACGATGGCAATCTTTATGCTGGGGAGCCGTTTCGGCGGCTGTTGCAGAAATACGTTCCGGTGATGCCGCGATAGGCCGAACCCGCTCCCTTGCGGTCGCGGCTCTGACGCCGCAATTCAAACGCTAACCGCACACTTCAGAGCCGCGACCGCAAGGGAGCGGGTTCGGCAAACCTAAGCCACCGCCAGCTATTGGCGTTTGCGGGGGATGTAGTTCGGATCTTGAACCGGACCTTCGTCCTTCTTGATGTAGTTGGGGTCCTGAGTGGGGCCGGAGTCGGTCTGACGGCGGGGCGCCCGCCGGATGGTGAACAGGTCCGCCGATTGCGGAGAGGCTTCCACCAACTCGCTGATTCGGCCGTTGAACGACCGCAGGAAGGCGACCAGGTCGTTGGTTTCCTCGAGGCTGACCTCGAAAGGCTCGATCTCGGCCTTTAGGCCGGCCGGCGCGCTGCCGCCCTTGGCGTAGTGCCCGATCACATCTTGGATTTTGAGCAAGTTGCCGTTGTGCATGAACGAGTAGCGGCGCATGACGTCGCGCAGGCTCTGGGTCTTGTACTTCGTCCCCGCCGGATTGTCGCCTTGGTCCTCGTGAATTCCGGTGTAGTGCTTCTGATGGTCGGTCAGCATCGGGCCGTTGTGGCAACGGATGCAGCCGGCCTTGCCGCTGAACAAGGCCATGCCCCGCCGGGCCGAGGCGCCGAGGACGTCTTCGTCGCCTTGTAGGTAGCGGTCAAGATCGCTGTCGTGGGAGACCAGCGTCCGCTCGTACGACGCGATCGCTTTGGCGACCAGCTCGAAGGTGATCGGCTCGCCCGGAAAAGCCTTCTCGAACAGGCGCTGGTAGTAGCCGTCACGCTTGATGCGGTCGACGGCCTCTTCAGGGCTGAGGTCCATCTCGAAGGTGTTCTCGAGGGGTTTTGAGACTTGATCCTCGAGCGTCTTCTCCCGCCCGTCGAAGAACATGCTGCGCTGCCAGCCGACGTTGAGGATCATCGGCGTCTTGCGCCGAAGCTCGGTCTCGCTGAGTCCCCAGGCGCGAGAGAATCCGTCGGTGAAAAACAGCTCGGGCTTGTGACACGTCGAGCAACTGCGGCGGCGGTCCCCGGAGAGGATGTTGTCGAAGAACAGCTCTTTGCCGAGGACGACCTTCTCAGGCGTGGACGGGTTGTCGGCCGGGTGGGGCGGCGTGCCAAGGAGGGGCTCGAGCCGCGGGAGGTCGGGTTCACCGGCGGTCACACCGGCTGCGAGCAGGAAGAACCCAAGAAGCGCGACGGCGAGTGTTTTCAAAGCTGAGCTCCTAGCCAGACGATATCACAGGCCGCCAAGCTTTCACGGCGGCTTGGTGCCGGCGTTGTGAGCGCCGGTCAAGCCGGCGATGCTGGCGACGTTGTTCCTGATGCAGTTCCTCGACTTGAGCGTGAACCAGATGTCGCTGGCGGCTCTGATCATTTCGCTGGGCATGCTGGTCGACAACGCGATCGTGATGGCCGAGTCGATCATGGTCGAGATGCAGCAGGGCAAGGATCGCGTCGAGGCGGCGATCGATTCCGCCAATGAGCTCAAGATTCCCCTGCTCACTTCGTCGCTGACGACTTCCGCGGCGTTCTTGCCGATCTACTTGGCCGAGTCGACCACGGGCGAATACACCGGCGTGTTGTTCACGGTGGTCACGGTGACGCTGCTGTGTTCATGGTTGCTGTCGCTGACGGTGGTCCCTCTGCTGTGCGTCAAGTTCCTCAAAGTCAGCCCGGCCGCGGAGGGCGATGCCTTTGACACGACGTTCTATCGAATTTACCGCGGAGTGCTGCTGGCGGGGCTGCGGTTCCCGCCCTTGACCTTTTTGGCGGTGATTGGCATCTTCCTGTTCGTCATGCAAGGGATGGCCCGCATCCCCAACATCTTTTTCCCGCCGTCAGACAAGGCGATGTTTACCGCCGAGATCGAGTCGCCGATTGGGACGTCGATTGAGCGGACTGAGGAAATCGTGCGAGAGATCGACGCGTTTGTCGAAGCGGAGCTCGTGGATGCCGGCGTGACCACCTGGTCGAGTTACATCGGCGAAGGCGCGCCGCGGTTCACCTTGACCTACGCCCCCCAGCCGCCCAGTCCGGAATACGCCTACCTGCTGTTCAATACGACATCGATCGAGGCGTTCCCCGATTTGTTGCCCCGCCTGGAAGAATTTTGCCGTGAACGTTTTCCCGACGTGCTCGCGTCAGTCAGCCCGCTGAAGATTGGGGCGCCAATCGACAACCCCATCGAAGTGCGCTTGTCGGGCTCCGACACCGCCGGTCTGTTTCGCCTGGTCGACCTGGTAAAGGAAAAGCTGGCCGCAACGCCGGGTGCAAAAGGTATTGGCGACAACTGGGGTCAGCGCGCGAAGAAAATTCTGGTGGAGATCAACGGACCCCGCTCACGCCGCAGCTCGGTCACTCACCAAGACATCGCGATCTCGCTCCAATCGGTGTTGAGCGGCTACGACGCTACTGATTACCGTGAGGGTGAGGACGTCATCCCCGTCGTGCTGCGCTCGGTCGCCGCGGATCGCAAGGATGTCGGCAAGCTTGAAAGTCTTAACGTCTATTCGCAATCGAGCGGCCGGTCGGTGCCGCTAAGCCAGGTCGCTCGGCTCGAGGTCCAGTGGCAGCCGTCGAAAATTTTTCGACGCGACGGGTTGAAAAGCGTCACCGTGTACGCCGGAATCGAAGACACCATCACCGCGGCGGAGATCAACGCCCAACTCATTCCCTGGTTGGAAGAGCAACAGCGGAGCCCGATTTGGCCGCTGGGCTTCATTTGGGAGCTTGGCGGCGAGTTTGAAGGCTCGGGCGAGGCGAACGCGTCGATCAACGAAAAGCTCCCGATCGGCGGTCTCATCATCGTGTTGCTGCTGGTGGGTCAATTCAACTCGATCCGCAAACCGCTGATCATCTTGCTCACCATCCCGCTGGGAATGATCGGCGTCGTCATCGGACTGCTTGTCGCCAAGTCGTACTTCGGGTTCATGACCCTGCTCGGTGTGATCTCGCTGGCCGGAATCGTCATCAACAACGCCATCGTCCTGCTCGACCGCATCCAGCTCGAGATCGACGAGAACGGCTTGCCCCCGAACCGCGCCATGATCGAAGCCGCGCAGCGTCGCTTACGCCCGATCTTGTTGACGACGCTGACGACGATCGGCGGGCTCATCCCTCTGTGGATGGGCGGCGGACCGATGTGGGAACCGATGGCGATCTCGATTATTTTCGGGTTGGCGTTTGCGACGGCCTTGACGTTGGGCGTCGTCCCGGTGTTGTACGCGATGTTCTATCGCGTGAGCTTCAAGGGTTTTCGCTACGAACCACGGACCTGAGGGGCTGTCTAGCCCGGCGGGCCGCTGCTTGGCCGCCTCCGATTTGCATTTTTTCATGCCGGTCGGCAGCCGTTCAGCAAGGGGTTTTGGGGGCTCTTGGCGGGTCATTCAAGCGAACGCTTGTTGCACCAAACGCCCTGCGCTTGGCTGCTCGACAACTCTTCAGCGGCCGTGAAAGCCTTCCAATCCCCATAGCCAACTCTGCCGTGGCTTACTGCAACAAGCCCTATCGGCAGTTCGCCGGAACTGGCTTCTATCGCTACTTGTTCGCCTTTTTCTGCCGGCAAACCGCCGATACAGCTCGAATGTGCTCTCACTAGCTATCGGCAGAGCGGTAGAATTCGAGCGAAGTGATCGGCCAGACGATCAGCCACTACGAGATCCTCGACAAGCTTTGCGAGGGCGGCAAGGGGGGCATCTACAATGCCTCGGCGGGTGGGGGGGTAGAGAGATGAGTCAATCCAAAGGCCTGCTGCGCCAGTTCGTTGACGTCAAGAAGAACGAGGTCGAGCCCGCCCTGCTGTTCTTTTCTCTTTGGTTCTTGCTGATTCTGGTTTTCCAAATACTGAGACCCCTCAAGGCCGGGCTCTTTATAGAAAACCTCGGGGCTTATTGGGAACTGTACGCAAAGCTGACCAACATCGGCGTCGCCGTCGTTGCAATGGCTGTCTTCACGGCGCTGTACAACCGACTCGGCAGTCTGCGGCTGTTGAAGGCGCTCTGCGGCTTTTTCATCGTCGCTCTGCTGTCGTTCGCCGTTGCTCTGCGTGAGGGGACGCCAAGCCCTCTCACCAACTGGCTCTTCTACCTGTTCGGCGATGCCTGGTCAACCATCTGGGTTACGACGTTCTGGGCCTACCTGAACGAGATGACCAAGACCGAGCAGTCCAAGCGCCTCTATGGCTTCATCGGCGGCGGCGGTGTGCTTGGCGGCCTCGTCGGAAACTTGCTTGTCTGGCAGCTGGTAAGACCGTTTGGATCATCGGCTTTACTCGTGGGGAGCGCAATCGCCACGGGAGCGGTCGGTGTTTTCGTGTGGCGAACAGAGGCGCTGGCTCGTCAACCTGGAGCGGCAATCGGTCGTCAAAGCGCCACATCCGCCTCGGCGGCCACGATCCCCGATCGAAAACAAGCGAAGGCGAATCCGGCAGTGGAGGGAGCCAAACTCGTTAGGGGGTCCAAATACCTGATCTCGATCGTCATGATCATGTTTCTTTACGAGCTCGCTTCACAGATTCTTGACTACCAATACAAGACAGCAGCTCAAGCATTGGAGGGAGAAGCGGCGACCCAGGCGTTTCTGGGCCAGATTGGTACGATCGTTGGCGGCATCAGCGTTGTCACGCAGTTTTTCCTGGTCTCGTTCGTGATTCGCAAGTTCGGAATCACGACCGCTCTGCTGGTGTTGCCGGTCGCCATGGCAGCCGCCAGCAGCTTTTACATCGTTCTCCCCGTGCTATGGACCGGAGCGTTGCTGACCATCTCCGACAACTCGTTCAACTACTCAATCAACCAAACGGCTCGCGAAACCCTGTTCGCCCCAACGTCGGCTG
Source organism: Bryobacterales bacterium (assembly GCA_965247515.1). GTDB lineage: Bacteria > Acidobacteriota > Terriglobia > Bryobacterales > UBA6623. The sequence goes on along the minus strand of OZ252029.1, from coordinate 4,129,144 downwards.
ACGCGCAATACAAAGCGCGCGCGTTTACGAACATGTTTGTTCAAAGATTAGGCAAGGGAGCGGCCATTCTGATGGCCCTGGTCTTGAGCGTCATGCCGATTCGATTCCTTTCGGTCCTCGCGATGGGCGTGATTGGGCTTTGGGTCTACTTCGCCGTCAGCGCCGGCCGGAATTTCGACATACTCACCACGAAAGAACACGACGCGGCGGCGGAGGCCAGCCCGGCCAAAGCCTAGCCAAAGATATTTGAAATTTGGGTAGGGGCGTCGGCGATTTCGTGAGCCGTGAACCGTCCGCTGCGCTAAGCCGTGAGCCGGCCTGAGCGGGTGAGGTCGCGGTTCTGGCTCATGGTCCAGACTTTCGTAGGGCGGCCTCCGATCGGAAACCCTCCCTGCCGGTCGCGGCTCAGGTCAGGGGCTCTGTCGCGTTGGGTCAGCTCACCGGTCGGCGGTCAATCGTCTTTCGACGACGGGCGCCGCGGGTGCTACGGCTCACGGTTTGCGGCTCACGGCTCACGACGAGAACCGTCTGTGATCAAATCTGAGAGCAAGATCCTCAGACCGGCTGGGCTAGCGCCTAATACGCACGTAAATGCGCTTGAGATCGTCAAAGCGATCGGCCTCGACCGGCGGTTTTTGGTGACCGGCGCATGGCGAGGTTCGGGGTGGCGAAAGGATCCGACGAGTCCGTACAGCTATCTTGAGATGTTCAGCAGCACCGACGGGAGCGCGGTCGATCGAGTCGAGTGGGTTCCGGCCACACCCTTTCGAACTCCAGATGAGAGCAGCGTAAACGCCCTCCAATGGAGAGAGTCGGACGGTCTCTTGGCAGCCGGCGGACTTGACGGGCGCCTCTTGTTCTTCCGGCCGGCTCGCGAACAGCGCCGCGACGACTGCCGTCGGCTGTTGGGTGAGGTAGGCGCAGCGTCTTGCGAGCTCGTCTACAACGATCTGCCTTTGGAGTGGAGTGAACCCTAAAAATGAGACATTGAAATTCGGGACGAATTTCAGCGAATGGAAAGGAGTCCAGGATGGAAAGTCTCAAGCCGCGCAAGCCGCGGGAGTTCACGGTGGAGTTCAAGGAAGCCGCCGCCAGGCGGCTCCTAGCCGGCCAGAGCGGGACAGCGCTAAGCCGCGAGTTGGACGTCAAGCGCAGCCTGCTGTACCGCTGGCGGGACGCCTATCGCCAGGAAGGCGTCAACGGCTTGAGCCGGCGGCGAGGCCGGCCGAAACCCGGCCGCTCGGCGCCGCCCAAGATCCCTCGCGATCCGCGCGACGAACGCATCGCAGAGCTCGAACGACTGCTCGGCAAACAAGCCGCAGAGCTCGATTTTTTCGGACAAGCCTTTCGCGCCTTGAACCTCGCAGCCCCGACCAACGACGCCGGTGGCGCGAGCGGATCTACTCCATCGTCGAGCAGATCAGCGCCAAAGGCTCGCTCAGCGTCGAACACGCCTGCGAGCTCGGACGCGTGAATCGCGCCGGGTTCTATCGCCGGCTCGCCGTGTCGTCGCCCGCCGAGTGCGACATGGAATTGCGTGACCGCATGCAGCGGATTTCGCTCGAGAATCGTCGTTACGGCTACCGCCGCGTGACGGCCGAGCTGCGCCGCCAAGGCTTCCTCGTCAATCACAAAAAGGTCCTGCGGATGATGCGTAAGGACAACTTGCTGGCGGTACTCAAGCGGCGCTTCGTGCTAACAACGGATTCGAACCACTTCTTACCTGTTTATCCGAATCTAGCGGCGCACCTGAATGTGGACGGCGTCGATCAGTTGTGGCAATCCGATATCACCTACATTCGCTTGCGCGAGGCGTTCGTCTACCTCGCCGTGGTGTTGGACGCCTACTCGCGACGCGTGGTCGGCTGGCGGCTGGGGACGACGCTCAAAGCTGAGCTGGCTGTAGGGGCGTTGCGCGATGCGCTCGAGCTCAGACGCCCTGCCGCGGGGTGGATGCATCATTCCGACCAAGGCGTACAGTACGCTTCGAGCGCCTATGTCGAGCTGCTGGAGCAGCACGGCGCGATCATCTCGATGAGCCGCCGCGGCAACCCCTACGACAACGCGCGGGCGGAGAGTTTCATGAAGACGTTGAAGGCGGAGGAGGTTTGGTTGCAGCGTTATCGCACGCTTGACGAGGCGCGCGCATCGATCGGCGAGTTCATTGATGAGATCTACAACCAACGCCGGCTGCATTCGGCGTTGGGATATCGTCCGCCGGCGGAGTTTGAAGCGCTGGCGCGGCCGGCGGCAACAGCAGCGAGGAATCCGAAGTATGAGTTTTGAGAGGCATAGGCAAATCTATCAATCCGATGGGCCCTGGGCGGGCAGGGAGACATCGCCGGCGTTGGAGAAGCCGGGAGCGACCTTGGCGGCCGCCCCCGGCGCTCATCGTCTTGATGAGTTTGCGGCCGGGTATTCCTTGGCGGGTTGCTCTCCAGCAGAGCCCGCTTCCGCTTCCCCGGCTAGGACCAGCGTGCGACGATACAGCGAAGAAGGCAAGCGTTTTGCGGTGAATGGTAACCTGTCCCGATTTCGACTGTCTCACGCTTGGGGTTCACTCCAGAGTGACTCTCGGGAAGCGACCCCAATTGGGAGATCGGGGATATCGGGGGAGAGCGCCGAGCCATGGGCCGGCGCCGCCTATATCAACCACTTCGGCGCGATCTGATCGTTCTCATCGGCAGCAATCATCCAGTCGAGCAGGACTCCTTTGAGCTCGCGGACGATCGTCTGGTGGGCCGGGTCATCGTAGAGATTGTTCCACTCTCCAGGGTCGTTCTCGAGGTCGTAGAGCTCGCCCCCGTGTCCGACGTAGTAGTTCAACTTCCAGCGGTTCGTGCGAACCATCTTGGCGTCGGGATGGCGGATGCCGGCGACGCCCTTGCCGGGTTCGAAGAAATATCCGTCGTCGCCGTTGGTGATGACCTCGGGCATGATGTTTTCGCCAAACATCGCCTCGCGCGGTTCGTAACCGGCGCGGTCCCCGGCGATCAATGGGGCGAAGCTGCGGCCCTGGATGTGACCGGGCACGGGGAGTCCGCTTAGTTCGAGCAGGCTTGGCAAGACGTCAATTGTTTCGATCAGCTCCGAGTAGACGCCGGGACGGATCTGCGCCGGCCAGCTCACCAGCAGCGGGATGCGCACCGAGTCCTCGAAGAAGACATTCTTGCCGAACAGCCCGTGCTCGAGCATCTGGTCGCCATGATCAGTGGTGACGACGATGATCGTGTTGTCGGCCTTGCCGCTCCCCTCCAGCGCATCGAGCGTCGCGCCGACTTCTTCGTCGAGCCAGGTGACGTCGCCATAGTAGCTGCGGTACATCCACTGGAGTTGCTCGCGATCGGTGTTGTAGCGGGTCGAGCGCAGGACCATTTTCTGAACCGGCAGCGGGAGGCGGTGAATGTACTCGAGGTCGACCTCCTTTGGCAGCGGGATTTCCACGTCGTTGTAGAGCGCGTCGTAGGGCTCGGGGATCGTGTGCGGCGAATGCGGCTTGAAGTAGGACGAGAACAGGAAGAACGGCTGCGAGGACGACGCCAACTCGCCAAGCATGTTGCGGGTTTCGCGGCCGGTCCAGGCGGTCGGGGTGTATTGCTTGTCGACCAACGCCCGGTAGGGGTTCCGGCCGGGCTGGGGGTCGGTCTGCTGGTAGTAGGAGTCGGCTTTGGGGTCGTTGGCCTTGCGCCACATGACGTAGTCGGAGTAGGGGTCGGTGCGCCCGATGCCGTCGTCGAGCATCACCTTGTCGAAGCCCGTCTCGCGAGCATGCTCGGCGGTGGGCGGATGGAAATGCAGCTTGCCGGCCGAGCCGGTCTGGTATCCGCCGTCCTTAAGCAATCGCTGCATCTTGGGCTGGGGCTGCTCGTAGGGCGTGTAGTTCACGCGGTTCTTGTGCGAATGCGGATAACGTCCGGTGAAGAAACTCAGCCGCGAAGGGACGCAGACCGGGGCCTGGACGCAGGTCTGGGTGAAGTTGGCCGAGCGCCGGGCCAACCGGTCGAGGTTCGGCGTCTTGATCAGGCTGTTCCCATTGGCGCCGAGGCAGTCGAAGCGCCACTGGTCGAGCATGATGAACAGGATGTTCGGGTGCGAGGCCGGCGGCGACTGAGCGGCGAGAGCGCCGGCCGCTCCTGTCTGAACGAAGGCCCTTCTGGAGATGCTCGACATGACTATATATTCTGGCAGCGATATAATCTCGGTGCGATGACCATTCGAACATTCACCCTTGCGCTGGCGCTAGCCGCGGCGACTTACGGCGCGAGCGTCGACTCCCTGGCGGGAACCGGAGTCTCCGGCGCGGCCGGCGACGGCGGCCCGGCCGTCAAAGCCCAGGTCGGCAACCCCTACGGCCTCACCATCGGTCCCGACGGCGCGCTCTACGTCTGCGAGATTGACACGCACCGCGTGCGGCGGATCGATATGCAGACCGGCGAGATTTCGACCGTGGCGGGAACCGGGAAAATGGGCTACTCCGGCGACGGCGGCCCGGCCACCGAAGCCGATCTTAACGAGCCCTACGAAGTCCGCTTCGACAAAGCCGGCAATATGTTCTTCGTCGAGATGAAGAACGCGATCATCCGGCGCGTCGACGCCAAGACCGGCATCATCTCCACCGTCGCCGGGACGGGCGAGGACGGTTTCTCGGGCGACGGCGGCGCGGCGACGAAGGCCCAACTCAACAGGCCCCACAGCATCGCCTTTGACAACAAAGGACTGCTCTACGTCTGCGACATCTTCAATCACCGCATTCGCCGCGTCGACCTCAAGTCCGGCAAGATCGAGACCTTTGCCGGCACGGGCGAGCAGCTCCCGACCCCCGACGGCGCCAAGGTGAAGGGGACTCCGCTCAACGGCCCGCGCACGATGGCCTTTGGGGCCGACGGCGATATGTATTTGGCCCTGCGCGAAGGCAATGCCGTCTACCGCATTGATATGGAACGCCAGACCCTGCACCATCTCGCGGGCACGGGCGAGAAGGGCTGGGAAGGCGACGGCGGCTCGGCCAAACAGGCCAAGCTCGCCGGCCCCAAGGGCATCGGAGTCGGACCCGACGGATCGGTCTATATCGCGGATACGGAAAGCCACACGATCCGGCGCATCGACCCCAAGGCGGACCTGATCGAGACGATTGTCGGCGACGGCGCGCGGCATGACGGCCCGGACGGCGACCCGCTCAAGTGCGGCCTTGCTAGGCCTCATGGGGTGTACGTCGACGGCCAGGGAGTGATCTACATCGGTGACAGCGAGAATCACCGGGTGCGAGTGGTGCGGTAAGACGTGGCGCACGGCTATGCCGTGCCGCCTTGCACCCGTGGTGCAAGGTTTCCGGACCCGGACCTTGCAGCGAAGCTGCAAGGCGGCACGGCAAAGCCGTGCGCCACGTCGAGGTCTTAAGTCAGAAGGTATACCGCAACGTAAATTTGAACGATCGCCCATCGTTGAGCGTATTCGTGATCGCGGCGAAGGTCCGCGACGTCAAATTCAGGTCGGGCTCGGCGAATTGCGCGTGATTCAAGAAGTTAAGCGACTCGACCCTCAGCAGAATCGAATTGTCGCCGCTCACGGCGAATCGCCGGGAAACCCCAAAGTTGACGTTCCAGACCTGATCTTTGCGAAACGTGTTGCGTCCAAGGTTCCCGCCGGGATCGGTTGGGCCAATCAAGCTGAACGCCGAAGCCGGAATCGCTTGGGCTGATGTATCGGGGTGGTCAACTACAGCGCCCAAGATCGACGTGTCGATGATGTTGGGACGATCGCTCCCGGAGCCGTCAACGTTGCCGATACCCGGACCATCCGAGCCCGCCCGCAGGTTGAACGGCGTCCCGGATTTCAGCAAAATGACCGAGCTCAACTGCCAGCCCCCAAAGATCGCCCGAACCGCGCGGTTGGACTGCCCCAGCGCCGGGGTTGCATAGTTCGCGCGCCATAGCATCGAGTGCGGCTGGTCGAAGTCGCTCCGGCCCTTCATGAATCCCCAGACGTCGAACTCGTTGGGGCTGCGGGCGTTGCGGCCGTCCCTTCCCGTGGCTGTGTTGGTGTAGCTCGAGGCCAGATCAATCGCCTTGCTAAACCAGTAAGAAGCGTCAAGGGTCAGTCCCGCCCAACTCGGGACGCGTAGCGTGACCTTCGCCGCGTCGTAATATCCGATCGAGCCGTTGACGGCGTAGCGCACATCGAAGAAGCGCGAGTCGGCCCGGCGCTCATTGACCGTTCTGGTAGTTTGCGGGATGCCCTCGACCGGCTGGCCGCGGTTGATGTAGCGCTGATTGAGCAGCTTGTGCGAGCGGCTGCCGACATAGCCCAGCTCGAGCACCCAGTCCTTCAGCGGACGCAGCTCCCAACTAAAGTTGTACTGATGCGAGTAAGGAGTCGCCAACTCAGGGTCGACCCGGAAAAGTAAGCTTCGAGCTGTGGGATCGAGATCGCTCGGCTGTAGGTCCTTGAGCGGATTGACCAGATCCGGCGCTAGGACCGTTACGCTGAGCACTCCCGGCTGATTGAAGCGGGTCTGCATGAACGTCGTGTTGAAGATTTGGCCGTACTGAATGCTGTAGGCGCCCCGGAAGACTCCCCAACGCTCACTCGCCTTAAAGGCGAAGCCAAATGACGGGGAGAAGTTGTTGAAGTCGCCGTCGTAGGGAACCTCGTTAAGTCCATCGACTTCTTCAGGGGCCGGCGCCGGCTCCCAGCGCAGCCCAAAGTTGAGCGTTAGGTCCGAGGTCGCGTTCCAGGTATCTCCGATGAAAAGCTGAGTGTTCCAGGCCCGGAAACCGCGATGGGTGTTCCCGATGGCAACGTTGTAACTGCTGGGCGTTCCTTCCAACAAATTTCCCACCGTGCCGCGGCCGAAGTCGCGCCGGAAGCTGAACGTCCCGCGATGGCTGTTGTCCTCGGACCCGTTGATCTGTTTCCGCAGGCCCTGGAAGCCGCCGACCCAACGGTGTTTGCCTTGGATGGTGCTGATCTGGCCCGCGTAGCGGAACATGTTCTGCGCCCGGTCGATCGGGATCTGCCCGCCGGGGCCGATCGAGGCGAGGATTCGACTGAACAGGAAGAAACCGCCGAGAGATGTCTCTTCGGGGACAAGCAAGGAGCCGATGCGTTCGTAGCCGATGCTGAAGTCGGTCGTGGTTTGCGGGGTCCAGGCGCGGCTCCAAGTGATGCGGGCGTTGTGATTCTTAGTAGTCGTGTCGGGGTTTTGCCCGCCGTGAAGCTGAAAGGCTTCGACGTCCTGAAGCGTGACGTTGTATTTCAGAGAAAGCCGATTTTCGCCGAAATTGTTGTCCAGCGCGGCGCCAATCCGATTGTTATCGATGTTCTGAGGCGCGTTGGTATTGAGCGCCCGGGCGTTGATATCGGTTCGATTGGGCAACGTGGAGCCGAAAGCCCCGAGGATTCTCTGAACGATCGCCAGCCTTGCCGGGTCGGTTGTGGTCGGGATCTGCTCGTCGGCGGCGGGGACCAGGATGTTCCCATTCACTTGGCCCCTTAGCTTCCGCTGGCTGGCGTTGATGGTGAGCGCCGTCGCTTTGCTGAACCGCGTCGTGACGGTTGCGCCGTAGTCATTCGTGCGAGAGGGCTGGACGCCCCCAGCCTGAAAGAATGACCGAGCCGCGAGGGAGCTGTTCTGGTGGCCCCAAAACGCTTCGCCGTGAGTGCCGTTGGCGCGCAGGCTTGGGACATGGATCTGGCGCGAAGGGTTGCCGCCGTACTCTTTCCCGAAGTAGCCCTGGCTGACGTTAAACTCCTTGATGATCGTGGCCGTCGTCCCCATGCGCTCGTTGAGCTCTTTGAGGACGTTGTTGTCGATCAGCGTAAGCCGGACGTTTTCGTTTCGACGGGCTTCGCCGGATTCGGCGTCGACCTCACCAAGGAGGTTGAGGCGCGTGCGGTCAGAGGCGGCGGATTCCCCAGACACGGCAGCGTCGGGCGTGGGCGGGGCCGACGGCGGCGCGGGTTCGGGGTCACTGCTCTGGCCCGGCAGTGAAGAGGAGGCGATCGCGAGCAGCGCGACGCAGGTCGCGATTCTTCCGCCACGGTAAAGAGAATTCAGCAATCGGGTCTCCAGGAGCCGGCCACACAAGGACTCGCCTGCTCAACCATATCCCAATTTCAAGGCGAAAACCACGGCGTAGTTGTAACGCCGGATGATGAACATGCTCATAAATAAATAGTCCCGCCTCAAGGCTGGCGCCAGATCGGCGAGCTCCACGCCCGCTCTTGGATCGTTGCCGCAAGATCGGGATTCGGCGCTATCCCCGCCCGAACCGCATCCCAGGTCGACCAGCGGCAGCTCGGATTCTCCAGCACCCGGGTGTAGTAAAACGCCCTCTGGTTGGGGGCGAAATCCGGATCCGTCCAAACCGTCTCGAGCTGCACGGCGGGCATTGTCAAGTTAACGAACCCGAGGCAGTTTTACCCTGAAGTGCGCCCGGACTTTCCTCTATCAGCAGGCACACGTCGCCGTCTTCCAGTCCATGAACGCTCGCTCTCGGAGCAAGCGATGATGGATCGCTTTGAGATGATGACGACCAACTCGGAACAGGTTGTGAATGGGGCCGTGGATCGAGAGAAATCGTTGGGCTGGGCGGCTGATTTGAATCGACGCATTTGGCGTTCCTGCTCTCTGGTGTGTTGGTGGGACGGTTCCGCTCGGTTGTTCTCGTACTGGCCGGTTCGATGGCTCACGGATGGGAAGACCTCTCGGTGGGCCGCCGAATAGCTTCGAAGCTTGTCGGTCACAAGTTGCCACGGTGGCCTACCCTGTTGCTTCAAGAGCTTGCGAAAGAAGCGCTTAGCGGCTCTTTCGTCTCGACGGCGTGTGACCAGGATGTCGAGCACATCGCCGTCCTGGTCCACGGCGTAGTGTCCAAAAACTCGATCGGGGCTCAAGTTGTTCTCCTCGTGGGACTTGAGCGTGCGCTAGACGAGTCGGGGGAGACGGCTGATCGGGACGTTGCCTCTGCGGCGTAACATGTTACGCATCGATGAAGCGTCCCACTTTGATGCTCTTCGACACCGTGCCTGCCTGAACCGCAACTCCCTGCAAGAGAGGGACTTGGAACCCGATTGGAGTGAACCCCAAGCGTGAGACAGTCGAAATCGGGACAGGTTACCATTCACCGCAAAACGCTTGCCTTCTTCGCTGTATCGTCGCACGCTGGTCCTAGCCGGGGAAGCGGAAGCGGGCTCTGCTGGAGAGCAACCCGCCAAGGAATACCCGGCCGCAAACTCATCAAGACGATGAGCGCCGGGGGCGGCCGCCAAGGTCGCTCCCGGCTTCTCCAACGCCGGCGATGTCTCCCTGCCCGCCCAGGGCCCATCGGATTGATAGATTTGCCTATGCCTCTCAAAACTCATACTTCGGATTCCTCGCTGCTGTTGCCGCCGGCCGCGCCAGCGCTTCAAACTCCGCCGGCGGACGATATCCCAACGCCGAATGCAGCCGGCGTTGGTTGTAGATCTCATCAATGAACTCGCCGATCGATGCGCGCGCCTCGTCAAGCGTGCGATAACGCTGCAACCAAACCTCCTCCGCCTTCAACGTCTTCATGAAACTCTCCGCCCGCGCGTTGTCGTAGGGGTTGCCGCGGCGGCTCATCGAGATGATCGCGCCGTGCTGCTCCAGCAGCTCGACATAGGCGCTCGAAGCGTACTGTACGCCTTGGTCGGAATGATGCATCCACCCCGCGGCAGGGCGTCTGAGCTCGAGCGCATCGCGCAACGCCCCTACAGCCAGCTCAGCTTTGAGCGTCGTCCCCAGCCGCCAGCCGACCACGCGTCGCGAGTAGGCGTCCAACACCACGGCGAGGTAGACGAACGCCTCGCGCAAGCGAATGTAGGTGATATCGGATTGCCACAACTGATCGACGCCGTCCACATTCAGGTGCGCCGCTAGATTCGGATAAACAGGTAAGAAGTGGTTCGAATCCGTTGTTAGCACGAAGCGCCGCTTGAGTACCGCCAGCAAGTTGTCCTTACGCATCATCCGCAGGACCTTTTTGTGATTGACGAGGAAGCCTTGGCGGCGCAGCTCGGCCGTCACGCGGCGGTAGCCGTAACGACGATTCTCGAGCGAAATCCGCTGCATGCGGTCACGCAATTCCATGTCGCACTCGGCGGGCGACGACACGGCGAGCCGGCGATAGAACCCGGCGCGATTCACGCGTCCGAGCTCGCAGGCGTGTTCGACGCTGAGCGAGCCTTTGGCGCTGATCTGCTCGACGATGGAGTAGATCCGCTCGCGCCACCGGCGTCGTTGGTCGGGGCTGCGAGGTTCAAGGCGCGAAAGGCTTGTCCGAAAAAATCGAGCTCTGCGGCTTGTTTGCCGAGCAGTCGTTCGAGCTCTGCGATGCGTTCGTCGCGCGGATCGCGAGGGATCTTGGGCGGCGCCGAGCGGCCGGGTTTCGGCCGGCCTCGCCGCCGGCTCAAGCCGTTGACGCCTTCCTGGCGATAGGCGTCCCGCCAGCGGTACAGCAGGCTGCGCTTGACGTCCAACTCGCGGCTTAGCGCTGTGCCGCTCTGGCCGGCTAGGAGCCGCCTGGCGGCGGCTTCCTTGAACTCCACCGTGAACTCCCGCGGCTTGCGCGGCTTGAGACTTTCCATCCTGGACTCCTTTCCATTCGCTGAAATTCGTCCCAAATTTCAATGTCTCATTTTTAGGGTTCACTCCAGATCGTATTTTTGGACACTACAGGCGTGGTTAATACGAAGTCCAGGTGTCTAGCAGCGCCGCAGGGAGTGTCGGGACGGGGCGCTCGGGCGTGAACGTCGACGACAAGTAGGCATAGAGCGTCGCAAACTCTTCGTCGCTCAGCGCTTCCACGCGTTCGCGGTGCTCCAGGCTGTTGCGCCGCCACGCGGCCTCGTCCATTTGCAAGATTACGATGGGGACCCAAACGTGACAGCTTTGGCAGTTGTTGAGAACCAGGTCGCGGCCGGGACCTGGCGGGAAGATCTCATCAATATCCACCTTGCCGGACCCGGCGTCAGCGGTGGCGTGCACTTCACTCTCGGCCAGGTCGCCTGGGGGAGCTCCGCCGCAGGCGCCCAAGACAGCGAACGCCCCTATGAATAGGGAAGGGCGGGAGCATCGGCGGCGTTCGATCATCAGAACGGCGTACAGCCGCCTTCCAGAAACTGAGGCGGAATCTTGGGCTCGGGTTTGGCGGCGTCGAAGTTTTCGCTCAGGTAGGCGAAGAGCGCATCAAGGTCCTCGGCGCTCATGCCGGCAACCTTGTCCTTGTGATCCTGCTTGAGGTTGTCCCAGCGTGCTGCGGTCCGCTGCCCGATGGCCGCGCACGCCAGAGCGTGGCAAGACCCGCATGAGTCGAACAGCAGCGTTCGCTCCGGGCCGTCGGGGAAGATGTCGGCGAGCGATACCGGCTTGGCGGTTGAGGGCGGCGACGCTTCGGAAGTGGCCGCCTCGGGCGCCCCGGGCTCGCCGCATCCAATTAGCAGCGCGACAGAGATGATCGCGAGGCCCCGGTTAGTCGACATAAGAGTCCTCGGGAACGGGCCCTGGCGTCCTGACGCGACCCTCGAGAGAAAACACGGGGACGATGATCTCCTTCTTGGCGCCTTCGGCCGGGAAGCCGTCCTCGACGAGTCGCCGAAGCGCATCGCTGACCGCGTCGTCATAGAACTGCTCCATGCAGGAGCCGCAGACCTGCGCCGGAATGTCTTCGACGATAACCACGCGATCGTCTCGCCAGACAGTCGTGCGCACGGTTTTGGCGATCAGCGTTCCCTCGCAGCGAGGACACGACAAGTCGGGAGCGTTCACCGAACCCACTCCCTCGCGACGTGGCGCACGGCTGTGCCGTGGCGCCTCGTAGCTTTGCTGCAGGGTCCGGGTCTTCGCGCATGAAACCGCCGTGACCCCGCAGACCTTGCGCCACAGGCGCAAGGCGGCACGGCACAGCCGTGCGCCACGTCGCGGCAGATCGGGTTCGGCAAACCCTACGCCCTCATCAGTTGCGTTGCCGCGTCGATGATCTTAGGCGCATCTGGCCGCAACCACCCCATCATCCCTGCCGCGCCCGGACCCGGTACGTCGGGAAACGCCAGGCGGCGGGTCTTCACGCCCGGGACAAGTTGCACGACCTCGGCGACGACGTGCGCGCCAAACCCCGCCGTGTAATGCCCGTGCTCGACCACCAGCAGCCGGCGCGTCTTGCGAACCGAGGCGACGAGCGTATCGACGTCAAGCGGTTTGAGCGACCGCGGATCGATGAATTCGACACTGATCCCCGCCTGCTTGAGCCGCGGCAAGGCTTTGGTCACATCGACCGTGGCCGGCGCCCAGGCCACCAGCGTGAGGTGACCGCCCTTTTGGCGCACCGCCGCCTTTCCGAGAGGAACTTCGAATGTGTCGTCCGGCACGTCGGGCTGGTTCCCGGATTTGACCTCCGGGTAGTCGATGTACGCCACTGGATCCGGATCGCGGATCGCCGAGATCAGCAGGCCCTTGGCGTCGTAAGCGTTGCTCGGGGCCACAACCTTAATTCCGGGGAGGTTCGCAAACAGCGCCTCGGAGCCGACGTCGGTGTGCTGACCGGCGCTGCCTCGTCGCCGGCCCGAGCCGTCCACCCAGAGAACGAACGGCATGCTCGCCTGGCCGCCCGTCATCGAGCGCAGCTTGCCGGCCTGGTTGTAAACGTATTCGAGGGCGTAGATCTGAGCCATCGACGGCAGGCGCGCGATCGCTTTCGACCCGGCCGCCGCGACGCCGATCGCTACACCGGCGATCCACGATTCGTCGATCGGCCAGCCGCGGCCTGAGGTTCGAAGCTCGCCGAACTCGCCAACCAAGTCGAGTATCTCGCCGGTCGGCGAGACCGTCACCGGCTTCTGATACTCGTAGTAATAGACCATGTCCGGGTCGGCCCGCATCTCTTGGGCGACGGCTTCGAGCTGAGCGTAGTTGTAGGATTTCTTAGCCATGACCGATCCCCCCTTAACTTGCGACCACACCCTTGCGGTTGTAGAACTGACTGGCCAACACGGCGCCGTCGGCGTGAGTATTGAGAACTCCCGCCGCGGGGTCGGGATCCTTGCCCTGGCGGGCGAATTCGACCGAGGCGTCGACGGCCTCTTGCGCCTTTGACTCGAGCGCGGTCAGCTCGGCCTCGCCGACCAGACCCTTGGCGAGCAGCCAGCGCTTGAAGCGTGGGATGGGGTCGCGGGTCATCCAAGCCCGCACCTCTTCGTCGGTGCGATAGGGCAGCCCCATCGCGCCATCCTGCTCGACCCTTGCGCCGGCGAACCCGCTGTGGTCGTACCAGCGGTAGGTCATGCCCTCGATCATGCTGGGGCCCTTTCCGGCGCGCCCCCATTCGACCGCTTCTTTCGTCGCGGCGTAGACGGCGGAGACATCGTTTCCGTCCACAAGGTGATGCGGGATGTCCAATCCTTTCGTGTAGTCGGAGATGTACTTCGTCGGCGCCGTGTCCGCCACGGGTACCGACATGTACTGGAAGTTGTTCTCGTTGACGAAAATGACCGGAATGCTGAGATTCTTGCAGCTTCTCACCGCGGAGAAGTAGTACGGCGATGCGGCCGCTCCGTCGCCGAAAAACGCAACGCCGACCTGCTTCGTGCCGCGCACCATGCCGCGCAGCGCGGCGCCCGCCGCCATGTAGAAGCTGGCGCCGACGATGCCGTTCATGCCCATGATGCCTTTGGACATGTCGGTGATATGCATCGACCCGCCGTAGCCCTTGTTGTAGCCGGACTCCTTGAAGAAGATTTCGGCGGACATCTGATTGAGGTCGCCGCCCTTGGCGATCAGATGCCCGTGGCCGCGATGCGTGCTGGCGATGTAGTCGTCCTCGTTCAGCGCGCCCATCACACCGACCGCGATGGCCTCTTCGCCGACGTAGGTATGGAAGGCCCCGTAAAGACCGTCATCGCCGGCTAGGAAGAGATCCTTCATAGTGGTTTCCCACTTGCGGCTCGTGCTCATCAGGCGATAGAGCTCGAGCAGTTTCTCTTTGGGCAAGTCCGCCAAGGTGTCGGACGGCTCGCCGCGAGTTGGGATGTCCTCGGGCGGAAGGAACTGTAGCGTGTAGCCCGGGCGCCACTGTTTGCCGCCTCCGGGTCCGGCCGTTGCGAGCCGGACCGTCTTGTCGAATTCCGCGCCAGGCAGCCCTTGCGCACTGGCGGAGGCGTCACCGCAAGCAGTGATCACCGTCGATGACGCGCCTGCCGCGCCCATCATCTTGAGCAGCGTCCGGCGGTCGACTTTACCGTTTCGCTCTGCCATGGGATTGCACTCTCCTTGGGGTTGGGGTTCGCGAGCTCGGTCCTGATGTTGAGGTCAACTGCAGTCTACGACTTACCGTTGGCTAGGGGCAACCTCCTCAGCAACTGTTTAATTTAACAGTGGCGCAACGCGGTAGTACGAGTTCATAGCGGAGCGCCCAAGAGATCGACTGTCGCCCAGCCATGCTCGATCGGCGCAAACGAACGTTCGCGCTGCCGGTAACGCTTGTGCGATTGACCGTGGGCCTGCTGAAATACATCCCGCCGAGGGTGGCGTCGCCACCGGTCCATGCTGTTCAACTCTTTTCCGTTCCTGGCGTTCTTCGCGGTTCTCGCCGTCGTTCACTACTTGGTTCCTCAGAAACTCAGGTAGCCGTTGCTGCTTGCGGCGAGCCTGTACTTCTACGCAGCCTTTCGCGCGAGCTATGTGCTGCTGTTGCTCGGCGTCACCCTGACCGCCTACTTTGGCAGTATCGCCATCTCGAGCTCAGCGGACGTTCGGAAGCGGCGCGCTTATCTCACCGTCAGCGTCGGAGCGACGCTTGGCGCGCTGGCCGTCTTCAAGTACTTCGACTTCTTTGCGGAGTCCGCCGGCCCTTTGATCACGCTGCCGCGGCTCGATTTGCCGCTCGCTGTGGGGCTGTCGTTCTATACCTTCTCGTGTGTGAGCTATGTGGCGGGCGTTTACGTCGGCAGTATCACGCCAGAGCGACGCTTCAGCCGGTTCGCACTTTACGTCTCGTTTTTTTCCAAGTTGTTGGCCGGCCCGATAGAACGTTCGGGGCCTTTCCTATCCCAACTCGAGGTCTTCGCCCTCGAAATGTTCTCTCTCTGGTGTGTTGGTGGGACAGTTCTGCTCGGTTGTTCTCGTACTGCCCGGTTCGATGGCTGACGGATGGGAAGACCTCTCGGTGGGCCGCCGAATAGCTTCGAAGCTTGTCGGTCACGAGTTGCCACGGTGGCCTACCCTGTTGCTTCAAGAGCTTGCGAAAGAAGCGCTTAGCGGTTCTCTTGTCTCGGCGGCGTGTGGCCAGGATGTCGAGCACATCGCCGTCCTGGTCAACAGCCCTCCAAAGATAATGACGTTCGCCGCGGATGGTGATGAACACTTCGTCCACGTGCCAAATGTCGCCGAGCCGGCCTTGCCGTCGCCGCAGGGTGCGGCCGTATTCAGGTCCAAACTTGCGGCGCCAGGATCGAATGGCTTCGTAGGATACCGTGATGCCGCGCTCAGCGAGAAGGTCCTCGACATCGCGAAAGCTCAGTGTGAACCGATGGTACAGCCAAACGGCGTGGCTGATGATTTTGGGTGGGAATCGGTGACCTCGATACAGTGATTCCATCCGCCGATTGTCGCCGACTGCCGTTAACTTGACAATGCCTGCAAGGGAGTAGTTGTCCAGTGGTCGAACTCACTCGCTGCCCACGGTGTCAGAATCACGGTACCGCTGCTTCTTCGCCGATGGCGTCGTTGATCGCCGGCATGACCTCACGGGCCATTCGGGTCATTGAGGACTTCATCTTGTCCCTGTCGACCCAGTCGTGGGCCGTCATGAGCAGATTGCCGAAGTGGCCGACCTCCTCGCGTAGAGCAAGAAGCTTCTCGGTCACGGTGCACGCGCTGCCATGGATCACGAGATTGTCGCGCAATACCTCGGCCCTCAGCTCATCCGGGTTGTCGTTCTCGTCGATCACGAAGGCGCTCTTCATGTCGGCGCGGTGGAAGATTTCGAAAAGATAGCGGTAGTAAAAGTCGAAGGCGCCGTTCGGAGTCTTGACGAAGTCCTCTGCTTCTTGGTCACTTTCGCCGACATGGATCGAGCGGGCGACGCGCCACATTTCCCGATCGACGGCGTGCCCGTGCTCGGCGGCGGCCGCTTCATAGACTTGCCAGTGCGACTTCGCCGACCACACGCCGATGAAATTCGCCGACACCGGCTGCCAGCCGCGCTGGCCGGCCAACTTGATCGATCCCGAATAGGGACTCATGGCCGAGACCGCAATCGGTGGGTGGGGTTGCTGCAACGGTTTCGCCATGTAGCCCATCTTCAGCTCCGGCACGGTCCAGCTCTCGATCTTCGACTGCCAATATTTGCCCTCGAAGTTGTAGGGCGGGTCGGAAGTCCAGTACCGCAAAACCGTGTCGATCGATTCGACGAACATCTCGTTGCGATCGGCGTCAGCAGTCCCGAACAGCTCGAAATCGGAGGGCAGCCCCCCGGGGCCGACGCCGAGAATGAAGCGGCCGTCAGACAGGTGGTCGAACATCGCCGCCTGACCGGCGATCGTGGCGGGGTGATACTGCGGCATGCAGATCACGCCGGTCGCCAGCTTGATCTGCTTCGTGCGCGGGATCAGGTTCGCCAGGAATATCAGCGGAGAAGGGATCGACTCGACGCCGGAGCTGTAGTGCTCGCCGACCCAGGCTTCGGCGAAGCCAAGCTGATCGGCGAGGATGATCGCCTCCATGTCTTCGCGCAGCTGTTGGTTGTAGTCCTTCTCGAGGCCATGCAGCGGCATCATGAAGTAGGACAGTTTCATTGGAGCCTCACTCGTCGTTGCTGATGCGTTCCCAGCTGAGGGTTGACTGCACCTCGCGGCCATCGAAAGTGCGCACCGGCGGCTTGAGCTGCAACGTCGTGTCGCTCAGGTCGTAGAAACGCTGTGCGTCGGTCCCGACCGAGCCGGGATTCGTAGCGCCGGCGCGGTGGTGCACCAGGTAGCCCTCGTCCTCGTGGACGGAGAACGGCCCAAAATAGCTGGCGTAGGTCCGCATCGCGCCAAGCGCCTCCTCGGGGGTCGGCGCGCCCGAGTACATAGGGCGATTCGGACGCATCAGATGCACCGCCATGTGCCCCGAGGGCATGTAACAGATGAAGCCGTTGTCATATTGCTCGACCGGTATCGCCTCGCCGTCGAGCGTCAGCCTCTCGACGCCGGCGATTCGATAGAAGCCGAAGAGGCGCCGATGCGTTGGCGTGAGTTTGGAATCTGGCAGCTCCGGGATCCGTTGCCACACGATGCGTAGTTGCAGGCCTGAGTCCCCGAGAGGCGGTTTCAAGGTGAGCTGGTCGCTTGAAAACTCGTAGAAGCGTTTGTTGTCGTTCGAAGACGCCGAAGGGCGCAAGTTTCCCTGCAGATGATGGGTGACGTATCCCTCGGCCTCGTTCACCGTGAAGGTCCCAAAATACGACGTGTAGCTGCGCAACGCTGCGACAGCCTCGTCGGTGGTTGGCGCATCGCCGGCGTAAGGTTGACGGCCCGCTTGCATGATGACCACGCCCATGTATCCGGCTGGGTCGTACATGAGGTAGCCAATCGCCCCCTCAGCGCCGAAGGCCGGCGGTTCGGGCGGCGGCGGCAGCTCGCCGTCGGCCGCGGCAGCGTCGGAGCGGCCTGCCGGCGCCGGCGCACTCCCGCAGCCGAACCCGGCCGCAATTGCAACGTACACGAAAAGTACGAGAGGTTTTCTCGGCATGGGTCGCTCGCGATCCAGATTGTACCAACTACCGAAGCGCGACTCGCTTACGGTTCGGCGCAGCTGAAACTCGCGGCGTCGTTGGGATCTCCCGAGCCATTGTAACGCGCAGCCTGCGGATAGGGGCACAGGGGCCTGGTCAGCTCGAGACGGTCTCCCACCACACGGGCTGCCTCAATTCGCTCGGGGGTCTCGTCGCCTTCAACCCAATTGACGAGGCGCGTAAACGCGTCGAAGCGATCGACCCCAAGGCCGCCGCCGCAGTGGAACATTCCCGGAACCATGTAGAGCCGGAAGAAGTTGCGAGTTTCCGGCCCCATCGTCTCCAGCGCATCCTCGTAGTAGTTGACGCCCATCATCGGGTTGAGGGCCGTGTCAGCCCAGCCGAAGTACATCAGCATTTTGCCGCCGCTGTCGCGGAAGCCGCCCAAGTTGGGATTGACAGCGTCTAGGATCGAACGAATGAAGCTCATGCGTTGGGGATCTTTATCGAAGTCGAACTTACGCCAGTCGAACTCCGGCTCATCTGGACGAAAGGCCATGTTGCGCAGGAACGTCTCTGAGAAAACCTGGTGGGTCGGGCGTCCGTTTTCGTTGACGATCCAGCGATCCCAACCGCTCAAGCGTCGCGGTCCGCTGGGCGGGGCAGGCTCCGCTCCCAGAGGTTGACCGGGGAAGAGCGGATCGCCGTAACCGGCTCGGGCTCTTCGTTGAGGATGCCGTAGGCGATCGCCTGCTCGTAGTCAGCGTCGAACGGCGTCCGCTGAGTAAGCATCTCGTACAGCACGACGCCCAGCGCCCAGATGTCGACTCGGCGGTCGACATCGCGGCCTTCAAGTTGTTCTGGGGCCATATAGGCTGGCGTTCCCAACGTCGTCCCACTCTTCGTCAGCTTCGAGCGACCCGCTAGCGAAGCCAGCCCGAAGTCCATGATCTTCACCTGACCCTTGGCCGTCAGCATGATGTTCTGCGGTTTGATGTCGCGGTGAACGATTCCTTTTTCGTGGGCTTCCTGCAAGCCATCAGCGATCTGGATGGCCATGTTCAGCGCTTCATCCAGCGGCAGCGGACGTTCCTTGATCTTGCCCGCCAACGACGGCCCATTGATGTAAGCCATCGCAACGAAGGTCTCACCCTTCTCTTCGTGGATGCCGAAGACCTGGCAGATGTTGGGGTGATCCAGGGAAGCCGACGCCTGCGCCTCTCGAATCAGGCGAGCCTTGACCTCGTCGTCACCGACCGTCTCAGACGAGAGAAACTTGAGGGCGACGGTCCGGCGAAGTTGCGTGTCCTCAGCCTTCCAGACCTCTCCCATGCCGCCCTGGCCCAGCTTCTCGAGGATCTTGTAATGGCTGATCGTCTGGCCCACCAAGATGCGTCGATTTTAGCGCTTAAGGGCTTGACTCAGGTTAGGTAGTGGAAACAAACGTTCGCTTGAGTGACCGTCTGAGATCCCCCGAAACGGCCTTCTAGAGCGCTCTAGGCCCCTGTTTAAGGGGTTCTGGGAAGTTTCAAGGGGTGGTTGGGTCAGCGGTAAATTAATTTTAAATATCTATCCGTCGGACTGCTCCGATGAGCCGTTTTCGGGTTCGACTCGCCGGCGCGCTGGAACCAAGTGGCAACGCGATACAGCTATGCTGGTCGCGCCGGGACCAATACCAGCGTTGTCTTGGCGAGCGAATGAAACAAAACTTTGCGGCGACGGTGGTCGGATGGTTCTTCTGCCTAGCAGGATTAATGCTTTGGCTGGGCTGGGTAATCATGCCCGTTCACATCGGAGCCTACTTCGAGCCCGGAGACTTTGCGGCGATCCACGAACATCTTCAGGTGTGGATCTGGCTGTACCGTATTCACCTGTTCGGGTACGTGATCGCGGCGATGGCCGTCGTTGCACTGGCTGCCGTTTCAACCGAAGCGGACGTCCGAGTCCTAATTTTCCCAGGCGCAGCGGTCGCCATGGCAGGGCTGATCGTAGGCGCTCTCGGGGCTGCGTTCTACTACCACCACGGCGCATGGGGAGCTTTGGAGATGAGCCGTCAATCTTTTCAAGGCGTACCTGAGCACATCGCAGCGCTACGGATCGACACCGAGTACGTGACGTGCCTGGTGCGCTTTGCACGTGTCTTTTTCGGTTTCGGACTGGTAGTCCTCGCGGCGGGGCTGCTGCGATGGGGCATCCTGCCGAAGGCGATCGCTGGGGCGGCGGCGCTGCTCGGCGTCGCGGGGATGGCGCTGACGATGGCATTTCCCGACGAACTGACCTGGTACGTCCCGGTGTTCCACCTGAACTGCCTGTGGCTATTGACTACTGGTCTAGTGGTCCTGCACCGAGCCTCGAAGCCGGAGGAGTCCCTTTTTGCTCGCACGTCGGAGTGCCTCCGCCAATAGCTGGCAGGAACAAACGTTGCCACAAACTGCCATACGAGAGCGTGCCAGAACGCCCGCCAAATGGCTCTAATGCCCTATTCAAGGGCCTCTGAGCGATTTTGACGGGTTGTGAGGTCGGCCGAAAATAATTTACAGCAGCAATGCGCTGACCGTTCCGATGCGGGCGCGCGGACGGTCTCGGCGCATCCCTCATGGCGACGCGGTTCCATTAGCAAGCCGCTCAGCGGCAAGCTCTACCGTTACTTCCTGGGACGCACGGGGTCGGTGTCGACATCGAAGACGTCGACGAGGGCGCCGCCGTCGCGATCGGGTCACCCCCTCCCTCTCTGTCGATGACCTCGTAGACTACAAACGTTTCTTCAGTAAGAGCCGTTGGACTCGACGCTCCGCCCCCAGGGCCCGCGATCAGGAGGCAAGGCCGATCGCCCCGAGATCGTCCCGCCGGCATCGATCAGAGCAGCTGCGTATGCCGTGCAGTCCTCACCAATGACGGGAGCAGATAGCGAGAATGACGCAGCCGCCGACGCGATTTCGAAGGCGCCTTGGAAAACGTTGCATCCTGCCTGAGCGACCGAGGCCGTATCGTCTAGGTCCCACAGGAGGATGTCAGGACTCTCGGTTGCGGCGGCGTTGTTGCCGCTTCCAGCTGGTGGAAATGTTCGATTGCGGATGACTGTTCTAGCAAGGACGCTGAAGCCCTCGTCTTGTAGGTCGGTCAGCGCCTCGGCACATGAGGCGTTGCTAGGGTTTGGAAACACCTCGGCGCCGTCTTGATCATGAAAAGTAGCACTGACGAATGCAACGCCGCCCGCCCCATCAGGCGCGCACTGGACCAAACCAAAGGTGGTTTGGGCTTCAGCAGCGCAAAGAAACGCACAAGAGATCGCAATCGCCGTTGCGATCCGACGTATAAGTGCCATGGTCGAGCCTCCTGAGTATTTGCTTGATCAGAGGGGACATCCGGACATTGTAGTCGATCTAGAGGAAAAGAGGCTGACGACTGCAATGGTTAAACGCTTGTCCGAGCGTACACCTACGTGGGGCGCGGGCGCAGGCCATCCGAAACAATCATAGCCCCGGGATTCATCCCTGGGGACTGGAGTTTCTACATTTGTGGACGGGGGAGGGCCATGGTTGAGGTAGGTCGGTAGATGGTTATTGACATACCGACAGGATTGAGCTATTCTGTTCTTGGCCCGCTCGGCGCCGCTGCCTATGCCCGACGATCTCCGCGATACTCTTCTGGAAACCCTAGAATCAGCCCTCGATGCTCAGCTGCGCGCCGTTCGTCGGCTGCGATCGAAACCCCCTCCCCGGCCCAAGCGCCCTTCGCCTCAAGGTATGTCTCAGGTCGATATGGCCCATGACATACTCGCCGGAGCCGAGCGTCCGCTGCATATCGCGGAGTTGATCGAGGGCATTCAGGCCAGGTTTTCCCGTGCGGTTGACCGCGAAAGCCTCGTCTCGGCGCTGTCGAAGAAGATCGCTCGCGGCGACCGTTTTGTGCGCACCGCGAAGAACACTTTCGCGCTGCGTAGCCCGGATTAGCTACGCGGCCCGGATTAGCTGTCCCCTGGAGGTTCCCATGCTGCTTCCTCAGTTCCTGTCGATCAGCGCTGATTGGAGGCGCGCCTTTCCCCAGCAACGCACGCATCGACGCGCGGTGCGCCAAGGCCTGGGAGGCCTGGTTTGCCTGGGCCGCCGCACGCTTTCGCGCATTATTTGGACCAACGGCGGCGAGCAAAACAGCTGGAGCGCGGACTATTTTTTGCACGAGCGCTGCAAGTGGCGTCCGCAAGAGTTGTTCGCGCCGGTGTGGAAGCGCGCCTTGGGGTTTTGCCGCTCACGGTTGGTGGGCGTGGCGATCGACGACACGCGCTTGCGCAAGACGGGGCGTAGGATCAAGCAGGCGTTTTATCAACACGATCCGCTCTCGCCGCCGTTTCACGCGAACTTGATGCTGGGGTTGCGCTACTTGCAAGCGTCGTTGTTGGTTCCCTTCGATCGCGGCGGCAAGACCGGCGCGCGGGCCTTGCCGGTGCGTTTTGAATGTGCGCCGGTTCCCAAGCGTCCCGGCAAACGCGCCGGCGACGCCGAGCGAGAGCAGTACGAACAAGCGCGCAAGCGCTGTCGCATCTCGCAACGTTTAGTCGACATGATGGCGCCGCTGCGGGCTGCGCTGGATGCCGCCGGCGGGATCGCCAAGAAGATGGTGTTGTCGCTTGACGGCAGTTTCAGCAACCGCACCGTTTTCCTGGCGCCGCGCGATCGCACCGAGCTCATCGCTCGCACGCGCCTGGACGCTGTGCTGTGCAAAGCCGCGCCGACCGGCTCGCGACGCTTCTATGGGGTCGAAAAGTTCCGCCCCGAACAGGTGCGCCGCGACGAGACGATCGTCTGGAAAACGACCAAGCTATTCTACGGCGGCAAGCGCCGCAAGATCCGTTATAAAGAGGTCAACGAGGTGTACTGGCAGGGCGGGGCGCGGCGCACGCCGTTGCGTTTGTTGGTGGTCGCGCCGACCCCCTATAGCAAGCGCCTTTCGAGCAAGATGTACTACCGCCAGCCGGCGTATCTACTCACGACGGACCTCGCCAGCCAGGCGCGCGAGCTGTTGCAGATCTATTTCGACCGTTGGCAGATCGAGGTGAACCACCGCGAAGAGAAGGACACGTTGGGCGTGGGACAGGCGCAGTTATGGAGCGAGACGGCGGTCCCGAAGCAACCGGTATTGGCGGTGGCGGCGTACAGCGCTTTGCTGCTGGCGTCGTTGCTGGCGTATGGTCCGGGGCGCGGAGAGGCCTATGCGCCGCCGCCGAAATGGAGGAAAAAGGCAAAGAGGCCTTCTTGTCTGGATCTGGTGGCGCTGTTGCGGAAAGAAATGGTCGAAAACCCCGATTTGCTGGCTCCGCTGGGGCTCAAACCCTCCTGGCAGGCCTTCGGCGCCGCCGCTGACGGGTAAAATATGTAGAAACTCCAGGGGCCGGGATTCATCCCGGGGAAACCGACAACCGGTGCATGCGTCGGTCGCTTCCCGGTTTGCACGGCCTTCCCCGAATCTCAGGAGGGTCGGCGTCCACAACTTTACTTTCGGGGCCTGCTCAGGCATACTGCGCGTTACGGCCTAACGGCTTGCTCACCCGACCTAGCCGGGCTTTGTCGCGAGGCGTCGGCGCGCCCGTTACCGGCGCCGTGCCGCTCGCCGGCTTCGATGTTGACCAACATCTTCATCGTTGGGGCCTTTCACCCCACAGGGTGTTCGCGCCAGTTCGGCACACTGAGAAGTCCGGGCTAGGCGCGACCCCCATCACAAATATCATCCGAGACGGCAGCGAAAGGATGCCCAGCTTTGGCCATCTCGACCGTGTGGAGTTTCGCGGCGTCGTCGGCTACGTCGGCGACCCCGATGCGCCGGAGGACGATATTCCCCTGGCGACCAGAATGGCTACGCATTCGCCGGCTATCTACGGGTCCGGGATCACGAAGGATTGCCGGGGAACTCGCCTCCTTGGGGCACTCTGAGCTCGATCGACCTGGCGACCGGTCACATCGCTTGGCAGGTCCCCTTTGGCGAATACCCAGGCCACGAGGGACTCGGATACGGTTCCGAGAGCTACGGCGGTCCAGTCGTGACCGCCTCGGGACTGATCTTCATCGGCGCTACGCCTGACGCCAAGTTCCACGCCTACGACGCGCGTGACGGAAAGCTGCTTTGGACGGGTGATCTGCCGGCCGGCGGTTTTGCCACACCGGCTGTGTACGCCGTCGACGGGAAGCAGTATGTAGCGATTGCCGGCGGCGGCGGCCGCATGGGGCCGCCCTCCAGCTCCCAGTACGTGGCATTCAGCTTGCCCGCGTCAACTGAGTAGAAACTGTCGCCGGCGGCGGAGCGTTTCCGAGCCGCCCGCGTCAGGGGCCGTGAAAAAATGGTCGCCAGCCTTTCTTGGAACCCCGTTCACGGGGTTGAAAGGGGCCAGTCCGTGCTCGCAAACCCAGCACTAACTAAAGGACTGGGGTAGGTTCGACAAGGCCCGTAAACGCAGCGGTTCCGCATCCAATTTCCCTGAGGGTCGGAAACCATTGATTTAGCGGGTGTTTGGGGCTGGGCCTGTGGTCCGAGCAGATTCGCATTCCTGTTGAGGAGTTGCAGCGCAGTTGGTTCTGGTATATTGTATATATATCAGTTATGAAGACAGCCCCGGCTCGCTCCAGCCTCGCCGATGCCGAGCGTAAGCTGCGCTCCCGCATCGCCCAGCTGGTCCACGGCCGCTGGTTGCTGCATGGCACCGTGGCGCCGCGCCAACGCGTCTGCGGCAAGCCCAACTGTCGCTGCGCCCAGGGTCAACTGCACGCCTCGCTCTATCTGGTGCGCTCGCGCCGGGGAAAGGTGCAACAGCTGTTCGTGCCGCGCAGCTGGGAGCAACGCGTGCGCCAGGCCGTAGCCGACTATCAACAGCTCGAGCGGCTGCTCGAAGAGGTCTCCGAGCGCGAGTGGAAGCGGCTCCAAGACCGCCGGGAGGAGTGACGTTCTTCGACGTCTGATCCAGTACGCGGAGAAGGGTTACGGCCTGCGCAGCCGCCTTCTCGCCGGGGTCTCGGATTCCCGC
Organism: Bryobacterales bacterium; assembly: GCA_965247515.1. GTDB lineage: Bacteria > Acidobacteriota > Terriglobia > Bryobacterales > UBA6623. The sequence goes on along the minus strand of OZ252029.1, from coordinate 4,104,403 downwards.
CCCAAGCCGCGCATCCCCACCCGCGCTGTCGTCGAGTCGACGCTGGCGCTGTTCTGGGCCCGGCTGGGCAGCCTGAACGCTTTGGAAACGCTCGAGGGGGCGCCGTTTTGGAAGAAATGGCTGGGCCGCAAGCTGCCCAGCGCGGACACCATTGGCCGCGTCTACAGCTCGCTCGACACGGCCGTGCTGCGGCAAGCGATTCGGCAGCTGTATGAACGCCTCAAGCGCAACAAGGCCTTGCCCGGCATCGGCGGATTAGGGGTGGCTGTGATCGACGGTCATGAGTCTCACGCCAGCTACCGCCGTTGCTGTGGAGGCTGTCTCGAGCGCCGCATTCAGCGCAGCGACGGCGAACAGCTGCAGTACTATCACCGCCAAGTGACGCTGCAGTTGCTCAGTGACGCGCCCGCCGCCTCGCCATTCAACATCCAAGGCGAACCGCTTCCGCTGTTGCTCGACGCCGAACCGCAACTCCCCGGCGAGGACGAGCTGGCCGCCGCCAAACGTTTGCTCGAACGCGTTCTAGCCGCTTACCCACGGGCGTTTGATGTTGTCTTGGCCGACGCTCTTTACGCCGCCGCGACGTTTGTGAACTTTCTGCTGGCGCACGGCAAGGACGCCGTCATCGTGCTCAAGGACGAGCGCCGCCACCTGTTTCAAGACGTTCAAGGACTGTGGCGAACCCAGCCCCCACAGGCGGGCGAGTATCGCTCACGCGATTGCCAATGGTGGGATCACGAGGGCTTATTATCGTGGCCGCAGGTCGCCCAGCCCTTGCGCGTCGTTCGTTCGGTGGAGACTTGGCGGCGGCGCTCGCAGCTTGACGGCGAGCTCCACGAGCATCAAAGCGATTGGGTTTGGCTAACGACTTTGGGGTCGCGGCAAGTTTCCACGGCGCAGCTGGTGCGCTTGGGCCATCAACGCTGGGACATCGAGAACCGCGGCTTCAACGAGTTGGTCAACGGCTGGCATGCCGACCACATCTACAAGCACGAACCCCACGCCATCGAGACGTTTCTCTTGACGACGTTTCTGGCATTCAATCTCTACCACGCTTTTGTCGCCCGCAAGCTCAAACCGTCGTTGCGGCGCGGCAAACCGCGAGTCTTTTGGGCGCGGGTGATGGCGGCGGAGCTGTATCAGGCGGCCACGGGCCCCTCGCCCTAGCACGCGAGTCGACTCCCCCGCCCACCCCGCGCCTGCCAGTAAGCGGCCCTGCCGCAAGAGCCGCCGGGGTGTCTTTGCCCTGCGATTCCCCACCTATTTCCGGGTCAGGACCGCGTGCGAATCTGCTCGTCCTTCACCCCACGCCCCTAAATCCCTCGATTCCCAACTACTTCCGCCTTCTGACTCAGCCTCGTTGCGGAATCGCTGCCGTAAACGGGCCTCAAATGGCGACTTGATCCGGGACCGAAATCATTCTCACCCCCAAATCCTAGCGGCGTCTACTCGACATTAGTCAACTTGAACGCATACGCATGCCGGGCCGGCAGCTCATCGACGGACAACTGCGGCGGCTCGATGATGATGTCGTCGCGCTTCTGGGTCCAGCCCAGCGGCTCGTCGACCCCGAGCATCGTCACTTCGGTGCGGCGCTTATCCGCGGTGAGACCTTTCAGCGTCAGGCTCTCGCCAGGCCAGCCAGGGGTGATCGCGTACAGGGCGTCCCCTTTTTGAGTGAAAAAGACCTGCTTCACGGCCCTGCCATCGCGGGGCTTCTGGCCGGCCATCTCGTTGATGTCGTACTTCACCTTGTACTCGCCAAAGCCCTGTTCTTGGCGCTCGCCCGCGGTCCACTGCTCGGCTTGTCGCCAGGGGCGCGTCCCGTAGATCGCCTCGCCGTTGACCGCTAGCCAGTCGCCCAGCTCTTTCAGCCGCTGTTGCATGATCTCCGGGATTCGCCCGTCCGAGGTCGGGCCGACGTTGAGCAACAAGTTTCCGCCGCGCGCCACCAGGTCGGCGAGCATCCAGACCAGCTCTTTGCCGGTGCGATAGTTCGACAGCGGCTCGTTGCGGTTGTAGCCATAGGAGAAGCCCATACCGCGGTTCTCTTCCCACGGATGCGAGGCGTCGGGCATGCCGGCGCCGTATTCGGTGGTGAAGTATCCGCCGTGGTTGTGGCGCGCGCCTTTGCCCCAGCGGTCATTGACGATCACGTCGTCTTTGACGGGGGATTCGTTGTAGAGCCAGGCCAGCAGCTCTTCGCTCTTCCAATCCTCAGCGGGCATATCCCACTCGCCGTCGGAGAAGATGATCGCCGGCTTGTAGCGCGTGACGACGTCTTTGAACTGCGGAATCATGTGCTGATCGACGAACAGCTCGCGGTCGGAAACCCACAACGGGTTGAACCACTCATAAAGCGAATAGTAGAAGCCCATCTTCAGGCCCTCGGCGCGGACGGCGTCGCCAAGATCCCCGAGCAAGTCGCGGCCCGGGCCGACGTCTACCGAATTCCACGGCCTTCCCCAGTGCTTGTTTGCTTCTTCACTCTTGAACAGCGTGTAGCCGTCGTGGTGCTTGCTCGTCAGCGCCACATAACGGGCGCCGGACTGCTTGAAGATTCTTGCCCATTCGGCCGGGTCGAACAGCTCCGCCTTGAACATTGGAGCGAACTGCGGATAGGCGAAATCCTCCCCGTAGACGCGGTCGTGGAACTCCTTGATCACGCGGTGGCGTTCGCGCTGTTTTTCGCTGGGGCTGTCGGCTTCGGCGTCTAGCGCGTGCCAGTACCATTCGGCGTAGGTATCGGGCGAGGAGTAAGCCGGTACGGAGTAGATTCCCCAATGGATGAAGATGCCGAACTTGGCGTCGAGATACCACTCGGGCGCCGGGCGAGAGTCGAGCGATTCCCAATTGGGCTGGTAGGTCTGGGCGACGGTGAGGCTCGAGAACGCGAGCAACAAGAGCAGATGACGCATAGCCACATCAGGATACCCGACCCTCGCCCGATATAATCGGACGCTATGCCCGACGCCCGCCCCAGCGTCCCGAGGCGAGTCGTCGTCGTCGGTCCGACCCCGCCCGAGAAGAGCGCCTACGCCCTGGCGCGCTACAGTCGCTCGGCTGATTCCGTGGTCCAGAGCTTGGACTGGGTGAGGACGCACGACTCAGAAAAATTCCTCGAAAGCTTCTACTTCCAGTACGGCCATGCCTCCATCGCTGACCTGGGGCACTGCATCTTTTGCTTCGAGGGGGTGTCCGAGCTCGCGGCGATCGAAATCGAAGACGAGCAGCTCTGGGACGGGCAGGCCAAGTCGAGCCGCTACCAAGATTTTTCGAAAGGCAATATCGTCACTCCTCCGGAGCTCGGCGGCGGTGACATGCAGCTCTACCAAGCCACCGCCGAGGACCTGCTGCGGCGTTATCTCGCGCTGCACGTCAAACTCTTTGACCACCTAACCGAAGCGCTCCCTCAGCCGGAGTCGATGAAGGCAGGGGCATACAGACGCACAATCGCCGCCCGGGCCTTCGACGTGGCGCGATACGTCCTTTTCTTGGGAATCTCGACGAATGTCGGTCAGGTCGTTAGCATCCGCACGCTCGAGAAACAGATGCGTCGCCTCGGCGTTTCGCGGTACCGGGAAGCTCGGGAGATCACCGATGAAATGCGGGCGGCTTGCGCTGCCCCGCCGGCATGTGTCTGGGATGAGTCACAGGCGGCCGACCCGCTGGCGCCAACCCTGGCGCGCTACGCTGAGCCGGACGCGGCGGCGCAAGCGGCCCGTCAGCGAGTGACCCAGTGGGCCGCCCAAAACGTAAGCTATCCCGGCCGCGCCGACATCCCCGATGTGGACCTTGTGCGCCCGCTCGACCCGCTCGACGAGATCGCCGCGACCTGGCTGTACTCGGTTGGGTCGGCGCCTTTTCGCGTGATCCACGATGACGTCAGTGGCTGGAGCCGGGAGCGCAAGCGCGAGGTGCTCGACGTGGCCCTCGAAGGGCGCCACCGGCGAGACGAGCTGTTACGCGAGTTTCGTAGCGGATACTCCTACATCTTCGACATCGTTTGCGACATCGGCGCATATCGCGATATGCACCGGCACCGGCGCTGTCAGCAGTTCTTGCAGAGCTACACCGATGCCCTCGGCTTCGAGCCCCCGGAGCTGATCGGGCAAGCCGGGCTTTCGGCCGAATACCAGGCGGCTCTCGATTTGGTGAGCAAGACACGCGCGCAGCTGCCGTCGCCCGCGAATGACTACCTGTTGCCGTTCGCCACTCGCTGCCGCTCGCTCTACAAGATGGACTTTGCGGAGGCCGAGTATATCTCGCGCGTGAGGTCGGGCGTGAAAGGGCATATCTCCTATCGCAAGGTGGCCTGGGAAATGCGCCAGCGGATCGTCGAGCTCGAACCCGCGCTGGGCGAGCTAATCCAGGCGACGCCGCCTGAGGTAGAGGACCCGCTGACTCGCTAGCGCAGGGTATAGAAAGCGCCATATTTTCTAGATGCTATACTCCGTCGAGCCATGGCGCTGAGTATCAAGCATCCCGAAGCCGACCGCTTGGCCCGCCAATTGGCTTCCGCTACGGGTGAATCTCTCACTGACGCCGTACTGAACTCGCTACGCGAGCGCCTCCGTCGAGAGCAAGGTCGGCAACGCGCGCCCCGGCTCCGCGATGAGCTCCGAGCGATCCGCGAACGCTGTGCGAAACTGCCGGTCTACGACGGCCGCACTCCAGATGAAATCCTTGGATACGACGACGCCGGCTTGCCCAAGTAGCGATGGTTGTCGACTCCTCCGCGCTGCTTGCCATCCTCCTCGCTGAACCCGACGCTGAGGTATTTGAAGAAGCGCTCGAGGCTGTGCCGGAGCGTCTGGTGTCGGCCGCCTCGGTTCTCGAAACTTCAATCGTCGTCGAGAACCGTTACCGCGAGGCCGGCGGGCGTGAGTTGGACCTATTGATTCATCGAGCGGGAATCGAAGTCGCTTCGGTGACGGCGGAGCAAGTTGAATGGGCCCGCTATGCGGCCCGCATGTTCGGAAAGGGCCGGCATCGCGCCGCTCTCAACTTTGGTGATTGTTTTTCGTACGCCTTGTCAAAAGTGTCCGGGGAGCCGCTTCTATTCAAGGGAGACGACTTCACGCGAACGGATATTGAGCCGGTGCCGCGACCGTAACTACGTCTGTAAACGATTCCTGCACAAATCCGGCAGCAATTCCGAGCACCCTGCGTGAGCCGGGTGTCTTCCCACAACCCGGGCGACGGCCGCAACCGTATGCGGAAGACACCCCGCTTACGCAGGGTGCTCGGGAAAAACGCCGAACCCTTGACCTGTGGGTCGCGGCTCCGGGTCGCGGTCACGAAATGCGGGCTAGAATAAAACAGTGGACCCCATCGTTCGGAAGTTTGCGAGTTTTGCCGAGGCCGATCAGGCTGACCGAGAGTATTACCGGTCTCTGTCGCCAAACGAGCGCGTGCGGATCGTCGCCGAGCTGATGGAGCGCTCCAAAATCTTCTACGATGACCCTCCACAAGGACTTGAGAGAGTTTGTCGAATTATTAAACTCTCGGAGCATTGATTACGTCATCGTGGGGGCGTTTGCCGTTGGCAAGCACGGCTTCCCCCGCTCGACCGGCGACATCGATTTCCTGGTCCGGATGTCGACAGAGAATGCCGAGGGGTTGGAAAAGGTTTTTGAAGACTTTGGTTTGGGATCGCTTGACCTTGTAGCCGCGGACTTTCTTCAACCTGGTCAAACCATCCAGGTCGGTCGGCCGCCGAATCGCATCGACGTCCTCACGTCCATCAGCGGTGTCGGTTTCGCCGAAGTTTGGGCCTCCCGCGAGGCCGGCGAGATCGATGGGATACCGGTTAGCTTCATTGCGAAAGACCTTCTGATACGGAACAAGCGGTCAGCAGGTCGGCCGAAGGACTTAATCGATGCCGCCGAGTTGGAGTCGATCTAGCGTCCGTCACGTCAAAAAAATCGGGCCGCCCTGCCGCATGAAAGAAGGACGGCCCGTTAGTCGGACATGGAGTTTCAGGGTGAGTTTTGGGGGTAGATGAAGTGTGTCAGCCGCGATTGAGCACGATGTCCCAACGCGCCAGCTTGGCGTCGGGCTCCATGCCCTTCTCGGGCTTTAAGATCTTGGCTACTAGCGCCTCCTTGCGGCGAACGCGCTGAAAGATTTTGTCTTTCTCGTGTTCGGGGTCGCCAGGGAAATACATTTGCGAGATGACGCGGCTTTGCTTGCCGGTTACGTCGACATGGATATGCGGAGGGCGCGTCACATTGGGGCCGGCGCCGTAGGCCCCAGGTTTGACTGTCTTGAATCGGTATTGGCCGTCGCCATCCGTCTTGACGACCGCGTAGCCCTCGAAGTTGGGGTCGAGCGGCGCAGGATTCTCGTCGGCCCCGTGGCGGTAGCGACCTGCCGCGTTCGCTTGCCAGATCTCGATCTCGGCGCCGCGAACCGGCTCGCCCTTGACGTCAACCACACGGCCGGTGACGTAGTACACGTCGCCTCTGGCGCGGCCTGACTTGCCCTTGACCCGCGTCAGGTCCGAATCGTGATCCCACATGCGGTCAGCCGGAAAGAACGGTCCGATCGTCTGAAGCGGAGTCGGCTTGAGCTCGCCCAGCAAGGGCGCGGCCGAGGCGGCGAACAGGAAATTTCTGCGGGTGACCTTGATCAGCATGGCGGTTCTCCGTAACGGGCTTTCTGGCGACGGCTTACCGGGACGAGCGCAGAACCGAGATCCGATCGAGGCGGCCGGCGACGCGGCCGGTCTCTTGCTGAACGATCTCTTGAGTACGCTCGAAGATCGCTTTCTGGGGGTTGTCTTGGGAGTTCTCGACCAGGCTGCGGGCCAGCGCTTCGGCCTGCTCGAAGGCGCCGCGTTCCAGCTCGATGATAGCGCGGTTGTTCTGCAGCTGCAGAGTGACCGAATGGCTGTCACCGTAGGCGGTCTCGGACATCAGGTGGGCCTGGGCGATCGTCGCGGCGGCGCGATCGAGCTCGTTCTGCTCTCTCTGAAGAGTGGCCAGGTTGTTCAACGCGGCGATCTTTTGGTTCGTGCGGCCTCGCACGAACGCTTCGTTGTAGTGCGCGTTGGCCTCATCGGCGCGCCCTGTCAGCTGAGCGAGACGGCCCATGTTGTTGAGAATAGACGCTCTGACGAAAACGTCGCTGGGTTGCTCGGCATCGAGGCGCAGAGCCGCTTTGAAACGTCGCTCGGCCTTATTGTATTGGTTCATGTCGATGTAGAGCGAACCCAGATTGTTCATCATCGTCGCCATGAAGGCGGTATCTTGTACGCTTCGCGCGCTACGCAGCGCTCCCGTGTACGCGGCTTCGGCATCTTCAAAACGCCCTTCGGACTGATACAGCATGCCAAGGCGGTTGTGCACCCTGGCGACCGAAGCTGGGTCGGCGCCATCGCGGCGCGCCTTCCGAACGGCCCGCTCGTACATCGTGATCGCGTCATCGGTGCGGCCCGCTGCTTGCGCGGCCTTGGCGCCGGCAACCTGGTCAGCGAACACCCCCACGTCTTGGGCGGAGCTCGTCGGCTCGGTCGTGGACGCGAATGCGGCGGAGACGAAGAGTGCGGTGGCGAAGATCGGGAGCAGGTTGCGGCGTGTCATGGGGACGATAGTGCCCCAAGATTCGAGCCGCCGTAAGTAACACGACAGTTATCTAACGGTTAGGAGATGAAACCAGCTAAGCTCCGAAGACCCGTCTGGCGATCGCGTCGAAGCGGTGGTCGGACCTTACCGGGTCAAACAACGGCCACCGCAGCTTCAGCAGCTGGGGGTCGCGCGCATCCACCGCTTTTTGCAGCAGCTCAACGGCCGCGCTTTTATCCGATCGCAGGCGAATCGCGGCCGCGATCACGTGCGAGCTGGCCTGCTCCAACAGCGACAGGTCGCCGACTAGAGCCCGCGCCCAAGGGTCCCGCGGGCAGATCAGCAACGCTTCACGACACGAGGCTTCGGCCTCCTCGGACGCACCGCTCGCCAAGCAGCACGCCGCAGCTAGCAAGTGAGCCGGGCTATATCGCGGCTCGAAGTAGGCGGCCGCGTGAGCTTGCTGAAGAGCCCCCGCAAAGTCCCGCGCGCAGTAGAGGGTCCATCCGAGCGCGGTTAACGCACATTCGTCGATACCATCGAGCGAAGTTGCGATCTCGAGCTCTGCCTGGGACTCGGCGAAGCGCCCTCGGCACTGCAGAAAAAATCCCCTACGGATGTGCGCCTCCACCGACTCCCGATCGCCTTCAACCGCCAGCCGGGTCGCCTCGTCCGCGGCGGACCAGTTGCAGCTGAGAGTCTCGATATACCCGACAGCTGCCTTGGCAGTGGCGTCGGTATCGGCGAGCTCTACGGCTTTGCGAGCCTCCGCCCCGGCACGGTCGAGGATCCCGGCATCGGTCGACAAGCCCGTTTCCGCCAGCGTTCCACGGCAGAGCGCCAAGCCACAATACGGCGCGGAAAATTCAGGGTCCGCTCGACGGGCGCTCTCAAAACAAGCGATCGCCTTCTCGAGATCGTCAAGCGTGCACGCTCTCAGATGCTTGAACCCACGCTCGCACAACGCGGCCGACTCGGCCCCGCCTTCTGATGAGGCATGGGTATCGAGCAGACGCCCTTTCACGCCCGCCGCGATGCGCTCGGCGATGACGTCGATCGCCCCAGACCCGCTCTCGCTCTCGTAGCGCCGGGACCAGAGCTGAAATCCGTCTTTCGCGTCGATCAGCTCAGCGTCGGCCTGGACGCGTCCATCTCTCTCTCGCACACGCCCCTCGAGCAGAACGCCGGCTCCGAGATCCGCGGCGGCCGCCTTGGGTTCGTAGTCTTGCCCGCGGTAGCGGGAGACGGCGCTACGAGCCGCCACGCGCAGCTGGCGTTGGGAACCCAGCAAGGCAATCACTTCGTCAGTGAGGGCTTCCCCCAGATCACCTTCGCTCCTGGACACAAACGGCATCACCGCAATCGCCCGTCTCGATGCCGCAATCGCCTCGGCTTGAATCGGCTCCCGCTGGGCCGGGGTCTTTCCGTCTTGGACGCTGAAGATCGCGACATAGCCGCCCTTGGGAAGCTCGATCTTCAGCGGATCGCCAAAGCCTTCCAACTCGTAGTAGCCCGCCAGCTTACCGCGCAGTCGTGTGGCGTCGACCCTTACGATATTGTCAACGCTAGGGCCAAACATCCCCCCGCGGTCATAAACGTCAACGCCGAGATTGAGCTCACGCAGCTCGTCGATCCGGCCTTCAAGCGAGCGCTCCACGACGTAGCGCAAGAAGCGCTTCATCCGTTCTGACCGCCGAAAACCTTTGCTGGATTCGATCTTGGCGAGGCATTCGAGAACGATGTCTGAGTCGAACCGGTCGGAGGACTGCATAGCCGGTGGTCGATGATAGCGGTTCTTGTCCGGCTGCTGCGATCGGCGCGACTTCCCAGTGTCAGATCCGGGCGTTCGCGAGCCCTCCCCCGGCCATCTGAGACAATAACCTGCGTCGATTCTGATCTCACCAACAGGGAAACATTGCCATGATCCGTAGAAACTTCCTCGCCGCCGGCATTGCCGCCGGGGCCGCTTCACTCGCTCCGGGCGCTAGTCATAACGAGAAGAAATTCAAGCTCAAGTACGGGCCTCACCCGGGCATGTTTAAGAACCTGGCCGGCGAGGATGTCTTCGACCAGATTCGCTTCTCGGCTGACCAAGGTTTCACCGCCTGGGAAGACAATCGCGCCGGCGAGCGTCCGGTGAACGAGCAAAAGAAACTCGGGGCCTTACTCGACAAGCTCGGGATGACGATGGGGGTCTTCGTCTCTTACGGCCTTGGCATTTTCGACAGCATGGACTTCGTAACCAGAACGGACAAGGCCTTTCAAGACGCGATCAAGGCGGAGATGCAGGTGGCGTCCGAGGTCGCCAAGCGCGTTAACGCCCAGTGGACCACCGTCGTACCCACGCAGGTCAACGAGAAGCTCGACCCGCACTATCAAACAGCGAATTGCGTCGAGAACCTCAAAGCGATGTCGGAGGTATGCGAGAAATCAGGGCTGGTTATGGTCCTCGAGCCGCTGAACTGGTACGCCAACCATCCGCGGCTGTTTCTCCGCTCGGTGCCGCAGGCCTACGCGATCTGTAAGGCGGTAGATTCGCCGAGTTGCAAGATTCTCGACGATCTCTACCACCAGCAGATCGATGTCGGGAACCTCATCGCCAACATGGAGATGGCATGGGATGAGATCGCCTACATTCAGGTGGGAGACAACCCTGGACGCAAGGAGCCGACCACCGGCGAGATCAACCACAAGAAAATCTTCGAGTGGCTCTACAACCGCAAGTTCGACGGCGTGATCGGGATGGAGCACGGCAATTCGATGCCAGGCGCCCCGGGCGAACGAGCGGTGATCGCGGCCTATCGCGAGGTCGACAGCTTCTAGATCTAGAGGCTCTAAACGCAACACTCGTTACTTAGGGCCTTTGCGTGTTGGGTTATGCGCGATCTGAATGCGGAACCCGCTCCCTCGCGGTCGCGGCTCTGACATCCAGGGTTAAACTTTAACCGCAGGCGTCAGAGCCGCGACCGCGAGGGAGCGGGTTCCGCATTCTTAGCCTACAGCCGGCTGTTAAGTAACAAGTACTGGCTCTAGACGACGCTTCCGCCGGTGACCAGGACACACGCCCCGGTAACGTAGTCCGACAGCGGAGAAGATAAGAACAGCACCGGACCAGCTGCGTCTTCCGGCGTCCCACGTCGGCCCAGGGGGATGTAGTTCACCGCGCGCTCGCGCGACTCGGCCGGAATCCCGACCGCGATTCCGGCCGAAGTCGTCTCACCGATGTCCTTGGATTGCGTCAAGCGGCTCTCGATAAACCCGTAGGCCACCGCATTGCAGCAAATGTTGAAGCGGCCCCACTCTTTGGCCACGGTCTTCGTCATCCCGACGATGCCCGCTTTGCCGGCGGCATAGTTGATCTGCCCGGGGTTGCCGGCTACGCCAGTAGTCGAGGAGGTGTTGACGATCTTGCGGCAGGGCGGCTGTTGGCCCGCGTCGAGGGCTTTTTTGGCCTCACCGCGAAGGTACGGCGCGGCAGCGCGCATAACCCGAAACGGGGCCGTCAAATGGACGGCAAGCATCGCGTCGAACTGTTCGTCGGTCATCTTGTGAACGACACCGTCCCAGGTGTAGCCGGCGTTGTTGACGATGATGTCGATACCGCCGAACGAGGCTAGCGTCGCGTCGATCAGCTTGCCTGGAAATCCCGGATCCGTCACATCGCCGGCGCAAACGGCGACTTCAGCGCCCTTGGCCTTGAGGATTTCGGCTGTCTCATTCGCGGGACCCTCATCCAGGTCGTTGACGACGACACGCGCGCCGTGATCGGCAAAAAGCTCGGCGACGGCGCGCCCAATTGCACGGCCCGAACCGGTGACGATAGCGGATTTTCCCTCAAGCAGTTTCATAAGAAGTGAAATAGTAGCACGAAGATGCGCGATTGCGACCCGGTGTGGCCCGGAGCCGCGACCGGAACGGAGCGGTTGTCGCCTACCCCAACAACCGCTCCCTCCCGGTCGCGGCTCCGGTGGCTGCCGCCCCGCGGAATCGAATATGTCACGCCCCCCAATTCCAATAGGTCACCCCACACCCTTGGGGATGCCTGAGGCCCGCCGCCTCCCCGGGCGATACAATTTAGCCATGCCCGAGGCCGAGCCAGGCATGAACATGGCCCGTGAACAGCCCAGCACCTAGGTAACACTTTTCCCCAACCACATAGGTAACAGTTTAAGGGTTGAACCAAGAGAAGGTTCTTTGCACGAAATCCTTCCCGGAAACGCTCGGGGGGCGCCGGGAGAGCGAGCCCGTAGGGCGAGCGGAGGAGGCGCCCCCCGGAGCGTTTCCGCCGCAGTCGGTGCTCCCCCCTGCCCGGCCGCGGGCCCTCGAATAGGCTACGCTCGAGCCAGTCCAGCTCCAGCGGCCCAAACCAGACCGCCCAGCCGTGCTCATGCTCTTCCAGGCCCACCGTCTCGCCCGCCAAGGCCTCGCTGAGAAACAACTGACGCCCCAGCAACCCAATGTCGCCCTTGCTCTGCACTCGCCGCGGCAGCATCCGATCCGGATACTCCAGCTCCGGCAAGCGCTCCGGATACGGCCTCCACGACGGCTGATACACGCTCGCCGGCGTTGCCATCGCTAGCGACTCGTGCGGACGCTCCTGGTTGTAGATCTGCCGAAAACGATCGAAGGCCCGCTGTTGCGCTCGCAAGTTGCGCTCCGGCGGCGTCGCCGTCTCGGCCTTGAGCGTCCGATGCATGCGCTCATGACGCCCGTTTTGCTCAGGGTGTCCGGGGTCGATTCGCTGCAGTTGAATCCCGAGCCGGATCCACCACACGCTGAGCCGCGAAAGCCCCGCCAAGCCCGTCGAGGCGAACGGCGGACCGTTATCGGAAAGGATCCTCGTGGGCAGGCCGTACTCCCGGAAAGTCGCTTCCATCAGCGGCCGCACGTGCGCCGTGTTGCTGCGCGCGACCCTTTGACAACGCAACAGATAACGGCTCGCCGTATCGGAAATCGTCAGCGGATCGCAGCGTTTGCCGTCGCCGGTTTCGAACCAACCCTTGAAATCGATCGCCCAAACTTGGTTGGGCGCCTTGGCGCTGGTGAGCTTACTGGAAGGCGTGGCGTGGCGCCGGCGCTTACCGGGGTGGGTGAGTCCGTGGCGTTTCAGCAGCGCCCCGATAGTGGAGTGCGCCGGCCAATTGATGTCAGGGTTGGTGCGCTCGAGTCGCGCTTTGAGCTTGTCTTCGCCCCAAGTGGGATAGCGCGCCCGCAAGGCCAGGATCTCTCGCTCGATCTCGGCGGGAAAGGCTTGCGCTTGCCGTTTGGGCGCTTTGGATTGATCGGCCAATCCGGCGACGCCTTGTTGGGCGTAGCGATCGAGCCATTTGTAGCCGGTCTTGCGGCTGACGCCGAAGCGCCGACAGACGGCGGCCATGGCATCCTCCCGGGTTAGAACCTCCTGAACGAATCGCAATCTTTCGTCTTGCACACGGGCCTCCTTCCATCCCAAAACAAAAATCCTCCTTTTGTTCTAGGATGCCAATGTGTTACCCATGTGATCGGGGAATTGTGTTACCTATCTGCCCGGGCTATACCGCCCGCATCGCCGCCCTCCGCGCCGGGTTATCAACCTCATGCTGACTCGCGGACTTTTTTTCTTCCTCCTGGCCTCCACCGCACTCGCCCAGGCCGAATCGCCCGAATCGCCCGAATCGCTTCGCGTCATGACTTTCAACGTCCGTTTCCCCAACCCCGATGACGGCGTCAACATTTGGGAGAACCGCAAAGACATTCTCGTCGACACGATCCGCAACTACGATCCCGACGTCTTCGGGACTCAGGAGTTATTCGACCTCCAAGGACGCTACATCGTCGACAATCTCCCTGGATACGAGTGGTTTGGCCTCACCCGCTGGGGCAACCACGACAACGAGCACATGGGCGTCTTCTACAAGCGCGACAAGCTCTTCGTGATGGAATCGGGCAACTTCTGGCTTTCAGAAACCCCCGACGAGCCCGGCAGCATGTCATGGAATGTTTCCCTGCCCCGCCTGGTCACCTGGGCTCGCTTTCGAGACGCCGAAGGCGAGGAATTTTACTTCTACAACACCCACTTCCCTCATCGCCGAGAAGACGCCGCGGCGCGTCTCAACTGCGCCAAAGTCATCGTCGAAGACCTTCGCCGCCGCGTGCCCGCATTTGCGAAATTGATCGTCCTGGGAGACTTCAACTCAGCCGCCGACAGCGACGTGCACGGCCTGCTGACAACGGAGTTGACTGACGCATTGACTGTCGCGACAAAGGCTTCAGGCCCCGAGACAACCTCCTCCCGATGGGTGGGGCAGACCGAAGGCCGCCGCATCGACTGGATTCTCTATCGCGGCGACTGGAAAGTGAGCGAAATCGAGACCATCGACTTCAATCGAGACGGCCGCTATCCTTCGGATCACTACCCCGTCATCGCCGTCTTCAAGCCCGGAGGGCGCAGCAACTAACAGCCCACAGCGAAGCTGTGGGAAAACGGACGCACCGGTCTCTTTAACTCTTTCCAGCCCTTGGTTCGCGCCCGTGGGCGCGAACCAAGGGCTGGACGAGTTCTTGTCGTCGTTCGCCCGCCCCGGTCCCACGGCTTCGCCATGGGCTATTGATTGCTTCGCCCATACGGGCTCGAAAGACCCGGGTAGCGTTCTTCGATCATTCTGCCGACCTCGGCGTGATCAACGAATTCTCCCCGCTCGGCCGCGGCGAGCCCCTCGCGCACCTGCTCGCGGAACCAGAGGTCATGGCCTTTCCGTCGTTCCAACGCCTCGGAAACGATTCGTCTTACCTCGTCCGCGGACTGCAGCCGCGCTTGGCGGCTAAGGCTTTGATGTCCTGGAGCTGTTCCGGTGGCAAGTCGACTTGCATGTGTCTGATTCTACCGCTCGCGGAGCTGGCTTACTCGCCCCGCAGCTTCCGCAACTGCTCCTGCGCCTTGCCCAGATTGGGATCCTCACTCTGCTCGAAGATAGCCACCGCCCGCTCGGCAGCCTCGATCGCTTCGTCTGGCCGGCCTCCGCGAGCCAGCGCGGCGGCGATGTTATGGGAGGCGTTCCCCTCGCCGCGCCGGTCGCCGATCTCACTTGCGATCACGAGCGCCTGCTCATAGAACTCGATGGCGCGCCGCGTCTCCCCCAAAACCGCGTAAGCCGACCCGAGGTTGCCCAGGGCGACGCCCTCGCCGCGCCGGTCGCCGATCTCCCGGGCGATCACGAGCCGCTGCTCATAGAGCTCGATGGCGCGCCACGTCTCCCCCAAAGCCGCGTACGCCACACCGAGGTTGCCCAGGGCGTTCCCCTCGCCGCGTCGGTCGCCGATCTCCCGGTCGATCACGAGCCCCTGCTCATAAAACTCGATGGCGCGCCGCGTCTCCCCCAACTCCGCGTAAGCCAGCCCGAGGTTGCCCAGGGCGACGCCCTCGCCCTGCTTGTGCCCGATTTGGCGCGCGCCCTTTGCCGAGGCCTCTAGCCATGCAATCCTCCCCCGTGGAGGCAGACGCAGACTGAGCAGATAGGGTGCGCGCGTGCAATACTGCCTGGCCAGTCGAGCCGCAGTCTCGTCATCTGCGATCCGCGCGGCCGCCCATTGCTGACCCGCTTCAATGTTGCGCCGTTCGCGATCGAACAGCTGCAGACCTCGCAGCACGCCCTCGTGCCCGGCCTTGAACTCGCCGTTCGCACGCGAAGCCAGCCCTTCGAAATACTCCGCGTGCCGCGCCCGTACAGCGTCATCCGTCTCGCCCACAAGATCCCGCATCAGATCATGTAAGCTCAGCCGCCCAACCGGCCGATCGAACTGCAGTAGATTCTGCGCGATCAGCTCGTCCACGGCATCTTGCGCCGGCTCGACTTCGAGCCCCCAAACCGCCGCCGCCGCTACATCGAAATCGCCCGGGAACACCCCCAGCATCCGCCAACGCTCCGCCAGACCCGGGTCGTCCTGCTCCAGCGCCTCCACGCTCAACGCCAGCGACGCCGGAACGTCGATATCCGCATCCGCCAGCCGCTTGCTGCGCTCTTCGAGGGCCTGAATGTAAGATTCGACCGTCCGCGTCGGACGCCTCGCCAGATAGCTACCCGCCGCCCGCAGCGCTAGCGGCAACCTGGCGCATAGCTCCGCCACCCTCGCCCGCATCGGAGCCGAGACCTCCCGGCCGTCAAGCGCCCTCAGCAATAACTCGTCCGCCTCGGCCTCATCCAACGCGTCGAGCCGGATGTGCCGCACCCCTTCGAGTGCAATCGTGCGCCGGGACGTCACAATCATCGCCGACGGCGGCTGCGGACGCAGCGGCGCCACCTGCTCCAGACGACGCGCGTTATCAGCGATGATCAGCGCCCGCCGCCCGTCGAGCGCGCTGTGATACGCGGCCTGCAACTGCCCATCGTCCTCGGGCGTGCGCGACTCGGGCTCCAACCGCAGGACGATGTCACGCATCGCCTCCTGCCACGCCAACGGCTGGTGATCCTTGCTGAACCCCCGCAGATCAACCAACACGCGGTCAGTGAACTCATCCCGCCGCCGCTCGGAGACGTGCAGCGCCAGCGCTGTCTTGCCGATTCCGCCCATCCCCCCGATCGCCGAAATAGCCGCCCCCTGACCTTCGCGCAGCAGCCCCTCCAGTTTCTCTATCTCCGCCCCGCGCCCAACGAAATCAGGAGTCCCCGCCTCGACCCCCACGACGCGCTTCCGCGCCGGGGCGGAAGCGGCCCCGTGGTAGTGCACATCACCCTGGACTACCCCGATCGCGCCCGCCCCTGTCTGTTGAACCAACACGCCCGCCTGCCGCGCCTCGACCAAAATTCCCTTAATGTCTTCGGCAAACCCCCTCTGCTGCTTCGCAAGTTCGCTCAACGCAGCCACAAACGCATCACGATCATCCGCCTGTGCGGCCCGCTCGAGCTCTTTGCCCCCCGCGGGGTCCGCCCCCTTCGCCTTCTCGAAGAACTTCTTGGCCAGCTCCGACCCAATCCCCTTCTCCAACCCCTCAACAACCTTCTTGCCCGTCTCCCGCGCAACCGGACCCGCCGCCTGAACAAGCTGCCAGGCGTTCTCCACCAATTCGCTGTCAAGAAACTCAAACACGGTCGAATTACAACGCGCTTATTGTATCTAGAAGCTTGACACCGGGCCTTATCCTCAAAGTAGTGCCGAATCGCCTCTTCAACCAAGGAAATTACGGTCCTGTGAGTACTGCTCACTCTGCAGGCCACAAATAGTACTAAATGCCAAACGAACCCAATTTTTCGTAGTTCAACGAACACCCGTCGGAAGGTTCCGGCGCGCCACGCTCCCGGGCGATACAATTTAGCCATGCCGGAAGCCGTCATCGTCAACTGCCTACGAACCGCCGTCGGGAAGGCCCCTCGCGGGACCCTCCGCACCACCCGCCCCGACGACATGGCCGCGACGGTCTTCAAGGAGCTGCTCAGCCGCACTCCCGAAGTCAGCGCCGAAGAAATCGACGACGTCATCCTCGGCTGCGCCATGCCCGAAGCCGAGCAAGGCATGAACATGGCCCGCATCGCCGCCCTCCGCTCGGGGCTCCCCGACTCGGTCACCGGCATGACCGTGAACCGCTTCTGCAGCTCCGGCCTCCAAACGATCGCGATCGCTGCTGAGCGGATCCGCGGCGGGGGCGCCGACTGCCTCATCGCCGGAGGCGCGGAATCGATGAGCCTGATCCCCGCGGCCGGCCACAAGCTGGCCCCTAACCCCTACCTCATCGAAAAGCTCCCCGAGATCTACATCAACATGGGGCTGACCGCCGAGAACGTCGCTCACAAGTACGAAATCTCGCGCGGGGAGGCCGACGAGTTCTCGCTCTATAGCCACCAAAAGGCCGCCGCCGCCCAGGACTCGGGCAGGTTCGACGACGAGATCGTCGGGCTCGATGTCGAGTTCGTCACCCCCTCCAACGGACGACCCAAGACGCATACCCTGAAGTTCGATAAAGACGAGGGCGTCCGTCGCGACACCAGCGCCGAGGCGCTCCGCAAGCTCCGCCCTGTATTCCACGCGAAGGGCAGCGTGACGGCCGGCAACTCGTCTCAGACCAGTGACGGGGCGGCAGCCGCCTTGATCATGTCCGACAAGAAGGCCGAGAGCCTGGGCCTCGAGCCGATGGCTCGCTTCGTGAGCTTCGCCACCGGCGGCGTCCCGCCGGAGCTCATGGGCATCGGGCCAGTCGTCGCCATCCCGAAGGCCCTTGCGCTTGCCGGGCTCGACCTTGACGACATCGGACTGATCGAGCTCAACGAAGCGTTTGCCGCCCAATCGCTCGCGGTCGCCAAGAAAGTCGGTCTGAACCTCGACATCACCAACGTCAACGGCGGCGCGGTCGCGCTTGGGCACCCGCTCGGCGCAACCGGCGCGAAACTCACGGCGACGATCCTACGAGAGATGCGGCGCCGGGAGACCCGCTACGGCATGGTCACCATGTGCATCGGAGGCGGCCAGGGCGCCGCCGGCATTTTCGAGTTGATGAACTAGAGGAAATCCCATGGCCGCCGTCGCACCTCCGCCCGCCCCCCCCGCCGCCCTCGCAGCGCCCGCCGCAGGCGGATCTTTTCTGATCGGGTCGCCGGACTCGACTTTCACCCCGGAAGACTTCACCGAAGAGCACCGCCAGATCGCCGCCACCGCCACGCGCTTCATGGACGAAGAAGTCATCCCGGCGATCGGCGAATACGAGCAGAAGAAGGACGGTATCGCGCGTGGCTTAGTCGAAAAGGCCGGCGAGCTCGGGCTGCTCTCCATCTTGGCTCCAGAGAAATTCGGCGGCCTCGAGCTCGACGTCACCAGCCAGATGCTCGTCGCCGATACGATTGGCCGCTACGCCGCATTCTCGGTGACCTACGGGGCCCAATGCGGCATCGGAATGTTGCCGCTCGTATTCTTCGGCAACGACGAACAGAAGGGCCGTTACCTCGAACGCATCATGAGCGGCGAGCTGATCGCCGCCTATTGCCTCAGCGAACCCCAGGCCGGCAGCGACGCGCTTGCCGCGCGCACCCGGGCGGATCTCTCCGACGACGGCACGCACTACACCCTCAACGGCCAGAAGATGTGGATCTCCAACGGCGGTTGGGCGGACCTCTACACCGTCTTCGCCCAAGTCGACGGCGACAAGTTCACCGGCTTCCTGGTCGAGCGTTCGGCCGAAGGCGTCAAGCCTGGAGCTGAGGAACACAAGATGGGCATCCGCGGCAGCTCGACCACGGCGGTCTTCCTCGACAACGTCAAGGTGCCGGTCCAAAACCTACTCGGCGAAGTCGGACGCGGACACATCATCGCGTTCAACATCTTGAACCTCGGCCGCCTGAAGCTCGGCAGCTCGAGCGTCGGATCGTCCAAGCACGTCATCGCCGAATCGGCCAGCTACGCCAAGCAGCGCAAGGCCTTCGGCAAAGCGATTGCCGAGTTCGGGGCCATCCAACACAAGTTGGCGGAAATGGCGATTCGGACTTACGTCGGTGAATCCATCGTCTACCGCACCTGCGGCCTGATCGACTCGCGGCTCTCCGGGCTTTCGTGGGACAGCCCCGACGCCGCCGGCAAACACCTCAAGGGAGTCGAGGAATACGCCGTCGAGTGCGCCATAACGAAGGTCGTCGCAACCGAAGGGCTCGACTACGTGGCAGACGAAGGAGTTCAGATCCACGGCGGCTACGGCTTCCACGAGGACTATCACGTCGAGCGCGCCTACCGCGACGCACGCATCAACCGTATCTTCGAAGGCACTAGCGAGATCAACCGCCTGCTCACGACGGGAATGCTGCTCAAGCGCGCCCTCCAAGGGCGGCTCGACCTGATGAGCGCCATCCAGCGTCTACTGGCCCAGCTACAAGCCGGAGAGCTGGGCGCCGAGTCCGGCCAAGGCCCGCTCGCGGACGAAGCCGCCCTGCTCGCCTGCGCCAAGAAAGTAGCCCTGCTCGGAATGGGCATCGCCTACGAACGCTTCGGCCAGGCCCTGGACGAAGAGCAGGAAGTCAACTCAGCTTTAGCCGACATCATCATGCTGGTCTACAGCCTCGAATCGGTCCTACTCCGAGCCCAGAAGCTACTCGCCGCCGGCAAGGGCGCCAACGCCGCCGCCATGACCCGCGTCTTCGCCCGCGACGCGCTCACTGACATTGCCCGTCACGGCTCGACCATCGTCGCGGCCTGCACCGATGGCGCCAAGCTCGAGCAGAGCTTTGGTCTACTGCGTCGCCTGACGCGGTTCGTCCCAATGAACTTGATCGCGGTGCGGAGAGAAATTGCAGGCCGCATCATTGATGCCGAAAAGTACGTCGTCTAGCCCTAATACTCGTTATTTAGGGGTTGAGGGCCGCGACTTGGAGCCGCGACCGGAAGGGAGCGGTTGTGCGAGTGAGCGACATCTGTTGCATCCACGGCCAACCGCTTGCTTCCGCGCGCGGCTCCAAGTCCCCCGGTTCGACCTCCGTGGCATTAAGTGAAGAGTAATGCGGGCTAGGGGACGGGTGGTCATCGTCGTCGGCCTCCCCGGCGCGGGGAAGTCTACTTGGCTAGAACAAAATCGCCTCCCCGCACTGTCGAGCGACCGCCTTCGCCAAACCTTGGCCGACGACGCGACCGACCAGTCGATCCACAGGGAAACGTTCGAGGCCTTGCGCTACCTGCTCGACGTACGGCTCAGGCTTGGCCGCCCGCTGACCTACATTGATGCAACGAACCTCAAGCGCGAGCAGCGCCGGCCGTTCATCGTTCTGGCCAACGCGCGGGGATACGACGCCGAGGCGTTGTTCTTCGATGTTCCACTCGATGTTTGCCTGAACCGGAATCAAGACCGCGATCGGCGGGTCCCGGAAGCCGCGATCCGGCGCATGTCCGCAAGCTTGGAACGGCCGACGCCGGAAGAAGGCTTCACTCAGATCGACATCGTACGAGGCTGATTGCGCCGGCTGTGCTACAACGGCGCTAGCTGATGCAGACCGGCGTCGTAACAACCCTGACCGTGATTTGCGCGGGGGCGGCAGTGGCGCAGGACACGCGTTTCCGCGCCGAAACGGTCCTGCGCGAGGTTGAAGTGCGCGTTACGAGTCGTGATGGGAACCCGGTTCCTGACCTCGTCGAGAAAGACTTCCGGCTGTTCGAACGTGGTGAAGAGCAGCGGATTGGTACGTTCGAGTACGTTCGCGGTCCGGATCGCGGCAGCATCGACGAGGCCGACCAAGCCGGCACGCCGGAAGAAAGGCTGAGGCGCGCGCGTTTCGTCTACATCTCGGCGCAGGGGCGGCCTGAAGATCGTGTTCGCGTTGAGGAAGGCGTTCGCAAATTCATCGACGAGCAGGCGAAACCCGGAGTCCTGATCTCGCTCGAAGGTTCAGCGTTCAGCTCGAACAAGCAGCAGCTCTACGAAGCGCTACAGGAAATGCTGGGCAGCGGCTACTCCAGAGATGGAGGGGTGATCGATCGCTTCTCGGCCCCGCCCGCTCAGACCCTCGATGACTTCGATGCGGAGTTGCTGGGCGACGAGCAACTCGACGAGCTCAACTCCGAGTTCACCGGACTGATCGACCAAGCGGAGATGCTGGAGCAGTTCTACGGCCGGCTGACGCTCTATCGCTATCTTGACTTGATCCAGGCCCTGAGCGTCTTGCCGGGCAGCAAGAGCGTGGTGCTGTTCGCGCCTGGGCTCGCGATTGACGACGAAAACCTTGACCTGCTCAACCGTCTCGAAGCGGAGGCGATGAAGGCGCGAGTGAGTTTCTATATGGGCGACGTGAGGGGGTTGTCGGCGAGCGCCCCTGGCGGCGACGCGACCGTCAGCGCGAGCAGAGGGGGATCAAGCGGCCCGCCGAGCGATGCGTTTCGGGCTCAGTCCGAGTCATTCCAAGACAGCCAGGACGGACTTTTCACGATCGCCAAGCGAACTGGAGGCCGCGCGATTCTCAACAGCAACGACCTCGGCGAAGTGCTCGAAGCCGTCGCGGAAGACTGGGGAGGCTACTACCTGCTGGGCTATTATCCAGCCGACGACAGCGCCGAGGGCCGTTTTCGGCGCATCAAGGTTGAAGTCGGCCGCCGCGGGGTGAAGCTCGACTACCGCCGCGGCTATTACGAAGAACAAGAGTTCGCTCGGCTGTCCAGCAGTGAGCGCCGCTTGCAGATTCGGCGGGCCGTCTTAGGGGAGACGCCATTCGCGGATCTGCCTCTGACGGTCGGATACGACTTCTTCAGAGGGCCTGACGGTGAGGCGGTTCTGGCCTACGGGGTTGGCGTGCATTCGCGTGACCTCATGCTCGACGCCGGCCGACGTGGCGGGACGGTGCGTCTGACCGCGGCCACTCAGGCAACGCATACCTCAGGCCGGGGCCGCCCGGCGTTCGATGAGCAAGAGATCGCGACGAAGTTTTCGGCCGAGCAACTGCGGGTTTTTTCGGGCAACAGTTCGGCCCTGCTGCATTACACGTCTCAGATCAAGCTGGCGCCGGGCGAGCACGATTGGAAGGTTGTCATCCGCGACGACTCCTCTGGGAGAGTCGGGACCTACCGGACAAAGATCGACGTCCCGGAGTTCGGATCGGCGATGTCGGCGAGCTCCCTGCTCGTCACGGGCCGAGTCGAAGCGATCTCAGCCAAGACCCGCAAGAAATCCCAAGGGGCTCTCGATGTCGGCGAGACCCGCTTCATCCCGGATTCGGCCCATGTCTTCGAAAAGGGCCTCCCGGTGTTTATCCTTTTCGACCGCTACAACGTGTCGGCCGAGATGCTTGAGAGTCCGCCTGGGGCCAATGTTGCGCTGTATCGAAGTCGAGAGCCGGTTCGGCCGCTACCGGTGAGCTCGTACGAGGCGGTCGCTGACGCCGAGCGCAACCAGATTCGCTACATGGCGGCGCTCGAGACTTCTGGTATGGATGCCGGCGAATACCTTGTGGTTGTGCGGCTCGAGGATGGCTTTATCCATCAGAGATTCACGCTGGTTGAGTAGGCCGAACCGCGGGCGAGGCATGCCTCGCCCCTACAGTCCTCCCTTGCGCGCTCGAGTCGTCGGGTCAATCGTTCGTGGCGGCGGGCGAGGTCTTCGCTTGGGTCATCCTTCATCCCCAGCGATGCGATCGAGTGTGCTTGCTCGAGGTCTTTTTCGTGGCGCTCGAAATGTTTGGCAAGCTCGTCGAAGGCTTGCGCGCGGTAGGGGTTGTGGACCTGGGTCAGGTCGCGGAGGATCTGAGCCTTCTCGGCGTGGCGGCCGCGCTTCTTCTCGAGCAACGCGGTCTCCCACAACGCGGCGAAGAGCTCGTTGTCCATCATGCCGGCCTGGACGGCCCGACGGTAGAGCGTGACGGCTGAGTCTTGAGCGCCGGCGCGGCGGAGCCAACGGGCTAGGCCGAGCAGGTCTTCGCCGTGCTGGAACGGCGTTTGCTCCGGAGCGGCGAATGCGGGGAGTACCGTCGCGGTGAGGCAGGCCAGCGAAACGATGTCCATCACGTTGTGGTGGAACAGCGGGACGAGCTTGAAGGCTTGCTTGGTTCGCAGGTATTCGAAGTAGTAGTAGGGGATCAGCTCGCCGGGTAGGTCGCCTTCGCGTTCAAGCCCGAGCAGCTCGTACTCGAGGTTCATCAGGCGGCAGTTTTCCATGCGCAGTTTGAAAAGCGAACGTGCGCCATGGAGCAGGTCGAGGTGGTGCATGCGGTCGAGCGGCGTGTGTCGACGTTGCAAGCGGTAGCGGGTTTCGATCAAAGGGGCGTCGTAGCTCTTGTAGCGCGTTGTAGGTGACCAGCACGTCGTAGAACTGCAAGAACTCAGCCAGGGCGTAGAGCATGGCCGCTTCTTCGTTGTAGTCGCGCATGAAGAACAGGCGCACGCGAAAGCCGTCGGGCTCGATTGTGCCGACGCCGATGAGGAAGGCGCAGGTGCCCGTACCTCCAGCCAAACCCGTGGTCTCGGTGTCCAGAAAGACCCAGCGATGGGGATCGTGGGCGGGGATATCGCCCTTCGAGACGCCCTCGAGCCACTTGCCGGGCATGTCGGCCAGGCGACCGATATCGAAGCTTCCGTGGAGCTTGTGGTTGGGGTAGAGACGTTGTTGGAGGAAGTATTTTCCGTGGGGGTTCTCGAGGACTTCGCCGTCGAGCATTCCTTCGGGCTGGTAGCGCTGGGGCTTGTCGTCGAGCTCGTCGGCGGCGGCCGGCGCCGGTTCGGATGGAGCCATACGGCCGCCCTCGATACGCTCGATGCGGCGGCGCAGGCGGTCGATGTCGGCGGTGGTGATCGGGTTCATCTCATTCAGGTGGCGCAAACTTCGCGGAACCATTTTCGCTCAGCGTCGAGGCGTTACAGAGCCGCGCCCGTAAGCGCCTCTGTAAACGATTCCTGCACAAATCCGGCAGGAATTCCGAGCACCCTGCGTGAGCGGGGTGTCTTCCCACAACCCGGGCGACGGCCGCAACCGTAAGCGGAAGACACCCCGCTGACGCAGGGTGCTCGGAAAAAGCGCCGAACCTTTGGGCGCGGCTTTGTAACGCCTCGACGCTGAATGTAAACAGAGCTCGGGGCACAATCGCTCGCTCAGCGTCCCGCTCCCGCGAGCGTCAGCGCCACTTCCTTGGCTTTGTCTCCCATGTCGCCGGGAGGGCCGACGCAGCTCGGGCACCCCGATTTGCAGGGGCAAGCTTCGATCAGCTCGCGGGCCTTATCCAGCAGGTTCTCGCGCAGCCGGAACAGCGGCTCGCTTTGGCCGATTCCGCCGGGGTAATTGTCGTACAGGAATAGGTCGGGCTCGAAAAGGCCCTTCTCGTTGGGGGTGCCGCCGGTGACGGTTACGCCCAGATCGCGCGGGTCGCACATCAGTAGCAGGCTGCCGATCGTGCGAAGGACATTGGCCAGGCCAACAACGCCGTTCTGCTTTTCGGTCGGCGAATAGTCGGTCAGACTCGCCAGATACTCCGCCGGGAAGTGCAGCCAAAACGAGGTCGTGTGCATCTCCTGCTCGGGCATCGAGAGGTCGCCCGCGCCGACGTTTTCGTTGGTGTAGAACTTGATTTTCTTGAAGCCGACGATCTGGCGGTTGAGGCGCACTTCGCCATGATTGGCGATCAGCGGCCCTTGGCTGAGATCGTCGAAGACGTCGAGAATCTTGACCTGGGTGTGGTCGATCGCGTCGGTGTAATAGTCGCACTCGACGCGTTTGACGTAAGCCTTGCGCTCGGCGTAGTCGAAACGTTCCACGTGGAACATTCGGCCTTCGTGGAGGTAGATCGCCTTCTCGTGCAGCGTCGTCAATGCCGCGCTGAAGGCGACCTCGCCGATGACACGGGGCTCGGTCGTCTCGTCAACGACCACGAAGTTGTCTGAGGACACCGACCGCAGGCTGATCGCGTCGGCGGGGTAGGATTCCGATGTCCAGTGCCAGGCGCCCCCGGATTCGTGGACGACGCCGATATCCCGCAGGAGTTTCAACATCTCGCCGGTCTCGTGCGGCCCGAATTTTTCACCGTCGTGGACCGGAAGCTCGAAGACGGCGCACTTGAGGTGGTTGATCAGGATTTCGAGATTGTCGGGGTTGATGAACGCTCGCTCGGGGGGCGAGTCGAAGAAATATTCCGGGTGCTCGATGATGTACTGATCGATCGGCGCCGACGATGCGACCAGAACGCTCACGGCCAGTGATTGGCGTCGGCCGGCGCGTCCGGATCGCTGCCACGTGGAGGCGATCGAACCCGGATAGCCGGCCATCACACAGGCGTCGAGCGAACCGATGTCGACGCCGAGCTCGAGGGCGCTGGTGGCGACCACGCCGAGGGTGTCGCCTTCTCGAATCTGCCGTTCAATCTCTCGGCGTTCGCGTGGAAGGTAGCCGCCGCGGTAGCCCCGGATAGAGTCGCCGTACTTGTCTTTGAGGTAGCGCACCAGCAGCTCGGTCGCCAGCCGGTTGTTCGCGAAAATGAGCGTCTGACGTCCGCGGTCGAGAAAGGCCTCGGCCATGCGTCGGGTCTCGCCGATGTAACTGCGGCGAATCCCGAGCTGACGGTTCACGACGGGCGGGTTGTAGCAGACGAAGTATTTTTCACCGGCCGGCGCGCCGTTCCGGTCGATCTTCTCAAACGGCTGCTCGGTGAGCGCCTCGGCTAGCTCTTTGGGGTTGGCGATCGTGGCTGAGCAGCAGATGAACTGGGGTTTAGCGCCGTAGAACTCGGCGATCCGGAGCAGTCGCCGAAACACGTTCGCCAGGTGACTCCCAAAGACGCCGCGATAGGTGTGCAGCTCGTCGACCACGATGTAGCGGAGTTTCTCGAAGAAGCGCGCCCACTTGGTGTGGTGCGGCAGCACGCCCGCGTGCAACATGTCGGGGTTGGTGAGCACGACATTCGCCCGGCGGCGGATCGCGCGGCGAGCATCGCCCGGGGTGTCGCCGTCGTAGGTGAAGGCGCGGATGTCGGACTCCATCGCCTCGACGACGCCGTGGAAGGCTTCGAGCTGATCCATGCTCAGCGCCTTGGTTGGGAACAGGTAAAGCGCGCAAGCCTCGGGGTCGGAAATCAGCGTATTGAGGACGGGCAAGTTGTAGCAGAGCGTCTTGCCCGAAGCCGTGGGGGTGACGACGACGACGTTCTCACCCTTCGATACGCGCTCGAACGCTTCGCCTTGGTGGGTGTAGAGCTTGTCGACTCCGCGCTCGGCGAGAACCTTGCGGAGCTTGGGGTCGACGGCCTCGGGCAGGTCGACGTATTCGGCTTCGCGGGCCGGCTGGCGGCGGATGGCCGTGATGGGAGAGTCCTGCCGTGACTGCATGGCCTCGAACTGTTCGACGACTTTCTCGAGCGAAGCGTCGCTGCGAACCAGGGGGTTGCGGGAGACGGCGAGGGCTTTTTCTGTCTTGGGCTCACCGAAGTCGAGGAGTAGGTTCACGGGGACGAGATTCTCCTTTTATTCGCCTACCTAGGTTAGCGGGTTTCGGACGTGGTTGTCCAGTGTTTTCCGAGCACCCTGCGTCAGCGGGGTGTCTTCCAATTGCACTTACCCAAAGACACCCCGCTCACGCAGGGTGCTCGGATTGAGGGCGCGTCAGCCTTGCTCGGCGAGCTCGTTCAGGCGATGCTCGGCGGCGTCACGGACGTAGCGGTATTTGTCGTTCTCGGCCGACCACTTGACGTCGGCCGGGTTGGTCATCACCTTGACGACTTTGCGGCGGATCTCTTCGTCGCGGGACTCGCGCATGATCTTGGCGTACCACTCCTGGTCCGGGTTGACCTCGCGGATGCGGTCAAGCGCGTTATGGCGGACAAACCATTCCCCGTCGGAGATGATCATCTTGGCGAGGATCTCCGCGTCGTCGGTTTCCTTCGTGGCGGCGATACGAACGTCGGCGTCGCTGTGCTTCCAGCGGGGCCGAATGGCGTCGAGAACTCCCATTTATCCTTCCAATTCTAGCGAAGCGCGCTAGGTCACCGGCATCTCGGCGTAAACGCTGTCGAACGCTTCAAGCGCGGGGCCGCCCAATTGTCGCGCCATCCCGCGAAATCCGTCGGGGCGATACTCCCAGTCTTGGGAGCGCGGAGCTTGCTCGAGTCGGTCGCAAAGCTGGAGCGCCAATATGTCGCGGCGCTCATTGTCGGTGATCTCCACTAGGCCGCCGGTGTAGCGGTCGAGCATCCGGTAGGGAGGCTCTCCGTTGACCACGTCACGGTCGAAGGAGTCGTAGTCGATTGCACAGTTGAGGTAGGCCGCGCGTTCGGCCCGGTCGCCGATGAGCTCGCGCACCTCGGACCGTTTTTCGAGCGGCAGTGCGAAGCGGTCGAACAGGATCGTGCCATAGATCGAGTGAAACAGACCGGCCCGCGCTAGCTCTTCCGATGCCCCCCACTTCTTGAGGTCGCGGTAGACCGAGGCGCAATGACCAAGGTAGGTCCCGCCTGAGTGGTCAAGGTCTTCGACGGCCAAGCCTCGAAAATAGTCGACGAGATCTTGGAAGGAAGCCGACATCGGCTCCAGGATAGCGGAATCAGATCAAGTGGTAGTAGCCGTCGCGCTCGATCAGCTCGACCGGGATTCCAAACAGCTCCGACAGCGGCCGCGAGGTTAGCAGCTCGGTCTTGGGTCCGTCGCGATACACTTTGCCTTCCTTGAGCAAGACGACTCGGCTGATCTCGGGGATGATGTCGGGCAAGTGGTGGGTGACGAGGATGATGCCAACGCCGGTTGCGGCGATCTTGCTGAAGATGCGGCGCAGCTCGTAGGCGGCCCGCAAGTCGAGGCTGTTGGTGGGTTCGTCGAGGATCAATGCCTTGGGGTCGTGCACCAGGGCGCGGCCGATCAGCACCCGGCGCGACTCGCCCGACGACATCTCGGAGGTGCAACGTTCGGCCAAGTGCTCGATTTCGAGCAACTCGATGACCTCGGCGGCCTTGCGCTCCATCTCGCCGGTGACGGTCGTATGGGGCCAAAGCTCGAGCGTCGAGAAAAACCCCGAAAGGATGACGTCGCGGCCCGGCGCCGGCCGTAGGCTGCGGCGCAGCAACTCGTCCGAGACGATCCCCAACATGGGCCGAAGCTCAAATATATTCCAGTTCGTCTTACCGAGGATCGTGACCTGGGAGGCCGGGTCGTAGAGCGGGTGCAGCTCGCGGGCGATGGTTCGGATGAGGCTGGATTTTCCACAGCCGTTGGGCCCGATCAAGGCGACGTTCTGCCCCAGCGGGATCGACAGGCTCAGCTGATCGAGCGCAAGGTTGTCGCCGCGGCGCAGCGAAACGTTCTCGAAACGAATGAGGTCAGCCCGATGGATGTCAGCTACAGCCAAGCGGGCCAGTTTAGCAAACGACTCGGCCGTCCCCAGCGGCTTGAAGCGCCCGGTTGAGACTGGCCGGCGAGTAGGCTTGGTCGCTGCGCAACTTCTCGACCACGCTTTGGTGGATCCACTCCGTGGAGGGATTGGCGACGAGGATGCGACGCCGGCCGGAGGGGAGCAGCCAACCCCACAGATTGGTCCAGCTTGTCGGCGCCGCGCTGAGATTCGGCGCCATCGTCCGGCTCAGATATTCCTCGTTGAAACCGAGCCCGAACTCCCGGGCGCGGGCGATCATCCAGCCGAGCGAGATGTCGGAGAGGTCTTTCTTGCCGAAGCCTCCGCAAACGTCGCCGTGGTTGCCGGCGAACCAGACTTGCTCGATGCGGCGGCCGTCTCGCGGTTGATCGGGCCAGATCGTTGGACGAAAAGCGCCGCGGGTTTCGTCAATCGAGAGGGCGTGGAAGGCGTTTTCCACGTGCTCGCCCAGCGCCGCGCCGTGGCGCCCGACATGGGGCCGGGTCAATCGCCGCAGCCCCGGCGCCGGCAAACCGAGCGCGTCGACAGTGTCCCACGCGCCGACGAACTTGATGGGACACGGGTAGTGCGAGCGCTGTTGCAGACGTTCGCGCAGGCTGGACTCGTGGTCGAGCCGGCTGCGACAGAAGAGCTTGTACCCGGCGCTGATTTTGTGGGGGTCGGGATCGTAGAGCACTCCGATGAAGTCGATTAGCTGGCACAGCCGCCGCACAGTGAATGAGCCACGACTGACTCCAAACAGGTAGATCTCGTCGCCGGGTTGATAGTGCCTGCACAAATACCGAAAGGCCTCTCGGATCTTCCTCGGAATTCCCTGGCCGGTGTAGCCTTCTTTGAAATAGGGGACGAGGCCGCCAACGCCGATGCCTTCGCTGTAAAAGGTCTGCTGCGGCTTGCCGTCCCAGCCTTGATCCGACACTGCGCGGGAGATCTGGGCGGCGTTGGTCAACTCGACCCCGGGCGGGGGGTTGGCGCGGTTCCAGGTGCCGTCGGCACAGATGATGATCCGCTTCGACATTCAGATCTACAATCGACCCGACGGTGGATCAGCGCGACAGCTAGCGGTCATTTCCTTAGATGCCTGAAGAAAAACCGTGGCCGGCCCGGCCGTTAAGTGCAGCCTCAATACTCATGGTAAGCGGAGCGTCGGCCCCGAAGAGTCGGTAGATCCCCTGAGTCCAACGGTAGGGGTCGGGGACTCTGCCGTAGAAGACCAGCTGACGTGGGGCGAGCAAGGCGGCCGCCTCGGGCAGGTCGGCGTGGCGTAGGACGTTGAGGAAGATCGGTCCGTCGTGGTGGGTTGTTGGGGGGTTGACCAGGATGGTGCGCTCAATGCCTTGGTCCAAGATGGCTGCGTAGAGGGCCAGTCCGGCGGAGATGCCGGAGCCTCCGATGGCTATGGGTTTGGCGGTCTTGGCGCGGAGGGCCCGCGCGGCTTGCAGGATGTCCCAGAGGCGCATGGAGTCGGGCGTCCGGCCGGTGTGCATGGAGTTGCGGAGCGCGTCCTTCCAGAGTTTCTTAGTCCAGGGGATGGGGCCGATTCCGCGGGGGTAGACGACCATCAGCGAGTTCGTGCCGGAGCGGGTGATTTGGCGCAGGGTGTCGCGTGTCGAGTCCCAGTCTTCGCCGTCGGAGGCGACCCACAACAGGGCTGGGCCGGTGGCTTCTTCGGGAGTCCGCAGGCGAGCTTTGATCGTGACTCCGGGCTCGGAGTCGAATTCGAAGGCTCCGGCATCGTCGATGGGGCGAAGTTCGGGCTCTGGCGCGCCGGTCGGGAGGTGGGCGAAGACGTCATCCTTCAATGCGGCGAGTAGCTGGGTGCGGCGAGCCTTCCAGTTATCGAGTCGCGAGTAGTCCGCCGGCGTCGGCTCGGGGATGAAGAACTCGTGGACGCGGTGGTTCTGGGCGTCGGCGGGGGGATTGCCGCCGAAGACGGTTAGCTCGGCGGCGGGGACTTCTTCGAACGTCAGGTCGATTTCGCGCGCCGGGATTTTCTTGAGCCACTGGTCAAAGAATTTGACGGCTTCGGTGCGTTGGAGGTCCGAGTCGGAATGGGCGCCTTCGACGACGAGGTTCTTGAAGCGCTCGCGGTCGCCGTAGCTTTCGTACAGCTCGCCGACTTCTTTCTCGAACTCCGTGAAGCCGGGGACGGGGAAGAGGCGGTCTTCGCGGCCGTGCACCATGAACAGCGGCCGCGGGGCGATCAGGGCGCCCTGGTGGATCATGTCGTGGCGGCGGCTGTTGATCGTGAACATGCAGTCGCAGTGGTATTGCTGCGTGTTGTGGGTGAGGTTGGCGGCGTAGGTGCTGATGCCCATCGACGGAATGACGACTCTAAGGCGCGGCTCGATCGCGACGGAGAACCAGCTCATCGCCGCGCCGCCGGATCGGCCCGTGATGCCGAAGCGGTCGGGGTCGACCTCAGGGCGGGTTTCGAGATAGTCGAGGGCGCGAATGACATTCCAGACTTCGACCCCAGCGGGGGTGTAGCCCTTGGAATACCAGTCGTCCATTTCCTGGTTCATGATGCCGTGGTGCAGCCCGACGGTTTCTGAGATCTGGATCGGGTCGATGATCATCGCGACGTAGCCGTGCTTGGCCAATGTCGCTCCGTGGCGTTGGTAGGCGGTCTTGGCGCCGTAGGGGTTCATGGCGTGTCCGCAGACGTAGACGACCGTTGGGAGCGGGCCCGGTCTGTCCTTGGGGATGTAGAGGTTGGCGGTGACGTAGAACTTCGGCAGGGACTCGAAGGCGATCTTTTCGATGGTGTATTCGGGGCGGTCGATGGTGCCGGTGATCTGGATGTTGAGCGGGGTTTTTTGTGGGAACGGGAGAAGGCCGAGCATCTCGCGCATCTCGCGGGTGCGTTGTTCGCGGAGGGGTTCCCAGGTCGAGCGGGATTCGATTTCGGCGATGG
The DNA here is from genome assembly GCA_965247515.1 of Bryobacterales bacterium. Classification (GTDB taxonomy): domain Bacteria; phylum Acidobacteriota; class Terriglobia; order Bryobacterales; family UBA6623. Next base: position 4,073,151 of record OZ252029.1, on the reverse strand, counting down.
CGTTGTCGGTGATTTGGCGGGCTTGGGTCTCGAGGCGTTTGTGGACGGCGGCGTGGCTCGAGAGCATTTGCTCGTAAGGGTTTTGGGCCAGGGCCAGGGCGGGGATGAGGGCGAAGAGGGCGAAGAGGGCGAGGCGCATCGGTCGGTAGTGTAGCGCGGCGGTCAAGCCCCCTTTGTGCGGGCAAAAGCGGGCGTTTCCGGGTGTTTGGGAGTGCTGGTTAGTGGTTGTAACCCCCGACCGCTTGCGTCAGCAAGCGGTCGGGGGTCGGTTCAAGTATAAGGCCGGCGGCGCTGGCTACGTTGGGCCGATTCTTTGTCTTTAAGCAGTTAGGCGCGTCGATGCCATGTGACGGTCGGGTCGACCTGTTGCCCGACGATGGGAACGCGGTTGATCAGTGGGCCATACGCTCGTCGGCAAGGCGCAATGTCGCGGAGGGCATCGAGAAGGCGGCGCGGGAGCTGCGGGGGCGCGCCTCCGGCGCTGTAGCCCGCCGACTCCAGTCGGAGTTATAGCGGTCTTCCATCCAGCGTTCGGGGTGCACTCCGATGTAGTCGCGGGCGCGGTGTAATCAAACCCTGCTCGGCGGATGCTCCGTCGGCGCGGCCATGCCGCCTCTTCAGCAGGCACGGCGAGACGATACCAAATCGCAACTTTTCCCGTACGCTTGTGTTTAGGAGGTTGAGCCCGCTATGCCTTATCGCTATCTCTTGCTGATTGCTTTGATCCTTCCGGCTGCTACTGCAAAGTCGAAGATTCCCAAGACGGGGCTTGACGAGACGCAACAGGCGGTTCATGTGCTGAATCGGCTGGCGTATGGGCCGCGTCCTGGGGACGTGAAGGCGCTGGCGGAGTCGGGAGTCGCGGCATTTATTGAACGGCAGCTTCACCCGGAAAGCATCGACGACTCGGCGTTGGAGGCTCGGCTGGCGCCGTTAGTGACGATCCACATGGGGCCGCGGGAGTTGGCTGAGCTGTTTCCGAATCCGGGGCTGGTGCGGCGCATGGTCGAGCGCGGCCTGATCGATGAGGCGGACATCCCTGGCCGGGCCCGGATGTCGGGCTCGATGGGCGGGCGTGGCGTCAATCCGATGCTGTGGAAGATTCGCGAATTGCCGGAGCCGATTGAGGTCCCGGGCATGATGCGCCGGAATGCGCTGCCGATTCGCGGGATCAATCCGCAGCAGGTGGTCGTCGGACAGCTCCAGGCGGCGAAGGTGTTGCGGTCGGTCTATAGCGAGCGGCAGTTGCTCGAGGTGATGACGGACTTCTGGATGAATCACTTCAACGTGTTTATGGGCAAGCAGCAGGTGCGGTTGCTGGTTCCGGCCTACGAGCGGGATGTGATTCGGCCGAATGCGCTGGGGAATTTTCGGGAGTTGCTGGGTGGGGTTGCGAAGTCGCCGGCGATGCTGGTGTATCTCGACAACGTCCAGAGCGTTGCGCCTGATTCGCCGATGGGGCGTCGGCGCGGGCGGGGCCTGAACGAAAACTACGCGCGTGAGCTGATGGAGGTGCACACGCTTGGGGTCGACGGCGGGTATACCCAAGCCGACGTGACCGAGGCCGCGCGGGTGCTGACGGGTTGGACGGCGTTTGGGGGGCCTGAGTTTTCTAAGCCCGGGTTCCGGTTTCTGCCGCCGGCGCATGATCAGGGCGTTAAGACGGTGATGGGCCACGAGTTCAAGGCTGGGTACGAAGAGGGCGAGGCGCTGCTCGATATGTTGGCCGGGCATCCCTCGACAGCGAGCTTCATCGCCCGGAAGCTTGTTCAAAGATTCGTCGCGGACGAGGCCCCGGAGTCGCTGGTCGAGAAGGTGGCGGCGAGCTTCGGCGAGACCGACGGCGACATCCGCGCGATGTTGCGGACGATCTTCTACTCGAAGGAGTTTTGGGCCCAAGAAAACTACCAGTCGAAGGTGAAGAAGCCGCTCGATTTGGTGGCCAGCTCGATGCGGGCGGTGGGCGCGGAGTGGCGGCTGAGTCCCGGCCCGTTGGGCATTCTCGATCGGATGGGCGAGCCGCTCTACATGTGCCAGCCGCGATGTGGCCGGGTTGCGGCGGAAGGCGCCTGCTGGTAGAGTCAGACTTCGCGAGATGACGCCCGATGAGGCGGGCCGGGAGAGGCTGCTCTACTGGCTAGCCCTGAAACTTGTTCCGGGACTTGGAGTTCGGAACTCACTTCGTCTGCTCAATATCTTCGGACACCCGGAGCGGATCTTCCATTCCTCGCAAACCGAGCTGCGCGCGGCGGTTCCTCGAATACCGCTGGCAACCGTCGAAGCGATTCACTCCGGAATTCCGTTCGAGGACGCCGCCAACGAGCTGCGGAAAACCGAAGGCGCCGGAGCCGCGGTGATCCCCTACCAAGACCCGCGCTACCCCGCGCGCCTCAAGGAGGTCTTCGATCCCCCCATCCTGCTCTATGCCCTTGGCCGGGCGGAGCTCCTCCAAAACGACGTGTTTGCGGTCGTGGGCACCCGCCGGCCCACGGCGTACGGGCGTCAGACAGCCGAGAAACTCACCCGCGATCTGGTGCAGTCCGGGCTCACTCACGTCAGCGGGATGGCGCGCGGAATCGACGCCTGCTCGCATCGCGGGGCCCTCGATGGCGGCGGCGCAACCATCGCCGTCCTAGGCACGGGCGTCGATGTTGCCTACCCCAGGGACAACCGCAAACTCTATGAAGAGATTGCCGAACGCGGGGTCGTGGTCTCCGAGTTCACGATGGGGCAGACGCCGTTCGCGCAAAACTTTCCTATTCGTAATCGCATTATTAGTGGTATGAGTATGGGAGTGTTGGTGATTGAGGGGGCGCAGTACAGCGGGTCGCTGATTACCGCCCGGCTAGCTCTCGAGCAAGGCCGGGAGGTGTTGGCGGTCCCTGGTGCGATTACGTCCAAACAAAGTTGGGGGCCGAATCTTTTGATCAAAGACGGTGCTAAGCTTGTCCAAGAAGCGAGCGACGTGATCGAAGAGCTGCCGCTCGAGGTCCGCGAACGCTTGGCGGTTGAGGGGCGCGGCCGGGCGGCCGCTCGCGCAACGGCGGCCGTTGGAGCCTCCACGCACCAAGCGAGCTTGTTCGAAGGGCAGGCAAGTCCCACTGGCAAGAAGGTCCAAGAAGGTCTTAGCGCAACTGCGCATTGACGAGGCTGTTCAGGTCGACGACATCATCCGGCAACTCGACGGCGAATCGCCGTCGGACGTCTTGGCTGCGCTGAGCGAGCTCGAGCTGTTCGGGGCGGTCAAGCAATTGCCCGGAAAAAGTTTCATCTTGTCTTGGTCGAGCTAACCCTGATCCCGCAAGCACACGATAGGAAAACAAGCGCGGCGGTATACCAAGCCGGCGTGAGTAACGAACTATGGCGACTGAATCCAAGCGACCGGCCCTGGTGATTGTCGAGTCACCCACCAAGGCCAGAACCATCGAGAAGTTTCTCGGCAAGGGCTACGTGGTGCGGGCCTCGAACGGCCACATTCGTGACCTGCCGAACTCTCAAGCCGAAGTCCCGGAAAAGTACAAGAAGGCGCCGTGGCGCGACATCGGCGTCGACATCGAAAGCGACTTCTGGCCGCTTTACGTGATTCCGGAGTCGAAGAAAGACAACGTCAAGGAGCTGCGCAAGCAGCTCAAGAACGCGGGCGAAGTCTTCCTGGCGACTGATGAAGATCGCGAAGGGGAATCGATCAGCTGGCATCTCGTCGAGACGCTCAAGCCCAAGGGTGCGATCAAGCGGCTGGTGTTCCACGAGATCACCAAGGAAGCGATCCAGAAATCGCTCGATTCGCCGCGAGAGATCGATATGGCGCTGGTCGAGGCGCAAGAGACTCGCCGCATCGTCGATCGGCTGTTCGGATACCGCGTTAGCCCGCTGCTGTGGAAGAAGATGGCCCGCGGCTTGAGTGCGGGACGAGTCCAGAGCGTGGCGGTGCGGCTGCTGGTCGAGCGCGAGCGGGATCGCATCCGCTTCCACCAGGCGTCGTTCTGGGGGCTCAAGGCCAAGCTCTCGAAGTCTGGCTCGCCGGACCTGTTCGAAGCCGAGCTGACCCACGTTGAGGACAGGCGGGTCGCGACGGGAAAGGATTTCGACCCAGACAGCGGCAAGCTCAAAGAGAAGACGGGAGCCTTCGTGCTTAACGAGGTCGAAGCTGGAGACCTCCGCAAGAACATCCTTTCAAGCGGGGCCGTCGTAGCGGGAGTGGAGGAGACCCCTTTTACCCGTTCACCCGCCGCGCCGTACGTCACCAGCACGTTGCAGCAAGACGGCAACCGTAAGCTACGCTTCTCGGCCCGGCGGACGATGACAGTGGCCCAGCAGCTGTATGAGAACGGCTTCATCACCTACATGCGTACCGATTCGACGACGCTTTCAGGCGAGGCGGTCTCGGCGGCGCGCAATTTCATTGGCCAAAGTTACGGTGCACAGTACCTGCCCGACAGCCCCCGCCAGTACAAGACCAAAGTCCGCAATGCGCAAGAGGCCCACGAGGCGATCCGCCCCGCCGGCGACAGCTTCACCGACCCGGGACGGGTCAAGGAAGCCCTCGGAATGGAGGCCTTCAAACTGTACGACATGATCTGGCGCGGCACAGTCGCGAGCCAGATGAAAGACGCCCGCGGCACCAATGTCACCGCCAGCATCAGGTCGGGTCCGGCCAGGTTGCGAGCAGGCGGGAAAACGGTTGAGTTCGCCGGCTTCTTGCGCGCCTATGCGAAAGGCGAGGACCTCGAGGCGGAGCTCGGAGGCAAGGAAAAGGTGCTTCCGAAGCTAGCTGAGGGGGAAAACCTTGATGTCAAAGGCGTCGACGCCAATAAACGTTCGACACAAGCTCCGGCGCGGTTTACGGAAGGAAGCCTGATCCGCGAGCTCGAGCGCCTCGGCATCGGCCGCCCGAGCACCTGGGCGACGATCGTTGACCTGGTACTTTCGCGCTCCTACGCCTTCAAGCGCGGGTCGGCCCTGATTCCGACCTTTACCGCGGTCGCCGTCGTGGGCCTGCTAGAGGATCACTTCACGAACCTGCTCGATTACGCCTTCACGGCGAAGCTGGAGGACGACCTGGATGCAATCTCGCGGGGGAACGGTGACCGCAGCAAGTATTTGCAGCAGTTCTATTTCGGCAACGGGCACGCCGGTCTGAAGGACTTGATCGAGCGAGGCGAGACGTCGATCGATCCCAGAGAGGTTTGTGGAGTTCCTGTGGGTGAAACCGAGGACGGAGAGGCGGTTGAAGTCCGCATTGGGCGCCACGGGCCGTTCGTCTCGATCGGCGACAAGCGTGCCAGCGTTCCCGACGAGCAGGCCCCGGATGAGCTCACCGTCGAGGCGGCGCTCGAGCTGGTCACGAACGCATCCAAGGAGCCGGAATCGCTGGGCGTCGACTCGCTGACCCATGAGCCGGTCTTCCTCAAGGTCGGCCGCTTCGGGCCCTACGTGCAGCTGGGCAAGGGCTCCGACGGCGAGAAGCCGAAGATGGCATCGCTGCTGCCGGGCATGGAGCCGGACGGCGTCAATCTCGAGCTGGCCTTGAAACTACTCGGGCTCCCGCGAACGATCGGGCCTCATCCCGAGACCGGACAGGACGTGCTTGCGGCGAACGGCCGATTCGGGCCATTCGTCAAGTGCGGCGAAGAGATCCGTTCTATTCCTCCCGACGGCCCTTCGCCTCTGGATATCAATCTGGAGGTGGCGGTCGAGATCCTGAAGCAACCGAAGGGGCTCCGGGCGGCGGCGAAGCCGACGGTCTTGAAGGAAGTCGGCGTCCACCCAACCAGCGAGAAAGCGTTGCAGATCAAGTCAGGCCGTTACGGCCCCTACGTGACCGATGGCGAGATCAACGCTTCGTTGCCTCGAGGCCGTGAGCCGGAGAGCATCACGGTCGAGGACGCGGTTAACCTGCTCGAGGCGCGTGCGGCTCGCATGGCGGCGAACCCAGGCGGACGTCGCAAGGCCGCGAAAAAGGCCTCGCGAAAGGTCGCCAAGAAGCGATCGAAGAAGGCGGCAAAGAAGAGCTGAACCGGGTTTTCCGAGCACCCTGCGTCAGCGGAGCGTCTTCCGGTTGGGCTTGTGACGGATGTTGACAGGAAGACACCCCGCTGACGCTGACGCAGGGTGCTCGGATTATCCGCCGACCATTGCCGGCAGGACCTGGCCGATCTCGGCGTTGATCACCAGGTCCGCTTCGTCGTCCAGGGGCGTCGGATCGCGGTTGATGATGATCAGCTGCGCGCCGGAGCGCTTGGCCATAACCGGCAGCATCGCCGCCGGGTGAACCACCAAGGACGACCCTACCGCGACGAACAGATCACAATTGCGGGCGGCGAATTCCGCCTGCTCAACGACCTTCCGCGGCATCGCCTGCCCAAATGAGATCGTCGCCGGCTTGAGCAAGCCTCCGCACTCGGGGCACTCCGGCGCCAAGTCTCCATTGCGCACTTTTTCGCATGACACGTCCGAGTGCTCTTTGTAGTCGCAGCTCAGGCAGGCAACGTCAACCGTTGTGCCGTGAAGCTCGTAAACGACCTCGGGCGGCAGGCCCGCCTTCTGATGCAAGCCGTCGATGTTCTGGGTGACCATCGCGCGGAGCTTGCCCTGACGGTGAAGCTCGGTGAATGCGAAGTGTCCGGCGTTGGGTTCCGAATCCCGGATCGGCGGCCAACCAGCGCACTTCTGTCGCCAATACTCGATCCGGTCTTCGCGATTGTTGACAAACTCTTCGAAATAGATAGTGCGGTTCCGCGCCCATATACCGTTTGGGCTGCGAAAATCCGGGATGCCCGACTCAGTAGAGATTCCCGCTCCGGTAAAGCCGACGATCGTCTCGCAAGCGCGGACGAGCTCACGGGCGCGTTCAACAGACATCCCGAGCTATCGTAGCGAACCCGGCGAACGAGCGAGAATCAGCGGCGACTTAGGGCGCCGCTTCCATGGTGCTCCCAAGCTTGGACCAAACGGTGGATATTTCAGTGCCGATCGGGGGAAAGACCGCAGCGACGGCGATTGTGACAAAGCCGGCCATCAGAGCGTACTCCACCATGTCCTGCCCGTGAGTGTCACGCCAAATCCGCATTTTGTAGAGCGCGTCAATGATTCGGTTGGTCATATTGCCTCGCCCCGGTGGACTACCAGAATAGTACCGGGATTGTTCCCAACCGACAATTGAGCGAAGGGCTAATCATGACTACCCTGATGTGCATAGACCGGCGTTGGGAGAACATAAGCCAGAGGAGTAAAGCGAAAAGCTTAGAGTGATGACGGCCTGATATCATGGGCCTTTCGTGGATCGAGGGAAGGAATGGCTTTCAAAGGCGTTGACTACATCGAGTTTGACTCGTTGCTGAGCGAGCAGGAACTCTTGGTTCGCTCGACGGCTCGGGGCTTTGCCGCCGAATGCGAACCGCTGATGAAACAGGGTTTTCGGGACGCGAAATTTCCTCTCGACGAACTAACGCCGAAGATGGCCGAGTTGGGGTTCTTCGGCGCGAATCTCTCCGGCTATGGCTGCGCCGGGATGAGTGCGGTCGAGTACGGCATCATCATGCAGGAGCTGGAGCGCTGCGACAGCGGCTTGAGGAGCTTTCTGTCGGTGCAGAGCAGCTTGGCCATGTACGCTTTGCACAGTTTCGGATCTGAGGAGCAGAAGCAGAAATACTTGCCCGCCATGGCGCAGGGGAAAGTGATGGGCTGCTTTGGCCTGACCGAGCCCTCTTTCGGTTCGAACCCCTCGGGTATGACTACGCGGGCGGTTCGCGACGGCGCCGAGTACGTGCTCAATGGCGAGAAGACCTGGATCACCAACGGCAGCGTCGCCGACATCGCCATCGTTTGGGCCAAACACAACGACACCGACGAGGTTCGCGGCTTTCTGGTCGACACTTCGAGCAACGGCTTCCAGGCGTCCGACATTCACAACAAACTGTCGATGCGCGCTTCGATTACGTCGAGCTTGTCGTTCTCCGACGTGCGGATCCCAGCGGAGAACGCCTTGCCGGGCGCGATCGGGCTCAAGGGCGCGTTGGCGTGTCTGAGCACGGCGAGACTGGGAATCGGCTGGGGCTGTGTCGGCGCGGCGGAGTCGTGCTTTGACTGCGCCTGCGAGTACACGACGATGCGCAAGCAGTTCAACGACCGCCCGATCGCGTCCCACCAGTTGGTTCAGAACGAATTGGCTTGGATGATCACCGAGATCACCAAGGCGAAGTTGCTGGCGCTTCAAGTTAGCCGGCTCAAGGACAAGGGCAAGGAGCACTTCTCGCACGTTTCGATGCTGAAGAGAAACAACGCCTGGATGGCGATCGAAACCGCGCGCCGAGCGCGTGACCTTCTGGGGGCGAACGGCATCACCGACGAATACCCGATTTTCCGCCATATGTGCAATCTCGAGACGGTGAAGACTTACGAGGGCACGCACAATATTCATACGTTGGTGATTGGCAATCGCGTGACTGGGGTCGCGGCCTTCGTCTAGGGCTCTTCGATGCCGCACATCCTCGCGCTCGACGAAGGGACGACCAGCGCCCGCACGATTCTGTTCGACGAGCAGGCGAGGATGGTTGCCGTCAATCAGCAGGCCTTCGAATCGCGCTTTCCTCACGACGGCTGGGTCGAGCAGGACGCCAATGAGATCTGGCGGGCGCAGCTCGCCACGCTCGAAGCCGTACTGGCCAACGCCGCCGGCTCGGATATCGCGGCGATCGGCATCACGAATCAACGCGAGACCACGCTCGTTTGGGATCGCAAGACGGTGGAGCCGATAGCGCCCGCGATCGTCTGGCAATGTCGCCGGACGGCGGATACCTGCCGCGAGCTGACCGAGGACGGCCGCGCTGAGCTCGTGGCCGAGCGGACGGGGCTGGTCCTCGATGCGTATTTTTCGGGCACGAAAGTCGCTTGGATCCTAGACCATGTCGATGGAGCAAGGGCTCGCGCGGAAGCGGGTGAGTTAGCGTTCGGGACCGTCGACTCTTGGCTGATCTGGAAGTTGACGGGCGGACGCGAGCATGTCATCGACGTCACGAACGCCTCTCGGACGCTGCTGATGAATCTCGGCGGCGGCGCCTGGGACCCCGACATGCTCGCGCTGTTTCGAGTTCCCCAGGCGATACTTCCGCGGATCGTACCGTCGTCCGGGGTCGTAGCGATGAGCGACCCGGCGGTGACCGGCGCCGAGATCCCCATCGCGGGTATCGCCGGCGATCAGCAGTCGGCCCTGTTCGGCCAGGCCTGCTTCCGTGCAGGGTTGTCCAAGAATACCTACGGCACCGGCTGCTTCATGTTGATGCACACCGGCGATTCGCCTTCGGTGTCGCGGAATCGGCTGCTCTCCACGGCTGCGTCCGCTGTTGGCGACCGACATCAATTCGCTCTGGAAGGCAGTGTGTTCGTCGCCGGCGCCGCCATTCAGTGGCTGCGGGATGAGCTGGGGCTGATTGCCGCCGCCGCGGAATCGCAACCGGTCGCCGAATCGGTCCCCGACACCGGGGGCGTCTACCTCGTACCCGCGTTCACCGGCCTCGGAGCTCCTCATTGGGACGCCGCGGCACGCGGCATGCTCTGCGGCCTGACACGCGGCTCGAATAAGGCCCACATCGTACGCGCCGCGCTCGAGTCGATTGCGTACCAGAGCGCGGAGCTGGTTCAAGCAATGGAACGCGACTCCGGAGAGCCGCTCGCGGAGTTGCGTGTAGATGGGGGCGCGGCGGCCAACGACTTCTTGATGCAGTTCCAGGCTGACATTTTGGGCAAGCCCGTGGTTCGCCCGGCGAACCTTGAAACAACGGCGCTCGGCGCGGCGTTCTTGGCAGGGCTAGCGACCGGGGTCTGGCAGGACACGGACGAGCTAGAAGCGTTTTGGCAAGCCGACAGGACGTTTGAGCCTAAGATGAGCGCCGACCAGCGTGAAACTCTGATGGCCGGTTGGCAGCGGGCCGTCGCACGAGCGCGCGGTTAACGAGTATGGCTGGGATTTTACCGATACGGAGCCCGGTATGTTCTCCGAGCACCCTGCGTAAGCGGGATGTCTTCCGGCCGCCCCAGGCGAGAGTCACAACCGTGACGGGAAGACACCCCGCTGACGCAGGGTGCTCGAAATCAAGATGAAAATTGATCGCATCACGCTCCACGAAATCCGGATGCCGCTGGTGCATCCTTTCGAGACCAGCTTCGGCCTCACGACGGATCGCCGAATGGTTCTTGTCGAAATCGAGAGCCAGGGGGCGATCGGTTGGGGCGAAGTCACCGCAAACGAGCTGCCCCGCTACAACGAAGAGTGGACCGATTCGGCCTGGCTACTGATTCGAGACATGTTGGGGCCGCGACTGCTGCGGCACAGCTTTGATATGGCCCGCGACGTCGGTGAGATTCTCGGCGGAATCCGCGGCCACCGCATGACGCGCGCGGCGCTTGAAGCCGCCGTCTGGGACCTTGAGGCCCGTTCAGCCAACCAGCCGCTCTGGCGCCACATCGGCGGAAGTCGAAAGTCGCTCGATTGTGGCGTCTCTATCGGCATTCAAAGCACTGTCGAAGAGCTGCTCGACAAGATCGAGGTTGAACTAGCCGCCGGCTACAAACGCATCAAGATCAAGATCAAGCCCGGCTGGGATGTCGATGTCGTCGCGGCGGTACGCAAGCGTTTTCCGGAGATCGAGCTGATGGCCGATGCCAACTCAGCCTATTCTCTCACCGACAGCGGCCATCTCAAGCGCCTCGACGAGTTTGGACTGATGATGATCGAGCAGCCGCTGGCTCACGACGACATCATCGATCACTCGCAGCTCCAGCCCCAGCTCGATACCCCGATCTGCCTCGATGAGTCGATCCTTAGCGCTCATCACGCCGAGCAGGCGATCCGACTTGGGGCTTGCCGCATCATCAACATCAAACTCGGCAGGGTAGGCGGGTACGCGGAAGCCAAGCGCCTGCACGACCTCACCTTGGACCACAACATCCCCGTCTGGTGCGGCGGAATGCTCGAGGCCGGCATCGGGAGAGCGCACAACATCGCCTTGTCAACGCTCGAAAACTTCACACTGCCGGGCGATGTCTCGGCCAGCCGGCGCTACTGGACTCGTGACATCATCGAGCCCGAGGTGACCGCTCCAAACGGCCAAATCACGCCGCCGCCGGCTCCCGGCATTGGGTTCGCCGTTGACCTCGACTACATCCACCATCTCGCCGTTCGCGAGGAAACGCTGAGTTGAACATCCCCGGGGACCGCCGCCCGCACCCGGCCCTGCTGTGGGGCCTGGTGTCGCTGATGACCGTGTTCTGGACGCTCAACCCCGTCGCCGGGAAAGTGGCTCTGGTAGGGTTTGCACCACTGTTGCTGGTTGCCGTCCGGACGACCTGCGCGGCCCTACTCATCCTGTTAGTACTGGTACTAAAACGCCCCGAAGAACCGGTTGCCCGACGGGACTGGCCCGCGCTGATTGCCTTGGGCGTCCTTCAGGTCGGCAACCAGGCGCTGTTCGTCGTAGGCCTTGGGCACACCAGCGTCGCGCACGTCACGCTGATCTTTTCTACGGTTCCGGTGCTGATCCTGTGCCTGGCGGCATTGATCGGCCAAGAGCGCATCACGCGGAGCAAGCTCGTCGGGATGGCGATCTGCGTCGCCGGCGTCGTCCTGTTGACACTCGACCAGAGTGAAGGGCAAGCCGCCACCCTCTATGGGGACGCACTCATCTTTGGGGCGATCTGCATGTTTGCCATGTTCACGGTACTCGGCAAGCAACAACGCGAACGCTACGGCCCAATCGTGATGAACGCGGTCGCCTACAGTACGGGGGCGATCGCCTTGCAGCCCGTTATCTGGGTCACCTATCGCGGTTTCTCGTTTAGCGCCGCTCCTGGGTCGGCGTGGGCGGCGCTGCTCTTCATGGCATCCCTCTCGGCTGTCGTCGGATACCTGATCTATTACTGGGCTCTGGGGTATGCGCCGGCCTCGAAGATAGCGGTATTTCAGTACCTGCAACCGCTGTTGGCAACCGCCGTCAGCGCCGTTTTCCTGGGCGAACAGGTCTCGTCGACCCTTGGCCTGGCGGGGCTGGTCATCGTCCTAGGGGTCTTTCTGACCGAACGCGGATAAGCAATCAAGAAGTTTTTTGCAACGGGTTACTTCTTGCCGCCGTTTCGTGATAACGTGTGTTCGGGAGGCATTCTGGCAGAGCGGCGCTAAGCTTGTCCAAGACAGTTATGAGGCAGCAAGCGCTAGCTCAAGAAACCAAGTCCGAGGGCGGCTTAGGCAACCACTACGTACCTGTCATCCTCAACGGAGAGCCCTATCAGGCGCCCGCGGAGGCGACGATCAGTCTGTTGATTGCCAAACTTGGACTGGCCGAAGACCGTGTCGCCGTTGAATTGGACCGAGACATCATCAGGCGTGAGCTCTGGGCGCGGACCCAGCTACGAGAAAACGCGCTGATCGAGGTGGTTCATTTTGTGGGCGGGGGCTAAGCGGTTGGTTTTTCAAAAGGCTAGAAACGTCTATCCCAACTGGGCTTTGGTCTAGTACAATTCGTTGGTCTCAGGAAGGTTCGGAACGGCAGATGGAAACAGCAAAACTCTTCAACGTGACGACCGCCTTTATCGGCGGGCAAATCTCCCGCACGATTCCCCCCGGATTGGACGGCGAGACTTTCAGCAGTCTCGACGTGTCCAAGATGACGGGAGTCAGTCTGCGGCAATTGCAGTGGTGGGATGAACAAGGGGTGGTCTCCCCAATCCAGCGCGGGCATCGCCGCATTTATCAGCTCCACGAGGTGATCGAAGTCTCGGTGATCACCGAGTTGCGAGCAAAAGGGATTTCTCTACAAAAGATCCGCAAGGTCCTCAAGTTCCTCAAGAAGGAGCTGGGCGGGCGGTTTCTTCAGACAATCCGAGGAGAAGGTGAAACTCACCTTCTCACCGATGGCGAAAACTTCTACCTCGAGTCTTCTCACGCGGGCATCGTCGACATTCTCAAGAACGCTAGCCAGCCCCTGATCGCGGTGTGCATCACGGATCAGGTTGAAGAGATAGCGGCTAAGGTGCCGGTCAAGAAGCCTGTCAAGCGCGAGCCTGGTTCGGTTGCGCCGAGCCGAGAACAGGTTTCATAGAGCAGCTTTGTAAGATCGAATCGCTTCAGAGGGGCGCGACATTCTTCGAGAGGGTGTCGCGCCCTTTTTGCATTTCAGCCACTCATGGCCCTCGGCCGGGCGACAGCGAACGATGAAAATACTTGGCTTACGCCCTGTTCCGCACCTGAGTCGACCCGACCCTTACAGGCCGGGCACGTTGTCGACGGCCGATGGGTTCGACGTGCCATGCCCGTCAGGGTATGGTCGGCAAGCGCCTCATTTTCGAGAGAGCCCGCTCGCTTTTCTCGCTGCGCGGGGAGCGGACGTGCGTGAGAGGCTCGTCAGCAATCGCATTCTTACGCCCTCAGGCGGTTAGAGAAGCGGGCCGGCTTGGCTACCCTATATTTATGTGGATGGCGCTGTTCATATACACGTCAACGGGGTTCCGTGCGTCTAACTAGTGTGTTGAGGTCTCTGGCCGTCGGCTGCGCTTGCATGGCTACGATCGCCGTGGCGCCGGCTTACGCCCAAAAGCTTGATGACGTCATCTCGGGCATCGAGCTGCGCTACAACAGCATGGCGACGATGCAATCTGAGTTTTCGCAGGAGCTGCTCTACGCGGGCGCCCGCAGGGACTATTCCGCCGGGACGCTAAAGCTCCGGCGGCCCCAAAAGATGCGCTGGGACTACTCTTCGCCCAAGGGGAGGCTCCTGATCGGCGACGGGTTCTGGCTAAGGATGTACAACCCGCTTACCAATCAAGTGCGCACAGTCGAGATGGCGCCGAACGCCGACATGCGCGCGCCGCTGGGCTTCCTACTCGGACGCATGGATATCAGGCGTCAATTTCGCAATCCGAGACTCGCCACGATAGAAAGCAGGCCGGCATTGGTCGCCGCCGGCCTGAAGGGCACGGAGGTCTACCGCGAGGTCGAGTTCTTCTACTCGCCCAACAGCTACACCCTGAACCGGCTCCGCGTACATGGCCGCGACGACTCAATCACAGACTTCAAGTTCTGGAACGAAAAGCGCAATCCTCCATTGGACGAATCGCTGTTCGTATTCGAGGCTCCGGCCGGCGCCGAAATCCTGCCGGAGGTCCGACTAGGCGGCTTTAGATAGTGCCCGAGTTCGTTCTCAAGTACGCCGACGCCCAAGGGGCCGTCCACGAGCGGGTTGAAGAAGCCGACACAGCGCAAGCGTTGCGCGAGCGCTACGTCGAGGAGGGCTTACTGGTCTACGCCGTTAAGCCCCGCCGCAAGCTCGCTGACCTGCCGGCAATCGGCAAGCGGAAACGCTCTCGGCTCAATCTCGAGCACTTTCTGGTCTTCAACCAGCAGTTCGTGACGCTGATCCAAGCCGGCCTGCCGATTCTCAAGTCGCTCGATCTGTTGCGGAGCAACATCCGGCATCGCAAGCTCGCCGAGCACGTGACGAATATTCACGAGGCGGTCAAGAACGGCACGCCGCTCTCGGACGCCTTCAAGGCCGAGCAAACCTTTCCGCCGATCTACGTCACGTCGCTCATGGCGGGAGAGAAGAGCGGCAGCCTGCCCGAGGTGATCGACCGCTACGTGCAGTATCAGAAGGTATCTCTGGCGGTTCGCAAGAAAGTGCTGGTCTCGCTGATCTATCCTTGCCTGCTGGTCGTATTGGTGCTGACGCTGATCCTGTTTCTGGTCACTTACGTCGTGCCCGAGTTCGCCGAGCTCTATCGCTCGATGGACGCCGAGCTACCTCAGGCTACTCAGATCTTGGTCGCGGTGGGAGTTGCGTTTAGCGAACACTTCCTCGCGATTGTCGGCGGCACGGCCGCGCTCGTGGCCTTGCTGGTTTGGTGGCTGCGCAGCGAGTCCGCCGGCAATCAGTTGGACCGCGTCAAGCTGCGATCGCCGCTGGTGGGGCCGATATGGACCAAGTACCAAGTCTCTCAACTATGCCGGCTGATGAGCACGCTGCTTGAAGGCGGCATCCCGCTGGTGCAAACGCTCGAAACGACAAGCGTCTCGCTCGGGTCGCGGCTTATCCGTGATGCGATCGCCGAAGCGCGCACCAAAGTGAAAGAAGGCTGGCCGCTATCAGCAAGCTTGGCCGAGACGGGTATCTTCCCGCCGCTGGCGATCGAAATGATCAACGTCGGCGAATCGACCGGCGCTTTGCCGAGTATGTTGAGCTCCGTGGCGGAGTTCTTCGACGAAGACGTCCAGACGGCGATGGCCGCGGCGCTGAGTCTGATCGAGCCTGCGATCATGATTTTTATGGGTATCTTTGTGGCATTCGTGTTGATTTCGTTGTACTTGCCGATGTTTAGCCTGGCGGAGCAGTTGTGATGCCGTTGACCGTTGACCGTTGACCGTTGACCGGAAGAGAAGAAGCGCAAGACCGATGCAAGACGAAGCAATTCAGGCAACTGTCGTAACCGCTGGCGAAGTTCCGGCCGTTAACGGACCACGGACAACGGACAACGGACAACGGACAGAAGAAGACTCCGCCCGGCGCCTGGCGGCGCGCTACCGCTACGAATTTGTTGATCTGGCTCAGGTCCACATCGACAACGACCTGTTTCGCTCGATCCCGGTGGATCTGATGTTCCGCCACAACTTTGTGCCGTTGGCCGAGCGGAACGGCTCGCTCGAGATCGCGATTGCTGATCCGACCCAGCTCCCGGCGCTCGACGAGGTTTCGCTGCTCCTTGGGAAAAAGATCCGCATCAAGGTCGCGACGCTGAGCCAGGTTGCCGACCTGCTCAAGAAGACCGAGCAATCGCAGCGCGTCCTCGAAGAAGTCACCGAGGGATTCGTGCTCGACGTCATCCGCGACGACGATTCCGACGAGACCCTTTCGATCGAAAAGCTTACCGGTGACGAAGACATTTCACCGGTCATCAAGCTGGTCGACACCACCATCTTCAACGCCCTCGAGCGGCGCGCGAGCGATATCCACATCGAGACTCGCAACGCCGAAGTCGCCATCAAGTACCGTATCGACGGCGTGCTGCACTACGCCATGCCGCCGATTTCGAAGGACTGGCACGAGACGATCATTTCGCGCATCAAGGTCATGTCCGAGCTCGACATCGCCGAGCGCCGGGTCCCTCAAGACGGCCGCTTCCGCGTTCGCTATAAGGGGCGCCAGATCGACTTCCGGGTCTCGATCATGCCGACCGTCCATGGCGAGGACGCCGTGCTGCGCGTGCTCGACAAGGAGTCGATGAGCGAGAAATTTAAGAAGCTTTCGCTCGATGTTGTCGGGTTCTCAGATGTGGACAAGCGCAATTTCAGCCGCTATATCCGCGAGCCCTATGGCATGGTTCTAGTCACCGGCCCGACCGGATCGGGAAAGACGACCACGCTCTATTCGGCGTTGTCTGAGATCAAGACCGACGAAGACAAGATCATCACGATCGAAGACCCGGTCGAGTATCAGCTGCACGGAATCACGCAGATCCCCGTCAATGAGAAGAAGGGACTGACGTTCGCGCGCGGGTTGCGTTCAATTCTGCGTCATGACCCCGACAAGATCATGGTCGGTGAGATTCGCGACTCCGAGACGGCGCAGATCGCCATTCAGTCGGCGTTGACCGGCCACTTGGTGTTCACGACGGTTCACGCCAACAACGTCGTCGACGTGCTGGGCCGCTTCTTGAACATGGGCGTGGAAGCCTATAACTTCGTCTCGGCGCTCAACTGTATCTTGGCTCAGCGGTTGGTTCGCGTGATCTGCGAGCACTGCAAGGTAGGCGTGCAGTACGGCCCGGCGCGGCTCGAAGAATCGGGCCTGGACCCGGCCGAGTGGGCGGACTTCGAGTTCCCCGAGGGAGAAGGCTGCATCGAGTGCTCGGGGACCGGATACCGCGGCCGCAGCGCAATCCACGAGTTGCTCGATATGAGCGACCGGATCCGAGAGCTCATTCTCGAACGCAAGCCGTCGTCGGAGATCATGCGCGCCGCGCGCGATCAAGGAATGACTTCGCTACGCGAGTCAGCGATCGAACGCGTGCGCAACGGCATTACGACTTTGAAGGAGATCGATAAGGTCACATTTATCGAGTAGCCGTTGTCCGTTGTCAACGGTCAACGGTCAACGGTCAACGGTCAACGGAACATGCTCTCTTGGCTCAAGTATCTGGTCTTCGACCCGCCGCCTCTGGCGGTGTTCGAGTTGACCGAACAGCGGATCACGGCGATTCGGCGCGATCACCGTACGCTCGAGATAGCGGCGCGCGCCGAAGTCCCCATAGCGCCCGGGGTGATGGATGCGTCGGCGGTTCGCCCGAACGTGCTCGATGCGGAGCAGCTGGGCGACGCGATCGTCGAGGCGCTCGACCAGCTCGGACCGATTCGTCGTCCCGAGGCGGCGCTAATCTTGCCCGACGCTTGCTCGCGGCTCACTGTGCTGGAGTTCGACAACCTGCCTCCTAAGACGGACAAGCGGGAGTCGCTGATTCGGTTTCGGCTGGCGAAGTCGGTGCCGTTTGACGTTGAAACGTGTCGGCTAGCGTACAAGCTCCAGACGAATGGGGGCGGGTTTCTGGCGCTCGTCTCGCTCACCCCGGAAGAGGTAGTGCGGCAATACGAAGAGGCGTTCGAGCAAGTGGGACTGTGGCCCGGCCTGGTGACGAGTTCCATGGCCGCGGCGCTGAATTTGGCCTCGAGCGCTTCTGCTTCGCTGTTCGTCAAGCTCGCGGGACGGTCGATGACGATGGCGGCGATTGACGAAGAGATCGTCAAGCTAGTGCGAACGGTCGACGTCAACGCTGATCCCGATTCCGCATCTGAGGAAGCGCTACGCGACATGGTCGCCGATCTGTATCCGACGCTGGTTTACCTCGAGGATAACCTTGGGGCCCCGGTCAGGAAGCTCGAGCTGTGCGGCTTCGGAGAGCTGCTGCGGCCGGCGATCGACTACCTGGGCAACGAGCTTCACTATGAGATTGAGGCTGTCAGCGGACCTGCCGGTCTGGTTGGCTCGAGCGATGCCGGCATTTGGGGATACCTCGGAGGGGCGGCGTGAAGCGCTGGAGATTGGACTCTTGCCCACGACCGGGACCGGCGATTGCTTCGGAGCCGCGCGCGGGAGCAAGCGGTTGCCCGCCAACGCGACTACCTTCGCCGACTCGGGTAACCGCTCCCTCCCGGTCGCGGCTCCGAAGCCCGGACCGGAGCGATTGCCGAAACGTCCAAAGTCGTAGGGGCGTAGCGTGCTACGCCCGCGTCGAAAATCGAGGCTCGTTTTGAAAGTCGACCTCAATCTAGCGACCAAGCCGTTCGGACATTCGCGACTGTTTTGGCTAGCAAGCGGTCTCGGCGGAATCGCCCTGATCCTGATCGCGGCGTCACTAGTCGCCACGTTTGTCCAGAACCGCGAGCCGCCGCCCGAAATCCAGGCCGCCGAGACTCGCTCGACAGCCGAGATCCGGCGGCTCACTACTGAGGAAGCCAAGCTCCGCGGCGAGCTGCGGGGCGAGGAAACGATCAACACGATTGACCGCTCGCACTTCTTGAATCAGCTGCTCGCACGCAAGGGAATCTCCTGGACCCAGACCTTCGCCGACCTCGAAAAAGTCCTGCCTCCGCGTGTGCTGATGACGCAGATTCGGCCGGAAGTAACGTTCGACAATCGCATTTTGCTTGAAATGCAAGTGGGGGCCGAGACTCCGAACGACTTCATCGAGTTCTTGGTGGCACTGGAAAGCTCGGAGGTCTTTGGCTCCCCCAACCTGCGGGGCCGTGTACCCCCCAATGAGAACGACCCCTACTATCGCTTCGAGCTCACGGTGAGATATGAGCAGGAACTCTAGCGACGCACCGCGGGTCCGCGGAGGCCTTCTCCGCAAAATCCCTCACCGTCAAGTTTTGATTGGGCTGGGCGTGCTCGCGGCTTTCGACCTCTTGTTCTGGGCGTTTGCGGTAAGGCCGACCGCGCAGCGAGAAGCCGACCAGCGCACGCGCGTGCAGATTCTCGAGCGCCAGATCGAAGAGAAGTCGGCGGCCGTCGAGCAACTTCGCGAAGCCGCGCGACGTGTCGGCTCCGCGCGGGGCGAGGGCGACAAACTGACGGCGGAGTTGACCTTCGAGCGCCGCACGACGTTTTCGAACCTGATGCGCGAACTTGGTGAAGACGCATCACAGGCGCAAGTCGAAGTCCGCGAGGTTAGCTTTAACAGCGACGAGATTGCAGGTAACGCCGACTACGGCATGGTGAGCATCAACGCCAACTTCCGCGGCCAGTACGCAAACCTCGTGAGATTCCTGAACATGCTCGATCGGTCCGAGCGTTTCTTGATCATCGAACGTCTCGGAGCGTTCCCTCGCGAGGACACCGGCGATCTGCAGATCACGATGCGGATCGACACGTTCATGAGAGATCTCGACATGAGCGAGCCGCCAAGCAACGCGCCGAATGATGAGCCGACCGACCCGCCAAATGAAGAGCCTAGTGATGGGGCGAATGCCGAGGTAGCCCAGCAGCTATGAAGCTCGGGACCGAAGACAAGCTGAAGGTCAAGGCGCTGGGCGGCGTGTTGGTCGTGCTCGTTGGCGTCCTCTACCTGCAGTTCTTTAGCGGACCAGCGACTCCGACGGGCGCCCCGACACGGCCACGAGCGGCCGCGCCCCAGGCCCAGGCGGCGCGCAACATTTCCCGCCAGCGCCCGACGCCGGCGCCTGCCCGCGGGCAAAACTTTGAGCCGATTTGGCGACGCTCGCAAGAAGACGAAACGTTTGACCCCGTCGCCGCCGACCCGACGCTGCAGACCGGTTTGCTTGCGGCGGTTCGAGCGGTCGAGTTCAAGGGCGTCAAGCGGAACCTTTTCGAGTTCACCACGCGGAAGGTAAAGACGCCGCCCCCGCCCAAGGCCGATGTCGAGGAAGCCTCGCGTCGACAGCGCGAATTCGAGCAACAAGCCAAGCGGATAGCAGCCAAGCCCACGCCCGCGCCAAAGCCGGCCAAGAAGCGCGCGCCGAAGTTGACCTGGAAGTATTATGGTTTCGCCAGCAAGCGCGGACGGGGCGACCGCCGCGCGTTCTTGCTTGACGATGAAGACGTGCTGATCGCCGGCGAGGGCGAGCTGCTAAAAAAACGATACGAGATCGTACGAATAGGGCTGACCTCGATCGTCATAAAGGATAAGGACTTCGACGAAGATCAGACCTTGCCGATCACCGTCCCAGAGACCTAGTGCAGTCAGGAACTCAGTTCGAAGGAAACGGCGCCGCTGTGGCGCGGGCGCCCGCGCCTGCCGCGTCGACCCCCAGGTCGACGCCCGGATCCAACGGCGGCTTCGTTCTGCTCGCGCTCCTTTTTGGCGCATCAGCCATTCTCGTCATGCTCGCCCGCTCGCTTCCCCGTGACGCCATGCGAGCTCAGCGCACCCGCGAGGAAGTGCTGATCTACCGCGGCGAACAATACAAGCGCGCGATCCAACTCTACTTTCGCGCTCACAAGAAATACCCCGAAGACCTCGACGACCTCGAAGACACCGACGGCGTCCGCTACCTTCGCCGCCGCTACAAAGATCCGCTCACGGGTGAAGACGAATGGCGCGTGATCCATATGGGCCCGCAGGGGCGCTTCACGGACTCGCTGCTCTATGACACTGAAGATCTCGAGGAGCAGGGCGGGTTCGGCCAGACCGCCGGCAACTTCGGGCGCAACACGGGCGGGGCAAGCGGGCAGTCGGGGTTCGGCTCATCAGGTGGAGGGTCGAGTTTTGGATCGAACTCTCGCTCCTCGTTTGGGTCAAACGGCGGATCCCGCTCGTCGAGCGGCTTCGGCTCGCGCAACTCGGGCGGCTTCGGTTCACGCAGCTCCAGTGGCTTCGGGTCGAGGAATTCGAACCGCTCCCAATCACGCCAATCGTCTAACCGCCAGACCGCCTACACGCAGGCGCTCGACCCCTATGGCCAACCCATTCAGAACCGGGCGCTCAATCGGCGCGAGTCGGCCGCTCCGGATAACCCTTTCCAGGCGGCCCAAGGAGGAGGAGGCATCCCAGGGCTCGATGCTACTGGAGGAGTCGCCCCAGCCGACCCCAATCAGCCGGTCCAGCTAGGCCCTGACGGCCAGCCCCTGCCAAATCCGAATCAAGACTATTCGCAAACACGGCCGACCCAAGTTCCCCTACAGGCGGGTCAGCGGCCTCCACCCAATCCCAACGTGGCGGGCGGGTTCGGCGGACTGCAGGCGTACCAACAACAATACGGAGGAGCCTCCCAGAATCCGGGAGGGCAGCTGCTGCCTGGAGGAGCACAACCCGTTCCCCCAACTGGAGGGCCTGGCTCACAGCCCGGCGTCGGCAATCAGGCCGCCAACATCATTCAGCGACTCCTGACGACTCCTCGTCCTGGGGGATTGGCAGGGATTACCGGAGCGGGCGCACAGGGGATGCAAGCCGGCACAGGCTTGGCGCAGTTCACTGAAGGCATTGCCGGCGTCGCCTCGACCTATGAAGGCGCGGGGGTCAAGGTCTACAAGGGCTACGAACAATACCAAGAGTGGGAGTTTGTCTTCGATTACCGTGAAGACGCCACCACCGGCGGTATGACGGCGGGACTCGGCATAGGGATGCCGGGGACGATGAATCCGGGCCAGCCAGGCGTAGGCCCCTCGGGCGTACTCAGCGGCAACCCAGGCGGGCAGCTTGGCGGCCTCGGGGCGGGGGGCGGAGGCTTTTCGCCGGGAACGCCCAGTCCGGCCCGCAGTCGCGCTGGGCAGCAACAGCGACCCGGCGGCTTACAGCCTTACCCGGTACAACCGTATCCAGGGCAACCGTACCCGACCTACCCTCCAGGCGGTAGCCCCGTCGCTGGCCAGACTGCTCGAACGCCCAACCTGCCGCCAACCGGTAGCGCGGGCCCACAACCGACGGCGGGGGCGTTTGGAGTCGTCCCAGCCCGTCCCGCGTCCCCTTATGGCGGGCTCGCCGGGCAGCAGCCACAGCCCAACCAGCCGCAGCAACCTTCCGGGCCCGGACGGAGCCTCGCGCCATCAAGGTTTGGCAACATCCGGAATCCGAATACTCAATCTCGATAGAGTTTCAATCGGCGGATGACCGCGGCCGCAGGTTCGGGCGTCATGTCCGCCCACGGTCGTCCCTGAGAAATCGCCTCCCGGACCGCGGAACTCGAGATGGTCGCGATCGCGGGCGGTAGCGTCACCGAAGCCACGCGGTCCGAGAGATGTGCAGGCGGACGATAGCCCCCTTCGCGGCCGGCTACGATCAGACGGTACTCCTCGAGCTGCGCCTCGATCGACGGGCCCTCGCCGTACTCCCAGCTGACGTACCGCTCAGCCGCGTCACGGCCGCACAAGACCGCGAATTCAGCGCTGCAGATCGCCGCGAGCTCGCGGACGATCTCGTAGACCAATCCACCCGAGGAGACCGCCACGCATCGCCCCTCGGCGGTCGCCCCGACCATGGCTAGCCGCTGTTCGAACGACGCGCCATCGAAGAGCTTATGGGGCAGAGATTCAGGCAGCACGAAGGCGACCTGGTCCGCGCCAGCTTGCTCGATCGCGGCGTCCGCGAGGGCTAAGTGGGCTTTCGTGATCGGGTTGAACGCGGCCGGCAGAATCGCAAGCCGTCCGAAGTTCGGCGGCTGACCGACAACGAAGCGAGCCATCAATCGAGCAGAGGAGCGAGCACGCGATCCAGCTCTTGGTCGGTCCACTCCGAGATCGCGATGTCGGAGTGGAGACTCCAAACCTCGATGTGCTCGATGGTCTCGCCGGTCTTGACGGTCTCCAACGGCCCCAGGGTTTCCAGCTCGAGCACCATGTTGTTGGTGAAGGTCTCGAAGGTCGACCCCATATCGGGGTAGCCCTCCGGCGGCGCCACAGCATCGTAGCGCTTGACGAAAAGGTCGGAACCAAGCAGATAGGCGGCGCGAGTCTTTTCGTTGAACGAGCCGGCTTTTTCGGGGTCGCTGATATTGGGGTCGTTGCGCAGAACCAAGTATTTTTCGAGCAACGTCCAGCGCGGGTCGCTCAGATTGGTGAACGCCCACATGATCAGAGGGTTGGTCGGCGGGAGCTGAGCCGGATGGGTTCCGCGCGGCGGGAACGTCGAAACCCCGGTCCCGCCCGGCGCCATCATCGTCAGAGCCCAAGGGGCGAAGTCCAGCGGCCAGGCCGAGCGATTCGTGAGCCGATGGGTGACGGTCACGCGGCCGCCCGACATGTCAACTTCCATTTCCTTCTGGATCCCGACCGGGTCGGGCGGCGCAGTGGCTGTCAGGCCATTCTGTTGGACTTCGATCTCGAGCGCCTCATTGTCGGCGGCGTAGGTGTAGGAGGGTTCCTCGGGTCCGACCCAAACCCGATGTCCGCCATAGAGCCGCCAGTCCTGGCCTTCGGTGAGCCACTTCTCCTCTTCCGCGGTCATCACCTTGAAGAGATTCCGGCCGCCGACGAAGCCGTAGCGCAGAATGCGAGGTCCGACTTCGCTCGTGATGAAGAGCTCCGTCTCGCCATCGGAGACCCGATAGCCCTGACGAGACGAGAACTCGGACTTCTCGACGGTGACGGATTGGGAGGCAGCGGTAGAAGCCATGGTAGTCAGCAAGATCGCAAAGGCGAGCGAGGCTTTGATCGCCGCGTTCGTAGGGGCGCGACATGTCGCGCCCTTTCCGCTGGACGTGTCGCCCCGTGCCGATTGTAACGAGGAAACCTCAGAACTGAGGTTGAAGGGCGCGACATGTCGCGCCCCTACGTCGGGTGGTCGCGCGTTGGTCAATTTCATGTCGCAGACCTCGCCAGACATTTGACTAATAGGTCGCCCGCCCACCGCTGACGTCGTAAACCTGGCCGGTCACGAACGAGCAGTCCGGGCTTGCTAAGAAGTGTACAACCGCGGCAACCTCTTCGACCCTACCCGTTCGGCCGCGTGGAATCCGCGAGGTCATGTAGTTGACTTGGTCTTCGGTGAGCGTGTCAAGGATCGGCGTACGAATCACGGTCGGAGTGACGGCATTCACACAGATGTTGAGATCGGCCGTCTCCTTCCCAAGCGACTTACTGAGCGCAATCACCCCGGACTTTGAGGCCGAGTAGGCCGTCATGTTCGGGTTACCCTCTTTGCCGGCCAACGAGGCGATGTTGACGATCCGGCCGTAATTGCGCTCGCGCATATGCGGCAATGCGGCGCGGCAACAGTAGAAGACTCCGGTCAGGTTCACGTCGATGACGCTTTGCCAGTCCGAGTCCTCCTGCTCCCAAATCGGAGCGGCCTTTCCGGCGATACCGGCGTTCGAGACCAGGATGTCGAGCTGGCCATAGCGCTCGAGCGCCGCGTCGACAGCCGCCTGGACCGAGCTGGGGTCGGTGACGTCGAGTTGTTGCGCCGAGGCTTCGAACCCAAGTTCTATGACCTGGTCGGCCGAGGCTTGCGCGCCGGCAGCATTGAGGTCAGCGACGACCACGCGGGCGCCGGCCTGCGCCAATCGCTTGGCGATGCCGGCGCCGATTCCACGAGCGGCCCCGGTAACAAGCGCCGACTGACCAGCGAGGTCGAATGCCATGGTCCGCTACTCGTCTTCCAGCTCTTCGGCGGCGTCTTCGGCTTCGTCGGCGACAGTGTCGTCCGCCGTTGGCTCGGCCGCAACCTCGATGGCCTCGACTTCAGGCTCCGGCTCAGGTTCCACCAGATCCGGCTGACCCTCAGCCCGGACCTCAACCTTCACCACAACCTTCACGTCGCGATATAGATGGACCCGAACATCGTAGTCGCCCGGCTCTTTCAAGGGCTTCTCGAGGATGATCTTGTGACGGTCGATCTGGCGCCCTTGCTCGGCGAGCCGCGCCGCGATATCCCGTGTCGTCACCGAACCAAACAACTGTCCGGTCTCGCTCGCACGCTCTTCAAAGCGCAAGACGACATCCTGCATCGTCTCGGCCTGCTGCGTCGCGTTGGCTGTAAGCTGGTCAGCTTCCTTCGCCGCGGCGGCTTGCATCTCTTCGAGCTGCTTCTTGTTCGCGGCCGTGGCCGGCATCGCAAACTTCTGGGGGAAGAGGAAATTGCGGGCGTATCCGGGCGCAACCCGCACCACGTCGCCGCGGTCGCCTAGTTTGCGCACTTCTTTCTTGAGAATGACTTCCAGCATCTTGATACTCCCCTACCCTTCGGCGAACGGCAACAGCGCGATGTTGCGCGCGCGTTTGATGGCGCGCTTGAGCAGGCGCTGGTGATGCGCGCTCAATCCCGTATGCCGGCGCGGCAAAATCTTTCCGCCATCGCCGATGAACTGCTTTAGCACGTCGATGTCTTTGTAGCTGACGTCGTCGATTTTGTTGACGCTGAAGTAGTCCACCTTCTTGCGCCGGAAGTAGCGGCGCCCGCCTGGGCCGCCCCGGTCGCCGCCGCCGCCTCGGTCGCCTCTGTCCCCTCCACCGCCGGGGCGGCCGCCTTCTCTGCGGGGCTCGGGCCGGTCAGTGCGCGGGGGGTCACTACGCGGGGGGTCAGCACTGCGCGGGGGGTCACTGCGCGGGGCCGCCGGAGCGGCGGGCGCTGCGCTGGTTGTGCTTGTTTCGTCAGCCATGATGTCTCCTTTCGCCCCTACTCGCTGGTCGACTCGCCCTCGTCCGCGGCCGGCGATGCATCTTCAACCGCCGGCGTTTCAGGCGCCTTTTCTTCAGCGGGAGCGGCTTGCTCAGCTGGTTTTGTTTCTTCCGCCGCGGCTACTTCCGCCGTAGGCTTTTCTTCCGCCGTAGGCGGCTCTGCCTCCGCCGCCGGCGGCTTCGCGTCGTCGCTCGGAGCCCCCGGCATCCGACCCGGCGTCGACGGCCGCGACGGGCCCGACGGACGATCAGAGGCCGGCTTCTTCGCGGCGCGTTTCGCGCGCTTGGCTTGGAGCTTCTCGAGCCGCTTGATATCTTCGTCGATCCGAATCGTCATGTACTTGATCACGGGCTCGGCGACGCGCAGACGGCGCTCGATCTCGTGCGGAACGTCGTCGCCCGTGGACTCGAGCGAGTACTGGATCAGCACGTAGTAGCCGTCCTTGAACTTTTGGACGCGGTAGGCGAGGCGCTTCTTGCCCCACTTGTCGACCTTGTCGATGGTCGCTCCCGACTCGGTAAGAGAAGATTCGACGGTCTCAACGAGTTGGTCGACCTCCTCCTGCGGAAGATCCGGCTTGATAATGAAAATAAGTTCGTAGATCCTCATGTGTCGTTTCTCGGTCCAGGGGCGCGACGGTTCGTAGCCGCCATGGCCTTCTCGGCGCCCTCAGACAGCATCAGCCGGACGACATCAGCCGCCCGTCCGACAATCTCCTCAGCCTCTTTTACTTGGCGTCGGCCCATGGGCTGAAGGACATACCTCTTGCCATCGACCTCACGCCCCGGATGGATGCCCAACCGAAGCCGGGCAAAGTCCATCGTACCTAACACGTCAATGACGGACTCGACGCCGTTATGCCCGGCGGCGGACCCGCGCTGCTTCAACCGGAGCTCGCCCCACGGAAGCGCCAGCTCGTCATACACCAACAACAGGCGATCCGGCGACAGCTCGTATTTCTCGAGCAACCGCGCAACCGGTCCGCCACTCAAATTCATGTAAGAGAGCGGTTTGGCGAGAACAACTTCTTCGCCTTCGATCTCTCCCACTCCGGCTAGCGAATTCGCCTCGGGCCGCGTGACTCGAATCGCCGCTTTGTGCGCCAGTTGATCGATGGTCCAGAATCCCAGGTTGTGCGGCGTTAGCCGATACTGCTCCCCGGGATTGCCCAGACCGACGATCAAATGCATGATGCGAGCCAAGCGATCGCTTCGGACTATTCCTCTTTCTTTTCGCCGTCTCCTTCCGCATCGACGGCTTCGGCGCCCTCGACAGCCTCTTCCTCAGCCTCTTCCTCTTCTTCCTCGGCCTTGCGTCCGACAACGCGGACCAACACGGCATCGGGCTTGGTGATGATCTTGACGTCGCCCGCCACAACCAAATCGCGCGCCCGCAGCGAGTCGCCAACCTTGAGCGCGGTAACGTCGATCTCGATCTTTTCTGGAACCGCCGCGGGCAGGCACTCGAGGCGCACCTGTCGAAGGATCATGTCCTCGATACCGCCTTCGTCCTTCACTCCAGCAGGTACACCCGTGGTGACGACGTTCACGTCCACGGTGACGGCCGTGTTGGCATCCACCCGGCGCATGTCGACGTGGAGCAGCCGGCCCGTGACCGGGTCGACCTGGTAGTCCGACGTCATCGCCGAACCGGTCACCCCGCCTGTAAGGGTGATGACCTTGTTCTGACCCGAGGGCGAAGCGAGGATCCGGGCGACGGACTTCGAGTTGACGGCGAAGGCCACCGGATCGCCCTCTAGTCCATAGAGCACGCCGGGCGTTTCGCCGCCCGCCCGCAACCGCCGCGCCGCATTCTTGCCGCGCTGGTCGCGGGTGGTGATCTCTAGTTCGATTTGCTCCTGCATATCGTTCTCCTCGCAGCTTCCTTCTAATCTACAAAAACAGCTCGCTGATCGACGTCTCGTCGTAGATCGATGCGATCGCTCGCGCGAACAGCAACGATACGCTGAACTGCTTAATCTTTTCCGAATCCCGTGCATCGTCTCGCAGGGGAATCGAGTCGCTGACCCAGATCTCGACGAGCTGAGAATCCTCAATGCGCTTGACGGCATCGCCAGACAATACCGGATGCGTGCAGCAGGCGCGCACCGTCTTTGCGCCTTGCTCTTTCAACGCGGCTACGGACTTGACCAGAGTGCCGGCCGTGTCGACCAGATCGTCAACGATCAAGCAATTGCCGCTGTCGACATCGCCGATGACGTGCATGACTTCGGCGACGTTGGCCTCGGACCGGCGTTTGTCGATGATCGCCAACGGCGCCTTGAGCCGTTTCGCGAATCCGCGCGCCCGTTCGACGCCGCCCGCATCCGGCGAGACGATCGTCAAGTTTTCGATGTTCATCTCCTGGAAAGTTTCGACGATCACCGGTGCGGCGTAGAGATGATCGACGGGGACGTCAAAGAAACCCTGGATTTGCGCGGCGTGGAGGTCCATGGTGAGGACGCGGTCCGCGCCCGCCGTTTCGATCACGCTCGCGACCAGCTTTGACGAAATCGGAACCCTGGGCTTGTCCTTGCGATCCTGGCGCGAATAGCCGTAGTAGGGCAGCACCGGCGTGATGCGCATCGCGGAAGCGCGCCGAAGCGCGTCGATCGTGAGTAGCAACTCCATCAGATTGGAGTCGACCGGCGTGCAGGTCGGCTGGACAACGAATACGTCCATACCGCGCACATTCTCATCGATCTGGAGATAGATCTCCCCGTCGGCGAAGGTTCGGCTCGACGACTTCCCGACAGGGGCGTTGAGATGCCCACAGATCTGCGCGGCCAAAGCGGGATTGGCCGATCCGCTGAAGACTCTCAGGCGGTCTCGCTCTAAATCTGACACTGGGCTAATCGCGGTCAAGGCTTTATTGTTCCCCTACCAACTCTTCCCCTCGCATCGTGATATTCCCGCCGGCCTACCGTGTGAACGACAAAGGTTTCGGCCTCTGCTCCTTTCAGCTTTCGCGCGGCCGCCCGGGCCGTTCTATTGTCGCTGAAAAGGCCGAACAAAGCCGAACCGCTTCCGGATAAAGCAGCGCCTAGCGCTCCGGCTTGCTGGATCCTACACTTATACTGTTCGAGTTCGGGGAAGTTGCGAAAGATGACGTCTTCGAAGTCGTTAACGAGCGCTCTTGCGAGCGCACTGACCTCCGTCTGTCCGGAAGGGCCTACTCCGGCACAGAACTCCCTAATAATAAGGCGCTTGAGTCGAGAAGTCAATTCGCCGGAGCGGGCCTGGGCGAGGCCCGTATAGGCCTCCGCGGTGGCGATGTGTAGCGAAGGGACGACCAGCAGGAGCCACTGCCGCCGCAAGGGTTCTGACAACGGGTAAAGTTCCTCGCCGCGTCCGAGGCCCAGAGCGCGCCCGCCCACCAAGAAAAATGGGACGTCGCTGCCGACGCCGACGGCGGCTTCGTGGAGCTGGTCTTCGGTCGGAACGGGTTCCAGCAGGCGCGCAAGGGCGAGCAAGACGGCTCCGGCGTCGCTCGATCCGCCCCCGAGCCCGGAGCCGGCGGGGATTTTCTTGACCAGATCGATCAAGACCTTCCCGCGCCACGGACCAAGCGACAGAAGACGAGACGCAGCCTGGGCCGCCAGGTTGTCAGCGCCACAAAGCTCCGCTCGATCGCAGGTCAACTGGACCCGCCGCCGGCCGCCCGGTTCAAAGCTGACCGTCAGGTCGTCGGCGAGCGAAACGGTCTGGAAGACGGTTCGGAGCTCGTGAAACCCGTCGGGCCGCTTGTCGAGAATGCGAAGTCCGAGGTTGACTTTGGCAAACGCTGGCCTGCGAACGACCATCATCTTGGTATCCGCCCAAGAGGGCGCGACATGTCACGCTACCTACTGCGCGTATGAGAGCACCGAGAAGACGTCGTAGCCGGAAAGCTTTTCACGACCCGGCAAGAACGTCAGCTCAATCGCGAATGCCGTCCCGTGGACGACTCCGCCAAGTTTTTCGACCAGTTTGCAGGTCGCTTGCGCCGTGCCGCCAGTCGCTAGAAGATCGTCGACGATCAGCACCTTCTGCCCAGGCTCAACTGCATCCCGGTGGACCTCGAGCGTATCTTCGCCATATTCGAGTGCGTAGCTAAACTGCTCAGTTGCCGCGGGGAGCTTCCCCGGCTTACGGATCGGCACAAAACCGACGCCAAGACGCATCGCCACGGTCGGAGCGAAAATGAACCCACGAGCTTCGATGCCGGCCACGATGTCGGGCGGGTCCGACTCGTACTGATCGGCGAACGCATCTAGGGCCTGCCGCAGACCGCCGGGGTCCTTGAGTAGCGTGGTGATGTCGTAGAACAAAATGCCTGGCTTCGGGAAGTCCGGCACCTCGCGAATGAGTTTCTTGAGGCTTTCCATGTTTGAACCGTCGGGGTTTTGAACTGTCGAGTTCGAACTCAGGATTGTCGCAGATCCCTAGTGAGTCTGCTCAGTGCTTGATGCGAAAAGAGGATTCGCCGGTCGGCGGGGCGGGCCCTTCACGGACCCGCTTGACCCGGCCGAGCGACGGCCCTTTCTCGAGTGCCGCGCGCAGGGCGCTAAGATCATCACCGCTCCCCTCGGCGCAAACTTCAACAGATCCCTGCGGCATGTTCCGGACCCAGCCGCTAATCGCGAGCCCACGCACAGCTTGGATTACGAAGTAGCGGTAACCGACTCCCTGCACCCTGCCGGTCACAACAAACCTCTTCGACTGGATCATTTGTGCACGCCCGGTTGGAACAATTTACACGCTCAAGTACAGGCGAGTCCGTGCGGAGAACCGGTCAGCGCTCGGAAATCCATGAAAACAGGGCTTTGGGCAGTCTGGCCCCTTGTTTGCTACCGAAGCTCACATGGATCCCATTTGGTCGCCGGCGACTCCTCGTACGACGACCGCATCCGTTGGATCCGCCGTCTCCGAACTATCGGAGGACGGCTCCTCCTGCGATTCGAGCCCCGCAACACGCTGACCGACGGCCCATCGGAACGCCTCCCCCTCTCAATGCGGGGCTCGATTTTTTTCGGATTAGTAGCGACGGCCGCGCCGCGGCGGATGCTTGACCTTGGTTTGGCGCTGCTTATTGGCCTTGCGCTTCGGCTTGGTGATGCGGAAGGTGCCGCTGCCGAGGTATTCGGCCTGGTATAGATTTTCTTTTGCTTCGTCTGCCATTGGAATCTTTCTTTCCTCTGATTAGAGCAGATGCGCGCTGGGGGCGCTACCAGCCTGCGAAGGTGCGTTTGCAGGGAGCCCGGCGTAGCAACGCCGGGTACAGAGTCTACCCGGACGACGGTGGCTTCCTCTGGCCCGCTGACGTCCAGAGCATCTGAACACACGAGTTAAGTTTCGCTGAACTCCGGAGCCGCGCGCGTCAGCAAGCGGTTGCCGGAAGTTGCGACAACCGCTCCCTCAGGGGATGTGAAAAAAGGTCAGAGGGCCTTTCTTGGAGCCCCGTTCACGGGGCTTGTTTATCCTAGGCCGGTCCTTTAGGACTGGGCTAGATTCGACAAGCCCCGTGAACGGGCCTCAGGGAGAGCCTCAAGCCTGGGTCGACATTTTTTCACAGCCCCTCACGGTCACGGCTCCGGGGCAGTCGGGTCACCTATTGCCCGTATCACCAGTCTAGAAACTCCAAGGGCGCGACATGTCGCGCCCCTACGAGGGCAGCTCTTCGCCCGTGACGGTGAGGTAGGCCTCGAGGTACTTATCCGTGGTGTTCTCGACCACTTCGTCCGGCAGCGCCGGCCCAGGAGGCGTTTTGTCCCAGTCAAGCGTCTCGAGGTAATCCCTGACATATTGCTTGTCAAACGACTCTTGCGCTCGGCCCGGTTGATAAAGCTCTAGCGGCCAATAACGCGATGAATCGGGCGTCAGAACCTCATCCCCCAACACGATCTCGCCGCCGCGCTCGCCGAACTCAAACTTCGTATCGGCGATCACCAGACCACAAGCCAGGCCGTGCTGCGCGGCGCGATCGTAGATGTCGATCGTCAGGTCCATAAGCTTCTGAGCTTTATCTTGGCCAATGATCTTGGCCGACTCTTCGAACGAGATGTTCTCGTCGTGGCCGGTTTCAGCCTTGGTCGCCGGCGTATAGATCGCTCCGGGCAACTTTGCACTCTCGCGTAGCCCCGGCCCGAGCTCGTTGCCACAGATCGCGCCGGTTCTCTGGTAGTCCTTCCACCCGGATCCGGCCACGTATCCGCGCGCCACGCATTCCACCGGAAACATCTCGAGCTTGTCGACGAGCATCGAGCGGCCGGCCAATTGGTCGCGGAATTGCAGCAACGGCTGCGGGTACTCGTCGACGTTTGCCGTGATTAGGTGATTCGGAATGTCAGAGAAAAAGTCGAACCAGAACACAGACAGCTGTGTCAGGACTTCGCCTTTCCGCGGAATCCCCGTCGGCAGAATCACGTCGAACGCCGAGATCCGGTCGGTTGCGACCACCAGGAGTCGCGAGTGATCGACCTCATACAGATCACGGACTTTTCCGCGGCCAAGCAGCTTGACGCCAGGGAGATCGCTTTCAACTAGGACTGAAGCGTTCGACATGAAACGGCTCATGAGACTCGTGATCATACCCGCCGCCGGGCCTAGACTTCAACTCTTTCAAGTGCATTGTTGGGGAACGCTAGCCCGCTTTTCTCACCACGTGGGGAGCGGAAGGGCGTGAGAGGCCCGTCAGTGCGAGGCGCGCGCCGGTCAGCGCGCGGAGGCGTACTCGACAAGTACGTTGAGCACGGTGACCCAGCGCAACGAAGCAATGACGGGCCTATCGCGTGCTTACGCCCTCAGGCGGCGAGAAAAGCGGGCTAGCTTCGTTACGACGTTTGTAATACACTGAACCGACCCCGGATTCTCAAAGAAAAACACGAATGGCACTTCTCGTTACTGAACGTCGCAGGTCGCAGCGATTCGACTTGAGTCTTCCGGTCCGAATCCTGCGGCTAGGCGGTCAGCAGGTCGACATGGGAGGCGAGACACAAAACGTTAGCTCCGCCGGCGCGCTGTTCGCCGTTGACGGCGAGACCCCGCGAATGGGCTCATCGATTGAATTCTTGCTTACGCTAAACTCCGCTCGAGCCGGATCAGACAAACCTACTGTCCGTTTGCGGTGCCGTGGGAGGATCACTCGTGCGGTAAAGGGTATGCGCGAAGACAGCGAGAACATAGCCGCAACGATCGACCGCTACCAATTCATCAGGGAGTAGTTCGCCCCACGCCGCGGGGACTGAGCTCATGCTGTACCTACTCGCGCTCGTGGCCCTTGGCGCCGCCGTCACGGCGGCAATCGTCGCCTGGGCGGTGTCGACGTTCAGGCGCTTGCGCGGCCTCCGACAGGCGACGAACGAAGCGTGGGTCAGCTTGCGCGCTCAGCTGGCCGCTCGCCATGAATTGGTGGCGGGTGTGGTCGAATCCCTAGAAGGACAAGTCGTCCAACAAGTGCGGGTCGCTCAATCAGAAGCTGCCGCCGCCCAAGGCGTCGCGTCTTGCGCGAAGGCCGAGCAGCGGCTCTCGAGCGTACTGGGCGGGCTACCGGAACACTCCCCCGAACTTCAGGCGGCAAACCGCGAGATCAATACCGCCAGGCAACGCTACAACGAAGCCGTCATGTCGTACAACACCGTGATCCAATCGGGCCTAGAGAAAATAGCGGCATTGGCGTTCAGCTTCGAGACCGCTACGTTCTTCGAACAGCAGGATCACTCCTCGCGAGAGATTAAGCCCGCCAGCGGGAGCTGACTCGAATCGGGTTGAAGGCTCGGCCGCGGCTCGACACTGTGCGAACAGCGGCCACAGCCTCAAAACTGGCGCCAGGGTAGAAATGATCGATATCGCAAGGACAATCTTGACGGGAGCCGCGGCGGGTTATGGGCTGCTGCTGCTGATTGTGCTGTTCGCGTCCGATTCGATGCTATTTCCCATGCCGCCGAACGCGTATTCGATTCCTGGGCTGCTGCGCCTACCGGCCATGCCTAACGGTGAGATTGCGGCGCTCTACCTCAAGAATCCCAAAGCCGCCGTGACCCTACTCTACAGCCATGGAAACGGCGAGGACCTCGAGTCGGTGCTCCCCCTTTTGTCCGAATACCAGAGGCGCGGGTTCTCTGTGCTCGCGTATGACTATCCCGGATACGGTCGAAGCCCTGGGAAGAGTTCTGAGCAGGGAGCCTATCGAGCGATAGATGCTTGCTATCGCTTCCTGACAGACGAACAAAGCGTCAGTCCGGAACAGATTGTTTTGTATGGCCGCTCGCTCGGGAGCGGCCCTGCTGTCGATCTGGCCTCAAGGGAGCCAGTTGGAGGACTGGTGCTGGAGGGCGGGTTTGTGTCGGCGTTTCGGGTGATTACGAGGGTTCGCCTGTTGCCGTGGGACAAGTTCGAGAATGAGCGAAAGCTAGTGGACGTGGAATGCCCAGTGCTGGTCATGCAGGCGGCGAATGACGAGGTGGTTGGATACTGGCATGGTCCGCGGTTGAGCGGAGCCGTAAAGGGCGGCCAAGACTTTTGGCGCGTGGAAGGCGCCGGGCACAACGATTTGATCGCCGCCGCCGGCGGCGAGTACTGGAGCAGGTTGCGGGAGTTCGTCGATACTCGAGTGCTTGGAGTCCGCTAGCGGTCAGGCTATCTCCAGCCGATGCGTTACAGAGCCGCGCGCTGAAGCAAGCGGTTGCCCGGGTCCGCGACGACAACAGGGTTGGCGGGCAACCGCTTGCTTCCGCGCGCGGCTCCGAGGGTCGGCGAAACTTGAATCGTTTGTTCAGATGCTCCGGATGTCAGCGGGCTAGTCCCCGCCAGGCTGAACGACCGGGTGACCTTTTTCCTTCCAGTCCACGATGCCGCCGAACTCGATGGTATCGGTGTATCCGTTCTCTTTGAGTAGAGCCGCCGCACGGGAGGCTCTTCCGCCGCGCATTCAATAGATCGCTACGGGGCGTCCTTTGGGGACCTCGCTCAGTCGGGCCTCCAGCTCCTCAATCGGAATGTGGGCCGCGCCCTCGATCATCCCGGTTTCCTTCAGTTCGTCGTCCCTACGGACATCGAGCAGGTAGACATCTTCGCCTGCGTCGATGCGCTTCTTGAGCTCGTCGGAATCGAAGCGGGCAGCTTCAGCCGGAGGTTCGGCCGGGGGTGGCGGTTCTGGCACGGCTTCGGCTTGTTCCTCGCTTGAACAGCTCGCAAACGTCGCCATGGCGGCAAGGGACCCAGTCAGAATTTCTCGGCGTGATCGCATGGGCGTTTCTCCTGTGCGCCAGTATACCCCGACCGCCGCGACATGACCGTCCGCTAGACTGAATCTTGGCTGAATCCCCCGAAGACGCGCCCCGCAAACGTCCGCTGAATTTCCGAGAGCTCTGGCCCGATATACGCCGAATGATCGGTGAGCGTAGAGGCGTGCTGCTGGCCGGCCTTGGCCTCATCCTCCTCAGCCGCGGCGCCGGATTCGTCCTGCCGGCCTCAACTAAATACCTGGTCGACGACGTCATCACGGGGGACAAGCCCGAGCTGCTCGGGCCCCTGGTCCTCGCCGTGCTGGCGGCAACCGTCGTCCAAGCCATCACGGCGTTTTCTCTGACGCAACTTCTGTCAAAGTCGGCGCAGGCCCTTATCGCCGAAATGCGCCGCACGGTCCAAGAGCACGTCGGCCGTTTGCCGGTCGCCTTCTATGACGCGACCCAAACCGGGGTCCTGGTTTCGCGCATCATGAGCGACGTCGAGGGCATCAGAAATCTCGTCGGGACCGGCCTGGTGCAGCTTGTCGGGGGCCTGCTGACCTCGATGGTGGCTTTGGTCGTTCTGCTCTACATCAGCCCGTCGATGACGCTGATGTCGGTAGCGCTGGTCTGCGTGTTCATCCTCATTCTGCAGCGGGCGTTTACGACCTTGCGCCCGGCTTTCCGTGAACGCAGGAAAATGCGCGGAGAGGTGACGGGGCGGCTGACGGAGTCGCTCGGCGGCGTGAGGGTGATTAAGGGCTATCACGCCGAAGCGCGCGAGGCGTCAGTGTTCTCAGACGGCGTACAGCGCATTCTCGAAAATATCTACAAGACGCTGACCGGGACGGCGCTGGTCAGTGTTTCAGCGCAGCTGCTGCTGGGCGGCATGGGCGGACTGATCATGTGGACCGGCAGCCAGCGGGTCTTCTCGGGTGCGATGACCCTGGGCGACGTGGCGTCGTTCACGATCTTTTCCGCAATGTTCGTCGCGCCGTTGTTTCAAATCGTCGACATCTCGACCCAGCTCATGGAGGCCTTCGCGGGGTTGGAGCGGACTCGGGAAGTGCTCAACGAGCGACCCGAGGACGAAGACCCGCGCCGGACTCAAGCCATCGGTCCGCTCGAGGGCCGTGTCCGCTTCGAGCAAGTCGGGTTCGGCTACGACCACGATAAGCCAGTGCTCCACGAGGTGGAATTCGAAGCGCAACCCGGCACGGTGACCGCGCTGGTGGGCTCATCGGGCTCGGGCAAGTCGACCATCATCGGGCTGGTCTCGGCCTTTCACACTCCGCAGCACGGGCGAGTGCTCGTGGACGGAGTGGATTTAGCCGACGTTCAACTGTCCTCATTCCGAACGCAGCTCGGCGTCGTGCTCCAAGATACCTTCCTGTTCGCCGGCTCCATCCGCGAGAACGTAGCTTTCGGGCGGCCGGGCGCTACCGAGCACGAGATCCTGGATGCGTGCCGCATTGCTCGCGTGGATGAGTTCGCCGAAGCCTTCGAGAAGGGCTACGAAACGATCGTCGGGGAGCGGGGGGTACGGCTCTCGGGGGGCCAGCGCCAGAGGGTGTCGATCGCGCGCGCGGTGTTGGCGGATCCGCGAATCTTGATCCTCGACGAGGCCACCTCGAGCTTGGATTCAGAATCGGAAGCGCTGATCCAAGAGGGGCTTTCGTATCTGATGAAAGGCCGCACGACCTTTGTCATCGCGCATCGACTCTCGACCATCCGGCGGGCCGACCAGATCCTCGTCGTCGAAGGCGGCCGTATCGTCGAACGCGGTAATCACGATGAGCTATACGCGCTCGAAGGGCGATACTTCGAGCTCTACAACAAGCAGCACGGTCTCGAGGCGAATCTGTTCCTGGCACCAGGCGAGGGCGACGTGGTCGAGAGCGACGGCAAATCGAACCTGACGGAAACTTCCCTGCGCGAGGAACTCGGTTTGTTGCGGGGGTAGCCTGGCGCGAGCGCCAAGCTTGCCGTCTCGCGATTTTTTGCGAGACAGTTTTGCGACCGTCGCCCGCGGACCTGCATCGCCAAGCCTACTGGCTCGCGCCTCGCCTCGATGACACAACTCAATGGTATGATTTCAGCATGTTACGGACTGGGGTCTGCTTACTCGCGGCCTTTGGATTGAGCCTTGCTCCGGCATTCGCCGAGCCGCAAGCATATAACGAACAAATCACGTTCGACGGGGAATGGAGCCGCACTTGGACCCTTAATCAGGGCGACGCCATCGACCTAAGCGTCCGCATCGACCAGCCCTCTTCGCTGCCGCCGAACGCTCGGATCGAGGCGCGCTGGGACGCGCCGGATCCGCCAATCTGGAACGGTGAGCGTGAACCGTGGGTCTCCCAAAGTCCTGACTGGGAGAAGGTCCTACATGCGCTCGACCCGGATGTCTATCAGGTCTACCGGGCGCCTCGGGCCGGCGAGTACACGCTCACGCTCAACACCGTCATTGATCGCCCTCAGCCGGTTGGGGCCATGCCGCACGATACCGGTCTGGCCCCGCTGGCGACCCCGCTCCCCACCAGGACTCCCGCCGTAAGCGGCGTGGGCGTCACGATCGAATTGCGCCCTGTCGCCGAGCTGACCCGCGACAACATTGTTCTCGAAGCTGAGCCCAACAACGCCCCCGAGGTAGCGGTCGAACTGCCGTTCACCGACGGCGACGCCAATCAGCTCGTCCGAGTCTTCGGCTCGGCCGACGACATCGAGTACTACAACAACACCCACACCGGAGAAACGCCCGACGATTGGTATCGCATCCGCTACCGCGGCTCAACGCCGAAGTTCGTCAGCGCGAACCTGCAGATCGTCGAGCCCGTCGTCAGCGCCAGGATTCGGTTCTACAAGCAAGGCCAACCGACCGCGGAGGAGCTGGAGGAGCGCGAGGTCCCCAATCCCTACGACTTCGCAAACAACAACCCCGTCCCCTACGTCCACCCGCCAGCGACGATTATTGACGGGCCGGTCCCGGTCTATACCTACGAGGACGGCCGCGCGATGAACGAGCGCGCCCACCAGCAAGATCGCTCGTTCCGGACCTTCGTCACCCGCAGGCTCGAGCCGGGCGAAACCTACTATCTCCGGGTCGAGGCCAACCAGCCGGCCTATGAGATGGAGGTTCGGATCTTCGACCCAGCTCCGTATGACGACCCGCGGCAAGCTGTCCGCCAGGCGATCTACTATCACACCGCGGAGATCGACGCCTGGCTGATGCACCGTCCGCGAAACATCGCGCCCCATCGACGGGTGCGCGACGCCACCGCGTTGTTTGGCGAAAACTGCATGAGCTGCCACACCCAGAGCGGCGTCTGGGGCGTTGCGGACGCCTTCCGCAATGGGTACCAGCCGATCGGGACCGAACAGAACTACCGGCGGCTGATCAATACGATGTACGAGTCGCTGCGGCTGACCGAGGAGCTGGTCGACGCCGCCGTCAACACGTCCGTGGCGCCGAACGATCTTGGCGACGGTCCCGCCGGGACACGAGTCGCGGGGCGCAACATCGTCTTGCACGAACGGACTTTCCCGGCGAAAAAACTCCACGAACATTGGCAGCAACGCACCGCCAACTACGTCTTGCAAACCGCTGACCCGAGGGGGATCAACGCCGCCGGCAAGGGCTCAAACTTCGGCCCCAATGTCGTCTTCAAGTTCGGCGCCGAGGTGCTCGAACGAGCCTGGCGAGACACCGGCGACCCGCGCTATTTCTTTGGGCTCGAGGAGAAGGCCCGCAAGATCGTCGCTACGGGTGACAACAAGCTGAGAGTCGTCGATGACCTGGGCCATCGCATCGAGTTCTTTCACCGGATTTGGCCAAAAGACTACGTAGAGCAGGTTCGCCGATTGACGAGCTCGCCCGAACGAGTCGCCGAGGCTGAGCGCTTCCAGCGGGAGTTTGCCGCGCAAGTCGAGGTCGACATGAAGCGGATGCTCGAGCTCCAGCGTGACGACGGCGGCTGGGGCTTCTTGCTCAGCTCCAAAGGCAAGAGCGGCGAGTGGGTGAGCCCAAACGACTACAGCTACCCCGCTCCGACGGCGGTCTCGCTGATCGCTCTCGAAGCTGCTGGGCGAAAAGCGGGCGGCCCGGCGGTCGAGAGCGGTGCGAAGTGGCTGCTCGACAACCAAGAACCCTACGGGCTCTGGATCGCCTCCGCCGCCACGGGATTCGTGACCAGCGCCTACGCGATTCGGGCGCTGAGCCGGCTCTATCCCGACCAGGCGGTTGAATACGAGATTCCAGGCGGAGAGTCCTTCCTGGGCAAGATACTGCGGGTTCGCCAGATGCAGGCCTCGAGCGATCGACGCTACTTGCCTGAAATGCTTCAACTGGCTCACGATGAAGCTCCGCAGGTCCGTCGACAGGCGCTGGTCGGGCTCGGCGGACTGCTCGCTCGGGAGGCGATCCCGGTCCTGGTCGAACATCTAGCCGACCCGGTGAAGAGCTGTCGCGAAGCCGCCTTCTGGTCTCTACGCCAGCTCCTGCTCGACGACGTGGGGTGGAAAGAGCTGATTGCCGCATTCGACGACGGGGGCGACAGGACCCGCCAGTCGGTGATGCACGCCTTGGTTACTCGAGCCAACCTTGGCGCCAGCAGCGCCAGCGTCCCGGAGCTGACCCGCATCCTCACCTCCGGAATGGTCGACCCGCATCCGGGCGTCCGCGCCTTCGCCTTCAAAGCCGCCTGGCACTGGTGGGCCTGGAACCCGTCTATGCGCGAACCGATCAACCGCGCCTGGCTCGACGGGCTCACGAGGGTCGAACCCGAAGCTCATGTCGACATGGCGCTGCGCTACTCGACGATTTCGCTCTTCATCGTCAACGGACAGGTCAACAACATCACTGCCGGCAAGTACATCAAACAGCAATACGGCGAGCTGGCCGATTTCTACGCCCAGCTCAGCGCTTGGCGAAAGAACGCGCCCGAAGAGAAACGACGCCTCGTCGACCGCCGGCTCACCGCAATGGCGGCTTCGCACTACATGGAGCGGGCCAATCAGCAGAGTCCGGGGCAGTTCGCCTACAGCACGCCAGGCGCGACCGAGCTCTATGCGGACGCGATCCTCTCGGTCTATAACAACGAATCAGACGGGGCGATTCCGTGGAAGCGAATCGCACTCGAGGGCGCGCGCAATATCATCGACGAGACCCTTCAGCAGACTGTCCTCGACCTGCTGCTCACCGCCGACCCCAGTGTCGTGGCGGTGGCCGCGCGTGCCTTGTCCGACCCCAGCGCTCTAGCGCTGGAAGCCCGGACGGAGACCCTGGCCCCCTTGCTGCAGGTGATGCGACGTTACGCGCGAGACGGCGAGGACGAAGACGCCGAGGCGGTCGCAAACTTCCTCGCAAAGGTGAAGTGGGACTTCGAGGGTGTCAGCGACGAGGAGGAGAACGACTTCTACCGACTGCTCCTGAGCGCCAATCAACAAAACGTGGCGCAGCTAGGATCAACTCGCCTCATGGGACGTCCCGCGCCCGCCGCCAAGGGCTCACAAACCAGTGAGAAAGAGCTGACGCTGATCGCGCGGATCATCGGCGAGAATCGCGCCCTTCAACGTAAGGAGGCCTTCGAGCACCTCACGGCCGATCCGCGCCTGTGGCTCGAGTCGACCGAGTGGATGCTAGCGTTCGAGGAAGGAGGCCCAAGTCTTGAAGAGGCGATCGAGGGAGCGGTCGAAGCCGAAAACCTCGAGGTCGCCGAGCTGACCTTCGGCCGCACGGTCGAGCAAATGATACCGGGAGGGGTAGCGAGCAGCAACACCGGATTGATCTGGGAGGAGGGCAAAGTCGGGGCCCATCTCTCGTTTGTCGTCGAGGCTCCCGGGCCGGGCGAGTACGACCTGACCGCGGCGTTTCTTTATGGCAATGCATCGGGGATCGTCGAAATCTCATTCAACGACGATGTCGTTGTCGAAGAATTGGATCTCCTGCGCAAACAGGATTCGTCGACCGGCCCCCGAGCGTTAGGCGTGCTCCAGCTATCCGAAACCCGCAACCTGCTGAAGGTGAAGATGCTTGGGACGAGCGAGCAAGAAGAGCCGGAGTACAAGTTCGGGTTGGACTATGTGAAGCTCTCCCCGCACAGCACGCAAGTCAGTGACGTGGCGGAAGTCGACGAGCTCGACCCGATTGAGCGCGCCAAGATCGACGTGATCGAGATGTTCACCAAGTGGTTCACGCTCGAGTCGCCGCGCGAAGCGCGAGAGGTTGCGTCGATACTTGCCGGCCGGCCGAACCTACGCCGCAACCCCGAAGTGCGTAAGGCGATCGCGGCTTTCGTCGAACACGAACCCGTAGCTCGCCTTCAGACGCGACTCCGCGCGATTCTCAACAACGACGACCGCACTTACGGCGAAAACTTGCGCAAGCTGATCGAGGCCGAGGCTAGCGACAACTCCGACACCAACCGCCGCAAGCTTGAGCCGACCGACGGGTTCGTCAAGGACCTACTCTACTTCCGCGACCACGTCTTCGCGGAGATGAACAAGATCAGCTCAAGCGACAACCGCGCCTGCGTGACCTGCCACGGGGTGCCCGGCCGCGTCCCGACGTTGTACCTCAACCCTCCCGACGGGGCCGGTTACCTCGCGCCGCCGGAGCTACTGAGCAACTACCGTAAGCTTCAACAGCGGGTGGATGTCGAGGACCCTGAGCGAAGTCTATTGCTACGAAAGCCGCTAAACATTCAGAGCGGCCAGGAGGAAGGCCACCAGGGCGGGCAGCGGTTCGAGTACGAGGATGCGGGCTTCCAGACTCTGAAGGACTGGGTATTCAGTCAGGCGAAGCTGCAGAGTACGATAGAAGAATAGAGGTCCGGCCCAAATGCCACGACTAACGATAAAGCTCGACGACCGAACGCTCGCAATGGCAAAACGAATGTCCGAAGAGGCCGGAGTTTCGCTGGAAAAGTGGGTTGTAGCCCTTATCCAGGATCACATTGCCGAAGAGCGCCGCGAGGTTTTTCGTAGCCTCGCGGGATGCTGGCCTGACGCCCCCGATCCAGCGGAGCTTCGGCACGTCGCAGCTGAGGACTGTCCTCGCGAACCTCTCTAACAGAACAGCGGCGACCTTAGTAAGCTTGGGGCATGTCCGAGTTTCTGCGTTCAGTCGTTGAACGCGTGAGTCGACTCAAGAAACGAATCGTCTTCCCGGAGGGCGACGACCCACGGGTCCGCCAAGCCGCGGCGCGACTAGCCGCCGAGGGCGTCGTCCGACCGATCGTCATCAGCTCGAACACGCAGTGCGACCCCGGCGTCGCCTGCATCGACCCCTCCGCTTCGGACAACATTGAACGCTACAGCCGCCTTTACTACGAACGCCGCCGCTCGCGCGGAATCACTGAGTCCGAAGCCCGCAAAGTCGCCGTCGAACCCATCTACTTCGCCTCCCTGGCCCTAGCCAACGGCGACGCCGACGGCTTGGTTGGAGGCGCGGCGAACACCACCGGCGTCACCGTCCGCGCGTTGATCCACTGCGTCGGAGTCAAGCAAGGCGCGCGGCTGGTTTCGAGCTTCAACCTGCAGGACCAGCCGAACCAGTCGTTCGGCGAAAACGGTCTGCTGATCCTTGCCGACTGCGCCGTCGTCCCTGACCCGAACCCGAGCCAGCTCGCGGAGATCGCGATCTCGGCCGCGGAAAACGCCAGAAGCCTGCTCAAAGCCGAGCCGCGGGTCG
Organism: Bryobacterales bacterium; assembly: GCA_965247515.1. Classification (GTDB taxonomy): domain Bacteria; phylum Acidobacteriota; class Terriglobia; order Bryobacterales; family UBA6623. The sequence goes on along the minus strand of OZ252029.1, from coordinate 4,030,648 downwards.
CGATGCTGTCGTTCTCGACCAAAGGCAGCGCCAAGCATCCCATGGTGGAGAAAGTCCTCGAGGCTGTCCGGATCATCCGGACACGGGCCCCGGAGCTCAACGTCGACGGCGAGTTGCAAGCCGACGCGGCGCTGATCCCTTCGGTCGGGGCGTCGAAGTCGCCAGGTTCGCCGGTGGCCGGAAGTGCGAATGTGCTGGTCTTCCCCGACCTCAACGCCGCCAACATCGGCTACAAGCTGGCCGAACGCATGGGCGGTGCTCAGTCAATGGGGCCCTTCTTGATGGGGCTGGCTAAGCCGGGCAACGACCTCTCGCGAGGCGCCGCGCCCGAGGACATTTACTATACGGCCGCAATCACGGCATTGCAGGCCGCCGAGGTGGATTGAAACGAGCACTCGTCGCGGCATTCTTCACGGCGTTGAGCCCCGCGTTCAGCGCTGATTGCCCTTCTATCCCGGTTGCGGCGCTCAGGCAACGCCCCGCCCTCGTCGCGGCTTACGAACAGGCCTGTGAGCGCCCAGACGACCCGGCTCTGGTTGGCAAGCTCGGGATGCTGCTCCACGCGCACGGGGAATTCGCCCTGGCGCGGGTCGGCTACATCCGGGCCGTGGAGCTAGAACCAGCCTCGCCGCGCTGGCTCTACCTACTCGGCAAGGTCGAACGACAGCTCGGCGACTCCCAAGCGGCCGAGAAGACCCTGCGCAGGCTGGCGGACAATCCCTGGGCGCTCGTTGAACTTGCCCAGTTGCTGTTCGAGGATGGTCGTCTCGATGAGGCCGAGCGGACCTATGCTCGGGCCGCTGACTCGGCCGAAGTTCGCTACGGCGTCGGCCGGATTCTTCTAGCGCGGGGAGAGCTCGCGGCGGCGACCCGAGAGCTGGAACGCGCGGTCGATATGGCGCCCGAATACGCCAAGGCCTGGTACGCACTCGCGCAGGCCTACCGCCGGAACGATCAACCCGACAAAGCCAAGCGTGCAATCGCTGTCTACGAACGAGCGCGGCCGCGCGCGTGGACTCCTCCGAACCCGCTCATCGACGAGGTCCGGGCGCTTTACTCAGGCCCGGCAGGACACCTTGCGCGCGGCGCCGAAGCCGCCCGGCGGGGCGACTTCGAAATCGCTCAAGCCGAGTTCGAAGCCGCCGTCGACGCCGACCCCAACTCCGCCACGGCTCACTCGAACCTCATCGCGCTCTTCACCGAAATGGGTCGACCCGACGACATCGAGAAGCACTATGAAGCCGCCATGACAATCAACCCCAACTGGGCTGACGCACACATTGCCTGGGGGTCGGCGCTGGCCCGGTCGGGTGAGATCGGGCGCGCCGTCAAGGCTTTCGAAACCGCCCGCGACATCAATCCCTACCGCGCCGACGCTCGCGTCCAACTCGGCCTGCTCTACCAGGAGCGAGGGCGCGACGATGCGGCGCGGGCCGAATACCGGGCAGCCGTCGAGCACAATCCGCTGCACCCGCGAGCGAACCAGCTGCTCGGCGAGAGCCTGATCCGCGCGGGGCGGCTTGAAGAAGGCCTCGAGCGGCTCGCTCGCTCCCTGCCGGACGACGAATCCGCGCCCGCGATCTACGAGGCCCTAGCCAAGCAGCACCAATCGTCAGGGAACCCGATGGCGGCGCGCTGGTATTTGACGCGCGGAATCGAGCTGGCCCGCCGGTACGGACAGACCGATACGGCCACGCGGCTCGAGGAGCTGTTGAAATGAGCAGCGCGGTAGCGGCGTTGCTGCTCGCGGCTACGGCAACCGCTGACGAGCCGATCTTCGTCGACCGCGCCTCAGAAACGGGGTTAGTCTTCACGCACGCCGCCGGCGCCGCCGGTGACTACCACCTCCCCGAAATCATGGGATCGGGCGTCGCCCTATTTGACTACGACAACGACGACGACCTCGACGTATACCTGCTCCAGGGCGCGGGGCCCAACCGTCTGTTCCGCAACGACCTCGACTCCGGCAAGCTCCGCTTCACCGACGTAACCGCCAAATCCGGCCTCACCCACAACGGCTTCGGGATGGGCGTCGCGATCGGCGACTACGACAACGACGGCGACCTCGACGTGTACGTCAGCAACTTCGGCCCCGACGCATTCTTTGAAAACAAAGGCGACGGCGCCTTCCGCGACATCACAAGCAAAGTAGGCCTCGGGGACGACGCGTTCGGCGCCTCCGCCGCATTCGTCGACTACGATCGCGACGGCGATCTCGACCTTTTCGTCACGCGCTACGTGGCCTTCACCCGCAAGGCCAACAAACGGTGCCAAAGCCACCTTGGCGCGGTGGACTACTGTAGTCCGCTGGAATACCCCGCGCTGCCAGACAAGCTCTACCGCAATGACGCCGGGGTCTTTCGCGACGTGTCCGTCGAAGCCGGGATCGACCGCGCCTTCGGGAACGGGCTTGGAGTTGTCGCGGGAGATTTCAACCTAGACGGCCTTGTCGACATCTTCGTCGCCAACGACCAAACCCCCAACCAGCTCTGGGCCGGCGGCGCCGGCGGCGGGTTTGAAGACCAAGCCCTACTGGGAGGGGTGGCCTACAACGGTCATGGAGAAGCTGAAGCCGGCATGGGCATCGCCGCCGGCGACTACGACAACGACGGCGACCTCGACCTCTTCGTCACCCACCTGCGGGGCCAAACCAACACGCTCTATCGAAACGCCGGCGACGGCGCCTTCGACGACGTAACCAACATCGCCGGCCTGGGAACGCCAAGCGCCCCAATGACCGGCTTCGGGACCGGCTGGCTCGACTACGACAACGACGGATGGCTCGATCTCTTCGCCGCCAACGGCGACGTCCGCCGCTCGGGCGCGGAGGCCGAAGGTGAGTTCCCCTACGGGCAGCCCAACCAACTCTTCCGCAACGTCGGGGGACGCTTCGAGAGCGTGGCGCTCGGGGGCGCCCACGATACAAGCCGCGGCGCGGCCTTCGGCGATCTCGACCGCGACGGAGACGTCGACATCCTGGTCTCGAACGCGAACGGCCCGGCCAGACTCCTGCTGAACCAAGTCGGATCTCGGAACAATTGGTTGTCGATTCAGCTAGCCGGTCCGGCGGGCGCCCGGATTCGGCTGGAGCGGCAAGACAGTCCCCCTCTATGGCGCTGGCCCGCCAGCAACGGCAGCTACCTCAGCTCGAGCTCGCCGGAAGCGACGTTCGGGCTTGGGACGACAGTTCCGACTTCGGTGACTGTCGACTGGCCGGACGGCGGTTCGGAAAGTTGGCCGGTGGGCAAGCCAAACCAGCGAATGAAGCTGGTGCGAGGCGAGGGCTTGCGACTTGAATAGTCGATGCGGGTCATGCGCGATCTGAATACCGAACCCGCTCCCTCGCGGTCGCGGCTCTGACGCCTTGGGACAAAGGCTAATCTAACCCTCAGCTACAGGCGACTGCTGTGTGAAAAGTGTTCGGGCTAGTTTCGACTCTCCGCTTCACTTCTTTCCACTTTGCTTCTCGAGTTGCTCCTCGAGCTTCGGGTGCAGCGGGTAGACGTCGCGGATGATGTACTTCTTGCTGCGCACGACGCCGCGCTCGAAGTTCTCGCGCCGGTTCCGTTCGGCGGACCGTTCGAGTACTTGCGCGACCAGTTGAGGGGGGATGAACAGGACCCCGCCTTCGTCGGCGACGACAACATCCCCGGGAATGACTGTCGCTGAGCCGACTCGGATTGGGACGTTCCAGTCCGTGCCGATCCAGCGCGCGGGTTGGATGTCGAAGAAGCGGGCGAAGACTGGGAAGTTCGCGAAATCGGTCCCGCGTAGCTCGGCGAGATCACGCGTGCCGCCGTCGATCAGGACGCCGGCCGCGTCTCGCATGGCGATCCCGAGTGCGGTGATGTCTCCGAAGAAGTTCGCTCCGTCGGAACCGCCGAGATCGACGACGATCACGTCGTGCTTGCGCGCTTCTTCCCCGGCTCGAATGTAGAAGCGGCGGTCGCGATTGGACTCGTCGGCGAGCGCGCGCGCGGCCTTGTCGAGATCGGGACGGCTGGGGAGGAAGCGCATGGTCAGGGCGCGTCCGACGAGGCGTTTGCCCGGCTGGGTGGTCTGGAAGCCCCGCACGTAGTTGGTGTCGCTGTATTCGCCCATCGAGCCCCAGAGGTTTTCGAGCTGATACTGGGCGAGTTGCTCGAGTTGTTCGTCGGTCACCGCAGTGCGGTCGCGTTTCAACACTTCGAGGATTGGCGAGTAGCCTTCGCGATTGGTGAGCGCGGCTTTGGGGATGGGGTGGTCGGCGGGAAGCGGCGTGTTGAATGGCCGCTGGGCGCTGAGGGGGAGGGTGAGGATGACGGCGAAAACGAAAACTTTCATTGCGGGATTAGTATAGCGATGAGGGGAGCAGAAAAAGCGGGCGGGGCACGCCCCTACGCCTAGGGCCCCTGACGGTAGCCCTCCCAGAAGGCTTCGCTGTTGCGGTAGTAGAAGTATCGGTCTTGCCCGGCCCAGCCCGTTGCGGCAAGCCAACGAAAGGGTGGAGGGTAACGCCGGATCCACTTGAACTGTGCGCGCGGGGGCTGCTTGCGTTCGAAGATTCGGGCGCTTTGGCCGACTCGCCGCCGATGGGCGCAAGATTCCTCTAGCGTGTAGAAGTGGCGGTGTTCGGCTTGGGCTTGGGGCTCGTAGTAGAGCCGGAAGCCGGCGTCGGTGAGGCGCGCGCCGAGATCGGCGTCTTCGAAAGCGGCGTCGGGAAAGTCTTCGTCGAAAGGAAACGCCAGCAAGACCTCGCGCTTCACGGAGACGTTGGAGGTGTAGAAGTGGAAGTACTGGAGCCGCTGGCCGGGTTCGAGGCCGTGGAAGCCGAATTGGAGCCCCGAGCGGTCGAGCCAGTTCATGTACGGGTCGCGTAGGAACTCGGCGGGCCAGTCCAGGCGGCCCAGCATGCCTTCCCACGCTGAGGAGCGCTGGGCATGGAATTGCATATGGACTTCGAGGAAGTCGCGAGGGACGAGGATATCGTCGCCGATGAAGACGATGGCTTGACCGCCTGCTTCGCGGACGCCGTGGTTGCGAGCCGCTGCCGGCCCCTGGTTTTCCTGGCGAAGCAGCGTTGCTCGGCCTTGGACTGTCAGCGGCTTCGGAGACCCGTCGTCGACCACGATGACTTCGTATTGATCGGGCGCGAGCGTTTGATCCGCCAGCCGGGCGAGGCATTGGTCGAGAAGTTCCTGGCGGCCGTACGCGGGAATCACGACCGAAATCAGCGGGGTCACGACGCTTGGTAGATCGCCGTGATGGTCGAGTTGATGCCGCCGCGCGGGGTGAACTCGCCGGTCACCGACGCCGACGCGGGCTTGGCGGCCGCGACGAGGTCGGCCAAGATGCGGTTGACGACGTTTTCGTAGAAGATGCCGAGGTTGCGGTAGGCGAGAAGGTATTCCTTAAGCGACTTGAGCTCGAGGCATCGCTCGGCCGGCTCGTAATCGATGATGATCTTGCCGAAGTCGGGGAGGCCGGTCTTGGGGCAGACGGAGGTGAACTCGGGGATTTCTATCTTTATGCGGTAGCCGCGGAACTGGTTCGGCCAGGTCTCGATGGCGGGTAGTTCCGCGTCGATACCGGCTTTGGCGTGGTCTTCGGTGTAGTCGCTCACTCAGTCTAATGATATCTTCCAGAGAATTGATCGATGTCGAAATCAGCCGGCTCCTCAAAGAGTGGGAGCCTCGGATCGGGGCCCCGACCTGTGGGCCGGGGTGTTCGCGATGCTGCGAGCGAATGACGGTTGTCGTGTCGTCGGCCGAAGCGCTGCGGCTGGTGGACGGGGCGCCTGAATTCGCGGCGAAGGTTGACCGAGCCGTGATGCGACTGCCCGCGGGCGCGGGCCTCAACGACCTTCTCGACATGGGGCCCTGCATCTTCTTGGGGGCGGGGAAGTGTCAGGTGTACGAGTCTCGTCCCGACGCCTGCCGGGCTTGCAATGTTTGGCATGATTCGCGCTACTGCGGGCGTGAGGACTTTGATATGTGTACGCCGGCTGAGCTCAACAGCCTGAGGCTGCGGCATCTTCATGAGCGGATGATCGGGGAGTTTGCCGCGGGGCGTCTGCCGTTCCGAGGGTACTTGTTACCGGCGGTTTGGTTGATGCAGGAGCGGCGCAAGCAGTATTTGGCTGGGGACGATCTCAGCGTCGGGTTGGATCAGCGCTGGATCGATGGGGACCTGCTGGAGTTTCCTACGCTCGACGAGTTGACGACGGAGAAGGCCGATTTGGATGCGATTTTCGCGATTGAGGAGAATCCGATGGGGTTCCCCAGGGCGAGTCGGGTGAAGGATCGGGCCATGTTAGAGGCGTTTGATTTGAGGGTGTGAGCTTAAGGGCGCGACATGTCGCGCCCCTGCGGAAAGGCCGGCAAGTCAACTGTTAGCAGAGCTTCCGCATCGACGCCGTAGGGGCCGTGGACCAACACCTCGCCGCCCGGACCCATTGCCAGCGATCGTCCGATGCACTTTCGCCCCTGCCAGGGGCCGGCGTCGATCCAGCCGACGTTGCTGACGCCGATGACGGTCATGCCGCGTTCACGCGAGAGTCGGCCGTAGGAGTCGAGCCAGCGTTGGCCGTAGGGGTCGCGCTCGTTGTCATGGTCGCCGTCGACGGCCCAGGCGCAGGGGGACAGCAGGAGACTGGCCCCCATCACCGAGATTGCGCCGGCCAAGTCCAACGATTCGGCGAAATTGTCCGCGCAGATGTTGAGCCCGAGGGTCCCCAGAGGAGTCTCGGCGACGCCGACGCTGGTCCCGAGCGAGTAGAGGTCGTGGGCGATTTCGAGCTCGTTGATCTTTCGATGCTTGAGGACGATCTCGCCTTCGGGGGAGATCATGACGGCGGCGTTGTAGAGCCGGCCGCCGTCGGATTCGACCAGCCCGGCGACGACCCAAAGGCCGGCGGCGCTGGCGAGAAGGTCGCTGTGCGGGCCGGGAATTGGCGGCGCAGCGCCGCGGGCCGACGGATGCGTCCAACCGTAGTTGAGGCACTCAGGCAAGACGACGATGTCACAACCCTTCGCAAGCGCGTCGGCGATCATCGCGATGGCGCGGGCGAGGTTGGCATCGGGCTTGCCGCCTTCGACCAGCATTTGTGCCATGCCGACCCGAATTGACATATCTACTTCGACGCCTCGGCTTTCGCCAGCCGTTCGAAGTAGGTCTGCGATCCGGCCCGGGGGATCGACATTGTTTGCCACTCGTCGCCGGTTAGATGCTTGGCGAGGAACACGATCTGGCCGAAGTGCAGGGTGTAGTGCCCGTGCGCGATGTTCAGAGCCTGGAGGACCGTGTGAGCCTTCCCGCGGATGCGGACTTCGCGCGCCAAGTCTTCGGGCGCTAACGCGTCGAGCTCGCCGAACAGGGTTTGCCAGCTCGCCTCCCAACGCCGGCGCAGGGCGTCCGCGGTGTCGGCGTCATCGAGGACGAACTCGGAGTCGCGGTTGCGGTCGGGCTTTTCGCCGTCTGAGGTGGGGAAGTCGGTGAAGCGCGAGCGGATGTTCCCGGCGATGTGTTTGACCAGGATCCCGATGCTGTTCTGATCGGGAGACAGCGCACGTTTCCAAGCTTCGTCGGGGACTTGGCTCAAGGCCTTCTCCGTCTGGTTTTTAAGCCCCCGGAAGCGGGCTCGGACATCGTCGAGAACGAGTGTTGGAATGTCGGTCGACATCCGTTCATGCTAACCTTTCACGCGATATGGCTAAAGACAAATTCTCTCGGCGAAGTTTCTTGGGCGGCGCTAGTGGCGCGGCCGCAGCCGGGTTGAGCGGGTGCGCCCCGGAGGCGGCGCCGGCGGCGATGTCGGGCGGTGAGTGGGAGCGGCCTCCCGACCAGAGGGAGAAGGGCAACCGGCGGAATCTGATCTTCCTCAACTGCGACACATTCCGGGCCGACAACTTGCAGGCCTACGGCGGCAACGGGCTTGTGAACTGTCCGCGGCTTGACGCCTTTTCTGAGGACTGTGTGATCTTCGACGACGTGTACCCGGAGGGGATGCCGACGATCCCGATTCGGCGTGTGTTGCTGACCGGCCGGCGGATCATGCCGATGATGTACTTCAATCAGCATGAGCCGGTGCAGTTGCCGGGCTGGCACGAGCTTTACTACGAGGATCAGACCGTCGCCGAGCAGTTCCACGAGGCGGGCTACAACACGGCGCTGATCGCCGACATCCCGCATCTGCAACGGCCGGGGAAGAATTTCCACCGTGGGTATCGCTACTACGAGTGGACGCGCGGTCATGAGGCCGACTACTACGAGACGGCGGCGTTCGATCTCTCCGACATCGAGAAGCACTATCCGGAGGAGTACTGGCGGCGTTGGCTGGAGGTGGATGCCGGCCGCCCGCCGTTCATGAAGCAGTACTTGGCGAACCGCAGGCGCTACGAGGCGTTGGATGTAGAAGCGTTGATCGAGGCCACGGCGACGAACGTCATCAATTGGTTGAAGCGCAATCACGGCCGAGAGGAGCCGTTCTTCCTGCACCTCGAGGCATTTGATCCGCACGAACCCTGGGATCCGCCGAAGCGGTTCCTGGACGAGTACTATCCGAACTACTCCGGGCCGACGTATTGGGAGCCGCCGTATGCGCCGGTCGTTCCCGACGCCGAGGGGATGAAGATTCTCAGGGCGAACTACGCCGGCGAGTCGATGTGCGTCGACTTCTGGATGGGCGAGATCCTGAAGACCATTGAGGATCTTGGGCTGTATGACAACTCGGTTGTGGCGTTCTTCTCCGACCACGGCGCGCTGCTGGGCGAGCAGAATCAGTTCATGAAGGGAGGGGAGAAGATCCGGCGACAGGTGACGCATAACCCGCTGATGGTGCGGTTGCCGGGCAAGGAGAATGCCGGCAAGCACGTTAAGGGCTTCTTGCATCATCCAGATGTGATGCCGACCTTGATGAGCCAGATTGAACTCGATCCGCCGTCGCGGGCGACTGGCCAAAACCTGTGGGGGATGGTGAATGGCGAATCGAGCCCGCACGAATACCTAGTGCAGCAGTATGAGTGGGTAGCGGGCTTACGCGATGAAGAGTGGCAGTTCTCGGCCGTGTGGGATCAGGAGCAGTACGGCAAAGAGTTTGGGCCCGAGCTCTATAACCGCGAAAGCGACCCCGACGAGCTGACGAATGTCGCGGATCAGTATCCGGATGTGGTGGCGGATCTCAATGCCAAGATTCGGGATTATATGGAGGCGGGGAGGGAGCTGGTGAAGGGTACGTTCCACGCGCGGCAGAACTATCGGCCGACGCCGCCGCATACGGGGATGCACTAGATTGACGGAACCCGCTTGCGGTCGCGGCTCTGACACCGCGTGGCGAAGGCTTGGGTAGCGTCGTCAGAGCCGCGACCGCAAGGGAGCGGGTTCGAGAAGAACGTCGATGTCAAAAGAATACGCAGTCGAGCTAGCGACGTCCAACATCCGTTTCGGCCCCGGAGTGACACGCGAGATCGGGATGGATCTCCGCGACATGGGCCTGAAGCGCGTGATGGTCGTCACCGACCCCTACCTCGTCAAGCTGCCGTTCGTGGCGACAGCCCTCGAGGCGATCGAGGCGGAGAAGATCGACTTCAAGCTATTCGACCGCGTGCGCGTCGAGCCGACGGAGAAGTCGTTTCAAGAGGCGATCCGATTCGCCGAAGAAGGAGAGTTCGATTCGTTCGTCGCGATTGGCGGCGGGTCGACGATCGACACGGCGAAGGCGGCGAATCTCTACACGACCTATCCGGCCGACTTTCTCGACTACGTCAATCCGCCGATCGGCAAGGGGAAACCGGTTCCGGGGCCCCTCAAGCCCCTGCTGGCGGTTCCCACGACCGCGGGCACGGGGAGCGAGACGACCGGCGTTTCGATCTTCGATTTCGCCGAAATGCACGCGAAGACGGGTATCGCGCATCGGCGGCTCAAACCTGTGCTGGGTTTGCTCGATCCGGACAACACAAAGACCTTGCCCGCCGAGGTAGCGGCCTCAACCGGGCTCGACGTCCTCTCGCATGCGATCGAGTCGTACACGGCGATTCCCTACGGAAGCCGCGAAGCCCCGGATCGGCCGGTGATGCGGCCAGCCTATCAGGGGTCGAATCCGATCAGCGATATTTGGGCTCTGCAGGCGTTGCGGATGGTGAACGAGTTCCTGCCGCGGGCGGTGGAGGATACCTCAGACGACGAGGCGCGCGGGAAAATGCTGCTGGCGGCGGCTTATGCCGGGATTGGGTTTGACAATGCCGGTTGCCACTTGCCGCATGGAATGTCGTATCCGGTGTCGAGCCGGTTGAAGGCGTATCATGCGCCGGGGTATCCCGTGGACCGGCCGCTGGTGCCGCACGGGGTGTCGGTGATCTTGAACGCGCCGGCGGTGTTTCGGTTCACGGCGGCGTCGTGTCCCGAGAGGCATTTGGAAGCCGCCGAGGCGCTGGGCGCGGATGTTTCGGGCGCGAGCCTGGACGACGCGGGCAAGGTGCTGACGGATCGCATCATCGAGATCATGCACCGGTTGAAGACGCCGAACGGGTTGAAGGCGATCGGGTATAGCTCCGAGCACATCCCGGGCCTGGTCGAGGGGACGCTCCCGCAGCATCGGGTGACGAAGCTTTCGCCGCGCCCGGCGGGGCGGGAGGATTTGGCGGCGTTGTTCGAGGATGCGATGGTGGCGTGGTAGGTCAGGACGCTGGATGCGCGCGGTCATATTTCCTCTGGGCCTTTTGGACGTCGCTGTAGCGCTCCGCCGCCCATCCGCATAGCTGCTTGAAGATCGGGTCGAGGCTGAGGCCGAGCTCGGTGACCGAGTACTCGACCCGCGCCGGAATCTGCTCGGAAAACTTGCGGCCCACGAGTCCGTTGCGTTCGAGGCCGCGGAGCTGCTGAGTCAGCATCCGCTGGGAGATGCCGGGGATTCTCTTGCGTAGCTCGTCGATCTTGACGTTCTACGTCCCGGTGCTGTGGACATCGTTGGCGCTGATCATCTGGCAGTTGTGGAGTCGGCGGGGTGAGGGGCTAAACTAACGCGGGCGAAACTCTGCTGGACGTTAGAGTTCTGCTGCACCCACGACCTCAAGCCGTATCTAAATCATCAGCAACAACGATTCCTCGTTCCGAGCAGAACTGAGTCGCGGCGGGCGATTCGAAGTGCTTCTTGTTGAGTGCAGATCGCTTGCGCATTCCCGGCATCCGCCGTGAACAGGATGAGGTCGTCGGGTGGATCTTCCACAATCACACCACCTCCAATGCGGGGGACGACAACGCGCGCAAAGCTTTTCAACAAGAGAGTAAACTCGGTTCGTTCTGAAGCCGGAAGCCGTGCCCGAAAGTAGCTTGGTAGTGTTGGTCCGGGTTGCGGGGCTTACGAGCCGGGAGCGGCTCTGGCGGCGTAGCCGTCGCGACCGCCGGCAGCGACCGTTGGGAGAGATCGCTGTCGTCTGGGAGTCCGTCGCCCACATCGAGTCTGATCGGCTCGAAACCCGAGCTAGAATGATCGCCGATGCTGTCGATCTCACTGAAAGCTTTGCCGCTACTGATCATCGGGCTAGCGGCCTCGGCCCAGAGCCAAGAGTCGTTCGATATCGTCCTCGCCAACGGTCGCGTCATGGACCCCGAAAGCGGTCTCGACGCAACTCGCAACGTGGGGATCCGCGGGGATCGGATCGCCGCGATCTCGGCCGACGCCCTTTCCGGCGACACGGTGATTGACGTCGGCGGGCGGGTCATCGCCCCGGGCTTCATCGACCTGCACGCCCACGGACAGAGCTTTCAGTCGAACCAGTACCAAGCCCACGACGGCGTCACCACGGCGCTCGAGCTCGAATCCGGCGTGGTCCACGTGGCGGAATGGTTAGAGGTCCGCGAGGGCAAGCGGCTCGTCAACTTTGGGGCGTCTGTGTCACACGGCGGTTCGCGCCCGTTCGTCATGCCCGAGTTGGAGGACGCAATTGCGAAGCGGCGGGCTCTGGTCGAAAGCGGCGGACGAGCCGGTCCGAACGACTTCGAAGAGCTTCGCCGCGCGGGCTACAAAGAGCTCACCCCGGAGCAAATCAACGAAGTCGCCGACTTTTTAGACGTGGGACTGCACGAAGGCGCACTCGGAGTCGGAATGGCTCACGGCTACTACCCTGGCGCGACCAACGAAGAGATCTTCCGAATCTTCCAGTTCGCCGCATCGCGGCAGGCGCCGATCTTCACTCACGTGCGAACGATGGGCGTCGCGCCGATGCAGGAGGTGATCGCCAATGCGGCCTCCACCGGAGCGCCCCTCCACATCGTCCACGTCAATAGCATGAGCCTGTGGGACATCGGCGTCGTTCTCGATCTTGTCGGCGGGGCGCAACGCCGGGGGCTCGACATCACGACCGAGGCCTACCCCTACACGGCGGCGTCCACCAACGTGGCCTCGACGATCTTCGACGCCGGCTGGAGGGAGCGGCTCAAAATCAGCTACGAGGATCTGCAGTTGCAAGAGACAAGCGAGCGTCTGAATGCCGACACGTTCGACAAATATCGCACCGAGGGAGCGGTTGTGATCATGCACATGATGAAGCCGGAATGGATCGAGCGCGCGATGCGGACGCCGTTCGTGATGATCGCTTCCGACGGCATGCCTTACGCCCCCGGGGCGCACCCCAGAAGCGCCGGAACGTTCTCCCGGGTCCTGGGCCGCTACGTTCGCGAGCAACAAGTCATGTCGCTGATGGAAGCCCTGGGCAAAATGACCCTGATGCCGGCGAAGCGCCTACAAGAAATCGCTCCTCAAATGCAGAACAAGGGGCGGCTACAGCTCGACAGGGATGCCGACATCACCGTCTTCGACCCCAGCCGGATTATCGACACGGCAACTTTTGAAGACGATCTCAGCTTCTCAGCGGGAGTCGAGCACGTCCTGGTCAACGGACAGTTCGTGGTGCGTAACGGAAAGACAGTCGAGGGCGTGCGGCCCGGGAGAGCCGTCCTCGGCCGCTACGTTAGCGGCCCAGATCCGCGGTGATCGCGCGCGTGTAGCGCGCCAATTAGATGGCCAGCACCCAGAGTGGGCCACCGTAGGGGCGCGACATGTCGCGCCCTTGTGCTGGGGACGAGACGAGAACATGGAGCCGTCGACGTGGTTGCATTTGGGCTTTCGCCAAGGTCCTGTCGCGAGGGCAATCGGGATAGGGGGAGACCTCGCGGTCCCACCCCTCCCACACCACCGTACGTACGGGTCCGTATACGGCGGTTCGGCGGGTTGAGCCTTTAGCGAACCGTCAATCTCGGAAGCCCGAGCGAGTCGAAGTAGGCATTGGGCAGCGCGATGGCAAGTGCCGGTGAGTTCGCCAGCCGCCACGGACCGTGAGCGCTCCCTACCGTTTTCGCGGCAAGGTCTGTGCCCACTCCCCGTTTGCGAAGCTTGGCGAAACGCACCGCTCCTCGCTTCCACTGCGTCCAGATCGCCGACCGCAGCCTGCGTCTGATCCACCCTTCAAGACTTTGCAGCACACTTGGCGTTTCGCACTTTCCAAAGTAGCCAAGCCATCCCCGCAGATACCGGGTCAGATCCTCAACCATCCGTTCCATGCTCACGCCTCGTGTTCGGCTTGTCAGCTCCCGCACTCGCTTCTTGAACCGTCCGATCGCCTTCGACGCAATGCGCCGTTTCGGCTGCCGTCCGCCCGTGAAGCTGAAGCCCAAGAACTTCCTCTCCCCTGGCCGTGCCACCGCACTCTTGGAGTCGTTGACTTTGAGCTTGAGCCTCGTTGTGATGAATCGCGTCACGCTCGCCATCACTCGTTCTCCGGCCCGACGGCTACCCACGTAGATATTGCTATCGTCGGCGTAGCGCACAAACCGCAGACCGCGTCGCTCTAACTCGTCGAGCATGATGTTCGACAACAAGGGCGACAATGGTCCGCCTTGCGGCGTCCCTTCATCCACCGCACTCACCAGCCCGTCTTCCATCACCCCGGCCGTAAGAAACGCCCGGATCAGCTTCAGCATGCGCTTGTCGCTCACCCGTGCCGCTATCTTCGCCATCAGCTTGTCATGCCGCTCCGCTAGGACAATTGTGAACAGCTCGATCGAAAAACTTCTCCAAATCCATGTCCACCACCCAGCGGTAGCCAGACGCGATGTACTGCTGCGCCTGCTCGACCGCCTGATGCGCCGAGCGCCCAGGTCGAAACCCATAGCTGTGATCAGAAAACGTCCGGTCCCACTTGCCTTGCAGCACCTGCATCACCGCCTGTTGGACAAACCTGTCCAACACCGTCGGGATGCCTAGCTTGCGCACCCCGCCACCCGGCTTCGGGATCTCTACCCGCCTCACCGCATGCGGCTTGTAGTTTCCGCTCAGCAACTGTTCTCGGATCGCCGGCCAATGCTGCGTCAGGTACTCCGGCAATACCTCAACGGTCATCCCGTCCACGCCCGGACTCCCCTTGTTTGCCTTGACTCGCGCCAATGCCCGCTTGCAGTTTTCCCGCACGCAGACTTCTTCCATCAACCGTTCATTTTGAGCTGGACTTTCCGCTACACGCTTCACCACAAACGATTCGGTCCCTTCCTCGGACGCCTTCGGAGCTGCACTCCTACCCTCGTCCATGAAGGCCAGCTCTAGCTGGTTCTTCTGCCTCTTGTCGCTCATGAGTCGCGCCGCATACTCGCCGCTCCCTTTACCCCCTTGCGGGGACCGTTCGGGCCTTCAGCGCTTGCACGCCTACTATGCCCTCTGCTGACTTCTGCCGCCCGATCAAGGCCGATTGCTCCGCCCCCAGTCCGGTCTCCCGGACGCACGACAGATCTCCCGAGGTAAGTTCGACCGCCTTCCGCGCACAACCGCCGGATTTACAACCAGCGTCCTTGATGGATATGGACTTTGCGGTCAACTGCCCGCTCGTCCGACGCCGTATGCCTCCTATCCGGTTCTTGTCCATCGGCTCGCGCTTTTGCTCCACGCTTCCTCCAGACCCCGCCTCGCGACGACGCCCTTGCGCTTCGCTATCACTTCACCTCCATCAGGTTGTGAAAAGGACTTCCACCTTCAAGCTGTCGAACATGCTCGGCACACAGTTGAAGGGCGCGACATGTCGCGCCCCTGGAGTTTCTACATTTGTGGACGGGGAGGGCCATGGTTGAGGTAGGTCGGTAGATGGTTATTGACATACCGACAGGATTGAGCTATTCTGTTCTTGGCCCCGCTCGGCGCCGCTGCCTATGCCCGACGATCTCCGCGATACTCTTCTGGAAACCCTAGAATCAGCCCTCGATGCTCAGCTGCGCGCCGTTCGTCGGCTGCGATCGAAACCCCCTCCCCGGCCCAAGCGCCCTTCGCCTCAAGGTATGTCTCAGGTCGATATGGCCCATGACATACTCGCCGGCGCCGAGCGTCCGCTGCATATCGCGGAGTTGATCGAGGGCATTCAGGCCAGGTTTTCCCGTGCGGTTGACCGCGAAAGCCTCGTCTCGGCGCTGTCGAAGAAGATCGCTCGCGGCGACCGTTTTGTGCGCACCGCGAAGAACACTTTCGCGCTGCGTAGCCCGGATTAGCTACGCGGCCCGGATTAGCTGTCCCCTGGAGGTTCCCATGCTGCTTCCTCAGTTCCTGTCGATCAGCGCTGATTGGAGGCGCGCCTTTCCCCAGCAACGCACGCATCGACGCGCGGTGCGCCAAGGCCTGGGAGGCCTGGTTTGCCTGGGCCGCCGCACGCTTTCGCGCATTATTTGGACCAACGGCGGCGAGCAAAACAGCTGGAGCGCGGACTATTTTTTGCACGAGCGCTGCAAGTGGCGTCCGCAAGAGTTGTTCGCGCCGGTGTGGAAGCGCGCCTTGGGGTTTTGCCGCTCACGGTTGGTGGGCGTGGCGATCGACGACACGCGCTTGCGCAAGACGGGGCGTAGGATCAAGCAGGCGTTTTATCAACACGATCCGCTCTCGCCGCCGTTTCACGCGAACTTGATGCTGGGGTTGCGCTACTTGCAAGCGTCGTTGTTGGTTCCCTTCGATCGCGGCGGCAAGACCGGCGCGCGGGCCTTGCCGGTGCGTTTTGAATGTGCGCCGGTTCCCAAGCGTCCCGGCAAACGCGCCGGCGACGCCGAGCGAGAGCAGTACGAACAAGCGCGCAAGCGCTGTCGCATCTCGCAACGTTTAGTCGACATGATGGCGCCGCTGCGGGCTGCGCTGGATGCCGCCGGCGGGATCGCCAAGAAGATGGTGTTGTCGCTTGACGGCAGTTTCAGCAACCGCACCGTTTTCCTGGCGCCGCGCGATCGCACCGAGCTCATCGCTCGCACGCGCCTGGACGCTGTGCTGTGCAAAGCCGCGCCGACCGGCTCGCGACGCTTCTATGGGGTCGAAAAGTTCCGCCCCGAACAGGTGCGCCGCGACGAGACGATCGTCTGGAAAACGACCAAGCTATTCTACGGCGGCAAGCGCCGCAAGATCCGTTATAAAGAGGTCAACGAGGTGTACTGGCAGGGCGGGGCGCGGCGCACGCCGTTGCGTTTGTTGGTGGTCGCGCCGACCCCCTATAGCAAGCGCCTTTCGAGCAAGATGTACTACCGCCAGCCGGCGTATTTACTCACGACGGACCTCGCCAGCCAGGCGCGCGAGCTGTTGCAGATCTATTTCGACCGTTGGCAGATCGAGGTGAACCACCGCGAAGAGAAGGACACGTTGGGCGTGGGACAGGCGCAGTTATGGAGCGAGACGGCGGTCCCGAAGCAACCGGTATTGGCGGTGGCGGCGTACAGCGCTTTGCTGCTGGCGTCGTTGCTGGCGTATGGTCCGGGGCGCGGAGAGGCCTATGCGCCGCCGCCGAAATGGAGGAAAAAGGCAAAGAGGCCTTCTTGTCTGGATCTGGTGGCGCTGTTGCGGAAAGAAATGGTCGAAAACCCCGATTTGCTGGCTCCGCTGGGGCTCAAACCCTCCTGGCAGGCCTTCGGCGCCGCCGCTGACGGGTAAAATATGTAGAAACTCCAGGGGCGCGACATGTCGCGCCCCTACTCCAGCTAGCCGTCGCGTGGGTGTCGCCCTTTCCGGCGCACTACGCTAGCTCAGCGAACGCCGCCCATTTGCTCGCTGATCTTCTTCGTGGATAGCGCGACGATCAACGCAACCCCTAGGGTCACCCCCGCCGCCCCGCCGAAAATCTGCGTCAGCGGCAACTCTTCGAACAGACTCGCGACCTCGCCGCTCATATAGTTGCCTACAGCCGAGGCGAGGAACCACACGCCCATGATCTGCCCGACGATCCGCGCAGGAGCGAGTTTCGTCATCAGGCTCAGCCCCACGGGACTCAGGCAGAGCTCGCCCATCGTATGCAGCAGGTAGGTGACCGTCAACCACCAGGGGCTGACCAGCGTTTCGCCCCCATTCGTATAGGCTGCGGCCGGCACCATGACGACCAGCCCCAGCCCGACTCCGAGCAGCCCATAGTTGAACTTCGTGGGACTCGACGGCTGCTTGTCGCCCAGCTTGATCCACAACGCCGCCAACAGCGGCGCCAGCGTAATGATGTACAGGGGGTTGAGCGACTGATACCAAGTCGAGGGGAACTCGAAGCCGAAGACGCGATTGTCCGTCAGCCGGTCGGCGAAGAGATTGAGGCTCGACCCCGCCTGCTCGAACCCGGACCAGAACAGCGCCGCGACCCAAAAGAAAAAGTAAATGCTCAATCCCCGCTTTTTCTCGACGGCCGTGAACCCCTCGCCCCAATAGAGCGAAACGATGAACATCGTGCTTCCAGCGGCCAGCACGACGAGCTTCTGGAGCGACGACATGTCGACTCCGAGCGCGACGCAGATCAGCCCGAGGCCGCCAAACCAAAGCATCCCCTTCACCGAGGAGCCGCTCTTTTCCGTGTCCCGTTTCTTTACCGCGAGGCCGGCGTTCCCAAGATGATGGCCCGTCAAGACGTACTGGATGAGGCCGAACGCCATCCCCACGCCGGCGGCGCCGAAGCCCCAGTGCCAGCCCACCCTTTGAGCGAGCGTCCCGCAAATCAACGGCGCAAGGAAGGCCCCCAGGTTGATGCCCATGTAGTAGATCGAGTAACCGCTGTCGCGCCGGGGGTCGTTTTCTCGATAGAGCTCCCCGACCATGGCGCTGATGTTGGGCTTGAGGAGCCCGGTTCCAATCACGACCAGAGCCAGCCCGACGTAAACCGTCGTCTCCCCTGGGATCGCCAGCATGAAATGGCCCGCCGCGATGATCGCGCCCCCGATCAGGACGGCCTTCCTTAGTCCCAAAAAGCGGTCGGCGATCCATCCGCCCGGCAGCGAGCTGATGTAGACGCTAGCCGTGTAGATCCCATAGACCCGCGCCGCCCGCGCGACCGCCATTCCGAGACCCCCTGTCGCCGCCGGCGCAGCCATAAACAGAACCAAGAACGAGCGCATGCCGTAGTAGCTGAGCCGCTCCCACATTTCGGTGAAGAACAGCGTCATCAGCCCGCGCGGGTGGCCAAAGATTTCTTTTTGGGGTGGTTGGGGGTCGGGTGTTGACATCGGTAACGCTGGGGGGCGCCTGGGACGTCCGATTATATCCGCACTGGCCGTATGGGCCGTGTGAGAAGATGAACGTCCCGCTCTCGCCCTGAATGAGTCCGTCCGAAAAGCCAGCCGAAGCCGCGGAGCGCGGCCACCTTCACAAGACCTTTCGGGCGTTCCACTACCGCAAGTTCCGTTTGATGTGGTTCGGGGCGTTTACCTCGACCTCGGGCGCCTTCGTCCAAGAAATCGCGCAGAGCTGGTTCATCTATCAGCTGACCAACGATCCGTTCTTGCTGGGCTTGGTCGTCTTGCTCAACAACGTGCCGATCCTGCTCTTCTCCCTGATCGGCGGGGTGGCGGCCGACCGAATGGACCGCCGCAAGCTGCTGATTGGCTCCCAGTTGGTTCAGATGGCGTCGGCGCTGGCGCTAGCTGTCCTGATCTGGCTCGACCTGATCGAGATCTGGCACATTCTGACAGCGGCGTTCTTCACCGGTCTGGGGCAAGCGTTCGGCGGCCCCGCGTACCAGGCCCTGATTCCCTCGCTCGTCGACAAGGAAGATCTGCCCAACGCGGTCGCCCTCATGTCGATCCAATTCAACCTGGCGAGCGTCGTCGGGCGCGGCATTGGCGGAGTGATCTCAGCCGCACTCGGCGCCGCGGCTTGCTTCTTCATCAACGCGCTGTCATTCCTGGCCGTGATCGGCTCTCTGCTCCTGCTGCCGAGTAGCTACGTGCCCGACAAGAACCAGGTCGACATGCTGGAGAGCCTCAAGCAGGGGCTCCGCTTCGTCACCCATACCGCGGCGATGTCGACGCTTGTCGTGCTGGCGGTCGCGACGGCGTTCTTCGGCGTGCCGGTGATGGCGATGCTGCCCGTTTTCGCAAAGGACATCTTCCTTCTAAGCGACCGCGGCTTCGGGGCCATGGCGGCCGTGTTCGGAGCCGGAGGCATCGTCGGCGCCCTCTACGTCGCCTGGATGGGGAATCGCAAAAAGAAGGGCGTGAGAGCCCTGTGGATGCAGGTCTTGCTGGGAGCGGTCGTCTTGCTGTTCGCGCTGAGCCGGAGCCTGCCGCTGAGCTGCATCCTGCTAGCGCTAGCAGGGGCGAGCATCCTGGCGGTCTTCGCATCCATCAATTCAATGGTTCAGCTCAACGCGCCCGAGGACATGCGGGGCCGCATCATGAGCGTCTACAACACCGCGTTCCGAGGATCGATGGCTCTCGGCCCGCCGGTAGCCGGGTATCTTGCCCGAGAACACGGCGCGCCCGATGTCATTGCGGCAAATGGGGCGATTCTGGTGGTCGTCGCGCTGTGGTTTCTGATCCGAAGCAAAGCGGTTAAAGAACTCTAGGCCTAATACCGTTCACTTACGGTCGAGTTGCGAGTCTGTTCGTGGAACCCGCTCCCTTGCGGTCGCGGCTCTGACGACTACGGGTTAACGTTTGACACTCGACTTCAGAGCCGCGACCGCAAGGGAGCGGGTTCCACGAGGCTTAAGCTACAGCCGCGAGCGTTGCCAAGCGGTCATCTAGCAGAGCTGTGACGTATGATGGAGCCACTCGCATGAAGTTCGCCGTCTGCTTCTTTGCTCTATTACTGGGGCCGCTCTCAGCGCAAACGTCAGACCAAATCGAGTTCTTCGAAAAGAAGATCCGACCGGTGCTCGTCGAGCGCTGCTACGCCTGCCACAGCGCCAAAACGATGGCCCAGTCGGAGTTGCTGCTCGATAGCGCCGAGGCTTTGCACAAAGGCGGGAGCCGGGGGCCGGCAATTAACCTGGGCGACCCAGGGGCGAGCTTACTGCTTCGCGCCATTTCGTACGCCAATATCGAGCTCAAGATGCCCCCAACGGGCAAGCTCCCCGACGAGCAGATCGCGGATTTTCGTGCATGGGTCGAGATGGGAGCTCCCGATCCGCGCTCACAAGCCCCGGCCCCGGTCGTGGCCCCAGCTGAAGCCGGCATCGACCTCGAAGCCGGCCGGCAGTTCTGGTCGTTCCAGCCGATCGCCAACCCGCCCGTCCCGTCAACTTCCAAGCCCGACTGGGTGCGCTCGCCAATCGACGCGTTTCTGCTGGCGCGGCTAGAGCAAGAGGGCCTCGAGCCGGCCGCCGGGATCGACAAGCGCGGCCTCATCCGGCGGGCAACCTTCGACCTGACGGGGCTCCCGCCTAGCCCGGACGAGATCGCCGACTTTCTCTCCGACGACTCCCCCGAGGCCTTCGCGAAGCTGGTCGACCGGCTGCTCGATTCCCCTCACTACGGCGAGCGCTGGGGACGGCACTGGCTCGATCTGGTTCGCTACGCCGAGACGAACGGCCATGAGTTCGACAACGACAAGCTCGACATCTGGCGCTATCGCGATTACGTCATCGACGCGTTCAACCAAGATCTGCCGTACGACCGCTTCGTCCAAGAGCAGATTGCCGGAGATCTACTGCCGGCGCGCCCTTCGGCTGACGGAGACCACTTTGTAACGCCCGCCGCTACGGGCATGTATTGGCTGTGGGAGGTTCTTAACTCTCCCACGGACTCGATCCTAGCTCGAGCGGACCAGGTCGACAACCAGCTTGACGTTATCGGCAAGGCGTTCTTTGGCCTAACCATCGCCTGTGCTCGTTGCCATGACCACAAGTTCGACCCTATCCCAACGGCGGACTACTACTCGATGGCTGGCATTCTGCACAGCACCCAGATGCGCGAACAGTGCGTGGATACCCCGCAAACCGCCGTGCGGATCCAGTCGCGGGCGTCGCTCATCGCAGACGTCAACAAAGATCTGGCCTCCGAGCTTCGGCTCACTGAACGGGACAACTTCACCCGCTTAGGCAACGAATTGGTCGACGGCCTCGAGCGAATCTCCGACGAGAACGCCAACGGCTGGGGGGAGCGTCTACAGCAAATTCGCGGTCAGCCCGACCATCCTCTCCACCCCCTCGTGCTCACGAAAGAAAACGGATTGGCCGCGGCCCGCGACTGGATCGCCGAATGGGCTGAAAAAGCCGATCCCGCCGACCCGCTATGGAAAGAGCGCGGCGACACCGTTCGCGAAGATTTCGAAGACGGCTACAACGGCTGGCTGACCGACGGCAAAGCGTTTGGATCGGCGCCCGTCTACGCTGTACCGCCGAACCAAGAGGTTTCGGGCTACACGGGCTCGGCCCTCGCGAATTCGTTTGGAACGGGCTCGAACGCCTTCGTGGGGATGCTCACAACGGCCAAGTTCCGCATGCCGGCGCGCTGGGTCCACGTGCGCATGGCGAGCAACAAGAGTCAATCGCGCGGCGCGCGTGAGACGGCCAAGCTGCGCTTTACGATCGTCGCCGACGATCACAAATCCGGCCACGCCATGCCCGACGGCGACGGCCGGCTCAAGTGGTACACCATCTCGATGGAAAAGGAAAAGGGGCGCGTCTGCTACCTCGAGATCGTCGACCGCGACCGCGAGGGATACATCGCGGTGGACAAGGTTGTCTTCTCCAATTCGCCCGAGCCGCCGCCGATCGCGCATCCGATTCACGATCGAATCGGCGAGCTCTATTCCGACGACGGGCCGGGCGCCGTCGAGCCGCTGGCTGAGGCCTACCAAAGGCTGGCGCTCGAGATCGCCAACAAGCGCGAGCAAACGCCCGACGAGCTTGCCTTCCTGGCGGCCTTGCAGCTATTCCCGTCGCGCCAGGCCGGGGGGGCCACGCTGACGGGGCCGTCGAAGCAAAACTTTGAGGACCTGGTCAACTTCCGGGCGAATTTCGAGTCCGCGATTCCGGCTTCGTCGTTTGCGATGTCGAGCATGGACGTTAATCCGCGCAACATTCAAATCCATCAGCGGGGCAGCCACAAGAATCTGGGCGAAGAGGTTCCAAGGCGCTTCTTGCAGGTCGTCGCGGGCGCTGATCAGAAGCCTTTCACCGAAGGTTCCGGCCGGCTGGACCTGGCGCGCTGGGCCGTCAGCGAGGAAAACCCGCTGACGGCTCGGGTGATGGTCAACCGCGTTTGGAAGCACCATTTCGGCCAGGGCATTGTTCGAAGCGCCGACAACTTCGGCGAGCTGGGCGAGAGGCCGACTCATCCCGCGCTGCTGGATTACTTGGCGACAGCGTTCGTCAAGAGCGGCTGGTCGATCAAGGAACTTCACCGCGCGATCATGCGCTCGAGCGCCTATCAGATGGACAGCCGCGCCAGCAGTGAGGCGAAGCGGGTCGACCCTGGAAACAAGCTCCTTTCCCATATGCCGGTGAGGCGCCTGGAAGGTGAAGCGATTCGAGACTCGGTGCTGGCGATCTCAGGCACGCTGAACCCGACCGTCGGCGGCCCCAGCATCGCGCCCCACATCAGCCCCTATCAAGACGGACGCGGGAAGCCCGAATCAGGGACCTTGGATGGCGAGGGACGCCGCACCGTATACATCCAAGCGCGCAGGAATTTTCTAACGCCGCTCCTGCTGGCGTTCGACTACCCGCTGCCGATTTCGACGATCGGACGCCGCGGCGTCTCCGCCGTTCCGTCGCAGGCGCTGATCCTGCTCAACAACGAGTTTCTTCATGACCAGGCAGGCAAGTGGGCGCGGGCCGAGCTCGAGCGTCACGACGATGACGAGCAACGCATCACCGATATGTTCGAACGAGCCTTCGGCCGCGAGCCAAGCAGCGACGAAGTCGAGGCCGCCCGGGCCTTCGTTGAAGAACAGCGGTCCCGTCTAACGGCGGCTGGCGGCGATGACGTTCAGCCTTGGACCGACCTGGCGCACACGCTGATGAACTCAGCCGAGTTCATTTTTGTGCGATAAGTCGGATATGCAGCCAGTGACGAAAGCTGTCACCTTGGCGGCTGGCCGGGGAACCCGCATGAAGGGCTTGACCGAGGATTGCCCCAAACCGATGTTGCCCTTGGGCGGCCGTCCGATGCTCGCCCACCAGATCGAACGAATGGAGGCCGCTGGGATTCGCGACGTGCTGGTTGTGGTGGGCTACAAGGCGCACATGGTCAAAAACTATTTCGCCGAAAACCCGCCGGCCCAGGCGAAGGTTTCCTACGTCGAGCAGGAGAAGCAGGATGGTACGGGCAGTGCGGCCATGCTGGCTCGCGAGTTCGCCGGGGCGGATCCGTTCCTGATGACCTACGGCGACATTTTAGTCGAGCCAGAGATTTATTCCGAGCTATTCTCCCGCGTCGGCGGGGCCGAGATGGTGATCTCGGTGAAATGGGTCGACGACCCCTACCAAGGCGGCGCCGTTTACACCGAAGGCGACCGCGTCACCAAGATCATCGAGAAGCCCCCAATGGGGACCTCCTCAACGAACTGGAATAACGCCGGGATCTACGTCTTCCGCCAATCCGTGTTTGACGCGCTCGACCGGATCGAAGTGTCTCCCCGCGGTGAGTACGAGCTTACTGACGCGGTCCACACGATCGTCAACGATGGCTCTGCGGTAGGCTGGCGCCGGATCGAAGGGTTCTGGCGTGACGTTGGCCGCCCTGAGGATTTGGGTCACGCCTCCGACTTTGTCAAGGGCCAAGACTGAGCGACGCCGGCTGCGTGTTAACTGAAAACCGGCCAGTTTCTACGGAATGCGCACGCATATCTGATAAACTGCCCCCGGTTTGGAGTTTTCGTGAACCTGCTGTCCCGTTTCGGGTGGCCCCTTAGCAGGGGCGCACGGGTTGGCGTCGTGCTGGCCCTCGCAATGGTGGTCGGAGCTTGGGCGATTGGCGTCTATGCTTCCACGGTCTTGCGATCGGAATTGCTGAGGCACCGCGTTCGCGACCTGTACCGCACTGCGTCGAGGATCCGGAACGAAATCGAGCGGAATCCGGCAGCGGCGACCCCGGCCAACGTTGCCAAAAGCTTTGACAACCTTCACGAGGGTATCGCGCGGGCAGGCGGCGAGCAGCCCTGTGTCGTTCTTGCCGACATTTCAGTCAAGACCGCCTCTCATGAGTTCTGCGCCGAGTCGAGTCGAACCAAGGTAGGTGGACGGATTCCCAGACGCTTGCCGGACATCGCGGCGAAAGGCCTGGACTGGGATGGTTGCTTCATCGGGCCCGACGGAGCAACCTATTTGGGAGGGTTCGCCTATTCCGCCACTCTTGACGGCCTTGTCGGCGTCTACCTGTCGCGCGACGCCGCGGTAGCAAGCGTTATCGGGGCGGCCATTCCGTGGGCCGCGGGCCTGGCGGTCGTCAGCTTGCTCGTCTTGCCTCTCGCGATTGGACTCATCTATCGCTCATCGACCGAGTCCCAAGTTCGGACAGACGAGGCGCTCAAGGCCGAACACGAAGCCAGGCGCGAGGCGCGGAAGCTCGAGCAGGAACTGCTCCGTTTTCGGGCGGCGCTGGAGCAAGCTCGAGAAGCGATCGTGATTTTCGACGTCGCCAACGGAAAGATTCTGGACGTCAACGACACCGCCTGTCGTTTGCTCAAGCATTCGAAATCGGCCCTCCTTGCGTTGAGCGCACCCGAGTTGAAGCAGCGTTTCTTGCTCGGCAAACCCGACGATTGGTCGAGTCACCTCAAGCGCGCCGGCGACGACGACAGTCCAGTGACCATCGCCGACTCGCTGCACCTGGGGTTCGACAGCTCGGTCGTACCCGCGGAAGCCTCGGCGCGCAGAGTCCAAATCGGCGACGAGGCGATTGTGGTGGCCGTGGTTCGCGATGTGAGCGAGAGGCGACAAGCCGAAGCCGCCGCGCGCGCCAGTGAAATGCGTTATCGGGCCGTAGTACAGACCGCGGGTAGCGCGATCATCTGCGTCTCGCCCAGCGGCGCAGTCTTCGAATGGAATCTCGAAGCGGAGAGGATCTTCGGAATTCCTCGTGGCGAAGCCCTTGGCGCGAACTATTTCGACCTGTGCTTCTCCGAG
Source organism: Bryobacterales bacterium (assembly GCA_965247515.1). Classification (GTDB taxonomy): domain Bacteria; phylum Acidobacteriota; class Terriglobia; order Bryobacterales; family UBA6623. The sequence goes on along the minus strand of OZ252029.1, from coordinate 4,005,341 downwards.
GCCGAGCGGGCAAGGAGTCGGACAAAGTTCGACCAACTGCTGTCAGGCGAAAGCGTTCGCGGATACGAGAAAGCCGTTCAACGATCTGACGGACAAGAGCGCCTTCTTCTTTGCAACGCCGACCGACTCATTGACGCCCATGGGACCGCGATCGGGGCGATTACGGTCTTCCAAGACATCACCGAGCGCAAGCAGGAAGAGGAGGAAGGGGCCCGGATCAAGGAGAGACTCCAACAAGCACAGAAGCTCGAAGCGATTGGGCTGCTGGCTGGCGGCGTTGCGCATGACTTTAACAACCTACTGACGTCGATCATCGGATTCGCGGAGCTCACCCTCGACGACCTGCCGCCCGAGACGCGGTCCAGGGAAAACTTGCAAGAAGTCGTCCATGCGGGTGAACGCGCCCAAGGGCTAGTCAGGCAGCTCCTACTGTTCTCTAGGCAATCGGCCGAACGCCGGCGACGCGTTCGTTTCGCCGATGTTGTCGAGGAGGCGCTGCGTTTGCTCGGGCCTTCGATCCCCGAAAACGTCGAGCTGCGCACAAGTATTGCGGACCCCGCCGGACTCGTTCAATCCGACTCCACCCAGCTTCATCAGGTCGTGATGAACCTGTGTACGAACGCGATACAGGCGATGAGCCCCGCGGGCGGGGAAATGCGGGTCACGCTTGACAGAGCCCTTATCGCTGCCAAGACCAGCGAGCTGGAGCCCGGACACTACGTTCGACTGACCGTCGACGACGACGGACCCGGCATCGATTTGGCCATCAAAGACCGGATCTTCGAACCCTTCTTTACGACAAAAGATGTGGGCGAGGGCTCCGGTTTGGGACTCTCGGTCGTCCACGGGATCGTCCAGAGTCTCGGCGGGACGGTCACGCTCGAAACCCGGCCTGGAGGAGGAGTCTCCGCGGTGGTTCTACTGCCTGAAGTCCAAGCGAGTTCGAGCTCGGAGGCGCTCGCCTTGCCACACGGAGCGGGCCGCGTCCTGCTGGTCGACGACGAACCTTCGATCACGCGACTGGGCTCGGTGTTGCTTGAACGGTTGGGGTACGAGGTCAGCGTTTGTACCAGCAGCCTAGGCGCGGCCGCCTGGTTTCGGCAAAGCCCCGAGCGCTATGACTTGGTCATCGCGGATTTGGCGATGCCCAAGATGAACGGGCTCGAGCTAGCGCGGAAAGTCCTGGCCGAGCGTTCTGTGCCTATTGTGCTGGCTACCGGTTATGCGGAATCGGTCTCGGAGAGCGAGATCGCTGAAGCCGGCGTTAGCGCCGTAATTCGTAAGCCCTTCGACATGCACGAGCTCGCTCAGACCGTCCACGACGTGCTCGACTCGAGCTCGGTCTCCAAAGGGGCCGCAACAACATAAGCGTCCGAAAGTTAGCGATCCGATTCCGGCCAGAAAGGCGTAAAGCGCGCTACGCCCCTCTATCGGAAGACCAGCGTGAAAACCTTTAAACGCGAAGGTGTAGAATCAACTCTAGTGCGATTCCTTCAAGCAGGCGAGCAAAAGCTGGTCGCCCTCGAACCCGACCAGGACGTCGTCCGCAACGTCGTCCAGCAGGCGGGCTTTGAGGCCGAGATCCGCCAGTCAGAGAAACGCCTCGTCCTCGAAGTCAGCCCGAGCGAACCAGGCGACCCGATTCTGCTGTTCGACGCGACCGATCCGGCCAATCTAGGCTGGTTCTCACGCTGCCAATTCTACGTCGACGGACTCAGCGGAATTGTCCTCCAAACACCGATCGTTATCTCGAACTCGCGCCGACAAGGGGTGGTTCAGAGCGACCGGCTCCTGGTTAGCCTCTCGACCGAGCTTCCGGCCGGTTTCCAGCTTCCGGGGCGTCAAAACTTGAGCGAACAGGTCGTATACGCCCTGCTTTATAACCTTTTGACGGCTCTTCGGGAGAACGGCGTCGCGATTTGCGGCACGGGCTCGATCGAACCCCTAGCCGGGGGCCCGAAGCGCGCCGAACGCCGTAGGCGTCGAAAACAATACCGATAGATCGATGCGACATATGACCTCCAGGAAGGTTGTATACGCCTTTCGTACTGAATCGAGCGATGCAAAGTACGGAAAACGTCCCCTGAAGAAGTACTCCTGTACCCCGAGGAAAATTGAACCAATTGGCCTATTGAGGCTGAGCCGATCCCGTGTGAGAATCATTCTCGTACCAGGGACGGCTCGGCGGGGCGCAGGGGGGACTAGCTCCGACGAGTCTGAGGGCCGATCCGCTTAACGGCGGATCGGCCTTCTTTTTGGCCCAGGTATGACAAAACTTCTTCCCCTCTTCCTCGCCGCCGCCAGTGTCCTAGCCCAACCGGCGACCTACAAAGGCCGCGAAATCGCCGAGACGATGAGCTACCACGGAGCGCCGTGGCTCATCCGCGAAACCCGCGAGCAAGAAGAGCATCCAAAGAAACTGCTCCAAGCGCTAGGGCTCAAGCCGGGCCAAACCGTCGCCGACATCGGCTGCGGAAACGGCTTTTACACCCTGCGGATGGCTCAAATCGTCGGCCCGACGGGGAAAGCGCTGGCGGTGGACATCCAGCCTGAGATGCTCGAGCTGCTTCGAGAAAGGGCTCGGGCGGCGGGGATTTCGAATGTCGAGCCGATCCTCGGGGCTCCCGGCGAACCCAAGCTCCCCGAGGCGGCCGTCGACCTGATTCTGCTGGTCGACGTCTACCACGAGTTCTCCTTCCCCGAGCGAATGCTCCAGGCGATGCGCGCGGCACTGGCGCCGGGGGGCCGCATTGCGATCGCCGAATATCGCATGGAGGATCCCGACGTCCCGATCAAGCTGCTGCACAAGATGACCGAGAAGCAGGTTGTGCTGGAGTTCAAAGCGAACGGCTTTACGCTAGCCGAGAGCTACGACGAGCTGCCCTGGCAACACTTGCTGTTTTTTGAACGCAGCGGCGAACGCTGACCTTGAAACGCGTTCACTTATATTCACTTATCGGGTTCTTCGGCGGCCTCAAACATCAGCCGCACCGGCGCGAAGGCGCGATACCGCGAAGTAATCTCTCTCAACCTGCCTTGCGACGCGTCATACACCACCAAGCTGTCGCGGCGGATCCCGAGCAGCGTCTGCTGGGGACTCAAGAAGTGTTCGTCCGCCGTCTCGTACCCCGGAAGCTCCTCTAGCTCCACAAGATCTGGCGCCAGGTAGACGTCATAGACCCCCACCAGCGGAAACAAGTCGTGGTAGACCGACGCGTAGAAAACTTCACTGGGAATTCGCGCCAGCAGGATGGTCTTGTTGGGATGCTGCGCTCTGGCATGGACAACCCCCGTGGCCATGTTGCGAATCTGCGCGCTCATCCGCTGAAAGAAGTCGACCTTTTCCGCGGCGGCGGGAGAGGCGGCCCAGATGAAGACCGCCGCCGGGGCGATGGCTAGGGCTCCGCCCCTCCAGGCTTGCGCCGCTACTCCCCCGGCGGCCAGCGCGAGGCCGGCGGCAGGGATGAAAAGGTAGTAGTCCGAGATGTGGCTGGCCAGGGGCAGGTAGGGCCCCAGTGTCACCGCGAACCAGACCCATCCGAAGAGGCCGACGTAGCTCCGCTTGCGCGCCTCGACAAGAGTCGCAATCAGCAGTGGGACGGCGGTCGCCAGCAAAAGCCAAGGCGTCTGCTGGGCAACGAACGCCAGCTCGATGTAGCTCCATGCGGTTGAGAACAGGCTCCCCACATTGAACTGCAGAGTGTAAGCCTGCTCCGACGGCCGGACCATCGAGCTTTGAAACATAGCGAACGCCAACGACGCCCCAAACATCGGCGCCGCGAATAACCAGCGTTTGCGGGCAAACAAGAGCGCATACGCCAGCGCCAGCGCCGGATACACGACCGTGGTTTCGAGCGCCCCAAATCCTAGGACAAAGAACAGTAACTGAGCCCAATAGAACTTCATCCCGCCTGTCTCGCAGAACCTCGCGAACAGCAGGATCGCCCCAAGTAAGAAGGTCGAGCAGAGAGCTTGGTTATAGGCCGAAGACCACGACATCGTCGTCGCTAGCGCGTGATGAAGCCCCCACAGCGATGCCGCGAAGCCAGCCGCCAGGGCCGAGCCGGTAAGCCTGCGAACGAGCGTCGCCAGCAGCCCGAGATTGACGATCTGTGTCGCGAAAACCAGCAGCCGATAGGGGAAGGCATCGAGCCCGAACCAACGGTAGAAGGTGAAGAAAAACAGCCGCTCGCTGAGTGGGCGGAAGGTCCCCTGAGCGCGTGGCTGCAGGAGTTCGCCAATAAACTCGTGCGTTGGAAGCGACGACTGCCAGAGCAGACTGAAGTCATCGGTGTGGAACCAGCACCAGAGGCCTTGGTGGTAAAGCGCCAAGAACGCGCAAGAAGGAACGACCCATGTCAGCGCTATCCGGAGCCGCCCTGGGTCGGCGCTGACTGTCAGATTCACCTGAGTGCGATCGAGCTGACAACGACGGCCAGCTCCCGCGTGTCGAGCTCACTTGGCGGCATCGCCTTGTCGACATCGAAGTCGACCCTCGCGGTCCCGCCAGTCAAAGTGTCGGGCGGAATCTGGCGGGTGAACAAGAAATGCTGACCCGCTTCGGCGTAGGTTTCCGACTCAAGTTTCCGGCAGTTCACAGTGGCGCCTAGCGTGACAGGTCCGACTTTGTCGATGACGACATCGGGCACAGTGAACTTGAGGTCCAGGTGAACCGTCTGGCCTTCGGCCGCGGGCGGTTGGATCGCGACCGAGAAGCTCTTTTCCGTCTTCGGCGTACGACATCGGGCACAGTGAACTTGAGGTCCAGGTGAACCGTCTGGCCTTCGGCCGCGGGCGGTTGGATCGCGACCGAGAAGCTCTTTTCCGTCCATCGCCAGGCGCGCTGCTCGACACCGTGAAAACCGCTAAGCAACTGATCTTCCGCCCGCGGATCGGCCACGTTGACCGTCGACAGAAGAATCACTTCCCCATCTTCGGGAATCGGAGTGGCCAGCTGGGGTTCGTTGCGCGGACAACCGGCGATGAGCAGGACCAGCGGGACTAAGGCGAAAGCACGCGACATCGAAGGACTATGATAGCAATGGTTGGGCCCGGCGCCGGTGGCGGCGGGTTGGGATGTCGCTCGGGCGACTTCCGCCGCCACCGGGGTTGTGAAAGAAACCTGTGCACGCCCGACGTGGCGCACGGCTGCGCCGTGCCGCCTTGCAGCTGTGCTGCAAGGTGTTTTGAGCTGGCTAGAGTCGGCTCGGGTATTCGGGGCGCGGCAAAACGGCAGCAGTCGCGCTGTTGGCGGAGTCGATGGAGCGCCGAAACTTCGAAAAGGAGACCTTGCGCTACAAGCGCAAGGCGGCACGGCACAGCCGTGCGCCACGTCGGGCCGCGACCGGCGCCGGGCTCAATCGCTTTGCATCCGACGATCTCTGGTAACCACCTCAACGTGTCGGCACATCTCGAATAGTCTCGAAACCGCACTGATTCCGATTCGTTCTCCCAGGTTTTCCTTTGTCCGTGCTCGATCCGTCTTGGGGTCAATGTAGCTGTTGTCGACGTAATAACCACTTTCGTTGACTTTGGGTAGCGGCATATTCGTCGTAACAATCAAGGCCTTGTCCTCGTTGTATCGGTGGCTGATGATCGCCGTGACGGTGTCGAAGACCCAATCGCTCGCACGGTGAGCGCCCAGGTCGTCGATCAGCAAGATATCCGCGTCCAGCGCAGCCCGATAAGCAGCCCGGTCGCTCGAGCCCGCCGCCGGGTTGTACCCGTCCCGGATGCGCTGTAGCAGAGTCTGGTAGTCAAAAAACGTCGAGGGGAAGCCCCGTCGGCCGAGGACTTTCAATGCGGCAACCGCGAGGTGCGTCTTGCCAACGCCCGGGGGGCCCTGCAGCAGCAAGCCCTTCTTGTCGAGGAAGGGGTACTCTTCAGCATACTTCCGGACCGTGGTGTGGACTTTGAGCAGGTGATCGTAGGCCTGGGGGTAGTCACTATGCCGGCCAGGGCTGAAGCTCTCGAAGCTGACGCCGCTGAATCGCGTCGGAACGCCCTCGATCCCGCCACCGCCCACCGACGGGCTCGCCGAAATGCAGCCGCAACGCTCGACGGCCGCGAGTCCGCCGCGATCGACGCTGCGCCAACCGGTTCCCTCGCAATTCGGGCAGTTTGGATCTGCGGGCATTCGCTACTCGATAATCGCCAAGCTCTGCCCGGGGCTGACCGAATCGCCGGCGGCAACTTCGAGCCTGACGACGACGCCGTCACGCGGCGCCTTCACCTCATTCTGCATCTTCATCGCCTCGATCACCAGCACGCCCTGGCCCTCAGTCACCGTGTCGCCCTCGGCCACCAGGGCCTCAACCACTTTGCCGGGCATCGGGGCCGATAAAGTCTGCGAACCGCTGGCTCCCCGTCCCGACCGGTCTCGGGCTAACCGGCGGGGGTCCTCGATGGTGATCTCGAGCTGGCCGGATCGATGGGCGATGGTGAATGCCCCAGCCTCAGCCTCATCGACCGCCAGCTCATACGCCCGACCGTCGATGAGCGCCGAATAGATGCCGGGTTCGACCTCGACGAGGTCGCCCGCGGCTGGTTCGATCTCACGGGTTTTGCCGCCGATGGTCGCGTTGAGCTTCATCAGGGGCGCAGCAACTCCGAGCGGGCGCTCGACTTCCAACGGCTGACCGGCTGCGCAGGGCCGGCCGCCGACTTGGTCTGACTCTTAGAAAAACGTTCCACCGCCACGGACACAGCGGCGGCCTCGAGTCCTTCGCTGGCGGGCTGCTTGGGCTCCCAACTCTCTAAGAAACGTCCAACGAACCCGGTGTCGATATCGCCGGCAACGAACGCGGGATCCTTCAACACGTCGCGGAAGAACCCGAGCGTCGTGCGAATGCCCCCGATCGAGTACTCCTGGAGCGCGGCTGAAAGGCGGGCAATTGCTTCCCGACGAGTCGGCCCCCAGGCAGAAAGCTTGGCGATCAGGGGGTCGTACTCGATCGGAACGGTCCAGCCAGGGTAGGCGCCCGAGTCGACCCGGACGCCAGGACCCGACGGCCTGACCAGCCGGGTAATCTTCCCGGGAGAGGGAAAGAAGTTCGTCTCAGGGTCCTCGGCGTAGACGCGGCATTCCATCGCCCATCCGTTGACCCGAACATCGTCTTGCGCGTAGCGAAGCTTCTCCCCAGCGGCAATCCGAATCTGCTCCTTCACCAGGTCAATGCCGGTGATGAGCTCAGTTACGGGATGCTCGACCTGCAAGCGGGTATTCATCTCCAAGAAATAAAAGTTCCGTTCGGCGTCCATCAGGAACTCAATCGTCCCCGCGTTCGAGTAGTCAACGGACTTCGCCGCCAGAACCGCCGCCGCCGTGAGACGGCCGCGAACTTCGGGGTATCCCTCCAGAAGCGGCGCTGGGGCTTCTTCGACGATCTTCTGGTGACGGCGCTGCAAAGAGCACTCCCGCTCGGCGAGATGAATGACCTGGCCGTGCTCGTCCGCGAGAACCTGCACCTCGATATGGCGCGGCCGGACGATCGCTTTTTCGACATAGACCGCCGAATCGCCAAATGCGGACAGGGCCTCGGATTGAGCCTGGGACAACGCGGAGGGCAGCTCCCGGGCGCCTGCTACCAGGCGCATGCCCTTGCCGCCGCCGCCGGCCGAAGCTTTGAGCATCAGCGGGTAGCCGATCTTCTCCGCCGCCGCGAGAGCTTCGGTCGCATCGGCGACCGGACCGGGAGTTCCTGGAACGACCGGCACGCCGGCGGCCTCCATCAACGCGCGCGCGGCGGTCTTGGATCCCATCTGCTCGATTGCTCCCGCGGCGGGGCCAATGAACTTGACTCCCGCATCGGCGCATTCGCGAGCGAAACCGGCGTTCTCACTCAAGAAGCCGTAGCCGGGGTGGATAGCCTCGGCTCCAGCGCGCAACGCGACATCGAGCACGAGGTCGGGCTTGAGATAGCTCTCAGCGGCCGGCGCGGGCCCGATTCGATAGGCTTCATCCGCCATTCGGACATGCAGGGCCGCGCGGTCGGCGTCAGAAAAGATAGCCACCGTCCCAATGCTCATCTCTCGGCAGGCCCGGATCACGCGGACAGCGATCTCGCCCCGGTTCGCAATGAGGATCTTTCTAAACACTTGGCTCGGAGGAAGATTCTAGCCTAACGTAGCGATGCAGCCGGACAGCGGCCCCGGCTGGGTAGAATGACAGTAGGAGTTGTTTTAACTGATGAAGAATCCCTCGAAAATCGTCATTGCCGTTTTGCTCGGCGCCGTTGTGTTCGGAGCCGGCCTGCTTGTGGGCGCTGCTCACTCGGAGATCGAAAAGCCCAGCTCTGTCATCCATGTCATCACCCTGGACTGGAAGGACAGCGCCACGCCGGAGCAAATCAAGGCCGCACTCGACGGCGTGGCCAACATGAAGTATCCGGGCCTCAAGCGCGTCTGGCTGCGGTCAATCAAGTCGCAGACCAAGCAAGCGGCCTTCGCGATGGAGTTCGAAAGCGAGAAGGCGCTCGAAGACTACGCCGATAGCGATGCGCAGAAGGAGTGGTACAAGGTCTACTTGCCGATCCGCGAGCTCTCGATCACCAGCGACATCACGAACTAGCCCGGTCTAGCCCGCTTACTCGCGAACCATCGGCACGAACCGCACCGCCATACCCGACGTCATTTGAATTCGACCGTTGTCGTCTTTCTCGGCGACGACAAGGTGTTGCACGGAGTAGGTCGGGCCGACCGGCGCGATGAGCCGGCCGCCGATCGCCAACTGCTCGAGCAACGCTCCCGGTATGCTCGGGGGCGCGGCGGTCAGCATGATCCGGTCGAAAGGCGCTTCTTCAGGCCAACCCTTGTAGCCGTCGCCGATCCGGACCTCGACGTTGTCGAACCCCAAGCGCGTCAATCGCTTCTTGGCTCGCTCGCCTAACTCGGGGATGAGCTCGATCGAGAACACCTTGCGAGCCAGCTTCGACAGCACCGCCGCCTGGTATCCCGACCCTGTCCCGATTTCGAGCACCCTGTGGGTAGGCTGAACGTCGAGCGCCTCGCTCATGTAGGCGACGATGTAGGGTTGCGAGATGGTCTGACCATGTCCGATGGGCAGCGGGCTGTCGCGATGCGCCTCTGAAACCAGGTCCGGGGGGACGAACTCGCGGCGGGGAACGGCTTTGAGCGCCTTGAGAACTCTCGCGTCTCGTACCCCGCGCGCTTCGATTTGACGGTCGATCATGGCGTCTTGCGGCGTCTGTCCTTGCAGCAACGAGGCGAAGAGTACTATTGGGCCCAGCAACCTGACTAGGTGATCTTCGACATGAAACTCGGCCATCGTCTTTGCGTTTCCGCCTTCCCTTCGCACAGTTGACGCTAGTAAGTTTAACAAGATGCCATCGGCTTCTCTGACACGGCAGCTCGGGCTTTGGAGCGCCTCCGCGCTGGTGGTCTCGAACATGATCGGGACCGGGATCTTCGGCTCGACCGGCTTCATGGCGGGTGATCTGGGCTCGGTGGGGTTGGTCCTGGGGGTCTGGCTGGCGGGGGGATTCATTGCCCTGCTCGGCGCTCTTTGCTATTCGGAGTTGAGCACGAACTTCCCTCGTTCGGGCGGCGAGTACGTTTACCTGACTGAAGCCTACGGCACCGTCTGGGGATTCATCGTCGGCTGGATCAGCTTCTTCGCCGGCTTCTCGGCGCCGATCGCCGCGACCACCCTGATCGTTTCGTCGTATTTGAGCTATTTCACGAGCGCTCTCGACCCCGAGGGCGCCGAGGCGCTACGTGTTGCGATTGGTCCGCTGAGCCTGAATCTTGGAGGAGGCGCACTACTTGCCTGCGCCATCGTCGTAGCGTTCACGGGATTGAACATCCTTGGCGTGTCGATTGCCGCCAAGGCTCAGAACACCCTCACGCTGCTCAAGCTGATCGTCCTGGCGTCACTCGTCGGGTTCGGATTCGCCATTGGCAACGGCGACTGGAGCCACTTCTCGCAAGAAGCGACCCGGATTTCGACTCACTCGCTCTTCACTCAATTCACCCTGAGCTTGGTCTTTGGCTACTACGCCTACAGCGGTTGGAACGCGGCGGTCTACGTAGCCGAGGAGATTCGCGATCCCGACCGAACCCTTCCGCGCGCCATGATTATCGGGACGCTGTTCGTGACGGCGTTCTTCATCGCGCTGAACTGCCTGTTCATTTACGCGAATCCGCTCGAGGAGATGAAGGGCGTCGTCGCCGTCGGCGCGCAGGCGGCCGACTCGCTGTTCGGGCCGCGCGGCGGCGGGATCTTCGCGGCGATGATGGCGCTCTCGCTGCTGGCGACGATCAACGCGATGTGCATCGTGGGCCCGCGGGTGTACTACGCGATGGCCAAGGACCGCGCTTTCTTCGCCGCCGCGGCCCGGATTCATCCCAAGTGGGGGACGCCTTGGGTGGCGGTGATCGCCCAAGGCGCTTGCTGCATCGCGCTGATTTTGACTGGGACTTTCGAGAGTTTGGCCTACTACATCGGGTTTACGCTTTCGCTCGGGACGGCGATGGCCGTTTTCGCGTTGTTTTTGTTTCGCAGGCGCCCGGGCTGGAAGAAGCAGCCTTGGGTTAGCTTTGCTTGGCCGGCAATCCCGGCGGTTTATGTGATCGTGAACATCTACGTTTTCGGGTACTTCTGCATCAATCGGCAGGAGGAGGCTCTGTGGAGTTTCCTCACGATCGCCGGCGGAGCGATTGCGTACAAGTTGTCCCGGCGGGGCGCGAAAGCCTAACCCTGTACGCCCCGGTCGGGACTGCACCGACGTGAGGTATAGGCGACGGGAAGACACCCCGCTGACGCAGGGTGCTCAGAATGGCTGCCCTAGCCTGCATTTCTCGCCAGCTGACGGCGAAAGCACGCAATAGGCCCGCCACTACTTCGTTGCGCTCGCTCGTCGTGCTCAACGTACTGTCGAGTACGCCTCCGCGCGCCAACCTTCGCGCGCCTCGTATTGACGGCCCTCTTACGCACTTTCACTCGCCACCTGGGTAGAGTCGAGGACGGGCGCGGTGGCTTTAGGCGGAGGGAGTCGCTGTTGCTGGCCGCTTTCGCTCGACGCCAGTGTCTCAGTCTCCGCCTTGGCTCCGTTTCCCGTCCCCGCTCATCGAACCGGACGTGCGGATTTCCCGCATCCGGCTCTCCGACCGGCTTCACCTCATCGCTGTCGCAGGCGGCGGCCCCAGTTGCGCCCCGCGCAGGCGCAGCACGCCCAGCTCCTGCTTCGCTTTGAGGCAAAGCTTGCGCCCGAGCTTCCGGATCCTAACGGCGTTGCTAGGCTTATCGCCAATCGCCTCGTCCTCTCGCTCGTTGACAAGCATGCCGGAAGTCAGGGCCCCTCGCTCCACGGGCGTTACCCCGCTTCTGCACTACTTCGGCCCTGTCCGACTCCCCGCCGCGGCCGCCGCCCTGTAGGCGACGTTTGGAGTTGCGACCTCCACCGCACGGGGCCTCCCGCCTTTGACTACGAACCCCCTTCACCGTCATGCCGCGCCCACTACCCCGGCGGACCCAACCGGTGCATGCGTCGGTCGCTTCCCGGTTGCTGCGGCCTTCCCCGTTTCTCAGGCGGGTCGGCGTCCGCAACTTCACTTTCGAGGCCTGCTCAGGCATACTGCGCGTTACGGCCTAACGGCTTGCTCGCCCGGCTTACCCGGACTTTGTCGCGAGGCTTCAGCTCGACCCGTTACCGGACCACGCTGCTCGCCAGCTTCGATGTCGACCGACATCTTCATCGGCGGGGCCTTTCACCCCGCAGGGTGTTCGCGCCAGTACGGCGCACTGAGAAAAGCAGGCTAGTAGGTCTCGGTTGCTTCGGGGTTGAGGAATGCCGTGCGTTTTGTGTGCATCGCGATGTTCGCGAGATGCGGACCACACACGGCTGAGTGCCCGACCTCCACGGGTGCGTTGGGCTGCTCGCGGCTCTTGATGCACTCGAGGAAGTTGCGTACGTGCGGGATGGTCGGCAGGCGATCTTCGTGGGTCTTGACGGGCTCGGGATTGCTAGCCCAAGGCGCCTCGTAGAGTCGGTAGCCGCGCCCGTCGAGGATCAATGTGCCCTTATCGCCCTCGAAGCGGATCTGCCAACCATTTTCGTAGTCGTTGTTGTAGTTCAGGGTCCAGGTCGCGAGCACGTCGTCGTACTCGAATGATGCGGCGAAGACGTCGGGGGCTTCTGAACCGAGCATGTTGACGACGCGTCCATGGCAGACGGCCGAATTCGGCGTGCCGGCGTTGGTGAACCATTGGATGACGTCCATCAGGTGCGTGCCTTGATCGGTCATGTTGCCGCCGGAGAAGGCCCAGAAATAGCGCCATCTGCGGAACATCATCGGCTCTAGACTTTTTGACGCCGGGCCGACAAAGCGATCGGTGTCGAGTTTGCCCGGGAGCTCGGAGTTGTCGAGCGGCTGCGAGCGGATCCAGTTCCAGTTGGCGCGGGCCATGATGATGCGGCCGATGGCGCCGTCGTCAACCATTTGCTTGGTCTCGATGATCCATGGCGTGGAGCGGCGCTGCATGCCTATTTGGACGATACGGTCGGTAGCGCGAACTCCCTGGATTGCGAGGTTGCCTTGGGAGATCGAGTGCGACATCGGCTTTTCGCAGTAGACGTCTTTGCCGGCTTGGACGGCGTCGAGCATCATCGGCACGTGCCAGTGATCGGGCGTGGCGATCAAGACGGCGTCGATGTCTTTGCGGTCGAGGATTTCGCGGTAGTCGCCGTAGCCCTTGGCGCCATCGCCAGCGACGTCGAGGCCTTTTTGAAGGTTGAGGTCGTAGACATCGCCTACAGCCGCGCACTGGGCGCCGAGCTCGATGAAGTCGGCGGTGACGCGGCGGCCGCGGCCTCCGGCGCCGATCAGGGCCATCGTGACGCGCTCGTTGGCGCCTTGGGCGGATGAGGGCATAAACATCGGGGCCGCCGCCGTGGCGGCGAGAAGGTTGCGTCTGGTCATAGCGTTCGGATTCTAGCAGGGGCGCGACATGTCGCGCGCTTATTGCTGCCAACTCTCGGATAAGTAGTAGCGCATCAGAGCAGGTTGCATCAGACGGTTGACGTCGGTTTCGGCGGTCTCGAGGGATCCCTTGCCGAAGGACATCGAGGCCGCCAGGCGTTCTGGCGTGAGGTAGCGGAGGCGGTCTTCGGCGATGGCGAGTTGGGACGGCGGCCGCTGGGCGCCGCCGGCGCCCCAGGCGAGGATCCAGCCCCAGTCGCCGAAGCTGGGGACGTTGTCGTGGTAGGGCTGCGTCTCGAAGCCGGCGCTCTCGAGAGTCCGGCGGATGCAGAGGAATGATTCCTTGGCGTGATAGGGCGAGGTGGATTGAACGGTCATCATACCGTCGTGTGCGAGCAAGCGGCGGACCTTGAAGTAGAACTCGCGGCTATAGAGTTTGACGAGCTCGACTGAATTCGGGTCGGGGAGGTCGATCAGGATGACGTCGAAGGGGCCCTCGAGGCTGTCGGCAAGCTTGTCGGCGTCGACGGTGTAGACGGTCACGCTCGTGGCTTGCTTGAGCTCGGGGAGACGGCCGGTTCCGGCGGAGTATTCGTAGACCGGGGCCTCTAGGTCGGTCTCGGCGACGCCGGCGGCGGCTTGGGCGATGACGCGGGCGTCGGAGAAGGCCCCTTGGTTGAGCTCGCCCATCACGACGTGGTCGCGGGCGAGGGCGATCATGTCCGGGTCGATATCGGCAAGGACGACTTCGCGAACGTCGCCGTACTTGAGGACTTCGCGAAGGCCGAGGCCATCGCCGCCGCCCAGGATCAAGACCCGGTCGCGTTTGCCGGCAAGCGCCATCGCGGGGTGGACGAGCATCTCGTGGTAGATGTGCTCGTCGAGGCTCGAAAACTGCAGGTTGCCGTTGATGTAGAGCCGGTAGTCGGTGGGCCTGACCGAGCCGGTGAGGACCAGGTGCTGGTATTTGGTGGTCTTCGAGAAGACGATGGGGTGGTCGTAGAAGCGTTGCTCGAGGGCTTCGTTCCAGTCGCGGTTACGAATGTAGCCGAACGCGAGAGCGGTTGCCGTGACGGCGACCAGCGCGACCGCGGCGATTCGCCTGGAGACTTCCCCGTGATAGGCGAAGTAGCCGAACGTTATCAGAGCGACGGCGAAGTTCAACGCGGCCACAAAGAAGCTGATCTCGGTCAGGGGGAAGTATTTGAGGAGGACGTAGACCCAGATCAAAGCGCCGACGAACGCGCCGATGTAGTCGGTGGAGAAGACAGTCGCGATATTCGACTTGAGCTGGGGGACGTAGAGTCGGTTGATCCGCAGAACCAGAGGGATTTCAAGGCCGATGAGGAAGCCGATCGCGAGGACGAAGAAGTACTGGACTAGGGCGAAGTGGGTCTCCATCAAGGCATAGCTCGAGTAGACGGCGATCGGGGCGAAGCCGCCCAGCAGAGCGAGTGATGTTTCGACCAGCAGGAACTTGAAGATCAGGTTGGAGTCGCTGAGCCTGGACTGCCAATACCCGGCGACGCCCATCATCAGCATCATCAGCGAGATGGTGACCGAGAATTGCTCGATCGAGTTGCCAAGGATGAAGGTGGCGACGGTCGAGAGAATGCACTCGAAAATGAACCCAGCGGCGCCGGTGAAGAACATCGACAGCGCCAGCAGGGTCGTCGCGACCCGTGGCCGTAGGGCGGCCATTTGCGGGCTCAGGAGGCGAGGCTCGAGCGTTCGAATAAATCTTCGAGCTCGAGCCGGAAGCCGGGCAGTAGCTCGGGGGCTTCGAGAGCTGCGTCGACGCCCACTTCGCGGCGCCGCCCGTGCAGTTCGCAAATGACGACCCTTCCGAGTCGGTGGTAAATCACCCAAACAAGCTTGCAACCACTGTCTAGTAGTTGGTTGATCTTGAGCTCTACATCTTCGGCCCGATTGCTGGGAGAGACGAATTCGATAGCCAAATCAGGCGGACCTGGGACGATCGGCGGGCTGTCGGCGATGAGGTGGAGGTTTTCGCGAAGGATAACCGAGCAATCCGGTCGACGGACAATGCCTTCGGCGAGACGGAAGTCATGCTCAGTCACGGCGCGGCCGATTGGGTTGGCACGAAGATAGATGCCCAGTTCGACCCGCACCTCGTCTCGGAGCCAATCGTGGTCAAATCTTGCTGCCATTTCATCTCCATAACGCGGAACCAACTCCCCATTACTCAATTCCCACTTCTGCCACTCTCCGTCGGGCAGCTGCGCGTACTCTTCGACGGTTACGAATTCTTTGGCAATAGTCGCGCTCATGGTCTTGATTCTAGCGGTTCAATGATCTACGCACGGAGGTGCGGGGTTAGCCGCTCGATCACCTCGGGGGTCTTGTCGGCGATGTTCACGTTTTCGAGAGGGTCCTCAAGCATGTCGTAGACCAAGACTTGATGCATCACGTCGCGGTAGGCGGGCATCTTGTCCGCGCTGTAGTAGCCCTGCAATTCGAGATCGTAGCCGCGGACGAGTTTGTATTGGCCGTCGAAGGCCATGCGCCAAGGGTTGAGGCCGCTAAGTAGCACTTCGCGGTGGGAGCCGGTTTGGCCTTCGAGCAGGGGTCGCATGGAGCGGCTGTCCATGTCGACTGGGACCTCCGCGCCGGCGTAGTCGATGCAGGTCGCTGCGATGTCCATCACGCTAACCAACGCGTCGCTGACGACCCCTTGCTGAATGCCGGGGCCGGCCGCGATCAGGGGGACGCCGACCGAAGGCTGGAAGGGGCGGTTTTTCATCCAGTGGTTATGGTCGCCGAGCATTTCGCCGTGGTCGGACGAGAAGATGATGATGGTGTTGTCGAGCTCGCCGCGGCGTTCGACTTCGTCGATGAATTTCTGGCACCACTTATCGAGGTTCTCGATCATCGACGAGTAGTTTTGGCGGATGCGGGTGTGGGTGCGGGCGGAGAATTGGTCGTTCTGGTTGGGCTGCGGGAAGTCGGTTTCTTTGCGGTACCAGGGGGCCATGGTCTCAGTGATGTCGAGCGGCTCGTGAGGGCCGGCCCAGTTGACTTGCAGGAACCAGGGTTGGTCGGCTGGGGCGTCGCGCAGGAGGTTGAGGCCGTTGGTCGAAATCCAGTTATCGCAGTAGGACTCCTCTTCGAGCGGCGTGGGCAACGTGTTAGAAAAATTCTTGGGCGCGCGCCGGGTGGTGAAATCGTCGACGTGGGTCTGGACCCGGTTGGTGGCGTGGAGGTGGCCCATGTAGGGGTCTTTGGGTTCGATCGAGCCGCTGCGGATGGCGTCCCATTTGCCGGCGCTGTCGATGCCGGCCGTGAAGCCCCACTCCGCAATCAGGCG
Organism: Bryobacterales bacterium; assembly: GCA_965247515.1. GTDB lineage: Bacteria > Acidobacteriota > Terriglobia > Bryobacterales > UBA6623. The sequence continues at coordinate 3,989,074 of OZ252029.1, read as the reverse complement.
TGAGCCGTCGAGCTGCCAGAACTCGGTCGCCTTGTGAAGATCGAATTTGCCGCAACCCATGGTGTGGTAGCCGCCGTCGCGAAGGACCTGGTAGAAGGTCGTCTGGTCGAGCGGGAAGTCGTCGCCGTTGCCCGAAACGCGGCAGTTGTCGTATTCCTTGCCTGAGGCCAGACAGGCGCGGGAGGGGGCGCACAGGGGGGAGGCGCAGACGGCCTGGGTGAAGCGGACTCCGCGTGCGGCGAGGGCGTCGACGACGGGCGTGCGGATGGGGATGTTGGGGTTCAAGCCCAGCCAATCGAAGCGGTGCTGGTCGGGCAGAAGCAGCAGCAGGTTCGGGGGCTTAGGCGGTTCGGGTGAGGCGCATCCGGCGGCGGCGAGGGCTGAGGTTGCGATGAATTCTCGGCGAGTGGGGCGGTGCATGTCAGTGCTAATGGTAGCCGCTAGCGCGACGCGGATTCAGCTTGTGGCGGGGTTGCTAGACTGAGCGGCGAAATGCGTAGAGTCATCGTTCTCCTGCCGGCGCTCGCGGCGGCTTCGGCCCTAAGAGCGGATCCTAAACAGAATCGACCGGGCGCGCGAGCGCTACGAAGAAATCAACAAGAGCGAGGCCGACGGTTACGATATGGCGCCGGGGGAGCTGTTTCGGTTTGCCGGTTATCTGAAGCGAAAGGAGAGGACCGATGATGAGATCGCGTTCCTGGAGTTGGCGGCGCGTGAGAACCCCAAGCGGGCGGAACCGCTGACGGCGTTGGCCGATGCGCTTCGGCGGGCCGGGCGAAAAGAAGAGGCGGTGAAGGCGTACGGGCGGGCGCTCGAAGTGAATCCGAAAATGGCGACGATGGTCGCGGATCGGCTGAAGGAGTTGTCGAAAGAGAAGCGTTAGTCGAGCGGGCGTAGCGCGCTACGCCCCTACATGGCTTCGACGCGGACGACCAGGTAGGGGTTGAGGGCTGTCGCGCTGAGCTTCTGGAATACCGGGCGCTCCATGAGGGAGAACATCGCTCGGGACGGGGCTGAGAAGATCTGCCCCCACCACTTGCGGCCGACTTGTTTGTAGTGGAAGCGCCGGCCTGGGCTGATCGCCTCGAGTTGGCCTTGGCCGCCGGCGGCGGCGAGCAAGTCGCCGAGCTCACGGAAGTCGGGCAGGAACTTTCCCCAGGGCCAGTGGGGCCGCGCGCCTTCGGTGCCAGTGTAGTGCCAGACATCGACTGGAAAGGCCCCGTTGGGGTGGTCGATGTAGAGGGCGCCAGGTTTCTTGAGGACGCGCAGGCACTCGCGCATGAAGTTCGTGCGCTGTTCGAATTGGTCGTGTTGAGGTTCGACCGTGTAGCGCGGCTCCCAGGTTTCGTTGACGCCGATGTGTTCGAGCAGGCCGCAGCTCATGACGATGTCGAAGCTCGAGTCGGCAAACGGCAGGCGGGTCGCGTCGCCGAACATGCAGCCGGCGCCGCGCTCGAACTCGCGCTCGCGCCATTGTTGGGGACGGAACTCCCAGAGGTCGACGCCGTAGGACGAGAACCCGACGTGCGAGAGCATTTCGACGGCGACGCCGTTGCCGCAGCCGGCATCGAGCGCGCGGGCGGAGTCGGCCCTGCCTGTCTTGTCGATGAAGGACTCGAACATGGGCAGGTAGTACTCGCGCATGCGGTGGCGGACGCCGGCTTCGGCGAGGGCTTCGCACTCGAGGGTCTTGGCGGCGATGTCGCAGCGGAAGCACATGGAGTGTGGGTGGTTCCTATTGTCCCACGGGCTGGTTCAAAGGGTTAGGGAGTCCAGCCTTTGCGGAAGTGGGGACGGGGTTCGGTGTGGGCTTCGGACATAATGGCCGACATGCGCTCGGCGATGTCAGGGTTTGCGTCGGCGACGTCTTGTGTTTCGCCGATGTCCGCGGTTAAGTCATACAGCCGCAAGTCGTTGCCGTCGCGGATGGCCTTCCAGTGATCCATGCGAACGGCGCGGTAGTCGCGCTCGAGGTCGCCGCCGGGGTGCTCCCAATAAAGGTACTCGTGGCGTTGCTGCTCGCCTTCGCCGAGCAGGGTGGGAACGATCGAGACTCCGTCGATGTTGCTGGGCAGGGAGCCTTGAGCGAGCTCGGCCGCGGTTGGCAGGAAATCCCAGGAGGCGGTCGGGAGTTTACTCTCGGTTCCGGGGGCGATTCGTCCGCTCCAGCGTGCGATGAACGGGGCGCGGATGCCGCCTTCCCACAGGGTTCCCTTGCGTCCCCGAAGCGCGCCGGCGCTGTTGAAGAGCTCGAGGGCGTTATGGGGCGGTGACGGGCCGTTGTCGCTGGTGAAGATGACCAAAGTGTCTTCGGCGATGCCGAGCTCGTCGACGGCCGAGAGAACTTCGCCGACTTGGCGGTCGAGGCGAGTGATCATGCCGGCGTAGGCGGCAAAGGGTTCCGGTTGGGCGTCGTGCTCGCCGCGGGCTTCGATCAGCTTCTCCTCAAATTGACCGCGGTATTCGACTAGGGAGTCTTCGGGAACTTGGTACTCGCCGTGCGGGGGCGTGTAAGCCAAGTAGAGGAAGAAGGGTTCGTCGCGGGCGCCGGAGGATTGGGCTCGTAGCGTTTCGTTCTGGCGAACGTGGTTGCGAAGAAAACCCATCGCCTGCTCGTGGATGACGTCCGCCGAGTAAATTCCCTCGGCTTTCTCCCGCCGGTTTCCCTCGAGCGGATATTGGGTCGAATTGCGCCAGAGGTACTCGGGGTAGAAGAAGTGCGCGTGGACTTGGTGGAGGTAGCCGAAGAATTCGTCGAAGCCGTGGTCCCAGGGCACGCCGGTGGTGCCGATGTCGCCGAGGCCCCATTTGCCGAACCCAGCAGCGCGGTATCCGGCTTCGCGTAAGACGCTGGCGACGGTGGGGTCGTCGGGCAGAAGCGGGTTTCCGCCGCCATTGGCGCGTACCGGCGAATGGCCGGTATGCAGGCCTGACATAATCGTTGATCGCGTCGGCGCGCAAACGGCGCCGCCGGAGTAGGCGTCGCTGAAGCGCATGCCTTCAGCGGCTAGGCGGTCGATGTTTGGGGTGCGGATCTTCTGCTGGCCGTAGCAGCCGACTTCGCCGTAGCCGAGGTCATCGGCGAGGATGTAGATGATGTTCGGGCGTTGCGGCGGGGCCGGCTCAGGGGCTTGTGTGCAGCCGGCCAAGAGAGCCACGACGACCAGGGTTGTCCGCATCACGCTCATGGTAGGAGAAATCGATGTCGCCTGTTGAGCTCGAGGGTCTTGCCCGCCGGCAATTAGATGATTACGATTCCCACTCGCCTGGGATGATGTTTGCGGAAGCGGGCGTGTCGCTGTCGCTCGCCGATGCCTATCGGCTGCAGATCGAGACGGCGCGGCTGCGCGAGGCGCGGGGCGAGAGAGTTGCCGGATACAAGGTTGGCTGCGTCAGCGAGACGGTGAGGCGGCAGCTGGGCGTCGAGCATCCGGTCTTCGGACATATTTTCGAGGGCGAGTTTCGGCAAAGTGGCTGCGCGCTCTCGGAGGGCGAGTTCGATCAGCTGGGGATTGAGGGCGAGTTTGCGGTGACTCTTGCGAGGGATGTTCTGAAGCCCGATGAGTTGCGGGAGGATCCAGGCCGCTTCGTCGGTGAGGTCTTTCCGGTGATCGAGCTGCACAATTATGTGTTCCGGGGGGATGGGCCGGCGGCGGTTGAGCTGGTGGCCAACAATGCGGTTCATGCCGGTAACGTCGTTCCGGAGGCCAGATCCGGAGCGCGGGAAGTCGGGGAGCTTGAGATTGCGGTTGTGATCAACGCTGAGGAGCGCGGGCGGGCGATGGTCGATCCGTTCGCGACAATGTACGAGCTGGCTGAGCGGCTGCGGGCGTTTGGCATCTCGCTACACAGCGGGGACATCTTGTTGACAGGCTCGCCGCTGCCGCTCTATCGAGTTGGAGCGGGGGACGAGATTCTTGTGTCGTGTCCGACGATTGGTGAGGTGACGGCTTCCGTGGCAGGCCCGGCGAGGACGAATCAGGACCGCTGACGCCGACAGGAATGTCGGCGCTGCAGGCAAGAATGCCTGCGCCACGTCAGTCAACCGGAAGCGCCAACCGTTGTATTGTAGGTCGGGCGCTCGTGTTGAAACGCCGGACGTTCTGACAGGTTGCTAAGTCCGAGACGGCGCGAAATCGTAGGCCTTGCCGACGATGATAGCGGGCTCTTAGTTTGTGGGCTGAGGCATCAAAAATTTTCGTAAGGCTCGCTTTGCTCGCCTCAAGGGAAAAGGATTTAAGAATCAAGGGGAACCTTCCCGGACGCATCGGAACCCCCTGAGGTAGGACCTGTCGTCAGGATCGGCCGTGACGCGGTAAGAGCAGCGGAGGTACCTGGGATTGCTGTAGACCCAAGAGCCGCCGCGAATGACGCGGTTGGCTCCCGTCGCAGCCCCTGGCGGGTCATGACTAGGTGATGACTTGTAGTAGTCCGCCCCGTACCAATCCGCGCACCATTCGTAGACGTTGCCAGACACGTCGTAGAGCCCGAAGCCATTAGCCGGGTAGCTCTTGACCGGGGCTGTTCGGTCAGTTGAGGCGTAGTTGGCGTTCTCTGCACTCAGCTCGTCGCCCCAGGGGTAGACCAGCCCTTCTTCTCCTCCCCGAGCCGCGTACTCCCATTCCGCCTCGGTTGGCAGCCGCCCAGCGGCCCATTCACAGTAGGCGCGGGCGTCGTCCCAGCTGGCTCTCACAATGGGATGGTCCTGCTTGCTCCAATTGGAATTGAATCCTGGGGCCTCGGGCATCCCTCGACCCATCGCTTGAGCGAAGCGCTTGTAAGCAGCCACGGTGACCGGCGTGGTGCTCATCCAGAAATGCTTAGTAATCTCGATCTGGCGGCGCGGCTTTTCGTTGTCTTGAGCCAGACCGTCTCCGGGGACCGCGCCCCTCTGGAATCGACCCGCGGGAACGAGGGCGTATTCCAACCCGTCGCCTGGGTTGCGGATCGTCAGGCCCCGCAACGTCTCGCCCGAGAACTTCTTGGAGCGCAACATCTCGAGCAAGAAAGTGATGATCTGATCAGTCCACTGATCGGGCTGAACGTCGATCTTGCCACGCGCAAACTGGCGGGCGAACAGATATTCCATGATCGAGCGATGCGCAAATTTGTAGTTGCCGACAGCGTCACGATTGAGCAGCGAACGCCCCCGCAGTTGTCAACCTTCGAGACGAATCCCATGTTGCTGCGCCAGCGGCTCGATCTCCTCGCCCGGGATTCTTTCCATGCCGCGCTCTTGTCGCTTGAGGAAGATGTCGACGGCGACGCGCTCGCAGAACTCCCGTAACGCCTCTTTGTTGTCGACGAGTCCCTTCTCGCGCTCGATCCAGGCGTCGACCATCTCCTCGTAGACCTCAAACGAGTCGCTGACTTGTTTACCCGACGCGACGAGGTCTTCGATATGCGTCAACAGCATGGGCCGCGCCGCGAGATCTTGAATGTTGCGCGCCATCTCACGCGCTTCACGGCGCAGCGAGCGCTTCCAGAACGGGAAGCGGCGATTGAGGTAGCTCTGGACCTGCTGATCACTGAAGGCCGCCAGGTAAAGCTTGTCGAAGTAGTAGGCGCGCGACTCGCCGGCGCGCACGGCGCCGAAGCGCAGCTTGCCCGTCTCGATGGGGATTTCCTCGTCCTTAGGGAAGAACTGCGTACGGCAGGTGATGACCACCGTGCGGTAGCCGTCGGTCAACTCCAACAGCTCGCCAAGGCGCTTCGAATGGTCCTCGATGGCGGCGCGATCCTCGTCGAGCGCGTCGAGAAAAAGAACGCTACGCGTGCGCTGCGGGGCCGTGGCGTCTTTTGATCCACTCGTCGGCTCGCGGCAGATTCAGCGGCGCGATGCGCAGGTCGTAGCGTTTGCGGCGGCTACGGCTCCGCCAGTGACGGGCGTAATAGTTGAGCAGGAACGAGGTCTTCCCCATCCCTGAGTCCGCTAGAACGAAAAGAAACTTGTTGCGATCCGGTCGATCGAGAAGCTCGTCCATCTTCTCAAACAGCGGCTCGCGGGTCGGGACGTTATGGCGGAAGTCCTCTTCCCCGGCCGGGTCCAGGCTCTGGCAATCGGGGGGCTCGTAGAGCTTGGTGGCGCGCCGAATCTCCTCGACGTCATAGAGCTCCGCGCCCAGCGCCCCTTCGAGAGTGCGCCGGTGCCGCCAATCGCGGTAGGCCGGCGCTAGCAACGTCGTCCAAGCCTTGATCAGGCCGCCGAGAATTGCGAAGACGGCGGCAACGCCACCGAGAACGGCGGCGATGTTCTTGAGCGAGTTCCATTGATCGGGGGAAAGCATCAGGCGCAGGCATTGTAGCCGGGTTGGGATGGGTCGCAGGGGTCCCCAGTCCCGCGAAAAGTTTTGACCGCCGGCCCGATTCCGGCGCTGAAGCAAGCAGAGGCAGACGCTCACAACGTCAGACGAAATCGTCGCTTGAGAGCAGCTGCGTCCAAACTGCGTCCAAAACGGCTCAAAAAGCGGGCGAAAACCGGGGTTCAGCGCCGAGCCGAATGTCCGTAAGTTGTTGAAAACATGGTGAGGCGGCCGGGACTCGAACCCGGGACCCACGGCTTAAAAGGCCGTTGCTCTACCAACTGAGCTACCGCCCCTGAGGGGTTTTGGCTGGAGAGGCCGAAGCGCCGAGCGGCGCTTTTCCCACTCTACCAGAGGGTCATTGAGCCAAGAGGGTGCAGGGCTTCGGCGAACTGCTTGCCAAAGTCGATGTAGCCGGCGGTGTCGTAGTGGTAGGGGTCGGAGTGGCCGTAGTTGTCGGTCGAAGTAACGATGGCGGCCGCTGCGTCGGAGTCGACGAAGTCCTGTTGGGCGGCGCGGACAACGTTGCCGTAGTTCCAGACGCGGCCGTCGTCGTCTTGACCCGAGTCGGAGATGCGGCCGATCGCGATGGGCAGGTCGTCGACTCTCAGTGCTGCGCGGATGAGGTCCATGAGGCGTTTGAGGTTGCGGCCGTAGCGTTTGGCGACTTGGGCCGTGGCGGCGTCGCTTTCTCCCTGCATCCAAGCGATGCCGGCGGGGATGAGCGTGTCATCAGCGCCGTCGCCGTCGATGTCTTGGGGCGCGAAAGCGTTGCGGAGGGCGCCGAGGAAATGGTCGTACTGGTTGACGCCGGAATATGCGGCTGGACCGCCGGTGAAGTCGGCTTCCCAACTGCCGAAGAAGCGTGCGGCGGTTTCATCGATGGACGTTCCGCCGCGAGAGTATTTGATGAAGGCGATCTTGCGGTCGGGCTCCAGCTCTAGGAGGCGCTTGGCGAGTGTGAGCTCGACGCCGAAGCGCTCCGAGTATTTGTTTTTCTTGCCGTCGGAGCTGAAGCCGACGCCGTGGCCTGGCTGGAGCTCGGCCCAGACGCCGCGGCCGTCAACCGCAACGCCGTCGGGCTGGGGATTGCCGTGAAAGATGTAGACGCCCTTGACCGGACCTTTGAGGTCAGCGGGCAGTTCGCGGACGTAGCCGTAGCCGTCCATATTCGATTGGCCGCCGAGGTAGTACACGTGATAGGTTTCCGCCCAAGCGGGAGTAGACGCGGCGAGCGCTACAAGGACGAGCAGCGGAGTCTTCATTCGGACGAGTATAGGCGTCGGCGCTGTAAGCGGCAACGGGCTTGAGCATTGCTAGTATATCGTTTCACTAACACATATCCTCTCTAGGCGACCTCAAGCGCCTCGAACTTCCTCCAGCGGTGAACCACCGGAGCCGCGTTGATCTCCGCGATCCCCTGCAGAATTCGTTCCCGCAGCTCCTCCCACGACGCGACTCGGATACGCTTCAAGAACGTGCGCGCCATCTTGCCAAACAGCGTCTCGACTATGTTGAGCCAGGACCCGTGGGTCGGCGTGTGCACGTATTTGAAGCGGTTCGGACGCGTCGCCAAGTAGGCTTTCGTCTCCTTCGATATGTGGGCGGAGTGATTGTCCAAGATCAATCGGATCGTGCATTGGTCCGGGTAGAATTGGTCCAAATCCTTGAGCAGCAAGATGAATTCCCGGCTGCGGTGACGCCGCTCCACCCGCGCCGTTACCCGGCCGGAGTGCAAGTCCAGCGCCGCCAGAATCGAGCACGTTCCCAGCCGTTTGTACTCGTAGTCGCGAGCCACACAGGGATGCCGCCCAGGCTTCGGCGGCAGGTCCGGCGCGACGTTGGCGATCGCTTGCACGCCGGGCTTTTCGTCGACCGAAACCGTGATCACGCCCGGCGATAGGCCGTCGCGAAGGCTTTCATTCTGAAAGGCCACTTCGCGGTAGACCAGCAACACTTGCCGCATCTTGGACTCAAAATCGGGATCGCGACGCTCGAGGTAGTACTTCACCTTCTCCGGATGCAGAGGTTGCTCGGCCAGAATACGATGTACGGTCGCCTTAGCCGCTTGGGCCAGGGCCGGATAGCCCGCTTCCACGGCATGCCGGCGCACGTGTAGAGCGAGCGCGCTGCGGGTCCACAGCTCGGCGGCGTAACCGAGTTGGGTGGGTTTGCTGCAGGCCAAATGCACCACCCAGGCCTTGGCATCGGCGGTGATGCCGGGCGGCCGGGGACGATGATAGGCATCCTTGAGCGCTGCTTCCACGCCTATGGCGAGGGCTCGGTTGATCCATTTGCCGACGCTTTTGCGCGTCATCTTGACCGCTCGCATAATCTCGGCGATCGTCTCGCCGGAATGATAACGCCACAGAATCTCAGCCCGCTGCACCTCCCTAACCGGAGCCGTCCGCGAAGCACGCAGGCGCTGAAGATGTTGCACCTCTTGGGGCGCGAGAACGAGTTTGAGACGCTTTGATTTTCCCGGCATGCGTCCAGCCTAGCAGGAAACGTTACGGGATAGATATGTTTTATTGAAACGCTATACTAGTTCGCTCTGAGGCTGACAGAATGCCTGTTTGGAAGTTCGTGCGCTGAGGCCCTTTATTTCCGCCGATCGGTTGCGCGAGCGCGTGAGCCAGCTCGGGCAACAGATTTCGGCCGACCATCCGGTAACAGACGACGGGGTTGAGCTCTGGCTGGTGGTCGTTCTCAAGGGCGCCGGAACGTTCGCCGCCGACCTCGCGCGTTCGATCGACCGGGACGTTCGCATCAGCTACGTGCGCGCGAGAAGCTACCTCGATACCGCGGCGAGCTCGGGGCGGGTCGAGATTGAAGTGCATCCCGACCTGGAGGTAGACGGCGCCGACGTTGTGATCGTGGAGGACATTATCGACACCGGAAGAACCGCTAACGCGCTCCTTCGCCTGGTATCAAATAGAGGCCCTCGTTCGGTCAAGATCGCCGCTTTGCTCGATAAGCCTTCTCGGCGCGCCGAACCGGTCGAGGTCGAGTATCGCGGCTTCGAGGCGCCCGATGTGTTTGTCGTTGGGTACGGTTTGGACTATGCCGAGCGCTACCGCAATCTGCCGGATGTTCGTGTGCTCGAATTTGAGTCGGACTAGAGCGCGTTCTCCGAGCCGCCTGCGTCAGCGAAAGACGGTCGAGGCATGCCTCGCCCCTACGGACAATCGTTTGTTTTCAACGACGTAGGGGCTTGGCATGCCAAGCCCGTCTTGCCTCACGCAGGGCGCCCGGAAAGACGAGATGCCAGAAGAGAACTGACGTCGCCCGCAATTCTACCGGAGTCGGTCGCCTCCCACTGGGCGGCGACAAATCGATCGGGTCGTACGAGAAGGATCTGGTCGCCGCAGGCGTTCAATCCAAAGTCGTTATCTACTACTTCGACGCTCACGATGTCCGATGCACTCCCCTCAATCGCAAGGGCAACGGCCCCTAGTGGCTCCGTTACGGAGCTGCCTAACTCGGCAAGGGCGCTTGCGGCTTCATCGCCGAGCGCCGCGAACGCGAAGCCGGGACCAAGGACATCGTCGAGCCGTCGGACGTCACCGTCTTCCAGGCGCACCGGAAACTGCGGAAGGCCTGTGCCGAGTAGGGGCCCGCGGGGGCTCCCAAGCAGCCATCCATCGGCATAGACGGACTCTGGCTTCGCCCGCAGCGAACCTGTCCCGCCAACCAGGTGATCGCGAATCCTGGCCTTCGCCGGTCCGTCAAGCCCGCCGACGGGCATGACGATCTCGCCAAGCGCTACCGCGTACTCGATCATCTCGGCCGCCAGCCCTTTGCGCTCGGTCTGATAGGTCTCGAGAATGTTGGCTGAGCAAGGGCTGGCCAGCCCCATCTTCACCTTCCAAGCGACGTTGAAGGCGTCACGGAGTCCGGCGTTCATCCCTTGTCCGGCAAAAGGCGGCGAGAGGTGAGCAGCGTCGCCGAGCAGGGCAATACGGCCCGACGTTAGCCGCTCCGCGACGCGCGCGTGGAAGGTGTAGACCATGGAGCGCAGAATGTCCTCATCGCGCACGAGTCTAAAGCGGGACAATACCGATCGAATGGTCTGGAGTGAACCCTAAAAATGAGACATTGAAATTCGGGACGAATTTCAGCGAATGGAAAGGAGTCCAGGATGGAAAGTCTCAAGCCGCGCAAGCCGCGGGAGTTCACGGTGGAGTTCAAGGAAGCCGCCGCCAGGCGGCTCCTAGCCGGCCAGAGCGGCACAGCGCTAAGCCGCGAGTTGGACGTCAAGCGCAGCCTGCTGTACCGCTGGCGGGACGCCTATCGCCAGGAAGGCGTCAACGGCTTGAGCCGGCGGCGAGGCCGGCCGAAACCCGGCCGCTCGGCGCCGCCCAAGATCCCTCGCGATCCGCGCGACGAACGCATCGCAGAGCTCGAACGACTGCTCGGCAAACAAGCCGCAGAGCTCGATTTTTTCGGACAAGCCTTTCGCGCCTTGAACCTCGCAGCCCCGACCAACGACGCCGGTGGCGCGAGCGGATCTACTCCATCGTCGAGCAGATCAGCGCCAAAGGCTCGCTCAGCGTCGAACACGCCTGCGAGCTCGGACGCGTGAATCGCGCCGGGTTCTATCGCCGGCTCGCCGTGTCGTCGCCCGCCGAGTGCGACATGGAATTGCGTGACCGCATGCAGCGGATTTCGCTCGAGAATCGTCGTTACGGCTACCGCCGCGTGACGGCCGAGCTGCGCCGCCAAGGCTTCCTCGTCAATCACAAAAAGGTCCTGCGGATGATGCGTAAGGACAACTTGCTGGCGGTACTCAAGCGGCGCTTCGTGCTAACAACGGATTCGAACCACTTCTTACCTGTTTATCCGAATCTAGCGGCGCACCTGAATGTGGACGGCGTCGATCAGTTGTGGCAATCCGATATCACCTACATTCGCTTGCGCGAGGCGTTCGTCTACCTCGCCGTGGTGTTGGACGCCTACTCGCGACGCGTGGTCGGCTGGCGGCTGGGGACGACGCTCAAAGCTGAGCTGGCTGTAGGGGCGTTGCGCGATGCGCTCGAGCTCAGACGCCCTGCCGCGGGGTGGATGCATCATTCCGACCAAGGCGTACAGTACGCTTCGAGCGCCTATGTCGAGCTACTGGAGCAGCACGGCGCGATCATCTCGATGAGCCGCCGCGGCAACCCCTACGACAACGCGCGGGCGGAGAGTTTCATGAAGACGTTGAAGGCGGAGGAGGTTTGGTTGCAGCGTTATCGCACGCTTGACGAGGCGCGCGCATCGATCGGCGAGTTCATTGATGAGATCTACAACCAACGCCGGCTGCATTCGGCGTTGGGATATCGTCCGCCGGCGGAGTTTGAAGCGCTGGCGCGGCCGGCGGCAACAGCAGCGAGGAATCCGAAGTATGAGTTTTGAGAGGCATAGGCAAATCTATCAATCCGATGGGCCCTGGGCGGGCAGGGAGACATCGCCGGCGTTGGAGAAGCCGGGAGCGACCTTGGCGGCCGCCCCCGGCGCTCATCGTCTTGATGAGTTTGCGGCCGGGTATTCCTTGGCGGGTTGCTCTCCAGCAGAGCCCGCTTCCGCTTCCCCGGCTAGGACCAGCGTGCGACGATACAGCGAAGAAGGCAAGCGTTTTGCGGTGAATCGTAACCTGTCCCGATTTCGACTGTCTCACGCTTGGGGTTCACTCCAGTCTCGCGCCGCGACAGGACTTCGGAGTCTTCCCCCGGAAAGATCATGTACTCGTAACGCCTGCCTCCACCAGGCGCGGGAATCGAGACCATCGGACGGGCCGGGTCGCAGAAGAACTTCGAAAACGGGTCTGGGTCAGGATCGTTGACCGTGTCGACGACAACCCAGTCGCGCGAGTCGGTCATCCCCGCCATGTCAATCCCGAGCTGCTCTCGTACCGTGCTGCGAGCGCCGTCGCAGGCCAACAGGAAGCTGCAAGTCATCTCGTGCAAGCCGCCGCCGGCAAGCTCCAGCGACAAAACAACACGTTCGCCCTCGCCCCGGAACGACACCAGCCGGGCGCCGAACTCGCATTGAACGCTGGGGAACCGCAGCGCTCCAACAGCCATGATCCGCTCTAGCTCCGGCTGAAGAAACGAATTGCGGTGCGGATAGCCGTGTCGCGTGACACGCGATTCTACCGCCGCGAAGCACTCGCCGTCAGCGCCGTAGTAGCGCGCGCCATAGCCCAAAATCATCCGCTCGATAATCTTGTCGGCAAGCCCCGCCGCCTGCAAGGCTCGCAGGCCTTCGTCGTCGAGCAGAATCGCCTTGGGCAGGTCTGAGGTCGCTGCATTCTGCTCGATCAGGAGGGCCTCGACGCCGTATGTCCCGAGCAGATTCGCTGTAAGCAGGCCAGTCGGACCGGCGCCGACGACAAGCGCCGGAACGAACGTCGGTAGGCCCACGGCTCAGATCTCGTCGGCGGTTGCCTGTTCGATCCGCTCGCCCTTCGAGTTCAGGTAGACGCCGTCGGCGGCGACCGTCGCCATGTTGCAGAAAATCTCAATCCGATGATTGTCCGGGTCGAGCACGTAGAAGGATTCGTTCTCCCCCCAGGAGCCATCGCCGCGCGGATCCCATGGGCTGTGGACGACGGGACCGCGGATAACCTTCAGTCCCATGCCTTTGGCCTTGTCCAGCATGGCGAGCCAGTCTTGCCGAGTTTGGAGCTCGAAGGCGAAGTGATGGATGGACGGCGGGCCGTCTAAATCATCGGCTGGAGTCTGCGGGCGCGACCGGTAAGTCTTGGCGGGGTTGTGCACCAGGTTCAAGTCATGGTGCGCCCGCCCGCAACGCATGAAGCAAAGCTCCACCGGGATCGCTTCGACTTCGCCCGCCGGGTGGCGCTCGCTCAGCTTCATGCCCAGGAAGTCGCGATAGAAGGCGATCGAACGCTCCATATCGCTGACCTCGAGGGCCAAGTGCTGTAATCGCAGGGTCGCTACTGGCATGGTCACGTGAAGGCAGAACCCGCTCCCTTGCGGTCGCGGCTCTGAATCCAGCGGTTGAGATTCGAATCGCGACGTCAGAGCCGCGACCGCCAGGGAGCGGGTTCTGCCTTGACCGGATCCTAACTGTACAGCTCCGACAACTCCCCGGTGCTGTCGGCGAAGCCGGTCGTCGGAACTCCAAGACGGTCCAAAACCGTCACGAACAGGTTCGACAAGGGCGTCTCGCCGCCAAATTTCAGAAAACGCCCCGGCTCCAATCCCATCCCGCGCCCGCCTGCGAGGATCAGCGGATAGTTCGTGTTGTTGTGCGTCTGGCTGTTGCTTGTGCCATAGAACGCCAGCGTATTGTCGAGCACGGTTCCGTCGCCCTCAGGCGTCGAACGCAGCCGCTCCAAGAACGCCCCGAACTCGCCGGCCATGTGGCGGTCCCACCTGCCGAGGTCCTCCGTCCCGCCGGGCTTGTTCCAATCGTGCGCGAGCCGGTGGAGCGTGCCGGCATACCCGAGCAGCTGCGGGAATTTGGCGGCAAGCGAGGACTGGTCGCCCATGCTGGCGATCTGATACGTAGCGATCCGCGTCGAGTCGGTCCGGAAGGCTAGGTAGATCAACTCGTACATCGTTCGCATCAGCTCCTTGGGGGCCTCGTCGTCGGCGTCGAGGTGGAGCCTCTCGCGGTCTTCATCGGTCAACTCCGGCCGCGGAATTTCGAGCCAAGCCTGCGAACGCTCGACGCGCTGCTCGACTTGCCGAACCGACTCGAGATACTCGTCGAGCTTGACCTTGTCTTGGGCGCCGAGGTCTCGGCGAAGGTCTTTGGAGTCATCAACGACGCGATCGAGAAAACTTCTTGAGCTATAGAGCGTGCGGCGCTCGTGCTCAAGGTCAGCATCGTCGACGCCGAATAGTCGATTGAACAGCGTCTCGGGCGAGTTGATCGAGGGAATCGGGTGTCCGTTCTCGCTGAACGACTGGGTGCTGGCGCGAGTCGGTTCGCCGACGCCTCCGTCAGTCGAGAGCACCAGCGAGGCATACCGCGTCCGAGCCCCGATCGCGCCCGCCGCCACTTGGTCAACCGAAACCGTGTTCTTGAGGAACTTGCCCTCGAGATTACTGCCCGTCAGAAACGTATCGCCGGTATCGTGAGCGCCCATCGTCCGGCAGCGCGGGTGCGACAGCCCTTGCAAGATTGTGATCTGATCGCGGATGGGCTCGAGTACGTCGAGCGTCTTGGTGAACTTGAAATCTCTCTCCCCGCCGTTGGGGAACCAACGCCATTGAGCGTCCACGGAGTCCTCGGGCGGCAACGCGACGCCGAAGGGGAAGTAGAACGAGCAGAAACGTCGTGGCGCCGGCGATTTCGCCGAGGCCATGCAATCCAGGAACGGCAGCGCGAGCGCAACTCCGGCGCCGCGAAGCACCGTGCGACGATCCAAGTGAGACGACTTCATGCGCGTGTTGCCTCTACTTTGTCCTAAACAGGTCGCTGCTGACAACCTTTTTGACCAAACCTTTTAACTTCATGTCGTTCGCGATAAAGTCCGCGGTGAAGCGTTCCACTTGGCGGTCGTCGGTGAATTCGAGCGAACGACCCAACCCATAGGCCATGAGTTTAGTGACCAACGCCCGGGCGAAATCTTCTTTTCGAGTACCGAGCAGGTATTCGCGCAAGTCGTCCACCCCGTTGATCTCGGTCCCGTCGGGAAGGGTCTCGTGTGCATCGACCGGAGTGAGATCGAACTCTGGCGCTGCCTCCTCGTCAGTCTTGGGACGCATACGGCGGATTTGGTCGCGCCATCGCCCAACAGCGTCGAAGTGCTCAAACGCCACGCCCCAAGGGTCAATCTCGCGGTGGCATTGGTTGCAACCCGCATCTTGGCGGTGCATGCGAAGCTGCTCTCGGATCGACAGGCCCTCAAAGTGGGGATTCTCGCTATCGAGCTCGGGGACGTTCGGCGGCGGAGGAGGCGGGGGGTCGTCCAGCAGCCGCTTGCGGACCCACACCGCGCGCTTGATTGGATGCGAGTCTTCGCCCGTCGAGGCGCCGAGCAATACCGACGCCTGGGTGAGCAGTCCCCCCCGCGAGCTCACTGGGGTACGTCGAAACTTCGAGCCCCAGACGCCATCAATGCCATAATGCCGCGCCATCGTCTCGTTGAGCACAAGGAAGTCCGAATCGATCAGATTGGTCGCGCTCAAGTCTTCACGCAGAACTTCCATGAGGAAGTGGCGGGTCTCTTGGCGCATCTGCTCTTTCAGGTGGTCGGTGAATTCGGGGTGGTAGTCCTCGCTGACGACCACCTGGTCAAGCGCGTCGAGATTCAGCCAGTCGCCCGCGAACTCGTCGACCAATCGCCACGCTCGCTCGTCGGCGATCATGCGCTCGACTTCCGCGTTGAGCGTCTCGGGCAGCAAGATATCTCCGCTCTCAGCGAGTGAGAACAGGCGTTCGTCCGGCATCGTGCTCCATAGGAAGTACGAAAGCCGCGACGTCAGCTCCCAGGCGTCCAACGGCCGCTTGTCAAGGCTTTCGGGCTCCATCAGGTAGAGGAACTCCGGGCTGATCAGGACCATCGCCAAGACTTCCCGCATGCGCTCTTCGAACACGGGAAAATTTTCCTCCAGTGAGTCGAAGAAATCAACGTATCGGCCCACCTCGGCGGTAGTCGGAGGATGTCGCCAGGCGCGCGCCATGAAGCGATATAGAACTTCCCGCGCGTAAGCGTCATTTTGAAGCGGCGCATCGAACAGAATTCGTCGATGGCTCTCAGGCGGCCAGCGGTCAAATACAGGCCCTTCGAAGGTGACCTTGTCGACTCGAACTTTGGGGAAGTGCGGCTCTTCGTCGTAGTAGCGGATGTTCTTCCCTTTTTCGTCCTTGCGGGTCTTGAGCTCGGGCCTAGGCGTCCCGTCGCCGTAGACGTTGGTGACGCGGACGACCAGGCCGGGGAACTTGCTCTGCCCGCGAACCGGCTTGGGGTAGTTTTCCATGCGGCCGCGGAACTCGAACGTCCGTGCGTCAGGCGACGTCAGCTCAACCGTACCGGCTGTGTCGAACAGAATCTTGGTGTCAGGCCGGTAGCCGACCGACACCTGCATGATGGGAGGACCCTTGCCGGGCCTGAGGTCCGCCCCGGCTGTGACCGTGACCAAGAACTCGCCGGCCTCGGGGTAGCACGGCTCCATGTGGCCGAGGAAGGCTTCGGTTCGGCTGACGAAGTTCGTCTTCGCGATCTGCTCCGCCTGCAGCAGCCAGCGGTCGAGATTGCTTTCGGTGAAGACATGGGAAAACGTCTCTGGAGGGCCGCCGGTCACTATGATCCGCCCGAAGGCCGTGCGCGCCGCTTCGAGGTAATACTCGAGCTGGACGGAGGTCATCCGGAGGGATGAGCCGTTGTTCCGAAATCCATCCCGCGAGGACCCTTCTGGGGGAAGGTCGCGCGCGTAGTCCATCTCGAAACCGAGCAAGTCGGTCATCGTGTTTTGGTATTCGGTGCGGTTGAGGCGCCGCAGGACGGTGCGCCCGCCGGTGCTTCGCCGCGCGGCGATCGCTAGGTCGATCGCGCCCTGGAGGGCCTCGATCGCCCGATCCCTCAACGCTCGCTCGGGACGCGGCAAGCCCTTGGGGGGCATCTCATTCCGCCTGATCTTATTGAGGACGGTGTGCCAGATCTCGGCGTCGCGACGGTGCTGGACTAAGTCTTCTGAAAGGTTGTCGAGGCGAACGCCCGATTGCTGGATTTTCTCGCCATGGCAGGCGAAACAATGCTTTTCGAGAAGCGGACGAACTTCGCGGACAAATTCCGCGGCTCCAACCGCCGTCGGCGCTAGTAGCAGCGCAAGTGCCATGGATCCGATTGAGCCCCGGGCCGGTGGCGCGGGGTTGCGAAGCAAAATCGAACGATAGGCGCCGAACTTCAATCTCGACTGGCTCCTCGACCGGCGT
Source organism: Bryobacterales bacterium (assembly GCA_965247515.1). GTDB lineage: Bacteria > Acidobacteriota > Terriglobia > Bryobacterales > UBA6623. The sequence goes on along the minus strand of OZ252029.1, from coordinate 3,971,879 downwards.
TCCCCCGACCTGCCAGGTCGGGGCTCAAATCACCGGCGCCTGCGCTAGGCGTGCGATTCGTGCGTACAGGCGAAAGTCGCCGGCACACCGTCCTTGTTCAACTCGGCAATCCCGATCTTCGACGTGTAGTAGCCGCTGACGGTCATCCGCTTGAGCTCTTTGAAGAAATCGGCCCCGGGTTGGAGCTCTTCATCCTTCGCCCCGTCTAGGGTCTCGAGGATCTTCACCTGCTGCGACTCGGATAGTTTCACGAACGGCGCTTGGTGTTGCTTGATCGAGTATCCATCGAGCCAGCCCAGGCCCTTGAGGAACGAGTGGCCATGATCTTCCGCGACATCGGCGAGCATCAGGTCGATGTACTCGTTGACTTTGGCGGCCTTAGCCCCCGGGGTATCCGTCGTTGGGATGATCAGTTCCGTCAACTGGATGACCGTGTCGTTCTGATGGGCGTCGAACACCGTCGGCGTCCAAGCCGCTTCGGCGTGGGCCGCGGCGGCGGCCGCCGGTGCGATCGTCGTGACATGAATGTGCTGCGCGCTCGAAGTCGCGGCCGCGCCGGCCCCGAGTACGGCGGATTTGATGAGATCTCGTCTGTTCATTGTGATTCCAGCGGTCAATTCGTCTTAGCCGCTGAGCCGGACACGTCGGCGTGGTACGAACTGCGGACCAACGGTCCTGATTCTACATGACCGAAGCCAATTTCGGCGCCCTTGGCCTTCAAACGGGCGAACTCGGCCGGCGAGTAGTAGCGGTCGATCGGCAGATGGTCGCGTGATGGCCGCAAGTATTGGCCAAGCGTCAAAATGTTGACGCGGCTCGCGTGCAGGTCGCGCATGACGGCCACAATTTCGTCTTCAGTTTCGCCGAGACCCAGCATCAGCCCGGATTTCGTGGGGATGTCGGGCGCGGCGGATTTCGCGTAAGCCAGCATGTCGAGCGAGCGTTCGTAGCGCGAACCCACACGCGCTGAGCGATAGAGCCGAGGCACTGTCTCGGTGTTGTGATTCAGGATGTCGGGCTTGGCCTCGAGGACGATATCCATTGCTGCGTGCGAGCCCTGAAAATCGGGAACAAGAACTTCGACTCGGCGCCCCGGGTTGCGTTCGCGGATTGCCTTGATGGTCGCAGCGAAGAGCTCCGAGCCCCCATCTTTGCGGTCGTCGCGGTTGACGCTGGTTACGACGGCGTAGTCGAGCCCCATCAGCGCCACCGCTTCGGCAACCCGCCGGGGTTCGTCATAGTCCACTGGCTCTGGGGCGCCCTTCTGGACCGCGCAGAACCCACAGCGTCGGGTGCAGACGTTCCCCAGGATCATGAAGGTCGCGGTGCGCCGGTTCCAGCATTCGCCGATGTTTGGGCAGGCGGCGCTTTCGCACACCGTGTGGAGCTTCAAATCGCTGACGAGACGCTTGAGCTCGCGGTAGTTGGCGCCGACCGGCGCGGGCGCCCTAAGCCAATCCGGCCGCCTTCCAGCCGGCCCCGGATGGGGCCCGTCATAGGCCGGGACGATTGGCTTGACGCGCGGTGGTTTGACCCCCAAGCTGCGGACATCGACGAAGCCTTCCATCCCCAAGCTCAGCTTACCAGTCGCTGGGGTGAGCCCGGCGTCTTGCTCAATGGGTGCGCGACATGAGAGTGACTTCAAAGCGTAACCGCAATCGTTTCACGCCGGTCTGAGCGCTGGAGGATGCTCAGATTGCTGCGGAGCGCCAAAGGCGCGCCGCGGCCGGGCCGGAAGCAGAAGCTCAGGCGGGCGGCGTTACCGGAGCCGCGACCGGGAGGGAGCGGTTGTCGCGTACCCCAACAACCGCTCCCTCCCGGTCGCGGCTCCAGTAACGCCGCCCTGCAGAATCCTGTTTCATCGAGATCGGCACGAATATGTCGCGCACCCTTGCTCAATCGCCGCGGTTGACGCCCGCGGAGCTTACCGCGAATACCGAGCCTCGAGGTGATCCCACAGCGCGAGGCTGTGTTCGACCACGTCTTGAAGATCTCGTTTCAGAAGGCGCCCTTGTGACACCAACGAGCTCGCCGCCTTGGTCACCCGCTCGCGATAGGCCGCGCGGCTGGGGTAGCGTTCCTCAACCGAGGCGCGTGAGTCGGCCCCACTCAGGCGCTCTTGCTTCGACCACGCAAACGGGATCGTACTTCCCGAGTTGCCGGGGTAATGGTCGACATCGGTCACGCTCGAATGATAGCGGTTCCAGCCCCCGTAGGTCGCCAGCGGGACCGCGACCGATGGCAGGCGCACGCCCCCAAGCTCGTTCCCGTCCTCGTCCAACTGAGGGAGCTTCGCCCCGTAGGCGGGCCCGGCGACTTTGGGCGGCTGGAAGGCAATGATCCCCTTCTCGCCATACTCCGGCCCGAAATCCAGCGGCTTGGCCCGACGCTGATGCCCCGGCGGACGCAAGCCGGGTACGTGGGGAAAACGAAGTTTTCCTAGAGCGGCCAACTCATCGACGCTCGGATACTTGGACGGTGGCGGCTCCCTGCCGTCCTTGACCCAGTTCCCCAGCGCCACCAGCACCGCTCGATTCAGCGGTAGATAGTCGTTGCTGTTGAGCGAATACTTGAGTGATTGTGACTTGCCTGGAGGTACACGCCCCGCGCCATGCTGCGTTCCAGCGTAGTAGTAAATCCGCGTCGTCTCAGGGAGCGGTGCGTTCGCGGTGCCGTCGATCGTCGTATGCATCAGCGAGGCCGAGCGGTTCCAATACTCGCTCGACGTCAAGGTGTATACGACCTTCGGCGTCACACCGCCCGCCTCGGCTCGCGAGAGGATCCCGTCGCTGACGCCCGTGTGGGGATGATCATCAGGCAAGTCGCGGAAGGGGAAGATCTCCACCGTGTAGTAAGGGTCCTGCCGAGTGGGCTGCGCAAAACGGTGAGTGAAACTCCCGCGCGCGGCGCCGGCGACGTGGGGCCAGACGCCGTCGAAGACCTTGCGGCCCTGCTCATCGGCATTGAACCCTTCGAGAAGAAACGTCCGCAAGAATCGCCCGCTCTGGGAGCTTCCATAGGCAATCGCATGCGTCAGGTCCTCGCTCAGCTCACCCAACTCAACTTCGTCTTCACTGCCAAACTTCAGGAACGAAATGAAGTCGCGAATCGCGGCGGCGCCCAGCCCCGCAATCCCGGGATCGGCCGCCCTATAGACCACGTCGTAGGTCTTGCCAGCCGCAAAGCCGCCATCAAGCGTGACCGTCTCGGGATCGGAAAACCGCCACTGCTTGCGTGGGATTTCGCGCCCCGGCCCGTCTTGGTACTGCCGCACGATTAGCATTGATTCCGGATCGGCGGGGTGAACCGCCGGGTAGGCCGCATGCCCCCTCCCGGCCACTGAAAACTCGCGCCCGTGGGCGCTGGGTGAAAAATGGGAGCGAGTCCAGCCGGTCACGCCTTTCGCGACTGGCGCGGTGAGGCGCACGGCGTGTTCACTAGCGAGCAGGTCGAACTGCCAACCAACCCAGACGAGCGTATGGCCTAGCTCCAGAAGGAACCCATCGCCAAACTCTTCCGCGGTCCTGGGATCACGGGACGCGGCGGCGCGATTGAACCGAAGCCAACCCTTGCCTCCACGGTTCGCGACCTCGAGCAGCGCGGTCCCGGAGCCCTTGTCCACCTCGACCGGCTTGAGAATGTAGACGTCCGCCGAGAACTCGACGCGTCCGTTCTTGTTCCGTGGGGCCAGCTCGAGGTCGTGAATGATCCCGTTCGCCTTGGCTTTGGGGTCGACCTCGAAGTGAGCTCGGCCGATCACCCGCTCGTAGGCGCCGGCCTTTCCGAACGCCTTCCCGTCGAGAACGGCGGAGCGTTCAGTGATCTCGACGCTAACGACTTCCGCCGTGAGCGCGGGGACTAGCAGACAAAGGGGCAAAATGCGTCGCATCATTTGGCTGCGAGTATAGCGCCGATTCCGAGCACCCTGCGTCAGCGTCAGCGGGGTGTATTCCCTTGGCGCAAACGACTGTCACAGCCCATACCGGAAGACCGCCCGCTCACGCAGGCGGCTCGGAAAAGGCGCCGCGAGGCCTACTTGAGCGGGTAGTTCGGGTCGTCGGTCCGCCCGGTTCGAAAATACTCAGCGAAATCCTGGACGACCTTCGGGTTCGTCGAGCCGACGTCGTTCTTCTCAGAAACGTCCTTCGCCAGGTTGTACAGCTCCATCGGCTGATCAACCCCGTGGCGCACGGCTTTCCAGTCCCCGCGCCGCGCAGCTTGGTGGAAACCGCGTGCGTGGCTCTCCCAATAGAGGTAGCGCTTCGTGAGGTCCTGCTTCTTGCCCAACAACGTCGGCAACACGCTCGTGCCATCAAGATTCGACGGGACGGGGGCTCCGGCAATGTCGGCCGCTGTCGGAAGGAAGTCGGCGAAATACCAGGCAGCATCCTTGTTGACCTTCCCCCGAGCGACTTTGCCCGGCCAGCGAACGATCATCGGCGTTCGAATCCCGCCTTCATAGACGCTGCCCTTCTGCTCACGAAACTCACCCGTTCCGCGGAAGTGCTTGTCGATCTGAGTCGCGGCGCCGTTGTCGCTGCAGAAGAAGACGATTGTGTCGTCGGCGACCCCCAGCTCTTCAAGCAGATCGACGATCAGGCCGATATCGCGGTCCATGCGCGTCTCCATCGCCGCGATGGCTTTTTTCTCCTCATCCCAGGGCTTATCCGCGTAAACGCCTAGGTCAGGAACTTCAAACGCCGCGTGCGGAATCGTGTAAGGCACGTACAAGAAGAACCGCTCGTCCGCATGCCGGCGCAAAAAGTTCAGCGCGAAGCCAGTGAACAAATCGTGCGTGTACTGCGTACCGCTGCCGTGCACTTGGTTGCCGGGCAGGTCGAAACGACCTTGGTTGAACCAGACAAAGGTCGGGTAGTACGTGTGGGCGCGGCGCTGATTGAGATAGCCAAACCACTCGTCGAAGCCCTGCCGATTGGGCTCGCCCGAGGTATTCGGTTCTCCAAGGCCCCACTTGCCCGTCATCCCCGTCACATAGCCGGCCTTCTTGAGCACCTCGGCCACGGTCAAGTCGTCAGCCCTGAGCGGCATGCGGCCCGATCCACCGCCAAGACCCTTCACTCCGCCTATGGCGGCAAAGTTGTTCCTAACGGTGGTGTGCCCCGTGTGGAGCCCCGTCATCAACACGTTTCGCGAAGGCGCGCAGACCGGGTGACCCGCGTAGACCTGGGTAAAACGGGTCCCCTCGCCCGCAAGGCGATCGATGTTCGGGGTCAGGATCTCCTTGCCGCCGTACGCGCCGGCGTCACCATAGCCCATGTCGTCGGCCATGATGTAGACGATGTTGGGCGTTTGAGCGCCGGCCAAGCCGACGACCAGTAGCGCCGCACAGGCGCAAGCCGAGCGAAACCGTAAATTCACGCGCCTATTGTACGTCGACTACCGATCAATCCCGGAGATCGAACCAATCGGCGGCCTGGACCCGATGCCGGGGGCCACTCCTTGTCCGAAGTCCAACCCGGGTGTACCGCCGCCGCCCACAACCCGCGTCTCCGGGTAGAAAGATAGCCAGGCGAAGGCGTAGAAAACGCCGTGGTTGATCGGCTCGAGCTGGGTCCCCTCGAGCTCACCCGCCACGGCTTTGCCGAAAATGCTCCACTCGCTGCCGGTCTCGCGATCGACGATCTTCGCTCCTCGCTTCCGGAACTTGAGCTCGCGGCCGTCGACGATTGGAGAGAAAACCCCCACCGACCCGACGCCGCGAGAGTCCGCGATTGTGCGCTGGTCGAGCGGGCTAGTCGCCGTCGGCTCGGCAAAGACGACGTAGCGAGTCTCGCCGATCTTGTCGGCCCGTACGCGAGCCTTGCGCATGTCGGCCAGCAGGTGAGCCTTCGCGCCGTCCTCGCTCTGGATCGTCACCAGGCGATCTAGAGCTCGCGCCTGGCCATTGCCCAGATACGGAACGGGAAACATCGTCCGGCCGCCCATGTCATAACCCGCGTAGGGGCTCGACCCGTAAGCGCGTTGGAATCCGGTCTCCTTGCTCAGAACTTGCGCTTGCGGGTAGCTCCGACGTTCTATCGCGAACAAAGCCAAGGGCCTCTCGGGTATGGGCGAGCATCTGCTCAAGCGTGTCGCGCAGGTCATGTCCCTTCATGGATGGCGACCGCCTCGCTAACAACCTGCTCGCGGAACCGGTCCGCCAGGCACTTGGCCGTGTTGAGGTCTACTCTCCGCCCAATGATTCTCGACAGATCTTCCTGGTGGCTGAAGAACGCCAGCCCGGGCGTCTCTTCCGGAAAGTAGTCGACTAGAATGTCCACGTCGCTATCGGGCGAGAAATCCGCCCGGATTGCGGAACCGAAGACGGATAGTTTTCGGATCTTCCGCTCGCGGCAGAACCGCTCGATCTGCTGACGCGGCAGCTCAACTACCGGAGTGAGTCCTGAAAGCGAAGCGATCACAGGTCTTATTATCCATCCACCTAGCCCGTCGTGATGCGGTAAACATTCTCCGCCGTCCGCAAGATCAAGCTTCCATCCACAATCGCCGGCGTCGCCATGCACAGCTCGCCCAGGCTGTTCTTGCGAATCAACTTGTATTCCTTTCCCGCTTGGATGACGAAGCAGTCGCCATCTTCGCTCAGACAAAACACCTTGCCGTTATAAGCCCACGGACTCGACGTGAACGCGCTCGCGCCGGGCTCGAACCGTTGCTTGCCGTATACTTCGGCGCCGGTCTTGGCGTCGTGGCAGGTTAAGAATCCACGGTCATACAACGTGTAGTAAAGGTCGCCGTAGAGCAACGGCGTGGGATTGTACGGAGCGCCTTGGGGCACACTCCAGGCAACGTACTCGTTGCTCGTCTCGCCCTCGTTCAGAGTGATGTCGCCCTTCGCTCCTGGCTTGATCGCATAGACCGGACGGCTCTCGTCGCCGACATATCCAGCCGCAAGGTACAGCAAACCGTGTCCCGAAAACGGCGTCGGAATCACGATTGACGATGTCCCAGAAAGCTCCCACAGCACCCGCCCGTCAAGGTCGTACGAGCGCACCATCTTGCGCCCTGTCGTGACGATCTCGGTCCGCTCAGCGTTCTTCCAAATGTAGGGAGTCGACCAGTTGCTGGGCTCGTCGCGCTCGGTCTTCCAAATCTCCTGGCCCGTCATCTTGTCGAGCGTGAGCAGGTAGGAGCTCTCATCGTTGTCATTGACGATATAGAGCCGCCCTTCGTGCAAGATCGGCGACGAGGCGGTTCCCCAACCAAAGCGGGTCTTGTAGCGCGGCCACTGTTTCGACCAAACGAGCTTGCCGTCGAAGTCGTAGCAGTAGGTCCCCAGGTGGCCGAAGTGGGCGTAGATGCGCTCGCCGTCGGTGACGGGGGTCTCGGAGGCGAAGGAGTTCTTCAGATGCCGGGGCGTCTCGGGCACGCCTTTGTGCGCGTCCTGGGCCCAGATCGGCTCGCCCGACTTGAGGTCCAAGCAGTGCACCGACCAGGTGTGTGGTTCCTTCGGGGGTTCTAAGCGATTCCCGCCGAAATAGAGACCCTTCTTGACCGGCTCGACGTCACCGTCAGACTTCGCGTTGGTCACAAAGACGCGATCCCCCCAAACGACCGGCGAGCCCCAGGCCATGCCTGCCATCCGCGTCTTCCAAGCGACGTTCTGGGTCGCGCTCCAAGTGTCGGGCAGGCGCGGATCTTCGTCGGACGTCCCAAGGCTGCCGGTCCCTCGGAACTGCGGCCAGTTGGCCGGCGAAGCGGCTTGAAGAGCGGGGGCGAGCGAAAGCCCAAGAAGCAGTCGTCTACGAGTGATCATGCTGCGCCTATTCTAGCTCGCGGGAATAACGAGTAAAGGTCAAACCTTTTGCTTTGAACGCCCTTTTTGCTTTGAACGACACTGTTGCGATATCCTTGCCAGGCTTATGAACGACATCGTCCTTTACCACGTCCACGGCAACGTTGCCGTCATTCAAATCAACAACCCTCCGGTGAACGCCCTGAGCCCCGGAGTCCCCGAGGGGATCTGGGAGGGACTCGAAAAAGCCCAAGCGGATGACGCCGTCGAAGCTGTTGTGCTCATCGGCGGGGGCCGCACCTTCATCGCCGGCGCTGACATCAGGGGATTCGACAAGGCTCGCCAAGGTCAGAAACGACTCGTCAGCTTGCCTGAGCTCGTTTTGCGTCTAGAAGACTCTGAGAAGCCGGTGGTCGCCGCGATCCACGGAACAGCCTTCGGAGGCGGCTTGGAAACCGCGATGGGCTGTGCGTTTCGCGTAGCCGTCGCCTCCGGTCAAGTCGGCCAGCCCGAGGTCAAGCTCGGCATCATTCCAGGGGCGCTCGGCACCCAACGCCTGCCGCGCCTGGTGGGCGTTGAGCTTGGCACAGAGATGTGCGCCTTCGGCGATCCGATATCCGCCACAAAGGCTGTTGCGGCGGGCGTTGTCGACGCCATCGTCGAGGGCGACGGCTTCGATGATCTGCTGAAGGGCGCGATTGCCTTTGCGAGGGAAAAGGCCGCTGCCGGCAGACCTTACCCCAAGACGCGTGAGCGCAACGATCGCCTGGGAACTGACGAAGAGAACGCCCCGATCTTCGCTGCGATGCGCGCCAAGGCCGCAAAGAAAAAACGCAACGTGATCGCTGTCCAGAAGGCGATTGACTCTTGTGAGGCCGCGACCAAGTTGCCGTTTGAAGAGGGCTTCAAGCGGGAGCAAGAGCTGTTCCGCGAATGCCTGCAGAACGACCAGTCGAAGGCGCTAATGTACGCGTTCTTCGGCGAGCGGCAGGTCCGCAAGATCCCCGACGTACCCAAAGACACGCCTACCCGACCGATTAACTCTGCAGCCGTGATCGGCGGCGGCACCATGGGCGTCGGCATCACGATGAACTACGCCAATGCTGGCATCCCCGTGATGATCAAAGAGGTCTCGCAAGAGGCCGTCGACAAGGCGATGGCGACCATCCGCAAAAACTACGAGCGGTCGCAAAAGCGTGGGCGGTTCACCCAAGAATACGTCGACAAAGCGCTGTCGATGATCACGCCGACCACGAGCTACGATGGCTTCGAGAAGGTCGACATCATCGTCGAAGCCGTCTTTGAGGGGATGGCGCTCAAGAAGCAGATCTTCGGCGAAATCGACAAAATCGCCAGACCTGGCTGCATCCTCGCCTCAAACACCTCGACCCTCGACATCGACGAGATCGCCTCAGCGACGACTCGGCCCGCCGACGTCATCGGCCATCACTTCTTCTCGCCGGCGAACGTCATGAAGCTGGTCGAAGTCGTGCGCGGAAAAGAATCCGCCAAGGACGTCATCGCGACCTCGATGGCGCTTTCGCGTAGGTTGGGCAAAATCGCCGTCCTGGTCGGCAACTGCCGCGCTTTCGTCGGCAACCGCATGTTCGGCCCGTACCGGCGCGAGTCGACGTTCTTGGTCGAAGAGGGCGCAAGCGTCGGGGCCGTCGACAAGGCGCTCTACGACTTCGGCATGGCGATGGGCCCGCTCGCCACTGGCGACTTGGCAGGACTCGACGTTGGCGCGCGGATTCGCAAGGAATACGGCGACATCATGTTCCCCGAGGGCTCTCGTCGTCCGATGGGTGAAGACGCGCTATACGAACGCGGACGCTACGGACAGAAGACCGGCGCGGGCTGGTGGAAATACGGCGCTGACCGGAGCCGCGAAGAGGACCCCGAAGTCGAGCAGCTCCTGCGCGGTTTAGCCAAAGACGCCGGCATCGAACAGCGCGAGATCGGTGAAGACGAAATCATCGACCGCTGCATCTACGCGCTGGTCAACGAAGGCGCCCGCATCCTCGAAGAGGGCTACGCCCTGCGCGCTGTCGACATCGACATCATCTACCTCTACGGCTACGGCTTCCCGGCCTACCGCGGCGGCCCGATGTGGTACGCCGATACCGTCGGGCTCGATAAGGTGTACGCCCGAATCCTGGAATTCCACGAAAGGCACGGCTACTGGTGGAAGCCGGCGCCGTTGCTGAAGGAGCTCACCGAAGCCGGCAAGACCTTCGCCCAGTGGGATAAAGAGCGCTAGAATCAGCACACCGTGCTCGGGCAAACGATCAGCCACTACAAGATCCTCGGGCGCCTCGGCTCCGGCGGCATGGGAGAGGTATGGGAGGCCGAGGACCTCAAGCTCGGCCGTCACGTCGCGCTCAAGTTCCTGGCCTCGCACCTCGTCTCTGATCCGGAAACCCACAAGCGGTTCGAGCGTGAGGCCAAGGCCGCCGCCTCGCTGAGTCACCCCAACATCTGCTACGTCCACGAAATCGACGAGGCTGACGACAAGACCTTCTTGGCGATGGAGCTCGTCAGGGGCGAATCCCTCGAAGCGAAAATCGAGCAAGGCCCGCTGCCGCTACCTGAAGCCCTCGATCTCGCCCGCCAAGTAGCCGAAGGACTCCAAGAAGCGCACGCCCACGGTGTTGTCCATCGGGATATCAAACCGGGCAACATTCTTGTTACCGAAGACGGCCGCGCGAAGATTCTCGACTTTGGTCTGGCGATGTTGTCCGAACAATCGAAGCTGACCCTGCTCGACCAAACTGTCGGTACGGTCTGCTACATGTCGCCCGAACAAACCCAGGGCGTCGGCGTCGATCACCGCGCTGACATTTGGGCGCTCGGCTGCGTGCTCTACGAGTTGGTCACCGCGCGGCGGCCGTTTCTCGGCGACTACGATCAGGCGCTTGTCTACTCCATCATCAACGAGAGCTACGAACCGATCACCGCTCTACGTGCCGGCGTGCCGATGGAGCTTGAAGTCTTCGTCGGCAAATGCTTAGAGAAAGACCCCAGTCAGCGCTATTCCGACGCCGGGGAGCTGGCGAAGGACCTGCGCTCCTTGGCGGAGAAGTTGCGCTCAGGCCGTTCGACGATCATGCAAACCGCTACGGCGGTTCCGGCCGCGCCGCAGGCGCATCCCCTGAGCCGCTACCGCATCATCGAACAACGCGAGAGCAGTGCGGAGTCGGTCATCTACGAAGCCGAAGACTCCGAGCTAAAGCGCGCCGTTGCGATCCGCGTGCTCCCGAGCCAAGCCTCGCGCGAGGCGGACCGCAAACTCGGGCTGTTCTCGCGCCTGCGGCTGATTCTCGCCGCGATGGCCGCTGCCTTGGTTCTAGTCTCCAGCGGCGCCCTGTGGTTGTGGCTCGACCGCTCAGAGACCTCACAAGCCTCGGTCCGAAAATTCTCGTTCACCCCGGAGGATCTCGTCACCCAGTGGCGCGGCGCAACCATCTCTCCCAACGGCAAGCACATCGTCTACGTGGCCGGCGAAGACGAGACGAGCCTGTGGGTTCGCGACCTCGACACCGAAGAACCGCGACGCCTGCCGGGAACCGAGGGAGCCCAGTGGTTCCCCTTCTGGTCCCCCGACAGCCGCTTTGTTGGGTTCGCCGCTGAAAACGAGCTCAAGAAAATCGAGGTCACCGGCGGGCAGCCGATCTCGCTGTGCCCTCTGGCCTCGGGCGGCTTCATAGGCGGTCTTTGGGGCGGTCTTTGGAGCCAAGATGGGGACACGATTTTCTACAGTGCGTTTTCGCAAGCGAGTCTCTCCGCGCCGACCCTTTTCCGCGTGCCCGCTCGGGGCGGGGAGCCGCGAGGACTCGAGGCAGAGAGTAGTGCCAAGGGAATCGGCAACACCGTTCCCAGCATGTGGACAGGTGAGAACACCGACCCGAAGATGGTTTTCGAGCTCGGAAACCCGACAGATCACGATATTTACGTGAAGGACTTAGGCACGGGCGAGCTGGAGATGATCACGGAAGGCGCCATCGCGATGTATTCGCCGACGGGACACTTGGTTTATCAGACTTCACCGGGCGAGGGCGGGTTGTGGGCGCTGCCGTTTTCCAAGGACGAGATGCGCGCAACGGGCGAGCCGTTTCCGATTGCACAGGAAGCGGGCGGCGCAAGCGTGTCAAACGACGGAACACTCGCCTACGTCGACTTCGGCGGCGCAGCCCGAACCTACCGCTTCTGCTGGTATGACCGGGCTGGACAGCGGCTCGACTGATTTGGAGGGAGCGACTTGTATCCTAGGAGGCCTGAGCTGTCGCCTGACGGTCGTCGCGTTTCCTGGTACAGCGAAGTGAACGTCGATGCCTGGGTCTCGGATCTTGAATTGGGTACGACCACGAATCTCACCCCGGCCGCGGAAATAGTTGGCCGGGACCCCATCTGGTCGCCGTCGGGCAGCGAGGTTGCGTTCGCCGTGATTGGGCCGGGGACGAGAGAAATCGTTGTTCGACCGGCGAACGCCGTCCGCGAAGCCAGGCCGATCAAAGGTGTCGCCGCCAGCCGCGGTGGCATGATCTTCGATTGGTCGCCCGACGGCCGAGCTTTGCTCTTCGGAGACGAGGTCTCAATCTGGAAGGCGGACCCGTCTGGCGATGCCGAGCCGGAAGCATTTCTCGAGAGCAACTTCTTGCTGCGCTCGGCTCAGTTTTCCCCTGACGGCCGGTACGTCGCTTATATCTCCTACGAAACGGGCTCGTGGGAGGTCTATGTCACTTCGTTCCACGATCGCGAGTTTCGCGTCACGGTATCCGACGGCGGCGGTCGGCAGCCTCGCTGGAGCCGCGATGGCAAGGAGCTTTTCTATGTGACCAACGGCCACGAGCTGATGGCCGTACCCGTGTCATGGGCGCCAGAGCCTTCATTTGGGCGCGCGAAGAAACTGTTCACGCATCTCAGGCTCAGCGGATGGGTATGGGACTACGATGTCCACCCCGACGGCAGATTTCTCATCGTCGAACCCGCCGACGCCGAGGGGAGCGACCGGAAAGCCCCGTCGATTCACGTGGTCGAGAACTGGTACGAAGAATTCCGCGATCGCGAGCAGGACTGAGCCCGGCGCCGGTGGGGCCGGGAAGGAACCAACACAGGCGTCCGTCGCTAACATCCGGCGGAAGACGCTAGAGCGAGATCCTTCCCGCCGCCACCGGCGCCGGGCTCAAGCGAAGCTATCGGCCGGCGAAATCTAAGTTCTTCGTAATGCGGACGCCCTTCTCAGAGAACGCCTCCAAGAACTCACGCGTCCGCTGATCAGCGGTGCCCTCCTGCTCGACGGTCAGGTTGATATTGAGCAGATCAACCATCCACGGCGCCTTCTTGGCGAACCTGACGTACTCATCGACAATCACCTTCGCGACCGGCAGCGTCGTCTCCTTCGAGTCGTCGTGGACATCCACGTCCCGCGCCTGCTGCAGCTTCACGTACTCCTCCGCCAGGAGCCGCGAGAACATCTCCTCGGTAAACGGGTCCCCTTCCTTTGCGCCGGTCTCCGCATCGTCAGCCGTGAGCGACGCCGTCTTGTGCAGCCACTCCCATAGGATGCTGAGTCGGATCTCTCCCGTCGCCATGTCCTCCATCAGGTAGAGCACATCATCATTGCCAAAGAAATCCGCCGGCTTCAACGCCGCCGCTTGGAACCCTTGCTCGAAGGCGTTGCCGTACTGCGTGGCGACGCTGATCAAATCCCGCGCCCCGCGAATCGTCCGCGGCGCGGGCTCGAGCAGCGTCAAGCCGTCCGCGTCGGCATCAGTGTAAGTCAGCGCCGGGAACGACCGTCCAGCCTGGTTCGCCTCCCCAGCCTGGCCCCAAACCGGGCGAATGATGTGCACCATCTTCCAGTGCGCCACCCATTTGCCACTGGCCCCCTCTCGCTGCTCCCGCTCGGCCCCCGCGGTCGCCTTCGCCATGCTCGCCGAGACCCCGGCTTCCGAGCCCACCGGAATGTTGGGCTCCATGCCGCCCTGCCAAAGAGCGAATTGGCCCTTCTCATCAGGAGTGTTCGTCGCCCGCCGCACGCGGTCCTCGTAGTTGCGCATGTAGCCGTAGGTCATCACCACCGCATCGATGTTCGGGTGGATGAACCCCGGCTCCCACGCCATCGCATCGGCGACGCTGTTGATGTAGTCCCAGCGGCCGGTGTTGAAGCCGACGAACCGCAGCCCCAAGGCCGCGCGGATCTCCATCAATTGGAACGAAGCTTCAATCTGCTCGACCAGAACGTAGGTCTTGATCGCCCCGTTCTCGAGCCCTAAGCAGCCCTCAACGCCGCTGAGAATGTCATTCCACAGCGCCGCTTCTTCGGCCGTCTGGATTTTCGGCAAGTAGAGACAAAGGCTCGCGCCTTGGTCGGCAAACGCCTCGTGGTTATTGGCGACGTATAGCGCGGCGTCAACAATCGACGCGGAAAAGCCGCTCCCGTCGGCGCTGCGAATGTGGCGATCGTCCAGATGCAGCCCCCGGGCCCGGAAGATCTTCGTCGTGAAATCGAGCTGCTGGCGCCAGTCCTCGATAGTCTTCCGTCCAAAGAAGCCCTCCGCCCAGGTATTCATCTGCGCCGCGACACCCTCGGCCGCTTGCAAGAAGATCGGGTCCTTCGAAAACGCCAAGCGAAGATTCCGCTGGTTGTCGAGCGACATCGTTTCGATCTGACCCAGGGCGTCCTCGCCGTCGAACATCCAACCGTCAGCGCCCGAGAGAAGCGCGTACGCCACATTGCGAATGCTACTTGCCAGCGGCGAGCGCGGCTTTGCGCCAGGCCCCGTACCCTGCACCCACTGACACTTGAGATCGTCAGGAATCGCCGAGCCCGTGAACCGCCCAGCGCGAGCGTCGGCAACCTTGATCTGAGTCCGAGGGATGATGGACTCGGGATCCAAGAACTGGATCCGCTCCCCCTGCTCGGCCCGGCGGCGGCGCCGATCCAGCCTAGCCTGCATCACCGCCTTGCGATCGCCGTCAAGGCCGGCCAACTCGGCGATGACCCCCAGCGCTTTCGGCGTCAACACGTCGGGGTAGCGATCTTCGACTCCCGCCCGGATCTCGAACAGGTCGGATAAATTTCGCATCGCCACTAGCCTACGAAAATCTACGCTCCGCTGCTTGGGAACCGACTACAGCCGCGCGCCGGCTCTTAATGTTTCGATGGGCGGCGCCAGTCGCCCTTGGTATCTTTGTTCTCTATGCGAGACGCCAAGACCCTCCGCAGCTATGCCTGGTTTAACGGCGATGAATACGAGCACACCGCCCGCCGCGCCTGGCTCCGCTCCGAGGGCTTTGGCTCCCACGTCTTCGAAGACAAACCTGTCATCGGCATCTGCAATTCCTGGAGCGAGCTGACCAACTGCAACGTGCACCTGCGCCAGGTCGCTGAAGCGGTCAAGCGCGGCGTCTGGGCCGCCGGCGGCGTTCCGCTGGAGTTCCCGACCATCTCGCTCGGCGAAATGTTCATGAAGCCGACGACGATGCTATTCCGCAACTTGATGGCCATGGACGTCGAGGAGTCCATCGTCGCCAACCCGATTGACGGGGTCGTACTGTTAAGCGGTTGCGACAAGACCACGCCGGCGCAGCTGATGGGCGCCGCCAGCGCCGATGTGCCGGCGATCATGGTCACCGGCGGGCCGATGCTTTCCGGCCGCTGGCACGGTGAGCCGCTCGGGTCAGGGACCGATGGACGCAGGCTCTTCCAAGAGTTCCGCGCCGGCCGGATCGGCGAAGAACAATGGGCCGAGGTCGAAGGTTGCATCTCTCGCAGCGCCGGCCACTGCACCGTCATGGGGACCGCGTCGACGATGGCGTCGATGGCCGAGGCGCTTGGGCTGACCCTCCCCGGCGGGGCGGCCATTCCGGCCGTCGACTCGCGCCGCTATCAGCTAGCGGAAGCGAGCGGCCACCGGATCGTCGAGATGGTGTGGGAGGACTTGAAGCCCTCGACAATCCTCACCCATGAGGCATTGGAGAACGCCATCCGAACCGACATGGCCATCGGCGGATCGACCAACGCCGTCGTTCACCTGCTGGCCCTGGCTCGCCGATTGGGCGTTCCTCTGGAGCTAGGGGACTTCGACAAGCTATCGCGCGAAACCCCCTATCTCGCGAATATTAAACCCTCCGGCCAGTTCCTGATGGAAGATTTCTACTACGCCGGTGGCCTGCCGACGGTAATGAAAGAGATCCTGCCGCTATTGCACGGTGACGCCCCCACGGCTTCCGGCAAGACCATCGCGGAAACCCTAGAAGGCGTCGAAATTCGCAACCGCGAGATTGTTCGGCCGCTCGACGACCCGCTCCAGCCCGAGGGCGGCACAGCGATCCTGTATGGCAATCTCGCCCCCGACGGCGCCGTCATCAAGCAGACCGCGGCCTCGCCCCATCTGCTCCAGCACACCGGCAAGGCGGTCGTGTTCGAACGCAAAGAGGAGCTGTATGCGCACATCGACGATGAAGACCTCGAGATCGACGAAAACTCGGTCCTCGTGCTCAAGAACGCCGGCCCCCACGGCGGCCCCGGTTTCCCGGAGTGGGGTCACCTGCCGATCCCCGCGAAGCTCCTCAAGGCCGGCATCAACGACATCGTCCGCATCAGCGACGCCCGTATGAGCGGGACGAGCTTCGGCACCGACGTCCTTCACATCTCGCCCGAGGCGGCGATCGGCGGGCCTTTGGCGGCCGTTGAAACCGGCGATGAGATTACACTCGACGTGCCGGCCCGCAAGATCGAGGTACGACTCGACGATAACGAGATCCAGCGCCGAATCGCCCAGCGGCCGCCTGCGCCGCAGCGTTACAAGCGGGGATACGGAAAGCTATTCATGGAGCAGGTCACGCAGGCGCACGAAGGCTGCGACTTCCGGTTCCTGCATCGAGAGGACTAGCACTAGCCGTCCGTTCCGGAAGCGACTACCCGCAGGCCTGGCGGTTCTTCAATCAGGTGAGGGATCCCGCCGGCTTCGGCCCACTCGACGCCCTTTGCGGTGATCGAGTACGCGCCTTGATGGGTGGTCCTCATGAACCCGCTCTCACGCAAGAACCATAGCGTCACCTCGAGGTCATCGCTCGAAACTCCGATCGCCCGAGCAATCTCGACGCGATCGGCCTCCGGGTTTCGCGGCCGCGTGACCAGCACGTCGTACAAGGTCGACAGGCAGGCCTGGCGCATGATCTTGTTGACTTCGACGTCCCATGGTGTCGCGAGACGTTCCAGGCGGATCGTGCTCGGATCGATGGCGGGAGTCTCCCTGCCGGGCCTGGGAGCAAGCTGAGGCCGGCTGCCGGAAACCGCTGGCGAACCGCAATGCGTCTCGTGGAGCTTGTCGTAGGCCTCGCGCTCCTCCGGCTTTACGAGCGTCTTGTAGGCTTCCTTGACCTGCTCGCACTTCTCCGGATCGGCCGTCTTGCCGCCTTTCTGGCCGTAGCGGCTCAACATCAGCCGTACGGCCCATTCAATCATCCCGCGGTCAGCACGGGGGGAGACCATCAAGAGCTCGTAGTAGTCAATGAATTCCGCGTCCGCCAACAATAGGCCCTCGCCCAGCCCTAGCGATTATGGAACGGTTCCTTCACAGCGGCAATTGGCCTCTTGAACTATGAAGAATACGCTATTCGACGTATAGCTTAGGCGCTAAACAACTTTCGGCGCTGACTCTAGTATATCGTTTCACTAACACATATCCTCTCTAGGCGACCTCAAGCGCCTCGAACTTCCTCCAGCGGTGAACCACCGGAGCCGCGTTGATCTCCGCGATCCCCTGCAGAATTCGTTCCCGCAGCTCCTCCCACGACGCGACTCGGATACGCTTCAAGAACGTGCGCGCCATCTTGCCAAACAGCGTCTCGACTATGTTGAGCCAGGACCCGTCGGCGTGTGCACGTATTTGAAGCGGTTCGGACGCGTCGCCAAGTAGGCTTTCGTCTCCTTCGATATGTGGGCGGAGTGATTGTCCAAGATCAATCGGATCGTGCATTGGTCCGGGTAGAATTGGTCCAAATCCTTGAGCAGCAAGATGAATTCCCGGCTGCGGTGACGCCGCTCCACCCGCGCCGTTACCCGGCCGGAGTGCAAGTCCAGCGCCGCCAGAATCGAGCACGTTCCCAGCCGTTTGTACTCGTAGTCGCGAGCCACACAGGGATGCCGCCCAGGCTTCGGCGGCAGGTCCGGCGCGACGTTGGCGATCGCTTGCACGCCGGGCTTTTCGTCGACCGAAACCGTGATCACGCCCGGCGATAGGCCGTCGCGAAGGCTTTCATTCTGAAAGGCCACTTCGCGGTAGACCAGCAACACTTGCCGCATCTTGGACTCAAAATCGGGATCGCGACGCTCGAGGTAGTACTTCACCTTCTCCGGATGCAGAGGTTGCTCGGCCAGAATACGATGTACGGTCGCCTTAGCCGCTTGGGCCAGGGCCGGATAGCCCGCTTCCACGGCATGCCGGCGCACGTGTAGAGCGAGCGCGCTGCGGGTCCACAGCTCGGCGGCGTAACCGAGTTGGGTGGGTTTGCTGCAGGCCAAATGCACCACCCAGGCCTTGGCATCGGCGGTGATGCCGGGCGGCCGGGGACGATGATAGGCATCCTTGAGCGCTGCTTCCACGCCTATGGCGAGGGCTCGGTTGATCCATTTGCCGACGCTTTTGCGCGTCATCTTGACCGCTCGCATAATCTCGGCGATCGTCTCGCCGGAATGATAACGCCACAGAATCTCAGCCCGCTGCACCTCCCTAACCGGAGCCGTCCGCGAAGCACGCAGGCGCTGAAGATGTTGCACCTCTTGGGGCGTGAGAACGAGTTTGAGACGCTTTGATTTTCCCGGCATGCGGCCAGCCCAGCAGGAAACGTTACGGGACAGATATGTTTTATTGAAACGCTATACTAGGGCTTTCCGCTTAGCTCAGCGAAAGACGAGCGAGGCATGCCTCGCCCCTACGGCCGATCGTTTGTTTTCAACAACGTAGGAGCTTGGCATGGCAAGCCCTTCTTGCCTGGCAACCGCTTGCTTAGGGGCCGTGAAGAAAACCTATTGTCGCGTCGGCGCGCGGGAGCGCCAAGCGCACGCCAAGCTCAGCGCTCCCAAACGCCGCCCCTGCCGAAACCGCAACTTCTGCGCCTCGACTCCTGATTGGCCGCCTGAGCGGCCCGGAAACGGTCGTTTCGGGCCGTTTCCCGGCCCTTTTCGCCCCCCCCACCGCCGCTACGCCGCCGCTTGCGCCGCCAGCCCGCACTCCGGCCCACGACGCCAGACCAGCCGGATCCAAGCCGCAATGTTGTACGCCAAAACCCCCCACAAAAGCTCCGATCGCGCCTTCCGCAGCCCTCGTACTCGAAACTTGCGCACCCCCAATCGCTCTTTCAACCAGGCGTTCGGAAACTCCGCCGTCTCGGACCGCTTGCGATACGCCGCCCGCCCACGCTCGCTCTCCATCCAGCGCCGATGTTTCGCCATCACCGCGTTCTCTTCGCTGCGGCTCAACGTTCGATGACCGCTCTTGGGGCAGCACTTGTGTCGCTGTGCGCATTCGCGACAATCAGCTTCTTTTGCCTGATACTGCCGATATTTGCGCTTCCGCTTCAGCGACGATCGCTGATACGTCAAGGTCCGCTGGGCCGGACACAGAAACGTGTCCGTCGCCTCGTCGTAGATGAAAAACTTCGGCGCGTAGCGCGGCCCAATTCCCGCCGCTTTCAACGCCGCCTTCGAGCCCTTGTCCGGCGCCGGCGCCGGCGTCGCGTATTCGATTTCAGCGGCTGCCAGCGCCTCGATGTTGGCCTGGTTGGCGTAGCCCCCGTCCGCTAACACTTGCTTCGGGGTTCGCTCGAAGCGCCCTTCCACATCGTCCAGCGTCGGGGTCAGCTGGCCCGCATCGGAGGCGTTGTTGGTCAACTCCACGCCGACCACGATCTTCTCTTTGGCGTCGGTCGCCAGCTGCGCGTTGTAGCCGAGTCCCCAACCGCCGTTGGATTCGTGTTGCGGGCGCGCTTCCGGCTCGCTCTCGCTCACCCGCGCCTGGCGTCGTTGCTCTTCGTCGCGCTTGCCCGCTTCGACCTTGGGCAGTTCCTCCAGCGCCTGCTCCATCCGCTCGACTCGCTCCCGCAAGGTCCGCTTACGCGCCGCCTGACGCCGCCGATTCGAACCCTCGTCGTCGGCTTCTTCCGAGAGTTGACGCACCGCTTCGCGCGCTTGTTCGAGATGCCGCTCGAGCGTCGGACGCCTGCGTTGCGACCCGCCCGAGGCTTGCGCCCGGATCCGCGTGCCGTCGACGGCCACCTGCTCGAGATCCACCAGCCCCTCTTGACTCAGCTGCGCCAATACCTGTGTCAACAAGTTCTCGAGAGCTTTTGAGTGGAATACCCGAAAATCCGAAAGAGTGTGATGATTGACGACCGCCATGCCGCACAACCACTCCAACTCCGGCCGATAGCGGCTTTGACGCGCGATCTCACGCGCCGAGCTCATCCTTTCCGAATACGCCCAGATCCAGATCGCGACCAGCAACCGCGGATCCCATGCCGGCCGCCCGGCGGACTCCTTGCGGGTTTCCAGATGAGCAGCGAAGCCGGACAGGTCGAGCATGCCGCTCAGCTCCCAGATGGCGCGCACCAGATGGTCGGCCGGCACGAGCCGTTCGACGTCGATCGCGGCATAGGTGAATTGGTCGCGATTGGGCTGTCGCAGCTGCAGTTGGTCAACGGGCACGGCTTGGCGCGGCTTGGCGGGGCGTTGCTCGAGCTCGACTAAGACCTGTTGTTCGCCCATATAATAAGGGCGTTGGACGCCGCCGCCAAGTTATCCGAACATTCGTTTGCCCTCATGTTTTATCCCATTTTGATCCACTCGCGCCATTCCGAACCGCCCCAGGGGAGCTTCGGCGGCCACGACGGGTTTATTTCACAGCCCCTTACGCGCGCGGCTCAAGGTAGGCGAAACGTACGCGAGGCGACGAGCTCGCCGTAGGGCGGCGGATTCGGGTTCTCACCGTAGTCCCAACGCCACTGCTCGATCTCAAAGGCCTCGATGCGCTCGTCTGGCGGGACCCCTTGGTTGAGCTGGGCTCCGCAAGCTTCAAAGAACTGCCGCGAGACGCTGGCCCGACGTTCGTCAAACGCGTAGCGAGGCATGCGCACGAAGGGGTTGTATGACGGCGCGGGAAAGCAATCCTCGTAGCGCGCCGGCACTCGGATGTCAGCGCCCTGGTCGGCCCAGACCTTGTAGTAGACCGCCACCGTTTCCAGCCTTCGTCCGGCAAACATCTTCCAAGTGCTGACGGGATAGAACTCGAGCGTCCAAACCCATCCGAGGATGAACACAAGCGCCGCGTCGAAGACGACCATCGAGTAGTAGCCGGGGTTGAGCTTACGTGTGAACTGGCCTGCCCGAGGGGTCGCCCGAATCGAAGTGAGCCTGTTGATCATCCTGTTGATCAATGCACCGTCGCGCCAAAGAATCGCCTGAAGCAAGAACGCATCGAGAAAGATGAAGTTTTGAAGCGCCAGGATCCCTAGATGCATCCCAACGGCCAAGATCGGCAGGATCCGCCGAGCCCTTGCGGAGAATAGCGTCGCAGCGAAAGTAATCTCGAACAAGATCGTCGACAACCCGATGGCGGCGAAGAAGAAGTCCGGGGCGCCGAGGGTCGCGCCGGCCCAGCTCTCGCCCAGCGGGCCGGGTTCGAACATCCCGGCGTAGATCTTGCCGCGCAGGTTGTCGGGGTCCCACCAGAAGAAGCCCCCCGAGTGGAGCTTGCTCAGCCCGGCAAGTTGATACGGCATAGCGAGCGCGATCCAACACAGATAGCGGGACCAACCGTAGACCATCGACGGCTCGTTGGCCGCAACGCCCCGCCCGCGCAGTCGAGCCACCCATGCGTCAACGGAGAAGCCGTCGCCGCAGGGCGTGAACGCCAGGGCGCAGAGGACGTAAATGCCCATCATGCACTGGTGGTAGAAGTACGCGTAATGCCAGAAGACCCCGACGTACACAAGCGAACCCAACGCCGCCAGCGGGACCGTTAGCAGCCCGTGGTGGAAGTCGCACTGTGAAACAAGAGGTGATAAACTTGTTTTATGGCAATGGGACGGCGTAAGCGACGCGAGCGGCAGAAAGACCTATGGGTCGCCACCTCGGAGTTGCCCAAGAGCGCTGGGCATCCGTTTTATCTGCGGCTCAGCGAGTTATTTGACGAGCACGAGTTCGACGCCTTCGTCGAAGGCCAGTGCGAGCAGTTCTACGCGCCGAGCTTGGGACGGCCGTCGCTCACGCCGGGCATCTATTTCCGCAGTTTGCTGATCGGGTATTTCGAAGGCATCGACTCGGAGCGCGGCGTCGCTTGGCGCCTTGGCGACTCACTTTCGCTGCGGCGATTCCTGGCGATCGAACTCGATGAACAAGCGCCGGATCATTCGACGATCTCGCGCACGCGGCGGCTGATCGACCTCGAAACGCATCGCGCGGTGTTCACCTGGGCGCTGCAGCTGCTGGCCCGCGAAGGCCTGTTGTCCGGCGGAACGATCGGGGTCGACGCGACGACGCTGGAAGCCAACGCGGCGATGCGCTCGCTGGTGCGTTGCGACTCCGGCGAGGGCTACGAAGAGTATTTAAGACGTCTAGCTCTGGAATCGGGAATCGAGACGCCGACGCGCGAGCAGTTGGCCAAGATCGACAAGAAACGTAAGAAGAAGGCCTGCAACAAGGATTGGAAGCATCCCTACGATCCCGACGCCAAGGTCACGAAGATGAAAGACGGCCGTACGCACTTGGCGCACAAGGCCGAGCACGCGGTGGATTTGCAGACGGGCGCGGTGGTGGCGGTCACGCTGCAAGCGGCCGACGAAGGCGATACCACGACGATTGAAGAAACGCTGGTCGAGGCGGCCGAGCAGTTGGAAGCGGCGGCGGAAGAAGCCGCTGGCGCGGTCGACGAGCTGAGCGAAGTGGTCGCGGACAAGGGCTATCATTCGAACCGAGTGCTGACGGATTTTGCCGAGCTGGACGTACGCAGTTACGTGAGCGAGCCGCAGCGAGGGCGACGCAAATGGGGCGGCCGAACGCGGCAACGCGACGCGGTGTACTCCAATCGGCGGCGGATCAAAGGCAAGCGCGGCAAGCGTCTGATGAAGTTGCGAGCGGAGAAGGTTGAGCGCAGTTTCGCGCACTGTTACGAGACGGGCGGGATGCGGCGATTGCACTTGAAAGGCCGAGAAAATGTTTTAAAGAGGCTGCTGATTCACGTGGGCGCGTTCAATTTATCGATCGCGATGAGGGGCAAACTGGGCGCGGGGACGCCGCGCGGGCTGGCGGACGCGAGGAAAAGGACAAAAGTGTCGGTTTTGGGGCTTGTATTGGCGTCTTGGGCGGCCTTGGGGCGGTTGTGCGGGGCCCTGGGGGCGGTTTTCAGGAGATTCCCGGCGAAGGTGCGAGATTCAGCCGGCGCGCCGCCGGCCACGCCGATGCTTCTCGCGGCCTGAAACGGGGTGTTTTGCCACGGGCTGTTAGACGAGAGAACAGGCCAATCGCCCCAGCAACGAGGGCCGCGATCGTGAAGAGCTCGAACGCTCGAAGCGCGGACTCACTGGCGAGGAAGTCCCCAAACGCGATCGGAAGCCGATGGAGCACGCTCATCAGCCCCATCGGGACGAGCATTTCGCGAGGAAGCCGCGCCGTGCGTGCAAGATCGCTGGTTAGGACATAGCTGAGCAGGATCAGGCAGGTCCAAGCCCGTATGCCGCCCAGAGCAGCGGGAGTCGCCGCGGGCACAAACCGGTTGAAACGCTCCGGGGCGAGCGCCGCCTGCGCGAACAGCCACAGCAGAGTCAAGGCGAGCCAGTGAGACGGGTCGGTCCAGCTGGTGATTCCAGCGGCGGGAAACACAAGCAAAGCTACGGCCACGGCCCAAGGCGCGAGCCGCGACACATCGGCTGGCGAGAAAGCTTTCACTTACTCGTCGAAGTCTAAACTATCAGGCGCGCATCTGAGTCGCGGCGAGTTATTTTTTGGCGATCGAGAAATTCTAAGAGCGGTATTGCGTATTTTCGGCTGACACCGGCCAATTCCTTGAATTCGGGCACGCTGATCCGGGGGGTCTGCTGCTTTCGTTCAGCCAGTTGTCGTAGCAGCACATCCATCGACCGGCGGTGGAACACGAGATCGTCGGTGACTCTCACGAGCTGCCCATTGCGCAGCAGGTTTGCTAGGATTTTGCGCGCACGAACGAGGTCGATGTTCAACTCTGGGAGGAAGGTTTTCAGACCCGGCACCGCGAGACCGGCGTCGGCGAAAGCAGCGAGAATCTTGCCTTCAGCCTCCTCTTCGTCTTGCTGTAGTTGCACGCGGTGGCTAGCTAGACGGATGAGATCGCCTTCGAGCGCTAGCTTTTCATCGCGAACCAGGCGCTCGATGACGAACGCTGCAAAGGCTCCGGAGGGATTTTCGAAGCCGCCGCTACGGATGGCCTCCCTCGAGGCGCCGGGAGCGAGCGGATTCTTGCGGTGGAACGCGTCAAGGGTCGCAGTGAGGCGCTCGGAGGCGGCATCAATCTGCCATGGCGCGGCCGCCAGCAAGGGCTTGCGCCGGACGACCACTAGTTTGTCTTGGCGTTCGAGGCTCTGCGTCGCCACGCCGATCTCGGCAGCGGTCCAGCCGGTACGCCGGACTATCTCGTCCGCGGAGACTCCTTCGGCGGTTCCGGCGGCCAGGGTCGAAAGTATCCGCGCCGGGTCGCCGGAATCGAAGGCCTGCAGGCGAGTAATACGTGTCTGGTGCGACTCGCGGCGCGGCGGGCGGTTGTCGAGCACGCGGCCTCCAGCGATCGTGATGACAGGCGAGAACTGCCTGACGACGAAGCGGTCGCCCGGCAGCGCGACCAACTCGCGCTCGAGCCGAAACCGCACGAAGTCGGATTCGCCCGGCCGGAGTGTTCGCTTCCGCGCCGTCCCTGCTGGGTTGCGGTTGAGCAGAAAGACACTGCCTTCAATTTCGGCGGCTCCGCGGTGAAAATGGATCGGGGCGCCGTTCTTGAGCGGCTTGGCCGAGGACAACAGCTCGAGTCGACAGTCGAGGGTCGAGACGGGTTCGAACACGCCGTCTTCGGTTAGCTCGAGGCCGCGTCTGAGATCGGCGATCTCGACGCCGGAAAAGTTAATGGCGGTGCGCCGGCCGGCTCCGGCTTTGGCGGACGACTCGCCATGCCCTTGAAGACCGCGAACGCGGCCGCGCAGGCCCGTCGGGTGGATCGCGACGGTGGAGTCAACGGCGACGGTCCCCGAGGTCACCGTGCCAGTTACAACGGGCCCAAAGCCCTTCATCACGAACGCGCGGTCGACAGGCATTCGAAACCGACGGTTTGAGTCGCGTGACCTGGTTTCGGCCGCCGTTCGCTGGAGTGTCTCGCGGAGCTCTTCTAGGCCATCCCGCGTCTTCGAGCTAACGGGAATCACCGGGGCTCTGGCGAGAAACGAGCTCTCCACGTATTCCTGGACCTCGAGCTTGACCAGTTCCAGCAGTTCGTCGTCGACCAAATCAGATTTGGTGAGGACGACGATGCCGCGCTCGATACCCAGCAGGCGGCAGATGTCGAAATGCTCGCGAGTCTGAGGCATAATCGACTCATCCGCGGCGATCACCAGGAGGACGAGGTCGATACCGCCCGCACCAGCCAACATGTTCTTGACAAAACGCTCGTGCCCGGGCACATCGACGAAGCCTAGCTTGAGCTCTGGACCGCAGTCGAGATGGGCAAAGCCCAAGTCGATCGTGATGCCGCGGCGCTTTTCCTCTTCCCAGCGGTCGGTTTCGATGCCGGTAAGAGCTTTGACCAGAGCGGTCTTGCCGTGATCGATGTGGCCGGCGGTGCCGACGATGACGTGTTTGGCCACGGAAGCGACATTATCGCCTGCCCGGCCCGATGCCGCTAGTTCTTAGCGGCGCCTACTAGCGGAACCCGCGCGCGTGAGGGGCTGTGAAATAAACCCGTCGTGGCCGCCGAAGCTCCCCTGGGGCGGTTCGGAATGGCGCGAGTGGATCAAAATGGGATAAAACATGAGGGCAAACGAATGTTCGGATAACTTGGCGGCGGCGTCCAACGCCCTTATTATATGGGCGAACAACAGGTCTTAGTCGAGCTCGAGCAACGCCCCGCCAAGCCGCGCCAAGCCGTGCCCGTTGACCAACTGCAGCTGCGACAGCCCAATCGCGACCAATTCACCTATGCCGCGATCGACGTCGAACGGCTCGTGCCGGCCGACCATCTGGTGCGCGCCGTCTGGGAGCTGAGCGGCATGCTCGACCTGTCCGGCTTCGCTGCTCATCTGGAAACCCGCAAGGAGTCCGCCGGGCGGCCGGCATGGGATCCGCGGTTGCTGGTCGCGATCTGGATCTGGGCGTATTCGGAAAGGATGAGCTCGGCGCGTGAGATCGCGCGTCAAAGCCGCTATCGGCCGGAGTTGGAGTGGTTGTGCGGCATGGCGGTCGTCAATCATCACACTCTTTCGGATTTTCGGGTATTCCACTCAAAAGCTCTCGAGAACTTGTTGACACAGGTATTGGCGCTGCTGAGTCAAGAGGGGCTGGTGGATCTCGAGCAGGTGGCCGTCGACGGCACGCGGATCCGGGCGCAAGCCTCGGGCGGGTCGCAACGCAGGCGTCCGACGCTCGAGCGGCATCTCGAACAAGCGCGCGAAGCGGTGCGTCAACTCTCGGAAGAAGCCGACGACGAGGGTTCGAATCGGCGGCGTCAGGCGGCGCGTAAGCGGACCTTGCGGGAGCGAGCCGGAAGCGCGCCCGCAACACGAATCCAACGGCGGTTGGGGACTCGGCTACAACGCGCAGCTGGCGACCGACGCCAAAGAGAAGATCGTGGTCGGCGTGGAGTTGACCGACAACGCCTCCGATGCGGGCCAGCTGACCCCGACGCTGGACGATGTGGAAGGGCGCTTCGAGCGAACCCCGAAGCAAGTGTTAGCGGACGGGGGCTACGCCAACCAGGCCAACATCGAGGCGCTGGCAGCCGCTGAAATCGAATACGCGACGCCGGCGCCGGCGCCGGACAAGGGCTCGAAGGCGGCGTTGAAGGCGGCGGGAATTGGGCCGCGCTACGCGCCGAAGTTTTTCATCTACGACGAGGCGACGGACACGTTTCTGTGTCCGGCCCAGCGGACCTTGACGTATCAGCGATCGTCGCTGAAGCGGAAGCGCAAATATCGGCAGTATCAGGCAAAAGCATCTGATTGTCGCGAATGCGCACAGCGGCACAAGTGCTGCCCCAAGAGCGGTCATCGAACGTTGAACCGCAGCGAAGAGAACGCGGTGATGGCGAAACATCGGCGCTGGATGGAGAGCGAGCGTGGGCGGGCGGCGTATCGCAAGCGGTCCGAGACGGCGGAGTTTCCGAACGCCTGGTTGAAAGAGCGATTGGGGGTGCGCAAGTTTCGAGTACGAGGGCTGCGGAAGGCGCGATCGGAGCTTTTGTGGGGGGTTTTGGCGTACAACATTGCGGCTTGGATCCGGCTGGTCTGGCGTCGTGGGCCCGAGTGCGGGCTGGCGGCGCAAGCGGCGGCGTAGCGGCGGTGGGGGGGCGAAAAGGGCCGGGAAACGGCCCGAAACGACCGTTTCCGGGCCGCTTGGGCGGCCAATCAGGAGTCGAGGCGCAGAAGTTGCGGTTTCGGCAGGGGCGGCGTTTGGCAGCGCTGAGCTTGGCGTGCGCTTGGCGCTCCCGCGCGCCGACGCGACAATAGGTTTTCTTCACGGCCCCTTACGGTCGCGGCTCTGACGCCCGTGGTCAGCCTCTGCCCCAAGGCTTCAGAGCCGCGACCGCAAGGGAGCGGGTTCCGCACCGCAAGAGGCCCTAAGTGAACGGCATTGCCGCTAGGATGATAAGGCCGATGCGACTCGTTCGACAGTTGGGCCCGGCAGTGTTGGCCGCGCTAAGCCTCCAGGCGGCCACGCTCGAAGTCCGCAACGACGAGGGCAATCTCCGGATCGTGGTCGTCAACGAGCCGCGACTGCAGTACCGCGTGCAAGACGCCGACGGCGCAACGGTCAACCAGCACGTAGAGCTGACAAGGGGGCCCGACCGGGTCGTCATGGCGCCAAAACCGGGCGTCGACGAAAAGCTCGACTTCGAGATTCGACTGCCGCTGGGGTACGGAGTCGAGGCGGCCACCCTAAGCGGTGATATCTCGATCGAGGGGATGATTCACCGGGTCCGAATGTCCACGGACACGGGCGCAGTTCATCTAAAGGTCCCGTTGCGGGGGACTCGCTTCACGCTCGACGCCGAGGGCGCGCCGGCAAGCTTTCGCGCGCCGCCGGGCGTGCGGTTCCTGCAGAGCCTGATCGACGCCTCGCACGACCGCAAGATCTGGCGTCTACGCGACGCACTGCCCGACCAGGCTGTGGTCTACGGCGATTACCGAATCAACACAAAACAGCCGCGGAGCGTGACGCTCGAAAATTACGACCCTGGGCCCGATTCTCCCCTGAAGTTCCCCTGGGAGGCGCCGGCAACGCTGGAGCGGATCATGACGGTTAGCGAATCCGCTGAAGAGCCGCAACCGGTCGAGGATGAGGAAAACGAAGAGGCCGCAAGCGGGATCTTGTTCCGGTCCGATGTCCGGATGGCGAATTTCGTCTTTGCGGTGACGGACCGTGAAGGGCGGCCGCTGACCGGCCTCAGGGCGGATGACTTCGAGGTGGTCGAAGACGGCGAGCGACAGGATGTCGCCAGGGCCGGCTCAGACGACGTGCCGTTTAACCTGGCGATCCTACTCGACCTCAGCGGCAGCACCAAGCCCGATCGAGTCCACATGCAACAGGCGGCGCAAGGGTTTATCGAGGTCGCCAGGCCGACAGATCGAGTGGCGCTTTATGCTTTGGCCGGCGGGATGTTTCACGTGATCTCGCCGTTGACCTCCGAGCGAGGCGACCTGCTCACGCGCATCCGGCGTTTGCCGGGAGTGGCCGGCGCGTCGCCGCTCTACGATATGATCACGCTGGCCTACGCGGCAGAGCTCCACGGCCGTGCTGGCGAGCGAAATGGACTGATCATCATCAGCGACGGAATCGACAACCAAATCAGCAAGCAAGAAGCGCCGTCTAGCGTGAAGTTCAAGCGCCTGGTCAAGGCGGCCGAACAGATCAACGCGATGATCTATCCGATCTTTCTGCGCTCGGGCGAACGCTTCGGCCGCGGCTGGTCGAGAAAAGGCCGCGAAAGACTGGAGGAGCTGGCGTCCGCCTCCGGCGGGAAGCTCTTTCCGGCCCTGTCGATCATCGATCTCGAATCCGTGTTTCCGCTGGTCGAGGATGAGTTGCGCAGCGTCTACAGTGTTGCGTACTACCCGAAAAACCAGGAGTTCGACGGGAGTTGGCGGAATGTGGAAGTGAGGGTCAAACGCCGTGGATCTCAGGTACGTTCGCGGTCCGGCTACTATGCGCGGTAGTGTTCTGAAATCCTGAACAACCCAAGCGGGGAATCCGGGCACACGCGCCCTGATCTTGAGTAACCAGTATTAGAGATGGAACTTGGGGCTCAGCGGCTCGGCGGGCGGAGGCGGCCCGCCGTTGACGACGTCACGCAGCTCTTTGCTCGGCTTGAAGAACGGGATCGTCTTCGGCGGGACTTCGACCTTCTCGCCCGATTTCGGGTTCCGACCGACACGGCCTTTGCGCTCACGCGTGCGAAAGCTGCCGAAACCGCGGATCTCGACTTTTTCGCTTTCCCGCAGCGATTGGACGACGCTCGTGAATATCGTCTCGACGATGACCTCGGATTCCTTCCGGGTCAGCTCAACGACTCTGGAAACTTCTTCGATTAGATCCGCCTTTGTCATCTTGCCTACTCTCGTGGATGGTAACACGCGCCAGGGCCGTTAGGCGCCTGAAGATTCAACGCTTTCTCCACTGGTTTCAGTCGCTTCGGGCTGTGCGGGAGCTTGAGAATGCTCTGGGCTCTCGGGCTGCTCCGGCTCGTCGGGCTGATGTTGGGGGTCCGACTGCTCAGGCGCCGTAGGCTGCCGCGGGGCCTCAGACGGCTCAAGCGCCTCGGGAACCGGCTCAGAGGCGGCCTCGGCAGTAAGGTGTTCCGGCGGCTGTTCGGCTGGTTTCTCGGGTGGCAGATCAGGCGGCGCCTCAGCTAGTGCGTCGCTAGGCTCGACCAGTGGATCGTAGCTCTTGCAGCGGAGTCCAATGCGGCGGTCGTATTCATCCATTCGAATGATGTGAAATTCGTATCGCCGGCCGCGCTCCAGTCGCTGCTTGCCCTTGCGCTGAGATCGCGGAGGCATCTCGGAGTTGTGGCAGAGCCCTTCAACGCCTTCTGCCAGCTGAGCGAATACGCCAAACTTCGCGTGGCGAGTCACCAATCCGGGCAGGACTTCGCCCACCGCGTATTGGCTAAAGAACGTCTCCCAGACGTCAGGCTGGAGCTGCTTGATGCCGAACGACATTCTGCGGTTTTCGCGGTCAAGGCCGAGCACGACGGCCTTGATCATCTCGCCTTTCTTGAGGACGTCTTTCGGGTTCCGGACGCTCGAGTCCCAGCTCAGGTCCGAGACGTGAACCAAGCCGTCAATGCCTTCGCGGATTTCGACGAACGCCCCGTAGCTGGTCACGTTGCGAACGCGGCCCTCAACGATCGATCCAACTTCGAACTCGGTCCCTAACGACTCCCAGGGGTCCGGGTGCAGGTTCTTTAAGCTCAGTGAGATTCGCCGCGCCGAAGGCTGAACTTTGAGCACGACCGCCTCGACCCGCTGGCCGACCTTGAGCACCTTTGAGGGGTGGCGTAGGCGTTTCGACCAGGTCAGCTCAGAGATGTGAACGAGCCCCTCAACGCCGGACTCGAGCTCGATGAAGGCGCCGTAATCGGTGACACTGGCGACCTCGCCCGACACCTTGTCCTCGGAATGGTAGCGCTCGGTCACGCCTTCCCAGGGGTCGGGCTGCATCTCTTTGAGGCTCAGCGAGACGCGTTCCTTTTCTGGGTCGAGCTTGATGACCTTGGCCGTAATCTCCTGACCCGGGGTGAGCGCTTCGGACGGATCCTTGAGCCGGCCATGCGAGATATCGGTCACATGGATCAGCCCGTCGATTCCGCCCAGATCGACGAAGGCGCCGTAGGAAGTGACGTTCTTCACCGTGCCGGTCGCTTCGGCCCCCAACGCTAGCTTCGCCAGCGTCTCTTGCTTGAGCTTGCCGGTCTCCTCTTCCAAGACCGCGCGCCGCGAAACCACCACGTTCCCGCGTCGCCGGCTCATCTTGACGATCATTACGGGGAATTCCTGACCGAGGAATGAGTCGAGGTTTTGAACTCCCCTCAAGGCCAGTTGCGAGCCGGGTAAAAACGCGGCAACTCCGACGTCGACGGTGAGTCCGCCCTTGACGCGCTCGAGCACTTTCGCCGTCACGGGCCGGCGCTCTGAGTGGGCGCTTTCTAGGGCGTCAAGCGCCTCGCGGTTCTCATCCCGCGCCGGGGCCAAAAAGACGTATTCGCCCGGCTCGCCAAGTCGGGTGATGATGACGCCGATCTCGTCACCGACGTTGAACGTCGGCCGCTCTTCGCCCGTGGGGGCGTCACGGAGAGAAATGAATCCTTCGGTCTTGGCGCCGATGTCGACGACGACGCCATCGTCGGAAACGCCGACAACGCGCCCGACCTTGCGGTCTCCTACACGGAAATCCGGAGCCTGCGGCGCATAGCTGTCGAGCAGCGCTTCGTAGAGCTCCGCCGGGTCATCGTCGTCCGAGTCGACGCCGTCGGCCGAGGGGATACCCGGAACCTCGTCGTGGACGGGCTCGGCGGGCGCTAGCTCGACCTTTGGAGGCTCGGGTTTCGGAGGGGCCGCCGCAGGCTCGGGAGCCGCTTCGGGGGCCGCGCTCGGCTGGGGCGCCGCTACGGGTTCAGGGAAGTCTGGCTCGGTTGTGGCCTCAGCAGCCGGCTCCGGCGAAGGCGGCGGAATTGGCGGACGGGGATTCGGCAGATCCGGAGGAAGCGTAGGAGCCGCAACCGGAATCGGCGCCGGTGCGACCGGTGCGACCAGTGCGACCGGTGCGGCAGACGCAGCCGGTGCGGCGCCTGACTCGGCTGGCGCGACGGGGGCCTCGGGCGACACCTCCGGCTTCGGCGGAGCTTCGGGCTCCTGGGATGTTTCCTTTGGGGGAGACTCAACTGTCGCCGGCGTTTCGTCGGTCGACGGCTCCTCGCTTTCGGTGGCTCGGAGTCCTTCCGGTTCGCCGGTCATAGTCATTCTCTCCGTGCAGCCGTCGATCTATCGATCAGCCGCTGAAATTTCTCGCTCGCGCCGTTGAAGCTAGCGCGGGATTGCAAGTACGGCGGAAGCCGAACCCAGGCGCAATGTTATCGGAACCGTGACCGGATTGTCAAACCGCTCCCATGGCCGTCATGGCCGTGGCGATACAACCCTCGGGCGATACAATAATTCTCGTGGCGACCACAACCACCGCACTGCTGACCCTTGAAGAATTCCAGAACCTGCCCGACAACGGCATGTGGCAGGAACTTGTCGAAGGCGAACTAATCGAGATGCCCCCACCCGACTATTCGCACACCGACACCATTCACGCGCTCCTGTTGTCCCTGGATGCGTGGGCCAGGCAAGCGGGGGGTGAATTCAAGGCGCGCAGCGAGGCGGCCTTCACTCTCTGCGACGACCCGCCAACGGTCCGTGTTCCGGATCTGGCTCTGTTTCGCGCGGAGCGCGTTGCGGGGCTCCAGCGCGGATACCCGACTGGATCGCCGGAACTGGCGATTGAAGTCGTCTCGCCGTCGAACACCGTTCGCGATCTCGCCAGGAGGGTCGACCAGTACTTGGAATTCGGCTCGCTGGCAGTGCTGGTGATCGACCGCCGCCAGTGCAAGGTCGAGCTCTACACTCCGGGCCGCGCGACCCAGATCTTCGGACCTGATGACATCGTGACCGTGCCCGACATCGCGCCGAGTTGGTCGATCAAACTGTCAGATCTGGTCTCTTCGGAGCCGCGACCGTGAGGGAGCGGTTGTCGCACCTTCGACCAACCGCTTGCTGACGCCCGCGGCTCCAGGTCGTCGCCAAACTTGACTCGTTTGTTCAGACGGATCTTCCCCCCAGCGGAAGGCTCGTTTGACGGGCTAACTGCTTAGCTTGCTTGGCTTTAACACGTTTGGGGGCGCTTTTAGTGTACCCATGTATTATGCTATTGTATCGTTTATTCATTGTGTTGTTTGTGATATAATATACCCATGTATGTTGAGTCCGTCCCCAATCGCAACTCGCCGCCCGCCGTCTTGCTGCGCGAATCCTTCCGCCAAAACGGCAGAGTCAAAAAACGCACCCTCGCCAACCTCTCCTGCTGGCGCCCCGTCCGCGTCGAGGCCCTCCGGCGCGCCCTCCGCGGCGAGTTCGATCAGCTTCCCGCCACTCCCGTCTGCGGCCCCGTCTTTGGCCTGCTCTTCGCGCTCAAGCAACTCGCCGATGAGCTGGGCCTGACCGCCGCGCTGGGTCGAACGCGGGCCGCCAAACTCGCCTTGTTCCTGGTGCTGGCGCGCCTGGCCCACCAAGGATCGCGGCTCTCGGCCGTGCGCTGGGCCGCCGATCAGGCCGTCGCAGAAGTGCTGGGTCTGGGCGCCTTCGACGAAGACGACCTCTACGCCGCCCTCGATGATCTGAGCGCCCGCCAAGTGAAGATCGAGCAAGCGCTATACCGCCACTACCTCGAGCGCCGCGGAGCCCCGCCCAGCTTGCTGCTCTACGACGTCACCAGCTCGTACTTCGAAGGCCTGCACAACGCGTTGGGCGAGTACGGCTACAATCGCGACGGCAAGCGCGGCAAGAAGCAAATTGTGATCGGACTGCTGGCCGATGACCAGGGCGAGCCGCTGGCGGTGCGGGTGTTTGCCGGCAACCGCAACGATCCGACGACCGTGCCGGATCAGATCCGCATCGTCAAAGAGCAGTTCGGAGTCGAGGAGTTGGTCTTCGTCGGCGACCGCGGGATGGTCAAGAGCAAGGGCAAGCAGGCGCTGGGGGAGGCCGGGCTGCGCTACATCACGGCGCTGACCGATCCCCAGATTCGGCGGCGCTTGAGCGAAGGGGTGCTGCAACTGGAGCTGTTCGCTGAACAAGTCTGCGAGGTCGAAGCCGACGGCGTGCGCTATGTGCTGCGCCTCAACGCGTCCGAAGCCAAACGGCAACGGCAGCGGCTCGAGGACAAGCTGGCCAAGCTGGGAGGCAAGCTCGACCGACGCAACCAGAAAGTCACGGCCTCTTCCCGTTGCGAGCCCGCGGCCGGACTGCGCCAGCTCAAGCCCTGGCTGGCGCGTCACAAGCTGACAGAATTGGTCGAGTTGCGCTTGCAGGGACGTACGCTGGTCGTCGAGCGCCAGCAGGCGGCGATCGAGCAGGCGCTGGAGTTGGCGGGCTGTTACGTGGTCGTGACCGATGTCGCCTCCGAGCGCATGAGCGGCCAAAGAGTGCACGACCATTACGTGAGCCTGCAGCGGGTGGAGCGCGACTTTCGGCAGCTGAAGACGGGCTTGCTCGAGGTGCGGCCGATCTTCGTGCGCAAAGAAAGCCGCACCCGAGGACATGTGTTGTGCAGCATGCTGGCGTTGAAGCTGAGCCGCGAATTGGAACGGCGGATACAAGCGGCGTTTGGCACGACCGACGACGACCCGCACGCGATCACCTTGCCGGACGCGCTGGCGGCGTTGGGGCGACTGTGTCTATTGGAATATCGAGTGGATGAGCAGACCAGCGTCACACGGCTGCCGATTCCCGACGCCCGCCAAACAGAAATCCTCAATGCGTTGGGGGTTTCGCTGCCGCACAAGTAACCTGTAGACAGACGCCGATCGCCCGATCCATCCCATAACCGACGCGAATTCAGGAAGTTGGCGGCGAAACTCTGCTCGCTGGCGGGGGGAAGATCCGTCAGACGTTCGCGGCGTCAGCCCGCGCTAGTCGAGCTCGGTCAACATGATCGGCATGCCGGTCTTGTTGGGATAGCTCGGGCGATACCGGTCGGTGTTGTACATCTTCTCGACGTTGACGCTGCGCGGGCCGCCGCTGGCGTCGGGCAAGTCGGCCAACGTATAGCAGCCCTTTTGGATCGCGGCCATTTTGCCGCGGCCTCCGTCGCCGATACATTCAACCGCCATCGTCGCAAAAGTCGTCGCGACCATCTTGTCTAAGAAGTCCGGCTCACCGCCGCGCAAGTCGTAGGTCAGGTCCGAGACGACCGTTCCGAGACCCTCGCGCGCCTTGATCTCGTCGCTGAGGTCTTCGGCGACGCTCATCTTCTTGCGATGCCCATAAGCATCCGGCTCTCCGTATTCGCGTACTTGGTGGTCCTCCCAAGAGGCGCCCTCGGCGAGAATCACAATCGCGTAGTTGCTCGGGTTGTAGGCCTGGTCCTGCTTGAGCAGCCCGATCAACTTCTCGAGATTGATTTCCTTGTATTCGGGGATGCAGCAGCGCTCGGACGTGATGTAGGCCGTATAGAGGGCTGTGAAGCCGGCGTCACGGCCAAAGATCCGGAAGATGCCGATGCGTTCATGCGACCCGATGGTGGTGCGCTGGCGTCCGATGGCGTCGACGGCTCGCGTCAAGGCGGTCGAGAATCCGATGCAGTACTCGGTATTGCGCACGTCGTTATCCATGGTCTTGGGGACGCAGACCATGGGGACTTCTTGGTTTAGGTGGTGGGCGTAGCTGAGCGTGTCATCTCCGCCGATCGGCACCAGGTAGTCCACCCCTAAGCGATCGAGGTTTTCGATCACCACCGGCGTCAGGTCGAACACTTCCGCGTCGACTTCATCGAATTCTCCCAGACGCTTGAGGAGGTGCTTGGGTACGTCCGCCAGTTTTGTCCTGTTGGGCTTGGTGCGGGAGGTGTGAAGGTAAGTGCCGCCGGTGCGGTCGATGGTGCGAGTGTTCTCACGGTTGAGATCCTCGAAGTGGTAGTCGTCGCGCCCGTGAGTCCAGTCCGGGGCGACTAAACCTTTCCAGCCACGACGGATACCGACAACTTCGCGCCCCAGCCGACTTGAGCCGTAAACAACCGATTTGATCACCGCGTTGAGTCCCGGAACGTCGCCGCCGCCAGTGAGGATGCCGATTTTCTTTTTCGCCATTGGGTCGCCTATTCAAGCAGGTTCAGCCGCTTCCCCCTAATGTCGCATAAGGCCTCTGGGGCGGTTCAACTCGGGTGCTACCCTCAAGGGCTTGTTGGAACTGCTGTTTTGGCTTTTTTGTACGCTGGCGGCGCTGGCCGCGTTGGTCTCGATCTGGAGCGGCAGGAAGTATCAAGACTGTGTTGAGGCGGCAATCATCGGCGAGCCCGACCCGGACGAGCGACCCTACCAGCCGCCGGCGACCGTGATCCTGCCGGTGCGCGGACTCGACCATGATCTGGCCGCAAACCTTCGATCTCTTGCCGAGCAGGACTACACCGACTTCGAATTGCTGATCGTCAGCAGGGAATCCGGCGACGCGGCCGCCGCCGCCGCTCGCGTGACCCTGGGAGGGCGGGCCCGAATGATCACCGCTGGACCTCCGCCCGACGATACGGGCGAAAAAGTCCACAACTTGCTCGTGGCTGTCGAGCAGGCTCGGCCGCAGAGCGAGGTTTTCGTGTTCGCGGATTCCGACGGCCAGGTCGGCGCGAGCTGGCTTGCGAACCTCGTCCAACCGCTAGGCGACGAATCGCTCGGAGCGACGACGGGTTTTCGCTGGTACATCCCGGAAGACGGCGGTTTTTGGCCGTTGCTCCGCAGCGCCTGGGACGCTACGATCGCCGGGTCCATGAGCGATAACGATAAGAACTTCGCCTGGGGTGGCGGGATGGCGCTCCGGCGCACGACGTTCGAAGAGGCCCATGTCGCCGAATTCTGGCGGGGGACGGTCAGCGACGACTATCGACTAACGCACGCGATGAATAGGGCCGAGAAGGGGATTCGGTTCGTGCCGGGCGCCATGGTCGCTACCGGCGGGAGTTGCACGAGGGACGAGTTCTTAACGTGGGCGACGCGGCAGCTGATCATCACGAAGGCCTATCGCAAGCGGCTTTGGGTCGCGGGATTCGTTAGTCACGTTATCTACTGCGGGGCCATGGTGATGAGCGTGTTGATGGCGCTGACCGGCAACCCGCTCGGCGCGGGCGGGTTCGTCGTCACCGTGGTTCCAGGAATGGCGAAGGGCGGCTCGCGAGGTTATGCCGGCCGCCTGATGTTCCCCGATCGGGAGGACTGGTTCGACAGCAATGGATGGGTATATTTTTGGTACACGCCGATCGCGACGTGGGTTTGGTTGTACGTATTTTGCGCGTCCGCGCGAGGCCGGACGATCGAATGGCGCGGCTATGTCTACGAGCTGCTGAGTGAGAGTAAGACGCGGGTGATCCGCCGACCGTAATGCCGCCCTATCTGATTCCGGCAGGAGGGCTTGGCATGCCAAGCCCCTACGTCGTTGAAAACAAACGTCCGACCGTAGGGGCGAGGCATGCCTCGCCCGCCTTTCGTCCTATGCAAATAGCTCGTCGAGGAAGTTCCACAGCGCCTGGTGCGAGCGCCGGTCCGCGTCGGGCTGGTAAACGGTTCCCATTTCGGGGCTGTTCGCCGCCGGGTTCGTGAAAGCATGCGTGGTGTGGCCGTAACCGTGGATCTGCCAATCCGCCCCGGCCTCGCCAAGTTCTTTCGCCAGCGCGGTCACCTGCTCAGGCGGAACCATCGGGTCGTCCCAGCCGTGCAGCGCCAGCACCTTCGCCTTGATCGGACCGGTTTCAGCGCCGGCAGGCGGGTTGAAGAGGCCGTGAAAGCTCACCACTCCCTTCAGATCAGCCCCAGAGCGCGCCAAGTCGAGAACGCACAAGCCCCCCAAGCAAAACCCCATCGCGGCCACCCTGGATGCGTCAACCTGATCGAGGCCGCTTACGAGCTCGAGAACGACGGCCATGCGGCGCTTGAGCATCGCCCGGTCGTCTAGGAACGGCTTCATCAGCTCGGCGTTTTCCTCAGGCCCGCCGCCGAGAACGCCCTTGCCATAAAGATCCAAAGCGAAACCCACGTAGCCCCTCGCGGCGAGATCGCGCGCCTTTTGACATTCGAACTCGGCACGGCCTGCCCAGGCGTGGGAGACGAGAACGCCGGGCCTAGCGCCGGCAGCCGAATCGTCCCAAGCGAGAAAGCCCTCTAGCAGCGTGTCGCTGTCTTGGTATTCGATGAGTTGTTCTTGGATGGCCATGGTCGTGAGCCGACCAGTCTACATCAAGCGTAGGCTGTGGGGTCGGCGATGCCAGCCAATTTGAATGCTTCACGGCGTTCCACGCAAGTCCCGCAGTCGCCACAGTGGAACTCGCCGCCCTGATAGCAACTCCAGGTCTGCTCGAATGGGACACCGAGTTCGGCTCCGAGTCGAACGATATCCGCCTTGCTCATCTCGACGAACGGGAATACCAACTCGACCGAATGCCAGTCGGCCAAACGAATCGCTTCCCCTAGCGCAGCCGCGAACTCAGGCCGGCAATCCGGGTAGATGGCGTGGTCGCCGGCGTGAGCAGCGTAAGCGACTCGGTCCGCCTTGAGACTCACCGCCCAACCTGCCGCGACCGCCAGCATGATCATGTTGCGGTTCGGGACAACCGTTTGCTTCATCGACTCCGCGGTGTAGTGGCCGAGCGGGACTTCGACTTTGCTGTCGGTCTGGCTAGATCCGCCGAGGAACCGAGTCACGGCGCTCACGTCGGCTACCTCATGTTGAACGCCCGCGGCCGCGGCAATTCGCCCGGCGTGATCGAGCTCGACTCGGTGGCGCTGCCCGTAGTCGACCGAGAGCGCCGCCACTTTGCCGCCCTCGGCTAGGAGTCGGTAGAGCAGGACCGTCGAATCGAGGCCCCCGGAGAAAGTGAGTACCGTCAAAACTCGAATCGCAGCAAGAGCCGGAAGGTCCGGCCGTCGTTGAGGGTGTTCGTGATCTGTGCGAAGTTGTTCGCAACAAGGTCCTTGCCCGGCTCAGCGAACTGGGGATGGTTCGTCACGTTTAACGACTCCGCCCGGAATAGCGCCGTTCGGTCGCCCCCAAGAGAGAAGCGCCGAGAAACCGCCGCGTTCACGTTAAACACACCGTCCTTGCGGAAGGTGTTTCGACCCAGGTTCCCGGCGAAGTCCGTCGGCGCCATGAACGCGAATGCGGAACGAGGCAATTGGGCGGACGCCAAGTCCGGGTGATTCACGCGCGCCCCGAGCACGGATGTGTCGACGACGTTCGGCCGGTCGCTGGTCTGGCCGTCGGCATTGCCGGACCCCGGGGCGTCTGATCCGGTCCGCACAGTGAACGGCGTTCCCGACTTGAGCAGAACGATGGAGCTCAGCTGCCAGCCGCCCAGCAGCTTCAACAAGCGATTACCGGAATCTCCGCCCGGTAACTGATAATTCACTCGCCACAGCGCCGCATGGGGCTGGTCGAAGTCGCTTGGTCCCTTCATTGCGTCCCAGACTTCCAACTCGTTTGGGCTTCGCGAATTGCGGGCGTCGGTTGAGAACCCCGTGTTGGTGTAGTCCGCCCCCAGGTCGATCGCTTTGCTGAACCAGTACGACGCTTCGAGCGACAAACCCGCCTTCTGCGGAACCCGCAAGGTGATCTTGGCCGCGTCGTAGTAGCCGATCGAGCCGTTGAGGGTGTGCTGGATGTCGAAAAAATTCGGGTCGGGCCGCCGCTCGTTCACCGTGCTAACCACCAGCGGGATCCCCTCGACGGGCCGCGCGCGGTTTTCCCAGCGCGTCTGCAGGAGCTTGTGCGACCGGCTGCCGACGTACCCCAGCTCGAGCGTCCAGTCCTGGTAAGGCTTCATCTGCCAGCTGAAGTTGTACTGGTGAGAGTACGGCGTCGCCAGCTCCGGGCTTAGCCGGAAGAAGGCGCTGCGGGTGTTCGGGTCAATATTCGTCAGGTCGAGGCCGCTGAGGGGGTCGGCTATGTTGGGGCCGCGAACGTCAAGCGTAGTGATCTGCGGCGGATTGAATCGGGTCTGCATGAACGTCGCCGGGAAGATTTCGCCGTACTGCAGCCCGTAGCCCATCCGAAAGACGCCCCACTTGTCGTGTAAACGGTAGGCGATCCCGAGCCGGGGCGCGAAGTTGTTGCAGTCGCAGTCGTAGGGGACGTTGCTGAATCCGTTGACCTCGGTCGGAACTGTTACTGGCTCGAAGCGCAACCCAGCGTTGACGGTAAGCCGTGAGTTGACCTTCCACTCGTCGCCGACGAAAAACTTCAAATCCCAATTGCGGAAGCCGCGGTGCGCATCACCAACGGCAATGATGTAAGTGGCGGGCGTCCCCAGCAGCAGGTTGTCGATCAGCGAGCGCCCGAAACCGGGCCGGAACCGAAACTTCCCCCGATGCTCGTTGCTTTCGAAGCCGTTGATCTGCCGGCGGGTCGAGTCGAATCCAAGGGTGAGCGTATGCGAGCCGCTGGTCTTTCTTAGACGCCCGGCGTAACGGAAGAGATTCTGCGCGCGGTCGATCGGGATGCCGCCGTTGGGTCCAATCGACTGAAGCACGTTGCCAAAGAGAAAGAACTCGCCGAGCGAAGTTTCCTCGGGAACTAGCAACGAGCCGAGCCGGTCGTACCCCATCGAGAAGTCGGTCGTGGTCGACGCGTTCCAAGCGCGGCTCCAGGTCGCTCGCGCCTGGTGATTGCGAGTCGTGGTGTCGGGATTCTGACCGCCCACCAACTGGAAGGCCTCAACCTTTTGAAGCGTCAGTCCGTAGCGAAAAGTCAGCGCGTCGTTCTCGCCCAGCTCGCGGTCGAGAGTTGTCGATAGGCGATCGTTGTCAATGTTCTGACGCGCGTTGGTATTGAGCGCCCGTGGATTGATGTCGGTGCGGTTGGGAAGCTCATCCGGGAACGCCCCCAAAATGCTGCTGACGATCGCACGCTTGGCCGGGTCGTTGGTGAGCGGGGTTCGCTCGTCGGCGGCCGGTACGAGGACGTTCCCGTTGACCTGACCGCGCAGCCGGCGCTGGCTCGCGTCGATCGTCAAACTGGTTTTGTCGCCGAGCGGGACGCCAAGCTTGAAGCCGTAGTCGTTCGTGCGCGCCGGCTGAACCCCTCCGACTTGAAAGAATGAACGCGCGCTGAAGGCGCTGTTGTTGTGTCCCCAAAATAGTTCGCCGTGGATCGCACTGGCCTGCGCGCGGCCGGCATGGAGCACGGGGGCGACCGATCCGCCGAACTCCTGGCCGAAGTAGCCACGCTCGATCTCGAAGGTCGACACAATGGTCGCCGTTGTCCCCATTCGAGTGTTGAGCTCCTTGAGTACGTTGTTGTCGATCAGTGTGAGGCGGACGTTCTCGTTGCGGCGGGCTTCGCCTTGCTCGGAGTCGACTTCGCCGAGGAGGTTGAGGGCGGTCCGGTCGGTGCTGGCGGTGGCAGCGGCTGTGGGGGGCGCATCTGACTCTTCCGGCAGGGCTGCCGACGCAGGCGCCTCAGCGGCAGATGGGGGGTCTCCTTCAGCGCCGACGAGGGCGAGGGGCAGTAGCGCTCCCAAGATGAACGCTCGGATCGTGAGTTTCACCTGTGCTCAAAGTGTAGCGCCCGAAAGAAACTAGCCGACGTGGCGCACGGCTGTGCCGTGCCGCCTTGCACCTGTGGTGCAAGGTTTTCTTGAAGCTTAGAGTGGCTTCACTTTATGCGCAAGTATCGACCGGTACACACCGAAAATGGACCTTGCGCTACAAGCGCAAGGCGGCACGGCACAGCCGTGCGCCACGTCGGCGGTCGGGGGCTACAACCGAATCCACCCTTTCCGATCGACTTAGGGGTAAATCAAATCCTTTCAATTCAATGCTTTAGGCCTTTACGCCGATCGTAATTCATGGGAACCTCGAAGAAGCCAATCATGACCCTTCGCCGCCGCGTTATCGTCGCCGAGCCCGAAAACAGCGAAACCCCAATCAACGATCTTCGAAGCTGGGTCACCCCCAATCGGCTCTTCTTCGTCCGCAATCACTTCGACGTTCCCGAGATCGACCCTGCCTCTTGGACCCTCCGTGTTGGAGGTTGCGTCGAACGTGAGCTCGAGCTCGGCTGGGCTGAAATCGAGCAACTACCGACTCGCAGCGTGTTCGCGACGATGGAATGCGCCGGCAACGGCCGGTCGTTCCTAGAAAAACCCGGCCATGGCGTCCAATGGGGCGCCGGCGCGGTTGGTCACGCCGAGTGGACAGGTCCGACGCTGAGGGCGGTTCTCGACCAGGCGGGGATCACGGATCAGGCGCTCGAGGTCGTTTTCGCGGGCGCCGACAGGGGAACCGAGGCCGACCATCCCAAAACCATGTCGTTCGCTAGAAGCCTTCCGCTCGATAAAGCCTTGCACGAGGACACGCTGTTGGCCACGGCGATGAACGGAGAGCCACTCGATCCCGCGCATGGGTTTCCCGTGCGGCTCGTGGTCCCGGGTTGGTATGGAGTGGCTTCGGTTAAGTGGCTGACGCGTATCGAGTTGAGCGATAAGCCGTTTCAGGGCTACTTCCAGACGACCAAATACACCACGCTGAGACAAACCGCGCGCGGTGCGGTGGAAGAGGTTGTCGGCGAGATGCAACCCAAATCCGAGATCCTCAGGCCGCGCGAGGGAGAAACTCTCGGCGTGGGCCTCAACCGGATTCTCGGCGCGGCCTGGGCCGGCCCCGACCGTGTGGCCGCGGTGGAGGTCAGCACCGACGGCGGCCGGACCTGGTCCCAGGCCGAGCTAGCCGGGATGAGCGCAAAGTATTCATGGACATTGTGGGAGTACTCATGGCGACCCGACCAAGCGGGTCCTCGGCGCCTGGTCTCCAGGGCCATCTCCGAGTCCGGCCGAGTGCAACCGCTCAAGCACGATCCGCTCTGTGGAGGCTACCTGATTCACCATTCCCGTCCGGTTGAGGTTGAGGTTGACGCAAGTTGGGCGACAGGCGCGGTCGACTACAGCGAGCAGGCGCTCACTGGCGCGCTAGCCGAGACCACCGAAGAGCGCACGCACATGAAGCTCGACGTGGAGATGCAGTACGGAGACGGCGGCGGAATCTAGCGAGCGCGGGCGAGGCATGCCTCGCCCCTACGGACTCAACGTGATTGTTCGATTGGGTAGGGGCCAGGCATGCCTGGCCCGTCTTGCCTAGTCGCCCGTGTTCAAGTCTTTCGCCCACTCGCGATTCTCGCGGTACCACTCGACGCATCGCCGGATACCTTCCTCGTGAAGGATCTTGGGCTCCCAGCCCAGCAGCTCCCGCGCCTTTGAAATGTCCGCCCAGGTTTCGGTGACATCGGCGCGGTGCATGGTCCGCCATTCGATCTGAGCTTTCTTGCCCACGAGGTCTTCGACCAGGCTGAGGGCGTCGCGTAGGACAACCGGGCTGTCAGAGCCCAAATTGACTACTTCGTATCCCACCGGCTTCAGCGCTGCCACGGTTCCGCGGGCGATGTCGTCGACGAACGTGAAGTCACGAGACTGCCGGCCGTCGCCGTAGACCACCACCGGTTTGCCCTCGCTCACCCACTGGATGAAGCGGAAGATACTCATATCGGGCCGGCCGGCGGGCCCGTATACGGTGAAGTAGCGCACGACTGTCACGTCGATTCCGTAGAGGTGATGGTAGGAATGGCACATCGCTTCGGCTGCTTTCTTCGACGCGGCGTAGGGTGACAGCGGGCGATTCGTATCAGCGTCTTCGCGGTAGGGAACTTCGTTGTGCGACCCGTAAAGGCTCGATGTCGACGCAAGCACGAACTTCTTGACGCCATGCTCGCGACACAGTTCGAGCAAGTTCAGCGATCCGGTGGTGTTCGTGGTGACGTAAACCCAGGGGTTCTCGACGCTTTGACGCACGCCGGCGCGCGCGGCTAGGTTGATGACGCCCTCGAACGGTGCGTCGAATGCGGTCGCGAGGGCGGCGCGATCCTCGATATCGAGGTTGGCGTGACGAAATCCGGCTCGGCCCTGGAGCCGAGCGAGGCGCCAATCCTTCAGTCGCGTGTCGTAGGCGTCGTTGAGGTTGTCGATACCGACGACATCGTGGCCTTGATCGAGGAGAATGGCGGTAACGCGCGAGGCGATAAAGCCCGCGCAGCCGGTGACGAGGTAGCGGCTCATAGGCGAATGATCTTGGGATCGTCGAAGTTCTTCAGGGCGTTCCGGGAGTCGACAATCAGACTGGATTGCTCGACCAGCGACTTGTAGTCGGTCTCGGAATGGTCGGTCACGACCACGACGCAGTCAGCGCCTGGCTCGAGCGGTTGTGACTGGAGGCCGCTCGGAAGTTCCGCAACGAAGGGGTCGGTGAACGTGACCTTGGCGCCGAGGCGTTCGAGCAACCCGATGATGTCGAGCGCTGGTGATTCGCGCGTGTCGCCGACGTCACGCTTGTATGCGACCCCCATAATGTGGATCCGCGAGCCGTTGACCGCCTTGCGAGCTGAATTGAGCGCCGACTGCACCTTGTCGACGACGAATTGCGGCATCTGGCCGTTGATCTCCGACGCCAGGGCGATGAAGCGCGGCTCGTAGCCGGCCTGTTTGATCTTCCACGAAAGGTAGTGGGGGTCGACCGGAATGCAGTGTCCGCCCAGTCCGGGGCCGGGGTAGAACGGCATGAATCCGAAGGGTTTGGTCGCCGCCGCTTCGATGACTTCCCAGACGTTGATCCCCATGCGGTCGCACATCATCGCCATCTCGTTCGCGAGACCGATGTTGATCATCCGGAAGGTGTTTTCGAGCAGCTTGACCATCTCGGCCACGCGCGTCGAGCTGACGGGCGCGATGTGGTCGAGCGCCTTGGAGTAAAAGGCTACGCCGTGCTCCAGGCAGGCAGAAGTAACGCCGCCGATCACCTTGGGGATTGTCCGAGTCGTGTACTGCGTGTTCCCTGGGTCGGCCCGCTCTGGAGAAAAGCACAAGAAGAAGTCTTTGCCCACTTCGAGACCCGACTCAGCCAGGACCGGCAAAATCG
This sequence comes from Bryobacterales bacterium, assembly GCA_965247515.1. GTDB lineage: Bacteria > Acidobacteriota > Terriglobia > Bryobacterales > UBA6623. The sequence continues at coordinate 3,927,137 of OZ252029.1, read as the reverse complement.
CCTCTTCGGTTGTCCCAGGATAGGTCGTGGACTCAAGGATGATCAGCATCTCAGGATGCAAGTGAGCCGCGAGCTTCTGGGCCGCGTCCATCACATAGCTCAGGTCCGGATCCTTGGTCTTGCGAAGCGGCGTCGGCACGCAGATGCTGACAGCATCACAATCGGCTAGAGCCGACTCGTCGGTCGTGGCGGTCAGCTTCCCGGCCGTCACAAATTGCGCCAGGTCGCTGGAATCCACATCGCCAACGTAGCTCTCGCCTGCGAGAATTTTCTTGATCTTGTCCTCATCAACGTCGACGCCGACGACGGAGTATCCGGCGCGTGCGAGCTCGACGGCAAGGGGCAGGCCCACGTAGCCCAGACCCACGACCGCCGCCTTGGCCTCTCGGCCCTCAATGCGATCGAGTAGTGACAAGCCTCTAATTCTACTGTTGAACCTTATCGAGCTTGCGAACCCAGATGTTGCGATAGCGCGTCGGATTGCTGTGCTGTTGCAGCATGATGGGCCCCTCGGCGTCATGGGCCTCGTAGTAGGTGTTGACTTTATGCCGCATGGGACCGAGCATTTTCTGGCGGTGATGCGTGAGCACTCCGTTGTGCAGAACCGTTACGTAGGCGGACTTCTCAAGCTCGTCGCCGTCAAAGCGCGGAGCTTCAAAAATGATGTCGTAGGTTTGCCACTCCCCCGGCGGGCGGGCAGCGTTCACGAGCGGCGGATATTGGCCGTAAATCGCCGAAGCCTGACCGTCGGCATAGGTCAGATTGTCATACGAGTCGAGCACTTGAATTTCATAGAGGCCCATGATCAGGACGCCGCTGTTGCCGCGGCCCTGGCTGGCTTTTTCTACCTTCGCCGGCGTCGAGAACTCCAAGTGCAACTGCATATCGCCAAACCTCTGCTTGGAGATGAGGCTGCCGGTTCCCGCGGCGACCTCGAAGTAGCCGTCACCCAGATTCCACCGCGGCGGGCCGACCTGCCTGTTCGGTCCGCGTCCTGAGTCGAGCCAGTGTGAAAGGTCCTTTCCGTCGAACAACACGATCGCGTCAGAGGGCGCTTTCGTGGCCGTCCCGGGAGTGATGATCCGCGGGTGTGGGCGGGCGATGTCGTGAACTCGCCACTCCATGCCAGGGATGATTGGGGTGTCGGTATACCCGACCGGATATTCCTTCGCCTGACCTAGCAAGGCGGCGGTTGAAAGCGCACCGATGATCAGGAATCTGAGAGCTCGCATGGGACACCATTATTCCACGTTCGATGGCGATTCCGTAGGATGAGTACATCGGATGGTTACTTATCGTTGTGGCCCTCGCCGGCCTGGTTTGGCTGGCGCACTGGGGCGTAGGAGCGCTTTGGGTGCGAATGGTGTACGACCGCTGGGACGCCATGTGCGCTCCCGCCAAGACGCGCCCCCGAGATGATGCGTAGGAGGCCTTGATGAAGCGCTTGCTTGTGCTTGCTTTACTAGCAACGCCCGCCGTGGGCCAGAGCTGGGACAATCTGCTGCGCGGCGGTCTCGACAAATGGGACATCCTCGGCGACGGGATCTGGCGTCTCCGCTCCGACGGTGTGCTTGTCGCGCACCGCAATCCCAATTGGAAGAGGATGTTCGCCGGGCGCGAATCGATCACCGAACGTGACTTCCAGCAGTGGGACGTGGTGCAGTCGTGGCTTTACACCAAGAAGGAGTACGAAGAATTCGACCTGCACCTGGATTATTTCCTGCGCACACCGGGCAACAGCGGAATCTCGATCCGCGACCCCAGCCGCGCCGAGCACGGGCTCAGCCACCCGCCCGACTTCCGCAGGACGCCCTCAAAGTTGGGCTACGAGATCCAGATCAACAGCGATTGGCCCGACAGGTGGACGACCGGAAGCATCTACGGCTTGGCGGCGGCAAAGGCGGGGGTCCAAAAGTTGGGCGAGTGGAACAGTATGAATATCGAGTCGCGCAAGGATGCGATCCGGGTGTTCTTGAACTCAGAGTTGGTTGCCGAGCACCCCGGCGACCCGAAGCGCCCAACCAAAGGGCCGATCGGGCTCCAGCTGCACGACCAGTTCAGCTTCGTGATGTTCCGCAATGTTTGGGTGATGGAGCGCACGAGCCCCGAACCCGAGTGAGCGACTGGGTGAACGGCTAGTGAAGTCTGCAACCTCAAACCGACGAGGATTGGCCCACCCGGAGCCGCGCGCGGAAGCAAGCGGTTGCCCGAGTCCGCGACAACAACGGCGTTCGCGGGCAACCGCTTGCTTCCGCGCGCGGCTCCGGGGGTCGGCGAAACTTGACTTCTTTGTTCAGATGGAGGCAGCCTCAAAAGGTCGCGCTGTGCGCCGCAAACTCCAAGGCGGGAATCGGCTACTATGTGACCGTCATGAAGCCGTCCCTAGCCTTCGGGCTCTTGCTTGCTATCTCGGCCTCGGCCCAGCCCATTCAGGTGCTCGTTTGGGACGAACAGCAGCCCCGCCAGTCGGAAGCCTACGACAACTTCCTCGGCAATGAGATTGCCGCCTACCTCAAGGACCGGCCTGGCATTGATGTCCGTTCCGTCCGGCACGACGACCCCGAGCACGGACTAACGAAGCGCAACCTCGACGAGGCCGAAGTTTTGATCTGGTGGGGACACGTGCGCCAAGCAGAGGTGCCCCGCGAAGCCGGCCAAGACATTGTCGAGCGGATCAAGTCAGGGCGCCTCAGCATGATCACGCTGCACTCTGCGCATTGGTCGGTTCCTTTCATGGAAGCGATGTTCGAGCGGACGCGGATCGAGGCCCGCCGGCGCTTCCCGCACCCCGACACCAAGATTGAGTTCATCGAGCCTCCGGGCCGCATTCCCCCCACTTACGACTCAATCGTCACGCCCGCCTACTATGCATTCCAGCGGCGAGCGATTCCGACTCAGGTGCGTGTTGACCTGCCCAACTGCGTATTCCCCGGCTTCCGGCCCGACGGTCAGCCGAGCGTCGTCACGGTTCTCAAACCCGACCATCCGATCGCGAAGGGTCTGCCGGCGACATTCGAGATTCCCCAAACGGAGATGTACGACGAGCCGTTCCACGTGCCCGCGCCCGACCAGGTGATTTTCCAGGAAGACTGGCGGCACGTTTCGCGGGGGAATCGTGTGGAATCTGGGCCAAGGCAAGATCTTCTACTATCGGCCCGGTCACGAGCAGTATCCGGTATTCAAAGAGAAATACCCGCTGCTGATCCTCGAGAACGCCGTCCGATGGCTGGCCGGCGAGTAACGCCAAGCATCCGTCTGCTTGAGCTAAGGCCGGGTCAGGCATGCCTGACCCCTACATCGGAGAAAACACGGTTCTTGTCCGTAGGGGCGAGGCACGCCTCGCCCGCGTTCGCTAACGCCCGGCAGGCCCATCCTCGGCGACCGCGGTTTGCGGCAATTGTGGACTATTTCCGTACAAATCAGATTGTCACAATAAAATTACTATAAACTGACCCACGATATTCGACAAAGTCCTTGGACTTGTCAGGTGTAATTCGAGCGGAACCTAAGGAGACCCGGGCAGGCAAGCCCAGGCAAACGAACACCGCGCAAACCCGTCGAGGAGATAGTCGGTTTGAGAACTCAGGTTGTCGAAGTTAGCCAAGCGATCGGTCACTTGCTCAGCAACCCGATCTTTCACCCATCCGGCAAGAAGTTACTCGCGAAAGGGCATCGGGTCTGCGAAGAGGATATTCGCCTGCTCTCGTCCGAGGGCCGTCAGCAGGTGCACATTGCAGTCCTCGAGGAGTCGGAAGTCCCAGAAGAGGAGGCCGCCATGCCGTATCGCCTCCGAATCAGCCTGCGGCAGCATGGAGATCCGCATCTCGGCGGGCGGCCGGGCGAATCTCGTTGCCACCGAAGACAGCTGCCTCTTGGTTGACGAGGCGCTCTTGAAATCGGTCAACCAATCCGGCGCCGTAACAGTGGCCACCCTGCCCAATCTGTCCTTCGCTGTCGCTGGACAACGGGTCGGCACGGTGAAATCCGCTCCATTCGCCGTCCCGACTGGGCCTTTCAACGAAACGCTTGCGATGGTTCAACGCGACGGTCCAATTATGCAGGCGCGGCCCGTCCGAAAACCTACCGTGGCGGTGCTCTATACCGATCCGCTGCGGGGCGAGCGAGCCCGGACCCTGTTTGAAGGCGTGATGTATACCCGGCTGAAACGACTTGGCGCCTACCCAAGCTTCGTTTTGTCCTGTCTCGAGGACGAGGAGTCGATCGCGCACAACTTGGAGCATCTGCTTCGCGCGCGGCCGAGCGTAGTTCTGATGGCCTCGACCACGGCGCCGGCCGGGCCGGCTGACTCGGTCGGCCGTGCGATGGCTCGGGTCGGCTGCTCAATCGAGAGCTTCTTGGCGCCCGTGGAGCCTGGCAACCTGCTGCTTCTCTCCTATATCAACGACGTGCCGGTCGTCGCGGCCCCAGGCTGCTTCCGTTCGCCGAAACCCAATGTCATCGACCTGATCATGCCTCCTTTGCTGGCCCAATATCGGCTTTCAGCCGCCGAGATCTCGACCCTCGGGCTTGGAGGTTTGTTGCAGTAGATTCGAATTCAAGGTCTTTCTGCTAATCCGCCGCATTCGATGTCGCGGATCAGCCGCCAAGGGCGCCGAGAGCTACTCCCCTCTTCTCGGCGCCCCTTTTTTTGGTCTACACAAGTGAAGGGCGGCCGCCCTTTGCCCTTGAGCTGGTCGAACCCGCAGGTTCGCGGACTACGTGTTCGCCGAGTCGGCAACCACAGACTGCATCTTCGAGAAGATGGTGCTGATGTCAGCAGAAACGGTAGGAAGAATCGCGCCGGCGGCGACGGCGATGAAGCCGGCCAACAGAGCGTACTCGACCATGTCCTGACCCTCTTCGTTATTGGTCAGACGAACGAACAAAAGCTTGATCTTTTCCATTGTGATTTTCTCTCCCCTCGTGGTTTTTGTTATTAGGTGGGCGTTACCGCCTCACACGCCCATCTTGGGTCTGATCGTCGATTTCATCCATGGAGCCCGAGTACTTTTCGGGGGACGTACTATCCCCTTAGAACCGGATAGGGATAAGGCTCAGAAAAACACGGGCGAGGCATGCCTCGGCCCTACGGACGGCCCCGGAGGGAGCGGTTGTCGCGAATTCGAGCAACCGCTTGCTTCCGCGCGCGGCTCCAAATCCCTCGGTTCGACCAGGGTCCGGCTACGGTGATGTCGGCGCAGTCGTTGTCGCCGCGCCGCGGCCGGCGGCGCCGGAAAGCACGGACTGAACCTTACTCAAGATGGTGCTCGTGCTGCCTGCCACTCCGGGAAGAGTCGCGCCGGCGGCGACGGCGATAAACCCTGCGATCAGGGCGTACTCGACCATGTCCTGGCCCGCCTCATCGCGAGCCCAAGCGGGTAAGTCGACGAAATAATACTGGGCATAGGAAAGTCTTAGGACAACAAAGGGGCGGCCGCTTGCGCGGCCGCCCCCTGGAGTTTCTACATTTGTGGACGGGGAGGGCCATGGTTGAGGTAGGTCGGTAGATGGTTATTGACATACCGACAGGATTGAGCTATTCTGTTCTTGGCCCGCTCGGCGCCGCTGCCTATGCCCGACGATCTCCGCGATACTCTTCTGGAAACCCTAGAATCAGCCCTCGATGCTCAGCTGCGCGCCGTTCGTCGGCTGCGATCGAAACCCCCTCCCCGGCCCAAGCGCCCTTCGCCTCAAGGTATGTCTCAGGTCGATATGGCCCATGACATACTCGCCGGAGCCGAGCGTCCGCTGCATATCGCGGAGTTGATCGAGGGCATTCAGGCCAGGTTTTCCCGTGCGGTTGACCGCGAAAGCCTCGTCTCGGCGCTGTCGAAGAAGATCGCTCGCGGCGACCGTTTTGTGCGCACCGCGAAGAACACTTTCGCGCTGCGTAGCCCGGATTAGCTACGCGGCCCGGATTAGCTGTCCCCTGGAGGTTCCCATGCTGCTTCCTCAGTTCCTGTCGATCAGCGCTGATTGGAGGCGCGCCTTTCCCCAGCAACGCACGCATCGACGCGCGGTGCGCCAAGGCCTGGGAGGCCTGGTTTGCCTGGGCCGCCGCACGCTTTCGCGCATTATTTGGACCAACGGCGGCGAGCAAAACAGCTGGAGCGCGGACTATTTTTTGCACGAGCGCTGCAAGTGGCGTCCGCAAGAGTTGTTCGCGCCGGTGTGGAAGCGCGCCTTGGGGTTTTGCCGCTCACGGTTGGTGGGCGTGGCGATCGACGACACGCGCTTGCGCAAGACGGGGCGTAGGATCAAGCAGGCGTTTTATCAACACGATCCGCTCTCGCCGCCGTTTCACGCGAACTTGATGCTGGGGTTGCGCTACTTGCAAGCGTCGTTGTTGGTTCCCTTCGATCGCGGCGGCAAGACCGGCGCGCGGGCCTTGCCGGTGCGTTTTGAATGTGCGCCGGTTCCCAAGCGTCCCGGCAAACGCGCCGGCGACGCCGAGCGAGAGCAGTACGAACAAGCGCGCAAGCGCTGTCGCATCTCGCAACGTTTAGTCGACATGATGGCGCCGCTGCGGGCTGCGCTGGATGCCGCCGGCGGGATCGCCAAGAAGATGGTGTTGTCGCTTGACGGCAGTTTCAGCAACCGCACCGTTTTCCTGGCGCCGCGCGATCGCACCGAGCTCATCGCTCGCACGCGCCTGGACGCTGTGCTGTGCAAAGCCGCGCCGACCGGCTCGCGACGCTTCTATGGGGTCGAAAAGTTCCGCCCCGAACAGGTGCGCCGCGACGAGACGATCGTCTGGAAAACGACCAAGCTATTCTACGGCGGCAAGCGCCGCAAGATCCGTTATAAAGAGGTCAACGAGGTGTACTGGCAGGGCGGGGCGCGGCGCACGCCGTTGCGTTTGTTGGTGGTCGCGCCGACCCCCTATAGCAAGCGCCTTTCGAGCAAGATGTACTACCGCCAGCCGGCGTATCTACTCACGACGGACCTCGCCAGCCAGGCGCGCGAGCTGTTGCAGATCTATTTCGACCGTTGGCAGATCGAGGTGAACCACCGCGAAGAGAAGGACACGTTGGGCGTGGGACAGGCGCAGTTATGGAGCGAGACGGCGGTCCCGAAGCAACCGGTATTGGCGGTGGCGGCGTACAGCGCTTTGCTGCTGGCGTCGTTGCTGGCGTATGGTCCGGGGCGCGGAGAGGCCTATGCGCCGCCGCCGAAATGGAGGAAAAAGGCAAAGAGGCCTTCTTGTCTGGATCTGGTGGCGCTGTTGCGGAAAGAAATGGTCGAAAACCCCGATTTGCTGGCTCCGCTGGGGCTCAAACCCTCCTGGCAGGCCTTCGGCGCCGCCGCTGACGGGTAAAATATGTAGAAACTCCAGGGGGCGGCCGCTTGCGCGGCCGCCCCGAGTGTTACGCGAGCCTAGACGGCGGTCTAGGTGTTGGCCGAATCGGCAACCACAGACTGCATCTTGCTGAAGATGGTGCTGATGTCGGCAGAAACGGTAGGAAGAATCGCGCCGGCGGCGACGGCGATGAAGCCGGCCAACAGAGCGTACTCAACCATGTCCTGACCCTCTTCGTTATTGGTCAGGCGAACGAACAGAAGCTTGATCTTTTCCATTGTGATTTTCTCTCTCCCCTTTAGGTTTTCGGTTTTTAGAATCGGCGTTTCCGCCTTACGAGCACCATATTGAGGCAGGTTGGGAAAGCACACCATAGGGCCTAAGTACTGATTCAACTACGGTCTATTCCCCTACGACTCACTAGTCCAGGGTCTACGCCTTCGCGGTTTAGTCGCCCGAGTGCACGTTGACGAGAGGCTGCGGCGGCGGCTGGTCTTGGCGACCCCGGAAGAAGTCGAAAGCCGACACTTTGTGCACGCAGGAGACCGTGCAGTAAGGAGCGCAGGCTTTCGGCGTCGCGTATTCGCGTCGGACGTCTTCGCTGGAGTACTCCAACAGCGGCACGCCAGGATAGCCCCTCTGCTGAGAGCAATAGTGGACCAGCCCATCCTCACAGATATACATATAACGTGCGCCGGCCCGGCAACGCCATTCGTTGGGCTTGCCTTCAGCGATGTTGCGTTGAAAAAAGTCCAGCCGGGCGTACGATCGCTTGCTCAGCGCCTTGATCCTGTCAAATACCGCCCGCTCAGCGGACTTCAACGCCTTGACTTGCCCCGCGCCGTCATGAATGATTCCGACCGTCGAGGAAAACCCCAGCGCCTGCGCGCGCCGCGCAATCGTGTAGGCGTCTTCGGGGTCGTCGATTCCGCCCCCGACCACAGAGTTGATGTTCACGTCAAAGTCCGCGTGTTCAGCCATCCACACGAGCTTCTGGTCGAGAACCTTCAAACTCTTCATCGAGGTCTCGTCGGGCTTGAGATTGTCGATGCTGATCTGGACGTACTCGAGCCCCGCGTCGTTGAGGCGCCTGATCCGATCCGGGACCATGAAGTACCCGTTCGTGATCAAGCTGGCGACCATCTTGCGCTCTCGGATGCGCCGGATCAGCCGGTCGAGCTCAGGGTGCAGAAGCGGCTCTCCCCCGCTCATTGTCACGATGCAGACCCCAAGCTCGGCGAGCTTGTCCACACGCCGCTCAAGCTCTTCGATCCCGACAGGCTTGGAGACGTGGTCGTACTCGTTACAATACCCGCACGAGATATTGCAGCGTCTGGTGGGGATGATATGCGCCAGGATCGGCCGATGGCGGTCCGTCAAACCACGCCAGACGAGTCGCGCCTCGCCAAGCGACCGCCCCAGGCTCAGGCGGCGGCGCCGCAGGCGGGTTTTGAGACTTAACTGAGGGATTTCCGGCACAGATAAGACGAACCTCAAGTATACCGGCCCTTGCCTCCTTGACACTCCTGACGGCACGAGGCAATAATCCGACTCTGCGACCCCGTTCGCGGCCCCCTCATGATTGCAACTCTGAGAGGCACCGTCCTCGAAAAAACCTCCACTCGCGTGATCGTCGAGGTCGGCGGCGTTGGCTACCTCCTGGCGGTCCCCGTTTCGACCTATGCCGCGCTCCCCGAGGTGGGTCGCGAAACGGCGCTTCACGTCTACACCCACGTTCGCGAGGATACCTTGGCTCTGTACGGGTTCAAGACACCCCAAGAGAAGCAGCTCTTCGAGGTGCTGATCACCGTCAGCGGGGTCGGCCCGCGGCTGGGACTGACGATACTTTCGGGGATGCCCATCCAGGAGATCTACGACGCGATTCAAGATGGCGACTCACAAACGCTCACCCGGATCCCGGGAGTGGGGCGAAAAACAGGCGAAAGGATTATCCTAGAAGTACGCGAGAAAATCGCACCGCTCGCCGTTGCTAAGGGCCCCGTTGAAGGCCACAAGTTGCCAGGCGCAGCCCTCGAGAACGAGGTGCTTTCGGCTCTCGTCAATCTGGGCTGTACTCCCGACGCGGCGCGCAAGGCGGTCGACAGAGTTCGCAGAGACGGTACGAAGCGTGAATTTGAACATATGTTTCGCCGTGCGCTGGCACTGATGAATCGCTAGCCCCTTGATGTCGGAAGAACGTATTGTCACCGCCGAGCCGATCGAAGACGACGGCCAATTCGACGTCACTCTGCGGCCCCGCCGACTCGACGACTTCATCGGGCAAACCAAACTGAAAGATATCCTGGGCATCGCGATCGAAGCCGCCCGCGGGCGTGGCGAGGCTTTGGACCACGTTTTGCTCTATGGCCCGCCCGGACTCGGCAAGACCACGCTCGCGACGATCATCGCCAACGAGCTCGACGTCAAGATCGATTACACCGCCGGCCCGGTGCTCCAAAAGAAGCTCGACCTCACCGGCGCCCTGACAACGCTCGACGAACGCCAGGTTTTTTTCATCGACGAGATCCATCGCCTGCTCCCCGACGTCGAGGAGATGACCTACTCGGCGCTCGAAGATTTTCGAGTCGACGTGCTGATTGGGAGCGGCCCCGGCGCCCGAACCCATTCGATCCAAATCCCGCCCTTCACCGCGATCGGCGCCACCACTCGCGCGGGCTTGATCAGCGCTCCGCTGCGAGGCCGCTTCGGGATCACCCTGCGCCTCAACCCCTACGATGTGCAGGAACTAACCGGCATCGTGTTCCGGTCCGCGCGATTGCTCGGTGTCAAGATCGACGACGCTGGCGCTGAAGAGATCGCAAAGCGCAGCCGGGGCACACCGCGTGTCGCCAACCGCTTGCTTCGCAGAGTGCGAGATTATACCCAAGTGCGGGCGGATGGAGACATCTCGCGTGACATTGCCCAGACGGCGCTCGACATGTTTGAAGTCGACCCGCTGGGACTCGATGACGTGGATCAAAAACTAATGGAGACGATCCTGATCAAATACACCGGCGGTCCCGTGGGCCTCAACACCATCGCCGCTTCGATCGGAGAGGATTCAACCACGATCGAGGAAGTCTACGAACCTTATTTGATGCAACTGGGATTCCTCGACCGCACTCCGCGAGGCCGCGTCGGTACGCCGATGGCGTTTGAATACTTCAAGGTCGCACGCGGCGCCGCGATGGCGGGCCAAGTTCCAATCCGATACGAAAGCGCATGAAAGCCGCTCGATACATCGCCATCGAAGGCCCTCTGAGGGTCGGCAAGACCAGCCTGGCGCGGGCCTTGGCGGAGCGTCTGCGCGCTACGACGATCTTCGACACCGAAGACAATCCGTATCTCGCCGATTTCTACTCCGGCTCGCCCGGCGCCGCGTTCCGCTCACAGATGCATTTTCTGTTCGCACGATACTGGCAGCTGCGCGAGGCGGGGTTGGATCGCTCGCACCTGCCCGTGGTGGCCGATTACCTGTTCGAGAAGGACAAGCTTTTCGCCTACCTCAACCTGACCGACCAAGAAGTCGCGATTTACGACTCGTACTATCAGCACTTCAAAGAGCAGGTGCCGGCGCCGGACCTGGTCGTCTATCTCAAAGCAAGCCCCGACGTGTTGCGTGAGCGGATCCAGCGTAAGAATGTCCCGTCGGAAGCTAATATCTCGGCGGACTACGTTCACGAGCTTGCCCGCGCATACGAGCACTTTTTCGCGCACTACACCGCGGCCGACGTCCTGGTGGTGGACACCTCGAAGGTCGACTTCGTCCGCCGCTCAACCGACCTCGACGAGCTGCTCCAGGAACTAAGTCAGCCGGTTCAAGGCACGCAGTACTTTCTTCCGCTAGGATCTTAGTCCATGGATATCGACTTGCTAACCCTCCTTGCCGCCTTTGGGGGCGGGATATTCGGCGCGGCGCTCGGAGCCACCCCCGCGTTTATCTTTACGGGTATCGCCGTTCTGATCGGAGTCGCGGTCGCGGCCGGGGGGGGCGGAAGCGACTTCCTGACCGGCGTGGCTTTTGGCCCATTCTTTGGTCCGCACACTTCTTTCGCCGGGGCGGTTGCCGCCGCCGCGTACGCTGCCAAGCGTGGCTTTTTGGCGACGGGCCGCGATGGCGGAACAGCGCTGATGGGCCTGAATCGCCCCGACGTTCTGGCAGTGGGCGGAGCGTTCTCCGCCGGCGGCTACCTGATCCAGCACGGGTTCGACGCCGCGGCCCTGGGTCCCTGGACAGACACGATTGCGTTGACTGTCGTCACCTCGGGGGTGATCGCGAGATTGGCGTTCGGCAGCACGGGCCTGCTGGGCAAGGTTGCCGCCGGCGGCGCTCGGTTCACACCGACGGATGAAGCCTGCTACGTTCGCTGGCAGGAGACTCCGGGCCAGCTCCTGGTAATCGGGCTTGGGATGGGCCTCAGCTCGGCTTACGCGGCGCAGTTCCTCGGAGCTGATCGCGGAGGCGACGTTGTTGGCTTCGGCATCGCCGCCGCTTCTTTGGTCTTCATCCAGTTCGGATCAAAGGTTCCTGTCAGCCATCACATCGCGTTGCCGGCTGCGGTGGCCACGCTTGCAAGCGGCAACTTGTTTGTAGGGGCGGCGTTCGGCATCGTAGGAGCCTTCGTCGGGGAGTTCTGGTCCCGCGCCGTGCATATCCACGGCGACACGCATATCGACCCGCCGGCGGCCGCGATTGCGACCAGCATTCTGATAGTCCGGGTATTGTTCTAGGTCTCGTGGGGACACGTTGGAGTGAACCCCAAGCGTGAGACAGTCGAAATCGGGACAGGTTACGATTCACCGCAAAACGCTTGCCTTCTTCGCTGTATCGTCGCACGCTGGTCCTAGCCGGGGAAGCGGAAGCGGGCTCTGCTGGAGAGCAACCCGCCAAGGAATACCCGGCCGCAAACTCATCAAGACGATGAGCGCCGGGGGCGGCCGCCAAGGTCGCTCCCGGCTTCTCCAACGCCGGCGATGTCTCCCTGCCCGCCCAGGGCCCATCGGATTGATAGATTTGCCTATGCCTCTCAAAACTCATACTTCGGATTCCTCGCTGCTGTTGCCGCCGGCCGCGCCAGCGCTTCAAACTCCGCCGGCGGACGATATCCCAACGCCGAATGCAGCCGGCGTTGGTTGTAGATCTCATCAATGAACTCGCCGATCGATGCGCGCGCCTCGTCAAGCGTGCGATAACGCTGCAACCAAACCTCCTCCGCCTTCAACGTCTTCATGAAACTCTCCGCCCGCGCGTTGTCGTAGGGGTTGCCGCGGCGGCTCATCGAGATGATCGCGCCGTGCTGCTCCAGCAGCTCGACATAGGCGCTCGAAGCGTACTGTACGCCTTGGTCGGAATGATGCATCCACCCCGCGGCAGGGCGTCTGAGCTCGAGCGCATCGCGCAACGCCCCTACAGCCAGCTCAGCTTTGAGCGTCGTCCCCAGCCGCCAGCCGACCACGCGTCGCGAGTAGGCGTCCAACACCACGGCGAGGTAGACGAACGCCTCGCGCAAGCGAATGTAGGTGATATCGGATTGCCACAACTGATCGACGCCGTCCACATTCAGGTGCGCCGCTAGATTCGGATAAACAGGTAAGAAGTGGTTCGAATCCGTTGTTAGCACGAAGCGCCGCTTGAGTACCGCCAGCAAGTTGTCCTTACGCATCATCCGCAGGACCTTTTTGTGATTGACGAGGAAGCCTTGGCGGCGCAGCTCGGCCGTCACGCGGCGGTAGCCGTAACGACGATTCTCGAGCGAAATCCGCTGCATGCGGTCACGCAATTCCATGTCGCACTCGGCGGGCGACGACACGGCGAGCCGGCGATAGAACCCGGCGCGATTCACGCGTCCGAGCTCGCAGGCGTGTTCGACGCTGAGCGAGCCTTTGGCGCTGATCTGCTCGACGATGGAGTAGATCCGCTCGCGCCACCGGCGTCGTTGGTCGGGGCTGCGAGGTTCAAGGCGCGAAAGGCTTGTCCGAAAAAATCGAGCTCTGCGGCTTGTTTGCCGAGCAGTCGTTCGAGCTCTGCGATGCGTTCGTCGCACGGATCGCGAGGGATCTTGGGCGGCGCCGAGCGGCCGGGTTTCGGCCGGCCTCGCCGCCGGCTCAAGCCGTTGACGCCTTCCTGGCGATAGGCGTCCCGCCAGCGGTACAGCAGGCTGCGCTTGACGTCCAACTCGCGGCTTAGCGCTGTGCCGCTCTGGCCGGCTAGGAGCCGCCTGGCGGCGGCTTCCTTGAACTCCACCGTGAACTCCCGCGGCTTGCGCGGCTTGAGACTTTCCATCCTGGACTCCTTTCCATTCGCTGAAATTCGTCCCGAATTTCAATGTCTCATTTTTAGGGTTCACTCCACGGCCCACGGCTTCAGCCGTGGGAACACAAGCACCGCAAGATCGTCTTATCCTTCCAAGCCCTTGATTCTCGCGCCGTTGGCGCGAGAATCAAGGGCTTGGAAGGGATTGGGGCCGCCGGCAGACGCTACTCCCCGGGTAGAGTCGAGGACGGGCGCGGTGGCTTTAGCCGGAGGGAGTAGCCGTTGCTGGCTGCTTTCGCTTGCGCCAGTGCCTCAGTCTCCGCCTTGACTCCGTTTCCCGTCCCCGCTCATCGAACCGGACGTGCGGATTTCCCGCATCCGGCTCTCCGGCCGACTTCACCTCATCGCTGTCGCAGATGGCGGCCCCAGTTGCACCTGGCGCAGACGCAAAACGCCCCTCGCGCCAAATACAACCACGCCGGAAAACCGGCGCGTACCTCGCGATTGTACTTTGTGCCGCCTCCGCAAGAATCCTCGCACTCGCTCGTAGACAAAGTTGTCCACGGCGCGATAGGCCGGCATGCGCGTCCCGTAAGAAAAGTAGTTTGTCCAGCCCCGCAACGTGCGGTTCAGCCGGTCGCGCACCTCTTCCCAGGGGTCCACATTGCTCGGCCACAGCTGCTCACGCACTTTCTGCTTAAGCCGCTTGACGCTCTTCTTAGACGGACTCGCCCCCAGATACCAATGGCCGTCCTTACGAAATCGATGCGGGCCGAACGTATATCCGAGAAAGTCAAAGCTCTCGGTCTTGGCATGAACTAACTTCGTCTTCACCGGGTTCAGGGTAAGCCCGATCCGCGTCATCACTTGCTCCGTCCACTTCATCGCCTCGGCCGCGCAACCGCGGCTAAGGATGACAAAGTCGTCGGCATAGTTGACCACCACGGCTCGTAACTCGCTTCCCTTCCCTTGTTGCCGCCAATACTTCAAATAACGGTTCATATACAGATTAGCTAACAAAGGACTCACAACTCCGCCTTGTGGCGTGCCGCATTTCGTCCTCTTGCCACCCGTCATCCGTCGTTTCCCGTCATCATCCCGCTCTTCCACTGGGGCCCCAAGCCACATCTTCACGAGCTTAAGGACCCAGCGGTCTGAAATACGCCGCGCCACGCATTGCATCAGCTCGGCGTGCGGAATCGTATCGAAGTACTTGGACAAATCGGCGTCGACTACATCGGCGTAGCCTTGACACAACAGCTGGTGAACTCTCTGGATCGCGTCCTGCGCGCTCCGTTTCGGCCGGTAACCATAGGCTTCCGGATCGAAGTCCGCTTCGAAGATCGGCTCCACAACCAGCTTGGCGGCGGTTTGCGCGACACGGTCCCGAATGGTCGGAATCCCGAGCGGACGCTCGCCGCCGTCTTGCTTCGAGATCATTGCTCGCCGCACGGGCTGTGGCCGATACGTCTTCATACGAAGTTCTTCTTGCAGTCCTCGTAACCACTCCTCTCGGCCCGCCGACTCGATTTGTTCGAAAGTTTCACCATCCACTCCCGGCTTACCCTTATTAGCTTTCGCCAACCGGTAAGCATGGGCGAGAATGTCGTCGCGCCAAATCTTATCATAGAGCTGATAGAAGCGAAACGTAGGTTCCTGCTTCGCTTTGAGATAGAGCTTGCGCTGGAGCTTCCGGATCTTATCAGGCGTTGCCAGACTCATAGCCAATCACCTCGTCCTCTTACTCGTTAACAAGCATGCCGGAAGGCAGGGCCCCTCGCTCCACGGACATTACTCCGCTTCCTCACTACTATGGCCCTGTCCGACTCCCCATCCAGGCCGCCGTCCTTATAGACGACGTTAGAGTTGCGAACTCCACCCGCCGGGGCCTCCCGCCTTTGACTACGAACTCCCTTTACCGTCATGCCGCGCCTACTACCCCGGCGAACCAAACCGGTGCAGGCGTCGGTCGCTTCCCGGTTTGCGCGGCCTTCCCCACTTCAGCGTCGGGTCGGCGTCCGCGATTTCACTTTCGAGGCCTGCTCGGGCATACTGCGCGTTACGGCCTAACGGCTTGCTCGCCCGGCCAAGCCGGACTTTGTCACGAGGCTTCGGCTCGACCGTTACCGGCCTTCGCCACTCGTCAGCTTCGATGTCGACCGACATCTTCATCGGCGGGGCCTTTCACCCCACAGGGTGTTCGCGCCAGTTCGGCGCACGCTGAAGCCATGGGCTAGAATATGCTTCGCCCTCCGGGGTCAAGAAGCGTCCCGTTCTCGAAAGTCGTCAGATCGCGCCCCTACCCCGAATACTCCTCGCGAGCCATCGCGGGCGTCTTTGGGAAGGGATCGTCACTCCGTTTACCCCAGTCCCGAAGCTCCGCAACCAACTCCTTCTCAACGCGCTTGTGGGCAGGCTTGCCTGCGAGATTGCGCAACTCGAAAGGATCCTCCTGAAGGTCGAACAAACCGTCCACCTGACCGTAGTCGAGTCGCGCGGAGAGTTTGTAGCGATCGGTCACCAGCGAGCGCCAGGGCGTCTGCTGGGGGCTATTACGGGTCTTCCCGTCCGCGGGCGCGTTGACCTTGCCTTCGCAGTAGACCGACTCGACCGACGGCGTCTTCTCGTCGGCTAAAACCGCGCCGGAAAGATCGCTGCCGGTACATGTGCTCGGATCGGGCAACCCGCAGAGCGATATCATCGTCGGCATCAGATCAATCGAGTTAATTAGCGTCTGAGCTTCCTGCTGGGCGATCCGGCCGGGCAGCCGCATCAACAGCGGAACGTGAAGCGATTCATCCTCGGGTTCACCCTTACGATACTTGCCGTGCGAACCAGCCAGCTCCCCGTGGTCAGAGCTAAAGACCACCAGCGTGTTCTCAGCCAGGCCCTTCTCGTCGAGAAACTTCATCAGCCGCCCCATCTCGTGGTCGAGCGATTCGCAAAGCCCGTAGTAGCCCACGAGGTCCTTGACAGCCTGCTTTTGGTGCTCGGACGGGACGTTTTCTCGGAGCTCGATCTCCCCGGCTGAATACAGGTCAAACGACGCGGGCGGCCGGAAGGGCGTGTGCGGCGGTCCCCACGACAGGAAGCAAACGAAAGGATCTTCGGTGTGCTTGCCCATGAACTCGAGCGCCAGGTCCGTCTGCAGGGTGGGCTCGTAGTAGGGGTCGGGCTGCGATTCCGCGCGTTCAGCCAGCGGGCGGCCGTCATCCTCAAACCCATAGTGCTTGTGGTAAACGTGACCGCGATTGAACCCTTCGAAAGTCTGGAACCCCCGACGACGCCAACCGGGCGGCACGTACCCCGGTTTCGGCGGGCCGTCGAGATGCCACTTCCCTATATAGTGCGTTGCGTAGCCGGCTTCGGCAAAGGCTTCAGGCCAGCAGACCTCCCTGGGCGGCAACTGGATGTCGTTTTTGATCATCCCCGTCTGGTGCGAATAGCGCCCCGTGAGAATCGACGCCCGGTTCGGCGTGCACACCGGATTGGCCGCATAGGCTCGGCGCCAATTCGCGCCCTGCTTGGCGAGCCTGTCGATATTCGGCGTGCGAACGACAGCATCCGACCCAAAACCGAATGCCGACGCCCTCCACTGGTCAGCAAGCACGAACAAGACGTTGGGTCGCGTCGCAGCCCCCAGCGGAGCCGCGGCCGCCCCTATGGCTGTGGTCTGGAGAAATTGCCGGCGGCTAAGGTTGGCCATCGCGCGGCAGTTTAGCACGCCTACGGGCGCGGCCGACCCGCCAGACTCTTCTCCATCCCGCGCCAGCCGGCCGCGCGGATCTCACGGGAGTCCTCCACAGCCAGCGGATGGATCCGATGCGGCCCGAAGCAAAGTTTGTCGAGGATGTGCGCCGGTCGGTGATGCCAACTCGCCCAGGTCAGAGGCGAGTCGCCGTTCGCATCCCGCGCTTCAACGTTGGCTCCCGCATCGAGTAGCAGCCGAATCGCCCGTTCGCTTCCGAAAGCCGCCGCCCGATGGAGCGGGGTTTCACCCTTCGTCCGGACGTCCCTCATGAAGCCGCCGGTTTCGACCCCCGGTTTGGTCGGAACGTTCGGATCGGTGCCATTCGCTAAGAGAACCTCGACGACATAGTCGAAGATCGGCTGGTTCGGCTTGCACAGCGCCGCGTGCAGCGGCGTCTCCCCCGTCTCGGCATCGGCGTGATTCGCATCGGCGCCGTTCTCCAGCAGAAACTGACACAGCCGCCAGCGCCCGTGGAAGCTCGCTCCGACGAGCCCCAAATCCTCGCCCAGCGACTCAAGCGACTCGCCGTTGGAAAGAAGAAACTTGATGCCGCTGACGTCACCGTAGTAGGAGCACCAGCGAATCAGCGGGTAGCCTTCGATCTTCGCGTCAGCAGCTTCACCGCCCTCCACCAGGTCAAGAACCAGATCAGTACGACCGTCGACGATTTTCTCGTTCATAGCGAGCTGAGGATACCAGTTCAAAATTGTTGTTAACCTCAGCCCCGGGTGGATTTGGGCCTAGCGCCGGAGGGTTCCCTATGACAGAGGATCGAGCTAAAGCTTTGATGAGGGAGCTAGCCGCAAGCGGTTCGCCCCAGGTCTTCTCTGACTTCGACCAACTCTGGACGCGCAGCCGGCTTGAAGAGGAATTCGAGCGCCGTCGGCGCCTGGTCGCTCCGTTCGTCTGGCTCAACGCGGCGTACCACAGCGTCGCCGGCCTCGCCTTCGTGGCCGGCTTCACCTGGGTTGTTCAGCTTTGGACCGGCCAGTAAGAGATTTCATCGCTCAATCGGCTACGCGGCCGATGAAAACCGACGTGGCGCGAGGCTCCAGCCTTGGCGTCTCGGGATTCCTTGCGAGACATCTTCGCGACCATCGCTGTCTCCCCAAGACTGGGGAGACGGCAAGGCTGGAGCCTCGCGCCACGTCCCGCGCACATACTGACGCTTCGAAACTAACGTTCGTTGGTGTCTCGTCCGTCCTTGGGGGCGCCCGTGCCGGACGAGCCCAGGAACAGCTTGCGGCCGTCCTTGAAGGTCAGATCCCGGCCATTAGCGCGCATCGAGCCGTCCTTGGCCTGATAGCCGTCGACCTTGATCTCGGTTCCGATCTCGAGCGAGTTCTTGGTGAAGCCGCGCCGTAATAGCGTATTCGGCGTGCCGCCCTCGACCATCCACTTCTCCACGGCTCCCCCTTCTTTGGTGACCTCAATGTGGATCCAAGCATGGGGGTTGATCCACTCCATCTTGGTGACCTTGCCTTCCAGCGTCAGCGGCCTCTTGGCGTCGAACTCAGCGGAAAAGGCGTGGTGTGCGATCACCGGAGCGGCGACCACAACGACTAAAGCGATGATGATGGCGATTTTGGCTTTCATTGCGATTCTCCTACTTGGCCGCTTCGGCGGCCTCTTGAGCACGGGCCCCGGCCAGCATGCTCTCCATGGCATAGTTGCCTTCGTGGCAGGCGTACTCATACATCGGTTGGTCGTTCCACTTCATCGGGATCGCCACCGTCCAAGGCTCGGTAAACGACTCCGGATCGTTGATGGTGTATTCGTACACAACGCGGTCCGGGGCGACTCTCGTAAAACGCTCGATCAGGTACAGATTCTTTCCCGTGCCGCGGAACGACGTTTTGTCTGAAAAGTTTCGCGACTCCACTACTAGGGTATCGCCTTCCCAATGACCGCGCGCATCGCCGCGCCATTGGCGGATCTCGCCCGGCAAGGGCGGCCGGTCATCGATTGGCACGATGCGGGCGTCGTGAACCATCTCGATCAGCAGCACAACGTGGTCCGGCGTCTGCAAGATGTGGACGTTGTTGTTGTAGGCGCTCGGCGTGTAGGGCGGGCCGGCGTTGAAACCCAGGATGCAACGCTCGAACGCGCCACGGTCCGCGGGCTCATGGGCGGGCCGGGCGCGGCGGGCTTTGATGCCGTCATAGCGCTCCTTCCCGTGGGGCGTCTGTGCCGGAATACGGCCATCGGCGGGGCTCACGACCAGCGAAGTGCGCTTGTCCTCGGTGAGCTCGCTGCCGTAGTCCCACCAGAACTGGTTGTAGGCGTTGGCGATGTCTGCTTGGGCGGTGAGCCCGTCCTTGGTGCGCAAGTCCTTGTTGCGAACGGCGAGCGTTTCGGCCTGGAATTCTTCGGCTTCGTCGGCGGAGAGGACCTCCTTGCCGCTCAGCTCTTTGGGCCGCTGGAGCGGCGTGATCGTGCGGAAGTCCCAAATGCCTTGGATATCGGGGTCGCCCCAGGGGGTACGCGGCGCCTTGAAGCTGCCCTTGTCAGCCGCCGAAACCGAGGTGACTAGCGTGATGGCCAGTAGAACCAGCATCAGGACCAGTGTCATCCGATAGATCATTCTTCGTCGTCCTTCTTGGGCTTGGCGCCCTTCCTCAAGTGCCCATACATCAGCTCTTCCGCGAACTCAACGCACTTGAACTCGAGCAGCTGCATGTTCTCATCGAGCCGTCTGTAGAGCGGCAGCTTGATCTTCCAAGGTCTGGTGTAGACCTCGGGGTCTTCGATCGTCGCTTCATACATCATGGCGTTTTCGTTGATCGGGGTGTAACGCTCGGTCACCCGCATCTTGTCGGAGTGGTGGTTCCCGGAGCTGTCGAGCCAGGTCTGGTCGATATTCGCGGTCACGTCGACGATCAGAGACTCGCCGTCCCAGGTGGCGCGGGAGTGCCCCATCCAAGTGTCCACGGGGCTCTCGAAGTCGGGCTTGTTCATGTAGATCACGCGCGTCGAGCTGGCGAACTCGTACGAGATCAGGATGTGCTCGGGCGTCTGCACGATCTGGAACGGGAAGGGCATATAGTTCGCGCGGGGGACGCCCGGCATAAAGCACTTCACCGCCGGATCGAGCTCGAGCCAGTTGGCGAGGTTTTCTTGCTGTTTTTTGCGGGCTTCGGGCTTGTAGGGGATTTCGCCCCCCTCGACAACACCCAGCCCACCTGGGATCGCGCCGAGCGCACCCATCTTGACGACGGGTCCCATCCGGGCGGCGTGGCCCTCGAGGTCCCAGTGCGCCGTGCCGATGGCCTGCCAGATGCCGTTTAGGTTCGGCTTGCCGTCGTGCGTGCGAGGGGCCTTGTACTCGGAATGAGAGGCGCCGGACAGCGCCGCGGTGAGGACGAAAACGCAGGCGAGCCCGCGCAGTGGAAGCTTTCTCAAAATTGGTTACCCGCTAGAGGTATACGCCTCGGTCGTTGGGAATGTCAAGGCAGGGCAACTCGTTGAGCCCGAACGCAGCGATTCCCGGCGAATCGCCACGATCATTTTCTTGACGTTAAGTCGCTATAACGTTATCCTGTGAACGATGCCGCCTGCTGCCAAACGAGCGACCGTTTACTTCAACCCCGCCACTCATCGCGCGCTACGACTAAAAGCCGCCGAGACGGAGCGCAGCATCTCCGATATCGTCAACGAAGCGGTGGAACTCACTTTCGCCGAGGATGCCGAGGACCTCGAGGCGCTCGAGCAACGAAAGAACGAGCCGAATATCCCGTTTGAGGAGTTCGTCAAGGATCTCAAGCGCCGTGGGGAAATTTAGGATTTCCCTCAAACCGAGCGCGGCGAAAGAAATCCGATCTATATCACGGAAGCGTGATAAGCAACGAGTCGTCGCCCGGATCAACGGGCTATCGAATGATCCGAGGCCGCCGGGTTGCGCGAAAGTTACTGACAGCGACTCCTACCGAATCCGACAGGGAGACTATCGAATCATCTACAACGTCGCGGACACGGACCTAGTCGTCTACGTGCTCAAAGT
Organism: Bryobacterales bacterium; assembly: GCA_965247515.1. Classification (GTDB taxonomy): domain Bacteria; phylum Acidobacteriota; class Terriglobia; order Bryobacterales; family UBA6623. The sequence continues at coordinate 3,905,833 of OZ252029.1, read as the reverse complement.
TCGCCACCGAAAAGACGTCTACCGACGACCGAACTAGTGTAGTGCGCCAAGCAGACTTCAACTTATCCTGACGGCGTCATCGGGTCGTTGACGTGCAACATGTCGCTGAGTTGGCCAAGTAAGCGCGGGCGTGTTCGAGCCCCGCAAGGGGCGGCATAACCGTAGCCCCCAGCGCAAGCTGTGGGTTTTGATTCGCCAAGACTCCGCTCCGCCTCTTCAGCGCCTTTGTATTCGCGCCCTCGGCGCGAATACAAAGGCGCTGAAGACGCTAAAAGGGACCCGCCAGTCCTATTTCCCACAGCTCGCGCTGTGGGCTACGGTTATGCCGCCCCTGACGGGGCTTCGGACCCCGACTATCCAGAGGCCACTTTGGGCGCTTCAGCGACATGTTGCTCTCTACATTGACGCCGTGCCCGGACCCTGCAATATGTTACGGGATTTCTGGCGACCTACACTAGACGAGCAGCAGGCCAAGAGCCTCCCTGCCGGTCTGCGAAATGGCTCCGATCGGAACGGAGACCGCGTCAGCGACCGCGGCCTCGCAGATGTCGCGGCCGGACATTTCATCACGCTCGACGAACTCCAGCGGGATCGTCCCACTGAGTAGAAGCCATGGCCCCTGTGATATTCTGACCGCAGAAGCGACTTTAGCGCCTGATCGGAAAGACTCGAGGACTTCATGGCGGCCAAAGGACAACTCCACCAACACGCGGAAGAACCCGAGGGGGAACCGAAAGACCTCCTTGACGACCTGAGCAACGCCGCCGATCGCGACGGAGATCCGCTCAACGAGGACGAGCTGAAGTCGGTTCGCCGCGGCCTTGCCGACGTTGCGGCGGGGCGCGTTATTTCGCTTGAAGAGTTCGAACGCGACCACCCGGCTTGAGCTGCTTGGTAACGCGGAGTCACGCGTACACGACTGAACGGCCCCTGTGATATTCTGACCGCGGAGGCGAAATACGGCGGCTGATCGGCTACACCTGAGGACCTCATGACTGCCAAAGAACAACTCCATGAGTTCGTGGAAGAACTAGACGAGGGGGAAGCCAAGAGCCTCCTTGCCGGTCTGCGTAACGGCTCCGATCGGGCTGGAGACCGCCTTACGGAAGAAGAGTTAGAGGCGCACGACCGCGGCCTCGCAGATGTCGCGGCTGGACATTTCATCACTCTAGAGGAATTAGTTCGGGAAACGTCTTCTTGACCTACACGGTCATCTTGTCCCGTGAACCCCAGAAGGTTTTCCGGCGCGCAGATCGTCGCCTACGCGAGCGACTGGAGAAAATACTGCGTGAGTTATCGGCGGATCCGTTCGACCCCCGATTTTCAGATCCGTTGGTCGAAAGGGCGGGCGACCGCAAGTCTCGGGTCGGCGACTGGCGGATTCTGTTCAGGGTTCGATCCCAAAGAAAGGAAGATCGTCGTAACCGCCATCGTCACCCGAGGGCACGCTTACCGGGACTGAGCGCCCCCTGTGATATTCTTGACCGCGGAAGTAAACCCCGCAGCCGCCACGCTCGTCCAACCCGACAGGAGCTTAAGAGAATGCTGATCAAAATCCCCAGAGGCTGGGAGATCCCCGAACGCGACGCCACGCCGGAATCACTCTACTTCAACCGCCGCGACATCCTTCGTGGAATGGGTTACGTCGGCACGGGCGCCCTGCTCGAACAAGCCCTCCAAGCCGCCCCGGCCGGCGACCTCTACCCCGCCAAGCGCAACTCGAAGTACACCCTCGATCGCCCCCTCACCCCCGAGCCCGTCGCGACCGGCTACAACAACTTCTACGAATTCACCCTCGACAAGCCCCGCGTCAAGAACCTTGTCGGCGCCTTCAAGATCGACCCCTGGAAAGTCGAAGTCAAAGGCCTGATCAACAACCCCAAGACCTACGACGTCGACGACTTGATCTCCCGCTTTCCGCTCGAAGAGCGCCTCTACCGCTTCCGTTGCGTTGAAACCTGGGCCATGGCCGTCCCCTGGACCGGCTTCAACATTTCTCATCTGATCAAGGAAGTCGACCCGCAGTCGGACGCCAAGTACATCCGCATGGTGACGGCGCACAGGCCCGCCGAGATGCCGGGCATCAAGAGCCAACCGCATTACCCCTGGCCCTACTTCGAGGCTTTAACCATCGAAGAAGCGATGAACGAAATGGCGCTCTTCGTCACCGGCATCTACGGCAAGCCCCTGCCCAAGCAAAACGGCGCCCCCTTCCGGCTGATTACTCCCTGGAAGTATGGCCTCAAGTCGATCAAGTCGATCGTCGAAATCGAGTTCACCAAGAAGCGGCCTCCGACGCTATGGAACAAAGTCGGCCCCCGCGAATACGGCTGGTACTCGAACGTCGACCCGACAAAGCCTCATCCGCGCTGGTCGCAAGCGATGGATAAGCTCATCCCGCATGGCGAAGAGCGGCCCACCCTGCTCTACAATGGCTACGAGAAGTACGTCGCGTCGCTGTACAAAGGCAACGAGTACTAACGGCGCGAACGTCCACGTCCATTGTCTGATTTTCGGATCTTAGTCTTCAGTCCGCATGCCGAGCTTGCGGAGGCCCTTGAGGCGGCATTAGCCGCTCATGGTCCGGAATTCACCGTCGAAATCGTACCCGAGTATCCGGCAATCGAGCGTGTGCCGCCGCTGTTGAGCGTCCGGCCGGACTCGAAAGCATTCATCGTGGACTTCTCCGATCCCCAGCGTGGCGGAGATCTCGTTGCCGCGATTGCCGCTGAGCTCCCCGGGGCGACCATCGCGGCGCTGACCGAGCAGGCCTCCGACGCTGTGAACGCCCTCGCGGCGATGAAGGGCGCCGGGGCTCTGATCGCACCGCCATTCGACCTCGAAGAGTTCATTGACGGCATACGAGATTCGGTCAAAGACCCCGCTTCACCGGAAACCGCCACCCCTTCCGCCCGAACGGCTCCGCTCCCCGTCGTCAACGGGAAGCTCATCGCCTTTATGCCCGCACAAGGAGGCAACGGCGCTTCGACGATCTCATTGCACGTCGCAAATCTGATGAAGCCGCGGATTGGCGATGACGCCGGACTCCTGTTTGTCGACTTCGACTTTCACTCAGGGGCCGTCGTCTTCCGCCTGAGATTGAAAGAGCGCGGCAATCTCGCCCACGCGCTTGCCGACGTTTCGCAGCTTGACCGGCACTGGGCCAATTATCCGGCTCACTGGAGTGGGTTTGACATCCTGCCGGCCCCGGTCTCAGACTCCGAGCTGCGCCCGGGGTCTTTGGCAAACGTCAAGGCCCTCCTCAGCTGGTTTAAGTCACACTATCCGCTGACCCTTGTCGACATGCCGACGGCGTTCTATTCCTCCTGCCGCGATGTCACGAACTTGGCCGACATGACGATCCTGGTCTGCACTCCCCAGGTGCTGTCGCTCCACCTGGCTCAGCGTCGACTGCAAGATATGTTCAGCTTGGGCGTCAAGCCGGAGGCGTTGCGAATCGTGCTCAATCGCGCCGACGCGCAAACCCCCGTGGAAGTCGACGACGTCAAGGAAGTGCACGGCGTTGAAGTGATCGCGCAGCTCCCGAACGACTACCAGGCCGTCAACGACGCCTACCTGATGGGCGGACTCGTCGCTGAATCTTCGAAATTGGGCGCCGAACTGTCGGCCTTGTCCGCCAAGATCCTCGAGCTTTGAAACGACGCGGCGGCGGGCGCTTCCGAGCCGCCTGCGTGAGCGGGCGGTCTGCCATCATCAGTTGTGGCAGTCGCCAGCACGCTCGTTCAAGTGACCGGAACCATTCACATCGTCGGCGCCCCGATCGGCAACCTCGAAGACATCACCTTACGCGCCCTACGCATTCTGCGCGAGGCTGACGTCATCGCCTGCGAAGACACTCGCCACACGCGCAAGCTGCTCACCCACTACGACATCCACAAGCCTCTCGTCAGCTGCCACGAGCACAACGAATCGCAACGGGCGGCTGAGCTGATCACGCGCGCGCAATCCGGCGAGTCAATCGCTCTCGTGACCGACGCCGGAATGCCGACGATCTCCGACCCGGGGTATCGCCTGGTTTCTGCAGCGGTTGAGCAGGGAATCGATGTGCGGGTGATACCCGGCCCGACCGCTGCCGAGTCGGCGCTCGCGCTTTCGGGGCTCCCGAGCTCATCGTTTCGGTTCGTCGGCTTCCTGCCGGCAAAAGGCGGGCAGCGCAGAAAGACTCTAGCGGCGCTAGCGTCCGATTCCGCCACAATCGTCTGCTACGAAACCCCGCACCGCCTGCTCGCCGCGTTGGCAGACATCCAAACCGAGCTCGGGGACCGGCCAATCGCCTTGGCCCGCGAAATGACCAAAATCCACGAGGAAGTCTTGCGCGGCCGCGTGTCCAACGTCCTGGCCGAGCTCAAACAGCGCGACCGTATCCGAGGCGAGATCACCCTCGTCATCGGCCCTTCCGTCGAAGCGCCGGCAGCCGATGTGGATATCCCTCAACGAGTCGCCGAGCTGATCGAGTCCGGCCGCGGCCGCATGGACGCCATCAAGCTCGCCGCCTCGGAGGCCGGAATCTCGAAGAGAGAGGCCTACCGCTTGCTCGAAAATCAATAGTAACGGTACGATGAGCAGCGCTATGCCCCGCTTTACCCTTTTCCTGCTCGCCGCGTTCATCGGCGGCCAAACTCTCTTAGCCCAGCCCTCCAACCGTCCCAAGATACTCGCGCCCAGCTGGGTCTCGATGTTTAACGGCAAAGACCTGACCGGCTGGAAGAAAGTCGGCCAAGAAAAATGGGTCGTCGAAAACGGCGCGATCTACGGCGAGGGAATCACCAGCGCCTACGGCTACCTCGCCACGGAGAAGACCTACCGCGACTTCCACATGTCGCTGCGCTTCAAATGCGAAGCCGACGGCAACAGCGGCGTCTACATCCACACTAAGTTTGAAGGCGATACGCCTAGGATCATCGCCGGCCGCCAGATCGAGATCGACCGCACGACCGAGCATCACACCGGCGGCGTCTACGGCGACGGAAAGGGCTGGGTCGCTTGGCCGGCGCCCGAGTTCGAGACCGTGATCCGACCCTACGACTGGAACGACATGCTGATCCAAGTCGAAGGCAACCGCTACATCGTCCATCTGAACGGAATCCAAGTCCTCGACTTCACTTACCCCTCGCCAGGTTCGGAAGAGGGAGTCATCGCCTTGCAATTGCATTCCGGCGGCGAAGGCCGCATGCGCTTCAAAGACATCTTCATCAAGGACCTGAGCCGATGACCGAACTGAAGAACCCGGGTCGGCCTCGCGTCGGATATCACCCAATGAAAATCGGAGTCGTCGGCCTTGGCTTCATGGGCTCGACCCATCTGCAGGCCTACCAAAACGTCGCGAACGCCGAAATCGTCGCCGTCGCCAGCAGCGACGAAAAAAAACTCTCCGGCGACCTCAGCTCGATCTCAGGCAACCTCGAACGCGACGGCAAGCAGATGGACTTCGGCGCCGCCGCCCGCCACCCAACAGCCGAGGATCTCATCGCCGACCCCAACGTCGAGGCAGTCGACCTCTGCACGCCGAGCTACCTCCACGCGCCTCAAGCTATCGCGGCGCTCGAAGCCGGCAAACACGTCCTTGTCGAAAAGCCGATGGCGCTCTCGGGCGAGCAATGCGACCAAATGATCGCCGCCTCCGAGCGCGCCGGCAAGGTCTTGATGGTCGCCCAAGTCCTGCGCTTCTTCCCCGACTGGGCCAAAGCTCGCGAGATCATCCACTCGGGCGACCTAGGTCCGGTCCGTCACGCCTTCTTCTACCGCAAGTGCGCCGCCCCGTCCTGGAGCAAGTGGATGCACGACAAGTCCAAGAGCGGCGGCGGCGTTTTCGACCTGCTGATCCACGACTTCGACTTCTGCCAGCACCTCTTCGGACCCCCGGCGGCCATCCGCGCCACGGGTGTTGAAGCGATGGAGAAGGGCATCGACGTTCTCGAAGCCCATCTTGAGTACCCCAACGGCCCCCAAGTCACGATCGCTGGAGGATGGCGTCATCCCCAGGCCTACCCCTTCTCGATGGAATTCACCATCGTCTGCGACGGCGGCACGCTCGACTACCGCTCCGGGACCCGCGAGCTCACCCTGTTCAAGTCCAGCGGCGAATCCGAGCTCGTCGAAACCAGCGGCGTTGACGGCTTTGAGGCCCAAGTGCGCGCCTTCACGAATGCCTGCGAAGCTGGAACACCGGCCGAGCTTTGCAGGCCCGAACACTCCGCCGAAGCGATCCGAATGACGCTAGCGGCCGGAGCGTCGCGGGCCGACTCAGGCGCGGCAAAGGAATTATCGCCGGCTGTGACTTAAGTTTGCGGAACCCGCTCCCTTGCGGTCGTGGCTCTGAAGTCCGCGATTGTCGTTTGAGACGCGGTGTCAGAGCCGCGACCGCAAGGAAGCGGGTTCCGCGGACAGACTCGCAACTCAGTCTTGAGTAAACAGTATTGGAAACAGTCATCGACGTGCCGTCGCCAGACAAGTTCACACGATTGAGAACTCGGGCCGCAAGCGGTCAAACGCAATTCGGTCGACCCGCACTCGCACGTTGTCTCCCAGGCCGAACTTCATCTTGCTGCGCGCGCCGACCAGCGCTCGCAGGTTTTCGCGGTAGTGGAATCGATCGTTGGTGAACGAATCGACAGGCACGATGCCTTCGACGTAGAACTCGGCGAGCTCGACCCACAGGCCCGCTTCGGTGACCGAGACGATTTGGCCGTCGAATTCGTCGCCGAGACGCTCTTCCATGAAGCGGGCCTTTTTCCAGTCGATCAGCTCGCGTTCGGCGCTGGCGGCGCGGCGTTCGGTGTGGGAGGTTTCATCGGCCAACTGGGCGAGTTGCTCCGCTGAGGGTGATGAACCGCCCGGCTCGAGAACCGATGCCAGAATCCGGTGGACGACCAAGTCGGGGTAGCGTCGAATCGGAGACGTAAAGTGCAGGTAGGCATCGGTCGCTAGAGCGAAGTGCCCTTTGTGTTGTTCGCTGTAACGCGCCTGCTGGAGCGAGCGCAGCATGCGGTAGCTGAGGATGCGTTCTTCGGGGAGTCCGCGGATCGACTTGATGAAACGCTGGTAGTCCCGCGAGGTCACGGGGACGTCTTCTGAAACCTGTGTCCGCCGAAGTGATTTCGAACCGTCCCGATGTCGCCGGCTGCGGTGGAAGGTTTTCTGGCCCACGTCGATGCTAAGAGAGTGGCCGAAGCTGCGCGCGATCGACTCGAACTCGAGCACCGAACGCCCCCGCGGCTTCTCATGAATCCTGTGCAGGAAATCTTGCTTGGCCTTGAGCAGCTTTCGAGCGACCGCCTCGTTCGCCGCAAGCATGAATTCCTCGATGATGCGGTGGGCAATGTTCCGCTCGGCGCGCTTGACCCCGATCATGCGGTGTTGATCATCGAATTGAATCTCGGCCTCCGGCACGTCGAGGTCGATCGATCCACGGCCTTCGCGGCGGCGCATCAGGATCTCGGCCAGGTCGCGCATGGGTTCGAAGCGCGGGCTTGGTTCCCTGCCCTCGAGTAGTTCGAAGACTCGGGTGTAGGTCATCCGCTCCACGCTACGGATCACCCCGCGGTGGAACTCGGCCTTGCGGGTTTCGCCCTGGGGGGAGATTTCTAGCCGCATGCTGAAAACCAGCCGATCAACGCCGGGCCGCAGTGAGCAAACGTCGCTTGAAAGACGCGCCGGAAGCATTGGGACCGCTCGGTCGGGGAAGTAGGCGCTCGTCCCTCTCAAGCGTGCGTCGCGGTCAAGTGGGGAGCCGGGCCGGACATAGTGGCTTACGTCGGCGATGTGGACTTGCAGCTCGTAGCCGCCGTCGTCGAGCCGGCGGACGTAAACAGCGTCGTCGAAGTCGCGGGCGGACTCACCGTCGATTGTCACGATGGGGACTTCACGGTAGTCCTGGCGTCGGGCGATCTCTTCGGCTGGGATTTCGTCGGGAACCGCCTCGGCCTCCTCGATCGCCTCGGGCGAAAAGCGATAGGGAAGATGATGCTTACGGATGACTAACTCGACGTCGACGCCAAAGTCGTCTTTTCGGCCAAGCGCCTCGACCACGCGGCCTCGAGCGGACTGGAATCGCGTCGGGAATTCGGTGATCTCGACGGTCACCATCATGCCGTGAAGATCCTTCGGCGTCTCCACCTTGGGCGGATCGACATTGCCGAGACGCTCGACCGCCGCATCGGCCGGCGGCAATTCACAGCCAGGTAGAATCTCGACGTTGCCCTTGACCCTATCGTCGTGTGGGACGACGTAGGAGCCGTGGGGCTCATAGCGAAACTCACCCGGCAGCAAGCTCTGCCGGCGGTCGAGGACTCTGCTGATGCGGCCTTCGACGCGACCGTCCGATTTGACGTGGGCAATCTTGACCAGCACGCGATCGCCGTGCATTGCCTTGGCCGCTTCGCGGCGAGGGATGTAGATGTCTCGATCGCCTCGTTGCGGCGTCACGAACCCATACCCGGAAGGATGCTGAGAGAAGCGCCCGGCGATGAGGCTGCGGTCGTCGCTCGGCAGACGGTAGTGACCCTTGCGATTCTCGATGAGGCGGCCCTCGGCGACCAACTGGTCCAGTGACTTCTCGAGGGCGTCGCGCCTCTCGCCCTTTAGCCCCAGAAAGCGGGCAAGGTTCTTGAGGCTGGTGCGGCCCTTGGGCTGAGCCTTGATGTTGCGGAGGGCTTCTTCAGGTCCGACCGGCGCGGTCGGGGTGCGGGATCTCAAATCAGAGCGCCTTCGTGGCGCAGTAGCCACTGCTTGCGGTCCAGGCCCCCGGCGTATCCGGTCAACGCCCCGTTTGCGCCGATCACGCGGTGGCACGGGATCACGAGCGAAATCGGGTTGCGCGAGTTTGCCATGCCGACGGCGCGCGAGGCGCTCGGCTTGCCTAGGCGGGCTGCCAGTTCGCCGTAGGAGCTTGTACGGCCGGCGCGGATGTCGCGCAAACCTTGCCAGACGTTCCGCTGGAAGTCGGTACCGCCAGTCTCAACCGGCAGTTCGTCGAGCGCCGCGCGATCGCCGGCGAAGTAGCTTTGGATGGGGGCCGAGAATCCGCCGAAACCGGGCTTTTCTTCGAGCTCGATATCGCCAAAACGACTTTCGAGCGACTTGCGGACGCGCTGGAGCGAGTAGGTGAACTCGAGGGCGTGGAACTTGTCGTCGGAGCCGGCAATGAGGATGGGGCCGACAGGTGATTCGAGCTGTTCGTAGAAGAGTTTCACTACCTATCTCCGTTTGGCTATCTCCGTTTGGCTATCTCCGTTTGGCTATCTCCGTTTGGGTCCGGTGACATCCCACCAGCGGCCGCCGTTGGTCGTCTTGAGTACGCCGCCCTCTCCCCCATAGTAGAGCGTCGGAGGATCGCTGCGCGGGTCGAAAACCAGCGTCCAGGTTCGATTGGACCAGCGCAGACCGGCGGACTGAAACGAATCGCCTCGGTCGCTGCTGCGGAAGACCCCGGCTCGCGTTCCGGCATAGACGTCGGCGGGAGTTTTAGGGTCGACCGCGAGGGTGAGGATTTCCTCCGTGAAAGGCTTTGCGCCAGGCGCCCAGGTCTTGCCGCCGTCGTCACTCCGGAATACGCCGCGGGGGTGGGTGCCGGCGTAGATTGTTCTGGTGTTGGTTGGGTCGAAGGCCAGCGCTCTTACATCGACGTCGTAAAGCGTCGTGGGGGCCCAGTTTTCGCCGCCATCAACGGTCTTGTAGACTCCATGCCAGGTACCGGCATAGAGGGTCTCGGGATTGTTGGCGTCGAGGATCAGGGCACGGATGGTCTTGTCGATCAGCCCGCGGTTCGTTTCTCTCCAGGTCTGGCCGGCGTCGGCTGACTTGAACACGCCGCCACCGTCCGTGCCGGCATAGAGGTTCGACCGCGGGTCGATCGCTAGCGCCCGAACGCGTGGCTCGCTCATGCCGTCGCTGGCTGGTTCCCATGAGCTGCCGCCGTCGGCGGTCTTGTAGACGCCCATCTCGTAGGTTCCGGCGTAGACGGTCTCGGGGTCTCTGGGGTCAATCACGATCGATCGGGGGGAAAGGCTTTCGAGCCCGACCGAAGGCCAGTTGTCGAGGCCTCCCTTCGTGGTCTTGCACAGGCCGCTGGCGGCGCCGAGGTAGATGATTTGCGGGTCAGTCGGGTGGAGGGCAATGGCTTGGGTTTCGCCGCCGCCCGGGGAGCCCATTTGAGCCAGCGCGGATGGCGCCAACAAGAACGCCAGCAAAGCCATGCGGCGCACGATTGAGCCCGGCGCCGGGCTCAAGGCGCTCATCGAGCGTTCCTCCGCCAGGGGAAATCGTAGGTCGGCTTGTTTGCGTAGCGTCGACCGCTGATCCGCAGAGTCGTTCCGCAAGCGGCGCCGAGCCGGACTTCGAACACATTCGCATCGACCGCGATTCGCTCTTCGCCGAGATGAACAGCGAGTGTTTGATGCTCGCCGTAGGCCCCGGCTTGAACCAAGACGCGCCGATCTTCGATGGAGTTGGTGTTGACGAGCTCGACCTCGATGTTGTCGCCGTCGATTCGCGTCACCAAAGCCGCTACGTCCGGCGGCAGCCCAGCCTGGCGACGCTCCGGGTCGAAGTAGCGGAGCCGCGAATGCAGCATCTCGCCGCGCTTCTGCACCGGCAGGCCGCCGATCGTTAGGCGTACCAGGTTGTCCGTCGGCATCGGCTCGAGCGCCAGCCACTTGGCGTCGTACCAGGTCTCCGGGTCGCCGTGTTCGTTGCGGATATGCCGCATCTTTTGGGCGACGAACGCCAGATCTCGCCGGAAGGCTTTTTCCGGGAGCCCGGGGTTGTTACCTCGTACGAAGTGCGCCCAGCCGAGGTCGGGGTCGTCGAGGTTCTTGCCGAGCGCTTCGACCCGTTTCCAATCGCCTTCGGACTGCGACATGGCCCAGAGATTGACAGCCGCGTAAGGAGGTTCGGCCGCGAAGCGATGCCAACCGTTCTCGCCGTCGTAGCGTGTCGGGATCTTTCCTTCCCGGGCCTTATCTTGCATCAGCGCGAGCTGACTGCGTGGCATTTCGAGCCAGTCGCGGTCCCCTGTCATCAGGACGGCGACCTTTGCGGCCGTAAGCCAGGCGAGCACGATATCCATCCCGCCGCGGACCCACTTCCAGCCGTAGTAGCCGCCCCACCAGTTTCCGTTGATGTACTCGCCGACCTTGCCGCTGAGCCCTACATTGTCCGGGGTGATTCCGGCGTTCTTGCGGGTGCGATCACGCCACGCGCCGACGTAGTCCTCGACCCACCGAACGTACTTTTCGTCGCCCGTGTAGAGATAAGCGTTCGCGATCAGCGGGGCGACGGTGAGGTTGATCGGGACGTCGCCGCGGGCCATCCGGTCGCTCATGGTTTTTACGATTCGTCCGAAGTGATCGTCTTCGGGTTGATCGTTGATCCAGCCTGTGCTCGACGTCACGCCCGGGATGTCGTCAAACGGCAGGTGGTAGTAGACCAGGTTGGCGTTGGTGGGGATCCAGTCGCGCTTGGTCCACTCCATCTTGGGACCCCGGCTCCCGTTCATCACGGCGCGGATGAGCTTGAGCTCGGGGTCGTAGTTGGGCGACTCAGGATCCTCGCCCGTATACATCGCGGCGAAACGCTGGGAGCGCTCGCGGAACTTCTCGTCGTAGGGGTCGGCCAATCCCAGCGGGTAGAACGAGACGTAGCCTTCGCCGTGGTGCATCCAGTCCCAATTGGAGTCGAACTCGCGATAGATCTGGCCGTAGCGGGTGAACTGGCGGGTAATTCCCTCCCAGACCCAGCGGTGCATGGTGTCGAGCTTCTTGGAGCCGCCCAGTGCGTGGTGCAGCGAGAAGCCGCGGAACCCTTCATAGGCGTCGTCTGAGGAGTTCATCCCTCCTTCGTAGCGCTCTTTCCAGCGAAGCGTGCCGTCGGAGTTGGCGTAGGTCCCGACGAATTCCTCGCCGGCTCTGTCCATCGTGTCGATGAGATGGCGCTCAAGCAGCGCCCACTCGGGCGGAGTTTGCGGGGTGTCGACGTCGATGGCTACCCAGGGCTCGGCTCCCGCGAGGAGTGCGGGGGCTAGGAGGAAGAGTTGAAGCAACGGACGCACGTGTCGCGCACGATTATAAGCGTTCCAAGGTGAGCTGGACCTCAATGCTCGTTACTTAAGAGCGAGCTGTTGTTGGAGTTTGCGGAACCCGCTCCCTTGTGGTCGCGGCTCTGACGCCCTCCGGTTAACGTTTGACTCGCGACGTCAGAGCCGCGACCGCAAGGGAGCGGGTTCCGCCTTCACAAACTACCCAGCTATAGCTCAACGAGCTAGACTGCGTGATATGGCCGTACAGCTCAGCGCTGAGATCGATGTCGAGGATCAGAAACGAGAAGCCAACGAGCAACTGGAGGCGCTATTGCTGGAAGGGATCCAAAGCGGCGACCCGTAAGATCCTGGTGTTTTATCGCCACGCCGACTCGCGGCTTGAGGTTGTCCGCGTCGTGCACGGCTGCCGCGACTTGCCGCGGCTGTTTGGCCGGCCGACCTGACGACACCCATGCTCTAATGTCGAAATGTTCGACCTCCCGAACTACGGACCCGTGGTCGCGGATATCCTCGGCTCGATCGACGACGGCCAACGCCTCATGCCCCTGGCCCCTACCGGCCCCGCCAAGGGAGACGGCCTAGCGCGACTCAAAGAGGCCTCCCAATCGGACATTTTCGACGGCCAGGAAACATCCTCGCAAGCCTTCGCCGATTGCGCCCGCAGCGCTCTCTACCTCTACTTCTCCGCCCTCGACGAATCGCACACCATCTCGCAAGACATCTCCTCCGGGACCGGCAGCCTCCTTCACAGCATCATGCATCGCCAGGAGCCCGACTATTCGAACGCCAAGTACTGGTTCCGTCGCACGGGCCAGCATGAGCTCTACCCCACGCTGCGCGAGGAGGCTCTGCGCTTACGCCTCCGAGACAAGAACTTGCAGCAGGAGATCCGCGACAAACCAAGGTGGGATCCCTTTTGGCTCGTCGACTGCTGCCAGGTCCACAAGGCGGAGTCCGACTTGCTCGAAATTCAGCGGCTCGAGTGGCAGCTGATCTTCGACTACTCCTACCGTAAGGCGCTCGTGGGCTGACGTGGATCTCTATCTCGGCGTCGATGGGGGTCAGACCTCAACCCAAGCGCTCGTCGGCGACTCTGACGGCAAGGTCTTGGGCCGCGGATTCGCCGGCCCCTGCAACCACGTCGGCGCCGACCTGGGACGTTCGCGGCTTACTGAAGCCCTCGAACGGGCCGTAGGTGACGCCCTACTCCAAGCAGGCGGACGCTGGGACGAAACGCGGTTCGCAGGCGCCTGCTTCGGCATGAGCGGCGGTCCCGACGACAAACGCGAGATCATCGCCGAGCTGATTTCCGCCGACGCCCTCGAGGTGACGACGGACGCCCACATCGCACTCTACGGGGCAACGGGCGGCGAGCCGGGAATCATCGTGATCGCCGGAACCGGCTCGATCGCCCTGGGCCGTGACGAGACAAGAAAGGTCGTGCGAGCCGGCGGATGGGGCTACGTCTTTGGCGATGAGGGAGGGGCGTTTGACATTGTCCGGCGGTCGCTACGGGCCGCACTGCGATTCGAAGAAGGATGGGGAGAGCCCACCGAGCTGCATGGGGCCCTTCTCGCGGAGACCGGGGCGTCGAGTACAAACGAGCTGCTGCACTGGTTCTATCACGACGAGTGGCCGCGCTCTCGCGTCGCCGCGCTGGCGCCTCTTGTCGGTAGCACGGCGATTGAAGGCGACTACATGGCGAGGGGCGTGCTGCGACAGGCTGGTGAAGCTTTGGCCGAGCTTGTGGCGGGGGTCAGAGGTCAGCTGGCCGGCGACGAGGAGTACCCGGTCGCGGCAATCGGCGGCGTCTTCGACGAATCCGAGGTCTTTGAGAACTTCAAGAGTTTGGTCCAACGGGACGGCGATTGTCGACTTGTTGAACCTCGGACCGACCCTGCAACCGGGGCATTGCTTCGGGCCATCGAGATTGCCCACCGCTGACGTGGCGCACGGCTGTGCCGTGCCGCCTTGCAGCTGCGCTGCAAGGTCCGGGTCCGGCTACGGGCAATGTTTGTAGGCGCAAGGCGGCACGGCGCAGCCGTGCGCCACGTCACGATTCCCCCGACTGTTCGAGCAGTTTCGCGACCAGCCCCGTCCAGCCGGTCTGATGCGACGCTCCCAGCCCAGCCCCGTTGTCGCCATGGAAATACTCGTAGAACAAAATAAAATCCTTCCAATAGGGGTCTTCCTGGAAGATCGCTTCACCGCCGTAGACCGGCCGCCGGTCGTCTGAATCCCTCAAGAACAATCGATTCAAGCGCCTCGACAGCTCCTGGGAGACCTCCCATAGGTCGACCAGGCGCCCCGATCCGGTTGGGCATTCGACCTTCCAGTCCGGTCCCAGGTAGTGATGGAATTTCTGCAGCGACTCGATCAGCAGATAATTCACTGGGAACCATACCGGTCCGCGCCAGTTCGAATTCCCTCCAAAAAGGTACGTTCTCGATTCGGCCGGCTCATACCCGACGCCGTAGTCCTTCCCTCGGATGTGCAGCGCGTAGGGATGTTCCTCGTGGAACTTTGACAGTGACCGCACTCGTAGGGCGACAGGAACTCGTCTTCGTCGAGCATCAGCCGCAACACACGCGGCAGCCGCTCGGGATTGACGACCGAAAGAAGCCGCCGCACCCGGCCGTCTCCCATCCGTTCTTCGGTGATGTGTTGTCGAAACCAGGGTCGGTTCTCGATGAACCATTGCATGCGAGCCTTGAATCCGGGCAGGCTATCGACTACATCGGGCTCGAGCGCCTCCACGGCGTACAGCGGGATCAGGCCAACCAACGACCGCACCTTGAGTCGCTCACTTCGGCCGCCTTCGCGATGAAGAGCATCGTAGTAGAACCCGTCGGTCTCGTCCCAGAGCTCGAGCTCGGCCCTCCCAAACCCATGCATGGCATGCGAGATATAGACGAAGTGCTCGAAAAATTTGCTCGCGACATCGGAGTAGGCGCGATTCTCGCGAGCCAACTCCAAGGCGATCGCGAGCATGTTCAAGCAGTACATCGCCATCCAGCTGGTGCCGTCGGACTGCTCGAGCACCACGCCTTCCGGGACGTCGGAGCGGTCAAAGGGCCCGATGTTGTCGAGACCGAGGAAGCCTCCCTGGAAAACGTTGCGGCCGTCGGGGTCTTTGCGATTGACCCACCACGTAAAGTTGAGCAGCAGTTTGTGGAAGGCCTTTTCGAGGAACGCCCGGTCCGAGCGCCCAGTGATGCGCTTTTCGATTTTGTAAACTCGCCAGACCGCCCAGGCGTGAACCGGCGGGTTGACGTCACCCAAGTCCCATTCATAGGCCGGGATCTGCCCGCTCGGGTGCATGTACCACTCGCGCAGAAACAGCAGCAGTTGCTCCTTGGCAAACTCGGGGTCGGCCAGAGCCAGCGGGATGCAGTGGAAAGCCAAGTCCCATGCGGCATACCAGGGATACTCCCACTTGTCGGGCATCGAGATCACGTCGCCGTTGTACAAATGCCGCCAGTCGGAATTGCGTCCCGTTAGCCGCTGCGCCGAGGGTTTCGGTTGAGCTGCGTCGCCTTCGAGCCAGCTCGCGACGTCGTAGTGGAAATATTGTTTCGTCCAGAACAGCCCGCCGAAGGCCTGCCGCTGGATCCGGATCGCGTCTTCGCTCAACCCTGCCGCCGGAATTCGCTTGGCGTAGAACTCGTCGGCTTCCTTTCGGCGGGCGTCGAAAGTCTCGCTGAAAGCCGGGTTGAACTGCTCGCCGGGGGTCTGATCAGTGAGCTCGAGCTCAATGACGGCCTTTCCGCCGGCCGGAATCGTGTCGGAGTACAGGGCCGCGCCTTTGGTCCCGATATCGCGTGGATTCACGGCCGAACGATCGCCGCGAATGACGTAGTCGTGAAACGCGCTCTTCACGAAGGGCGAGCGATTCGGGGACCCATAGAGATCCTCTCGGTTGGTTTCGTTTTCGGTGAATAGCAGCTCCGGCCGACCCTTGAGCATCAAACGCCGCCGGCCGTAGTAGTCGTGGTCGATCTCGATGCTGCGCCCGTCTTCGAGCTCCGGCCCGCGCCATAGACTCGGCCGGGCCGACCCGGGCGCCCACGACCATGTATTGCGAAACCAAACCGTCGGCAGCAGGTGAAGCGGGGCGGCGTCGGGTCCGCGGTTATGCGCCGTGATTCTGATGAGCGTCGTTTCGGCCGACTCTTTGGCATATTCGATGAAGACGTCGAAGTAGCGACCCTCGTCGAAAGCGCCGCTCTGCCAGACCTCGAATTCCGGGTCGAGCTTGCCGCGGCGGGCGTTTTCCTCCACCAACCGCGCATACGGGAACTCCGCCTGTGGGTACTTGTAGAGGAACTTCATGTAGGAATGCGTCGGGGTCGAGTCGAGGTAGTAGTAGCACTCCTTGACGTCTTCGCCGTGGTTGCCCTGCGGGCCTGTCAGGCCGAACAGGCGCTCCTTGAGAATCGGGTCGCGTCCGTTCCACAGCGCCAGCGAAAAGCAAATGTACTGGTGACGGTCACAGACGCCTCCAATGCCGTCTTCGCCCCAGCGGTAGGCGCGCAGGTGTGCGTGTTCGTGAGGGAAATAGGTCCAGGCTTCGCCGTCTGGGGAATAGTCTTCGCGGACGGTTCCCCACTGGCGCTCAGCTAGGTAGGGTCCCCAGCGGCGCCAGTGCGCCGAGCGCTGTCGATTTTCTTCCAGGCGAAGTTCTTCCGCGGTGAGTTCCATAGGCGGGGCGTCTGATCCATACTATCGGAGGAAACCCGGACGGCGCGAAGGAGGGCGAGGCATGCCTCGCCCCTACAGCGACGTAGGGGCTTGGCATGCCAAGCCCTTCTTGCCTAAGCCCAATATGCGCCCTCTTGCCATCGCCCTCCTATTCGCTCAAGCCGCCCTCGCGCAAGCTCCCTACCCCAACGCGAAGACCGGCGGCAACTACATGCAGAACTACTACCTGCCGGCGGTAGCGTCGACGCCCTGGCGGCCGGCGTTCTCGCCGGACGGCAAAGAGCTTGCGTTCGCGATGTCAGGGTCGATTTGGAAGATCCGCATCGGCGAAATGACGGCCTACGAGCTAACCGCGAACGCGACTTACGATTCCTCGCCCGTGTGGTCGCCCGACGGTCGTTGGATCGCCTACTCAGCCGACGACCACTACCAAAAGATCAACCTGCGCCTGCTGAATCTGGCCACCGGCGAGAGCTCAGACCTCACTCGCGGCGAGCACCTGAACCTCGACCCGGTTTGGTCGCCCGACGGGCGGTCGTTGCTCTACGTCTCAACCCAGCCCGACGGCTGGTACCACCTACACAACCTCGCCGTTGACGACAACGGCAACCCCGGCCCGCCCGTTCGAGTCACCGCGGACAACGCCTTCCGCAACGACCGGCTGTACTTCGGGGCTCAGGACCTCCACATCCGGCCAACGATTTCGCCCAAGGGCGACGAGATGATTCTTGTATCGAACCGCGACATCTCGCTCGGCTCGGGGGCCATCTACCGCGCTCCGATCGAGCCCGACGCGATGGCCAAAGCCGAGATGATCCTACGCGAGGAGACGCTCTACCGCACCAGCCCGCAATGGTCGCCCGACGGGACGCGCATCCTCTACGCCTCGCACCGCGGCAGCCAGTTCACCAATCTTTACGTCCTGCCAGTGACCGGAGGCGAACCCTACCAGCTCACCTTCGGCGGCTGGGATCACTTCGACCCGCGTTGGTCGCCAGACGGCGAGTGGATCGCTTACATCGCCAACGAAAACGGCCTCTCGGACCTGCGCCTGCTACAGACCTTTGGCGGCGAGGAACGTAAGGTCGACATCCGTCAGCGCGTCTACCGTCGACCGATGGGCACGCTCGAAGTCGTGGTCCGCGACGGCCAAGGCGGCCCGCCGACCGAGGCGAAGGTCCGGCTCACCGCGGCCGACGACAAGGCCTACACCCCGCCGGACGCCTATCACCGCGTCGGCCAGCGCACTTTGCATCTGGACTTCTTCCACACCGACGGAACCTTTTCGGTCGACCTACCCGTCGGCGAGACGAAGCTGGTCTTGATGAAGGGCTTCGAGAGACTACCGGTGCAGACGACCGCCGAGATCGTAGAGGGTCGCGTCACACGGCTAGAGGTCCCGCTCGAGCGATTCACCAATCTCAAGGCCAAGGGCTGGTACAGCGGCAGCGACCACGTCCACATGAACTACGGCGGGAACTTGCACAACACGCCGGAGAACCTCATGTTCATGGCCGCGGCCGAGGATCTCGACGTCATCGGCGAGAAGATCGCCAACAAAGACAACCGCATCTTCGACCATCAATTCTTCAACGGGCCCTTCGACAAGGAGCGCTCCACGTCCGAGCGGCTGCTGGCGTGGGGCGAGGAGTACCGGCCGCCGTTCTACGGGCACATCAACTTCATCAACCTGACGAAGCACCTGATCTCGCCGTTCACCACCGGCTACGAGGACACGGCGATCGCGAGCCTCTATCCCAGCAACACCGACATGTTCCGGCTGGCCAAGAAGCAGGGGGCGCTTACAGGCCACGTGCACCCGTTCGCAGCGGATCCTGAAACTGTCGGCTACGCCAACGCCCGTGGCTTTCCGGTGGACTTGGCGCTGGGCTCGTTCGACTATCTCGAGGTGATGACCGGCGCCCGCTACGCCCGCTTCTCGTCGAAAGTCTGGCATCGGGCGCTCAACTGCGGCTTCAAAGTCACCGCCTCGGGCGGCGAAGATTCAATCTCGAATCTGCATCGAACTCCGGCCCTCGGCGCGGCTAGGGTCTACAGCTACCTAGGAGGCAAACTGGAGTGGCCGCGCTGGATCGACGCGATCCGCGAGGGGCGGACCTTTATCACCAATGGGCCGCTAGTCGACCTCAAGGTCAACGGCGAAGGCCCCGGCGCCGAGATTCGCTTACCGGCCGAAGGCGGCTCGGTTGAGATCGTCGCCTCTCTTCAAACGGCGTTTCCCGTCAATCGTTTCGAGATTATCTTCAAGGGCAAGCCCTTGGCCGAGCTGACGGTCGAGGAGAGTGACCTACGCCAAGGCTTCATCAAGAAGCGAGTTGAGATAACCGAATCCGGGTGGTTCACGGCTCGCGCCTTGTCCGACGACCCGGTCTACCCGATCGACGATGAGAACCTGCACGCCGAGACCAGCGCCGTCTACGTGATCTGCGGCGACCGCCCGATCCGCTCGCCCGAAGACGCCGAGTATTTCATTCGCTGGATCGACGACATCACACGCCAGGCCGAAGAGCACCCCGGGTGGCGATCAGAGCGTGAGAAGGAGCACGTACTGGGACAATTCAGTGAAGCGAGGCGGATCTTCGAACAGCGACGTTAGGGCTAAAACTTTTCAGCACGTACTGGGACAATTCAGACTTTTCAGTTGGACCTTTTGCGCGAGGCCGATCACATAAACTCCGGAACCCGCTCCCTTGCTGCCTTGCAGGCCACCCATGAGGATGAAAACGGCCGCCCCGGAGCCGCGACCGTGAGGGAGCGGTTGTCGCAACCACGGGCAACCGCTTGCTTAACGCGCGCGGCTCCGGGGCCGCGGAGCATTCGGCGGCGGTCGGCAGTCAGCGGGTTTTCGAGGGAGCGGGTTCCAGGGAGTTCAGTCACGCGCGGCTGTTAACTGCAAAGCGCGACGTCTCAAACAATCGATTCCAGCGCCGCTTCCGTTTTCTCGGCGTTCGACACCACCGGCCGCGCCATGCCGGTGAACTGCAGCCCCATGACCCAGTCCTCGCCTTGCAAAGTGGAGTAGCAAACCGCTGCCGGCCGGAGCCATCCTTCGTGGCTCAGAGATACGATTGTTCCGGCCTCGACGCTGTGCGGGCACGCGATCTGGACTCCGCCGTCGCTGGCGTTTCGAATCATCACATCGGATTCGCACTCGGCGGAGCCTTCATGCCATCGCAACGACCCCGGGCACGATAGCGGACGGCGATCGACACGGCGGCGATCATTACGAATCAGTCGGGCGCCGATCGACCAGCTCTGGCCTTCAGGGCGGCAGTGGCGGACGACGGCCTTGAACGGGGGCTTGCCCTGCGGCGTGATCAGCACCGGCCAGCCCGGCTCGAGAGCGTGGGCCAGCCGCAACCGGCAGCCCCCGGCCGAGACGTCAGCGATATAGACGCACTCGGCGTGGTCCTGGTCATCCTCGTCGATCCACTGCAACAGAGCCGTGGCGTTAGTTTCGGTACGGGGAAACCGCCGGCGGTCTTCGGGCCTCTCCGGCTCCGTGATCAGGGCTTCGCGGCCGTTTTTGGTCAGCCGGTCGAATAAGCCAGCCAGCAGGAACGACATCTCTTCTTCCCTATCGGCTCAATTCGAGGCGACGATGAACCTCTTGCGATAATCGAGACAGATGCCTAAACCCTTCGTGCTCACCATCATGGACGGCTGGGGACACAATCCCAACCCCGAAAACAACGCCGTGGCCATGGCCAATACGCCGAATTTCGACAGGCTCTGGGCCGCGAATCCGCACACCTACATTCGGACCGATGGCCCCTTCGTGGGCTTGCCCGACGGCCAGATGGGAAATAGCGAAGTCGGTCATCTCAACATTGGTTCGGGCCGGATCATCAAGATGGACATCACTCGCATCGACGACATAGTTGCCCAAGGGTCGATGGGCGAGAGCGCGGCTCTCCAGGGCGCGATGGACCACGCTCGTGGTCAGCGGTTGCACATCATGGGGCTGTGCAGCGATGGCGGTATTCATGCACAGCTGACCCACATCATGGCGCTGGTCGAGACAGCGAAGCGGCGCGGGCTGACCGATATCTTTCTGCACTGCTTCAGCGACGGGCGCGATACGCCGCCGGAGTCCGGGGTTGACTACGTTACTCAACTTCAGGCGAAACTCTACGAGCTCGGGGTCGGGAAGATCGCGACGATTTGCGGCCGCTACTACGCCATGGATCGCGACAAGCGCTGGGAGCGTACCGAGAGGGCTTTCAACGCCATCGTGCTCGGCGACGGGGTCCAAGAGAACGACCCAGCTCAGGCGATGAGGAATTCTTACGAGCGCGGCGTGACGGACGAATTCGTCGAGCCGATTGTGCTCGACCAAGCCGGCCGAATCCGGAACGATGACGCGGTGATTTTCGCGAACTTCCGGGCCGACCGGGCGCGTCAGATCACCTTGGCGCTGAATGGCCGCATGGACAAAGCCCCAAAGCGCCTGCACTACGTCACGATGACCGAGTACGACGCGACCTATACATACCCCGTCGTGATCGAGAAGCATTTCCCCGAGAATGTGATGGGCGCGGTTTGCGAGGCCCAAAGTTGGCGAAATCTCCGCGTCGCCGAAACCGAAAAATACCCGCACGTGACGTATTTTTTCAACGGCGGCCGCGAGAAGGAGTTTACCGGCGAAGAGCGCGAGATGGTCCCCTCGCCAAAGGTCGCGACCTACGACCTACAGCCGGAGATGAGCGCGGCGGGCGTCTGCGACAAGGTAGTGAAGGGGATCGAGAGCGACTCATTCGAGCTGATCGTGGTGAACTTCGCCAACGGCGACATGGTGGGCCACACCGGCGTGATCCCGGCGGCGGTCAAGGCCTGCGAAACTGTCGACGCTTGCCTAGGTCGCATCGAAGCGGCGCTCAAGCCCAAGGACGCTGCCTGGATCATCACCGCCGACCACGGCAATGCCGACCTGATGGTCGACCCTACGACCGGGCAGCCGCATACCTACCACACGACGTTCCCGGTGCCGCTGATCCTGGCGGGCAACTTTTCTGGTGCGCTACGCGGCGGCGGATCCTTGCGGGATCTCTCGCCGACAATCCTGGGCGTGCTCAGCGCCGAGCAGCCCGCCGAAATGAGCGGGCGCGACTTGAGAATTCTCAGTTAGGACCTACAATAAACGCCATGAGCGCCACGCAGACGTTGCTGACCGTAGCCGAGTACAACCAACTTCCCGAAGAGGAGTGGCCGAAGTACGAGCTCAGCGAAGGGGAGTTGGTACCGCGCTACGGAGACGAGATGAGCGCACGATTGGGTCACCACCGAGTCCGAGACAAGATCATGACTCGCCTGAACGTTTTTCTAGAAACGAACGGCGTAGGCATCACCGTCGCCGAGATGGACTTTCGGTTGGCCGAAGACATAGTGCGTAGGCCCGATGTTTCGTTCGTCTCAAACGATCGCTCTTACATTCTCGACGATGACCCCACGATCGTCCCTGGCGCACCAGACCTAGCGATCGAGGTCGTTTCGCCAAGCAACCGGCTAGATGATATGGAGCTGAAGGTGGACCAGCTTCTGAACGCAGGATGTCAAGCCGTCTGGCTGATCCACAGGGCGACCAACAAGGCCTTTGTCTGTACACCAACGGCACGGACTCTCGTTAGACTCGACGGCTTGCTCGAGGCGGCCGAGCTGCTCCCCGGGTTCAAACTTCCTTTGAGCGAGATCTTGCCGCAGGCCTAACGGTCGCCCAGCCACCGCGCCAATTCGGTAAGATAGCGTCCGACCACTAGAACGGAGGGTCGAACCAGTGAAGGTTTGTTCGCTTGCACTCATTCTTGCCACCGCGGCAGCCACGCCGCTCGCCGCCCAACATGGCATCGAAGGGCTATCCAACCCCTACAACACGCCCGAAGATGTCGCCGCCGGCGGACGCCTATTCCGCTCGCACTGCGGCGTTTGTCACGGTCCGGTGGGCGAAGGCGGGCGCGCGCCGAGCCTTACGACGGGCCGATTCCGCCACGGTTCAGATGACTCTTCGGTCTACCGCACGATCTCCGAAGGCATCCCCGGAACCGAGATGCCCGCCACCTTCTTCAACGGCCGCCAGCTCTGGCAGCTAGTCGCCTTTTCACGCTCGCTAAGTGAAGGCAAGGCCGCCGAGCAGATCGACGGAAACCCCGACAAGGGTCGCATGATCTTCGCCGGCAAGGGGGGCTGCACGAACTGCCACATGGCCGAGGGCCAGGGGCGCCGCACCGCGCCCGACCTCAGCGATATCGGCAAACGCTCGCTTGCCGATCTGGAGTCTTCGATCCTCAGGCCCAACGAAAAAGTCCTCCCGCGGCACTGGGTTGCCAAGGGCGTCACCAAAGACGGCAAGACCATCCAGGGCATGCGCTTGAACGAAGACACCCATTCGGTCCAGCTGATTGACCAGAACGAGAAGCTCGTTTCGCTGGCCAAGGCCGACTTGAGCTCTTTCGAGGTCATCAAGACCTCGACCATGCCGAGCTTCGACGGCACGTTCAGCAAGTCTGAGCTCAACGACCTGATGGCCTACCTGGCTTCGCTGCGCAAGAACTAACCGGGACAGCAAATCATGAACACCATTCGCCTAATCGCCGTCTTCTGTCTAGCCGCCACGCTACCCGCGCAGGTCACCTCCGACCGAATCCTCAAGGCCGCCGACGCCGAGCCGCAGAACTGGCTCACCTACAACGGTTCCTACGACAGTCAACACTTCCGCCAGCTCAAAGACATCAACCGCGAGAACGTCGCCAACCTCGAGCTCAAGTGGGTCTGGCAAGCGCGGTCGCTCGAGAAATTCGAGATGACCCCGCTGATCGTCGACGACGTGATGTACATCGTTCAAATGCCCAACGACGTCATCGCGCTCGACGCCAAGACGGGATCGGTTTACTGGAGCTACACCCACGTACCCGGTAAGACCAACGTTTGCTGCGGGCGCATCAACCGGGGATTGGCGATCCATGAAGACACGCTCTACATGGGGACGATCGACGGCAAGCTCCTAGCGATCGACGCCAAAACGGGCGGGCTCAAGTGGTCGAAGCAAATGGTCGACCCCGAAGGCGGATACTCGCTCACAGTCGCGCCCCTGGTCGTCAAAGACAAGCTGATCTTCGGCAGCGCGGGCGGCGAGTATGGCATCCAAGGCTTCATCGTCGCGGTCGACCCCAAGAACGGCGACGAGCTCTGGCGCTTCAACACGATTCCGCATCCGGGTGAGCCTGGGCATGAGACCTGGGGAGGCGATAGCTGGAAGCGCGGCGGCGGGTCGATCTGGGTGACAGGCTCGTACGACCCCGAGCTGAACCTGACCTACTGGGGCGTCGGCAACCCATCGCCGGACTGGAACATCGACGTCCGCCCCGGCGACAACCTCTACAGCGACTCGGTTGTTGCGCTCAACGCCGACACCGGCAAGCTCGAGTGGTACTTCCAGTTCACCCCCAACGACGCCTGGGATTTTGACGCCGTGCAAGTGCCCGTGCTGGTCGACCGTGAGTTCAAGGGCAAGCAGCGCAAGCTGATGCTGTGGGGGAATCGCAACGGATTCTTCTACGTCCTCGACCGTACGAACGGCGAGTTCCTACTCGGCGAGGCGTTCGCCAAAGTGACTTGGGCCAAGGGCCTCGATGAGAAAGGCCGGCCGATCCGCAACAAGGACTTCGAGCCCTCGCGCGAAGGGACGCGCAGCTGGCCCAGCGTCCAGGGGGCGACGAACTGGTACGCGCCGTCATACAACCACAAGACCGGGCTGTTTTACCTGTCGACATGGGAATACTCGAGCATCTACCACAAGGGCGACCCAACCTACTCGCGCGGCAACCGCTACGTGGGCAGTTTGCCACGCGGCGTCTGGCCAAATGTGCTCAAGGACGAGGATCCCGGCCACGGTTCGATCCAGGCGCTTGACCCGGAAACCGGGCAGAAAGAGTGGGAGTTCAAGATGGCCAACGTCACCGAGAGCGGCTTGCTCTCAACCGACGGCGACCTCTTGATCTCGGGCAGCAGAGAAGGCCATTTCTTCGTGCTCGACTCCTTCACGGGCAAGCAGCTCTGGACCACCAGCCTTGGAGGCCGGATCGCGGCTTCCCCGACGACCTACAAAGCGGGCGGCAAGCAGCTCATCACGGTCGCGGC
This sequence comes from Bryobacterales bacterium, assembly GCA_965247515.1. Taxonomy (GTDB): domain Bacteria; phylum Acidobacteriota; class Terriglobia; order Bryobacterales; family UBA6623. The sequence goes on along the minus strand of OZ252029.1, from coordinate 3,880,923 downwards.
GGGGAACTCTCTGTTTACGTTTGGGTTGAAGGAGTAGGGCGTTAGACTGAAGTTGTGAATTGGATCGTCCAAGATCTTGAGACGTTGGGGGGTCAGCCCCGCGTTCGAGGCACGCGGCTGAGCGTGTCGTTCATTCTTGACTGCCTCTCGCAAGGGATGACTCCGGAAGAAATCGCCCGAGACTATCCGGGATTCCCGGCCGAGGCCGCACCGGAAGTACTGCGATTTGCCTCAGAAGCTGTCAACTGGAAACAGGCCCTGGCTTCCTGATCACAACGTTCGAGGTCGGTGTTCATCGATAAGCTTCGCTCCGGTGCGCAACTCGAAGCACAAGTACAACATCGGGCGAGGGGAACAAGAACACTATCCGCCAATCCCCAACACGCAACCGATAGTGCGCCTTGGGATGCTGCAGTTGTTTAACGTCACCGTGGCCAGTTGTGGCGTAGCGGCGAACTGAGACCGAGACGCGGCGCTTCACGTCCGTGCTCAGCTTACGAAGGTCGGCTTGAGCGCGCCGGCTCCACTCGACTTGCTTCAAAGTCCGAGCTGCCGCTCGAGCTCTTCCTGTTTGATCCAGCCCTCTTTGTCTCTAGCGGCCTCTTCGATCGAAGCCACGAACTCCGGCTTTAGCGGCTCATCCTCGAAAGGCGCTTCCGCGGCGGCGCGAAGCACGGGATCGTCGACTATCGATCGCAAATAGTCGACCGCGGCTGAGAGGTGTTCGGGAGCCATGCGATCGATCAGCTCGTGAGCGAGTGTCTTTTCGCTGGGCTCAACAGTCTGCGTACTCACGTCCAGTATTGTAAGGCCCATGCAAAAAGGCCGCCCCGGTCTCCCGCCGTCAGCGGTAGGCTTCGCTGCGGTGCAGAACGAGAAGCACCTTTACGACACCTGTTGAGGGCCGCGAGAACAGCACCCTCCAGTCTCCGACTCGGAGTCGATAGCTCGTTCTCGGATGCCGCAATTGCCTGACATCACCGCGCCCGTCGGACGCGAATAGCCGAATAGTCTCCTCAACCCTGCGGGCCACATCAGGACTCAGTCGCCGGAGATCGGTTCGCGCATTTCTGGTCCAGCGGACCTGCGTCACAACCCGAGTTGCCGGAAGACTTCGTCGTGGTCCATCAAACCCTCGGTTTCGTCGATACCTTCATCGATCGAAGCCGCAACCTCCGGCTTCAATTCTTCGTCGTCCATGGGGGCTTGGGCCAACGCACGAAGAACCGGATCGTCAACGATAGATTGCAAGTAGCTGACGGCTGCCCCCAATTGTTCGGGGCCCATGCTGTCGATCAATTCGTGCGCGAGCGTCTTTTCGCTGGGCTCAACGGTCTGCGTACTCACGTTCAGTATTGTAAGCCCCACGAAAAAAGGCCGCCCCGGTCTCCCGAGGCGGCCTGAAGTTAAGGATTTAGCTCGAAGCTAGAACCCGAGCCGTAGCCCAAACCGGAAGATGCGTTGGTCCAAGCCCTCGCGGCCGGTGTTCTGCACCCCCGTCACGACGCCGAAACCGCTGCTGCCAATGTTCGAGTTCGGGTTGTTGAAGTGGGGCGTGTTCGAGATGTTGAACGCCTCGGCCCGGAACTGCAAGTCGACACGCTCGGTGATCGTGAACTTGCGGAAGATCCCCATGTCCACGTTGATCAGCCCGGGTCCACGCAAGGTGTTTGATCCGCAAGTGCCGAAACGCGGCGTCCCGCCGGTCACCGAGGGGTTGGCGAAGCTCGACGCATCCCACCACTCCTCAACCGTACCGATCTTCCGCGCCGGTGAGAGGCAATCCGCAAATTGGCTCGACCCGGCGCTGTTGAGCGACCCGCTCGGGGCCGTAGCGGTGGAGGGTCTACCCGTGCGCAATGACGCCAAAGCGTTGATTTGCCAGCCGCCGAGAAGCGCGGCCGCTGGTCCGCCAGTGGCAAACTTCTGGCCCTTGCCGAACGGCAACTCGAAAGAGTTCGAGACGACGAAGTTGTGCCGGATGTCCAGGTTCAAAGGCCCGTAGTTCTTGCCGTAGAACAGTGGATGCCGGGCGCGTGGCGCTGCACTCGACGCCTCAGCGGTATAACCGCGGCCGTTCGCCCAGGTGTAGGCCAAATTGAATTGGTGACCTGCGGCTCTGCGGGTCAACTTCACCTGCAGGGAGTCGTATTTGGGCGTCCCTAGGGCCCCCCAGAACAACGTGCCCGCGGTGCGCCCGTAGGCTTGCCTCAGCACGCGGCCCCGGTTACCCGTACCAATGTCGCTCCAGTTTGCTTCCAGCCGGGCGGACTGCCTAACCGAACGGGTCGCGACGTAGCCAGCCGAGGCGATCCAGGAATTGATCTGCTTCTCGAGCGTGAAGTTCCAGGACTGCACGTAGCCTCGGCTGTAGTTGCCGTCGACGGTTGCTACGTTCGCAGTCAACGGCTGCTCGATCTGTCCGGCCACCTCGACTACAGGAATGGCCGGAAGACCCTGGTCGAGCGTGGTCGCGAACGAGCGTGAGTTCGGACTCGGTAAGGAATTAGAGAACTGCGTGGGCAGGTTGCCTCGCAGATCGCGACCCAGGTTGAACGGGTCGTAAGTCAGTCCGTAACCGGTGCGAACCACGAACGTATCGCTCACGCGCCAGGCAATCCCGACCCTTGGCGCGAACAGCTTCTTGCTTTGCGGCAGGTCACAGTTCGCGGGCGTGGAGCCGACGCCGCAGACGAACTGGATATTGTTATCGATGTCGAACCGCTCCAGGCCCCGGCCGACGCGTCGCGGCAGAGGGTAGAACTCCCAGCGCGTGCCGTAGGTTAGCGTCAGGTTCGGTTTGACTTGCCAGCGGTCGCGGATGTAGAGCGAATATTGCTTGGCCCGTGTCTGCAGATTGCGGCCGGTGAGGAAGTTGCGCGCCGCCTCACGAGGCAACCCGAGCAGGAACGACGCGATTGCGTTGTAGTCGTTCGTTCCGGTTCCCTGTCTGCTGGTTGTGTTTGAGCGGAAGCGGAAGCCGCCGGCGGGCGCGTCGCCACCGGGGAAATTCGCTACTTCTTGGTTGATGTTGCTCAGAAAGGTGTCGGTGCCAAATCGGACCTCGTGGTTTCCCGTCGTCCAGTTGCCATTGACGGCGATCTGGTGCTGGAAGTCGTGCCCGATAAAGGGTGAGGTCGCTTGGTAGCCGAGGTTTCCGAATCCGGCGTCGAAGCGCATTCGCGGCATGCCGCCGTAGAAGGTGCCGCCGCCGCCGGGCAGTCCGTCGCTGTTGGTCCCTGGGATGCCGAGCAGGTCGAATCCAATGTTTTGGTCAAGATTGGCGGCAAAGGCGTTACTGTCGAGTAGCATCGAGCCGAAGTAGGCGTCGAAGACCAAGTTCGGCCTTGCTACGTACGTTGTCGAGATCGTTCCGCTGTAGGTCGGGCCGAAGCCGTTGTCGGTGCGGAAGTTGGTCGGGTGAACCGAGATGCCCGAAAGGTTCCCAAACGCGCCGGGGTTGACCTGGTCGTAGTAGAAGAAGCTCAGGCGGGCTAACATGGTCCAGTTGTCGGTGAGGTTAAAGTTCGTCTTCGTGTCGATCTGGTGACGGTCGAAGGCGTAGGTGATGCCGGCGTTGAAATTGTTGTTAAGGCCAAGCCCTCCGCTCCCGGCGCGGTTCGGCAAGTGCCAGTCGCCAGTCGAGTGCGAGTCCGCCAGGATTCGGCTAGCGCTCGCAATTCTCGACTCTGGAATGATGTTGTTGTCGAACGGCGTGCGGTTGCGCTCCATCCCGACATCGGTCGACATCGGATCGAAAACCGGCCGCGGCGAAGCGGAAAAATCGCCCGCCCTCATGGCCGCGTTCGGAACCTTCCGGAAGCGGGTCGCGTTGGAGTGCTCGGCGGTCCGCTCGTAGCTGAAGAAGAAGAACGCCTTGTTCTTCTTCATGGGTCCGCCGATCGTTGCGCCGGCCTGGTTGTAGATGAACTTCGGCTTGTTGGCCGTGCGGTCGCTGAAGTAGGGGTAGGCCTGCAGCTTCTGGTTGTTGTGGTACCAAAACGCCGAGCCGTGCACGTCGTTGCTGCCGCTCTTAATCTGGATGTTGATGGAGGCGCCGCCGGCCAATCCCTGCTCGGCGTCAAACGAGCTTGTCACCACATTGACGACTTCGATCGACTCGAGCGCCGGGTTGATGCCCGACATGTGCGTCAAGTTCGGGTTGTAGCTCGACGCGCCGTCGATGCGGACGTTGTTGCTCTGGGTGCTGGTACCGTTGACCGAGTAGCGCACGGCGCGCGTCGGGTTGGCGGGCACCGAGTGTGCATTCTGTGGCGGGGAGAAGCCGGGAATCGTCTGCAGCAACATTTGATAATTACGGCCCAGTGGAACCGGGACGTTCTGCAAGTCCTGCTTGTCGACTTCAGCGCGGACCTCCGCGCGGTCCGTCTGCAACCGTACGGCAGAGGCGCTGACCTCCACGGTCTCGGTGACAGCTCCCACTTCCAGAGCGATGTCGACGCGGGTCACGTCGTTGGCGCCGACAGCGACGCCCGTTTCGCTATGGGTTCGGAAACCCTGCGAAACAACTCCAATCGTGTAGTTGCCGGTGGGAACGGTCGGAAAGTTGTAGACTCCCGAGGCGTTCGATTCGCCCGACCGGGTTGCGCCGGTCTCATCGTGGGTGATAGTCACTTGGGCGCCGGGAATGACCGCGCCCGTTGCGTCGGAAACGTTTCCGAGAATATTGCCGTAAAGGACTTGTGCCTGGGATGGCGCTGCGAGCGCCGCTACGAGAAAGCAAACCGCTGCCAGAGCTAACCCCTGGCGGCGCAGACTGAAGATGTTCATCTCAACTCCGTTTTGATCGTTCGCAAAGCTAACCTGTAAGACCGCCCAACATAAGGCGGCCCCGAAAATGGGAGTACCCCTGCCACAAGTTTAGGCCTGTCCTGTGATCCACGCAAGCGATAGTTCACACAGTTAACATGCAGTCGCCGTAGGAGTAGAACCGGTAGCGCTGCTCGACCGCGTGCCGATAGGCCTCCAAAGCGAGCTCCTGTCCGGCGAAAGCGCAGACCAGCATGATCAAAGACGACCCAGGCAGATGGAAGTTCGTCAACAGCGCTCCAACGGCCCGGAATTCGTACCCGGGGTAGATGAATATGTCCGTTTCGCCGGATTCTGCCTCGAAGGGTTGCCGCCCAGCACAGTGTTCCAGCATTCGCACGCTTGTTGTTCCTATCGCGACAACACGCCCCGGTTCGTTGAGCCTTGCCGCTGCTGCTGGGGTCATCGTGTAGCGTTCCGAGTGCAGCCGGTGCGTCTCGATCGACTCCGACGTGATCGGCTGGAAGGTTCCGAGACCGACCTCCAGGGTGATCTCCACCCTCGTGGCGCCTTTGCGTTCGACGGCGTCGAAAATCTCGGGCGTAAAATGCAGCCCCGCGGTGGGGGCCGCCGCTGACCCGGGCTGATCCGCGTAGACGGTTTGATAGCGCTCTCGGTCACTCGCTCCGGCTGCTCGCTTGATGTAGGGCGGCAGCGGCATCGATCCGGCTGCTTCAAGAGCCTCGAGGAATCCGGATTCCCGTTCGAATTCCAGCTCCCGAATCCCGCGCTCGCCCGTGTCGACCACTTTCGCTTTGAGGCCTTCGGCGAACAGCAACGACTCACCCGCTCGGATGCGTTTGGCGGGCCGTACCAAAGCCTCCCAGCGGGGGGGATCATCGGCCAGACGCTTGACCAGCAACGCCTCGACGCGCCCTCCACTCCCGCCGGCGCGAGCTCCCACAAGCCGCGCTGGCAAGACTCGGGTATTGTTCACGACCAGCTTGTCGCCAGGCCGTATGTAGTCAGGGAAATCGGTAAACTTCCGATCCTCGAAGACGCCGGTTTCGCGATTGACGACCAGCATCCGGCTCGCCGAGCGTTCGGAAAGAGGTTCTTGCGCGATCAGCTCCGCCGGCAGGTCAAAGCGAAAATCGGAGACCTTCATTTTGTTAGCGCCAGCGCCGTGTGATGGCCGCAGACGTGGCGCACGGCTGTGCCGTGCCGCCTTGCCCCTGTGGTGCAAGGTCTTTTCGTGCTTGACAGCCCTTATTAATGCTCAGGCGGGAGACACTGAAAAGGAGACCTTGGGCCGCAAGCGCAAGGCGGCGCGGCACAGCCGTGCGCCACGTCGGAGCGCCTTGTCGAGCCTTTGTCACGGCCTGTGACGCGCTCCGTACTCCGACGAACGAACCCCTAGTCCGCCGCGCTGGTCGACCCTAAGTACTTCTCGATAACCTTGTTGATCCCGGTCCCCTCGAACAGGCCCTTGTTGAGCAGGTTGTAGCCGTGATCTTCTTGGATCCAGCCCTTCTGGTCGATCACGAACACATGCGGCGTTTGGAAGCTCGGGTTGCTGGGCGACAGTTTGAGATACGACGCTGCCATCTGGCCGCAATCGAACAAGATCGTGGTCTTGAGCGCGTTATTTCGAATGTAGTCCTTCACCCTCCCCTGCGTGTCTTGATGGTTGACGATCGAGAGGACCTTCACCCTTGACCCGTACTTGGCTTGGGCTTGATTGAGCGCTTTGGAAAACGTCGTGCAATGCGGGCACTGCGTCTTCATGACGTTCAGCAGCACGACCTTGCCCCGGAAGTCGGCCAGGTCGTGGTACTTGAGCTCAACATCGGGCAACGCGAACCCCGGCGCGCGGCGGTTCGATAGGCCTGCCGCTGACAGCGAGGCCGACGCTAGGGAGAACAACGTAAGGGCAAAAATCACTCGGCGCATAAATATCAAGCTATCACGATAAACTGACGATTGTGCCCTCGATTCCGGATCAGCTCTGCTTCGGACCGCTCACGATCTCGCCGCCGGTGACGCTTGCGCCCATGGCGGGCGTGACCGATACCGTCTTCCGCCAGTTCATCCGCGGCCTCGGCGGTTGCGGGCTCATCATGACCGAGTTCACTTCTAGCCACGGCATCGTGGCCAACGACAAGCGCAGGGAGACGGGCAAGCAGCCAAAGAAGCGCCACGCCTTCAACTATCTCTACTTCGAAGAGAGCGAGCACCCGATCGTCGCGCAACTGTTCGGCTCCGACCCCAAGGTGCTTGCCGATGCGGCGCGTATCGTCGAGGATTCCGGCTTCGACGGCGTCGACATGAACTTCGGCTGCCCGGTCAAGAAGGTCGTCAAGTGCAACGGCGGTTCGGGGCTGCTGCGTGATCTGCCTCTCATCGAGCAGATCCTCAGCGAGATCCGCGCGGCGGTGAAGATCCCGTTCACCTGCAAGTTTCGGACAGGCTGGAGCGATGACGAGATCGTCTCGGCGCAGGTCGGACGGATCGCCGAGGACTGTGGGCTCCAGGGAGTCGCGCTGCACGGACGAACCCGCGAACAAGGCTATGCCGGCAACGCCAACTGGGACCACATTGCCGAGCTCAAGCGGGCTGTCAGCATCCCCGTACTGGGCAACGGAGACGTTTTTTCGCCTGAAGACGCCGTGCGGATGTTCGAGCATACCGGCTGCGACGGCGTAATGATCGGCCGCGCCGCGGCGTCGAACCCCTGGATCTTCCGGCAGATTCAGCAGTACATCGCCAGCGGCGCCTACGACGAGCCGACCGAGGACGATCGCTACCGCATGATCCGCGAATATTATGTCCTGCTGATGCAGAAGGCGGACAAGATCTCAGGCGAGACGACCGGCAAGATGAAGCAGTTCGCCACCTACTTCACGCGCGGGGTGCGAAACGGTTCTCAGCTCCGGAAAGCGATCTACCACGTTCACACCCAAGAGGAAGTGCTCGATACGGTGGATCGCTTCTTCGAACGCCAATTGGCGGCTTAGGCCCGTGCCCCCGTCAAAACACATACATGCAGAAACATGCAGAATGTATGTAAAACCAGGCGCCCGGGTTAATTCGTCTAAACTTCTCTGATCTCGGTTCCGGTTACGAAGAATCGGAATCTCTCGGGCGGCAACGAGGCCGGGTCATCGCCGCTCGCATCCGCCCAGGTCTGATAGGCGCTGGCCGCCAGCGAGGACCGCAGGAAAAACAGGAATTTGTCGGAAAGAAACTGGATCGGCGGCGGTTGCCGGAAGGTCAGCCGGTATCCCATCGCATTTTCGAGGTCGACGTCTCCGTGCGGCACCGACTTGTCTTCGAGAAGCGTCACGAAGCTCTTGCGGTTGGCGTGAGGCCAGACATCGGGTGAAAGCAACGGTTTGAGCGACGGCTTCGACTCGAAGGTGATTTCACACTGGCGAATCCATTCGAGGATCGACTCCCCCCAGGCCCAGTGCGATAAGAAAAGGGCGTATTGCTCGGCGAGGTTGAGCGCCAGGCCAACTCTACGGTGATCGTCTAGATACCCCAAGGCCAGCATCGCGTCGTCTTCGACCATCGACTCGGCGCGACCCACCACATCGAAGAGGTCGCTGACCCCCCGAGGGTCTTTCAACAAGAGGGGCGGAAGCTCATGGACCCGTTGTCCCGGGATCTCAACGTACTTTCTGTCACCGATGATCTCCATAACCGCCTTCAGTGGTTAGACGCGAAACGCCATCAGTCTCGTTACCGTCAGTTCATACCGCATGGACCCGGCTCGCCGCACGTCCCGCACATGCCCGCGGCTGGACTCTCGCAGAAACCGCCGCTGGCGGCCGAAGATCCCGATGCGTGCGCGGAGAAGGTCGAATATACCTTATCGACCGCCGAGCTGCTGCAATCAGGGCATTCGGGGATTTCTTCGCGGCGACCCAAGACGAGGTTCTCGAACTGGGTGTCGCAGTCGGAGCATTGGTATTCAAAGATCGGCATGTCGATTCTGATTGTACTTGAGCACAGAGACGTGATTCAATCGGGCAGTGCCACTAATCCGCATCGGTTTGTTGACCTTAGTGGCCGCTTGCAGCCAGGCGCTCGACCCAGGGCAGGCCGACGAGCTGCGCGCGAGAATACGCGCGACTCTCGAGGTCGCGGAGGTTTTGCCGCCACTTGAAGTCGCCGGCCACGGCTCATTCGAACCCGAACCCGGAGTCGTTGCCGAGAGGCTGACCTACTCGACGCAGTTTGGCCTGCGGGTTCCGGCGATCCTCTATCGGCCGAAGTCGCCGCGCGGCAAGATCCCCGGACTGATCGTGGTGAACGGCCACGGCGGCGATAAATACAGCTGGTATTCGTTCTACTCGGGGGTGCTCTACGCTCGCGCGGGCGCCGCAGTGCTGACCTACGACCCCATCGGCGAAGGCGAGCGCAACATCGAGCGCAAGTCGGGCACCCGCGCACACGACCAGATCGAGCGTCGTGAGCAGCTGGGGCGCCAGCTTGGCGGCCTGATGTTAACCGACGTGATGCAAGCGGTCTCGCTGCTTTCTTCGCGGCCTGAGGTGGATTCGAGCCGCATCGGCGCGATGGGCTATTCGATGGGGTCGTTCGTGCTGAGTCTGACCTGCGCCGTTGAGCCGCGCCTGAAGGCCTGCGTACTGGCCGGCGGCGGGAACCTCGACGGACCCGGTGAATACTGGGACGGGTCCAAACCCATGTGCCAGGCGTTCCCCTATCGCTCGATGGCGTTTCTAGGCGACCGGCCGGCGGTGATCTACGCCTTGCACGCGTTGCGCGGGAGCACGCTGATCGCGAACGGGCTAGAGGATACCGTCGTCGCGATCCCGACGCACGGGCGTGATTTTTTCGCTGATTTGCAGACCAGGGCTCGAGCGGAGCTAGGCTCGCCCCAAGTCTTCGAGACCCTGTTTACAGAAGCAGTGAGCCATCGGCCGTTCTTCGTCACCAGGCCGGTCGCGTTGTGGCTCGAGAGCCAGCTTGATTTCCCTCAGTGGTCGGCTGCCGCGATCGCTGAGGCACCCGAGACTCACATTAGCGAGTGGGCGGCGCGCTATCGGGTTGAGATGGACCGGGGCTATTCCAGCGAACATCGCGAAGGCGGCACGATGGCCCTGGGCGCGGGGATTCCTGGACTGACGCGCGAGCAACTGAACGTGTTTTCAGATAGTGACTGGCGCCGGCACAAAGGCGAAATGATCTTGGAAAGCTGGCTGGCGAAGCGCCGTCTGCTTGATCAACCATGAGCCCGGAACGCAAGTGACGGGTGCGGCGCATGACGACCCCACAAACGCCGCACCCGTCACTTGCGTTCCGGGCTCAAGATGCGCAACCGCCCCTAGTATAGCGTTTCAAGAAAACATATCTATCCCGTAACGTTTCCTGCTGGGCTGGCCGCATGCCGGGAAAATCAAAGCGTCTCAAACTCGTTCTCACGCCCCAAGAGGTGCAACATCTTCAGCGCCTGCGTGCTTCGCGGACGGCTCCGGTTAGGGAGGTGCAGCGGGCTGAGATTCTGTGGCGTTATCATTCCGGCGAGACGATCGCCGAGATTATGCGAGCGGTCAAGATGACGCGCAAAAGCGTCGGCAAATGGATCAACCGAGCCCTCGCCATAGGCGTGGAAGCAGCGCTCAAGGATGCCTATCATCGTCCCCGGCCGCCCGGCATCACCGCCGATGCCAAGGCCTGGGTGGTGCATTTGGCCTGCAGCAAACCCACCCAACTCGGTTACGCCGCCGAGCTGTGGACCCGCAGCGCGCTCGCTCTACACGTGCGCCGGCATGCCGTGGAAGCGGGCTATCCGGCCCTGGCCCAAGCGGCTAAGGCGACCGTACATCGTATTCTGGCCGAGCAACCTCTGCATCCGGAGAAGGTGAAGTACTACCTCGAGCGTCGCGATCCCGATTTTGAGTCCAAGATGCGGCAAGTGTTGCTGGTCTACCGCGAAGTGGCCTTTCAGAATGAAAGCCTTCGCGACGGCCTATCGCCGGGCGTGATCACGGTTTCGGTCGACGAAAAGCCCGGCGTGCAAGCGATCGCCAACGTCGCGCCGGACCTGCCGCCGAAGCCTGGGCGGCATCCCTGTGTGGCTCGCGACTACGAGTACAAACGGCTGGGAACGTGCTCGATTCTGGCGGCGCTGGACTTGCACTCCGGCCGGGTAACGGCGCGGGTGGAGCGGCGTCACCGCAGCCGGGAATTCATCTTGCTGCTCAAGGATTTGGACCAATTCTACCCGGACCAATGCACGATCCGATTGATCTTGGACAATCACTCCGCCCACATATCGAAGGAGACGAAAGCCTACTTGGCGACGCGTCCGAACCGCTTCAAATACGTGCACACGCCGACGGGTCCTGGCTCAACATAGTCGAGACGCTGTTTGGCAAGATGGCGCGCACGTTCTTGAAGCGTATCCGAGTCGCGTCGTGGGAGGAGCTGCGGGAACGAATTCTGCAGGGGATCGCGGAGATCAACGCGGCTCCGGTGGTTCACCGCTGGAGGAAGTTCGAGGCGCTTGAGGTCGCCTAGAGAGGATATGTGTTAGTGAAACGATATACTAGTAAACGTCGAGGTAAAAGCGGCCCGACGTTCCCAATTCCGTCGAGCATCAGCTCGGACGCCCGCGCGAGATCAGGGCCCACCGTGAATTGGCAGCCTTCCGACGGGTCAATGTGGCGATTGCCGCGGGTCGGTTGGGCGCTCACAAATTCATCGCCAGCTCGACGAACGTCCTCACCCCATAACCGCTAGGGCCCTTCGGCATGGCGGGTTTGGGCTCCTCGAGCCAGGCGACGCCGGCGATGTCGAGGTGGGCCCACGGCGCCGGGTCGGCGAACTCTTTCAGGAAGGCCGCGGCGGTGATCGCGCCGCCCCAGCGCGAGCCGATATTGGGGATATCAGCGATGCCGCTCTTGAGCTGCGCGCGGTACTCGTCGTCGAGCGGCATCGGCCAGAGTTTCTCGCCGGCCCCGGCGGCGGCGCTGACCAGCGACGCTTGCCAGTCGTTGTCGTTCGAGAACAAGCCGGCGCGTTCGTGGCCGAGTGCGACCATGATGGCCCCCGTCAAGGTCGCGGCGTCAACCAGCCGGTTGCAGCCGATCTGTTGCGCATAGGTGAGAGCGTCGGCCAAGATCAACCGTCCCTCGGCGTCGGTGTTGAGGATTTCGACAGTCTTGCCCGACAGCGTCGTGACGACATCTCCGGGGCGTTGGGCATTGGCGCTCGGCATGTTCTCGACCGAAGGCACAACGGCCGTGACCGGAATCGAAGGCTTGAGGGCCGCAATCGCCTTCATCGCCCCCAGCACCGCCGCGCCGCCCGCCATGTCGTCCTTCATGCGATCCATATCGGCCGCGGGCTTGATCGAGATTCCGCCGGTGTCGAAGGTGACGCCCTTGCCAACGAGACCGAGGTGGATGTCGCTTGGCGGGTCGCCCTCGGGGCGATAGCGCACGATGATCAGCCGGGGCGGCTCCGCGCTACCTTGTGCGACCCCCAGCAGAGCGCCCATGCCGAGCTCCTCTAAGCCCTTGCGTTTGATGACCTCGACCTCGAGGTTGGGTTCTTGGTCGAGCGCCATGGCGCGTTCGGCTAGGACGCGCGGCGGCAGCAGGTTGCCGGGCTCGTTGACCAGCTCGCGCGCGAAGTTCTGAGCCTCCGCGATCGCGATACCGTTCGCGAGAGCGGTCGCCGCTCCGTCGCCGATCACGACCACATTCGTGATCAGGCTATCGGTCTTCTCTTTGGTCTTGTAGGTGTCGGGCTGATACTGCGACAGCACAAGGCCTTCGGCGATCGCTTGGCCTTGTTCGTCGATATTGACTTCCGGCAACACGGCGACAGCCAGCTGCGCTACACCCTTGCCCCGAAGGCGACGCCCCGCCGCGCCCGCGAAGTCTCGGGCCGAATTCGCCGACGCCTCGGACCGTTTGCCGGCGCCGACGAGCAGGAGCCGGCCTGCCGCCGCGCCTTCAGGCCGCTGAATCAGCAGGGTTTCGTTGGCCTTGCCCTTGAACTCTCCCGATTCGTACAGCTCGGCGAGCAGACCTCCGGTCCAGCCGTCGACTGTTGCATCCGGAGACTCATCGCCGTCGAGCTCGAAGAGAGGCGCGGCAAGAGTTTCAGTTTCTAGAGTTTCGGGTGAATCGGACGTCCAGTGGGCTTCCATAGCAAGTTCTTCATTGTAAATGCCGCCTACGTCCCCCTTCTGTGCGAAACTTCTTTGCGAACTGAGGGTCTGATGAGAATCCATCGATTGGTTTGTGCGCTCTTCTGCCTATCGGTTGTATCGGCGACCCTGGCACAGTCGCCCGCCGCCTATCGCATTGACGACGTCATCCCGGCCCCGGACGTCGGCGACGGCGGGCCCGCAACCGAAGCGCTGCCGGCCGGGCCTCAGCGGATAACGTTCGACGCCGACGGTTGCCTTTACATTTCCGAAGGGCGTCAACACCGCGTCCGGAAGGTTGATCGCAACGGAATCATCCACACCATCGCCGGAACCGGCGACGCAGGCTTTTCCGGTGACAACGGTCCCGCGACACAAGCGCTGTTGAGCTTTCCGCGCGGCTTGGCGATTGACGCTGCCGGGAACGTATACATCGCCGACTCGCTCAATCACCGCGTCCGGATGATCTCGGCCACGACAGGAGTGATCACAACCGTGGCGGGAACGGGCGTGGCCGGCTTCCCGACGGCGCCGGAACTCAAGAAACAATCTTCGACGCCAGCCTGACAGCCGCGCCGATCGACCTCGGGCCAGAAGGCGACCAGGTCGTCCTGCTGCCGTTTGGGACTGGCGTCCGTGGGTTTTCGAGCTTGACGGTCACCGTCGGCGGAGAGAACGTAGCCGTACTCGGCGCCCTGCCGCAAGGCGAGTTCGTCGGTCTGGATCAGATCAACATCGGCCCGCTGCCTCGCTCGTTGGCCGGCCGCGGCATAGTCGAAATCGTGCTCACGGCCGACGGAGTCAGGGCCAACACGGTGACGGTTTCGCTCCAATAGGCGCTCTTGTTCGCGTGCTTTCAGGCCGATACGGTTTGTGTCGTGCCTGTACAACTAGCGGTCATCGAAGGGGGCGCCGGCCCGCTTAGCAAATCGAAGTTCGAGACCGTCTCGGCCGTCACCTCGCTGCTGAGAGGCCTGCCGGATGAACAGGCCCAAACGCTTGTCAGGCTGCTCCAAGAATTCAAGCGCGACCGCTATCTCGAGCGAATCCGGCAAGACGACATCCCCGTCGTCAAGGTTCTGGCCGAAGTGATTAGCGGCTGGGATCCGGACGGCGTCTACGAGTTCGCCTGCGCCTGGGCCAGCACGCTGATCGCCCGCCAAGACGGTTATAGCTGGGACACCGCGTCGCCAAGCGCCAAGCAGCTCCATCGCGAGCGAGTCCATCGAGAGCTCATCCGCCGCGGGATCGGGTAGCTGAGTCAGTCGTCCGTGGGCTCAAGCGTGCCTCGCGATCGACGCGCCGGCTCGCTACGCGCCCTATGCTATTCTGGCGGCCCTGGAAACCGGAGCCGATTCCGGGCCCGGTTTCATCCAATGCTTCTGCGAGACAAGGTAGGTCACTATCTATCGATCACCCGGGGAATGCGCGAGTACCTGCGATCCCCTCTGCCGACCAACCTCAAGGACCGCATTCGCCGAAACTTCGAGCAGCGCAGCTCCAACTGGCTCGAAGTCTTGCGCCGAGTCGTTTTTGCAGACCACAAGCACCCGTATTCGCGCATGTTCCAGCTTGCAAACTGCGCCTACGAAGATGTCGCCGATGCGGTCAACAAGAATGGTCTGGAGCCTACCCTCGAGCATCTCCGGCGCATCGGGGTCTACCTGGACCACGACGAGCTGAAGGGAAAGACGCCCCTTATTCGCTCTGGGCAGGAGATCCCGGCGCCGCCGGGCAGCTTCACGAATCCACTGCCGGCAGGCTGGCTCAAGGGTAGTTCCGGGGGCAGCCGCAGCGCTGGAACCGTTACATCGAACAGCACGGCGCATCTGTCCTATCTGGCGGGTTATGCGTCACTAAACGTCGAGGAATTCCAACTCGAACGAGGCCCGTATGTGATCGTTCGGCCGACCCTGCCGTCAATTGCCGGACTTTACTTTTGTTTGTTCCATTCCCGACTCCAATGTGAGATGGGGCCTTGGTTCGCGTATGGGGGCTCAATCTCCGATTCCCTGCACTACCGCGCGCTGACGAAGTACATCGTAAGCCTGACTCGCTGGTACGGCTTCAATGCGCCGCGCATCGAACATCTTCCACCGAACGACTTTACCCCCGTGGCCGCTTGGATCGCCGCCCAGAAGGAGCAAGGAAAACGTTGCACGCTACAGGCCGTGGCTAGCGTAGGGGTGCGCGTCGGCGCCGCCGCGCGGGAGCAGCGCCTTGACATCAGCGGAACTCTGTTTCTCTCCGGCGGGGAACCGCTCACGGCAGGCAAGAGGAAGGCGGTCGAGGCCGCCGGAATGGAGGTGCACCCTTCTTATTGGATCACCGAGATCGGTCAGATCGGGCACTCCTGCCGCCGGATGACTAGCGGCAATCAGGCGCACGTTTTCCTCGACGAGGTCGCCGTGATTCGTGATCGCCGGACCGCTCCCTATTCAGACAGGCAAGTCGATTCGTTGTTGTTTACCTCACTGCTTCCACACTGCCCGCACGTGTTGATCAATGCGGAGATGCAAGACTCGGGAACCCTGATCCAAACCGATTGCGACTGTGTTTTTTCGCGGCTTGGATTTACGACGGCCGTCCGCGACATCTCGAGCTACGGCAAGCTGACCGGCCACGGGATGACTCTGGTGGGGACCGATGTGCTCGAGATCCTCGAAGAACAGCTGCCGGCACGATTTGGCGGCTCCGCCGCCGATTACCAATTGGTCGAACAAGAGGCCGAACGGCAGACGGAGCTGATACTTCGTGTAAGTCCGCGGGTTGGCGCGTCTGCGGCGGACACGAAAGAGTTTTTCATGCGGGCGCTCAAAGATTGTTATGGGGGAGCGCTGGCATCCCGAGTCTGGGGACATGCAAATGCCCTCCGTGTGGAAATCGCCGAGCCCCTCCGTACGAAGGCCGGTAAGATGATGGCGCTTCATCTGGGTGGACCGCCCAGATAAGGGCTCGGCGCGGAAACACGTGACATGGAGATTTTCGCGCCAGGTATCGCAGGCAGGGCGCATCGTACACGGCTGACTGACGCTCAGAAACTTCTCCCGCTCCGTCGGCTCAAGACTCGCCTAGAGTGCTCGGAAGCCCTGTTCACCGGGCTGCGAACGATTTCAACCGGTCGTTGACTCAGCGTGAAATTAGTTCTCAGCACTCATCCCGCGGGCTTTCGGAATCAGCCAAGCTCAACGCGTTCGCTCAGCCGTTTACCCTAAAACCGGCAGTTGGCACCCTGTGAGTTGCCACAACCCATTGAAAAAGCGTCAGTTGGCTACCGGCGGAAGCGGACCCTGAAGGTGAAGATTTCAACTGCCCCGCAGTTGCCAATTTGTCTGATAAACAACGTTTTGTCAACACTTTACAGTCGATGGCTACCGCCCCGAACTGCCGGATTTAGGTTTACGAGAGCAGCGAGCGCAAACGCTCGGCGCTGAGGTTGCCGCCGCTCAGCATCACAGCGATCGTCGATCCCTTTGGCGGGCGCAACTTTCCAGCAAGCAGCGGCGCCAGGCAAGCGGCCGCGGACGGCTCGACGACCACTTTCAGTGCGTCGATGATCCGCCGGGTCGCGTCGAGAATCTCGTCATCCGACACCAAGATCACGTCGTCCACATAGCGTTGGATGCGGTCGAATACGATCTCCCCCGTAAAGGGCGGCGCCAGGCCGTCGGCGATCGTCTGGACCGAGTCGAGCTTCACCGGACGACCCGCGTCCAGGCTCCGGCGGACCGCGCAAGCTCCTTGCGGTTCCGCGCCGATGACCTTGGCTTGCGGGTAGCGGTTCTTCACGGCGGTGGCGGTGCCGGAAATCCAGCCTCCGCCGCCGACGCCCGCGAGAACGTAGTCGGGCTCAGGGACTTCGTCGAGCAGCTCGAGGGCCGCTGTACCCGCGCCGGCGATGATGTGCGGATCGTCGAAAGGATGGACCGGCGTCAGGCCGCGCTCTTTGTGAAATCGCTCGTAGGCGGAGAACAGCTCCTCGGTCGCGACCATCTCCACCTGCGCTCCGTACGCGCGAGTCGCCGCGATCTTGTAGTCCATGCTGTACTCGGGCATCACGACCGTGGCGTCAAGCCCTTCCAGACGCGCCCCGTACGCCAGCGCCTGGGCGTGGTTGCCCGACGACATCCCGACGACTCCTCTCGCTTTTTCCTCCTCGCTGAGCCGGCTCAACTTGTTGAGCGCCCCACGGATCTTGAACGACCCGGTTCGCTGCAGCATCTCGAGCTTGAAGACCAGCGTACGGCTGGCTAGCGAGTCCGACAGCGCCCCGCCGTCGAGAACATGGACGGGAGTCCGGACCAAGCGGCCGTCGATGACCTCCCTCGCCGCCAGAATCTCCGCGAGCTCCTCGTTCATCCGACGACCACGAGCGGCGAAACCGGGATCGGCGAGCGGTGACCCTCGACCACGACAATGCCGCTCTCGGACACCTGATACCGCTCACGATCATGAGCATCGTCGTATCCGATATGCTCGCCCCGCGGGATGCGCGCGTTCTTATCGAGAATCGCCCGTCGAATCCGCGCGCCAGCCCCGATGTGGCAGCCCGACAGCAGCACCGAACCCTCGATGTGGGCGCCCTGATCGACGAAGATCCGCGGACCCAACACCGAATCGTGGACCTCTCCGCCCGCGACGATGCAGCCCTCGGCCACCACCGAGTTCACCGCCATGCCGCGCCGGCCCTCTTCGTCAAAGCTGAATTTCGACGGCCCCTGCGGCAGGCCTCCGGTTCGAAGCGGCCACTGTTCGTTGTAAAGGTTTAGCGCCGGCGAGATGGCGCGCAGATCCATGTGCGCCTCATAGTAGGCTTCGATCGATCCCACGTCCCGCCAGTAACCGCGGTTGTGCGCGAGCTCTCCGCGGACCTTGTTCGTGAAGAAATCGTACGCATAGATCGGGTGTTCGCGAATCATCTCCGGCAGCATGTTCTTGCCGAAGTCGTGGTCGGAGTTGGGCTTAGCGGCATCCTGTCGCAATTCGCTAATCAGCACGGGAGTGTTGAAGACGTAGTTGCCCATCGACGCCAGCGTCCAGCCGGGGCGTCCGGGGATTTCCGGCGGGTCGGGAACCTTTTCACGGAAATCGATGATGCGGAAATCGTCGTCGACTTGCATCGTCCCGAACTCCCCCGCGTCCTCGACTCGGACGGGCAGAGCCGCCACGGTTCCCTGGGCGTCTTTGTCCTTGTGAAACTGGATCATCTGTGCAACATCCATGCGATAGATGTGATCCGCGCCGAACACGGCGACCATATCCGGCCGTGAGAGCTCCAGCAGATGGATGTTCTGGAAGACCGCGTCGGAGGTCCCGCTGTACCACTGCTCGCTCTTGCGCATCTGCGCAGGCACGGGAATGATGAACTGATCCTTGAGCAGGTCTGAAAACTGCCAAGCCTCGCGAAGATGTTGTAACAGGGACTGGCTTTTGAACTGCGTCAGGACGTAGATCGAGTAGATCCCCGAGTTGACGAAGTTGCTCAGGACGAAATCGACAATCCGGTACTTGCCTCCAAACGGAACAGCCGGCTTACTGCGTTCCTTCGTCAACGGATACAATCGCGTTCCCTTGCCGCCCGCCAAGATGATGCCGAGTACGCGAGTGTGGTCCATATATGCGATTTCCCTTAGTCTGTATTGGACCGCTCGAGCGTCCCGTCGATGAGCTCGGCGCGGTTCCTGAATCGGGCCGCGAGATCCGAGCTATGAGTGACCAAGACAAGGATCGAGTCTTCTTCTTTGTAGAGGTCGGTCAAAAGGTCCGCCACCGAGTCGGCGGTCTTGCGGTCGAGGTTGCCGGTGGGCTCGTCCGCCAGCAGCAGCGCCGGCTCGTTAATCAGCGCCCGGGCGATTGCGACGCGTTGACGCTCGCCCCCCGAGAGCTCGGCGGGCCGATGATCAAGCCTGTCCGACAAACCCACTCGTTCAAGGAGCTGCTTTGCGCGGTCCGCGGCGCCGGTCTTGCGGTCGGCTGAATCCGCCATCGTCGGGATCAGCACGTTCTCGAGTGCGCTGCACTGGGGCAAGAGATGATGGTCTTGGAAAATAAACCCGACGCTGCGGTTCCGGTAGGCGGCAAGCTGATCGCCTTCGAGCGAGAGCGGGCTGGCGCCGTCGAGCGAGACTGACCCGGAAGTGGGCTGATCGAGCGCCCCGAGGATGTGGAGCAGAGTACTCTTGCCGGACCCGGAAGGCCCCATCACGGCAAGCGCTTCGCCATGCGCCAACCGGATCGACACGTCGCGAAGGATCACCAACGGTGCGCCCGGCGTCGGGTATTGCTTGGCGAGCTTTTCGACGACTAAACCTTCGTGCGAAGCGGGCATCTCGAAACTCGATACATTGTTCCACAGAACCGGTTTCAGGCGAGTGTCGCGAATCTTTCGGCGTGAACCCGGCATCAAAAAGCTAGAACGAGATGAATGAAGAAACGAAGACTCCGATCCTGATGTACACAACGACGTGGTGTCCGGACTGCACGCGGGCGAAGCGCTTCCTCGATAGCAAGAGAATCGGCTACGACGAGATCGACATCGAACAAGACCCGGCCGCCGCCCGAACGGTTATGGAGAAAAACGGCGGCAAGAGGCGCGTACCGACGCTGCTAATCGACGGCGAGTACCATGGCGACCCAGGCGTTGCTCAGATTGCGAAGCTCGTCGGCGTTCCGCTCTGGTAACGAGGGGCTAGCCCCAATACCCGTTACTTAGGGCCTTTGCCTGGTGGGTTAAGCGCGATCTGAATGCGGAACCCGCTCCCTCGCGGTCGCGGCTCTGACATAAGAGTTAAACATTAACCGGCAGGCGTCAGAGCCGCGACCGCGAGGGAGCGGGTTCCGCAAACATAGGCTACAGCCGGCTGTTAAGTAACGAGTATCCGGGCTAAAGCTTGAACAGCTCTCGGAGCCGTTTCGTCTGGGCCCTGCTGACTGGGATTTCAGTCCCGTCGAGGTCGCTCATCCGGAGTCGGTAGCTGGACTTGAACCAAGGCTCGACTTCCTTGATATGGTTGATGTTCACCAGATAGGACCGATGCGCTCTCCAGAAGGTTTGTGGATCGAGATCGGCCTGCAGCTCCTCGAGCGTCTTATAGTTCGATAGCCCTTGTACCTCCGCGCCGACGACGGTGATTTGGCTGCGTTCGATTGACGCGTAGATGACCTCCGCGGCGTCGACGAGGACCAAACGGCCGTTGAAGTTCACCAGCACTTTGCTCGGAGTACGCCGCTTGTCTTGGATTCGCGACAGCAACTCTTCGACGGGGTTCGCCTGCGCCGCCGGCGCCTCCATTCGGGCGAGTGCGCGCTCGATCGCCTTGGCGAGGCGTTGTTTTTCGATGGGCTTGAGTAGGTAGTCCGCCGCGTTCACGTCGAAGGCGTCCACGGCGTATTGGTCGAATGCGGTCGCGAAGACGAAGTGCGGGAGCTCGCCCCCCTTATCGATAACCTGACGGGCGACGCCAAGCCCGTCTAGACCGGGCATCTGAACATCAAGGAACACGAGATCGGGTTCGAGCTCTTCGATAGCCTTGACCGCTTCGAGCCCGTTCGCGGCTTCGGCGACGACTTCGACTTCCGGATGGGCCTCGAGCAGGAACAGAAGCTCGTCGCGGGCGAGGTCCTCGTCGTCGACCACGACCGCGCGCATTGAAGGCGTATCAGCCACTTCTTGGCAGCATAGCGCTGGACCGTCTGCTCCCGCGCCACGTCAGCAACCCAACCGATCACACAGCTCCAAAAAATCATCGACGATCAAATCAGGCTGGAGCGGTGAATCCTCATACGGCAACTGGTAGCGATTCACAAACGCGCCCCGAAATCCGCATGCCCTCGCCCCAAGAATGTCGAACGAGTGCGCCGCGACCATCATGATTTGCCCAGGATCGGCGCCGAGCATCGCCGCCGCTCCTCGATATACGGACGGATGCGGCTTGAAGCGCCCGAAACTCTCAACCGAAATCGACCCGTTGAACGGTACCCCGATGTTTTCGACCAACCCGTCAAGCAACCCTTGGTTCCCGTTCGACAGTGCGATGAGCCGATACTTTTGCCCCAGCCGAGCTAACCCCTTCTTGGCATCATCGAAAGGCTGCAGCCGCTCGAAGACGGTCATCCACTCGGCTACGTTGTCGTCGCTGAACTCGACGCGGTTGTTGCGCAGGGTGAACGCCAACCCCCGCCGGGCCGCCTCGAGGTAGCCGCAATGGCCGAGCATGAGAATCGTGTCCTGATGCTGCTCGAGCCTTTGCCGCGACCGCCACTCACGCCAAAACTGCCCGGGATCCATCTCCGAGCCCTGCTCGGCTAAGAACTTCGTCACCGTCGGTACGATCCCTCCCGTCAGGTCGAGGACCGTCCCGAAGATATCGAAGGTTAGCGTGTCTACTCGCTCGAGCTTTTCCATTCACCAGCCATGGTAGACAATGAGGCCAGCGATGGCGAAACGTCGCAAGAAGAAGACTGTCACGAAGCGCAACCTAGCTGCCCGGGAGGCCCTCGCGCAGAAGGCTGGTCCGATGAAGGACAAGCGCGAGATCTCGCGTCAGCAGCAACGTGTTCGAGACGAAAAGACTCTGCGCGAGCGGGATCAAGGCAAAGGCGGGTAGACCAGGAAGCCGGTGTTCTTCGTCCGGACCTTGAGCAGGCGCTTGCCGGCCGTGATGTAAAGCGTTTTGAGATCCGCCCCGCCGAAGTTGCAGTTCGTGATGGCGTCTTCGGGAATCGGAATCATCCCCAGCAATTCGCCGCTCGGGCTGATGACGTAGACGCCGGCCGCGTTCTCGGGCGCATTATTCGCGTTCCCGGCCGCGCCGTAAAGGTTGCCCTCCACATCGATCGCCATCCCGTCGATGCCGCGTCCATGGCCGAAGCTATAGATCGACCGCGGATCGCTTAAAGTGCCGTCATCGTTCACGCTGAACGCCATAACGCGCGCTTCCCTCGGGGGGCCTGGCTGCGTATCAGCAACGTACAGCGTCTTCTGATCGGGCGAGAGTGCGATCCCATTCGGCTTGGCGATCTCCGGCTTCGTCGCGACTCGGATTAACGAGCCGTCGTTGTCGATCATGTAGACGTCTTCGGTCTCGAGCTCTCGGCCTGATTGGTCGCCGTAACGCGGATCACTGAAATAGATCCGTCCGTTCTTCGCCACAACGATGTCGTTCGGGCTATTGAGCTTTTTCCCTTCGAACTTGCTCGCCAAGACCTCCAGCTCTCCCGAGGCGAGATCCGTACGGGTCACTTGCCTGCCGCCCCCCTCGCACGCGAGCAGTCGCCCCTGGGCGTCGAACGCCAGACCGTTCGCCCGCCGGCTCGGTTTGCGGAACTCGCTGAAGCTCCCGTCGGGAAGGTATTTGAGGATGCGGTTTCCGGTGATCTCGGTGAAGTAGACCGCTCCGTCGGCGTCCGCCGCCGGGCCTTCGTTGAATGACACCGACGCGGCGTTCTCCACAGCGGCGCCAGACTCGAGCAAAGCCGTCGGCGAGGGCGGACCCGCAGGCTCCGTGAGCTCAGGCGGCGGCGTGGCGCATCCCGACAAAAAAACGGCAATGAGGGCAAATCGGCGCATGGCGAGTTATTCTACGCCCCTTGAGCCCGCCGCCGGTGGCGGCGGGAAGGAACTTGCTCGGGCGTCTCCAGCCAGATGCAACCTACGGACGCCCGTGCTATCTCGCTACCTGCCGCCACGGGGGCCGTCAAGAAATGTATGCTGCCGACGTGGCGCACGGCCTTGCCGTGCCGCCTCGCGCCCCTGGCGCAAAGGCTTGGGCTCTTCGACCCGACGATTGCTGATTTTCCCAAGGAGAAGACGTTCTGTGACCTGTTTGGCCAATTTTCCACATTTCTCGGGCAATCGGGCAGGCGACGGGGCAGGACCCGAGGCCTTGCGCCGAGGGTGCAAGGCGGGACGGCGGGGCCGTGCGCCACGTCGGGCGTGAGCGACATTTTTTCACGGCCCGGGTGGCGGCGGGTTATGTGGTTACACGGGCGTTCGCGGGTTGCACCTCGCTGGAGACACCGTGCAAGTTCCTTCCCGCCGCCACCGGCGCCGGGCTCAAGCCTACTTCCCTAGGATGTCGAAAGTAGTCGTCCCCGCGACCCGCACCTTCTCGTAAGCCTTGACCCAGGCCGCATGCGCCGGATGCTCGGTATACGTCTGCAGCGCGGCTTCGTCCGTCAGCTCCATGCAAGCGCCGAATGTCCGTCCTAATTTGACCTGTTGTGACACGGCGGGCCGCTCTCGCAACTTGCCGACCCAGACCCGAAGCAGGCCCTTGATCTTGCCTGGAAGTTCGTCCGTCGACTTGTAGAACGCGTCCCAGTCGCTCGGTGAAGCCTCGGCGATCGGCGTGAAGTAGAAACAGTGCATCAAAGTCTTTTCGCCGCCTGAGCCGATGCCGCTAAACAACAGCGCCCCGGTGAGCAAAACAACAGTCCGTACAAGTTGAAGTCTCATGATTTCGCGTCCCCTACTCGTTCGATGACTGAATCACCGACGCTCCCAATCTTCCCACGCCCTCGATTCGCGCCTCGACCGTATCTCCCGGCTGAATCCGCGCGCCCTTCGGACAGCCCGTCGAGAGAATATCCCCCGGCTCAAACGTCATCACCTCGGAGTGAAAGCTCGCCAGCGTCGTCGGCACGTGACGCATGTTGCGGACGAAGTCGCGCGAAAACACCTCGCCGTTGTGCATCGTGATCACCTCGAGCGCCTCGTCATCTTCAACTTCGTCGACGGTAACGATCAGCGGTCCAAAGCTGAAGAACGTGTCGAAACTCTTCGCGCGCTGGAGGTAGCGTGTATTCCTCGCCAAAACATCAAGCGCCGTCATGTCGAGCGTCGTCGTGTAGCCCAGCAAGACGTTTGGCACATCTTCGACGGGGACGTTCTTGCAACGCGTCCCAAACACCAGCCCCAGCTCGCCCTCCGCATCCACCTCTTGCGTGAGCCGCACGGGCGGTAGGTCAATCTCGCCGCCCGGTTCGAAGATCGCGGTGCTGGGCTTCATGAAGCTGCCCGGCTCCTCGGGTTGCACCGCGCTGAGATCCTCTGCGTGCGACTTGTAGTTCAGCCCGATGCACCAAATCTTACCCGGCCGCTCATAGGGGATGCGCAACCGCACTTCCGAGAGCGGAATACCCGCCTCGAGCCCTTTGGCCAGCTCGCGTAGCGGGTCGACCTGCTCGGTCTGAATCAACTCGAACAGGTCAACGGGAAACGACGATCCCCGCTTGATGTTGACTTGGTCGACCGCGAGCACCGAGTCGCCTAGAACGATGCCCGCCTGCTTGACCCCTGAGTGTTCGAAGGTACAAAGCTTCATAGACGCGCCATTATAGGATGATGCCGTTCGAGCGACAGAGGTTTTCTTGGAAGATCCGCGAGGGAGAAATCTCTCTGGCGGCTCGAACGCTCATCTCCGCCGCCTTGGATCTCTCCGTACAGGCCTCCCGGGAAAAGCCGGATCTGAAGGCGCTAGTCGACCAAGCACAAGCGTTTGAAGAGCAAGGCGCCGCACTGCTCGACCTCACTGTTCTGCCAACGCGCCCGGACGGCAAGATCATTGACGCCGACTCCGAGCTTCGGCGGCTCGTCCCAGTGCTACGCAAGCTGCGCTCTAATGTGCAAGTTCCGTTGGCGGTTGCGACCTACAACAGCGAAACCGCCGAGCGCGCCCTTGAGCTCGGCGCCCACATCATCCGCGACCCCAGCGGTCTGGCCTTCGATCCGAAGCTGGCGCCGAAGGTCGTGGAGGCGCATGCGGGGTTGATTCTCGGTCACGGCCCCGGCGGTCCGATCAGCTGGGCCGGCGGACGCTCGATTGCCGGGCTCTCCGAGGCGGTCTCGGGTGATCTCGACTCCGGCTTGGCCCGAGCGCGGGCGGTCGGATTGGACCGGCGGCGAATCGTCTTTGATCTCGGCCTTGGGATCGGCAAGCAGGGCATCCAGAACTACGAAATCTTGGATCGCCTGGTGGGGTTCTCAAAACTCGGCCAACCCATGATGATTGCGTCGCACGGACATCGCTTCTTGGCCGACAGCGTGAAGGCGTCTGAGCAAGAGCGCTTGATCAGCGAGGTCGCCTTTTCGGCGCTAGCCGCGAGAGGCGGGGCCCATCTGATTCGGACTCCGAATGTAGTCCAGATCAGCGCCGCGGTGCGTGTCGCCGACCGCCTGCTAGAGGCGCGGGACGTGGAAGATCGGCTCAGCGAGTCAGCGCCGGCTCCGGCATAAGCCTCTCGAACGCCGCCGCGCCTCGCGCCTCCCGGTCCATCGACGGCTCCACGCCGGCGACCCGGAACATGGTTTGGATCGGCAGATCCTCATCGATTTTTTCAAACGTCATCGCCTGGGCTTCGGCGTCGAAATCAACGGCAACCAAGTCACCCAGACCAACCTAATCGGTCGCGATCAGATTCGACATCGGGTAGACCAGCGATCGCTCGATCGCCCGCTTGAGGTGCCGAGCTCCGTACTTCAGGTCCGATCCGTCTTCAAGTAGGTGACCCTTCGCCTCGTCCGAGAGCCGGAACAGGAAGGGCGTCCCGTCGAAGACACGCTGTTGGACGCGCTTGAGCTCGAGCTCGAGCACCTGGCGCAGCTCATCTTCGCCCAGCGGATTGAAGACCACGATCTTGTCGAGTCGGTTGATGAATTCCGGCGTAAACTTGCGCCGCGCCGCGTTGATGCCGGCGCTCTTGATTCGCTTGCCGATCGAAGACTCAGCGCCGATCGACGACTCTTCCGGACGAAAACTAAAGCCCATCCCGGGGCTCATCAGAGCGTCCATTTCCGACGCGCCCAAGTTGCTCGTCATGAAGATGAGTGACTGCGAGAAATCGACTCGACGGTTGTCGCCGAGCGTCAGGCTGGCTTTGTCCAATACTCCCAACAGCAGGTTCCACAGCGCGTCGCTCGCCTTCTCGATTTCGTCGAAAAGCACGAATGACATCCGTATATCGTCGGTGTGGTGCTGATTGAGCGCCTCCTGACTCAGCAGCGGATGCGTTTCGCGGTGACCGAGATAGCCCGGAGGCGAGCCGATCAGCTTGGCGATCTCGTGAGAGTGCTGGAACTCGGCGCAGTCGATCTTGATGACCGCCCGAGCGCTGCCTACCAACGTTTCCGCCGCCGCCTCCACCACGCGAGTCTTGCCGGTCCCCGTCGGGCCAAGAAACAAGAAATTCCCGATTGGCCGGCCGGGCGCGTTCATGTTGGCCAGGTAGGTCTGGTAGACGTTGAGGATCTGCCGGATCGACTCTTCCTGGCCGACGATTCGCTGCCGAAGCCCGTCTTCGAGCCGGATCGCTTCCTGGCCGGTCAGGGTTGGGTCGAGTAGTTGGGGTTGAGTCGCTGCGCGTGCCACGTGATCTTTTCCGCGGTCCATCTTGTCCGATGAACGCTGAATACCCTATCGGCAGGGTGAGTCCTCGCCTCCAGATTACGCGCGCTCGGCTGTCTCAACGAGTCGAAAGAAGCGTAAGCCGTTTAAACCCAGCACGGTGCGGATCGTGACAGGATGTGATCGCCCGCCTAAGCTTGGCAGCCGAGATTACTCTAAAAGTGAGCTCGCCTATTCGATTACCCACGGTACTACATGAACTAGCAGTACAGTAATTTGTTCGAAACCACGGGCCCGGAACTGGTACTTGATTTTGAAACGAACTCAATTTCGACCATGAGGAGTACGGTGTTCGCGGGTCGTGATGCTCATACCTAGGAGGGGGGATATCTCGGGATGTCACGCGGAATCCTCCAAGACCGCCGGATGGGCGCGAATCGGAGCGGTCGACGCATAGCCACTGAAAAAATATCTTCACGCTACGCTAGCGACCGTCTGAAACCTCTCCAAACCGCTTGAATAGGGCGTCAGCGCCCTCCTGGCGGGGCTTGCGGCGTCACTCGGCGCAGCGTTCATGACATCGCTTGTTTCGAACAGCCACCACGCTCATCGAAAGATCGATCAGGCTTTCGGGGTCGGTGGAAAGCCAAGTCGTCATAGGGCTTTTCGCACAAATCAATCCTCGGATTGTGCACGGGACCACCACCGATTCCCTGTACGTCAACGGCGGAGACAGAGTAGACCGCTGAACCTGAGGATGACCTGGGTCAGCCTCGCTCGCGGTTCCATCCAGAGACCGGAGGTACTGGCCCTGTCGTACCGATCTAAATGAGTACATTTGGCGAATTGATTTCGGGGCCGAAACAGCGTATCCTGACGCCTGATTCCCTGAACATTCCGATCCAATTGTTCGGTTTCGTGACCTCGCTGAGGCAGTCGCCCTTGGCGGAACGATCTCAGCGGTTCTGGTCGGCAGGCGCTCCGAAGGTGGGTGTATCAATGAAAGCCAGACTACTTGCCCGTGTCCGCGGCGCCTCTCTGTTACTGTTTTTCTCGACGCTTCAGTGCGTCCTCCCTGGTTCGTCCGCTTCGGCGGCGACCGTTAATGTTGCGGCGGGTGAGTCGATTCAGGCCGCCATCAATACAGCGGTCGCCGGGAACGAGATCATCGTGGCGCCCGGCACTTACTTCGAGGCCATCGACTTCCTCGGCAAGGCAATCACGTTGCGCAGCTCCGGCGGACCTCTTGTCACGGTCATTGATGGTTCGGCGACGAACGGGAGCGTCGTTCAATGCGTCAATGGCGAGGGCCGGGGCACTATTCTGGAAGGCTTCACGATCACCGGCGGCAGTGCGAACAACGGAGGCGGGATGCACAACCTCGCCAGCAGCCCCACTATCAACCAGTGTATTTTTACGGGAAATACCGCAGCCGACCGAGGGGGCGGCATGTACAACCGGGAAGGGAGCCCCACCATAACCGGTTCCGTTTTTAGCCAAAACTCCTCCGGGGCGATGGGCGGCGGGATGTTTAATATCGAAGGGGCCACGCCAACCATCAGCGACTGCCTATTTACGCAAAACACTTCGAACAAGGGCGGAGGCATGCGCAACTACCTCAACAGCCATGCCACCATCACCAACTCGGTGGTCAGCTACAACGTCGCGGGAGAGGAAGGCGGCGGCATGGACAATCGCAAGAACAGCAACGTTCTTGTTATGAGCTGCGAATTCATCGGGAACTCGGCCGCCTCGGGCGGCGGCGGCATGCACAACTACGTCGGCCGCGCTGTCGCCACCGGGGATCCGACAATCAAGAACAGCCTTTTCGTCGGAAATGATGCGCCATCGGGCTCGGCCATGCGAAACAACGATCCGAGCCCGCGGATCATCAATCCCACTTTCGCCTACAACACCGGCGGAGCCGCAGCGATTCCGCAACGAGGCTGAGTCAGAAGGCGGAAGTAGTTGGGAATCGAGGGATTTAGGGGCGTGGGGTGAAGGACGAGCAGATTCGCACGCGGTCCTGACCCGGAAATAGGTGGGGAATCGCAGGGCAAAGACACCCCGGCGGCTCTTGCGGCAGGGCCGCTTACTGGCAGGCGCGGGGTGGGCGGGGGAGTCGACTCGCGTGCTAGGGCGAGGGGCCCGTGGCCGCCTGATACAGCTCCGCCGCCATCACCCGCGCCCAAAAGACTCGCGGTTTGCCGCGCCGCAACGACGGTTTGAGCTTGCGGGCGACAAAAGCGTGGTAGAGATTGAATGCCAGAAACGTCGTCAAGAGAAACGTCTCGATGGCGTGGGGTTCGTGCTTGTAGATGTGGTCGGCATGCCAGCCGTTGACCAACTCGTTGAAGCCGCGGTTCTCGATGTCCCAGCGTTGATGGCCCAAGCGCACCAGCTGCGCCGTGGAAACTTGCCGCGACCCCAAAGTCGTTAGCCAAACCCAATCGCTTTGATGCTCGTGGAGCTCGCCGTCAAGCTGCGAGCGCCGCCGCCAAGTCTCCACCGAACGAACGACGCGCAAGGGCTGGGCGACCTGCGGCCACGATAATAAGCCCTCGTGATCCCACCATTGGCAATCGCGTGAGCGATACTCGCCCGCCTGTGGGGGCTGGGTTCGCCACAGTCCTTGAACGTCTTGAAACAGGTGGCGGCGCTCGTCCTTGAGCACGATGACGGCGTCCTTGCCGTGCGCCAGCAGAAAGTTCACAAACGTCGCGGCGGCGTAAAGAGCGTCGGCCAAGACAACATCAAACGCCCGTGGGTAAGCGGCTAGAACGCGTTCGAGCAAACGTTTGGCGGCGGCCAGCTCGTCCTCGCCGGGGAGTTGCGGTTCGGCGTCGAGCAACAGCGGAAGCGGTTCGCCTTGGATGTTGAATGGCGAGGCGGCGGGCGCGTCACTGAGCAACTGCAGCGTCACTTGGCGGTGATAGTACTGCAGCTGTTCGCCGTCGCTGCGCTGAATGCGGCGCTCGAGACAGCCTCCACAGCAACGGCGGTAGCTGGCGTGAGACTCATGACCGTCGATCACAGCCACCCCTAATCCGCCGATGCCGGGCAAGGCCTTGTTGCGCTTGAGGCGTTCATACAGCTGCCGAATCGTTTGCCGCAGCACGGCCGTGTCGAGCGAGCTGTAGACGCGGCCAATGGTGTCCGCGCTGGGCAGCTTGCGGCCCAGCCATTTCTTCCAAAACGGCGCCCCCTCGAGCGTTTCCAAAGCGTTCAGGCTGCCCAGCCGGGCCCAGAACAGCGCCAGCGTCGACTCGACGACAGCGCGGGTGGGGATGCGCGGCTTGGGGCGGGAATCCGAGACCCCGGCGAGAAGGCGGCTGCGCAGGCCGTAACCCTTCTCCGCGTACTGGATCAGACGTCGAAGAACGTCACTCCTCCCGGCGGTCTTGGAGCCGCTTCCACTCGCGCTCGGAGACCTCTTCGAGCAGCCGCTCGAGCTGTTGATAGTCGGCTACGGCCTGGCGCACGCGTTGCTCCCAGCTGCGCGGCACGAACAGCTGTTGCACCTTTCCCCGGCGCGAGCGCACCAGATAGAGCGAGGCGTGCAGTTGACCCTGGGCGCAGCGACAGTTGGGCTTGCCGCAGACGCGTTGGCGCGGCGCCACGGTGCCATGCAGCAACCAGCGGCCGTGGACCAGCTGGGCGATGCGGGAGCGCAGCTTACGCTCGGCATCGGCGAGGCTGGAGCGAGCCGGGGCTGTCTTCATGACTGATATATATACAATATACCAAAACCAACTGCGCTGCAACTCCTTGGAGTGAACCCCAAGCGTGAGACAGTCGAAATCGGGACAGGTTACCATTCACCGCAAAACGCTTGCCTTCTTCGCTGTATCGTCGCACGCTGGTCCTAGCCGGGGAAGCGGAAGCGGGCTCTGCTGGAGAGCAACCCGCCAAGGAATACCCGGCCGCAAACTCATCAAGACGATGAGCGCCGGGGGCGGCCGCCAAGGTCGCTCCCGGCTTCTCCAACGCCGGCGATGTCTCCCTGCCCGCCCAGGGCCCATCGGATTGATAGATTTGCCTATGCCTCTCAAAACTCATACTTCGGATTCCTCGCTGCTGTTGCCGCCGGCCGCGCCAGCGCTTCAAACTCCGCCGGCGGACGATATCCCAACGCCGAATGCAGCCGGCGTTGGTTGTAGATCTCATCAATGAACTCGCCGATCGATGCGCGCGCCTCGTCAAGCGTGCGATAACGCTGCAACCAAACCTCCTCCGCCTTCAACGTCTTCATGAAACTCTCCGCCCGCGCGTTGTCGTAGGGGTTGCCGCGGCGGCTCATCGAGATGATCGCGCCGTGCTGCTCCAGCAGCTCGACATAGGCGCTCGAAGCGTACTGTACGCCTTGGTCGGAATGATGCATCCACCCCGCGGCAGGGCGTCTGAGCTCGAGCGCATCGCGCAACGCCCCTACAGCCAGCTCAGCTTTGAGCGTCGTCCCCAGCCGCCAGCCGACCACGCGTCGCGAGTAGGCGTCCAACACCACGGCGAGGTAGACGAACGCCTCGCGCAAGCGAATGTAGGTGATATCGGATTGCCACAACTGATCGACGCCGTCCACATTCAGGTGCGCCGCTAGATTCGGATAAACAGGTAAGAAGTGGTTCGAATCCGTTGTTAGCACGAAGCGCCGCTTGAGTACCGCCAGCAAGTTGTCCTTACGCATCATCCGCAGGACC
Source organism: Bryobacterales bacterium (assembly GCA_965247515.1). Taxonomy (GTDB): domain Bacteria; phylum Acidobacteriota; class Terriglobia; order Bryobacterales; family UBA6623. Next base: position 3,849,925 of record OZ252029.1, on the reverse strand, counting down.
TTTTTGTGATTGACGAGGAAGCCTTGGCGGCGCAGCTCGGCCGTCACGCGGCGGTAGCCGTAACGACGATTCTCGAGCGAAATCCGCTGCATGCGGTCACGCAATTCCATGTCGCACTCGGCGGGCGACGACACGGCGAGCCGGCGATAGAACCCGGCGCGATTCACGCGTCCGAGCTCGCAGGCGTGTTCGACGCTGAGCGAGCCTTTGGCGCTGATCTGCTCGACGATGGAGTAGATCCGCTCGCGCCACCGGCGTCGTTGGTCGGGGCTGCGAGGTTCAAGGCGCGAAAGGCTTGTCCGAAAAAATCGAGCTCTGCGGCTTGTTTGCCGAGCAGTCGTTCGAGCTCTGCGATGCGTTCGTCGCGCGGATCGCGAGGGATCTTGGGCGGCGCCGAGCGGCCGGGTTTCGGCCGGCCTCGCCGCCGGCTCAAGCCGTTGACGCCTTCCTGGCGATAGGCGTCCCGCCAGCGGTACAGCAGGCTGCGCTTGACGTCCAACTCGCGGCTTAGCGCTGTGCCGCTCTGGCCGGCTAGGAGCCGCCTGGCGGCGGCTTCCTTGAACTCCACCGTGAACTCCCGCGGCTTGCGCGGCTTGAGACTTTCCATCCTGGACTCCTTTCCATTCGCTGAAATTCGTCCCGAATTTCAATGTCTCATTTTTAGGGTTCACTCCACCTCAACAGGAATGCGAATCTGCTCGGACCACAGGCCCAGCCCCAAACACCCGCTAAATCAATGGTTTCCGACCCTCAGGGAAATTGGATGCGGAACCGCTGGCGGAGCCGCCATTCGAAGCCGCAACGGCAGCATGCCTGAGCTCATCAACAGCATTGTCTGGGGCAACCCCGCCGGATCTTTGAGCTGGGCCAAAGCGTCAAGTATGCCGATCGCATCCTACAGCGACATCGAGGGCGGTCATCCCGGCGTCGCAAACATAGACGCCGACCCTTTGTTTGCCAGTGTCGCCGGACCCGACGGTAATCCCGCGACCTTGGATGATAACGACTATCGCCTTTTACCGGGCTCGCCCGCAATCAACGCCGGAACGAACAATCTCCCCGATCTGCCGGCGACTGATCTTGATGGCAACCCGCGCATCGCGGGCGGTACAGTCGACATCGGGGCGTATGAATTCGGAGCTCCGTGCTCTGGCGCCGCCGAGTGTGACGACGGGAATATTTGCACAACCGACAGTTGCGAGGACGGCCTTTGCAGGAATGTGCCTTTATGTAACGACGGAAACGCCTGCACGACGGACTCCTGCGACCCAACCGGACCGTCGTGTACCTTCGATCCTCTGTTTTGTGGCGACGAAGATACCTGTACCATCGACGGTTGCGACTCTGCCATCGGCTGCTTCACTCAACCGCTGGACTGCCCGGCCGGGGAGATTTGCTCCGGCGGCGTGTGCTCGCAAGCATGTAGCCTCGGCCAAAAGGGCGATCCGTGCATGTTAAACACGCAGTGCTGCTCAATACAAGTGCCGCGGGCCGCTGAGCAACCGGACCTGCAAGGGCTGAGCGCAGTTGTCGACGACGTGTAGAGAAGATACGTTTCAGCCGGCGCGCGGGGAGCTTTGGCATCTTCCGCCCGGCTGCGGACGGGACGGGCGACGCCGAGCCGTTAGAACTAACGCTCACCGCGGCAATGACTTAGGAGCGATCCGCCGGAACATGACGTGAAATCAAATTCCAACTCCGAGTCCGTTGATCCCAAGACGCTCGAAAACGGCGGATCTGGGCCAGGAGCGTTGCACTCTGTGAAATGGAAATCGGAGCGCCGATGTCTCATGTTTCGCGCGCGATAATTTCGCGCCCGCAACATCGCCATGCTCCGTACCGGCAACTTGCGTTCGGGGCTCGTAACGCCTGCTCTTAGCTCCGTGCAACCCGCCAGTAGTCCACGCCGTCGCGATCGAGCCGCTCGACCTCGCCGCTCCGTGCCTGAAAGACCAAATGAGCTAACCCCTCGGCCATCGCCATGCGCCGTTGCCCCATCGGCCGCTTCGTGCCCCAAACCTCGCCCGCGACGTCGAACCCATGCAGCTCGCCGTCGCCGAGGACTTCGACAATGCGGTCGCAGCGCTTGCGGTGATGCCGCCGTGTGGAGGCGATCCAGTCGGCCAGGCCCTCGAAAGGCCGGCCATGTCCGGGGACAACCAACGAAACGTCCAAGCTATCGAGCTTGGCAAGCGTGTCGAAATACTCGCCCAGTGGGTTGCCATCGTAGAAGTGATGAACGCCAATATTCGGCGTAATCCGCTCGAGCACGGCGTCGGTCGAGAACAGCGTCTTGTTTTGGGAATCGTAAAAGCACATCAGCGCCGGCGAATGCCCCGGAGCGAGCACCGCCTCGAGCCGCCCGCCGACGTACTCAAAGACGTCCCCTTCGACCAGGTCGCGGTCAGGGGTAAAGCGATCCATCTTGTCAGCGAACTTCTTCGACTCCGAACGCAAAGTCGCGATGATGTCTTCCGGGACGCCATGGCGCCGCATGTAAACCGCTGTAGCGGCGAAGAAGACCTCGTTCGGATCGCGCGGCCCGACCAGCTTCACCTCGACCGGATGCATGTAGACCGGCGCGCCGGAGAGCTTGCGAGCCCTCGCGGCGCCGCCAAAGTGGTCCGGGTGCATGTGCGAAACGACGATCTTGGTGATTGCCCGCCATTCGATGCCGACCTCCGCGAGCGCTTGGTCGAGGATCTCGGCGGTCTCTGTGGTGTTCAGCCCACAGTCGAGCAGCAGCCAGCCGTCTGTTTGGCGAAACAGAAAGGCGTTCACGCTCTTGAGCTCCCAAGGAACGGGCAGCCGAATCAGCCACGCCCCTTCGTGAATCTGATGAAGAGTCGTCATCAAACTTGAACCTTCTTCCACGCGCCCCGGCGAAAGACGATCAGTCCTATCAACGCCCAGGCCGCTAGCGAGATGACGATCGCGACCAAAGCCCCGGCGAGGCCCCAGCCCACGACCCGCGCCAGGTAGTAGGCCAGAGGGAGCTGCAGCAGCCAGAAACAGACGACGTTGATCTTCGTTGGCGTGTCGGTGTCGCCCGCGCCGTTGAAGGCTTGTGAAAACACCATGGTATACGCCGAGAACAGGTAGGCGGCGCTCGAGATACGGAGGCTCAAGACGCCGGCGGAGATCACTGGCATTTCGTCGGTGAAAATCCGCATCATCGGCTCAGCGAAAATCCAATAGATCACGGCTTCAGAGGCCAGCAGGAAGAAGTTATACCGGCCTGTTAGCCAAACGGCCCGTTCGGCGCGGTCGGGCTTCTTGGCGCCGAGGTTCTGGCCAACAAGAGTGGCCGCCGCGTTGCTCATGCCCCAAGACGGCAGGATGGTGAAGTGGATCAGCCGCAGTGCGATCGTGTAGCCGGCCAGGGTTGTATCGCCGAACAGCGCAACGATCCGCATGATGCCAAGCCAGCTTGCCGTCGCGACGAAGAACTGCAACATGCCGCTGACCGAAAGCCGCAGCAAACGCGTCGCAACCGGCACGTTCAGCCGTAGCGCATCCGTCTTGACCTGCACGCGCCGATCGCCATAGGCCAGCACCCAGAACTGAAAGAGCACGCCAACACCGCGGCCAATGACGGTGGCGATCCCCGCCCCCAGCAACCCCATCGCGGGAATCGGCCCTAACCCAAAGATCAACAACGGGTCGAGAATCATGTTCAAAATGTTGGCGAGCCAGAGCGACCGCATCGCCATGGCGGCATCGCCGGCGCCGCGGAAGATGGCGTTGTTGAGAAACAGCAAAAAAATCGTGGCGCAACCGCCTAAGATTACTGCCGTGTAGTCGGCCCCAGCGACGACGTCAGGGGAGCCTCCCATCCACGCGAGCATGGCGGGGGCGAGCATCCAACCGCCGATCCCTAACGGGATGGAAAAGGCAATCCCGCAGAAAATCGCCTGCGCGGCCGCGACATTGGCGCCCGCTTCGTCGCCCTCTCCAATTCGCCGAGAGACCATCGCGGTGGTCCCAATGCTCAGACCCATCGCCACCGCGAAGATGACGATGATCAGTGACCCGCTGATGCCGACCGTGGCAATGGCTTCTGGCCCCAGCCTGCCGACGAAGAAGATGTCCACCAGGCCGAAGGTCGACTCCATGACCAACTCGAGGGCCATGGGCACCGCCAGCAGCAGAATGGTGCGCTCCAGGGGTAGCTCGGTGTAGTCGGCGCGCTTGCCACTCAGCGAGTCCTTGACGGCTTGCCAGACTGACGGCAAAGGTTCGTCACGCGCCCGCCAGGGCGCAGCTGGATCAGCCGAATTGGACATGGGGAGCGCGTTGGGCCCACGCGCGGGGGAGTTCCCATTATCGCGTGGGCTAGGGGTTAGAATCAGGGCATGCCAGTGGCCACGCGACTAAGTATTGAAGAATTCGAGGCGATGCCGCCGCCGGAAGACCGTCGCTGTGAGCTCGACGAAGGAGAACTGATCGAGCTTCCGCTTCTGACCCCTTTCCACAATCTAGTTTTGGGCGAGTTCCTTTTGCGCGTGGCCCGCTTTGTCGAAGCCAACGATCTCGGCATCGTGTTTCCGTTGAACACCGGGTACGTGCTGTCACGCGACCGGGGGACACTTCGGGGGCCGGACATATCGTTCATCAGCAACCCTCGCGCTCGATCGCTCGACTTGCTCCATAACATCCCCGACGCGACCGATCTTGCGATTGAGGTTCGGAGCCCGAGCGAAAGCAGACCTTTCATGCGAAGAAAGGTCGGTCAGTATCTCGCGGCGGGTGCAATCGCCGTCTGGGTCATCCACCCCGAGCAGCGCTCAGCGGAGATCTTCGCGGCGGGCTCAAGACGGTCGCCCAAGCACGGCAGGCAAAGGTTCGCGCTAGGATAGAGCTAATTCTCGCGTTATGAAGTTCTTACAGGTACTGATCACAGTCCTCGTCACGTGCCCGCTCGCCGTGCTCGCCCAGTCGGGCGGGTCGATCGAGGGTATGATCCAAGACCCGAGCGGGGCGGTGATCGCATCAGCCCAAGTCACGATTACGCGCATTGAGACTGGAGCACAGCGCCAAGCCAACACCGATACGCGCGGGCAGTATCGCGCCCTGCAGCTTCCCCCGGGGTCGTACCGCGTCGCGATCGCCCACGACGGATTTCGCCCGGAAGCGCGTGAAGGCGTCAATCTCTCGAGCGGCAGGACCGCCAAAGTGGATTTCGAGCTCCAGCTCGGGACTCAGCGCGACGAGATCGTGGTCACCTCAGACGCTCCCTTGGTCAGCATCAGCGCGAGTGATTGGGGAGGCCTGGTCGAGTCCGCGAAACTCGAATCGTTGCCCTTGAACGGCCGCGACCTGTTCGAGCTTGCGGCTCTTGAGCCCGGCGCCACCCTGCCCGTCTCGGCTCGCAACGGGCTGGCGCAGGGAATCGGCAATCAGATCTCGGTCAACGGTTCGCGACCCAATCAAAACGGCTTCCAAATCGACGGAGTCTACGTCAACGACGCGACCTCGTCTTTACCCGCCAGCGCCGCCGGCTCACTGCTGGGCCTCGAAACGGTGCGCGAGATCCACCTCGTCACGAACCCCTACAGCGCTGAATACGGCCGGACCGCCGGCGGGCTGTTCACGGCGGTATCAAAGTCTGGTTCGAACGCCTTCCACGGTGCGCTGTACGAGTACTTTCGAAACAGCTCACTCGACGCCAAGAACTTCTTCGACAGTCCGGGAAGCTCCATCCCGCCGCTGCGCCGGAACCAGTTTGGCGGTGTGATCAGTGGTCCAATTACGCGCGACAAAGCCTTCTTCCTGTTCAACTACGAGGGGCTCAGACAGCGCCGTGGAAACACGGTTCGGCCGGTGGTCCCGAATCTCGAGGCCCGCCAAGGCAGGCTCCCTGGTCAAGAGATCACGGTCGCCGAATCGGTGAAGCCGTACTTGGAACTCTACCCCGTCCCCAATGGTCGCGACTTCGGCGATGGAACCGGGGAGGCTATCGCTCAATCCAACAGCAAGACCGAAGAAGACTACCTCTCCGGAAAGCTCGATCTGCAATTGAGCAACGCTTCGCGGCTGTCAAGTCGCTATACGTTTTCCGACGCGGTCAACGCCGCACCCGACCCGATGCAGATTTGGACGTTCCTGCTCGAGTCGCGTGACCACTTCTTCCATAGCGAGCTCCAGACGGTGCACTCGCCGAAGATGATCTCCTCGTTTCGGGGGGCGTTCAGCCGAGTGGGTAATGCGGAGAACAGCACGACTCGCTCGGACATCCCTTCTGAGTTGTCGTTCGTCAATGGATTGCCGCTAGGAACGATGACCGTGACCGGACTGTCTAACTTAGGCGGTTTTAACGCGCGAGCAAGGCCGCGAACATTTATCCTCAACAACTTTCAGGTCAATGGCGATCTGACCTACGCCGGGAGTCGCCACACCGTGCGGTTGGGCGGCGGCTTCGATCGCGTCGGTTTCGACCAGCGCTCAGACCTGAGCTTTGTGGGCGCCTACACTTTTGGGTCGCTCGAAAACCTGCTGATCGCTCGTCCCCGGATCGCCGAAGTCGCACAACCGGGCTCGGACACCCAACGGCTCTGGCGCAACAACGAGGTTTCGTTCTTTGTGCAAGACGAGATTCGGGTGCGGCCGAATCTTTCGCTGACCTTGGGAGTGCGTTATGAGGGCGCCTCCACGCCGACTGAGGCCGACGGGAAGGTCGCCACGCTTCCGGATCTGATCAACGATTCGGAGACCACCGTTGGCGGGCCGGTCTATGACAACCCCGCCAGAGACAATTTTGCTCCCCGCGCGGCTGTGGCTTGGGATCCAACCGGCGGCGGCAAGATGGTGATCCGCGCCGGCGGTGGAATCTTCTTCGATTTGCTTGGCAGCCGCGAACTGGTCATCGCCGGGGTCAGGATGCCGCCGCTGTTCAATCGCATCCTCGTTTTCGGACGGCCGGGCTTCCCCGACATTCTAGGGGCGGCGCAAGGACGCAACCCTTCGAGCTCAATCGATGGACTCGATTTCGACTTGCAGCAGCCTTACGTCGGGCGCTGGCAGCTGAACATCGAGCGCCAGCTAGGCGATGACATGGTCGTGCGCGTCGGCTACTCGGGAATGCGTGGCATACACCTGATGGGGCAGCTTGGGAACTTCAATTCGCCGATCCCACAGACGGTGGACGGGCGTACGTTCTTTGCCGCGGACGCCCCCCGGCTGAACCCCGCTTTCTCGCGGATCGGGTTGCGGCGGTCGCAGTTCAACTCCTTCTATCACGGGCTAACCCTGTCGACCGAGAGCCGTTGGCGCAAGAACTTCCGCTATCAGGCGAAGTACACCTGGAGCAAGTCGATCGATGAATCGTCGAGCTCCACGTTCAATGATTTCGTGGCGAGCGACCAGGTGCCGACGGTGACCAATTACCGCGCCAACCGCGGGTTATCGGAATTCGATCTACGTCACGTCTTTGCCGGGAGCTTCTCGTACCTGGCGCCGTCAATCGACGGCGGCGCCGTGGCCGATGCGCTAGTCAATGGTTGGGAGCTGCACGGGCTGACACAGTGGCAGTCGGGGAACCCTTGGTCGCCGAGTGTGGGATTTGACCAGGCTCGGCTCCGGCCTGGGTTTGGAGACGTCGGCCAGCGCCCCGACCTGATCGCGGGGTCGGTGCGGATCTTCGGCGACCCGAGCCGGTATATGGATCCTTTGGCGTTTGGGTTGCCACGGGCGGGCTTCCTTGGGAACTTGGGGCGAGGGGCGATTATCGGGCCGGGGCTGTTCACGCTTGACTTCGCTCTGCATAAGGCGCTGTTTGAAACCGACCGGCAGAAGATCACGCTGCGCGGGGAGTTTTTCAACGTGACGAACCGACCGAACTTCGCGATTCCGTCAAGCCAAGAGCTGTTCCGGGATACGGGCGTGCGGGTGGGTTCGGCCGGGCGGATTACGTCGACGACGACGGGGTCACGGCAGATTCAGCTGGCGTTGCGCTGGGAGTTTTGAACCGCGACGTGGCGTACGGCTGTGCCGTGCCGCCTTGCGCTTGTAGCGCAAGGTCTCCGGACCCCAGACCTTCGAGCACAGCTCGAAGGCGGCACGGCACAGCCGTGCGCCACGTCCATTACGGCGCGCCGACCCAAACAACCACGCCGTCTTGGCTGATCGCCTGGCCGATTCTGACTAGAATCACTAGCGAGCCGGTTGCGGATCCGAGACGAGCGTTGAGCTGCATTACGCCAGCGGTAAACGGCGCTTGTCCCTTGAACAAGATCTCAGACGCCGCGCCGCCGATCTCTACCGCGACATCGGCGACCGGCTCGGGGAAGACCCCGTTCATCGGGTAAGCCCCGGTCGGACTCGGCGGCGCCGTCACGCCTTGGCCGGTGACAAACACGATGATGACGCTCCCGGGCGAGGCCGGGTTCTGCTCGGAGTTGATGGTCCCGTCTTGGTTGAACACAACGGGGAACAAGCCGGCCTTCGCCGGAACAACTGGCAACCGCACCGGCACGCTTGCTTGACCGCGATAGATAATGATGAGCTCGACCTCCGGGTCTGTGGCCTTTTCATACGGAATCTGTACGTTGATCTGCCCTTCCGAGACGAAGTAAGCCGGCGAGGGCATGCCGTTCCAGGTGATCGTTACGCCCGCGAGCTCGAAGGGAAGGACGCCATCGGGCCCGAATTGCGAGGAAACTCCTCGGCGGGGTCCGCCGTTGCGGACGAAGAGCGAGACGATTTCGCCCGGGGCGACGCTGCCGCTCTCGAAGTTGAACGCATTCCCAACGCCGGCTTGTGTGACTTCGGGAGATCTCGCCAAAGCGAAGAGCCAGAGCTCGTTGGTCCGGCCTTGCGGCGTGTTGCCGCCGAAGAACACGACGCCCATGCCGGGGATGAACTCGCCTTGGTGGCGGCTTCGGGCCGACGGCCGCGGATCGGAAATCGCCGGTGATTCCCAGGCGGCGCCCTCGGGATCAAACTCCCAAACATCGTCGAGACGGCCGCCGTTCCCATCGCCGCCGAAGACGACCATGCGATCCATTTCAATGTCGAATCCCGTGCCGTAGAACTGCCTTGCGGGGGGTTCGCGCGGCAGTTCAGTCCAGGTGTGGCTTTCGAGATTGAACGACCAGAAATCGTTTAAGGGACATGGGCCGAAGCCGCTGGCGCAGCCGCCGAAGAACAACATTTGGTCGCGTTTCGGGTCGTGAACGGCATGGTGCAGGCAACGCCGCAGTGGACGCGCCGCGGGCGACACGTCGGTCCATGTGTTGGTCGCGAAGTCGAAGGCCCAAGTGTCGTCGAAGCGTCCCTGAGCGAAGCCGTGCGAGATTACCATGCGGTCGCGCATCGTGTCGGTGATGCCCGAATGTCCGTAGCGAGTGTTGGGCTTGGGGCCTCCCCCGTCAAGCTGAGTCGACGTGTTGGAGGCGATGTCGTAAGCCCAAACGTCGTTGAAGAACCCGCTCGCCTGTCCGCCGAAGACGACTAGCCGGCGCCGGACCCCATCAAAGACCATCGTGTGCCCTCGACGCCCGGCCGGAGGCCCCCCGCCCGGCTGAAGCTCGGTCCATGCCGCTTGGTCGAACGAGTATGCCCACAGGTCGTTGAGGAATCCGCCGGCTTGCCCCCCGAACATGTAGAGGCGTCGATCGGTTGGATCGTAGACCAGCGGAGCGTCGATCCTTCCATCCGGAGCCGGGGGCTCGAACAGGATCGGCTCGAAGTCGTATGTCAGCTGAGCGGCGGCCGGCGCCGCCAGTGCGAGAAGGGCGACTACAAGGGCGAGCATGGAGTTCTAGTCTAGCCTGCGACGATCAGATGCGCCGGTGTTTCCCCGGGCTGAAGCCGGGGCAGTCGCGGACCTTCCGTCCGCGGCGACACGCATATCGACCTGCCGGCGGCGGCAATCGCACCAGCATCCTGGCCCGGGTATTGTTCTAGGCGATTCCCTGGGCTGATTGTGTCGCCCCGCGGGCGTTTGAATTGAACGGACGCTTGTTGCTCGTATCCGTCGCTAAGGGCTCGTAACAAAATAACATGACCATGTGAATGTTTTATCCTAAGCTGGAGAGGCTGACAGGACACGTTGGAATCCCAGGCGCCACTACAATATTGCATATGTTATTTCGTTACGAGCCCTAAGTGAAGAATATTGCCGCTAAGCCGCAAGTCGCGACCTTGAGATGGAATGAGGAGGCTGCCCTCGGAGCCGCAACGTCGTAGGCTAGCGGCCACGCGCTTCTAAGTAGGAAGCGCAATCTTTAAACCCAAAAGGAGTGAGAGCAGCCATGAAGAAGACTACCATCCGGAACCAAATGCAGCAAGTCCTGATCGCCGACAATTCGCGAATCGCCGCCGTCGTCGGGATCGATCTGGGGGACCGAAAAAGCTGGCTGTGCCGGCTCGAGCTCGACGGCCAAGTCTCCGACGACCGTTCGATCAAGACCACCCGCGAGGCGCTCGTGCGCGAGTTCGAGGGCAAGCCGCGGCTGCGAATTGTGATCGAAGCCGGCGGCCAATCGAACTGGATCGCGCAGCTGCTGATGCGGCTCGGACACGAAGTCATCGTCGCCAATTCGCGGCAGCTGAAGCTGATCAGCGCGTCGATGTCGAAGAGCGATCGGCGCGACGCGTGGAAGTTGGCGGAATTAGGACTTACGAGTCCGAATCTACTGGCGGCGACCGAACCGCGCTCCGAGCAAACGCTGGCGGACCGCGCCGAGCTGGTCTCGCGCGACTTGCTGGTGAAGCTTCGCACGGATACGATCGGCTCGGTGCGGGGACAGCTGAAGAATTTCGGTTATCGGGTGACGAAGGGCTCGGCCGAGACGTTCGCCAAGCGGGCGTTGCCGGAACTGCCGGCGCTGCTGCGGTCGGCGCTCGAGCCGCTGCTGAGGATGATCGAGTCGCTGACCGAAGAGATTCGCAAAGCGGATAAACGGATCTTGAAGTTGTGTGAAACGCGATACCCGTCGACCCAGCTGATGCGGCAAATCAAGGGGGTGGGGCCGATCACGTCGTTGGCGTTTGCGTTGGCGCTGGACAACAAGCCGGAGCGGTTGAAGAAAAGTCGCGACGCGGGGGCGTTCACGGGATTGAAGCCGAAGCAGCGCGACTCGGGCGAAAGCGCGCCGGAGCTGCACATAACGAAGCTTGGGGATCCGATGCTGCGGCGTTTGCTGGTGCAATGTGCGCAGTACGTTTTGGGGCATTGGGGCGAGGATTGCGATACCAGACGTTGGGGTCTGAAATTAGCGGGACGGGGCGGCAAGAACGCGAAGAAGCGCGCGGTGGTGGCGACGGCGCGCAAGTTGTCGGTGCTGATGCACGTGTTGTGGAGCCGCGGCGAAGTCTACGATCCGTTGTATTTGGCGAACAAAACGGCGGCGTAGAAGAGGACGCGCTCGCGGCGGACCGCATCGCGTTGAAATTTCTTTTAGTGAAAAGACTTTGAGGATAGATCGCTTGAACGAAACGGCAGTAGGGAGGAGAAATCACACCGAAGGGATGGAAGACCGCGTCGTGATGACTGCGAGTCCGCGGCAGGCTCAGCTGGCCGAAAGGCCGGCGGAAGCCGACCCTGAGAAAGCAGCATCAACAGGCAGGACACCAACAAGCACAGCGTCAGATTCGGCGCACAAACAGTGCGGATGCAAGCCCGGTCAGCGTTCCTGAAAGTGCAGATTTCTGATTCGATACGGCCGCGACGGACAAGCGCGAGCTGAAGAAGCAGAGAAGAAGAAAAGAAATAGACGAACAAAATGGGGCTTGACAAGGGGAAGCCTCCTCATGCAAGCCGCGGACGGAAAGTCCGCGCCCACCGATCTTCGAGTCGCTTCAGTCGGCGCGGACTTTCCGTCCGCGGCTCAAGGTCGGGTTGCTCTCGTTTTCTTGCAAGGTCGAAACTCAGCCGGAAAATGTAGAAACTCCAGGTCCCCGGGCTGAAGCCCCGGGGCTATTGATTGCTTCGCCCTACGGGCTCAAGGGGACCTACTTCGCCATTGTCGGTCTTCCTGAATCCCAGCCTGCCTTGCCGGATCGCACGCGCCTGTTGCATAGTGAGAATATTGGAATGCTAGACGAACCTGGCAGTAGTAGCTGCGACAAAGTGCATGAGCGCTTCCCGGCGTTCGCGTCCAACGAGCGACCGGGGCGGCGGCACAGCGGAAGATATGGCGACGACCTCAGTAGACCTGGATCGATTGGTCTACCTGACGGAGCTGACCGGGATGCGCCTGGAGGGCCCCAATGGGGCTCGGATCGGAAAGGTCCGCGAGGCGGCGGTCGCTCCCAGGGACCACGCCCGACGTGTGTCCGCGTTTCTGTTCGGCGATTCGAGGACGCGCTTTCTGGTGCGTCACGATCAAATCGCATCCATCTCGCTTGATCGAATTGTCCTCTCGGACGACCACTTCGTTCCCTACTATCCCGACGATTCGCACTTGTTGCTCGATCGCGACCTGCTCGATCAGCAGATTGTCGATGTGAATGGCCGCAAGGTCGTTCGGGTGAACGACGTTGCGCTCAGGATCGAGCGCACGAATGCTCACGACGAGCTTTGGGTCCATGAGATTGGGGTCGGAGTGCAAGGGGCTTTCCGGCGGCTGACCGAGGGGATCTTGCCTCACCGCGCCATTCGGAAGCTCCAAAAAAGACTCCCCACCAACTCGATTCCGTGGGAGTACTGCAACATGGTCGAGCCGGACCCGCGGCGCCGGCTTAAGCTTCTGATTAGCCATGACCGGCTTGGTGAGCTACACCCGGCCGACCTGGCCGACATTGTTGAGGATCTTGGGCCGGCCGAGCGTGAGGCGATCTTTGAAACGCTCGATGAAGAAGTCGCGGCGGATGCTCTCGAGGAGGTCGACCCGAAGATCCAGGTCTCGATCGTCCATTCGCTCGACCGCGACCGCGCGGCCGACATCGTCGAGGAGATGGAGCCCGACGCCGCGGCCGACTTGCTCAACACGCTGGGCGACGAGGACTCGGAAAAAATCCTCGAGGAGATGGAAGACGAGCCGGCGGCCGATGTCGAGGAGCTGATCGAATTCGACCCCGACGTGGCTGGAGGGATGATGACCAACTACTACATGGCCATCTCCCAAGATGCGACGGTGGCCGAGGCAGTTGAGCAAGTCAAGCAGGACGCGGAGTTGGCGCGGACGCTGACGCACATCTTCCTGACTGATGAGCAGGAGCGTCTGGTGGCCGCGGTTCCGCTGGGTCGACTCTTTCTGGCCGAGGGCGACAAGCCGCTCAAACCGCTGGCGTTTCGAGACACGATCCGGGTGGACTTGTTGGCTGAAAGGAACCGCGTCGTCGAGTTGTTTGACAAGTACAACTGCTACGCCTTGCCGGTGGTCGACGAGGTCGGCGAGCTCTATGGCGTAATCACCGCCGACGATGTGATCGCATCGCTCAAGACGCGGTCGAAATAGAACCGGGATCGAAACAGAGCTAGCTAGACGCGCCATGGCCATGCTTGGGAAACTACGGCGCAACCTTGCACTCTTCTTCGCGGTGCTCGGCCCAGGGTTCATCACCGCCATGGTCGACAACGACGCCGGCGGAATCTTCACCTACTCGGAAGCTGGCGCGCGTTGGGGCTACACGCCGCTGTGGACCCTGATCCCGATTACGCTGGCGCTGATTGTTACGCAGGAAATGGCCGCGCGCATGGGCGCGGTCACCGGCAAAGGGCTCTCCGACGTGATTCGCGAAGAGTTCGGGTTCCGGATGACGTCCGGCGTCATGGCCGTCTTGGTCGTCGTCAACCTGGCGAACGTGATGGCGAACTTCGCTGGCGTTGCCGGGTCGCTCGAGCTGTTTGGCGTGAGTCGCTACATCTCCGCCCCGGTGGGGGCCGCTCTGGTTTGGCTGCTAGTCGTCAAGGGGACGTACAACAGCGTCGAGAAGGTTTTCCTGTTCGCTAGCACCTTCTACGTGGCCTACATCATCGCGGCAGTGATGGTTCGCCCGGATTGGCAAGCGGCGCTTGAGGCGACGGTGACGCCGGTCCTGGAGTTCGAAGGCGCCTATCTGGCCATGTTGGTGGGCTTGGTTGGGACGTCGGTCGCGCCATGGATGCAGTTCTACCTGCAGGCGGCGATCGTGGAGAAAGGGGTCGACGCGAAGCAGTACAGGCGGTCGCGCGTCGAGGTCATTGTCGGTTGCGTCGTGATGTCGATCATTGCGTTCTTCATCATCGTTGCCAGCGCCGGAGCGATTTGGGAGCAAGAGCCGCGGTCAATCCGGGATGCGTCCGAGGCGGCCTTGGCGTTGCGGCCGCTTGGCGAGTACGCCTATATCTTGTTCTCTGGTGGGTTGCTATTTGCGTCGCTGTTCGCGGCGAGTATTTTGCCGCTCTCGACCTCGTACACAGTGTGCGAGGGGTTGGGGTTCGAGTCGGGCGTGGACCACAACTTCAAGGAGGCGCCGGCGTTTTACTGGCTGTACACGTCGCTGATCGTTGTGGGGACGGGGCTGGTGCTGATTCCGGGTGTGCCGTTGGTTCGGATGATCCTGTTGTCGCAGGTGCTCAACGGCGTGCTGCTGCCGGTGATTTTGATCTTCACGCTGCAGCTGATCAACCGCAAAGATCTGATGGGGAAATGGGTGAACTCGGCGGTCTACAACGCGATTGCGTGGTCGACGGTTGCCGTGATGATTGTGCTTTCGCTGGCGTTGGCCGTGTTATCGATTTGAGCACCACCGGCGCCGCCGGGCTCAAGCGCGATGCGCCCGCACCGTATCCGCGGCCAAACCCCAGAAATCCTCGACGTAGTAGGACGAGAGCACATTCCCGAATAGAAAACAGTTGTTCTTGCACTGCGGAGTCTCGCCGTAGAGCTTGCGGCCGCGCTTGAAGGCGGCTGAGATCGAGCCATCCTCGAGGACATTCCCGGCGATCTTGCGAAGGACTTCGCAGGGGTAGAAGATATCGCCGTTGGGATAAACGCGAGGGAACATCGTGGGGTAGCACTTGAATTCTTCAAACCGCAGCAGCGTGTTGAGCAGCTTGGGAGTCCCGTTGATGCGCCCGCCGGCCTTGCGGATGGCGATGAGCTTGTCGACGAAGGCTTGATAGCGCGGGTCCTTCAGGTACGCGAAGTTGGGGTGCTTGCCGTTGTTCTGGGCCGATTGCACCGAGAACTGGAATCCGTTGTCGGCGCAGAACGCGAGGATCTTTTCGGCTTCAGTCAGGTTCCACTGCTCGAGGACGCAGCTGATGGTGACCGAATCCGGGCGCATCGTCTCCTTGACCATCATCAAATTCTCGATCACGCGCGGGACTTGCGCCGACTTCGACATTGGCTCGGACGGATCGTGCGAGATCGCGTCAAGACTGACGATCAGACCGTTCAAGTGCTTGAGTAGGCTCGACCGCTTGTGGAGCAGGACGCCGTTGGTGACGATCAGCACAGAGCGGAAGCCGACATCTTCCTTTGCCGCGCGGACCAGCTCTTCGATGTCGGCCCGCATCAGGCACTCTCCGCCGGTGATCAGCAGCGTGTCGACATCTTTGCGGATGTTGCGAAACAGTCGAATCGTTTGCTCAGTGTCGAGCTCGTCGGAAAAGACTTCCGGCTCCTTCTGGGTGCAGTAGGAGCAGTCGAGATTGCACTTATGCGTGGCGTAGAAGATCGCCGAATAGGGCGTGACGACGGTCGAGCGCAGGATCTTGCGCCTGTACAAATTCCCGAAATACGCCCGAAAGTTCTTCAGGATGAAGGGGTAGTGCGCGAGCATCCCCTTGATGAGGTCGTGGCGGCGGGAGGCGGGCATGTGTTGTCTTAGGCCACCCCTACAGGGGTGTGCGACATATAATGTGAGCGAAAGGCGTAACTGCAATGGTGAAACGCTTGTCCGAGCGTACACCTACGTGGGGCGCGGGCGCAGGCCATCCGAAACAATCATAGCCCCGGGATTCATCCCTGGGGAAACCGACTTCTTCCGACATTCGGGTGCGATTCCGCGCCCAGGCGCGGAATCGCACCCGAATGGGGTCTGGGTCGCGCAGCGGCTGCTTTTCTGACCCCGGGATGAATCCCGGGGCCTGGAGTGGTATAGCCCGGGCAGATAGGTAACACAATTCCCCGATCACATGGGTAACACATTGGCATCCTAGAACAAAAGGAGGCCTTTTGTTTTGGGATGGAAGGAGGCCCGTGTGCAAGACGAAAGATTGCGATTCGTTCAAGAGGTTCTAACCCGGGAGGATGCCATGGCCGCCGTCTGTCGGCGCTTCGGCGTCAGCCGCAAGACCGGCTACAAATGGCTCGATCGCTACGCCCAACAAGGCGTCGCCGGATTGGCCGATCAATCCAAAGCGCCCAAACGGCAAGCGCAAGCCTTTCCCGCCGAGATCGAGCGAGAGATCCTGGCCTTGCGGGCGCGCTATCCCACTTGGGGCGAAGACAAGCTCAAAGCGCGACTCGAGCGCACCAACCCTGACATCAATTGGCCGGCGCACTCCACCATCGGGGCGCTGCTGAAACGCCACGGACTCACCCACCCCGGTAAGCGCCGGCGCCACGCCACGCCTTCCAGTAAGCTCACCAGCGCCAAGGCGCCCAACCAAGTTTGGGCGATCGATTTCAAGGGTTGGTTCGACACCGGCGACGGCAAACGCTGCGATCCGCTGACGATTTCCGATACGGCGAGCCGCTATCTGTTGCGTTGTCAAAGGGTCGCGCGCAGCGACACGGCGCACGTGCGGCCGCTGATGGAAGCGACTTTCCGGGAGTACGGCCTGCCCACGAGGATCCTTTCCGATAACGGTCCGCCGTTCGCCTCGACGGGCTTGGCGGGGCTTTCGCGGCTCAGCGTGTGGTGGATCCGGCTCGGGATTCAACTGCAGCGAATCGACCCCGGACACCCTGAGCAAAACGGGCGTCATGAGCGCATGCATCGGACGCTCAAGGCCGAGACGGCGACGCCGCCGGAGCGCAACTTGCGAGCGCAACAGCGGGCCTTCGATCGTTTTCGGCAGATCTACAACCAGGAGCGTCCGCACGAGTCGCTAGCGATGGCAACGCCGGCGAGCGTGTATCAGCCGTCGTGGAGGCCGTATCCGGAGCGCTTGCCGGAGCTGGAGTATCCGGATCGGATGCTGCCGCGGCGAGTGCAGAGCAAGGGCGACATTGGGTTGCTGGGGCGTCAGTTGTTTCTCAGCGAGACCTTGGCGGGCGAGACGGTGGGCCTGGAAGAGCATGAGCACGGCTGGGCGGTCTGGTTTGGGCCGCTGGAGCTGGACTGGCTCGAGCGTAGCCTATTCGAGGGCCCGCGGCCGGGCAGGGGGGAGCACCGACTGCGGCGGAAACGCTCGGGGGGCGCCTCCTCCGCTCGCCCTACGGGCTCGCTCCCCCGGCGCCCCCCGAGCGTTTCCGGGAAGGATTTCGTGCAAAGAACCTTCTCTTGGTTCAACCCTTAAACTGTTACCTATGTGGTTGGGGAAAAGTGTTACCTAGGTGCTGGGCTGTTCAGATTGTTCGGCCAAGCGCCGCCGGCAGTCACAAATTTTTCGCGCACCCCCCTACAGGTCAAGTTGCGTTGTTGAAACGACGACTGATATACTTCAGGAGGCGTATCTTCGCGATTTGTGGGCGCTGGTCGGCTGATACTGAAGGCTCGTTCTTGTCCAACACGTTTTCTCCACGGCGACGTCCCGGTAAGGGGATGTGCGCCTTTTCGTTTTTATCCGGCCGTCGCCATGTTTGGGGCCGTGCCGTTTTCACAGGAACGGGCCGTTTTGCGGGGGTGTGCCATGTTTCCACGAATTCTAACCCGCGCTGCGAGTGCGCGCGAGTAGCCGTTTAACCGGCGTAGTCGCCGGTTGAGCCCCGCTTTGCGGCTTGACCGGCTCAGCGCACGAACAAGTGCGCGCGCCTTGAGATGTTGCGAAGCGCGATTCACGAAACCGCCGCCGCGATGAATCGCCGCCGCGACGAACAGAACAGGTCGAGGGAGTTACCAGATGGCGCAGACTTCGAATGGGGCGCAGGTTTCCAATGGTACGGGCTCTCCAATTGCACCGCGAGTGGATTTTTCGAGGATCGCCGCCGCGATTCCTATCCCGAACTTGATTGAGGTTCAGAAGGATTCGTATCGGCGATTCCTTCAGATGGACTTGCTGCCGAGCGAGCGCGACCAGGGCGGCCTACAGGCGGTCTTCACCTCTGTCTTCCCGATCACGGACTTTCGCGGCTTGAGCGAGCTTGAGTTCGTCGACTATTCGATCGGCGACTGGCTATGTAAGTGCGGTCACCTGCGCGGACTGCATCATTTGCGCTCCACCTGCAAGAACTGCGGCTCGACGATCAAGACCGACCCCTACGGCGACACTGAAATCGCTTGCGGCGCCTGCGGATCCTACAACCGCAACGTCGTGACGTTTTGCTCGAAGTGCGGCGATCCGGTGAGGATGGTCGTCAAGTACGACGTCGACGACTGCCAGGAACGCGGCATGACCTATTCGGCGCCGCTGAAGGTCACCATCCGGCTCACGATTTACGAGAAAGATCCCGAGGGCGGCGGCAAGTCCATCCGCGACATCAAAGAGCAGGAGGTCTTTTTCGGCGAGATTCCGCTGATGACCGAGAACGGCACGTTCATCATCTCGGGCACCGAGCGTGTGATCGTTTCCCAACTCCACCGCTCGCCGGGCGTGTTCTTTGAGACCGCAAACCGGCGCACGTACTTTCTGGGCAAGATCATCCCCTACCGCGGCAGCTGGGTGGAGTTCGAGTACGACCACAAGAACCTGCTCTACGTTCGGATCGATCGCAAACGCAAGTTCTTGGGAACCGTTTTCCTGCGGGCTCTCGGACTCAAGAGCGACGCCGAGATTCTCGAGCAGTTCTACAAAGTTGATCCGATCTCGATCGATGGGGCGAACCTGAGGCGTCGGGTTTCCGAGAATCTGCTGGGCTCGCGCCTGAGTGAAGAAGTCAAGGACGCCGACGGCAAAGTCGTCGTCAAGCAGGGGAGAAAGATCACTCCCTTGGTGATGAAGGAGCTGCAGAAGCACAATATCGAGACTCTGCCCGCCATGCCGGCCGATCTCGAGGGGGCCTTCTTCGCGAGTGACATCGCGGATTCGGCCGGCGAAGTCATCACCGAAGCCAACATCGAAGCGACTCCCGAGCGTATTGCCAAGATCATCGAAGCCGGCGCGACGGAGTTCCGAGTGTTCTTCCCTGAGCAGGATCCGGTTGGAACCGTCCTGACAGACACGCTCAAGAAGGACACGGTTAAGACTCAGCAAGAGGCGCTGATCGAGATCTACCGCAAGTTGCGGCCCGGCGACCCGCCGACGCTCGACACGGCGACCACTTTGTTCCAGGGAATGTTCTTCGATTCCCGCAAGTACGACTTCTCGCGCGTCGGGCGGATGAAGTTCAATATCAAGCTGCACGGGCGTCAAGACCAAACGCCGCTTGATCGCCGCACGCTCGACCCTAACGACTTCTTCTCGACCATTCGGTACCTGATGCAGCTCCGCCGCAATATTGGCGAAGTCGATGACATCGATCACCTGGGCAACCGTCGCGTGCGCGCGGTCGGGGAGCTGCTCGAGAACCAGTTCCGCATCGGTCTGGTCCGCATGGAGCGGGCCATGAAGGAAAAGATGTCGGTGTACCAGGAAATGTCGTCGGCCATGCCGCACGATCTGGTCAACGCCAAGCCGGTCATGGCCGCGGTGCGCGAGTTCTTCGGATCGTCGCAGCTTTCGCAGTTCATGGACCAGACGAACCCGCTTTCAGAGATCACTCACAAGCGGCGTCTATCGGCGTTGGGCCCCGGCGGACTGTCTCGCGAGCGGGCGGGTTTTGAAGTTCGTGACGTGCACCCGACTCACTACGGCCGCATCTGCCCGATTGAGACTCCTGAAGGTCCGAACATCGGCCTGATCAGCTCGCTGTCGTGCTTTGCGCGGATCAACGAGTACGGCTTTATCGAAAGCCCCTATCGGCGAGTCGAAAACGGCAGCATCGTCGATGAGGTGAAGATTACTCACCCGGGCGACACCGAGCTCAAGGCCGGCGGCGTGCACGATCGGAGCGAAGTCGACAAGATCAACTCGAAGCTCGGCAAGACCAAAACTCAGGCCCAGTGCGAGGCCTATTGCCACTATCTCTCAGCGTGGGAAGAGGATAAGTACACCATCGCGCAGGCGAACATTCCGGTCGATGGCGACGGCAATATCATTCCCGAGTTTGCCAACTGCCGCGTAGCGGGCGACTTCCAGCTCAAGAAGAAAGCTGAGATTCAGTATCTCGACGTGAGTCCGAAACAGCTCGTCTCGGTCGCGGCCAGCATGATTCCGTTCCTCGAGAACGATGACGCCAACCGCGCCTTGATGGGTTCGAACATGCAGCGCCAAGCGGTGCCGCTGCTGCGCGCGGATTCGCCGATCGTGGGCACCGGCATGGAGCGTATCGCCGCCCGTGACTCGGGCGCGGTCGTGATTTGCCGCCGCGACGGCATTGTGGATTCGGTTGACTCCGAACGGATCATCGTGCGCGTCGAGGGCATCACCCAAGACGGGCAGATGTCTCGCGAGGTCGGCGCCGACATCTACCAGCTGATTAAGTTCCGCCGCTCGAACCAGAACACTTGCATCAATCAAAAGCCCATCGTCGGAGTTGGCGAGAGAGTGGCGACCGGGCAGGTCCTGGCCGACGGACCCTCGACCGAGCTCGGCGAGCTGGCGCTTGGGCGAAACGTCCTCGTGGCCTTCATGCCGTGGCGCGGCTACAACTTTGAGGACGCCATCTTAGTCAGTGAAAAGATGGTCAAGGAGGACTGGTACACCTCCGTCCATATCGAGGAGTTCGAGGTCGAAGCTCGCGACACCAAGCTCGGCCCCGAGGAAATCACTCGGGACATTCCGAACATCTCAGAGAGCTTCCTCAGAAACCTAGATGAGAGCGGCATCATCCGCATCGGAGCGCAGGTTCGACCAGGGGATATCCTGGTCGGCAAGGTCACGCCGAAGGGCGAGACCCAGCTCACTCCCGAGGAAAAACTGCTGCGCGCGATCTTCGGCGAGAAGGCCGGCGACGTCAAGGACGCCTCGCTCTACTGCCCGCCAGGCATCGCCGGAATCGTGGTCGACGCCAAGATCTTCCAGCGAAAGGGCGTTGAAAAAGACGAACGCGCCACCCAGATCGAGGAAGGCACGGTCGCCCGTCTGCGCCGGAACCTGGAAGACGAGAAGCGCATTCTCTTCGATGAGCGCGCCAAGCGCATCGACGGCATCCTCGGCGGTGAAGTCGCCCTGGCCGACTTACACGACGAAAAGACGAACCACAAGCTGGTCGAAAAGGGCGACACGCTGACGCGCGACCTGCTCGAGACGATGCGGGCGCGCGACCTGAAGCGGCTGCGAATCAAGAACAAAGACCCGCACCTCAACGAGCGCGTCGACGACATCGAGGAGATGACAATTCGTCAGATCCAGGTGCTCGAAAAACTCACCGACGAGAAGATCGCCAAGCTCAAGAAGGGCGACGAGCTCTCGCCCGGCGTGATCAAGATGGTCAAAATCTACATCGCCATGAAGCGCAAGCTTCAAGTTGGCGACAAGATGGCCGGACGCCACGGCAACAAGGGCGTCATCGCCCGTGTGCTGCCTGAAGAGGACATGCCCTTCCTGCCCGATGGCCGCCCGGTCGAGATCGTTCTCAACCCGCTCGGCGTTCCCTCGCGCATGAACGTGGGCCAGATTCTAGAAACGCACTTGGGCTGGGCCGGACAGGCTCTGGGGCTCAAGTTCGCCTCGCCGGTCTTTGAGGGCCCTGGCGAAACGCTGATCAAGGCGCGGCTAGCCGAAGCCGGTCTCCCCGAGTCGGGCAAGATCAACCTGCGCGACGGCCTCAACGGCCAAGAATTCGAGCAGCAGACGACTGTCGGCGTGATCTACATGCTGAAGCTCTCGCACCTGGTCGACGACAAGATCCACGCTCGCTCGATTGGGCCGTATTCGCTGATCACCCAGCAACCCCTGGGCGGCAAGGCGCAGTTCGGCGGCCAGCGTTTCGGCGAGATGGAGGTTTGGGCGCTCGAGGCCTATGGCGCGGCGCACATTCTGCAAGAGCTGCTGACGGCCAAGTCCGACGACGTATACGGTCGCGCCAAGATCTACGAATCGATCGTCAAGGGCGAGGCGGCCATGGAGCCGGGCGTGCCCGAGTCGTTCAACGTTCTCATTCGCGAATTACAATCGCTGTGTCTTGATGTCGAGCTCATCAAATCGCAGCAAGACGTGATCGAAACCGCGCTCGCCGCGGACTAGCCGGGCTTGAGAAGCCGGATGTTGGAAACCCGTTTGGGAGGATGCCTTGTATCGATCCAATCCGTTTGACCGCGTCAATCTAATCTCCGATTTCGACAGCATTCGCATCTCTCTGGCTTCGCCCGAGAAGATTCGTAGCTGGTCGCACGGCGAAGTCACCAAGCCGGAGACGATCAACTACCGCACGTTCAAGCCCGAGAAAGACGGCCTGTTCTGCGCAAAGATCTTCGGTCCCGTGACCGACTGGGAGTGCTTGTGCGGCAAGTACAAGCGCATGAAGCATCGCGGCGTCATCTGCGACAAGTGCGGCGTCGAGGTAACGCTCAGCCGGGTGCGGCGCGAGCGTATGGGTCATATCGAGCTGGCGTCGCCATGCTCGCACGTTTGGTTCTTCAAGGGACTGCCGAGCCGCATTGGGCAGTTAATCGACATCACCTTGCGCGAGCTCGAGCGGGTGCTCTACTTCGAGGCCTACATCGTCGTCGAGGCGGACGAGGAAACCGGGCTGACCGAGGGCGAGACGCTGGGCGACGACAGGAAGCGCCAGCTCGACCTCGAATTCCCGGGTAAGTTCATCGCCCTGATGGGCGCCGAGGGCGTCAGGGAACTGCTCAAGAAGAAGGATCTCGAGGCTCTATCGGTCTCGCTGCGCGAGCTGATGAAAACCGAGACGTCGGTTCAGAAAAAGCTCAAGCACGCCCGCCGGCTCAAGGTCGTCGAGTCGTTCCGCAAGTCCGGCAATCATCCGAACTGGATGATCCAAGAAGTGCTTCCGGTCATTCCGCCCGAGTTGCGCCCGCTGGTGCCGCTCGACGGCGGCCGCTTTGCCACCTCAGATCTCAACGATCTCTACCGCCGCGTGATCAACCGCAACAATCGCTTGAAGAAGCTGATGGAGCTCAGTGCGCCGGACGTCATCGTCCGCAACGAGAAGCGCATGCTGCAAGAGGCGGTCGACGCCCTGTTCGACAACGGCCGTCGCGGACACGTGCTGCGCGGCGCCAACAACCGGCCTCTCAAATCGCTCTCCGACACGCTGAAAGGCAAGCAGGGGCGGTTCCGGCAGAACCTGCTTGGAAAGCGCGTTGATTACTCCGGCCGTTCGGTCATCGTTTGCGGCCCGAACCTCAAGCTCCACCAGTGCGGATTGCCCAAATTGATGGCGCTTGAGCTGTTTAAGCCCTTCATCTATCAACGCCTCGAGCAGCGCGGCCACTGCACCACGATCAAGCAGGCCAAAGAGCTTGTCGAACAGCGCGATCCGGTGGTTTGGGACATCCTCGACGAGGTCACCAAAGACCATCCGGTGATGCTCAACCGCGCGCCGACGCTTCACCGTCTCGGCATTCAAGCCTTCCAGCCTGTGTTGGTCGAAGGCAAGGCGATCAGGCTGCACCCGCTGGTTTGCCCGGCGTTCAACGCTGACTTTGACGGCGACCAAATGGCCGTCCATGTTCCACTGTCGCCCGAGGCCCAGGTCGAAGCCGAAGTGCTGATGCTCTCGGCCAACAATATCCTCTCGCCCGCCAACGGCGCGCCCGTCACGGTGCCGACCCAGGACATGATTCTGGGGCTCTACTACCTCACCAAGTCGATGCCCAAGACCAAGGGCGAGGGCCGCACCTTCGGGACGATGGAAGAAGTCCTGCTGGCCCGCGACATGGGCGTGGTTGAGACGCTGACGCCGATCCGCCTCTACTACACCGGCTGGGTGATCGATCTGGCGAAGTCATTTGACTCACAGAAAATCACCACGACCGAGCCTGTCTTCTACCGCAAGCAGTATATGGAAACGACTGTTGGCCGGGTCATCCTCAACGATATGCTGCCCACCGAAATGCCGTTCATCAATGGCTTGATGAAGAAATCGGGGCTCAAAGAGCTAGTCGCGTACTGCTACCTCAAACTCGGACGGGCCGAGACCGTCGAGATGATCGACGGCCTCAAGGATTTGGGCTTCCACTACGCGACCGTCTCGGGGCTCTCGATCGGCATCGACGACATGGTTGTGCCCGAGGACAAAGACAAAGAGGTGATTGCCGCTCAGTCAGAGGTCATGGCGGTCGAGCAGCAATACCTCGACGGCGCCATCACCCACGGCGAGCGCTACAACAAGATCATCGAGATCTGGTCGAAGGTCACCGAGCAAGTCTCCGACGGCATGTTCAAGAACATGGAGTCGCAAGACGACACCGGCGCGATCAACCCGATCTACGTCATGGCCGACTCGGGCGCCCGCGGTTCCAAGCAGCAGATTCGCCAGCTCTCCGGCATGCGCGGCTTGATGGCCAAGCCGTCGGGGGAGATTATCGAGACGCCGATTACGGCGAACTTCCGTGAGGGCTTGAACGTCCTTCAGTACTTCATCTCGACTCACGGCGCCCGCAAGGGTTTGGCCGATACGGCGCTGAAAACCGCCGACTCGGGCTACCTCACGCGCCGCCTCGTCGATGTCGCCCAAGACGTCATCATCACCGAGGCCGACTGCGGCACGACGGACGGCATCTGGGTCGAACCGATCGTTGAATCGGGCGAAATCATCGAGCCTCTGCGCGACCGCATTGTGGGCCGCGTGGTGGTCGAAGAGCTCAAGGACTACGAGGACAACACGCTTGTGGGCGAAGCCCAGGAGATTACCGAGAAGCTGGCGGCGTCGATTGAATCCTCCGGTATCGAGCGGGTCAAGATTCGCTCGGTGTTGACTTGTGAATCCGAGCGCGGCGTGTGCCGGCTCTGCTACGGCCGTAATCTGGCCACCGGACGCCTCGTTGAGCGCGGCGAAGCCGTGGGGGTCATCGCGGCCCAATCGATCGGCGAGCCGGGTACGCAGCTCACCATGCGGACGTTCCACATCGGCGGCACGGCGTCGAAGGTTTCCGAGCAGTCGACCCAAGAAGCCCGGACCGCCGGTTTGGCCAAGTATATCGGCGTCAACTCGGTTCGCAACAAAGAGGGCGATCTGATCGCGATGAACCGCAACGGCATCGTTGCGATTGTCGACGAGAAGGGCCGCGAAATCGAGCGCTACCAGGTTGTGTACGGGGCCCGGCTACGCGTCCAAGACAGCGAGAAAATAGACGTCGATCAGATCTTGGTCGAGTGGGATCCCTACACCTTCTCGATCCTCACCGAGAAGAGCGGCATCTGCCACTTCAAAGATCTGCAAGAGGGCGTCACGCTGCAGGAGCAGGTCGATGAAGTCACCGGCATGTCGCAATGGGTCGTTACCGACTCGCCCGACGAGAAGAAACAGCCGATGGTTGAAGTTCGCGATGAGAAGGGCAAGGTGCTGCGGCACTACCTCATCCCGACCAATGCGCACTTGATGGTCCGTGACGGCGAAGAGGCTCACGCCGCCGACGTGATTGCGAAGATCCCGCGGGAAACGACCAAGACCAAGGACATCACGGGCGGTCTGCCGCGCGTCGTCGAGCTGTTCGAAGCGCGCCGGCCGCGTGAGACGGCGGTGATGAGCGAGGTCGACGGCGTGGTGCGCTACGGCGAGCTCTCCAAGGGCATGCGCAAGATCTACGTTGCGGCCGACGGCGGCGACGAGCGCGAATACTCGCTGCCTCGCGGCGTCCACATCAACGTGCAAGAAGGCGAGCGCGTGAAGGCGGGTGAGCCGTTGATGGATGGCCCGCGCGACCCGCACGACATCCTGGCCGTCTTGGGCGAGAAGGAGCTCCAAAAATACCTGGTCAACGAGATCCAGGAGGTTTATCGACTCCAGGGCGTCACGATCAACGACAAGCATTTGGAAGTTATCGCGCGCCAGATGATGCGTTGGATCAAGGTCGAGGATGTCGGCGATACCGAGTTCCTGCTAGAGGAAGTCGTGGACAAGTTCCGCTTCCGGAATACCAACGACAAGATTCGTGACAACGGCGACGTTCCGGCCATCGGCCGCCCGCTGCTGATGGGTATCACCAAGGCCTCGCTGGCGACTGATTCGTTCATCTCGGCGGCGTCGTTCCAGGAGACGACTCGTGTCTTGACCGAAGCGGCGATTTCCGGCAAGGTCGACTTGCTGCGCGGTCTCAAGGAGAACGTTATCGTGGGCCGGCTTATCCCCGCGGGGACGGGCATCGAAGCGTACGGCAAGATCAAGGTCGCCGGCGAAGATCAGCCCGAGCAGTTGGCGCCCGAGGTCGAGTATCTCTCGGCGGTTCCGACCTACGGCGAGGAGCTGATGGGCGAGTTCACCGCTCCGGTCGGCGACGTACCGCCGGTGGGGATGCAGTTCGAGACTCCCGAACCTCCGGTGGTGCCGCCGAACAAGTAACTGTCCGGCTTCAATCATGGCGGGGGTGTCCCAACCAAGGTTGGGACGCCTTCGCGCGCCTCGCACTGACGGGCCTCTCACGCACTTTCGCTCCACACGTGGGTAGAGTCGAGGACGGGCGCGGTGGCTTTAGGCGGAGGGAGTAGCTGTTGCTGGCCGCTTTCGCCTTGCGCCAGTGTCTCAGTCTCCGCCTTGGCTCCGTTTCCCGTCCCCGCTCATCGAACCGGACTTGCGGATTTCCCGCATCCGGCTCTCCGACCGGCTTCACCTCATCGCTGTCGCAGGCGGCGGCCCCAGTTGCGCCCCGCGCAGGCGCAGCACGCCCATCTCCTGCTTCGCTTTGAGGCAGAGCTTGCGCCCGAGCTTCCGTATCCTAACGGCGTTGCTAGGCTTATCGCCAATCGCCTCGTCCTCTCGCTCGTTGACAAGCATGCCGGAAGTCAGGGCCCCTCGCTCCACAGGCATTACCCTGCTTCTTCACTACTACGGCCCTGTCCGACTCCCCTCCCGAGCCGCCGTCCTGTAGACAACGTTTGGAGTTGCGACCTCCGCCCGGTGGGGCCTCCCGCCTTTGACTGCGAACACCCTTCAGCGTCATGCCGCGCCCACTACCCCGGCGGACCAAACCGATGCACCTGCCGGTCGCTTCTCGGTTTGTGCGGCCTTCCCCGTTTCTCAGGCGGGTCGGCGTCCGCGACTTCACTTTCGAGGCCTGCTCAGGCATACTTCACGTTACGGCCTAACGGCTTGCTCGCCCGGCCTTGCCGGACTTTGTCGCGAGGCTTCAACACGGCCCGTTACCGGATCGCGCTGCTCGCCAGCTTCGATGTTGACCGACATCTTCATCGGCGGGGCCTTTCACCCCACAGGGTGTTCGCGCCAGTACGGCGCACTGAGAAATGCCGGCTAACTACTTTCTGGCGCAAAAAGCGCTATCGCGAGCCAAGCCCGATTGGAAAGCGTTTTCTTAGTTCCGGTCGGATCGCGGTTTCGATCCTGTTTCGCCGCCTCGCCCCGCTCCTTCAACCCGTCGCCCGCGCCTCCAGGCAGGCCCCGATGTTGATCAGGTTGTCCGCGATCACCCCCAATCCCACCCAGCGCCGCATCCCGTCCAGGCCCGGATAGCGGCTGCGGTCGAGTCCGTGGCGGCGCTTCAATACCGAGATGCGCCCTTCGCAACCGGTTCGCCACTTCTGCCCGCGCTTGAACCAGCGCTCCTTCTGCCGTCCGCGCCGCACCGGATCGCGCGTTGAGTAGTTCGGAATCGACACCCGCTCCACGCCACGCCGCTCCAAGGCCTGCTCGTTGGCCGCCGAGGAAAAGCCCGCGTCCGCCGCCACCAGGCGCGGCGTGCGTCCTAAGCGCCGCTCGTGTTCTGCGACCGCGTGCAGCAAGATCGCGCGGTCGTCCGGCCGCTCTTCATACACGTCATAGGAGGTAACGATCTGATTCTCCGCTTCTTGCACCTTCAGCATCTTGCCAAACTCGTTCGGCTTGCCCGACTTGCCTTTGCGAATCACTTCCGTCGTTGGTTCGAAGACGCTCAGCAGCTTGTCCGGCACATGCTTGTCGCCGCCGAACACCCGCTGCTTGGTCTGCCGCCGCACTCGTTCGACGCGATCGAGCATGGTTTCGAGTTGTTTCCGCAAGCCTTGGAGCAACGCATCGCCCAGCGGTTCGGCCGACCGCTTGACGCCGCTTGCGACTTCGGCCGCAAAGCGCCGCGCCTGCGCCACCACGCGCCCGCCGGTCTCGAGCAGCTTGGAATAGAGCGTGCGGCGTTTTTCGGCGCCTTGCTCGGAGCGCGCACTGCGGCCAATCTGCATCACGATCTTGCGCACGCTGCGCAGGCGGTTGCGCAACCTCTCGCCGGCGTGGTCGGCGGCCTCTTCGATCTTGCGCATCGTCCGCGTGAGCACGCGTAGGCCGTCGTTGAGCAAGCTCGAATCGGTCGGGTAATGCACGTTGGTTTCGACCACCGTCGTATCGATGCGCAACTTGCGGCCGGTCACCACACGCTCTTCGCGCGCCAGCTCGATCAAACGTTCGTGCAACTGCGCGATCACCTCGGGCCCGAGCGCGCGGGCGATGCGCCCCAGGGTCTTGGCGTCGGGAACTTTGTCGAACCCGATGCGGCTGAAGTGGCGATAGACAACGTTGGCGCGCACTTCGCGTTCCAGCACATCGAAGCTCCAATTGCTCACGTGTTTGAGGATGAGCAGGCGCAAGACGACCTCGGCGGGAGTGGCCGGGCGGCCTGTGCGGCGCGATTGAGGATGGCGGCTGCCGAGGGCGTCATAGACGGTGTCGAGCAGCTGATCGTCGTCGAGCAGGCGGTCGGCGTGACGCATCCAGGGCTCGTAGAGATCGAGGGGATCTTCGGGGAAGAGGGGCTCGAAGAGGCAGCGTTGGGGGCGGCGCCGTGTGGTCATGGCTTATTATAGCATAAATAGGCCTGAAACTCCTATAGAAAATGTGCGTTCGGGACGCTTGCGCGACAAGCCGGCACTGAAAATGCGGGACTTAGGCGGGCGTTTTGCGCCGGGAAGTAACTAGCTAGAACTTAGAGTTCCCCGGGGTGGGTGCGCCCTGCTAGGATTCTTCAATGTCGGCGCGCTGCATTCTGCTTCTGGGCATGGTGTTCATCGGGGCGAACGCCCAGCACCTTCCTCGGCCGCTCGTTGTTAACGTCGATCATCGTGGCCAGGCGTTGCAGCCATCCCTTGACCTTCACCCGGATGGATCGCCTCGGTTCATCTGGAACACTTACCAAAATCATCAAGAGCGGCTGTTTACGGCCTTGTTTCGGAATGGCCGGCGCTCCCAGACCCAGGAGCTCGGCGCGGGCGCTGGGGTCCACTGGATGCCGCGGTTCCTTGCTGACGGCGATGATGCCGGCTGGGCGGTTTGGCAGGAGCGGCACGGGCTTGAATGGCGGATCGTTTCGCGTCGACTCGAGGATGGGTTCTGGCATCCGATCGAGACCTTGTCACAGCGCGGCCGCGACTCTCTGATCCCCTCGGCTGTCGTCCACCAGGGCGAATTGGTCGTCGCCTGGGAGGATCACACCGGCGGAGCGCAACGGGTCGCGTTGAGAGGTCCGGACGGGAGCTCTCGCCAGGTTTCGCAAGCCGCCAAGCCCTGTTACCGGCCTGAGCTGGCTTCGGCGGACGATGAACTGTGGGCCTTCTGGGATTGCTAAGAGGGCCTCGATTACACAGTCTACGGACGCCAGATCGAGCCCGGGCTGGGACCGATCACAAAGCTCTCGGGCACGCGTAACTCGATGGACGCGGTCGCCGTTCATGTTCCCAGGGCCGGATTGGTCGTCGCCTGGGTGGCCGAGGAAACCGTTCGCGGCAAGGGCGCGCTCGATCAGTGGCATCGAATCGAGACTACGGCTTTTATCAACGGTCAATGGAGCCAGCCACGGGACGTCGCCGATCTCTCGCATAGCCTGCTGAGCCGCATCGAGCCTGAAGTCGAGGCCATCTGGGGGTTCGCCGGCAGGCGGCTTCACCCGATGCTGGCGCGCGACGGTGATGACGCCTGGCTGCTGTGGGAGCGCAAGGTCGGGCATTCGGCCCGCAGCACCGAGCCCGGCCAGCTTGTTGGCCGCCGCTTCGACGGGCGGACGTGGGCTGATCCTGTGACCGTGCACGACGGTCTGGTGCGCTACGAGATCCCGTCGAGTGCGGGAACGAGAGATGGCAAGCTCGTCATTGCGGGCCTCGACACCACGCACAATCTGATCGCCCGCGAGGTTGACCTCAACAATCCCGCAAAGGCGTTCGAGAAGACGAATCTGACGGGCTGGGAACCGGTCGAGCTTCCCCTGCCGGGATGGAAGCCCGCTAAGCGTCCGTCGATCGAAATCGACGGCGTGACGCACAAACTCTACTGGGGCGATCTGCACGTCCACACGACGCTGACGGCCGACGCAGAAGGCGAGGTCGATGAGCTGATGCACTTCGCGCGCGACAAGGCGCTGCTCGATGTCGTCGTAATGCAGGAGAACGACGCCGCGTCCTGGCTCAACAGCAACGCCCAGGGCGCCTATCGAGGACAAGTTCTCACCGATTCCGAATACGCCCTGTCGGTCTACTTCAGCCGCCGCTACACCGAGCAAGGCCGCTTCATCGCCCTGCCCGGATGGGAATGGTCCGACCGCACTGACGACAAAAAGTCCAACCATCGGACGGTGATTTTTGGCGGCGACCATACCCCGCTCCTACGCCACAGCGAAGAAGACGATTTTGACGCGCTATGCGACATGGTGGAGGCGGCCGGAGGGTTGATGAACACTCAGCACCCCGACTATCGCTTGGTCGATCGACCCTGCGACGCCAACATCGAGGTCACCGCGGGTTGGGGCGTTTACATCAACCAGCCCGAGAAGATCCACGCCGATCTCTCAGCCGGCTACAAGGTCGGATTCGTCGGCACAAGCGACGGCCACCGCCGCAACCCCGGGATCGGCGGCGGGTTGACCGGCTTCTGGGCCCCCGCCCTGACCTCGGATGCGATGCTCGAAGCCCTGAAGCGCCACCGAGTCTACGCCACGAACGGAACGCGCACTGTGCTCGAAGCCCGGGCGAACGGCGTCTTCATGGGCCAAGACATCGAGTCGGACGGCGAGGTCGAGCTGACCCTACGAGTAGACGCGCCACGCCCCATTGTGAAAGCCGTCTTGCTTCGTGACGGTGATGAGATCCACACGGTCGACGGGGCCGGCCGGTCGCTCAAGGCCGATCACCTCGATCGCGCGGGCGCGGGCTTCCACTGGTATTACTGCCGGTTCGAGCTCGAAGGCGAATCGCCAAACTACCCCGGCAACATCAAGGTCGCCGAAGGGCATCTGGCCTGGAGCAGTCCGCATCGAGTGCAGGTGCGCTAGAATGCCCCTTCGCGCTCTTGGAAGTGCGTCGGTTTACCCAAACTGTCCCCGCCTTGGCGTGCCCAGTCCGCGGTCCATCGAATCATCTCGTCGAGACTCACCGTTTCGGGCTGGAAGATCTCGTGGCAAAGGGCGGCGTTGCTTAGCAATGCTGTCGCGCCTTCGGTCCCCACGAAACTGGGCTCGCGTTCAAACAGCCTCCCAAACTTCCGGGCCACCTCGCGCACGGAAATCGTATCCGCCCCGGTCAGATTCAGTACGAACGGCGGAGACTCGCAGCGCGAAAAAGCCCGCAGCGCAACCGAATTCGCATCGCGCTGCCAAATCACGTTCGCGTACCCCATGCCCAGATCGATCGGTGTTCCTGAGTGGACCTGCTCCGCGATATCGTGCAAGACGCCGTAGCGCAGGTCGATCGCATAGTTCAGCCGCAAGATCGCCATCGGCGTGTTACTGTTTTGGGAGAAGTACGAAAAGACGCGTTCGCGCGCCAGCGCCGATTGAGCGTACTCGCCAACTGGACCAACAGGATCAGCCTCGCTCGGTCCTCCCGAGGACACCGCCGTAAGCGGATAGACGTTTCCGGTCGAGAACGCCACGATCCTCGAATCTCGGAACCTCTCGGCTACCACGCCCGGCGCGTAGCAGTTGATCGCCCACGTCAGCGGCTGATTGTCGGAGGTCCCGAACTTCTGGCCGACCATGTAAAGAACGTTCGGGCAGTCCGGGAGCGCTTCCACGTCTCGGCGGTCGAGCAGGTCGCAACGGAGCGTCTCGACGCCACAATCCTCAAGTTGAGCTCGCGCGAGGTCCGAGGAGAACCTGGCCCCTCCAAAAATACGTCGATTGGAGCCCGCTTCGTCCGAGGCCCGTTTGGCCAACCGGCCTAGGCTGGGGCCCATCTTGCCGCCAGGCCCGAGAATCAGCAAATCGCCTTCCAGCTCGCCGAGCGCCCGCACGTCAGCCTCACTCGGCTGTGATAGCGCTGCCTCGAGTTGCTCGATTGTCGTCACGCCGGAGTCGGCAGCTCTTCAGGGAACAGCGCGACGCCCTTGGGCGGCGGCAACATGTCACGAAGCAGCACCAAGCGCCGACGTACGTGACTGCTGGCCAGCTGCCGGGGTCCAGCTTCGACGTCGATGTCGCAGCACAGCCCGTGCATGTAAAGTGCAAGCGTGTCGGCTAATGATTGTTCGAAGTAGCTGATGAGAAGCTTGGTCGGTTTCGAGAAATCAGTCTGCCGCCTGATGACTTGCTCTTTCAAGCGCCAGCTTTTCTCTTCAAGCTCTCCGCGAGTGTTGGAATTAAGCTCCTCGCGTAAGAGGTCCTGAAACTGCGCGGTGAAGCCGTCACCGCCTCGCGCCGCGATGATCGACGCAAGCTCGTAGTAAAACGTGTCGTGGTAATCGGCGATGTCTGAATCTTTGACCGCGAGGAAGAGGTACGTCTCATCTTCCCGATCCGTCACAGCCGAATACATCCGACGCGTGCGCGCCGGCGGATCAAACGTCACTTGCGGGCCGACGCCGTTTGAGCCGCGCGCCGGTTTTTCCAGATACGCGACCACGACGATTCTCAGGTTCGGAACGATTTTCCGCACTCCCAACGGCATCGCCGAAGCGGGATCGTAGACCAAGCGCTGGAGCTCGGCGTCCTCGAGAGGGATCACCGAAAAGTAGCTCAGCGAGTTATTCAGCGGAATCATCTGCCCATTGCAGTGTTGAGCAAACTCTTCAACCGTGACTTTGGACTCAATGGACATCTAGATCTATGGTGCTAAAGCGCGTGGGTTGGTAACAAGGGGGCCGATCTGCTACTCGATGATTTGCTCCATGATCGCTTGATACGCGATCGTTCGGATATCCTCCCTGATATTGAGATGTGTGTACGGTCGCACTTGCGTCATCAAGATGCCGACAAGCTCGTCTTCCGGGTCGACCCAGAACGCTGTGCAGTACGCTCCGCCCCAAGCATAACTCCCCAGGGAGGTCGGCATGCCGGTCTGACCGATGTCGGTCACGACCGAGTATCCTAGCCCGAACCCGTAACCTGCGCCCCGTAGCCAGACCTCTTTGTCGCCGATGTGGTTCG
The DNA here is from genome assembly GCA_965247515.1 of Bryobacterales bacterium. GTDB lineage: Bacteria > Acidobacteriota > Terriglobia > Bryobacterales > UBA6623. The sequence continues at coordinate 3,816,388 of OZ252029.1, read as the reverse complement.
AGGTCATCAGTCGAACGGTACGCGGCCCGATAATGCGCTTGCCGTCTAACTCGCCGCCTTTGAGCATCATCTGATGAAAACGGTAGTAGTCAGCAGTCGTCGACACCAGGCCGCCGCCGCCGCTGAAGTAAACATGGGGTTCACGGACGAATCGACTATTGGCGTCTGGGGCCTCGGTGAGTGTGATCTCGCCGTTTTCGTCGGGCTTGTAAAGGGCCACGAAGCGGGGCAGTTTTGACTTCGGCAGGTAGAAGTGGGTGTCGGTCATCCCCAGGGGTTCGAAGATCGCCTCGGAATGGCCCGCCGCGAAGGCGGAAGATCCGAACAACAGTGCGAGTGCGAAAACGGTCATGCGAAACATGGCTAGAGGGTAACAAAGCACGATCAGGGCGGCGGCTCGGAAGCTGTGCCGGCCGACGGAGCTGTGATCAGCTCAACCACGATCGCGTCGACGATGCTCCGAATGTAGGACGTCGAGACCCCAAAATTATTGACGAAAACCGCGAACGCCAGCTCTTCCCCGGCGGAGTCCGTTGCGTACCCGGCCAGGGCGGTGATGTGCGAGAGAGTGCCGGTCTTGGCATGCACAAGCCCTTTGGCGGGTCCGCGTGAGAAGCGCCAGTCGAGCGTCCCGTCTTGGCCGCCGACGGCGAGGCTCCCGATGTAGACGTCACGCTGCTCGGATCCCCACATACGTTTCAGGAGCTTCACGGCGCCGGCGGGAGAGACGAGGTTCTTGCGGGATAGTCCAGAAGCGTCGTTCAAGAAAAACTCCCAGGGGCTCAGGCCGCTCTCGTTGAGGAAGTCACGAGTCTCTTCGATGGCCGCCTCGACGCTGCCCACTCCGCGCCGCCGCAAGCCGACTTCGCGAAATAGCATTTCCGCGTGGAGGTTCTGGCTTTCTTTGTTGATGATTCGAATGATCTCGCTCAGCGGGACCGACGATAGCTCGGCGAAGACGGTCGCGGGGTCGGCGATCTCGGTTGGCGGGGCGTTCTTGAGATCGGGGATTTGATGCGGCTCGGTATGTTTCGCTCGGGGCTGGCCGGTGATTTCGACGCCAGCGTCCTCGAGCACAGCCTTGAGGACGGCGGCGGCGTAGAGCGCCGGGTCCGCAGCCGCTACGGTCAACTCCCTTCCGGGGGATCGAACCGAAATCTCGCCCCAGATTTCCACCCCGCCGTCGTCCTCGGTGCGATCCACGCCGATGCCGCGGGCGACGCGGCGGGTGGCGGCGGTTCTGGTGAGGTTCCCGATTTCGTAGAACTCGACGGGCGGGTCGACTTTGAGTCGGGCGGGTTGGCCGGGCGTGGATGGCCGGACTAGGATCTCGATGGAGCTGTCGTTGAAGCTGAGCGCGCTGACCGGGGCGCCGTATCCCCACAGGGCGTCGCCGATCGCCCAGCCCGAGGGGTAGGGGTCCCAGACATAGCGCGAGTCGTCGCCGATGATGTCGCCTTCGATTTTCGTGATACCGTGGGCCGCCAGCTTCTCGGCAAGCTCACGAATAGGCGCCAGCCGGTCCTCCCGAAACTCGATTTTCGGATCGTAAGGGATGACGCGGGCCGAGAAGTTCGGATCCCCGCCGCCAACCAGAATCAGGTCGCCCTTAACGACGCCCTTGACGACCTCGGCGTCCGTGCCCAAGATCGTGCGGAACCGGTAGTCGCGGCCGAGCCGTTCGAGAGCCAGCGCGGTGGAGAATAACTTCGCGTTCGAGGCCGGGACGAAGAGCTTGCCGGAGTTGTGCTCGTAGCGGACTTTGCCGGTTGAGAGCTCGATCGCCTGGACTCCCCAGAAGGCTCGCTGTGCGGCGCGGCGCTGCAGTAGCGTGTCTATGCGGCCGGCGAGGGTTTGAGGCGGCGCTTCGTCCGCGGCGAACGCCCACCCTAAGGCGATAACCGATGCGAGTAGCGCGCGGAGCAACAGCAACAGCTTTATGATAGATCGCGATCGCGTGCGATAATCAGGGCAGTGAGAGAGTACGTCGAGAAAAGGGACGGTTTCTACAAAATCGTCGACTCGCGTGTGCCGCTGAGCAATATTGTGCTGTTGTTTCGGGACGGTGATTCCCCGGAAACGATACAGCAGGCCTATCGCAGTCTTACCCTCGAAGAGGTGTACGGTGCGATTACGTTCTACCTGTCCAACCGAGGGGAAATAGACATCGCCGTAAACGAGGAGCTGCGAATCGAAGAAGAAGCCTGGCACGAGTGGAAGGACAAGAACTCTCACCTCGCTCGCGGTGTGCGTAGGTCCGTGGGTGAAACTTCGCTTTCTCGCTGACGAAAACTTCAGCTACAAAATTCTCAATGGCCTCAAGCGCCATTTCGCTGAGATTGATGTCGTCACCTCCGATGATGTTGACTTACGCGGCAGGCCGGACGACGAAGTTCTTTCGTTTGCCGCCGAAGTCGGCCGGGTCCTGCTGACGCACGACTGTAAGACGATGCCCGGCCATTTCAAAGACCGGCTCTACTCGGGCGGCAGCGGCGGTGTGATCGTGCTTCGGCAGCAGACGTCTATCGGCAGAGCGATCGAAATCATCGGGACGATTTGGGAAGAAGACGATGCCGATGACTGGGTGGATAGGCTGGAATGGGTTGCCTAGGCTTTACGTAGCCTAGTCGCCGCCGCCGAACCGATGGGGCCGCCGGCTCTATGATGGGGGGTGTACGACAAATTTGTGACGTTGAGCTGGGCTCTGCGGTATTGCAAAGGGGCGCTCAGGGCAAGTCTCTTGTTTTCAGGCTGTCGGGAGGGTGCAACGCTGTCGACCATACCCTGACGGGTATGGCACGTGGAATACGTCTGCCGTCAACAACGTGCCCCAACCGTAAGGTTGGGGTCTGCCGAGGCCCGACAAAGGGGCCCAGTTTGTCCGTCTGTACGTACACCATACGCTCAGATCAGCTTGGGGGCCACTCGAGTTACGCCTTCCCATCACATTTGTGTCGCGCACCCTATGATGGGGCCCCTCCGCGATTCGCCTCGGCGCATGTCACAATAAGGGCGATGTCGAAGTACGTGACAAAAGCCGAGAACGGCTATCGCACAGCAGATTCGCGTGTGCCCTTGAGCGCGATCGTTCTACTGTTTCGCGACGGCGAATCCGCCGAGGCGATTCAGCAGTGCTACCGAACTCTGACTTTGGAAGAAGTTTATGGGGCGATCGCCTACTACCTTGCGGACCGAGAAGCGCTAGACACGGCCCTGGAAGAGGAGTACGAGGCAGAACAAAAGGCTTTCAAGGAGTGGCGGGAGCGCCATCCGCATCTGCTAAGGCCGCTGCGCGAGGCCGTTAGTGAAAGTTCGGTTTCTGAGTGACGCCAAAGAGGACGCTGCCTTGGCGATGAGACGCGGGCGCATGCCACAATGAGAGCGATGTCGCAGTACGTCGAGTCGAGAGACGGGGTGCTCAGAATCGTTGGGTCGCGTGTGCCTCTCCGCGCGATTGTGTTGCTCTTCCGGGATGGCGAGCCTCCTGAGGAGATCCGCGAGTGCTATCCGACCCTCACGATCGACGAAGTGAACGGCGGCATCACCTATTACCTAGCGCACACGACCGAAACCGATCAGGCGATTGAGCGAGAGTTCGAGGAAGAGGAAGAGATCTTGCACGCGTTCAAGGAGAAGTATCCTCACCTCGTGAAAGCCCCGCGTGAGGTCGTCCGTGAAGGTTCGCTTTCTGAGTGATGAGAATTTCAATCGTCGGATTCGCGAGGGTCTAGAGCAGCGATTCTTGGGTATTGACATTTTGACCGCCGACCAGGCGAACCTGCGCGGCCGGCTGGACCCTGAAGTTCTCTCGGCGGCGAGTACACAGGGGCGGGTTCTGCTCAGTCATGACATCAAGACAATGCCTGTGCACTTCCGAGACCGGCTTCTTGCGACCGGAGGTTGCAGCGGCGTGCTCCTCGTCCCGCAACGGACGCCGATCGGTCGAGCGATCGAGGACGTTGGTGCAATCTGGGATGAAGACGATGCTGAAGACTGGGTCGATCGGCTTGGTTGGATCTAGTCGTCGCTGCCGAAGAAATTCGTTAACGTCCCCAGCCCGCTCGCCTCGCCGCCGCCCTTCTTCGCCCCCAAGCCCCCGCCAAGCTCGCGGCGCAGTTTCGACAGCGTCATCGTTTGAATGATCGCCCGTCCGGGGCCGTTCAGAGTCGCCAGGAATAACCCCTCACCGCCAAAGATGCTGGTGGCGATTCCACCGGCCATTTGGATGTCGTAGGTCACACTTTCATCGAAGGCCACCACGCAGCCGGTGTCGACCTGGAGCGTCTCACCGGCGGCGAGCTCGAACTCGACAAAGTCGCCGCCGCCGTGGATGAACGCTACGCCTGGACCAGTGAGTTTCTGCAGGATAAACCCTTCGCCGCCGAACAAGCCCGCGCCGATTTTCTTGGTAAACGCGATGTCGAGCTTTACGCCCGCCTCGGCCATGATGAAGCCGTCGCGCTGGACCAAAACCGACTGGCCCGCGGCCAAATCGAAAGGTTGGATGCGGCCGGGGAAGTCGCCCGCGAAACCGACTTCTCCCTCGCCTCCTCGGGTCGAGAAGTGCGTCAGGAACAATGACTCTCCGGTCAACTTGCGCTTCAAGGCGCCGAAGAGTTTGGCGCCGATTCCCTCGCCGGTCATCTTCGTTTCCCACTCGACGCTGCGGGTCTTGTAGACCATCTTGCCGGCCTCGGCGATGAGTTCCTGACCCGCCTTGAGTTTGACCCGAACGACCTCCAGGTTGTCACCTTCGATGGTGTAATCGGGCGGAGGTCCGGAGTACGTTTCCGGCGTCGCGGTAGCCATCACCGCAGGGGCGGCGCCAAGCTGAGTTCCGCAGTTGCTGCAGAAGGCGGTGCCGTCGCTGAGTTGAGTGCCGCAGTTCGTGCAAAAAGCCATTCTTCGAGGATATCACCGCGGCTAGGATGCCACGCGTTCGATCGCGGCCCCGACGGCCCGTAGCTTGCCGTCGATATCCTCGTATCCGCGGTCGAGATGATAGACGCGATGGATCGTAGTTTCGCCCTCGGCGGCCAAGGCCGCAAGCACCAGGGAGGCGCTCGCCCGGAGGTCAGAGGCCATCACGTTGGCGCCTGAAATCGTCGCCCGGCCGCGAATCGTCGCGCGGCTGCCTGAGACCTCGATTGGCGCGCCCATGCGGCTCAGCTCGGCTGCGTGCATAAAGCGGTTCTCGAAGATGGTTTCTACGATGTGCGAATCGCCGTTCGCGAACGCCATCAGCGCCATCCACTGCGCTTGCATGTCGGTCGGAAAGCCAGGGAACTCTTCGGTCGTGATGTCGATTGGCAGGATGGGCCGGCCGGCCGAGACCGTCCAGGCGTCGCCGTCGTGCTCCAGCGGGACGCCGGCTTGCGAGAGCTTCGTCGTAAGGGCCTCGATGTGGCCGGCGTCGGTTCCCGTGATGCGAAGGCCCTGTCCGGCCAGCGCGCCGGCTATGAGGTACGTGCCCGCCTCGATGCGGTCGGAGATGACGGCGTGCTCGGCGCCACCCAGCTCGCTGACCCCCTGGAGCGTGATCGTGGATGTCCCGTGGCCTTCGATCTTTGCGCCCATCTTGCGCAGCATCACCGCGAGGTCGACGACCTCCGGCTCGCGCGCGGCGTTCTCGATGATAGTCTCGCCCTGGGCCAGTGTGGCGGCCATCATCAGATCTTCGGTGCCGGTGACGGTGATCTTTGGAAACGTAATGCGTGCACCGCGCAGCCCGTCTTCAGCGACCGCTTCGATGTAGCCGGCCTCTTGGCGGAACCTCGCCCCTAGCCGCTCGAGACTCTCTACATGCAGGTTGACCGGACGGGCGCCGATCGCGCATCCGCCGGGCATCGACACCCGCGCGCGGCCGCAGCGGGCCAACAACGGCCCGAGTACGAGGCTCGAGGCGCGCATGGTCTTGACGAGCTCGTACGGAGCGACCGGTTCGGTGATCTCGCTTGAACGAACCTGATAGCCGCCTGCCCCATCCTGATCAACTTCGGCGCCAATCGCCGAGAGCAGCCGGGCCATGGTTCGGATGTCGACGACGCCGGGGATCCGTTCGAGCCTGACCGTTTCGGCGGTAAGCAAGGTCGCGGCCAGCGCCGGCAAGGCGGCGTTCTTTGCGCCGCTGATGGGGATCTCTCCGCTGAGCGGCCTGCCGCCCTGGATACGCAGTTTGTCCATCTACCCCTCACGAATTGTCCGCGCGACGAATGGTCCGCACGGCTTCGCGGACATCGCCAGACTTCTTCAGAGCTTCCCAGGCGCGAGCTTCGTCGCATTCGGCGAGTTGCATCACCAAGCGGGTCGCACGCGCTCTGAGCTTGTCGTTGGTCGGTTGCACGTTCACCATCAGGTTGCCCTCGACATAGCCCATCTTCACCATAAGCCCGGTCGAGAGCATGTTGAGGACCAGCTTCTGCGCCGTGCCGCTCTTCATTCGAGTGGAACCAGCGATGACCTCTGGGCCGACATTCGGGGCGATCGCGATCTGGGCCTCTTCGACGATCGCTCCCTCCGGATTCGTCGTCAGAGCAACCGTCAGCGCCCCAACCTGTGAAGCGTATCGCAGCCCGCCGATCACATAAGGGGTGCGGCCGCTGGCGGCGATCCCAACTACGCAGTCATCCGCCGTGAGATCCAGCGACTCAAGATCCTGTACACCGCGCCGTTCGCTATCCTCGGCTCCCTCCGAAGACCGAAACATCGCGCCCGGACCGCCGGCCATCACGCCGAGTACCCGGCCGGGATCGACGCCGAAGGTCGGCGGCATCTCGGCGGCGTCGAGGACCCCGAGCCGGCCGCTGGTCCCGGCCCCGATGTAGACAAGCCGTCCGCCGCGAGCGAAGCGTTGGTGGATCGCGTCCAGCGCCCTGGCAATGTTGGGGATCTCGCGGTCAACGGCTTGGGCGACGCCGGCGTCCTCGCCGTTGATTGCCGCGAGCAAGTCGGCGCTGGCGAGTTGGTCGAGATCGCGGGTTCGAGGGTTGATCCGCTCGGTCGGCAGATCGCGGAGCACCCTACTCACTGGAGCGACCCCGTCGAAAACCCGCTCCACCGGCCAATGCATCGCCGCCCCGGAGCCGCGCGCGTAAGCAAGCGGTTGCCCGCGGTTGCGACAACCGCTCCCTTACGGTCGCGGCTCCGGTGTGGCCGTTTTTCATCCTGATACGTGGTCTGCAAGGCCATCAGATACTCCGCCGAAAACCACCCAAGTTCGCACCGTGGGCCACAGAGGCGTGGACGGTGACACCTCCCTACTCCGCAGCCTCGAACTCGGCGCGCAGCTTGGCGAGAGTATCAGATAGCTCCTCAGGCAGGATCCGCGTCTCGGCCGTGACCGTCATAAAGTTCGAGTCCGCCACCCAGCGCGGCAGAACGTGCGTGTGGATGTGTCCCGCGACGCCCGCGCCGGCTGCTCTCCCAACGTTGATTCCGATGTTGATCCCCTCGGCGCTGTAAGCTCGTCGAATGGCGCGCTCGAGGCGTTGAACCAGCCGCATGTTCTCTTCAAGCGTCTTGACCGGAGTCTCCTCGAGCGTGCCATAGTGCGCCGCCGGGATGACCATGGCGTGGCCGCTGGTGTAAGGGTAGCGGTTCAGCACAACGAAGTTCGTCACGCCGCGGAACACGACTAGGTTGCTATCGTCGTCATCGGACGCGGCGATGTTGCAAAAGACGCAACCGTCCGACCCCGGCCCTTCTTTGATGTAGCGATAGCGCCAGGGACTCCAGAGAAATTCCATCAGTGAGCCTTAGTCGCGGGACGGGAGCGGGACCGTCTCAAAATGGCGGCGGCGGTATTGACGGTCCGCCAGATCAATTCGCAAGCCTTTCGCGCGCTTCATCTCAAGCCACCTAACTATTATCGGGTACTTCGCTGGGCGCGCTACGATAGCGCGATGCCGCTGACTCGCCGTGAATTTCTTCTAGCCTCGCTGACCGCGTCGGCCCTGCCGGCTCAGGCCAGCTGCCCCAATATCCTATTCGCGATCGACTACGATTGGGGTTGGCCGCACGCCGGCGTCTATGGCGTCGATTGGGTCAAGACTCCGGCGTTTGATCGAGTCGCTCGTGAGGGGGCTCTGTTCACCAACTGCTTCACTTCAAACCCCAAGTGCAGTCCTTGCCGCGCCAGCATCCTCACCGGCCGGAACACCTGGCAGCTCGGCGAGGCGATCAATCATTTCGGGGTGTTTCCGGCGACTTGGCCGGTCTATCCCGATCTGCTCGAGGCGGCCGGCTATCACGTCGGCTACACGGGTAAGGGCTGGGGGCCTGGGGACCATGTGGCGGGCGGCTTCAAACGCAATCCCGCCGGGCCCGAGTACAACAAGCGCACGCTAGAAGCGCCGTTTCGGGCCATGTCGTCGCGCGATTACGCCGGGAACTTCGACGATTTCCTCGACGCCCGCAAGGCGGGTCAGCCGTTCAGCTTTTGGTTTGGAACGCATGAGCCTCATCGGGCCTACGAAGATGGCGCGGGGGAGAAGACCAAGAAGGACCCTCGGGCGGTCGATGTTCCGAAGTTCTATCCGGACAACGAGACGATCCGGCGCGACTTGACCGACTACGCGGTCGAGGTCGAGTGGTTCGACACGCAGCTCGGAAAGATCCTCAAGAAACTGGAGGAGATCGGCGAGCTCGATAACACGCTCGTGCTGGTGACCTCGGACCACGGGATGCCCTTCCCGAGGGTGAAGGGACAGATCTACGAGTACGGATCTCACCTGCCGTTGGCGGTGCGTTGGGGAGGTATGAAGGCTGGCCGGAAGGTCGATGAGTTCATCAACGTTCGAGACTTCGCTCCGACGTTTCTCGAGGCGGCCGGGGTCGAGATCCCCGACTCGATTACGGGCGAGAGTTTTGTGGATGTTCGGAAATCCGACGATTCGGGCCAAGTCGATTCGAGCCGCAATCGCATGCTAGTGGGCAAGGAACGGCACGATCTGGGGCGGCCGAACGATGAGGGGTATCCGGTACGGGCGATTCGGACGCCGGAATGGCTCTATATCCGCAACTACGAACCGGACCGTTGGCCGGCGGGGAATCCTGAAACGGGCTATCGCAACTGCGACGGGAGTCCGACCAAGTCGGCCATCTTGGGGCGGTTCGACCAGTACTACCGGATGTCGTTCGGCAAGCGCCCGCCGGAGGAGCTCTACCGCGTCTCGGAAGACCCCGAGTGCGTCAACGACCTGGCGAACGACCAGCAGTATTGGCCGATCAAGTCGAAGCTGCGCGACGAGATGGAGCGGGCCCTGAAAGCCGAAGGGGATCCCCGAGCCCTGGGACGCGCTGAGGTGTTCGACACCTACCGATACACCGGACGGCGGACCCACAGCTACGAGGCCTGGGAAGCGAACCATAAGCCCTAGGGCCCGTTATACTGAGCATCAGAATGGCGGACCAGCAACCTCTGAAAGTCTTTGTGAGCCACGCCGCACCTGACGGCGCTTTCGCAAGGGCGTTGGCTGAGCAACTAGCGGGGCGCGGCTTTGATGTCTGGCGTCCTGAGATTGAGATCCTTCCCGGCGACAATTGGCATTCGAAGATGGCCGAAGCGCTCGAGCAGGCCGGCGCCATGGTGGTGGTGATGTCACCGGATGCCGTCAAGTCCGAGGAAGTCGGCCGAGAACTCCAATATGCGTATATCCAGCCGCGATTTGACGGTCACCTCGTGCCGGTGATTGCACAGGCAACCGACGAGATGCCCTGGGTCCTCGAGCAGCTGCAACCGATTGACGCTTCGAACCAGGGACTCGAACGCCTCGGCGAGCACGTCGCGGCCGCTTTAGGCGGCGAGTGATCGAACGTGCCGCGTGAGCGCCCTGAAGAGATCTTTCTGTCTCACTCTTCCGCTGACCATGATTTTGCACTGAGGCTCAGCCAGCGGGTACGCGCCCACGGGATTCCAGTTTGGTTTAGCCAGACCGATATCGCGGGTTCTCAACAATGGCAAAACGAGATTGGATTGGCGCTCGAGCGCTGTGATTGGTTCGCGATTATCTTGTCAAAGCCGGCGGTAGCCTCGATGTGGGTTGAGCGCGAGGTAGCGTTCGCGATGCAGGAGCGGAAGTTTAAGGGCAAGATCGTTCCGATCCTGGTCAGCGACTGCGACCCGAGAGAACTATCGTGGGTGCTGCCGTCTCTACAAAACGTCGACTTTCGGGGCGACTTCGCCGAAGGTTGCCGTGATCTGATGAAGATCTGGGGCGTCGGCTACCGGTCGGACTGAGTCGCTGTCGGCGTCCTGAGTTTGAGATTCTTAGCGACAATTTGCATTTGAAGATGGCCGAAGCGCTTGAGCAGGCGGCCGCTATCACAGCAGCCTGTCATCTCAGGAGCCCCAGCCTACGAAGGTCATCTTCGCTCCAGCGGGCTTGCTTTTCGATCATACTCTTCAGGTTTTTGATATGGAACGTCTTCGAGCTGGGGTGAATTGGCACGGTCACGCGGCGGCCGTCTGTCGAGTGCTTGTAACGTCGATGTGAACCTCGTTGCCGGAGCGGCACAAAGCCATCAGCGAGGAGCGCCGAGGTCACCTTAGAAGCAGTGAGTCCCCGGAGCTTGGAGTTGTCAATCGCCACACCCTCACTGGGCTATCGCAACCGGCGAATCCGTAAGGATCTGAATGTCGCCATCAGGGTCTGTCGGGACTTGTTCCCCTTCTTCATTCATTTCCTCGACAATCATTTCAAGCACTTCGCGGATGTTTGCGAGTGCTTCCTCCTTCGTCTTTCCCCAGGTGGAACCTCCCCTTGCTTCAAGGGTTGGACAATAGACATGCCAGCCAGAGGGATGACCGTCAAAGTCCTCATCTTGTTCGATGACGACCTTAAAAATGTAGGTTTTCATAGCCCTCCTTTTCAGTGATCGATTCGGATCGCAACCTCGCAATAAACATAAGATTATGTTAATCAGTAACTTAGCGATGTGAGTATAGCATCGGAGCGTCTCGGGGCCAACCTTCCCCGTCTTCCCCGGCCACTTCAATCGCAAGTCCGCCGGCCTAGGCCGCTGTCGGATTCCCGAGCTCGCGCTCGAGGGCTTCGAGCTTGGTACTGTTCACCCATTGCGATCAGGAATTCTCCGGCGTCAACTGGCGAGGCTTCGGGCGGATTGAACCGCACCTCGCCGGACGCGCTTGTGATGGCTAGGATGATCACGCCAAGTCGTTCTTCGAGCTCCTTTCTCTCCAGGGGCGTTGATGCCAACTGGCACCCCGGGCAAACCAGAATCTGCTCAACGCGGAGGTCGATCCCCGAGCCGCGAAATGCGAACGCAACATCGAGCAGTCGAACCGCTTGTGGACGCAAGACCGATTGGGCCATGCGGTGCCCGATGAAGGCGTAGGGGGTGAATACGTTCGTTGCTCCGGCGCGGCGCATCTTGTCTTCCGCTTGATCGTCGCTCGCGCGCGCCGAAATTTTCAGCTCTGGATTTAGGCCTCTAGCCGTCAGAGTGACGTAGACGTTTTGAACGTCACTGCCGGTGGAAACGACCAGGCCGGCGGCACGTTCGATGCTGGCGTCAATCAGGGTTTCGTCCAGCGAGGCGTCGGCGACCACGGTCGGGATCTTCTGGTCGCTGGCCCACTTGGCCATTTCGGAGTCGCCGTCGATGGCGACAACCGAGGCGCCGTTTTCGATCAACTCGCCAATGACCGAGCGCCCGACGCGCCCGACGCCGCAAACGATGTAGTGGTTCTTTATGCGGTCCAACATGCGGGCCAACCTCTTGTTCTCAAAATAGTTTCCCAGCTCCAGCTGCAGAACGAGGTCGCTCATGATGCCGATTGACGAAAAGACAACCGTCACACCGACGATCAGCAGGATCGACGTGAAAACACGTCCCTCGTCGCTGAGATCCCAGTGCTCGTTATAGCCAGGCTGATAAGGGCCATGTAGAAGCTATCGAAATAGCTCTGATGCTCGATGAACCGATATCCGAAGGTGCCGAGCGACAGCACCGACGACATGAGCACGACGATCAGCAGCAGCTGCCTGAACGGTCGGGCCACTTTTACAGCCGCCTCGCCAGTAGCATGGTCATATCGTCTTGCAGTTCGGGGCTGTCGGTCCAGTCGTCGACTTCGTCCATCACTGTTCGGATGATTTCGTCGAGCGGCCGATCGGCTTCGCGGACTAGCAGCTCGGCGAGGCGGGTTTCGCCGAATTCCTGATCGTAGGGGTTTTCCGGCTCTGTGACGCCGTCGGTGAAGGCGGCGAACAGATCTCCGCTTTGGAGCCGTAGGGAGCTCGACTCGTAGAGCGGCTCTAGGAAGGCGCCGACCACCATTCCGCTCACGTCAAGCTCGTGGGTTTCAGAGCCCCGCACGATCATCGGCGGTAGGTGTCCGGCGTTGGTGTAGGTGAAGGCGCCGGTTGGAGCGTCGTAGATCCCGAACAGTAGCGTCGAGAATTTGTCGGCCGCGGTGCTGGCGCAGAGCTGACGGTTGGTCTCGGCGACCAGGCTGGCGACTGTTCCCCGGAAGGCGTCTTGGTCCGCGAGATGATCGAGTCCGACGAGCTGGGTGCGAATGGTTGAGTGAACCGCCGCCATCACGAGCGCGGCGGAGATGCCCTTGCCAGAGACGTCTCCGAATGACACGGCGACGCGCGTGTCCGAGAGCTGCACGTAGTCGTAAAAGTCTCCCGAGACCGAGCGCGCCGGCCGGCAGACGCCGAGGATCTCGAAACGGTTGAGCTGCGGGGCCGAGCGTGGGAAGAGCTGGGCTTGAACTTCCTGCGCGATCGAGAGCTCGGCCTCCAGGCGCTCACGTTCCTTGGAATCTTCGATCAGCCGCTCAATCGATGCGGTCATCGAGTTGAATGAGCGTGTCAGCTCGGTTAGCTGGGAGCTGCCTCGCTCGGCGATGCGGTGTGAGAAGTCACCTTGGTCGACCAGCCGTGTCCCGACGTGGAGGTCGTGAATGGCTGACGTGATCGTTCGTGAGAGCGAAACGGCGACGACAGTCGAGACGCCGAGCAAGATGACGAACACCAAGGCGAGGCTCTTGCCCAACGTCAAGGCCATGGCGTTGAAGTCGGCCGACTGGCTTCGGAAGATCGCGTCGGCGGCCGTAGCCTGCCAGCCGAAGAGCTTGTCCCGCAAGTTGGCGGCCGGGAACACGCGCCAAGATTTCTTGTCCGTTGCCACCACCGCGAGCAAAGGTCCATAGTAGGCGCGCACCATCCCGCGCTCGCCGTACGCGTCGACGTGGAAGCGGTAGCCGCGCCATTCACTCCAGCTCGAGGCTAGCTCGGCGATCCGGCCGTCGTTGGCCCGCAGGAATCCGAAAGCGTTCGCCTCCGCGTCGGCGCCTGGCTCGAGCTCGCCCACAGCCTCGTCGAATTCGCCCCCCAAGAATCGGACCAGATCGATCAAGTGAATACCGTTGTCCATCAGAGTTCCGCCGCCGATTACCTCTGCGGAATGCTCCCAGTCGCTGCGGAACTCGGACTGGCCCGGGTGCCCAGCATAAGCCCTGAGATGTCGCAGGGCGCCGATCTGTCCACCTGAGATGACGTGGCGAACGAACTGAACGTTTGGGAAAAAGCGGTGGTTGAACCCCGTCGCGATGACTCGCTGCGCGCTGCTCGAGGCGGCGAGGACCGCTCGGCATTCTTCGAGATTGGGGGCGAGCGGCTTTTCACACAAGACGTGCTTGCCGGCCTCGAGCGCGGCAATTGCCACTTCGGCGTGAAGGTTTGGCGGCGTCGAAACAACGACCGCGTCGACATCTGCACGCTCAACGGCTGGTCGATAATCGGCCGTCGCGTCAGAACAGACCGCCTCGGCGCGGGAGCGGTCCATATCGGCGACGGTTACAAGCTGGCAATTTGGAGTGAACCCCAAGCGTGAGACAGTCGAAATCGGGACAGGTTACGATTCACCGCAAAACGCTTGCCTTCTTCGCTGTATCGTCGCACGCTGGTCCTAGCCGGGGAAGCGGAAGCGGGCTCTGCTGGAGAGCAACCCGCCAAGGAATACCCGGCCGCAAACTCATCAAGACGATGAGCGCCGGGGGCGGCCGCCAAGGTCGCTCCCGGCTTCTCCAACGCCGGCGATGTCTCCCTGCCCGCCCAGGGCCCATCGGATTGATAGATTTGCCTATGCCTCTCAAAACTCATACTTCGGATTCCTCGCTGCTGTTGCCGCCGGCCGCGCCAGCGCTTCAAACTCCGCCGGCGGACGATATCCCAACGCCGAATGCAGCCGGCGTTGGTTGTAGATCTCATCAATGAACTCGCCGATCGATGCGCGCGCCTCGTCAAGCGTGCGATAACGCTGCAACCAAACCTCCTCCGCCTTCAACGTCTTCATGAAACTCTCCGCCCGCGCGTTGTCGTAGGGGTTGCCGCGGCGGCTCATCGAGATGATCGCGCCGTGCTGCTCCAGCAGCTCGACATAGGCGCTCGAAGCGTACTGTACGCCTTGGTCGGAATGATGCATCCACCCCGCGGCAGGGCGTCTGAGCTCGAGCGCATCGCGCAACGCCCCTACAGCCAGCTCAGCTTTGAGCGTCGTCCCCAGCCGCCAGCCGACCACGCGTCGCGAGTAGGCGTCCAACACCACGGCGAGGTAGACGAACGCCTCGCGCAAGCGAATGTAGGTGATATCGGATTGCCACAACTGATCGACGCCGTCCACATTCAGGTGCGCCGCTAGATTCGGATAAACAGGTAAGAAGTGGTTCGAATCCGTTGTTAGCACGAAGCGCCGCTTGAGTACCGCCAGCAAGTTGTCCTTACGCATCATCCGCAGGACCTTTTTGTGATTGACGAGGAAGCCTTGGCGGCGCAGCTCGGCCGTCACGCGGCGGTAGCCGTAACGACGATTCTCGAGCGAAATCCGCTGCATGCGGTCACGCAATTCCATGTCGCACTCGGCGGGCGACGACACGGCGAGCCGGCGATAGAACCCGGCGCGATTCACGCGTCCGAGCTCGCAGGCGTGTTCGACGCTGAGCGAGCCTTTGGCGCTGATCTGCTCGACGATGGAGTAGATCCGCTCGCGCCACCGGCGTCGTTGGTCGGGGCTGCGAGGTTCAAGGCGCGAAAGGCTTGTCCGAAAAAATCGAGCTCTGCGGCTTGTTTGCCGAGCAGTCGTTCGAGCTCTGCGATGCGTTCGTCGCGCGGATCGCGAGGGATCTTGGGCGGCGCCGAGCGGCCGGGTTTCGGCCGGCCTCGCCGCCGGCTCAAGCCGTTGACGCCTTCCTGGCGATAGGCGTCCCGCCAGCGGTACAGCAGGCTGCGCTTGACGTCCAACTCGCGGCTTAGCGCTGTGCCGCTCTGGCCGGCTAGGAGCCGCCTGGCGGCGGCTTCCTTGAACTCCACCGTGAACTCCCGCGGCTTGCGCGGCTTGAGACTTTCCATCCTGGACTCCTTTCCATTCGCTGAAATTCGTCCCAAATTTCAATGTCTCATTTTTAGGGTTCACTCCAATTCGAAACCCGGGACAGCGCGCGGGCGCGCAACCGCCCGGCTTGCCCAGCGCCGACAATCGCAAACCTCATTCGACCGTCACAATATCCAGTCTAGGCACGCTAGAGCCGGCCGATGAGATAGTTGGCGAAAGACCGCCTGACATGGAGAGCTCTCTCGAAACTTCGCAATGCCGAGCCGCGGCTGATCGGCTCTCGGGCGCGATCGACCGCGCGGACATCAACGCAATGGAATTGCAGCTTGCGGGTCTGCGCGCCGCGCTATCCCGCTCACGCGCCGCTCTGAGCGAAGACCGGCTCGTCCAAGAGCAAACGGACGCTCTGCGCGGCGTGATCGAAGCGGTCGAGGACTCGCTCCAAGAGCTGCGCTCGGCCGCCGGGCGCGAGGCGGACCGGCTGGGGGCCGCGGCGTCCTTGTTGCGAAAGCTCTCCCTCGGACTCCGTCTACCTGAAACCGCCCACATCTGCTGAAAATTTTCCGGCGAGCGCCCTCGAGGAGGCCCGGCGAAGCGAGGTCCGACGGATCTTCCCCCCGCCAGCGAGCAGAGTTTCGCCGCCAACTTCCTGAATTCGCGTCGGTTATGGGATGGATCGGGCGATCGGCGTCTGTCTACAGGTTACTTGTGCGGCAGCGAAACCCCCAACGCATTGAGGATTTCTGTTTGGCGGGCGTCGGGAATCGGCAGCCGTGTGACGCTGGTCTGCTCATCCACTCGATATTCCAATAGACACAGTCGCCCCAACGCCGCCAGCGCGTCCGGCAAGGTGATCGCGTGCGGGTCGTCGTCGGTCGTGCCAAACGCCGCTTGTATCCGCCGTTCCAATTCGCGGCTCAGCTTCAACGCCAGCATGCTGCACAACACATGTCCTCGGGTGCGGCTTTCTTTGCGCACGAAGATCGGCCGCACCTCGAGCAAGCCCGTCTTCAGCTGCCGAAAGTCGCGCTCCACCCGCTGCAGGCTCACGTAATGGTCGTGCACTCTTTGGCCGCTCATGCGCTCGGAGGCGACATCGGTCACGACCACGTAACAGCCCGCCAACTCCAGCGCCTGCTCGATCGCCGCCTGCTGGCGCTCGACGACCAGCGTACGTCCCTGCAAGCGCAACTCGACCAATTCTGTCAGCTTGTGACGCGCCAGCCAGGGCTTGAGCTGGCGCAGTCCGGCCGCGGGCTCGCAACGGGAAGAGGCCGTGACTTTCTGGTTGCGTCGGTCGAGCTTGCCTCCCAGCTTGGCCAGCTTGTCCTCGAGCCGCTGCCGTTGCCGTTTGGCTTCGGACGCGTTGAGGCGCAGCACATAGCGCACGCCGTCGGCTTCGACCTCGCAGACTTGTTCAGCGAACAGCTCCAGTTGCAGCACCCCTTCGCTCAAGCGCCGCCGAATCTGGGGATCGGTCAGCGCCGTGATGTAGCGCAGCCCGGCCTCCCCCAGCGCCTGCTTGCCCTTGCTCTTGACCATCCCGCGGTCGCCGACGAAGACCAACTCCTCGACTCCGAACTGCTCTTTGACGATGCGGATCTGATCCGGCACGGTCGTCGGATCGTTGCGGTTGCCGGCAAACACCCGCACCGCCAGCGGCTCGCCCTGGTCATCGGCCAGCAGTCCGATCACAATTTGCTTCTTGCCGCGCTTGCCGTCGCGATTGTAGCCGTACTCGCCCAACGCGTTGTGCAGGCCTTCGAAGTACGAGCTGGTGACGTCGTAGAGCAGCAAGCTGGGCGGGGCTCCGCGGCGCTCGAGGTAGTGGCGGTATAGCGCTTGCTCGATCTTCACTTGGCGGGCGCTCAGATCATCGAGGGCGGCGTAGAGGTCGTCTTCGTCGAAGGCGCCCAGACCCAGCACTTCTGCGACGGCCTGATCGGCGGCCCAGCTCACGGCCGAGAGCCGCGATCCTTGGTGGGCCAGGCGCGCCAGCACCAGGAACAAGGCGAGTTTGGCGGCCCGCGTTCGACCCAGCGCGGCGGTCAGGCCCAGCTCATCGGCGAGTTGCTTGAGCGCGAAGAGCAGGCCAAAGACGGGGCCGCAGACGGGAGTGGCGGGAAGCTGATCGAACTCGCCGCGGAGGGCGCGCCGGAGGGCCTCGACGCGGACGGGGCGCCAGCAGGAGAGGTTGGCGAGGGTGCGTTTTTTGACTCTGCCGTTTTGGCGGAAGGATTCGCGCAGCAAGACGGCGGGCGGCGAGTTGCGATTGGGGACGGACTCAACATACATGGGTATATTATATCACAAATAACACAATGAATAAACGATACAATAGCATAATACATGGGTACACTAAAAGCGCCCCCAAACGTGTTAAAGCCAAGCAAGCCAAGCAGTTAGCCCGTCAAACGAGCCTTCCGCTGGGGGGAAGATCCGTCCGAGGATTTCGACGAAGGCATTCGCCCACAACTATGAGAGTTCCGAGGCGCTCATCGACTTCGAGACCCACCCGTGTCTTGCGGCGCTAGCGGTCGCTGCGATCGCGTCGCTGTCAGTGTTTGGGTTCGTGGTGTTAGCGTGGCGCAGGTCGCGGCCGTGAAAGGCTGCCGGCGAGGGTCCGAGCTCAATGACCCGGGACGTGCTGGCGCGTGACAGCGCCGAGGTCCCGACGGGTACAAAAAGTACAAAGATCCGCCGATGCCTTATGCTACGCTTTGGCATCGAAACGGGCATGAAACGATCGCATCGCCGACTACTGCTCACCGCGACGCTCGTCGTCATCGTCGCGCTACCTCTCCTGGCGCAGTTCGGCCGGCGCGGGCGTTCTTACCAGCCACGCTTGCCCGGCATGGGGTTCGCGGAAGACAACGTCCGCGCGGAGTTCTTCTTTACTCGATTGGCCTACAGCGGCGGCTACAGCGGGCGCGGGCGGTCGTGGATGACCGATTGGCCCGAGGCCGAGTACCACTTTATGCAGGGCGTCCAGCGCCTCACGGTGATCGACGCCGCGACCGGCGGCCGGTACGTGAGCCCGATGGGCGAGGAAATCTTTGACTACCCCTGGCTCTACGGGGTGGAGGTCGGGAATTGGTATCTCGACGAAGCTGAGGCCGCCAATCTACGGGAATATCTGCTGCGCGGCGGCTTCTTGATGGTCGACGACTTTCACGGCGGCTACGAGTGGCAGACGTTCCGCGAATCGCTACAGAGGGTCTTCCCGGATCGACCGATTGTCGAGATCTCCGACGACGAGGAAGTCCTGCACGTGCTCTACGACCTCGACCAGCGCATCCAGATTCCCGGCATTCGCACCGTATGGTCCGGAGTGACCTGGGAACGCCAAGACGGATTCCCGCCGCACTGGCGCGGAGTCTACGATGACGAAGACCGCTTGATGGTCGCGATCAACTTCAATATGGACATAGGAGACGCTTGGGAACACGCCGACTGGCCGCAATATCCGGAGCAAATGACCGCCTTGGCTTACCGCTTCGGGATAAACTACATCGTATACGCGATGACGCATTGACGGCCGAGCGCCTCCCAAGTGTTTGAGTTTCTCTTCAACTATCCGCTGACCGCCTACCGCAAGGGCGACTTTCTGTTTGCGACGGGCTGGCCGGTTTGGCTGCTCGTGCTGCTGATCATCGCGGCGGCGGCGGGGTTGGCTTGGCATATCCGCTCGAAGCCCGGGCGCTTGGACCGGCGCAATCAAATCATCCTGACGCTGGTCCAGGCGGCGATGGCGGCGCTTGTGCTGTTCATCTTTTGGCAGCCGGCGTTGGGTGTGCGGTCGCTGAGGAGTCAGCAGAATGTCGTCTCGATTCTGCTCGATACGTCGCGCAGCATGGCGATTGGCGAGGGCGAGCAGTCGCGGCTTCAGCAGGCGGTGGCTGCGCTCAACGATGGGGTACTCGAAGCGTTGAGCGAAAAGTTTCGGGTTCGGATCTACGGGTTCACGGGCGAGGTCGAGCGGCTGAAGTCGCTTGAGGAGATTCCCGCACCCGGGCAGAGCACGCGGCTTGGAGAATCGGTAGCCGGCGTGTTGCGAGAATCCGCTGCGACTCCGCTCGGAGCGCTGGTGGTCGTCAGCGACGGCTCGGACAACTCGGGCTCGTTCAGCCGCGAGCTGATGGCCGAGATCCGCCAGCGCAAGGTGCCGATTCACACGGTGGGCGTTGGCCGGACCGAGATCACCGGCGACACGCAGCTCAGCAACGTTTTGGTCGCCTCGCGGGCGCTGCCGAAGTCTCGGGTGAGCGCACAGCTGACGATCCAGCACCCCGGCGAGCAAAAGCAGACGCGGCTGACAGTCCGGGACGGCGATTCGATTATCGCCTCGAAAGACGTCTCGTTGCGGCGGGGCGAAACGGTCCAGAGCGAGTGGGTCGACTTTTCGGCGGGTGATCCGGGGATCCGCGACCTGCGGTTTACGCTCGAGCCGCTCCCTGGAGAAGAGATCACCGGCAACAACTCGCTGATGCGGGTGCTTGATGTGCCGCGGGGCCGCAAGCGGATCCTCTACGTCGAGGGCGAACCGCGTTGGGAGTACAAATTCGCACGCCGCGCGGTCGACAAAGACGCCAGCGCGAAACTGGTCACGCTGCTGCGCACGTCAACGAACAAGTACTACCGCCAGGGCGTCGAGTCCCCTGAGGATTTGAAAGACGGGTTCCCGACGACGCGCGAAGAGCTTTTTGCGTACGACGGGTTGATGATTGGGAGCTTCGAGGCGGCGTTCTTCACGCCCGAGCAACAGCGCATGATCAAGGATTTCGTCAGCAAGCGCGGCGGCTCGTTACTGATGATTGCTGGTCGCAATGGGCTCTCCGACGGAGGCTGGGCGGCTTCGACTGTCGCTGAGGCGCTGCCGGCGAAGTTATCGAGCGGTTCGACATTTACGCGCGAGAAGTCCACCGTCGAGCTCACCGCGCACGGGCGCGAATCGCTGATCTGTCGGCTCGATTCCGACCCCGCGAAGAACGCCAAGGCCTGGGAAGAGATGCCCGAAGTGGCGGACTACCAGCGCGTCGGCGAGCTCAAGCCGGCGGCTGTCGTTTTGCTCGAGGGCGTGCGTGGTAATGAACGATTTCCGCTGTTGATGCGTCAGAACTACGGACGCGGCAAGACCTTGATCTTTGCCACCGGCGGGAGCTGGCGCTGGCAAATGGGTTTACCCCACGAAGACGAACGGCATGAGATCTTTTGGCGGCAGTTGCTGCGCAGTTTGGCGGCGAATTCCCCGGGGCCGGTTACGCTGTCGAGCGATCGATCGCTCTATGCGGACGACTCGCGGGTGAAGCTTCGCGCCGAGGTTCGTACGAAGGAGTTCGAGACGGCCAACAATGCGATTGTAACGGCGCAGGTGACGGGCGAGTCCGACCAGCCGGTAACGATTGAAATGTATCCCTCGCCGGAAGAGGAAGGCGTGTACGAGGCTGAGTTTACCGCTGCTGAAACCGGGGCGTATCGCATCGAGGTGAGCGCGTTCTTGGGCGACGATTTGTTGGGCCGCGAGGCGCTGCATATCCGGCGTCAAGATGGCGTAGCGGAAGATTTTTCGCCGGCCCAGAACCAGGCCTTGCTGTCAAAGCTCGCTGAGCAGACGGGCGGGCGTTACTGGTCGCTCGATGATGTGGCCGGGCTTCCGCAGGAGATCCGTTTCTCGGAAGCCGGTATCACCGCGCGGGAGACTCTCGATTTGTGGGACATGCCGGCGCTCTTCCTGCTCTTGCTCGGCATCAAGGCCGGCGAGTGGATGTTGCGCCGCAAGTGGGGGGTTGTGTAGTGAGACGCTCACAACCACAGCCGGTGCAAGCCCCGGAGCCGCGCGCGGAAGCAAGCGGTTGCCCGCCGCCGCCACCGTGCCGCCGACTCGGGCAACCGCTCCCTTCCGGTCGCGGCTCCAAAGCCGGCGCGGCCGGCTTTGTTCTGGGTCTCGGGCTGTTGATGGCGATGCCGGCGAGCGCGGCGCTGCATTTCGTCATCATCGGCGGGCTGGGCGGTGAGAAGGAATACGAAGAACGTTTTGCCGAAGCCGTTGGGAAGCTGTCGGAGTCCGCGCACAGCACCGTCGCTGACGAGTCGATGGTTCACGTCCTTCAAGGCCCCGACGCCAGGCTCGACAGCATTGTCAAGACCTTCATCGGTCTTCAGAACTCGCTCACCGAAGACGATTCGCTGGCGGTTTACTTAATCGGCCACGGTACTCACGACGGCGACCATTACAAGTTCAACATCCCCGGCCCAGACATCACAGCGGCGCGCTTGGCGAACCTGCTCGAGAAGATCAAGGCGACTCGACAGCTCGTGGTGAATACGACAAGCTCGAGCGGCGGATCGGTTGACGCTCTTTTGACGAAAGGTCGTGTCGTGATCGCCGCGACCAAGAACGGCCGTGAGAAGAACGTGACGATGTTTGGCAAGTACTGGGCCGATGCATTCGAAGACCCGGAAGCGGACATTGACAAGAACCAAGCCATCACTGTCCAAGAGGCGTACGACTATACCGACGCGAAGGTGAAACTCTTCTTCGAGTCCGCCAGCCGGCTGGCGACCGAGCACGCGCGGATCGAGGGGGAGCTCACCTCAAGCTTCACGCTGGCGCGCTTGGGCGAGGCGGCCGCGGCGGCCAGTGATCCGGCCATGGCGCCGTTGATCGCAAGACGCGAGGCGATCGAGATGAAGGTCGATCAGCTCAAGCTCCGCAAGGACGCGATGTCCGAGGGCGAGTATTTTGGCGAGTTGCAAGAGCTGTTGCTCAAGCTTGCGGACGTCCACAGCGAGATCGAGGCGGAGCAAGCCAAGTGAGGACCGCCACCGTCGCACTTGCCTTGCTGTCCGCGCTCCCGGCATTTGGCGTTTATGGCGATGACCGGGGCGATCGTCCCGAGGAGTTGAACGCCTGCGACGAACACTTCGACCGCGGGCGTCGCGCCGAGGCCAATAGCTGCTATACCGGGCTGCTGCAGAGCCCCAACGCCGCCATTCGTGCCGAGGCATGGTGGGCGCTGGGCAACGTTAAACGAGCCAACGAAGTCTTTCGCGACTTGGTCAAGACCGAAGCCGACAAACCCGATTACCGTGTGCGCTGGGGCTACCTGTTCCTCCAGACTCACCAAGAGGGCGAAGCGCACAAGCTCTTCACCGAGGCGCTCGAAATGGACGAGGATCACGTGCCCGCCAAAATCGGTCTGGCCACCGTGATGGCGGGACGCTTCGAGGAGAAGGCCAAGAAGCTCATCGAAGAGACTTTGGAGGTGAAGCCCGAGCAGGTCGTTGCGCACCTCATGCTGGCCAAAATGGCGCTGGAAGACGGCGAAATTGAAGCCGCCCAGAAGTCGACCGACGCCGCGCTAGAACAAGCCGAAAAGCTTGAGCGCTCGCCGCTCGAGGTCTACACCTACAAGGCGGCGGCTGACCTGCTACGCGGCGTCACCGAGAGCGACTGGACGAAGAAGGCTCTCGAATACAACCCCAACTACGGGCGGATTTACTCCGACGTCGCGCACTTCTACATCATCACGAGGCGCTACCGCGAGGCGATCGCGCTGTATGAAAAGGCGGTCGCACTCGACCCGCAGCTGTGGTCCGCCCACGCCGACCTTGGCGTCAACTTGATGCGAGAGAACCTCGAGGAGCGAGGCCGCGCTCATCTCGAAACCGCCTTCAAGGGCGATCCGTTCAGCGCCAAGACCGTCAACTCGCTGCGCTTGATTGACAGCTTCAAGAATTTCCGGCTGTATTCGAGCAAAGATCTTTTGGCGCTGCAGGGCGAAACGCGTATCCTCGACGCCCTGGAAGAGGCGCCGATCATGGTACGGCTTCACAAGGACGAGGCGCAGTTGATGCGCCCGTACGTGATGGAGCTCGCCGAGCGGAGCGCCAAGGAGTTTGGCGAGAAGTACAAGTTCAAGCCGACCCGGCCGATCCATGTCGAGCTCTATTCGAATCACGATGACTTCGCGGTTCGCACGATGGGCATGCCGGGCATCGGGCTGCTCGGCGTGACCTTCGGCTACATGGTCGCTATGGATAGTCCTGGCGCGCGCGAGGCTGGAACTTACCACTGGGGCACGACGTTGTGGCACGAGATGGCGCATGTCTTCACGCTCGAGGCGACCAACCACCTGGTGCCGCGTTGGTACTCAGAAGGCATTTCGATGTACGAGGAGTGGGAGGCGCGTCCGGATTGGGGTGAGCGCATCTCGCCTGACTTCGTCGCGGCCTTCGAAGAGGGAAAACTTCTGCCGGTGGCCGACATGGACAAAGGCTTCATCCGGCCCAGTTACCCCAATCAGATTGCGGTCTCGTACTTCCAGTCGGGGCTGACGTGCCAGTTCATCGATCGCGAGTGGGGCTTCGAGAGGTTGGTCGAGATGCTCCACAACTTCTCTGGGCAGATCACGACCGCCCAGAACATCGAAAGAGTCTTGGGCGTCAAGCCAGCAGAATTTGACGAACTCTTCCAAGAGTTTCTCACCAAGCGCCTCGGGAAGCTTGCCGAGGAAGGCGTGAAGGGTTGGCGCGCGAAGCTCAAAGAGTCACTCGCCGCCGCGCGCGAAGAGAAATGGGAAGAGCTGATCGACCTGGCGAATGAAGCCAAGGCCATTTACCCGGAATACGTTGAGACCGGCACGCCCTACACGCTGCTGTCGAAAGCGTACGACGAGCTCGACCGCCGCGAAGAGGCGATCGAGGAGTTAGTGGCGTATCGCAAGATCGGCGGGCGTCAACCCGAAACGCTAAAAAAGTTGGCTGGCTGGCTCACCGAAGCAGGCCGCCGCACAGAAGCGATCGAAACGCTGGAGGCGTTGATCTACATCTGGCCCGCGGACGAACAGCTCCACGCCGACCTCGGCGAGTATCTCTTGGCCGAAGACCGCGTCCAAGAGGCCGCCCGTGAGTTCGAAGCCCTGCTGGCCATGGGACCGCACGACAAAGCCGCGGCTCATTTTCGGGTAGCGCAAGCCTATCATAGACTGGAAGATTCCCAGAAAGCCCGCCGCCACGTTTTACTCGCGCTCGAAGTCGCACCGAGTTATACTCCAGCTCTCAAGCTGCTCGTCGAAATCGCTCGCTAAACCCCTAACCTTATGAGTCTCTCCATTACTAATGACCTCGAGGCCACTGAGTCTCGCGAAACCGTCGAGCATTTCACGGCATCGATGACGCGCATCCGCAAGCAGGTGCGGAAGATTATCGTTGGCCAAGATGACGTCGTCGAAAGCTTGCTGCTCACGCTCCT
This sequence comes from Bryobacterales bacterium, assembly GCA_965247515.1. GTDB lineage: Bacteria > Acidobacteriota > Terriglobia > Bryobacterales > UBA6623. The sequence goes on along the minus strand of OZ252029.1, from coordinate 3,791,772 downwards.
GGTCGGCGGCCATTGTCTGATCACCGGTATGCCGGGTACGGCGAAGACCCTGTTGGTCCATACGCTAGCCACGGCGCTGGGCCTAAAGTTCAAGCGCATCCAATTCACGCCCGACCTGATGCCGACCGACATCACCGGCACCGACATCATCGAGGACGATCCGACCACCGGCGGCCGTACGTGGACGTTCGTGCAGGGACCGCTGTTTACCAATATCCTGCTCGCCGACGAGGTCAACCGCACTCCCCCCAAGACGCAGGCTGCGCTGCTCGAGGCGATGCAAGAAAAGAGCGTCACGGTTCGGGGGAACACTTATCAGCTCTCGCCGCCGTTTTTCGTGCTGGCGACCCAGAACCCGATTGAGCTCGAGGGCACCTATCCGCTGCCCGAGGCTCAGCTCGACCGCTTTCTGTTCAACGTGATACTCGATTACCTGGATACCGCTGAGGAGATGGCGGTCGTCAACCGTTTTACAGGCGGTGTTGATCCCGAAGAGGTCGAAGCGGTCACCACCGCGGAAGACATCTTGAAATTCCAGTGGCTGGTACGGCAGGTCCCGGTTTCAGAAGCGGTCAATCGCTATGCCGTGGAGCTCATTCGCGCCACCAGGCCAACCGACCCCTTGGCGACTGCAGGCATCAAGAAATACGTCAACTACGGCGCCTCGGTTCGCGCAACGATGTTCCTCACCATGGCCGCTAAAGGCAAGGCGCTGATCGCGGGCCGCTATCACGTGACCTACGAAGACTTACAGTCGCTGCTGCTGCCCGTCTTGCGTCATCGCGTCCTGACGAACTTCTATGCCGAGTCGGACAAGGTGACCGTCGACGATATCCTTACCGAGCTGATCAAGGAGAGACCCGCTCCTCGTGAGTGAGCGACCCGATGGCGGTCCAAAACCTCCTTGACCCGACAGTTCTCGCTCGCCTTGCCAATATTGAGCTCGTCGGCCGTACGGTTGTCGACGGGTTTCTAACTGGGCTCCATCGCTCGCCATTCTTCGGCTTCAGCCTGGAGTTTGCCGAGTACCGGCCGTACACACAGGGCGACGACCCTCGCTTCATCGACTGGAACGTTCTTTCGCGAACCGACCGCACCTACATCAAGCGCTTCCTCGGGGAGACCAATACACATCTGGTGATTCTGGTCGACTCGAGCGCCTCGATGGGCTACCAGTCGAACGGCGTCAGTAAGCTCGAATACGCCAAGTACCTGGCGGCTTCGCTGGCGTACCTCTCGACTCGGCAACATGACGCGGTGGGCTTGATCGTGTTCGACGAGGAAGTGCGAGACTACCGCAACCCGTCGACGCGGCCAGGAAACCTGCAAAGCATCTTGGCGACGCTCGAACGCGCCGAGGCTTCCAAGAACACGAACCTCGAGTTACCGTTCGAGCACTTCCGGCAGTACGTGAGCAAGCGTGGGCTGGTCGCAATCATCTCGGATTTCTACTCCGACCCGAAGAAGATCGTCGACGGTGTCCGGCCTTTGGCGTTCCAGGGCCAAGACCTGGTCTTCTTCCATATCCTCGACCCGACGGAAACCAAACCGGATATTCGCGAGTCGACCGTGCTCGAGGATATGGAGACGGGCGATCTGATGGAAGTCTCGTCGGATTTCGCCAGGCGGGAGTATCCCGGGCGAATGGAAGCGCACATTGCGGCGCTCGAAAAGGAGATCGCCGGAGTGGGAGGTGACCATGTGCTGCTCGATACGTCTAAACCCCTGGACCTGGCGCTGAGGGAGTATCTGATCTTTCGGCAGCGGAGGCGATAAGCGGTGCTTTTTAGAGTTGCTGCCGACGTAACACTTTCCCGAACCCGCTCCCTTGCGGTCGCGGCTCTGACGCCGCTGTGCCCCACTTCAGAGCCGCGACCGCAAGGGAGCGGGTTCGGGAAGCATAGGACGCCATGCTAGCGCCCCTCTTTCTGCTCGGCGCTCTCGCCGTTGGCCTGCCTCTGTGGCTGCATCTGCTGCAGCGCGAGAACCCCATCCGGCTGCCCTTCTCGTCGCTGATGTTCTTCGAGAAGCGCAAGCAAACCACGTTCCTGCAACGCCGCTTCCGCTACCTGCTCCTGCTCGCGTTGCGTTGCGCTATCTACGCCCTCATCGCGCTCGCGTTCGCCAAGCCGATCTGGGAGCGCCCACCAACCACAATGGTCAGCGACATTCCCGCGCTGCACCTCATCGTGCTCGACACGTCGTTGTCGATGAATCACTCCAACCATTGGGACCAAGCGGTCGCCGAGGCGCGAACGATCATCAACGACCTCGACGGAGCCGCCCAGGCTCAGATCCTCACGACCGGACCCTCGGTCGACGTTGTCACACAGGCTTCGCGCGACAAGGTCGAGTTGCTCAGCGCGCTCGAATCGCTCGAGCCGAATTCGTCGCGTAACGCCTATGCTGACGTCCTCGAGGCGGTCCGCAGCCTCACGCCTGACGCCGATACGCCGGTCGAGCTGCACCTGATCTCCGACTACCAGAACACTGCCACGCCAGGACGATTCAGCGACCTCGTGTTGCCGACCGTCGCCCAGCTCGACGTCCGCAACGTCGGCGACCCAAACGCCGAGAATTGGGCGATCGAATCCGTCAAAGGATCGACCCGCATCTTCGATACCTCGGAGACGAAGCTCGAGGCCACCATCGCGGCGTTCTCTAGCCGCGCGGTTCGCAAGACCGTCACGCTTGAGATCGATGGCAAGCAACTGGCGTCGGAGAGCAAGGAAGTCCCGGCGATGGGCCGCGCTTCGTTCCAGTTCGCGGGCTTCGAGGCCCCCAACGGTTTTAGTCGCGTGGAGATCAAACTTTCACCAGCCGATGATCTCCCAGGGGACGACGTCCGGCTGGTCGCGCTCGACAACTCCGAGCCCGAGTCGATCCTGTTCATCTCGAATGACCGGCGGCGGCGTGACGCGCTGTACTACCGCTCGGCGCTAGACTCCTCGACCGAGGTCGCCTTCCGGGCGCAAGTCTCTTCGCCGGGCGAGGCCGAGCGCCTGTCCCCGCACGATTTTGGTTTAGTCGTCGTGTCCGACGTGGCTCAGCTGTCGAACAGGTTCGTGGAAAAGCTCAAGAGCTATGTCGAATCCGGAGGGGCGGCGCTATTCGCCGTGGGACCGCAGATCGCGACCCGGGGAACGGTGCCGCTCACCGACCACAAAGTCTCTCCGTCGGCTATGCGCGAACGCAGCCGGGGCGGGTTCCACGCCGTCGGCGTCGTCGATGCGTCGCATCCGGCGCTGGGGCGGATCGAACGCTTCCAAGGCGTGAAGTTCTTCCGCTATGCGCGCGTCCAGGTGACCGAAGAAGACGAGACGCCGATCACGCTGGCTAACGGCGCGCCGCTGCTGGTCGAGCGTAAACTTGGCAACGGGCGCGTGTTTATCTTCGCCTCCGCGTTCGACAACGTCTGGAACGACTTGCCAGTATTGCCGGTGTTTGTACCGTTCGTGGTCGAAACCGCGCGCTATCTGTCGGGCCTCGACGAGGGCATGCGCCAATCGATCGTCGACTCGCTCCTCGAGCTGCGCAGAAGACGCGACTCCTCGTCGACGGTTCAAGTCTTCGATCCCAATGGCGATCGCGCCCTTTCGTTATCGGCGTCGGTGACCCAACAGGACCTGCCGCTCGACCAAGTCGGGTTCTACGAGCTGCGCAGCCCGAGCGGTGTCGAGCTCATCGCGGTGAACCCCGATCCGCGGGAATCGAACATCCGTCAGATCGACGAAGACACGATGTCCCTTTGGCAATCCACAGGGCGAGGCGCAAACAGCGCCGCCGCCGGCGCTGAGGAAGCGTCCATCAAACCGCCTCCGATTCGTATTTGGAGGCTGCTGCTATTCCTGTTAGCAGCGATCGTACTGCTAGAATCCGTAGTGGGTAATTGGCATCTGAATGTAAGACGGGAGACTTAAGTGGCGTCATCGGGAAGACTACAGGAATACCTCGCTCAGTTCCGCCGGAGGCTGAAGCTCAGCATTGCTTCGCGCGGAGCGGGCGCCACCGCGCTGGCGGCGCTCCTGCTTACTGTCGTTCTCGTCTACATTGCCAATAAGCTCGCGTTCACCGATTGGAGCGTTATCAGCGCTCGAACGGCGCTCATCGCGCTCCTAATTGCCGCTGTTGTCTTCTTTCTGATCCGCCCGCTCCGGCGCCTCCGCAGCGACGGAGTCGCCGACGAGATCGAGCGCTCCGTCCCGGCGTTCGACGGTCGAGTCGAGACCTACGTCGATCAAACCGAGCGCAACCAAGCGACAGGAAAACAACCCGGCCTGCTACTTGACTTGTTAGCCGAAGACGCGCTCAAGGTCGCCGACACGGCACCGGCCGAAACGGTTGTCACGACTCCTCGAATCGCCTCGTTTGGCATCGCCGGCGTGTTGGCGATCGTCGTGTTGGTTTGGTTGGGAGTGTCCGGCCCTGGGTATTGGGGCTATGGCACGGCGCGGCTTTGGGGCGGCTGGATTCAGCCTGATCGCTCGCCGCTCTATGACGTCATCGTCGAACCGGGCGACGCGACGGTTCGCTCCGGGTCGAGTCTGACCGTCACGACCGAATTGGTTGGCTTCGATGCCCCGACCGTCGAGATTTACGCCCAATACGAAAGCGGCGTCGACTGGGAAGCGGCGCCGATGGCCCGTCAGGCCGAGGGCGCGGGCTTTGAGTTCACCTTTACAGGCGTCCGTGAGCCTTTCGAATACTACATCTCCGCGGGCGGCATCCGCTCGGACTCTTACGAAGTCCAAGTCGTGGTGATGCCCAACGTCGAGAACGTCAAGGTCACCTACACCTACCCCAAGTGGACCGGCCTCGAAGAGTACACCGAAGACCCTGGCGGCGATATCCGCGCCGTCACGGGGACCAAGGTTGAGATCGAGATCAAGACCGACAAACCGCTGTCCGGCGGCGTGCTGGTGGTGAACGAGAACGACATCAGCTTGTCATCCGACGGGCTCGTCTCAAAGGCTGAGATCAGCGTCGCAAAGGACGGCGAATATCACATCGCCGCGCTCTACGATGGCGAGCATGTGCGGTTGACCGAGGATTTCTTCATCACCGAGGTTCCTGACGAGAAGCCGACCGTCAAGGTCTTGCAGCCGGGCCGCGATTGGCGCGCGACGAATATCGAAGAGGTCACGGGAGTTTTCGAAGCGACCGACGACTTCGGGCTGCGCGCGTTCGAGTTGCGCTACTCGATTAACGGCGGCGAGGACAATGTCGTCCAGCTCGGCAAGTCGAGCGGTAGATCCAGCGCCAAGTCCGAACACATCTTCTACCTCGAAGATATGCGGGCCGAAGCGGCGCTGAGCCTCGACAGCGGCATTTCGCTGTTGCCCTCGCCCGGTTCTGAAGTCGCCGTTGAGATGACGTCTGTGCTGCAGCCGGGCGACGTGATCACCTACTACGCCGAGGCTCGCGACAACTCGAACGTCGCGCGGACAGACATCTACTTCATCGAAGTCCAGCCGTACAACCGCAACTTCAGCCAATCCCAGCAGGGCGGCGGGGGCGGCATGGGCGGGCAGCAGAACGAGCAGAACGAGATCTCGCGCCGCCAGAAAGAAATCCTGACGGCAACCTGGAATCTGATCAACGAAAAAGGCGCCAAGGATGGCCGTAGCGCGGCCGAGATCCGAGAAAGCTCGCAGATGTTGGCTGAGCTCCAGCGGACCCTCCAAGCGCAGGCCCAGACGCTAGCGGACAGAACGCGCGCGCGCCAGCTATCAGGCACCAATGAGACCTTTGCGGCCTTTGTGGCCAACCTCGAGAAGGCGGCGGAAACCATGGGTCCGGCGGCTGATGAGCTGGGCGACTACGACCTCAAAGCAGCTGTCCCGCAAGAGCAGAAAGCGCTGCAGTACTTGCTGCGGGCCGAGGCGCTCTTCACTGACATCCAGGTCGCCTTCCAACAAGGCGGCGGCGGTGGAGGCGGGGGCGGCGCGGGCCGTGATCTCGCTGAGATGTTTGAGCTTGAGATGGATCTCGAGAAGAACCAGTACGAAACCGGCGGCGGTGGCGGCGGCGGTGGCGGCGGCGGCGGCCAGCAGCAGCTCGAGCGCGAGATCGACAACGCTTTCAAGAAGCTCGAAGAACTAGCCAAACGCCAAGAGCAGCTGGCCAAGCAGATGCAGAATAAGCAGTCGGCTGATTTCTCGGAGCGCTGGCAGCAAGAGATGCTGCGCCGCGAGGCCGAGGAGCTCAAACGTCAGCTCGAGCAGCTCGAGCGGCGTCAGGAGTCGTTGTCGCGGAATCAGCAGGGGCAGCAGGGCCAACAAGGCCAGCAAGGCCAATCCGGTCAGTCCGGGCAGTCTGGACAAAGCGGCCAGTCTGGGCAAGGCGGACAGCAGCAAGCCCGCCAACAGCAGCAGCTCAAGCAAACGATCGAAAGGCTCGATCGCGCCACCCGCGCCATGGAGCAGAGCGGCAACCAGTCGCAATCTCCCTCGCAGGGCTCGCAAGCCCAAGCCGGCGCCTCGGCCGAACAGGCTCAGCGGCAGCTCCAAGAGGCGTTGAAGCAGCTGGCGCAGCAGCGGCGCCAACAGAATCAGTCGGCGTTTTCGAACATGACCCGGCAGGCCGAAGACCTGGTCCGGAAACAGGGTGTAGTGGCTCCGCAGCTCGAGCAGGCGATGCAAAAGGCGCTGGCGGAGTCGCGCGAGCGCGGCGAAGATAGTCGACGCACGCGGCTCTCTAGCGGGCTAACCGACGAGCAAGAACAAGAACTGTCTGAGCTTAAGAGCGAGATGCACGATCAGCTGCAAGACCTCGAGAAGTCGATGCAGACGACGGCTCGACGCCTGCGCGAAAGCCAACCCGGGGCGTCGCGTCAGCTGCGAAACGCGCTGGGAGAGCTGCAGCAGTCCGAGGTGGCCACCCGGCTCGAGGTCGCGTCGGATTACATCCGCAGAGGCGGAGCGCCCTATATCGCCAGCAGCGAAGAAGGCGTCTCTCGCGCGCTGAGGCAGTTGCGCGACCAGTTACGCGAAGCCGAGCAGATGGCCCAGAACGGCGCCCAGCGTGGCGGCGATCAACTCTCTCAAGCGCTCACCGAGATGGAAGACCTCCGCAGGCGGCTCGAAGAAGCGGCGGGCATCGGCCGCGAAGGTGAACAACCGGGGCTGGGCGCTGAGACGCCCGGCGAATACCGCCAACCCGGCGGACAGGGCCAAGAACAGGCCCAAAACGGGCAGCAAGGCCAAGGCGGCCAACAGGGCCAGCAAGGTCAGCAGGGTCAGGGCGAGGGCGGTCAGCAGGGCGGCGGACAACAGCAGGGCGGAGGCCGACTGGGCGAGTTTGCCAACAATCGCAACCCAGGCGGAACCGGCCGCGGCGGGGAAAGCTTCCTGCGCGGCGGCCCGGGGGCTCGTAGCGCGAGTAATTTTGGCGATTGGAATCCGCGGCAATGGCCCTCCAGCGATCCGCGTATTCGCGAGGAGATGGAACGCGCGCTCGAAGACAGCGCCAGGGAAATCCCGCAGCTCACCCGCGATTTGCGCCGCGGCGGCATGTACGAGGAAGATCTCGAAGCCGTTCGCCGCTTCGTCCGCGGGCTCTCTGACGATCGCTTCAAAGGCAACCCCGAGCTGCTCGAACGCGAGTACCGCGAGATCCTTGGCTTGCTCGAACAGCTCGAGCTTCAGGTCCGGCGCAAGGTTGAAGTCGACGAAGGCGGTGAAGTCCGCGCCATCGTCTCCGACCCGGTTCCCGAAGAATATCGGGAGGCGGTTGCCGAGTACTTCCGCAAGCTGAGCGAAGATAAGCGCTAGTCTAGGGCACGTATTCTTCGACGCGCTCCAGGCCGGCGACCCAAGAGGCGAAGTTGTCTGGGAAGAGCTGGATGCGGGTGTTGTAGCTCTGGACGGCGCCATTGTACTCGCGTCGTCGCGCGCCGATATCTCGCTCAGCTTCGTCCAGCGAATCGCGAATCGTCTCGAGTTCCTTTGAGGCGTTGTCTTCGACAGAATCCAGCAGCCTGAGCGGCTCGATCGCCTCGTCCAATGCTTGGTTGGCTTCAATGCGCTCGCGAGGGCTGCTGGCGGCGTCGAGCCGGCCGACCAGACGCAGCACTCGCGCCGGAGAACCGACGCGATCGGCCAACTGCAATGCCCGCTCAGCCCGCTGCGTGATGGCCCGGTCGACTCCGATCCATGCCTGGTCGATTGCGCGGAGCTGTTCGAACAATGCCGCCTGGCGTATCGTCAAGAAGGCGAGGCACACGAAAATGATCGCAATCGCAATAACGACGACCAGCAGGCCGCGCCGCCGCCGCCCCGGCCGCGGTGCTTCAACTTGATCGGACGCTGAGTCGGTCAACATAGTCGGCCGCCTTCGAGACCTCGGCCAGATACGATTCGAAAACCTCGCGAATTTCCCCATCTTGGAGTCGCCGCCGACCCTCGCGCACCTCGAGCAAAGTCTCAAACGGAGAGGCGTCGACCCTCAGGCGCTCAACGGCTGCCGCGAAAACCTCGTGCTTCTTCATTGGGGCTGCGTCGCCGCTAAGTAAAATCGCGTGCCGCAGCAGGGTCGCGAAGGTCGGCAGCGAGTCGCACATCAAGTCGGTAAGCTCCCGCCGATCACGCTGGAAGGCTAGATAGCGATCGCGCAGCCGCATCACGCCGCCACGTAGCTCTCGTTCGACCTGGTGGCGGTGGGCCGCGGGGTCAACCTTGATCGGGCGAACGACATCCTCGCCATGGAGGACCTCGTAGCCTTGTACGATGTCGAGAAATTCAATCGCAAACGCGTCGGTCGAGCTGTTCACCTCATCGGCCGAGAGTAGAACGGGCGGTTGCTGTTTCTTGCTGATCCACCACGCGACGGCATCGCAGGCGGCCTCCAGCTGAGGCCGGCCCAACGCGGACAGTACACACAGCAGGTTAAAGTCCGAAACCTTTTCGCGGTAGTCGTCGAATGCCGCCGAGCCGTATAGGACCACGCTGACGAGCTCGTCGCCCCAGGCGTCAGCTAGACGCTCGACGAACTGCTCAACCAGCTTGCGGTCCATACCTAGGTGAGAGGGTCGCGCCCCATTCGGCCAAACGCGCCCCTGCCTTCGAAGGGTCGCGATCCAAACGAGCGTTGACGGCGCACGCAGCCGAAGTTCCCAAGATAGAGGTCCCCTCGGACACGCCCGCCGCACCAGCCTCCACGGCGGCGGCGGCGCGGCAGCGCCAACAAAGGGATGATCAGAAGCAGGGCTAGCCAGCCGCTCATAACCACCCCAGCATACACCCGCTAGGCGTGCAGCGAGAGTCCCCCGTCAACGGCCAAGACCTGCCCGGTGGTGAACTTCGAACAGGTCAAGAAATGCATCACCGCTTCGGCGATTTCCTCGCCCGTCCCGTGCCGGCTCATCGGAGTTCGGCGAATCAAACGCTCGATCCTATCGGGGATTTCCTCTTCGAAGTGGGTCACCCCAGGCGCCACGCTGTTGACGGCAATCTCGGGGGCCAGCTCTTTGGCGAGGGTTCGAGTCAGGTGAATCACCCCAGCCTTGGAGGCGTTGTAGGGCCCGTATCCCGACCACGCTCGAATGCCTCCGAGAGAGCTGATGTTGACGATTCGTCCGTCGCCTTGCGGTCTCATGATCCGCGCGGCGGCCTGTGAGCAGAAGAAAACGGCCTTGAGGTTGACGTCGACGATCGAGTCCCAGTCGTGCTCGGTTGCTTCAGCGATCGGGGTTCGGTAGTAACGGGCAGCGTTGTTGACCAGCGCGTCGAGGCGTCCGCGGTCTGCTTCGACCTCTGCGAACAGACGTTTGATCTGGGCTAGATCGGACAAGTCCGCCTGAAAGGCTTTCCCGCCACAGCGCGACGCGGTCTCGCGGGCATCGGCATCCGAGGTGTTGTAGTGGACCGCGACTTTAGCCCCAGCCTGCGCGGCGGCGAGAGAGACGCAGCGGCCAATGCGCCGCGCCCCTCCCGTGACCAGAACGACCCGTCCGGTTAGACTCACACTTCCGAGTCCGAAGGGGGCAGGCTATTGACCTGCCTGGCGATCCCCTTGAGAATGTCGATGGGCAGCGGAAAGACTATGGTGGTGTTCTTTTCGGCGCCAATCTCGGTAAGTGTTTGCAGGTAGCGAAGCGTGATCGAAGTCGGCTCGCTGGCGAGCTTTTGTGCGGCGACGGTGAGTTGTTCCGCCGCTTGCGCTTCGCCCTCGGCATGAATGATCTTCGCACGCCTCTCGCGCTCGGCTTCGGCCTGACGGGCGATCGCTCGGATCATCTGCTCGGGCAGGTCCACATGCTTGACCTCTACGGCTTGGACCTTGATGCCCCACGGCTCAGTCTGCTCGTCGAGGGTTTCCTGCAGCCGGCCGTTGAGTTTTTCACGTTCGCTGAGCAGCTCGTCGAGCTCAGCCTCGCCTAGAATAGCGCGCAAGCGAGTCTGGGCCATCTGGGAGGTGGCGTGCACGAAGTGTTCGACCTCAACTACTGCCCGGCGCGGGTCGACGACGCGGAAGAACACGACCGCACTGACCTTGACCGTCACGTTGTCGCGCGTCACGACGTCTTGCGGCGGCACGTCCATCGTTTCAACCCGCAATGAGATGCGGACGATCTTGTCGATCGGAGCAAAGATCAACACCAGCCCGGGCCCTTTCGGCTCCGGCAACAAGCGGCCAAGACGGAACACGACTCCGCGCTCGTATTCCGGCAGAATCTTGATGCAATTGATGATGTAGATGCCAACGATGAACAGAAAGATGAGTGACCCAAACTCCATGAAAGTTTCTCCTTACGACCCTGCTTGCGTCTCAACCGGTGCGACCGGTGCGGCTGGTGTGGCTGGTGCGACCGGCTCGACGTGCAACGTGAGCCCGTCGACGGACTGAATTCGTACCTTGGCGCCTTGAACGATGGGCGTTGCGGCTTGAGCGTTCCACAACTCGCCGTGCACGAAGACCTTGCCGGCGCCATTGATCGCGGTCTTGGCCGCGCCGACTTCTCCGATCATCCCCCGGGCGCCGGTCTCGACTTTATAGCGGAACGACTTCACGGCCAGGCTCAGCAGGAAGACCGTGATTGCCGCGAAAGGCAACGTGACCCCGATGGCATAGCCAAATCCCATCGTTAGCTCGGGAACTTCCGTATCGACGAGAAACACGATCCCGAGCACCATCGCGATCGCCCCGCCGATGCTGAGGATCCCGTGGGTGACGGTGAACGCTTCGGCGATAAAGCACCCCACCCCCAGCAAGATCAGAGCCGCACCAGCCCAGTTAATTGGCAGCAGCGAGAGCGCCATCGCCCCCACGATGATGCTCAACGCGCCCGCGACGCCCGGCACGATCAGCCCGGGGTTGCTGAATTCGACGTAGAGCCCCAGCGCTCCCAGCACCAGCAGGATGAAGGCGATGCTCGGGTTGATCAACGGCAGAAGCATGCGCTGCCGATAGGTCAATTCAAGCGGGTAAATCGTCGCGCCGGCGAGCTTGAGGATCTGCTTCGAGCCGTCAAAACGCGTCACTTCCCGGCCGTCGAGCGCGTTGAAAAGGGCTTCCGGATTGTCGGCGATGATGTCGATCAGGTTCTGCTCGAGCGCCTCTTCCTCAGTGAAGGCCTGGCTTTCAGTCACCGCCTTCTCGGCCAGCTCGGTGTTGCGTCCGCGCTTGTCGGTGACGGCGCGGACGGCGGCCGCGGCGTCATTCTCGACCTTCTGCTTCATCACCTCGTCCATCTTCGCTCCGCCCATCATCACCGGGTGCGCGGCGCCGGTGTTGGTCCCTGGGGCCATCGCGGCGACATCGCCGGCCACCAGGATCATGAAGCCCGCTGAAGCGGCTTTTCCGCCACTTGGGCTCACAAAGGTAACAACCGGAACTTCCGAGCCAACAATCGACTGGATGACTTCTTGCGTCGCCGTTAGCAGCCCTCCAGGGGTGTTGAGGCGGATCAGGATCGCATCAGCGCCGTCGGCTTTGGCCTGCTCCACGCCCTTGGCGACAAGCTCGGCGCTGAGCGGATGGATAACGTGGTCGAGGTCAATTTGCAAGACTCGCGGCGCGGCGTTCAAGGCCGCGCTAAACAGGATCATGCAGGCAACCGCGAAACCGCGTCGAATCATCACGTTAGCGTCGGTTCCAGTATAGCCCACGCTCCGCCGATAGTACTCGTAGGCCGGGACGTAACAAATCCAACGCTTCTAGCCGCTTCTGCGTGATAGAGTGATGGTCGTTTGGGTCGGCGGTTGTACACCAACGCCCGGCTGGGAACGTCTTCCAAATAAGGGGTACGTAGAAGTGAAGCAGGTTCGTTCGCATTTAAACACCGTCGGCCTGGCGATGGCCGCGATACTGTCGGTTGGAGTTGCCGGCGGGCAGAATCAGATATTCGATCCGCGGAGTCTCGCTCCCTACGTCCCGACGCCCGAGCGCGTGGTGCAACGGATGCTCGAGATCGCCGAGGTGTCGAAAGACGACATCGTCTACGACATCGGCTCGGGAGACGGCCGAATCCTGATCACCGCCGCCCAGGAGTTTAAGGCCAAAGCCGTCGGTATCGAGCTTAACGAGGTGCTGGTCAAAGACACGCGGGATCGCGTCAAGGAATTGGGCCTGGAAGACAAGATTGAAGTCGTTCAAGCCGACGCGACCGAGGCTGACTTGAGTGGGGCGACTGTCGTGACGGTTTATCTGCTGACGGCCTCGAATGAGCAACTCCGCCCGAAACTCGAGCGCGAGCTTGCGCCCGGCGCCCGCGTGGTTTCGCACGACTTCCAGTTCAGCGGCTGGCGGCACGAAGCGATGGAAGACGTGGAAGGCCAGAGCCGCCGTCATCGCGTGTACCTCTACCGCATGCCCGAAAAGCCGGAGTAAGAGGGCTAGCCCGCTGCGACGGATCATCCTTTCCCTGCTTGTTTTTTCGTCGGTCAGCCTCGCGGCGGATGTCGACTTGAAGGCCAAGTACCGCGGCCGAGAGGCGATCATCATCTCCAATGACCGGGTTGAGCTGACCGTGCTCCCGCTCGGGGGCGGCCTGCCCAGCATTGTGCTCAAAGACGATTCCGAGCGTGTGAATCCGATGTGGGATTCGCTGCGGGACGACCAGAATTCCGGGCGTCCCTTAAGGAACACCGGCGCGGTCGGGCATTTCACCTGCGTTGACGGCTTCGGCCCGACCAGCGAAGAAGAAGCCGCGGCGGGAGCGGAAGGGCACGGTGAAGCTCATCGCTTGCCTTGGGTCACAGTTTCATCGGCAGTCGACAAGGGAATCGCGACTTTGCGCCAAGCGGTGACTCTGCCGCGCGTCCACGAGACGTTCACACGCACGATCTCGCTGCGCGACGGCGAGCAAGTCTTTCGCGTCGACAGTACGCTTGAGAGCCTACTTGGATTCGACCGGCCCGTCAACTGGGCTGAGCACGCCACGATCGGCTCGCCGTTTCTCGAGCCCGGAGTGACGGTGGTCGATCTGTCATCGAACCGCGCGATGGTGCGGCCGAAGCGTGGGCGCCCGCCGCGCAACCCGCATCGGTTGGCGGTCGGGGAGGAGTTCGAATGGCCGCTGGCCCCGCGCGCCGGCGGGTCGGGCAAGGTTGATCTGCGAGCTGCTCCAGCCGAGACGAACTCTCTCGATCACACAGGTCATCTGATGACTCCATCGGGGAAGATCGCGTGGGCGACGGCGCTTCATCCGAACAAGCGCCTGCTGATTGGGTATGTCTTCAAGACGGCCGAATTCCCCTGGCTTCAAATCTGGGAGCACTATCCGCCCGAGGGGTTGATGGCACGCGGTTTGGAGTTCGGAACTCAGCCTTTTGATCTGCCTCGCCGCGAGATGGTGACGAGCAATCGCCTCTTCGGCGAATTGCTGTATCGCTGGCTGCCGGCGAAATCGACCATCGAGACGTCGTACTTGTTGTTTTGGACGCGCGCGCCGGAGGGTTTTCTAAGGGTCGATGAGCTAGCAGTTGCCGGCGGCAAGATCTCACTACACGATCGCCGCTCAGGAAAGGAGCTGGCCCTGGACTTCGCCGGCGAGCTTTAGCCAAGAAGGGCTTGGCATGCCAAGCCCCTACGTCGTTGAAAACAACCGGCCGCCCGTAGGGGCGAGGCACGCCTCGCCTGCCTTTCGGGTTCGAAGGGTTCAAGCCATCGCCGCAACCGGCTGCCCGATCTCCATTTCAGCCAAGTCGCCCCAGGAATCATCGTCGGCCTGGCGAACCAAGCTCAGCTTCTCGACAGTCAGTTCCCGGGAGCCCTTAAACTCCGCCCAGCGCTTGCGGGCCAGCTCGAGAAACTCTTGCGTCCGGGTCGGATCCGCTTCCATCGAGAGCGTGATGTGGGGATTGTAGTCGTAGAGCTCCGCCTGCTGCAAAACCCCCGAGGACAGCTGGTCGTGTAAGACAGTCAGCTTATTCAGGTCGGAATCGCCCGCCAAATCGAGCTTGATAACCTGGGTCGAGTCGAACACCGCAACCCCCCCGACGCGCACGGTAAAATGCTCCGCTTGGGCTCCGGAGAGCCGTTCGAATTCCTCAACCGCCGTGCCGGGATCGATCGGGAGCTCCCTCGGAGGCAAAATCGTCAGATGCGGCTTCACATCAGAGCCGCTTATCTCGCAGCGAAGATCGCCAACGAAACGGGCGAGCTCGCCGCCGAGGTAGCAAACCACGGAGTACGGATTCCGCAACTTACCAAATCGATTCGCTTGGTCTTTCCAGCTGGCCAATTCGATCCCCCAATAATTACAGACGAGCGGCGCCGAGCCGTCGGTTTCGAGAACGTCGCCGACTCCAAACTCTCTCGGCAGCTCGACCGCGCCGTTGCGCAAGATCGTCCAGGCCTCGTAAGGGCCGGATGCTTCGACGCTCCCGGCCTCGTCATAGTGCTGTCGGGCCAGGGACATCGACCCGTCGACCGGCTTACGCGCGCGGAACTTCTCGACTTGGGATTCCACGAGCTGAAGGATTTGATAGGAAGAAGAAGACATTAGGAGTACTTCGAGCGACTCAACCGGATAGCGCCTGTGAACGTGTGTGCGTCTTTGGCAGCTCTCCGATTTGGCGAATGGCACGCCGTTCTAACGACTGATAAACCGCCATCCCACCGGCAAACGCGAAACTCGATGCGAACAGCATCACGAACGGTAGCGCAAACCAATTTCCGACCCCAATCGACTGAACAGTGAACGCAAAGAACGCCGACGCAACCGCGAGGTTCGCCCAGGTAATCCAACCGGCGCGTAAGCCGTAGAAGTGTCGGGCGAGCGAGGCCTGGTCACGCTTCGTGCTGTATTTGGCCGTGCGCTGGAAGGGGGTCTGAATGCCCGCGAGGGCCTCGATCACAGCTCGTGTGTTGTTGAACGTCAAACCGATGCCCGCGGCCATCAGCAGCGGGACGAGCTTTATTTGCGCGACCCAGCCCCGGCCGAACAATTCACGGTGCGCGAACAAGTAGAACAGCGCCAGTGAGCCGAAAGTCCCCAGAAACAGCGGGATGTCGAGCAACAGGAACCAAGGGTCAAACATCCGGAACCGCGCCGCCATCGCAGCCGGCATGATCAACGTCATCAACGCCATCGCCGGGTAGGTGCAGTTGGCGGCCAGGTGAAAGAAAGCTTCGAGCTTCCGCCGGAGCGGAATCGGCGCGCGAAAGATCCTCGGCAGCAGCTTGATTCCGGTCTGGATCAGACCCTTCGCCCAACGAGCCTGCTGGGCGTGGAACGCGCAGATGTCGACCGGCAACTCCGACGGCGCTTCGATGTCGTTGCGATAGATGAACTCCCAGCCTTTGAGCTGTGCGCGGTAGCTCAGGTCGGTGTCTTCGGTGAGCGTGTCGTGCTGCCAGCCGCCAGCGTCTTCGATCATCTGGCGTCTGAGAACGCCGGCCGTGCCGTTGAAGTTGAAGAACAGTCCGTTGCCGAAGCGCGCGCCGTGCTCGATGACGAAATGCCCGTCCAGCAGCATCGCCTGCACGCGCGTGAGCAGCGAGTGCTCCCGGTTGCGGTAGGTCCAGCGAGCCTGAACCATGCCGACGCGACCGTCGCTGAAGTGGCCAACGGTTCGCAGCAGGAAGTCGGGATTGGGCGTAAAGTCCGCGTCGAACAGCGCCAACAGCTCGCCTGTGGCCGTTCGCATGCCGGCCTCGAGCGCGCCCGCCTTGTATCCCTCGCGGTTGTCGCGATGGTGAAATTCGATTGGGAACCCGCGCGAGGCCATCCGTTCGACGGCGGTCCTGGCGATATGGGTCGTCTCGTCGGTCGAGTCGTCCAAGACTTGAATCTGCAAGCGGTCTCGCGGGTAGTCCAGCCGGCAGGCGGATTCGATCAATCCCAGAACAACGAAGCGCTCGTTGTAGACGGGCAATTGGACGGTCACGCGCGGCAGTTCGCCAGGTAGACCGGGCGCAGGCGGCGCCGGGTTGCGTCGAAGGTACAGCCAGACCAGGAAAAGGCGATGGGAACCGAAAAGTCCCAGAAGGCCCATCAAGGCGAGGTAGAGGCCAACCGCCCAAATCTCGCCCAGGCTACCCTGGGAAAAACCTTGCACGGCGCCAATCCGCCATCCGTCTAAAAATTCGGGCATTGAGGAAAAGTACGATCTAAGGCCGTGAATCGATGAAAGACGTCCGACTCGGACTCGTGGTCTTGGCTGGCTTGCTAGAGGCCGGGTTCCTGGCGATCCTGTGGCTCCAAGAGCTGGACTCGAACGCCCCGGAGTTTATCCTCGCCTACCTCGTTACCTCCATATTTTACCTTGTCGGATGTTACGTTGCGACCCAAAACAGGGCGTTCTCGCACGCGGAGATCCGCTTCGTTTGGTTCGCGGCGCTAGTCTTCCGGGTTACGCTGCTGCCGCTCGAACCCACGTTGTCGGAAGATTTGACCCGCTACCGCTGGCAAGGCAAGCTCCAGGCGGCCGGCGAGAACCCGTACGTCGAGGTTCCCGAAGACCCGAAATGGGCGGGTCTCCAGGACAGCACCTGGGCCAAGGTGTGGAGTGAACCCTAAAAATGAGACATTGAAATTCGGGACGAATTTCAGCGAATGGAAAGGAGTCCAGGATGGAAAGTCTCAAGCCGCGCAAGCCGCGGGAGTTCACGGTGGAGTTCAAGGAAGCCGCCGCCAGGCGGCTCCTAGCCGGCCAGAGCGGCACAGCGCTAAGCCGCGAGTTGGACGTCAAGCGCAGCCTGCTGTACCGCTGGCGGGACGCCTATCGCCAGGAAGGCGTCAACGGCTTGAGCCGGCGGCGAGGCCGGCCGAAACCCGGCCGCTCGGCGCCGCCCAAGATCCCTCGCGATCCGCGCGACGAACGCATCGCAGAGCTCGAACGACTGCTCGGCAAACAAGCCGCAGAGCTCGATTTTTTCGGACAAGCCTTTCGCGCCTTGAACCTCGCAGCCCCGACCAACGACGCCGGTGGCGCGAGCGGATCTACTCCATCGTCGAGCAGATCAGCGCCAAAGGCTCGCTCAGCGTCGAACACGCCTGCGAGCTCGGACGCGTGAATCGCGCCGGGTTCTATCGCCGGCTCGCCGTGTCGTCGCCCGCCGAGTGCGACATGGAATTGCGTGACCGCATGCAGCGGATTTCGCTCGAGAATCGTCGTTACGGCTACCGCCGCGTGACGGCCGAGCTGCGCCGCCAAGGCTTCCTCGTCAATCACAAAAAGGTCCTGCGGATGATGCGTAAGGACAACTTGCTGGCGGTACTCAAGCGGCGCTTCGTGCTAACAACGGATTCGAACCACTTCTTACCTGTTTATCCGAATCTAGCGGCGCACCTGAATGTGGACGGCGTCGATCAGTTGTGGCAATCCGATATCACCTACATTCGCTTGCGCGAGGCGTTCGTCTACCTCGCCGTGGTGTTGGACGCCTACTCGCGACGCGTGGTCGGCTGGCGGCTGGGGACGACGCTCAAAGCTGAGCTGGCTGTAGGGGCGTTGCGCGATGCGCTCGAGCTCAGACGCCCTGCCGCGGGGTGGATGCATCATTCCGACCAAGGCGTACAGTACGCTTCGAGCGCCTATGTCGAGCTGCTGGAGCAGCACGGCGCGATCATCTCGATGAGCCGCCGCGGCAACCCCTACGACAACGCGCGGGCGGAGAGTTTCATGAAGACGTTGAAGGCGGAGGAGGTTTGGTTGCAGCGTTATCGCACGCTTGACGAGGCGCGCGCATCGATCGGCGAGTTCATTGATGAGATCTACAACCAACGCCGGCTGCATTCGGCGTTGGGATATCGTCCGCCGGCGGAGTTTGAAGCGCTGGCGCGGCCGGCGGCAACAGCAGCGAGGAATCCGAAGTATGAGTTTTGAGAGGCATAGGCAAATCTATCAATCCGATGGGCCCTGGGCGGGCAGGGAGACATCGCCGGCGTTGGAGAAGCCGGGAGCGACCTTGGCGGCCGCCCCCGGCGCTCATCGTCTTGATGAGTTTGCGGCCGGGTATTCCTTGGCGGGTTGCTCTCCAGCAGAGCCCGCTTCCGCTTCCCCGGCTAGGACCAGCGTGCGACGATACAGCGAAGAAGGCAAGCGTTTTGCGGTGAATCGTAACCTGTCCCGATTTCGACTGTCTCACGCTTGGGTTTCACTCCAGAGATCAGTAGCAGCTCCCCTTCACGCCAAACTCGGACGCTCTCGTCGTCTGAGTCGACAGTGACGAACTCGGCGTCGCCGACTTCGCGAAGAGCGGTCCACATCTTGCGCACATCAGCTAGGGCGATTCCTTCCTTCTCGAGCTCGCGGGTTACCCGACCAATCAGTCGATCGGGGACGACGCCTACGACCAGCTGCGCGAGCGCCAGCGGCACGTTAAGGTGTGTCTGAGAATCGTCCTCTTGTACCTCGATATGAATCCACGGCGCCCCTTGCGCGGCGGCGGGGACGGAGCAGACCAATAGCGCGGCGATCGAAAGTGTGGGCAGAAGTCTTGCGTTCATGATTTCCTCCTGGGTTTCAAACGTTCGAAAGGAATCTACGAAGCCCGCGGAGGAATGTTCCCCTGCGCTCCTGATTTGCGAAACTCGGGTTGATATGAAACGCTGCGCATGGGCCAAGGCGGATGTCGATATCGAGTACCACGACAAGGAGTGGGGCGTCCCCGTGCACGACGACCGGCTGCTGTTCGAGATGCTGATTCTCGAAGGCGCTCAAGCCGGGTTGAGCTGGACGACGATCCTTCGCAAGCGCACCAACTACCGCGAGGCCTACGACAACTTCGACATCGCCAAAGTCGCGGCGTTCAACGAAGCCAAGAACCAAGAGTTGCTCGCAAACCCGGGCATCGTGCGAAACCGGCTTAAGGTCGCGGCAGCGGTGAAGAACGCGCGAGCGGCGCTGGAGATTCAGCGGGAATTAGGGAGCCTCGATGCGTACTTGTGGCAGTTCGTCGGCGGCAAGCCGATCCGCAACCGCTGGAAGTCAATGGCGGAGCTCCCGGCCAAGACTGCCGAGTCCGACGCGATGAGCAAAGACCTCAAGAAGAGGGGTTGTAGCTTTGTGGGTTCAACGATTTGTTATGCCTTCATGCAAGGCGTGGGGATGGTCAACGACCACGAAGTCGGGTGTTTTCGATACCGCGATCTATCGCGCTGAGCGTCGAAGGCTCGTAGCTCGAGCACTACAAGAAAAACCACAGGTCGCGCGCTTCGGTCGACCCTAGGACGACCCAGAAGAACAGCGAGGCGTTGGTTACCGCGTGGGCCAGGATCACCGAACCCATGCGCTTGCGGCGATAGATCCACAGGTTGTAGAGAATCCCGGTCAGGAACGCCACGGGCCACTCCCATTGGACGTGGGTGAAGGTGAACCAAGCGAGCGTTATGCCAAAGCTCCACCAGGTGAACATGCCGATAGGAATGTCGCTGAATTCCTTGTCCACCCGGTAAGCGTCGACACTACGCATCAGAAAGCTCCTGACGAGCAGCTCCTCGATAAACGGCGTGATGCACACGAACCCAACGAAGCGTAGCGCCAGCATCGCCATGCGCATATCTGCGCCGGCGACCGATGGATTCCAGCCATCGAGGGGTTCGGGCCTCAACCCAGGCCAAATCAGATAGGGAACGACCCAGATCGCCGTCGCGAGAAGACCCAGGAGCAGATCAAGCGGGAGGTCTGCAACGCGCGGTGGAGCTAACTCAGGATAGGCCTTGATGGCGACAAAGTAGCCAAAGATCGCCCCAGGGATGATCACCCTCAACGCCAGCAGAATGAGCGGCGACGTCTCGGGAAGATAGTCCGCCAGAAACAGGGCTACCCCGAAACCAATCATCGGACCTAGGTAGGGAAGCCAGTCGGGGTGGGTGCGCATACTGCCTGAGCTAGCCTGAACAGCGGAGTGTACACCAATCTGGCCGCCGGTCGCCAGCTTGACCTACCCGCCACTTGACCTACCCCGGGGGGCTCGGTCACCATGGACGCGATGAACGTCTCAGTCCAGCCCAACGTCAACATTGTCGAGAAAGACGACTATCGAGAGCACTATGCCAACAGCGTGCAGGTCAGGGCGAGCCTCTGGGACTTCTTCCTCCAATTTGGAACGCTCGGGAGCCAATCAGCCGAGCGTGTCGACATCAACGTCTTCCAAGGGATCTATCTCAGCCCGCAACAGGCCAAGGCCTTGATGTCGGTGCTGAGTCAAAACCTGGCGCAATACGAGCAGGCGTTCGGGCACATCGAAATTGATCCCAGCAAGGCCGGTGGAGCGACCCCAGCGATTCAGTGAGCTGCGTCGGCCTTGGCCGGCATTCGCCGCAACGACTTGCGGATGGCGTCCAAGACCCCGTTGAGGAAGCGCGCGGACTGCTCCCCGGAAAAGCGCCGTCCGAGGTCGAGAGCTTCGTTGATGACGATCGCGGCTGGCGTCTCGTGCTGCTGGAGCTCGTAGGTCGCCATACGCAGGATGCCGCGGTCGACGGCGGCCATGCGCTCGAGCTTCCAGTTCGAAGCGTGCTTTTCGATCAGCGAGTCGAGTTGACTCCCTTCCTTCGCGACTCCAGCAAAGAGGGTATTCGCGAAGGCGTCGTTCTCGACTTCTTTGCCGCCTAGCTCGGCCGAGAGCCCACCCCAATAAGCGCGGATGACGTCGGCGGGAGCAGCTTGGCTGGCCTCCCACTGATAAAGCATTTGAAGGGTGCGCTCGCGCGAACGGTGGCGGGAGGGCATTTTAGTCGGTCGGCGCTTGGATCTGCTTGATCAGCCCGATCATCTCAATCGCGGTCATCGCGGCTGAAAAGCCGCTGTTCCCGCCCTTCGCGCCGGCGCGGTTGATCGCCTGCTCGAGGGTGTCGCAGGTCAGGACGCCAAAAACAACCGGCGTGCTCGACTCACGTCCGACTTCGGCAATCCCGCGCGCCGACTCCGCCGACACGTATTCGAAGTGAGCCGTCTCGCCACGAATCACCGCGCCGAGGCAGATCACGGCGTCGTATCGCCCGGTTGCAATCATCGTTTTGGCGGCGACGGCTAGCTCGAGCGAGCCTGGAACGCGCGCCACATCGACTTTGGAGACGTCTCCGCCGGTGCGCCGGATCGCGTCGAGGGCGCCATTCAGCAGACGGTCAGTAATGAAGCTGTTGAAGCGCGCGACGACGATGCCAAACTGCGCGCCGGCGGCGCTCAGCTCGCCTTCGATCTCGCGGGGCGCGCCCCCGAGCGAGTGGACGTAGCTGTCAGCCATATTCGTACCATCGGCCTACCGCGAGTGAAAATCGAGGCAGATCCTAACTACCAGGGTATCCCGAGTTTGCAGGATGTCAACGGCCCCGGCGTGATCGGCTGCTGGAGGTCGCTTGCGCGGCGCCGCCGAGAGCAGGCACGAAAAGGATGCGCGGCTCGGCCCCAGCGACATCGGCGAGGATGAGCGCCGAATTCAGGTCGGAAGTCAGGCGATGTGCGCCGTTCATCGCGGCCACGGCGGTTGGCCGGCATTCGCAGTCCGTGATCGTCACCGATCCGCCGCCCAGCGGGATGGTGATCAGCGCGCCCATGGAAGTGCTCACCGCGAGAACGGTTCCACTGTCGGCGCCTACGGCGACCGGGCCTTCGATGCCGTCGCTGCCTGAAGCTAACACGGTTATTTCGCCGCCGCCGGTGACGTTTCGGACGCTAAGGATCTCGTTTCGATCGGCGTCAGCGACAACTGCGTCGTTGGTCCCAGCCACGAAGGCGAGCCCAAGCGCCCTACCGATCGTGCCAATCGGGCTTGCGACGTCTCCAGGCCGCACTGCCGACAGCGCTCCGGAGTCGCGCGAAGCCGATGCGGCAAGAATAACCGTCCCAGCATCGTTCACCGCAAGCCCCGTCAGAACGCCGGGGACCGACGACAAATCGGCTGTACCGCCCACTGTCGGGTCGCCACCCAGATTCGTCAACAACTGGGCGCTACGGCCCTGCCGATCGTAAGCGGCAGCCGCGGAGCCTGAGGGTGAAATCACGACGCGGTCCACGCCGCTAACACCATCGATCGCCGCTCCGGACGCGCCGGCCGGGCTCAATGAGATTTTGTAGACTTCGCCTCCCGCTCCAATCCCAAGCGCAAAGTCTTGGGTCGGCGACACTTCCGCGGTCACGACCGAAACATCGGCCACCAGCGGATCTCCAATTCGCGCCGCCCCGGGGATCCCCCACACGGGTAGGAAGTTTCCTTGCTGCGAGTCGAAAAGATAACCCAGAACCGGTCCGCTCACTTGATCGGATGTTGGGGCATCGGAAGCTCCGAATAGGGCCGGAGAAGTTAAGAAAAAGGCTGCGAAAAGGAAGGTCTTACGTGTCAAATTCTTACCCTTAGAGGAACTCGGTGCCTCAAAATGTAGGCGGCGGGGCTATCTTAAGGTTACCGCGGTGGTTTACGGCCGGCGTCCGGCCTCATAGGATAAGACCAATGGCTAAAGTCCAGAAGCCGGTAAGAGCGCCCGACCTCAAGCAATGGAAAGCGGACGGCCGCAAGATTGCCATGCTAACCGCCTATGAGGCCCCCATGGCGCGGACGTTCGACGAAGCCGGAGTCGACATTCTGCTGGTCGGCGACTCCCTGGGAATGACCGTGCTCGGCTACGAGACCACGATCCCCGTGACGCTCGACGATGTCGTGCACCATACCCGAGCCGTCGCCCGCGGCGCGAAGCGGGCCCTGGTGCTTGCGGACATGCCGTTTCTGACCTACCACACCGGCCAGGCGATCGAGAACGCCGGGAAACTCCTGCAGGCCGGCGCCGCCGCGGTCAAGCTCGAAGGCGGCGGCGTGGTCGTTGAGACGGTCAAGCAGCTTGTTGATGTAGGCATTCCGGTGATGGCGCACGTCGGGCTGACGCCGCAGTCGTTCCACCAGCAAGGAGGGTTCCGCAGGCAGGGGCTCGACCCGCAGGCGGCCGACCGGTTAGTCAAAGACGCTCAAGCACTCGAGCAGGCGGGCGCTTTTGCGGTGCTGGTCGAGTGTGTAGCGAGCGAGGCCGCGAAGCGCATCACCGAAGCTGTAACGGTTCCAACCATCGGCATTGGGTCGGGGCCGCACTGCGACGGGCAGGTCTTGGTCGCCCACGACATGCTTGGGATGCAGGACTGGAGCCCGGGATTCGCCAAGAGATACGCCGAGCTCGGCAAAGAGATCTCGCGGGCCGCGACGGCGTATTGCGACGAAGTCCGCGACGGAAGCTTTCCGCCTGATGGCTAGAACCCGCCTGATCCGCAAGATTCCGAACATCCGCGCCAGGGTCGAGGACGTACGGCGTCGCGGCGGGACCGTCGGCTTGGTTCCGACCATGGGCGCCCTGCACGCCGGGCATTTCGCTCTTATCGAGCGGGCGCGCGCCGACTGCCATCGCGTCGCCGTTTCGCTGTTCGTGAACGCCACGCAGTTCAACTCCGAAGCTGATTTGCAGCGCTATCCGCGAACGCTCGACTCTGACCTCGAGTGCTGTCTCGAGCACGGAGTGGATTGGCTCTTCGCCCCCTCGGCCAAAGAGATGTATCCCCAGAAAGGCATGGCTCAGGTCAACGTCGCCGAGTTGACCGACGGGCTTTGTGGCGCTACAAGGCCGGGGCATTTCCAAGCGGTCACGACGGTCGTCGCCAAGCTATTTCACATCATCCCGGCCAATCGGGCGTATTTTGGCGAAAAAGATTTCCAGCAACTGACGGCTATCCGGCGCGTGGTGGATGATCTGAACTTCGCGATTGAGATTGTCCCGGTCGCAACCGTCCGCGAAGAAGACGGACTTGCTCTGAGCTCTCGCAACCAGCGATTGAACGAGGCCGGCCGAGCCGCTGCGACTGTCTTTCCTAGAGCGCTAAGGGCCGCTGTGGACCTGTTCGAAGAGGGCGAAACCGCCGTCGAACAGCTCAAGGCCGTGGCGCTCGTCGAGCTCGAATCAGAACCTCTCGTTCAAATCGAATACCTTGAGATAGTCGACTCGTCTTCGTTGAAAGCGCTCAAAAGGGTCGACCGCCCGGCGCGAATCGTCGCGGCTGTGTTGATCGAAGACGTGCGGCTTATCGACAACATGTCTTTGGGACAATAGCAATATGAAACCGCCGTCTAGGAGGCGAGTTCTCCAATCCGCCGTTGCCGCGCCGTTGACTGCGGCCGCCGCTGGGCCCACGGGGTCCGGCGGGTCGCTCACCGATGTCCCGGGAATCAAGGTTGGCCACTGGACCTCCAAAGCTCGACCGACCGGCTGCACGGCGATCTTGACCGAAGGGGGCGCCGTTGCGGGCGTCGACGTTCGTGGGGGAGCGCCAGGGACTCGTGATACCGAGCTGTTAAGGCCTGAGATGACCGTCGATTCGGTCCATGGAATCGTGCTCTCAGGCGGAAGCGCGTTCGGCCTGGCGACAGCCGATGGGGTCATGCGTTTCTTGGAAGCTAAGGGGGTCGGGTTCCGCATGGGTCGCAATGTGGTGCCCATTGTGCCCGCCGCGATTCTGTTCGACCTTGGGATGGGCGACGGTTCGATCCGCCCGGACGCTGAGGCGGGGTACAAAGCCGCCAAGGCGGCGTCTGACAGCGGCGTCAAGCGGGGCAACGTCGGCGCCGGCGCTGGGGCGACGGTTGGAAAACTGTTGGGGCCTGGACGGTCGATGAAGGGCGGGCTTGGGACGGCTTCCATCCGCATGGACGGCGGGCTGACGATCGGCGCGCTCGTTGCGGTGAATGCGGTCGGTGATGTGGTTCATCCCCACAGCGGTGAAATCCTCGCTGGAGCCCTTACCGAAGACCGCGGCGATTTCGCTGACGCGGCTGCGCAGATTCGCGCGGGGCTGGGTTTGGGCCAAGCCGGGCGCGCCGAGAATACAACCATAGGAGTCGTCGCCGCAAACGTTGGCTGGACGAAGGCTCAGGCGACGAAGGTCGCGCAGATGGCGCACGATGGCTTGGCGCGGGCCATCCGGCCGGTGCATATGCCTTTTGATGGGGATACGATTTTCGCCCTTGGGACGGGCGGAGAGTCGGTCGACTCGTCTAAGTTGGGTCTGATCGGCGCGCTGGCGGCGGATGTGCTGGCGCAGGCGGTCGCTTCGGCGGTGCTTGCGGCCGAGTCATTGGAAGGCCGGCCTGCCAGTCGCGACATCATTCGCGCCGTCGATTGATGTGGCGCACGGCTGCGCCGTGCCGCCTTGCAGCTGTGGTGCAAGGTTACCCCGGGCTTGCGCCCGGGGCTACGGTTATGCCGCCCTACGGGCTCCGGAGAGTCCGACACGCGCCTCGAGACTTTAGACAATGAGGCTTAAAGACCGCGTCTTCGTTGACGAAAGTTTCATCCACGGCAAAGGCGTTTTCGCCAAGGTCGAGATCGCGGAGGGAACCCACATCGGCAACTACAAAGGGCCCTCGGCGAAGCGCGACGGTCGCTACGTGTTGTGGGTAGACGAAGGCGAGGGCGATTGGGTGGGAGTCTCCGGGAAGAACCGCTTGCGGTACTTGAACCACAGCTCACGTCCCAACGCCGAGTTCGATGGCATCGAGCTTTACGCCATTGAGGCGATTGAGCCCGGCGAGGAGATTACGTTCGACTACGGCGAGGAGTGGGAGGACGTTAAATAAAGGCCTTTTGCGCCTTCGCCTACTGCTCCTCCGCTTCGCTTCGAACGTCCTCTGGGCTCAGACCGTCGATTTCGCCCAAGACATCCAACCTATCTTGCGTCAGCCGGGTGTCTTACAGTCAGCAATTGCGACTCCCCTCAACTGAAAGTGGAAGACCGCCCGCTCACGCAGGCGGCTCGGAAAGATAGAATTGCAGGAGGCCCTTCCGGCCTTGCAATGCCCCTCAAGCTCTACAACACCCTAACCCGAAGTCTCGAAGAATTTCGCCCGCTCGACCCGAATACGGTGCGCATGTACTCCTGCGGGCCGACCGTTTACAACCACGTCCACATCGGCAACCTGCGAACCTTCACCTTCCAAGACATCCTGCGACGCCACTTGCGCCGGAGCGGCTATATCCTGCAACACGTCATGAACATCACCGACGTGGAGGACAAGATCATCAAAGCGTCGATTGAGGCCGGGCAGACGATCGGTGAATACACCGCCAAGTACCGCCAGGCTTTCGATGAAGACTGCGCTGCCCTGCGCCTGCAGAAGCCCGAAAAGATCACCCTGGCGACCGAGCACATCCCGCAGATGATCGACCTGATCGCGAAGATGGCAGAGAAAGGTCACACCTACTCCAGCGACGGGTCGACGTACTTCCGCATCGCGAGCTTCGCCGACTATGGCAAGCTGTCGAAGCTCGATGTTGGCGGGATCAAAGCCGGCGCGCGTGTCGATCAAGACGAGTACGAAAAGGACGACGCCCGCGACTTCGTGCTTTGGAAGGCGGCCAAGCCCGAGGAACCGGCCTGGGAAAGCCCCTTCGGCCCTGGTCGGCCGGGCTGGCATATCGAGTGCTCGGCGATGGCGATGACCCACTTGGGCGAAACGTTCGATATCCACACCGGCGGGGTGGACTTGGCGTTCCCGCATCACGAAAACGAGATCGCGCAATCGGAAGCCGCGACGGGAAAAACGTTCGTCAAGTACTGGGTGCACGCCGAGCATTTGCTTGTCGACGGGCAGAAGATGTCGAAGTCGCTCGGGAATTTTTATACCCTGCGCGACCTGCTCGACAAGGGTTTTTCGCCAGAATCGATTCGCTATCTGTTGTCGTCGACCCCGCACGCCAAGCAGCTCAACTTCACCTTTGACGGACTCAAGGGAGCGGCGACGGCGATCGATCGCTTGCGGAACTTCGCGCGTCGGGTGGAGGCTGGGAGATTTGCGGACGGGGCCAGTCCGGAGATTTCCACGGCCTCTGAAAAAGCTCTAAAAGAATTCGACGAAGGTCTCGACGACAACCTCAACACGGCTCAGGCTTTGGGTGCGGTGTTTGAGTTCATTCGGTTGGCGAACACACAGATCGACTCTGGCGAATTCAAGGCCGACAGCGTCGAAGACGCTCGAAAGGTACTCGGAGCGTTCGACGAGATCTTCGACGTGCTCACCGCGACGACGAGCGGCAGACTTGCGGCTGAGGAGATCGGCAAATTCCTGGCCGAACGCGCGGCGGCGCGGAAGAACCGAGACTTCGCTCGAGCTGACGAAATCCGCGACCAGCTCAAGGCGCAGGGCGTGGTCGTTGAAGATACGGCGGGCGGAGCCACGTGGCACTACGCAGAGTAATCGACGTGGCGCACGGCTTCGCCGTGCCGCCTTGCGCCTTTGGCGCAAGGTCTCGGTTCTCGATGCATCGGGTCCGTGACGGAATCACTGTCTCAGACAAGACCTTGCAGCTCAGCTGCAAGGCGGCGCGGCAAAGCCGTGCGCCACGTCGGACCTAACGTGGATCTCGACATCGGTTGCGGGTTGAACAAGCGTCCGGGCGCGATCGGGGTCGACTCGAATCGCGCCACTGCCGCGGACGCGATCGTCGACATCAATCGGGGGACGCTCCCGTTTCGCGACGGCTCGTTCGACCGGGTGTTCCTGATCCACGTGATCGAGCACGTGGCGGATGTGATCCACACGATGGAAGAAGCCCATCGTGTTTGCAAGCCCGGCGGAGTGATTTACCTCGAGACGCCGCACTACACGGACTTTTCGTCCTTCTGCGATCCGACCCACCGTTGGCATCTGAACAGTTTTTCGTTTCGCTACTTCACTGAAGAGGGCGGGTATAGCTATTACAGCCGCAGCAGGATGAAGGAGCGGCTCGTGCAGGTCAAGCTGCTCAGGCTGTGGAAGCTGCTGGGTTTTGAGTTTCTCGTCAACCACTCGCGAGCCTTCCGCAAGTTTTGGGAATTTTACCTTTGCTTTGTGATTCGTGGGAAAGCAATGGTGTTTGAGTTTGAAGCGCTCAAACCTCGGTCACGCTGACGACCAACTGCTCGTACCGCTCATGCCGAGATACAGCTTTCTTGAGCCACGTGTCCGCGGTAACCAAGGGAATGCCGAGTCGCTCGGCAAGCGCCAGATAGACGCAATCGTAAACAGGGTGGTTTAAGCTGAGTCCGATCTGTAGGGCGCGCCGACCAAGCTCACCTGGCAGATCGTGTAGCTCCAGGGGAGCGCCCGCAAGGGTTTCGTAGGCTAATTGCGCTTCCTCACGCTTGATGTCGCCAATCCTGCATCTGCGCCAAAAGACGTTCGCACATTCGACGAGCAACAACGACGGCGCGGCCAGTTCGCTGGCGACCAACGATCGTGCCGCTTCGCTGTAAACCTCGTCGAGATACCACTTGACCGCGACGCTGGAGTCCACGATCCATAGAGGCACTACCGGCTATCCCGCATTTCTCGAATAATGTCGGTGCTGTCACCAGTGATGCGGCCCTTCGTCGACCGACGGAACTCGTCGACCATCTTCCAATACTCTTCTGCGTCCATTTTCTCTGGAACCGCTTCGGTAAGAATCGATCGCACCTCCGCTTCAGTCGAACGCCCGTTCTCCGCCGCTCGGATTTTCAGCCGTCTGACTACGTCATCGTCTAGTTTTCTAACGGTGAGTTGTGCCATCAATGCCTTCGTTGCTATCAATGATAGCATTCTACTCCAGCCAAATCGGCGAGCTCCAGGCGACCATGCCGTTGTTCTGTAATACGCGCACGTAGTAGTAATTCTTCCCCGGCTCAAACTCGTTGTCGGTGTACCGCAGCGTCACCGAATCAGCGTTCGGATGGCGCGTGTAGATGATCTCCTGGTTCTTCACGATCACGAGCTGCTTGATCCGGTCGGCGCCGAGCGCCTTGATGATCAACCTGGGCGATGACTGCGGGTTGGTGTCGATGATGTCGCCCATGATGTAGCGCTTGCCGTTGTCGGTCTCGATCTGGAAATCGAGAATGATGTTGTCGGTCGCCGCATAGGCGTGGCGCTGCTTCATGGCCGAGAACATCGACTCGCGCGTGTGCTCTTCGGCGACGATCATCGCGTACGAAATATGGGTCGACCAATGGTCCGAGGACGCCTGGACGCCGATCTTGTAGCCCTTGGCGAGCGCGTCCCAGTAGTAGCCGATCGGATTGAACCCGGAGCGCTGCTCACGC
Source organism: Bryobacterales bacterium (assembly GCA_965247515.1). GTDB lineage: Bacteria > Acidobacteriota > Terriglobia > Bryobacterales > UBA6623. Next base: position 3,762,295 of record OZ252029.1, on the reverse strand, counting down.
AGTTTTTGCGGACTGGCCGCCAGCGGCGCTCCCATGTATTCGTAGCTCGCACGGTAGCCCTGGAAGATCTCCATCAAGGGCTCGACGTCGGGGTCGTTGTCGAACCAGTCGGTCCCCTGCGAGGTGCCGGAGGAGTGCGGCATCGAGATGCCGTTGTTCTGCTTCAAATAGGGATACAAGTTGGCGCCGGTGTAAACCTCCCCGCGTCTTTCGTCGTTCGGAATCGGCAGGGGCCGCGTGCCGCGTTTGGAGAAGATCACGTTGCGGTGCCCGTTCGGGAAGGTCAGGCTGCGTTCATAGCCGAACATCGGCGCGAACGAGCCGGGGACGTTGAACAGGTCGGTGAGCTTCTCGTCTTGCCACCAGGTGAATTCCTGGTCGTAGCCGAGCTGGTGATCGGTCGGGACCATGTAGTCGAACGCCGTCACGTCCATTGCATAGCGGTAGACCTCGATCAGCGAACCGTCGTACTTGAAGTCTTGGGAGATGTCGGTGTGGCGGTGCATGTCCCCGCGGTAGATCTTGAACTTCTTGTCGCCGGCCTCGATGGTGTAGTCGCGGATCGCCTCGATGTTTTGCTCCTCGAAGGGGTGAATCGGGACTGCTTCGGCGAAGGGGTCATCCATCTTGGCGAATTGCTCGGCGCCGTAGTTTGGCGCTGAGGTCGCCTTGCCGAGTCCGGCGTAGTAGATCTCGGCGTTCTGTGGGATCAGCTCCGCGAAGATGCGGTTGTCGGTCATCCAGGCGGCGTGGATGTTACCATCCGCATCCCGGGTCAACGCGGGGCGTTTCTCAATCGATCCCGCACTGTGTGGCAGCGGGACCGGCCGCGTCCAACTCTCGCCGTCAAAGCGGGTCAGGAAGTTCTCCCACGTGATCCTTGCGCCGATCGAGTGAGCGCGCTGGCGCGTCCATTTGCGAAAGACCATGTTCAGTGTTCCCTGGCCGTCGAAACGGATCTGAGGGTTCTCGAAGTTGGGGTGGAGTCGGTAGGTGTAGAACGGCTCGAGCTTCGCCTTGGGCTCGACCCAATCGGCGCCGTTCCACATCGCGATGCGGATCGACCGCTCCTGGTGTAGCGGGACGGCCATCGGCGGTGTGATCAGATAGCCCTGGTCCTTTCCCCAATTCACGCCAGATTCGTCCCAGGCAACCCACGGGCGTCCTTGGCCGTCGACAGCAACACTGGCGTGAGCTTGGAAGCGTTCGCTATCGGTGAGTTGCTGAACCGGCCCCAGCTCGCCGCCTTCGTAGGCCCGGAAGAACACGTCGTAGTTGCCGGAGTGGTAGCTATCCCAAACCACATACGCTGAGCCCTTCGGCCCCCCGGCGACTTGCGGCTCCCAGTCATTGGCCGGCGATTCACTAAACTTGGTTTCGTTCGTCCATTTTCCGTCAGAGAAACTGCGCCCAACGATGTCGCTTTGGGCTTCACCGGCGGCTCCGCGGTAGCTTTGCCATACGACGAAAACGTCCCCGTCGTCTGAATTAGAGGCGCGATGGAACGTGTTCGTGCCGTCGCCGGAGAGCTTCTCGACGGACCCCCAACTGCCATTGAGGCGCCGGCGGCCGTAGATATTCCATACGGTCCCCTGGCGCTCGCTCCAAAAGGCCCAAAGTCCGCCTCCCGAATCCGCCGCGAGTGAGCAGCGAAAGATGTCTCCCGGCGCGGTCGTGGCTTCCATCGTTGAGCCCCACTCGCCCCCGGACCGGACTCGCACCATGACTCGGTCACCCTGCTCGCGGTAGGCCACCCAAGCCGCCGCAAGGTCGCCATTAGGAAGCGTCGTGATGGCCGCTTCGTCGTCCTCGAAGTCTGCGATGCTGAGCTTCTCGACGGTTCCCGAGCGACCGACCATCGCGCGGTCCTGCAAAAACTTCGACGGGTCTTCGCCGATGTCGGCGACGCGGAACTCAAAGTTCCCTTGGCGGGTCTTCACCGAGACTTGGGTATTGCCGCCTGTCTCGACAGTGGCGAAGAGCCCAATCGGCGAGAACTGGGTCGGCGGCAGATGCGCCGGGCTCATTTCGTTGTAGTTCATCCGAGCGAAGCCGGCGACCTGCTCACGGCGTGTTGAAGCGCGCCAGGAGTTTTCGCCGGTCAGCTCGTCGTTGGCGCTGAAATGGCGCTCCTCAAGCTTGAGTAACTCTCCGCCTGAAACCTGTATACGACCGTCCCAGGCGTCGACGGCTTCGGCGTTTTGGCCGAGCTCGAGATAGAGGGTGACCGGCGCGGCGGTCCCCGGCTCGGTGGCCAGCGGTAGGGCGAGGGCGAACAGGCATAAAAGTCTCATGGGATGCTCCGTAGCAATTATAGCCAGTCACGCGTCAATTCCACGATTTCATCGGCGAGCGCTCGATTTCCTTCCTGGGTGAGATGGTCGGTAGCGTCGAAGAGCTCAGTCGGCGAACGCCCTGCGAACGCTTGGCGGCAGGGCGTCCGATGTTGCTTGGAGAGGGAGCATACGGAGTCAGTGATATCGCCGAGCGTATACCCTTCCCCGGAGTAACCGCCACCGGCGGGAAGAACGAGCACGGCGAAGCGGGTTGCGTTGGTCTGAGCGAATTCGATCATCTTCGCCAAATGATCCAAGTTTGTTTCGCCCGTTCCCGCGAAGAGCCAGCGATACCAACCCGCGGTTTGAGCGGAGCTCTTCCACCCAGAGCCGCTCTTGCGGTAGCGGTACGCGGCCTTGCCCAGGAAATACCGAGTCTTGAGCCCTGGCGGGACGAACATACGGTACAGGCCGTTGTCGGCTCCCTCGTATCGGGTATCGCGCAGCGCGAAGTCGTTGAGGTTGAGTACATAGACGACGCCTTCAAGATCCACCCGGCTGGTTGAGCGCTCAAGAAAGGCCGCGATCTCGGCTAGGCCGTAACCGGGCACTCCCAAATTCAAGTAGCCGGGCCCGGCCAACGCGGTTGGGGTGCTCTCTTGAGAGTGGCCGACTCCGAAGACGACGGAATCCCCGATCACACCGATTCGCTCGACCGGCTGAGGGTCCGTGCGGAAACCGCGGTCGTCGATCGAGATACGTTTGTGATCGCGGGTGAATCGAAACCCCGGCCGGAGCTCATACGCAAGTCGGGGGGCTTCGCTCATTTCGTAGTAGAAGTCGTCGCGGACCCGGATGATGTCGAAGCCCCGCTCAACCTGGAGCCAATAGAGCTGGCAGGCCAATTCGAAAACGGCAAACCCAGCCAGGATCCCGACAATCAGCGCCCCGAACCGCACGAAGATACCCCCATGCTACGACGTGTCCGGTTGGATGACCACCGCTGCACAATAAGCTGACCACGAAATCGCGCAACGTTCCCATAACCTATTATTTATCAACAACATGGTTGTCAACCAACCAAACACGAGTTTTGATAGACTGGGGCTGTGGCGATCCCCTATCAGCTGCCAAGGCACTGGATGCGCTACGACCGCTACGCGATCTTTGACCAGTTGGTAGAGGCCAAATCGGCTGTCAAAGCCCTCAAGGCCACACCGTACCAAAAGGATTGGGTCGAAGAGCTGCAGAAAATTCAGCTGAAGATGGAAGTCGCGGGCACGTCGCGAATAGAGGGCGCTGAGTTTACTGAGCAAGAGCTCGATGAGGCGTTGAGCAGCGACGAATCGTCTGAACTGGCGACCCGCTCACAAAGACAGGCCAGGGCCGCTGCCGGCACGTACCGCTGGGTGTCCGCCATTCCCGACGGCCGCCCGGTCGATGAAGCTCTGATTTGCGAGATTCACCGGCGCATGGTCACCGGATGCGACGACGATCACTGTAGCCCCGGCCGACTCAGGCAGCCTGACAACGACGTCACGTTCGGCGTGCAGCGGCATCGAGGCTGTGCCGGCGGCGAGCAATGCCGGCTTGCGTTCTCGAACTTGACTCGCGCGATCGGTGGGGATTACCAAAGCCACGATCCCTTGATCCAGGCGATCGCGGTCCACTACCATTTTGCTGCGATGCATCCGTTTGGGGACGGCAACGGGCGCACGGCGCGCGCGCTCGAGACTTTGTTGTTGCAGCGCGCCGGCCTGAGCGATACGGCGTTCATCGCGATGTCGAACTACTACTACGAAGAAAAGGATCGATATCTTGCGTCACTGGCCGAAGTTCACAAGCAAGGCCATGATCTGACCGCCTTCTTGAACTTTGCCCTGCGCGGCGTTGCGATACAGTGTAGCCGCCTGCTGCACGAGATTAAGCTCGGGGTCCAAAAGTCGATCTTTCGGAACACCATGAACGATCTGTTCGACCGACTTCGCAGCCCTCGAAAGCGCGTGCTCGCTCGGCGCCAACAAGAAATACTTCGCTTGCTCCTCGACGCGGGGACAATGCATCTATCGGCAATCGAACGTCGCACCGAGGCCAATTATCGGGATCTTAGGAAACCCCTTCCGGCATTGGTTCGCGATCTTTCGTGGTTGGCTGCACTCGGAGCTGTGACTCTCGACTTTACAGATCAGAAAGACCACGGGTTCTTGGCCCGCATCAACTTGAACTGGCCCGCTGAAATTCAACAGACCGAATTCTTAGACCGTATAAAGAAAATGCGCAAGACCAAGACCTAAGATTGATCTGCATCGGCGGGAAGTTGGCTGGGACGCAGGGACTTGAACCCCGATAACCAGAACCAGAATCTGGCGTGTTGCCATTACACCACGTCCCAGCAATACCTTCAGTATAGGGTTGGCTCAGGGGTTGCCGCAATCGGCCGCTGGCGGCCGCGGCTTGCGGTCGCCCGCAGCCGCGGTGTAGGCGCTGGCGGGCGAAAGCGGCTGGTGATGGCATCGAGGACAAAACACTGAAGCAACATCACCCATAGCAAACCGCTACCGGGAGAAACCGCCCAGCCTTCGAAAAACGAATGAATCGTCAGCCCGACGACCGAAGCTGTTATCGCGGTGAAGTAGGGATCGCGGACGGCCAATGCGAATCGAAGCGCTCGAAATAGCACATCTAGTAGTCCGAGCACGACCGGCAAGAAGCCACACAGCCCGGTTTGCGACAGCAATGCCCAAAAGCTCGAGCCCTGTTCGATCCGCGCCGTGCGGATTTCAATGTGCCCGGCGGTAAGAGACTCGTATGCGGTTGTCACCCCGAAACCCAGGCCAAGCACTGGGTGTTCCAAGAAGCGGTCGCGCGACTGCCCCCACAGCGCGACCCGACTCGTCATGACTTCTCTACTGCCTTTGTAGAGCCACTCGGCGCTCGCCGACTGCAACCTAGCCGGAGGGGTCGTGGCTAGCACGAGAGCGAGAACAAAGCCCCCAGCGAGTGCCGCCCGCGCGAGGTTGCCACGAGGATGCACGATGAGCATGACGCCCGCGGCCACAGCCGCGGCCAGGCCGCTTGCCCGGGACCGGGAAATGAGAATCCAATAGGCCAGCAAGCCTGACAACCCGAGCCATCCAGCCGCCTTGCGTGTTTCCGACGGGCGCGCAACCGCGAGCCGGCCCAACACATGAGGGAGAAAGAAGGCGATGGCGCTCGCAAAAGCATTCGCATTGCCCGACGCTCCCCGAAACGCGCCTAGTTTGAAGACGCTGCCCAAGGTGGGCGTGAAGCCGGCAACTTGCGCGACGGCGGTAAAGAAGACGGAGGGGGCAAGCAGCGACGCCCAGACCGAGCTTAATCTCTTCGCTGCCATGGCGCCATGGTCGCGCGTTAGGGCATTCGCGAGAAACAGGCTCGACACAACGATGGCCGCCAACGACACACTCTTTGCCAACGACGGTAAAGTCGCCACCGAGCTCACCGAAGACGCCGTTGCGGCGATCACATAGGCCGCCATCGCCGCTCGGAACAATGACGGTGTTGGCCGGCTCCAACGATAACGGCTTTGGCCATAGCGGAAGAAGAAAATGGCCGTGCCGCAGAAGAGCAAAATCCAACGCCAATAGGCGAAGTATCGATCGCCAAACCCGTCGTGCAGGCTCAAGAGTAAGAATACGCTTGCCGCCGCCGCCGCGGCGTACTGCGATGGCAGCCGAAGACAGGCGATCGCGAACGCGGCGACGATGCTCAGGTCGATTAGCTGCGAGCGGTGGGGAAACGCCCAGAGCAAGGCGACCGCGCACCACAAAAGCATATAAAAAGACAGAAGCCACGCACGGTAGGGTCTGACGACAGGGTTCGTAACTGGCGGCGCCTGCATCGCGCGTACCTACCGATTGGCGCCCGTCCGGTCGCTGGCCGGGCGGTTGCGCCTTTCCCGTCCGGTCACGAATAGGGCCAGCAGAGCGAGGGCCGTTAATACGAGACTCGGCATCTGCAGGGGAAATTCCACACAGCTGTGCGCCCAGCCGGCTGCCAAAGGCAAAGCTGCGGTCAACCAGAGTCGTCCACTTCTACGCGAGGTCACGATGCCGCCGAACACAAGCGCTTGGACGAGCAGCCCTGTCGCTCCGATCTCCATGGAGAGCTGGATCGGGTCACAATGCGCATGGTGCCACGTCAGACCGTCCTGTTGGGGCGAACTGCTGGGGAACACGGCCTGAAAACAGCCTAAGCCATGACCCAACAGCGGGCGCTCGAGGAATAGATCCCAGGTCGCGGCCGCGACGGTGAACCTAGACATGCCCGATCTCAGCTCGTCTTCCCCGAAGCGCTCCACCAGGCCCCTGAACCCCGCCACGAACACGACGCCCAGCAGGACCGCGATCAACAGCAGGCTGACGACGACGTCCCTGGCGGCCTCTTTACGTCGCATTCCTCCGGCCTGCGAAAGCCGGAATGCCATGATCACCAGGAACTCGGCCGACACTAGAATAAAACCGGTTCGCGAGCCGCTCGCGATCACCGACGCGTACATCAGGGCACAGAGCACGAAGTAAAGAAACCTCCGGTCGCGGTCGCTGATCGCCAGCATCAACGCCCCTGGGAACAACAGCTCAATCAGGATGGCAAAGTGGTTGCGGTCGGCGAATGGCCCGAAAATCAAACCGCCCGGCGCTTCCCGAAACCAGTACGCCATTTCAGGCGAGCTGTAATGTTGGAGCAATGCCAGACCCGAAATCAAAAAGCCGAACACCGCTAGCCAGCGGCCGAAACGCCGTCGAATCCAGGCATCGGCAAAAACATTGACGCACAGGACGAAGAACGTCAAGTACGCCAACCACTTCACCATCTCGCCCATCGTCGCGTAGATGTGCGGAGTGCCGATGAGCACCTGGATCAGGGCAACCGCCGGTACGAGCGCAAGCGCTAAGTAGAGCCGGTCCCAAACGAACGAAATCCGTCCTTTCATCGCGTACCAAGCCCAGACTCCGGCTAGCCCAAAGATCGCGACTACAACGAGGGCGACCGCCGCGGCGTCAACCGTCCCGAACAAGAGAACCGATGAGGCGACGACCGTGAACAGCCAAGTGGCCGAAGTGCGTCGAAACTCGAAGACGGTCATGGCGTCGACAAGGAGCCGGCCGGCGCTGAGTCGGTAGCCGGCGCCGGGGCGCCGGGCGGCACAGTCTCAGCAGGCGGCAATCGGGCGGCCTCAATTCGGGTTAACGAAAGATCGCGCAAGACGAACCGTCCACGTTGTCTCGGAGTGCCGATGACGCGCTGATACTCGAACTCTAGAAACAGGATCTTGGCGTCGGGCGGAGCCTGGAACTCGAAAGTAGAACTGTCCCAAAAGTCTTCGGCGGCCCGAAGCGGCGGTGTGGCCGAACTCTCAACTCCCGGTGCGGTTTTGACGCTCCAGCGCATGCCGGTTTGTTGCGGCAGATTTTGGGTCGCGTACTCGAAACTGAGTCGGTAAGCGCGCCCGGCTATCACTGGAATCGCCTGGGTCAAAAGTAGAGTGTATTCGGGCTGTGTTCCGCTCATTCGAATGGAGTGAACCCCAAGCGTGAGACAGTCGAAATCGGGACAGGTTACCATTCACCGCAAAACGCTTGCCTTCTTCGCTGTATCGTCGCACGCTGGTCCTAGCCGGGGAAGCGGAAGCGGGCTCTGCTGGAGAGCAACCCGCCAAGGAATACCCGGCCGCAAACTCATCAAGACGATGAGCGCCGGGGGCGGCCGCCAAGGTCGCTCCCGGCTTCTCCAACGCCGGCGATGTCTCCCTGCCCGCCCAGGGCCCATCGGATTGATAGATTTGCCTATGCCTCTCAAAACTCATACTTCGGATTCCTCGCTGCTGTTGCCGCCGGCCGCGCCAGCGCTTCAAACTCCGCCGGCGGACGATATCCCAACGCCGAATGCAGCCGGCGTTGGTTGTAGATCTCATCAATGAACTCGCCGATCGATGCGCGCGCCTCGTCAAGCGTGCGATAACGCTGCAACCAAACCTCCTCCGCCTTCAACGTCTTCATGAAACTCTCCGCCCGCGCGTTGTCGTAGGGGTTGCCGCGGCGGCTCATCGAGATGATCGCGCCGTGCTGCTCCAGCAGCTCGACATAGGCGCTCGAAGCGTACTGTACGCCTTGGTCGGAATGATGCATCCACCCCGCGGCAGGGCGTCTGAGCTCGAGCGCATCGCGCAACGCCCCTACAGCCAGCTCAGCTTTGAGCGTCGTCCCCAGCCGCCAGCCGACCACGCGTCGCGAGTAGGCGTCCAACACCACGGCGAGGTAGACGAACGCCTCGCGCAAGCGAATGTAGGTGATATCGGATTGCCACAACTGATCGACGCCGTCCACATTCAGGTGCGCCGCTAGATTCGGATAAACAGGTAAGAAGTGGTTCGAATCCGTTGTTAGCACGAAGCGCCGCTTGAGTACCGCCAGCAAGTTGTCCTTACGCATCATCCGCAGGACCTTTTTGTGATTGACGAGGAAGCCTTGGCGGCGCAGCTCGGCCGTCACGCGGCGGTAGCCGTAACGACGATTCTCGAGCGAAATCCGCTGCATGCGGTCACGCAATTCCATGTCGCACTCGGCGGGCGACGACACGGCGAGCCGGCGATAGAACCCGGCGCGATTCACGCGTCCGAGCTCGCAGGCGTGTTCGACGCTGAGCGAGCCTTTGGCGCTGATCTGCTCGACGATGGAGTAGATCCGCTCGCGCCACCGGCGTCGTTGGTCGGGGCTGCGAGGTTCAAGGCGCGAAAGGCTTGTCCGAAAAAATCGAGCTCTGCGGCTTGTTTGCCGAGCAGTCGTTCGAGCTCTGCGATGCGTTCGTCGCGCGGATCGCGAGGGATCTTGGGCGGCGCCGAGCGGCCGGGTTTCGGCCGGCCTCGCCGCCGGCTCAAGCCGTTGACGCCTTCCTGGCGATAGGCGTCCCGCCAGCGGTACAGCAGGCTGCGCTTGACGTCCAACTCGCGGCTTAGCGCTGTGCCGCTCTGGCCGGCTAGGAGCCGCCTGGCGGCGGCTTCCTTGAACTCCACCGTGAACTCCCGCGGCTTGCGCGGCTTGAGACTTTCCATCCTGGACTCCTTTCCATTCGCTGAAATTCGTCCCGAATTTCAATGTCTCATTTTTAGGGTTCACTCCAGTACTGTATGGAGCGATTTAGCTCAAGGCCCGATTGCCTTTGTCGCGATCGTCCGCGAACCGCTTGCTGATCTCGGAGTAAGCATCGATCCGGCGGTCTCGAAGAAAGGGCCAAGCGCGTCGCGATCTTTCGATCTGGTCGAGATCGCAGCTTGCGATTGTTAGCGCCGCCGCGGCGCCAGCCTGCGCGATGACGATTCCAGCCGGATCGCTCACGAAAGAACGGCCCCAAAATTCAAGGCCTTCGTAGGTCGCGGGCCGGTCGTCGTCGCCGATCAGCGCGGCCTCGACTCCGACTCGATTCACAGCCGCAACGAATACGCCGTTGGCGATCGAGTGTGAGCGTTGCACCGTTCGCCAGGCTTCCAGCTGGCTTTCGCCGTATTGCGCCTTCTCGGCTGGATGCCATCCGATGGCGCTCGGGTACACGATCAGCTCCGCGCCCTTCAGAGCGGCGATTCGAGCCGCCTCGGGATACCACTGATCCCAACAGATCAGAGGCGCAATCTTGCCGAACTTCGTCTGGAAGACGACGAATCCCGTGTCGCCCGGCGTGAAGTAGAACTTCTCGTAGTAGAGCGGGTCGTCGGGGATGTGCATCTTGCGATACAGACCCAACAGCTTGCCGTCCGCGTCGACCACCACGGCGCTGTTGTGATAAACGCCCGGGCCTCGGCGCTCGAATACCGATCCGACGATGACCACGCTATGCTCGGCCGCCGCCAGGCACAGCGCGTCGGTCGTTGGCCCAGGGACAGGCTCGGCTAGGTTAAAGTTTTCCGTTTCCTCGTGCTGGCAAAAGTATTGCGATCGGAATAGCTCAGGCAAACAGACCACGTTTGCGTCGGCCTGAGCGGCATCGCGAACGCCGGCAAGAGCGTGCTCCAGGTTTTCGTCGGCGTCGGCCGAGCACGCCATTTGCACCAGTGCGACTTGGACAACCACGTTCACTTTCCTACAGCCGATAGAGCATCCAATAGATCACGACGCCGCTCACCGACACGTACAGCCAGATCGGAAACGTCCAACGCGCTAGGCGTTTGTGCTGATCGAACCGCTCCCGCCAAGCCCGATAGAGGGTGATCATGGCGAGCGGAGGCACCAGCGCCGCAAGCGGAATGTGCGTCATCAGAATCGTGAAATAGACGGGCCGAATCCAGCCTTCTTTTGTGAACGGCACGGAGCCGACCTGAGCGTGGTAGATCAGGTAGGACGTCAGAAACAGGCAGGAGCAAGCGAACGCGGCGAGCATACAGAATCGGTGACGCTCGATCTGTCGACTTCTGATGAATGCTAGCCCCGATAGCAGCAAGATCGTCGATATCCCGTTCAACGTCGCGTTCAAAGCGGGAAGGTCGCGGACGTCCATCAGTGTCAGCTGAGATTCTTTGCACTAGGCCGGGAGGCTTCCCACACGGCAACACCCAAGGCCAGCGCCGCGAAACCCACTGTGACCGCCCAGCAAACGCTCGCCGAGGGGCCGGCCACGGCCTCACCCGCCCCTAACAGGCGCCGCAACTCGGTGACGCCGTACGTCAAGGGGTTCGCGGCCATCAGCCAAGCCATCCATGTCGCCGAGCCGCCCGGTGGAAACAGCGCGCCCGACAACAGCCACATCGGCATGAGAACCAGATTCATCACTGAGTGAAAGCCCTGCGTCGAGTTGAGTCGCCAAGCAAAGAAGAACCCCAGCCCGGTCAAGCCCAGCGACATCGCGAATAAGAGCGCCGCGACTGCCGGCAGAGCGGACCATTGGAAACTAAGGCCGAGAAGCGGGATCAGCGGCAGGAAGAGGATCCCCTGTAGCGCCCCAATGGTCGTCGCGCCGAGCGCCTTGCCCAGAACCAACGCGTATCGCGGCACCGGCGCCGCCAGCACCGAAAGCAAGAAGCCTTCCCGGCGGTCTTCGATGATCGAAATGTTCGAAAAGATTGAGGTGAACAGTACGACCAAGGCGACCGCGCCGGGGAAGAAGAAGTCCAGGTAAGATCCGCCGGCCGCCCCGCCGCTTAGCGAATCACCGAACCCCGATCCCAAGATGAGCCAGAACAGCAACGGCGTTGCCAGCGCGGCAACGACTCTGGCGCGCTGGCGGTAGAAGCCGCGCACCTCGCGGATCCAAATCGCTCGTACGCTAAGCCATGTGTTGGGTTTGGGTTGGCTCCTCGCCTGAGCGGGAAACGGCACCGCTTCGATTCCGGTTTCAACAGCCAAGGTTTCATTCTAGCCGCCACGCGATCCGTTGAGCCCCGACCTTTAGGTCGGCGGTCCGACCCCGATGTGAACATCGGGGCTCAGGGCGCTTCCTAGACGCCGATCCCGGGCCGTATACTATTCGTTTCTAATGCGACGAGAATCATTCGAGATGAACAAGTACATCATTTGCGGCCCGCAGGGATCGGGCAAAGGAACCCAGAGCCGCCTACTGTGCAAGACCCACGACCTGGTACACGTTTCGATCGGCGACATTCTTCGCTGGCACATGGCCCACCACACCAAGCTGGCCGCGCGCATCACGCGAATTATGAATTCGGGCCAACTGGTTCCCGACGATATGGTGGACAACGTCGTCCGTGAGCGGCTTTCCCTGCACGACTACAACTACGGATTCGTGCTCGACGGATATCCGCGAACCCTGCCCCAGGCGCAGTACTTGTTCGAGAACTGGGATGTCGACCGCGTCATCTACCTCGATATCGCCGATGACGTCGTTTTCGAGCGAGTTCTGAGCCGCGCGAGGATGGGCCTCGGCGGGGGATTCACCAAGCGCGCCGACGACAATCCCGAGGCGCTGAAGGTGAGGTTGACCGAGTACTACGAGAAGACCAAGCCCGTGCTTGAGCTTTATGACATGAAGGGAATCCTGGTCACCGTCGACGGTACGCTACCGATCAGCGAGGTTTTCGGCCGGATTTCCAGCAAGCTAGGTCTGACGCCCGTGATGCCGCCGCCTGAGTCGATCGCCGCTCTCGACGATCCGCATGTCGCGCTGCCCGGCGCTCCGCATTAGGTGTCTCGGCTGAAGCGGGCCAGAACCAAGGTCGGCGAACGCCCCCGAGCCGCGCGCGGGAGCAAGCGGTTGCTCGCATTGGCTACAACCGCTCCCTCAGGGGCCGTGAAAAAATCGCCCGTTGAGCGCGAAAGACGGTCGAGGCATGCCTCGCCCCTACGGACGATCGTTTGTTTTCAACGACGTAGGGGCTTGGCATGCCAAGCCCGTCTTGCCGGAATTGGATCCCCGACATTTTTTCACATCCCCTCACGGTCGCGACTCCGAAACCAGCTCGGCGGCGCCTGGCGAAATCGCTACCCCGCTTCCAGCCTCTTGGCGTCCCACGTGACTTTGCGTCCCGTCTCGAGCGAGCGATTCGCCAACTGCAGGATCAGCGCCGCCTGAAATCCCTTTTCGATAGGCGCGTTGGGTTGCTTACGGGTGCTCACCGAGTCCAGGAAGTTCGCCACGTGATCGATGGTCGCTTGGTTAAACCCGCCGGGCTGCTCTTTCGACATGGCGGGCTTGTGTGGCGCGTCCTTGTCGTAGATGCGCAGGAACTCGCGGCCGATGTCCATGCGCGCGAGGTCGCCGTCGTAAGCGTTCAGCTGATCGGCGCGCTGCTCGTACTTCATCGCGTGGTAGTTGATCGTGAACACCGCCAAGAAATCTTCCGGGTACTCCGCGATCACGACCACCGATTGCGGCATGTCGTTTCCCACTACCCTGGCCTTGCCGGCCGACGCGTTGACCGCCGTCGGATAACCGGCGTCCATGATCATGTGGATCGAGTCGTAGATGTGGGCGCCCTGGTCGATCACGATTCCGCCTGCGTAGGCTGATAAGTGCCGCCAGTTGAAGAAATGCACCGCGTCGCGTGACTTCGGGACGTCGCGATCGGCGGCCGGACCGATCCATTGCTTCCAGTCGAGCGGGCCTTCGAACTTGGCATCGCGAACGCCCGAACGGTTATTCAGCCAGAAAGTGCGGACCATGCGGACCGTCCCGATGCGTCCTCGCCGACGTAGGTCGCGCGCCTCCTGATAGAGGTTGTAGCTGCGGCGCTGCATCCCAACCTGGATGATCTGTTTCGACTTGCGCGCCGCCTCAACGAGCTCCTTGCCCTCCTCGGGAGTGTGGCAGAGGGGCTTTTCGACGTAGACATCCTTGCCGGCGGCCATCGCATCAAGCGTCATCTGATGATGCCAATGCTCGGGGCTAGCGATCAGGACGGCATCGATGTCGGGGTCTTCTAGCAACTGCTTGTAGTTGCGGTAGGCCTTCGCGCCCGAGCCCGCTTCGGACAGGCCTCGCTCGAGATTCGGCTCATAGACATCGCAGACCGCGTGGACGTTGAGGCCGGGGTCGCGCTTGAACTCCGACATGACCCGCCGGCCGCGTCCGCCGGAGCCGATCAGGCCGAGGTTGACCCGGTTGTTTGGAGTCTGGGCCAGCGCGGTCGCGCCCGAGGCCATCAGAAAGATTCGTCGGTTCATAAGTTCCGCCTTCGCACAGCATAGACTAACGAGCCTGACGCGTGAGAGCCAGGCGAGCGCAGCCATGCAGCGTGCTAGTAAAACACGATGGGCAATAACGGGCAATTCGGTTTCACCAGAGACTGGGTAGCAGACCTGGGAGGAATTCGACCAATATCGGCGAGGCTCCGAATTTGGGACGGATCGAGGCCGGCCTCCTCAAAGCGACGCTGGTAGAAGGGGACTTGGCGGCCGGCAGAACGGATGAGCTGGGCCAGCTTACGCTCCTGGTACTCGCGAAGCTGTTCCGGAGAGCAATACGGTCTGCGCCGGGAACCCGCCCACTGACGCCAATCGTGAAGCTGCACCGCTCCAGAATAACGGCTCTGGGCGGACCTTGGGGCCCCGCATTCGCCTGCGTCCGGCGCAGCGCCTACCGGCGATCGCTGCAACACTATGGGTAATTCGGTTTCACGAGAGATCGCAGGGTCACTTCCGACATTCCCCCATGCCGCAAGCTTTGCTGTTCGACTGTAGAAGCGGAAAGGCCGACGACCCGGGAGTCATCGCATGCGACCTCCGTAGCTGAAGGCTGAGTTGTCGCGGCTGATCTGCACGTTCGGACGATCGCTCCTCCAACAACGATCGGGATTGAGTCTGCGAACACCGTTGGCAGCGCCCACAAAAAGAGAAACTCATCGTCCCCGTTTCTGGCCACCCCAATCAAGGAAAGGCCGACACCCAACGCGATCATGAAGAGACCCAGCGTCCCCGTAACAGTCAGCTCCCTTCCAGGTCATCGGCCGCTCGAGGCGTCCATCGCAGACGCATCAACCCGCGATCCGGCGTTCGATCCGCGCTAGCACTTCCGCGTGGTCTAGCAACTCTCCACGATCGGCCTATGCCACGCCCTCGTCGACCTTCTTGGTGAAGTGAACCACCCGACGGTCAAGCGACGCAACGAGAAGGTCCTGCGCAAGCTCAGCGGTGTCGCGGCGTTGTTCAGCGGCGATGGATTCGAGCCTCGATTCGACGCCGCGCTTAAGGCTATTACCATAACTCGCACACTAGTTAAGCTGTACCGAACGGTCAAGCCCGCTACTGCTTTGTCACCCAAATCGGGCTCGACCAGGCGACGTTTCCATCCTCCTGCTCGACACGCACGTAGTAGTAATGCTCGCCCGCGTCTAACGACCCCTCGCGGAACTCGAACTCCATCCGCTCTCCCTCGCCCTCGCGGGTGTGGACGTACTTGTTGTTGCGGACCACGGCGACCTCCTTGATGTCGTTGGACCCGCGGATGACGGCCTTAACCGTCGGGATCTCGGACGTCGCCGACATCTCGTCCCCTTGGATACCTTCGTTGTCTCCGGCTTGGATGCGGAAGTCGAGAACGATATTGCTCGTCGCGGCGTAGGTATGGCGCTTGCGCATCGCGTTCAGCAGGCCTTCGCGGGTGTAGTCCTCGGCGAGGACCATCGCGTAAGAGGTATGAGTCGAGGCGTGGTCGGAGCTAGCTTGGACGCCCAGCTTGTAGCCCTTCTCCCAGGCAAGCCACACAAAGCCCTTGGGGCGGTAGTTGCCGGCCCAGAGGTCGCTCCTCGCCGCGGATGAGGCCAGCGGGGCGCCCTCGTGCTCAGCCGAAGTGCGCGCTCCCTGGAAGATCTCGACAATCGGTTCGAGCTCGGGGTCGTTGTCGCGCCAGTCGGTGCCCATCGTCGTGTGCGAGGTGTGCGATGTCGCGATCCCGTTCTGCTTGCGCAAGGCGTCGTACAAGAACGGCCCGGTGCTCGAATCCCGCTCTTCTTGCGTAATCGGGATCGGCTTGTTGCCGCGTTTGGCGAAGATGATGTTGCGATGGCCGTTGGGGTAGCTCAGGCTCCGCTCATAGCCGAACAGCGTGACGAACTTGCCCCCCACGTTAAACATGTCCTCGGCTTTCTCGGTCCGCCACCAGGAGTACTCGGTATCGTTGGTTCCCTTGTGATCGGTGACCAGATAGAAGTCCATCGCCGCTGCGTCGATCATGTAGCGGAAGGAATCGTATAGCGACCCGTCGCCGGAGCCGTCAAGCGAGATGTCGGTATGCCGGTGCATGTCGCCGCGGTAGATCTTGTAACGCTTGCCGTCTGAGTTGATCGTGTAGTTGCGGAGCGCGGCGACCTGTTCAGCTTCGCGAGGCTCGGTGGGCAGATTCGCCGGATTCTCCGAGCCAAGAGGTCCAAGGACGGCGGGCTCGATCTTTGTGTTTCGGAACTGGCCCGACAGCTCGGCGAAGTGGATCTGGTTCTCTTTTGGGTAGTGGCCGAAGGTCGGTCCGCCCCACAACTTCTGGTCAGTCGTCCACGAGGCGAACATCTCGCCGTCGCGGCCCGCGACCAATTCCAGAGGACCTTCGTTGCGTCCGACCGCTTCGGGAACCTGGAACGGAACCGCCCACTTGCCGCCCGAATAGTAGCTCGCCATCACGTCCCATTTCCCGCCGGCGGCCCAGATCGACTCCGGCTTCACAGCGCGCACGCGAGGGCGCAACAGCAGCCACATACGGCCTTTGCTATCAGCGGCTAGCTTGGGCGTCTGCACGTATCGCCGGATGCTCGGCCGGAAGCCGCGATTGACGTCATCCAGCGGGGCGAGCCATTCGTTGCCGTCCCAGATGGCGATCCGGTTCGTGCGTGACTGGTAGATGCCCGCGCCGCCCCGCAGCAAGAAGCCCGAGTCCTTGCCCCAGTTTTCTTCCGATTCGTCGTAGGTGATCCAGACGCGATCCTCGGCATCAACCGCGACGCTGGGCGTGCCGTGGTAGCGCGGGGTGTCGGTGACGCGCATCAGATCACCGGCGCGCGCCTCGCGGACGGGCCGCATGCGGATGTTGTAACTGCCGCCTTCGTAGCTATCCCACACCACCCAGGCCGAGCCCTTCGTGTCGGTCGCGATGTCGGGATACCACTCGTTCGCCGCCGCCCCGGGGTTGCTCAGAGGGACTTCCGACGACCACTCGCCGTTAAGCAAACCCAAGTAGTAGATCTGCGAGAAGCCCCTGCGCGCTGACTGGTAGGCGACGTGAAGGTTCCCCTGGCCGTCGCTCGCCATAACGGGAAAGATGTTATTGCCCGTGCCGGAAGTGATGGCTTGAGGAGAGCTCCAAGAGCCGCCGGATCGTTTGGAGTGCATCACCTGCCAATTGGTGCCCTCACGCTTCGACCAAACAAGATTGAGCGCACCGTCGCCGTCATAGGCGGACGCCAAGCCCTGCAGATCGCCCGAGGCATTGCGGACGCGCTCAAGCTCGCCCCATGCGCCTCCAGTCCGATCGCGCACGAAGACCTGGTCGTTCTCGCTCTTGTAGCCGATCCAAGCCAGCGACAGCGTTCCGTCATCCGCGACGACCATGGTCGAGTAGTCGTCTTCGAATTCGTCGGTCGTTACCGACTCAACAGGGGGAACTCGCCGCACCTCGACCTTCGTCGCCAAGATATGCATCGAGTCCGATGGCGGAAGATCGGCGTGCTTGAAAAAGAAGTCGCCCTGCTCGGTCTTGACGTTGAACGCCGCGTCAGCGGGGGCCTTGTAGTAGACCGTGACACCCGTCGTCTGCACCCGCGTCGGCTGCGGGAAGGGCAACTCGTGCGGATGCATGCCGCCCGTTGAGCGGACCCAGGGGTCGGTCCGCGCCGTGAAGGAGTTGTCCTCGCCGATCGACTCGCCTTCTTTGAATTGGTGCCCTCGAAGCTTGACGATTTCGCCCTTGTCGATCGTCACGGAACCGTTCCACGAGGTCGGTTCGGAGTCCTTGATGCCGAACTCGATGTTGAGGGCCCGGAGCGGATGATCCTGAGCAAGGGCGACCGATGCGGAGAGGACGAGTAGAAAAAACGTTGTGAGGCGTGCCATGGCGCCACCATTATGCGCGATCGGTCGCTCGGATGTAGCCGCTAGGTCGCCCTTCAACCCGGGGCCGCTGACGTAAAAATTGGGTTCGTTTTGAATTTAGTACTAAATCGGAGCTGGCCTTTCGTGTGAGTACTAGGACGGAAAGACCGCCGCAGTGCTCTCAAGAGGGGAAATCATCTCTAAGGCCAGTATAGCGGTGGCGGCCAAGTTTCGAGGCCCGAACGGCCTTCTGGCGGGCCGCCCAAGGATAGCGCGGCATCGCATTACTAGACGATAATATACTTTATCGTCTACTAAATCAAGATCGGACTAGTCCCTTGGAGCGGACTTGTCACTTTCAGAATTATCTGGGCTGTGAACCTATGGCTGCAACCATTCGTCACTGGCACATTTCAACAGCAATCTGGTCGCTACCCTCACTTTCACAGTTGCTCGGCAGGCCATTGATTCCCGAGAGATGTCCCAAACACTCTGCCCAGTCCCGAGGCGTGACGGAAGCCCAACGCTTCGAGCGGATGATCGTGGAGGCCGCTAGATTTCGAGTTCAAGCAGCGTCAACAACTTTTCCATCACGAATCTTGTCCTCCTCTTGTTGTGGACGCTGGGGTGAAAGTATCACCCCAGCGTCCTCGGTCCGAAGCGCTACCAAAGACTACGGGGTAGCGGCATACGTTAGACGAAGCTGCAAGAATTGCGCCAAGCTGGTGTCGGTTCCGAAACCGACCCTCCATGGGAACACCTTGATGGACAACCAACCGACGTCAGCGCTACTAGGGCCGGCGATTGCAGCAACGGGAGTAGTAAGGTCGAGCTCGGCGACACCGTTCTGGAACTGGAGGTTGACGATGGAAGTCACCCTCACTGGAGCGCTACCGACCCTAATAAGGGTCAGGATGGTACGAACCTGGATGACTCCGTTTCGGGGCCCTGCCCAAGTGTTGCTCAGTACCTTGACGTTTGTGGCAGTCACGTAGTCATCGGGTATCGCCACCGTAAAATACGTGGCTTCTTTCCCGCCGTGCGATTTGACATCTCCTGTGTTTCTGACCGCTGGAATCCGATCTGCGTCGACAGATATTGTTGCGGCGAAAGAAGTAGCCGCATGACTGATCGCAAACATAGCGACACCCGCAAGGGCCAAGGGTCGCCTGCAGCGGCGTAGAGAGGGTTCTCGGGGGCCATCCTTCTGCTGCTGATTGTTGGTGCTACTGTTCGGCATCGATTTGTCTCCTCTGGTCTTTAGAGCCGACAACCCCAACCTCGACGCGAGCGTGGTACGCTAAGCGTCAGCGAAGACCTGGGCCATCGGCTCTGGTTACGTCTTGGGCTGCGCAACGTGTCACCGTTGTGCAGCCCCTTTGATTTTCGGCTCTTAAACCTTAACAGGTGACTCTCCGGAGGCTACTTTACTTACCACACCATCGAGAGGCGGGCTGGTAGACGCCATTGCACTGGGAGTAACCTCTGACCTCCCCGTTAGCTCGAAACGTGCCTACATAGCGACAAACCCCGTTGCCGTGGGCTCGGCGCTCAAACGTCAACGTCGCACCACTCAGAGATACGGTGACGATCTCGGAAACCGATGTATGTGATCGATGTTGCCATTCTGCGTAGTACTGGTCGCCAGATTTTCGCCACAGCTTCCACGTATTAGCTCCCATCTCCTGTCCAGTGAGGGAGTATGGCAGCCCATCATCGGGCGGGACGCCTGTCTGAACTAGCTGCGGCGCAGGTGTTACATCGAAGGAACAACTCGTGACTGTCTTCGGCTTGCTAGCTGGACCATGGTCTCTGCGACCGTGCTCGCCCGGACCGGCAAACTGGGCGCTAGCGGTTGGCAAAACGAGAGCTGCAACTGTGACCATCACTGTGGCGAGCATGAGTGGTCCAACGAGTTGTCGCTCGGTCCGCCGCTGACCGTACTGTGTTTCCAGACGCGAGTTCTCTTCGCATCGCTTAAACAACCTCTGCAGGACTATTTGCTGTAGCTTACTTTTCATGTTTTCTCCCTTGAAGAACGCCGATTGTTCGCCACAACTGTGGCCAGGAGAGCGCGAGGGCTGCTTGACGAGGGCGGCGTTACGACCCTACGCTAAGCGCGAAGTGTAGAAACTTGGGCCTTCGGCTCTCGTTGACACTGAGGGCTGCGTTGAGCGAGCCACCGCCGCGCAGCCCTTTTACCCTCCATCCGTCGAATGACGTCAAGTGAGAGCTCCTCGCCCTCAATGATGAGCTTCACATCTGGCGAGTAGAAAACGAAGGTAAGGTCGATGACGGTCAGGGTTCTGACCTGACGATCGTGGTCAGAACTGTGGGTTTGGATATCATGTTCAGCATTCGGCCCCTTGGGCTTGCGGTAACGAACACGATGACACCGCCACCGATTTGGTACGGCGTTTCTCAAGGAGTGATCTGCCTGGTTGCTGCGCTGATATTCCTCTCGATTCACCTACGTGGACTACCTGGCCACACCACAGGTGAGGGAGGGCGCGGGCCTCGTGATCCTGGGTTCCTGTGGCTCTCGTCAGCTGTTTTCGTGTGGAGCGCAACTGGCGTCCTAGCGGTGGTCGTTGCTCCCGAAGAATTTTCATCGCTTCGGCCGTTCCTCTCGACTTTGAACTCTGCGTTCTTGCTGCTCGCCGCGTCGAGCCTAGCTTACGGAATGGCCTTTCTCGAGAAGCTCAGCGAAAACCCCAGATGGTGGCTCTTCGTCCTGAGCGTCACGGCAGGCACGAGCATTTTTACTCTTGTGATGGGGGGGTGGGGTCCAGATTTCCTGCTGTCTGTGACGACGCTTACAGTACTGACAGCAGGCTTGATAGCAACTTTCGGCGCTCGATCCTTCCCGATGCTGGCGGCTCTTTCGATCGTTGTGGTGCTAATTCTCGTTCCTCAGATCGAGGAAGTGTGGTCCATCACAGAATGGCTAGGTTGGTCGGTAGAGGCTAAGTGGGCACTTAATCTGGTTGCCAAGACATGCTTCATTAGCGTCCTGCTCGCGCTTCCCACGAGTTGGGCGCACGCCGAGGCAGAGCAGGCTGCAGGGCAAGCGGTGAATGCATCCGAGAGGCTTGAACAGGAGCGAGCTGCCCGATTGGCGGTCGAGAAAGTGCTGGCGGAGCTTCAAGGCAAGGCTCCGGAGGAGCCAGCAGCAGATGAGCCCAACCGCGGCGATCTCTTGGTAGTATTTCGCTCAGGAGAGTACCGTATCGAATGGCTCGGTACGCCTATTTCTTCTCGGTTGGCACCGTTGAGTCGGATAGTGCTCATCTTCATGGCCGTGAGGCGAAAGTCTCAAGACGAAGCTGACGGCTATGCTGGCAGCTTGGAACTCGGGCTGCTAGCTGAAGGCGCTGATGACGCCCATGCACTAGATAGGGCCGCTACGAGAATCTCTCGACTACGCGCGGATTTATCTACCGCGCTGATAACAGCGGTGCCCATCTACACCGGCTTCGGAGAGAAGCGTTACAGGCTAGAGGTAGAGCCTCGGGCTATCAAGCTCGAATTCGAAAAACCTTGGACGGGAAAGTATCTCGCTGATGCTCTGGTGAAGGCTATCTTGCCCGCTCTCTCCAGTAGCCAAAGGCAGCGGCTGCCAAGATGGGAGGACAACGATCTGAAGCCGGTCACGAGCGTCCACGTCATCCTTGACCGCCTAGCGCTAAAGCTTTCGACCCAAGCGCAAGCACGCATAACTGAACAACTGCAGGCTTGCGGATTCGACTGATATCGTTTGATAGACCTTGATTGCGATCTCGATCCGAGAACTGATCTAGTCTCTGATCCTGCCAATGCAACCCTTCCCCCCCAGACTGTTTCACCGTCCACCGCCACGCGCTGCGACTGAACGGACCACACGGGCGAAATCCGGGGGTTCACAAGGTTCCAGCCGACCTGGCAACACGCCTCAGAGGGCTTCTGTGGGGCAGTTCTTTGGGACGGTCGACGCCGCTAGCGCCTTGGTGGGCTCTCGGCTGTCCCACAAGTTGAACGAAGCCGACCCAACAGCCAGCTTTTGGCTGCCATCGCCGAGGGGCAGGGCGAGAATTGGGTTCCACGCAGCAGCGGGCGAGAGAGCTGCTAGAGGCGCTAGCGGAGTTGGATGGCTATGACGGCGATCGAGCCGTCTTTGACCGTGCCGTTGACGGTTACCTCGATGTTGTCCTTTCTGTCGGTGACTCCGAGGATCTTGACCGCCATTCCGTCACTGTCCTTGTCGAACTTCAAGAACTTGCCGTCCGCGGTGACGACGCCGTAACCGCTGGCCTTGCAATTGGGCATCAGGGCGCAATCCTTGGTGTGCATCTTGGCCGCGTCGACGCCTTCCTCGGCCACCTTGGCCGAGCACATTTTGTCGATTAGGTAGACTTCGACCTTCTCGGCAGCGAGCGGCATCGACATGGCCACGAGCAACGTAGAGACTGTTATGAGAGTCCGCTTCACAGTTTTGATCCCCCTTGAGCTGTCATACCTTGCAGGCCGGCCCGCGCCGGTCGCGCACTATTGTACTAACTAATCCTGCGCTCGCGGATGGCTTCAACGAGATCTTCGGAACAGACTTGGAATACGAGTCCACCGACCACGATCCACGACTGCTTTCGACAGCCCCGCAAAGCGCGCCGAAGGTGCAGTATTGCGCCGCAACTGACTGATTCTTCGAACCGACATTGTCTCGTCGGTCGACCGCATCGCCTATCTTGGGGCTGGAGTGAACCCTAAAAATGAGACATTGAAATTCGGGACGAATTTCAGCGAATGGAAAGGAGTCCAGGATGGAAAGTCTCAAGCCGCGCAAGCCGCGGGAGTTCACGGTGGAGTTCAAGGAAGCCGCCGCCAGGCGGCTCCTAGCCGGCCAGAGCGGCACAGCGCTAAGCCGCGAGTTGGACGTCAAGCGCAGCCTGCTGTACCGCTGGCGGGACGCCTATCGCCAGGAAGGCGTCAACGGCTTGAGCCGGCGGCGAGGCCGGCCGAAACCCGGCCGCTCGGCGCCGCCCAAGATCCCTCGCGATCCGCGCGACGAACGCATCGCAGAGCTCGAACGACTGCTCGGCAAACAAGCCGCAGAGCTCGATTTTTTCGGACAAGCCTTTCGCGCCTTGAACCTCGCAGCCCCGACCAACGACGCCGGTGGCGCGAGCGGATCTACTCCATCGTCGAGCAGATCAGCGCCAAAGGCTCGCTCAGCGTCGAACACGCCTGCGAGCTCGGACGCGTGAATCGCGCCGGGTTCTATCGCCGGCTCGCCGTGTCGTCGCCCGCCGAGTGCGACATGGAATTGCGTGACCGCATGCAGCGGATTTCGCTCGAGAATCGTCGTTACGGCTACCGCCGCGTGACGGCCGAGCTGCGCCGCCAAGGCTTCCTCGTCAATCACAAAAAGGTCCTGCGGATGATGCGTAAGGACAACTTGCTGGCGGTACTCAAGCGGCGCTTCGTGCTAACAACGGATTCGAACCACTTCTTACCTGTTTATCCGAATCTAGCGGCGCACCTGAATGTGGACGGCGTCGATCAGTTGTGGCAATCCGATATCACCTACATTCGCTTGCGCGAGGCGTTCGTCTACCTCGCCGTGGTGTTGGACGCCTACTCGCGACGCGTGGTCGGCTGGCGGCTGGGGACGACGCTCAAAGCTGAGCTGGCTGTAGGGGCGTTGCGCGATGCGCTCGAGCTCAGACGCCCTGCCGCGGGGTGGATGCATCATTCCGACCAAGGCGTACAGTACGCTTCGAGCGCCTATGTCGAGCTGCTGGAGCAGCACGGCGCGATCATCTCGATGAGCCGCCGCGGCAACCCCTACGACAACGCGCGGGCGGAGAGTTTCATGAAGACGTTGAAGGCGGAGGAGGTTTGGTTGCAGCGTTATCGCACGCTTGACGAGGCGCGCGCATCGATCGGCGAGTTCATTGATGAGATCTACAACCAACGCCGGCTGCATTCGGCGTTGGGATATCGTCCGCCGGCGGAGTTTGAAGCGCTGGCGCGGCCGGCGGCAACAGCAGCGAGGAATCCGAAGTATGAGTTTTGAGAGGCATAGGCAAATCTATCAATCCGATGGGCCCTGGGCGGGCAGGGAGACATCGCCGGCGTTGGAGAAGCCGGGAGCGACCTTGGCGGCCGCCCCCGGCGCTCATCGTCTTGATGAGCTTGCGGCCGGGTATTCCTTGGCGGGTTGCTCTCCAGCAGAGCCCGCTTCCGCTTCCCCGGCTAGGACCAGCGTGCGACGATACAGCGAAGAAGGCAAGCGTTTTGCGGTGAATCGTAACCTGTCCCGATTTCGACTGTCTCACGCTTGGGGTTCACTCCAGGCCGTCGCCGCCATGCCCACGCCCTGGAACCTCAGCGTCGCTCGACTGGCCGCCGCGAATCTTGCTTCTTGGTGTGAGTACTAGGACGTCGAAGTCACTCGGGCGGTGGCGCTTGGAAATCCATCTCTAAGGCCGAAATAACAGCGGTTGTCAAGTTTCGAGTGATTCATCAGCGTTACACCAGCTCCAAGCGCACTTCGCGCCCGATCGCCGCGGCAGCCTTTTGAAGCGTTGCCAGAGTGACGGATTCGTTTTCGGGATCGAGCAAGCGATCGAGTTGAGAACGGCTGGTCTGCATCCGCCGCGCCATCTCGGCTTTTGACAGATCGCCGTCCGCCATTGCGGCTAGCACCTGACGAGCTAGCACACGCTTGATCGCACCGGCCGTGACTTCCTCCTGGATGCCTTCTTCGCGCAGCCAGCTATCGAATGAGCTTCCGATGTTCTTCTTGTTCATCTGTCTTCTCCCTTCTTGCGTTTGAGCGCCAGATCGATGTCCTTCTGGGGCGTCTTCTGACTCTTCTTGACAAAGCCGTGCAACAAAACCATTTGGCTCTCATTCGCGCAAAAGATCACACGCGCACTCTTGCCGCCGGTGAGGCTGCTGCGTACCTCCCACAGACCGCGGCCCAGTGAGCGCACGAGCGGCATGCCGATCGGCCAAGAGAATTCGACGTCCTTGATGTCTTCGCCGATGATCTTGCGATCGGCAGGCTCAAGGTCCCGCAGCCACTCACGAACTAGCTCCCGGCCGCCATCGGTGCGGTAGAAGTACGCAGGCAGCCGTTTGAGCTCCCGCGCCATACCTACGTGTACCATAATTGGTGCGATTAGTCAACGGGACTAGCGAAGTCTGCGACCTCAAACCGACGAGGCATCGCGCACCCGGAGCCGCGCGCGTAAGGGGCTGTGAAAAAATGTCCAGGCTGCCGATCCATGCGTTTGAGACCCGTTCAGGGGTCTTGCGTAATCTAGCCCAGTCCTTTAGGGCTGGGTTACCGCGCACCGGCGGAATCTTTCCCAACCCCTTGCGTTTCAATGGTTTCCTAAAGGAAACCATTGAAATACAAGGGGTTGAGTGCGATAGCCGCCTCGTCAAACCGGCCCTAAAGGACCGGCCTAGGATAAACAAGCCCCGTGAACGGGGCTCCAAGAAAGGCCCTCTGTCATTTTTTCACATCCCCTAACGGTCGCGGCTCCGGGTGACGGCGAAACTTGACTCGTTTGTTCAGATGCTCCGGACGTCAACGGGACTAGTGTCAAAACGGCACAACTCGCGTTGAGAGGCCGACGTGTCGCGCCGGGCGCTACGGCTTCATGCGGTAGATCATTCGTGGGAAGGCGATCGTCTCGCGCACGTGCTCGGTTCCGCACAGCCAGGCCACACAGCGTTCGATTCCCATGCCGAAGCCGCCGTGGGGGACGGAACCGTATTTGCGGAGGTCAAGATACCAGTCGAAGGTCTCTTGCGGCAGGTCGTGCTCTTTGATTTTCGTTAGCAAGAGCTCGTGGTCGTGGATGCGTTGGCCGCCGCCGATCAGCTCGCCGTAGCCTTCGGGCGCGATCACGTCGACTCCGAGGGCGACTTCGGGCCGTTGCTGGTCGGGCTGCATGTAGAAGGCTTTGATGGCGGTCGGGAAGCGGTGGACCATGATCGGCCGGTCGCGGCCTTCGGCTAGCAAGGTCTCGTCGGTCCCGCCGAAGTCGCCGCCCCACTCGACTTCACTTCCTTTGGTCTTGAGCGTTTCGACTGCATCGTCATAGGAGACGCGCGGGAAGGGGCGTTTGACGGCTTCGAGCTTGGAGGTGTCGCGCTCGAGGGTTTTGAGCTCTTCTTGGCGGTTTTCGAGCACGCGCGCGACGACGGATTCGATGAACTCCTCGGCCAGGTCCATGATGTCGTCGAGCTCGACGTAGGGCATCTCGGGCTCGACCATCCAGAACTCGGTCAGGTGCCGGCGGGTCTTGGACTTCTCGGCGCGAAAGGTCGGGCCGAAGCAATAGACCTTTCCGAGCGCCATGGCGTTGGCTTCGTTGTAGAGCTGGCCGGACTGCGTCAAGTAGGCCGAGCCCTCGTCGAAATAGGGGACCTCGAAGAGCGTCGTCGTCCCCTCGCAGGCGGCCGGAGTGAGGATTGGCGTGTCGACCAACGTGAAGCCGTTGTTGTCGAAGAAGTCGCGGACGGCGCGGATGACCTCGTGGCGGATACGAAGGATCGCGTGCTGGCGCCGGCTGCGCAGCCAGAGGTGCCGACGGTCGAGCAGGAATTCGATACCGTGTTCTTTGGGGGTGATGGGGAAGGGCTCGTCGGCCGAGACGGCTTGGACGATTTCGACGTCGCTGATCTCGAGCTCGAATCCGCCCGGGGCGCGTGGTTCCTCGCGCAATTCGCCGGTCACGCGGAGGGAGGACTCATGGGCGAGATGGCGGATGCGGTCAAACATCTCCTCACCGACAACGGCCTTGACCGCTACGCATTGCAGGTAGCCGGTACCGTCGCGCACGATCGGGAAGGCGATCTTCCCTGAGCGCCGAAGGTTGTGGAGCCAGCCTTCGATGACAACCGTCTGGCCGGCGAAATCGGCAGCGCGTTCGATGGTGGCGTGGGGCAAGATTTCAGCCATGGTTCGCAAAGAGCTCTTCGAGGCGGCTCAGCGATTCAGATGCGACGTGGAGTCCTTCCGCCACTTCGCCTTTGCCTTGCAACTCGAGGACGTGGGGCGCATGCGTGTGCTCGGCGAGCAACTCGGAGACAGTCGGCCAATCGACGGTCCCGCCATCGTCGACGAATGGCGCTAGCCGCAAGTCGCTCGAGCCGTCGTTGTCGTGCAGATGGACTGCCCGAATTCGGTCTCTCATTTTGCCAAACTCGGCTCTCACGCCCGCGCCGATATGCGCGAGTCCGACGTCAAAGCAGAATCCGACGGGGAGGTGGGTGACGTCTAGCAGCAGGTTGAGTCTTTCGGCGTTCGATTGCTCGCTCGGTAGGTTCTTGAGTACGACTTCGACGTCGAGTTGGCTCGAGAAAACATTGATCTCGTCGATGGCGTTGAAAATCGTGTCGAGTTTGGCTGATTGGTATTCCTCTTCGTATTGGCCGAGCTGTAGGAC
This sequence comes from Bryobacterales bacterium, assembly GCA_965247515.1. GTDB lineage: Bacteria > Acidobacteriota > Terriglobia > Bryobacterales > UBA6623. Next base: position 3,735,079 of record OZ252029.1, on the reverse strand, counting down.
CACGAAGCTGATCGGAATGGAGTCGGCGATCTCGATCGCGCGCTTGATTTCGTCCGTGGCTCGGATTCTGGCCGATTTTTCGAGGGCACTGATCGAGACAATCGAGCGTGGCCCGCCGTGGCCCCAGGAGTGGTCGCTGTAGAGCGGTGCGTGAATGGCGGCGACGTCGAGCTCGGAATCGGCGAACCAGTGCTTGAGCTCGGTGATCTGGGAGCGGTTGTGATAGTCGAGATGCTGGCGGGCGCAGAAGAACTCGATGCTGTCGACGCCGGAGTGTTGGACCTTGTCCAATAGCGCCGTGGTCAGGCGGTGATTCGCGAAGAGTCGAGTCGAGAGGATGCGCCGCATCGGCCTGCGAGGAACCCCGATTGTAACGGTAAACGTGAGTCTGGCGGGGCTAACCTATACTGAGCGCCAGCCCCTGAGCCCGGCGCCGGTGGCGGCGGGGACAGAGACAACGCGGGCGTCGGCAGGTTACATCTACCGGGAGACGTCGAAACGATATCCTTCCCGCCGCCACCGGCGCCGGGCTCAAGCAGACTCCAAAGGTGGAGTCATCGGTTTGCCATTCACAACCCGTCACCTAGCAGCCTTCGTCATCGTATGCCTCACACCGCTGTTGAGGGCGGAGGATTGGCCGAGGTTCAAAGGCCCGCGCGGCAGCGGGTTGAGCGCCGAGGAGAACCTTCCGTCGAAGATCGATCTCGACGCCGATCTGGTTTGGAAGCGCCAGGTTCCGGCGGGCGTGTCATCGCCGATCATCGTTGACTCGCGGGTTGTGTTGACCGTCGACCTGGGCGAGCGAATTCAGGCAACGCCGGCGCTGGCTGACGGGTCGGTCTTCGTAAGGAGCGAAACGGCGCTGTGGCGGCTGGGGCGCAAGCCGGACTGACCGCGCACTCGGTATCATGAGCGCCATGTCTAGCCAACAGTTCAGTCGGCGCGCCGTCATCTCAACCGGAATTGGGGCCGCCGGGGCGGTATCGCTTCCAGCCGCGCCGGGCGCATCCCAGTCGCAACTCCTGCGCCGTCCGTATAAGACGGCCGCGGACGGACAGGAGCGGGAGTACTACGTTTACGTCCCCACCGGCTTCCACAGCGAACCAGGCAAGAAGTGGCCGGTGATGCTGTTCTTGCACGGCGGCGGGGAGCGAGGCGACGGGCGCGACGATCTGAAGTACACGCTTACCCACGGCCCTATCACTGAAGCTTGGATCCAGGGGCGCGACTTGCCGTTCGTAATCATCCAGCCGCAGATGCCGCCGCTTGACCAACAGCAGCGCCGGCAACGCGAGCGCGCCGAACCGCCGACCCGTAATCTGGACGGACCGCCGCCCCCGAGGAACCGCGCGCGGCGCAGCTCGGCGCCGATGGTGCGGGATGAGCCGTGGGAGAAGCCTCGCTGGGATGATCCTTCTGGGCCGCCACAAGGCTGGTGGACGCTCGAACAAGATCTGCTGGGGATGGTTGACGCGACCCTCGAGGAGTTTCACGGCGACCCCGGCCGCGTCTACTTAACCGGGCTCAGCTACGGCGGATTTGGGACTTGGTACATGGGCTCGACGTATCCCGAGCGCTGGGCGGCGATTGCGCCTATCTGCGGCGCCGGCGACGCGAGTAAGGTCGCGGCTATCGCTGAGAGAAAGCTACCCACTTGGGTCTTCCAGGGTGGCCGCGACACTGTTGTCAAGACCGAGTGGGTGATGCAGACCGTCCGGGCGCTCGAAGAGGCGGGCCACCCTGAGGTGCGGCTGACGGTGCACGAGGATCTTGCGCACAATGTTTGGACGCGGGTTTATGAGGGCTGGGATTTGTACGGTTGGTTCTTGCAGCACCGGAAAAACCGATGATCTACAATGTAGATTATGCAGGCACGCGTATCCAAATGGGGAAATAGTCTGGCGATTCGGCTGCCTAAAGCGGTTGCCGCGAGTCTAGAGGTCGCCGAGGGACACGCGGTCGATTTGACGATCGACGGCTCCTCAGTCGTCATCCGGCAGGCGCGTCCGCGGTATACGCTCGAAGAGTTGGTGTCCCAGATGAAGGAGTGCCGTGAACCGGAGAGTTGGGACGACGTCAGCGCGCCCCTAGTGGGCCGCGAACTGCTGTGACCGGCGCACCCCAGAGGGGCGATCTGGTTTGGGTCAACTTCACGCCGCAATCAGGCCATGAGCAGGCTGGCCATCGCCCAGCGCTTGTCGTTTCACCACTCGATTACCACGAACAGGCGAGCTTCGCGGTTGTTTGTCCGATTACGACGAACCTAGCGCCTTGGCCGTAGAAGGTCCTCCTCCCGGACGAAGCGCCGATCGGCGGCGCTGTGCTTGTGGATCAAGTGCGCTCTATCGATCGAAGGAGTCGGAGCATGCGCGTAGCCGGGAGTGCTCCTGAGGCCGTTTTGTCTGAAGTGCAGGCGAAGCTCGCCGCCCTGTTCGGGATCTCGAGCTAAGGCGTACCGCTTGCGAGAATGTTAGAATCCTCGGTCACGCCCGTAGTCCTTAGAAATGAGTATCAAGTCCGACAAATGGATCCGCCGGATGGCCACCGAACAGGGGATGATCGAGCCGTTCGTCGACGGTCAGGTCCGAGAAGTCGACGGCCGCAAGGCGATCTCGTATGGCCTTTCGAGCTACGGCTACGACATCCGCTGCTCGCGCGAGTTCAAGATCTTCACCAACATCAACTCGACCATCGTCGACCCCAAGGCATTCGACAGCCGTAGCCTGGTCGATTTCGAGGGCGACGAATGCATCATCCCGCCTAACTCCTTTGCCTTGACTCGAACGGTCGAATATTTCCGGATTCCGCGTAGCGTTCTCACGGTCTGTCTGGGCAAGTCCACTTACGCGCGCTGCGGGATTATCGTCAATGTGACACCGTTCGAGCCAGAGTGGGAAGGTCACGTCACGCTCGAGCTTTCAAATACGACCCCGCTACCGGCGAAGGTCTACGCCAACGAAGGCGTGGCGCAGGTGCTGTTCTACGAGTCGGACGAGGTCTGCGAGATTTCCTACAAAGACCGTCAGGGCAAGTATCAGGGGCAGACCGGCGTGACGCTGCCCAAGCCCTAGTATTGACGAATCAGGAACGCTCCCCCCAGCAACATCAAGAGCCCAACGATCCGCGGACCGCTGACCGCGTGTTGCGCATATCCGACCCAGCCGAAGTGATCAACGACGACCGAGGCCGTCAACTGTCCCAAGATGATGCAGGCCGTGAATGTCGCCGCGCCGAGACGATGCGATAGCAGCACGCCGGCGAATACCAGGCAGGCCCCCATCACGCCCCCGAGCCAGCACCAGGCGGGGACGCGCGCTAGTTGACTCACTGACGGGAGTGGGGTTCGCGATGCCAAGGCGTAGGCCACAACCAACGAGCCGCCCACGGTGAAATTCGTGATCGCGGCCAGGACGGGGCTGTTCAAGGCGAATCGTAGCGAGGCGTTGATCCCCGCCTGGAAGGGCAGAAGGGAGCCGACGATCACGGCCAGCAGGGCCAGAATCCAAATCATAGAAACCTCGGGGAGTTAGGAGCCGTCGCGGCCTTTGCGGTACTCGTCGCGTACTTTGCGCGCGAAATTGGTCAACCCGCTCTTGGCGTTCTTGATTTCGGGTTGGGCCTTGGCCCAGAGCTTTTCGGCCCCTGGCTTGATGTCGTCGCGCAAAACCTGAGCCGCCTTGGCGCGAGCTTCGGGGTCTTGCGCCAATTGGCTGGCGGCTCGGGTTATGAGTCGGGTTAGGAATCTCATTTACGAAACTCGCGGAGCCGCGCGCGGAAGCAAGCGGTTGCCGCCGCCGCAACGATCGTGGCCTACTCGGGCAACCGCTTGCTTACGCGCGCGGCTCCGATCATAGATCGGCCCCTGTAGTTCGGATTCGCAGCCCTTAGTCAAAATGCAGCTCGGCGATCGCGATGCCGGCCTCGCCCGCGACGGCATAAAGCAGGTACACACGGCCGTCTTCTTCGAAGATCACCGGATCGCGGATCGCGTTCTTAGGTCCGTAAGCGGTGCTGCGGACCGAGGGGACGACGGGCTGGTTCGCTCCTTCCCAGTCGCGCTCGGGGCGCATGATTTCTTGCTCGCCGACTTCTTTCCACTGAGTCCAGGGTTTGGAGAGATCGATCGTGCTCAACTTGACGACCTCGGGCGCCTCGCCCACCTCGGTCCAGAACACGTTCATCATGTTGCCGCGTTTGAGCAGAGTGCAATGGCGCATGTTCGGGTTGAACAGCATTGGCCCTTCCTCGAAGTTCGTCAAGCCGTCGGCAGAGCGATAGACCTGTCCCGGCATGGCGATGCCGTAGGTGACGCCGTCGTGCTTGAACGCTCGCAGGTAGGTTCGGCCTAGGATTTCAGGTTTCGCTTCGAAATCGATTCCATCGCTTGACAGCGCCACGCGGCTGGCCTGCCGGCCGAAGCTTTCAAGGCCATGGAAGTACATCACGATGCGCTTATTGACTTCGTCCACGTGGACGTCCGGAGAAGCAATGTGGGTTGTGGTGAATTCCTTCGCGAGTGAATGCGACAGACCCGCGCCGCCGCCGCTCGCCGCCCTGTGCTCCCCGGCCTTTTTGAGCTGTTCTTGGGTGTAGGGAGGCGGCTCGACTGGGAACCGAGACTTCTCAATTTGGAGGCTGCCCGGCGGATGAACGCTCCAAGGCCCGGTGAGATTGTCCGCGTAGGCCAGCCGAATGTAGTGGCCTTTGTGGTCGGCGAAGTAAAGGTAGTATTTGCCTAGCGGATTCTGGATCCAGCCGGGGACCTTGATCAGCGATGGACCCTGAATGTTCTTGCCTATGCTCGGGTGCGTAGCGGGAGTGATGATCGGGGCGTCGAGCAGCCGCTCAACCCGAATCTTTGAATCTTTGGCCGCGGCCATACCCAAGGCTAGCGAAGCGGCGGCGGCCATCATAGCCGCCCGGATCAGTTGTCTTTTCATGGCGTGCCTTTAGCTGACTTCGCGGGTCCCGGCCAGATCAAGGCCGAGGATCGTCGGGCACCAGTAGCGCTCGATGTGCTCAATCACGAGCTTGGTCCCTCCCTCGTGAGACACGTAGGGGCTGTCTCTGGGGTCGTACATCGAGTCGGTGAGATCCCTGGCGAGGACGACGTTTTTCCCGAGACGCACCTGCTGCCGAATCCCAAACGGCCTGCCGAGTACGCACTTGTTCACATGCACGCCCATTAGGGCGACGTTGCGAACGCCCTCTTGCTCGAAGTAGTTGAAAATCTCCTGTCCGTCGTCGCTGATGCCGTCGTCTTCGGCGATCTCGATGTCGGGATGCTGCCGATGATACATGGGCTTGCGCTCGCGGCCGACGATGTCGTCGCAGGGCCCCTCCTCGTCCTCAATGGGCAGGGCGGCCTCGCTCTCCGGGTCCAGGTAGCACCACTTGGCGATCGGGACCGGCGGTTCGGCATGCGGGGCGTCCAACATACGGCGGCGCTGCTGAGTTCCGGCGTAGAAGTCCATCGTGGTGCTTGGGGCGTGGACGATCTTGACTCCCTGCTCGCGCGCGCCGCGGATGACCCGATTCATATGCGAAATCATCGCCTCCAGCCGCGTGACGGCGTTGAGACAGTAGTGGTCATCCCACATGTCGCAGATAATGATCGCGGTCTCTCGGGGCTGCCAAAGCAACTCAGCCTCGATGATACGAGCCTCATCGCCGTCTCCGCCGCGGCGGCGTGCGTTGAGGCGTAGAAGGTCGACATTGCCCGCGCGGCTTACAAAACGAAGTCCGCCGGCGCCGGCGCCGGCGACCGCGCCCAAACCTAGTGCTAGCGTCTGTCTTCTGGTCATTCGTCCGGGATCCCCGTCGGGTTCAACATAGGGGCCGGGTTCATTGTAACGGACCTTGCGGCCCCCGAGCCTGCCGATTATCCAACTGCTAGGCTGAACGGAAACGCTGTTCGTATTCTTCGCAAAGATTCATCTCCACGCCTGAAGCCCCCGCGGCGTCTTTCTGTGTAGACGCTCTAAAAGAATGCGATGGCGAGCCTTTCGATCCCGTTAATGATGAGCACCGAGGCCACAACAGCGACTTCGGCGCCGGCAACGCTAGACTCCGCGTTCATTGAAGAAAACATGCGGCGGGTCTTCCGCCTGGCGTACCGCGTGGTCGGCAACGTCGCCGACGCGCAAGATGTGACGCAAGAAGCCTTCGTGAAGGCGCTAACCCGGCGCGACCAGCTTAAGGACCCCGAGAAAACCGCGCAGTGGCTTGGCCGAATCGCCGTCAACACCGCTCTCGATTTGGTTCGCAAGCGCAAGCGGGTGGTACTCGAGGATCTCGAGCATGTGCCCGAAGGCCCGGTTGAGAACCCCGAACAAGCCGTCCTGCGCGGCGAAAAGCGTCAATACATTCAGGACGGTCTGCGCTTGCTTTCCGCGCGAGAGCGGGCGGCGCTGATTCTGCGCGACATCGAGGGACTCCCGGCGGCGGAGGTGGCTCGGCACTTAGGGTGCTCGCCCGCGACGGTTCGATCGCACATCGCCAACGCTCGCGTGAAGTTCCGGAAGTACATGAAGGGGCGTAAGACATGAGCGCGTTCTTCATCTCTCATCCGCGCGAGTCGTATCTCGCTCTGTTCGCCGGCGGCGAATTGGGTCCCCTGTCGCGCTGGCGGATTGAGCGGCATCTCGAGGGCTGTGATCACTGCCGCGATGCCGTGTCAGACTTCTTCCGCCTGCACAGCGAGCTCAATGAACTAACGGACACCCCGGATGTAGATTGGGGCGCCTTGAAGCTAGCGATTCACAACGACGTCACGGCCGCTCGGGCCCAGGGCCATACGGTGCCGGCTCGGTTGGGTTGGGCTTGGCAGTTTGGGCTGGTGGCGGCGTCGCTGGTGTGCGCGGTAGCGGTGTTCAACGAATGGGACAAGCCGGTCGGACCGGTTTCGCCGGCGATGGAGTCGCTGTCTGTCCAACCCAAGTTGGTGGGTGAGACGGCGGCGGCGGAGCCCGAGGTTAGGGAAGAAGAGGCCAAGAAGGAGCTTGCGCAAGCGGCGCGGTCCATTGAGCCGGAACCACAGCGCGTTGAAGAGCTTCAGAAACTAGAAGGAGCGAGACTGGCTCGAAAAGTTTCCGTGTCCGCGCCGTCTCAGTTCGCGGACCAGCTGGTGGCCGACACTGTTGCTCCTCCTCCTCCGGCGGCGCCCTATGAAATCGAGGCTCAACCTCTTGTCGAGGCCCGCGAGGAGGACGCCTTGGCCGAGCTCCGCGCTGGTGCGGATTTGCGTCAAGCGCCCGCCGCGGCCGCGAAACGAGTTGTCGCCGAGCAGTTGGTCGATAGGTCGGTTGAGCAGGAATCCGAGCTGCCGGTGCGGACGAAGCTACGGTCCATCCTTGCCGAGCAGGGTCCGAACGGGCTTCGCCAGGCGCTTGAAGCTTTCAGAGCCATGGGCGCCCGCCTTCGCCAGGACCAGGACACCGCCGGCTCGGATCAAGTCGAAGGCGAGCGTCTGCTGCGGCTGCTGGAGACCCGAGGATTCGAAGCGGTCATCGAGGATCTAGGGAAAACGTAGCGGCTTGGCATGCCAAGCCCGTCTTGCTTCACAGCCCTAACCCGGCCGAGCCGTACCCAAGGGTCAAAGGTTCGGCGCTTTCTCCGAGCACCCTGCGTCAGCGGGGTGTCTTCCGCTTACGGTTGCAGCCGTCGGCAGGGTTGTGGGTAGACAACCCGCTCACGCAGGGTGCTCGGAATTCCCGCCGCATCTGTTCAGGAATCGCTGCCAGAGGTAGTACCGTGGGGGGAGCAATCAGCGCGTCCGATCTCGCTGGCTCAGCGATCCAATCGCGACGATGAGCAAGACGAACTTCGTCATATCAAGGCCGGTGTAGGTGTGGTGATAGCGCCAAAACGCGGCCGTCTCTGCAGGGCTGCCGGCGCCGAAATCGATGATGCGTCCTAGGCGAATCGTCTCCGGTACGGCGACCGCCTGAAGAACTCCCGCGATTACGACCGCCCCCACGATGCACCCGAGTAGAATCCGGTCGCCCCTCCCCTTCCAGGCCAGAACGAGCGCCCCCAGCCCCAACAACATCTGCACCGTTCCCCAGCCGGCGAAGAACAAACGGTTGACCTCCGACGCCTGATACCTCATGGCCTCGCGCAAGTCTTCGGGGGCGAACTCTGAGGTCAGGGCATCAAACGCTTGCGGAGGCGAGGCAAGAATCACATCAACTGTTTCAAAGTTTTTAATCGCGGTCATCCACATGAAGACCGTACCGGCAAGCCAGGCCCCGAGGATCGCGGTCAATAAGAGTTGTCGCCTCATTCCGGCTTCGAACATCATGGCACGGGCGATCCATACACGACCACAAGCGCGTCGGCCCGGTCTCGCCAGTTGATATGATTCAGAAACGCTCCTTGTCTCAGGCGACACCAATCAAATGGGGTCAGATTGCGAGACTCGGCACGGTCGCGCTCTTCGGACTCGCAACGCTATGGCCGTTTGAGTTCAATTGGGATCGCCCGCTAACCGCCCTGAAGACCGCCCCGCCGAACCTCAGTTCGGGCAAAGCCTCTCTCGATATCGCTCAGAACCTGTTGCTGTTTTCGTCGTGGGGCGTAGTCTTTGTTCTCACCAGCGGCGCAAGCGCCTCGCGGGCTTGGTGGCGCGTTGTCGCTTGGGCCGGTCTAACCGGTCTCACGATTAGCGTCGCCATTGAAGCGTTTCAGTTGTTTCTCCCAGCGCGGCATTCGTCGCTCACTGACATTGTCACGAACACCGCGGGAAGCATCGTCGGGGCCTGCGCGGTACTGGTTGTAGCGACGGTCGCAGGCAGAATTCGGCCGCCGCAAACCTATTTCGGAATCCCAGCCTTCTTTCTGGCCGTCTCTTACGGACCGGCCTGTTTCGTCGAGGCGGTGTTCCCCCGGTTTCGCTCCGCCACTTTACCCCAGCTATGGGGGAGCCCGGTCGCGCGGTTCAACGCGGTGATCGAAGCCTTTGACCCTCAAACCATCTCTACGCTTTGGAGTGAACCCTAAAAATGAGACATTGAAATTCGGGACGAATTTCAGCGAATGGAAAGGAGTCCAGGATGGAAAGTCTCAAGCCGCGCAAGCCGCGGGAGTTCACGGTGGAGTTCAAGGAAGCCGCCGCCAGGCGGCTCCTAGCCGGCCAGAGCGGCACAGCGCTAAGCCGCGAGTTGGACGTCAAGCGCAGCCTGCTGTACCGCTGGCGGGACGCCTATCGCCAGGAAGGCGTCAACGGCTTGAGCCGGCGGCGAGGCCGGCCGAAACCCGGCCGCTCGGCGCCGCCCAAGATCCCTCGCGATCCGCGCGACGAACGCATCGCAGAGCTCGAACGACTGCTCGGCAAACAAGCCGCAGAGCTCGATTTTTTCGGACAAGCCTTTCGCGCCTTGAACCTCGCAGCCCCGACCAACGACGCCGGTGGCGCGAGCGGATCTACTCCATCGTCGAGCAGATCAGCGCCAAAGGCTCGCTCAGCGTCGAACACGCCTGCGAGCTCGGACGCGTGAATCGCGCCGGGTTCTATCGCCGGCTCGCCGTGTCGTCGCCCGCCGAGTGCGACATGGAATTGCGTGACCGCATGCAGCGGATTTCGCTCGAGAATCGTCGTTACGGCTACCGCCGCGTGACGGCCGAGCTGCGCCGCCAAGGCTTCCTCGTCAATCACAAAAAGGTCCTGCGGATGATGCGTAAGGACAACTTGCTGGCGGTACTCAAGCGGCGCTTCGTGCTAACAACGGATTCGAACCACTTCTTACCTGTTTATCCGAATCTAGCGGCGCACCTGAATGTGGACGGCGTCGATCAGTTGTGGCAATCCGATATCACCTACATTCGCTTGCGCGAGGCGTTCGTCTACCTCGCCGTGGTGTTGGACGCCTACTCGCGACGCGTGGTCGGCTGGCGGCTGGGGACGACGCTCAAAGCTGAGCTGGCTGTAGGGGCGTTGCGCGATGCGCTCGAGCTCAGACGCCCTGCCGCGGGGTGGATGCATCATTCCGACCAAGGCGTACAGTACGCTTCGAGCGCCTATGTCGAGCTGCTGGAGCAGCACGGCGCGATCATCTCGATGAGCCGCCGCGGCAACCCCTACGACAACGCGCGGGCGGAGAGTTTCATGAAGACGTTGAAGGCGGAGGAGGTTTGGTTGCAGCGTTATCGCACGCTTGACGAGGCGCGCGCATCGATCGGCGAGTTCATTGATGAGATCTACAACCAACGCCGGCTGCATTCGGCGTTGGGATATCGTCCGCCGGCGGAGTTTGAAGCGCTGGCGCGGCCGGCGGCAACAGCAGCGAGGAATCCGAAGTATGAGTTTTGAGAGGCATAGGCAAATCTATCAATCCGATGGGCCCTGGGCGGGCAGGGAGACATCGCCGGCGTTGGAGAAGCCGGGAGCGACCTTGGCGGCCGCCCCCGGCGCTCATCGTCTTGATGAGTTTGCGGCCGGGTATTCCTTGGCGGGTTGCTCTCCAGCAGAGCCCGCTTCCGCTTCCCCGGCTAGGACCAGCGTGCGACGATACAGCGAAGAAGGCAAGCGTTTTGCGGTGAATCGTAACCTGTCCCGATTTCGACTGTCTCACGCTTGGGGTTCACTCCATACCGTCAGCGGGAAACAGAGTGTGACCGGCCTCTAAGGCGACCTTGTAACGGTTCATCACACGGCCCAGCTTGACGCCGATCTCAGCCGCCGTGAGCGGCTTGCGGGTGCGCCGGGAGACCTCGGCCGCGAGGCGCTCGAGTTCCTTTTCCGTCGCCGCCAACAACTCCTCGCGTTTGCGCTTGCGCTTGTCGGCCGGCAACGGGTTGTAGCAGGCCACCAGCCGCTCGCCGGGATAGTCGGGCGAGGCGATCTCGGCCAAGTGTGGTTCGTCAAACAACGACATTTGCAAGTGGCCGCCCTCGAGTAGAGAGCGAATCCCCGAGCTGCGCAAGGCTGAGATCCAGCCCAGTCCCGGACGCTGCCCGAGGGCCTTCGCTACAATAAGCCCCGACGTCATGGCCACCGCGCTAACAACGCCACTTCTGACCCTCGAACAATTCGAGTCACTGCCCGACGACGATCAACGTCACGAGCTCGACGCCGGAGCCCTGATTTCGATGCCGCCGGTCAAATCGCGCCACTCCGACGTCGCGTTGAATGTTTACGATGCGCTCGCGCCGTTTGTCCGCCAGCACCGGCTCAGAAAGATGTTCATCGAATGCGGCTATCTGCTCGTTCATGATCCTCCGACAGTTCGCGGCCCCGACGTGTCGTTTCTGGCCGCATCTCGAACGTCCGAGCTTGACAGGGACGAGTATTTCCGCGGAGGCCCAACCCTTGCGGTTGAGGTCGTTTCGCCATCGGACCGGGCCGGAGACCTAGCGCGTAAGACCAAGCAGTTCCTGGACGCCGGCGCCGCGGCTGTCTGGGTTGCGTACCCCAAGACTGAGACCGTGCACGTCAATAAACCAGGAACTGAGGCGGTTGTGCTCGAAGCCACCGACGTGCTTGCCGATGACAGTTTGTTTCCTGGCTGGAGCGTCGCCGTCGCTCAGATCTTCAAGGCCGGCTAGTCCTCGAGAAGACCGGATGGCGCTGCGTGGGCGACTACGTGGGAGAGTAGGACGCCGCCCGATCCAGTGTAGTGCGTCACTCAGATTGCACCTTATCACTGCGGCGTCATCTGGCCGTAGGGGCGCGACATGTCGCGCCCTTGGCGCCGGAGCACCCCACAAAACATCGATTTTCGGTCCAGCGGCCCCCTGCAGACTCCCCCATTCCCGAGGGACTCGGGATTGCAAGGTTGAAGGGCGCGACATGTCACGCCCCTACGATCCTCCTGGTTCCCGAGGTTCACTCCGTTATGTCACGGAATTTCTGGCGACCTACACTAGCTTCAAGGCCCGACCGTTTGCATCCTGATGTGCGGTCGGGCCTTTTCAATTCCCGGGAACATCCCTCCACTCGCCCCGTCCGCCATGCCAAACCTTCAGGCCACGACGGTTAAGAACTTCGACTTTGATTTCACGAATGTCGCCGCCCTGTTTACCTCACTCCGCTAAAATGAACCTGGACCCATGGCAACAGCGCCAACAGCCCTGCTGCTCACTCTCGAGCAATTCCAGTCTCTGCCCGATGACGGTCAGCGCTACGAACTCGACGAGGGAGTACTTATTTCCATGTCACGGCCGAACCTGCTTCACTGCACAATCGTGCAAAACATCAATGAGGCCCTGGCTCCCTTCGTGCGCCAACATCGGCTTGGTCGTATCCACGTAGAACCTGAGTACATCCTTCAGCAGACCCCCCCGACGGTCCGCGTGCCGGACCTGGCATTTCTTGCCGCCGATAGGTTCGCTCAAGTCGATCTCAGCGGGTACGCCCTGGGCGGACCAACTCTGGCGGTTGAGGTTGTCTCCCCCTCCGACCGCGCCGAGGAGCTTGACCACAAGGTGGCGCAATATTTAGCCGCCCAAGCTGAGGCGGTTTGGGTCCTGTACCCAAAGACCTGCACTATGTTCGTCTATCGCCGCGCCCAGCCGCCCAGCCGCTTCGACCAGACGGACATCCTCACGGATCCGCTTTTCCCCGGCTGGAGCGTGCCCGTGGCACAGATGTTCGAGACGGCCAGCGCTCCTAGCAAATAGACGCTTGACGTCGATGTTGCCTACGTTCTTGTCGGATCGGGCCTTCGCCTGTTCCGCTACAATAAGCCTCGATCCCATGGCCACAGCGCTAACCACGCCACTTCTGACCCTCGAGCAATTCGAGTCGATGCCCGACGACGGCCAACGGCATGAGCTCGACGTCGGAGTCCTGATTTCGATGCCGCCGATCAAACCGCGTCACTCAACCATTGCCCTGCGCCTGTACGATGCCTTGGGGCCGTTTGTGCGCGACAATCGACTCGGAGAGTTGTTTCTTGATTCCGGCTTCCTGCTCTCGCCACGTCCGCCAACCGTGCGTGCGCCCGATGTCTCTTTCCTCTCATCGGACCGCGCAGACGAAGCCGACCTAGACCAGTACATCCCAGGAGCTCCGACACTTGCCGTCGAGGTCGTTTCGCCGTCCGATCGCGCCGAACAGCTCAACCGCAAGACAGAGCAGTATCTAGCCACGGGCTCCGAAGTCGTTTTGGTAATCTACCCAAAAACGGCGAGCGTACATGTTCACCGCCGATCCCAGCCCACTCGGGTCCTTTCCAAGGACGAGGCCTTGAGCGACGAAGTGTTGTTTCCCGGTTGGGACCTTCCTATTGCTCGTTTGTTTGAATCCCGCCGACCTTAGTTCTCGAAGACCGCGTCAACAGGGACGATTTCGATGTCGCCCAGGTCGATTTGATAGGCGCCGATGACGGGGTCCTCGTCGAGGATCTCCTGAGGCGGCGGCGAGGCGTATCGGATCTTCGTCGGAGCCCGGGATCTCAACTGACGAGCTACGCCCTCGGCGTCCGCCGTGATGATCGTGACGTCGAGATTGGTCGAGCGCAGATGCTTCTTGATCGTTTCGTTCACCTTCTCTCGCGTCAGCTTGGCCAGGCCGTTTTTTATGAAGGAGTTGAACTCGCCGATCCCGTACAGCTCGCTGTCAAGTGCGTAGCCGAGCTCGGCGCTTTGGGTCTGGGTGAGCAGGTTCACGAACTTTGACAGGTAGAGTCGCGTCGAATCGAAGTCCGCTTGCGACAGGCCGTCGCGGACGAGTTTGTCGAGCTCATAGAGCGCAATCTTCAACGCGAAGAGTCCGTTTTCCGGGACCACGGGCCGGATCCAGATTTGGAAGATCCGCTGCCGGCGGACTAAGTTCGGATCGGGCTGGAACTGGAACATCCCCCGAGGAAAGTATTCGATGTAGGCGTAGTCGCCGTAGTTCATGCCGCGGATCTCGCGGATGCGTTGGTAGAGGTAGGATTTGCTCGTACGGTGTTGGCCGAAATACGACTGGACGAGCTTGAGCGCCGGCCAGTCAGGGTCCGGCCGAGTGACTTCGATCGGGAACCCGAGTGAGATCAGCGTCGAGCGAGTTTCCTTCTCGATGATGCGGACCCGGATCTTCTCAGCCGGCGTTGGCGATGGCAGCTCGACCTTCTCTGGGGCCCCTTCCGGCAAGACTCCGAAGTCTTTCGCAACGCGCTCGGCGAATCCGTCGGGGTAGCCGCCGGAGAGGCCGATGATCAGGTTTCCCTGGCGGTAGTTGGCGTCGTAGAACTGACTCAGGTCGTCGATCGTGAGCGCCTCAAGGCCGGCCGCCGTCCCGACGTTGTGATGCCCGTAGGGATGGCCGTCGTAAATGCTCAGGTACAGATGTTCCTTGCCGAGCTCCTCTTCGTTGTTGCTGCGGAGCTCGATCCGAAGAAAATTCAGAGCATCGTCGGTGAGCCGCGCGAAGTCTTGCTCACGCCAGCCCGGCTCGAGCAGCATCGACCGCAAGGTCTCGTAATAGGTCTCGAGCTTGTCGACGTGGGTTGTTCCGTAGAAGACGGTTGTCTCTTTGTCGACTTGCGAATTGACTTGCGAGGCGATCGGAAACAAGCGCTCGACAATCTCCTCGTACGAGGCGGATCGGGTCCCGCCCTCGGCCAGCATCGAGGCGGTCAAAGAAGCGGCCCCCTCCTTGCCGGCGGGATCGTACGCCGCCCCGGTTCGAAAGAGAATCCGAAACGTAATCAGAGGGGATTCGCTTGGTTGAGTCAGCAACTCCACTTCCCCGCTCGCGATTAGCGGCATGAGGCTTAGGACTGCGATCCCAGTAGCGCGCCTCATTGGTTCTCTCCTTTGTAGGCCAGCTTCGCTACGGTTCGCGCTTCCTCACGGAAGTATTTTTGTGAGATCTCTTGGACGTCGGCCGGGGTCACGGCCTGGTAGAGCCGGTAGCGCTTGTTGATCGTTTCCGGACTCCGTCTTAGCCCCAGAAAATGCGCCAGCGTGGAGGCGATCGAGCTGGTGCTGTCGAGACCAAGCGCAAACTGATACCGCAAGCGGGACTTCGCCGCCTCGAGCTGCTGGTTCGGCACGGCGCCCTCGCGCAGATGCTCGAACGCCTGTTCGATGCGCTCTTGCACATAGGCAACGTCCTCGGCCTCCTTCACGCTGGCCCACACCGCGAACGGATAGGGGTCGAGATGATCGTAGTAGGCCGAGAAAATCTGACTCACCTTCTGCTCTTGGATCACCAGCCGCTTGTAGATGTCGGAGCTCTCGCCGAAGGCGTAGTAGGAGATCACGTCCAACACGGCCGAGTCGGCGATCTCGTCATCGTAGGCGGGCCCGTGATAGGAGACCGCGACCATCGGCAAGGTCTGTGCGTGGAAATCGACCGACACCTCCTTGGGCGCCGTCTGAGGCGGCTCCTTCGGAATCGCCGCGGTATGCGAACCTCGCTCCCAGCCGCCCCAGTACTTTTCGATCATCGCCTTCGTCGCGGCAAGATCCACATCACCGATGACGCTAACGGCGGTGTACTCGGGACGGTAGTAGCGGTCGAAAAACTCAAGCCCGTAATCGTACATCTCGGGCATCGCTTCGACGTCCTCGATGAAGCCGATCGTCGTGTGCTTGTAGGTGTGCGTGTCGAACGAGGCGTTCATCAAAGCCTCGTCGAGCTTGTTGAAAGGGTTGGCGAAGCTCTTGTTGTATTCGCTCAAGACGGCCTGAGTCTCGGTACGGTAGATTTCCTCGGAATACTCGAGATTCTGGAAGCGGTCGGCTTCGAGCTCGAGAATGGCCTCGAGGTCTTCGGCGGCGAACACCGCGTGGTAGACGGTTCGATCGTCGGACGTGTAGGCGTTGGTCTGCGCCCCGGCGTCCTGCATGATTTGCTCCCACTTGTCGGAGGGGAAGCGCGGCGTCCCCCGGAACATCATGTGTTCGAACAAGTGAGCGAAACCGGTTCGTCCAGGCTCGACCTCGTTTCGTGATCCGACCTGGACCACGATGTACAGCGCGACGATGTTCGGATAGCCGCTGTCGACGATCACCGAGCGCAAGCCGTTCTCGAAATCGTGGATCTGGTAGGCGAAGGGGAAGATGCGGTCCTCGGCTTGCTTTGTGCAGCCGGCCATTAGCAAACTCGCAAGCGCTGCGATCAATACGCGTCTCATCGGAATTCACTTATGGTAGAGCAGAGCGTCCGGCTCCCGCCTCGCGTTCTCCGAGGGGCTCGTCGTGCTAGGCTCTTCAGGTTGTATCCGCGCCTCATTCTTACCCTGGCTCTGGTTGCGACCGAGTTTGCCAGCGGGCATACCGACATCATTCTCGAAGAGATCGACTCATCTGAGTCTCTCGAACCGAGCCTTTATCAGCTATGCGACGAAATCGGTCCGCGCCTGCCGGGGACGCCGGGCATGGCCGTCGCCGTGGAGTGGGCGATTGAGCAATTCAAAGCAGCGGGAATTGACAAGGTCGAGGCGGAGCCATTCCCTGGGCCCCGATCATGGCGAGAAGGCCGCACGCGAGTCGAAGCGCTGAGCCCGATTCCATTCGAAATAACCGCCGTGGCGACGGGTTGGTCGCCTCCTACCAGCCCCAGGGTGATTCGAGCACAGCTCCTCCAGGCTGGTGACGGCTCCGAAGGAGACATTACTAAACTCGGCACGGAGGCCGCGGGAAAAATCCTACTCGTCGAGCTCGACGAAGCGAAGAGTTTCTACGGCCTAGGCGTCGAACAGCGTCAGGCCATCATCGCGATGCGAGAAGCCGGCGAGGCGAGCGCCGCCGGAATACTGTTTGCATCCACACGCCCCAATCGGTTGCTCTATCGCCATGTCCACACCGTTACCGGCTCGCTCGATCCCGTCCCTAGCGCGGTGGCGACTCGCGAGGATGCGCTACGTCTGAGCCGGCTGCTCGAAGCGGGAAACGATGTCGAGATCCTAATGTCTTTGCCGAACAAGGTTGGACCCGCGATCGAAGGCCGAAATGTGGTGGCGGAGATTCGCGGTAGCGACCTCGCGGACGAAATGGTCATCCTGGGCGCACACTTGGATTCTTGGGATTTGGGGTCGGGCTGTCTTGACAATGGCGTGAATGTGGCCCTTACCATCGAGGCCGCCCGGGCGATCGCGGCTTCCGGCGACAGGCCGCGGCGCACGATTCGGTTTGTGCTCTTCGGCGCCGAGGAGCAAGGTCTGTTTGGGTCGCGGGGATACGTTCGCACGCACCGCGAAGAGCTCGACGACGTGACCGCGGTCGTGATCCACGACATGGGCGTCGGGCGCATCGAGGGATACGCACTGCACGGCAGGCGCGAGCTCGAGAAAGGTCTGCGCAGCGCCATGGAGCCGATCGCAGGCAGCGGCGCAACGCGACACACCCCGGACGCTTTCTTCGGCAGCGACCACTTTGACTTTTTGCTCGAAGGAGTCCCTGTCCTGGTCGCGATGCAAGATACCAGCGACTATTACCAGACCTACCATTCCGCCGCTGACACTTTTGACAAGCTCGACATCAACGACGTTCGCAAAGCGACGCGAATTGCCGCGGCGACGATCTACGGCTTGGCGAACCTTCCCGAACGACTCGGCAAGCGACTGAGCCGCAAGGAGATCTCCCGCCAACTCGACACCACCGGGATGGACGAGCAGCTCAAATTCCTCGGTCTGTGGGAGCCCTGGGAGTCCGGCGAGCGTGGCCGCGAGATTGCCCCGAAATAGGGCGATACTGGGGCATGCAGCGAATTGCGGTCGAGCCGGCGGGGCGGCGGTACGACGTTGTCGTCGACGCCGGCGGGCTCGAGCGCGCCAGCTCTTACATCGAGAGGTTGGCTCAGGACCGCCGCCTTTTCGTGATCGCTGATTCGGGAGCCTACGCGGCGCAGGGAGACCGCCTGAGAGCTGGACTCGCGCCGCTCGAGCTCGACGAGATCACAGTCGACCTGGGCGAAGACCGAAAGCGCCTGGAAGTCGTTGAGCAACTTGCCGAGAAGCTGCATTGCCTGGGGGCCGACCGCTCGTCACTGGTGATCGCGCTGGGCGGCGGAGTGGCGGGCGATGTCGCCGGATTTGTCGCGGCCTCGTACATGCGCGGCATCGACTTCATCCAGATTCCCACGACTCTTCTTGCGCAGGTCGACGCTTCGGTTGGCGGCAAGACCGGAGTCAATCTCGCGTCGGGCAAAAACCTCGTCGGCGCCTTCCATCAGCCGCTGCTGGTGCTGATCGACCCCCAGACCCTCAATTCCCTGCCCGACCGCGAGTATCGCGCCGGCCTGTTCGAAGTCATCAAGCACGGCATCATACGGAGTCGTGACTTGTTTGACTTCATGGATGAATATCGCGAGAATGTCATCGCGCGTCAGCCGGCGGCGCTGGAACGGATCATCTCAGAGTCCGTGAGAATCAAGGCCGACGTGGTCAGGCAGGACGAGCGCGAAGGCGATCTACGGCGGATTCTCAACTACGGCCACACGCTTGGCCACGCTCTCGAAGCAGAAACCGATTACAAGCGCTATCTGCACGGCGAGGCGATCGGCTGGGGCATGGTCGCCGCGGGCCGGCTGGCCGAATCGCTGGGGACACTGTCCGCCATGGACAGGCAAAAGATCGAAGAAGTGATTCTTGCCTACGGTGGTATCCCGAGCCCGGAGGGGTTGGATCCCACAAGCATCGCTGCGCGGATCGGGGGGGATAAGAAGACGATAGGAGGCCGGGTTCACTTTGTCTTGGCGGAAACCATCGGCAGAGTTCGAATAGTGGCGGACCCTGCCACCGATCAAGTGATAGCGGCCACCAGGGCCGCGATTGACGAGGCGGCGTCGGCAGCGAGATAGCGGCGTCCGCGCCGTCTAACCGACGAGCAACGATCGTCTGCTTCACACCGACCGATTCGCGACTCGAAGTCTCTTAGAGCCGTTCAATAGGGCCTTGGAGGGTTCCGCGAGAGAGCTCCTGCGACGCTCGGAGTGTAGTTCTGGCATCGCTTGTTCCTTGAGGGAGAGTGAACAGATCGCTAGACATCTGTTCACCCTATGCGCTGTCAGGGCCTAGGGCAACCCCAGGCCTCACCGCACCCCCGTAAACGCCTCAGAGGGCTTCTATGAAAGGCTTCTGAGCGATTTCAAGGGCGTAAACGGCCCTGCGGGCCGGGGCAGCCGGAAGAAGACATCGCTGTCAAAAGGTGAACACTTATCTAGTAAAGTGTTCACTCTGCGGCCTGGCTTCCGACGATTCCCAAATCGCGGAGGGTCTGACCGGCGGTGGTCCCTTTGGACCAGAGCCGTTCCCTTTGGTCCGTACGCGGAGCACTACTCTGCGCAACCAGGCTGGAGTTTGGAAAGACTCATCGACCTAGGTACAACGCCAAAGCTTCTGGTCTGTGCTAGTCGATAGCCAAATCGGGGTCAATATCTACACGAGATCCGGCCCGAATCAGACTTGGCTCCGCCATCAACTCTTGAGGGCGGACTCGATGAGCCGGGCCGCCCGGCAGCACGGCTGCGCCGTCATCCCAGTAGACGAGCAAAGAGACGCTCCCTGTGTGTTTGACTGCCGAGATGAAGTGCTGCACAAGGCCAAGATCAAGGCCGCCAAGGCGGCGGCGTTGCGATAAGGTCCTTTCGATTCGGCTTTGGTTCCAGCCTTTCCTGGCGTATTTCTTACGAAGTCGTTCAACGTCCGCATCGCCTATCGGGTCGGTGAAGAAGCCGCACGCGCAATGGCCCAGATTCACCAAGAACGCTGAGGTGCCCCGCTCGAATGCCCCATCAATATAGGCCGGCGCGGGAAGCAGTTCGTAGGCGAAGTTCGCCTGGATGTGCTCTACGCCAGTCTCGGGCACACCAATTGCGACAAAGTAACACATGAGGGGCACTTTCATTATCACGACCCCTGTCAGAAGCGACAACCGCCTGAGTGTGGTCATTGCTGGCTGCATAGAACCCGCAGAGCGGCGTAGCGCAGAGGATCAGGCGAAAGGGGCGAGCTTGCCGCGAGTGTGTGACCTCTGACAGTCCGGGTTCGGGGAAGCGGCGCCGGACTGGTCCGCGAGACAGAGAAGGGGTGAACAGAATACTAGCAAAGTGTTCACCCGGTCTGCTTTTGGGAGCGGGAACTCCCGCTCCATCTGTTCCGTGAGCCGGTCGTACTCTGCCGCCCGTTTGGTCTGCTCAAGGATGTACATGACAGCCGCGGAAAGGTCGGGGTAGTACTGATGGCGCTCGATCCAGTCGGCAAGCTCATCGGAGAGTTCGATTTCAATACGGCGCGCGCTCATGCCCTCATGCCTAGCACGAAAGCCGGTCGGGGTGAACGGTCTCCTACAATTCTGTTCACCCGTCACCGCTGCCGAGCACCCGTCTTTACAGGAGGCGGTCAATGGGAAGCGAACGATCTCGCTGCGTTCCATGCGCTTCCAGGCAATTATCTGCGGGTCGACTCGGCGGGTCACGCCTGTCTCTAGTCGAGCCGGACAAGACTAGTTCGGGAAAGCTGCTGAGATATCGCGTGGCCAACGAGAAATCCCGCGCTGCGAGACAGGTTTTATGGGTGAGGCTATCCTGGCGGGCGTAGCACGCTGCGCCCCTACAAGCCTGAAGACACGTGGGTTGCCGGCGGTGCGAGGCGAGCTGGTTCACTTGGTCCACTGCTGGTTCAAAGCGTCGAGCAGCCGGTCGTGGACGTCTTGTGGAAGAGGGTGACAATCCAGATTCTGGAAAATCTCCACGGTCTTGCGCGTCTCGTCGAAGATCACCCAACAGTCGGGACACTTCGCCAGGTGCGCTTCGAGCGACACCTTCAACTCGTCGGTGAGGTCTCCGTCAATGTAGTCGGAGACGTCCTCCAGAAAGGATTTACAGGTGATTTTGACCTTACTGCCCATTGAGATTCAACCGACGTTTGAGTTTTTCGCGTAGTTGGAGCCTGGCGCGTAGAAGCCTAGACTTCACGGCCGAAATCGATAGTTTGAGCATTTGACCTGTCTCCTCGGTCGAAAACCCTTCGACGTCGCGCAGGACGAAGACCGCCCGATAGCCTTCCGCGAGCGAATCGATCGCGTCCTCGACGACCCTGCGGGTTTCTTCCTGGCTGTAGGATTGCTCGGGGTTCGGCCCGTCCGAGGCCACTTGGCGACTAATCTGGCTGTCTTCGGTTTCGAGCTGCTCGTCGAGTGAAACGGTCTTGGAGTTGCGGCGCTTGCGCAAGCGCATCAGCGACTCGTTCACGGCGATGCGGGTGAGCCAGGTGTAGAACTGCGCCTCGCCTTGGAACTGCTCCAGGCGTGTATAGGCCTTCAGGAAGGCGTCTTGCAGGACGTCTTCGGCGTCCTGGTCATTCTTGGTGATGTGACGGGCCGTGCGAAAGATTTTTCGGGCGTGACGCTCGACGAGCTCGTTGAACGCCGCGCGATCACCGGCGCGAGTCTGTTCGACCAACTCGGCGTCGCTCGGCGTCGCTACTGTAAGAGTTGCGCCCACTGGTCTTCATTCTAGGTGGAGACGCCGCGTTGGCGCGCCGTAGCCCGAAGTTCAACGGCCCCACCTATGGCGCCTCGGCGGTGTAAAATTCAGGTTCCGGGCGAGGTCGCGTCTCGCCGGCTCCCCCGATTCCCGCATGGCTCCCATCCGAATCACAGTCCTGGGCTCGGGGACCAGCGTTGGCGTTCCGACGATCGGCTGCCGCTGCGCCGTCTGCCGCTCCGATGACCCGCGCGACAAGCGCAGACGACCGTCGGTTTTGGTGAGCTACGAGGCTGACGGGCGGGAGCGCAACGTCGTGATTGACACCACGCCCGACTTCCGGCAACAGGCGCTTGACGCCGGGTTCAGACGACTCGACGCCATTCTGTACACACACGAGCATGCCGACCACATCATGGGACTCGACGACATACGGCCGTTCAACTACGGCCGCGCGGACCGCATCCCCGCCTACGCCGATCAAGAAACGCTCGAGGCGCTGATGAGGGTGTTTCCATACGGGTTCATCGAGCGCGAGACGCATCCTGGCGGCGTCCCGAGGATTGACGGGCATTTGATCGATGGTCGGCCGATCAATGTGGAGGGTTTGGAGTTCCAGCCATTTCCGGTCTGCCATGGGCCAAAGATGATCCAGGCGTTTCGATTCGGCAGGGCGGCGTACATCACCGACCAAAGCGACATTCCTGACGAATCGCTGACGCACCTCGAAGGGCTCGACGTTCTGTTCCTTGATGCATTGCGCAGAGAACCACACCCGATGCATTCGACGATCGAGCGCTCCCTCGCGTGGGTCGAACGACTCCAGCCGAAGCGCGCCTATTTCACGCACATCTGCCACGACCTTCCCCACGCTCAGACGAACGCCGAGTTGCCCGACGGGGTCGAGCTTTCCTACGACGGCCTCGTGATCGAGGTCGCCGGGTAGGGGCTCCTCCATAAACACGATGTTTGAGAGCTATCGAACTCTGGAGGATGTCCCTGCCGATCTCGGACCGTGCGTTTTGACGGTCGGGAACTTCGATGGAGTCCACCGGGGCCACCAACGGATTCTGATTCGAGCCTGCGAGATCGGACGCAGCGAGGGCTGGCCCGCCATGGCCTTGACTTTCGATCCGCATCCGACTCGGGTGGTTCGGCCCGATCGCGCGCCCGCGTTGCTGAGCTCGATCGGACAGCGGTTGGAGCGTTTCGAGCAGGTGGGTCTCAACGCGGCGGTGGTGATGAAGTTCACTCGCGAGCTTGCGGCGCTGACGCCGGAAGAGTTCGTTTCACAAATCGTTGTCGAGCGGTTGGGCGCGAGATGCGTGGTCGTCGGGAGTAATTTCCGTTTCGGCCGCCGTCACGCCGGCGACGTGAACACCTTGGTCGACCTTGGCCGGCAGTACGGTTTCACCGGAGAGGCGGTCGAACCGCTCGAGATCGAAGGAAAGATCGTGAGCAGCACGAGGGTTCGCGAGGCGCTATCGGAGGGTCGTATGGGGCAGGCCAAGCGGCTGTTGGGAGAACCTTTCCGGCTGTGGGGAACGGTTGTTCGCGGCAGGGGCGTTGGCTCGCAATTGACTGCGCCGACGCTGAACCTCGAGCCCGACTCCGAGCTGATCCCGGCCGACGGCGTCTACGTAACCCAGACGCGCGACCTAGAGACCGGAGAGATTTGGCGCTCGGTGACCAACGTCGGCATTCGGCCGACATTCGACCTCACCGAAAGAACGGTCGAGACTCACCTGATTTCGCCGTTTGAAGGAAATCCGCCCGCGCGCATCGAAGTGCGGTTTCTCAAGCGGCTTCGGGCGGAGAAGAAGTTCGATTCGAGCGCGGAGCTGCGGAGCCAAATTATGGCGGATGTTGCACAGGCGGAGCGCTTGTTCGACCTGCATGCCCAAATCACCGCGGACAAGTGAACCTATCACCGGAGGCCTTCGTTGGATGATCCTAAGCCCCGTAGGGGCGGCATAACCGTAGCCCGCGGCGCAAGCCGTGGGAAAAGGATACCCAGAGCTCGCTTTCCGCCGGGATCCCACGCCGTCCGGTTGCCCTGCGTTCAATACCCCGGGCCCGGGGCAGCCTTGCAGCTATGCTGCAAGGTCTGGAGTTTCTACATTTGTGGACGGGGAGGGCCATGGTTGAGGTAGGTCGGTAGATGGTTATTGACATACCGACAGGATTGAGCTATTCTGTTCTTGGCCCCGCTCGGCGCCGCTGCCTATGCCCGACGATCTCCGCGATACTCTTCTGGAAACCCTAGAATCAGCCCTCGATGCTCAGCTGCGCGCCGTTCGTCGGCTGCGATCGAAACCCCCTCCCCGGCCCAAGCGCCCTTCGCTTCAAGGTATGTCTCAGGTCGATATGGCCCATGACATACTCGCCGGCGCCGAGCGTCCGCCGCATATCGCGGAGTTGATCGAGGGCATTCAGGCCAGGTTTTCCCGTGCGGTTGACCGCGAAAGCCTCGTCTCGGCGCTGTCGAAGAAGATCGCTCGCGGCGACCGTTTTGTGCGCACCGCGAAGAACACTTTCGCGCTGCGTAGCCCGGATTAGCTACGCGGCCCGGATTAGCTGTCCCCTGGAGGTTCCCATGCTGCTTCCTCAGTTCCTGTCGATCAGCGCTGATTGGAGGCGCGCCTTTCCCCAGCAACGCACGCATCGACGCGCGGTGCGCCAAGGCCTGGGAGGCCTGGTTTGCCTGGGCCGCCGCACGCTTTCGCGCATTATTTGGACCAACGGCGGTGAGCAAAACAGCTGGAGCGCGGACTGTTTTTTGCACGAGCGCTGCAAGTGGCGTCCGCAAGAGTTGTTCGCGCCGGTGTGGAAGCGCGCCTTGGGGTTTTGCCGCTCACGGTTGGTGGGCGTGGCGATCGACGACACGCGCTTGCGCAAGACGGGGCGTAGGATCAAGCAGGCGTTTTATCAACACGATCCGCTCTCGCCGCCGTTTCACGCGAACTTGATGCTGGGGTTGCGCTACTTGCAAGCGTCGTTGTTGGTTCCCTTCGATCGCGGCGGCAAGACCGGCGCGCGGGCCTTGCCGGTGCGTTTTGAATGTGCGCCGGTTCCCAAGCGTCCCGGCAAACGCGCCGGCGACGCCGAGCGAGAGCAGTACGAACAAGCGCGCAAGCGCTGTCGCATCTCGCAACGTTTAGTCGACATGATGGCGCCGCTGCGGGCTGCGCTGGATGCCGCCGGCGGGATCGCCAAGAAGATGGTGTTGTCGCTTGACGGCAGTTTCAGCAACCGCACCGTTTTCCTGGCGCCGCGCGATCGCACCGAGCTCATCGCTCGCACGCGCCTGGACGCTGTGCTGTGCAAAGCCGCGCCGACCGGCTCGCGACGCTTCTATGGGGTCGAAAAGTTCCGCCCCGAACAGGTGCGCCGCGACGAGACGATCGTCTGGAAAACGACCAAGCTATTCTACGGCGGCAAGCGCCGCAAGATCCGTTATAAAGAGGTCAACGAGGTGTACTGGCAGGGCGGGGCGCGGCGCACGCCGTTGCGTTTGTTGGTGGTCGCGCCGACCCCCTATAGCAAGCGCCTTTCGAGCAAGATGTACTACCGCCAGCCGGCGTATCTACTCACGACGGACCTCGCCAGCCAGGCGCGCGAGCTGTTGCAGATCTATTTCGACCGTTGGCAGATCGAGGTGAACCACCGCGAAGAGAAGGACACGTTGGGCGTGGGACAGGCGCAGTTATGGAGCGAGACGGCGGTCCCGAAGCAACCGGTATTGGCGGTGGCGGCGTACAGCGCTTTGCTGCTGGCGTCGTTGCTGGCGTATGGTCCGGGGCGCGGAGAGGCCTATGCGCCGCTGCCGAAATGGAGGAAAAAGGCAAAGAGGCCTTCTTGTCTGGATCTGGTGGCGCTGTTGCGGAAAGAAATGGTCGAAAACCCCGATTTGCTGGCTCCGCTGGGGCTCAAACCCTCCTGGCAGGCCTTCGGCGCCGCCGCTGACGGGTAAAATATGTAGAAACTCCAGGCCTTGCAGCTATGCTGCAAGGTTTCCTGTGCACCGGGTACGCTGCTCAAGTCTCTGCGGATCTAGCGAGCAGCGGACGACGAGAAAAGAGACCTTGCGCTACAAGCGCAAGGCGGCACGGCACAGCCGTACGCCACGTTAAGGCTACGCCGCATCAGTGGGTGTGCGACATAGATGTTGAAGCTCAAGCGGCGCGGGCACGATTTTGCCAGTAGTCTTCGAAGTTTCCGTTGAGGCGGCAACAGCGGAGCGCCAGGATGGCGTTGGCGCCGCGCACGGTCCAGAACATGCCGGAGCGCTTGAGTCGTTGGGCAACGACGGTTTTGCAGCCGGCCTCGATCACCCCCGAGCCTACGAATAGGCCTTGGGATCGATACTGCGGGTAGTTCATCCGCTCAGCGTTACGCTCAAAATAGTCAGCTTGCTTGTTCGCCAAACCGAGCAGCCGCGGCTCGTTCGCTTGGCAGGCGCCCAACCCCGCGACCAGCTGCGTGATACGTCCGTCGTCCAACAGCGCCAGCATCTTCGCGAGCCAGCGTTTCTTGTCGGGATCGCTGTGGGGAAACAGCTTGGCGGCCAGCTCCCAGAGGTGCTCGCGTGCATGAAACAGATCCACGATCTGAATCGCTCCAGGGAAGTGTTGCTGGGCCAGGTTCCAGATCCAAGGCGCGCCGTCGCCGATCACGACCTTTTTGCGCGCCCGACTCCAACCGCGCCGCCGAGCTTCGGCGTAGAGACGCGGACCAAACTCCTGGGCGGTTTCAATCGCCGCCACATAGCTGGTCGAATCGGCGTCGCGCAGCGGTCGGCCTTGCTCGTCCACCTTCGTTTGCGTGAAGACGCAGCCGAGCTTCACTTCGCGTGTGTGGGCGGGCTGGTCTTGCCGTTTTCCCGCGCGGCCGACGGTCTCGGCTTTCACCGTCGGCACGCCCGTGCCGTCCATCTCGATATAGAGAATAGGAGTTTCGGGTCCGCACATCTCAGGAATCTCCAGCTGCTTGGAACGCGCGATGGCGTCCTGCTCGCCCGCCTCGATGTCGCCGCCAATCGCTTCGGCGTGGCGTTCGACGGCCTTTGCAGTCAGCTCCACTCCGGCCAGCAACGCGATCTGATCGCGGCCGTGTTGGAAGCTCTGGTCGCTACCGACCGTGGCCATCATGCGCCGCACGCCGGGTGAAAACTGCGTGCCTTCCACTTGCAGTTCGCGGTCCCGCGGGCTCAGCCCTTGGCGACAGCGCGGACAGCGATAGTAGGCCCGCTCAAACTCCACCGCCCCGACCGCGCTGAGCAACCGCCGGCGCCGCACCGAATGCAAGCGCGCCTCCCAGCCGCAAGCGCACTCTATCCCAGGCCGATGTTGGCCATCGTCGGACAACAACCGGCCCAAGGCTTTGGCGCCGCTGCGATGCATCGCTGAGCGCACGGCCAGCTCGACCGCCTCCAGGTCCAACCTGCCGCTCTTCCGCCAGCCCCGGAAGATGACTTCGAGCAAGCGCGCTACTTCTTGCTGGACCTCTTGCTGGATCGTTTCGGCCGTTTTTTTCCTGTGGGGTTAGCGTCTCTTCGACCGGTCGCGCGCGGCAGATCTTGGTGTTGAGGTCGACGAAATCGCGACACAGATCCTGGAAGCGACGGAACTCACTGATCTCGCGCTCGGCCTTACGCCGCGCCGCCGGAACAGCAAAGCTCTCCGAGACGGTCTTGCCGCCAAGCTTGTACGTCAAGCGCGGATGCGGAGCGTGCCCCGGATCGCCTTCTTGATGACAGTGACAACCGCGAGTGCCGCAGCGGCCGCCGGTGCCGGAGATGGAGCCCGGGCGCAGGTCGCCAAGCTCCAGGATCTGCCGCAGCAACTCAGAGCGCTGCTGTTCTAGGTCGGACAAAGAGAGATGGCTCATCGGGCCTCCTCTACCGAGCGTATCTCATACGCTCGGTTTCCGAGCCAAAAAAAGGGAACCGCGTTCAACTCAACATTTATGTCGCGCACCCCGCATCAGTCGACGACTTGACTCGTTGGCCGCGATGATGGGAGCCTTTTGCCCTATGGATCTCGAACTTCGCGACAAGGTGGCGGTCGTTAGCGGCGGTAGTCGTGGCATCGGTCGATCGATCGCGCGCAGCTTGGCGCTAGAGGGTTGCGATTGCTTGATCGCTTCGCGGACCGAGGCGGATTTGCAGACGGCGTCGGCCGCGATCGCTTCTGAAAGCGGGCGGCGAGTCGAGATTTGTGCAGCTGATTTGAGGACGGTTGAAGGATGCGAGAAGGTCCATCGGGCGGTCGAGCAATCGTTCGGGCGAATCGACATCCTCATCAACAATGCGGGCGCGACGAAGCGGGGTCAATTTCTCGAGCTGGACGACGCAACCTGGGAAGACGGATTCGCCCTCAAATTTTACGCCTGCGTCAGGCTCTCGCGCCTCTTCTGGCCGATGCTGACCGCAAGCTATGGGGTCGTCACCAATGTGATCGGCGGCGCCGCGCGTACGCCTGCGCGCGAGTTCATGATTGGCGGGGCGGTCAATTCGGCGATGGCGAATTTCACCAAAGCGCTTGCCGATCAAGGCCTGCGGGACGATGTCAACGTCAACGCGGTCTATCCGGGCCTGACCCAGACCGACCGCGCTCAGGCCCGATTCAAGGCGGCCGCGGAGGCCGAAGGAGTCGGCTTGGAAGAGATCCGCGAGCAGACTCGGCTGGCCGAAGGCGTCCGTCGGATCGGTTTACCGGAGGATGTTGCCGACCTGGTGGCGTACCTATGCTCTCCGAAGGCGCGGCATATTCAGGGGACCGCGGTCGGGGTCGACGGCGGGTCGACGGCGGGTCTGCATTAGTGTGATGAGATCCGGCTTCCGAGCACCCTGCGTCAGCGGGGCGTCTTCCTCTTTCAGTTGTGAGCATCCGCTTGTGAAACGGGAAGACACCCCGCTGACGCAGGGTGCTCGGACTGCTGCCGCGGCCAAGCCGGCACAGGCTTGGCGAGATGGTGCGCGCCTTGACGGGCCGGTCCCCGGCCGAATCTTTGCCGAGACCCTGCACGACAGTCCCGCGGAGATTCCGGCTTCCAAGCTGCCTCAAACTACTCTCGAATCCGAGCTCGCCTTTCAGGTCGGCGAAGTTCGCATGAGATTGGTGGAATAGGAGCCATGTGGAAGCCTGATCACGTCGTCGTTCTGGGCGCGGGGGCGATGGGGAGTCTTTCCGGCGGATCTCTCTCCGAAGGCGGACTGAACGTCACTCTCGTTGATGTTTGGCAAGAGCATGTCGACGCGATCAATCGCGCCGGTTTGGGCATACTGGGCCACGGCGGCGACCGGCGAGTTCGAATTCGCGCCACTACGGACCCTTCGAGCGTCGAGCAGGCGGACGTCGTCCTGGTGCAGTGCAAGGCCTTCCATACCGTGGCTGCTTTGGAAGTCGCGCCCTACATTGGCGCTGAGACTACGGTGATCAGCCTGCAGAATGGCCTTGGCAACGAGGAGACCATTGCCGAGATCATCGGGCCGGAAAAGGTCATGGGCGGCGTGACGGCTCTAGGCTGCAGCATCGTAGAGCCCGGGGCCATCCGCACGTTCACCGATCTGCCGACCAACATCGGAGAGCTCGCCGGCGGCGTATCCGAGCGAGCCTGGCGGATCGCGGA
This sequence comes from Bryobacterales bacterium, assembly GCA_965247515.1. Taxonomy (GTDB): domain Bacteria; phylum Acidobacteriota; class Terriglobia; order Bryobacterales; family UBA6623. The sequence continues at coordinate 3,706,089 of OZ252029.1, read as the reverse complement.
GGCGTTCAGCGCGGCTGGCTTCCAGACGGTTGCGAGCGCGGAAATTCGCCGCGATATCTGGAAGAAGCTGATGGCGAACATTGCAGTCAGCCCAACTTCGGCAATCACGGGCCTCACGCTCGGCGACGCCTTGAAGGTCGACGGGATGCGGGACGTGATGGTCGCGGCGCTGACCGAAGCCGCTTCGATCGCGCAGGCGGAAGGAATCGACCTCTCGCTTGAAGAGGCAAAAGGAGGCTTCGAGCAAATCACCGGCAAGGGCGGCACGCTGGGAAACAAGTCATCCATGTGCGTTGATCTGCTGAACGAGCGTCCCTGCGAGATCGACGTCATCAACGGGGCGATCGCTCGACTGGGCAGGACCCACGGGATCGCCACCCCCGTCAACGACACCCTGGTCGCGGCGGTCAAGGGGCGCGAGGCTGGTTTTCGATCCGAGCCCCCTGCGTGAGCAGGGGGTCAACAGTCTTGACATTTCGCACAATGCCTCAATTCTCGAACCAAGACCAGAGAGCGAAACCGAGCCGCGGACGGAAAGTCCGCGCCTGGATACGCCGAGTAAGGGGAGTAGGCGCGGACTTTCCGTCCGCGGCTCGGTAGCCAGGCAGTAAACTCGGGGCTAGGCGCCAACGTTGCCGCATCAGGTTGCACGTTTTGTCCGGCTGCGACGTTGACAGTTTAGAGGTGCAGAAATGAGGCTCATCGCCTGTTTGGTTTTGATCCCGCTGGTCGGCGCCGCGGCCGACTTGGAGGTGACGAAGGTCGTCCTCTACAAGCACGGCGTTGGCTACTTCGAGCGCGCCGGCGAGGTCTCAGCCGGCGATCCGGCGGCGCTCGAGTTCAAAGCGTCTGATATGGATGACGTGTTGAAGTCGCTCATGGTCGAGCAGACCGGGGGCGAAGGCGTCTCGGCGGTGCGCTATGACTCCAGCGATCCGCTGGGAAAACGTCTCGAGGTGTTCCCTTTCCGACTCGGGGCGGGACTTTCGCTGAGCCACATTCTTGACCAGTTCAAGGGCGCCGAAGTCGAGCTGACGCTCGCGAGGGAACCGGTTCGAGGGGCGATCGTGAGCGCCCGCACGGTTCGTCAGTCAGAGAACACACCCGAACGCCAGCGGCTGCTTTTGCTGGTCGACGGCGCGATTCGAAGCTTCGACCCCGAGGCGGCCGCCCAGATCCAGTTCACGGATCCGAAGATTCAAGGCCAGTTCGCGGATTATCTCGCGATTGTGTCCCGGTCGCGCAACAGCGACAAGCGTACGCTGACGCTCGAGTCGGAGGGGGCGGCGACCCGCGTGGTCGCGAGCTATGTTGCCCCCACGCCGGTGTGGAACAGCAGCTATCGGCTGGTTTTGGGCGCTGATCGCCCGCTGCTCGAGGGCTGGGCGATTGTCGATAACACCTCCGGCGAGGACTGGGAAGACGTGCGGTTGTCGTTGGTCTCAGGGTTGCCGATTTCGTTTGTGAGCCGGTTGTATCAGCCCAAGTACGTCACGCGACCGGTGGTCGAGCTCGCTCAGGATCGGGCCTGGCAGCCGAAGATCCACGGCGGTGCGATTGAAGAGTCGCAGACCGCTTTGGCGGCCGGCTTCGGTGAAGCGCTCGGAGAGCCAGCACGCGGCCGGCGGGTCGCCGCCGTAGGGGGAGTTTACGCGCGGGCCCCGTCTATGGCGAACAAGGAGATTGCGATGGACGCCTTAGCCGACATGCCTCAAGAACGGAGGGAAATGAGCTCGAGCGTCGCTACGACCGCCCTCCAGACCGATCTCGGCGATCTGTTCGAGTACGCTATCGACCACCCGGTGACGATCCGCAAGAGCGAGTCGGCGATGCTGCCCTTCTTGCGTGAGCAGGTCGACGCCCGCCGGCTCTACATCTACGATCAATCGAGCGGCTCGCAGCATCCTTTACGCGCCGTGGAGGTGAAAAACTCCAGCGGCGCGACGCTTGACGGTGGTGCGATTACGGTCTACGACGCCGGAGCCTATGCCGGCGAGGCGCTGGTCGAAACCGTGAAGGCCGGCGACAAGCGGCTAATCAGTTACGCGGTCGACTTGGGTTCGCGGATCACCACCGCCTACGACTCCTCCAACAAGCTGCAGAGCGAGTTCCACCTGCGGCGTGGCGTGATGACGACCCAGACGGCTGTGCGCGAAGTCAAGACCTTCACGATCCGGAACATCGACCCGGAGGACAAGACTCTGGTCATCGAACATCCCGTACGCGGCGGCTACGAGCTGGTCGACACCGAACCGACCGAGAAAACAGCGACGGCGTATCGCTTCGAGGTCGAACTGAAGGGCGATTCGACAGTCAAGTTTCCCTTGACCGAGGAGCGGATGTACTCGCAGACCTACGCGATCTCGAACATGAACGTCGACCAGCTGCTTTCCTGGGTTCGCAATAAGGATCTCAGCCAACAAGGCCGGCTCCAGCTCGAGGCGATCGCCGAGGTCAAGCGCAAGATCGCTGACGCCGAACGCGAAGAGAACCGCATCGCCGAGGAAGTGCGCGAGATCAACGAAGACCAGGGACGGCTGCGGAACAATATCTCCACGCTGCGGAACGTGCCGGGTCAGCAGCAGAAGGTGATGAACTATTCTGAGCAGCTTGCCGCACAGGAAGGCGTCTTGGCGGGACTCAGAGACCGCCGCGCGGAAACCCGCCGCTTGATCGATGAGTTGACGGGCAAGCTCAACAATATGATCGAGACAACCGACTTCTAGCCAAACCCAACAGCCGAACCCGGCAGCCAGGCGGCCGCGTCACCGCGCGGCTTCAAAGAAGCGCTTCACGTCCTCGATTTCCGTCGTAAACGCGTAGTCAGGTAGGCTGCCAAGAAAAATCTTCCCATAGCGTTGCTTGATCACCCGGTTGTCGAGCAACGCCAGCACTCCACGGTCTTTCGAGCTCCGGATGAGCCGTCCGAAACCCTGTTTGAGCGAGAGCACGGCGTCTGGGATCTGATACTCCTCGAACGGGTTGCCGCCGGCCTTGCGGATCGCTCCGATGCGCGCTTCCACGACCGGGTCGGACGGCACCGAAAACGGCAGCTTGTCGATGATCACGCAACTGAGCTGATCCCCCGGAACATCCACCCCCTGCCAGAAGCTGGCTGTCGCAAACAGCACACAATTCGGCGTCTCCCGGAATTCTTCCAACAGAGCCGAGTTGGGGGCCGTCCCTTGCATCAGCGTGGGATAGTCCAGCGCGAACGAGGTCGCTTCATGCACCTTGCGCATCTGCGCATAACTGGTGAAGAGCACGAAGGCCCGACCCTGGCTGTGACGAAGGATACGAACAATCTCGTCCCCCGCGGCTCGGGTGAATTCAGCTGAGCGAGGGTCGGGCAACCGAGGCGGCACGTAGAGCATGACCTGTTGCGAGTAGTCGTATTGTGGAGGAGCGACGAGCTCGCGGGCGCCGGTCGCGCCGAGACGCTTTCGCACGTAGTCGAACGAGCCATCGACGGCCAATGTCGCCGACGTCATCACCACGCTGGGGACTTCGCTGAACAGCCGCTCCTCGAGAATCTGCGCAACATCGATTGGGGTCGCCTGCAGGAAAACGCCGCGCCCGCGCTTGTCGGTCCAGTAGACGTAGCGGTCGTCTTCAATCTCGACCAGTAGCCGCAAGTTGACGTGCAGCTCGACCGTGCGGCGAAGTAGCGGCAGAACCAGGTCGCTACGGTTGTGGACGAGCTCGAGCTCGTTCTTGAGCGTCTCGAGCGCGCCCAGCAAGCCGGCGTACTCCTGGGCCTGGCGCTCGTTGAAGCCCGGCCGCTCGCGAAAAGCCCGCCGTCCTTCAAAGGCGTCGAATAGATCGAAAAAGACTCCGGAGCTGATCGAAAACAAGTCCAAGGCCCGGTCGAGCGCCTTGGAGCCGAAGTCGTTCTGGTAGGCGATGTTGCGAATGTCGCGCCCCACCTCTTCGAAGCGGTAGTTGCTCAGCTGTACCCCAAAGTGCTCGCCGGCGATCGACTCGACCTCGTGCGCTTCGTCAAAGATCACGGCTTGATAGTCGGGAATGATCGAGCCGAAATCGTCTTGACGCAAAGCCAGGTCGGCGAAAAAGAGATCGTGGTTGACGATGATGATGTCGCTATGGGCCGCGCGCTGGTGCATGCGCGTGATGAAGCACTGGTCGAAGCGTTCGCACTTGGAGCCCGAACACACCTCGCGGCGCGCGTCGAGCTTTTGCCAGGCGGCCGACGCCGGCGGCAGTACCTTCAGCTCGGCGCGGTCGCCCGTCTCGGTCTCGGCGGCCCAGCTCTTGATCGCGGAGAAATCTTGAATCTCTTCGAATCCTGTGAGCGTCGGACGCTTTTCAAGGTCAGTGAGCTTCGCTAGGCAAAGATAGTTCGCCCTGCCTTTCATGTAGGCCACGCGCAGCTCGCCATCGAAGTGCTCATCGAGAAAAGGCACGTCTTCGTAGAACAACTGCTCTTGCAGCGCTTTCGTGCCCGTCGACACCACCACTCGCTTGCCCGAAGCGATCACCGGCGCAAGGTAGGCAAGCGTTTTTCCGGTCCCGGTGCCCGCCTCGACCAGCAAATGACGACGCTCCTCGATCGCCGCTTCGACTTCCTCAGCCATCTCGAGCTGCCCTTGGCGGTACTCGTATGTGGGATGCCACTGCGACAGCAAACCGCCGCGACTGAAGAATTCTCTGACCCATGATCGACGATCTGGCATCGAGTACCCCCAGGATAGCGGCCACTGGGGTAGAATCTCGGAGGTGGGCAACGTGCGGTCGACTGATGAGTTCAGCCGCACTGACGCGCGCCGTTACGCCAAGGTCAGCGCCAAAGAGCTCCGTGAATGGGAGCAAGCCGGCCTTTACGAAAGCCTGGCCCGCTTTGACTGGGGCGCGATCAACGAGCTCCAACGCATCAAGTGGCTCAGCCGCCAGCTTCCTCGCCGCGGCCGCCGCGACCGGCTGCGCGTGCTCCTCAAGCTAGTCCGCCGCTTTGGCGGGCGACGGGCGTTGCGTGAGCTCAAGTTCTTTCTCGACGGCCGCAAAGTGATCGCCGCCGGCTCCGGGCTCGGTCCCTTCGTCGCCGACACCGGTCAACTGCTGCTGGAGTTTGGCCCGATTCCGATCACGCCCGTCGGGAGTATTGTCCAGCTCGATCCAAAGCCGCGGGAAGACTTTGTCCGGCAGGCCGAGTACTGGTTCCAGAGCGGCCTCGACATCGAAGAAGAGGGCGGGCCGTCCGAAGACGCCGACTCGGCCTATCGAAAGTCGATCGAGCTCAACCCCGACGCCGCCGGGGCCTGGGTCAACCTCGGCACCATGCGCTATCGCGACGGGAACCTTGCCGAGGCGGAGAAGTTGTATCGAAGGGCGATCGAGGTGGCTCCCGGCTACGCCTTGGCGCACTTCAACATGGGCAATATCTGCGAAGAGACGGCTCGACTGCCCGAAGCCGCAGGCTACTATGAGCAGTCGATTCGGCTCGAGCAGACCTACGCCGACGCCCACTACAACCTGGCGCTTGTTTACGAACGGATGGGCGAGCCGATGCGCGCCGCGAAGCACTGGCGAGCGTACCTGAAGCTTGATCCGGCAAGCCCCTGGTCGGGCATCGCACGCCAGCAGCTCAGGGGCCTTCTGCAGGTGACGCCTGGAGGTCTGTTGGGCGCTGGCGGGGGTCAAGCGCCGCGTCAGAGGTAGGTGCGGCCACCCAACCGCCCTGGCATAGGCGCCATCCCACGACGATGCCGGCGCAACCGATCAAGATGCCGCTGACGTCAAAGTCGCGCCCTTTAATGAACAGCTGGCAAGATGCCAGTCCCGCGGCTATGGCGAACCAAGCCCAGGGCAAGGCGGTCTTGCGGCCCGGTCCCGCCGCGGCAAGCATGCCGGCGGGCAGGAACAGCACAAACCCACCGATGATGTCGGGCGCCAAGTGATGACCCATGTTCCGGTAGGCGCCCATGGGCAACAAAGATTGCCATGAGACCTTCTCGGCAAGCGCTGTTAGGTCGGTTTCCAAGGTGAATGGCCGCAGTATCCACACAGCCAGCAAGGCTGCGTACGCGGGTTGAATCCAGCGGCTGTTGAAGGCACGACTGCCGATATTGCGTAGGACCCACGAGGCCAGGGCGGCGCCCGCACAGACGCCAGCCCAGCGCACGAAGATCGCACCCAGCACGATCGGCATCCCAATCGGCGCCCGGGCGAGTTCCGCCGCCGCGCTAGCCAGCAAGCTCGAAACGAGAATCAGGGCGAGAGAAACCGAGGTGCGCCACCCGTGCTCTCTCATGGCCAGCAAGACTCCCGCCCCCAACGGGACGAACAGAATCGACTCCAGTAGCGGAAGTGGAGTGAACCCCAAGCGTGAGACAGTCGAAATCGGGACAGGTTACGATTCACCGCAAAACGCTTGCCTTCTTCGCTGTATCGTCGCACGCTGGTCCTAGCCGGGGAAGCGGAAGCGGGCTCTGCTGGAGAGCAACCCGCCAAGGAATACCCGGCCGCAAACTCATCAAGACGATGAGCGCCGGGGGCGGCCGCCAAGGTCGCTCCCGGCTTCTCCAACGCCGGCGATGTCTCCCTGCCCGCCCAGGGCCCATCGGATTGATAGATTTGCCTATGCCTCTCAAAACTCATACTTCGGATTCCTCGCTGCTGTTGCCGCCGGCCGCGCCAGCGCTTCAAACTCCGCCGGCGGACGATATCCCAACGCCGAATGCAGCCGGCGTTGGTTGTAGATCTCATCAATGAACTCGCCGATCGATGCGCGCGCCTCGTCAAGCGTGCGATAACGCTGCAACCAAACCTCCTCCGCCTTCAACGTCTTCATGAAACTCTCCGCCCGCGCGTTGTCGTAGGGGTTGCCGCGGCGGCTCATCGAGATGATCGCGCCGTGCTGCTCCAGCAGCTCGACATAGGCGCTCGAAGCGTACTGTACGCCTTGGTCGGAATGATGCATCCACCCCGCGGCAGGGCGTCTGAGCTCGAGCGCATCGCGCAACGCCCCTACAGCCAGCTCAGCTTTGAGCGTCGTCCCCAGCCGCCAGCCGACCACGCGTCGCGAGTAGGCGTCCAACACCACGGCGAGGTAGACGAACGCCTCGCGCAAGCGAATGTAGGTGATATCGGATTGCCACAACTGATCGACGCCGTCCACATTCAGGTGCGCCGCTAGATTCGGATAAACAGGTAAGAAGTGGTTCGAATCCGTTGTTAGCACGAAGCGCCGCTTGAGTACCGCCAGCAAGTTGTCCTTACGCATCATCCGCAGGACCTTTTTGTGATTGACGAGGAAGCCTTGGCGGCGCAGCTCGGCCGTCACGCGGCGGTAGCCGTAACGACGATTCTCGAGCGAAATCCGCTGCATGCGGTCACGCAATTCCATGTCGCACTCGGCGGGCGACGACACGGCGAGCCGGCGATAGAACCCGGCGCGATTCACGCGTCCGAGCTCGCAGGCGTGTTCGACGCTGAGCGAGCCTTTGGCGCTGATCTGCTCGACGATGGAGTAGATCCGCTCGCGCCACCGGCGTCGTTGGTCGGGGCTGCGAGGTTCAAGGCGCGAAAGGCTTGTCCGAAAAAATCGAGCTCTGCGGCTTGTTTGCCGAGCAGTCGTTCGAGCTCTGCGATGCGTTCGTCGCGCGGATCGCGAGGGATCTTGGGCGGCGCCGAGCGGCCGGGTTTCGGCCGGCCTCGCCGCCGGCTCAAGCCGTTGACGCCTTCCTGGCGATAGGCGTCCCGCCAGCGGTACAGCAGGCTGCGCTTGACGTCCAACTCGCGGCTTAGCGCTGTGCCGCTCTGGCCGGCTAGGAGCCGCCTGGCGGCGGCTTCCTTGAACTCCACCGTGAACTCCCGCGGCTTGCGCGGCTTGAGACTTTCCATCCTGGACTCCTTTCCATTCGCTGAAATTCGTCCCGAATTTCAATGTCTCATTTTTAGGGTTCACTCCAGTATGTTTTCGTGTCCGAAATGCAAGACACAACACGACCTAGCGGAGTGAACCTCGTGAAGCAGGAGGATCGTAGGGGCGTGACATGTCGCGCCCTTCAACCTTGCAATCCCGAGTCCCTCGCGGATGGAGGGGGTCTGCAGGGGGCCGCTGGACAGAAAATCGATGTTTTGTGGGGTGCTCCGGCGCCAAGGGCGCGACATGTCACGCCCCTACGGCCAGATGACGCCGCAGTGATAAGGTGCAAACTGAGTGACGCACTACACTCACTACACTAGGCCATGGCTTCCCCACGGTATCATGAGCCTAGAATGGCCGAGCGCCCCATCTTGGTGATCGTGGGGCGACCCAACGTCGGTAAGTCCGCTCTCTTCAACCGCATCACCGGTAGCCGGCGCTCGATCGTCGGCGACCAGCCGGGGATCACACGCGACCGCATCCTGCTCGACGCCGAGTGGCACGGGAAGAAGTTTCGCGTCACCGACACCGGCGGAATGACTTTCGGCGACACCGCCGAATTCCCAGTCTTGATCAACGAGCAAGTTCGAGCCGCCGTCGAGCAGGCCTCCCGGGTGGTCTTCGTCGTCGACGGCCGCGGCGAAGCGACCGCCACCGATCAAGAGCTCGCCGACTTCCTCCGCCGCACCGGCCGGGCAGTGACCGTAGCGGTCAACAAGTGCGACACTGACCGGCTAAACTCCCAGGCCGACGCCTTCTTCGAGCTCGGCTTCGGCGAACCCATCCCCGTATCTGCCGAGCATAATCGCGGGATGACGGATTTGCTGGCCCAAGCGACGGCCGACTTCCCAGAAAGCGACGAAGCCGACCATGAGCCGGACCGCTTCATACGAGTTGCCATCATCGGGCGGCCCAACACCGGAAAGTCGACCCTGCTCAACCGCCTGACCGGCCAAGGCCACTCCATCGTTTCCCCCACCGCCGGAACCACCCGCGACGCCGTCGACGCCCAGGTCACACGAGACGGTGTGACCTTCGAATTCGTCGACACCGCCGGCATCCGCCGCAAGGGCAAAACCACCGAGCTGACCGAGAAGCTCAGCGTCGTCATGGCCCGGCGGCACCTACGCATGGCCGACGTCGCCCTGCTGATGATGGACGCCGAGGAAGGCGTCGCGGGCCTGGACGCCACAATCGCCGGCTACGCCCAGGAGGAAGGCCGCGGCCTCATCCTCGTCGTCAACAAATGGGATCTCGTCACCGAACAAAAGCAGGCCGACTTCCGCCAAGACGTCCGCGACCGCCTGCGCTATCTCGAATACGCTCCGCTGGTGCTGATCTCGGCCCTGCGAGGCGAGCGGACCGACTCGATCTTCCCGTTGGTCCGCAAGACCTATCGCGAGTGGCGCAAGCGCATCCCGACAGCCGAGCTGAACCGCTTCCTCGAAAGAGTCGACTTCGACCGCGTCACCGTCCCCGGATTCAAGAAACCTCGCATCTCCTATGTCACCCAACCCCGCACCGGCCCGCCGACTTTCGTGTTCTTCAACAATCGCGATGACGATTTCCACTTCGGGTTCGAACGCTTCCTGATCAACCAGCTCCGCCGCGAGTATGGCTTTGAAGGTTCGCCCATCGTCATCAAGAGCAAGCGCAAGCGCCGCTCGAGCTCATGAGCCGGGATAATAGGAGCGACCGATGCCAACGGTAGCTTTCCAAGGCGCGCGCGGGGCCTTTTCCGAACAAGCGTCGAAACAGTTGCTCGGCGACGACCTCGACCTGCGCCCGCGAGAGAAGTTCATCGAAGTATTCCAGGCTCTCGAGTCCGGCGAAGTCGACCGAGCCGTCATTCCGATCGAGAACACCCTACATGGCTCAGTCCACGAAAACTACGACCACCTGCTGAGCTTCCGCCTGCCGATCGTCGCCGAAACCCGCGTGCGAATCGTCCACAACCTGATCGGCCGTCCCGAAGCCGAATTCGCCGCGATTCGCCGCGCCCTATCGCACCCCGTGGCCCTGAACCAGTGCCTTGAATTCTTCAAATCCAACTCCGGCATCGTGGCAGAACCCCACTACGACACCGGCGGCAGCGTCAAAACAATAATGCAGCAGGCCGACACATCGATCGCTGCGATCGCCTCAGCCGCCGCCGCCGAGCTCTACGGCGGCAAGATCCTCAAGCCCTCGATCGAAGACGACCCCGAGAACCACACCCGGTTCTTCCTGCTGTCCCGCCAAGCGCCCGAGCCGCCCGAAGATGGAAAGAATTCCAAGACTTCAATCGTATTCACCACAAGCAACACCCCCGGCTCGCTGTTCAAGTGCATGAGCGCCTTTGCGTTACGCGATATCAGTCTTGCCAAGATCGAGTCCCGGCCCCTACGCGGCCGCCCCTGGGAGTACCTTTTCTACGTAGACTTTCAGGGTTCGCCCGGCGAGCTACGCGTGCAAAATGCAATGCGGCACTTAGGGGAAATGACGGAGGTCCTCGCCGTATTGGGATGCTATCCTCAAGCGGCGTAGTGGGCCTGCCGTTTGCCGTGCCGCAAGCCAAGCTTGCGGCTTTGTTTTCACCATGAAATCCGACGACAGCACTGATATCGAAATCACCCAAGAAGGAGCCGTCGTTGTCGACGACGGGCAGCCGGAAATAGACGGCCTGCCCATCCTACCCGTCCGCGACACGGTCATGTTCCCGCACGCGGTGATGCCGCTCAACATCGGCCGCGAAAGCTCGGTCAGTCTGATCAGCTCACTCGGTGAGAACAAACGCCTAGCCGTCGTCACCCAACGTGACCCGAGCGTCGACGAACCGACGCCTGAAGAGCTCTATGAAATCGGCGCCGAGGCGATCATCCACAAGGTCGTTCGGATGCCGAACCAGAGCCTGCTGATCTTCGCCGAAGGCCTCGGCCGGATTCGGCTCACCGAGGTGCTGGAAAACGACCCCTTCTACCGCGCACGCTGCGAGCGCATCATCGAAGCCGATGCCGAAGCCGGAACGGTGCTCGAGGCCCTGCGCCAGAACGCGCTTAGCGTCTTCGAGGACATTGTCGAGCTGTCGCCGGCGCTCTCGGACGAAACCGTCGCCATGGTCCGCAACCTCGACGACCCAGGCCGACTCGCGGACTTCATCGCCGCAACGGTCCCAGGCCTGGGCTCGCCGGAAAAGCAAAGCGTTCTCGAAGAGCTCGAAGTGAAAAGCCGGCTCGAGACGTTGCTTCGGATGCTTTCCAAGGAACGCGAGGTTCTACAGCTCCGCCACAAGATTCAATCCGAAGTCCAGGATCAGCTATCCGAGACTCAACGCGAGTTCTACCTGCGCGAGCAAATGAAAGCGATCCAAAAGGAGCTAGGCGAAGCCGACGACGAAGCCGAGGTCGAGGACCTACGCGCCAAGATCGACAAAGCCGGCATGCCCGAGGAGGCCGTCAAGGAAGCCCGCCGCGAGCTCAAGCGCCTATCGAAGATGAACCCGGCCGCCGCCGAGCACTCGGTCATCCGAACCTATCTCGATTGGCTCGTCACGCTCCCCTGGAAGAAGACCTCGGGCAAGAAGATCGATGTCGTCAAGGCCGCGCAGGTGCTCGACGAAGATCACTACGACCTCGAAAAGGTCAAAGAGCGCATCCTCGATTACCTGGCCGTATTGCAGCTCAAGCCAAGCCTAAAGGGGCCGATCCTGTGCCTGGTCGGTCCCCCGGGTGTGGGCAAAACTTCGCTCGGCAAATCCGTAGCCCGCGCCTTGGGCCGCAAGTTCGTCAGGATATCGCTAGGCGGAGTCCACGACGAGGCGGAAATCCGCGGCCACCGGCGAACCTACGTGGGCTCTATGCCGGGGCAAGTCATTCAAGGTATTCGCCGCGCCGGGACGAAGGACCCGGTTTTCATCCTCGACGAGATTGACAAGTTGGGTCGTGATTTTCGCGGAGATCCGGCGTCAGCGCTGCTTGAGGTCCTCGACCCGGCGCAGAACAACTCCTTCCGCGACCACTACCTCGACGTACCCTTCGATTTGTCGAGGGTCTTGTTCATTACAACGGCGAACGTGCTCGATACGGTCCCAGGCGCGCTGCGAGACCGCATGGAGACTCTCGAGCTGCAGGGCTACACCGAGTTCGAAAAGCTACGAATCGCGGAGAGCTACCTCATACCCCGGCAGGTAGCCGAGAACGCGCTCGAGCCTAAAGACATCAAGTTCGACGACGAAGCGGTCGGCCACCTCGTCCGTCGGTACACGCGCGAGGCTGGCGTTCGTAACCTGGAACGGGAGATCGCAACGATCTGCCGCAAGCAGGCTCGCAAGATCGCCGAGGCGAAGTCGCAGCGGCCGGCAGCGAAGCGGCGGGCGAGCCTGAAGGTCACGCCCGAAGTCATCGAGGATTTCCTCGGCGCCCCGAAGATCCCGGAAGATGCCGAAGTCGCCGAACGCACCAACCGTCCCGGCGTGGTCGTGGGCCTAGCTTGGACCCCAACAGGCGGCGACATCCTTTTCGTCGAGGCGCTTTCAATGGCGGGTTCGGGAAAAGGCCTCAACGCTACAGGCCGCCTCGGTAAGGTGATGGTCGAATCGATGCAAGCCGCGCTGAGCTGGGTGCGCTCGAACGCCTCGAAGCTCGGCATCGATCCAAAAATCTTTAAGAACACCGACCTGCACATCCACGTGCCGTCGGGCGCGATTCCCAAAGACGGGCCCTCGGCCGGCGTAACCCTCGTACTCCCCGTGGGCGGAATCAAGGAGAAAGTGCTGGCGGCGCACCGCGCGGGCATCAAACAAGTCCTGCTGCCCAAAGACAACGAAGTCAACGTCAAAGAAGATCTCAGTGAAGAGCAAATCGGCGATCTCAAGATCCGCTACATCAAGACGCTCTCTGAAGCGGTCAACGCGGCCCTAACCCCAAAACGCCGGACAGCCAAGAAAAAAGCCACGAAACGCTCACGAAGCCGCTGAGGCGGCCCAAGGCCTCCAGTACTTGATAGAGCCCCTCCGATGCGATACCGTAAGACTGCAAGCCATGTCCGACAGCATAATCGCACCTGTCAAAGAACTTCCCGCGGAGGCCCGGCAAACGATCGAAGGTTTGCTTGAGCGCCCCCTAGGCCCCGATGAGCGCATCAGTATCCGCGCCTGGCCGAAGAACCGACGTGCGCCCCAGGGTAAGGAGCGCCAGCAGGCGGCAGCTCGTCTCAGTAAGACGCTTTCGCCGATTTACGAAAGGGCCCGGCAAATTCCCAAAGCCGAGCTTGAGCAGTTGCTTGACGAGGTGACGGGTGACGGTCCGATTGACCCGAAATGAGGCTGGTCCTCGACGCCAACATCCTCTTGCGAACCGTTATTTCGCCCGACGGACCGGCGGCTGCCGTGCTCGGCTTGATCAGTGAGAGCCAAATTCATTCCCTGATCGTCTCCGGCTACCTTCTCGATGAAGTTGCTGAGAAGTTGTTGGAGCCTCGGATCCAACGCCGCTTCGCAATGAGTTCATCCCAAGTTTGGCGCGTAACCTATGACTTGGCTCGAATCGGGGAGTGGTCTGAGCCCGAACGGCTTAAGGCCATCATGACCGATCCCGACGACCAGCCCATTCTTGAAACCGCCGTGACAGGCCGAGCGGATGTCTTGTGCACGCGAGACCGGGATTTTCACGAGCCGCTAGTCTCGGAGTTCTGCCGGGCCCGCGGGATTCGCGTCATTGATGACCTTGCCCTGCTGCGCGAGCTTCGCAAGCTATAATAAACCCCGATGTCGCCCGAGCTTCAATCCAAGCAAGACAAGCTCTTCGCCATCCTCCGCGACATGGGCCAAGTCATGGTCGCGTTCTCCGGCGGAACCGATTCGGCCTATCTCGCCTGGGCGGCCAACCAAGCCCTCGGGCCGAAGGCCATCGCCATCACCGCCGACTCCGCTTCGATCCCGACCTCGCACAAACGCGACGCCGAAGACTTCGTGCGCCGATTCAACATCCGTCACGAATACATCGAGACCCACGAGTTCGACAATCCCGACTACGTCAAGAACGACTCCAACCGCTGCTTCCACTGCAAAGACGAGCTCTTCGTCCGCCTCGCCGAAGCCGGTCAACGCTTCCAGATCGAAAACATCGTCTACGGCGTCAACCTCGACGACACGGGAGACTACCGCCCCGGCCACCGCGCCGCCGGCGAGCACGGCGTTCGAGCGCCTTTGCTCGAGGCCCAGATGACAAAGGCCGAGATTCGTGAAGCGTCCCGCCTCCACGACCTCCCCACCTGGGACCGCCCGGCCGCCGCCTGCCTGAGCTCCCGCATCCCCTACGGGACCGAAGTCACCCGCGAACGCATCAAAACTATTGAGGACGGCGAAGAAGCCCTCAAGACTCTTGGCTTTGAAGTGTTCCGGGTTCGCTACCACGGCGAGCTGGTGCGGATCGAAGTCGGCGGCGACGAGCTCTCGCGCGCGCTAGACCCCCAGATGAACGCCCAGTTCGTGGGGATATTCAAGGGGCTGGGCTTCAAGTACGTCACGCTCGACCTCGAGGGCTACCGCCAAGGATCTCTCAACGAGGTCCTTCCACAGGCGCAAACCAAGACACTTCTGCCGGTCTTGTCTTAATCGGCCCGCGGTTCCGCTACAGGTATTGCGACTCAATGTTCAATCAACTTTCCTAGCTTAGGGAGCCGTCAAAACAAACTCCAAATTCCTCGGCGAACAAACACTCAGACCGACGCTTTTGTTGGTGTGAATTCCTTGTGGACGCCGGGTAACGTGATCTAAACTTACGTGACTGTGAGCGGCGGCTGGATGATGTTCCCGACAGCGTAAAGACGAGGATAAGCTTAGCCCGGAGGCTCCGGGTTTTCCGCACAGCAAACAGGTTGGCTGGCGCGCGTTGGGGAATTTCACCTACGCAGCGCAGAGGGGAGATGTGACTTCATTGACGGAATCTTGGCAGCGTATACGTACTCAACTCCAGCAACAAATCTCGCGCGACGCGTTTGAGAATTGGCTGGAGCCGTTGGTTTTTGGCAAATTGGCCGGGGGTGAGCTTCAGCTCGTGGCTCCGAACCGTGACGCCTGCGAGTGGCTCGACTCGCGCTACCGTAGCGAGGTCTTGCGGGCGGCCCTTCAACTGGGCGAACCCGTTGACTCGGTTTCGTTCACGACGCGGCCGGTTGTAGCGGCGAACGGGCGTTCCAACGCCGAGGGCGCCGCTCAGGCCGCGCCGGTACAACAGAAGTTTGAGTTCAACGCCCGGAACTCCCTGTTTAATAGCCGCTATAGCTTCGACAGCTTTGTCGTCGGCTCTTGTAACGAGTTTGCTCATGCGGCGGCGCGAGCTGTGACGGATCGGCCGGCGAAGGCCTACAACCCGCTATACATCTATGGCGGGGTTGGAATGGGTAAGACCCATCTGATGCACGCCATCGGTCAGGGCATCAGTGAAAATCACCCGGGGATGCGGGTCGTTTACGTTTCGAGTGAGCAGTTCATGAACGAAATGATCAGCTCCTTGCGATACGACCGCATGAGCTCGTTCCATGAGCGCTTCCGAGCCGCTGACGCCCTCCTGATTGACGACATCCAGATCCTGGGGTCCCGCGAGCGTACGCAAGAAGAGTTTTTCCACACTTTCAACACCCTGCACAACATGCGGAAGCAGATCGTGATCTCGAGCGATTCACCTCCCAAGCAAGTGCCCGGGCTCGTCGACCGCTTGCGCTCGCGCTTCGCCTGGGGCTTGATGGCCGACATCCAGCCGCCCGACCTAGAAACTAAGATGTCCATCCTAGATCGCAAGGCCGAAGAGACCGGTGTCAAGCTCCCAGACTCGGTACGCGGCTTCCTCGCGACGCGGCTGGGCTCGAACATTCGCGAGCTTGAAGGAACGTTGATTCGCCTGGCGGCCATATCGTCTCTCTCTGGCAACGAGATCACTCTTCCGCTAGCCAAGCAAGCGCTACGCTCGATTACCGGTGACAGCGACGAGAAACCGAGCATCGCGGCGATTCAGCGTTTGGTCGCTGAGCACTTCCAACTCAAACCTCATCAGCTGCGCGAACGCTCGAACACCAAGGCGATCGCACGGCCGCGTCAGATCGGGATGTACCTATCGAAGGAGCTACTGGGGATCTCGCTCAAGGATGTCGGAAAAGGGTTTGGCGGTAAACACCACACGACTGTGCTGTATGCCGTTCAGAAGATTGATCGGCTACGCCGGACTGACTCCGAGATCAACAGCCTCATCCTAACCCTAACTGACAGATTTAATTAGATATAATGGGTGTTTGCACAACCTGGCATGTGGACTCCCTGTGGACACGGGACTACGCGCAAGTTATGCACATCGACTCTCAATTCTGGACTCAGATTTCCACACGTTGAAAACACTGGAACGCATTGAATCAAAAGGAGTAATACCACTTTCCCACATTTCCACAGCCTAGACTACTACGGTTCTATAAATAAAGACTTAGAACTATCCTTGTTCATCTGAAAGTATCGGACCCTCGACATAACATGGAAATCACCATCAAGACAACCGACCTCGTCAAAGAGCTCAGCCTCGGGCAAGGAGTTGTTGAAAAGAAAACGACCATTCCCGTGCTTTCGAACGTGCTGCTCGAAGCCGATGGCGATTCGCTCAAGCTGACCGCCACCGACCTGGAGCTGGGTATCGAGAGTTCTTGCGCGGCCACCGTCGTCAAACCCGGTTCGACGACCCTGCCGGCGAAGAAACTACTCGACTACGTTCGCTTGCTGCCCGATGCCGAGGTCGCGCTCAAGGTCGGTGAGAATCATTTGGTTTCGATCGTCTGCGGTCGCTCGCGGACCAAGGTCGCGGGGCTCTCACGCGAGAATTTCCCAGAACTGCCCGAGATGCCGGCGGCAATCACAAGCATCCCGACAAAAACGTTGGTGCGGTCGATCTCGAGGACCATGTTTGCCGTCGCGAACGAGGAGTCACGCTACACGCTGATCGGCGCATTGCTGCTGCTTCAGGAAGACGCGCTGACGCTGGTGGCGACCGATGGCCATCGGCTATCGTTCATCAGAACGCCGGGAACGTTCGAGGGTGTTAGCGGCGAAGTACGAGGGCTGGTGCCGAAGAAAGCTTTGGGCGAACTGCTGAAATTGGGCTCCGAGGGAGGTGATTCGATGGCGATCGAATTCTCGACCGACGAGAACCATATGTTCTTTCGCTGCGCCAGACGGCTGTTGATTACGAGGAAGTTGACTGGCCAATTTCCGGACTACGACCGCGTTTTGCCGGCCGATCCGGGTGAGGGAGTCAACCTCAACAAGATCGAGCTCACTTCAGCGCTACGACGTGTGTCGCAGTTCGCAGACGATCGCTCCAGGGCGGTTCGATTCGAATTACGGGAAGGCGAATTGAAGATGGCGTCGTCGGGTTCCGAGGCTGGCGAGAGTGAAGAGACGGTTCCCATCGACTACAGCGGTAGTAACGTCACCGTTGGATTCAACTCGCAGTACGTGCTCGAGTTCTTGAACGTGGCCGACACCGACGAAGTGTCGATCCAATTTGGCAATGACGAGAGCGCTGGACAGCTGCAATTGGTTGGAGATGAAGGGTGTGACTACCGTTACGTCGTCATGCCCATGAGGATCTGAGGAACTTAATGGCCGAACCGCAACAATCGTACGACGCTAGTAGTATTCGAATCCTCGAAGGCCTCGAAGGGGTGCGAAAACGTCCGGCGATGTACATCGGCTCGACAGGCGAAATGGGCCTGCATCACCTTGTCTACGAGGTTGTCGACAATTCCGTTGACGAGGCTCTGGCCGGCTATTGCGATGAGATCGTGATCACGATTCACATCGACAACTCGGTGACGATTACCGACAACGGCCGCGGCATCCCGGTGGCGATCCACGCCGAAGAAGGCGTCTCGGCGGTTGAGGTCGTGATGACCAAGCTCCATGCCGGCGGAAAGTTCGACGCGAACTCGTACAAGGTTTCAGGCGGTTTGCACGGCGTTGGTGTGAGCGTCGTTAATGGCCTGTCTGAAGAATTCAAGCTTGAGATCTGGCGCGAGGGATCGACCTGGGAGCAGGAGTATTCGAAAGGGCTTCCGCTCGCGCCGTTGCAGCGTACAGGTAAGGCCGGCCGCAAGACCGGCACGAAGATAACCTTTCTACCCGATACCACCATCTTTTCGGTCAGCGAGTTCAAGCACGACGTCCTAGCCACTCGGCTGCGTGAGATGGCGTTCCTCAACGCCGGGCTGAAGATCTTCTTCGAGGACGAGCGTACCGAGCGCGAGCCGCAAGTCTTTCACTACCAGGGTGGGATCGCCGAGTTCGTCACCCACCTCAACCGCGGCAAGACGCCGCTTCATCGCGAGCCGATCCACATCGCCGACGAGCGCGACATTCCCGATGGCACGTTGAGCATGGAGATCGCGCTGCAGTACAACGACTCCTACCAAGAGAACGTTTTCAGCTTCGCAAACACAATCAACACCGTCGACGGCGGGACCCACCTGGCAGGCTTTCGCTCGGCGCTGACCCGCACCATCAACGCCTACGCGACTGAAGTCGGCCTGTTCAAGAACGTCAAAGAGAACCTCTCCGGCGACGACGTTCGCGAAGGGCTCACAGCGGTGGTCAGCGTCAAACTGCCCCAGCCGCAGTTCGAGGGCCAAACCAAAGGCAAGCTCAACAGCGACATTCAAGGCACCGTCACGTCGTTCGTCAACGACCGCCTGGGCGAGTTCTTCGAGCGCAATCCCTCGGTCGCCAAGATGCTCGTACAAAAGGCGATCGAAGCCTCCCGAGCCCGCGAAGCCGCCCGCAAAGCCCGCGACCTCACCCGCCGCAAGGGCGCTCTCGATTCGGCGGGGCTCCCCGGCAAGCTCGCCGACTGCCAAGAGCGCAATCCCGAGAAGGCCGAGATATTCATCGTCGAGGGGGAGTCAGCCGGGGGCACCGCCAAGCAAGGGCGCGACCGCAAGTACCAAGCGATTCTGCCGCTCAAGGGCAAAATCCTCAACGTCGAGAAAGCCCGCTACGACAAGATGCTGGGCCACGAAGAAATCCGCGCCCTCATCACCGCGCTCGGAACCGGCATCGGCATCGACGACTTTGACGCCGCGAAACTGCGCTACCACAAGGTCATTCTGATGACCGACGCCGATGTCGACGGTTCGCATATACGCACGCTGTTGCTGACCTTCTTCTTCCGCCAGATGCGCGAGCTGATCACCCGCGGGCATGTCTACATCGCTCAGCCGCCGCTCTATCGCATCAAGCGCGGCAAGCGCGAGACCTACATCAAAGACGAGCACGAGTTCACCCGCGAGATCATTAACCTGGCCACCGAAGGCGTCACCGTCGAGGTAGGACGCAACGGCAGCGCCGGTCTCGTCCTCGAACACGAACAACTGCGTGAGTTCCTAGTCACCCTTGACGATTACTCGCTGATGTTCCAAAAGCTTCAGCGGCGCTTGCGCGTTCCCGCGGTCGTCACCATGCTATCTGACAGCAACCTGGCCCTCGACACGAAGGATCATTTCCAAGACCGGGCGAACCTACAAGAAATCGTCAAGCGCATGCAGGCCTTGGGTTTGGACGTCCGTCTACTCGACGACGAGATGCACTCCGCCTTTGCGCTCTCCTACCGCGACAGCACCGAAGCCGATCGCGTCATCAACCTCGAGCAGGCCTCCTCACCCGAGTACCGCCGTCTGCGGAGCCTGTCGAAAAAACTTGCGCGTTTCAACAAGCCGCCCTTCATCGTGGTCGGCAAGAAGTCGACCGACACCCTCCAAGACCCCCTCGCCTTGCTCGAGCACGTCAAAGGCGCCGCGATGAAGGATGCATCGATTCAGCGCTACAAAGGTCTAGGCGAGATGAACGCCGATCAGCTCTGGGAAACCACCATGGACGCCACCAAGCGGCGCTTACTCCAAGTCCGCATCGAAGACGCCGTCGAAAGCGAAGAGATCTTCTCAACCCTAATGGGCGAAAGCGTCGAAGCCCGCCGCAAATTCATCGGCGACAACGCCCTCGACGTCAAGAACCTCGACATCTAGTTCCTTACGTCGTTGAAAACAAACGATCGTCCGTAGGGGCGAGGCATGCCTCGACCGTCTTTCGCGCTCAACGGGCGATTTTTTCACAGCCCCCTTACGGGCGCGGCTCTGAAACGCGGCAACCCGACATTCCTGGGTCAAATCCCAAATGATCATGCGGTCACGGAACTAGAGCAGTCTTCGAGCCCCGCGAGGGGCGGCATAGCCGTAGCCCCCAGCGCAAGCTGGGGGTGTTGATTGTCCGCGACCCCTCCTCCTCCTCTTTCGAGCCTTTGTATTCGCGCTGTCGAGGAGGGGGATATCCAGACGGGAAGTGTGAAATGTCGGGGGTCGGATTTCCATGAAACCGGAGTTTTCGACCGGTCACGAGAGTTCGGTGTTCCCACGACGTTACGCAGAGTGCAATGGGATTCGCTCATCGGAGCAGTCCGACGGGTAGATATTGGAAATAAATTTCCGCTGACCCAACGACCCGTCGCAACCGCTCGAAGCCCCTTGAACAGGGCCTTAGAGCGCCCTAGAAGGGCAGTTCGGAGGCGCTCGGCCGGTCACTCGAGCAAGTGTTGGTTTTCACTAGGTATCGGCGGAGTGGCCTACGAGCGGTAAAATCGACGCATCTTGATAGGCCAAACGATCAGCCATTACAAGATCCTCGAAAAGCTCGGGGCTGGCGCGATGGGCGAGGTCTATAAGGCCGAAGACCTCGACCTCAAACGCACCGTCGCTCTCAAGTTCCTCTCCCGCGAGATGCTCGGCGAAGAGGAAGTCAAAGCTCGCCTGATCCGCGAAGCGCAAGCGGCGGCCTCTCTCGATCACCCCTCCGTCTGTCACGTTTACGGTATCCACCAGGAGAACGGCGAGACGTTCCTGGCGATGGCCTACATCGACGGGCCGAACTTGGCGGAGAAGATCAAGGAATGCCCGTTGCCCTTAGAGGAAGCCCTCGACATAGCTATCCAGATAGCGGAAGGACTTCAGGAAGCACACGAGCAGGGCGTTGTCCATCGGGACATTAAGCCTTCGAACGTGATGCTCGACCGCCGCGGTCGAGTCAAGGTCATGGATTTCGGCCTGGCGGCGGTGGCAGACCGCACGAGGCTCACCAAGAGCGGCACGACTTTAGGAACTCCAGCCTACATGTCGCCCGAGCAAGCCCAAGGCCAGACGGTCGATCGCAGGACCGATATCTGGGCTGTGGGAGTCGTACTCTACGAAATGCTCGCCGGGAAGCATCCCTTCGCTGGTGAGTATGAGCAGGCGATCCTGTATTCGATCATCAACGAGGACGCCGAGCCGGTGACTGCGTTGCGCCGGGGTGTGCCGCCGAAACTAGACGACGTTCTGGCGAAGGCCCTAGCGAAAGGGGCAGGGCAGCGGTACCAGCACGCGGATGAGTTGATAGTCGATCTGCGCACGCTGGCTGACGATCTGAAGTCCGGGCGCTCCACCGTCGTGAGCGCCGCAAGATCGGCTGTGGCGAACGAAGGTCCCGCGGCCGCGGCCCCTCGTCAAACGGTTGGGAATGAGATTCGGTCATCGAACCGGTTGCCTTGGGTGCTGTTCACGATCGCAACTGTTGCGCTGTCGGTCTTCGCTTATCTGCATTTCACCGAGGCCGCCCCGGAGCGGCGCGTGCAGCGTTTTGTCCTCGACCCGAAGTTGGTCGGTGGGGCTGGTCTAACGCAAGCAGCGACGGAGGTGTGGCAAGCGGCGCAAGATGCCGCTCTTTCGCCGGATGGGCGTCACATCGCCTATCGCTCCGATGAGACTCCACCGCGGCTGTGGCTTTGGAGTCTGGCGGATTCCTCGCCTAGGCCTTTGCCTGGAACGGAGAACGCGCGAGCTCCGTTTTGGGGTCCTGACAGCGAGAAGCTCGGATTCATTGACGCCGAAGAGCTGGCGATAAAACGCACGACCTTGACCGCGCCGAACCCAGCCCTTGTCTGTTCGATGCGCGACGGCTCAACCCAGCAGGCCTTCGGCACCTCTGGACGCAATGGGGCGGCTGCATGGAGTCCTGACGGACGAACGATCTTCATCGCCTGGCGGGGGCAGCTCTTGCTAGTCCCGGCGAGCGGCGGAGACGCCGAGCCTTTGCAGATCCGAAGGCCGCCAAATACGCGGCCAACAGCCAGCGTCGTTTCCTACCTGCCGACTCCGCCAAACCGGCCTGCGCTGCTGCTGTCATATGCACTCTCCATCAGTAACACCGCTTCAGGGTCCTTTCTGCTCGATCTTTCATCGCTTGAGCTCCGCCGGCTCTCGGACGATCCGAGCGTCCGATACTCGCCGTCGGGCCACCTCCTGTTTACGGACGATCAAGGGGGGCTCTGGGCCCAGCCGTTTTCCCTCGAAACGCTGGAGCCGACGGGTGACCGATTTGGAGTGGCCGCCGCGCTGAGCGCGTCTGGGATTTCCTCCAGCGGCGCTCTACTCGCTGTAGAAGATCGAGGCGTCCTGCAATCGCTCCGTCAGTCAAAGACGGAGTTGGTCTTGAGAGACCGTGCGGGGAACCGTCTCGATACAATTGGCCCTGCGCTTGTTGGAGCCTACAACCCCGTCGTCTCCCCAGACGGCCGCAGCGTTCTGGTGGCCGCCAAACGTTCGACGACCGACGACCAGGAGATTTGGCTCCTCCACTTCGGGCGTAACACGATTCAGCGCATTACCTGTTGGCCCGGCGGGAACGACGGACCGAACTGGCATCCTGATGGCAAGCAGATCGTCTTCCGCCACGAACTTGGCGACGGCGCCTCTGACCTTTTCCTTACATCGGTGGGCGAGTTGTCAGATCCCACGCCGGTTGTCGAAACCCCCGAACGGGAGTCGGAGCCCGCATGGTCGCCCGACGGCGAGACGCTGATCTACATGGCGCGTCACATAGCGGGCACACAAGGCTTTGACTTGTACCTCGCCAAGCAAAAGGCAGACGGCGGATTCGAGTCGTCACCATTTCACGTGAGCGAGTTCAATATAGCGCACCCGCAGTTCTCGCCGGACGGCGAGTACCTGGCGTTCTTGGACGCGAGCTCGGGCCGCAGCGGAGTCTATGTGCGGGCGGTCTCAGATGCCACACAAACCTGGCAGGTGTCAGAAGACGAGGGAATGGGGCCGCGCTGGAGCAGGGATGGCCGTGAACTGTTTTGGATGACCCGTGATCCTGTGGTGATGATGAGGGCCGCTGTCGATTTCAGCCGACCAACAACCCCAATCTCTGGAATCGAACCTCTGTTCGACCTCGACATCATCTACAGCGGCGGAACGTTTTACTACGATGTGACGCCCGACGGCCGCTTCGTGATCGTCGAGCGTGTGGACGAATCAACTGAGGGGCAGACCGACGAACCGCTTCGCATGCGTCTGATCGAAAACTGGTTCGAGGAGTTTCGCGACCGTGAGCAGGACTAAGCCACTCAACACAATATGGTTAGATTCGATTCGGCACTTAGATGTCGCAAAATCTGTTGTCTTGAGAAGCGTTCAAACGGTCGAATCTAAACCCAAGTCGTTACACTGTGTCAAATGGAAATCGGGGGCCTTTATTTCACACTTTCGTCCGCAATATCCCACGCCGCAACCAGGGCTCTCCGAGCACCCTGCGTCAGCGGGGTGTCTTCCCGTTAAAGTTGAGACTCTCGCCCGGGGACCGGAAGACAGTGGCGACAAAGCCCTAACGCGTACTCACCGCGTGCCGGAAATTCCTCCACAGGAAAACCACCAGCCACACCGCCAACAGCGTGTAGGTGATCACCAGCGAAGCCTGCCAACCCTCTCCAAAGCTCGGAGCCGCCTGCGCCGCCGCCGACACCGCCACCAAATAGTGCGCGAACAGCACGAAATACGCGCAGACCGCGACGTAGATATTCGACGACCTTCGCGAGGTCCCCCCTTCCTCCAGCCACTGCTCCCAGCCAACGACGCCGTCAACCGCGGGCTCGACATGCTCCCGGATGTACTGTCCACAGCGCATCATCGCCGCGTTTTCCTCGGTGAAGAGAATCATAAACGCGAACACAACAATCGGAATGCCGAAGATCAGCGCCTGGATCTCGAACTTCAACTCAACCGTCTGAATCGGAGGCACACCGAGCGCCGAAAGAGCCAGGATCAAGTAGATCCGCTTTTGCGTTTCCTTGATCTCCTCCCGAAGAGTCGTGAATTGAAGTCGCAAGAAGTCGTCTTTCTGCAAGGTTCGCTCCGGTTGTCTAGGTCGATGCGGCAAGGTGCAAGTAGCCTTGCAATTTCGCCAGCACGACCGACGAATGCTTGGCGATCACGGGCATCATGCCGGCAACCACCAGAGTGATCAGAGCGAGCAGCATGCCGTACTCCGAGCCGGCCTGCCCGCCGCCGCTGGCCTTGGGCGCAGCCGCTGGCTTGAAGAGCTCGACGTCAGGCAGAAGCCGCCGCCTTTCGGCCGCGGCCGAGATTCTTTGAATCTTCCGATAGCATCTTCTTGACAATCGGCGGGAACGGCTTGCGTTAGTAGGCTGAGGGGCTATCATCGTAGGCGTCATGCTGCCCAAAGCCTTCTTCTTGATCGTTCTTGTCGGTCCGTCGATTCTAGTTGCCGAGGACTTCACCTACCGCATCCGCCTCGGGCTGACCGACGAGACGCCGACAACCTGGGACGGATCGCTCAAGGTCTCCGGCGGAGAAGTCGCTAGCCTACGGAGCTGGCGCCCGACTGCGGCGGACGAGATCAACGCCACCAGCTGGAAACTGGCCACGACGCCGGGCCGCAAGTTCCGCTTCCGCAACTGGGAGCCCGAGCCGTCGACGCCCGTTCCCGATTACGTCTACATCCCCGGACTGATTCTGACCGTGTCGGCCAAGCGCGACGCCAAGGTCCAAATCTCAACCGCCCAGGGCGATTTCGAGTTTCGACTCAGCGACCAGACGCCGGCCAGACGCCGATCGTACCTGGGGGGCTCGGTCGTGGTCGAGCGCGCCGCTGGGCTGGCCTCGGTGTCGGGCGGCGATCACGAGGCCGGCTTTGCTGACGTGCTTGCTGAAGACGACGGCGCCTACTGGGTCGCATGGGTTGGCTATAGTGACTGGACAAACCGAGTCTTTGTACGGCGGTTTAATGGAAGCGCTTGGGAAGCGCCCCAAGAGCTCACCGGAGAGGCCGACATTTACTACGTCCGCCTCGCCCGCGACAACGCCGGCCGCATCCACGCCGTCTGGTCCAACCAAACCGACGCCAACTTCGACCTCTGGACGCGCCGCCTCGATGATTCAGGCTGGTCCCAGGCCGAACGCCTCACCTCCGCCCCCCAACCCGACATCCACCAGGCTCTTGCCACTGACGCCAACGGCAATGTCTGGCTCGCCTGGCAGGGCTTCCGCGACGGCCACTCCGACATCTTCAGCCGCCGCTGGGACGGGCAGTCGTGGTCGGCCCCCGAGCGCGTTTCGACTTCCGCCGCCGACGATTGGAACCCCGCACTCGCCGCCGACTCCAAGGGAAACGTCTACCTAGCCTGGGACACCTACGACAAAAACGACTACGACATCCTCATGCGCCGCTTCAACGGCAGCAACTGGGAAGCCCCGGTCCCCGTAGCCGACACCCCCCGTTACGAAGCCTACCCCTCGCTCGTCTGCGACCACCAAGACCGGCTCTGGGCCGCCTGGAACGAATCCGACATGCAATGGGGCAAGGACACCGGGCTCCTTGTGCGCCGGCCGGCCGTGCAACTCTACCAGTCCCGCACGGTCGAAGTCGCCGTCTACGAAAGCGGCCAATGGCGCCAACCCCCATCCTTCGAAGACTCACTGCCCTCGGAGCTCCAACGCTTCAACGACTACCCCGAACTCGAGACCGACGGCGACGGCCGCGTCTGGGCCCTATTCCGCCACCGCTTCCTGCGCCAGCGCGAAGTCCCCTACACCGCCGCCGCCCACCGCGCCGCCTGGGAAACCTACGCCACCGCTTTTGACGGCAAAACCTGGACCACCCCCATCCCGTTAGCCGCCACCCAAGGGCGCTCGGACGCCGGCTTCGGACTCGCCCGAAGTCCCGCCGGAGACCTCTACGCCGCCTGGGCCACCGACAACCGCATTTACGACGATTACTACTTCGAACACGGCGAAGTCTTCGCCTCGCGCCTCCCAACCCTCAGCGGACCCGTCTGGGAGCCCAGCCTATCGACCAAGACCCGCGACGAGCTCACCATCTTCGCCGGACATCCCAACGAAGCCGCCGACCTGGCCCAAATCCGCGGCTACGAGATTTCGAGCGCCGGCAAAACCTACAAAATCTACCGTGGCGACACCCACCGCCACACCGAATACTCCGGCGACGGCAACAACGACGGCTCGTTGAACGACACCTATCGCTATTCAATGAACGCCGCCGAGCTTGATTTCTTAGGGCTCAGCGACCACCACGGCTCCGGCGGACCCAACATCGAATACATCAACTGGCTCCTGCAGCAGCGCGTCGACGTCTTCACCGTTCCCGGCCGCTTCGTCCCCCTATACGGATACGAACGAGGCGCCGGCTACCCCAACGGCCACCGCAACATCATGTTCGCCGAACGCGGCAACCCCACCTTCCGCGACCAGCCCAACGAGCGCGAAACCTCCACCGGCGCCGTCGGTCTGTTCGACTACCTCCGCAAATACAACGGCATCTCGATCCCCCACACCTCGGCCACCAACATGGGCACCGACTGGCGCGACAGCGCTCCCGATGTCGAGCCTCTAGTCGAGATCTACCAAGGCGACCGTATTTCTTCGGAATACCACGGCGCACCAAAATCGGCCAGCGCCGACGATCCGACATCCCACGCCGGCGGCTTCCGCCCAGCCGGCTACGTCTGGAACGCTTGGGCCAAAGGCTACAAGATCGGCATCCAAGCCAGCTCCGACCACCTCTCGACCCACATCTCCTACGCCTGCACAATCGCCGAGGACCACACGCGCTCCGGCCTCCTCGACGCCATGCGGAAGCGCCACAGCTACGGCGCGACCGACAACATCGTGCTCGACTATCGCATGAGAGTCGACGGAGCCGAATACCTCCAAGGCGACATCATCGAGCCCACCGCAGGCAAGGCCCAACTCTGGGTCAAAGTCCTGGGCACCGCCCCCATCCGACAGATCGACATCATCCGCGGCCAGGAATTCGTGCACACCGTCCAGAACCTAGGCCCTCAAACCGAATTCACATTCGTCGACAACGACGCTCCCGCGGGGGAAACCTACTACTACGTCAGGGTCCAACAGGCCAACGAGCAGATGGCCTGGTCCAGCCCAATCTGGATCACGCGACCTTGACCTACAACCCCTCCCGGGTGTGCACAATCACCGTCGGGTCCACCGGATACCGCCCCGTCCGTTCCCCATGCACCGACAACCCGCCCACCCCCGCCCCCCTCGCATCGGCCGGATCATCCGGCAGCGGAACGCTCCCCAAATCCTCTTCCGCCAACCGGATCCGCACTTCACTCGAATGCTTCCGCGCATCGGTTTGGGGATAGTCGAGCCGGTTATAAACCCTGCGGCCACGAAAGCCGCTCCGCCCCCGCCTTCGCCGCCAGCTCAACCAGCAGCTCCAACTTCAAAGGCTTCGCCGCCAAGACCGTCTCGGGAACATCGAAGCGATACTCCACCGTCCCCGAACCCGTCCCGAAAAACTTGCCCTGCCGCAGGAACCGGAACGGCAACTGCCCATCCCAATGAACCGCCGAGAACGAATGCGGCACAACCCTCAACGCCGTCCGCCGCGGGCCAATCCGCTCAACCCGCGGGGCTCACGTCTTCACCTTTGACCAAGATGTTGACAAAGTTCGCCGCCAGCCGCTCCCCCTCCGCGCTCACCAGCTCCACCGCAATCGCCCCCGCATAGTCGCGAATATCGGGAACCTCCATCACAATCGGCGCCTGCTCGACCACCTCATACCGCCGCTAGCGAACCTCACGCTCCTTCGCAAACAACTCAATGTCGCCCCCAAGATCATTCGTCCCCGTCAGCCAAGCCCCAACGTCGGAAAAGTGACTCACAAAAACCGGGACCGACACCTTCGACCCCGGCCTCGCCTCGATCAGGGGAGGCGCATCGAAGCCAACAAAATCAGGCCCCTGCAGGTCCGCCACCGTCATCCCGTCAACGAACGTTTCGTAGCCAAACTCCTTGGGCGTGCGGTCATAGTTGAAATACAGATTCGCCCACCTGGCCCGCTCAAAATCAGGCCGAGGGTGCTCCGGTTTGGGAATATCGCCGATTGGAGCATTTGTGCTGCCGCAGGCGAACAAAAACGCCGCGAGTAGCGTCAAGAGTAAGATAGAGCGAGGCAATTGAGCCCTCGTAGCGTAGCATTGCCCCATCGCTAGCTTTTGTGAGATGAAATCGACGATCGCAATCGCAGTCTTGCTGTGCGCCGGTAGCGCTGAAGCAGCCGCTGAGCTGCCGACGACGGCGGAAGGTCAGCGCGCCCAGATCATCGAGACGCTGCGCCAGCGCGAGCGCGAAGTGGCCGAGCTGAGCCAGATGCTTGGCGTGAGCTCGAGCTTCGGCTCGCTCCCGGAAATGGGCAAAGTCAGCTTCGTGCTCGAGTACGCCAACCAGTTCGGGCGCCGCTACTTGCACGACGACGATCACAAGTTCGTCTACAGCGCCGTCAAGGGTCAGAGTCAGCAAGAGTTCGAGCGGAACCTCCCATACATCGTGAACTACGTTCGACTGGCGACCGCGGCGAGGAACTACAACTGGAACGGTCCCAAGAAGCAGCCTCTTGTCGGCGAACGTCGGGGGTTGGAGCAGGTCCAATCGATCGCCAAGAGCGTCTACGACTTCCGCACCAAGCACGTCGAAGCCATCAAGAGCGGCGCCATTCGCCCGTCGCGGGTGCTGACTCGCGCGAACCTGGGCGAGTTCGGAGAACCCATCCTGGTCCGCACGCTGCGGCGCTCGTTTCTCGACGGGCAAGAGCAGTTCTTCAATCAACGCAACTCGGTAGTTTTCGTAGTGTTCGGCATTGAGCTGCTCATCAGCTACTTTTTGGCAGTGTTCATCATCCGCCGGGCGAAGCCCTGGCTTGTCGCGATGGAACACAGCCGCAACATGGGCCGAGTGATCGATACCGCGTCCTGGCGTTAGTAGGGCGTAGCGCGCTACGCCCGCCGAATTGCTCTACCGACTGCACCACAGTTGATCCTGTCCGATTGATGGCTGATTCAACACTTGCCGACTAGTGCGGATTTGGCGTAGAACGGAAGTCTAGATCCCAATGCCCGTCGATAAAGTCACGGCGTCTAGGACGCCCTTGGCGCTTGGGATGCCAGACTGCGCCAATCGAGTGGACGCGCCGCCACCTCAACCGGTAGCCGCCTGGAGAAGCTACTACTGGACCTTTAGCGCCGTCCTCACCTCGTTTGATTCGATGTCGATGTGCAGGCGGCGCGACTTGCCGCTACCCGCTCCGGGAGAAAGCGCTCTTTCCAGGCTGAGATCGTC
This sequence comes from Bryobacterales bacterium, assembly GCA_965247515.1. Taxonomy (GTDB): domain Bacteria; phylum Acidobacteriota; class Terriglobia; order Bryobacterales; family UBA6623. The sequence goes on along the minus strand of OZ252029.1, from coordinate 3,676,705 downwards.
CTTGTGATCGGCGTCAACGATATGGAGACCTGACTCGGGATCGGGGCCCCTATAGACCATACGATAGTCAGTCGCCTGGATCCCGAGCTCCGAGGTCAAGTAGTCCGACGCGATCTTGATGCAGATGGCTTCAAACTCCATCACCTCGCCCGCTTCCTGACTCGCACAGGCGGCCAGCAAGGCGACGAATAGGCCGTATGCGAAACAGCCCGCTAAGCAGAACCGGCATCGGGGAGGCACGGTAGAGCTACTGGAACCTGAGCGCCGCCGTGACCTTGTCCGCTTTCACGTCGATGTGCAGCTGGCGCGACTTGTCGCTGCCGCCGCCCGGGAAGACCGCCTCTCCTTCGAGGTCGGCCTTGTAACTCGCGTCAACGATATGAAGACCGGATTCGGGATCGGTTCCTCTGTAGATCAACTGGAACTCGGTCACCTCAGCGTCCAACTCCGAAGCAGCGTGCTTCGCGGCGATCTCGATACAAGCGCTCTCAACCTCTGTCATGGGCGGCTCCCTGCCTGATTCGATCATGGAAATGGAATGGTGGACGTGCCGGCGTGCGAGCGGACGATGCCCGGCACTCGTGCCGTCGCCGCCGTGAACGCCCTGTCCGCGGGGCTCGGACCCTGGGCGTATCCCTCTGGCACCGTGTTCGGGTGTGTATGGAACCAAGCCACCAGATATTCCGGATAGCTCGGGCTGGGACGCGTGCCGACGATGGTAGCCAGGCCGTCGCGCGTTCCGGGCGGTACCCTAATAAACCTATACCGGTTGGTGTTGCAGTTCCAGATGATCCATCCTCCCTGCTCGCGCTTCTGACTCGGCGGTGGGTTGGGAGGCACCGCGGGCGCGTTCGCGTTCGAATCCGCAAACGCAGTATCAAGAGCTGCTGTGACCGAGGCGTCCGCAACGATCTCCGCCAGCGTCGGATAATCAAAGCAGCAACAGCAACTGATGTTTCCTCTTCGCCGAATGCCGAAGATGCGGAGAATGAAACACCAGATCGCCCTCAACCAACACAGTATCCTGGCGATCAAAGAGAGACCGACTACGACATCCTCGCCGTCACCGTTGGACATAACGTCCTCTTTTCTCATCTAAGTGCGACTTGGCTCAAGGCGCCACTCGGTCTTCTGCGCTTCGCAGTGCCGTGATTATGCCACACCCCGGCACTTCAATCAAGGGGCTGGGGCGGCGCACCCTGGGCGCTTGAGCGATCCTATACACTCCCATCTGCGCCTGGCCACAATTCCAGCGCTTTCTCCGGTCGAACGCGACGGTTCTTACCGCTGTGGCGGTATCAATCCTCAGGTCATCCCCTCCCATCGCGCGGGTTGTGTAATCGCACGTCGCAGGGCTTCTGGGGCTTCTGGGGAGGGGCTTCTGGGGACAGCCCGCGAATCGACGTCAGGGTGACCGATCGGGTGCGCGACAAATTTGTGACTGCCGGCGGCGCTTGGCCGAACAATCTGAACAGCCCAGCACCTAGGTAACACTTTTCCCCAACCACATAGGTAACAGTTTAAGGGTTGAACCAAGAGAAGGTTCTTTGCACGAAATCCTTCCCGGAAACGCTCGGGGGGCGCCGGGGGAGCGAGCCCGTAGGGCGAGCGGAGGAGGCGCCCCCCGAGCGTTTCCGCCGCAGTCGGTGCTCCCCCCTGCCCGGCCGCGGGCCCTCGAATAGGCTACGCTCGAGCCAGTCCAGCTCCAGCGGCCCAAACCAGACCGCCCAGCCGTGCTCATGCTCTTCCAGGCCCACCGTCTCGCCCGCCAAGGTCTCGCTGAGAAACAACTGACGCCCCAGCAACCCAATGTCGCCCTTGCTCTGCACTCGCCGCGGCAGCATCCGATCCGGATACTCCAGCTCCGGCAAGCGCTCCGGATACGGCCTCCACGACGGCTGATACACGCTCGCCGGCGTTGCCATCGCTAGCGACTCGTGCGGACGCTCCTGGTTGTAGATCTGCCGAAAACGATCGAAGGCCCGCTGTTGCGCTCGCAAGTTGCGCTCCGGCGGCGTCGCCGTCTCGGCCTTGAGCGTCCGATGCATGCGCTCATGACGCCCGTTTTGCTCAGGGTGTCCGGGGTCGATTCGCTGCAGTTGAATCCCGAGCCGGATCCACCACACGCTGAGCCGCGAAAGCCCCGCCAAGCCCGTCGAGGCGAACGGCGGACCGTTATCGGAAAGGATCCTCGTGGGCAGGCCGTACTCCCGGAAAGTCGCTTCCATCAGCGGCCGCACGTGCGCCGTGTCGCTGCGCGCGACCCTTTGACAACGCAACAGATAGCGGCTCGCCGTATCGGAAATCGTCAGCGGATCGCAGCGTTTGCCGTCGCCGGTGTCGAACCAACCCTTGAAATCGATCGCCCAAACTTGGTTGGGCGCCTTGGCGCTGGTGAGCTTACTGGAAGGCGTGGCGTGGCGCCGGCGCTTACCGGGGTGGGTGAGTCCGTGGCGTTTCAGCAGCGCCCCGATGGTGGAGTGCGCCGGCCAATTGATGTCAGGGTTGGTGCGCTCGAGTCGCGCTTTGAGCTTGTCTTCGCCCCAAGTGGGATAGCGCGCCCGCAAGGCCAGGATCTCTCGCTCGATCTCGGCGGGAAAGGCTTGCGCTTGCCGTTTGGGCGCTTTGGATTGATCGGCCAATCCGGCGACGCCTTGTTGGGCGTAGCGATCGAGCCATTTGTAGCCGGTCTTGCGGCTGACGCCGAAGCGCCGACAGACGGCGGCCATGGCATCCTCCCGGGTTAGAACCTCTTGAACGAATCGCAATCTTTCGTCTTGCACACGGGCCTCCTTCCATCCCAAAACAAAAGGCCTCCTTTTGTTCTAGGATGCCAATGTGTTACCCATGTGATCGGGGAATTGTGTTACCTATCTGCCCGGGCTATACCCTTTCTAACCCCGGGATGAATCCCGGGGCTATGATTGTTTCGGATGGCCTGCGCCCGCGCCCCACGTAGGTGTACCCTCGGACAAGCGTTTAACCATTGCAGTTACGCCTTTCGCTCACATTTATGTCGCACACCCTGACCGATCTCGCGCCAACAACCCGACTTTTCAACATGATAGGATCATAAGGTGCGTGTCAGTCGTGGAGTGAACCCTAAAAATGAGACATTGAAATTTGGGACGAATTTCAGCGAATGGAAAGGAGTCCAGGATGGAAAGTCTCAAGCCGCGCAAGCCGCGGGAGTTCACGGTGGAGTTCAAGGAAGCCGCCGCCAGGCGGCTCCTAGCCGGCCAGAGCGGCACAGCGCTAAGCCGCGAGTTGGACGTCAAGCGCAGCCTGCTGTACCGCTGGCGGGACGCCTATCGCCAGGAAGGCGTCAACGGCTTGAGCCGGCGGCGAGGCCGGCCGAAACCCGGCCGCTCGGCGCCGCCCAAGATCCCTCGCGATCCGCGCGACGAACGCATCGCAGAGCTCGAACGACTGCTCGGCAAACAAGCCGCAGAGCTCGATTTTTTCGGACAAGCCTTTCGCGCCTTGAACCTCGCAGCCCCGACCAACGACGCCGGTGGCGCGAGCGGATCTACTCCATCGTCGAGCAGATCAGCGCCAAAGGCTCGCTCAGCGTCGAACACGCCTGCGAGCTCGGACGCGTGAATCGCGCCGGGTTCTATCGCCGGCTCGCCGTGTCGTCGCCCGCCGAGTGCGACATGGAATTGCGTGACCGCATGCAGCGGATTTCGCTCGAGAATCGTCGTTACGGCTACCGCCGCGTGACGGCCGAGCTGCGCCGCCAAGGCTTCCTCGTCAATCACAAAAAGGTCCTGCGGATGATGCGTAAGGACAACTTGCTGGCGGTACTCAAGCGGCGCTTCGTGCTAACAACGGATTCGAACCACTTCTTACCTGTTTATCCGAATCTAGCGGCGCACCTGAATGTGGACGGCGTCGATCAGTTGTGGCAATCCGATATCACCTACATTCGCTTGCGCGAGGCGTTCGTCTACCTCGCCGTGGTGTTGGACGCCTACTCGCGACGCGTGGTCGGCTGGCGGCTGGGGACGACGCTCAAAGCTGAGCTGGCTGTAGGGGCGTTGCGCGATGCGCTCGAGCTCAGACGCCCTGCCGCGGGGTGGATGCATCATTCCGACCAAGGCGTACAGTACGCTTCGAGCGCCTATGTCGAGCTGCTGGAGCAGCACGGCGCGATCATCTCGATGAGCCGCCGCGGCAACCCCTACGACAACGCGCGGGCGGAGAGTTTCATGAAGACGTTGAAGGCGGAGGAGGTTTGGTTGCAGCGTTATCGCACGCTTGACGAGGCGCGCGCATCGATCGGCGAGTTCATTGATGAGATCTACAACCAACGCCGGCTGCATTCGGCGTTGGGATATCGTCCGCCGGCGGAGTTTGAAGCGCTGGCGCGGCCGGCGGCAACAGCAGCGAGGAATCCGAAGTATGAGTTTTGAGAGGCATAGGCAAATCTATCAATCCGATGGGCCCTGGGCGGGCAGGGAGACATCGCCGGCGTTGGAGAAGCCGGGAGCGACCTTGGCGGCCGCCCCCGGCGCTCATCGTCTTGATGAGTTTGCGGCCGGGTATTCCTTGGCGGGTTGCTCTCCAGCAGAGCCCGCTTCCGCTTCCCCGGCTAGGACCAGCGTGCGACGATACAGCGAAGAAGGCAAGCGTTTTGCGGTGAATCGTAACCTGTCCCGATTTCGACTGTCTCACGCTTGGGTTTCACTCCAGTCGCGCATAGCGGGGCTGTCCCCGATTGCCCGGTGGGACCCCGGGAGCGTGCTCATGCCGCGACGGTCACTCGCTGGATGCCGCCGAACTCCAAGTTGTTCGGCTCGTGGCCCTCCATTTCCAGGCAAAGCTCGATGGCTTCACGAATCTCCACCATGACTTCGTCCAGCGAAGTGCCGTCCGTGTGGCAGCCAGGCAGTTGCGGCGCCGAGGCGACGTACACACCCTCCTCGTCCCGCTCGATCACGACATCAAATTGGCGCGGCATGACTCCAAGTCTACTCCGGCACGAACAGCTAGGACAGCTGCCCCAAACGGATAGTACCTGACTGACGGCGAAGCATGATTTCAGTTGCCGCGCCTACCCCTGGGCTAGGCCATTTGGGGACGGCTGGTGGCTACTGCTTCGCTGCACCCGGCGGTGCTTTGAAGATCTTGCCATGATCCGGAGGCGTCGTCCCTTCGGCGCGGTGCTGCCGGCGTCGGGGCTGTTTGACCTACCACGACGAGATAGCGAAGCCAGAGCCCAGGCTCATTCCAGATCGAGAGCGAACATCGGTGGCGATTTGACCTCGATCATCGCCGGCGGTGGAAGGCGGCCAAGGCGCCGCTCCAGTCGGGCCGTGGGGATTGAACCAAGTCCCTGAACGTTGGCGAATGAATCCCGGTCGAGGAAAGGCAATCAGGGGAGGACCACCTCGTAACGGCTCATCCGATTCTGCGTGGTCAGCGGAACGTAGAGAACGAGTGCGCGAGGAGGGTCCGGATCGACGCGCGATACGATGACGACAGGGCGAGTCTTGGCGGCCAAGCCAAGATTCGCAAGCCACACTTCACCTGGCCGCGGGCTCATCCAGGATGTCCAGCACTTCGTGCTCGCGCGTCCGCGAGCGGATCAGGTCGAGGACATCATCGTCGGCAAGTTCGATCACCTCGGCAACACGCTCCCGCACCTGTGCCGCTGTTTCCGGTTTCCAAGTGCACAGCTTCGTGTCTAGCTTTTCCGCCAGGGCGTCCATAGGTGAGCTCCCGTCCCTGAGTTTACAGGAGACCCTTAGCGCAGGGCTGAAACAGACCTGCGGCTTTCTCTCGAAACTGCCAGAATAGAGGACCCCCGTGCGGATCCTCGGCATCGATTGCGGCTCCCAAGTCACCGGCTACGGAGTGCTTGAAAGCGACGGCCGCCGCCACAGGCTCGTCGAGTACGGAACGATTCGCACCTCGGCACGAGATCCCTTCGCCGCCCGCCTCAAGACGATCTATCGAGGCATCCAAAAGGTCTTCGAATCCCACAGCCCCGAGGCCATCGCCGTGGAAACGGCCTTCCACGGCGTCAACCCGAAATCCGCCTTACAGCTAGCTCACGTGCGTGGAGTCGCGCTTCTCTCCGGCGCCGAGGCCGGGCTCGGGGTCGGCGAATACTCGCCGCTCGAAGTGAAGGCCAGCGTAGTCGGCTATGGGCGGGCCTCAAAGGAACAAGTTCAGATGATGGTTGCGTCCCTACTGGCGCTCAAAGAGCCGATTCGCTCAGCAGACGCCGCCGACGCCTTGGCCGTCGCGATCTGTCACGCAACGCGTATTCGAATGAACGCGGCAACAAAGCGTAGGGGGACGATTGCAAGGGGGATGGGGGTTGGCTAGCTTAAGACTGTCGCTCGCTGTTATAGCGTTGGGCCTAGCGCCGCTTCAGGCCCAGGATTCGATCTTCTTCTCTCGAAGTTTCCCAGGGAGCGTACCGCCATATTTTGAAGCGCTGGTCAACGACAACGGAGCGGTCGAATACCGCGAAGAGCCCGGCGAAGAGCCGGTCGAAGCTCAACTCTCAAAGGCGGAGATAGACAAGGTGTTTGGCTTGGCCGACAGCCTGGACAAATTCCGCATGGCGGCGGTGATCAAAAAGCGAAAGGTGGCGTTCACGGGCAATAAGGTAATGCGCTTCCAATCCGCTGGCGCTACAATTGGCGAAGCAGAATTCGACGACACGGACCAGCCGGGGTATCGCGAGGCCGTCACGTTCTTCGTTCACCTAGCCGCAAGCGAACAGCATCTGTTTGAGCTTGAAAGGACTTATCAGTTCGACAGGCTTGGCGTGAACAAGGCGTTGCTGTCGTTTCACAGCTCCTACGACAACGGTCGTGTGATTAGCGCCGAGCAGTTCCTGCCTGTCCTGAAGAAGATCCAAGCACAAGGGAAAATCATTCACATGGCCCGCTCACGCGCGGCATCACTAGTCGAAGCCATCGAAGCCCGCAAGTAACCTACGACAACTGTCGTCGCAATCCGAGCACCCTGCGTGAGCGGGGTGTCTTCCCCTCGCACACACGGCAGCGCCGCCCCCTCACTCCTCCCTCGTCAGCAAGGCGTAGATCCGATCAAGCTCCTCCGCCGACCCATATTCAATCTCGATCCTTCCGCGACCAGAGGCACGCTGGAAAAGCCGAACCCTGGCCCCCAGCCGCGCCTCGATCTCTTGAACTGCGGCCTCGACATTCGGATCCATCTGCTTCTTAGGCTTCGGCGGCGGCGGATCGACAATCGCCCGCACCATCGTCTCGACCTGCCGTACCGACAGCCCTTGCTCAGCCGCTTTGGCCGCAATCTCCGCCTGCACGCCCGGGTCATCGAGCGTGAGTAGCGCCTTGGCATGGCCGTTCGCGATCTTGCCCCGCGCGACAAGCTCTTGGACCGCCTTGGGTAGTCGCAGCAGACGAAGCAGATTGGTAACGGTCGCGCGATCCTTTCCCGTGCGTTGCGCGAGTTCCTCATGGCTCAACGACAATTCCTCGACCATCTGCTGAAGCGCCAGCGCGACCTCAATCGAGTTCAGGTCTTCACGCTGGATGTTCTCAACCAGCGCAATCTCGAGCAGCCGGTCCTCGGCGATCGTCTTGACGATTGCCGGGATGGATTCCAGGCCCGCGAGTTGAGCAGCACGGACGCGGCGTTCGCCCACGACGACCGTGTAGCTGCCGTCCTCGTCGGGCTGGACGACAATCGGCTGGATCATGCCGTCTTCTCGCAACGACTGGGCAAGCTCTTCGAGCGCCTGCTGCGAAAACGTCAGGCGAGGCTGCTTTGGATTCGCGAAGATGTCCTTCATCGGAATCTGCCGAATCGCGTCGCTCGACAGCTCCGGGGCCTGCGGTTTCTTTTGCGCGCCAAGCAAGGCGTCAAGGCCCTTGCCAAGGGCTTTCCTGCGGGGACGGGGTTTGGAGGGCTTAGTGGACACGGGTTAACTCGCGGCCGCGGCCGAGCGGCTTAGAATTTCGCGGGCCAAAGCCAAATAGCTCTCTGCGCCCCGCGATCGGACGTCGTACTGCATCACGGGCTTGCCGTGACTCGGCGCCTCGGCGAGCCGGATATTTCTCGGGATGACCGTCTGAAAGACGTCGTTACCGAAGACTTCTCGGAGATCGGCGGCGACCTGGCGGGCGAGCGAGGTCCGCTCGTCGAACATCGTAAGCAGCACCCCTTCAATGCGAAGCGCCGGGTTGAGCCCGTCCTGGATTCTCTCGACGGTCTCGATCAGCGCCGAAACGCCTTCAAGCGCGAAGTACTCGCACTGGATTGGGATCAGGACCGAGTCCGCCGCCGCCAATGCGTTTACCGTGAGCAGGTCTAGCGCCGGCGGGCAGTCTAGGAGGATGAAGTCGTATTTGTCGCGGACAGCCTCGAGCTTGTCGCGCAAGCGGGTTTCGCGGACTTCTTCGTCGACCAGTTCGACGTTGGCGCCGGCCAAGTGGCGACTTGAAGGGACAAGATAAAGCTGTTCGGTGTCCGTCTCGGCGGCGACATCGTCTATCGAGACATCGTCCATCAGCAGGTCGTACGAGCTGAGTCGCGCTGGATCGTAAGGAAGTCCGAGGCCGCTTGTGGAATTGGCCTGCGGGTCGCAATCGACCAGCATCACGCGGCAATCAGCCGCCGCAAGGGAGGCCGAGAGGTTGATCGAAGTCGTGGTTTTGCCGACCCCGCCTTTCTGATTTGCGATTGCGATGATCTTCGCCAAGGCAAATCAATGTATCACAGCCCGCTTTTTGAATTCCGATGTTCCACGTGGAACATCGCAAAACTGAAAATCAGATGTTCCACGTGGAACATCGGAATCCCAAAAGCAGACCGCGATCCGGCGACCACGGCAGGGGAATCATCGGCTTCCATTCGTACTCCGACGACGGGAGCTCCGTATCTGAGGCCACCAGCAAAGCCGCTGACTCGGCGACTCGGGCCAGCTCCTGCAGCCCGTCTTCTAGTCGAACCGCCCTCGCCACAGCCCAGTCATAGTGATTGTCGACGTCTTCAAGCCGCTGGTCGTCGACACTGATGTTCGCCCAATCGCGCGACACCTCTCGAATGAAGTTGGCCTTCTTGGCCACCGGTTCCAGCGCCGTGACCTGGGCCAGCGGCTCCTGGGCAGCGATCGGCAAGCCGGGAAACCCGCCGCCTGAGCCGACGTCGAGCACTCGTTTCCCGGCTAGCGCGGCATGTTTGAGGATGAATAGGCTTTCGGCAAAGTGTCGCCAAGCGGCCTCGCGAGGCTCTACGATGCGTGTCAAGTTGATCTTACGGTTCCATCGAACCAACAGATCGTAGTGTTGACAGAGCTTTTCGAAGCCGGTTGGTTTGAGGTCGAGCGTGCGGTAGACCTCTTCGAGCGTCTCCCGGAACCTGTCAGCGGCCGACAGCCTTCGACTCCAGGTGAAGATTGAGAATTGACAAAGCCGCCGGGGTCACGCCGGGGATTCGGCTGGCCTGGGCAATGCTTCGCGGGCGCACTCGCTCCATCTTTTCGACCATTTCGCGCGAAAGCCCCGGCAAGCCCGCATAACCGAACTCGGCCGGAATTCGCCGGTTTTCGGCTTTCCGCAGGCGTGCGACGGAACGCTCCTGCTGCTGCAGGTAGCCTTCGTACTTGAGCTGGGTCTCAATCGCTTTCCATTCAGGGCGGCGCAATTCAAGCCCAGGCACAAACCCCTGGACGTGCTCGATCTTCACTTCGGGACGCCGCAGATAGTCCGCCAGGGACCCGCGGTTGGCCGGCATACCGCCCAAAGCTTCGAGAAGCGGCCCTGCCTGGGCGTCTCTCAAGTCGGGGCGAGCTTTGCGGAGGAACTCATGGGCGCGGTCTCGCTGCTCGACCGAACGCTCAAAGCGTTCCCAGTCGGCGTCGCGCACGAGTCCCGCCCGTCGTCCAATCGGCGTCAGGCGGCGGTCGGCGTTGTCGATCCTCAGGTGCAGCCGAAACTCGGCGCGGGAGGTAAACATGCGATAAGGCTCGTCGGTCCCTTTGGTGACCAGGTCGTCGATCAAGATGCCGATGTAGCCGTCGGTCCGCTCTAGCACGACTGGATCGCGGCCAAGAACTGTATGCGCGGCGTTGAGACCCGCCATGAGGCCCTGGCAGGCGGCCTCTTCGTAGCCGGTGGTTCCGTTGATCTGTCCGCCGAGGAAAAGGCCATTGATTCGCTTGGTCTCGAGCGAATGATGAAGCTCGGTGGCGTCGATGGAGTCGTACTCGATGGCGTAGCCCGGCCGAATCATCTCGGCGTTTTCGAGCCCCGGGATCGAGGCGACCATCTGGGCCTGCACGTCGATCGGCATGCTGGTCGACATGCCGTTGACGTAGACCTCGTTGGTATCCAGCCCCTCCGGCTCTAGAAAAATCTGGTGGCGGGACTTGTCGGGGAACTTGACGATCTTGTCTTCGATTGAAGGGCAGTAGCGTGGTCCGACGCCTTCGATTTGTCCGCTATAGAGCGGCGAGCGTTCGATGTTGTCCGCGAGCAGGCGGTGCGTTTCGTCGGTCGTGTAGCCGATGTGGCACTGGATTTGCTCGCGCTCGATCTTTTCGGTGCGAAAGGAGAACGGAGTCGGTTCCGGGTCGCCGGGTTGTGGCTCGAACTTGTCCCAGTCAATGGTGCGGCCGTCCAGGCGCGGCGGCGTGCCGGTCTTGAGCCGCCCGCAGCGAAAGCCGAGCTGTCGCAGCGCCTCGCCGAGGAGCTGCGATGCCGGTTCTCCCGAGCGGCCTGACGGGTAGGTCGCTTCGCCCACATGGATCAGCCCGTTGAGGAATGTGCCGGTCGTAATCACGACAGCCTTTGCGCCGAGGACTCGACCATCGGCCAGGCGTAGCCCGACGACGCGGTCCTGCTCGAGAACGAGGTCAATTGCTTCGGCTTGCTTGATAACGAGGTTAGGCTCCTGCTCGAGTCGCTTGCGCATCTCGAAGCGGTAGAGCTTTTTGTCGCACTGAGCCCGAGGCGACCATACGGCAGGGCCGCGGCTGGTGTTGAGGAGACGAAACTGGATGCCGGTCGCGTCGGCCATCTCGCCCATGATCCCGCCAAGCGCGTCGATTTCGCGAACGAGGTGCCCCTTGGCGATTCCCCCGATTGCGGGGTTGCAGGACATTTGGGCGATGAGGTCGAGGTTCAGAGTGGCTAGCGCCGTTCGGAGGCCGAGGCGAGCGGCGGCCGTGGCTGCTTCGCAGCCGGCGTGGCCCCCACCGACGACCACGATGTCGTAGTTTTCGTTCGATCGCACCATTCTTACTATATCTGCCGGCGGCCCGGCCGGGACTGCTTATCTAGCGGCATCACCAGGTAAAACGACCTGAAACCCTTATGTACGCCTTGGGACGTGTCACCCATGCAGATCGGGGATGAACAACTGAGCGCCACCATCCAAGCGATAACAATGATGGGGCAACCTTTTTATTCAGCTTCCCGGCTTTCAGCATCGCACGCTTCCGATCGGCGACAACGGCTCACGCGGCGGTTCAACCCGGCCCGATTGCTTGCGTGACTAAGATCGCAGAGGCCCATGACACTAACAGGGCGACTGGGCGCCGACTATGACCTCATTTCGGGCCGCAGGATGCCCGCGGTACGGGCGGGACCTTGACATATATACAGACATCTGTATACTCTAAGGATGGACGAAGAAGCGCGGCCTTGGGGTCGGGCCTGCCCTGCGGGACCTCAAGACGTTCCCCAGGGCAGTACAGCGCGATATTGGTCAGGCTCTATTTGCCGCACAGCGCGGCGAGGCCTACCCGTCGATCAAGGCGCTGAAGGGCTTCAAGCGCGCTTCGGTTCTAGAGATCGTTGCGCCGTTTGATAGCGACACGTACCGGACCGTTTACAGCGTCCAGTTTGGATCGGCGATCTACGTTCTTCACGCTTTCCAGAAGAAGGCGAAGAAGGGCCGACAGACGCCGACAAAGGAAATAGACCTGATCAAGACCCGCCTCGCAGAGGCGCGCCGCGATGACAACAGGAGGCAGAACTGATGACCAAGAAGACGAAGGATCTAGACGTGACAGAGAGCAGCGGCAACGTCTTTGCGGATCTCGGGTTTCCCAATCCTGAGCGCGAGCAATTGAAGGCGAAGCTGAGACTGGAGATCTACCGCGCCATCAAGGACCGGGGCCTCAGGCAAGCTCAAGCCGGCGAGATTCTGGGCATTGCCCAGCCGCACGTCTCGGGACTGATGAACGGTCGCTCCGACAACTATTCTGTCGGCCGCCTATTCGAGTTCCTGAACGCCTTGGGCCGCGACGTCGAAATTGCCGTTCGCCCCAAAGCGCCGAAAGCTGTAGACGCGCATACGAGCGTTGTGGTGCATCCATGAAGAAGGATGAAGAACCCTGCGTTCAGTTCTTCTTTTGGGGCGCTAATCGTCGGGGGGAGATCGGGGACAGCCCCGCAACCCGTTGGAGTGAACCCCGAGCGTGAGACAGTCGAAATCGGGACAGGTTACGATTCACCGCAAAACGCTTGCCTTCTTCGCTGTATCGTCGCACGCTGGTCCTAGCCGGGGAAGCGGAAGCGGGCTCTGCTGGAGAGCAACCCGCCAAGGAATACCCGGCCGCAAACTCATCAAGACGATGAGCGCCGGGGGCGGCCGCCAAGGTCGCTCCCGGCTTCTCCAACGCCGGCGATGTCTCCCTGCCCGCCCAGGGCCCATCGGATTGATAGATTTGCCTATGCCTCTCAAAACTCATACTTCGGATTCCTCGCTGCTGTTGCCGCCGGCCGCGCCAGCGCTTCAAACTCCGCCGGCGGACGATATCCCAACGCCGAATGCAGCCGGCGTTGGTTGTAGATCTCATCAATGAACTCGCCGATCGATGCGCGCGCCTCGTCAAGCGTGCGATAACGCTGCAACCAAACCTCCTCCGCCTTCAACGTCTTCATGAAACTCTCCGCCCGCGCGTTGTCGTAGGGGTTGCCGCGGCGGCTCATCGAGATGATCGCGCCGTGCTGCTCCAGCAGCTCGACATAGGCGCTCGAAGCGTACTGTACGCCTTGGTCGGAATGATGCATCCACCCCGCGGCAGGGCGTCTGAGCTCGAGCGCATCGCGCAACGCCCCTACAGCCAGCTCAGCTTTGAGCGTCGTCCCCAGCCGCCAGCCGACCACGCGTCGCGAGTAGGCGTCCAACACCACGGCGAGGTAGACGAACGCCTCGCGCAAGCGAATGTAGGTGATATCGGATTGCCACAACTGATCGACGCCGTCCACATTCAGGTGCGCCGCTAGATTCGGATAAACAGGTAAGAAGTGGTTCGAATCCGTTGTTAGCACGAAGCGCCGCTTGAGTACCGCCAGCAAGTTGTCCTTACGCATCATCCGCAGGACCTTTTTGTGATTGACGAGGAAGCCTTGGCGGCGCAGCTCGGCCGTCACGCGGCGGTAGCCGTAACGACGATTCTCGAGCGAAATCCGCTGCATGCGGTCACGCAATTCCATGTCGCACTCGGCGGGCGACGACACGGCGAGCCGGCGATAGAACCCGGCGCGATTCACGCGTCCGAGCTCGCAGGCGTGTTCGACGCTGAGCGAGCCTTTGGCGCTGATCTGCTCGACGATGGAGTAGATCCGCTCGCGCCACCGGCGTCGTTGGTCGGGGCTGCGAGGTTCAAGGCGCGAAAGGCTTGTCCGAAAAAATCGAGCTCTGCGGCTTGTTTGCCGAGCAGTCGTTCGAGCTCTGCGATGCGTTCGTCGCGCGGATCGCGAGGGATCTTGGGCGGCGCCGAGCGGCCGGGTTTCGGCCGGCCTCGCCGCCGGCTCAAGCCGTTGACGCCTTCCTGGCGATAGGCGTCCCGCCAGCGGTACAGCAGGCTGCGCTTGACGTCCAACTCGCGGCTTAGCGCTGTGCCGCTCTGGCCGGCTAGGAGCCGCCTGGCGGCGGCTTCCTTGAACTCCACCGTGAACTCCCGCGGCTTGCGCGGCTTGAGACTTTCCATCCTGGACTCCTTTCCATTCGCTGAAATTCGTCCCAAATTTCAATGTCTCATTTTTAGGGTTCACTCCACTCCATTCCGCTCCTATTCCGCTCGTCCCCTATTCCGCTCCCTATTCCGCGTCCCCTATTCCGCCCCCATTCCGCCCGTCCCCTATTCCCCCCTCCCCTATTCCCCCCTGCGCCACACCAACTTGCGCAAAATCATCGAGGCCAAGGGCATCCACGTTGCGATGAAGCAGAGTGGCCATCGCTCCGACAAATACATCTGGCGTTACACTCAGCCGAGCGATACTGAGCTGAAGGCTCTGACGATGAACTGGACTAGAACGAGCCAATGAAACATGATGCGCTAGAGCCGATTCGTGTTAAAACACAAACTAGGAAACCGTTTTGCGAGCAGCTGCGTCCTCACTGACTACGGAGCCAATCCTTGCCTACGGCGGCAGAGCCAGAGTATAAAGGCCTATCCTGTTGAGCTGGAGTGGTCAACGGTGACCGCTTCGGTTCGACTTTGCGGGAATCTTCGCCTATGATGACTCAGGCCATCAACTCCGAGCTGCCCAGTTTCGAAAATCCGCCCGTAGCGGAGGTGGTCTGTGGTGTTCTGTTCGATAAGCTCGAGAAGCTCACCATCCCGCATTTCGGAGGACTCTGGCACTGCTTCCCCGATTACACCGGTTGTAGAGAAGTCATGCCATTGATGCCTGTGCTCGAGCGCTTCGAGGGGCTCCCTCCGACCGAAGAACAAGAGCTAGCAGAGGTGCCGCTTCCTCGAGTCTGGTTTGTCCACAAGGACCAAAACGGAATTATCCAAGTCCAACGAGACCGCTTCTTGCACAACTGGAAGAAGGTGAAGGTCGACGACCAGTATCCGCGCTACGGGTATGTCAAGAAACTCTTTCACGAGCATCTCGCTACGTTTGAGAACTTTTTGTCCGAGCGTAGTCTTGGCACCCTCACCCCTCGTCAATACGAGATGACCTACGTGAACAACATCCCCCGCGGTCAGGGGTGGGAAGAGCTCGCCGACCTTGGGCAGGTCTTCCCAGATTTTGCTTGGAACAATCGAGACGGCCGCTTTCTTGATGTTCCTCAGGGCCGTCACATCCGGGCGAACTTTCTGGTCCCCGATAGAACAGCGCGTTTGCATGCTTCAATTCGCAACGCTGAGCAAAATGGAAACCCATTGGTGGTGTTCGAGTTGACCGTTCGAGGAATTTCCCCTGACCCATCGCGAGACGCAATGTGGCGCTGGTTCGACATGGCTCGGGAATGGATTGTGCGAGGCTTTGCAGACCTCACTGGCGAAGAGATTCAACAAAAAGTTTGGAGGCGCACCCAATGACTGCTGCAGCGACCACTGAGTCTCGGCCAACTATGTATAGCAGGTCCGTCCGCGCCGACCGCGCGACGGACACTACAACCGTCTCGGATGCCGCCTCCCAACATTTCTTGGACGTGGCCGAAACGGCTGCGAACACTGCGAGTATCTTTGTCGTGGCGGCCCTGGGAGTTCAACTGCTGAACTCGCCGCCTCGCAGCAAGAATTTCGTCTACGTTCAGGCTCCTGTTGAGCGAGTGGGCTATCCAGGTGACACGACGGCTAGCACAGCACCATGGCCGGAGATGTGGGAACAGCCCGAGGCCTACGAAGATGCTGACCCTATTACTGGGACGTTCGCCCCTGATTTCGAACGGGATGTGCTCTTCAGCCTCGAGGTCGACATCAGCCCCAAGGCGAAGCTCAGACGTTGGAACCCTGAGGTTGTGCTGCACTCTTCAGACTTCGACCCGGACGATGCTTGACCCGTGGTATGAACCAGTCGAACCGGACGTTCCCCTCCTGCAGGGGGACATTATCTCGAACTGCCCAATAATAGGCTGGTCCGACAAGCCCGTGGAAAGCGCAGCAGCTGAAGCGCTCAAGAAACACGCCGATGCTTTCATCGCCGACGTTGTCGTCATGACGCAAGCGTGTGACCTGGAGCAATCCAAGGTCAAGAACGTAGTGCTGTGCCCCCACAGAGCTCTCGAGGACTACAAGCCGAAGTGGGAAGAATCCATGAAGCGGCAGAACCAAGAGCCGTCCAAGAGAGCATGGACCAGACACTACGAGAATCTCTGCGGGGGAAGCCTATGGAACCTAGCTATTCTCAACTGTGAGTCAGACGGGCCTCTTCAAACCGCCCATCGAGTTGTCGACTTCTACGAGGTCTACACCGTCCCACGGCAATTTCTCGAATCGTTTCTAGCCGAGCGCGGTGAGCAGCGTCTTCGTCTCCGGCCACCATACCGCGAGCATCTCTCTCAGGCCTTCGCCCGATTTTTCATGCGTGTCGGGCTGCCAACTGCAATCGAAGAGTGGAAACCGGCCTGAGCCCACAGCCAGACTGGTTCACGATGTTCGTAGCTCTTTGACCGATAAGCGCGTCAATCAGACGCCGGGCGAGAACATCCAAGTGTGGCCAGCAGGAGATCGGGGACGGAGATCGGGGACAGCCCTACGGGGCTCCGGATAATTACGCTGTTGCCAGCGTCTAAGGCCGGATTGGCGCGCGCGCTGGGACAGAAGATTAACCGGATCGGAACGTAGACCGTTGGCCCGAGTTTGGTTGCTATTCTAGGGCGTCGGGATGAACGTGCTGGTCATTGGCGGCGGGGGTCGCGAGCATGGGTTGGTGTGGCGGTTGGATCAGTCGCCGTCGGTGGAGCGGGTCTATTGCGCGCCGGGGAATGCGGGGGTCGCGATGGAGGCTTCTTGTATTCCGAGTGACATTCACTCGCCAGTGGAGATGGCGGCGCTGGCTGAGACGCTTGGGGTCGACTTTACTGTTGTTGGGCCGGAGGCGCCGCTGGTTGCTGGGGTTGCGGATGAGTTTCGGGCGAGGGGGCTGGCGATTGTTGGGCCGGAGTCGGTGAATGCCCGATTGGAGGGCAGCAAGGTTTTTTGTAAGGAATTTCTGCTGGCCAATGGGATTCCCACTGCTGGGTCGGCGACGGTTGAGACGGTCGAAGAGCTTGATGCGGTGCTCGGGAATTTTGGTTTTCCGGTGGCGTTGAAGGCGGATGGGCTGGCTGCAGGCAAGGGCGTCGTGATTGTCGAGGATGCGAATGAGGGCAAGCGGGTCGGGCGGGACATGCTTGCGGGCGAGATGGTTGGCGCGGGCCGGAGGCTGTTGGTCGAGGAGTTTCTCACTGGACGGGAGCTGAGCTTTATCATTCTGACTGATGGCGAGCGGGGTTTTGAGTTTCGGCCGACTCAGGATCACAAGGCGGCGTTCGACGGTGACAGAGGGCCCAATACTGGCGGGATGGGCGCTTATTGTGACGACTCGATCATGGCGGCCGAGCTGCGGGAGGAGATTCTCGAGCGGGTGATTGAGCCTTCGCTGGCCGCGCTGCAGGCGACGGGGACGCCTTTTCGAGGATTCCTCTACGCGGGCCTGATGATCACTGAGGATGGGCCGAAGGTTCTCGAATACAACGTGAGGTTGGGCGACCCCGAGACCCAGCCGTTGCTCTATCGGATGACAGGCGATTTTGGCGAGTTGCTTTACTCGGCGGCGCGTGGGGCGCTTGACCCGACGTTGGTTGGTTGGAGTGATGGAGCGACTTGCTGCGTCGTGATGGCGTCGGAGGGGTATCCCGGGGCTTACGAGCGCGGCAAGGTCATCAGCGGCGTACGGGAGGCTGATGCCAGCGGCGCAAAGGTCTTCCATGCGGGGACGCTGCTGCGCGAGGGCGAGCTCGTCAGCTCGGGCGGCCGAGTGTTGGGCGTGACCGCCGCAGGCGGGGACTTGAAGCAGGCGCTTGATGGGGCGTATGAGGCTGTGGCGAAGATAAGGTTCGACGGGGCGCAGTATCGGACGGACATCGGCGCCAAGGGATTGGCTTAAAGGACAACTCGATATGAAAGTCGGATTAATTGGCACGGGAGCCATCTCGCACAAGCACGGCGAGTGCTACGGAGAGCTTGGCTACGAAGTCGCCGCCTGCTCGGACATCATTGCCGAGAAGGGGGTCGCCTTCGCCGAGAAGTTCGGCGGCGACTTCCACCTGGATTGGAAGGATCTCGTCGCTCGCGAGGACCTCGACTATGTCGACGTCTGCACGTTCCCGGATTCGCATCTGGGGATCGTTCGAGCGTGCGCGGCGCGGGGCAGGAACGTCTTGCTGCAGAAGCCGATGGACCTCACGCTCGAGAATTGTCAGGAGATGATTGATCTCGCCGCCAAGGCCGACATTCGGCTGGGCGTGGTGAGCCAGCATCGCTTTGACGATGCAACCATCTTCCTGAAGAAGGCGCTTGACGACGGCCGGCTGGGCAAGCTTTTGCAAGCCGACGCTTATGTGAAGTGGCACCGCCCGCAGGACTACTACGACAAGCCTGGCAAGGGCACTTGGGCGATGGAAGGCGGCGGGGCGCTGATCAACCAAGCGATCCACCAGGTCGACGTGTTGCTTTACTTGGCGGGGCGGGTTTCGAAGATTGCCGCGAATTGGCAACTGCATTCCTCGCACGAGATGGAAGCCGAGGACATCGTCAATGCCTTGCTGACTTACGAAAGCGGCGCGACGGGGGTGATCCAGGCTTCGACGGCATTCTGGCCGGGCTACTCCGAGCGAATCGAGTTGCACGGGACGAAGGGTTCGGCGACGATCACCGGCGACCAGCTCACGGGATGGGATGTTGAGGGTGATGACGGCGCTGATGCTCCGGTCGTCGAAGCCGGCGAGGCGTCGGGGGCTTCCGATCCGATGGCGATCCCGATTGAGAACCTCAAGCGTGGGTTCTTGAATTTTGGAGAAGCGGTGAAGTCGGGCGGTTCTCCGCTGATAGACGGCGGGGAAGGGTGCCGGGCGTTGCAGCTTGTCTTGGGGGTGTATGACGCGGCTCGGAGCGGCTCGTTCGTCGAGCTAACGTGATTGGGCTGAATGAGCAGCGCGGCGCCGGATATCACAGTGGTCGTCGTCATCGACTATGACGATGAGCGGCGTCCGAGTTGGGATGAGCTCCGCTGTACGCTAGCTTCGCTTGCGGCGCAGGCGGGGGTGGAGCGGGCTGAAGTGCTACTGGTTGATTCCCCAGAGCGCCTGCAGGCCCTGCCGCGCGACCTGCCGGCGCTCCCATCGTTTCGGACGATTGCGGCGGCTGGATCCTCCTACGCAATGTCGAACGCTGGGGTACGAGCGGCGCAAACCACGCTGGTGGCGCTGCTCGACGCGGACTGCCAGCCGTGTGCGGGCTGGCTCCAGGCGTGTGTTGAAGCGATGCGGCGTTATCCGGAAGCGGGCGTCGTGAGCGGCCGGACTCGCTATGGCGGCGACTCGTTGCTGGAGCGAGCGATGGGGTTGCTTGCGCGGTCGTACGTCGAGGGCGATGCGGCTGGCCGGACGATTCATATTTCGAATAACAACGCGGTCTTCCGGCGTGATGCGTTCTTGCAGCACCCACTGCCCGAGGATTGCTCTGTGTTCGCCTCGAACCTGCAGTCGGAACCGATGCGGCGGGCTGGGGTGGAGATGAGGTTCGAGCCGCGGATGGAAGTCATCCATGCCTACGACGGTTGGTCGACGGAGCTCGAGATGAGGCGGGGCCTTGGATACGGCGTATTGGCGACGAGGCTGGCTTCGACGGAGACGCGTTACGCCGGACTTTTTCGGTTGGGGCTGGTGTCGATTCCCATTGCGATTGCTGGGCGGATTATGAACTCCTGCCGGCTGGCGGCTCGAAACGCGGCGTCCTACGGAGTCCGTTGGTTCGAGCTGCCAGCGGTTGCCTTGTTGGCAATAGCGGCTTGCGCGATGGAAGCTCCTGGGATGCTGCGGGCGGTGCGAGGTCAGCCCGCGGCGAGCTCGAACTATCGCTAGCCGCCGGTCATCATTGCGGTGAAGCGGAGCTGCACCTGCTCGGGCGAGACTTCTTCGATGCTGTGGCCGATGCGTCCGCTGGGCTCGGCGAGTCGGGATTTTTCCGTGGCGCCGAAGGCTTGCTTGTAGAAGTCGATGGCTTCGGCGGCATTCTTGAGGCGAAGGTAGGCGAAGAGCTCGTTAACTTTCACGGCCCCATCAGTCTGACAGAAGGGTTCATACTGGGACACGGTAGGCGGGTAGCGACTGATGATCATTGACGCGAAGTTTCACATTGGGCAGCTGGTGCAGCATCGGCTTTTTGGGTATCGAGGAGTCGTTTACGACATCGACGCCGAGTTTTCGGGAACCGAGGAATGGTACGACCAGGTGGCGCGGAGTCGCCCTCCGAAGGATCAGCCTTGGTATCACGTGCTTGTTGATGGGGCGACTCACGGGACATATGTGGCTGAGCGGAATCTGGAGTCGGATGAGAGCGGCGGAGAGGTTCGGCATCCGGCGCTCTCGATGGTGCTGGGCAGTTTTGAGAAAGGGGTCTATGGGCCGAAGCCGCGGCCGAACTAGCCCTAATACCCGTTACTTAGGAGCCTGCTGTTGCTGAAGTTTTTCGGAACCCGCTCCCTTGCGGTCGCGGCTCTGACGCCCTCCGGTAAACATTGATCAAACAGTGATCACTTCGCTAATTCGTTGCGATTGTGACGGCGGGGCTTGTCTGGCCGGAGATCTCTAGAACGACGTCGGTTTCGTCGCTCGTTGCCACGCCCGAGGGCTCGGTGATGTTCACCTGGTAGAGCCCTGTGAAGCCAGGCGCTAGGCCGGAGAAGAACACGCTTGCGGGTTGGCCGCCGACGGTCACAGACAGCGGATCAATGGTTCGACTGAGCGGACTGGCGCCGGCCGCGACCCCCGCCTCGACTGCTGGATCCACCTCGCCAAGGCCCGCCGCGAAGAGCACCAGCACATCGCCGGCCGCGGCTGGGTTGTTTGAATCGGCAAGGATCTGAGCGCCATTTACGATTTTGTAGATGTGGCCTTGTGTTCCCGCGAAGTTTGTCCGGAACACCGCCGGCTGGGCGCCGGCGACGTCGACGGAAACCGGCCGCGACAGCGTGGGACCGCGGGCTACCAGGATCTGATGGCTGGTGTTCACGCTGAGCCCATAGGGGACCATCGCGTTCACTTGGCCGTCGCTGCTGAACAGTAGCGGCATTGGACGCCCGGCGATGAACACCGAGGTGGACCGCAAGAGCTCTGGCAGTGGCAATGCTGTGGCGGCGCCTTGACCGTCGGAGAGGCCGAGTCCGAAAAGCGAGACAAGGCTGCCGGGCGCTAGTGGCTGGTGAGCAATAAAGCTGGCCGAACCCGTAACCCCGTTCGGCGGCAGTACTGGCGCGGACTGAATCGATCGCAGGGCGCCTTGTACCTCCCGCACGCCGCGCAGGCCCGCGCCCGCCCCGCCCGCTTCAATGCGAAGCGTGACGCTCGAAAGCTCGCGCGCGCTGGTCTGCCATGTCCCGTCCCAGCGGCCATTGCGCAGAGAGGTGAGCCCGAGCTCCGGGTCACCGTTCGAGAACTCCACGACTACGCTGCCGCTCTCCATCGCCCCCCCGCAATCATCCCGAACGACTTGAAGTCCGACTGGCCAACCAGCCGACACAGCGAATTTATCGCCGAGAGTTCGGATAGCGGGAAGCAGTTTGGTTGGAACGCAGGCGCCTTGTTGTTTGGACAGCGCCGCGGCGTTCGCTGACTCGGTGATGGCGACAGAGACATCGATCTGCCGGACGCGTCCGTCGGAAAACTGGAGCGCGACTTCGCCTTGGTAGTCACCCGCCTCGACGAACTCGGTGAAGGGCTGAACGATGAGCCGAGTCGGTCGCGCCGGATCGAGCTGGCCGTCGCGGGGGAGGATCTCGATGCGGCCGCGGCCGAGCGAGCTGCGTCCACGATAAGACTTCGCTTCGCTCGCGACGTTGTAGACCAAGATCTCTTGTGCGCTGGGCGAATTCGGTCCGGCGACGGAGGTGAAGACCAGCTCGTTGGTTCCTAGCGCGGCGCCCGTGTCGGCCCCGGCGGGAAGCAGATCGAGGAAAACCGTGAGCACCTGGGGAGAGTTAGCAGCGGTGGGGGCGCGGACCTCGATCAGGCCAAAGTAGGCGCCGGGGGCCAAGCCGGCCTGGTCGATGTCAACCGAGATTTCCGGGACCTTGCCCCGCGGATTGCTCGACCCAGCCGTGGGAGAAACCTTCAGCCAATCGCAAGAGATCGCCGTTTTGGGGCAGGTGCTGATTGAGAAGTCCATCGACCCCGTGCCTAGATTGAGGACCCCGAAGGACTGCGGCGGGACGACGCCGCCCTCGGCCACAGCCGTGAAGGAAAGGCCGCTCTGGCTAAGCAGCATGGCCTGATCCACATCGCTCACTGTCATCGTGACCGGAAGCTCAACCCGCTGCCCACCCTGGGCGACCACGGTAACGAGGCCGCGATAGGTTCCCGCCGCCAGCCCAGCTAGGTCGGCGGTAACCGTGGCTGCCGCGGGCCCATTGGGCGTCGCTTGGCCGCTGGTGGGTGATGCCGCCAGCCAGTCGCCGCCAGACTCGGTGGATATCTCGATGCTGAAGTCGAGCGCCCCGCTACCGTTGTTGAAGATCATGAACGTTTCGCTTCGCGCGGCCGCTTGACGCGGATAGGTGAACGAAAAGTTTTGGACGTCAACCGCGAGCGTCGGCGGTTCGGCTTGGGACACGGTAAACGCCGCAGGGATGGAACGCTGCATGGGATTGGCTTCAGGCAGCGTGATGACGACCTGACCCTGGTAGCTTCCGGGAGCGAGATTCGTCGGGTCGGCGCTGATTGCGAGCAGACGCGGCGTGAAGCCGTCGACATCGCTGATGGTGAGCCAGTCCGCCCCGTCGTTCGTCAGCGCCCGAGCAGTAAAGGCCATACCGGTCACTGAGGTTTGCAGTTCGACGTTGGCCGGCTCGGGTCGGGCGCCGGCGCTTTGCGCCTCGAACGACAACCTTGCCGGCGCGGGCTCAAGAAAACCTGGCCGCTCGGCGAGCACGACTCGAACACGATTGCTAAATCCGTCGGAGATGTAGAGATTCCCCTGATTGTCGAGCGCTATGTCGGACGGGACGATGGCTGCCCCGGTGGCGAGTCCGCCATCACCGCCAAATCCGAATCTCCCAGATCCGGCGACGAGCCTCACGACGCCATCCGCCCCGATCCGGAAGACCTGATTCGAGTCGATGAATAAGACGTTCCCTTGCGAATCGGTCAACAAATCACCCAACAGGGCGAGACCGATCTCCGTGCGCAAGGCCCCGTCCTGTGCAGCGTCCGCCGCCCCGGTCCCAGCAAATGTACTGATAGTCCCGCCGGGGCCGACCAGGCGGATTCGACGGTTGCGGGCATCGGCGATATACACGTTTCCCGCGGCATCTGCCGCGACGCCGTCGGGACGATTCAGGCGGGCGTTGATTGCCGGTCCGCCATCGCCGGCAAAGCCCCCGGCGCCGGGGTCGCCGCTCCCAGCAATGGTATTGATGATCCCGCCGGCGTCGACACGCCGAATCCGATGGTTGAAGGTATCGGCGAGATAAAAGTTCCCGAGCGCGTCGGTTGCTCCCCCTCTCGGGAACCCGACATTAGCGTCGAGGGCCGGGCCACCGTCGCCGGAGAACCCCCCTCCAGCCGGCTTGATGAAGGGGTTGATGATTCCATCCGGCGCGACCGTGTGGACCCCCCCGTTCCACACGATGAGCAGGTTGCCGGCTGGATCGACTGCGAGGTCGTGGACGACGAAGATACCCAGGCCAGTGGCGGGTCCGCCATAGTTGGAGCAACAGCGCGAAGCGCCGCTGCCCGCGTAAGTGTCGATCAGCCCGTCGGGTGAAACGCGCCGGATGCGCTGGTTGCGGAAGTCGCTGATGAAGAGATTTCCAGCACGGTCGGTGGTGATCGCGTTCGGACCGTTGAGGGCCGCGGTGACGGCGGGACCTCCGTCGCCGTTGAAGCGAAACAGGCCGTTGCCGGCGATCGTATTGATGACGCCGTCGAGAGTGACCCGGCGCACTCGTTGGTGGCCTGTGTCGGCGATGTAAATAACTCCCCAGGGCGTCCACGAAGACACCCTCCGGAAGCTCCAATTTGGCCTCGATCGCTAGGCCGCCGTCGTTGAGGTCCTGGAGCAGGTCATTGCCGGCTACGGAGTTGATGACTCCGTCAGGGGTCACGCGCCGAATCAGGCGCTGATTCCCATCCGCGATGTAGACATTCCCCAGCGAGTCCACAGCGACTCCAGTCGGGTTGTCAAGGCGCGCCTCGGTCGCAGGCCCTCCATCACCGGGAAACCCAAGCTCGCCGTCGCCGGCGAAGGTGGTGATGATTCCATTTGGATCCACACGACGGATGCGATGGTTGCCGCTGTCAACGATATATACGTTTCCGACGGCGTCGACGGCGACATCCGCGGGAAGCCCGCCAAACTGGGCCGCGGTCGCCGGACCGCCGTCGCCCGAAAAACCGCGGGTTCCGTCACCGGCCACCGTCATGATCGTGTCGTCGGGCCCGATCCGTCTCACTCGATTCCCTCCCCCTGAACCGAAATAGATCGATCCGTCTGGAGCGACGGTCAAGCCCCATGGGAATCGCAGAATTTGCGTCCAGGGCCTGAATTCCGTCATCCTCCAGCCCCCGAAAGCCCGCGCCGGCGATTGTGCGAATGATTCCATCTGCGTCAACGGTTCGGATTCGCCCGTTGCCGGTGTCGGAAATGTAGATGAGACCGGTGTTGTCGAGGGCGATGCCGCGGGGCGCGCGAAGAGCAGCGTTACGGGCGGGTCCGCCGTCGCCGGAAAATCCTGGGATGCCGTGTCCGGCGATGACGTGTAGGATTCCGTCCTGGCCGACCTTGAAGGCGAGATGTTGATCAGGGTCGACGCCGTAGACATTGCCTTCGTTGTCGGCGGTGACCTTGGCGACGAAGCCGATAGGGGCTTCCAGGGCGGGTCCGCCGTCGCCGGGAAAGGCCCACTCGGTCCCGGCGACGGTGGTGATCACTCCCTGGGCGAGAGCGATTGACGGCGCAAGAACGAGGACTACTAGGGTGTGCCGCACGGTTATTGGCTGGGGTAGAGGGACCGGACCGCTAGAATCTTGGCCTTGCCCTCAGCGTAGAACCCGACCGTTGCGTTGAGGCGGTAGAAATAGGAGTCGCCGGGTTTGGCGGGTCGGCGGTTCTCGACTCCGTCGGCGCCGCCGCCCGCGACCATCTCACCTTCGCCCTCGAGCAGGATGTAGACTTCTTCTTCTCGAGCGTGGTGGTGGGGGTGGTTGGTGCCGCCGGGGGCGAACTCCATGGTGAATAGGCTTGTGACGGTGTGGCCGACCGAGAGCAGGTCGCGTTGGCTGGTGGTTGCGCCGAGTAGGAGCCGGTAGAGCGTTGTGGGCGGATGGTTGCCGACGACCTGGAGTTTCGCCTCCGATTCGTTTGCGATGGGAAGTTTTATAGGGATGCCGTGCTCGAGGTCTTTCGGGGTTTTGAAGCCCATGACGAGGATTCGCAGTGGCGCCGACGAGGCATTTGACGCACTGTGCTCGGAGCCAGGGGCGAAGTACATGAAGTCGCCTTTCTCGATTGGGACGATCTGCTCGCGGTAGATGGCTTCGCCCTTGCCGGCAAGGACGTAGTAGATCTGCTCTTCGGCGGGGTACTCGACTGCCTTGCATTTACCTTTGGGGTTGACGACGAGCTCGCCGTAACGGGCGACGCCCTTCACTACGCCGCCGGCGGCGAAGAGGGGGCGGTAGCGGCAGGTGTCGGTGGTGAGGTCGGAGGCCTCGAAGGGAGCGCCAGAGAGCTGCTGGTAGAGGAAGGTCGGGTCGACGGGGCGGTCGGCCCCCGGCAAGAGGGTTCGCGCAAAGACGCAAAGAACGCAAAGAGATCGCCAAGGCATGCTGTTAGAAAGCGTAGCGTATTCCGAGCTGGATAAGGCGGCCGGAGGCTCCGGGGGCGAGGGTTGTGATGCGACCGAAGCTTGCTGATTGGGCGTTGTCGTCGGGTAATCCGAAGTTGGCGCGGTTGAGGAGATTGAAGACTTCGGCGCGGAGTTGCATGTTGTGGCTCTGCCAGGGGACGTAGATTCGCCGGATCAAGGCGACGTCGGTTCGAATCGCGCCGGGGCCGATGAAGGCGTTGCGGCCGAGGTTGCCGAAGGTGAACCGCCGCGGCTGGGCGAAGGTGGCTGGGTCGAAGAAGGTTTCCCCGCGGACGTTGGTACGCCAGTTGGGGTTCTCGCGATAGGGCCTGGTTGAGTCGGCGCGCACGCGGGCCGCGGTGGGGTAGATTTGGGAGGTCCCGCCCCAGATCGTGCTGAAGGGGGGGCCGGTGCGCAGCTCCACGATTGTGCTCAGGGTCCAGCCGCCGATGAGGTGATTCCACCAGCGGTTGATGAATTCGTTCTCGCGGCGTTTGCCGTAGGGGATGTCCCAGACGGCGTGGGCGATGTAGCGGTGTTTGATGTGGTTGCCGCCCAGCGACCAGGCTTGGCCGCGGTCGTATTGGTTGGCGAAGGGCGCGGCGCCCCCGCCTGAGCCAACACTGTCGCCTCCGAGCTCGTTGCGGGATTCAACGTTGTCGAGGGCGCGGGCGAAGGTGTAGCTCATGCCGAATTCGAGGCCGGCTGAGACTCGCCTCAGGAGTCGGATGTTGACGCCGTGGTAGGCCGAGGAGCCAAAGTTCGGGGCGAGCATGCGGACGTCGCTGAACTGGGGGAAGGGGCGTAGGGTTTGGGCCGGAGCGCCTTCGTCGATGAGGTGGATCTGACTGGGGTGAATCTGGTTGAGAGTTGCTGAGCCGGGGAGCGTGAGCTTGCGGCCTAACGTCGCGATGTAGCCTAGTTCGGCGAATGTCGTTTTGCTGAGCCGGCGCTGGAGGTGGAGGTTGTAGGTGATCAGATAGGGGTTGGGGCGGCCTTCGGGTTGGAAGAACTCGGGCGCGAAGATGGGCGGTTGGCCGATGGGGACAGCTCCGAATCCGGGCGTAAGGGCGGGGGCGGCGATTGGGGGCAGGCCGTCGCGTAGGGGGAAGGCTTGGTCGAAGGGTCGTAGGCCGGTGAACTGGCCGCGGATGGAGAAGCCCGCGTTGGCGGCGATGGAGGTGGCTTGGTCGTACTGGCCGAGGTAGACGACCGAACCGCCGCCGCGGATGACCCAGTCTTCGGAAGGCCGGTAGGCGAAGCCGACGCGTGGGCTGAAGTTGGTCTTGGCGAAGTTGTGGGCGTAGCGGTTGCCGAACGTGATGACGCCGGGACAGTTGCAGGCGGGGTTGAGCGCGGCGGAGTCAAATGAATTTTGGCGGTTGTCGAAGCTCTCCCAGCGGGGGTTGTCGAGGTCGTAGCGCAGGCCGAGGTTGAGTGTGAGCCGCGGGGTGAGTTTCCAGTCGTCTTGGAGGTAGGCGGCGATGGCGGCTGCGCGGCTGCGGAGGGGGAGGGTCTCGTCGCGGCTTGCGTCGGCGACCCAGCCGTGGAGCAGGGAAGCCACCGTGTCTCCGGTCGCGATCGGGTTGAAACTAAGCGCGCCGCCGGCTTGGAAGAAAGAGACGTCGTCGGTGCGGGAGAAGCGGGACTCGCCGCCCCACTTCAGCGAGTGCTTGCCGGCGACGTAGGTCCAGTGGGTCGCGAAGAGGGTGTCGCGGATGGGGTTCTGGCGGCGTCCTTGCGCGAAGAAGCGGCCGATCGGTTGGATTCCGCCGGCGAAGCGCAGGCCGGGGAAGAATTCAGGGTTGGCGCCGCTGAAGCCGATGCGTTGGGCGAAGCCCTTTCCGGCGCTCGAGTGGTTGAGGCTGTTTTTGCGGCGGCTCCAGGTGAGGCGCGATTCCACGATGAATTTTGGGGTCAGGTTCGAGATCGCAGTGAGCGAGGCGTTGAAGTAGGTGGCGCGGGTGAGGATGTGGTTGTTGTGAACCGGGTCGGGCCAGATGTTCGACTGGTCTTCGCGGTCGGACAGTGAGTGGACGTAGCGGCCAAAGACTCGGTGGTTTTCGGCGAGGGTGTGGTCGAGGCGCAGGAATAGGGTTTGGCTGTCGAGGGTGTTGGAGGCGTTCGCGAAGTAGTTGCGGTTTGTCGATGGGCGGCCGGGGAGGTTTGGGTCGGGCCAGAGCTCGGCGGCCGCGAGTCCGACCGGGTCGAGCTGGCTCGCGGGGATGATGTTGTTCGGGAGTGGGTCGCGGGTCGCGGGATTCCTGATGAGTCGGCCGAGCTGAGAGAAATCGCCATGGGTTTCGGCGGGGGCGGGAATGTTTTCGATGCGCGGGTTGGACGAGCGGCGGCGAACCCATTCCATCGAGGAGTGGAAGAAGGTGCGGTTTTTGACGATCGGCCCGCCGTAGGATCCGCCGAACTGGTTGCCGCGGAGGGGTTGTTTGTCGCGGGCGAAGAAGTGGCGTGCGTCGAGCGAGTCGTTGCGGAGGTATTGGTAGAGCACGCCGCGGAATTGGTTCGTCCCGGCGAGGGAGCTCATCTGGACGATGCCGCCGCCGCTGCGGCCTAGCTCGGCGCGGTAGTTGGAGACTTCGACGTGGACTTCGTTGAGGGCTTCGACGGGGGGGTCGAATTGGAGGTCGGCGACGCCGAGGAGGTTGCCTTGGATCGAGCCGCCGTCCAGCGTCCAGGCGGCGTTGTTGGAGCGTCCGCCGGCGATTTGCAATTGGGCGCCGGAGCGCTGGACGACGAATCCGCTGAGGCTTGCTAGCTGGGCGGCGCGGCGTGAGAGCAGGGGGAGGTTGATGATCGCGCGGTTCCGGATGACGCTACTGACGGCCGCATTGTCGGTGTTGAGCAGGGCGGGGTTCGCGCGAAGTGAGATGGACCTGCCTTCGAGGCGAGCGTCGGCCCGCACGGTGGCGCCGGTTTCGATCTCGATTCGACTCAGGCTGAATTTCTCGAAGCCCGGCGCTTCGACATCAAGGGTGTATCGGCCGGGCTTTACGAACCCGATCATGTAGGAGCCGGAGCTGCCGTTCGATGTAGTGTGGCGCTCGCCGGTGCGGGAGTTGGTGAGTTTGATTGCCGCCCCTACGACTACCTTGTCGGAGGGGTCGGTGACGCGGCCGGTGACGGTTGCGAGTTGCTGAGCGCTCGCCGGGGCGATCAACGCAAGCGAGAGCGCCAGGTGAAACCGAAACCCCATCCCTACTGACGATACCTCCGAAGCCGCTGTCTTCACGACCATACCCGCAAGTATCCTTGGAACGACTTCTGCACGTTTTGCGGCAGGAATTCCGAGCACCCTGCGTGAGCGGGGTGTCTGCCGGTTACAGCTGCGGCTGTCGCCCGGGTCGTGGGAAGACACCCCGCTCACGCAGGGTGCTCGGATTTCGCGTGAGATTGGTACGCTCATCTTCAGCTGTGTCGGTTGTTGCTTTTCGCCAGGTCAGCAAGGCTTACTCGATTTACGACAAGCCCTCCCACAGGCTCGTCGAGCTGCTGACGTTCAATGCACTCAAGCGCCACCGCGAGCATCACGCGCTCAGCGATGTGTCGTTCGAGGTCGAGCGCGGCGAGGTGTTTTGCTTGCTTGGCCAGAATGGATCGGGCAAGAGTACGACTTTGCAGTTGGCGGCGGGGATTTTTCCGCCTACGGCGGGAGAAGTGGAGGTTGGCGGCCGTGTGTCGGCGCTGCTGGAGCTAGGGGCGGGTTTCAATCCGGAGTTCAGCGGGCGTGACAACGTTTATCTAAGTGGAGCGGTGCTGGGGCTGTCGACGGCCGAGATTCGGCGGCGACTGCCCGAGATCGAGACTTTCGCTGAGATTGGCGACTTCATCGAACAGCCCGTGAAGACCTACTCGTCGGGGATGCTGTTGCGACTGGCGTTTGCGACGGCGATCAATGTCGACCCCGATGTGCTGCTGGTGGACGAGGCGCTGGCGGTGGGTGACTACTACTTCCGGCAGCGTTGCATGAGGAAGGTGCACGAGCTTCGCAAGCGGCAGGTGACGATTCTGTTTGTGTCGCATGCGATGGCGGACGTCAAGGAGCTCGGTACGACCGCCGCTTGGCTCGATCAGGGTCGGCTGGTGAAGCTCGGACGGCCCGACGAGGTGGTCCGAGAGTACCTGGCGCAAATGTCGGCCAAGGACGCGGCTTACGTGGCCAAGGACGTGGAGAAGAGCTCGAGCTCGAACGGCGTCGGGCCTCCCGAGATCGCGGACACGATTCCGAATATCGACCACCGGCACGGCAATGAGGCGGCGGAGATCATCGGAGTCGCGACGCTTAACTCCGCGGGCCGGCCGATCCAAACGATGGAACCGAACGAGACGATCGTGTTTCGCGTAAGCTTGCGGGCGAAGCGGGCCATCGCCTCGCCGAATGTTGGGTTTATGCTGCGCAACCACCTTGGGATCGATTTCGCTGGGACGAATACTTCGCGTGAGGGGTTGACGCTCGAGTCGATGCAAGCGGGCGAGGTGCGTACGGTCGATTTCCATCTCGATGTGCCTGAGCTTTACCCGGGAAATTTTTCTTTCTCGCCGGCGGTGGCCGATGGAGACCATGTCTCCTACGAGATGTGCGACTGGATTGAGAATGCCGTGGTGCTTGATATGTCGCACAGCGGTCAGCCGGTGTATGGGTATGTGCATCTGCCCTGCTCGATCAAAGTGAACGGCCGGATCGGGTCAACGCTCGAAGACAAATGAGAGCGCTTGCTAGCGCGCTCCTGGAGGCCCTGTTTCTCTTGGTCGCCGCGCCTCTGCTGCTGGGTGGGCAGCTGTGCGCGCTTTGGCTGGTCGACTTGGTGTCGTTGTTGGTCCCCAAGAGAAAGCGTGACGATCGCCCGTTGGGTTCTGGGGCGGTGAGCGTGGTGATTCCGACTTGGAATGGCCGGGAGTTGCTCGAGGCCTACCTGCCTTCGGTGATCGAGGCGACGCTGAGGGGGGAGGCGAACGAGGTGATTGTGGTCGACAATGCCTCGGACGACGGTACGGCCCAGTGGCTGGCGGCGGAGCAGCCCCGAGTCCGGGTGTTGGCGCTTGACAGGAACCGCGGTTTCGGCGGTGGGTCGAACGCGGGGTTCGAGGCGGCGCGGAACGACATCGTTGTCCTGTTGAACAACGACATGCGGGTCGAGCCGGACTATCTTTCGCCCCTGGTGGGCGGATTTACCGACCCGGGCGTCTTCGCGGTCACATCGCAGATCTTTTTCTCGGACCCTGACAAGCGCCGCGAGGAGACCGGGCTCGCCGCCGGGCATTGGATCCGGGGCCGGCTGCACTTGGGCCACGTGGCCGATGAGCGGGTCCGGGAGCTTTTCCCGACCTTCTATGCAGGCGGCGGTTCGACCGCTTACGACCGGCGCAAGTTTTTGGAGCTGGGGGGCTTTGATTCGCTCTACGCGCCGTTCTATATGGAGGACGCGGACCTGAGCTACCAGGCCTGGAAGCGCGGTTGGAAGGTGCTCTATCAGCCGAAAAGCCGGGTCTACCATGAGCACCGCGGCACGATCGGCAAGCACTTCCCCGCGAGCTACATCGATCGCACGGTCCACAAGAACCAGCTGCTGTTTACCTGGAAGAACATCCACGAACCGGGGCGGCTTGCGGCGCACTTTGGCTGGACTTGGGCGTCGCTTTGGGTGCGTTTGGTATTTGGCCCGAGCCCGATTCGGCCGGACTCGGCGGCGTTGCTAAGAGCGCTAAGGCGGATGCCTCGGAGCTTGCAGGCGCGGCTGGCGGCTCGGCGGCTTTCGACCGTCAACGACACCGAGGCGCTACGGCGCCCCTGGGGCGGGTACTTTCGAGATCGGTTTGGGGCGATTGACGCGGACTCCGAGCGGCTGAGTGTGTTGTTCGTCTCGCCGTATTCGATTGAGCCGCCGATTCACGGCGGGGGCGTGTTCATGAACCAGACGGTGCGGCATCTGGCTCAACACACGAGGTTGCATCTGCTGTGTTTGGTCGACGACCCCGCGGAGGTCGAGACCAATCGAGTGTTTGAAGATGTGTGCGAGACCGCCGAGTTGGTGGTCCGCTGGCCGCATCGGTCTGAAGGCTCGACGGGGTTGTTGCCTTTCGCGGCCCGGCACTTCTACAGTCCCGAGTTGCTGTGGAAGATTCACCGTAGCATCTACGTCAACCGTGTTGACGTGTTGCAGATCGAATATACGCAGCTCGCGGTGTATCGGGCGCGGTTCGACCGGATCGCGACTTTCCTATTCGAGCACGATGTCTACTTTCAATCCGTGCGGCGGGGTTTCAAGGGTGAGACGAGCGTGACGCTGCGGCGGCGGCGGATGCTCGAGTATTTGCGGGCGCTGCGGTTCGAGCGGCGTGCGCTCGACGATTTCGATGCGATCCAGGTTTGCACTGCGACGAATCGTCGGTACTTGGAGTCGTTCGCCTGGAGCTCGCCGCCAATCCACGAGGGGGTTCGGGCGGGGATCGACGTTGAGCGTTACAAATTCGTACAAGAGGGGCGGCAGCCGGGAACGTTGCTGTTTATTGGGAATTTCAGGCATCCGCCGAATCGGCAGGCGCTGGAGTTTCTTGTACGCGACGTCTTCCCGCTGATTCGTGAGAAGAATCCGTCGGTGCGGTTGCTGGCGGTTGGGGCGCAGGCCCCGGAGGGCTACGCCGAGTCGATCGAGGCGCCGGGGGTTGAGTTTCTCGGGGAGGTCGATGATATTCGCGAGTCGCTTTACCGTTATGCCGTCTTTCTGGCGCCGATTCTGAGCGGGTCTGGGGTGCGTGTGAAGTTGCTCGAAGCGTTTGCGGCGGGGATCCCGGTGGTTTCGACGCGGATTGGGGCTGAGGGCTTGGCCGAGGATAGCGGGGATATTGTTGATCTTGCGGATACGGCCGAAGACTTCGCCGTTGCGACCCTACGCCTGGTTGGAGACCCGACCCAGGCCCGCGCCATGGCGGCGCGCGCGCGGCAAGAAGTCGAGCAGAACTGGGACATGGCGACCATCACCACTCGCCTTGCTGCGCACTACCGCGAAGTGCTGCGGGAAAAGGTTCGCGTGAACCGCACCCGACCCTACGATTGATGCATAGGCCGTTCTAAGCTATTCTGACTCCAGACGTCGAACCATCCAACGGGAGGAATAAAAGCCCATGGAACAGCTCACCGTTGAAGAAGCCCAACGCCGCCTGCCCGAGCTACTCAAACGCGCAGCCGCCGGCGAGCGCATCACGATCGAGGATCAAGGAGAGACACTTGAAATCATTGCCGGCTCACGCGACCACGGCGCCGAGCCCGCCCCCCGGTCGGAGGCCAAGAACCTGTTCGAGCTGTTCGCTCCGGTCCGCGGCCTGCTCACGGATGAAGAAGTCGACACGCTGTTCAGTCGCAACCGCTCTCACGCTCGTCCCGTGGATCTGGAATGAGCCGCTTTCTTGTTGACACCAACGTCATTTCCGAAATTCTACGCCCCGCGCCTGACGCCCATGTCGCGGCCTGGAGCCAACAGCAACTCAAACTGAGTTTGTTTCTGAGCGTGGTCTCTATGGGAGAGCTCCGCAAGGGAATC
This sequence comes from Bryobacterales bacterium, assembly GCA_965247515.1. Lineage (GTDB taxonomy): Bacteria > Acidobacteriota > Terriglobia > Bryobacterales > UBA6623. The sequence continues at coordinate 3,643,356 of OZ252029.1, read as the reverse complement.
ACTATCTTGCCCGCGAGCGCCCGCCGGACCCAGCTAGAGAAATCGATCGAAGAACAGGTTCCATTCTGGTTTGCCGACAGGATTCTTCCCGTGACGAGAGCTATCGCGGAACGGTGGGGCATACTCGAGGGCGAACGACAGCTGAAGGGCCGCCCGCTTCATACGCCTGACGGCCAGATTGCGGCCACGGCACTCGAGCACGATCTCACCCTGGTGACCCGGAATGTCCGGGACTTCGAAAGCCTTGGCGTCGGGATCGTCAACCCCTGGGAGGTTCGGCGGGCGGACCCGGTTGTTCCCGGAACCCAGAGATGAATCCGCGGGCTATTATTGTGTCGCCTCCAGGCAGCAGGCTCTCGGTACAATGATCGTCGTCTTGCGCAATCTGATTTTATTGGCCCTTGGGGCCGTTGTTGCATTGACCGCGGCCGAAGGTCCGGAAGAATTCTTCGAAAGCAAAGTCCGACCGTTGTTGGTCGACCGCTGCGCGGCTTGCCATGGGGAGAAGGTGCGGCAGGCGAAACTCGATTTGACGGATGGGGCTAGCGCCCTGAAGTCGGTCGTGCCCGGTGACCCCGGAGCGAGCCGGCTCATTGAGGTTGTTCGTTTTAGCGGCGAGGTGAAGATGCCGCCGACGGGCAAGCTCGCGGAGGCGGAGATTCAGACGCTGGTGGACTGGGTTGCTCAGGGGGCGGTCTGGCCGGAGGTTGGGTCGGATGTGTCTAGGGGCGAGGCTGTCAGCACGGATCACTGGGCGTTCCAGGCGCTCGGCGGCCCTGCCGCGCCCGTTGTGAAGCAGGTGTCTTGGGCCAAAACGCCGATCGATCGCTTCGTTCTTGCGAGGCTCGAGAAGGCCGGGATTGCTCCCCCGGCGCGGGCAGGGAAGCTGGCCCTGCTGCGGCGCGCCAAGTTCGACTTGCACGGTCTTCCGCCGAGCGTGCAAGAGATCGACGAGTTCTTGGGTGATTCAGGCTCGCGAGCGTTTTCGCGCCTGGTGGACCGGCTGCTTGAAGCTCCGCAGTATGGGGAGAAGTGGGGACGGCACTGGCTCGATGTTGCGCGTTACGCGGATTCGACCGGCGTCGATGAGGACCACCCCTACCCGCACGCGTGGAGATACCGCGACTACGTGGTCGATGCGTTCAACAGTGACCTGCCGTTCAACCAGTTTACCCGCGAGCAGATTGCCGGTGATCTGCTGCCGCCCGCGGCGGGCGAAGGGATCAATGTTCGGGGTGTGATTGCGACGGGGTTCCTCGGCCTGGGCCCGAAGGCGTTGGCTCAACGGGACCTGCTTCAGAAGAAGTACGACGTGGTTGACGAGCAAATCGACACCACGACCAAGACCTTTTTGGGCCTGACCGTCGCCTGCTCGCGCTGCCACGATCACAAGTTTGACCCGATTCTCACTAGAGACTACTACGCGCTGGCGTCGATTTTCGCCAGTACCAAGTCGTTCGAGCAGTGGGACAAGAACGGTTCGGAATCTCTGTCGACGCCGCTCGTGCCCGAGGAGCAGTACAAGCCCTACGAAGAGCATCAAGCGAAGATCGGGAAGCGCAAAGCCTATCAGCGGAACGTCGAAAGGTTTGAGGCCGAGCGTTACCGGTTAAACAAGATCGCTCCTCACGTCGCCGAGAGGATGTTGGCGGCTCGGGCGGCTTACGGTTCGGGGACCGAGCCGGATGACCTGGCCAGCTGGGTGGCCTTCCTGAAGCCGCGCCCTGACGCGCCAGCCTATCTGAAACCGTGGCACAGCGCTGACGATGTTGGGGCAAAAGAATTTGCCGAGGCGAGTCAGGCCGAGCTATTAGACTTCATCACGGAACGGGTCGAGGCTTATGAGAAGTGGTTCGAGACCGAGGCCTCCGAGGCCCTGGCCGATTTGCCGGAGAACTCGCTCTACAAGGGTTTGGTCGAAGACGGGGAGCCGTTCGAGGTTGCCGACGATGCGCTCCCACAAGAAACGCAGGATCGCCTGGCGAAGCTGGAGGCGGAGGTCACCGAGCTTGAAGATGCGGCGCCGCCGGAGCCGCCAATGGCGAACGGTGTGGCCGAAGACGAGCCCGTCGAACAGCATGTCTTTGTGCGGGGGTCGTACAAGAACCCCGGCGACCGGGTCGTCAAGCGTTTCCCGCTCGTGCTGAACGGCGGGGAGCTGGGCGAGGCCAAGACCGGCAGCGGGCGCCGCGAGTTGGCTGAGTGGATCGCGTCGGAAAAGAATCCTCTGACCGCGCGGGTGTTCGTGAATCGAGTCTGGACCTGGCATTTCGGTGAGGGCATCGTGCGGACGCCGAGCAACTTCGGCATCGTTGGCGAACGGCCGACGCACCCCGAGCTACTCGACCATCTGGCGCGGACCTTTATCGAAAGCGGGTGGTCGATCAAGGCGCTGCAGCGGCTGATCATGAACTCGAGCGCGTACCAAATGACGAGCGCCGTCTCGGACCAAGCTTTTGAACGCGACCCGGAGAATCGATTGTGGTCGCGCTTCAAGCGTCGCCGGCTGACGGTCGAAGAGCTTCGTGATTCCTACTTGGCGTTGGGCGGTACGCTCGACATGACCCTGGGCGGAAACCTCGACGACGGCTCGGGCGAGATCCCTGAGTTCATGCGCAATAATCGGCGGCTTGATCCGGATGACTACAACCGCCGAAGCCTCTACATTCCCGTGATGCGGAATAAAGTGCCGTTCATCATGGGGTTGTTCGACTTTGGCGACGCGACGACCACGATGGGCAAGCGGACAGTCACGAATGTCGCCCCTCAGGCGTTGTACGCCATGAACAGTCGCTTCGCCAGTCGTAGTGCGTCACAATTGGCTGACCGCCTGATCGAGGCGGAACCGGATGTCTCGAAGCGCATCGAGAAGGTTTACTTGATGGCGCTGGCCCGAAAACCGGCCGAGGCCGAGTTGACCGACGCGAGCCAATTCCTGCGAGGTCGAGGCAAATCCGAGAAGCTTGCGTGGACGAGCTTCTGCAAGATGCTGTTGGCATCGAATGAGTTCCACTATATTGATTGAGGGAGTTCGTCTACCGTGGCTACCCAACCCATCTCGCGTCGAACCTTGCTGCGTCAGTCGGCGCTGGGCCTTGGATCGCTGGGGCTCTACCCTTTGCTGGCCGAAGCTGGGCCGCTGGGCCAGAAGCAAACGCACTTCGCCCCGAAGGCCAAGCGAGTGATCGTGCTGTTCATGCACGGGGGCGTGTCGCACGTCGATACGTTCGATCCCAAAGAGCGGCTTGCTCAGGACAACGGCAAGCCGATGCCGATTGAGCGCAAGCTGACGTTCAACGAAAAAGGCGCGGGCAATCTGTTTCGCTCGCCTTGGGAGTTTAAGCGGCGCGGGCAGAGCGGGATTGCGGTTAGCGAGCTGTTTCCCGAGGTGGCCGGCTGCGCCGACGATATCTGCTTCGTGCGGTCGATGGTCGGCGAGGGCGTCGACCATGGCGCGGCGATGCTCCAGATGTTCACCGGGACGTTTTCGTTCACGCGCCCGAGCCTCGGCGCCTGGTCGCTCTATGGGCTTGGGACCGAGAACCAGAACCTGCCGGGCTTCATCACCATCAAGCCGACCCAGTGGCAGGGCGGCGACAAGCTCTTTGGCTCGAGCTTCTTGCCGGGGGCGTATCAGGGGACGGCGATTGGATCTTCGGCGATGCACGTCAGCGATGTGATGCCGGAACCGATTTCTCACCTCAAGCCCGACGACATCACCACCGACGAGCAGCGTTATGAGCTCGAGTTGCTGAGCAAGATGAACGCCCGGCACGCCGCCGATCGTAAGTACGACCCGAATCTCGAAGCCCGCATTCAGGCCTTCGAGCTGGCCTTCCGGATGCAGCTGGAGGCGCCGGAGACGCTGGATATCACGAAGGAAACCGAGGCTACACGGAAGCTTTACGGGCTCGACGAAGACGTGACCCGCGACTTCGCCTGGCAGTGCTTGTTGGCTCGCCGATTCGCGGAGCGTGGCGTCCGGATGGTCCAGTGCACCCACTCAGGCGGCGAGGAGAAGTGGGACCACCACGGCGATATCCTGCGGCTCCATCCGATCCGATCGCGCGAGGTGGACCGCCCGATCGCCGGCTTGATCAAAGACCTCAAGTCGCGTGGGATGCTCGACGACACTCTCGTCGTGTGGTGCACTGAATTTGGTCGAACGCCCTTCTCGGAAGGCGCTGACGGACGCGACCATAACCCCTACGGGTTTACGATTTGGATGGCGGGCGGGGGCGTCAAGCCGGGCTTCGTCTACGGATCGACGGACGAGTTCGGGTACCACGCCCAGGAAGATCGCATGCACATTCACGATCTGCACGCGACCCTTTTACACCTGATGGGTTTGGACCACGAGCGGCTTACTTACCACTACGGCGGACGCGACTTCCGGCTGACGGATGTTGCGGGTGTCGTGGCGAAAAAGCTGCTCGCGTAGTCTGCGAAATACCTTTACACTATCTTCTGGGCCGGCTTCCCTCTTCAGCCCCGGTTAGGGGCGGCGCAATAATAGCCCCGGGCGTGAGCTCAGGGATTCGTCGGGTCCGCAAGCCGTCCCCCCTTGAAGCCATCGCGGCCACGAGTCCACCGGAAAACGGCCCATCGAGCCGTCGGACGGATAGATATTGTTAATTAATTTACCGCTGACCCAACGACACCTTGAAATCCCCAAACCCGCTTAAACAGGGGCTCAGAGCGCTTTAGAGGGGCTTTTGGGAGGCCCTCAGACGGTCATTCAAGCGAACGTTTGTTTTCACCACGTAACCGAGTCAAGGCCGCTGAGCGCTAAAATCGACGCAGTTTGATCGGCCAGACCATCAGCCATTACAAGATCCTGGAGCACGTTGGCTCCGGTGGCATGGGCGACGTTTGGAAGGCCGAGGATCTCAAGCTTGGCCGTCATGTCGCGCTGAAGTTTCTAGCTTCCCATCTCGTTTCGGACCCAGAGATCCAAAAGCGCTTCGAGCGGGAGGCCCGTGCCGCCGCCTCACTCGACCATCCGAACATCTGCACGATTCACGAGATTGACGCGGCTGATGGCAAGACCTTCTTGGCGACGTCCTTGGTCGAGGGTGGTTAGCTTGAAGAGCGCATCGAGAAGGGCCCACTGCCGCTGAACGAAGCCCTCGACATCGCCCGACAAATCGCCGAAGGGTTGCAGGCAGCGCACGCGGTTGGGGTTGTCCATCGCGATATCAAACCTGGCAACATCTTGCTCACACCGGAAGGGCGAGTCAAGATCCTCGACTTCGGACTGGCGCTGCTGACCGAGGGATCAAAGCTAACCAAGCTCGACACAACCGTCGGCACGGTGGCGTACATGTCCCCCGAGCAAGCCCAAGGCGGTGAGGTCGATCACCGCACTGACATCTGGGCCTTAGGCTGCCTGCTTTACGAGATGGTCGCGGGGCAGCGCCCCTTCCAAGGCCACTACGACCAAGCCCTCGTCTACTCGATCGTCAACGAAGACCCGGAACCGCTAACCGCTCTGCGCACCGGCGTGCCGATGGAACTGGAGGTCTTCGTCGGCAAGTGTCTAGCAAAGGACGCCGCTGATCGCTACGACAGCGCAGCCGAGCTCGCAAAGGACTTGCGGACGCTGGGCGAGAAGCTCAAATCAGGCCGCTCGAAAGTTTTGCGGCCGACGGATCTTTCTGTTCCAGCGGTTCCAGCGCTGGCCGGCCAGCCGCTCGATCCAGTGCTCGCTCCGCCGCCAAGCTCACTGCGCATCTGGCAGGGGCTGTTGGCGGTTGTCACGCTGTCTTTGCTTGGCGTTCTGGCGTTCCACTTCACCCAGGCCCCGCCCGAGAAGCCTCTGATTCGCTTCTCGTTTGCTCCAGAAGGTCTCGATGCGGCGACCACTTCGCACGTGGAGAGTATTTCCCCGGACGGCAGGTACATCCTCTACGTGAAGCAGACGGACGGTGAAAGCAGTCTTTGGCTGCGTTCACTTGGCGACGAGGCCACACGTCAGGTGCCGGGGACAACAGGAGCGATCGGCGGATTCTGGTCGCCTGACAGCGCTTCGATCGGTTTCCAAGTCGGCTCGGAATTGAGAAGAACCTCAATCGACGGTGGCAATCCGATCACCCTCTGCAAGTTGCCCTCACTAGGACATTTCGCTTTCCGAGGAGGAAGCTGGAGCCCCGACGGCGAGCGCATCGTGTTTTCTTCAGACGTTCGACTTTATGAGGTCGCCGCGCGCGGCGGCAACCCGCGCTTACTGTATGAGCCGCCAGTCGGCAGTCCCAAACTCGACGCCATGTACCCGCGTTTTTTGCCGGCCGACGGCGGGCCTCCCGCGCTTGTCTACACCGCGTCGCATGGACCCAATGATCAAAATATGGCTGTGTTGAACCTAGAGACGGGCGAACGCCGCGACTTGGGTCGCGGTAACCGCGTGGTCTATTCGCGGGACGGCTACTTGATTCACGGGTCCGGAGGCTTCGCTGAGCGGGGGTTGTGGGCCCGGCCTTTTTCTCGCGAGACCCTGGAGCCGAGCGGCGATGCGTTCCCCATCAGCACAGACGGCTTCGCCCCCGCGGTGTCGAACCACGGCACACTGGCGTATCTTGACGATGCTGGAGCTGCCGCTCTCGAAACCCTCTTGTGGCGCAATCGCTTGGGGGAGAGAATCGAGAGCATTGGCCAACCGCAGCCAAACATCAACCGCCCCGCCATCTCACCCGACGGCAACCGGATCGCGGTGGCTTCTGATGAAAGCGGGAACAGGGACATCTGGGTGCACGATTTGATCCGCTCCACTAAGACTCGGCTCACGTTTACAGACCGATTGGAGTTCTGGCCGGCGTGGTCGCCGTCCGGGCAGGAGATCGCATACCGGCTCAACACGGGCGGTGGGGCAACCAGCCTGATGCGGAAGGCTGCGGATGGCACCGGCGAGGCCGTTGCGCTCGTGGAGGCTGAAGTTGGGATGTCCAGTCCCGATTGGTCGCGCGACGGACGCTATCTGCTCTACACGGAGCATCACCCGGAATCCACCAGAGCGGATATCCGCTACCTGGAGCTTCAGGACGATGGGGGCGCTTCTGAGCCCGTAACGTTTCTGGCCACAGCAGCCAACGAGCGTAATCCTAGGCTTTCGCCCAACGGCCGATTTCTGGCTGACAGCTCCGATGAGTCGGGGCGTGATGAGATCTACGTGCGGCCGTTCCCGAGCGGCGAAGGCAAGTGGCAGGTTTCGGTGAACGGTGGGGGCGATGCGCGCTGGCGCAGGGACGGTGGCGAGTTGTACTACGTCGAGGGCACAACCCTAATGGCGGTCTCCGTCTCAACCGAGCAGAGCTTCACCCTTGGTCAGCCGCATGCGCTTTTTGAGTCCTCGGATTTATTCAGAGGCTGGTACGACGTCTCCGCCGACGGCGAACGATTTCTGATGGTCGCCCCGCTCGAAGAAGGCGAGGAGACGGCCCCTCCGAGGATACGCGTCGTCCAGAATTGGCAGGAAGAATTCCGCGATCGAGAATAGCCACTAATCCACTGAGAACAATTGCGTTAGACCAACTTCGACACTTTAGTGTCGTGAAATCACGATCCAGCTTGCTTTCCTGTGAGGCAGTCGACTCGGCGACACGCCCATTGCAATTTGTCCAAACGGCGATGTGACGTTAGCCGTCGGGTTTCGGGTCCTTGTCGAAGGCGCCGTGCGACTCCGCGTTCTCGATCAGGGCGATCATTCGGGTCAGAGTTTCGCATTGGCCGGCGGCGTCATGAGGTCGGCCCACCGTCGCGCCGATGTTCAATCGGCGAATGACCTGTCGCGGCGGGCGCGCGTGGCTGCTGAGCCTCGGCATGACGCTTACCAATGCGGTCGCGATGCCGGCCTCCTCCAACCCGCGGGCGATCAGACTCACGGTCTGATGACAGACCGGTCATGACGGCACGATCAGCGCCGCCTGGACCCCATCCGTCTGGAAGGCTGCGATGATTTCCGGGATCGTCACGTTGATGAGCGGCGCGACGTTGGGTTGCAGGCCCATCAGCCCGAACGTTTCCTCGGCGACCGAGCCGATCGTTCTGTTCGCGACCAGCTCCCGTAATCGATCGAGGGGCAGATTGGCGTTGATGTCCTGCTTCGCGAAGCGATGGTCGTAGCCTCGATGATTGATGACCAGCTTCGTGCGGTCTACGGTCAGCGGTATGCGGCGGATCTGGGGCGCTTCGTCACTGAACTTCGGGGTTCCGCGCATCGGCTCCTGCTCGCCGTCTATGGAGTAGCCGCCGGTGGTGATGAGACCAAACCGCGTCTCGCTTGCCGGATTCTCTAACCGCGTGAAAGGCTCGCCCTCGGTCGTGAACCAGGGGTATTTGGCGAAGGCGTCCTTCCCTTTGCCTTCGCGAATCATGGGCCGGGCGAACTCCACCCACTCGTCAAATCTTCCTTTCCACGCGGCAAGGCCCGCAGCATCCTTCATCGCAACACTCCTATTGCCAGTCCCGCCCCATTGTAGACCGCTGCAGAACTGGTGCGAAGAGCTTCTGGAACGTAGGCTACAAGTCGACGCTTACGTCTTCAGCGAGCTTGAATGTCAACACGGATTCAGCCGGGATCGATGCCGCGTCGCCTCGTGTCGCCAATACGGCGCCGGTTCCCGCTCCGGCTCCGATACCCGCGCCCTTCAGGGCTCCGCTGCCGCCCCCGGCTTTGGAAGGGTTTTTTATTCATCGTGGACGCAGTTCATTAGCAAGCGGATCGCCATAGCGACGACATGCTACGCAAGCCATTTGTTATGAATGGCTTAGTCGAAACCGAGGCGCCGTGGCGGTGGACGCTCGACGGTAAGAATTACTCGATAGTCGTGCGGTCGCTGTATCCGACCGCTCCGTAACCGTCGCGGCTCAAGGGCACGTGCCTAGACTGGCCGCGAACCTGGCGCGAGTCGTCCACGGTGACGATTCGTCGTCGCGCCCCTGGATCAGATATTCGCCGTTCGACGCGTCTTCTTCGACCCGCCAGTTCGACGCCTCGACGCCGCGGCGCCGGCCGGGGAACCGTGGCCGCTCGGGCGTAAGTCCGCGAGTGCTCCACGAACGCGCGCCGTTGAAGGTCTCATACAGCTCAAAGCGGTCGGTCGCGGCGGGTTTCTCAAGAATCACGTAGCCATGTTTGGGAGTATCGAATCGGAAATCGACGATTAGCCCGGAGCGTTCTTCTCCGCCCGCCCTTACGTCGAAACGCCGCCATTTCTTGCCGCCGTCGGCTGTCACGGCGAAGAAGGTCCGCCGGCCCGCCCCGGCTGCACCCGAGGTTCCGGCGGCCCAGCCGTGGTCCCGATCCGAGAACTGCGCCTTCTCGAACGTCGCTCGGGGGATTCGGCCCGTCGGCTCCGACCAGCTCTCGCCGCCGTCTTCGCTCAACAGCATGATGGAGCTCACATTCTCGGCGGTCGAGTGTAGTCCTCCGACGACGACGATGCCGGAAGTCGTTTCTTCGACGTGAACCAGCTCTAGGAGCATTTCGCAGGAATCACGGCCGTTGCAGGTGGCGGCGAAGTACTCGTCGAGCTCCTGACACTTGGCCGGCGGAACGATGGGATCGCCGTGATAGCGAATGGGCGCCGGAGCGCTTGGTTCTTCTTCAGATTCCGCTGTCTTGGGTTGTGGGACTACAATCTCCGGCCGCTCGATCTTAAACTCCGCCTGGGCGAGCAGATCGACTCCAAGCGGAGCCATCGCAGTCACCAAGATCAGGAGTCGAAACGTCAAATCGCGCAAGCGGCCTCATTCTAGCAACCGCGTTGGCCGCGAAATCGAGTCGGATACACTATGTGCGGTAAGTCTATTTCCATGCTGGGCGATGCGATTGAATTGATGACGGCGGCTGGCCCACTGGGCATTGCCAGGGCCGTAATCGAGATCGCTCTGCTGGCCTATCTAGCCCACCAGCTGATTCAGGTGGTGCGAGGCACCCGCGCGGCCGGCATCGTCGCCGGAATGGGGATTCTGTTTGCCCTGTACTTCGCCACCGGCTGGCTCGGCCTAACGACGGTGCGCGGGATATTGGGCGCGGCGGCGCCCGTGGCGGGCTTCGCTCTGATCGTTATTTTCCAAAGGGAAATTCGAGCGGCGCTGCTGGGAATCGCGGCTCAATTTCTGCCCAGTCTGCGGAAGGCGGGCCAGGAGCTCAACCAATACGAAGACGTCGTCTTTGCGGTTCGCCACATGAAGGCGAACGGGGTCGGGGCGCTGATCGTGATTGAACGTGAGACGGGGCTGAAGACGTTTGTGGAAAGCGGGCTGGCGCTCGATGCGCAACTTTCGATGGATTTACTGGTGAGCATCTTCCTGCGGCGCTCGCCTCTGCACGACGGCGCGGTCATCATCCAAGGCGGCCGCATTTCGGCGGCGGCTTGCTTTCTTCCGCTCACGACCAATACCGGGTTAACCGCCTCTCTTGGGACTCGGCATCGCGCCGCAATTGGGCTGACGGAGGAAAGCGACGCGGTGGCGATCGTGGTGTCGGAGGAGAGCGGCAGGGTTTCGGTGGCGTTTGGCGGCGCGATCCAGTTGGGCGTCAGCGAGGACAAGCTGCGGTTGCTGATGATTCGCCACATCGGCCCGGTGGTAGCGCCGCCGGAGGACTCGGCTGAGCCGATTCCGCCTCCAGCGCCGGCGGATGCGCCGCCGATAGTCCCTTCGGTGGAACTCCAAGAAGTTGAGGAGCAACCGGAAGACGAGAAGTCCGTCGAGGGGATTGGGGCGTGAAAAGCGCTTCTAAGCTATTGGCCTTGGCTGTGGCGATTGCGCTGTGGGTCGGCTTCTCATGGGATCAGAGCGGGCTCGAAACTCTCGATGCGACGGTCAGGTACGTCGACGTGCCGCCGGGGATGGAGGTGAATCCCGACCAAACCGGGCCGGTGACGGTCACGCTCAAAGGCGGCTCGCGTGAGCTGGCGCGGCTGCGTCGTGAAGGCCTGGCGATTGAGGTCGACTGCAGCGACGTCTACGGGTCCGGTCTGAGGACGTACTCGATCAACTCGAGCTCGCTCGAGACGATGACGAGTGCGGAATTCGTCAAGGCTACGCCGTCTCAGATCCGCTTTTCGCTGGAGGAGCGCTCAGAACGTGAAGTCGAGATTATTCCCGAGTTCAGCTTGGGACCCCAGGCGGGGTATATCGTTGAGGGATACTCGGTCCATCCGCCTGAGCTGCGAGTCGTCGGGCCGGCTGATCGTGTTGGAATGATAGAGGCGGCAGGGACGGATCCGATTGACCTGAGCGAGACGATCGCGGCCGAGAGCTTTCAAACGACCGCGTTCTTGTCCGACCCCTACTGTCGCTTCGACGAGGACCCGTCGGTGACGGTTTACGTACGGGTCCGTAAACGTTAACCAGCGATGGCAAAACAACTTTTTGGAACCGATGGCATTCGGGGCGTGGCCGGCGAAGCGCCGCTTGATCCTAGGACGGTCTACGCCGCCGGATGCGCTCTAGGCGAGCAGATTGGCGACGGATCGAGGGTTCTGGTCGGGATGGATACGCGCGAGTCAGGGCCGGCGATCGCGGCACAGTTGGCCGGCGGGCTGGCGGCGCGGGGTTGCCGCTCGGAATTCGCGGGAGTCTTGCCGACGGCGGCGGTTTCGCTGCTCACCGAGGGCGGGTTCGACGCGGGAGTGATGATTTCGGCATCGCACAATCGGTTCGAAGACAACGGCATCAAGGTGTTCGGTTCGAACGGCGTGAAACTGGCCGATGATATCGAGGCTCAGGTGGAGGATGGGATCTTCCGGCTGCTCGCCGGATCGCTCGAGGTCGCATCGGCGTCACTCGACCAGGACGAGTCGTTCGAGCAGAGCTACTTCCAGCACTTGCTCGAAGCTGGGGCTGATCGGTCGAAGCTCAAACCGATGCGGCTGGCCGTCGATTGCGCGAACGGCGCGGCTTATCGAGTCGCGAAACGGCTTTTCGACGCCCTCGGGATGGAGGCTGACGTTTTCGGGGACACACCGAATGGGCGCAACATCAATCTTGGTTGCGGGTCGCTTCACCTCGACGGTTTGCAGCAGCGAGTTCGCGAGACGGGCGCCGACTTGGGGGTCGCGTTCGACGGTGACGCCGACCGGGCGCTGTTCGTCGCCGACGGTGGCCAACAGGTCGACGGCGACACCGTGCTGCTGCTCGGCGGGAAGTACTTGAAGAGCCAAGGACGGCTGGCCGGCGACCGCGTCGTGACGACCGTGATGGCTAACATGGGGCTTGAGAAGGCGCTTGAAGCCGGCGGGATCTCGATGGAGAGGACAGCGGTTGGCGACAAGTACGTGCTCGAGGAGATGATGTCGAGCGGGTCGGCGTTGGGCGGCGAGCAGGCGGGCCACATCATCTTCAAGGAATTCGCCAATACCGGCGACGGGCTGCTCACCGCTCGGACGATGCTGGAGATTATCTCGGCGGCGGGCGAGCCCTTGAGCGTTCTGAGGAAGCAGTTGAAGGTTTTCCCTCAGAAGCTGGTGAATGTGCGCGTGTCGAGCAAGCCGGCGTTCAATGAAGTTCCCGTGCTGGCCGAGGCGGTGGGGAAGGCCGAGATGGAGATGGACGGTTTGGGTCGCGTCGTGGTTCGCTACTCGGGGACCGAGCCGCTCGCACGGATCATGGTCGAGGCGGCCGATCAAGTGTCGGTCGATCGTCATTGCGAACAACTGCGCGTGGTCTTCGAGCGGGAGCTGGGCGTTTGAAGTCACGCCAAGGGAATGAGCCGGCGGACCCGCTTCTCGAAGAAGGCCGTCCGAGGGAGAGTTATCGCCCGTTCGGGATTCCGCGCTGGGCCGGGCTGCTGCTCTATTCGCTGTTTTGGTTTCTGCTGCTGATTCCGCTGGTGCGGCGGTGGAGACGGCGGCCTTGGTGGAATGGGGTGCGCTGGACTGTAGTTGCTGGGATAGTCGCCGCCTGCGTCCTCGCCCAAGCAAGCCTTTGGTGGGGAGTCATCGTTGCAGGCGCCTTGCTGCTAGGCCCCGCGAAAGATCCCGACCACGAACGTAAGATCCAGCGTCTTCACGGCGCGGAGTATTTCTTAAACGGCGGAGAGTTCGCCGGGGGACGACTCCCGAACTCAGAGCCGCTGCCGGAGGGTTCGCCGGTGCATTTGCTGATTCGAGGCAAGCATTTGCTGATCGTGCGGCAAGACAAGCCGGACGAAGTGCACTCGGGAATCGCGATTGATTCGTTCGAGCGGATTCTGGTGGATGGCGAGACGTATGCGCCGGTGTACGTGTCAGAAGCGAAAGACCCGCCCGTTCGGGAGTCCTCTGTGAACCGGAATGCTCGGGCCGAGCTGCGGCTCCTTCGAGCCGACGGCGATGCCGTGGGCTTCTCCTACAAGGGCTCTTTTGCCGGCCACTTAGCGGGCACCGCGGCGCATGCGATTCACAGCGTACGCGAGCAGCTACGAAAGCCGGCGCCTGAGCCGGCTCTGGCCGTGCTGCGCAGCTGAATTGAAGGGACCACTTGAGCCCGCCGTGCGCCCGGCGCCGTGAAAAAAATGTACATCTCGGCCAACCTGGGATAACCCTGGTAGGTTCAGATCATTCGCTGTGTTCGGCTCGGAACGCCGACAAGAATGTCGACGCTGCAGGCAGGAATGCCTGCGCCACGTCGGCTGCCCGGGCATTTTTTCACGACCCCGCACGGCGCTGGGCTCAGAGAGCCTCCCAGAGCCTTCGAAGGAACTTCGTGCCTTTCACCGCAATATCATCGGTTGACGGCGCCAGGTCCCGCCAGATCGCCGTTGCCGCGGATAGTTCGGGCATGTTGGCGTTGAAGGACTCGATCGTCATCCAGCGGTCGTAGCCCATCTCCTTGAGCGTTCGCAGGACTTCGCACCAATCGATGTGGCCGCTGCCGGGCGTCCCGCGGTCGTTTTCGCAGGTGTGTACGTGCTTGAGGTGCGAGCCGCAGGTCCGATACGCCGCGGCGACGCTCTTGTCCTCGATGTTCGAGTGGAAGGTGTCGAGCAGGATCCCGATGCGGGGATGGTCGACCTCCGCCGCGAAACGGGCCGCATCGTCGGCTGTGTTCAAAAAGAACGTCTCGAAGCGGTTGATTGGCTCGACGGCCATCTCGATCCCGGCGTCGTCGAGCACGGGGCCCAGAGCCTGGTGCATCTCGACGGCGCGCTTCCATTCGTCTTCGGTGCGGCGACGCCCGGGCAAGTAGCCGACGGGCGAATACGTCGGCCCGGCGACCGCCTCGGCGCCGATCTCGGCGGCCAGCGTGATCACCGTGCGCCAATGTTCGAGCGTCTTCGCGCGCACGGCCACGTCGTCGTCGATCGGATTCATGCCTTCAGGGTTCACCGAGCAAAACGTGCAGCCGAATTCGTATTGCTCGAGCGCCGACCGAACCGCCGCCGCGTCAACTCCAGCCGGGTCGAACACCGGAATCTCGATGCCGTCGACGCCGGCTTCGGCGAGCTTCTCGAGCGGGATCACGGACATGTCGGCCGCGGCGGACCAAATCAAGGTGTTTACGCCAAATCGCATAGGTGTCGATTGTACACTTACCGAAGAGATGCGAAAAGTCGAGATCCACGAGCGCCGGAGAATCTTCGACGACTTCTTCAAGATCGAAGAGGCGCAGGTGTCGTTCGAGCTCTACTCAGGGGCCATGAGCCCTGTCGTTCGGCGGCTGAACTTCGAGCGCGGCGAGTCGGCGGCGGCGATCGTGTTCCACCGTGAGCGCGGCGAAGTGATTCTGGTCGAGCAGTTCCGCTACCCGGTGTATGAACACGGACCGGGTTGGTTGCTCGAGACCGTAGCGGGAATCATCGAGGACGGCGAGACGCCGCGGGATTCAATCGAGCGCGAGATCGCTGAGGAAATTGGTTACAAGGCGGACCGGGTTGAACCGATCGCCAGCTTTTACGTTTCGCCGGGCGGCACGTCCGAGAAGATCCACCTGTTCCTAGCCGAGGTCTCCGAGGCGGGTCGGGTCGCGGTCGGGGGCGGGCTCGAAAAAGACGCCGAGGATATCCGAATCGTCTCGATGCCGCTCGCTGAGGCCCTAGAAAAGCTGGAATCAGGTGAGATTCAAGACGCCAAGACGATCATCGCGCTGCAGAGACTGGCTCTGGTCCGGTCCTGAGCGAAAGCCGGGCGAGGCATGCCTCGCCCCTACGGACGATCGTTTGTTTTCCACGACGTAGGGGCTTGGCATGCCAAGCCCTTCTTGCCTCAACGCTTCATGAAGGCTTCGAAGTCGCTCCAGGGGGCGGGTTTGCCGTGGATCGGGGCGATCGTCTCGACGTCCAGGCCGATCTGGCGGACGTTGTTGGCGAAAGCTTGATTCACCGCCGTTGGCTTGCCTTGCGCGGGCGTGTCGAATAGATCCGCCTCGATCAGGATCTTTTCTTTGGGAAGGTACGCCATCAGCATTCCCTCGACGTGCGAGTTGAGGCCCTGGACGTAATAGATGTCGAGGTTTCGGTCGCCGTCGCTGATGACGTACTTCTCGTCGACGTCCTCCAGCGTGTAGCCCTCGGAGATCTCGGTGGGCGGGTAGAGAGAGACCAGATCCGGTTCGAGCGTTCGCGGGACGTAGTTGAGGAGCTCGGTCTCGTAGAAGAGCCGATTCCGCTGATGGGTGATCACCGTCGCTCCAACGTGGAGGTAGGTGCGCAGGCCGCCTAGATGGTCGTAGTGGTCGTGCGTGTTGACGATGAACCGGATCGGCTTGTCGGGGACGAGTTTGACGACCTCTTCGATCACGGCGAGCGAGCGGGCCTCGTCGATCGGCGCTTCAATCACCACGACGAAGTTCTTGAATTCCACCGCCACGGAGTTATGCGAGCCGCCGCCGATCATCCAAACCCCCTGCGCGAGCTGATCGGATTCGACCCGGGGACTTGTGGCGCTGAACGCCTGGACGTTGGCGGGGACCGTGACCGGCTCGCCGCAATCATTCACCTTGATGTCGGGGAAGGTCCCGCCGAAGCTGTTGTGGCCGCCGCTGATCACGGGGAACTGCCGTTCGTCGTCCCAGCCGTCGTGGTGGTGCCAGCCGGCGGGAAACTTCACTCCGTCAACATCCTTCCATTGGGTGTACTCGTGCTCGTAGTTCATGTCGCCCAAGACCGGGTGCGGCACCCAGGTCTGGACTCGTTGGACGAAGTTCTCGCTGTTGATGGTCGCGTTCACGCGATAGCGCCCTAGGATCGTTGCTGAAACCAGGATGATCTTTTCGATGCCGGCGGTGGTCGCGCCGTCGCGCCCGCTCTCAGCCATTTCCCAACGCCACACGGCTGTCGGGTTCGCGCCGGGCATCATCGCCGCTTTGACGAAGCCCGCGGGGTTGAGCCAGCTGTCGAGCTGCCAGAGCTCGGCGTTGTCGGGCGCGGGAATGGCTTCGCCATCGCCGTCAATGTGCCAGGCGTGTTTGCCGTTGACGGCGAAGGTCTGGCGGCGATGCTGTTGGAGAGGAGTGCCGCCCATCCAGCCGGAGGCGTACTTCCAGGAGCGCGGATTCATGCCGGGGGTGCGTTCGAAGGTCTCGATCGAGGTGTGTTCGTCGAAGTTGATCACGCGGGTGTAGTTGAGCAACGGCTCGCCGGCTGGCCAGTCGGTGTTTTGGGTGACGTTCTGGCCAACCTTTCCTGAATAGCCTTCGCCCGAGTAAGAGATACAGTGAAGTTTGTCAACGCCCATCGCCTTCGCGGCGGCGCGCAAGACGGGTCCTGGATCGACATGGCCGGGCTGCTGCGCGCTCGCAATCCCCGTTGCCACGAGAGAGATGACGGCGACGAGCGCTAGTACAAATGCGGCGGGAAGTTCGGAGCACCCTGCGTTAGCGGGGTGTTTCTGCAGCAACCGCCCGCTCGCGCAGGCGGCTCCGAAAGGCGGCTCCTGGCGGCCTTCTTGGTTCCGGCTCAAGGTGTGTTTCATAGCTATCGGAGTCCTTCGAGGCGCTCTAGGTGCGCGATGACTTGGCGTTCGGCGAGCGGCCTTTCCATCTCGCCGATGTCGGTGTAGACGGCCGGGACGATGTCGGCTGGCTCTTTTACGCCGTCTTGCCAAGCCTTCAAGATACGTTCCTCGCGGCGCAGCCGATGAGCTTTGAGCGCCTTGAGTTTTTCAACTGCCTTGCTGATCAGTGTGCCGTGGCTGGGAAGCGCCACGTCGGGCCCAACCGCGATCAGTTTGTCGATCGAGTCGAGGTAGTCGGTCATGTTTCCTTCAGGCGGATCAATGACGATCGTACTCTGGGCGGACATGATGTCGCCGGCGATAAGCGTCTTCGAGCCTTCGTCGTAGAAGCAAAGATGCCCGCGTGCGTGGCCGGGCGTGTGGAGGACGCGAATCCTCATCGGCGGGTCGCCGGCTAGGGTCACGATCTGCCCGTCTTGGAGGAGCTGATCGACTTCGATCCCTTGCTCAGCGAGGCGCTGGGCCGTCAGCGGATGGGCGCAGACCGGCACGCCGAGCGTCTTGCGCATTTGCTCCACTCCGGCGGTGTGATCTTGGTGGTGGTGTGTGAGCCAGATCGCCTTGATGATGCCCCCAGCGGCTTGAGCGGCGGAGCGCGCGGCACGGTTCAGAATGGCGATTTGCTCCTCGCCGTCAGAGCCGGGGTCGATCAGCACCATGTCGCGGCCGCCCATCACGATGGCGTTTGTCGTCGACGCCGGCGGCAAGGTACGCGTGCGTAGCGGGATGGAGTTGATTCCCCGACGAAATTCGATGCGAAATGGCGCTGGGCCGTCCGGGCCGGGACGTAAACGATTGACGCCGTCGGGACCGTCTTGGGAAAGCACCCGTAGGGCGTGCAAGATCGGCTGCGCGATCAACGCTTCCGAGTGCGCCCAGCGGCGGACCCCTTCGGCTGGACTGATCCACTCGCCGACGTCCAACTCGCCTGGAATGACAATTGGCTGATGGGCTCGGGTCGCCGGCCACTCCAGCAGGAAGAATCGGGCGTCGAAGCGCACCGGCGAGAATCGCGGCGTGACCCAGCGGCCAGCCCAGACCAGGCCCGAGGCGTCGGGTGTTACCCCGAGCTCCTTGAGCGCCGCCGGAAAGTTGGCCGCGTCTTCGAGCAGCTTGTCACGGGCTGCGCTGAGGCTCTCCGCCGAGGGGTCCGAATCGCTGCTATGCGCGAGGACCCCGGTCTCTTCGAAGAGCTCGCGGAGGGCGCAACATACGACGCCGGTTGGGGCAAGAGGCCCGAGAGCGGGGTCGCCCCCGGGGACATCGGTTGGATTGTACTCGACATCGAGGCCCGCAGCCGTGCCGTGCAGCTCGACATTCTTGTCCGATGGCGCAAGCGCCCCGCCGGGGAAGGCGTACCAGCCGCCCATGAACCTGAGCTGGGCGGAGCGCCGAACCCAAAAGACTTCCAGATCGGGGTTTCTGCGCCAGAGAATGACGGCCGCGGAATGTCGCGGCGTGGCGGCTTTTTTGTCCGGAACAGCGCCGGAGGCGGCATCGAGGATGCGCTCGTACAAGTTTGATTCGGCCAAGCTACTACTTTATCCCGGACCGATTGTTTATCCCGGACCCATTGCGATAACGATATAACAGGCCGCCGATGCCCAGCAGAATTGCGACCGGAGGCAGCCCGAGGACCACGATCCCCGCGTTGAGGGCCTTGGCGGCCTTCTCTTGCTGGGCGGCGGCGGCGGTTCTGCACATCTGGCACTGCGGCAGGGCCGGCATCGCAAGGCAAGCCGCGAGCAGGATACAGCGGAGAACACGGCGTGAGATGGAGCCTCGCCTTGAGCCCGGCGCCAGTGAAGCCGTGAAGAAAACGCTTTCCACGCCTTGATCATCGCGCAACCCGATCCCTTTTGGAATCGAATACGCCAGGGCGGTTTCCGCCATCGGCGCGTCGGGTGAGGCCTGGGATTTCGTTCGAGCGCCGCCAGTACGACTCGCCCCTGGGCCTAATACTGTATACATAGGACTGGCTATGGTTTAGGTTTGCGGAACCCGCTCCCTTGCGGTCGCGGCTCTGACACCACGTTTCAAACGACAATCGCGGACTTCTGAGCCGCGACCGCAAGGGAGCGGGTTCCGGCGGACAGACTCGCAACGCGGCCTTAAGTAAACAGCATTGCCCCTAGCCCCGGGCGGTGGAGGGTTCAAGGCGAGCCGCCTACCCCGTACGATCGGTCGAACAGGTCTAGCTTCGGCTGGCGCACGCCGGCCAGCGGCGCCGTTTCGGCCGCCCCAAACTCGAGCGCCGTTTCGTTCTCGCGATCGTATTTCGGCCAACGGGGCAAGCCTCCCCCATTCGGATCGCCCGTCTTGGCGAAGTTTGCCCAGTAGCCCGACATCTGATCCGCGAGCTCGCGATCGCGGTCGTTCCAATCCACGCCCACAAGGCCGACGTTGCCGAAGGCGTAGGCGAGGTCGCCGGAGTGATACGCGCCGGCGCCGCGTTGTCCCCCAGGGAAGTCAAGCTCTGGCCGGTCGGGAATGTAGAGCCGGAACACCGGGGGCGAGTGGCTGAAGAAGTAGCGGTAGACGTCGTTGCTCCCGCGCATCGCTCGCGCCCACGCGCGCATCTGCCAAGTGAAGAGCCGATCCGCGGCGATCGCCTGCGAGGCGATCTTCGTTGATGCGTCGATCTCGACCTTGTACGCGGCGAGAAATGCGTCGGTATCGGCGCCGTAAAGTTTGCGGAGTCCGGCGACAAACTCATCGTGGGGCGTCTCAGGCATGCTTGCAAACAGCGTGCTGCCTTCGTCAGACAACGAGCCGACAATGACCTTCACGTCGTTCTGCTCGCCTGCGGCGAAGATCTCGTCGGCGAGCTTCGGCAGGACCCAACCGTCCACCAGCGCTTGGGTCCGCACGCCCGTCGCGATCACATCCTCCGCACTGACAGCCCGCAGCGCCGCGGCCGTTTCGGGACCTTCGCCCTTGATTCCAAGCTTGGCCGCGAGCGCCAGGCCAGCATCATGACCCGATCTTTCAGTGGCCTTGCCGCCGGTAACCGCCAAGTGCGGCCGCGGCGCCCCAAAGCATCCGCCCGAGTGGCCAATCGCCTTGTGAAACAACCCCCGCGCTAACGGCGAAGCCTGCAGCAGACAAACCGACCACGAGCCCGCCGACTGCCCAAAGATCGTCACATTGCCCGGGTCTCCGCCGAAGGCCGCAATGTTGTCGCGCACCCACTCGAGCGTCGCGACGTGATCGAGCAGCCCGTAGTTGCCCGACGCCTCATGCTCGGACTCAGCCGTCAGAGCCGGATGCGCCATGAAGCCCAGCTGTCCCAGCCGATAGTTCGCCGTCACCATCAGCACGCCCTTGCGGGCCATGGCCGTGCCGTCGAAAATCTTCGCGCTGCCGACGCCCGAGGTGTGCCCGCCGCCGTGAAACCAGACCATCACGGGCAGCCGCTCGCCCGCTTGAGCCGGGGTCCAAACGTTTAGCGTCAGGCAGTCCTCGCCGCGGGCAAGCTCACCTCGGGCGTAAGGAGAATTGTCGGCATTGCGCGGCTGCCAACAGGCCGGCGAAGACTCCGCCGCCGTTTTCACTCCATCCCAGGGCTCAACTGGCTCGGGAGGACGCCACCGCAGCTCCCCAACCGGCGGCTGCGCGAACCCGATCCCGCGAAAGACCGAAATGCCGGCGCCCTGGTCGGCCCACAGTCCCTCGAGACTGCCTGATGGCGTTTCAACAAGCGGTCCCCTCTGGGGCTCTTCGCCGCTACAGGCCATCCAGACAACCATACCGAACGCGATCAGGAGCTGGCGGAGGCGTCGGGGTGTTTTCACGATAGGCGCGCATTCTAGCAAGCTCGGGATGTTCAAACAAAAACGCCCGCCAATGGCGAACCCCTCATTCGCACGGATCTGGCGCGAAGGACGCCGCTCTCTCAGACGGGCTAGACTGAAGATCGCTGTCCGGCCATTCTCCGCCTGGGCCCGTTCTCCCTCCCCCGATCGCCACTTTTGGAATCCGAGGATCGCTGTATCCGCATGCAGACTTCGTCTATCCGCAACATTGCAATCATCGCCCACGTCGACCACGGCAAGACCACTTTGGTCGACGCCATGTTCCGTCAGAGCGGCGTGTACGGCGAGCGAGAGGATGTCGCCGACCGCGCGCTCGATTCGGGCGAGCTGGAGCGCGAACGCGGGATCACGATTTTAGCCAAGACGACGGGGGTACGCTACGGCGGCTACAAAATCAACATTGTTGACACTCCCGGCCACGCCGACTTCGGCGGCGAAGTCGAGCGAGCGCTCAAAATCGTCGACGGCGTCATGTTGCTGGTCGATGCCAGCGAAGGCCCACTCCCGCAAACCCGCTATGTCCTAATGAAGGCGCTCGAAGCGCACCTGACACCCATCGTCGTCATCAACAAAATCGACCGCCAGGACGCGCGCATCCAAGAAGTCCTCGACGAGGTTTACGACCTCTTCATCGACCTCGACGCCGAGGAGCACCAGCTCGAGTTCCCGGTCCTGTACGCGATCGCACGCGATGGCGTCGTCAAGCTCGATCCCGAGGACTCCTCGCAAGACCTAAAACCGCTGTTTGAAACGATCATCGAAACCGTGCCGCCGCCGACCGGCGACCCCGACGCCGTTTTGCAGCTCCTGGTCGCGAACCTCGATTACAACGACTATCTGGGGCGGATGGCCATCGGCCGCGTCTTCGCCGGGACGCTCAAGCTAGGCGAAGACGTTTCGATCTGCAAGCTCGACGGCTCCGTCGAGAAGACACGCATCACCAAGATGTACTCGTTCGAAGGGTTAAAACGAATCGAGGAGTCCGAAGCCCGCCCCGGCGACATCCTTGCCATCGCGGGGGTGGAAGGCATCACGATCGGCGAAACCGTTAGTGACGCCGACAACCCCGCCCCGCTGCCGAAGGTCCAAATCGACGAGCCCACCATCGCCATGACCTTTGCGGTCAATACGTCCCCTTTTGCTGGACGCGAAGGAAAATGGGTGACCTCCCGCAACATCCTCGACCGGCTTGACCGCGAGCTACTGACCAACGTCTCGATCGAAGTCGAGCCAGGCGAGGGGACAGACTCGTTTCGGGTCTCGGGCCGCGGCGAGCTACAGTTGGCGATCTTGGTCGAGACGATGCGGCGCGAGGGGTTCGAGCTGATGGTGGGCAAGCCCGAGATCCTCACGAAGACGATCGACGGCAAGAAGCACGAGCCGCTCGAGCATCTCACGGTCGACTGCCCCGAGGAATTCGTCGGCGTCGTGATGGAGACGATGGGCTCGCGTAAGGGCAAGACCGTCAAGATGATCAACCACGGCTCCGGCCGCGTGCGGATCGAGTTTGAGATCCCGTCGCGTGGACTGATCGGGCTGCGCAGTCAGGTGCTGACCGAAACGAAGGGGACCGCGATCATGAACTCGCTGTTCCACGGCTACGTCGAGTGGCAGGGGGAGATCCCCATGCGCCCGACGGGATCGCTCATCGCGGACCGCGCCGGCAAGACGACCGGCTACGCAATCTTCAACCTCCAAGAGCGCGGCGAAATGTTCGTGCGCCCAGCCCTGGAGGTGTACGAAGGCATGATCGTCGGCGAGAACGCGCGCGATGCCGACCTTAACGTGAACATCGTTCGCGAAAAGAAGCTCACGAATATGCGCTCGTCGAACGCGGAGCAGGGGATTCGGCTGGTGCCGCCGAAGTTGCTGAACCTCGACCAGGCGATCGAGTTTGTCAACGACGACGAGTGGGTCGAGGTAACGCCGGAGGCGATCCGGCTGCGCAAGAAGGTGCTGTCGGCGAGCTTTCGCAAGTAGCGAGACCGACCGCCATAGCAGTCGCTTGATGTGGCGCACGGTCTCTTCTCCAGCATCACCCGCTCCCCCAATAGCGCTCCCTATTGGGCCCCCCGACGTTGCCCGATTTCCTAGGAGGGAAGAGCGGAGAACCACGTTTCTGCGACCCATCGAACTAGCTGGGCTATTGGGCGTCCTATTGGGGGGCAGAGCGCGGCGCCGGCGGGTTGCGATGTTGTCGGCCTGGTCCCGGCTAAATGTAAAGGGCGGACGCCGCTAATGGCTCCCTTCCCGCCGCCACCGGCGGCGGGCTCACTCCTCCATCCCCATCTGCGTTAGCCGATACCGCAACGCGTTGCGCGTTAACCCGAGCAACCGCGCCGCCTGACTCTTGTTATCGTCAGTGCGCCGCATCGCTTCTCGGATCAGCTCCTGCTCGTACTGGTCGAGCGTCATCCCTTCCGGCAGGAATCCAACTCCGTCGACCGAGCCCGCGGGCGGGCGCCGCAGGTCCAGCTGGATATCGTCGGGCTGCAAGACCTCGTCAGTCGCCAGCACCATCGAGCGTTGGATGATGTTCTCGAGCTCGCGCACATTGCCCGGCCAATGGTAAGTGCGCAGCTTGTCGAGCGCGGTTGGAGCAATACCTTTCACCCTCCCGCCCGTGTCGGGGGCGAAGCGCTCGATGAAGTGGTCGACCAGGTAAGGGATATCTTCCTTGCGGTCTCTTAGCGGAGGCAGATTGATCGGTACTACGTTTAGTCGGTAGTAAAGGTCCTCGCGGAACGTGCCCTCTTCGAGCGCCGCGCGGAGGTCTTGGTTCGTCGCAGCGACGATCCGGACATCGACCGCGATCGTCTTGGTCCCGCCAAGTCGCTCGAACTCACGCTCTTGGAGCACCCGCAGGAGCTTGACCTGGATCGCTGGCGGGACGTCGCCGATTTCGTCGAGAAAAACCGTCCCGCTATCGGCCTGCTCGAACTTGCCGGCGTGTGTGCGAATCGCCCCGGTAAAGGCCCCTTTCTCGTAGCCAAAGAGCTCAGATTCCATCAAGTTTTCAGGGATCGCCGAGCAGGTGATCTTTACGAACGGCGCCTCGCTGCGGGGTGAATTGAGGTGAATCGCCCATGCCAACAAACCCTTTCCCGTCCCGCTCTCGCCGCCCAGCAGCACGGTCGCCCGAGCCGCGGCCACACGCTTGGCGGTCTCGAAGACGTCGCGCATCAGCTCGCCATGCCCGATGATCTGGCCGAAGTCGTAGCGCCGCGTGAGCTTGGCCTTGAGCTCTTTGTTCTCGGTCCGAAGCGCGTGCAGCTCGAGAACCTTCTCGATGGTGATCATCATGTCGTCGAGCGAGAAAGGTTTTAGCAGGTAGTCGCTCGCGCCGGCCTTCATGGCTTCGACCGCGGTTTCAACCGTGCCGAACGCGGTCATCACGACCACCGGCGTATGCGGAGCGAGTGTGCGCACTTTATTGAGGAAGCTCAGGCCGTCCATGCCGGGCATGCGCAGGTCGGTCATCACTAGGGCGAAGGGTTCTGATTCGGAGGACTCGATGAGCTTGAGGCCAATCTCAGCCCTCTCGGCCTTGCGGACTTCATACCCAGAGGTCTGCAGTTGGAGCTCAAGCACGCGAAGCATCTTGACCTCGTCGTCGACCAGCAGGATCCGCTTAGCTTTGTTTTTCATTCGTCTTTCGTGATGGGCAGGACGATGCGGAATGTCGTACCGTTCCCTTCTTCGCTTTCGACCGAGATTTGGCCGCCATGACTGTCGATGAACTTCGACACCATCGCCAGGCCGAGACCGACGCCGTGGGCTTTGGTGGTGAAGAACGGGTTGAAGATGTCTTCCACTTTGTCGGCGGGAATGCCCGAGCCGGTGTCGGCAACCGTGATGAGGGCCTTGTCGCCATCCCGCGCGGTCTCGACTCGCATGCGGCCGCCGTCGGGCATCGCGTCGCGCGCATTGAGCAGTAGGTTATGGACCGAGCTTTCGATCAGCGTGGCGTCGAACGAAAACGGCGGCAGAGGCCCAAGCACGGAAACGACCTCGACGCTGTCACGGTCCTTGAGCTGTCCGATCGCTCGATTCACGATGTCGTTCAGGTCTTGTACTTCGCGATGAAGGGTCGACGGGCGCGCGAAGTCAAGGAATCGCGTCACCAAGGCATTAGTCCGATTGACCTCGGTCCCAATCATTGTCGCGACTTCGCGGGCGACTTCGTTTTCACCCGAGACATTCTTGTGGAGGAGCTCGGCGGAGGCCGAGATCACACCCAGGGGGTTGCGGATCTCGTGCGCGAGCCCGGCCGAGAGCTGACCCAACGCCGCGAGTCTTTCCGAGCGCCGGACTTCGTCCTTGGCTTCGCTGAGGTCGCGGTAGGCGTCGCCCAGCCGCTCGGTTTGGAGTCGGTTTTTCTCAATCAAGCGATTGACCAGGATGGCGCTCAGGAAGAAGAAAAGTACTCGAATGGCCAGCTCGAAAGCGCCGTCGGCCGGCACGTAGTAGCGGTCAAGCACGTAGAGCAGGAACGACAGATACAGGCCGCTCGACACGGCGGCCGTAACCAGCGCGCCGCGGAGCCGGAAGTACGACGCCCCCGAGACGATCGGCAACAGGAAGATCAAGTAGTAGCTGCTCTCGATTCCGCCTGTTTCCCAGATCAGCAGGTAGCAAAGCGCTAGCTTTCCGCTGATTGCCCATATCGATGGACCCGGCGAGTCCGCCCAGCCAAGTCGCCCTTCCGCGATCTGTACGACTCCGAGTGCGAGCAAGGCAACGGGTTCGAGGAGCGAGCGGTCGGGGCGTGTGAGGCCCAGCGCGGCGAGGCCGACCAGGAACAGCAGCCAGAGGACGTCAGTGCCGCGAACGGTAGTCAAATCAGGTTCGTACCCGAGCCCAACAGGCTACTATTAAATCTCCCGCCGGCGCCTGCTGGAGTTGGATGTGCTCAGGCGGCGACGGGTTCCTAGCCGAATGAACGCGCCGATTCGGATCTATCTGCTGGCCGCGGTCACGGCTTGGGTCGTATGCGCCGATGACTGGCCCGATTTCCGGGGTCCTTCGCGCGACGGCTCTTCAGCTGAGCACTTGACCGGAACGCTTCCCCCCGACGGCCCCGAGCTGGTTTGGGAGCGAGCGGTCGGCGCGGGCTTCTCGAATCCCGTGGTCTCGAACGGCCGGCTGATTCTCTTCCACCGTCAGGGTGGCTCGGAGGTTGTCGAAGCGCTCGAGGCCGAGAGCGGCAATCCAATCTGGAAGTACGAAAGCCCGACATCCTACAGGGACGACTTCGGCTTCGACGAAGGCCCCCGCGCGAGTCCCGTCATCGCCGGCGGCCAGGTGTACGTGTTTGGGGCCCAGGGCATCCTCAGCTGCCTGCGCTTCTCGACGGGTAAGAAGATTTGGTCGCTTGACACCCATCGCGAGTTCGGCGTCCGCAAGGGGTTCTTTGGGGCTGCAGGGACGCCTCTGGTCGAGGGTTCGCGGCTGTTTCTCAATGTGGGCGGCGGCGACGGCGCGGGGGTCGTGGCGCTCGACCGCGACAGTGGCCGCCTGCTTTGGAAGGCGACCGAGCACGAGGCCGGCTATGCTTCGGCGGTAGCCGCGACGATTGGCGGGAAGAGGCAAATCCTGTTCTTCACTCGCGAAGGCTTCCTGGCCGTCGAGCCCGCGGACGGGGCGATTCTGTTCGAGAAGCGTTGGAGGTCTCGTAGCCAAGCTACCGTAAACGCGGCAACGCCGATCGTCGCGGGCGAAAGGGTCTTTCTGTCCGCCAGCTACGGGACCGGGGCGATCGCGCTGGAGGCCCAAGCGGATGGTTTTCGCGAGCTATGGTCGGGCGAAGACAGCCTGGCCAACCACTATTCGAGCGCCGTTCACCACAACGGCGTGCTCTATGGCTACCACGGCCGCCAGGAATACGGTGCGAGCCTGCGCGCTGTCCGCCTAGTAACCGGCGATGTTCTGTGGAGCGAGGAGAGTTTCGGCTCGGGGACGATTACGCTGGCCGGAGACCTATTGCTACTCATGCGCGAGAACGGCGAACTCGTCACCGCCCCCGCGAGCTCTGAACGTTTCGAGCCGCTCTCGAGAGCCCAGATCTTGCCGGGAACGGTTCGCGCCTACCCGGCTCTGGCCGACGGACTGTTCTATGTTCGCAACCAGCGGACCTTGGTGTGCGTTCGTCTTAAATAGCGGCCTATGAGTGACCCCGAAGTCGTAGCCCAGAAGCCCACGGCTCCCCGTGCGTTCGTCGACATTGCGGTCCTCGACGACGATGTCGATTTCCTGAGCTACATCGAAGATCTGCTGGTGGACGAGGGCTCCTACGGAGTCCGCTGCTTTTCGCACGCCGATGAGCTCGAAAAAGCTTGCGAAGAACGCCGGCCCGACATCCTGCTGCTCGACATGAAGATGGGCCCGTTTCGCGGGGAAGCGGTGCTCGACAAACTGCGAGGGAAATACCCTGACCTGTGCGTGATCATCGTGACGGGCTATCCCTCGCTCGAGGACATGCGAGCGACGTTCCAGCGCAAAGCGTTCGACTATCTTGCGAAGCCGTTCTCGTTAACTCAGCTCCGGCAGACGCTTGATCATGCCATCGAGACTTTCCGTCTCGGGCGCCCGCCACAGGACCGTCTTCGCGATCAGCTGGGCCGGCGCATCAAAGTGCTGCGCGTCGAGCGCGAATGGTCGCTCAAGGAGCTGGCCAAGCACTCTGGGATCAGCGTTTCGCAGCTCAGCTCGATTGAACGCGCCGCGCACATGCCGAGTATGGAGAGCTTGCTGCTGCTGTGTTCGGCGCTCGAACAGAAACCTTCGGAGCTGTTGGCTTCGATCGAGTTCTAGTGGAGGAAACGGCTGTAATCTGCCGGAGGCGGAAGGCGCCATACCGAGCCGCGGACGGAAAGTCCGCGCCTGGCGACGCTGAGTAACAGGAGTCGGCGCGGACTTTCCGTCCGCGGCTCAGTATCCGTGTAGCGAAACAGTGTCCGAACTCCGGCAGCTGCGACAATGAGCCGGTATGACGGCTAGACCTTCGACTGGACACCAGCTCCTAAGCGAGCTTGAAGCTTTATTGGGCGAGCGCCTCTCGCTTTCCCCTTACGATATTGAATCCCATAGCCAAGACGAAGGCCGCCAACCGGCCGCGCCGCCTGATGCCGTCGCGTTCCCCATCAACAATGAGGAAGTCGCCGCTACGGTGAGGGCGTGCGCCGCGAGCTCGACGCCTGTCATTCCGTTCGGCGCTGGCACCTCGCTTGAGGGGCAGATTCAGGCGATCCACGGGGGCGTTTCGGTCGACCTGTCACGGATGAACAAGATTCTCGAAGTCAACGTGGATGACCTCGATTGCCGCGTCCAGGCTGGAATCACGCGTAACCAGCTCAACGTTGAGCTCGAGAAGCAAGGGCTGCACTTTCCAATCGATCCCGGCGCTGACGCATCGCTCGGGGGCATGACCGCGACAGGCGCCTCGGGTACGACGGCGGTGCGCTATGGGACGATGCGCGAGAACATCCTCGGGCTGACGGTCGTTCTCGCTGATGGCCGCGTCATCCGGACCGGCGGCCGCGCCCGCAAGTCTTCCGCGGGATACGACCTGACGAGGCTGTTCATCGGCTCAGAGGGGACGCTTGGCGTCATTACCGAGATCCAGCTGCGTCTGCAGCCGCTGCCCGAAGCGATGTCGGCGGCGGTCTGCCCCTTCGAGACTCTCGAGGGAGCCGTTGATACCGTCGTCGAGGTCCTCCAAGCGGGAATTCCCGTGGCGCGCTGCGAGCTGATGGACGAGAGCTCCATTCGAGCGGTGAACGCCTACTCCAAGGTGGACTACCCCGTGAAGCCCACCGTGTTCTTCGAGTTTCACGGTGCGCCCAAGAGTGTCGAAGAACAGGCCCAGATGACGGGCGATATCGCCGCCGAACACGGGGCGGGAGCGTTCCAATGGGCCGCGGAGCGCGAGGACCGAGAACAGCTGTGGGACGCTCGGCACAAGTCTTACTACGCCATCAAAGCATTGCGGCCCGGAGCGAAAGGCTGGCCGACGGATGTTGCCGTGCCGATTTCAAGGCTTGCGGAATGCATCAGAGAATCGCGCAAAGACGCCGAAGAGAAAGGGCTCCTAGCCCCGATCCTCGGCCATATCGGCGACGGCAACTTCCACGTCGTCTTCATGCTCGACGCGGATGACGAAGAAGAACTGAAGACGGTCATGGGCGTCAACGACCGAATGGTCGACCGGGCGCTGGCGATGGGCGGCACCGCCACGGGCGAACACGGAATCGGCGTGGGAAAGCTCGACGCGCTGCGGGCTCAACACGGCGAGGGAGTGGATGTTATGCGGAGCATCAAGCTGGCTCTCGACCCCGAGAACCTGATGAACCCTGGAAAGGTTGTGGATCTCACGACCTAGATGGTGTGCGTGATGGCCGCCGACGTGGCGTACGGCTATGCCGTGCCGCCTTGCACCTGTGGTGCAAGGTTTCTCACTTCCTCCACGGAAGCCAGTGGGCGACTATCGGGCGACAGGCGTCGCAGAAGAGACCTTGCGCTGCAAGCGCAAGGCGGCACGGCATAGCCGTACGCCACGTCGGCGGCAAAGCGGTATTCCCTTACCCTCAATGCTCCAGCTTGGTCAGCAGAATCTTCCGAAACTCGACCGCGCCGTGATCGCCCTGCAATGTGATCGGGCCCGGCTCGCTCTCACGCCAATCCGTCGCCATCGCCGTAAACCCGTCGACCACACCCTTGTCGATAATCGTCTGGTCGTTGAGGACAACCGTGACGTCGCGCCCGATCAAGGTAATGTCGAAAGTCTGCCATTCATCGGCCGGTTTGCTGGCGTTGACGCTCGGGGGAATGCGGCTATAGAGCGCCCCATTTCCACTCTTGGTCGAGGGTTGACCGTGATCGTCGAGAATCTGAATCTCATAACGAGACCGCAGCCCGATCCCGCCATTCATTTCAGGGCGCACGCGGTACTCGATCTGAAGCCGGAAGTTCCAGAAGCTCTCTTTTGTTTGGAAAATGTCGGCGCCCTCGTGGTTTTTCATCACACTGTCATCGATGAACCACTCCTGCTCTCGGCCGGGATTCAGTGTTTCCCAGGCGTCGAGGTTGGTCCCGTCGAATAGCGTGAGCGTCTCGCCTTCTGTCCACGAACCGTCATCGCGGTCGGTGATTTCCGGCGCGCGATACCCGATCCATTCGATGCCGTCGCCCAGATCGGTCGAACCGTGAAGCTCATCGCCGACCAACCGGGCGCGTGAAGGGGTCTCGACGAAGCGTCGCCTTTCTCCACGCCCGACATGGCGGTCGACGCGGTAGCTGAGCTCGCCGTTTTCGATCTTGGCGTCAACGATCGCGTCGAGTTGGCCGCCGGGTCCGCCGCCGATGGCGAAGCCGCTGATCTCGGCCGTCCCGGCGCCGCTGACTTCGAGCCACATCGCGCGCTTGGCGGGATGGTTTTGAGGCGCGATGATCCAGCGCCCGTTGAAGCCCAATTCGACGGGTGGTTCAGGCGGCGCTTCGGAACAGCCGAGCGCAAGCAACCCGATCAGAGGAAGAAGTCGCCGCATGACTACAGAGCCTTCGACCCGGCCGCCGCGATCATGCCGTCTTGCTCGGACGTCACGCCGCTGACACCAATCGAGCCAACGATTTGGTCGCCTGACATAAGCGGCAGCCCGCCCTCGAACGGCACCGCTCCCGGCAAAACGAGCAATTGGCTCCTGCCGCCATCAATGTCGTCGCTGAAGGCTTTCGTCGGCCGTTTGAACTTCAACGCGCTCAGCGCCTTTTGCTGTGCGACCTCGATGCTGCCAATCTGAACGCCGTCCATCTTTTGGAAATAGAGCAAGTTGCCACCGTCGTCGAAAATCGCGATCGCCACCTTCCAGTTGTTCGCCGTCGCGTGTTTCTCAGCGGCTGCGGCGATGTTCTTGGCCACCTTCAAGTTCAACATCTTCTTCATCGGCAGTTCGGCATGGGCTGCCGCCGAGGCCATCACCGCGAAAGCCGCGAGTAGGACGAGAGAGTTTCGGATGGTTTTCATGAATTCCTCCGGGATCGGCAGCTATCCTAGCACGCGGCGGCCCATGCGCCGCGCTACGCCGACGAGGGCCGTGCCGGCCAGCAGTGCATAGACCGGCGCGTACTCGATCAGCCGGACGTCGTCTACGTCTTGCCATTCACCCAGGATGCTGTAGCGAATCAAGATGTGATACGACAACGACACCAGCGCGGTCCACATCAGCAAGCCGGCATTCGGCCGTAGCGCCAGCAGCGGGACAAGCCAGCTCAGGTACCAAGGGAAGCAATTCGCCGACAGGAACAGCAGCGCCACCACGCACCACTTCGCCGCGCGCTCGAGCGGCAATTGCAGCGCCCAAATGGCGGCGAGGGTGTAGGCCAAGATCTTCGTCACCAGCTCGGTCCCGCGGTCGAAGTCTTCATCGACGTACTCGTAGATCCAGCCATAGAGGCTGTCGTTGTTGCGCCAGCCGCCTACGAATCCCTCAAGCATTTCGGTGACGTTCGAGATTCCACCGGCGTAGGGCAGGCAGAGCAGAAAGACGAGCGGGGGGACGACCAAGGCGGCCTTCCACCTAAAATGCCACTTGCCCTCGACCCGTTGCAGCCAAAAGAAGGGAAGCAGGATCGCCGGCCAGAACTTCGCCATCGCCGCAACGGTCAACCACGAGAAGGCGCGCTTCCAGCGGTTGAGGCTCGCCGCCGTGAGAGCGAGCACGACCAGCAAGACCGTTGCCGAGTCGTTGTGACCCTGAGCCCAGAATTCGACCACGATAAGCGGCGACCAGAGGTAGATCAGCAAGCGTCCCGCCGGCAGCGAGAGAGCTTTGATCAGCGCCGCGAGCGCCCACCCCGCGGCGAGCTCCAAAGCCGCGTACGGCAGCTTGAACGACCAGACTTGGAGCGATTCATCCCCGGTTGCCCATGACGCGATCCCGTACCAAACGGCGTTGCCGAGCTCGGAAACCGGTCCGTAGACCGAAGGCAGGTCCTTGCGAGTCACTGGAGTGAACCCCAAGCGTGAGACAGTCGAAATCGGGACAGGTTACGATTCACCGCAAAACGCTTGCCTTCTTCGCTGTATCGTCGCACGCTGGTCCTAGCCGGGGAAGCGGAAGCGGGCTCTGCTGGAGAGCAACCCGCCAAGGAATACCCGGCCGCAAACTCATCAAGACGATGAGCGCCGGGGGCGGCCGCCAAGGTCGCTCCCGGCTTCTCCAACGCCGGCGATGTCTCCCTGCCCGCCCAGGGCCCATCGGATTGATAGATTTGCCTATGCCTCTCAAAACTCATACTTCGGATTCCTCGCTGCTGTTGCCGCCGGCCGCGCCAGCGCTTCAAACTCCGCCGGCGGACGATATCCCAACGCCGAATGCAGCCGGCGTTGGTTGTAGATCTCATCAATGAACTCGCCGATCGATGCGCGCGCCTCGTCAAGCGTGCGATAACGCTGCAACCAAACCTCCTCCGCCTTCAACGTCTTCATGAAACTCTCCGCCCGCGCGTTGTCGTAGGGGTTGCCGCGGCGGCTCATCGAGATGATCGCGCCGTGCTGCTCCAGCAGCTCGACATAGGCGCTCGAAGCGTACTGTACGCCTTGGTCGGAATGATGCATCCACCCCGCGGCAGGGCGTCTGAGCTCGAGCGCATCGCGCAACGCCCCTACAGCCAGCTCAGCTTTGAGCGTCGTCCCCAGCCGCCAGCCGACCACGCGTCGCGAGTAGGCGTCCAACACCACGGCGAGGTAGACGAACGCCTCGCGCAAGCGAATGTAGGTGATATCGGATTGCCACAACTGATCGACGCCGTCCACATTCAGGTGCGCCGCTAGATTCGGATAAACAGGTAAGAAGTGGTTCGAATCCGTTGTTAGCACGAAGCGCCGCTTGAGTACCGCCAGCAAGTTGTCCTTACGCATCATCCGCAGGACCTTTTTGTGATTGACGAGGAAGCCTTGGCGGCGCAGCTCGGCCGTCACGCGGCGGTAGCCGTAACGACGATTCTCGAGCGAAATCCGCTGCATGCGGTCACGCAATTCCATGTCGCACTCGGCGGGCGACGACACGGCGAGCCGGCGATAGAACCCGGCGCGATTCACGCGTCCGAGCTCGCAGGCGTGTTCGACGCTGAGCGAGCCTTTGGCGCTGATCTGCTCGACGATGGAGTAGATCCGCTCGCGCCACCGGCGTCGTTGGTCGGGGCTGCGAGGTTCAAGGCGCGAAAGGCTTGTCCGAAAAAATCGAGCTCTGCGGCTTGTTTGCCGAGCAGTCGTTCGAGCTCTGCGATGCGTTCGTCGCGCGGATCGCGAGGGATCTTGGGCGGCGCCGAGCGGCCGGGTTTCGGCCGGCCTCGCCGCCGGCTCAAGCCGTTGACGCCTTCCTGGCGATAGGCGTCCCGCCAGCGGTACAGCAGGCTGCGCTTGACGTCCAACTCGCGGCTTAGCGCTGTGCCGCTCTGGCCGGCTAGGAGCCGCCTGGCGGCGGCTTCCTTGAACTCCACCGTGAACTCCCGCGGCTTGCGCGGCTTGAGACTTTCCATCCTGGACTCCTTTCCATTCGCTGAAATTCGTCCCGAATTTCAATGTCTCATTTTTAGGGTTCACTCCACTCGGTTGAAAAGGACGGCGGGGACGAATCGGTTCAAGTCGAAATTCCGATTGATGTCGTCGACGCCCTGCTCAGCGGCGATGACGACGTCCTGAACCTCCCCGCCGCGATCGAACGGCTCAGCGACAAGCGCGGCGACATCGTCAACGTGGCTGACGGCGACGAGACGGTCCGGATCTGGATTGACGAGCGAAGCTAGCTCAGCCCTATACGCTCGAACTGTTCGTGTTCGATCGGAGCCTTCTGTTCGGGGTCGCTCTCAAGGTCGAAGAGCATCGTGCGGTAGCGGGGCTTTTCAAATAGCCAGACTCCCGCGTTGTGGATCTTCAAAGGCTGACAGCCCTTCGTAAACGAGAACAACCGAGGATCTGAAATTGTTGCGTCTAGGCCGACAAAACGCGCGTTTCCGCCCTTTGCTGGTGTGGGTCCTTGTCCTTTACAACGATGTCGACGTTTCGTCCAAGCCGGTTCAAACAATCCAAAATCTGGCTGGTTGAAAGCTTGCTGAAGCGCCCTTGCAGCATGTCATTGACTTGCGCAGCCGCGAGTCCCAGTCGGCTGGCGGCCTCGACGGGGCTCAATTGCAAGCGTTCGATGGCCCGGCGAATCTCGATAACTAGCTTTGCCTTCGCGAGATGCTGGTCTGGCTCGGGCAAGCCGATGTCGGCGAACACATTCCCGCTACTGTCTTCAACTGGCGCGTGCCCGGTTATGTTTTGAGCTTCAGCCATTCGGCGTACTCCTCTCGGCATTGGGCAAGTCGGCTACGGATCAGACGTAAGTCGCGATCGGACGTTTTCACTCCGCGCGGCGACTTCTTCTGAAAGGTATGCAAAACGTAGACCACCTCTGCGAATTGTACACAGTAAACAGCTCGATACGTATCGCCGCGGTGATCCTCAAACAGCTCCAGCACGCCGCTTCCTCCGAAGCCCTTCAGAGGCTTCGAGTTCGGCGGCGTCAAGCCGACCTGCGCCTGATACAAACCGAAGCCGAAACTCGCCTTGATCGCCTCCGGAAATCGAGTCAGAACCTTACGGCTTGACGCCATCCAGACGAGCGCTTTGGGCTCAGACTTCATCGTAAGGCATCGGAGCTAAGCCCAATCGCGACGTCCGAAGTCGAACCCGCCGATCGGAAGAGTCCGTCTACACGACCCGACTCAGCCGCCCGCGCGGTGGTTTTCCACTCCTACCTCAGCCCACTCGAGCACGCGGATCATCCGATCAACGCGCGAAAGATCTTCGCGCAATTCGCGCAACCTGGCTTCGATAATCACTTCACTCGGGCAGGAACGAAAAGCTTCGTCGGTCAGACCCGCCGGCAGACGCCGCAGAACGGATCGGGGGGAACAAGCATTTGGCATGAGTGCACTCCTTCGATATATGAATCCGGAACGCCTCCTTCGAGCCTTGATATGACGGTCTGCGCCGCCCCTAGTCGATAAAGTAACAGTACTAACATACTAGAGTACTAGGATTTTAGTCCCGTTTCAAGCTTTTTTCAGCGAGCTGGAAGGACGCGGATTCCGAGACTCAGCGCGGCGCCGCCCCCAGCCGGAACCGTAACCCCAATTCGCAACCGCCTGTCGCGTTGTCTGGTGCGATTACGGCTGACGGTCCGGCCGACGATGTATCCGAGCGTTGCGCCGGCGACGATATCGGTCAGGTGGTGTTTGCCGCTTTGAAGTCGGCTGGTTGCAACGTAGGTGGCAACCGCGTAGGCCGGCGCGCCGACTTTCCAGCCGTAGCGGCGCTGGGCGATAGTTGCCCAGGTGAAAGAATTTGACGTGTGCCCGGACGGGAACGAATTGAAGCTCGAACGGTCGGGTCGATTGCGGCGGGTGAGCTTCTTCAAGCCTCCGGTGGCCATGTTGATCACGATGAACCCCTGCGCGAGCGAATAACTGAGCTCTCTGAACTCCTCGTTGTGCGACATGCGGCTGACCAGCAACGACACGCCGATCGCGGGTCCGATGACCTGCGACTTGCCGAGTTCCCTGCCAACGGCGTCGAATCCGTCCCAGCGGCCTTCTTTGTTGAAAAACCTCACAATGCTGTCGTCAGCCCCGATCACGGCTGACCCCGCCGCGGCGCCGCCGAGCGCCGGCACAAGGTTGTCTTGAGAGAAGAGAGTCAAAAAATTGCGTCCCAACTCGGATGGAAAGTGGGTCAACCGCGCTGATTCCGGGGCTGGGTCGTCGCGCGCGTTCTGGGCGAATGCGGGCTGAACCAGCGCCAAATACCCCACTATCAAGGCGATGGCCGAGACGTCGCAAACCCGCTTCATCAATAGAGCATCCAGGACAAGTCTGAAGTTTTCCTCACAAGATCGTATACCAGATCGATTTCGGCGCGTCGGTACAGATGTGCGTGAACGACCAGATCGTTTTCACGCCGGCTCTAAAGACAACGGACGCCCGAACGTTGGAACGCTACACTAAAAGTATCGCGTCTCCGCTCGTTGACATCGGACCAGCTCCGACTTCGCGGTTTCCCTTTCCCATGATCTTGCGCCCCAGCTTCGTCTGCCTTGCCCTATCGCTGAGCCTGCTCGCCCTCTCGGCAGTCTTGCCCGCGCAAACCAGCGACCGCACCGTCAGCGGCTTGGCGGTGACCCCGGGACCCGCCGGGGAGAGCTTTTCGGTTCCTGGGGCCATCATGACGCTGTCCCCGGTTTCAGATGAATCGCCCGAAGCGGAGCATCCAACCGCCGAGAGCGACCAGTTGGGAGTCTTCCGTTTCCGAGACGTAGCCGACGGATGTTACCTGATCAGCGGCGCTTCGGAGGGCATGAGCGGGGCCAGCGAACTATTTTGCCTTCCCTGGGAAGGAGACTCGCTGCAGATCACCGTTGAGATGCAGGTCGACGCGGTTGTGGAAGAGATCGAGGTGACGGCCGATGTCATCGAGATCGATCCTACCGAGACGTCCTCGAGGGGCTCGCTTGGAGAAGCGACGCTCGACAACGTCCCCAAACGCAACCGTAGTTACGACGATGCGATGCCGCTGATTCCCGGCGTGCTACGAGGCCCTTCGGGCGAAATCAATATGAACGGCGCCCGCGCCAGCCAAGGCGGCGCCCAACTCAACGGCGTCGATGTGACCGACCCGGTCGTCCGGACTGCCCAGCTTAGCCTTCCGATCGACACCGTCTCGAACGTCCAGGTGCTCTCGAGCCCCTATGACGCTCAATTCGGCGGATTCGCGGGCGCCGTCTCGATGGTCGAGACCAAGCAGTCGAACTTCAACGAGATGAAGATCACGGTGCAGAACTTCACCCCCAGGGCGCGCAAGCGAGGCGGCCGCATCATCGGGATCGAGTCGAGCACGCCGCGCGCGACAATCACCGGTCCCATCAAGAAAGGCAAGCTGGCTTTCTTGCACTCGACCGAGTATCAGTTCGTCCGCGCCCAGCAAGAGGACGCGAACCTTCCGGTGCTCGAGAGGGACACCGAGCGCGAGGCGCTGAGCATATTCACGCAGCTCGACGCTCACCACACCGACCAGAACCGCAGCACCGCAACCCTACTGATCTTCCCTGAGAAGCTGAACTTCTTCGGGCTCAACACCTTCGTCCCTCAGCAATCCGTGCCGGATTTGCGTCGCCGCGGCCGCTTGTTCTCCCTGCGAAATACCCAAGAGTTCAGCGGCGGCGCGGTGTTGCAGTCGAATCTCTCGATGCAATGGCTCGAAAGCGACGTCCGGCCGAATAGCCTAGCGCCGTCCCGGATTGGAATCGAGCGCGCGAGCGGAGGGTTCTTCAACCGCCAAAGCCGTAAAGCGATGCGGCCGCGCTGGACCGAGCAGTACAACTTCAGGCCGCTCGAGCGACTGGGCTCCCACCAACTCAAGGCCGGCTTTGAAGTCGGGACTGAAAACTACGACGGGACGCAGATCTTTAGTCCGGTTTCATGGCTCGGGCTCGCTGACAACCCGGTGATCGAGATGGACTTCACCGAGCCCGCGATTGTCGATAGCAGAAAGACCGATTTCGGCGTGTTCGTGCAAGACAAATGGTCGCTCTCACCGTCGTTTATCGTCGACATCGGCGCCCGTGTGGAGCGCGACTCGATCGCCTCACAGCTCAATCCCTCGTACCGCATTGGGTTCGCTTACTCGCTCGGCGGCTCTTCGCGAACCGTGCTGCGCGGCGGGTCCGGACTCTTTTACGACCGGATTAGCCTGTTCGTCCCCACCTTTACCAGCCTGCCGTTGAGGACCTACCGGCGCTTCAGCCCGCTGGGGGCGTTGCTGTCGGAAAGGCAGTTCGCGCACCGCATCACGGGTCCGCTCAAGAATCCCAAGAGTTACGGCTGGAGCCTGCAGGTCGACCGCGAAGTATTCTCAAACCTCTTTGTACGGCTGGGTTACCAACAACGCCGAACCCGCCGCAACCTGCTGATCGAGCGCGAGCAGGGCGTGTTGAGCCCCGACGGCGGACTCGCCGACTACTTGACGCTGAACAATACCGGTCAAGATAGCTACCGGGAATACCAAGCGACCGTACGCTACCGGGTGGGCGGCAACAATCACTTCACGGGATCCTACATCCGCTCCTCTTCGGTCGGAGACCTCAACGACATCGGGTCGCTTTTCGGTCCGACGCCGCTATCTTTGATCCGCGGGAATGAACGAGCGCCGCTGGCCTTCGACGCGCCCCATCGATTCCTGCTGTGGGCGGACATCGACCTTCCCAAGGATTTCCGGGCGGCGCCGATCTTGGAGCTGCGTCAAGGCTTCCCTTACTCGCACGTGGACGAGAGCCGCAACTTCGTCGGGGCGCGCAATCGCGCCGGCCGCTTCCCGATGTTCCAGACGCTGGATATTCAGATCACCAAGAGATTTACGTTTCCTGTGGGCGACAAACGGCCGGTCATCCGCGCCGGCATCCGGTTCTTCAACATCCTGAACCAGTTCAACCCGGTCGACATACAGAACAACTTGGCGAGCCCGGCCTTCGGGACGTTCTACCGCGGCGTTGATCGCAAGATTCGCGCGGTCTTCGAGATCGGAAACTAGCGAGCCTCGCGGGACGGCTTTGGCATGCCGCGGAGCTCCCGGTTGCCTCAAAGCAGGCCCACTTCAAGCCCCGCCAGGGGCGGCATAGCCGTAGTAGCCCCCAGAGCAAGGTGGGGGTGTATCGAACATTCCAACATGTTGCGGCGCGGGATATTGCAGCTGAAAGTGTGCAATCAAGGCCCCTCGATTTTCATTTGACGCAGTGTAATCACTTGGGTTTAGATTCTGGCCGTCTGAGCCCGTCTCCGGGCCCCTCAGGGCCATGAGATTTCTCAAGACAAGGAGATTTTACGACAGCAACCGCGCCATCGACCCCTAAGCCTCTTATCGTCAACCGCTTAGGGCTGTGCGGGCAGGGATGGCGTAGTGGTTGCAAGTACGTAGGCGCTTGTGCTGGAATAGCACGCCGAGGAGAACAACACGATGTCTGTCTACCAAATCATGATCACGCCATCACGCAAGCCGGGGCCGGACGGTCAACCTGCCTACCAATACCACCGGATAACCTGGAAAGGGCCGGCGTCCCCGGCGCAGATCAATCTCAACCCAGGCCTATACATCCAAAAGCACGAAGAGTCGGCAGGAAAATCCGTCGATTGGGACTTCAAGGTGAGCCCGAGGGAAGCAACTGAAATGCAGTTCTTTCTCAGACAGCCCAAAGTCGATAACCCCCAAAACGACAATGACTACGACTACTTGACGGCTACTCGCTTCGTAATCTCCGTCAACAACAGCGTCAACAACTCGGACGGACAGACCAACTCCGAAAAGCTCTTCCATATATCGACCGCCCAGGGCAACGATACGGTCGTTCACGACCCGAGCAAGGGGAAGCCGTGGGGCAAGGAAGATGTGGATGTTGAGCGTGAATTTGAGAATGTGGTGAACACAGGTTGTTTCGAGTCCGGAAACTACGAAGACACCAACTGGAACTCGCACAGGCCGTACTCGACGATCCGGCTGAAGGCGAACGGCAAGAGCGTCCCGGGGAAGCTGAACGTTCCGTTCACCGTGGACGTGGTCGGGTACCCCGTCGATGACCCCGAGTGGGACTACGAGTGCTGAGACGCCGTCTCGAACCACCGGGCTCAGCGGACCTCCGGGCTGGAGATGGCCCGGAGGTCCGGGTGCAACTCAGCATACGTTGTCGGGTAGCCCAGCCTTAGCGCTTCACGGTAGGCTTCTTCCGCCGCAACCCGTCGGCCGGTGATTTCATGCACCAACGCCGCCAGAAAGAGCACATCGGCGTTGTCCGTGGCGAGCGAAAGCGCTTGTTGGATTTCGGATTGCGCGTCTCTTGTCTGACCGAGGCACGCTAGCCAAAAAGCGAGCAAGCTTCGGCGATAGGCGTCCGCTGGGTTGAGGCCAAGCTGGCGCTGAACAAGCTCAATCGCCCGACCGTATGCGTCGTTCGCCTTCTCCTCGTCTCCCGTCTGGCGGCGCATTCTGTACGCGTCTCCGAGGTTCCCCCAATACTTGTCTTCATTCGGGCTCAGGTCGATGGCGAGCTGGTAGAGTTCACTCCACCCGCCGCCTCAGAATACTGTCCCCGGTAGAACCTCAGGTTGCCTAGGTTGGAATAGGAGGTTGCGCGCGGAGCGATGGCGACGGAACGCTCAAAACTCTCAGTTGCCCGGTCGATCTCGCCGAGCTCGGATTGAACAGCTCCCAGGTTGTTGTAGCCGAGCGCGTTATCGGGAGTGAGTCGAACGACGCTTCGAAACTGCTCTTCCGCTTCCACGAAGCGCTTCTGCCGGGCATAGAAGATCCCGAGCGTCTTGTACCCGGTCCAATCCGCGGGCGCGAGTTGAATTGCTTCGCTGTACTTCTCTTCGGCTTCGGCGCTCCGTCCTTGGTCGCTGAACGCCTCGGCCAAACCTCGCACGGCGTCGACGTTCGATTCGTCGATCGCCCGCGCCGCCTCGAAGTCGGCGATCGCCTGAGTCGAGCGCCCGTAGGCGTTCTGGACCATCCCACGCACCGCGAAGGCTTGGGCCGAACGGCCGCCGCGATCGACGGCTGTGCTGGCGGCGTTGAGCGCGCCGTCGAGCCACTTGCGGTCGTCGGTCGAGATGTATTCGCGGTAGTAGGCCTCGGCCAAGCCGGCCTCGATCAGAGGGCTGTCGGGGTCTTCTCTGCGGGCGTCCTCGAACAGCCCGATGGCCTGGTCGAGGTTCTCCGACTGCTCGTAGCGCTGCAGGTAGTACTGGCCTTGGTCGTAGAGCGCTTGGGCGGTCGGCGTCAGCGTCGCCGGTCCCGAAGCGTCCCCTCCGGCGCTCCAGAAGTAGCCCAACGCCGCCAGCCCGGCCAAAGCCGCCGCGGCCGGCCACACGAGCCAACGCCGCGAGCGCGCCTCCGGCCGATGGGCGCCCGTCACGACCCGCGTCTCGCCCGACGGCGCGGTCAGGTCCGCGACGATCTCCGCCGCGCTCTGGTAGCGCTCACGCCTGTCCTTGACCAGCGCTCGCTCGACCACGCGCTCGAGCTCCAGCGGAACGTCCGCGCGGTACTTGGTCAGCGGCTCGGGCTCTTCGTTGACGATCTGATAGAGCGTGGCCAAGTCATGCTCGGAATCGAACGGGTGCAGGCCCGTCAGCGCCTCGTAGAGCACGACGCCCAGCGACCACAGGTCCGTCCGAGCATCGGTCTCTTCGCCGCGAGCCTGCTCGGGCGACATGTAGGCAGCGGTTCCGAGGGTCGTCCCGGTAGCGGTCAGCCTGGTCTTGCCCTTGCGCTGCACGAGGCCGAAGTCGAGAATCGTCGCTCGTCCCTTCGAGTTGACGATGATGTTTTGGCCCTTGATGTCGCGGTGAACGATTCCGTGCTCGTGAGCTTCTTCGAGGCCCGAGGCGACTTGCCGCACGATGCTCGCGGCCTGCTCGAATTCGAGCGGCCCGTCGGCGACCATCTCGGTGATCGTACGCCCCTCGACGAAGGCCATCACAAAGAAAACGCGGCCGTCGGCCTCGTCGATCTCGTGGATAGGGCAGATGTTCGGGTGCTCGACCGCCGCCGCGGCTTGTGCCTCGCGCAAGAAGCGCTTCTTCTCTTCGTCGGTCGCGAAAGCCTTCGAGATGAACTTGAGCGCGACGTTGCGGTCGAGCTTCTCGTCGTGGGCCTTGTACACTACGCCCATGCCACCCTCGCCGAGCTTCTCGATGATCTTGTAATGGCTGATCGTCTGGCCTACCAAGATGCGTCGATTTTACCGCTCGGAACCTTGACTCGGTTACGTGGTGAAAACAAACGTTCGCTTGAGTGACCCTCTGAGAGGCTCCCGAATGGCCTCCTACAGCGCTCTAGGACCCTGTTTAAGGCAGCGGTTCCGCATCCAATTTCCCTGAGGGTCGGAAACCATTGATTTAGCGGGTGTTTGGGGCTGGGCCTGTGGTCCGAGCAGATTCGCATTCCTGTTGAGGAGTTGCAGCGCAGTTGGTTCTGGTATATTGTATATATATCAGTTATGAAGACAGCCCCGGCTCGCTCCAGCCTCGCCGATGCCGAGCGTAAGCTGCGCTCCCGCATCGCCCAGCTGGTCCACGGCCGCTGGTTGCTGCATGGCACCGTGGCGCCGCGCCAACGCGTCTGCGGCAAGCCCAACTGTCGCTGCGCCCAGGGTCAACTGCACGCCTCGCTCTATCTGGTGCGCTCGCGCCGGGGAAAGGTGCAACAGCTGTTCGTGCCGCGCAGCTGGGAGCAACGCGTGCGCCAGGCCGTAGCCGACTATCAACAGCTCGAGCGGCTGCTCGAAGAGGTCTCCGAGCGCGAGTGGAAGCGGCTCCAAGACCGCCGGGAGGAGTGACGTTCTTCGACGTCTGATCCAGTACGCGGAGAAGGGTTACGGCCTGCGCAGCCGCCTTCTCGCCGGGGTCTCGGATTCCCGCCCCAAGCCGCGCATCCCCACCCGCGCTGTCGTCGAGTCGACGCTGGCGCTGTTCTGGGCCCGGCTGGGCAGCCTGAACGCTTTGGAAACGCTCGAGGGGGCGCCGTTTTGGAAGAAATGGCTGGGCCGCAAGCTGCCCAGCGCGGACACCATTGGCCGCGTCTACAGCTCGCTCGACACGGCCGTGCTGCGGCAAGCGATTCGGCAGCTGTATGAACGCCTCAAGCGCAACAAGGCCTTGCCCGGCATCGGCGGATTAGGGGTGGCTGTGATCGACGGTCATGAGTCTCACGCCAGCTACCGCCGTTGCTGTGGAGGCTGTCTCGAGCGCCGCATTCAGCGCAGCGACGGCGAACAGCTGCAGTACTATCACCGCCAAGTGACGCTGCAGTTGCTCAGTGACGCGCCCGCCGCCTCGCCATTCAACATCCAAGGCGAACCGCTTCCGCTGTTGCTCGACGCCGAACCGCAACTCCCCGGCGAGGACGAGCTGGCCGCCGCCAAACGTTTGCTCGAACGCGTTCTAGCCGCTTACCCACGGGCGTTTGATGTTGTCTTGGCCGACGCTCTTTACGCCGACGCGACGTTTGTGAACTTTCTGCTGGCGCACGGCAAGGACGCCGTCATCGTGCTCAAGGACGAGCGCCGCCACCTGTTTCAAGACGTTCAAGGACTGTGGCGAACCCAGCCCCCACAGGCGGGCGAGTATCGCTCACGCGATTGCCAATGGTGGGATCACGAGGGCTTATTATCGTGGCCGCAGGTCGCCCAGCCCTTGCGCGTCGTTCGTTCGGTGGAGACTTGGCGGCGGCGCTCGCAGCTTGACGGCGAGCTCCACGAGCATCAAAGCGATTGGGTTTGGCTAACGACTTTGGGGTCGCGGCAAGTTTCCACGGCGCAGCTGGTGCGCTTGGGCCATCAACGCTGGGACATCGAGAACCGCGGCTTCAACGAGTTGGTCAACGGCTGGCATGCCGACCACATCTACAAGCACGAACCCCACGCCATCGAGACGTTTCTCTTGACGACGTTTCTGGCATTCAATCTCTACCACGCTTTTGTCGCCCGCAAGCTCAAACCGTCGTTGCGGCGCGGCAAACCGCGAGTCTTTTGGGCGCGGGTGATGGCGGCGGAGCTGTATCAGGCGGCCACGGGCCCCTCGCCCTAGCACGCGAGTCGACTCCCCCGCCCACCCCGCGCCTGCCAGTAAGCGGCCCTGCCGCAAGAGCCGCCGGGGTGTCTTTGCCCTGCGATTCCCCACCTATTTCCGGGTCAGGACCGCGTGCGAATCTGCTCGTCCTTCACCCCACGCCCCTAAATCCCTCGATTCCCAACTACTTCCGCCTTCTGACTCAGCCTCGTTGCGGAATCGCTGTGTTTAAGGGGATTCGAGCGGTTTCAAGGGTCGCTGCGTCAGTGTGAAAATAAATTTGAGTATCTATCCGTCAGACTGCTCGAATGGGTGTTTTCAGGTGGACTCGTGGCCGCGATCGAACCAAGTCGGAAGGAGGCTAAGGTCGAATTGCCGTAGCCGGGAGCGGCGGCATCCGGTTCTTCAACATCGGAAACTAGCCGGGACGGGCTTGGCATGCCAAGCCCCTACGATTCGAATACAAACGCTGCGGTCGTAGGGGCGAGGCATGCCTCGCCCGTGTTGCGGCTAGGCCCAGGGGTTCTCGTCGGCGCTCGGACCGTAGATCGACGGCACCGGCACGTCCAACAACCGCAGGTAAACCGAGAGCTGGACGCGATGGTGGTACCAGTGGTTGAGCATAATCGCTCGCAGCAGTCCGACGCGCGGCATCGTCATAGCGACTTTGCCGTTTGCAGTGGCGGACCACTCAGCCATGATCCTCTCGTCGGAAAGGTTTCCAAGGTAGTCTTTCGCCTTGGCGACCGCCGCGTCAAGCGCCGGAAGCAGCTCATCGGCGGAGTCGGGTTGCGGCGGGTTGCCGAATTGCTCAGGTGGCGGCAGCGGGACGCTGTCCGGCGTCGCGCTGTCGGTGACCTGACCGGGAATGCCTGCGACGTGCAGCGCTAGCTGACCAAGAGACATCGACTTTTCGTGCGGTTTCCAAGTGAGTTTGTCTCCCGGCACGCGCTCGAGCACGCGCCGTGTGGTTCCCGCTTCTTGATCGATCTCAGGGATGAATGATTGGGCTATGGACATGTTTCCTCCGAGCGGATAGTGTAGCAAAAGTATTTCACGAGTTGGTTAACTTTCGCGAATTCGGGTTCTTTCTCGCACACTTACCTGTTTTCGACAGACAGCGAGCCAATGTGACGATACTCTAGAAAGAAGAGGGGTCTGGTCCACCCTTCGATCATGAAGTGAGGTCAGTCCTTGAGACGCCCGGCGTGCGCCAGTTGCACGCGCGTGGGTTGC
Source organism: Bryobacterales bacterium (assembly GCA_965247515.1). Lineage (GTDB taxonomy): Bacteria > Acidobacteriota > Terriglobia > Bryobacterales > UBA6623. The sequence continues at coordinate 3,598,709 of OZ252029.1, read as the reverse complement.
TGCTGCCGGCGGTTGTCGTGGCGGCCGCCCTGGGGGTGTTGCTTCATGGGGCGCTTGATCGAGAACCGGTTGCCCAGGCTTCGGAAAGCATCGCGCCGCGGCCCGTTCAACAATCGCCGCCCCCGATTCGGGCCGATCTCGAAAAGACGCCACTGACCTATTTCTCCGACTACTGGAGACAAATGGGTGAACGCGCGGAGCCGAAGTTTATTTCGATTGGGGTGAGCCAGCGAGCGGGTGTTGTGGTGGCGCCGGGCCTCGCCTTGACTTCTCTCGATGCCGCCGAAGAGTGGCAGGCTTCGCAAGCCGCGCTCAGCGCGGACGAAGCAGCGCTCCGAGATTTCGTGGGCCCTCCAGCTGACCTGGTCCCAACAACCCTACCGTACCGCTTGGCGGCGGTTGACACGGATCTTGGCGCGGCGTTGTTTGAGCTCAGTCGGCCGTACCCGGCATCAAACTTCTCGTTCGCCGATCCCGGGCTTTCACCGCCGGGGTCGTTCGTGGCGACCGTCGCGATGCTCCCGGAGGGAGTGAGCGTGACGCCCGCGCACTTATCTTCGGCAAGCCATCACGGAATCGAGATCTCGGCGCTCCCGCCGACCACCGGCGGGGCCGCGGCTGTTGTGGACCTCGACGGCGGACTGCTGGGCTTGCTTGTTGATCGGGGAGAAGAGACTCGACTGATTTCCGCGGAACTGGTGCTCCACTTGGTCGAACGTTACCTTGAGGGACGCCCCTGTCTGGCGATCATCGCCGGAGAGCTCGATCCCGGCGTGGCGGAGATTCTTGGCCTCAATGCGGGCCTAGTCATCGAAAGCGTACGAGACGCCGCGTTCGAACCCGAGCCCTCGCTAAGACCGGGAGATGTCTTAGTCGAGTGGAACCGGCAGCCCGTCGCCCCGGGGGCCGACTTCGAGTCCCTGTACATGGCGAGCGGCGTCGGATCGCTCGTTCCATTCAGCGTTATCCGGGCGGGCCGCAGGGTGCGCGGGAGCACCAAGCTACCCGACGCCGACTGCCAACCCACCCGCCAGCAGCCCACGGTGTTCGCCGCCGCCGGCATGACCATGGTCTGGCGGAATGCCCAGGAGCGATCGGCATGGCTGGTGCTTGCTGTCGAAGCCGGCTCATTGGCCGAGGCCGTCGTCTCGCCGGCGGATCTGATTCTGGCGGTGAACTCACGAACGGGACGCCGCAATTCCCAGCGTGAAATGGGAAAATTCGAGCAGACTGGAGCTACGCTCCTGCTCACCGTGGAAAGCCAAGGTCGCGTCCAGCTGCGCGCGATCCAGGCGCCGTCCGAGTAATGGACCCTCCGGTCTGGCCGCACCTTCGAGCGCGCGTTCAGGCGATGTTGCGCCTGGGGCGTAAGACGTTTCCTAAGATCCCGATTTGGGGCTGGGCCCTGGTTTGGTTCCGCTCATCGTTCCTGCCTTCGCAGAACTACCTGATCATCCTCGCGGTCGTGACGGGGCTTCTGACGGGGCTCGGCTCGGTCGCGTTCATCTATGTGCTGCACGCGATCGCGGACTTCGCGCGGATTACCGTAGGCGGCGCGCTCGAGATCTTTGGCCCGGCAAGCCTTGTGTTGTTGCCGGCGATCGGCGGTCTGCTGGTCGGGCCAATCGTACAACGCTTCGCCAAAGAGGCCAAAGGGCATGGCGTCCCTGAAGTCATGACCGCTCTAGCGATCCACGGGGGCGTGATCCGTCAACGAGTTGTGGCGGTCAAGGTCGTGGCGTCTTCCCTGACGATCGGGTTCGGCGGGGTCGCGGGCCGCGAGGGCCCGATGGTGCAGATCGGCGCGGCTTTGGGCTCGACGATCGGTCGGCTCGCACGTGTAACGACGCACAATGTTCGGACTTTGGTCGCGTGTGGAGCGGCCGGCGGCATAGCGGCGACGTTCAACGCCCCAATCGCGGGGGCGATCTTCGCGATGGAAGTGCTGATGGGGCGCATCCATACCGACTTCCTGCTGGTGCTGCTTACGTCGCTGAGCTCGTGCATCGTGGCGCGGTCGTTCCTGGGGAACTACCCGGCGTTCGTCGCCCCGGCCTACGACTTGGCGAGCCCGGGTGAGTTGTTCCCGTACTTCCTGATGGGGATACTGGCGGGCTTTGTTGCGATTGCATATGTGCGGATCCTCTACTGGGCCGAAGACTTTTTTAGCAACTGGGCGTTCCCGGATTATTTGAAGCCGGCGGTCGGCGGCCTGATCGCCGGTTTGATCCTGCGGTTCTTCCCCGACGTCTACGGGGCGGGGTTTCCGGCGATTGAGTCAGCGTTGTGGGTGCGCTTCTCGTTCGAATTGCTGGTATGCCTGCTGCTGGCCGAGATCGCCGGCAACGTGGCAACGATTGGCTCCGGCGGGTCGGGAGGAGTCTTTGCGCCGTGCCTCTACATGGGCGCAATGCTGGGAGGCGCTTACGGAACGTGGATTCACGGCATGTACCCGGACTGGACGGCTGGCTCCGGCGCCTACGCCCTGGTCGGGATGGCGGCTTTTTTCGCCGCCGCGGCGAAGGCGCCGACGACGTCGATCTTGATCCTGTTCGAGATGACGAACGATTACCGCATCATGCTGCCTTTGATGGCGGCGGTAGTGGGCAGTGTCTATGTTTCTCACTGGCTTCAGCCGCATAGCATCTACACGCTGAAGCTTCACAATCGCGGGATTCGTTATCCCTATGATGCCCAAGCGGCGATTCCCCCGGATCAGGAGCGACCCCGAGCCGCGGCCCCATGAGCCCCGAACGCAAGTGAGGGGTAGACAGTCGCCAACCCTAACCACTGTCGTACCCGCTCACTGGCGTTCGGGGCTCATGGGGCCGCGGCTCGGGGTCGCGCATACGCGGAATACACTCGATCCAGAAACGCTTGCCTTGCCCCATGGTCGGCCAGCGCAGTCTCTTCGGCCAGCGGTAGTCCTGGGAATCTTGCCCGCAACTCGGTCGCGAAGGCGCCTGATCCGAGCTCGGCTGCGCCGTGGATTGGGGTTGACTCCAACCCGCAACTAGGCGAGCCGCTCTTGAAAATGTAGCCACACAGTTTGGGCAGGCCGGCAAGTCGTGTTTGAGCCCACTCGCGCATGCGGTCAGTGATGTCGATGTGGGAATCGATGGTCACCAGCCGATCCCCCTCCAACCGGATCGGCTCCCGGGGCGTCCCCAGCCCAACCTCGACTTCCGGGCAAACCGCGACCCATTCGACCTTGCCTTCGAATTCGCGCAGCAAATCAGGCTGGCGCTTGTGCCCGCCGTCGTGGCGCACGTTCTCACCCAGCAGGCAGGTGGAGATTCCGACCTTGGGCAGAAGCCGGCTCACATGTTGAAGACTTCGTCCCAGGTGACCTCGCGCCCCTTCTGGTAGGCGATCCGGCCCATGATCGCCGTCAGCGTGCTCTCGGCCGCTTCGACGATGCCATTCTCGGCGGGAACCTCCCCGCGAATCGCCTTCACGAAATGCGCGGCGGCGTCTTGGGTAATGTCGTACTTTGTCTCCTTCACAAGGGGCTTTTGGCCTTCGAGATAGAGTGTGTAACCTTGGCGCGAAGTCGTGATTGTGCCGAGCTTGCCCATGAAGTACTCGCCAACGTCGCGGTAGCTGGCGCGAGGGTTGATCTGGTTCCCGGAGTGGGTGTAGACGCGCCCGTCGGGCAGCTTGTAGTTCACCGCGAACGTGTCGACGATGTTGCCGATGTCGGTCCGGAAGGCGCGGTGCCCGTACCCGCTTGCGGCGACCGGGTGGACGCCGGAGAACCAGCGCGCTACGTCGATGTTGTGACAGCTCTGCTCGACGATGATGTCGCCGGAGTTCTCGGAATAGAACAACCAGTTTCTGATCTTTTCTTCCGAAGCCGCATGACCAGAACGCCGCGGTAGGTCGGTGCCGATCCAAGCTGTCCGGATCATCCCAATCTCACCGATCTCACCCCGTTTCACCCGCGCGAAGGCTTCTTGGTAGTCCTTGCCGAAGCGCTGCTGGAAGTCGACCATCACCATCTGACCGGGCTTGACCTTCTTGCCGGCGGCCAACACCCGCCGAATGCCCGCCGGATCGACAGCGGCCGGCTTCTCCATAAAGATGTGCTTGCCCGATTCGACGGCTTTTTCGAAATGCTCTGGGTGTAGATAAGGGGGAGTCGCGATGTAGATGCCGTCGATGTCCGCGTCGAGGATGGCTTCGGCGCTCTTGTAGATCTGCGCCTCCTTGGCTGGGATTCCCTCCTTGGCGGCGTCGAGCTGGTCGTCGTAGATATCGGCTAGGGCGGCCACCTCGGCGTCGGGGTTCTTCGCCATGTAGCCGGTGACCCTCGAGCCGCGGCGGCCGGTTCCGAGCAGGCCGATCTTGGCTCGTTCGTTGGCGGGATAGCCGCGCACGGACTCAGGTTTGATAATCGTCCAGCCGCCGGCTGCGACGCCCGCAGCCTTGATCAGGTCGCGGCGGTTGGTTTTGGTAGGCATTCCAGCCGAAATTCTAGCAGACGACGGTTTATTCAGGTGGTGAGGGTGACGTCGAGCTCCCAGGTGCGGGCTAGGTTCGTCAGTTCTCTAACGATGTCCGGCTGCTCGGTGGCGAGGTTCGTCGATTCTTCCGGGTCGTCAGCCAGATCGGCAAGGAAGACCCGATCGTCGCCTTGAAGCTGATTGTCGTCTCCGAGGGCGAGCATTCCGTTGAGGACCAGCTTCCAGTCGCCTTTGCGAATAGCCTGTTGGTCGTAGCGCTTCCAGTAGAGGGAGTCGTGGGGGGTGCGAGCGCCATCGACGATCAGGGGCCAAACATCCTTGCCGTCGATGACACGGTCTCGCGGGACATCGGCCTTGCACAGCTTGGCGAACGTAGGAAACAGATCCATCGAGGCAGCCATGCCGTCCCGGATCTTCCCAGCTGGAACCACGCCCGGCCAGTTGGCGATGGCGGGCATGCGGATGCCGCCTTCGAACAGGCTGAACTTGTAGCCCCGGAAGGGAGTATTGCGGCCGCCGAGTCCGGCGCGGTCCTCGCTCGTTGCGCCATTGTCGCTGTGGAAAAAGATCACGGTATCGCCGCGGATCCCCTGGGCGTCGAGCTCGTCCACGATTTCGCCGATGCCGTCGTCCATGGCGGCGACCATCGCCAGGTGCATGGCGCGATCGGCCGGCAAGCCTTCGAACCGCTCCAGATACTCGGGGGGCGCGTGCATCGGGTAGTGCGGGGCGTTGTAGGAGACCATCAGGAAGAACGGGTCGTCCCGGCTCTCTCGAATGAAGTTGATGGCTTCTCGGGTGATGAGGTGAGTCGCGTATTCGCCGGATTCGTCGATCTCTTGCTCGTTCCGGTAGAGGTCGTGGAAGGAAGGCATCCCCGCCCCGAGCCCCCAGTAGAAGCGGTGCGAGTAGTAGTCGATGCAACCCGAGCGGAAGCCATAGAAGTCGTCGAACCCTTGTGTGTTGGGGAGACTTTCAGGCGCCGTTCCGAGGTGCCACTTCCCCACGAGCCCGGTCGCATACCCAGCTTCAGCGAGGACTTCAGCCAGGGTGACCTCCCCGCCCTTGAGTCCTACGGTTTCGGGGGCGGAGCTGAGGACGAAGGGCACGCCACAGCGGTAAGGGTGACGGCCTGTCAGTAGCGCGGCCCGCGTCGGCGAGCACATCGGTGCGTTCGCGTAGAAGTTCGTGAAGCGGACTCCACCCTGGGCGAGCGCGTCGAGATGGGGAGTCTTCGGATCGGGTTCGGTCCCGTAACAGCCAATGTCGCCGTAGCCCTGGTCGTCGCTCAAGATCACCACGACGTTCGGGCGCCGGCGCTGGCCCAACATTGCCGCGGGCGCCAGAGCCCCAGCCGCGGTTCTCAGAAAACTTCGTCGATCCACTTCGAGACCAGTAAACCATAGCGACGCGCGTCGAGCCCCAACCCTCCGGGAACCGGAGCCGCACGCGGAAGCAAGCGGTTGCTAGAACCGGCAACAACCGCTCCCTCCCGGTCGCGGCTCCGGCTCGCCCCTTCGACAGCCAAGTGACGAACGCCCCGGCGGACTAAGGCGTCCGCCTGATGGCCGCCGGCAGGTCACGGTCATACATTGAGCGTGGGATGAAGGATCGCCTTACCCTCGCCGCAACTTGCTTGCTGGGACTCAGCATCATGGGGGCCTTTCTGTGGAGCCAGCGCGACTGGTTGATCGGCGGTGAGAACGACTTTGCGGCCTTCTACAGCGGGGCGCACCTGCTGGGTGAGGGAGAGCTCTACAACACCGAGCGGCTGCACGAGAACGAGACCCGCTTCCTGGGCGACTATGCCCGCACCCACGGGTACGTCCGAGCGCCGTTTCACGCGGTGATGTTGTGGCCGCTGACACGGCTCCCCTATATGACGGCGTTTCTGGTCTTCGAAGCGCTATCGGCCGCGGCGTTTGTCGCGTTCATCTGGCTGTGGCCGACCCCGGCCTTCAAGATGCGGCTCGCGTTTGCATGCTTCGCCTTACCGGCGTTCTCGTGCTTCGTCACTGGCCAAGATGACCTGTTTCTGCTCCTCTGGATCGCCGGGGCGGTACTGCTACACCGCAAAGGCCGCAAGTTCGCGGCAGGGGCGTTGTTTAGCCTTTGCGCGATGAAGTTCCACTTGTTCCTGCTGACTCCGGTCCTGATCCTGTCGCGCCGAGCCTGGACCTTTGGAAGAGGCTTGCTCGCTGGAGGCGCCACGCTGACTTTGGTTTCGTTCGTTGCCGGCGGCTGGGCCTGGCCGCTCGAAATGCTCGAGACGTCGACGAACCCCGACTTCACCCCCAACGCGCACATCATGCCGAACCTAGCCGGCGTACTGAATGGAGTTGAGAACGCTTTGGCCTGGGAGATGCTGATCGGGGTCGCGATCGCGATCGCCTTCTGGTTCATCGCGCGCAGCTCGAATTTCGAGTACGCCCTGGCGGGAAGCCTGGTCGGCGGGGTACTGCTGAGCCACCACTCCTACCTAGCCGATTGCGCCTTGCTGATTCCGGCGGCGCTGGTTGGGCTTGCTGAGGGGAAGAGTCCGGCGGTGCGGCTGGCGGGGGCGGCGCTGCTGACGCCGATTACCTACTTCGCCGGGGGGAGCGATTCGCCGACGGCCTCGGCGGTGTTTGTGATGCTGGCGATGCTGCTGGGAATGACCTACGAGGTTGCAACAACCGTCAAGCCAGGGACCTTCGAAAAATCGCGAACGTTGCCCGTGGCCACTCCATAGCCGTGCTCCAAAGCGGACGCCGCTATAAGCAAGTCTTCGAACGGACAACTACCCCTGTTGCTGCTAGTCGCCCACTGGTCGTGCCTGCAATCTCAGCAGCAGCCTCGGTGACCGGCAAGACCGGGACGCCCATCTTCAGCTGGTCGATGAATTCACGACGCCGCGATCGGACGGAGTCTGTGTTCGCTCGCTCGACCCCGTGAACCAACTCCGCGAGAGTGACGGCGGAAATCGCGACTTCCGTTTCGCCGAACCTGCTTCGGATCCCCCTTAGAAATTCGCCGGCCGTCAAGGGGTCGCGCTCGGCCTGAATGACAACGCTCGAATCAAGTATCAGTCCCACGCCGGTGGGTTCCAAGGACGCCTTCGTGCTCGAATCCCCTCCTCGACATCGGCGGCAAACCCCCCGTCGAGACTCTTCGCCGGCCCTGCGAGTTCCGCTGCGGCTATTGCTTCGGAGATCGGTCGTCCAGCGCCAACCGCGGGACGGATGACGGCAACAGGCTCATGGTCGAGTTCCACAACAACCTCAAGGCCACCGCGGACTTTTTCTAGGACCGCGCCGAAGTCACCAGCTACCTCGCTATCGGACATGTGAACGCTGGCCATGTCCTGATCATACCGCTCGAACCAACAAGCGGTTCTAGCCGAAGTAGGGTTCGAGTAAGTCAGCCGGGTCCTTCGAACTCATCAGCGACCCGGCGACCGCGCTGATTCCGGACGCTCCCAGCGACCACACGAAGGGGTCGAATCCCCCGAAACTTTGTGTGCCGAACGCGGCATACTGTAGCCCAAACGAGCAAAAACCGCCAAGCATCCCAGCCAGGCACCCGACCTTGTTCATCCTGGGCCAGTAGACCGCCAGCAGCGTCGGACACAAGAAAGTCGCCGCCAGCCCCGTGCCCGAGAACACGACGATGTACTGCAAGAATTGGGGCGGGTCCAGCGCGAACAGGAGTCCAACCCCAGCAATCGCCAAGGTCGACAACTGCGTCAGCGCCCGAGCGCTGTTCTCGTTGAGCGGCGCGGCGCGGTTTCGCTGGTAGAGATCGCGGACCACGGCGCTACTCGACACCAGCAGGAACGAACTAAGCGTCGACATGATGGCCGCCATCGGCGCGGCCAGCACCAGTCCGGCCAGCACCGGCGGCGTGCAGGCCAGAATCGTCGCCGGCATGGCATGATCGGCGGCCTCGAGCTCGGGAACGAGCACCCGCCCGATGATTCCAATCATGATGACGGCTGGATAGAGCAGCAATATGTAGAGCCCGATCAAGAACGCCGCCCTCTTCAACGCAGCGCGGTCCCGACAGGCGAGGTAGCGCGCCATCAGCGCCGGCTGGCCCGCCGTGGCGAACGGCCAAATCACGAAAAACGAAGCGGCCGTCTGCCACGGCAGAAACTCGTCGGGGCCCTCAGCGGTCAGCAGATCGGCTGACTGAGCCGCCAGCCCTTCCCAGACGGGGCCAAATCCGCCAACTTTGTCGAGTGCGAATCCAAGTGTGAGCAGCACCCCCAGAAGCATCACAATGGCCTGGAATGCATCCGTCCACGCTACAGCCCGAAACCCGCCGTAGCTGGTGTAGAGCCCAACCGTGAGCGCAAATCCGACGATCCCCCACTCGTAGGGGACGTCTAGCAAGACCTCCATCACCCGCGCCCCAGCGACGTACTGCGCAACCATGTACGAGACATGCAGGATCACAATTGCCAGGGCCGAAAGGGCGCCGATCGCCGGACTGCGAAAGCGATCCCTCAGCAGGTCCGGAAGCGTTAGCGCTCCGGTGCGACGGCCCACCTCGGCCACACGCTTGCCTAGCAGTCCGAATCCCACCGTGGCGACAACGATGTAGCCGGAGATCCACAGCATCACCGACCAGCCATTCGCATGCGCCAGCGAAGGCGTACCGATGAAACTCCCGCCGCTCGCCGAGGTGGCGATCCAGGTAAGGCCCAACACCCACGGGCCGATCTGTCGGCCGCCAACGAAAAACTCCTCGAAGAACGGCCCAGCAGTCGCCTTTCGACGCGCAGCCCAAGCGAGCGCGAAGGTGACCAGCAGGTATCCGAGAAACGCGACCCAGACGGAGGGTCCGGCGGACGTCATTTCTCGTCCGAATCGCCGTCAGCCATGAAGAACAGCGTGTACCAGACGTGCACCGCGAAGAACGCCAGCCAGGGCGCGAAAACTCCCATCACCACCCAGCGCGGGATTCCCCCGGCGGACTCGACTGGCCGGGCCGACCCCAGCCACACCGATACTCCAACCGTCGTCAATGCCGCGGCGGCCCAAATCGCCACCGCGACGACAGCTTCGAACAGCTCTCGGCGGTAGGAGGTCATTTGAAATCCGTGTAGGCGCGACCCAGCCACTCGGCGACCACGCAGGGCTTTTCCGCTCCCTCACGCTCGATGGTCACATTCCAGGTGTTCTGCACTCCGCCCTCAATTTCTTTGACCTCTTTCAATACAAAAACGCCTCGAATCTTCGAGCCCGCCGGCACCGGCGAGGTAAAACGCACTTTGTTGAGGCCGTAGTTGATGCCCATCTTGAACTCGCCGGCGACCTTCACGGCCTGACCCGACATCATCGACAGCAGCGAGAGCGACCAGAATCCATGGGCGATCGTTGTCCCAAAAGGCGACTCGGTCTTGACCCGCTCGGTATCGACGTGAATCCACTGAAAGTCTCCCGTGGCTTCGGCGAACTGGTTGATTCGCTCCTGGGTGACCTCGATCCACTCACTCGCGGCCACCTCCTGACCGACGAGGGACTTGAGCTCCTCGATTCCATTGATGACTCTTGGCATTTTCCGCTTGCTCCTTATGAATGCGAACCGAGAACATAGTAGTCGATTCGAGGATTTCGTGCGAAACGGTCGGCCTTCCGCCTTCTGGACCGCAAGCGGTTTTGCATCGCCAGCGCCCCACAAGCGTTCGTAGAATAGAACCTACGTGAGTCTCATCCGCAAGACCGCCGTGGTGCTCGAAATGATCAAGTTCGAGCACTCAATTTTCGCGCTTCCCTTCGCACTGACCGGCGCCCTACTGGCCGTCCGCGGAACCGATCTCTCGAACCTAGAACTGGCGACCAAATTCGCTTGGATCGTGCTCGCCATGGTCGCGGCGCGCTCAGCGGCGATGGCGTTCAATCGGGTGGTCGACGCCGACATCGACGCCCGCAACCCCCGCACCGCCAGCCGGGCCATCCCAGCCGGCCTGGTCTCGAAAGCCTTTACCTGGGGCTTCATCGCCCTCTGGTCGGCGGCGTTCGTCTTCGCCGCGGCTATGCTCAACCCGCTTTGCCTGAAGTTGAGCCCGGCCGTGCTGGCGATCGTCTGCGGATACTCCTATACCAAACGGTTCACATCGCTCTCCCACCTCGTGCTCGGCCTAGCTCTCGGGATCGCGCCCGCCGCAGCCTGGATCGCGATTCGCGGCTCGATCGACTGGCGAATCTTGGTGCTAACGGCGGCGGTGATGCTCTGGGTCGCCGGCTTCGACATCATCTACTCCTGCCAAGACCAAGACTTCGACAACCAATCCGGGCTCCATTCGATCCCCTCGAAACTCGGACTCGGCGGCGCTTTGACGCTCTCGCGATTGATGCACATCGCGATGGTCGCCCTGCTGGTTTGGCTGTGGAGTTTAAGCTCCCTCGGCTGGGTTGCGCTGGCCGGCGTCGCAGTGGTCGCGGCGGTGCTGATCTACGAGCAGAGTCTGGTTTCGGCGACCGATCTGTCGCGCGTCAACGCGGCGTTCTTCACCATGAATGGCGTCGTCAGCGTGTTATTCTTTGTGTTCTGGGCGGTCGATATCGCCTGGGCCTAACCGTCATGATTCCACGCTTCGACGACCCTCAACTGCTGCCGATCGCGAACAAAGTGTTCGACGGCGAGCGACTCAGCTTCGAAGACGGCGTCGCGCTGTACAAGTCGCCCGATCTGCTCGGAGTCGGCTACCTGGCAAACTACGTCCGCGAGAAGAAAAACGGCTCGGTGACGTACTTCAACGTCAACCGTCACATCAACCCGACTGACGTCTGCGTAGCGGCCTGCAAGCTTTGCGCCTTCGGCAAGCAGAAACGCGACCCGAAAGCCTACACGATGTCGTTCGAGCAGGTCTGGCATCAGGCCGGCGTCGGCGTTTCCGACGAGGTTTCAGAGTTCCACATCGTCGGCGGTCTGCATCCGGAGCTGGGCATCGATTGGTTCTGCGAGATGATCGCCGGGCTCAAGGAACGCTTCCCAAAGGTTCACCTCAAGGCGCTGACGATGGTCGAGATCAGCTATCTCGCCCAGCGTGCGAAGATTTCACCCGAAGAGACCCTCGTGCGACTCAAAGAGGCAGGCGTCGACTCGATGCCCGGCGGCGGCGCCGAGATCTTCAACGAGCGAGTTCGCCGCATCATTTGCGACCACAAAATCGACGGCAACGACTGGATCGAGATCGCCCGCACGGCCCACAACATCGGCCTCAAGTCGAACGCCACGATGCTCTACGGCCACATCGAGACCGAAGCGGATCGCGTCGACCACTTGCTGCGACTACGGACGCTGCAGGACGACACCGGCGGCTTCCAGACTTACATCCCGCTGGCGTTTCATCCCCAGAACACGCCGATGAAGCACCTGCGAACGACCACCGGTTTCCAGGACCTCAAGGCGATCGCGGTCTCGCGGCTCCTGCTCGATAATTTCCCGCACATCAAGGCCTACTGGATCATGATGACGCCGAAGATCGCCCAGGTCGCGCAGCGCTTCGGGGCGGATGACTTTGACGGTACCGTCGTCGAAGAGAAGATTTATCACGACGCCGGCGCAACGACCTCGCAGGAACTACGTCGAGACCAGCTCCTACGCCTTATTCGCGAGGCGGGCCGGGAACCGGTCGAACGCGACACGCTATACCGCCGCGTCAGCCGCGACGAGTCCACGTTCACCGTTTTGGTTTAGCAACTTCAGACCGCTGCGATTGAGGCTAAATCCCCGCCTTCTCCACCGCCTGGCGCAGCACTTCGTAGGGCCTTGTGCCCTGGAAGTAGGACGAGATCCGCCCCTGGCGGTCAATGACCACGAACGTCGGAATCGCACGCACTTGGAACAGTCGCGCCGCGCGCATCTGTGTGTCATTGAGCTGCCCGAATGAGTAGCCATTCTCTTTGAGGTAGCCTGTCGCAACCTCGGCCCGTTCGGAATTCACGCCGTACACCACCAGACCGTCGTCTTGAAACTCCTCATGGAGCCGCTGGACGTGAGGCATGTCGTAGCGGCAGGGGCCGCACCAGGTCGCCCAGAAGTCGAGCAGCACAACCTGTCCACGGAGCTTGGTGAGTTGAACGTCCTCGCCTTCGCCTTCGACGCTAAACGATCCTAGCGTGAAGTCGGGCGCCTCCATATCGACCGGTTTCCCGGCCGGAGCGTCATCAACAAACGACTCCACGAGTTGCGCGCCCGGCGGCGGTACGAATCGGAAGAGCGCGGGGTCGGGCCCGGCTTCCGTCGTCGCCGCTTGGAACTCCAAATCTTGGGTCACCACCACTCTTTGGGTCGAGTTCGGCGCCATCATGCTGGCAATCGATCTCTCGCGGACGATCAGCGCGGTCGAGGTCTCGATCCAGTACACCCGGTCGATCTTCCCCTCACGCAACCCAGGCGGGGGATTGTAGGAGATCTCGACTTTCTGGCAGACAGCCTCCCGGTCTTGTAACCGGATGGCGTCGCTCCCCGTGATCCGGGCTTCGATGATCCGCTCGTCTACAGCGCGGTAGCGGTTGATGAAGCGCCTCCGGATGGCCTCGAAATTGAAGCCGCCCGCCTGGACCTGGGTCGACGATTTGAGTTTGGCGAAGCGTTTGGTGCGCGGGAGATAAACCCAGCTGTCGCGGCCATCGTAGACCGCCGCGCCGCCCTCCCGGCCGTTGTCGAACTCCACTCGCGTTCGGCCATCTTCGTGCTTCGCGGTCAGGACGAAATCCTTCGTCTCCTTGCGTTCATCTCCCGACGCGGTGACTGTCGACTCCGCCGCGACGAACAGGAACGCTTCGGCCCCGCGGTAGGTCTCTGCCGTCCTTCGCAGCAACGCCTCGGCATCCTCCCGGCTTTGCCCGTTTAGCGCCAGCGTCGCCGCCGCGAGCAGCGCCAGCGCGACGACTTGGATTCGGCAACAAGTCATGACTTTCTTCTATTGGTCCGCCGGCCTGTAAGCCGGTTTCTGTCCCTCGGACGAGCCGAGGCGGCGATCATTCGTCTAGGACCGCCATTACTGACGGCCTCGAGCAACCTACCCGGGACTCGTAGCGCGGCGGGCAACCGCATCGCCCCCTATTTGGTCTTGCTCCACGCGGGGTTTGGCCTGCCATCACGGTTACCCGAGACGCGGTGCGCTCTTACCGCACCTTTTCACCCTTACCTCGACTTACGCCAAGGCGGTACATTTTCTGTGCCACTTTCCGTGAACGACCCTTTGAGAGTCGCCCCCCGGCCGTTAACCGGCGCGCTGCCCTACGGAGACCGGACTTTCCTCCCCGCTCAAAGAGCGCGGCGATCACCCAACCGACGGACCAGTCTAGATTGTAGCGGAGGCTGGGGCGGGCGCAGCACCGCTATCGCGGCGGGTTGAAAGATAACACATACCGAGGTCGCTTGCGCCCAGCGGTAAACGCTAGAGTTGCGTCGCAACCCGACCCTTGGGCTCTATCGATTTGACAACAGCACGATAGAATTGACTCATCGTGGTCGGCCAGACTATCAGCCACTACAAAATCCTCGAGCAGCTTGGCGCCGGAGGCATGGGAGAGGTATGGAAAGCCGCCGACCTCAAGCTCGAACGCCAGGTGGCGCTCAAGTTTCTGGCGCCGCATCTGGTCTCGGACCCGGAGATCCACAAGCGCTTCGAACGTGAAGCCAAAGCCGCCGCGTCGCTCAACCATCCCAACATTTGCCACGTCTACGAAATCGATGAGGCTGACGGCAAGGCTTTCTTGGCCATGGAGCTCGTCAAAGGCGAATCGCTCGAGGCTCTCATCGAAAAGGGTCCGGTAGCTCTCGAAGACGCCCTGGACCTCGCCCGCCAGCTCGCCGAGGGATTGAGGGAAGCCCACAACAACGGCATTGTCCACCGCGACATCAAACCGGCGAACGCGCTTGTCACGCCGGACGGTCTCGTCAAGATCCTCGACTTCGGGCTGGCGCTGCTGACCGAAGGCTCAAAGCTCACCCAGCTCGACACGAGCGTCGGCACCGTCGCTTACATGAGCCCGGAGCAAGCCCAAGGTTCCGAGGTCGACCGTCGGACTGACCTCTGGGCGCTGGGTTGCGTGCTCTACGAGCTGATCTCGGGCCAGCGGCCGTTTCAAGGCCAGTATGACCAGGCAATCGTTTACTCGATCCTCAACGAAGAACCGCAACCGCTGACCGGCGTGCGAACAGGCGTTCCGGTTGAGCTGGAGTTGCTCGTCGGAAAGTGCCTGGCCAAAGATGCCGCGAATCGCTATCAGAACGCGGACGACTTGATCGTCGACCTACGCAACCTGGGTGAGAAGCTCAAGTCCGGCAAGTCCACCGTGCTGAGCGCGCCTGCTGCTCCGGCGGCTCAGACGTCCACACCGTCGCGTCGCAACATCTTGCTTGGAGCGGGAGCGGCGGTCGTGGCGGCCGCTGCGTGGTTCGGCGGCCGACGAAGTTCCAACACAACGGCTGAGCCAGAGAAAAATCCGTCCGTCGCCGTGATGCCCTTTCTCAACAGCAGCGGCGATGCGGACTTCGAGTATTTCTCCGACGGCATGACCGACGAGCTCATCAACGCTCTGGGAAGGGTTCGAGGACTGCGCGTCGTCGGCCGAACATCGGTTTTCCGTTTCAAAGGCCAACCGTACGATATCGGCGATGTGGCCGAGCGCCTCGATGTCGGCGCGGTGCTCGAGGGCACGGTACGCAAGGCCGGCGAGCGACTGCGCATTACGGCCCAGCTGATTGACGCGGCCGACGGATTCGAGATCTGGTCCGATCGCTTCGAGACCGAAATGACGGACGTTTTCGACATCCAGGACGAGATCTGTCGCGCCATGGTCGGCGCCCTTCAGGCCGAGTTGCTACCTGCCGGCGAGTCGATTGTTCGCAATTACGGCGTGGACCCGAAGGCCTACGAGCTTTATCTCCGGGGGCGCCATCATCTGGCGCGCTTCACGGCTGTGGAGATGCAGAAAGGCCGCGAATACTTCGAGCAGGCGATCGAGCTCGATCCCAACTACCCGCTGGCGCTCCTCGGACTCTCGTTGTACTACTCGACTTTCGGGGGCCACGGTTTTGCACCGGCAAGGCAAGCTCTAAGCGAGGCCGAGGTGGCCGTCGTCAAAGCCCTTGAGATAGATGATTCACTGGCCCTTGCGCACGCGCAGCTGGGAAACATTCTGCTTCATCGTTGGGAGTGGAGCTTGGCGGCAACTTCGATCGAGCGAGCTCTCGACCTTGACCCTGATCTGGATCATGCGTACAGCGCTAAGGCAGCGCTCATGTTCCACACAGGCGCGTACGAACAAGCTATCGATTTCCAGAGGCGAGCGATCGAACTCGATCCTCTCAGCATACTCTCGCGCTTAATTCTGGCTTCGGTTTCGCGGATTGCGGGCGATTATGAGGTAGCCATTCAGGCGGCACGACAGGGCTTAGAGATCGACGAGCGCAACGCCATCGCCCACGGTGTGATTGGAACGATACATCTGGAAACAGGCCGCCCCGAGCAGGGGCTGGTGGAGATCGAGCGAGCTCGTAAACTCAGTGAAGAGGCCGCCCCCGGGGCTTCTCTCGCCCTAGCGTACATCGCCAACGGTCGCGAGACCGAGGCCCGCCAACTCGTAGCCTCGGTTGTCGATAACCGAGACGAATCGTTTGTCGCGGGCCTAATGATCGCTCTGGTCTATTTCGAGCTGGGCGAGGCGGACCTTGGCTTCGAGTGGCTCGAACAGGCTTACCGCGAGAGAGAGTCTTTCCTTCCTTCCATCCGCTGGTGGTCGAAGCGTCGAAGCATGCAGCGATGGACGACTGACCCGCGCTACGACGACCTGCTTCGCCGAATGAACGTCACCCGGCCTTAGCGGGCATAGCTTACTCCACCCGAGCCGCGCCGCCTCGCGGTGCGGTCTTAGCGTCTAACTCTAACCGGGCGAGACTACCAGCGGTCGCACGGAAACGTACCGCACCGCGAGGCGGCGCGGCTCGGGTGGTGCGAAGAAACGCCCAACCTCAAGGACCCGGGTTCGTGCGCTAGAATGGCCCCGCCATGCGCTACCCGCTGATTCACTCCGCCTTCGCACTGCTCCTCGGATCTTGCTCCGCGCCCGCCCCCGAAGACCCCGCCGCCAGCCGTCCGAACATCATCGTGTTCATCGCCGACGACCTAGGCTACGGCGACGTCGGAGTCTACGGCTCAACCCTCATCAAGACCCCCCACATCGACCAGCTCGCGGCCGACGGCGTGCGCCTGACCGACGGCTATGTCGCCGCCGCCGTCTGCAGCCCCTCGCGCGCCGGCCTCTACACCGGCCGCTCCCAGTCCCGCTTCGGATACGACTACAACCCTACCGGCGACGACACGGTCCTCGGACTCCCGACCGACCAACGCACCCTCGGCAACATGATGAAAGACGCCGGCTACGCGACCGGACTCGTCGGGAAGTGGCACCTCGGCAAATCGAGGGAACACCATCCGCTCAGCCGTGGTTTTGACGAGTACTACGGCATCCTGGCCGGCGGGTCGTCCTATATCGATTCGCGGCGCGAAGACGTCCAATCGTGGCCGGATCCGAACGCGCCGACCGGCCGGAGCGACGCCAACGCGGTCTTCGACGGGTTCGAGCAGATCGAAGTCGAGGAATACCTCACCGACGTATTCGCCGAAAAGGCCGTCGACTACATCGCACGCCACAAAGACGAGCCGTTTTTCCTGATGCTCACCCCCAACGCCCCGCACACTCCGTTACAGGCGACCACCGAGTACACCGACCGCTACTCCCACATCGAAGAAGACGGCAAGCGCATCTTCGCCGCGATGGTCTCGTCGGTCGATGACTACGTGGGCGACGTAGTCGCGGAGCTCAAAAAACACGGCATCGAGGACAACACCTTGATGGTCTTCTTCTCAGACAACGGCTGCATCGCCTATATGTCCGAACCCATCTGCACCAACGATCCTCTGAGCGGCTCCAAGCGCTACCACCTCGAAGGCGGCATCCGCGTGCCGTTCATCTACAAGTGGCCCGCCCGGCTCCCCAAGGGCACGGTCTACGAGCAACCGGCCGTCTCGCTCGACCTGTTCTCAACAATCGCCGCCGCCGCCGGCAGCGACGAGCGCGCGGAGGATAGCGTCGACCTGACTCCCTACCTGAGCGGCGAAAACTCCGAGCCCCCCCACAAATTCCTCTTCTGGCGCGCCAAACCCAACATGGCCGTGCGCTGGGGCAAGTGGAAGATGTGGAAAGTCAACAAGTCCAACCAGCCACTCTCAGACATGACAGTAAGCGGCTTGCGGCTCCCCGAAGTCGAGTTCCCCCAGGATTCACCGAACGGCCAGCTGACGGTACTCTATGACCTTTCGGCCGATATCAGCGAGCAGACCAACGTCGCCGATCAACATCCCGACGTAGTCGAGCGCCTCGAGACCGAGCTCGCCAACTGGAACGCGGAATTGGCCGAGGAAACGCTCTGGCCGACCCGGCGCTCGACTCTAACCGAGCTCCACGGCGAAATCGTCCAGCTGTTCTACTAGTATATCGTTTCACTAACACATATCCTCTCTAGGCGACCTCAAGCGCCTCGAACTTCCTCCAGCGGTGAACCACCGGAGCCGCGTTGATCTCCGCGATCCCCTGCAGAATTCGTTCCCGCAGCTCCTCCCACGACGCGACTCGGATACGCTTCAAGAACGTGCGCGCCATCTTGCCAAACAGCGTCTCGACTATGTTGAGCCAGGACCCGTCGGCGTGTGCACGTATTTGAAGCGGTTCGGACGCGTCGCCAAGTAGGCTTTCGTCTCCTTCGATATGTGGGCGGAGTGATTGTCCAAGATCAATCGGATCGTGCATTGGTCCGGGTAGAATTGGTCCAAATCCTTGAGCAGCAAGATGAATTCCCGGCTGCGGTGACGCCGCTCCACCCGCGCCGTTACCCGGCCGGAGTGCAAGTCCAGCGCCGCCAGAATCGAGCACGTTCCCAGCCGTTTGTACTCGTAGTCGCGAGCCACACAGGGATGCCGCCCAGGCTTCGGCGGCAGGTCCGGCGCGACGTTGGCGATCGCTTGCACGCCGGGCTTTTCGTCGACCGAAACCGTGATCACGCCCGGCGATAGGCCGTCGCGAAGGCTTTCATTCTGAAAGGCCACTTCGCGGTAGACCAGCAACACTTGCCGCATCTTGGACTCAAAATCGGGATCGCGACGCTCGAGGTAGTACTTCACCTTCTCCGGATGCAGAGGTTGCTCGGCCAGAATACGATGTACGGTCGCCTTAGCCGCTTGGGCCAGGGCCGGATAGCCCGCTTCCACGGCATGCTGGCGCACGTGTAGAGCGAGCGCGCTGCGGGTCCACAGCTCGGCGGCGTAACCGAGTTGGGTGGGTTTGCTGCAGGCCAAATGCACCACCCAGGCCTTGGCATCGGCGGTGATGCCGGGCGGCCGGGGACGATGATAGGCATCCTTGAGCGCTGCTTCCACGCCTATGGCGAGGGCTCGGTTGATCCATTTGCCGACGCTTTTGCGCGTCATCTTGACCGCTCGCATAATCTCGGCGATCGTCTCGCCGGAATGATAACGCCACAGAATCTCAGCCCGCTGCACCTCCCTAACCGGAGCCGTCCGCGAAGCACGCAGGCGCTGAAGATGTTGCACCTCTTGGGGCGTGAGAACGAGTTTGAGACGCTTTGATTTTCCCGGCATGCGTCCAGCCCAGCAGGAAACGTTACGGGACAGATATGTTTTATTGAAACGCTATACTAGTGTAGGTCGTCACTAATCCCGTAACATATTCCAGGGCATGGGCACGGCGTCAAAGTGGGGGCACAACATGTCGCTGAAGTGTCCAAGTTGGCCTCTGGACAATCGGAGTCCGAAGCCCCGCGAGGGGCGGCATAATCGTAGCCCTCAGCGCAAGCTGGGGGAATAGGACCGGCGGGTCCCTTTTTATTATCTTCCGAGCCGTTGTATTCGCGCCCCGCGGCGCGAATACAACGGCTCGGAAGAAGCGGGTGAGGGCCGTGGACAATATCAACACCCCCAGCTTGCGCTGGGGGCTACGGCTATGTCGCCCCTGGCGGGGCTCGAAGACGTCCGACGCTAACTTAGACAGCTCAACGACCTGTCGCACCTCTACAACCCGATGACGTCCTCACGATAAGTTGCAGTCTGGCTGGCGCACTACACTAGCGACGAGCCGACGTTGCCTTGGGGCCCCTCGGATATAATCCTCAACAGGATGTCTGAGCGAATCACCGTTGATCCCGACCAGCTAAACGGGCAGCCCTGTATTCGGGGTCTGCGCATCACGGTACGCCGCGTGCTCGAGGCATTGGCGGTGTATCCAGATCGCGGCCAGCTCTTCGCGCAGTATCCAGAGCTAGAGGAAGAAGACGTGCAAGCAGCGCTGGCCTACGCGGTGGCTAGTGTCGACGTTCAGGTTCTCGAGTCGCCCGCCGCGTGAAATCGCTCCTTCTCGATCAAGGCCTCCCGCGGGGAGCCGTGGCTCTACTCGCTGAAAGGGGCTTCGACGCGGTACACGCCGCCGACTTGGGCCTCGCGAGGGCTCCGGATAGTGCAATCCTGGCTCGGGCTCGCGAAGAGGGCCGCACTGTGATCACTCTAGACTCGGACTTTCATATGCTCCTGGCCCTAAGCCGCGCCACGGGGCCGTCGGTCATTCGAATTCGCATCGAGGGTCTCGACCACATCGGAGTCAGCGATCGTGTCGTGGCGGTGTTCGAGTCTCATGGGGCAGACCTCGATGGCGGAGCCGTCATCAGCGTTACAGAACGAGCCACTCGAGTTCGCAAGTTGCCACTTGGCGATGAGCTCAATTGATGAGCCTATGGCTCGCCTATCGCGATCGTGACTTCCCGGCTTGTCAGCCCTTCGGCGGTTAGGGCCAGCGGAACAGCGTCGCGTGCTGCAATCCCTTCCGGCACCGGCGCGTTCACCTGATAGAGTCCGGCAAACCCCGGCGTCAAACCCGCGAACTGGACCCCTAGCGCGGTCCCTCCAAGCGTCGCCGTCACGGGAGTGAGGGTGGCCGCCAACGGAGCGCCCGGAGTCGCCGCGCCTGAACCGGGGGGATTGTCGACCGGGCCCAAACCCGATGCATAGATCACCAGGAACTCGCCGGCCCTGGGCTGGCGTGGCTGCCGTCGCGAGACTCCGCGAGCCGTCGACCGAAACGCGCTCAACAATCGCCTGACCGCTGCCGCTGCTGTCGATAGAGAAGATCGCGGGTTGTGCGGATGTAACCGAGAACGATACCGGCGTTGAAATTCTCGAGCCTCGCTGGATCAGAATCTGGTGGTCCGTGTTCGCCGCCAGCTCCCACGGAATGACCGCGTTGATCTGGCCCGTGCCGGCAAATAACAACGGCGCTGGGCGACCTCCAATCAAGACTGACGATCTGGCTAGCGTTTCGGGGAGCGGCAGGGCGGCCGCGGCCTCTGAGCCTTCCGCCAACAGACTGCCGAATACCGCGATGTAGCTGCCTGGCGCACTCGGCTGTCCCGCGACGAAACTGACCGCGCTTACCGGTGGAGCCACAATCGGAGCCGAATCGGACGAGACCGCCCCGACCCGCCCAAACGCCTTCGTCACCCCCTCGATGAGCGGAGGTTCGGCCGAAAGCACGTTAATCTCAACCGTCATCTCGTCCACCGGGGCGAGCGGCGCCCAGGTTGCGGCCCAGAGTCCATTTTGCAGCGACGACAACGACAGCGCCGGATCGCCGTTAGAGAACTCAGCCGTCACAGCTCCTTGCAGTAGAGGCGTTCCGCAATCACTGACAACCAACGTCTCGATCGCCGTCGGGAACCCCTGGCTAACGTTGAAATCAAGGCCTAAGTCAGTCAGCACCGCTACCAGCCGAGTTGGCACGCAGCCGTCTTGTGCCGGCGAAGCAGCCGCCGCGCTGGGGGTAACGATCAGCTGGACGGGAATCCTTTCCTCCTCCACGCCGAACTCAGGAAACACTTCGGACTCGACCAGCACGACGAACTCGGCCTCAAAGACACCCGGGGCTAGCCGGACCGTCCGTTGGTTTAAGAAGTTGTAGCTTCTCTTCGCTAGAATCAAAGGAAGCGGCCGGCGGTCACCGCTTTCCCCCGTCACAAGATGCTCTGTCCCTTTTGCGGCCATTCGTCGGACAAGGTCGTTGACTCTCGCGAGGTCAAGGAAGGCGAATCGATTCGCCGTCGCCGCGAGTGCCTGGGCTGCAATCGACGCTATACGACCTATGAACGGATCGACGAGATCGCGTACATGGTCGTGAAGAAGGACGGCCGCCGGGAACCCTTCGACCGGCAGAAGGTTCTCAGCGGCTTGCTGAGGGCCTGCGAGAAACGTCCGGTAAGCATGATCGACCTCGAGCAGCTGGTCAGTCAAGCAGAGTCACTAGTGGCCAGGGCGGAAGAGCGTGAATGTTCGACGGTGAAGATCGGCGAGCTGCTGATGCTGCGCTTGCGCGATATCGATAAGGTCGCCTACGTGCGGTTTGCCTCGGTCTACCGCGACTTCCAGGACGAGCAGGAATTCTTGAGCGAGTTGGCGGAGCTCGTCGATTCAGCCCCGAAGGTTCGCTAGCTCGCGTCGCCGTTCCGGCGGTTGCGGATCCACTCGTCCATCATGGCGATCAGTGCGGTGAACTTTTCGTTGGCTTCGGCGTGTTTGAGCTCGTACTCGGCGTGCTTGCGCTCGTTTTCCTCTTGGTGACTCAGTTGCAGCTCGGCGATCATTTTCACCAAATCCGTTAGCTTCTCGAGTTTCCCCTCGATCCTTCGATCGTTTTCCTTCGCCTCCTGACGATACTCCTCGGCCTTCTGGCGGGCCGCCTGTATTTCCGACTCTGCTCGGGCTTGGCTGTCGAGGATGAACTGGATGGCTTTGTCAATATCCACGGCTTGATTCTAGCAGTCCGAGTCCGGGTTGACCGGCTGTGATGGCATCGACCCAACGCCGAAGGGTCGCTAGCTCGCGCTCCCTTTGCGGCGATTGCGGATTCTCTCCTCCATCATGGCGATGAAGGCCCAGAATTTTTCGTTAGCTTCTTGATGCTTACGTTCATACTCCGTGTGCCTGCGCTCGTTCTGCTTGTGGTCGCGCTTGTTTTCTTCTCGCCAAAGACGCAACCGTTCCTCACTTTTACGCCGCACTTCAGCTAGCTCTGATATCACAGCGGCGATCCGAGTCAAATGCTTGTCAATCGCGCGGTGATGGGCTTCCGACTGTTTGCGAGAGGCTTCGGAATCCATGGCCTGATTCTAACAACATCCACCGGCGGGCCTATGATGAATGCTTGCCCATGAACAGCGTTCTCGAGTCCGACAATTCGGCCATCTACGACATCAAAACCAACGCCCCAGGCCCCAGCGGCGCCTTGCCCCTGACGGCCGACATGCTACGCAACCGGCCGAGCGGCGACATCTTCGGCTGGACCCAAGACGCCGGCATGGGCTGGAACCCGGCTGAGCTTGGGCGCAACGAGTTCCTGATCCTGAGCACCCAAGGCGGGATCCGCGATTCCGACGGCTCGCCCATCGCGCTGGGCTATCACACCGGGCACTACGAAGTCGGCCTATTGATGCGGGAAGCGGCGCACGAGCTACGCGCACTCGGCGCGATCCCATTCGCCGGCTTCTGCAGCGACCCCTGCGACGGCCGAACCCAGGGCACGCCGGGCATGATGGATTCCCTGCCCTACCGCAACGACGCCGCGACGGTTTTCCGGCGTCTGATTCGGTCGCTGCCGACGCGCGCGGGGGTGATCGGCATCGCGAGTTGTGACAAGGGCCTGCCGGCGATGATGCTGGCGTTGGCGTCGATGCATGACCTGCCGTGCGTGCTGATCCCTGGGGGAGTCACCCTACCGGCCTCGGACGGTGAGGACGCCGGCAAAGTGCAAAGTATAGGGGCGAGGTTCTCGCGCGGTGAAATGAGCCTGGAAGAAGCGTCGACAGCGGGGTGCCGCGCCTGCGGCAGCGCCGGCGGCGGTTGCCAATTCCTCGGTACAGCCGGGACTTCACAGGTGGTCGGCGAGGCGCTCGGGCTATCGATTCCGCACTCGGGCTTGGCCCCTTCGGGGCAGGAAGTGTGGCTCGACATGGCGCGAAGGTCCGCGCGCGCGGCGGTTGGACTCCAGGCTCACGGGATATCGATCAAAGACATCCTCTCGGACGGCTCGATCCGCAACGCCATGGTCGTGCATGCGGCCTGCGGCGGGTCGACGAACCTGCTGTTGCACACCCCCGCGATCGCCTACGCGGCCGGCCTCAAGCGGCCCACGGTCGACGACTGGGCCCAGGTGAACCGGGAAGTCCCTCGAATCGTTGACGTGCTCCCGAACGGGCCGCAGTATTTCAAAACAGTTCAGGTATTCCTGGCCGGGGGCGTACCGGAGGTGATGCTCCATATGCGGCGGCTGAAGCTGATCGACGAATCCGCCCAGACCGTTGCGGGCGTGAGCTGGGGCGAGGCGCTCGACTGGTGGGAATCGAGTGAACGCCGCACACGGATGCGCCGGCTGCTGACCGAGCGGGACGGCGTCGACCCGGATGAGGTGATCATGACCCCCAACCGCGCCCGCGAACGAGGCCTCACCAGCACGATCACATTCTGCCTCGGCAATCTGGCGCCCGAAGGCTCCGTCGTCAAGAGCACAGCGATCGACCCCTCGGTCGTCGATGACGACGGCGTCTACCGAAACACCGGCCGGGCGCGAGTGTTCACCCTCGAAACGCAAGCGATTGCGGCGATCAAGAGCGGCGACATCCAAGCCGGAGACATCATCGTGCTGACGTGCTGCGGACCGATGGGCTCAGGCATGGAGGAAATTTACCAGATCACCGCCGCGCTCAAGCATCTCTCCTACGGCAAGCAGGTCGCCGTGATCACCGACGCCCGCTTCTCGGGAGTCTCGACCGGCGCCTGCATCGGCCACATCGCCCCCGAAGCTCTTGCCGGCGGCCCGATCGGCAAGCTCGTCGACGGCGACGCGGTGCGCATCGTAATCGACTGCAACACGCTCGAAGGAAGCATTGACCTGGTAGAAGGCGACAAGGTCCTCGCTTCCCGCGACCCGCGGCCGGATCTTGCGCCGCACCCACAGCTCCCCGACGACACTCGCCTGTGGGCGGCGCTCCAGAGCCTCGGCGGCGGGCCCTGGGGCGGCTGCGTCTACGACGTCGACGAAATTGTCAAAGCCGTCTCAGGCTAGAAACGCTCGGCCAGTGGCGTTTCATCTGGGGAGCGGCTACAATCTCTCAACTATGGCCAAGCTCGGCACACCCGAAAACCCACTCCGCGTTGCAATCATTGGCTCGGGCCCGGCCGGTTTCTACGGCGTTCAAGACTTCTTCGCGCATAAAGAGCTCGCCGTCCGGATCGATATGTTCGACCGTTTGCCGGCGCCGTTTGGGTTGGTGCGCAACGGAGTCGCCCCCGATCACCAGAAGATCAAGGCGGTCCAGAAGCTCTACGATCGTTTGGCGCAACGCGAGGAGTTTCGGTTCTTTGGCAACGTCGACTTTGGCCGTGATCTCTCGAGGGCCGATCTGGAACAGCGCTACCACCAGATTCTGATTGCGTGCGGGTCCCAGGGCGACCGAACTCTAGGCATTCCCGGCGAGGAGCTCGAAGGCGTCCACTCCGCCCGCGAATTCGTCGCCTGGTACAACGCTCACCCCGATCACGTCGACGACAAGTTCAATTTGGCCGCCAGCGGCGCCGTCGTCGTTGGGGTGGGAAACGTGGCCGCTGACGTCGCCCGGATCCTGTGCCGGTCTCCCGAAGAGCTAGGCACGACCGATATCGCCGACTACGCTCTCGAGGCTCTCGGGGCGGGATCGGTTCGCAACGTCCACGTGCTCGGCCGCCGCGGCCCCGTGCAGGCGGCCTTCTCTCCTCCGGAAATCAAAGAGCTGGGAGAGCTCGAAGAGGCCGAGGCCAGCACGCTGCCCGAGGAGATGGCGCTGGACGAATACAGCCAGGCCGAGCTCGAAGCGGCGGAAAACAAGGAGGTGCAACGGAAGGTCGACAACCTCTTGGCCCTCAGCGGCCGTAGCGAACCCGAAAAACCGAAGAAACTGTCTGTCCGCTTCCTCGTTTCGCCGGTCGAGATCCTTGGCGACGATCAGGGCCGCGTTAAGGCGGTCACGATCGTCAAGAACAAGCTCGTCAAGAGAGACGACGGCCGCGTCGGGCCGCAAGCGACAGACCAGTTCGAAACGATCGAAGCGGGTTTGATCTTTCGCTCGGTAGGCTACTACGGAGTTCCGCTTGACGGCATCCCATTCGACGAGCGCGGCGGGGTCATTCCCAATGAACACGGACGGGTCTTTGACGGCGATTCTCCCGCGCTCGGGCTCTACGTTACAGGGTGGATTAAGCGCGGACCGTCGGGGCTCATTGGAACCAACAAAGGCTGCGCTAAGGACACGGTCGCTTGCATGATCGAAGATCTCGAGGCGGCCTCCGTCTTGAGCCCATCCGACCCGGGGCTCGAATCGATCGAGAATCTCCTGCGCGACCGCAACGTGACGTTCGTAACCTACGACGATTGGCTCAAGCTCGATGCGATTGAGCGCGAGCGCGGAGAAGCACAGGGCCGCCCGCGTGTGAAGTTCACCAGGCGTGAGGACTTCCTGGCGGCACTGGCCGGTTAAGACAACTCGCGGTTCAGCTCAGCCAGTTCTTCTAAGCTGAGTCTCGACGAGTAAATCGCCATTCCCAGAGCTGAGTGGACATTCTCAGCGGCGAGCGCCCGAATCTCGTCGATCGTCGTAATGCCGCCCGCCGCGGTGATCTCGTGCTTCGTCGCCGCTCGGAGCCGCCGGAACCAATCCAGGTCCGTTCCGGCGAGCATGCCTTCCTTGTCGACGTAGGTGCACAGGAAGCCCCCGCAGTAGGGCTCCAGTGAACCCACGATCTCCTCGGCGGTGAGATTGAGCGCTTCCCGCCAGCCCTTCACCACGATCCGGCCGTCTTTCGAGTCGACGGCTAGGAGGATGCGCTGCGTCCCCAGATCTTCGGCTAGACCTTCGAGAAAGGAATGATTGATGCCGTTCCCTGTAAACGCGGAAGTGCCGACGATCACCTTTTCCGCCCCCGCGCCGATGAGAGCTTGGGCTCGCTCGACAGTCCGCACTCCTCCGCCAACCCGTGTTCGCGCGCGTGAGCTCAAATCCTCGACGATGTCCTCGTTCGAGCCCGTACCAATCGCGGCGTCGAGGTCAATCACTTGGATGACCGGGAAGTCCGAAAACTTCTCCAGCATCTTGAGCGGCGCGTCGCCTTCGAGGGCCTTTTCGCGGCCCTGAACAAGTTGGACGACCTTGCCGCCCTGGAGATCGATGCAGGGGATGATCATGATGAGCCTGCCACAGCCATCGCTTCAGCTGAGTAGAACTGGATGGCTTCGGGAACTTGCCAACTGGGGTCGGCGAGCTCGGCGACCGAGAACCAGCGGATTTCGTTGTGCTCTTGCTCGGCGAGCTGGACTTGGGCCGAACCAGCCCGCGCGAAGTAGATTAGCCCGATGTGGCGATGGTCGCCGCTGATGTCGTGGACGTCTAAGTACGCGGGCGCGGTCAGATTCGTCGTACCTGGAAACGTGCGCGGTTGGCGACGCCCGAGCAGTTCGACATCGAGCCCGCTTTCCTCGCGGACTTCGCGCAGCGCGGCTTCCTCGGGGTTCTCGCCAATCTCGATGTGCCCGCCAAGAGAGAGCCACTTATCGAGCTTCTTGTGATGGATCAGTAGGACCCTATCTTCATGGACCACGAATACCGAAACCGTAAAGTCCAAATCGTAAAAGATATGCGCCATCGTCGAATCAGTTCGATAGCAGTTACAGAGCCGCGACCGTCAGGGGCTGTGAAAAAATCGCCCGTTGAGCGCGAAAGACGGTCGAGGCATGCCTCGCCCCTACGGACGATCGTTTGTTTTCACCGACGTAGGGGCTTGGCATGCCAAGCCCGTCTTGCCGGAATTGGATCCCCGACATTTTTTCACATCCCCTAAGGGAGCGGTCAACGCTCGAAGCTGCGAAGTTGGTCGCTCCCTTAGGGGCTGTGAAATAAACCCGTCGTGGCCGCCGAAGCTCCCCTGGGGCGGTTCGGAATGGCGCGAGTGGATCAAAATGGGATAAAACATGAGGGCAAACGAATGTTCGGATAACTTGGCGGCGGCGTCCAACGCCCTTATTATATGGGCGAACAACAGGTCTTAGTCGAGCTCGAGCAACGCCCCGCCAAGCCGCGCCAAGCCGTGCCCGTTGACCAACTGCAGCTGCGACAGCCCAATCGCGACCAATTCACCTATGCCGCGATCGACGTCGAACGGCTCGTGCCGGCCGACCATCTGGTGCGCGCCATCTGGGAGCTGAGCGGCATGCTCGACCTGTCCGGCTTCGCTGCTCATCTGGAAACCCGCAAGGAGTCCGCCGGGCGGCCGGCATGGGATCCGCGGTTGCTGGTCGCGATCTGGATCTGGGCGTATTCGGAAAGGATGAGCTCGGCGCGTGAGATCGCGCGTCAAAGCCGCTATCGGCCGGAGTTGGAGTGGTTGTGCGGCATGGCGGTCGTCAATCATCACACTCTTTCGGATTTTCGGGTATTCCACTCAAAAGCTCTCGAGAACTTGTTGACACAGGTATTGGCGCAGCTGAGTCAAGAGGGGCTGGTGGATCTCGAGCAGGTGGCCGTCGACGGCACGCGGATCCGGGCGCAAGCCTCGGGCGGGTCGCAACGCAGGCGTCCGACGCTCGAGCGGCATCTCGAACAAGCGCGCGAAGCGGTGCGTCAACTCTCGGAAGAAGCCGACGACGAGGGTTCGAATCGGCGGCGTCAGGCGGCGCGTAAGCGGACCTTGCGGGAGCGAGTCGAGCGGATGGAGCAGGCGCTGGAGGAACTGCCCAAGGTCGAAGCGGGCAAGCGCGACGAAGAGCAACGACGCCAGGCGCGGGTGAGCGAGAGCGAGCCGGAAGCGCGCCCGCAACACGAATCCAACGGCGGTTGGGGACTCGGCTACAACGCGCAGCTGGCGACCGACGCCAAAGAGAAGATCGTGGTCGGCGTGGAGTTGACCAACAACGCCTCCGATGCGGGCCAGCTGACCCCGACGCTGGACGATGTGGAAGGGCGCTTCGAGCGAACCCCGAAGCAAGTGTTAGCGGACGGGGGCTACGCCAACCAGGCCAACATCGAGGCGCTGGCAGCCGCTGAAATCGAATACGCGACGCCGGCGCCGGCGCCGGACAAGGGCTCGAAGGCGGCGTTGAAAGCGGCGGGAATTGGGCCGCGCTACGCACCGAAGTTTTTCATCTACGACGAGGCGACGGACACGTTTCTGTGTCCGGCCCAGCGGACCTTGACGTATCAGCGATCGTCGCTGAAGCGGAAGCGCAAATATCGGCAGTATCAGGCAAAAGCATCTGATTGTCGCGAATGCGCACAGCGACACAAGTGCTGCCCCAAGAGCGGTCATCGAACGTTGAGCCGCAGCGAAGAGAACGCGGTGATGGCGAAACATCGGCGCTGGATGGAGAGCGAGCGTGGGCGGGCGGCGTATCGCAAGCGGTCCGAGACGGCGGAGTTTCCGAACGCCTGGTTGAAAGAGCGATTGGGGGTGCGCAAGTTTCGAGTACGAGGGCTGCGGAAGGCGCGATCGGAGCTTTTGTGGGGGGTTTTGGCGTACAACATTGCGGCTTGGATCCGGCTGGTCTGGCGTCGTGGGCCGGAGTGCGGGCTGGCGGCGCAAGCGGCGGCGTAGCGGCGGTTGGGGGGGCGAAAAGGGCCGGGAAACGGCCCGAAACGACCGTTTCCGGGCCGCTCAGGCGGTCAATCAGGAGTCGAGGCGCAGAAGTTGCGGTTTCGGCAGGGGCGGCGTTCGGCAGCGCTGAGCTTGGCGTGCGCTTGGCGCTCCCGCGCGCCGACGCGACAATAGGTTTTCTTCACGGCCCCTTACGGTCGCGGCTCTGTAGCCCGATCTCCAGCATCTATTCAATCTGTGGCGGCGGCCGGACCGCAATTCCTTCCTTGTCTAGAAGCTCCTTGAGGTCGTTCGCCGTGTAGGTCCCGTAGTGAAAGATTGAGGCCGCCAACGCGGCGTGCGCCTCGCCATCGGTCAGCACGCGCACGAAGTCCTCGGGGGTTCCGCCGCCGCCGCTGGCAATGATTGGGATGTTCGTCGCTCGCGAGATCGCCCTGGTGAGCTCGCAGTCGAAGCCGGCTTGAGTCCCATCGGCGTCCATCGAGGTCAGCAGAATCTCGCCGGCGCCGAGCTCCTCCCCCTTCTTCGCCCACTCGACCGCGTCCTGGCCGGTATCCTCTCGGCCGCCGTAGATAAAGACGTTCCAGCGGCCGGGAGCGACCCGCCGGGCGTCGATCGCAAGGACGGTCGCCTGGGCTCCGAACTCGTTTGACAGTTCGGTGATCAGCTCCGGGCGATGAACGGCGGCCGTGTTCACCGAGACCTTGTCCGCTCCGACGACCAGGATCGCGCGCGCGTCGGCGACGCCGCGGATCCCGCCGCCAACCGTTAGCGGAATGAAGACCTTGCGGGCGGTTCGCTCGACCACGTCGAAAATGATGTCGCGGCGGTCGCTCGAGGCCGTGATGTCCAAGAAGACCAGCTCGTCGGCCCCGTCGATGTTGTAGCGATCGCTTAGTTCTACCGGATCGCCGGCGTCGCGCAGACCGACGAAGTTCACGCCCTTGACGACCCGTCCGGCCTTCACGTCCAGGCAAGGAATGATGCGTTTGGTCAGCATGCAAGGAAATTCCGCACGATCTTCTGGCCTACCGGGCCGGACTTCTCTGGGTGGAATTGCACCGCGAACACGTTATCCGACTCCACCGCGGCAGTGAACGGCAAGCCGTAGTTGCTCAGTGCGGCTGCGCGCTCGCCCGACACCTCAGGCGGGACGTAGTAGCTGTTGGCGAAGTACACGTAGGGGTTCGCCCCTACACCGGCTAGTAGTCGCGGCGAACCCACTGGCTCCAGACGATTCCAGCCCATCTGCGGCACGGTCTGTTCGTCGGAAAACCGCCGCACGCGTCCCGGGTACAATCCGAGTCCCTCCAAGTCCGGAGCTTCGTCGCTCCCTTCAAACAAGGCCTGCAGGCCAAGACAAATCCCAAGAAACGGAACTCCCGCGGCTATGCGCTTCTTGAGCGTCTCGCGCACGCCGAGCGAATCGAGCGAACGCAAGAGCTGCCCAAAGTGTCCAACGCCGGGCAGGATGATTTTTTGTGCCTGGTCGAGACCGCTCGAGTCATTGATCAGCCTGTATTCGATCCCGATCGCGTCGAGCGTGTTCTCGACCGAGCGCAAGTTGCCGGCCCCATAGTCGAAAATTGCGATCATCCGCCCGCCTTCTCGAGCAATCCCTTGGTGCTGGGCAGTTGGTCCTTCAGCCTCGTGTCCTTCGAACAAGCGAACCGCATCGCCCGGCCGAAGCACTTGAAGATCGCCTCGATCTTGTGGTGGTTCGACCGCCCATAGAGCACGCGCGCGTGAAGATTCGCGCCGCAGTGAGTCACAAAGCCGTCGAAGAAATCGTGTAGTAGTTCAGTCTGCAGATCGCCGACATGCTTGAAACGAGTCGGCGCATGGTAGACCAACGCCGGCCGCCCGCTCAGATCGACCGCGACAGCCGCTAGGGTCTCATCCATCGGCATCAGGAAGTAGCCTGCGCGATTGACGCCTTTCTTGTCGCCCAACGCCTCGGAGAAGCACTTGCCAATGACGATGCCGACGTCTTCGACTAGGTGGTGCTGGTCGACATCGAGGTCGCCAGTCGCCTTGAGGTCGAGGTCGAACCCACCGTGCTTGGTGAAGAGCTCGAGCATGTGGTCGAAGAAGCGAATCCCAGTCGAGATCTTGTAGCGGCCTTTGCCGTCGATGGAGAGACGGGCGGTGATCTGTGTCTCGCGCGTTTGCCGATCGATCGTGGATGTCCGTGGCATGATGACTAGAGTTGATGCGGGGCTCGCAGGGGCGTGACCTGTCGCGCCCTTTGACGCGAATTTCCGCGACGAAACAGGGTGAGGGCGTGTAAGTTTGAAGGGCCCGACATGTCACGCCCCTGCACTCGTCGATTCACGACAGTCCCTCTAGAAGCGTAGGCAGTTCGTTCACTGACTCGACAGTCGCGACGGCCTCTTCTTCAGTGAACAACTCGACGATCTCGTCCCGGCGGATGGCGTTCGGGCCCGCGACCCCGATAAACGGAATCCCAGCCGCGCGGCCACAGCGCGCGTCGTCGATGTTGTCGCCAACGTAGACCATCTCGGCGCCGGGGACCAACTCCAGAATCTTCAGCAATCCATCCGGCTCGGGCTTCAAGTTTTCCACGTTGTCGCTCGTCATGATCGGGTCGAAGACGATCTCGGGAAACCAGCGGTCGAGCGAGTGCTTAGCGCCCGGCGTCCCGCGGCCGGTGTTGATCCCCAACTGGTAAGTTTCGCTTAACCGCTCCAGCACGCCATCGTCAACCAGACATTCCTCGCGGGAGATCGCGCCCGTGCCGTCTCGATTCTCACCCCAGAACAAGACCTGACTGTACTCCCGGATCTCGTCCAGGCTCGCCCGGCCGCCTAGTTCTTCGATGATGCGTAGGGCGACGTGGTTATTGTTGTTGTAGCCCCCTTCGAGCTTGATCTCGATGATCCGGTCGTGAGTTGTTTCCTGGCCGCTGAAGTATCGAATGACTTCCACCGTCGCCTGGCGAAACGACTTGGTCGGGTCGACCAGGACGCCGTCCATGTCGAAGACGACGAGGTTCACATCGCCTCCCGTAGCCCATCGATCACGCTGGCGGTTTGCGCTTTTGTTCCGACCGTGATGCGAATCGTCCCGGGGATTTCCTTTCCGCGCGGCCGCAGAAGGATCCCCTTGGCCTTCAGAGCCTCGTAGGTAGATTCGGCCCGATCGCCGAACTGCGCCAGCACGAAGTTCGCATCGGTTGCGTAGTGGGCAATACGCAGCTCGTCCAGCGCCGCGATCAGTCCGGCCCGAGCTTCGAGAACTTCTTCCACGTAGGAACGGATGTAGTCCTGGTCTTCGATAGCCGCCAGGGCGCAGGCGATTCCGACCGAAGTCACGCTGTAGGGCGACTGCCCCTTGAGCATCGCGGCGACGTTTTCCGACTGCGAAAGCATGCACCCCACCCTCAGCGCCGCCAAGCCATAGGTTTTCGAGAACGTCCGGCTAACGAAGAGGTTCGGGTACTTGGGGATCAACTCAATCGCCGTCACGCCGAAGAACTCGAAATAAGCTTCGTCGATCAACACCGCCGCCCCCGGGGCCGCGTTGAGGATCTGCTCAACCGTATCCAACCCGATTCCGCCGCCGGTCGGATTGTTCGGGCTGGCGATCAGAATCGCTCGTGCCTTAGGCGTAATCCCCGCAATCAGTTCTTCGATTGGGAAGGCCAAATCGGGCTCGCGATAGGACACCCGGATCGGCATCGCCCCCACGATCTCGGCGTAGAAACGATACATCGGGAACGTCGGCCACGGCATCAGGACTTCGTCGCCAGGCTCGCAGAACGTGTTCAGCAAGACCAGGATGGCCTCGTCGGTTCCATCCGAGATCAGCACTTGGTTAGCCCCGACGCCGTAGAACTCGGCGAACTTGGCCCGCGCACCTTCGTACTCCGGATAAGTCGCCAAAAAGTCCGCCGTCGCGATTTCGCGCAGCCGCTCGACGACGCGCGGCGAGCAGCCGACCGTGTTTTCGTTGAAGTCGTGCCGCGCCTGGCCTTGACGGCTGCTGGTCGGGGGCGAGTACGGCGTCATCCGGCGGATCGCCTCGCACGGTTGAGGTCTGACTTCAGTCATCAAGTCGCACCTCAATCGAACGAGCGTGCGCCTCGAGCCCTTCCGCGCGGGCAAGAGTCGTGATCGCGGGCGCGAGCCGCCGCAGGCCCTCGGGCGAAAGCTTCTGAACCGAAATGATCTTCAGATAGTCAAGAATCGACAGACCGCCCCGAAGACCCGCCGCCCCGCCCGTTGGTAAGACGTGATTCGGCCCGGAAGCGTAGTCGCCGGCCGCCTCGGGGCTCCACTCGCCGATGAAGACGCTCCCCGCGTTCTCGATGCTGTCGAGCATCGACTCGTCGGGGATGACCAAGTGTTCAGGGGCGAATCGGTTCGACAGCTCCGCGGCTTCGTCGAGAGTCCGCGTCACCACCGCGGCGCTGTTGTTGTCGATCGCGACCCGGGCAACATCGGCGGTCGGCAAATCGGCTAGCCGGCGCTCGACCTCGAGGCTCACTTTTTCGGCGAGTGCGTGTGAGTCGGTCAGCAAGATCGCGGCAGCGTCGGTGTCGTGCTCAGATTGAGCCAACATGTCGGCCGCAATCCGACGCGGATTCCCGTCGCTGGCGATCAGAACGATCTCGGTCGGACCCGCCACAAAGTCGATCCCAACCTCGCCCGCGAGTAGTCTCTTCGCCGCGGCAACGTAGATGTTGCCGGGGCCGACGATGCGCTGCGCCTTGGGGACCGTCTCGGTGCCGAAGGCAAAGGCGGCAATCGCTTGCGCGCCGCCCATGCGGAAGACGTTGTCCACCTCGAGTAATGCCGCCGTCCCCAGCGTTTCCGGGCTCGGACCGGGCGAAGCAATCGAGATCGTTCGGACGCCGGCCGCCTGCGCCGGAAGGACCGTCATCATCACCGTCGACGGCAGCGGATAACGCCCGCCGGGAACGTAGGCCGCAACCGAGTCGAGAGGACGAACAATTTGCCCCAGCTCGACCCCCCTCCCGACCTCTTTTCGCCAGGACCGAGGCTTCTGCAATTCGGCAAAGGCCAACACCTGCTCGCAAGCAGTCTCGACAGCGCTCCGGAAATCCGCCGACAACTCCTCTCCCGCCCGTCGCACATCCTCGCGCCCAATCCGAACCGAGTCCCCCACAAGCCCGTCGAGCTTTCGAGCGTGCTCTACTAACGCCTCGTCGCCGCGCCGGCGCACATCTTCGATGATCGGACCCACCACCGCCTCCGCCTCGTCGAGACGCGTCGCGCGGCGGCCGAACAGCCGGTCGACAGCTTCGCTATCAGAGCTCTTGAGAATCTTCAGCACCGGGGATGCACCGCCGAAAACTAGGCCTTGTAGACCGCTTTGGGGTCGTACGTCGGCTCCTCGAATTGCGACCATTTGCCGTCTTCGAGCCGACGGTAGAAGCAGCTGCGAAACCCATTATGGCAAACGCCAGGTCCTAGAGATTCGGCCAGAACCAGCACTGTATCGCGGTCGCAATCGGTCTGAATGTCCTTGACGGCGAGGTAGTGGCCTGAGCTTCCGCCCTTGGTCCAAAGCTCGTTGCGCGAGCGGCTGTAGAAGGTCACCTTGCCGGTCTCCACGGTCTTGGCGAACGACTCTTGGTTCATGAATCCGACCATCAGCACACGGCCGTCTGTCGAATCCTGCACAACGGCGGGAATCAGGCCGTCTGTCTTTTCGAAATCGAGTTCCATCTTCATCTCCAGAAACAAAAAAACCCGCTCGGCTGTCGCCGGCGGGCTGGGAGTGTTCGAGTGATTTGCGTTTCGCTCTTAAGAATCCACAGCTCCGGCTGGCCTTCCATGATGATGGAACGCGTGGTGGAAGCCGGTAGTGGCCACGATACTCACGAACACTTTTAGTCTAGGGCGTGCGCTCGGTGGACGTCAAATCCGGCTCGATGTGTAGCTGGTTGTGTGGCATACTGTGTAGAGAGGTGCAGGTCAATGGCTACTAACTTGGCGATTGCCCCGGAGTTGATCGAAGAGGCCAAACAGGTTGGCGGCCACCGGACGAAGAAGCAAGCCGTGTCGGCCGCCCTTGAAGAGTACATCAAGCGAAGACGCCAGTTGGAAATCATCGATCTCTTCGGCACGATCGATTATGACCCGGACTACGACCCCAAAGAACTAAGGCGCCGGGACAAACCTGCGTGCGAGTCGTAGTCGATAGCAACGTTTGGTCATTCGCATTTCGAAGAAAGGCCTCGAATCTCTCCGCGCCGGAGTCGATCATTGTTGAGCAGCTGCGAACGCTAATATCATCAGACCAAGCCATCTTGATCGGCCCGATCCGTCAGGAGGTTCTCACTGGAATCCGCAGCCACGCTCAGTTTCACGTCGTACGGCAAAAGCTAGCTCTCCTTCCGGACACGCCGATCCAGTCCGAGGATTACATCGTCGCGGCCGAATTTGGGAATCGCTGTAGCGCTAACGGCTTGGCGCCCGCTGCCGTCGATCTTCTTCTATGCGCGGTCGCGCACCGATTGGAAGCGCCTGTCTTCAGCACGGACAACGATGTCCAACGTTATTCGAGGGTTCTCCCCGTCGAAGTTTACTCGTAGTTTCTGAACGATCGGCGGATCATCTTATTTTCCAATGCAGAACGAAGAAAAGATCGTCCCGAGAATGTCGTCCACGGTCGTCGCGCCGGTGATGGCGTCGAGCGGGCGAAGGGCTCCATAGAGATCCAGCAAGAGCATCTCGTGCGGCACGGCGTCGTTCACGGCTCCATGAGCTTTGGCTAGTTGGGCGCCACATTGCTCCAGTAGCCAAGAGTGGCGTAGATTCGTGATGAATCCTTGCTCGGTCTCGGATTCGGGAGCGGCCAACTGGCGGATCCGGCTTCGTAGCTCAACAATCCCTTCGCCGGTCTTTGCGGAGACAGCAATGCAATCGTCGAGCGCGGTGTCCTCGGCGAGGTCGCGCTTGTTGCCGACTACGAGCGAACTCGCGGTCGCGGCCCGGGTGAGCAGTGCGCGGTCAACGTCGGTCAAAGGCTCCGAAAGATCGACAACCGCGAGGACCAGGTCCGCATCAGCGGAAGCAGCATAGCTGCGTTCGACTCCTTCGGCCTCGACCACATCGGAAGTTGCTCGAATCCCCGCGGTGTCGAGCAGTCGGACTGGAATACCGTCGATCTCCAGGTATTCACTAACGACGTCGCGCGTTGTTCCCGCTTGCGGGTTGACAATCGCCCTGTCCTGCTCGAGCAAGCGATTGAACAGGCTCGACTTGCCAACATTGGGCCGGCCAATGATCGCTAGCGTCAGACCGCCGCGCACGACCTTGCCGTATTCGTAGCTTGCGGCCAGGCGCTGAACCTCAGCTCGCAAGGGCGCGAGTCGTGAACGGATCTGGTCGTTCGAGGCAACCTCGAGGTCGTCTTCGGCGAAGTCGATTCCCGCTTCGAGCAGCGCAATCAGGTCCGTCAGCCGTTTCTTGAGCGGCGCCAGTCGTCGAGACAACGCCCCCTCGGTCTGCTGGGCCGCGACACGCGCTTGGTAAAGCGTCGTCGCGTCGATCAGGTCGCGAACCGCCTCGGCTTGGGGAAGGTCGACCCGGCCGTTGCGAAACGCCCGCATCGTAAACTCACCAGGCTCCCCAAGACGGGCGCCCAACTCCAAAGCGCGCTCGACCGCAAAGCTCAACACCGCGGGCGACCCGTGGCAAGAGATCTCGACCACGTCTTCGGCGGTGTAGCTGCGCGGCTTAGGGAAGCGAGTTGCGAGAACTCTGTCGACCATCTCGCCTTGGCTGTCGACCAAACGAGCGACTACGGCCTCGCGCGGCCTTGTTGGCGAGGTATCCAACAAGCCCGCGGCGATCGCGTCCGCCTCAGGCCCGGAAAGACGCACCACTCCAATCCCACCGCGCCCAGGCGGAGTCGAGATCGCGACGATCGTATCGTCACCGTAAGTGGATTCGGGAAGCAGAGCTATTCGGGAAGGACGACCGTATGCCGCTGCGGCGCCATCCCTTCCGATTCCGACCGGACTCCTTTCTCATCCCGCAACGCCAGGTGCAGGATGCGGCGCTCGCGCGACGTCATCGGCTGGAAGTGGAAGGGAGTTCCGCTGTTGCGAACCTTCTCGGCCGCATTCTCGGCAAACATCCGTAGCTCGTCGATCCGAGCGAGACGAAAATCGTTGGCGTCGAAGATCACTCGGTGGCGATCCTGGTGCCCGGCATGCAGCGATTCGAGCGTCAAGTGCTCCAGCGCCAGCAGCAATTCGCCGTGTTGCGCGAGCAGTAGATCGAGGTCGTCTCCGGTAAAGCTCACCACAAGATCAGGCGTGATCAGGTCGTGGTCGAAATTCGCGTCGGCAATCTCATAGTCCAAATCGAAGCCCGCGGCGTCGAGGACATCGTCGAGAAAGTCGCCTATGCGATCACAGGCTGTATCTCGATTCCACTCAGTAATTGCCATTCGCGCGAGAGGTGTTTCAGGAAGAGGGAGCGGCGGGGCGGGCTATTTTTTCTTCTTCTTGCCGCGCTTGCCGGGTTTTTCGATATCGAGCTTCTCGCCAGGAAGCTTGTTCATCAGCACCTGCTGACCAATGCCTACGAGATTGCTCGTGAGCCAGTATAACACCAGCCCTGCTTGGAACTGATAGAAAATAAAGCCGAACATCAGCGGCATAAACTTCATCAGCCGCACCTGCGCCGGGTCCATTGTGGGGGCCTGCGGCGTCAGGCTTTGCATGTAGAACTGCGACGCCACCATAGCCAGCGGCAAGATGCGAATGGCCAGCGTCTCGGGCTGCGACAGATCCGGCACCCACATCCATTCGGCCTGGCGCATCTCGATCGAAACCATCAAGACCTTGTAGAAGCCGTAGAAGAACGGAATCTGAAGCAACAGCGGGAAACAGCCTCCGACAGGGTTCACGCTGTATTTCTTGTACAACGCCATCAGCTCTTCGCTCTGCTGCTGCTTCTTCGGATCGCGCTTTGGCAGGCCTTTGTAGCGCTCGTTGATCTCCTGGACCAAGGGCTGCAGCTGCTGCATCCGCTTCATCGACTTCGAGCCCTTCCACTTCAGCGGGAACAGCGCGAAGTTGACGAAGATCGTAACGATGACGATCGACCAGCCCCAGTTCGAGACGATGTTCCCGTAGGTCCAGCGCAGCATCATGAACAGCGGCTCGGCGATGAAGCTGAAAAAGCCAAAGTCGACCACTCGCCGCAACATCGGATCGACGGCCTGCAAGTCGTCGACGTCCTTGGGTCCGATGAAGGCCCGGAACGAGTTGCCGCCGGAAATCGAACCGATAGCGACAGCCGGGAATAGTTCCTTCGCTTCCGGGGTCGCCGGGTCGGGGGCAATCTCGATAGAAGAAGTTTCGAGCTGAACCGTGCTGCCCTGCTCCGGAAGGAACGTTGCGGTGAAGAACAGGTCGTCGATTCCGGCGAAAGCGAACACTCCTGTGCTGGCCAGCCGCGTCTCTTCGGCGTCGCCGGCTTCGTTTCGCTCGATCTCGCCAGTCTCGGGGCTGCGGTAGAAGACCGTGCTGTAAATGCTGTCCTGCGTCTGCCGGGTGTCGCCAAAGCCGCCGGGCCAGTTGATCAGATGGGGTTGCCCTACGCCAGCCTGCTGAATCTCGGTTTCAACCTCGACCACGTAGCCCTCTTTCTCAAAGCGGAAGGTCTTGCTGGCGCGGCGATCGCCGTCGGAGTATTCAAAGGTCAGCTCGACCGGCGCTCGTCGCCGCGAGGGCCCTGAATTCACCGCGTAGAGGGCCTCGTTCAGCCCCGGGATCTTTACCCCTCCGGCGGCGCTTAGCGAAAAGGGCATGCCGAACTCGGCGGCGCCCGCCTGGTGGACCAGGTCTAGCGGCTCGCCCGAGATCGAAAGAAACTTGGCAAGCACCCAGCTCTTTGCGACGGCTCCGCGATTGGAAAACACGACCTCGAAGGTGTCGGTAAAGACCGTGATTTCCTGCTCAGCCTCGGCAGCTACGACGGCCAGTTGCTCGGGCTCGGGGGGCGGCTGCTCGACAGGAGTCGGAGCCGGCTCCGGGGGCGCCGGCTGCTCTGCCGCCTGCTCCTCTGCAACGGGCTCCTCCGCCAGCGGCGCCGGCGGAGCGTTCATTGTCCCTAGGTAGAAATATCCCATGATCGCCACCGCGGACAGGAGCGACGCCAGCATCACGCGACGCTGGACAAACGATTCTTCAGGGGACTCAGGCATCTGGGACGGGGTCGAAGCCACCCTTCGAGAAGGGATTGCAGCGCAGGACGCGCCAAACGGCCAGGCTAGCGCCCTTCAGGACGCCGAATCGCTCCACTGCCTCTTTAGCGTACATCGAACAGCTAGGCTCGTACTTACAAGACGGAGGCAAGAAGGGAGATATTCCCGCTTTGTAGGCCAATAGTGCAAAGACGACGACTCGGCGCGGGAGCCGCGTCAAAAACTCGAGCGCGCGTCGCAGCAAAGTGAAGCCTGCGTCGCCCGCCCCTAGTTCTTGGCGTGATTGGCGTATTTGCGGCGGAAGCGCTCAACCCGGCCGGCGGTGTCGATCAGCTTCTGCTTGCCGGTGAAGAATGGATGGCAGGCCGAGCAGATTTCCAAGTGGATATCGCCCTTGTGCGTGGAGCCGGTCTCAAAGTCGTTCCCACAAGCGCAGTGGACCTTGACTGTTGTGTACTCGGGATGAATTTCAGCTTTCATGGATAAATTCCCACGGCCCGGCGGGCGCTTTGCTCAGAATAGCACGCGTGGACCTGATAGATAGATGACGGGAGGATGGTCTAAGATTCAGCTCGATTGCGCGCCATGTTGAGCCGAACACTCATTAGAGCAGGGCCCAAGAGGCCTGCGGCTTGCGGCTTGCGGCTTGCCACAACCGTGAAACCTCAACCCGGTACGGCGCCTCATTCCCGGCTCCGGTCGCGGAATTCTTCGTACCAGTTCTCGATGACCCGGATGGTGGTCTTGCGCGGCCCCTGGTCCTCGCTAGCGACTTTTTCCGTCACCACGAAGCGGCCGTCCGCCGAAACGTCATAGTCCCAGGCTGCGAGAGAAGTGCTGTATTCGAATTCGGGCAGGTCGAAAAGACCTTCCGATCGGCCCACGGGGAGCCCCGTACTTGCGCTCACCTTCACGGCCATGAGCGTTCGGTCTTGCGCCACGTAGTAGAGTTCTTTCCCGTCCCGACTCCAGCGCGGCTGGTATCCGCCCTGCTCAGAAACCTGTCGGGCGCCGGAACCAGTCGGAAACTCACGGAGGTAGACTTCGTACTTCCCCGATTCGTCGGAGCTGTAGGCGATGTGGCGGCCATCCGGAGAGACTGCGGGCGTCCGTTCGTTAAAGCGCGTCTCGAGGAACGGTTTGATCTCTCGCGAGTCGGGACTGAACGTTTTGAGGTCGTAATTGCTCTGCGGATTGGTGACGCAAAAAACGAGTGTGCTCTCATCGGGCGACCAACCCATCTCCGCCTCCCTGCCGGGAGTGCTGACCAGAACCTCCGCATCTTGGGTCCCGTCAAGACCGCGCCGAAAGATATCGAACAAGACCGACCCTTCAGCGCTAAACGACACCTGCCGTCCGTCAGCGGACCACGCCGGGAAATCCTCAATCCCGGAATCGAACGTCAGACGTTGGGCGACGGGCCGGTCCGCTTCATGGAGCCAAATGTCGGTCTCGTAACCCACCTCGTCTCGGCCGGCTACGGCCACACGCCGACCGTCGGGCGACAACGCCGGCCTCAGAATGACTGGTTGCGGGCGACCGATCTCGCCGAGCTTGTTCCCTTCTCGATCCCGCCAAATCAGGCGCTTGGGCTCAGAGCCGACGGAAAGCTCGGCGGCAACGAGAGTATTGTCGTTTGATATCCTCGGGCGCGATAGTCCCGCCCCGACAAGAAAAGGCTCCCCTGTCACCTCGAGCGTTTCGATCGAGAACCCAACAGCCCAAACGCCTGGCTCTCGGAATCCCGTCTGATAGAGGATGTGGCCGCTAGGAGCGTACGAGGCGCCGGCGCCGGCTGCGATCCTCTTGGGTTCTCCGGTATCCAGATTCATGAGGTAAATGTCCCGCTCTGTGAACGTTCCCACATCGAATAGAAGCGCTCGGGCCGAGGCTTCCGCCGGTAGAAAATAGGGCTGAAGATTGGCGGCTGCCTGGCCGCCTAACGGCTCGAACAACAAGCGTGGCTCTCCGCCGCTTGCGGAGACTTCGTAGAGCACCGGAGGCTCTCCGAAAGCGATGACAATCGTCTCCCCGTCAGGACTCCAGCTCATGCCGCCCATGGAACCTTCGAACTCCGCAACCGGGACAGGTTGACCGCCGGCGACAGCAATTCTCTTGAATTCGTTATTTCCAGTGGAAAAGAGGAGGTGGCGACTATCTGGCGACCAGGTCGCCACGCCTCGCGCTCCCTCTGTACCCTCGAGCTTACGCGGGCGTTCGTCGTCCAACGAGCGCAACCACACTGCCGGCGAGTCACCCGTTATATACGAAATGGCGCTGCCGTCCGGCGCCACCGAGACGTATTCGTAGGTCACCGGGTCCACCTCGAACGAGAATCTTCGCACCGGGCGCTCGGGCTCCGGCTGATTCACGTCTGACACAACTGCCGCCAAGGCGATTAGCCCCATCAGCGCTGCGACAGCCCAAGGCATCCATGGCTTCGAGCCAGCAGTCCGAACGGACTCAGGCTCCGCGGGCTGCCCCTTCTTCAGCACTCTCGAAGCGCCCGACTCGAGGCTTTTTCGAAGTCCTCGAAGATCGACGATCAGATGTGCGACGTCTTGATAGCGATCCTTTCGATCTTTCGCCAGGCACTTGCCGACGTAGTCCTCCAACTGCATCGGCACGCCAGATCTCAACGCAGTGATCGGCTCGGGCGCCTCGTTGAGGATCGAATACATGATGGCCTTGTCGTAGTCCCCTTTGAAGGGCGCCTGCGCCGTGACCATCTCGTAGAGCACGACCCCGAGCGACCAAATGTCCGTACGCTCATCAGTCCCCGAACCCTCGGTCTGCTCCGGGCTCATGTAGGCCACTGTGCCCACCGTCTCGTCCGTCTTGGTCAACCGCGAGGCCTCGGCTAGTCGCGCCAGCCCGAAGTCCATGATCGTGACGTGGCCACCTTCACCAACCATGATGTTTTCGGGTTTGATGTCGCGGTGGACCACGCCCTTCCTGTGAGCCGCTTCTAGGCCGGCGGCGATCTGTTCGCCGATTTCGAGGGCTTACTGGAGCTTCAGCGGACCTTGAGCGATTCTCTGGTCGAGGGATTCGACCTCAACCAGTTCCATCGCAATGAAGGTTTGGCCCTCCGCCTCATCGATTTCGTAAACGCGGCAGACGTTCGGATGCGACAGCGCCGCCGCCGACTTGGCTTCTCGTTCGAAGCGCTTGCGGACATCTTCATCGCCTAGCAGGTGAGCCGGCAGAAACTTCAGCGCAACAGGACGATCGAGCTTTGTGTCTTGTGTGCCGCCCTTGGGCCCGGTAGACGACACCCATGCCGCCCTGGCCGAGCTTTTCGAGGACTGATCGTTGGATCAAGATGTGTTGATTCTACCGCCTCCCCAGTATTGGTTGAGGAGAAGTCGTGCGGGCCGTGCACGTGTAAGGCATCCTCGCGTGCCCACCTAGGGGAAATCCAGGCTGGCCAGGCGCCGCCACGAGGTCGAAAACTAACTACAAGACCATGTTTTGCGTTAACTGTGGAACCGAAGCAATTGCCGATTTCTGCGCCAATTGCGGCAAGCCCGTCAAGGCCGGCGCCGGCAAGCGCAAGGGGATCTCAGGAAGGGTCAAACGGATCATGATCTCCTTCTGCGTCATCTTCGCGATCTATTCCTTCGTCGCCATGAAGATCGGCAGCGTGATGCCCTAGTCCGGCGCCCCCGCCGCGAGCGCTTCGAGGTGTCGGCTGAAGTGGTCGGCCAAGACCTCGGTGTAGGTGTCAAGGTGCGACTCGAGCACTCCCCTGACGGCTGAGCCGAATTCCTCGTGGTTGAGCACCGAGCCGAAGGTGCAGTGTAGGATTTGACGCCCGGGCTCGGTGAAACCTTTTCCAGCCGGTATGTCCCGCCAGCGCTCGAGGTAGAGCTGCTCGAGACGAGTTGCGTCTGCGATTTCGGTATCGGGAACGGTGTTTTCTAGCGTCGCCGCCACGTGGTAGGTCGCCTTGTCGGTGTTGTAGCGCGTCCGCCCGAAAGCTACGATTCGCCGGAACAGCGATGGGTCGTGAGTTGCCACAACACGTAAAGCCTCGAGATAGCTGGTCCCGGCGGTCTTGACGTGGAAGCGACCCTTCGTCGCCCTCGCCAGAGCGGGATACATCGAGATCTTGTCAGACCCTGAATGCAGGCTGAGCTTGTAGGGGCCCAGGATTTCTGAGATCGCAGCGTGATCGTTGAGTGACCGCTCCAGGGCCTCGACGTCGCCCTTGTAGTCGACGCCCTTCTCGAAATCCCCGATAAAACGCGGCGCCAGGCTGACCAGCTTCATGCCCCGCTTGAGACACTGGTCGGCCACGATATAGTGCTCGCCGAGGGTGGTCGGCTGGTCGGTTTCATCGACGCTGAGCTCGATCTCGTAGTCACGACCCGCGCCTTCTTGGACGCTCTTGATGTGGCCGGCGAGAGAGATCGCTAGGTT
Organism: Bryobacterales bacterium; assembly: GCA_965247515.1. Classification (GTDB taxonomy): domain Bacteria; phylum Acidobacteriota; class Terriglobia; order Bryobacterales; family UBA6623. Next base: position 3,554,873 of record OZ252029.1, on the reverse strand, counting down.
CAGCGCCGGTCCGTACTTAACCGCGCAACGCATGCAGGCGTCCTCGTCAAGCGAAATCGACGCCCCGGTTGATAGAGCGATCTGCTTGCCGAGGTAGGAGTCAAACCAATCAATCTGCTCGCGAACCGCTGCGAACTTCTCGCGCAAAGTCACCTCGTCGTAACCGTCGGTGGCTTCGTCGACTTGGTCGGATGGGTCGATGGTGAAGAAGGTATACCCGGCGGCGGCGGTGCGGTCGATGTCCTCGGGAGTCTTGAGGTGGTCGGCGTCGGCGCCGGTTTTGCCTGTCCAGCCGGCGGCTCGCATGCCGTTGATCGCGTCGTCCATCACGCCGTCGGGCGTGCGGTTGGTGCGCACCATCTCGCGAATCGACTGCTGGGGGAAGATCGGCTCGATTCCAGAGCCGGAGCGGTTCATCGCCGCTACGTGACCGGGAGTCGCTAGGCCGATGCGGTCGCCGAAGCCGAAGCTGGGCGCCAGACCCAGGGTTACGCAAGAGCTGTTGGTGTCACTCATCTGAGCCCAGGATACTATTTACCCGCCGATGCGATGAATGCCGGGAATCGAGTCGAAGTCGCTGTCGAAAGTCATGATTTGGGTGATGGCGTAGCGCTGCATGATGGCTACGTGCACTGCGTCTCGCGCGGTAAGTTCGTCGAACCGCTCTAGCAATGCCCCCGCCGCAATCACGTCGAGGCCTTCGATGGGGAATACCTGATGGACCGCCCTGAGCAGGGCGCGGATACAGATTGGAATTGCCTCTGGTCGCCGTTGAGCCCTGTACCGATGCAGGATTTCTTGCAAGATCTCGGCATCTGTCACCAGCAGTTCGCCCTGAACGATGGCCGATGTGAGGGCGGCCTGCGCGCGCGCTTTGTTGGGATGGTCAGCCCCAACTAGATACATCGGGACATTGACATCGACCAAGATCACTCCCAGCGGCCCTTCTCGATCTCGGCCAACATCTGTTCGATATCACAAGTCGGGAAGGAATGACGAGAGGCTTCGTCAATCGCGCGGAGCTTCGCTTGCGTGTCCAAATCTGCGCCTGGAGCGCGCATGATTCGTCCTCGACGAAGACGCTGCCGCACCCACTCCGACATCGTCTGCCGTTCCAACTTGGCCGCCGCCTTGATCTCGTCGAATTCGTCTTCGTCGAGAAGGACCTGGAGGCGCTTTGTCATGTTATGAGTGTAGCGTGAGTGCGATTCACTAATTCGGCAAGAAACGCCGAAACCCCTCGATCGTCGCCCGTGCTGCCGTCTCCGAGTCGGGGATGGCAAACGCCTCCGCCGAAGCGTAGCCGTCATACCTGATGTCCTTTAGCGCTGCGGCGATGGGTTCAAAGTCCGTGTGGCCCATTCCGATGGCTCGGCGGTTCGAGTCTACGAAGTGCACATGGCCGATGAAGTCCTTTCCCGCGTGGATCGCATCGGCGACATTCGTCTCTTCGATGTTCATGTGGAACAGATCCGCCAGCAGGTTGACATTGTCGGCGTCGAGTGATTTCAAGAACTCAACGCTATCGGCGACCGTGTTGATCAGATTGGTCTCATAGCGGTTGAGGTGTTCATAGAGGAGGGGGACACCGTGCGAGGCGGCGTGGGCGCCCAGATCATTCATTGCGGAGGCGAGCAGTTCGAGTGCGGCGGCGCGGTCAATCGAGCCGCCCCACTTTCCCTGCATCGAGCCGATAACGGCGGGCGCTCCATACGAAGCTCCGAAGTCGATGATGCGGCGAACAAAGTCCCGCGCCTGCTCGCGCCGGTTGGGGTCGGGGTCGGTCAGGGTGAGGCCGTGCGCGACCAGCCCGGCGCCCGTCCCCACGCCGGCGACTTTGAGGCCGAGATCGTCGAGCAAGGGGCGAAGCTCGGCGTCATTCACGGCGTCGGGCGAAGGGGCGAAGATCTCTACCGCGTCGAAGCCCAACTCGGCCGCCGTTCGGCAGGCGGCGGGTAGGTCATCCCAGAAGACGAAGGGCCCGCCGCGGGCTTCTTCGACCAAACTGACGGTCACAGCCGATCGAATCATTAGTTGTTGACCTCAATAATCGCCTTGATGACGCCCGTCTCGGGCCGGGTGTAGCCGTCGAAGTTTGCGGCCACGTCCTCGAAAGGAGTGCGGTGGGTGATCCAGGGAACGGTGTCGATTGTGCCGTCTTCGATCAGACCGATGATTCGTCGAAAGTCGCTGGGCTTGGCATTGCGCGAGCCTTTGATGGTCATCTCAGGCTTGTGCAACGCCGGGTGCAGGAACGAGATGGGCTGAGTGGTGATGCCGACGAAGACCAGCGTCCCCGTGTGGGCGACGTACTGTAGAGCCCCCGACATCGATTTGTCGTTCCCCGTGGCGTCTGTTACCAGCGAATACATATCGCCGCCGGTGGCTTCGCGCATCTGCTCGAGCTCGCTGCCATCGCCCTTGAATTGAACCGTGTTCTCGACGCCGTAACGCTGCCTGCAGAACTCCAGACGCGATTCGACCATGTCCATCACGGTGATTCGCGCGCCGGTCAAGCGGGTGAACTCGAGCGTCGCCAGACCGATCGGGCCGGCGCCGATGATCAGGACCTGGTCCCCTTCCTTCGCCGCGCCGCGGTCGGTCGCGTGGCAGCCAATCCCCAGAGTCTCGACCAGAGCCAGCTGCTCAAAGGACAGCTTTTCCGAAGTATGCAGTTTGTCGGCGCGGATCAGAAAGCGGTCGCAAAGCCCGCCGTCCATCATCACGCCGATGACCTTCAAGCTCGTGCAGCAGTTGGGGCTCCCATTGCGGCACGCGAAACACGACCCACAGTTCATATAAGGCTCGACGCTACAGCGGTCGCCAGGCTTGACGTTCGAGACGCCTTCGCCGACCTCGAGCACCGTCACACCAAGCTCGTGCCCGGGAATGCTCGTGCCCGGGAATGCGCGGAAAGTCGAAAAACGGGAACTTGCCGAGGTAGCAACTGTAGTCGGTGCCGCAGATGCCCATCCGCTGGGTCTCGACCAGCACATGCCCCGCCGCCGGCGCCGCCGGCTCTTCGATGTCGATGTATTTGAACTGCTTGGGTTCTACGAGTTGTATGGCTTTCATCTATTTGGTTGGCGGAAGCTAGTGGGAGTCGAACCCACCCTTGCCGCGGAACGACAAACTACGGTTTTGAAGACCGCGCCCAGCGCCGGCTGAGACTAGCTTCCGCGGCCCATTCTAACAGCGGCCCGCGCTACGCTGAGTCGAAGTGCGTGCCGATCGTCAACCGAGTCAAGAGTCGTGTTCTGAGAATGACGGGCCGAACTTGGCCGCAAGGGGACCAAGACCTGCCATGGTTCGACCGGCCCGCAGCGGCACGGGAAGCCGAGAGCCGTTCCCCCGACCACGCCGATCTGCTGCGGCACTGGGTCGAACAAGGCTACGTGGTCATCGAGAATGCGATCCCGGCTGACGCGATTGCAGCGATGCAACAGGACCTTGACGCCATCTGGACGGCGGGTACCGCGGTCGACGGGCTGCGGATCGATCAACTCAAGCTAACCGCGGACGGAGCATCGGGCGTTGATCACAGCCAGCTCATCGCTCTCGACCCCGCGACTCGCGAGCAGCTTCGCTCGAGCGAGCCCTGGCGCATCCACGGCTTTCACACTCACTCGCCCGGCTGCAAGGCGATCTTCGAGGACTCGAAGTTGCGCGAGATGTGCTCCCTGATCCTGGGCCAACCCGCCGAACCGCGCTACACCATCAACTTCAGTTACGGCAGCGAACAGGACCTGCATCAGGACACCGCCGTCTTTCACCTCTACCCGCGCAACTACTTGATTGGCGCGTGGTTGGCCTGCGAAGACGTCACCGCGGACTGCGGGCCGTTGGTCTTCTACCCCGGCTCGCACCGGTTGCCGTTGTTTGAGGAGCTCACCAATTATCCACAGACAAACCTGAAGACGTGCTCAGCCGAGACTACCAAGCGCTACGACGCCTGGCTCGAGTCTCAAGCCGAGCGCTTCGAGCGCAAACATTTCATCGCCAAACAAGGCGACGTTTTGCTCTGGCACGGGATGCTGATTCACGGCGGGAGCCCGATCACGCGCGAAGGAGCAACGCGGAAATCCTACGTCTGCCACTACTTTGCCAAAGGGACCGATCGTGCGAGCGAAATCAAGGGCCCTTTTAATTGGTAGGCCAAGTTGGGGCCTCTTCGGAGCCGCGACCGGAAGGGAGCGGTTGCCCGAGTCGGCAACGATAGTAGCTTTGGCCGACTACCGCTCGCTCCCGCGCGCGGCTCCGAATCAACACACACATTGTTCGTAATTCTGCTGCTATGCTGATGCCGCTATGACAGAAGCGCCGCGACCGCGTTCCGTGTTCACGACCGAGGATTGGGTGTCGGTCTGGTTGGGCTTCGCGCTTATCGCCGTCGCATTGCTGAGTCCGAGCTGGGGCCTACCGAGCTTCAGCTGGACCGTCGAATCGACCGAGCAGGCCCTGTCGTCGGACAACCTGATGTCGATTTTCGTCGTTGGCGTCGCGTTCTTGCTCCTGTCGGCAACTGGGATCCGCATCATGGGCGGGGCGGTTGGCCGCTACATGGCAGCCTTCCCTGTGATATTTGGCCTGGGCTGGCTTGCGCAATTCCTCGCCAGCAACGCCACGGCGAAGTACTGGGGCGTCAGCTACGTGGTGACAGCACTGTTTCTCGGGCTATTCGCTAGCAACGTCCTACGGGTGCCGAATTGGCTAACCGACGCCGTACGGACCGAATACTACATCAAGGCCGGCCTGGTGATCCTAGGGTCGAACATCCTTTTCGGCGAAATCCTTTCGGCCGGAATGGTCGGCATCGCCCAGGCGCTGCTGGTGATCCTCGTCGTCTGGTACGCCTGCTTCTGGATCGCGAAGAAGCTCCGAGTCGACGACGAGTTCGCGGTGATCCTCTCGACGGCGGTTTCAATCTGCGGAGTTTCGGCGGCCATCGCCGCGTGCGGCGCGATTCAAGGCGATCGCAAGAAGCTCTCCTACGTCACTTCACTTGTCTTGATCGTGGCCGCTCCGATGATGTTGATCATGCCGTGGGCGATCCGCTATTTCGAGATTCCCGAGGTGGTGGGCGGCGCCTGGGTGGGCGGGACGATCGACACCTCGGGCGCTGTGGTCGCAGCGGGCGAACTGATCGGCGAGTCGGCGATGAACGCTGCCGTGATTGTGAAGTTTTCGCAAAACGCGATGCTCGGGTTGGCGGCCTTCGCCTTGTCGCTATGGTGGACCTTCCGGCAGGGCGCTGAAACGGGTGAGAAGCCGTCGGCCCGAATAATCTGGGACCGCTTCCCCAAGTTTGTCCTGGGCTTTATGCTGGCTTCGCTATTGTTTTCGTTCGTTGTCAGCGAGGGCCTGGTCGGAGAGACGAAGGGCCTGATGAGGGGGCTAAGGACGTGGTGGTTCGCGCTGGCGTTCGTCTGTATCGGGCTTGAGACTCGGTTTCGAGATTTAGTGAGCATGGACGAAGGTCGGCCGGCGGCCGCGTTCCTGATCGCTCAGGCGATTAACGTGGCGTGGACGTTGGCGATCGCCTACTTACTGTTTGGTGGAATTTTGTTCTCCGCTCCTGAGCTTTAGGACCAGGGTCCGACGTGGCGCACGGCTGTGCCGTGTCGCCTTGTGCCTATGGCGCAAGGTTTTTTGCCGCTCGACTGCGGTCCAGACAGAGGCAAGGTGTCCGAAAACGATGACCTCGGGGGTTCGGTCCGGCCGCATCACGCAAGCAAATCGGAACTAAGAGACCTTGCAGCACAGCTGCAAGGCGGCACGGCACAGCCGTGCGCCACCAGGCGCTAGACTCATAGTCAAAGTGCCTCGGCGAATTCGCAATATCGCGCTGCTGATCGGATTGATCGCTCTCGGTGGGTTCGCCGCTCCGGATTGGCCTGGCGCGGAGCGGCTTGACGCGATTCTCGACAATGCCGTCGCTGAGAAACTCACACCAGGCACCGTCTTACTCGTCGGCCGCCAAGACCGAGTCCTGTATCACAAGGCCTACGGCAAGCGCAGTCTGCTGCCCGCGGAGAGCCTCATGGGACTCGACACGATCTTTGACTGCGCCTCGCTCACAAAAGTCATGGCGACCGCTCCGGCGGTGATGATGCTGGTAGAAGAGGGCAAAGTTCGCCTCGACGACCCGTTGACGGCCTACCTGCCGGAGTTTGCCGATGGCAAGTCGAAGATCACCGTTCGGCATCTGTTGACGCACACCTCGGGGCTACGCCCGGATCTCGATCTGGGGCCGGAGTGGAGCGGCTACGAAACAGGGGTCTCGATGGCCTATCGGGAAACTCCCGTGGCGGGGCCCGGTGAACGATTCATCTATAGCGACATCAACTTCATCTTGCTGGCCGAGCTCGTCCGCACCGTTTCAGAAATGCCGATCGATGAGTTCGCCAAAGAGCGAATCTTTGGGCCGCTCGGCATGACCGAGACCGGGTTCTTGCCCGACGAGGAGCTCCGGCCGCGCATCGCTCCAACCGAGAAGCTCAAAGACGGGACGATTCTGCACGGCGTCGTTCATGATCCGACCACACGTTTTATGGGCGGCGTCTCTGGCCACGCGGGAGTCTTTTCGACAGCCCACGATATCTCCCGTTTCTGCCGCATGATGCTCAATGGCGGGAGCTTCGATGGCGTGCGCATCCTGAGCCCTCTCTCCATCGCCCAGATGACGACTCCACAGGCCCCAGAGGGAGTCGTTGGCCGCGGTCTTGGCTGGGATATCAATTCTTACTTCGCTTCGGTACGAGGGGACCTCTTCCCCGTCGGCTCCTATGGCCATACCGGCTACACCGGCCCGTCCATCTGGATTGATCCCTTCACGCGCACCTACGTGATTCTGATGACCAATCGAGTACACCCCACGACTGGGACGTCGATCGTGAGCTTGCGGAGCCGGGTCGCCTCGGCAGTAGCGTCGACTTTGACGGAAGTCGATGTCGAAGAAGCGCGCGCGGCGATCACCGGCAGGACGCAAAGAACCCCAAAGCCGAAACCCGAGTCTGTCGTCAGCGGGGTCGTGCTGACGGGCCTCGACGTGGCTGCTCAGGATGATTTTCAGCTGTTCGCCGGCAAACGCATTGGGCTCATTACCAACCGCACGGGTGTCGACCGCGAGCTCCGCCGCAACGTAGATCTGTTGTCCAAGGCGGCGGACGTCGACCTGGCCGCAATCTTCACTCCCGAGCATGGATTCGCTAGCGCTGTTGAGGAGGAGCACATTGAGGACTCCAACGACCGCGCTACTGGCGCTCCCGTTTACAGCCTCTACCAGCCGCAGCGCCGCCGGCCGACTCCGGACCAACTCCTGGGTTTGGATGCGCTCGTGTTCGACATCCAAGACGTTGGCGCGCGCTTCTATACCTACATAACGACCATGGCTTACGCGATGGAGGTGGCGGCCAAGGAAGGCGTCTCCTTCTACGTGCTCGACCGGCCGAATCCAATCAAAGGCGTCGCGGTCGAAGGCCCTCCACTCGACGATGAGCTGCGTTCGTTCATCGGCTACTTTCCGATGCCGGTTCGCCACGGTATGACCGTTGGGGAGCTGGCATTGATGTTCAACCAAGAGAATGCGATTGGAGCTGACCTACACGTCGTTCGAATGAGGGGCTGGCGGCGGCAAATGTGGTTCGACCAGACCGGCCTGCCCTGGGTCGACCCGTCACCCAATATTCGGAACCTGAACGGGGCCATTCTCTACCCGGGCGTGGCATTGCTCGAAGGTCTGTCGAATTATTCGGTCGGCAGAGGGACGCAAACTCCCTTCGAGTTCGTCGGCGCCGACTGGATGGACGGCGGCCGCGTCGCGGCTGCCCTGAGACGTCGAAATCTGCCTGGCGTGGGGTTCTACCCCGTTAGCAGGACTCCCGAGGCTTCACGGTTTGCCGGGCGGCGGATTCACGGGATCCAGATGCTCGTCACCGACCGCGAGGCGCTCGAAACGACGCGCCTCGGCCTCGTGATCGCCGAAACGCTCATGCGAATGTACCCCGGCCAGATCGAGCTGAGCCAAACCAAGCGACTAATCGGGGACCAGCGAACGATCGAAAATCTCGAGCAAGGCCAGTCCTCAGATCAGATCTGGGACAACTGGACCAAAGACGCGGAGCGCTTCTCGGCGCTGCGGGCCGGGTATCTGCTCTATTAGCATTAGGCGTCCTACGCTGCCAGCGAAAGACGGGCGAGGCATGCCTCGCCCCTACGAACGATCGTGTGTTTTCAACGACGTAGGGGCTTGGCATGCCAAGCCCGTCTTGCCGGAATCGGATCGCCGACATTTTTTCACAGCCCCTGAGGGAGCGGTTTTCGCAGTTTCGGGCAACCGCTTGCTTACGCGCGCGGCTCCGGGGCCAGAGCATTAGACGATCGCGTTGGCCGCGATCAACCCCGACAGGAAGGTCGGCGCTGCAGGCAGAAATGCCTTCTCCACCCGTCACGGCGTTCGAAGGGAACAGGGCGAGACCGCCGCGAATCGGGCGGCCTCGCTCGAAAAAGTCGCTAACGGCGCTGAAGAGCTACTCGCCCTTATCTTTGCCGCGTTCGGCGACGCGGACTTTCTTGCGCTCAGCAGCTTCTTTCATCCATGAAGGCGGACGACCGCGCCGCTTGCCGCGACCTCTCGCGAGACGTTCCAGCGAGATAATTGCGTCTTCGATTTGCTCGCGCTCCTGCCGAAGCTCGGAGAGAATCTTATTGACATCCATTTCCTGACCTCCCAAATTGCCGGCGTCGGTGGCGCCGATTCGTTCCCTGGGGCAAAGAACACGGCTTAGGCCGTTCTAGATTCCGAACGAGAAGCCCGAAAACCCTTGCCCTTGCGATTGTTTATATCAGAGCCTGCGGGGCCAGTCAACAGATTTGTTCTATTTTCAGAACAGATCCAAAAGTTTTTTCGACTGTTGGAACGAAATCGTCGATTTGCGGCTTGCCAATGGGCTTCGACGACCGGTCGACGCCGGTGTTGTGCCGCAAGTCAGGGGCCAGGGTTGGAATCTGTGAAAATACTAGTCGATTATCTCTCATCGGCCCTATTAAATGGAAACATTTCCGCCTTTCCAGAAAAAATAAAACGGCACGCCCGAGATGATCAGCCCTAGGCCCATCAACGATTCGCGCGGGGAATCGACCAGAGTCACTAGGACCAGGGCGATTGCACTGACCACGAAGGCGATCGGGACCAGCGGATATCCCGGCACTCGATAGGGTCGCGGGAGCTCGGGCCGTTTCCGACGCAGCACGATGACCGATACGGCCGTCATGGCATAAAGAATCCAGCTTGCGAATATGACGAGATTGAACAGGTCTTCGTAACGCCCCGAGAGCGCCAAAATCGACGCCCAGCCGCAGAGAGCGACAATCGAGACGTGCGGAGTCCGATAGCCAGGGTGTACGCGTGAGAGAGATTCGAAAAAGTAGCGGTCCCTCGCCATCGCGTAGGGGACCCTCGCGCCTGAGAGAATCGAGCCGTTGAGGGCGCTGAAGATGGAGATCATCGCTACGACGGCGACGGCGTCGGCGCCGCCGGCTCCCAGAAAGCGCCGCGCCGCTTCGCTGGCCACACGGTCCGTGGCCGCGACTTCGTCGGCGGACAGGACGTAGAAGTAAGCCAGATTGGTGACGGCGTAGACGGCCATGACAACGAGCACGCCGCCAATTAGCGCCCGCGGGATGTTCTTTCCAGGATCACGAACCTCGCCCGACGCCATGCTGACGTTGTTCCAGCCGTCATAGGCCCACAAAGCGGCAACAAGGGCCGCGAAGAATCCACTCACTCCGCCGGTATGCTCGGTGACCGTTCGCAGATTGGAGGCCGATCCCCCGCCCAGCATCGCGGCGCAGCCCACGATGGCGAGGATCAGGCCAATTTTGAGCAACGTCAGCGCGATTTGGACTCTGCCGCCAAGTTTGACGCCGAAGTAGTTGATCGCCCCGAGCGACACGATCACGGCGATCGCCACAAGTTGCCCGAGCGAGATCGTGAATGCGGAGCCGTCGGGACCCAGCGGCAGATCCGTTTCGACCAGCGCTCCTTCAAGCGCCGGCCAAAACGCCCCTAGGTACAAGACGAACCCCGCGGCCAGAGCGGCCATGCTACCGCTTTTGGCCACGACCGTATGCGTCCATCCGTAGAGGAAACTCCAGAGCGGGCCGTAAGACTCACGCAAATAGACATACTCGCCGCCGGCGTGCGGCAGGGCGGCGCCAAGCTCGGCGTAGGTGAGCGCTCCCGCGAGAGACAGCAAGCCCCCGATCAGAAACACAGCGATCACCATGCCAGGGGTGCCGACCTCGGCGGCCATCGTCTTCGGCACGAGGAAAATACCGCTGCCGATGATCGTACCGACGACGATGGATGCGGATGTCCACGGACCCAGCGAGCGCAGCAGCTCGGACTTCGATTCGCTCATCAGGCTTTCTCCCCGCGGTCGAAAACCATCGAAGCCAACAGGCCGGTTACGAACGTCGTCACCGAACCGACTACGACGTACCAGGTCCAGGCGGTGTTGGTTTGGAACGTGACGAGTAGTATCGTCGCTAGTCCCACGGCCATCCCGATCATCGCGGACCGTTCGCTGACGGTCTTGGTGAGCACTCCGAGACTAAATACTCCGAGCAGGGCGCCTAGCGGAACCGAGGCAATAGCCAGCCCGGCCTCGAGCACCGAACCCCAACGTCGGGCCATGACAGCGATGATCAACAAGACAGCGCCCCAGAACAGGGTCACTTTGCGCGAGAGGCGCAATCTCGATTCATCGGTCGGATAGGCCGCCCCGCGGATCGGCAGAATCAGATCGACGACCGTTGCCGAGGCCAACGAGTTCAGCGCGGCGGAAATATTCGACATGGCCGCGGCCAGAATCGAAGCGACAACGATGCCTGCCGCCACGGGAGGAAGGTGCTCCCAGACAAAGCTCGGGTAGAGGCGGTCCAACGGCTCCGGCGCGGTCAGGCCGTTCTGTCCATAAAGAACGTACAGCGTTACGCCAATCAGCAGAAACAGCGAGAACTGAAAGAAGATGACGACCCAACTCGCCAGCAGCGCCAAGCGACCCTCGGCTTGAGTCCGCGCGCTAAGCAGCCGCTGGACGACGAGCTGATCGGTTCCGTGGGTCGCCGTCGTCAGGAAGCAGCCCCCGATCAAACCGGCCCAGAAGGTGTATGTGCGCGAGAAGTATTCGCTCGAGAACGCAAAGTCGAAATCGAACACTTGTAGTTTCCCTGCCGCCCGCGCGATCTCGGCGACCTCCGACCACCCTCCCGGGATCTGCTCGAGAATCATCCAGAACGAAAGCAGAGCGCCGCTGACATAGAGGGCCATCTGCGCGACGTCGGTCCAAATGACCGCGGTCATACCGCCGTGGAAGGTGTAGACCAAGGTGAGCAAAGTGATGATCACGATCGATTCGAGGTCTCCGGCTTCGAGGACGACCGAGACGACGATGGAGATCGCGAAGACGCGAACGCCTTCGGCCAGCGATCTTGTCACCAGAAAAGTCGAAGCGGTCAGCCTGCGCAATCGGGCCCCGAACCGGCGCTGGATCAGCTCATAGGCCGTAAACAGATCGCCGCGAGAATAAGCGGGCAAAAAAATCGCTGCGATCACGACCCGCGCGAGCAGGTAGCCAACCACCACTTGCAGGAAGCCGAGGTTGCCCGAGAACGCCAGCGCCGGCGTCCCGATGATCGTCAAGGTGCTGGTCTCGGCCGCGACGATCGACAGGCTGATCGCCCACCAGGGGGCCTGTTTGCCCCCTAGAAAATAGTCCCTGAGCGTTTTCTGAGACTTCCCGAAGCGCGCGCCAAAAACCGTGACCGCGATCAGGTAGAAGACGATCAGAGAGAGGTCCAGGGCGCGTTCAGGCAAGGGTCAAAAGTTCCCAAGGGCCGGCTTCGTAACAACCTTGACCCGTCGCGCGTCGAATGAATCGACGAAGGTCGTGTTGCGATTCGCGCGCGGCTGCATTATACTCCCCGATTGGTCCCCGCGTTCGCACGGGACTAGGCGGATGTCTACATTGATGCCGCGAATTCCGTTGGGAAGCTAGATTTCGGAGAGTATCGACGATGTTGAATAAGGTCACCTACATCGCCCTAGCCACTTGTCTGCTGTTGTTGGCAGCGACCGTGGCTGTGCCGGCACCCCAGGAAGCGAAGGAACAGCGCCCAAAGGATCAGGCTGAATATGAACTGATCACCAAGGCCTTCGACGCTGACACTGACCCCAAGACGAAGCTGCAGGTCCTAGACGAATGGAAGGAGAAGTATCCGGAAACGGACTTCGAAGACGATCGCGTGAAAGTTTACATGCGGACCCATCAGCAGCTAGGCGACGCCAAGAGCGCGATCGGCGTGGCGAAGGACGTTCTGAAGACGAATCCGAACGACTTCGAGTCGAACTACTTGATCACGTCGAGCGTACCGGGTCTCGGCCCAGACGCAGCCGCATTTTACGACGACGCCAAGAAATCGTCCGAGCAACTGATCGGCGGGGGGGTTGACACCCAGTTCGCCGCCGATAAAAAGCCGGCGCAAGTCACCGCGGAGCAGTGGAACACGGCCAAGACGCAGTCTTTGACCGGCGCCCACCAGGCGCTAGGCTGGATCGCCATGCAGAAGAAGGAGAACGAGGCCGCCGAGAAGCACTTCGTCGACGTGCTTGGCATCAACCCTAACCTTGGCCAAGTCTCCTACTGGCTCGGCAACGTGGTGCTGGCGCAGGGTAAGTCCAACAAGAACGCGCTGGCACTGTTCTGTTTCGCTCGAGCCGCTTCGGTCGATGGAGCCGGCGCTCTGCCGGCGGAAGGCCGGACGCAGGTCAACGAGTACCTGACAAAGGTCTACGAGACCTATACCGGTACAACCGAGGACCTGCCGCAGCTCAAAGAGCTGGCGATGAAGAGCGCCTTGCCGCCGGCGGATCTCGAGATCAAGTCGAAAGCGATTCGAGAGTTCGAAAGGGACAAGAAGTGGCGCGAAGAGAACCCGTTGGTGGCGAAGTACAAAGACATCAAGGACCAGCTGCTCGGTCCCGGCGGCGACGACATCTGGGGGCAGCTGAGAGGTAAGCTTACTCCCGCGCTTGCGCTCTACGTGGCTGGCTCCGACTCGGCGCGTCCGCAGCGCCTGAACCTCGCCTTCACGTCAGGCGGCGCTACTGAGGTGATTCTGAACCTCGAGAACCGCCTTCGCGGCGCACCGGCCAACGGCAGCAAGGTCAAGTTCGAAGGCGTCGCCTCGGCGCTGACGAAAGAGCCGTTCCAGTTGACGCTGACTGGCGGCAAGCTAAACTAGACAGATTCGGTTCCCACCCTAGCCCCAAGGCCGCCCGCCTAGCGGGCGGCCTTTTTCGGCTAGAAAGCGGGTGGTAGACTTAGACAGGTAGTTGGTCATCTACATGGTCAAAGTAAATATTCACGAAGCCAAGGCCAACCTGTCCCGCTACATCGATCGAGCGGTGGAAGGCGAGCAGGTGGTCATCTGCAAGCGTAACGTGCCGGTGGCGGAGCTAACCCGCATCAAGCCAAAACCGAAAGGGCGGCGTCCTATGGGTTTGGCCAAGGGCCAAATCCACATGACCGACGCGTTCTTCGATCCGCTGCCTGACGACATGCTCAAGGCTTGGAACTGCGAGACCGATTGAGACTTCTGCTCGATACCTGCGCGTTCCTTTGGATGGCCCAAGAGTCGGGACTATCGGTGACCGCGAATGCCGAAATCGGCGATATGGGGAACGAGGTGTTCTTGAGCGCTGTGTCGGCCGCGGAGGTATCGATCAAGGTCGGGATTGGGAAGCTGGAAATCAACGGTTGGACGACTTCCTGGATGTCCACTCAGCGTCAATTGCACCAAGTCAGCTCGCTTCCGTTGGACGAAGAATCGGCTGCTCTGATCGGCGGCCTTCCTCGCATTCACGGAGATCCCTTTGATCGGCTGTTGGTTTGCCAGGCGCTAAGGCATGGGCTGACCATCGTCACTCCAGACCGCGCAATTCGCCAATACGCAGTCCCGACAATCTGGTAGCTTGCCAATCTTGACTCCCAAGTACAGTATTGCTATCTTGAAGTTCTTCGCGAATCTATACTAGTGAGTGCAGATTAGTTCCCACTGTTCGGTGGGGCCGCGAAACGGATCACCCAATGAGCTCAGCCACTAGCGAACTAGAAGTCCTTGCCAGCCAGGAATACAAGTACGGCTTTACAACCGACATCGAGGCGGAGTCGGCGCCGCCGGGGCTGAGCGAAGAGGTCATCAACTGGATCTCGAAGGAAAAAAAGAACGAACCGCAATGGCTGACCGACTGGCGGCTGAAAGCCTACCGGCATTGGCTCAAGATGACAGAGCCGACCTGGCCGAACGTGAGCTATCCGCCGATCGACTTTCAGGCGATTTCCTACTACTCGGCGCCGAAGTCGAAGTCCGACGGGCCCCAGAGTCTCGATGACGTCGACCCCGAGCTGCTCGAAACTTATGAGAAGCTTGGGATCCCGCTCGATGAGCGCGCACGCCTGGCCGGCGTAGCCGTGGATGCGGTCTTCGATAGCGTTTCGGTTGCGACGACGTTCCGCGACAAGCTTGCGGAAAAGGGCGTCATCTTCAGCTCGTTTTCAGAAGCCGTTCAAGAGCACCCCGAGCTGATCCGCAAATGGCTGGGGTCGGTCGTTCCGGCTTCCGACAACTACTACGCGGCGCTGAACTCAGCGGTTTTTTCCGACGGGTCGTTCTGCTACATCCCCAAGGGCGTGCGCTGCCCGATGGAGCTTTCGACCTACTTCCGGATCAATGCGGCGAACACCGGCCAGTTCGAGCGGACGCTGATCGTCGCCGACGAGGGGGCGTATGTGAGCTACCTGGAGGGTTGCACGGCGCCGATGCGCGACGAGAACCAGCTCCACGCGGCGGTCGTCGAACTCGTGGCGCTCGACGACGCCCAAATCAAATACTCGACGGTGCAGAACTGGTATCCCGGCGACAAGAACGGCAAGGGCGGCATCTACAACTTCGTCACCAAGCGCGGCGCCTGCCGCGGGAAGAATTCGAAGATCTCGTGGACGCAGGTCGAGACGGGCTCGGCGATCACGTGGAAGTACCCCAGCTGCATTCTGCAAGGCGACAACTCGGTGGGTGAGTTCTACTCGGTCGCGGTCACGAACAACATGCAGCAGGCCGACACCGGCACGAAGATGATCCACATCGGCGACAACACGCGTTCGACGATCATCTCGAAGGGCATCTCGGCGGGCCGGTCGTCGAACAGCTACCGGGGTTTGGTGAAGATCCTGCCCGGGGCCGAAAACGCGCGGAACTACTCGCAATGCGACTCGATGCTGATGGGCGACCAATGCGGGGCTCACACGTTCCCGTACTTGGAAGTGAAGAACCCGTCGGCGCAGGTAGAGCACGAGGCGACCACGTCGAAGATTGGCGAGGACCAGATCTTCTACTGCAAGCAGCGTGGCTTGTCGGAAGAGGATGCCGTTTCGATGATCGTGAATGGGTTCTGTAAAGAAGTTTTCAAAGAGCTTCCGATGGAGTTCGCGGTTGAGGCGCAGAAGCTGTTGGGGGTGAGCTTAGAGGGGAGTGTCGGGTAGAAGGAACATGGAGATTGCACTCAGCGCGAAACACGAACGGCTACTTTACGCTCAAATCGAGAACGGTCGGTTCGAAACCGCTGACGAGGCCGTGGGTGCGGCCCTTGAGCTGCTCCAATACTACGATCCGGAAAAGGACGAAGAAATCAAGCGGAAGGTCCGGCACGCGGCCGAGCAGCTAGCCCGGGGAGAATACGTCAGCTTGAAGAGCAGGGAGGACATCGCAGCTTTCGCGGATGAGATTCATCGTCGAGGCTTAGAACGCCTAGCGGCAAGACGACGAAACGGTGGATGAGCTTCGAATTTCGCCCGACGCGGCCGACGATCTTACTGAGATCTCCGAGGTATCTCTCAGAGCATGCCGGGCCGGACATCGCGGCCTCGGAAGTCGACCGAATTCTAACGTGTGGCGAAATGCTTTCGAAGAACCCTCTAACCGGCCGGGCAAGGAATGACATCGCGCCCGGCTGCAGGAGCTTCGTCAAGCGGAACTACATCCTGTACTACACGCCCCTTGAGATCGGGATTGAGCTCATGAGGGTCGTTCACGGAATGCGCGACCAGAAGAAGGCGCTAGGAATCGAGTAAAGACAAATGCTTGAAGTAAAAGACCTACAAGTCCGAGTCGAGGACAAAGAAATCCTCAAAAGCATCAGCCTTTCGGTGGGCAAGGGCGAAGTACACGCCATCATGGGGCCCAACGGGTCCGGCAAGTCGACCTTCGCCGGCGTGCTGGCCGGCCGCGACGGCTACGAGATCACTCGCGGCTCGGTGACCTACTTGCGGCAAGACCTGCTCGAGCTCGATCCCGAGGAACGCGCCTGCGCCGGCGTCTTCCTGGCCTTCCAATACCCCGTCGAAATCCCCGGCGTGTCGAACATGTACTTTCTAAGGGCCGCCCTGAACTCGATTCGCAAAAGCCGCGGCGAAGAAGAGTTCGACGCCGTCGACTTCATCACGCTGGTCAAGCAACGCATGAAGGACCTCCACATGGACGAGGCGATGCTCAAGCGCGCCGTCAACGAAGGTTTTTCAGGCGGCGAGAAAAAGCGCAACGAGATCTTTCAGATGGCCGTTCTCGAGCCCAAGCTCGCCATCTTGGACGAGACCGACTCCGGGCTCGACATCGATGCTTTGAAGCTCGTCGCCGATGGCGTGAACTCGATGCGCAGCCCCGAGCGCTCAATCATCGTCGTCACGCACTACCAGCGCCTGCTCGACTACATCGTCCCCGACCACGTGCACGTGCTGGTGGACGGGCGAATCATCAAGTCCGGCGACAAATCGTTGGCGCTCGAGCTTGAAGAAAAAGGCTACGGCTGGATTGAGGAGCTGGCGTCAGGCCAGCTAGCGACAGCATGACCGAAGCCGTCAAGCCATACATCGAATCGTTCGGCGTCGCCGACCATGAGCCGGAATGGTTGGCTGAGCAACGCCGACTCGCGATCGAGCGCCTCTCCGTGCTGGGGTTCCCGACGACCAAGCACGAGGACTACAAGTACACCAACTTGTCCCCGCTATCGAAGGCGCCTTTCGCCTGGCCGCAAGACTTCGGTCCCGATTTCCCCGATGAGCCCGACCTAACACGGGTCAACTACGGCACGGAAGAAGAATCGCGCCACATTTTCATGAACGGGCGCGCCCACAGCGCCTGGTTTCCCGACGACGACCCGGTAACCACGATCGGCGGCGCATTGCATTACTCACCCGATGAGTTGGCGGGCCACCTCACCCGCTACGCCGACATTGAGAACCACGCGCTGACGGCCTTCAATACGGCCTTCTTCTACGACGGGGCCTTCATCCGGATCCCCGAAAAGAAGGTCATCGAAGATCCGATCCACATCATCTTCATCTCAGCCGGCGAACCCGGAACCATCAGCCATCCGCGCACGATGATCTACGCCGGCCGCGAGTCGCAGGCCTCGGTCATAGAGAGCTACATCAGCCTCACCGACGGAGCCTATTGGACCAACGCCGTCACCGAGATCGTCGCCGAAGAAGGCGCCCGGATCGACCATTTCAAGGCCCAGCAAGAGTCGCTCGAGGCCTACCACACCGGCATGATCGACATGCTGGCCGAGCGCAACGCCTACATCTCGACCATCTCGCTCTCTTTCGGTGGAAAGCTGACCCGCAACGATGTCAACATCAAGCTCGAGGGCGAAGGCGCCGAATGCGCGCTCGACGGCCTGTTCGTCGTGGGCGGAAAGCAGCACGTCGACCATCACACGACGATCGATCACGCGGCGCCCCACTGCAACTCGCACCAGCTCTACAAGGGCGTGCTCGATGGCGAATCGGGCGGCGTCTTCAACGGAAAAATCATCGTCCGCAAGGACGCCCAGAAGACCGACGCGATCCAGAACAACAACAATCTCTTGCTCTCGCGAAAGGCCGAAATCGACACCAAGCCGCAGCTCCAAATCGACGCCAACGACGTCCGCTGCACCCATGGCGCGACAATCGGGCAGCTCAGCAAGGAAGCGCTGTTCTACCTGCGCGCCCGCGGCATCGCCGAAACTCAGGCCCGCAGCCTGCTGACTTACGCCTTCGCCGCCGACGTGCTCGAACGGGTCAGCATCGAACCTCTAAAGGAGTACTTCGAGCAGGAGTTGCTGGAACGCTTCGCTGGGGAGGTCCTAGCATGACCGCCCGCGCGCAAACCGCGGCGCCGCTCGACGTTCAAGCGATTCGCGCGGACTTCCCCGTCTTGCATCAGGAGATATTCGGGCATCCGCTGGCCTACCTCGATAACGCCGCTTCAGCCCAATCGCCGCGTCAAGTCGTCGACGCGATGTCCGACTTCTATTTCAAGGACCGCGCCAACGTCCACCGCGGCGTCCACGCGCTCAGCCAACGCTCGACCGAGCTCTACGAGGGCGCGCGCATCAAAGCGCAACGCTTCCTCAACGCCGAGTCGTACGAAGAGATCATCTACGTCCGCGGGACGACCGAAGGGCTGAATCTTGTCGCCTCGGCGTACGGGCGAGCCAACGTCGGTGCGGGCGACGAGGTCATCATCTCGGCCATCGAGCATCACTCGAACATCGTCCCGTGGCAGATGCTTTGCGACGAGAAGGGCGCCAAGCTCCGTGTCATCCCGATGAACGAGCGGGGCGAGCTGCTGGTGAACGAGTACTTGAAGCTCCTCAACGACCGCACCAAGATCGTCGCGGTCAACCACGTGTCGAACGCACTGGGGACCGTCAACCCCGTCGCCGAGATCATCAAGAAGGCGCACGAAACGGGTGCGGTCGCGGTGATTGACGGCGCTCAAGCCGTCCCGCATATGGCGGTGGACGTCCGCGATCTCGACGCCGACTTCTACGCGTTCTCGAGCCACAAGGTCTTCGGGCCCACCGGCATCGGCATTCTATACGGCAAACGCGCGCTGCTCGAAGCGATGCCCCCCTACCAGGGCGGCGGCGACATGATCGCCTCGGTAACGTTCGAGAAAACGATCTACAACGATTTGCCGTACAAGTTCGAAGCCGGCACGCCCAATATCGCCGACCCCATCGGGCTGGGAGTGGCTCTGGACTACGTCCAAGACATCGGCCTCGACAACATCGCCGCCTACGAGGCCGAGCTACTCGACTACGCGACCGACGCCGTCGGCGCGCTTGACGGCATCCGGCTGGTCGGAACGGCCGCCAACAAGGCCAGCGTTCTCTCTTTCGTCATCGAAGGCGTGCATCCGCACGACGCCGGCACGATCCTCGACCGTCAAGGCGTCGCCGTCCGCGCGGGGCACCACTGCGCCCAGCCCGTGATGGATTTCTTTGAGGTCCCCGCAACCATCCGCGCGTCGTTCGCCTTCTACAACACCTTCGAAGAAGTCGACCAGCTCGTCGGCGCGATTACAAAGGCCAAGGAGCTCTTCGGCTGATGTCGGACTTGCGCGATCTCTACCAAGAGCTGATCATCGATCACTCCAAGAACCCGCGCAATTTCCGCGTGATCGAAGACGCTGACCGGCTCGCCGACGGATTCAATCCGCTGTGTGGAGACAAACTCCGGCTGTACCTCAAGGTCGACGACGAAGGCGTGATTCGCGATGCCGCCTTCAAAGGCGCGGGCTGCGCGATCTCGACGGCGTCGGCGTCGATCATGACGACGCTCGTCAAGAATCAGTCGCTCGACCAAGCAGAGAAGCTCTTCGAGGCCTTCCACGCGATGGTGATGCACCCCGAGCTCGTGCCCGACACCCTTGACCTGGGCAAGATGGCGGTCTTCGCCGGCGTCAACGAGTTCCCCGCGCGTGTAAAGTGCGCGACGTTGGCCTGGCACACGATGAAGAATGCACTCAAGGGCGCCGCCGAGGAGACGAAAACCGAATGACGCCGACGTGGCGCACGGCTGTGCCGTGCCGCCTTGCAGCTGCGCTGCAAGGTCTCTTCAATCAACTTCCGCTCATAGTTGGGGTGGACACACACATCAGACCTTGCGCCACAGGCGCAAGGCGGCACGGCGCAGCCGTGCGCCACGTCAGACGACCTGGAGGGAACTCTTTCTGATGACCGACGAAGAACGCCTAGCGCTGAAAGACAAAATCATCGTGAACCTCGAGACGGTGTTTGACCCTGAGATTCCGGTCGACATCTACAAGCTCGGACTGATCTACGACATCGACGTTTCCGACGGAGCGGACGTCAAGATCACCATGACGCTAACCTCGCCCAACTGTCCCGCCGCCCAAAGCCTTCCGGCGGAAGTCGAGATGAAAACCAAAGAAACCGAAGGGGTCAACTCAGCCGAAGTCGAGATTGTTTTCGAACCGCCCTGGACTCCCGAGAACATGGACGATTCAGCCAAATTGGTGCTCAACATCCTATAAAATGCAATTCTCCGCCCAAGAAGAGTACGGACTCCGCTGCCTGTTGCGCGTCGCCGCCGCCGGCGAAGGCGCAAGTCTCACCATCGGCGAGATCAGCCACAAGGAAGGCATCTCGGTCCCCTACGTCGCCAAGATGATGCGAATCCTGCGTGATGGAGGCTTGGTGGCAAGCGAGCGCGGCCAGTCGGGCGGATACCGCCTCGCACAGCCCGCCGAAGAGGTCTCAGTGGCGAAAGCGCTGGCCGTGCTGGGCAGTCGCTTCTACGAAGGCGAGTTCTGCGAGAAATACTCAGGGCACGAGGACGAGTGCACCCATACGACGAATTGCTCGATTCGATCGTTGTGGCGGGCGGTCCAGACGGTTGTCGATCAGGTGCTGACTCAGACGACGATCAAGGACTTGATCCGCAGCGAAGACCAGATGGACAAGTTCGTCGACACACTAGTCGTGCTTAGCACGGAATCGTCCCCTACTCGGACAAGTCATTCATGAGCGCCCAACCACAACAGCAACCTCCGCCGCTCAACGGCATCCCCGGCGTCACGCACATTATCCCGGTCGCTTCAGGCAAGGGCGGCGTCGGCAAGTCGACGGTATCGGCGAACTTGGCGGTGGCGATCAGCCAGACGGGTGCGAAAGTCGGCATCCTCGACGCGGACGTCTACGGCCCCAGCATCCCGTTGATCATGGGCGCGACCGAGGTCCCCAAGACCGGCGGCAAGGGGATCATCCCGGTAACGGTTCACGGACTTCCGATGGTCTCGACAGGATTCTTCATTCGCAAGGACCAGGCGGTCGTCTGGCGAGGGCCGATGCTGGCGAAGATGGTCGACCAGCTGCTCAACCAAGTCGAATGGGGCGAGCTGGACTACCTTATTCTCGACCTGCCGCCGGGAACGGGCGATGTCCAGCTGACGCTTTGCCAACGCGTGGCGCTGACCGGGGCCGTGATCGTGACCACCCCGCAGCCGGTGGCTGTGAATATCGCCGAGAAGGCGATCGTCATGTTCAAGCAGCTCAAGACGCCGCTGCTGGGCGTGATCGAGAACATGAGCTACTTCGAGTCGCACACGACCGGCGAGAAGGAATACATCTTCGGCTCGGGCGGCGCCGAGATGATCAGCCGCGAGTGGGCCATCCCCTTGCTGGCGAAGGTGCCGTTGGCGACTAGCGTTCGCGAGACCTCCGATAGTGGAAAGCCGATCGTCTTGGCGGACCCGGAGGCGCCGGCTTCGAAAGCGTTCGTATCCGCGGCGGGTCAGCTGATCGAGATCGTCGCGAACCTGACCCCCGAGGCCCAGCCGGAGATCAACTTCTGACAAGTGCGGCCGCTCAAGATCAACCGTCACGGGGCTCACGACATCGAAATCGTCTGGGACAACGACCGCACGATTGTCTATCCCGCGCGATTCCTGCGGCTGCGATGCCCCTGCGCGACCTGCCAGGATGAGATGACCGGCGAGCGTGTCATTACCGACAACGCGCTGCCGATCTTGACCTACCCTACGAAGATAGAGCCGGTTGGCCGTTATGCCATCCAGATTCACTGGAGCGACAGTCACTCGACCGGGATTTACACCTGGGAGCGCTTGTACACGCTCGCGTCAGAGATCGACGACTGGCGGAAGAACCCCGGCGGCTAAGAACCCGCTCCCTTGCGGTCGCGGCTCTGAAGTCGCGATTCAAGCGCTAGTACATGGACTTCAGAGCCGCGACCGCAAGGGAGCGGGTTCCGGGACACGGCGACGCCAGCCGATTGGGCCAAGCATAGCCGCCTTGGCTGTCTTCGTCTGCCAACTCGGCGCCCAGAACGTTCGCCTGCCCAGCATCAACCCCGGCGGCATCGTCAACGCCGCCAGCTTCCTTCCGCCGACCCTCCCCGGCGGCGCGATCGCCCAAGGCTCAATTTTTTCGATCTTCGGCACAGACCTCGGCCCCAAAGGACTCGAAGCTCGCGAGCTGCCGCTTCGGGACACGCTAGGCGGCGTTCAGGTCGAAGTTCAGACCCCCGACGGTCGTATCTTCAATCCGCTGATGCTCTACGCCGGCACGACGCAGATCAATGCCGTCATGCTGTCAGAAGTTCCCGTCGGCGAGCATCGGTTGCGGGTCATTCGCGACGGCCGAGCCGGGCCGTTTCGGTCTGTCAAGGTCGTCCGCAGCAGCCCAGGGCTGTTCGTTCAGGCGCGCGATGGCCTCCCACGCTTCGCGGTCGCACAAGCGAACTACTCGGACGGTCCGCAGCTACTCACCCGCGAACTACCCGCGCGCCCTGGAGACGTCGTCACCATCTGGGCCACCGGACTCGGGCCGGTGAGCGCGGACCAGGGTCAAGCTCAATCGGTCGACTCCCACATCGAAGTCTGGATCGGCGGACAGCAGGCGGAAGTCTTGTTCAAAGGGCGGTCGTCTTGCTGCGTTGGGTTAGACCAGCTTAACATTCGCGCACCGGACGGCCCCGACAATTGCCGGGTCCCCGTCCGGGTGGTTGCCGGTGGAGTCACCAGCAATGACGTTACCATCGCGACTTCGCGGTCAGGCGCCTGCGGCGACCAAGAGCCTTTTCCGGCGCGCGTGTACGTCACACGCACCCAGACAGAAGGAACGCTCCACGAATCGGCCGTCGCGCTAGTCAGAGCATTCCGCCAGACCGATCCCGTAGCCCTACCGCCGTTGGGGACCTGTTTGTCGTATGTTCCGGTAGGGTTCCCAACCCTACTCGGTGGCATCCCCCCACGGCCGGAGAGCGTTCAGATCTCGGGTCCCCTTGGGCCGTTCACAATTGCCTGTGATTCGTTCTGTAGCCTGGATCCAATTGCCCCGGCTCCCGTGATCGTGCCGGGGGCTTACTCTTTGGTGGCCAGGGGGGGAACGTTTGTCCCGTTCATGGCATCGCTCACCCTTTCGGAGCCAATCGCACTTACCAATCAGCCCGTATTCATCCGCGAAACCGGGCTGACCATCGAATGGACAAGCAACGGCTCGAACGACGGCGTCGTTATCTCAGCGCGCCATGAAGGTAGTTTTTCCCCCGACCTGATCTGCCACGCGAAGGCGATCGATCGCGAATTTCATATACCCGAAAACGCGCTGGCGAATCTGGCCGCTGGCCCGTACACTGTTTCAGTCGGCAACTACGCCGATTCGCCACTCGAATTCCCAACCGACGGGCCTGAGACCGGGCGCTTCGTAATTTCTCAAGAAGAACTGATAACGATCGAGGCCGACCCGCCCCGGCTTCCCTCCAGCCCGATCGCAATGCCCAACGGCGAAATCGTCCACGCCGAGCTCGCGACCTCCTTCAGCGAAACCCAACGCGGCCTGATGTTCCGCACCATCCTCGAACCCGACCGCGGCATGCTCTTCCTCTACACCCGCCCGGGCGTCTACTTCTTCTGGATGTTCCGCACCCTCATCCCGCTCGACATCATTTGGCTCGATTCAGACCGCCGCATCATCTTCATCAACGCCGACACACCCCCGTGCCCCCCCGACATCGGGCGCGGTTGCCCCAGCTACGGCCCCTCGGCCCGCTCCCAGTTCATCCTCGAGCTCGGCGCCGGCGAAGCGGCCCGTCGAGGCCTCGGGATCGGCGATCGGCTCGACTGGTGAGCTTGCGATAATCGGTTCTCCATTTATCAGAATGATGAACCACGGAATCGCCGTCATCGGCGCTGGAATGGTCGTCGACCAGCGCCACCTCCCAGGACTGGCCAAGACCGGGTACGGCGAACCTCGCAGCGTCTTCGACCCGCACAAGGGTCGCGCGTCGGAGATGGCCGAGAAGTTCAGCATCCCCGTCAACGCCCGGTCGTTCGAGGAAGCCATCGACCGCGATGAGATCGGCGCCGTCCTGATCGCCTCTCCAAACGCCTATCATCGCGAAGCAGCCGAATGCGCCTTCGTCGCCGGCAAGCACGTCTTTTGCGAAAAGCCCATCGCGACGACCCTCGAAGACGCCCGGGCGATTTGCGATGCCTCCGAACGTTCGGGGCGCCTGCTCCACCTCGGCTTTCACCATCGATTCAACGCCGAACACCTGTGCGTCAAGCGACTCCTCGACGAAGGCGTCTTGGGGGACGTCCGGGCATTTCATAGCGTCGTCTCCGAGCCGATCGAAGTCGTCCCCTATGGGACTGACAATTACCGCTTCGACCTCGAGGCCGGCGGCGGGCTGACACTGGTCGACGTGGGCTCGCATCGCATCGACCAAACGCGAGCCCTGCTTGGCGAAGCAGCTGAAGTCCACGCCCGCATGGATTCTGTGCTCGACTCGCACAGCCTTGACGACTCTGCGGCGCTGTCGCTGAAGATGCAATCCGGCGCGGTCTGCACCTTGGCCTTCCATCGTTTTTCGCGCGCCTACGTCGGCTCAGCTACGATGCTGGGTACCAAGGCGACCGTCGCCTACAGCTCGAACATCGTCAACCCCGCCCAGGCGGCTCCCGTCGCCGTTTACATCGACGAGACGCCCGAAAAGGCGCTGCCGGCGGATCTGCTCAAGTGGACTCGGCCCCAAAAGTGGTGGGGCGACATGCCGGCTGGATGGGTGGAGCTGTGGCCGCCGCGCATCGACACGTTCGAAGCCCAGTGGCGCGCGTTCTTCGAAGCGATCGAGCACAACCGACCGGCTCCAGTAGGCGGAGAAGACGGCTACCGCGGACTCGAGATCGTGCTCGCTGCGTACCAATCGGTTAACGAAGGCCGGCCCATAGAATTGCCGCTCAACCCGCGGAAGGTTGTGGAACCGCCCAACCTCCGCGATTGAACCTGCCGACGCTAGAGCTAGCGGCCGGCGCGTTGAGAACCCTCGACCACCAGCTTCGCCGTTAGAGGCTCCAAGTCGTACGGCGTCGTTCCCTCGTCGGAGAGCTGCGAAGTCGCCAGCAAGTCCACCTCGTACTCCCCCGGCTGGGCGCTCATCTCAGCTTTACAGTCAAGGGCGTATCGCGCATCCCCGGGGGTCAGCGTCGCCTCGGCGCATTCGACTCCGAGTGGAAGGTTCTCGACCCTCACCGTCACCGGGTGCGGAAACTCCGGATCGCGCCTCAAATCGCCGCTCAACTTCAGGTCCCTCCCGGCTGAGATGCGAATCGGCTCGGCCGGCGGGTCGATCGAATACCCCGGGACCACGTCGATCACCATCGGCTGCGAATAGACAGTCGTCGTTCGGCCGCCGTCCGAGACCTCGGCCTGGAACTGGAAATCCGACGGCCCCAGGCCCGTCCGCTCGTGTGCGAACAGCTGGAACTCTCCTTGGTCGCGCTTCGAGTTCTCCTTGGTCTCACGGAGCCGCACCGTGCCGGCATTGCGCGGAACTTCAACCGCCTTCGCCAGTCGCGCCGATCCACGCGGTGTGAACTTCCATCGAACCGTGTGCTGCTTGCCGCCAAAAACGACTCGCAGCTTCCGTGGGGTCAGGAACTCGAGCGCTCCCGGCTCCTCAGGCGCAATCGCCGCGGCAAGGCTCGCTCCCATCCAATCGGCTCGCGCCGGCTGGTCGCCGGTTATCGGCGTCACCAAGCCCGGCATCTCCGCTTTGCGCTCGATCAAGGTTCCGTCGCCGAGCCGAGCTTGCGCGATGACGTCGAGCTCGAAGCGGCCCGCCTCGACACCCGGCTTCGCTGTCAATGTCAGGACGGACCGTTCGAACCGCGTCGGCGCCGAATCGGCACGAGCGTACGGCGCGATCCGGCCGCCCTCGACCAGAATGCCTTCGGGAGCATTGGGGATCGTGATGTCGATCTGGCCGTCGTAGCCCCGCCGCTCCGCCGTCACGATAACTTGCGCGGTGCCGCTCTTGGGCACGTTCACGTAGGGCGTGTTGAGGCTGAGGAGAAAGTCCGGCGGTTGCTGATTGGCAGAGAGTCTGTAGGAAAAGCCCGGCCCGCCGCGGCCCAACAGATCCTCTACGGTGAGCGTGAGTTGGGTGACTCCCTCAGGAATGGCGAAATTCAAATAGGCGCTACTGCCGGTCTGGCCGGTGTAGGTGATCCGGAACAGGTTCTCGTCGCCTTCGTAAGTCCCGGCGCGAGCGAGCGTCTTGCCGTCCTGGTCTTGGATGATGAGCACGCCGTAGAGCTGGGAGGCGGCCGCCTCTGCCGAAATCAGCTCAAACGCCCAGTTTTCGCCTTTAGATACAGACAGTCTGTATGTATCAACTTCGCCAGCCTCGGCGATTCGTCCGTTGACCACGACTCCAGCCGGGAGCGTCTTCTCCGCGCCTCCGGGCTCGATCGTCTCGGGGAAGTCGGAAACGATGAACGGGAGATCGGCCGGTCCCCCTGGAGCGGAAATGCGCGTCGCAAAGCGCACGTTGCCGGGAACCTGAATCGTCGTCCGCTGGGGCGCCGCTAGGCTCCCGCCAAAAAACTCAACTTCGACCTCTTCACCGCGCCTCCAGCCGAGCGGGAACACTCCCGAGGGGTAGTCGTACTCGGCGATCGTCAAACGGTAGAAGTCCGCGGCCTGCAGGCTGAAACGCTCATCGCGAATCCAGACGTAGTAGTCCCCTTCCTGGTCAAAACGCACCTCGGTTCGAGCGTCGGCGCCGAGTCCAGATGCGTCGCTGCTGCGTGCAAGGGTACGACCTTTCATGTCGACGACGGCAATGTGTGGGTCCACGCCCGAGCCCGAGCGCCGCGCGTCGGCTTCAAAAACCAAGCGCTGGCCGGCGTCGGCATGGAACTGGTAGTAGTCGCGGTCGGGCCCGATCAGCCGGCCCTGTACGGTGGTCGGCGGCTTGACGACCTGCGCCGATTCCAACTTGTCGTTGAGACCGTTCGGCTCGATGGCGCCAGACTCATCCTCGGCAACTTCGGGGAACTCGCCCACTGCGAAGAGCAGAACGTTAGAGATCCCGTCTTCGGTGCGCACTCGAATCGGATAGCGGCCTATGGCCGAGTTTTCCGGGATTTCGACCAGGAACGAAGGGCCGTCGACGCTGTCAGCGTTTTTCGACAGCCGAGTGACCGCCGCCGGCAGGGTGGTTTCGAGCTGCACGGTTGCATCGAGGGCTTGGCCGACTAGGGTCAACCGGACGGCGCTGCCGCGCTGGGCGCCCCACGGTTCGAGCCGCTCGATCATCGGCGGCGCCGACACGGCTAGGGCGACCGAGAAGGGGATCAGAACGGCGAGTTGCTGAATTCGCACGGGTTGCTCACTCCGCGAAAACCGGTTGGATCCAGGCGCGGCGGCCGTTGGAGTCGCTGATCGAGGCGCGGACGTACTTGTCGCCGGCCTTCAGCCGGTACTGGGCGGCGAGTCCGGTCTCGGTCGCGAGCACCTTCCCGCCGCTACCGACGAAGCGCGTCTCGAATCGTTCGTCGCCACTCTGTTCGAGCTCAAAGCTGAGCCGGCCGTTGCCGCGCTCGAGGGACTTTAGCTCGATGCCGGTTGAGGAATAGAAGTCCCCCCGGTCCAAGGCGGTGAGGATCGACGCTTCCGACAAGTCAGCCGCCCTGACTTCGATCCATCCGCGGCCGGGGTTGGACTCGGTTGCACTGAACTGTTTGAAGGTGTGAGCGTCGTCGACGGCGATCCCATAGATCTGGCGTCCGGCGCTGAGCGCGGAGTCCCAGAGCGCTTCCAAGCCTGAGTCGTTGGTGGTCGGATGCCCGTTAAAGACCTCGAACAGCTTGAGCCCGGTTATCTGATTGAAGACTTGCGACGAGATCCCCCAGCGAAAGAACGGATGATTCAGCGAAGGCGCCGCGCCCGCCTCGCGAATGCGGTCGACGTTGCCCTGTACCGTGCTCAAAACGCTGTCGCCGAACACCGGCTCGATCGTCGACCGGATCCGGAAAGCGTTCACGTGCACTGGCGCCTTCTCAAAGCGCGAAGTCACCTCTTCGCCGGTCATCAGCAGAAAGCGTTCGTCTGCGCCCAGGAAGGCATTGAGGCCTTGGGGATCGCTGAAGTAGTTGTGATCGGTCAGCGCTAGAAAGTTGTAGCGCCGCTCCTTGTACCAGCGCGCGACCACGTCGGGCGCACTGTCGCCATCGCTGTTGATCGTGTGCGTGTGGAGATTCCCCTTGTACCAGTTCGTCTCGGGCGCCTGGCTGGGCAGCTGAACCGCTCCGATTGCCCAGGCTAGGCCGGCAACGCCGAGTAGCAGCGCGCGAACTCGTAGGACTCGCATGGCGTTTACACTAGCACGTGCAAGCCACTTGCGTTCGAGCCGGCACTCAAGCGATACAATAATAATTCTCGTCTGACGGGAATCCCTCACATGCGCACTACGCTTCTTTCTGTCCTATTGACGGCGTTGCTAACGCTTGCTTGCGGAGGAGGCGGCGAGCCGGCCGCCGAAGCCCCGAATGAGTATTTCCAAGTCGATCCGGCGACAGCCGCCACGGTCAGCGGAAAGATCAACTTCGAAGGGGAAGCGCCCAAGCCGGTTCGGCTCAATTTGAGCGCCGAGCCGACCTGCCGCGACATGCACGATGGACCGGTCTACGCCAACGTCGTCGCGGTGAATGACAACAACGCGTTGGCCAATGTTTATATCTATCTGAAGTCCGGCCTCGAAGGTAAATCGTTCGCTCCGCCGAAAGATAAGGTAGTGATCGACCAAAAGGGTTGCGTTTACGTACCGCGCATCATCGGCATCCAGGTCGGACAGACCTTGAGCGTGACGAACTCCGACTCGACTTCGCACAACGTGCACCCTCTGCCGCGCACCAACGTCGAGTGGAACAAGTCGCAGGCCGCGGGCGCTGGACCAATCGAGCAGACCTTCAAGAAGACCGAGTTGATGATTCCGGTCAAGTGCAACCTGCATCCCTGGATGCGCGCCTACGTCAACGTTTCCGACCATCCGTTCTTTGCCGTGACCGGCGCTGACGGAACGTTCGAGATTGGCGGACTTCCGCCGGGAGACTACACTCTAGAGGCCGTCCACGAGCGGCTCGGCAACCAGGAAATCCAGGTGACGCTGGGCGGCGGGGAATCCAAGGCGGTCGATCTCACCTACTCGAACTGACAGGCGATATGAGAACGACATCCCAAGCCGCGGTCGTGGATTCCAGTTCGCTGTCGAGTGGTATGTCGGTCTATCTCGAGCTGACCAAGCCGAACATCGTTTGGCTGATTCTGCTCTCGACGGGAATCGGGTTCTACGTGGCATCCGAGGGCCCGTTAGCATTTGCGCTGTTGTTCCACACGCTGGTCGCAACGGCGCTGCTGGCGGGAGGGACTGGCACGCTGAACCAGTGGTTCGAGCGCGATCTCGACGCGAAGATGCATCGCACGCAGGGCCGGCCGCTGCCGTCGGGACGAATCGGCGAGCGCTCGGCGCTGTGGTTTGGCCTGGGGCTTTCGCTCGCGGGCTTGGCTTATTTGCTCGCGGCGGTCAACTTGCTGTCATTCGCGGTCGGGTTGGCCACGCTGATCAGCTATGTCTGGATTTACACGCCGCTCAAGACGCGTACGCCGCTTTCGACGTTCGTTGGCGCGTTCCCTGGGGCGGCGCCGTTGCTGCTGGGCTGGGTGGCGGTGAGGAACGAGATGGGGCTTGAGGCTTGGGTGCTGTTTGCCATCCTGTTCCTGTGGCAGTTTCCGCACTTCTATGCGATTGGGCGGATGTATCGCGAAGACTATTCGCGGGCAGGGATTTGCATGTTGCCGGTGATCGAGCGCAACGGCGATTCGACTGGACGCCAGATTATTAGTTACGCCCTGAATCTGCTGATGGTCAGCCTTGCTCCGTGGGTGTTGGGCATGGCTGGTCCGGTGTACGCCGTGGCGGCGGTCGTTCTCGGGGCGGGATATCTCTACTACGGGGTGCTAGCGGCTAGGCGGAAGACGGTGGCTCAGGCGCGCAAGCTTCTACGGGCGTCGGTGATTTACCTGCCGCTGCTGTACGTTTTCCTTGTTGCTGACAAGGTCTGACCTCGGTCATCCCAAAACGCTCGCGCCGTGTCTTAAAAGTGTTGTAGGGGCGTAGCGTGCTACGCCCGCCGACTCCTGTTACGAGTAATCGGCGCCTGTCAGGCTGTTGAGCACCGACTCCTGCCACTCGCGCATTTGGTTCTTGAGCCGTTCGACGACCTCGGGTTCGCTGTCCAGCAGGTTGCTCTTCTCGGCCTCGTCCTCGCGCATATCGAATAACTCCGCCTCGACGCCGTCCGTATCGAGGATGAGCTTGTAGCGGTTATCGAGAATCGCTCGCGAGCCCGCGAAATCCGCTTCGGAGACCTCAGGGTGGCGGTAGTTGACGAAGTTGCGGGTAAACCGGCCGTCCATCGCCTTGGCAAGAGGCGTCGTGCCCTCCTGATGAGCGGGATCGAGGTAGGGCTCGGGATAGGCCGCCAGCTCGTGCCTGGTGTCGTACTGCCAGAAGCAGATCGGTGTCGGCCGTTCGGTCATTTCACCGTCGATCAAACCCAGCAAGCTCACGCCGTCAATCGGCCGCCCCGGTAGCGGCAGGTCGAGGGCCGCGCAGATCGTCGGGAGCATGTCGCTCGTGACTGAATTGACGTCCGTTGTGCGAGCTTGGCCCAGGCGCGCCGGCCATTCGATTAGGCCGGGCACACGGACGCCGCCCTCGTAGACATTGCCCTTTTGGCCGCGGAAAGGCGTTGTCGCCCGTCCGCTCGAAGGAATCCCGTTATCGCCGCAATACCATACAAGTGTGTTGTCGCGAATTCCTGAGGAGTCGAGGTGGTCGCGGAGCTGGCCGATGGAGCGGTCCATGGCGGTGATTTCGGCGTAGCGCTCGCGTAGAACGTCGCCCAGGGGGCGCTCAGTTGGCTGACCGGTTTCGTTGCTGGTGAGTCGGACGGACCGCTCTTGGTAGCTTTCAGGCAAGTCGTCGTAGAGCGCTAGATCTTCGTCGAGGCCGCTGTAGGGCTCGTGCGGCGAGCCGAACCAAACGACCGTAAATGAGGGGAGACCGCTCTGCTTGGCTTTCTCGATGAAGCGAATCGCTTCGTCGATCAGGATCTCTGAGCTTTCGCCTTCGATTTTTTCGGGCGGCGCTCCGTTGCGGGAAAGCACAGGGTTGAGCTCGAAGAAGTTGTCGTGCGAGAGCCATTCGTCAAAGCCCATCGCGCCGGGGTTCAGGGGTGATCCGGCCTTGACCGTTCCGACGTGCCATTTGCCGAAGTGGCCACAGGCGTAGCCGGCGTCGCTGAGGATCTGGGCGATCGTGATCTCCTCGGGGCGCATCGACCAGTTAGGAGTAAAGGTTCCGTAGCGGTTGGGATGGCGTCCAGTGAGGACGCTGCCACGGGTCGGCGAGCAGGACGGATGCGCGGAGTAGAAACGATCCATGCGCAGGCCAGTGGCGGCCATCTCGTCGAGCACGGGTGTTTTCAGGTGCGGATGACCGTTGTAGGCGGTCTCATCCCAGGCATGGTCGTCGCCCATCAGCAGGATGATGTTGGGCCTCTCCTCCACTGGCTGCTCCTCGACTGGAGCGCAAGCCGCGGACAGGGCGCCGGCGATGGCGGTCGTTTCGATGAACTTTCGTCGGGTGATGGTGGATGTCATGGCAGTGGCCTATACGATTCTAGCGCCCTTTGAGCCGTGCTGCCGCCGCCGTGGCGTACGGCTATGCCGTGCCGCCTTGCACCTGTGGTGCAAGGTTTATCCACATTGCTGGAGAGGCTAGCGCGCCCGCGCCGGATCCTTCCGACGGAAGACGACGGAAAAGAGACCTTGCGCTACAAGCGCAAGGCGGCACGGCATAGCCGTACGCCACGTCGATTCAACTGGACCGGCCGACGCGGGCAATCAACTGTGTCGTGCCGAAGCCCAGGCCGATCAGCCCTATTGAGGCTGCGATTTGGCCGCCCGTTGGTGAGAATGTTTCGAGAGGATAGTCCTGCCGCTCGAGCTTGGCAATTTGCTCAGGCGTCAGGACGCGGCCTTTGACCACTTCTCCTGCCCGGGGCTCAGCACTGTGCTGGAAGGGCCACAGCCCCAGCACTGCCCCAAGAAGAAGCCCGAGCAACAATCCCAGGGTCGCTTTGGCATAGCGGTCGAGCAAGAAGCGAACGAGGTTGCTCACCCCGACGACTCCCGCGACGACGCCGACGCCGACCGGGACGAATACGTGCATCGCGTCGATCAAGGCCGCCATGTCGGGTCCGCCCTCGCCCAACACGGCCGTTTTGGCCCGTTCGATCGCTGATAGGATTGCGATGTACTGTCCCAGGATCAGCAGCAAGTAGCCCCCGGAAATTCCCGGCAGGATCATCGCCGAGGCCCCGGCCAACCCCGAGAGAAACAGCAGCAAATACGAGGCGTCGCTCCCGTCAGACGCACCCGGTTGAAGGAACGCCATTAGGGCCATCACGGCCGTGCCAAACACGCAGCCCAAGGCGGCGGCGAGGTTCGCTGGACGAAGCAGCTTCCAGACCACCGGCGCTCCCCCTAGGGTCAGGCCGATGAACAGCGCGTACATCACCCAGCGGTGATCGACAACCAGATCCTTGATGAACCCCGCTCCGGCGATGATCGCGATGCCAGCGGCCGTGACGATGGCGGCGAGCTTGATCAGCGTCGGGACCCGAAACGTTAGCGTCGTGACTTCAGCAATCCCGTTGATGAACGCCGGATACACTCCAGCGGCGAGCAGCATGGTGCCGCCGGAGATGCCGGGAACGAGGTTGGCAAGGCCCATCAGGACGCCCCCGATGACGCAGCGGACGAGGTAGGCGGAGCCGACCGTGGACGAATCAGCGGGGTTCATCGAATAGGCCAGCTTAGCAAACGCCTCTCCGACTCAAGCGAACACCCAAGTTACTCATAAATAAAACCCTAAACCGTTTTCAAGAGGGACAATCGTAGGCATACTAGGCGTAGCCATGAGTGAGAACTCCGTCGCCAACCCCACGGCCGAACCCTCGCTGCCCCCGGGCTTTACACTGCCCCAAAGCGATGGGCCCAATGTCTTGGACGTTGATGTCCCGCCCCCAGGCGCGACCGACGGCAAGCTTCCCCCTATCGCCCTGATCGCTGCCGGTTTGACGGCCTTCGACGTGATTGTCGCGCTGGCCATCGCGGCGCTATGGTCGTTTCAACGCGATGCAGCCCTAGCGGTATTGCCGACGATCGCCGGGCCTTTGCTGCTGTTCGGAATCGCACCCGTCATCGTCGGCGGAATCATTCAAAACAAAGCTCGCAAGCATGGGGCTGAAATGCCCGGCGCGCATTGGGGGCGTTGGGCGATTGTCGCCGGCGTTTTGCTTTCAACGGTTACGCTCATGATCCCGCTTGCGGCGGCTCTGTCCTCGCTGTCTGGCGGGGCGATCTAACGCTTTTCAGCCGTCTGTATGACCGGCGGCGGCTTCGCGGCGGCCTGGCCAGGCGGTGGCTTGTAGAGCGTCACCAGGCATCCGCCGATCGCGGCGAGCAAGATACCGGCGACGAACTGCCAGCGCAGGCTCGAGACTCCGCCGGCTGGAGGGTGCTGAATCATCGCAACGATCGCATTCACGATCGGCGCCCCCGCGAAGATGATCGACATCACCGCTGCCGGCGTCCCCTTCGCGCCGAAGGCCAGTAAGACGCAGAAGGCCCCAATCGCTCCGACCACGCCCGCGATGAGCGACAGGGAAGCCCCTCGCATCGGGATCGACCAATCCGAGCCTCTAGCGGCCAGCACGGCCATCGGCGCGAGCACCGCGGTCAAGAAGTAGGCGATTCCGACGAACAAGAAAGCCTTGTAGCGGCCGTTCACGGGGTCGGCCATGCCGAGCTGCCCGCTGTGAAGGAAAATGCCGTAGACACCCCACGAGGCGGCGGTCATCAGAGCGAAGAGTAGCCAGTGCACCCCGCAACGATACCGACTCGGAGCGCGTAGGCGCAAGCGGATGCTAGGCTATAGTGGTTCTCGCCGCTTAGAGCGAAATGTTCCGCCGCTGCCGGAGGGGAGACGCCGCCGCGCGTTTTCTCTTCCTTCTCGGCCTCGCCGCCGCCGAGGCCTTCGCGACATTTGAAGTAGATGAAGATGGCCTGCTGCTCGACGGCCGGCGGTTTGTCGCGCTTGGGACCGTCTATTCGAACACCCCGATCGGCCGGCGGCTGTCGAATCGGCTTGAAGCGTCGGCCTGTTTATATGACCGCGACTTCCCGCTGATTGCGGCGACGGGCGGAAACACGATACGGACACTGGCTCGTGTTGAGCCGACAGACCGGGCATTCCCCCGGGCGCTCGAAGCGAGTGGGCTTTACTGGCTAGCCGGTTTCTCTCTTGAACCCTATTTCACCTCGAACCAGACCCTGTCGAAGGCCAGCGAGGCGGGTCGGAACCTACGCGCGCAGATCCTTCGTGACTTTGTTGCCTACGCCGAAGCCTGGACCGCTGAACCGCGTCTGGTTGCCTTTGTGTTCGGCGATCGTGGAGCTGAGCTACTACCAGGATCCGCGACGGATTTCTACTCGCTGCTGGCCGAAGCAGGTGAAGCTCTGGTCGACGCCGGATTCGGCAAGGTGCTGCTCACGACGAGCGTTAGCGATGCGGACGATATCGGGACGAGGACCCTCGGCACGCGAGACGACCAGCAACCACGTCTCGCGTTCTGGTCGGTCGACGCCACCGGACGGTCGGGCATCGTCGGAAAGGTTGCGAGCTCGAAACCGCTGCTCATCTCCGGCTTCGGTATTGACGCCTTTGATGGCATCAGCGGCTCCGAGGATGCGGACACCCAGGCGGACGTCGCGCGGCGACTGGCGGTCGATGTCCGGTCGAGATCGCATGGCCCGGACCCGCGGCTGATTGGCGGACTCTGCGCTGGGTTCGTGGATGAATGGGCCCGTGGAGGCCCGAATCCGAGCATCCACGGCTCGGAGTCGGAGATCGCCGACAGCTTACCGGACGGCGAGCTCCAGCGCGGCTGGCTCGGCTTGTTCGGGGCGCGGCGTTCGGGCGTCGCCAGCCTTGATTCCCTGCGTCCAAGAAGCGCTTACTTCGCGTTGGCCGGCGCTTGGGGAGGGCCCGGGGCTGAGGACGCATTGGGCCCGCTGCCGTTGATCGCTCCCGGCGGGCTGCTGAACTATCCCAGCTCGCGGCCGATCCTCGCTCGGGGAGGTCTTTTCAGCATCATCGGCGAGAATCTCTCATCGAGCCATCGCAGTGTCGCGGACCCGCTTGCGTGGCCTTCGCAGCTCGGCGCTGTCAGCGTTTGCGTCAACGGGCTGCCGGCGCCTCTAGTCTCAGCTGACGCGGGCGAACTTCGAGGCCAAGTCCCCTGGGAAGTTGGGGCCGGACCCGCGGATGTCGTTGCCTACCGTGCCGGGGCCGCGAGTAATCTGGCCAGGGCCGAGGTACGTGAAAGCGCCCCGGGTATTTTGCCGGGCTCCGTATTCCGCCCCGGGCTGCCGTGCCCGGTCGACATGTACAACGGCGTCCGGCCTGGATCGTACCTGGAGATCTACAGCGCCGGGCTTGGAGAAGCTGAAGTAGCGCTCGAGACGGGCGTGGCCCCGGCTCAAGCCTTCCCGACGCTTTCGGCCCCGGCGGCGCAACTGGCGAATTCCTCGATACCGGTGCTCTATTCGGGGCTCTTCCCTGGAGCGGTCGGGGTCTACCAGACGAACGTCAAGATTCCGGACGACGCGCCGCCGGGAAATCTGAACCTGCGGCTGCTCCAAGGCGGGACCTTCAGCAATACCCACCAAGTCCGGATCGTCGCTGATCACGAGGAGGCATTTTTTGGGATTGCCGACCCTAGCCCGGGTGAGTTAACCATTCAGGAAGGCGGCCCGGCAGCCTCGACGAGCGTAGAAATCTTGGCGCTCACGGCTTCTGTAGCCTGGTCCGTCTGCAGTTGATCGGAACGCCGCCAGGCGTTCGAATCTCCGCGCCGGTGGGCGTTCCCGGACAACGCGTGGATGTTCGTTTTCAGGCCAGGTTTGGGGCCCCGCGGGCGTTCGACACCCCGATCAAGTTGACGGCGACATCGATTACGCACCAACGGCCGGAACGGGAGCTTCGCCTGACCGTGCTGCCGAGTCAGGGGGACATCCGCTACCGGGTCGTCTCCGCTGGTTGGCTGACGGGGTCCCCATCGGCAAGCTTCGAGCTCGAGGGCCGGACGCTCAATCGCGCCGACGGCGGCGGACCCGGGCGGGGCTTCAACATCCTGACGATCGGTGGCGCCACGGGGCTGTTGCGCAAGTATCACAACTTCGACACCTGGGGCAGCGAGGAAGCGGTCGAGGCGCTCGAGAACTTCGTATTGGGGCTGCCGGAAGGAGACCTCGTCTTGGCGGCAATCGCCGACGATGGCCAATTGCGGATCACCGACCGGACGCGCGTGATCTTGCGTGAGCGACTGGGCTCGGAATTGATCGACCGGCTCGAGTACCAGTGGTCATGGGCGATCATTGCGCGAGTCGACGCCGAACGCCCCATCGCGGAGGGGTTGCTCGAGGATCAGCCCGTCGATCTTGAAAAAGTCGTGAGCCTACCGTTTTCAAACGAGTGAGCCCGGAACGCAAGTGACGGGTAGGGCGTTCGTGGGGTCGTCAAGCGCCGCACCCGTCACTTGCGTTCCGGGCTCATGGGTCGCGGGTCTGCGAGAATCGTGGTCGCAGCTGCTGTGGCGTCCGTACCCTTTGCAATTTTGACCCTCGGCGGGTCTTGCTACTGTTTGCTGGTTGTATTCGCGGCAATCCGGTTCCGCAGAGAGCTCCGCGCGCCCAACGACCCGAAAGCACTCCCGCCGATCTCGGTCTTGAAGCCGGCCGGGGGCGCGGAGCCGAGCCTGTTCGAGAACATCGAGTCGCACCTTGCGCAGGACTACCCCGACTGGGAGTTGCTGGTTGGCGTAGAAGAATCCGCCCACGACCTCGCGGTCGAGCTCAGTCGGCGCTTTCCCGGCGTCAAGGTCGTGAGCTGTGAGGCCCCAAACAGCGGCAATCGCAAGGTCGCGATCCTGGAGCAGCTAGTCCAGCAGGCTCGCCATGACCTGCTCGTGGTGAACGACGCCGACATCCGCGTCCAACCGCAATACCTTCGCCGCGTGGCCGGCGCGCTGGGCCCCGGAGTTGGTCTCGCAACCTGCCTGTATCGAGCCAAACCCGGCCCGACGCTCGCTTCGCGCATCGACGCCTTCTGGATTTCCGCCGAATTCGCCGGCCAGGCGCTCGCCGCAAGAGCGACCCAAGGTTTGCGTTTTGGGCTGGGAGCCACGCTTGCCTTTCGCCGCGCCGACCTCGAGCGGATCGGCGGATTCGCCGCCATTCGCGACTTCTTGGCCGACGACTACCAGCTCGGCGCCCGTATAGCGGAGCTTGGGAAGCAGGTCGTACTGGCCCCCGAGGTGGTGGAGACCGCGGCGTGCGAGCTTCGCTGGCGAGACGTCTGGTCACGGCATTTGCGCTGGTCCCGAACTATCCGGCTCTCGCGGCCGCTAGGCCATGCCGGACTAATCTTGACTCAGCCCGTGGTCTGGTCCCTGGCGTTGCTGGCCACCGGCGAGTTGGCCACATGGACGCTCGCCGTGGGGGCGCTGGGTCTCGCGTGCAGACTTGCCGCGGCGTGGGCTGCCGGGCGGGCGACGGGCTCGGATTTCGTCCTCCGTCAGCTGTGGCTGGCGCCTTTGGTCGACCTCTGGAGCTTCGCCGCGTGGGCCTGCAGCTTCACGAGCCGGCGCGTTGTCTGGAGGGGCCGCGAAATCGAGCTCGATTCTTCAGGAAGAATCTGACTGATCGCTGATATACTCGATTTCTTGGGCTGCGAATTTGCCCCTTCCGCGGCCTTCCCGAAATATTATGCTCGCCGAGGCGACTCCTGACTCATCGAAGGTCGTGTATCTGCTAAAGCCGCGCGGCTTCTGTGCGGGAGTGGTGCGCGCCATCGACATCGTTGAGCTAGCGCTCGAGGCCTATCGGCCGCCCATCTATGTACGGCGCGAAATCGTCCATAACCGTCATGTAGTCAACGATTTAGCCTCTCGCGGGGCTATTTTTGTCGAAGAGCTCGACGAGGTTCCAAACGGCCAGCGGGTGATCTACAGCGCCCATGGAGTCGCTCCCTCGGTTCGCACCAGGGCGGCCGCGCGCGGTCTCAAAGTGATCGACGCGACCTGCCCTCTCGTGACGAAGGTCCACGTTGAGGCGGTGAAGTTTGCCAAGCAAGGCGGCACGATCTTGCTGATCGGTCACCCTGACCACGAAGAAGTCGTTGGAACGCTTGGCGAAGCGCCCGATCAGACGATCGTTGTCGCGACGGTCGAAGAGGCGGAGCGGGTTGAAGTCGACGAAGCCGAGAACGTCTTCTACCTCACCCAAACGACGCTCAGTCTCGACGAAGCCGGCCAAATCATTACCGAGCTGAAGCGCCGCTTCCCAAAGATACAAGGCCCGCCGGCGCAGGACATTTGTTACGCAACCGAAAACCGCCAGCAAGCCGTCAAAAGACGAGCGACGGATTTCGATCTGCTGCTGGTTGTTGGCTCGCAGAACAGCTCGAATTCGAAACGGCTCGTGGAGGTCGGTGTGAACGGCGGAGTCCCAGGGCACTTGATCGACGACGAGAGCGACATCGAGTCCGCCTGGCTCGATGGTGTGCGGAGTGTCGGGATTACGGCCGGCGCTTCGGCGCCGGAAGTGCTTGTGAACCAGGTCGTTGGGCACTTGCGGACCACACACGCTTTCGAGCGAGTTGAAGAGGTCGAAGTCATTGAAGAAAACGTGCGATTTCCGTTACCGGCCGAGCTTGCGAAGCGCAACCTGACCCAGATCAACGTATGACCCCCGTTGACACGAGCAGTTATGGGACCGCGGTAGCGCCGCCCCCAAGGTTCCGCGAGCCGGCGCCGCTAACCGAGTCGATCGCCGAGTCGATCGAACTGGCCACTCAGTACATGCTGGATCTGCAAGCCGAGGCCGGCTATTGGGTCGGCGAGCTCGAGGCCGATACCACGCTCGAGTCGGACTACGTCTTTCTGCAGCTTTGGTTGTATCCGCCGACCCCGGGCCAGGCGTGGCGTCCGCCGAACTGGGAACGAGTGCGAAAGGCCGCGCGATACGTTCTCAACCAACAGTCGAAAACAGGCGGTTGGCCGATCTATTTCGGCGGTCCGGATAACATCTCAGCCAGCGTCAAGGCCTACTTTGCGCTCAAGCTCGTTGGGCTTGAAGGCGGCGAGGTCGCCCTGGCGCGCGCCCGTCGCCGAATCCTCGAGTTGGGCGGCGTCGAAGCGGCCAACAGCTACACCAAGATCTACCTAAGCTATTTCGGCCTATTCGATCGCGAAAAGACGCCAACAATTCCGCCGGAAGTTTTCTTGCTGACCAAGGCGAGCCGGGCCAACATCTACGAGATTTCGTCTTGGAGCCGGGCCATCTTGGCGCCGCTGGCGATTCTCGGGGCCAGGAAGGCGTCACGCCGCGTGCCCGACGGATTCCGACTCGACGAGATCTTCACCGGAACCGAGCCCCCGCGTCCCCGGCTGATGAGCTGGAAGAGCTTCTTCGGGTGGGCGGACCGCTCGCTCAAGCTGTGGGAGAAGTTCGGCATCAACGGCGTACGCGAAAAGGCGGTTCGTTCAGCGTCGAGCTGGATGCGGGAGCGTCTGGAGAAATCCGACGGCCTGGCGGCGATCTACCCGGCCATGATGAATTCGATCATGGCGCTTACCGAGCTCGGGTATTCGCTCGAGGATCCGCTTTTGCGGCGCGAGATCGATCGCTTCGAACGACTCATTATCGAGGAAGAAGACACGCTCCGCGTGCAGCCTTGCCACTCGCCGGTCTG
Source organism: Bryobacterales bacterium (assembly GCA_965247515.1). Taxonomy (GTDB): domain Bacteria; phylum Acidobacteriota; class Terriglobia; order Bryobacterales; family UBA6623. The sequence continues at coordinate 3,514,719 of OZ252029.1, read as the reverse complement.
GGATACCGCGATTAGCGCCTACGCTGTCGCGCTGGCGAATCCGAATCCATCCGGCCGGGTCCGACGGTCGCTCGAAGCGTCCTCGGACTGGTTGATTTCGAAGGAAGTTCGTCTCAAGGGCGATTGGTCGGTGAACCGTCCGACCGTGGCGCCGGGTGGTTGGTACTTCGAGTTTGAGAATGAGTTCTACCCCGACTGCGACGACACGGCGAAGGTTCTGCTGGCGCTCGAGGCGGGAAGGCCGTCAGACCGTCAAAAGTATCGCGCCTCGCGCGACCGTGCGCTGACCTGGCTGGCGGCGATGCAATGCTCGGACGGAGGCTGGGCGGCGTTCGATGTGGATAACGACGCCGAAATCTTGACTCACGTTCCGTTCGCCGATCACAACGCGATGCTCGATCCGAGTTGCCCCGACATCACGGGGCGCGTTCTTGAGGCGTTGTCGGGACCGGGTCAGGGTCATCGGCGGCAGGCAATCCGGCGAGGGGTCGAGTTTCTTAAGCGTGTCCAGCAAGAGGACGGCAGTTGGTACGGCCGCTGGGGCGTGAACTACATCTACGGGACTTGTTTCGCCTTGCGCGGGCTCGCCGCGGCGGGCGAAGGTCCGAACGAGCCCCACATGAATCACGCCGGCGAGTGGCTCCGCTCGGTGCAGAGCTCCGACGGCGGTTGGGGCGAGTCGTGCGGGTCTTACGACGACGACATCCAGCGGGGAATGGGCGAGAGCACGCCGTCACAGACCGCTTGGGCGCTGATGGGGCTCTTTGCGACCGGAGACTTCGGTACGGGCAGCGTCCGCAACGGAATCGACTATCTGTTGCGAAACCAGACCGCCGACGGCTCATGGGATGAAGAGGCGTTCACGGGGACCGGCTTCCCAAGCGTGTTCTACCTCAAGTATCACCTTTACCCGCGGTACTTCCCGCTGATGGCCCTTGGGGCGTACCTGCGCGGGCGCTATACGGACTAGCTCATGCGATTTCCGCTAGAAATGACCGTCCGCACCGGCGCCTACATCGCCCGGAACAAGCTCAGCCCCAACCCGGCTTGGCAGCTAGACCCGGAGCCGACGCCATTCCCGATTCTTAGCGGTCAACGGTCAACGGTCAACGGTCAACGGCACCCCATGATCAAGCGGCGTTTCCCGATTGTGCTGATGCTCGAGCCGCTCCACGCCTGCAACTTGACGTGTACGGGCTGCGGCCGCATCCGGGAATACGAGGACTCGATCACGGAGCGCTTGAGCCTAGAGCAGTGTCTCGGCGCGATCGATGAATGCGGAGCGCCGATCGTCTCGATCTGCGGCGGCGAGCCGATGATGTACCCGGAAATCGGCGCCCTTGTCGAGCAAACGCTGGAACGAAAGAAGCACATTTACCTCTGTACCAACGGGATGTTCCTGCCTCGCCGGATTGGCGAGTTCAAGCCCGACAGGCGCTTCTTCTTTAACGTCCACCTCGATGGGATGAAGGATACCCACGATATGGCCGTGGAGCGCGAAGGGGTTTTCGAGGAGGCTGTCGAGGGCATTCGAGTCGCCAAGGCCGCCGGGTTCATGGTCTGTACCAACACGACCGTTTACCGCGAGACGGACATGTCCGAAATCGAGGAGCTGTTCGCCTACCTCGAACAGTTCGATGTTGACGGCCACATGATATCGCCGGGCTACTCATACTCGGCGGTGGATACGACGGAGATTTTCCTCACGCGCGACGAGATCCACGAGAAGTTCGCCGACGTCGATCGTTTGTTCAAGCGGTTCAAACTGAACTCTTCGCCGACATATCTGAAGTTCCTCAAGGGCGAAAAGGACTTGCCGTGCACGGCCTGGGGGAATCCGACCTACAATGTCAGCGGCTGGAAGGGCCCCTGCTATTTGATCACCGACGCCCATTGGGAGCGCTTCGACGACCTGATGAGCCAGACCCCTTGGGAACGCTACGGACGCGGAGCCGACGAACGTTGCGAGCACTGCATGGTGCACTGCGGCTACGAGCCGACGGCGGCGTTGGGCGTAAACTCCACCCTCGGCGACAGTCTGCGGATGGTGGCTTGGGCGCTGGCGTCGTAGAGAGTCCGGACGTGGCGTACGGCTACGCCGTGCCGCCTTGCGCTTGTAGCGCAAGGTCTCTTTTGGGGCTGTCGGCTCCCGATCGACTCAAGAGACCTTGCACCACAGGTGCAAGGCGGCACGGCGTAGCCGTACGCCACGTCGCGCGGTCGGTACGATGACGTTGGTCACAGGCGCTACTGGCTTTATCGGCGGCCATGTCGCCCGAGCGCTGGCCGCGGAAGGAGAGCCACTTCGCTTCCTGGTGCGGCCGAAAAGCGACCTGCGGGGGCTTCAAGGGCTCGAGGCGGAGCTAATAACAGGCGACCTACGCGAGCCAACTGCCCTCAAAATGGCTGTGGCGGGTTGCGACACGGTCTATCATGTCGCCGCCGACTATCGTCTTTGGGCTCGCAGGCCGGCCGAGCTTTTCGAGTCCAACGTTCAAGGGACACGCAACCTGCTCGAGGTTTGCGAGCGAGCTGGGGTCGAGCGAGTCGTCTACACGAGCACCGTCGGGACTGTCGGGTTCTCGAGCACGGGTGAGCCAAGCGACGAAACGACCCCTGTTTCGAGCGCCGACCTCGCCGGGCCTTACAAGCGCTCGAAATTCGAAGCCGAGCAAGTCGCCCTAGAATTCGCGGCGAAGGGTTTGCCGGTCGTCATCGTGAACCCCACGGCGCCCGTGGGCGAAGCTGACTTAAAGCCGACCCCTACCGGCAAGATCATCGTCGACTTCGTGCGGGGGGCCATGCCGGCGTACCTCGACACGGGCTTGAACCTGGTCGATGTTCGTGATGTGGCTCGTGGCCACTTGCTTGCCGCTCAGAAAGGCAAGCCGGGCGAGCGCTACCTGTTGGGCTCGAAGAACATGAGCTTGAGCGAGATTCTCGGCGCCCTTGGAGAAATGACCGGGGTGCGGCCGCCCGATCTGCGGATTCCCTACGCTGTCGCTTGGATGTTTGCCGCGCTCGGAACGGGCGTCGCCAGTTTGACGGGCAAGCCCCCGCGTGCGCCGCTCGAAGCCGTGAGGATGGCGCGAAAGAAGATGTACGTCCGCTGCGACAAAGCCGTGTCCGAGCTCGGCTATTGTCCCGGGCCGGTGGAGCCGGCGCTTGAGAGAGCGATTCAGTGGTTTCGCAAGAACCAGTACTGCTGATGGTCGCGGCCGATCGGCGCGAGCTCGCGGGCCTCTCTGACGTGCGGCCGGTCAAGACTTTCGCCCGCTGGTCAGGGGAAGCCCAGCTCCACGGCCGTCGCTGCCTGCTGATCGCGAACGGCCTCGGCCGGGCGAACGCCTCGGACGCGGTGGCGCAAGCTTGCCGCGACTACAAGGTCGACGTCGTAGTATCAACCGGTTACGCGGGGGCGCTTACCCCGAAATTGCAGGTCGGAAACATCTTAGTCGTCACTTCCGTACGTCAACGGGAGGGATGCCTGAAGTATCCTGTTAACTTACCGGCCTACACGCCGCGGGCGGGGGTTCTCACAGGAAGCCTGCTAACCATCGACCACATCGCCCAATCCGTGGCGGAGAAAGCGAGCTTGGCTGGAACCGGAGCGGACGCCGTTGATATGGAGGCGTCCGCGGTCGCGGCTGAGGCTGATTCGAGGGGGTTACCCTTCTTTTGTATCCGCTCAATTAGCGATGACTCGGAGACCGATCTCGGAATCGATTTCAATCGGGCGCGGCGCTCGGATGGAACCGTATCCGGATGGCGGGTGCTGGGGCAGGCCGTACACAAGCCCAGTCTGTTGCCGACGTTGAACCGCCTACGCCGATCAGCGAGCGAAGCATCACGAAATCTCGCGGAATTCCTGAGCGAATGCCAGTTTCCTTTAGAACAACGGTAGTGCAGGGGCGCGACATGTCGCGCCCTTCCAGGCCCCAACCAGGGGGGCAACATTCGCTTCATGCGCGGGCATCAAGGGCGCGACATGTCGCGCCCCTGCAGGACAGTGTCGGCTAGTGACGGTCGAATCCATGCAAGCGTCGGTCTATCGCGGCGGCGGAGAAGTTCGCCTTGAATCGGTCGACATCCCCGCCATCGGGCCGGGCGAGATCCTAATCAAGGTCGAGGCTTGCGGAATCTGCCATACCGATCTCAAGAAAATCGAGCACGACCTACTGCCTCCGCCCCGTATCTACGGACATGAGACGGCCGGCGTCGTCGAAGCGGTCGGCGAAGGTGTCACGAAATTCGCTCCCGACGACCGCGTTTGCGTTTTTCACCACATACCCTGCCGTGAATGCTTCTACTGCCGTCACCGCGACTACGCTCAGTGCGAGACCTACAAGAAGGTCGGCGTGACCGCGGGCTTTGAGCCTGCCGGCGGAGGATTCTCCCAGTACGTTCGGGTGATGGACTGGATCGTCGAGAGCGGCGTCGAACGCATCCCCGATGGCGTCTCCTTCGAGCGCGCGACCTTTGTCGAGCCCGTCAACACCTGTCTGAAGGGGCTGGGAAAGTGCGCCATCGAACCCGATGAAACGGCGCTGGTGATGGGCCAGGGCCCAATCGGCCTGCTTTTCACCATGCTGCTGGCGCGCAATGGCGTCGAAAAACTTTACGTGACCGATCGACTGGCGAATCGGCTCGCGACGGCCGGGCGATTCGGCGCCGCTGAAGCCTGGGATCCGACCCAGACCGACATCGAGGCCGAGTTGCTCGCCCGAACCCAAGGTCGAGGAGCTGACGTCGTCTTGGTCGCCGCCTCCCCCCCGGGGATCGTAGAGCAAGCCGTAAGCGCCTCACGGTCGGGCGCAAGGATTCTGCTCTTCGCCCAAACTTCGCCGAAAGAAGAATTTAAATTGGACGGCGAAAGTGTGTGCAAAAGAGAGAGAATGGTATTTGGGTCCTACAGCGCCTCGGTGGATTTGCAGCGAGAGTCCGCCCAAGTCGTATGGGATGAGACCTTCCCGGTGGAGGACCTCATTTCACACGAGTTGCCGTTGGCGGACCTGGATCGAGGGATCGAGTTGGCGCGCCGCCCGCAAAACGGTTCGCTGAAGGTCGTCGTTCATCCTCAAAGGTAGAAGAGCAACACGTGATCGAACAAATGACAGCCGCCGTGCTCTACGGCAAAGAGAAGCTGCAGATCGAAAGAGTCGCGCTACCCAAGATCGGGCCGAGAGACATCTTGATCAAGGTGCGGACGGCTCTGACTTGCGGGACCGATCTGAAGGTCTTCCGGCGCGGCTTCCATGCGCGCATGATCAATCCGCCGGCATTGTTCGGCCATGAGCTGGCTGGCGACATTGTCGCGGTTGGCTCCGAGGTCGCCAAGTTCAAGCCAGGTCAGCGAGTCGTGGCGGCGAATTCGGCGCCCTGCGGGGTATGCTTCTACTGCCGCCAAGATCGCCAGAATCTCTGCGACGATCTGCTGTTCAACAATGGCGCTTACGCGGAGTATATCCGTGTCCCCGGGCGGATCGTCGAGCGCAATGTGCACGAAATTCCTGATGGCATCGGCTACAAGGAAGCGGCCATGGTGGAGCCGTTGGCTTGCGTGCTGCACGGAATCGAAGATGCGGGCGTGCGTCCCGGCGACACCGTCACCGTGATTGGCCTGGGGCCGATTGGCTTGATGTTCGTCCGACTCGCGAAGTTGGCCGGCGCGCACGTGATCGCGCTCGGGCGCCGCGCAATGCAACTCGAACGCGCCGATCGCATGGGCGCTGAGACGCTGGTGACGGCTAAGCCCGGAAACGTCTCAATCGAGGCTGTGCGGGCGGCAACAGAAGGTCGTCGCGGCGCCGATGTCGTGATCGAGGCGGTCGGGACGCCCGAAGCCTGGCAGATGGCCACGCAAATGGTTCGCCCCGGCGGCACGGTGAACTTCTTCGGAGGCTGCCCGCAAAACACCAGTTTGTGCTTGGATACTTCACTTCTGCACTACTCGGAGCTGACCCTCAAGGCTAGCTTCCATCACACGCCGCGGCATATTCGCCAGGCTCTCGACGTGATCGCCAGCGGCAAAGTGAATGTCGGTGACCTGGTGATCGATGAAGCGCCTTTGAAGAATTTGCTGGGCGTATTTCGCCACATGATGAGCCACAACGGCCATCTGAAAACCGCGATTCTTCCGCACGAATAGGGGCGGGGGGGGAGGTCGATGGACTTTCTCTATCCAGCTGACTACATCAAGGCCCACGGAACGGCGGCGAAGCCGTGGTCGCCCGAGAACTCTCAGGCCTATACCCGCTGGCTTTCCGGGGCGCACTACGAAAACTTCCACGTCGCCAGCATCGCGCTCCCCAAGCGCCTGCATCAGGATTTCTTCAACGTTTACTCCTACTGCCGCTGGGCCGATGACCTCGCTGACGAGATTGACGACCCGCAAGAGAGCCTCGAGCTGCTGGCCTGGTGGCGCGGCGAGCTGCAGGCGATGTACGAGGGGCGAACCGAACACCCGGTTTTTGTGGCTCTCGCTGAGACGGTCGAGCGCCACAGCCTAGTGATCGAGCCATTCGAGCACCTGATACGCGCCTTCGAGCAAGACCAGCGGAAAACACGCTACGAGACCTACGAGGAAGTCCTCGACTACTGCGTCTACTCGGCGAACCCGGTTGGGCGTTTGGTGCTCCAGTTGTGCGGATACGCGGATGAGGAACGCGTGCGGCTTTCCGACCTCACTTGCACCGGCCTTCAGCTGGCGAATCACTGGCAAGATGTCCGTCGCGACTACATCGAATGCGACCGAATCTATATCCCCGAAAACTTGATGGACCGGCATGGATACTCGTTCTCGAAGCTTAAGCGAGACATCAAGGCGGGGACTTGCGCGTCCGAGTGCCGGGCTGTGATGCGCGACCTGGTCAATCGGGCCGAGAGTCTCTTTCTGCAGGGGCTTCCGTTGGTCGATTCGCTCGACCGGCGCCTATCGATCGACATCGAGCTGTTCAGCCGCGGCGGGCTCACGGTGCTTGACAAAATTCGCAAGCGCAACTTCGATGTGACCAGCGAACGGCCGCGGGTACGTAACCGTGATCGAGTTCGGCTGCTGGTCGGGGTCGTCGCTAGGCAGCTGATCGAAAGACCGCCGCTGCTGACGGCTGATAGATCCAGTGGCGTCTCGTAGGGCTATTGTCGTCGACTCTACCAGGCAGTTAGACGCCTCATTCGACCACTGCCGCCGGATCGCGAAGACCCGCGCTCGCAATTTCTACTACTCCTTCCTGCTGTTGCCAAGGGCCGAAAAAGACGCGATGTGCGCGGTTTACGCCTTTATGCGATACGCCGATGACATCTCCGACGACCCCAACCCCTCTCCGGAAGCTCGCGGCTTAGCGCTCGAACAATGGAAACAGGCGCTCGAACGAGTCCTGGCCCATGATGTGCCGGATCATCCGATCATGCTCGCTCTGCATGCAACGATCCAGCGCTATGCGATCCCAGGAGAGTACTTTTTCGAGTTGATGAAAGGCGTTACGAGCGACCTCGAGCCGCGGCGCTACCTAACCTTCGATGAGCTTTACGAATACTGCTACCGCGTTGCTTCGGTCGTCGGGATGACGATCATCCATATCTTTGGGTTCGACCGCCCCGAGGCGCTTAAGCTGGCCGAGAAATGCGGCATCGGCTTCCAGCTGACGAACATCTTGAGGGACATCCCTGAAGACGCCGGGCGGGGCCGAGTCTACCTGCCCGAAGAAGATCTCGAGCGGTTCAAGCTAGTCGGCCTGGATCTCGCACCGGGCCCCAAATTCAAGGCGCTGATGAGCTTTGAGTGGGATCGGGCCGAGAGCTACTACCGTGAGGCGGCGCCGTTGTTAGAGATGGTTCGGCCGGTGAATCGGCCCGCGCTTTGGGCGATGATCTCGATCTACCATGGCGTGCTCGAACGAATCCGCGAGCAAGATTTTGACGTCTACTCTCTCAGGCCGCGGCTCAGCGCTTTCGAGAAGAGTCTGGTCGTGGCCAAAGCGGCTCGCGGGCGCTGGCTGGGAGGGTCGCTGCCATTCCCAGCGTGAAGATCATCGGTGGCGGGCTGGCGGGATTGAGCGCCGCGGCCGCCCTGGGGTCGCTGGGCTGGCGTGTCGACCTTCACGAGGCAAAGCCCTTTCTGGGCGGGCGCGCGACGTCTTTCCCGCTGCAGCCGAGCGATCCCGATTCAGAGCGGATCGACAACTGCCAGCACGTCCTGTTGCGCTGCTGCACGAACCTGCTCGATTTCTACCGCCGTTGCGGGGTCGAGGACAAGATTCAGTTCTACGACAAGCTGTACTTTGTGCGTCCCGGCGGAGCGGTGGATGTCCTCGAACGCGGACGACTGCCGCATCCCTTTCATCTTGCCGGGTCATTTCTCCGTATGGGCTTCCTGTCCTGGTCGGATAAGCTCTCCCTCTTACGGATACTCCGCCGCCTGGAGCCGCGCGCGTCAGCAAGCGGTTTTCCGAGTGACCGGATCAACTTCAGGGACTGGCTCCTCTCCCACCACGCCACCGAGAACAGCTACAACCGCTTCTGGCGGCCGGTCATCGTCAGCGCTCTCAACGAAGAGCCCGAGCGCGCCTCGGCGGCCGCGGCGGCGCAAGTCTTCCGCGAAGGATTGTTGGCGGATCGATCAAGCTACGAGATGGGAGTTCCGGCCGTCCCTCTTGGCGAGCTTTACTCGGCGGCCTTGGAGCAGCGACTCGGCCCCGACGTGAACGTCCACCTACGTTCGACGGTGAATGCGATCGACCCCCAAAACCTGGAAGCTGACTTCTGCATCGCCGCCGTACCGTTCGAGCGGATCGACGGACTCATCTCTGGCCTCGACCTTCGACTCGAGAAGTTAGAGCACTCGCCGATCACAGGCGTTCACCTGTGGTTTGACCGGCCCGTGACGGACTTGCCCCACGCCTCCCTGCTCGACCGCACGATGCAGTGGATGTTCGCCAAGTCCGACCGCTATATCCAATGCGTAGTGAGCGCCTCGCGCGAACTGCTGCCACTGTCACGCGAGGAGATCGTCGACTTGGCGCGCCGCGACCTAGCCGAGTTCTTTCCGGCAGCGGGCGAGGCGAAGCTCGAGCGCTCCCACGTCATCAAGGAAGTTCGCGCCACTTACTCCATCGTCCCTGGCCTGGAGGCGGACCGTCCACCGGCAACGACAAAGTACGCCAACGTCTTCCTGGCCGGCGACTGGACCGAGACTGGTTGGCCCGCGACGATGGAAGGCGCGGTCCGGAGCGGCTACGGCGCCGCCGAAGCAGCCGCCGCGGCCGCGGGGCAATCAGCAAAGTTCTTGGTCTGACCTCACCAGCCCAGCGCGTAGTCGTCCTTCGCCGGGCTGACTCCGCCGTGCATCGTTCCCGTCTCAGGATCGATCATCACCATCTTGACCGCGCCCGCTCCCGACGGCGTCTGCTCATAGGGTTGCTGTAGCGCGACCGTCTCGATCCGATGCCCCTTCGCGGCCAGTCCATCCGCAACTTCATCCGCGAGAACCCGCGGCATCTGGAGCAAGCCCTTCACCTGCTGAGGATACATCGAGCCCTTGAACGCCGAGCTCGTCACCGTCGCGGCCTCGACTGCCTGCTGGACGTTCATCCCAAAGACCGCCACGTTCAAGAAAGCCTGCAGCATCGCTTGAGGCTGGTTGTCTCCACCCGGTGTGTTCCAGGCCAGGTAAGGTTTGCCGTCTTTGAGCGCGAGCGCGGGGTTGACGGTATGTCGGGTCCGCTTGCCCGGTTCTAGGAGGTTCACGTCGCCTTCGGCGAGGCTGAAATACGGCATGCGGTCGTTGAGCACGATACCGGTTCCATCCACGATCATTCCGCTGCCGAAGCCGGCGTTGACGGAGTGGGTGACCGATACAAGGTTTCCAAAGCGATCAGCAATCGAGAACGAAGACGTCTCGCCGCCGCCATCTTCGGCGCCGTCGGCGCGGGCAACCTCACCCGGGCCGTCGGCATACCGAACCTTAGCTCCCAGTGTGGCCTTGCCTTCGCGCGGATTGCCGGCGGGAGCACTGTCAGAAATGGCTCGGCCCTCCCGGATGAGTCCTCTGCGCAGTTTTGCGTAGTCCTTCGAGAGCAACTCGGCGACCGGCATGTCAGGCGCGAAGCGTGGGTCCGCAATGTACTGATCGCGGTCCGCGAAAGCCAGCTTGATCGCTTCGGTCACCAAGTGCAGGTACTCGACCGAGTTGTGCCCCAGCGCTTCGAGGTCAAACTCCTCGAGAATGTTGAGCGCAATCAGCATCGCAATCCCTTGGGAGTTGGGAGCGCTCTGGTAGACCTCTAGCCCGTGAAAGTTAGTCCGGATCGGCCGGCTTTCCTCGGCTTGATAGGAGGCGAGGTCGTCGTAGCGCAGCAGACCGTCACGCTTCTCGTAGAAGTCGGCGAACTTGCGGGCCAGGGCGCCCTTGTAGAAGACCTCCGCGCCGCCCTCGGCGATCATCTCCAGCGATCGCGCCAGGTCCTTCTGGACGAAGAGCCAACCGGGGGCGGGCGCGGCGCCGTTGTCCGTCAATAGCTCCATGGAGCTCGGATAGGGCCGAATTTTCGCCAGATTCCTAGCGTGCTGGGAGGCGGCCCAATACGAAAGCGGATGCCCGTTGCGGGCGGCGTCGATGGCCGGCTCGAGCAGCGTCTTGTAGTCGAGCGTCCCATACTTGCTCAGGGCGAGGTCGAATCCCCCAAGCGCCCCGGGAACGTCGGTTGAAAGCGGTCCCGCGTCGGGGATCCCGCCATGGTTGCGATAAAACTCGGCCGTTGCCAACTTCGGCGCGGGCCCGGTTCCGTTGATGAAGACGACGCGATCCTCCTTAGCCAGGTACGCCAGGATGAACTCGTCTCCGCCCATGCCGGCCTGGTGTTGCTCGACCACGCCGGTCATGTAGAACGCGGCGACCGCGGCGTCGATGGCGTTGCCGCCGCGCTCGAGCGCCTTCATCGCCGCGACGGCTTCGAGGGGATGCTCGGCGGCGACCATTCCGAACTGCCCCATCACGACGGGTCGCCAGACGGGCTGCTTGTCGGCGGCTAGCCCCAGTGATGGAGTCGCGAGCGCAAGTGTAAGCAGCAGGTGGGGTTTCACGGCGCCTGAAGTGTAGCGCATGCCCGAGAGCTAGGTCTGCACCGCAGTCCGGCATCGAACCCAGTTTGTAAGCCGAGCCAGGCTTGTGAGGTGAACGCTGTCCGTGGTCAAGACATAGATTTATCAAGCACTTGGCCGGACTGTATTCATTTCGCTAAATTGGGTTCGTTTGTGATTTAGTACTATCTCTGAGCCGATGACCGGTGTGAGTACTAGGACCTGAAGATCGATCGGCAATACCCTCGGACTGACATCATCCCTCTCTGTTGCCAGATTAACATGCGACACCAAGGCTGGATGGACCTATGTGATCTGGGCCTCCGGCGGGGCCGGACTGAACCAACATGCGACCTTTTGTCTGGGATCCCCTCGCCGTGTCGACCCGACCCTAACGGGCCGGGCACGTGGAAGCTCACGACTCGTCGACCAATGCCCGCGTGAACAACTTACGGGGAGCCCAGTCCCTGAGGGCTTCAGGCCAGGACTTCTTTTACCACCCGACCATGCACGTCCGTCAGCCGGAAGTCGCGACCCGAGTAACGGAACGTCAGCTTCGTGTGATCCAACCCCAACTGGTTCAAGATGGTCGCGTGCAAGTCGTGTAGGTGTACTTTGTCCTCGACAGCCGCGCCGTTGACATCGGACTTACCGTAGCGCAGCCCGCCCTTGACGCCGCCGCCGGCCATCCACATGGTGTAGCCGCGGTGGTTGTGTCGCCGCCCGTCGGCCGTTTTGTTCTGCTCGAACGTCGAACGTCCGAACTCGCCGCCCCAGACGAACAGCGTGTCGTCGAACAACCCGCGCTCCTTCATGTCCGTTAACATCGCGGCCATGGGCTTGTCGGTCGCGACCGTGTTCGCGGTGAGGCGCTTGCGGAGGTTGTTGTGCTGGTCCCAGCCGCGGTGGCCGAGCTCGATAAAGCGCACGCCTTCCTCGGCCATCCGCCGGGCCAACAGGCATTGCATTCCGAAGTCGCGAGTCGAGTCATCGTTGAGCCCGTACATCTCTCGCGTGCTTTCAGACTCGGTCGTGACGTCCATGATCGTCGGCACGGCTGATTGCATCCGGAAGGCGAGTTCGTAGGACTGGATGACGCCCTCGATTTCGTTGTCGACCTTCGAGCGATCGAGCAGGTCGCGGTTCATCTCTTGGATGAAGTCCAGCTGCGAGCGCTGCGCGTCGTGCTCCATCTGCGTGTTGCGGACATTGTCGATCGGGGCTTTGCCTTCCTCGATGTTCAACCGTGTGCCCTGGTAGGTGGCGGGCAGAAAGGCCGAGCCGTACAGCAGAGCTCCGCCGACCGGCGGCGGATTCATGGTGATGAAGCCGGGCAGGTCTTGGTTCTCGGTGCCCAGGCCGTAGAGCGTCCAGGCCCCTAGCGAGGGGCGCACGAACGTGATCTGGCCGCAGTGGGCGAAGACCGAGGCCTGCGGATGCGCCGGCGTATCGGTGACCATGGCGTTTAGAAGGCAGAGACTGTCGGCGTGCTTGGCAAGGTTGGGGTAGAGGTCGGAGATCCACAGCCCGCTCTCACCGTGCTGTGAGAACTCGAATGCCGGCGGCATGATCTTTCCGCCCTGCTTGGCGCCGCCGAACATGGCCATGCTGGCGTCTTTGCCGGCGGCCTTGATCAGATCGGGGTTGTAGTCGAAGGTCTCGTGCTGGGTCGGGCCGCCCTGCATGAACATGAAGATCACGCGCTTGGCTTTCGGCTCGAAGTGCGGCTTCTTGGGCAGCAGCGGGTTCTTGAAGCCCTTCGCCTTGGCGGCTTCTTGGGCGGCCAGGCCGGCGAAGGCGGTATAGCCGAATCCAGCGGCGGTGCTCTTGAGGAAGTTTCTGCGGCTTGAAGCGTTTGCGTTCATCTGTCTAACCCCGATAGCGGAACTCTGCACTGCCGAACAGCGACTGATACAGCCGCCCCCAGGCTTCTTGGGTTGGATTGCCCGTCCCGACGGCGCTTTGGGACTCTTGGCCCTGTTCTAAGTACGACAGCACTCGATCGATCTCATAGGCGCTCGGCTCACGTTCGAGCATGTCGCGGAGGAACCCGCTCATGGCTTCCTTGTTCGCCGAGATTTGCCTGAGGATCTGCGCGGGCCGCTTACCGTCAGCCCAGGCTTGCGCCCTGGCAAGATCCTCCTCAGTCGGTTCACGATTGAAAACTTCGCGCAAAGCTCGCCGGAAGTTGGGTCTTTTTGGTTTTTCGGCCTGTGGCGCCGCGGGGCGGGCCTCGCTCGCGAAGTTCTGCTCCGTCGCCTCGACGTACTCGAGCGCGCGCTCGAGCTCGGTCGGGTTCGGGTCGCGCGACAGGGTTTGGCGGAACGCCTGTCGCACCCGCTCTTCGTTCGAGACCGACTTGGCCAACAGGCGCTCGGCAGCGACACTGGCGTGGCTGGCGACGAAGGCGCTGTTCATCAGGAACAAAGCCTGTGGCGCCACCGTGGTGACATCGCGCGCGCCGTGCGTCTCGGCAGGGTCGGGAAAGTCGAAGTTTCTGTAGAAGCGGTTGACGTTGTTGCGAACGATAGGGACGTAGACGCTGCGGTAGGTCTCGGTCGCCTCCCAGGGTTGGATCTGCTTGTCGCCGGGCCGGATCAGCTTGTTACGATCCCAATGCTTGGCCGGGGCCTCGGGGCGCTCACGGCTAAGCTCGCCGCTGATGCGAAGGATCGAGTCGCGCAGGGCCTCGACCTCCATGCGGCGACGGCTCATCCGCCACAGTAGAGTGTTGTCGGGCTCGGAGTCGTAGTTCGCCTCGTTGAACTCGGTCGAAAGTTGGTAAGTCCGGCTGAGCATGATCTGCCGGATCAACGCCTTCACCGACCAGCCCTGGTCGATGAATTGGAGGGCCAGGTAGTCAAGCAGCTCGGGGTGCGTCGGCTGTGAGCCCATTGCGCCAAAGTTATCGACGGTCCGCACGAATCCCCGGCCAAAGAGGTGATGCCAGGCGCGATTGACGAACACTCGCGAAGTGAGCGGATTGTCTTTGCGGGTCAGCCATTGGGCTAGTTGCAAGCGCCCGCTGGCCTCTTTCGGGATCTTAGACAAGTCGGCTTCAGGCGAATAGAGCACCTGTACAAAGCCGCGCTCAACCTCGGGGCCCAACTCGTGCGGATCGCCGCCGATGTTGAGCGGAGTGTTGACGACTTTCCCAGCCTCGGCCACGCCCATCGCGAGGTTTTCAGGCATCGGCAGCCCGCTCATCTCGCGCGCCAGCTTACGGGTGAGGTCGCGATTGCGGTCTTCCTCGGCTTGGACGGCTTGCTCGAAAAGCTCGTCGAGCCTGGCGCCCATCTCCGCGTTGTCGTGATAGGCGGGTATTCCGTCGAGAGTGACCAGCTTTTCTTTCAAGAAGAACACCGCGTTGAATCGAGGCCTCCGCCTCACGCCCGCGCGTAGGTCGGTCGAGTTGAACACGCCGGCCATGGCGTAGTAGTCCGCTTGCGGGATGGGGTCGAACTTGTGGTCGTGGCAGCGGGCGCAACCGACGGTGAGTCCCATGAAGGTCCGCGTCGTGACGTTGATCATCTCGTCGGCGACATCGGCTGAGAACTGCTTGGCGTCGGGCTCGTTGAGATCATGCGCGCCCATCGCCAAAAAGCCGGTCGCGACTTGCTGTTCGCGGCGTTGTTCGAGGTCTTGATAGGGCAGCAGGTCTCCGGCGATTTGCTCGGCGATGAAGCGATCGTAGGGCTTGTCTTTGTTGAACGAGTCGATCACGTAGTCGCGGTAGCGCCAAGCCAACGGATAGGGAGCGTTTCGCGTGCGTCCGACGGTCTCGCCATAGCGAGCCAGGTCGAGCCAATGGCGGCCCCAGCGCTCCCCGAAGTGATTGGAGTCGAGCAACCTGTCGATCACCTTTCGAAACGCCGCTGGCGAATCATCGGCCAAGAAAGCTTCAATCTCCGGCGCCGACGGCGCCATGCCGATCAGGTCGATGGTGGCGCGCCGCAGTAGAGCGGCCTTGTCCGCGTCGGCGACCGGTGCAAGTCCTTTGACTTCGATCTTCGAGAGGATGAACTGGTCGATCGCCCCTCGCGGCCACGAGAGGTTCTCAACGGCTGGCGGCGCGGTCCGTCGAGGAGTCTGGAAAGCCCAGTATTTGCGGCCCTGTTCGAGATTGATCGTCGATTCGGCGACCTGCACCTTCGACTCGCGGGGGTCGGGCGCGCCCATCGCGACCCACTGCTCGAAGTCCGCGACGACGCTTTCAGGGAGCTGGCCCATGGGCGGCATCTTGAGCTTGGAGTCGTAGCGGATCGCTTGCACGATTCGGCTTTCGTCAACGTCTCCTGGAACGACAGCCTCGCCGCGGCCGCCGCCGGCCAGCAAGCCGTTCTTGGTATCGAGACTTAGCCCGCCCATGCGAGTCTTGGCCTCGGCCGAATGGCAGGCGTAGCAATTCTTCGCCAGCACCGGGCGGATCTTTGATTCGAAGAACTCGAGCTGTTCGGGTGGGATGGTTTGCTGCGCTAGCAGAGGTAGCGCGGAGAGCGAGAGTACGAGCAGCGAGCGCAACATGACCATATTAGCTGGGGGTTAGAGTACCAGATGCAGTCAACTTCGTAAACGGTCGGACGCGTCTTGTCATACAACCTCATCGTTCAAACGACCAAGATTCAGAAGGCCGCAACTTGGCAGTTGAGGACGATCGCGGACAACCTGATCAACATCGGAGCCTGCCTGGAGGCGCGGAGGATGGGTTGAAGGGGCGGGGCGAGCAGGCGAAACAGGATCGAAACGGCGATCCGACCGTCAGCAAGAAAACGTTTCCCGCCCAGGCTTGGCCCGCGGCGGCGCTTTTTGCGCCGGGAAGTAGCAGCTAGCTACTTTCTGGCGCAAAAAGCGCTATCGCGAGCCAAGCCCGATTGGAAAGCGTTTTCTTAGTTCCGGTCGGATCGCGGTTTCGATCCTGTTTCGCCGCCTCGCCCCGCTCCTTCAACCCGTCGCCCGCGCCTCCAGGCAGGCCCCGATGTTGATCAGGTTGTCCGCGATCACCCCCAATCCCACCCAGCGCCGCATCCCGTCCAGGCCCGGATAGCGGCTGCGGTCGAGTCCGTGGCGGCGCTTCAATACCGAGATGCGCCCTTCGCAACCGGTTCGCCACTTCTGCCCGCGCTTGAACCAGCGCTCCTTCTGCCGTCCGCGCCGCACCGGATCGCGCGTTGAGTAGTTCGGAATCGACACCCGCTCCACGCCACGCCGCTCCAAGGCCTGCTCGTTGGCCGCCGAGGAAAAGCCCGCGTCCGCCGCCACCAGGCGCGGCGTGCGTCCTAAGCGCCGCTCGTGTTCTGCGACCGCGTGCAGCAAGATCGCGCGGTCGTCCGGCCGCTCTTCATACACGTCATAGGAGGTAACGATCTGATTCTCCGCTTCTTGCACCTTCAGCATCTTGCCAAACTCGTTCGGCTTGCCCGACTTGCCTTTGCGAATCACTTCCGTCGTTGGTTCGAAGACGCTCAGCAGCTTGTCCGGCACATGCTTGTCGCCGCCGAACACCCGCTGCTTGGTCTGCCGCCGCACTCGTTCGACGCGATCGAGCATGGTTTCGAGTTGTTTCCGCAAGCCTTGGAGCAACGCATCGCCCAGCGGTTCGGCCGACCGCTTGACGCCGCTTGCGACTTCGGCCGCAAAGCGCCGCGCCTGCGCCACCACGCGCCCGCCGGTCTCGAGCAGCTTGGAATAGAGCGTGCGGCGTTTTTCGGCGCCTTGCTCGGAGCGCGCACTGCGGCCAATCTGCATCACGATCTTGCGCACGCTGCGCAGGCGGTTGCGCAACCTCTCGCCGGCGTGGTCGGCGGCCTCTTCGATCTTGCGCATCGTCCGCGTGAGCACGCGTAGGCCGTCGTTGAGCAAGCTCGAATCGGTCGGGTAATGCACGTTGGTTTCGACCACCGTCGTATCGATGCGCAACTTGCGGCCGGTCACCACACGCTCTTCGCGCGCCAGCTCGATCAAACGTTCGTGCAACTGCGCGATCACCTCGGGCCCGAGCGCGCGGGCGATGCGCCCCAGGGTCTTGGCGTCGGGAACTTTGTCGAACCCGATGCGGCTGAAGTGGCGATAGACAACGTTGGCGCGCACTTCGCGTTCCAGCACATCGAAGCTCCAATTGCGCACGTGTTTGAGGATGAGCAGGCGCAAGACGACCTCGGCGGGAGTGGCCGGGCGGCCTGTGCGGCGCGATTGAGGATGGCGGCTGCCGAGGGCGTCATAGACGGTGTCGAGCAGCTGATCGTCGTCGAGCAGGCGGTCGGCGTGACGCATCCAGGGCTCGTAGAGATCGAGGGGATCTTCGGGGAAGAGGGGCTCGAAGAGGCAGCGTTGGGGGCGGCGCCGTGTGGTCATGGCTTATTATAGCATAAATAGGCCTGAAACTCCTATAGAAAATGTGCGTTCGGGACGCTTGCGCGACAAGCCGGCACTGAAAATGCGGGACTTAGGCGGGCGTTTTGCGCCGGGAAGTAGCTAGGCCTTCTTCATACCCACCGCGTCCGCCTGTATGGAAGACCGGCTGATCGTCGGCGAGAAGCTCAATAGCCTTATTCAGGCGTTTCGGTTTGTAGTTAGCATTTCCGCCGGGCGCTGCGCTGGCCGTTGCCGCCGCTGCTGCGGCGAACAAGGGCGCGGCGAGGAATTCTTTGCGAGTCATGGGACAGAGACCTCCTTGTGTGAATTGGGGTTACTAGTATAGCGTTTCAATAAAATATATCTATCCCGTAACGTTTCCTGCTGGGCTGGACGCATGCCGGGAAAATCAAAGCGTCTCAAACTCGTTCTCACGCCCCAAGAGGTGCAACATCTTCAGCTCCTGCGTGCTTCGCGGACGGCTCCGGTTAGGGAGGTGCAGCGGGCTGAGATTCTGTGGCGTTATCATTCCGGCGAGACGATCGCCGAGATTATGCGAGCGGTCAAGATGACGCGCAAAAGCGTCGGCAAATGGATCAACCGAGCCCTCGCCATAGGCGTGGAAGCAGCGCTCAAGGATGCCTATCATCGTCCCCGGCCGCCCGGCATCACCGCCGATGCCAAGGCCTGGGTGGTGCATTTGGCCTGCAGCAAACCCACCCAACTCGGTTACGCCGCCGAGCTGTGGACCCGCAGCGCGCTCGCTCTACACGTGCGCCGGCATGCCGTGGAAGCGGGCTATCCGGCCCTGGCCCAAGCGGCTAAGGCGACCGTACATCGTATTCTGGCCGAGCAACCTCTGCATCCGGAGAAGGTGAAGTACTACCTCGAGCGTCGCGATCCCGATTTTGAGTCCAAGATGCGGCAAGTGTTGCTGGTCTACCGCGAAGTGGCCTTTCAGAATGAAAGCCTTCGCGACGGCCTATCGCCGGGCGTGATCACGGTTTCGGTCGACGAAAAGCCCGGCGTGCAAGCGATCGCCAACGTCGCGCCGGACCTGCCGCCGAAGCCTGGGCGGCATCCCTGTGTGGCTCGCGACTACGAGTACAAACGGCTGGGAACGTGCTCGATTCTGGCGGCGCTGGACTTGCACTCCGGCCGGGTAACGGCGCGGGTGGAGCGGCGTCACCGCAGCCGGGAATTCATCTTGCTGCTCAAGGATTTGGACCAATTCTACCCGGTGTGGGTAGCCAAAACTCGGTCGTCCATTAGAATCAACAAGTTGCGCCCCAGAGGCAGAGGGCGGCGTAACATGTTACGTCGGCGACCTGAGATTGCCGATAGCACAGCGTGTCAGCACACGAACGTGCAGCCTAAGTTGTTGATTCTACTAGGAGACGGAGTTTTGACTACACACACGAGTTCTCAGCGGGAGCGGCGACTCGGCTATTCGAACACCCAGGCCTAGCGACCGTCCTCGAGGCGGCGCCACACTACGACGTCTCTCCAGACGGGACGGAGTTCATCCTGACAGAGGCTCAGGGCGAGGTTCCCGACCCGTCGATTCGGGCGGTGCAAAACTGGTACGAAGAGTTCCGCGACCGCGAATAGCCTAACGGGTAGAGCAGTAAGGATTTAGGAGTATATAGCCCAATACCTGTCTGGAAATCTCATTGTACCGAGGTTCCATCCCGCCGGCGAGTCGAGCCGAAAACGGCCCAATCAGTCCGCCCGACTGATAGATACTGAAAATAAATTTGCCGCTGACCCAACCACCCCATGAAGCCGCTCGAAGCCCTTTGAACAGGGCCTTAAAGCGCTCTAGAGGGGCTTTTGTGGGCCTCTCAGCCGGTCACTCAAGCAAGCGTTTGTTTTCACCACCTAACGGCCGAGCGATAGAATTGGCCTCGTAGAAGTCGTGGAATCAGACGGTTCACGCGGGGTCCGCTTTGGTGTCTTCGAGCTGGACCTCGCCAGCGGCGAGCTGCGCAAGAGCGGAGTCAAGGTGCGCCTCCAAGAGCAGCCGTTCCAGGTGCTCCGGGCGCTGCTCGAGAGGCCGGGCGAGGTCGTCAGCCGAGAGGAACTGCAGCAGCGGCTGTGGCCTGACGACACCTTCGTCGACTTCGAGGATGGACTCTCGACGGCGGTGCGGAAGATCCGCCAGGCGCTAGGGGATTCGGCAAGCAGCCCCCGCTTCATCGAGACGCTGCCCAAGCGGGGGTACCGTTTCCTCGCCCCGGTTGACGGGGCCACAGGGAAGGGAGAGCGTCAGACCAGAAGTCTGCCGTTCGTCTTACGATACGGGCTAGCGGCCTGTGCGCTGGCTGCTGTTGGGTTTGTTCTTTTACAGTGGAATGACGGCTCCAAGCCGCCTCCATCCGAACCGATCCGGACGCCGATCCCGCTCACGAGTTATGCGGGACGAGAGGTAACGCCCGACTTTTCTCCGGACGGCAGTCAGGTGGTTTTCGCCTGGACCGGCGGCGATGCCGGCGATCTGGACGTATACGTGAAAGCCGTGGGCCAAGGCGATCCCGTCCAACTGACCGACAATCCTGGCGACGACTTCGCACCGATCTGGTCTCCCGACGGGCAGTGGATTGCGTTCTCCCGTCACACGGCCCCTTCGCGTCGAGCGGACTTAGTCGTAATGCCCGCGCTGGGCGGCCGAGAAAGAAAGATCCTCGACTACGCGTTCAACTCTGATTTGTTGTGGCGCTACGCCGCCTGGACTCCCGACAGCCGTTGGTTGATCATCACCGTCGACGGGGCGAGCGGGGATGACTATGGCGGCCTGAGTCTGGTATCGATCGAGACAGGGGAGCGTCGCCCGCTGACCGTACCGGACGAGTCGGCTGGGCAGCCGCTCAAGGATCTGTATCCCGCGGTTTCTCCAGACGGGCGCTGGGTCGCGTTTTGCCGCTTCTCGGCCGGGAGCGGTTCGATACACAAGATCCGTTTGACACCCGAACCCGGGCCGGAAAGGGGCGAGGTCCAGGTGACGCCCGGATCCGGCGCCCTCACAATTTCGCCCAGCTGGTCTCCTGGCGGAACCGACATCATTTTCTACCGCGCAGGTGAGGCAGCCGCGAACGGCCTATGGAGGGTGTCGGCCTCGGGTAGACAGCCTTCAAGACCCATGCACCTGAACGGTATTCATCCCGCGGTTTCGGCGACGGCCAAGCGCCTGGCTTACCAAACAATGCGCAGGAACAGCAACATCTGGCGTATCCCACTCGCGGGGCCAGGCCGGGCCGCCGGCGACCCTGAACGGCTTCTGGACTCGACTCGTGGCGAAAACTGGCCGACCTATTCTCCCGGTGAGTCCAAGATTGCATTTATGTCCGACCGTGGCGGCTCGATTGAGATTTGGGTGGCGAACGCCGACGGCTCGAATGCGGCGCCGCTGACCAATATGGGCACTGGCGCGACCGGTAATCCACGATGGTCGCCCGATGGTCGGCGTCTTGTGTTCAACTCCATGGCTTCGGGCAACCGAGAAGTCTATCTGATCGATGCCGAGGGCGGTCCGGGGACGGTTGCCAACGTGACGAACCATCCTGCCAATGAAAAATTGCCGAGCTGGTCAGCCGACGGAGGGTTGGTTTACTTCACATCCAACCGTTCGGGACGAGACGAGGTCTGGAAGACTCCGCCGGAGGGGGGAGAAGCGGTGCAGGTGACGACCAGCGGGGGCGACGGGGCCTACGAGTCCTCGGATGGGCGCTGGCTCTACTTCGTGCGCGAGAACGAGCTTTGGAAGATGCCCGTGTCGGGAGGCTCGGAATCTCCTGTGCTGAAAGGCGTAAGCACCCATGATTGAACGCTGTCCGACAGCGGGTTCTGCTACGTCCCCAACGGGACGAGCAAGGAGATCCGGTACTTTGACTTCGCGACGGGCAGGCACGACCAAGTCGCTGAGCTGCCGGCAAACGTTGCGCGACCGTGGGTGAGCTCGAACGCAAGCTGGTTGACAATTGGGATGAACGAAGAGTCCGGAAGCGACCTCGCGTTGGTGGAGAACTTCGAGTGAGCGCGCACAGGAACGCACGCTTTGGCGTCTTCGAGGGAGCTGCGTACGAGCACAATTACGACGTGGTGCTTGACGGGCGCTTCGTGATCGAAGAGGCCGCAAGAAATGCGGATGGAGAGCTTCCGGAGATCGTCGTCATCGAGAACTGGTACGAAGAATTCCGCGACCGCGATTGAGCCCTAATATCCAGACCCGCGAGGACTTAGAGGGCAATTGGCTGATTCGTGTCGTGAAATCTCGCTTCGTCCACAAATCTTCTGTTCCGGTTCGTTCGAGTTCCTTGTGCGCTACCCTAGCTAGCTCCACCCACCCATGACCAAAGCCGACCTGATCGTAGAAGTTTCTCGCGTAGTCGAGATCCCGCGACGGGAAGCGGAGGACCTCGTGGAGACCGTACTGCGGAGCATAGTGCAAGCGCTACTAGGAGGCGACAAGGTGGAGATCCGAGGCTTTGGCAGATTCGACAGCCGCCAGCGCGCTGGACGCATCGGACGCAACCCCAAGACAGGTGAGACGGTCGAGGTTCCTGCCAAGAGGATTCGCTTTTTTAAACCCGCTAAAGAGGTGCGGGAGTTGATCAACAGGACACCGCCTAGCACTGAGTGACCCACTGCTGCCGGATGCTGCTCCTCGCCCGGATCCGGCCTGGACCTAAAGATGTATGGAGTGAACCCCAAGCGTGAGACAGTCGAAATCGGGACAGGTTACGATTCACCGCAAAACGCTTGCCTTCTTCGCTGTATCGTCGCACGCTGGTCCTAGCCGGGGAAGCGGAAGCGGGCTCTGCTGGAGAGCAACCCGCCAAGGTCGCTCCCGGCTTCTCCAACGCCGGCGATGTCTCCCTGCCCGCCCAGGGCCCATCGGATTGATAGATTTGCCTATGCCTCTCAAAACTCATACTTCGGATTCCTCGCTGCTGTTGCCGCCGGCCGCGCCAGCGCTTCAAACTCCGCCGGCGGACGATATCCCAACGCCGAATGCAGCCGGCGTTGGTTGTAGATCTCATCAATGAACTCGCCGATCGATGCGCGCGCCTCGTCAAGCGTGCGATAACGCTGCAACCAAACCTCCTCCGCCTTCAACGTCTTCATGAAACTCTCCGCCCGCGCGTTGTCGTAGGGGTTGCCGCGGCGGCTCATCGAGATGATCGCGCCGTGCTGCTCCAGCAGCTCGACATAGGCGCTCGAAGCGTACTGTACGCCTTGGTCGGAATGATGCATCCACCCCGCGGCAGGGCGTCTGAGCTCGAGCGCATCGCGCAACGCCCCTACAGCCAGCTCAGCTTTGAGCGTCGTCCCCAGCCGCCAGCCGACCACGCGTCGCGAGTAGGCGTCCAACACCACGGCGAGGTAGACGAACGCCTCGCGCAAGCGAATGTAGGTGATATCGGATTGCCACAACTGATCGACGCCGTCCACATTCAGGTGCGCCGCTAGATTCGGATAAACAGGTAAGAAGTGGTTCGAATCCGTTGTTAGCACGAAGCGCCGCTTGAGTACCGCCAGCAAGTTGTCCTTACGCATCATCCGCAGGACCTTTTTGTGATTGACGAGGAAGCCTTGGCGGCGCAGCTCGGCCGTCACGCGGCGGTAGCCGTAACGACGATTCTCGAGCGAAATCCGCTGCATGCGGTCACGCAATTCCATGTCGCACTCGGCGGGCGACGACACGGCGAGCCGGCGATAGAACCCGGCGCGATTCACGCGTCCGAGCTCGCAGGCGTGTTCGACGCTGAGCGAGCCTTTGGCGCTGATCTGCTCGACGATGGAGTAGATCCGCTCGCGCCACCGGCGTCGTTGGTCGGGGCTGCGAGGTTCAAGGCGCGAAAGGCTTGTCCGAAAAAATCGAGCTCTGCGGCTTGTTTGCCGAGCAGTCGTTCGAGCTCTGCGATGCGTTCGTCGCGCGGATCGCGAGGGATCTTGGGCGGCGCCGAGCGGCCGGGTTTCGGCCGGCCTCGCCGCCGGCTCAAGCCGTTGACGCCTTCCTGGCGATAGGCGTCCCGCCAGCGGTACAGCAGGCTGCGCTTGACGTCCAACTCGCGGCTTAGCGCTGTGCCGCTCTGGCCGGCTAGGAGCCGCCTGGCGGCGGCTTCCTTGAACTCCACCGTGAACTCCCGCGGCTTGCGCGGCTTGAGACTTTCCATCCTGGACTCCTTTCCATTCGCTGAAATTCGTCCCAAATTTCAATGTCTCATTTTTAGGGTTCACTCCAGTATCTCTCGTGTATCCGATTGTTTTCGGCAGATGTTTCCTAGACAGAATTGGACAGGCCGTCGAGGCCTGGATAGCGTTGCCGTATGGCCGGGCGATCACACGAACTCCGGTCGCATGCCTGCTGCGGAGTTTCACCCTTTTGAACGATTCAACCTCGGCTTATTTGCCGAATAACCACCGGAGGTGATGATGTTGCGGACCATGATGGGAGCTGTCTCTATGCTGAGTTTCGGCCTGGCTGGGGCGATTCTGGCCGACGAAGCGGAACTGAGCTTTGAGAAGAGCGCTACATTTTCGATTGCCGCCGTGGATCCGGAGAGCGGCATCTGCGGTGCCGCCGTTGCCAGCAAATACCTAGCAGTTGGCAAGGTTGTGCCCTATGTCCGCGCTGGCGTTGGAGCGTTTTGCACGCAGCACTGGCACGTTCCCAAGTGGGGCGAGCAAGCTCTCGATCTCCTGGAAGCGGGCAAGCGGCCTGAAGCCGTGTTCGTCGAATTGCTGAAAGGTGACGAGCAAGCCGAACAACGCCAACTCGGCATTGTTGACATATACGGTCGGACGGCCGTGCATAATCCGACAGCTTCCGGAATGAAAAGTTACTACTTTGGGGCCATGACCGGGCGGCATTATACGGTTCAGGGGAACACACTCACCGGACATGAAGTGATCACAGCCATCGCGCGAGCCTACGAAGACACGAAAGGGAGCTTGACCGATCGATTGATGGCCGCCCTCATTGCTGGGGATTGCGCGGGGGGTGATCACCGAGGTCGATTGGCCGCCGGAATTCGGATTGCGAAAACCGGCGTGGAGGGTGACTGGTTTTCGCTTTACGTCGACGATAGCAACGACGCCACTATCGAACTGTTGCGCGACTATGCCGATACCAAACACGAAGCAAAAGGCAGTTGGCGCGGAGGCCAACTGCCGTTCCAGCATCCGTGCAAAGAGAGACCAATGCCGAAAGCGCCTGAGGGCTAACCCCAGAGAACCCACCCGCGATCCGCATAACGCAAGAACTGGCACGCGGAGTGCGCCGACCGCGAGCAGGACTAACCCCTTCAAAACGAGCCCTCTAGCGGCCTTCAGCTCATCACTGTCGTGAAATCAAACTTCGCTGAGCTTTCACGCGGTTCTGATTGACGAGCCCGGACTCGATGCATAGTCGCCGGTTTGGCCACCAGGAGCGGCAATCCACAGGAACCGGCTAGCCGACGTCGCGGGCGTTCGGTTCGGATCGTCGTTGGCGAAGGTCAACTTATCCCAACACACCCTCACAAAACCGATAGCCTTCACGGGTTTCACGGAAGGTATCTTCGCCGCTGTACTCATATCGGATGTTGACCGGGACGGACGATCCTTGCTCCCGGAGCAAACTCAGGACTTCCCGCATCGGTGTGTCCCCTTGCCCAAAGGGCACGGCCGGACCGTTGTCCTTTTCGCGATCTTTGAGATAGATTGCAACGATGTCCCCTTGATGTCGATCGATGAAGTCGACCGGGTCGCCGCCAGCCGAGGTCAAGTCGCCGACGTCAAGAGCGATACCGACGTAGTCAGAGGCTCCGCGACGGGCTGCTTCAATATCTTCGGCCGTGACAATATCGCTTTCCTGTCGAGCAGTGTTCTTGATGCCGAACCGCATCTTGCGCTTCCTTGCCTCAGCGTCTACGCGCGCTACGGTCGTGGGACTGACCACCCCTGTGACCACTTCGGCGCCGATCGCTGTGGCCATCTCGAAGACTCTGGAAATCTCAGCGTCCGTGACGTCGTCACTGAACTTGAAGTTGTATGAAGAGTAGGCCATGCCTTTCGCGGCCGCTAGGTCCGACGCTGTTTCGAATTCGTCTAGCGGGACTGACAACCTCCACCGACGTAGGTCTTCCCGCGACGCCCTTTCCGTGCGTCCTCCATAGCCGTACTCGATGTGGTCGTACCACAGCTCCACCGTCCCAAAGCCAACATCAGCCATCATGGATAGAGCGTCCTCGAGGTTTCGGTCGCGAAAACTATAGGAGTCGCATCCTATTTGGACTCCTCCAAATGTCGAGTTCAGCCGGCTCTGCGCTGACAGCGGTATGCTTTCGCGGAAGGTGAACTCCGCCGCGCCGAGTAAGGCTAGGCGGCCGAACTGTCTCCGGTTAACTTGCATGACGTAGCCTCCGAGAATTGGTTGGTCAACGACGAGCGATGGCAGCCCGACCTTGCACCGCCATGAGTTTACAGGCCAAGGCGAAACAACGCATCCTCCCCGGGACCGGACCACCGCCAGAAGATCAAACTTCAGCCCTCCTCACCTCGCCAAGTCGACGCTGCGTTTCCAGCCCCGGAGGAGGCTAAGCGACCAAGAGTCAACGATTTAGAGTGATTCTGACATTTAGAGTCCGGAAATCTCGTAGGATCTAGCTTCCACTCGCTCCTGATCGACGAACCTGGAATCGACGCGGAGCGGCCGTTCCGGCCCCCGAGAGGATAGCCACTGAAAATCAAATTCCGGCTGACCCAAAGGGCTTCCGAAATCAGCCAAACCCGCATAAACAGGGCTCTAGCGTTCTCTCTACAGGGTTTGGTGCGACCTTGAGACGGGTCGCGATCGCCCAGATCTCGTCTAGTAGTGCGTCGGAATCTTCAAGGGACAATCCATCGATATAAGCGTTGCGCCGCCGGCCCAGGTAGAGCGCCTTCCGGCCCGTTTCTGGGTGAATGGCCACGAGAGGGTGTATCGCACCCGGCGAAGTGAGGGGATCGTCGTTCGGCATCAATCCTGCTCGCAGATAGCCGCCGCTGTTATAGGTGCCGTCGTGCTTCAAGCGCAGGTCGGCGATTCGCTGTCTGAACTCGGGCGGCAGGGCCGCGAAGGCCCCGGTCATGGTGCTGAATCCGGTCTCTCCTCCGTGGGCGGGCGTGTCGAGCGCGTACAGCGCGCTAGCCTTCGGCGGATCCGGCAGATACGACATATCCGTGTGCCAGACTGCTTCACCATGACCGAGACTGCCCAACGCAATGCCGTCCTCAACCACATTCGAAACGATATAGATCTCAGGATGCCCCTCCACGAATCTGCGCCCGTTCTCTTGAATCGGGGCATGCTCCAAGGGACCGAGGCGTTTGCTAAAGCGGATCAGGTCGTCGTCGGAAAGTTGCTGGTCCCGGAACAATAACACCTCGTGTTCAAGCCACGCTCGATACACCTGAGCGAACTCATTTGCGCTCAGGCGCCGCCGCAGATCCACGCCCTTCACCTCGGCACCAAGCGCCTGGCCGGTCCCGATGATGTCAATCGAAGTCATCCTAGGTTCCCAACCATTGGTTGAGCGCTACTGATGCGGCGAGGCGTTGGTGCATGAATCGGGATCGGCTCGAACGAACCCCGGCTCGCGACCCTGATCCATCATGGAGATCGAGGGGACGACGTCATGGCCGCAAGGAAGTCGGGTCGAGTTAACCGCAAGTACAAGACGCAGTACAGAATCCGAAACTGGCGCGAGTACGAGCGTGGACTCAGGAATCGCGGCGACGTCACGATCTGGTTGAGCGAGGAGGCGATCGCTGCCTGGACGCCAGCGAAGAACGGTCTGCGCGGAGGCCAGCGGCGCTACTCGAACCCCGCGATCTTGACCGCCTTGACCCTGGGTGTCGTCTTCCGCCTGCCGTTGCGCCAGACCGAGGGTTTCCTGGACTCGCTGCTCAGCTTGATGGGCCTCGACCTCAAGGCCCCGGATCACACCACGCTTTCGCGCCGGAACCAAACCGTTGAGCTACCGCCGCTGACGCGAGTCCATGACGGCCCGATCCATCTGATCGTTGATTCCACGGGGCTTAAGATCCTGGGTTCGGGCGAGTGGAACGCGCACAAGTACAAGGCATCAAAGAAACGACGGGACTGGCGGAAGCTGCACATCGGAGTCGATGACGAAGGGTTCATTGTGGCGGCTGAGCTCACGGCGAGCAGCGGGGACGACGCTTGCACGCTCCCTGATCTGCTTGACCAGATAGAGGACCCGATCCGGCGATTCACAGCGGACGGGGCCTACGACGACAGATCGATCTACGATCGGGTCGGCGCGGCCGGTACGGAGGACATTGTGATCGTGATTCCACCGCGTCGCACGGCGGTGTCGGCGGGACCGACAGAGGGCCCGTGGGGGCAGCGAGAAACGGCGCTTGAGAGGATTCACACGGTGGGACGACGAGCGTGGCAGAAGGAGTCAGGCTACCGCCAGCAGGGGCGGGTAGAGAACGGATTCTTCCGATACAAATCGATGGTCGGAGGCAGCCTGCGGGCGAGGAACAGCGACGCGCAAACGAGAGAAGCCATGATCGGATGTCACATTCTCAACCGGATGGCCGAGCTTGCCAAGCCGCAATCTTACGCCGTTGCGTCATGAACGACTGGCTGGGCAAGCGGTCCAACTCGCGCCGGAATTGATTCATGCACCAACGCCGACCAGGGCATCCGATTCGCTGCCCGCTTCGATCTTCCCCGGCCAACGGGCGATAAAGGGCACGCGATGGCCGCCCTCCCAGGCATCGAACTTGAAGCCGAGTAGGTCGCCGTTGAGACGATGGCCAGCCCTCCAAGCCTCTTGGCCGCCGCGATTGAGCATGCCTCCGTTGTCGCTGGTGAAGATCACGAGCGTGTTGTCGGCCACGCCTGCTTCGTCGAGGGTCTTTATCACTTCGCCGACGATCCAGTCGAGCTCGTGGATGAAATCGCCGTAGCGGCCGGCCCGGCTGGAGCCTTGGAATCGCTTTGCGGGAGTGAACGGGTGGTGAATGTTCGTGGTCGCAAAGTAGAGGAAGAACGGCGGGTCTTCCTGAGCCCGATCGCGAATCCACTCCGCCGCTTTCTCAGTTAGCACCGTGCCGACTTGTTCGTCGTCGTAGCCAGCGTGCGCGGCCCTGGCGCCGCCGATCTCGTAGATGCGGAACTTCTCGTCGAAGATCCGGGTCTCGGCTTCTTCGTCGTAGACAAACGGATCGGCCGCATCCAGGCCGACGACGTAATGATTCTCGACGAAGACGAAAGGCGGATGGCTGTTGACGACGGGAACTCCGAAATAATAGTCGAAGCCAAGCTCCAGTGGTCCCGGCCTCAGAGCGGCGTTCCAGTCGGTCGGCTCTTTGTCGCCGAATCCCAGATGCCACTTGCCGATGCATGCGGTGGCGTAGCCCGCCTCCTTGGCGATGTCCGCCACGGTCGTTCGTTCCGGATCCACTGCCAGCGGCACCTTCAGAAAGATCGGGCTCCACAGGTTGCCGTGACGCACCGGATAGCGCCCGGTGAGCAGAGCGTAGCGCGACGGCGTGCAGACGGCTGACGCGGAATGGGCGTCGGTGAAACGCCGCCCTTGTGCGGCTAGCCGGTCGATGTTCGGAGTGTCGACGTGCGTGGCGCCGTGGGAGCTGAGATCGCCGTAGCCCACGTCATCGGCGAAGATGACGACGATGTTCGGCAGCTCGCGAACGGAAGCTTCGTCCGGCGGTTGATTCGACCCGCAGCCCACCGCCAGCACGGAAGAGAGAAAAAGAGCGCGAAACATCATGCCGCCAGTGCCCGTGGCAGACATGATAGCGGGCCAGGATGATCGGCGTCGAGGTGTTCCCGGGCGAAGAGGTTGCCTTCGGTCCGCCGCAAGAGCTTTCCGGGTTCACTTCCTGAACACTCCCTCAAGCACTCCTCGCATATATATACGGCGACGTGAACGGACTCAATCGAGGAGAAGGAGAGCCCGCGCGCCTGCGCCCATTCGAAGAACTAGTGTCAACTCTCCGTGGCGTAAAGTTATTGACTCTACTGAGACGACGGACTTTTGGCTATGCACACGGCATCCGGCTCACGCTACTGAATCTGAGCCGCTGCGGATCCTTCTGATCTCAGAAACCTGCTAACCGGCTTTCGGCGTCGCCGAACTCCGCGAGTTCGACGCCCATCCGATCCATGATTCCCAGATACAGGCTGCACAACTTGCGGTTGTCGTCGCCCGACTCGAAATAGTCGAGCACTCTGCCGGTTTCGAGCTTCCCCCCTAGGCCGCCGATGGTAACCACCGGCACCTTCTTGTTATCGTGCTTCGTCCCGGACCACATGTTCGATAGGAACAGCAGACAGCTGTTGTCCAACACGGTGCTCTCTCCTTCTGGCATGGCATCCAGGCGTTGGGCCAGATAGGCCAGCTGACTCACTTGGAAGTGCACGATCTTCTGATAGTCTTCCTCGGTGTCGTAGTGGGAGGCGCCGTGATGCTGCTTGCTCACGCCGAGGAACGGATAGTAGAGCGCGGACAGGTCGCGGGCCAAGAGCAGCGAGGCCACGCGCGTCTTGTCGGTCTGAAACCCGAGGGCGACGATGTCGCACATCAGGCGAATGTGATCGCGGATGTCTTCGGGTAGGCCATCCTGCGGACGCTCCATCGCGAACAGCGGGCGCCCCGCGTCGCGGGCCCGATCTTCGGCTTTGTCCTTGTCCGAGCGCATCCGCTCGATGCTGCGTTCAACGTCGCGGACGCTGGCGAGATACTCTTCCAGCTTGAGTTTATCGGTGGAGCTAACCTTGCCGCTCAACGCCACGGCATGATCCTTCACCCGGTCCAGCACACTCGTGTTGCGCAGGCTGCCGCCGTTCGAGAATAGGCTGTCGAAGGCCAACGAGGGATACATCTCGTTGGGCACCGGGGAGTCGGCGCTCTGCCACGAAATATGCGAGCTGTAGGCGTTCGAAAAGTTCGTTTCATGGAACCCGGTCATGGCCCGTTCACAGGCCAACACCATGCTGGGCTGCAGCGTTTCCTGCCCGATCTGGTTGGCCAGCACCTGGTCCATGGTGATGCCGCCTTGGATGATCGAACCTTTGCGGATCGGCACGCCCGACAACATGTTGCCGGTCATGGCCGGATGAATCCCTTGACCCGTCGCCGCCTTGTTGAACAGGCCGTCAACGACGTTGATCTTCGCCTTGAGTGGGGCCAACGGCGCCAGCGATTCGCTCAGTTCCATCTCGGCGCCCGCCCCTTTGGCCCACCAACGGCCGGGACTGATGCCCGTACCCATGAACAGCACGGCAAAGCGTTGGGGCCCCGCGGCGGTCGTGGCCGCCGAGGCTGAACGGACGCCGAAACCCGACAGCGACTCCAGCCACGGCAACGCCACGGTCACGCCGGCGTCGCGGAGAAAGGTCCTTCGGGATAACGCCTTTTCACGCTCTCGAGGGGCCTGGCGGTGCGGGTTCATCATACTTACCTCTAATCGGTCGTCTGCTGATCGCGGCCGCGCTTGTTGAGAAACTGGCGACTCGTGACGATGCTCTCGATCACGGTTTCAAAGCGGTAGCCGTCGTCGGCAAGCTTGTGTCCTATCTCCTGAATCAGGAGGTTGTCGGAGAGCGCCAGGCTGCGTCCCAAGGCATAGGCCAACAGTTTGCTGGAAAAGCCATTGACGAAATCGTCTTCGCGGCAGTCGCGAATGTACTGCTGGATCCCCTGTAATCCCTCTCCTTCGACGCCTCCCGGGAAGGTGGCGCGAGCATCGACCGTGCGCCCGCCAAGATCGTGGGTTCGACGCTTACCGACCGGGTCAAACGTTTCAAACGCCAACCCGAAAGAGTCGAATCGCTCGTGACAGCCGGCGCAACTCGGGTTGGCCCGGTGTTGCTCCAGCATTTGGCGCAACGGCAGGTCCATCTTGGCCTCATCGGCCGGCAACTCGGGGACCACCGGCGGCGGCGGCGGGATCTGCTCCGCCAGTATGTTTGTCGCAACCCAGTAGCCACGCTTCACTGGGCTGGTCCGCAGACCGGGTGCGTTCTTTGTTAAAAACGCGGCCATGGGCAGCAGGCCCCCCCGGCCGTAACGGTCGGCGTCAGGGACGGGAATCCAAACGTTCTCATCGACCCTCCCCTGCGGCATGCCGTAGTGGCTGGCCAGCACGGGATTCACAAACGTGTCACGGGCGTAAAGGAAATCGAGGATCGAACGGTTGCGTTGAAACACGTCCAAGAGGAACCGAATCGGCTCCTCGAACATCGCCTCTTTCAATTCGTCGTTAAATGAGGGAAAGCGCTCGCGGTCGACGGTGCCGATTTGCTCGAAATCGCGAATACCCAGCCAGTTTCCCCCGAATTCGACCGCCAGCGCCCGGATGCGCGGGTCTTTGAGCATCCGGCGCGCCTGGGCTTTGATCACTTCCGGCTCGTGCAGGTCGTCCGCGGCGGCCCGCTGCAGTAGCTCGGCGTCGGGCATGCTCGACCACAGGAAATAGCTGAGCCGGCTGGCCAGATCGAAATCCGATAGCGGCTGGACCCCGCTGGCGGCTTCGACCAAGTCGACGCGGTAGGAAAACTTGGGAGACGTCAAAACCAGAACGATCGCTTCACGGATCGCTCCCTCATGGTCGAGGTGATAGCGCTCCCGGGCTTGGCGATAAAACGACAGCAAGTCGGCGCGATCCGCTGACGACAACGGTCGCCGATAGGCGCGGGCGGCGAAATCGAGCAGCGACTGCAAGTGACTCGGCTCAGCGTTGCGCCGGGCATGCTGGACCCAGCGGATGCTCTCGTTGGCCGTGTCGAAGAAGTCTTTGACCGCTTGGATTGCTACGTCGCTGCCGTCCTTGGCGACCTGCAAGTACTCGACTTCGAGGCGCCTGACCCTGTCTTGGGAGATGATCTCCTCGACCTCGATCTCCTCGACCTCGGGCTCGCCGTCTTCGAAGTCGTCTCGCGTCCCACGGGTACCCAGCTTGGCGAATTCGACGTAGGTGCGGATGTTGATGGAAGCGACGAAATCCATCTCCCGCCACATCTCGTCCAACCTCGCCTGCTGCTCCTCGTCCAGCAGCAACTCATAGAGCGGCTGGTCGTCGCGGAAGTAGCCCATGACGTTGTGGAAGCCCGCGCTCAGATAGCGGCCTTGATCTTTGCCCGTCACGAAATAGTTTCGGCCGCGCGACTCCTTGTAGAACATGTCGGGAAAGACGCTACAAAACCGACCCCACCCCGCTTCGTAGCGTGCGCGTTGACCGGCCGGAACGACCAGATCCGGATCGCCCGGCTCATTCTCGACCAGGATCGTCTTGCCTGGTCCGAACGGGTTGTCCCATTCTGGCTCGACCACGTCGTCCTGCCTAAACGGCGGCTCGCCCTCGACCTGTAACTGCCTGGCGTCGAACTTCCGGCGATGCGTCGCGTATTGCGAATTCTTCCAAATCAATAGCGGCTGCCAGGCCGTGCCGATCGGGCCCGCGGTGATGTTGATAAACCGCGGCTCCACCTTCTTGCGTACGTTGGCGATGTAGGTTCGCATCTCCTCACAGCCGGCTCGCACCAGGTTCGGCTGATTCGCCTGCGGCCCAGGCAAGTCTTGCCACATCGCTTGCAGCTTCACCAGCGGGCCAACCTCTTCGGCGCTCCCGAGGGTCGACCAGACGGTCTCCAGATACTTGGCGCTGACGCCGTGGCGCCGCGCGAGATCGGCCAGAGTGGCGTCGGGCTCCCCTAGCGCCGCTCGATGCTGGAAGTGCGCAGCGGCAAGAAAATAGTCGGCGTAGTCGATGTTCTGGTCGTGATAGAAATCGATGATCTGATGCACGGCGAACTTGTCGCGGTCGGTTTCGACCAGCATCAGATGCGGCGCGAAGGAGAATCCGTTCTCCATTAAGTACAGGTGGCTGGCCACTTCGCGCGCCGCCGTCAGATACTTTTTGAGCAGAGTGGGCGACATCATCAGCGTTTCGCCGGAGTTGTCAAAGCCCGCCGTGTTGGCCGGATCGACAGGAAACTCGCGGGTTGGACGGATGTCAACGCCAGTTAGATCGCGGACCGTGTAGTTGTACTCGGCGTTGCTAAGCCGCCGCGCCAGCACGACTCCTGGGTCGCCGGCATTGCGGCGCATTTCGTGTTCGCGGACGGCCTGGAACCAATCGACGGTCGCCCGGCGTTCGTCCAGCGTCGGATGCGGCGCCCCCTTCGGCGGCATCTCCTCCGCTTCGAGACGCTCGAGCATTTGGCTCCAACGACGGCCGTCCTGCACTAAGGCGGCCATCGTCGTGAACCGGCTCAGATCCATCTGCGCCGCAGGCTCCTGCTGACCGTGGCAGCTGACGCAATACGTCTCGAGGAAAGGTCGGACGGTTCGGCTAAACTCGCCCTCTAACTCGGCGCGTCGGTCCTCTTGGCCCCGCACGACGCCGATAACCGCCGTTGCCGCCAGGATTAAGAAAAAGCCCGCCCAGCGGGTAGTCGATTCGACCCGGTCAGTCCGTCTCCGCATTGCCCAACTCGATTGTCGGACAGCGGCGACGTAGCGTCAACTGATTCAACCCGTTGTGGATGGCGGTCCTTGGAGGCATATCGCCAATGGCCCGCTGAGGCAAGAGTCATTGGGCTTCAGAGCGAACCAACGAGGAGTAACCACGCTACTCGAAGCGTAGTGCCTCCATCGGGACCGTCCGCGCGGATCTCCGCGCCGCCGCCAGCGCAATTTCTTCATTTCCGAGCCTGCCTAAGGCTACAGCCGCTGATCTCAGCGCATATCTGGCGGGTCGGAGGCAATGGGGAGCGGCAGGTAGTCGCGTTCCACAACCATCCATTCAATGAGCGCCGTCCGGAGTTTCTGTTCGATCACGGCCGCCTCCGTACGTCCAGCCAGGTTGTCGGATTCGCCGGGATCGTTCGCCAGGTCATACAGCTCATACATCGGCCTGGTGGATGAGAAGTACATTCGCGACAGCTCCGGCGAGAGCCTCCCGGCCGCGTTCCTCTCCCGCAGGTCCTTCCAGAAGTCCGTGCTCGCGAAATCCACAGGCTCGTAGGGGATCTGCCAGAGCGCGTTGTAGATCAATTTGTGTTGGCGAGAGACCACGCAACGGCTCAGGTCGAAGGCTGCGCTGTGCATGGGCAAATAAATGTGGTGGGCGCCGCGCTCGGCGAAGACGTGCTTCCGCCCCGTATACCCTTCTCCCGCCAGATGCTTGAGGAAACTCCTACCCGTCATCTCCTTGGGCGGGGCTACGCCGGCCGCCTCCAGGAAAGTCGGCGCCAGGTCTTCGCCGGAGACGAGCTCGGAAGACTCCCGACCCGGCTTGATCTTCCCGGGCCAACGCATGATAAGCGGCACATTGATGCCGAATTCGTATAGAGTGCCTTTTCCTCGCAGCAGCGCCGCGCCGTTGTCGCCCATGAACACGACAAGCGTGTTCTCAGCCAATCCACGGTCCTCGAGCAACTGCATGACCGTACCGAAGTCGTCGTCGAAACGCGAGATCTTGTCGTAGTAGTAGCCAAAGTCCTCGCGCACCAGCGGCGTATCTGGGAAGTGACTCGGAAGCTCCAGCCTCGCCGGATCATGCGGCTCGCGGGCCATATTCGGGCCAAACCGGCGATGCGGGTCGTTGGAACCGAGTTGCATGAAGAAGGGCTTGTCTTTTGGCCTCAAGTCGAGAAACTCGGAAAATTGCTTGATGCCGTCTTGCGTCCTTCCAGTTCGAACGTAGTCAAGGCGTTCCGGAAAGCTACGGAGATTGTGCTTGTCGTAGATTCCCCGAATCACCGGATCGCGGTCTCCCGCCTCCCCGTTCATGTGATAGGTCCGTCCGGCGACGCCAGTGAAATACCCATTCGCACGGAGAATCTCTGGGTACGTGCGCACATCCATCGGAAGCGGTGAGCTGAATCGGGTCATTTGAATGGCCACGGGCGAGCGGCCGGTCATGATCGAGGCCCGGGACGGCGCGCACTGCGGGCTCATGACGTAGGAGCGGTCGAAACGCATCCCCTCGGCGGCGAAACGGTCGAGGTTCGGTGTCTTGATGTCGCTGTTGCCGTAGCAGCCCACGTGGGGAACGCTGTGGTCGTCGGAGAGGATCAAGAGGATATTCGGCCGGTCCTGGCTTTGCGCTAGAGCCCGCGACACGCACTGAGCCGCCGCCGCCCCGCCGATTTGCATCAAGTCACGTCGTGAATAGTCCATATTTAGGTTTCGGTCCCTCCAACAGCCGCAATCGATCGCCTCGCCGAATGTTGGCCCGCCTCTGTTTGGCCGTTCGACGACGAACAGTATAGGGGACGAATTCCCGTATCCCGTCTTGAGCCGTCGGCTCTACGCCGTCCTCCCCCAACAGGCGTTGACTATCGGAGCGGCGCGGTGTTCCCCCGAGGCGTTCCAGCGCATGATGGTCCGCTCCTCGCCGGCAGCGGCCGTTGCTCGATACGGCACGACAGCAGGTGCTTGACGGCGTCGAAGCTGATCGTGCCCAGCTTAAAGGCTTGACGCGCGGCGGCATTGGTGCATGAATCGGCTTTGACTCCACGTAGCCACGGCTTGCGGTCCTGATCGATCATGGAGACCAAGGGGACCACTTCATGGCCGCAGCGAAGTCGAGTCGAGTTAACCGCAAGTACAAGACGAAATACAGAGTCCGCAATTGGAAGGAGTACGAGTGTGGCCTCAGGAATCGCGGCGACGTCGCAATCTGGCTGAGCCAGGAGGCCGTCTCCGCCTGGACTCCAGCGAAGAATGGTCTGCGGGGAGGCCAGCGGCGATACTCGAACCTCGCGCTCTTGACCGCGTTGGTAAGCCGACGTCCGACGCCCTGGCGTCGTGAACGACGGGCTACGCAAGCGGCCAAACTCACGCCGGAATTGAATCGTGCAACAACGCCTCCTGAAGAACCGTCTTCGGAGAAAGCAAGACCGGCGATCAGCTGTCGCATTTTGTGAAGGGAGTACATGCGATGAGTTGTCCCACGTCCTACAATCGAAGCGGAGTCAACGCCATGTGGAACCGAAGAGAATTCCTCCTAGCAGCTGCGGCGGGCGCGTCGGTGGCTTGCTCGAATCAAGCTCCCCGAACGCCCCAGACGGCAAGGCTGAGCGGGCGAGATCGCGTAAATCGTGCTCTAGCGGGTCAGGATGTCGATCGCCCCCCGTTCACCTGCTATTACCACTTCGGATTGGAAAAACTGCCCGGCGATCACCACGCAAAGGCGACGCTCGACTTCCACCGCAGGTTCCGAACGGACCTCGTCAAGGTGATGAGCGACTTCTCATATCCCAAGCCGGAAGGGAACTGGTACGAGCTGGAGGTCGTGGACGATCCGTTTCCGGAGGAGATTCGCGCCCTTGAACTGATTCGAGACGGCCTGCAGGGGGAGTGTCACTTTATCGAGACGGTATTCAATCCCTGGAACCAGGCGGGGAAGCTCGCGTCGCCGGAAGAGGTCCAAAAGCTCAAGGAAGAAGATCCACAGAAGCTGCTGGACGCCCTGGAGGCGATTGCGAAGTCCCAAGCGAACCACGCCAGGCGTGCTGTTGAAGCCGGAGCCTCGGGGGTCTTTCTCGCGATCGCAAATGCTCAAGAGGGCGTCTTGACGCAGGAGGAGTACGAGAAGTTCAGCGAACCCTTCGACAAGATGATCGTCGATGCAATTCCGGACGCGGCTTTGAACACGCTTCATCTACACGGCGACAAGGCGTACCTCGACCGCTTTTTCTCCGGTTGGTCGGCTAGTGTGGTGCAGTACTCCGCTCAGGGCACAGGCGTACCCATCGAGGACGTCAGGCGAAGTTATGAGGGCATCATCATGGGCGGCCTCGACGAGGGCGCTTTCCGCAACCTCTCGGAGTCCGAGATGACAAGTCAGTGGCGAGCGGCACAGCAGGCCGCAGGTGCAAAGTTCATCCTGGCGCCGGGCTGCTCGGTGCCCAACGACACAGCACACGAAGAGTTGCTGCGACTAGTCAACGTGCTTGGAGCCTAGAGTCCGTGGAGAAGCACTCTTCCCGCTCGATCGGGTTTCAAATGGTAGCGGGTAAATCTTGCGCCCCTGGTGGAATACTCACGTCGTCGGAGAATGCTGGAGGGGGCTCGACTCAACGGTCGCTGGCCTCACATTTCAGTGCGGGTGGGGACGTGGTCGAACGACTGAGGGCGCACCGGGGACGCAGGAGGACTGTAGATAATTTTGTAGCTGTCGAAAGCACCCGAGACCCACAAGTTTCAACACATTTCAACAAGGCAGCCGTAAGTCATTGAATCGTATGTAGTTGAAAACAGGCGACTCAGGCCGGAGGGCAGAATCTGCTTCACACGCAGGTGGTCTGTTCGAAACATCACACTGTAAACCATTTAGAATCAGTTATTTAAGAAACTGGGTTGTTGATACGTGTTGATCTGTGAGGATCTGTTAGCCACAAAATCGACTACATCGCCGCTCCAGAGTCGATCGCTCGCCGTTGAAGGTGATTGAAATCAAGGAGTTAACACAGGTGAGGCGGCAGGGGGACCGCCTGCTTTTGCTGCAGACGGTCTGTCAGGTTGATCAGCCGAACGAGCAAGGAAGCCAAGGGAATCACTGCAATCGGAGTGCCCGAACCGGAGCCCCGGCTGTCAAGGGAGCCTGGGCGCAAGCTTCACAATCCAAACGGCTACGTAGTTTTGGCGAACGACAGGGGTCTCCAAACCCTCGCAGAACTCGACGCTCGCCAGATGTCCCCTCGCAGGACAGGGCCTCCAGCTTCAGATGTGGTTCTGACTACCCACACCTACGGCGGGCGTCTCACTTCGTCAGTTCGGGAGGCTTGGGCGGCTCTACGGCCTCTCGTAGACATCAACTATCTTCGGCCGTTCGCCTTCTGTCGAAATGCCTGCTGCGAGCATCAGCTTGGTAATGGCTTCGATCGTCCGTGCATCGGGCTGCACGGTACGATCGGCGTAACCTTCGGCGATGAATAGTGGCGTCCCGCCAGCTTTGTTGGAGCTCTTCCAGATCTGCGGATCGGCTCCACGCTCAGCCAGCAGGTGCGGGACAAGCGGATAGGCGTTATACGCGGCTCCGTGCATAGCCGTATCGCCATTGTTGTCCACGGTATTGATGTCGGCGCCGAGATCGAGCAGCATCTTCACAGCGTCCAGCGCTTCGCTTTCCTCGCCCGCCTCTTCGTCCGGCGATGTCGTGCCGACCCCGGCTGCAGCCATCAGCGGCGTGGTGTTGTTGAAGTTCGGAAGTAGGGGATCGGCGCCCAGTTCCAGGAGCAGGTGCATCAGCGGAACGTCGGAGCGATCGGCGGCTAAGAGAAACGGCGTCGCCCCCGCCGCTCCGTCCGTCGCTATGTGCGAGGACGTGCCGAACAGCCCCCGTGTGCCTCTAGGCAGGCGGAAATTGACATCCGCGCCGCGCTTCACGATTTCGCGCACAAAGTCAGCGCTCGAGAGCCGGCCCGCTCCCATCGGCGGCGCGCCATCGTTGCTGTCGTTTGAATCTGGCTTGCGCACCCCGGGAATCATGTGGAGGGCAGTGAATCCGGTCCGAACATCGTTCGGATCGGCGCCCGCTTCGATCAGCGCAATCGCAAGCTCGAAGTGGCCGTTCTGGACGGCGACTAGCAACGGACACATGGCCTTTGCTGTCCTCCGACTGCCCCTGCTCTCCACATGCTGCATCATCGCGTTCACGTCGATGCCCGCCTCGATAAACGCCTGCACGACGTCGGGGCGCCCCTCGCGCACGGCAAAGAAGAACGGCGTAAACCCGGAATCAAGGCGGGCGTTCAGGTCGGCCCCAGCCTCGATCAAAGCGCGCACGACGGCGGCGTGGCCCTCGGCCGCCGCCCACATCAAGGCTGTCTGGTCGAGCCGCTCGCGCTGGTTGGGGTCGGCGCCGTGCGCGAGCAGCGCCTTCACCGTCTCAGCATTCCCGGAGTGTGCAGCCAGCATGAGGACGGTCTCCCCCCCTTTCATTGTGGTGTTGGCGTCGGCGCCAGCCTCCAACAGCAGCTTCACAATTGCGGCGTTGCCATTCCTACAGGCCTCCGCCAGAGCTGACGCGCCGTAGCGGTTCACAGCGCTTACATTGGCGCCCGCTCGTACGAGCACTCCGGCCATCTCCGGATCATCGTGATACGCGGCCCAATGCAGTGCGGTGGTCCCGTCGACCTGCGCGGCGTTGACGTCGACGCCGGTCTGGAGGAGCGTGCGAACGCTAGCCTTGTCGCGTTGCTCAGCGGCGTCGGGGAGCGACGCCGCGACAGCGGAACCCGAGAGACCCAGGCCCAGGAGCACGATTCCAGCGATTTTTCGCCAGTGCATCTATGCGTCTCCTATGCTACGTCGGTCAATTCGAAAAGGTCTTCGACTTTTCCAGTGCTGTCCATGAACGAATCCATATGGATGCCAACGCGATCCAGCAACGTGAGGTGGAGGTTGGCCAGGTTCGTTCCCTTCTCGTACTCAATATGCCGGCCGCCCTTTAAGCCGCTTGCAGCGCCGCCCGCCACAAGGATCGGAAGGTTTTCGTGATCGTGAAGGCTCGGATTCCCCATGCCGCTGCCGTACAGGTAGACCGAGTGATCGAGAAGCGAGCCGTCGCCATCGGGAGTGGCTTTCATTCTCTGGAGGAAGTCTGAAAACAGCGAAACATGGAACGTATTGATCTTCGCTATCTTCAATACCTTTTCTGGATCGTTGCCGTGATGACTGGTTGGATGGTGCGGATCCGGGACGCCGATCTCCGGATACGTACGATTGTTGTGCTCGCGCGTGAACTGGAAGCTGACTACACGCGTGATATCCGCCTGAAAGGCCAAAATCTGCAGGTCGTACATGAGCTTGGCATGGTCGGCGAACGATGCAGGGACTCCTACCGGCCGATCGAGGTCGGGCATCTTGTCTTCGCTTACCGCTTGCTCGGCGCGCTCGATTTCACGCTCGACCTGACGAACGCTCTCAAGGTATTGGTCCAAGCGCACGCGATCGGGAGCGCCCACCTGTCCTTTGATCTTGGCGATGCTACCGGTGAACGAGTCCAGCAGGCTTTCGCGATCGCTCAGCGCCGAGCGGCGCTCGGCCGCATTGCCGCCCTCGCCGAACAGGCGCTCGAAGACGACGCGCGGATGCCCCTCGGACGGAAGCGGGGTCGTCGGCGACGACCATGAGAGGCAATTCTGATAGACGCAGGCGTAACCGTTGTTGCACACCCCGGCGAGCGGGGTCACATCCATCGCGAGTTGGAGCGAGGCCAGCTGTGTATCGCGGCCCACCTTCTCAGCCGCGATCTGGTCGACTGTCGTGCCCAGATAATAGTCCGAGCTCTCGGTGTGTTTGGCGACCGCCGCGCTCAGAAACGCCGAGTTGGATGTGTCATGCGTACCCGGATAGGCATTCGGTAACCGCATATTGGTGAGGACGGTCACCTGATCTCTGACCGGCTCCAGCGAGCTGAGGATGGGCGTAAGCTCGTCGAGTCTTCCCTGGCCCGGCGGGGTCCATCGCGAATGATCACACCCCATCGGGACGAACACGAAGCCGAGCCTTGCCACTGGCTTCGCGGGCGTCTTGGCCCACGCCGTGGAGGCAGGAATCATGGCGTCGAGTAGAGGCAGGGCCAGAGCAGCCTGCGCGCTTTTCAGGAGCGTCCGCCTGGGAATCGCCTTCTTCGTTAGAAACGTCATGGTCTCCCTCTCCTATGCTCTTATTCGTTTTCTGCAATCGCACGAGGCGCGGACGATTCATTACGTGCAGTGCTTCGCATTTGAAACGGAATGCTCTTCACAATCCCGAGAATAAGCGAAGAGAACCGGTAGTCGTCCTTCTCGGCGTCTCTCACAATCTTGCGAACGGCCGGCGCGTCGTAGTACTCGACGCCTCGTCCGAGCGCGAACGTCAGAAGTTTTTCCGTCAGCGTTGCGACAAACAACTCCGGACGGGCCAGCAGAGCGTCTTCGAGCCCGTCAGGCCCTCGGAACTCCCCGGCGCCGGGGAGAGTTCCCGATGCATCGACGAGTTCCCCGCCTACCTCCCGGTCGCGCCACTGTCCCACGGCATTGAAGTTCTCAAGCGAGAAGCCCGCCGGATCAATCGTACGATGACAGCTCGCGCACACGGCGTTGCTGCGATGTGCAGCCAGGCGCTCTCGCATTGGCAGGTTGGCCGCCACCGCGCTCTCGTCGAGCGCCGGGACGTTCGGAGGCGGAGGAGAAGGCGGCGCGCCCAAGATATTGCTCAGCACGAACACCCCGCGCTCTACCGGCGATGTCCGGGTCGCATACGAGGTGACCGACAGCACGCTGCCTTGCCGCAAAAGGCCGCCGCGCTCGCTTTCGGGTGCAAGCGTCACGCGGCGAAACCGGCTTCCGTAAACGCCGGGAATTCTGTAGTGCTTCGCCAGGCGTTCATTGAGGAACGTGTAGTCCGACCGAATGAAAGTGAGAACGCTGCGATCCTCGCGCAGCACGCTATCGAAGAAAAGCTCAGTTTCCGTTCGGAAGGCTTGCCGCAGGTTGTCGTCGAAGTCCCTAAAAAGATTGGCGCTTGGAAGGATCGCCTCGATATTGCGCAGCCGCAGCCACTGTCCAGCGAAATTCGTCGTGAGGTTGATCGAGCGGCGATCGGCGAGCATCCTACGCGTCTGCTTCTCGAGCTCCCCCGGTTGCCTCAGCTGGCCCTGAAGGGCCACGTCGAGCAACTCATCGTCCGGGATGCTGCTCCACAGGAAGAACGACAATCGCGACGCCAGATCGAGATCGCTGACCCGGTAGACGCCGCTTGCCGGTGGGCGTTCGGGGTCGCTTTCCACGCGGAACAGAAATCCCGCGTTGGCGAGCACAGCACTCAGTGCCTTGGCGATGCCAGCGTCAAAATCGCCTTCGGCGCGTCCCTCGCGATAGAAGGCCATCGGACCGTCGACCTCCGCTTCCGCGATCGGCCGCCGATAGGCGCGCCGCATCAGCGTCGACAGAATCTCTCTCGCACATTCTTCTTCCTGACTCTTGTCCGGTCCGGTTGGCCGGCAGACAAACAATCGGCGTCGGCTTGGCGTGTCCCCGGGGCCTTTGGGCGCATAGGGTCCGGTCACCAGAACCTGGTCGATGGCGGGCGCCGTACGCGGATATCGATTGTCGTTGAAGCGGGCTTCCGTAGGCTGGCGGAGCGTGTCGGCAAGAGATGAGCCCTCTTTGGCGAAGGTGACGGCGAGGTTGTGCGGACCGGCGCTGACGGCAACGCGCGCTTTCAAATCCTTGTCGACCGCAGCGACCTGCCTAAACAGTGAGCCGTCGCCGTTGGCCGGTCTTTGGATCGTGAAGGTCTTGACCGGCTCACGGTCGAGTAGCACCAGAAGCTCGTGCGGACGGTCATCGCGCATCCCGCTGACGGTTCCTGTCAGATTGCGAGCGAGAAGGATCTGGATGTCGTACTCGCCGTCCTGGGGAAACGTATAGGATGTCGACAAGCCACCGCGCGTGCCAAGCGGCAGCCCAGGCAAGTGATCTTCCTGTGTCAGATCGGGAGCCACTCGAATGATGTCGCCCTGCAGAGACTGCGTGGTTCCGACCGCGAGGCGGCTGATTTTCCGGGCAGCTGAGATGTAGCGGTTCAGGAGCGTCGCCGACAGATCGCCGACGATGACGTTGTCGAAGCCGTGACCGCTCTCATCGGCCGGCAGTAGCGAGGCGGCGTCGATGTCGAGCGCCAGGAGGTCCCGAATCGCGTTCTGATACTCGGTGCGAGTCAGGCGTCGCAGCGTTTCGGTGCGGCCAGGATTCAAGTTTGCGGCCGCCGCGGCATCGAGCGATGTTTCCAGCCATGTCAACATCGCGCGGCGATCGGCCTCGGATGGCTGCAGCGTTTGGGGAGGCGGCATGAGGCCCGTGTGAAGCTTGCGCACCACCTTCTCCCATAGTTCGGGTTGCGCCGCGGGCCTGGACACTTCCACCTGCTCCAGAGTCAGCCCGCCGGTCTTCAGGCG
Organism: Bryobacterales bacterium; assembly: GCA_965247515.1. Classification (GTDB taxonomy): domain Bacteria; phylum Acidobacteriota; class Terriglobia; order Bryobacterales; family UBA6623. Next base: position 3,471,315 of record OZ252029.1, on the reverse strand, counting down.
CTGGTTGTGGCAGGTCGCGCAATAGCGATCGAGGAATTCACGCTGGCCCAAGGTTGGGGAAGCTCCCGCAGAGGCCGCATTACTCTGCTGTGCATGTATCTTCACCTGCACAGAGAGCAAAAGCGTCGCTGCCACCCCGGCAAGGCCTAGTTTCAGCGCTCCAGGGAACCACACCGGCTCGTTCATCTGCTTTGTCCCGCCGACGTATAACATGTTATACCCCAAGCCGCTTTCTGCAAGGGACCGACTGTGGGTAGACAATACTCCGTCGTTGAGTAGAATGGCGTTGTTGCACGATTCAACTTTCGCGCGAGTTGGACCCTAGCCCAGCCAGTGTTTATGAGGCGACCGCGTAGGATTGCGGCCTTCCAAGCTCGGCCATTCGATTGAGGATTTGACACCCGATCATGGCCTCTCTCCTTTGCGCATCTCCGGCCCTCGCTTTCAGGCGGCCTCCCAGCATCGACTTGTACCGGTAGAATCCGTTCTCGACACGCGCTTGTTGCCGGTAGCCTGATTCCTTCTGCCACGCCCGTCGTCCGACCGCGCGAATCCTCTCAAGCGCCGCCTCTCGCTGGGCCCACGGACCGTCTGCCGGTCCCGTCGACGCCGCCGTGTGGCGCGGCGGGATCACGATCACGGCGTCCTCCGTGCCGGCCGCGCCGACCCGCTCATAGACCGATCTGTCGTCGTAAGGCCCGTCCGCCGTGAATCGCCGGACCGGATCCTCGATCTGGTCGAGCAGATCGGGGAGGGTGGAAGCGTCGTCCGCACTGCTTGTTGTCAGCTCAGCCGCCACAATGAACCCCACGTCATCGACTCCGATGTGCAGCTTCCGCCAGTCCCGGCGTTTCTTCGATGTCTCCTTATATTTATGTGCGCTCCATTCGCCCGAACCCAGAATCTTCAGTCCCGTGGAGTCGACGATCAAGGTGGATCGGACCGTCGTGGGCTCGGGTCAGCGGCTCTAACTTCACCTTTCGGTTCCGGCGCGAGAGCGTGGTGTGGTCGGGGGCCTTGAGGTCGAGGCCCATCAAGCTAAGCAGCGAGTCCAGGAAACCTCCGGTCTGGCGAAGCGGCAGGCCGAAGACGACGCGCAAGGTCAAGGCGGTCAAGATGGCGACGTTCGAGTGCCGCCGCTGGCCTCCGCGTAGCCCGTTCTTCGCTGGTCTCCAGGCGGCGATCGCCTCCTGGCTCAGCCAGATCGTGATGTCGCCGCGGCTCTTGAGGCCACGCTCGTACTCCTTCCAATTTCGGATTCTGTACTGCGTCTTGTACTTGCGGTTGACTCGACTCGACTTCCTTGCGGCCATGACGTCGTCCCCTCGATCCATGATCGATCAGGGGCTGAGAGTCGGGGTGACGTGGAGCCGAAAACCGATTCATGCACCAACGCCTATCTGAGCGACAAAGCGGGCTGGGGCGTCGATCCGGAGCCGCCCGGATGATTTTTCCGCATCTATAATATCTTACGAGCGTTCTCATCCCGATGAGGTCAAGTCTCAGCCGTCGCGCCTTTGTTGAATCTCTTTGCGGAGGCCTCGGCGCCGTCGGTCTCACGGGAATGCTGGCCGATGATCTCGGCGCCGCAACGGTCCCGGTTGGCGCTCATTTTGCCCCGACGGCGAAGAACATCATCTTCTTGTTTATGACGGGCGGTCCCTCGCAGGTTGATCTACTCGACCCCAAACCCGCGCTGCTCAAGTACGAAGGCCAACGCCCGGATAACGTCAAGCTGCGGACCGAACGTCTTACCGGCGGCCTGCTGCCGTCGCCGTTCGAATTCAAGAAGCACGGCCAGAGTGGGATAGAAGTCAGCGAGTTGCTGCCGAACCTTGCCGGAGTCGTTGACGAGCTGTGCGTCATTCGGTCGATGTATACGTTCAACCCAACGCATGGGCCGGCTCGCAACTTGATCCATACCGGCAATATCGCGGCCACGCGGCCCACCCTGGGAGCGTGGGTGTCTTACGGACTCGGCAGCGAGAACAAGAACCTGCCTGGCTTCGTTGCTCTGAGCAACAGCTCGAGAGGTGGACAGCTCTGGCGGTCAGGCTTCTTGCCCGCCGAGCACCAGGGCACGCATTTCAATCACGCCGAAACCGACCCCGAGAAAATGATCCGCTATCTGCGCAACGGCAAGCTCGACGCCGATGCGCAGCGCCGGCAGCTCGATTTGCTGACTGCTCTCAACCAAGATCACCATGCCTCGGTCGGACAAGACGCGTTTCTCGAGGGACGAATCCTCGCAATGGAGACCGCCTATCGCATGCAGTTCGAGGCGATGGATGTGTTCGACGTACGCCAGGAGCCGCGGAAGGTGCGTGAAGAATACGGATCGACCGACTTCGCCAACGGATGTCTGCTCGCTCGCCGACTGGTCGAAAAGGGCGTCCGCTACGTGCATCTCTTCTATGGCCCCGGCCAACCTTGGGACGACCATAAGGAAATCAACAAGAATCTCCGTGAGCGTTGCCCCGACATGGATCAGGGAGCCGCTGCTCTGATTCGCGACCTCAAGCAACGCGGCCTGCTCGACGAGACGCTCGTCGTATGGGGCGGGGAGTTCGGCCGCACGCCCGTATCGGAGTCTGGAGACGGCCGCGACCACAACCCCTATGGCTTCACGATGTGGATGGCCGGCGGCGGGGTTCGCGGCGGACTCGCGTATGGGTCCAGCGATGAGTTTGGTTTCCAAGCCGTCGAGAATCGTGTGAGCATTCACGATCTTCACGCGACGATCTTGAATCAGTTGGGTTTTGACCACGAGCGCTTGACGTACCGCTATGCGGGGCGAGATTTCCGTCTGACGGATGTGCACGGTCGAGTTGTGTCGGAGATTCTGACGTGACCCTCCGGCAGCCCTTCGTAGCTCGCAACGCCCGCCTAGGGGCCCTTCTTTGTGGGGCCTGCGCGGCCTTCGCCCAGACCCCTCAGCTCGACCATTTTGAGCGCAAGATCCGGCCGGTCTTGATCGAAAAATGCGAGGCCTGCCACTCCTCGAAGCTCGACGAGCCGATGGGCGGCCTGCGGGTCGACTCCCGCGAAGCTTTCAGGCGAGGCGGAGCTACGGGCCCGGCCCTCGTGCCTGGTCAGCCTGAGCAGAGCCTCCTGATGAAGGCCTTGCGCTACAACGACCCGGCGCTCAAGATGCCGCCGACGGGCAAACTGTCCGATCGCGAAGTTGCCGATTTTGAGACCTGGATATCTGATGGCGCTGAAGACCCGCGCGCCGAGGAGCTCAAGGTCTCCGACCAAGAGAAGCCAGATGGCCCAGGGACGCCGATCGAAGAAGGCCGCAAGTGGTGGGCCTTCCAGCCATTGCGCGAATCGCCGCCGCCCGCGGATGATTCTGACTGGGTCCGCAAGAAGGTCGACGCTTTCGTCTTCGCCAAGCTCCGAGAGAACGACCTTCAGCCGTCTCCGGAGGCCGACCGGCGCACGCTGATCCGCCGCGCGTCACTCGATCTCACCGGACTGCCGCCCAGCTACGAAGAAACCGAGGCCTTCACCGCCGCCAACGCTCCGACCGCTTACGAGGATCTCATCGACCGCCTACTCGCCTCGCCTCGCTACGGCGAGCGCTGGGGACGCCATTGGCTCGACATCGCTCGCTGGGCCGAGGACCACCCCACCAGTGAATCCACGAATAGGCCCTTCGAGTACGCCTGGCGCTACCGCGATTGGGTCATCGAAGCGATGAACGCCGACATCCCCTACGACCGCTTCATCCGAATGCAATTCGCCGCGGACCTGCTTGAGGGGTTCAAGCCCGACGACATCCGCGCCCTCGGTTACATCGGCAACGCCCCCGTTTATCACAAAGACCGCCGGCTTTCGAGGGACGTCATCGAAACGATTGCCAGCGACGATTGGGACGAGCGTGTCGACGCGGTCTCACGCGGCCTCCTAGGGCTGACCGTGGCCTGCGCCCGCTGCCACGACCACAAGTTCGACCCCATCACCAACAAGGACTATTACGCCCTCGCCGGCGTCTTCGCCAGTACCTGGCAAGTCAAGCGCCCCATCGTCGAGCTCGACCCGGAACGCGAGAGGGAGTTGATTTGGAAATACGAGCGACTCTACCGCGTCAAGGGCGAGTACGGGAACCTCCGGGAGCTGAGCACCATCGCGGAAAACCTCCATGACCGCGTCAAGGCAATGAAGGACGAGTATGAGTCGCTGGAAAAGGAACTTGCGACAGACAAGACGCCGCTCGCCCCGGCGGTCGTCGACTGGGGGGTCTGGATTGACGGCAGCACGCCAACCGTCACTTGGATGGACCTACGGCCCGGCCAGGCACGCGACTTGCCGGTCTTTATTCGCGGCAACGTCGCCAACACCGGCGACATCGTTCCACGACGGTTCTTGACGGTCCTATCCAAGGGCGAACCGGAACCTTTTAAGCAAGGCTCCGGGCGGCTAGAGCTGGCGGACAAGATCGTCACCGAAGCTGCCCCGCTCGCGGCGCGAGTGTGGGTCAACCGCGTCTGGGGCTGGCACTTCGGCGAACACCTGGTTCGGACGCCGTCCGACTTCGGCGCCCAAGGCCAAGCGCCCACGCACCCGGAACTGCTGGACGACCTCGCGGCGCGTTTCGTCTCCAACGGCTGGTCGCTCAAATGGCTGCATCGGGAAATCATGCTCTCGGCCACTTACCGCCAGTCCAGCCGGTTCATCGAATCCGCCCAGCAGGCCGATCCGACCAATCGCTGGATTTGGCGAATGACCCCCCGTCGTCTCGGGGTCGAAGCCTGGCGGGACGCCATTCTCAAAGGGTCGGGCGAGCTTGACCTGAACATGGGGGGGCCGTCGCAGGACGTAGACCTGGAAGGGCTAGCCCGCCGCACCGTCTATTCGAAGATCAGCCGATCGAGGCTCCATTCGGTGCTGCAACTTTACGACTTCCCCTTGGCGACGCAACACACTCCCAAGCGGCAAGTTACGACGACGCCCGTCCAGCAGCTCTTTGTCCTCAACAGCAGCTGGATGCAGCATCAAGCCGAGCGGCTCGCTTGCCGAAACGAGCACATCGAAGATCCCACCGAGCGGATCACCGCCTTCTATCGAGCTGCCCTTGGTCGTGACCCAAGGGCTAACGAACTCGATCTGGCGTCAACGTTCCTTGGCAGACGTGAAGCCGAAATTGGTCACAAGCCATGGGCTGAGTACGCCCAGGTTCTGCTGAGTTCCAGCGAGCTGGCGTATCTGGACTAACGGCGGGGGAGCGCAATAGCCGTTTGGGGCCGAAGTAGAGACAAGACATGGTGAACTTTGGGCAAGCTGTAGAGCGCAGGTAGCAGAGCCCCAGGCGCGAGCCCAGGGCTCTGTTACGGACAGCTCTGCCTGAGCGAGGTCTCGGCAAAGACCTAGGAGTCCTGACGACCGTCTTCGACACGCTGCCTCCGCTCGCTGGGCAGACCGTCCTCGATCTGGGTTGCGCCGTAGGCGATCAGGCCGCCCTGCTCGCGGAGCGCGGGGCGCACGTAATCGGGATCGACGGAAACGCGGAACTCCTCGCCGCGGCCCGGTCCCGCGGGATCGTGAACGCGGAGTTTCGTGACGGCGACGTGCGGACGCCGAATCTCGACGGCCCCGTTCACGGAATCTGGTCGAGCTTCACCGCCGCCTACCTGCTCGACTTGCCTGCAGGGCATTGTCAAGTTAATGAGCCTCGAGGCGGTTTTTGCCCTGAAGCGCGCAGGGAATGTCTCTTTAAGAAGAAGCACGAGTCGCCGTCTTCCAGTCGGTAATAGCTCGCTCTCTCAGAAGTCGATGATGGACCGCTTTGAGCTGATGACGTCCAACTCGGAAGAGATTGTGAATCGGGCCGTGGACGTAGAGAAATCGTTGGAGTTGTGGCGCTGATTTGAATCGACGCATTTGGCGTTCCCGCTCCCTGGTGTGCTGGTGCGACACTTCAGCTCGGTTGTTTTCATACTTGCCGGTGCGATGGGTGACGGATGGGAAGACCTCTCGGTGGGCTGTCCCTCGCCAAAACTCCATAGCCGATCAAAAAGAAGACCGGATTCGTCAACGATCCGGTCTTTTTCGTGTCGTCGCGCTGGGCGTGCCCTCCGTCTGGCGTGGGCGGCGATCACAAACTTGCTGTGCGTGCATTCCTGCACGTAGTTGAGCATCTGCCGCCGTGCGGCCGACCCGTCCGGTTGCACAATCGACAACCGGCCTGGGAGTCGGGCTCTTGGCGCTGCTAGGCCGCGCGGCGTTCGTAGCGATGGTGCAGCCCGCCGACTTCCGGAAACGCCACCACTTTGCCTAGCTCGGGACCTTGCACCTCCCGCTCGACCGGAGAGTCCTTGTCCAACCCCAAGTGCGTTCTCGATCGATGATAATAGCCAAAATAGTTCTTCAAGATTCGCCTCAGGTGTTTCCGGTTGAGCACAATGACATGGTCCAAACACTCCCGACGGATCGATCCGATCAGACGCTCGGCGAAAGCATTCTGCCAGGGACTGCGCGGGGCCGTCAGCACCTCCTTGACGCCCATGCCTTCTACTCGCTCACGGAACTCGCTGCCGTAGATCCCATCGCGGTCGCGGCGCAGCAAATAGCGCGGCGCCGTGTCCTCCGGGAAGGCCTCAATCATCTGTTGGCCCGTCCAGAACGCCGTGGGATTGGCGGTCACGTTGAAATGCACCACGCGCCTACGCTCCAGCGAAAGGACCACGAATACATACAAGATGCGGAAACTGATCGTTGGGACAGTGAAGAAGTCCAACGCCACCAAATCGTTGGCGTGATTGGTCAGAAAGACCCGCCAGCTTTGCGACGGAGGCTGACGGGTCTTGGGAAGCAGCCGCGAGATGGTGCGCTCGGAAATCTCCAATCCCAGCTTGAGCAACTCGCCGTGGATGCGCGGCGCGCCCCAGAGCGGATTCGCCTGCCTCATCGTGCGAATCAGCTCACGGACCTCTTGCGTCACATGCGGTCGTCCAGGCTTTCGCACGCCCTGCCGGCTCTTCCAACGCCAGTAGCGCCGGAAGCCTTGACGATGCCAGCCGACGACGGTCTTGGGTCGGACAATCTCAACGACAGCGCGCCAATCGGCCCAACAGCGAGACAACCAGACCCAGAAGATACGATCGGTTTGACGCAGCCGAGGGCGTTTGACGCTTCGCTTGTAGACAGCGAGTTGCTGACGAAGAGCGAGATTCTCAAGGATGAGGCTCCGGCGGCTCGGCAGAGCCAGGTTCAGCAGCCTAACGAGACGAAAAACAAGAGAGATCACGGTTACCAGAGTGCGCACATGGCGGGACCGGCTGTCAAGGGAGCCTGGACGCCAAGCTCTTCAGTCTAAACGGCTACGTAGTTTTGGCGAAGCACAATGGTCGACAATCTCCCCATTTTCGAGAGAGCCTCTCGCCGAGAATGGGCCCAGACCTGGAGTTGGGGAGTTGAAGGGCCTGCTAATCGTGCCAGTCCGCCACGAAGATGTTGAATTGGTAGTCCTCCGGGCCGCCCAGAACTATAACATGCGGTTCGGCGGGAGATCGCGCTATTGGCCGTGCCCGTTGGACTGGCCTCGTTGCTGGAAATACCGTTCGAACTTCTTGTCTAGCTCGGCCATATAAGCCTTCCAGCGCTCCTCGGCCTGCTGAATTTCCTTCCGGCGTAGCTTGCGCTCGTTTCGATAGGCGCGAATGTCAAGGGCAACGGCGTGGCGAGTGTACTCGTGGAGCGAGTGAAACATGTCGTCGAGCATGACCACGCTGCCCGTGAGCCGGTCGATACGCTCGTCAAGCTCTTCGGCTCGCCGCTCGGCTGCTTCGGCTCGCCGGTCGCCCTTCTCCCACCGACGCTCGCCCTCTTCGGCCCAGCGTTTCAAATCCGCCTCGAAGCGGTCCATACGCAGCTTCGATTCGGTCGCGGTCGTCTCGATGAGCGCCGCAATACGGTCGAGGCACTCGTCGATCGTTTGGATCTTCAGCTCGTGCGTTTGCACGATCGCGGCTAGGTCGGCCATCGGGTCTTACTTTAACAGGCTCTCGCCGACATGGCGGCGACAATTGGAAGAGGACGTGCTAGTCGTGCCAGTCCGCCACGAAAATGTTGAATTCGTAGCGGCTCTTGGCCTTCAGATCCGAGCTGAAGACCACTTTCTCGCCATCCGGCGAGAACTCCGCGAACGACGTAAACCCTCCAAAATCGGTCACTTGCCTGAGGTTCTTCCCGTCGAGGTCCATGATGAACAGGTTGAATTCACGGCTGTCGCAGTTGTTGCGATTCGACGAAAAGATGATCCGCTTGCCGTCCGGCGTGAACTGCGGCGCGAAGCTGGCGCACCCAAAATCGGTGATCTGCTTGATGCCGCTGCCGTCCGCGGCGCCCACGAAGATTTCCATCTTCATCGGGGCGGTAAGATTGCGGCCCAGTAATTCGAGGTAGCGCTGCTGGGCCTCGCCGGCCGCCGGATGATGGGCCCTAAGCACGAGCTGTTTTCCATCAGGAGAAAAGAACGCGCCTCCGTCGTAGCCGACCGGGTCGGTCAATTGCGACTTGCCGGAACCGTCGAGGTTCATCGACCACAGCTCCAGGTCTCCCGACGCCATCGACGTGTAGACGATCTTCTCCGTCTTCCAATTGACCGTCGCCTCGGCGTCGTATCCGTCGCTGTCGGTGAGCTGTTTCGGGGCGGCGCCCTGATCGTCGGTCAGATAGATGTCGTAGGAGGGGTAGACCGGCCAGACGTAGCCTTGGCTGCGATCAGCAGGCGGCGGACACATTTCGCCCCCCTGGTGCGTCGAGGCATAGACGATGCTCTTGTTATCGGGCAGGAAGTATCCGCAAGTCGTGGCGCCTTTGCCCGTCGAGACCATCTTGACCTCGCTCCCGTCAGCGTTCATGACGAAGATCTGATCGCACTTGAGATCATCACGCGTCGACTGAAACACGAGCCGCTTCCCGTCGGGCGACCAGTAGGCCTCGGCGTTCTGCCCGCCGAAGGTGAGCTGGCTGATGTTCCTCAAATGTTGGCCCGCCGCGGGCGAAACCGCCACAGTCAAAACAGCCGCCATGAGAGCTGTTTGGGCCTGAGATGGCAGAGTCCGGCAGCTATGTTGTTGATTCTTCATATGATTTCAACCTTGCCCCTGTATCTTGACTTTTCTTTACGCCAACCACAAGATATTGGGGCTTATTCGCTTTACAATCACCTGCGACACCGGTAGTATGAACTTTCAGTCGGTGCGGGCCCCAAGGGCGTGTGTGCGCGTTCTTGATTCTACGCGACTGACCGACCGACGAACCGGGGAGTAAGCGCTTGCTAAAACTCAAGAAACTCGAAGTCCTGGGCTTCAAGTCCTTCCCTGACCGCCAGGAACTGCGCTTCCCGGGTTCCGGGATCGCTTCCGTGGTCGGGCCAAACGGCTGCGGCAAGTCGAATATCTCCGACGCCATCAGTTGGGTTCTGGGCGAGCAGTCGGCCAAGACGTTGCGCGGCTCGCGCATGATGGACGTCATCTTCAACGGCGCGCGCGACCGCCAGCCCTCCGGCCTCGCAACGGTCAGTCTGACACTGCTTGATCCCGAGGAGGTATTGCGCGGCATCCACGGGCAATCGAAAGGTCCTGCGACCGGAGCGCTAAACGGCGCCGGTAAGCCGGCGCGCGCGGGCGAGATCACAGTCACACGCAAGCTGTTCCGTTCGGGCGACAGCTCCTACCTGCTCAACGGCAAGATCTGCCGTCTGCGTGACATCCAAAGCCTGTTTATGGGCACCGGACTAGGCCCTGACCACTACGCGATTATCGAGCAGGGCCGCATCGGCCAAGTGCTCAGCTCAAAACCGCTCGACCGCCGCGCGCTGATCGAAGAGGCGGCCGGAGTCACCAAGTTCAAGTCGAAGAAGCGACTTGCCGAGCTCAGGCTCGAAAGCGCCAAGCAGAACCTTCACCGGGTCAACGACATCCTGCAAGAGGTCAACCGGCAGGTCAATTCGCTGAACCGCCAAGCGGCGAAGGCCCGCCGGTACGCCGAATATCGCGGACAGCTCGACACGGCGCTGACGACATTGCTGGCCAGCCGCTTCCGCCGCATGGGCGCTCAGATTGACGAAGCTAGTACGAACCTCAGCGCGGCCCGCGCCGAGTTCGACAAGCGCGCGAAACACGCGACATCTCTCGACGAAGAGCTGCACAAACGGCGCGCCCAGCAACAGCGCGACGAAACCGAGCTCCAAACCGGCCGCGAAGAGCTGGCCCGCATCACCGTCGAGGCCGAGCGGATTAAATCACGCATTGAACAGCAGCGCCGCACCGCCGAGGAGAACCAGAATCGCAAGCGCCACGCCGAGGCCGAGATCGTCTCCATCAACGAGCGCTTGAACCAGCTCGCCGAAGAGCTCAAGTCCGAGCAAGAGACGGTCGAGTCGGTCAACGCCAAGTCGCTGGAGATTCGCACCCAGCTCGGCGAAAAGACGACAGCCCTGGACGAATGCCGGACCCAACTCCAAGACTCCGAGCGCAAGCAGGATCAGGCTCGGCGGCAAGTCATCACGCTAATGGACGAGGTCTCCGGGCTGCGGAACCAGCTGGCCAAGATCGACGAGTTCGTCGCCGGCGTCGAACGTCAACTCAGCCGCACCCGGGCCGAAGACGCCGCCGCTAAGCAAGAGTTGGAGCGGCTACAGTCCTCTCGCGGCGAGATCGAGCAAAAGGCGAGCGAGCAGAAGTCCAAAATCGAGGCCGTTGCGAAACAGGTCGATCAGCTCGAGACCGAGGCCGCCGCGCTTCGGGAAGAGGTTGCGAGGCGGCGCACCACCTCGGAGGAGCTGCAAGACGAAATCTCTCGACTTCGAGCCCGGCGCGAGTCGCTCGACGAGATCCTCTCGCACCACGCCTACACAACCGAGACGGTGAAGAACCTATTCGCCGCGATCCAAGCAGGAACCGAGACAAAGCTTAAACCTCTCGGGATTCTCGCCGATGTCGTCGAAGTCGATTCGAAGTACGAGCGCGCCGCCGAGGAGTTCCTGCGCGAAGAGCTCGAGTTCGTCATCGTCAACTCTTGGGATGAGGCCGGTGAAGGCGTCGCCTTGGTGGGGCGCGACGTGGGCGGTCAGGCAACCTTCCTGGTGCACCCGGAAGCGCCGGTGACGAGTGATCCGCCGGCGCTTGGGCCCGAGACAGGCGTTGTCGGACGGCTGGCCGAGCATGTCCGTTTGACCAATGGGCTGGCTGAATCGGCCTCGACCCTGCTGCCGAAGCTGCGCAGCTGTTACTTGGTCGAGGACGAAGTCGTCGCGAAGAAGCTTGCTGTGCGCTACCCGGACCTCTACTTCCTGCTCGAGAGCGGGCTGACGTTCCAGGGCTACACCGTTCGTGGCGGCCGCAAGCGCAGCGCCGGCCCCTTGGCCCTCAAGCGCGAGCTACGAGAGCTCCGCCCCGCCCTAGCCCAAAAAGAAAAGATCTTTGAGCAGAACCGCGACGCGGCGCTGAAGGCCGAGGCCCAGATGGGCGAAAAGACCGCGGCGCGCGAGCGCCTGCGCACAGAGCTTCAGACTCTTGAAAAGGCCGCTCTGGCGCATGAACACGAACTGCGCGGGCTTGACGAACAGGCCCGCCGAGTCGAAAAACGAAGCTCAGTGGCAAAGGGAGAGATCGAGCGACTCGGCAAAGACCTTGAGCGCTCCTCGGCTGAACGGGAGAAGAATCAGAATGAGATCGGGCAACGCGAAAAAGATCGGTCAGCGGCGGAGGAGTCCCTCGAGTCCCTCCAGAAGCAGCTCGCCGGTGCGCAACAACAGATCCAAGTCTTCGCGGACGAGCAGACGACGTTACGCACTGAAGCTGCGGCTCTCGAAGAACGCCGCCGCGCCGCCGCCGTCTCTCTCGACCGCGCCAAGCGACTCGTAGAGGAGCAGCGCGAGCGCCACCAGCGGATCGAAGGCCAGTCGCGGCAATGGGCCACTGAAAGCGCCTCTCTGCTGGCGGACAACGAGAAGCTCGCGACATCCGTCGCCGAGCAGGGAACCCGTCAAGAAACCCTTACCAAACGCGTCCAGCAATTGGAGGTCGATCTCGAAACTTCGCGAAAGCGGGCGGCGGAGATCGAGGACGAAATGCGCGGCGTTCGCAGGGACGTGGAGGAGTCCCGCCAGAAGCAGAGCCAGACCGAGCTTCAGTTGGTCCAGCTTCGCTCGGACCTCAAGCATCTGTCGGAAACTTGCCAGACGGAGCTAAAGCGCCCAATCGAGGAGGTGGCGCCCGAGGCGCCCGAGGAGATCACCGCCGAAGGCCTCAGCGAAGCCGAGCGGCACTACCACGACCTCAAAGAGAAGATCGACCGCTTGGGGCCGGTGAACGTCCTCGCCCTCGAGGAGTACCAAGAAGCGAGGCAGCGTCAGGAATTCCTCGAGACGCAGCAAACAGACCTGCTGAGCTCGATCCGGGATACACAAGACGTCATCGGGGAAATCGATGTGGCCTCGCGCAAGCAGTTCAAAGAAGCCTTCGACGTCATCAACGCGCATTTCCGGAAGACATTCAGCAGCCTCTTCGGAGGTGGCGTCGGCGAGATGCGCCTTACCGACGAGGAAAGCCTGGGCGATTCTGGGATCGAGATCGTCGCCTCGCCCCCAGGTAAGCGTCTGCAAAACATCGCGCTACTGTCAGGCGGCGAGAAATCGCTAACCGCCTTGGCCCTGTTGATGGCGACTTTCCGCTACAAGCCGAGCCCGTTCTGCGTGCTCGACGAGGTCGACGCCGCCTTGGACGAGCCGAACATCATGCGCTTCCGCCGACTGCTCGAAGGGATGGCCGACCAGACGCAGTTCGTCATCATTACCCACTCCAAGACGACGATGGCAGCCGCGCAAACGCTCTACGGCGTAACGATGCAGGAGCCGGGCGTGTCGAAGCTCGTATCGGTGCGGATGCCGAGTTATTCCGAGCCGACCCCGGCCCGGCACGTCGAACGCGAGCCCGAGCTTGTTGGGGCCTAGATTGACCATTTAACCCTGCAAATCGGTCACGTCGCGGCATAATTACGGGGCTGATACCTCGTCGTGGCGCTCAAAGGCTGCGTAGTCTCCTTGATGCTTTTCCCGCCGTAGCCCTGCTCGGACCGCGCCAGGCCGGAAAAACGACCTTAGCCCTGGAAATCGCGGCCGAGCACGGGGATCCTGTGTTCCCACGGCTTGCGCCGTGGCCGTGGGCCGTGGGCTGTTGGTTGCATCGCCCTCCGGGCTCAAGGCTCCGATTGTAACCGCGTTAGCGCTGGTCGGGAGGCAACCGACCCGAAGGCTTACTTTCATCGAAAGTGGAGTTGGTCGTCGGCATGTTGGCGTCAACTTCTTTGAGCCATTCGTCAAGCTGATCTTCTAGGCGCTCTGCAAGATTCGGTTTCAGCCGCGCTAGGTTGTACCGCTCGCCCATGTCGCTGGGAATATGGAACAACTCCGTGGCGCCATCCTCGTACCACTTGATCAGCTTCCACTCCCGGTCGCGGATCGCACCGCTGGGGGCGCCGCCTTGGTTGCCGTAGTGCGGGTAGTGCCAGAACAATGGGCCGCGGTCGAGCTCTTCACCACGCAGTAGCGGAGCCAGACTAACCCCATCGAGGTGCTGTTCCGGGCGTTTACGTAAGCCCGCCAACTCGAGCAGCGTCGGATAGAAGTCAACGCTCGAGACCGGGGTGTGCTCGACGGTCCCAGGAGAGGAAACACCCGGCGCACGGATGATCCAAGGCTCGCGGATCCCGCCCTCGTACATCCAACCTTTGCCGGCCCGAAGCGGAATGTTCGCCGTCGGCGACCCCTCGGAGGTGCTCAGGCCGCCGTTGTCCGACATCAACGCGACGATCGTGTTCGACTCGAGTCCGTTGTCCATAAGCGCCTCGAGAACCTGGCCGACGGCGGTGTCCATCGCCTCGACCATGCCCGCATAGACGGCATGGTCTTGGACCTGCCGCGCCTCACGAAATCCTTCTTGGATGAAGCGCTGTCCGTGGAAGGCGATCTGAGCCCCCTTGGCTTGGTACTTCTGCTCCAGCCCGTCTGTCGTCATCAGCGGCGTATGGACCGAGTAAAACGACAGGTAGGCCAAGAAAGGCTCATCGCGGTGCTCGGTGATGAACTTTGCCGTCTCCCGCGCAAGGCGGTTCGGCAAGTGCTCGCCCTCGGGGCCATCGTCGAGCCGCGGGTTCTTGTAGGGCGAGAAGTACTTGCCGCCCAGCCACGGCGCGCCGGCTTCGAAGCCCCCGATGTTGACGTCGAAGCCTTGGTTTTCGGGGTAGAAACCCTCGGGGCCGAGATGCCATTTACCGGCGAAGTAGGTTGCATAGCCGTTCTGCTTGAAGGCCTCGGCCAAAGTCACCTCATCGAGCGGCATCCGGTCGGAATAGGATGCGGGTAGGAGCTGGGTGTTGCGGTTCCACTGCTCGGGTTGATTGGAGCCGGCGGGGGAGATGTAGTCGGTGACGCGCACCCTCACCGGGTACTTGCCGGTGAGGATGCTCGCACGCGTCGGAGAACACACCGGGCACGAGGCGTACCCCTGAGTGAAGCGCACCCCCGAGGCGGCCAGGGAGTCAATATTCGGCGTCTCGTAGAAGTTGCTGCCGTAGCTGCCGAGATCGCCCCAACCGAGGTCGTCGACCAGCAAGAACACGACGTTGGGCGTATTCGCGGCGGATGCGGCTAAGGTCAGCGCGATGGTCAGCAGAACCATGCGCCCCAGACTTAATGACGACATGCGCTCAATTCTGACGGACCGGCGCGAACACCGCAACAGGGTCTCTTCCGGAGACTCACGCGTTTCGCGGTCGAAGACCCCTCCCCCAGGGATGATGGTGGACGTCGGCGGACACCGCCTTCACATCTGGTGCACCGACCCCGTCGAGCCCGGCGCCCCAACCGTGCTGTTTGATTCCGGGTTGGGCGGCGGCGCCTTCAGCTTTCCCGGCCTCACTTCGGAAATCTCCAAATTCGCCCAGGTTTGCACCTATGACCGCGCAGGCATGGGATACAGCGACCCCGGGCCGACCCCCAGAACAAGCAGCCGGATCGCGACCGAGCTAGCGGCGCTGATCGAGAACAGCGACGTTTCCCGCCCGGTCATCCTGGTCGGGTTTTCTTTCGGCGGCTACAACACTCGCATGGTCGCATCCGAGCGTCCCGATCTCGTCGCCGGGATGATCCAACTGACCCCGTCTCACGAAAAACATTCCGAACACAAAGCCGCGGCCGACCTGCCGTCTGATACCCCTCCCTGGATTCTGCGAAAGCTAGGGAGGTTGGCCGCGTACGTAGGGATCCTTCGGATTCTAGGCGTGACCTTGGCGACCCCGCCTGAGCGAGCCCACCCCGACGTACGCGAGTTCGTCCGAGCGACGATTTACCGAGCGAACCGCTACCTCGCGATGGAGGACGAGCTCGACGCCGCCGGCGAAAGCGGACTTCAGGTCGCCGCCGCCCGCCGCCCCTTGAATATTCCACTTGTTGTGCTGTCCCCGGGCAAGCCGGGAATTCGGAACGAGATCAGCCGAGACCTGGGCGAAGACTTGGCCACTCTCTCGAGCCGATAGTGTCACGTCATTGGTAAAGATTCCGGCCATGGCTTAGGCGGCAACCCCGAGCTCGTTGTCAAAGCGGTTCGGGACGTTCTGGCGGCGGCTGGGGACGAGACCAGCAAACCCGGCTGCTAGTCGGCTGCAGCTTAGTCTTGCTGAACCCGCTCCCTTATAGTTGCGGTCGCGGGTTCCGCAATCGGTCAGCTTCATCTCCCCGCTGGAGCCAGTCGGCTTACTCGCGCAACTTCAATCCCCTACAACCAACGGGAGTTTCGTGAAACCCCGGAAATTCGGCGTCGTGACGCGTTCCGACGCCGCCAGATCCACTTCCCAGCGCCGGCTTGCCGGAAGCAGCTGGGCAAAAAGCGACCGCGCCATCAATCGACCCAACGGCGCGCCGACGCAGAAATGCTTTCCCAGGCCCATGCCGAGATGGCGCCTGATCTTGCGGCGCGGATCGAAGCGGTCCGGATCGTCGAAGGCGCGCTCGTCGCGGTTGGCCGAGCCGATATGCAGCAGTACCTGGGCGTCTTCCGGGATTCGCTTGCCATGAATCTCGACGTCGTGAGTCGGCGTTCGCACGAACCCCTGAGCGGCTGCGTCCCAGCGCATGCCTTCTTCGATGAAGTTGTCGATCAGCTCCGGCTCGAAATCCGCGTAAAGGCCCGGCACCGCCGCGAGAGCGTAGGCGAGGTTCGTAAAGAGGTTGTTTGTCGACTCGAAGCCGGCGGTCAGGAAGGTCATGGTCGTCACCACAACCTGCTCGCGGGTCAGCTTTCGGCCGTCTTTTTCGGCCGTCAGCATCGCCGACATCAAATCGTCTCCCGGTTTGACCAGTCGGTCGCCGGCCAGCTCATCGAGGTACTCATTGAGCTTCTTCATCGCGATGACTTGCTTCGACTCTTCCCCTTCGGGAGTCGGCTCCCGCTTGAAAAAATCGTCGAGCCAGTGCCGTAGTCGGATGAAGTTTGAGCGGGGCACGCCAAACATCTCTCCGAGAATCGCGGCGTTGAATGGCGCTGAAATGTCCGCGGCGAACTCGATCGACCCGCGCTCGCGGGCCTCCCGCGTCAAGCGCCGCGCTAGGTCCGCGACCGTTGAGCTGAGTTGCTCCACTCTCTTCGGCGTGAACGTTTGGTCGACGACCCCTCGCGCGAACGTGTGGGCCGGCAGGTCCGTGGTGCCCAGCGTCTTGCCGATTCGCGCGGGGATGTCGTTGAGCAGGTTTCCACGCCTCTGCGACGACCAGGTCTTCCAATCCTTGGAGGCGGCCGAGACGTCCTCGAAGCGCGTCAGCACCCAAATGTCTTCCAGCTCGGAATAGTGAGCCGGGTCTTCGTTGCGCAGCCGGCGATAGTACGGGTAGGGGTCGTCGGAGGCGATAACGCCTAACCTATACGGCCTGGGCAAATCGTCTGCGCTGATCACTTGCCGGTAGCTTTGCGGATGGCCTTGGCGGCTATGGTCGCTCGGTAGTCGACGATCTTGCGGCCAAGCTCGATGCCATGCGGCGGTGCGATATCGACGCCGTTGATCGACATTTTGCCGGCCACGATGCGCTGGTAGGCGCGAACCGTCGTCGGGTCGGTCACCATCATCTGCGTGGCGTTGGGGACGTTGTCGTGGTGGCCCTCGGGCTTCTGCTCGATCCCCAATGAAGCTAACAATTCGCTCGCCGAGTTGCTCTTGTAGAACTCGGGGATGTAATGGATCGACGTCTTTGAGCCGGACCACTTCTTTGAGAGCCGATCAGCCACGGCCTGCATCGGGGCGACGTTGTTGTTGGAGTCCGACAGGAAGATCACATGCTTGAATGCGTGCGTGCGGAAGCTTTCGGCGATGTCGCTGAGCAAGGCCTCAAAGGTCTCCACGCGCACCGAGATCGCCCCTGGATAGCGCATGTGTGAGGTCGGAGGGTCGAAGTCTCCTTCGGGGACGAACTGAACGATCGGCGCGACGAGGGCGTCGCCGAGCTTGCGGGCGAGGACTTCCATGTTGGCGCGAAGGACGACCTGATGTTTGCCGGTGACCAGGTAGGGCCCGTTCATTTCGACGCCGCCGCTGGCGACCAGAATCGTATCCTTGCCGGCGCGCATGGCGTCGCGGATTTCCATCCAGGTCAGCTCTTCGATGAAGACCGAGTCGTGCGCCTCGATCGGCCGGGGCATGTTGGGGTCGGGGCTGAGCGCGTCTTGGCTGAAGACAGACGGCGGCGCGAGGAGCGCCAAGAGAAGGCAGGTGTGGCGAAGGTTCATCGCCGGCAGTGTAGCACTCGTGAAACTTTTAGAAGAACCAGAGCGGCCGGCTACAGAGCCGCGACCCGGACGAGCCGGAACCCAAAGGTCAAAGGTTCGGCGCTTTTCCGAGCACCCTGCGTCAGCGGGGTGTCTTCCGCTTACGGTTGCGGCCGTCGCCCGGGTTGTGGGAAGACACCCCGCTCACGCAGGGTGCTCGGAATTCCTGCCGGATTTGTGCAGGAATCGTTTCGCGGCTCTCGGGCGTAGCAAGCTACGCCCCTGGAGTTTCTACATATTTTACCCGTCAGCGGCGGCGCCGAAGGCCTGCCAGGAGGGTTTGAGCCCCAGCGGAGCCAGCAAATCGGGGTTTTCGACCATTTCTTTCCGCAACAGCGCCACCAGATCCAGACAAGAAGGCCTCTTTGCCTTTTTCCTCCATTTCGGCAGCGGCGCATAGGCCTCTCCGCGCCCCGGACCATACGCCAGCAACGACGCCAGCAGCAAAGCGCTGTACGCCGCCACCGCCAATACCGGTTGCTTCGGGACCGCCGTCTCGCTCCATAACTGCGCCTGTCCCACGCCCAACGTGTCTTTCTCTTCGCGGTGGTTCACCTCGATCTGCCAACGGTCGAAATAGATCTGCAACAGCTCGCGCGCCTGGCTGGCGAGGTCCGTCGTGAGTAAATACGCCGGCTGGCGGTAGTACATCTTGCTCGAAAGGCGCTTGCTATAGGGGGTCGGCGCGACCACCAACAAACGCAACGGCGTGCGCCGCGCCCCGCCCTGCCAGTACACCTCGTTGACCTCTTTATAACGGATCTTGCGGCGCTTGCCGCCGTAGAATAGCTTGGTCGTTTTCCAGACGATCGTCTCGTCGCGGCGCACCTGTTCGGGGCGGAACTTTTCGACCCCATAGAAGCGTCGCGAGCCGGTCGGCGCGGCTTTGCACAGCACAGCGTCCAGGCGCGTGCGAGCGATGAGCTCGGTGCGATCGCGCGGCGCCAGGAAAACGGTGCGGTTGCTGAAACTGCCGTCAAGCGACAACACCATCTTCTTGGCGATCCCGCCGGCGGCATCCAGCGCAGCCCGCAGCGGCGCCATCATGTCGACTAAACGTTGCGAGATGCGACAGCGCTTGCGCGCTTGTTCGTACTGCTCTCGCTCGGCGTCGCCGGCGCGTTTGCCGGGACGCTTGGGAACCGGCGCACATTCAAAACGCACCGGCAAGGCCCGCGCGCCGGTCTTGCCGCCGCGATCGAAGGGAACCAACAACGACGCTTGCAAGTAGCGCAACCCCAGCATCAAGTTCGCGTGAAACGGCGGCGAGCGCGGATCGTGTTGATAAAACGCCTGCTTGATCCTACGCCCCGTCTTGCGCAAGCGCGTGTCGTCGATCGCCACGCCCACCAACCGTGAGCGGCAAAACCCCAAGGCGCGCTTCCACACCGGCGCGAACAACTCTTGCGGACGCCACTTGCAGCGCTCGTGCAAAAAATAGTCCGCGCTCCAGCTGTTTTGCTCGCCGCCGTTGGTCCAAATAATGCGCGAAAGCGTGCGGCGGCCCAGGCAAACCAGGCCTCCCAGGCCTTGGCGCACCGCGCGTCGATGCGTGCGTTGCTGGGGAAAGGCGCGCCTCCAATCAGCGCTGATCGACAGGAACTGAGGAAGCAGCATGGGAACCTCCAGGGGACAGCTAATCCGGGCCGCGTAGCTAATCCGGGCTACGCAGCGCGAAAGTGTTCTTCGCGGTGCGCACAAAACGGTCGCCGCGAGCGATCTTCTTCGACAGCGCCGAGACGAGGCTTTCGCGGTCAACCGCACGGGAAAACCTGGCCTGAATGCCCTCGATCAACTCCGCGATATGCGGCGGACGCTCGGCGCCGGCGAGTATGTCATGGGCCATATCGACCTGAGACATACCTTGAGGCGAAGGGCGCTTGGGCCGGGGAGGGGGTTTCGATCGCAGCCGACGAACGGCGCGCAGCTGAGCATCGAGGGCTGATTCTAGGGTTTCCAGAAGAGTATCGCGGAGATCGTCGGGCATAGGCAGCGGCGCCGAGCGGGGCCAAGAACAGAATAGCTCAATCCTGTCGGTATGTCAATAACCATCTACCGACCTACCTCAACCATGGCCCTCCCCGTCCACAAATGTAGAAACTCCAGGGGCGTAGCAAGCTACGCCCCTACAGGCGCTTGGCGTAGACGAAGAAGGCTCCGCGTTGCTTGCCGGCCTTGTCGGTGAACCAGGTTTCCATCTTGGTTTCACCCGCTGGAAGGTCAAGTTTGAGGGCGACTTCAGTCGCCCCGGCGGGAACAGGCCCTTTCGTCTCGACGTCGCCCACCTTGATCCGCGCCTCGACCGCGTCGATCGGGTACTTCGCGTCTTTGTCGTGCTGCAAGAGCATGAACTCGTATTCGCCGGCCTCGGCGACATCGATCATCCAGTAACCGGTCGCGTGAGGGTTCCTCGAGATCGCCGGCTGGTTCCAAGGGACGTTCTGGTTCTCCGGCGGATGCCAATCGTGCGCGGTGATGCGGGCCGGACTCTCCTCGCCTCCAACCGTGATGTAGACATGGTCTTCAAAGCGATCGGAGATGTGCTCCCACCAGTTTTCATACTGGCCGCGAAGGTCTTCGAAGACTTGCTGTTGGTCGGCGGCGACATCCTTCTGCTGGCCCGGGTCCGCGGTGAGGTCGTAGAGCTCATTGCCGTCGATCAGGCGCCAACGGTCGGTCATGACCGCGCTGGTCTTCCACTTCTCGGGCCACTCGATGCGCTGGGAATGCACGAACAGGGTTCTCGACGCCAAGTCTCCGTCGCCTCTCAGCAGCGGCGCTAGGCTTTTGCCGTCCAAATCCAACCCCGCAGGGACGGAGACTCCCGCCAGCTCGGCCAGCGTCGGCATGACGTCGATGTGCGCCGACAGGTTCGGGATATCGCGAGGCGAGCCGAGGTCGCCCTCGGGCCAGCGCACGAAGAACGGCACACGATGGCCACCCTCGTACTGCGAGCCCTTCTTGCCTCGCATACCGCTATTGAAGCCTCCCCAGGCGACGCCGTCGTAAGGGCTGCCGTCGCGGTCGGCGCCGTTGGCCGTCCCGTTGTCAGTGGTGAAGACCAGGATCGTGTTGTCCCGCAGGCCGAGCTCATCGAGCTTGGCGACGAGCAGGCCCATGTTGTCGTCGATGTTCTCGATCATGCCGTAGAACTTGGCCATCGGCTCGGGCACGCCCTGGTCGGCGTAGGGCTTCCAGTAGCGCTCCTCGACAAAGAGCGGCCTGTGCGGCGCGTTGGTCGGAATGTAGGCGAAAAACGGCTCGTCCTTGTTCTCTTCGATGAACCGCATCCCTTCGCGGAAGAAAACGTCGGTGCAGTAGCCGTCGTAGTGCGTTGGGTCGCTGTTGTGCCAGTAGGTGTCGTCGAAGTAGTCGTTGCCCCAGTAGTCGGGCGTCTGCTGGACTCCCCCGCCCCCATGGCGGACCACCTCTTGGAAGCCTCTGTCTTCGGGCCGGTGGGGGTAGTTGTCGCCCAGGTGCCACTTGCCGAAGAACCCGGTGGCGTAGCCGGCGTCGGCGAACACATTCGACACCATTGTCTCGTCCTTGTGGACGATCGAACGCCCCATAATGGTGTGCCAAACGCCGGTGCGGCTCGAGTAGCGTCCGGTCAGCAGCGCCGAGCGCGTGGGAGCGCACGTGGGGTCGACGTGGTAGTTGGTCAGTCGCACGGATTCGCCGTGAAGCTTGTCGATGTTTGGCGTCTTGATCATCGAGTTGCCGTGGGCGCCGACATCTCCGTAGCCCTGGTCGTCGGTCATCACCAAAATGATGTTCGGCGGACGACTCTCTTCGACGGCCGGGGGCGCGCCGCAGCCGAAAGCCGCCAAAGCCAACGATGTTGTGAGAAGGTGGGCCAAGTAACGCATTGAGGTCTCCCCGATACTTTACACTTAGGGATCACCATGAAGGGCAATCAGCAGATTATCGACCGTCTCAACGAGACCCTCCGGGCGGAATTTACCGCGATCCATCAGTACTTCGTGCACGCTGAGATGCAAGACAACTGGGGCTACTTCAAGCTCGGCGCCTTCACCAAGAAGCAATCCATCGGGGAGATGATGCACGCCGAGAAGCTGATCGAGCGGGTGCTGTTCCTTGACGGCGTTCCCGGTATGGCGGAGCTCAACCCGCTCAAGGTTGGCCAGAACGTCAAAGAGCAGTACGAGAACGACCTTTCGCTCGAGCTTGAAGCGGTGCAGCAGCTCAACGCGGCGATCGCGGATTCGGTGGCGGCGGGCGACAACGGCTCGCGGGAGTTGTTCGAGGTCATCCTCAAGGATGAGGAAGAGCACGTTGATTGGTTGGAGGCGCAGCTGCAGGCGATCGATGACATGGGGTTGGGGGTTTATCTCTCGCAGCAGCTCGACCCAGCGGCGTAGGGGCGTCAGCGCTTCACCTGGACAAACTGCCAGCCGAAGCGGCCTTTGATGCACAGGTGCCCGTGAGTCACCTCTTGATCCATCGGCGAGGTGACCTTCACGATTTCGTTGTCTTGTTCGTGAACGGTCAGCGTACAGCCGACCCCGCAGTAGGGGCAGATCGTGTCGGTCTCCGATTGCTTGGACTCGTCCCAGCGGCCCGCGCCGCGCAGGTCGTGCTCGCTCTTGAACATCAGCGCTCCGGTTGGGCACACGCCGATACAGTTTCCACAGTAAACACAGGCTGAGTCCGGCAGGGTGACGTCGAATTCGGTCGAGATGTGGGAGTCGAACCCTCTGCCCGCGACGGCGATGGCGAACGTGTTCTGTGCGTCCGTGCCGCAGGCTTCGACGCACTTGTAGCAGAGGATGCACTTGGAGTAATCGCGAATGTAGAGCTCGTTGTCGACCTTTGTCGGCTGCGAGACCGTCTTCGCGGCATCCCCGTACCGCTCCGGATCGGCTTCGTATTCGCGGGCGTATTCCTGCAGCTCGGGTGCGGTCGAGACGTCGGTCGAAGAGGCCAGGAACTCCAGCACCATCTTGCGGCTCAGTCGCACGCGCTCCGAGTCGGTATTGACGACCATTCCGGCTTCCGCCTTGCGCGAGCACGACGGGACGAGCGTCCGCGCGCCTTCCAGCTCCACGACGCAAACCCGGCAGACGTTGACCGGCGTCAGGTTCTCCAGGTAGCACAGCGTCGGGGTCTCGACGCTGGCTTTGCGGCAGGCGTCAAGCAGCGTTGCCCCCTCGGGAACTTCGACCGACTGGCCGTCGACCGTCACCTCGACCATAGCGACATCGCGAGCGGGAACTTGAGGAATCGGCCCGCGAGGTATCGGAGTCTTGAGGTCAGGCGCGTTCATTTGAAAATCGGGAACTTTCCTAGGGCGGACTCAATAGCGCTCGACGCAGTTTGGCCGAGGCCGCAGATCGAGGCGTCGCGCATCACTTGGCCAAGCTGGTTGAGCAGGCGTAGCTCTTGGTTAACAGACCCGAGCGGCCGATCGTTGACGAGGCGCTCGAGCAGCTCTTCTTGGCGGACCGCTCCGACGCGGCAGGGCACGCATTGGCCGCACGATTCGTCGCGGAAGAACTCAGCGATACGCAGCAGGATCTTGCGCAGGTCGACCGTTTCGTCGAACGGCATGACAACAGCCGACCCGAGCGTTGCGCCGACTTCTCGCATTCCTTCGAACGTGAACGGCGTGTCGAGCTCGTCGGGCGTCAGGAACGCGCCGGCGGCTCCTCCGACGAGTACAGCTTGTAGGCGGCCGGTCTCGCCGCCCGCTAGGTCGATCAACTCTCGCACGGTGATGCCGAACTCGGCCTCATAGACGCCTGGGCGGACGATGTGTCCCGAGAGGCAGAACAGTTTCGGCCCGGCGGAGCGGCTAGTACCGATCGAGGCGTACTCTTCCCCGCCCCCCAGCAGCACGAGCGGCACGTTCGCTAGCGTTTCGACGTTGTTGACCAATGTCGGACGCCCGAACAATCCCGATTGCGTCGGGAAGGGCGGCTTGTTGCGGGGCTCGCCGCGAAATCCCTCGATCGAATTGAACAGCGCTGTCTCTTCGCCGCAGATGTAGGCTCCGGCACCGCGACGAAGCTCGATGTCGAAGTCCGCGCCGAGGAATCCGGCTTTGCGTGTCTGCTCGATCGCGTTTTCGAGCGTTTGGGTCGCGAGCGGATACTCTCCGCGGATGTAGATGAAACCCTTCTCGGCGCCCGTGGCGAACCCGGCGATGGCCATGGCCTCGACCACGACGAAAGGGTCGGCTTCCATCACGATTCGGTCTTTAAACGTCCCCGGCTCGGACTCGTCAGCATTGCAAATGACGTACTTCGGCCCTTCGGCTTCGGCGACCGCCTTCCACTTGACGCCGGCGGGGAAGGCGGCGCCGCCACGGCCGAGTAGGTTCGATTTCGCGACCTGCTCGATGACGCCTTCGGGACCCAGCTCTCGGGCTTTTTCGAGGGCTTGAAAACCGCCGTGGGCGCGGTAGTCGGCGAGGCTGGTTGGGTCGACTTTGCCGACTCGGGCCAGCAGTTTGAGTTGAGGCTGGCCTGCTTGTGGAGTCGAGACCGCTGCCCGAAAGCCGTCGGGCGCGGGCAGATCATCGTCGAGCTCGACATCGGATGGAGCGAGCACACAATACCCCGGCTTCGGCCCGGCGATGCAGAGTAGGGAAGCCGGAGCCCTTTCGCAAAGCCCCAGACAGGGGCTGCGTTGCCGGCGCTGCCCGGCGAGGTCCCCATCTAAGACTCCTGGCCCGCCCTTGGCTTGGCAGGCGATGTCGTCGCACACCAGCCTGACCACGCGCGGAGTCGGTTCGGTTGCGAACATCGAGTAGAAGTCGGCCACTCCGAACGCGTCGGCGGGCGGGACGTTCAATCGCTTGCAGGCGTAGTTCAGCGCGCCTGGGCTGACCCATCCGACTGAACCTTGGATGGCGTGAAGAACCGGTAGCAGGAGATGCCGGTCCGAGCGCGCTGCGTGTCCCGTGCTGGCGGTGCGGTTGCTACGGGCGTCCGCGGCCCCTAGGGCGCCATCGATAGCGGAGATCTCTTCGGCCGACGCCTCGTCTTGGGTGAAGTGAAGGTCCAACTAGCAACCTCGGGGACGCGGGCATTGCGGAACCCGCTCCCTTGCGGTCGCGGCTCTGACGCCGGGATTCAGAGCCGCGACCGCAAGGGAGCGGGTTCCGCAATGGTCCCAGCCTGCTCGCCTACGCATGGGCCTCAATCTTATCAACTCGAATCGCGGTCGCCTTGAACTCGGCGGTCCCTGACTTAGGATCCACAGCGTCGATCGTGAGCTTGTTCGTATCGACCTGCTCGGGGAAGTGCAGCGTCATGAACGCCAACCCCGGCCTGAGGCCTTCGTCGAAGCGCACGGGTGCGACGACCGACCCGCGGCGCGAGCTGATGCGTACCTCTTCCCCCGCTGCGACGCCGAATTTTTGGCCATCTTCGGGCGAGAGGTCGAGCGTCTCGCCCCAACGCAGCGGCGAGGCGTAACGGCCGCTCTGAACGCCCGTGTTGTAGGAGTCGAGCCGCCGTCCGGTCGTGAGCCGCAACGGGAACTCTTCGTTCAACTTGTCGACGGGGGGGCTGTGTGGAACCGGGCTGAACGGCGCTTTCGGGCCGATCAGGGGGTCTGCCCAGAGTCGCCCGTGAAGGAAGAGCTCGCCGGGATGGTCTTCGTCGTAGCAGGGCCAGCGAATGCCGTTGAGCTCCTCCAGCCGCTTGTAGCTCATGCCGGCGTGCATCGGGCTGACGCTTCGCAGCTCATCCCAAACACGTTCGGGATCCGCCTCACCCCAGTCGTGGCCCAGCCGCTTGGCAAGGTCGAAGAGAACGTCGAGGTCGTCGCGCACGCCATCAGGCGGCCGGACCGCGCGCCGAACCCGCTGGACCTTGCGCTCGCTGCTGGTGACGGTTCCTTCCGACTCCGACCAGCCGGCCGCGGCGGGCAGCACCACGTCGGCGATTTCGGCCGTCTGCGTCAGGAAGAGGTCTTGGACGACCAAGCAATCCAAGCCCTGGAGGAGCTTTATCGTGTGGTTCTTGTCCGCCTCCGACGACGCCGGGTTCTCTCCGATGACGTAAAGCGCTGTCAGCTCGCCGCGGTCCATCGCCTTGAACATTCCGCTCAGATGCCAGCCTCGTGTCGGAGGAATCGTGCAGCCCCAGAGTCTTTCGAACTTCGCTCGTAGCTCGTCGTTCTCCAGATGCTGAAAGCCTGCCAGCCGGTCGGGAAGCGCCCCCATGTCGCCGCCTCCCTGGACGTTGTTCTGCCCACGCAGCGGGACCAGTCCCGACCCGTAGCGGCCGACGTGGCCCGTCAGCAAAGACAGATTGATCAGCGCGAGGACGTTATCGACGGCGTTGTGGTGCTCGGTGATGCCGAGCGTCCAGCAAAGTTGAGCGGTCTCGGCCTCCGCATAGGCGTGGGCCAGTTCTTGTATCACCGCGGCCGGTACGCCGCTTTCACGCTCAGCATATTCGAGGGTGAAGGACTGGACGTGCTCGCGGTAGGCGTCAAAGCCACTGGTCGAGTGCTCAATGAACTTCTGATTCTCGAGCCCAGCCTCCAGAATCTCTCGTCCTACCGCATGGGCAACAACGATGTCGGTCCCGACGTCAAGGCCGAGCCAACCGTCGGCCCACTGCGCCGAGCTCGTCCGGCGCGGATCGACGACGTAAAGCTTCGCCCCGTTGTGGATCCCCTTGAGGACGTGGTGGAAGTAGATGGGGTGGGTCTCGCGGGCGTTCGACCCCCATAGGATGACGAGATCGGTCTCTTGGACCTCCTGGTAGGAGCTGGTCCCCCCGCCCGCCCCGAATGCTGTCGCCAGACCGACGACGCTCGGGGCGTGTCAAGTTCGGTTACAGCTGTCGATGTTGTTGCTGCCGATGACCGACCGGGCGAACTTGCTCGCTGCGAAGTTTAGCTCGTTGGTGGTTTTCGAGCAGCTGAACATGCCAAACGTCGTAGGTCCATGAGCGTCGATGGCTCGCTGAAACCCTTCTGCGGCGCGGGCGAGCGCTTCGTCCCAACTAGCGGGGCGTAGAACGCCGTTGTCGCGCACGAGGGGCTGTGTCAGTCGAGCGTTGTTGTTCGCGGCAGTAGGCATTTGCCTTATCGTAATCGCTTTGGGTGACCGGCGGGCCTTGGCAAGCGTCCCTACGCCCAAGCGCGTGTCGAATTCCAAGTTATTTCCCGCCCTGCTGATTCTGTTTGTTGGAAGCGGTTGTTCGGCGTTGATCTACGAAATCGTTTGGTTCCAGCTGCTTCAACTAGCGATTGGATCGACCGCGATTTCGCTGGGAGTGCTGCTGGGCTCCTTCATGGGCGGGATGTGCTTGGGGAGTCTCGCACTACCAAAGTTTGTTTCGGGAAATCGCCATCCGCTGAAAGTGTATGCGGCGCTGGAGTTGGGCATCGGCCTTTGTGGACTGTTGCTGCTATTCGTTTTGCCGACGGCTGGCGGACTTTATACGGCGATTGCGTCGCCGGGGCCGGGGGGGATTGCTCTCCGCGCCCTGGTTTGTGCGCTCTGCCTGCTGCCCCCAACGTTGCTGATGGGCGCGACGTTGCCGGTGATCGCTCGCTGGGTCGAGTCGACGCCGACGGGGATTTCGCGGCTTGGCTTTTTCTATGGGGCGAACATCGCTGGGGCCGTCCTCGGCTGCCTGCTGGCGGGGTTCTACTTGCTGCGGGTATTTGATTTGGCGGTTGCCACCTACGTTGCGGTCGCCATCAACCTACTCGTAGCCGCGCTGGGGCTCGCGCTAGCGTCTCTGAGCCGCGACCGGGAGGGAGCGGTTGCCGGGCGCTCCGACAACCGCTTGCTTCCGCGCGCGGCTCCGGGGCCCGTTTACATCGCCATCATGCTCTCCGGCTTGTGCGCGCTGGGGGCCGAGGTCATCTGGACCAGGATTCTCTCTTTGATGCTCGGGGCGACCGTCTACACGTTTTCGATCATCCTGGCTGTCTTCCTGATAGGGCTTGGGATCGGCAGCGCGCTCGGCTCCGCGGCGGGACGATCACTTCGCAGCCCCGCCATCGGGCTGGGATTCTGCCAACTTGCCCTTACCGCCGCAATCGCTTGGAGTGGCTACGCCCTGGGGGCCTCTCTGCCCTACTGGCCGATCGACTCCTCGCTTACCGCCGACCCGTGGATTGGCTTCCAGCTTGATTTCGTGCGTTGTGCCTGGGCCGCGCTGCCCGCCGCATGTTTGTGGGGAGCGAGCTTCCCACTAGCGCTGGCGGCGGCTTCGGCGCCGGGCCAAGACACAGGGCTCCTCGCCGGGCGAATCTACGCCGCTAACACCCTGGGTGCGATCATCGGTGCGGTTGGCGTCAGCGCGGTCGCGATTCCGGGCTTGGGCACTCAGGGATCTCAGCAAGTCTTGATCGTCCTGGCGGCGATCGCCGGGCTCCTCGTGTTGGCAACGAAAGTTCGACCAGTCATCCTCGCCGGGTCGCTGGTCGCCGTCGGCATCTGCGCTCAGATTGTCCCTCAAATCCCGCCTGGACTTGTGGCTTACGGGGGCTACTTGCCGACCTACGAAACTCTCCCAGCGTTCCTCTACGTCGGCGAGGGCATGAACGCCTCCATCGCCGTTTCAGAGGACCCCGACGGCTGGCGGGAGTTTCACGTAAGCGGCAAGGTCGTCGCCTCGAGCCAAGACAAAGACATGGGCCTGCAACGGATGCTGGGCCACCTGCCGGCGCTGATGCTGGACGGGCCCAAGTCCGTGCTTATCGTCGGCTGCGGCGCCGGCGTCACCGCGGGAACTTTTGCACTCTATCCCTCGATTGAGCGCATCGTGATCTGCGAGATCGAGCCCCTGATCCCGCCTGCCGCCGACGAGTATTTCTCCGACGAAAACTATGGCATTGTGCACGACCCGCGCGTGGAGATCATCTATGACGACGCGCGACACTTCCTCGCCACAACCGACGAAAAGTTCGACATCATCACCTCTGATCCGATCCACCCCTGGGTGAAGGGCGCGGCCACACTCTACTCGGAGGAATACTTCGAGCTCACCAAGCAGCGGCTCACCGAGCGAGGCGTCGTGACGCAATGGGTCCCGATGTACGAATCAAACGAAGCGGCTGTGAAAAGCCAAGTCGCCACCTTCATGGCAGCCTTTCCGCACGGTTCAATTTGGGCGAACGACAATAACGGAGAAGGCTACGACCTTGTCTTGTTGGCTGAAGACGGACCCGGCAAGGTCGATCTTGACGCCTTGCAGGCGCGACTCGATCGGCCCGATCACGCCAAGGTCCTCGACTCCCTCAGCGATGTTGACATGGGCTCGGGGATGAGCCTGCTTTCGACCTTCGCGGGCTACGGGCCCGATCTGAAGGACTACCTTGCCGACGCGGACATCAATCGAGACATCAATCTGCGGCTGCAGTATCTAGCTGGGCTGGGGCTCAACTCCTTCGAGGCCGACCGGATCTTGCGGTCGATCGTGGCGCACCGCAAGTATCCAAAGGAGCTGATCGTTGCCGCCGAAGACGACGCGAAAGAGCTCGAGCGGCGGTTCAACCAACCGTTGCCTGAGCTTGATCCCGAGAGCTGGTGGTGGTAGGCGTCTGAACTGAAACCTTGAATCAGGCCCAGCTAGCCCGTCCACGCCTCTGTGACGAGCTCTGCTAACGCCCGGGAAATTCCGGGTGGGCAACTACCCGCTCCGCTTGCCACAGATGCCTACGCTCGTGGGCCAGCAAGAAAGCGTAGATCTCGCCGAGGCTCATCTTGATGAGCTTGAACGCCGACATGCGCATCTTGACATTCCACAGGTCGAGGCCGTTCGATTCGACCAGGAGCTCATCCCAGCGTTTTTTGTGGCCGCGAAACTCCTCCATGACGGCCGTGAGCTCGGGAGCCTGGGCGGGGACGAACAATCTTGGCGCCTTGAACTTTCGTTTTGGAGGGGGTTCGAGAGCGTCGATGAACCACGAGCCCAGCCAGCCGCGCTTCGGGGAGCGGTCGCCGAACATCCCACGGGTCTTGGCGCGTTCGACGGTCGCCGCCAGATCGCTCAGGTAGGGTCGCGAGCTCGCGTTGAGATGATCCAGGCACTCGGAGACGCTCCAACGATCGGGTCCTGGCCGCCAGCGGGCGGAATCGGCGTCGAGGCCTGCAATCAGCGCTTCGGCTCTTTCGGTGACTTCGCGGAGCTGCCTGCGATCGTCCTCGAGCTCCTCGCATAGATTCTCAGTGGCTCCCATCGCCTCCCCCAATACAAGGGCACGACGTGTCGCGCCCCTACGATAGACCACCGACGGCGCTGTCGCGCTGGGCGTAGTTCTGCTCGTGAAATTTTCGGTACTCACCTGATTTTACGCGGGAGATCCAGGTGGAGTTTCGCTTGTACCAGTCGACCGTCTCGGCGAGGCCCGTCTCGAAATCGACTCGCGGCTCCCAGCCGGTCTCGGCGGTCAACTTTTCGTTCGTCAGCGCGTAGCGGCGGTCGTGACCGGGGCGGTCTGTGACGGTCGTCATGAGGCTCTCGGGCTTGCCGGTCGCGGCGAGGATTCGGTGGATCACCTCGATGTTCTCGAGCGAGCAGTTGCCGCCAATGTTGTAGATCTCGCCCGGCCGGCCTTTCTCGAGCACCGCACGGATCCCCCGGCAGTGGTCGTCGACAAAGAGCCAGTCCCGGACTTGCTTCCCGTCGCCATAGACCGGCAACGGCTTGTCGTCAAGCGCGTTGCAAATCATCAACGGGATTAGCTTTTCCGGGAACTGGAACGGACCGTAATTGTTCGACGCCCGCGTCACCGAAACCGGCAGCCCATAGGTCGTGTGGTAGGACAGCGCCAGCAGATCCGACCCCGCCTTGGACGCCGAATACGGACTACTCGTTCTCAGTACGTCGTCCTCGGCCGCCTCGTGAGGTGGATCAATGCTGCCATAAACCTCGTCCGTCGAGACGTGCACGAACCTCGAGACCTTAGCGCGCTTGGCCGCCTCGAGCAGATGGAACGTTCCCGTGAAGTTGGTAGCGATGACCGGCTGAGGCGACAAAATGCTGCGGTCGACGTGAGACTCGGCCGCGAAATGTACAATCGCGTCGGGCTTGAAGCCCTCGACGGTTTCGAGCACGCGGTCGGCGTCACGAATGTCAACGTGGAAGAAGCTGTAGCGGGAGTCGGCGGCAACCGACTCCAAGTTGTCCAGGTTGCCGGCGTAAGTCAGCGCGTCGAGATTGGCGACCTCACCGACTTGCCGGTCCGCCAGCAGCATTCGCACGAAGGCGGATCCGATGAACCCGGCGGCACCGGTGACGAGTATCCGCATTAGTCGTCGTCCGAGAGAAAGCGCTCCGCCTCGATCGCGGCCATGCACCCGCAAGCCGAGGCGGTGATCGCCTGGCGATAGACCTTGTCCTGCACGTCGCCCGCGTGGAAAACGCCCTCAATGTTCGTCCTAGCGCCGCCGTGGGAGATGATGTAGCCCTCTTTGTCGAGATCGAGCTGGTCTTTGAAAATCTTGGTGTTGGGGATGTGGCCGATGGCGAGGAACAGCGCTTTGGTCTCGTGATCCCAGGCCTTGCCGTTATTGGCGCTGCTGAGACGGAGCCCCGTGACCTCGCCCTCCTCGACGCCGAGCACCTCATCGACTATCGCACCGGTGACCCACTTGATCTTTTCGTTCTTGCGCGCGCGGTCAAGCATGATCTTCGAAGCCCGGAACTCATCGCGGCGGTGAACGATGGAGACTTCGGTGGCGAATTTCGTCAGAAATGTCGCCTCCTCCATCGCCGAGTCGCCGCCGCCAATAACCGTAACCGGCATCCCGCTGAAGAAGAATCCGTCGCAGGTCGCGCACGAGCTCACTCCATGGCCGATCAGCTTCTGTTCGGTCTCGAGGCCGAGCCAGCGCGCCGATGCGCCCGAGGCGACGATCAACGACTTGGTTTCGACTTCGTTGTCGCCAATCCAGAGCTTGAACGGGCGGCTCGACAAGTCGACTTTGGCGACATCTCCGGGCTTGAACTCAGCGCCAAACCGCTGAGCTTGCTTCTTCATGTTCTCGACCAGCTCGGGTCCCATGATTCCGTCGGGAAATCCGGGGAAGTTCTCCACGTCGGTTGTCAGGGTCAGCTGGCCCCCGGCTTCGAGACCTTCGATCACGAGTGGCTCTAGATTCGCTCGGGCGCTATAGATCGCAGCCGTGTTGCCGGCGCAGCCCGAGCCGATGATGACGACATTGCGCATCGCGGCGGATTCTCCTTGTTATGAATGTTTGATTCTACCGAGTTAGCGAAAGTCGCAGAGGTTTTCCGAGCTGCCTGCGTCAGCGGGCGGTCTTCCGGCTAGTCTTGCGTCATTCGTCCGCGCAAAGGGAAGACACCCCGCTGACGCAGGGTGCTCGGAGAATCAAGGTTCCGGCTCCTCTTCCGCGCCAGGTCGACTGAACGGCGCTTCGAGGCCCTTCTGGGCTAGTTGGCGGGTGCGCTCCGACGGATCCCCCGTTTCGAGCGCTAGCTGGTATTGCTTGACCGCTTCTTCGCGGTTGCCGACAACATCCTCGATGCGCCCGATGTAGAGGTGCGCGAGCGCCTTGAGGTGCGGATCCTCGGCCAGATACGCGGCGTCGTAAAAATGCTCGCGCGCCAGTTCCGGGTCGGCCTCCATAATCGCCACGCGAGCCAGTCCGTAGCTCGCCTGCGCCTGACGTTCCCCGACCTTCTCCTCGACCGCCAGGAACGTCTCGCGCGCCTCGTCAAACATCTCTTCGTTGAGCAAGAGCTCGCCCCGCCGCAGAAGCTTGTCGACTTCGGAAAGCTGCGGCGCCACGGGCTTGGGTCTGGCCTTTGTGGTCGGCTCGGAAAACTTCACATTTTGGAGCCTCGCCGCCTCGTGCTTGAGATCGATCTCTTGGATCATCTGCTCGTAGTACTTGTTGATGATGCTACCGTCCTTCTCATACGCTGGCAGCTTTTCATAAAAATACGGCGTCAGGATGTAGCCCTCGCGGAGGTCCTTGTTGACTTGCTCGAGCTTCTTCTCTTCCGGAATCCGCGACAGCCTCATCTCAATCGCCTTGACCAGCGACTTCGTCACCAGCAACTGGAAATTGCTCTTATACGCCTCATCGAGCGCCGGCGCGAACATCGCGAATCGTGACAGAACTTCCTTCTCTCCGACGGCCTCGCGATAGCGGATCGAGAGCCGATCGAGCAGATGGATCAGGTAGGCGTGGCGGATCTCGTCGAGCCGAATCTCTTCCGACGGGTGGACCACGATCTGTACGTTTCCGCCGTAGAGCCGAGTGTTCGTGCTTCCCGGCGCTCCCAGCAGATCCACCCAAACCTTGAACCCCCGAGCCTCCACGCCGTCGAGCGACAGGCGCAAGTAGCCCGCCGTACGAAACAGCATCGGCACGAGCGCTTCCTGATGGCGCGAAAGCTCCTGTTCGTAGGCCGGCTGGTACTTTTCCCAAAGCTTTTGAATGTCCGCCTCGCGGTAGAACTGCTCGACGATTCGGCTGAAGGCCCGCAAGTGCCGAACTTCGGGGGGGAGGTCGGTCGGCAAGTCCGCCTTGAGCTCGAACGTTGGGGGCGGTTCGCAAGTCAGAGCAAACGTGACGTACTGAGCGAGGTTCTGGTCCGGGTCGTCGTTGCGGTATTGTTCGTAGGCGTTCCGGAGAAGTTTCAGGCTTTCGCCGTCGAAGCCTTCAAGCTGTTGACGCACGGCTTGCCGCACCAGACTGTCGGCGGCTGAGCCCACCCCGTCGTCATAGCCGGCGGCATTCATCGCAGCCAATACGGCAAACATTCGCTCGTCAGCGTCAAGCTGATCGCCTTCGGCTCCGCTGAGAACGGAGCTCAAGAATAGGATTCCCGCGGCTAGGCGACGCATCTTGGCTCAGTGTACTTCAGAGAAAGACGGTCGAGGCATGCCTCGCCCCTACCGACGATCGCTTGTATTCAACGACGTAGGGGCTTGGCATGCCAAGCCCGCCTTGCCGGATTCGGATAACCGACAATTTTTCACAGCGGCGCCGCCGCCGGGCTCAATGCCGCAGGCACTGCTCGAGGGCTTCCGGCGAAACCGCCCCTTCGCGGATCACCCGCCAGTCGTATTCTGTGATGTCGACGGTCGTGGCGCCAGCGCCAGCGACTGCTCCGCCGTCGAGAATCAGGTCGACACTGGAGTCCATTTCGCCGAAGACTTCGATGCCGCTCCTGCAGGTCGGCCGGCCGGAACGGTTCGCGCTAGTGGCGATGATTGGAGTCCCCAGTGCCGCGATGAGTCGATTCGCGGCTGGTTCGGCGCTTTGACGCACGGCCATGCGTCCGGAATTGCCGGTCACTTTCAGAGGGAGCTTCGACGACGCGGGAACGATGATCGTCAACGGCCCGGGCCAGAAGCGATCAGACAAAGCCTTGAATCGATCGCTTGGCCCCGGCGCGGCGTACGTTTCGGCCATTTGCACCGAATCCACTAAGATCGGCAACGCCCGGTTGAGCTCTCGTCCCTTAGCCTGAAATACGGAGGCAACCGCCTTCAGGCTGAACGGATCGGCCGTCAGGACGTAGAGCGTCTCGGTAGGGATGGCGACGACCTTGCCGGCGCGGATGGCGACAGCTGCCTGCTCGAGGGCCTCAGGGTCGGGGTCCTCGCGGGAAATCTCGATAATCTCGGTGTGCACAGCCGAAGTCTGCGCCTATTGAATGGTTAGCATCCGGTCGATGGCCTTCCGGGCCTGCTCGCGGACATCGGCGTCGATGGTGACTTCGATGCGATCGTTGCGAAGCGAGTCGGCGAGCTTGTCGAGCGTATTCATCTTCATGTACTCGCACATCGCATCGGGCGACACCGGGTAAAAGGTCTTGTGGGGGATGTCGCGGCGCAGCCGGTAGAGCATTCCCATCTCGGTGCCGACGATGAACTCCTTGCAGTCCGACGTTTCCGCGTGGCTGATCATCTGTTCGGTCGAGAGATAGAAAGCTTTTTGAAACTGCGACTCGCCGTTCATGATCTTGGCAATACAAGTGGAGGCACAACCGCATTCGGGATGAATCAGCAGTTCGGCTTCGGGGTATTCTTCGAAGGCTTCGTCGAGCGCCATCTCGCCGATCTTGGCGTGGACGTGGCAAGCGCCGTCGTAGAGATCCACCAGCGATGGATCAATCGAGCTCTGAGACAGCGACACCGCGCCGAGATATTTGTCAGGCAAGAACAGCATGCGCTTGCCGGGATGGTTCTTGGCCGCGTGGTCGACGATCTGAGCGGCGTTGCGCGAAGTGCAAATGTAGTCGCTCATCGCCTTGGTCTTGGCGTCGGTGTTGATGTAGGAGACGACGACCCCGTCCGGATACGCCTCTTTCCACTTCTCGATCTTGTAGTGGTCGATCGACGCGACCAGCGAACAGCCCGGATGGTCGGGCATGTAGACCTTGGCGTTATCGCCCACGATGGTCTTTGCGGTCTCGCCCATGAACCAGACGCCGCAGAAATCGACGCGCGGCCGTGAATCCTTCGCAACGAAGTGGCTCAGTCCCAGCGAGTCGCCGACTTCTTCGGCGATTTCTTGTAGCTCGGGATACTGGTAGTTGTGAGCGACGATGAGCGAGTCTTTCTCGTCGGCTCGTGCGCGGACTTCCTCGCCCGTCTCGACGAGTTCCTTGACGAAATCGCGGGTATAGCGCTCCGGATACAGGTCGCCAGCGAAACGGTTGAAGTCGTTGTACCAGCGGTCGAAGTTGATTTCTCTTTTCATCTGTTGCGCTAGACCTGGAACGACCGTCCGCAGCCGCAGCTCTTCTGCGCGTTAGGGTTGAAGAACCGGAAAGCCTGCTCGAGGACGGTTTCCTCATAGTCGAGGGTCATGCCGTCGAGGTACTCGTAGCTTTTGGGGTCGACTACCAGCGTCACGCCATCGGCGTCGATGACATGATCGGTCGAGCGGGGGTTGTCTTCGTACTTGAATTTGTAGCTCAAGCCCGAGCAGCCCCCGCCCACGATGCCGAGCCGCATCGCGTTGCGCTCGTTCTCGGCGAGCATCGCGCGGATCCTGGTAACAGCGTTGTTGGTGACGTCGATCATCTGAGCTCTCATTATAGGTACGTATGGGAAGGGGTTTTTCTTCCTCGCGTGTCGGGTCGGTAGAATAAACAGCAATGAAGCTTGAGATCGAAGTGCCCGAGGACATCTCAGCCGCGATCCAAGGGTCGTGGGAACAGATGTCGCGTAGGCTTTTGGAGACGATAGCCGTCGAAGGATATCGGCGACGGGAGCTCTCGCGTTCGCAAGTACGGCGAATGCTGGGGTTCTCGACGCGAATGGAGGTCGACGAGTTCATGAAGCGCGCGGGCGTGCCTTTTGCCTACGACGCCAGGGATCTCGACGCGGACATCGAAGCTCATCGGCGACTTGGATTACTGCCTGAACGATTCGGACTACCGTCTGGGCTTCGGTCGCCAGAGGCGCGTGTCTAGGTAATGGGGACGTGGGGGAGGCGGTGGCAGTGGCGGGTCCGAACATTGCGCGCCGACCGGGAATTCCTCCCCAAGTTCGCATAGCAATGCAGCACATCGCCATTCGCCCTCTTTTTAAGCCAAACACTCATAACCCCTCGACCTTGTCAGGCCCGCCCGCTCGTAGCTTGGCTCGTTCATACCCATCGCGCCACTGCCAGTCGGCCATGACGAGTATGAATTTTTCGTCGGACGAGACCTCGGAGTACGGCCGAGGCGACGGGTAGGAGGTGGCGGCCGCCGTCGACGCTGCAAGCGCCACGACTACAAGCGCCAACCCTGCGCGCGACAAGTCGCTCATGGCTAACAGTCTAGACCCAGCGAACTTGCGAGGAGCGCGGTCCCGTACAGACCGACGGGTTCGCGCGCGATGGGCCTTGAGCCCGGCGCCGGTGGCGGCGGGAAGGATCTATCACGGGCGCCTGTCGCTAACATTCAGCGGGATCAGTTCGAGCGGCTTCCCAACCCGCCGGCGCCGCCGCCGGGCTCAAGAGACGCGAGCACAGCATGTGTGTCGGTAGGTGCAAGAGTAAGCTAGGTTGGTACGCTTGGTAGCCGCATCACCTCTGAGGTAAGCCATGTATCGCTCCCTGATCGTCCTTTGCCTAGGCCTCGCCATCTGGGGCTTCGCCCAACAATCACCGACACCCCACATCACCCACGGCCCAATCTTAGGGCGCGTTGGCGCTCATGAGATTGGAGTCTGGGCTCGAACTGCTCGGCCCGGGCCGTTTTGGGTGCGCTATGGGACGGGTTCCGATGCGATGACCAGTGTTTCCGGTCCCGTTGCGACTTCTATTGATAACGACAACGCCGCCGCGACCACGATTACCGGCCTCGACGCCGACACCGAGTACTTCTACCAGGTCGTAGCCTCTTTGGACGCCGGCCCAGACCCCCGCCGCGGCGGATCGTTCAAGACGCTGCCTGACTCGGCCGCCCTCAAGGACCCGGAGCTCAACCCGAACGGCGACTTCAACTTCAGCTTCGAGTTCGCCTGCGGCAACAATCAGAACCCTGGCCAAGGTCAAGGACCCGGCTTGCCGGCCTACAACCAGATGCTGGCGAACGTCAAGGACAAGGTCGATTTTGCGGTCCTCAACGGCGACTGGCTCTATGAGGAAGTGCGCGACTACCCGCCGAGCGACTGGCTGCAGCAGGTTGGCGCAACGCGCGCACCCTCGATCGTCGATTTCGCACCCACGATCACTGGCGTCTGGGAGAACTACAAGCTTTACCTCTCGCGCGCCCCGAACCTGGCCGAGTGGCACCGTGAGGTCCCCTCCTACTACACCTTCGACGACCACGAGCTTCTCAACGACATTTACGGAACCAACACTCCTGGCCGCAAGCACCGCCGGACCGTCTTCCGTGACATCGGCGTGCAGGCCTGGTACGACTACCTCGGCTGGAGCAACCCCGAAAAATTCACCCAGACGGCGCACTTCGGGCGGACCTCGTATACCGCCGGCAGCGACGTTCTTGAAGACCCGAATGCCAATTTCAGCGCCATTGATCTCGAGCAGGCGGCGAACCTTCACGTGCATTGGGGCGGCGCGACGGCTGGCGTCAACGACAATGCTCTCGACACCGAAGAGGGCGACCCCAACGCCGGCGTGTATGAGATTGTCGAAGTTGTCAACGCCAACCAGCTGAAGGTCAACCCGCCGTTTAAAGCCAGCGGCGAGCAGTCCTACTCGATCGGCCGCCGCGCCTATTCGAAGATGAGGGTCAGCAACTCCGACATCTACTTCCTCGACACTCGCAGCCACCGCGACATGCACGACATCCGCGACCCACAGGGACCCGGCCTTTCGATGATCGGCGTCGATC
The DNA here is from genome assembly GCA_965247515.1 of Bryobacterales bacterium. Classification (GTDB taxonomy): domain Bacteria; phylum Acidobacteriota; class Terriglobia; order Bryobacterales; family UBA6623. The sequence goes on along the minus strand of OZ252029.1, from coordinate 3,433,223 downwards.
AGCGCGAGTGGCTGATGGAGTCTATGAAGGAGAGCAACGCCGAGGTGTTTTTCCTCTTCTCGAGCGTGAACTTCATGATTCCCCACGTCGGGGGTACATCCGGGGTGGGCGGATTCATCGCTGATGCGGCCAACAAAGACGAGGCTTGGACTGTTTTCCTCGAAGATCGCGAACGCCTAATCAACTTCTGGGACTCGCTCGGAAAACCGGTCTTCATTCTTACCGGCGACCTGCACAATAGCTTCGCCATCAAGATCACCGATCGCGTTTGGGAGTTCGCCTCTGGGCCGCACAACTCGCGCAACCACCAAGCAAAGTCCGAGGCCGGCCGGCCAGCGAACGGGAAGTTCGATTCGCGTGGGCGCGAGTGCGAAATCCGCTGGTCAAGCTACATGCGCGACGAGGTTCCGCCCGAGCTCAACAGCCAACCGGTGTACACCGTGGTCCAAGTGAACAACGTGTTCAACAACCAGCTTGAGAAAGGCGTCGATCGTTGGGTGAAATTCCCGCATCCGCAGATCGTCTTCCAGTACTACGACGGATTCACCGGGGACTTGCTCTACGCGGAGTCGATTCTGACGGAGTAGGGCGGTTCACCAACTTCACCAGCTGGTGATACACTACCGGCATGAAGCGCGCGACGGTGACTCTGCCGGCTGATTTGGAATCGGTTGTCGAGGAGTTTATGGCCGACCAGGCGGTGAGGCCGAATTTCACGGCACTGATCCAAAGCGCGCTGCGTGAATACCTCGCTGGCCAAGGTTACCCGCGCAAGGAACGCAGTTTTCTCGATTTGCCGGTCCACCCGGTGGGCAGCGGTTTCAGCGATACGAGCGTCAATCACGATGAAATCCTCGGCGAGGCGATCGACGAGCGGAAGCTCGTAGCGCGGTGAGGGATCTTTTAGTGGATACGGGGCCTCTTTATGCCCTGGCAGACCCTTCGGACCAATATCACAACCGTTCCAAGCGAGAGCGGACCGCCTTGCACAGTCGCAGCGTCAGAATCGTGATCTCGGTCCCGACTACCTGAGAGGTCCATAAACTTATCTCCCGACGGCTTGGGTACAAGTTTGGCAGTGAGTGGGTAGCGCGGCTCTTGGAACGGGAAACGATAGTGCAACCTACTGTCGGAGACTTGCACGCCGCGAAGGTTCTGGTAGAGAAATACGCGGACCAATCGGTCGGCCTCTACGATGCGTTGCTGGCGGCCGCGAGCAAGCGCCTGCAGGCACCCGTCTGGACTTTCGATCGCCATTTCGCCCTGATGGGCGTTAGCGTTCAAGGCGGCATTCCTCAGCTCCCATCGACGTAAAGCCTCTTGGCTCCGATGTAGTCGTTCACCCGACTCGGCAGTAGGGCTTGGCACCCCGTGCCGCTCTTGAGTTGATCACGAACAAGGGACGCGGATATCGAATTGTCGACTTGGTTGAGCTGTTCGACTCGCGCATCGGCGAAATCAACCACCTGGTTTTCAGGTCGACTGACCACGATGAACTCCGCCAGCCGAACCACGTCATCGATCCGGTACCAAGTCGACAAGTCGTTAAACGCGTCCGCCCCCAGAATCACGAACAACCGGTCGTCCAGCCCAAGCTCCTCGCGCACCCGCTCGATTGTGTGGATCGAATAGCTGGGCCTTCCCTGGCCAGGCTCTTCGAGCCGCGAAGCCTCGAATCGCGGGGCGCCCTCACACGCCAGCCAAACCATCTCAAAGCGGTCTTCGTAGGGAGCCAATTCGCGCCTCGCCTTGTGCGGGGGCCGTCCTGCCGGAATAAACAGCACTCGATCGAGCCCAAACTCGTCCGCCGCGGCCGTGGCGACCTCGAGATGCCCGAGGTGAATCGGATCGAACGTCCCACCGAAGATCGCGACCTTCACTGCACCCGAGCCGCCCGTACACGGCTAGCAAGCGCGCGCAACAACTCTTCGAGGCCGGCGCCGCTCACCGACGAGATCGCGAAGAGCTCATCTCCGCGAGCTTGGGCTTCAGCCTCGAGGGCGGCAACCCGATCCTGGTCCTGGCAGGCGTCCATCTTGGTGGCTGCGACAATCATCGGCTTGGCGGCTAGCTCGGCGGAAAAGCTACTCAATTCTCGCAAGATTACGCGGTAGTCTTCGACGGGGTCGCGGCCACTCATCTCGGATACGTCAACTAAGTGCAGCAGAAGCGCCGTGCGTTCGATGTGGCGCAGAAAGCGATCCCCCAGGCCCTGACCCTCGTGCGCTCCTTCGATCAATCCCGGGATGTCGGCGACCACGAACGTCTCGAAATCCCCCAAATCGACAACGCCGAGATTCGGCACAAGGGTGGTGAAGGGGTAGTCCGCGATCTTCGGTCGAGCGGCCGAGATACGCGAAATCAAAGTCGACTTGCCGGCGTTGGGGAACCCAACCAGCCCCACGTCGGCGAGGAGCTTGAGCTCAAGCTGCAGCGAGCGTTCTTCACCCAACTCGCCTGGCTCCCAGGTCCGCGGCGCCTGATTCGTTGACGTGGCGAAGCGCGCATTCCCACGGCCTCCCGAACCGCCCCGGGCAGCGACGAACTCCTGGCCGGAGCCGTCGAAGTCAAAGAGCCTTTCCCCGGTCTCGGCATCAATGACAATCGTTCCCGGCGGCGTCTCGAGCACCATCGCCGGCGCGCTCTTACCCGTCTTGTTCGAACCTTCCCCGTGGTTGCCCCTGCGAGCCTTGTACTCGGGCTTGTAGCGAAAATGGATCAGCGTGTTGTGAGACTTACTCGAGCGCAGAACGACATCCGCCCCGCGGCCGCCGTCGCCGCCAGACGGTCCGCCGCGCGGAATGAACCTCTCGCGCCGAAACGCGACGCAGCCGTTCCCGCCGTCGCCGGCCTTGACCCGGATCTTAGCTTCGTCAAGAAACATTGCAGCCCAGAAACGCCGAAGGGGCGGAAACGGCTTAGCCGCTTCCGCCCCCTCGCACGATTCACAGGGTCGCTACTCGCGGCCGCCCTTCAGATCGCCCTGTGCAACTCTTCGAGCTCGGGCCACTTTCCCTCAGCCGCCAAGGCCGCTTGTTGAGGCCAAGTGTCGGGCTTGGCCATTGAGTAGCGCGAACCGGCTTCCTTGAGGATCTCCGCAATCGCCGCGACCTCGGTAGAGGCCAACCCCGCGAAAGAGATGATGCCCTTGTCGTTAAGAATACCGGCAATTTTCGGTCCGACGCCCTCTACCTCGGTCAAGTCGTCAGCTTTTGCTTCAGCGGCCGGCGCGCTCGGCGCGGAAACCCCGTTCGACGCCGCACCGCCGTTGGACGCGGGCGTCATCTCGCCCATGTCTTGCGGAAAGACCGAGATAAAGCGTCCCTTGCGACCTTTGTCCCTGAAGTCCACAACTCCAGTGATCTTCGCGAACAGGGTGTCGTCCTTTCCTCGACCAACGTTCTCGCCTGGGTGGAACTTCGTCCCGCGCTGGCGCACGAGAATGCTGCCGCCGCTGACGAGCTGACCGGCGAAGCGCTTCACACCCAAGCGCCGGCCGGCGGAGTCACGACCGTTTCTTGATGTCCCTTGGCCTTTTTTGTGCGCCATGACTTACCCCTAGACCGCGATCGCGTCGATCTTCACCGCTGTGAAGTTTTGGCGGTGACCCTGGCGCCGGCGATACATCTTACGCCGCTTGAATTTGAAGACGATGATTTTCTTGCCGCGGCCGTGGCTTTCGATCACAGCGGTGACCTTGGCGTCAGCGACTTCTCCGCCCGCCAGGAGCTGACCCTCGTCGTTCGACACCGCGACCACTTTGCCGATTTCGACCGTGTCGCCGACTTCGCCGGCTAGCGTTTCGACCTTGATAACTTGGCCGGGGGTCGCCTTAACTTGCTTGCCGCCGGATTGGACTATCGCGTACATGAGGACAACCCTCTCTCTTGCGCCCGAGCGGGCGCTCAAACTCTTAGGCTAGTCGACCTGGAGCCCAGGGTCAATATCGCGCCCGCGCTTCCAGCGGTCATGAATCCACAGCCACTGCTCGGGATGTTCCCTCACCGCCCCTTCGATAGCCGCCTGGCAGCGCCGCGTGTTTTCGCCGAGATCGGCCTCACGATCGTCGCTCTCGACCATCTCAACCGGCCGGAATCGCAAGACAAAGCGGCCGGTCTCTCGCTGCCATAGCGCGAACCCGAAGACAACCGCCGCCCCTGTCTGCCGTGCAAGCTGCGCCACGCTCTTGGTCGCCGCAGCCGGCCTGCCAAAGAAATCGACGAACACACCGTCGGCGCCGATGGTGTTCTGATCGGCGAGTATCCCGACAGCTTCGTTGTTTCTCAAGGCCTTCAGTGTGAGTTTTGCGGCGTCCTGTTTGCGGATGACGCGGTTGCCAAACAGCCGCCGCCGGCCGTTCACGAGTGCGTCGAGAAGGGGATTGTCGAGTGTCCGTACCATCACCCACATGGGATGTCCGAACAGGGCATGTGCAGCCGAGCTCAACTCCCAGCCGCCTAGGTGAGCGGTGAGGAACAGCACACCCCGTCCTTTGTCGATCCCCTCTTGGTAGTGCTCGAGCCCATCGTAGGAAACCCAATCGGAGATGTTTCGCGGATTGAGCCGAGGCAGCCTCGCCAGCATCAGCACGTTCCGGGCAAGGTTGTCGTAGACGCCCTTGAGGATGCGCTCGCGCTCGGCCTCGGTGGTGTCGGGCAACGCGAATTGCAGATTGGCAAAGGCGATTCGCCTCCCCCTCCGAGTGACCTGTTGAACGATTGCCTCAACCGACCAGATCAGTAGCCGGGCTAGGGGCAACGGGGCCCATTTCAGCGCCGCGAACAGCAGGGTTACGGGAACGAGCTCCGCCCAGTCCCGGAAGGCCCCGTTTCGACTGGCTGGAGGTCCGGCCACCGACTCCACGATGATCGAATCCGCCCATCGCCGCAAGTACCCGACCCCGGAGCCGCGACCGGAAGGGAGCGGTTGCCCGTTTAGGCGACATCGGCAGCACACTCGAGCAACCGCTCCCTTCGGGGCTGTGAAATAAACCCGTCGTGGCCGCCGAAGCTCCCCTGGGGCGGTTCGGAATGGCGCGAGTGGATCAAAATGGGATAAAACATGAGGGCAAACGAATGTTCGGATAACTTGGCGGCGGCGTCCAACGCCCTTATTATATGGGCGAACAACAGGTCTTAGTCGAGCTCGAGCAACGCCCCGCCAAGCCGCGCCAAGCCGTGCCCGTTGACCAACTGCAGCTGCGACAGCCCAATCGCGACCAATTCACCTATGCCGCGATCGACGTCGAACGGCTCGTGCCGGCCGACCATCTGGTGCGCGCCATCTGGGAGCTGAGCGGCATGCTCGACCTGTCCGGCTTCGCTGCTCATCTGGAAACCCGCAAGGAGTCCGCCGGGCGGCCGGCATGGGATCCGCGGTTGCTGGTCGCGATCTGGATCTGGGCGTATTCGGAAAGGATGAGCTCGGCGCGTGAGATCGCGCGTCAAAGCCGCTATCGGCCGGAGTTGGAGTGGTTGTGCGGCATGGCGGTCGTCAATCATCACACTCTTTCGGATTTTCGGGTATTCCACTCAAAAGCTCTCGAGAACTTGTTGACACAGGTATTGGCGCTGCTGAGTCAAGAGGGGCTGGTGGATCTCGAGCAGGTGGCCGTCGACGGCACGCGGATCCGGGCGCAAGCCTCGGGCGGGTCGCAACGCAGGCGTCCGACGCTCGAGCGGCATCTCGAACAAGCGCGCGAAGCGGTGCGTCAACTCTCGGAAGAAGCCGACGACGAGGGTTCGAATCGGCGGCGTCAGGCGGCGCGTAAGCGGACCTTGCGGGAGCGAGTCGAGCGGATGGAGCAGGCGCTGGAGGAACTGCCCAAGGTCGAAGCGGGCAAGCGCGACGAAGAGCAACGACGCCAGGCGCGGGTGAGCGAGAGCGAGCCGGAAGCGCGCCCGCAACACGAATCCAACGGCGGTTGGGGACTCGGCTACAACGCGCAGCTGGCGACCGACGCCAAAGAGAAGATCGTGGTCGGCGTGGAGTTGACCAACAACGCCTCCGATGCGGGCCAGCTGACCCCGACGCTGGACGATGTGGAAGGGCGCTTCGAGCGAACCCCGAAGCAAGTGTTAGCGGACGGGGGCTACGCCAACCAGGCCAACATCGAGGCGCTGGCAGCCGCTGAAATCGAATACGCGACGCCGGCGCCGGCGCCGGACAAGGGCTCGAAGGCGGCGTTGAAAGCGGCGGGAATTGGGCCGCGCTACGCGCCGAAGTTTTTCATCTACGACGAGGCGACGGACACGTTTCTGTGTCCGGCCCAGCGGACCTTGACGTATCAGCGATCGTCGCTGAAGCGGAAGCGCAAATATCGGCAGTATCAGGCAAAAGAAGCTGATTGTCGCGAATGCGCACAGCGACACAAGTGCTGCCCCAAGAGCGGTCATCGAACGTTGAGCCGCAGCGAAGAGAACGCGGTGATGGCGAAACATCGGCGCTGGATGGAGAGCGAGCGTGGGCGGGCGGCGTATCGCAAGCGGTCCGAGACGGCGGAGTTTCCGAACGCCTGGTTGAAAGAGCGATTTGGGGTGCGCAAGTTTCGAGTACGAGGGCTGCGAAAGGCGCGATCGGAGCTTTTGTGGGGGGTTTTGGCGTACAACATTGCGGCTTGGATCCGGCTGGTCTGGCGTCGTGGGCCGGAGTGCGGGCTGGCGGCGCAAGCGGCGGCGTAGCGGCGGTGGGGGGGGCGAAAAGGGCCGGGAAACGGCCCGAAACGACCGTTTCCGGGCCGCTCAGGCGGTCAATCAGGAGTCGAGGCGCAGAAGTTGCGGTTTCGGCAGGGGCGGCGTTCGGCAGCGCTGAGCTTGGCGTGCGCTTGGCGCTCCCGCGCGCCGACGCGACAATAGGTTTTCTTCACGGCCCCTTCCGGTCGCGGCTCCGGGGCGGCGGTTTTCATCCCCCCGAGCTCTCACTCGTGACGCAGCAGCATGGTCGGGTTCACCCTAGCCGCCCGCCGCGCTGGAACGTACGCCGCCAGCCCCACAGTAGCGAGCACCAGCGACAAGACCATCGCGAGCGTCAGGGGCTCGACCGCACTGATCCCGTAAAGACGGCTTTCCAGATACAGTCCCACCGCGACGGCGCCGAGCACCCCAGCAGCGGTCCCGCTCGCCCCGAGCAACGCGGCCCGCGAGACGACCGAGCCAATCACGGACCGCGTATCGGCTCCCAACGCCATGCGGATTCCGATTTCCTGGCGGCGCGAATTCACTAGGCTCGACAGCGCGCTGAACGCGCCCACCAAGGCCAGGACGAGAGCAACGCCGGCCAGCGATCCGCTGACGAGCACGCTAAACCGGGCTGGCGCCAGGGAGCGCTCGACGATCCGAGTGAGCGTCTCGGTCTCGACCGGCATTTCCGGGTCCAGTGCGAATACCGCGCGCCGCACGGCGCGCGCCAGAGAGCTTGGGGGTACGGACGTTCGAACCATAAGCCAGCCGAGCCGAGTCGCGAAGTAGTTAACGCAGCACGATGACGCCGGCGGCGCCTGGCGTTTCGTCCCCGGGCGAGAAGACCCGGCCGAGAATGGGCTGCACTCCCAAGAGCTCGAGCAATTCCACCGACAGCGTGTTGAACATCAGCTCGAGGGGCTGGTCTTCTTCGACCAGAACAAAGTCCCGGAATTCTCCCTGCGGCATCCTCGCGAAGGCTTCGATCGTCTTGCTCTCGGCCTTCCAGTCCTCGAGCGTCGGAATCGAGACCAGGACGCCCTGGTTGGGGTCTTGGCCCGGCCGGGCTTCAAAGATGTAAACGAGCCGGTCGTAGTCGCGATACGGCAACGAGCTCCACAGGACGCCGTCAACGACGCTGAACGTGACCGTCGACGCGGCAATGCCCACGGCAAGAACAGCGATCGAAACAACAGGGAGAGCCGGCTTGCGAAGCGCCACTCTGGCCGCATGCCGCAGGTCGCCGAGGAGCTGGGCGAACATAGGCCTCCTACGCGAAAAGCCGGCGGATGTTTGGACTATGCCGCCAAGTCAAGAAGACCGTCATCAACGCCGCATTGCGAGTCGCAAACGGATCTTCGTAGAGGTACATCATGACAACGAAGAACAGCCACGTCGCGATCGAGCCAATCGCCCCGGCCTCGGGCCATTTCCGGTTGCTCCCCAACACGCGAATCGCTGCAAAGAACAGCAACCCCAGCGCCGCCCACTGCGGGAACAGCCGCAGCATCACCCCACTGGAAGTGGCGACGCCCTTGCCGCCGTTGAAATTCAAGAACGGCGAGTAGCAATGGCCAAACACCGCCGCGAACGCGAACAGCCATCCGTGAAAGAGCGGATCGACGCTCGGGTCATAGAAGAACCAGATCGGGATGTAGCCCTTGGCCATATCCCCAAGCAGAGTGAGCGCGGCCCGAGGCTTGCTGACCCGCAGAACGTTGTTGAATCCCGGGTTGCCCGAGCCGACCTTGCGGATGTCGACGCCAGTCCCCCAAAGCGCGATGATCGCAAAGGGAATCGCACCGCTGACGAAGCACACCAACGCTTCGAAAATAAGCGTCCTGTCGAGCAAGTTTTCACCTTAGCGCAAACCCGTTGTGGCCAGGCCCAGCAGCGGCCTTGAGCCCGGCGCCGGTGCGGCCGGGCACGTTGTCGGCGGCCGATGAGTTCCACGTGCCATGCCCGTAAGCGCCTCTGTAAACGATTCCTGCACAAATCCGGCAGGAATTCCGAGGGCACCCTGCGTGAGCGGGGTGTCTTCCCACAACCCGGGCGACGGCCGCAACCGTAAGCGGAAGACACCCCGCTCACGCAGGGTGCTCGGAAAAGCGCCGAACCTTTGACCTTTGGGTTCCGGCTCGTCCGGGTCAGGGTATGGTCGACAATCTCCCCATTTTCGAGAGAGCCCCGGTGGCGGAGGGGAGAGAGCTATCACCGGCGTCCGTCGCTTAGCATTGGCGGGAAACAGCCCGGCCGCGGCGCCGGGCTCCAGCTTGCGAATCGGCCTCCATCAGGTCCTTCTCGGCCCTTTCCTGCCCGCGACTACCGATTCAGCTCGAATGTGTTCCCACCAACTGACCCAAGAGCGGTAGAATTCGTGCAACTATGGTCGGCCAGACGATCAGCCACTATAAGGTTCTCGAAAAGCTCGGTGAGGGGGGCATGGGCGTCGTCTACCGTGCCGAGGACACCAAGCTCGATCGGTCCGTAGCACTCAAGTTCTTGCCAGCTCACCTACTGGGCAGCGCGGACGTCCGCACCCGCTTTGAGCGTGAAGCTAAAGCAGCCGCGTCGCTCAATCATCCGAATATCTGTCCGGTCTATGAGATTGATGAGGCGGACGGCAAGTCGTTCATCTCAATGGCGTTTATCGAAGGCGAGTCACTGGACAGCATGATCTCCCGAGGTCCGGCGCCGCTCGACGAGGCACTTGCGATCGCGCGCCAGATTGCCGAGGGACTCGATGCGGCTCACGAGAAGGGCGTCGTTCATCGCGACATCAAGCCTGAGAACGTGATCGTCGACACGAAGGGCCGGGTGACGATCATGGACTTCGGGTTGGCGCTGCTGAGCGAAGCGTCTAGGCTTACCCGGATGGACGAAACGGTTGGCACTACCGCCTACATGAGTCCCGAGCAAACCCAGGGCTCGGGCGCCGACCACCGCACGGATCTTTGGGCGCTCGGCGTCGTCCTATACGAGACAATCACCGGCCGGCAGCCGTTTAAGGGCGACTACGACAAGGCGGTCATGTACTCGATCGTCAACGAGGCTCCGGAGCCCATCACCGCGCTCCGCACAGGCGTGCCGATGGGGCTGGAGCGGATTGTCGACAAGTGTTTAGCCAAGCGCGCTGAAGACCGTTACCAGAGCGCTGTGGAGCTTGCGGTTGACCTTCGAGCTATTGACAGCAATCTGCCCGGCCGAACCGCGACAAAGCCCCTTGCGGGGGGGACTCAGAGATCCAGCGCACCTTCTTGGAAGCTGGCGCTGCCGCTCATTGCAGTTGCGGCCGCAATAGCCTTTTGGGCGTTCACGCGCAACGTAAGTCAAGAGGCCCACGAACCCTGGAAAGTCACACGCGTCACATCGACGCCGGAACTGGAGTTCCAAGTGGCCGGTTCACCCGGATCTAGCCTGATCGCTTATTCGAGCACAGCGGCCGGAAGCATGGACATCTACGTCATGCCGGCAGGCGGCGGCAAGTCGCTTCAGCTAACTGATCTCGCAGGAGATGAATGGGAGCCGCGGCTGTCTCCCGATGGTCAGCAAGTGGTGTTCTTTACCACCACTGAGGGCGGCGATTTGTATTCGGTCCCGGTGACTGGGGGCACGCCTCGCCCGCTAGCGCACACCAATTTCGGCGCCATCGGCGGAGTGTTGGGCGCCAACCCCTGGCGAGTCGAATCCGGTCGCCAGCAGCTACTATTTACACGGAGGGACGAGACCGACCGAGACGCCATTTGGAGGATCGATCTGGCATCTCTAGAGGAGATTCAGCTATCGCGGCCTCAACAGGGTGAAAACCATGTCTCCGCGTCCTACTCACCCAGCGGCGATCGGATCGTCTTCACGCGCCGCGGGGGCGGCCGGACCGAGTTGTGGACGATGGAAGCCGATGGAGGGGCGGCGCGTCTCTTGCTCGACGACGAGTTCGTCAACGCGTTCCCGTCCTGGGCCCCCGACGGCGAACGTATCGTATTCCAATCGAACCGCGCTGGATCAGTAAATCTCTGGGAGCTGAACATCACCGGCGGCGGTCTAAGCCAAATTACGGTCGGTCCCGGCGAGGAGTGGTGGCCGGTTGTAGTCGACGGCGCCGGAGTCTTCTACATCCAGTTTGGCCACACTCTGAACTTGTTCAGTGTTGACATCCAGCAGGGCGCCCATCGAGCGCTGACAGTGGGGAATGTCGAGCAAACGAATCCTCGATTCTCGCCCGACGGGCGCTTTTTGGTTTTCGACAATGAGCGAGGCGGCGACTTCGAAGTCTACAGACTCGATCTCGGTAGCGGCGAGACTCGGCCTCTGACTGAAAACGAGGAGGCGGACCGCTACCCCGACTGGTCGCCGACTTCTGACGAGTTGTTGTTCGTGTCGGATCGCGACGGCGAGGCTGCACTTTGGCTGATGGACACCGAGGGCCGCGGCAGCCGACGCCTCGATCTGGGTCCCGAGGCGGTGACCCCGCACTTGGCCGATAACACCGGCGGAGGGCCCGGACCGCCGCGTTGGTCGCCCACTGGGGATGTGATCGGCTATGTGGGCAGAGGAGAAACAACCCCCGAGCTCTGGAGCGTGCATTCCGACGGCTCTGCGGCGACAAGGCTGCTCTCCGGCGTCCATTCGTTTGACTGGTATGGCAGCTCGGGCCGAGTGGTCGTCTATAGCACGACTGGCGGGAAGCAGTCCGTGGGGGCGCAGATTCGGGCCGTGAATCTGGATACCAAGGAAGAAGTCGTGCTGCTCGAGGGTTTGTTCGCGAACCTCGACGTGGCGCCCGATCGGTCGTCGGTGGCGTACGTGAGCCAAGACGGCCACATGAGTCAACAGTATTTCTTGCTGCCGCTCACGCCCGCGGCGCCCAACGACGGCTTACCTCGGCCGGCCGGTCCGCCCCGGCCACTCACCGAGGGCGGTGGACTGTGGCATGTCCATGGAGGCTCCTTTTCGCCAGACGGATCGACGTTTGCCTACGACCGCGATGCCGACGAGGGCGATATCGTGCTGATCGAGAACTACGAATAAACTGGCGGCTGGCGGCTTGACCGCCCCTGTTATTCTGGCTTCAGAGATGGAATTTCCAAACTGCGGCTACCCGGCGGCTTCAACGTCCTAGTACTCACAGCGAAGAATTGGCTGTGAATTAGTACCAAACGCAAAACGAACCCAATTCTTCGAACCGCGCGCCCCCCATGCAACCCCCTATTTATGAACAATGTAGGGGCTTGGCATGCCAAGCCCTCCGGTTTCGGCAAGTCAGTGGGACGCACAATAACTGGCGCGTTTCGATCATGTCCTCACGCGCGTGTCGCAACCAGCCGAATCTATAATCGAAGGCTATAGCGATGACCAAGCCCGCCGTATATCCCTACTTCACCGAAGAGCACGAGCTCTTCCGCGCCTCGGTGAAGCGTTTCTGCGAAGAAGAAGTCGCTCCGCACGCATATGAGTGGGAGGAGGCCGGCGAGTATCCCAAGGAGCTCTTCAAGAAGGCGGCGGACCTGGGGTTGTTCGGCATCCGCATCGATCCGAAGTACGGCGGCACGGGGATGGGCTGGTGGGCTTCGGCCGCCGCCTACGACGCGCTCAAGTACACCGACTTCCCGAGCCTCAACATCGGCTTCATGGACCAGATGGACCTGGCGATCCCGCTGATCGACGAGCTCGGTTCGGACGAGCTCAAGCGCGAGTTCATGCAGCCCGCGGTCCAAGGCGACATGATCGGCGCCTTGGGGATCAGCGAGCCGGGTTGTGGCTCAGACGTCGCGGCGATGCGGACAACCGCGCGCGCAGACGGCGACGACCTAGTGATCTCCGGTCAGAAGCTATGGATCACCAACGGCGCGGTCGCGGACTACGTTCTGTTGGCCGTGCGAACCGCGGAGCCCCGCTACAAGGGCATCTCGATGGTCGTCTTCCCAACGGACGTCAAGGGCTACCGAGTCGGCCGGAAGCTCAAGAAAGTTGGCCACGTCGCGTCCGACACGGCGGAACTTTTCTTCGACGAATGCCGCATCCCGAAGCGCTACATCGTAGGGCGGGAGAATCGCGGTTTCTACTACATCATGGGCCACTTCCAGGGCGAGCGCCTGGCGACGGCACTATTGGTGAACTCGTTTATGGATCGGGCGCTCGACCTCGCGATTCAGTACGGCAAGGACCGTGTCGCGTTCGGCCAGCCGGTCGGGAGTTTTCAGGTGTGGCGGCACAAGTTCGCCGAACATCGAGCGAGCGTCGAGGCCTCTCGCTGGATGGCTTACCGGGCGGCGGATCTCATGAATCGAGGCAAGAAGGCGCATCGCGAGGTGACGATGGCCAAGCTGGTGGCGACGGACTTGGCTCAACGGGTCACATACGACTGCCAGCAGATTTTCGGCGGATTCGGGTACACGACCGAATATCCGATCGGGCGGATTTGGCGCGACATGCGGCTGTACACGATCGGGGCCGGGACGTCTGAGATCATGAAGGAGATCTTGGCGAAGCAGGAGGGGTTTTAGGATGGGTGTCCGTCGCCCGGGAACATCGCTGACAATGTCATATCCCCTGTGATATGATCTGTCCATAAGGCTGGTTCTCGACACGAATGTCATCGTAGCGGCGATGAGAAGTCCCAGTGGTGCGTCAGCGGCGTTGGTTCAACTGCTTCGCATGGGCGCAGGTGAGTTTCTCGTTAGCGTTGCGCTGATGCTTGAGTATGAGTCGGTTTGCTGCCGTGCTGAGCATCGGCTAGCGTCGGGCCTGGCGGTGGAGAAGGTTCGATTGTACTTAGACGCAATTGCGCGACTAGCGAAACCGGTCGACATCCATTTCCGTTGGAGGCCGCAGTTGCGTGATGCGGGCGACGAGATGGTTCTGGAAACAGCCGTCAATGGCAGGGCGGACGCGGTGGTCACTTTCCATACTCGTGACTTTAGCGTCGCGACAACTCACTTTGGAATCATGGTCTTGTCACCGGGGCAGGTCTTAGGGAGGATAGGCGAATGAAGACGCGTACCGGCTCTTACCCTTTACGGCTGCCGTTGTCGCTCAAAGCTGCGGTTGAAAGGCTCAGCAAGCAGGACGGCACGAGCATGAATCAATTCGTTGTGATGGCCGTCGCGGAAAAAGTCTCGGCGATTGAAACGGTCGACTTTTTCGCTGAAAGAAGAGCCCGTGCCGATATGGATGCGTTTGACCGGATCATGAATCGCCAGGGGGGCGAACCTCCCCAGCCCGGCGATGAACTGCCTGAGGATTACCAGGGCCCGACCGCATAGCCGGGCGAACGAATCGATCGGGCTATGCGAAGATGAGACCGGTGTCGGAATACGTCAAATGGGACGGTGCGGCTTACCGCGTCGACGGGTCACGCGTCACACTCGACTCCGTCCTCTATCCCCTCAGGGATGGGGTCTCGCCCGAGGCGATTCAGCAAAATCCATGGTATCATCATTGTAGATACGCATGAAGTCAACGATTCAAAAATGGGGCAACAGTCTAGCGGTTCGGATACCCCGGCCCCTGACACGGGAGGTCCATATCGAGCAGGGCTCCTTGGTTGAAGTGACGGTTGATAAGGGTTCGATCGTCGTCACCCCGGATCCCGAGCCGGCCTTTCGTCTGGAAGAGCTGCTCGACCAGATCACCGAGAGCAATCTCCACGGGGAGATCCCGACTGGAGGACCGGTCGGCCGGGAGATCGGGTGAAGGACGAAGCGCCTGAAAAGGGCGACTTTGTTTGGCTGGATTTCGACCCCCAAACGGGTCACGAGCAGCGCGGTCGGCGGCCGGCTCTGGTGGTCTCGCCCTGGCAATACAACCGCAGGACAGGCTTGGCCCTGCTCTGTCCTGTCACCGGAAAAGTCAAGGGGTACCCGTTCGAAGTCACGATCCCCGAAGGTCTGCCTGTAAGAGGGGTGATTCTGGCCGACCAGGTCAAGAGCCAAGACTGGCGAGCGAGGCATGCCGAGTTTATTTGTGCTTTGCCGCGGGATACACTGGCGCGGGCAGTCGGGATGCTCGGCGCCCTGTTGGAACGATAGCCGGATATTTGGGAGCTATGCGAAGATGAGACCGGTGTCGGAATACGTTACATGGGACGGTGCGGCCTACCGCATTGACGGGTCGCGAGTCACTCTCGATTCGGTCTTATATCCCTTCTGGGACGGGGCCTCGCCCGAGGCGATTCAGCAAGACTATCCAACGCTCTCGCTCGAGTCCGTCTATGGTGCGATTGCTTTTTACCTCGGGAACAAGGATCGTGTCGACTCCTACATGCGAGACGGAGAGGTGATTAGCGAGAGGGTCGCCGTCGAGTCTGACGAGCGCAACGCCGACCTAATTTCACGCTTGAAGCTGGTTTCCCATGGTGATCCGGTTTCTCGCTGACGAGAACTTTCGAAAGGCTATCGTCATCGGACTGTCGAAACGGCAGCCTCGCGTCGA
Organism: Bryobacterales bacterium; assembly: GCA_965247515.1. Classification (GTDB taxonomy): domain Bacteria; phylum Acidobacteriota; class Terriglobia; order Bryobacterales; family UBA6623. The sequence continues at coordinate 3,418,116 of OZ252029.1, read as the reverse complement.
TATCGTCTCGGTTCAGGATCTGGAAATTCGCGGGATTGCCGACGAAGATCTGCTAATGCGAGCGGCCGAAGAAGAGCGCGTTCTCTTGAGCCACGATGTGCGAACGATGCCTATGTTCTTCTCGAGCGCGGTAGCCTCAGGCGGGTGCGCCGGCGTGATTCTGATTAGACAGCGAGCGCCGATTGGCGCGGCCGTCTTGGAATTGGAGAAGATCTGGCTTGAGGGTTCGGGCGAAGAGTGGCTGGACCTGTTGCTTCGGCTAAGGATATAGGACCGGCCATGGAATCCCCTTTCCTTACCGACTTCGACCTTCACCTGCTCGGCGAAGGCTCGCACTACCGCAACTACCAAAAGCTCGGCGCACACCTGACCGAGCTCGACGGCAAGCCCGGCGTTCGCTTCGCCGTCTGGGCGCCGAACGCTCGGGAAGTATCGGTTATCGGCGACTTTAACGACTGGCGTCCCGGCGCGCATCCGATGCGCTGCCGAGGCGAATCCGGCGTCTGGGAGCTGTTTGTTCCTGCCCTTGACCAAGGCGCTCTCTACAAGTACTTCATCCGTTCGACCCAAGGGGACTTCCAAGGCGACAAGGCTGATCCCTATGCGTTTGCGTCCGAGGTACGGCCGCTTACGGCGAGCAAGGTGTGGAGCCTCGATGGCTACGAATGGGCTGACCAGCGGTGGATGTCGGCCCGGGCCGGGAAGCACCAACCCACCGCCCCGATCAGCGCCTATGAGATTCACCTTGGCTCGTGGAGGCGTGCGCCCGGCGAGAACGGTTGGCTGACTTACGTCGATCTAGCCGACCAGCTCGCCCAGTATTGCCATGAGATGGGATTTACACACGTCGAGTTGATGCCGCCCACCGAGCATCCGTTTGACGGATCGTGGGGCTACCAGACGCTCGGCTATTTTTCGCCAACCAGCCGCTTCGGGACCCCGCAAGAGTTCATGCACCTGGTCGACACGTTGCACCAGGCGGACATCGGCGTGATCGTCGACTGGGTCCCGGCGCACTTCCCGCATGATCCCCACGGCTTAGTCTTCTTCGACGGCACGGCCCTATACGAGCACGCCGACCCGCGCCAGGGTCATCACCCTCACTGGGACACGATGATCTTTAACTACGGCCGCAACGAGGTGTCGAACTTCCTGGTTGGCAACGCTCTGTTTTGGCTCGACAAGTACCACGTTGATGGGCTGCGGGTGGACGCCGTGGCCTCCATGCTTTACCTGGACTACGGTCGCGAGGAAGGCGAATGGGTGCCCAACCAATACGGCGGCAAAGAGAACATCGAGGCGATCGACTTCGTGCGTCAGCTCAACGAACGAGTTTACGCGGAGTACCCCGATGTGATGACGTTCGCGGAGGAATCGACCTCGTGGGGCGGCGTGACGAAGCCGACCTACCTAGGCGGGCTGGGCTTCGGCTTCAAGTGGAACATGGGCTGGATGAACGACATCCTGGAGTACTTTTCCCGAGATCCGATCCACCGCCAGTACCACCACGACAAGATCACGTTCTCGATGCTCTACGCCTTTAGCGAGAATTTTCTGTTGCCGTTCTCGCACGACGAAGTCGTCCATGGCAAGGCCTCGATGCTGTCGAAGATGCCGGGGGATGACTGGCAAAAGTTTGCCAACCTACGGGCGCTCTACTCTTACATGTACGCCCACCCCGGCAAGAAGCTGATGTTCATGGGATGCGAGTTCGGCCAACGCCGCGAGTGGACCCATGACGAGAGCCTCGATTGGCATTTGCTCGAGCATGATTCCCACAGTGGTTTGCAGCGCTGTGTCCGCGATCTAAACACGCTCTATCGCGCAGAGCCCGCGCTGCACGAATTCGACGGGGACTGGCAGGGCTTCGAGTGGATCGATTGCAACGACTCGCGGTCGAATGTTGTGACCTTTATCCGCAAGGGCTCGCGACCTCGGGACGTGATGTTGTTCGCCTGCAACTTCTCGCCTGTGCCGCGTTCGGGGTACAAGCTTGGGGCCCCCGTGGGCGGGGAATGGCGCGAGGTTTTTAACTCGGACGCCGCTTTGTATGGCGGGGGAAACGTTGGGAACTCCGGAGCGGTGATCGCGGTTGCCGAGCAGACGCACGGCCGCCCGTTTACGCTGGATGTCGTTCTACCGCCGTTGGCGGTTCTGGCGTTCAGAAGATAGAGAGGCGATAGGCGCGAGCTTGCGTGCGCCTTCACCCCGAAAGAAAGTCGTCGACCGAGACGCCAGCTTGCTTCAGGATCGCTCGTACCGTCCCCTCCGGTAGGTCCCCTCGACGGTTCGGGACGGTTGTATAGCGATTCGTCGCCGAAGAGAACCAAATCTCATGGCTTCCGGCCGCCTGACGATCGAGTGCGAAACCTAGCCTGCTTAGACGGCGGGTGACCTCGCGGTACGAGAAGCCCCCGAGTCGCCCCATCTAGGCCCCGACGACGATCGTGTATTCCTTCGCGTCAGAAACGGGAGGCAGACGAAGCTCGCCTTCGCGTTCCCGCCGGGCTTCCAAGAGCTTTCGAGCCACATCTCGGGCGATCTCTAGGGTCTCAGCGACTGTTCGACCCTGTGCAACGAGTCCGGGGACATCTTCGGAGGACGCCAGATATGGTCCCTCGGGGAGATGTTTGATGCGGACTCGAATCGGGTATTCCACGGTGCCCTGATGCTATCACGCGTGGATTCGGCGAACCAGCTGCCCAAGACGCTACCCTTGAGCGGTGAGGTCATTGCGCAACCGTTTGCTCGATGGCCTCGTCATCCCGGCCCATCCGCTCGCCCTTGATTCCAACCGAAAGCTTGACGAGCGCCGCCAGCGCGCGCTGAGCCGCTACTATCTGGCGGCGGGGGCCGGGGGACTGGCCGTCGGGGTTCATACGACGCAATTCGAGATTCGCGATCCCAAGGTCGGTCTCTACCGGCCCGTGCTCGAGTTGGCGGCCGAGTGCGTTGCCGAGCTTCGACGTCCCAGGAAGCGACAAGTCATCCGGATCGCCGGCGTGTGCGGCAAGACCAAGCAGGCGGTCGCCGAGGCGCAGCTGGCAGCCGATCTTGGCTACGAAGCTGGCTTGCTGAGTCTCTCGGCGATGGCGAAGGCGTCGACACCCAAGCTGATCGAGCACGCCAAGGCTGTCGCGGAAGTCATCCCGCTGTTCGGGTTCTACCTGCAGCCTTTGGTCGGCGGGCGGATGCTGGGGTACGACTTCTGGCGCCGCTTCGTCGAGATCGAGCAGCTGGTGGCGATCAAGATCGCGCCGTTCAACCGCTATCAGACACTTGACGTCGTCCGCGCTGTCGCCGAGTCGGGGAGAGAGGACATTGCACTCTATAGCGGCAACGACGACAACATCCTGATGGACTTGGTCACCCAGTTCCGATTCACGTCGTCAAAAACCGATAAGCCGCTGCGCATCGTGGGTGGGCTGTTGGGACATTGGGCCGCCTGGACGCGCCGCGCGATCGACCACCTTCAGGAAGCGCGGCGGTTGACGACGAGGGATTTTCCGACGCCTCAGCAGTACCTGCGGCTCGCCAACCAAGTTACCGATGCCAACGCCGCATTCTTCGATCCTCAGCATGGATTCGCCGGTTGCATCGCCGGCATTCACGAGGTGCTACGCCGACAGGGCTTGCTGGAAGGCCTTTGGCTGCTCCATCCGAACGATGGCTTGTCGAGAGGCCAGAGCGACGAGATCGACCGTGTTTACAGGGCCTACCCGCATCTCAACGACGACTTGTTCGTGCGCCAGAACATCGACCAATGGCTCTCTTAGCAGTCGGCGCAAAGAAAAACGGAGAAAAATGAAGATGAAGCTTGCATCTGTCCGAGAACCGATGGTAAACTTCTTCTTGTGCCCCTGGGAGGGGCTGCGGTTTGTCGCGGCCTAAAAAAGGGCAGAGCGCTACACGGCGAGGAGCAGGAAGCAAGTTTAGACAAGCAACACCGATCGCCACGTTAAGCGAAAAGCGAATCAAGAGTCAGGCCGAAAGATCCGACGAAAGGACGCCGACGAAGACGGATTCGCGATTGAAAATCCAACAGTTTTGCCGGGGAGGGATTTCGCTGGTCACAGCGAGAAGCGATCTTCTGCGGCGTTGGTCTTTGACAAGTTTGATTGGACGCGCAGTAACATGCGTCAGTTCCGAGTTTTAGTTGGGGCGAGACTCACGAGTTTGCCTCGTGGTTTCGTGCGCTGCGGCCTAGCCTTCGGGTGCGGTCGTGGTGTGCGGATTGCGAAGCTAACATTCTTTGACTCGAGAGTTTGATCCCGGCTCAGAATCAACGCTGGCGGCGCGCTTAACACATGCAAGTCGAACGAGAAAGCTTCCTTCGGGAAGTTAGTAAAGTGGCGGACGGGTGAGTAACACGTGGGTTACCTGCCCTCGAGTGGGGAATAACTCCGGGAAACTGGAGCTAATACCGCATACGTTCTACGGAAGAAAGTTTTATACGCTCGAGGATGGGCCCGCGGTCGATTAGCTTGTTGGTGAGGTAATGGCTCACCAAGGCTCCGATCGATAGCCGGCCTGAGAGGGCACACGGCCACACTGGCACTGAGACACGGGCCAGACTCCTACGGGAGGCAGCAGTGGGGAATCTTGGACAATGGGGGAAACCCTGATCCAGCGACGCCGCGTGATCGATGAAGGCCCTCGGGTCGTAAAGATCTTTCAGCGGGGACTATAATGAAGGTACCCGCAGAAGCAGGAGCGGCTAACTACGTGCCAGCAGCCGCGGTAATACGTAGGCTCCAAGCGTTGTTCGGAATTACTGGGCGTAAAGCGAGTGTAGGCGGTCCGTCAAGTCGGTTGTGAAATCTCCCGGCTCAACTGGGAGGGTGCAATCGAAACTGGCGGACTAGAGTGCGAGAGGGGAGAGTGGAATTCCTGGTGTAGCGGTGAAATGCGTAGATATCAGGAGGAACACCGGTGGTGAAGACGGCTCTCTGGATCGCAACTGACGCTGAGACTCGAAAGCGTGGGGAGCAAACAGGATTAGATACCCTGGTAGTCCACGCCCTAAACGATGCGTACTTGGTGTAGGCCCTTCACTGGGTTTGTGCCGGAGCTAACGCGTTAAGTACGCCGCCTGGGGAGTACGGTCGCAAGGCTGAAACTCAAAGGAATTGACGGGGGCCCGCACAAGCGGTGGAGCATGTGGTTTAATTCGACGCAACGCGAAGAACCTTACCTAGGCTTGAACTGCTGGAGCAACCCTCAGAAACGGGGGGTTTCCTTCGGGAACTCCAGTAGAGGTGCTGCATGGCTGTCGTCAGCTCGTGTCGTGAGATGTTGGGTTAAGTCCCGCAACGAGCGCAACCCTCGTCCTGTGTTGCCACCGGGTCATGCCGGGCACTCGCAGGAGACCGCCAGCGACAAGTTGGAGGAAGGTGGGGACGACGTCAAGTCATCATGGCCTTTATGTCTAGGGCTACACACGTGCTACAATGGGCGGTACAACGGGTTGCGAAGTCGCAAGGCGGAGCTAATCCCTAAAAACCGTCCTCAGTTCGGATTGCAGGCTGCAACTCGCCTGCATGAAGGTGGAATCGCTAGTAATGGCGTATCAGAACGACGCCGTGAATACGTTCCCGGGCCTTGTACACACCGCCC